>NZ_JAGSYH010000010.1:0-135000 GCF_025685685.1 Acidicapsa dinghuensis
GGACTCACATCTGCAGCCATGGACTCACTACTACAACCACGAAAGACCTCATGGTAGCCTCAACTACAACCCGCCCATCAGCCGCTCCGAGATACCGCTCGCCGATGGAACAACCTCTTGAGCTTCTACAATTACCCAAGGCAAAATGTGCGGAAATTGCAACGGAGGACGAGGACACAACCTTTGTATAGAGATACGTGGCACTACCTGTCTTTCTCTAAATGTTCAGCAGGACTTTACACTCAGATATTGTCAACCATCCGCCGTTCAATTTTATGAGTCTATGCACATAACGATGGCAATTGGCGCATAGCAGAGCGAGATCTTTTAGCTTAGTTCGCGTCATTCCGATTTCAGAGATAGGAATGACGTGATGAACTTCAAACATGGCGTCTGATATCGTGATGTCCGAAAAGAGAGCGCCTCTTCTACAGAGTTCGCATTCGAGTGTACCGAAACGCTTCTTGTAAGTTAAAAAAACGCTTCCTCAAAG
Source organism: Acidicapsa dinghuensis (assembly GCF_025685685.1). Taxonomy (GTDB): domain Bacteria; phylum Acidobacteriota; class Terriglobia; order Terriglobales; family Acidobacteriaceae; genus Acidicapsa; species Acidicapsa dinghuensis. Next base: position 494 of record NZ_JAGSYH010000010.1, read on the forward strand.
AAGCGCTTCGTTCGATTCTTCTGTGCATCTCAGATAGCGTACGACCCTCGAAGAATTCATCATCAGCCTCAAAGTCAAAAGGGAACGTAGCAGTTCTGACGATAGTCGTAGCGCGCTTGATTTGTTTGGCGAAGGCAATAACCTGATTGGGAATTTCACGGTAAGTTTGCCAAACCTCACGATCGATGCGCGAGGTGTTTCCCAGCCCATCTCCCGTATCCAGGTAATGCAGGTTTTGTAGCTTGAATGCAACGCCGTCCGGGTTCCTGAAGTTCTCTTTTCGTGCAGGGCCTTGGTGAAAAGGTAGATTGGCCAGCAACATTGAAAGTTCAATCACTTGTCGGTCAGTCTTAGGAAGTATTTTACGACCGACCTCAAAGTAGAGCGACAGCGCAAGCATGACTTCTTCGCGTGTCCACTTAGGATTGCCATGTCCATTGGTTCTCGCCATCGATCGTCAAACTCCTTGAGATAGGACGGGTAGCCTGAAGGCCCATCTTATATCTCCAATAATGAAACTTCCTTCACTTCACCCTTCACCGCACGTGTGATGCGCATGGTCTTTAACTCGCACGGCTTTAACGCAAACGAATGATCCAACCCAAACGCCTGGCTCTTCAACATCGCCGTCGTAGCATTCCCGCTCCGCTCCTGCACACGCACAATGATGTCCTGTGTATTACCCTCCGCCTGCTTCAATGCCAGCATCCATACATTCGCCGGGCTCACTTCCACCAGTGATCGCTCCCAGGGTTCCGTTCCAGTATGTCCTGAATCCATCACGTACTCAGCCGGTGTCTGCAACTCTTCCGCGCGACGATCAAGATGCATCGCTGCTGACAATCCACGCGCGCCCATCAGCCAGAATCGCCGCTCCTGCCGTCCTTGATCCTGCCAGGCGTTGTTGTCATCATGCGGCACCTGCCCCGGATTATGTCGCGCAAACGGAGCCGAGCGAATCAACACCGTGCGAAACAATCCATTCAGGCAGTCATAGCTGTACGTCGAGTTGTTCAGCAAGGCTACGGTGTAGTCGCTGCCATTCACCTTGCCCGTCACAGCGCCCCAGTCCTGGTAAGGTTCTTCCTGTCCATTCGTGCTGCGCTCCAGCACCTCACCCGGAACCTTCGCAAAGAACTTCGTATCCGTGAGCGCTGTCGGAATCTCCAGCTTCAACATCTGCTCATGTTCATGCCAGTCAATCACAAAGCGAAGCTCCACAAAATCGAGTCCCGCAAACTGCGCAATATCGAGAATGATCTCCGAGTTTTGCCACTTCGCATGATGGCGCGTCACCCGCGTCACGGGTCCATTTTCGACAACCGCGGCAGACGTCAGCATCGGCCTGCCCATCTCTTGTCGAAACTCATCAATGCCATGGGCCCAGGTATCGCTCGTATCCGAAATAACCACCAGCCCAATCGAACTCGCCAGCAACTCCGCTCCATCTTCTGCCTTGAGGGACGATATGCCAAAGCCACTGTTGGATACCTTAACGAATTCGCGAAAAGGCTCCGCATTCGGCGCATCTCCGTGAGCAAGCTCAAGCACCTTGTATCCGCACGGCGGCAAATCCACCCACGCTGAGAGCCGTGGAAAGAACGTCGTCATGCTCGCAGATGGCCTCCATTGAATCGGTATCCGCGTTCCATCCTGTGTCTTCAAGTGCGTGATCTCTGCAGTACCCGATGGGTTGCGCTCAGCGTAATACTCAACCAGCGCCTTGCGAGCCCAAGGCAAAGGATTGAAGAGAAACACCGCGCTCTCCTGCACACTGCTCAGATCGACGTGCTTCGCCATCGTCTCAAGCGCCTCCACCTTTGAAGTGGTAGCCACTTCACACGCATAACCCACACTGTCGCGCACGTCCTGATAGTCGCTGTACAGAGATGTTCCAGCCATCATGTCATGAAACTGGCAGAACAATACCTTCCACCACGACTCGGCGTATTCATTGGCTGGATAAGCATGCTTTGCCGTCAGCGAAGCTGCAAGCGATATCGTTTCTGCCTGCACCAGCGAGCGCTCCGCACGACGATTAAGAAACTTACCCTCACCATTTGCCGAATAGCACCCGCGCGAGTGATGTTGCAATTCCGTGTGTATCGTCGGCAGATTAGCAAACGCCGCTGATTGCTCCACTGCGCGAAAGAAATCGCGCAGCGTGCTGAATCGCAACTCAGGCAGAGCAGAATCATGCTGCATCGCCAGCACCTGTTGTATCTGCGCCTTCGTCACTGCGCCGCCATGATCGCCCACGCCAAGAAAGAAAGCAGCATGATCGAAGCCGGGTGCAAACGCATTGTTCGCAGCCGCTCGAATCAGGTCCGCATCTCCGTCGTAGTTGCGCCAGATGCGCAGCGTCAGCACACGCGAACCGTCCGCTGCCTCCCACCAGAAAAGCAGTGGCAGTTTCATCTCATGCTCCTGCGGCCGCATGAAGACGTAATACTTGTAGCCTGCATGATGCAGCACAGTCGGCAATCCCGCCGCGTGTCCAAACGAATCCGGATTGAAACCGATGTTCACATCCACACCAAGCGCCTCGCTGCAATACGGCTTGCCATAGAGCGCATGGCGCACAAAGCTTTCAGTAGCCGGTATGTTGCAGTCCGGCTCGACAGGCCATCCACCAACCACCTCCCATCGGCCCTCACGAATCCTCTGCTGAATCTCGGCAAACATGCCAGGGTCGGCGCGCTGCACCCAGCGATAATGCGCCGATGACGAATGCGAGTAGCAGAAGCCCGGCGTTTCTTGCATGCGGTTTAGCGCACTGCGAAACGTCGTCAACACCGTATCTGATCCATCACGCCACGGCCAGAGCCAAGCTGCGTCGATATGCGAATAGCCGATGATGTGCATCACCTTCGACTTCGGTCCAGCCTGTGCAGCAATCTCGCCCAGCAAAGGCTGCGCAGCCGCTGCTCCAACAGCAGTAGCCGAGCGCAACAAAAAATCTCTTCGTGATACCGTCATAGTCATAACTCCGAAAACGCGTGAATTGATTCGCGAAACATGGGACTGGTCACTGCAGCCATCAACGAAGCAACATCGCCGATGTGACTGCCAAGCGCACATGGCAGCAGCTCGCATGCAGAAGCGGCCTGTGGCAATGCCTCCTGCGCAATGACCTTGCGCGCAGGTCCAAGAATGCGTTCGCCAAGCACGACGCCTAGCGAACCGAAGACGATGATCTGAGGATTGAACGCGTCAATGAGTAGCGACAGGCCGCGGCCCATGTAATGGCCAGCCGCGGCTGCCACCTGCATGGCATCCGCATCGTTGGCAAGCATTGCCTCGACGAGATCGCGAATAGGAGTGGATTGCTGCCATCGCGAAGGAAACATTTGAGCCGCTATTTCGATCAGTCCTTGACCAGACGCAAACGATTCCCATGACCCTCGCTTGCCGAAGCCGATCGGGCCATTCTCGGCGAGACGCCAGTGACCGATTTCGCCAGCGGTATCGGTGGCTCCACGCAAAATGCGCCCATTCACAATCAGCCCCGCGCCAATCCCCGTCCCAAACGTAAGGAAGATCAAATGCTCAAGATTGTTTCGCGACTTTCCAACCCCGAAATGAAATTCCGCTAGTGCGCCGGCGTTGCCGTCATGTTCCACGTAGACCGGCAGGCCGGGCAAAGCCTGTTCCAGGTGTTGCTTGAGCGGTGTGTTGAACCAACCGGGCAGGTGCGGCGGATCGATTAGGAAACCCTCCTCGATCCGCAGCGGTCCACCAATAGATACGCTGATTGCAGCGATGTTGCGGCCATGCGCCTGAGCTTGGGCTATGACTTTGTTGGCATGATCGACGAATGCCGGGAAGGTTTCGGCGAAGGGTTTAGTGGCCTCGGTGGGGAACTCGATGCGCTGGAGGATTTCGGCGTTGTGGGTGCCTTCGACGATGGCGGTTTTAGTGCCGCCGATGTCGAGGCCGAGGATAGTAGAGGTGTTGAGTGGGAGCTTTGCCATGCGTAAGAGCTTCGCCGACAAGTGTAGCTGGGCAGACTTGAAAATTGCTCCACGTGGAGCAATTTGCGTTGGGAGGGGAGTATTCCACGTAGCGCAATTCCTATCCAGGTTTCGCGATGTTCAAGCGGATTTGTTGGAAGTGGGAGCGTTGTACTTGCGATTGTGAGGAATTTGGGTCGTTTGTGTGTAGAGCCTGATGGTTGCCAGCTGCTTTCGCAGACGGCAATAGGATATGTACGCGATTAACCAACTACTTTGATGGATGGCTGAGGAGTGGTGGATACCAGGCTGAAACCGCGGAGCTTTTGTTTCGAGCGTGGGTATCGAAAGAGTGCTTTGGCGTTGCGTAGAGTCTCAGGGGAGCCTCGTGGATCTTCATCTGAGTTACCAATTCGAGTTATTGAGTACTCCAATTGTTTTCGTCAATAGTAAAGTAAATACACGATTTCCATCGAATCTGTGAGGGACGGAATGTCTGTTTTGGTAAAGCAGAGGGAGCTGAATGTCCGCGATCCCGAAGTATCCAGTGCACACGTGCGCTGGTATTTCGTTTTTTTTGTGATTTCCGGATTCTGTGGACTGGTTTATGAAGTGGTCTGGACGCGACTGGCCATGGCCAGCTTTGGGGTGAACACAGCTCTCGTTTCCATCGTGATTGCAATGTTCATGGCCGGTCTGGGTTTGGGATCGTGGGGCGCTGGACTATTTACGCGCCGGCTTCTAGTTACCAACGGGCGGCTGGCACTCCGAATTTACTCTATGACCGAATTGCTTATCGGTGTGTCGTGCCTGGCGGTCCCCATCGAGTTGACATTTGGGCGTGAGCTATTGCAAAAGATTGGAAGTTTTGCAGGGTGGCAAAGCTCTCGTTACTTCCTCGTAGTGGGCGTTTGGCTGGCCATTACTTTGATCCCTTGGTGCGCTTTTATGGGGTCAACTTTTCCGATGCTGATGGCTGTTATCCGTCAGGTTGCAAGACCTGCCTCCGAACGTTCGTTCAGCTACCTGTATGTCGCCAATGTTCTTGGCGCACTTATTGGCACCCTCGTTTCAGCTTTCGTAGCAATAGAACTACTTGGCTTCAAAGGGACGCTCTATGTTGCAGGTTGTCTCAACGCGGTTGTCGCGTTGCTTGCCTTTGGCTTGAGTTGCACTATCAGCTCATCTTGTTTCATCGATCAGCCAGCAGCAAGAGAAGAGGGGAAGCTCAAGCTCTATGGTCTGCCCCCGAAGATGGCTCTCCTTCTGTTGTTCACGACCGGTCTCGTGAGCATGGGCATGGAGGTCGTTTGGATACGGGAGTTTACTCCCTATCTTGGGAACGTCGTTTATACCTTTGCCGAGATCCTCGCAGTTTATTTGCTGGCAAATGTCGTGGGGTCGCAAGACTATCGCCGCTGGATTAAGACGCATAAACCAGAAGAGAGCACTTCCGCGTGGAGTCTGCTCGTGCTATTTTCTGCGATTCCTGTAATTGCCGCGGATCCCCGCGTGTCGTTAGGCCCCTTCCAACTTTCGGGGGTGAGACTGGCGTCCATTGGGATGTTCTGCTGTATGACAGGTTTCCTTACGCCATTGCTGGTGGACTCCTGGTCATCCGGGCGGTCCGATAAAGCTGGAACTGCTTACGCAGTGAACATTGCGGGCTGTATCTTCGGACCGCTCGTAGCAGGGTTTCTGCTCTTACCTTTGCTTGGAGAACGGTGGGCGCTCCTGGTTCTGTCTCTCCCGTTGGTTGCGATCGCGGCCTGGACCGCTTTCCAAAAGCCGCACGAGTCTGCCGCAACGAAGCCCGGGCTCGGGGCGAAGTATAGGTTTGCGCTTGCCATCATTGCCACGATGTTGATTTTTGCAGTGGGCCGAGACGTCGAAACGAAGTATGCCCAACGAGAAATAAGACGTGATTACACCGCGAGTGTTGTTGCGACGGGAACGGGGTTTCATCGACAACTCTTAGTCAACGGGTATGGAATGACAGTCCTCACTCCAATCACGAAGTATATCGCCCATTTACCGCTCGCCTTCATGGCCAGGCGCCCTCAGAATGGATTGGTAATCTGCTTTGGAATGGGAACCAGTTTTCGCTCCATGCTTACATGGGGAATTCCTACCACAGTAGTGGAATTGGTTCCGAGCGTCCCCAAACTGTTTGGCTATTACCATGCTGATGCGCAGAAAGTGGTTAGCTCTCCTTTGGCCCACATCGTTATTGATGACGGACGCCGCTTCCTGGACGGCTCAGCGCAGAGCTACGATGTCATAGTCGTAGATCCTCCACCCCCACCGCAAGCCGCGGGGTCCAGCTTGCTTTACTCACGCGAGTTCTATGAAGTGGTGAAGAAACACCTGAGGAAGGACGGAATTTTTCAAACCTGGTACCCGGCAGCAGATGGCGATACGGCTACCACAGTTGCAATTACCAAGGCGCTTGTGGAGTCGTTTCCGTACGTTCGAGCTTTTTATTCCTTTGATCATGCGGGGATTCATTATCTTGCGAGCATGACGCCGATCCCCGCAACTTCAAGTTCGGAACTCGCGGCGCGCATGCCGCCCGAAGCGGTCGCGGATTTGGTGGAGTGGGGCCCGAAGCCAACTGCTCAACAACAGTTCGAACTGGTCCTTTCCTCCGAGCAAAATGTGGGGCAGTTGATTGCCGAGAATCCTCGAGTGCCGGCATTGTGTGATGACAAGCCCATCAACGAGTATGACCTGCTACGAGATCGATTTCATCTCCTTCGATGAAGGGAAGCACTGACTGCAATTGTGCTGGAGAGCGATGCTCATGACGATTTCTCGATTTGTGGCGCGGCGATTTTATGAGCCTGAGATTGAGGCTCTGCGGTATTTGCCAGAGGGACCGCGGGTGTTGCGGAATGCTCCGTTTGCAGAGCCGACTGTGGCGTGGGTGGCGATTCAGCATGGAGCCGATGCGAGGGAGGGAAGCATCAATCTGCTGGATTTGAAAACGCAGCGCAACCGGAGCTTTGTGTTGCCGGGCAGGCCGGGGTTCTTTGTGGAGACGATTGAGCCGGGGTTATTGCTGGTGGGCATGGAGCGGCGGCTGGTGTATTTCGATCTGGTTAACGGACGGGTAGACGAGACGGGAATTGTGGTGACGAATGATGAGAGGGTGATCATCAACGATGGGTTAGCAGTCGACGGTGGGGTGGTGTTCGGGACTAAGCATCTGGGGTTCTGCGAGCCGGTGGCGGCGTTGTATTTCTACGACGCTGCTACGCGGACGGTGCGGACGCTGTTGGAAGAGCAGGTGTGCTCGAATGGCAAGCACCTTTGTCGCGATGCGGAGGGGTTGTTGCTGGTGGATATCGATTCACAGCCGAAGACTATTAGCACGTACCGGATAGATGCGAGGATGGAGCGGGTGGTATCGCGGTCGGTGGTGGAGTCGAGTGGATTTGCAACGGGGTTTCCGGATGGAATGCGGGCTGCGCCGAATAACACAGGGCGGATGGAGGATGAGAGCGTGGTGGTGGCTTTCTACAATCCGGAGCTGGTGCCGGATGGGATTGTGCAGCAGATTCGCGTGAGGGATGGAGCGGTGTTGTGCGAGTGGGTGGTGCCGGGTGCGCCTCGGGTGACCTGTCCGGAGTTTGTAGAGATGGATGGTGAGGTGAAGCTGTTGTTGACTACGGCGGTGGAGGGGATGGCTTCGGAAGGGCGTTCGGTGGCGCCGGGGTCGGGGGCGATGTATCTGGCGGATACGGGGTTTGAGCGGATGCCGGATTCAGTGCCGTTGGTGGCGGTGTGACGAGCGAGGCTGGTTCTAAATTGCTCCACGTGGAGCAATTCTGTAGGAGTTCATGCAGAAACCAGAATTGCTCCTCGTGGAACATTTTGTGTCGGGGCTATGAGGAGCGAAGAGCCGTGTCAAGCGAGATTTCTTGCAACTGAGTGACTTCGTTCGTGATGCAGTTGCGTGGAATTATGGGGTTTTGTGCATCGGCAGATGTGCTGTCACGGATTTATATCTGTTGTGGTATGTTCCACACGGGAAAGCGATGGAGAAGGGAACGGGACGAAGATGTTGCGTGGTTCGTGCTGCGCACGAATTTGATCCCAGGTCTCAAAAGCGAGACCTGGGGCACCCTCGGTGGTGGGATTTCAGATCTGGGTCACCCGCCAAAGGGAATAACCCATCTCTCCCATCCATTGCCTTGGATGGTGGGTTGGATTGAGGGGTTTTGAAGAACACTGTCCCAGGCACTCTCAGTAGTTGTTATGGGATCATCTGCAAAAACGCCATGAATTTCTCGAAGCGGGTCGTCAACACCATGCCTTAATACGTGTTGCGGGGTGGTTTCTCCATCCCATCTTGGTCTTGACCAATCTAATTTCTTGCATCGACAGTTGGCATTGTGAACTAAGAAGCCGGTCTCACCGACGAAGTAATCATGATCCTTGGCGAGAGACTACGATCTGCGCGATCAACTTGGATTGCAGTCAACGCATGAGGTTTTATTGAACCGCACCTAAATTCGCCAAGACGTGTGCATAGGCGTCTTCTTGCGAAGAAAAGGTGCCAAGCACTTCAAAAGATTCAGCTAGTACTTCGAACGTTCGTGCTTTGAAATAGAAGAAATAATGATGATTTGCGGTGATTCGGCGGGTCGCTGCGGGATACGGCTCACGCTTATCCCGGATTGAGTTGACTTCTTGACTCCATCCAGAATTCATTACTTCAAAAATGCCATATGGCCTCAGGCCTTTCCCCGCCAAAGGATGCTCATCTGCATCATCATCGCCAAGAGCTAAAACACGGTAAGCGCCAATACGCCGAAATACGACTAAGGCCAATTGCTTCGATTTAGTTTTCAAAATGAGGAAACAATTGAAGCAGTCGGCGATTACGAATGGGCAATCTTGGAAACTGTCACGCTCGACAGGAATGTCAATTTCATCCAGGTAAGCTGCTCCCTCCTCTTTGGCGATTGCTCGCTCCAATTCTAGAATTTCATGTGTCAACCGAAACGTTTCTGGTTCGATGTGACGAGCAATGACAAATTGCTCGTATTCCAGTTTTTTCGCTGCTAGAGCCTCGCGCAAGTTCATGACTATCCCCTATTCACAAGGCGGCTCAAATGGTCCGCCTGACTCCTCCAAGTGCTTTCGGACAGTGTTCCATATTTTGCTGCTGTCAAGGCCATTCACTGGCACGTTAAAGAGCCCTGCTTGAATTGGCGGGTGACCCAGATCTCATGTTTTGTTTACCACTGAGGGTGCCCCAGGTCTCGCTTCTGAGACCTGGGTTTCAGCAATGCCTTGTTCTCTGCGCATGGCTGTCCACCAGGATTCTATCTCTACCGTGTCACGGTCTCCGGTTTGGTAGTGCCGGAAGCTGGACCACTTCCAGTCTTCCGGTTTTTGAACAAGGCCACGAGTGACTGGGTTGCAGTGCATGTACTTGAGTTTCTCAACGTGTTTCGCGTTCGTGTATACGTTGAAGTCATAGTAGCGTGCCTGCCAGAAGGGCCTTTCCCTGCGCTGGACGGCGACCGAGAGTTTCAAGGCCTGGATGGCTTTGGAAAGAAGCGCACGGGTCGGTTCGCTTACAAGAAGATGTACGTGCTCGGGCATGACGACGTATCCGAAGACAAAGAAGCTATAGCGGTTTCGGATGGTTTCCAGAGATTGTTCGAAGAGATCTCGCGCGCCTTGTGAGTTGAGGTACGCCTGCCGCCTGTAACAACTGAAGGTGATGAAATGGAAGTCACCTGTCTGCTGATACCGTATAAGCGGGTTGGTCATGCGAGCATCGTAACCCAGGTCTCAGAAGCGAGACCTGGGGCACCCTCGGTGGTACGAATTCAGATCTGGGCCACCCGCCGACCAATTTGATTGAGGACATCCGCTCAAGCCGGCGATCTAAAAATGTCAGGGTTTCCAGCCTCTTTACTAAATTCGTCCAACCAGGCGCAGAAGAGAGTATACGCGGAATGATCGTCGATGCTCCAAAAATTGACTATTTTGAACCAATGACGAAATTGTTCAGAGTGGTTCTTTGTTGCTTCTACCCACTTCTGAAACTTGATAAAGAGCAACTGCCCTGCATCGAAATCTGATCCCATTTCAACAGTGGCGAAGATGTCTCCCATGAGCATGGAGCAAAATCCTAGAAAGGTTTGGGAACCGATGTACATTGCGGGACATTTGCGAGCGCCTCTCACCAAGCCCGCAAATCCTTCTTTCTCACCTGAAAATACGTAGACGTCCGGACTCTTTGCTTCTTGGGAACGGAGATATTCTTCCAGGAGGTCAAAGTACTTATAGAAGGCAGTCTCTTCTGAGAGAAAGAAAGAGGAAACAATCGAAACATCTGCAATCGGTGATGCATAAAGTATCTGAAACCTATCGCAGAGCCATCGATGAAAATCCATTCGGTCAAATGCGGGGGCAAAGCTTCCTTGATCTTCCAGCCTTCGATGCCGATAGCCACCATAAAAATGCATCCACGCCCGCAACGATATCTCAGGCAAGAGCGACTGAGGCTCTTGCCGAATGATCTTGAACAAGTCATTCATGGCGCGGATTCTCTGTTAGATTACGTGTCCATTTCACTGAATTGGAGTGTCTCATGAAGAGGCATGGCGTCGTCTGTTCTCTTACCTGAATAGCCATTTCAGCTTCAACGTGAGCAACTGGTAAGAGGCGCTTATGTGGAGTTCGCTTGAATTTTCATGGAGAAGCAGCTCCCCTTCGGGGATGACAGAAAGAAAGCAAGTGCAAAAGCAAAGGCACAAAGCAGATTCTTCGCTTCGCTCAGAATGACAACTTAACTGGATGGTTCGCCCCGGACTATGGCTCATACGGAAAACCAGCCTCTTACAATCGACAAACTCAGGCTGTGCGGGTTTGACGTTCTTGAGCGTGGAGGGCGAGGCCGCGGGCTACTGAGGTGAATTCGTTGCCGCTGCGGACTTTGGTTTTGGTGAAGCGGCGCTCGAAGATGCTGCGGACTGCGGGGACGAAGGATGTGCCGCCGGTCAGGAAGACTCGGTCTACTTCTTTGGGGTCGATGCCGGTTTGCTGGAAGAGAGAGTCGATGCAGGTCTCGATAGCGGCGAGGTCTTCGGCGATCCAGCTTTCGAATTCAGTGCGGGTGACTTGCTGACGCAGTTCGAGTGTGCCATCGATGAAGCGGAACTCGGCACTATCAGAAGATGAAAGCTCGTACTTAAGGCGCTGTACGGCTTGATGAAGCTGGAAGCCGAGGTCTTCCTCAACGAGAGTGATGAGGGCCTCGATCTTGTCTGGCTCGACGGCACGGGCGTGGGCGCTTTTGAGGATTTCGGTGACGTTGCGGGTGCGCAGGAACGAGAGATAGTGCCAACGCTCGAGGTTGGTGTAGATCCATGCGGGAACTGCGGGGAGATGTTTGCTTGCGGGGCGCTGGAGCGAGTTAGACCCGAGAGCGGGTGAGACGAGATGGCGGACGATGCGGGCGTCGAAGGTGTCTCCGGCGAGGCCGAGGCCACTGTTGCCGAGGAGGTCTTGTGGGCTGCGGCCACGGCGGCGGATGTTGGGGCCGACGCGCAAGAGGGAAAAGTCGCTGGTGCCTCCACCGAAGTCGCCGATGAGGATGAGTTCGTCGCGGTCGAGTGTGGCTTCGTAGGCGTAGGCTGCGGCTTCGGGCTCCATGACGAAGTGGACTTGTTCGAAGCCGGCGAGGGTAAAGGCCTGCTGGAGACGTGACTGGGCGAAGGTGTCGTCGGCTTCGGTCTCTGCGCCGACGAAGCGAACGGGACGGCCTACGGTGGCGTGGCGGATTTCTGTTTTGAAATGGCGTTCGGCTTCGAGACGCAGGTCGGTGAGGATGCGAGCGATGAGGTCTTCAAAGCGGAAGGGGCGGCCGAGGATTTCGGTGCTGGTTAGGTTGCTTGCGCTGAGGTAGCTCTTGAGGGACTGAATGAGGCGGCCTTTTTTCTCGGCGTCGAGGTAGTGTTCGATGGCGGATGGGCCGGTGTGGGTGGTGAGGCGGAGATGGCCGGCGTGGCGCGTGCGGTCCATGTAGAGGACGGAGCGGAAGGATTCGGTTGTGCCGGTGCGGGAGGGGAATTGGACGAGGTCGATGGAGCCGTTGGTGGAGGCTCGGGCGATGGAGCTGTTGGTGGTGCCGAAGTCGATTCCGATGCCTGGGGTGGGGGAAGGATGCGGTTGACGCATCTGGTTATTTTCTCAGGTGAGAGTGACCCAGGGCGTCGCGTCTGACGTTCGTCAGGCAGGCTTTGCCTTCGGTTGGTATGAGATGCGCCTTTGGCGCATGTTTGCGGGTTTTTCACGGCGTAGGCTTTGGTGGTACCCAGGTCTCAAAATCGAGACCTGGGGCACCCAAATGATGGTAGGGCGAGTGAGAAGCAGATCCCCTTCGGGGATGACAGCAAAAAACAAAAACAAAACGAAAGCCAATCTCGAAGCGATTTGTATCAGGGGTTGAGGAGGCCGAAGACGGCTACGCCGGTGGGGGTGCCGACGTAGACTTTGCCGTTCACGATCATGGGTGTGATGTACTTGTTGCCGTTGCCGAAGCTGTCGCGTCCGTCTGCGGCCTGGTTGCTGTTGTAGAGCTCGTGGGCGAGGTTGGAGGCGTCGAAGGCGTGGAGCACGGCTGCTGCATTGCCGCCGGATTCGAGAGCCCAGACGATGCCGTTTTGCGTGCCGTTGGCAGAGACGCTGGGGGTGGCTCCCGGATAGGCGAAGGTGTTGGCGGAGTTGCTTGAGGATTGAGAAGCCAGCCGCGCGTTGGTCATGGGGATGGCTCGAAGGACGTCTCCGGCTGCGCCATAGTAGAGGGTTCCGTTGAAGAACGCGGGAGTAGAAAAGACGCCGGTGGCAAGAATGCCGTTGGCGAATTGATAGAGATACGTGTTTGAGTTGGCTCCGTTGACGAATTTGCCCATGTTGTCGCGATCGGCAACGTAGATGTTGGCGTCTTTGCCTGCTCCGACGATGAGATGACGGGTGTTGCCGGAGGCGTCGGTCTGGTCTGGCAGAAGGATTTCGCCACCTGAGCCAAAGTCGGTGTCGTTAACGGATTCATTGATGGTGTTGTAGGGTTCGAAGTAGTCCGTGACTGCGAGTGAGCCGCTGGTGGAGATTTTGAGGATGCCGTTGCCGTAGTCGCCCTGCGAGGGGAAGCCATTGCTGTTAAGCGTGGTATCGAAGGTGCCATTGGCGTCGAGGAAGTAGATGTTGCCACTCGAATCGGCAGCGGGACCGCCGCCGCTCATCCAGATGGAGCCCTCGGCGCCGTTGGGTGTGATGTTGAGCAGTTTGGTCTGCTGGAGCGTGGATTCGCTGTAGCCGATGATCCATCCGGTGTATGGAGGGTCGTCGCAGTGAGATGTCCAGGTGGTGTAGACGGTGCCGTTGAGCAGGAGCAGGGAGGCACGCTCGGCGTACTGGCTGGGTGCAAAGACGACGTAGCCGTTGGAGGAGCCGTCTCCGATGCCTGGGTAGCTGGCGGTGATCTCGGTGGGACTGCCCGCAATTTCAGCGCCGGTGGTGAGGTCGAGCGCGTGGATGCGATGGTGGTAGTTGCCACTGGAATCTTTGGTCATGCCGACGACGAAGATGGTTCCGTGAGCGCCCTGGTTGCGATCGATGACGGGCGTGGAAGTGATGCCGATTTGTGGCGAGATCTGGCCGCAGTTGCGATCGTCGCTGGTGGTTTCATTGGCGCCGATGACGGAGGTCTGCCAGATTTGCGCGCCGATGTCGGCGTCGAAGGCGTAGACGCTGTCGTTTTCAGTGACGACGTAGAGGACGTTGCGCGTGTGACCGCCGGCATTGATCTGGGAGAGGTAGAGTGGTTCGCCATCGACGCGACCGTCGACGGAGAGGAAGTTGATTTCGCCGAATTGGGTGGAGTTGACGTTGGCGAGCGTGAGGGTGGTTTCCTGGGAGTTCAAACCGTCACGGGAGTTGTCATAGTGGTAGGTGGTGACGTCGATTCCGCTAGAGGTGGTGGATACGGGAACCACGGTGAGCGCCACGGTTGCGGAATGCCTGAGGGTGCCGGATGTGCCGGTGAAGGTGATGGTGGCGGTGGATGCTGGAGCGGTGCCTGCAGCGGCGAGGGTAGTGCTTTGCGCGACGCCTGGAGTGAGCGTGAGAGTGGAGGGGCTGGCGGTTACTCCGCTGGGCAGGCCGGTGATGGAGACGGCGACATTGCCGGTGAAGGAGTTAAGAGCTGAGGCGGTGAGCTGAACTTTAGAACCTGACTGGCCGGCTGTGATTGTGAGGGATGTGGGCGAGGCTGAGAGGGAGAAGTCCGGCGCTGGAGCGACGGTGAGACTGAGGGTGGTGGAGTGGGTCAGTGTTTCTGAGGTGGCTGTGACGGTGATGGTAGAAGAGCCTGGGGTGGCGGAGGATGAAGCGGTGAAGGTGACGCTCTGCGGCGTGCCGGGTGTGAGAGTGAGCGATGAGGGGCTGGCGGTTACGCCGGATGGTAGGCCCGAGAAGGTTACGGTGACTGGACTGCTGAATCCATTTTGTGCGGTTGATGAGAACTGGATTGCTGTGCCGGTCTGGCCCGGAGCGAGGCTGAGGGATGTGGGTGACGCAGAGAAGGCGAAGTTTGGCGCAGCAGCGACGGTGAGGTTAAGAGTGGCGGCGTGCGCGAGGCTGCCGGAGGTTGCGGTGAAGACGAGTTGATACGTTCCTGGGGTGGTGGTGCTGCCGGCAGCAATGGTGACGGATTGCGGAGTGCCAGGTGTGAGGGTGGATATAGCGGGGGTTACGGTGACGCCGGTGGGAGCGCCAGCTACGGAAACAGCGATGGAGCCGGTGAAGGAGTTCAATGCCGTGGCGGAAAGCTTGATGGTTGAGCCGGATTGTCCGGCGGTCAACGAAAGCGAAGTTGGTGAGAGCGAGAAGGAGAAATCGGGTGTGGCAGCAGAGGCGACATTGAGGCTGAGAGCGGTTGTGTGTGTGAGCGTGCCGGAGGTTCCGATGAGAACGATTTGCGCTGTGCCTGCGGCTGCTGTGGAGGCTGCGGTGAATGTGATGTTCTGCGCTGCGCCGGGGGTGAGAGTCAGAGATGACGGCGAGGCGGTAACGCCTGCGGGAAGTCCAGAGAAAGAGACCGTGACGGAGCCGGTAAAGGAGTTGAGCGCTGTGGCCAGGACGCTTATGGAAGAGCCGGTCTGACCGGCGGTGAGGTTGAGAGAAGCCGGTGAGGCTGAGAGCGAGAAATCTGGTGCGGGAGGGGCGGCAGCGACGGTAAGGCTGACGGTGGTGGAGTGTGTTAGTGCGCCGGATGTGCCGGTGAACGTGATCGTCGCGGTGCCGGCGGTTGCTGTCGAGGCAGCGGTGAAGGTGATGCTCTGAGCTGTGCCGGGGATGAGTGTCAGAGACGAGGGCGAGGCAGTTACGCCTGAGGGAAGTCCAGAGATGGAGACGTTGACTGAGCCTGTGAAGGCATTCAGCGCGTTAGCCAGAACACTGATCTGTGAGCCGGATTGACCAGCGGTGAGCTTCAACGAAGTTGGAGAAGCAGAGAGCGAGAAGTCGGGTGCGGGAGGCGGCTCGGAGATATTGGCAGTGATGGTGGCCGAATGCGTGAGCGCGCCTGAGGTCCCGGTGAAGGTGATCTTGGTGGAGCTGGCGGCTGCAGTGGATGCGGCGGTGAGCGTGATGCTTTGAGCTGCGCCGGGGGTGAGAGTCAGCGATGAGGGCGAGGCGGTTACGCCTGCGGGAAGTCCTGACAGCGCGACATTAACGGAACCGGTGAAGGAGTTGAGGGCGGTAGCCAGAACGCTTACCTGCGAGCCTGATTGACCGGCGGTGAGGCTTAGTGAAGATGGCGATACGGAGAGCGCGAAATCGGGAGATGGGGGTTGCGTCGCCGAAGAGATGGTTGCCGCCACGGTGGTGCTATGGCTGATGCTTCCTGCGTTCGCTGTGAAAGTCACAGAAGCGGTACCGGAGGCAGCTGTGGTGGAGGCGGAGAAAGTGATGTTCTTTGCTACACCGGGGGCGAGTGTGAAGCTTGCCGGCTGCACGGTTACGCCTTCGGGAAGTCCGGTGATGGAGGCATCGACGGATTGCTGGAATCCATTGGAGGCGATGGCTGTGACGCTGATGGTTTGGGTGGATCCGTTGGCTACAAGGGCGATAGTTGTAGGCGATACGGATATGGAGAAGTCTGGAGTCGCGGCGGGAAGATGAAAGCCGTTGTCGCAAGCCGAGAGCGTGATGAGCGCGAAGAGAGAAAGGAGCAGAGCCGGGATGGAACGTAATTTCAAAAAGGGCCAGCGGGCTGCGAATGAGTTCGATTGGTATGTTTGCAGGGCTTCCATTCGTGAGGGGTAACTCCAGAGAAATGGGATCAAATTGAGGAGGAATGCAATCAGATCATGATTTCATGGAGATGGGGCAGCCGATAAATTGTCAGTGGTACCCAAAGCATGGATTACTTTATCGCATAATCGATGCTTTGCGTTGAGCACATTGCGTAAGTTATTTCAATAGAGTTGATGGTAACAATGAAAAAGCCCGATGCGCAGACATCGGGCTTTTTCGGTTTCAGAGCCAGTTAGTCGTTGTCTTTATCGCTGGAGGGACGTTTTAGGGTCGATTTTGATTTTTCGAGCTGCTGCTGGATTTTTGGCGCATCGTCCATGTCGAGTAATTCAGCGGCTTCCTGTTTGGTTTTGGGTTTGGCGAATTTTGCTTTGGCGGGATCGAAGACGCGGGTATCGCCGGGGACGTAGGTGAAGGACTGCAGGTTCGGCTTTTCGGTGAAGATGCCGGTGAGGTCGCCGGCCAGCGCGTCCTCGAGATTCAACGAACCAACGCCTAAGAGCGCGTTGATGGTTCGTGTGATACTGCCCATGCTGCTGTGCTGGTGGCTGACGGAGTCGGGTGTGACCCACGGACTGGCAACGAGCAGGATGCTGCGGTGGGCATCGACGTGATCGATGCCGCCCTGTGCGTCGTCTTCTGTAACGAAGAGGGCGGAGTCTTTCCAGATGCTGGTTTTGGAGAGGAAGGCGACGATGCGGCCGAGTGCTAGATCGTTGTCGGCGACGTAACTTGCGCGGTAGGGATAGCCGTCTGCAGGACGTGGGTCCGCTGTGTGGTCGCCGCCGAGACGGATGACGATGAGGCCAGGAACCTTGGACGGATCTTTAGAGGCGAGGGCAACGCGGCGGGAGAAGTCGCGCTGGAACTCTTCAAAGCGGAATTGATCGGGGATGCCGAGATTGAAGGTGGGATAGCGGCGATCGGTGGATTCGAAGACGGGTTTAGGAACTGGTGAGTCGAGGAAGAGGCGCTGGCCCTCAGGCTGAGAGCCGGCGAGTTCGTCATTGCCTTCGACTTCGAGGCCTTCGCCGTAGTTGAGGATGCCGAGGCCGGAGCCGGCAATGTGTTCCCAGAGAGAGCCGAATTGCGGCTCGTCTTCGGGCATAGGTGCGTCGGCTCCGCCGAAGAGGGCGCGGCGTCCGGGACCGGGCATGGCGGTGAAGGATTTGCGGCGGCCGCCGTAACCGCTGGTCCATGCGGTCTGGAAGAACGGAGTGGGGTCGATGCCGAGAACCCAGCGATGACCGTCGGCGGAGACGTCGGAGTCGACATAGAAGTTGTCGCTGATGGCGTACTGGTGGGCGAGTGCATGCAGATTGGGCGTGACCTTGAGGTGGTCGAGGACACTCGCGGGTTTTGCGCCACCGCGGGATTTGTGCTCCTCTGCCCAGCCGTCGATGCCCCAACGCGAGAGGGATGGGTCGCCATTGACGTGGGGTAGGTCTCCAAGGATCTCATCGAAGGTGCGGTTTTCGCGAATGATCAGGAAGGCGTGCTTAAGATGCGGGAGCGGTGGTTGATTGGCGATGCCGTAGGTGTTATTCGCGACTACGGCAGCGGTGAGCTCAGCAGGAGCAGGAAGAGATGCAATCTGGATGGTGGAAAGGCTGCCATATTCGAGCTCGCCGATGTAGCTGGGGGCGTCTTCGGGATGGAGGCTGCCGCCATTCGGTCCGGCGCCTTTGCCTTTGGTGTTGACGATGTAAAGCGTGTCTCCGCTGGGCGAGAGAGCAACGGCGGAAGGGTTCCATCCTGCTGGGATGTGCTCGACGATCTGCATGGTGTTGGTGTCGAGAACGGCCACTGCATCGATGCCTGCTTCGGCGACATAGAGACGGCCGTTACGAAACACAAGACCTGACGGCATGACGCCGCGCAGGGGGCGATGCTGGGCGTCTTCGAACTGTGGGCCGGAGAAGGGGGAAAGCTGCGTTTGGGTGAGAAGTTGTTTTCCGTCGGGGGAGACTTTGGCGATGGCGTCCTGGTGGGAGAGAGAAACGTAGACGGCATTGTCGTCGGCGACTACGCCTGTGGGGGCTGCTCCGCCGACGTCACCGTTGCGGGCTTCGGTGATGCGGTCGCCGAGGCGAAGCTCAGCGATTTTGGCGGGATGGGTTAGATCGTGAATGTCGTAGGTCCAGAGTGAGCTGCCGCGTGGGGAGTTTTCGTCGCCGAGGCCGGGAATCTTTTTGCCGTCAATGGTGACGCCTTCGCGGGCTTCTTTGCTGGGGTAGCCGAAGGGCGGGAATTTGAGGCCGGTCTTGAGCTCGTCTTTCTGGTCAGCGCCGGGAATTTGCTGGTATTCGAAGAGTCCGGTATTGGTGAGGTAAAGGCGTGAGTTGTCGGGCGAGAGGGCTATGCCCATCGGATAGGCGCCGGTGGGCAGCGAGGCGACGACTTTTTGCGAGGCGATATCGATGACGGCGACGCGCCAGTTGCCCTGGTCGAGGACGAAGAGGGTTTTGGCGTCTGGGGAGATAAGGATGGCGGCGGCGTAGCTGTCGGTGTAGTTCTTGCCGTCGATTGCGCCGTCGAGTGGGATTTCAGCGATGTGATGCCAGTCGCTGGTGGCGTAGAGGGCTACTTTGCCGGAGTCTCCGGTGGAAACGTAGAGGATCTGGCCGTCGGGGGAGTAGACAAGGCCATCGTGGACTTCGATGCCGGGGTCGCTGTCATGGCTGCGGCCGGGCTTAAGCGAAGGGAGTTGGCGGATAGCCGGCTGGGCATCAGCCGGGTTGTCGATGACGTTGAGGGCGAATGGAAAACCGATGGAGGGGATCGCAGCCTGGGAGCCGTCCGGTTTGAGCGCGATGGCGAATGGATAGGGTGCGAGAGTGGTCCATGAGCCTGCGGGGCGGATCTGGCGGCCATTGGGAAGGACGGCTTCGACGCCGGTTTTGGCTACGAGCTGGGCCCGGGATGGGATGGATGCGGCGAGCAGAAGAGTAGTGACCAGTGCGCTGATTCGAGGCATATCTTCCAGAATGCACGGGAGATGTGAATTGGGGAAGAAAAAGCGGGCAGTGGGAGAATCTCATTCATCGTGCGATGGCGGGTGCCCGGCAGACTGTGAGATGCGCTCAATGTCTTCCAGCAGCCCGCGACACTGCGCACAGGATTGAGCGTGCGGATGACGGAAAGGGTCCGCGCCTGTATTAACAAGCCCTGGCACCTCCCGCTGGAATGTCACACAGTCGAGGGTTTCGGATTCGATGAGCATAGGGTTACATCCTTTGTGACTTGGATGCCGAGCTCGATCTTCATGGCGAACAGGACCATCACTCGATATGGATGGGTTCGCCGCCCCAGCTGGCGGGGTCGATGTCGGCGATGGATTGGGTGAACGTCCAGCGATGGCCAGCGAAGTCGACGGCGTTGTACTGGCGTTCGCCGTACATGTGGTCGGTGGGAGGGGTGGTAATGGTGGCGCCGTGTTGCCGGGCGTGTTCGCAATGCGTTTCGGCGTCGGGGACGCGGACCATGATGCTGTGGATGGCAAAGGCGGCCGAACCGGGCTCAGGGAGCTGGCCCTCGTGAATGACGAAGCAGCCGTCGCCGGCGCGCATCTGGATGCGATGGTTGCCGATACGAAGACGGATGGTGAAGCCGAAGGCGGCGCAGAGCCATTCGGCTGCAATGGCTGGGTCGGGGTAGTGGAGGGTGGGGATAACGGTGCAGGGTGGAACGGAGCGATTGGTGAGCATGAAGACTCCAGATCGAGGACTCGGATTCGTTCCTGGCTGCTTGTTGCAACGGCAGGATTGGGAGTGAGATGGATGTGTCTAGCCTACTTTGGCTTTTCCCGATGCCATTGGCTACTCCCCGAAACGCTTCGTAGAAAGCATAGAGGATTTGCGGAGATTTGATGCGAGCTTATGCCACTGGTGCGTAGGATGGGGAATCTGAAAATGTGAACCGGAGGTATGGCGATGTCGAACGAGACGGTGGGACCGCAGGACGGATATTCAGTGACGAGCAGAGAAGCGCAGGAGATTGTCGGTGAGCATGCCGCTGCGGGGAATGGAACGGCGGAACGGCATGCGCACCTGGTGAATAAGTCGCGGGAGCGGCATTTGAGCGGGGCGACGCGGCCTATGTATGCGCGGCATTGGTTGCTGGGTCCGACGCCGCGGCATGCGGTGCCGGAGGAAGGCATGCCGCCGACGACGGCGTATCACTTGATTCATGACGAGCTGATTCTGGATGGCAGTTCGCGGTTTAACCTGGCGACGTTTTGCTCGACATGGATGGAGCCGGAGGCGCACAAGCTCATCACGGAAACGCTCGACAAGAACATGATCGATAAGGATGAGTATCCGCAGACAGCAGAGCTCGAGATGCGCTGTGTACACATGCTGGCGAAGCTGTGGCACTCGCCGGATGCAGAGGGGACGATCGGGACTTCGACGATTGGGTCGAGTGAGGCTTGCATGCTTGGAGGGCTGGCGCTGAAGTGGGCGTGGCGTGAGCGGCGCAAGATGGCTGGGTTGGCGACGGACCTGGACGATGCGTCTGTGCGGCCCAACCTGGTGATGGGGACGAATACACAGGTGTGCTGGCACAAGTTCTGCCGGTACTGGGATGTGGAAGCGCGTGAAGTGGCGGTGGAAGAAAGCGAAGTGGTCACCGATCCCGAGCGCGCCGCGGCGGCCTGCGATGAGAACACGATTGGGGTGGTGAGTGTGCTGGGCAGCACGTTCACTGGGCATTACGAGGATGTAGCTGGTTTGAGTGTTGCGCTGGACCGGCTGCAGGAGCGGACGGGACTGGATATTCCGATTCATGTGGATGGGGCGAGTGGTGGGTTTGTGGCGCCGTTTCTGCAGCCGGAGCTGGTTTGGGATTTTCAACTGCCGCGGGTGAAATCGATCAATACATCGGGGCACAAGTATGGGCTGGTGTATCCGGGTGTCGGATGGGTGATCTGGAGGGAATTGAAGGATTTGCATCCAGAGCTGGTGTTTAACGTGGACTACCTGGGCGGATCGATGCCGACGCTGGCGATCAATTTTTCGCGGCCGGCAAGTCAGGTGGTGGCGCAGTATTACAACCTGATCAGGCTGGGGAAAGCCGGGTATCGCGCCGTGCATGAAGCGTGCCAGGAGGTCGCGGTGGAGCTGGCGCGGCAGATAGGAGAATTGGGACCGTTTGAGATTCTGAGCGAAGGCCGTGACCTGCCAGTGATTTCCTGGACGTTGAAGAAACCAGAGGCGATGGGGTGGTCACTCTATGATTTGTCAGACCGGCTACGCGACCGTGGATGGCAGGTGCCTGCTTACCGCATGCCTGCTAATCGGCAGGCGATGGTGATCATGCGAGTGGTGGTGCGGAATGGATTTACTCACGACTTAGCGGGAATGTTAGTGAGAGATATCCAGCGGCATCTGAAGTGGTTTGAAAATCAGCCCGGCTTCCGATCGTTAACTGACGGGACGGGATTTCATCACTAGAGGTATGTCAAAGGATTGCTTTGCAATAGAGAGTGGGGTGTCAACGAGACGCCCCATTTCGTTTTCGGGAATAACTTTCGCTGAAGTAGCTTAATCCAGGGTCGTTGTCCGGAATGTGCCAGAGGTAACGAATCTTTTGGTTGTGCAAATTAACACAAAAGAGTCAGTTTGGATTCGTGATTCAGTTCGAATTTGCGATTACGTTTGCTAGGATTTCATAAAGAAGCCATAAGGATCGGCTCTCGCTCGAATTCCTTGCCTGGTGTGACGTTTTGACGTCTGTTTTGCGCATAAACAATTGAGGCCTTGCATTATCGGGCATGTTGACTTAAGCGACTAGTTTTCAACCATGAACGACGAACTGTAGGAACTGGTTGATTCGAGCCGTGGCACGGCGGAGATCCGGAGATAACGTAATTTACGGAAGAGTTTCAGGCATCTAATTTCGAAGTTTGCCCAAGATGTTTGACAGGCGGCCAGACTCTGCTGGTGTTCCCCGTCAAAAAATGAAACAACACTAAACGGATTGATGAAAATCGTGCTTCCCAAGAAGGCAGCTGACCCCCGAGAGCCATGGACCCTTGCGCGAATAACGCGAATGTCCAGGACAGGTCTGCGCCTGATTACCAGCCTTCCGTCGCAGTTCGAGATTCTGCGGTGTATGAGGCATCCGGTGTTTGCTGAACTGTGGCGCAATCACTGGCGCATTCCGCTCAAATTTGCCGCAGATGATTATCTTGTGCAAGAGCTCACGATCGGTGAGCGAAAAACATGTTTTCTCCATCACTACGATTGGCTGGCTAAGTCTTTTCCAGAAAAGATGCTGCGAAAGATCATGATGGACCGTGTGACGCTCTTTGAGATTTTCGAAGGTGGAGAGCGGTACGAGATAACGCTGCATTTTTCTCACTCTTCGGAAAAAGAGGGCGAGCTCACGCTGGACCTGCACGTACAGGGGAATGACCTGTATGTGATTTCTTTTACGGTTGTGCCGGGAGCTATCGTGAAGTCGAGCGAGCCCGATGTACTGCTGGTGACGCGTGTGCAGGGCTTACGAGGAGAGTATCGCGCGATTCAGCAAGCTACGAAAGCATTGCGTGATGTAGCTCCGCCCGCGCTGCTTATGGCTGCTCTGCAGGGCTTTGCAGACGGGCTTGGGATACGCGAGGTTGTAGGCATATCGGCGGTGCGTCAGTCGGCTTATAGTGAGCAATACAAGGAAGTATTCTTTCGCTCGTACGATGAGTTCTTTGTGGATGCGGGACTGACCGCGGCAGAGGACCATCTATATCGCAGTCCGATTCCGATACCTGAGAAGCCGATTCAGGATGTGAAGCGCGGACACAAGCTGCGGACGAAAGAAAAGCGTGCATTGAAGCGGGAGATCATCGACGGGGTGCGTGGATTCTTTGATCAGAGCTTGCAGGACTATGGGAACTATCCGCGGCACGAACAGACGATCCCCGTTACGGCGCAGCCTGAGGCATAGTCCAGGGAAGAGAATGTTTTCCGCCCAAAGTAGAGCTTTTTCTACTTTCACCAAGTGCGTCGGATGATTCTCGTGGATGCGCGCTCGGGTTTCCGGAGTTATCACCCAGAGCGGACGCCGCGCGGCCAGACAAGCCGGGGCGTCCGCAGGGCTGAGTGATTCAGTTGCAGATATAAGACGTGGTGCTACTCGGCGGCGATGCCGTTGAGGCCTGTATTTGCGGGAACGCCTGGGATTTCGCCAGCCGGTGTGAGGGAGCCATTAGATTGGATGGTGAAGACGCCGATGGCGCCTGCACCGGAGTTGAGGGTGAAGAGATACTTACCGTCGCCGCTGACTGCGATGTCGAGATTGGTTGCGCCTTGCGGGTTTGAGGCGAGGACAGTGTTGCCGAGGGGCGTAAGCGCGCCGTTCTTGCCGATGGCGAAGCCGGAGATGGTGGCCGAGGCGGCGTTGGAAACATAGACGTACCTACCGTCGGGCGTGATGGCGTTCCAGCAGTTGGCTGAGCCGAAGGTTGGCAGTGCGTTGGTGATGGGCGTGAGCGCGCCGGTGGCGCCGACAGCGTAAGACGTGATGGTTGAACCATTGGTCGCGCCGGCCGGGCCTGTTTCAGAGACGACGAGATTGCCCTCAGGAGCAAACCTGGCTGCGAAGGTGCCAGGGTTGACGGAGGAATCGGTGACGATGGAGCCGAGAGTGCCGTTGGCGTTGATGGGGAAGACATCGATCTTATCGGAAGCGCGCTCAGTAACGGCTAGAAACTGTCCGTTGGGACTGATGGTGATGGAAGAGCCGCCAACATTGGTTCCGGTGAGGAAGGCGCTGCTGTTGGGGATAGAGGTCAGGTGTCCATCATTGGAGAGATGGAAGCCGACAACAGTGCCGGGACCTGCTTCATTGAGGACATAGACTAGGTTGCCCCATTGCGCTACGGCAGCCGGCTCTGCACCACCGGTGGGAGCGCGGTCGATGAGAATGAGGCGGTTTTGAAAGACGCGGAAGACGCTGAGAGTGCCGCTGCCTGCGTTAACGGCGAAGAGCAAGGAGTGATCGCTGGAGAACGTAAGCGAGCCCTGCGAGGTGAGCGGATCGGTTGTGCCGCCACTGCCGCGTCCGCCGGTTTCGAAACGGCCTGTTTCATAAAACTGACCGTCGCGCGCGGACGCAAAGGCGATGATCTCGTTGCGGTCGGCGTTGTTGGTCATGGCGAAGACAGTTTCGGTGGGGGCTGGAGTGACGGCTGAGGCAAGAGTTGCCGCGGAGATCATCGACAGGGACGCGCCTGCTCCGATGAGGATGGTCCTGAGACCACCGGAGAGTCTGAACATGATTGGCTCCTAATGAGAACTTCTGCGCACGCTGAGCCGGGATGATGCGCGCCTCATCCTGGTTGTTGTGCGCATCGGTGTGAGGCGTGGAAGACAGGAAAAGTTACGAGAAAAGAGAAGATTTTATTTGCGATTACGTTTCGAGATGCATGGCGTCTAAAGCCAATTTTGTGCTGATTTTATGCGGGTTTTTGAACGAAACGAATAAGATGCACGAGATTCGCTTGAGGTTACAACTTAGGAAGTGGTGATTTCAGCCAGCATGCCTTCATAGAAACTTTGCAAAGTTTGCGCACGAGATATGGCGAGTGCCTGGCCGGTGGCTGTGGTGAAGTTGATGGCGAGCTTCAAGAGTTTTTGCGGGAAGTGATCGAGGGCAAAGCTGCGGTCATCGAGTGGGCGCGATGAGGCGGTTGGGTCGTCTGCGTGGTAGAGCTGGGAGTTCATGCGACCGGCGGTGTAGAAGCAGCGTGCGATGCCAGTGAATCCGATGGCGTCGAGGCGGTCGGCGTCCTGAAGAATGCGGCCTTCGATGGATGTAGGTGTGAGCCCTGCGGAGTAGCTGTGGGTGCGTATTGCGCTAGCGACGATGGCGATGTGGTCAGCAGGCCAATGGAGGGTTTGCAGGATATGTATTGCTTTGTCTGCCGCGAGCTGCGAGGCCTGGTTGCGCTGGGGTGAGTCTTTGGGCACGAGGATGCAGTCGTGCAGGAGGACTGCTGCGCAGAGCAGCTCGAGGTTGCCGCCTTCGCCCGCGTGGATGGCTTTGGCGTTATTCCAGACGCGGAGGAGGTGGGAGTGGTCGTGGGAGCCGTCTGTGGTTTGCAGAAGGTTTGGGATCAGGGCTGCGGCTAAGGATTGAAAAGGGGTGAAGTGAAAGGAGTGCATGGCTCACCTCAGGGTATCGTCTTGTGCGTGTCTCCGTGGTAGGCTTGTGTCGCTTCAAAAGCGGAGGCGGGTATGGGATTTGCTCTGCGAGCTGCGATCGGCGGCTTTTTGCTCATGATCTCTGGCACTGCTCCGCTGTGCTGGGCACTGCAGAATCAGCCGGGAAATTCCACCATCCGCACGACGACGCATCTGGTGCAGTTCGGAATGATCGTACGAGACAGGAATGGCGCGGTCAGGAATCTCACGAAAGACGATTTTGTTGTTAAGGATCGCGGCAAGATCCAGCCAATCAATGTCTTCTCGGTTGATGTGTCGGGCACAACCGCGCAATCGGCGCAGCCGCTGCCGCCGAATACCTATTCCGATATAGCTGGTTACGGTACGGAGAAGCCTAGAAGCGTCACGATTGTTCTGCTGGACAATTTGAATGCTCTGTTTGGTGCGGCGCCGGAGCCTTATGAGCGGACTCCGCGATGGCTTGAGGAGCATGCTCTCACGAATGCGAAACAGCATCTCATGGAGTTTTTGCGGACGATGGATCCGAGCGATCGCATTGCGATCTATGGCCTGACCGACAGGCTGCGCGTGCTGTGCGATTTTACCTGCAACCGGGATCAGCTACTGGCGGTAGTAGGCAAATATGATGCGAGCGCAATGACGGCGCGCGGCGCGGTAGAGCCTGGGTCAGTCCATGTGCCGGAGATGCTCGATCCTGACTCAGCTCACCTGGGGGCTCCTATCGCAGAGGCAGGACAAGAGCTAGCAGGTTTCAAGAATCAAGATCGCGCGCAGTTGACGATGGAGGCGATTGCGGCAATCACGGAGCATGTCGCGGACATTCCCGGCCGAAAGAATCTGCTCTGGTTGACGTCAAATCTTCCTTTTTCAGGAGAAGCAATTGCACGTGTGCTGGCGCGCGGCAATGTAGTGGCTTATCCACTGGATGCGCGCGGTCTTCTGCCGCGAAGCCCCGTCGTCACGATGGAGGATGCAAATGAGGATGACTACGCCATGGGCCGAGTGGGTGGACTTATGGGTGCCGATTCGGGACCGACCGGCATTGGGACGATGCAGGAGATGGCGGCGGATACGGGTGGTCACGCATTCGTCAATACCAACGATCTGACCAGCGCTATTCGCAGTGCGATTGAAGATTCTGCGGTGACGTATACGCTGGGCTTTTATCTACCGGAGAGTGATGTTGATGGGAAATTTCACAAGATTGCGGTGCAGGTGAAGCAAGCGGGATTGAGTGTGACCGCTCCGCGCGGGTACTTTGCGGACAAGGATACGGATGCAACGGAGAGCGAAACACGCAGCGCGTTTATCGCTGCGATAAGGAGCCCGCTGGACGCGGCGGCGTTGCCACTGGTGGTGAGGATGGAGCGCCAGGATAAGGCGGCGCAGAATTCAGTGGAGATTGTCGGGTCGGTTGGTTTGAAGAGTGTGCAGGTACATCAGGAGGGCAGTTTTCGGAAAGGCACGCTGGATATTTACACGATCGAGCAGGATGCGACAGGGAAGGTTCTGCATCAGGGGAATGAGCGGCTCAATCTTAAGCTTACCGAGCAGCAATATATTTCATATTTGCAATCGGGGATTCTATTTCACCAGGTTTTACAACCGCAGCAGGATACAAAGGTCTTGCGGGTGCTGGTGCAGGACCACGG
This sequence comes from Acidicapsa dinghuensis, assembly GCF_025685685.1. Lineage (GTDB taxonomy): Bacteria > Acidobacteriota > Terriglobia > Terriglobales > Acidobacteriaceae > Acidicapsa > Acidicapsa dinghuensis. The sequence goes on from NZ_JAGSYH010000010.1 coordinate 27,623, forward strand.
GTCGGCGAGGGTTGGTAGTGTGATTATTCCGTTTGCGCATGTGAAGTGAGTTTGCTGTGGCTCGCGGAAGATGTACTTGTGATCGAGACGTTAGCTCTACCGACTATTATGCACCGGGCTCGCCATCGCAAGGAATCGTTGTTGATCGCTTTGGATCGACGCGTGGAGGAGGGCCGTGTAGCTCTACTTCCCAAAACTCGAAGGGAGGAAGCACTTCGTAACTTCGGTCAATATAGCGGCGCAACCACTGCGCTGCGCGACGTTCTGCGTACTTTGCATTTACTACAACACCATTGTCATCGAGCTCAATAACGTTCGCAAAGATCGCGTAGAGCTGCTCCATAGCGCTTGCATCTTTCAGAAGTATGGAACGGTAGTCGATGCCCTCTAAAATGCGATAACCAACTGTTCCGTTGGCTATCCAAAACGAAAATGTTCTCAGAGCTCCTGAAAATGAACCGCCTAGCTTCTTCATAGTTATCCTCCGCAAGTTTACAGGATCATCATTTGTCGAGTACCCGCCGAACCGATCTTCATTCGCGACCGCTGTGGTGCGGCCATCTACAATGGTTGCGGCGGGCTGGTTTGCGCCGTTTTAAGGAGAGATACGCATGATTATTGGAGTGCCGAAGGAGATTAAGGACCACGAGGCGCGCGTTGGCGTGACGCCGGCAGGTGCGAAGGCGCTTGTAGAGGCTGGGCATGTGGTGCTGGTGGAGACGCATGCGGGGACGCAGTCTGGGTTTCCGGATCATGAGTATCAGGATGCGGGCGCGGAGATTGTTGGCGAGGCCGGCAACGTTTGGGCCAACGCCGAAACGGTTGTGAAGGTGAAGGAGCCGGTCGAGAAGGAGTATGTCTTCTTTCGCGAGGGGCTGGTGCTGTTTACCTATCTGCATCTGGCTCCGTTGCCGGAGTTAACTAATAGGCTGCTCGAAAAAAAGGTTATCGGCATTGCGTATGAGACTGTGCGCGACCGTGCGAATACGCTGCCGTTGCTGACGCCGATGAGCGAGGTAGCGGGGCGGATGAGTGTGCAGGTGGGCGCTTCGTATCTGGAGAAAGAAAAGGGTGGCCGCGGGATTCTGCTGGGGGGCGTTCCGGGTGTGCCTCCGGCGAATGTGTGCGTGATTGGCGGCGGCATTGTAGGCACGAATGCAGCGAAGATCGCGGTGGGCATGGGCGCTCATGTGACGCTGGTGGATGTGAATCTGAACCGGCTGCGGGAACTGGATGATCTGTTTCTGGGAAGGCTGCACACGCTGGCCTCGAACAGTTACAACGTGGGGCGGGCAACGCGCGAGGCCGATCTGGTGATTGGCGGAGTGCTGATTCCGGGAGCGACGGCACCGAAGATTGTGACGCATGCGATGGTGAGCAAGATGAAGAAGGGCGCGGTGATTGTGGATGTGGCGATCGATCAGGGAGGATGTGTAGAAACGGCGCGTCCAACATCGCACTCCGATCCGTCTTATGTTGTAGATGGAGTTGTTCACTACTGCGTAACGAATATGCCGGGGGCGGTGCCGCATACTTCGACGCTGGCGCTGACGAATGCGACGTTTCCGTATCTGATGCGGATTGCGAATCTGGGCGCGACGGAAGCATTGAAGGCGGATGCGGGGTTGGCCGAAGGGCTGAATGTGTGGAAGGGACAATTGACGCATCGTGGCGTGGCGGAGTCGCAGGGACGAGAATGGGTGGCACCTGCTTCGGTCCTCAACTAGACGTGCGTGAAAGAACGATGATGGTGAGTAGATGAATTATCAGGCGATCAGTTTGACAAAGAAGTTTGGACTGTTCTCAGAGCAGTGGACTCCCAAGGTGATTGCCGAGATGAACGACTATCAGTTCAAGATTGTGAAGCTCCAAGGTGACTTCGTGTGGCACGATCACAAGGACACCGACGAGACATTTTTTGTGATCGATGGTGAGCTGCGCATCGATTTTCGCGATGGCGCGGTGCGTATCGGGCCGGGCGAAATGTTCGTGGTGCCAAAGGGTGTCGAGCACAAGCCTTATGCGGAGCGTGAGGTAAAGCTTATGCTGATTGAGCCGCGGGGGGTAGTGAATACAGGCGAAGCCGGCGGCGAACGAACGGCGCAGAATGATGTCTGGATTTGAATTCCGATGCGAAAAGCCAGATATGAAGCTCTTCTCAGTGCTTAGAACGAAAAAGTAAGTTAATCCTCTCAGGGAGACGATATGGAACGGCGTAAGTTCATAGCTGCATCACTTGCTACTTCTGCTTTGGCTCTGGGACGTCGGGCTGAGGCTCAGGCCGCTGCAAAACCGGGTTCGATTGCGGGGCGCGAGTTTTACCAGATTCGGCGATACAAACTTTTCAATGGGCAGCAGACGAAGCTGACCTCGGAGTATTTCGAGCATGCGTTGGTGCCCGCGTTGACGAGGCTTGGGCTGGGACCGATTGGCGTATTTTCGCTGACGTTTGGATTGGAGACGCCGACCGATATCGTTGTGATTCCGGGCCCGTCGGTAGAGGCGCTGACTACGGTGGATCTGCATCTGAACGAGGATGCGGAGTTTCAGAAAGCCGCGGAGCCGTGGTGGAGCGCTCCGGCGAGTCAGCCATCGTTTCAGCGTGTTGAGAGTGCGCTGTATATCGCGTTTGAGGGGTGGCCGAAGCTTACACCTCCCGAGGCTTCGGCGACGAAGGGTAAGCGGATTTTCCAGATGCGCACGTACGAAAGCCCGAGCTACCGCGACCATGTGGTGAAGGTGGATATGTTTCACCATGGTGAGTTTGATTTCTTTAAATCAGCAGGTCTGCATTCGGTGTTTTATGGCGATATGCTGGTGGGTCCGCGGATGCCTTGCTTGACGTACATGCTGAGCATGGATTCGCTGGAGCAGTTGAACGACAAGTGGGCTGCGTTTGGGAATAATCCCGATTGGAAGAAGCTGTCGGCCGATCCGCGCTATGGGTTTGAGCCTACGGTTAGCAATATCGACAACCTGGTGCTCGCGCCGCTGGGGATGTCGCAGATTTAGGGACCAGGGAATGCAAACCGAGCATATATAAAGGGCAGCCCAGGGCTGCCCTTTATATATGCAGGCGGCTACCATGTGTCTCCGCCGCTGGGTGGAGGCCAGTTATTGAAGAGCTGGCGCAAGAGAACGATGCGGCCTAAGTGGTAGGCGTTGTGGGAGGCGAGGCTTTCCAACTGTTCGCGGATGGTCATGTCGGGGGCGCGGCGCTGGGGGTTGGTAGGGCAGTGAACGATGTGGTCAAGGTTTATGACGTCGTCTGCGATGGCGGCGGCTTTCACGGCTCCGGTAAGGAAGCGGCTGCGGACTTGATCCCATGGCTCGGCGGTGTCGGACGGAAAGCCGGCTCCCGCGTGTTCAGGATGAGGAACCGGATTGCCTTGCACCCATTCGATGCTAATGTCCTGCCAGAAGGCAAGATGCCAGACCTCTTCATATATGCTGCGCGGCGAGCCCGCGGGTTTGGCGTGCGCGATGGAATCAGGGATGGCTTCGAGGACATTGGCAGGTGATGCGAAAGCGCTGTTGCCGTTGAGGGCGCGTGCGAGCTCGGTCATGCGGATAGTGTACGTGGAGGTTGACGCATGAGCGAGACGGCTGATGGAGAAAGTAAGCAGGGCCTATAATCTCGGCATGTCGGTTTTTAGCAGCTCGCGGCAGCGAACGATCGCATTTCTGGCAGCGGGCGCGTTTGCCGTTGCGGCGTTGCTGGCGATGCTGCAGGCGTTTAATTTGAGCCAGTATCTGTCGCCGCGATCTCCGAGCGACATTCTTGTTTTTGCCGCGACCTCGGTGATTGTTTTCCTGGTGCTGCTGGCGTTTCTGGTGCTGCTGATCCGAAACATTCTGAAGTTGTTTGCAGATCAACGCAGCAGCGCGCTGGGCTCGCGACTGCGGACACGGATGGTGCTGGGTGCGGCTCTGATTGCGCTGGCTCCGGCCGCGTTCATGTTTCTTTTCAGCTTCGGGTTGTTGAATCGTTCGGTGGATCGATGGTTTTCGCAGCCGACGGCGGAGCTGCGTGAGAACTCGACTCGAGTGGTGCTGGAGCTGGCGCTCTATGCTGCATCCAATGCTCGGCTGGAAGCGGAAGCGATTGTTGCATCAGGGTTGGTGGATGGCGACGCGGCGACAGCCAATGCAGAGATTCATTCACGCCGGATTACCCTGGAGGGTGGGTTTGTTGCTTTGTATGGAGCGGACAAGCAAGAGATAGTCCTCTACCAGGTGCCTGCGAACAGTGCGAATCTGAGCATGCTGCCATTGCTTGATGACGGCAAGACCAGCGCAATTCCGCTGCAGGGCACGGTGATGCAGGGACTGCTTGCCGCTGCCCAGCGCACAGATGGGCCGATACTGACTGTGGATACGGGGCAGGAACGGCGCGAGTATGCGATGGGTATTGCGGCGACTCCAACGGGGCGGCTGGTGGTGGTTGGGCTGCCCATGCCGCAGGGATTAAGCCAGACGGCCAATCAGATCCGGATCGGCGCAACTCAGTACTGGGCGTTGTTCAGGTCGCGCTATACGATTCGTACCACGTATTTCTTCATGCTGCTGCTGATTACGACGCTGGTGTTTTTTTCAAGTATGTGGCTGGCGTTGTACTTGTCGAAGCAGATTACGCGCCCGGTGGAAGCGCTGGCGGATGCGATGGATGAGATCGCCGACGGCAAGCTGGAGCGGCGGGTGGGGATTGAGACCAGCGGTGAGATGGCCGAGCTGATCAGGGCGTTCAACCACATGGCTCAGGATCTGGAGTCGGCGCGGCACATGGCTGAGAGTTCGCGAGAACAGCTCTCGACAGTCAATCAGGCTGTAGAACAACGCCGGCGGGAGTTGGAAACAATTCTGGACACGATTCCCAGTGGCGTGGTGACGCTGGATAAGCATGGCGCTATTTTGCTGGCAAATCGCGCGTTTGCGTCATTGGCGGGGAAAAGCGAAGAGAGCGATCTGAGCGGAAGAAAGATTGAGTCGCTGTTTCCGGCAGACTGCAGTGACGATCTGGCGCGGGTGATTCGCAGAAGCTATCGCATGGGCGCGGCGTCGACCGAGATTGAGACACATGGCGGCGGGCGCGTGATGCACCTGGCGGTGACAAGCGCACGGCTGGAGTTGGGAGCGGGGCAGGGCGCGGTGCTGGTGGTGGAAGATACTTCAGAATTACTGCGAGCGCAGCGGCAGTTGGCATGGAAGGAAGTGGCGCAGCGCGTCGCGCATGAAATTAAGAATCCACTGACGCCGATTGCGCTTTCAGCAGAACGGATTGGAAAGCATTTGGACCGGCCTACAGAGGACTCGCCCGGGGTGATTCGCAAATGCGGCGAAGTGATTCTCAGCTGCGTGGCGACGCTGCGCACTCTGGTAGATCAGTTTGCAGCGTTGGCGCAGTTTCCGGCTCCTCAGCCGCGACCATCGGATATGAACGATATTGTGGATAGCGCGCTGGAGATGTTCTCCGGGCGGCTTGAAGGGACAACGATCCGGAGGAAGCTCGAGCCGGATTTGCCGATGGTGATGGCTGATCCGGATGCGGTGAAGCGGGCGCTTGCGAACCTTATCGACAATGCGGCAGAGGCAATGCAGGCGAGCCTGCTGCGTGTTCTGACGGTGGAGACAGGGTTGAGTGAGGACGGAGCGGCGGTGGAAGTGAGTGTGTGCGACACGGGGTATGGACTGACAGATGAGATTCGCGAGCGACTGTTTCTGCCGTTTTATTCGACCAAGCAGCGTGGCACGGGACTCGGGCTGTCGATTGCAGCGAAGATTGCCCAGGAGCATCACGGCTCGATACGAGCTGAAGCGAATTCGCCGCAAGGGGCTCGGTTTATTTTGAGCCTGCCGGTGACAGATGGACTGGGCGGCAGTGGAAAGTTTGGAGTGGATTCAGGTGTGGAAGGCCATGTAATTCCAGTTGAGCCGAGTGCGGTGCAGTAGACGGAACAGAAATAAGCAGCGGGGGATTCGCAGAGAATGTTGACTGAAAAGTGGATGGGACGCGAACGGCTGGTTCGTGTGGTACTGGTGTGTGTGCTGGCGATGAGCGGCGCACTTGCATGGGCACAGCAACCGCTGCAATACGAGCGCAACGTTCCGATGCGGACGAGAGATGGCGTGGTGCTGCGTGCGGATGTCTACCGTCCTTTGACCGGAGGAACACATCCGGTGCTGCTGCAGCGGACTCCTTACAACAAAGATGGCGGCGTGCAGTTTGCGCTGGAGGCTGTCGATCGCGGATACATGGTGGTGATCCAGGATGTGCGTGGGCGCTATGCATCGGACGGGGACTGGTATCCGTTTAAGAACGAGATGAACGATGGGTACGACGCGGTGGAGTGGGCAGCGGGACTGCCGGGGTCAAATGGCAAGGTGGGCATGTGGGGCGGCTCTTATGTAGGCGCGACGCAGATGCTGGCGGCGGTAACGCATCCACCGCATCTTGCCGGGATATGTCCTGTGGTGACGGCGAGCAACTATCACGAGAACTGGACATACCAAGGCGGAGCGTTTGAGCAGTGGTTTAACGAGTCATGGACTTCAGGGCTGTCGCAGGACACGCTGGATCGGAAGATACGGCGCGAGTCAAAGCCCGCGGATGATGTGAATGTACTGCCGCTGACGCAGTATCCAGTGCTGCAGTCGAAGATGCAGACGGGATCAGTGGAGACTTCGCGGGAACTGGCTCCCTATTTCGAAGACTGGGCGAAGCACACCGAATACGACGACTACTGGAAGCAGTGGGCGATTGCGGAGCGGTATGGCGAGATTCGCGTACCTGCGCTTACGGTGGCTGCGTGGTACGACATCTTCCAGGGCGGGTCAGTCAGGAACTATATGGGAATGCGGGATCACGCGGGCACGGAAGAAGCTCGCAACGGACAGAGGCTGCTGATCGTGATTGGTGGACACGCAGGCGGCGGCCGGAAGATTGGCGCTGTCGATTTTGGCGATGCTGCTGCGGAGTATGACGAAGGCAAGGTGACGCTGGATTGGTACGACTACCTGTTGCAGGGCAAGCAGAATGAGTTTGCGCGGCCGGACCGGGTGAAGCTGTTTGTGATGGGCGACAACAAGTGGCGATGGGAGAAGGATTGGCCGCTGGAGCGCGCGAAGGAGACGAAGTTTTATCTGCACTCCGATGGGAAGGCAAACAGCTCTGCTGGAGATGGCAAGTTGTCGTTGACAGAGGCTGCCAAGGAAACAGCGGATAGCTTTGTGTATGATCCGGCGAAGCCTGTGCCCACGACGGGAGGGCCGCTGTGCTGTGGGCCGTTTAATGGAATGCTGGGACCGCAGAACCAAAGCACGGTAGAAGATCGCAAGGATGTGCTGGTGTATACGACGGCGCCACTCGATCATGATGTAGAAGTAACGGGTCAGGTGAAACTGGAGCTGTATGCAAAGTCATCTGCTGTGGATACGGACTTCACGGGGAAGCTAGTGGATGTAGGACCGGATGGTTTTGCTAAGAACCTCACTGAGGGAATCTTGCGTGCGAAGTATCGCGAATCGACGCTTGGTGCGGCAGAGTTGATGAAGCCCGGCGAAGTTTACAAGTTCGAGATCGATTTGTGGTCAACGAGCAATGTGTTCAAGAAGGGGCACTCGATACGGCTAGAGGTTTCGAGCAGCAACTTTCCTAGGTTTGATCGCAATCTGAATACTGGGAAGAGCGCGAGTGAAAGCGCCGCGATGGTGAAGGCTACGAATACGATTCTGCATGACGCAGCGCATGAGTCGGTGCTGGTGTTGCCCATGGTCCCGCAGGAGTAGAAAGCAGTTCGATGAATCACATTTTGATTGTGGATGATGAGGCGGAGATCCGAGGGTCGCTCGAGGAGATTCTGCGTGAAGAAGAGTATGGCGTAGCCACGGCGGGTACGGCAGCCGAGGCAATGGTGATGGTGCAGGATGCGCCGTACGATGTGGTGTTGCTGGACATCTGGCTTCCGGACCGCGATGGACTGGATGTGTTGGGCGAGATCCATGCACTGCCGGCGGAGTCGCGGCCTGAGGTGGTGATTATCTCGGGGCACGGCACAATTGAGACTGCTGTGAAGGCGACGAAGCTGGGCGCGTATGACTTTCTCGAAAAGCCGTTATCGCTGGATCGCACGCTGATTGTGCTGAAGAATGCCGTGGAGGCGCGGCGGCTCAGGCGCGACAATCTGGAGTTTAAGCGGCAGTTTTCGCTTGGGAGCGTACTGACAGGCGAGAGCGTGCCTGCGAAGGCGCTGCGGCAGCAGATACGGCTGATGGCTCCGACCAATGGGCGCGTGCTGATTTATGGCGAATCGGGCACGGGCAAAGAGCTGATTGCGCGTGCGATTCATGCGGAGAGTGAGCGGCGCGACTCGGTGTTTGTGGAGCTGAATTGCGCTGCGATTCCAGAAACGCATATTGAGGCGGAGTTATTTGGATATAGGCATGGGGCTTTTCCGAGTGGAGGAGTCGTGACGGCTCAGGGTGCTCCGCCGGAAAAGCGTGGCGTACTGGAGCGCGCGGATGGCGGGACGTTGTTTCTGGATGAAGTGGGCGACATGAGCTTGAAGACGCAGGCGAAGGTATTGTCTGCGCTGGACGAGCAGTTGTTTACTCCGGTGGGTGGGACGCAGCCGATTCGCGTGGATGTGCGGGTGATTGCGGCCACGAATAAGAGTCTTGAAGAGGAGATCACGAAGGGTAATTTTCGTGAAGATCTGTTTTACCGGTTGAATGTGGTGCCGTTTTCGGTACCTCCTTTGCGCGAGCGCAAGCAGGATATTCCGCTGCTGGTGCGTGAGTTTCTGAAGGAGTTTGGCCGGCAATATGGAAGGCCGCGGATGGAAGTGAGCGAAGAGGCATTGGAGGCGCTGGCGCAGCACACCTGGCCGGGGAATGTGCGTGAGTTGAAGAATCTTGTGGAGCGGGTGCTGATCCTGAATCCGCGGGCGCTGCGGATTGAGAGGAAGCATCTGCCGCCGCTGACGCAGAAGGCTGGTCGCGGGCAGGAGGAGTTCTCGACGCTACAGCAGGCGCGCGATGCGTATGAGCGGGACTACATTTTGAAGAAGATGGAAGAGGCGAAGAGCAATGTGAGCCGCGCGGCGGAGTTGCTGGGCCTGGAGCGGAGCCATCTTTACCGGAAGATGAAGGCGTTGGGGATTGCGGTCAGAGAATAGAGACGTGGCTAGTAGTTAGTTGCTAGTGAATGGCTCAAATTGACTGTGCAGATATCTCAGCTGACTTTGAGCGCAGAAGCCACTTCTGGAGGAAAGACTCTAGCAGGCATATTATCTGTTTGCTTGAATGGTGGAAGGTTCAGATCTTTTGCGCTTGCGCGAAGGTATTGGCGTTTGGTGACCTGCTGATTGTTGATCCAGTACCTGGGATAACCGCGTTTAAGTTTCCCTTGGTTATTCCACTGGCGTTCGATACCGTGTTGCAGGTTTTCCCAGAAGTGATTTTCTGAGTAGATCGTTCCGTCGCCGTCAAAGTTGAACCACCACTCAAAGCCATGGAGCTTTCCATTCCAGAGATAACGGGCTTCGCTAACTCGGATTGAGCCCTTTTCATGAACTTGAATGCGCCAGAGGTCCCATCCAGTTCCGTGTTTCATTGTGAATGTTCCGATTAGCTTGCCATCTATCGACCACTGACGCGCGGTGCCATGTGGCAGGCCTTTCCGGTGAGGCCAAGCGAAAGTGACTTTCAAAATACCGCCGGGTTCGTTGTCAAAGTAATATAGATTCCCGTGTGTGAGCCCGTTGCGGAGAGGTGTTTCAGTCCCCAACATGCCATCATCACGGAAATATCGGTAGCCCATGACTTCACCATTCAGGGTGTATTCGGCTCGCTCCTTGGAACGCGTCGCGATATGCCATGAAAGCACGCGTTCTTCAGCGGATGCGGGGATTGCGGAACGATAATTTTTCACCGATCCAGTCTAGCCTGAAGTTTCTGTGAGGCTTGGAGGTATTACTGCTCAGTAAAAGTGAAATCCATGGGCTGCGGATTGAACTGGATACTTGATGCCAATGAGAAAATGAGGGCATGGCTACTGCTCCCAAGACAGATTTAACAAACGATGGAAATAAGCGCAGAGCGACGAAGCCGCTGTTTGGGCGGTGGGCTTTGGGTTCGCTGATTGCGCTTTGTCTGCTGATTGTTATCGGCGTCATTTTGTTATGGCAGACGAATGGAACAGCGGCAGGTATCGCTTCTTTGCCGAAGAATGGCAAGAGAGCGGCGAGTGCGCAGAAGACGCTGGTGGATGAGAGCCCATGGGATACAGCGAAGACTCTAACCGCGCTTGCGATAACGCAGGAAGAACTTACTTACGCACGCGAGGCGGAGCGGCTGGCCGATCATGATGTAGACCAGGCGTTCGCTGCGGCGCTACGTGCTGCAACTCTGCAGCAGAAGCAGTTGACGGGCGCAGCGCTTGAGGAGCAGCAGCGGGTAAAAGATCTGCAGACTGCTGTTGCTTCGGATCAGCAGTCGGTGCAGCAACTGACACCAAAGGGTGGCAATGATCTGGATGTTGCGAAAGCGCAGCTGGGGCTGGATCAGGATGAGCTATCGGATGCGCAGGAAGATCTGGCGCGGGCCTCGGGCGATCAACGTGGAGAGATTCAACAGGAACTGACGGCGCGCGAGGCTGATATGAAGCGATTCGATGCTTCGCAGGCTACAGGCGAGGCAGCGGTTGTTTCGGTGCATCGCTATCGTACGCTGGCTGGGCTGATTGGAGCGTGGCAGAAACAGAACCAGCGATATTCGCTGCTGGTGCAGGCGAGAGATGCTGCGTCGCAGGCTGTGGCTAAGTTTGGCGCGGAGCATGATGCGTTGGAGAAAGATGCGAAGACTGGAGGCGGCGCGCAAGGGGATATATCCGCTGCGCGCGTGGCTGGATTGAACTGGTTGAGTCTTGAACGGCAGTTGATCAGCATCTACGACGATCGTGTGGATACTGAGCAGAGGCTGGCGTCGATCTACGATAAGTGGGCTACGCAGGTAGAGGTGCAGCACAAAACTGTGCTGCGGCTGATTCTGATTCAGACTATGTGGATCTTTGTGATTGTGATTGCGGCGATTCTGCTGGATGCGGTGATACGGCGCATCACTGAGCATGAATTGCTTGATCCGCGCAGGCTGCGGACGCTGAGCGGCATCTTCCGGCTTGCGATTCAATTGCTGGCGTTCGTGGCGATTTTGCTGGTGATCTTCGGAGCGCCGAGTCAGATTTCGACGGTAATTGGGCTGACAACCGCTGGCCTTACTGTCGCGTTGCAGGACTTCATTCTCGGCTTTGTTGGCTGGTTCATTCTGATGGGCAAGGGCGGCAATGCAGTTGGCGATGTGGTGGAGATTGATGGCGTTGCGGGTGAGGTGGTGGAGATTGGGTTGTTCCGTACGACGCTGCTGGAGACAGGGAACTGGACTGCAAAGGGACATCCGACAGGCAGGCGCGTGGCGTTTAACAACAAATACGCGATCAGTGGAAAGTTCTTTAATTTCACGACTGCCGGGCAGTGGATGTGGGATGAGCTGACGGTGACGATTCCGCTAAATGAAGGCACGCACGATGCGATTGAGCGTGTGCAGACTGCTGTGGCGGCGGCAACTCGTGACGACGCAGAGCAGGCGGATCGCGAGTGGAAGCAGGCTGCGAATTCGCGTGGGCTGACGCAGTTCTCCGCGCAACCTGCGGTGAACCTGAGGCCTTCCGGTGGCGGGGTGGACGTAGTTGTTCGGTATGTCACGAAAGCGACTGAACGATTTGACGAGCGCAACAGGATCAATCAAGGCGTGCTGGATGCGCTGCGCGCAGAGAAAGAGCCCGTAACGAACGAGCAGTGATGCACTGGCGGTGATGCGCGACGCGCTTGGTAAAGGCAACGCGTCGCTGTTACTGACTATCTGGCGACAAGATGAAGCAGGCGAGACTCAGCTGGGCCAAGCAGGAACTGCATCTGGCTTGTGACGTCCTGCTCTGTTCCGGTCCAGAGGTCGGTGGCACGATAGGTTTTCGCGGGGTCGAGGCCGAGGCGCTGAAGATCGACGGTGAGGGTGGCGGGTTTGGTTTCGCTGTAGTTGAAGACGGCGAGGTAAAGGCTGCCGTCTTTTTCTTCGCGTACAAATTCCGGTGAAGCGTGAATGCCGGAGTTACCTTCAACAGGGCGGAAGGCGATGCCGGCGCGGGCCACGTCGAGAACGGCTTTATTGGTCAGAAGCTCTTTTGCACGGGATTGTCCGTAGCCGTCGAGAAGATCATCACTGTCTATGAGCAAGGTTCCGGAGATGACGGTGGCGTTGACGCGCGTGCGTGCCTCGGCAAATGTCTGAATACTGCCTTTGACGGCCTCGCCATGATATGGATCGGTATCGCGAGCGATGACGGTGTGATCGGGATCGTTGAAGTCGTAGAGCGTGCCATTGGCCCACCAACTGTAGGATGCTGCGTTAAGCAGATAATCACTGTCCTGGATGCGGCCGAAGGCGTCGCAGGAGATGCGGCGTGCATGGCCGTAGGCGGGGAAGAGCGGCGCAATGGAGAGGCTGATGAAGAAGGAGCGGCCGATCTTTGCGGGATCGAGGTCGGATTCGATGCGCTTCATGCCGAGGTTATAGGCGGCGACGCCGGTGGCGATGGCGGGATCGTAATGGTGGCCCTCCTGCGCGCCGCAGTTGAGGAAGTCCAGTTTGACTGAGTCGTATCCCCAGGCGACGAATTGCGCGAGTTGCCAATCAATGCGCGCAAGCGTGCCGGGGTTTGTCGGGTCAAGCGGCCGCGCGCCATCGACTTTTGGAAGAGGCTGGCCGTGTGAGTCACGCAGGATGATATCGCTGTAGTGATATTTTCCGTTGGTACCTTCGACCTCTTTGGAGAGATCGTCAGACCAGTAAGAGAACGGCGTGTAGTAGATGCCGGCTTTTTCGCCGAGTGAGTGGACATGCGTGGCTGCGGCGCGGAGATCGGCTTCGCTGAATTTGTTCCAGCCTGAGTCCCAATTGATGTAGGCCGTATTGTTGTTTTGGTAGCCGCGGGGCTCAAGCTGATTGTGAATGAAATCAGCTACGCCCTCGTATTTTTGCATGTCGATTTTTTCGAGATAGGCTGCCCAGCTATTCCAGCCAAAGGGGACGCCGTCTTTCCATGCGAGCGGCGGCTTGATGCGCGCGTTTTCGCGGCCATAGGCTTCGAGTCCATTGCGCCAGTCGGTGAAGTATCCGACGAGGATGGTGGGCGACTTAATGTCGGTTCCTGAGACGAGACCGTGCGGCTCGGCATCGTGCGACCAGTGACCGGTGGCTCCGCCGTAGACCTCGAGCTGCTGGATGCGACTATTCGAGATATTGCGCGCGAGGATGCCGGTCTTCCAGAGATCGTGCGTGATGGAACCCAGAACCAGGCCATGACGTGAACCATTGTCAAAGATGGCGGTGACTTCGTAGCTGTCGGGGTCTTTCGCTGGATCGATGGGTTCGTTGTAGTGGACCCACATGTCGTTGTCGAAGGGGACGAAAAGGACGGTGGGCTTGCTTGCGCCTTGAATATCTGCGCTGCCGTTGGTTGCGAGGACGAGCGGTGAGATGTGGCGCGTGCCGACGGGATGAGTGGCGAGGACTTCGAGGTCTGTAAGGATATAGGGCTGGCCGTCCGGAAGGCTGATGTGCTGAATGAGAACGGGCGCGCCTTTGAGGCCGAAGTGGCGGATGGTGAGTTCGTCTGGATGGGCGCTAGGCTCGATCTGATGTTTTGGGAAATCGGTGGTGGCGAAGTGCTTACCGTCGCTGAGTTCGACGGAAGCGGCGAATGGGCCGATATCAGCGCTGGACCAATGCGCGGTGCATGAGCCATTGTGCGTGTCGCAGCTGAGCGTGAGCTGATTGTTACGGAGGACAGGTGCGTCGGCGGCGAGGCAGAGACGTACAGCCCCAAGGCAAGCAAGAAGAGCGAAACAGCAATGCAGGAGGCGGGAGTAAGTCATGGGTGATCCTCTGAGGCTTAGTGGCTCATGCTCTCTTGAGCGGCGGATCGATCGGTGGTGAGGCCGCTGAAGGAGAGAGCGGTCGAACAAGCAAGTTTACATGAAAAGGTTTACATGCCTGCCAGGGAAATTACAAATCAATTGATCCGAAGGGATGATGAACATAGACTCCCCTTGACATTCGACCTGAAGGACAAGTAGACTCTAGTCGAATGTCGACTAGAGCGCCAAAAGAAGAATTGGAACTATTGCAAGGGACGCTGGATCTGCTGATTCTGCAGACGCTGGCCTTTGGACGCGCACATGGGCACGCGATTGCTCGTACCATCGAACGGCGATCAGAGGAAGTGTTGCAAGTTGGGCATGGGTCGTTGTATCCGGCGTTGCAAAGGCTTTTGAAGCTCGGTCTGATCCAGGCAGAGGATGGAATCTCTGAGAACAACCGCAAGGCTCGCTTCTACCGGCTAACCGCGAAAGGACGCAAGCGGCTGTATGTCGAGACCTCGCGTTGGGAGAAGTTGTCCAACGCGATAGCGCGGATTCTGTCACCACTGCCGGAAGAAGGCCGGTAGAGAAGGGACAATTGGATGTTTGGATGGGCCCGTCAAAGACGTCAATTGGTAGATGAGATCGAAGAGCACATTGCGCTTGAGACACAGGAGAACATCGACGCGGGCATGAGCCCGGATGAGGCGCGCCGCGCGGCGCAGCGGAAGTTCGGTAATGTGCCGCTGGCGCTGGAGCGATCGGGCGAGATATGGGGGTGGTACTGGCTGGAGAGGATTGTCCAGGATGTGCAATACGCTCTCCGCGGCCTTGGAAATGCGCGTGGTTATACCGTTACGCTGATATTGACGCTCGCGCTCGGAATGGGCGCCGTGGCTACGATACTGGCGATTGTGGACTCGGTGCTGCTGAGGCCGGTGAGCCTGCCTGAGTCGAAGCAACTGATGCTGTTGTATGCGGAGGGACGGCGTGAAGGGACAGGGGTTTCGTCGTATGCGCTTTCATATAAACAGATCGATGCGCTGCGGCGTTATGTATCTTCGTTTGCAGGCGTAGGGGCATACAACACGCTTGTGCGCCCTGTGGATACGAAGAGCGGCACGAAGATGTCGGTTGTGACAGAGGTGAGCACAGACCTGTTTGCGACGCTGGGTGTGAAAACCAGGCTGGGGCGGCTGTTTGTTGCCGGGGATGCCAAGGAGCAGGTGGCGCTGGTGAGCGACGAGTTCTGGCGCGATGAGCTGCAGGGCGATTCGAAGACAATTGGATTGGCGATCCGGGTCTCAGGAAAAATGGTGACGGTCGTGGGCGTGCTGCCTGCGAATATGCGCTTTCCGCAGGGAACGGCGGAGCCAACGGTTTATGTGCCGATTTCGCTGAATGCGCAGGGCGCAGATGACTACATGATGGATTCAGGGTCCACGATTGTGCGGATCAGGCAGGGGGTCTCAAAGGAGACGGCGCTCGAAAATACGCAGCAGATTTTCGCTCACTCCGACGAGAAGAATGCAGCGATGCATAACCAGTTGCGGATGGTTTCGTATCGCGAGTATTTGACGGGGGATGTGCAGAAGCCGTTGTGGGCTCTGCTGGGTGCGGTAGCTGTGCTGCTGCTGATTGCATGCGCCAACGCTGCGAATCTGCAGATCGGCCGCGCGGCGAGCCGCATGCCGGAGATGGAAGTGAGGATGGCGCTGGGCGCGAGCTATCGACGGCTGCTGCAACAGTTGATCACGGAGAACATTCTCGTTTCGCTGGTGAGCGCGGCGCTTGGGAGCCTGGCGGCGTGGATTGCGGTGCTGCTTACCCGGCGCGCCTACGGCGGGCAGTTTGCGCGCTTTGATGAGCTTTCGGTACATCCCCCGTTGCTCTGTGCTGTTGCGCTTCTGGCGATCGTGGTGGGTACGGCGGCGGCGTGTGGTCCGCTGCTGAGTATCAGGCGGCAGAGGGTGGCGCGGGGAGCGGCGAAGAACGTTACGCGGCGATCGAAGCTGCCGGCGATCCTGGTGGCTCTGCAGGTTGGGCTCACCTGCGTGCTGCTGATGGTGAGCGGGTTATTCCTGCGGACCTTCCGCTCGCTGGAGAATGTGAAGCCGGGGTTCGATCCGCATGATGTTACGACGCTGGTGTTGATGCCGAAGGATCAGCATCAAGACGCACAGATCTCGCGCGAGACCGAGACGCGGCTGCTGCATCGGTTTGAGTCGCTGGCGGGCGTCGAGTCGGTGACGATGCAGACGGCACTTCCTTTTTCGAGCTACAACTTCGTGCTGGATGGAACGACAGAGGTCGTTGGGCGTCCTTTTCACGACGGAGAGACAGCGCACTACAGCATGGTGAGTACAGATTTTGTACGAACGAGCGGCATTCATCTGTTGCAGGGGCGCAGCTTTACGCAGAGCGACGAGAGCGGCGGGACACTTGTGGTGTTGGTGAACGAGGCGTTTGTGCACAAGTATCTCGCTGGCCGCGACGCGGTGGGTGCGACGATTCATTTTCATCGCAATCCCGGCGAGACGGATGCGGATATTCCTTTTGCGCAGATGATGACGGTCGTCGGCGTGGTGGAGAACGAATTGGAGGGCGGCGATCTGGGAGCACCATATCAGCCGATGGTGTATATCGACTATCTGCATTTGCCGAAGGAGTCGCTGTTGAGCATGGTCTTCAGCATGATGGCGCAGTATGCGGTGCGATCGAAGCTGCCGGAGTCGACGATTGCCGCTGAACTGCGGTCGGCGGTAAAGCAGGAAGCTCCGGAGATGGCGGAGATGACACTAAGGCCGATGGAGCAGGGCATCGCCGATTCATTGAAGCAAAGGCGGCTAGCGCTGCGGTTGGTTGGAGGATTTGGTGCGGTGGCGTTGTTGCTTTCGGCGGTGGGGATGTATGGTGTGCTGGCGTATTCGGTGACGCTGCGGCGGCGTGAGATTGGGATTCGCATGGCCCTTGGTTCTTCGCGGACGCGTGTAACCGGGCTGGTGATGAGACAGGCTGGTGCAATGGTATTGTTTGGCTTAATTCCCGGCATTGCAGGAGCATGGGCAGCAGGCTACGCGGTGCGGTCATTCCTGTTTGGAGTGAAGACTCTCGATCCGGTAACCCTTGCTGGCGTTGCGCTGGTGCTGGTGGCTGTCGCAACAGCGGCGGCGTTTATGCCTGCGCTTCATGCGGCAATGGTTGATCCGATGGAGACGCTGCGGGCAGAGTGATGGCGTCCGCAGCGTTGTACGTGTTGGGGTCCGTTAGTTGGCGTCGATGGGGACGATGGCGGACTCGTTGATGCCGGCCTGGGGGTTCACTTGGAAATCCCATACGTTGGCGTTCATATCTTTTGAGTCCAGGATTTCGACCAACGCGTATTCGCCGATGGTGAGCGGCTCGGTGGGGGTGAGCTTGAGCCAGTACTTGCCGGGCAGGATTTCGACTTTAGTAGGGATGACGTTGTCCTGCTGCGTGATCTGGCCGGTGGGGCTTACCTTGACGGTGCCTACAATGCGGACGTCTCTGCGCGAGTCGACATGCACGATGGCAAAACCGCTGTTGGGCGATGTTGCGCCGCGCTTGCCGTGGGCGTAGGTCGATGCGCCCTTGGTATCGACAGTCATGGCGTGACCGATGACCTGGTTTTCAGCGGTTTTGCGATTGTCAGGGTCGTCGAGCGAGAGATAGAGGACAGGCTCATTGACGTGGAGGTGAACTTTGGCTGCTGGGCCTTCCAACTCGACGCGAGCCATCTGGCTCTGTAGCGGGAGCACGCTGCGGAGACCGTGCTGGCGTGACATCTGAAGGTCACCCGTGGAAGGGACAAGTTCGACGAGCTGCGGCTCGCCCTGGTAGGTATCGAGAACGAAAACACCATCCTGATCAGGAAGGTTAAGGCCCCGGGCGACCTCGGGCATGCGGTCTTTATTGGCGGCGCGCTCGGCGGCTTCTTCCTTGTCGATTTCGCGGGCTTCTTCGACTGCCGGGGAATCGGCCTCTACGGCGGCTTGAGCTGCCTGCTGTTCCCATTTCTTGGTGGCGGGCCAGTCTACAAGATCGTAGGGCAGTTCTTCCCAGTCGCCGGAGCGTTCGACTGAGATGTAGCGAACACGATCGCCGATAACCTCGTACTTCCGAACGACCTGATAAGTGCCGTCCTTGAGAATGAGGCGATGATTGACCTGGACGCCAGGGACGTCCGGTTTGAGCGGAAGCTGCTTGCTCTGTTCGTGCTGGTCGGTGGATTGCGCGAGAGCCGGAGTCTCAAGAGAGAGGGCAGCCGTCAAAACAGAGAGGGTTCCGAGCAGGCACGCGCGAGAAAACGCGGCGGCGAACGGGCGTCGCGAACTGGATTTACGGGACATCGCCGACAGTTTAGACGATGGACGGGCCGGTAGGTCGCGTGAATGGTGCGAAGCCGTTCCGTTTGATACTGCGAACGTTCCAGATTGAGAGTGAAATAGTCATATTCTGGTAAAGTAGGCGTAAGGGATGAAACAGAGTACACAGCAGCAAAAGCAGGCATTTACGGGACGCAGCGCTAGTTTACGGCGCGTCACGACGATCGCCTGCCTGCTGTTGCTGACGCTACTGGCCTTTGTGCAGGTGGCACATGTACATCCAACGGCGGCAGATGCCGATCATTGCCCGATTTGCGTGGTGATGCATTCTGCGGCTCCTGTAGCCGCGGTTGCGGCGGCCATTATTGTGGTTCACGCGTCGGAGCCGCTGGTGGTGCAGGA
This sequence comes from Acidicapsa dinghuensis, assembly GCF_025685685.1. Lineage (GTDB taxonomy): Bacteria > Acidobacteriota > Terriglobia > Terriglobales > Acidobacteriaceae > Acidicapsa > Acidicapsa dinghuensis. The sequence continues at coordinate 46,341 of NZ_JAGSYH010000010.1, forward strand.
GATGGCATCCGTGGTTCGTCCTTGGCACTGCACCCTGTTCAATCGTCCGCCTCCTCAGGCCCGCCAGCTATAGACGATGCATGCGGCAGTTAAGTCTGGCCGCGGCAAATTGTTTCCTGCAGTTGAACTTATGTATGTGGTTCGTGGGCCCGATCTTCTGGATCGCTTAGTCACACGAAAACGAATCGCTACAACAGAAGATCCTGCAACTTCATTCGGGAAACATTAAACCGGCAAAGGTATCAAGCCGGTCTCTCCGCCAGATGGCAATGGAGGTTTTATGGCTCGTTTTTGCGGCCGTTATTTTCGCAATATTTTGGTTTTCCTTTGTGTACTGGCAGTTGCCGGCGTTTGTGCGATGGCGCAATCAGGGACGAATTCAGGCACGATTGCAGGCACGGTGACGGACAGCAGCGGGGCCCTTGTGCCGGGCGCGACGGTGACGATCCGGAATCCGGTGAGCGGCTACGAGAGGACAGCTAAAACCGACAACCAAGGACAGTACCGTTTTGCTAACCTGCCGTTCAATCCGTATCACATTGAAATCAAGGCGCAGGGCTTCAACGGGTATCACCATGATGTGAACGTGAATTCACCGGTGGTGATCAATGAGACAGATGCTTTGCAGATTGGTACGGCGGCGACGACGGTCACTGTGGATTCGGGCGATCTGGTGGAGAACGATTCGACCGTACACACGGACGTGGATCGCGGGCTGATGGAGAAGATTCCGCTGGAGAGTCAATCGTCGGGATTGAGCTCGCTGGTGACGGAGACCTCGCCGGGTGTTTCGTCGGACTCGAACGGGCAGATTCACGGGCTTGGCGATCATGCTTCGAACACGTTTTCGATCGACGGGCAGGATATTTCGGATCAGCAGAGCAAGGTGTTTTCAAACCAGTTGCCGCAGAACTCGGTGCAGTCGGTCGAGGTGATTTCCGGCGCGCCGCCGGCGGAGTTTGGCGGTAAGACGAGCCTCATTATCCAGGTGACGACACGATCGGGCATGGGGGTAACGAAGCCGACGGGCAGCGTCACGACTTCGTTTGGGAGTTTTGGCACGGCTAGCGGCGGCATTGATCTTAGCTATGGCGGGAATAAGTGGGGCAACTTTATCGAGGTAGATGGGCTGAATACAGGACGTTTCCTCGATCCGCCGGAGTTCAAGGTCTTTCACGCCAAGGGTAACGAGCAGAACGTCTTTGAGCGCGTGGACCGGAGCTTTACCCAGAATGATTCGGTGCATGTGGATTTCAATTACAGCCGCTCGTGGTTTCAGACGCCGAATACATACGACAACCTGAATGTGCAGAATGTGTTGAGTGGAGGCGCGACGCCCGATCCGGTGCTCGGGAGCGTAGGTGACGCAGACCAGCGGTCTCAGATCGGCACGTTCAACATCGCACCGACATATACGCGGGTGATCAACACGGCTTCAGTGTTGAATTTTGGCGCGTTTGTGCGCCGCGATGCTTACAACTATTATCCGAGCAACAATCCGCTGGCTGACAGAGGACCGGCAAATCTGCAGACCTCGTCGATCTCGCAATACCGGACACTGACGAATTCGGGGGCTCATGCAGATTTGTCGTACTCGAAGGGCATACACAATGCGAAGTTTGGAGCGATGTATGCGCAGACTTTTCTGAACGAGAACGACACGCTTGGAATCGTTGATCCCTTGTACAACGCGCCGTGCGTCGATGCAAATGGGAATGCGGTTGCGGGATACGCGAGTCCGGATAATTGTGGAGACAATTTTGCAAATTCGAATTATCTCGCAGTGCTTGGGCCATATGACCTGACGCGCGGCGGCGGACTGTTTGCCTTTGATGGTCATAGCGATGTGAAAGAGCTTGCCCTGTACGCGCAGGATCAGATCACGCTGGGCAACTGGCTGTTTAATTTGGGCTTACGCGAGGATGTTTATAACGGGCTGACGACTGCAAACCAGACTGAACCGCGGCTTGGGCTGTCTTACAAGATCAAGCCGACGAACACGGTGCTGCGGCTGTCGTATGCGCGCACGCTGGAGACTCCGTTCAACGAAAACCTGGTGCTGTCGAGCACGGGCTGCGAAAATGCGGTGCTTTCACCGTTGCTGGCATGTTCCGGAAACTCGCTTGGAACGCTGCGGCCAGGGTTCAAGAATGAGTTTCACGCGGGCTTCCAGCAGGCGTTTGGGAAAAACCTCGTCGTCAGCGGGGATTACATCTGGAAGTACACGCACAACGCGTTTGACTTCAGCGTGCTCGGCAACACGCCGATCACGTTTCCGATCGACTGGCACAACTCGAAGATTCCCGGCCTTGTGCTGCGGGCTGATGTGCCGAACTGGCGTGGGATTTCGGGATATGTTGTGATGTCGTCGGTGGCGGCGCGATTCTTCCCGCCACAGGTGGGTGGCGCGGGAGCGACGGTTGGACAAACCGGCTTGCCATTCCGCATCGATCACGATGAGCGGTATAACGAGACGACGCATGTGCAGTATCAGGCTCCGTGGAAGTGGGGAAATTTCATGACTCCCTGGGTGAGCCTGAACTGGCGCTATGACAGCGGAATGGTGGCTGGTTCAGCGCCGTGCTACAACCTGCTATCGAACGATCCGAACAGCGCTTGCGGAGACACTTCGACGACGCTGGATGGTCAACCCGCCGTGGATCTGAGTCATCTGACCGCGGACGAGGAGTTCCAGGCCGGAATGGTTTGCAACGGCCAACGGGCGACGCCGGGGAATCCATTGCCGGCGGTTTGCCCTGCTTCGGAGTATTCTTCGACGCTGATTCATATTCCAGCGCCGGGAACGGGAGACAACGACAAGGCTCCCCCGCGCGTGGATGGGCGCAGCCTGATTGACGCTTCAGTCGGGCAGGACAACCTGTTTCACGGGGATCGGTATAAGTGGAGCCTGCATCTTTCTGCGGTGAACATCACGAACAAATACGCGCTGTATAACTTCCTGTCGACCTTCAGCGGCACACACTATGTGACGCCGCGGGCATTGACAGCGGAGCTTGGGTTTCATTTCTAGAGAGCCGGGGATTGGGGACCGGTTGGGCAGGCTTTAGGCCTGCCCATTTTCCGTAACAGGATATTTTGCGAGCTGGCTGTGATAGGCGTCGAAGACGTCGTCGCTGAAGCAGGCGAAGGTCACCTGTTCGATGGCTGGATTTGCCTTAAGTGCGTAGAGGGTCTCGCGGACGGCGATTTCGGTAGCTTCGGGGATAGGGTAGCCGTAGATGCCGCAGCTGATGGCGGGGAAGGCGAGAGTGCGGAGATTGTGTTCGCGGACCAGGGCGAAGCAGGAGCGATAGCAGCTTGCGAGCAGATCGGGTTCGCCTTGGCTGCCGCCATTCCAGACTGGGCCGACAGTGTGGATCACGTGACGCGCCGGAAGCCGGTAGCCTTTGGTGATTTTGGCGTGACCGGTTTTGCAGCCATGGAGCAGTCGGCATTCGGCAAGCAGCTCAGGGCCGGCAGCGCGGTGGATAGCTCCGTCTACGCCTCCGCCGCCGAGCAGGGAGCTGTTGGCGGCGTTGACGATGGCGTCTACTGTGAGTCTGGTGATGTCGGTTTTGAGGACGGTGATGCGGTCAGGCATGGGAATTTAACCTCGGCTTTCCACAAGTTTAGCGGCGAACCGGTGAAATCCGGGGCTCATTTGCGGCTTTTCACCTATCCCGGAATCTGTCATACTTGATTGTGCCCACCAGGTACGTCCAATCCCAACAATCCAATCCAGAGGTCGCAGCGATGTCGGCGAAGTACATCTTTGTCACGGGCGGTGTCGTGTCCAGTTTAGGTAAGGGGCTGGCTGCAGCCTCCATCGGTTGTCTGCTTGAAAGCAGAGGACTTAAGGTCAACCTGATGAAGTTTGACCCCTACCTCAACGTCGATCCGGGAACGATGTCGCCGTTTCAGCATGGCGAGGTCTTCGTGACCGACGACGGGGCTGAGACAGATCTGGATCTTGGCCACTATGAGCGGTTTACCCACGCACATTTGAGCCGTGAGAACAACCTGACGACCGGGCGGATCTATGAGCAGATCATCCTGAAGGAGCGGCGGGGAGACTACCTGGGCAAGACGGTACAGGTGATTCCACATGTGACAAACGAGATCAAGAATGCGATGCGCAAGGTGGCGTCGCATGGGGCGGACGTGGTGATCGTGGAGATCGGCGGGACAGTGGGCGATATCGAGTCGCTGCCGTTCCTGGAGGCGATCCGCCAGATGCGCCAGGAGCTGGGGCGGGAGAACACGATTTTTGTCCACGTGACGCTGGTGCCGTGGATTGCGGCGGCACAGGAGTTGAAGACGAAGCCTACGCAGCACTCGGTTAAGGAGCTGCTTTCGATTGGAATCCAGGCAGATATATTGTTGTGCCGGACTGACCGTTACCTGCCTCGGGATATGAAGTCGAAGATTGCTGCTTTCTGCAATGTGGAAGAAAAAGCGGTGATTACGGCAAAGGATGTGGGCTCGATTTATGAGTGTCCATTGGTGTTTGCGCAGGAAGGCGTGGATGAGCTTGCGCTGAGGTACTTGCACATGGATGCAGCCCCGCCGGCCCTGGATAAGTGGAAAGACATCGTCGATCGTGCCTATAATCCGAAGGATTCGGTATCGATTGGCATTGTGGGCAAGTACGTTGAGTACGAAGACAGCTATAAGTCGCTGAAGGAAGCATTGGTGCATGGCGCCCTGGCGCACAATCTGAAACTCGAAGTTACTTGGATCGAAGCGGAAGGTCTGGAATCGAAAGAGCCCGGCGACAGGAGTTACGAATCTCAGTTAGCTGGATTTGATGGAATCCTGGTGCCGGGAGGGTTTGGCAAGCGCGGCATCGAAGGAATGTTGAACGCAATTCGGTTTGCTCGCGAGAATAAGACGCCGTACTTCGGTATCTGCCTTGGCATGCAAACCGCTTGTATCGAGTTTGCGCGGAATGTATGTGGGCTGAAGGCGGCGAATTCGAGCGAGTTCGATCCGGCGACGGAACATCGCATCATATACAAACTGCGCGAACTGCTTGGCGTGGAAGAGATGGGCGGCACGATGCGGCTGGGAGCATGGGAGTGCGTGTTGGAGCCGGGATCGCTGGCTGCCAAGGCTTACGGGCAGACACAGATCAGCGAGCGGCATCGGCACCGGTATGAGTTCAACCGCGAATACGAAGCACTGCTGACTGGCGGCGGGTTGCGGCTTACAGGCACGACGCCAGATGCAACGTATGTGGAGATCGTCGAGATTCCGGATCACCCGTTCTTTCTCGGTTGCCAGTTCCATCCGGAGTTTAAATCGAAGCCTTTGGAGCCACATCCGCTATTCCGCGATTTTGTAGCGGCAAGCTACAGAAATCGTGCGCATCGGCTGGCGCCGCTGGCTGTTGCGGCGCGGGAGTAGTAAGCATTGACCGGTAACGGAAGCCAAGAACGCCGGGTCAAGCCCGGCGTTTCTTCTTGCGCCATCGAGACGCTATAGTCTGCTTTTGAACGAGAGAAGATCCAGACCGCGTGCGAGCCTTATGGGTTACCTGATTGCCCGAAGGTAATTATCAAGAACAAGCTAAGGTTGTAACTGGTTATCGATGCCTGCTGTTTGTTTATTAAATAGACAGACGTTTTGAAAAGCCTGTAGCATCTCTGTGACATGAGTCACTTGAATACAGAGGATCGTCAAACCGATAGTTAGTAACTATTTCCCGATTGACTTTATTAGCTTCTCGATGCCACTATCAGTGGCGAGACTTCCCCCAAGGTCGAATCAACAGAAATCAGACAGCTCGATAAGCGAATTATCTTTCGTTCGTCAGTGCCCAAGACCTGCCAGAGGTAAAGGTTGCGGGATAGCTGCCGAAGAAGAGGGCAAGCCTTTCGCGAGGCAAGTTAGCGCTCATCTGAGGCATATCAACTGATCGCGCATGGACTGATGAGAGTTGAGGCCGGGAGGCAGGTCTATGATGATGGGTCGTGCTTTCGCTACCCGTGAGCGCACCGCGTTCTTCCTATGCAATCTGGCGGGATTGGTCGTGCTGGTTTTGCTACGGCGGTTCTGGTGGGCTTCCTGGGCCGGAGCAATGATAGCTTATAACTGCTTTTTTGCCTGGTTGATTCTTTTCGATGAAAAGAAGAGGCGGCTTTCGCATAGCGTGTTCGGTACCATCTCCGGCCACCTGTTTTGCGTGGGCATGCTGATTGCTTTTAAGTTCCTGATAGCGATGGCCATCACGAGTTTCAGCCGCTCTCAACCGGTGACCGCGTTCATGCTTGAATGGTATTTCCGGATGCGGATCCTCCGAATCCTGTTTCTAATGGCGATGTACGGGATGGCATTCTGGGAGCGGAGCTGGCTTTTCGGAGGCGAATCGAATGGTTCGCAAGGGGAGCCGAAGGGCGCGGCCCCTTCGATGTTTTCGCTCGAAGCGCTGCTTGGTCCGAAACCCTCTGAATTGCAGCCGGCCACCGGTGCAGATCACGAGGCGTGGGTTCAATATCGAGCTCAGAACCGCATTTCGTATGATCCGCGCTATTCCGTGAAGGATGATTTTGAGCGCTGGTTACGGAAGCGGGGGAAGTCAATGTACTCGGTCGCGACCGATGATCGGACGGCTTCGGGGGACTGACTCGAGGGGATTGGGCGGCTGCCCTTGGCTCGACGAGACCTTTCGGCACGAAGTTGGGTCGGTTAAGCCTCTGACGGCCGGCCCGCCGCTTGTGTTCTCATAACAAAGATATGAGCCGAACGTTTGAGATTGGGCCGGTACAGGTTGGGGCTGGGCAGTTGTTTCTGATTGCCGGGCCGTGTGTGATTGAGTCGGAAGCGCATGTGCGCAAGATGGCAGACGCCATTCAGCGGATTACGTCGGACCTGGGCGTGCCGTATATCTTCAAAGCGAGCTACGACAAGGCAAACCGCACAAGTGTGAAAAGCTTTCGTGGGCCTGGGTTGGTAGAAGGCGCGCGCATTCTTGGCGCATTGGCTCGGGAAACAGGACTGCCAGTACTGACGGATGTGCACGAGCCAGGGCACTGCGATGTTGTAGCCGAGGCCGTAGATGTACTGCAGATTCCGGCATTTTTATGTCGCCAGACCGACCTGCTGGTGGCGGCTGGCAAGACGGGCCGCGCGGTGAATATCAAAAAGGGCCAGTTTGTTGCTCCGTGGGATATGCGTTACCCGGTGGAGAAGACGAAGTCGACCGGGAACGAGCGTGTCTTTCTCACCGAGCGCGGCGCGAGCTTTGGGTACAACACGCTGGTGGTGGATTATCGGTCGCTGCCGGTGATGCGAGAGTATGCTCCGGTGGTTTTTGATGGAACACATTCGGTGCAGCAGCCCTCGGTTGCTGGCGGTGTAAGCGGCGGACAGCCAGAGTTTATTCCGCTGTTGGCGCGGGCGGCAGTGGCAGCGGGCGTGGATGGGCTGTTTCTGGAAGTGCATGATGACCCGGCGAATGCGAAGTCCGATGGGGCGAATGCGCTGGATTTGAAGCGGTTGAAGCCGCTCCTGGAGACGCTGCTGGCGATTCATGCAGCGGTACCACAGCCTGCTTAGATTGCACGCCGCCTGATAGCATGCGGCTATGTTGAATACCGTCCTGTCTTCCAGGAAGCGCATTGCTTTCTGTGCGCTGATTTCTTTTTCTTTCTGTGCATTTGATTCTGTTGCCTCCGCGCAGGGGACGCTTTCGCGATCGCGTGTTGAGCAGGTACTGCAAGGCCTTGGGCGTGCGCATGGGCTCGGGTCTGTGGCGATTTCTCCTGATGGGACGAAAATTGCCTTCGTGAGGCAGGCGGAGCACAACTGGCAGGTGATGGTAGCTCCGTTTGGCGATTTGGCGAAAGCGGCGCGGGTGACGGCTGCGAAGCGGGACGAAACAGGATGTAACGAGAGCAGCGTGGCATGGGGGCCGGACTCACGGCATCTGGCGTTTCTGGGGAATTGTCCGCTGGGTGAGAGCCAGGAGAATGTGTACCTGGCCACGTTTGAGAACGGCACAAAGTATTCAGTCGAGCGGCTGACGGACGCGCATGGCGAAGTTGGATATCCCAACTTCTCGCCGGATGGATCGAAGATCGCATTTCTGTATGTAGAGGGTGCGACTCGGGCAGCGGGTGCGCTGGCGGCGATGAAGCCGTGGGCAGGCGTGATCGGTGAGGATGGCGTGGAAGTGCAGCGCGTGGCAATGGTTTCCGCTACGGCGCATAATGCAAAGCCGGAGTTTGTTACGCCGGGCAATTTGCATGCGTATGAATTCGATTGGTCTCCTGATTCAAAGGCGCTGGCGTATGTGGCCGCTGAGCCACCCGGCGAAAACAACTGGTGGGTTGCGAAGCTCTACACGCAGCAGCTCGGCGGAGGTCCAAAGGCGATTCTGGCTCCAGCTGAGATTGCTGGGCCGCTGCATGGGCTGCAGATTGCCGTGCCGCGCTGGTCGCCGGATGGAAAGCAGATTGCGTTCATCGGCGGCCTGATGAGCGATCAGGGATCGACCGGCGGCGATGTGTGGGTGATTTCGTCTGAAGGCGGAGAGCCGCGCGATGTGACGCCCGATACAAAGACGAGTCCTGCGTGGATGGTTTGGAAGGGCGACGACGAGCTCTTTGTGAGTGAGCTGGCTGGAGGCAATAGCCAGTTGGTGGATATGAAGTTAGGCGGTGATGCGCCCCGGGTGGTTTACAGCGTGCCGGGTACAGTGGGCGACGGGCGCATGGAGCTAAGCCTATCGACGACGCAAGATCGCTCGGTGTTTGTCTTCCATGCGGTGTCGTTTGAACATCCAGTGGAGATTTATGCGGCGCAGGCTTCGGGCTCGGCCAATGATTTGAGCGGACTGAAGCAGTTGACGCACGTGAACGATGGCATCACTCCGATATGGGGCAAGAGCGAATCGGTGAACTGGAAGGATGAGGGATTTGATGTGCAGGGGTGGCTGCTGTTCCCGGCGCACTATGACCCGGCGAAGAAGTATGGACTGATCGTGTTGGTGCATGGCGGGCCAGCGGGGGCTGCGCAGTCGAGCTGGGGAGGACGCGGGAGTTTGAGTGCTCCGGCGTTTTCAGCGATGGATTACTTTGTGCTGGAGCCGAATCCGCGCGGGAGCTTTGGGCAGGGCGAAGCGTTTACGCAGGCCAATCGCAAGGATTTTGGATACGGCGATCTGCGCGACATTCTGGCCGGTGTGGATACGGTAGTAGCGAAGTATCCAATTGATAAGGATCGCGTGGGACTGACGGGCTGGAGCTATGGCGGATTCATGACGATGTTTGCCGTGACGCAGACGCATCGTTTCAAGGCTGCCGTGGCTGGTGCGGGCATCTCGGACTGGGAGAGCTACTACGGCGAGAACTCGATCGACCAGTGGATGATTCCGTACTTTGGCGCGTCGGTGTATGACGATCCCAAGGTGTATGCGAAGAGCTCGGCGATCGATTTCATTCATAACGTGAAGACGCCAACGCTGGCGGTGGTGGGTGATCGCGATGGGGAGTGTCCCGCGCCGCAGTCGTTTGAGTTCTGGCATGCGCTGCGCGACGAGCATGTACCGACGCAGCTTGTCGTCTATCCCAACGAGGGGCACGGATTTGTAAATCCCGAGCATCGGACGGATGTGCTGGTGCGGGCGCTGGAGTGGTTTGCGAAGTATATGCCTGCGGAGTGAGTGCTTCCGGCTTCAGGCGTTGCGGGTGCAGGGTTGTTGCCCGGCGCATGGCTTCCCACAAGCTGACTTCTCAGGACTAATTCGGATGCGCGGCTCAGCGTCGGACTTTCTCAATGCCCTTCTCCTGAAAGTTGAGCGGTTTAGACTGGCCGTCATGGGGCTGTAAAATTTGCCATGCCAATATGCTTATTCTGCCTGCGAGACGAAGAAGCCGACGCGCTCACTTTTACAGATGAGCATCTTTTCCCCGCTGCGCTTGGCGGAAACTTGGTGATAAAGGACGGCAGTTGCGGCGGCTGCAATCACGGCAATTCCAAGTTCGAACAAGCACTAGCTGCCGAACTCACTCCCATAAGAATGCTTCTCCAAATCCCTGATCGGTACGGAAAAGTGCCGCGTACAGCTGCGACCATTGTCGCGCCTTCAGAAACCTACAAAGGACACGTCCAAAGCGACGGAAAAGTTGTACTTACACCGTCTGTCACGAGGGAGACGAACGAGAAAGGTGAGCACGAGGCCGTCTATCGATTCTTGACTGATGCTCGGAAGGAAGAGCTCCGCGCGAAGGCGAAGAACAAAGGCCAACGATTGATCGAGATGGGTCCAGGAGATCCCGTCACGGTTGAAGTTCATATCGGAGGCGATTTGGTGGTCATTGGTTCGGAGGCTGGGCTACGCATGGTGGCGAAAATCGCCTATACGGGGCTTGTCCATCTCGCAGGCGTCAGAATCGTCACTAGTGATGCTTTTAGAGAAGTACGCCAATTCATTTTCGAAGGTACACCCCAAGGTGTTGCGCGGCTTTTCGTCAACCATAGTTATCTCAAGGCGTGCGAACAAGGCCCGCACCAGCATTCTGTCGCAATTGCGGCACGACGAGACATCCATCGAGTGGATGCAATAGTCCGGCTCTTTGGAGAACTCACATACTTTGTCGTGCTGTCCGATCACTATGATGGACCCGACTTCGTAAACACGCTTGTATATGACGCATATCGCGGCGAAGAGAATGGAATATTTTTCGCCCACATTCAAGCTGAGCTGCTTCAGACTGAGGAAGTCAGGAATGACAAGGAAACTGTATGGGACGATGTGGAGCACTTCGTAGGGAATTTTTGCGAATTCCTTGACCGTGCATTGAAACAACGAGGGATTCAGGATTTGGGTGAAATTAATGCGCCCGGGTAGTCGACAAACACATTCGAATCGAACAGTGCTGGAAATTCATGCAGTGACTACATAAAGTAGGCTTCTTAGAAACTTGTCTGATTGTAACGAGAAACGCCCTTAACGGACCCCGATCGATCACTGACGACACGCCGACTTACCCGAACCAATTCACACTCGAAGAGTGCATTGGCGACGTATCACTCGTCGCGCGGGTGTCAGGGGTCAGAGATCAGGGACCATAAATCTGGAATCGCGAAAAATTTCAATTGACATTCAATGTGAAAATCCACAACTATACGGTTGTGGATAGATTGGGTACCACATTTGCGGCTTTGTCTGATCCAACCCGTCGGGCGATGATCGAGCGGCTCTCGCATGGACCTGCCTCTGTGCATGGCTTGACGGAACCATTTGCGCTCTCGCAGCAGATGATTTCAAAACATATTGCCTGCCTGGTGCGGGCGCGGATTGTGATCAAGACCAAGCGTGGGCGAGAGAGTATTTGCACGCTCAGGCCAGAGACGATCAAGACCGTCAGCGACTGGGCGATTAGTTATCGCCAATTCTGGGAAGAGAGTTTCGACAAGTTGGAAGCGGTTGTGAAGGAAATGAAAAAAGTGGAGGGAAGAGATGACACAAAACACGGCAAATGAGACGGAGCGGATGGTTGTTACGAGAGTTTTTGATGCCCCACGCGAGTTGGTTTGGAAGGCGTGGACCGACCCAAAGTACGTGATGCAGTGGTGGGGACCGAAGGGTTTTACCTGTCCTGTTTGCAAGATGGATTTTCGTGTGGGAGGGAAGTATCTCTACTGCATGAAATCGCCGGATGGATGGGAGGGCTGGAATGCAGGCGAGTACCATGAGATTGTTCCTTACGAGAAGATCGTTTCCACGATGTACTTTGCCGATTCGGAGGGCAACCGGGTTGAGGCTGCGGAGTTAGGAATTGAACACGAGGCCATCGACGATTCGCCGGACGTGATCACATTTGAGGATCTTGGGAACGGCCAGACGAAGGTCACCTTCACTGGAAACGAGACCATGCAGAATGCGATCAAGAGCGGTCAGGTTGAGGGCATGAACCAGATCCTCGATAAGGCTGCTGCGGTGATTGCGGAGCTGGCGCGGGTGAAATAAGAAGCTGAAGCTTTGATGATCGTCATGCGTGAGCTACCGAACGTAAAGCAAGATGTGGGCGCTCCAACAGCAACAAAAAGCCCCGGATTCGCATTGCGCGAATCCGGGGTTGTGGTTTGACGGCTGTTGCTGATTAGTTAGTATTTTTGGGCAGTTCCATCAACAAGCCACCGTTGCCGGTTTGTACTGTAGGAAGCTGTCCATTCCAACGCTCGATCAGCTCTTTCTGGTTCTCGATCTTGCGAAGCTCCAGAAGCTGTGGCGTCAGTGAACTCTGGCGAATTCTATTTGCCTCCGCCTCACCTTGCGCGCGCGTTACTTCAGCCTTTGCATCGCCGTCTGCGGCGGCAATCTCTTTTGCCGCCTCGGCCTGCGTCTTCGCTAACTCGTTCCGTGCGCGCTCGGCATCCTGGATCGCCTGTGCCTTCGCTGTGATTGCGTCTGCGATCACAGAAGGTACGCGCGGGGCACCGATGAACCCGAACTGTTGAATCAGCACGCCTACCGGCTCCATCTTCTGCTGAATGATCATCTGCACCTTGTTGATGAACTCAGCCTTTTGCTCTCCATAGATCTGCTCCACGTTATATGTCGAAGCTACCTCGTTCAGAGAGTTGCGAACTACATCCCGCAGAATGCCGTGAGTGAAGAGATCGAGATCGTTGACACGATACTTCACGTAAAAGTCAGGCACATGTTTCGGATCGATTGCATAGCTCAGCGAAACATCCGAGTAGATCTCCATTCCTTCTTTCGAGTTGAAGCTCATCTCTTCGTTGGCTGCGCGGCCCTCGTTCAGGTCGTGCGTCCACTTGACCGTCTGCACAAATGTTGGAAACTCGATGATCTGGCTACGCAGCGGGCTGTAGAACACCCAGCCGGTGCGCACCGGAATCTCCGAGGCTCCCCGCTGCGATCCACTAAGCAGCACCTCGACGCCCACATAGCCGGCGCCGATGCGCTTGACTGAAGCTACATAGTTCAGAAAGATCGACAACGCGATCAGCGACGCCAAGGTAACTACGCCAAATTTCGCCCAGCGACGAGCGTTTTTGGCGAACAGATCGTCACTGCCCCGGCCAGTGCCGGAGCCCATCACCTCTCCAAAGAGAGTCATTGTCTTTTCCAGATTCTTCCGAGACTGAAGAAACCGCCGACTGCCACGCTAAGCAGAAGGCCCACGCCCACCATTACAGCTCGATTGCTCGGCAAATTGAGCTGGTGGAACCCCGTCACCATCACTTCAAAAAGAAGCAGCGAGACGAGAAATGTTGCAATCAACCTCCAAAACAACCACGTCATTCAGATCCTTGGCCCTTCCTTTCACGGCCAACATCCGTCAAACGCACGGTCACTAACAATACTCCTGGTGACATAAGAAGTGTGTAAGGGAGCGGGATGCCAGGAAGAGGCAGAGGTTTGTGAATCCGGAGCACCGGACAGATGTGCTGGTGCGGGCGCTGGATTGGTTTGCGAAGTATATGCCGGCGGAGTGAGACGGCTGGCGTCAGGGCTTCTCTTCGGGTATCTGAGGCTGAAGGGGAGGCTGATCCGGAACGCGCTCAAAATGCCAGGGTGGCACGTAACCTTTTGCCCAGTGGAGCTGGGCGTGATTCGGATCGGTAAGCGTCATCGGAATGACGTCGTAGTCTGTCCTCTCTCCGACGAGCAGCTCCAGAGATTTGTTCTTGAGCTTCCTTGATCTCACCGGTTTTTGTTTCAGTGGAGGCTTGAGCTCATACAGGCGGCCATCCCCTTTTTCGTCAAGATAGCTGGGCGCAATCAGGATACCTGTCAGCTTGCGTCGAGATACGTGAGTTCGTATGACCATAAGGTTTGCACCGGATTGCTTCAATACCCATTGGCCTGCGAACGGTTGCAGCCGTGCGTTGCGAAGGCAGCCGGCAAGCGGCATTGCGAAGAGCAATAAGCTCGTAAGCCGGATTAGTGCTGTGATTCGCAAAGCATAATACCTCGCAGGCAATCGTAGCATTGCTATGAAATGCTATTTAACTCGATCAATGTTCTAAAGACTTCCTATCTTTTCGGGAATAGGACAAACATGCAGGTGGAATTTGAGCGGAAAGGTCACGATCCGGGAATGGTGGCGGAGATCGGAATCCGATTGTGCCTGCCGGTGAGTAAAAGGTGCATGTTGGCGGCGGACAACCTGGGACAGACGCGCCTGGGCTTGATAGAAAGTTCAGCATTAAGCCACAAGTGCCCCCGACCGAATAGGCTGGCTGAATGCGGTTTTTGTGGCAGATGTGAAGCCGAGGGCAATCCCCGGCTTTCGTTTGGGCTTCCCGTCCGTCCATCATGCACAAGAATGAGTTGTTAGGTGGGGTGGGGTGCGCCTGAAGAGGGCAGCTTCACCCTGATACACTTTTCTTTCGGAATCATTTCGAACTTTTTGAAGTTGAGATTGACCGTTTCGCTGGTTTGAGGGCGGGACGGGGAGGATGCATGCGGCGGTTGCTGACGCTTGTTTTTCTGCTGGCCCTGACAATTCCGGCTGGCATTTCGATCACCGGTTGCACGCGCAATCCCGCAGGGAATTACTGCAATGGTGAAGGTTACGGACTGAAGCTGACGGATGTGGCGACTATCATTCTGCAGCCACAGACGACCGGCATCTCGCTGGCGTATGGGCAGACGCAGCAGTTGGCGACACCTACGGCCAAGACCTGCAAGGGCTCGTCGGCTTCGGTTACGTCCTGGATCTACGGAACTTCGAACAATCAGATCGTCGATATTTCGCCGAGTGGCAACCTGTGCGCGGGCACGTGGAACCGGCGCAGCGGCGGCGGTATTCCTGACTACACGATCTGCAATATTCCGTCGCCGTTGCCCTCGACAAATGGCTATCCCTATGAGTCGGCGTATGTGACGGCGACGGGCGCCGGCGTGACCTCGAACCAGGTAACGGTCTATACACATCCACAGGTGACTGCGGTCTCGCTGGTGCTGGAAAATGCCGCCAATACAGCGCAAATCATCAATGGTTGCCTTTCACAAACGCAGACCGCGCAGCTCGATTCGAAGGCTTACTATACGCTCAACGGGCAGCAGACGCTGTTGTGCGAGCCGAACACTTCTGGGGTGCCTTCATGCTCGACCGCTATCGGCAATCTCTCCTATACGGCGCAAAACACATCAATTGCCACGATTGACGAATTTGGCGTGATCACGGCACAGCTGCCTGGAACGACATACATCACTGCTTCGGTTGCGGGATCGGGTTCGTCGGCGGGTTATTTCTCGACCTGCCCGCCAACCAACATCAGCGTGACTTTGAACGGATCGACCAGCGGCACGGTTACACAGGGCGTCACGCAGAACGTGGTGACGACGGTTACAGATAAAAACGGCTTCACACTTACTGGTCTGACACTCGACTATCAATCGACGAATCCGCTGGATATCAGTGTGACTTCGAGCGGTGCGGTTACAGCAAATTTTGCTGGGCAGGCTTCCATCTACGCGGTGTGCCAGCCGACGACCTGTAATCCCTCGCCGATTGATAAGGTTGGTGTCAATCTCACAGGAACTTCGATCACGAGCAATCCGGTGACGATTACGACGCCGGGCATTGCAAGTGATTATGTCTGGTATTCCAGCCCGCAGTCGCCTGCCTATCCTGTCAGCTCCTCAAACCAGTATCCAATCAGCATTCCGGGGTACGCGCCGAGCACCGGTTCTCAATATTTCACTCCGGTAGAGTTGATCAGCGGCACGGTGGGACCAACAGTAAAGATGCCCTATGTTCCGAATTCCATGAAGATGGATAACCTGGGTACCAGCCTTTACTTCGGGTCAAGCCACGAACTGATGATTTATGCCACGGCATCGAACGCGTTGACCAAAGAAGATACAACCGTGCCGGGTATGGTGTTGGCCGTGGCGCCGAATAATCAGACCGTTCTGATCAACGACCCACTACGGCAGATTTTCTATCTGTATTCACCCAGTGCCGGTACCAGCACAACGTATAGCGGAACCGGGCTGGCTGCGCAGTGGACGCCCGATTCGAAGACGCTATATGTGCTGGGATATGTGACCAACTCGGCCAACACATCGACGCCGTATACGCCAACGCTTTTTGTCTATAACGTGAATACCGGGTGGACAACATATTCACTAAGTTCATCAGCAATGAGTCAGCCGCCTACAGCGCCTAGTACTACCACCGCTGCGGTCGATTGGCCGGTAAGCACGACAGTGACGATCCCGGGAGTTGGAGCGTTTCTGAGCAGTAGTTCAGCTGGTAGCTCAACCGCGACCTCGACGCCGTTACGTGCGTGGTGTCCTTCCCTCAGCGGTAACACGATCGTTCAGGCCTATCCGCAGGCTGCCTCGGCGACTGCGCAGACCGACGTATTGGCGGCTACTACCGATGGCGCTCATATTCTGGGTGTCGGGCTGGATGGTGGCACCTCGCCAACGCTGTCCGACATCGGTTTGAATTTCGCTAACAGCCTGACGAATGGCGCTTGCCCGTCGTCGGGTGGATCGAGCACGAACATCGTGAATTCACCTGTAACGCAGGTCTTGACGACACCGAGCGGCGCGCTTGGATTCCAGGCGAGTGCGTTGGATCAGGTCGTTGCATCACCTGCTTCCAACCTGGCGTTCATTACCTACACGCCAGTTTCCGGAACGACCACTGCTGCGACTCTGCCGTACTATCAGCCCAACAGCAATGGCACTCTGGGCGTTGTGGGGCAGGTGACGTTGCAGGAGCCAAGCGGAAGCACGGCAGTGCCCACGGCTCCGGTGGCTGGTGCCTTTAGCCTGGATGACACAACATTCTTTGTGTCGACCTCTGGTGACAACCTGGTGCACTACATCACCGTGAATTCGTTGACTGACACCAAGCAAGTCAAGCCAGGTCTGACGGACGGTAACGGTAATCCAGTTCCAGCGACAGCCATCGCGGTGAAGCCGAGGACTACTACCTAGCTTTACGATCATTCCAGGAAGCAAGTACAAAGAGGCCCGCATCGAAAGGAACGGTGCGGGCTCTCTGCTGTGCGGGTTTAAACCCGGCTCGGGCGGCATTGATCTGCTGTGTGCAAGACCGGCGGTTCAGGGAGATAGAATCGAAACGTATGATCAAGGGAATTTCAATACTGCGTCCGGCAGCGACGGCGGAAGAGTATGCGACACTGTCGAGTTTTTTCGACGCGTTAGGGTTTGAGCCCGGTAAGGGCTGGGATGAAGAGAAGAGCCGTGGTGCGTCTTTTCTGGCTCCAATGGGAAATCTGGAATTGATTGAAGGCGAGATGCCTTCGGCTGCAGCAGTGATGGTTGAAGTCACCCAGATCGATGCAGTGCGCGAGGCTTCATTGCGCTGGTTCGGCAACCGGAAAGTTGCGCCGGAAGCGCGCGTCAGTGCAGTTGCGGAGACCGACTGGAAGTCACGCATGTTTACGGCCGAGCCGGTGGATGGGCATATCTTCGGCTTCTGGGAGTGGTCTGACCCGTTGCGCGGGAAACCGGTGGCGATCGAAGGCGATCTGTCGGCGGAGGGTATGCGCTTCGCGATTGTTGTTTCGCGATGGAATTCTGTGATTACGGACCGGCTGCTGGATGGCGCATTGGATGGATTGCTGCGAAGCGGCGCGGCGCGACGGCAGATCGAAATTGTGCGTGTGCCCGGCGCGTGGGAGATTCCAGCCGCAGCACGGACCATTGCCGAACGTGTGGCTTCCTTTGGTGGACCAGGCACGGTGGACGCCGTGATTACGCTCGGATGCCTGATTCGAGGCGAAACGGCGCATTATGAAGCCATCTACAACGAGGTATCGCGTGGCATCGGACAGTCGCAGCAGGAGACAGGCGTTCCGCATGCGTTTGGAGTGCTCACCTGCGAGACGCTGGAGCAGGCGCTGAACCGTGCGGGCATCAAGGCCGGGAACAAAGGATTTGAGGCTGCCGTGGCAGCGATTGAGATGGTGTCATTGCGGCGCAAGCTGCTCACGATGAACGGCGAGGACGCATGACCACTACCGGCGTACGACGCAAGGCCCGCGAACTGGCCATGCAGATGCTGTTTCAGGGAGACATGGGCAAGCAGACTCCCGAGCAGGTGGTGAAGACCTTCTGGGTTGCCCGCGAAGAGTCTGACCCGGATGTGCGTGGATTTGCGCAAGATCTTTATCGCGTGGCGACTGCACGTGCGGATGAGATCGATGAACTGATCACAAAGCACCTGGTGAAGTGGCGCATCGAGCGCATGCCGGGAGTGGACCGGAATGTACTCCGGCTGGCTGCGGCGGAGATGCTCGGCTTCAAGTCGACGCCGTTTCCGATCGTGATCAATGAAGCTCTCGAAATTGCGCGCCGTTATTCCGCGCCGGAATCGGTGAGCTTTCTGAATGGTGTACTCGATTCAATGGCGAAGGAGCTGGTGCAGCGAATATGATTCGCGTGCCGGCGATGTAGCCAAACCAATACGGAGGGATCCGTGGAGTTTCTTCATCTCACCTATGAGAAGCGCGCGCCGCTGGCGTGGATCACGATCAACCGGCCAAAGGTGCTGAATGCTCTGAATGCCGCTACGCTCGAAGAGCTTTCCCAGGCTGTCGAGATGGCGGCTGCGGATGATGAAGTTCGCGTGGTGATCCTCACCGGAACGGGCGGCAAGGCATTTATTGCAGGCGCGGATATCGGCGAGCTTGCCGTACTGGACGAGACTTCGGGACGCACCTTTGCACAGCGCGGGCAGGGGATATTCCGGCGCATCGAGACGTTGGGCAAGCCGGTGATTGCTTGTATTCAGGGCTATGCGCTGGGCGGCGGCTGCGAGCTGGCCATGGCCTGCACGCTGCGCATTGCTTCGGAGGACTCACGACTGGGACAGCCTGAGGTGAAGCTAGGTATCCTTGCCGGATTTGGCGGTACGCAGCGCCTGCCGCGGCTTGTCGGGCGTGGTGCGGCAATGAAGATGCTGCTGACAGGCGCGATGGTTTCGGCAAATGAAGCGCTGCGCATCGGGCTGGTGGATGAGGTTGCGGCTTCGGACAAGCTCATGGCGCGTGCGGAAGAGCTGGCGCTGGAGATCGCAAAGAATGCTCCCATTGCCGTAGAACGCACCATGCGGGCGATCGACTATGGTTTGGATCACACACTTGAAGATGGCTTGCTTGAGGAGGCGCGGCATTTCGGTCACTGCTGTACGACTCAGGACAAGGTCGAGGGGACAAACGCCTTCCTTGAAAAACGGGCAGCGGTGTGGTCAGGAAAATAAGGAAACCAGGTTCTGGCGACTGTTCAAGACGGAAGATTCCGTTGCCGGTTGAGATTCGCGCCCTGTGCTCTCAGTTGGCCTCCTGCGGCGTCTATCTCCTGCTGCTGATATGCTCAGATAAGTGAAATCGCCAGTGAAAATGCCGGTTTTGGTGACGCTGACGGCCGTGCTGGCCGTCGTGCCGGGCTGCAAGAAAGAAGAACAGGCGGTCAGCAGAGTCGCTCAATCTGCGGTTTCCGCGGAGCAGAAGGCGCAAGTGGCTTCGGCGGAACGAGATAAAGAGCGGGCTGAATTTGCTCGCATAGCCCTCCCCACCAAAAGCCGCTATGCGGATGTACACGAGCCGGGCGCGTGGATGAATCCATTTTTGAGCTTTGATGCGCAGTGGGTCAATCTGCGCATTACGCGAGCGGATGCGAACCCGTCGGCGCTGGGGCAGGGCGGCATGCTGCGGCCTACAGCGGCAAGGCGTCAGGAACTGCAGATTCGGCAAAAAGAGTTGGTGGATGCTTTGATTGCGCTGCCTGACGGTGCGTGGCCTTATGGGCGCGTGGTGGCAATTGAAGAGTCGCCGCTGGCAGATCCGAAGGCGCGGCCGGCGATCCGGCGGCAGATTGAAGCGGCGATTCAGCAGCTTAACGATCTGGGTATTGTGGTGGAGGAGTGGCCGTCGCGCTGATGGTGGCGGCCATCTCCTGTTGAGCGAGCCGGAGTCGTAACTGCTCGTTTTGAACGAGCAGCTCGCCAACCAGGACTTGTAGATTGCGGTTCTGTACTTGCAGAGCAGCGATCTCGTCCTGTGGCGGCCCAGCTTGAGTGGCGGATTGAGTTGGATTTGGGTGCATCCTGCCTCTCTCATCGTGCGGTGTTGCTGATTTGGAGATCAGAGACTGTTGATCGGTCTCAAACTTCACTGATGGTCCTCGCTGCGGCATCAATCGCGTCGCAGATTTTGCGGGTCTGCTCTGCGGAGAGATTTCCCTGGCTGGCGCGCATCTTGAGCGCGAATTTCAGATTCATCAAAGCGCGCATGATCTGAGGCGAACGTCCACGGCCGAAGACTTTGCCGGCCTGTTCAATACGCCCGAAGATGGCCTTGATAACGGGTTCGTTGGTTTTGAGGTAATCGGTACCCTGCTCGGTAACGGTGTAGAGCTTCTTGTTGCCGTCGGTGGAGGTTACGGTTGCGTAGCCTTCTTCTTCAAGCAGAGTGAGGGTGGGGTAAACGACGCCGGGAGATGGTGCGTAGCCGCCGGAAAGGCGCTCCTCGATGGCCTTGATGATTTCGTAGCCATAGCTCGGCTTTTCCGAGAGAAGCTGCAAGATAACGAGGCGAAGCTCGCCGGAATCGAAGAGGCGTTCCCGATCTGCGCCGGGGCCGAATCCGCCGAAGCCGCGTCCGTGATGACGTCCCCAAAAGCCTTCAAAGCCGCCGTGGCGTCCGAAATGGCGCTCGTGATGGCCGCATCGGCCAAAACCGGGCTGGCCCGCAAAGCGGGGGTCGTCCATTCGTGGATCGCCAACTTGTTGATCTGAATAGTGTTGTTTGCCAAACATAATGTGTTCCTTCTTTCATCTGAATTGCGATACATCGAAAATATCACTCTCGATATATCTTAAGATATATCTAAGATGTGATTTGGACGCAACTGGATTCCTGAAAAATTCAGATGAGCATTTTGACACAGCAATGCGTGTTGTTAGAGCAGCACTGTTAATCCAAACAGGACGATATGACGCTCGAAGAATTGATGAATGACGCCTCTCAGGCTTGTATCGATGAGAGAGAAACCTACCTGATCATGTTTACCGAGGGGGTAAACGGCTATGTCTGCCGGAACGATTCGGCGGCGATCGAGAGCCGGGCGCTGTTCAAGGGGACGTACCGCGAGTGTCAAGTGTGGGTGGAGCGGCGTGGGATCGCTATTGCGCTGCAGGTGGTGCTGTTGCGGATGGCAAAGGTGACCGAACTGAACGATGAGAGTATGACCGGAAAGGAAATACTGAAGCGGATTGCGCGGTTACTGTAGAGCTTTCAGCTCAAGCAAAGCCTTTGGGCCATTTTCGTGTGCCGCGGATTACGCGGAGAATGCGGATTTCGTCGGGCTCGACACGGTAGATCAGGATAAAGGGAGTTCTTCCCACTACTCGCTCCCGAGTTCCGGCGATGCGACCAAGCCGACCAACCAAAGGAAATTCGGAAAGTGCAATCGCCGTTCGGTGAATTCGGGTTTCAACAAGAGCGGCGTTTTGCGGACTGTCATTTGCTATATAGATTGCTATTTCATCCAAGTCGCGGATGGCTTGCCGGTTCCAGGTGATTCTCATGCAGTGTTTTTGAGTCGGCGGGCTTTCTGAATAGCGTCGTGAAAACGCTGCATTGCTTCTTCATGAGGAATCCCCGGCGAAGTGTCGGCGATGGCTTCTTCGACACTGGCGCGGAACCATTCATCGTAGCCGGGTTCGGGTTCGCCTGCTTCCTTCTGCCACTTAGTGAATTCGTCCTCCTGCAGGGAATTGACGAGCCAGTCTCGCTCTTCGGAGGGAAGTTGGCGGGCTGCTTCGAGGAGTTCGGCGACGGTTTGCGGCATAGGGAGATTATACGGCGATTTCAGAATTAGTCTCGTTGTCGCTTACACAGAGTCTTCGCACTTGCTGTTGTAAATATCGTGCAAGAATTCGACTTGCGGATTATTCAGTACCAATGTTTCCGATCTATTTGAGTAGATGAGTTTCAGATCGCCTTTGTTGGGGCCATCTTCAAAGACCGTAACGCCATCTAGAACACAGAAAAAGCCAAATACGGCGAGTTGCGCCGCTTGTCTTATTACCTCCGTGACGTGTTCTTGATCGCTGCTTGATAGCTCGTTAAACCACTCAGAAAGCATGACGAGTTTTGGATCAGGTTTGCGTCCTGACGGAGCACGAAGCTGAGCAACTGTTCCGCGCACAGCTGCGTCGCTCGTTTGAACCTTCAAAGCATTCACGAAGTTCTCTGGCGTCATCGGGCCACTCTCTCTTGAGATTCCAATTGATCGAATCTTTGGCCTACTCAGCGTTGTCGATCTGGGCGCGCTGTAGTTTGTCGCTGTAGTCGACGTAGACGGATTTCCAGGTGGTGTAGAAGTCGATAGCGCCGTTGCCTTCGCGATGGCCGTTGCCAGTTTGCTTCACACCGCCAAAGGGTAGGTGGACTTCTGCGCCGATGGTGGGGGCGTTGATGTAGGTGATGCCGGCTTCCAGGTCGCGGATTGCAGTGAAGGCGCGGTTGACGTCCTTGGTGTAGAGCGAGGTCGAGAGGCCGTAGTCGATGGAGTTGGCGATCTGGATAGCTTCCTCGAAGGTCGAGAACTCAATGAGCGAGACGACTGGGCCGAATACTTCTTCGCGGGCGATGCGCATGTCGGCTGTGACACTGCCAAAGACCGTTGGAGCAAAGAATGTGCCGTTCGCGTGGGGGCCTTTACTCAGCCGGCTACCGCCAGTAAGCAGTTTTGCGCCCTCGGCCTGGGCGATCTGGCAATAACTGGTGCTGGTCTCGATCTGTTGACTGTTAATCTGGGGGCCGACTTCAATGTTAGTGTCGAGGCCGTTACCGACCGTAAGCGCTTTGACGCGGGCAACGAGCCTTTCTGTAAATTCGGCGGTGATTGCCTTGTGCAGCAGGATGCGGCTGGTTGCGGTACAGCGTTGGCCGGTAGTGCCAAAGGCTCCCCAGAGTGCGCCATCGAGGGCGAGGTCGAGATTGGCATCGTCCATGACGATCATGGCGTTTTTGCCGCCCATTTCCAGCGAAACGGGTTTGAAGTTGGCGGCGGCGCGCTGGGCGACGATGGAGCCGACAGCCGACGAGCCGGTGAAGCTTACCGCGCGGACATCCGGGTGCTCGACGAGAGGCGCGCCCGCTTCAGGCCCGTAGCCGAAGACGATGTTGACGACGCCGGGAGGCAAACCGGCATCCATGAGGGTCTGAACGAGGTTGAGCGTTGAGAGCGGAGTGTCTTCGGCGGGCTTGATGACGCAGGTGTTGCCGGAGACGAGCGCAGGAAAGAGCTTCCACGAGGGGATGGCCATGGGGAAATTCCACGGCGTGATCATGGCGCATACGCCTACGGGCATGCGAATGGACATGGCGAACTTGTTCTGCAGTTCAGACGGGGTGGTCTGGCCGAAAAGACGGCGGCCTTCGCCAGCAACATAGTAGGCCTCGTCGATGGCTTCCTGCACGTCACCGCGGGTTTCGGCGAGGACTTTGCCCATTTCGCGGGTCATCTGGCGGGCGAACTCTTCCTTGCGCTCGGTCAGCAGTTGGCCAGCGCGATAGAGGATTTCAGCACGCTTGGGAGCAGGAACGAGACGCCAGGTTGCGAAGGCCTTCTTTGCGGCGGCAACAGCGAGCGCAACATCTGCTGCACTGGAGGCGGGGAAGTCTCCGATAACATCGTTATGGTCGGCGGGGTTGAGATTCTGAAAGGTCTGCCCGGATTGTGAAGGGAGCCACTCGCCGCCGATGAGATTGTGATAGTGCTTTGCCATATTCATTTCTCGCTTGCCGCCCGCAGTTGTAAGGGCTGATTCGATAGCCGGCGCGTTGCGCTCGCAGCCAACCTTTCAGATTAGCGCAGGGGAGCGGAGGATTCATGCTTCGCTCTCAGGGGATTTGCACCTCAACCAGGGCACGAGGTTACGCGGGTAGTAACTTCGTGCACGAGTTTCCTGAAGCAGGAACGCCGAAGGCAAGTCTTTCGTAATCTGGCGTAGATATTGGCCCAGATGGAGCATCCTAAGTACATGCAGATGGACGCAGACAAGGTGGCGACAATACAGGCAGAAAACCGGTGGGAAGTACCGTTCCGGATGCAGTCGGATGGGTGGATTCTGGTTTTGCTGTGCCTGCTGATTGGCGTGGCGATGGGCGGGTTCAGGTTGGGGCTGCCAATTGGGGTATTTCTGGTTCTCAGCCTGCTGCTTCATGAACTGGGACATGCGACGATGGCGATGCTGCTGCGAGTGCGGGTGAGTGAGATAGGTCTCAGTCTCAAGGGCGCGTATATTCGCCGGGCGCACTCGGGGCGCCGGTATGACGAGGCGTTGATTGCATTTGCTGGCCCGATGGTCAATTTTTGCTTGGTCGTTCTATTTCTTTATCTGCCGTGGATCGGTCATCGCCTGGCGGTGTGCAATCTGGCGATAGGTGCGATCAATTTACTGCCGATACCATCGAGCGATGGGAGGCGTATCTGGAAGGCTCTGTGGGGTGTGTAAAGCCGACGGCTCCCGCACTTGGCAAGGTCTGACTAGTCAAGATGGCCGGGGACGATGCGCAATCCTTGTCTGACGTTGCGCAATAAATGAGCGCCGCTGCGCAATCGCCGACGGACTATGCGCAATCGGCGTCGTGCAGTGTGCAATCTTTGAGCGATGATGCGCAATATACGTACTTTTCCACTTTCTGCGCGCAGGTGGCGAGTGGCCGTACAATAGTCGAGAGTCCCTGAATGCCCAGCCGGGTCTGGCGCTAGAGAGTTTATTCAAGCAAATGTCTTCGAACGGTTTTTCTTCGCGCACTACGCGTTCGCACGGGTTTCGCTCCCTGTTCAGCATGTTTTCGAGCGATCTGGCGATCGATCTTGGCACTGCCAACACACTGGTATATGCGGCGGGCAAGGGCATCGTCGTGAATGAGCCCTCGATTGTGGCTCTGAACAAGAACACCGGCGAAGTGGAGGCCGTGGGGCGCGAGGCCAAGGAGATGCTGGGCAGGACGCCGGGCAACATCGTGGCCATCAAGCCGATGAAGGACGGGGTGATCGCGGACTTCAAGGTCACCGAGAAGATGCTGAACTACTTCATCCAGAAGGCACACAACCGCAAGATGCTGGTGCATCCGCGGATCGTGATTGGCGTGCCTTCGGAGATTACCCAGGTAGAAAAGCGGGCTGTTGAGGACTCGGCGTATCGGGCCAAAGCCAGCGAGGTATATCTGGTGGAGCAGGCGATGGTGGCGGCGATCGGCGCGGGACTGCCGATCACCGAGGCCTACGGCAACATGGTGGTCGATATCGGCGGCGGAACGACGGATATTGCCGTGATTTCTCTGTCGGGGATTGTGTATTCGCGGTCGGTGCGGATGGCTGGCAATCAGATGGACGAGTCGATCACCAACTATCTGAAGCGCAAGTACAACCTGCTGATCGGCGAGCGGACCGCGGAGCAGATCAAGATCGAGATCGGGTCGGCCTATCCGTTGGATAAGCCGCTGACGATGGAGATCAAAGGACGCAACCTGATTGAGGGTGTGCCGAAGACGATCTCGATCGATGACAGCGAGATTCGCGATTCTCTGGCGGAATGCATTTCGGTAATCTTGAATGCGATTCGTGTTGCTCTGGAGCGGACACCGCCAGAGCTTTCGGCGGATATTTCGGATCGTGGCATTGTGCTGACGGGCGGCGGAGCGTTGATCAAGAATCTCGATAAGCGGATTCGAGAGGAAACCGGATTGCCGGTTTCGGTGGCTGATGATCCGCTGGCTTCTGTGGTGCTGGGAACGGGCAAGATGCTGTCGGATTTCCGGTTGCTGCGGAAGATCAAGATTGACTGAGACGAGTGCGAGTGTGAAAACATTCCCCGCTCACACTCCACACTTCACACTGACTTTCTATGGAATCGTTTTTTGGCCGCTATCGCAACCTGATCGTCGTGCTGGCGGTAGTGCTGGCGCAGGTGATGGGGCTGGCTGTGCAGGTGCGCAAACCCGCAGTGGCACAGGGTTCCATGCCGGGACAAACGCGGCCAGAAGGCAAGGGAGTCATGCTCATTCGGCTGTGGGCGGTGAGCGCGGTGTCGCCGTTTGAGCGGGGATTCCATGGAGTCAGCGATGACCTCACTGGGTTCTGGAACAACTATGTCAATCTGCAGCATGTGCGCGACCAGAATAAGCAGCTACAACAGACGATCGACCGGCTGAGACTGGAGCAGGCAGAACTGCATGAAGACGCTCTGCAAGGGCAACGGTTGCAGGCGTTGGTGAAGTTTCGCGAGGGGTATGCGTATGCGACGTTGCCAGCGCAGGTGATTGGGACGAGTGGAAGCAACCAGTCGCGGGTGCTTTATCTGGATAAAGGTCTGGACGATGGGCTGAAGCCGGATATGGCGGTGATTACCGGCGATGGCATCGTCGGTAAAGTGCGGGATGTGTTTGCGCGCACGGCTCAGGTGTTGCTGATCAACGACCAAACAAGCGGAGCCGGGGTGGTCCTGGAGAAGACGCGCATTCGCGGGATTTTGCGGGGAAATGCGGCGGGGCAGCCACAGGTGATCAATATTCTGGCGGATCAGCGGATACAGCCGGGTGAGCAGGTATTGACGGCAGGTGGGGATCAGATTTTTCCGCGCGGACTGCCGGTAGGGGCGGTGGAGAAGGTGGTTCGTGATCCGGAGCGAAGCGGCTTTATTGAGGTGGTGATCAAGCCGGCGGCAGATCTGCAGCACCTGGATGAGGTGCTGGTGATTACGTCGCTGGACTCGAAGATGTCTCCGCAGCAACAGAAGGACCTGGCAGCGAGCGAGGATCAGAAAGGCGCGGAAGCCGCCGAGCTTGCGGCTGAGGCGGAGCGCAAAAAGGCAGCCCAGGAGATGGAAGAGCGGCTGCCGGGGCTTAATAATCCGAATGCGCCGGATGCAGGTGGAGCGAACCCGGCTGGAACGAATCCTGCTGGAGCGACGCCGGCTCTTGGACAGATGGGGCCAGACGGCAAGCTTGCAACGAATGCATCGCAGTTGCCGACGCCGAAGCCGATACCAGCGAAGCACCCGGACCGGTTCTCGCCGGGGGTGTTATCCGATGGCGTGACGGGTTCTGGCACTGATACTCCGGGGCAGACGCCGAATGGCGGGGAGACTCAGCCGAAACCAGCCAATCCGAAGCCGATATCGATTACGGGCGCGGTAAAACCACGAACTTCGCGGAGGGTCCAATAGCAGTGCAGGCGCTCATTCCCGACTACCGCCGCGATCTGGAGATCCGGCGTTATCCGCTGCTGGTGTATGTGTTTGTGCCGCTGGCCGCGCTGGTATTGCAGGCGTGGCTGCCGCGGCTTATGGGTCGGTACGCCTACATGGATCTACCGCTGCTAGTGACGATTTATTTTGCGATCAACCGGCGGAGCCCAATTCATGGAACGTTATTGGGAGCGGTTCTGGGCCTGATGCAAGATGGATTGACGCAAAGGCCGATCGGGATTCACGGGATTGCGAATACGGTGGTCGGTTTCCTCGCTGCTTCGATTGGAATCCGGCTGGTAATAGAAAACAATCTCATTCGCATGCTGCTGAATTTTGCTTTCACGCTGCTGTCCAGTGCGCTGATGCTGTTTATCGTTGGCATGATGCTGGGGCTCAGCTGGCAGGTGAACTGGGTCGATGAGTTATTACGCGCGGGTGGGAATGCGGCCATTGGCCTGGTGGTATTTCCATTCCTGGACAGGTTGCAGACGAGGGACTGAGCAATAGCCGCCGCGGCGGAAGAATCAATCGCCATGCCTGTAGGCTTATCAAGTTAGCGGGCGAGTCGATAGTCCAGACGACGACTTTGATATTTGTATCCCTGCGATGCTCGCCAGCGCATATTACTGTCGGGTGATGCTGCATCGAGTGAAAAAGCGGCACTTAGGCCTGCTTTGCTTCCGCTTTATCTTCGTGGTATTCCATCTCGGTGTTGATGGACCAGATGTTGTCCTTTGAGGTGATGCCGTTGACGATGTTTTCGACGGCTGTCATGGCGGTCAGCATCGAGTGGTCCTGGTTGTTGTATTTGTGCATCCCGTTGCGGCCAACGAGAAAGAGATTTTTGAAAGTATCGGTATAGTTGCGAATGATGTCGAAGCAATCATAGCTGCCGAAGTAGGCTGGATAGGTTTTTGCCACACGCACGACGTGATAATCTTCGACGTCTTCTGCCTTGAGTATGCCGATACGCGAGACTTCTTCAATGGCTAGTTTACCCATCTCTTCATCGCTCAGCTTCCATAGGGGATCCGTATCGTTGCAGAAATATTCGAGCCCGATCCAGGTCTTGTTCGGATTGGCGACGAGCCATGGGCTCCAGTTATTGAATATCTGCAGACGGCCTACGGTGACGTCAGACTCTTGAATGTAAATCCAATTGTCTTTTAGCGCAGAACCATCGGCTTCCTTGACGATGAGTTTGTTGGCCAGCAGGCCAACAGTGATGAAATCGCGATATAGGAGGCCTTCGCTAATCTCTCTTACGGGGCTGGGCACAGGCGAACCAATGGCGCGGATGAGATCGCGGACGGGCATGGTGGAGAAGAAATAATCTCCGGTCCAAGTGGTGCGTTGTCCGGCTTCGTCGATGGCTTCGATGGCGACGACGCGATCATTTTCGACGCGGATGCGATCCACTTTGAGGCCGAAATGAATTTCGCCGCCATTTTCACGCACGATATCCGCGACGTGTTCCCAGAGCTGGCCTGGACCCAGCTTGGGATAGAGAAATTTTTCGATCAAAGAGGTTTCGACCTGCTTCTGTGCTATGTCATTCGCCTTTTTACGAGAGAAGGTCTTCTTGAGGAAATGAACGGCGACGGCTTTGAGAGATAGCCCTTTGATGCGCTGGGCACCCCACTCGGCACTGATCTTGTCGCAAGGCACGCCCCATACCTTTTCGGTGTAGGACTTGAAGAAGGTGAGATAGAGCTGCCTGCCGAAGCGATTGATAAGGAAGTCTTCGAGCGAGTGCTCTTCGCGCTGTGGAAGTACGGCAGACCAAAGATAGCTGAAGCCGCAGCGTACGGTGCGAATGCCACCCATCTTGCGGAGGGTATCTGCAGTGAGCTTGATGGGGTAATCGAAGAAGCAGCGGAGAAAGTAGATGCGGCTCTTACGCTGGCGAACAAGCATCACCAAATCATCGCTGTTTGGATCGGGGGCTGAGGTGAATTGAGGAACTTCACGTATTTTGCCTTGATGACGTAACTCAGATTTATCTGCTGCGCTGGCTTCCACTGGCATCAGGTCGAGCCACCATTGCATGACGCGGTCTGATTTTGAGAAGAAGCGGTGACCGCCGATATCCATACGATTGCCTTTGTAGACAATGGTTCGCGAGATGCCGCCAATTGCATGACTGGCTTCGATAAGGATGGGCTTGATGGCAGTCTGCCGCTGTAGTTCGAGCGCGGCAGTTAGTCCGGCAGGCCCGGCGCCAATGATGATGGCCGCCCCGCACTTGTTATCTGGCATGGATTCTCGTGAAGAGATTGCGGATCGTGATGTAAGCGAACTGTACAGTCATCTTTAATGTGCGTAACTTACTTCACGCCTTGTTGAATTCTGTCTGGGTGATGATGCCGTTATGTTCAATGCACGGATGGGTTTTCGTCAAAGGAATTTATTGATGTGTTTTCTGGATTCAACCAGAGCGTCACCACAGATCTTGTGGACGAATATATCGATATTACGGTGATCGAGTTTTCCG
Organism: Acidicapsa dinghuensis; assembly: GCF_025685685.1. Lineage (GTDB taxonomy): Bacteria > Acidobacteriota > Terriglobia > Terriglobales > Acidobacteriaceae > Acidicapsa > Acidicapsa dinghuensis. The sequence continues at coordinate 76,068 of NZ_JAGSYH010000010.1, forward strand.
ATGAAGGATTAAGGATGTTCAGACGCGGGCGTGGTTTTGTGCTGGCTGACGCTTTCGCCGTCGCCGGGGCGCAGGCTGCGGAAGACGAGCGTCGAGAGGATGGTCAGACCGCCGAGGAAATAAAAGGCTTTGTGGATGCCGTGGATGAAGACGATTGGCTGCTGGTAGGCGGAGGGCGGCAGGAAAAATTCGGTCGCTAAGCCCGCGATGGCGACGCCGAAGCTAATGGCCATCTGCTGCATGGTGCTGGCGATGGTGCTGGCGTTGCTTGTGTCTTCGTCGTCTATGTCGGCGTAGACCAGGGTGTTCATGCTGGTGTATTGGAGTGAGCTGAAGCCGCCGTAGATGAAGACGAGCAGGAGAATGAGCCAGATCGGTGTCTTGAGGCCGATGGTTCCGAAGAGGATAAGCAGGACCCCGATGAGGATGGTGTTGGAGGCGAGAACTCCGCGATAGCCGATGCGGCGGAGGATGGCGGACATGTATGGCTTCATAATGCCGGAGGCGATGGCTGGCGGCATGAGAAGCAAGCCGGACTGGACGGCGTTCATGCCCATGCCAACCTGATAGAGCAGCGGCAGAAGAAAAGGGACGCCGCCGATGCCAAGACGGGTGACGAGGCCTCCGGTGACAGCGGCGCGGAAGGTGCGGATGCGAAAGAGGCCGAGATGCAGCAGCGGATGTGGTGCGGTGTTGGCGTGGACCGCATAGCCGATGATGAGGGCAACGGACATGGCGAGAAGCGCGGCGATTTCGCGGATGCTCAGGGTGTGGTCACCGAAGACTTCGAGGACGTAAGAGAGCAAACCGATACCGGAGCCGAAGAGGATGAGGCCGACGAGGTCTATAGGCGCGGTGCCTTCTTCGCGGTAGTCGGGAAGATGCAGGTAGACCATGACGAGGCCGAGCAGGCCGATGGGCAGATTGAGGAAGAAGATGAGACGCCAGTGCAGATAGTGGACGATGAGTCCGCCGGCGACGGGACCGAACATAGGCCCGATGAGCGCGGGGATGGTGACGAAGCTCATCACACGCACGAGGTCGTATTTGGGGAAGGCTCGAACGAGTGTGAGGCGGCCTACGGGAACCATCATGGCTCCGCCGAAGCCCTGGATGATACGGCAGAGAACGAGTGTGTGGATGTTGCTGCAAAGGCCGCAGAGGAGTGATCCGAGGGTGAACATGCCGATGGCGGAGGCGAAGACGCGACGTGTGCCGTGGCGGTCGGCCATCCAGCCGCTGATGGGAATGAAGACGGCGAGAGCGAGGGTGTAGCTGGCGAGGACGGCCTTCATGGCCAGTGGGGCGACGTTGATAGCGGCCGAGACGGCGGGGACGGCGGTGTTAAGAATGGTGGTGTCGAGCGACTCCATGAAGAAGGCGACGGCGACGAGCCAGGGAAGGAGCTTGAGTGTGGATGGCGAAAGAAGCGGCGTTGCAAGCGCGGCGGCTGGTCCCGCTGTGGCGGAAATCGGAGATTCGCCGAGTCCTGAAGTGGGGTGTGCGGGGTCAGGCTTAACTGTTAGTGGGGTTTGGGGAGGAGTGGCCATCTGCGTTGGTTAGGATGCAGATTCTGTTATAGCTGGTCAGGGAACCAGAGAGGGCATTTCGGTCGAGAAAACGGGGCTAAAGGATTCGGGAGTCGGCAGGTCTCCATGACCCGTCGCAGGGACTGCGAGGAAGGCGTCGAAGAGGGATTTGTAGAGGCCCTGGCGGCCGGCGAGGCGGTCGCGGCGGTTGCGAAGGAAGCTGAAGCGGAAGGAGGAGATTGATTCGGCTTCGGCGAGGAATTCTCTGGAGAAGTGTTGGTGCGAGTATGCGATGGCGCAGAGGATGAGAGAGCGCCAGGCCATGCGGAGCAGGCTCCGGAAGGTGGGCGTGCCGTGTGGAAGCTGCTCCAAGCGGGCGGCAACGCGGTCAGAGAAGCGGAGAAGCTGGCGTGTCAGATCGTCGAGGGGAATGCCTCTTTTAGCCGCCAGGGTGAAGAGGGTCATGGATCCGCGCTGCTGGTCTTCGGCGAGATCCTGCAGGTCGTCGCCGAGTTGCAGGAGCACTCCCCATTCGAAAGCGAAATGGATCTCGGGTGCGGTGAGCCAGCCTCGGGTGAGGATGGCGTCGGCGAGGACGGATGTGCCGCCTTTGGCGCAGCTTATGGCGAGGATTTCTGCTTCGCTGAGATCTCGGTTTCTAAGCTGGCAGAGGCTGTTTTCCTGCGCCTGATGGATAGCTAGCAGGCAATCATAGACATGTGGAAAATCGACGCGCGGGTATTCGCTTTCGATGAGGTGGATCATGGTCTGGAGGGCGAGTTCGCGCGGATCGTCGATAGGGAGTTCTTTGCCGTAGAGACGCTGGCGGAAGCGGGCGCTGAAATGGAGCTTGGCTGCGGAGCTGAGATCTTCGCGGTCGAGGAGGTTATCGCTGTACGGGTAGAGCAGGCTGTAGCCGAGGATGGACGGGGTGAGGCGCTGCGGCATACCGAAAAGCGGCTGGAGGCCGCAGGCTGTCCACGCATTGCGGCTGGCCTGGATGATGTCGGCCATGCTGAGCGAGGGATCGAAGCTGCGCGCCCAACGGGCGAGCTGCGTGCCGGTGGGAAGGAAATCGCGGGTCAGGAGATCGATGGCATCAGCGCTGAGGTCGAGGCCTTGTGCGGCGAATTGGGCGAAGGCATCGGTGACGCGAGATTGGGTGGCTAGATTCTGTTCATGGTTGCTTGTGCCGAAATCGGGCCGAGGAGCTGGGAAAATCCATCTGAATGGTGGAAAACGCCGTGAAGAGGAGCCGCCCAGATTCTTAGAGGCCCGCTTTAGTTCGGCCTCTACCGCGTAAAGAGCTTCGTCATAAGCGCGCTCGCGCTGGTGTTGTTGACGGGCGGTGAACAGCGGAGCTTCGGGAGCCGGTCCGGTATCGCATTCGTGCCAGAGGGCACTGGTTGTGGCGGACTGCTCTTCGACCCAGGGCCAGCTATAGAGCTTATCCATACGATTGGAAATACGTTGAGTCGGGGATGATGGTTCCTTCGCTCTGCTCGCGCGCTTGATGATTAGGTATGCCCTACAAAGAGGGTAGCTTCGCAAATCAACGCGATGTCCTAGTTCCAAATTCAGTAATTGTCGTGAAATGCGATCATGCGTCCGAGATTTTGCTCGTGGTTGTTGGGGAAGCCGCACGAGGGTGCGAATTCAGCAGTGTCGCGGAAGGTGCCAAATATACGATCCCACCAAGTGATATCTCCGTAGTTGAACTCGTGGACATCGAGTTGGTGATGGATAGAGTGGTGCTCTGGGCGCTGTAGAAAGTAACCAATCCAATGAGGAGTTCTCAGATTACTGTGGTAGAAATACTCACCGATAACCGCATAGGCATTGAACCAAGCGGCCGCTTCCGGTGAAGCTCCCATGAGACAAAACATCAACAAGCTGGCGAGGATGGAATCGGCGATGATTTCGACGGGATGCTTATAAAACGAAGTCAGCATTTCAATACGTGTCGGACTGTGATGGACTTGATGGAACACGCGCCAGAACAGATCGAAATGGTGACGCGCGCGATGCCACCAATAGAAAAGAAAGGTTCCGATGAACCAACCCAGCAGGCCCGCAAGAAATGGCGGCATGCTACGGGGAATGTGGAAGAGTGAAGAGCCCTGAAGCCATCGGTTCCAGGCAACGCCGGCCAGCAGGACGACCCCAAGCTGCGCCAAATTCAGGACGGTTGCACGCACGTACCACCCTGGTGCCTCGGGAAGTTCCCGTCCCGGAAATGTACGTTCAGCAACGAAAAACAGAATAGTGGCAAAAACGATAATTGCGGTTGGAATCATGTCTCTCTCCAGTTACGTGAAGTTCTGTGAACTGAAAATAGGCGATCTCTTCCTCAGGCTCCATCGAGCGCATGACAGTTTCTGGGAGTGTCACAGCAGGCCACACTTTCGCAATGGGAAGAGATCAGACAGAATCCAGGAGTAGAATCACCTAGTTCATGAACATTTCTCTAAGTCAGGACAGCGATGTGCCGCTCCGTCAGCAACTCTCAGAGCAAATTGTTTTCCTGATTACTACTGGCGAGCTCCAGGCCGGAGAAGAGATGCCGAGTGTGCGTGCCTTGGCTCGTCGCGCCAAGGTGCACCACAATACCGTCAGCAAAGCGTACCAGGATCTTGTGCGTCGTGAGTGGCTTACGCGAAAGCGGGGGAGTCGCTTGGTTGTCGGAATTCCCGCAAATAAAGGGCAGCAGTCGGATCTCGGGCTGGACGAACTTATCAACGAGACCATTCGACGTGCCAGGAGCCTCGGCTATTCGCTTCAGACGTTACGGAACCGCTTGCGCGAACACCTTATTGAAGAGAGCGCGGACCATCTTCTCGTTGTGGAACATGAGACGGGGATACGCAAGATTATTCAGCGCGAGATTGAAGAGAAGGTCCAATGGCGGGTTGAGTCTTGTTCGTACATCGATATCGTTCGAGAACACGGCCTGGCCATCGGGGCCCAGGTTCTAGCTCCGACCTATATGACCGGGAGCCTGGCGCAGTTCGTTCCTGTTCATCGTCCATGTTTTTCAATTGAATATTCCAGTTCTAAAGACTACCTCGCTGTCATTCGCGATCTGCAGGTTCCATCGAATATCGCTGTTGTCTCGGTCAGCGAAAGCCTATTGAAAACCGCACGAAGCCTTCTAGCTCCCTCGATTGGACGAGAACACACGTACCAGGATCTTCTGTTGTCGACCGATAAAGTGGTAGACATGCACGGGGTTGATCTGGTGTTTTGTGACTCGATTACCTTATCTCTCGTGTCTTGCAATCGTAAGGTGCACCATCAACTTATCTCTGCCGATTGCCTGAAGGAGCTTTCGATACTCTTGTCTCTCGGGATTGAGAAATAGGGGCCTTGATGCTGCCGAAGCCTTCGGATTTTTACCTTTCCACCGCTTGATGACAAGAATAGATATTGAGAAGTAACGCCAGAGACAAAAACCAAACCTTCAAATCAAGCCCCTGGGATTGCACGGGACTTGTGATGGAAATCCCCGATTCCAAGTGTCCTTGCGGTCATGCTTGGTCCTTCCCCGTTACTGCGGGATTACCGGATTTCCGCAGGGTGGGAGCGGGGAATCACGGCTCAGGCTATGCTTAATGGAGCGGTGTTTCGCGAACCATGCCTCAAGAAAAAGTGAATCGCGATGAGAAGCTGCCGCCGATCAAGTTGACGGCGGCGCAGTACGGCATTCTGGCATTGATGCTCGTCCTGATCGGTGGATTGTGGAGGCTTCAGGTGCTGGGTGCGGATTCGTACCGGGCGCTGGCCGAGCAGAACCGGATTCGCAAGGTGCCGATTCTGGCGCCGAGAGGTAAGCTCTTTGATCGAGAAGGGCGGCTGCTGGTGGATAACTATCCATCGGTATCGTGTTTCCTGGTGCGTGAGCAGAGCCACAACGTTGAAGCCGACCTTCCGCTGATCGCCAAGGGATTGGACCTGGATCTGGACCAGTTGCGGGCGACACTGAAGAAGTTCCGGATTACGCCGAGCTATCAGCCGATTCCGATCAAACAGGACATTACTCCAGATGAGCAGGCGTTTATCGAGGCTCACCGCAACGAGCTGCCGGAGCTGGAGACGATCGACGAAGAACGGCGGCTGTATCCGAGGGACGGATTTGCATCGCATTTGATCGGGTATGTGGGCGAGGTGAGCGAAGACGATCTGAACAATCCCAAGTTTGCCTACTATGAGCCAGGCGATGTGGTTGGCAAGGCGGGGGTTGAGGAGACGTACGACGAAATTCTGCGTGGCGAAGATGGCTCGATGGATGTGATTGTGGACAGCCATGGGCGAGAAGTTGGACGGCGCGGGATTCAGCTGGCTACTCCGGGGCAGGATCTGCGGCTGACGATTGACAACGATATCCAGCGCGCCGCGGAGCTGGCGCTTGGTAATGCGAATGGCGCAGTGGTGGCGATGGACCCGCGCAACGGCGAGATTCTGGCAATGGTGTCGCATCCTAGCTTCGATCCGAACGCCTTTGCGGTGAAGATCGGACGGACGGAGTGGAATCAGTTGATCACCGATCCGGCGCATCCGTTGATGAATAAGGCGATCCAGGACCAGCTTGCTCCGGGTTCTACGTTCAAGATCATCATGTCGGTCGCGGGGATGGAAGAGGGAGTGGCCGAGAATTTGAAGGTAATGTGCAATGGCGGAGGCACCTTCTATGGGCACTTCTTCAAGTGCGATAAGCATCATGGATTGTTGAGCATCCATGAGGCGATCCCGATGTCGTGCGATACGTATTTTTACGATCTGGCGACGAAGCTGGGGATTGACACGATTGCGAAGTATGCAACCGCTCTGGGAATCGGATCGAAGACGGGCATCGATCTACCAGGTGAGATGGCAGGCGTGATGCCCTCGACGCAGTGGAAGATGCGGACCTTCCATCAGAAGTGGTATGCCGGTGAGGTCGTTTCCGTGGGCATTGGACAGGGCGCCGTTGCGGTGACGCCGATTCAGTTGTTGCGTGCGGTCTCGGGAATTGCTTCGGACGGGCATCTGGTGCGGCCGCATGTGGTGAATCCAAACCAGTTAAATTCGAATTATCACCAAGCGGTGCTGGAAACATACGGGGGCTCAGGCGACAGGCAGTTGCCGCTCCGGGAAGATACGTGGATGACGGTGACGGAGGGGATGGCGCAGGCGACAACTCCGGGGCTGTACCACACGGCTGAGGGAGCGCATCTGGAAGGGATTGATTTTGCGGGCAAGACGGGAACGGCGCAGGTGGTAGGCGGCGGCGACACGCACGTAAGAGGTGGAGCGAAGACGCCGAATGCCTGGTTTGTGGGGATGGTGCCGCGGAGGAATCCGGAGTTTGCAGTGGTGGTCTTGCAAGAGCACGGCGACTGGGGATCTGGTTCGGCGAAGATTGCGGCGCAGATCGTTACGGCCTATGTGAACAAGAAGCGACGGCAGGATGGAAATCTGCTTGTTGTACCGCAGAAGACCGCGCCGGTGGAGATGGGCGCGATCTGGTCTGCTCCGCGTCGGGATGCTGGGCGGCACGAGACGCGCGTGGACAAGGGAGATCCGGAGATTGCGGCGCTCGAGGCGAGCGGGATGCAGGGCGGACATTTCCTGATTGGGCCGGATGGGTCGATTGCGGGGCTGGAGAATGGGGCATCCGAGATCCCCACCCGTTCCGCCGTTGAGGACGAAGCTTCCGTGGTACCCACCCTTTCAGCAATAGACGCGGAAAGGATGGGGCACCCAGAGTCGCTGTCTCCCCGGTCTCAGAATCGAGACCGGGGGCACCCAGATTTGGGGCAAGTCATTGGGTTGCCTGAGCGGTTTCGCGGGGTGCTGGCTGTTGGCGGGGGAACTCGCTGATGCGGCGGTATTTAAGCTTTCGCGATTTTGACTGGGCATTGCTGCTGATGGTGCTGGCGTTGTGTGTGCTGTCGGTACTGGAGATTTATTCGGCGACGCACCTGATTCCGAAGTATCACGGATTCCACACCAAGCAGATGTATTGGATCGCGGGCGGCCTGATAGCGATGTTTGTCCTTTCGAAGATCGACTATCACCGGTTGATTGATATTGTGTGGTGGCTTTACGGCACATTTTTCCTGCTGCTGGTGGCGGTGAAGCTGGTTGGTCACAGGGCGTTGGGCGGCAAACGATGGCTGAAGGTCGGGCCTGTCCTGTTTCAGCCTTCGGAGTGGCTCAAGCTGGTGCTGATTCTGCTGATGGCGCGCTACTTTGCGAACCTGGGCGGACAGAGCCTGACGTGGCGTGACATTCTGAAGGCGATGGCACTGGTAGGCGCGCCGATGCTACTGGTGCTGATGCAGCCGGATCTGGGAACAACACTGACGTATACACCGATATTGCTGGCGGGGCTGTTTCTGGGCGGCATCAATTTCAAGCAGGCGGCCATTATTACCACTGTGGGGCTGGTGGCGATCACGGGCGTCTGGATGAGCGGTAAGGTGCTGAAACCTTATCAGAAAGCAAGACTTACGAGCTTCATGAATCCGGATAACGATCCCAAGGGGACGGGGTACCAGGTGCGGCAGTCGCTGATTGCAGTGGGGTCGGGCGGAATCTGGGGCAAGGGCGCGGAGCAAGGGTCGCAAACGCAGGGAGATTTTTTGCCGATTCCTCATGCGGACTTCATTTTTGCGGCATTTAGTGAAGAGCATGGGTTTACCGGCGCGTTTCTTGTTCTACTGCTATACTTCCTTGTATTGATGCGTTTGATTCAAAACGCTCAAACCGCCGCTGACATCTCCGGCTCACTAGTAGTGATGGGAGTCGTGGCTGTATTGACCTTTCAGATTGCGGTCAATGTAGGCATGGTCATCGGCTTTATGCCGGTCACCGGAATTCCTTTACCGTTAATGAGTTACGGCGGGTCTTCGGTGATGGTCACCTTTATGGCGCTTGGCGTTGTGATGAATGTTCGCATGCGCCGTTTCGTGAATTAGGCATTCCAACCAAAGTTTTTCCTTCCTGCTCGCAGTTGGAGCATGGAAGTCTAGTAAGATCAATCACTTCGCCGGCAGGTTTCGATTGCAAGCAGCCCCGGCAGGATTGGATGAATGAGCACGCAGGGATGGGTTTTCCGTTGGCAGCGCTTTGATATGACGGAAACTTCCGGGATCGCGGCTTCGGCGTCTGGTGACGCAGGAGCGATGCGTTCCGAAGATAAGGTTTTTCGCGCTGTTTTCGGGCCGCCGTTTCAGGCCGCCCGCTCCCTGAACGCAATGAATTGCTGTAAGTGGCGCTTTCGTCACGGGTTCGACGAACGGTCGCTGTCCGGCCGCTTTCCCTCTTGGCTGGGTCCCATCGACGGTTCTTTTCCGGCAGAGTTTGGCTTCGAAACGGGAGCCGCAGCCGGTTCTCTTCCCGAACAGCTTCGTTTTGATTCTCCATTCCTGAATTGTGTGTCTCGATTGCAGTCGGCCTTGCCGTGGGTCCCGATGGGTAAACGCCCTGGGACGGAAAGGCAATATGGCCAAGGAAATTTGTATTTCAAGCACGCCGCACGAAACGCGGCTTGCGATTTTGGAAGACGATCAGCTCGCTGAGATTTATTACGAGCGAGAAAACGAATATACGCTTGCCGGCTCGATTTATAAGGGCCGGGTGACGCGAGTCCTGCCGGGCATGCAGTCCGCATTTGTGGACATCGGCTTGGAGCGCGACGCGTTCCTGTATGTCACGGACTTTCTGGAGATGGAAGACCAGGAAGATTCGGACGAGGTTGAGCGCGCGGCGGTGCAGGGTAGCACGCAGAGGCAGCCGCAGGGGCGTTCCGGACGCGGCGAGGACCGCGGACGGCGCGGCGAAAGCAGGGGCGAATCCCGCCCCTCGAACGTCAGCGAGCCCGAGGCGACAACATACGAAGGCGGAGATGCGACGCTGCATTTCGCGCCGACTACTTCGGAAATTCTGATTGAGGGCGGCGAGACTGAGCCGGTGGAGTCTGCCCCGGTCAGCGAAGAGATGGAGCAGGGTGCGCGCCGCTGGCGGGGACGCCGCCGACGACGGGGTGGCCGCGGACGGGATGAGGCTGAGGCGCGGACCGAGGGGCAGAGCGCTTCGTCCGAGCCCGAGGTTGACGCCGAAGAGGCGGAGCTGCCCGCGGTGGAGATTGAGGCTGCGGCGCACGAAGCGGTGCCGGAGTCGAAGCCGGCTGCGGCGACGCCGTTTCTGCTGCCCGGTGAGTCGCTGTCTAAGTATGGAAGCACGAATGGTGGTGGGGACGCACCGAAGGCGGGTGGGCTGACGATTACAGAGGTCCCGTCCTCCCCGGTAGAGTCGACGCCCCTGCGGACAGTGTCGAAGCCGTCGACACTGGTCGAGGGCGAGATTGTATGGGATGGACTCGGGCTGCTGCCGGGCGAGTCGCTGGCGCGGCATCGGCAGGTGGAGAATGCGCCGGTGTTCGCGGAGCCGTCGGCTGCGGTGGATGCTGAGCCTTCGGGTGAGTTTGCGCTGCCAGCGCACGGCGGTGAAGAGCACGTTCCCGAGCACAGCCATGGAACGTTTGAGTTCTCGGAGATTTCAGGAACGGTGCATGAACTGGTGCATGAGGAAGTCTTCGATGAGGTGGAGCATGAGGCTGGCGCCCCCGAGGCACATGCAGAGGTCCCAGTAGAAGAGACCGTCGAAGAGATTCATGATACTCCGGTGACCGAAGTGGTTGAGGAAGTGTGCGAGGCTCCCGAAGCGCACGAAGTTCATGAAGAACATGCTGAGGTTGCGCACGCGGCGAACGAAACGACTGAGGGCGAGGAGTTCGAGGAAGAAGAGATTCACGATGCTTCGGCGAGTCACAATGTTGATCCATTGCCGCCGAGTGAATTCCGGTTTTCGGATCTGTTTGGTGGGCGGAAAAAAAGTGACGAGCCGGAGTACGGGCATGAGCCGATGGCCGAGCAGCCTGCTCCCAAGCCTGCGGTAGCTGTTTCGGTTTCAGCGTATGCGCCGGGTGATGGCCTCGTGGAAGAAGAGGTCATTGAAGAGGAAGAGTATGAGTTTTCTCCGCTGAAGGCGCATCACGGTGACGAGCATGACCTTGATGAGCTGGAGGAGGAGACGCTGCAGCAGCAGATTCGCTCGGGGGCGTTGGGCGAGATGCTGGAAGAGGCTCAGCTCGACCATCGGCTGCAGGTTGAGTCGGTTGAGGAAGAAGAAGGTGAGGAAGGCGAGGAGGCTGCGGTTGCGGCTCCGAGCCGGCCTGGACAGCAGGGTGGGCGCGAGCGAGGTGATCGTGGCCGTGGACGCCGTGGCCGAGGTGGTGATGGCCGCAGCGGTGACGGACGGGGCGAGGGACGCCGCGGGCCTTCGCGGCGCTCAGCGCAGACGACGGATCTGCCGATTATCAGCGATCTGCTGAAGCCGGGGCAGGAGATTCTGGTTCAGATTGCGAAGGAACCGATTGCCAAGAAGGGTGCGCGGATTACGAGCCACATTGCGCTGCCGGGGCGGTTCCTGGTGTTCATGCCGACGGTGAGCCATGTGGGCGTGAGCCGCAAGATTGCTTCGGATGATGAGCGGCAGAGACTGAAGAGGATTCTGATCAGCGAACGCGGCGAGGCTTCGGGCGGATTTATCGTTCGCACCGCGGCAGAGGGCGCGACGGAAGATGAGCTGCGCGCGGATTTGCGGTTCCTGATCAATCTGTGGAATGAAATCAAGCAGCGTGCGGAGAATTCGCGTCCGCCAGCGCTGATTTATCACGATCTGAGCCTGATCGAGCGCATTTTGCGTGACCAGGTGAGCGATAACTTCTCGCATATCTGGGTCGATTCGGAAGCGGATTACGAGCGGATTGTGCGCTTCCTGAACCGCTTCTCGCCAGAGCTGGTGCGGCGCGTGAAGCTGTACACGAAGGAAGTGCCGCTGTTTGAGCACTTCGGCATTCAGGATGAGATTTCAAAGGCGCTGCGCTCGAAGGTGTGGCTGAAGTCGGGCGGATCGATTGTGATCAACCAGACGGAAGCTCTGGTGGCGATCGACATCAACACAGGCAAGTTCGTGGGCAAGACGGCGCGGCTTGAGGACACGATCCTTAAGACGAACCTGGATGCGATTCCGGAGATTGTGCGGCAGATTCGGTTGCGCGATCTGGGCGGCATCATCGTGATCGACTTTATCGATATGGATGAGCGCAAGAATCGTGCACGGGTGATGGCTGCGCTGGAAGAAGCATTGAAGCAGGACCGCGCGCCGACGAAGGTGCTGCAGTTTAACGACTTTGGTCTGGTGGCGATTACACGCAAGCGCGTGAAGCAGTCACTGGAGCGGACGTTGAGCGTGCCGTGCCCGATCTGCCAGGCGACTGGTATGGTTAAGAGCCCAGCGACGGTTGCGAACGAGATCTATGTCGAAGTTCGCAAGATGCGCAAGCATTTTGATCAGAATGAAGTGCTGCTGCGCGTGAATCCAGAGACGGCGAAGGCGCTGAAGGCCAACAATGCGAAATGGCTGACGGAGCTGGAGGAACTGGCGGGCAAGAATGTGCTGGTGAAGAGCGATGCAACACTGCATCCGGAGCAATTCGATATTCAGGGATAGCGTAGTGATGTGTAATTCCTGACGTATCGCTTACATGTTTCTGATGTTTGTCTGAAAGGGCTGAGTTTTTGAAACTCAGCCCTTTTTGCTTTAGCGGGAGTACGCAACCTTTATCGCAGAAATGTGTCTAACGGATTTAACAGGAGCATTGCACGACTCCTGTAAGCAAGCAGTTATTTCAAGGTTGAGGTCGAAGATATGTCTAATCGCGGTTCCCTGCCGCTACGGCTACGTGTGAGTTATTTAGCCCTCCCCGCTGCGCTGCTATTTGTCGCAGGATCTTTTCCTGCGATAGCTCAGTCGCAAAACAACGACAATTTTTCGAGTTCCAGTCAGGGGCTTGTTGCGTTCGATGCAGACCCTGCGTTGCCTGCTTCACCGTCGCCTGCGATGGCTGCGGGGCAAAACGGGACTTACGGGTATCACAGCAATAACTGGTCGAGCCGCTTGGCATTTGAAGCGGGTGGAGGCGGGAATGCTCCGATTGGCAACGATCAGCCGTTCATTACGTGGGGCGGCAACTTCACTGTGGGCGCGGGCTACAAATTTACCGATAGATTGAGTGCACTGATCGAATACCAGTTCATGGACAATAAGCTTCCCGGTGGCCTTATTGCCGACGCAGGTGCGGAAGGCGGCCACGCTCATATCTGGTCGTTGACGGTTGATCCGGTGTTTGATCTGTTTCCGAAAGCGAAGAACAGCGTGTATGTGACGGGTGGTGGAGGTTTCTACCGCAAAGTCACGAGCTTTACCGATCCTGAAGAAGTGGAAGAATGCTACTACTTCTGCGGAATTGGTTACGAGAACGTTGTTGTCAGTCATTTCTCCAGCAACCAAGGTGGGGTTAATGGGGGTATCGGATTTACGCATCGGCTGGGAGATTCGAGCATGGGCTATAGCAATATGAAGCTGTATGCCGAAGCCCGATATGTGTGGATCAACACGCCGGGTCTGGATCAGACAGATGGTCTGGGGACCACTGGATTGATTCCGGTTACACTTGGCGTCCGGTGGTAGATTCTCTCTACTCTAGCTCAAGTCTTTTATTCGCCTGCTCTGTGAAGTATCAACGGAGCAGGCGTTTTGTATGGAAGTAATTTGTTTATCCAATGATGGATTTATAGCGAAGCCAGCCGCCCAGCATTACGCAAGCTGGAGTGAGAACAATCATCAATATCTGATATGAGACAGGCTGCTTTCCGCGCTGGTAGACAGCGCTCATGCCTGAGAGCAGCAGTACGACAATGGCGAGAATAAGCGCGTAGTGGAGCGGATTTTCGCGGCCTACGATGCCGGTTACGAAGCCGCCCGCGATAGCGAAGACAAGTGAATACGCCAGATTTGCGATGAGATAGGCAGGGCGCGGGCGATCCTTCACGGCGACCCATTGAGGGGCTTGTTTCGTGAGGATGGTGGTGATGATGCCGGTGGGCAAAGCCATCGTAAGAAAGCCAGCCAGCAGAGCAAGGAATGCGCGGAAGATGTTCATGGTTTACATGCCACTTTCAATCTGCTGCAGGAAGGCTCGTGCGAGTTTCGGTTCGCCGGGGTCGTATTCGCCGTGGATGGTGCAGAGGTCGAGGAACTGATCGCAGAGGGGATCGGATGTTTCGCTCTGGGCGAGGATCGATTGCAGAGCGAAGGCGAGCTCGCGGAGGCGCGCGGCTTCTGGCCATGGTTGTATTTCGGTGGTGTCGGCGGGCAGATGCTCTACATCGGAGAATAGACCGTGACGGCCACGGGTGCACTCTTCAAGACATGCGAGGAGCTGGTCGCGAAAGGCTTGCTGCAGCGATTGGAGTTGAGCGGAATCGATGTGGTTTTCGTGATCCATGGTTGCGCTGCCTACTTTGATTTCATCGCCGCTTCGACTTCATCGGCGGTGTGAGGCAGATTGGCAGCGAGATCGATGAGCTTGCCGTCCTGGCCGACGACGAAAGTATCCTCAATGCGCACGCCGATTTTTTCTTCTGGAATGTAGACGCCGGGCTCGATGGTGAAAACCATGCCGGGCTTGAGAACAGCGGGATAATTCGCGGGATCATGCACGTTGATGCCGACCATGTGGCCGAGGCCATGAATCCAGTAGTCGCTGAGTAGCTCGCCGTGCAGACCTTTGCCGTGGGTGTTGATATAGTTCCACGCGGCGGTGTCGAGTGAGTTGGGATCGAGGTGGCGCGGGTCGTTGATGGTGGACTTGTCGGCGACGAAGGCGGCGATTGCTGCGCGTTGTGCTCCGAGGACGACATCGTAGATCTCGCGCTGGCGTGGCGTGAAGTGTCCGTTGACGGGAACGGTGCGGGTGAGGTCAGAGGCATACATGCTGTACTCGCCTGCGGCGTCGACGACCATGATGTCGCCGTCTTTGAGCGTGGCGGAGTTTTCGGAGTAATGCAACGTGGTGGAGTTGATGCCTGTGCCAACAATGGGCGCGTAGGATGGGCGTTCGCAGCCATTTTCCATAAGCGTAGCGAGGATTTTGCCTGCAATAGCGCGCTCGGTTACGCCCGGTCTGGTGGCCCGCATCATGGTTAGCTGCGCAGCGATAGAAGCGTCGGCGGCTTTCTTAAGGAGAGCCAGCTCGCCCTCGTCCTTAATGATGCGAAGCTCGGCGGTGAGGCCGGTGACATCATGTGTTGCGGGCGCCGCTCCGTTGCCGAGTGTGGTTGCCAGCCAGCTTACGACGGGCTGGGATTGTGGTGCGAGAGGCTGAGTCCAGAGTTTGTAAGCAAGGTTGCGGTCTTTGGAGACGTATTCGTTGAGCAGCTCGGGGAGAGCTGTCATGGGCTGCACTTCGTCGACACCAGCGGTTTGAGCTGCGCCGGGCGTAGCGGCGTCGAGCTTGATGCCGGTGTACTTTTCCATGCGCAGGTTGCGGGTGGGCAGGAAGAGGACTTCGCGATATTTGCGTGGGGCGATGGAGGCCGATGCATTCCCTTGCGATTCGGAGACGATGAGGAGCGCTGCTCCGGGTTCATTCCAGCCGGTGAGGTAGTAGAAATCCTCGTCCTGGCGGTAGGGCATGAAGTCGAGCAGCGGCTCTTCGGCGGCGAAGAGGATGGCTGCTCCGCCATTCAGCTTGGCGGCGAGGGCTACGCGGCGGGCGTGGTAGGTGGTAGCGGGCTGTTTTTCGAGGGCATGGAGAGATGAGATTCCGAGGGTGACGAAGAAGATCAGAAGCAGCGGAGAAGACAAAAAACGCAGGGCACGAGGCATAGGATTAGCGTCGTGTGCGTGGAGGAAAGCTGTCAAGCGCAGAAAGCGGCGAAGAGAATCTAGGCTGCGGGCTTGGCAGTTCTAGCAGCCTTGATGAGGATGCGCAGGGCTTCATTGACTGAAGCGGCATCGGGAAACGCTGCAGCGACATCGGGAGCCAGAAGAACCATTACTGCATCTTTGGGGAAGCGGCCCACATATTTGCCGCGAACGCCGTTCGAAAAGTCATATTCCGGCTGAATGTCGTTTTCCAGATCTTCATTGTCATCGCTCTTCATAATTCCTCCTTTCGCGAGGCTCGGCCTTTCGCGCGCTGATGATGCGAATTGTATTTATATTTTCCGTGTGAATAACGACGAGGAGCAACTGCGAACTTGCTCTGCCGAGAGCGGCCCAGCGCTCCTCCTCTTGAGAATGCGCCAAATCGGGAACAACTAGCAAGAGCGGGTCAAGAAAAACAGTCGCGGCATCTTCAAAGGTCACGCCGTGCTTGCGTTCATTGATGAGAGCCTTTGCGGGATCCCAGACTATCTGAGGTCCCTCGTATTCGCTTGCCATTGCCTCAGGTTACACGCCGACAGGAAACGGTTTGGGGCTGGACTCGTCTTTCGTGTTTGCTCCGCCGGATTTCCAGCGGTCGAAGCGACCCTGGAAGAGGCTCATCAGGCCGGTGTACCAATAGCCCATGACGAAGAGGATCAGGAACGGCGCGGTGAAATAGTTCTGGTTGATGAAGGTGTAGACGATGGCCAGGGCGAAATACGTTCCGATGGCTAGCTCAATCCATGGAGAGAGCAGGAGACGTTTGCGATATTTCTTACCGGCCTTGGACTTTTCGCCCTTTTTCGCAACCGAGTATTTGGGGGTGCGGGCGAAGGCGCTCTTGATGCCGAAGATGGCTTCCATCACGGCTTTGGTGTTGGTCACTGTGAGGCCGATGCCGACAGCCATCAGGAAGGGTAGATAGAGGAAAGTTTTCTTCCATGTGCGCGGGAAGAGCTCGCGTTGGCTCATGACATAGAAGACCGCGATCGACAGCGTGGATGCGGTGAAGAGCGGGAAGTCGATGAGCAGCATCTGGAACCAGCCCTGGTAGAAGCGAATGATCATCGCGGGGATGAGCAGGGCGGTCATGATGACCATGAGCGGGTAGCTCAGGTTGGCGGTGAGGTGGTAGACGGACTCGATCTTGATGCGCAGCGGAGCCTTAGAGCGGAAGACGACCGGTAGAACTTTGATGGAGGTTTGGATGAGGCCTTTCGCCCAGCGTGCCTGCTGGGTTTTGAAGGCGGTCATCTCGATGGGTAGCTCGGCGGGGCACTCGATGTCGGGAAGGTATTTAAATTTCCAGCCGGCGAGTTGCGAACGGTAGCTGAGGTCGGTGTCCTCAGTAAGGGTGTCGTGCTGCCAGCCGCCTGCATCGATGATGGCCTGGCGACGCCACATGCCTGCGGTGCCGTTGAAGTTGAAGTAGTCGCCAGAGCGGGCACGCGCGCCGTGCTCAAGAACGAAGTGGCCGTCGAGCAGGATAGCTTCGATCTGGGTGAGCATGGAATAGTTGCGGTTGAGATGTCCCCAGCGTGTCTGGACCATGCCGATCTCCGGTTCGGCGAAGTGATGGATGACCTTCATGAGCCAGTTAGGCGGGGGAACAAAGTCCGCGTCGAAGATGGCAATGAACTCGCCTTTGGCAATGTGGAGACCTTCTTCGAGTGCTCCAGCTTTGAAGCCATGACGGTTTTCGCGGTGGATATAGACGATGGGGTGTCCGAGAGCGGCGTAGCGGTCGACGATCGCTCGCGCGACCTCTTTGGTTTCGTCGGTGGAGTCGTCCAGGACCTGAATTTCAAGCTTGTCCTTCGGATAGTGCATGGCGCAGACGGCCTCGATGAGGCGATCGACGACAAACTGCTCGTTGTACATGGGCAGCTGCACGGTCACGTATGGCAGTTCGGCAAAGTGCTGAGGCGGCTCAGGATTGTAGTTCTTGCGGTATCTGAAATAGGTCCAGGCGAGCTGGTAGCGATGTACGCCGTAGATAGCCAGCAGGATCATCACGATGAAATATGGGATGAGCAGTGAGGCGTCAAAGGCGTTGAGGGTGTAAAGGCCGCGAAAGGGTTTGTCGGCATTCTGCGTGTGGAGGAAGTGCCGGAAGCCGTTTTGCGGTGCGAAAAAGGCAGAATAATGGGCGGTTTGAAACCCGTGCCACAGTAGGGAAGAAATATGCATAGGACTCGCCATCAAGGCTTTCAGTATGAGCCTCCTGGAACTCCCGTAACTTTCATCATACGGCAAAACATTTGATGCAGATTCCGGGTATGGGGCTGGAAGGGCGCTTTGAAGAGATCAAATGACCCTTTTGAGCAATGGAGGTGGAGCGGATGTGCCTCCAAAATGGGATAGCGGAAGAACTGTGCTCGATATTCCAAGAACATAGATAACCATTGGCAGGTTACTTTCAGGTAGAATTCGTTTGGTTTTTCGATTCACATACTGGAACGATGAAGAGTGCTAGCGATGCTGCCTGTTGTCTTTTCGTGGATCGACATGCAATCCAGCTTCATGACGATGGCAATGGTAAACGGTTCCTGTTTTTTGGCCGAGATACCGCGGTCTGTGATGTGCAGAGGATTGGTCGCAGATTTTGTTTTTCTCAAGGAACGAGTCGTTTTCATACGCTCCGAAGAAGATTCGAAAGACTTTCAATCGAGGTAAATTCATGAGTGCGCATAAAGCTGCTTTGAGGCCGGCGGAACGCTGGTTGCGTTGCCTGGTGAAGACAATCCTTCTCAGCGGAGGGCTGATATCCGGGCTGACGCTGATGGCACAATCGAACCGGCCCGCCCTGATTACGCGGACGGTGGACGATGCGCAGACTGTAACCTTGAGGGGCAATGTCCATCCTCTGGCCACCCGGGCGGCGGATCGCGGGGAAGCTCCGGCTTCGCTGGCGGAGGACCGCATGGTGCTGGTGCTGAAGCGGAGCGCGCAGCAGGAGCTTGGGCTGGAAGCGATGCTCCAATCGCTCCAGGATAAGAACTCGCCGAATTTTCACAAGTGGCTGACACCAGCGCAGTATGGAGCGCAGTGGGGGGCTTCCGATGCCGATATTTCGGCGATCACCGCGTGGCTTCAGTCGTATGGGTTCTCGGTGGCTGGGCCGAATGCGGCGCGGGATGCGATTGAGTTCTCTGGGAATGTGGGACAGGTGGAGCAGGCTTTTCACACTCAGATTCATCTGTATGAAGTGAACGGCGTGATGCATCACGCGAATGCGACGGATCCCCAGATTCCAGCGGCGCTCGCTCCGGCGATTGCAGGGATTGCGTCGATGAACGATTTTGTGCCGAAGCCGCAGATCCGGCGGGCAAACAAGGCTTCCTATAATCCTCGGACGCACAGGGCCCAGCCGAGCCTGACGGGATCGTGGCCGAATGAGATTGGCGCTAATTATCAGGTGTTGCTGGTTGGGCCGGCGGATGCGGCGACCATCTATAACTCACCCAATCCGGCGTTGAACAGCGGTGCTACGGGCTCTGCGTATACGGGAACCGGGAGCAAGATTGGTGTGTTGGGCGACTCGAATATTCAGGGCTCGGGCAGTAGTGGCTACCCGCAGAATCTGAATTACCGCCAGCTCTTTGGTCTTTCGGCTGTGGGGCCGACGGTGGTGGTGGACGGAACCGACCCCGGTGAGACGAACAGCGCCGATACTACGGAAGCGTATCTGGACACAGAGATTGCTGGCGGTATTGCGCCCGGAGCCAGCGTTTATCTCTACATTGCAAAGACCACGTTTTCCTCGTCGGGCGTTTTGCTGGCCGCAGAGCGGGCGCTGAACGATAACATCGTGGACATTCTGAGCATGAGCTTCAGCACCTGCGAAGCGGCACTGGGCACTGGCGGGAATGAATTTATCCAGGAGCTTTGGAAGCAGGCTGCGGCACAGGGTATTTCCGTCGTAGTCGCGACCGGTGATTCAGGATCAGCGGGATGCGACGATCCGACTGTTGATGCGCCTGCTGATTATGGTCTGCAGGTCAACGGACTGGCTTCGACGCCTTACAACGTGGCTGTCGGTGGTACGGATTTTGCGGTTCTTGCGGAACCGAATGGAACAGGGCAGGATTTACTCAACTACGTTTCCGCCGACTCAAATCCAACGACGCTGCTTTCGGCTCTGGGATACATACCGGAAAGCCCGTGGAATGATTCGATTCAAAATTCGCCTCCCGGAGCCTATTCCACGAATATTCCTTACCTCGATGGCATCGGGAATCCGAATATTGCCTCGGGCGGTGGTGGAAAGAGCAACTGTGCTGTTGGTTCGTGGAATGGGACATTCCCAGCCTGCACGTCGGGTTATGCGAAACCCTCATGGCAGGCGGGAACGGGAGTGCCGGCGGATCAGGTTCGCGATGTGCCGGATGTTTCATTCTTTTCTGGAGACGGCTTCAACTACGCAGCATGGGGCATTTGTACCGATCAGGATGCGGATGTCAACGGAAACGCGCTAACCGACTGCACCAAGGACAATAACGGAAACTTCAACATCACGATTATCGGAGGAACTTCGACTGCAGCGCCCACGATGGCCGGCGTGCTGGCGATGTTGCATCAGGCGACAGGGCAACGGCAGGGGCAGGTGGACTACGCGTTGTATAACCTGGCGAAAACTACGCCAAGCGTGTTCCACGATGTTACGAGTGGGAACAACTCAGTTCCGTGTACTTCGGGAACTCCCGATTGCAGTTTGAATACACAGGGCAATTACTTCATGGCTGGTTATGACGCGGGTGTTGGCTATGATCTGGCGACTGGTTTCGGCAGCCTGAATATCAGCAATCTGATCAAGAGCTGGACTGTTGCGGGGTTGTCCACAACGACGACAAACCTGACGGTTACTCCGACGACTGTGCAACATGGTCTACCGATCACAGCCAGCGCAACGGTGACGAGTCAGAACGACTATCCGACGGGCAATGTGATGGTGCTGGCGGATATGGGCAGCACGTCAACGACGATTGGAACGTATGCACTGAATGCGACAGGGAGCACGGGTACGATCGACGTGCCGTTGCTGGCAGGTGGTATCTACAACTTCATTGCGAATTACGGCGGATCGGCTGTGAATACGATGAGCTCGTCTTCACCCGTTGCGGTCAATATCACTCCTGAGCCGAGCACGACGGCGCTAACGGTGAGTGAGACAGATCCGGCGAATGGCTCGGCATACACACAATCCAGTCCGGTGCCGTATGGATATCCGATTTCGATAACGGCTCAGCCGTATGGGAACCATTCCACCGTGGTGAATGGACAGATTGTTCCCGATGGAACGGCTACAGGCACTGTGAGGCTTACGGCCGGTTCTTTGAATCTCGGCACGGACACGCTCGGGTCGGATGGGAAGGTGACGTTGAGCGGTGAGTTCCTGACGCCAGGCAGTTACACCATCAGCGCTGTTTACTCTGGCGACGCGAGCTTTGAACCCAGTTCCGCGACAAAGAGCCTGGTAGTTGCGAAGAACAATACGCAGCTTACGCTTAAGGCAAATCAGACGAGCTACCAGAACAAGCCGTTCGATTTCACCATTACGCTGGCGACTACCAGTGCAGGTGCTGCTCCGACAGGAACAGTGGAACTGATGAGCGGATCAACGGTGCTGGTCAGCGGCACTCTAACCGGGAAGGCAGGCAGCGGGAGTGTTCTTGCCAGCGGGTCGGTGACGTTTAATTCGGTCAATATTCCGGATACGCAGGAAGCGATCACAGCCAGATATTCGGGAGATACGAATTATGCCGCGTCGACTTCGAATACGGTGGACGTGACCGGGGCTCCTCCGTTCACGATTTCGAATCTCAACGTGACGCTGACTTCGGAACACTCGACCAGTGGCGGAACGCTTACTGTGACCTCGACCGGCGCGTATGCGGGAACGGTGGATATCACATGTCAGCTTATTTCTGCTGCCGCGCAGACCTCATCGCCGCCTTTGTGCGGAATGCTGCCTGCCTCGGTTACGGTGACGGCCGGCGGCACGGCGACGACAACGATCCTGTTCTTTGGCAAAGGCTCGAAGCTGCCGAATGGTGTCACGCTGGGCAAGATGGAGTCCGCACCTGGTCCCGGTAAGTGGCTTGCAGGCGGAGGGGCAGTATTGGCGTTCTGTGTGCTGTTTGGCATTCCTGCACGTAAGCGTCGATGGAAAGCGATGATCGTCTCATGCCTGTTACTTGTGGCCATTGGCGGGTTTACAGCTTGTGTGAGCACTCCAAAGTTCATTACAGCGGGCACATATACGTTCCGCGTCACGGGTGTTGACTCGAAGAATGCAAATTTGACGACAACTGCAACTGTGAACGTAAAGGTCTTGTAGGGAAAGATCTTAAACAAGCTGAAAATGGGGCATACCAGCCGTATGCCCCATTTCCTTTTCAGGTGGCCAATATACGAAATTGTGCGGAATGTGACGCCTGGTGTGGACATTCGGCGGGAAAAGCAACTTGGATGTGTAAGCTTACGTCCAATCTGGGTGTATCGAGGGGGACGGTGTTCTACACTGGCTGAACGTACCGCGTTCAGGCCTTGGATCACTGGATTTGTTAGTCTTGGTCCTGCTCGGGTTTATTGGGAAAGGAGCTTTCGTATGGCGAATGATAATCAGCAGGCTTTTGGATGGTTCCTGGCAGGTTTGGGAATCGGGGCGCTGGTGGGAATTTTGTATGCGCCAAAGAGTGGTCGTGAAACGCGTGAAGATATTGCGAACTCAGCCAAGGATGGAGCGGACTTCGTTCGGGTGCGCGGGCGCGAGTATGCCGATCAGGCAGGGCAATACGTGGATCGTGCCAAGGAGCAGGCCGGCGAGTATGCGCATCGTACCCGCGAGCAGGCGAATGAGTATATCCAGCGCGGCAAGGATATCGTAGACCGCGGCCGGGCGCAGTGGGAAGACTTTGTGGAGCGCGGCAAGGGTTTTGTGAACGACCAGTCAGCCAAGGTGTCGGCTGCGGTAGACGCAGGCAAACACGCCTACGTGGAAACTACGGCTGCACCGGGTGAAGGTCCGCTAACGTAATTGAACCTATCGTTGCACGCGAATCGCTTATGATGTGCGGAGGCGCTTGGCGACAGGCGCCCCTCGCGTTTTAACGAGTTTGCGCGACCATTCGTAATTCAGTGAGAGCGTGCCGATGACTTTCCAGAGTGAGACATTACTGATTATTTTTGTGGGGGCGACATGCGCTGCGGTTTTGCTGCAGGCATTTGTTTTGCTGGGGATATTCTTTTCGGTTCGCAAGTCAGCGAAGCTGATCACGGATGCGACGGATGAGCTGAAGACGACGGTGATGCCGATGGTGCATTCCACACGGCAGCTCGTGGATAAGATTTATCCGGAAGTGATCACGGTTACGGACGCACTTGCAGAATTTACAGTGAAGGCTCGCAAAGAAGCGACGCAGATTGATGTTTCTCCTGCGGAGTTGATCAATGGCATCAAGCGGCAGGTGCAGCGTATCGACTCGATGCTCACGGTGGGACTGGATCGTGTGGAGCGAGCAGGGAATGCGCTGGAAACGACGGTTGCCACTCCGGTGCGCCAACTCAATGGCGTGCTGGCGGCGATCAAGGCCACTGTCGATACCTATCGCTCATTTCCCGGTTCGAATGGGAACACGCGCGGCGGAGCTTAGAACGCGGCGGGACGTGGAACTTCCCTCTGACTGTAGTCTGATCTTTTCTTCTTTACGTCTTCCGTAGTTAGATAATCTGCGCGAGGCATTCCATGCGTACTCCAGTCTCTCTTTGCGTTGCGGCATCGGTCGCCGCGATTGTGTTGTGTGGCGCTTTGCCTGCAGTGGCGCAGCCTACGCCGTCACAGTCGCTGCTTGTGTTGTCGAAGCGGAATCACACGCTGTCGATTGTTGACCCAACAACATTTAAGGTGGTGGCGAAGGCGCCGGTGGGTGCCGATCCGCACGAAGTGATTGCTTCATCGGATGGCAAAACGGCGTATGTATCGATCTATGGAGGCGGAGCCTATCACACGCTGAATGTGATCGATCTGATCGGGCAGAAGGCTCTCGCTGACATTGATACGGGAGCGTTGAACGGGCCGCATGGGCTCGCTTTCGTCGGGGGCAAGGTCTGGTTTACCGCAGAGGGTGCGAAGGCCTTTGCGCGCTACGATCCGGCAACACAAAAAATTGATCTGATCCTTGGGACGGGGCAGAACCGGACGCACATGATCTATGTGACGCCGGATGAGTCACATATCTACACCACCAATGTGAATTCGGGCACGGTGAGCTATTTCGAGAAGACGGAACAGACGCTGAGGCCGCCGCCGATGCGGCCGGGCGGCCAGCAGGGGCCTCCGCCGGGACAGCAGGGACCACCGCCCGGAATGCCTCCCGGGGTTGGTGGACCACCCCGAATGGACTGGAATCAGACGGTGATTCCTGCGGGGCCGGGCGATGAGGGATTTGATGTTTCGCCGGACGGAGGCGAGCTCTGGACCGCGAACGCGCATGATGGGACGCTTTCGGTGATCGATCTGAAGGCAAAGAAAAATGTGGCGACGATTCAGGCTGATGTCGAAGGTGCGAACCGGCTGAAGTTTACGCTGGATGGGAAATATGTCCTGATCTCGATGCTGGGTGGCGGGAATCTTGTCGTCTACGATGTGGCTTCGCGCAAAGAGTTTAAGCGAGTGCCGATTGGGCATGGGGCTGCTGGGATTCTGATTGAGCCTGATGGCAAGCGGGCGTTTATCTCGTGCGGGCCGGATAACTATGTGGCGGTAGTAGACCTGAGTAGCTGGCAGGTCGTAGGGCACATTGAGGCTGGTGGTGAGCCGGATGGGCTGGCTTGGGCGACTCAGCAATAAGGCCGCTCTGAAGATCGAGACAGAGCTACTGGCTTAGTGGCTCTGTGAATTTCAGTTCGTTGCCGAACTCGTCTTTCACGCGAAAATCGCGATTGCCCCATGACTTGCGTAGTATCGGCTGCGTGATGTCCGCACCCCGTTGCGTCAACTCGGCATGCAATGTTTCGAGGTCTTCAGTAAATATGTGAATTGCGACAGGCGTGGAGGAGGTGGGATTGTTGCGGAAGAGATGGATAGCAATCTCTTCACGCTCTACGATTGCGTAGTCTCCCTGTGGCATCTCCATTACGGACTGAAAACCTAACTTTTGCTCGTAATACGCGAGTGAGCCCTTCAGATCGGAGACGGGGAATTCTGGCGCGATGCGGACAAGTTTGATCATGGCCTATCCTCCGGACGCCTGATGGACCTTAATCGTACCTTAGAGAATCCAACCGCTGCCGAGGATTCTGTCTATAGCAGACGCCCGGCCTGAATGAGAGGGAGGCCAAAGCACCTTTCCGTGGCCGCTACCAGATCCGGATGCAATAGATTAAAGCCTGCGGTTAGATCGGGGAAAAGCCATTTTCCAAATTCGAACTCAACCCAGAACCGTGCGAAGCCCCCTCCGGGCACCTCAATGTGCTTTCCTGTCCAGGGGTTTGTGAAGATTCCAACTGTGTCTTTGGGACCGTTAGGGTCATCGAACCTGATCTCGCCTTCTCCGGAGTCTACCCACTTGTCACTAGTGCAAACGGTGTCGGGTCGAAGATTACATCTAGCAGCACACAGATAATCATCTTTGAAAGGCGCTTCATCGGTAGTTATTAGCAAGATTGGGGATTTGTAAGAGGGCCATCTGCCTGAGGCGCTAATTGTGACATGAGGCGACTTCTCAATCGCCTGGGGAATCTCCGAAGGTTTCTCTAACTTGGTTCGGTCAGAGCTTGGGAAAGAACGCGTTTCTCCTGTCAATGGATTTCGGGCAATTCGAGGCGTTGCCGAAGGTGTACGCACGATCAGTCCGGGTTGAAAAGGAGGCACGACTGTGATCTCGAAGCTGAACGAGAGAAGGATCAGATTGAAAAATGCTTCGATTTGCGCTGGTTCAGGTACAAAGTTAGGGTCCGATGAGATAAGTAGATGAGCATACTGTTCCATGGCACTTACATCTTAACCGATAGCGTCCCGAACTCAGGGAGCAAAGACTTCTTGGTTTGAAGACTGTAGAGGTTCGATACACCGCTGCTCGGTTACAGAATCCAGCCGCCGCCGAGGACTTCGTCGCCGTCGTAGAAGACAGCGGAGTGGCCGGGGATAACGCGTTGAGGCTCGTCGAAGATTGATTTTTTACGCGTTGCGCGTCGTATGAAGCGGTGGCAGACCTGAGCAACTGGCAGGTTGGGGCACATTGAGGCTGGTGGTGAGCCGGATGGGCTGGCTTGGGCGGCGCGGCAGTAGCGAATTTGACTCTTGGCATTGTCGTGCAGGACGATCAGGAATGCCATTAATTCGCCGCGCTTGACTTGTGTTGCCGCGAGAACAGAACCGTGAAGCTGGTTTCGAAAGCCGGGTGAGCTACCTGTTTCCACCAATTCAAGTAACTAGGCATGCCAGGTAAGTGCTCGGCAAGAGCCTTTACAGCTGGCTCCCATCCTTCCATTTGCTCGTCCAATTCGATTGTTTGGTCTTCGAAGAAGATGGCTAGACAAATTAGATCGTAGGCAAAGATATCGCGCTTAAACGCATTCACTCTCTCGATTGCATTCCACCGTAGTTGAACCGTACGCGAACTACCGTCTCCCTCGGCAATCGTGACAGTTAATCCAGAATCATCGTATTGGATGGTGGTTGTACCCATGAATTATAGAATCCAGCCGCCGCCGAGGACTTCGTCGCCGTCGTAGAAGACGGCGGAGTGGCCGGGGGTGATGGCGCGCTGAGGCTCATCGAAGGTGATCTTTACGCGATCTGAGCCGTCTGGGCCGACAGTGGGCTCGAGCAGGGCTGGTGCGGGGTCATGGACGTGACGGATCTTGACCTGGGCACGCCGGGGCTGATTGAGGCCGGGGATGGCGATCCAGTTGAGCCGGTGGACGTGGAGGATCGGTGAGGTCAGCTCGGACTCGGGACCTACGGTGACGCGGCGGCTTGTGGCGTCGATGTTGAGGACGTAGAACGGGTTGGGTGCGGTGAGGCCAAGGCCCTTGCGCTGGCCGACGGTGAAGTTGTGAATGCCTTCGTGACGGCCCAGTGTCTCGCCGGAGGTGGAGACGAGTTCGCCGGAAGAGTCGGGCATCTCGCGGCCCTGCTCATCGAGGTAGTTGGCGATGAACTGCTTGTAGTTGCCGCCGGGGATGAAGCAGATTTCCTGCGAATCGGGCTTGTCGGTGAGGTGCAGCTTGCTCTCGCGCGCAACTTCGCGCACCTCGGGCTTGGTGAGATGGCCGAGGGGGAAGAGTGTGTGCGCCAGCTGGTCTTGAGTTAATCCGAACAGGAACCATGTCTGGTCCTTGGCGCGGTCGGCGGGGCGCTTGAGGATCCAGCGGCCGCGCGCGGGGTCGTACTCGTTGCGGGCATAGTGGCCGGTGGCGATGCGATCGGCGCCGATCTGGCGAGCGGTGAGCAGGAGCTGGTCGAACTTGAGGTGGTTGTTGCAGAGCGAGCAGGGGATTGGCGTGCGGCCATTGAGGTAGTCGTTGACGAAGGGCTGCACGACATCGTGCTCGAAGCGATCCTGCTGGTTGACGACGTAATAGGGGATGCCGATGGTCTCGGCGACACGGCGGGCATCGTAGACGTCGTCGAGCGAGCAGCAGCGGCCAGCCTTGGGTGCGTCGGGGACGCCGGGCTTGCCGGCGAGCCGGTTCTGATCCCATAGCTGAAGGGTGAGGCCGATTACTTCGTGACCCTCGGCGTGCAGCATGGCTGCGACGGTCGAGGAGTCGACGCCGCCGGACATGGCCACGGCGATGACCTCGGATACCTCCGGGTTTATCTGCTTTGAAACTGAAGAGACTGTTGTTGCCATTGTGGACCTGTTATGCGAGTGCGGTCGCGCTGAACGTGGGCTCAGGTGCTGGGGCCAGTTCACGCAGACGGGCTACAGCTTCGGGAACGACCGAGAGCACGTAGTCTATGTCGGCTTCGGTGACGGTCTTGAGCAGGCTGAAGCGCAGGCTGGCGCGGGCGCGGTTTTTGTCCAGACCCATTGCCATGAGCACGTGCGAAGGCTCGGTTTTTCCGGAGTGACAGGCTGAGCCGCCGGAGACGGCCAAACCCTTTAGATCGAGGGCGATGACCAGAGCTTCGCCTTCGAGGTTGTCGAACCAGATATTGCTGGTGTTGGCGGCGCGTGGGGCGATGGAGCCGTCCGTATTTACCCCGTTTACGCCGGTGCCAGAAATCTTCGATATCAGGCCTTGTTCTAGGCGGTCGCGAAGTTCGCCGAGACGGTGCATGACGCCGGAATCGAGTGCGTGCATGGCGATTTCCGCAGCTTTGCCGAGTCCGACAATGGAGGGTACGTTCTCCGTGCCGGCGCGGCGGCGGCGCTCATGGCTTCCGCCGACGATCAGCGAGCTTACCGGAGTGCCCTTGCGAATGTAGATGGCCCCGATGCCTTTAGGGGCGTGCATCTTGTGGCCGCTGATGCTGAGCAGGTGACAACCGATTTTCTGGACATCGATCGGAATCTTGCCCGCGCCCTGAACGGCATCGATATGGAAGTAAACGCCGGTCTGAGCGGCAATCTTGCCGATCTCTTCGACAGGCTGAATGATGCCAGTCTCGTTGTTGGCGAGCATCACGCTGATGAGGCGGGTATTGGGCCGGATGGCGCGGAGGATATCCATCGGATCGATGAGGCCGTTGGGCTGCGGATCGATCTTGGTGGTCTCGATGCCTTCCTGTGCTAGACGGTCTGCGGCGGCGATGACGGCGGAATGCTCTATGGAGGTGGTGATCATGTGATCGCCGGGGTGGAGCAGGCCGAAGAGAGCGGTGTTGTCGCCCTCGGTGCCGCCGGAGTTGAAGACGACCTCTGCAGCGTGACAGTTAAAGAACTGAGCGAGGATCTCGCGAGCTTCATCGACGGCAGTGCGGGCACGCTGGCCCTGCTGGTGGATCGACGAGGCGTTGCCGAAGTGCTCCATCCAGTATGGGCGCATAGCCTCCACAATCTCGGGCAAGAGGGGGGTGGTGGCGTTGGCGTCCATATAGACTCGGCGCATGGGCGTAGATCTCCTTATCTCCTCATTGTACGGGGAGTTTGGTTTGCAAGATAGCTTACGAAGCCGAATGGCGGTTTGCAAGGGGCTGGCGGCGGGAAAGTGGCATTGGAAAGTGCGGGTTGCGCCAATTCCGGTAGGGAAAAGATAGATAAATGCGTTGCAAGCCTGATAGAGTCGAGGCGCGGCGAGACCTCAAGTTCGCGCCGCTTTCATGGGAGGAGCTGAATCGTATGCAATTCAAGTCGCATTTTCACTCTCTGCTTGGCTGTTGTCTCCTGGCCGCCGCGTCCACCTTTGTCAGTGCCCAGGGCACGCAGCCGGCTGCACCGCCGCCAGGGACACATGTTTCCCCTTCCGCCACGTATGACAAATTACTTTCCGGAATGGAGAAGGAGTTTGTCGATGCAGCCGAGGCGATGCCGGCGGACAAGTATGGATTCAAGCCTTCGGTTGCAGGCGGTGAATTCAAGGATGTGCGGTCGTTTGGGGAAGAAGTGAAGCATGTGGCGCAGGCCAACTACTATTTCTTCCATGATCCGGATGCGCCTGCTTCTGACAAGAGCAAGGCAATCGGCACGCTTACGAGCAAGGACGACATCGTGAAGGCGCTGAAGGAGTCGTTTGCAGAAGCACATAAGTACATTGCCGGGATTACGGACGAAAACGCATTCGTTATGACGAAGAGCGGCACCCGCGGCGGAATGGCGGCGTTTGGCATTGCGCACTTCATGGATCATTATGGGCAGATGTGCGTGTATCTGCGCATGAATGGGATTGTTCCTCCGGCAAGCCGGAAATAGCAGTAAGAGTTTTAGGAAATGCGAAGGGCGCCGACTTGGCGCCCATCGTATTTGCTGGTGTGCAGATGCGCGTTATCCGCGCTGCGTCATCTGGATGTAAGCGTAGGGATATGCCGGTCCGATGTATTCGGCGCGGGGGCGGATAAGGCGGTTGTCATCGAGCTGCTCGATGACGTGTGCAGCCCAGCCGGCGATGCGGCTTACGGCAAAGATCGGCGTAAAGAGATCGAGGTCGATGCCAAGCGTGGTGTAGGTGGAGGCGGAGTAGAAGTCGACGTTGGCGTTGAGGTGCTTTTCCGCGTTGATGAAAAGCTCGATCTTGCGCGACCAATCGTACCACTTGGTGACGCCGGAGTCCTTGGAGAGCTGCTCGCTCATGCGGCGCAGGTGAGTGGCGCGTGGATCTTCGGTCTTGTAGACGCGATGACCGAAACCGGAAACCTTCTTCTTGGCGGCGAGCATCTCGCGTACGTATTGGACCGGGTCAGCGCCGGCTGCGTCGATGGCCTGCAGCATGCGCATGACGGCTTCATTGGCTCCGCCATGGAGCGGGCCCTTAAGAGCGCCGATGGCTCCGGTGACAGCGGAGTGGATGTCGGATAGGGTTGCTGCGATGACGCGCGCGGCGAAAGTAGAGGCATTGAGCTCATGATCCGCGTGGAGAATGAGCGCGATGTCCATCGTCTTGGTCGCGGTCTCGGAGGGTTTCTCGCCATTGAGCATCCATAGGAAATTGGCAGCGTGGCTCAGGGTTTTGTCTGCTTCGACGAGCGGCAGGCCCTTGCGCAGGCGATCGTAGTTGGCGACGATCATGGCGATCTGAGAGGTCAGACGAAAGCTCTTGCGGACGTTGGAGTCGTGCAGATTGTCTTTTTCGTCTGCGTCGTAGAGGCTGAGCGCGGAGACTGCGGTGCGCAGCACTTCCATGGGGGTCGCGCCGGCCGGGAAACTGCGCAGAAGCTGGATGATCGCCGGATCGAGAACGCGGGCGGCGGCGAGCTGTGCGTTGAATTCCTTCAATTCCGTTGCGCTGGGCAGACGGCCAAACCAGAGGAGATAGGTGGTTTCCTCGAAGTTGGAGAACTCGGCAAGCTCGTGGATATCGATGCCGCGATAGGAGAGAATACCGGCTTCGCCATCAATCCAGCAGATGCCCGAGTTGGTGGCGACGATGCCTTCCAGTCCCTTACCAGCTGTCGCAGTCGACATACGTGTGTGTTGCTCCTAAAAATGAGGTAGATGCAGTCTCTACAAGGTAGAGACGTATCAACAGGCCGCCTAGTTTGTGGGGATGGCTCAAAGAGAGTCGCCGCGAATGACAAGCGGGCCAGCAACCTTTTTATAGCGCAGCGCTTCCATGGTTGTCACTTTTGCGTATTTCAGGGTGAGACTGACTGCTTCTGCCCGCGCAAGAGCGGCGCTAACAGTTCCGGTATTCCGATTGCGGCAGACTTCAGTATGCTTATTGCGATCCGGAGCTTGCGCTGTGATTACAATGCTGGAATCCGGATGAAAGCGGTAACGGTAGCGCAGAGAACGAAACGGCCCGAGCGGTATATTCACGACGAAGCCGGAGAAAGGTGCGGATATGAGCGAATTGGATGCAACCCCGTCGAGATCGGTTTCGGGAGCCCTGCTTGGAGTAGTGGCTGCTTCGGTATTGCTTGGCGTCGGAGCGCTGGTTTGGAGTTACACGCTTTCAACCCGTCTTAACAGACAGGAGACGGCGCTGACCCAGGCCAAAGAAGACAACGCGAAGCTGGCGGCCGATCTGAGAGAGACCAATGCACGGCTCAAGGTGACATCGCAGGAACTGGGACAATCGCTGGGCCTGACGCAGAAGCAGCTTGAACTGCGATCGCAGGAGATTCTGCGACGTGAGCAGGCAGACAGCGCAAGGCTGGAAAGTGCGCAGCGTGCGACCAGCCAGCAGGTAACAGCGGTTTCGAGCGCAGTGTCTGATGTGAAGACCGATGTGGGTGGCGTGAAGACCGACGTCGCCAAGACGCAGAGCGACCTGGCGCAGGCTGTGAGCCAGTTGCAGTCGATGAAGGGCGACCTGAGCGACCACAGCAGTCTGATTGCGCGTAATCATGATGAGCTGGAGATCTTGAAGCATAAGGGCGACCGGAATTATTACGAATTCACGCTGGTGAAGGGGCAGCGCAAGCCAGTCGGTACGGTAAGCCTGGAGTTAAAGAAGGCAGACGCCAAGAAGAGCCGGTTCACGCTGGATGTTTATGCGGACGATAAGCGGTATGAGAAGAAAGACCGCAACCTGAATGAACCACTACAGTTCTACAGCGGCAAGGATCCGGCTCTCTATGAGATTGTCGTGAACAACGTATCGGCGAAGAACACGGTGACGGGGTATCTCTCAACGCCGAAGAGTGCGCCTGCACCGCCATCGATCAACTAAGACTTCATCAATTTCGAAGGCCGCTTCATCGGAGCGTCTGTACAGATGCGTAGCGAATGCGCCAACAGGCCTGATCAGATTGTCTGGATCGGGCCTGCTGGCGTGAGCGTGAGATCGGGGTGGTACTGGAACTGCACCGTGAAGCTGAGATCTTTGCGTGACTCCCACTGCTCTTTGGTTACGCGGAAGGATGAGACGACCATTCCGGAGAGAGTCTGTCCCGGAGAGATGACGGTCTCGCGGATGATCGGCGACGCTTGCAAATTCTTCAGCTCCGGATAGGCGACAAAGATGCGCTGATAGTCAACTGCGCCGGCGATATAGCTGGAGTGCGGTCCATCCTCAAAAGTCGCATTGGTCATAACGTCCCGCAGGACGATGGGTTTGTCGCTCTGGTTGCGAATACTCAGGTTGGCTAAGACCAGTACCTGGTCAAAGTTTTCAGGGGTGTATTGAACGCCGTTGGCATCGATGGGGGTGCTAAGTGTGTGGACTCCGTGCGCCCACATCTGGGTGACTGCGCCAGCCGCGACCGGCGGTTTGTGGATGAAGACCCAGAAGATCCAGACGGCTGCGGTGATGACGACCGCGGCGGCAATAGCAGCCCAGATGATATGGCTACTGCCTTTGGCGAGGTCTTCACCTTCGGAGCTGGCGTCGTGCTCATGAACGGGATCGTTTTGTATCTGGAGGAGGCTCATGGGGCAATTCTCCTTTGATCTGAAACTTTCAAAACCTCGCGACGGAAGGCCTTTTTCAGAGGAACGACCTGAAAGACGGCGGTTTCTGGAGCGGATTTGCGTGAGAACTGCTTCAGCGAACTCATCTTACTCCCATTTTGGGCCGGTTTCACGGGCCGGGTATTGGCAAATCCAGTTTCGCGGAAGTCCGTTCAGGGATGCGGCCGCAAAGCGGCAAGAAATTCGTCCGGACCAAGGGTGTTCAGGACGTCGCCCGGTGTGAGCCATGCACGGCGAAGCTGGCGGATGCCATAACGGATTTTGTCGAAATGCCGGGTGTCGTGTGAGTCGGTGTTGACGCTGATCTTGCAGCCCAGTTCTTTGGCCAGCCGCAGGTCACGATCACTCAGATCTAGCCGTTCCGGGGCGGCGTTGTGCTCGACTGCAACACCCAATTCGGCTGCGCGGCGCAGGATGGAGGGTAGATCGAGGGCGAAGGGCTCGCGGCGCAGCAGAAGACGACCGGTAGGATGGCCGAGGATTCGCACATAGGGATTTTCGATTGCGCGGAGGATGCGCTCGGTCATCTGCTCGCGAGGCTGGTTGAAGAGTGTGTGGATGCTGGCGATGACGACATCCATCTGGGCCAGGACCGAGTCGGGAAGGTCTAGCTCGCCGTCACCAAGAATGTCGACTTCGATACCGGGGAAGACGCGGATCTGGCCGGTCATTTCTCGATCGATTTCACGAATGTGCTGAATGTGTTCGAGGGCGCGCTCTTCATTGAGGCCGTTGGTCATGGCCAGGTTTTTGGAGTGATCGGTGATGGCAATGTACTGGTAGCCGCGGGCAAGAGCAGCGTCGGCCATTTCGCGGATGGAGTTGCGTCCGTCTGTTGCGTAGGTGTGCATGTGCACATCACCGCGGATGTCGGATTGCTCGATGAGGCGCGGCAGTTTGTGTTGCGCTGCGACGTCGATTTCGCCGAGGTTTTCGCGCAACTCCGGCGGCATCCAGTCGAGGCCGAGAGCGGCGTAGATCGATTCCTCGGTTTCGGAGGCCACGACGGATTCATCGTCGAGGCGGGCGAGCGCCCATTCGCTCAGGGTGTAGCCCACTTTGAGCGCGCGCTGGCGCAGTGTGACGTTATGCGCTTTGGAGCCGGTGAAGTATTGGAGCGCGGCTCCGTAGGAGCGCGATGGGAGAAGCCGCACATCGACCTGGAGGCTGTTGGCGAGGTAGAAGCTGACCTTGTTTTCGCCTTTGGCAATGATGTCTCGGATGCCAGGAAATGCGGCAGTGTATTCGATGGCGGCTGAGGTCTGGCCCGGTTCGCAGGCGGGGCCGGTGACAAGAAGATCGAGGTCGCCGCAGGTTTCGCGGCCACGGCGCAGCGATCCGGCAGGCGTGACACGCTCGATGCCAGGGAAAGCAAGCAGGTATTGAATAACGCGCTCGGCGGATTCTTCCGCTTCGTCGATGCGAAAACGGCCTGCGGATTTGCGGAACTCGTCAATGCCGCGGCGCAGCTTTTCGATCTGCTTCTCGCCCATGCGGGGCAGGCCGGCGAGCCGTCCGGCATCAATGGCGGACGCAAGCTGATCTATCGAGGAAATTGCGGCTTCGGCTGGTTCTAAAGTCGTGTTTGCTGGAGCCAGGAAAACGCCGGCATCCCAAAGCAGCGCGATGGTTTTGGGGCCCATGCCGGGAAGTTTGAGCAGGTCGAGGATTCCGGCCGAGTATTTGGCGAGGAGCTCATCGCGCAGAGGGATGGAACCAGTATCGACGGTGGCCTTGATGTTCGCGGCCATGCTCTTGCCGATGCCGGGTACTTCGAGCAGACGCGCTGGGTCGTTTGCAAGCGATGCGAGGTCTACTGTGCTTTGTTCGGCGGCGTCAGCAGCGCGGCGATAACTGCGGACACGAAAGGAATCCGCGCCGCTGATTTCAAGAAGATCGGCAGTTTCCGATAGCAGACGCGTGAGGGTGAGATTGTCCATGCGAAGAGTACTCTCCGTGGACAGTATCCTCTACGCGCGTGACAGCAGCCACATCCGTGGTTGTGAAAGCTGTTGATACCGCCATCACAGAGCGGTGGTATGTTGCCTGTTCATAGCTGAACACACCACCGCGTCTGTTTGAGATAGGAGAGAGATTAGAATCCCAAACCTTGGCAGGTCCTGGGCGCGCGATCAACAAGTGCATGATTCCGGCGGTCTTGCTCTGGATCATGCTGGCCGTATAAAAGGAAGGGCCCTAAGAATCTAATGAAGATTTCGCAGTTTCAGCACTCGAGCGCCCCGGTATGGCTGAGTGTTTACGCTGCCGCTGAAGGGCTTGCGTCCTTGTGGCGGACCACTGTGTCCGCCTGAGGACCCTTTTGCCCGTTCACGATATCGAACTCTACCTCGTCGCCCTCTTTCAAGGACTTGTATCCGTCTACCTGAATGGCTGAGTAATGTACGAAAACGTCTGGTCCGTCCTCACGCCCGATGAAGCCGAATCCCTTTGCATTGTTGAACCACTTGACTGTGCCTTTGTATTGAGCCACAGGTTCTCACCCTTCCTTTTTCGATACTGGCGACGGTTAAAGCAGAATCCGCATAGGCCTGTCCGGTCCGAAATCGGTGAAGCTGGATTTTTCCTTGATTGGAAAATCCGGTCTGGCATCTTCACCGGTGGATACGGTTGTGCGGATTCTGCTTCAGGGAAGCCGCTACAGGTACTGACGCACGAGGTTCGCGAAAAGTTGAACGCAACTGCGGTCAGAAATTTCGCAAAACTTCGCCGTTTCTTCGAAAAAAGAAGAGCTTTTTTAATTTTGTTGCGATTGCAGCGCCTTATTTCTTTCGCTTGACTCCGAGTTTGCGGGCATAGAGAAGGATGGTGGTGAGGGTCTTTCCATCCTTGATTCCACCCTTATCAATCAGTGCAAGCAGTTCCGATAGACGGACCAGACGAAAGTCGATCTGCTCGTCTTCTTCCGGATGCGCATCTCCGGGAATGAGCCCTTCGGCGAGGAAAACCTTCATGGATTCGGCGAGGAAGCCGGGGCTGGCGAAGTAGTCGATGAGATGCGACCATTTCTTTGCGCCGTAGCCGGTTTCTTCGGCCAGTTCGCGTTTTGCGCCATCGATAGGCTCTTCGCCGGCGTCGAGCTTTCCGGCTGGCAGCTCCCAGAGGAATTGTCCGGCAGCATAGCGGAACTGGCGCTCGACGACGATCCAGGGATCTTTTTTGCGTTTGCCTAGATCTACGGCAAGGATGACGACCGAGCCGTTATGGCGGATGACGTCGCGCTTGGACTCAACACCGCTTGGCTCAATGATGCGGTCGCGCATGACACGGAAGAGCGGACCTTCGAAGGCGACCTGCGATTCGAGGAGCTGTGCTTCTTCCTTGCCGGTGGGGGTGAGCTTCCTGCTTACCGGCTTCTTGCTGGGCTTCTGTTTGCCAGAGGGCTTGGCAGCTTTCTTCGCTTTTTCAGTTGTGACGCTTTTTGTACCGGTTGTAGATGCCACGGAGGGGTGCGTTTTTTCGCTTCCGGTCTTCTTGCGTTGCGCCGTCATGCTGGCTGCTCCTGAACTGAGTGATTGGCAAATCGCCAAAGATTACGGTATCACCATCGACGGATCGATGAGAGATAGAAGCGGCGAGTTTCGAAGTGCGCTTTTTCGCATCCTTTGCGGACAATTTGCATCCGAGTAAATGCTGTGCGGGATGTGCCTGTCCGCTTCTCCAGCTCGTGCAGGTACACTCGAAGTTGCGCGTCCTGTATTCAGTCGCCATAGGAAGGGAAGAAGGCCAGTCTTGAACGCTGAATGTTTCCCTGTCACTGTCGTGCCGGGCCACTCGCGGCTTTATCTGGATTATTGTGCGGGAGAAGGAAGCACACGCCGCTGGTATCCCGCAGGCGCACGCGATCGTAGCTGGTATCACTCGGCCAGACGGCAGGATGCGGAAGCGCGGAATACGCTTGCAGACATTCTGGAGAAACAGAATTCAGCACCCGAGTTGAAAGCGTCGCTGGAAAAGCTTCGTCAAGGCGCTGGCGCGGTTGTGACCGGGCAGCAGGTAGGGTTGTTTGGCGGCCCACTGTTCACTCCATTCAAGGCTGCAACAGCGATTGCATTGGCGGACGCTGCTTCGCAAGTAGGACAAGTACATGTCCCTGTCTTCTGGCTGGCGAGCGAAGATCACGATTTCGCGGAAGTGAACCACGTAACGTTCCCGGCGCGGCGAGAGTTAAAGACGCTGACCTATGCGAGCGCTCCCGAAACCGCGGTTCGCGTCGGCGGTGTAGTGCTGGACGAGTCCGTTGCGCCACTGCTCGATGCGGCGTGGGAGCTGCTCGGCTATTCGGATGCCATGGAGTGGTTGTCGGCTGCGTACCGGCCGGGAAACACGCTGGCTGGAGCGTTTGCGGAGTTTTACAGCAAGGTGTTTGCGAGTCGTGGATTGCTGGTGCTCGATGCAGCTGGCCGCGAGGTGCATGCGCTCGGTGCGCCGGTGCTGCGCGCGGCGATTGAGCGCGCTGATGAGTTGCATGCCGCATTGGAAGAGCGCAACAGGGAACTGGTTGCCGCCGGGTATCATGCGCAGGTTGCAGTGGCCGAGCGCGGAAGCCTGCTGTTCCTGATCGATGCGGAGACAGGAGCGCGGAATGCACTGCGGCGGAGTGCTTCTTCGGCGACTGAGCCGGGTGGATTGTGGCAGGCTGGACGCGAGAAGTATTCGACCGAAGAGCTGTTGGGCATACTGACGAGTGAGCCGGAACGGATCTCGCCGTCTGCCCTGCTGCGACCTCTGTTTCAGGATCAGATATTGCCGACATCAGCGTATATCGGCGGTCCGGCGGAGATTGCGTATTTCGCACAGTCTCAAGTCCTGTATGAACGCATTCTTGGCCGGGTGACGCCAGTTTTGCCGCGGCTTTCGGCCACGCTGGTGGAACCAGCCATCGATCAACTGCTGGCGCAGCATGAGCTGACGATAGAGACGGTGTTCGGGAGCACGGAGCAAGAGCTTGCACAGCGGCTTGCAGCGCGGGCCATGCCGGTAGAGGGTAAGAAGCTGCTATCGGTAGCCGGCAACGCGCTGGATGCTGAACTGACGAAGCTTACGGAATATATGGCTGCGATGGATGAAGGGCTGGGTAGCTCGGCGGAGACCTCGGCCCGCAAGATGCGTTACCAGATGAACCGCTTGCGGCGCATGGCGGCGAATTTCGAGCTGCAGAAAGAAGAGTCGCTGGCGCGGCATGCGCAGGCGATAACGCAAGCTCTCTATCCGCATCGCGGGCTGCAAGAGCGGCTGATTGGCGCGGCATATTTTCTTGCCCGCTATGGCGAGCCTTTGATCGATAAGGTGATCGAGGAAGCAGCGGGTGGTTGCCCAGGGCATAAGCTCATTCATCTATAATTCGCCTCGGACAATGCACAGGTTTTATGTCCACCAACTCCTCTCCGTCCGGGGTGTTTCGTGGGTCTGTTTTTCTTTCGTGAAGCCTTACGCTCTTTTTTCGTTTCAACAGGATTAATCATCGTTCTGTCGCTTGCTCGTCCGGGCATTGCACAGAGCGTGGTGTCTTCAAGCGGATGCACCGAGACAACGGCGTCCGATGCTTATCTGGGTATCTCGACGATTCGCTTGTGGCCAGGCGATGCGCCGCAGGCCAAAGGCGATGGGTGTGAGGATATCCCAACGCTGAGTCTGTTAAAGCCTCAACCTGGACGCGATACGGGCAGTGCCGTGATCGTGATTCCGGGCGGCGCCTACATGGGTCTGGCTTCGATTCTGGAAGGGCGCGAGGTGGCGGACTGGTTTACTGCGCACGGGTTTACCGCGTTCGTGCTGCGTTACCGGCTGGGAAAGAAATATATGCTGCCGGTGCCCCTGATCGATGCGCGGCGCGCGGTGCAATATGTGCGCGCGAATGCAAAGGAGTATCACATTGCCGCAGACCGGATCGCGGTGATTGGATTTTCCGCAGGCGGACATTTAGCTGCACTTACCGGAACGCAGCCGGTGCCGGGTGACCAGAGTGCCGCAGATCCAATCGAGCGTGTGTCGAGCAGGCCTGATCTGCTGATTCTTGGATATCCGTGGATTGGCGCTATCTCGACGAATACGGCGCACCTGACGTATTGCGAACTGACGGGATTACTGCCAGCTCATCGGGATGAATGTGAACGGCTGCGCAAGGCGTATTCGCCGGACTTGTTTGTGACGAAGGACACGCCGCCGACGTTTATCTATCACACAACAGACGATGGGACAGTGCCGGTGGAGCAGGCGCTCAGTTTTTATGAGGCAATGATCAATGCAGGCGCTTCGGTGGAGATGCACATCTTCGCACATGGAAGCCATGGCAGTGGGTTGGGCAGCGGCAGCGCTGCGCTGGATACATGGCCGATGTTGTTGGAGAACTGGCTGCGCGACCGCGGAGCGTTGACGGTGGATGAAACCGCTACGGGACATAAATAGCTCCTGCCAGTCACGCGCGTAACGTAGGCTTTCTGCGGGAATCAGGTTATTCTCTGGTGCGCGGGGGAAACGCTATGCGAGCTTTGCTTTTGCGGTGTGCGGTCTGGACTTTCATTGCCGGAATGAGTTGTGTGTTGCCAGCATCCGAGATGCTGGCCCAGCAGCCGGATGCGGTTGTGACGACCGATCAGGTGCGCGAGATTACGCCAAATGATTTTCTGCGCATCACGTTTGTGCCGGCAGGCGTCGCGGTAACGACACTGAATAAACCGGGTGCTCTTCGTGCTTTTGCTACAGCCACGGCTTTCTATGAGCCGCCGGTGGCACTGAAGGATTTCCCACTGTATTCGGGATTGGTGAACGATGACACAAAGACGCTGGTAGCGATGCGCTGCGAGCCGCTGCATCCAGAGGTGACGGATGCGGTGCTGGCGACGTGGCCGAATGTTTTCGCGGCGATCCAACGGGATCTGGGCATCGACCCAAAGGCCTGCGATGGGCCAGTGAATGATGACGACACGCGAGCATTCTGCTTTGCACGTGGTTTCAATAATGACGCAGGTGATAATGTGCCGATCTCGCTGGCGCATTCGTTGACGTATGCTGCGAAGGCGTTTGAGGGATACAGTCCAGTGGGGAGCTGGCTGAAGAGTAAGTACGGGATTTTCCCGGCGTTCAGTGGGCTGGGCTTCTCGGTGAAGGACTCGTACTATCTGGACGCGCAACATCCGATGAGCACGCAGCAGATCCTGGTGAAGTCGATTTCGCCCGAGTATGTGCTGAAGAATGTCACGCTGAAGGAAGCAGGTTGCCGGTGTATCACGGTTGCACCGTATGAAGGGCGTGCGAATGATGCGATGGATCCGGAGTTTGTGCGGCGTACGGGTGGAGATGGGGAGTGCAAGGCGGTCTCAAGACTCGAAAACTTGAAACCGCGATAGATGAGTTGTGGAAGCTAGCCAGCTAGGCCGACCCAGATTCTCTGAACGCCTGACCGATGCTGCGGGAAAACATATGGAATTTTCGGAGGGCTGCAACGCGAGGTGGGTCCTATTGGGGCAGGTAGTTAAACATCCGATTTGTCACGGTGTCAGCGTTCGGCAATTGCTTGTAACTGACCACCTCGAGTTCAGGCATAGACTCATGAGCCTTCCGATAATAATAGTTAGAAGTGTCGACCCTCGGACCTATGATTAGTCGTCCGCCTCTAACGATCACGGATGGATCCCGGTAAAATTCACCTCCGTTGAAAAAGAAATTACATCCTTCGTACACGCCTCCGATAAGCATCATGTCATCAAGTCTGAAAGCGGAATGATCACAATGAAAATCAACAAATACAGTATGAGGTTCTGTGTAGATCGCCAATGAAAGAGGGGAGCCGGAAGCACCGGAGCCGACAAGTATCCCGTTTGTGAATGGGGGAGGAAATCGAATGAGATCATCCGGAAGAGTTACGGTAACCTTATTGTCGTGCAAGCTTGCAAGCTGAGCGGGACCTCCGACTACTGGAGTTCTCCCGGCTACAACGAACTCGAGAGAGCGTGCCAAAGTTTCAAGCCCCTCTATCGTCATGTCGGCGGTCTTGCCTGTTCGTAGCGCCTGTTCGTAAGCCT
Source organism: Acidicapsa dinghuensis (assembly GCF_025685685.1). GTDB lineage: Bacteria > Acidobacteriota > Terriglobia > Terriglobales > Acidobacteriaceae > Acidicapsa > Acidicapsa dinghuensis. Next base: position 116,478 of record NZ_JAGSYH010000010.1, read on the forward strand.
GCAGTCCCTTCTCTTCTTTGAAGGCTTCCGGGTGTTTGAGCCTTTCCTTTGCAGCTTCATCCACTCCAGAGGTATACGTAATCAGACGTCGGCCGACGCGTTCATATTCTATTTTGGTCACTTTGCCGTGGAACTGGAACTTCGCTCCGGACACGGGTTCGGGAATGACCGAAACTTCAATCTTAGCCACGGTCGGCGTCCCATCGAGATCGAATCCTGCAAACAGCATAACGAGAGTATCGTTTCTGGGTGGGCGTGAATGTTGAGCGTATTGCCATTCCGACTCCAAGCCAGCAAGACGCTCGGCCAACTCCCATGTTAGCGCCGATACCTTCTGACGAAAGCTGAGGTGTTTGGGCGGATTTGCTAAACCCTCGCTGAACGCGACGATGACGCCAGCCGCGGATTCCCCAAGCTTTCGGTATGGGCCAGGATCCGCTCCAAATCCCGCGATCGAGCAGACTGTCTGCGCATCAAGCTGGAACAGCTTCTGCGATTTGTCATTGACTATTTCGCCATTTGGACCACTAGCACGGCTATCAGTAACGATAGTTATGCCATTACTATTTGCTAGCAAGACATTTACGGTCCCGGTTGTCGGCACCTTGGGCAGCCTTTCCAAGGCCATCAACGATCCTGACGCGAAACACAGTACAACTGCCAGATAGGACGTTTTCACTCCGCCTCCCAGTTACTGCCACTAATCGAATTTAGATATCGAAGCGACTCTTATACGGTTATCAAATGGTGATACAAGCTCAATAACGCTATGAACGAGGGCCAAGTAGCTGTAATTTGAAGTATACGGGTCGCGATACCTTCGTTCAATCTGGGTTCCCAAGATGTTAGGCGGATAGATCGAATAGCGTGGTGGCAGATCCGAGCGAGTCTATGCAGAACGACTGCACGCACTAGTTCAGGAACATGGTGCGATAGAGCGTATCGCGCTGTACGGGTTTGAAGCCGGCGTCGCGGATGATGCGGCGCAGTTCTTCTTCTGTGGTGCAGTTGCTGGTGCCTGCGGCTTTGACCACGTTCTCTTCGAGCATGACGGAGCCCACATCGTTGCCGCCGAAGTGCAGGCCCAGTTCGAGAACCTTTAGGCCTTGCGTAACCCAACTTGCCTGTACGTTCTCGATGTTGTCGAGATAGAGGCGGGAGAGGGCCAGGACTTTGAGGTATTCGACTGAGGTGGCTTCGTCCCAGCCGCGGCCGCCGAGGGCGGTGTGGTTGGGCTGGAAGCTCCAGGGTATGAAAGCGGTGAAGCCGCCGGTTTCTTCCTGCAGGCTGCGGACGACTTCGAAGTGGTTGATGCGCTGCTCGAAGGTTTCGCCGACGCCGAACATCATCGTCGCGGTAGTGCGCATGCCGAGCTGGTGGGCGGTGCGGTGGACATCGACCCAGTCCTGTGTGCGGCACTTGAGGCGTGCGATGCGATGGCGCACATCGTCGTCGAGAATCTCGGCGCCGCCGCCGGGGATGGAGTCGAGACCGGCGTCACGCAGGCGGGCGATGGTGTCGCGCAGGGTGAGGTTTGAGTATTCAGCAATGGCGAGGATTTCGCTGGCGGAGAGGCAGTGCAACCAGATTTGCGGGAAGCGTTGCTTGATGCCGGTGAAGAGGCTCTCGAACCAGTCGATCTTGAGATCAGGGTGTATGCCACCCTGCATCAGGACACCAGTTCCGCCCATCTCTATGGTTTCTGCGATCTTTTCGTAGATCTTTTCGAACGAGAGGATGTAGCCTTCGTCGGCCCTTGGGTTCTTGACTCCTTCTTTAGGCAGCGGACGGTAGAAGGCGCAGAAGGTGCAGTACTCAGTGCAGAAATTGGTGTAGTTGATGTTGCGATCGATGATGTAGCTGACAACGCCTTCCGGGTGAAGACGGCGGCGAATGGAGTCAGCTTCCATGCCGAGGCCGATCAGGTCATCGGAGTGGAAGTAGTCGAGAGCCTGCTGGCGGGTAATCGGCATAGGCCTATTCTAGCTTCATCGCGCCGTTTCTGAAATTATTGACGGCTGGCTCATTCTTGTTGGTCATTGACTGTGGAATAGGTCTATGAGAGCATTTGGCCGTGAATTTCAAGTTCATTCGAGTCCTACAGTTATCCGGAATGATTCTCTGGACGTTCGCTGCATGCGCGTTCGGTTACGACGCATTTTGGGGCGACGCACGAAGTCGATGGGCGATCTTTGGAATTCTCGCGATGGCTAGCGGAGTTCTTGTGGACTCTCTGAAAGCATGGCTCAGAAGGAAACTTCCGCAGGTTTCGTGACCTTTAGGACGGATTGATCGCCGGTCTTCTTTTTCCATGCGACGCGGATGGCTTCGATCTTGGCGTCATTTTCCGGGGTACCCGGATAGAGGATAACGAGCATTTTGGAGCGGATGCGTTCCGGTTTGGTCTGATGTTTACCCTGCCACTGGCCGTAGATGTCCATTACGCTCAGGCCGTCGGGGAAGCGCGGAGTCACTTCCTGATCCAGAAATTCTCGCCAGCCATCTTCGCTGACGCCTTTGCTCAGGTCGCCAGCCGGACCAAGACCAAAGTAAAGCTCGGTATCGACCCAGCCTGCGGTTTTTGCAGGGTGAGCTTTGTCTCCGTGCAGAGTCGCGGTTGGAGTGGACTGAAGCGAGGCGGCGTAATGGGATATGCCGAGTCCGGCTGTGAGGGCCAGAACGATAGGGAGAATACGGCGGAGGCTTACTCGGATCATGAATATGTCTGCCTTTAAAGAAGATGCCTTCCGGCAGGTTACACCGGAAGGCTAGGTGGGCTGACCTACTTCTTTACCGGCGTAGTCGCGGAAGGCGTTGACTGTGGCGTGAGATCGAAGTTGATCGGCGTCTTGAGAAACGTAAGTGCAGCGGGTGGCAGAGGTTTGTCGGCATTAGCCAACAAAAGGCTTACCTGCCACATCTGTGTGTCGGAGAGGACGGATTTGTAGGACGGCATGCCAGTGAGGCGGATGCCATTGGCTACTTTCCAGTAAGTCTCGCCTGGTGGGTCATCGCTGACGCCGACGACCTGGCCGTTGTGGTGCTTTTGCCACAGCGGCGGAGCGTCGGGAAACATGTGTTTGCCGACTTCAGAGGGGTTGCCATAGATCCCGTGACAGAACGAGCACTGTTCGCGGTAGATCTGCGCGCCGGCGACAAACGCGGCTTCATCGGCAGCGATGGGTGGGCTAGCGGGCATTTCGCGGTCGATGCGCGCGTGCAATGGAACGCCAGTAATGAGGCGCTCAAATGGCAATGGCGGATCGGCCACGGCAACAGGCGGATGACCGTGGCTGAACCAAAGCCAGACGGCGGCGGGAACAATCAGAACTCCCAGGATAATTCCGAACAGGAATCGAAACATCGACTGCGAACCTCCGGTTTTCCAATGATAAGCATGGACTTGCAGTATTTCGTAGCGTTAGCGCTAAATTCTTTGCAATGCAAAGTTCAATGTGCAAATTGCTGGACAAATGGAGTGCGAATTTGGCACGGTAAAGCGCAGATTACCCAGCGGTACATGCTCATGCGCCGACATCGATGTGGCGGTTGCTGCCGTACAGGCGCGGGAAGGCTGGTTGTCTGGAGAGGGAAAAATGAGCGATCACTCAATGATGAAACTGGGTCGAGGGTCGGTGAAGAACGACCATAGGACTCTGCGGCTGGGCGATTATCTGAAAGAGCATTTGCCGGCTCCTCCGCATTCGCTGGATTGGACAAAGGGCGCGGAGGATTGGGGCATGATGCTGAACGATGTGCATGGGGATTGCACAATAGCCGCTGCGGCTCATGCCGTACAGATCTGGTCCACGCATACAGGGGCGGAGACAACCGTACACGATGCGATCATTCTGCATTACTACGAAAAGTGGGATGGCTATAAGCCCGGCAAGACTAGGACGGATGGAGGCGGCTCAGAACTGGAAGTGCTGAATCAATGGCGCAAGAATGGATTTGACCGGCACAAGCTATTTGCTTTTACCGGGGTTGACTATACCGATCTGCGGCAGGTGCGGCAGGCGATTCACCTGTTTGGTGGGGTTTATATCGGGCTGAATCTGCCCGCTTCGGCGATGAAGCAGGAGGTGTGGGACGTGGTGCCGAGCCACAATCCGCATGGCAAGGCGGGAACCTGGGGCGGTCACGCGGTGTTTGTGCCGAAGTATGATGAGCGCGGTTTTACCTGCATCACCTGGGGAAAAACGAAGCGGATGACGGTCGACTTCTGGCATAAGTATGCGGACGAAGCGTACGCGCTTTTAGGCCACGACTGGTTGACGAAAAAAGGCTCGCCCGCAGGTTTTGATCTGGAGCTGTTAAAGGCAGACATCGAAAAGCTGAAGGCAAAATCGGCTTCGGGTGATCAGGCCGGCTGAGGCGGAGATGCGGATCGCAGGAGCATTTGGCCGCGATCCGATAACGAAAGGGGTTGCTGGACCGTCCTAACACTTCCACCTTTCTGGAAATCCCGAAGATACGGCGGCCGGCAGCCGGGCGCGGTGGCTTCAGGATGATTTAATACGAAAGGGAGCAAGTCTCCCGAAAGGCCTGGAGGTATCTCGATCCTGATGGTTTCGTCGCGTAGATTTATGGTTTTGCTGGCCACTGTTCTTTCCGCCAGCCTTGGTTTGAATGCTTCTCAACTGCAGGCTCAGGCCAGCAGCAGCTCTCAGCCCGAATCACAAGCACAACAAGCTCCGGAAGCGCCCGCGCCGCAGACCTCCGGAGCACTGACCGTACAGGCCAGGCTTAAGGCCCGGCGTGAAAAACGGCGCGCAGCGGCGCTGCAGGATGTATATACGCATCTGTATGAAGCGTATGTAGGATCTGGCTATATGCGGTTTACGCCCGGCGACCAGCTGCAAAGGGCGAACGAGTATGCGTGGAATGTGGGTGTAACTCGTTATTACAGCGAGCGCCTGGGCGTGACGGTAGATGGCCGCGGATTTTACGGATCGGCTTATATTGGTCCGAACCAGGAAAGCAATACCGCTGTCTACAAGCCGGCAGTCAGCCAGTACATGGTGATGGGCGGACCAACATACCGGTTTCTGCTGGAGCCGAAATATTCGGTGTCTGGCCGTGTGATGGCGGGTGGTGCTTGGATGAACTCCTCCGGCGATCTAGGGTCTTTCACCTCGGCTGAGCTGGGGCTTTACCCGAATGGCGGGGCAGTAGCGGTGAATGTGGCGGCTCCGGTGGAGTATAACTTTAGTCCCGGAGTAGGTTTTCGTGTTTCGCCGGAGTACACGATGACCAATTTCGGTTCCTCTATCCAGAACAACCTCGGATTTACCGCCAGCGTTGTGGTGCGTTGGGGTAAGCAGTAACGGCAGCACCGGTCGATTCAGGCAAAAAGGCACGGACTTGAGTCCGCGCCTTTTCTTTTGGGCCTGATTACTGTTGCAGGATGGGGACTCCGCCGAGATCCTCCGCGATGCGATGCTGCCACTCGGCAGGGCCTGTGTTGTGGACGCTGGTGCCCTTCGAGTCAACGGCTACTGTCACGGGCATGTCTTTTACATCGAACTCGTAGATAGCTTCCATGCCGAGATCTTCGAAGGCGAGAAGCCGCGAGCCATGGATGGCCTTGGAGACAAGATATGCCGCGCCTCCGACGGCCATGAGGTACACGGCTCCAAACTCCTTGATAGCCTCGATGGCAACAGGGCCGCGCTCGGCTTTGCCGACCATGCCGAGCAGGCCGGTTTCCGCGAGCATCTGGCGGGTGAACTTGTCCATGCGTGTCGCAGTAGTGGGGCCGGCTGGGCCGACGACCTCTTCGCGGACGGGATCGACGGGCCCGACGTAGTAGATGAAGCGGTTGGTGAAGTCGACGGGGAGCTTTTCGCCGCGGCTGAGCATGTCTGTCATGCGCTTATGCGCGGCATCGCGGCCGGTGAGAAGCTTGCCGGTCAGCAGCAGAACCTGGCCGGGCTTCCAGGATGCTGCTTCTTCGCGGGTGACGGTGTCAAGATTGACGGGTGATGCAGTCGAGACGTCGTACGTGAGCTGCGGCCAGTCTTTTTCCGAAGGCGGATCGAGGAAGACTGGACCGGAACCATCGAGAACGATGTGCGCGTGGCGCGTGGCAGCGCAGTTGGGGATCATAGCGATAGGCAGGTTGGCAGCATGGCAGGGAGTGTCGAGGACTTTCACGTCGAGCACGGTGGTGAGTCCGCCAAGGCCTTGTGCACCAATGCCGAGGCGATTAACTTTGTCGTACAGCTCGATACGGAGTTTTTCTGCTGTGGTTTTGGGGCCACGAGCAATGAGGTCCTGAATATCGATCGGGTCCATTAAGGATTGCTTGGCTAGAAGCATGGCTTTTTCAGCGGTGCCCCCGATGCCGATACCAAGCATGCCGGGCGGACACCAGCCCGCACCCATGGTAGGAACTGTTTTCAGTACCCATTCGACGACCGAATCGGACGGGTTGAGCATCGCGAATTTGCTCTTGGCTTCTGAGCCGCCGCCTTTCGCGGCCACGGTGACTTCGACCGTATTGCCGCGAACGAGCTCCACGTTGACGACTGCGGGAGTGTTGTCCTTGGTGTTCTTGCGGGCTCCAGCGGGGTCGGCGAGGATAGATCCACGCAGCTTGTTATCCGGGTCGAGATAGGCGCGGCGGACGGCGGCATCGACCATCTGCTGCAGATCGAGTGGAGTTTCGCCAGCGGCGGCTTCGAAGCGAACATCCATGCCCAGTTTCACAAAGGCATTGACAATGCCAGTGTCCTGGCAGATGGGTCGATGACCCTCGAAGCACATGCGGCTGTTAATGAGGATCTGCGCCATTGCGTCTTTAGCGGCATGAGACTGTTCACGCTCGTAAGCGGCGGCGAGGCTAGTGATGTAGTCGGTGGGATGGTAATAGCTGATGTACTGCAATGCGCCGGCAACGCTGGCGATGAAGTCTTCCTGCTTGATAATGGTCATGACAAAGGGACTCCAGAGAGGTCAACCTACTAGGGTAACGGACGAGGGCTCCATTGTTCCTCTCCGTCGCACTCTTCGAGGGCGCCGCAGGACTTTCCGAGAAGGATGAGTGTCCGGTCTTTGGTCAGCAGATCGAGCCAAACCTCGCGCGGAACTGCGGGATAGCGTAGTTCCGCGAAGCCGAGCCACGCATCGCGGTATCGAAGCCAAGCGCGTTCGGCCGCACGGATGCCCTCTGGTTGGATTGCGCCGTATTCGTCCTTATGGTCTTCGGCCTCCTGGAGCATCTTGCGATAGGCGCGGTTGAGCTCTGCGTCGGCCTGTGCAGCAGTGATGGCCGTGGCATGAGGCGGTTTTCCAGCTTCGAAGGACTGAATCGCTGCGAGGATGTCGTCCTTGAGGCTCGATTCAGCATCGATTTGGAACATGGCTCGGGCTGTGCCGGAGAGATCGATTTCGCCTCTGGCGTGAGCTTCGGCGTACTCAGCCTCAAGCGAAAGCATGTGTTCGAAGGCAGCTTGTTGCGGCTGCGACCAGCTTCGGGAAAGCTGGGCAAACTTGGAACTACGCATCTGACCATCTATCTCTTCGGAGCGGGCTGTACAAAATCCCATCATGAATCCGCTGGTTATGTCATTGCAGAAGTCGAACTTGGCTGCCTTTGGATCCGGATGGTCCTGTCTTTTCTGCAGATCATCGAGGCGGATTTTGATCTCTGCCGGTGCGCCCCCTGCTTCGCATGCCATGCGAAGAGCGAGCGGGAAATTCTGCTGAACGCCTTCACCGTTGGCATAGAGGACGGTCAGCATTGCCGACCCTCCGAAGACGGCAGCGATCCCATTTCGAGGCTGAAGATCGGCCAATTGAGCGGCGCGTTCCTGCCAGGCGCAGGCACGGGCGCCAGCATAATCGATGGGGTGTCCGATGCCGGCGTAGGACTTGTAGGATTCGCAGGCGGGATATTCCGAGGGTTTTGCTACGGCCGCCTCAGAAGGAAGCGGAACAGTGGCGAATTCCTTGCATTGGTCAGAGGGAGCGTCCTGAGCATGAATGGGAAGTGCGGCGGCGAGAAGAAGGAAAAGCGCTCGCATGAAGAACCTCCGACGGCGTAAGTATTGCAGGGCTAGCTGGCGGGGCGCAGGTCGGTGTGGATGAAGTCGTTGCCTTTGAAGAGCAGCGGCTCACGTTTTTCTCGAGCGAGAGCGTAAGCGAAGCAGTCGCCAAAGTTGAGGTTGGCCGGGTGACCGCTGCCGCGACCGTAGTCGCGGTAGGCCTGGCGGGCGGTGCGCGCCTGGCTGCTGGTGACGGGTTCAATTTCAATGTCGAGATCCTGGATAAGGTCGTCCAAACCTAAGCTGAGGACCGGATCACGGTACTTATCAATGACGATGCAGGTCTCAAAGTATGTTACGGCTGAGAGGCTAAGTGCGGATGCTTCGCTCATTGCCCGCGCAAGTACGGGACCATCTGGTTCGCTGGTGATGATGGCAACCAGTGCTGAAGAATCGATAATCATTTCGGCAATCCATGTTCGTCGTAAAGCAGTTCATCAATCTGCCAGGAGTGAATTGGGTGTGGCACTCTGCGCGCGAATTCACCTGCGTAAGCCATGAGGCGCTCGTAACGAGCTTCCGGTGCGGAAGCTTGGGACGCTGCGGCTTTCTCTTCTGCCAGTTTGTCCTCAACTGCCAGAGTGATGGCGGAGACGAGGCTGATGCCTTTCTTTGTTGCCAGCTCTCGAATTAATTCGACTGTATGAGGATTCTTGATGTTCAGGCTACCCATAATCTACCTTTCTACCTATCTAATATATTATTATACCTTTTCGTGAAAAATACTTAAACCTTGTGTAAGGGCAACTTTGCAGCTTGGCCTAAGCTAGAAGAATGGGCGATGTAATTCTGGAGGCAAGTCTGCAGGCGACCGGTCAGGCGGCTGGCGAAGTTCGTTACGACGTACTGGTGATTGGCGCCGGACCGACGGGATTGGCTTGCGCGATCGATGCGCAGGAGGCAGGTTTTCGGGTAGTGCTGGTGGATAAGGGCTGTCTGTGCAACTCGCTCTTTCACTATCCGGCCCACATGACCTTCTTTACGACTTCGGAATTGCTGGAGATTGGAAATATCCCGTTTCCAAGCCCGAATCCGAAACCGACTCGCGTTGAGGCACTCGAGTATTACCGCAAAGTGGCGACTTATTACCGATTGGATGTGAGACAGTATCAGAATGTGGAGCAGGTGGCGGGGGCTGACGGAGCCTTTCAGGTGCTGCTGCGTGATCGATTTGGCCGGGAAAGCGTTCTAAAGGCCGCGAAGCTGATCGTGGCGACTGGCTATTACGATCTGCCCAATTATCTCGGAATTCCCGGAGAGGATCTCTCTAAGGTCAAGCATTACTACGACGATCCGCATCCATATTCAGGGTTGGACGTGCTGATAATTGGCGGGAAGAACTCGGCGGCTATCGCCGCTCTGGAACTTTGGCGCCACGGCGCGCGCGTGACGCTGGTGCATCGGGGGCCCGATATCCATCGCCATGTGAAGTACTGGATCAAGCCGGATATCGAAAACCGCATCAAAGCAGGAGAGATCGGGGCTTACTTCAATTCGAGCGTTGCGGAAATTACCTTGGACACCGTGCAGCTGGAGACTTCACATGGCAAAGTCAGTCTAAAGAATGATTTTGTCTTTGCCTTGACGGGGTATCATCCGGATTTTGAATTTCTCGCGAGTCTCGGTGTCCGGTCTGAGGGGGCAGACCGGTTGCCGATATGCGATCCGGAGACGCTGGAGAGTAATGTTCCAGGGATATATTTGGCCGGCGTAATTGTCGCCGGGGCGCGCACCAATGAAATCTTCATAGAAAACGGCAGATTTCATGGACGCCAGATTGCGAAGAGCCTGGTTGCGAAGCGGTAATAGCAGGGCCCGATCGCCGCGGAATTGTGCTGCGGCGTGGAGCTCCACGGAGTAATTGCAACGATGATAGTTCGGGCATGGCCTCGATCAATCCGAATGCAGATGCTCTGCGGACTTGCGCTTCTGGAAGTTCTGTCACTACTGCTTTTTGCAGGAATTCTGGTGCAGCAGCAGCGCGGTGAGATTCACCTGCGCGCTGTCGTGCGACTTGAGCACCAGGCTGCGTCGATGGCAGTGCAGGCTAAGGAAGCATTACAGCGAAATCGACCCGATGAAATAAGCCTCTCGGTTCGCATGATGGGACTTGGCCCGAGTGTCAATAAGGTGCGGGTAACCGATCAAAAGGGACAGCTTCTTTTTGTCAACGAAGGAGATCCGGCTGACGCCAAACTTACTCTTGTCGAGCACCAGCAAATATCCAAGATCAAAGGCGGCGATGCTATTTTCTTTGCGGCTGAGCACGGGCTGTGGGAGGGTGTAGCGCCGATCACTACGCAGGGCAAGATCTACGGGTATGCCTGGATTACATCGGACAAAGGCTGGGATAACCAGCAGCTCTACTCGATCCTCAAATCGACCATTATTTTCGGTATTATCTGGATTCTTGCTTCGCTGCTTCTTGCAGGTCTTTTAGCTCGCTCGATCACTCGGCCACTGGCGTTATTGCATCGAGGAACAAAAGCTCTGATGCACTCGATCGAGGGAGAAGCGCAGTTTCCTCTGCCGATCACAGTAAAGAACGAATTTGGCGATCTGATCGAGGCGTTCAACCGCATGGTGGCGTCGATTGAGGAACAGCGTTCCGGCTTGAGCGACACGCTTTCTCTGCTGGACTCGATGCTGGCGTATGCTCCGATTGGCCTTGCATTTTTTGATCGCCGCTGCCGATTTGTGCGCGTAAACCGCATCTTTGCGGACGCGACCGGGATTCCGCTGAGCCGGCATCTGGGCCGGACTTTGACCGAGGTTATTCCAGCGCAGGTTGCGCAGTTTCTGGAGCAGACGATCGAGGAGGTCTTCGAATCCGATACGCCGGTTCGCGATCTGGAAGTTACGGGACAGATGGAGCCGGGAGGACGCGCGTGGACATGGATTGCAAGCGCCTACCCAATCCACACGACTCCTGAATCAGTGCGATGGGTAGGACTGATTGTTCTTGACGCGAGCGACCGTAAGCGCAGTGAAGAGGCGTTGCGAAAGACGGAGAAGCTGGCGGCGACCGGCAGGCTCGCGGCTTCGATTGCCCATGAAATCAACAATCCATTGGAGGCGATTACCAATCTGCTTTATCTGTTAAGCACGCACCCGGAACTGGATGATACTGCGCGCTCTTATGTCGATATGGCAGTTCATGAACTTAGACGCATCTCGGAGATTACGCAGCAGACACTGCGTTTTTACAGGCAATCCACATTGCCTGCGAACGCGAGCTGCGCGGAACTGCTCGATTCGGTGCTGAGCCTGCATCAGGTAAGATTGCGCAATCGCGGGATCCAGGTGGAGAAAAAATACGACCCCGATACAGAACTATACTGCTTTGCCGGCGAACTGAGGCAGGTGTTTGCCAACCTGATCGGAAACGCGATCGATGCGATGCAGGAGGGCGGAAGACTCGCTCTGAGAGCGAGGCGTTCGCGCGAATGGAAAGGCGCTGGGAGAAGCGGAATACGCATCCAGGTTGCGGACACAGGTGAGGGCATGATGCCCGAGGTGCAACTGCACATCTTCGAGCCATTTTTCACTACGAAGGAAGCGATCGGTACTGGGCTGGGGCTTTGGGTAAGTTCAGAGATAGTTGCGAAGCACAAGGGGACTATTCGAGTGCGAAGCCGTGCGGCGAGACTTGGCGGGGGACATGGGACGATCTTTGAGCTCTTCTTTCCGCATGAGACAGAACTGCCGACCAGTCCAGAAGCGGAACCGCGGCATGTCGTTGCTTCGGAAGGCGTGTCCGTTCATGATTGATCTGAAAGAATTCAAGGTCGGCTGAGCGAATCCAGCCAAGACGCCATCTCTTCATGGCCTCGTTGCTGCGCGTAGGAAGCTGCTGTCTGGCCGAAATCATTGTGCAACGATGGATCGGCTCCCCGCTCGATCAAAATTTGAGCCAGATCGCGCCTGTTTGCCGCGGCTGCTGAGAACAATGCGGTGAATCCACCCGCTTGACGGGCGTTTGGGTCGGCCCCCGCATCGAGCAGATGCAGGACGATCTGCGCGTTGCGGCTCAATGCAAGCGCTGCGTGCAACGGTTGGTTTGCCTGTGGATTGCGTGCGACAGCGCTCACGGGCGCAGCATGTTCGATCAGAAACTGGACAGCTTCAGGAGTAGCAAAGGCTGCGGCGAGATGCAGGGCGGTCCAGCCGTCGCCAGTGTGGGCAGCGACAAGCTCAGGCGTCGCCTCAGACGATTGTTTAAGCGCGGGCAGATCGCCGAGAGCAGCGGCTTCAAAAAGATCCAGAGGTTCGCCCACGCGAGCCCGTTCCGCTTTGAAGAAGTCAACAATCAGGGGTTGGCCGCTATATACAGCCCACATCAGTGCAGACACACCCTGAGGGTCACGCCAGAGAAGCAGCGCAGGGTCAGCGTTCACAGAGTCGGCGACCTCAGCAGTCTGGCCGCCCTGGATCAACTTCAGAAAATGTTGGCTCAATGTGGCTCCTGTGCGGTATAAGGCCCTGGCTTTATGGGCTCAGCAGGCTTCGCCTCCCCGGCGGAATCGCCAGATGTGCCCGAGGTGCGCTTGGAATAGATGCGGAAGACAACGGCCAGATCGAGAGCTTCCGGGACAGATTTGCCGCTTTTTTGGGCCGGCGTGAAGGCAGCTTTTCGTATGGCCGCGACAGCATTTTCATCGAGGCCGAAACCGATGGGGCGCTCGACGGCAATCTCTCCCGGCTGTCCGTCAGCGCCGACAACCACACGATACAAAGCCTGGCCTGCAATGCCATTTGCCTGCGCAAATTCATTTGAATCGGGCGCGACGACGGTTGTCAGTTTAGCTTGCTGGTCAACCGCGTTTGAGCGCAGCACATTTGGATCGCTCGGACGGTAGTCGACACGCGCAGCCTGCGCTTTGAAGTAGAGTTGCCAGAAGTCCGGCATGTGCCCCTTCACATCATCGTCGAGGTTTGAGGCCAAGACATGGCTGAGAGCATCCCGCAGAACCTGCGCTGCGTGCGCCGGCGAAGTCGTTCTGGTTTGTGAGTTAGGATCGGCTGCCTGCTCGTCCTTTCCTGCTTCTGTATCCGCGTCAGGCTTGGCCTGAGCTGCATTTGCCTCGGACGTAGCCGGAGAAGTGTTTGCAGAGGATGGCTGTGCAGCGGTAACAACGTCGGTTTCGGACGAAGCGACAGGAAGCGCATTGGGTTGTTGGGCTGCTTCTTGCCTGTTCTTGCCACCCTTGGCTACTTTCTCCTTCTTTGCTTTCACTACCAGCTCCCGATCGATCGTGATCTTGAGCACTTTCTTTTTAGGAGTAATCTTTACGCGATCGACCGCACTCGACGGATCTTCGTTGGGGAGCGCACCGAGGAAGTGCAGGCCGTAGCGGGCGCCAGTGAGCTCGACTTTATGCTTGGTAAGACGGACTTTGTCGATCTCAATGGCGCTTAGCGTGAACGAGCCGACTGCGGGATGTCCGAGGGCGACGCCGTGCTCATTAAAGCTCAACGAATCGCCGAGATAAGCGCCGCGCAGGAATAGCTGCTTGCCGACGAGCATCTGCTTCAGCTGGTCCTCGGTAGTTTCACCGCTTTTCTGGTCTTTGCCATTTTCGTCTGCCGCAACCGAAGCAGTCGCGGAAGTGAGTACCGCGCCGGACGGTGGTTCTGGAGTGGCAGTGGAGTACAAGGCGTTCGCCGCGATGATGGAGAATGCCGCGAGCGCAAGGGGCAGGCGAAGACGCCGCGAATGATGGCGTGATGCGGGTTTCATAGTAGCTTTTGTTCGAAACAGGACAGAGGAAAAATCGTTCACGGCCATGCCTCAAAACTCTAGCAGGATTCGCCGGAAATCCAGAGAATCTTTCTTAAACATTGCTGCGATTACGCCGTAACTGCCAGAGAATACGGCGAAAGAAACCCATCATGCGGCGCACATCCGCATCGCCTGGCATCATGCGGCGCAGCAATATGCGCAGTGCCGATCCATTGGCAGAGCGAAGGCCGCGGGTCGAATAATTCACCGCTTCCATCGTTTCTTCAATCAACCCGGCAAGGCGGTCGAGCTGCTCTGTATCGGGCTGTGGTGTGGCAGTGCCGGAGCTGAAAGCGGGAACTGCTTCGTTTGTGTGAGGTATGCGGGAAATTTCGTAAAGGCAGACGGCGACCGCCTGGCCAAGATTCATGGATGGCTGCTCGTCGTGTGTTTCGATAACGGTGAGCGCATGGCACCAAGTAAGGTCATCTGAAGTAAGACCATGTTTTTCTGAGCCAAAAATCAACGCGACATGCGGCTTGGATGAGCGTGTGAGAGCGTCTGTTGCGGTAGCCATCTCCAGTGTCTGGCGAATCCATGTCGCGGCGACGGGAAGCGTCTCGATGCGTTGCACCGGCTTGCGCTTGTCGAGCGAGCCTGTGCCGAGGACCAGCGTGCAATGTGCGACCGCTTCGGCAAGAGTTGCATAGACTTTGGCGTGACGCAGCAGTTCAGGCGCGCCGACTGCGGACTTTGCCTCCATCCAGTTCTCGGCATAGGGAGCAACGATGCTCAGGCGCGAGAAGCCGAAGTTCGCCATGGCCCGCGCAGCCGCGCCGATGTTAAGCGGATTGCGTGGGGAAACGAGGACCACGTCGAGATGGGCGCGTTGTTCCGGTGTGAGCAATTTCTTATTGTAGTTTGCCTTACAAGCGAAACGCTGAAAACTGCTGCTATGCTTTGAGGCGCATGCCTGCACGGAAAGGGGTGACATGGTAGAGATATTGCTGAATGCAGCGAAGCTCGCGTTTTCGGAAGACGCACGAAAGAGCGTTTCCGCGCTGGTAGATTTCATTCGTCACACTCCTCAGTGGCAGAGTGATATCTGCGAGCTTGAGGCTAAGGTTGATCTGGCTCATCGCGAGGTTGCGGTGCTGTTACAGAGCCTGGCAGAGGCCAAGCTGCAGAACCTGAACTTCCCTCCCGATGCGGTTGCTGCGTTTCGGCTTACGGCTCATGAGTTGACAACCAATGCTTTTGAGAATGGTTGTGAAAACGAGCAGGCGATTTCGATTGCTCTTTCCACGTCGCCGGGCTTTGTGGCTGTGCGCGTAGAGAATGCGCGGGGGTATGACTTCGATCTGACGCGTCAACTGGAACAAAGCCGCGTGAGCCTAATGCAGAATCCCAGGAGTACGCGAGGACGAGGGCTGATGACTGTTGCCGAAGCCGCCGATACGCTGGAACAGGCAGGCGATCGCGGGGTAAAGGCAGTGATCTATCGCGAGCGTGTTCAGTTCGAGCGGCTCAATGCTCAGAACCCGGCAATCTTCAAGCTGCTCGATGGCATGTACAACCCGTCGTTGAGCCGGCGTATCGTGGCGCTGCTTGAGCCAGCGCTTGCAAAGTCCGATGTGATTCTCGATCTGAGCATATTTCCATCCAGTCCGTCCGTGGCATACACAATGACACTGCAGCTTGATGAGCTCGCCAGGAGCCACGGACACAGGTTTGTTCTGCTGCTGAATTCTGGAGCGGCTATTACCGCTTCGCCCTTTGCATTGGCGGGTTTGACGGTGGTGCATGACTGGCTCGAAGCGGCAGAAGCGCTCAAGTCAGGGAGCTAACTCTTTCTGCACATGCAGGCTTGCCCTTGCACCGTCTGCGACAATGAATCCTGAGAGTTAGGTATGTGGGAAGAGATTACAGAACCGGCGCAGACCGTACCACAGGCTATACAGACGACGCGTTCGGTCGTATGGACTGAGGAATTGCTTGCGCAGGCTGATTTGCTGTGCGCTGCGGCGCGTGAATGTTCGCGCAGGGGCTGGGTGCCGGCGACTTCGGGCAACTTCAGTTTTCGCGATGCCGAGACTGGTCGCATTTTTATCAGTGCAAGTGGATTCGACAAAGGCTTAATAACGCCGAATGATTTGCTCGAGATCGACGTTGCTTGCCGTGTACTAGCGGCGCCTGCTGATCCAGGCAAAGGCAAGCCCTCAGCTGAGACGAAGCTGCATGGTGTCATCTATCGCGATCGGCCGCAGACGGGCGCGATCTTTCACGTTCACACTATCTGGAATACGCTGCTGTCGGATCGCTATGCCGCGCAGGGCGCGGTTCCGCTGGAAAACTATGAACTGCTAAAAGCGCTATCGGGCGTGACCACGCATGAGCATCGCGAGCAGGTGCCAATCCTCGAAAATTCGCAGGAATACAACGGCCTATCGAAAGAGCTGGCTGCAGCGCTTGCCAACTATCCTGGAGCGCATGGGGTGTTGCTGCGCAGGCATGGGCTCTATACTTGGGGGGAATCGATTGCTGGTGCGCGGCGGCATCTGGAAGCGCTGGAATTTTTGTTCGAAGTGGAGTGGCGCAGGCTTGGTTCTGCATCCTGATCGGTGATGGTTCGCGTTGAACAGGCGCGACTCGCAGGAGGTTCGCGATGGCTGTGGTTCGGATTTCGAAAGAAGAAAAGACACTGCACGACGAGCTCTCAATTCGTGCCGAGCTGGCGCCTTTGCATGTCGAATATGAGCGATGGGATCTTTCGCGCGTCTCCCAGGATGCATCTGCAGACGAAGTGCTTGCCGCCTACGCCGCGGAGATTGACGAGATGAAGCGCATTGGCGGATACACGACAGCGGATGTGATCGATGTGAACCCCGCAACGCCGAATCTCGAAACCATGCTGGCTAGGTTTGACAAAGAGCATACGCACTCGGAGGATGAAGTGCGATTCATCCTTGCCGGGCGTGGGATTTTCTTCCTGCGTGATGCTGAGAAGGTAATCTCCGTCGAGGTCGGTCCGGGCGATATGCTGCGTGTGCCTCGGGGAACGACGCACTGGTTTACATTGTGCGAAGACCGGCGAATCCGCGCAATCCGATGGTTTCAGGACACGACGGGATGGACGCCGCACTATACGAATTCCGGCGTTGACGCGGAGTACCAACCGTTGTGCTTTGGGCCCGCCTACCTTGGTGAGCGTGTAGAAAGTTCCATCGGAATTTGAGCCCACGATGAGCCAGACAGGAGCGCAGCCCAAGCTATATCTGCTCGATGTAGAGGGAACAACCTCGCCGATCTCACTCGTTTCGGAGCAATTATTTCCCTATGCGCGCAAGCATCTCGCGGCGTATCTGCGAGCGCATGACAACGATGCTGCAGTGGCAGCCGATCTGGAATTGCTAGGGCAGGAGAATAGTTCCGAAACAGATGATTCGCGTCCAGCGATAACCGGAGGCAGCCTTGAGGATGCCATTGCCTATTTGCTCTGGCTGATGGATCGTGACCGCAAATCAACTGCGCTGAAGAGCCTGCAAGGGAAGATATGGAAGGCTGGCTTCGAAGCAGGCGAACTCGTGGGCACTGTGTTTCCCGATGTGCCCGAAGCGATGATGCGCTGGAGCAGTCATGGCAAAGTGTCGATCTATTCGTCTGGCAGTGTGGAAGCGCAGAAGCTGCTGTTTCGTTATTCAAGTGTTGGCGATCTGACTCCACTTATTTCAGCCAACTTCGACACTCGGATCGGTCCGAAGATTGCCGCGGCTAGCTACAAAACCATCGCCTCCGCAATGGGCATAGAGCTTTCCGGGATATTGTTTTTCTCCGATGTGGTACGAGAGCTGGATGCAGCGCGTGAAGCCGGATGCGCCACGAGGCTCGTAATTCGCGAAGGAAACGCCTGGGTAGCCGATGCAAATGGACACACCTCAGTTCGCTCATTTGCCGAACTCAGCTAATCTGCGCATTGTCTGTCGACTGAGCGGGCCATGTTTTATGAGTGCTTTGAACACGAGCGCTGGTTGGCCTTCCTGAACCTCTGATCGGATGGATTCATAAGAATCTCTATGTGCCTCAGAGACATCTGAGCTGTAAGCTTGTGGCGAGCGCGGACAGGTGTGCGAAGTGATCCTCGTATTTGACAATCCGGCAGCGGGAGTTCTGCATCAGCTGCAGTCCACGCCCTTCGTGCGCTTCTCGCTGCTGGCTGTGAGTTCTATCTTTTTTCTGGTCGATCCCTTTGCAGCCATTCCAACATTCCTGGCAATCACGCGAACCTGTGATGCCAAGCGGCGACAGGGAACTGCGCGCAAAGGAGCACTCACTTGCTTCATCGTGCTGACCTCCTTCGCGTTTGCGGGGCGGTTCATCTTTCGCATGTTCGGAATTACGCTGCCTGCTTTTGAGATCGCCGGCGGTCTTATCCTGTTGCTAATTGGTTTGGACATGCTGGAAGCCCGTCGCTCAGCCACACAGGAGACTACGGGAGAAGCAGAGGAAGCTGCCGCTAAGGAGTGCGCAGGAGAAGAAGCGGGCATCGTGCCGCTGGGAATTCCAATGCTGGCAGGCCCCGGAGCGATCTCATCCGTAATGGTGTTGGTGGGGCAAGTGACAACGACCTGGCAGATGGCGGCGATCATTGGCTGTATCGCGTTCACGGCACTGGTGAGCTACTGGGTGCTGGCCGGGGCAAGCAGTGTGCGCAAGGTTCTGGGCGAAACAGGAATACGCATTCTCGTTCGCA
>NZ_JAGSYH010000010.1:140000-152495 GCF_025685685.1 Acidicapsa dinghuensis
TGAGGGAAAGGTGAAAAGCACCCCGTCGAGGGGAGTACAAAGTACCTGAAACCGTGTGCCTACAAGCAGTGGGAGGGCTATGTCCGCAAGGAAATGCCTGACCGCGTGCCTATTGCATAATGAGCCGGCTAGTTATTCTTGTCAGCAAGGTTAAGCGTAAGCGAGCCGAAGCGAAAGCGAGTCTGAACAGGGCGTTCAGTTGGCAGGAATAGACGCGAAGCGGGATGATCTACCCATGGCCAGGTTGAAGGTGGGGTAACACCCACTGGAGGACCGAACCGGTGTTTGTTGAAAAAAGCTCGGATGAGCTGTGGGTAGGGGTGAAAGGCTAATCAAATTCCGTGATAGCTCGTTCTCTCCGAAATAGCTTTAGGGCTAGCCTCGGATGATTTGCACTGGTGGTAGAGAGATGGATGGACTAGGGGGCTTTCCGGCTTACTGAATCCAACCAAACTGCGAATGCCAGTGACAACCAGTCCGGGAGTCAGACAGTGGGGGCTAAGCTTCATTGTCGAGAGGGAAACAGCCCAGACCGCCTGCTAAGGTCCCCAAGTTACAGTTAAGTGGGAAAGGAAGTCGGAACGCTCAGACAGCCAGGAGGTTGGCTTAGAAGCAGCCATCCTTTAAAGAAAGCGTAATAGCTCACTGGTCAAGCGGTCCGGTGCCGACAATACAACGGGGCTAAAACTGTACACCGAAGCAACGGATGCGTACGCAAGTACGCGTGGTAGGAGAGCATTCTCAACAGCTGCGAAGCCAGACCGAGAGGACTGGTGGAGCGTTGCGAAGAGACCCTGCCGGCATAAGTAGCGATAACGGAGGTGAGAACCCTCCGCGCCGAAAGTCTAAGGTTTCCTGAGGAAGGTTAATCCGCTCAGGGTTAGGCGGTCCCTAAGTCGAGGCCGACAGGCGTAGATGATGGACATCCGGTTAATATTCCGGACCTCCCAGTTTCTCGTTATTACGATGGGGAGACGCAGAAGGATAATCGTGCCGTTCTATGGCTATAGCGGTCGATACGCGTAAGCTGGTTCCGATAGGCAAATCCGTCGGAGCTTAACAGTGAGGCGTAGAGGAGCCCCTTTTGGGGCATAAGTCGATGATTCCACGCTGCCGAGAAAATCCTCTAAGGAGAGAAACGGGAACCGTACCCCAAACCGACACAGGTAGACGAGGAGAATATCCACAGGCGCTCGAGTGAAAGCTCGTTAAGGAACTCGGCAAATTGGCTCCGTAACTTCGGGAGAAGGAGCGCCCACGCAAGTGGGCCGCAGTGAAGCGCGTACGGCGACTGTTTAACAAAAACACAGGTCTCTGCTAAGTCGAAAACGACGTATAGGGGCTGACGCCTGCCCGGTGCCGGAAGGTTAAAAGGAGAGGTTAGCGCAAGCGAAGCTTTGAATTGAAGCCCCGGTGAACGGCGGCCGTAACTATAACGGTCCTAAGGTAGCGAAATTCCTTGTCGGGTAAGTTCCGACCTGCACGAATGGCGTAACGATCGTACGACTGTCTTAACGAGTTGCTCGGCGAATTTGTAGTACCGGTGAAGATGCCGGTTACCCGCAGCTAGACGGAAAGACCCCGTGCACCTTTACTACACCTTAACTATGGGTTATGACTCTTGCTGCGCAGGATAGGTGGGAGGCTTTGATCCCGGATTCTCGGATTCGGAGGAGCCAACGGTGAGATACCACCCTGCGAGTGTTGTGATCCTAACCTCCTCCCGTGATCCGGGAGAGGGACATAGTTAGGCGGGTAGTTTGACTGGGGCGGTCGCCTCCCAAAATGTAACGGAGGCGCGCGAAGCTACTCTCAGACTGTTTGGAAATCAGTCGTCGAGTGCAAAAGCATAAGAGTGGTTAACTGTGAGACCTACAAGTCGAGCAGGTGCGAAAGCAGGCTTTAGTGATCCGGTGGTTCTGTATGGAAGGGCCATCGCTCAACGGATAAAAGGTACGCCGGGGATAACAGGCTGATCATTGCCAAGAGTTCATATCGACGCAATGGTTTGGCACCTCGATGTCGGCTCATCGCATCCTGGAGCTGTAGAAGGTTCCAAGGGTTAGGCTGTTCGCCTATTAAAGCGGTACGTGAGCTGGGTTCAGAACGTCGCGAGACAGTTCGGTCCCTATCTGCTGTGGGCGTAGGAAATTTGAGGAGGGCTGTCCTTAGTACGAGAGGACCGGGATGGACGAACCTCTTGTGTTCCAGTTGTCATGCCAATGGCACGGCTGGGTAGCGAAGTTCGGTTGTGATAACCGCTGAATGCATATAAGCGGGAAGCACGCTCCAAGATGAGATTTCCCTGAAGGGCCCAGGAAGACCACCTGGTTGATAGGCTGGATGTGGAAGCGCAGTAATGCGTGTAGCTTACCAGTACTAATCGCCCGTTCGGCTTGTCCATAGAATTAACTCCGCGCAGTTCAAAGTGAGCTTATCGCGGCTTGAGTTGATCCTATCGACAGTCTTTGTAAGATCCTTGTCACCCAATCAATTTCGTTGGTAATTTGAGATTTCGGCATTGTGGCGCCAGATTGCTGTAGTGGCTCCGTCCGGAGAGAGGAAAGAAACAAGGCTTCTCGATGGCTAAGGAGCGCCCTGGCTGCGGGGAACCACCCGCCAAGCGCCATCCAAGTTTGCCGGTGACCATACCGCGAGGGATCACCCGTTCCCATCCCGAACACGGAAGTTAAGCCTCGCTGGGCCGATGGTACTGCACGGGTGACTGTGTGGGAGATTAGGTGATCGCCGGCATATTTTTTACGAAAAGGCCAGTCCATTGCGGACTGGCCTTTTCGTGCTTTTGGGTCTTGTAATTATCGCCAGAAGTCCATCGCGCGCTGATATAGCTCATATTGCTTTTGCTTGTCGGACTGAATCGTTAGCCAGAGTGTTTGGAGGCTGACGGTTTCTTGAAGGCCGGATTGGATGACCGTGTCCGCGTCAAAACCGACGATCTCATATTGGAACCAAGTGCAGAGAAGTCCGGCCAGGACCTGCCGGTAGGATGGGCCTTGGACGAGGCGACAGAAGTCGGTAAAAGTAAGCTCGTATCCTGAGGTGCCAATACGCTCGGTCGCAATCCTGCGCATTTCATCACGGGTCATTAGTTTGCCGGGCGAGTCCATGGTGTCCAATCTCGTACTGAAAGGATCGGGCATCCCGGTTGTTGAAGCAAGTGGATAAAGCGCAGGTCCAAAGGTCAATCCGTGAAGATAGGCCTTCGGTGTTTCTCTCGCCGGCGCTCATACGTCCAATGAAGGGAAGTTCATGAGTTATTCGATCAAAGAGATCTTCTACACGCTGCAAGGGGAAGGCGCCCAGGCTGGACGTCCTGCTGTCTTTTGCCGTTTTGCCGGGTGCAATCTATGGTCTGGTCGCGAGAGTGATCGAGCCAGCGCTATTTGCCGCTTCTGCGATACCGATTTTATCGGCGCAGACGGGCCGGACGGAGGCAGATTCGCATCTCCCGAAGACCTGGCTGCAGCCGTTAATGCCGCATGGACTGGCGGTGCCAGTAACAATCGGCGGGCGAGGAAGTTCGTCGTCTGTACCGGTGGCGAACCGCTCCTGCAACTCGATGTCAAGCTGATTGACGCGCTACATGCCTACGGCTTCGAGATTGCAGTTGAGACAAACGGCACGATTGCCGTTCCGGAGGGTGTCGACTGGGTATGTGTAAGCCCGAAGGCAGGGGCGGAGCTTGTTCAGACGCGCGGTGACGAACTCAAGTTCGTGTTCCCGCAGTGCGGGTTCAATCCGGAGCAATTGAAAAATCTCGAATTCCACCATTTCTTCCTGCAACCGATGGATGGACCTGAGCGTGAATCCAATACGCAACTTGCGGTCCGTTACTGCATGGAACACCCGCAATGGCGATTAAGCTTACAGACGCACAAGCTGCTTGGAATTCGTTAGGAGGTAACGGTGGAGATATTCAAAGAGTTCCATATCGAAGCGGCTCATTGGCTCCCCAACGTGCCGGCAGGGCACAAGTGTGGACGTATGCATGGACACAGCTTCCGGATCGAAGTCCATATAAACGGGCCCATTGATTCGCAGCTTGGATGGGTGCTCGATTTCGCCGAGATTAAAGAGGCTTTTACGCCGGTTGAAGAAAAACTTGATCATCGCTGTCTCAACGAGGTGCCAGGTCTGGAGAATCCAACGAGCGAAAATCTTGCCCGATGGATCTGGCATGAACTACGCCCATCCCTACCTCTGCTCAGCAAAATTATCGTCCGCGAAACCTGCACCAGCGGCTGCGTTTACAGCGGTGACTAGCGCTTAAAACAAACGACTCCCCTGCGGATAAGATGGGAACGCGGCAAATATGCCAATGGCCATCACATCAAAGGGGATATCGTGAGCAGGATTTCTTTTAAGCGACGAGCTATTCTTCTTTTCCTTTCTGCCTTCTGCGTTGTTTTCCTTTCAGAGTCTTCTGCCGCTGCCACTGTTCAGAACAGCGGTCATTCACCAGCCGAAGTTCTTCTGGTCTATAACGCAAACAGCCCAATCTCAACGGCCATTGCTAAGGACTACGCGGCGCGCCGGCACGTCACCAAAACCGTTATCGTCCATTGCGCTGATTCGGCTGTGATCACGACAAATGAGACGATCTCGCTGGAGGAATACACAGCGAAGATCGCCACGCCGGTAGAGCGTTATCTGCAGCTGCATAAGGAAATCAATTTCATTGTTCTCACAAAGGGCGTACCGATTCGGGTTGACGGCGCGATCACCGGTTCACGCGATGAAAATACCACCGGTAATCTTCGCGCTTCGGTCGACAGCTATCTGGCCGCAATCGATTATCCATCGATCAAAGACGCGATGAAAATCAGCATTCACGGCTCGGGTGCAAGCGGCTTCGGTTGGCTCAACCGCTACTGGAACGCTGATGTTCCTTTCAGCCATGCGCGTTTCGGAGGCTATCTCGTGACGCGTCTCGACGGCTATACCGAGGCCGACGCCAAAGCTCTGGTCACGCGAGCAATCGAAGCGGAAACGGAAGGGATCCACGGCAGCAAAGTCTTACTGGATGTGCAGCCGATTTTTAAGGTTGATGACGTCGAATCGCAGCCGCTGCGCGTCACAGGACCGATTCCCGATGAGTCGGACTGGGGCTCATGGAATGCGGATATGGTGAAAGCCGCTCATCAGCTCGAATCTAAAAAGATCCCGGCAGAACTCGACATGAGCCAGACGTTCGTCGGCAATCAATCCAATCTGCTCGGATATTTTTCCTGGGGCAGCAATGACGCCAAATACTCCGCGTTGGCATATGAGTCACTTACCTTCGCTCCCGGGTCTGTCAGTGACACCGCGGTTTCCACCAGTGGGCGCACCTTCCTGCATACAACCGGCGGTCAATCCCTGATTGCCGACCTTATCTCTCATGGAATCACGGGCGTAAAGGGTTACACCGACGAGCCGCTGCTACAGGCAATCGCGTCACCGTCGGTCCTTATGAGCCGCTATACGTCCGGCTTCACGCTAGCCGAAAGCTTCTATGCTGCATCGCGCTTCGTCGGTTGGGAAGACATCGTGATCGGCGATCCACTGTGCAGGCCCACCGCGTGGCCAAAGCAATCCTCAAAGTAGTTTCGTAGAATTTGGCCTCGATAGAGGCTCAGCGTCTTCTCCTTGACAATCTAGGAGAAGCCCGCTACGCTTTCCTAGATTGTCTAATAGAACGTCTAGGAGAATCTTCCTTGGATCAACTTGAGCTTTTGCAGGGCACTTTGGACCTGCTGATTCTGAAAGCCGTTTCCCTCGGGCCGTTACATGGCTATGGAGTGCTGTTGCGGCTGCAGCAGATCTCCGGCCAGACCCTGACCGTCCAGCAAGGATCGTTGTATCCGGCACTCTACCGGCTTGAGCACCAGGGACTGCTGGCTACGGAGTGGGGCGAAAGCGAGAACAATCGTCGAGCCAAGTACTATCAGCTCACAACGGCCGGTCGCACACGCCTTGAAGTCGAAACCGAGAAGTGGAATCGCATGGCTGGAATCATGGGGGCGATTCTCAAGACCGAGGCGGAGCCCGCATGAATCTTCTGGCGCGATTGCGGTCGAGCTTGCGCGCCCTTCTTCTCGGCGTGCGGATGCGTAGCGAGGTAGCGGAAGAGATGGAATTTCATCTTGCCGCTCGCGTCGAGGAACTGACGCGCACCGGCATGAGCCGAGCAGACTCTATCCGGCACGCGCGCGCTGAACTCGGCCCCGTCATGCGCCAGCAGGAACGATACCGCGAAGCAGCGGGACTACGAGCCTTCGACGAGATCAGCGGTGATCTCCGCTTCGGATTGCGAACGGTGTGGAAGCAGCCTGTTTTTACGGCTGTGATGGTGCTCTCGCTGGCTTTGGGCATTGGCGCCACGACTGCGATGTTCAGCCTGATTTACGCGGTACTGCTGCATCCATTTCCCTATGCCGATTCCGACCGGATCATGAATCCGGTCATCGTCAACGAAGATAATCCCCAGGAACTGCGCTGGTTTGCCATGACCAAGCCGCAGTTCGAGCAGTTCGGCCGCGCCAGCTCAATCGAGAGCCTGCTCGGCTTCCGCAACGTAAATATGGAGATCAGCGGAAACGAGCTTCCTGAGGAAGTGGCGGCTGTTTATCTCACGGAAAATGCGGACACATTCTTTCGCGTGCCTGCATATCTCGGCCGCGGCATTCAGACCACTGACGCCGAGACGCATCAGCGGATCGTTGTGCTCAACTACAAATTCTGGCGTCGTCATTACAACGGCGATCCCACGGTGGTTGGCCGCACGCTCCAACTCAATCATGAGGATTACACGATCGTAGGCGTCATGCCGCGCCGGTTTGCCTTCAACGATACCTTCGGCACAAGCGATATCTACCTTCCGCGAAACCTGCTGCATGACAGCGTTCGTCCGCTGGTTCAATGGCCCTACACGCCATGGATCAAGATCAAGGCGGGCATGAGCCGTGCGACTGCAGATGCGGAACTCGGCGCCATCGTGCATCAGTTCGCGAAAGAGTTTCCTGCACGCTTTCCGAAGAAGTTCCATCTGCAATTGCAGCCCATTGTTGTTCCATACGAGCAAAACACCGGGGCGATGCTCGCGCTCCTTTTCGCCGGCGTAGTCTTGCTGCTCCTGATCGGTTGCGCAAACTGCTCCATCCTCACACTGGCGCGCGGTGCCTCTCGTCAACATGAACTCGCGGTGCGCAGCGCTGTCGGTGCTTCGCGATGGCGGATCGTTCGCCAACTGCTCGTCGAGTCGGCAGTCATATCCTTTGTCGGCGCCGCTCTTGGAGTAGCAGCGTCCTATTGGCTTGCAAAGCTGCCGCTGCTACTCGCACCTAACGCATTTCCAGCGGAATCGGTCATCCAGGTCAACGCACCCATCCTCGCATTTTCCGTAGTGTTGACGCTGCTTACGAGCATTCTGCTGGGGCTGTCACCCGCGTTGCGTCTTTCCAGGCCCGATGTTTCACAAATGATGCAGTCATCGCATCGCCGCATCGGCGGAGTTCGCAGCAGCCACGCCTTTCACGCGCTCATCGCAGGGCAGATTGCTCTGACTTTGTTGTTGATGGCCACGGCAAGCATCGCCATGGGAGCATTCCTGCACCTGATGAATGCACCGCTCGGTTACGAGCCTAAGAACGTGATGGAAGTCGGTGTCGCAATGCACTTCCAGGATCAGAAGAGCTGGGAGGGTATCAAAACACGCGAGGCACGTGCAGCTTATATCGAGCGTGTGCGCCAGAGCATGGCGCAGGTCCCGGGAGTGCTTTCCATCGCTGTCAGCATGGACTCTACTCCACCGTATAGCGGCGTGGAACGAGGTTTCGAAATCGCAGGCATACCGGCTACTGAAGACCAGCAGGCGCGAGTACATCTGGTAGATCCACGCTACTTTGCCACACTGCAGATTCCGCTGCTCGCTGGCCGCTACTGGAGCGATGCTGAAAACACACGCGGCGATGGCGTAGCCGTAATC
This sequence comes from Acidicapsa dinghuensis, assembly GCF_025685685.1. Lineage (GTDB taxonomy): Bacteria > Acidobacteriota > Terriglobia > Terriglobales > Acidobacteriaceae > Acidicapsa > Acidicapsa dinghuensis. The sequence continues at coordinate 147,988 of NZ_JAGSYH010000010.1, forward strand.
AACGAAGCGATGGCGCATCGCTACTGGCCCAATGGAGACGCCATCGGCAAGCAGTTAAGTATTCCGAGCCTGAAATCGGATGCTCCGCTGGTATCTGCATCGAGCTACAGCAGCGGCACGCGCGAGATCATCGGCGTTGTAGGCGATGCACGCAACGATGGCCTGGAGCGGCCCGCATTACCTGCAATCTACGTTCCCTATACAACGCTCATGGCTCCCTATACGCAATACCTGATCAAAGCGCAGAGTGAACCTCTTGCACTGATACCGGCTATTCGTGCAGCAGTGCAGTCCGTCAGCGCAGATCAGCCGATATCGAATGGCTACTCGGATCTCAAAGAGGCTATCGAGCGCGATGCGCAATGGAGCCGTCAGCGGCTTTTCTCGGTGCTCTTTGGAGTCTTCTCAGCAATTGCGCTCATGCTCGCTTTGGTGGGTCTCTTCAGCGTAGTTTCGTATAGCGTTGCGCAGCGCACCAACGAGTTTGGCGTGCGCATGGCGCTCGGTGCGCAACGAAGTCATGTGCTATGGATTGCGCTCCGCACAACAGCGTGGAGCGCAGGCAGTGGCATCCTGCTTGGCCTGCTCGTGAATCAATTGCTCCACGGCATTCTCGTGCGATGGATGCGTGTGCACGCGAGCAATGCCGCTGGACTGGCGACTGTCACGCTGTTGCTATCGCTCTGCGCGCTCGCTGCGTGCATCCTTCCGGCGCTGCGTGCCGCATCCATTCGGCCTGTAGAGGCGTTGCGCTATGAATAACCAAATTTCGGCCCAATATCTCATCAATTTTTCTCGATTCCTTCTGCATTCAGGAGCAAGCCGTGAGTAAGTCTGATTCATTGTTTCTTCGTCTTTCCGCGCAATGCAAGTCGTGGCTGCGAGCCATCACTCACCGCAGCAGTCTCGAAAGCCAGATGGACTCTGAGCTTGCAAGCCATCTTGAAATGCTTGCCGCTGACCTGATGCGCGCAGGCTATTCGCGCCAGGAAGCGAATCGCCGGGCGCGCATCGCGCTTGGATCGACTATCGTGCACAAGGATGAGATGCGCGCCTCAGTGGGGCTGCGATTCTGGGATGCCATGGCTGCGGATCTACGCTACGCAGCGCGCAGGCTGCGCCGCAGCGTTGGTTTCACTGTAGTCGCGTCAATCTCTTTGGCAATGGCCATTGGCGCCAACACCACCATCTTCTCGCTGGCCAAACAATTGCTGTACGAGCGCCTCAATGTTGCGCACGCTGCAGACTTGCGTTTACTGGCCTGGAACGCGATAAAGGGGCGTGAGGCAGTTCATCATATCTGGGGCGATTACGAGCCGTACCCCAACGGTCGTGTGGCGAGCTCATCCTTTTCATATCCGGCATATCAATACCTGCGTGCGCACAACCATGCATTTCAAGATTTGTTCGCATTCAAAGAGACTGGCGGCAACGCGACAATTCGCGGACAAGCACAGCCAGTGCAGTTCGAGATGGTTTCGGGCAATTACTACGGCGACCTTGAAGTGCATCCGCAGTTAGGCCGTGCTATTCAGCCATCGGATGATGCCACGGCAGGAGCAGGAGCGGTTGTCGTTATCAGCGATGGCCTGTGGGAGCGTCAGTTCGGAAGTTCGCCCGCGGTGCTGGGCGAAATCGTAAAGCTCAACGATGTGTCGCTGACAATCGTTGGCGTCAATCCTCGCGGATTTACCGGTGCAAAGAATGTGCAGGAGTCTCCTGACTTCTTTCTACCAATCTCGATGCAGCCGCTCATCTATCCCCGTTCCGTCCGGAGTAGTACGTCGTCCTCTCTGCTGGATGCGCCGCAAAACTGGTGGATCAACGTGATGGGACGAATCCGTCCCGGAGTTTCGGATGCAGAAGCGCAAGCGGAACTTAATGTGCAACTCAGCGCCGTGGTGCGCGCAACCATGCCCGTGCGCCCTACAGACAGCATGCCGCAGATGGATGTGCGTGACGGCAGCCGCGGTCTTTTTCACACACAGCGCATGTTCGCAAAGCCTATGGCTGTGCTGCTGACGATGGTAGGTTTTGTCTTGCTGCTGGCCTGTGCGAACATCGCGAATCTCATGCTTGCGCGCGGCACGCAGCGCCAGCGCGAGATGGCGATTCGGCTTTCACTCGGTGCTGGGCGCATACGCCTTGCGCGACAGATGATCGTCGAGAGCGTTTTGCTGGCTGTGATTGGCGGCGCTGGCGGATTGCTCATCGGATACGTGGGCAGCAACATCATTCCGAAGCTTACTGGGAATGCATGGGAGCGAAGTGAGTTTCACGTCCACTTCGATTGGGGCGTTTTTGTTTTTACGGCGCTGATCACGCTCTGCACGGGATTGATCTTTGGCCTGTTTCCAGCCATTGCCGCGGCTCGCACGCACTTGAATCATGGATTGAAAGAGAGCTCGGCAAGCGTCACCAGACGGCGCAAAGGATGGGGTGGCAAGTCGCTCGTCGGCTTGCAGATCGCGCTGTCTACGCTTCTGGTCGTGGGCGCTACGCTCTTCCTTCGCACGCTTGCCAGCCTCAATGCTGTCGATGTTGGCTTTCGTACAGATCATTTACTCCTGTCAGAAATCGAGCCTCCGGCCAGGCAATACCCTCCAGGCAAGGACATGGCATTGCATCGCAGAATCATTGCTGCATTCGGCGCTGTGCCCGGAGTGGAAGCGGTCACCCCAGCTGTCGCGCCTTACGTTGCAGGAGAAGCTGATGATACTGACTTTCTTCCCGAAGGCGAGGCCTACGAGAAAGACAAGGACCAGAGCCAGTTTTACAACGTGGTTGGCAATAATTTTTTCTCGTTGATGGGCATTCCTATTCTTTCGGGAAGGAGTTTCGATTCGCGGGATACAGCAACATCAGGCAAGGTCGCCATCATCAACGAAGCACTGGCAAAACTGCGATTTCCGAATCAAGATCCCGTAGGGAAGCGGTTCACCACCGACGAGCACAATAACGACGGGCACAGCCTGAAAGAGTCGGCGCAATGGATTCAGATCGTCGGTGTATGCGCTGACACGAAGTATACGGATCTGCGCACGCCACCGCCGCCGCAGTTCTTTCTTCCGTTTGAGCAGCAGACGGAGGTCGGCGGCCTTACCTATGAGCTGCGCACTCGCATCAAGCCGGAAGCCGTTGTGCCTGATCTACGCAAAGCACTGCAGCAGATCGATCCGGATCTGCCGCTGATCGAGGTACGCACGCAGCAGCAGCAGATCGATTCAGACACACAGCAGGAACGCATCTTTGTTGCGCTCACGTCGAGCTTTGGCATGCTGGCATTGGCGCTGGCTTCCGTTGGCGTCTACGGCGTGATGGCGTACTCCGTGGCGAGCCGTACTAATGAAATCGGTATCCGTCTCGCACTGGGTGCAAGGCCCGCGCAGGTGCTGCAAATGATTTTGCGTGAGGCAATGTGGGTGTCGATTGCCGGTATCGTTGTAGGCCTCACGGCTGCAATGCTGCTCGGCCGCGCGATCAAGTCTATGCTTTATGGATTACAACCCGCTGATCCGCTTAGTTTTAGTTCTGGCGCGCTGATCCTGATAGTTATCGGGCTTGCGGCGAGCTGGATTCCGGCGCGGCGGGCGGCGCGGATTCAACCAGTAGAGGCGCTGCGGCATGAATAGCTGCTGCGCCTGCGGTTTGGCTTAGCCGGCGAGAACTGGCAGGGCTGGGATGGAGCCGGTTTCCTTGGCTTCGTCGATGACGGCGTCGAGGTTTTCGAGGACCTCTTCGACGGTCATGGTGTAGAGCTGGCGGCCAGCGTCGTAACCCTCTTCTATCAATGACTTAAGGTAGCGGCCGGCGATCTGGGCGGCCAGATAGTCGGTGATGATTTTGCCGCTGCGCTGCTTCTGTGCGAGCCAGGCGTGGTTGGGCATGGCGATCCACATGGGCTGGCCGTTAACGTCGAAGCGGATGTCGACTGCATCGGCGTGGCGGGTGGCGATGGCCACGATGTTGGCTTTCCATTTGCAGTGGAGGTCTTCGCCGGTCCAGCGGTCGGTGACGTGGAAGTCTTCGTACATGGCTCAAGCGTACCGCTTTGGCGGGTCAGGCATCAAGCGAGGGCGTGAATATCGATTTCACAGCGCAATCGCTGCGGGGCGAAGTGTAATCCGTGCCGGGCAAAGTGCAATCGGTGCAATGCAATGTGCAATCTATGCAGACGCTGCACAACGTTTGCCGGACTATTGCTGCTGTTTTGCGTCCTGCTGAAGGGCGGCGAGACATTTGTCGCGGGCTGGGGTGAGCGCCGGCTTTTTGACGTGGGAGAGAGCGGCCTGACTCCGGTAGAGGAACTCCTGAATCTGCTTGTTGGATAGCTCGAGGGTGAGGTTATGGCAGACGCCGTCGCCAAAGGCAGGGTAGGTGTAGAAGCTCAAGAGGTTGTTCCATCGGCGAGCGGTATCTCGGAGCGGCTGATGGGCGGGTTGTAGTTGAGGCTACCATGAGGTCTTTCGTGGTTGTAGTAGTGAGTCCATGGCTGCAGATGTGAGTCC
>NZ_JAGSYH010000011.1 GCF_025685685.1 Acidicapsa dinghuensis
TGCAGCCATGGACTCACTACTACAACCACGAAAGACCTCATGGTAGCCTCAACTACAACCCGCCCATCAGCCGCTCCGAGATACCGCTCGCCGATGGAACAACCTCTTGAGCTTCTACAGGCACCCGGCGTTCCCCAGATTAACTCACGAAAAATACCTACGACATTTTCACTTTGCCGGCTGCAATAGCGTCGAGCCCGACAAGCACGGAAGCTTTCCAAGAACCGAGCACCACGTCATTTTTTCCAGGCAAGAAGCAGATGCTGGAGGGATATGTGCATGGCACTTCTCCGACAAATGAAAGATCCGACGCTTTGTAGAAGACAAAGCGTCGCTTTTGAACTGTGCCTATATATCTGCCGTCGGGTGACCAAGCCAATGCTCTTACTGGTCCGCCAGTCTTGATTTCCTCGCTACTCGCGAGTGTTTCACCATCGATAGCTTGTGCGACCTTGATCCAGCGCCCTAGGCCTCGACGAATACATACATAACAAATCCTTGAAGCATCGGGGGAGATAGTTGCTGATGCACTAATGTCGAGGTCTAAGGCAATGACCTTGGCTGTGCCTTCTCCTATCGGCCATTTTTCTATGGTGAGATAGGGAGGCGAGGGCCAGTTTTCTCCGGGCCGTACAACTGGATGATGTTCGAACAACCAGGTGCGCCTCGTTGTGTCGTGAGAGACTCGTACTATCATTTCTCCCGGAAATGATTGCTCCGTCACGATGGTGGGCTCAAGCAGCTTGCGGACGGTGATTACTCCCTTCCACGAAGCGTCGATCAGTCTATTACCCTCAGGTGAGAAAAAGACCTCGCTTCCTTCGCCCTCTTTTTGATTCTTGTAATCGTGAATCACATTACCCGAAGCAGAGTCGAGCGCAAGAATCCTACCGCTCGTGTTTTTCACTGCGAGGATTTTGCCATCAGGCGAAAAGTCGGCTTCGCTAGCATGGGAGAATGGCAGAACCGACCAAATCCGTTTCCGGCTAGATAGGTCAAACAAATTCACGCGGCGCGAGAGGCAAACCAAGGTATTGCCGTCGTCCGAGCAGCAAATCGCATAGCCCATCGGCAATCGAAATCCTGTTGGAGGCATGACTTCAGCTTAACCGGTCTCGCAAAGGGTCCTTATCGAGGCACTACCCTTTCCTCGTTTTTCATATCAGCGAGCGCACGGGACACAGCCACTAGGCTATTCTGCCACCATGAACCCGCCTTCTACTTCCGAGCAGCGATGCTCGTGGTGTCATAGGACGGACGGCGACGTGGCATTTCTGATCGCTTCGCCCACTGACTATCCTCGTGCCTATATCTGTGATGAATGCGTAGCAGTTTGCGCCTCGATCATCGAAGAACGCTGCAGTCAGTCTCGAAAGGGGTAAGTTTCAAAACGATGCGATTTTCTACTGAGAATGGGATCGGGGTAGACATGAACTTTGAGATTGGACAATGAGAACCCGCGACGTAACGCAGGCGATTGTCACAAATGCCGAAACAATTCGACAGCTTCACGACCGGATTCGCCAGACTTTCCGGCATCGAGACGAGAGCCTCGTGAAATGGCAGGAATGGCAAGACGCTGCTCGGGATTTCACGCAACCTGGGACCGACTGGCTTTCCCGGGCGGATATTGGAGCGACACAAATTCCAACGCTCTTCAGCGAATCGTTGACGGTGACCAACTAGCGATGGAAGCAGCGATCTGCTTCCTCGAAATCCGACCTTACTTTTTTCGATCTGGATATATGTTCAAGGACATTTTGAGAAAGGTGAAGAAGGCACCGCTCTCCGAAGAACAGTCTGCCCGTCTCAAAGTCGTCCTCGCAAACGTCGAGGAGTGGCGACGGAGCAAGCGTGAGGCAGTGTCCCAAAAACGGTAGGTTTCGGGATGGAGTCAACAAGGTAGATACCACGCGAATGGAGGAAAAAACTGCTATATGTCCTCGTTGCGGATTCTTCTGACCGCTATAAACTGTGAGGCGAGCGACAATCGGGGAGCAAGCCCTTGCAAGCACTGTTGGTGTCCGCTGAAGATGTACTCTCGATGCGAACACGCCATCGGGAAGAGATGAATTGCCAGATTGTCCATGATTCGATTCATCGCCGTCCGGGTTGGACTGTCACATATCGTTTGGAGGCTAATCACAAGGTTGCCGGTTTCGGTTCTGTAGCGGTCGCGGGCCCCTGGAAAGACCGGCCAACACTCCTGGAGTTCTACGTTCTTCCCGAGCATCGCGGACAGGCCTTTGCTCTTTTCGAGAGCCTGCTTGCTGCCAGTAACGCTCAGCATTTCGAGATACAAAGCAATGAAGTTCTTTCTTTTATCATGGCGCACACCTACGGTCATGACATCGTCAGCGAGAAGATCGTCTTTCGTGATGCGGAAACGACGGCTCATCCGAGCAAGAACGCGACGCTGATTCGAAACACCTCAGAGGCTGAAGCTTTGCAATGCCTGGAGCAACGCTCCGGCAGTAGCGACTGGACTCTTGAAGTCGATGGCGCTGCGATTGGCAAGGGCGGACTGGCGTTTCACTACAACCGGCCATACGCAGACGTTTATATGGAAATCGACGAGAAGCATCGTCAACGCGGCTTCGGCGCATACCTCGTTCAGGAGTTGAAACGCGCATGTTATGAGATGGGAGCTGTACCTGGGGCCCGCTGCAGCCCTCAAAACGTGGCTTCCTTCAGGACGCTTCAGCGTGCTGGTTTCGTTCCGTTTGCGCACATTCTGATTGGCTCGTTCCAAAGCAGGCCCGATTAGAGATGCATCCACTCTCTCGGGTCCTGGAGAGGATTTCACCGATAGTCAGCGTAGGTCGCGTTATCAGGACTGTTAGGCGGGTGGGTTCGCGCTTTGCACGAACGCTGCTTTATCTGTTAGAAGCAGATCCCCTGCGGGGATGACAGACAGAGGAACAACGGCAAAAACAAAAGCAAGGACAAAGGCAAAGCAGATCCTTCGCTTTGCTCAGGATGACAAGTGCTTTGTTCGGGATGCAGATGCTTTGTTCAGGGTGAAAAATGCTTTGCTTGGGATCAGAGACGCATGAGGTTGCGCTTGCTTCAGACGTGCAGGGATCTGAGGTAGGGGATGCTTGGCGGCATCAGTGCTGGATCTTCTTCTAGTTCGACGAAGTAGTTTTTTATGCCGCCTACCTTTGCGGCTTTAAAGACTGCTTTCCAGTCCACGACTCCTTTGCCTAACGGAACTTCGCGGAAGCCGGATTTGGTGGAGGGATCTTTTACCCAGTCCTGGCAGTGCATGGAGAGGAAGCGGCCTGGGTATTTATGGAAGTAGGTCACTGGGTTGTAGCCGGCCTGCATGCTGGAGACCTGGAACTGGAGTTTGGTGGTTTCGGGATTGAGCTGGGCGATCATCATGTCGTAGACCGGTTTGCCGTCGATGTGTGCGGAGACGAAGCCCTCGTTGTGCAACAAGGCGACGATGCCTGCGGCGTGCGCTTTTTCGGCGAAGACGTTGAAGGGATCGACGTAGCGTTTTACGTCATCGACTGTCTGAGTGGTTGTTGGGTTGAAGGGGCCGAGCGCGGCGATGCCCATCTGCGTCATGCCGAAGTCCTTCGCATAGGCTATGCTCTTGTCGGGTGTTTTGAAGAGCTCGTCCGGTGACCAGTGCGCGGATATGCAGCCGAGTCCCCAGTCGTTGAGCATGCGGCGGAGTTCCTGAGGTGTGTATTTCTGGAGGCTTGCGAAGTCGTCGTAGCCGTAGGGTGAGCAGAGCTCGATCTGAGTGAAGCCAGCGGCGCTTAATCCTTTCATGGTGCCGGCGAAGTCGGTGCTGATCGACTTGCGCACAGGGTAGGTCTGGCAGCCGATAGGCAGACCGAGCGGATCGGCGGATAGATGACGCGTGGAGGCGAGAAGAGTAGAAGCGGCAGCACTGCCCATGAGAAATGTTCTGCGATTCATTGTGTGCGTCATCCTCTTGAAGCGATCGAGAGAACTATAGCATCCATCGGTCTCAGCTGCCCCAGCGACGAAGACCTGCCGCCGGCGATCACGGACGGCGAGACCTTGGGGCACACACATCTCCTGTGGCTGTCGTTTGGATCTGGGCCGCCCGCCAGATCGTGATCCGAGCTATACTGGCGTCCTGCGAACAATTCAGGCTGGCCCGCCGGTTCGCATACTGCCCGCAAATCACGGAACGCGGCCTCGGCGTGTGCAGTCTAAACCCGTCAAGGTGGAGGAGCGATGAAAGTCCACCCCGATGAGTTCGCCATGGCCTGCGAATACGCAAACTCGCACGACTTTGAGCATCTCAACCCCGAGCAAATTCATCAGGTCATGGTCCGTGGCCGTGAGTTGCATAAGTGGTTCCGCGCGCATCCGCACCTGCACGCCGCCATCAGCCTCTCGGCCATCGGCAGCATCTTCGCCGTTGACTGGCTTGTGTGGATTGCGCTTGCCCGCTGGTTCGTCGCGACTGTTCCCGGTTCATGGGCTCTTATCCTCGCCGCCATCTTCACCGGCACTTTCCACAGTTGGCTCGCATACTCGCTCAGCATCTACTCCCTGCACGAGGGTGCGGCTCACAACCTCATCTTTCCCGGCAGGAGCCCGTTCAGCCGCGCGGCCAGTTTTCTGTCAACCAACATGTGCCGCCTTTCAGCCGCCGAGCCCGAATGCTACTCCGCGTGCCACATGGCGCACCACGCCAAATTCGGCACCAAGGATGACACTGAATTTCTCAACTTCATCTTCCCGCGCCGCCTCTGGCTCAACTTCCTTCCCCTCGGCAGCTTTTTTAACTACACAGATTTCTTTGTGCATCGCACATCCGCGTACACCCGCTCCAGCGCTACATCCGGCCTCATTGCAGCCATCTATAACGGACTCTATCTCTTTATGCTTTACCGTTTCTTCGGCCTGCTGTTTACCGTTATCGCATTCCTTCTCATGCCGCACATTGGCTTTTATGTGGACCGTTTGAGGCAGTTCACCGAGCACAACCTCATGCCGCTTGAGAACAACAGCGGCGCGCGCAGCCTGGGCGTGGGCTTTTGGGGGCTGCTGATTGGCGGCGGCCCGTGGGGCCAGCCCTGCCACCTGGCGCATCACATGGTCGCCAGCATCCCCTGGTATCAGCAGATCATCCTGCATCGCTACATCGTCGGACTTTTGACCGTGACTCAACGCAAGCAGTTTCTTCTGAAGCCCATCGTCGGATTTCCTGCACTGCTATGGGCCATCCTGCGAGAGTCAAATCACTTCACACGCACCTCCGCGTCGCGAGTCTTCGCCGGCGATTGACCCTATCAAGCGAGCCCATCATGGGCTAGATTGGATTCTGGAGGCGCATCGTGCTCGGAAACCGAAGCTGGGATGATTGGATCCGTCAGTACTCCACCAGCCACCAGAACCCAGTCAATCGCGCCTGCCACACTGTGGGCATCCCCATGATCGCGCTCAGCTTCCTTGTGATCCCACTCATCCTCTGGCACACCCGCTTCTGGATACTCGCCGTTGGCCTCTTCGTCGTCGGCTGGATCTTCCAGTTCATCGGCCATGCCTTTGAGGGAAAGCCGCCCGAGTTTTTTCAGGACTGGCGTTTTCTCTTCGTCGGCCTCCGTTGGTGGTTCGCCAAAATGGCTGGCAAAGTGTAAGTACGCGTGCCGTGTTCAGATCCATGACATCCATTACGAGATGTTTCCGGACAGAGGTGCACTATCCGCCGGTGGCAGGATTCGTGCTTGTGCACGAATTTGGCCGACTACGGGCCAATCCACTCACGAGGGGTACGTAGGAATGAGGTGCTGATGAATGAAATCAAACGTGCGTTTATGGTTGGTAGAGCCACGCATGATTGACTCCGGAACCTCCGGGCTTGGCGTAACCTCCTGCGAGCAAAACCCGGCCGTCGTTCAACAATGTGGCCGTGGAGAAGCAGAATCCATCCAGCAAGGAGCCTCCCACTGGAATAAATGCGCGTGAGGCCGGATCATAGACTTCTGGTTGCTCTGCACCGCCGGCAATCAGCACCCGGCCGTCTTTGAGAGAAACAACTGCTTTGGATAGTTTGAATCGGTTCTCGTTTAATTCCGGGCCGGGTGAGAATCTGCCCGTCCGAGGGTCATAAATTTGTGTGCTTGTGACACGGGTTCCGAACGGGCCACCAGCCTGTCCGCCAGCGAAGAGTACACGGCCATCCGGCAACAATGCGCCACCGAATTTAGAACGCAGTGCCGTCATTGTGCCGGTTGCAGTGAAATGCTTTGCAGACGGATCATACAAATCGGATCCAGAACTGCCTGCTACAAGCACTCTGCCATCGCTCAGAAGTACGATCTGAGTTGCATCTGATAAGTGTGTCGCACCTGTCGATTCGAACGTGCCTGTTGATGGGTGATAGAGTTCTGCCGTGAGGACAGGATTGTGCTCTGTGATGGGTGTACCGCCAATGAGCAGCACGTCTCCGGTCCTGAGAAGTGCTGCTCGGGCTTCGGCCCGTGGAACCGTCATTTTTCCGGTAGGTGTGAAAGTCCCGCTGGCAGGATCATAGAGTTCAGCGAGCGCCGTATAACAGGGTGACTCACAACCTGTCGAACCTCCAGCTACCAACACTTTTCCGTTTCGAAGGCGAGTTGCCGTAACCCCCCAGCCGTGCTGTTCCGATGGCTTTCCGGTCAGACTGAATCGCCCAGTGACCGGATCGAAGAGTTCCGCACTGGGCTCCATTACACCGTTGCGTTCGATCCCACCTACAACCAGCACGCGGCCAGTTTGCAACAGGACTGCAGCATGATCGAAACGTGCCGCGATCATTGGCCCAGTCGCGACAATGCTTCCACTACTACGGTTCGAGGCTCGTACTCCCTGCTCAGTACAACAAATGCACAGCAGGAATGTTCCAATCGTTACACCACCGATTCGCAGATTCATTGCTCTCTCCTCGTCCGATTGTCTTGAGGATATCGCCGCCGATCTTTCTGCGTTCTATGCGAATTTTGAACCGGTTGAGCGTCTACTTGCAAATCGGACTGTCGTCCACTGCAGACTTCAGGCAAATCACTTTCTGAACCTGCCCTGCCTTCACCAGTGATGCTCTTTCTGGGCTCAAGTTTGCGAATGATGCTGGATTGAAGACGGTCCTAGCGTTTGCGTGGTCTGGCGGCAGCGAGGGATGGTTGGAGAACGCGGAGCGTTTCATGGAGAAGCAGATCCCCTTCGGGGATGACAGACACAAGAGAAGAACAATGACGGTCTTGGTTAACGATGGGGTGGTGGGGTTGTTTGTTTGCGTGAGCGAAGGCCATAAATGACCAGGGCTGGCCGGTCTCCGTTGGGCGCTTTTACGTGGTTGCCGTTGGCGAGGATGGTTTCCTGCTGGAAGGTAGCGACGTAGACTTTGCCATTGGCTACGGTGGGTGGGTTGAATTTGGCGAATTGTCCGAGGCCGTCGTTGGGGTCGCCGGAGTTTTCACTGTCCCATAGCTCGCCTTTGGCTACGTTGGAAGCGTCGAAGGCGCGGAGGACACCGCGGACGACCATGTGATTGGCGTTGGCGGCGTAAGGCATTGTGGCCCAGAGGATGCCGGTTCCGTCGTGGTCGCCGTCGGCTGAGAGTGAGAGGAAGCCGCCGGGCATCCAGATGGGGTCGGTACGGTCGGGCAGGAAGAGGCCGTTGGGGAAGTTGGGATAAGGCGAAGTTTTAGGGCTGGTTTTGAAGGGGAGGTCGGGATCGAATTTCCAGCCATCACCTTTGGTTTGGGGATTGTGAACGAGCTGGTACTGTTTGAGCGGATCTTCTTCTCCCATGACATAGACGTACGCGAAGTCTTTGTGTGGCCAGATGACAGGCGCGTTGTGCAGGTTGTAGGCGAGAGGCGGCGGGGGATGAGGATGGGTGACCTGGAAGGATTGCAGTGGAGGCTGTTTACCGTGCCCCAGATCGGCGGTATCGAGCAGGTAGAGACGGCCTTCCTTGCTTCCAGTGACGGCTGTGTGTGTGCCGGGCAGAAGAGCTACTCCGCCTGAGCCGAGGTCATAGTCATCGTCCTTGAGCTGATCTTGATTGGACGCGGTAAACCAGTCGACGACTCGCAGCTTGTTCTGGTCGAGCTTGATTTTTAAAACGCTGTCGGAGAATTCGGTGATGCCGTCGTAGGAGCCGTTGCCCGTGGAGAGATAGATGTAGCCGTCACTGTCGACGGATGGGCCTGCGCCGCTCATCCATATGCCGCCTTCGCCTTCTACGGGAAGTCCGTTGACGCGCTTGGAGCCGGTACCGTTGGGCGTGGTGCAGAGGATGTCGATGAGTTTCGGAGTGGAAGCGTTGGAGACGTCGTAGGCGAAGAGCCAGCCATGATAGGGTCCCATGTCGCAATGGCTGCCGAAAGCTACGTAAAGAACGTTGCCGGCGAGGAGCAGCGCGGGGCGATTGAGTTGATAGAGGGCGTTGAAGGAGATGTGCGCATCGATTCCGGAGCCGGTTGAGCCGTAACCGTGACCGCTGACCTGGCCCTCGATAGGGATCGAGCCGAGGATGGATCCGTTAGAGAGATTGAGGGCGTAGAGGGTGTAGGCGTAGGTCTTGCCGCGTTTGGTTTTGGCCGCGGTGAAGATTACTCCGCTGCGTGGGGCTGCGTCTTGTGTGAGCTTGATTGCGGGGGTGCTGGTGATGCCGACCTGGAGGGTCATGTCGGTGCAGTAGGGGGCGTTGAGAGCGGCGTAGAGCGTGGATGTAGGAACGGCGGGGCCGAGATTGGTGCGCCAGATCTGGGCTGTTGTGGAGCGCGGGTTGGTGTCTTCGGCGTCGAAGCCGTAGACGCTGTTGTTTTCCGTGGCGACGATGGCGACGTTGGTGGATTTGCGATTGGGGATTTGCGCCTGAGCAACGATGAGGGGCTGGGCGTAAATGTTGCCGTCAACGACGCGACGGGCAAGGCGGCCGAAGGTGTTGCGGTTGACGTTGGAGATGTTGAGAAGTTTCTCCTGCAGGTTGGTGCCGGAGCGAGTGTTGTCATTGTGCTGCGTGAGGACGCTTACCTGTGCTTGTGAAAGTAAAATGCGGAAAAGAAGAAGAACGCTTGATATGAGAACAACGCCGAACTTCGATCGCAGAACCAACCTCCCACGCAACATGAATGCAATCACAAGCGAATCTTTTCGAATAGCTCCGGTGGCAAATGGGCAGCCATGCCATGTATGGACGCAAATCCGCGAATTAAGATGCGCGCGGGCGCATTACCAGACCTGACTTAATGGTCAAAGCGTACGAATTTGGTCACTTTTTCATGGGTGAGATGCGGAGCGCTACGACTGATCGCGCCAGAGGGCAACGCCGCCGAGCAGGCCTTCTTCATTGCTCACGATGCGGGCGTTGTGGGGCAGATCGAACTTGATGTGCTTGGCGTTGCCTCCGCCTATATGGAGGAAATCCCAGTTGAAGAGCTGGGAGGTTTGGGCAAAGGCTTCCTGGAGCAACTTGTTCCAGCGCTTCTTGCCGTATTTCTTCAGGCCGCGCATGCCCACGTAGTCTTCGTAGGTTTTCTTGTGCCAAGGGTGGTGTGCCAGTTCGAGTCCGGGGCAGAGATGACCATTGGTGAAGAGTGACGACCCGAGGCCGGTGCCGAGGGTAAGGCATAGTTCGACGCCTTTGCCGAAGATGGCTCCGTAGCCCTGAATGGAGGCGTCATTGGCGACGCGTACCGGTTTCTTCCAGTGCTCCATGAGCGTTTCCTGAAGGGGAAAACCAGCCCAGGCGGGATGGAGGTTGTGTGCTTCCAACGTGACGCCTTTCTTGAGGACTCCTGGAAAGCCGACCGAGGCACGGTCAAAGTTCGCGAGCTGTTGAGGCAATAGTTGGCGCAACTCTTCGATGGCGTGGATCACACGCTCGGGCGTGGGATCGGTGGGAGTCAACGCGCGAATGCGCTCGGTCAAGGGCTGGCCTGAGGCGTCGAGGAGCATGATCTTGATGCCGGTGCCCCCGATGTCGACGGTGAGTGTGACAGGACCCTGCGTGGGGCTAGAGGCCGGCTTGCGGACTGGGGTTGACTTGGATTTCGCAGCGGATTTGGAGGCAGAGGACTTCGCACGCTTGGTCATCAGCAACCGATTGTATATGCGCTGACGCAGTGATGGTCGAGCCGTAGAAGACGGGTGAGTCAATGTTCGGTCCAGAGGAGCATAGCGGCGAGGGTGATGGCGCATTTCCGGAGTCAGAATGAGGCACTGAATACGGCTGACTAAACTGGAGACTGGCCACTATGCCCAGTTTCTGCGAAGTTGCGCTGCCGGTGCCTCTGGACCGGACATTTACCTATGCCGTGGGCGATGGTGTGTCTCCGCAGCGGGGTGCGCGGGTAATTGTGCCGTTTCGCAATGAAAAGCTGATCGGTGTGGTAATAGAAGCGCATGAGCGCGTGCCGGAGGAGTTCGACGCCAAGCCGGTGGAGACGCTCATTGATGAGGAGCCGATTTTATCGGCGCGCCTGATGGAGCTTGGCGAGTGGATGGCGCAGTATTATCTGGCTCCCATCGGCGAGGTGCTGCGGGGGATGTTGCCGCTGACGGCGGAGGTTCGCCGCACGGTGTATTACCGGATTACGGATGTGGGACGGGATGCGCTGGCAAAGAACCATGATGGCGACGATGAGGGATCGACGCGACGCCGCAAGCAAACAGACGACGATAGCAGAGACGCCGAGTGGAAGGTGCTGGAGCGGCTGGCTGACGGTGAGGCGGTGAAGTTGAGCACGCTGCGTACGGCGACGGCGGTAAGTCTGCCTCTGTTGGCGGGCATGGCGCGCAAGCGATGGATTGCGCGCGAGACCTCGGCCATGGAGCGGGATGCACGCCGCATCGAGCGGCACGCGGTGCTGGTGGTGGATGCGCGGCTGCCTGCATTGACGGCGAAACAGCAGGCGATTCTGGCGGAGCTGGCTGCGTGCGGCAATGAGATGCCGTTGCAGGCGCTACGCGAAAAGGGCATGTCGGCGAGTTCGCTGCAGACGCTGGTGCGGCGTGGACTGGTGCGGATCGAGGAGCGGCAGGCGGCGTTCCGGATGAGCGGACTGGGAGCCGGGAAGATTGGGCATCTGCTGAACGAAGCGCAGATGGAGGCGCTGGCTTCGATAGCGACGGTGCGGAGTTTTGAGCCATTTCTCTTGTATGGCGTTACGGGATCGGGCAAGACAGCGGTGTACCTGGCGGCGATGCAGCGGGTTTTGGATGAAGGTAAGGGAGCGATTCTGCTGGTGCCAGAGATTGGGTTGACGCCGGCGGCGGCTGCGCAACTGGATGCGACCTTTGGACAGCGCGTGGCACTGTTGCACTCGGCGCTGACACCGGCGGAGCGGTCGGAGCAGTGGCATCGCATTCGTCGTGGCGACGCTCCGATTGTGGTAGGCACGCGTTCAGCGGTTTTTGCGCCGGTGCCGAATCTGGGATTGATTCTGGTGGATGAGGAGCACGACAACAGCTACAAGCAGGAAGAGAGTCCGCGGTATAACGCGCGCGATGTGGCTGTGATGCGCGGGAAGCTGGAGGATGTGCCGGTGGTGCTGGGGTCGGCGACGCCTTCGCTGGAGACGTGGCAAAACGCACAAGCAGGGAAGTATCGCAGGCTGGCGATGACGGAGCGTGTGAACCATCGGCCGCTACCGCGGGTTGAGCTGGTGGATATGCGCATGGAGTTTCAGCAGACGGGGAAGGAGCAGCTCTTTTCGCGGCGGCTGATTGAGGAGACGCAGGCGGCGCTGGATCGCGGGGAGCAGGCGATGATTCTGCTGAACCGGCGCGGCTACTCGTTTGTGTGCATGTGCCGCTCGTGCGGAGAGAAGCTGGAATGCGTGAACTGCGCTATCTCGCTGACGCATCATAAGTCGTCGCATTCGCTGGATGATGTCGCGGTTGCAGGACAGCGGTTGGAGTGCCACTACTGCGGGTATCGGCGTTCGGTGCCGAAGGTTTGTCCGAAGTGTGAGAGCGAGCATCTCTACTATCTTGGTGCGGGATCGCAGCAGGGTGAGGAGCGGTTACAGGAGATTTTTCCGGCGGCGCGGATCGGGCGCATGGATCGCGATACGGTGCGGGGGCGCAGCGACATGGAGCGGGTGCTGGCGCGGCTCCATTCGGGTGAGATCAATCTGCTCGTCGGTACCCAGATGATTGCCAAAGGTCATGATGTGCATGGAGTGACCTTTGTGGGGGTGGTGGGCTGCGATCATGCACTGGCGCTGCCGGATTTTCGCGCGGCGGAGCGGGTCTTTCAGTTGATGACGCAGGTTTCGGGGCGCGCGGGGCGAGGCGAGTTGCCGGGGCGGGTGGTGCTGCAGACGTACTATCCGGAGCACTATGCGGTGCAGGCTGCTTCGGAGCATGACTATGACGGCTTTGTTACGCGCGAAATCAAGTACCGGCGATGGATGCACTATCCGCCGTTTGGTGTGCTGGCGAATCTACTGGTGGTTTCAAAGCGCATGGAAGAGGCTGCGGGATGGTCGGCAGAGCTGGGGAAATGGTTTGAGCGGATCAAGCCTGAGGGCGTGCGCGTGCTGGGGCCTTGCACTGCTCCGATTGCCCGTATTAAAGAGATTTACCGGTTTCATCTCATCTTGAAGGCGGCTTCGCGGAGGGCGCTGAATACGGCTTTGCGAGGCGCCATGGCGCATGCGGAGGAAGTGGGAATTCCGCGGCGCAATGTGATTGCCGACGTCGATCCTTTGCGGCTGTTGTAGACCTGCACGGTAGAGAGACGGCGACGGAAATGAATGTTTTTGCAATATGAGCGATGACGGCGTATAAACGTCAGTCACTCTGTTGCCGATGAAGCCAGTGACCGAATGAAACGCTGCTACGGGATGTATGCACTATGTGGCAGCAATGGTTCACGATGATACGGCTTTTGAGGTATTGGTGTTGCTGCCGATACTTCTTATCCTGAGACGCAGACTTGAGTTGCAGAGCACGCTCTCTCCCCACGTAGCCATAAGCAACGATCGCTACGGCAATCACGTTGTTTGTGTGCGGATAAAACAAGAGTAGGAACACCCCCGGAACTCCGGTGATTGGTCGGGTAAATGAGTAACTGGACTATAGACGCCACTTCCCGAGCGATTGCGTCGAAGACAGAAAGACCCAGGCTGGATTGGGCAAGACTTGAGCGCCATTTGCATCATGTAGGCACATTACAGTCGTCGGTCTATCGGATTGCGCGCAATGCCTCTCCGGCTGCAGTATTGATTGCTTATTGGTTCTTTCTCCACCCGGGTCTGATGTTTCAAGGCCCGTCGTGGTGGTATGTGCCGCGTGTGAGCGTGCTGGAAACGTTCATGCTTGGGGCTGTGACGCTGGTATCACGCATCGCGACTGGACGCAGCCGCAGCTACGGCGACGGAATTCTGCATAAGGAAATGGCCAGCGGGTTTCTGGCTGCTTTTCTCTGCACGCTGATTATTTATCCGGCGCTGCTGTCGCGGCTTGACTGGCAGGAGTCGCTGATGGTGGATTGCGGATTCTTTCTGGCGGCTTCTTTGCTGAACCTGCTGATTCTTGCCCTGGCCTGCTTTATCGGCTGGATGTCGATCGATACGATCATTCCGAAGCGCGATGTGCTGATTGTCGGTTCAGGGCCGAGCGGGCAGGCGGCGTTTGAGGAGATGCATGACTCGCCGGTGTACAACGTCGTTGGCGTTCTAGACGATACGTTTATCGGATCGGGAGAGATGCGCGAACGTTATCTGGGCGGACTGGATCTGCTTGACGCGTTGCTGAAGGAGCATCCGGTGTCGGTGGTGTATTGCTCGCTGCCGGTGAAATCGATGTATGAGCCGATTCAGCAGGTGATCGGGGTATGCGAGCAGTTTGGCGTGGAGGTGCGGCACTCTGCGCACCTGTTCCAGACGAAGATTGCGCAGCTTGACCGGGAGTCGGTGAAGAACCACTCGATTTTGCGCATGGTGCGCGAGGATTGGACGCGCTATGCCAAGCGGGCAATCGATATTGCCGGGGCGGGTACTCTGCTGGTAATGACTGCTCCGATCATGCTTGCGGCGGCGATTGCGATCAAGCTCGACAGCAAGGGACCGATCTTCTTTACGCAGGACAGGTACGGACTGCATCGCCGGCGTTTCCGCATCTTCAAGATGCGCACGATGGTGGTGAATGCAGAGGTGTTGCAGGCGCAGCTTGAGCACCGGAATGAATTTCCTGGACCGGCCTTCAAGATCAAGGCAGATCCGCGCATCACGTGCATTGGCGCGTTCCTGCGTAAGACGAGCATCGACGAGTTGCCGCAGCTGTGGAATGTGCTGCTGGGCGACATGTCACTGGTGGGGCCGAGGCCGATGTCGGTGCGCGATGTGCTGCGTATCGAGAAATCTTCGCACCTGCGCCGGTTCAGCGTGACGCCTGGTATTACCTGCATCTGGCAGATGAGCGGCCGCAACAACACGGACTTTGAAAACTGGGTTCGCCTGGATCTCGAATACATCGATTCGTGGTCGCTGCTGCTGGATCTCAAGATACTAGTCGGGACTGTTCCTGCCGTGCTTTGGGGACGCGGGGCGATGTAGCTTCGGTTGCGCTGAATACTGAAGGGCTTGATTATTCAGTAGGAGCGATGGCCAGCGCTTCGGCGATCTCGAGCAGGATGGCTTCAGCGGCTAACTCAGGCTGGGCTGCCTGTGTGATGGGACGGCCAACGACGAGATAGCTGGCGCCATCGGCGAGTGCACTGGTGGGGGTGGCGATGCGTTTCTGGTCGCCGACTTCGCTGCCGGAAGGGCGGATGCCGGGCGTGACCAGAGTTGCGGATGGTCCGGCCAGTGCGCGCAGGGCTGCCGCTTCCTGAGGAGAACAGACAAAACCATTGATGCCGGAGTCGAGGCCGGTTTGCGCGAGCAGACGGACCTGTTCGACGGGTGAACGGGGAATGCCTGTTGCTGCGAGCTGGGGCTCGTCCATGCTGGTGAGGACGGTGACGGCGAGCAGTTGCGGTGGGGACGGAAGCTTGGCGGCTGCTTCACGCGCAGCGGCCAGCATTACGGGGCCGCCCGAGGCGTGGATGGTCAGCATGGATGCGCCGAGGGAACCGGCGGAGCGGACGGCTGAGGCGACGGTGTTGGGGATGTCGTGGAGCTTGAGGTCGAGAAAGACGGAGTGGCCGCGCTCGACGAGGCGCTCGACGATAGCAGGACCGGAGGCGATGAACAGCTCCAGTCCGATCTTGAACCACTGGCATTGATCTTTGAGCCTGTCGGCAAAGCTAAGAGCAGAGTCGGCGGCGGAGAAGTCCAAGGCCACAATGAGCCGCTGTCTGGCGCACTCGTAGGGAGAAAGCTCAGGCTGGCACTCGGACGCAGCCTTGCGGGTGACCTGCTCAGCCATTGCTTCTACTCCAATTGGATTGAGTTAACGAGACGCGGCGAAGGCGGCTGGCGGGCCGAGTTCAGGCCAGTTAAGCAAGGCTGCTTCGGCACCATCGACCTTTTCCAGGCGCACGTGCGCGCTGCCCTTTCTACTAAAGCCTAACGAACGAGCTGCCGCGTAGGAAAGATCTACGATGCGTCCTGTAGGGACCGGACCGCGATCATTGACGCGAACCATGACTGACCGGCGATTACCGAGGTTGGTCACTCGGACCAGGGTGCCGATGGGAAGCGAAGGATGGGCGCAGGTAAGGAGATTCAGATCGAAGGCCTCGCCGCTCGCGGTGCGATGGCCCTGAAAACGGCGGCCATACCAACTGGCGCGGCCTGTCTGAATCCACTTGCGCGACTTCGTCGTGTTTGAGCCGCTGCGTGCATGCGAACTCTCAGTGCTGTGCGCCGAAACCCCAGCTACAGTTACCAGCAGAGCAATTGCAGCTGCGGCAAGTGTGCGATATCGGTTTCGTGCGGTGCATACTGTGTTTGTCTGCATAGGCAACTCCAAAATCATATCGGGTATGGAGTACCAAGTCAAAGATTTGAAGCAATTTATGGGCAGTTTTGCACAGTGTTAACGGGCCTCTGAGAGCCCTTAAAATTTGCGATTGCTAGTTACCGTAAAGGTAATAGCAATATTGCAACAGCCGCTTTACGGTACTTAAGTCCTTTGAGAAGAGTTGCTTTCTGTGTTGCCTGATTTTTAAACAAAAACGGTATGCACAGAACCTCCGGTAAGGCAAGTGGCAAAGAGAAAGCAAAAGACGAACGCACCGAATTTTAGTACGTGAGCCTGTTGGAAAAGCGAAATATTTTTCTTGTGACGAATTTCAGCTGACGGCTGAGAGAGGCTCGTCCGGATCGCCTTCAGGTTGCAAATCCTCGTGAGTTGGCAGGAAACGTTTGAGGTAGCGGAGGGGATCGTCGCTGACGGCCATCTGGCGCAGGTGATATTTCCAGACATCGGCTTTGATGGTGCGGCGGGTGAAGGGCTTGCGGTTGATGGTGATGACCTGGCCGCGCCCATTTACGCGTGAATACGTTTTGGCGGGAACGATGAAATTCATCTGCGCGCCCTTTTGCCAGAAAGCACGGGCGAAATCATGAGAGAAAACCAAGGCAAAGTAGTGATTTCCGGTAGCAAGAAACGCGACCGCGTCTTCCATTCCTGCCCACTCCAGATTGATGTTGTTCTGGTACCAGCGGCGAAGGTCAAAGCCGTTGGATTGCGCCTGGGCGAGAAGTAGGTGCAGTGTTTGCGAACGAGACATGGAGCCCTTCCTGCGACGTTTCATGCGTACCCCTTTTCGGCAAATAGCGACGAACAACAACCAGGCATGCATCGAACACAGGAAGAGCAGTTTCAAAGACAGTTACGGGATCAGCCTGACCGCGAGATGTCTCGACGGGGCTGATATCGCTTTTCTTCATGCTCGAATGCTATTGGAAAAGGGACTTGCAGGGGACGAAATTCTTCCGTCCTCCTAGAGGTATTAACGTCAAAGTAGGGTGCGCCTCCTTTTGTGAGCGGGAGGGATTGGATTTCACGCTCTAGGGACTGGAGCTTTTTTGCGCCCCGGATGTAGAGAAACTGCAAGGCAAATTGGCAGGAATGCTGGAGGACGATTGCGATTCGGTAAGTTGGGCTGGGTAATGCTGTTGGGTGGTCTGGGTGTTTGTGCAGGAGCTGTGGCTGAGGTGCATGGCGATGCGCTGCGTAACGATCCTGATGTGAAAGAAGCCTACCGCTATTTTTACGACCTGGATTACCCGAAAAGCGTTGCGCTATTTGAGAAGGTGCAGGCAGCGCATCCCGGGTCACCGGATGCGACTACCTTTCTGCTGGAGGCGCGGGTCTTTGAGGAGCTTTACCGGCAGGATCTGCTGGACACGACCTTCTATGCCAACGATGGATTTCTGACGGGCAAGCATCCGACGCCGGAAGATCCGACGGTGCGGGATCGAATTTTTGCTCTGGAAGATCGGGTAGAGCATGAAGCCGGTGCACGGCTGAGTAAGAATCCGCGTGATGTGGATGCGCTGTATGCGCGGGGGTGGGCACGGAGTTTGAAGGCCGCGTATCTGGCGATGGTGGAGCGAGGATTCAGCGGGTGCTTTCATCTGGCGCTCGCGGCGCATGGCGATGAGGTGAAGGTGCTGCAGATCGATCCGCAGTATGAAGACGCGAAGCTGGTGGTGGGAACCTATCAGTATGTGATCGGCGCGTTGCCGTGGGGTTTTAAGTTCCTCTTTGGGTTTGCCGGAATTACTGGCTCGAAGTCGCGCGGACTGGAGATGTTGCGCGACGACTTCGAGCATGGGCCGATGACTTCGGCTGAGGCTGGGACGGTGATGGCGCTGTTCCTGCGACGGGAGTCGAAGTATCAGGATGCGATTGCGGTGGTTCACAAGCTGGAAATGCAGTATCCGCATGATTTTCTCTTTCATCTGGAAGAGGCCAATCTGCGCAAGGACGCCGGGGAAGGCATGGCGGCGGCGAAGGCTTATGAAGATTTGATCGAGGATGCGAAGAAGCCGGGATATTTTCCGTCATCGCATGTGGAGCTGGCATATTTCGGGCTGGGAGAGGCGCTGCAGGGGCAGCGGCATTACGATGAAGCCGCGCAGGCGTATGAGCAGACGGCGTGGACGCAGGGAGTGGGCGCAGAGCTGAAACGGCGGTCGCTGGTGGATGCTGGTAAGGCTCATGATCTGAATGGGCAGCGGGCGAAGGCGGTGCAGGATTACCACTGGGCCCTGGATAATGGGGCCGACACGACGCAGGGTGAGCTGGCGAAGAAGTATCTGAAGACGCCTTACCACGAGTAGTGATTTGGGTGATGAGCGGAAAATGGAACTGATGCACATGCCCGCACGTATGCAACAGTAAGGCTGGCGAATGGATCAGCCGGGAGGGTTTAAAAATGGCCGGTTACTGCAGCAACTGTGGAAGCGTATTACCGTTTGGAGCGCGATTTTGTTCGGTGTGTGGGAGTGCTGCAACTGGATATCCCGGGCAAGGATATGTGCCTTATGCACCCAGGCTGGTGCGTCCGCTGTTTGGACGGCAGGTGGCGGGTGTCTGCATTGGATTTGCGCGGACCTACGGCTGGGATGTGGGACTGGTGAGGATTCTCACCGTGATCGGCGGAATCTTCCTTTTCCCAGTGGTGGAGATTGTGTATGCGGCTTGCTGGATCGGGATTCCGGAGGAGCCTGCGGGTGAGATGCCGATGGTGCATCCGACGCCGCCACCACCATCGCAGGCCGGCTGAGGACGCGATTACGGATCAGATGAGAGGCTGCCTTTCCGGGCAGCCTCTTCTGCTAGGCTCAGTGCAGACGATTCCTTATCTGGTTCAGGCTGACCCTTGTCTCGACTCCCTCAAATTTCCTCTTCGCGTCCGTTTGGGT
Organism: Acidicapsa dinghuensis; assembly: GCF_025685685.1. Classification (GTDB taxonomy): domain Bacteria; phylum Acidobacteriota; class Terriglobia; order Terriglobales; family Acidobacteriaceae; genus Acidicapsa; species Acidicapsa dinghuensis. The sequence continues at coordinate 18,813 of NZ_JAGSYH010000011.1, forward strand.
ATCCAGCGGATGATGCTCCGCTGAGTTGCGGAGCCCATTCACTTACAAAGCTTGCAAAGCGGTTTGGAACACCGCTGTATGTGTACAGCGGAGATCAGATGCTGGAGCGGCTGGGGCTGTTTCAGGCGGCGCTGGCGCATCGCGAGCATCTGGTTTGCTATGCGGTGAAGGCGAACTCGACGCTGGCGATTCTGAAGCTGTTCGCGGAGCGGGGTGCGGGATTCGATATTGTCTCGGGCGGTGAACTGGAGCGGGTGCTGGCTGCTGCTCCGGAGGCTGCGGGGCGAGTTGTTTTCTCGGGAGTGGGCAAGACTGCGGAGGAGATCGACCGGGCGCTGGATGCGGAGATTCTGGCTTTCAATGTAGAGAGCGAGGCTGAGCTTGCGCTGCTGGCGCAGAGGGCGGCGAAGCGGAAGCGCAAGGCGCGGTTCGCGCTGCGGGTGAATCCGGATGTGTTTGCAGAGACGCATCCGTATATCTCGACGGGACTGCGGGAGCACAAGTTTGGGATCGATATACGCGAGGCGCGGCGGATCTATGCAGGGGCGAAAGGGAATCGATGGCTAACGCCGCATGGCGTGAGCGTGCATATCGGTTCGCAGATTCGTTCGGCAGAGCCGTTTGGCGCGGCGATGATGCGCGTGGCCAAATTAGTGAAGCAGCTTTCGCAGGATGGTATTGCGATCAAGACGGTGGATGCAGGCGGTGGGCTGGGCATTGATTATCACGCTGCTCCGGGGTTTGACCCGAAGGCGAAAGTCGCGGAGTATGCCGCGGCTCTTGAGGGAGCGTTGAAGGGGCTGGATGTGCAGCTGCTACTGGAGCCGGGGCGGTTTCTGGTGGCGCAGGCCGGAGCGCTGGTGGCACGGGTGCTGTATGTGAAGCGCAATGGAAAGAAAACGTTTGTGGTGCTGGATGCGGCGATGAATGATCTGATTCGTCCTGCGCTGTACCAGGCGTATCACGAGATTGTTCCGGTGGCGCCGCGGGCTGGACGTGCGGTAACGGTCGATGTGGTGGGGCCGGTTTGCGAGACTGGAGATTTCTTTGCGCGGGATCGCAAGATCAAGCCGATTGAGCCGGGTGATCTGGTGGCTGTGCTGGATGCGGGCGCTTATGGCATGGCGCAGAGCTCGAATTACAATTCACGACCACGGCCTGCGGAGGTGCTGGTGGTGGGCAGGGAAGCGAAGTTGATTCGGCGGCGGGAAACTTTGGCGGATTTGCTTGGGCCTGAGATGGTATAGCGATTTTCTTGCGTTATGTCTGTTACAAAACATTACTGGCCGATGGAAAGCCTCGTCTTGTATGGTTTTGCGCGGGAGCAATCCGGATGCAATGGGACAAATTTATGTTTAGGACCGCGGTGGTTCTTGCGGTTTCGTTTGCCTTGGGCTTATCGGCGTGGGGCGATTCGCTATCGGTGAAAGTAGAGCAGGGCAGGGTTCACGGCAAACTAATCAACTCGGGCAAGGTGCGGGCATTTTTGGGCATTCCGTATGCGGCGCCTCCGGTGGGCGATCTGCGCTGGAAGGCTCCGCAGCCGCCAAAGAAGTTTGATGGAGAGTTTGACGCAACGAAGTGGGGACGGCATTGTGCGCAGAATGCCGTGTTTGAAGACATGATTTTTCAGGACAGCACTGGGCCGGGCGACAAGGGCTCGGAAGATTGCCTGTCTCTGAATGTCTATACGCCTGCCGCGAAGGAAAAAGGGAAGGAAAAGCTGCCGGTGATGTTCTGGATTCACGGTGGCGGGTACTCGGGCGGCAGCGCTTCGGAGCCGCGGCATAACGGAGATTTTCTGCCGCTCAAGGGCGTGGTGCTGGTGACGATCAATTACCGGCTTGGCGTATTTGGTTTTCTCGCGACTCCAGAACTGGCAACGGAGCAGGGCGGCTCGGCAGGCAACTATGGGCTGATGGATATGGTGGCCGCGCTCCAGTGGGTGAAGAAAAATATCGGCGACTTCGGCGGCGATCCGAACAATGTGACGATCTTTGGCGAGAGCGCGGGATCGTTTGCGACGAGCACGCTGATGGCGGCTCCGCCGGCGCAGGGATTGTTTGCCAAGGTGGTTGGTGAGAGCGGCGGTGCGGTGGCTTCAGGGCCGCTGGCGATGCAGCCGGTATCGGTGGTTGGGCACAAGGAGGATGATTGGGCCAAGGCTAATCTTGGGACCACGTCTCTTGCGGAACTGCGAGCCCTACCGACGGACAAGATTCTGGAGGCGGCAGGCAAGCGCGGTACGGTGGGTTTTGGGCCGGTGATCGATGGCAAGTTCCTGACTGAGGCGCCGGTGGATATCTACAAGGCTGGCCAGCAGGCAAAGGTGCCGCTGCTGGCTGGATTCAACCGTGATGAGGGATTCTTTCTCGGCGTGAATATGACGGTGGAGAAGTGGAAGGCGATGGCTGCGCAGCGCTTTCCTGAGAAGGTGGATGAGTTTCTGAAGCTCTTCCCCGGAAACACGGATGCCGAGGCGATGCGCTCGGCGACAGACTTTGGCGGGGATCAATTTATCGCTTACGGGACGTGGAAATGGATCGAGCTGGATCGCAAGACAGGCGACAAGGATATTTATCGCTACAAGCTGGATCTTGCAGCGCCGCCGAGCAAGTTTCATCCGGGATCATATGCGTTCCATTCGGACGATATCGAGTATGTCTTTGGCACGCTCGATACGCGGCCAGGAGCGGTGTGGCGGCCTGAAGATTACAAGCTCAGCGACCAGATGATGAGCTACTGGACGAATTTCGCGAAGAAGGGCGATCCGAACGGCGTGGATGGAGAAGGGAAGCCGCTGCCGGAGTGGCCGAAGTATGGCGAGGGCGATCCGGTGCTGCATCTGGATAACCCGATTACGTCGCGTCCGGATGAGAACAGGGGACGGTACGAGTTCTGGGAGTCGCAGGAGAAGCCGTAGCGTTTGAACATCACGAAGGTAGTATCTGCGGGGCGGGGCGTGTAAAGCGCTTCGCCCCGCGTGCTTTTGCCTTGGCTGCTTCTTCTTCGCGGGTATGCGGAGTGCCGGTGGTTTCAAGCGAGGCGAGCAGACGCGCGGAGATGGCCGTGACTTCGTCGACGGCGGTGAGGAAGGCGGCTTCGTTGGCCTTGGAGGGGCGGGTGAAACCGCTGATCTTGCGCACATACTGAAGCGATGCTGCGCGAATCTCTTCGGGCGTAACCGGAGGATCGAAGTTGAAGAGCATTTTGATATTGCGGCACATGAGCTTGGTCCTAGCGTTATGAATGTTGCTGATGATCGAGCGCGGCGTTGTCTTCAGCCTATTATGCCGCGCTCCAACGAAAATGGCCCGAACGAGTTTGGCGTCCGGGCCGGGTAGAACGTATTCAGATTACTTAGTGGCTGATTCCCGATGCGGCGACAAGGCCTGGAGTAGAGGAAGCGGCTGTAGCGGCAGGAGTAGCCAGCACATTGAAACTTGCACCTTTGTTTGCGTTGATGGCATCTGAATGGTCAGGACCAAGGCCGAGCTTGATGAGAGCACGGGAGTCGGGAGTGAGCTTGGTCTGCCAACCCTGGTCAGCCTGATATTTGGCCATCGCGGCTTGGGTGTCTGTGTCCCATTTGGCGCTGGGCTCTCCGGTGAGGTAGTGCTCACGAATCAGAGCAGCTTGGATCTGGGTGACACGGTCTGGATCGATGGATTGCTGGCCGTGGAGTTTGTGGGTTTTGGGAGTGACGTGGTGTTTGGTATGAGCATGTCCACTGGTAGGAGCACGGTGGACTCGCGATGCCATCGCTGGAAGTGTCAGCAATCCGGCGGTTAACAGGAGTGCGGTAGAAGAACGCAGAATCACGATAAGATGCACCTCATTATGATACGTTCCGGCTGACTCTGCCCAGTCTATGGCACGATGCCGCGACGGGACAAGAAAAAGCTCGGTTGATATCGCCAGATTCGTACATAATTCCCGCAGCGACGCGCTACGCCATCAGGAAACGGATCTAAAGCACAAAATGCTAAATTTCCGCGATCTGGCTACGACCAAGGCTTCGATGTGAAGGTATTCAGGCCTTCAGTGTAAGGCATCTTCGGAATTTGCCAGAGCTTTTCCCGAAGAGAGCCTTGGTGCGCTGGTCTCAATATCTTAAAAACCATGCGCGGTGGGCCGCTTGCGGAGCGACCCACCCTTTCGTATCATTTTACGGCAAAGTGCCTGCCGGGAAGTTGATTCCGTCCTGAATTCGTTTCGGGTTGACTACTTCGAAGACAACATCCTGGCCGGATTTAAGGCCGTTGACGATCTTGTCGAACTGATCTTTTGTCGCGGTGGGCTGGCGGTTGATGCGTGTAATTACCAGTCCCGGCTCGAGTCCCTGCTGATCGGCGAAGCTGCCAGGAGTGACGGAGAGGATAACGACTCCGCCTGTACCCAGCTTCTGTACCGTGGCGGGAGTGACTTCGCGCACGGTGATGCCGAGCTTGTTCTGGCCGGAATCTTCGCCGCCGTTCTGCGGTTGATCGTCGTCCGCGACCTCGATGGTGGAGATTTTGTCGCGGTCGGCGATGGTTACCGTTGCGTCGGCCTGCTTGCCGTCGCGCAGGTAGCCGAGGCGAACGGTGGTTCCGGGGCGCCGGCCGGCTATGTCGGAGACGAGGTCGTTGCCATCCTTGATGGGACGGCCGTCGATGGTGGTTATGATGTCGCGCGGCTTGAGTCCCGCCTTGTCGGAGGGACCTCCGGTGGTGACGGATTGCACGAGCACGCCGTTCTTGAAGCCGTAGACGCGGCCGACGGATGCGGAAAGCCCTTCGCGGAAGGTGATACCGATAGCGCCGCGCGTGACCTTGTGGTTGGGCGAGATGAGGTCGTTATAGACCTGAACAACGGTGTTGGAGGGCATGGCGAAACCGATGCCCTGATAGCCGGAGGATTGGGTGTAGATGGCGGTGTTGACGCCAATGACTTCGCTGTTCATGTTGAGCAGCGGTCCGCCGGAGTTGCCGGGGTTGATGGCGGCGTCGGTCTGGATGAAGTGCTGGAACTGTCCGGTTACGCCGGGATCGATGGTGCGGTTCTTGGCTGAGATGATGCCTGCCGTAACGGTCTGAGATAGCGTGAACGGGCTGCCAATGGCAATGACCCAGTCGCCCACTTCCGACGAGTCACTGTTGCCGAGTTTCACGGTGGGCAGGGGCTTGTCGGTCTCGATTTTGATGACGGCGAGATCGGTGGCTTTGTCGACGCCAATGACGCGGGCTTTGCGGCCGAGATCGGTGGTTTCGGGGTCGGTCGAGAGCTTGACATAGATCTGATCGGCGTTTTCGATGACGTGATTATTGGTGATGATGTAGCCCTTGGGATCAACGATGAATCCTGAGCCGAGGGAATCGCGCTCTGCACCGGAGTCATCACCATCTCCCGGAGCCTGGCCGCCAAAGAAGCGGTTGAAGAAATCCTGGAAATTGTTCTGGCCTTGACCCTGACCTTGTCCCTGATCCTGCCCGTCGCCACCGTCGCCGTTATCGTCTTCATCATCCGGGTTCTGCGGAATGGGGCGGTTTCCGTGTGGATTGGTCCGCTGCTGACGGTGATTATTTGCTTCCTTGGGAAGGGTGCGGGTGTTGATATTCACGACTGCGGGGCCAACCTGCCTGGCGATCTGGGCGAAGGCATTGGGCGCGACCGAGGTAGCGGGGACTTTGAGCGGCGTAGCGTCGGACGAGTCACCTTGACTCTCCTGGCCGCGGACTCCATGCGCAGCGTAAGACCCGATCAGGATGGCCGCGGAAAGCACAGCCAGCGCGGCAAAGGTTGATGCGAGACGGCGGCTGCGAAGCCGGTCGAGAAACGTTCGGGAAGAAGGCATAGAGTCGTTCAACCTCAGGTTTACCGCAGCCGCCTGTGGCCGCGCGTTGTAGGAAAGCTGGAGGGTCCGGCGCCGCGATGGCCTGCAATACACATACAATCCCGGCTTCCGGTAATCCCCCTAGTATAGCGGTGGTTTTGTTGCCCTGTCGCGCCGGTTGCGCGGGCTTTTGGGCATCTGAGTGTTAGACGCAATTTGGAGAGAGAAAAGCGCAAAACGTATCCGGGAATCCAGCATGCTACGATTTGGCATGTTTTCGGTCCAGTGGGGCTCCCTTTTATCTCGCGGAGGTTGTTTGAAGCACTTTTCGACTCTTTCTTTCCGGCCTTTGCTGATAGCGGTTATGGTTGCGGTTCCTGTTTTCGGACACGCGCAGACGCCTGATTCCAATACGCTGAAGGGTTCTCAGGCGGAGATGCGCGATCAATTTTTTGACCGAGTGCTGGGGCATGATACCGGGGCGTGGACTCCGGAGCAGGTGAAGACGATGGCCCAACTGCGCGATGCGGCGCTGACGGACTCGTACGCGCTGGATGAGCTGCGTCACCTGACGTTCAACATTGGACCGCGGCTAAGCGGGTCGCCTCAGGCGCAGGCGGCGGTGGAGTATGTCGCCGGAGAGATGCGGAAGCTTGGCGCCGAGGTGACGCTGGAGAAGACGCAGGTGCCGCACTGGGTCCGCGGGGCGGAGACTGCGGAACTGGTGTCCTGGTCCGGCATGGGCCCCGGAACGACGCAGAAGGTGGTGCTGACGGCGCTGGGCAGCAGTGTGGCTACGCCGAAGGATGGCTTGACCGCCGAGGTGGTGGTGGCGGACTCGTGGGAGGATCTGAAGAAGCTTGATCCGGCGAGCTGCGCGGGCAAGATTCTGTTACTCAACGAAAAGTTTGACAAGCAGCTCGCGGCGCAGGAGGGCGGGCTGTATTCCTACGGAGAATCGGTTCAGTATCGAGGGGCTGCTCCGGTGGCGGGAGCGCTGATGGGGGCTTCTGCCGTGCTGGTGCGGTCGGTGGGTGGTGCTGATTACCGTATTCCACACACGGGCGAAACGGAGTACGCACCTAACGTGAAGAAGATTCCGGCGGCGGCGGTGACGGCTGAAGATGCCGATATGCTGGCCGACCTGGTGAAGCAGGGGCCTGTGACGATGCACCTGACGCTGACTCCGGAGACGCTGCCGGACGCTACGAGCTACAACGTGATCGCGGACTGGAAGGGAACGGAACATCCAGAACAGGTGGTGGTTGTTTCGGGGCACCTGGATTCATGGGATCTAGCTACCGGCGCGATTGATGACGGTGCAGGCGTTGTGGTGTCGATGCAGGCGATACACCTGCTGCAGAAGCTGGGGATTCATCCCAAGCGCACGGTGCGCTTTGTGGCGTGGATGAGCGAGGAAGAAGGCTCAGAAGGAGCTGCGACTTATATCCACGATCATGCGGGCGATGTTGCAGACCACATTGGCGCAATTGAGTCGGATCTGGGAGCTGGGCATCCGGATGGCTTGATCTTTGCGGGCAAGCCTGAGCTGGCGGAGTGGCTGCGTCCGGTAACGCAGGTGCTGGATGGGATTGGCGCGAGCACGCTGCATGCTTCTCCAGAGACTGGGGAAGATATTGCGGTGCTTACGGAGAAAGGCGTGCCGAGCTTTGCGCCCTCACAGGATGGACGGTTCTATTTCAACTATCACCACACGCCTGCGGATACCTTTGACAAGGTGAATCCGCGAGAGCTGAGTGAGAACGCCGCGCTGATGACTGTGCTGTCGTATGCGCTGGCAGATTCATCGACTCCGGCGCCCAGATAGCCTGCGAGGCATGGTTTACATGGATGTTTCAGTGCCTGCTGTGTGATTGAGGGCGGTCGAGGTAAACGGAGCGCTGCGCCCAGATGAGTGCGTCGGTGTAGATGCCGGTAAGCTCGCGCTCGGTGAGGTTGAGCGCGAAGCTGGCATTCATGCAGTCTTCCCAGTCGGTGGCTTCATAGCTCTCAAAAAGGCGCAGCGCCTGGTTGATTGCGCCGGGCTCGCCGCAAAGCGCACCGATGAGTTCTTTACGCAGTGGCAGTGCTTCGATCAGATCGGCGATGGGTGCGCCGAGCATTACGTCCATCATGGAAAGAAGTCCGAAGAGATATTGCTCCATCGGATTCTGGCGCGTGTAGGGAGCGAGCAGCTCAAAGAAACGGGCGCGGTGCAGGACATGGACCAGCAGCTCGGTGGGGCGGCTGCGGCATGTCTCGGTGGCGATGGCGTTGAGCAGCAGGATGCGAAATTTGTTTTCGCCGACGATGACCAGAGCGTCTTCGAGGGAAGTTACCTCTTTATCGACCGCGTAGCCTGCGGAGTTGACGAGACGCAGCAACTGAAAGCTGAGCGCGACCTCGGACTGAAGCATCAGTGCGAGTTGGTGTACCTGGAAGTCGCCCTTTAGAAGAGCCGAGAGGAGATAGAGATAGTTTGCTCCGTTGATGGGGAAGCGCTTCTTGGAGAAGACGGTTGGATGGCAGAAGAAGTATCCCTGAAAGAGGGTGAAACCTTCGGATTTTGCGGCTTCAAATTCTTCTTCCGTTTCGATCTTTTCGGCAAGGAGGATTATGTTTTTGCCTTTGAGTGTTGCGAGAATCTGCTGCCGTTCCAACGGGCCGGAGAGATTGAAGTCGACCTTGAGGTAGTCCGCCAAGGCCACCAGTTTTTCCATGCCATCGCGAATCTGAAAGTCATCGAGGGCTAACTTGTATCCGAGGCGCTTGTAGTTGGCGCAGGCTGACAAAACCTCTTCGGTGGGTTCGATGGTTTCTACGATTTCAAGCACGGTTGATGTGGGCAGCAGCGTGACGAGTCCGTTGACGAGCGACTCGCGGGTGCAGTTGATGAAGGTTGGCGTGCCGCGGGTTAGGTCGTGGAAGCCGTAGAGAGCTCCGTCGGCGATCATGAGACGCGTGGCTTCGTTGGTATCTCCGTAAAAACAGTTCTCCCAACCGGAACGGAATAGAAGTTCGTAGCCGTAGACCTCGCGGCGCAGGTCGAGGATAGGTTGACGGGCGATGAAGCGGCGGGGGTCTGGTTCTTTGTGCTGATTGAGAGAGGAAATGCGTCCGGGGTCCGGCTCAAAGCAGGTGACGGGCGGCGGTTCACTCTCGCCGCGTCTCTTCCAGATCGAATGGAGAAAGTTGAAGTTCATCGGTGCCGCCTCAATTGCCTGGCATTCCGGCATATCTGGCGACACGAGAGCTTCTGCGCTGATTGCGCTATGCGTGATGCGCCGTATCGATGCCATAGCAAGCTTTGTAGACAGCTATCGGCGGTTTTTAGGAAAGGTTCAGTGGGTGAAGAAACACGGAAGCACTCGCGGCACCAGGACGCGGAGTGGTTCCTAATAAGTAAAGCGGCCAGGAAGTAATTCCGGCCGCTCGACGTGGTTGATTGAATCTATTTTTAGACCACTTCGACCAGCTCTTCGCTTTTCGCGCCTTGCCCGTAATGCGTCACGACGTAGTTATCGAGAATCTGCTTGAACTCTTCTACGATGTTGTCGCCGCGCAGGGTGGTGTATTTGTGGCCGTCCACATAGACTGGCGCAACGGGGTCTTCAAAGGTGCCGGGAAGGCTGATGCCGAGGTTGGCGTGCTTGGATTCGCCGGGGCCGTTAACGACGCAGCCCATGACGGCGAGCTTGAGTTCTTCGACGCCGGGGTATTGCTGACGCCAGACCGGCATGGAGGCGCGCAGGTAGTTCTGAATCTGTTCGGCCAGCTCCTGGAAGTAGGTGCTGGTGGTGCGTCCGCAGCCGGGGCAGCTTGTGACCTGCGGCATAAAGCTGCGTATGCTGAGGGACTGCAGAATCTGCTGGGCGACGTGGACCTCTTCGGTGCGTGCTCCGCCGGGGGCGGGCGTTAGGCTGACGCGGATGGTGTCACCGATGCCGGCGAGGAGCAGCGGGGCGAGGCCGGCAGCCGAGGCAACGATGCCCTTGGAGCCCATGCCTGCTTCGGTGAGTCCGAGATGCAGTGCGTAGTCGCAGCGCGCGGCCAGATTGGTGTAGACATCGATGAGATCGCGCACGCCGGAGACTTTAGCCGAGAGAATGATCTGGTCGCGGCGCAGGCCGTAGCGCTCGGCAGCCGCGGCGTTGTCGAGTGCGCTGACGACCATGGCTTCCATCATGACGTCGCGAGCGGGCTGCGGATTGGCGCTGCGATTGTTCTCGTCCATCATGCGGGTGAGCAGGGCCTGATCGAGTGAGCCCCAGTTGACGCCGATGCGGACCGGCTTCTGGTGCTCGACGGCAACTTCGACCATGGTGCGGAAGTTGTCATCGTCTTTGCGGCCAATGGAGACGTTGCCGGGGTTGATGCGGTACTTGGAAAGAGCAGCGGCGCAGGCGGGAAATTTCTTGAGCAGCAGGTGACCGTTGTAATGGAAGTCGCCGACTATGGGCACATGAATGCCGCGCTTGGCGAGGCCCTCGACGATGTGCGGAACAGCCGCAGCGGCATCGTCGTTATTGACGGTGACGCGGACGATCTCGGAGCCGGCAAGCGCCAGGGCTTCAACCTGATCGATAGTTGACTGTGCATCGGCTGTATCGGTATTGGTCATCGACTGGACAACAACCGGTGCTTCCCAGCCGGCGCGCACCGTGTTGGTGTCGCCTGAGCCGATTTTGACTGTAACTGACTTTCTGCGCTGAATATCCGCCATGTATTTAGTTTACTCGTTGTCGGATTTTGGGGAAATGGCGGCGGGATTAAAGCTAATGGGGACTGATACTTCCATCGTTATGCGTGATGCCTCTATGCTCCCCTTCGAATATGGTCGCCTGGACGGTACGCCTCGGCTCTTAACTTGCATCGGATCGCACGGTTAGAACCGGGCAATGTGATTCACGCAATATTTCGTAGGCTTGTGACCAGCGAGTGCCGACGTAAAAACCGTGCGGTGCCTTGATGCCGAGGATAATCAAATCTATGTCGCTGTTATTGGCGAAGTTGATTATGGTTGGTGCTGGCTTTCCGGCGATGTGGTGGTAGCGAATCGGGAGCTGCTCATAGCCCTCCTGGAGAGATTCGATGCGCGTGCGCAATTCCTCCATGCGCTGCGGGAGCAGGCCTGGGCAGTTGGCGTCCTTGGCGGAACACACGTGCAGAACATCGAGCTCTGTTTTCCATTCGCGAACGGCGGTGAGAACCCACGGAAGAGCGGCTCGCGATTCGGCTGAGAGGTCCGTTGAGAAGAGAATCTTCCTGAGCTTTACCTGGGTGTCGGGGCAGCCTGAACAGGGGCCGACTGTGACGACGGGACATGAAACGTGCTGCAGGATCTCCTGCGAGACAGAGCCGAAGATGAGTCGCGTGAGGCCGCCACGACCGTGGGTTCCAACGACCAGCAGGTCGATATGGTGCTGCTTTACAAATTCCCCGGCGACTTCGAAGATTTCACCTTGTTCCACCCAGCGATGGCATTTCACGCCTTCCAGCAGATGCGTATTGCTGAGGCGGTCGATCAGGTCGTCGCAGTCGCGTCCGGCGGCTCTGTCGATATCGGGCAGCAGGTCGGGGACGGCTGCGAACTTAGATGGCTGGACAAGATTAAGTAAATGCAAGGTCGCGCCAAATTTGCGTGCGATTCCCACCGCGTGCAGCACGGCGCGTTCCGAGCAATCGGAGAAGTCGGTAGCTACGGCCACATTCTGAATTGCGACGTAGCAGCATGGTTGAGTCGCCATCTCAAGTCTCCTTTCCGACCGAAAGATCAGCATCCCGGCTGAGCTCAAACAAGAGCTGCCAGCCTGCGGGTGTTGACCAACAACACTGGGGAGTATAGCGCGGAGTGTGGCCGTACGTAAGTGACGGCGGATGGTAAGGGCGCATATTTGCCAACAGCATGACGAAAGAGTCAACTATACGGAGTTCATGGATTCGATACATAGGACTTCGCTGCACGCAAAGATGATTTACCAAAGTTGCGTTGGTTGAAAGGCTTCATGGGCGCTGGCAAGAGAGACTGTGCCGGAGTCTGCATTGCGCTACACTAGGGGCAGCGCAATGCGTATCGAGTGGCCCCGTAGCTCAGCTGGATAGAGCAGCGGTTTCCTAAACCGGAGGTCGCAGGTTCAAATCCTGCCGGGGTCACCATAGAATCCATAACTTAGAGTGTCCATAATCTCTCCCGAAAAGACTGGTGTGGGTTTGTTAGCTTGACATGGGAGAGAGTCTATGAACACCCAAAAAATCCGAGCCAGAGTACGCGGAGTCTTTGAAAAGGAGCCCGGCACTGGCATTTGGTGGATCCGTTATCACGTGGATGGAAAGCCGAGGCGAGAAAAGGTCGGGCGACGCTCAGACGCCATCGCGCTTTATCAGAGGCGCAAAGCAGATACTCGTGCTGGCGTAAAGCTTGTTGAGAACTTGCGAAAACGGCCGGTGACCGTCGCAGAGATTGGCCGCAAAGCAATCAATGGTATCAGGATCATGAGAAGCGGGATCTTTACACCTTTACGAACCGCATGGAATTGATCGTCAATGAGCTTGGCAAAAGATCTGCGGATGGAATCAAACCGCTCGAGATTGAGCATTGGCTAGCTGGGCAGCCTCGCCTACGGCAATGGTCTCACCACCATCGGCTCTGCGCCTGATGCCACCGAGCATCACTTTACCGGCAAAGAACGAGACTCTGAATCTGGCAACGACTACTTCGGAGCCAGGTACTACGCCAGCTCAATGGGAAGATGGATGTCGCCTGATCCGGCTATGGAAAGCGAAATCCTAGAGAACCCACAAACCTGGAATCGTTACAGCTATGTCTACAACCGACCACTGTATGGAACTGACCCAGATGGGAGATGCCCACCGTGCGCTGGTGCGATCATTGGTGGAGTCGTTGGAGGAGTCGTGGGGGGGCTTGCTGAGGGAGGTTTCAGCGCCGTTTCACAATATGTCCAAAACGGCAGCATTGACTGGAGAGAAGTTGGAGCTAACGCTGCAGGTGGCGCCGTATCAGGTGCGATCACTGGAGGAATTACTGGGGGGGACCGGTGGCTTAAGCCTGCTCGCCGATGCAGGAGTTGGCGCGGGAGCAAATGCCATTGGAGGGGAAGTTACCCGGCTGATCGAAGGAAAGGATACTTCAACAAGTGATGTCGTAGAAGATGCTGTCGCCGGATATGCAGGTGGAACAGTTGGGCATGTGGCTGCAGACCTGGTTCATATCCCTGAAGTAGGTCCAGAACCAAAAGCCTATAACAACAAGGCGGCTATTCGTCGTATGGCAAACTACAAAAAGCAAATCGCTAACTAATCAGACCTTTGCAAATCGACTTCAGGTGGGAGTTGGTACGGCTACGGGAACGCCTCCTGGGCATGCTGCCAGTTGGATTTACGGACTCTTTGATCTCTTTGGCAATCCGCCACCCCCGCCACCACCACCTGTACCACCATCACCACCAGGCGGCGGTACTGGCACGATTGTTGGTTGCCAGACATTGGATGGCCGGCCCTGTTCCTAGAAGAACGGGGCTGGCAGGAAGTGTGATTATGAAGGACAAAAATGGAGAGCATCGCCAGATGCAGAGGGAAATCAATGAGCGCGTCAAGAAATGGGGGCGCGCCACCTGTTACCTCGGACTGGCACTGGTCATAAGTGTCGGGTCTTGGTTTCTCTTTTTTCCAGGACAGGCGTTACACCGGTTGTGGGAGACGTTGGGAAGAGCGCTTGCTGTAATCTCACTGTGCATATTCTTACCGTGGTTGTATGCGGCCGCCACCACGTTCAACCTATGGCTGTATGGCGCAAATCTGAGGAAGACCGACAGAGACTTCGCGAGTGGAAAGGCAGGCAAATGGGGAAAATAGAAAGTACGCCGCACCTACGGCTCACTCTAGCTGCAGCATCTCTGATCCATCAGCTACGCAGTTGTCCACTCATCGCCTTGATTCTGCTGTTCTCAACTCTGCCGGTACTTGCTCAAAACATCGACACGGCGGACGTGATTGTTGCACAAGAAAATGCATTCTGGAAAGCGTACACCGCCGGCAACATCACAGACCTCGGTACGCTTCTGCAGCCAGGCTTCACCAATGTCGAACAGGAAATCTGGACCCGCGATCAGGTTCTTACTTTCGTCCAACAGTTCCACAAGCAATGTTCGTTAGCTCCAGTGATTCTAGTCGATCCCCATGTGAGTTTCCTTACCCCAGACATCGCTACCATCATTTATCACGCCAATGAAGCCGCAACCTGTGGCGCTCGCACGATGTCTGGCGATACAAATATTTCTACTGTCTGGGTTCGCCGCGATGGTCACTGGCAGATGCATCTTCATAGTGAGTACGCAATCCCGGCAAAGTAGTCAGAACGGTGCCCGAAGTCTCGGTTCTGAAACCCGAGATGCGCGTACGATAGGGTCCGCGTTGAAATCCACATCTACGACGCTCGCTGCCGTTTGTACGAACACCATATGTTTTCACGAACCCTTTTCACCGGCAAAGAACGGGACGCCGAATCCGGCAATGACTACTTCGGGGCAAGGTACTATGGCTCGGCAATGGGTCGGTTTATGTCGCCCGACAATCCAAAGTATGCGGACCGAACCGATCCCCAGACTTGGAACCTCTACTCCTACGTCAACAACAATCCTCTCAGTAAGGCCGATCCTGATGGTCACAACTGGTTCGACATCAATGGACAATGGTCGTGGCATCCGGGGGACAGCTACACATACAAAGGGGCTGACGGGAAGGATGTCACTGCCAAGAGCAGCTACCAGTACTTGCTGACGTTCCAAAAGACGGGAACGAACAAAGAAGGTGCGACTACCGGAACCCTTACGCTCTACGGGAACGATCAGGGTAAGGCTGTCGCTACCGCCCAGGTGTTCAGTGGCGGAAACGGAAACGGAGCCATCCCCAACGGCGAGTACATGATGCGCTTGGATATACGGGGCTCCGCGACCACGATGGCTGACATGAAGGCGAATGGCCTAGAACTGAAACAGTTCTATGGAATCCAAGATATTTCCGCTGGCATCCGAGATGCCAATGGAGACCTTCTAGATAACCGATGGGAGTGGGGATCCATCCGCATATCGCTCAATCACGCGAATAATGGAGATGACGCGTTCCAGGGAAATTACCTGCATGGCAAGGAGCGCCCAGGCGACTATACCCACGGCTGCATCTGTAATCGATCCGAGAACGTGCTCCGGGAGATTAGGAATCTGAATCCGGCGAGCGTTCCGCGTATTCCAGTGGAGGTGAAATGATGCGGACGAGGCTGCTCTCACTCTGCTTATCGCTTGCGGTCGTGACCTCATCGGCGTCCCAGCCCTCCAGTCCCACAAGGTCCATCTTCATACCAGCAACCCTAGAGTGGAAGGCGTCACCAGTTACCGAGGGGCTTGAGGTTGCAGAGGACGCCGAAATCTTCATCTTCAACAGCGATGGTACCTACGCGTATGTGTCCGGAGTGATGCACAAAGATACGCGAACCGGAACGATCTCCCTCTGCTCAGCATGTGGCTTCTCCTCGAAGAAAGGTTCATGGAGTAGCTCTGCCGGTGATCGGGTGAGCGTTCGCTTCCACCTGACTCACAGCGACGTGAGACCGAACCGCAAGCGACCGTGGACGCGAGAGGAATGGGTTCTACAAGACTCGTCCTCTCCGCTGAATGCCAAAGGCATCCGAACTTCTACAGAACGTCTTGTGCCGTTTACCTCGTTGGCCAACCCACAGGTGCTGACCGGAATGTTACGTGATGATGACTAGACGTTAGCGTTGTTCAGACCGCAGGCCGTCCTCTGGGGGCGGCCTTGCTGCTTCTGTGGGCTGTCGTCTGGCCTCTGTGCCGCCCAGAAGAAAGACGACGCTGCTACGCAGCGGCTGGAGTAGGGACACGTCACCCCGCGCGGGTTGCTGCGAAGTTGCTGGAAGTTACGCGAAGAGGAAACCGAAATGCGGTCGGCCGTTCAGGAGGTGGCACTCCTGCACCTCCGTCGCTATGGCTACCGTCGGGTCACTGCAGAACTGAAGCGTCGCGGTATGCAGGTGAACCATAAACGTGTAGCGCGAGTCATGCGGGAGGACGACCTCCTCGCGGTGCAACCGAAGAGACCTGTGTGTCCCACGACTTCCAGGGAAGCGCTGGAAGTTTACTTGAATCTAGCGAGGCGCATGCGGCTGAATTCAGTCGATCAGCTGTGGGTGGCGGACATCACCTACATCCGAGTGCAGGCCGAATTCGTCTATCTGGCGGTCATCTTAGACGGCTACTCGCGCAAGATCGAGGGCCGGAAGCTAGATCGTACCCTTACGTCTCGTCTGGCGGCTGAAGCGCTTAAGCGCGCGATCCAACTGCGTTGTCCTTTGCCCGGAGTTGTGCACCACTCCAACTGTGGATTCCAGTACACTTCGCCGGAGTATGTCGCGATTCTCAAGTTGCACGGGATGGTTCAGAGCATGAGTTGGCCAGCGAACCCCTACGACAATGCCAGTTGCGAGAGTTTCATCAAGACACTCAAGCGCGAGGAAATCTACGCCAGCAAATACCGCGATCTTGAAGATTTGCACAGTCACCTCGAGGAGTTCATCGACGGCTACTACAACCAGAAACGATTGCATTCTGCACTTGGTAACCAGACGCCAGAGGAATTCGAAGCTCAAACGCACAGCAAAACGGAGGCGGAACGGTATTCAGCAACACTGCGGTTTTTCACGCCTGATTCGCAGATAGATACAGAACGCTGAAAGGTGAGGGAACTCGGACACCATCCTTGCCGCAAAGCCAGCCCGCTAGGAGAAGCAAAGAATGGACCTCCCTTGCAAGGCCTAGCGCACGTGCATGAACCCCGTAACCGTGTCCGGTGAACGGTTCAAATGGCAAACGCTGCAAGTGTAGTGATAGAAACTGTCTCAACGAAGGGGTCAGTCGAAGAGGGCTGGTCAAAATCTTCTTGGTGCTTCCGCTCGACGTAGAGGACAAGCCAGTGGCGCAAGATCACGGAGGCCTGGCCTGAGGATCAATGTGCTCGGAGGGATTCGGGCCGCACGGATCTTTGACGCTGCCTCGCCTGTGAGGACTGATCCTGAAGCCTACCCAGAAGCCTCTTCAATGAGCGGTTTGTCCTATTACCGACGACGGGCAACCGAAACACTTGTCAGGCTAGGCCGTTTTACAGCCAAGTGAACTGGATGTGTAAACTCTCGCAGGTCTGTCGGGTAGCAATTCGCGGTCGGAAAGCGCATTGGCGATTTGGCACTCATTGCGGACATCAAGCACGATTTCCGCATGGGCGACCACTCGGAAGCACGTCACGTATAGGTCGCGCTGGTTGAAGAAACTCTGGCAACACCTGACTGCTTTGTAACCCAATGGTGCGAGACAATGAACCACGCGTTGTCGGCCCGTTTGCGTCATGACTAGAGCCGGGTGCGGATTCTTCCAGTCGCTCCTGACTCTACCTCGGAATCATCGTAGAACCTCTCTCAGCATTCGTCTAAAAAGATCGCTGTGCTTGCGCAATCGGTCTCGACATACCTTCTGATAAACCTAACGATCCACAATCTGCTACCGGCTTATAATGGGCCCCCAGGGAGGGCATATCGATGCCTCTAAGCACGACCCTGGTCAATCTCAAGTCCGGCCTGCTCAAGATCGCAGCGGGTTCGAAGCCAAACAATCCACCCAAAGCCATTTCATTATTCAGCAGCGGCATTCTTGCGAAAGAAAACCTGCTTAACGACGCGGCGTTGAGGGCCATTGGCGTAGTGGTCAGCTCGAAGATGGATCACGCCAAGGCTCTTATGAACCAGCTTGGCTACACGGACATCACTCGAGCGCCTGCGTATAGCCTGAATCAGAACTCGATACGCGTGACGCCCGGCGTGTTAGGCACGCGGCGGATCATCATTCCCATTCATCCGTTTCCGATTGTTTCGACACCTGTTCATGCAACTCCGGTTGAAGCAAATCCTGTTGAACCAAAACCTGTCGAAGCAAGACCTATCGAGCTGAAACCTGTTGTCGCGGCTCCAGTTCATGTGGCGCCCGTTGTCGCGAGTCCAATTCACGCCACTGCCGTTCACCCCGTTGCAGCTACGGTGCTGGATCACACGATCAGTCCGGGGCTGGGAGGGACACCCGCGCCCGGGTTTGAACCAAATTCGGTGCTGGCTGCGAATAGCTCGGTGATTATTGCTTCCACGCTTGATCTCACGCACACCAACCTGGTCATCGATCCGTCGGTGAATACGCTGACGATCATTGTGGAAACACTCACGTGCGGAGCGGGTGCGCAGATCACCTATGACGATTCCAGCGTGTGGAATCCGCAGCCTCTGCCGCAGACTCAGGCGCCGAACGGGAACAGCTTCAACCCCAATGCGTACACGGGCAACGGTACCGACGGACAGAATGGTGGAGATGGAGGCGCTGGTCAATCGGGTGCTACGCAAACAATCACGCCGCCGGCTGCTCCGAACGTGGTGATCTACGCGTTGAACATCAACGCCATGCCAGCCATTAACCTGACCGGCCAAAAGGGCGCGCCAGGCAATCCCGGCCAGAATGGCGGGAATGGCGGGAACGGTAGCCACGGCAAAGACGGATCCGACATTTGTGTGGGAGGTTTTGGTGGGTGTACGTCGCAGCCGGGCCATGGCGGAAACGGTGGCAACGGCGGCAATGGCGGAAACGGCGGTAATGGCGGTGAAGGCGGCGCGGGTGGCAGCATCGACATCTGCACGACGCAAGACTGCTGGAACCAGCTGTTGAGCCAGAATGCGCAGTGGCTCTTCGACCTGGGCGGCGGCCCCGGTGGTATTCCTGGCCTGCCTGGAACGGGCGGCTCGTTCGGTACCGGTGGTGCTCCTGGCACGCCGGGCGGCGGAGGATGCTGCAACAAATATCCGCTCGGCAACAGCGGCCGCCAGGGAGGGAATGGAGTTGCCGGGCAGACCGGCGCAAGCGGTCCGGCCGGGACGCTTACAGAGAACATCATCACGCTTGCGGAATGGGAAGCAGAACTCACCAAGCCGTGGCTGACGACCATTAATCCCACGCAAGGAGCTGCCGGCACGCAGGTTACGGCCAACGGTCTCAATGTTGCGCCAGGCGATATCGTCCTGGTCAACGAACAGCCGGTAACGGCGACTGCAGTTGCCCAGCCGTTTACGCCTCCGGAGCTTTCGGCTGCGCAGTTCAAATTCACGCTTCCGGGGACTCTTCCGGGTGGCACAAATCACATCAGCCTCAAGCGCGCTGCCGACAATGTCGAGAGCGATCCGATGAATTTCGACGTGCTTCCGTTCATCAATGGAAGCAACTCGGGCGGCGGGTTTACTCCGGGCGATACCATCACGCTGAACGGCAGCGGCTTTCTCACGAATGCCAGCGTTCATTTCACTCCACCCTCGCAGCCGGAAACGGTAATCGTGCCGCAATCCGTAACTGCCACCGCGGTCACTTTCGTTGTTCCTACAAGCGGCTCGCCGTCGTCGCAGGCGCAGGCGAGTGCTGCGGTTCGAGTGATAAATCCTGACGGCCAGAGCAGCAACACGCTTCAACTTACACAGCTCTCGTACGTCACGAATCACTTCCGTCCGAGCATCAACGGATTCAGCTTCACGAATTCCTCGGCGTGCCCGGGGCTTCCGAGCCTGTCTACGTTTGCGGCTGACTATGGCACCACGGAAGTGGCTCTGAGCTTCTTCTCGCTGCCGGTGCTTACGTCGGCGTTTTATGCGCTGTATGCGGTCCTGCTTGGCCCTGAATGCCACGGCCTCTGCACAGGCTTTGCGGGTTCGGCGATGAAGCGCTTTTCGATGGGTGAAACCGACACTTTTGCAGAACCGCTCACCAACGATCTGCGGACGGAGTTTTCCATCGGCTGGGCACGTCAGTTGAGCGGTCAGCTACTGACTAATTTTCTCGGCCAGTGCATGAACGGTGCTGCCCAGGTGATGACGTCAGTGCAGCAGGTGGAGTCGACGTTTAGCGGAGCACAAACGGCTAACAACATGCCGCTGGTGTTCTTCATCCCGTCGGGGCTGCCGGTGTCGAGCCAGTGGTTCAACAACATCCAGGCGAGCCATTGCCTGGCGCCATGGAAGCTGGTGCGCCCGCTGGGTTGGACTGGTGGATACAACAATGTCAAGCTGTATCTCTATGACTGCAACAACCCCGGCGCGGATGACTGCTACCTCAACATCACGCAGACGGGCAACACGCTGAGCTTCAGCTACAACAAGGACAACTCATATAGCACCAGCAACGGATTTACGCTGGGCGTTCTCACGATGGATCAGGCGCTCTACTCCGGCGTCGATCTTCCGTGGGTTTACGGCGCGGACTGGGTGGTTGATTTCATTCTGAGCCCGGCTCAGCTCAGCCTGAACAATCTTGCCGGCCAGCTTACCGGGCCAAGCGGCAACACGCTGTATGGGCAGGTTCCGGGAGTGGTTCCGTCGCTTCTGAGCTGGCCACACAATCTGATGCTGGTTCCGCGGCAACTTGCGCTACAGCGCAATATCCAAGGCACCGGCAATGGCACTTACACGTACGTGAGCATCGCGCCGCCGGACGCGTCGATTCCCGCGAGCAGCTTCAGTTCCCTGTTGCCTGCCGGAGCCAACACTGTCATCCCGCACGAGCGAGGATTCACGCTGCAGAATGTCTCGTGCGGTGCTTCCACCAAGGACACGGTGCTTCTTGGTCCTGATAACCAATCGATCCAGATCTCAACGAACGAGCCGAACAAAACTTTCGACGCATGGATTGCACAGCACTTCGAAGTGCAGTCGGGCACAGCTCCAACAACGACGTCGACGCACCACGCACAGGTCATCCACATGAGCGGTATCACGCTAGCGGCAGGCGAACAACTGCTCCTGTGGACTGACACTGCCCTCGGTCAGATCGGGGTATCGAACAATGGCGCAGCGAAGAACTTCAATATCGCTGTGTCCCTTGTCGATCTTGGAACCGGCCAGACAACAGCCACGCAAACCACGCCAGGACAAATAGGCGCCCACGCCGACTGCAAGCTGGCCGTCACGAACTGGAATCAGCTCACAACCGCCCCCGCTGTGTCTCAGGGCGCATTGCATTCTCTGTTGCCGCTCAACTTCCAGATGCCCACCGTGAAGTAGCCGTCGGTAACGTACAGGCGGCAGCCGTAGTACACGATTGCCGCCTGGAATTGCCTGCTTCGTGTCTAAGTACGTTCCTGCTCATCCCCGAGGCTCGATGAGTGCATTGGCGATTATGCGACAACTGAGAATGAAATTGACTCCACGGACGTATGCGGCGATCTGTTTGCTGCCGACTGTCGGCTAAGCGATCCCTCCCATCCACGGGTCGCTAAAGCTTACCTTTCCAGTTTCAACTCTGCCGGCAAAGCGCGATTCGACGTCTACGCCATTTGCTTTAACCGAGAAGTCATACCAACTGTGACTTTGCTCAAGCCGAAGGACAACGGACGTTTCCTTCCCAGGTTCGATTTGGCCTGTCACAATCTCCGCTTTGTATGCATTGTCGTGGATCTCGAATCCGATGGACTTGCCGGTGACATTGTGCAGATGCAGTAGTGCATTGCCTGTCAATGTATTTCCCCGGCGTTCGTAACAGGTTCGTAACTTTAATGGACTTGAATCCGGGTGTCCTGTGAAGTACCGGTAGAAGCCGTTGAGGCCGTGCGCTTCGATTGCATATCGGGAGCCGGCAAAGATGGCGAGAGGATATTGCCGCGTAAGGCTGTCGCCCGGTTTTAGTGCGCACGTGGCGCTTATCATTCCTTGTCCAGGGCTGTCCTTAATGTTGCGGAGATAGACATTGAATGGGGCGCCTGCAGACTTCGCCCCATGGACCTCATTTCCTGCGCAGAGGTGAATCTCGAAGTGCGAGCCATCCGCACCGATGTTTCCGTCGGCATAGAATTCGTAGGGAAGGGCGCAAGACGGGCTGATGCCATCTTCCTGGGCTGGCATCCGATCTGAATGCCGCGCAGATTTGTTGATCCGTTCGATTTGCTCCGCCGTCAATTTCGTGAACTTGGACGGAATTTCCTTATAGCGCGCTTTTTCGATGCTGACGACAAACTTGTCCCGGTTGAGAAAATCGAGGGCGGCGAGCAAAGGGATGGTCTTCGTCAGTATCAACTATCGGCTCGGCCAATTCGGTTTCTTCGCCTTTCCAGAACTGACATGAGAGAGCAAGACTGGGCAATTGGGCAACTACGGCTACTTTGATCAACTCGCCGCTCTGAAGTGGGTGCAGCGCAATATCGCGGCCTTTGGCGGCGATCCGCACAAGGTCACTATCGCCGGCGAGTCCGCAGGCGGGGGAGCGGTTCATGCATTGGTGACATCGCCGTTCACCACCGGTCTCTTCCGCGGAGCCATCGTCCAGTCAGGCGGGGGTTGAACTGGGCTCGGCTCCCCAGGCCTGAGGCAAGAGAGGAATGGCCAGCCTTCGGCGGAAGAGGTCGGCGTTGCGTTTGCAAAGAGCAAACGCATCGCAGGCGACGGACCCGAAGCCCTCAAGCAACTGCGCGCGCTTCCGCCGGACTCGATTGTAGACGGACTAAGTATGGTCACGATGTTTATGGCGCGAGCTACTTTTTCCGGCCCGATGATCGACGGGATCCTCGTTGTCGACGATCCGCAGACCCTATATCAAGCGGGCAAATATCAACATGTGCCGATGATCGTCGGAGCAAACAGCGCGGATATGGGCATGTCCCGCGCAACAACCGAGCAGGAAATATTCGCGCCTTTTGGTGCGAACCAGAAGGCCGCTGAAGAGGCCTATGACGCTTCAACCACCAAAAGATGTCCGCGCCTTGGCTACGACAGTCGCCTCAGACGCGATGATGGCGGAACCTGCGAGGTTTGTGGCCCAGACGCTGTCATCGCAAGGCGTGCCGGCCTGGGAGTTCCGATTCAGTTATGTTGCCGACTTCGATGCGCAAAGAGCTGACGGGAGCACCGCACGCTACCGACGTTCCGTTTGTCTTCGATACGGCCGAAGCGCATTACGGCGCTCCGCTTACGGAAGCAGACGAAAAGGTAGCGCAGGAGATGATTACCTATTGGGCAAACTTCATCAAGACAGGAAATCCGAGTGGAGCAGGTTTGCCTGACTGGCCGGCTATCGCTCAACGAGCGACATGCTGATGGACTTTACGGAGAGTGGACCCGTGGCAAAGGCAGATCCATGAAAGAAGCGATTGGATCTGACGGAAGAACTCGCCTCGAAGCGGGCAAGTCAATAGCTTTTGGACAGCTTGGCTTGGATCAGAAGAGGTCAGGACAGAACGAGGGGGCAAGAACATGAGATCGAAACTTCAAATCATCGCAATCCTGGTGAGCCTTGTATTCACTGTCCCATCCCGAGCACAATCGGGAGATCCACTGTTCCCGAAAGGTGAACTTAGCACCGATCAACATCACACCGGGAACATCTGGCTTAGTGTGCTGAACGCGGGAGACAGCAGGTTCGACCCCAGTATTGCTCAAGCAGTTTACGATCCCGGCGCGAAGCTGAATTGGCATAGTCATCCGGGCGGTCAGGTATTGCTCATCACTGAAGGCACGGGCTATTACCAGGAGCGAGGAAAGCCGGTCCGCGTGGTTCACAAAGGAGAAGTAATCAAGTGCGCGCCGGGCGTGGAGCATTGGCATGGTGCGGCTTCCGGAAGCGTCTTTGCCTACATAGCGGTTACTCCGACGCAAAAAGGAAAGACGATTTGGCTGGAGCCCGTT
Source organism: Acidicapsa dinghuensis (assembly GCF_025685685.1). Lineage (GTDB taxonomy): Bacteria > Acidobacteriota > Terriglobia > Terriglobales > Acidobacteriaceae > Acidicapsa > Acidicapsa dinghuensis. The sequence goes on from NZ_JAGSYH010000011.1 coordinate 42,404, forward strand.
AGCGATAAAGACTATAACAGCGCGAAATGAGGGATTCCCTGGCTAGGTGAAATGAGCGGCACTATGACGATTCTCCAGATTGACTTGCTCAGGACAATTGTTTTTTTGGCTGCTGCACAGGGCGTGCAGCAAGGTCCGGCAGAAGCTCCTCTTCAGATACCGAATCCTCACTATGCAACGATCGAAGAGTCGATCGTGGTCGATGCGCCGGTGGACAAGGTCTGGGCCCGAGTCGGGAGGTTCTGCGACATCACCGAGTGGATGAATTCGCCTGAATGGGCGGATTGCAAGTATCTGCAGGGTGATGGTGGTCCTGGTACTGTTCGCTCGATCGTGAATGAGGTGCTGGTTGGGCAGACTCAATACAGCTACACTTACGCCCAGCCGCCTCGAAAAGACACGCTCTACAATCTGGCTCACGGCACACTCTCGGCAGAACCGTTGATGTCCGGCACGACTCGCCTGACATACACGATGCTCAGGGATGACTCCATCCTTCCTGGCGATGCGGCGCGCCAACGGGATTCAGACGCCCGACATGCCCGCGTGTCTGACTGGCTGAAGAACATGAAAGTGTTAGCCGAGGCCGGTAAGCTACCTCCGAAGCCAGCGGGAAATCTTCGTCCGCCAATAACGACTCCACTACTAAACGAGAATCCGCACTATGCCAGTCTGCCGATGTCTATCGAGGTCAACGCGCCCATCGAAGAGGTCTGGGCACGTATCGGCAAGTACTGCGACATCGGGGAATGGGCCTTCCAAAGCTGCGATTTGTTGTCAGGTAAAGAGGGCGAGATCGAAGCTGTTCGAACGATCGGTCACTCGATCATCGTCGGGCAGACCCGATATAGCTACACCTACACGCAGCCGCTGCGCATCGGTGGTCTCTACCCGATGTACCACGGCACGCTAGAGGCGCGTTCTCTCGGACCAAATCGAACAACGATCTATTACACGCTGGTTTGGGATGACTCGGTGCAGCCGGACGAAGCCGCCCGGCAAAAGCAGATCAACACCTACCATCTGCTTTTCGAGAAGATGCTTCGAAATATGAAAAAGCTCGCTGAGTGAGGCGCCCTTAGCCCGGAGGACAAGCAGGCCCCTGTGGTTTATTAGCCTAAGGAAACCTCTGATCAAATCTCCCGCCGCCACTTGGAGAACTTGTGGCGCCGGGAGAAGGCCGCAGTGATGAAACCGAGTGTGAGAATCATTCGCGATGAGCACACACCGGGCGGAGGTCAATGGGACAGAGATAGCGGGCATATTAAGACACAATAAGGCCTCCTCAGGTTCCCGTAAGCGCCAAAAGCTGTCACAGCAGACATCAGCAAAACCACATTGCCGTGTAGTCGCCGATGGTGACTTGTGCCCGCCTGGTCGGGAACGATTCATTGCGTATTCAGAAGATCGCATCATCTTCGATTCGCTCGGGTTGGTGCTCCAAGATCGCCATGAAAAATGTGGGGGATTTTGAGGGTATGCTTCTTCAAGATATTGGGTAATTGTGAGTAATCCCCACAGTCGTGGTCGAGAGTTTTTGTGATCGCAAGCTGCTGAAAATGCACAACGTAGAGCACTGCTTAGCAAGCCTGAAAAGTGCAAATATCTAGCTGTTAACGGAAGGGTTGTAGGTTCGCGTCCGACCCGAGGAGCAAATTCCGTTTTAAATCAATAATTTAAGGAGAAGATAGTTTCGATCTTCATCGAAACTTGGCCCAGTTTGCTCCAACTCTCGTCTCACAAGACTGTTTGTGCCGGGTTGAGCGGGCAACGAGCTTCTTTGTCTTAAAGGAGGGAACTTGTAGCAGTCTGAGTGAATCAGGTTTTGCTCGAAAGGTGGTAAGTGGCCCGCATACAACAATTCGCGAGCGAATTGCGCGTACAGGGTTTGGGTGATCGTTCACTATTGAGAGAAGTAGGGCTGAGATCCATCGGGTGAGAAGTTGTGGGTTTCCTGAGAGGCCTTGAAAGTGAACTCTAGGCGCTCCCGTTGGCCCTGAGATTAGGCTCATTGGGGTGGCTCTGCCCTGGATGCGATTTGCGCTGATTGTCCAATTCGCCAAATCGTTCACGGTACTGTTTGGGTGTCACTCCAATTTGCTGCAGAAATGCTCGACGTAGTGCCTGTTCATCCCGAAACCCCGTAACACGAGCGATCTTGCTGACCGACATACTTTGGTCTTCAAGATGCCGCATAGCGGCTTCTACACGAAGCGACTGCACCCAACGAGCGGGTGTTGTGTCGAATTGAGCTTTGAATTGTCGCATGAAGGTCCGCGGACTCATCGCAGCAGCACGCGCAAGTTGTTCTACTTCTAGCTTGCGATTCAGGTGTGACTTGACCCAAGCAGGAAGATCTCGCATTCGCTCATCCTCTATGCCCTCCTGCTGCGCCAACAGAGTGCTGTATTGCGATTGCCCGCCGGGGCGCCTCAGGAATAGAACTAATGTCCGCGCAATTGCAGAGGCAACGGCATGCCCGATGTCTTCCTCCACAAGCGCGAGAGCCAGATCGATACCCGCTGTGACACCAGCGGTGGTGTAGAGCTTGCCTTCTTTAATGAAGATGGGATCACGCTCCACCTTGAGATCCTTATAGCGGCTTTGAAGCGTATCGCACCACTGCCAGTGGGTAACAACACGGTGTCCGTCGAGAAGCCCAGCACCTGCGAGGAGAAACGCCCCGGTACATATGGATGTAATACGCCGAGTATACGGAGCTCGTTCTCGCAACCATTTTGACAATTCCGGTGGCTGCGGAGCTACGGCTCCATCGCCGCCAATCGCAATGAGTGTGTCAATCGATCCCGCGTAGTCAGAGTACTTGCGGGCGTTGCTAATGGTCATTCCGCCAGCGGTCTCAACAGTGCCACCCGATCGGGTCGATAAAACTTGGATTGAATAGTAGCGCTCCCCATTGACTGCTGAACGTTCAAAAACCGACGACGGGCCGGTTAGGTCGAGGATCTCGAACGGTGAGGCTACCAAAAATGCGATCACTGGAGGCTGGCGTTTCATATTGCCGCTATTATGGCATTCCACACTGTTGCCGTTGAATTCGATATACGAATGTCAACCGATCAGCTGGCAGTGCGACCGCAACGATGTCTTGAAGGTAGTGAAAAGTTAAATTCTTTGACACGCTTGCTCAATCGACATCCTAGACCGTCGTGCGCATTGCACGTTGTCGCAGGTTCAGATTCTGAGAAAGCATTTTGCGAGCACGGTGAGAGCGTGTTTTTGCCGCCGGAACTGACAGCCCCTGGAGCTCCGCAACTTCGACCAAAGACAATCCCAGGAACACTTGATTTAACAGAATTTTTCGCAGCTTTGATGGAAGCCGGGCGATCCCACGATATAACCGATTCAACTCGTCTTTTGCAAGATACTGTTGTTCGGGATTTGGAGCACTGGTTGGGAGTTCAGGCCGCGGTAGAGTATCGGAATCCAGGGTTTGCTCTACATGGACTAGCGCCATACGTTTCGATTTTCGCAAGAACAAGAGGCTCTCGTTGATGGCAATGCGCGTGAGCCAAGTGGAAAACGCAGACTGACTTTCGAAGGTGTGCAGTTTGCGTAACACCTTCAAGGAAACCTCCTGAGTCACATCCTCAGCGTCGGCTGCGTTTTGAAGTATTCGATAGGCCATCCGTTGCACCTGGTTGTGGTGTTGGCCTATGAGCTCGCCAAGGGCGCTCCGATCTCCGGATCGCGCCTTCTCAAGCAAATGGCTGGTGATGTCGTTGGCTATTTTGTTCTGATGATGCTGAAACATTGTCACCTCAATTCTGACCTATGAGGCCGTTGACGGGATGATTGCCTCGTATGAACGTCGCTGCAATCTGGATACATTCATTCTTCTTCGCGAAGTGACCTGCCCGCTGATATGAACCTTGTTCTTATCACCAAGCTCGATTCAATACGGAGAAGCCGCAGCCACAACTCAGTTTATTCATCTGATTCTGCAAGCTGATCTCCAACACCTTGATCGTATGCTTTGACAAAATGACACGTGGAGCACAGGACTCTAACCCTGGTATATCTCCGCCTCAATTACGTCGCTAGAACTCAGTTGGCTCGTCGCGATTGAATCCAAGCGCTCTCGGTATTCTTTAGGAGTCATGGACCGTTGTTGTCGAAAAGCACGACGTAACGCCTGTTCGTCGCGAAACCCCGTAAGCCGTGCAATCGCCTTTAGAGGCAGTTCGTGAGCTTCGAGATGTTCACAAACTGCTTCGACGCGAAGCGACTGCACCCAGCGAGCCGGTGTTGTTTTGAATCGCGACTCAAATTGGCGAGCGAATGTGCGCGGTGCCATTGCGACGACGTCCGCTAGAGTACCGACATCTAAAGGGCGGGAAATATGTGTCTTCGCCCAAGCAGGAAGATCACGCATGCGCGTGCCACCGACTTTTGATTGCTGCACGAGTAGGGAACTTTGTTGGGCTTCGTGGCCTGGGCGGCGCATGTACAACAGTAAATCACGCGCAATGGCGCTCGCAGAAGCATGCCCGAGGTCTTCTTCTACAAGCGCTAATGCCATGTCAATGCCAGCCGTAACCCCGGCTGTCGAGTAGATATTTCCATCCTTCACAAAGATCGGTTCTTTCTCGATTCGTAAGCGTGGAAATTGCTTTGCGAGCTTCTCCGCGTAGTGCCAATGTGTCGTGACTCGTTTGCCATCGAGGTATCCCGTGGAAGCGAGCATGAATGTCCCTGAACCCACCGACGCAACACGCCGAACGCGAGCAAGGTTTCTATGAATCCATGCAGCGACATCCGTCGACATCTTGGCAACGGTGTTATCACCACCAATTACGACCATCGTGTCGATAGGGCCGACGTGTTCCGTATATGGAATGCTGCGAATTGATGCGACGCCGTCTGCACCTTGTACCTCTCGCTCGGAGCCTGCCGAAAGAATGCTTGTCGAGTATACCGGTTTGCCATCAATCCTAGGGCTCGCGAACACAGATGTCAGCCCAATGAGATTCAGAAGATCAACCGGCGAATCAACAATGAACGCTACCACCCGCAGACGGTTTGGTATCCAATGCTTCACGAGAAGAAGTTCCTCCCAGCGATCACATGCTATGGAGCGATTCTGCGATATTCATTGTGATTACAAGAACCGGAGAAATCGGGGCCAAATGCCCCCGATTTTTGATAGGTGCGAGCCACGATGTGGATCTCCAGGAAGGGCGCACTCTGGTCTGCCTAAGCACGAGGCCAAGAATAGCTACGGAATGTAGCGCAGCCGGTCAGGTGGGCAACCGTTATGTCACATCGTGACAAGAAACGTGTGGCGATCGATTGTCAATCGTTTCAGTGAAAAATTAAATAAGATAACTCGCGGTCGAATCAAGCGCACTCCACTACTCTGAATGCGTGCTATAGCTGGATAAGTCCGCGTTTGAGCGCAATTGTGACGGCATGCGCGCGATCATTCGCCTGCAACTTGCCTGTCAGGTTCTTTATGTGGAAGTTGACCGTTGCTTCGCCGATGCGCAGTTTGTCGGCAATCTGCTTCGTGCGTAGGCCGTGTTGAATGAGGCTGAGAACTTCGATCTCTCGAGCGGTGAGCTCTTCGTCTACTACAGATTCCGCGAGCAGTACTGCCACCTCTGGAGATATGTACTTCCTCCCCTCATTGACCTTGCGAATGATATTGAGCAGCTCATGATTGGATGTACTCTTCAATACATATCCGACAGCACCGGCCTTCAAAGCACGCTGCGCGTCGTTTTCGAATGTGGTCAACATCATCACTTTTGCTTGAGGAAATTCTCCTCGAATCCGTATAAGAATGTCGATTCCGTTATCGCCTGCCAATCGAACATCCATGAGCGTTAGATCAGGTTTATGCTTGCGAAACTGCTCAAGCGCTTCGGAATAACATTTGGCGTTTGCCACGACCTTCATGTCTGATTCGGCATTGATGATCGTTCGAAGCCCCTCCCAAAACGCCGGGTGGTCTTCAACGCTCAGGATTCGAATTGGCGAAACGTCATGCAAAGATAGTCGGCTCTGGCAGATTTTAAATCATTTTTGGCACGAAATGCCCCATCGAAAAGTGATGTGATGAACGGCGAGGCGGCATGTCTCAGAGCTTAACGAAAGCCGGTTTATTTTCAGATGGGAAGGATCGCCTCAGGCATGCGTCGGCAACTGGACGCCACGGTGCTACGCTATCTCGTGACCGATCTATTTTGTTTGTGCTCTTGAGACTGCGTCGATCACCGGGGAGCTCAAATGCATCCTGTCGAGAGCCGATCTTTTCATTCCATATGTGATCAACATTTCGAGCGCAGAGTGACAAGCGGGCGCCTACGCTTGTTCAGCGAGAGCAAACTCCCGCGACGTGTGCTATCCACGTGCCGACGCCTCGCGATGCTTGTGTGCTTTTTTCTCATGTGGTCGCCATGCTGTCAGGCCCAGGTGAAGTATGGTCAATGGGTTCATACGGCATGGAATGAAAGAGTAGGAGCCCCCGCTCGAATCTCCGATATTACTGAAGATGATGATGGATTTTTATATCTTCTGGCAGATAGCGGCCTATTTCGGTTTGATGGTCTCACTTTTGAACGAATCAAGATTCCCGCATCGGCAGACGTCCCAGGAAATCCGAATCATATGATTCGGATTCACAATGGCGACATTTGGGTCTCTCTGCCTGAAGGTATCGCCGTTGTTCATGAGGGCCGTTTTCAACACCTCATTCCCAAAGGAGAATCGACCCCCAATATCGTCTATCAATTGATGGAAGATCGTCAGAGGAGAATTTGGGCCGCTGCGAGAAACGGCCTTTTCGAATATTTATCTGGACGTTGGCAGGAAGTAGGGGCAAGAGCAGGGTTGCCTGCAGGCAGGATAGTCGCCGTCTTTGAGGATTCAGAAAGAACGACCTGGATTAGCACGGGTACTCAGGTCTATACCCGTGCGATCGGCCAAGATAAGTTTCGTGATAGACACATCGATTGCATCGAAATTCTTCAGTTCTTAGAGGATCCTGCTGGCCGAATATGGGCAGCGGATCTGGGGAAATCTGTACATCCAATCTTCTCGCCTCGGGAGAATGACCCTGTTCTCCATTCGGAAGTTCGTGTTGGTTCCGTCAGGGCGGTGTTTGATGCTCGAGGTGCGCTGTGGGTCACTTCGTTGGGAGACGGCTTGCGCCGGGTCGAACACCCGGAAACCCGGTTCGGTTCCATCAAGGAGTTTTCTCCTAACGGTGAGATCTTTGACGAGCATCAGGGGCTGACGGCAAATGTGATGAGTACGATTTTCTGCGCGCGGAATGGAACGATTTGGACCGGAGGAATCCATGGATTAGATAAGTTTACCCGCTCGCGAATTATCTCTAAATCAAAATCAACTGGAGTGACGAATTTCGGGGCAATGGTAGCGGATACAACGGGTCACGTTTGGTATGTCAGTCAAAATGTATTGGTAGGTCTCTACAGTACACCGAATGGCGTTGAAGAGCACGACCTCAAGCTTACTGTTAGCCCCGGTGGGCGAAAGCCTGCTCCGGTAGAAGCTGCTCCCTACCTCTATACGTTCGTGCCCACGTTCTGCGTGGGCGAGACCCGGGGCATCCTTTGTTTCGACCATGGCCGGGCGCAAATGATCGCTCGACCAGCGGTGATTCCAACCGGGGCCATAGAAAACATCGCGTGGCTCGATCAGAACCATACACTTTGGTTGGTGACGCAGCGCCAAGGCAACTTTTTTTACAAAGGGAAAACCTGGATACCGGTTCCCTCATCTGCGGTTCCACTACCATCGACGCCAACTGCGCAGATAGATGCTCCTGACGGGTCAGAATGGATCGCCTTCGGGGAACGGATGTACAGAGTGGTGGCAGGGAGAGCTGAGATTCTGCCATGGGGTCAACAGCTGAACATCGGGATCATTCGCTCGATCGTTCGCCATGGAAGCCACTATTGGTTTGGCGGGGGTAAGGGGCTCGGATATTACGACGGGAAACGGGTTGTCACGATCTTCAGCGAAGAAGCCAACGGGCTCATCGGCATAAACGGTGTTGAAGAAACGGAAGCAGGAGATCTTTGGCTTGCGGCAGGCCACGGTCTCCTTCGCTTGAAATCCGATGAGGTGCAGCATGCGCTTCAAATCGATCGCTACAAGCCAGCTTATGAGAGTTACGGCCTTCAGGAAGGTTTACCTGACATCGGCGTAGCAAATGAACGGCTCGCATCGAACGGACTACTCTATTTTCTGACAGAGGAAGGCTATGGCTACATTGACACGACCGACGTGCCTGGAGTTACCTCTCTCAAGCCGATTCTACGTGGCATCGAGGCGAATGGCAGGCCTGTTGAATCGGGAGAACAAACGGTACTCGGGCCTGGTGTTTCGAATTTCAAACTGCGTTTTGGCGCGATCGATTTCGATAACCCAGAACATGTTTCTTACAAGTACAAGCTTTCGGGAGTGGACAACGAGTGGCAGCTTGCAGGGACACAACCCGAGGCTGCTTACACTAACCTAGCCCCGGGCCGCTACGACTTTCATGTTCTGACAAAAGATGCAGGCGGCCCATGGAGCAAAGATCGCAGACTGGTATCGATTTATTTGAAGCCAACGTGGTACCAGATGGCTGTAACCAAGATTTTAGCCGGCGTTGTGCTGCTGGCATGTGTCCTCCTGCTTTATCGGTGGCGGCTCCGACTGGCGGAAGAGGCGGTCGCAAGTACATACAGTGCGCGCATGGACGAGCGCTTGCGTATTTCGGCGGACTTTCACGATACGTTCCTGCAAACGATTCAAGGAAGCAAGACTATCGCCGATCATGCCTTGACTAAAGCGGACGATCAGACTGTGATGCGACTGTCGATGGAGCGTCTCTCCTTAAACCTAAAGCAGGCGGTTGAAGAGGGCCGCAAAGCACTGACGACGCTACGCCCCAGCAATAGCATGCGTGAAGGGTTTGCGACGCTCTTACCGGCAATAGCCAAACGAGAGTATGGCACGAAAGATATACGTGTCGATATCAACACTGGAGGCAAGGTGAAACAACTTCATTCCGAAGTATACGAGGAGCTTTTGCTGATCTACAGAGAGGCGATTCGCAATGCATGTTCCCATGCGCAAGCAACTGCGCTTACTGTCACAGTTACATACGGAAAGGTCTTTACTTTGGCCGTCGCTGATAATGGAATCGGAATTTCACGCTTAATCATCGAGTCCGGTAAAGCAAATCATTTTGGACTGGAAAGCATGAAACAACGTGCCGAGTCGGTCGGTGGCAGCTTTCGAATTATCGGCAACCCGGGGTTGGGAACTAAGGTGACCATTGAAATACCCGGGCGCTTCGCCTATCTGGATTAAGGTGCTTGCGGCCTTGCGCTTGGTCTGGCTCTTCAGGACTACACATGACATTTGACTGTATTTCGGCGTGGTTATCTTAGTCACGTCATCTACTGTTGAAGAAGATGTTGGGTGCCGATTTAATATCTATTGACCTACCGCTGAGATCTTGGCCTGATAAGAAACGTCCCAGTCATTGCGCCCAAAAACGCCGAGCCGGCAGCTATCCAGAGCACTGCTCGGTACGCGTGAATAAAGGATAATGCGATTGCTTGTTTTGCTCGTGCATTTGTAGCCGCGATCGCTGCTAGTTGCAACCGGTTCGCCTGAATCTGGTGGACTTCTTCTGTCGACAGGTTGAGCATCGCGAGCCGGCAGTCAAGCGTTCGACTAAACGTCCACACGAGAAGCGTTCCAAACAGTGCGATCGCAACCAGAGAAGCGAGCCTGGATACGCCATTGTTTATTCCGGAAGCGATGCCGGCATGGGACTGTGGAACCGCATTCATCACTGTTGTGGACAACGGAGCTACCGTGATAGTCATTCCAAGGGACATCGTTATCACACCTGGAAAGAACGACGTCCAATAGTCACCGTCCTGTGATGCTATGGCGAAGAAGACGTAGCCCGCCACGGTAATGAACGGACCTATGGTGAGGGGCAGGCGCGCCCCGTATCGTTCCACCAAGCGTCCTGCCCAACGCGACAGAAGAAGCATGATGACCACGAATGGAGAAAACGCCGCACCCGCTTCGGTTGCAGAGTAGTGTTGGACCTGGATTAGATCGAGAGGTGTGAAGAACAGTAGAGCGCCCAACGGAGCATAGACAAAGAACGTCAGCAAATTGGCACCAGCGAATTCTCGTGATCGAAAGAGGCTAAACGGAATCATGGGTGACTCCGCGCGATGTTCGACGACACCAAGCATCCCGAGTGCAAGACATCCGCAAAGAGCGACGCTAACCAAGGTGATGTGGTGGCTTCTCGCAGGCCACTCAATGAGTGCGTAGGTGACGCAGCTCAAACCGATTGTTGTAAGAGCAGCCCCTGGCAAATCGAGAGGGCCATTCGCTGTTTCGTCTCGCACCTCCGGAACGTTTATACAAAGCACCAATACTGCCAGAGCCAGCGGTAGATTGAGGAAGAAGACCCATCGCCAACTTAAATGCTCAATGAGCCACCCACCGGCTATGGGTCCGAGTGCCGTAGTCACTGCGGAGAATCCTGACCAGGTTCCGATTGCTCGCCCTCGAGCATCCTCCGAGAATGTCGCTGTAATCAGCGCCAGGCTCCCGGGAACAAGCAAAGCACCGCCGATACCCTGTATCGCGCGTGCCATGATAAGCCACACAGTGTTCGTTGCCAACCCACACGCCAGGGACGAAATCGCGAAAAGAAGGATGCCGTAAACGTAGATTTTGCGCCGGCCATAACGGTCTCCTAATGAGCCGCCAACGAGAAGAAGCGACGCCAAAGTGAGGGCATAAGCCTCTACGACCCATTGCACGACGGTGATATTTGCGCTAAAGGCGTTTTGAAGAGATGGTAACGCGAGGTTCACCACCGTCCCATCGAGAAAAACCATGCCCGAACCAAGAACGGTTGCGATCAGGACAACACGCCCCGTTCGGGTGGTCGATAGCGGAATTCCCAACATGAAGACTCTCAAGGTTTTGATTCCCACCCAAACTGGTTGGTTCCACGTTAAGTAAGTTCAAAACACACGTAGATCACGAATGAGAACAACTCAAGTGCTCGTGGCAGAAAATGCACCATTATTGTCGTTTCTTGCCCGGTCGCTCGTACATCCAACTCGTGATTGAAAAGCATCATCGATCAGAATCGGGAGGATCATCAATGAGCCTGTCGTACAAATTGGTTTCTTCACCCATCGGAATACTGAAACTAGTCGCAAGCGATGAAGGACTAGTTGCGGTCTTGTGGGAGAGAGACGATCCACGGCGCGTGCGGCTCTCAGAGCTTGCCGAATGCCCCGAGCATCCTATTCTGGTTAGCGCGGAGAAAGAACTAAAGGAATACTTTGCCGGGACGAGAGATGCCTTCACAATACCGCTCGACATGAGAGGGACCGATTTTCAAAAGCAAGTATGGGAAGCGTTACTCGGTATCCCTTTTGGCGAAACTCGAACCTACGGTCAACTTGCAAACCTTCTTGGAAACCCAAAAGCCACACGGGCCGTGGGCGCAGCGAACGGTCGAAACCCTCTAGCTATCCTTGTGCCTTGCCATCGCGTGATTGGATTCTCTGGCAAGCTCACGGGGTTCGCAGGTGGGCTGGACGCAAAAGCGCATCTTCTCAGGCTTGAAGGGCGCGATGTTTCGTTGTTCGGGAGGGGAAGCGGATACTTGACTCAGAGTCCAAATTGACCTGCGAATCGTCAGTCCTGCTGGCGAGGGTCTCCGACACGTATCACGCATTGACGGAAGAGGTCTTCTGTGGAGCAACAGGTCGGAGTCGCTCGACCATGTCCTCAGAAAGTTTTGGAAGGGCCAAGTCCGGGTGAAAGTGCGCGCCGATGAAGTTTGGAAAGACTGCCTGTTGTGTTTCGTCAGGGTTGTTGAGGCTCGCTGCTTCGCTCATGCAATAGATTAGCCCGATCAGCGAATCGATGAGGAGCATCATCGATAGTCAAACACATATGGGGCAAACGCGACGATATGGCAGGATTTGCCTCTTTTTTGTCGGCGTGACGCTCAACCAAAGAGCATCAAAAGCCTGGTTCGTTCGGAGGTTGAGATGGATCGTCGACTATTGGTCTTGGCACTCGGGATGTTTGCTCTAGGAACAGACAGCTTTGTTGTGGCCGGTGTTTTGCCTGAGATATCGCGGTTTTTCCACATAAGTATCGGTGCTGCGGGTCAAATGACGACAGCATATGCCATCACCTACGCATTACTTGCGCCTCTCATCGCGGCAGTCGCGGCACATATTCCACGCAAGACGATGCTGCTCACTGGTCTCGGCGTATTTGTGATTGCCAACCTGGTCACTGCCGAGGCGCCGAGTTTCGCCGTTGCTATGGCGAGCCGCATCTTGGCCGGCGTGGGCGCCGCAATGTTTGCCCCGACAGCCACGGGTGCTGCTGCGATGATAGTTCCTGCTGAACGGCGCGGATACGCGCTGTCGATCGTAATTGCTGGCTTAACCGCTGCCACCGCGCTTGGTACCCCAATAGGTGCCGCCATCGGAGTGTTAGGCGATTGGCGTTGGACTATGGTTTTTGTGTCAGGGCTCGCAGCTGTATCTGCATTGGGTGTAGGTCTGATGTTGGCGAATGTGCCGTTACCGCCCAAGGTAACACTCGCAAAAAGGATCGGTCCGGCGGGAGATCCGCGCGTCGCATTAACGCTGTTGACCACATGGCTTTACCAGAGTGGCCAGTTCGTCGCATACACGTATTTGACAGTCGTTTTCGACAGAGCGATAGGACACAACAATGCGATGGTAGCGGTGTTGCTGGTTGCGTTTGGCGTCGCCGGTACCGTGAGCAACTTGATCGTAGGTCGATTGGCGGACCAGATGGGCAATCGCAAGTTGATCGTCATAGGGCTCATCGTTCTTGTTCTGGTTCTCGGCTCCCTCTCGTGGGCTGGCGGCAGCCTCTGGACGGCCGTTCCTGCACTCGTAATATGGGGTGCTGTCGGTTGGGGGCTTCTTGCACCTCAGCAACACCGCCTGGTAGCAGTTGCGCCTCAGACCGCGCCAGTCGTGCTAGGCCTGAATACTTCTTTCACCTACTTAGGGATCACAACTGCCGGTGTTATTGGAGCCTTCGGCATCTCAGTGTTGGGTGCGCATCATTTGGGCTATTTAGGAGCGGTTCTGGTATTAGTTGCGCTGGGCGTCGCCGAATTGGCTAGTTGGCGCATCTATGTTTCGCACACAACTCGAACGATCACGAACTTGGAAGTTGCATAATTTATCGCTGTTGTCGTTGCTCATAACAATGCTTGATGCTCAAACAAAGGCCTCGCAAGCAATCGCTTCGAGGCCTTTGTCGTTATTCAAACAACTAACCTAAGAAACATTTTCAATCTGAGTCTTCTTGAGATCCGCAAAATTTTTCCATAAGGCGACTGCTGCATAGCCGCGCCACGGTCGAACGGCATCAATGTTTATTTCGGGATGACGCTTAAGTTCCTGCTTTAATGCGTAGTCCGTAGTGGGAAACGCGTCGTTATCACCAAAGCCTCGCATAGCCACATACTCAGCCGTCCATGCTCCAATTCCAGCGATATTACACAATACTCTTCGCAACTCATTCGGAGAGTCCATCGCGGTTCGATCTAAAGCGCCTCCGTCAATGGTGCGAGCGAGCTCCCGAATAGTGGATTTCCTCTGCTCGGAGGTCCGGACACTCGACAAATCTGCGTCGAGGATTTGTTTGACTGAGGGAAAGAGAAAAATCGATTCGGAGGTTTTGGGATGTAGTGCAACGGTCCCCGCTGCTTGCACCAGTTCCTTCGTCAGCATACGCCCAAATTGCAAAGAGACCACCTGGCCAAGTACAGCCGCAAACATCGTCTCGAAGGAACTCCACGAACGTGCCAGTCGTAGACCTGGATACTGTGCCCAAAGCTTCGAAAGAAAACCGTCGCCCTTCATCGCTTTTCGAAGGACGATTGGATTCGCGTCGAGATCAAACATTTTTCGTACTGCTATCGACACCTTATTCGCATCTTCTTCAGTTCCATTCCAAACCGAAAGAGCGAGTGCTCGCCACGTACTGTGCCTCTCGACACGGAACCAGCCTAGCCCGTGTCGCGTGGAGATCACGCGCTCATATCCTGAATCGTCCACCATCTCGACATATGGAAGCTTGTGGGCTCGAAAGAAGACGAGCATAGCCTCCCAATCATAAGGAGGGGAGAATGGCAACTCACAGGTTTGTAGTGGCACACTTTGCATGGCGTGTGAATGTCGTACACTTCGAATGCCGGTTAGGGAGGTGGATCGATCCGCGCTCACAGTCCCGGCGTCCTCATCATCGAGTGTTATCGGCTGGACGCGCGCGTTGCAAGTCACCAGCGTGGGCTCCTGTCGCTCGTGAGTAGCTTCTGGATGCACGGCCCACCTGTGTGAGCCTCCTCAGATACCTCAAGTAGGCCTCCAGTCTCTCAAGAACTACCCTGTAATACACACCCTGACCTATTCTCCGAGATCCGATCAAGCCGGCATCTGACAGTACTTTCAGATGATGCGAGACAGTCGAAGCGCGAACAGGAGTATCCAAGCAGATGTCGCCGCATCTCATCTCGTTCATTTCGACAATGTGTCTGTAGATTGTGAAACGAACAGGATCGCCAAGCACCCTTGAAATTTGTAGCGCGTCCACTTCCTGGATCGACTTCATGACAATCGTCCCAAATCTTAGAATTTCACGGCACATACATATTGCACGCTTTCGTTCTATTTCGACGCCCATATTGCGGCCAAGTCTCAAAGTTGCGATGTAGATGTCTGAATGAAGGGCCGTGCGCCTTTATCCCACGAACCCTACATAAAATGACCTTTGCTGGATCTGCAGCGCGAGCGTTATCACCTCTCTAAAATCTGCATGTCCACTGCGGTTTTCGACAAAAGGTACTGTTCGACAGAATTGACAAACGATCGAAATGTTCGGACACTCGAATACCACGTTTGCATACGTCAAGGCTTACAACGCGTGGCAGAATTTGCCTCTTTTATGTCAATCCCTTCGTTTTCGATACGCGTCAAAATGTCCATAGCGCGTAGACATTCCTTCGTAATGCACGCGCCCGGAGGTTCGGATGTTCAGGTTCACCCATCGCAATCCCGAGATGCAGATCGTCAAGCAGCACACTGCGTTGGTGGTCGTAGATATGCAAAACGAATTTTTCAAACCAGCCAAGGGCACCTATTACGAACTGATCGAGGATTCGCTTAAGAAATACAACGTGGCGGAAAACACCGAGACACTTTTGAAGACCGCGCAGGATCTGGGCTATTACATCCTACATTCGCCGCATTGGTACTATCCGAGTGATCTTCAATGGAATGTGCCTCCTGGAGCAATTGGCCACTATCTCATTGGAATTGGTTTCTGCGGCCGCAAGGATCCGGTCGATTTAGAGGGCTTCAAGGATTCTCGCTCGGACTACTACGAACCCTTCAAAAAGTACCTAATGGACGGGCACACTTGTAATTGCTCACCACACAAGCACTTTGGGACCATCGCCAACGACATGATTAAGCAACTGCACATGCGCCGCGTTCAAAAGGTAATCATGGCGGGTCCAGCCGGGAACATCTGTTTCGAATCACATGTCCGCGACCTCATCGAAACGGGGATGGAAGTTGCTGTAGTACGCGACGCGATTGGGGGGGCAGTAAATGATGAAGGCGACGGGTACGCAGCCGCGATCACTAACTTCCGTTTCATGTGCAATGCCTTGTGGACAACCGAAGAAGCAGTGGGCCGGATGAAGGCTGCGGCATCTGCGTAAAGCGCCTCCCCGATTCGTCAGTATCTCTGCAACCCATACGTGATTTTCCCCATATCAACAGCGCCCACTTTGTGGGCGATTGCCCCTGTTGCACTCAAAATCCGGCATTCACTCCGCCATAACGTTAAAAAGGAGCTCAAAGTGAGCAAGACAATTTTGATTACTGGCACTTCAAACGGCTTCGGTAAAGATGCGGCCAAGACACTCACCGAGGCCGGATATCAGGTCTTCGCAACTATGCGGGATATGAATGGCCGTAATCGCTCTGCGGCTGATGAACTGCGATCAAAGAACATCGAAGTGCTTGAACTCGATGTCACACAGGACGCGAGCGTCAATGTGGCTTTCGAGGAACTCTACAGCAAGACTGACGGGAAGCTAGACGTCCTGATCAACAATGCAGGCTTGTTCGCACATGGAATCTCAGAGACATATACCCCTGAGCAGGTCCGCGAGATGTTCGACGTGAATGTATTCGGAATTCAGCGCGTTACCCGCGCCGCATTACCCTCCATGCGCAAGCGGAAATCGGGATTGATTGTCAACATCGGATCGATTCTGGGGCGCGTGACTATCCCATTTATCGGACTGTATGGGGCGTCAAAGTTTGCAGTTGAAGCACTCACCGAAAGCTATCGCTATGAGCTCTCACAACTGGGTGTCGACGTTGTTCTCATTCAGCCAAGCGCCTATCCAACCGGGTTGTACGCGGCTACGCAGCAAGCCGCAGACGCGGACCGCGCGGCAGAATACGGCGAGATTGCAACTCTTCCAGGCGTGTTTGCAGACTTTCTGAAAGGGACTTTCAGCAGTGCGGATGCACCTGATTCGCACGACATTGCGAAGGCACTCGTAGAACTGATCGGAACTCCTGCCGGCAGACGCCCCGATCGCGTCCTTGTTGGCGCCGGATATGGCGCCGACGCGGTGAACGCCGTAGTCAAGCCCATTCAGGCTGAAATGATCCGCGGTATTGGATTCGACAAGCTGCAGACACTGAACGTTCAGTAGCTCCCGTCCCGATGTGCTCCAACAAAACTGTAATGAGGTGCTCATATGAATACTGATCGGAAAGTACTGGTTGTGACGGGTGCGTCACAGGGCTTGGGCGAAGGCTTCGTCAATGCCTATCGGGAACGGGGATGGAGCGTGGTGGGAAACTCACGTTCGATTAAGGCGTCCGATGATTCCGATTACATCACGGTGCCTGGCGATGTGGGCGATCCCGAAATCGCTAGAAGAGTAGTCAATACCGCGCTGGACCGCTTTGGGCGTGTCGATACGTTGATCAATAATGCCGGCATCTGGCGGCCTGGTCCAATTGGCTCAATCACTGAAGAGTTGTATAGACGAGTGATGGCGACGAATGTCGACAGTGTATTCTTCGCTACCCAGACTGCAGTGCCGGCGATGCAAATGCAGGGCGGAGGGCATATCGTGCAAGTCCTGACGAGCCTTGTCGAGCACGCTGTGCAAGGCGTGCCGGCGGTACTCGCCTCTCTGTCGAAAGGGGCTTGCGCCGCAGCGACCCGTGGTCTTGCTATGGAACTCGCACACGACAATATACGGGTGAATGCAGTGTCCCTCGGGATTATTCGAACGCCACTCCATGAACCTGAATCGCTGGAATCGAAGAAGTCCTTCGCTCCGCTGAATCGTTATGGCGAGGTCTCGGACGTTGTTCGAGCGGTCCTCTATCTCGAGGACTCCAATTTCGTGACAGGCGAAATCTCGTATGTGGACGGCGGACGGACCGCCGGTCATTGAACAAGTCGAAGGGAACCCACACGCGGGAGAAAACCATGGGGATCATGTTAAACAGAGGCCAAAAACAGTCTGCCGGTAGTGGCGGTCAAACTAGACGCACACTCAGACCTTATGCAGGTGTCACGGCTTTAATTCTCGTTTCCACAGTAGCCGCAGTTGTAGGACCGAAGTTGTTCAAAGACTCAAGGGTTCGTGCCGCGGGGAATGCAACACCGTTGGTCACTGTGAGTCAGCCTTTCCCAAAAGATATTCACGGTCGCATGCAGTTCCTGGGTCAATTCTCGGCTGTGGATCGCGTCGATCTCCGCGCGCAGGTTGGCGGGACGCTTACTTACATCGGCTTCAAGGATGGAGATGTTGTTCGAAGTGGCGCGCTTCTGTTCACCATCGATCCCACACCATACCAGATCAAGTTCGACGAAGGGACTGCTCAAGTAGCGCGCGCTCGAGCACGGCTAGAGCTTGCTACCACTGAACTGGCACGCGCACAAACGCTACGGAAAACCGATGCCGGAACGGTAGAGAACGTAGAACAACGTTCTGCGGAACTGAGATCGGCTCAAGCTGCACTTGACGAGGCGGAAACGCTAGTGCGCGACGCGAAATTCGATCTGGATCACACACACGTCTACGCACCTTTCACTGGACGTATGGGCACTCATCTCGTTTCGGTTGGCAATCTCGTATTGGGCAATCGCGGCGGCGGAAGCGCGCCGACTCTTCTCGCCACGATCGTATCGATCAATCCCATTTATCTAAACTTCGACATGAGCGAGGCCGACTACCTCAACTTCGAACGGGAGCGGGCGGCGAAGAGAGTCGCTCTCGCTAACAAAGTCGAAATCGCGCTCAGTGATGAGAGCCGTTTCGCACGGCAAGGTATCTTGGATTTCCTCGACAATACGTTTGATAGATCGAGTGGAACCATTCATGCTCGTGCGACTGTACCTAACTCAGATCTGCTTCTGACCCCGGGTGCTTTTGGCAGGGTACGCCTAAACCTTGTCCCCGAAAGACAAGTGCTGCTGGTGCCCGATGCTGCTGTGAGTGCGGATCAGACCGACCGCATGGTATTGACTGTCGGCTCTGACGAAGTAGTCAAGGCGATAAAAGTGCAGATCGGCGAGCTCAGGTATGGTCTGCGCGTGGTGTATTCCGGCCTTTCTGCTTCGCAGCGGGTGATCATCGCCGGGCCCCCTGTTCTGCCAGGAACAAAAGTCTCCGTTAAAGAAGGAACGATCAATCCTGGGCCGGATGAAGGGGGTATTTAAGACTTGCCATGAAGCTCTCCCATTTTTTCATCGAACATCCGCGCTTTGCCATAGTTCTTAACATATTCATTGTTTTGGGTGGGCTGGCAACGATGCTGACGTTGCCTATTGCGCAATACCCGAACATTGTCCCGCCAACGATCAAGGTCACAACACTTTACCCCGGCGCGTCTGCGGACGTTATTGCCCGCACTGTCGCAACGCCTCTTGAGCAGGCGATCAATGGCGTGGAGGGTATGGAATACATCACCAGCCAGTCCACAGGCAACGGGCAACTTACGATCACAGTGATCTTCAAAATCGGAAGTGACGCCGATACGGATCTATTTCGCACCAACACACGAGTTCAGAACACGCTCTCACGCCTCCCGGAAGAAGTCCAGCTTCAAGGAGTACAGGTAAAGAAAACCATTGATGATCTGCTGCTGGGTGTGCACGTGTATTCGCCGGATGGCTCTCGTTCTCCCGAATACCTTTCCAATTACATGATCCACATCCGGGATGAAATTGCCCGTCTTCCCGGCGTCGCGGATTTTCAACTGTTCGGCGACCGCCAATACGCGATGCGCATCTGGATTGATCCAGACAAGGCCGCTGCTTACAACCTCAGCGCAAGCGATATTCTTGCAGCGCTTCGCGCGCAGAATGCGCAGGTATCCGCTGGTCTCCTGAATCAGCCGCCTGTGACGACGAAAGGCGCCTATCAAATCAACATCGAGGCGTTAGGTCGCCTCAGTACACCTGCGCAGTTCGAGGATGTGATTCTGAAGTCGGATGGGGAGGGGCGCATCACCAGAATTCGCGATGTTGGCCGTGCCGAAATTGGATCCACAGACTACGGCTCGGTTGCTTACGTGGATAGACATCCGGCTGCCCCTTTCTTCGTCGTCCCAACACCAGAAGCCAATGTAGTAGATCTTGAGCACGCGATTTGGAAGAAGATGGCGGAGCTCAGAAAAACGTTCCCGCCTGGCGTTGACTATCTGGACATTTACGACCCCAGTACCTTCGTCAGTCAGTCGATCCATGAGGTGGCAGTTACCGTTGTCATTGCGATTCTCCTCGTCATTTGTGTTGTTTTCCTCTTTTTACAGAGTTGGAGAGCAACGATTATTCCCGTCATCGCAATTCCGGTTTCTTTGATCGGCGCGTTCTCGATATTGACGATCTTCGGCGGATCTATCAACAACCTGTCGCTGTTCGGCTTGGTCCTCGCAGTTGGCATCGTTGTTGATGATGCGATTGTTGTGGTCGAAAATGTCGAGCGCAATATGACACAGGGCATGTCGCCTCGCGAAGCCGCCCACGAAACGATGACAGAGGTGTCGGCCGCGCTCATTGCGATTGCGCTGACGTTGTGTGCGGTCTTCGTTCCCGTCGCATTCATTTCTGGCATCCCTGGTCTGTTCTTTAAGCAGTTCGCTATGACGATCGCAGGCTCGACGATCATATCGTGCTTCGTGTCGCTTACTCTTAGTCCCGCATTGTGTGCAATTCTTCTTAAGCCGCACCCGGCGGGAGATATGCATTGCGCTCCTACTGACTTAGCCAAAATTCTCCATCCCTTTTTCTGCCGTTTTAACAAGGCCTTCGAGTGGCTATCCAACAACTATGGCGCAATGACAAGCCGCTTCGTCCGAGTAACTGGCGTCATGTTTTTGATCTACCTCTGCTTCATCGGGTTTACCGGCTTCCAAATGTCACGAATGAGTACGGGCTTTATTCCCCAACAGGACATCGGTTATCTCGCTGTTGTGGCCCAACTGCCTCCGGGGTCTAGCCTGGCCAGAACTGATGAGGTGCTTCGCGAGGTAAATGAGATTACGCTCGATACTCCGGGAGGACGGCACACTTCGCCGGTGGCCGGGCTCGATGTGACGACAAATACTATTGCCCCAAACGTCGGTACTGTGTTCACCTCGTTGCCCTCGCTCTATGGCGAGCATATGAAGGGGGTCAACGCTGCGAGTATGGTGGCTACTCTTCGGAAGAAATTCGCAGATTTCAAAGACGCCAACATCCTTGTCGTTAATCCACCTGCAGTGAAGGGACTTGGATCCGCCGGTGGCTTCAAAATGATGCTCGAAGATCGTGCTGGAGTCGGACCGCAAGCTCTTGCCGCCGCCACGAACAAACTTGTAGCGGCCGCCAGGAAAGATCCATCGTTCGCTGCCGTCTTTACGCTCTACAACGCAGGCTCGCCGAGTGTTTATGCGGATATCGATCGTGAAAAGGCGGAAAAGGTCGGCCTCTCGACGCAAGACGTGTTCTCAACTCTCGAGCTGTACATGGGCTCGCAATACGTGAACGATTTCAACTTCATTGGGCGCACTTTTCCAGTATTCGTGCAAGGAGATCAGCGGTTCCGCCAAACATCGGAGGAAATCTCGCGGCTCAAGGTTCGCAATGCGAGCGGTGAAATGGTACCGATCAGTACAGTTGCATCGTTTCAAGGCAGGACCAGCCCCTATCGCGTGCCACGCTACAACCTCTACCCCGCCTCTGAAGTGATGGGCGAAGCTGCGCCCGGTGTTTCGTCGGGAGCCGCGTTGAAACGCATCGAAGAGCTCGCCGCGGAAAACCTTCCTCCCGGCATAACCTTCGAGTGGACCGATCTTGCATATCAACAGGCGAAGAAAGGTATTCCAACAGGAGCGATCTTCGGCGCTTCTGCACTCTTCGTGTTCCTTGTGCTAACCGCGCAATACGAAAGCTGGAAGATCCCATTGGCGATCGTGTTGATTGTTCCAATGTGTCTGCTGGCGGCATGTACAGGCCTCAACCTTCGAGCGATGCCGATTGACATCCTTGCACAAATCGGGTTCGTCGTTTTACTCGGGCTAGCTGCTAAGAATGCCATTCTGATCGTAGAGTTTGCCAAACAGCGCCAAGATCACGACAGAGTCAACGCGCAAGAAGCTGCGGTGCACGCAGCACATGTTCGTCTCCGTCCAATTCTAATGACTTCCTTTGCATTTATTGCTGGTGTGGCTCCTCTCGCAGTTGCGCATGGAGCAGGGGCAGAGATGCGGCAGTCCCTGGGTACTACAGTGTTCTTCGGAATGCTAGGTGTAACCATCTTTGGTCTCCTATTCACCCCGGCCTTCTACGCACTCGTACGCAGAACCAAAAGGAGCGGGCAAACGGTCTACGAACTTGTTGGAGAGACTGGGGGGAGAGTATGACCCACAAATCCAGATTCTTCGCAAGAGTAAGCCTAGGCGCCTTACTGCTTGGCCTGCTGCTTCAGGGCTGCTCAGTGGGTCCCAAATATACGGCTCCGTCTCTACCAGGCGCAGCTCTGGCTCCCTTTCATAACAATGTGGAAACTTCAATCAGCGATAACAACTTCGCTACACCTCTCGACCAATGGTGGACTGGGTTTAACGATCCGATGCTGGTAACGATCGTGCAGCGAGCTTTGACTCAGAACCTCGATTTAGCGGCATCGCTTGAACGGGTTAATCAGGCGCGTGCTGTTGCTGCGGGGGCTGGCGCGAGACTTTATCCCTCAGGTGAACTCGACGCATCCGAGGCTGCAGAACATCAGAGCCTGGAAGGAAACTTGGGCACGATCTCTCGCCAGGTCCCCACCTTCAGACGCAACATTCATGAATACACAATAGGGCCGGCAGCAAGTTGGGAAATCGATGTGGCCGGTGGCATTCGTCACAATGCAGCGGGAGCGCAGGATGAAGTACAGGCCGCTGAGGCGGACCGGATTGGAACGCGAATTATTGTCGCGGCTGAATCAGCAGATGCGTACCTTTTGGTTCGTGGCGATCAGGCAAGAATTGTCGTTGCGAAAAACCAGATTGAGACGGATGAACACCTGCTGAAACTGGTGCAGAACAGGTATGAAGCTGGCGCTGCGACCCGACGTGAGATCGCGCAGGCGGAAGCCCTTTTGGACCAGGCTCGTTCCACGATTCCAGTACTCCAACTGGAATTGGAGAAACAACTCAACCGCTTGGATGTTCTCATGGGCCAGCAGCCTGGCACTTATGCTCATGAACTCGAGATTGTCGCGCCAATACCGTCTATTCCTCGTATTGTCAGCCAGACACCCATTGACGTTCTGCGCCGTCGCCCCGACATCATAGCGGCAGAGCGACGGCTCGCAGCCTCGAATGAGCGAATTGGCATAGCTGTCGCTGAGTATTATCCCAAGATTTCTCTCGCGGGTGTTCTTGGTTTCGATAGCTTGAACTCCGGGACCTTGTTCACTGGCGGTGGCTTTCAATCGGCTGCTGTGGCTGGTTTGCGGTGGAGACTGTTTGATTTTGGTCGAGTCGATGCCGAGGTCAAACAAGCCCGCGGTGCAAACGCTGAAGCCCTGGTGAATTATCGGCAGACCGTTTTAAAAGCTGCGGAGGACGTTGAAAACGCCATTGCCTTGCTTACTGAGACTCAGGCATATAGCGTGCAAGTTCAAGCCGAGGTGCAGTCTTTGACGTGGGCTCGTGATCTCTCGCAAGAGGCGTATCGGGCTGGCTCGATCACGCTCACTGACGTTTTAGATGCAGATCGTGAGCTACTTACAGCACAGGATCAGTTGGATGCTAGTCGGGCGGATGAGGCACGCGCAGCTGTTGTGGTATTCAGGTCGTTTGGTGGTGGTTGGCAGCCTTCGAATTAGGCTACCTACTGATCAGTTTTACCTGCGCGTATTAGGTCTCTGCCAGATCGGTGCCGACGTTTTTCTCTGAATTATTAAAGGAGATGAGTAATGAAGAAGTCACAATCGGAGCTCTATGAGCGCTTCTTGAATCTTCACTTGCAACCCAACGGCTTTGTGATGCCGAATGCATGGGATGGCCTCTCTTCCTTGTTATTAAAGGATGCCGGGTTCCAGGCTCTAGGTACCTCATCGGCGGCACTCGCATTCGCGCTCGGCCGCCTAGATGGACGCCATGCTATCAGCCGCGAAGAACATCTTGCGCACGCTGTTCTTCTGAATGCTGTTAGCGATCTGCCTATCAACGGCGACTTTGAAGATGGGTACGGTGAAACTCCTGACGATGTCACAGGAACTGTCGAAGCCGCTATTGCTGCTGGACTTGCAGGAATCGGCATCGAAGATACATCGGGCAATCCTGACAAGCCGATTCGTGACTTCGACGATGCCGTTGCTCGTGTTGCCGCTGCAGCCAAGGTTGCTAAGGGGCGCATTGTTCTCACTGGCCGAACGGACAACTATATTCAGGGCAATCCGGATCTCCAGGACACAATCAAGCGGCTCACGGCATTCGCCGAGGTCGGCGCCGATGTGCTCTACGCCCCTTATCCCAACAACATGTCCGATGTTGCAGCAATTGTGAAGGCGGTAGCTCCTAAACCCGTCAATGTCATTGTTGGCACCATGGAAGGGCCTGTATCAGTGGCCGAGCTCCAAAAGACCGGCGTGAAGCGTATCAGCATGGGGGTAGCGCTTTACACGCGCGTTATGGCCGATCTGAAGGTCGCAGCCAGGCAGCTTGCCGATGGCGACACAGCGACTTCCTCCGAAGGTCTGAGCTTCAGAGAAGCGGTCAACCTGCTCAAGCCCCTCAATTGAATCAGGCTCTGCCAGGATAGGTAGTACTTTTCGCGTCCTCCAGATGGGGGCTCAGAATCTGGCGGTCGCAGAGGAAGGAAGAAGCCTTCATGCGCCGGCTGGCTGCATCCCCGGCACTGAGATGCATAGAACTCGCTAAGACAGAAAGGAATTCGCATGAACCCCGTTTATTCACCGACTGCAAACTTCACTTCTTTGCGCTACGGAACCGAGAAGATTGATGGGCTATCCATCGCGTATCGGGAGGCTGGCGATCCTGCCAATCCCAAGCTTGTACTCTTCCATGGATGGCCTTCTTCTTCTCATCAATACCGTAACCTGATCCCGGCATTGGCAGATCGTTTCCATGTTATCTGCCCCGATTATCCTGGCTTTGGAGACAGTGATGCACCCGATCCCGCAGAGTTTTCGTACACCTTTGACAACATCGCGGCGGTGATTGAGAAGTTTCTTGATAGGAGAGGTTTCCACCGATTTGGCGTCTATATGCAGGATTACGGCGGCCCGGTCGGTTTCCGGATCCTTACAAAGTCGCCTGAGAAGCTCGAATGGATCACGATCCAGAACACCAACGCATACGAGATCGGCTTCACAGACGCGTGGGGAGGCCTCCGAAACGCATACTGGCTAGAGCGCAATGAGAAGAACGAGGTCGGTGTGGTGGCGCTTCTTGAGCTTGACGTCGTCAAGGCCGTGTATCTCACCGGTTCGTCGAAGCCCGAATTGATTAGCCCGGACAACTGGAACTTTGACTACCGAATTACTCTCAGTCGTCGGCACGGCCGGCAGATACAGCTGGATCTCTTCTATGACTACCGGACGAACGTCGGCCTTTACCATAAATGGCAGCAGTTCCTTAGAGAACAGAAACCGAAGACGATCATTTTCTGGGGACAAGGCGATATCTTCTTCACGCGCGAGGGCGGCGAGGCGTTTCTGAACGATCTTCCGACTGCAGAACTCCATCGCCTGGATGCTGGCCACTTTGCCGTCGAGGATTGTCTACGTTATATCGCCAGCCACATGTACCGCTTCTATGAGACAAGCGTTCAAATGTAGCACGTGACGCGCCGATTGAAGGTTGGTGCAATTCACAGTGGTTCCATACAGGCGCGAAGCCAGGCCAGGAAGATATGAAAGCGCTCAAAGCTTTTCTGGTGCTATGGTCCAAACCTCTTCAATCCGCCGAGGCTGGCGTTGGTGGCGAAAGCCAGCGCCTATCACCGCTAAACAACCGGATACGCAAGCGAAGTAGCATGTCCCCTATGTAGATTTTCAACTTACTCCTCTTTAGAAAGCACCTGAGCGTCGAACTTTGGTTCTGCACAATAAAGACTTCGCACGAGGTCTTCGATGGGCATACGGTTGTATGCCCTTTCTTGCCACGGTGGTACCAGTAAGAGCTTGGACGCATTCTTTGGCTTAAATAGGATCGTCTCCGAGGATTGCAAGCCCACCTATATTTGGGGTGTGAGTTGTGGTTTAGCGGCCGTCGTTCCGCCAGATGGAATTTAGTCAACTCGAATTTACGCTGAGATCTTCGATTCTCGAGAGACAGTGCCCGATAGCGCCACGCGTCTCGATCATCCTGATCGCTGAAATGTTGAGGTATCAGCCCAATGCACTTGGGGTGATAAGGAATTTTACCCAGAATCAATGAATTTTCCAGTAAAAGAGTGCGTTTCAGCTTCGAGCACTTTGCGGGTGGGCTATCGAAAAAGCAGAAGCAGTTGCGACTCCTCGTCGAACGGACATGCCACCAACACAAGTTGAGTGCTGGGTCCGGGTAGCGAGCAGGTCAAACAGAAGAGAGAGTTGAGAAAAAAACTGGTGTCGGTTGTGGTGTCGGTTTGGTTTAGACTTGCCTGCGGCTACGTGCGATCTCATGCAGTCATTACGATAGTGCAAATCATTGAAAACAAGATAAATATATAGGGAGTGCAGAACATTGCGATTCGGTGCGAGTCGGCTTGAATCGGTTTCCTAAACCGGAGGTCGCGGGTTCAAATCCTGCCGGGGTCACCATAGAATCCATAACTTAGAGTGTCCATAATCTCTCCCGAAAAGACTGGTGTGGGTTTGTTAGCTTGTCAGCAGGACAGGGCCGATATGTCTTTGCGATGAAGCGACCTAGCGCGAGAGCCATGAATGTGTGTTAGCCCTTCTGGAAAGAGGACGAGAGATGTTTGACAATCTGTGGTCGCTCTTCTACTTCGATTTGCCGGTTTTTGTGTCGGTGATAATTGTTGGAGGGCTAACATTTATTGCATGGCTGTCTGTCGTAATTCAAAGACCACTTCGTGTGCCAGGTTCACTCATAGCGCTTACCATCGGTGTTCTGTGCGATGGCACAGCAGTTCTAAATGACGTTCTTGGTGAAAAATTGTTTCCGATGACGGCCTATGGGGGAAGTCTTGAACCCTTCTTTTACAAGTGGCAATTGGTTTCCTTTGCCCTGATTTTTGCTGCTGGCTGGTTCTTAGTCAAAGAAGGAGCGACACGCAATCGAGCGGCGTAGTGGGGAACAATTGGCCAACTAGTAATGCATTGTTCTGAAATCGCATTGTTTATCCTTCTGGGCTTTAACGTAAAAGGAGGCTAGCATGGTAAGCCTACTGGAGCTGCTCAAACCGCCGATGTACGGAAGACGCCGTTTGTTCGTTGTGATTTGCTTCGTTTTTGAGCAACCGATTCCAGAAGTGATTGGATAAAGCGATGGGGTTTGATGGCTTTTATTTTGGAATCCCGATGCTGCTCGTTACCCTCGGTACTTTGGTGGCGGGAGGCATTCCTGTCCTATTTGCATGGTGCAGAATCGTTGGTCAATCGCGTACTGTCAGCGAGCGTGTACTCCCCAAAGCATTGTGCGTTTTGACGGCTTCGATCTGTGTCGACCCATTAGGCTTCTGTGCTTTTGCTTTCATCCCTTATGACGAGAAGGACAGCTTCGCTGCCTTTCTGGTTTGCTCTACCGCGATGACTATTGGATTTCTATTAAGCCTGGCAGCGCCGATCATATCGCGCGAACAAAACGTAGAGCGCTACGCTGTCTTCCTGGGCTCCATCGCATTGGCTGTGGTCAATTTGCTGGGCCTTGTCTGGCTCTTTATCACCAAAAACAACCACTCGTTGTAAGGTTTGTAGGGATATTGAAGCTGACAGCTTTTCCAAATAATCGCTGTGGTGATGGTGGCAGTAATCGCCTCCTGGTTTGCACCGAGTCGTGTTGATCGCAGGGCTGTACTTTGGGGTGGTATCTCGTTGGCTCTTGGGGCGCTTCCGCCGGTTCTTCTTCAACTGGCACTGTAATTCCTGCAACTTTGAGCGTTTTCTAATAGAACCCTGGAAAATCGCTTCGGGGTTGTCCTAGCATTCGGTCGCGTACGCCAGCCTCCCTATGGGCGGCGATCGATTCGCGATGTAACCCTGGGTCCGTGCGCTTGTATTTGCCGGCATCCGGGAAGCTGGTTTGCCCGGGATTCCAAAGTGGCGTTATCTCACCGCCGATACGAGCGGAATCGCGGTCTGAATTCATCGCCGCTGATAAGCACCCATCGAATTCCTCACGAATTGCACCGGCGCCGGAGTCCTGTTTTTGCACTCCGAGTTGTCCGTAAACACCTTCCGGTGTCTTGTTTGGAGTAGGGATTTGCACAAAAACCGACAAATTGATCAATTCGTTGTTGCATTTTGGTTAAATTCGCCATATGCTGTCTCCCAAATTGCTGACCCTCATTCTCACTGTTCTGTAGCAGCAATTCTCTCTATCAGAACTTAGGCTGTCCAGACAAGGCAGTACAGCTAGCGCATCGCTCAGGTTCTTTACCTATGGGCTCGATCACGTTCGTGTAGATTTGCCACGCCTTCATCCTGTGGTGACTCGAGTGCAATTTGTAGGACCAAAGAAGTTGACGTAGTTGCGCAGTTCAAGACTTTTGGAGGACTTTGAGATGAGCAAGAGACAACTCTCGATATTCTGTACCCTGTTGGCTATCCTGACCGTTTTGGCCCCCACGGCATGGAGTCAGGAAGTCACAGCAACGATTGTCGGCAACATCACTGACCAAAGCGGCGCGGCCATCGCCGGGACTACGATCAAAGCAACCTCGGTGGATCGTGGCACCAGTTATAACGCTGTTTCCAACGATGCTGGTCTCTATCGGATTTCGGAACTACCTGCGGGTAGCTACACCCTGACGGTCGAGAAAACCGGATTTGCCAGCGTCTCCCACGACCAGTTCGTTCTTGCAGTCAACCAGGTTGCCCGCATCGACTTTGCGCTCAAGGTCGGGCAGGTAACGGAAACGCTGGAAGTGACCGGTGCGCCACCAGTCCTGGAAAAGGACTCCACGCAGGTCAGCACGGTCATAGACGCGGAGACGAACGATAACCTTCCGCTCGCTTCGCGCAACTACGTGCAACTTACTCTGCTCGCCCCGGGGGCCGTTACGACCGATCCGAGCAGCTTCAATAACGGCAACAATACCGCCGGTTATGGCGGCCGTCCACTGATCAACGGCAACCGCGAGCAGGCGAATAACTTCCTGCTGGACGGCATGGATAACAACCAGGTTTCCGATAACCTGCTGGGTTACACGCCGGCACCCGATGCGATTCAGGAGTTCAACCTGATCACGAACAATGCTCCTGCGGAGTTCGGCAATTTTGAGGGTGGCATCGTCAATGCCACGATCAAGTCGGGGACAAATAAAATCCATGGCGATGTATGGGAGTATTTCCGCAACGATGTCTTGAATGCGAACAGCTGGTCCAATAACCTGACTGACCTGGAGAAGAGCAAGATTCGTTGGAATATGTTCGGCTTCACCGTGGGTGGTCCGATCCTGAGGAACAAGCTCTTCTTCTTCGCCGATTATCAGGGACAGCGATTCGACATACCGAGTTCAGAGGGACAGATAACAGTTGCTACCGCAGCTGAACGCACTGGCGATTACAGCGCTCTTTGCAGTGCGGGTTTTGACGATTCGGGAAACTGCAAAGGGACCGGGCAGTTGTACAACCCCTGCGCATCCTTCAGCGCGCCGTGCACTCCGGGATCTACGCCAGCCTCGCCGCGTAATCCTTTCCCGAATAACCAAATTCCTACTGCGATGATCAGCCCTGTGGCTACGGCGCTGTTCTCTTCCAGTCTCTACCCAACCGCTGCAAACACCAACCTGCAAAACAATGCGATCAACACCTCAGTTTCAGCCGAGAATGTGGATCAGGGCGATTTGAAGATCGACTACATGGTCGACTCGAAGGACAACATTTCCTATCGCTTCACGCGGGCATATCAGAACAATCCCGCGAACAACTCAGTGGCATTGTTGTCCAACAGTTATGCAACTACCCCGATTTACAACACGGTAGGCAACTGGACCAGAACGTTATCGAACAACCTTCTAAATAGCTTTCGCTTTGGCTGGAGCCACATTACGCTCAATTCCGGCAACAGCTGGGCTTCGGGTGTGGGGCAGTTGGGCAACACGCTGGGCATCGGAAATGGGAACCCAGGGAGTTTAGACGGATTACTGGCGCTCAACTTTTCCAACTCCACCCTGAACAACCTGGGTACGACGGAATCAACCCAGAGTTTTGATGACCACGTCTGGCAGGTTGAAGATTCACTGAGCTGGACACATGGACGGCATAGTTTCAAATTCGGTGGCCAATACTGGCGCGAAATCATCAAGACCTTCTATGCCGGTAACAACGGTGAGCTGGGCTTTTTGGATTTCAACGGACAGTTTACCGCCGTCAATTCGGCTTCGGCCGGAACCGGAACGGGCGACGGTGGCGCAGACTTTGTGCTCGGTCTGCCGCAATCGTATGGCCGTGGCGTCAGCACAGGCGCTACATGGCAGCAGTACGAGAACGTGATCGGTATCTACGCCGAAGACACCTGGCGGATCACCGACAACCTGACCCTGAATCTTGGCCTGCGCTATGACACGCATTCACCATGGGTTGAAAGCAACAATCAACAAGCCAATTACAACATCAATACTGGAAATATCGATCTCGCCGGTCAGAATGGAGCCAGCGGCGCGCTTTATAACGGTTTCTATGGCGCTAGGGACTTGCAGCCTCGTGTCGGTTTTGCGTGGACACCGGCAATGCTGCACGAACGCACTGTGGTACGTGGCGCGTTCACCGTTTCCTCCTATCTTGAAGGTACGGGCACAAACCTGCGCCTCACTCTCAACCCGCCATTCACTCCGGCTGAAATCAATGCGACTTACAACAATGTGAACCTGCCGCAAACGGATACAACCGACGGCATCGTAGGTTCAGGAACCAACGCGTCATGCGCCGCACCGGCTTATGCCTGCTATGCCCAGGCATTGCTGAGGGTGTGGGATCCCAACGTACAGCCGGCGATCGCGTATCAATGGAACTTGACCGTTCAGCAGCAAATTGCGAAGGGCACTACATTCCAGGTTGGGTATGTGGGGCAAAAGGGTATACATCTCATGGTGCCGTTTGACTATGGTCAAAGAGTATTGGCTTCCAGTTCGTCCTGCGGCACTCTACCCTCCGATCTGGCGTGTACAACCGACAGCCCTTATTTTGCGAAGAACCTGGGTCTCTATAGTGTGCTAGGCAATCCGGGTCTGACGGACACTAGCGGAAAGGTTCTTCTGACATCAGTAAATAATGGAATCAACGAAGGGGCAACCATCTCCGGCACCAAATCGAACGGGAACATGGAGTACAACTCCCTGCAAGCCATCCTGCAGAAGGAAGCGTCTCACGGGCTTCAGGGACAACTCTCTTATACGTACTCCAAGTGTATGTCTGACAGTACCGGATATTACGGTGCGTGGAATAATGCCTTGAGCGCTTCGGCGTACTGGCAGAATGTCTACGACCAGAGGGCGGAGTGGGCGCCTTGCTACTACGACGCCACTCATGTGCTGTCTGCGTATTCGGTATATCAACTGCCCTTCGGGCAAGGTAAGCAATTCGCCAGCGGCGTCCGCAAGCCGGTCGATGAAATTATCGGTGGCTGGGCAGTGAGCCCGATCGTCTCGTTCCGTACCGGCTGGCCAATGCCGATTTTTGGGGCGTCGGATAACTCCGGTACATTCAGCCGTGGCGCACGGGCAGATTGCGGCGCACTGCCATCCATCGAGAATAGTTTTCTTCCAGGGATTGGCAGGCAGTGGTTTACCAACGACGGCAACTTCACTCAACCGGCAGTTGGTACCTTCGGAGATTGTTCGCCGCAGCTTGCCGGCCTCCGCTCGCCGCGTTACACCGATGTCGATGCTAGTGTGCACAAGGATTTCTCAATTTCGGAACGTTTCCGTGTGCAGTTCCGCACCGACTTCATCAATGCCTTCAACCACGTTCAATACAATGCTCCGAATACATCGATCGGATCAACGATGGGACAGATTACCAGCTCTCAACCCCCAAGAAATATCCAGTTGGCTCTAAAAATCTATTACTGAGAAATCAAACATCGCAAATCGCCGCTGCAAGTGCAGATTGCACCTGTAGCGGCGATTTGTTAATTTGAATCGGAACGCCTTTGAAAAGCAGATTGCGCAGAAATGGGCAGCTACCCGGTCAAATCACTCCTCGTTCTTTTCTCGTTAGTTGCCGCGCTTTCTGGATCTAGTTCCAGCGCTCAGCACGCTAGTTCTGCTTCTGCAACAACTCCTATTTCCCCAGAACAAGCCATCGCCCTGGCCAACCAAGGCCACTGTCGTGAGTCGATTTCCGCCCTCGAGCGGGCTATGACGGCTCAGGTTCCTTCGGAGACGCGAAAGCTCGCGGGCGTAGTTGGAATTCGCTGCTCTCTCGCCATCGACGATCGGGCTGCCACCCTGAATTTCATCCATGCACTCAGCAGGGATTTTGGCCGTGATCCCGATGTGCTGTATGTCATCGTTCATGCATACTCGGACTTATCGACACGCACCGCGCTGGATCTAGGCCGAAGCGCGCCGCAATCCACGGCTGCTCACAAATTAAACGCGGAAGCGCTGGAAGAACAGGGCAAGTGGGAACCGGCAGAGCTTGAATATGAGGAGATACTCAAGAAAGACCCCAATAGCCGTGGTATTCACTTTCTGATTGGCAGGTTGCTGCTCTCGCGGCCCGATGCCGGCTCGGACGCTCCGGCTCGCGCTAAAGAGGAGTTTCTGAAAGAACTTCAGATCGACCCAAGTAATGCGGATG
The DNA here is from genome assembly GCF_025685685.1 of Acidicapsa dinghuensis. Lineage (GTDB taxonomy): Bacteria > Acidobacteriota > Terriglobia > Terriglobales > Acidobacteriaceae > Acidicapsa > Acidicapsa dinghuensis. The sequence goes on from NZ_JAGSYH010000011.1 coordinate 75,012, forward strand.
CAGCTTACGTCCTCGGAGTCCTCGCGCAACGTGCTCAAGACTTTGACGAAGCAATTGCTCGTTTTTCGCAAGCAGCAAAACTGAATCAGAATTTTGCAGAAGCTTACCTCGGATGGGGTGCTGCCCTGATCGGCGAGAAGAAGTATGAAGAAGCAATCCCCCCTTTGAAGCACGCTGAGCTTCTTACACCCGGTAATCCCGACATTCACAATGCGCTGGCTACCGCCTTGGTGAGGACCGGAAACAAGGCCGAAGCAGAAAAGGAATTTGCGATTCTCAGGAGTCTCAGTTCTACGGATCACGCGGGCGCACAAGCTGGGAGTCCACCGCAGTAAGATTCTTATCTCCGGTATATTTCGTCTCAGACTCGGGAATATCTGGGTATCGACCGACCAAACGATGAATCGATTTCGCACAGCCAGGCTGACACGGCGCCGTTTTGTGTCACAGATGATTGCAAGTACCCTTTTGCTTTCGGAGCGTCAGCTCTTCGCATTGCCCGACGAAACACGCTTTCCTTTTGTGGTGGTTCCTCCTCAAGCATCGGGCATCAAGTGGATGCATACTGCAGGGAAATCTCCCGAAAAGTATCTTCCCGAAAGCTCAGGACCGGGCTGCGCTTTTCTCGACTACGACAATGATGGCTGGATGGACATTTATCTTGTGAACAGCGGCAAATGCGATTTCTATAAACCCAGTTCGCCCCTTCGCAACGCGCTGTATCGCAATAATCGAGATGGAACCTTCACCGATGTAACCGAAAAAGCGGGCGTTGGCGGTGGTGGATATGGCCAGGGCGTCGCAGTCGGTGATTATGATAACGACGGTCTCCCCGACCTATACGTGACGCAGTACGGTAGATCCATCCTCTACCACAACAATGGTGATGGAACCTTTACCGATGTGACGCAGAAAGCGGGAGTAGCGGCTCCGGGGTGGTCATCGAGCGCGGTATGGTTTGATTACGACAACGATGGATTACTGGATCTCTTTGTCTGCCGGTTTGTCGATTTCAGCAAAGAGCTGAATAAACCCTGCGGCATCCATGAAGACGGCCTGCGGCACTACTGCATTCCTACGGTTTACACGCCCATGCCGAGCTGGCTTTTTCACAACAACGGTGATGGCACGTTTACAGATGTCAGTAAAGAGTCAGGCATCGCCAGTCAATTGGGGAAAGCGTGGGGAGTGGTTGCAACTGACATTAACAACGATGGCTTGATGGATCTCTTCGTCGGCAACGACACGGTTCGAAATTTCCTTTTCCGCAATCGTGGAAAAGGAAAGTTTGATGAGATCGGAGAAATCGCTGGCATAGCTTACAGCGCAGACGGGCGCGCTCGATCTGGAATGGGCGTAGACTCCGCGGATTACGATCAGGATGGCTTCATGGACCTTTTCGTAGCCAACCTCGATCGTCAACAGTACTCGATTTACCACAACAATCACGACGAAACCTTCGACGATAATGGCCGTCAGACCGGCATTGCCGACGCTACCTATCTAATGAGTGGTTGGGGGCTTAAGTTCTTCGACTTCGATAACGATGGCAATCTGGATCTGTTTTTAGCGAACGGAAACCCCGACGATCTGATCGACCGCATCCACTCACAAGTGACGTATGAAGAGCGTCCTCTGCTGTTCCAGGGCACAGGTAAGGGGCTACGCAATATCAGCCAGCAAAGCGGGCCAATCTTCGAGCGGCCGCTTGCGGCGCGCGGATTGGCAATCGGTGACTACAACAACGACGGCGCAATAGATGTTCTGCTGGGAGTGAATGACGGCGCCCCTGTCCTGCTGCGAAACGCGGCCGGCAGTCAGAATCACTGGCTTGGAATCAAGCTTGTCGGGACCAGATCGAATCGTGACGCGGTCGGAGCACGGATCACGTATCAGGCGCAGGACTTAAAACAGAGCCGGATGAAAGTGGGAGGTGGCAGTTATCTTTCGAGCCATGATCCACGCATGGTTCTGGGGATCGGCAAGCGCGCGAAGTTGGACTGGGTTGAAATCAAGTGGCCGCTGCCTGGCGGTAAAACTGAGCGCTTTACGGATCTGCCCATCGACCGTTACATCACGATAGTCGAAGGCCAAGGCAAATGGACGTAAACTCGACCGAAGAGCTTCACGCTGCCGAATTTTGATGGCGATAGAGGGAACGGACTGGAAGATACGAGCGATCAGGCTCATCGTTACGGTGACTCGACGACGAAGTCCCTGAACAGGACTGGCGTGTGAGGAGCCAGGCGAGCCATCTGTGATCGTTATTGCTGGCGGAAAATGGCAGAATTTACGCAAGAACCAATATGCGGTTAGTGTGGCGATGGGTCCGACAAACCTGGTTCTCATGGCAAACGGTGATGGCCGAGATAGCAGCCGCCGTGCGACGCCGCCACTTCGTACCGGTACTAAGTTCCCATCAGGGCATTTTTTCGGAGATGCAAGATGGCGAAGCGACAACCGAGATCATGTGTGACGCCAAGAGAATCCGGCGATTCCTCTCCGGACTGTTCTGCTGCGTGTTATTGCCGGCAGCTGTCTGTGGCGGCCAACAACACCCTCTTGTGCCCATCAGTGGACCGGATTCGCCGCGGGGTTGCCTGTTTCCATTTCAGGACAGTCGAGGGAGACTATGGCTGGCCGGCTGCGAGACCGGACGGGAGGGAGTGTACTTGTTTGATGGCTCGCGGTTTCTGTCTCCCGAGGGCGATGCTGGTGGAGGAACCGTTTCGGGGATGGTCGAGGACACGCTTGGAGGGATATGGCTCGCGTCGTCCCGTGGATTATTTCGGATCAGCCAGGGGAAAATTGCCAAGATCTTTGACGGGGTAGCTGGATCTGGCATTACAAATGTAGCGCCAGATGTGTTTCTGTTGGCGATGAAACGCGAGGACGGAACATCGCAAAGCGGAATTGATGCAGTACGGGTGAGCAGATCGGGTGAGGGATGGCGTCTTGACAATGTGCTTACAAGCATTGGAGATGTAAAGTTTCAGTCCGATGCGTCAGGGAATGTTCTCTTTGGTTGCGACGATGGCTATTGCGAGCTTCCGGCTTCGGCCATCATTCGATGGAGGCAGGGCCAACAACTCGCTGTACGGAGTCATCGACTGGGGACAGGGCAACAATACATGCGCCGTGCGGCTGCGGTTTTGCGCGACCGGTATGGTTGTGTCTGGCTCCGAGACAACACAACCGTCATCTATCAATGCCGCACGGATGGTCCGGTGTCCCGGCTTGATTCTACGGCGATCGGCAATGGTATTCCCTTACTTTATGAGCTGAAGGACGGATCGATCCTGATCCCGAGCTTTGCCAAGATCGCTATTGGGCGTCCCGACAGAATGGAGACAGTGCCAATCACCACACATGGCGCGGTGATTCCTCTACGGGACGGCGGGGTGTTGGCCGTTGCCCTGAATGACCTTGTTTATCTACCAAGACGCCTTGGAGTTGAGTATTGGGCTGATTCGGATGGGCTCGGTGGTAACACGTGGTCTGTATTTCGTCAGGGATCAAAAATGTATGCTTTCGCCGACGAAACTGCCTATGTGCTTGATGATGATCGAAATCGTTGGCGGCTAGTAAAGGGCTCTGTTGAGAGCATGGCTCCGGGCAACGACCGGTCAATTTTTATTGCCAGCGAGGGTGCTCTGCAAGAGATCACACCCGGTGGGCAAGTTGTGAAGCGTTCCAGGCCTGCTGGGTTGAGTAAGGTGTTTCACCTTAGAGACAACACTGTCTGGGCTTCAGGGGACACTACCTACAAGATAGGGACCAGCGGACGAGAACTTGAATTGCTGGAACCGGCTGGCAATCTCACGGATATCGTGCGAATGGAAGCGGGACCTGACGGAAGTATTTGGGCCTGCGGTCCCAGTGGCTTGCTCCAGCTGGATCGTGGAAGATGGAACTTCGTCCTATCTGAAATTGCAAACCTCGGTTGTTCATCGCTGGCGGTCGGCGTGGATGGAAAGGTATGGTATACGTCGAATTCGAGAGGACGGGCCTACCTTGTTGAGCGGGCCTCGAGTGGAAAATTCGTTGCACGGGCTCTTCCTCAAGGAAATGCCGAGAGCGTAACTCACTTCAACTTTATTGCTGTTGATCGGAAGGGGTGGGTATGGCTTGGCAGCGCTGAGGCGCTCTATGTTGCTACCCCGCAACAGGCCCGCGAAGGCAATTGGTTGAGACTCGGACGGACCGACGGCTTGCCGACGCTTGATACGAATGCGAATTCGTTCTTTGAGGATCGTGATGGCTCTATCTGGTACGGCGCCGACAATGACATCATTCATCTCACTGCACCGGACGATCTTGTGCACCCTGCATTCGCTCCTGCGGTTTTCATCACCGGGTTCACTTTCGACGGAAGTGGCCTGCATTTCGATTCGATTGAAAATAAGGTTCGCGGTGGTCATGTTATCGCCGCGCATTTCGGCTCTCTGCAGTTCGATCGCCGCAATGCACTCCATTTCCGCTACCGGCTTTTACCTCAACAGAGCGAGTGGACGGAGACAACGAGTTTCGATCCTTCACTGGGTAAACTGCCCTTGGGACGTCATACCTTGCAGGTGCAGGCGCAGTTGGCCGATGGTCCCTGGTCTCCGGTAGTGGAGCAATCTCTAACTGTGGAGTGGCCGGTCTGGCTTTCCTGGCCGGTGCTGCTGCTCTATGGCGCAGGTGGAACTGGAATCGGACTGGGCGCTGCTCAATGGAGGAAGCACCAGCGATTCCAGCGCGAACTTACACTTCCAGACCTTTCAGCGTGGCGAATGAACGCTCTCTCTCCGGAAACAGAACATCTGACTGGAACCTGTCTGGATGGCCGTTATGAGATTGGCCACATTCTGTCCGTAGGAGGATTCGCAACTGTTGCCAGGGCGCGCGATTTGCAACGCAACGGCGCGCTTTGCGCGGTGAAGATATTCCGCTATGAATTCGGGGACAGGGCCTGGATCCGTCATCGCTTCGAACAAGAAATATCGGCACTGGAGCAGTTGTCGCACCCGAACATCGTACGGATCACCGGACATGGTGCGATCGATACCGGCGCACCTTACCTGGTGATGGAATTCATTCAAGGCCGCAGCCTGCGTGAGCAACTACAAGAGGGGGCGATACCGCCGCATCAGATCGGCGTATTCCTGCGCCAAATCGCAGGAGCGCTTGAGTCGTTGCATCGAAAGGCGATCTACCATCGAGATTTAAAACCGGAGAATCTGATGATCCGTTCGGATGCAGACGGACGGCCAGAGATCGTTTTGATTGACTTTTCAATCGCCATCGTCAAGTCCCCGAATCAGACGTTTCATGGCATCTCCCGTGTTGCGGGAACGCTTGACTATATGGCTCCGGAGCAAGTGATCGGCTACGCGGACGCCTCGACGGATATCTACAGCCTCGCGAAGGTCATACTGGAAATGCTCACCGGCTTGCGCTGGACAGAATTATTTCCTGATGCGACCCTTGATCTTCCCGACCGGATTGCCGGCTATTTCTCGAAGAATTCAGATATCTTCTGCGCAGATTCTATCGAGCAAATCGTATCGGCGATTGCCTTCGACCCGGCAAAGAGGCCAAAGGATGTCTGGGCGTTTGCCAGACCAATCATCCGAGATATGGAACAGCTACCCTGACCTGCCGCCGTTTGGAAAGCAGCCGCGTTGCCAGCCAAGTCTTGCCTTTATGCCACCGGTGCCTCACCTGACGAAGAGAGAGTCCTGTCTCAGCCGCGATCTCCTGCAGATCAAAGCCAGCTATGTAATGCAGGTGAACTACAAGCGCTACTCCTGGATCGACTTCCTTCAGCTTTTCCATCAGCATTCCGATGGCCAGAACTTGCTCGGCGTCCGGCGCTGAAGATCGCAATTCTGTTGCTGCTTCCTCAACACAAATATGTTCAGCGCCCTTGCCGCGAATACCGGAGAGCCGTTTACGCGCCGCATCGGTGAGCACGTTCCTCATGGCCCGGTTCGCAATCCCAAAAAAGTGTTCCCGGTTTTCGACTTTCCATCCGCCCCGATGAAGACGCGTGAGCCACGTTTCTCCAATCAATTCGGTAGGAGTAAAAGACGGATATTGCTCCTTTGCCAGTCTTCGGGCCGCGATCTGCCTCAGCCGGGGAAACATCTCGCGCAACATGGAATCACCCACATCTCTGTGTCCGTTGGAAAAAAGGCGTAGCTGCCGAGTTAATGAGTAGGCTGTCTGCATAGCGATCACTTTACCTAGAACTCGTGCTTCAACTCAATTCAATTCGGAAAGTACTTTCGAATTCTTTGGTAACTCGCTGTGCGATTGAGGATTCGGAAAAATTTGTAACAAAATTGTAACCGCTCGAAAATCGATTTCCGCAAAAGCCTTCGAAAGATAGTTTGGCGCTAAAGAGAAGCTTTCGCGCTACCGGAAGTGTGGGGCCATTCTCTCTGGCTTGACAGCCAACCCCCTCGAAACTCAACCAGAAACTATCCGCTACGGAGGCTTTGTGCGTGTTCCACATCTTCGGGCATTATTTTCGAGCAACTGCGTTTTCTGTTCTCATGTTCATCCGCTTAAGGCGCGTGGTTTTGCAAGCCGTGCAATCTGGACGGTAATAACTCTGTTGCTGCTGTCGAGTATGCATTTGAGCGGACAGACAAAACCAGCTAGTCCTTCCATCGCCAAGAACTACGGCAAGCTTCCGCTCAGCTTCGAAGTTAACCAGGGCCAGGCCGATCCACAGGTGCGTTTTCTTTCCCGAGGCAACGGCTACTCGCTCTTTCTTACAGACAAAGAAGCAGTGTTGACTTTGCGGAAAACGGAAATGGCTCATTCCGCAGCTTCGCTTAATCCTGCGCATGCAGACGCGGACGAGGGAAGCGATGCGAGTTTCCGAAGCGACGTGGTGCGAATGCAACTGGCGGGGGCTCGTTCCCGTATACGCGTTGCGGGCGCGGATAAGCTGCCAGGAACGGCTAACTACTTCATCGGCAATGATCCCGCGCAGTGGCATAGTGACGTGCCCACTTTCGGCAAGGTCGAGTACGAAGGCGTGTATCCCGGCGTGGACCTCGTCTACTACGGCAACCAGCAGCAGTTGGAATACGACTTTGTTGTCGCGCCCAATGCGGATGTGAAGACGATACGGTTGCGTTTTGCAGGAGCGAAGAGGCTAATGCTGGACGCGAACGGTGATCTTGAGATCATCGCAGCGAATGGCCAGATAACGTTTCGCAAACCGATTGCATATCAGCAAAAAGATGAAGCACGGCTGCCCGTCAACGGCCACTTCACGTTGCTGGCAGACGGGGCAGTCGGATTTGCGGTTGGTACATATGACAGATCGAAACCACTGGTGATTGATCCGACCTTGTCTTACTCCACTTATCTTGGCGGCAGCAATGGAGCGAGTTACGGCACGGCTATCGCTGTCGACAGCAGCGGCAATGCTTATGTCACAGGAGTGGTATACGCGACCAATTTCCCTGCGACAAGCGGCAGCTATCAGACCTCGAACAATGAGAGCGCATCTACATTCGACGCATTCGTCGCCAAGCTGAATCCAACCGGCACAGCGCTGGTCTATGCGACGTATCTGGGCGGCAGCGGAAATACTAGCGTTGCCGGCACGTTGAATCACGGGGACTATCCTACGGGGATTCGAGTCGATGGCAGCGGTGAGGCATACGTTGCCGGCATTGCGTACTCGGTCGATTTTCCCGTGACCAGCACAGCCTTTCAGAAGACCAATGAAGGCGGCGCAAATGGCGTCTCAAATGGATTTGTGACCAAGATTAATGCTGCTGGATCTGGGCTGGTTTATTCCACCTACCTCGGGGGAAGCGGCATCACCGGATATGCCGGCAAGGCATCGTTGAATATACCAGGCCCTGGAGGCGACGGTTGCGCTTCTATTGCCATCGATGCATCCGGGGACGCTTATGTAACGGGAACGGCGTATTCGACGAACTTTCCTGTGACTGGCAGCGCTTATCAGGCCACGAATAAGAGTGCATCGACAGGGCATCCCAACGCGTTTGTCGCAGAGGTTAATCCGCAGGGAACTGCTCTGGACTACGCGACCTACCTGGGAGGAAGCACAGGAGATGGCGGATCGGGCATCGCCGTGGATTCAGGTGGAGATGTTTATGTTGACGGGGCTACATATTCCACGGATTTCCCTATTGTTGGTGCGTTGCAAGGCACCAACAAAACTTTGGCGGATGTTGGCTCGAACGGATTCGTCACGAAACTGAACTCGACTCTGTCATCCCTGGTGTATTCAACCTATCTGGGTGGTTCGGGTAATGCGAACGGTCCGAGCGGCAATAACAACGGCGATGCGGCCCTTGGTATCGCGCTGGATTCAGCGAATAACGCCTATGTCTACGGGTTGACTTCGTCTCAGGATTTCCCGGTTACAGCAGGCGTACTTCAATCCTCGAACAAAGCCTTTGCATCGGGTGCCCCAAACTACTTCATCGCGAAGGTCAATCCATCAGGATCGGATTTGGTTTATGCCACATACCTGGGTGGAAGTCAGCCGAGCCTCAGTCCAGGATCGAACGGTCTGGCTGTGGATTCCAGCGGCGACGCGTATATCACAGGGTACGTATTGGCTACCGACTTTCCCGTCTCATCCAACGCCTATCAGACGTCTCCCGCGTGCGCACTCGCCACCTCGGGATCTGTGACCGAGTACACCAGTCCGGTGCTTTCAGAAATCAACAGCAGCGGCACTGCGCTTCTTTACTCGACCTATTTTGGCGGAACAGGCGGTCCCGTGAGTGTGGTCGAAGGGACGAGTTTTAGAACCTGCGACTACGGGTACGGCATATCCGTCGATTCTCAAGGTAACGCATATCTGACCGGGAGCGCGGTCTCGTCAAACTTTCCGACAACTTCCGGCGCATTTCAAACCACTAATCCTGCGAATGGCAGCGCGTTCATCTCCAAATTTCTGATCGGTACGAGTAGTTCCAAAACCTCTACCACGACAACGCTTGTCTCGAGCGGAAGCCCGGCGGCGGCGGGCACTGACGTAACGTTTACTGCAACGGTGACGCCCGGCAGTGGCACCGGAACACCCACCGGAATGGTGGCGTTCAGCGTTGATGGTGGGGCCGCTACATCGGAAACACTGAGCGGCGGAAAAGCTACCTATTCCACGAGCACGCTTGCTGTCGGGAGCCACACAATCATGGCAAGCTATTCAGGCGACTCAAGCTACACAGCAAGCAGAGCATCGATCAGCGAGAGTATAACTGGCGCGAGTTCAGGACCTGACACCATTTCGATTGTCTCGGGGTCTGGACAAAGCGCGACGGTGGGAACAGCGTTTGCAGCGCCTCTCGTAGTGGTGGTGAAGGACGGCAGTGGAAACCCGGCGAGCGGCGTGAGCGTTTCTTTCATTGGCATCGGCATCACTTTTTCGAGCGCTTCGGTGACAACTGGCGCAAACGGCACTGCGGAGACAACAGCGACACCCACCGCATCTGGAACTTTCACCGTAACGGCCAACATCGGCGGCGTTAACAATTTTGTGAAGTTTATGCTTACGGGCGTTGGATCGGGGACAACTCAACCTTCAGGGATCATCACGACGGTGGCTGGAACCGGGACCGCGGGCTTTACTGGTGACAGCGGACAGGCAACCGGAGCGGAACTGAATACACCATGGCGCGTGACTAAGGATATTGCGGGCAATCTGTATATTGCGGATACCTTCAATTCCCGCATTCGCAAGGTAAATGCGGCGACCGGGGTGATTACCACAGTGGCGGGCAATGGGATTCCGGGCTACAGTGGCGACGGCGGTCCGGCAACCAGCGCGGAACTCGACTATCCCTACGGTATCGGTGTGGATAGTGCTGGAGATCTTTACATCGCAGATACGAGCAATCATCGTATCCGCAAAGTAAATGCAGCCACCGGCACCATCACGACTGTAGCCGGAGACGGAACCGCCGGGAACAGTGGGGATGGCGGTCCGGCTACCAGTGGTGAAATGACGTATCCGTATGGCATTGCCATCGATGCGTCGGGCAATATTTATACGTCAGATTGGATCTCTGGTGTGATCCGCAAGGTAACCGCATCCACAGGGGTCATCTCTACGGTGGCAGGCAATGGAGGCGCAGGTTATGCAGGCGATGGCGGTCCGGCTACCAGCGCTACGCTCTACTACCCCGTAGACGTGGCTGTCGACGGCGGGGGAAATGTCTATATTGCGGATACCGATAATTACGTCGTTCGCAAGGTGAGCGCGGCTACGGGCATCATCACCACGGTCGCAGGTAAACATACTTATGGCTACAGCGGGGATGGCGGTTCAGCGACCAGCTCCGAGCTCGGTTTCCCGGAAGGCGTGTCTCTGGACAGTGCGGGCAACCTTTATATCGCAGATGTTGCCGCCAACGTGGTGCGCGAGGTGACTGCAACGACGGGAGTGATCAACACTGTTGCAGGTAGCGGATCACCTGGATACAGCGGGGATAGCGGCCCGGCGACCAGTGCGACACTTAACACGCCGGAAGGGGTTGTGGCCAACCCCGCAGGAGGGGGATTCCTTATCGCCGATGCGATCAATAACCGGATTCGCGCGGTGCAGTACCAGGTTGCGTCCCCGGCGTTTAGCCCGGCGGCGGGAACATATACTTCGGTCCAATCCGTCACCATCACCGATACGACAGCGGGCGCGACTATCTACTTCACGACAAATGGAACGACACCTACCGCGGCTTCGACCAAGTACACAGGAGCCATCACTGTGGGCAGCACTGAGACCATCGAAGCTATAGCCGTGGCCAGCGGTTACGCCAATAGCGCCGTGGCCAGCGCGGTGTACACGATCAACCTTCCTCCGTCAGCGGCAGCGATGCCCACTTTTTCGCCTGCTGCTGGAACCTACACCTCCGCTCAGTCGGTGACGATCGCAGATTCCACTTCAGGCGCAGTTATTTACTACACCACTAATGGGAGTACGCCGACAACAAGCTCGACCAAATATTCTGGGGCCATTACCGTCGGTAGTACAGAGACGCTTGAGGCTATCGCGGTTGCACCTGGCTACAGCAACAGCGCAGTAGCAGAGGCTGCTTACACTATCAATCTGCCTTCGCCGACATTCTCCCTGGCTGCTTCGCCAACCAGTACAACCATCAGTTCCGGCCAGTCGGCCAAATTTACGCTAACTGTCACGCCACAGAATGGCTTCAACCAGGTAGTGAACTTTAGCTGCTCTGGCCTTCCTTCAGGCGACTCCTGTTCGTTCTCGCCATCTCAGGTCACTCCAGCGGGCGCCGCGGTCACATCGACCATGACGATTTCTTCCAGTTCAAACGCCGCAAACTCTCGATTACTGCTCTGGGAAAAGGCCGGCGGTGGACTCGCTCTGGCGCTGGTTCTGTGGCCGTTCAACAAACGCAGATCGTGGCATCGCCTGGTATTGGCACTTCTGCTTATCGGGGGATTAACCGTAATCGGATGCGGCGGAACAACCAAACCGCAGAGCTACAGTGTCTCCGTGTCCGCTTCTGGAGGCGGTGTCTCGCAGATGACATCGGTCAGCCTGACGGTTACCAAATAACCCCGGACACTTTCATGTACGGGACGTACGGATTCAGATAACGCCATCGCCGCTGATGCGTTTACTCAAGTGCCCCTTAAGGAGTTGCTCATGCTGAAATGGCCCATTCCACGATTCATCACATTCACGCCGCTCGTCATTTTTAGCTTCTCAGTGGGAACGCAAGCGCAGCACGCTGTTCTCTCGGATATTCCCACGCAAATGCATTCGATTTTGATTGCGAGCGGAGTCCATGCCATGCATGACGGCCTGACCGTGTTGCTGCAACCAGGCACTGTCATGCTCGCGGCGCAAGCTCAACAGCCCAGCATTGTTGAACAGAACAGGGTTGTTTCGCCTAAGGACGCAGTCAACGGCGCGGATTGGCTGCAAGCACAGGGTGTTAAGCAGGGACTGGATCAATTGGATCTCGGCGCAGATTCGAAAGGCAAGCCGATTAAGTTTGAGATATCGAAAGATGGAGCAGGTGTTCAGATTAAACTCACCGGATCTGGACTGGACAATGCTCTTGCCAGCGACAAGGTCGGCGGCGGAATCATGGGAAAGTTTAAGCGGAAGAACAATGACGCTAAAGGCGCAAGTGGCCTGACGATAACTGATTTACTTGGTCCGAAGTTTACGGCATACGATCCGGAAAATAGAAGCAGCATGGAAGAAAAGAGCACGAGCAGCACTCTCGGTAAGTTTGCGAAATTGAATGAACTGGCAGGAGGTGGAAGAGATCATTACCTCAAGGGAACAAATCTTTACCCTTCTGATTTGAGAACGATTGAGCAGAACGCTCCGGTGATCAAACTACTGGCAGAGGGTAAATCTGACGAAGCCAACAAACTCTATAGCTCACTACAAGCAAGTGCGGCAGACACGGACCTCGGCACAAGCGACCCGGCCAAAATTGCGCTCATTCAGAACGTCAATGCCACGATGGATAATCTCACCGCTCAGGAGCAGATAGGCGCCAAGACCATGCATTTCAAAGCTGAGGGTGGGAACGTCGTCTCTCATCTTGACGATCAGCAGACGGCCAACATGGACAAAGTGCTACAAAGCATGAGCTCGGAGCAGCTTTTCGGGACGGGGCAAGTCACGTATACGAAGGATGCCGGCGGCAAAGGTGTGATCGCCATCGACAGCGGCATTTCGTCTCAGGACGTCACAAAGACGGCGGCTCCTCTAAAGATAGCTGTCGATACAGGTGATGCCAAAAAGGTTGAAGCATACCAGAAATATAAAGGTCTCAACGATCTTAACCTTCCGAAGCGGTAGGGCTGTGTTCTTGCCGGCACTAAGCTTTGAGGCCTGAGAGAGGGGCGGTTGTGAGATGCAGACAACCGCCCCTACTCAATTCGAAGGCGTTAGAATGCAAGCCGCAGAGCCAATTGCACCTGACGCGATGGATAGACGCTTGTTGCGCCAGTGAATTGACCAAAGCTGCCACTGGCGGAGAATGCTCCAGAGGTGCTGTTGATGCTGCCTGCCGAAGAGCCAGGGCTGATGTAGTTGGTTGCATTCAAAACGTTGAAGGCCTCGATGCGAAATTCGGCATTGTAACGATCGTTGGGAAGCATGAACTTCTTATGCGCGGCAAGGTCGAACTGACCAAAGGCGGGCCCGTGAAGATCGTTGCGTCCCGCGTTGCCGAAGAGTTGCGTTCCCGATGGAACGGATACGCCTGCTTCAACCAGATAGCCGTTCAGTGCACTGGTGGTTTTGGTGAGAGTCTTGCCATACACAGCGCCAGGTGTGCTGGTAAGATTGGGCCGCAACGAGTATGCCGAACTGGTGGTTGATACGATCTGGTTTGTGCTCGCAGAGTAGGTAAGGTCAATAGGAACACCGCTGGTCACGATATTGATGCCGGTTAATTGCCAGCCGCCGATAATCTGCTGCTGCCAGCCGGGAATGTTTGCGGCAAAGCGCTTTCCGTGTCCGAAGGGAAGATCAGCTATGACTGAGGTTGTATTGTTGAGCGGCTGATTGTATCCGGAAGGTCCGCGATCGCCTGCGGGGTTGTAGATGTTCACAACAGCACCGTCGCCATTTTGCGCTTCCAGATCAGCCGACGAGTTATTGATGCCGTGCGACCAGGTGAAGGAATTGATGAGAAAGACGCCGTTGGTGAAGCGGCGCTCCAACTTTGTCTGAAGCGAGTTGTAGTCGAGGAAGCCGAGATTGGTCTCGGTCAGAATATCGGTGAAGGTTGAGATTGGTCGGCGACCCTGCAGATTGGTTGCGCACTCACCTTGCAGCGACGGATTGGCGGAAAGTTCGCTCGGCAGGCAAGTACGTGCCTGATTGCTGTCTGCAAGAGCGGGAACGTGTACCGCGTGCTCTCCTACATAAGCAACTTCCAGCGTGAACTGATACGGCAGTTCCTGTTGCACGGATAGGTGATAGGACTGGACGTAAGGGGTCTTAAAATCCCGCAGCTGATAGCGTGTCTGCGCTTTCAGCGTAGAGAAGTTTACCGGTCCATCGAAGCTATTTTCATATCCATCCTGTGTGCGCCGGAAGCAGGTGCTTGGATCGAGCGTCAATGAACCCTGTACGGAGCCTGCCTGGGTGACGCAGAGCCCTTCGCCTGGTGTCTGGTTGATGGTTGCATCATAGTTACTCGGTCCGTTGTAACCCAGCATGCCTTCTCCGCCAAACCGGAAGAGATACGCATAGCTGATTGCATAGCCGCCGCGCACTACTGTTTTCGCTAAGGGCTGATAAGAAAAACCAAGGCGCGGCCCGAAGTCGTGATAGTCAGGGTTGACCAGTCCACGATCGGCGAGAGAGCTTCCGCCTACATAGTGCAACGTATAGATATGTCCAGGCGTGGTACTGGTCACATCTGTGCCGCTGCCAGCGTGCAACAGCCGCATGTTCACGGGGTCATAGTTCAGCAGTTCATTGTTTTGCTCATAGTTTGGCGAGACGAATTCGTAGCGCAGGCCTGCATTGATGGTGAGATTGCGCAGCAGCTTCCAGTCATCCTGGATATAGCCCATGTGCCAATAACGCTCGTAGTTGATCTCGTTGTAGGCGTTGAGCGAGTAGTTATTGCGCGCTCCGAAGAGGAAGTCAGTGAGGTTGGCTGCCTGCGCCGTGGACCCCAAAGTTGAGCTGAAAGCGCCAGCGTAAATATCGTCGCCGTACTTGGGATGGAAGTCCGAGATGGCCTGATTGAGCAAGCCGAATTCATAGCCGGCCTTGAGGCTGTGACGGCCTTTGTTCCATGTGTAATTGACTCTCGGGTTCGATTGCGTGGGATTGTTGAACTGCGGGTTGGTTGTTTGTTCGCCAAAGGCGGTGAAGCCAGTGACCGCCTGGGCATTGAGGCCGCCGGTGTAGGCCGGATCTGTGGGAATGTTCACACCGGTAATTCCAACAGCGGTGTAGAAATTGGTTGCGCCGAGGAAGATGGGGCTCTTGCCGCTGTCCGTCCATGTCTGGCCGAAGCGAAGCTCGAGCATCGAGTTGGGAGTGAGAGCCCAGTTCCATCCAGCTACCAACTGACGTGTGCGGGCATACAAGGTTCCGTTATTGTTGCCGCCGGCTGCTCCTGGAAACGGCGCGGGTTGGTAATACGTAACGGCGCGCTGGCTGTAGCGGAAGAATCCATTTTGTTTCGGATTGAGAATGAAATCGGCGCGTGCGTCGCCCTTATCGTCAGTTGTCGTAGCAGCCGGCAGGTATTGAAAATTAGCGGCGGTTAGAGCGGCGCCCGGGATGTTTGGTGCAGGAAGATATTTGAAGGTTTCTAAAGCCACGGGATCGATATTCGGATCGTCAAGCGGTACCTGGCCATTTGCATAGACCACCCCAGTATATGGATTCTTGATCGGCACAGGTGTGCCACCCGCTGTTCCATCCGATGTGAAGAGGCCGGTCAGTTCCGTGGGAGTGGGCAATGTCGCTGTAGTGAGTTGGTGCGCTACGGTGCGCAGCCCTTCATAATCGGTGAAGAAAAACAGCCTGTCCTTAAGTACCGGACCGCCAAAGGTTGCACCGAACTGGTTTTGCACCAGCGTGGGCTTTACGCCAGTTCCTTCGAAGGGGCCGAAAGCATTGAGGTTTGTATTCCGCAGGTAGTCGTAAACGCCGCCATGAAATGCATTCGTACCGCTGCGGGTGCTGGCGTTGACGATTGCGCCGCCGGCCCGGCCGTATTCGGCCGAATAGTTGTCCGTCTGCACCTTGAACTCCTGCAGCGCATCGGGGGAGGGAATCACCGCTTCGTTGGAATAACCCTGGTTGGCTTCCTGATAAGCGTTGTTGTCAATGCCGTCCAGAGTGAAGTTGTTATCCATGGAGGTGAGGCCATTGACGTCATAGGAAGCGTCGCGCGGCGGATTCGAGGCCACTGTGGCGATTAACGAACGGCGAACGCCGGGTGTGAGCTGAGCCAGATCAGCATAGGATCGGCCATTCAGAGGAAGCGCGACTGCCTCGGCGCCCTGAATCGTCTCGCCACGGTCGCTGGTATCTGTCTCGAGCAGCGCGGCGGCTCCGGTGACTGTAACTGTGTCGCTGATGGCTCCGAGCTTAAGCGCCAGATCGACGCGCTGACGCGCACCCACGTTCACCGTGAAGGCATCCGTCTTCGATATCTCGAATCCGTCTGCGGTCACCGAGATCGTGTACTCGCCCGGCTGCACGCTGTCGAATTCATAGCTTCCTGATCCGTCCGTCTGACGGACGACCTTGACGCTCTTCGCAACACTCGTCAATTCCACCGTTGCCCCGGCAACCGCCGCTCCCGATGGATCATGAATGGTTCCCAGCACAGCGCCTGAATCAAACTGCGCGCTGGCGTTGAATAAAAATCCAACGAACCCAAACAGAAGCAAAGCGAATCGAGCGATTGTCGATAGTCTCGCCTTTTCCCAGGTTTTCTTTCGATCGTGCGACTCCAAGATCATTGCGTGCGCTCCATAAAAATGTGTTGATCCATGTATGTCAGCCATCAAATTTGTGTCTGGATATAGGCAGGACCATAAGCCACGGCTTCTCCAGACGTATCCGCGCAGGCCTTGATGCGTTATTTGCGCGGCGCAGGTTTACAACTAACAGGCATTCCAGAATCTCCGTACAGAATTCACCGCGACTTATCAGATACATGGCATAAACGTATTGTTCTCATATGCCTACCTGTTGCCCATGTATCCCGATACAGTGAATGCACGATTACAAAATCCGTTTATCTCTTATTCACATAGCCTTGTTTGAATACAAGATGTTCGAGGAACTGCGATGATCGGCGCCAAGCGCGAAGTGCATGTGGCTGATTCGGCAGCCGAAGAGACTTCGCAGCTCTTGGCTGGCTGGCAGAGGCGCGCGCATCGCGAGCTCGTTGACCGCATCGTAGTCTCGCCCACCTTTGCTCGCAGCGCACGGCTCATCGCGCTTCTTACTTATGTCTGCGATATGACGCTCAAGGGGCGTGAGTCCGAAATCAATGAGCAGAAGATCGGTCACGCCGTCTTTGGGCGTCCGCGCGATTACGATTCGACGATCGATGGGATCGTTCGCACACAGGCCAGCCGCCTGCGCCAGCGCCTCGATCTTTACTTCCAGCAAGAGGGCGCAAATGAACCGGTGCGGCTCGTCATTCCGCGTGGTGGCTATGTGCCGGTATTCGAACCGCGGCCAGAGCTCCAGCCGAAAGAAATATCTACTCTGAGTGAAACGGAGTTGCCTACGGCAAACCCAGAAGTCCTGCCAGCGCAGCCGATCGCAGCACCGCAAGAGGCTGCACCTCTCTCGAAAGGATGGTCTGGCTGGCGATGGCTGCCATGGGCGCTTTGCGCTGTTTTGATGGTGATCGTAGCCGCTCAAGTACTTCGTGATCGGCACAGGCTTCACTCTGAGGATGCGGTGGTCTCAAAATCGCATCCTCTTTGGAGCCAAATTTTTATTGCGGGCCGTCCAACGATGGTCGTTCCGGCGGACTCAGGACTCGTCATCTTCCATAACATGACGGGAAAGATGCTCGGGCTCGATGAGTATCTGCAAGGCGGCTATCGCGTTGCACCGGCCAACGCTCCGCCAACCGTTCCTGGTGCTTCGACCAAGGCTTGGGAGACAGATATTGCCAGTCGGCGCTATACATCTATCGTCGATCTCAATGTCGTCCTTAATCTGGCACAAAAGGCGAAGACTCTCGACAGTGAGATGCATGTGCGCTACGCGCGGGATGTGCGTCCTAACGACTTGAAGTCGGGCAACGCCATTTTGCTGGGTGCGAACGAGTCTAATCCCTGGGTTACACTCTTTGAACGCTCCATGAACTTCACCTTTCACAACGACTATCAGGCAGGTGTCTTTTCGGTCCAGAACCGGTTTCCGAAGAACGGCGAACCAACTCGATGGGACTCCGCGCGTAATGATCCCCAGCGACGCGTCTATGGCCTGATCGCCTATCTCCCCAATCTTTCGCGAGACGGAAATACGCTGATTATCGAGGGCACCTCGATGTCTGGCACCGAAGGAGCATGGGACTTTATCAACGACGATGCAGAGCTGCTCCCATTTCTGAAGAAGATCGAGAATCCCGACCATAGCATTCCTCACTTCGAGTTATTGCTAGGCACGCAGAACATGAATGCCAGCGCGGTGCAAACGACTTTATTGGCTTGGCGGGTGGAGAACTAGCCATAGCGAGGAACGCCTGCATGAGATTGACACCTTGCCAGCAAACTCAAACCTAAATTCTACGGTCGGAGGAAACCCTGCAAGAGCCGGCCAGCGATAACAGGCTGAGTCACTCATCCACTTGGCGAATTGGCAGGAATCAAGAATCAATTGTAAGCATCGACCACGCCCAGGGTTGATGTCATGCAAAGAGTGCCCTACCAGCTTTATGTAATTGCCGCAGCTGCGCACTATTTCCAGGATCACGGCAAGCTGGTGCCGAAGATCTGAAAATATGAGGGCGCTCCTATGTTTAAAGAGCTGGCAGATTGCCAAAGAATGGTGCTTTGGCGCGAAAACTTCGCGATTCCAGTCGTTCTCAATGAGCCCATGCTGCAAAATTATTCCGGAACGATCCCTCTCCTTCCAAATGATCTGAATCTGGTATCGGTCTGTTGGCCTGATATGGAAGAAAACCTGTGAACACGAAAGAATCCCGTTCAAAGTGCACGGCGTTTTCGAGAAAAGAAACAGGACTTTGAGCAGGTGCATGCAGCGATTGATGCGAACGATACGGGTCAAAAACACAAGCAAAGTCCGGGCAACAGCAAATGTGAAGTAATCGATTTCCCCCGAACTGCCTTCTTGTAAAGCAAGGAATGTTTGAAAGATTTGCCTGAATTTCGGTTGCCATTGCCGTGATCCTTTCCAAACCTATTGGCCCATTTGCTATACGGCGGAACATACCTGCGGAAAAAGAAAACGGGCGACGTAGAGGATTGTGATTGAAAAAAGCGGATCGATGCTTGATTTGTGATGATTTAATTGACAATCGCTCATATCCCTCGTTAGGATTCTGTTTCGAAAGCTACTTCATTGAATTCGTGGGAGCAGTTGCTCGGAAGCGTTGTGATTGAACGGAGCTGCCCGGGTTGGTTTCGATGAAACCGCTTTTCACACCTCAAGCATTGAACGAGAGAGGCTTATCGAGCCATGAAACGACGTGATGTTATCAAGGGACTTGCTGCGACTGCTGGGGTTTTCTCATGGCAACCGCGCGTATTTGCATTTGGGCAAGACAAAGACGCTAAGCAGAAGGCCAGCTTTGCGATGCCGATTCGCGGTTTGATGCGCCGCGATGGAAAGCAGGTGCAGCCGATACAGATCACCGTGGACGCGCAGGCAGCAAGTGCGGAATGCATCACGCGCGTAGATCAGCAAGAGGTAGATCGGCGAACTCTCTCCGCGGGTGCGCAGACATTCCTGGTCTATACGGATGCTGTCAGCGCCGCGCGCAAGGCTGTTGTTACATGCGAATGCGGCGGCAAGTCGCAGTCTGCTGAGATTCAGATTGAGCCGGTGCGTAAAGTGCAGATCTACGTTCTACCGCACTCGCATCATGACCTTGGGTATACCGATCTGCAGGCCAACGTCGTTGAAAAGCAGATGGCTAATATCACCAGAGGAATTGAGGCTGCGCGAAACACAGCGAGCTATCCGGAAGGCGCGCGGTTTATCTGGAATCTTGAAGTGCTCTGGGGCGCGGATCAGTACATGCGCAGAAAGTCACAGGCAGAGCGCGACGAGTTGGTCGATGCTATTCGCAAGGGATGGATCGGTATCAATGGCATGTATGCCAATGAACTGACCGGCCTTTGCCGTCCTGAAGAGCTTGTGCAACTGTTCCGCTTCGGCAATGAACTGGGCAGGCAGTGTGGCGTGCCTGTGAATTCCGCGATGATCAGCGATGTGCCTGGATATACGTGGGGCACGGTCACAGCGATGGTGCAGGCCGGCATCCGTTATTTTTCCGCTGCACCTAATTTTTTCGATCGCATTGGCGACTTCATGGTTGCGTGGCAGGACCGGCCTTTCTGGTGGGTATCACCCTCGGGCAAAGAAAAGGTGCTCTTCTGGGTTCCGTGGACAGGCTATGCCATGTCGCACATCATGAAGCTCGATACCGAATGGGTGAGCAAATATCAGGCGAGGCTGGATGAAGTCTCGTTCCCGTATGAGATCTCCTACATTCGCTGGTCGGGACATGGGGACAATGCAGTGCCCGATCCGGAGATATGCGAGTTCATAAAGAAATGGAATGCGGAGTACGAGTGGCCGCAGTTCACGATTGCCAGAACCGGCGATGCCTTTGCTGCCTTTGAAAAGCGCTATGGATCGCAGATTCCCGAGCGCAAAGGAGATTTGACGCCGTACTGGGAGGATGGCGCTGGATCGTCTGCCGTAGAAACAAGCCTGAGCCGCATGGCAGCGGAGCGCATCACGCAGGCATCGACTCTGGCCGCGATGCTCGCGCCGAAGGCGTATGTGTCCGCAGATTTTCATGAGGCATGGAGAAATGTGCTGCTTTATTCCGAGCACACATGGGGCGCCTGGAACAGCGTGTCGGATTCGGAGAATCCGTTTGTGACAAAGCAGTGGCAGGTGAAACGCCAGTTTGCGCTGGACGCGGACAGCCAGTCAAAAAAGCTGCTGGAAAGTGTGTTGCAGGCTTATGCGAGTGGCGCGGATTCTTCGGCCATCGATATACACAATTCGAACTCATGGCCAAGAACCGATGTGGTGCTTCTTTCGAAAGAAATGTCAGCTGGCAAGGATCATGTCAAGAGCGCGCACGGCGCTTCTGTTCCTTCACAGCGTCTTTCGACTGGAGAGCTCGCTTTCCTCGCCGAAGATGTTCCAGCATTCGGCTCTGCGCGATATCACCTGTCGGCAGGCAAGCCACATAAGGCTGGGAAAAAAGTAGCCGTGCATGAAGGCGTGTTGGACAATGACCTGCTGCGTGTGCGGCTGGATAGCAAGACCGGCGACATTGTTGAGCTTGTACACGGTGGGACTGGAAGGAATCTCATCGATACAAGCCAAAGCTCGGCGGCGAATCAGTATCTCTATCTTGAGGGGAAGGATATATCCAAACTGCAGACGAGTGGTGCAGTGCAAATCTCGATGGAGGAGCCGGGGCCACTGGTCGCGACGCTTCGTATCGAGTCGTCGGCTCCTGGTTGCAATAGTTTGGTTCGGCGGGTGTCTCTCAAGGCGCACGCAGACTGGGTTGAAATGTCCAACGTTCTTGACAAGAAGCGCGTGCCTCTCAATCCGCATCCAGGCGAGGGAAATCAGGGCGGAGAGTTTGCGCAGCATGAGTCGAAAGAAAGCGTGCAGTTTGCGTTTCCGTTTGCGGTGGATGGAGGGCAGATTCACGTAGACATTCCGCTCGGCGTGATGCGTCCAGAGATCGATCAGCTTCCGGGTTCCTGCAAAAACTGGCTTCCGGTTGGGCGCTGGGTAGATGTTGCCAACGGAGAGCGTGGTGTTACGTGGGCAACGCTCGACGCACCGTTGATCGAAGTCGGTGAAGTGTCTGCGACAATGCTTGGTTCACAAACACATCCTGAGATATGGCGAAAGCACATCGAGCCAACGCAGAAGTTTTACTCATGGGCGATCAATAACCATTGGGGAACGAACTATCGCGCGTATCAGCAGGGCATTATCGAGTTTCGATATGCAGTACGTCCGCATGCGGGCTATAACGCCGCGGAGGCTAGCCGGTTCGCAACGGGGTTGTCGCAGCCGCTGGTAGCGTCCAACGCCGGCATCGTTTCGCCTTCGGCGATGAAGCTGCGTGTTACTCCCGAGGATGTGCTGGTACAGGAGTGTATGCGAAGTGCCGATGGCAACGCCTGGATTGTGCGGTTGTTTGGCGCTTCAGGTGAGGATCGTACTGCGGAGATTGCCTGGGAGGGAAATGAATCGATCAAAATTTCGCGCAGCAATCTTAGCGAAGAGCCTTTGGAGCCAGCAGGAAAACAGGTTTCGATAGGAGGGCTGGAACTGATCACCTTACGCATCGAGACAAACGATTAAACATGATCGATGGCATAGAAGTGATGCGGTTTGAGCCAATCAAACTCGCATCACTTCAATACCAAGTTTTGCAAACGGAGCGATCGCTTTATCGCTTGCTCCCGAGTCTGTAATCAGCATCGTGATTTCGCTGCTTTGGCAAATGAGAAATTTGCTGATTGTGCCGAGCTTACTGCGATCGGCTACGACAACTTTGGTCGTCGAGTTTTCTTCCAGTGTTCGCAGCAGTTCTGCCTCTGCTGGATTTGTGCTCGTTAGTCCACGTTTTGCTTCGATGCCGTCGACACCGATGAACATGATGTCCGCAAAGATCATTTTTGCCGCGTTTGTTGCAAGAGGGCCAACCAGAGTGAACCAGTTTCCACGCAGATGTCCGCCGGTCACGATGACTTCAATGTCTTTTCTGTTGCTAAGCTCCATTGCAACGTTGACGGTATTGGTGATGATGGTAATGCCGCTCAACCCCTTTAAGCCGCGGACCACTTCCGTTGTAGTTGTGCCTCCGCTCAATGCCACAGTTTGGCCTGTCTGTACCAGCTTCGCTGCTGCGATTCCGATGCGGCGCTTTTCTTCAGCAAAGCTGCTGACGCGATCCTGAAAGGAGGCATCGTGACGGAACGGTTCATAAAACAGAGGGCCAATGGCGACGGCGCCGCCTCGCGTTCGTCGCAGAAGAGACCGTGTTTCCAGATCTTCAAGATCTCTTCGTATCGTTGCGATCGAAGCCCCTAGCTGACTGCTGAGCTTATCGACCGTTACAGCGCCCGTCTCCTGCAGTTGGCGGAGAATATATTCCTGGCGCGCAACAAGATTGTCCGTTTTGGGAGGCATACAACCAGAGCATATCACTCGTGAAAGTGCGCTGGTTGCAAGTTCTTATACGAGTTATGCCCCCAGATGCGTGTATCGCAGGAGGTAGACAAGAAGGTGAATAACGACGGCTTCGTGATGGGCTTCCTGCTTTTGGTAGTGGCGGGGGTAATCAATGCGTGCTTTACGTTGCCCATGAAGTTTACGCGCAAATGGGCGTGGGAAAACACCTGGTTTGCGTGGACGATCTTTGCCTTGCTGGTGCTTCCTTTTGTCGTCACGGTGAGCACTGTATCCAAAATTGGGGAGCTATATTCCTCGGCGCCCGCAGGTGTTTTAGTCGAGGTAATTCTTTTCGGTGCAGGTTGGGGAGTCGCTCAGGTGCTCTTCGGGCTCGCGATTGATGCAATAGGCATTGCGCTTACATTTTCTCTGGTAATGGGAACCTCAGCCGCCGTTGGTTCGCTTGTGCCGTTATTGCAACAGCATCACGACAGCCTCAAGACGTCTGCAGGCCACGGTGTAATTGCCGGAGTAGCGTTGATGATTGCTGGAGTCGCGGTGTCTGCCGTTGCGGGCAAACAGCGTGAGCGTGCAACTCGCGTGGAGGCTTTGCCAAATCGTCGTAGTTCTCTGGGAATCGTGTTCGCGTTGCTCTGTGGCCTTGGGGCGTCGTTCGTCAATTTTGGGATATCCTTTGGTGCTCCACTGATGCAAACAGCGCGGTCTCTCGGAGCCAGTACATTTGCATCATCGAATGCGGTGTGGCTGCCGCTCATGCTTGCGGGAGCAATTCCAAATCTCCTCTATTGCCTGTGGTTGCTGCGGGCGAATAAGACAACATCAAAGTTTAGCGGTGGAGGCATTGCCTACTGGCTGCTGGCGTTGATCATGGCGGTTTTCTGGTTTGGCAGCACAGTACTATATGGGGTCTCGATCACTGTACTTGGCTCATGGGGGCCAGTATTTGGCTGGCCGCTGTTTATGTCACTTATTGTGATCACCGCGAGTCTTCTGGGCATCTTTACGGGCGAATGGAAAGGAAGCGGCGCCGCGCCACTGCGCATTCAGTGGATCGGCGTATCTCTGCTGGTGTTTGCTGTGTTCTGCCTGGCTCTTTCAAGCAGGCTTGTTATTTGAGGTTGTAAGAGGTATATCGAATGCTTGCTTTGTCCCTCGATATGGGTGGAACTCATATCGCATGCGCCGTGGTAGATGACGAACATATTCGCGCCAGTAGAACGATCAGTTCCGCAGGCGCGGCCAGTCTTGAAGCATTGTTGCCTCAGATGGAGCAGACCCTGCGGACGCTATTGCAGGAAGCTAATGCCAACGCATCTTCATGCATCGGGATGTCTATGGGGTTTCCCGGAATCATCGATATTCGCTCCGGGCGCATTATCTCAACACTCAAGAAATACGAAGACGCGAAGGAGCTGAACCTTGACGCCTGGTGCAGAGACGCGTTTGGCATCCCGCTTCGGATCGAGAATGACGCGCGCATGGCGTTGCTCGGAGAGAAACATGCAGGCGCGGCGCGTGGAATAGACGATGTGGTGATGATGACTCTCGGCACTGGAATCGGCGGAGCCGCCATGATGCAGGGCAGGCTGCTGCGTGGTGCACATTCGCAGGGAGGCTGTCTGGGAGGCCACTTCACCGTGAATTGGCGCGGACGAAAATGCGCATGCGGCAACATCGGTTGTGCCGAGGCCGAGGCTAGCGGATGGTCCTTGCCTCAAATCATCCGCGAAGACGAGGGCTTTGAAGAAAGCTCTTTGTCCCAAGCAGAGATCCTGGATTTCAGGATGCTCTTTGAAGAGGCGCAACGCGGCGATGCGCTTGCAATTGCCACACGGCAGCGCTGTCTTGAAGTCTGGGCTGCGAATGCGGTCTCACTTGTTCATGCCTATGACCCCGAAGTGATCGTTATGGGCGGGGGCGTGATGCAAAGCGGCGATGTAATTGTGCCCTATGTGCAGAAGCATGTTCAAAGCTACGCATGGACGACATGGGGTACGCCGAAAGTTTGTGCGGCTGAACTAGGAACAGATGCCGCGTTACTTGGAGCTATTCCGCTACTGAATGAGGATCTGGTATGAGCCGTCGATCGAATTACGATAAATTTCCATATATACCTGTGGGTTCAGAAGATGATTGCAGTGTTGGCTGGAGCGCGGTTGCCGCTCGAATAATTGAGCCTTTACGCGAGCATCGCGTGCTGGCCATCGAATGCTATCCAGGCACGAATGTCGCGGAAATACATCGGGCGTTGCAAAACCATCTACCGGATGCAACGGTGTTTCTCGCGGAAGAATGTTTGAAATCGCCTGCAAAGCTGGAAACATTGCTACGTCCTCTGCTTGGAACAGATAGAGTGTTTGGACGCATGAGCGATCTGCGTCTTGAGAATTATTTTGATCATGAGGAGCTGAGCGCCAAACGAGATGCAATCGAAGAGGCAATGCTCAGAAACCCGGTGATCGTCGTGGGAACCGGCGCTGCGTTTCTGGTTTCCGAGACAACGCCGATTGTCTATGCCGATCTCGCTCGCTGGGAAATTCAACTGCGATGGCGCCGCAACGAAATCGGCAACCTGGGATTGGCTAATACAGAGGAGGAGTTCTCAGCCAAATACAAATGTGGCTACTTCGTTGAGTGGCGAGCGGCTGATGCTCACAAGAGAACTCTGCTGCCGACGCTGAATTTTCTACTCGATCTAAATAAGCCACTGGAACCGAAACTTATCACTGGCGAGGCCTTTCGCAAAGCGCTGAAGACCATTGCCCATCAGCCTTTTCGCGTTGTGCCGTACTTCGATCCCGGCCCATGGGGCGGTCACTGGATGGAAGAGGTATGCGATCTTCCTTGCGATGTGCCCAACCACGCGTGGTGCTTTGACTGCGTTCCTGAAGAGAATAGTCTTCTATTGGGATTTGGGAAGTATCGAGTCCAAATACCTGCAATCGATCTGGTTTTTTCTGAGCCTGAGGCGCTTCTGGGCCGAGCGATCATGGATCGTTTTGGCGCTGAGTTCCCGATCCGTTTCGATTTGCTTGATACGATGGGCGGCGGCAACCTCTCGCTGCAGGTCCATCCGCTGACGGAGTATATCCAGAAGAAATACGGCATGGCCTATACACAGGACGAGAGCTACTACCTGCTCGATGCCGGGTCAGATGCATGCGTGTACCTTGGCCTGAAGGAACACATCTCTCAATCCGAGATGGCTCAGGAACTACGAGAAGCGGAACAAGGCAGGATTCAATTTGATGCGGAAAAGTATGTGAACCGCTGGGAGGCACGAAAGCACGATCACTTTCTGATTCCTGCAGGCACAATCCACTGTTCTGGCGCAAACAGCATGGTGCTTGAGATCAGCGCTACGCCATACATTTTCACGTTCAAGCTATGGGATTGGGGGCGGTTGGGGCTCGACGGTAAACCTCGTCCGATTCATATCGAAGATGGCTTAAAGAATATTCAGTGGGATCGTACGACCGAATGGGTAAGGAAGGAACTGATCAATCGCACCGAACTGATCGAGGAGGGAAACGGATGGCGTGAGGAGAAAACTGGCCTGCACGAGAGCGAGTTTATCGAGACTCGACGGCACATATTTAGCGACACAGTCTTGCATATGCCGAATGGAACCGTGAATGTGCTCAACCTCGTCGAAGGTGATGAGGTCATTGTAGAAAGCCCAACGAAGGCATTCGACCCGTTTATCGTGCACTATGCCGAGACCTTCATTATTCCTGCTGTCGTGAGCGAATACTCCGTCCGCCCGCGTGGAGCGTCGTCAGGAATGCAATGCATCACCGTTAAAGCCTTTGTGCGATGATGCCGTGTTCTGCATATGGAATATTCAAATTTTCTGGTATTTCGGTCGAGACTATTCCTTATTAGAAAAGACTTCAATTTGTGCGTCGGTCCGTTGCTAAAATAGGGTACGGAGCCAACGTGAGCGACCAGCCCGACGTATACATAAAAGAAGCTTTAGATGCATATGCCGTGAAAGAGAAGGCTGGGGAAATTAACTTTCTCGATATACTCATTGTCCTTGCAAAGCGCCGTAAGCTCATTTTTGCGGTGACTTTTGGGGTGGCTGTACTTACTTCAATCATCGTACTTATTCTTCCAAGCCGTTATACAGCAGAAACTGTAGTGTTGCCGCCATCACAAAACTCATCGCTGAGTTCTTCGTTGCTTAGTCAAATGGGGGGTGGTTCGTCTTTGGCCGCCGTGGCTGGGGCCGGTTTGGGAATTAAGAATTCAGGTGACTTGTATGTGTCACTGTTTCAAACGCGTACGGTTGAAGAGTCCGTAGTGAAGCGGTTTGCATTGATGCAACGTTATAAAACAAAGACAATGGTCGATACGCGCAAAGCTTTGGAACATGCCGCAAAAGTATCTTTAGGTTCCAAAGATGGTTTAATCCGAATCGACGTGACTGACAAAGATCCTAAATTTGCGGCTGATTTAGCCAATGGCTATGTGGGGGAATACAAGAGGCTATCGGCAAACTTAGCGGTGACGGAAGCTGCGCAGCGGCGACTCTTCTTTGAAGAGCAATTGCGTGAGGCAAACGATAATCTCACCAACGCTGAAGAAGCGATGAAGTCGACAGAGCAAAAAACGGGTGTACTGCAAATGGATAGCCAGGCTCGATCTTTGATTGAGTCGGCCGCACTGCTGCGCGGGCAAATTGCCGCAAAAGAAGTTGAGCTGCAAGCTATGCAGTCTTATGCTACAGGTGATAATCCACAAGTGTTAATAGCACAGCAACAGCTCGCGGCTTTGAAGGGGCAACTGGAGAAACTTGCTGGGTCGGACTCCAATACGAGTTCTGACATTATCGTTCCGAAGGGTAATATTCCGCAGGCGCAAATGGAATATTTACGCAGATTACGGGATTTGAAGTATGACGAAACAATAGAAGAGCTTATTGCCAGACAGTTTGAGCTGGCCAAGCTCGATGAGGCAAAACAAGGGGCAATTGTTCAAGTTGCCGATGTGGCTGTGCCTCCTGATAAGCGGTCCTTTCCGAAGAGAACGCTGACCGTTATCGTAGCGACATTTCTTGGTTTTTTTCTGATCTGTAGCTGGTGTTTTGTGCTTAATGCACAAGAACGGTTAAACGCGGATCCTCTAAATCGTTTCCGCTTGAACGAATTGCGCGCCGCTTTCAGGATCAGAAAGAGCTAGTTCCTCCGCTCGCTCTGCTTCACGCTAGTGACTGGGATCAAATTAGATTCCGGCGTAATGGTTCGCCAAAGTATTTCAACGCCTCTCGATTTGGCGCTTAAGAGGATGTCTATTTGTTCCAGAACTAATTCAGGTGTCACCTGGTGCATACATCCGTTGAAAGTACAAGGAGCGAATTCGCGACCATCATAGCAAGGTCTGCAAGCAAATCCTTGCCCCCCCCATATACCCAAAGTGTAAGGTCTCCGTGGCACGCGTGTTGCCGGATCTGTGGGGCCAAAAATTCCCACCAGACAGGCGTTGCTTAAGCCCGCCAGGTGAAGAGGTCCCGTGTCGTGAGTTACAACAGCATCACTCGCACTGCACATACTCACAACTTCAGGCAACGAAAGTGTACCGATGCAGTCTATAGCTGTGATGTCATTGAAATATGGTCTAATCCATTCATCTCCAGGCCCCCCTAGAAGCACGACTTCACAATTTCGGTCAGCCAAATTCCTGGCAAGCTCTACGAAGTTTTCGATAGGCCAGCGGCGGAGGGTTTGCGCAGGCAAATGCCCTGTAGCCTGCTCTCGAACGAGATGCTGAACGCCTCCGGGGACAATAACGATACGCCGCAACGCGGTCTTTTCTGGAAGTGGTGAAGGTGGCAGACGGTCGGGGCTGACTGGCGGAGCACTCTGCTCGCGGCAACTGTCGTCGATTCCAAGAACTATCCTGGCATATTCATCTGTATGATGGCGTCCAGCGATCAAATTAGTGAAGCGTAATTGTGTAGAGAGAGAAATCCTATGCTTCGCCCAGGCCGGCAATGTGAGGAGGCGGTAGCGCTGATCATAATACAGTGTCACGCAAAGATCGAACCTTCGAAACAAAATCTCGCGCCATAGCTTCAGAATACCCCGAATCCGATCTACAGGTTTCCCAAAGAGGATTCCCTTATCGTCAGTCGTGATCGGCGTGATCCACGAATAACATTCGAGCAGGGGCTTAACAGATTTACCGCACACCCAATGTACTTCAAATCCCTTTTCGTGAAGCGCATGTATTGCTGGGATGGCCATGATGACGTCACCGATCTGGCCAAATTTCACAATGAGAGCCTTCATTTTTGCTAACCTTTGTGAATGTTCAGATCGAGTCTGTTCTCGTATGCAATGTCAATAACACGATTCATCTGGAAGGGCTTTGGAAAGTAAAGTGAGATACGTCTAAAGACTGCAGGCTCCGTTGGTAAATACAAGATCTTCAAATTCAGGAATATACCAAAGTCCCTTCGGCAGGAGTTTGCCAGGGGCCAGTTTTTCCAGATAGACCAAGGGAGTATCGCCGCGCCTACTAGCTTTCGCACCAAGCAAATATGCTTTGCGATTCGCATGACTAATAGTGTACCTCAGATTTTGAGTTGTGTGTACCATTTATCCGTTCAACGTAATGCTATAGACAGTATTTGTTATCTGTGCGGCTTCATATCTATAAAATAATCGTATCCATTTCCTGTTCTGCAAAGAATCACTAAAGCAAACGCAACGCCAAAAGGGGCCAGGTCTAAGTTGAAAAGACCTGCACACGGTAGTGCTGCCCACATACTACTTGCCGCAATGACGAATGGTTGCCGATCAGTGATTGCTTTGTGGCGCAGGTAAAGCCACATCTTGGTCATGAGAACCCCAAATAACAAGAGTCCCAACATGCCGATATGGAGAACCAGCCCCAGCAGCAAATTATCGATGGCCATTGGGGTTAATTGAGTTAGCTTATCGCTTTGAAATATCCCGAAACCCAGGAGGCGATGAGAAAGAGTTGAATGTGTTATAAGATCAGTATAGTAAGTCCACTCATTGATTCGATCTATTAATGATATGCTACTGCCAAGGTCACCAGTGTTGCCTGTAGCTATTGAATTCAACCCATAGAGTAGGGTGGAAATTCCCAGTGCGCAGTATAGGGCAGGATGCCAAAGCCCACGACGCTTATTTTTGCCGAAAGTCAAGACGAAAGCGGATGCACTCGAACAAGCAAAGACTACATAGCATACTCGCGTCAGGGTGGAGTAGCATGCTATTGCGGCAAGGACCCAGAGAAGGGATCCTTTTAAAGGGCTGTTACGGAGTAAGGCAACGCCTAACGCGCCGCACAACGAGCAAAACAGGCCAAAATTGAGTCCCGACGAGAATAAACTAAAGGCCCTCACTTCACCAAAGAAGTCCCAGCTCTGTACTTGAAAGGCGCCATTGGAGCTTTCAGTGTAGAGAAGAGGTTTGTTTAGCACATGCTGGGCGATGCCAATGATCGCGCATACCAGAAATAGACCTATAACCGACCGGCTGATCGTTTTTTCGGAAACCATATTTCGAAATTCAACTGCCGCCGGACCGGCCAGTAGCAAAAGGTAATAAGAATTATAAGATTTAAGGATATCAATTAAGGATATGTCGCAGGCAATTATTAAATACGCGATTTCAGCCACTAAGAAGCCAATACAAAGTAACCATGAAATCATTGGTAAGCTGCTTATATTTAATTGTGGACGATAAAGACAGCCGATTACTAAGCCAATCAAAAGAATCGGTTTGACAAGTACACTGCCCACCAGCACCTGTCCTCCCAATAGAAACATCTGCATCTGAGGAAGCAGGCCATCGGCAAGAACCAACAAAAATAAAATTACTTCAAATAGCACAAGCACACGATAACTTGGGCTATCATACGCGTCATTCATCTATCTGCCTCGCGTTGAGTATCCTTAGTGGCTGGTGCTGCTAAAAAAGGACGTCTTGTCTCGACAAAGTTTGGCGAAGCTGAGAGAGTCCTGACATAATCACGCATTCCTAGATACACACTCCAGCAGCGCTTGAATCGAAATCTCAGGAGACGTTTTGCAAATCGCACCAAAAGAAACAGAGACATCGCTAGATATGGCGCAGGTGAATGAAGCTGCAAAATCAGCAGCGTCGACGCGGTTGAGTACCTGTCAAACAGAAGCCTGTTGCCGCCTGTGCTCGCACTCACTTTGTGGAGCACGATAGAGGTTGGCGCGGCTGCGAGTTTCCATCCCCTTTTTCGTAAACGTAGGCAAAATTCTGAATCTTCACAATAGAGGAAAAAACGTTCATCTAGAAAGCCAGTATTTTTTATGGCTTTTACGGATACCAGCAGGCTCGTGCCGTTAAGCCAATGAAACCAATCATCGGTGCGTGGTTGAGTACTGTAAGGTGTATAACCTATCCAAAGATTCGCACGTCCACCGGCCCAGATTTGAACCATAGAGGGGTTGTTAGCGTAGTAACACACTGAAGCAACAGCCCCGATTCGTTCATCGGACAGAGCTTTATCGACAAGTGCTGACAATGCGTTATCTGCCGGCTTGGTGTCGTTATTCAGCAACCATAAATAGTCAACCTTTTGCTCAAGAGCATAGCGGATCCCCACGTTGTTGCCACTTGCAAAACCTAAATTAGCACCACTTTGAAGTAAAGGAATATCAGGGTGGGCAGCTCGTATTCTGGCGACAGAATCGTCTGTCGAATTGTTATCCACAACAATGACTGTTAGCGATGGATAAGCGCACCCGCTTAGTGCGTTAAGACATTCGATTGTATCTCGGCCGCCGTTCCAATTCAGGACAATGCAAGCAACATGCGGTTTGCGGCGTACCTCTATATCGGAGCTTCTCACAGAGAGTTGCGCCTTCCCATACGTCCGGCGATACCATCGTAAGTTCCTAGTAAGATATTTCGAAACTTACGAAAACGATCAGGTTCAGCAATAAGACATTTCAGAGTCTCTCTGATATCGAAATATGCTGAGCGCAAAATAAACTTCGGAAAAACACGAAAATATTTGCGATAAACGGCAAACCTGTTTCGGGTTAAATAGTAGCGTCTTCCAGCACTGTGATAAGTTGGCTTAAAGCTAAAGCCCATTAGAGATGCATCTTTCGGATGTCCCGGACTGTGGATTAATACAGCCTTTCTCGAATCAGCGTTAACATAACCTGCGGCACGGATTCTGTACCCGTACTCTATATCGATTTGATCGATAAAATATTCCGACGAAAACAAGCCGATTTTGTCAAAAATCCACGTTGGCATCAAGGCGCCGGAAGTCATTGAGATGACAGGGCCTCCATCGGATGCGCGAAAAACATTTGGCTCGATGCCGGTACTGGGATCGATATGCTTCGGATGCATTGCGCCAATATGCTCGCGTTGCGGATTTAATTCCAAAGAAGTAAACATCTGATCCACGAACCCTGGGGTTATTCTGCTGTCCTGATCGAAGAGTAGGACCCAAGGGAATTCCTGGTTCTTTGCCCAGCGCACTCCTTGGTTGAGGGCTTCAGCAAGTCCCAGATTTGCGTCATTTTCAATCAGATGAAAAGACTGGTTCACGCCTGCTTCTCGCAGCCGCTGAATTGCGGATGCGCCAGAGCCGTTGTCGACTACGACTAGCCCCTGAGTTTGAGCGAGAATGTCGGTGAGATTATCGATCATCTGCGAAGTGGGATGGTAGGTAACAACTATCGCGCAGACGCGATGATCTGAGTGCTGCGATTGCTCCATTCACATGCTCCGCAGGGGTAGAAAACGTCGAAGATCCGCCGCCTGTTTTCAGTATAGCGTTTGCTCATGGCGCATCTTGGCTGACCGGAACAAACCCTTTGGTCCGTGGTTTGGCTTCACAATGTGTTGGAGTAACGGTGAGTGCAGAGGCTGATAGAAGTGCGATTTTGGAGAAGTTCCTGCAGATCATCAGGACGCCGTAGACTTGGTGCATGATTCGACGGGCGGTTGCTGGCATTTGGAGCGAATCTTTAAGGATGGAGAGCAGGTTTGGCTGAGAGGTTTGTGGCGGAGGGTTTATGGAGTGCATGTTTGATGTAGGCGAAGCCGAGAAGGTGAAGCAGCGTGTGCTGCAGCTGGGGCCGCAGTGCGAGCGGCAATGGGGAAAGATGAGTGCGGCGCAGATGCTTGCTCATTGTACGGTGAGCATGCAGATGGCGCTAGGCGACGTAAAGCCGCCGCGAGCAACGATGGGGCGCATTCTCGGTCCTCTGATAAAGCCGATGGCGCTGAAGGATGGCGAGCCAATGCGGCGCAATTCACCGACTGCCCAGGAACTGCTGATCTCGGACGAGCGGGAACTTGCGGAGGAGCAGCGGAAGCTATGCGGGATGATCGATCGCTTTTCAGCTGCGGGGCCTAATGGGTGTACGAATCATCCGCATGCGTTTTTTGGGGCACTGAAGCCGCAGGAGTGGTCGAAGCTGATGCATAAGCATCTGGATCATCATTTGCGGCAGTTTGGGGTGTAGTTTTCGCAGGGACCAGTGTTCGGTGCGGGAGTCTTAAGATCACCTGGAAAAGCTACTGCTATCGATCGTGAGTAGCCGTAGACTTGGTGCATGATTCGACGGATTGCGCCTCAGTTTTTTACTACGGATATTCCTCGCACGCTTGCTTATTACGAGGAGAAGCTTGGGTTTGCTTGTCAGGGGACCTGGATGGATCCGCCGGTGTATGCGATTGTGGCGCGGGACGGGCAGGCGATTCATTTTCGATGCGCAGCACCGCCGACCGCCAATCCGGAGAAGTATGCGGATGAGCTACTGGATGCGTATCTCGCGGTCGACGATGTGGAGGCGCTGCATGCCGAGTATGCGAGCAGGGGTGTGGAGTTTGCGCGGGAACTTGGCGATACGCCGTGGGGCGCGCGTGAGTTTGTGGCGAAAGATTACGACGGGCGATTGCTGGCGTTCGGCGCGAATCTTTAAGACCGGGACAAGCCCGTTCAGTCGTGGCACCCATCCCTTTGGAAAGAGCGCGAAACGAAGGGACTAATCCACTTCACCGCGATTGATGGAGACGCCGCCGTTGGTGGTTTCCAGCTCGATCGTTGGGCCGCCCTGGCCGATTTGTGTGTCGAGGTGGTGACTGACTGAGCCGTGGATTGTGATGGGGAAGGCTACGGAGATGCCTCCGTTTACGGTGGCTGCGATCAGATGGGCGGAATAGCCGTCGGGGGCTTTGACTGAGACGCCGCCGTTGGTGGATTTGGCAAAGAGTCCTTCGCCTTGCCACTGAGTGCCTTCGAGGGAGATATCGAGGCCTCCGTTTACCGTGGTTGCGTGAACTTTTCCGGCGAGGTTGTGGAGGGAGAGGCCGCCATTGGTCGTCTCAGCGTGAATCTCTCCATCGACGTTGGAGATGTCGATGCCGCCGTTTTCGGAATGGAGCTGGGCAGCCAGGTGGCGTGGGACGTGGAGCCGGTAGTTCACATACCAGCTAGTTCCGCCGAGGAAGCCAAACAGCCCATTGGAAAAGGCGGGGCCTTCGGCGTGGATGGTGCCGTCGGTGAGGATTTTGATTTCCTTTTGCAGAGATTCGGCTCGGTCGGTGCTTGATGCCTGGGTGATCACGCGGGCTTCGAGGGCGATGTCGTGGCGGTCTTCGCCGATGACTTCGATGCCGCCGTTTTTGCCGGAGACGCTGATCTGTCCGTTGACGAGGGGCAGGGTGGCGCGGCGGAGTTCGCAGGCCTTATCGTGGCCGCCGAAGAAATTGTTGTTGCTGGTGTTGCCTTCGTCCCCATGGCAATGATCGGTGGTGAAGGACTGGGCGTGGAGGGGGATGGCCAGGAGAAAGGGCAGGGCGTATGCGAGGGCGAATTTGGAGGCTGGAGCGAAGCTGCGCATGGTGTCTCCTTCGGGTCAGGGCTGAAGGGCTGCATAGGTGGGTACGGTGTGGGGTGGAGAAATGTTCCACGTGGAGCAATTTTGGTGATTGGGGAATCTTCGCTACGGGTGCAAATTTTGCTCCACGTGGAGCAATTTGGCGGCCGGGTTTTGCGGAGCAGAATTGCTCTACGTAGAACACTTTTGGGTGAACTGCGAGGGGTTGGCGAGGTTTGTTGGAAGTACCGTGATTGCATGCGATTCCAGTTGCCGAGAATTATGGGCATTTGTGCCTTGTTACAGCGAATGGTAATTACTGCCCGCCGGTGGTGTTGTGGAGCAATTTGGAGGCTGATGGATACGTGAATTCCAGGTCGCAAAAGCGAGATGTCTACCTCGGATCTGGGGCATGCTCGGTGGGGCTGGAACAGAGGAGATGGGCGACCTGCAGGAATGAGTTGGGTAGGTCGGACTTTCCTCCCCGGTCCCCAACTGCGAGGGACGGGACACCCGCGCGGTGGTTTGGAAAGATTATTGAGATCGGGCCAGCAGCGAATGCGGGGAATTCGGGGGAATTGTGCTTTGGCGATATGCGGCATTTGGTCGGCAGTTGGAGCGTGTTTCTCATGCGTATTCGTGGCGTCACAAAATTGAGGCGTCGCGGCTATCACTGAACGAGCATGTAGTGCTAATGCACTCTAATGCTAATATCGGCTGACTCCTGAGACATCATTTTGATGGCTGAATGGAGGTCACGGGTTTCCGGCACGCTTTGCGCAATCTACGAGCGTTGCGACGACACACTTTCGTGCGAAGGACTTATAGTTATTAACTTGGTGTAATATGGGCGAGCTCATTTTGCCCAGAATTTTGACGGAGCGCTGTATGTACGTCCAAAACGTCCAGGAAGTGTATTCACGTTCTTCGAAATAAATGTTAGCAACCCTGCCGAACTTCTTGTAGAGCACGTCATAGTTGAATGAGTCGATGAGTTGTCTCGTGCCTAGATTAGAATTAAACAAGAAATGATTCTTAGCCATTCTCTCCGACACTCTCGTAATTCTTCTTCTGAATCCGGAGTGTGTACTATTACGAAGGAAAATTCTTTTGCCATCGTATCTGAAGCCCAAATATTCTAAGCCATGTGCTCCCTTCGTTGGGCCGATGTTTTCGGCTGTCTGATTCGACCGGTCCGTGGTTCTGCTATATGAGTAAATTTGAGTTTTTTTGTCCTTTATCTTCAGTCTGGGTGCTGTATTTTTTAATGTTGATGCTACTACCTCGAGAATTTGTTCCCATCCCTTCTCTCGCTTGGGGATGACAATCAATATGTCATCTGAATAGCGGAAATATTTCCCACCGATGGAGGTCACTTGAGTGTTCAGCTGCGCGTCAAAGTCGATCATGTAGAGATTGGCGAGTAGATCTGAAATGGGTGATCCTTGAGGAACTCCCCACGGAGAAGGATTTGGTTTGATCAGTGCGCTGAGTTTCTCTCGAAATTCGTGTGGTTTACAGATTTGAATTGGGATATCTCTTTTGAACTTGATATATTTGATTCGTTTTTTGCCATTCGCCAGTCGTGTTTGACTGATGAACCCTAGTGCTTCATAGGCATCATCTCTTTCGATATACGAATACTGTGTGACTGCTTTGAACACAGCAAAATGATCTGCGGGGAGGACACCCTTTGCGCTGCCGTTATCTTGGTCCAAGAGCCGAGACCAATTTCGCTTGATCTGGTTATGATCGAGATTTTCGAAGAATCGTTCTATGTCAACGGCGATCGCATAGCAGTCGCCTAGGCTTCGGATTAACTCGAATGCTTCAGCGGCGAAGTGGATGTTGCACTTTCCGCTTCTAGTTCCTGGAATCGGGATGTGTCTGTAGGCTAAAACGCAATTGTCGAGTGAAAGTCGTCTGAGTTCAAGCTGGTATTGCTCATAGAGTTTTTGTCGATAGTGGGCAAGAATGCATGAGTCACGTCGGGCGGCATACTTTATACTGCGCTTTTTCTCATCCGATGGCTGGTTTTTCTTGTTGAACAGAGACCATTTCAGCTCCCATTCGATGAATGGATAAAAAGGATGGCTTATAACTCTTTTAGGGGAAGTTGCTAAGCTCTCTGCCTCGGCTTTTGTTAGCGGGGCGTCAAAATGAGGGTATTTCTTGACTCGGAATTCTTCCATTAATGACTTCTCAGGTCTTGAGCAATACCTTCGAAAGCGGATGCAAGCTCGTGGCGGCCTCATGTCGACGCCTACATCCGCACTGTTTATTGCAGGACCGCTTTACTCAACGCGACACCGTACATTGTGTACTGGATCACTGTGATCCTGGACTCAATGGTAGGTGGCGCAGAGGCCCGAATGAACCTCCTTGACCTTATCAAGCAGTGCTCCTCAACCTCCGAGCAATAAAGCTTTTCGAAGAGGATGAGCGATCATACCACAATCCGATCATGCAAATGTAGATGGTGTCGATTAATAGTATCCGTCGATTGGTGCACACTATATACTGTGGTCCCTATTGGCTTTTGGGCGGAAATCTCGAGTGTCGTGGATAATAACTTGCTTTGAGAGTCTCTGGGGTGGTTTCCCACTCATTTCGCATAGGGCGCGAAATGAATGGGGCACCCCTAGTTGTGGGGATTCGAGCCGGTCGTGGTGGCTTCTTTATGGAGAAGCAGATCCCCTTCGGGGATGACAGACAGAAAGGCAACAGCAAAGACAAAAAGCAACTACGACAGCAGATCCTTCGCTGCGCTCAGGATGACAACTTTCTACAGGGTGAGAACTCTATATATGAGATAACTCTCCACCGAGTGACAAATCTCTTTTGAGATCTAGGCGAGGAGTTTGTATTTGGTTTCGGCCAGGCGGTAGAGGCGGCGCCAGACTAAGCGGTTCATGCTGACTACCATTAGTGAGATCAAGATGGTGGCGGCGAGGAGGATGGGGAACTGGCCGGCGTCGGTGGCTATGTCGATTTGCTGGCCGAGGCCTAGGGTTTGCAGGGTTTGGTTGCCGATTTTGAAGTATTCGGCGAAGACTGAGGCGTTCCAGGCTCCTCCGGAGGCGGTGACCATGCCGGTGATGAGGTAGGGGAAGATGCCGGGGAGGATTAGGGTGGTCCAGCGCTGGTAGCGGGTGAATTTGTAGAGTGAGGCGGCTTCGCGGAGGTCGGAGGGGATGGACATGGCTCCGGCGATGACGTTGAAGAGGATGTACCACTGGGTGCCGAGGAGCATGAGGGCGATGCTGCCGATGCCGAGTCCGCCGCCGATTTTGACGAGACCGAGAAGCAGGACGGGGAAGAAGGCGGTTGCGGGGACGGAGGCGAAGATCTGCGCGACGGGCTGGATGATGCGGGCGAGTTTGGGGTTGAAGCCGATGGCGACGCCTACGGGGATGGTCCAAAGGGCGGAGATGATAAGCGAGACGTTGACGCGGAGGAAGCTGGCGATGGCGCCTTCGAGTAGTGTGACGATCTGGCTGCCGGTGAGTTGACTGAGGAGGACGACGGCTTTGCTGGCTCCCCAGAGGATTACCGCGAGGATGAGGGCGCTGATGAGCCAGAAGACTGGTGAGGCTTTTTTGCGTGCGGCGTCTTCATCGATGGGTTGGACGACGCGGCAGTCGCGGCTGCGCGAGAGGCGGCGGTAGATGGGCTCTTCGATTCCAGACCAGAGGCGCGAGGGCAGGGTGCTGAGCAGGTGAGAGCGCTGGATTAGCTCAAGGATGGGCGAGGTGACGCGGTCGGCGGACTCGACTTGCTCGAATTTGAATTTGTCGGACCAGGCGATTAAGGGACGCCAGATGAGCTGGTCGGTGGCTACAACGATGAGGATGACGGTGGTGATGCCGGCGATAAGGGCGGTGACGTCGCCCGAGTCGGAGGCGGTTCTGAGATAACTGCCGAGGCCGGGAAGCTGGAAGTTGCGGTCGCCCATGGTGAACATCTCGCAGGCGATGAGGGCGAACCAGCCGCCGGCGACGGAGACGATGGAGTTCCAGACGAGGCCGATGGCGGCGTAGGGCATTTCAAGCTGCCAGAAGCGCTGCCAGGCGGAGTAGCGGTAGATGCGGGAGGCCTCGAGCATCTCCTTGGGGATGGATTTGAGTGATGAATAGAAGCTGAAGGCGAGGTTCCAGACCTGCCCGGTGAAGATGAGGAGGACGACGCCCAGCTCGATGCCGAGCTGGTGGCCGGGAACGAGCGCGACCATGGCGAGGACGACAGGCGGGAGAAAGCTGAGGACAGGGATGGATTGGAGGATGTCTAGGGTGGCGACCATCCAGGCTTCAACGCGGGGATTGTAGGCGGCGGTGTATCCGTAGCTGATGGCGAAGGCGAGTGAGAGCAGGTAGGCGATGCCAATGCGGATGACGGAGTAGAAGGAATAAAGGGGCAGGGCGCTGAGCGAATGCGAGATGGGAACGACTGGGACCGGAGTGCCGAAGACATAGTGGCCGGTGTGGACGAGAGCGAAGAAGGCAGCGAGAAGGCAGGCGGCGAGGCCGAGGTCAATGACCACGGGCCAGGAGCGCACCATAACCAGAGATCGCGCAAAGGGCTGAAAGCGCGGCTGGAGACGTTCGGGAAAACGTACGGGGAGCTGAGGCAGCTTCATTCTGCGTCCTCGGCGTCGGCGGCTTCTGCTTCTTCCTGTTCGGCTTCGGGCAGGGTGAAGCGGCGTCGGGCGGCGTCGAAGTCGAAAAGCTCGGCATAGCGGCCCCAGTTGACGGCGGTCTCGACCTGGCGCTGGGATTCCTCGGCGCTGAACTGCTCGTCGAGCATATCGAGGAAGAATTCTTCGGGGACGGTGTTGTCGGATTTGGTTTCGATGGCGCGGCGAATCTGGCGAAGGAGAAGAACGTTTTCGAGTGCGGCTTCGCGGAAGATTTCTTTTTGGCGGAGAATCTCGGAATTACCGAAGTCGGAGCCCTTGGGGGTAATCGAGGCGTCACCTTCTTCGATCTTGAGGAAGCCGAGGATCTGGGCGGCGTCGACGATGGGGAGCAGGTCGTCGATTTCGAAGGCGAGGTCGTCGGCGAGCCGGTAGATGTCGTCGCGGCCGCCTTTGTCGATGAGGAGCTCGAGGAGACCGGCTACGCCGCCGGGACGCGCGTGGGGCAGCATCTGGTAGTGCATCTGGCGCTGATCGCGGACGGGCTTGCCGGTGGTCTGGTCGGGTGCGGCGGCGGCGATTTCGGGGCGGGTGAGGACTTTGTAGATGTAGTCGACGAGGTTGGTGAAGGGCTCGGATTTGCGGTCGCGGGGATGCTGGAGCTGGACTTTGAAGTCGGTGCGGATGTGTCCGGGATTGCGGCCGAGAACGATGATGCGATCGGCGAGCAGGACGGCTTCTTCAATGTTGTGGGTGACGATGAAGACGGCGCGAGTGGGCATGGTCTTGTTCGACCAAAGCTCTAAGAGTTCGCTTCTGAGGTTCTCAGCGGTAAGGACATCGAGGGCCGAGAAAGGCTCGTCCATGAAGAGGACTTCTGGCTCGACGACGAGGGCGCGTGCGAAGCCGACGCGCTGGCGCATGCCGCCGGAGAGCTCCTTGGGGTAGGCGGCCTGGAAGCCTTCGAGACCGACGGTGGTGAGCATGTTGAGGCTGCGTTCGCGACGGGTTTCGGGATCGACGCCGCGGGCTTTGAGCGGGGCTTCGACGTTTTCGAGGACGGTGAGCCACGGGAAAAGGGCGAAGCTCTGGAAGACGATGGAGACGTTGATTTCGGCATCGCCGATGGGCTTTTCGTGCCAGAAGACCTGTCCGGCGCTGGGACGGGATAGGCCGGAGAGCATGCGGAGCATGGTGGATTTGCCGGAACCGGAGGGACCGAGGAGGGCGAGGATTTCGCCGGGGATGATGGAGAGATCAGTCGGCGAGATGACCTGAATGCGATTCTGGCTCGGCTGGGCGTAGTACTTCTCTATGCGCTCGGCGCGAATGATGGGCGCGGAGTCGGGCGTAACGTTTTCGTTACTCGTGGTGCTGGTGACTGTGGCTTCTGGCACAGGGAAGTCTCCAGTATGGATTGCGGTGCGGTTTGCTGCTGAAAGTTAGAACGAGAACCAGATAGTTTAGGACACACAGGTCAAAGCTGCATGAAGCCGAAACCTGTTCACCGGAAGCAAAGCGCCAGGGAAAGCATAGACGCTCAGTATTGGACTGTTTGAATACAGGAGTGGCAGTAATCGCAAAGACCTTCAGCCGCAATATGGCCAAAGCGTATCATCCTCTTAGAGTCTTTTTCGACAGTTTACGTTGCGGAAGGTCACTGTCTCTGTTTGTCCTGTATTTTTGCCGTGCGTGAAGTATATTTATCAGTTCGATTGCAATGGCTTTTCCTGAGATCCGGCCGCAACCCGTGGCATGCAATAAACGTCACATGGACGTAATGAAGATAAACTAAGGTCAGATGGACGGAAGGTTTTGAGAACCTTGACGGCATCGATCTGGCAGTCATTTGATTCAGAAAGCATTTTGCGTACCTCCCCAAAGTTTTTCCGTTAGGAGATTATGGCTGAAATTGCGCAGAAGCCCCGAGTCCTGGTAGCCGATGATGAGCGAGTTATTGCCGATACTCTCGCAATGATTCTCAACAATAGCGGGTTTCAGGCTCGCGTTGCGTATTCCGGCGAAAAAGCGTTGGAACTGGCGTCGGAATATCGCCCAGACATGTTGATTTCGGACGTGATCATGGGTGGGTTGAACGGCATTGACGCGGCCATCAGGATACGAGAGATTTTGCCCGCGATCAAGATCCTGTTATTTTCAGGGCAGGCTGCTACCGCGGATCTGCTGGAAAAAGCACGGGCGCAGGGATACGAGTTCGAGATTCTTGCAAAGCCAGTTCATCCTCAGGATCTGCTGGCGAAGTTGAGAGGCTGATCCAGATAGGGGCAACCGGATTTTGTGGAATGCCACGACGGACCGGGCTCCACTCGTCCTTGTGTCCTAGCCGCGGCGATGGCGGCGCGAGTGACCGGAGCGATGGGAGTGCCGGCCGTGGGGAGAATAGGTCCACTTCCTGACCGGACCTACATCAACGTGAACAAACTGGCTCTTCGGATAGTAGCCGACTCCACCTGCCTGGAGTGACAGCGCCGCATCGCGCACCACCGGAGCGGGAACACCGGGAACGCGCAGGTCAACGGCCTTGGCGTCTATGTGCTGGGAGTGCTCGGCGGCATTGGTTGTTCCGCTGGCGCGAAGTGCGTCATTTGTCTCCTGCGAACGATAGCCCGAGAGCACATCAATGACGGCGTTTGGCTTGCCGATTTTAGCGAGCATGGTGTGCAGCACATCAAAGGTACGCGGATCGTACTCGTTCACTTCTTCGTTGTGCGAGTCGCGGAGAAAATTGTTGAGCTGGTCGAGCGCTTCGGGGATGTAGGTATCGCCAATGCGGTAGACGACGTCGATCACGTCTCCCGTATAGGGATGCGCCATCTTGATTTCGTATTTCTGGCCATCGTCCGGGACGGTGTCATCGTCGTCGGGGAGAAATCCAACGGCGGGCAGGGTTACGTTGACGAAGGCATGGGCGAGAGCGTGAAGGCGAGAGTGCCTGTGGGTGACGGTCTTGCGGGCCTGAGCCGCAGGTGCGGTAGCGGCGGCAAGGGCCAGCAGAGCAATGGCTGCGGATCGGCCAGAAAGAACAGGGCGGCAAAAGTAAGTCAGACGGCGCAGGAACAAAACAA
This sequence comes from Acidicapsa dinghuensis, assembly GCF_025685685.1. Lineage (GTDB taxonomy): Bacteria > Acidobacteriota > Terriglobia > Terriglobales > Acidobacteriaceae > Acidicapsa > Acidicapsa dinghuensis. The sequence goes on from NZ_JAGSYH010000011.1 coordinate 117,497, forward strand.
AACGTCTCCGAATCTAAAATGCGCGAAGCCGTGGTTCGCGGAACTGGGCTAGCCAGGGCTTTGCCGGGCCTGCGATGCCGGAAAGCGAATGGAAGTTGCCAGTTGTCATTAGCTCTGTTGAGTGTAAATCACAAAACCGGGAAAGTTGGGGATAGATTTTCACCGAAAAAATATCGAACGAGGGCGAAAGCGGCTTTGGGCGCCCAACCCGCAAAGGCTTTTATTAATGATGGCTCGCGGGTGCGGTCTGCTACACTTTGAGGCCACTTCCTTATGCCAAGTGGAGACGCGACCAATGCCCGTCAGATTTGATCAAATCGGCAAAGTCAATCAGGCCCTTGTACTCGCCATCAAGAACGGTGAGACGATGGTTATGGGGTACGCACTTACGGAATATCAGCACGATACCGCCTTTAACTACGACTTGAGCTTTGGCGTGTACGGAATCACAAACAAAAAACCGCTTGCGGGAACCTATGTCGGGACAAAATATTATTGCTACAAGTCTGTTAGCGAGATCGATATGGCAAAGCGTATCGTGCACATTCACGATCGTTTGGACTCTACTAGTCCGCAGACTTTCTATCGCTTGATCCACACATCCGGCCAGCCAGGTCTACGCGACAATTCATACAGTCATTGCGATTTGATCACTGACATTCCGTAGAGATCCACGGCAGGTGAGCGGTGCGGAGTTGAGTCTATAGCTCCCGACGGCCTTCGAGCGAGCGGGCCATAGTGACTTCATCAGCGTATTCGATATCGCTGCCCGCAGGAACGCCCGTGGCGATGCGGGTGATGCGAATTGGATGGCTGCGGAGGGCGGTGGCGATCCAGTTCGCGGTGGCTTCGCCTTCGAGAGTGGGGCTGGTGGCGAGGATGACTTCATCAATGCCGCCGCTCTCCACGCGAGAGATGAGATTGGCAGTGCGGAGCTGATCGGGGCCTACGCCATGGAGCGGTGAGAGAGTGCCATGGAGGACATGGTAAACGCCGTTGTAGTTGCGCGTGCGCTCGATGGCAGCGATGCTGGTGGCTTCTTCGACGACGCAGACGAGGTGTTGATTGCGGGTGGGGCTGGAGCAGTAGACGCAGGGATCAATGTCGGTGACGTTATTGCAGATGGAACAGAGGCGCAGGCTGGCCTTGAGCTCGCGAACTGCGTCGGCGAGGGCGGCGGCGTCTTCGTTGCTGGAGCGCAGGATATGGAAGGCGTAGCGCTGGGCGGATTTTGTGCCAACACCGGGAAGCTTTTTGAGCTCTTCGATGAGGCGAGCCATCGGCTCGGCATAGCGGGACATGGGTCTAGGGTATAGGAATGGAAACGGGGGCGATAGAGAAGTCCGAGGTGCGACGGTTGCCAGCGAGCGATGCACCGGTGACGATAAGCCGACTTTCTATGAGCAGGTCACTGGTGTCAAGTTTCATTCCTTATCAGGGTTTTTGCTTTTGATGTTGCGGTTGTTGTTGCTCTCTACCTTGTTTCTATTCGCACTCTTGATGAGCTGTGTTGGAGCAGGC
>NZ_JAGSYH010000012.1 GCF_025685685.1 Acidicapsa dinghuensis
CTGCGATAGCTCAGTCGGGCATTCTTATGAATGTCCATTCGATCCTCCGAAGATTCCTAGTTGCTCGTCACAACCAGCTTCTCCGGTCCAAATCGAATGGACAACCTCCTGAAAGATCACAGGTGCCCCACATCTCGATTTTGAGATGTGGGAACCATAAAAGCCTGACAGTGTCACCTCACCGGCTCTTGCTTTTATTGTCCCTCACTCCCGAAGGGAATCTGTTTTTCACTGACCTAGCGCCAAACTCTGCAGCACCGCCGTCTTCGGCTTAACATACCCCCGCAAAAACGTCACCACAGTATCCAGCGGCGTCCCCGGCCCAAACACCGCGACCACACCCATCGCCATCAGCCCGGCATATCCATCTGCGGAATCGTCCCGCCGCCGATCAGGATGTCCTCAGCCCGCTGCTCTTTGAGCAGAGCGACAATTCGTGGTACCAGCACATTGTGCGCCCAGAGAGAATGCTCAACCCGATGCAATCCATATCCTCCTGAATCGTTGCATGCACAATACTCTCCGGCGTCTTCCGCAGCCCGGTGTAGAGCACCTCCATACCCGCATCGCGCAGCGCCCGCGCAATGATCTTCGCCTCCCGGTCATGGCCATCCAGCCCAGCCTTAGCCACCAACACCGTATTGGTCGAGTTGAGGACTAGATTGACACAAGCGTAATGTTAGCTCATGTCCGCGAAGAGGTTGCTACACTCTCGTAGATATGGCTAGAGCAGAGTCAATTATGAAGTGGGGGCAAGAAGGGGAATATAAGTGGATTGAGTTGGCTCAAGGTTCGAGGGCGCATTTGAGAGTTCTGTTAAAGCGCTGCCCTCAGCTATTTGCCGGAAAATGCGTGGTTATAACGTCTTACGATTCAGGACCACTAACGCCAAACGAGAAAGAAATCGCTAGAGGCTGGAAGAAGTGCGGAAATTTGTTCATCGTGCCGAGCGTCGAAGACGTAAGCGATCTTCCCTTCGAGCAGTACGATGAATGGTATATATTTCCGGAGTACACAAGACCTGAAATAGATACTGTCTTTGTAAATTGCGGATTGTTCAGTATCAAGAGCCCACAGGCGCTAATTGAAGAGGAGGTAGCAGCGATGGGGCAGTATGTTGATCTCGTAGGAGCCAAGTATCGTGCGAACATTTTGTATGAGATGCAATTGTGCTTTTGGGATCAACTGAGGCGTGTGCAGCCGGAAAGCTTCATAGCTAGCGGTGACAGGTTTATCTTCGTAACTTGCAAACCGCAGCAGTTCGAAGCGATCAAAGACATCTTGGGTTACCAGACGTGCTTTGTTCTTTGAGCAAAGACTTGCCCCACTGAGAACCAGTGGCAACATAACGATCAATTGCGTGGAATTAATCGCTATTAGTTCACAATAAATACAGCCAATTCCGGCGCAAACCAGTATTGATGAGTTGCGGACAACTTCATCCCTGTTATCAAAACCGTAATCAGTTTACCAATCCGTTATCACCCAGAAAATTAATTACCCCCTCCCCCCTTTCTGACCGTAAGCCAAGCAGAATCAGCAAAGGAAGTCGGTAAAACAGGCGAATTACATTGCCTCAGGCGCTTCAATTCCAAGCCAGGAAAGCAGCGTAACCATTTCGCGTAGTGCAACAGCCGCAGTTGCCAGTAACAATGTCTTCCGAGCGGGATCCTCTTCAATCAGAATCCGGTGCTTGTGGTAGAAGTTGTTGAACTCCTGAGCCAATTGAAAAACATGCCGCGCCACATACGCCGGCTCCGAAGCCGCAATGCATTGGTCCAATGTCAGCGATCGTTTCGCAGCCCGTAGCCACAATCCCCAGATGTCATCGGCCTCAGCCAGCAGGGAAGTAACCGCAGCCTGATCTAGCGCCGCAAACTCCGTCAACGCAGCCTCCGGCTCAATCCCCGCCTTGCGGAAGATATTCCGCGCCCGAACGATCGCATATTGCGCATACGGCCCGGTATCGCCTTCAAAACTAAGCGCATCCTTGAAATCAAAAGCAATCACCGAGTTCCGCGTAAACTTCAGCATGAAGTAGCGCAACGCGCCAATCGCAATCTGGTTTGCAATTACGGCGCGCTCGTCGGCTGTTCGTTCGGTCTGCCGCGCGTCCACTTCCTTCCGTGAAGCGGCAATGAGCTGGTCGATCAGGTCATCGGCTTTCACGCCAAAGCCCTTGCGCCCGCTCACCTCGATGTATGGTCGCGCAAGATCCTCCTCGGCGACCGTATAGCCAAGCTCCACCGCGCAGCGCGGGGTGAGCGCAACCATCTCATAGCTGAAGTGGGTATAGCGGTCGGCCTCAGCCGTATGTCCCATGCCCCGCAGCGCGTGAATTACATTCGCCTGCGGATCGCTCTGCCGCGAATCGATCACGTTGTAGATCGCCTGCGCTCCGCCAAAGTGCGGATGCTCAGCTTCACCCTGTTCCGCCGAGATCCAGCAAAGATGATCCAGATACTGAAAGAACGGCTTGTACCCGAAATCACGTCCCAGCAGCCCAAACTTCCAAAGGTGATAAGCAATGTCCTTGCCGACGTAAGTCACCGTTCCGTTCGACCGGACAATCACCTTAGCGTCCTCATCGACACCGCTCTCCTGGCCATCCTCAGCAGCAGCCGCGTCCGAGCCGTTTCCGGAACCAGGACGGCTCATAACCCAACAACCCTTGTTCTTACCCTCGGTCTCGAAGTACAGCACTCCAGACTTCTTCAGTAGCTCAAACGCCAGCTCCCAGAAATGCAGGTGCAGAATCTCGCTCTCACGCGGCAGAAAGTCATACTCGATATTCAGCCGCAGCATCGTCTCCAGGTGACGCCGCAGCACCGCAGTAGAAATCAGGTCAGCCGCCTCGGCCGTCTCATTGCCGCCGCGCTCAATCTCGTGCAGCGTGGCATAACGGATCGCCTTGCGCTGCTTGTTCTCCTCTTCCGTACCTGCGTCGTACCACTGCGAGACCCGCGCATAAAGATCCCAGCAGAGGTAGTCGAACTTCTCATCCTTCGCCTCGCATGCGGAGATAATTGACCCGATCTCGGCCAGCGATCTGTTTTCCAGATGCAGAAATCCGACGACCACATCGGCCACCTGAACGCCAGTGTTATCGATGTAGTTCTGCACATCCACCGTTTGCCCGTTGGCGCGCAGAATGCGGACGAAGGTATCGCCGAGGATAGCATTGCGCAGATGGCCAACATGCGCTGCCTTGTTAGGGTTAATGCTCGTATGTTCAACTAATACATGAAGTCCCGCGCCGGAGTTTAAGCCCTCGTTTTCCACAGAGAGCCGCAATGCTGTGGCAACTCGATTCAGCTTCACGTTCAGGTAGCCGGCACCTGCTGCCCCAAAGCTGGTAAAAGCGGAATCGTCACTTTGAGCAGACAGAGCTTCGGCAAGTTCGCCTGCAATGATCTTTGGAGCCTTGCGCAGCTTGCGGGCCAATTCGAAAGCTACCGGAGTAGCAAATTCGCCAAGCTTCACATCCGGCGGCTGCTCGATGGCAATCGACACCAGCTCAATTCCATATTTGCTTTGAATCGTCTCCCGGATCCGCTCCGAAAGCTGCTGTTGCAGTTCAAGATACACGTACAAAACCTCAAATATGCTTGTATTCCTTGGCGATTTTAGCAGGGCTTGCCTTCCGCAGGATGGTCTCGCATCTTCGGACGTAAACCCATATCCTCGATCATAAGGAGTGGAGGTCCATCGAAATGGTTGCGATCACTGGAGAGGAATTGCTGAAATGGGGAAAACACATCTCCGATAGCTGGAAGCAGGTGCTTTCGGAACATCCGGAGGCATTGGCTTTCCCATGCGATATTCGCGAGACGAAAACTGTCGCGCAGCTGCTGCAGCACATCGTCGCAGCTGAATTGCGCTATGCCGAGCGACTCAATGACCTTCCACAAACGCAGTATGATGCAATTCCATTCGATTCGGTAGAGGCGATCTATAAGACCCATGACCGAGCGATGAACTTATTGCGGCCTCTGTTGGATCGGGACGAAGCCTTCTGGGAGACGGTCACAGATTTCCAGACAAGATCGGTCGGGACCCTACATGCATCCCGTCGCACCTTTTTTGTACATCTGCTGACGCACTCGATTCGACACTACGCGCAACTCGCAACCTTGGTACGGCATCAAGGGATAGAGCACAATTGGACCGCCGACTACCTGTTCATGGGACTTGAACGGCCAATTGCCTGAGCCAATCGCGTGAGGCTGTTGCGTTCTCTTCAACGCAGTGGTTACGTTCAGATTGGAAGAGACGCAATGCCGTAAGATGGAGTGTTGTGCCTTCCACTCTGCACGGTGGTTGCAGTTCATTTATCAGTTCCTTTATTCATGACAAAGCCAGAGACAAAGCCCGATTCCGGTGCGAACCGCTTCTATATCACCACGCCGATCTATTACGTGAACGCGCGGCCGCACTTGGGGCACGCCTACTCCACGATCGTCTGCGACGCTATCGCTCGGCGCAAGCGCGCGCAGGGCGTCGATACCTGGTTTCTGACCGGCACGGACGAGCACGGGCAGAAGATCGAGCGTTCGGCAGCTAAGGCCGGTAAGAGCCCATCTGAGTTTGCCACCGAGGTCTCAGCTCAATTCCGCAGCCTATGGGATCGGATGGGCCTGACCTACGATGATTTCATCCGTACCACCGAAGAGCGGCACAAGCGTGGGGTGCAGAAGCTTTTCCGCACGTTGAAGGAAAAGGGATACATCTACAAGGGCACCTACACTGGCCAATATTGCATTACGGATGAAGCCTTCGTCGATGTGGGACCGGGTGCGCCATGCCCTGATTGCGGGCGAATCACCGAAACGGTGAGCGAAGAAAACTATTTCTTCAAGCTCTCGGCTTTCGAGCGCGTGTTGCTGGAACTTTACGAAAAACATCCTGAATTCATTCAGCCAGAAGCACGGCGAAACGAGGTTATCGCCTTTGTTCGTAGCGGTTTGCGTGATCTTTCCGTGAGCCGTTCTAGCTTTACCTGGGGCATTCCTGTGCCGGACGACGAAAAGCATGTCATCTATGTCTGGATGGATGCGCTCGCCAACTATGCGACTGCAGTCGGCTATGGTTCGGACGATCCAGCGGACAAGGTAAAGCTCGAGAAGTTCTGGCCCGCTGATATTCATCTTGTTGGTAAAGAGATCATTCGCTTCCACTGCGTCTACTGGCCCGCATTTCTACTTGCAGCCGAACTTCCCCTACCGAAATCAGTCATTGCCAACGGTTGGCTGCTCTTCGACAAGGCCAAGATGTCGAAGTCGGTGGGGAACATTGTTCGCGCAGAGACGGTTCTGGAGGTGCTGGGAGCCGACGCGCTTCGCTATTTCCTGCTGCGTGAGATCAGTTTCGGCCACGATGGCAACTTCACTTTTGAGTCGCTTGTGCAGCGCTACAACGCTGATCTCGCCAACGGCTACGGCAACCTGGTGAGCCGAGTCGTAAACATGGTCCACAAGTACTTCGGCGGCGTTTTACCGGAGATAGGACCGCCAGGAACGCCGGAAATCTCGATCCAAAACGATGCAGCTCTCACAGTTACCGAGTTTGAAGCTCAGTTTGACGCACATGATTTTTCGCGCGCGCTTGAAACTCTCTGGGCATTGGTAGCAGCCGTAGATGGTTATTTGACAGCATCGGCGCCGTGGAAGAAGCCGGTGGATATAACTCCGGAAGAGCACGCAAAGACTCAGGCCCGCGTGTTGTCCACAGCTGCCGAAGCCATCCGGATCATTACAGCACTGGCTTATCTTGTACTTCCGGATTCGACAGCTAAAGTATGGCAACAAATTGGTTTAGGCGATTTATCTGAAGCCGCAAGACGAGGCGATCTAAAATCTCTATCCTGGGGTGGTCTGAAAGCTGGAACCCGCTTTGGCGATCCCTCTCCACTCTTTCCACGGGCAGAAAAGGACGCAGTTGATCGTATGCAAAACCTTGAAAATCAGTCATCTACGCCTGTTTCTTCAAGCGAGGCGGAGAGCAATTCGCCTGTCGTGAGTGAAGCGACAGCTCCTCCGTCGGAAACTAAAGTGGCTTCTATTCCAGCGGAGACATTGCCCTCCGCTCCGGAGCCCGAGCCGCGTTCTACATCTGCAGCTGCGACGCCTGAGGTGTCAACGAGTAGTCCTGAGGGAGTAGCGCACATCCCAATTGACGACTTTGCAAAAGTTGATTTGCGTGTAGCACAGATTCTTGTGGCCGAGCGTATCCCCAAGGCAGACAAGCTTTTGCGGTTGGAAGTTGATCTAGGTTATGAAAAACGCCAGATCCTCGCGGGCATCGCTCAGTACTATGAGCCAGAGAAGTTGATCGGACGCAAAGTAGTCATCGTTGCCAATCTGGCTCCGCGCAAGATGCGCGGCCTTGAGTCAAACGGCATGGTCGTGGCTGCATCGGTCGGCGATCAAGGAGCGCCGGTGCTGGCCGGGTTCTTGGAAGATGTACCGCTTGGCGCGCGTTTGCGATGAGAGTCAAGACCCTTTTTGTAAACAGATAGGAAACTTTCTTCAGGGGTTTGCCGGCAGGGAGAGAACGTTGCTCGTCGATTCGCACGCACATCTGGATAGTGATAGCTTCACTGCTGAACTTCCCGAAATCCTGAATAGGGCTGGAGAAGCCGGGGTCGGTGCTATTCTCGCAATCGGCATCGGCGAGGGTCCGGCAGAAATGCATCAGGCACTAGATATCTGCCGGCGGTACAACGCCGCCGACTCGAAGCTGCCACGGCTCTATGCCAGCGCCGGAATATATCCCCACAGTACAACGGAAGCGGACGATGCAGCATTTGCAAAACTAGACGTCTTGCTGGCTGAGCCGGAAGTGATTGCCTGCGGCGAGATTGGCCTTGACTACTACCATCAGGGAGCACCGCATGATGTTCAGAAGCGGGCCTTTATCCAGCAGATGGAAATTGCAGCTCGGCGTAATCGGCCGATCCTGATTCATTGCCGACCAAATGATGGCGACGATCAGTGCTGGGAAGATACGCTGGCCTTGCTGGCGGAGCATTGGCGGGTCACAGGCTCGGACGGTGAGTCCGTTGGAGGGATCCTTCACTGCTTTTCAGGCGAATGGTCTTATGCCGAGCGAGCCATGGAACTCGGATTTATGATCAGCTTTGCAGGACACCTGACATATCCCAAATCTCTGGTGCTGCAGGAAGTGGCCGCGAAGGTCCCGCTGGATCGCATACTGGTTGAGACCGACGCACCGTATCTGGCTCCCGTTCCATATCGCGGTCAGCGCAATGAGCCGGCATATGTAGCTCAGACTGCCCGCTTTCTGGCCGATTTGCGCGGTATTTCCCTGGAAGAATTAGCTTCGGTCACAACGAAAAACTTCGAGCGGCTGTTTCGCTTGCCCCCTGGCATGTGAAACTTAAGGTGGAGGCTCCGCTTACGCGATCATCACTTGAACGTCGGCAGCGGACCTCTGGCATCAAATCAGAGCAGGTATGACAGCAGGACAATTGCGATGGCGCAAGACAACTCATTCGATATCGTCAGCAAAGTAGACATTCAGGAAGTTCGGAACGCAGTTGATCAGGCTCTCAAAGAGATCAACAATCGCTTCGATCTCAAGGGCTCCAAGTCCGAAATCAAGCTTGAGGGTGAGAAGGAGATTCAACTCGCCTCTGCCGATGAATACAAGCTTGATGCCGTGAAGGAGATCCTCGGCCAGAAACTGGTCAAACGGGGTGTTTCGCTCAAAAACCTGACCTACGGCAAAGTGGAACAGGCGCTGGGGAGCAGCGTCCGGCAGAAGATAACGCTGCAGCAGGGTGTTCCGGTTGAAAAGGCCAAAGACATCGTGCGCATCGTGAAAGACTCGAAGCTTAAGGTGCAGGCATCGATTCAGGGAGATACAGTGCGAGTGAGTGGCAAGGACCGCGACAGCCTGCAATCAGTGATCGCTTTGCTGAAGGGCAAAGATCTGGGCATTGATTTGCAGTTCACCAATTACCGTACAAATTAGCGGTACATCGCGGGACTGGAAACATCCAACAAAGCGGATACTGGAAGTATTAGCCTCAGACGGCACAGATACGCCATAAGAAAGCGAACTTCTCAACCTTGAGTACATTGGCGATAGCAACGGCACAGGAAGTTTTCGATCTACTCCGCGACGACCTTACGGCCATCGAACGCGAGTTGGAGCGCGATGCCGTTTCCAGCGTGACCGCGATTACGGAAATTGCGGAGTATCTAAGAGCTGGCGGCGGCAAACGCATTCGCCCATCACTGCTGCTGCTTGCCGCTCGATCGCTTGGCTATACCGGCCATGGCATGATCCGGCTCGGCGCGGTCGTTGAGCTGGTGCATACAGCCACGCTGGTGCACGACGACATTATTGATGGCGCCGATACGCGCCGTGGACGCCCTAGCGCCAACACCACCTGGGGTAACGAAAAGTGCGTGCTGGCAGGCGACTGGCTTTACATGCAGGCCTTTCGCATTGCGCTCGAAGAGCGCAACTTCAAAGTGCTTGACCTGTTGATTGGTCTGACCCAGCAGATGGTTGAGGGCGAACTGCTGCAGATTCAGACCCTGGGCCGTGCCGTAAACGAAGCTGAGTACTATGAGCTGATCTATCGCAAGACGGCATGTCTGTTTTCCACCTCGATGCAGCTTGGCGCGACCCTTGCGCAGGGTACGCCCGAACAGGAAGAGGCGCTCGCCAATTACGGACGATCCGTTGGCCTGGCTTTTCAGATCGTCGACGATGTTCTTGACCTGACTGCGACTGAGGAAGTGCTCGGCAAGCCGGTGGCGAGTGATCTGCGGGAAGGGAAGACTACGCTGCCTGTCATCCATGCATTGGAGCACGGTACAGCGTCTGAGCGGGAGAGCATCCTGTGGGTTCTTGAGGATGGTGGCTTTCGGCGTACACCTCGGGAACAAATACAGGAAATTCTGCATCGGAATGGCTCGGTGGACTACGCAATGGTTGCCGCCGACCGCCACGCTGAACAGGCGCGCGAATCCCTGGTGGATCTTGAGGACTCTGAGTTCAAGCGTGCTCTGCTCTGGGTGCTGGATTTTGTCGTAGCTCGCGACAAGTAGCTAAGCCTGGCTGTCCCTAAAAACGGATATAAAAGGTCATGACTGTCCCTTATGGGTTTCTTCGTGACCCTTTAACGCCCGCGCAGAGGGTTTGGGAATCGTTTTTTTGGGTGCTTCTGGCAAGAGAACAGCGGATATCCCAATGATTGCTGCCGCAAATGGAGCAGCCAGCGCTACGCCGATAGGTCCCACGATCGTCGCCAACAGTAGCTGCATGGTCAGCGTGAGGGCCGGTGGCAGGCGAACGATATTGCGCTCAAGCAGCGGAGTAACGACGTAGCCCTCCAGCATGAAAACGATCGCGAAGACAAGCAGCGTCAGAAGGCCTTTCATCGGGCTGATGGCGAGAGCCAATAGTGCTGCTGGCGTGATTGCCAGGAAAGGCCCGATATTTGGGATGAAAGTCATGGCTCCGGCGATAATGCCGAGTGTTCCGGCCAGCGGCAAACCGACAACCGCGAGTCCGATGGTGGTGAGGATCCCCACCATGGTCATGGCCAGAAACTTGGTTAAAACCCACCAGCGCAGCACTTCTGTGACGGCTGAGGCGCAAGCGTCAAGCTTGGCTCGGTAGTCTTCTGGCACCAGTCGCCGCAAGCCGTTGTAATACATTTCGGGCTCGACCGAGAGATAGACGCTCAGGCTGAAAACGATGAATAAACCGACAAGGATGGTTGCACCACTGACGACAATGCCACCGATGTGTGTCACAGCGAAGCTGAAGCCGTTCGCAATCTGTTCCGCGCCGGGAGTTTGCCGCAGCAACCATTGACCCCATGCATGGGACTGCATCTGCTTAAGCAAGGACTGAGCCGCCATTGGCAACTGCGTTTCAAGTTCGGAGAACTGCTGCACTACATTTGGGCCGAGGATCCAGATGACCAGAGCGATCACGCCAAGAGAGACGAGAATAAAAAGCGCCATCGCCGCACCATGCCGGATTCGCAGGCGGCGATGCAGCCAGTCGGAGATGGTGGTCAGGATGGTCGCACCGACGATCGAGGCGAAGAGCAGCAGGAAGATGACTCTGCCCATCCAAAGCAGCGCGATTGTTAGCGTGAACCCCGTGATGATCAGAAGCGAAAAGATGACGCGATTTCTGAACTTGTCATCAACTTCGTGCATGCGTTCCCACACCGGCCTTTCCTGTCGGTCTATCGAGTCTATCGTGAATCTTTCCGACGGAGTGGATAAGGACTATCTCGCATAGCAATTCTTGCTCACATCGATCTCACGGAGGTAGAGCCACGAATCGGCCCCTTCTGTCAGTTCTTGCAGCTGTCGATAATCTTTACTGTTGAGATTATTTCTTTGCAGGTCGTCACTTTTACTGGAATCTGAATCTTTCGGAAAAGAGCTTTTGTTGTCAGCTACTGCCGGGTTCTTTCTGGCTCGAAGATCAGATGACAGCTTGTGAGATAGGGGCTGAGGCGTGCGGGCATGGTTCCACAGAAACGGTGTGTCAAGTGGTAGCCATTCCGAGCCAACTCCCAAACTTTTGGATGGTTGAGATCAATTTTAGGGATCGCACCTGCGTTTTTTGTCTCGACAATGACCAAGTCCGGGTGGGTAGGTAGGAGGTCGTCAAATTCTTTTTCAGATGGATTCCCATCCTTCCATGAGTAGAATGGCATCGCTTGGTTTAGATAGATGTTGCGGTCGAAATAGGGGAGAATACCCGTGGCACTGGCTCCCGAGCCCAACCCATCCGCATTGCGAATGTAGGTGATCAGAATGCGTGCTTTGTTATTGACATAGGGCCTGAGGAACTGTGCGGCGGCCAGATCTGGAGAATACGGATTTTCTAGATCCCATTTCAGTGCGTATATAGACCATGCGATCTGAATTCCTATCAAGTAAACAAGTGCAATTCGACCAATTAGCTCGAAACTCGGTAGCGGAGAAGTTCGCTGTGGCCATGTGATCCAGAGGACCACGATGAGCAGGGGTACAAACAGTCCATAATGCCAATAAAACGAAGGAACGACGGCGGCAAATGCAGCGAGGAATACCAATGGCAGCAAGTAACGAAGGCTACTCCGTTGCTTGAGCATCAGAACCATCGCTATCCAGAAGGGCAGTGCGAGAATATATGGCTCTCCCGTGGGCAAAATCAGAACAGCTATGATTCGAGAAAAATATGGCGCTGGCACGTTATGGAGAGCCGCGATATGGTTAGCAAGATCAGCCGGAGGCCATGCGGTCCAAAGCGCGACAGAGTAGAGAGTGCCTAATATAGCCGCGCTTACGAAGAACCTACGACGCGAAAACTTCAGTGCACGGATACTTTTGCGATGTTCCCAGATGAAGATTATTAATAATGCTCCCGAGATCAAGCCAGCGTGAAGTGATACATTAGCGAGAACCCCGAGCAAGGCCGACAATTTTAGAGGGCCGCCCTTCCAGAAAAACGCGATTAGAAAGAGTAGAGGCGGCACGAGCACATAACTGCGGGCAACGATGGCGTATTGAAAGAGCAAGAAACAAGTGAATGGGATAGATAGCTTCAGGTATCGAGGAAACGGGGCTCCATAGACGAGGATGGCTGTGGATGTGATGGCTATGAGCCCGCATATCCAATGTAAACCGGTATATGTGACGTGTAGGTGGATCATGATCCACAACAAGAAGTGCCAAAGGCCTGGCGAACCTTCATAGCGAATGTATGAATGAAACATCTCGGCGAGCGTTGTGGTGCGTGCAATCTGCCAGGCTTGTGCTTCGTCAGACCATGCCTCGTGGTATGGAATGGCAGCAAAAACGATCGAGGCAAACGCCGTAATCGTCAACAATTCCGGCCAGCGAGCGCGGATAAAACGATCATTAATGCTTGAGCCGACGGAAATCGCGGTAGCTTGCCACGAGGGGGAAGCTGGGAAGCCTTTGTCGGACTTCAGTTGTGCGTCTGATGTCGGATTTAGTGATTGAAGATTTGAGCCGGATTGATGCTCTTGATAAGAGTGCTCCATCGTCTTCCATCTTTCCGCATTCTCTGAAAGAAATCCATGCCAAGAGTTATTGAACCCGGCGGTAGAATCCGGCGTTTGGTGAATTCGATTGAATGATCTTCCAAAGCGACTAGGTTACCAGCTGACCTGAGGTAGATCAGAACTTATGACGATCATTTCATCGGTCAGCATAAATTGCTGTCGAAGGGTTCAAGGAAAGTATTAGGGGAAGTGCATGTCCACTAACCCGGTGCGACGGCGTTGTGAAATTCGCTGGCACTTGGGGCGAGGATTTCCGGCTGCTGTTTGGTCAGAGCTCTGGTTAGATCAGCGTGTCATTATGACTGCTGAGCCATTCCCGCATAATACTTTTGCGTCACCTTCCTTCCTGTATGATCGAAGCGCGGTTGGTGAATCCAACCGAGTCTGTGCGCGACAAATGAGACTGTGGTGCCGAGCACGCCGAGACCATACTTCACACTGCGATGGAAGTTGATCGAGGACGCCTCTGGGAAGTACTTTGTGGGACAAGATATCTCGCCGATATTGTATTTGAACATCACTGCCTGAGCGATCATCTGGTTGTCAAAGACAAAATCATCGGAGTTCTCAAGCAGCGGAAGCGTCTGCAGCAATTGCTTTGAGAATGCGCGATACCCGGTGTGATATTCCGATAGTTTGACGCCCAGGAAGAGATTCTGAAAGGCAGTCAGCATGCGATTGAAGACGTACTTGTACAGCGGCATGCCACCTTTCAGAGCACCCCTGCCTAGAATGCGCGAAGCCAGAACCATGTCATAGACTCCGCTGGCAACCATGCTGGCCATGGCAGTCACGAGTAGAGGTGTGTATTGATAGTCGGGATGAACCATGACGACGATGTCGGCACCGGCGGCGAGAGCTTCGCGGTAGCAGGTCTGCTGATTGCGGCCATATCCGTAGTTAGCGTCGTGGACATAAGTTTGTACGCCAAGCTTTCGTGAGAGGTCTGCAGTGTCGTCCTTGCTTGAATCATCAACCAGGATCTTGATATCGACGATATCGGGCAGTTCGGCCACCGTCATCTCGAGTGTCTTGGCAGCATTGTAGGCTGGCATGACTACCGCTACGCGCTTTCCGTTAATCATGGTTAAATTCCTCCGCTTCGATTGATCCCTGCCCTGGCATGGGGTATGTCTTGGGATGTTGCAACAGATTAAGCAGTGTTTGATCTGAATACGGTGTAACAGTCGCTGGAAGATCATCGGCATTAACCAGCCATACTCGACGATCTTTGTAGTACCGGATTAATTCTGAATTATCTCCCGGACTCATGGCTCTTGCCCATATCACTTTTTGACTATCGATGTCTGCTCCGTTGTAGACCCACTCGTCAAGTACGTTACGCCGCGAGCCGCGGTACACGATTGCCAACTGCTTTCCCGGCTGATTTTCAAGTTCGTCCGCAATTGCGGCTCGTTCCGTTCCAAAGTGTCCTGGCCCGTACCACATCGGGTTCCATTTGATCACAGGCCACGCTGGCTCAGGAATGCCAAGTGGAACCGCAAGAACTCTCACCACTGTCAAAACTAAACAGATCGACACGCATAGACGCGTTATAAGTAACCCAACTGGTTTTTTCTCGGGCCTCCACTGACGAAGGTGACGCATTGCCTGCAAGCCAATGGCATAGAACGACGCAGTAAATGCCGCAACATAATGTGTTATGGTGTATACCTGAATAACCATACCGCATGCGAACAACACCAAGCCAATAACTAAAAAGCGAACTCGACGATCCATAAACACTCTGCGGATCATCAATAAAGGTGGAGCGAGTGCAAATCCTGAGAAGAAAAAGCATACAAATCCAGCCTTTAACAAGGTTTGCGTGACGAATTCTCTTTTCACGTCGTAGTAGTAATCAAGTTCTCCGCGGTGATAAAAACGCCGAAGATCGGGATGACGATAGGCTGGCTCGGGGCGCGGATGCTGCCAGATGAAATAAGGAGCGATTGCGTAGGTAGCTCGATTAATCGCGTAGGGAAGAGTCGTTGCTTTTCCAAAAGCAGCTTTGTCGTAATATCCAAGCCAGCCAAGTGTTATGGCAATGATCGCCAACGGAATGATTGCACGCCGCATGAGGATGGAGGGTGCCGGGCGATTTTTCCCTTTCACGATCCAGATGCCCAGAGATACAGCGACTGGGACGCAAAGCAGCATTCCTTCATACGGTCGAGTAAGGATGAGAAGGGATATCCCAACTGCCATCAGAATGCCGTGTCTCAGCTGGCATCTCTTCTTGAGCCTGGGTAGAGCCCCCAGAATGAGTGCTCCACCAATCACGCCGGGCGTTGCTGCAGCGTGATAGGTGTTGACCCAATACGTGAAGAGTGCAAGATGAATGACAGAGATGGCTCCGCCGAGGAATGCCCAGCGTGCAGGAAGCCATGCCTGCAGCATCCAGCAGATGGCAGAGCACATCAGCGCGCCACTCAGCAGAACTCCGAACCACGGATTTCCGAAGAGCACCTTACCGGCCGCAAGCAGCAGACCGTAACCCGGAAAGTACATGGATCCGTAAGTCGGCAACATGTCGACGTGCGGAGTCTCGAAATGAACCCACATTGCCGGCGTTGGATTTGCCAGGCGGCCATGCAGAAAAGTGTCAGCGGACAGCAGAAAGCTGAAGTCGTCCGTGCAGAAAGGCAACGGTATCGGACACAACGGAAGAATCGCCAGACGAAGCACAATCGTAGCGACTCCACAAAACAGCACCGCCAGACGTTTGTTGCGGATGATTGGTGTAAATGCGCGTTCGACTCGCGAGAAGAAACCTGCGCCGATGGTAGGAAAAGCGAAACACAGTCCGACGCCGATTGCCGTCAGTGCGCCATCGATAAATGCAAGAGAGATTGATGAGGAGTCCGATGAGGGGGGGATAGTCATCCGATACAGTCCCGGGCTTAGTAAGTCTCTCTCATTTGGCAGAGAGAGGCAGTCTTATAAGACCTGTATAAACTTTCACAGAGGAATGAATCCAGTGAACTGGGAGGATCATTCGCGATGGACGATGATTTTCAGATCCTGTCTTTTCACTCATGAGACCCAAAAAGCGATGGGGGCTGTTTCTCCCACCATCGCTTCTGAGTCCTAAACTTCATGAGCCTGACGGTACTGCTTGTCCGTCGAATTGGCCAAAACTACTGAGCCATCAGTGATGTGCCGATGTTTCCGAAGAAGGTGTTGATGTCGGTGGCAAGGCCCTTCATACCGGTGATTGCGCCGAGGGCGATCAGGGCGACGACGAGAGCGTACTCAACCAGATCCTGGCCTTCTTCGCGCTCGATCAGGTTGCGGAACGAAATGTGCAGCTTGTTCATCAGATTGTTCATGAGTTTTCTCCCCTAGATTGAATCCCAGTTCCTGACTGGTTGTGCCGTATACGTTGCAAGCTCTATGCCAAACTCGAGAAAGCATATATAGAATTGAAAACAAAAAACTTACATTGATTCTTCGATTTGCTGTGTGAACCGGCGTATACACTCGTTTCTTGTTTTCCGCACGCCGCGTATACATGACCGGAAAGTGTAGTAACCGAGGAAAGTGTTAGTTGGTACGGCCGGATATCTCCTTTGGGTGACCTAAGTGCACTATCGTGTCATTAGGCGACTTGAGCAGAACGATCCAGCCGTTGCGGCATTTATTGGTTCTTCCGGGTCGCGATGATGCACTGAAAAACCTGTTGATAGACCGTGAAAGGCGAGCGTCAGCTCCAGGGTAGTTTTGTCAGATACGCGAAGGAAAAAGGAGTACCTGCCTCTTTTCTCGGCAAAGTACAACCACTAACCTACAGAAAATCTTCAACAAAGGATTAGCTGAAAAGTACGGGGTAGGTCGTTCGATCCATTCTTTTCAGGTATTGAAAAAGCGATGGGGGCTGTTTCTCCCACCACCGCTCATCAAGTCCAAACTTCACTAGTTTTTCTTAGCTAATCAGTTGCCTCGAACATGGGACAGGCTACTGAGCCATCAGTGATGTGCCGATGTTTCCGAAGAAGGTGTTGATGTCGCTGGC
This sequence comes from Acidicapsa dinghuensis, assembly GCF_025685685.1. Classification (GTDB taxonomy): domain Bacteria; phylum Acidobacteriota; class Terriglobia; order Terriglobales; family Acidobacteriaceae; genus Acidicapsa; species Acidicapsa dinghuensis. Next base: position 16,089 of record NZ_JAGSYH010000012.1, read on the forward strand.
AAGGCCGTTCATGCCAGCGATTGCGCCAAGTGCGATCAGGGCGACGACGAGAGCGTACTCAACCAGATCCTGGCCCTCTTCGCACTCGATCAGGTTACGGAACGAAATGTTCAGCTTGTTCATTAGATTGTTCACGAGATTCTCCCCAAGGTTAAATTCCAGCTCCTGACTGGTATCTTATTTGTGCAATGCAAGCCTTATGCCAAACTTAAATATTTTTATATTATTGAAAATACAAGATTTAAATAAGATTATGCGGTAATTGTGTGAACCGGAGTATACACTCTGCCCGTATTTCCCATACGGCGCGTATACACGACCGAAAATGCAGTAACCTCAGAAAATCTTGTTCGGGCAGGCATGTACCCCCTGGATGACCTCAATATCAGTCAGATCAGGAGGCGGTCGGAGCATCGTTACGGAACCACTGCTGGTCCCCGTCGATTTTCTTCCTGGTTGCAAAGATATACCAAACCAACCATGCAAGCGGCAGCACGATCGTAATTCGCCAGTTTGCGCAGATCAGAATCAGTGCAACAATATTTAGAATCACCAAACTTTTTATTACGAAGCGGCGCGGCGTGGGATCAAATGCAACCATGATGGCCGGCAACAGCACAACTTGGTCCGACAGCCAGCTGTAAGGCGAGGTAGCAATCGATAGCAGTAAGATCAGCGTGCCTTGCCGCGCCCAGTCCCACTCAACACGGTTTTTCCAGTAATAAGCCAATGCCCAGACAGTTGCTATGGTCATAGGTACCAGCGCGAGCCACACCCATTGAACATGGATGGAAGCACGCAAAAGCGTAGGTAACGTGGGGAAGTTGTTTTTGGTTAAGGTGGAATTACTGATCAGGTTTAAGTAGTCCCGCCAGATATTGGGCCGCATCAATGTTACTGCGGCAGCGGCGGTAACTGTTGCAGAGAAGCAACCAAGCAAGACAGCGATACTTCTCTTATAGATACTATGCATGAGCAGCACGGCCCAGAGCAGTACAAAGAGATGAGGTTTGATAGTCAGTAAAGCGAGAGCCACACCACTCCAGAAAGGCCGCGATTCTCGATAGCGAAGAAAAAGAGCCCATCCCAGCAGCAGCAAGGGGGATATTTGCATCATGAGAAAATTGGCGAGGACCGGCGCGAAAAGAAAAGCCACAATTCGATGTTGTTTGGGTATATCAAGTAAAACGATGGATGCAGCAATACAAGAACCAAGAAACAGAACCCAAAGATTTAGGCCCATGCGTTCGCTGAATATCCCTAGCCACGCGATGAGTGGAAGGCTCCATGGAGGATTAAGCATGATCAATGGAGAATTCAGCAGAAATCCGTGCGCCTGTTCCAACGCCAATACTCCAGCCGAGGAGTAAGGATTGGCTTGTTGCAAAAGAAGCGTTGCCGAACTCCAGTACTCTACATAATCGTTTGAAGTTGCGTGACTGCCGGCGGCAGCTATGATAGCGACTCCAGCAAGAGTAATAACAAGAATAGCGATAGCTCGCAGAATTGTTCCGACTCTCATGGTTGCTATGTTCATCCAAATTGTCCTGATTTATATGTCGCGACTGAGCAAACGGACCTCGTATTAAAGTCCGATATACAAGCCTGGAGATAGCAGCAAAGATAAATCGCAAAAATATGACTACAACCGGGCATCAGCCAGTTGAGATAGTTCCAGTTGATCCCCAACGCACGAGTCGCTTTTTGTAACGGCCCCGGCGGGTAGCTCTAGAATCGAATGCGCGATCAGACATGCTGAAATTCGCCACGGTTTTACGCCGTGGCGGATCTTCCGAATCCTACTTTTACGATCGAGATAGACAAGATCAATGGCGAATCGCATACCGAAGGTATGTACTGATTCGCAGGGTACGATCCAAAGCCCTTCTCCTTGCGACAGACTTTCTCTGTCCAGAAGTCCACGAATTCGTTCCGAGCTCGTACCCGCTAGTTGCGCGTGTTCAGCAAGAATGGTCCCGCGTGTACGGTTTAGTACACGGAAATACTTTGCTTTCATTGCGGGTTGAGCTGTTGAAGCTCGCGCAAAATCGTCGGATTGGGTATTCACCATGTAGTCATGATCTCTCTTGCAAAGATGTCTACCCAATCCATTGCGTACTATTGCGGAGCTGTCGTGGTGACAGGCGCAGGTGTCTGAGTGGTTTGAGCGCCCGTTCCAGCTTGCGCACTGCCAGCGCCAAAGCTGATTCCACCCGACTCGATGCGCATGGCTGGCTCAGGCTTCAAAGAATCCTTGAGCTCTTCGACGGGCATCGACTTCAGCGCGGGCGCCATGGTGTTGGCTGCAGTCTTAGCATCCGGATGATTCATTGGGATGTTGCTGTTTGGCGGCATGAAGCTTTCAGGGTAGTGCAGCTTGGGTAACTCTGCGCCGGCTTGAAGTGGAGCAACCACCTCCGCCGTTACGATGACAAGCAATTCCGTGTTCGATTTCGTTTTCTGAATCGATTGAAAAAGTTTGCCCAAAATTGGAACATCGCCAAGGAAGGGTACCTTTTGGAAGGTTTGTGTCTCGCGATTATCCAGCAGGCCGCTGATTGCGAAGCTCTGGCCATCGCTCAGTTCGATTTCGGTATTCATTTTGCGTGTGTCGATCGCGGGAATATCGAAACCGGATATCTGGATGGCATTGCTAAAGTCCAGTGAACTGACTTCCGGCGCAACCTGCAGGCGTATGGTTCCCCGCGGAGTGATAATAGGAAGGAAGTTGAGGCGAACTCCGTATTCTTTGAATTCGAGAGTCACTGCTCCGGCGCCGCCTGAAGCAGTTCCCTGAACGACTGGATAGGGGTATTCACCGCCGGCGAGAAAGCTGGCCTGTTTACCATTGGTTGTCATGACATTCGGTTCGGCCAACACTTCCACGACACCTTTGGTTTCCAGTGCCTCAAGAGTTGCACCAACGTTCAGACCAGGCAAGAAGGCGAAAAGATTCAGTTCATTGCTGATCGTGGTTGTTGCAGAATTGGTTCCACTCGGCAAAGTGGTACTGGGTGGACTGAACTGCCCAGTGGTGATACCACCCAGAACGTTGCCAAACCCATTGCTAAAAAAGTTGATGCCCAATTGCCTTTCCATAGTGCGATCCACGCTGGCAAAACGAACCTTCAGCAGAATCTGCGGGTCTGAGTTCGGGATATTTACGTAGAGCAGATTGACCACCTTACCGAGAGAGGACGCCATTTCTACTGCACGCTCCGAACTGGCAAGGTCTTTTGCCGTTCCACGGAGAAATACGGTATCGTTCTCGACTGAGATCTTGATGTCCTGCCCGGGAAGTGCAAGCTTCATCTCGCGGCGTAAACCTTCAAGCTTCGTTGACCCAATCAGAGCTGCCGAACGTACCGAGACGTTGAAAAACTGCCTTTCACCACCGGCTTCCCAGATGATCAGGCTGGTTTCTCCAGGTGCTTTGCCGTTGATCATGATTTCGTTAGGAGTGACTGCGGACGCTTCTGCAAAATCACCCAGTCCGACCGCTACTCGCTGAATTGGATGTGTAGTGTCAACAAGCACAGTTTTACCAACGGAGACCGTTAGTTCGTTTTCCGAGTCCTGGGTTGAGATGCCAGACGCAGCTGGATTTTGCTGGGCATACGCCATGCTTCCATGCAGAAGCGAAAAGGCAACTGTGGTCAGAGATGCGAGGGTAATTCTGATTCCTGCGTTCACTTTTGTCCCTCGGGTGTAGAGAATTTCTGATTGCTGCGCAGCGCGCCATTGATGACTTCAACCGTGTACGCCGGAGGAGCTTTCTTCACTACAATTGCTACCGGCCGTGTCTTCGATGGGGTGGGCGTCTTTGAATCTGCAAACAAGTTGCTCACGAAAGTTCCTGAGGTCTGCGCAAGCTGAGTATCCAGAGGATTGCGAAGCACTAGCTGAATATGAGTCTGAGAACTTGCGAGACTAAGCAGTTCCGCTTGTTCTGGGCTAACCTGAAGGTTGACTACCTGTACTTGCTGCGGCTTACCTTCTTTATCCTTCTGAATATCTGTGCCGGCTGATAGCACCAGAATGTTCTGCAGCAGGGTTTTTACCTTTTGACCGGTCGTATTTACGTTTTCGCGGCCCGGAGGATCCCCCGATATCAGAACATCAACGTGCATACCTGGAGTAACGAATCCGGCAACACCCACGACCTCGTCGACCTTAACGGCACATGCCCTCATTCCTGCCGGAATCGTTGCTGCGAGCCCTCCACCTGATCCGACCGGTGCAAGCCGCTCGTCGAGGATCGGTTCACCCTGATATAGGTCGGATACCACACCGCGGCCTACTGCCTGATCAGGCTTAAGAAGCGCACCCTTGGGCAAGGGGCCGGCAATCTCGACAGTTGTAATGTCGGACGGGGTCAGAACTTTGCCGAGTTTGATGTCATTGGCAGCAGCAACCACGGAGACCGTCGCTGACTGCTTTGTCGCCGCCTGCAAGCGGCTGCCAACCATGCGCCATACCATCAAGGCACAAATAGCGGCGATCACGAACGCACTGAAAAGAATTGTTAGAAGTCTACGGTTCATCAGAAATCCTGTGGCCTCTGGTTTCTAGGGGCACTGTCGCAATTGCCCTGCCAAAGTAGAAAAGTCATAACTCCGTGCGAAATCACGCATTTAGAGTCCAGAAATCCTGAAGGGTGTGAACACATGTATACCAATGCTCGCCCTTGTGTAGACGGGTAGACACGTTTATCGCAAAGATGGAGATTTCTCAAGGATTTAGAAAGAGTTTGGGTTGGCGTGTAAATTGCAACTTTCCAGGTAGAACTCGCCACACAGGCACTTCGGATGATTCAGCTCTTCCACTGTACGAACAGCACATTTGGACAAGAGAGCCAAGAGAGATGAGATTCGCGCCAATGACAACGCTCTTCGCAGAGCCGGTGCCATCCAACTCTTTTGTTTCGCCTTATCTCGTCTCTGTCACCCTGCACGCGGTCGCGTTCAGCTTCATTGGCATGCATATGTACCAGAGAAATCGCATCATCGAGCGATTTCCCGGTAGCGATCGTTTCTCTGTCAGGGTTCTCGATCTTCACAAGCCACAGCCGACTCCAGCTAAAGACGCAGGAAGCACGTCATACTCCCGCCTTATACCTTCATCTGCCGGTTCAAGCGCGCAAGAGGGACTGGCATATCGTGGCTCAGGTGCGTCAGCCGCTGCAGCGCTTCAACTGCCTGTGCCTCACGTTATGCCTGCACCCCGCCTATTGATCCAGCCAGAAGCCCCGAAAAACGTTCTTTTGCCAGAAAAGGCGCAGATTCCGCTTCTTGTCCTTTGGGGGCCAGAAAAAGTGGTTGTCAAACGGGCGATGCCCCCGCTTCCACAAACACCTTCTATCTCAGAGGTTCGTCCTTCCCTTGAGACGCCGATTAAAGAAGATAACTTGTCGGAGTTCAAGATCGCTTCGTCGCCACTCTCGGCAAGCCGACTTCCTACTCCTACAGGAACTACATCTCCAATCGTCGTCCACGGGCCCGAGCCGCAAAAGAAAATGCCGGAAACAACATCCTTGGCGAATCAGCCCAAGGCCCCTACTCCGGCCAAGATACTTTCGCTCTCGGATGTACGAGTGCACGAAGGCACAGTCGTGATTCCGCTCGCGAATCAGGGCTCTCCAAAAGCTAATCCCGGAATGGAGATTCCTGGCATATTGCACGATCCGTCTCCGGCAGGGACAAACTCCGCAAGCGGAGCTGGAAGCGGAGTCGCAGCAGGAACAAAACTGGGTACCGATCCAAAAGCGCTGGCAGAGGCAGGCAACGGTACCGGTAACAGAGGTACCGGTACTGGAGGAGCAGCTTCGGCAATGCCTGGCTCTGGCGTAGCCTCTGCTAAATCAGGTGCAGTTGGCGCAGGTTCGCTTGATGCAAAGAATGCACCGCAAGGGAGTTCCGGAAATAGCTCTTTGGGAGGAACAACTATTTTCCCTTCACAAGGCTCAGGTACTGGAAATGCTGCTGCAGCGCCCGGAGGAGCCGTTCATATCAGCTTGTCCCGCGATGGGCAGTTTGGAGTAGTTGTGGTCGGATCTTCCGTCGCTGATCAATACCCTGAGACCGCCTCGATGTGGAGCGGGAGAATGGCATCCACGGTCTATCTTCGCGTGGGGCAGCGCAAGAGCTGGATTATGCAATACTCCTTACCAAGTCTTATCGAGGCTGCGAATCCTGCTGGAGGAAAATTGGAAGCGCCGTGGCCGTATGAGATTGTTCGTCCCAATATCGATCCGGACGATGACGATTCCGACGCCATCATTCTTCATGGCTTTGTGAATCAAGAGGGGCGCTTCGAAAAACTTCAGGTGGTGTTCCCGCCCCAGGTGACGCAGGCAGCCATGCTCACCAACATGATGAATGAGTGGCAATTTCGTCCCGCGCGGTTCAATGGCAATGCCGCCGCTGTCGAGGTTCTGATTATCATCCCCGATCAATCGGAATAGACAAGCTTGCACTTCGCGTTCTTGCTCGCCATCATGAGGCTTGGAGAGCAGTGCCAGTCCAAGAATACGCTGCAGCGGTGGCGCCGCTATTCGCGGTGACCTATGGCGATTCTTTGAAGAGGTCCAATTCGGTGGGTTCAGTGGCCTTTCCCAAAAGCCACATTTCCACTCCATTCCGGACAGCCATCAGCTCGATAAGCCAAGATTTGTTGTGGCCATTTTTAACTGGCTTTCCATTTCCTCGCCGAGACAAATGAGTAACTGATCGCCGGGCTGTGTCTGAGATGAGTATATTGTGTGTGTGGGGAGCTCTAACACGCTGGTTGCATGGGTAATTAAAGGCGACACGCGAAATGTTGGGAAAGACTCGACTACATGAATTACCTTCAACGCATCGTCGAGATAGATCAGGTCAATAGGGAACAGTACCCCGATAGTGTGTACCCCTCTTGATGGAACTATCCAAAGCCCCTCGTCTAGTCCAAGAGAGAGTTTGCCAATGAGCCCTTTGAGCCGTGTCATCGTGGTATCAGCTACCGCAACGCCAAGGCTTAGAAACGACTCTCGGGTTTGGTTGTACACACAATATCGCCGCTTTTGCATTACGCCCTTCGTCGGTTCTCGTAATCGGCGCCGAGGTTAATTATGCCGGCGCCGATTACAAGAGTGCCTGTATCCCATGAGTATGTATTTAGTCGGACTATCATGTTAATAGTTGGGGGAGGCCAGTCCGTAAGCCTGTTAAGGTCAAAATTTGGCAATACATCTCCACAGGATCCAGAGCAGATCACCAATGACATGAGTCTCGGAACTCTGGGCCGGAAGAACGAAGAGTAGACATCGTCTATCTACTCTTCTATGTACGATGCCTCGTTACCGAACCCGGGTGCGACGGCGCTGAATCAGAACAATCAGCACGATCACAGCAAGCACGCCAGCTACAATCTGGATCATCGTGGTACTGTTCATGTCGTTTCTCCCTTCGTGTTATTTAGAGAACAAAGTCTTAAACGAGTCCATCATGGAGAGAATCGCTGGACCCAGGACAACCAGAAAGAGTGAAGGAAATATGCAAAGTACCAGTGGAAATACCAATTTCACGGTAGTCTTTGCCGCCATTTCTTCAATCTTCTGAATTCGTTGTGTGCGCAAATTTTCTGAGTGCGTTCGCAGCGTTTTAGCAACACTGGTGCCGAACTGCTCAGACTGAACCAGAACCGACACCAGATTGCGCACATTATCCACGTCGGTACGCTCTGCCATGTGTCGCCAGCAATCCGTTCTCGGTCTTCCAGCCCTTTGTTCCAGAACTACAATTTTCAGCTCATCGCAGAGCATCGGTTGAGCTTTCTCTAAGTCTTCTGCGGTTCGCTTCACTGCCTGATCGAGGCTGAGGCCTGCTTCAAGGCAGACAACTATAAGATCCAAAGCATCTGGTAATCCACGACGTATCTTATTCTGCCGTTTCTTAATCAGGCGTCCAAGTATCATGTCTGGCACAATGAAGCCTAGTCCTAGTGCGCAGAGGTAAATAACGATTGGATTATCATTACCGAAACCGGTAAAGAAAACGGTTGCCACAAGAACAGCCATTGCGACCACTTTGGTGCCACGAAAGAAAGCTACTGCGGATTCCTCCCGATAGCCTGCCCGAATGAGACGCTGTTGCAGAACTCCAACTTCCGCTTGACTTTTGGGGATTACCTTTTCTAGATGCTCGACAACACCTGCTAGAGAGAATCCGGATTGTTGGATTGTTCCAATAAGATTCTTGGGCTTAGTTTCCGGCGCAATGACCGCTGACAGGCGCTTGGACATCTGCTCTCGATAAAAGAGCAAGACCCCCCCGCTGGCGATCAGCAGAAAAACAACCAGGAACGAAATGATTGCAATGCCCATGAAACTCCCTTATACGTCGATGTTTACGATTTTGCTTATCCAGAGACCACCGAGAATCGTCATGCCAAGCGAAGCCCAAAGAAGCTTGATTCCGATCGCACGTGTCCAGAGCAGGCTAATGAGCTGCGGATTGATTAAAAAAATTAGTATGCCCAAGACTGGCGGCAGCAATGTCAGGATGATGCCTGTTAAACGGCCTTGTGCGGTGTGAGTCATAATTTGCCGTTTAAGACGGAATCGTTCGCGGATTACGTGAGCCGTATTTTGGAGGACCTCAGCGAGATTACCGCCGCTTTCTTTCTGTATCAGGATCGCAGTAATAACAATTTTTAGATCTTGAAGAGGGACTCGTGTAGTCAGGTTATCCATGGCGGTCCTTAGTTCCAGGCCATAGTTTTGTTCGTCGTAGCAAATACGAAATTCGGTGCTTACCGGGTCGGGGCATTCTTTCGAGACCAGGCTAAGAGCAGAGTTAAGGCTATGACCCACACGCAGCGCACTCACCATCAAGTCTAGAGATTCCGGCAATTCAGTCTCGAATTTCTTGAAGCGGCGGCCTCTCTTGAAGAGAACAAAGAGAAAAGGGAAAGCACCTAAAACAAGTCCGGCCAGAATTGCTATCAGCGAATTGTTGAGCTTCAAGTTAACCAGATAAGAAGAGACCATGAATGCTAGAAGGCACATAAGAATCAAGCCGCCAGCGGTCCATTTCAGATTGGCTTGATACAGCATCAATCGCAATCTGGGCGCGAGTTCTATCTTGCTAAGCCAACGGTTGATCCACGGCACAGCACTTAAGAGTTCCTGCTTACGAAGATCTACGACCTCGTCATTGGAATGGATCCAACTCGTGGCGAGTGCCGAATCGAGCCTCGCCAGCACCTTCTTGGTTTGCTGTGACGAACCAGTCCCTGTCGCTATCAGTACCATAGCGGCAACGCTGAATACGCCGATAAACACAACCAGAAAAATCAGACCCATCTTTACTTCCTCTACCTGCTAGTTCACTTCAAGTACGTTCTCGAAGAGGCTCGGTGGCAGGAAGATACCTGAGACACGGAGCCGCTCGAGAAATTTAGGACGAATATGCGTTGGTTGAAACATTCCGATTACCTTGCCATCGGGGCCGATACCTTTTTTCTGGAAGGTGAAGATATCCTGCATGCTGATTACGTTCTCTTCCATGCCGACGATTTCCGAAACGCTCATGACTTTACGAGTTCCATCACTCAGCCGCGATACCTGCACAACGATCGTGACAGCGCTGGAAATTTGTTGACGCACTGTTTTTTCCGGCAGGTTGAGGTTGCTCATCGCAACCATCGATTCGAGACGGCTCAGTGCGTCGCGCGTTGTATTGGCGTGAATTGTCGCCATAGAGCCTTCGTGACCAGTATTCATGGCCTGCAACATATCGAAAGCTTCTTCACCGCGCACCTCGCCGAGGATGATGCGGTCTGGACGCATACGCAGGCTGTTAATCAACAACTGCCGTTGACGGATTGCACCTTGTCCTTCCACGTTGGGTGGACGGGTTTCCAGGCGAACGATGTTTTCCTGGGCCATTTGCAATTCAGCCGCGTCTTCGATCGTGATGATGCGTTCGCTCTGCGGAATGTACGAGGAAAGAATGTTTAGAAAAGTTGTTTTGCCGGCACCGGTGCCGCCGGAGATCAGGATTGTGATTCGGGCCCGTACTGCAGCCGCCAGCACCTCCATCATTTCCGCAGAAATGCTCTTCAGAGCGACCAACTGATTTGCTGCGACAGGTCCGGTGCCAAAGCGGCGGATAGAAATAGAAGGGCCATCCAATGCCAGAGGAGGAATAATCGCATTGACACGCGAGCCATCCGGCAGGCGCGCATCCACCATCGGCGACGATTCATCCACGCGTCTGCCCACGCGCGAAACGATGCGGTCAATAATCTGCAGAAGATGCCGGTCATCGCGGAAGCTCGTATCCACGCGCTGGATACGGCCTCCTTTTTCAACGAATACATGGTCCTTATCATTGACCAGGATGTCGGAAATTTTGGAATCTTTCAGCAACGGTTCCAGTGGCCCAAGGCCGAAGACTTCATCCAGCAGGTCTGATTGAATCTTTTCCTGCTCTTCAAAGCTCAGCGGCACCTTCTGTTCGGAAACGATCTCGTTGACGAGACCCGCAACCGCTTGGCGTGCCTGCGTCGAGTTCACGCGAGACAACTTCTCCAGATCCAGCCGGGAGATCAAGGTCCGGTGTATATCCGCTTTGAAACTTTCTAAATTCAACTGTTCCACGTTATTTCCGTCCTAACGTTCGGATATCGATCAGAAGAGGCCAAACTTCTTTTTCTTTTCAGCAGCCGGAGGTAGTCCCGCTGCCGTGCGTGCCATTTGCTTGATGACTCGCGCAATCGGTGTGTCTTCCAGGGATAGCGGTGTGGCTGTATTCTGGGTGCGCCTTGCGGTTGCGTAATCATTCGGTATTTGCCAGGTTGCAGGCCGGGTCAAGGCCTTCGTAATGTGGTCTTCATCGACTCCCAGTGAGCGAGGCATGTAGCGGTTCAACACAATCTCGAGTTTGGTTGAGGTCTTCGTGAAGAACTCAGATACGAGCCGATTCGAGTTTCTAAGCTCAGGGATGCTTACCTGGGTTATGAGGTAAATGATCGTCGCCTGATCGAACAGTGATGAATCGGCTAGATCGAGCCGCGTGCCTGCGTCTACTACGACGTAATCGAAATCCTGCCGTGCCACGGCAAGCAGTTTGTCCACATCATCATGCGTTGTTTGAGATTGGGCAAATTTGCCTGGTGCAGCTAGCACAGACAATCCGGAATCATGCTTCGTTAGGAGCTTCGAGAGGAAGTTTGAATCCAGTCGGGCAGCATTTTGGAGAGCATTTACGGTTGAGTATTGTGCAGTAATTCCAAGATCCAGAGCCGCATCGCCCAGAGGCAGGTGAAGGTCAATCAAAAGGCTGTTCTGGCCGGTTTCAGTTGCTAAAGACACGGCGAAGTTACAGGCCAGCGTAGTCACGCCGGACCCGCCTTTGGCTCCCAGAAATACAAATAATTTACCGATGCTCTTTTTCGCGGGTTTGACTACGGGCTTTCGGACGGACGCTCGAACCATCGCCTCGGCGATCGTGTTTGCTTCAAAGGGCTGCGTCAAAAATTCGCGTGCACCTGCCCGCATGCAGCGGACTAACAATTCCGGATCGGTGCGTCCTGAATACACCATCACAGTTGGCGATCCCCCGCCGCATATCGCTTCTATTAAATCGAGTGCATATTCGGGATTGCTATCGAGATCGACCATGATAACGTCGTAGCCGTCGTGCAGTATGCGAGGTACTTCGTCCAGCTCTGGATAGGCCGTGAACTCGCGAGTCAGGCCCGACTGCAATCCAGCCAGAGTGATGGCAATGCCATTGCGCCGCTGTTGATCGGGACCAATAAGCGCGATCGTTAAAACGTTCGTTCCGAGAGCATCGGGATCTTGTGTCGGCATTGGCATCACTAAACCGGAACTCCTACTCAGCCATGCAATTCTGGCTGATTACCTGTTGGCCGGACTAGCCGGCATTACTGCTAATCCCAGATCAGCGGGAGAAAAACGAAAGCAATGTTCCTACTGCAATTGCTGGTGCGTATGGAATCTTCTGACGAAACGGGTCATTCACAATGGACTGGTCTGGAGCCCCTCCATCCAGTTCCGAAATCAGTTGTTTCTGTTGCCTCCAGTTTCGATATTTGTGAAACGCCAGCGTGCCCAGCGCCATCAGGCCACCGACCACGGCTGTCAATACCATTGCGAACAAGAGTTGCCGTGGTCCCACCCAGGCCCCAATCGCCGCCACTAGTTTTACGTCGCCCATACCCATTCCGCCGAAGATCGCTAGAGCTCCGTACACCAGGATTCCAAGAGCAAAGCCCTCCAGGCTTTGAGTTAATGAGTGCCAGCCATTTGCCACGGCAGGTGCAATAAAACCGAGCGCAAGGAAGGGAAAGACCAGCCAATTGGGAATGCGCCTGCTGCGGAGGTCTGTAAAGGTGGCAACGGCTAAGGCTGCGACTGTTGGCCACCAGGCAAATGCGTGCGTTCCCATGAACCCATCCTGAATCGCGTTCGTGAAGGATAGTGCAATTCTCCGGCCAAATGGGGAATTGTCATTAAGTACCGTATTACCAGTGTTGTAGATCACTTTCACAAACGTGGTGTGCACTGGCGTTTACATGCCTCATTTGGGAGTGACGCGCCTCATATACACTCCGGCATTTCACTTGCAAGACAATGCTGCAGATATCTCGGTATTCCTGGTGCCCATTAATCGGGTGGCGGAAAAGAGCGAACGATAGACAATACGAGGCCATGCACCGCCCACGATTTGGGAATCATACAGGCTAAGTTGCTCATAAATATATGGTTGGCATTGTGATAAACCCCGTTTTGGTAACGCTTTCAAGCGTAATTCTGGCGCGGTTACTACTTTGGTATTGACTGGTGTTGCGCTTCCGTGTTCTTTATGACTCAAAAGTGCCATTCAACAGAACGCCTGCACTAGCCGATAAAGGAAGTGCCCCTCCATGTATCGATTCCGCGGATGCAAGCGCGGACGGACTCTGGTAGCCGTGTATTTTGCGTGCTGCGAGCGGAGATCGGCGGATGGAGTCCAACCGGATGATTCGGATCGGATTGTTTTCGGAAGATCGCACCATGCAGCCGATATTGGCGTCAGCCCTCGGCAGAGATTTCCAACTCGTCTTTGCAGCAGAAGAAGCGCTCATGATCGAGCGGATTGAGGCCGACGAATGCGACGTGGTGCTTGTCGACCTGAATTCGAATGCAATATCTGCGGGCAAAAGGATCGAAGCAGCCCGCCGGTTGGTTAGCCAGCCGGTTCCCCTGGTCGCCATGGTGGACGATGGTCTGCGTCCTACCGGTGCTGATCTTGTGCGTCAGGGAGCTTTTGGCTATTGCCGTCGGCCACCGTCAATTCGCGATCTGAAGATGATGCTCCGCCGGGCCCATGAGAATTCATCCCTTAAACGACAACTTCAGAACGTACAGCAGCGCTTCGATGAGAAATCCCACTGCGACGGCATGATCGGTTCCAGCACCCAGATGCAGAAAGTCTACGAACTGGTGAACTGCGTGGCCGATCTCAATGCCTCGGTTCTCGTTACCGGCGAAAGTGGCACCGGCAAAGAGTTGATCGCCAGAGCAATTCACAATCTGGGTTCGCGCTCCAGCAAGCCATTTGTCGCTGTTTCCTGCGGCGCAATTCCAGAAACTCTAATTGAATCCGAACTTTTCGGACATGAGAAAGGAGCTTTCACCGGATCTGTGGGAACCCGCGAAGGTTTCTTCGAACAGGCTGGCGACGGAACCCTTTTTCTCGATGAGATTGGCGAACTTAGCCTCTACACGCAGGTGAAGTTGCTGCGTGTTCTGCAGCAGCGTGAGTTCACTCGCCTCGGCAGCAGCCGCCTTATTCCGTTACGTGCCCGTTTAGTATTCGCAACTCACAGAGACTTGGGAGAGATGGTCGCCCAGGGTAAGTTCCGGCAAGACCTCTTCTATCGCATCAATGTAATGCGCATTGATGCTCCGCCTCTGCAGGATCGTGCCGAGGATATTCCGCAGATTGCAACCCATCTGCTCGATCGATATGCGGAGGCCTACGATAAGCCGGTCCGGGGTTTCCGCCCTGAGGCGCTAGCCGCATTACAGAACTATTCATGGCCGGGCAATGTTCGCGAACTTGAGAATATTATCCAGCGGGCAATCATCGTTTGCCGGGGCGAGTCCATCGGTCTTGAAGATCTTCCGCATAACATCCGCGAAGAAAGCAACGTTGTCGATATCGGAGATTTCCATCCCGCGGGTTCCTTTGAACGGCAATTACGCGATTACAAAATCAAGCTCGCCGAAAACGCGATTCGTGAAAATCACGGGAATAAGACGCTCGCCGCGCGCAGCCTTTGTATTTCGCGTGCATATCTGCATCGCCTGATTCGCCTTGCAGATACAGAGCCGATCTTCGAAGACGAGGGTCAGCAGATCGGAACCGCGTGAGTTCCGCCAGTGTTCCGGCAGCTCTGACTGCCGGATATTCCTCTTCTGCCTTGAAACGCCTTTTTTCCTTCCCCGTCGTAATTGCATCCATGCTGTGCGTGCTGGCAGTACTGTCTGTGCGCGGTCGCTTTAATGATCCGGATATGTGGTGGCATCTGCGAATGGGGCAGATGATCTTTAACAGCCATTCCATTCCCACCGCGGATTCCTTTTCCTTTACAGCAAATCACCATCTGCTGGTTCCTCACGAGTGGCTTGCTCAACTTTCCATCTATTCGGTCTACCATTTCTTCGGTTATTCCGGGTTGATGCTCTGGCTCTGCGCAGCCTTGTCTGCAATCTATATTGCCGGATACATTCTTTGCGGCCTCTATTCAGGAAACTGGAAGGTAGCATTTCTCGGCGCTCTGGTGTTGTTTGTCTTTTCCACCGTTGGCGCCTCAGTGCGTCCACAGCTTCTTGGTTATCTTTTGCTCCTCTTCGAACTCCTCATCATCCATTTAGGCCGCACACGCAGCGTCCGCTGGTTTTGGCTGATGCCATTGCTTTTTGCTATTTGGATAAATATTCACGGCTCATTTTTCCTGGGCATTTTGCTGACCGCTGTTTATCTCGCAGCCTCATTCTTCGACTTCCGCGTTGGCTCAATCACGTCGCAACGCTGGGCTCGCGCCACTCGCGGTCAATTTTTAGCCGCAACCTTAGTTTCCATCGCCGCTCTCTTCATCAATCCCGACGGACTCCGGCAAGTGGTATTCCCGATCGATCTCATGTTGCGGGAGCCTATCAATCTGGCTGGTGTACAGGAGTGGCATCCCTTGCAGCTGACGAGCGAGCGCGGTGTCGTCCTGTTGCTTGTTCTAGCTGCGATTTTCTTGTTGGTTGCACTCCGCAGAGCCGAAATCAGGTTAGAAGAGCTTCTTCTACTTGCCCTCGGGTTATGGCTCGCTGGCGGTCATGATCGCATGCTGTTCGTCTTTGGTATCCTGACCGCCCCCGTGTTTGTGCGTCTGTTGGCAAACGAATGGGAAAACTATAATCCCGCCGCTGATCGGCTACTTCCTAATGTCATCATGATCATGCTGGCTATGGCTACGGTCTGGATAGGCTTTCCCAGACCTGCGGCTCTCCGGTCGCAAATAGAATCAGGCAGCCCAGTAGCCGCTGTCTCCTACATTCAGTCCCATCACCTGACAGGACCGATGCTCAACGACTATACGTTTGGGGGTTATCTGATCTGGGCTATGCCGGAACATCCTGTCTTCATCGATGGGCGCGCAGAGATATATGAATGGGCAGGCGTACTTAGTCAATACATGAACTGGATGAACCTCAATACCGATCCAGAAGCTCTGCTCGATCAATACCACATCCAGTTCTGCCTGTTGAACGCGAACTCTTACATGGTTCGCGTACTTACCATGACCCATCATTGGAAACTCGTCTACTCAGATCGCATGTCAGCCATCCTGGTTCGAGATCCAGCCTGAACTGCAATATCCCTGTTTCATTCTTGCCACGGAACGATTTCCCGCTTCACTGCGTACCGGTCTGCGCGCAATGATGTCTTGGACCATTTGTTACACTGACCCAGATTGCGTATCGAGATAGCGTCAGCCTGTCGAATATCCAGGCGGCGGGAGTACACATGTCAGTCGTCGAACTCGCAGGGGTTACGAAAGCCTACGAGACCAAAGTCGCCGTCAACAACCTGAGCCTATCCATCGATTCCGGGCAGATGTTCGGCCTCCTGGGGCCCAACGGAGCAGGGAAGACCAGCTCTATCCGGATGATTATGGGTATTACTATTCCCGACTCAGGTACTATTCGTCTCTTCAACCAGCCTTTTGACCGCAAAAGCCTGGAGCGTGTTGCGTATATGCCTGAAGAGCGCGGTCTCTACAAGAAGATGAAGGTTCTCGATCAGCTCATCTTCTTTGGTGAACTGCATGGCATCGCTGCCGCGGAGGCTCGTAAACGTGCTCTGGCATGGGCAGAGCGGCTCGACATTGCCGATGCGCTTGGTAAGAAGACTGAAGAGTTGTCGAAAGGCATGCAGCAAAAGATTCAGTTCATCTCATGCCTGCTTCATGATCCCGGCCTCATCATCATGGACGAGCCTTTTTCCGGCCTCGATCCTGTCAACGCGGCCCTGCTTGAGCGCACGCTGCTTGAGCTGAGAGATGAAGGCAAAGCTATCGTCTTCTCCACACATCGCATGGATCAGGTCGAAAAACTTTGCGACGCCATTTGCCTTGTCAATAAGGGCGAAGCGGTGCTTTCAGGCCGTGTACGTGAAATCAAGAGCCGCTATGAACGCAATCACGTCATCATTGAGTTTGAGGGCAGCTCCGATTTCCTCAACAGCCAAGAGATCGCCGAAGTCAATAACTTCTCCGGCCATGTTGAGATCAGGCTCAAGCACAACGGCAACGCGCAGAAGCTGCTTAAGGAGGCCTCATCCGTCGCCACGATCTATCGTTTTGAGCTTGTAGAGCCATCGTTGGAAGAAATCTTCATTCAGACCGTCGGAGGTCGCGCCGATGCATAACGTCCTTCTCGTTGCCCGTCGCGAATATCTCGAACAGATCCGTGGCCGTGCCTTCCGTCTCACCACGATCATGGTGCCAGCGGTCTTTGTGCTGCTCATCGCCATCGCTTATTTCTCCAGCATCGGTCTCGGTTCCCATCGGCATTTGGTCATCGCTTCCAACGATGCCAATCTGGCCAATGCCATCCGTACCGAGTTGTTGACACCAAAATCATCGAAGCGATCTTCCGAATCGAAACCTCCACAGATTGACGTGCTAGCTCCAGCGACTGAGACAGACAGGCTTGTGCTGCAAAAGCAGGTGCAGAGCAAATCAATCGACGGTTTCCTTTTCATTCAGACTTCGTCTTCCGCCGCGCCGATTGCCACGTACACCTCGGCATCTGCGGCAGATCTCACTACCAACGGCCGTCTCAACGATGCTGTCGATCATGCTGTAGTGGATCAGCGCCTGGCCGGATTTGGCCTCAGTGGGTCGGAAACATCGGCACTCGATAAAGGCGTCAAGATAGAAACCTACCAGATTCGCCGTGATGGCGGTGTGGTCAAGAGCAATGCCCTCGCATCCTTCTATAAGGGCTACGCTATGGCAATTCTGCTTTCCATGACCACCGTCATGTATGGCCTTAATGTTGCGCGTTCCATCATTCAGGAGAAGACTTCGCGCATCTTCGAAGTCATGCTCTCCATCGTCAAGCCCAGCGAGATGCTGGCTGGCAAGCTCGTCGGTGTCGGAGCCGTTGGTCTCACGCAGATACTGATATGGGTGGTGGCCGCAGCTCTCATCCTCACTTCAAGTCTCGCAACTGCTTATCTCAAAGGTGACTTCGAAATCCACTTTTCCTGGGTAGAAGCCATCATGTTTCCCGTCTACTTCATCCTGGGCTATTTCCTGTACAGTTCTCTCTTCTCAGGTATCGCAGCCACCTGCGAAACCGAGCAGGAGCTACAGATGTATACACCGTTGGCAGCCTTGCCTGTGTGGCTCAGCTTCTCGGTCATTCTGGTCATCATCAACGACCCCAATTCGTTCTGGTCTGTGGCCCTGTCACTCTTTCCGCCCTGTGCTCCAATCGTGATGTTCCTCCGTATGGGTTCAGAGATTCCTCCAGCCTGGCAGTTTGCGGCGTCCATTATCCTCATGGTGATTAGCATCTGGGCCATCCTGTGGGTTTCCGCGCGCTTGTATCGCATTGGCATCCTCATGTATGGCAAACGCGCTACGCTGCCGGAGATTCTGCGCTGGCTGCGTTACAGCTAGTCCCTTCTGGTTGAAGCGGTTTATCCGTTTCAGCCACTAAAATGAAAGGGAGTGACCACAAAGCACACAGGCACCAGCTCATCAGCGCGATTCACCTTTGCCCAGAGCATCATTCTTGCCGTCGTGCCGCGCATCGTCTGGGCCCTGCTGATGATCGTAGGCCGCACTTGGCGCTTTGAAGTCATGGCCGAAGAAGGTGTCACTCCGGCCTTCCACGGCTTTACCCCAGGACGCGAGATCTACTGCTTCTGGCACCAATGCGTCCTACCGTGCGCATACTACTTCCGCAACACAGGCGCGACAATCCTCATCAGCCAAAGCTTTGACGGCGAACTCATCACGCGCATCCTTGAGCTGTTCGGCTATCATGCAGTGCGCGGCTCCAGCACCCGCGGAGGCCAGCAGGGACTCATTGGCCTCAATCGTGTGCTGGATGAAGGTACTCCGGCGATCTTCACCGCCGATGGCCCACGCGGCCCCATCTATCGCGCCAAGATGGGGCCAGTCAAGCTAGCTCAGCTCTCCGGTGCGCCTATCGGCTCGTTTCATTTGCAGCCGCAGAAAGCCTGGATCATGCGTTCCTGGGACCAGTTTTTTGTTCCGAAGCCATTCACGCGTATTGCCGTGAGTTGGGGACAGTGGACCATCGTTTCGGAAGAGGCAACCAACGACGAGCTTCCCACGCTGCGCGATCAACTCGATGTCACATTGGAGCGTGTGCGCATGAGGGCAATTGCACATCTCGCGGGGAAGGACCTTGCATGACGCGCGGATCTTTGCTTGGCGACGGGACTCTGGTCGCCGATTACGACTTCTATCTGCCAGAAGAGCTGATTGCCCAGCAACCACCCCCCGAGCGCGGCATGAGCCGCATGCTCGTATTGAACCGCGATTCAGAAACGAACGGTGAGCCCTTGGTTTCAGACCGATCCTTCGCCGATCTTCCTTCGCTGCTCAATCCTAGCGACCTGCTCATTCTCAATGACAGCCGCGTCATCCCGGCGCGCCTCTTCGCTCGCCGTGCCACAAGCCGAGGCAAGCAATCTGCCACCGGTCTCATCGAGGTTCTGCTTACAGCTCCCACAGCAGAAGGGAACTGGACCGCCCTTGTTCGTCCTGGAAAGAAGGTTCGCACCGGCGACCATCTCGTTTTTCCCGATATCGCTGACGAGATTGTTCTGGAAGCCGAGGTTATTGGCGCGGGCGAGTTCGGTGAGCGCACGATTCGTTTTGCGTCGATTCAGGATTTCTACGCAATCCTCGACCAAATCGGCCACATGCCGCTGCCGCCGTACATCAGGCGCAATGACTCCACTGCTGATCGCGAGCGCTATCAGACTGTCTTTGCCCAGCAGCGCGGCTCGGTTGCAGCGCCGACGGCTGGTCTTCATTTCACTCCCCCGATTCTTGATGCAATAGCCGCTCGCGGAGTCGAGATTGCAAAGCTCACCCTTCACGTCGGCCTCGGTACCTTTGCGCCTCTCCGCGTCAACCGTCTCGACCAGATTCATCTGCATCGCGAGCGCTACACGCTCCCCGAAGCGACTGCCACAGCCTTAAACCGAGCCCGCTCCGAGGGCCGCCGTGTTGTAGCCGTCGGTACCACAGCCGTCCGAACACTCGAACACTGCGCGCTTAAGGCCGAAACCTCAACCAGCGGTCAATTCGCGCCTCACAGCGGCGAAACAGAAATCTTCATCTCTCCCGGCTTCCAGTTCCGAGCCGTCGGCGCCATGCTCACCAATTTTCATCTGCCCCAATCGAGCCTGCTCATGCTGGTCAGCGCCTTCGCGGGCCGCGAACGAGTGCTCGCTGCCTATGCTCATGCAGTGCGCGAGCATTACCGCTTTTTCAGCTACGGCGATTGCATGTTCATTCGTTAGTCCGCCAGGTGGTTAACCGGGTGTGGCATCCATCCGCGCTCCGCTGCTAGACTCGCATTCGATGACCGCCGAAACCGAAGTAGCCTCCAAACAGCCCGTTTTTCTCCTCGACACCATGTCGTTCATCTTCCGGGCCTACCACGCCATGCAGCGCAGCCGTCCAATGTCTACGCGCTCAGGCCTGCCCACAGCGGCAACTTATGTCTTCGTTAACATGATCACCAAGCTCCGCGCCGACTTTGCGCCGCACTACCTGGCTGCAGTCTTCGACGTAAGCGGAGCTGTCTTTCGTGACGCCAAAGCGCAGGAGATCGGCGTGCTTCGCCGCTGGTCAAGCAAAGACAAAGCATTTGTCGAGATCAGTTACGAGGGCTATAAAGCGCAGCGCGAGGCCATGCCCGAAGATCTCGCACGTCAGCTTCCTTACATCCGTCGTTCGCTCGAAGCACTGCACATCCCGATACTTGAAGCCGCTGGGTTTGAGGCAGACGACGTCATCGGCACCCTCGCACGCCAGGCTTCAGAAGAAGGCCACGAAGTTTTCATCGTCTCCGGTGATAAGGACATGATGCAGCTCATCAATGAGCATGTGCGCGTGCTCAATCCGCAAAAAGACAATCTCGTCATCGATCCCGCCAAGGTCATCGAAATCCTCGGTGTGCCTCCACAGCAGGTAATCGACGTGATGGCTCTGCGCGGCGACACCATCGACAACGTGCCCGGCGCACCCGGTATCGGAGACAAGGGTTCTGTCGAACTCATCCAGCAGTTCGGCAGCGTCGAGGCTGTGCTTGATCGTGCGGAAGAGGTCAAGCGCAAGACCTACCGCGAATCACTGCAGCAAAATCGCGAAACTGTGTTGCTTTCGAAAGAACTTGTCACCATAGACTGCAACGTACCCATCGAGCTCGATCTGGCGCAGATGCAGACCACAGATCCGGATCTCGAGGCAGCGCGCGAGCTTTTCACCGAGCTCGAATTCACATCCATGCTTCGCGATCTCGCACCCGGCATCAAGAAGCCAACCGCAGAGCTAATCGAAGATCCGGCAGCGGAGCAGATAACAGCCTTTTTCGCGGCAGCGCCAAAACATGGCTTCGCGTTCGCTCTCGATAAAGATGCCCGCCTCGCCAGATCCGAATCTTCCTCTGGCTCCACTGAAACGAATGCTGAAGTTGCAGAAGAAGAAGCGCTGCCGCCAATGCCCACATTGCTCGATGCATTTGAAGCAGCAGAGGAATCGCAGGTAGGCAAAGAGGCCACGCCGGAATACCTTGGTGTTTCTGTCAAGGCAGATGACAAACCAGAGCTCGCATTACGCCTGCAGTTGACTCCACAGCTTCGAACATTGCTTGAAAATGAGCAGGTCCCCAAATTTGTACACGATTGGAAATCGACGTCACACCATCTCAGCGCACTCGGTGTCACGCTGCGCGGTCCAATCACCGATACCATGCTGCTTTCGTATGCGCTCAATCCAACACATGCTACGCAGTCGCTGATCGATGTGGCGGCCCGCGCGGGCCAGCCTGTTCCTGCATCGCTGCCAGGCGCTGCGCATGCTATCCAAACGCTCACGCCCACACTTCGCAAAGAGGTCGAAGAACACAAACTCACTAGCGTCTACGAAACCATCGATCTGCCGCTCGTTCCGGTTCTCTTTCGTATGGAGTCGAGCGGTGTTCGCATCCATCTCGGCGCTCTCGACGAGCTTTCGCAGCGCTTCGGCTCCGAAATTCATCGTGTCAGTGAACGTATCTTCATTCTTGCTGACCGCCGTTTCAATATCAACTCGCCCAAGCAGCTAGGCGAAGTGCTCTTTACTCACATGGGCTTGCCTAAACCACTCATCTACGGCAAAGGCAAGAAGATCTCAACCGCGCAGGATGTCCTCGAAAACCTGGCTGAAGAGCATGAGATTGCCCAGCTCGTTATCGAGTTTCGACATCTGGCAAAGCTCAAATCCAATTACGTCGACGCGCTTCCATTGCTGGTAGATAAAGACTCTCGCGTTCACACCACCTTTAATGCCGCTTCGACGGCGACAGGGCGTCTCTCATCGGTCAACCCTAATCTGCAAAACATTCCCATCCGTACCGAGCTTGGCCGTGAGATTCGCGCCGCCTTCGTAGCTGCTCCAGGCTATCGGCTGCTTTCAGCCGATTACTCGCAAATCGAGCTACGGCTCATGGCTCACTTCAGCGAAGATCCACTCCTGGCCGACGCCTACCGGACAGGCCGCGACATCCACACACTCACGGCCAGTGAAGTCTTCGGCATCTCTCCCGACAAGATGGACAAGCACACCCGCGCCCGCGCCAAAGCCGTCAACTTCGGCATCGTCTACGGCATCTCCGCTTTCGGGCTCGCCGCTCAGCTCAGCATCCCGCAAGGGGAGGCAAAGCTTTATATCGAGCGCTACTTTGCCCGCTATGCAGGCGTGAAATCCTTCATCGACCGAACTATCGAAGAGACGCGTAAGCAGGGCTACGTGCGCACGCTCTTTGGTCGCATGCGCCCTATTCCTGACATCGAAAGCCGCAACGCCAACCAGCGCGGATTCGCCGAACGCACCGCCATCAATACTCCGCTGCAAGGCACCGCGGCAGATATGATCAAGCTCGCTATGATCGCCATCGACCGCAAACTTGCAGAGCACAAGCTGCGCACGCGAATGGTCCTGCAGGTCCACGACGAACTTCTCTTCGAAGTACCAGAGGATGAAGAAGACGCAATCGTCCCCATCGTCAAAGACTCGATGGAAAACGTCGTCACGCTCAAAGTGCCAATCGAAGCCGATCTATCCTTCGGCCACAACTGGCGGGACATGGAGTAGTGTCAATAGCACCATGTCAACTCGCGCTGCTTATCAAAGGATTGATGACACGAATCGTGCCGTATAACTGCCCGTTGGATAAGTCTTCGGAGTACAACACGAATGCTCCAGCAGTCTCTGCTGCTTGAATAATCAAGGCATCCCAAAACGAAATTCGAAAACGCTCTTCAAATTCAAGAGCCCGTACGATAGATGCCGATGTATTTGTGACAACTTGCCACGTTGAATAGTCCAGAATGAGCAGTTTGACCTCTTCTGCTGCGAGCGGCCTTGTAGCTCTCTTGCGCAGATTGTAGCTAAACTCCTGCAGCACCTGCGTGCTAAGAACACCTTCGCCGGAGTTCCAGAGTTCGTCAATTACTTTACGAGCGCGGATATGTTTGTCGCCTGCGTTGCGGTCATGCGCATAAACAAGAATGTTGGTATCGACAAAATATTTACCGCTCATAGATCTCGTCGCGAGACTTCGGGGGCGTCCAACCGAGATCGTATCCCTGACGAAGCCGCGCTTGCGCACGTGCACGAGCCTGTCGATAGCCTCTCCGCTCTTCTATCTCTCGCTGAAGCCGCTCTGCAAGCAGAGCGCTTATCGAAGAATCTTCCTCAGCAGCTAGAATTCTCGCTTCTCGCAAAAGCTCGGTATCAATTTTTAGAGTGATATTCGCCTTCATTTCGCACCGATATCAGTGTAGCACTAATTTACGTGCTATGTGGACTGGTCATACGCTTAGCTCCGCTCGAATCGCCTCAGCAATCGCCTCCGCATGGAACCGCATCCGACCCTCATCCTCAGCCTCAATCATCACCCGTGCCAAAGCCTCCGTTCCCGAATAGCGGATCACCACGCGTCCCGATCCATCCAGTTCCGCTTCGGCCGCGCGAATCCGCTCAGCCACGGAAGGGATCTCCTCGAGTGGCTTCTTCTCCCGTACCTTTACATTCACAATCACCTGCGGAAAGACCTTCAGATCGCTTGTCAGCTCTTCTATCGTTTTCCCGGTACGAGCAATCAGATCCAGCACCACCAGCGCCGTCAGCAGGCCATCACCTGTAGTTGCGAGGTGAGGGAAGAGAATATGCCCCGACTGTTCTCCTCCAAGGGCCGCATTCTTGCGTCCCATCAGTTCCAGCACATAACGGTCGCCAACCGTCGAGCGCAGCATGGTTATGCCGGACCGCTTCAACGCGGCTTCCAATCCCATGTTTGACATGGTCGTAGCCACAACAACCCCGCCCGTCAGCAGTCCACGTGCCTGTAGATCCCGCGCAGCCATCAGCAAAATACCGTCGCCGTTGATTACATTGTTCGACGCCCCGGAAAAAAGACAGCGGTCCGCATCTCCATCAAAAGTGATTCCAATCTGTGCTCCACGCTCGGCCGTCGCCGCCGCCACTGCCGTCGGATGAAGCGCCCCACAATTCTCATTGATATTTCGTCCGTTCGGAGCAACATTAAGCAGCGTGATATTTCCGCCGCCGCGTCGATGCAACTCGGCAAAGACTCGTGGAGCAATCGCAGCCGCTGCGCCATTTGCGCAATCCGCCACAATAACTTGATCGGTAATTTTCAGTTCCGGTACGGCGGCCAACAAAAAGCTCACATACTCCGCAGCCAGACTGCGATCATCCTCGACAGGTTTCAGAGAAGTGATATCGGGCGCGCTCGCACCCATCGCATGGCGAAAGATAACGTCCTCAATCTCAAGTTCTGTCTTGTCAGGCAACTTCTTGCCGTCGCCGCCAAAGACTTTGATCCCGTTATCCTCCCACGGATTATGCGAGGCCGAAACCACAACTCCTGCGCTGAATCCTTTCGCTTTGGCTAAATACGCAATCGCAGGAGTCGGCACAATACCCGCGCTGACAACCTCAGCCCCACCAGCGCGAAGTCCGGCAGCGAGCATGTTCGTGATCCAGGGGCTCGATTCACGCGTATCCCGGCCCAGAATCACGTTGGGCACAATCGCTTCAGGCCGCAACTGATGCGCCAGCGCCAATCCCACTGCATATACCGTTTGCGCATCCAGAGGAGCCGTTCCTGCCACTCCGCGAATTCCATCCGTACCAAAAAGCTGTCTCATGCCTGCGTGTCTTTACCCTTTTTCCTGCGATTTGTTGTGCTCGTGCTCACCATAGTTGCCGTCACCGCGCTTGTGAACGATCCATTTCCAAGCCGTGTCTCTACACTTGCGCCTACTTTTAACTGTGCTGCAGAGCGCACCACAGCTCCCGTCTCGTCCTGTACCAGTGCGTATCCGCGTTGCAACACGGCAAGAGGTGAAAGCGCCTGAAGCGATCCGCGCACATGCATCCACTCGGCCCGTCTCGCGTTGAGCGTTATCCCCGCTGCACGATACAGCCGCGCATCCAGCGACTGCCATTCGAATCGCACAGATGAGAGCCCACGATCCAGCACATGTTCAAGGCGGTCCCGGTTTTTCGTCAGCAGTTCCCGTGCCGCGCCAAGCTCCTGCCGCGGATCATGCCGCATCACATCTCCAGCCAGCTCCGCAACATGCCTCAGCTGCTCTTGCAGAGTTGTGTCAATCGCGGTCTCCATGCGGAAACTGAAGTCATCCAGTTGTTGCAGCATCCGATGCAACAGTGCCACCACCCGCTGTTGCGCATAGGCAATCGAAGCCCGTAACATTCTTTGCTGCGCCTGCAGCAGTTGAAAGCGCGCCGCGCGAGCAAGACGATTCCCAAGCTCTGCAACCAGTTCCTCAATCTTGTGCTGCGCAGATGTAATCAACTCCGCGGCTGCGGAGGGTGTAGGCGCACGCAAGTCTGCGACAAAGTCGGCAATCGTAAAGTCCGTCTCATGCCCAACTGCTGAAACCACCGGAAGCCGTGAAGCTGCAATTGCCCGAGCCACGCGTTCGCTGTTAAACGCTGCCAGATCCTCAAGCGATCCACCACCGCGCGCAACCACAATCACATCTGCGATGCCCGGCTCATTGGCCAGCTTCAACGCAGTCTCGATTTCGCCGGGCGCGCTCTCGCCCTGCACTGACACAGGCACTACGGTTACGCTCAAAGCAGCGTGGCGTCGTCCAACGACATTTAGAAAGTCTCGTATCACCGCGCCCGTGGGCGAAGTGATCACCGCCACACAGCGGGGAAAGGCAGGCAAAGGCCGCTTTCGTTCCGAGTCAAACAATCCTTCGGCTTTCAGCTTGTCACGCAGTTGCTCAAAAGCTACCTGCAGACTGCCTGCGCCCACCGGCTCCATCGTTTCAGTCACAAGCTGCAACTGCCCGCGCTGCTCATAGATGCTCACTTTGCCGCGCACGCGAACCTGCAAACCATCCTCAGGCCGAAAACGCAACAGCACAGCCTGCCGCCGGAACAGCACTACCGGCAACTGTGCCTCAGCATCCTTCAATGTGAAATAGAGATGTCCCGATGACGCAGGCCTGCAGTTAGAGATCTCCCCTTCGATCCAGACATCGCCAAGCTCCATCTCGACCAGCTCACGCGCCTCTGTTACCAGCTCATGTACCAGCCAGGTCCGCCGCTCGCGCCGACGCGTTACATGCGCAGGAACCTCGGCCTCAGGAGCAGCCGGAGCCTCGAAAAGCAAATTCAATTGCGGCGTAGATGGAGATTTCGGCGTCACTTCGCGCAACTCATCAATCAGCAGTGTATCTTCTGAGCGCCGTCTCATCTGTGGAGAGTGGAACAGAGATGATCTATCGCCGGAAGTGGTTCACAATCCACACCACCAGGGAAAGCAGTATGGAAATCACAATGCACGTGACGATGGGCGCGTAAAACGTAGCATTCTTGCCGCGAATCGCAATATCGCCCGGCAGTCTGCCCAGAGGCAGTCCCGCTCGCCCGGCAAGCATGATCAATCCGCCCGCAACCAGAAGTAATAGCCCAAGCCCGGCAAGAAGACGGCCAAAGTCCTGCATCTTCTCAGTCTAGAACCGCCAGCATGAAAGCAGGGAGCCATCATCCGCGGCTTGCAATCAAGTCCTTGATTTCCCGCACAATCGATTCAAGCGCCGCGGAATCGTTCGCCGTAGCTGTATCCGCCAGCATCAACTCCCCTTCACGCGCAAGTTCCGTGCCTCGTTGCAGCCCAAATGTGCCCAGCGATCCGGCGAGTTTGTGCGCGTCTGCATGCGCCACGGCTTGTTGCTCCGCGGTAAGCGATCCATCTTGCATAGCGCCGGCTGCTGCCTCAAGTGAGGCGACGCGACGCTCGATCTCTGGCAGAAATTTTGCCCAGAGCCGCGCCATGGCGTCCACCATTGAGGGCGGAACGGTTTTTGATTCGCTTGTCATCGTAGAACGGGCTACACTACCAGCCCAGAATCTGCTCCATCTGCGTCGAGAGCGTCAGCGGATCGAATGGTTTCAGCAGCACAGCTTCCACGCCCAGGTCCGCAAACCGCCGCTGATCCGGCCCCTGCACCTTGGCCGTCAGCAGCAGCACAGGAATCTTCGCCGTCGCAGGATTCTTACGCAGCTCACGGAAGGTAGTCGGTCCGTCCATCCCCGGCATCATCACGTCCAGCAGAATCGCATCCGGTTGATCTTCGAGTGCTCGCTGTATTCCTTGGGCGCCTGAGTTGGCGACAATCACATCCCATCCCGCAACGGTTTCAAGGCTGAGAGCAGCTACCTGGCGAATATCGTCTTCATCATCAATAATCAAAACTCGGCGAGACACACAATACTCCTGTATTTCCAGTCTTTGGAGCCTTTAATCAGCCGCTGTTCCCGGCGACTGATCCGGCTCCTTCCCATCAACTAAACAGAGTGATTCTTCCATCTGACGCGATCGGCGCAGCATCGTCAAGACCAGTGACTCAAGCTGCTGCGGCTGCACCTTGGCCTTGGTCAAAAAGTGCGTCGGACCAAGCTGCAATTGTGGCCGTTCAGTCGGCGCAATCTCCCGTGCCGAATACACCACAAGAGGCAGATGAGCCAGGTCTTCGTGCTGTCGCAGCCAGTCCACCACGTTAAACCCATCGCCGTCGGGCAGCGAGAGATCCAGTACCAGAAGCTGCGGCTTGAAGCTCAAACAGGCATCGAGCGCCGCCTGCCTGGTGTGCGCCAGCTTCACATCAATGCCGTCCTGCGCAAATACCGCGCCTATCACACCAGCCAGATCCACATCGTCTTCCACGACAAGAATGCGAGCTTTCTCACCAGGGCTCGAAAGCACACGCGCCAGCTCATTCAAAAGCGTCTCATCGTCGGGAGATTGCGAAACCCATCCATCCGCGCCCGTCGGAATCGGCAGCGAAGGATTCGGATGATCCACGCTGAGCAGCACAATCGGCACACCTGCTGCTTCCGGCTCCATGCGCAACCGTGGCAGGATCTCCCATCCGTTCAGCCCATCCAGCGCGATGTCCACCAGGATTGCCTCAATCGCCGCATGTGGAATGCCGTCTTCGCTCGGAGCCGCAGGCGGCTTGATAGCTGTCAGAGTCTCGTCGACGGTGGATGCCTCCACGACGGAATATCCTTGGCGTCGAAGCTGATTGGCCACCATGGCGCGGGTTGTCGCATTCGAATCTGCAACCAATATGCGACCTCGATCAAATTCAACCACTGGCGTCGCAGCCGGTGTAGAGACCATATGCGGATGGTAGGGAAGTACGACCCTGAAAGTTGATCCACAGACAGAGTTTCGTTCCGCCCAAATGTTGCCTCCGTGTTGTTGCACGATCGTGCGGCAGATCGCCAACCCGAGGCCGCTGCCACCCTTCTGCCGTGAATCCGAAGCATCCACCTGCTGGAAGCGATCGAAAATTGAATCCAGCTTGTCAGCCGGAATACCGCGACCTTGGTCGATGACCGACAACGTCACACCACTCGATCCCGCACGCAGCGTCACCGACACCGTTGATTTATCCGGCGAGAACTTGACAGCATTCGATAGCAAATTCGTGATGACCTGTAGCAAGCGATCCGGATCCGCCGAAACCTGCACATCGTTTGCATCGTGAATCAGCTGCACACCCGCCGCGTCGGCAACCGGCTGCATGCCATCGATAGCCTGACGAATGATCTCCGCAAGTGCAATTGGCCTGAACGCGAGCGGTTCGCGTCCGCTTTGAATGCGCTCCAGGTCGAGAATGTCATTGATCAACCGCACCAGGCGATCCGAATTCGACAATGCAATGCGAAGCAAATTGGCAGCTTTGTCGCCGATATTGCCAAGCAATCCAGCCGACAGCAAACCCAGCGCACCACGGATCGAGGTAAGAGGAGTTCGCAGTTCGTGGCTGACCGTCGAGACAAACTCGTCCTTCATCCGGTCCAGCGCAAATCGCTGACTGATATCGCGGAAGCTCAACACCGATCCGGAGACCCGGCCCTGCTCCATGATCGGTGTCAGCGAAAACTCAGCTGGGAAGGAGCGTCCATCGCGCTTATAGATCGTTGTTTCGGCAGAGGCGGAGCTGTGCCGCGTCAGCGCCCGCAATAGCACGCAGTCCTCTTTGCACTCGCTGCCGCCCGGTCTTGCTCCATGCAGTAGTTCATGAACGGAGATGCCGGTGAGTTCCTCTGGCGTAGCTCCGAGCAAGCGTCCTGCCGCGGGATTAACCAGGCTCGCCACGCCATTTCTGTCCGCCGCGCAGATGCCATCCTCGATTGTGTCCAGCAGAATCTGCTGCGTTCGGTGCAGCTCTTCGACTTTGTCCTGATCGCGCGACCGCGCCAGCATCTGCCCAAGCGATGAGCAAACGGTCTCCAGCGTCGCCATCGTCTCCCGGTCTTCTCGCAATCGCTGGTGGCTGTAAAACTCCAATATCGCCATCAACCGATTGCCGACGCGCACCGGAACTGCCCAGCCTGTAACCAATCCATGACGCAGAGAAGCCTCGACCCGCTGCGACTTCGGCGTTGCGCTCAGCGCCGAAGTCAGCTCTTCCATCCACACTGCGCGTCCCTGCTGCCACACCCGCCCCGGAAGATCCGGCCCCTTTACAATCGTTTGCCCCATGCTTTCCTGAATCAGCGACTCGCCGCGTTTTCCAGGAGCTCCCCAGGCTGAGTAGAACTGCAACCGCTCTTCTTCGTCGTTCAGCGTCCAGAGAATTGCCGCGTCCCACCCCTGTGAAAGACAGACCGACTCAAGAATGCGCATTGATGCCAGTTCCGGTGAGGTGCTTTGCCCAATGATCTGACTGACTACGAGTTGCAGCGCAAGCCGGCGTTCCCGCTGTTTCTGGGGCGTGATGTCACGCAGCATGCACCGGATCGCCAGCGGATTGTCTGCCTTCTGCCGGCGGCTGAGACTCAACTCCAGATCCAGCACCCGACCATCGATTGTGTGTGTGCGGACCGGCTCACGCTCAACCGTTTCGCCCTCAAGAGCCAGCTTGAACAGCCTGCCGACCTCTGAACGGCAATCTGGGCTGAAAACCATCTCCAGCGACTCAAGTTTGTTGAAATCCCCATCTGCCAGGCCGAAACACGACTTCCATACCGGGTTCACATAAACAAACTGCCCCGCCGGATTCAGCGTGGCAATCATTTCGTTTGCATTTTCAAAAAGATCCCGGTACCGCTCGCGCGACTCACGCAGAGCGCGCTCCTGGCGAGCACTCAGCGTTTGATCCAGAGCAACCGCCAGCAAGCCGTTCGGTTTGCCATCCGCGCTTCGAATTGCCGACAGATACAGCGTTGCGGGAAAGCTGCTGTCGTCGCTGCGCTTCAACTGCAGATCAATACCACGCAGTTGGCTGGGAGGGAAATTCAGAACGTAGTTGACGCAATCGCGCATCGGGTCGGTCGGAGCCACCGGAACATCTGCCGTCGCGACATTTGCATTCAATTTCCGCAACCACTGACTGATCCGGTCCATCTCCCCTGGAGCAAATAGTTCCTGCATCTTGGACAGGCCAACAAGCTCCACCGCGCGCATGCCGAGAATCCGCTCCGCCGATGGATTCACGTAGGTAAAGGTTCCATCAAGAGAAGTAGCAAGCACCATCGGGCTGCTCGCTTGCAGTAATTGCTCCGCTAGCCCGTTGCGATTACCCTTCTGCATCGATCTGCTGTTGTTGAACCCCATCAGCACAACAATCAATGCAAGGGGAACGAAAACCGCGATCAGCGCCGTAAGGATCAGTCCATTGATTCCCGGGCCCCAATAAAGGCGCGCTGCCACGCCTCCCAACGCATACGCGATCAGGCAGCTTGCCAGTATCAAAATCGCCTTTGAGCTTGGAGTCTTCACCCGGCCCCTAGATCCTTTGTTGTGCTGAACACGACGCCAAACACAATCGTCTCTGTGCGCCCCGAAGCGCCTACAACTTTAGTGTTACCCTCAGTATACGGTAGTAACTTTAGCAGGCAATTCTTTTTTTGTTTAAGCCGGTAAAGTGTCTGCTTTCTGCAAATAAGCACGTGCTAGGAACTGCATCCGCGGCATGCAGCGGTCTCTGTCTCGATCTGTCTGAAGCAGCATTTTCCAATATGCGCGAGATTAATAGCAGCTCGTTATACTGGCGCCAATGCGCGCAAATCTTCTTCAACGCTCCGCCGCGATCGCTCTCCTGATTAACCTCATCCCAAACTCATCGTTTGCATGGGGCAACGACGGCCATCGTATGATCAATCGGCTGGCAGCGGCAAATCTTCCCTCAGACATCCCTGACTTTCTGCGCAGCCAATCAGCTGTTCATGAAATTGAGTACATTGGCCCCGAGCCGGACCGCTGGCGCTCCCGCGGAGAACCCGAGCTCAGTGCCGTGCAGGCCCCTGAGCATTTCATCGACTTCGAGCCAGCCGACGCCCTCGGCCCGCTGCCCCACAACCGCCTCGATTTCGAGGCAGAGCTTTTCGCGCACGGTTTGCGTCCCGAGAAGGTAGGTCTGCAGCCATGGGAAACGCTCGAGGTCTGGCAGCGTCTCAAAGCCGACCTCCGGGAATACCGCCGTCTCTCAGCCGACAAATCCGCCAACCCTGACGACCTAGCCGCCGTCGAGCAGCTGGCCATCTTCTATGCAGGCTGGCTAGGCCATTATGTTGGCGACGGCTCCCAACCCCTCCACACCACCATCAACTACGATGGCTGGGCGCTCAAAGACAATCCAAAGGGCTATACCACGGATCACGGCATTCACAGCCGTTTTGAGACCCAGTTTGTCAGCGCCGCAATCAAGGCCGACGATGTCCAGAAGGAAATGACCGTTCCAAAGGTCATTGGCGGCGATATCTTCGACAGCTATGTCGATTACCTGCGCCACACCGCAACGCAAATCGAAAATGTCTACACGTTCGATAAGGCCGGCGGCTTCGAGAACACAGGCACTCCCGAATCTCGTGCCTTCACTGCCGAGCGTCTGGCCGCGGGAGCCAGCGAACTCCGCGACCTCATCTATACAGCCTGGGTTCGCAGTGCCGATCCGGTGCCCGAATATCACCACGCTGGTTGAGCCGCCAGAACAACAGAGGCCGGGCGCACAACCCGGCCTTGGTTTCATGATTGCAAGTTTGTCTTATTCGGCAATTTCAAGAGCTTGGGGCCGCGAAACCCGATGGATCACTGGTGTTAACAGCACCGTCAGGAGCAATAGTGCCGGACCTGCCGCCAAGCCCCAGGCCAATATTGCGTGCGAGATAGCGCCGCCCATCTGTTCCACCGCATGCCAGGGAGAAGACTGCATTTGCGCCAGCAGCCGTTCAGGCGCGATAGAGCCAGGTGCTCCCGGCACGATCCACTGCCCCAGCCGAAGAAAGGGAACGAGCAAAATTACCTGGAATGGCATAGCAATCCAGTTTGCCGCCTGAATCGCCGGCATGTTCAGCCGTAGCGCCATTGCCAGCACCGCGCAGATTGCCGTCGAGACACCCAGCATTGGCAGGCAGCCAAGCGCGAACCCAAGCGCCAGAGTAAACGCAAGCTGCCTCGGTGATATTCCGCGGCCTAGCCATTCGTTCAGTTTCGCATGCACGGAGGGCCATGAGCCGCGAAGCCTGCTCGCAAGCTGATTCCAGAGCCCTACGTATTTGATAATTTGCTGCCGCATGCTACTAAGAGTATTGGCGCAAATATGGGGTTGCTGAGAATAGCTCTTAAAGATACGGTGAACGCACCAAGGTAATCACACCCGCTCTACAACTCAGGAGATCGCCAAAAATATCGGCACAAGCCGACCCGCAAAAGCAATCCGGAGATGCAATTTTCGCTACAGCGATTTCTGAGTTGCTGTTTCCCGAAGTCGCGACATTCAAGTTGACGCGACCATCAACGAGCGGCAACCTTGGAAAGCACTCAAAAGGACACAGATACTCAGAAATCGCTTTAGCTGGGCGTTCCAATCCGGCTCAGCAACCCGCGCCTCTTCATCGTGTTCCGTATCTGCTCTACCTTAAAATCCAGCTGATCTGCGCCGTCGACTGAAAGATCGGCAACGTCAGCCAATGGCCGGACAAATGCCAGTCCACAAGGCCGTACCGTCGCCTCGTACTGCCGCCGCACCGACTCCGGCTCACGTCCGCGCTCCTCCACATCGCGCTTCAGCCTGCGCTGGAAACAAAGATCGTCCGCAGTGTCCACATAAACACTCAACTGGTAAAAGGCTCGCAATTCAGAAAAATAGAGCGCAAACAAGCCTTCCACAACCACCAGCGGACCCGGTTCAATCCTTTCGTTCTGTTCCGATAACCGGATGTACTCGGCAAAACTGTATCCCGGCCGCAGAATCGGCTTGCCTTGTGATAGCGCCTCAATATGCCCAGCCAGCAGCGGCAGCTCGATCATTGCGGGATCATCGAAGTTCACCCGCGCCCGCTCTTCCATCGGCAGGTGGCTTAGATCGCGATAGTAGGTGTCGAGCGAAAAGTGCAGCCCGCCCAGCGTCCGCGCCAGCTCCGCAGCCAGCGTTGTTTTTCCAGAGCCCGACGCCCCGGAGATCCCCACCATCACCGGAGGGAAGGGAAGCCGCGGCGTGCCTGCCTCACTCACCCTTTCGTCTCCTCGGATTGTGCCGCATGCGCAGCAATCGCCGGAGTCAGCCGTTTCAGCAGAGCCGCCAGTCTATGCTGTACTTTGCTCCCCGCCTCGAACACTTCTTCATGACTTAACTGTGTGGCGCTGATCCCGGCAGCCAAATTCGTTACGCACGAGATGCCAAGCACTTCAATCCCCATGTGCCGGGCCACAACCGTCTCGGGCACTGTCGACATACCCACCAGATCCGCTCCCAACGCGCGAAACGCCCGAATCTCCGCAGGTGTTTCAAAGCTCGGCCCTGTCGTCGCCAGATACACGCCTTCATGCAAAGCAGGCCCATCCGCTCGCGCCGCCTCCTGCGCCAGTGACCGCAATTCAACCGAATAGGCCTGCGTCATATCGAAGAACCGCAGCCCCGTCTTGACTCCATTGCCAAATCGCGGCTCATTCGGCCCAATCAGCGGATTGAACCCCAGATGGTTGATGTGGTCAGCCAGCAGCACGAGATCGCCGATCTGATATTCAGGACGAATTCCTCCGGCGGCGTTCGTCAATATCGCCGTCTTAATCCCCAGCCGCCCAAGCACCCGCATCGGAAATGTCACCTGCTCCGGCGTATACCCTTCATAAAAATGCACCCGCCCCTGCATCACCACAACGGGCACGCCCATGAGCCGCCCAGCAACAATGCGTCCGGAATGTCCCTCGACTGTGGATTGCGGAAAGTGAGGAATCTCCGAGTAGGGAATAATGGCCGTTATTTCAACTGCCTCTGCAACTGCTCCAAGCCCCGAACCCAGAACAATACCGATACGAGGCATCAGATCTGTGAGACGCGAACGCAGATAGTCAGCGGCTTCAACCACGCGATCAAAATAAGAAACAGAAGAATTCAGGCTTTCAGTCGTCATAGCAACTACTGTACCGGGCGTGAGTCAGGTCTGCTGCTACCCCAGAAACATCCCCGCTATTGAAGCCGAAATCAGATTCGCCATCGTCCCCGCTAGCATCGCCCGTATCCCCAGCCTAGCCAGGTCGTTCCGCCGATTAGGCACCAGCGCCCCAATACCGCCAATCTGCATTCCGACCGATCCCAGATTCGCAAACCCACACAGCGCAAATGTCGCAATCGTAAACGACCGCGGATCAAGCGCCGCCTTTTGCTGCCCCAGGCCGATATAGGCGATGACCTCGTTCAGTGCCATGCGCGTACCCAGCAAATTTCCGATTGCTCCCGCATCATGCCATGGCACGCCGATGAGCCACGCCACCGGCGCAAAGACAAACCCGAGAATCTGTCCCAGACTCCCCGGAAACCATCCATGTCCTGCGTGAATCCATCCCAGGAAGCTGTCCAGCAGCGCCACTAGCGCCAGAAAGCTGATTAGCATGATGGCTACGTTAAATGCCAGCTTGCCCCCATCCAGCGTCCCCCGTGCAATCGCGCCAATCAGGTTTTCCTCGGCATGTTGCTCATCCTTCGGAATCACAACCTTGCCCTCGGTCGCAGGAACCCCCGTCTCCGGCACCAGCATCTTCGCCATCAAGATCGTCCCCGGCGAAGTCATGATTACCGCACTCAACAGATGTCGCGCCTCGATTCCCTGCGAGATATACATCGCCATAATACCGCCCGAGACATGCGCCATTCCGCTGGTCATGATCGTCATCAGCTCGCTGCGCGTCGCCTCAGAAAGAAACGGTCGTATCGTCAGCGGAGCCTCTGTCTGCCCCATGAAGATCGAGGCTGCCAC
Source organism: Acidicapsa dinghuensis (assembly GCF_025685685.1). Taxonomy (GTDB): domain Bacteria; phylum Acidobacteriota; class Terriglobia; order Terriglobales; family Acidobacteriaceae; genus Acidicapsa; species Acidicapsa dinghuensis. The sequence goes on from NZ_JAGSYH010000012.1 coordinate 51,729, forward strand.
ATTCATGCTTTCGGCGCCTGAGATGCGCATCGTCTTCAGCATCACCCAGGCTAGCCCGCGAATAATGATCTGCATCAATCCGATGTGATACATCACAGCAAAAAACGCGGAAATAAAGATAATGGTAGGCAGCACCTGAAAGGCAAAGATCGATCCAGCGTTGGGATGCCCATTGGCCGCCAGCACGTCGCCGAAAGCCCCCGCATTCGGCATACCCAGTTCACCGAACAGAATCTTCGTGCCGGCAAAGGTCGCGGCCAGCATGTTCTGTACCACCCCGCCGGCCCAGGCCATCGCCTGCTGCCCATAGCTGAAGCGCAGCACAAAGAACGCAAAAGCGAACTGCAGCCCTAGCCCCCAGTACACCGTGCGCCAGCGAATCGCCTTCCGGTTAGTCGAGCCCAGCCACGCCGCCACCAGCACGGCAACTATTCCCAGCACTCCTGTGAATCTGCCCAAAGGCCAGCTCCTCGGCACCCAACAATGAATCGCCTAACAATGAATCGATTGTTAACTACCTTACAGCATTCGCCAGATGCTTCTCTGCTTCTGATCGAGTAAATACCCGGCTCACCAGCGGCACCGGCTCCGGTGGAGTGTCGCAGAAATCAATCGCTTCCTTCAGCAGTTTTTCCGGCTCATCCAGGTGCGCCTCGTTCGTCGCATACAGCGTCGCGAGCGGCATTCCCTTTTCCACCAGCGCTCCCCGCCGCGCATGAAACACAATCCCCGCATGTGGATCGACCGGCTCACCAGCTTTCTCACGCCCTGCGCCTGTCCGCTGCACAGCCCATCCCAGCGCCGTCGTGTCCATCGATGCGATGTACCCCGAAGCCCATGCTTCGACCAGCCGAGTAGCTCCCGGTTTGTGAAATTTCTCCGGCCCATCGAACACAGACACATCCCCGCCCTGCGCCTGTACCATCGCCAGAAATACTCGTAACGCCGAGCCATCCATCATCGCGGCCTCAGCCCGTGCATATCCAGCCCCCGGTGACTCTGCCTGTCCGCCTAGATGAATCATCCATCCGGCAAGAATTAGCGACAGCTCCCGCAAATCCTCGCTCTGCGCTGGACGTTTCCCACGCATCAACTCAACCGACTCAACCAGCTCAATCCAGTTCCCAGCGGCCGACCCCAGCGGCTGCCCCATATCCGTCATCAGCGCGACCGTACGCGTCCCCGTAGCCTCTGCAGTCGCTACCATCAGAGCCGCCAGAAATTCCCCATCCTCGCGCTCACGCAGAAAGGCACCCGAGCCCGTCTTCACATCCAGCACCAGCGCATCCAGCCCCGCAGCGAGCTTCTTGCTCAAAATCGAAGCACAGATCAACCCCGCATTCTCAACTGTCCCCGTCCGGTCGCGCAGCGCATACAGCACGCGATCCGCAGGCACCAGCGCCGGAGTCTGGCTGACTATGCTCGCTCCGCACTCCCGAAGCACAGCTTCAAACTCTTCCAGCGAAAGTGCCGTCCGATAGCCGGGGATCGCCTCCAGCTTATCCAGCGTCCCTCCCGTATGCCCAAGTGCGCGCCCGCTGATCATCGGTACCACCACTCCGCAAGCTGCAGCAATGGGAGCCACCAGAAAGCTCGTCTTATCTCCCACGCCTCCTGTCGAGTGCTTATCCACCGCAACCTTGCCCAGCGGCGTCGGATCGAACTTCACGCCTGAGTCCCGCATCGCTACCGTCAGAGCGCGTGTCTCATCCAGCTTCAGTCCATTCAGCCACGCCGCCATCAGCCACGCCGCAAGCTGCTCCACTGGAATCGTCTCACCAGCCGCTCCACGAACGAGGTACCGTATCTCATCCCCTGAAAGCGTGCCGCGATCCCGCTTCTTCAGAATCAGATCGATCATATGAATAGGCATGTGAGTAGGCGAGCTCATCGATCCAAACATCCCTTCAGGTTCAGCAACTCTGTTGTCTAGTTACTTCTTACTTCAACCGCAAATCCGTTCCGTACGGCAAAATCTCCTGCAGCGTCGCGGTAAACGTCACCACCATACCAGCAGCATCTGCAGGAAAACTCAGCGGAGCATCGGCATCCATAAACTCCGCCAGCACCTGCCTGCACGCCCCGCACGGCGGACTCGCTGAACCGTTCAGATTGACCACCGCTGCCGCCGCCACGCGAATCTCCGGTCCATATTGAGCTACTGCCTGAAAGACCGCCGAGCGTTCCGCGCAAATTGTCAATCCATAGCTCACATTCTCGACATTGGTTCCCGTCACAGTTTCGCCATTCGACAACAACAGCGCCGCGCCAACGCGAAACCGCGAGTACGGTGAGTAGGAGTGCTCGGCAACTTTACGCGCCGCCTCCCCAAGCCTGGCTAGTATCAACCTGCTCTGTTCTTCATCCATGGCGTTTGACATCGATTTCTAAAAATCCACCAACTCGACACTTCCCAATCACGGTCAGCGGAGTTTCAGCCTAAACTGCCGCACCCTGCCGGCGCAAAAACGGAAACGCACTTCCCATCTGCTCGGTCGCCTGCTCATGCCTCCTCTTCGCGCGCCTCAAGTTTGATTTCAACCCTCCGATAAAACCCCTGTATCCACTAAGACCAGCCTTCTGTATTCGGGTGGTTCAAGAGCAGAGCGGGTGCCATCGGATGAACCATGGATGATCTGACACGCGAGTTTCTGATTGAAAGCCAGGAAGGCCTGGACCGCATGGAACGCTGCCTCACCGATCTCGAGGAACGTCCCGGCGACACAAACCTTCTGAGCGATATCTTTCGTTCCGTCCATACCATCAAGGGCACCACCGGCTTCCTTGGCTTTAAGCGGCTTGAAAAGCTCGCCCACGCCGGAGAAAACCTGCTCGGCGCCCTGCGCGACGGCAAGCTCTCTGCTTCTCAGCCGGTCATCACCGGACTTCTGCAGCTGCTCGATGCTCTGCGCTCGATCCTCAGTATCATCGAGTCCAGTGGCCTTGAAGGCGAGACGGATGAGGAAGTCAACGACTCCGAGCTCATCGCGCTCATGCATGAGCTGCAGCACCCGGGCGACGCGCTGCATTCTGCAACTAACGTTAACCGCCCCGCCCTGGTCATCGAAGCCAATACCACCCTTACACACACGAGCGCCAAGGCTTCGCCGCCCGCACTTCAAGAGCCCGATACCGCGCCCCCTCCTCCATCACAATCCGCTGCTGCCGCCGAGAACGATGCGCTGAAATCCGAGGCAGCCGAAACATCTCGTCCGCGGCAGAGTGCAGCCTCTGAAAGCACCCTGCGCGTCGATATCACATTGCTCAACCGCATGATGAACCTCGTCGGCGAGCTTGTGCTCACGCGTAATCAGATTCTTCAGGCCACAGGTGCCGATCCCGCATTCACCATGCTCTCGCGGCGCCTCGATATGGTTACAGCCGACCTGCGCGAGTCCGTCATGAAGGCGCGCATGCAGCCCGTATCGAGCGTCTTTTCGAAATTCCCGCGCATTGTTCGCGACCTCACGCAGCTTCTCAATCGTAGAGTGAAGCTCGTGCTTGAGGGGCAGGAAACCGAGCTCGATAAGAGCCTGCTCGAAGCCATCAAAGACCCTCTCACGCACGCCGTTCGCAACTCCCTCGACCACGGCATCGAGCCACCTGAAAAGCGCATCGCTCTCGGCAAAGATCCAGAGGGCACACTCAAGCTGCGCGCCTATCAGGAGAGCGGCCACGTCATCATTGAAGTCTCCGATGACGGTGGCGGCATCTCCGTTGAGAAGGTTCGCGACAAAGCCATCGAGCGTAGCCTCATCACAGCCGAGCGCGCTGCACATCTCAGCGAACGGGAGTTGCTCCAGCTCATCTTCCTTCCCGGCTTCTCCACGGCCGCCGCAATCACCAACGTCAGCGGACGCGGCGTGGGCATGGACGTCGTCCGCACCAACGTAGAAAAGATCGGCGGCAAGGTCGAGATCGATTCACGCCCTGGCAAAGGCACAACGCTTCGTCTGCGCATACCACTCACGCTCGCCATCATTCCCGCTCTTATCGTTCGCTGCCTCGGCCAGAGCTTTGCTCTCCCGCAAGGTGTTCTTTCCGAGCTCGTGCATATTCCACCTGAGCGAATCTCCAGTGCCATCGAGTGGATGGAAGGCGCGCCACTTTATCGTCTGCGTGGTCAACTTCTGCCGCTGATCTTTCTGGATCGCATGTTGTCTGAGCGCAAACCGGTCAACGGTCATGCAGCAATCGCTACTCATACGCCAGACGCAGCCTCGCTCCCCCAACGCGATCACTTCATCGCGGTTCTTGATGCAGATGGCCGCATGTATGGCCTGGTCGTCGATGGTCTTGCCGATCCGGAGGAGATTGTCGTCAAGCCTCTCAGCACGGTCCTTAAATCGATCGGCATCTATTCCGGCGCTACGGTTCTCGGCAATGGCGACCTGGCCCTGATTCTCGATCCCGGAGCCATCGCAATTCGCGCAGGAGTGTCCCTGAGCACCGTGCAAGAAGATATCGAAATACTTGAAGAAGAGGAGGACGCAATGAAGTCCCGATTCCTTCTCGTCGAGGCAGCACAACGCCGCGCCGCAGTTCCTCTCGGAGAAGTCCTGCGCATCGAGCGCATCCCGGTCTCGCGCATCGAGTACATCGGATATCGCCCTGTGCTCAACTTCGAGGGGCAACTATTGCCGGTCGAAGATTCCGCAGGTGTTCTCGCTACGGCAGCCGCCAATCCCGATCTGCCGCTCACTATAGTCGTCTGTCGCGAGGGCAATCGTCAGGTCGGCATCGCTGTCGGCAACGTACTCGATGTTGCCGCGGGCAACGATCTTGTGGAAGCAGGCACGCATCGCGCTGCCGCAGGCGTCACGCTACTCAACGATCACGTCACCGGCATCGTCGATCTCGGCGCCATCGAGCCATTGCCTCTTGCCGCGCAGGCCGCCAGCTCATGGCAAAGCTCAGCAAACAGTTATGAGGAGACGCTCGCATGACCGGCAAGAAATCGATCGCACTACGTAAAGACGGCCCCTCTGCAAAGATGATGGAAATATGCTCCGTGCATGTCGGTTCCACGCTCTTCGGCGTACCTATTACGCACATCCTTGAAATCGTCGGAAATACCCATCCGCACGCCGTGCCTCTGGCTCCGGTATTCGTAGGCGGACTGCTGCACTATCGCGGCGAGGTCCTCACGACCGTAAGTATGCGCCAGCTTCTCGGTCTACCGGCAACGGAGGGGCGCCAGGACATCATGGTTCTTGAAAACAAAGGCAGCTGTTTTGGCCTGCTGGTCGATTCGGTAGGAGAAGTGCTGACCATATCGGCAGCAGATCGCGAGCCAAATCCGTCCATTCTCGACACGCGCCGCCAGGAGATCTTTGCCGGAGCATGCAAGCTGCCCCAGGGGCTGCTGATCATGCTCGATCCAGAACGTCTCGATCCCATGCGTCTTGGGGCTGCTGCTTGAGTCGCTATTCGGAATGCGCTTCAACATGCGGAGGGGAACGATGCGTGCATTGATTGTCGATGACTCTCGTTTTGTACGCGACTATCTTCGCGGCCTGCTCGAAATCAAGGGCATCGAGTGTGAAGAAGCCGCTGACGGCAACGCTGGTCTTACTCAGCTTCATGAACACGGCCCCTTCGACCTGGCGTTAGTCGACTGGAACATGCCCATCATGGACGGTCTCGCCATGCTGAGGAACATGCGCGCCGAGGGCTACTCGAATGTAAAAGTCATGATGGTCACCACCGAGGCAGAAGACGACTTCATCACCCGTTCACTCGATGCCGGCGCGGACGAATATCTGATGAAGCCATTCGATAACGAAGCCTTGACCGAAAAGCTCGTCATGCTGGGCCTGGCGGAGGTCTGATTGTCCGGCTTCTCGCGTCCCGCCCGCATCCTAATCGTCGATGATTCAGCCGTCATGCGCTCACTGTTACGCTCGGTTCTCAGTACCGATTCGCGTCTGGAGCTCGCCGGTACTGCATCCGATGGCGCATCCGGCCTGCGCGCTGCGGAGTTGCTACGGCCCGACCTAATCTTGCTCGATGTCGAGATGCCAATCATGGATGGTCTCAGCACCCTGCGCCAGCTTCGCGCGCGCAACAGCCGCGTGCCCGTCATCATGTGCAGCACTCTCACGCACCGCGGCGCAAAAATCACCATCGAGGCTCTTGCCTGCGGAGCCGCGGATTACGTCGCGAAACCATCGGGTCAGTCCTCTCGCGAAGCCGCAGCAAGTACGCTGGCCCACGATCTCATTCCAAAAATTCTCGCTCTCACCTCCACGGCAACCGATGTTTCCGAGCAGCAATCAACTTCTCCGGTTTTCCCCGCCGGATCGCGGGTATTCGCCCCACTACCTTCCATAGCAGCCGCTGCGATATCCGCAAACAACCCGCCGGCTCAACCCACGAACCTTTCCCCGGCCGCAGTTCTCATCGGCGTCTCCACCGGCGGCCCCGCAGCTCTCGACCTCATCCTGCCTGAGATTCCAGCAGATTTCCCCCTGCCCATCCTGGTCGTGCAGCACATGCCAGAGCTTTTCACGCGCCTGCTCGCAGAGCGTCTCAACAGCCGTTGTCCACTACGCGTTCGCGAAGCTGCAGCCGGAGAGCCGATTCGCCCTGGACACATTTACATCGCGCAAGGCGGTCGCCACATGGAAGTAGCCGCGACCGCGACCCTCACAACTCCCGTCGATATTCCACCTGCGGCCCTTCGTCTCACCAGCGATGAACCGGTCAACCACTGCCGTCCATCCGTTGACGTGCTCTTTCGGTCTGCCGTTACTGTCTATGGTCCTCGCATTCTAGCGCTCGTGCTTACTGGAATGGGCTATGACGGACTCGCAGGCAGCCGTCTCATTCGCCAGTATGGGGGCACGGTCTTTGCACAAGACCAGGACACAAGCGCGGTATGGGGAATGCCAGGAGCCATCGCTCAGGCAGGGCTCGCCAATCGCATTCTTCCTCTGAGTGCAATTGCAACGGAAATCCTGCGGTTTACCAGCCGCAGCCAACGCGAAGCCGTCGAGCTTCGAGAATCGGTTGTGTGACGCCGTGAGTTCTTCCGTCTTTACAAGACCGTTCATACCCGGCGCCGCACCATCGGTTACAGCAACCGCGCCCGCTTCGCATCTCGACCTTAGTTTCCTGCGCCAGATCGTTTACGAACAAACGCAAAACGTCCTCGATCCCTCGCGGGACTATCTCTTTGAAACACGTCTCTCCAAACTACTTCGCAGCCAGGGAATTACCGGTCTCGCTGATCTCGTCGCCTCTCTGCAGATGCGTCGCAATCCATCAATGGAGCGCGCCATCGCCGAGGCCATGACCATCAATGAAACCAGCTTCTTCCGCGACATCCGTCCTTTCGAGCTATTGCGTAAAGAGCTGTTGCCGCCGCTGATCGAGGCGCGCCGTCACGCGCGGTCTCTGCGCATCTGGAGCGCGGCCTGTTCCACAGGCCAGGAGGCCTATTCCCTCGCCATGCTTCTGCTTGAGCACTTTCCGTCTGTGAGCACACGGAACATCGTGATTGAAGGCACCGATATCTCCAGCGAAGTCGTGCAGCGCGCCTCATTCGGCACTTATCACCGTATCGAAATGAACCGCGGCTTGCCTGCGCGCAACATCGTGCGCTTCTTCACCCACGAGGGTGAAGACTGGACCGTCAAACCCGAAATACGACGCCTCTGCAACTTCCGCGAAGCCAATCTATGCGCATCGACATTGCCATTTTCAGAACCTTTCGACATCATCTTCTTGCGCAACGTCATGCTCTATTTTTCGCAGGAGACGCGCCGCAGGCTATTGTCCAATGTCCATCGTTTGCTCGCACCGCAAGGCGCGCTCTTCCTCGGCTCCAGTGAACAACCAGCAGATCCAGCCATTTGGACAGCTAACTTATCTGGAGGCACCTGTTACTACCGTCCACGACGCCTTGCTTGAGAAGGGAAGTTTGTTGTAATGCAGCGAAAATAAGGCGAAAAATATACAGCCGTCCAGACTCGTTGCGGACTATCCTGAAATGACGGGATGGCCGCACGAAAGCCCAATTCGAAAACAGCACCTGATGGTCACCCCACCGCATCGGCCATTGTTTCCCCCGATCCATTCGCCGCTTTCCACCCCGTCACTGCAGCCTGGTTTCGTGAAGTCTTCGAAGAACCCACCACTCCGCAGCGCCTCGGATGGCCAGTTATTGCCCGTGGCGAAAGCACTCTGATCCTGGCCCCCACCGGAACCGGCAAAACCCTCACCGCCTTCCTCTGGTGTCTCGACCGGCTGATGCTGCAATCACCGCCAAAATCAAAGGGATGCCGCATCGTCTACGTCTCTCCTCTCAAGGCTCTCGCCGTTGACGTTGAACGCAATCTTCGCTCCCCACTCACCGGCATTGCCAACATGGCCCGCCGCATGGGCGTGTCGGTCCACGATCCCGAAATCTCCATCCGCACCGGAGACACCACTCAGAAAGAGCGCGCCCGCTTCCGCAAAAACCCTGCAGAAATTCTCATCACCACCCCTGAATCGCTCTATCTGCTGCTCACGTCTCAGTCCTCCGAATCACTTCGTACTGTCGACACAGTCATCATCGACGAGATACATGCTCTCGTCCCGACGAAGCGGGGCGCACATCTCGCACTCACCCTCGAACGCCTCGAAGCCCTGACCAAACGCCGCGGCGGAAAGGGAATCCAGCGCATCGGTCTCAGCGCGACTCAGCGCCCCTTAGAAGAAGTAGCCCGCTTCCTCGGCGGCGTCGAAGCACCCGTACAGCCACCGCCAAAAACCGAACTTAATCATGCCGTGCAGGTAGGCTTAGATCTTGTACAAGCAGATTTGGACGCCCATCAGGTAGGCCAGGGCTTCAGCCCCGGCATTGCCCTGGCAGATACAGAAGGGGCTTCAGCCCCTGAGGCGAGCTTTACACGGCCCGTCCAAACACCCGAAGAAACCACAATCGACACCCTCTCCCCCGAAGCCACGGAATCCTGGTCCGCTGACGTCGTTGAAACCTCCAACATCCACTACCGCCCCGTCACCATCGTCAACGCCAGCGCCCCCAAGCAGCTCAAGCTCCGCATCGAAGTCCCCGTTGAAGACATGGCCCGCCTCGGCGACATCGAAGCCATCCCCTCCGGTCCAGCGTCGCAAGCTCCCAAACGCGTCTCCATCTGGAACGCCATCCATCCGCGCCTTCTCGAAATCATCCAGGAGCGCAACTCCACCATCCTCTTCGTCAACGCCCGCCAGACCGCCGAGCGCCTCGCCGGAGCCCTCAACGAACTGGCAGGCGAAGAGCTCGTTCGCGCCCATCACGGCTCGCTCGCAGCCGAGCAGCGCCTCGTCATCGAAGAACAGCTCAAAGCCGGCAAGCTCAAAGCCCTCTGTGCCACATCTACTCTTGAACTCGGCATCGATATGGGGGCCGTCGACCTCGTCATCCAGATCGAATCACCCCCATCCGTAGCCGCAGGCATGCAGCGCATCGGCCGCGCCGGCCACTCAGTAGGAGCGGTCAGCGAAGGCGTCCTGTTCCCCAAATACCGCGCCGACCTCATCGCCTGTGCAGCCGTCACCCGCGCCATGCACGAGCTGCACATCGAGTCCACCCGCTACCCTCGCAATCCTATCGACGTCCTCGCTCAGCAAATCGTCGCCATCGTCGCCCATCCCCCCAACCTGCCCCCACCCGAGAAGACGAAGAAGCGCGCGGTAAGAAAGAATGCGGGTGCCCCCGGTCTCGCCTTTGAGACCGGGGATCCAGCGGCTGCCTCAGATTCATCCCTCGAACCCACCCCCGAAGTTCCCGTAGACGATCTCTACCGCATCGTCCGCAGCCCCGCCCCCTTCGGCGCGCTCACCCGCTCCGCCTTCGAAGGCGTCCTCGACCTCCTCAGCGGTCGCTACCCCTCCGACGAGTTCGCCGAGCTTCGCCCCCGCCTCACCTGGGACCGCATCCGCAACGTCGTCTCCGCCCGTCAGGGCGCAGCTCGTCTCGCCATCCTCAACGCCGGCACCATCCCCGACCGTGGCCTCTACGGCGTCTTCCTCTCCGGCAGTGAAGGCAAAGCCCACCGCGTCGGCGAGCTCGATGAAGAGATGGTCTTCGAATCCCGCCCCGGCGAAACCTTCATCCTCGGCGCCACCACTTGGCGTATCGACGAGATCACCCACGACCGCGTCCTCGTCTCTCCCGCCCCCGGCGAGCCCGGCAAAATGCCCTTCTGGAAAGGCGACGGAGCAGGCCGCCCGCTCGAATTTGGCCGCCGCATCGGCGCCATGGTCCGCGAGCTGCAGGCCATGCCGCTGCCCGCCGCTCTCACACGTCTTGTCCGCGACCACGATCTCGATCCCGGTGCCGCAGAAAACCTCATGCGCTTCCTCGCCGACCAGGCCGAAGCAACCGGCATTGTCTCCGACGACCGCAATATCGTCATCGAGCGCGTCCGCGATGAGCTCGGTGACTGGCGCGTCTGCGTCCTCACCCCCTTCGGCCGCCGCATCCATATCCCGTGGGCCATGGCCGTCGCAGGCCGCCTGCGCGCCGCTGGAGGTCCTGACGTCGAAATGCTCTGGGGCGACGATGGCTTCGTCCTCCGCTTCCCCGACTCCGACGAGCCCCCCAGTACAGACTGGTTCATGGTCGAGTCCGCCGAAGCCATGAATCTCGTCCTCCGCCAGCTCGGCACCACCGCTCTCTTCGCCGGTCGCTTCCGTGAGGCAGCCGGCCGCGCCCTGCTGCTTCCACGCCGCCGCGCCGATGGCCGTTCCCCGCTCTGGCAACAGCGCAAGCGCGCCTACGATCTGCTCAGCGTCGCCTCCCGCTACCCCGGCTTTCCCATCCTCCTCGAAGCCTATCGCGAGTGTCTCCGCGACGTCTTCGACATGCCCGCACTCATCGAAACTCTTCGCGCCATCGAGCAACGCCAGCTTCGCGTCCACATCGCCGATACCCGCACACCGTCGCCTTTCGCCTCATCCGTCCTCTTCAGCTACGTTGCCAATTTCCTCTACGATGGCGATGCTCCACTCGCGGAGCGCCGCGCCCAGGCCCTCACTATCGACCAGGACCAGCTCCGTGAACTCCTCGGCGACGCTGACCTCCGCGAGCTACTCGACGGCGATGCGATGGCAGAGGTCGAAGAACAGCAGCAGTGCCTCGTCGACCCGTACCGCGCCCGCTCCGCCGACACCCTGCACGACATGCTCCTCCGCCTCGGAGATCTCAGCCGTGAAGAGCTAGCCTTCCGCGTCACCGGCCCCGATGTTCTCGAATTCATCGACCGCTTAATTCGCACCCGCCGCCTCCTCGAGATCCGTATCGCAGGCGAAAAACGCATCATCGCCATCGAAGACTCCGCCCGCTACCGCGACGGCCTCGGCATCCCGCTCCCGCCCGGCATCCCTGTCGCGCTTCTCGAACCCGTCGCCCAGCCCATCCTTGAGCTGACCCGCCGCTACGCCCGCACCCACGGTCCTTTCACGCTCGAAGAAGTCGCCCGCCGCTTTGCCCTCGACCCCGCTCAGGTCGAACAAACCCTCAATCAGCTCGTCGCCGAAGACCGCATCGTTGAGGGCGGCTTCCGTCCCGTCGGCCTCCATCGTGACCAAAGTCGAGAGTGGATCGACGCCGAAATCCTTCGCCAGATCCGCCGCAAATCCCTAGCCAAACTCCGCAAAGAGGTCGAGCCAGTCGAGCAGCAGACCCTAGCCCGCTTCCTCACCCACTGGCAGGGCCTGCTCACCCCGCGCCGCGGTATGGACGCCCTCCTCGATGTCATCGAAAACCTGCAAGGCGCGCCGCTCCCCGCCTCGCTCCTCGAGACCAGCATCCTCCCCGCCCGCATCGCCAATTACCAGCCCGGCGATCTGGATACGCTCATCGCCGCTGGCGAAGTCGCCTGGTCCGGCGTCGAGCCACTCGGCGAGCACGACGGCCGCATTGCTCTCTACCTCGCCGACAAGCTCCCCCTCCTCGCCCTCCCGCGCCCCAACGACACCCCCATGACCGAAAGGGAAGCGCAGCTTCTCGCCACCCTCCGCCAATCCGGCGCCAGCTTCTTTACCCAGCTTCATGACTCGGTAGGCGGCGGCTACCCCGGCGAATCCCTCGACGCTCTCTGGTCCCTCGTCTGGCGCGGCCTTGTCACTAATGACAGCTTCCACCCGCTCCGCGCCTACGTCTTCCGCCCCGACTCTGGCCGCACCCAGCGCCGCGACCACTCAAGCCAGGCACAGCGCGCCAATTTCCGCAGCCGCCGCACCGTCCCCGCTACCGCCCAGGGCCGCTGGTCACTTTTGCCGGGACTGCAACGAGTCGGAGGAAGCGCTGAGAATGCAGGCGTTACAAAACGAGCGGACTTGGTAGGCCGGGGCTTCAGCCCCGGCATCATGACAACAGTTCCAGAAGGGGCTTTAGCCCCTGAGGCGAGCTTTCCCTCCACCACCGAATCCACCCATGCCCTCACCCTTCAGCTCCTCCACCGCTACGGCATCCTCCTCCGCGAATGCGCCGCAGCCGAAAACATCCCCGGCGGCTTCTCCGCCATCTACCCTGTTCTTAAAGCCCTTGAAGAATCCGGCCGCATCCGCCGCGGCTACTTCGTCGCCGGCCTCGGAGCCACCCAATTCGCTCTCCCCGCCGCCGTCGACCTCCTCCGCTCCCTGCGCAATCCGGCCAGCGCCTTCCCCGCCGAAGAAGAAAAGCAGGAGTTCCTCCTCCTCGCCGCCACTGACCCCGCCAACCCCTACGGCTCAACCCTGAAATGGCCCGAACTCCCTCCAGAAGCGGAAGACACGGAGACAGCGCCCCGGACGCTGACACGCGCCGCATACGCCCAGGTAGTCCTCTGTGAAGGCCGCCTCGTCGCGTGGCTCCGCCGCGGCAATCCCAACCTGCTCGTCTTCCTCCCCGCCGAAGAACCCGAGCGCTCCCGCATCGCGGAAGGCCTGGCTCAGTTCCTCGCCAAAGAAGGTCTCGACCGCCTCGAGCGCGATCAATCCGGCAGCCACCACAGCGGCTACCTCATCAGTACCATCAACGGTCTGCCCGTCTCGCTGCACCCCTTCGCTCAAGCCCTCCAGAACGCAGGCTTCCACAAGAGCCCACTAGGCATGAACCTCCGCCGCCCCACCAGCCAACCCCCACGCATCGGCTACGCGACGCAGACCGGCAGCGCATCGCCGCGTCTCTCACCACAGGAAGCAGCCAAGAACCGTCCAGCGCTTACTAGGCCCGAGTAGTGAACTGGTTAAGGGACTCTAATCAACTGATGAACATGAGAATGCTGTAGATTGCAGCATATGTGAATGCAAGTTGACTAGAAACTTCTTTCTTAAGGACGGTTGCAGTTCGAGGGGCAAGTTCGTCTCCAAGCTCCAGCCCACGAATCTTTGTCCACAAAAGGTATGTAATAATCGCGGGAACCAAAAGGAAGAAATGGATGCCAAGCTCGCCGAAAAGCCCGGGGGATGTGCTAGATTTCCGAAACCAGATAATTTGACATTCAGATAGCAGAAACCAAAGCGCTGCGAAAGCCCATCTCACTGCAAAACCTGATTTGGAAAAAGAGCTTCTTGCAACGCTCAGGTCTTCCATGCGCATGGTTCCTCCGATTTCCTCGCAAGTTTCAGGTAAGTATACGCGCGGCAAGTTCGCGATAAAATCGGAAATGTTTATCAGGCGGCGCGCGTTACTCCAGTACCGAGAGGCCCTTCAGCATGACTGACTGAGGGGCCTCTTGCTTTGTGTTAAACCGCAGCTCTCATCGAGGGCACTCATCCCGCATCACAAATGTGCTTTTCTGGCTGTCATCCCCGATGGAGAATCTGTTGTACTGATCTCTGATCTCTATTCTCTGACCCCTGACTATGCCCGAAGGCGACACAATCTTCCGCACCGCCCGCACCCTAAGCCGCGCGCTTGTCGGCAAGACCGTCACCCGCTTTCACAGCGAATACGCCCAACTAGCCAGCGCCAACGACCAGCACCCCTTCACTGGCCAGATCATCACCAAAGTCGAAGCCCGCGGCAAATATCTGTTGATGCACTTCGCCGATCCCAAGGACAGCACATCCGAACGTGCCGGGTCCGAACGCATCTTAGCCACCCACATGCTCATGAGCGGCAGCTGGCACATCTACCGCCTCGGCGAGCCATGGCAAGACAGCCGTGCCAACATGCGCATCCTCATCGAGACCGCTGATTTCGTCGCCGTCGGCTTCCGCATCCCTGTCGCCCGTCTACACACGCCACAGACTCTCACCCGCGACAAGAAGATCCCCCAAACCGAGCGCGACGTCCTCAGCGAAGACTTCGACGCGAAAGCCGCCGTCGAGCGTCTGCAGAAGCACGGCAGGGAAGAGCTAGGCAACGCCCTCGTCCGCCAGGACGTTCTCGCTGGCGTCGGCAACGTCTTCAAATCTGAGATCTGTTTCCTGGAGCGCATAAGCCCCTTTCGCAAAGTCGACACCCTCACCGACACACAGATCAAAAAGCTAGTCGCCGCCGCACAGAAACTCCTCGCCGCCAACGTCCTCGAAGACTCCGGCGACCTCGTCGTCACCTTCAGCGGCAAACAGCGCCGCACCACCCACAGCGCTGATCCAGGTGACAGCTTATGGGTCTACGGCCGCAAAGGTGAACCCTGCCGTCGCTGTAGCACAACGATCCAGAGAGCGCTGCAGCAACCCAATGCCCGCAGCACGTACTGGTGCCCCGTCTGCCAGCCGTTATCTACAGCCACTCCGCAACCTGTTGGGCAAACTGCCAATCCACCACGAGACAAGAAACAAAAAGCCCCGCTGGAGTAGCTTGCTCCAGACGAGGCTTTGTAATCCGTTAGAAATTTCGGTATCGAATCGTTACAGCGCCGCCGCTCCAGCTTCAGCCACCGCATGATCCTGGTCACCGGAGCCGCCGCTCACGCCAATCGCACCCACTACCTTGCCATCCTGCTTCAGCGGAATACCTCCGGCAAAGATCATGATCTTTCCATCATTCGAAGCATGAATACCAAAGAACTGTCCGCCTGACTGGGAATGCGTGGCGAGGTCTTTAGTTGCGATGTCAAAAGCCCGCGACGTATAGGCCTTCTTGATCGAGATATCGATGCTTCCGATCCAGGCTCCATCCATGCGCGCATGGGCAATCAGGTTGCCGCCCGCATCAGCGACAGCGATGTTCATGGGTTGACCAATCTCGGCTGCTTTGACTTCGGCGGCCTCGATAATGCGTTTTGCGTCTTTCAGTGTAATCATCCATTTTCCCTCCGCTGGATTTTTACACACGCCCGCCGCCCAACGCGTTAAGTTCCTGGTTTTTTATCACCCAAACCGAAGATTTTTTGCAGGAAGTTTCGCTTATCCGGAGGATTCGGATGCGAGCAAGTCTCAGTCGGCACTGTCCCGTCTAGAAATGCCGCCGTGTACGTCTCGCCTGAACACGTTCCATCCGTCGGCAGATTCGAAATCTTGTCAACCTGCACCATCTGCACACCCGACGGCACATTGAAGTCATGCGTATCCGAGTACTGCGGCAACTGGATCGCCTTCTTCATGAACTCGGCCCAGATCGGCGCAGCAGCATGCGCGCCCTCAATCTTGATGTCGGTGTAGTCGTCGTTGCCCACCCACACCACGCACAGCAGATTGCTGGTGTATCCGGCAAACCACGCATCATGGCTCGTTCCGGTCTTGCCCGCTGCCGGAGCCATGAATCCGCGACGCCGCACTTCGTTGCCTGTTCCCGAAGCAATCACGTTCTGCATCAGGTTCGTAGTGAGATAGGCTACCCGAGGATCGAGCAACTGCTTCGATGTCGGCGAGTAGTCCTCGATCACATCACCAGACGGTGTTCTCACACTCGCCACCATCCACGGATCCAGATGCAGCCCGCCATTGGCAAAGATCGTGTACGCTCCCGCCATCTCCATCGGCGTAGCACTGTACGCGCCAATAGCCATGGCAGGTGTTGCCCGTACACTCTTCACCCCAGCCGATCTGGCCAATGCCGCGACCTTATCAAAGCCCACTAGGGAAGCTAGCCCAATCGTCGCATTGTTGAGTGACATTTGCAGCGCAAATCGCGCCGTCACATCGCCATAGTACTTATCGCCATCGTTATGCGGTGTGTACTCCTGCGTACCCACGTCATATGTCGTCTGCTCATCGTTCAAAATCGTGATCGGCGAAAACAGCTCATCATGCCCAGGCAGCATCGTTCCATCGATCGAAGTATTGAACGCCGAAGCATACACAAAAGGCTTGAAGATTGAGCCTGTCGGTCGATTGGCGACCGCGTGGTTCAACTGGCTCATGCCGTAGCTGCGTCCTCCCACCAGCGCCAGCACCTGCCCAGTATGAGGATTGAGCGCCACCAGAGCTACCTGAGGATAGGTCGGTACGCCGCCTTCCGCTTTTTCGTTCTTATGGTGTCGTGCGTACAGCTTGTCCACCTGCTCATCGACTACATGCATGGTGTTATCCACTGCCCATGTAGCTGCGCGCTGCAGGTCCGGATCGAGCGACGTGTAAATGTGCAGACCCTCGCGATTGAAGTCGCGATCGCCCAGCTTCTGGTTCAACTGCTCGTGCACCAGGTCCACAAAATACGGAGCGTCACTCGCATCCACGCTCTGCGGTGAAACCTTCAGTGACTCTGCTTTTGCAGCCTCTGCCTGATCTTTCGTAATCGCACCCGTCTCCACCATCGAGTCCAGCACTAGATTGCGCCGCTCCATCGTTCGTTCGGCGTGGCGATACGGATTGAAGTAGTTCGGTCGCTGAATGATCCCCGCCAGCATCGCGCACTGCGCAAGATCAAGCTGCTTCACATCCTTGCCAAAATACGCCTGCGCCGCCTCGCCAAATCCATCAATGGCAAAGCTGCCCTGCTGTCCCAGATTGATCTGGTTAGCATACATCTCAAAGATCTGCTTCTTATCGAAGTGATGCTCCAGATGAAACGCCACCATGATCTGGATAAGCTTGTACTTGATCGTTCCGTTGTCGGAGAGAAACAGTAGCTTCGCCAACTGCATCGTCAGCGTAGAAGCCCCACCTTTGTGCTTTCGATCGCCAATCAGATCGTGGTAACCCCAGCTCATGATGCTGAAGTAATTCACGCCGCCATGATCGAAGAATCGCCGGTCCTCGATCGCCAGTACGGCATTCACCAGGTTTGAAGGGATCTCATCAAACGTCAGCAACCGGCGTTTCGTGCGGTTCGTGTCTTCACTCAAACCCGTAATCAGCAGAGGTTCCAACTCATAGCTTGAGAGCGCTTGCCCCTTGTCATCTACCAGCGCTGAAACCACGCCGTCGCTGAAACGGATCGTCGCACTGTCTGGAGCATGGTAGCTCTGTGGTCCCGGATGCACCGCGACAGAATCCGAGCTTTCTCCAAACGTCCCCAGAGGAGAAGGCTTCGAATCGTTCTCAGGTGTATAGCCAGCCTGGCGAAGCTCGTTGACGATTTCCGGTTCATTGAGCTTCTGTCCAATGCGCACTTCACGTGGAGCAGCATAGATCTTTGCCGTCGTAGCAAAAACCGGATGCTTCAGCCGTTCATCAACGATGCTTCCGTATCGGAAGTAGTAGAAGCCAAAGACAGCAAAAAAGACTAGAGTTCCCGCCGCAATCACAGCCAGTGTCGTTCGAATCACGATTGGCTTCCATCCACGCCGCGTAGCCGGTCTTTCAATCTTGACCTTCAATGCCATACAAACTGCCTCCGCGGCCTGAACCTTTATTTCACGGTACTACCGGAAATCCACGTCTTAGCCGCTCACTTCGGCCATGACGGGTGACCGATTACTCCACAGTAAGACGCTTCAAAAGTGCGGTCAGTTCCTCCAGGGGTACTTCTTCGCTCAATGCCTTTGCGCGAGTCACCAATTCCACCTTACCCTCTGCAACCTTCTTGCCAACATTCACGCGATATGGAATTCCCACAAGATCCGCATCCTTGAACTTCACACCAGCACGCTCATCCCGTTCATCCAAAAGGACATCCAGCCCGGCAGCCTCAAGCTCCGCAGCAACTTTTTCACCCGTTTCGCGCAGCAGCGTATCGCTCACATTCGTGACCGTAACCACCACGGTGAAGGGCGCAATGCTCGCCGGCAGCCAGAACCCATTCGCATCATTCGACTGTTCAATCGCCGCCGTCAAAATACGCTCGATGCCAATACCATAGCTGCCCATGATCGGCTTCACTTCCTTGCCGTTCGGGTCCAGCACCGTCGCGCCCATCGATTCGGTGTACTTGTACCCCAGCTTGAAAATGTGCCCAACCTCAACCGCCTTGCCGACAACAAGCTTGCCCGCGCAACCTGGCGTCGGACACGCTTCACCCTCATTTACGCTGCGAATATCCGCACTCAGCGTCCACGAGAAATCGCGCCCAGGGCATACATTGCGCAAGTGATAGTCCACTTTGTTCGCACCGCATACCATGTTCCTGCGGCCCTCAAGTCCCTTGTCGATAACCACCGTAAGCCCATCCGGTTCATTCGTCGAAAGCGGAGAAGCCACATGCTTCAGCCCCACCGGCCCAAGATAGCCAGCCGGTCCGTGAATGAACTTCTCCAGCTCCTCGCCGACCATCGGCCGCAGCTCAGCGGCTCCCACTGCAGCCTGTAGCTTCGTCTCATTCACCTGGTGATCGCCACGCAGGAACACCGCCAGCCCATGCCACGTATCCGGCTTACCCTTGGTGGCGCTGCGCTTCAACGCCATGTACGCAACGCACTTGATATCGCTCGCCGGCGAAATCTTAAAGAACTCCGCAACATCCGTGATCGCCGCACAACCCGGCGTGTACTCGAGCTCCGGCGTACCATCGCCCGTCGATTCCATCTCTGTCACAGCGCCAAGCAGCGAAGTAGCCTTCTCGATATTTGCCGCGTAACCACACACCGGGCAGCTCACGATGAGGTCTTCGCCGGCATCCGTGTACACCATAAATTCCTGCGACTTCGTACCACCCATCGCACCCGAGTCCGCGTCCACGGCCACAAACTTCAACCCGCAGCGCGTAAAGATGCGCCGGTACACCACATCGTGCAGATCAAAACTCTTGTCCAGTCCCGCTGCATCCAGATCGAAAGAATAGCTATCCTTCATCGTGAACTGCCGCACCCGCAGCAGCCCCGACTTAGGCCTCGGCTCATCGCGAAACTTCGTCTGAATCTGGTACCAGATCTGCGGCAACTGCTTGTAGCTGCGCAGTTCATTCCGCGCAATCGACGTCATGATCTCCTCATGCGTCATGCCCAGGCACAGATCGGCGCCCTTACGGTCCTTCAGGCGAAACATATTGTCGCCCATCACCGTCCAGCGTCCGCTCTCTTCCCATATTTCGCGAGGCAAGATCGCGGGCAAAAAGAACTCCTGCCCGATCGTATCCATCTCCTCGCGCACAATGGCGATGACCTTGTTCAGCGCCCGCTGCCCAAGGAAGAGATAGCTATAAATCCCCGCACCGACTTGCCGAACATATCCGGCCCGCAGCAGAAATTTGTGACTGGCCACTTCGGCATCCGCCGGGGCCTCGCGCAATGTAGGAACAAACAGTTTCGACCAGCGATGCATAAAGGCGTGTACGATCTCTCCGCCCGCGATAGGGAGGCGCGGGACACTAAAGCAACATCTTCGATTTTAACCGAGGGGATCTTCCGGTAATACTTTCGCATTCCTCCGCTTGAGCCGAAATCTCTCGATGATGCCAATGGTGATCCAGACGAGACCTAAATAGAGGATCGCATTGATGAATCCTGCTACGCCCAACGAAAAGGCGTGGACATTGCCTGCGAATGCCATGGAGCCAATCAAACCTGGAAATAAGAGGGTCACAAAGCTGATTTGTATGCCACCCAGAATTGGGTTAGCACTGATGTCGGATAAGCTCTCCATGTTAAGAGTCGCAAAACCCAAAAGGCATCCCACTACTATGGCAACAGTCACTCTGGTAGTGCTGCTCATTGTCTCAGTTCCTGAAAAAATTTCGAGAATGAGGAGATTGATAAATCAAAGCATCACAGCCGTCCATGCTGCGTAAAGTGCAGATACTCCTCAATCCCCACCAACACCAGCGTCACAACCGACAACCAAAACTGCATCCGCTCGCCGCGCAGCTTTCTTGCGCTCGGCGCAGTAGTCCGCCACTGCGCAGCAGGCCGCGCCCGCAGCCGGCGAATCTGCCACAGCACCACCAGATTCAGCAGCGCCCCAGCCAATGCAATTCCATTCATCGGCCTGCGAAACCACGAAGAGTGAAACTCGCGAATAAACGCCGCCTGCCAGCTTGTCAACGCCAGCGCCCCAAGCCCAATCGCAAACCGCAGCCCATTCGCCGCCGCAAAGAACGTGCAAAGGCTCTGCAGCAAAGCAAACACAAAGCTCGTCCAGGCTATAAAGACTCGCGGTCGGCTCTTCGCTTGCAACGTCGATGAGGCTAACGATGCCGCGGACTCGCCGGGCTCCGGCGGCACACTTTGCGAGGGTAGCGAAGGTGCGGAAGTAGTCGACATAAAAGCGCGGTCTCCTTCCACCAGGAGCCTCGGTGCAGCAATCCTGATTCTGCCTCAGTCTATCGCAATCGCTAACCGTAGGTTGTCATCAAGTGGCGAGGTAAACGTATGTGAATCCTAGCCAGTTCTGCAAACCAGTTGCGCAATCCGATGTATACGATTACATTTCTCCGGAGCACAAAACCATGCCAACCAGCGCCTCGTATCTCCGACGCATCCTCGCCGCTTCGCTACTCTTTGCTTGCCTCGCAACCTTTCCAATACGCGCCGAAGAGCCGCCCAAGTTCATCCAGAAAGATGGCCGCTACGCCTTCCTCGTCGATGGCAAGCCGTTCCTTATGCTCGGCGGACAGATCCACAATTCCAGCGCCTGGCCGAGCGAACTGCCACAAGTCTTCCAGTCCATGGCCGACCTGCATGCCAACACCCTAGAAGCCCCCGTGTACTGGGAGCAGTTCGAGCCCACGCAGGGTCACTTCGACTTCACCAATGTCGATGCCCTCGTCAACGGCGCACGTGAGCATCACCTGCGCCTCATCATTCTCTGGTTCGGCACCTGGAAGAATGGTCAGATGCACTATGCCCCCGAATGGATCAAGACCGACACCAAACGCTACCCGCGCATGATCCGCAATGACGGCGTCCCGACGGATGTCCTCTCCGCCAACTCGCGCAACAACCTCGAAGCCGACAAGACCGCCTTCGTCACCCTCATGCGCCATCTGAAAGAAATCGACTCCGAAGCCCACACCGTCATCACCGTCCAGGTCGAAAACGAGTCGGGCGGCATCGGCACCATCCGTGACTACAGCCCCGAAGCCAACGCAGAGTTCGCGAAACCAGTTCCCGCAGATTTCCTCGCCATCACCCATAAGCAGCCCGGCACGGCTTCCGGAGGAACTTGGCTTCAGGTCTTTCCCGGCGACGCCGACGAAATCTTCCAGATGTACCACCAGGCCAAATACATCAACGAAATCGCCGCCGCAGGCCGCGCCGAGTTCAACATTCCGCTCTACGCCAACGTCTGGGTCGACTACCCACCTGCCGAACTCCCCGAGCGTCGCCTCGACCAACCCGGCGTCGGCTATCCCAGCGGCGGACCTGTGCAGAAGTATGTCGGCTATTGGCGCGCTCTCGCACCCTCCCTCGACCTCATCGGTCCCGATATCTATTCCGACGATCCTGGCTTCGTTACCGATCTCATGCGCATCTACAGCCGTCCAGACAATGCACTCTGGATTCCCGAGATCGGCCGCAGTGACAACTACGCCAAATACCTCTTCCTCGCCCTCGGCCACGGCGCACTCGGCTTCTCGCCCTTCGGCGTCGACCAAACCGGTTGGAACATCACCGGCGACGAAGCGCCCAAGGCTGATGCCGCCAACTTCGCTCTCCTCGGCCCCATGAGCCGCGAAATCGCCCAGTGGAACTTCGAAGGCAAACTCAAAACCTCTGTGGAAGAACACGGTCAGGCAGAGCAGGAGATCGACTTCGGCCCATGGCAGGCCTCCATCAACTACGGCTTCCCCCAGAACGACGGCCGCCACGCACCGGGCAACAGAGACGCCCACGGCACAGCCCTAATAGCCCAGCTAGGCCCCGATGAATTCATCGTCACCGGAATCGACTGCAGCGTCAGCTTCCACCTTCCCGGCAAGTTAGCCGGCCAGCGCATGCAAATCCTTAGCGCCGAACAGGGCTACTACGAAAACGGCACGTGGCACAAACTACGCCTCTGGAATGGTGACGAAACCGATCGCGGCCTGCAGTTCCACGCCAAAGAACCCTCCGTAGTCCGCGTCCACCTCGGTCAGTTCTGAGTCTGACTCAAGTCTCAGGCGGCGGTTCAAATAGAAGCTCTCGATTTACAGAGTGCCGTCGTTCGAACCAGCCACCACTGCCAGCAAGACGACTTGTCGGTATCAATTTGCGCTCGATAAGTGACTCGGCGATGATGTGCATTTCGATAGCTGCCTCTAAATTTGAATACACAAAATCATTGATCTAGGCCGCTCATTGATTGAACCGGCGAACTGCATCTCTTGACGATGTCATCATCTCGTAACATGCAGTCTGTACTGTGATCTCGCACTTCGCAAGTCCTCGTCCTCTGCAAGCCAACCGATCTTTCATATCCGAAAAGGAGTGGTCGCATGAGTGCTTGCCGCAAGAGCGCCATTTATAGAACTGGGTACATCGCCGCGATAGCTGTTGGGTTGGTAGCTTTGCCGATTGCGATAGCGCAAGCGACGGGGACGACCATTGCGGAAACGGGATCGACCTTGATCTATCCGCTGTTCAGGGCCTGGATCGATGCGTATGCGAAAGTCGATCCTGCCGTGCACATGACGGCCGGCGCCACCGGATCTGGAGCGGGTATCGCTCAGGCCATCGCAAAACAGGTACAGATCGGGACATCGGACGCATACATGTCCGACAACGAGGCGATGGCCAATCCTCAGATACTCAACATCCCCATCGCAATCTCGGCGCAAACAGTGCAGGTGAATCTGCCTGAACTGCGCGGTCGCGAGCTCAAACTCAGCGGACCGGTGCTGGCCGGCATCTATTCTGGAGCCATCCGCGAATGGAATGCAAACCCCATTGCCGAACTGAATCCCGGAGTCAGCCTTCCGCGCCATGCCATCGTGCCCGTTCGGCGCGCCGAAAGCTCGGGCGACACCTTCATCTTCACGCAATTTCTGAGCTTTTCCGCTGAAGATACGCACAATTCCTGGGGAAACACGGTTGGCTATGGCACAACGGCGAATTGGCCGTCGGTATCGGGCGAACTGACTGCAACCGGCAATCAAGGGATGGTGCAGACCGTTGCTCGAACGCCCTATGCGGTTGGCTATGTTGGTGGCAGCTTCCAGGACGATGCGGCGAAGGCTGGTCTGATCACCGCGATGCTTGAGAATCAGGACGGAAAGTTTCTGCTTCCTACGCCGGCAACGGTCACGGCAGCCGCTGCGGAATTGACGCCACGCACACCTGCCGACGAACGCCTGACGCTGGTCTTCGCGCCCGGCGTCAATTCCTATCCGTTGATCAATTACGAATACGCCATGGTCGCAGAGCAACAGTCGAACCAGCAGAGTGCGCAGGCGATCGCCAACTTCCTGCTCTGGTGCATCTCGCCGCAAGGCGGCAGTGCGGACACCTTGCTAAAACCGGTGCATTTCATCGCCCTGCCGACATCGATCCGCGCTCGCAGCGAATTGCAAATCACGAAAATTCACTAGGTTGATGCAAGTAACCGTAGAGGACATTGCTCATGCCGACTGTTACCGATTCCGCGGCGCACCAACCCCGCACCGTGCAGGACTACATTGACGAACTGCCGGTCTGGCCCGATGGCACGCGCCTTCCCTCCACGCCCATGACCAGCATGCAGCGGCTGATCTGGATGCTGGCCGCGGCGGGTAAGTTTTTCGAAGGCTTCGTCGTTTTCATGACCGGCGTGGCCTTGCCGCTCATCGCGCGCCAATTCGAAATCGGCCCCGCGCAGCGTGGACTGGTGACTGCTGCGAGCCTGTGCGGCATTCTCGTCGGAGCCGTCGGCCTGGGTACTCTGTCGGACCAATTCGGCCGCAAATCGATGTTTATTGTGGAGATGATCATCTTTACAGCATTCCTTGGCGCGGCCGTCTTTTGCACTAGCTTTACCTCATTGGTGTTCTGCCTCTTTGGACTCGGGCTGGCGCTCGGCTGCGACTACCCGACGGCGCACATGATCATCTCCGAGAACATTCCCAGTACCAGCCGCGGCAAGCTGGTCCTGGGTGCCTTCGCATTCCAGGCGGTCGGTGCTGTGGCTGGAGCGGCCGTGGGCTACGCGGTGCTGACTGTCGTTTCGAATCTCAATGCATGGCGTTGGATGTTTGCCACAGCGGTTGTGCCCGCGCTGGTCGTTACGGTGGCTCGTTTCTACATCACCGAAAGCGCTAACTGGCTGCATTCCAAAGGCTCCACCGAGCGCGCCACTGCGGCCGCCCAACGGCTGCTGGTGCGCACCCCACAATATCCGCAGAACGTGGTGCTGTTGCAAAAGGCGGCTCCAGGGGAACATGGGCATGGCGGCGGATCGTTCTTCTCTTTGTTTCAGAAGCGCTACCGGCGCGCCACTATTCTTGCGTCTGTGCCATGGTTTCTGCAGGATCTGAGCACATATGGCATCGGCATCTTTGCGCCAACCATTCTGGCCACGGCGTTCGGGCACAAGGCAGAACATGTGCGGAGCATGAGCGATCTGATCGCCAATGCTACAGAGGGCGCCAAGGGCGACGCCATGATCACGATTCTGCTGATTATCGGCATTGTCTTTGCCGTGATGCTGGCGGACAAGATGGGCCGGATCCGCTTGCAGATTATCGGCTTCATCGGCTGTGCTGTAGGTCTGCTGATCGCTTCGCTGTCAGTCGACGCGACCGGCGGCCTCAAGGTCGCGCTGATTTTCATCGGCTTTATGCTCTTCCAATTCATGACCAACCTTGGCCCCAATGCACAGACTTACCTGCTGGCCGGCGAGGTCTTTCCGACTGCTATCCGAGGCGCAGGCGCAGGCTTTGCCGCAGCCTTTGCCAAGATCGGCGCCGTTGCGACTGCGTTCCTGTTTCCGATCCTGCTTGACGTGATCGGAACGCGGATGTTGCTCTATGGCCTGATTATCAGTTCGATCCTTGGAGCCGTCGTGACCTGGTTTTTCCGCATCGAGACAGCGGGTGTCAATCTCGACCAGATCGGCGAGCTTGCAGCAGGCACACCGGAGAAATCGAAGGCAATTGCTTGAACTGGTTGGAGAGCCGTCAGCAGCCGCTGCTCGATGCTGGAATCCCCATCCTCAATTGGCGATATCAGGCCGAAGCACTCATTGAGCCGGAGCTCGGAGCATTCGAGCGAGGCTGGTACCGATAAACGCCCTTCTCGCCACTAGAACATCTAGTTTTTTCATCGCCGGAAACTTCGGATTCTAAGTGCTCCACTGCAGACATGTCTCGTCATGACCTGGTTTCAAATCAACTCCATTCCCCAAAGATCATGCAGATGCAGCACACCCTCCACGCGCCCCGCATCATCCACCACCACCAGCGAAGTAATCTTCTTCTCCTCCAACACCGCCAGCGCCCGCGCCGCCAACTCGCCCGCCGCAATCGTCTTCGGCGCTCGATTCATCGCCTGTTCCGCAGTCATCGCTAGCGCAGCACCACCCTCGCGCTCCAGCAACCGCCGCAGATCCCCATCCGAAATCACACCCAGCAGCTTTCTATCTTGCTGCACCGTCGTCAGCCCCAGCTTCTTCCGGCTCATCTCATAAATCACATCCGTCATCGCCGTAGAAGCAGCCACTACCGGTACCGCCTCACCCGCATGCATCAGCTCACGCACCAGCTTCAGCTTCTTCCCCAGTTTCCCGCCCGGATGCAGCTCCGCAAAATCCTCAGCCCTGAATCCTTTGCGCAGCGAAACCGCCACCGCCAGCGCATCCCCCAGCGCCAGCATCGCCGTCGTAGAGGCCGTCGGTGCCAGATTCATCCCGCAAGCCTCGCGCTCCACCGAGCAATCCAACACCACATCGCTCGCCGCCGCCAGCGTCGAGCCCAAATTGCAGCAGAAAGAAATCAGCGCATCACCTTTGCGCTTCAGCGTAGCCAGCAACCGCAGAATCTCTTCCGTCTCCCCGCTCGCCGAAAGCGCAATTACCACATCTCCCGGCATCAGCACGCCCAGATCTCCATGCACCGCTTCAGCCGGATGCAGAAACAGCGCCGGCGATCCGGTTGAGCTGAGCGTCGCAGCAATCTTCTGCGCAATGATCCCGCTCTTGCCCATGCCCGTAACGACAACTCGCCCGCGCCCCTCGCCGCACCGCACCACTAGCTCAATGGCCCTGCCAAAATCCTTGGCCATCAATCCAGACGCCCCATCCAGCCGCTCGGCCAGTGCCTCAAGCGCCCGCGCTTCCGTCCTCACCAGCTCCGCCGGAGTGATACCATCCGGTGCATTCCCTTTAGCTTCCATGCGCTTCCGATGGTAGCAGTTTGACGACCAGAACCTGTAACCCCCGTTGGAACGGAATCATCTAAAGCACAGCGCCTTACAATAAGCACGGGGGATCCACGCATTTGAAACGCAACGTTATTGTCATCTCTGCAGTCGTTTTTGTCCTGGCGCTTCTGGGGTTCGCCGGATGGGCCAATCATCTGAACCGTGTACACGCCGCACTCCAGGTTCAGGCTCAGCAGGATCAGGCTAACCTCGTTTCCGATGCAGCCGGTGTGGGACACCTGGCTTCTCCCATGGTCGGTAAAGCGGCCCCCAGCTTCACCTTGACCAATCTCCAGGGCAAAAAGGTCTCTCTCGCCGATTACAAAGGCAAAGCCATCCAGCTAAACTTCTGGGCCACCTGGTGCGCACCCTGCAAGATCGAAACCCCCTGGCTCGTCGACCTTGAAAAGCAATATTCGCCCCAAGGCTTCGAAATCCTCGGCGTATCCTTTGACGATCTGGATCAGGACGATACCAAGCTTCTCGCTAAGGAGAAAGTAGACATCGCCAAGGCCGCCGATCAGCTTGGGATTCATTATCCCGTCTTACTCGACGGCGACAGCATCGCTAAATCCTACGGTGATCCTGACGTCTTCCCGACCTCTTTCTTCATCAACCGAGAAGGCGAAATCACCAACGTCACCTTCGGCCTCACCTCAAAAGACGATCTCGAAAACAACATCCGCAAGGCCCTCGGAGAAGCGAAGTAGGAGAAACAAAGTAGGAAAAGTTAACTAAGAGAAGGGAAGCAGGAGAACCGCCATGATGATTCTTCGTAGTTCGGCTTTGATGCTCAGCGTAGCTCTCGCCGGTCTCGTCGCGACTGCGCAATCTCCCTTCGACAATCTCCCAAAACAGTCGAAGGCTCCGCAGTCCGTTTCCTATCTCTTTCCCGAGCAGATCACCATTCCCGCTGGCAAGCCAGCCACCGTGGATCTGCATTTCAAGGTAGCTGCAGGCCTGCATGTTAACTCGCACACGCCAGCCGAAGAGGCTCTCATCCCCACAACTCTGAAATTTCCTGAAGATTCCGCTGTCAAGCTCGCAAAGGCCGATTATCCGCATGGCGAACCGTTTACATATCCAAACGATCCCGGCCAAAAGCTCAGCGTCTATACCGGCGAGTTCACGATCCACACCGAGATTGTTGCCCCCAAAGGCGACCATCTCTTGCAAGCCTCGCTACGCTATCAGGCTTGCAGCAATGAGCTTTGCCTGCCTCCGCGTACCATCCCCATCGCCATCGACATAATCGCTAAGTAACAACAGCGAGTCCGCAGACATCGCGCCTGTGCCGATGCTCCATCCGGCAAGAGTTCTCTGACCCCTGATCTCTATCAGAAAATCCGGTAGTTCATCCCCACGCTCACGCCATAGGGATTCAGTCGATCTCCAAGAAAATCCGGCCACCATTGATATTCGAAGTCACCGCGCACGCTCCAGCGCCGGTCCAGTCGAATATCCGTTCCACCGCCAAATGCGATTGTGTTAAAACGCCCTGTCCCGATGCCCGGTCCAAAGTTCATATTGCTGAACCCACCCAGCACCTTCACATACGGCTGCGCCTTCCAGAAATGAAAGATCTTTTTCCGCGGACCGATCAGGTAGTTGTCCTGGCTTATGCCGTAATACTCATGAAAGTGCTGCCAGCGTCCCTCGGCTTCGATGCCATAGCCACGAAAGATATTCAGATCGACATATCCTCCGACACCGCCCAGCTTGTAATCCACATAGTCCGGTTGAAATACCGAAACAAAGCCGCCGGCAGTCAGCGACAAAGAGCCCTTAACCGCTGCGGGCACAACCTGGCCTCGCACCTGCTGAGCAGCCAATCCACAAAACACAACACTGATCAGGAAAAAAGCAAAACGGTATCTTCTAAGCAACATGCACATTCCAGACTTCGCAGGAGTATGACGCCCTTCAGGGGAGAAAGTATCAGGCGCTCTCAAAAGTATAGCCGGGATATTCCAGAACCCTGAGATCGTATCCCAGCGTTCGGAACCCCGGCCATGAATGAAATCGAAGTAGATCCCTGTTGAAATTCCCCACTCCAGACGTCGTGATGTCTGGAGTGGAGAATATGCGATTAGTTGGTGCCTGTCGGGTTTGCGCCCGGCTGCCCGTTACCTGGGGCAGGAGCGGTGCCTGGCTGAGCTGGCGTATTCTTCTGCGCGTCCTCGTAACGCTGTAGCCTGTAGTACACCGGCGTCACCTCAAACGGCATTTTGTCGCGGGCATTCATCGGAGCATACCGCTTCGCGTTCAACATGTACTCCTTGTCGTCCCACGGATCAGTCTTCAGCCAGCTTCCCAGCGGCAGCGCGGCCACTTGTGCTGTGTTGTCCTGATCCAGCTTCGGAGCCGTCTTCGCAATATCCGCCAGCCATGGTGTGCCGTCTGCCTTCAGCATCGAGTCGCCCAGCTTCGGCGAGTTGAGCTGCTTCAACGCCTTGTCGCGATCCTCGAGCTGCACAAAGTAAAGACCTGCATTCGCAATCTTGTCCTTGTACATCGAGTTCTGCATGTACTGGGTTGCCAGCTTCGCTGCCTGGAAGTTGTCCTCGTCCGTGTGGTTCATCTTGATCCGCTGGAACGAAGCCTCATCCGGGAAGAGCAGGCGATCGTTGAACGCATAGCGTGTATCGATGTGATGTCCCAGCGCCACGTGCGCAAGCTCCATCGCTACCACCGCTGCGATCGACTCTTCATTCGGCAGTGTATCGATCAGTCCCTTGCTGATCAGGATCGTGTTGCCGATCGTCGTCGCTTCCACTGTCGTTGTCAGCAGAATGCGGCAATGAATCGGGTCAGGGAAGTTGAGATTGTTCGGTACCGCCAGGTTTACAACAATCTGTTCCAGCGTCTTGTCAAAGTCGCTCGGCGGAGCCAGCAAACCAGCCTGCACCAACCGGTCGATCACGTTGTTCTCAGCCTGCTGCACCCACTCGCGTGTCGCCTGCAGCGGAGTCACATCCTGCGATTGGCCGCTCTGGTCAACCGCACCTTCTACCTGCACCGAAACATTTTCGCTGTCGCGCGTCGGCAGTGTCAGCGAGTAGCCCCAGAAGTGCGTCTGCGCGCGCAGGCCAACCATCTTGCCGCCTTCGATGCGCTGCGACTCTTCCACATAGATCGCCACCGGCAGCCACAGGTCCGGCTGCATGTTCATGCGCCAGCTGTCAAAGTGGAAGTACTCCTTGTTGTTGTCCTCGCTTTGGCTCTCTGTGTAAGTTCCATTGAAGCGGACAATGTTTCCGTCCTGATCCTCGATCCAGACGCGGCCAAAGAACCGGCCATACCCCTTCACCGAATCACGCGGGTGTACGTCAAACTCCCATGTACGAACCGATCCCAGGAACTCGCGCCGCACATAGCTGAACACATAGTGTTGCTGGTCGAATCCTGTCGGATCGACAAACATCATCTGCGTAAAGCCGTTGGAGTTAAAGGTTTCCTTATCCAGATGCAGGGCCTTGCCGATGTTGGTAAATGCTGACAGAGAGCCCTTGAAGAATCCGTGCTTCGAAGCGCTCCGTGCCTCGTACGGCTTATCGGTAAAAGCCTTGCGGAAATCCACCCGGTTCAGCATGTACGTGTCCGAAGTCGGCACCTGATACAGCTTGTCGTCGGGGCGCATCTCCTGAATGTAGGTCTCCACCAGCGGCGTGCGCTGCTGAATGTTCTTGATGACTACCTTCTCGCGGGCGATTGCTTTTTCTACCAGAGCAGCCTGGTCGGCAGTGAGTTGGTGCGCCTGTTCATACTTCGGTTGCTTCTTCGCTTGCGCAATTGGCACACCTAAAGTCAGGGCCAGTAGGGGGAGGGAATACTTCAACAACTTCATTGCAGGCTCCTAAGGTGAAAATCGTCTGTTCGTGCTTGGCCGCCTTCACCTGCCATTCTAAGAGGCTTCGGGGCTTGCGGCTTGCTTCGTGTGTTATCTCGTCGAATACGTCACAAGTGCGTATAGCAGCGGTTATGCGGTCTGGAACTTGATAATGATGTTCGTTTCGTAGTCCACAGCATGGCCGTTCTGCGTTGCGGGCTTAAACCGATAGCTCGGCGCCGACCGCATGGCAGATTCGTCCAGTCCATGGCCCAGACCATGAATGACGTGGTGCACCACCATCCGTCCGTCGGTGGTGATCGTTACACGCAGTACTACATCCCCCTGAATTTTTAATTGCTTCGCCTCAGATGTGTACTCAGGCTCGGCGTGGCTCAACAACACCGGCGGAGTCGTCTTCGGTTCAGCCGACATCATTGCGGAACCGCTTGAGCCCGGTGTCGAAGAGGTTCCAGGAATGCCGGCGGATCCTACGTGAGCACCGTTTCCATATGCGCCCTGCTGCGCCGTGCCATTGCCTCCCGGAATGCCGGCGGAAGCAACTCTGCCTACCGTGCCCGCATTCGATCCGGACCTCACGCCATTTCCGAACCCTGTCGATCCAACAACGCCGCGCGGAGCCTCCGCATTGCCCTGCATTCCTCCATAAGGATTGCCGAGAGCTGCAACCGTCGCTGGCCGTGCCGCATTTGGATTCGGACGTACCCCATTGAGGTCCCCAAGATGCACTGCCGCAACTGAGGGGTGCTGCTGGGGCTCAAGAGCCGGAGCAGCCGCCGCGGCCAGCGCAGCCTTAGGTTGAGGCGCAAGTATCACCTGCGGCTTCGCTGCTTCAACCTTAGGCATTGCGGGAGTCTCTTTAATTACCATCTGCTTGATCGCGGGCCGGGGCTCTGCCTTCGGGACGTTGATCTTAGGCAGGTCAAGCTTTGCCAGCTTCGGCTCGGGTGGCGGAGGAACCTTCACTTTCGGCATCGGTGGTGTCTTCACCTTGATCTCAGGTGGAGGCGTTACTGGAAATACAATCTGCGTCGACTCCATCTTCCGCACCTCAATTGCATGGTGGGCAAAACTTCCCACGACCAGCAAAAGGGCCAAAAGTGAAACGTTCAGTATCGTGCTAGTCACAAAAGATGCAGGATTTCTCTCCGGCTCGGGAAGCAATCCGAAGTGTGTCCGTCCAGCATATGAAGTCGATGGCATATTTTTCTGTCCTCAAATCGCGGTGGCTGGCCGCGGTTATAACCGATTTGCAAAAAAATGAAAGACGTCCTGGTCCGTAGCCATCCCTAACGGGAAACATGCAGGCAGCTTATGCCGTCCTGTGCTCAGACACAGATTTTTGTGCTCCGCCTCTGTGATTCGATGCAACTTCCTCGTGTTATTGTCCGCTCGCCGGGCGGAGTTTTTAGGGCCCTGCGGAGCTCCGAGGTTTCTCGTGTGGTTCCGCGCAGTGCAATTGAGTTGTTTTCTGCTTACATCTCATCTGCAAACTCATGCAAAATCCGTCCAGAATTGCTCGGATCGCCTGAATGTCAGACGAACGAAAGCCTGAATCGTTCATCGTCCAGACACCAACACCTCGGTGCGAACTTCCTGGCCAAGACAATAAGCCAGACACCTCGGTAATCGGCGTCTAAGGTTACTTCATCAACAACTTCTTTTCCGCGGTTGTCGATGTCCCTCACCGTGAAAACAACACATTTTGCTGCGGCCCGCCGTCTGGGAGACGGTCTTAGAACAGTGTAACCGGTTTATAACCAAGTCTGTTCAGCCTGTGTATTAGTTTAAACTTATCTCAAAAGCAGGTCCAAAGGGCAAAAATTTTATGAAGATCATGGTCACCGGCGGCGCCGGGTACGTCGGGGGAACGGTAGCATCCCTCCTCTTGAGCCAGGGGCACCAGGTTACCGTTGTCGACAACCTGTGCCACGCACGCCGGAATCAGGTTCCCAACGGTGTTGACTTTGTTGAGACCGATATCGCCGACCGGCCCCGCATCGAAGCCCTTTTCCGCGACGCTTCCGCCTCCGGCCAGCCCTTTGATTCCGTTCTCCATTTCGCCGCCCTGATCGAAGCCGGCGAATCGATGAATAAACCTGAAATTTATTTCAGGAATAATACAGCGTCAACCCTGGCTCTTCTGGAAGCAATCCTCGCCGCCGGCCCGAAACGTATCGTTTTCAGCTCCACCGCCGCCGTCTACGGAGAGCCCGAAACTGTTCCAATTCGGGAAACGGCTGCACTCCGCCCCACGAACGCCTATGGCGAATCCAAACTCCTCACCGAGCACATCCTCAGTTGGTTCCACCGTATCCACGGCCTCCGCTCTGCCTCGCTGCGCTATTTCAACGTTGCCGGTGCACCCGAGCAGGGAGGCCCAGGCAGCGGCGTCGTCTTGCGCGGCGAAGACCACGAGCCCGAGTCCCACCTCATCCCTCTCATCCTCGATGTCGCCCTCGGGCGCCGCGAATCCATCAAAATCTTCGGCGACGACTACCCAACCGAAGACGGCACCTGCGTCCGCGACTATATCCACGTCGCCGACCTCGCCGATGCCCACCTGCTCGCACTCAAGGCCCTCGAAACCCCAGCTGCCGCGCAATCCCGCCTCATCTACAACCTCGGCAATGGCTCCGGATTCACCGTCAAGCAGGTCATTGACGCCGCCCGCCGTGTCACCGGTCACCCAATCCCGGCAGAGATCCATCCCCGCCGCGCCGGCGACCCTGCCTTCCTGATAGCGGCCAGCGACAAAGCCATCGCCGAACTAGGCTGGAAACCCAATTACCCCGACATCGACAACATCCTCCGCACCGCCTGGCTCTGGCACCAGAAGCGATACAACTCATAGCTCTTTGCGAATCCTGTCCCGTTCTCTAGCTCTTCTTTACGTAGTTCAGCATGTACTTAGGAATGGAGAGAGCATGGCGGCAGACAACCAGAGATATGCAACTCGCTCTAAGGTCCGCTGAATCCCGCAAATGGCCAACAGCAGCATCGCGAGCGCAGAGCCTGAGGACGCAACCACATCGCATTGCCTGATTCGCCCTGCGACCCCCGCCGATATCCCCCACATCACGGCAATTTACGCCCAGTTCGTAGCCACCAGTACCGCCACCTTTGAAATCACTCCTCCTGATGAAGCTGAGATGTATCGAAGATGGCGATCCGTCCTGGATCGAGGTCTGCCATATCTCGTTGCGGAGCTCGAAAGCTACATCGTCGGATATTGCTACGCCTCGCAGTTCCGTCCCCGCGAAGGCTATCGCTTCACCGTCGAAGACTCCATCTATGTTCGCCCCGACTGCATCGGCCACCACGTCGGTACTCGCCTGTTATCGCAGCTCATTTCCGAGTGCCAGGCCAGAGGCTGCCACTCCATGGTCGCCTGCATTTGCGGCATCAATGTCCCGTCGGTTTCCTTGCATGCCTCGCTCGGATTCAGAGAAGTGGGCCTGCTGCCGGAAGCAGGCAACAAGTTCGGCGAATGGCTGCGTCTGCTCATCATGCAGCGCATGCTATAGCGATTAATGTTTTGCTTCGTACTTCTCCCGATCCAGCAAATCCAGAAGGAAAGCCCCCGCCCCATACCCCGCCATCGGCCGCGCTCCCGTAGGATCACCAATCTTCCCCGGAAACAGATCGCACGGCAGCGCCACATACATCTCTGGAATAATGTCGTGATCCTCAGCAGCCTTGTCCTCGATGCGCCGCATCATCGCAGCAGCCTCATCCCTGTGTCCCAGCGACCGGTAAACCTCCGCAAGGCTGATATCGACAAACAGAAACTCCTGGCGTTCATACCAGTACTCAAAAATCTTCGGGTCCGTGTAA
The DNA here is from genome assembly GCF_025685685.1 of Acidicapsa dinghuensis. Lineage (GTDB taxonomy): Bacteria > Acidobacteriota > Terriglobia > Terriglobales > Acidobacteriaceae > Acidicapsa > Acidicapsa dinghuensis. The sequence continues at coordinate 85,968 of NZ_JAGSYH010000012.1, forward strand.
TTACTCCGTACCCTGCGATAGCCGCCTGAAGCGACCTTCAGCAGTTCCATCCTCGCCACGGTGTCCCGAATCACTGCCGGATCATTCACCACGCCAAGATGGATAATCGCCAATAGCGCCCCATCAATATCGTTCTTCTCGCCCTCTTCCAGCGTTCCGTGCAGCCTTCCGCCACGGATAAAGGCCGCGTCAAAGCCCGTCTGCAACTGCGCCACATGCTTCAGCACGTCCGCGCGTGCAGCCTCGTCTCCCGCCATCCGCGCAATCTCGGCAAAATTCTTCAGCCCCACAATCGCCGCCGCCGTCGAAAACGCAAAATGCTTCTGGTCCTTCTGGTGCTCCTCCCATATCGAAGTGTCCTCAGCCACAATCGATCCCGATCCATACGAATCAAAATTCGCCAGCAGCGGCTTCACCACATAATCCCGCGCGCTCTCATACAGCTTTCCCCGATAGGTAGCAGTTTGCAGCAACCCAGGATCGTCATATCGTTTCAGATACTCGCCCAGCGCCCACAAAACCTCGCCCCAATCATCGAATTCAATATTGGTAGCGCCCTCCATCGTGAAAAATGGCTCTTCCTCGCCATCCCCGAAATACCGCACCACAGAGATCTGATAATCGGCGCCTCTCGTCTCGTTCCGCATCTTGCCCGTCGGACGCGCCTGAAAGTAAGCCAGCAGCGCAGCCCGTGCCTCATCCCTGTGCCCCATCCTCGCCAGCGCCACTGTGGCATACGCCATATCCCGCACCCACGGAGTAAACCAAACCCCATCCGGCAAACTAGCAACGATAAGTCCATTGCCATAACGTCCGGTATGATCAGGCTCCCGGCTCTGTGCCATACGCAGCATCACCTCACTCTGCCGCCACAGATGCCGCTCCTTGTCTCCAGTGAATGTAACCGCAGGCTTTACACGCCAGCGCTCCACCTCCGTAACCTCGCGCGTGACAAGCTGTTCCGGCCTCAACCCCGCGCGCCATGCGTTCACCTCACGCACGGCTTCATCCAACTCATTCTCGTTTTCAATCGAAAGCAGAATCCATCCAGCATGCCCCGCAAGATCATCGACTGATCCCGCACCTGCCACTTTCGCTCCAAGCGGCAACGCCACCAGCGATTCCTCAATTCCATCGAATCGCAGCACCTCGACTTGCGCGCCATCAATCTGTACCTCTCTGCGAGCACTCACCGGCCGGTTCCATTCCACCCTCCAACCGCCTGCAATCTGCTTCGAAGAGTTCGGAAGCCAGCTAACCACCAGCGCGGCATGATGCAACCCAAAGGGCATATACACATATCCCCTCCCGGCATCGCCGCGAATCTCAATAATCTGTGAGTCGTCCTTATATTCCGCGGCAGCTTTACCAGTACCGTCCCAGCGAAGACTCTTCAGAAAGTTCGCAGTCTCCACACCTTCGCCAAGAGCATTCTTAGGATCAGGCCGCAGAAAGCTATACGGATGTGCATAGAACTTGCTGATCGTCCCACCCTGCGGCGAGACCACCGCAAATCCAAAACCATTGCCGCTCACCAGATTGGTCGCAGCAGCAGGCAGTGACGTTGCGAAGCAGAAACAAAAGAGCGCTGTTGAATATAGGCGTAAATACATGACCAGCCAGTTTCATTGCCAGCCATGCTCTTTCGCAACTCAATAACCGCAGGAAATTTTAGTTCACAATCTCCAGCAACCCATCCAGACCCACATGCGTCATCGCAACCCGAGCCTCGGCCCGCACCACCGGCTTCGCGTGGAAAGCCACGCCAACCCCCGCGATCCGCAGCATTGGCAGATCGTTCGCTCCATCGCCCACCGCGACTGCGTCGTCCAGCGCAATCCCTTCGCGTCCAGAAACCTCTTCCAGCAACGCCCGTTTCCGCGCACCATCCACAATCGCCCCGCGCACCTCGCCCGTCACGACCCCATCAGCCACATCCAGCACATTCGCTTCCAGATAATCAATCCCCAGCCGCTCCTGCACCAGCCGCCCCAAAAACACAAACCCCCCTGAAAACACGGCGGTCTTTTTCCCTCGCACCTTCAGTTCTCGAAACAGCCGCTCCGCACCATCCATCAACGGCAGCCGATCTATCACCTTCACAATCTCCGTCTCACGCAATCCCTTCAGCAGCCGCACCCTCCGCCGAAAACTCTCCTGAAAATCAATCTCACCTCGCATCGCGGAAGTCGTTATCGCGGCGACTTTTTCGCCAACCCCCGCCAGCCGTGCCAGCTCATCAATCGTCTCCCCTTGAATCAGCGTCGAGTCCATATCAAACACAAACAGCCGCCGCTCCCGCTTCAGCTCGCTCTCCGGCTGCAAAACCACGTCCACCTGCCTGTCCTCAGCCACGCGCGCCAACTCAACCCGCATCGCCTCCGCATCGACCCCGCTGCCATACCCATGCAGCCGCACATGCGTATAGCTCGCATCGGGAATCCGCTCTGGCGTAAATCCATGGTCAAACTCCAAACCCTGCTCTTTCATGATCCGGTGGGCATCATTCTCCGCCCCACCCACATCCTCACGCCCCAACAGCGTGACCACCCAGTTCCGTACCATCCCATCTCCCGTAATCTAGTCAGCAATCGCTTCTCCCAGCCTATCAGCGCAACAAAAAAGTGCCGAAGCCTGCCGTTCCGCCCAATCCAAAAGCGAAACAGCAACGACTCCGGCAAAATCTCTCTCAAACTTCAATATCCGTGTCTCGTTTTTATCTACGCAGTCATTTCCGAACGAAGCCGCCCCGCAGCCTCGCACATATTCCTCAGCGCCGCCACAGTCTCCGGCCATCCTCGCGTCTTCAACCCGCAGTCCGGATTCACCCACACCTGCTCCGGCCGCAACACCTGCACCGCCAGCTTCAGCAGTGCATGCATCTCCTCCGCATCCGGCACACGCGGCGAATGAATGTCATACACCCCCGGTCCAATCTCGTTCGGATACCCATGCGCGCCAAACGCGTCCAGCAGCTTCATCCGCGAACGCGCCGACTCCATCGAGATCACGTCCGCATCCAGCGCCGCAATCGACGGCAGCACATCTTCAAACTCGCAGTAGCACATATGCGTGTGAATCTGCATCTCGTTGCGCACGCCGCTAGTCGCCAGCCGAAACGCCTTCACAGCCCAGTCGAGATACCCATCCCAATCCCTGTGCCGCAACGGCAAACCCTCGCGCAGCGCAGGCTCGTCCACCTGAATCACCCGGATCCCTGCAGCCTCCAGGTCGTTCACCTCTTCACGCAGCGCCAGCGCGATCTGCCAGGCCGTCTGCTGCCGCGGAATATCATTCCGCACAAACGACCACTGCAGAATCGTGATCGGCCCCGTCAGCATGCCCTTCATCGGCCTGTCAGTAAGCGACTGCGCATACTTGCTCCATCGCACCGTCATCGGCTCCGGTCGCGAAACATCGCCAAAAATCACCGGCGGCTTCACGCAGCGCGAGCCATAGCTCTGCACCCAGCCATTCTCCGTAAACGCAAAGCCATCAAGAAACTCCGCAAAATACTCCACCATGTCGTTGCGCTCAAACTCCCCATGCACCAGCACATCCAGCCCAATCGCCTCCTGCTCGCGAATGCAGCTTTCCGTCGCCTTCTGCAGAAATTCTTCGTACGCCTCAGCCGTCTCATGTCCCTGCTTGAACGCCGCACGATGCTTCCGCACCTCAGCCGTCTGCGGAAAAGACCCAATCGTCGTCGTCGGAAACAGGGGCAGCCCCAGCGCATCCCGCTGCACTCCGGCGCGTTCGTTGTAAACAGCAGCCCGTGCGAAATCTCCTTTACGCAAACCATCAATCTGTGTCCGCACCTTCGCATTCACAGATGTCTCTGCAGTCTCTCGATCCGCAATCGCCGCCGCATTCGCCCGCGCGGCATCCGCATCACCACTCGCCAGCGCAACAACCTCACCAAGCTTCTCCTCCGCAAACCGCAGCCAGCTCTTCAGCCGTGGAGAAAGCTTCGTCTCTCCGCACAGATCATGCGGCACATGCAACAGCGAGCACGAAGGCGCCACCAACACACGTTCCGCGCCAAGCTTCTCCACAGTCTTCACCAACATCTCCGAAGCCTCTGCAAAGCTCGTCAGCCAGATATTCCGCCCCTCCACGCAACCCACGCTCAGCACCTGATGCGGCTTCAGTGCGGCAACCGTTTCATCCAACTGCTGCGGCGCCCGCACCACGTCAATATGCAATCCCGCAGTATCCGCCTCAATAGTCAGCGGTAGATTCTCCGCCAGCCGCTCAAAGTAAGTCGTCAGCATCAGCTTCACCGGCACCTTCGCGAATGCCGCATAAGTCCTGCGAAAAACCTCAGCCGCACCCACCGACAGATCGGTAGCCAGCACCGGCTCATCGATCTGCACCCACTCCACTTTCTCTTCCGCCAGCCGTGCCAGCACCGTGCCGTAAGCCTCAATCAGCCTGTCCGCAAGCGACAGAGAATCGAACCCATCCGCCACATCCTTCCCCAGCAGCAACAGCGTCAGCGGACCAATCAGCACCGGCCTCGTCTCAATTCCCAGCTCCCGAGCCTCACGCACTTCGTTCAATAGCTTCGTCATATCCACTACAAACGAAAGCCCCTCACTCCACTCCGGCACAAGGTAGTGGTAGTTCGTATCAAACCACTTCGTCATCTCCATCGCTGTCTGCTTGCGGCTGTTGCGCGCCATGGCAAAATAGCGCTCTAGCGTGACCTGTCCAGTGCCAAACCGCTTCGGAGTAACCCCCAGCAGCACCAACATGTCCAGCACCTGGTCATACAGCGAAAAATCATTCGAAGGAATAAAATCAATCCCCGCCGCGCGCTGCAACTGCCAGTGCTCCGCGCGAAGCCGCCTCGTAACCTCCAGCAGTTCGCCCTCCGTCCGCTTGCCCGCCCAATAACCCTCCAGCGCAAACTTCAACTCACGCTGCCGACCCATGCGTGGAAATCCAAGGTTCGCCGTCTTCAGTTCCAGAAAATTTATTGCGTTACCTGCAACCATCTGGTTCTCTCCTTAATGCTCGAAAAGAACCACCCATGCGCAGGCAGACTTACGCGCAGAACGCACGCAAGCAGGCAATGGCCGCCATTCCAATCCCCGAGAACGGCAATCCTCAGCGCACCCACGGTCAGCGTCCAGCGCTTCCATGGTGGTGGCGGCAGGCCGGTCTTCGGACTCTGGGCTGCCTACTCCGTTGCCGCTTCCCGCCGTCTACTACGGCAGTGCTTGACTCGCGCCATGCAACGTTTCGTTCCCATCACCGCTGCGGGACAGCGCTGGATTCTCACCAGCTTCCCGTTTAACAAATCGCTCATATAAGCGACTTGACCTGCACCTCACCAGTCTACTGCACGTAGTCTCATAATCATGCCGCGCGGCATCATGTGCAGTACTGCTCAAACATCCAGCCGGTTCGCCGCAATCACTCGTCCATACCAATGCCCTGAGTCCTTGATCGTCCGCTTCTGATCGCGATAGTCCACATAGATCAGCCCATACCGCTCGCTGTGCCCATTCGCCCACTCAAAGTTATCGATCAAACTCCACGCGTGAAACGACCGCACCTTCGCCCCATCCGCAAGCGCCCGCGCCAACTCCGCAAGATCTTCGCGAAAGAACGCAATCCTCCGCATATCCGGCACGCGCCCATTCTCCTTCTCATAAGGCGCATCCAGATACCCGCACCCGCTTTCCGTAATCTCAATCGCCGGATAGTCATACTCGCGTGAAATCTGCATCACCAGGTCATAAATCCCACGCGGCCAAACCTCCAGCCCCGACTCCGTCAGCGGACCCTCCGCAGGCATCTCCGCCCGGAACCGCGTCAGCGGATCGCGCCCCGTCGCCGGATCAGCCTCAATCTCCGTCCCGCTGAATCCACCACCCCCAAACGCCCTCACATCGCTCGCATCCGAGACCACCCGCCGCGTGTAGTAGTGAAACCCCACCCAATCCAGCGGAGCCTGCATGATCTTCTCGTCGCCCGCTCTGTATCCCATCCGCTCCAGCGGAGGCTCACCCACAAATGCCTTCGGATAGCGGCCCTTCATCGCCGCCTCCAGAAAGAACACATTGTTCATCGCGTGATATCGCGCCGCCGCCGCGCGATCCGCCTCCGAATCCGTCTTCGGATACGCCGGGCACATCCCATACGCGCTGCCCACAGTCGCCTTCGACGAAGCAGCCTTGATCGCTCGCAACGCCTGCCCTTGTGCCAGCGAAACCGTATGCGCGGCCTTCAAAAAATCATCAAAGTTCGCGCGCCCCGGCGGAAATGCCCCCACGCCATAACCCATGTAAGTGAACGACCACGGCATATTAAACGGAGCCCAAACCGTTATCCGGTCTCCAAGATGTTTCGCCAGTATTCCCGCGTAATCCGCGTAGTAATTCGCCAGATCGCGATTCGGCCATCCACCCTTATCTTCCAGCGCCTGCGGCAAATCCCAGTGATAGATCGTGCAAAACGGACGCAGCCCATTCTCCAGCATCGCGTCCACCACTTTGCTGTAGTGGTCAACGCCTTTCATATTCGGCGCGCCCACGCCCGTCGGCTGTATCCGTGGCCACGATATCGAAAATCGATAGCTTTTCAGATTCAGCCGCTTCGCCAGCGCCAGATCCTGCGCATACAGGTGATACTGATCGCAGGCCACATCGCCTGTCGTTCCGCCCTTCACCTTGCCAGGCGTATGCGTAAACCTGTCCCAGATGGACTCACCCTTGCCATCCTCGTTCCACGCACCCTCCACCTGATAAGCAGCAGTAGCTGCGCCCCACAAGAATCCCTCAGGAAAGCGCGCCTTCGCCACCGCATCCGAAGAAACAGCCCCAGGCGTTTGCTCGCTCATCGTCGCACGCGCATTCCCGCCAAGCAGCGCTGCTCCAGCCGCCGTCAAAGCGCCACTCACAAACTCTCGACGATCCATATCCTCCCCCTGCATACACAGGGGAAGGATACGCCCCCATCAAGGCAGCCGATGCAGCATCCGAAACAAAGCCAGCGCTGATCCCCTTAGCTATTGCACGCGAGCCCCAATCGAATCCAACTCCCGCAGCACATCCTCCGAAAGCACAATCTCCGCCGCCGCAAGATTCTCCTTCAGATGCCCCAACGACTTCGTTCCCGGAATCAGCAGCACATGCGGAGCACGATGCAGCAGCCAGGCCAGCGCCACCTGCATCGGCGTAGCATTCACCTTCGCAGCCACATCATTCAGCGTCTCCGACTGCAGCGGCGAAAATCCACCGAGAGGGAAGTACGGCACATACGCAATCCCCTTCGTCCCTAGATAGTCAATCAACGCATCATCTTCCCGATGCGCAAGGTTGTAGTGGTTCTGCACGCCCACCAGCGGCGCAATTTTCTCCGCCTCCTGTACCTGATTTAACGTCGCGTGGCTCAGCCCCAGATGTTTCACCAGCCCCTTTTCACGCAACTCCGCAAGCGCCGTCCATCGTTCCTCAATAGATCCCTCGGCAGGCTTGTGATCTCCACCACCCCAAAGCCGCAGATTCACCACATCCACCGCATCGATCTTCAGATTGCGCAGATTGTCCTCCACCCCCTGCCGCAACTCCTCCGGGCTCTGCGCCGGCAGCCACTCAGCCTTCTCGCCGCGCCGTCCACCTACCTTCGTCACAATCGTCAACCCGGCATACGGATGCAGCGCCTCACGCAGAATCTCATTCACCACATGCGGCCCATAAAAATCGCTCGTATCAATGTGGTTCACACCCGCCTCAACCGCCGCGCGCAGCACAGCCACAGCCTCAGCCCGATCCTTCGGTGGACCAAACACCCCAGGCCCCGCCAATTGCATAGCGCCGTAGCCCATCCGCTGCACCGTCACATCCGTACCTGGAAACGTAAACGTCCCACCCAGCATCTCTTTGCTCGACATTCTTCCTCCATTCACTCCATAAAAGCATCTTGTGCTCTCTTCAAGCATCCTGTCTTTGGATGAAGGAATCTTCAGTTTCGGAGTTCGCATTTGCCTTTCGCCGCCCAACCCGCTCTGCACCCGCGTAAAACGCCCATCCAGGCTCGCTCCACCGTCACCGTCGATGCCATTCTTGAGGCCACCATTCAGGTTTTGCTCACTCTCGGCAAAGAGCGCCTCACCACCACCGCCGTCGCCCACCGCGCCGGAGTCTCCGTCGGCACCCTCTATCAATATTTTCCTAACAAGCGAGCACTGCTCCAGGCCTGCCTAAAGCGCCACATGAATGAAATTGGCGAATCCGTCCTCCGAGCCTGCGAACAACATCGCAACGCCTCGCTCTTCGACATGGCAGACTCCCTCATCTACGCTTATCTCGCAGCCAAGATGCGCGACGTCAAAACCAGCGCCGCACTCTATGCGGTTGCCTCTGATATTGAAGGCCACGCAATCGCCCAAACCACCAGTAGTCGCTCCCTGCACGTCATCGCCAGCCTCTTTGCTACCGCCCGCGAGCGCCTTACCAAAGACCCCGAACTAATCGCTTCGGTCGTAGTTTCAACCCTCAACGGCATCTCCCGCCGTATCCTCGAATCCAAATCTCCCGAGCGCACCATCGGCCCTCTCCGCGAAGAACTACTGGTCCTAGTCCACGCCTATCTGCAGACCTGCATAGCCGGCGTCAACGCTTAACTTCGCTATCAAGTTACTTTGCTCGTAGGTCAAAAGAATCAGTAAACCGGAGATGGAGCTGACCGCGATATCAAAGGTCCTGTTTCGCCGATCTCTTCCCGAGCGCAGTATTTTGCGTTAACCTCATCGCCAGCGCCTCATGCGCACTCTATATCAGCTCGCGTTCTTTCTCGGCGCCAGCACACTCCTCGCGCACGCGCAGCAGTTCCGCCAGATAACCATCCCCACCGGCCCCAGCCCTCGATGGATCGCAGTCGCCGACCTGAACCATGATCACAATCCCGATATAGTTGTCGCCAACTCCGGGTCGGACAGTTCAGATTCCGGCACCATCGCGATCCTGCTCGGCGATGGCCGCGGCAGCTTTCAACCCGCCCCCGGCTCACCCTTCGCCGCCGGTCACCTCCCCAACGACATCGCCATCGCCGACATAAACAACGACGGCAACCTCGATCTCATCATTGCGAATCATCAGTCGCCCTATCTGCGCATCTTCCTCGGAGATGGCCGCGGAGCCTTCCATCTCGCTCCCGGCTCACCCGTCGATGTTCATTCCAATCCGCATCCCCACGCCGTCATCGCCGCCGATTTCAACTCCGACGGCAAACCCGACGCCGCCACCGACAGCTGGGGCAACAATCAAATCGAGATCCTTCGCGGTGACGGTACTGGACGCCTCCTCACACCCGGCACATTCTTCGCCACCGGTCACCGTCCCTACGAGCGCCTGCGCACAGCCGACTTCAACCATGACGGCCACCCCGACATCGTCACCACCAACCTCGACGATGGAACGGTCTCCATCCTGCTCGGCGATGGCCATGGAGGCCTGCACAACGCTCCCGGATCGCCTTTTCCTGCAGGCGCAAAACCATGGCAGATCGCTATCGATGACCTCAACGACGACGGCAACGCCGATCTCATCATCATCCCCTATCAGCGTGACATCAGCGGCCCGCAAGAGAATGTCGTTACCGTCCTGCAAGGCGACGGCCATGGCGGTTTTCATCCCATGCCGGATACACCGCTCTCGCTCGAAGGCTGTCGCGGCCCCAATAGCGTAGCCGCCGGTGATATCACCGGCGATGGAACCCAGACCCTTGCCATCGCCTGCGCAGAGAGCCGCATGCTCCTGCTCTACCACCGCGACACATCAGGCAAATTCACCAGTGCCACAAAGTCCATCCCCGGCAGCTGGGGATCGGTCGCCATCGCCCGTCTTACCGCAGGTCCACGCAGCGCCATCATCACCGCCAATGCCGACGCCGGTTCCATCACAATCTATCTGCCCAAATAAGAAACATCAGAGCAGAATCCACTCGTCATCCTTCGCGTATCTGCAAACCGCATGGCGTCATAGGTACTGTGTGGCGCGTATCGCGAATTAAATCCAGTACGAGATTGCAACTGATTTCAGCGAAATGAAAATGTAGTAGCTTTGCGTGGAATCGGACATCCACGATGCATTTTGATCCCTAAGATGCTGTCGAGGAGACTCAGATGGCTCTATATGGGCGTTATGAAGTCATCGGCTTGCCCAGGATCGTTCAAAACAGTTCTAGGCGAAGCATCATTGCTCCGCGGTCCTCCTGGTCGAAACATTCAGCCGTATTCTCAATGCTTGCGTTGCTTCTTCTCCTTGCTACTGGACTGCGCGCAATCTCCCAGGTCAATGTGACCACCGCCCACAACGACATTGGCCGCACTGGCCAGAATCTGAGTGAAACAATCCTCACCACCTCCAACGTCAACCCCACCCAGTTCGGCAAGCTTTTTTCGCAACCGGTAGATGGCCAGATCTACGCCCAGCCACTGTACATGTCGGGCATTACTGTCAACGGCGCAGTCCACAACGTCGTATATGTAGCTACCGAAAACGACAGTGTCTATGCCTTCGACGCCGATATGAATGGTGGCGCCAATGCCTCTCCTCTCTGGTTTGCTTCGATGCTTTCCACATCGCATGGCGCAGCCGCGGGCGCGACCGCGATCCCGTCCAGCATACTCAGTTCAGACATACAGCCGATTCTTGGAATTACAGGTACACCGGTGATCGATTCGACAACCGGAACCCTCTATGTGGTGAGTGGCTCGCTGGAATCAAACGTCGTGGTGCAGCGGCTGCATGCCCTCGACATTACAACGGGCCTGGAAAAATTCGGCGGCCCGGTTGTAATTAAAGCGTCTGTTCCCGGTACCGGTAATGGAAGCGTCAATGGTGTCCTTGATTTCGATCCCATGTGGCAAAACCAAAGACCCGGGCTTCTGTTGCTCAATGGCATTGTCTGGATGGGATTTGGTTCACATGGAGACAACGGTCCATGGCACGGGTGGATCCTCGGATACAACGCCGCTACCCTCGCACAGACTGGCGCCTTCTGCTCCACACCCAACGGCGTAGGCGGAGGCATCTGGATGGCCGGTGGAGGACTGGCCGCCGATCAACTCGATCCCGTCAACCGTCCCTACGGCAGAATGTTTGTGCCATCGGCCAACGGGGACTACAACGCAAGCGCGCCCTACACCAACCAGATGGATTACGGTGACAGCGAACTTGATCTGGATCTGACTAACGGTGTTCCTACCATCACCGATGAATTCACCCCCGGCGTCCAGACAACTCTCGACGCTCAGGATCTGGATCTAGGCTCAGGCGGTCTGTTGATTCTGCCGACGCAGATCTCCGGCAACTACCCGCACCTCGCTGTTCAGGCCGGGAAACAAGGTACGTTCTATCTACTTAATCGGGACAATCTTGGCGGTTATAGCACCACCGCCGATCAGGTTGTGCAGGAGCAAACGGCAGTGATAGGCCGTGCCGGCTCATGGAGTTCGCCTGCTTATTGGAACGGGAACATCTATTGGTGGGGAAAGTATTATTCCCTCGAATCGTACGCGCTCGTCAACGGGATGCTCTCTACCTCACCCACGACTTCAAGCGAAATCTACGGTTATCCAGGCGCGACTCTTTCGATCTCAGCCAACGGCAATACCCAGGGCATAGTTTGGAGCGTTGACACAGAAACCTACCCGTCGAGCGGCCCAGCGGTCCTCCAGGCCCATAATGCAAGCAACGTAGCCACTACCCTCTATTCGAGCGCAACCAATGCGGCCCGCGATCAGGCCGGTCCCGCTGTAAAGTTCGCTGTTCCGACCATCGCCAACGGGAAGGTGTATGTGGGCGCGGGCGGCGAATTGGATTTCTATGGATTGCTTAGCAGCCTGAATCCCGCTGCAACTCCCGTGATATCGCCCGCAGGTGAATCTTTTTCCACCAGCGTCAGCGCTGTCATCACCGATTCCACCCCCAACGCGAGCATCTACTACACCACGGACGGATCGCCGGCGACCACCAGATCCACTCTCTATTCGGGAGCGATTACGGTAAGCTCCGACGAAACTATCCACGCCGTCGCAAGCGCTACCGGCTATGACGTCAGCGCGCAGGCCAGCGCGGCGTTTACCGATCTGGAGCAGGTTCCGCCGGTAACTTTCAGTATTGCTGGCGGCACCTATACTTCGGCGCAGCCACTCACTCTTTCCGATAGCACTCCCAACGCGAGCATCTACTACACCACCGATGGTTCTACCCCCACAACGTCGTCCGCACGCTATTCCAGCCCGATCGTGATCAACACAAATGAGCTGGTGACGGCGATGGCGACAGCGCCCAGCCTGATGAGCAGCACGCCAGATTCGCAAACCTATGTCATCCAACTGGGACAGACCGGGATCAATTTCACCCAGGGCTTCTCGGCTTCGAGCGGTTTAATCATCCAAAACGGCTCCAGCCGTCTTGAGGATACGCGGATCCAACTGACCGATGGAGAGTCTTCGGAGACCGGCTCGGCGTTTTACTACACCCCCGTCAACATTCAGGCGTTCACAACCAGCTTCTCCTTCCAGCTCTCCAATCCAAATGCCGATGGATTCACCTTCACCATCCAAAACGCCCAGAGCGGGACTGCCGCTGTTGGCTCTTTGGGCGGCGGTCTTGGCTACGCCACGATTGGCAACTCCGTGGCCATTAAATTTGATCTCTACAACAATGCAGGTGAAGGCTCGGATTCCACAGGTCTTTACACCGACGGCGCAGTTCCAACCGTTCCCGCGATCGACTTGAGCTCCACTGGAATCAATCTTCACAGCGGCGACCAGATGACAGTGAATCTGGCTTACAACGGCGCCACTCTTACGATGAACATTACCGACATCGTCACCTCCGCGACATGGTCCACAAGCTGGACCGTCGACATTCCGGCCATCGTTGGCAGCAACTCAGCCTATGTCGGCTTTACGGGTGGCACCGGGGGAGAAACGGCAAGCCAAAAAATTCTTACATGGACGTATAGCGTAGCCACGCCCGTGCCCTCTCCAACCTTCTCGCCAGCCGCAGGCGCTTACAACGGCCCGCAGACCGTCAGCATCAACTACGCTACCAGCGGCGCGACCATCTACTACACCACCAATGGCTCACTCCCAACAACGGCGTCGTCCGTCTACTCCGCCCCCATCCAGGTGACCAGCAGCGAGACAATACACGCCATGGCCATTGCAAGCGGCACGCCCAGTCCCATCTCGCAGGCCGCCTACACCATAGCGCAGGTAGTCGCCACGCCAACCTTCGCCCCTGGGACCGGAACGTATTCCTCTGCGCAGTCCGTCACCATCTCCGACGCTACTGCTGGAGCTACGATTTACTACACCACCAACGGCACTGGCCCCACGACTTCGTCTGCAATCTATACTTCGCCAATCGCCGTAAACGCCACCCAGACCATCAAGGCCATCGCAGTCGAAAAGGGATTGGCCACCAGCACCGAGGGCCAAGCGACGTACACCATTTCAGCGCCACCGCCTGTGGTCGCCACGCCTACATTTTCTCCTGGGACCGGAACCTATTCCTCCGCGCAGAGCGTCACCATCTCTGATGCCACTGCGGGAGCTACCATTTACTACACCACCAACGGCACTGGCCCCACGACTTCGTCTACAATCTACACTTCGCCAATCGCTGTGAGCGCCACAGAGACCATCAAGGCAATTGCGGTCGAAAAGGGACTGGCCACCAGCACCGAGGGCCAGGTGACATACACCATTTCAGTGCCGCCGCCGGTTGTCGCCACGCCGACATTTTCTCCTGGGACCGGTACCTATACCTCCACGCAGTCCGTCACCATCTCCGACGCCACTGCGGGAGCTACCATTTACTACACCACCAACGGCACTGGCCCCACGACTTCCTCCGCAACATACACTTCACCAATCGCTGTAAACGCCACCCAGACCATCAAGGCAATTGCAGTCGAAAAGGGAATGGTCACCAGCACCGAAGGGCAGGCGACATTCACGATTAATCCATGAATGGCAAACCGCCCGATACAAGCATGTGCTTTACCGCAGCCTCAGCCTGTTTGCGTTTGTCCAAATAGGCCGCTGTAATGCGCAATTCAACACTCCCGCCAATGAGCTAAGCCCGCTATCCTTCTATCTGCAGGCCTTTTTCATGCTCACAACCCGTAACAGCGATACCACCGCGCATTTCACACAGGCCAAATCCTCCCGGCCCATCCGCGTCGCCATCTTCACATCCATCGCAGCCATTCTCCTGTTAGCCTTCGCTAGCCGCCCATCCCGCGCCTACTCCGTCCTCACCCACGAAGAAATCATCGATCTCCTCTGGCATGACGAACTCGTCCCACTCCTCCGCGCACGTTTCCCCAACGCCACAGCCGACGAACTCCACACCGCCCACGCCTACGCCTATGGCGGCTCTCTCATTCAGGACATCGGCTACTACCCCTTCGGCAGCCATCTCTTCAGCGACCTGACCCACTACGTCCGCAGCGGAGACTTCGTCATCAACCTGCTTAAAGAGTCGCAGGACATCAACGAATATGCCTTCGCCCTCGGCGCTCTCGCCCACTACGCCAGCGACACCGACGGCCACCCCGCCGTCAATGCAGCCGTCTCCTACGATTTTCCAAAACTACACGCCAAATTCGGCCCCAGCGTCACCTACGAAGATGATCCCAAAGCCCACATCCGCACCGAATTCGGCTTCGACGTTCTGCAGGTAGCTCACGACCGCTTCACCTCAGACGCCTATCACGACTTCATCGGTTTCCAGGTATCCCGGCCCGTCCTCGAACGCGCTTTCATCGACACCTATGGCATCAAGCTCACCGACGTCATCTCCGATCCCGACCTCGCCATCGGTACCTTCCGCTACACCGTCAGTACGCTTATCCCCACCTTCACCAAGGTAGCTATCGTCACCAAGCATGACGAAATCCAGCAAGCCGATCCCACCATGACCCGCAAGCGCTTCCTCTACCACATGTCCCGCCATCAGTTCGAAAAAGACTGGGGCAAGGACTACAAGCGCCCAGGCTTCTTCGCCCATTTCCTCGCCTTCTTGGTGCGCATCCTTCCCCACGTCGGCCCACTCAGTACCCTCGATATCAAAGTTCCCGACACCACCACCGAACCCCTCTACATGCACAGCCTTGAGCAGTCCACACGCACCTACAAAGCCGAGCTCAAGCTCTCCGATGCCCCCGCCTTCCATCTCGAGAACAAAGACTTCGACACCGGCAAGCCCACCGCCATCGGCGAATATCACCTCACCGACGAAACCTATACCCAGCTCCTCGACAAGCTGGCCAAATCCCACTTCGACCAGACGCAGCCCCAGCTTCGCGACAACATCCTCAACTTCTTCTCCGGTCCAAACCCCCCGGCCTACGCCATTAAATCTAAAAAGAAATGGGCCAGAACCCAGCAGGAGTTAACCCAGCTCCGCGCCTATCAACCCGCAACCGCACAAGCCGTCACTCAAACCGGCCAATAACCCCTGATTCATCCGAAAGCGTCCAAACCTCCCGATGCCATCCCCCCAAGCAATTCGCATCCTCGCCGTCATGCTCGCTGTCCCAGCGCTTGCCATGTCGCAAACATCCAGCACTCCCACACGCGACCAGATCATCCAGGGCATTGACACCGCCGTCCAAAAACGCCTCGACGCCATCTCCCGTTACACCGTTCAGGAGCAGTACAACATCTACCGCAACGGCTCCAAAACTTCCTCCGCACAAGAGACCATCCAGACCACCTACACACGCAACGTCGGTAAGGACTACAAAACCATAGCCCAGTCCGGTTCATCGCTCATGCGCTCCGCCATCATCGACAAAGTCCTCGCCAGCGAAAAAGAAATCAATCTTCCCGCCAATCGCGAAGCCGCTCTCCTTACCTCGCATAACTACGAACTCATCCCGCTGCCCGGCACCGTCGACTACAAAGGCGAAACCTGCATCATCGTCGAGCTTCACCCCCACCGCAAAAGCCAGCATCTCTTCACCGGCAAGCTCTGGGTCGATGCCACCGACTACACCATCGTCCACATCGAAGGCACCCCCTCCGAATCCCCATCCTTCTTCGCTGGCCAGACCACCGTCTCCCGCGACTACGCCAAAGTCAACGGCTACGCCATGGCCACCCACGCCGAGGCCCACTCCCACAGCTTTCTCTTCGGCGACACCCTCCTCTCCATCGACTACACCAACTACAACATCGACCTCGACCCTCAATCCCCATCCAATTAACCTCCGATTGAGCTGTCTATACTTGCCGCCTGTCCCTGCCAGCCGCTATCGTTTCAATCGGAAGCCAGCGTCAACCGTCCTTTTTCACTCGGCTCTGGCCCACGCCATTATTTCCGTCTAAAAAGGACCGCCCATGTCTTCGCAATCCATGCCGTCATCGATTTCTGCTCAAGACCTCGACTCCATCCTTCGCGAAGACCGCATCTTCCCCCCGCCGCCCGAATTCTCCTCCACTGCCCACATCAAGTCCCTCGCCGAATACGAATCCCTCTACAACCGCTCCATCGCCGATCCCGAATCCTTCTGGGCCGAGGCCGCCCGCAATCTCCACTGGTTTCAGCCCTGGACCAAGACCCTCGACTGGAACCTCCCCTGGGCCAAATGGTTCGTCAACGGCAAGCTCAATCTCTGCTCCAACTGCGTAGACCGCCACGCCCTCGGCGACAACGCCGAAAAGACCGCCATCATCTGGGAAGCAGAGCCTATAGGTGAAGACGGACAGCCCGAGATCCGCACCCTCACCTACGCCCAGCTCCATCGCGAAGTCCAGCGCTTCGCCAACGCCCTTAAATCCCTCGGTATCCAGAAAGGCGACCGCGTCGCCATCTACATGGGCATGACCCCCGAGCTTGCCATCGCCTTGCTGGCCTGCGCGAGAATCGGCGCCGTCCACAACGTAATCTTCGGCGGATTCGCCGCCCACGCCATCGCCGACCGCGTCAACGACTCCCAGTGCGTCGCCATCCTCACCCAGGACAGCAGCTACCGCCGCGGCTCCGAAGTTCCCCTCAAGCGCACTGTCGACGAAGCCCTCGCCAACACCCCATCCGTCAAGCACGTCGTCGTCCTCAAGCGCAGCGGCACGCCCGTCAACATGCAGCCCGGCCGCGACTGGTGGTGGCACGACCTCGTCGCCTCATCCCGCCCCATCTGCCCCGCCGAGCCAATGGACTCCGAAGATCCGCTCTACATCCTCTACACCAGCGGAACCACCGGCAAACCCAAAGGCCTCGTCCACACCACGGGCGGATACTCGGTAGGCACTTACCTAACCACCAGGTATTGCTTCGACCTCGACAATCCCAACCACCCAAACGACGTCTTCTGGTGCACCGCCGACATCGGCTGGGTCACCGGCCACTCCTACGTCGTCTACGGCCCCCTCCAGAACGGCGCCACCGTCCTCATGTACGAGGGCGCGCCCAACTACCCCGGCTGCGACCGTTTCTGGGACATCATTGATCGCCACAAAGTCACCATCTTCTACACCGCCCCCACCGCCATCCGCGCCTTCATCAAGTGGGGCAATGAACACGTAGAAAAGCACTCCCTCGCATCCCTCCGCCTCCTCGGCACCGTCGGCGAGCCCATCAATCCCGAGGCATGGATGTGGTACCGAGAAAAGATCGGCCATAACCGCTGCCCCATCGTCGACACCTGGTGGCAAACCGAAACGGGCGGCATCATGATCGCGCCCATCCCCGGCGCGGTCCCCACCAAACCCGGCTCCGCCACCCGCCCCTTCTTCGGAATCCAGCCGGAAGTCGTCACTCCCGAGGGCAAACCCGTACCCAAAGGCTCCGGCGGCCTCCTCGTCATCCGCAAGCCTTGGCCCTCTATGGCCCGCACCGTCTGGGGAGACCCCGAGCGCTACCAGAAAACCTACTGGTCCGACGTCCCCGGCAGCTACTTCACTGGCGACGGAGCCCGCCAGGACGCCGACGGCTACTACTGGCTAATGGGTCGCGTAGACGACGTCCTAAACGTCTCAGGCCACCGCTTAGGCACCATGGAAGTAGAGTCAGCATTAGTAGCCCACCCCAAAGTGGCCGAAGCCGCAGTAGTAGGCCGCCCCGACGATTTAAAGGGACAAGCAGTAGTAGCCTTCGTAACTCTCGAAGGCCACGTAGCCGCAAGTTACGCCAAAGCCGAGTCGTCCTCAGCAGCCGACCACGGCTCTGCTACTCCTGCGTCCTCTGCGGATTCTGCTGCCCCGGCTAACTCGCTCGAGTCCCTAAAGGATGAGCTAAAGAAGTGGGTAGCCAAAGAAATCGGCCCCATAGCCCGCCCAGACGACATAAGATTTACCGACGCCCTGCCCAAAACAAGAAGCGGCAAAATCATGCGCCGCCTGCTTAGAGAACTAGCCACCCACGGCGAAATCAAAGGCGACACCACCACCTTGGAAGACTTCCAGGTAATAGCCAAACTCCGCGAATCCGACGAGGGCTAGTCTGTCCCGACATTTCCTTCAGGTGTTCTTCTAGCAATTAACCATTCGCGGCGGCTGTTTTTCAGCTTTTAGGTTTTGTGCCTCTAAAACTGTCCGGTAACATTAAATTTTAGAAAAAATCTTTTGCTTGCACCTCCAGCGCAGTAAAATGGCTAAGCAATTTACCGTCCATCTTTATCAGTCCGATAGCATGTGCAATTTGGCTAGGCGAATGCGTCCTTGGTCATAATTTCACGCGTTCGCAGCAGTTTCGCGAAAGATGGCTATTAAAAGGAAATGGCCGTGAAGCATTGTATTTGTTTGTTTCGCCTTCTGGTTAAACTGATGTTGTCATCTCGTTCTAAGGACCCATTTGCAAAGTTATGGAGAAGACAACAGATACTTACCTCATCTTCCACAGTTCTTCTAATTTCTATGAGCTTTGGCGTTGCCTTTTCAGTTCAAGCTCAAACAAACGAGTGGACATGGATGGGAGGCAGCAATACAGATAACAAGGGCTCGCATGGCGTCTATGGAACCTTGGGCGTACCTGCAGCTCTGAATAGTCCATCAGGACGCTCGTTTGGTGTGAAATGGACTGACAGCGACGGTCACTTCTGGCTCTTTGGAGGACTGGGTTCCGATGCCGTCGGGACTCAGGGATTCTTGAATGACCTATGGGAATACGACCCCTCAGCGCATGACTGGGCATGGATGGGAGGCAGCAGCAACATAGGCGCCACCTGCATCCAGATTACGAGTCAGACCTTCTGCGGTGAATCTGGAGTGTATGGAACACTAGGAGCACCAGCCTCAGGAAATGCTCCTGGAGGCCGAGAATGGGCAACGAGTTGGAGTGATTACAGCGGCCACCTATGGCTCTTTGGGGGTTGGGGTTTCGACTCCGCCGGTACTCTCGGCTTTCTCAATGATCTGTGGGAGTTTGATCCGACGAGCAAGCAATGGACGTGGATGGGAGGAAGCAGCACCGTCCCTTCACTTTTCGACGGCGAGCCCGGTATATATGGAACGCTGGGAACGCCCGCCTCTACAAATATCCCCGGCGCCCGCTATGAGACAGCGAGCTGGACCGATCACGACGGAAATTTCTGGCTCTTTGGAGGAGTCGGTTATAACGGCACCGATATTCAGTGCTACTTGAATGATCTATGGGAATACAGTCCAACCACTCATGAGTGGACATGGAAAAGCGGTAGCAGTTCCGGGGAGAGTCCCTCATGGGGGCTTTCAGGAATCTATGGAACCATGGGCAAACCGGCAGCGGACAATGTTCCGGGATCCAGACAGTCGCCAATGAGCTGGACTGACGGCAACGGCAATCTTTGGCTTTTTGGAGGTTATGCCTTCGATGTAGATCAAAATCCGAGCCTCGCGAACGATCTATGGGAATTCAACATCTCCACAAACCAGTGGGCATGGATGAATGGATATGAATACTCGGGAATTATCGGAAGCTACGGAACGCTGGGGGAAGCTTCCTCCGGAAACGTGCCCGGGCCGCGCACCAGCGGGGCCACCTGGACGGACACCAAAGGCAATATCTGGCTCTCCGGAGGCTCGGGCTCCGCTGGAACCCTGAATACGGGCGCTCTGAACGATCTATGGCAATTCTCCCCCTCTACCAATGAGTGGACCTGGATGGGAGGTGCCGACGACCTCGGCATTAACGGATTCAAGCCCGGCGTATATGGGACGCTAGGCACGCCTGCGGCAACCAACATTCCCGGCAGCCGCGCAGGAGCTTTTAGTTGGATCGACACGAATGGCGATCTCTGGCTCTTCAGCGGCGCTGCATATGACGCGAATGGAGATCTCGGAGGGCCGAATGATCTATGGAAATATGGGCTTTCGGCAGGGTCACCATTGACGGAGGCACCTATGTTTAGCGTGCCATCAGGTACATATTCAGCGGAACAGACAGTAACGATCACGGACACAACAGCCGACTCTAGCATCTACTTCACTACGGATGGCTCGACGCCCACGACCAAATCGATGGTTTATAGCGGCCCGATCGGTGTCTCATCGAGTGAAACCATCGCGGCCATTGCCATCGCGCCTGGCTACAGCAGCAGTGTGATCGCGTTGGCTACTTACACGCTCCCGTCAACCAATCCTGCTGCCACCCCGGAAATCAGTCCAGCTTCTGGAACCTACACTGCAGCGCAGTCGGTTTCGATCAGTGATGTAACGTCGAATGCATCGATTTATTACACAATCGACGGAACCATTCCAACTACCGCTTCTACGCTGTACACAGGACCTATTTCGGTCAATTCATCGGAAACCATAGAAGCCATTGCTGTGGCCAGCGGATATGCCAATAGCCCAGTAGCTACTGCACAATATGTAATTAACCTTCCTCCGCCCACTTTCAGCCTGACTGCGTCGTTGTCTTCACTTACTGTAAAGTCTGGGGGAAGTGGCATAGTAATTCTCACTGCGACGCCTCAGAATGGTTTTAGCGCCCCAATTAACTTCTCCTGTTCGGGGCTGCCTGCGGGTGCCACTTGTAGTTTTGATCCAACGAGTGTAACGCCATCTGGAGGCGCAACTACGACTCAACTTACATTCAATACTTCTCCGCAATCTGCAAGCTCCAGTCGCTTATTTGCGCGAGAAAGCATCGCGCTCACTGCTGTTCTTTGCCTCTTTGGTGTAAAACGTCGCAGTCGTGTCTATACATGGCTTGTTGTTATAGCGGTTGCTGGAGGTATGATGTTGTTTTCCGGTTGCGGTGGTGGGGGTTCATCAGGATCTGGTTCAACTTCAACGCCTATCACATCCTCCGTTACCGTAACTGCGACCTCAGGTTCAATCCAGCAGACAGTACGTATTTCGCTGACCGAAGATTAGGCGGGTGTCTGTAGAAGCTCAAGAGGTTGTTCCATCGGCGAGCGGTATCTCGGAGCGGCTGATGGGCGGGTTGTAGTTGAGGCTACCATGAGGTCTTTCGTGGTTGTAGTAGTGAGTCCATGGCTGCAG
>NZ_JAGSYH010000013.1 GCF_025685685.1 Acidicapsa dinghuensis
CTCGACTGCGATAGCTCAGTCGGGCATTCTTATGAATGTCCATTCGATCCTCCGAAGATTCCTAGTTGCTCGTCACAACCAGCTTCTCCGGTCCAAATCGAATGGACAACCTCCTGAAAGATCACAGGTACCCAGGTCCTCACGAATAGAATCTTCTTTCAAACCAGTTTGGGGGGTGCGCTCTGTCATGGAGACAGGCGCCGGCGCTGCCCCGCCTGCAATTTCGGAAGATTCTGAAGAAGGCTGCGGGCTGACTACAGTAGCATCCTCGCTGGACCAGCAGCCGTTGCCCGAAGGCATCTCCCGGATAGTAATGATCTTACCGGGGACAGCCCATTGAGTACTCGTTTTCGTCTGGCGGTCTGTAAGAAAATAGCTGGTACGCGCTGGATCCCTACCTGTTGCAACACTGGTCATGATCATTATTCGACGGCCCTGCGAATCCACAGCTTCGATCTTCTGAAACACATGCTTCATGGTCACGCCATTCGCAAGCGTTTGTACATTCGTGGTCGTCAACTTTGCGGTGTACGGATGGGAGACGAACGCGTCCTGAGACTTTTGAGTTGACTGACTCAAAGCGTTTACGGCAAAACCTGCCAGAAGAGTGAGCGCGAGCATTCCCCAGCCTTTTCGCTGCATATCGGCCTCTGAGACGCTATCGGAGATAGTTTGGGTAATTATATACTTGACGAATCAATTGGAAGTTAGTATGTTGTATGTATGAAAGCGCCTCAGACTCTTCAAGAAGCGATAATCCACTTTGCGGACCCCGATAACTGCATTGCCTATATGGTTGCTCACCGCTGGCCGGATGGCGTAGAGTGTCCGATCTGTGGCCGCAAAGATGTAGGCTATCTCGCCAATCAAAAGAAATGGCAGTGCAAGAGCGGTCACGCCAAGCGGCAGTTCACGGCCAAGGTGGGCACGATCTTCGAGGATTCACCGCTGGGTCTCGATAAGTGGTTGCCTGCGGTGTGGCTCATCACTTCAGCAAAGAATGGGGTTAGCTCTTGTGAAATTGCCCGCTCTCTGGGCGTCACTCAGAAGACTGCATGGTTCATGCTGCATCGCATCCGCTATGCCATGCAGAACAATTCTTTTGTGAAGCTAGGCGGCTCAGGCAGCGGCGGAGTTGAGGTTGATGAGACCTTTATCGGCGGCAAGGCGCGTAACATGCATAAGAGCGTAAAAGCGCGCCGGATCACCGCAACTGGGCCTAGTGATAAAACAGCCGTGCTAGGCATTTTGGAGCGCGGCGGGGAGATTCGAGTAGGTGTTGTCCCGAGCAGAAAGAAAAAGGTCTTACAGGACGAAGTGAAGAAGCATGTAGAGCCAGGTACCGAGCTGTACACCGATTTTCTGCTCTCCTATGAAGGGCTTGCAGCGGAGTACGGTCATAAAGTTGTAGATCACGCAATCGAATACGTGAACGGTCTAGTCCACACCAACGGGCTCGAGAATTTCTGGAGCCTTCTGAAGCGTGGGATCGGCGGAACCTATGTGAGCGTGGAACCGTTCCATCTCTTCCGCTATTTGGATGAGCAAGCCTTCCGTTACAACAATCGGAAGGATAAGAGTGATGCGGACCGTTTTTCGATGGTCCTCTCGCGGGTAGCTGGCAAGCGGCTTACCTATGCCGAAGTCACCGGCAAGGTGGGAGAAACGGCTTTCTAATCCTTTGCGTTTGAAACGCGGTCGGCGGAAGGCTTCTTAGCCTTCCGCTTCTGTGCCCGCTCTGCCTTATCGATTTCCATCGCACGTTTTACCACTTCAGGTCTGACCCTCAGTATTTGGTCCATCGTTCGATTAAATCTTTCGAGTTCTGTGTCCGCTTTCATGCGAAATCCGTGTTGCATTGCAGGGTTTGAATTGGTTTCACTGTAACTCCAATTATCAGCTTGACATCGTTTCGGCCCGCACCCTCGGTAGGAGTTAAGAGAGTGTCGGCCCGCACTCGGACTTCCGTGATAAGCGCATCATCTTCCAGAAGACAGAAGAAGGGCTTTTCGGTGTCCAGCAAGGGCAATCCGCCGGTTTCTTCCAGGGTCTTGGGCATCCTGAGCGCATCGAATAAGGTCTTCAGTCGATTGTCTATATCGCCACCTTGAACGATGCGTCCGAGCCCAACCTCTCGGCGCAAGAAGAGAATGTTCAGCTTACAGGCCAAAACTAGTTTTTCTGTCACCAGCGGAACAAACTGGAATGGACCTCTTTGAAAGTTCCATGCAATTTGCTCCACCATCGGGGGTCCAGCGTTCCATTTCATCACGCTTCCCGAAACCTGATTCGAGGTCATCCAGTGATTCAGCCGTTGCTCCCAAAGCAAGCGGAGTTGAGGGTGAAATTGCTTTCGGATCGAATGCTTATGAGGCGCTCGATCCTCCTTGTAAGCCAGCAATTCTCCTTCATAAACGAGGGTGAATTTCAAATCTTCCTCGCCTCCTAACGGCCAGTCGTCCGCCTTCCAGTCTCTGTCCGCTGCATCCTTAATCTTGCTCTTTTCTCCTTGATTCGTCAAGTACATAATTACCATAGTTTGAGGCTAAAATACAGAGAGCGCAAGCATAACTTACTGCAACAGCCGCCTACTGTTACAAAGCCGAGCTGAGTTACAGCTTATACCGAGTTAAGTAAGCTGGGCGCCTGCTATTTTTTCCAGCACAGCAATGGGAGCCGATTCCGGCGTAACCATCGCATGTTGATCAACGAGAAACGTCTGTTCGAGGGCGAACTGCCCGGCGAGGACAGCGTGCGGCGTTGTTTCGGTGTAGACCATCCAGCTGGAGCCGGGTGGGAAGTTGAAATACTCCTTGACGCAATTCTTCTGAAACTCCGCATCTTCCTTCATGGTGTTATGCAGACGCATCATGAAATCGTCATAGGGACCACGCTTCCATTGCGGAACCAGTCCGGCAAGGCCGGTAGCCTGCGCGAGTTTCTTCCCGGCGCTGGCGGCTGCGTTGTCTGGCTGCGGCGCAGCGAGTTTGCCCGGCACGAATTCGGAAACGACTTTGGCAAACGGCTCGCCGGTCACCCAGTCGCGTGTCTTCGATGGGTGAATATTGTGAAAGAAGCGCAGGATGCGGCGGCCATACGTTGGGCGAGTCGGAAAGGAATCTGTATGGAGCAGATCGTTGCGCCGGCGTACGGGCAGGTCGCGGCCATCCTCTTCGATGGGCCGGTAACTGGCGTAATCCAATTGCCACCGCTTCTGATAGGGAGCCAGAAATTCTGAAAGAAACGCCACGATCGAGGCAGAATAGCGGCGCATAACTGCATGTAGCTTTTCAAGTTCAGCCGCTGGCGTGGTCTTGTCATCGACACCGCTCAACTTATCGACGCCCGGTTTGTAGGCGATATTTTTATGCAAAGCGCTGCCGGTCTGGTGGCCGCTGAGCAATATTTCGAGATCTTCTGTGGGAATAGGAACCGGCGTCTGGGGAAAATACAGAATTCCGCCGGCTTCCAGCTGAGTGCACCAGGTTCGGATTGTTTCCAATCCAGTGACTGATCTAGAACTTGTATCGCGCAGCGCGCGGTTCAGGTCTTCGAGGGAGATTGCATGGACAGACATGGCGCTACAGCTCCGTTGGTACTCCTCTCATTGTAGGACCGAGCGGCGTTGTGCGGCACACAGACAACGCCGTGACCCAGTCTTATAGAGCACCATGAGCCAGTTGAAGTGAAGATTTATTGTTAGCGCCCCAACAATATCGAAACCTGTTTCTAGATAAGTCTGTTGGCGGATTCAAAAACTTGCTTAACGGTGGGTGTGTGCTTGATGGCTCGCGGACGACATAGCCATTGGGTGAAACGCTTTGCCGACGCGCGGCCGGGCAAAGACTGGTGGCGCAGGATAGCACTGAGAACAGAACGTGCCATATCTGCTGTGCATTGCATGGTTTTCGCAGACGTAGTTTTCGCAGCCGAAGGAATGTTCGAAGTACCCGGAGCACTTATAAAGCGGGGTACCCTTGGGGCTGCATCCGATTCCGTGGTACATGCAGGTGGGCATATATGCCTCGCTTCCGACTACGTCTGCAGACTAGCACGGAAAGAGGTGGTACGCACACGTTAGTCACATATTTATTTATTACCAATCGGGGATTGTCGAAGCTATGTTCGACACCGTACCGACTTTTTCTTATCGAATCAAGCTTCTAAGCGTATTGACGTTTCTCTGGTCGTCGCCGGGCTCATCGACAGGAGTCTCAGCGATGAAGGCCGAATGGCTGAATCTGGGATCATTCAGCAGCCTGCGGAAGGGCTCGATGCCGATCGTTCCTTCGCCGATATTTTCGTGGCGGTCAAGCTTCGATCCGCGCGCCGCCTTTGCGTCGTTGCAATGCCAGACACGTACCGATGCAAGGCCCATTGTCGCGTCGATCTGTTTCACTGTCTCTTCGTAACCTTCCGGCGAAACGATGTCATATCCGGCAACATGGGTGTGACAGGTATCGAGGCAAACGGCAACCGGGGCTGACGCGCGGAGGCGTTCGACCAACTCCGCCACCTGCTCAAAGCTGCCGCCCAAAGAAAACTCGGCCCCGGCCGTGTTCTCGATGAGGATGTGAAAACCTGTACCTTCCCAGGGCAATCCGTCGATTGCCATGGATATCGACTCGGCGGCCAGTTTCAACCCTTCTTCGCGCGTAAGCCCTTTCCACGAACCGGGATGAAGCACCAGGTATTCAGAACCGAGAGCCAGCGCGCGCTCGATCTCTCCGCGAAAGGCAGCGATGCTCTTCTGACGCACTTCTTCGTTCTGGCTGCAGACATTGACCAGATAGCTGGTATGAATCACCAGCGGCCCCACGTCGTATTTCGCACGCAATTCACGCATGCGGTCGCACTGTTCTTTCGGCACTTTGGGAGCCCGCCACATGCGAGGGCTGGAAGAGAAAATCTGGAAAGTGTTGGCGCCTATCTCACGCGCGCGCTCAACGGCTGTTGATGCACCGCCGCCGGTGCCGAGATGAATGCCGATCCGCTTGACTGTGGAACTCATGCCCTTCAGTGTAAACGGCGGTCACGATGGGGGTTGTCGTCACTTGGCGCGAGGAGAACCAGGAAATCGCGTTGTGTCCTGTAAAAAGTACTGGGTCGATCACATAAATGTGATGACTTTCGTAATTTCTCTGTTGGGAGAAGGCCAGCCATACAATCGCAAGATGCAGGATTTACTGTCGCAAATTCAAAAGGTACTGACGGGAGTCATTCTTCCACATCTCAAAGGCATTCAGGTCAGTCAAACGGAGCAGCGGCTGGAAACGGAGCGCCTCAATCGCAACTTTGAAGAGTTTCGTGTTGAGATGCAAACACGATTCGCCGAACTGCGTTCAGAACTAGTGGCCTGCCGTCAGGAACTGGAAGACGCCATGGTGACCATTCGGGAGATCGATGGCACTGAGTTCCCCGATCATGAACCATCGCATAAGAAACGTCTCATTCACTGATCTGCTGGGGCTTCCAGCGTAATTGCGGTTAGACGGGCGTGCGGCGCACCTGCGATGATGGCCCCATGCGCACTGAAGTATCTGCAGCCTTGCTTTGGGATGGCACCACTCTCACGACCGAACCTGTTATTGAGTTTGAAGACGGAAAAGTAACGTCAATTCGTTCGCGTGCAGAAAAGGAACAGTCGGAAGGTGCGCAGCATATCGACTTTCCCGGCGCAGTACTGGCTCCGGCATTTCTGGACATTCACATCCATGGCGCGGCAGGCCATGACGTAATGGAAGCCACGCCTGAGTCGCTCAGCGCCGTCAGCCGATTTCTCGCCTCCCGCGGAACGGGAAAGTTCCTGGCTACCACTGTGACGGCTCCGCTCGATACGACGCTTCGTTCGCTCGAGGGTTTGTCGCGACGGCTGGATGAAGCGCAAAAGCCCGATTGGGCTGGTGCGCGTCCGCTGGGCATTCATCTGGAAGGACCGTTCCTATCGCATTCCAAGCGCGGAGTGCATCCTCCGGAGTATTTGCTGACTCCCGATATTGCCCTGTTCGACCGCATGTTTGAGGCAGCCGAAGGGAAGATTCGCCTGCTGACGCTTGCACCCGAGCTACCGGGAGCGGAGGAATTTGCGGCGCACGTCGCATCGCGTGGAGTACGCGTGTCCGTCGGGCACTCGAATGCCACGGCGGCTGAAACCCATCGCGTCATCGCGGCCGGAGCTACCTCGGCGACTCACACATTCAATGCCATGCGTCCTCTCGACCATCGTGAGCCAGGAATTCTCGGAACGGTGCTGTCGACAGACTCACTCTACGCGGAACTGATCTGCGACGGCATTCACGTAGATCCATCGCTGATTTCGGTATGGTGGCGAAGCAAGGGAGCACATAGAGCGATTCTTGTCACGGACGCCATGTCTGCCGCTGGCATGCCGGATGGCGAGTACACGCTGGGCGGATTTCCCGTCACCGTAGCCAATGGCCGCGCATCGGCCAATGGAGTACTGGCAGGCAGCGTGCTCACACTCGACCGCGCCGTGAAAAATTTTGTCGCATTTACCGGAGTCCCAATCGAGACAGTACTGCCGCTGGTCACGCAAAATCCGGCGGCAATGACCGGGTTGCAGAATGTCGCGGGGGACATTCGCACCGGCGGCCCTGCTGATTTTGTTGCGTTAGGGAAAGACGGCCAGCTATTGGCTTCCTTTGTGAGCGGAGAGCGCGCAGCTTAGCTGTTCCTTTGCCGCGATGAGCACGCTGTTATCGCTCAGCCAAGCGCTGTGCGCGCCAGATTGCGCCTTCCACACCCGCTACTCCCTGCTGCGCAAAGTTCATGTCCGGGGCCTCAGCCTTTAGCAGTTCCGTGACCCGGTTGCGCACCAAAGCGATCTTGTCGAGCACACTGCCGATGAACGCGGCTGGCACCTCCTCGGTAAGGCCGTGACGTTTACGCAGTTTACGGCGAACAAGCAGGATAAAGTCAGCAAGATCGGCAGCGGCCTGCTGCAGCACTCGCTGCGCCACAGCATCACCGTCTTCGGCGGCAGCGGCAATCACTGGAGCCAGCGCGGAGAAATCCGGCCCTGGAGTCGTGTTGCCGTAATCGACCAGTTCTGCCAGCGTTTTCGTTCCCCAGACATTTCCCACGCGGTCGAGGATCGTGCATGGTTCGCAGCGGTCGTGCGCGCGCAGCCCCTGACGGATGCCATGAAGACCTATCCAATAGCCGGAGCCTTCGTCACCGAGGACAGAACTATATCCCCCAGCGCTTTCGGTTGCTCCTGTCGCAGTGCGGCCGATGCAGTTAGAGCCGGTACCTGCAATCTGCAGAATACCGGGGCCTCCGTGAAACGCAGCATCGAGTGCGATCACCTCATCGCCCACTACTTCAGAGCGCTGAATGCCGTAATCGCGAAAGACTTCCGTAATCCACTCAGGAACGCCTGGCATGGATGCGCTGGCGACACCGGCCGAGGCAGCATCGACACGGCTGATGCCTGCCTTGGAGAACACCTCATTGAGTAAGGCGCGAAGATTCTCTTCGGCAATTTCCGGACCTACTCGCAGACGCTTGATAGAACCGCCCTGTGCACGGCCCACGATATGACCGCTTTTGGCGATGACTGCCCGAGTATGTGTTCCGCCACCGTCGATTCCTAATACAACTGCTGCAGAATTCACCGATCCCTCATTCACTCCTACTTACTCCTGCGATGATGGCGCTGGCGCATTGACGGTAGCAGCTTTCGAA
This sequence comes from Acidicapsa dinghuensis, assembly GCF_025685685.1. Classification (GTDB taxonomy): domain Bacteria; phylum Acidobacteriota; class Terriglobia; order Terriglobales; family Acidobacteriaceae; genus Acidicapsa; species Acidicapsa dinghuensis. Next base: position 7,708 of record NZ_JAGSYH010000013.1, read on the forward strand.
TCCCCGTTGTCTCGCAAAGTACCGGAGAGGATGTTCAGGTTGCCGTCGGTTTTGGGCGGCTCGAGGCCGAGAATATGCGCAATCCATGGATATAGGTTAACGTTCTCAAACGGCTGTACCGTCTTGCCCTCAACTATGTCAGGGCCAGCGGCGAAAAAGCTGGCTTTCATCTCTGGCATGCGGCGAGGATCAAAGCCATGCGCGCCAACCTCGGGCGCACGGTCTGGGCGCGGCGTTCCATCGGGATTTTTGCCGGGACCATGGGCTCGAATGGCATAGGGCCCGATAGGCACAATGACCGGATCGCCTTCGCGCGGATTTTCGTCGTAACGCAGGCCTGCCGGCACATCCTTGCGCCGATAGACCTCAAACTTTTCCGATGCATGTTTGAGCTGATCGTAGACGCGGGCCCGATCAGCCTCGGAAGCGCCATACAGTAATGGCCCCGCACTTTGAAAACCTTTCAAATCCGCATAATCGTCAAGATTGACCCACGGCCCCTGGATCTTGACCATGCCATGGTCGCTTACGACCACCAGATCGATCGGCAAACCTGTTTCTTTCAAAGCATCGTGAAGCTTGGCGACCAGACCATCCACCCGCGCCACTGCCGATTTCGTTTGCGGCGAGTCAGGACCGTAGGCATGTCCGGCATGATCGACATCGGAGTAATAGAGCGTGATGAAATGAGGACGCTGCTCCGCAGGTTCCTTGAGCCACGCGATCACCTGATCGATACGCGCGGACTCATCCACCTTATCGTCGAAATGCAGATAATCCGTTGGAACTTCGCCGGCAATTTTCGCCTCCGAACCCGGCCAGAAGAGACACGCTGTGCGCATGCCCTGCTTTTCCGCCAGTGACCAGAGCGGAACCCCTGCGTACCAATGCCCATCCGCCACTGGAGCAGGATCAGAAAGACCGTAATGAGCAAACTCGGTGGTATCGAGAAAACTATTGGCGACGAGACCGTTGTGTTCAGGATAAAGGCCGGTGATGATGGCGTAATGATTCGGAAAAGTCAGTGAAGGATAGCTGGGAATCATACCTTCGGGTGCCCAGACGCCTTCTTTGCCCAGGGCCAGCAGATGCGCTGCGTTGTATTTCTTTGCGTAATCCCAACGAAATCCATCGAGCGAAACCAACACTACGTAATGCTGCTGCATCGCTTGAGCTGAGTTCGGGCCTTGGTCGGTATGGATAACAACGATGGGGTGTGCGCCGCTGGAACCGGATGGGTCCTGAGCCGGTACGATCTCACTGGATGCACAAAACCCCGCCAGCAAGGCTGCCGTAGCGAAGACGGTTTTCAATCTATATGCCGAACGCAATTCCTTGCTCCCGCCTTAGCTTATCGTATGAGTTTCATGAATCAGGTAAAGCTTTGTTAAGTCAACCGTATGATGAGAGAACGTTTCCCCTCAATGTTGTGATATACGTTCCCAGATGCTTCGAAACTGCATAATTCGCCCTCTGATATTCATCATCGTATTTGCAGCATCCTTTTCCTTCTGGCCTTGTCTGGGACAGACGTTGGCCCCCACGCCGCCGTTGGGCTGGAATAGCTGGGACTCTTACGGTTTAACGATCGATGAGGCACAGTTCAAAGCCAATGTCGAGGTTCTGGCCAGCCTTAAGGAATACGGCTGGCAGTATGCCGTCATCGACGAGGGATGGTACATGCAGGATCCCTTTGGTGGAGACGTGGCGAAGGAAAAATTCGTTTACGACTCCAATGGCAGGCTGATCCCGGCGCTCAACAGATTCCCAGACGCAGCGAATGGCGCAGGACTGAAACCTCTGGCGGATTGGGTGCATGCGAAAGGCTTCAAATTTGGCATTCATCTCATTCGCGGCATACCGCGGGAAAGCGTAAACGCTAATATGCCGATTGCGGGGTCAAGCTTCGCTGCCGGTGAAGCGGCAGACACCACCGATGTTTGCCCGTGGAACCAGGACAACTACGGCATTCGCGATAATGCCGCAGGGCAAGCCTGGTACGACTCGATGATTGCTCTGTATGCCGGTTGGGGGATCGACTTCCTCAAGGTTGACTGCATCGCAGACCATCCGTACAAAATCAGTGAGATCCAGCAGATTGCGCGCGCGATCCAGAAAACCGGCAGGCCGATTGTACTGAGCTTGTCTCCTGGGCCTACGCAGCTTTCGCACGCCGAAGAAGTGGGTCAATATGCCCAGATGTGGCGTATCTCAGACGACCACTGGGATGTGTGGTCACACGAAGCGAAGCCTGGGCAGAGCGAATTTCCTCTTGGTCTGCGACAGGCCTTTGATCGGCTTGCGGAGTGGGAGCGATATGCAAAGCCCGGCAACTGGCCAGACGAAGACATGCTGCCGCTGGGCTATCTGGGACCGCATCCGGGATTGGGCGACGCGCGGCAGTCGCGTTTTACCGAAGACGAAGCGCGAAGCGAGTTCACGCTATGGGCTATCGGGCGATCACCGCTGATTCTGGGCGCCAATCTTACAAAGCTGGACGATTTTACGCGCTCTCTAATTACGAACAGAGACGTGATCGAGATGAATCAAACGGTGACTCAGGCGTCAGAATCGCGATCCCACGGGCCGGATGTGCGAATATGGACGGCGACAACTGGCGGAGAGCATACAAAAATCTACGTCGCGGTCTTCAACATCAGCGACCACCCGACAGAGCTGACTCTCAACTGGCCGATTTCTCCAAATCCGCGTGCGCATATTTTGGATCTGTGGAGTCACCAGCCTGTTTCATCCAGAAAGGCGGCGCAGATCAAGCTGGCCCCGCACGCCTGCCGACTGTTCCGAATGGACTGAAGCACAATCCTCGCAAAGTACAAGGGTACTTCGGACATTCCTGGCACAAAGTGGGGATACACAAATAGATGGCCCAATATGCGACACTGAGAGTTCGGACGAAAGCGCCTCTGAGTTGTAACTGAGCGCGTTGGTCTCGTGAGTTTCGAGGAGAGTCCCAGGAAATGCCACTCCTTCGCTCCGCGTTTATTGCACTATCCACCAACCGCCCATTACGCAGGTTCAGCGAAAGCTCCCGCATAGGACGCAAGCTCAGCTCACGATTCGTCGCCGGGCTGGAGATTGACGATGCCTTGCGCGCAGCTGAACGACTGAACAAGCAAGGAATGGCCGTCACTCTCGACTCGTTGGGTGAAAGCATCTCGACAGAGGACGAAGCCAATCAGGCCGCTGAGATCTATCATCAGCTTCTTGATGCAGTTGCCGAACGGAAGTTGAACGCCAATATCAGCGTCAAACTTACACAAATGGGGCTTGAGCTCTCCCCAGACCTCGCCTATCGGATCGCAGCCGGTTTGACTGAACACGCACGTACAACCGGTAACTTTGTGCGCATCGATATGGAAGGCTCGCCACTGACCCAGAAGACTATCGATCTGGTGCGCAGCCTGCATTCACGAGCCGAGTACCGCGAACATATCGGTATTGTCATCCAGGCGTATCTCTTTCGCTCAGAGGCAGACATCAAACAGCTGATCGAAGATGGTATTCGCGTGCGCCTCTGCAAAGGTGCTTATCAGGAACCACCCTCCATCTCATTCGCCAAGAAGACAGACACTGATACAAACTACGTTCGGCTGGCTGGAATTCTGCTCTCAAGTCCGATCTATCACGGTATGGCCACTCACGATGAGGCCATGATCGATGCGGTAAAAGCCTTCACAGGCAACCATCAGATTCCACCCGACCATTACGAATTCCAAATGCTCTACGGAGTGCGTCGAGACCTTCAGCGGCGGCTGGTGCAAGAGGGATATAACGTACGGGTCTACCTTCCCTTCGGACATGAATGGTATCCCTACTTCATGCGCCGCCTCGCAGAGCGTCCAGCAAATGTCCTCTTCCTGGCGCGCAATCTATTCCGCTCTTAGCGGAGATAGCGTTGCAATGCACGGGACAGATGCTGTGTGCGAAATAGATGCTGCGCTGGACTGGGACCTGTTCCCGCTAAGCGGATGGCGGCGACGGGAACCGATTTTTTCGAGATCAAGGAGTGAGGAGCGACGCATACCGGGTGTCTGCTAGCGACGATCGACGCCTAGATCGGGAAAATCGGTCCCGTCCCTTCGGGTTGCGGCGAAGATCCTCTCATGCTTCGTTGTCGTCCTTGCCTTGGAATCACCAAAGCCTTCGTCCTCCGCCTCGCCTGAGAGGATCTTCGCTCGCAACGCCCGCCATTCGGGTAGTGGGAACAGGCCCTAGTGTGCCGGCTGGTAAGGCTCGATGCGCAGCAGATTGGAAAGAATACCGCGTTCCTGAGGCGAAAAAGTGGCACTATAACGCGCTGAATTCAGAATGATCTGCCTCTGATCCATCGGCACGCCGCGCAAATCCTGAAATGCTCTGCGAATCACGGCTCGGCGGTCCGGAGACAGGTTCTGCTCTTCACGGGCAGATTGACGGACTTGCATCTGTTCACCGGGCGAGAGCCGTTCAAACGCTTCGGCGCGGCCAAGCCGTCGCTCTCGTTGCGCTTCAGGCATCTGGTTTAACCGATGCAGCTCCTGTATCTGCCGCTGCTGATCTCCCGGGCTCAACCGGTTGAATCCTGGTTCCTGTCGTAAAAGTCGATCTTGCTGGCCGATCGGGAGATTTTGATGCTGCGCCATCCACTCCGGTAGATGCCCCGGCACGCGGGGATTCGGCCTGACAGCATACGGAGAACCGCCATACTCCGGACGTGCCTGGGGCGCACGATTCGCTCCTGCACCTGGGACACCGGGGGCATAATAAGCGCTTCCCGGACGACCCTGTACATTGCCCGACGGCCTTCCGGATGGCTCTGGACCACGGGTTTGACGGTTTGCCTGAGGTGCTGAGCGAAAACCCGGCTGCATCTGTGGACGCGGCGCCTGCGGCATTGCACCATGTGGTGCTCCACCTACGTGTCCTTGTGGATGTTGTCCGAACGCGGCGAGACACAGAACCAGGCTTAGGCAGACAAACTGCGCTGCCTGTCGAGCTGTTCTGGTACATGCCGTATTCATTGCGTCCGCTCTTTCCCGGTGACTATCACTCGGCTTGCTACATTCGGTCCTGGCTGTCTGCACCAGTTCCAATCATCAGGCACACCTACGCCGGACCGTCGAAATCACTATCTTTTAGACAGTCCAGCGTGTTCGTCAATCGTTGTTCTGGTCCGACAACGCTTCCAACTGGTCCAGCAATTGGGCGTTGTTGTCCAGAGTTTGCAGATCCTGCACCACCGCAGCAGCCTGCGGCGCTTGGACTGGCGGATTCCAGTCATTCATCCCAAGATACGCACCGCCCCCAAGAAGCACGGCGATTGTCAGAGCCATGGCCGCTACTGGCCGAAGGCTATGTTTCGATCCGTACACCAAACGGGCATGGAGCTTTTCAAACCAACTCTTCGGCCAGCCGGCTGGCGCAGCTTCACGTTCTTCATCCAGCCGGGCATTAAGCCGAGTTAAAAAGTACGGATTGGGTTCCGGGGCTTTCCAATCGTCCAGCAGAGCCATCGTCGACCGGAGCTCATCCAGCTCCTGGCGGCACTCCGCACACTCAGCCAGATGCGCCCGCATCACGGTCTGGGGCGTGGAACTATCCTCGGCAATCAGTACTTCATTCTCGAAGAGCAACTCTGGAATCTTCGATTTCATATCATGGCAGTTCATCATTTACTCCCTTCTTCGGCCGGTGTATCCCGGCTTCTCTTTAAACAAATTCCTTCAGACGTTCCCGCAACGTCTGATAAGCCCGAAACAACAGCGACTTGGTCGCCGACTCGCTCAACTTCAGCACTTCCCCGATCTGGCGATAGTCCATCTCCTGGTACTTGTGCATCAGCACCGCCATTCTTTGCCGCTCTGGCAGAGCCGCCACATGCGCCCGGATTGCCGCCATTCGTTCCTCACGCAGCAACCGCTGCTCCACATTCGGATCAGAACCCGCTATCTCAGGCAGTGTGCCCGATTCCGGATCGGGCTGGTCAAGCTCCAATGTGGGCGCCGTCCGCTCATATTTGGTATCCCGTGCGTGGTTAACCGCAAGGTTAGTCGCGATACGGTATAGCCACGTCGAAAACTTCGCCTCCGCCCGATAACTTTCACGCGAGCGGTAAACGCGCAGAAAGACTTCCTGCGCCAATTCCTCTGCCACCGCCTCATTGTGAACCATCCGGTAAAGAAAATGGATGATCTGACGGTGGTACCTGGTGACCAGATAGTTATAAGCCGCTTCATCTCCGGCTGCGACGGCCAGCATCACATCTGCGTCAGACCGCTCGCCGGCCTCTGCGGGCCGGGCGATAACGGCGGCCACGCCCGGTACCGAGCGTCCCGAATTCAGCCCCGTATTGTCCAACACGAAGCTAGCCATATCTTCACGGACACCATTCTCCGCAGAAGGTTGCGCGTACCGATTCGATTCCTGGGCTGTTTTCCCGTCCTGAGCGCTGGTTTTCCCATTCTTGCCGGTAGACGAACTGCGCCCTCCCGAAAGCGGCTGCGACGATTCAGCGTTCGAATCTGAATCGCCGGAAGGCGCAGAAAATAGACGCATTGGACGGAATCTCAGCCGCATCGCTCTTAAATTACCGAAGTCCAGGCCGAGCACACCGAAATCCGGATCTGGACTAACGGAAAAACTCGCACACCTGGCCTCGATTCCACTGCCGCATCACGGCCTCAGGATTCACCTTCCGGCATCCGCTGGAAAGGGGCCGGTTTGAAGCGCGCAGCTTGCTGATGATACTCTACCTTAGTCAGCCGGGTACGATCTCGCAGGACATCGACAGTCCTGGATCACAGGTTGTAGTTGTTCCCTTCAGAGATAGCAATCGAGACGTAATTTTCCCTCCGAAGCGGGAATTCCGGTAACACAACCCAGACCAGCCAATCGGCTCGTCTCAGGGCGCATAACTCAGCGGTAGAGTGCCACCTTCACACGGTGGAAGTCGTAGGTTCGAATCCTGCTGCGCCCACCATAGATTCCACAACTTACAGTAATTTTTGCAGATATGAATCCTGCCATTGAAAGCTAAGGAATGATCCGCCCCATTGTCTCCCGCCGGCGTTTTACCGCTTTGCGGATGGTGGCATAGACCTCTTTCATTGCCACCGGGTAGCTGAGGAATGCATCGCCCGGATGCCGCGCGCCCGGAACCGAGCCTTGCGCCGTATGAAACACAACCGCAATGGAAGAGGTCCGAGGGTCGCGACGTAACCGGCGGCAGACTTCAAAGCCATTGATGTCGGGCAGGTTCATGTCGAGCAGCACGGCATCTACGCCGAGGTTGCGTGCGACCTCAACTCCTTCTTCCCCAGTCAGCACGCATGAGGCCTCGAAACCGGAAAGACTTAACAACTCTGCGAGGCCCTCTGCATGAGCTTTGTTGTCGTCAATTACCAAGACTTTAAGACGTTCATGTCCAGCAGATTGTGTTCCGTCGTCCATCTTTCAACTTCCCGCTATTGAGAGCATACCGCTCTCGCACGGAAACTGATACGGACATCCAATCATCTGCTTCAAATAAAAATGTTTTCGATTCAACGACTTAGGTAACCATTACTTTCTGGTTATGCCTCATCGCAGACATCGCAACCCTGGCAAGATAGTGGCCATCCGATCCCTTCACCGATGCTCAACCATCTGCATAGCCATGCTGACAGGATGTGCAGGCTATAGCGTCAGGCGGGGAGAGAATTGAACCTCCCAAGGAGGCTCAAAGGCACCCTACGAATCGTGTTGATCCGAGTGTAAGTGCGAGTGTTGCGCTTTCAGAGCACAGCGAAGTTACCGTGTCCCCGGCTTCTTCAGCGCCAACCCTGCCGCATGCGACTCTGCTCGAATCTCCTTCCCAACCAGTTCATACTGATCTGAGGCCAGATAATCTACATGCGCATCGATCGCTGCCTTCCAGCGAATGCGAGCCGCCGCCAGCGATCCGAAATTATAGCCATGGAACCATCCATTGCAGCTCAACTCTTTCTCCGTTGCGCCATCCAGCGTGTAGAAGCGAATCCATAAGCCATTCGCGTGCGCACGGGCAACAAGCGCCTTAAGCCTTGCCATTTTCTCAGGCGTCCATTCGCCCGCATGCTGCTGGCCACCTGCTTCAACTACATCCCACGGATTGTTCCACCAGCGTCTGTAGTTGTTGGCCTTCTCTGCGCCAATTACTTCTGGCGAGGCCTGCGGATCTTTATCGCCAGTATGAATCGCACCGAACAACAGCACGCGATCCCCCACCGCCAACTGATCGTAGAAGACAGTCTGTTGAGCATCCGGCTCGCCGGTCAGCACAAGAATAGGCTTCACGTCCAAAGACGCAACTGTGGCAATATCCTCGCCCTTCTGAGCTGTCGTCAGCCATCCCTGATACTTCCGCAGCAAAGCGAGCACCGCCGCCAGATGCTCCGGCTTGTTGTCCTTGAAGTCGAGGTTCAGTGTGATAAGCGGCCAATCGCCATGATTGCCCTCTCGAAGCGCCTTCTCAACGATTGGGCGAACGCGATCGAAAAAGTAGTGTTCCATCGTCGGCTCATTGCCTTCGATCGGGTTTCCATGGGTGACAACAGACCAGCTTTTGCCTGTCTTGGCATCGGTATACCAGCCAAGATCCTGTTCAATCGATACCGGAGTGCCGGTCGACAGCGCGCGATCAATACGGTCATACCACCACTCGAAATATGGATAGCAGTTGTGCGCATCTATAATGGTTCGCGAACCGGGGGCAGGCACTTTCTGCGCATACAAGGCTCCCCCAAAGCAGAACAATGCCAGCAATACAAGGCAACCGGCATGGAAATACCGATATGGCTTACAAGACATGATGACTCCTCAATGAGCTACTGGATGAATGTAAATCGGATTGGATACCAGCATCAGGCTTCCGTTTGAATCTCGCACTTCGACTCGTATCCAATGTTCTCGGCCATCGGTTTTCCAATGAAATGGCAATTCCTCTTTGTCTTCCCCGGCGTCGAGCGGTGGCAGCAGTGAATCTTCAATCCCATCCAGAAATAAATACACCTTCGCCTGTGGACATGCCGTCAATCGCACTTGAAAATCCAGAGTATCGCCCGCGAAAGCGTCCAGTGTCTCACCCATCCGAGCCGTATGATCCGCCGCCGACGAGTGCTGTGTCACGTCACGTGCTTCCAGATCAACCACTTTGTCATGCGACGCCGTGAGATCGACAAACACTCGTCCTTTGCGGATGCCTTCGAGTACGGCAGGCACCGAAAGTTCCGTTGCCTCCACAACCGTCGTCGGCCATCCAATAGAGCCTGGGCGTCCAGCTTCTGACGTTGCGTGGTGATTATCGCTTCCGCCTACAGCTGTGAGCTTCGCACCTGCAGCAATCTGCCGGTCCCAAAAGTCTTCGCTTGAGAGCACCTCGCCTCCACCATTGATGACCTCAACGCCGGTGAACAGGCTCATATCCACTTGGGTCTTCGGCGTCCATCCGCAGCCCATGCAAATCTCGCCCGTCGGTGAATCGGCATGATTCACCGAAGCAATACCGCCTTTGGCACGCACATCACGCAGAATCGCATTCACATCCAGCCCGCCGCTACCTTCTCGATAATCGACAAACTGGGTCACGCCAAAGATGTTGAAGTGCCCCCAGAATGTTGTGATCTCGCGTCCCGGAATCAGCAGCAGCTTGTCGAAATATGGTTGCAATTCACGCATATCGTCATACTGCGAGGTTGTGTTGTGATCGGTAATGGCAATGAAATCCAATCCGCGCTGTGCCGCGGTCTCGGCAGTCAGGAATACCGGACAAGGTACGCGCTTCCCCGACTGGCTCTCGCAGCTTCCGTCGCTGTGCGCCGTATGCATGTGCAGATCGCCTCGATACCAGCGCGTCCCGGTCGCCAAAGGATCAAGTGTGAAGCCATGCTCCTCAGCGGATGAGTTGAATCGGATTTCCGCATGATATGTGGATGTTTCATGCGCCCGTATATTTGGCACCGAGATTAGTAGCCGCCATCGCCCCGCGGGAATTGGCCCCGGCAGATAGGAAGGTGTAGCGTCTGCCTCACCGATCGTAAAGTGGCTCTTGTTTCCCCCGCTATTGCCACGAAATCTATCAGGATCAGCGATCCCTAGATCCATGGTTGTTTTCTTATCTCTACCTGTGTAATGAAAGTCAACGCTGATGCGTCGAACACCTTTCGGTACCTCAAATGGCACCTCAAAGTAAGTCTGATTCTGTAGCCCGGTTACGCTTCCCTCCAATACCAGATCTGGCTGTTTTGTTTGTGCCAAAGCAATTGGAAGAATAAAAAAGCTCAGTAAGAACGCGAGCCGTTCAGCAACACCCATCAATTTACGGTCTCCTGAAAGAAAAGACGCCCGGCGGCTCCATTCAGACTCCGCCGGGCATACTCTTGTCTTCCAGGCACCCTAAAAGCTGATGCGCGCCGCAAATTGCATGACGCGCGGATCAGCTGATAGCGTGGTGATCTGTCCTACGCTGCTGCTGCTCGCATTACCGCTCGGCTGACCAAACACCGGGTGGTTGAATGCGTTAAAGACTTCCCAGCGAAATTCTGCATTCACTCTTTCGGTGAAGGGGAAGGACTTGACGAGGTCGAAATCAAACAGCTGCGTCTCTGGCCCCACTAGCGTATTGCGTCCTACGTTGCCGATGGTGTATTTGCCCGGATCAGCATAAGGCGTGCTTCGTCCGCTCGCGTATGCCGAGCAACCGCTGTTTGCCGCGTCATAGAACCAGCAAAGCTGCTTCTTAGGATAGGAGATGTTCGCTACCTGATTCGGCACTGCAGTGGCAAAACCGTAAGCATCGAGCAGGCTGCTCTCGCTGCCCCAGTTCGCCTGAAATGGATGGCCACTATAGAAGGTGTAGACCCCGGACGTACGCCAGTTACCTAGAACCCATGCCGCGGGTCCAGTTTGCAACATTGCCTTGCCACGGCCAAAGGGCAGCTCATAGACGTAGTTCGCAGAGACGCGGTTACGAACGTCGAAATCGCTGCTGCCATACCAGGCTGCGTAGTTGCGGCCGTTCGGTGGATCACCCGAGTTGGTTTCCAGTTCTTCCGGTGAGTTATCGAGTGAATGAGCGTAGGTGTAAGCTCCACGCACGCTCAACCCATTCTTCATCACGCGCGTGATGCTCGCCTGCAGGCCGTCATAGTTTCCATGGCCCTGGTCATCAAGGTATTCGACCTGCCCGAAGTTTGCGTACGGCGCGGGACCAGAAACAACTCCACCGCTGATCTGCACCTGGTTGTAGTTGCGCAACGTATCGAGGTTGTCTGAACGCGTTCCCACATAATCAGCCTCAGCAAGCCACTGAGGCGTGATCTGACGCTGTACGCCAAAGCTCCACTGCTGCACGCGCGGAGCGCTGATCGATGGATTGACAGCACGAATGTGGAAATTATTCAGCTGATTCAGATTGATGGTAGAAGGATCGAGGAAGTTCGACGGGAAACCGACCGAAGGCTTAAGCACAGGCGCTGTATTGCTCGCGATCGTCTTGTTGATCAGGTTTGGCGGATTCAGAGCAAGCTCGTCTTCACTGCCGATACGCTCAAACTCTGTGTAGTAAATGCCGTAGCCGCCGCGAACGACCGTCTTATCGTCAAGCGAATAGGACACGCCAATGCGAGGACCGAAGTTGGTTGTCTGCGGATTGACCAGCGCACGGTCTCCCAGGGAACCGCTCTTGGCGAAAACGAGTGAACCGTTGCCCGCAGGATCGAAGTTCGCCATGCGATTGCGAGCTTCCACAGCCGGTGTCGCAAAGTCATAACGAAGGCCAAGATTCAGCGTCAGCCGCGGCGTTACCTTCCAATCGTCTTCCACGAATCCGGAAGCCATCCAAAGCCGCTGATCGACAAAGAAAACGTTGGTCAGCTGCGTGTATTCCGTTGCGCCGATCAGACCGTCTGCGTATGACAAGCCAGTGAAAACACCGGTGAACGTCAAGTCGCCGCGCGTGCCCGGCTCATCCTGGAAGATGTTCCGCATCGGCAGATAGATTGTCGATCCGAACTTAAGGTTGTGATTGCCCTTGGCCCATGACAACGTATCGTTGTATTGATACAGCATTGGAACCTGCTGTTTGGGCAAGAAGTCGGGCGAGCCAAGAAACGTCTTATTGGTGAAGGTCGTCAGCGGCACGCCTCCGCCAATCGCGGGGTCAGCCGGGATGCCCGGCACGAACTGGCCAGCCGACTGCGACAGATTGAAGGGCTGTTGCACTGCCTTCGAGTAGTCACGAACCCAACCAAAGCGGAAATCATTTACAAGACGCGGGCTGATAACGCGCGTCCATCCAAGTACCACGCTCGCACCCTTCAGCGTCTGATTGCCCCACGCAGATGTGGATGTTCCATCAGCGAGTCCGCCAAAGTAGCCAGGAATATCGCGAGTGCGATTGAAATAATTGAAGCGCACGAAAGCCGTATCAGCAGAAGTCGGCGTCCAATCCACGCGAGCATCGTAGCTGCCGTTAAAGTCGGTCAACGCACCTGTCCGGGAATAGTTGTTCAACTCCGGATAGCTGGATCCACCATCTTTGAAATTTGGCTCGGGAAAGAGCGCCATCAACGCACTTACACTCGAATCGATCTGGCTGGAAGGAACTTGGTTATTGGTATAAGCCTGGCAACCGCTGCTCGACAGGTTATAGGGCGTGCTGCAGGTTGTTGGATCGTAGATCGTTGGATATGCAGCTACACCATCTGCCGCCGCTGCTGTATCGCTAAAATCGCCAACGCGTTCATTGTCCAGCGGAACGGTTGAGATGCGGTTTACGCCCTGCTTGACGCGAGTGTCTTCGTAGTTAAAAAAGAAGAACAAGCGATTGGAGAGAACCGGGCCGCCGATGCTTCCGCCGAACTGATTCTGGTTGTCTTCTGACTTCGTCGCCTGCGACTGCTTGGAGAAATAATCGAAGGAATCGAAATACTGATTGCGAACATATTCATACGCCGTTCCGTGAAACTTGTTCGTTCCGCTCTTGGTATCGACGGAAACAACCGCACCAGGAGAACGGCCATACTCAGCCGAATATGGATTTGTGATCACATTAAATTCCGAGATGACATCCACAGACGGATGCGCCGCCTCAGTGTTCAGTTCCTGCACGTTTTCTGAAAAAGTGTTGTTATCAATGCCGTCAAGTATGAAGTCGTTCTGAAGCGAGTGGATACCGTTGACGTTAAAATCGCCGGTACGGCCGGCTGAAGTCGCTCCGCTCTGATTTGTATAGCGGTTAATCTGCACGCCGGGAACAGTGCGCAATAGATCGTCCCAGTTACGGAGAAAGAGGGGCGTTTCGCTGATAGTCTCCTGTTGAACCAGCGTCCCAAGGGACGCATCATCCCGGGAGAGTTGCGCAGTCGCCGCCTGCACCTCAACCGTTTGGTCAGCTCCGCCAACTGCCAAATGCAGGTCGAGCCGTACACGCTCGCCAACGCCTATCGTCACAGCTTCTTCAAGCCGTGAGAAGCCATTCGCTGTGGCTGTAACGTTGTAGGTCGCAATGGGAAGGTTGGGCAGAGCATAGGCGCCGTCCGACGCAGAAGTAATCGTACGAGTGTATCCAGTTGCATTGTCCGTGACCGTCACGGTTGTACCCGCGACACTTGCACCGCTCGGATCAAGAACCAAGCCGGACAACGATCCTGTGTTAACCTGCGCGTCTGATTTCCCTGTGAGCAAAATGAAAAACAATAGCGTCAACCAGGCAGATATCCGCCAGCCTGGTTGTAGCGAACATAAAATCGAGCACGATCTTCCTCTCGCTCTCATCTTTTCCGGCACTCCTCCTAAAAATTACGTAAGACCGTTTAGGCCTACATCAATCTAGGAGCGCCGATCATGCATTCGAAAGTCATCGGCTCTGTGAGCACCGGGGTATACCCCTGTGATCTGAGCGCTCAAGTATCTGCAACAAAGCGCCTTAGAGACACTGTTAAAATCAGGCCAACAGCTCAATTGGACACATGTTGCTGTTTACCTGATATTCATCTCCGCTTCGTATTCTGAGCATGAGCAGACAGGACGAAGGACGATGACACCCCCGAAATGACATCGCAGGCAACTGTCACCGTTTCAATCGAACCTGATGCGGCTGCATCTTCTGGAGACTGGAGTGAGGATCTTGAACGAGATCCCCGCTGGCTGCTAGCTCTTCGTGTTGTGAGAGGCCGTCATCTTGCACGCGCACCTCTTCTTTCAAAATTTCTCTTGCACATCGTCACCGAGACTCTGTCTGGAAGACAGGAACAGATCACCGAACATCAGATCGGTGTACGTGTCTTTGGACGGCCCGATTCATACCGCACCGTTGAAGACAACATTGTCCGCAACTATGCACGGCAACTTCGGCGCAGGCTCGCCGATCACTTTGCTGCGAATCCCGAAGAAGAGATTCGAATCGACATACCTTTGGGAGCTTACATTCCGGTATTCACAGTTCGGGATGTTCGTGAAAGTGAGACGGACAGTCAGTGCTCGCCTGATCTGGCACCTGTTATATCGGAAGCCCCCGTCTCTGCGAGACAAGTTCATCTGCCGCAACTCTTCCACAATCCGAAGATTTTCATCTTTGCATTCGCGATTGCCTTGTACAGTGTGCTGCTGGTGGTCCTTACCTATCTGTTTGTGCGTTCGCCGACGGCTGCTCAAAATCATGACCGCAACAATATCCTGTGGCAAACACTGCTAAGCAGCACGAGAACTACTTATATCGTTCCCCCTGATGCAGGCTTCAATCTCATAGAAGACCTGACCCACCATCCTGTTTCGCTGGCAAATTACATCCAAGGAAATTACGCACAAGCTCCGTTATCTCAATTCGATGGCCACAGTGCAGAGGATCTGCGCACGCATGAATTTACAGACTTCGTGGATATGCAAATTCTCACGTCACTCATGCGACTCTCTGAATACAATTCCCAGCGACTCTTACTGAGATTCCCGCGCGACCTGAGGCTTGACGATCTCAGGAATTCAAATGCTGTGATCCTTGGCTCGGTGTGCAGCAATCCGTGGGCTTCTCTCGCAGATTCAAACACCAACTTCCATATAGTTTGCAGCGAAGACATGCTGAGTTCATCTATTGTTAACCGCTCTCCACTACCTGGCGAGCAGCCGATATATGTCAGTGAGTGGAATCAGCCAACGCATACGACGTATGCCTTAATAAGGCTCGTTCCCAACCTCAGCGGCGATGGGCATTTGTTATTGCTGGAGGGCCTCGATATTGCGGGCACACAAGCTGCCGCTGAAGCACTCTTGCATTCAGCAGCGATTGACAAAGTGCTTCAGCATGCACGCCGTCATGATGGAAGCCTAAGCTCATTTGAAATTTTGTTGCGTGCGACCAGCATTGAATCGAACGCAACCGGCGCGGAAATCATCGCAACCCGCATTCACTAGAATTCACTAGATTAGTTAGAACGATATCTGCGAAATGTCTCGCATCATTACTTTGGGTCATTAATTCCTACCTTTTCGACTTCAACATGCAGGCGTTATAGGAACAAGCCGCATCTTGTTCATAAAGACACATATCTGCGGTTGGATCGAAGTACATTTCGAGCGCATATACAACTTTGCCTTTGTGCCATCGCATCCACTTTTGAGGCAAGGCGGTTTTACTTACTGTTACTGGTTCTCGAATTCTATTTCGCGTCCATCTTTTCTAACGCGGACGAGAACAGCCAACGCTTAAGGAGTGACAAGCATATGATTCGCATAAAAGGCCAGATTACTTCGTTCGTTTTTTGTTTGGCTGGATCGTTGGTACTATGCGCTCAGGTTCCCAATCCAACCACTCAGCAACAACCGGAAAATGGGGTAGGACAGGCGCCATCTGAAATACGTGGCGGAGTGCCCGTGTACAAGATGCAGGTAGTCGGGCGTGATATTCCCGCCATTAACTACTTTCATCGCAAAGGTGCGACGAAGATTGGGTTTGAAGGCACAAGTTTACTGCCAACTGCGAAAGGTACTGCAAAAGTCAATAGTCAGCTCGGACGCACACAGATCGAACTTGATCTCCGAGGTCTAACACCTGCAAACGGCTTCGGGCCGGAATATCTAACCTACGTTCTATGGGCGATAACGCCCGAGGGACGTCCCGTCAATCTGGGTGAGGTTTTGCCTACTGGCGGCAAAGATAAGAACACCATGGTCGTGACAACGAATCTACAGGTGTTTGGCCTTATCATCACAGCCGAGCCTTATTTTGCCGTCACTATGCCAAGCGATGTAGTGGTCATGCAGAACTTTGTGATCAACGACAAAACACAAGGGGTCATTGAGCAAGTGAACGCTCACTACTCTCTCCTGCCGCGCGGCGCTTACACGGAGACCGCTGGCAGACATACGGTACTGCATCCAATCACACGCAACGAACGCTCGCCACTCGAATTGTATGAAGCAGACAACGCGGTTGAGATTGCGGAAGCAGAAGGCGCCGATAGATATGCTGCCGATACCCTACAAAAGGCCAAGGTCGCTTTGCAGAACGCGCAGGACATAGATAACAACAGGCATGATCATGATCGCCGTCAGACGATCACCTATGCACGCGAGGCTGTACAGGCCGCGGAGGACGCACGCATCATTACTGTTCGAAAGATGAGAGAGGCAGATGAGGCCGCAAATAAGAAAGCAGCCGATGACGCCCAGCTTGCAGCGCAACAGTCTGCTCTGGCAGCACAGCAACAAGCAGAGGCACGTGCACGCGCACAGAAGGCCGCTGAGGATGCGGAAGCAAGAGCCGCGGCCGCTCGCTCTGCACAACAGGCTGCTGAGCAAAGCGCACAACAGGCAACACAACAGGCAGAGCAGGCTCGCGAACGGCTGAAGCAGCAACTGAGCCAGGTTTTGCAAACGAAAGAAACCGCACGCGGCCTGATCATGAATATGTCGGATGTTCTGTTCGATTTCAACAAGTACACTCTCAAGCCGGAAGCTCGCGAAAAGCTTGCCAAAGTATCAGGCATTCTACTTGCTTATCCCGGTCTCAAGCTCCAGGTCGAAGGCTACACGGACAACATTGGCTCGGACGAATACAACCAGAAACTCTCGGAGCAGAGAGCCGATAGCGTAAAAGACTATCTTGTTTCGCAGAGCGTTGCTGACTCGGAAATCAGCGCAACAGGCTACGGCAAAAGCGATCCGATTGCCGACAATTCAACTTCCACCGGACGCTCGCAAAATCGCCGTGTTCAGCTCGTAGTTTCTGGTGAAGGCATCGGCGTTCAGCAGAGCGCACCTGGAAATCAATCAGAAGCTCCGCCTGCCACGAATCCCGCAACACCTACGCAGCCGGGAGCAGCTTCACCCGCCCCACCAAATCCAAGTGGAACCTCCCAGCCTCCGCAGAGATAAGGTTGCTGGATTACTCACCAAAACATGTGGGCTGCCTGCTTCGGCGGCCCATTTTTTTGAATTTAAACATGCGTTTGACCACCAGCATTTCTTCCAAACAGATCTTCCCTATCCAAACCGCAAAGCTGGTTAGCCGAACCCAATGCTGCTTTGAGCTTATCGTTTGTCAAACGCTGCAACTGGCCCTTAAACACCCGATCCGAAGGAGATCGAAGCACCTCTGTGGCAAGTTTCTCTAGCTCTTGCCAATCATGCCACTCTCCAAGCAAATCCTTAACAGATCCCAGTTTTCTGAGTGTGTCTTTTCTGGCGTCGTCGCATAAGGCGAGCATATCGCGAAGCTTCTTCGCACGAATGCGGAACTGATGCGCATTTGCCTGTTCGACTTTCTCCACAGATGCCAGCTTTGAAACCTGCTTATGCAGCGTCCGTTCCCAGTCGGCGGCATATTGATTCAAGGAGTCATCTGTGCCAGCTTCCAGGATTTGATGGCGCTGCCATGTCAGTCTCCGTACCAGTCGATCTTGATGTTTATGCACTTTGTCATTGAGCGCCGCAACCGCCGCCGGTCGCAACTCCTGGATACTATCCATCAATCGCCCGCAGGATACATTTCGTCGTCTCTTTCGAAGGGTTTCTACAAGTTTGGTCAGTACATCGAGATCGCGTGCCTTGCCTGCCGACTTACGCAGGATGTGAGCGGACCGCCATGTCTTGTACGCCTTTGTCTTGCCTTGCAAACGTAAAAATTTTGTCAACGCTTCAAGCCTGCGCGAGGTAGTCCTCAGTGAATGCACATCGTCAGCGCTTGGCTTCTTAGGCCAATGCGTGAGTAGCGATTGCATGTGATCGATCGTCTCAACTACTCGCTCTACCCGGATACCCATAACTGTCCTCTATCACAACCATTGCTGCTCAATCATGTGGTGGTAAGTCATCCGCAGGTTGAGCCACACTGAACTTGCCTTCGCTATCGCGGGTCAGCATCGGCGCATACCGGCCTAAGGAATCTCGCCTCCACCAGTTTCCTGTGTTGCGCTTCTGCTGCATCGAAGTGAACCAATATTGCCAAAGCACCGCCTGCACATATTTTGGCGGATGCTGCGCAAACGGATTACTACGAAACAGAGCCAGTACGCTATCGTCATTCTCTAACAAGCGCTCTTCTGTAAGCGCGACCCACTGGTTCTGCTGCCAGTCCCCTAACGAAGCAAACCAGAGGTTCCACTCAAAACGCGGTTGATACGGCGCATAGATACCAGGAGCTTCATTGATTGATTGCGGCTTGAACCGAAACGGATAGGCAGTCCAGTGCTCGCCGTCATCTGATCCCTGGAATTCAATCTCATACCGCCCTCGCGTCATTACAGCAAACAAACCATATTGATTTGCAATACGAAATGGTTCAAGCACCCGCACGGGCCATTGAGGCAATGGCGAACTGGGCACAACCATGCCGATCATCTCCGTCGCCGTTGCATAGCCAATCCAGCACATCACCACAGCACTCACAACAATTCCTGCATCTCGCATGATCCTCACAATGCGGTTTCGGTCCTGAACACTTGCGTTCATCGCGTTCTGCAAGAAGAGCTTTGATGGCAGCAGACTTCGCAGGAAACGATCATCCAGCAGTAAAAACCCGAGGCATAGAACCAGATAGTTCAGAAACGCGTAATTAGCCGTCACTATGACTCCTATCTGCCAGGGAGTCACGATGAAAAAGCAAATGATACGTACCCTTCGCGGGAAAAACACCATCAGCACGAGGAGAAAT
This sequence comes from Acidicapsa dinghuensis, assembly GCF_025685685.1. GTDB lineage: Bacteria > Acidobacteriota > Terriglobia > Terriglobales > Acidobacteriaceae > Acidicapsa > Acidicapsa dinghuensis. The sequence goes on from NZ_JAGSYH010000013.1 coordinate 26,870, forward strand.
TCCATCACGAGAGTGCTGACAGCCGTCGCCACATGGAACCAGTGCGGCAAGTGACTCACATACCAGCCAATCCAACTCGGAAGTGGGAGATTCTGGTAGTAATCGTCCATCGCAGTGAAGTGACGCCACTCCGGATCACCGCTGAGCCACTTCACCATCCCCGATTCAAAGTAGATCCGAAACCACTCCCACACCAGCAATAGATAGGCCGCACGCATTGGCGGCGACGAGGCGCCAAGCCCAGGCCTCAACCCGCGAGGAGCAAGAAACAACGCCAGTAAGCCAGCTTCCAGCAACATGCCATCGGACTGATAAGAAGAGAAGTCCTGAGCTACGCATACAAACGAAAGGAAGCATACAAAACAGATGGCCAGATTCAAGCGTGGCCAGATATTCAGAAGCACCAGCAGCGATGCAATGATTCCTATCCACGTTACCCACATCAACATCCCGTCGCCCGACGAGATCCAGAAAAGTGATGGCGCGTACCACAGCCGCATTACTCCATGGGCAATACGCGAGAGTGCTGCAAGGTAATCATGCGCCGGCAGTACACCGCGCGAACCAATCAATCCCTTGATTTGGAAAAGTAACGATAAGAAGGCAGAGAAATAGATGGCGCCCAACGCACGCAGAAAAATCCATCGCGGCAGCAGATGGCCACTCAAGCCACATTGCGAATCAAACAGCCATCGGACACGATTAGGCCGCTGCGAACCATCCTCCAGCGGCTCAAGCCAGCTCAGCAGCGGTTTTGCGCCCTCGTCTGATTCCATCGCGCACCCTTACTCTATCGTAGATGCAGAACATGCAGATATTGCCCTGCACGGCCACTGAAGAGGCATGCGGAAGAGTTATTGCGTAGACAACAAACGATGGCAGACAACATGATGCTGGTTACATGGAAGCTGCACTGTTAACTGTGGCACGACCTTCTGCAGGATGCGACAAGTTCACCCAACTAAGCGCCACTTCCGCCTACGTCTGTGGCAACCTCTGAGGACTGCTGAATCGATACAAACGTCCAGTAGGTTGAGCCCGTACGAATCTGTGCATAATTACGCAACGGAACGAACTCTTTCTCGACCGGTTCCCCATCTACGTCAGTACCGTTCATGCTCCCTTTGTCTCCGATGACGAAGCTCTTGCGATAGGTGATGAAGGTGTTGACTGACGAGAGCGTCGCATCCTGCGGAATGCAGATATCACTCTGAGTCGGATCTTTACCGATAAGGTTGCGCCCCTCAAGCACTGGAAAAACCTGCCCCGACTCCTGCCAGCTATAAGTGATCAACACACCTACAATCTTGCGCGCTGGATCCACAGCGACGGTACGTCCACGCGAGCCAGCAGCCAGTGGTGCTGCGGCAGGTTTTGAAGCCGCTGGGGATTGAAAATCCGGCGTCGGCGACACTCCGGCAAAGACGGTTCGCCTCCGCTGCACCTCTTCGTTAGGAGGTGTGTCGTTCCAGCGCGGCACAGATGGAGGAGTCATCGGAGCATTGGCGCCGCTCGGTGGAGCAACCGAAGGCTGGGTGTAGATACTGGGATCGGAAGACCGTGGCGAATACGCCGGAGTTGATGAAACTCCCTCTGCGATTGTGGGCCTGCGCATTGGATCAGGAGTTGCCATATCTTCGGTTATCGTATCGTTCCGCTTCACAGCCGATGACTGCTCCAGCGGAGACTTGCACTGTACGCAAGTCGTCGCAGTATCCGGATTCCAACCGTAATTGCACTTGCTGCAATGGATCATCGTTCCATCCTCCTTGCCGTTCCTCTTAGCCGATCAGCGGCAAGAGAATAACCTTCGTCCAATCGTCGTTGTGATTCTTGCATTCAATTCCTGAACCGTCCAGTGCGTATCTTCCGCCAAAATCAACCGTCTTAGCACTGATCCTGAAAAATTGTGTATCGAGTTCTTGCGACATTACACCTTTTCCAGTACCAGTTTTGTTTGGCCAAGCTGAATCTCATCGCCTGGTCTCAGCAAATGCCGGCCTGATGTTAATTTCGAACCGTTAACGTATGTGCCATTGAGAGAATTCTGGTCTTCAACCTTGAGAATTGCGCCTTCCCAGAACAATCTCGCGTGATGGCTCGAAACTGTTGGATCGTCGGGCAGAATCAGTTCGTTTCCCACCACTGCGCCAATGCGAAAGATTCGCGAAGTTATCTTGAAAACCTGCCCAGCAAGTGGCCCGTTTTGCACAGCCAGCCTTCCATACGGCCCCACATCGGCAGCCTCAAAATATACGGCTAGTTTCGTTCGCGTCCGCTCTGCTCGTTCTTCAAGATCCAGTATTGGAGCCGATTCAACCCGCGTCGGCTTCGGTTCAATCTCGGTTGAAGACAGACGCTGTACAGGCAGCGACGAGGCAGAAAGAGGCGCAGCTCCTGTTTCCGGTACGGTCGGCGTTCTGCTTCCTGCGCTGCCCGGCTGCCCAAACGGCCCCGGAAATCCGGATGGAGCAATGGGCGTCGAGGGATAGCTGCCCGGAATCGGAGGCGTTTGCAATTGCGGTCCGGGCTGCGCGAGGGGCTGTGAAGCGGCAACTCCAACTCTGGTTCCACCACGCGCGCCGAACCAGGAAATCGACAGCAAAATAACACCTGCCAGAAAACAGGCGCCAAGTCCCCATAACCAGAAGTTCTGAATCGCGGTGCTCTTCGGTGTCCGGATAAAGACCGTCGCCGTCAACTTGCCTGGCATCCAGCGAAGCTGTACCGAATGCAGCGAATCATCTGTTGGCAGATGCGATGTTTTGAAGCTCGCCACAGGCGTCATACGGGTTATCTGAATTCCCTGACCGACATAGGTATCCAGATCCTGGGCATTCAGAGCATGACGATATGTACCGCCGGTCTGATCCGCTAATTGCTGCAGAGTAGAGAGATAAGCACCGTTATCGCGGTTCAAACCTATGCAGTCAACCACAATTCCCATCGATTTTGCCTTGGCAATCACATCTACCAAAGCATGCTCTGAGCCTTCGTCGTGCCCATCTGAAATCACAGTCAGCAATCGCCGCACGGGTAGATTGCTGTTGAACTGATCCATCGTCTGCAGCAGCGCATCGTAGAGCCGTGTAAGTTTTCCGCGCGCCTGCACCGTATCCAGTTCTTGCGCCAGAGCCGACTTGCTAGCCCCAAAGGGCACATCCGTGCGCACATCGTCCGCAAAGGTAACAACCGCGACCTTATCTTGCGGTCGCGCCTGCTGCACAAATTTAGAGATGGTTGCATGAATCGAGTTGATAGGCGCGCCTCGCATCGACCCACTCGCATCCAGCGCCAGAATCGCAGTCAGGCCGTTGCCCGTTGCCTCGAAAGAACGAATCGATGTCGCCGTCCCAATCTCCTTACCCTGGGAGTAGAGCTTCAAATCCGCGGGCTTAGGCATAATCGGGTTTCCGTCAGCCCCAGCAAGCGAGAAAACTACATCCACATTCGGAAATTTGGGAAGCGGTGACTTGCTGTCGCCTCCGGTATACGCTGGGCCGCCAGCCAATCGAGCGGCGGCATTCGCCTGCGCTTCGACTCTGTATCCCATCCAAAATGCTGACAGCGCCACCACCGCAGCCACTATATATGCATGGCGATTCGCTCTGATTCGATTTCTCAATAACATCATGGATATTCCCTTTATCTATCTGCAGACCTGCTCTTCACCCGGATCTATGTATACAGCCCAGGTCATCATCTCTTTCGGCAACAGCCCAACCTAGCGCTTATCTGGCTGCGCCTTTTGCGGCTTCGGCGGGGCCGGCAGGAATCGCAGTGCTGCTTTCATTGCATGGAAAGACATTGAGTCGGTCTTCGCATTGGACGGAATAGAAACTTCCCTGAGTTCACGCTCGATGGCTGCACGCCGCTCCGGTGTAGGAGGATGATCCGACAGAAATCTCGGAGGCGCGCCGCCCGCCTCGCGCTCTATCTTCTCAAGCATATTGAAGAGCTTGATAAATCCGTGCGGATCCCATCCCGCGCGCAGCATCTCATAAAAACCAAGCATGTCGGCCTGCTCTTCATCCGCGCGGCTGAAATGCAGCATTGCAAGCATACCCACTGCGCCACCCAGCTTAAGAATGATCTGCTCTACGATGCCATTGTTTTTGTGCAGGTTATCAAGCACTGGCTTCAGCAGCGCGCGAGCTTGAAAACTCAGCAGCAGTTGATTGAGGGCGTGTCGCCCTACAACATGGCCAATCTCATGCGATAGCGTCGCCGCCAGTTCGTCCTCGCTCGTCACCATGGCCAGCAGGCCGCGATTCACATACAGACCGCCTCCGGGAATCGACGCGGCATTGACCTCCATCGTGTTCACCAGCTTGGCGTGATACGGCATGTTTGGGCGCTGACTCTTCGCTGACAGATCATGCACCATATCGTTCAGATACGCATCGATCACAGGGTTTGAAACGATCGGCTCTTCCCGCTCCAGCTGCTCGGCGAACTTGTTGCCGAGCGCAATCTCATCATCATCACTGACGCGTGACTGCTGCGCCACAATCGGCTCTTTCGCCAGCAAGTGAGGCGTAAACGTCAGCACTGCAGCTCCCATGCCTGCCCTGCGCAACCACTCACGTCTGTTCCAAACGGCCGTCATCGTATTCTCCTGTAAGCAAGTCAAGTCCCATTTGCGAAAAATTCAGTTGGGCCAATTTTGATGTCGGGTGGGGGAAATCGATTGTAGCCCATTCCCGCGCGAGAGACCATTACCGAAACCAACCAAAGCCACTTCGTAACTCATCGGGCCGCATGGGTCGGTAACTCTCCGCTGTAACCTCTTCCCTTACACCAGGAATAGCGCAAAAACTTTGTTCTGGTGCTCACGACGGCCGCATAATTTCGCTTCCACCTTTGAAAGCTTCGTTAACACAGAATTTCATCGTCCCAGCCATAAACCGATTGCTAATTTAACCGAATCGCGTGCTATCGTTGGTGCAGTTTCTCGACACTCCCATGTCATTCATCCCTAATCTTCCCGTTCAGACCTGGATCATAGGCCGAGCCGAAGACTGCGATCTCCAGCTTCCACAGCTTGAGATTTCGGGGCATCACGCGCGCCTCATCCGTCAAAGTGATCAATACTGGATCGAGGACACCAACTCCTCCAACGGCGTTTACATCAATGGCGTCCGTATTCCAGCCAGCCAGCCAACCCATATCCCTCCCGGAGCGGTGGTGACTCTGGGGCGTCAGATTCCCCTGCTCTGGCCGCAAACCACGCCGGTTACCCTACCTGCGCAGCCAAACCGCAGTGGTTCAGCAAGCGCCAGCGCTGGTAACTCCGGATCGGTGCCTAAGCCGTCCATTCCGCCGCCGTTACCAGGTTCTCGGGTCATCACTATCGGACGCGCCCCTGGATCGGACAAACAGGTAGATCTGCCCATCGTTTCCTGGGAGCACGCCCGCATCGTATTCGAAAACGGCCAGCCGATCCTCGAAGATCTTGGATCGCGCAATCACACCTACATCGACCGCATCGACACCCCTGTTCAGCGTGCGCCACTCGATCCAAACAGCACAGTCTATCTCGGCTCCTACAAAATTGCCGTCAAAGAGCTTCTCAATGCCCAGCGAGTCACCGTCGGCGAAGCGGCCTTCAACAAAGTCGAGTTCCGCGGCAACAGCATGGTTATCGGCCGCGATCCCCAGGCCGATGTACCGCTCGACTTTCCCATGGTCTCCTGGCATCACGCCCGGCTTACCAGAGAGGCAAATGGCATCCTCGTTGAAGACCTGGGATCGCGCAACGGAACATTTGTCGGTGGAATCCGTGTCAGCGGCAAAGTCCTCGCCAAGCCCGGTCAGGAAATCGGCCTCGGCAGCTATCGCTTCCAGCTTCTCGAAGGCGGCCAACTCGCTCAGCGCACCTATCACGGCAACGTTACTATTGAAGCCGCAAATGTTGTTGTGAATGCCCCCAGCGGCAACCGGCTCATCGAACCGGTCTCGATGACCATCTTCCCCTCGGAACTGGTAGCTCTCATGGGGCCCGCCGGTGCGGGAAAGACTACGCTGCTCAAAGCGCTCAACGGCTATACCAAGCCCGCCGAGGGCCGCGTTCTCTTCAATGGCGCAAGTCTTTACGACTATTACGACCAGTTCCGCCAGCAACTCGGCTACGTTCCTCAGGACGACATCGTCCACTCGCAGCTCACCGTCGGCGAGGCTCTCTATTTCTCTGCCCGCCTGCGCACCGACCTCAGCGACGATGAAATCAGAGCGCGCACCGTAAAAGTTCTCGATCAGCTCCGCATGCTCGATAAGAAAGACACGCTGATCGGATCGCCAGAGCGCAAAACCCTCTCTGGCGGTCAACGCAAGCGGGTCAACATCGCCCTCGAGCTCATCAATGACACTCCCGTCCTATTCCTCGACGAGCCCACATCCGGCCTGTCTTCGTACGACGCCGAATCCGTCATCGATCTGCTCAAGGAACTGTCCAAACAGGGCAAGACCATCATCACTACCATCCATCAGCCGAGCATTCACATTTATAAGCAGTTTGACGACCTCATCATGGTCAACCGCGATCCCGGCGGCAAGACCGGCTCCATGGTCTACTTCGGCCCCGCATATCCCGACTCGATCCAATTCCTCAATGGGCTGCCACCCGGACCAGCAACAAGCGATCTCTCACCTGAAATGCTGCTCTCCGGCCTTGCCAAGAAAAGCTCCACCGAATGGCAGCAGCTATATCAGGGTTCGCGCTATCACCAGGATTTCGTCGTAGCCCGTCCCGGCAATCAACCAACACCCACCGCAACCGGAGCACCTGGCGATAAGCCCAGACGGCACTTCGATCTCACCCAGTGGTTTGCTCTGGTGCGACGCAACACCATCGTCAAGCTGCGCGACAAGACACAGACCGCGATCCTGATGATCCAGGCGCCGCTCTTCGCCACGCTCATCGTTCTCGTCTACCACGGTCTGAGCCACGACATGGGCGAGGAGCTGACGAAAAAACTCGTCGGCATTCACTTTCTGATGGTGATTGCGGCCATCTGGTTCGGCTGCAACAACGCCGCACGCGACATCGTCGGCGAGTGGACCGTCTATAAGCGCGAGCGCATGGTCACGCTCAGGCTGGGCTCTTACGCGTTCTCAAAGCTGGCCGTTCTGCTCGGCCTCGCCTTGATTCAATGCTTTTTCCTGCTCGGCATTGTCGATCTTTCACTGAGCCTCAAGAGCAACTTCTTCCTCGTTTATGGGATGCTTGTGCTCTCGGCTATGGTCGGCACCGGGCTGGGTCTATGTATCTCTGCATTCTCCAAGACGACGGAAAGCGCCATTGCCCTGCTTCCCGTCGTCTTGTTGCCCATCATCGCGCTCGGTGGCGGCCTCAGGCCGGCCTATCTGCTTGATGCCAAGTTACGCTGGATCACACTGGCCGTCCCCTCGCAGTGGGCGCTCGAAGCCAACCTGCTCCAGGAAACCGGCCCGAATAAATGGCCTTTGCTTTCCCATGCAGCAACATCGCAAAATACACCGGCCGCTGAACAGCCCATGGTGATTACCCAGGACAACGGTAAACCCGCCGAATTCTATTGCGATCAACAGGCCAATCTCGCCAAGGGTCAGTACTATGACGTAGCCGACCCCATCATTCCGCACAATCGGATAAGCTGCCCCGAACAAGACGGCACGATGAAAGAAAACTTCACCTCAAAACCCATTGAAGTTGTCTACAACTCAAGCACATATAAAGCCGAAAAATTCCGGCATCGTTTCCGTACCTCGGTCATGATTCTTGCAGGCATGCTTACTGGCCTGATAGCCGCAGTTCTCGGAATTCTTCGCATGCGCGACAACGATCCGCAATGACAATTCAGGAGAAAGCTAACCACCGGCATCCCGATTCCTTACCCCGCCATGGCGTCAAGCAAACGAATTCATGGCAATCCGGAGATTTGCCAGACAGGAATCGATATACTTGCACTTCTTGCCGGTCGGTCAAAAAATTTCCACAGAAGCCTTGCGCAGCTTCTCGTATAAATCGCGCTTTAGGATTCTGCAGGCACATATTCTCGCCTGCGAGGTAATTGCATGAGCAATATCTCCGCGCACGGCGCCCTGAACATCAGCTTCGGCGAGATTTGCGATCGAGGTAAAGTCAGGGAGGAAAATCAGGATAGCGTCCGCAACGCCTCCATCCCGTTAGGCGAACTTTTCATTGTGGCCGATGGCATCGGAGGCTATCAGGGTGGGGCAACTGCCTCACGCATGGTAGTCGAGGGTTTTTACGCTCACCTCGCCTCGCGCCCTGAGGGGTATCCCGCTTCGAACGCGCTCATCGAAGCCTGCACGGCAACGAATGCAGCCATCTATGATCGCGCCAATTCCGGTGATCCCGCTTTCCAGCGCATGGGCTCCACGGTAGTACTCGCTCTTGTCCAGCCCGTCCCCAACTCCGGAGCCGAAGCCTGGATCGGTCACGTGGGCGACAGCCGCGCCTATCTGGTTCACAACGGGCAGATGCACAAGATCACCAACGATCACTCAGCGGTTCAGGCACTGATGAACAAGGGCCTTATTACGGAAGAAGAAGCCCGCAATCATCCAGACGCCTCTGTCCTCACGCGCAGCCTCGGTCATCGTCCCGAGGTTGAGATTGAGATCGATCACATTCTCTTGCAACCTGGTGATTCACTGCTGCTCTGCTCTGACGGCCTCTGGGGATACGTCCATGACGCGGACTTCGCTACTGTAGCTACCGACCCAAGCCTGAGCGTCCAGACCGCCGCCCGCCTCATGCTCGATCAGGCTCTCGCTGCTGGAGGTCCCGACAACATCGGCATCGAATTCATCCGCATAGAAGGCGGAGCTCCAATTTCTCCAGCTCTTCCGCGGCCAATCATTCCCACCACTGCCCCGGCAGGCCCGATAAGTGGTGCAATCCACATCCCGCCTAAAACTTCAAACAAACTCCGCACATTGGAATTGATCGCTCTCGCTCTTCTGTTAATCGGGGGCAGCGGATACCTTGTTTTTGCGCATCAGGTCGGTAACTGGCCTTTCAACAGCCACAAACCGGTCGATACCAAGTCAACAGAAACGCCCACTCAGCCCACGGCCAATCAGCACGTCAAGCCAGATGCGTCGTCTACCAAGTCTTCAAGTAAATCCTCCGGCCGACATTCGGACAACGGCCACCCCGCCGTCAATCAGCCGACCGCACAACCCACTTCGGGTCCTGGTTCGCAGCAAGACGACGAACATGCCGGGCAACCCGCGGCTCGTCCATCCAGCGATGGTGGCAATCACCACGAGACGCTGCCTTCCAATCCGCCTCAAACCCAACCCAATCAGGAACAGCCCAATCATTTCCGCCGCTCCGTCGTCATCGTCGGCGATCCGCGTAACCGGCATCTTCCGGAGCCCTCCGGTGATTTAAGTGGAGCCCTGCTCATCATCAAGCATGAGAGCAGGCCCGAATGCCTTGCGCTGGCAAAGGATCACACCGTGATCTATCACCACAAATCGGGGAATGCCAGTTCGCCTCTCGATCAATATCCGGTCCTCAAAGGACATCTCGGCGAACACAGCAAAGGTGCGAAAACCGAAGAGCTCACACCCGAGATTAGCCAGGCGTGCGGCCAACAATACGACATCGTCGTAATTCTCGCTCGCACATCAGGTCAGGACGCGCAGCCTTCCAACTAGGCGCGCTCTATTTACCCGCCCCACTCTGAGAACGAACAGGCACCTCGCTGGCAGCGTTCGCGATATCCGCCGGCAGAAAAGCCCCGCTCTGCTCATCCTGCACGATCCCCAGCACACCCTCTGGAACAATAATCGGCGACCCATAGAAGGAGGGGTCAACCGGCTCGTCCAGATGAATTCCCTGCCCGTCGCGCCGCGCCGAAATCTCAATCACCTCAATCGACGCCTTGTTTTGTGAGTCGATCATCAATCGGTACAGCGCAACCTTATCCCAGCTATCCTGTTGCACTACCGTTGCGGGAGCCGCATGAAACCCGCCCTGTGTCAGAGGCGTCCGCAGCGTAATAACCGATATCGCATTGGGAGAGGCCCGCCGCCGCACCGTCACTTTGGCAAACTGGTCTTTATCATCCTTATCGGCATCCTTCGAGTCCTTCGGCACCTTCTTGATGATCAGATCTTCTTTATCCGCATCACCCCGCTCGTCCACCGAAAAATCACCGCGTGTCATCTGCAATGTCGCACCGGACCCCTGCGCGCCCGGAGAGATCAGCTGCATCTCCAGGCTCTTCTTATCGAGCTTCACATCGCCTGATTTGATTTTGCCCAGAAACTCGGCATCGTAAGCCCATGGTTCACGCGCCTCTGCCGTCGTAATGATCTGTCCCGTAGTCAATCGAAAACCCAACTGATCATTAATCACCGGAAAATCCGTCCCGCGTTGGCGCAGCTTATAGCTCGACTCCACGTGAAACAAATTCGTCCGCGCTTCGGATCTCAGCTCGCGCACCCACGGCGACTCCATGTTCCGAATGTCGCCAGCGACCGCCCGGCCGTGCAGCCCAACCTCAACCAGGCTCAAAATTCCAAGTGCCGCCTGACGCTCAAACGGCGACGAACCCACCGACACAGCCACATCCTGCGATATCGGAAAGGACACGCGCGGATGCTCCGAGTGCAGCGCCAGCTTCTGCAAAAAACTCATCTTGATCGAAGCAATGACCTGAGCATCCACGTGCACTGACTGATTCTCGATCATCTGCCGCAGCGGGGCCGTCGTCGTCAGGTCGCGCATACGCGCCGTCACATAAATGGGAGGCAAAGCAGTTTCCTCGCCCTTAACCAGGTCCAGCGGCTGATGCATCGCCTCCGCATACACAGGCATCCCATTCAGCTTCAAGCCGGTAAGCCTGACGCTCTCCACCGTCACGTTTCGCGACGGAGTCGTCACCATATCGACCGAGATACGCACGTGCGATGAGTCAACCTCCGCCACGCTCGTGTGCTTCACCGTGATCTGACCAAAACTGGCGCCGGTTGCAGCCGCATTGTCTTGAGCACCGGCCTCATCGCCCTGTGCTCTCATATTTGCGGGAACAAGCAGGAATATGCCCGCCGCTGACGACAAAACTAGCCGGGCGATTGCATGTCGATTCTTTCTCATGTCCGCTCCTCAACCAAAATAGCGGTATTCTCCTCATCTGTTGCGCAAATAATTCTTGAGCACAATTCTGGCAGGCTCTCGCTATCCTATTGACGGCATTTTTCCGCATAGCATGCGCGCCGTCGAGCGGCAATCTGGCCGCGCACTTGGAGGGGACGAGAATGGCCGATAGCACGCAACGACTCATACGCGAGCTCTTCGATGGAGCCAGCGAGTTGCCGGCTCATCAGCAGCAGGCCTGGGTTGAAGCGCGTGCCGGAGGCAATCCGCAGGTCATCGCAAGTGTCATGCGGTTGCTGAATGCAGCCAGTTCCAGCGGTCAGGGCTTCCTCGCCGAGCCAGCATTCAAGCGTGAAAAGCCCGCTCTGGAAGAAGGCATGATGATCGGCCCCTACCGCGTATTGCGCGAGTTAGGCTCCGGCGGCATGGGCGTGGTCTATCTCGCCATGCGCTCCGACGAAGTCTACCGCCGCATGGCCGCCGTCAAAGTAATCCGCCCAGAGTTGCGCGCCAACCCCCTCAAGGACCGGTTCCTGCAGGAACGCGACATCCTCGCGCGCCTCGACCACCCCAACATCGCTCGCATCGTCGATGGTGGCGCCACCCCTAACGGCCTGCCCTACTTCGTCATGGATTACATCGACGGCCAGCCGCTCGATGAGTTTTGCAGGCTCCGCCGCGCTACGCTCGATGAGCGCCTGAACCTCTTTCGCCAGACCTGCGAAGCCGTCCAGTATCTGCATGACAACAAGGTCCTGCACCGCGACTTGAAACCCGCCAATATCCTCGTTACCCACAACGGCCAGGTCAAGCTGCTTGACTTCGGCGTCTCCAAGCTGGCCACGGGCGCCATCAGTTCCAACACTACCGCCATGCCCATCGTGACCGCCGGCTACGCAAGCCCCGAGCAGATCACTTCCAAAAAAGTCACTGCCGCCACCGACATCTATTCGCTCGGCGTCGTGCTCTACGAATTACTGACCGGCGTACGTCCGTTGAAACTCGACGGTCTAAGCCTGCCCGAGGTTCTCAACACCATCACCACCCAGGACCCCCTGAAACCAAGCACGCAGCCGGGTCCCCCGGCAGACGCCGACCCTGGACGCCTGCTCGCCACCATCCGTCCGCGTCTCGCCGGTGACCTCGATGCCATTCTGCTCATGGCCCTGCGCAAAGAACCTGAGCGCCGTTATAACTCCGCTCGCGAATTCGGACAGGACATTGCCAACTTTCAGAACGGCCGCTCCGTGCTTGCCCGCAAGGAAAGCACCGTCTACCGCTTCACCCGCACCATCCGCCGTAACGCCTGGCAAACCGCCGCCACGGCGATTCTCATCGTTGGCCTCGGCATCGGCGGCTCTGTCTCATACATCGCCTTGCAATATCGCAATGAAGTCAAATCGCTCCAGCAAGAACTCAACGAGGTAAAGAGTCACGAGGCCAGCTATCACACACTCGATCCCGACAAGGCCCACGCCCTGATGCGCACCGATCTCACGCGTATCTCCACCGATCTGGAATCAAAGACACCGGCATTGCTGCAAAGCAACCTCGCCCCGAAAGGGCTGACAAAGCAACTCGTCCAGCAAAGCCTCACCTACTTCGCCTCTACACAGCCAACCGCAAGCAACGATCCGGCTACGCTTGCTGCTCTCGGACGCGCCTACCTGGCCGTCGCGCAGACCCAATGGAGCCCGGATCACGCCAGCCTCAACGAGCCCTCCGCCGCGGTCGACACCTGCAAGCTCGCCTTGAAATCGCTAACAGCGAAGACCACCATGAGCAACAATCCCGAAATCAAGCAGGTCATCGGCCAGATCACCAATCAGCTGGAGCAGAACCCGGCAGCGCACCAGTTCTAGACAATATTGCGAAACAGCGTCCTGGCGACAGATAAAAGAGGCGCGCTGGTTGGCGCGCCTCTTCGAGAGAACCGGCATTTCAGAACTTTCGAAGTATTGTTAGTCCTCAAGTGTCCAGATCGTAATGGTGGCCGTGTTGTCGTCCACTGCTGCGAGCGTTGCTGTTCCGTTGTCCTTGACCTGAACTGCAAGCCCAAAGGAGCCGCCCAGATTCGGGTCGACCGGAATCTCCTTCACAAAATTGCCGTCTTTAGTGAACTCGACAATTTCGCTGGGTTGATTTGGATCGGCATTGATCACATCATTATTCGTCACAAGCAGATGCCCGTTGGGAGCCTCAGCCATCGCCAGCGCGCCATGCAGATGGGTTGGATCGTCGTAGATCACAAATCCTGGCCCATCGCTGCTGTTGCGCTTCACAGCATCCGGCACAGCAAAAATTGCATTGTCCAGCGTAGAAGCTACATAGAGAGTGTCGTGGTTGGCGTCATACACCAACCCCGTAGGAGCATCAAAGAGCGCTGCAGGATCAGGCTGATGCTGGAACCCTGAAGCAATGGTGTAATGACCGAGCTTGGTGAGCCCCTTTTCGCTAACGGCAAAGTCGATCCGGCTCACCGTTCCATCAATCGCATTCGCGAAAAAGGCGCTCGCGCGATCACCGCGGTCGATGACGGTCATATCCCAGGGCCCATTGATCTGCTCACTGGTAATGGTCTGGATCAACTGACCTCGGTTGTTGATAACCAGCAACGATCCAGCCTTAGCCGTGTTGGCCGTACCATCCAGTGTTGGCAGGTTGCAAACCAGAACCAGGCCATACTGTAGAGTTGCCAGACCCGTTGACAGACCGAGCGGTGCGGTTCCCTGGAAAAATACCGACGGAGCAGATCCGCTTGCCGGAATCCGCACGATGGTCGTTCCCGTGCCCTGCAGATTGTTATGGTTGTTGAAGTTCGAAACCAGAATGTCCCCAGAGCGCAGCGGACCGGCCCCGCTCAGGAAGCTTCTGCTGATAAACGCCACACCATACGGATTGACATCGCCATTCGACGGCACGGTGGAAACACTCCGTACCGGGCTGGGAAGGAAATACTGATCAGGATCGGCATATCGGTAATGCTGTGTCTGCGAAAAACCGATTCCGGTGGAACAGACCACAAACGAGGCTATCGACAGAGCTGTGTAGATGCCCGAATTCATTTTGAAGCGAACAGCCCGAGTGATCCTGCGAGTGATGTTCGACGCCATATCGTATACGCGGAGAGAAGTCATTGGAGTGTCCTCGATTCAGAAGATTCACCTGCGTCGAGCCTCCTGAAGGGAGTGCGTCTCTGCAGCCGTGACTCGACCGTATCCGGACCCTCCGCGAAAGTCGTTGGAAAGCGTTCAGAGTTTTCTTGCTTTCTTCTAAAGGCAAATCAGCATCGAATCCGAACCATCTGCTGGAACCTCTCCGAAGCGCGTAACTACCGTATTACCAGACAATTCACCTCCACTCAGGGCACATTCCCAACATCGCTTTTTGGCATCGTAAGAATTCACCTCGATTCGATTTTCCCGGCGGTATCATTGGGCTGCAGCGTCTTCTTGGAAAAATGTTGGGGAAATGTTGGAACCCTGTGCGAGGTACCATACGTTGCCGGATTCCCATTACGAGTTCGGATGTTTTCATCTGATTCCGTCGGAGCAGCTACTGCTCCGGAGCGGCAGCCCCGTTCCCCTTGCTCCCAAGACATTCGAGATACTCCTGACGCTGGTGACGCAGCACGGCCACCTTGTAACTCGCGAAGTATTGATGCAAAAGGTGTGGCCCGACAGCTTCGTCGAGGAAACCAATCTGACGGTCAACATATCGTTGCTGCGGAAGATCCTCGGAGATGCTGCCGATCAACGGCCATGGATTGCCACTATACCCAAGCGAGGCTATCGCTTTCATGACGCCGTGACCGTTCATCCGAGAAATGCTGTATTGGATTCAGAGCCGGCCCCAGCACCCCCTGCGTCGAGCGAAATTGCTTCCTCAATCGAAGAACCTGTTCACGCCGAGGTCACCTCCACACCAGATGAACAATATGCTTCAGTCGTTGCCGCTAAGCCTGGACCAGTACTCCGAAACCGCCCTCGCTACTGGATAGTGGCGGCTGCAATTGTCCTCGTAGCTGGTGGAATTGTTGCCGTTTTGCTCTTCCGCCATCAACAATCCGGCCGTTTGCCGGAGATTCGTTCCCTCGCGGTACTTCCCTTCGAGTCGACAGGCGCAGGCAGTGACGATCAATACCTCGGCATTGGACTCACGGATGCGCTTATCTCGCGGCTAGGCAGGCTTTCACATCTCGAAGTGCGTCCGATCGGCGCGGTACGTGATTTCAGCAAAGGCTACGACCCAACCAGCGTCGGCAGACAGCTCAACGTTCAAGCCGTGTTAGCCGGAGTCGTGCAGCGTATTGGCGACCGCACCCACGTCGCCGTTCATCTGCAACGCGTTAGCGACGCAAAAGTCTTATGGGCCGATAGTTTTGACGAACACAACACAAGTGATTTCGAGATCGAAGAATCTATCTCGCAGCGACTGGTGGACGCAATGACCCTTAAGCTGAGCCAGGGTGAAAAACAACAGCTTGCAAAGCCGAATACTCCCAACAATCAGGCCTACGACCTGTATATTCAAGGCCGGTATTACTGGAATAAGCGCAGCGTAGAGTCTGTCCAGAAAAGCATCGATCTCTTTCGCCAGGCCACCAGCATCGATCCCAACTACGCTGCTGCCTGGAGCGGGTTGGCGGATGCCTGGATTCTTGCCGGCTCGTATGGAAACAGCTTTATCGCTCCCGCCGACGCCATGCCTCGCGCCAAGGAAGCCGCGGAAAAAGCACTCGCCCTGGATGACTCCTCAGCCGAAGCGCACACCTCGCTCGCGTACATTCACCTCACCTGGGATTGGGACATGGCCGGCGCCGAGCGTGAATTCAAGCGGGCTATCGAGCTTAATCCTAACTATGTAAATGCTCATCATTGGTACTCGCATGAGTTGATTGCCCTTGGACGTGTTGCCGAGTCGCATGAAGAAAGCGAATCTGCGCTCGCCCTGGACCCCACTGACGTAGTCATCAATGAGCACATGGCCTGGCATCACATGATGGCGCGCGAATATGATCGTTCGATTCCGCAAGCCAACAAAGCCGTGGAACTCGATCCGAACTTCGTTCAGGCGCATCGGGTGCTGGCCTTGAGTCTGCTCTATTCAGGCCGCGAAAACGATGCCTGTGCGGAATTCATGAAAGGCGTCGAGCTTTCGCATCATGATCCTGTTGCCAACGCATATCTTGCGCGCTGCTATGCGCTCGACCATCGCCCAGCTGACGCACGCAAGATTCTGACCAGTCTGGAGCAAGCCGCATCGGAGCGATACATCTCAGCGGCAGAAATTGCAGCAGGCTACGCCGCACTCAACGACGCTGAAGCTGCTCTCAAATGGCTCAATAAGGCCTGCGAAGAGCGTTCCGGATCTTTGATCTATCTCAACGCCGATCGAGTCTGGGACCCGCTTCGCAGCAATCCCGGATTTCAAATATGTGTAAAACGCGTGAATCTGCCCTTGCTGGCCGACGAGTCCGTCAAAAGCAAATAGCCGCGGCAATTAAAAATTCACAAGCGGTCTAACTAGCCGCCAGCTTGTCATACAGCCAGGCTCGTGCAAACTCCCAATCCCGCCGCACCTTCGCCACGCTCTCATCCAGGATCTCCGCAACTTCCTCATTGGTGTATCCGCCAAAAAAGCGCAACTCCACTACCTTTGCGTTCTCCGGATACGCTTCTTCGAGCGCCTTTAGCGCATCATCCAGCGCCACAATCTCCGCATCCTTGCCGCTGGTCACGTGAAACGCCTCATCCAGCTCGATCTGAATGCCGTCACGTTTGCGCGCTCTTCGGCTGCGCGCATCATCCACCAGAATGCGCCGCATCTGCGTCGCCGCCACGGCAAAGAAATGCGCGCGATTGTTCATCTTCAGCGGTTCGCCGCCAAAGAGCCGGAAGTACGTTTCGTTGACCAGAGCTGTGGTCTGCAGAATATGACCCGGACGCTCACCGCTCAGGTAGCGCGACGCCAACCGGTGCAGGTCGGCATACACCACTCGGATAAGCCGTTCCGAAGCCTCTTTGTCGCCTTCGCTCGCGTCCTGCAGCAACTGCGTGATCTGCGCCGAATCCATGCTGTTCCTCAGGAATGAAATTCCCTACCACTATAAGTGAGAAAGCGCAGTTCTCATTTCAATTTGCGTAGCAGATCGCAAACACCTGCGATTTCTGTCAGTTCGGTAGTTGCTTCCAATCGATATACACCGTCTGCTGGCCCATGGTCGCGAAGAACAAATTGAAAGAGTTGTAGTGCGTGGCGGAACTTGGCTGCTGCACCATCGCCTGACTAGGCGCTCGTACGATAAGCTGTACCGGCGCCGCCGGAAACATCGTCCCGCTCAACTGCCCACCCTGAACCGCAGAATTAGACGACCGGACGATGGTGACAAACTTACCGAACGAAGCGGGATTTCCCGTCCAGATCAGCGTTCCCTGAGCCAGTCCTTGCTGCGCCGGCTGCTGCGGTATCTGCGGAATCTGAATCTGCTGCGCCGGCAACACCACAACGGCATCGTATTCCTGGCCGCAGGCAGCCTTTACCTCGGGCGTCATCGTCTGCATCTGCCGCGCCTGCTTCGTGATGGCCGGATAATGCCTGTTCATCCCGGCAGGCAAGCCATCCGCAGCATTGCCATAAACAACCGGAGTTCCCTGGGACAGCTCAGCGCACGCAGGTTTGCTCTCACGCGAAACCGCAACATATTTCCACGTCGGCGCACCACCGCTACCCGGAATTGTCTTGCTCTCCGGAGCCGCCCCCACGACCAACAGCTCTTTTTCCCGCAGTACCGGCGGTTTAAGGGCTCCATTGTCGCCAGTCCCGCCGCTGGTTCCCGCACCACCTGTTCCTGCACCACCAGTTCCGGGGCTTCCATGATTCGGATCTGGCTGCGGAACCACCGTCCCGCCACCTCCGGAGCCTTGTCCACCGTCGTGCTTCTGGGTGTTGTCATCCGTGTGCATCTTGGAGTAGGCCAGCCAGCCACCACCACCCAGAGCCGCAACCAGCAGCACAGCTCCAATAGCCAACAGCGCCTTGGACCCACCCTTCTTTTGTTCCGCTCCCGACGTACCCGCGTTGAAATTTCCAGCGCCAGCATACGGCGTGTTGCCCACCAGCGGCGGAGGACCGCCCTGGCCTATCCCCGGCTGCGAAACCGACGTAGCCTGCCGGTAAAGCCCTTCATCCGTAACGGTAACGGTTCGCGACCCTTGGCCAAAGGACGACGGTTGCGCAGGAATTACAGGAGGCGCTACCTGCTGCCATCCCCCTCCTAGACCCGCTCCAGCACCCGATGAGTTTGGCGGCTGAGCAGGCGGCACATAAACAAGTGGTGGAGGGCCGCCAGGAATAATCGCTTCCGTCTCACGCCGTTGCGTCGGCGTGCCAGGCTGGCTCGTTCCTCCTGTCCCCGGTTGCGCCAGCTTGCCCACATCCGCAGGCCGGCGAATACTTCGCGTTGACTCCGACGACCCCAGCACTGCGTCGCGATAGGCTACGAGTGCAGTAATAATTTCTTCGCAGCTCTGCGGTCTGTCTTCCTGTGCCTTCTCCAGGCACCGCATCGTGATGTCGTTAAGTTCCTGCGGCAGCTTGTCGCGGCGCTCGCGCGGCGGCGTCGGCGTATGCGACACATGAGCCGTCTTGATCTCGTGCTCCGTCTCATACCCCGCATTGCGGTCAAACGGTGGCCAGCCCGTCAGCAGTTCATAAAACATGCAGCCAAAGCTGTAGATATCCGATCGGCTATTCACATCCCGCGGATTCCGGATTTGCTCCGGACTCATATAGTCCGGCGTCCCCAACCGCGAATTCACCTGCGTCACACTGCGCGTCGCGCCTGCGGCCTTGGCAATGCCAAAGTCCATCAGCTTGGCGTGTCCGTCATTGTCCAGCAGCACGTTCGACGGCTTGATGTCGCGATGAATGATCCCGTTGGCGTGCGCAAAACCCAGCGCGCCTAGCACCTGCATCCCAATATCCACCGCCTCTGGAATCTTCAACGGCCCCCGCCGCGAATCCAGAATCTTCTCGAGGTCACGGCCATCCACAAACTCCATCACGAGATAGCTGCTGCCGCTCTCCTGCCCCACCTGAAAAATGCGCACGATATTCGGATGGACAAGCTGGCAGTTACCCTCAGTCTGAAACCGCGCTTCCACTTCCGGATAGCCCTGAAACTGCCGATTGAGAAACTTGATGGCGCGCAGTTCCCCCGTCACGACATGACGCGCAAGCCACACCTCGGCCATGCCACCTTCGCCCAGCTTTCGCGCCAGCAGGTAATCTCCTACCCTGGCTCCAACATTGGCATCTATCGCCATTTCGCCTTCCGGATTAACAGTAGATTGTGAGTCGGAGTACGGAATACGTGGGGGACGCGCCCGTCGCTCCAAAGTATACGGCAGAAAAAGTGAGTATCAGTACCACACAAACCGCTCGCCGCTCTGCTATTTCATGTCCTTCAAACTATCGCAACCCCACTGGCTGCCCAGGTTGCAGCCCTTGGAAAGAAACTCCCGCGCCTTGACCGGATCTTTCTGAATTCCCTTGCCCTGCCGGTACATGTTTCCCAGATCCGAACAGCCGTTCGGGTTATTCAAATTGCATGCCTTTTCGTAATAGCTCACAGCCAGGGAATCATTCTCAGTAACTCCCTGGTGCTCCTCATACATCACACCCAGGCTGTTGCAAGAACTCGCTTCATCCGCTGCACAGGCCCGTGTATACAGCGAGATGGCTTTCTGGTAATCCTGCTGCACCCCATACGCATGCTGATACATGTAGCCGAGGTTGTTGCAGCCCTGCATATTGCCGCCGTCGCAGGCCTTTCCGTAAAGCTGAACCGCCCTTGGATAATCCTGGTCAACGCCGAGATGATACTGATACATCCATCCCAGATCTTTGCAGCCCGCGGCATTGCTGCCATCGCAAGCCTTGCTGTAGTAGTACACCGCCCGCGAATTATCCTGAGCAACTCCTTCATGCGACTGGTACATCGAGCCCAGGCTGTCGCACCCGATAGCCAGCCCGCCGTCGCATGCCTTGGTGTAGAGAGACAAGGCTCGCTGATAATCCTGCGGAACGCCGGTGTGGTCCTCATACATCACGCCCTCGTTGTTGCAGGCCGCCATGCTGCCCATCCCGCATCCCTTTTCAAACAGCGTGATCGCTCTCGAATAGTCCTGTTGCACGCCAAGCTGATACTCGTACATCCAGCCGAGATAGTCGCAACTATCGGCATGACCGCCGTTGCATGCCTGCTCAAACAACGGCTCTGCTTCGGTGTACTGCTTATTGTCGTAGAGTGCGATCGCCCGCTTCGCCGTCGCCGACGCATCGCCTGTCTCGCTCTGAACCGGATTCGCCGTCTGGGGCTGCGAGGGGAAGGAGCTTGGAAATTGCTTGCTTGCATCAGGCTTCGATATCTGCGGTTGAGAAGTTGCCGTCCCTGTCGAGCTCGACGTCGAATCAGCGGATGAGGCTGAACTGGTCTCGCTCGAAAGGCTCTCGTTCTTCTTCTTTTGCTCTACGATCGCGAAGACAATTCCAACCACGATTACAAGGGCGCCAGCCACCCCTAAAAACACCCTCATTCCTTTCGAAAGGCCGCCGGGCTTGATCGGCCCAGATCCCGCCGAAGGAGTGGTATATCCCGCAACGGCGCCATTGCCCTGTGCAAACCCCGGTGCTCCCGGATTACCCATCAACTGCGGAGCCTGCTGGTAGTTCTGCTGCCCATAAGGAGGTACAAATGGCGGCGGCCCGGAAGAAGCAGGTCCCGACGAGGCAGCTCCCGAATAGACCTGTCCTGACGCCACTCCCGGCAAGCCCACGTCCAGAATCGTCCTCGCACGCGAGCCGGAATCGAATCCGCCACCCGGCCCGGATACCGGCCCCGACGAAAACCCGCCTTGAGACCCCGAGGAATAACCCGAGGGAAGTCCCTGCGGAAAACCTGAGATGGCCCCCGTTCCAGCAGGCGCAAATCCAGTAATCCGGTTCAGTTCAAAAACAAACTCGTGTACATTCGCCGGACGCTGCTCGCGCTCTTTTGCCAGCAGCCGGAACATCAGCGCATCCAGCCCCGCATAGCACGCCAGATCTGGATTTACCTGGCTCAACGCCGACGGAACAGTATGCACGTGTTGCTCAAACCAGCCTTCGTACGTCTCCGCGTTGAAAGGCAAGCGGCCCGTCAGCGTCTCAAAAAACATGCAGCCAAGCGCGTAAAGATCAGTCCGTCCATCCAACTCCGACGGCGGAATCACGCCTCGCCACTGCTCCGGAGCCGCATATTGCGCCGTCATCAGCGGCCGGCCGGTCTGGGTCAACCGGCCCACGCTATCCGACAGCGCCACGATGCCAAAATCCACCACCTTGGCCGTCTCGCTCTCAGGAGTCCACGCCAGCAGCACATTCTCCGGCTTCACATCGCGATGCACCATCCGCTTCGCGTGCGCTGCACCCAGCGCTTCGGCAACCCCGCGAACGATATTGAACGCGCGCGCTGGCGGCAACCCCTTGGGCGACTGGTCCAGCAAAGCTCTCAGGCTCGGCCCGTCGACGAACTCCATCGAGATATAAAAACTGCCATCCTCGGCCTGCCCCAGTTCCAGCGTCTGCGCGATATTCGGATGCCGCAACTTGCTGGCGGCGCGCGCCTCCTGCAAAAACCGCTGAACAAATGTGGGGTTTGAAGCCAGACTGCCGGAGAGAAACTTCAGCGCCCTCGGCTCACCCAATAGCGTATGTTCGGCAAGATAAACAATGCCCATGCCGCCTTTGCCGATCGTCCGCTCAATCCGGTAGCAGTCGCGAATCATCGTTCCCGGCGCCAGCTCGGTTGTCTCAATCAATACCGCACCATGCGTCGGGCAAGTGCGGTGACTCGCGGGATACGACGTCGCGCAGATGGGGCAGAATTTCATTCCGGCGGATGTCCCGATATGCGGGCCGCGATTCGATTCGAGGGAGGAGAACCGTGCGTCTTGGCCTTGAGAAACACCGTCATTGTCCCATCTCCCGTTCGAGATGGCAAACAGATTAGAGCACGGGGTAACAGGCTCATTGCTGATGAATTGCCGGCTGGTGAATTGATTGAGTGTCCTATCCATCGGATCTCCTAGCTGCGCACCCTTCACAACTTTGCTGACTCATCTATAAGAGCGCAAAACAGAAATGCTTCTGCTCACTTCCCTTCCGCTGTCATTACCCGCAAATCTTCGCCACGGCGAAAATTGCAGATATTTCCTGCGGAAAGCAGAGACGATTCACACCGATCCAACACTTTCCTTATAGGAAGGCAGGGATTTAGAGGGATTTGCCGATTTCATCGCATCACAAGGCCTAAGTACAAACGAGAGTTTTCAAAATCCTTCTACAGACTCCGTGTTACGATGAATTCCCGCCCCCGTGTTGATGTAATTGCCATCCCTTTTTTTGAAAGGCGTGAGCAAGATCGCCGCCGTTCTCCGCTCTTTATGGTAGGAAGAGCGCAAAACCGGTCCGAGGATCAAATGAGTGAGCCGGCTCCGGAAGTGCAGTGCGGACGTACCTTCAGGTTCAACTTCGCATCTACCGCTCGACTGAATTTGGAGGAGCTCGTTATGAATAAGCTCAGAATTCCATCCTTCGGCGCCGGACCCCTGATGGCAGCAGTAGTCGCCGCGTTTCTAGCATTCAGCGCTGCGGCGAGCGCCCGTGCCTTCGCCGGCCCTACAAAACCTGCGCCCGCCCCAAAACCTACTGCGCGCCCAGCCACACCGGCAGTCAAACCGCAACAACCGGCCGCCAAGCCGGCCAATCCGAATGTGCGTCCTGGTATGCCTGCCCGCCCGAGCATGCCGGTCCGGCCCGGTCAGCCGGGCTACCCTCAAACGCGCCCCAGCAACTTACCAGGCACGCAGCATCCACTCCCCGGCAACGACCGTGGAGCTCTCCCAGGTGGTGACCACCGCGCCATCCCCATGGGTGACGGTCATCCCGCTCCCGGCAACTTACCGCATACCATGCCTGCTCATACGGGTCCGGCTTTTCATCCCGACGCCAGAGGCCACTTCGTAGGCCCACACGGCGAGGCCGGCTCATCGGACCCTCGCACTGGCCGCGTCATAACCATGTCGCGTGTTAATCCAGACGGAAGCCGTCTCGTCGTTCACAACTCACCCACAGGCGTTCCACGCTACGAGCAGACGCGCATGGAGTTCGGCCACCCGGTTCACACCGTTACCAACGGACACACCGGCTTCGTAGAGCGCGATCTTCGCCGTCCCGGATTCCATGAGCGCACGTATTACGATCATGGCCACGTCCGCGCTTTCGTCTATCGCGATCATCTATATCGATATGGCCGTTACCCGGTGTACGTTCCGGCCTACTATTACCACCCTGCTTTCTACGGAGTCTTTATAGGCGGCT
Source organism: Acidicapsa dinghuensis (assembly GCF_025685685.1). Taxonomy (GTDB): domain Bacteria; phylum Acidobacteriota; class Terriglobia; order Terriglobales; family Acidobacteriaceae; genus Acidicapsa; species Acidicapsa dinghuensis. The sequence continues at coordinate 50,409 of NZ_JAGSYH010000013.1, forward strand.
GGGCCGGTCCCGCGTTCGCCTTCTCCTGGGGATCATCGCCGGGCTACGCAGGTTACGGCGCCTACTTCGCCCCGCAACCGACATATGCATCGCCAAATGCCTGGATGGCTGACTACATCATCAACTCCAACCTGCAGGCAAACTACCAGGCTCAGCAGGACGCAGGTGCCGACGCAGTCACCAACGGCACCGCCGGACAAGACGAGCAGCAGGACGCAACGCCGCAGCCCATTCCTCAGGATGTTCGCGACTCCTATGCGCAACAGGTCCAGGCTACTGCCGCTGAGCAACAGGCCGAAGCATCCGGACAGCAACCGCCGGATGATGCAACCGGCGCTATGAGCCCGAACTTCAGCGTCTTCCAGAGCTACTCCGATGTGGAAGCCGACAATGGTGGTCATCCGTGCGCGCTGGTCGGCGGTGACTTCGTACGCCGCGAAGAAACTACCCCGGACGGCAATAAGACAGTAGCCGTCACCGTCGTTACCATCGCCGTGCCTTCGCAAAGCCACTGCCCCATGAACGCAAGGGTCCGGCTCTCTGTCGATACATTGCAGGACTGGTATAACAACTTCCTGCAGGCACAGCAGGCAGGCATGGACGCCATGGCAGCCAATCAGGGCCAGAACGGCTTCCCGGCCATTGCCGACACCGGACGGACTGCCAACGCACTCGGTCAGGCAACACCGGATGACCCGAACGCTGTAGCCGGCGCGATTCAACAACAGTCTGACGCTGCAAAGAGCATGCAGGCTTCAGCTACTGGAGGCGGTGAATAGCTCCCTCCGCAACATCTCGTTCGTTTAGACCAGGCATGCGGGAGACACCGCTCGGTTTCTCCCGCGTGGCCTTTTATATCTTCCATTCCACAACGCTACCGGCGCTATCGCCAGCCAGCAATTTCACACTAGAGATATTGGGATGAACAGGATTAAGCTTCGCACTGCTGCTGTACTAATCGTCTTGGCCGCCATCGCAAACTCAGCCTTCACGCAGGACCAGTCCCAACCCTCCCTCCAGGATCAACTCCAGACCATGTACAAGGTTTCCCGCGCAGGCGTTGATTCGGGCGGCTTCAAAATTCTTGAGGCTGGCACCGTCGTCGTTCTCAAGAAAACCGGCATCATGGCCACGGAGCCTCCTGGCGCTCATAAATTCATGATCAAGCTGCCCAAAGCCTGCGACAACACCTTCAAAAACGGCAACCTTAGTGTTTCTCGTACCTGCTCCACCACAACCATTGGCTCACGCTTCCTCAATCAGGGCGAAAAGATGTACATCACCAAGTTCGAAGTGAATCAGAAGTCGGACAAAGTCACCTTCGACCTTGTGGAGTGCGATCAGTGCAACGGCGCTTCAAAACCAAGCTCTATGAAAGCAATTGTTGTGTTCGATTTTGCCAATAAGTTCCTGGACACCGCCGAACCAGGTCAGGTAGTCGATGTCATCAACCAGGTCTTTCAACCGCAACATTAGCGCGCATGCTTCTGCCCCGCCGAAGCGGCTGGCGCTCTCAACAACAGCGTTGCCATCCATGCAGGCCGGGAGTTCCCATTGCGCCAGCCATCTCTTTCCGTCTCAGGTCCGATTTCACAAATCGCTTGCTTTCTCTTTGCTTTCTTCCTTGCGTCCATAACGGTTGTCTCATCCGCAGCGCAGGCAGATACAAGCCTTTACGGCCCCAGCGGAGTAAGCCCAACCGCGGTTCGTCAAGGTACGTTGGGAAGCTGCTTCTTTCACGCCTCACTCGCTGCCGTCGCCAGATCCAATCCCGATGCAATTCGCCGTGCGATCTCTGGCGATTTCCAGCGCGGCTTTCAGGTTCACTTCGTCGATGGACCGCAGGAGCTTGTCTACCGCAGCGATGTCGAATACGCTCGCAGCCATAATTACGATCGCTCCGAAGGTGTCTGGGTAACGGTCCTGATGCGAGGCTACGCCCAGCGCGAATTACGTCATAGCATGATCGAAGCGGTCCAGCACTCTACCTCGATCCCTTCTTTCGCCAAGCCCGTGGCTCTCTCGATGCTGCAGCAGTCAGGCCCTCTGCTGCTCGCCTACGACCGCGCAGTTCGCTCCGTTGTCGGCCAGAATGGACAGATTGATCTCGCCAGCTTTGACGCGAATCTAACCCGCGAGATCCACGCACTGGGCATACCCGCAGCGCAGGCTCAGGTCATCGGCGGCCTGCTCGATCGTGGTGGGCTCTACAACGCCATTGAAGCTACCGTGCAGAAAAACGGCGAAGTCTTCGGAGCCTATCGCGGCCTCGGCCAGGGAGGCATTCCTATCAGTGTTCTGCAAGCCTTGCTCGGCAGTGCAAACTCTTCAGCCGTCACAGACTATAACCTGATGCATATTCTCCAAGCCGTACATACCAATCGCGCCGCAGCGGTTGCCGGTACACGCGCATCCAGTTCGTTCAATGGATCGGACTGGTTCGTGGCCTCTCATGCCTACACCGTGCTCGACTACGACTTCTCGCGCGGCGCGATTGAGCTACGCAATCCGTGGGCTTTTCGTCCCGGCCCCGATGGGGTTTTCTGGCTTCCTCTTTCCAGCTTCCGCTCGGCCTTCGATTTCGTCTCGTATCACGATGCCGCCAACTGAGCCTGCTCGGCAACAGAAGCAATCTGACGATCAATTGGAAGCCGAATCGAAAAACAACTGCCTGCGCCTTCGCTGAACACCGCAATGGTGCCGTCGTTCACCTCAACGGCCCACTTCGCAATCGCCAGCCCCAGTCCAGCGCCGCCGTGATCGCGCGAACGGCCCGAATCGATGCGATAGAAACGGTCAAAAATGTGCGTTTGTTCTGTCTCGGGAATACCAGGGCCCTGATCTGTTACCGAAATCACAGCCCGCTCAGGAGATCCTTGTGATTCCGCCTCTAAAGCAATCGTAATTTCGCTTCCCTCCGGCGAATACTTGATCGCGTTGTCCACCACATTCAACACTGCCTGCCGCAGAATGCCCCGGTCTGCATGCACAACGATATCCTCATTCCCGGCTATGCGGATCGTTTGATGCTTATCTTCGGCAAGAATCCCTACCAGCGCCTCAACCTCATGCACAAGATCGAGAAGCGGAAAAGAAATCGTCTTTAATTGAATCTGCCCGCTATCGGCGCGTGAAATCGCCAGCAGGCTATCCACCAGCTGCGTCAGCCTGCGCACCTCCTCCAGCATGCTTGCGATCACTTCGCGATACTCTTCCGGCGAGTGCTGCGTCTGAAGGCTGACTTCTCCAATGCTGCGTAGCGACGCCAGCGGTGTGCGCAGCTCATGCGAAGCATCGGAAGTAAATCTCTTCAATTGCCGGAACGAGTCTTCCAGCCGCTGCAGTAGTTCGTTAAACACCCTCGCCGCGTGACCCAGGTCGTCCTTTGGATTGTGCACAGGTAGCCGCTCACTGAGCCGCTCAGCCGTAATCCACTCTGCGCGCCTCACCATTCTGCTTAGCGGCGACAACGCTCTGCCCGTGACGGTAAACACTACCCACATCGCGAGAATCACTGCCAAGGGAGCCAGCAGCGCAAGCACCTCAACGAACTGGGTAATGCTCGAGATTATCGGAGCCTCGTCATACGCCAGCCGCAGGATCAAGGGTTGTCCATGGAACCGGTGGTAATGGCTCACCACGAGCACTCGCCGCCCATCCTCCAGCCGGACAATCCGCTCGTTGTATGTGCCCCTGCCTTCGTTCGGCAGCGGTGGCCCTCCCAGGTCTTCATCGTGCAGCTTCTTGTTGCGGTAAAGCACCCTGCCATCGACAGTCAGCACTTCCAGCAGGCGTTCCAGCCGCAATCGCATCTGTGGATTGTTAAAGTAATCCTCGTTCAGGGTCACTAGCCCATCAGGCGCCGGTACGAGCAGGCCTTCCGCGGTTTCCAGCTCTTGAGTCGCGCTGTGATACACCTGCTTGACAAGCTGCTGGTAATGCACAAAGGTAGCAACGCCGATAAAAACTACGAGAAGCGCGGCAAAAGCGCCGCCATACCACAGCGTCAGCCGCATTCGCAGGCTTACCGAGCTGCGTCTAAAGCGAATTTCTCTTCCCGCAAAGCGCATCTTTCTCTCTCGCAGAGAAAAGCCTTCCGTTGCTCTCAGAGAAAGGCATCACTCTTCCCGCAAAACGAATCCTACTCCCCGGACCGTGTGCAACAGCTTCTTCTCGAATGGATCGTCGATCTTTCGCCGTAGCCGGGCTATCTGCACATCAATCACGTTATCCAGCGACGTGTAGCGCAGCATTTCCTTCCACACATCGCGGGTCAACATTTCGCGCGACACCACACGTCCGCGATTGACCATCAAATATTCCAACAGGTCAAACTCCCGGCTCGTCAATTCCAGAGGCGAACCACTGCGCGCTGCCGTGCGCCCTGCAAGATTCATGTGCAGATCGCCAAGATCCAGCGATGTCTGCGGCGTTGAACTGGTCCGGCGCAGCAGCGCCCGCACACGCGCCACGAGTTCAGGAAACGCAAACGGCTTGACCAGATAATCATCCGCTCCGGCATCCAGCCCCAGCACACGGTCTTCCACCGAGTCCAGCGCTGTCAACAACAGCACCGGCATCTTAAAGCCGTCCCGCCGAAACTCGCGCAGTACGCTTATTCCGTTTCGCTTGGTCAGCATTACATCCAGCAGCACAAGGTCAGGGGTATTGCGCTCAAGCCACTTGAGAGCATCCTCACCGGAAAGCTCTACATGGGCCGCGTACCCTTCCTCCTGCAGGCCTTGCTGCAACGCATTAGCCAGCTTGCTTTCATCTTCGACGATCAGTATCAGCATCGTCCGCCTCAGCGTTTATCCTCTTTCCATATTTGAATTTACCCTAGCTTCGACCATCGCACTCCCGTAGTTCTTATTTGTAACTAAAACGTCAGGCTCTTGTCAGGATCGATGATGTTCTCCTAAAACTGGCATCTCTGGGCTCGACGGCTTAAAGTTGAGTATCTGAATGAGACTGCGCAAACGCAGTCCCCGGAATAGCCCCTTTCGCGCTGGCACTCCAATGCCTGGCTGACGTAGGAGACAAAAACCCAGATGTGGATCGTCAGAATTGCTCTGGACCGGCCATACACCTTCATTGTGTTGGCCTTACTTATTCTTATCCTGAGCCCTGTAATCATCATGCGAACGCCGGTCGACATGTTTCCGGCCATCGACATTCCGGTTATCTCCTTGGGCTGGCAATACACCGGACTTAATCCGGAAGAACTCGAAGGCCGCCTTACCACCCCATTTGAGAAGTCTCTCAGCAACTTTATCGACAACGTAGAGCACATTGAATCCACCACGTACAACGGATTCGTTGTCGTACGCGTCTATCTCCAGCCCGGCGCTAATATCGCTGCCGCGACAGCCGAAGCTTCCGCGGCTTCCGAATATCTGCTCAAGCAGCTTCCTCCCGGCATCCTCCCTCCGGAAATCATCACGTACAGCGCATCAAGCGTGCCCATCCTGCAGCTCGGCATCTCCGGCAGAGGCTTGAGCGAACAAAGCCTGAACGACTACGCGCAGAATTTCATTCATCCGCAGATCATCACTGTTCCCGGATCTGTCGTCCCGTCCGCCTATGGCGGAAAAGAACGCCAGATCACCATCAATCTCGACCAGGCCGCCATGCAGTCGCGAAAGATTGCACCCGGCGACTTGCTCAACGCTCTCGCGACCCAGAACGTCGTCACTCCTTCCGGAACCATCAAGATCGGTTCGAAAGAATACGACGTGCGGGCCAACAGCGCGCCGCGTACCATTCAGGAGCTTAACGATCTTCCCATCAAGCAGCAGAATGGTGTGACCACATACCTGCGCGACATCGCGGAAGTAAGCGATGGCTTCCAGGTGCAAACCAACATTGTGCGTCACAACGGCCAACGCGGCGTCATGATGTCTATTCTTAAAAATGGACAGGCATCCACCATCAGCGTTGTCAAAGGTGTACGTGCGATATTGCCACGCATTGCCCAGCTTTTGCCTCCTCAGCTTCAAATGACTCCCATCGGAGACCAATCAGTCTTCGTCAGCGGAGCCGTGAATGGTGTCGTTCGCGAAGCGATTCTGGCTGCCGCGCTTACCGGCCTGATGATTCTGCTCTTCCTTGGCAGCTGGCGCAGCACCCTCATCATCGCCGTCTCTATTCCGCTATCTATCCTCACCTCGGTTATCGTCCTCAGCTTCCTGGGTGAAACCATCAACACGATGACCCTCGGCGGCCTCGCTCTCGCCGTCGGTATCCTCGTGGACGACGCCACGGTCACCATCGAAAACATCGAGCGCTTCCTTGAAGAAGGTCATCCTCTCCGCGAAGCAATCCTTGAAGGCGCTGCACAGATCGCCGTACCTGCATTCGTCTCCACACTCTGTATCTGCATTGTGTTCCTGCCCATGTTCTTCCTCGATGGTGTGGCGCGATACCTCTTCGTTCCACTGGCCGAAGCGGTCATCTTTGCCATGTTGGCGTCTTACTTTCTTTCGCGAACGCTTGTGCCCACGCTTGCTGTCTACCTGCTCAGCGTCAAGGAACACCATAAGCGCAGCACAAGTATCTTCGCGCGCTTCCAGCGGGGCTTCGAACGCGGATTTCTCGCCCTTCGCAACTCCTATGAAGGGCTGCTGACAAGACTCGTCCACGCCCGTGTCCTCTTCATTCCCTGCTTCCTTGCCGTCTGCCTCCTAACCTTCTTACTTCTCCCATGGCTGGGACAGGACTTCTTCCCTGCCGTTGACAGCGGTCAGTTCACGCTGCACATGCGCGCTCCTACAGGAACACGTATCGAAGAAACGGCGCGCCTTTGCGATGAAGTCGAAAACTTCATCCGTCAGACTGTGCCGCCTTCCGAGATGCGTGGCATCCTCGACAATATCGGCATGCCTTACAGCGCAATGAATACGCAGCTCATGAACTCCGGCACCGTTGGAGCAGCGGACGCAGATATCATGGTCAGCCTGCAGGAGGATCATCACCCAACCGCCGATTACGTGCGCAAGCTGCGGCTCGAGCTTCCACGGCGTTTTCCGCAGGCCACCTTTTACTTCCTGCCGGCCGATATCACCGCACAGATCCTCAACTTCGGTCTGCCGGCTCCTATCGACATTCGCTTTGAAGGCAATGACGTCAAGACCAGCGAACAGCTCGCGAATCAGATACTGCCTCAGCTTCAGCGCGTGCCCGGCCTCGCGGATATCCGCATACAGCAGCCCTTTGATTACCCAACACTCGATATCGATGTCGAACGCACCAAGGCGGCGCAGGGTGGCTATACAGAGCGCGATGTTACAACCAGCGTCCTCAACACCCTCAGCGGCAGCTTCCAGCTTTCCCCTATGTTCTTCCTCAACTGGCACAATCATGTGAACTACAACATGGTTGCCCAGACACCGCAATACAAGATGGACTCGCTCTCGGATCTCCAGAATATTCCCATCAATCGCGCCTCAGAAACCAGTCCTGCCAATCCGCAGGGTGATGAAGGAAGCGAAGCATCGCGGCCATCCGAGATGCTCGGCGACGTAGCCCAGATTCATCGCAATGAAGAGATGGCCGTCGTCTCTCACTACAACACCCGTCGCGTCGTCGACATCTACGCCTCCGTGCAGGATCGCGGACTCGGCGCAGCCGCAAACGATGTTCAGAAGATCGTCGACTCGATCCGCAAGCATTTGCCGCGTGGCACCTTTGTCGACCTTCGTGGCCAGGTGGAAACCATGCGCCACTCCTACACCGAACTCGTCGGAGGCCTGGTCTTTTCCATCGTTCTCATCTACATGCTGATCGTTGTCAACTTTCAGTCATGGCTCGATCCGTTCGTTATCATCACTGCTCTGCCCGCGGCATTGGCGGGCATCGTTGTCTTTCTCTTCTTCACCCATACCCGCTTGAGCGTTCCGGCCCTGATGGGAGCCATTATGTGTATGGGTGTAGCCACGGCAAACAGCATTCTGGTTGTCTCGTTTGCCAAAACCAAGTTGCAGGAGCATGGTGATGCTGTTCGCGCCGCCATCGAAGCAGGCGCAACACGCTTCCGTCCCGTCATCATGACGGCTCTCGCCATGATCATCGGCATGGTGCCCATGTCTCTCGGTCTTGGTGACGGCGGCGAACAGAATGCTCCATTGGGCCGCGCTGTTATCGGTGGTCTGATCTGCGCAACCATAGCAACCCTTAACTTTGTTCCGGCGGTCTTTGCCTTGGTTCATCACGGCAAATCACACCGTGCCGCGCAGCCGTCGGTAGAAACTGACACACAATTTGCCTGAGGCGGGAAGCTAACTTAGGAATGCGAGAAACAATGGAACAGGAAAACATACCAGTAGAAAGCCAACCGGCAAACGCTCCACATGAGGCCCCGGCGCCGCCCGCACCGACAGGTTCACCCCGTCCATCCGGTTCGCGCGCACTGGCCATTTGGATCATCTGCATCGTCGTTATTCTGCTGGCCCTCGGCATCACCGTAGGCATCCGCTCCCGCATCGCCGCTGACAACAAACTGGAAAAAACAGCAGATGCAACTTCCATCCCTTCCGTCCGTGTAACCTACCCCAAATCCGGAGACAAGGTGCAGACCATCGACCTGCCCGGCAACGTTCAGCCTTATCTGGACACGCCAATCTACGCCCGTACCAGCGGCTATATCAAGCAGTGGTATGTCGATATCGGAGCCCGCGTACACGCTGGCCAGCTCATGGCCGAGATCGAGACTCCTGAACTCGACCAGCAGTTGCAACAGGCTCAAGCTGATCTCAAGACCGCGCAGGCGAATCTCAACATCGCCGAAATCACCAGCAAACGCTGGCAAAATCTTCTTGCCAAGAATGCTGTCTCGAAGCAGGAAACCGATCAGGCCATCAGCGATATGGCCGCGCGCCAGTCCGCCGTCTCTGCCAGCGAAGCGAACGTTCGTCGTCTGCAACAGATGCAGGACTTTGAAAAAGTTGTCGCTCCTTTTGACGGCGTCGTCACCGCGCGCAACATCGATGTAGGCTCGCTCATCGAAGCAGGCGCCAACACCACGACCAAGGAGCTCTTTCATCTCGGCTCCATCCACACCCTGCGCGTCTATGTTGCCGTACCGGAAGCCTACGTAAGCACGGTGTCAGACGGAGCAAACGTAGCTCTGACAGAAACCGACCGCCCCGGCGAAGCATTCAAAGGCAGGGTCGTCCGCAACAGCAGCGCTATCGATCCCATCTCCCGCACACTCAATGTTGAAGTAGACGTAAATAATGCCAACGGCCATCTGCTCCCAGGCGCCTATGTTTTTGTGCACCTCGATCTGCCGGGAAGTCCGCACTCTGTAACACTTCCTTCGAATGCAATCCTCTTCCGCGCCGAGGGTCTGCGCGCCGCTGTCGTTCGCCAGAACCATGTAGTGCTTGTGCCCATCACTATCGGCCGCGATTACGGGAGCTCTGTCGAAGTCACCTCGGGCCTCACGCCGCAGGATGCCGTCGTTCTCGATCCTCCTGACTCCATTGCCCAAGGTGAGGAAGTTCAGATTATGGAGCCCGGAAAGCAGGGTGGCGAATGAGACCGCAACGACTCATTCCGCTCACGCTTCTCTCTCTGGCAGCAATCTTCACCGGATGCAAGGTTGGTCCCAACTACGTCCGTCCGCAGGCCGCAGCACCGCCTGCCTATCAGGAAGCTCCACCCTCAGCCGATTCGTCCAGCCCGGATGCGGGCCAATGGAAAACAGCAACCCCTTCCGATGCAGACCTCAAAGGAGACTGGTGGCAGCTTTTCTCCGATCCTGTGCTAGGTCATCTTGAAGAGCAGGTGGCCACAGCCAACCAGACGCTAAAGGCAGCGGAGGCCAACTTCCGCGCCGCGCGCTCTGCCATTGGCGTCAGCAAATCCTATCTTGCGCCTACCATTTCCGTTGCGCCCTCGATCGGTGCCGTTCGTGAATCTGCCAATCAACCCTATGTCAGTCAGAACAACATCAATGGAGGCGAGGGCAGCTTCGAACTTCCGGTCGACCTTAGCTACGAAGTCGATCTCTGGGGACGTATCCGTCGCGGCATAACCGCAGCTCGCGAACAGGCACAGGCTGCCTCAGCCGATCTCGCCACAGCCCGTCTCAGTCTTCAGGCCGAGCTGGCCCTCGATTACTTCAACCTCCGCGCCACCGATGCGCAGATTCAACTCCTCAACGACACTGTAAAAGCCTATTCCGAGGCGCTCAAACTCACCAAAGACCGCTATGACGAAGGCGTTGCGCCGCTCTCCGATGTCTCCCAGGCGCAGACCCAGCTCGACGCCGCGCAGGTCACTCTGACCGATCTCGCCAACGACCGTGCCGCGGCACAGCACGCCATTGCCGTACTGATCGGCCAGCCACCCGCTGACTTCCATCTCGATCCTCTGCCGCACGGCAACGACTCTTCGATCCTGCCTGCAATTCCAGTCGGTATTCCCTCGCAGCTTCTCGAACGCCGCCCTGACATCGCATCCATGGAGCGCCACATGGCCTCAGCGAATGAACAGATTGGCATCGCGCAGGCTGCCTACTATCCCACGCTGAGCCTCTCTGCCACCGCTGGATTCCTCGGCACTTCCGCTCTCAACTGGTTCACCTGGCCTAGCCGCTTGTGGGCCGTCGGCCCCACGCTCACGCAGACGCTCTTCGACGCAGGCCGCCGCAAATCCAACGTAGCCATCGTTCGTGCCCAATATGACGAAACCGTGGCCAACTACCGGCAGACCGTTCTCACCAGCTTCCAGCAGGTAGAAGACAACCTGGCGGCTCTCCGCGTCCTTCAGCAGGAAGCTGCGCAGCAACATGCTGCTACCAAGTCAGCCGAGCAGACCCTCGACCTTTTCACCACGCGTTATGAAGGCGGCGTCGACACCTACCTGCAGGTCATCACATCGCAAACTGTTGCCCTGCAGAACGAGCGCAATGACATCGCCATCCAGCTCCGCCGACAGCAGGCCAGCGTTCTGCTCATTAAAGCCCTCGGCGGCGGCTGGACCACGCAACAACTCCCGCCAGTTTAATATCTCCGAAGGGAAGACTGCAGTCCATCGCAGCCTTCCTTTCAGAAGTGCCGCAATGGTTCGACAGGCGCCGCCACCGTCTCGGTCGATGACGCCACCGGCCGCTCTGCTGTCCTCTCCACATGGCTTTCCAGTGACCGGCTCACCAGACCACGCGAACCAAGCCCAACCGCAAGAGCCAGTGTGAGCACAATGCCTCCGAACAAAATGCTGAATGCCAGCTCCACAATCCTGCCGCCGATCTGCAAGTGATCCAGCGCCATCGCTGCCGCCAGCACCAGCACCAGCCACTTCACTCCCAGTGAGAGAAAACGCGCATATTGCAACTGCGCGTTCACCGCTCCAATCAGCACAGAACGCGCCAGGAACCTCGCCACAAGATTGCCGAAAAACAGCAGCAGAATCGCACCAATCGCTTGAGTCAGATACGGCAGCAGTGACATTGGCAGCACCGCCGCCGTCGCGTAGGACGCATCAAATGCCGACACCCCTATAATCAGCCCCAACAGCACACACGCCCAGAACGACGCACGCGCAACCAGCTCTGTCGGCGAACTCGATGGCGTCCAATCCGCGCCGCGCTCGTGAAACAGTCTGTCGTCAAACTTTGTCACCTTCAACAACCGGCGAAGCAACGCCGAAATGGCCATGCCAATCGCGGTAAACAAGCCAAGCGCAACAAAAAATGCGAGAATCCCAGGCAGTACCGCGATAAACAGCGTCAACACACGATATAGCGATTGGAACAGTGCATCCGACATGTGCTGCCACACTGGCGGGTTTCCGCTCGTCGCAGCCTGCGTATCCGTCTGCAAAATCATGGCGTATACGTTCGTCATTCGGCTTACTCCTTTCCCCACCAACAGCGCTTCGTTATGAGCAGGCATATCTGCTTGCGCTTCGTCATCATGGGTTAAACCGGTCTGGCCATCGCCACCGCGAAACCAGGTAAGGCTTATCAACTTCAAAAGCAGAGGCCACCGCCTCTACATGTGTCTCTGCATCTTCACCGGAAGCAGTCAGGTTAATGTGACTCGCCACCCACGCCAGATACAGAGGAATCAGCGCGCCTAAAAGATGGCCGCGGTTGATCGTCCGCAATCGGTATGCCACCACGAAGTCATAGACGATACGCACCCACAAACTATCCGGCATCCGGAACGCCGCTGCATCCACGATCGACAGCCGCTTCAACCCCAGCAATGACTGCGGTGGCAGCACCAGTGACCATATCTCTTGCAGATTGCTATACGCAGACCGGAATTGCTCCACCATTGGCGTCACGTCCACCGGTTCGCTCACCGCATACGTAGTTGCCCGCTGTATTGGTGGTGGAATCGGCCGCGACCGCTGCCAGTGCGCCGCCTTCGCCTCTATGTCCGCGAACAGTGACCCCGCGATCTGCGTCAGGATGGCATTTACATCCGATTGCGCCGGCTGTGGCAGCTCACGCGTCCCCACCTCCACCTCTGTGGTCTTGCATCCAGCAATGACAGCCTCATGTGTCGGCCAGAGAATCGTCTCTGGCTGATTGGACGCCGCATACCGCTGGCCTACAATAGCCAGTTGCTGCACCATGCGTTCCGACATGCCAAGATCTACCGCCAGTGGAAATCGAACCCCAGACGCAAAAAGAGCACGCGTCATCGGATATAGAATCGCCGAGTTCATTAGGCCGGACCGCGGTGGCAGATCATACCAGGGAACCGCCAGATCGGTTTGGTTCACAAGCACAGCTTCCGCCATTGCCCGGATTACCTCTGGACGCAATCCCCATGCGCCCTGCCCAAGCAGCAAAACACCGCGTGCCTCATGGTCTGCGGCGAGTTGACTCGCATTAACAAAATCAGAAGCCGTCAGTATCCATGATGGTGTCGAGGCTGCGGCAGCTACCAGGCGTATTCCATGAATCGACTCCACGGGTGGCATATCCGGAGCCGCAATCAGCACATCCTGCTCACCAACACCTTCCGCAACAACGGCGGCAAGCTGCTCCAGTTGCTCCGGATCCATTACACCGGCCACCACCAGTAGCGCGGCAGTCTTGCGCTCGCTCGCAGAATTCACATCCGGAATGGGATTTGCTGCCGCCATCAGTCTTTCCCGTTCGCCATCCAATTACGTTGCCACGCAACCAATAACGTCAATAGTTCAACTTAAGCTAACCCTTCACCCGAGACCTCAGTTACGCCATCGTTCGGATGTAGTTCCAGCCACAAAAACGAATACTGCGCCAGTGTGAGCACATAAGGCGTTTTCGTAATCTTTGGAAACGGCACATACCCGAGCATCTCCACCGGCTCATATCCTGCATAATCCGAAAGATCCAGCGCCACTGGCTGCGCAAACCTGCTCAGGTTTGCCACACACAACACCGTTTCATGCGACCCATCACCCCGGTCAAGATCACGCAGGTACGCAAGAATCTTCCGGTTCGCAGGGCTCAAAAAACGCAATGTTCCCCGCCCGAACACCTGAAACAGCTTGCGCAGCGCAATCATGTTCCGCGTCCAGTGCAGCAAACTCGACTGGTCGCTCAACTGCGCTTCGACATTGATCGCCGTGTATCCGTAGATCGGGTCCATCACCACCGGAAAATACAGCCGTGCCGGATCGCATCTCGAAAAACCAGCATTCCGGTCCGAGTTCCACTGCATCGGCGTTCTCACGCCATTGCGGTCACCAAGATAGATGTTGTCGCCCATTCCGATCTCATCGCCGTAGTACAAAATCGGCGTGCCCGGAAAACTCAATAGCAGTGAATTCAGCAGTTCAATCCGCCTGCGATTGTTGTCCACCAGCGGCGCCAGCCTCCGCCGAATGCCCACATTGATGCGCATCCGCGGATCGGCCGAGTAAGCCAGATACATGTAATCCCGCTCGTCGTCCGTTACCATCTCCAGCGTCAGCTCGTCATGATTGCGCAGAAAAAGGCCCCACTGGCAGTTATTGGGAATCGACGGCGTCTGCGCCATAATGTCCGTAATCGGCAGCCGATCTTCCTGCCGTAGCGCCATGTAGATGCGCGGCATCAGTGGAAAATGAAAAGCCATGTGGCACTCATCGCCATCGCCAAAGTAAGGCCGCACATCTGCCGGCCACTGATTCGCCTCCGCCAGAATCAGCCGGTTAGCATAATCCTCATCGATCGCCGCGCGAATCTCCTTGATCACCGCGTGCGTCTCTGCTAGATTCTCGCAATTCGTTCCGTCGCGCTCCACCAGGTACGGAATGGCATCCATGCGCAGCGCATCTACGCCCATGTCGAGCCAGAACCGCATCGCCTTCAGCACTTCCTGAATTACCCGCGGATTGTCGAAGTTTAGATCCGGCTGATGCGAGAAAAAGCGGTGCCAGTAATACGCCTTCGCCTTCTCATCCCATGTCCAATTCGACTTCTCCGTATCGGTGAAAATAATGCGCGCTTCCTTGAAAACCTGGTCCGTCTCCGACCACACATACATCTCGCGCTCTGGCGAACCCGGCGGCGCAAGCCGCGCAGCCTTAAACCACGGATGCTGGTCGCTCGTATGATTCACCACGAGCTCAATCATCACCTGCATATTGCGCTGATGAGCTGCATCCAGAAACGTCTTGAAATCCTTCAGCGTCCCGTATGACGAATTCACATCCTCGTAATTCGCAATATCGTACCCATCATCCCGCAATGGCGATGGAAAGAAAGGCAGCAGCCACAGACACGTCACGCCCAGGTCTTGCAGATAATCAAGCTTCGAGATCAGTCCTGGAAAATCGCCGATCCCGTCGTTGTTTGAATCGGCAAACGCGCGAACATGCAGTTCGTAGATGATCGCGTCTTTGTACCAGAGCGGATCGCTCGCACTCGCAGGTTTCTTCACTTGCTCGATCTCCACGTACGGAGCGCTGGCTGCACCGGAAACACGATGATACAGATGCAGCTTTGCGGCACGGAGATGGATCACCGGCCGTACATGCCATCCGCCGTCCAGTCACGCTCTACAGTCGGAAGCATATCAATACTCTGCGGTTTGAACAGTGCTATAGAAAGCTCCCTTGCACCAAGCCCCTTCCTGGAGGCACTGTTTTCACATACAAACCATTTCGACCTGCGTCTAAATCTCCCCCTCGTACATCGAACAAACATGACCGAGTCGACCCCTCACCTTTTTGCTCCTCTGACGCTACGCAGCATCACGCTCCCGAATCGCATCGCTGTCTCGCCTATGTGTGAATACTCCAGCCAGGACGGCTTCTCCAACGACTGGCACTTCGTCCATCTCGGCAGCCGCGCCATTGGCGGCGCAGGCCTCATCCTCACCGAAGCAAGCGCGGTCAACCCTGAAGGCCGCATCACCCCCGCCGACCTCGGTATCTACCGCGACGAGCACATCGAAGGCCTGCGCCGCATTACCGGCTTCCTGCATCAGCATGGCTCTTACGCCGGCGTTCAACTGGCCCACGCAGGTCGGAAAGCCAGCATGGCCATTCCATGGGAGCCGGCTCGTGTCATTCCTGCCCAGGAAGGCGGCTGGCAGCCCGTAGCCCCATCCGACATCCCCTTCGATTCAGCCTATGCCCTGCCGCAAGCCCTCGACCGCGCCGGAATGGACAAGATCGTCTCCGACTTCATCACTGCCGCTGGCCGCGCCCTTGCCGCCGGGTTCGACATCGTCGAGGTCCATGCAGCACACGGCTATCTGCTTCATGAGTTCCTGTCCCCGCTCTCCAATCAACGTACCGACGAATACGGCGGCAGCTTCGAGAACCGCACCCGTTTCCCGCTCGAAGTCGTTCGCGCTGTCCGCAAACACTGGCCCGATCACCTGCCGCTCTTCGTCCGCATCTCCGCCACCGACTGGGCGCCCGAATCCCTCGGCTCATCCTGGGATCTCGATCAATCGGTCAAGCTCGCAAAGCTATTGAAAGAGGAAGGCGTCGATCTGGTCGACACCTCAACCGGCGGCAACCACCCCGCTCAACAGATCCCAGTCGGTCCCGGCTATCAGGTACAACATGCCGCGACTATCCGCGCCGAGGCTGGTATTTCTACCGGAGCTGTCGGCATGATCACCGAACCCGCTCAGGCCGACCAGATCATCCGCAGCGGTCAGGCCGATCTCGTCCTTCTCGCACGCGAAATGCTCCGCGATCCGTACTGGCCCTTGCACGCCGCCGAGGATCTCCACCAGAAAATCTCCTGGCCAGTCCAGTACGCCCGCGCCGCCAGCGGACGCACCGAGCCCCGTCATCCAGTCTCAATAGAAGACTGAGGCTCAGGACTACTCCCAAGCGCATATCCCGAGGTGGTGCAGTTTTACCACCTCGGCAGCCTCGCGGCTTCTAGCCAATGTGCTTTTAATTCGCATGCGGTATAGGGCCAACCGCCCGCTCACCCCAATGGCGCGACACCACCTTCGGTTTACTCGTACCGCAGTGCCTCCAACGGATCGACCGTCGACGCCCGCCGCACCGGAGCCCAGCACGCCAGCAGTCCCACTCCCACAAACAAGGCTCCGACCACAATCAAAGTCGCAGGATCGTTAGGCTGCACTTCAAACAGGAACGACTTCAACACGCGCGACAAAACAATAGCCAGCACGACCCCAGCGATCACCCCGCCTGCGATCAAGCGAAAGCCCTCGCCGAAGATCAACTTGCGAATGTCCCCTTGCTGCGCGCCCATCGCGCTCCGGATCGCCAGCTCTTTCCGCCGCGAAGCCACCGACAACGAAAGCACGCCATAGATTCCCACCAGGGTCAACACGCTTCCCACCACCGCAAACCCCATCAGCAGACTCATGGCAAATGTCCGCGATGACAGCGATTCATCGCGAATCTGCTCCAGCGTTCTCACATTCTCGATCGCCGCCGTCGGATCCACCGCACGCAGCTCGCGTTCCACCTGAGCCACCATCGTGCGCGGATCGGCTGCCGTCCGTATCACCAGATGCTTGGAAAACGCCGTGGCTTGCCATAGCGGTAGATAGACCTCCGGCAAAGCCGCCTGCGTCAGGTCATCCGTCCGCCCATTCGCAATCTCCCCGACAATTTCGATGCCCGGCTTATCGCGCCCGTTGAACCAGAGCTTTCGCCCAACCGCGCTGCCATTCGGAAAGTAGCGATCCACAAACGCCTTGTTTACGATCGCCACATTCGGAGCCTTGTTGTCATCTGTGTCACGAAACTCCCGTCCGTCGATCGACGCAATTCCCATCAACTTGAAGTAGTCGGGCGTCGCCGCGCGCATCGGCAGCGCAATCTTGTCGCTCTCTTTCATCGCCGGCGGCTGCCCCTCGACCTCCATCGTCGCTGGCCAGTTGTTCCCCGTCAGCGGCACACCCCAGGCAAACGCCGCATACTGCACGCCCGGCAAAGCTTGAACCCGCTGTAGCGCCTGCCGGTGAAAGTTGCCCCAGGTCGAGTAGCCCTGCACATCCGTCACGCTCATCGTCAGGATGCGCCCCATGCTGTATCCCGACGGCACTTCAGCAATCTTCACCATCGTGCGAATCAGCAGCCCCGCGCCCACCAGCAGCGCCAGCGTCAGCGCTGTCTGCAACACCGTAACTCCCTGCAGCAGCCGTCGCTCGCCTGTTCCCGCCGTCCCCTTCGGTCCAGCACTCTTCAGCACCTCCATCGGATCCAGCCGAAAGGCCCGCAGCGCAGGAATTACTCCTGCGACAAACGCAGCCAGCACCGCCACTCCAAGACCCAGCCCCAAAACCTGCCAACCTGCCGTCACTCCATCCAACCGCGGCACAGCATGACCCGCAATCGCCTTGAAGAGCTTCACCGCGCCCACGGCAAGCCCGCCGCCCAACGCTCCTCCAATCAAGGCCAGCAGCAGGCTCTCCGTCATCACTTTGCGCAGAAGCGCCATGCGCCCCATGCCCATCGCGATCCGCACTCCGTACTCTTGTTGCCGTTGCAGCCCACGCACCAGCAGCAGAGCTGCTGCGTTTCCGCACGCAATCAACAACACCAGCGCAGACGCGCCCAGCAGCGGCAACAGAATACGCTTGCCGTCCTGGTTCATCTCATCCGTCAGCGGCTCAAGTTGCGGCGTAAATCCCTCGAACTTCTTCTCACCTTGCGCCTCGTTTGCCGCCAGCACAGTCAGCTCCTGTTGCGCCTGCTGTGCGGTCACTCCATCCTTCAGCCGCGCTACTACATCCCAATACGCTTCTTTAATCGACTTTGGATCGGGATATGCAGGAGCCCAGAAATCCACCGTCGCATTCACGTCGTAGTTAGGCTCCTTAGCATCACCGGGCGACGGCAGAAATCGCGCTCCTGGAGCCATCACCCCAATCACGGTCGGCGGCGTGTCCCAGCGGCTGATGCGCACAGTCTTCCCGATAATCTGTGGATCGCCGCCAAATGTTCGCTGCCAGAACTCATACCCCAGCACAATCGCCTTCACAGGTCCGTTGCTAAAGTCCGAGTCCTGAAACCCGCGTCCCATCATTGGCTTCAGCCCCATGACGCGGGGATAGTCCTTCGTCACAAACATCCCCTGCATCGACTGACTGCCATCATCGCGTATCAGAAAATTAAAGGTCCAAAGATACGCCGCAATCCCTTGGAACGACTTCCCATCCTTTTGCCACTCCAGCCACTGCTGCGCCGCCCAGTCACGCGGACTGTCCATCTTCTTGCCATCAACGCGCTTCGCGGGAATCAGCATCAGCTGATCAGGCTTCTCATATGGTGGCGGAGTCAACAGCACACCTTGAATCAAGCTGAAAACCGCCGCAGTCGCGCCAATCCCCAGCGCCAGCGTCAGCGCCGCAATCACACTAAACCCCGGCTGCTTCCGCAGCATCCGAACAGCAAACCTCAAGTCCTGCATGAATGAGTGCAAAGCAACCTCCACGGATACATCCTGTAGCTTCTCGCGCGTTATTCCCTGGTCCCTGCTAACTGATCCTTAGCCCCTTAGTCTCTACGTCCCTTAGTCCCTATTCATATCTAAGCGCCACTACAGGATCGACCTTCGCCGCTCGCCGCGCTGGCAACATGCACGCAAGCATCGCAGCCATCAGCAGCACCGCCGCCGACCCAATCAGCAACAACGGATCGCGCGAATTCACCTCGGCCCAGTGCGCAGCCACTATTCGATCAAGCGCCAAAGCCAACACAGCTCCCGCACACACTCCAGCAACAACACTCACACTGGCAGATCGCATAGCGATCCGCCAGATATGCTCCCGTTGAGCACCCAGAGCCATGCGCACCCCAAACTCGTTCGTCCGCTGCGCTACCGAGTACGACACCACGCTATACAGTCCCACCGCCGCCAGCAGCAGCGCCAGCACCGCAAACGCCCCAAACAGCCATGAGATCAGCACCCCACGCGCCCACTCCGGCTCATTCGTGATCCAGTGATCCAGATCGCGCACAGTCGAGCCGATCTGCTGGTCCGCGTTTACCTTGCTCACTTCTTTGCGAATCGCATTCAACAGCGTCATTGGAGACACCGCCGAACGCACCAGAATCTGCGTCCCCATCCGCATATAAACCGTATCGGGAATGAATGCCTCCGGCTTTACCGGCTTATCCAATCCATCATTCAGCTTGTCCGGAATTACGCCGATGATGCGCAGCCAGCCTCGCAGCGCTGGCGACGCCGGATTGTATGGCAGCGATTCCCGCATCTCCGGCAGCTTGATCGACCCACCCAGCGCATCGCCGCCCGGAAAATACTTCCGCGCCAGCGTTTCATTCACTACCACCACCGCCGCGCCATTGCGATTCTCCGTCGCATCCCAGACTCGCCCCTGTGCCAATGGAATCCGCAGTACAGGAAAATACTCCTGGCTAACAAAATTGATCTGCAACGTCTGCTCTTGATTCGAGGGCTTGCCAAGAATCTCAAATCTCGCATTCTCGCCATTCGCCGGCGGTGTCGCATTCGTCGAAATCGCCACCTCGGTCACGCCGGGAACTCTCGCTACCGCTGCTCTCATCTGCTCAAAATAGTTCGAGCGTTCGGCCCACGTGTTGTACGTTCCCTCCCGCAGTGGTATCAGCACAGACAGCACATTGTGCGGATCATACCCCAGCCGCACATGCGCCATCTTCACAAAGCCCTCGAGTGCTGCTCCTGCCCCAGCCAGCAGCAGCAGCGTCAATGCAATCTGCGCAGCAATCAACGAGTTGAGAGACCGTCGTCCCTCCACGTTTCCCGCCAGCTTGCGAGAGCCAGCCTGCATCACAGAGCTAAGCTCCGGCCTTGATAACTTCAAGGCCGGCCACAACCCAAACAACACGCCCGTCAGCAGAGCAATCGCCGTGCAGAAACATAGCACCGGCACATTGATTCCGATCGCCGCCTCATGCGGAAACGAATCCGGCGGCAGGTTCTCAACAATCTTCCGCAGTAAAACAAAAGCCAATGCCACGCCAAGCCCTGCGCCCGAAACCGCCAGCAGCGACGACTCGATCAGCAACTGCCCCACCATCCGCCGCCTGCTTGCTCCCACCGCGGCCCGCACCGCAAACTCGCGGCTTCGCGCCGTGCCCCGCGCCAGCAGCAGAATCGATACATTCCCGCAGCCGATCAGCAGCAGCAAACCTACGCCGGCAAACAACAGATACAGCGTTCCGCCCATCCGCCGCAGATAGTAGTCGTTGATCCCAATCAGGTCCACACGGAATCCGCCCAGCGGGAAGTGCGTCGGAGTCTCTTTCGCAAACTGCTCCAGCAGTGGCTGCAGTGCCGATGCTGCCTGCCCAAACGTTACTCCCGCGCGCAGCCGGTAGTTCGCGTAGTAAGTTCGATCAACGCTCGTCACGTACTTGATCGGCAGATAGACATCCGCGTCATCCCACGTAAACCGCGACGAAGCCACACCAACAATCGTGTAGGGTACATGCGCCAGCTCAATCGTCTTTCCGAGCACGCTCGGATCGCCGCCATACCGCGCCATCCAGAACTTGTATCCCAGCACCGTCACCGGCTGCGGATCATGCCCTTCCGGCGCATCCTGCGTTACAAAACCGCGCCCCAACGCCATCGGCACGCCGTAGTAGTCAAAGG
The DNA here is from genome assembly GCF_025685685.1 of Acidicapsa dinghuensis. Lineage (GTDB taxonomy): Bacteria > Acidobacteriota > Terriglobia > Terriglobales > Acidobacteriaceae > Acidicapsa > Acidicapsa dinghuensis. The sequence goes on from NZ_JAGSYH010000013.1 coordinate 71,443, forward strand.
CGTTTGTCGAGAAGTAGGTACCGTGTATGTCTTCAGGAAAATCCCGCCCCGTCACCGTCGTGCGCCAGTCATCGCTGACCGCTGCTCGTTCCAGAACCGGCGACTGCAAAATTGTCTTCAATTGCGATGGCGTCAGCAACCCCGCACGCTGCACTCCCGCGCTATCCAATACGGCCAGATGAAACATCCGCTGCGCATCCCGATACGGAAACGGATCCATCAGCACGCCCCAGATCACGCTGAACACAGCCGTAGTCGCACCAATCCCCAGCGCCAGCGAAATCACCGCCGTTGCCGCAAACCCCGGCGACTTCCGCAACTGCCGCCACGCATACCGCAAATCCTGCACCAGCGATCCCATCAAGCCTCCACGGATGCCGCGTATGTTTTTGCTAGTTATTCCCTGCTGGCTGGTCCCTGATCCCTGGTCCCTGCCTCACTCATACCTCAGCGCCACCATCGGATCAGTCTTCGCCGCCCGCCGCGCCGGCACCGCACACGCAATCGCCGCAGCCAGCACCAGCACCATCGTCGCCCCAGCCAGCAACAGCGGATCACGCGAGCTTCCCTCAGCCCAATGCGCCACCACCTTATTCAAGGCCAATGCAAGCACCAACCCCACGCCCACTCCGACACTCACACTCACGCTCATTGAGCGAAACGCCATCTTCCAGATGTGTTCCCGCTGTGCTCCCAGCGCCATGCGTATGCCAAACTCATTGGTCCGCTGCGCCACTGAATACGACACCACGCTGTACAGCCCTACCGCCGCCAATAGCAGCGCCAGCACCGCAAACGCGCCAAACAGCCAGCTCACCAAACGCTCCTGCTCATACTCCGGCTCGCTCATGATCCAATGCTCCAGATCCTGCGGATCGGAGATCGTCTGCTGCTCTGGATCCACCGCGGCAATCTGCTTGCGTATCGCCGGCAGCAGCGTCAGCGGAGACACCTGCGCCCGAACCAGAATCTGAGTTCCCATCCGCATCCACAGCGTGTAAGGCACAAACATCTCCGGCACCACCGGGTTGCGCAACCCATCGTCCAGCTTGTCCTGGATCACCCCCACCACACGCAGCCATCCATCCGCGCCCGGCGCCATCAGGTTGAACGGCGGCGCATCCTTCAGTTGCAACTTGATCGCCCCTCCCAACGCATTGCCTTTCGGAAAATACTTCCGCGCCATCGTCTCGTTAATCACGATCACCGGCGCCCCATTGTGATTCTCTGTTTCGCTCCAGATCTGCCCTTGCGCTATCCCAATCTTCAGCGCTGGAAAATATCCGGGGCTGACAAAATTGAGCCGTGCTTTTTGCTCCTGCGAAGAAGGCCGGCCCAGAATGTCGAAGAGCGTATCCCCTCCATTCGAAGGCGGTGTTGCATTCGTCGAAATCGCCGCCATCGCCACGCCCGGCGTCGCGGCAACTCTGGTCTTCAGTTGTTCAAAGTAGTTCGCCCGATCCGCCCACGTCTTATACGTGTTCTCATGCACCGGAATCGGTACCGACATGATGTTGTGCGGGTCGTATCCCAGATGCACAGTTGTCAGCTTTACAAACCCTTCCAGCGCCGCGCCCGCTCCGGCCAGCATCAGCATCGTCAATGCAATCTGTCCCGCTATCAACGAACCCAACGCACGCCCTCCGCGAACGCTGCCTGCCACCTTGCGCGTACCCGATTGCATCACTTGGCTCATGTCGGGGCGCGACATCTGCAGCGCCGGCCACAATCCAAAGATCACTCCCGTCAAAATCGCCACAGCAACGCAGAAACACAGCACCGGCACATTAATCCGGATCGCCGCCTCGTGCGGATACGCATACTTTGGCAGCGTATCCACGATCTTGCCAAGTGACAGATACGCAAGCCCCACACCCAGCGCCGCTCCAGTCAATGACAGCAATAACGCCTCAGTCAGCAACTGCTGCACAATCCTCCATCGCCTCGCCCCCACCGCCGCCCGCAGCGCAAACTCATGCATACGCGACGTTCCACGCGCCAGCAGCAGTATCGACACATTTCCGCATCCGATCAGCAGCAGCAGCGCCACCGCACTCAACAGCAGATACAGCGTCCCGCCTAGATCTTGAAGAAAGTTATCGTTCAGTCCTAAGACGTGGACCTTAAAGCTCCCCTTCGGAAATCCCTGGGGCCGGTCCTTCGCAAACTGCTGAAACAGTGGCAGCAGTGCCGCATCCGCCTGATCCCGCGTCACTCCCGGCTTCAGCCGTATCTCGGTATTGAAGGTGTGATTCGGTTCCTCCACAATCTTCTGCGGCACATATACATCCACATCGCCCCACGTGAACCGAGAAGGTGCGATGCCCACAATCGTGTAATCCTTGTGCACCATCTGCAGCTTTTGCCCAACGACAGAAGGGTCAGAATTGAAATGCCGCTGCCAGAACTTGTAGCTCAACACAACCACCGGCTCAGGCTCATGCCCATCCACCGCATCCGAAGGCTGCAACCCGCGCCCATACAGCATCGGCACGCCAAGGAAGTTGAACATATTCGACGACTCGAAGCCCGCTTCCACGTCCTCTGGAAAGTCATGCCCAGTAACCGTCAAACTCCATTCATCTTCGACAAACGCGTCCTCGATCACCGGTGACTTCTTCAACTCGCGCCATTGATCCGAATTCAGCCCAAAGCCTTGGCGCTTACCCTCCGCATCGATCAGGCTCATGTGCATGAACCGGTCCGTATGCGCATACGGATACGGATTCATCAAAATCGCGTAGATCACGCTGAAGACGGCCGTCGTCGCGCCGATCCCCAGCGCCAGTGAAATCACAGCCGTCGCCGTAAATCCCGGCGACTTTTTCAACTGCCGCAGCGCATATTGCACATCCTGCAGAAACCGTTGCACAGGCGCACCTCCAACCCAGATCATTCCACCCGGTTCCTGCACCCATCCGGCCAAACACAAGCGTGTTTAACTGGCAATAAATGCAATAGGTTGCCAATCGCGACTTGCCTCCTGCCTGTTCAAAAACGCAATCCTGTCGTCCACTACCGGACACCGCCGTCACTCTGCGCCACCCACGCAACGCATCCCTGCAATTCAGAAAAGAAGCGGCAACAGCCAAAAAATGCGGAGAAGAATGTTCGTTGACAATTTTTCTGGAGCGCGCCTATACTTGCCGCGCTTTTCCAACGGGCCCCTTTCATATTCCGGTTCTTAGAGGAGGAGAAATGGCCAAAACTACGATCACTGGTAATGTCGACAAAAAACCAGTATCCCAAGCAACTCAAACCAAAGTGCAGGATGCTCTCAAGAGCGCTCTGAAATCTGAGTTGATCGGCCCGACACATCACATCGAATTCACCCACATCAACATCGTGTGGGATGAAGCCGTGTGACCTGCTGATTCCCCTTCATTGAAGTTATCCAGATAAGCCTTCCCTTCAAAGTCGAGCTATATCTGGGCGCTTCCCCCAAGCCCACGACCGAAGGTGTTCATTCTTTCTGTCAAGGGCCAATGCACATTTACTTTCGTTGACCGGTTGCAGGCCAATCCCCAGTCCGTTGCGAAAAGCGTCGGCCGGCCCGGAACAACGCATTCCTTCAGTTGCCTTGCGGGCTCAACGCAACGATCCATCTGCAACTGCGCGGCTGGTGGATCGTTGGTTGCGCACCATCCGATCCTGACAATCCGACACACGCGAACGTCACTCACGCCTTCGCATGCAAAGACTGTGCTCACATCAAACCCCAGACAGGACTCAACAATGATCGAACGTCACCGCAACCCTGAACTTCCGCGCAATCAGAAAAACTACATCACCCAGGTAATCCTCAAAGTTGCCTCGCGCTGCAACCTGAACTGCTCGTATTGCTACGTCTTCAACATGGCCGATTCCACATGGAAAGACCGTCCGCCGCTGATGCCTGACGAAGTATTCGAAGCCGCTCTGCAGCGCACTCTCGAGCAGTGCCAAGTCACCCGTCAGGACACAATCCTTCTCGCGTTCCATGGTGGAGAGCCTTGCCTGCTTGGCCCCGAGCGCTTCGATGCGTGGTGCCGCAGGGCACGCGCCGTGCTGAGCGATACCGTGCAGGTCAACTTCGGCATGCAGACCAATGGCACGCTGTTGAACGCGCGATGGGTTCAAATACTGCGCAAGCATCGCGTCAGCGTAGGTCTCAGCATGGATGGCCCAAAAGACATCCATGACTCCGTGCGACAGACCCACAGCCAGCAAGGCTCCTATGACCAAGTCGAGCGCGGACTAAAGCTTCTGCAAAGAGCAGAGATTCCTTACGGCGTCGGATGCGTCATTCCGCTGGGCGCAGATCCTCTCCGCGTACACGCTCATTTTCTTGACCTAGGCTGCAAACAAGTCACCTACCTCATGCCGCATTACACACACGACACCATCGATCCGATACGGCAGCGCTATGGCCCCACTCCCTGCGCGGACTTCCTCATCCCCATCTTCGACAAGTGGTGGTTTGAGGGAACGATGGATTTTCAAATCAACAATCTCAAAGATGTCGCGCGAGTCATCATGGGAGGGCAAAGCCACTCCGAAGCAATCGGAAACGGTCCTCCGCAGTATGTATTCATTGAAGCCGATGGAGAGATGGAAGGCCTCGACAATCTGCGCGCCTGCGGTAACGGCATGGCTCGCATCAAGCTCAATGTGCGCAACTCCACATTCTTTGATCTCTTGCGAACCGAAACCATGCATGCGCAGGCAATCTTCGAGGGTATGCCTTTGTCCGCAATCTGCCAGAACTGCAAAGAATCACAGACCTGTGCCGGAGGCCATCTCGCGCATCGCTATTCCACCGCCCGAGGCTTCGACAACCCAAGCGTGTGGTGCCCCGACCTGTTGCGATTGTTCACACATGTCCGCGCTCGCATGGACGTCAGTTTCGAAGAAACACATCACCTGCGCGAAACGCGTGCAGCCAACAGCGCCCCTGCACCGCCATCAACACTCATTCACTACTCTTGAATATTCCTGGCCGGCAGCTATTTCTTCTCATCCCGCAAGTCAGAAGAGAATGTCAAAATCCGCCAGAAAGTGCCGGCCATAGTTCCCAAAGAACGTGCCGTACAGCGGGTCTGCTACATTGTCATGCACCTGCAGCGGATTGTTGTGGTTGGTGAGATTCCTCACCGTAATCGAAAGCCGCCCCGCGTGATGCGACCCCACCGGCAGATCCTTGCCGATCCGTGCGTCCGCCGAAAAATACCGCGGATACCGCGGCTGCAGCGCCCCCGGCGCAACGTAGTTCTGAAACTCATCCATCGGCTGCCACGGAAACCCATCACGCCACTCGATATGCGGCGCAATCCGCATCTTCCACGGCAGCGTCGTCAAACCCCACAGCATAAACCGGTTCGGAATCTCACCCGTTGTACTCGCCGAAATCGGCGTCCGTATCACTGGATAAGGAAAGTCCCCAAGATAGCTCGCCGCATCATTAAACTCCCCGCGCGCAAACTGCCGCACATACGAGAAGTAAAACTGCCGGTTCTTCGTGTCTCCCATCTTCGCCGTAAACTCCGCCTGCCGCGTGTGCAGCGAACCACTCGTCCCCAGCACCATCGCGTTCCATTTCGAAGTCACCGTCGGCGTCAGCGTCAACTGGTTCTGCGCATCCGCCTGGATATACCGCGCGCGAAGACGCAGGAAGCGGTTGATCGCGCGATCACCCTCCACATTCCAGGCCACGCTGTACGGCGCAAAATCCCCACTATGCTGATCCTGATGAATGAACGGAAACTGCGACTTCGCTTCCGTCCCCGTCAAATTCAGATACGTCCTCGGACCGTCCACCACATTTCCCGCGCCGTCATACGTCGTAATCACCTGCTCCGGAAAGCTGCCAAAGGCATACGTATCCAGCGGCACATTGTCGTAAAACACCCCCGCGCCGCCACGAATCACCGTCGTTTCCGAACCATGAGGAGACCACGTAAACCCCACCCTCGGCGCCACGCGCGTCGTGTACGTCAGCGACTGCGTCTCCACTCGCAACCCGTAATCAGCCGCAAACCGCGAATTCAAAATCCAGTGATCTTCCCCATACGCAGCCATCTCCAAATCAGCCAGATCAAACGCACCATTCCCCGAGAACGAAATCGTCTGAATCAGCGCACCATTCGCGTCCAGCAGATTCACATCCCGTCCCGCAACATACCCCGCATCCTCCGCATGCCCAATCACCGATCCAAACTGCAGCTCATGCTGTCCATGCGACTCAATCGTCTTCGGGTTCCACGTTTCGATCCACTGAAACCGCGTCGCCTCCCGAGTCTGCTGTCCAAAATAATTGCCCGTATCTCCCGTCGGCGATAGCGTCATCGTTCCGCTGCCGTCCTGCGCACTGATGTTTGAAGCAACGCGAGTCCCCGCAAACGTCGACGACAGCAGCCCTCCGCCAATCGCCAGCCGGTCGCGAATCGTCCCCGTATCCTCCTGGTAGTTCGCGTTCGGCGTCACCGGCTCCGGATCGAAATAATTCAGCCCCTCATAGTGCATCGTGTGCGGAGCGAAATGCAGCGTCGCCGTCACGCTGTTCCGCGCGCCCGCCTCCCAATCCATCTGCGAAAACGAATTGAAAGCATTCGACCGCGCCTGGTTATCCGGAAACGGCAGCGTGCGCACCTCATCCTTGTGCATCAGATACTCGCTGCCTTCGCTCACATACAGCCGGTTGCGAATCAGCGGCCCGTCAAAATTCAAGCGCGGCGTTGCATCCTGCAAGCCCACCAGATGCCCACTTCGTATCCGAAAATCAGGCAGCGGATCGTTCAGGCTGTAACCCCACTTATCCCCGCCGCGCTTGGTCTCCGCGCTCACCACTCCGGCAATAAAATTCCCATACTGCGCCAGATACGGCGACTGCATCACCTGAATGCTGTCCACCGTATCCACCGGCACACTCAATCCAAAGTTGCCCGTCGCCGGATCGTTCACGCCAACCGAATTAATAATCAGCGCGCTGTGATCCTCCGTCAGCCCCGCAATCTGCACCCGCCCATCCGGCGTTCGAATCACTCCCGGCACCAGCGGCAGCGCATCCGTCAGCGTAACCGGCCGCAGTGAAGTCGCGTTCGCCTGCTCCTTGCTTACAGTCGTCGTACTGCTCTCTACCTGCTCCACCGGACTTTCCGTCTCAGCCTGCACCACAATCGACTGGTTCACCGCAGGCTTCGTCTGCAGCACCACATCGGCCACAGATTCCCGTCCACCCTGCGCCGATACCTCCGATCGCGAAACCAGATACCCGTCCTTCTCAACCGAAAGCAGAATCTCCTGCACACCCTTGCAGTGAAGATCCGCATGACCCGCATCATCAGCCACAGCCTTGCAAACCGGAGTAGCCGAATCCGGAGTCGTTGCATCGGCCTCGGCCCCCGGCGCAAACCCCTCAATCACCGAACCGGCCAGCGGCTTGCCATCGCTTCCCGTCACAGCAACATGCACCACAAGCTCCGCCGCCTGCTGTGCGCTCAACGGCTGTAACAGCAGCACAGCCAGCACAAACACAGTGAGGAACGTAAGCGCGAGCCCCTTAAGCGAAAAGAGGTAAAGCGGAAAGCCCTTAAGCGCACCAGCGCGTTTGAATCTGCGAACAGATCGCAGACCCAATACTTTCGAGCTGTCCTGAAATTGGGGGATCGTCCTCAAACCATGCCGCCATCTCGCTGCAACATAGAAAATTCTTACAGACTCAAATGCGTCGCAGCCGCCGCTGTCCATCGCATGAATACAGATACTTACTAGACGCAAAGAAATGCTTAACGCTGCAAAGCTGGCAGCATTTTCTATCGAACTCCCGGAATATCAACCCTACGGCAAACCACTAACAGCTGACCCAACCCACGCGAGATTGAGGAACACGAGGGCGTTTATCGGGACTAAACGATACAGACTCGCGAACTTTGGATTTTCGAGGCGATGCAGTTCCCCTGCGAGCGAATCTCGTGTTCCTAGAAGCCATAGTAGATACGCTCTCCGTTTCGTTCCTGGCCGCGTCGCAATACTCCGTCGAATGATGTCTGCGAATACACATAAACGCTGAGGAAATCCAAAATCGCATTCCCCATGATTGGCGTAACGTATTGCTTGCCCATGAAATGCCTGCGGTGGATCATCAGGATTTCAATCAGAAGATGGTGCATACAGTGAAGAGTGTTGTAGAGCGGAGTATTGCGTGTCAGCCTATCACGTGTTCCCCATAGGGTCGGATGCATCAGCTTTGACGGAATGGTGAAGGCCATCAGGTAAAGGTGGTCCAGTCCAACCAGCTTCGCCATCTGTCGCGAATCAACGCGGGTCCACGAAGTCGGGCGCTGATTTTTACAAACCGAGCATTTTTCCTGCTTGTTCTTTTTTCGTAATTCTGCCGCTCGTTTGGAAAGATCCTCGCGTGCCTCTGGCTCCATGGAAATACCAAAACTTTCAGAGATTCCGTTAATAATCTGATCCCAGTCCACCGCATCGTAATCTTTGAAGTCCTGCAGATACTCCGGCTTCTGACAAAGGTATTTGAGCGTTACAATGCGTTCAAATAACGCGCGTAGGCAATATTGTGCCCCATGATGCGAATCTGTGTGGCTGAGTGTCATCAGGTCGTTGATATCTCGATGGGAAGCGAACATACACCCCACAATGAGGTCTCCCAATTCATCGTCATCTCGGACCTTCGTCCGAAGGATTAGGCGGCCCATCACTTGCAGCCATTTATGAATTATGTCTGGATAATTCGACCGCCATTCGATGAGTTCCGCCCAGGTTTGCGGCGTGGAAGCGTCGCTCTCCTTCTTGCCGTCATCGTTTTCGCGATTGTCTTTCTCCTCTTCACTAAATTTCATCGCAGTCTCCCTGCTGATGCCACACCCTTCCGATTCGTAATTCATTAAACCTACCAAAACTCTCGGGGTGGCTGTAGAAGCTCAAGAGGTTGTTCCATCGGCGAGCGGTATCTCGGAGCGGCTGATGGGCGGGTTGTAGTTGAGGCTACCATGAGGTCTTTCGTGGTTGTAGTAGTGAGTCCATGGCTGCAGATG
>NZ_JAGSYH010000014.1 GCF_025685685.1 Acidicapsa dinghuensis
ACTGCGATAGCTCAGTCGGGCATTCTTATGAATGTCCATTCGATCCTCCGAAGATTCCTAGTTGCTCGTCACAACCAGCTTCTCCGGTCCAAATCGAATGGACAACCTCCTGAAAGATCACAGGTGGCCCAGATCTGAAATTCCACCACCGAGGGTGCCCCAGGTCTCAACGAGACACTCAACGAGACCTGGGTTACGATGCTCCCATGGCCAACAAGCTAACCCGGTATCAGCAAACGGGCGACTTCCATTTCATCACCTTCAGTTGTTACCGGCGCAAAGCATACCTGGACACTACGGCCGTACGAAACCTCTTTGAACAATCTCTGGAAAGGATGCGAAATCGCTATGACTTCTTCGTCTTCGGATACGTCGTCATGCCTGAGCACGTGCATCTTCTTGTGAGTGAGCCTAAACGCACGCTTCTCTCCACGGCGATACAGGCCTTGAAACTCTCAGTCGCTGTCCAGCGACAGGAGAAACCCTTCTGGCAGGCTCGCTACTATGACTTCAATGTATACACCAATGCAAAACACGTCGAGAAGCTCAAGTACATGCATCGCAACCCGGTAGCTCGCGGCCTCGTTCAACAACCCGAAGACTGGCGGTGGTCCAGCTACCGGCACTACCGAACCGGAGACCGTGGTCCAGTGGAGATAGAATCCTGGTGGACAGCCATGCACAGAGAACGAGGCATCGCTGAAACCCAGGTCTCAAAATCGAGACCTGGGGCACCCTCGGTGGTGGAGGAAACATAAGATCTGGGCCACCCGCCCTCCACCGACACCAAAGCCACAGTGAGATCAACCATGGAGAAGTACTCGGAACTCGAAGAACTCTGTAAGCTAGGCGGGAATGCTATCGAACAGACTTTTGATCGCATCCGCTTCAACGCAGACCTATCGTTTTTGGGACCGCAGCTTCCGGAGTATGCTTTTTTGCTCGGCCTCAAGAACGGCTTCTATGCGTTTGCGGAGGCTCTGCATGTGTACACGTATTTGCCGAGTGATCGTTACAACGAGCAGGAGGTTGTTACGTGGAACAAAGCCTCGCTTTGGAAGCGTGCCTACGGGCTGACGGAAGTCAAACCATTTGCGTTTGCTGAAGACATCTTCGGCTATCAATTCTGCTTCGATGTGGAAGGTGTGACGCGCTTCGATCCCGAAACAGGAGAGCTGGAGCCGGTGTGTAGCACGCTTGATGAGTGGGCAGGGCTTATGCTGACTGATCCGGAAGCACATCTGGGATACGAGACAGCAAGGGAGTGGTCCCAGACAAAGGGTTCGATCAGGCAGGGCGAACGTTTGCTTCCAATTTATCCGTTCATCACGAGCGAGGGGTCGGCCGACCTGACGAACCTCTACTCCGTTGATGCGCTGAAGGGCATGTTGAGTCGCGCCGATTTTGCGCGCCAAATCAAGAGCGTCCCTGATGGCCAACCAATCGAAATAGTTCCACTGATCCCTCAAAACCGTAACCCAAGTTAGGCTGTCGGGCCGCGTATACGTCTGTAAACGGCAGTGACTCGGCGGGTGGCCCCGGTCCCCAAAAGGGAAAATGCGGGTGCCCCCGGTCTCGTTTTTGAGACCGGGGAACCACAAAAGCTCACACCTCTAACCACATTCGTGCGCAGCACGAACCCTCTCAACAATTGCTCCACAACCCTTGAATCACCGTCCATCCCCATTCGCTGTAACAAGGCACAAATGCCCATAATTCTCGGCAACTGTAATCGCATGTAGTCACAGCACTTCCAACAAACCTCGCCAACCCCATCTCCATTCACCCCAAAGTGTTCTACGCGGAGCAATCCTTCTCCACAAACCCAGCCTCCCAAATTGCTCCACGTGGAGCAAAACCAACGCCCAAATTGCTCCACGTGGAGCAATTTCACTCGCAGCCCGGAATGTTCCACGTGGAACACTCATCTGCTAAGGTGGAGACAAAATGAAGTTCTCCACCATCGCACTGGCCGCCACACTTCTCATCCCATCCATGGCCTCGGCATTAGCTCCCGTCGACGGCTACAAAGTCGTCGCCACCTATCCCCACTCCACCGATAGCTACACCGAAGGCTTCTACTACCAGAACGGACTCTTCTACGAAGGCACGGGCCTCAAAGGCAACTCGGCCGTTTTGGTCATTCAGCCCGAAACCGGCAAGATTCTGCAGCGCCACACACTCCCGCCGCAGTACTTCGGCGAAGGCATCATCAACGTCGGCTCCACCATCTATGAGTGGACATGGCAGACGCACATAGGCTTCGTCTACGACCAGTTCACTCTGCGTCCGATCCGGCAGTTCACCTACAGCGGCGAAGGCTGGGGCATGACGCGCACTGCAAAGGAAATCATCACCAGCGACGGCAGCGACACCCTGCGCTTCCGCGATCCAAGGACATTCGCTGAGGTTCGCCACATCGTTGTGCACGACGGCATTACGAAGATCGATCAGCTCAATGAGCTTGAGTACATCAAAGGTGAGATTTATGCGAATGTATGGCACTCGGATCGCATTGCGCGCATCTCGCCTGTAGACGGCCATGTAATCGCATGGATCGATTTAACGGGCATATTGCCGGATGATCAGAGGATCAACAACGAGTCGGTGCTTAATGGGATTGCTTACGATGCGCAGCATGACCGGATCTTTGTGACGGGTAAGCAGTGGCCTAAGGTTTTCGAGATCAAAATTGTTCCACGTGGAGCAATTTTGCGGCCGGCGCATCGCAAGTTGAATGGGCCTGAACATACGGTGATGCATTAGGGAATTGACGTTTGCGTTATAGATTGCGCGTGAGATAAGTCGCGAATGTTGGATAGTATGATTGGTTTCTTCCTTGGTAATTCGGGAATGATTGGGGATCTTTTCATGTTTAAGAAGGTTTCGTCCTTGCGCGGTATGGCATCGTTACCACGATTGATTTTGCTGGCGTTGTTGAGTGTGGGGAGTAGTCTGGCTGCGTTTGCCGGGCAGGCTTCTGTGGAAGTGCCGGTTACTTCAGGATGGCAGATGCAGGACGCGGCGAAGGTGCCGGAGAAGGGAACCGGGGCAGGCGCGAGGATCTCGCGGACGTCGTACAAGCCGAAGGATTGGTATGACGCGGTGGTGCCGGGGACGGTGCTTACGACGCTGGTGAAGAATGGTGTTTATCCGGAGCCGCTGTATGGAGAGAACAACAGACCCGATCGGATTCCGGAATCGCTTAACAAGACTTCTTATTGGTATAGGACTGTTGTTGATGTCCCGGCGGCGTATCGCGGGCGGCATGTGTGGCTGAATCTGGAGGGCGTGAACTTTTCGGCGGAGGTTTGGGCGAACGGGACGTATCTGGGAACGATGCGTGGAGCGTTCAAACGCGGCATCTTCGATATCTCGCCGTATGTGAAGGCGGGCGAGAAGATTGCGATTGCGGTGCAGGTGAAACCGCAGCCGCATCCGGGCAATCCATATGAACACACGATCGCGAATGGGATGGTGACGAACGGCGGCATCACGGCGATTGATGGGCCGACATTCCTGTGCACGATTGGATGGGACTGGCTGCCGGGAATCCGGGATCGCGATTCGGGTATCTGGAACAAGGTGTACCTGAATTCAACAGGTCCGGTGGTGCTCAAAGATCCGCTGGTGACTACAGATCTGCCGCTGCCGAAGACGGACTCGGCGGAGGTGGCGATTTCGGCGACGCTTGAGAATCTTGCAAACCAGCCGGAGACGGGCACGTTCCATGCGGACTTTGGCGATGTGGTGGTGGATAAGGATGTGCAGCTTGGGCCGAAGGAGTCGAAGAAGGTTTCGCTGACTTCTGCGGAGTTTGCATCGCTGCACATGCAGAATCCGAAGCTGTGGTGGCCGAATGGATACGGGCCGCAGAATCTGTATTCGCTGCATCTGGCGTTTAACCAGAATGGATCGGCATCGGACGAGCAGACATTTCAGTTTGGCGTGCGGAAGATTACGTATTCAGTGCCCGATTCGGAGAATCTGACGGTTTCGGTGAATGGGGTGCGGATCTTTATTCGCGGCGGCGACTGGGGACTCGACGAAGGCATGAAGCGGATTCCGCGCGAGCGGCTTGAGGCGGAGATTCGCATGCATGCGATTGCGAATGTGAACCTGATCCGCAACTGGGTGGGGCAGTCGACGGGCGAGGATTTTTACGAGCTGTGCGACAAGTACGGCATTCTGCTATGGGATGAGTTCTTCCAGCCGAATCCGTCGGATGGGCCGAACCCGGATGATCTGCCGACGTACATGGCGAATGTGCGGGACAAGATACTGCACTATCGCAATCATCCTTCGATTGCAATCTGGTGCGCGCGGAATGAGGGCTTTCCGCCGAAGGAGATCGATGATCAGTTGCGCGTGCTGATGGCGGAGCTTGAGCCAACGCGGCTGTATCAGCCGAGCTCGACTTCGGGGCATGGCGTGAACTCGGGTGGTCCTTATCGCTGGAGGACGCCGCGCGAGTACTACGTCTACAACGAAGCGTTCAAGACGGAGATCGGCAGCACATCGATTCCGACGATTGAGTCGATTCAGGGGATGATGCCGCAGAAGGATTGGGAGCAGATTGACGATGACTGGGCAGAGCATGACTTTGCTCGCGGAGCTTCGGGCAGCGACACGTTTCCCATGACGCTGGCGGCGCGGTATGGCAAGGTTGCGAACCTTGCGGACTTTGTGCGCAAGAGCCAGCTGGCGAATTATGAGGCGTATCGCGCGATGTATGAGGGGCGTAGTGCAAAGCTCTTCAATCCGTCGACGGCGATTATCACGTGGATGAGCAACCCGGCACAGCCTAGTTTTGTATGGCAGCTGTATCACCACGATCTTGAGCCGGACTCGGCGATGTATGCGGTGAAGAAGGCCGGGGAGATGGTGCATATCCAACTCAACCAGTTGACGGATTCGATAGAGGTGATCAACAACACGCCGGAGATCATTTCGGGTTACATGGCGTACCTGACGATCTACGATATCGATGGGCAGGCTGTGCTGAAGCGCGAGTTGCCGGTGACTGGGCCGGGAGACCGTTCTATCGATATTGGATCGCTGCTTGGGCCGTGGGATAAGCCGAAGCTTTCGCCGGTGTATTTTGTGCAGCTTCAGTTAAAGAATGGCGGGGGGAAGCTGGTTTCAGAGAATCTGTACTGGCATGGGATGCCGGATGCTCCGGATGATCTGACGGCGCTGAACACGATGCAGACGATGGCGCTGGAAGCGAACGCAACACGGCACGATGACGGCGACACGATGAAGATTACGCTGAAGCTGACGAATCCGGGGAAGGAAGTGGCGCTGCTGACGCATGTGCAGTTGCGGCATGGCGATCCGGGCAAGACGGGTGTGGATGCGGTGAATGAGCGCGTGCTGCCAGTGTTTTACAGCGATAACTACATTTCACTGGTGCCGGGTGAGAGCCGCACGATTGAGATTGAAGCCGATACTGCGGATCTCAAAGGCGAGGAGCCGTATCTTGCGTTTGACGGATGGAATGTGAGCGTGGTGTCCGCTGGTTCATCGGTGCCTGTGGCTACGAATGTGAATGCGCAGGTGGGACATTGGCCAGTTACGGGGTTGCCTATTGTGGCGCATACGTGGAAGTGATGCGAGGGACCAGGGAACAGGGGTTCGCGCTGCGCGCGAATTTGGTTCCAGGTCTCTCCGCGAAGTGCGCGGAGAGATATAGAAATCCGGCCCCAAAGCTATCGGACTTCAGGAGACCGTATGACGCGAATTAATATGCGACTAGGGTTGCTGATGGCCGGTGTTGTGTTCATTGCTGGGGCTGTCTATTTTCATCGCCGTTTCGTTGTGAAGCCTTTGTCGCTGCCCGCAGCCGATTCCACTGAGCTCACGCACTCTGACTTGGCCTACAAGTTTCATCGAACAATATCGACTTCAGAGAAACAACACATTCTCGATGGCAATTTCGCAATCATCACCTCGACCGAAGGCCTCTCTCAACCGGTCAAAAACGCATTCGCGACCATTACAGGGGTGAAGTCATTCGCCCTGGCTGACCCCAACCAAAAATATCAAGTTACGGACGTTATTGGACTACCACGACTGCCGAGTCGGCGCTTAATTTTCGCCGGCGTTTGCGAAAGTCGTTGGTTCATTTACTACGAACACGGAGGAATTGGGGTTAGTAACAGAATCTTGGTACTCGACGCCGCTCCCGACAACTCCATGCGGTTTGTCTGGGGAGGAATCGGATTCGGATTTGAAAAGCCAACGACCCTGGCCGACTTACGGGCTGCCATAGCAACGGGAAAATTCGCTGACAACCACGCGGTTTATTGGTAGATGGCTTGGCAGGCCGCTCCCGGTAGCACTTCCCAACGCGTTACTGTTGACAGCTAGTCGAATTACTTCTTCAACCCAAGCCTATATAAATATCGACATAACATAAGTTTGCTATTCATCTAGAAGGAATTTTCTTCAGGAATTACAGAGGGAAAACAGAGACGGTTCGTGCTTTTGCGCAAATTTGAATCCACATCTCTTCGCGAAGTACGCATATGGGGTACTTGAGACCCGGCGAATGTGGCGAGAGCCCGCGGCTAAAGCCGCTTTCTTTGTTTGTGTCTGTTCAGGGGCATGAATGCCCCTGCTCCCTCCGGTTCGCGCTTTGCGCGAATTGGGTTTGCTGTGCGGGCTTGGGTTGTTTCGCACTCATTCGACAACGAGCGTCGAATGAATGGGCACCCCCGATTGGTGCGGATGTGGGGTAGAAGCAGATTCCCCTGAGGGGAATGACAGACAAGATAGGCAAAAACAGCTACAACGACAAAAGCAACAGCAAAAGCAGATCCCCTGCGGGGATGACAGACAAAAGAGCAACAGCAACAGCAACGGCAACAGCAACGACAACGACAACAGCAACGGCAACTGCAACGACAACCGGGGTCATCGAGACTTTGGTTGTTTCCCACTCATTTGACAAGGAGCGTCGAATGAATGGGGCACGCCGATCTATGGTGATGCAGGGTAGACGCAGATTTCCCTGAGGGGAATGACAGACAGAAAAGCACGTGCAAGAACGGGTTCGCGCTTTCGCACGAATATGGTCCCAGGTCTCAGAAGCGAGACCTGGGGCACCCGGCTAATTTGGTTGGGTGGTGCGGGCTTTGGTGGTTCCCACCCTTTCCGCACACTACGCGGAAAGGATGGGGCACCTGTGATCTTTCAGGAGGTTGTCCATTCGATTTGGACCGGAGAAGCTGGTTGTGACGAGCAACTAGGAATCTTCGGAGGATCGAATGGACATTCATAAGAATGCCCGACTGAGCT
>NZ_JAGSYH010000015.1 GCF_025685685.1 Acidicapsa dinghuensis
CTGCAGCCATGGACTCACTACTACAACCACGAAAGACCTCATGGTAGCCTCAACTACAACCCGCCCATCAGCCGCTCCGAGATACCGCTCGCCGATGGAACAACCTCTTGAGCTTCTACAGACACCCGCCGGATTGAGTTCGTAATCGTTTCTCGGTATGATTTGGCGCCCTTCAGATCTCAGAAACGGAACTCGGGCTATCTGCCCGAGTGCTGGAACGGGTCCCGGGAACTTTGGAACACAAAATTAGGCACGCGCTGGATGAAATTCGCTACACTGAGCTAGGTCTATGAAGTCTTCATTAACCACATTAGAGCTATGTGCTGGAGCGGGTGGAGAAGCGCTCGGATTGGAACAGGCCGGCATTGAACATGCAGGCCTGATTGAAATCGATCCGCATGCATGCAAAACGCTTCGTTACAACCGCCCACATTGGAACGTTATGCAGGGAGATCTTCGGGCCTTCACGGATATGTCATCCTTCAAGGGCGTTGATATCGTTTCTGGAGGACTACCATGTCCGCCTTTTTCAAAGGCAGGCAAACAACTTGGCGATCAAGATGAACGAAATCTCTTTCCTGTTGCCATCGACATTATTGATCAGATACGTCCGCGTGCGGTGATGATTGAGAATGTGCGCGGGATTTTGGACGCAGTATTTGCTGACTACAGAACTTATATTGCTGGATCTCTTAAGAAACTTGGATATAAGCCAGACTGGCGCTTGTTGAATTCCTCCGAATTTGGCGTTCCGCAGCTTCGGCCACGCGTTGTGTTTGTGGCTATCCAAAATGACCATGCAGATTCGTTTAGTTGGCCAAAGCCTTTTGTAGAACGCCCCAAGACTGCGGGTGAGACACTATACGACCTGATGGCAGCAAACGGTTGGAAAGGCGTAAAGGCTTGGAAAGAGCGGGCAGACGAGATCGCTCCAACCATTGTAGGAGGAAGCACCAAGCATGGGGGGCCCGATCTGGGGCCTACTCGCGCCAAGCGTGCGTGGGCACAACTAGGAGTGAATGCACATACTATCGCAGAAGAGGCACCGGATAAGGATTTTGTGGGCATGCCAAGGCTTACAGTGCGAATGGTTGCACGCCTTCAAGGCTTTCCTGACGGCTGGATTTTTTCTGGACGGAAGACGAATGCTTACCGTCAAGTGGGCAATGCTTTTCCTCCTCCAGTGGCTTGTGCCGTAGCAGCTCAGATAGTAAAAAGTTTAATTACGCGCAGATTGTTTCAGGTTGCTATATGACAAATCTGCCATCGGAGCCACAAGCAGAAACTCTCGCAGTCGCGCCGTCTTTCTTTGCTGAGGCCAGACGTACATTTCATGCGGCACTGCTTGGCCGCGTCCTATTTTCCAACGAGCGTGGTATTCCCGCGAATGCCGATAGCGGTAACAAGGCCAGTGTGGCTATTGCGAAAGGCATTGTTGGGCGACTAGGTACGGAAATACAAGGGGAGCGATTAGCTGGACAGATGTCCGGAAGAGAGTTCGAAGACATTGTCTGCAGTTATTTGGCTGAAACCTTCAGCCAACTTGCTCATCTCCGACCTGGTCTTTGGAGTGTCCAACAGATTACGACGCGCAATCAAGCGGTGCTTGCCCGCTTTGAGCAATATTCTCATTTGGTTGCATTGGCGAAGGCTGCCGCGAGAGATCCAGAATTGGCTGCTGCGCTAGGGAATGACTACACAATCGCTCCTGATATCGTCATCATTCGCGGTCTGGAATCCGATGCGCGAATCAACTCGCAGCGCCATCTTGTGGATGAAAGCGTCAGCAGGCACGCAAGCCTGCGGGAGAGGAATGATGGACTTCCAATCCTGCACGCGAGTATCTCGTGCAAATGGACCATGCGGAGTGATCGTGCACAAAATGCCAGATCGGAAGCGCTAAATCTTATAAGGAATCGTAAAGGACGTTTACCTCATGTGGTGGTTGTTACGGGAGAGCCTACACCGAGTCGACTATCTGCTCTTGCTCTAGGAACAGGTGATATCGATTGCGTGTACCACTTTGCTCTACCTGAACTAGTATCCGCTGTCGAAGAATTGGACAACGACGATACATCTGAACAATTGAAAATTATGATCGAAGGCAAGCGGCTTAAAGACATTTCTGATCTGCCACTGGACCTTGCTGTCTGAACGCTTATGGATAAGCTCGATGCAAATCGCCGCAGCGAGAATATGAGCAAGATTCGTAGTAAAAATACTGCTCCTGAAATTCTGCTTCGCTCTCTTTTGCATAGGGCTGGATACCGTTTTCGTATTCATCGCAAAGATCTGCCGGGTACGCCGGACATAGTTTTTCCGAATTTGCGTAAAGTTATATTTGTGCATGGCTGCTTTTGGCATCAACATCCCGACTGCCGTGAGGGAAGAGTGCCCGGTTCGCGGCGAGAGTACTGGCAGCCAAAACTTGCTCGCAATCAGGAACGTGACGCGACAGCAATCAAGCAACTGATACAGCAAGGGTGGAATGCGATGACTGTATGGGAGTGTGAAATCGAGATATCGCACGAAGACTTGCTGAATAGGATCAAGATGTTTCTTCATCCTATGAAATAAGCGGGTGCCTATACAGTCTCTGAGTTTCTAAAGGCACCTGCTTGATTCTTGGGGTCGCCTGTGGTACTTCTAAATACATATTCTGGTTTGGCTCCTTCGGGGTTGAACCTGGATTTCATGCAGAGTGGTTGAGGGACGAGCCCTGCGACGCCACGACAACCGGCCGGAGCAATTCTGGAACACGGTGTCAACTCTCGCCCGGTAAAACCGGGGGACATGAGATTCGGAAAATGCTATTGAGGTGAACGCGGCCTCGGCCTTTTCGCTACTGAATCCTCTCAAGTTCGCTCAGATATTTGAGCCGAGCTGTAAATGGCGCAAGCAATTCGCGATGCCGTCTACCGCTGCTGCCGAGAGGGATATCTGTGACTACGGCTTACGAGTTGCGATGTAGAGAGTGCGGCAGGGCGTATGGGAACCAGCCGCTGTCGATCTGCGAGGACTGTTTTTCTCCTCTTGAGGTTGAGTTTGATCTGGAGCGGGCGCGGGGGCGGTTTACGCGCGAGGCAATTACCGCGGGTCCGCTGAATATGTGGCGCTATAAGGCGCTGCTGCCGGTGGCCGAGGATTATGTGCCGACGACGCCGGCGGGGATGACTCCGCTGCTGAGTGCGCCACGCCTGGGAGCCCGGATTGGGGCCAAGAATCTTTATATAAAGAACGATGCTGTTTGCCTGCCTACGCTGAGCTTTAAGGATCGCGTAGTGGCGGTGGCGCTGGCGAATGCTCAGGCCTTTGGATTCGATACAGTCGGGTGCTCGTCGACTGGGAACCTGGCGAATGCTGTGGCCGCTGGTGCGGCGCGGCTGGGGCTGAAGACATACATCCTGGTCCCGGCAGATCTGGAACCGGCGAAGATTTTGAACACGCAGGTGTATGGCGCGACGCTGGTCCGCATTGATGGCAACTATGACCATTGCAACCGGCTGTGTTCGCAGATTGCGGAGAAGTACAACTGGGGCTTTGTGAATGTGAATCTACGGCCTTACTACGCGGAAGGCTCGAAGTCGGTGGGCTTTGAGATTGCGGAGCAGCTAGGCTGGCGTCTGCCGGATAACGTGGTGGTTCCGATGGCGGGCGGGTCGCTGATTACGAAGATCAAGAAGGCGTTTCGCGAGCTCGTGGCGCTGGGGCTGGTGGCGGATAAGCCGGTGAAGTTCTTCGGCGCGCAGGCGACGGGATGCTCTCCGATTTCTACAGCGGTGAAGGCCGGCGCGGATGGGATTGAGCCGCAGCGGCCGAACACGATCGCGAGATCGCTGGCGATTGGGAATCCGGCGGATGGTCCGTATGCGATCAAGGCGATTCGCGAGAGTGGCGGCTGGGCTGAGGATGTGTCGGATGTGGAGATTGTTTCGGCGATCCAGGAGCTGGCGGAGACGGAAGGCGTGTTTACGGAGACGGCGGGTGGTGTTACTACCGCTGTGACGGCGCGGCTGTATGCGCATGGGCGGATTAAGCCGGGTGAGTTGACGGTGAGCTGCATAACGGGCAACGGGCTGAAGACGACGGATGTGCTAAACGGCGCGTATGAACAGGCAGTGCCGGTCAAGCCGAAGATGACGGAGTTTGCGGCTTGGCTGGACGAACGGACGGGTGAATTGGTGGAGGTAGCTTAATGTCGGTAAAGGTAGTGTTGCCGAATGCTTTTCAGAAGCATACGAACAATGTGAAAGAGATTGAGACGACAGCAGGGACGCTGCCGGATCTGGTGACGGATCTGGAGGGGCGTTTTCCGGCGCTGAGGCAGCATCTGCGCGGGGAAGATGGGCAGGTGCGGAAGTTCATTAACTTTTATGTAAACGAGGAAGACATTCGCTTTCTGGGGAATGAAAAATACCAGTTCCAGGATGGAGATGAAGTGCTGGTGATTCCTTCGATTGCGGGTGGGTGTTGCTGAAATAGGCCGTTATTTACGGGGTTTTCACGAAAGGGACTGGCTATGCCGGTTCCTTTCCTGTTTTTGAAGAGAATTTGCAGATCGTTCGCCGGGCGTTTACGGGGCTTTAGCAAAGGGTGGGGCATACTCTGGGCGTGAGCTCATCGACAGGACTGAATTTGCCTGCCGACGTGGCGATGTCTTCAGCCTCGCGGTGGGATGGGTCGGTTGCAACGATCGACAGTGCGGGGATTGCTACGCCAGCGCATGCAGCGGTGCTTTCGCATGTGCCGATGCCGGGTGTTTTTCCGCGGGTGCACGCGGAGGTGGGCCGGTACCGGCTGCGATTGGCGCAGTCAGCTGAGGACCGCGATGCAGCATGCCGGCTGCGATTCAAGGTATTCAATATCGAGCTGGGCAAGGGGCTGGATGCGTCATACGAGACGGGTCTGGACACGGACCAGTTTGACCTGTTCTGCGAGCATCTGCTGGTAGAGGACAAGGTTGACCGCCGAGTGGTGGGAACCTACCGCATGCAATCGGGACTGACGGCGGCGGAGAACCTCGGGTACTACTCTGAGCAGGAGTTTGACTTTGCTCCGTATGCGGGGATGCGCGGCGAGATATTGGAGCTGGGCCGCGCTTCCATTGACCGCGAGCATCGCACGCCTGAGGTACTGACGCTGCTGTGGCGCGGCATTGCGCAGTATGCGACGGAGATGGGGCTGCGGTATCTGATCGGCTGCTCATCGCTGAACTCGGTAGACCCGAGGGAGGGATGGGCGATGTTTGGGCAGCTGGCGAATTATCGCGTGGCCCCAGAGCTTTGGACGCGGCCTGTCGATGGGTGGACGTGTCCTGAGGGTATGTCTGAGGATGGCGCGGAGCCGGTGAAGGTGCCGAAGCTGCTGAAGACCTATCTTGCGATTGGGGCGCGGATCTCAAGTGAGCCGGCATGGGATCGTGAATTTGGGACGATCGATTTTCTGACACTGCTCGATTTGCAGACGATCTCGTCAGCGGCGAGAAACCGGTTTCTAGCGCCGCTATAGTATTTCGCGGAAACAGCTCTCCTCGGATGTCGCGTAATTTGAGTCAATAAGCTTCGCACTGCGCGCAGATCTGGTCCGGCACAGGGACATCTACCATCGCAACCCTGGTCTCGCTTCTAAGCCGCGGACTACATTCGCACGAAAGCACCGAACCGCCGTTACACTTGCCTTTCTGTCTGTCATTTCCGCAGGGAATCCGCTTCACCTTCACGCAAAGCGTGAACAGGAGGGAGCAGGGGCATTCATGCCCCTGAGGAGGCAGCAAGCAAAGAAGCGGCTTTAGCCGCAGGCTCTCTCACGCCAACGCATCGGCTCGCGCTGATGCCCGGATCTCAGAGCGCTGGCAATGTGTAAACAGAATTCGATATCATTTCGATCGATTTACACAGTCTGTCAGGCCGACTCCAATCCGAAGACTCCCATAACACTGGATTGATACCGCTAAGCATTTTCGGAGTAGATATAACCGAAGCCAAAGTTTTCGAGTGGATTTTCCTCAAAAAATCCACTTGCTCATGCCATTGGAGAGAACACACTAACTCCGAAAATGCTTTAAGCCAAGGAGATTCGCATGAACACGCAGGAACAAATCAAGGAGTATATCGCCACTCAGCCGGAACCAAAACGCAGCGAAATGCAACAGCTGCATGACACTATTTTGGCGATGATGCCAGCATGTAAATTGTGGTTCATGGATGGAAAAGACGAGAAAGGAAAAATCGTTTCCAACCCAAACATTGGATATGGATCTCAAAACATGAAATATGCAAATGGAAAGACCAGGGAGTTCTATCAAATCGGTATAAGCGCGAATACATCTGGTATCTCCGTCTACATTATGGGAATAGATGACAAGAAGTACCTTGCCAGAACATACGAGAAAGAACTCGGCAAGGCAAGCATCACGGGATATTGCATTAAATTCAAAACATTGGCAGATATAAAAATTGACGTACTCAAAGCGGCAATACAATCTGGCGTTAAACAGACAAACATTCAACATTGATTGCCGGGTGTCTGTAGAAGCTCAAGAGGTTGTTCCATCGGCGAGCGGTATCTCGGAGCGGCTGATGGGCGGGTTGTAGTTGAGGCTACCATGAGGTCTTTCGTGGTTGTAGTAGTGAGTCCATGGCTGCAG
>NZ_JAGSYH010000016.1 GCF_025685685.1 Acidicapsa dinghuensis
GATAAATGGGATGAGCAGGTCCTCCGCAGGAGGAGCAGACTGTTCCCATGAAGAAGCCTACGCAACACCTCATCGCAGAAGTACCCCGTAAGCGTGGCCAGGTAGAGCTGACGATCGGCATCGACCTTGGCGACGTTTGGAGCCATTACTGCACTGTCAACCAGCAAGGTGAGGTGATCGATCGAGGTCGCTTCAGAACGACACCGAAGGCCATCGATAAGTGGTTCGTAGATGTGCCTCACGCTCGCGTTGCGATGGAGGCCGGCGTTCACTCCATCTGGATTAGCGAGCAACTGCAAGAGCTTGGCCATGAAGTGATCGTTGCGAACGTGCGTGAGTTGCGGGCGATCTCGCACAGTGACCGCAAGAGCGATCAGGTTGATGCGGAGAAGCTGGCGCGCTATGCGCGGCTTGATCCGAACATCCTCCGACCGATTGCCCATCGTACCGTCGAGCAGCAACAAGCCCTGACCTTGATCCGTGCACGCGCTCTTATGGTCAGGCTGCGGACAGCGGCCATCAACGCCGTACGTGGCCTAACGAAGGCTTGCGGCTATCGTATGCCTGCCTCCGCAACTCCATGCTTCGCTCAGCGCAGCATGGCGGCGATGCCTCCAGGGCTCGGACAAGCACTGGGCCCAGTTCTCCAGCAGATCGCGGAGATGACATTGAAGATCAAGCAGTATGACCGCCAGATTCAGCAGCTCGGCCAGACAGAGTACCCGGAGACTCAGGCGCTGTTGAAGGTCCATGGGATCGGGCATCTGACCGCTCTGACGTTCGTACTTACCCTCGGCAGCAAGGAGCGATTTAAGCGCAGTCGTGATGTTGGCTGTTACCTTGGGCTTCGGCCGATGCGAAGTCAGTCTGGCGAGCACGATCCTCAGCTTGGCATTACCCATGCGGGCAACGCTTATCTTCGAAGTCTGCTGATCGAGTGTGCGAACCATATCCTCCGACCGCAAGGTAAGGACTCGGCGTTGCGACAGTGGGGACTTCATCTCGCTGCCAGAGGCGGCAAACAGGCCAGGAACAAGGCTGTCGTTGCCGTCGCTCGCAAGCTGGCTGTTCTGCTCCATCGACTCTGGATCACTCAAGAACCATACATGCCGTTCTATGCCACTGCCGCTTGAGCGATGACGATGTTTACCCGTTGCGACGATACCGTGTTCCGATGACTGCGAGCCGACTTTGGTCTTCAAGGCCGACCGATAAATGGCAGCATCGACTCTCCTCTCGAACCCCAACCGGCACCGAGCCTGCTCCAACACAGCTCATCAAGAGTGCGAATAGAAACAAGGTAGAGAGCAACAACAACCGCAACATCAAAAGCAAAAACCCTGATAAGGAATGAAACTTGACACCAGTGACCTGCTCATAGAAAGTC
>NZ_JAGSYH010000017.1 GCF_025685685.1 Acidicapsa dinghuensis
ATCTTCGGAGGATCGAATGGACATTCATAAGAATGCCCGACTGAGCTATCGCAGTCGAGAGGCATTGGTCAGGTTTGTACTGGAGCAGGGAGAGACGCGGAAGGCGGCTGCAGCCGCCTTCCGCGTGAGTACGAAGACTGCGGCCAAGTGGGTGATGCGGTTCCAGGTAGCCGGACTGGATGGTCTGGCAGATCGTAGCTCGCGGCCTCATCGCAGTCCGCGCCGCCTGGCGGGGAGTCTTGTTGATCGGGTTGTCGAGCT
>NZ_JAGSYH010000001.1 GCF_025685685.1 Acidicapsa dinghuensis
CCAAGGTCGATGCCGATCGTCAGCTCTACCTGGCCACGCTTACGGGGTACTTCTGCGATGAGGTGTTGCGTAGGCTTCTTCATGGGAACAGTCTGCTCCTCCTGCGGAGGACCTGCTCATCCCATTTATCATTACCGATAGCGATCATGCTCGAACCCTGACGCCACGGGGATTATGGAGGAAGCATTTGTTCACGCATTATGATGACCCCGGTAAGTGTGAATGGCGAGGCGGAGCCCTCGACGCATTCGTAAAGCACTATAACGAGATATCTGGAACAAAGTATGCACTGACCGAATGCCTGGACGTTGTTAGGATTTCGGGTGACCCCGAAAGAGCCGGAAGTGCTTTTAACAGATACAAGCACAAGCGTTCAAATGGTGATTGAACGAAAGTCAGTCGTGTGGCCGAAATCCTATATCTATCAACATGGGCTAGGACATGAATTTGCTGGTTTGGTATGGGAAGGCGCGAAGGGCCATTTTCATGAGGCTGGTTACAAGTTGTCGATACGGTCTGCTGAGCTAAGAGCCATGAGCGGTAAGCAAATCAGGGATGCTGGTAGACAAATTGGCGAAGCGGTCTCATTGCTCACACCAGCGGACTTGCCGATTCAAAGGGGTCAACCGATCGAGTGGTGGTTCAGAGCTATAGAACCGGGCGAGGAAGACGAGGACTTCAAAGGAATCGCCATCAATGAGTTTGGTTCGATGGGCCTGGGCGGCTCTGAACGGAAGGCGGCAATTGAAGGGATTCCTTCAGAAATCCAAGAGCAGCTCAATGCTGCCGTAGAAAAGTTTCACAGGTACCAAAAACAAATTAAATTGGTTCTTCTCGATTTCTACTCTGAAGATCTGTGGGAAGACGATATTCCCCCGATGATGCAGAACATTCAAATCCCCGACGGAATTGACGAAATCTGGCGGACTACACGCGATTGGGTCTCAGCCGATGATTATGAGGTAGGTTACGATCGCCTGTATAAACGATCGTCGTAATTTTCAGACTAGCGTCGCGCTTGCCTGTGTGTAAAACAATGATCGAGATCAAGAGGTTATCTTCACTTCGATGTTGAAACATGGCCCATTACGTCGAGATATTGATCGGGTTCTGGATTTTCGGAAAACCATCAAGCTTTCTGGCCATAAATGGACAGCCATCGATCACCGTCGAGTCTATTCAGCTTCGCTATATGAGGTGACTTCCGAACATGTATCGTCGGTCTGCCTGCTTCTCCTTTTCTCGCGAACTTCAAGCGCTGCTGCCTTGCTGAGAAGTTGTGTAGAGAGTGCCGTGCGAGGAACATGGCTTCTGCTGGTCGCAACTGAAGATGATATTGAGAACGTGGTGGCTGAGCGCGGCAAGGACAAGGGGTGGCCTGGGCTTGACCAGATGATGGGTGCCATCGAAGGTCATCACAAGGCAGGCGGCCTGCTAAGACGCATATTTACGCATACAGGTGCTCTGAATGATCTAACGCATGGCGGCTTGATGCAGATCGCCCATCGCATGGGGCCGCATGCAGGACAAGATACAGTCCCACACGTCAATAGAATGTGCCTTCGCAACGTATGTAACGCGCTTGCCCTCATCACTTGCTCCCTGCACCTTGATGTAAATGACCTATCCGAAGTGGCGTCGGTCACTCTTCGCGCAGCGGAACTGTTTGCGAGCTTCGAGATGGCCGGTGACGCTCAAGCTCCGATGAGATAAGTCCTGTGAAACGCGGTTCACTTGATCAGCAGAGTGAGTACAAAGGAAGTAACAGCGTTCGTATCCGGTGTGCGCTTTGATTGCCCAAGGGTAGATCAGCTTATACCGGGCAGATTTATGCCGCCTAACATGCCTTTGAGCTGGCCCTGGAGGGCTTCTTCGGCTTTACGGCCGGCATCGTTGACTGCGGCTACGATGAGGTCTTCGAGCATCTCTACGTCGGCGGTGCTGCCGGTGAGGCTGGTGACGGCGGCGGGGTCGATGTGGAGTTTGAGAAGCTGCTTCTTGCCGTTCATGGTGGCGGTGACGGCGCCGCCGCCGCTGGTGCCTTCGATGACAGTCTGGGCGAGCTTGCGCTGCACCTCTTCCTGCATCTGGCTGGCCTGGGAAAGCATCTCCTGCAATTTGAGTGGGTTGAACATGACAAGCTCCGATGTACGTGAGGACTTCTTGGCCCTCTCTTGATCCTAATCCTTGCGCAAATCGATGACGCTGACTATCTCCGCATTGAAGACAGACATCGCTTCTAGAACGAGGGGATTATTGCGCGCCTCCTGTTCGATGCTGCCGAGGGGTGCACGGACTCTTGCCGCACCGGGAGTGGCAAGGCCTTCGCCGGGGAGGATCATGAAGCGGGTGGGCGCGCCTGATTCGGTGAGTCCCTGACGGATTAGCTTTTCGGCGACTGCGTTGAAGGTGAGTTTGATCATCTTCGCTTTGCAGTCGACTTCGATGCGGACGACTCCACCTTCAATGGCCCATTTACCACCCTCAACGAGAGTGGCGGCGGTGCCGTGGCCGCCGGACGCCAAGGCTTGAGCGACGGCGGTGATGATGGCGTCGAGATTGTCCGGCGCGGCTGCCGGTTGAGGTGCGGCGGACAACGGCGGAAACTTCGCCGGGGCTAAAGCCCGTTCGTTTAAGGGGGCTTCATTCAGGGGGCTGAAGCTTCCTGCTTCCTCCGGGATTTCGGCAGATGTCGAAATTTCGACGGCGGTTTCATTCGCAGGGCTGGAAGAAGATGTCTCCAGGGGCAGGACAGGCGACGGTAGCGGCGAGTCATCGGGAACCGATTCAGCGATTTGTGCCTGAGCCGTTGGTGGCTCTTGAGCGGATGCGGCTAGATCTTGAGCGATGGCGGGCTGTTCGGGGATTTCAAGAGCCAGTGCGCCTGCTGTGGTCGCCGTGGTAGGGCCGGAAACGGGTTCTGGCGCGTGACGCGGCAGGTCGGGGACTGGGATGGGGCCGAGCGTTGGCCCAGATGTGCTGGAGAGTGCGGAGCGCGGGTTGCCGAAGGGTGAGATAGTCGGCGAAGACGGCGTCGCAGGGCGCGGCTGCACCGGTGCTGCGGGCCGGATGGAGGATGAATCCGGTGAGGTGCGGGCCGGGGCTGGGCCGCCTGGAGTCGATGGACGGCGCGAGGCAGATGAGGCCATGCCGCTGAGGATTTCTTCGACGGGGAGGAGTTTCTGGGCCTGGATGAGCTTGAGGAGGCCCAGTTCGAGGTGGAAGCGCTGCTCCTGACGAAAATTCAGGTCGTCGAAAGTGCGCAGGGCGATCTGTAGATTGCGAGTGAGGTCGTCTTCGGTGAAGAGCTGGGCGGTGCGAGCAGCGCGGGAGCGCTCATCCTGCGCGATGGCGAGCAGCTGGGTGTTTTCGCCACCGAGCTTGGCCATGAGGCAGTTGCGCAAGTAGCGGACGAGCTGACGGGCGAGCGCGGAAGGGCTGTTGCCGACGCTGAGGAGCTTGTCGAGATCCTCCATCAGCTTTGCAGTGTCCTGTGCGCTGACGGACTCCATGAGGCGCTCGAAGACGGCGTTGGGGACGGAGCCCATGAGTTCGCGTATTTGTTCCCCATTGAGCAATGGACGGCCGTTTTCGAGCGGAGCTGAGGCGATGGCCTGGTCCATTATGGAGAGGGCATCGCGCATGGAGCCGTCGCCAGCCTCGGCGAGCAGGGAAAGCGCGGTTTCGTCGGTGGCGACGTTTTCGTGCTCGGCGATGGCGCGAAGCTGGCCGAGGATATCGTCGAACTTGACGGCGTGAAAGCTGAAGTGCTGGCAGCGCGAGCGGATGGTCTGCGGGATGTTTTCGGGCTCGGTGGTGGCCATCATGAAGATGACCCAGTCGGGGGGCTCTTCGAGGGTTTTGAGGATGGCGTTGAAGGCTGCGTCGGTGATCTGGTGCGCTTCGTCGAGGAGGAAGATCTTGTAGCGGTCGCGGGCGGGGCGGACCTCGGCCTGCTGGATGATAGAGCGAACGTCGTCGATGCCGCGATTGGAGGCGGCGTCGATCTCGATGAAATCGAAGGAATGCGAGAGGGCTTCTTCGCCACTGGCGTTGCCGCCGGAGGAGATTTCGCGGCAGGGAAGGCATTTGAGGCAAGGCTCAACGGTCGGGCGCTCGGGTGAGCCGACGGTATTGCGGCAGTTGAGGGCCATGGCCAGGATGCGGGCGATGGTGGTCTTACCGATGCCGCGATGGCCGGAAAAGATGTAGCCGTGGGCGATGCGTCCCTGAGTGAGAGCGTTGGTGAGGGTGCGGGTGACGTGGTCCTGGCCGGCTACGTCCGAAAAGCGCTGGGGACGGTATTTGCGCGCCAGTACCTGATAGCCCATTGTGAGGTTTCTCCCAGATGGATTGTAACGGTTGGATGATGGCGTGCTCGGCTGCGGCTGGTGGAAAACCAAGCACGGAGCGCGGGGAGCGTGTGACTGATAGAGTGGCTGCATTATGCGGTTCTGGTTTGCACGCGATGGTGAGGTTTCGCTACATAAGCAGCTTGTCACGCAGATTATCTTTGGCATCGTATCTGGCGAATTGGAGCCGGGGCGACGGCTTCCGAGCACTCGCGAGATGGCACGGCGATTTCATCTGCACGCAAACACGGTGAATGCGGGATATCGGGAACTGGAGCGCGAGGGATGGGTAGAAGTCCGGCATGGGAGCGGCGTATATGTACAGCAAAAGAAACCGGAAGCAGCCGAGCGGCCTGAGTTGATGCTGGACAGTTTAATCGCTGGGGTGTTTCGTTCAGCGCGTGAAATAGGAGTGCCGTTGGCGGATGTGAGAGCGCGGATGCAGCGATGGATGTCGATGCAGCCACCAGATCATGTGCTGGTTGTTGAGCCGGATGAAGAGTTGCGGCGAATTTTGATGACTGAGATTGAGACGACAGGGCTGGAAACTGCCGGTTGTTCGCTGCAAGAGATGCAGGAGATGGCGCGGTGGGTTGGAGCATTTCCGGTAGTATTGCCCAGCAAGAGCGAGATGGTTAGAGCAGCGCTGCCGCAGGGAATAGATTTTTTGACGCTGAAAGTGCGCTCGATCCCGGAGAGCCTGACAGGTTATCTACCTGCACCGACTGACTTGTTGATCGGCGTGGCATCACGTTGGGGCGAGTTTTTGCGGTCCTGCCGGACGATGCTGGTGGCGGCGGGATTTGATTCGGAAAATCTTGTAGTGCGGGACGCGCGCGAGCCTGGATGGTTGCAGGATCTGGAGGCGGCAGCGGTGGTGGTTTGCGATGGATTGATCGCGGCAGAACTCAAAGGACGGCGCGGCGTAATTTCCTTTTCGGTTGTCTCGGAGGAATCGCTGCAAGAGTTGCGGCGATACCGGGAATTATTGCTGGCGCAGATGGATTGAGCTGTGGACGATTGCCGATGTGACAGTTGCGAAAGTGACACAAGGCGAATGGATGACGGATTGAGGTATGAGTAGATTCTCCACCAGAGAAACACTGGAGGGGATCAATGCCAAGAAGGATATTCTTCGTGCTGTTGCTATTCGTATCGCTGTTACCGCTGTATGCCGAAGACGGTGGCGGAGTGGTGTTCAAGAGCGGGAGTGTGACGCATGTCAAGCCGGGAGCGGCGGGGCGGTTGGTACTGACCGATTCGGAGAAGCTGGTGTTTGAGTCGGCAGGGGGGAATTTGGAAATTCCCTTTCAGAAGATCCAGGCGTTTGAACATACGAAGGAAGTTGCGGTGCATATGGGATGGGCGCCAGCGGTTCTGATTGAGACGATCAAGCAACGTAGGCGGAATCACTTTTTGAAGCTGTCTTATCTTGATGGCAACGATGTCGATCAGTTTGTGATTTTCCAAATTCCGAAGCAGATGCCCGAGATTCTGATGATGACTCTTCTAATGCGTTCACCGGATGCGTCATGCCAGCCGAGTGCAGATTGCGATTCGATCTTTCGCCCGCGAGGCCACAGACAAGTGAAACTCGAATACCGCGGTGCACTTTCAAGAGAGATCCAGCCGCTGCATGCGACTCCTCTTGGACAGACGCCGTAGCAGGGAACGGCTCCCGGCAAGTAGGGGTTATTGTGCTGGGCAGTCTTTGCGGCCGGTGTCGGCTACGCTGGCGATTAACCATTTGCCATCGACGCGGATGAGGTTGAATAGGTCGGTGCCGCAGTGGTCGACTTTGCCGTTGGAAAGGAATTCAAAGGGAGCCCAGACTACGGCGAGGTCGTTGTCGATGCGGACGAGGGGATCGTGGATGCTCTCTTCGATGGGTGTGTCTTTCCCGTCGGGGCTGGGCTTGCTGAGGCGGTCGGCGAAGGATTCGATCGTCATCTGGTGAGGCTTGCCGTCGCGCATGAGGATCATGTTTGCGCCGGGGATGGCGGAGGCTTTGATGGCTGAGCCGTCATGGGCAGACATGCCGTTGAATAGCTGATGGACGGGGGCGAGGACGGCGTCTTCTTCCGGTGTTGACGCAACTGCGGCCGGAGACGGCAGGGCACATGCGAGAAAGGCTACGGCAAGCGCGGAATGGAAGAGCGTGCGTGCTGGGGTCATGGATGAGGATTGTAAACCGCTGAGGAAGGACTTTTGCCAAGGATTAAGAGGTTGCCTCCGTCTCAGAAGCGAGACCGGGGACAACCTCTTTGTGCTAACGCGGCATCAGCGTTGGGTGCGAGTTTTGACGGCTTTGCGCTTGCCGCGTTTTTTTGCTGCCTTGCGAGCCTCGGCTTTGCGGCGGCGGATTTCACCGGTTGAATACATGGAGCCTCGGCAGTTGGATGCGCCGCAGTAGCAGGTGCAGGGGTCGTCGCCGCCGTCGTAGAGGCAGTAGTCGTAGGTGATTTCGGTTTCGGCGCGGATATCGCGCAGGGCGATGACCCAGACGCGGCCGTCATCATCTTCGCGGGTTTCGCAGTTGCCGTCGCAACTGTGGTTGATGAACATGGCGGTGCAGAAGCCGTCGATGACGATGTCTCCTTCGCCGAGTCCAAAGAGATAGGTGACAGGCGAGTCGACGTAGAGCTTGTCGGCCTCGTCTTTAGAAATGTGGCGGCCGGTGTATTCGGCGACGCGCTCGCCTTTACGGACAGGCGTAGTGGTGTAGCAACCGGCGGCGTGGATGGCTGACGAGCGAACGATCAATCCCATATTCTGTGTGTGAGGCGGTATCCGGTGGGGAGTGTTTAAGAGATCGGAGATGTGTCCTGCGATGCCTTAAGAACGCATCCTACCATTGATGGCAGCACGTTAAAAGCGATGTCTGAGATGAAGCGGAGATGATTGGAATCATGCGGCGAAAGTACATCATTCTGAGTGCGGCAAAGCAGACGCTGATGAGCAGCGGGAAGCTGGTTGTGTTGGCCGCGGCGGTGTGGGTATTTGCTGGAGTGTTGGGAGTCGCGCAGAGCGGGCAGAGTTCTAGCGGAGAAAGCCAAAAGCCGACGAGTGATAATCCATTTCCTGGCGAGGCTCCGCAGGCACCGGCTCCGCAGCCGGATGCGGGAAAGCCTGCGGCGGGTTCGCAGGATCAAGCTGCTCCGAAGAAGTCGAGCGACAATCCGTTTCCGGGTGAAGACTCGAATGCGCCTATTATTCCAACCGAGCCGGGTACGGGTACATCGGGATCGGGTGCTTCCGGAACGGGCCGTAGCGCGGGTTCGGGTACGCCGGGGCATCGTGATTCCGAGGGAGATCCGGTACGGTCGCCGGATGGGCAGGGGCACTATGCGGGCGATGCCGGATCGGATGATGGATTCAGCTCAAGCCTGTCTGGCGTGAACGATGTGCCTGCTCCCGATGCGGGGAAAGCTAGGCCGCCTGTTCCTGTAGAGAATGTGCAGGAAGATCTGAATGTAGGGAAGTTTTATCTTCAAAGCAAAAACTGGCGAGCGGCTCAGTCGCGATTTTCCTCAGCGTTTGCCGCGGATAAGGAAAATCCGGATGCGGTGTGGGGACTGGCCGAAGCGGAGCGGCACTTAGGGATGCTGAAAGAGGCTGATACGCATTACAAGCTGCTTCTAGTCTACGATCCGGGTGGACCTCATGGAAAAGAGGCGCGCAAAGCGCTTGAGGAAGTGGAAGCCAAGCTGAATTCGCCCGGGCTGAGTAAAAAATAGCGGCAACTATAAGAAATTAGTTCTATATACTTCTTCTTAATAGATTTTCACAGACATATCCTGCTGCACCTATCACCGTGCGTCATTGTAAGTTCGCCTTGGGAACTGATAAAGAAGGGATGATTTACGCGGATACGCATGCATCCTGTGTTGAAGTCTGCCTTGGAACCCCTGGCTGAACAAATCGCAAATGTGAGCAAGGATGAAGCCCAGATTGCCCCGCTGCCTGGCCCCGGCAGATGGTCTGTCCAGCAGATCATGGAGCATCTAATGCTCACATACTGTCAGACGATTGCGAGTGTCGGAAAACAACTGAAGTCGGGAAAGCCGCCAAAGCATCGCCGAGGCGTACTTCAGTCATTTGTGCGGATGCAAGCGATAGCGTTTGGGCACATGCCTCAAGGCGTTCCAGCGATACGTGCATTTCGCCCCGAAGAATTTGCAGCGGAGGATGGGCCGGCAATTGCTGGAAGATTTCTGCGCATGGCCGAACAGATGGATCTGTGCCTGGTAGAGGCACGGAAAAAGTTCGGGATACAAGTGTGCGGAGAGCATCCTGTGTATGGAGCACTACGCGTGGACGAGTGGCGACGGTATCACGCGGTACACGCGAGGCATCACCTGGCGCAGTTAAGGGCGACGGTTCGATACGCGAAGGCGCAGACGGCTCCGAGTGCGGCCAAGACGGAATCCTGATTTTCTTTCAAATCAGAAGTTGCCAATTACCCATTAACCAGTGCGGAGAAAAGATCTCAAGCAGGGCGCATGCACAGAGCACTGTGCCGAAGGGAAGCGACAGAGTGGACCATCCACCGGATTGCTTACGGAACGTGAGTGCGAGAAGCCAGATGAGGGCAACGGCGCTCCCCGCAAAAATGGCGAGAATAAAGGTTTCGATAGAGCCTTGGAGGCCCAGCCATGCGCCGAGCATTGCCATGAGCTTGGCATCGCCGAGGCCCATGCCCTCCTGGCGGCGGACGATCCAATAGAGAAGCCGGATGAGAAGAACGATGGCGGTGGCCGCGAGGATGGCGAGGATGGATGTCCAGGCGAGATGAAGAATGGCGGGGAGTTCACGGAACTGCTCATGAGGCCAGAAGCGGGCGAGAGTGAAAGCGAAACCCAGAGCCGTTCCGGGGAGAGTGAGAACGTCGGGAAGCCAGAGGTATTCGAAGTCGAGAACGGCGAGGGCGACGAGGAGCCAGCAGAGGATCGAGAAGCCGATGGCTTCGAGAAAGATTTGGGCGATGTTGGCACTGAGGCTGGGATAATCCGTCGGCTTTGCATTCAAGAAGCATGCGGCCCACAGTAATCCGACGAGGAACTCGATGGCTGGGTAACGGATGCCGATGGCGGCGCGGCATTGGCGGCAGCGTCCGCGAAGAATGAGCCAGCTTAAGACGGGGATGTTCTCCCACCAGGCGAGGGTGTGATCGCAGTGGCGGCAGTGGGATCGTGGTGTGGCTAAGCTCTCTTCTTCAGGAAAGCGGATGAGGAAGACGTTGAGAAAGCTGCCGAAGGCTAGTCCCAGCAAAAAAGCGAACAGAGTTACAGTGAGCTGAAATGCGTCGGTAATGATGATGGCTTGCTCCTTCGACGCGGTGTGTGATCGGGTCGGCAGTGTTGTTTCGGTGCGGGACAGAGTTTCGTTTTGCTGCCACTGGCAGGTTACAGTAATAGCATGGAGCCTGGAACGACTCCCACGATGCCGGAGAACGATGCCCCGGCGGCGGAAGTGGTGACGGAAGCGGACGCGTACCGCGAAGCGGCTGGTGCTTTTGCGGATTCCGTGGCGATTATGGCTCGTTTGCGTGGGCCGGGTGGATGCCCGTGGGACCGCGAACAGAACTTCGATACGATTCGCAAATACACATTAGAAGAGACGTACGAGGTGCTGGATGCGATCGAGCGCCGCGACTGGCCTCATTTGACCGAAGAATTGGGCGATCTGCTGCTGCAAGTACTGTTTTATGCGCAGATGGCAAGCGAGATGGCTCCGGGAGATGGGCGGTTCGAAATTACGGATGTGCTTGAGACTCTGAATCGAAAGTTGATACGGCGGCATCCGCATGTATTTGGAGAGGCTGCGTCGGCGGCTGCCGGAAATCGCGTGAGGGTGGACGCGAATGTGGATGGTTCGGCGGCGCGGGTGCTCGCGAACTGGGAGCAGATTAAGCAGGCGGAAAAGAAGAAGTCGACTGTGGATGAATCTTTGCTCGACCAGGTGCAGAGAGCGCAACCGGCGCTGGCCGAGGCGGCGAAGCTGGGTTCAAAGGCGGCAAAGATCCGGTTTGATTGGACCAACTGGCGCGATCTGCTGGTGAAGCTTGAGGAAGAGACTGGCGAACTGGTGCAGGCGGCAGATCTGCCGGCCGATGCGGCTCACAGGCATGGCGAGATCGAAGGCGAACTGGGCGATCTGCTGTTTACGGTGGTGAACCTGGGACGGCATCTGGGTGTAGATGCGGAGATGGCGTTGCGTGGTACGAATGCGCGGTTTCGACAGCGCTTCCGGTTGATGGAGCAAGCGGCTGGTCGGCCACTGAATGAGTTGGAGCCGGCGGAGCTTGAGGTGCTTTGGGTTGCGGCGAAAGATAAGCTGAAGCAGATGGATGGGACGGCGATGGCTGGAGTGAAGGGATGATTGTAATCCGCGAGTGCAAGGGCTTTGATGAGCTGCAGGCCTGCGTGGATTTGCAGATTGAGGTCTGGGGCTACAACGACGGCGATGTGATTCCGCGGCGGGTTTTTCTGGTGGCCAAGAAGATTGGCGGGCAGGTGATTGGCGCGTTTGACGTAAAGAGCGCGGATGATCCGGGCGATGCGAGCTCGATGATCGGGTTTGCGTTTGGACTGCCGGGGGTGAAGACCGGAGCTGAGTCGCGGACGGGAAAGCCAGAGCCTTATCTGCACTCGCATATGCTGGCGGTGCGGGAGGGGTATCGTAACCAAAGTATTGGGGCTAGGCTCAAGCTGGCGCAGCGCGAAGACGCGATTGCACGCGGGTTCGAACGGATGGAGTGGACCTTCGATCCGGTGGAGATCAAGAACGCTTTCCTCAATATCCACAAGCTGGGTGCGATTGTTCGGCACTATGAGGAGAATTTTTATGGTGTATCCTCATCTCGTCTTCAAGGCGGGCTGCAGACGGACCGGTTGGTGGCCGAGTGGTGGCTTCTGTCTCCCAGGGTGACGGCAGCGATCCAGGGAACACAAAAAGGTCCAAAGGGCTTTGTTTTCGAAGACTTGCACCAGGGATTGCCGCCGAAGATTGAAGTGCCGGCGGCGATATATGCGTGGAAAGCTGACGATGAGCAGCGGCATCTGGCGCAAAAGGTTCAAGCTGAGAACAGGCTTCAATTTCAGAAGGCGTTTGCGGCGGGACTGGCGGTGATTGGGTTTTCCCGCGATGCCGAGGGCAACGGAACCTATCATCTGGGCCGATGGACGGAACCAGGAATGCGGCCAGAAGTTCAGCCGGCAAGTAGAGAAGAAAACGGAGTCGAAGCGGATTTATCACGCGTTTGAGCGGAGATTGGGGAGATTTCTCTCTTTCGCCATAGCAAGTCACCGTGAGAGCAAGGTTTGCGGGGATGAATATCAGCAGTTCAGGACTGAGCCAACATGAAGATTGACGCTATATACCTACGAGAACTCCATCTGCCGCTTGTACGGCCTTTTCAAACCAGTTTTGGCACAACGCGCAATCGTCGAATTGTGCTCGCGGAGATTCATTCCGAGGGATTGGTCGGGTGGGGTGAATGTACGGCGGGTGAGCATCCGCATTTTTCTGAAGAGTCAGTGGACACGTGCTGGCAGGTGATTGTGGATGAGCTTGGGCCTACACTGGCGGGGGCTTCGCCGGAGCATGGCGGGGAGTGTCCGCGAATTCTGGCGCAGGTACGCGGCAATCGCATGGCGAAGGCTGCGCTGGAAAATGCGATCTGGGATCTGGAGGCGCAGCGGAAAGGCATTTCACTGAGCCAGTTGCTGGGCGGGACGAGAGAGATCATTCCATGCGGTGTTTCGATTGGGATTCAGTCGTCGATTCCGGAGCTGCTGGATGTGATTGAACGCGAGGTTTCGGCGGGATATCAACGGATCAAGCTGAAGTGCAAGCCCGGCTGGGATGTGAATGTGCTGGAGCGGGTGCGGGCCAAGTTTCCGGATATTACGCTGAGCGTGGATGCGAATTCAGCTTACCGGTTGAAGGATGCGGATCATCTGGCGACCTTTGATGAGTTCGATTTGCTGATGATCGAGCAGCCTCTGTGGCATGACGATTTTTACTATCATTCGATGCTGCAGAAGCAGCTGAACACAGCGATCTGTCTGGATGAGTCGATTCGCAACCGGCGCGATGCGCTGGCGGCGATTGAGATGGAGTCTTGCCGGATTATCAATATCAAGCTGGGGCGCGTGGGCGGATTCTCGGAAGCGATTGCAGTACACAACGCGACGTATGAGCGGGGGATTCCGGTGTGGTGCGGCGGGATGCTGGAGTCGGGCATTGGGCGGTCGCACAACATTGCTGTGTCGACGCTGGAGAATTATGTGCTGCCGGGTGATGTGTCGGCTTCGAAGCGGTATTGGGCTGAGGACATCATTGAGCCTGAGGTTACGGTGTCGCCGAAGGGTGAGATTGTGATTCCGGATACGCCGGGCCGTGGGTATGAAGTACGGACCGATCTTGTGGAGCGGCTTACGGTGCGGAAGCATGAGATTCGCACAGCGGTGATGGTGGCTTAGACTCGCTCAAGACAACTTGGGAGAAGTAGTAGCGATCTGCGCTTCCTCAAGGGCGCGCAGATGTTTTTTGCAGAGAAGAAGCGGAATGCAGCCGAAGACGCCAAAGCTGCAATCGATGAGACGCCAAGGAAATGGAATGCCGCGGATGGGGCCGGCAATGAGCGCGAGCGGGATGACTCCGGCGCACGCGATGAGGCCGAAGTCGAAGAGCCAGCGGTTGCGGATGGGATCGCGATATGGTCCGATGAAGGCGATGGCGATAATGAGATGTGCGAAGGCGAGCCAGTCTGTGCCGTAGGCGAGGAAGGGATATTGGCGATTCGTGACGGCCTCCGCGGTGTAGACACGATCGACCCAGGGGAGCAGGTGGATCGATTCTGCGAAGGGCTTGAAGGTGTTCGTTTGCAGGAGGCCGAGAAACCAGTGAAGTTCGGATTCGAGGGGGAAGGCCGTTATACCACTGAGGACGAGGCCAATGATGAACGTGGCGAGCCAGATGCGGATGGCGCGTAGATGTTCTCCGGTGTGCGTGTATGGGTTCATGCGATGCGCTCAGGGGTTGCGTCCGGAGATGGCGCAGAAGTTATATCTGTGAGGCTGGCGGCACGATCCGATCGAGTGATTCGAGAGAGAACGGCTTCGAGCATTGGCGTCATTCGGTTGAGGCGGCGAGCGCGGATCATAAGGTCCCAGAGGCGTTCGAACTTCTTCCATCCAGAAGCATAGAAGAAGTGCTTGAAGTGATGTTTGAGTGTGCCGTGATGAAGTGATGCGCGAGCAATGGCGCTCCAACGATAGAACTCGCGATAGGCCCAGTCGTAGCCTTCCTTCAGGGTTTCGGCGTCGAGGATCGCGGGGCGATAAACGACATGGCGCGTGTCGTAGAGATCCCAGTTGTTGGTCATGATGCGGCCCTCGCGCTGCATCTGCGCATGAAGACGCGTGCCTGGATAGGGCGTCTGGATGTGAAAGGTGGCAGTGGTGAGGCCGTGTTCGACGGCCCAGTCGACGGTGCGGCGAAAGACAGTGGGGTCGTCACTATCCATGCCGAAAACGAAGCTGCCGTTGATCATGATGCCGAGCGAATGCAGGCGGTCGGTCACTGCTTTGTAATCGCGGTTGAGATTCTGACGTTTGTTGCTGCGGCGAAGATTCTCAGGCGCGAGAGTTTCGAAACCAACGAAGATGCTGCGCATGCCAGCTTCGGCGGCGCGTTCGATGAGATCGCCGCGCAGGATGGAATCGACTGTAGCTGCGCCTTGAAAAATGCGGCGCATACCGTGCATGCCCGCGAAGAGCGATTCGGCAAAGCGACGGTCGCCGAGAAGATGATCGTCGAGGAAATAAAGGTGGCGGCCAGGAAGCCTGTCGATCTCAGCCAGAGCATCATCGACGCGCTGCGTGTAGAAGCCGCGTCCGCCTTGAAAGAAGGCGTCTTTGTAGCAGAAGTCGCAGTGCTGGGGACACCCACGGGTGACGACGATGGAGTTAGGAACGAGATAGTAGCTACGGTGTATGAGATCGCGCCGGATGGGGGGAACGCGTTCGAGGGTTCGTCCGGAGTTGGAACTGTAGATGTGGCGAGGTGAGCCTGTACGGAAGTCTGCGAGGAAAGCAGGGAAGGTTTGCTCACCGGGGCCGGTAAAGATCGCGTCGGCGTGGGGCGCTGCTTCATGCGGGAGTGAGGTAACGTGTAGTCCGCCGAGGCAGACGAAGGCTCCGATGGCACGATAGTGATCGGCAATGCGATAGGCGCGATAGGCGTTGGTGATGTAGACCTGGATGACGACGAGATGGGGCGCATCGTTGAGGGTGAGCGGTTCCACGTGTTCGTCAACGATCATGGCCTCATCATCGGGACGAAGATATGCGGCCAGAGTAGCAAGACCGAGCGGCGGAAAGAGCGAGTACTTGATGGGGCGCCAGTATGGACTTGTCGCTTCGGTCAGCGCAGGCAGGATGAACTTGATCTTGAGCGGGTGATTGCGTGGGGGAAGCAACTGGGCGCAATGTCGCGGACCGTCTGAATTCAGCGCGGAGAGGGAATCGATGGAGATAAGCCGATCCATGAAGCTTTCACTCATTGTGTTGCTCCGGTGAGCGGTACGGGATATTTGGACGGGGAAGAAGACGGTTCCTGCGGGATGGTTTGGAGTGCGCCGAAGCGGCGTTCGCGATGGTGGAAGTTGTGGAGTGCAGATTCGAGGTCGTCGCCGGTGAAGTCGGGCCACATGCGTGGGGTGAAATAGAGCTCGGCGTAGGCGGCTTCCCACAGGAGAAAGTCGGAGAGGCGCTGTTCGCCGCCGGTGCGGATGAGGAGATCTACGGGACCACATTCGCCTGTAAGTTCACGGTCGATGCGGCGAGCGATCTGGGCGGATGATGTTGATTGCAGTCCTGAGCGGAAGGCAAGCGATGCGGCCCGAGCGATGGAATCACGCGAAGAGTAATCGATGGCGACGCGGAGATGAAGGCCGCTGCCTTGCGCGGTGATGGATTCTGCGCGGCTGATTTCGCGGAGAAGCGGCAGAGGCAGGCGATCACGGCGGCCTATGATCTGGAGCCTAGCGTCGCGATCACGGAGATTGCTTGCTTCTTTGCGGAGATAGGCGCGGAGTAACCAGAAGATGCGGTCGACTTCAAAGATGGGGCGACGCCAGTTGTCCGAGGAGAAGGCGTAGAGCGTAAGGCAGGCGAGGCCCAGGTCAGAGGCGCGCTCAATGACGCTGCGGGTTGCGGAGGCTCCGGCGCGGTGGCCAAAGACACGTGGTTGATTGCGGCGCGCAGCCCAACGGCCGTTGCCATCCATGATGATGGCGACGTGGAGGCTGCGGTTGCTTTGCGATGTAAAGTTGATGGGCGTGATTTTAGAAGAGGTGGTCATGGATTCCTCGCTATTGAAACAAGTGAAAAGTACGGGTTCTAGATGACGCCCGATGGAGTGTATGAAGATGCGGATTGGGGAGAAGTATTCGGTGGAAGTGAGCTGTACCAATCGATTCTTTTCGTGAAATACATGACTGCCGCAATGGCGAGGAAACTAGCGATAGCGCCCACGAGCAGTGCATTGTCTTCGAGTCGCAGCAGTGTGTAGATAAGGCCGTATAGCGGTGCGAGGATTGCTAATGCGCGGATTCCTTGCCTACGCGAGTCAAAGATCCACGCTGTATTAAGCGAGAGCAGAATGACAGTGGAGACGCCTGCAATCAAAAAAGCAAAGTCGAAGCCGATTCGCTCGGCGAACGAAAGTAAGAGCAGGTAGAAGATGATCTGCGCGATGCCAACAAGAAGGTATTGCGCCGGATGAACGCGCTTGCGGGAGGTCACTTCAAAAAGGAAGTAAGTGAGAAACAACAAACCTAGAAACAAGGGTAGATACTTGAGCGATCTGTTGACGGACTGATATGGATCAGCGAGCTCAATGAAAGAAATTCCAAGAGAGGTTTGTTCGAGGCCAAGGGTAGAAATGTCTGTGCTCTCGGCGCGGACTCCGCGAGCTATGTAGGGTATGGTCCATTGAGCAGTGAAGCCATTCGTGGAGATATTCCGACTTACTGGAAGAAAGCCACCATCAAAACCTGGATTTGGCCAGTCACCCTGCATTGAAACATGTGTGGTCTTGCCATATGCGAGGACGGCTATACGCTGCGCGCCGGAGAAGTTCATATTGGCTGAGAGCTGAAATTGGGCATTTGGCCTGACTAGCCCATTGATCGAGGCTCCGAAGAGTGTGAGTCTGAGGGATTGAGCGGTGTCTTTTCCGAAGATGAGGTCTGAGGCCGTTTGTGCGGGCGTAAACGTGATCGTCTTTCCGCCTGCATTGAGTGTAGCGTCGGCCAGAGCGCCGCGAGGGTCGGAAACGCCGACGAGAATTTCCGCATGATCCCAATCAAGCTGTGTTCCTTCGGGAGCAGAGGACAGCGAGTGCGAGAGATCAAAAGTAGCGCCCATATTCAGGCTTGCCTGAAATACGGAAACGCGGAAGAGTGAACGCTGTCGCTCTTGAGTAGCTGTAGCTATTTCGGCATTTGCTTCCGCAGGGAAAATGAAATAGACAGCGCGGGTGGGGGAATCAGTCTTGGACCGCGGCGGAATCGTGTAGGGAATTGCGAGTGTGGGTCCCAGAAAGGTTTGCTTTCCACCAACGTGACTACTGACTTCCTGTACTACTTCTTCTGCATTCCTGGTTCGGTCGCTCACGATCGATTCGACGAAGAATGCGGGGATGGCCATGACAAGGGCCAGGGCGCATACGATGACAAGCTTGACTCCCATAGAACGCGAACCAAATTTGATTTGTATGGGAGGGTTTGTGACTGAAAACTCGCTCATTTCGTTATCCTTTCAATTAACTTTGCAATGCAAAGTAAGCGGACAAAAAAATTTAGGCTCGCGAGGGGGCGAGACCGTTGGGCAGGGCAGGGGAAGGGGATTCGTCTTTGCTGACTTTAGCAGCGTCTTTGACAACCTGTTCCAGCGTGGAGAGGTATTCGAGGAAGCGCTTGTGGCCATGGGGAGTGATGCGGCAGAGGGTCTGCGGACGATTATGTTCGTGGCCTTTGACAATCTCGACGATGTTTTCCTGTTCGAGGACACGCAGGTGGCGGCTGAGATTGCCGTCGGTAAGAGAACAAAGCTGTTTCAGATCGTTGAAGGTGACGCCCTTGGTGTGGGTGATGAGCGAGGTAAGGACACTGAGGCGGGCGCGCTCGTGAATGACGCGGTCCAAACCCTCATAGGCAAAGCGGCCCTCATAGGCGAAGCGGCCTTCAGGGGAGTTCAGTTCAGGCTTCATCAGCATTCTCCGGTGCGTTGAAAAATAGGATCGCTGCGACGAGACACTGCCCGACAGCATATGGGATGCCCATGGCCCAGGGCGAAAGAGCGCGGGCATCGCCCAGAGAGAGGCAATAAAGGCCAGTGACGAGATACCAGGCTCCGCAGGCCATGGTAAGCCGGGGAAGGAAACGGCAGGATGCAAAGATGCCCAGGCTGAAGATGACCTGCCAGAGGCCGGGCATCATCCAGACGGCGGAGGGGGCAAAACGTGCGATCACAAAGGTGGTGAGACCGCCGGCGCCGATCGCAGGCAGGAACTGCTCGACGGCAGTGCGGATCATTTCCTGGGCCATGCCCGAGTGAATGCGGCGGGTGCGGGCGAACATCTGGATGCAGATGAGGGAAGCGGATACAACCGCCGTGGCGACCCAGATGCCCAGATAGACAGAGGTGCTGTGGAGGGCGTCGGGAATCCAGATAGATTGGAGCGTGGCGGCAGTGAGAGCGATACAGCTGGTGGCAACAAGCGTGGCCGGCCCATAGCCCCGGAACTGGGTGCTTAGGGCCATTTGGGTGCGAATGTCGCGGATATCGAGCAGGGCCTTATTCAGGTTGTCCATGGCGCGCTCACTTTACATTGCAAAGTAAATTGGAAACCGGTTGATGTCAATGAAGATTTTATTCACAGACGGTTGGACTGCGATGGGGGACGCAAGGTGAGAGCAGATAGGTGCGATGCGATTTCCGGATGGGAAATCGAAATCAGGCGGTCTGGCGATGGCCGACGCCAATGATGTGCACGGCCAAGGCCCGGAGTTCTTCGGGAGAATCGCTCTGTGAGATGAAGACGTTGGGAATGGATAGGTATAGCTGATCGGCGCCGGACATGAGGCTGAGAACGAGAATAGGAACCTGGGGTAGGCGAGATCGAACCTCGGCGACAAATTCGGGACCGGAAATGCCGGTCATTCTATGGCCGGTGATGACAAGAGCAAGATTGCGCGCGAACTCATGCGACTCAATGAGACAGAGTGCATCGGCGGCATCAACGGCGCGAAAGACGGCTGGGGTGCTGCTTTCCAGGAGTGTCTTGCGCATGGAGGCACGCAGGGGGTTGTCATCCACTAACAGAATTGAATCCATAGAGCCCAAAACCACGCGACCCGGCCCGCGTGCAATGACTTCTGTGGTCAGAAGTACACAAAAAATCAGATGTAGATGGACGAGCTACGGTTGCCTGCGCAGGAGTGAGTGAGCCAATTCAAGTTGTCTATCCAAACAAAAACTCGCGTGAGCGCAGTTCTTTGATGGCGTCGCGCAGTTTGGCGGCTTTTTCGAACTCGAACTTCTTCGCGGCTTCGCGCATTTCGGTTTCCATGGCGGTGAGGTACTTGTCGAGATCTTCCTGGGACTTGAACTCAGGCATGCCTTCGGTGGCCTCTTCGAGCGGGTCGCCGTATTCGGCCTTGAGGATCGCGGCGAGGGAGTTCTCGACCTTGCTTAGGACCGATTGCGGCGTGATGCCGTGCTCCTCGTTATAGGCATGCTGGATTTCGCGGCGGCGATTGGTCTCATCAATCGCGCGCCGCATGGAGTCGGTCATCTTGTCGGCATAGAGGATGGCGCGGCCTTCGACGTTGCGGGC
Source organism: Acidicapsa dinghuensis (assembly GCF_025685685.1). GTDB lineage: Bacteria > Acidobacteriota > Terriglobia > Terriglobales > Acidobacteriaceae > Acidicapsa > Acidicapsa dinghuensis. Next base: position 19,263 of record NZ_JAGSYH010000001.1, read on the forward strand.
GGCGCGGCCTATGGTCTGGATGAGTGAGCCAGTGGAGCGGAGAAAGCCTTCCTTGTCGGCGTCGAGGATGGCGACGAGGGATACTTCGGGCAGGTCGAGGCCTTCGCGGAGGAGGTTGATGCCGATGAGTACGTCGTACTCGCCTTTGCGCAAGCCGGTGAGGATCTTGATGCGCTCCAGGGTTTCGATCTCGGAGTGCACATAGCGGCAGCGTACGCCGACTTCAGTGTAGTAGCCGGCAAGATCTTCGGCCATGCGCTTAGTTAGGGTGGTAACGAGGACACGCTCGTTGCGCTTGGCGCGGTCGCGGATTTCGCCGAGGAGATCGTCGATCTGACCTTTGACAGGTCGGATCTCTACCTGAGGGTCGAGGAGGCCGGTGGGGCGGATGACCTGTTCAACGACAACTCCGGAGGCCTTCGTCAGTTCGAAAGGGCCGGGCGTGGCAGAGACGTAGATGGTTTGGTAAATGCGGTTCTCGAACTCTTCGAATTTGAGCGGCCGGTTATCGCGCGCGGAGGGAAGACGGAAGCCATAGTCGACGAGATTTTGTTTTCGGCTCTGGTCGCCGAACCACATGCCATGGACCTGCGGAACGGTGACGTGGGATTCGTCGACGAAGAGCAGGAAGTCGCGCGGGAAGTAGTCGAGGAGGGTCGGAGGGGGCTCGCCGGGAAGACGGCCGCTGAAGTGGCGCGAGTAGTTCTCGATGCCATGGCAGTAGCCCATGGACTTGATCATTTCGAGATCAAAGCGGGTGCGTTGATGAATGCGCTGGGCTTCGACCATGCGGCCCTGCTTTTCGAGGTCGGCCTCCCAGTCAGTGAGTTCGGCAACGATGGTCTCAATGGCCTGTGCTTTGCGCTCGGGCAGCACGACGTAGTGGCTCTTGGGATAGATGGGCAGGCGGGAGAACTTCTGCTTGACGGTGCCGAAGAGCGGATCGATTTGTGAGAGAGATTCGATCTCATCGCCAAAGAGTTCGATTCGGTAAGCGGTTTCGTCGTAAGTGGGGTAGACCTCGATGACGTCGCCGCGGACGCGGAAGGTGCCTCGGCGGAAGTCGTGGTCGTTGCGCTCATAGAGGATTTCGACGAGGCGGCGCACGATGTCTTTGCGATGGATGCGCTGGCCTTTTTCGAGGAGCAGGAGCATACCGTAATAGGCTTCAGGCGAGCCGAGGCCATAGATGCAGCTTACGGAGCTGACGATGATGCAATCGCGTCGCTCAAAGAGAGAGCGTGTCGCGGAGAGACGCAGCTTGTCTAGTTCGTCATTAATGGTGGCTTCTTTTTCGATGTAAAGGTCGCCGGAGGGGATATAGGCTTCGGGCTGGTAGTAGTCGTAGTAGCTGACGAAGTATTCGACGGCGTTGGATGGGAAGAACTGCTTGAACTCGTTATAGAGCTGAGCGGCGAGGGTCTTGTTGTGCGCGAGGATGAGCGCCGGGCGGTTGAGCTCTTCGATGACCTTGGCCATGGTGAAGGTCTTGCCGGAACCGGTGACACCGAGCAAGACCTGATGCTGCTCTCCGGCGGCGACGCCTTGCACGAGTTCGTCGATTGCGCGGGGCTGGTCGCCGCGGGGTTTGTAGTTGGTGACCAGTTGGAAATCCATATCAGAAGAGTATAGCGGATTGGGCGAATATAAGGGGAATACCTGAGGTGCTTCTGCATCTCTGCTGACAGGATGTGCCAATTGCTGAATCGTTTGTGACTTCGCTTCCAGTGGAAAGAATAAGCGCGCATTCCGAACCATTGATGCAGCCGGTATGATCGTCTTGAGGAATCCTTGTCAGTCATTACTCCTTCTTTGATTCGTAGCTGCGCCAACTGCGGGGCTGAGCTGCCGTTGGATGCACTGGCCTGCCCGCAATGCAGCGCGCTTGTACATGGCGACCGACTGGATCAGCTGGCGCGGGATGCGCGTGCTTTGGAGCAGCGGGGAAGTTTTCGACAGGCTAGCGAACTGTGGGAGTATTCGCTGACGCTGCTGCCGCAGGGGTCGAAGCAGGTGAGTTGGGTGCAGGAGCGGCTGAGGGCTCTGGAGGCGGCGCAGAATCCGCCACCGCCGCCGGATCCGGCGGCGAAGAAACAGCCGACGGCAAGACAGGCTAAATGGATGAAACGGCTGGGGCCGTTCGGTCCGCTGGTGCTGTTGCTGGCGAAGATCAAGTCTCTGTTGTTTGTGCTGTTGAAGCTGAAGTTTCTTTTCAGCTTTCTGCTGTTCATCGGGCTGTATGTCTCACTGTTCGGGTGGCGATTTGGACTGGGCATCTCAGCTGCCATCCTGATTCACGAGATGGGGCACTACATCGATGTGAAGAGACGCGGGCTGCCGGCGGAGATGCCGGTGTTTCTGCCGGGGCTGGGTGCGTACGTGCGCTGGACATCGATGGGGGTGACGCGGAAGCAAATCGCGCAGATCTCACTGGCTGGGCCACTAGCAGGATGGATTGCAGCGGCGGTGTGCTTTTTGATCTATGCGCAGACACGCGATCCGCTGTGGGCGGCGCTGGCGCGAACGGGCGCGGTGCTGAATGTACTGAATCTGATTCCTGTATGGGTGCTGGATGGCGGGCAGGCGACGCATTCGCTGGGAGCGATGGAGCGCGGTGTGCTGATGGTGATGTGCGTGGCGCTGTGGTTTTACTCCGGCGAGACGATCTTTCTGTTTGCCGCGGCTGGCTTTGTCTGGAGGCTATTCACCCGGGACAGACCACAAGAGCAAGACTGGAGCACGTGGGCGTATTATGCCGCGCTGTTGGTGGCGCTGGCAGTGCTGCTGCATGCGATGCCTGCCAATCTGGTACAAATCGCGAACCAATAAGGTTTGGAATTAGCACAGATGTTGACAAGAAAATAGAGCAAAGGACGGAGCATAGTACGCTGTACCTTTGTTAAGATGCCCCCAACATCTGAGGTCGAAACTGCGAGAGAGGCTGTGCGATGAACAACTGGTATGTGCAGAAGGGCGGTCAGAGGCTGGGACCAATGTCGTTCGAAGCGATTCAGTCGATGGCGACGACGGGACAGCTCGCTGCGACGGATTATGTGTGGACGGATGGCATGGCGAACTGGCAGCCGGCGTCGACGCAACCGTGGTTTCCGGCACAGCCGCAGGCTTCTGTTCCGTTTGTGCCGCCTCAGCAATACCCTCCGTATGGACAGCAGGCGCCTCAGTTTGGACAGCCGGGGATGCAGTTTGGCGGACAGCCGCCGATTGCCGAGCCGCCCAGCCTAACGGGATGGGCGATTGCCGTGCTGCTGCTGTGCTGCCTGCCGGGCGGTATTGTCGGGCTGATCTATGGCAACAAGGCTAAGACAGAGTGGGCGAAGGGCAACTTTGCCGGAGCGCAGTCGGCGTATAACACCGGAAAGACATGGTTGATTGTTTCGGCCTGTCTTGGGCTCGTGATCACAGCGATCTACATCATCGGTATTGCAGCTTCGAATCGATAGCAGGAATGGCGACAAGCGTCCTTCATGGCGATGGGATTGATAAGCGCGGCGAGTGGTGGTTGTTCGCTGCAGGTACGGTTGCGCTGATAGCTGGGGCCGCGATGCTGCGGAGTTATTCGCCAGGCAGCCTGCATCTGCCGCCTTGCCCTTTTCACGCGCTGACTGGACTGTATTGTCCGGGGTGTGGATCGACGCGGGCTCTGCATCATTTGTTGAACATGGAGTTTGCTACGGCGCTGAAATGCAATTTTCTCGCGGTTGCGACGCTGCCATATATGCTTGCTCTGTTTGGAGTGAAGGCATTGCGGCGGTTAGGTATATGGCACGGGCCAACGCTTGAGCTACCGGTGAACTGGACGTGGTGGCTTACGGCTGTTGTAATCGCGTGGTGGATTGTGCGCAATTTGCCGCTGGCTGTGTTCACGATCCCCGCGCGGTGAAAAGCTAGTGCGAGTGTGAAGTGTGAGAGGCGCGGAAACGATGATGGATTTCAAACCAGCCAAGTAGACGGGGAGAGGAACTGTGGGGGAGTTGCGCTATGCGCAGTATCCGAGCCTGAATAGGCGGCGGGTGCTGATTACGGGTGGAGCTTCGGGGATCGGTGAAGCGTTTGTTGAGGCTTTTGCCGGGCAGGGCGCACAGGTTGCTTTCTGCGATATCGATGACGCGGCCGGGAACGTGTTGGCCGAGCGGCTGGAGGCACATGGCCCTGGGAGGCTGCGGTATTGGCATTGCGACCTGACCGATCTGGATGCGGTGCGGGCGTTTGTTGCGGAAGCAGTAGAGTGGCTTGGAGGCCTGGATGTGCTGCTGAACAATGCAGCGAACGATCGCAGGCACGCACTGGAAGCTGTAACGCCGGAGATGTGGGATGCGCTGATGGCGGTGAATCTGCGGCATCAGTTTTTTGTGACGCAGGCTGCGCTACCGGTACTGCGGCAGTCGAAAGCGGCATCGATTGTGCAGATGAGTTCGATCGCGTGGATGATTCCATCGACTGGATTGCCGGTGTATGTGGCGGCCAAGGCGGCGATTGCCGCGATGTCGCGGTCGCTGGCGCGGGAGCTAGGCAAGGACGGGATTCGCGTGAATGCGATCTGCCCCGGAGCGATTGCCACCGAGAAACAACGGAAGGTTGTGCTGACGGCGGAGTATGAGGCTCAGGTGCTGGCTGCGCAGTCATTGAAGCGGATGCTGGAGCCGGAGGAAGTAGCGCGGCTGGCGCTGTTCCTGGCTGCGGATGACAGCGCAGGAATTACAGGGCAATGCCACATCATCGATGCAGGCTGGGTCTAGGGGCTAAGAGCTGCTGAAGCTCAGTAGCCAAACATGCGTCTGCGGCGATTGTCGCGGATGCTGTGGATGAGGAAGTAAATACCCAGGCAAAGTCCAATAAATGGCGCCCAGAAAATCCAGCCGGGCTCGACAACGCGTGAGCCGCCGATGCTTGCAGAGTCGGGTGCGCGCAGACCGCCGAACATGACGACAGTGTCCTGGCCGACGGTGACATTCTGGCCAAGGTGAACTCCGCCGAAGAAGTTAACGAGGTCGTGACCGATAGACGTCTTGTCGTCAGCGGTGACATCGCCGAAGAAGTTGACGACATCATGGTTGGCCTGACCGGAGACGTGTACATTTCCGAAGAACACTACGATATCGCCATTGACTACGCCGCGTACGTTGACGTTGCAGAAGAAGCAGACAGCGTCGTGGATAGCTTCCTGCGGTCCGACCTCGATGTCACTTCCGAACTGAACGGCGTCTTTAGTGGCGTGAGCAGGAATGGCGGAAAGAAGTAGAGCACAAGCAGCCAGAAGACCGGTGAAGAGGCGCGTGGGGATGGAGAGTGATCGTCGCACGGATGACTCCTTGATGGAGAGGTACGTGCGCGGCAGAAACAAAGTTCCGAGGATGGTTTGGAAAAAGCACGTGGCAGGTAAGAGATTTCCAAAGCTTTACGGTGCAGGCCTGGCATCGTTGATGCATTTTGCGTGATGGCACGTTATGCATTTGGAGAGTCATGCACCGGGATTGTCTAGCAGCCAAAGGCGGCGGCCGGTTGCTGCTCCCGTGGAGGGAATAGGTTATGCATGTTCATGGGCATCAGCCCAATGTAAACAGCACGATGCAGACGGGAGCGCACGCGGCGGAAGCGGCTGCGGCTTTGAAGCGAGCGCGAGAGCTACGAGAAGCCGCTGCACGCCTGAAGGCAATCTCACAGGGAGAGGGGCTGGATGTAAACGAGGACGCCGTTTCGATGATAGGGAACTGGGGCCGCGGTGCGGGATCGGGAGCGGGGTCGGATGAGAGCGCAGGGAATCGGCAAGAGGCGAACCCGGCTTCGGCGGAAGAACGAGCGCAGAGTGCAGGTACGGTTTCTTATTGGGCTTGAGGGTAGTTGGAATTTAGATCGGTGACTTCTGGCTTCGGGCAACTGCTCTACATAGAGCAGTTGCCCGAAGGGGATTCTGCGCGGATCTTACTCCTCGAATCGCTGCTGTTAGAACTCGAAGCGCATGGCGAGTTGGATGCGCCGCGACGGAGAAGCGGTGGTGGGCTCGCCGTAGGAGCTAGAACTCTCGACCTGATCCACGCCGGAGATGTTTTCGTGGTTGAGGATATTGAATGCTCCGGCAGAGAAGCCAACACGCGGTGATTCATCTTGTTTGCTGTTGGTCAGATGCCAATCGTGACCCCAGCGCAGATCGAGGTCAACGTAGCTGGGAAGGCTTTCGGTATTACGTGCGACGCCATCGGGGCGGGCATTGAAGAGATCATCGCCGTAGGGATCGGCTCCGGTGAGGATACTCCAGGGCTGGCCCGAGTTGGCGAAGACGCCGACGGCGAGGTTGGCTACGCTTTCGCGGTTGAAAATGGCGTACATGCCGAGACGATTGCGGCGGTCCCAGCTTGAGTTGGCCCACTCGGCGTTCGGATCATATTGGTTCTGCGGGAACCAGCCGATGCCTTCCTGGTTGGATTCGAAGTGAGACCATGTGTAGCGGCCGAAGCCGGTGAAGTATTTGTTGACGGTACCGCGAAAAGAAACGTCGAGGCCGTTGCCGATAAAGGTGCCTTCGGCCTGCATTTCGCGGATACGGCCGTAGTCGGGATCGGGACGCTCGGTGTAGTCAGATTCAGGCGTAGGAGCGTTGATGTCGATGGAGCGGAAGCGGTGGTCGCCTTTGACAGAGTAGGTGCTGATGACGCCTGTGGCGCTCTTGCCAAAGCCGCGCTCGATGGAGAGTCCATACTGAATCTGATAAGGGACGCTCGCGCCGGACTGCATGCGGACGAGGTTTGCCGGAGCGTCGCTGACAGTTGTGCACTCAAGGATGGGCACACAGCCGGAGGCGGGCAGCGTAGAAGGATCGAGAGAGACGTTGACTGATCGGCGTGCGCCATTTTCATAGCGCGCCAGGTCAAGCAACGGGCTGCCACCGAAGCGATCGTAATAGACGCCACCACCGCCGCGCACTACAGTTTTGGTGTTCTGATTAAGTACCCAGGCGAAGGAAACGCGCGGCGAGAAGCTGAGGCGGTCTTGGGCGAGAAAGTTCTGCCAGTCATATCGAACGCCAGGTGTTATCGAGAAGACGGGACTGACCTTCCATTGGTCCTGAATGAATGCGCCCAATTCCTGCTGGTGGTAAACGAAGTGAGATTGGCCGCTATTTTCCGTGAAGGCGGAGGGCAGGTTGTTGGCGTAGTTCTGGAGGGCGGAAGCGAGGACTGTGACACCGTCAGACGCCAGGGTTGGAGCGAAGGTGTACGTGCCGAGATTGTTGGTGTTGTCATCGAAGACGCGCCGCGAGAAGTGCGGAACGTTTGCGCCTATCTTGACGGTGTGATGACCGTTGATCCAGGTGACGGTATCGTTGAGGCGGAAGTTGTATTCCGTGCTTGTGGAATCGTTCTGTGCTGAACCGCCGACGAAGTCACCGGCAACACTGACCTGAGGGGCTTCATCGGCGTTTTGATTCTGGCCACGGTCCTGTTCGGCTACGATGGATAGCTGATTGAGCAGCACAGGCGAGAGCGTAGAGTCGATATGAAATATCGCGTCGTTTTCGTGGTACTGATTTTCGTAGCCGGCTGAGGCCAGAGCCTGGCCGCCAACGCCTTGATTCTTCGCATCCCAGCTGTGATAGGTGTATTGCGCATAGGCGGAGTTCTTGTCGCCGAATTGATGAGAAGCGCGAGCGCTGAGATCGGTTTCGCGGGTGGGGGCTGGAACGTTGGCCTGGAAGATGCCGGTGGGATTGTCAGGCGTTTGTGCCTCGGTTGCGAAGACCACGGAATCGAGATCTTCTTCGGCGCGGTTGAAGGAGAAAAGAAAACCGCTGCTCTTGGAGTGCGGAATTGGCCCGGTGAGATGGCCTTCGTAGACGCGGCGCTGCTCGAATGGCTTTGAGGCGGCGAGGGCAGTCTGGGCGTTGAGAACTGAATCGCGGAAGAAGAAGTTGAATTCGCCGTGATAGTGGTCGGTGGCGGAACGGGTGATGATCTCCATCTGGCCGCGGCCGGGCCAATAGTATTGGGCGGAGTAGGGGTCTTCGTTGATACGCACTTCCTGAACCGCGCTGGCGGAGACGGTGGCAGAATTGGCTTCGACGCCGTCGACGAGCAGTCCTGCTCCACCGGTGCCTTCGGTGCCTGCGTCGAGGAATGCGCTCATGGCTGTGGAGTAGTCGTTGTCGAAGATCGGCAGCGATTTGAGATCTGTGGCGCTGAGGACGGAGGTGTCGGAGTTGGCGTCGGTTGCGGTCAGGTCGACACTGTTGCCGGCGTTCACATTGACCGTAGTGGCCATAGTGGAGATGGGCAGCACGATGTGCAGCATGGGAGCTGCCTGTGGCGCGAGCTTGACGATGGTCTTAACGGTATCGAAGCCCGCTTCAGAAACGACCAGGGTGTAATCACCCAGCGGAGCAAGGATCTGGAAATTGCCTTCGCCGTCGGAATGGAGGGTGGCTTTGACAGCGCCGGAGGAATCAACAAGGTTAATCTCGGCGTTGGGAACGATCGCGCCTGTGGGGTCTGCCACGGTGCCGCGAACCGGGGCGGAAGATTTTGCCTCTCCATCGGCTGCGCCAGTAGCGGCAGCGGTGATGGACCCCGCGATTGGTGCGGTGGCTAGATCTGCAGGACGGTTGGAGCTTGCTGCCGATGCGGTTAAGTTAATGGAAATAAAAGAGATGAAGGAGGCAAATACAAGATAGGGCAGTATTCGTGAACGAGAGCGTAGGGATACCATGGCAACTCCTGTCAGGAGAAAAGCGAAGATTTAGGGAACCGTTCGTCGTAACACTCAGACGTGGTCTTAATTAAGACGTTTCAACAGTGGATTTTGTTCATGCGCGAATTTCCACGGTTCCAAAGGCAGTAACCCAGTTCGCTGCGTGATCGACCAGGGCATCGGGTTGCGTATGTTCGAGTGAATCAGGTGCGAGACCAAAGGTGCAGCCGAGCGACCAGGCTCCGGCATTGCGGGCTGTGCGAACGTCCACATCCGAGTCGCCGATGAGGAGGGTTTGCTGTGGAGTGGAACCGGCCTGGGAGATCAGGGTATTCAGGCCGAATGGATCCGGTTTTTTGACCGGAAAGCTGTCGCCGCCATAGACCGCGAAAAAATAAGGAGACAGGCCGAGGCCGTCGCAGATGGCGCGAGCTGGGCCGACCGGTTTGTTGGTCAAAACCGCCATGGGACGCGGACTGCCATCGGGAAATGTCTTCAAGGCTTCGAGCGATTCGAGGACTCCGGGGTAGACGCGGGTGTAATCGAGCTTGTGTTCGCGGTAGTACGCGAGGAAGTAGGCAAACGCTTCATCGAAAAACGGATGCTCTGGAGTGTCGAGACCGGCTGGGAGCTCGCCGGGAACCGCGAGCGCTCGGCGAATGAGCATGGCTACACCGTCGCCGATGAAGCTGGCGATGACGTCGTCGCTGAGCGGCTTCAGGTCAAAATGCGCGAGCATTGCATTTACCGAATTACAAAGATCCTGACGCGAGTCGATGAGCGTACCGTCAAGATCGAAAACGATCAGGCGCAGAGATTCCGTGGGAATGGGGCGAAAAAACCGCAACATATATCTAGTTTACGGGAACGTTACCACCAGCGTCATTATTGATGTTCCGCAGTATTTATCGACAGGCGGCTCCTACCCCTGAGAAAGAGCGCGAAAGTCGATTAATTCGACGTCTGGCGGCAATGCGATGGAGGAAAGTGCGTCGAGCTCGATAGCGCGCGAGGCGAGCAGGCGGGTACCAGCGGCGGCAAGGTCAGTGTCATTGTAGGCAGGGTGAGTGACGAGTTCCCATGTGCCGTCTGGAAGGTTTGCAAGCAGGGAACGGATCACTTCGGAGTCGAGGGTGCCGGTGGCGAGCACGCCGATGGAGCCGCTTGTGGTTTGAAATCTGGATTCGGCGACATGGCCGAGGAAGGTGTGGCGGAAGCGATTGAGGATGTGGACCTGGGTGCGCCGCAGCAGAGGCGCGCCAAATGTGACGCGCAGACTCCACGCGGGCTCGAAGGGATTGCGGACGGCCTTGACTCCGGCTTGCCGGGCCGCACGAAGCAATGGCCGCAAGACGCCGGGAAACATGTGCGTGTGTTTGTGGGTGTCGACGTGTGTGGGGGTGACGCCTAGTGAGCGCAGATGGTCGATCTGCGCGAAGGCTTCGGCTTCGACTTCTTCAGGCCGGATTTTGCCGAGCATGAGGTCGCGAACGAAGCGGCCAAGAGTTTTGCGGAAGCGGCCTGTATCGGGCTCAGTGAGCGTGGGCAATTGAGACGACGGCAGCGCAGATACTCCATCGACGAGAACAACGTGGCAGCCGACGCCGAGGGACGTCGTTGCGCGTGCAATATCGGCTGCCTCAGAGGTTGCGTGCGCAACGGACATCAGAGTCGCGGAAGAGAGCGAGCCGGACCGATGGAGCTCGGCAATTGCGCGATTGACGCCATGGGTGAGACCGAAGTCGTCGGCATTCACGATGAGCCGTTTCACTATGGGTGAGTGTATCAACAGCTCAGGAGCCTGGAGTGGACGGCGGATGCGAAAGGATTATTGCTGGTATGATGGAACAAGACTCGCCAGAGTCGGTTGCATGATGGCGCGGGCGGATAGCTCAGTTGGTTAGAGCGCCTGCCTTACAAGCAGGATGTCGGGGGTTCGAGTCCCTCTCTGCCCACCATGTACCGCTGCCACCGAACCTCATCCAGTTTCAATTTGACAGCAGAAATCCTGTAATCAGGCCTTTCTGCGTTCTCACCACGTCGACAGTGTCCGGCGGTGCCCGGAGAAAGACGCATTTGGCGAATTTGGAGTGGCACGAGGAGCCCGGCTCGCACAAATCTGCGCTTGTGCGCCGCGAATACTTTGCACCGGACGACAGCAGCGTATCCGTAGAACAAGCACGATGGGATCTGACCGACTTTGTCCGGAAAGTCTTCCAAGAGATGCCGGAGACGCATTACTCAGATGTGTTGCGACCTCAGCAAACTATGTGTCGCAGAATCGACTTCCTTCCCATCGAACCTTGCTGGAGGATTCAGGATCGAGATAAAGCCTGCAGCGGGGGTGCGTGCGCAGTGCGGTAGCTGGACACATGGGATTAATGGATTCCAGGAGCGTGCGGCGAACAGCCTCTTTTTTAAGAGCGCCAGGCACAGTGCAGAAAATTGCTTGGCAGGCAAGGAGTCCCGGAATGGTGACGGTGAGTGCACGCTTGGGTACGTCATCGATGGAGAGAAAGCATTTATCGTCTACCTGTTGCTGGCGACACTGCGCGTCGAGATTGACAGCCTTGACAGTGAGTGGATCTTCGAAATCGGCAGGAGGATCGTTGAATGCGAGATGGCCATTAACGCCGATACCGCAACAGACTATATCAATCGGCGCGGCATTGAGTTTTGCAGCATAGTCGATTGCGGCTCGCTCGGGATCGTAATCGGGCTCGATTAGATGCACCGCAGCAAAGGGTAGATGATCGAAAATAGCGCGGCACAGCCAATGGCCGAAGCGTTGTGGTGCATCCGCGGGGAGATTTAGATATTCGTCCATTTGAAAGGCAGTGACACGCCTCCAATCAATACCCCTTTCCCCACGCAGGGCGGTGAGCATCTCGCTCTGACTGGGTGCAGCGGCAAAGATCATGCGCACCCCTGTCTGCCTTTCAAGACACATGCGAAGTTCACTCGCTACATCCGCAGCGGCAAGCATACCGATTGCGCTGCGGGATTCCGCTATATGAACGCTCAGCGTATTGAGTAAGGATTGTTCTCGATTCAGCATTTGCCACTCAGAGATAAAGACTGCTAGCTACAGCAGCGAAAAGTGGTTGGACGGGTGCACATGCGAGACTTGCGCTCACTTAAAATCGAAAAGCGACAGGGACACTGCATCAAGTCAAAACATTTCAATTGTCTTGATGTGACTGATAAACAGGCCAGATTTGCCTTTGCCGATGATGACTCTGTCTCTCCAACCCTCTGACATTGCTTGTTTCACTTCTGTGACGCACTCCGATCACACCAGCCGTCCTGGCAGATACTGTCCCAGAAAACGCCGCGCCAGGATGAATCCGTCCTTGCGCTGCTGCGGGAAGTCGGGGAGGTTGCCGCTGTGGGGCGCATCCCAGAACTCGTCTTCGTGCTCTACCGCGATGCCGCCGTTGAACTGGATCTGCAGCAGCACCGTGAGGAACTCCGGCCACTTTACGATGCCCTGGCCGGGAATGCGGTAGCGCCACCATCCGTGCCCGGCAATGCCCACCTGCTGCAGCACCGGCTTGATGATCTCGGTATCCTTGGCATGTACGGCGAGGATGCGGTCCTTAAGCTGCCACGCCACGCTGATCGGGTCAATGTACTGTCGGACAAAATGTGAAGGATCGAACTCCAGCCCCAGCCGTTTACTCGGCACACGGTCGAATATAGCCTGCATCGCGGCCGGAGTGCTGGCGAAATTAGCGTTGTTCGGATAGTTCTCCCATCCCATCGACACGTCCAGTTTTTCGCAAACCGGCAGGTATTTCTCGTGAAAGACATCGGCGAAGGCTTTGGCCTGATCATCCATGCTCGCGCCTGGCATCCCGCCGCTGAAAGTTCCAACAAACTTGCAGCCCAGGCGATGGCCAAATTCCAGGGCACGAACAAACTCAGCGTTCGCAGCCGAGCGCTTACCTGCATCGGGGTCCGTGTGGTTGGGGCCGAAGTATTCGATGCTGATAATGCGTATGCCCGCATTGCGAGCTGAGGCCAGAATCCGATCGATGGCGCTGTCGCTTAGATTCGGGTTAAAGTCCGGACCTGGCGTTACCACCACGCCTTCGTAACCGGCCTGCGCTGCAAACGCAAACTTCTCCGGTGAGTACGGAGTGATGATCGAGAGCTTGGGATAGGGCGTATCTGCCGGCATGGCCGTCTGCCCCGCATGCTCCTGAGTCGTTGGTGCCGCCACAGCCTTCGCTCCCGCAACGCCCAGCGCTGCCGCGGATGTGCCACCCACCTTCAAAAAATCGCGTCGATTCCAAAATGAGCCTTCGCTCTCCATTGACTTTCATCTCCTATATGTGGCGCAATTCTTCGATCCACGAGCATGATCGGTTCATGACTGGTTCAAACTCCAGGCACGGGCGGGCACCCTTCGAACTTGAGGACATACGCGTTTCCAACATAACCCAGGTACTCAATCCCGATCTTGCTGGTAAAGAACCCGTCCGCCGTAAGCTTTCGTAGCAGCGCAAAAAACTCGATTGCGTGGCTCATTTCAGGGTTGTGCTCCAGATTCTTGCGGTATGCGATCTGATCCAGCATCTCTGCTTGCTGCTGTGGAGTGCACTCAAGGTATGCGTGCCCGTAACGGTCGTCACAAGCCGAGTCCAGCCATATCAATCCGCCACCCAGAACCCTCTGATACTCCGCATTCTCGCTAGTCAGCAAATCTATATATTCCGGTGCGCCCGCTTCCACAGCGCCGCCCGAGTCGGCATCGCCCGGAAGGATTGTTCCGCATAGCGCGCACAGGAGCTTATACTGCTCTGCTGCGAAATACTTCGGCATGTATTGCGCGTTCGGGCTGGCGGCCTTTTCCTCGGCGATCAGCCTGTGCGCGTATTCCGCAGCCTCTAGTGGAATTGCTTGCAGCACCGAGCCTACTGCCACCCCGGTGCAGAGCGATTTCAAAATATCCCGGCGCGAAGCAAAATTCTTATCCATCGCTAAAGCTCGCCCTTTCGCGACTGCTCAATCAGATATTCCGACGCCTTCCAGGACAACGCCATAATTGTCAGCGTCGGATTTTTCTCAGGCCCGGTGACAAAGCTCGCCCCGTCGGTGACGAACACATTCCGCACATCGTGCGCTTGACAGTTCTTGTTCAACACTGAAGTCTTCGGATCGTTCCCCATTCGCACCGTTCCAAGCTCGTGAACAATCGTTCCGCCTTCAGAAATTCCATAGGGCGACTTTCCGCCTGCCCGCAGATCGCCATAAAATGTCCCTCCAGCAGCCTCGACAATCGACTGGAAGGTTTCCTGCATATCCTTCGCCATCTTGATCTCGTTCTCGCTCCAGGCAAAATGGAATCGCAAGACCGGAATTCCCCACTTGTCCACTACATTCGGGTCGATCTCGCAAAACGAATTGGCATTCGGAATCATCTCTCCACGCCCGGAAAACCCGATGTATGTTCCATAGTCGCTGCGGCAACGTTGCTTTAGCGAAACTCCATAACCCTCGTGCTGGTCGCAGACGCCATCGAACTCTGCTACCCCAGGCATGCCGCGCCCCCCGCCAAATTCGATGTGATACCCGCGCAGGAACTCGTTCTTCCTGTCGAACTTCCACCACGGCATGTACATGTGCATGCCGCCTACGCCGTCGTGATTATGCTTTGGCATCCCGGCCAGTTGCGGAAAATACCCCGCCGCATCGCTGCCTACGGAATCCGTCAGATAGCGTCCGACCACGCCCGAAGAATTCGCAAGCCCATTGGAAAACAGTGTGGAGCGTGAGTTCAGCAACAGCCGCGCCGACTCGCATGCACTCGCCGCCACGATAAACGCCTTGGCATGGATCTGCTGTTCTGTTCGCGTCGTCTTGTCGATATACGAAACGGCCTTGGCGCGGCCGTCTTTTCCCACCACAATCTCACGTGCCATGGCATTGGCGATCATGGTGAACCGGCCTGTCTTCTGCGCCGGCGGAATCATCACCTGGCTCGAACTGAAATTCGACGCCATCATGCACCCTCGCCCGCACTGAGCGCAGTAATGGCAAGCCGGCCGTCCATTGTGCGCCTCCGTCAGAATCGCCAGCCGCGAAGGCACGCATGTGACCTTCAGCTTGTCGCACGCTTTCTTGACGATTGTCTCCGTGCATCGCGGCTTCGGCGGCGGCTGAAATATCCCATCCGGAGCGCTTGGAATGCCTTCTTTCGTTCCAAAGACACCGATGAAAGCCTCTACCTTGTCGTAATACGGAGCCAGCTCCTCATACGTGATTGGCCAATCGTCGCCCATGCCATCTGTTGATCGGGCCTTGAAATCGACAGGCGCCATTCTCAGCGCAATGCGCCCCCAGTGGTTAGTCCTTCCACCCTCAATACGCGAGCGAAACCATCGAAAGCTTGACCCAGGCGCCGTTGTGTAAGGCTCTCCATCGATTTCCCAAAAACCGTTGGGAGCCAAGAATTCGTCATTCCATTCATGCCGCGCCCTGCCGCCAACATCTGCTCCCCGATGCGCCAGCTCATATGGCCAGACATGTTCCTTGTAGTCCTTGTAGGGATTCAGCCGTGGCCCTGCCTCCAGCATCACCACATTCAGTCCGCCCTCGGTGAGCACCTTGGCGGCAGTTCCGCCAGCAGCGCCGGAGCCCACAATACAGACGTCATACTCCTTCGGCGAATCAATCACCTGCAGCATCAACAGCTCCTCAAATTAAGGCAGAGACGTGCGATTCGACCGTTATATCACCTTCATCCCCATCGCCGGCTTTGTTCGGTCCGCCAGCAGACCATCAGCACCGGTAGAATTCCTGCACAATGGTTTGACAATTCGGTCAGATCCGTACTACAGTTTTGCCTGGTTTTCCATCCACTCATCTGCAAACACTCCAGTAGTTCATCGTCAATTTCATCAGGGATCCAGTACCTCTCGCAGACACCAGCTTGCTCGGGATTTGCCCTGCGCAGATCGAAGCCGAGCGTCGGAGGAGAACAGGTATGCAAACCCTGGACGGGAGTCCACTCTCCCAGTTGCAATTGCAGCTGGCTCCCATACGCGCTAAGTTGCCATCGAAGCTTCCGGTGCCGGAACCGATACCGCTTCCGATTCACATCCCCATCACCACCACTATCAAACGCGGCACTACTACTATCGGCTATGTCATCACCCTCTCGGGCGAGCCCGCGCCAACTGCGGTAAACGTCGCCCTGAAAGGCGGCACGCTCTGGGTTGAAGCATCGCTCTTCGGCGCTTCCTTTTCCTCTGTCGCTGGTTTCGCGGGCATCCCGTTCGCCAGCGCCACAATGACGGATAGTGGATCTGTCACGTTCAGCGGAGGCGACATTGTTCTCGATGCGTCAGCCACTCTCACCTTCGATGTCGCATCAGCTATCTCGCCGGCCACAGGAGCCAGCGGCGATCCGGTCGGCCAGGACTTCCTAGCTGGAAAACTGACGCCATTTCCCAACGCCAGCGTAGCTTTTGCCCCGGCGGGTGCAAGCATTGCTCTCACCGGCAACGCATCCGCCGCTATCTACGGAGAAACACTCACACTCTCGCCGTCTCCAACGGACACACCTGGACTGCTCACCTTCGGCATCCAGTACGTCGCAATCCCGGCCAAGGTCACGCAGACCACCTTCACAGTCACAAGCTCGAAATCACCTGAAATCGTTCTCGCCGGGTCGGCCCCCATAGTCGGCGGAGGCGTTGTCTTTCCTGTCTATAACGCCGCTGCAAATGCGCTGCCCACGCCTTCCGACGCGTGGGGAGCAGTTGTCGTAACAGGTGCAGGATTTTCTGCCACCATCGCGCCTCTTACTTCGCCGCTTCCTCTTTCAGGCGCTTCATTCGCGTTGACCCCAGCCAGACTAAACGGCCTCGTAGCCAACGGCCCAGTGCGCGCTCGCGAGACCTATCTCTTGTGGACGTCACCGGCTTCTCCATCGCCGCTTCCACCCACGCAGCCACCACTCGCTCTACCGCAGCCGCAAATCACGCTCGATCTCGTTCCCGGCACCCTCGTGGGCTTCAGCTCTAATCCCATTGAGGAAGTTACGGTTGCCGTGGCTGTCCTCAATGCGTTGGTCGATCGTCCTCTCAACGCGAGCGGTCAGCGCATCGTACTCGCAGGTCCATCGCTCGCCACGCGAACTCACACTGCTACCCGAATCACGGTGGAGGTCATATCCGGGCTCACTCCTGCCGCGCAATCCACGCTCGCGCTCATGGCCCAGAACGCGTTGATTCCCACTGGTTCGCCCAACGGCTTCCTTCTCTATGGCACACTCACAGGCAACACGATCGCCGGTGCACTCGCTATCGGTTTTCCATCACCCATCATCATCCCCACATTCCCCGATCCGTACGTCGCCTCCTACGCCGAAGAGTCGGCCTACGAAAACATCGCTTCGGTTGCAGCCGAAATCAGCTGGACCGCTACCACCGCTCCTGCGCTGACCATCGATGTCATCCACAACACGGCTGCGGGCGCCGCTCCGATCGGAACGGTAGCAACGCTCGATGTCAACCCGACAGGCTTCCGGCTTCTTGACGTCTCGAGCAATGCTGATCAGTGGGGAGTTGAAATCTCTCTCGCAAGTGCCGAGAACTTCACATTCGATGGTCTGCAGCTCCAGTCGCCATCGGCAGGCACCAGCGTTTTCACCGTGCCCGGTATCTCTTGGGAGCCCGTAGTCGACGCTACCAGTGCACCTGCGTGGCTTACAGCCTCATCACCAGACGATGGAACGCCCACTACGTTCCTTGTGGCCGTCACCACGCCCGCACCCATCGCGCCGGTTCCTGCGCTCGAACAATATCAGGCTGCTGCCGGCGCTGTCGCTACATCGGCAGCTTTCACACTTCCGTTTGGCATCACTGCCAATCTCTCTGAGCCCACGCCTCCGAAAGCGGGCCCTACTTACGCCCTTCCTGCCGTCAAGTTTCCGCAAAACGGGCTCACAGGCGCACGCGTTCTCACAATCACTGGAGCGGCCGCGACACAACCAACGCTGCCTGGTACGGCTACCTGCGGTTTCAGCACTTCCGCCTATGGTGCACAGGTTCTTGGCCTCGTCTTGCCAAGTGTTGCTAGCTTCTGGGATCAGGACTTCGGAGTTGGTGGAAAGCAGGGATTCATTCCCATCAGTCGAATCGATCTCTCAGGCTACGGCACCACCCTTTTCTCGGATTGGCACGACCCATCCACTACTGATGTTGGCATCGTTCGCGCGCTCTTCAATGTTCTGCTTGGCCGCACCGCGCACGAAATCATCACCGCACAGACGTGGATTCTGCCATGGTGCATTCGGTTGCAGCGAACCATCACCTTCGACCGTTCCGATGAAGGCGAAGTGGTCAAGCACGACACCGGCTGGCAGGCGGTTTCTGTTGGCGCGTTTGAACTGCTCACTGGCAGCATTCTCGCTGGACCCGTTCAGCAGCTCAGCAATGTACGCAACATTCAGTTCTCAACCGCAAAGGTTACAGTCGGCACCAATACTTACACGCCATGCACTTTCGATGCAGATGTTGCATTCTCATCGGACGTAAAGATCGCTGCCAATGGCAAGAATCCTGCGGCTACTGCATTCGGCACCAGTATTCAGGGATACGCGGATGACACCGTTGCAACCGGTACCAGTCTCAATCCAGCTATCAGCCCTGCCGAGATCATTGCACTGATGCAAAAGGTTGGACGCGTCTATGGCACAGCGGGAGCTATCGCGCGTCTTGGCGGTACTGGCGCACAACAGTTCACCATGACGGCAACCTCCTTTGGTGCTGCAATCGCTACCGGATCGACGCCAAAACTGCAGACCGCAATTTTTGGCACGCCGCATTTGCCAAAAGACGGCCAGTGGAGCGTTTCGAAACGCGGCAAGAGCGCCGCTTCGCCTGTCGCCGTCAGCTCGACCACGCCGGTTCCATTAACTCAGGGCACCTCGGCGGGAACGACCGTGCCCACCGGCGTAGGCTCGTTTGCCGCCACGTGCTTCCGTCTGCTTGATCCCGAAGATGCGCAACAGGTGAACACACCGAACACCTATTACGGCATCATGCAGGGAACCGGCACGTCGAAAGCTCTCTATGAGCACCCGCTGATCAATGATGCAGGCACCGGCATCGGCTTTAACAATCACCCCACTCTTGCTGATGTCGGCGCTTTACTGGGAATCGCGAGTATCTTCCCCGACATCACCAGTGCACTCGATATCCCTTCGAGCAACGGCCTGCCGATTCAGGGTGACGGATTCACCCAAACGTACACATGGGGGCCCGGAGCCACTCCACCATCAGCGCAGCCGCCTGATCGCGCTCTGCTCAACATCGCCATCGTTCACATGGTGATGTCCTACGTCGCCCAGGATTCAGACGGCAATCCAATCGATTTCATCGGAACTCTGACCCTTGATTCCACCACCAGCCCGACAACCTGGTCGCTCAGTATGCAGAACCTCTCCTTCATCGCGAAGGTAGATGGGTTCGGAACTTTGCTGACTGTTTGCGGAGGATTTCAGGCCGGCTCCTCTACGCCTCCCAGCTTCGTCGGACTCGACATTCCTGGTAGCACTGGCCTGCAGGTTTATTACGGCGACAGCCTCAGCGCTGTAAAAGATATCTTTAGCGGCTTGAGTGATCTTGCCGCGAGCCTTGGTGGAAGCGCCGATCTCGACGTCGGGTTCTCTGGCAATACACTTAGCGTGCAGCAAGGATTCACGCTGCCTACCATTCCTCTGGGCTTCGGCCAGATCACTGATCTCGGCCTCAATCTCGGCTTCTCCGCCACGATCCCGAACAATCTGTCCTTCAGCGTTGGCTTTGGTAGTCAGCAGGATCCGTTCCAGTGGGTTGTTTCACCACTGTCCGGAACCGGCGCCATCGTACTTGGTGTTCAGGACGGCGGGCTGAATTGCTATATCGAGGCTGGTCTCGGCCTGGGACTTTCCATCAGTGTTGCGGTCGCATCGGGAAGCGCCTCCATTGTCGTCAGCCTCAGCCTCGATATTGGCACCAGCGCCATCTCCATAGGCGCAGCGCTCACCGGCAATGCTGAGGTTGACGTGCTTGGCGGTCTCGCGAGTGCGTCGCTCACGTTGAGCGCCGCCATCATGATCACAATCGACATTCCGCCGACACACGCAACACTGGGCGCTCAGGTTTCCGTCGGCATTCACATCAGTATCTGCTGGGTAATCAGCATCTCGTTCGATGGCTCGTGGGGATTCAGCGAGACGGTCGCGATATAGGAGGATACACCGATGTCCGATGCACTTCGCCTTGCCGTCATGACGTTTCCGCAGCATTGGGACGGCACCGGAACGCTCACGCTTAATGTCGTTCTCATTCCTTCTGTCGATCCACTGCCAGGGCCGCTTATCGGCACAACATCGCCCTCATTCGCGAATGGTGCACCGACCTTCAGCGTCGTTATCGATGCTGGGCTAGCAGCTGAGCCCGGACCTCCCGGCACTACTGTTCTGGCACCGACCGTCATCTCTGCTCCCGCTTCACCCGCAGCGACATTTGCTGTCCTGCAAAGCGCCGTGACAGCAAGCGGCGCGACTCTAGGCACAGTAACGCCGTTGGCGATTCCTCGCATCCGCAAAGCGTTGCCGGCTTCATATTTCGCGGTTGGCGGAGGACCGCCCGACGGCAACCTCACGACTACCCTAGACGATTTCGGTTGCGGGTTACGTGGAACTCCGCCCACGCCACTCCCCACAACCCCGCCCAAGAGCACCACATGGGGCCAGGTCATCTCCTATGCGCTCAGGCAGCCGCTCCTTGCCCTCAAGCTCGGCCTCATCTATCAGCTCTCAGTGAAGCTTCCTGCTGCCAATACTCTTGCCTCTGGGGGTTTTGTCTACGTTGAGCTAGCTGCGTCCGATCCCTGGGCCGTTGCCGCACTGACGAATGCCGGTTCTATTCGTACGCATGCGGCGAGAGTTCCCCCGCTCACGTCGGCGCCGCGTGCTCTGTTCGCCGCCATCGGCTTCCCGTTGCAGACCACTCCACCTGAAGGCCCAACGCCATCGGATACCAACGTAGAGATCGCTGATGTTTATTCGGATGGCTTCGCGAAGCTCGTTCATTCCAGTCAGCCGCAGAACGCCGCTGCCGCAGTCGGCGATGGTCAGCTTCCTCCTGGCAGCGACCTCGGAATCGAGATCGGTTGGGATGACGAGCAGGTAGTCCAGTGGCAGAACGATCAGCTTGCCCTGCTTGCAGCGCGCACCGGCGGCACGCTCAACACCGCAACCCAGGCTCCGCTTGGCGTGCTCGGCTATCGTGTCGATGTTGCCGACATCACACCGGCATCTCCTGGCGGTCCATTTCTCACACCATCATGGCAATCGCTCTGCAGCATCAGTACATCCCTGCCCGCGTCACTTGGCAACTATACCGGCGACCTCACCATCGAGCCTGTCGCCGCGCAACCAGAATCCAGCACCCCCGGCGATGCGTGGCTACCCATGTACTTCGCCAACTGGCGCGGGGGCTCGCTTTGCGAACCTGATCCGATTCCCACTGCGCTCACTTCACGCTCCAATCCCGTCACACCCGCGCGTACCGCCGCTGGCCTAACGACGCTTCTTTCCTACGGACACACCTACTCATTCCGCGTTCGCCTTGGGGACCTGAGCAGTGGCGGACCGCTCCTGGCTGATGCTCCCGTCAACCCGGGCCCCGCGTCTCAGGCAAACCAGACCTTCCAGCGACTCGTCCCGCCTAAGGCTCCGCTCGTTACTCAACTCGCGAGTAACGGAAGTCCCGTCACTGCCCAACCTGGTACACCCAGCGCTCCGGCATCGCTGGTTATCAAGCGGCCAAACATCGTTTATCCCGAGTTGCTCTACACCCACCTCGGCGATGAGGCTGCATGGCGCAATACCATTCGCACCGCGCTCGTCACCAGTGCAAAAAGCGCAGCGCCGGGCAGCGCCGCTGTTGCAGGCTTGCCTGATCCCGATGTCGCGGCCGTCTCTATCGAGGTTCTGGTGCGGCATCCGCAAAACGATACTGGCACTGACAATGGCCCATTCGTCAGCCTCTACACCACGACGCGCACACTGAACGCCACCACCGGGACTGCGCCGCTCTTCACCGATCCAGGCACCACTATTCCTGTCGTCTTCATCGACGCTCCATCTATTGTCGATGTGTCTGCGGCGGGGCAGCCGATAACGGGCCCGCTGTTGATTCCGCGCGGACGCGATGTCCAGATCACCGTCCGCGGCCTACTGCGCACTGATCCACTACCCTACTTCGGTTCGCAGGCCTCGCAATCCATGGCCACGACCATACTCGTTCGCGTCGAGCCTGCAGGCGAACCCGAGCTACTTGGCCAGGCCGACGCGGCCGAGCCTATCACTGGATATCTCTTCCGTCGTCCAGCCGGTGTCACCGCTCCCGCGCTGGTCACACAGCTAGCTGAAGAGCTCGGTATCGTAGCCAACGGGAATTCACTCACCACGCCGCCTGGAATGCGCGTGGTGTTTGGCGCAACGCTCGCACTGCGCACGCTGATCTCAGCAGATGGCGAAACACTCACCTTCGGCTCAACTGCCGAACTACTCCGCTACTGGGTTGTTGCCATCGTGCTCGACCTCGAACGTGACTGGACCTGGGACGGCCTCGCAACTCCCGCATTCACCATACTTCGTGGCAGTCCAACTGATACCGAAGCGACCGCTACCGCAGTCGGCAACGTTGCCATCCCTAAAATCCTCGGCCCCTCTGCCACGGCTCAACCCGCCGACCTCGCACGTTCACGTACGAGGCTCATTTTCCTTGACGCCATCGATCCACACGAGCCTACGTCCAGTCAGTTCCCCGAAGCTCTGCAGCACCGCTGGTTCGTCAAACCGAATCGGACCACCGCTGGACCAACTGTCCCGCCCGGCACTCCGAACTTCGTCTATACCCTTCCACCGCCCTCGCTCACTGGAACCGACTACGCCGACCAGCCTCTGGATCTCACCCTGCCTATCGCCATTCCGCCTACGCAGGTTCCAGGTATCGCGTCCGTCGGTCTTGCGCTTTCGCCTTACGTAGCAGGACCACTCTATGCATCCACCACTTCGCGGCAGCGTTCTCTCTGGATCGAGTTGACCGATCCCATAGCCAACCAAGCTGGCGATGCGCTGTTCGCGCGCGTCCTCTCGCACGGCGCTGACCCGTTGCTTTACAACGCAACACCGCAGGCCCCTGCTGACAGCAACCCGCCATTGCCCCTGGATCCGGAACTGGTCCGGGTGATTATCCCTGACGACACCGATGATCGCGCCGGCATCACCGCGATGACCCAGCTCACGCCGTCGTCCACCTCCGACACCCACTTCCTCTTGCCGCTCCCGCCGGGCATAGATGCTGATAGTCCGGAGCTCTTCGGCTTCTGGACGTACGAGCTTCGCGTTGGGCATGCCGGTCAACTTGGTCAGCTCGAATGGTGGTCAACGGCCAATGGCCGTTTCGGATCGCCGCTTAGAGTCGTTGGAGTGCAGCATCCTGCGCCTGCGCTTGCCTGCCGTGCGGGACGCGTCAACATCCCCGCCGCTTCCGCCTCCGCAGTCCTTGCTGCATTCCTCGCCGCGGACTGCCCGTTCCATGTCGAACAGGTCTTGTCGCCGCTGATTCCATTGACGACCCCAAAGACCGGCGCCCCCAGCATGATCGTCTGCACCGCACCCTACGCGAATCCAACGCTCAATGGAACGCCACTATACTCTCCAATTCAGCCGCCCCACACCACCATGTGGTTCCTGCTCTACGCGCAAACCGTCCAGACCGATGGTGCATCCATGCGCAATGTGCTCATCGCCATCGAGCCTGGCGTCTTCGTAACCCGCACGCTCGATACCATGAATGCTGCGCTAGAGCCTTATTTCAATACGATCATTATCAACTCGCTGAACTCGACAAATCGGATTGCGCTCGCAGCATTCCATCAAGCTCAGATCGAGGCAATCCTCACCGCCATCCACCTTCCGACCGACTCTGCACTTAGTGTCATCGCCGTCGAACTGCTCCCCGGAGGCACCGGATCCGACGTCGGCAATCCCGCAGGCGCAGTAGTCGCAAACGTTTCTGCCGCGGTTCCTCATCTAGCGGCCGATCTGGCAGCAGTGTCCACGCCCACGACTACGGCGGTGACCACCCCGACCGTTACAACTACCGTCACTAGCACCGCCGTGGCTCCTGCGCCGGTATTCCCCTTCGGGCGCATTTTGCGTGCTTCGCCTCTAGAAGCAATCGAGCCATTCTGCTAGTGCTAAGGCGTAGGAGGTTTGTCGCAAGGATATGAACGTCTGCCGAAAGCGTAGGGTTGTCATGTATCACAGCTCAGTTCCGACAACCCTAGACTCGGGCAATCTGGATGCCGGGGATGGCAGACGGAAAAGCAAGCACAAAAGCATTGCTTATTTCAGTGTCTGAACGCAACGGAAGCCTACGTTGGAGGCGGAGCTGTCAGGGGTGTTGCGGGTGCGAGCTGCAACGCGATAGCGGTTGCAGTAGGATGCGTGGCAGAGGAATGAGCCGCCCTTCATTACTTTGCTACCTCCTTCGGATGGGCCTGCAGGATCGCGTAACTCGAGTGCGGTGGGATTGGGGATATGGAACCAGTCCGCGCACCATTCCCATACGTTGCCGATGACGGAATAGATACCGTAATTGTTGGGTGCAAAAGCATCAACTGGGCAGGTTCCGGTGTAGCCGTCTTCTGCGGTGTCTTCAAAAGGGAAGTTGCCCTGGTAGACATTGCAGAGATGCTGGCCGTTTGGAGTCAGTTCGTCGCCCCAGGGGAAAAGCTTCTGATCCAGACCGCCGCGCGCGGCGTACTCCCATTGCGCTTCGGTGGGCAGGGACTTATGCGCCCATGCCGTATAGGCCGCGGCGTCGTTCCAAGAGACATGAACGACGGGATGTGTGCTGCGATTGTCAAGGTCTGAGCCAGGGCCTTCAGGTTGATGCCAGAATGCGCCGGAAACCTTACACCACCAGGGTGCAAACGCAGCCGTATCTTCGACGAGCTCGTCGACGCGTTCCTGTGGAATGTGACTCCAGAAGACGAAGGACCATCCGAAGCGCTCGGCGTCAGTACGGTAGCCGGTTGCTTCGACAAATTGGGCGAAGTCTTTGTTGGTTACGGGATATTGGTCGATGGCGAATGGAGAGAGGACGACGGACCTTACGGGACCTTCGCCATCGTCGGGAAAACCGTCGGCGTAGCCGGTGCCCATGCGGAATTGGCCACCGGGAAGCGGGACCATCGAGCTCGGCAGAGGTTCTTGCCGAGGCTCGATAAGTTGGGGCGGTTGCGAGTCGGTACGCGACGTCGAGGGAGCGCAGCAGGAAGCGGGCTTCATGGGCCCGCTCTCTACATTTTCGCTTTCGTGGTGGCAGTGTTCTGACAAGCTAAACTCCTTCGAATGGCCCCGTGCGCTCCGGATGCTTTGCCGGTATGAGGTTTTCTGGGACTTTTCTTTCCGGGATTGCAGCTCTGAGCTTTTCGAGCCTGCTCAGAAGATCCTGCTGCAACTGTGCGGATTGCGGTTGCCCGAAGAGGTTGTTGGTCTCTTCGGGATCATTGGCAAGATCATACAGTTCGAAGGCATTGTCTTCGACGTAGTGGATGAGTTTATAGCGATCGGTGCGAATGCCGCGATGCGGACGCACGCCTTCGGGATTGGGCCATTCGTAGTACTCGTAGTACCACTCCTTGCGAAAGGAGGGGTCGGCAGCTTTGGCAAGGGGAAGGACGCTCTTGCCCTGCAAGTGTCCTGGAATGGTGACACCTGCAAGATCAAGGAGCGTGGGCGCGAGGTCGGTGTCGATGACCATTTCTTTTCTGACTGTTCCGGAAGGGATGCGTTTGGGATAGCGAATGGCGAGCGGTACACGGATGGATGGCTCGTGCATGAGACGCTTGTCAAACATGCGCCATTCACCGAGGAAGAATCCGTGGTCGGAACTGGTGACGACGGCAGTGTCGTCGAGGATATTTTTCAGTTCAAGATATTGCAGGATGCGGCCAATGTTTTCGTCGACGGCAACGAGGCCTGCGTAGTAGTTCTTTGCCAGCCCTTCAAGCGAGGATGCGGCGACATGGCTTGAGGTAGTTCCGATCTTGTTTTTTGCTTCGCCAAAGCTCTTTGGCTTGCCGGGATAACCCTTGAGATCATCATCAAAGGTTTTTGGTTTTGGGACGATGACTCCATCGGCGTAGAGATCGAGATGCCTGCGTGGACGGAAGAAGGGCTCATGCGGGGCGACGAACCAGACGAGCAGGCAGAATGGCTTATCGCCACGATCTTCTGCGAGCCATGAGAGGGCGCGGTCCACGGTGAGATCGTCGGGGTAGACGTTGAAGTACTGCTTCTGCTCGCCGATTTTGCCCCTGCGGCCTTCCTTGAAGATGGGGTTAGCGTAGTCGTTGCCGGGCGAATTATGGCCGAAGTAGTAGTCCCAGTAGCGCTCTTCGACCCCGTTGCGGATGTGGATTTTGCCGAGGATGGCAACTTCGTAACCTGCTTCGCGAAGCAGGTCTGTGAAGAGAGGAATGTCCGATGGAAGCGGGACATGATTGTGCTCATTGGACAAAGCGCCAGTAGAACGAGAATAGAGGCCGGTGAGCGCGGTTGCGCGGGCGGGAGCGCAGAGTGCGTTGGTGCAGAAGGCGTTCTGGAAACGAATGCCTTCTCTTGCGATGCGGTCCTGGTTGGGTGTTTTTACGATCGAATTACCTGCGATGGAGAGGGCGTTGTGGCGCTGGCCTTCTCCGAAGAAAAAAACGAGGTTAGGACGCTTCGGCTGAGCCTCAGCGGAGGCTACGGGGCCGCTGAGCTGCGAGGCGAGGAGTGTTCCAGCCACGGCGAGGCTTCCCTGCATGAATTCGCGACGCGTTGTGGCGCCTGATTTTTCGTCGATTGTCACGTTGATCCCCTTTGATATATGAGTCCTTCCCGCGTTGAGAGGCGGGAAGGTTTCGATCTGCGCCTCTTCTGTCATTAGAAGAGAATCTTTAGTGCAAATTGAATCTCGCGCGGCGTGTTGGACTGAGTCGTGATGCTGCCAAACTGGCCAGACGTCAAAACCATGTTGGGGTTGCCGAAGACCACCTGGTTGAGCAGGTTAAATGCTTCGGCGCGGAACTGGACATTGAGTTTTTCCGTTGCGCGGAAGTTTTTGAAGGCGGAGAAGTCAACGTTCTCCACATTGGGAGCACGTACGTTTGAAAGCGTGCGCGGCGCATCGCCGAAGGTGAATGGCGAAGGTTGCGAGAAGGCGGCGGCATTCAGGTAGTTATGTAGACGTGATGTAACTGAGCCATGTACGACGGGAGTTAGGCCCGTGAGGTTGGGACGAAGAACATTGTTGCCGGCATTTGCGGTGTTCTGTGTGGATGGTGATAGTGGAAAGCCAGTATGCTCGGTGGCAATTCCATTAAACTGCCATCCGCCGAAGACTAGGTCAAGAGGACGATTCCAGTTCGATCCGAATTGCTGGCCGCGGCCGAAAGGAAGGGAATAGACGCCGCTAATAACGAGGCTTTTCGAGATGTCATTGGAAGAGACGGCGCGCTCGGCCTGTGGGTTGTAGATGTTTTGAATGCCACCAGTGATGTTGCCGACATTTTGAATGCCGGAGTAGTTGTCGATCTGCTTCTGGCCGGTGAACGAGACAAGGAAGTTCAGGCCTTGTGAGATGCGCTTGTTCACTTTGAGCTGGAAGGAGTCGTACTGTGTGTATCCGCCGAGAAGATAGGAGAGATCGACGGCAGTGAATTGCGGGAAGGGCGCTTCGAGATAGCTGCGTGCGATGGTCTTGCTTGATTCTGGACCAGTAGTGATGATTCCGTAGAAGGGATTGGCTACGGTCTGCTGAAGCTGACTGCCGAGCGCGAGTGCTGCCGGAGCGAGCTGATCCGCATTCCAATCGGCTTCACCGGACTTGTTGAGATGCAGGCCGAAGCTGCCTACATAGGCGACATCGAGAAGCAGGTTGAAGGGGAGCTGACGCTGAATATCGAGGTTCCAGTTCCGCGTGTAGCCAACCTTGTTGTCATAGCGGAGTGGATTTTCAAAGGAAGAGCCGATGCCGGTGAGCAGGCCTTGCGAGCTTCCTGATGGAAGATTGAGGCCGTTGGGAAACGGATTGCTGAGATAGACAGAAGGCGTGAGTCCATTGGCGCTGCCGGTATAGGTGGTGGAACTGCCGAAGCCTTCCTGGCCGATGGTGGCAAAGGCGGAGCGGATCGATGGGCCAAAATAAACGCCATAGGCGGCGCGGACTACTGTGTTGTTGTCGAGTTGATACGCGAGTCCGATGCGCGGGCCGAAGTTCTTCCACTGCGGAGAGAACTGGCGTCGGCTTACTCCGTTGACGCCGTTGAAGACTACGCCTCCGGTTAGGCTGGTGAGGCCGGTTTGCGTAGCGAGCGGCGAGATAGCGTTGGGGTCGAAGGTTTCCATTCGGTTGTAACGCTCGGTGCGCGGAATGTCCAGGTCGTAGCGCAGACCGAGATTCGCGGTGAGACGCGAAAACGCCTTCCAATCGTCCTGGATGTAAAGGCCGTAATATTTGCTGGCCGTGGCTGCGTTTTTTGTGTTGATCTGCATGGTGCCGCTGCCGATGCCGAGGAGAAGCGATGCGATAGCGTTGCCGGCTGTTGCAGTTGCTGCGTTGGGATTCGGTCCCTGGGTGATGGCATTGGTGAAGCTGTAGTTGCCAGTGGAAGCGCCCGATTCGACGTCGTTCGCCTGCAGGAGGCGTGCTTCGCCGCCGAAGGTTAGAACGTGATTGCCGAGAATTCTTGTGTTGTTGACGCCGAGAGAGAAGACGGTGAAACCACCGGCGCGGGTCTGCCCCTGCCCGGCGTCGCCGAGAGTGTAGTAGTTCGCTGGTGCGATGCCGGGGAAGAGCAGGTGATCGGCGTTGGCTGCGATGTAGCCGGGAAAACCTAGCCCGGTGGATGGGTTGAAACCGGCGCTTAGCGGCGTGAAGTTAATTGCCGTGCGCGAGAATCCAAAGGGGATTTCGAGGACATAGTTGGGGCTTGGCGTCCATGTGTAATCAATGGCCGCACTGTTGGATGTTTGAGGCTGAGACTGGCCACCTTCGGCAATTTCATCTGCTTTGGGGAAGAGCACGAGTGGCGGCGAGGTCAGGTTGCGGCGAGAATAGCGGGCGAAGAGACGGTTCTTGTCGTTAATGACTTCGTCTACCTTGGCGTCATATGTATCGATGTTCAGTTTAGTCACACCCGACGCAAAGTAGTTGTTGACGCCGCCTGCGCCGTCAGTCTGGTTAGGTAAAGGGTAGTACTGAACAATCGCAGCTGCGACGGGATCGATGCGACCAGCGGGAATGACGTTCTTGCCGGTTTCATCGAGAAAGGACTCACGTACGTAGCCTGAGCCGGAGGCCACGGTTGTTTCAGGGTCGTATATGAGTACAGGATTGCCGGCTGCATTGAGGGTTTGGGAAAAGTCGCCTGCGCGCTGGAGAGCGGTGGGAACCGTGGTTGTCAGCTCGCTTTCTGTGCCCTGGCGGAGGCCTTCATAGGAGAACAGGAAGAAGGTTTTGTCTTTGCCATTGTAGAGTTTTGGCAGAACGACCGGACCGGTGACACTGCCGCCAAACTGGCTGCGCTTGAAGCTGGGCAGACTTGTTCCACTCTGGTTGGCGAAGTAGGTGTTAGCGTCGAGCACTGAGTTGCGCAGGAACTCGAAGAGGCTGCCGTGAAACTGGTTTGTGCCTGATTTGAGGATGACGTTGACAATACCGCTGCCGCTGCGGCCGAACTCAGCGGAGTAACCGTTGGTGAGGACTTTGAATTCCTGTACGGAGTCTACCGAGGGAAAGATGCCAAGGCTGCCGATAGGAACGATGAGTGGTGGAGAGCCAGGAATGCCGTCCACGAGCAGGTTTGTTGAGCCGGGGCGACCACCGTTTACCGACATGTTCATGCTGTTGTACTGATAGGTCACACTTCCCGTAACACCTGGTGTCAGGAAAAGTAGGGACCAGACATTGCGCTGGTTGAGCGGGAGATTCTCTACACTACGGTTTCCGATGACCTGACCGACTGCGGCGCTTGAGGTTTCAAGCTGTGTGGCGTCAGATGTGACTTCCACTTTTTGCGTCGAGGCCCCGATGTGCAACGGGATATTCAGATCGATGACCTGGTTGATTGCGAGATGAATGCCGAAACGGACCTCTGTGTTGAAACCCTCCGCTTCAATGGTGAGGGTGTAGGGGCCGCCAGGTGCTAGAGATGCGAAGACGAAGCGCCCGCTGTCGTTTGTTTCCGCGCGAGTCACGATGCCGGTGGAGACGTTAAGCGCCTCCACGTTAACTTTAGAGACGGTTGCTCCTGTTGTGTCCTGCACAGTGCCCTGCAAAGTGGCGCTGACGACTTGTGCGATGGCGCGATGTTCGGAGATTGCGAATAGCCCGAAAAGTATGACGAAGAAGAACCTGGATCGAATAAAACGGAAATTCGGGCGAAAAGCATGGGCCGTGTATGCGAATACTGGCATGTTTAACCTTTCAGAAAATGGATCAATGTGAACTGGTAAGAAGGCCAAGGAATGGAGGACAAGAGAGGCAGGGACCGAGGCGGTCTCTCAGATGCGACAACACGAGGTCATATCTGCAGCCAGACAAAGAGCCCGAAACCGCGGAGAGCGGTGCTGGACGTGCGCGAGGACTCTGCTATCGGAGATGAGAATCATAGACAGCCTGTCTTGACTGGAAAACCGTACCGCTGGAGAACCCGCGTAGTGATTCTGTGCTGAAGAGGAAGCCACGGCGGCTTGCGGCCGAGCGTCCAGCCACACATCTATCGGGGCATTCAGGAGATCAGGATGAGGCTGTGTTGAGAGACCTTATCCGCGAGACACGCCAAAGCCAATGCCGCAACAACAGCGACGCCAAAGTCCGCCGGTGCAACATATTTTGGTGTGGTTGGGACAAGACATGAGGTCAGTATAAACCATGAATTTATCGCTACCCGAGAAGACCTCACCGCGTTCTGTGATTTTGAGGATCCACAGGCACGAATGCCGATAGGTAGAAGCGGGCGTGTATCTTCTGAGTTTCTGGTGCACGCAATACAAATTGGTGAGCCGTGTCGATGTGAGTCTTTTTGGACACTGGCGCCGAGTATCAGGTCCAGAAATAAGGGACTTTTTCGCGGCCAATCTTTGAGGTTTTCGACAATGACAACACAAAGCCTGTGTTGCACATAAGAGATACGTAGACAGTTGTTGTTTCGGGATGAGAAACTTTTGGCCTCCGAGCGGAGAGGGTTTGCTGCTTCCCGTTTTTCTCCGGACGTGGTCCGTTGGTTCGTCGAAATAGAAGAGATTCCAGGGAGTGCGCTGAGTTGCTTGCAGTTTTCAACTTGCGGTCGCAAGAAATTCCTAAAGTATTCCGATTACCGGTAGTGCGGCTAGGGAGCCTGTTGTTGGTTGCCGGCCTCCTTGCCGGATGTCACGGAACCAAAAAACAAACGGTGGGCCGTTCTCTCGATTTCAACCAGGATGTTCAGCCCATTCTTGCCGCCCGCTGCTTCAGTTGCCATGGTCCTGATCCAGAGATGCGCAAGGGAGGGCTGAGACTGGACCTCGCCGAATATGCCCTGAAGAAACGTTCAGGCCATCCGGATGCGATTGTGCCCGGGCATCCAGAACGAAGTGAGTTGATCAAGCGCATCGAGTCGCATGATTCGCACTATCTGATGCCACAAACCTCAGAGGGCGAAGCCAAGCCGATGAGCGCCGGTGAAATAGCCACTTTAAAAGAGTGGGTAAAGGAAGGCGCCGTTTACCGGCCGCATTGGGCGTTTGAGGCTCCCACGCGTCCAGCAGTCCCGCAGCCGGCCTCGCATCCCAACTGGCCGCGCAATCCTATCGACAACTTTGTTCTTGCGAAACTCGACAAAGCTGGCCTTACCCCATCGGCAGAGGCGGATAAAGCCACGTTGATTCGCCGCGTCACGCTCGACCTCACCGGTCTTTTGCCGACGCCTGATGAAGTTCGCGCCTTCGTGCAGGACAACTCACCGAATGCGTATGAGCGCCTGGTGGATAACCTGCTTGCGCGCCCGACCTACGGAGAGCAGCGCGCTCGCTATTGGCTGGATTATGCCCGCTACGCTGATACTTATGGTCTGCACTACGACAACAGCCGCCATATCTGGCCCTGGCGTGACTATGTAATTCGTTCCTTTAACGGCAACAAACCGTTCGATCAATTCGCCGTCGAGCAAATTGCCGGTGATCTGCTTCCTGCCAAGGGGCTGGATCCTCTCATTGCCAGCGGTTATGTACGGATGGGTGAGAGTTCGAATGAAGGCGGCACTATCGCAGAAGAGCTGCGCTTTAACATTGCCCGGGATCGCACCGAAGCATATGGCGCTACTTTTCTGGGGCTGACGGTGGGCTGTGCCGTCTGTCACGATCACAAATTCGACCCCACCACGCAAAAAGACTTTTATTCGCTTTCCGCTTTCTTCAACAACATTGACGAAAAGCCTTTCAACGGCGACCGCCCGGTGTGGACGCCGGTTGTGCGCATACCCAAGGCGCAGAATCGCGAGGCCTACGATCGGGTATACGCAAAGCATTCCGAGTTGCTCGCCAAGTTGCGTACGATGCGGTTGGAGGAGCGTGGTCTTGTTCAGGGCTGGCTTGCGTCGCATAGCAACCCGCCGCAATCTGTTTCAGCAGACAAGCTGCTTGTTCGTCTCCGTCTCGATGAGGGCAGCGGCGATGTACTTCACAACAGCGCGCCGCAGGCGAATCCAGCCACATTCAAGGCCACCACGGTCGTTCCTCAATGGGGGGAGACTACATGGCTTTGGCCGAGTTTCCGCATGCAGTCGAACACACACGTGGTTCTTGACCATGCCGGAGACTTTGAGGGCAACCAGGCGTTTTCTGGCGGCGGGTGGATGATGTTCCGCTCGGCCCCGTACTTTGCGCTGGATGACAAACCTGGCGCCATCCTTTCCAAGATGGATGTAACGCAGCATGATCGCGGCTGGGATCTTACTGTTCGCAACGGCATTCTTACTGTCGAACTAGTCCACTCTTTGCCCAAGGATGCGAAGGACAAAAAGCATTCCGATACGAAAGAGCAGTTTCAATATCCTTCGCCGGAAAATCTGACCAAGCAAGAACTGGCTGCGTACAAACCACCGAAGAAAAAAGAAGAGAAGAAAAAGAACGAGAAGAAGGAAGAGAAAAAGCCTACGAAGAAAGAGCCGCCGCCGGATACAACACCGCTTGTTGCCATCCGAGTCTCTACCGTTACGCCGTTACCAACTGACGGCAAATGGCGACATATCTTTTTCACCTATGACGGCTCGGGCCGCGCATCGGGTGTGAAGATCTTTGTGGACGGCAACTCCACGGCAACTCAAGTCGAGTCCGATACGCTGAACGGCGAGAGCATTCGCACCAGTGCCCCGATGCAGCTTGGATGGCGTTCGCCGGAGAGCAATCCAGCGAAAGAGCTTCGCTACCAGGACATTCGGCTCTATGGCCGCTCAGTCTCTTCGGATGAAGTGCGC
The DNA here is from genome assembly GCF_025685685.1 of Acidicapsa dinghuensis. Lineage (GTDB taxonomy): Bacteria > Acidobacteriota > Terriglobia > Terriglobales > Acidobacteriaceae > Acidicapsa > Acidicapsa dinghuensis. The sequence goes on from NZ_JAGSYH010000001.1 coordinate 52,542, forward strand.
CGGCTACCGTTCGAAGACTATGTTGCTGAGATTACGTCGAAGCCAGCATCGCAATGGACGGAGGACCAGTGGCATGTTGTCTCCGAGTATTACCTCAACAGCGTCGATCCAGCTTTCCGTGAGACGCAAGCGCAGATGAATGCGTTGGATGCGCAGCTTGACCAACTCTCTGCCGGCGGCGATATCACGCAAGTTGCGTGGGAAAAGCCGACGCTTGCGTATGCGTCGGTGCTGCAGCGCGGCAACTACGCGGCGCGTGAAGAACGCGTAGAAGCCAACACGCCTCACTATCTACCGCCGCTTCCTGCGGGTCTTCCACGCAATCGTCTTGCGCTTGCCCGCTGGACTGTCAGTCCGAAAAATCCGCTTACCGCGCGAGTGACCGTAAATCGCATGTGGTATGAGCTCTTCGGTACGGGCATTGTTGAAACCACGGAAGACTTTGGCATCATGGGCCAGCGTCCGACCAATCCAGAACTGCTCGACTGGCTGGCCGTGGAGTTTCGCGAGAGCGGTTGGAATATCAAGCATATGTACAAGCTGATGGTGATGTCTGCCACGTATCGCCAGAGCGCCAAATCGACGCCACAGCAGATCGCAAAAGATCCGCGCAATCTGCTTCTCTCACATGGTCCACGGTTCCGCATGGATGCGGAGATGCTTCGCGATATTGCCTTGCAATCGGGCGATCTGCTTGTCGAGCGTATCGGCGGTCCTAGCGTTAAACCGTACCAGCCGCCGAATGTGTGGGAGCAGGTGAGCTATCCGACAAGCGATACGCTTGTTTACGTGCAGGATCATGGCGATGCACTTTACAGGCGCAGCATGTACACATACTGGAAGCGCATGGCTTCTCCGCCGAGCATGGACGCATTCGATGCTCCCGTGCGAGATACTGTCTGCACTCGCCGGCAGCGCACGGACACGCCGCTGCAGGCGCTCGTTACGATGAATGACGTGCAGTGGATCGAAGCTGCGCGAGGGCTTGCCGAACGCGCCATTCATGAAGCGGGAGCCAAGCCCGAAGCGCGCATTAATCGCATGAGCGAAATTCTTCTCGCGCACGATGCAAGCCCATCGATGACGGCGGTGCTCGAGTCATCCCTTGCACAGATGCAGCAGCACTACACCGCCGATCCTAAAGCTGCGCATGCACTCACGCATGAAGGTGAAAGTAAGCCCGCAACCAATATTGCCGAACCTGAGCTGGCCGCATGGACGATGATCGCCAACGAAATGCTTAATCTGGACGAAACGCTGAATAAGTAGCGAGGAACCATGAAGCAGCACCCACTCTGTACCGATTGCGAACGAGAACTCGATATTACTCAGCTACCGATTCCCGTAGGGCTAAAGCGCGAATGGACTGCCGTGGAGACACGCCGCCGGTTTCTTGGCCGCTCAGGTAAGGTGCTTGGCTGGGCTGCCCTTGCCGGTCTTCTTGGCGAATCCGCGGTGCACGGCCATGGTGCGGACGCAAAGAATCCAGCGCTTCTGACGCGCAATAATCTAGGTCTGCCTCACTTCGCACCAAAGGCCAAGCGAGCTATCTATCTCTTCATGTCTGGCGGGCCGCCGCAACTCGACATGCTCGACTACAAGCCGAACCTTGCTTCGCAATTCAACAAGGATATGCCGGACTCGGTTCGCGGCAACCAGCAGCTTACGGGCATGACGGCAGGGCAGTCGCGTTTTCCGATTGCACCCTCGCACTGGGCTTTCAAACAGCACGGTCAGACCGGTACATGGGTCAGCGATCTGCTGCCCTATACCGCACGCATGGTCGATGATCTGACTATCGTCAAATCCACCAACACGGACGCCATCAACCATGAGCCCGCGATCATGTTTATCAATACTGGTAACATGAATCCCGGCAAACCTTGCATGGGTGCATGGCTTGCCTATGGTTTGGGCAGCATGAACGACAATCTGCCCACATTTATCGTGCTGCAGACGAAGACGAATCCGAAGGAGAATAATCAGCCTGTTTCTTCACGTCTGTGGAGCAGCGGTTTTCTTTCGTCTGAATATGCAGGCGTTGGCCTTCGCTCGGGCGGCGATCCTGTGCTCTATCTGGCTGATCCCGATGGCATCGATCGCGAAGTTCGCCGCAAGATGCTCGATGCGGTGGAAGAGATTAACCGCCAGACACTTTCCGAAGTCGGCGACCCGGAAACGAATGCACGTATCGCTCAGTATGAGATGGCTTTCCGTATGCAGGCGTCAGTTCCGGAGTTGGCTGATCTCAGCAAAGAGCCGCAATCGACCTGGGATCTTTACGGGCCAGATGCAAAGACGCCAGGCACGTTTGCTTACAACTGTCTGCTCGCACGCCGTATGGCAGAGCGCGGCGTGCGCTTTACGCAAATCTACAAGCGTGGCTGGGATGTTCACGGCGATGTCGTGGGCACACTTCCCATCCTTTGTCAGGAGACAGATCGCGCCTCTTATGCGCTTGTCACGGACCTCAAGCGCCGTGGACTGCTCGACGATACACTCGTCATCTGGGCTGGTGAATTTGGCCGCACTGTCTACAGCCAGGGCGGGCTAAGCGCCGATAATTACGGCCGTGACCACCACCCGCGCTGCTTTACGACGTGGATGGTTGGCGGAGGCGTGCGTCCTGGCATTACTTACGGCGAGACAGACGACTATAGCTATAACGTGGCCAAGGATCCCGTTCACGTACGCAATTTCAATGCGACGATTCTCGCCTGCCTCGGCATCGACCACAACAAGCTCACCTATAACTTCCAGGGGCTTGACCAACGGCTTACCGGGCCCTTGCCCGCGTTTGTCGTCAAGGATCTGCTCGCGTGATCGCTGCCGAAAAGATCACTGTACGACGTACCTCTATCGCACGATCGGCATGGATTCGCGTTCTGGGCGTGAGCGTTATGCTCATTGCTTTACCATTCGTATTTCGTCTCGATGGCCGAGCACATGGCGACTGGCTGCAATTCTTCGGGCGATTTCATCCTGTTCTGCTGCATTTACCGATCGGGCTCATCGTTCTGGTTCCGGTGCTTGAAATCACCGGAGTGAAACGCCCCGCGCTTCGCGAAGCCGCAGGCTTTGTCCTTAGTGTCGCGCTGATTGTTGCGCTGCCAACACTTGCTCTCGGCTATATGTTGGCCTATGGAGCAGGCGACTCAGGCACAACCGTTACGCTTCATATGAGTGGGGCGATTGCGCTCTGCATCGGACTCATGCTGTGCGTGCTGATGCGTCCCGCGTGGGCGGCTCGCGCGCAAGCCAACATCTATCCGTCGTTGCTCGTGGCCACGCTGCTTGTGCTTGTCTGGACATCGCATCAGGGTGGCTCCATCTCGCACGGCAGCGACTATCTTACCCATTACATGCCCACAGCGCTGCGCCCGCTTTTGAGAATCAGCAGCGGCGAGAACGTCAGCCCCGATTCTTTTTATGCGCGCCATATTAATCCTGTGCTTGACGCTAAATGCGTCTCATGCCACAGCGCCAGTAATGCTAAGGCCGGGCTGCGTCTCGACACCTACGATCGGCTTATGCGCGGTGGGCAGGACGGAACGAGTATTCTGCCTGGTAAGCCGGACGCCAGCATGCTGCTCAAGCGAGTAACGCTTCCGAATACCGACCGGCACTTCATGCCAGCCGAGGGACGCACACCGCTTACGACCGAAGAAATCTCCTGGATTCGAGCATGGATTCTTGCTGGAGCATCTCCTATTGCCACCACGGTTCCCGGAGTTAACATTGCGGCCGATCACAGCGAGCCACCGCCGCAGCCTGTCGATGATTACAGTGCGCTGATGCCCGAAATTCTGCGTATGCAGCAAGGGCAGGGAGCCAAGCTCGTGCCTGTCTCAGGCAAGGCATCCGACGGGCTGATTCTTCGCACTGTCGATATCTCATCAACCTTTGGAGACGCGCAGCTTGCGCAATTGCAGAAATTCGCGCCTTATATAGTGGAAGCCGAACTTGGCCGCACTGCGGTAACGGATGCCGCTTTTGACACGCTGAGCAGGTTTACGCATCTGCGTGCTCTGCATCTGGAAGGAACATCGATCACAGGTACTGGCATTGCGAAGCTCAGTGCGCTCTCACAACTGACTTATCTCAACCTGAGCAGCACAAAAGTGACGCCGGATTCTGTCACAGTGCTCAAGAAGATGCCGAACCTGCGTCATGTGTATCTCTTCAATACAGCGGCGCAGCCTGACGATACCTCTGCAAGGAAGACACCATGACTCACCACAGCAATCAAAACTCGCGGCGCGCCTTCATAGCCGCTGCCTGCACCACTGCCGCTGTTGCCTCTGTCACGCCGGCCTTTGCTCGCTCCAGTGCTGGCGACAACTTCGCACAGACCGTGATGACCGGAAATGGAGAGTGGACTTACGAAGTCATGCCGGGTTGGGGGGCTCTTACGGAAGGTACTGCTTTCGGTGGAACGCATGGCGCTGTTGCGCAAGACAACGCAGGCAATATTTACGTCAGCACGCAGAGCCAAACAGGTATCCTCGTCTATTCACGGGAAGGCAGGCTACTCAAATCTATCGCGCACGAGTTTCCTGAAGTGCACTCGATGGTGCACGCCGAAGAAGGCGGCAAAGAGTACTTTTACACAACCGTTCAAAAGGGCACGCCGGAAGAAAACTGGCTTTTCGTCAAAATGCGGACGGATGGCACTCCGGTGCTGAAAATCACTGCGCCTGTAGAAGCGGGCTTCAAGACACCGAACGAATGGCGCATTACCGCGGCTCTGCCTGCGCCCGATGGCTCCATCTTCATAGCCAATGGTTATGGCGATTCCCGTATCTTTCGCTTTGACCGCAGCGGCAATTTCCTCAAGAGCTATTCCGGGAAGGGGTCAGATCCGGGATTGCTGAATTGCAGCCATGGCCTCGCTCTGGACACGCGCTACAACCAGCCGCTTCTGCTGGTCTGCGACCGCGAGAATCGCCGCCTTTGCCACTTTGACCTGGACGGCAAATATGTACGCACCGTGACGGAGCATCTTCGCCGTCCATGCCAGGTCAGCTTCTACGGAGATTATGCGATTGTTTCCGAACTCGAAGGCCGTGCCGTTATCCTCGATCTAGACAATGTTCCGGTCGCCTTCCTGGGCGACAATCCCCAGAAGAAGCAGTGGGCCAACTACGATCTTGATCCGGCGATGATCGCGCCTGCTACATTCAGCGCGGCTCACGGCTGTTTTGTGGACCGCGAGGCAAATGTATACATCTCCGACTGGAATCATATCGGCCGCGTGAACAGGCTTAGGCGTTTCCTGGGCTGATCTGGTTGCGGGCGATTTTATTACTGCAGTTTCGCCTTTCAGGCAAGCGAGATTAGCAACGTCGGTCAATTGATGGGCATCGGATAACGATTGATCGGATACAGACCTGCCGGAAGGCAGCCATCCTGATTCCTGTCGGATGAGGCTTTAACCACACGTCCCTGTTTTGTACAGCAGGGATCAGATACCGTGTATTTACAGGGAATTTCCTTTTCGTGCCGCATATTGAACCCGGCCTTGAAAAAGCGCGAAACCATAGAAGCAGATCAGACATCCCAGTTGGTGATGAAAATCTGTCGATCTTCGTAGTGTTGGGCATTGGAGTGCGTGCTAGTATGAAGGCGCTGGCCCCGGTGTTGTTCAATAGCTGCTTATTCGCGCTCATCCGCGTCGGCCTGCAACAATAATTCAGGGCAGATGCGATTGACGAAAACCTGAAGCCCGGTGATTCGACAGGCTTCGAATGGTGATGACGATAGTTGCGTCTATGAGACTTTTTCCGGCAAGCATCGTTGATTTTCTAGCGGCTCAGTCGCCGACCTCGATCTTTTCTCCATCGGCCACGCCTGCGCACTCCATCTTTGATCTGTCCATGCTGGTGCTCAGCATTACGGGCGGAATCTTCTTGGTGGTATATGGGCTGTTGATTTTTGTACTCATCCGGTACAGGCACAAGCCGTCGAGTCCCCAGGCCGACCATGAACCACCCCAAATCTACGGCAGCATGCAGATTGAGCTTTCATGGACGGTGATTCCGATTCTGATAGTTGTGGTGCTATTTCTCGCCACAGCACGCGTGATTTTTTCTACGGAGAGCATTCCGAAGCCGGCGAAACGAATCGATGTGACGGTGATCGGGCATCAGTATTGGTGGGAGTACAGGTATCCGAAGCTGGGGGTGGTGACGGCGAATGAGCTCCACATACCGGTGAGCAGTGCGTCCGATCCGCTGCCGACATATCTGACGATGTCTTCCGCGGATACGGATCACAGCTTCTGGGTGCCACGGCTTGCGGGCAAGTTGGATGTGATTCCCAACAAGGTCAACGTGATGTGGGTGGACCCGCAGACGACGGGTCTATATCTCGGGCAGTGCGCGCAGTACTGCGGCACGCAGCATGCGAAGATGCTGTTGCGCGTGTACGTGGATACGCCAGATCAGTTTGCTGCGTGGGTCGCTCAACAGAAGAAACCGGCGGCAGACGACACCAGCGTTGCAGCAGGTAAGGCAGTGTTTGAGCACAATTCCTGCATTAGTTGCCACACAGTTTCGGGAACGGTTGCGACGGGGCGGTTCGGTCCGGACCTCACGCATTTGGCGAGTCGGGACACTATTGCGTCCGGCGCTGTGAAGAACACTCCGGAGAACATTCGCGCATTTATCGATGATCCAGCGGCATTTAAGCCGGGAGCGTTGATGCCAGCGATGCATTTGAATCAGCACGATCTGGATCTGGTGACAGCGTACCTTACATCACTGAAGTAGAAGCGGGAAGGAAAGCGGAAGATGGCAACGCAAACCACGGCAGTCGTTGATCGCACGGTGCATGCTCCACGCGGCCGCGTCTTCGATGTAGTGAAGGAATGGCTGACGACGGTCGATCACAAGAAGATCGGGCTGATGTATATCGGCTATGCGTTGATCTTTTTACTCATAGCCGGCGTGGAAGCGTTGATGATGCGCATCCAGCTCGCGGTTCCCAATAATCACTTCGTCTCGCCGCAGACCTTTAATCAGCTGTTTACGATGCATGGCACGACGATGGTGTTTTTCGCCGGCATGCCAATTCTATTTGGGTTTGGAAATTATCTCGTGCCGCTGATGATCGGCGCACGGGATATGGCATTTCCGCGATTGAATGCTTTCAGCTTCTGGATCTCGGCATTTGGTGGTTTTTTGCTGTACTACAGCTACTTTGGCGGTAGCGGCATGTATGGCGCGGGTAGTGCACCGGATGTGGGTTGGTTTGCCTATGCGCCTCTGACGGCGCGGGTTTTTTCGCCAGGGCATAGTACTGATTACTGGACGCTCTCGATCTTGGTGAGCGGCGTGGGCAGTATCGGAACGGCACTAAATATTGTGGCGACGATTCTGTGCATGCGGTGCCCAGGCATGAAGATGAACCGGCTGCCGCTGCTGGCATGGCTCTACCTAGTGACTTCTGGGCTGGTGTTTGTCACGATCAGCCCGCTGACCGCGGCGCAGATCATGCTGATGCTGGACCGGTATCTGGGGGCGCATTTCTTCGATACGCAGGCTGGTGGATCGGCGGTGCTCTGGATGCACTTCTTCTGGATCTTCGGGCATCCAGAGGTCTACATTTTGGTCCTGCCGGCGTTTGGATTTGCCAGCGAGATTATTCCTGTGTTCTCACGGAAGGCCATCTTTGGCTATCCGGCGATGGTGGCAGCTACGGTGGGCATTGGATTTATCAGTCTTACGGTATGGGCCCACCATATGTTTACGGTTGGACTCGGGGCTCCGGGGAATGCATTCTTCACTTTTTCGACGATGGTTATCTCAGTGCCTACGGGCATTAAAGTATTCAACTGGCTTGCGACCTTGTGGGGCGGGAAGATTCACTTTGAAGTTCCTATGCTCTTCTCGCTGGGATTCCTGTTTCAGTTTGTTGTGGCAGGTCTGACGGGCATCATGCTGTCGGTTTCGCCGTTTGACTGGCAGCTTGGAAGCTCGTACTTCGTGGTTGCGCACTTTCACTATGTGCTGGTGGGCGCGATTGTCTTCATGATTTTCGCGGCGTTCTATTACTGGTATCCGAAGATGACGGGACGCATGCTCGACAAGAAACTTGGACAGTGGCACTTCTGGCTGTTCCTTATCGGATTTCATGTGACGTTTGACCTGATGCATATTCCGGGTCTGTTAGGCATGCCGCGCAGGATCTATACCTACGAGGCCGATCGCGGATGGGCTGGCTTGAATATGGCGGTTTCGATTGGAGGTGCGATCCAGGGGATTGCAACTTTGATCTTTGTCTATAACCTTGTTCATTCGTACTTCAAGGGCAAGGAAGCAGGCGCTGATCCGTGGGATGCGTGGACGCTGGAGTGGTCGACGGCATCGCCGCCGCCAGCGTACAACTTCGCTGAGACACCGACGGTGGAAAGCCGCAGGCCGTTATGGGATCTGAAGCATCCGAACGATCCGGACAGCAAATACGAGGGGTGAGGACGAAACGATGAGCAACGTTGCAACGATTCCTCACAGTGCGGTCGGTGAATGGAAGCAGCCCTCGAAGGGCGTGGTTGGTATGGCATGCCTGATCATTGCCGAGGCTTCGATCTTCATCATCTTCATCGTGGCCTACCTGTATTACGCAGGAAAGAGCCTGAGCGGACCAACGCCGCATGAGGTTCTGGAACTGCCGATCTTCACGTCGATATGTCTGATATCGAGCAGCATTACTGTCCACTTTGCGGGTTCAGCGCTGCATCACGGCAAGCGGAATGCGACGTCTTTGTGGCTGGCGTTAACGGTGCTGCTGGGTGGAATCTTTTTAGTTGGTACCGGTCAGGAGTGGTATCAGCTGATCTATCACGATGGGCTAACGATCTCCACGAACTTGTTTGGTACAACGTTCTATTCGCTGGTAGGGCTGCACGCGAGTCACGTGATTGTGGGATTGATCATGCTGTCGCTGTCGCTGATTTTTTCGCTCACGGGGCAGATGACGAGCGCGCACTCCGAGAAGCTGGAGGTGCTGTCGCTTTACTGGCATTTTGTAGATGCGGTGTGGATCGTGGTGTTCCTGGTGGTATACGTGTTCTGCCGTTAGCTGTGAGGGGTTGAATGAGGAGAAGCTATGCATCACGATGATGCGACGACAACGGGACAGATTCAGTTGCCGACGCCGACGGTATGGCCGATAGTGCTCGCTCTGGGCGTCGCGTTGCTGGTGACAGCACTGGTGACGTCGGTCTATATCGGTGCACTGGGATTGGTGCTGATATTGATGGGTAGCGTGGGCTGGTTTCGCCAGGTGCTGCCACATGAGGCGCACGAGCCAGTGCCGGTGGAGACGGAAGAGATTCGCGTCGAGACGGCTCGACGGTTACTGAAAGCGGCGCCCATCAGCGATGAGCGGCGCAAGATATTGCCGATTGAATCGTTTCGCATTTCGAGCGGTATCAAAGGTGGTCTTGCAGGCGGCTTTGCGATGACAGTGCCTGCGGGCATCTTCAGCGTGGTGAAGTATCACAGTTTCTGGTATGCCGTAAACCTGATGGCAGCGGGTGGATTTGTAAGCTGGGCGGGAGCGAGCAATCAGTTCCTGGGAGAGTTTCATCTTCGGGGATTGCTGGCGGCGACGGCGATTCACGGAATGATCTCGATACTGGTTGGGCTGTTGTATGTGGCAATGCTGCATATGTTCCCGAAGTATCCGATCCTTTCCGCCGGTTTCGTAGTGCCATTGATCTTTACGGGGTTGATGCACACTGCGATCGGCGTGGTGAGCCCGATTCTGAATCAACGGATTGAGTGGTTCTGGTTTGTGGCTTCACAGATTTTCTTTGGGCTGGTGTGCGGGTTTGTAGTGAACCTGCATGACAAGGTGCGCACGCCGCAGTTTCAGGCGTTGCCGTTCGCGGTTCGCGCCGGCTTCGAAATGGGGCCGGGCACGGGTGCTCCGACAGATGATGCAGCCGGGAAGAAGAATGAGGAAGAGAATCAGGCATGAAGCTGCGCTTGCTAAGCATTCCGATGCTATTGGGTTCGCTGGCTGTGATTGGCTGCCAGACGCCGCCCGGTTATCAGGCGATGAATTCGAATCGCGAAGCGGTGACACGTCCTGAACAAGTGGTGGATTTTGAGACGCTGTATGCACACAACTGTGCCGGTTGCCACGGAGAGCATGGACAGAATGGGGCGGCGATTGCGCTGGCCAATCCGGTGTATCTAGCGATGGCCAGTGAAGCGGATCTGAAGCGGATTATTTCTGGCGGTGTGCAGGGCACTGCGATGCCTGCGTTTGCAAAGTCGGCGGGAGGAATGCTGACGGATCAGCAGATCGATGCGCTTGTTCAAGGGATGGAGAAGTCGTGGTCGAATGCTTCGCAGCTAGGTGAAGTGAAACCTCCAGCGTATGCAAGCACGAGTAAGGGCGACGCGGCGCATGGACAGGCCGCGTATGGTACGTACTGCGGTCGATGCCACGGCAGCGATGGCGCAGGGATTGCGGACAAGCATATTGGGTCGATCGTGGATCCGACCTATCTGGCGCTAGTGAGCGATCAGGGGTTGCGCAGTGTGATCATCAGTGGGCAGCCCGTGCAGGGCATGCCGGACTGGAAGTCGGCGAAGGTGGGCGATGCTACGCATGTACTGACCGATCAGGAGATTACCGATATTGTTGCGTGGCTGGCTTCGCATCGCGTGGAGACACCGGGCCAGGTATATCAGCACTAGTAAGAGGGATTGGGGACGGATATGAGCGAGCATTTGGAGCATCCAGAAGCAATGGATAGCGCGCCGGTGAAGACGCCGGAACAGAAAGCAGCGGAGCACTCGCGCAGGACGTTTCTCTTTAAGCTCTCTGTAGCATTGAACGCTGCGGTAGGTGCTGTGCTGGCGGTGCCGGTGGTGGGCTATCTGCTGGGTCCGACGATGAAGAAAAGCTCGGATGTAGGCGGCTGGGTTTCGCTTGGAACTCTTGATGGCTTTCCCGTCGGTGAGACACGGCTGGCAGAGTTCGTGAGCCCGACGGCGCGGATTGGCGACGGAGAGACAGCGAAGACAGCGTGCTGGGTGCGCAGGATTGCGCAGCAGCAGTTCCAGGTGTTTGCGATCAATTGCGCGCATCTGAATTGCCCGGTGCGGTGGTTTCCGGAGTCGCATTTGTTTATGTGTCCGTGTCATGGCGGCGCTTATTACCAGGATGGGTCGAGAGCTTCGGGACCGCCGGAGCGCGGACTGTTTGAGTACCGCTATCAGGTGAGCGGGAATACGCTGTCGATTCATGCGGGCGATATGCCAACGCTGTCGACGCAGGCGTCATGCGGAGGGGCGGACCGAGAGAAGAAATTGGTACAGATTCAATCGGCGGATACGAGGTCGGAAGCATGAGCGACGATAAGAAGCCGAGCAATCCACTGGTACGCGCCAGCGTGGGTGTATATGACTGGCTTGAGAAGCGGCTGGGACTCTTCGGGCCGACGATCAAGGCGGCGATGCATCCGACGCCGGAGAACAACGCAAGCTGGATGTACGTATTTGGCAGCGCAGCAACTGTGTTGTTGGTGCTGCAAGTGGTAACGGGCATTCTCCTCGCGCTGGTGTACAGCCCGTCGGCGAATGAGGCTTGGGGCAATCTGAATTTCATCAATCACAACATTGCGCTGGGGTGGTTTTTGCGCGCAATGCATGGATGGGGTTCGGATTTCATGGTCGCCATTGTGATTATTCACATGGTGCAGGTTTTTTTGTTCGGGTCGTACAAGTTTCCGCGCGAGTTTACGTGGATTCTTGGCGTGGGTCTCTTGCTGCTGACGCTGGGCATGGCGTTTACCGGGCAGGTGATGCGCTTTGATCAGGATGCATACTGGGGCCTTGGTATTGGTGCATCGATCATGTCCCGTGTGCCGTTTGTCGGCGCGCCACTGGTGCATCTGCTGCTGGGTGGTCCAATCATTGGGGCTGCTACGCTGTCACGATTTTTTGCGCTGCATGTGTTTGTGATTCCGGGCATTTTGCTTGGCGCGGCGGGACTGCATATCTGGATGACGCTGTTTCATGGCGTGAGTGACTGGCCGATGCCGGGACGCATCGTTACGAAGTCGACCTACCAGAAGGAGTATCACGAACTCGCTGAGAAGTCGGGCATTCCTTTTGTGCCGGATGCGGCGTGGAAGGATGCTGTTTTTGCTGCCGTGATCCTGCTGGCGGTGATGGCATGCGCTTATTTCTTCGGCCCCTTCGGACCGGGTGGGCAGCCTGATCCGACGATCATCCAGACGGCACCGAAGCCTGATCCTCCATTTCTGTGGCTGTATGCGCTGCTGGCGTTTTTGCCGCCGTCGATGGAAACGCCATTTCTGCTGATTGTTCCGGCGGTGGCGATTATCGCGATGCTTGCGCTGCCGTTGGTTTCGCCGGAAGGTGAGCGGCACTGGTCGCGCAGGCCGGTGGCGGTGCTGATGCTGCTTGTGATTGCGGTGGCACTGGGGGCGTTTCAGAAGCTTGGCATGTATACACCGTGGAGCCCTGTGATGGATGCGTGGTCAGGCGATGCGGTACCAGTGAAGTATCTGCATGATCGCACGCCGCTGGAGCGGCAGGGCGCACTGGTGCTCCAGCAGAAGCAGTGCCGTAACTGCCATTCTCTAGACGGTACGGGCGGACTGCGTGGGCCGGCGCTCGACGGCATTGCTTCGCGGATGACGGAGGATCAGATGATCCGTCAGGTGCTGCAAGGCGGCGGAAATATGCCGGCTTATGGCAACGCGCTCAATCCTGCGGAGACGAAGGCGCTGGTGGCGTTTCTAATGACGCTGCGGGAAGGGAATCATGGGCCTGCGATCAATGCTTCGCGCAAGTTGACGGATACGAGCGAACTGCAGCGGCCGCAATGGCTCAACTCGAAACCGCTGCCGGAGACGCCATAGACGATGTCTCTGGCGGTTGAAGAAATCTTCAACGAGTGGACGCTGCCGATCTGGCTGACATTATCGGTGTTGATTGCCGCGTTGCTATATGTGCGTGGCTGGTTTGCGATCCGGAAGACACGCAAAGAACAGTTCACCGATATGCACCTGATGTCGTTCTTGTCAGGGCTGGCAATACTGTGGCTGGCGATCGGTTCGCCTATGGATGGATTTGCTGATGCGTTGTTGAGCGCGCACATGATTGAGCATCTGCTGCTAATGTCGGTGGTGCCGCCGTTGCTGTTGTATGGCATGCCGGTGGTGCCACTGTTGCGTGGATTGCCGCGCGTCGTAGTGAAGCGCGTTGGCGGCCCGCTGTTGAGGCGGCGATGGCTGCGTGCATTGGGGCATGGATTGGTGAAACCGCCGGTAGCGTGGCTGTTGATGAATTTGAGTCTGCTGGGGTGGCATGTGCCGACAGCTTACAACTTCGCTCTGGAGCACGAGAACTGGCATGTTGTGGAGCATCTGTGCTTTCTGAGCACGTCGCTGCTGTTCTGGTGGTGCGTGCTGCGGCCTTGGCCTGCAAAGAAAGAGGAGCAGAACTGGGGCATTCTGCTGTACCTGGTTACGGCTGATGCGGTGAACACGATGTTGTCGGCATTTCTCGCGTTCTGCGGGCGGCCAGTCTATTCCTACTACCTAACGCACGGGAACCTATTTCAGGTGTCGCAGCTGGATGACCAGGTGCTGGGCGCAGTGGTGATGTGGGTTTTCGGATCTACGGTCTTCCTGGTGCCCGCGGCTATGATCACGATGCGGCTTGCGGGGTTTCACAGCCATGAACGCCGGGCTCGAGCCTAACTGGATATCGACTGTTCTGAAGTTTCATCCGCGTCAATTTCCTCTTCAAGAATCAAGCTTGTGTTTTCGGTGGTTTTGCGGCTGACTTCCATAGTTGCGTTCGGACTGAGGTATTTGCGCAGGTCGAAGCTTGCGGCGTGAGCGCGTCGGATAGCCGATGCGACCTCTGCCTCAATGAGAGCGAGGGCGCGTAGATTGCGTGTGGGTTCTTCGGCTATGGCCAGGAGTGCGGGAAGCTGAATCCAACAGAGAAGCTCCTCGAAAAGTTCTTTGTTGAAGTACAGTTTGCCTTCGTGTTCGTTTACACCGACGAGCCAGCGGACATCGGGATCGGACCAGAACTCTTCAGAGTCGAAGGTAGCAGTTGGATGATCGGACTGCAGCTGCAGAACATATACCATTGCGGCGTGATGCCAGGTCCGGGCGGGCTCCAATCCGATAGCTGAGAAGACCTCGGCGAGGGCGGAGCGCAAGTGGAGTTGCTCGAAGATGGTGAGATGGCTGCCTTTGGCGGGTACGCTCTGGAGAGTGATCCACGCGAGGACGGGAGCCCAGGTGCGCTCAAGCGAGATGCCTGGCGCGTTACTCGGAAGCACGAGCCGGATTGCAGAAGGCCAAGCGTCGGAGAAGCTGCGCTCCAGATGGGGTAGACGCGCAGCGGAATCGGCGAGGGTAGTCGAGGCTGCTGCGTAAATCTGTGCGAGAGACTTGGTCGGTGCAGTAGCCGCTGCGGAGCTCGAATTGGTTTCTTCGTTGTGTGTCAGAGAAGATTGCACTACAGCTTCGTGCAGCTCTTCCGGCAGGTGTTCTGCGATGCGTTCGAATACCTGACTGCTTTGCTCGAGGAATGCAGCCAGGCGAATGTCGAATCCGACGCGTATCGCGGTCGCATCGGATTCTGTCGGTTGTGATGGGGTCTCGATTATCGGCTCGGTTTCAGAGATGGCTTCTGAAAGTGGGGCTGTTTTTTCGGCAGCCGTCAAGGGAGTTTCGGTGGCCGGTTTCGCGGCGGAATCAAGTTGCTGCTTTCCGATCTGTGCTGCAAATCTGCGATGCGGGTCGGCAGCAACCTCGGCGAAGCGGTGAATATTGGTTAAGCTGATCGCTTCGCGCAGAGCCTGGCGAACAGGACGGAAACGTAGTTCAAGGAGAGCTTCGTTTACACTGGGAACGCCGCGACCGGCGAGTGCGTCGCAGAGCGCATCCCATGGCTGCTCGGCGGTGGAGTACAGCTCACGCCAGTTAAGCAAGACGACGGTCTGGTAGTTGCGAAGGTCGAGCGTGAGACCGTGATGATAGAAATCGGAGGCGCGGCGAAGGTATTCAAGATCGCCGTGCGTATCGCGATAAGCGAAGATGGCACTACCGTTATCGGTGAGAGCCAGGCCTGTTGCGAGTGAGGTCTGACGCAGGTTGCCGCTGGACTTGTCCATGGATGCGGCGGAGGTGTGGATAGTGCCGCGCGTGCCGCCATAGCGATTGTTATAGATGACGAGGGAGCGCTGATCGTTGAGGCGGTTGGAGTAAACGAAGACATTCTCGTCTACGGTGCCGTGGTCGGTCCAGAAGTCGTAGAGAACGAAGTTATGGCTCTCGGCGAAGAGCGCGCGGTTGCGCAGCAGTGGGGCGATGAAGTGCATGTGACCGCCGACGAGGCCTTCATTGATCTGCTCCTTCATGCGGGCCTGTTTGAACTCCATCCCGTAACGTTCTGTGTAGCCCTCGATCTGACCATGCGCGAACATGGGCAGTCCGGGAAGCGTAACCAGCATGGTGCAGACGCCGAAGTATTTGTCGCCCCATCCGAACTGGTCGATGGCGGTCTTTTCATCTGGATTGCTCATGAAGTTGACGTAACGCTTCATGATGTCGGGATCGAATTCGATGGTTTTCTTCAGGTAGGAGCGGAACTTGGCGTTTTCCTCGTCACGCAGCATCACCATGAATGCACTGTTGTAAACGCGGTGCATGCCGAGGGTGCGAACGAAGTAGCCTTCGAGCAGCCAGAAAGCTTCCGCAAGCAGCAACGTGCCGGGAACTTCGGCGGCGACGCGGTCTACGACTTCACGCCAGAATTCGTGAGGCATGAGTGCGTCGAAGGCCTCCTGCGGCATGGCGTATTCGGCACGCGAGGGAATGGAGCCGCCTACGCCGGGCAATGGGAACCAGAGGCGCTGGACATGGCGCTTGGCGAGGACCATGGCGGCGTCAAAGCGGATGATGGGGAACTGGCGCGCAACGTGGAGGATGGTCTGGATGACGTGTTCGCGGATGCGAGCTTTGGAATAGTCGAGCTGCGCGGTGTCATTCCAGGCAAAGGAGGTGCCGTCGTTGCCGTGATAAACAAAGCGGGTCGAGCCGTCGTGATGATGGCGAAGGCGAAAGACGACGGCGGCGTCGGACTGATCGTAGTAGTGGTCTTCGATCTTGATTTCGGCGCGCGGGTCAGGAGAGATGTCAGGTCCGTTGAAAGAATAGGCCGGATAAGGGCTGTCGGGGCGGGAGATAAACCATTCGGGATGGTCGATAACCCATGGCGAGTCGATGCCCATATGGTTGGGCACCATGTCGCTGGCCAGGCGTATGCCGAAGGCTGCTGCGCGGTCACGAAGATGGCTATATGCCGTCGTGCCTCCGAGGTCTTCGGCGATGTTGTATTCCTTGAGGGAATAGGCAGAGGCCACGGCATCGCTGTGGCCGCGCAGGCGCTTGATGGTGCGGGAGGCGATGCTACGTTCCCAGAGGCCGATGAGCCAAAGGCCAGTAATACCGCGTTCCGCGAGCAGGTGAAGCTCTTCATCTGGAATGTGGTCGAGATGGTGGATATGGCGGCCGTACTTCTGCGAAAGTTGCTCAAGCCAGACATACGTACTCTTGGCCATCAGGACGACATTGGGCATCCAGCTTTGATCTGCGCTGAAGGCTTCATATTCGGTCAGAGGAGCTTGATAGTCGTGATCGTAGCGGCGGCGCCGGACACCGTCTGCATCGATGATGTATTCGCCGCCAAATTCCTGATCGAAACCGACGTATTCGTCCCCGATGAAGCCTTCACCGCCGAAACCGGGAGCGGCGTGACGATGCCAGTCTGGTTGAGGAGGGTTGAAGCGCATCCAGATAGCGAGGTCCTCTTCGCGGACTACGTCGATAGCAAGAAGAACACGACGCAGGTCTTCGCCGAGGTAGCGGGACCAGTTCTCGCGGATGAAGTCGAGCTGGCCCGTGAGAGAGTCGGGCGCAGAGCGCATGGGCGCGGAGAGCGCTTCGAAGAGGCTGCCTGCCTCGGGGGCGAGCGGCGGGCGGGTTCCGAGGTAGGCAGGTAAGCCCGAGGTGACGCCGGGGTATGGCGTCGAGGCTTTAAGCGCGGAGTCGTCGAAGAGTTCGCGGAAATTGCTGAAGGCTGGGTTGATGTTGGTGAGCCAGAGCAGCATGAGCTCTTCGAGAGCTACTTCACGATTAGAGCGATTCTCAGTGTTGCCGGCGAGCCACTGGCTGGCGCTGAGATGACCCTGGTAGACATCGACGGTCGGAAAGTGCTCAACAAAGGAGAGAAGAAGATGATCGACATTTTCTGGACCAACCTTATCCGCGAACCAACGAAGCGCCTCAGAAAGAACGGCAGGGTCGACCTCTTCGCGGTAACGAGCTACCAACGCGTGATTCAGCTCATCGATCAGTCCCATGGCAAAAAGAGCACCGCCGTTGATGATCTTTTCCGGAGCGTTGCCTGGGAGATGGAGCGCATTGAACTGTGCAGCCAGCTTGCGAGCCGCAGCCACATTGGCAAAGACCACGTTGCCCGTATAGCTGAAGAGGAGCCCGTCGAAGTCGAGTTGAGAACGAATAGCTCGGGAAATATGAAATTCCATGAAAACAGCTCCGAAAATCCTGAATTGCACACACTCTGGCGACTGCGAAGCGCAAGAGAAAGAATGATGCTACAACGGCAGCACGACTATTGACTTGCTGAATTGTATTCCTGCGGAAATGACGGTCGGTGCTATCTCTACTCTATGAGGGTGTTTTTCGAAGGCGTCGAATTTCCTCAACCTCGATGGCGCGCTCTCTAAACGAGATCCGATCACTGTGTTACACTTAAGAAGTTGTTTAGCAAGATACTTGCGGCAGCTCAATCCCTGAGCAGCCCGGTTAAATAAAGAACCATTCTTGGGGACGTAGCTCAGTTGGTTAGAGCGCTGCCCTGTCACGGCAGAGGTCGCGGGTTCGAGCCCCGTCGTCCCCGCCATACAAAACAAAGAACTTAAGTTTGTATGGCTCCTTCAGTGACAATCCACAATCCGATCCACAAATTACTGCACTAGACGACTTCCAAGTCCTACTGCGTCTAGGAAAGCGCCCTGCGCTGCTTGCTTTTCGTCGCGATCATCCTGCGTGTAGAGATTCATGGTCGTGCGGATATCGCTATGCCGCAAGATTCCCTGAACCGTTTTCGGATCGACCTTCCCCTTATTCACGAGCCAGGTGCTAAGGCTGTGCCGCAGGTTGTGAAGACCGAAGCGTTGGCCCTTTGCAAGTACGATTCCGGCGCTGATTGCCGCCGGACGCAGATGGTCCTGCACGAAAGTCGATGCCCTGACTGGGACCTTGCCGTCCTTGATTAGCGACGGAAAGACGAAGTCGTCGATTTTCGAATAAGGGCTCTGCGCGCGCCATTCCTTCAAGTATTGCGCCAGTACCGGATGCATCGGCACGTAGCCGTTCGATGCCGCCGTCTTCGTTTCACCGTCGTGCCCCTTGGCCCATCTCTTCGATACACGGATTTGCTCGTCGGTCCACAGGATGTCTGACCAGCGCAGCGAGACGATTTCAGACGCGCGAAGCGCTGTAGCAGCACAGGTCAGGACAAGCGTGTAATGGAGCGAGTTTGTCAGTTTATTGAGGATAGCCAGGGTTTGCTGGGGTGTGATGACGACTGCCTTGTAAAGGGACTGCGAACGCGTTTCGACATGCTCTACTGGATTTTTCTCGATGCGCTCATGCAGGATTCCGACCTTGTAGATGCGGTGCATAATTCCACGAATCTTTGAAACGGTCGTCCATGCCAGTCCGTTTGCGGTGTGAAGCGACTTCAGCCAACGCTGAATTTCCAGAGGCCCGATGTCGCTCGCGAGCTCATTACCCCAGCGGGCAATAAGGTAGTCCCGAACGTAATGCTCCACAATCGGGATGGTGTTGACTGACTTTGGACGGACGGCATCTTCGCCAAAATCAGCCTTTAGGTAGTATTCCGCAAGAGTGTTGAAGCGAATGCGCGTTGCAGATTCTTCACTGTTGATCCGGATAAGCAAGCCGAGCCTGTCCACCTCGCGCCAGGCAGCCTTCTCACTTGGAAAATCCCTGAAAAGACCGACCGGCAAGGTGTTCTCCTTGCGACTGCCATCCGCCGTGTTGAGCCTGTACCGCAGCATCCAGACATCTCCGCTCTTGCGGGACACAATTCTGAGAGATCCTCTCTGATATGCCATAACGTCTCATTTCAGTGAGGAACGCCTAATGATTGGATGATACGCTCGTTCGCTTTCCGGTTGTCGTCGCTCTGATCCGACGCTTGGCTTGCCGATACAAGCGGCGAGTTCGGAAAGACGGAATACCCATGTTTTCCGTACATCGCCTGTTCCGATCGCATAGGCACCGGAGATTCCGCGCCGCGCGAGTTCAATGAGAAACCGTCTACTGATTCCGACGAACTTGGCGGCTTCCTGAGCTGATACGAAGGGTTCGGGGACCATCACAATTCCTCCGGTCAGCGATTCATCGCTGATAGGAACACGTTCGCAAGCCCGTGTGCCTTCCGATGATTTTGTGTCACAGCATTTGCGGAGTCCAAGACTTTGAAGCAATAGAACTATTGCTTTTTTCTATTGCAGGCACACCGGGACTAATTCAGAGCGGGTACCTGAAGGTGCCCGATTGACAGTCTTGATTCATCCAAGGGACTCTAGTTTCGTCGTCGATTTTCACTGGGGCCTGCGCGATGTGCTTCTGCCAAAACTATCAGCCAGGAGATCAAACCTGTGTCGGACCTACTTGAATTCAGGCTGCTCAAATTCATCGTGGCGATCGCGGAAACGGCCAACTTTACGCGAGCTTCCGAGCGGTTATTCTTGGCGCAGCCAACACTCAGTCAACAGGTCATTGCTCTCGAAGAGGGGATCGGAGTTCAGATTTTTGTTCGACGACGGGAAGGCGTAAGTCTGACGCCGGCTGGGCAGATGCTCTACGCTTATGCGCAGGAGGCGCTGGAACTTCGAGATGAGGTTGTAAGCGCAGCTCGCGCGATGGATCGAGGCGAAATACCCGTCCTGCGCGTAGGCCTTTCAAGCTTTATCAACCCGGATTCCGTGCAATCATTGCGCCAAGCGTATACGCGTCTCTTCCCTGATAGTCCGATCCAAATGACGGGCGGTCATCCGGCACAGCTGCTCGACAGGATGGAAGGAAAGTCCCTCGATGCGGCGATCCTGCCACTGCCCGTGACTGGAGCGAATTGGGTTGTATCACATGTCGCATCCGATCCTCTCGTAGTCTGCATGAGGGTGGACGATCCCTTGGCGTCAAGCCACGAGGTGCAACCATCGGAACTGGCAGGTCGGCTGAAAGTGTTTCGCGACCCGGAGACTCATCCTGCTGCACACCATCGCCTAATGGAAATGTTATTGGAAATCGGGATTCGGCCGGAAGCGTCGTGCCTGGCAGCGACGCCGGCAGACATTCAGATGATGGTGCAAAGCAGGTGTGGTCTTGCGCTCATCGACGAGAGAATCGCACTCGCATCCGACCTCACCTCCAGGCCAATTGCGGGAGCACGGTGGACGGCGGACACGGCATTTGTGCATCACATGAGCGCAAGTCATATTGCCCTCTCAATTCTCCTTCGACATCTTCCCAAAGCCAAGCGGACGACCGCCCGCAAGATGCCCACGCACCAGCGCCCATTGAAACCGATTCAGCTGGAACTGATGGCATAGCGAACTGACGGGCTGGTTCGATGGCTGCCGATCCAGAACACGCGAAGTGATCGTCTCAAAGAGTGATTTGGCCTGTGATTAACAGTTGCAAATATTGGGGCTATGCTGAGTAAAGGCACCAGCAATAGTCAGACCCATCCACCCGAGTTGTGTCGTTCCTGCCTTCGTGGGGGATCACGGCAACAACATTTCTTGGACCTTTGCCGTTGGGATATCGAACGAAATCTACAGCGTTTCCCATGCCGTACGCCTGCCGCGAACCGTCTGAGAACACGACGGTAAAGATTGTGTAGCCCATACCCGACTCCCCATTTCTATATATTTCGTTCGCAAACTGAGCCGGGAGACGGAGTGGGCTCTCCGCTACCTCCGCAATGTCCTCCATCTTGATCCATCTCTTGCCGCGATCATTCTCTGGATACACACCCCAGTACTTGATATATGGATTCTCTGACACGATATAAACCGTATCGCAAGCCTCGCCGGATTTAAGAACTGCGCGACATGGGTAATAGAGGAGTTCACCGTCGTGGCTCGGTTCGATGCCTTTCAGCGCCTCCTGGACGTGGGGAGGCAATGGGGAGTATGTAACGTGTTTCTCTAGCAATTGTTCCTGCCACATGCCAGGCGCTGATTCCAATTCGTAGATGACGTCTCCCTGGACGGAAAACGTAATGCGACGAACCAAATCAGTTTGACCGCCGCATGCTACTTGCTCCTCTGATGGCGGAAAGCGAAGTCTATCGGGGAGCTGGAAAGCTCTCAACGTCCCGCTACCTTTGATACGTACAGATGAACGTATAGGGAACTTCGCGCTCTGAGGAATTCTGTCCGCAGTCATGCCTTATTATCGCTCGCTTGGGGATGACTGACGCATAATCGCCGAGTCGCTTATTGAGCGGAGCTCAATGGCGCAGCTTTGGTGTGAATCGGTGAGACCTATGAGGGGGCAATCCTCCGAGCAAATCCGCTATTGGCCAAAGCAATAGCGCCATAGATAAGAAGTCTTGGACGAAAAATTCTGACGGCATTACCTTCCGAAACATGACGGCAAAGAACAATGCCGTTCGGAGGAGCCAATGCCCCAAATATCCCACACCTTTGTCCCGCTTGCAAAGAAACGGAAACGATTCGTCTCTAAGCCCAACCCCTACCACCTCGCACGCTTGTTCGCACCTTACCTATTCGCGATGGCATTTGCCACCGCAGCTCACGCGCAGGGAACGATGGACTTCTCGGGCGCACAAACACTGATGTCAACCTTCAAGACGCAAGTTCCACGAGATCCACCAGGTACATGCTTCACCGACCACGACCGAGGCTTTGAACCGCATCGGCGCACTCTATGCGATCGAGGAAGAGATTCGCGGCAAGCCTGTCGAGCATCGATTCACGATCCGCCAGTCGCGCGCCAGGCCACTGCTCGATGATTTGCGCAAGTGGATGGAAAAGACGCTTCGCTCGCTTTCGGCCAAGAGTGAGACTGCGGCTGCGATCCGCTATGCACTCTCTCGCTGGCGAGCACTGAACCGTTACACGGATGATGGCCTGCTCGAGATCGACAACAACGCGGTCGAACGGGCGCTGCGTGCCGTTGCCCTTGGAAGGAAGAACTTCCTCTTTGCCGGATCCGATAACGGCGGACACCGCGCCGCCGCCATGTACACCCTGATCGGCTCAGCCAAGCTCAACGGGCTCGATCCGGAAGCTTACCTGCGCTCAGTCCTGGCTCAGATCGCCGACCATCCGATATCTCGCATACAGGAACTTCTGCCCTGGAACCTGGCTGCTTCTCTCCAGACCCACTCTTCCCAGGCTGCTTAGACACTCATACTAAGCGTCCATCTAAAAATAGATGGACACCTATTAAGAGACTTCCCACCCCGTCAAGGGTGGGACAATCGGACGCTTACTGTCCACCTGACGCCATGCCGTTTTCTCTGTTGGTAAATTCCTGAGGAGACCCACAGGCAAAGTGTTTTCCTTGCGGCTGCCTTCCGCTGGGCTGAGTTGATACCGAAGCATCGCAAATTTGCGAGACACGTTTCTGAGTGATCTCGTCTGATATGCCATAACGTCTCATTTCAGTAGGGAACGCCTAATGATTGGATGATGTAATCGCTCGCCTTCCAGAGGTCGACGCTGAGCCCCATCGCTCCGCTGACCGATAGCTGTGGCGAGTTCCGAAAGACGGAAAACCCATGTCTTCCGCAAATCTGAGTGTGCCGGGACATGCATTACGTTGTGGACTTGAGACATCCGTCACAAGCCCCTTGCGATGGCGTTGTTTCACGTTAAGGGGCACGAGAAAATATATATCCAGTCGTCGAGTCCGTGAGAATGTGAAAATCCAGAGGGGATTTTCAAAGAGTGTGGAAGGGGGGATGAAATGCATTGCAACAAGAAAGATCAATTAGTCGAATCCGTGAGGTAATGCGGCATTGCGTTGGGAGTCGACCGTCAAAACAATGCAGAAAAGCTCTAGCTAGCGGCATTCAACTGATTAGGTACATAGATGTCGGCAATGGCGATTTTTTCCGATAAAAGCAAAAGACCTCCGCAAACACAAGCTACGCAGTCTGTATTGATATCGTGCACAGGGCGTTACGGCGACAAGAAGGGAACGATCTCTCGGCGCGGAATCATCCTTTTTGCAGTCTTTCAGTGAATCTCGGTCGTAATTCGTGACTGTGCTACTTCACAATAAGCGTGACCGTTCCTGAATTTGTCACCTGATGAGTCTGGGGTGGCGAAGTCTGCGTCGATCCTCCTCCTCCGCATCCTCCTGCGGCAACTACCATCGCGGCAACAAGTCCGATCGAGACGATGAGCCAGACACGCATCGCTCGCCGCCGTTTCCTCAGCGCGAACGGAGCCAGCATGATCGGCAACAGGACGAACCCTGTGGCAGCGCCCGGCAGCATCTCCGTAAAGACCGCAGTGATCTGATACGTGCCGCTCGGAGTCGTAGCCGCCGTCGTGATCACCAGGGAACTGCTCTGTGTCGAATAGCTGCATGCCGCGCCAACCGGCAAGTTGAGGCAGTTTACGCTGACGTTGGTTGCAGACGACGGCAGTGTCACGGCATACGTTGCAGTACTGCCCGCGGTCACGGTCACAGTGGGCGACGGGAACGAAGGAAAGCCATTACCTCCGGCCGAATCGATTTCGAATTCCAACGTGTTGGACGTCCCTCCGCCTGGAGCCGGTGTCTGTACGCTCACGGAAGCAATTCCAGCGCTTGCCACATCTCTTGCCGAAACCTGCGCTGCCAGTTGCGTGGTGCTTACGAACTGGGTCGTCATCGCGTTCGCGCCCCACAGGATCGTGGACGCCGGAGTGAATGCGGTTCCGTTCACCGTCAGCGTAAACGCCCCTGCGCCCGCGGATACGAATGCCGGGGAGAGGCTGCTCAACGCCGGCGCAGAGGGGTTGGCGCTGATGACATATGCCGCGCTCGCCACGGAACTAGGATTGTATCCAGCTGCCAGGGCAATGGCGTTGATCGTTTCTGAAGAGCTGACGGCGATGGGTCCGGAATACAGCGACGACGACGACGTGGGCGTGCTGCCATCCAGGGTGTAGTAGATGGCGGCATTCGCGGTAGCGTCGGTGATAGTCACGTTTGGCGCGTAGTTATATGCGCCACCGGGAAGACTGAACACCGGAGTAGCCGCGCTCTGCGCTGCGAACATTACTTTACGAACCCGGTAGTTGTAGCTGTCTGCGAAATAGAGGTTGCCGGAGCCATCGAAGCCGAGGCCCGAGGGGCCGTACAGCTCTGCTGCAAGCGCGGCTCCCCCGTCCCCGCTAAAACCGCCGAAGCCTATACCTGCAACCCGGGCGATGATTCCCGAGCTTGCATTGACTTCGCGGATCGTGCCCGGCCAGTTGGAGATGTACAGGTTGCCGGCAGAGTCCAAGCCAATCCATTCCGGATCGATTTCCGCGCTGGTTGCAGGGCCCCCGTCGCCGGTAGCTCCGAAGATCTCGCTAATCCCTGCGACCGTCGTGATTAAGCCGGTCGAGGCAGTCACTTTGCGCACAGTTCCAGTTCCCCAGGCGGTGAGATAGATGTTGTCGTTGGTATCGACCGCCAATACACTTGGGCTCTCGATTCCGGCACTGGTGGCAGTTCCTCCATCGCCACTCAAGATATTTGTTCCATCTCCGGCAACAGTGGTGATAATGCCGGTCTTCGCTGATACCTCGCGAATCACGTAGTGTTCTGTGTCGGCAATGAAGATGTTGCCGGCAGCGTCGACAGCAACGGCGATGGGAGCAGCCAGAGAAGCGGCAGTCGCCGGGCCGCCGTCGCCTATGTTCCCTTCGGCCAATGTTCCATTTCCCGCAACCGTGGTGATGATGCCGGTAGCCGCGTTGACCATGCGGATTCTGCCATTGACAGAGTCCGCTATGTAGAGATTGCCTGTGCTGTCGAGTGCAATCCCCATGGGCTCTGCGAGAGATGCACTGGTGGCCGGGCCGCCGTCGCCGCCAGATCCAGCGTATCCACTACTGGAACCGGCAAACACCGAAGCTTTGCCGGTAGCTGCCGAAATCAGCCACACAACATTGTTGTAGATATCCGAAACATAGACATTGCCCGCCTTGTCGACGGCAACGCCCTGCAGATAATTGAATTCCGCGTCAAGCGCAGGTCCGCCGGCTCCAGAAAATCCGGAGACCCCGGATCCGGCAATGGTGGCGATCTGCGGCGAAGACGCTGCGATCGTGTACGTAGCCGAAGCCACCGCGCTGGTGAGAGAGCCGGGCGCCGTGGCGATCGCCTTGATCGTCACCTTGCCGGCGACGCCGATCGGCAGGCTGTACCCGGGCGAACTTCCAGTTAGAGGAGTACTTCCGTCGACGGTTAC
The DNA here is from genome assembly GCF_025685685.1 of Acidicapsa dinghuensis. Classification (GTDB taxonomy): domain Bacteria; phylum Acidobacteriota; class Terriglobia; order Terriglobales; family Acidobacteriaceae; genus Acidicapsa; species Acidicapsa dinghuensis. The sequence goes on from NZ_JAGSYH010000001.1 coordinate 78,158, forward strand.
GTAGATGGATGCTCCAGGTGTAGCATCCGCGACGGTCACGGTTTGCAGACTTGCGTAAGTGCCGCTGGATACGCTGAACGTGGGCGTAGCGGCCGGAGCACTCGGCGCCGCTGCGGTAAATACTTCGCGGATACGATTGCTTCCTTGGTCGGCGATGAGAATATTTCCCGCGTTATCCACCGCGATGCCTTGTGGAACACACAGCGATGCGCTGGTTGCGCTTCCGCCATCGCCTCCATACGATGCGCACTCAGAGCCATTGCCAGCTACCGTGGAAATATTCCCGGTGCCTGCAGCTACCATGCGAATCACGTTGTTTCCAGAGTCGGAGATATACAGATTCGAGGCATTGTCCGTGGCGACTGCGACTGGCTCGCTGAGTTGCGCGCTCGCCGCCGGTCCGCCATCTCCTGAATAGCCCCCTTGCGGATACCCATTCACCACCTTGACCACGCCTGCCACTGTCGAAATGGTGCTGCTGCCGGTGATGACGCCACTTGTGGCCGTAATTTTGCGAACAACGTCGTTACCGCTGTCTGCGATGTAAAGGTTGCCGCTCTTGTCGAACGCCAGCCCCTCGGGATTGCGGAAAGAAGCGCTGCTGGCCGGTCCGCCATCTCCGGCGTATCCGTTCATGCCATTTCCCGCGATTGTCTGGATGATCCCGTTGCTCGCCGTTACTTCGCGAATGCTTCCGGCTGTTTCTTCAGAGAGATAGAGATTACCGGCGCTGTCCATGGCCAGGCCTGTCACGTAGCCAATGCTGGCAGCCGTCGCCGGTCCGCCATCTCCCAGAGCCGTTGCATTCGGGTTGCCGGTATAGGTGGTGATGATGCCGCTTGCCAGGTTCATTTTCCGAATCACTACATTGCTGTCGTCCGCGATGTACAGATTACCCTGCGAATCCAGCAGCAGCGCTTGTGGATATGCCAATTCCGCGTTCGTTGCAGGCCCTCCGTCTCCTTTGTATCCGACCTTGCCTGTTCCGGCAATTGTGGTCACTACTCCCGTATTCGCCGCCACCTTTCGAATGACATGGTTATCTGAGTCGCTGAAATAGACATTGCCCGAGCCGTCCCGGACAGCATTGTACGGATAATCGATTTGTGCAAGCGTTGCAGAACCGTTGTCGCCCAGGTATCCGAGCGTTCCACTGCCGGCAATCGTGTAGATGAACGATGTAGAAGAGGATCCGATGACATACTGCGCTGATGCCGCAGGGCTCAGCGAATAGCCGTATGCAAGGGCGGCCACCACCAGAGTCTCGGAAGAAGAAACAGCAATGGGACCGGTGTAGAGATTGGAGCTCACCGTTGGAGGGGTCCCGTTCGTTGTGTAGTAGAGCTTTGCTCCCGGAGTGGAGTCGGTGACTGTCACCGTCTGCTGCGCGGCGTAGTAGCCGGACGCCAGCGAAATCGTTGGGGTAGCCGTCGCAGGTAGTTGCAGAGAATACTGCGCGTACGCGTAAAAGCTGTTCGCGTAGCCCGTTTCGGTCGCGTACGCCTCGATCGAGGTAGCCCCTGCGCCGGACACAGTGATGGGGCCCGTATAAGGTACGAATCCACTCGTCGAGAGCGCTCCCGAGGCCCAATAGTAGATTGTTGCTCCTGGAATGGACTCGCTCAATGTAATCGTCTGTACCGATGTGTACGTGCCCGCTGCAGGCGAGAATGTCACCGGCGCCAGCCCCGGCGACAGCGCAGCGGTGATGGAATCGCTCGCCGGGTAGTTACCGTCTCCCGAGTAGCTTGCCTTCACGTTATGCGTTCCCACGCCCACCGGTGCAATTCCATTTACGGTTGCGGTGGTCGTCTGGCTCGGCTCGGCCAGCAGGATGGACGCCGTCTGGCTGTACCGTGTCAGCATTGCCAGGTCGGCAACGCCGTCGCTATTGAAATCAGCGGCGGCAAGGGCAAACGGGCCGACTGTGGTCTGGCTTACCGTCGGAATGGTGGTTGTTTCTGCAAATGTTCCGTTCCCGTTACCCAGAAACAGATCGATCTGATCGTTGTACGTATCCAGCCCCGCCAGGTCCATCTTGCCGTCGTGATTGAAGTCCCCCATCAACAGACTTTCGCCGGAGCCGGAATTGTTGCTGGTCGGTCCGTTGAAGCTCCCGTCTCCGTTTCCCAGATACAGCCCCACCCCGCCGCTATAACCAAAGGCCAGGTCCAGCTTGCCATCTCCATTGAAGTCGCCGGCGACAATGGAATAGGCAAAGGAATCGGCGGCGAGCGGTGTGGGCGTTGCGAATGTCCCGTCTCCCTTGCCAAGAAACACCATCGCGCCGCCCGGCCCGAAATACTCGCTGGCCACCAGATCTGGAATGCCGTCGCCATTAAAGTCTCCGGTCGCTACCGTACTAAATCCTTGATCCGATGCAAGATTCGGTCCGAGGATCTTAAAGGTTCCGTCGCCATTGCCCAGAAGAACGGTGACTCCACCGGAATTGACATAGTCGCCTACGACAGCGAGGTCCAGCTTGCCGTCTCCGTTGAAGTCGGCGCTGACCATGGCTCCTGTGATGCCATCGCCACCCACAATGCCCTGTTGAAATGCCAGACTCGTTTGCGGCGCGGCAAAGGTTCCATCTCCATTTCCTAACAGCGTCACCACAATGCTGGACGACGTACTGTTTTCCCAGGTAAGTACCGCCACGTCCGCCTTGCCGTCTCCATTGAAATCGCCGCAGACGAGATAACCGTTCTGATCGTTCGAGAGCGCCAAAGTGGTTGCCGGACCGGCCGTGAAGGTGCCATCTCCGTTGCCGAAGAAAATTGTCAACCCGCTCGGACCGTTGTAGGTTGAGATGGACCAGAGAACGGCCAGGTCCGGGATGCCATCGCCGTTGAAATCTCCAGTCACCTGAGCCATAGGGTCGTTATCGAAGGTTGGAGTCTGCGAAATCTCCCACCCCATTCCAGCCTGACTCGTACCCAGAGATGCTGTCCCCAGCACCGTATTTCCAAAGCTGGTATCGATGAATGAGACCTTCCCGGTCAACGGCGCGGTTCCGCCAAATCCGTCCACCGTCGCGGTCAGTGAGTACTGTCCCGGGTTTCCCTGGACGGCGATCGCTGTCTGATCGGTATAAACAGGCTTGGGCGCCGGACCGACGGTGAGCGAAGCAGCACTCGACGCACTGCTCATGCCCCATCCATCCTCAACAAAGATGGCCTTGTAGCTGTGCTGGCCTGCTCCCGGAACGAATTGGAAGGACGCCGTTCCGTTGGCGGAAAGTATCGCCGTTCCCAGCAGGTGAACATCCGTGCAGTATGTCGCCGTAGCATCACAGAAGTTGACTTGCCCAGCCGTGACCGCGCTGGCCCCGGCTTTTACCGTTGCGGTCAGCTTTACCACCGTGTTCGGAGCAACGCTGGTCACCGCTTTTCCGCTGGAAGTAATACTCAGCGAAGTTGTTGTCGCAGGAGGCACGCCCCACAAAGGAATGGTTCCTGAAAAACTGGCGTTGTATTGGTTATCTCCCCCGTAGTTCGCATCGACTTGATGCTGGCCGGCAATGGGCAGGGATACGTTCGCTGTCGCCGTTGTCGTTTCTGTCGGTTTGGTGAGGTATACCCCGAGAGAGCTATCGTAATAGCCGCCGGCAACGATATCCGGGTATCCATCTCCATTGAGATCGCCCACGCCAACTTCGAGATAGTAAGGAACACTGAGACCCGATACGACCAGAAAACTCTTGCTGGGTGAGCCGCTCCCATCGTTCAACAGAACGGTGGCGGTCCCGTTCGAGTCTCCCAAAACCACGTCCGGCGTGCCGTCCTGGTTGAAATCTGCGACCTGGATCCAGGTGACGGCCGTTTCATTCGAACTCGGGCTCGAGGACGGCGCGTTGAAGGTGCCGTCTCCGTTACCGGTGAGTATCGTCACCGTCTCGGCGACGCCCCCCGAGCCGCCCGTCGCGACCGCCAGATCAACCTTGCCATCGCCGTTAAAGTCCGCTACGGCTACAGGAGAACCAGGACTTCCCGAATGCACTATCCCCGCCGCTGCAAAGGTGCCATCCCCGTTTCCAGTAAGAATAGCAATCGTGTCACCGCTCTCCGAGACTGCCAGATCGGCCTTGCCGTCTCCGTTAAAGTCTCCTGTTGCGATGCGGGTCGGAACGTCGGAGATCGGAGGCAGGGTTGCTTGCGCGGTAAAGGTCCCATCGCCGTTACCCCGCAGAATATCCACCACCGCATTCTGAGTGTCGATCACCGCCAGGTCGGGAATGCCATCGCCATTGAATTCTCCGGTGATGATCTGCGGGATATCGACGAGGGTGCCGGGTACGGTGGCTGCAACCGGTGCTGCGAAGGTGCCATCCCCTTTTCCCAGCAGAATCGATATCACGTTCGAGCCGTACATCGGTACGGCCAGGTCGGGAATGCCATCCCCATTGAAGTCGGCGACAACGATCGGGTAGTTGGTTGGCCCCTGCAGGGAGGGAGTGGCTGCCTGAGTAAAGCTCCCATCACCGTTGCCGAGGTAGATCGAAACGTAATTGGAACCCAAAATCAGATCGGGAATCCCGTCTCCGTTGAGGTCTGCCACCGTCTCGAAATAGTTGTCCAAGCCGCCCGGCAGCGATTTCGGATTTGGCCATGCGATGCCAGGAGCAGCCGCTCCCAGCTGTCCTGTTGCCAGCACCGAATTCCCAGTGCTGGTATCCAGAAACGATACGGGGCCGGCAATCGCTATAGTCCCTCCGGCCTCGGTTACTGTCGCGGTAAGCTGGTAACTTCCCCAACCTCCCGTTTCTGCAATCGCTGTTGTGCTTGCGAGGGTCCCTACGGTCCCAGTTACCGTCAGTTGTGTAGCAGCAGAAAAACTCGCTGCTTCGCTGGTTGTTCCCGGAAAAACTGCTTTATAGCTATGCGAACCGATGCCCGGCCGAAGCTTCAACACCGCCGTGCCTGCTGATGTTACCTGCGCCACGCCCAATACGTGAATATCTGTGCAATACTCCGCTGTCGCGTCGCAGAAGTTTACCTGACCCGCATAGATCGTTCCCGATGCTGGAGTTACCTTTGCCGTCAGCGTGACGGTCGTTCCCTTGGTGACGTTAGTGGTGCTGCCCGTTCCAGTGGTGACTGTCAATGTAGTTGTGGTGGACGTCTTACTTGCCGCTTCGACCGGAATGGCCCAATCCATCGCTGACGAAGTTACCCAAAAGCCAGTCAACATGATGGTAAGCAAGGCAGCAATGTGTCGGAGTTGCAACCCAAGACGCAAAACATCCGCATGGCAAACACGCGCAAACAGCTTAGTCATTCAGACCATCCCCCGATGGAAGCGAAAAGATTCCGTGCGCTATGAGAATGCCACGGCCCCGATTTGCAAGATTGTTGCGAAAGTGTAGCATCTAAACCTCGATTCGAGTAAGGGGTGTTTTATCAACAGTTGAAGAACGCTTGCCTAAGGGCAAGTAGCATCGGGCCAAACTCTTTGTTTCGGTCAATGAGCTAGTAATACGAAGAATGCCGCCGGAGCCTAAGTGAGAGGATCAAGCGCCAGTTTCGAATCTGACGCGCCAACAACGCAGTCAGGAACGAATTACTCCCCTGGTTGATCTCGCGATCATGGATTTTATCGAGTGTTCGGGAACCTTAATTGGCGATAACAGTCAGTATGGAGTGACCGGCGCCGATGCGCTGATCGTGGGTTAGGCTGTGTCTTCAAAAGAACGCACAGTTCAGAGCCACAAGCGGAGGGGAGCAGGTCATGCACGAGAAGTTGCGATTTTTAGGTTTGGATGTCGATGCGGAGACGATCGCCGCAGCGATCGCAGAGCCGGATGGCTAGGTGCGATGCCTAGGAACTATCCGGAACCGCGTGGAATCACTACGCAAGCTAATCAAGAAGCTCTTGACCCGGCGGAAAAGATGAAGGCCCGCTATGAAGCGGGAGCGACAGGCTACGTCGTGTACCGGCAACTGGCGAGGTTGGGCGTTCACTGCGAGGTGGTGGCGTCTAGGCCGGTACCGATTAAAGCAGGCAATTGAATAAAGACGGATCGGCGCGTGACAGAGAGCGCCGCCACAAAAGTCCAGGTCTGGTTTATCTGCTCGACCACATTGAGCTGACGGCCGACGATCGAATGAAATCCGCCGGTTTAGAACTTCATTCGACGAAGCAGCTCGATGGGACTAGATCTTGGCCGAGCCACATCTGTCGTGGAATTGTGCTTTGGCCTTCCATGAGAAGACCTTTAACACGATTCCTGAACCCACCATTCTCGAAGCGGGCGTCGATTGGAGTTTTTAACGACGTCCTATTCTTCGCCGAGCCAAAGCGGTTGCGGTCGACGATGTGCTGGATCCGTATTTACTGCTGCCATCCGGGGTATAGCTGGCGCTGACCGAATCGCCGGCAGTTAAGGAAAGACCGGTATACGGGACGGAGATTTGAGTCCCGCTCAGCATCACTCCAGTGTTATTACTGAAGCAATTGGAAACCACTAAATCGGGAGTGCCGTCGAGGTCGATATCTCCTACTGCGGAAGAGTAAGGACCCGTACCAACCTTGAACGGGCCGGAGAGCGTATACGTCGAGCCTGAAGGTATCAGCAGGTCGACCGAACCATCGGTGTAGTTGGTGACGACAAGTTCTTCAATGCCGTTGAAATCTGCAAAGTTGACGTCATCGGGCCCTTTGCCAACGCCGGTGACCTTGGGAGCTGCAAAGGTGCCGTTGCCGTTGCTGTTGTATACGCTGACGGTATCGTCGTTGTAGTTGGCAACGGCCAGTTGCAGGCTGCTGCCTGAGCTCTGCATCGCAAGCGCCTCAGGGCCTGAATGTACGCCGCTGCCTACGGTGAACGAAGTCTTGGTAAAGGTCCCATTCTCGTTATTCAACAGAGTGGTGACCGTCCCGTCGTTATAGTTGGCCACGGCCAAATCGGTGTACCCGTCTCCATTGAAGTCGCCGGCTCGAATAGCAACCGGATCGTGTCCGACTGAGATGGCCGGCGATTGCAAAGTTAATGATCCCGAGCCGTTGCCCAAGAGGATGCTCACGTTGTTGTCGTTTCCGTTGACTACCGCGACATCCAAATGACCGTCGTGGTTGAAGTCGCCGGTGGTAAGCGACAAGGTGTAGTTCGTCGCCGAGCCGACGGTGTAAAAGGTGGGTGTCTGGAAGGTTCCGTTGCCATTACCCAGAAGGACAGCGATCTCATTCACGTTGAAGCTGCCCACGATCAGGTCGAGCGTGCCGTTGCCGCGCAGGCTTACCAGATGAGCCTCCGCCGGACCAAAGCCTGTGACTATGGGGATGTCTGTCGCCGCCTGGAAGGTTCCGTCCCCGTTGCCCAACTGCACGCGGATCGAGTCGGTCTGGTAGAGTGACGCGATCAGATCGAGCTTGCCGTCGCCGTTAATGTCACCGAGCTCGGTCCAGTCGGGAAGCGAGTTTGTGCCTGTGCTGGTAGTTACCTGCGGCTGTACCGCCGTGACAGCATTGGAAGTATTCAGCGTAACTGGAGCTGTGATCGGGTTGCCTGTAGTCAGGTCGGTGAAGGCAAGCTGTCCGCTTGGCGGCGTCAACCCAAAGCCGAAGACATCAATGGTAGCCGCGGTTGCGCTTAACGAGGCGAGCGACGTCAGCGATTTGCCGAGATTTGTCAGCTGGAAGTTGTTCGTTAACGAGCCAGCACTGGCCTGCACGTTGTATGGACCGCCCGGAATACCGTTGGCAGTCATGAAACCGGAACTCGCCTGTCCGAGGCCGTTCGTCACTGCGGCAGTGGTCGTTAATGCATTCGAGAAAAGCAGACTTGATGTGAGCCCCGTCGGCGCAGTAAAAGTCACCGTCACACCGGGGACCGGATTTGAGCCGGCATCGGTTACCAGTGCGATCAACGGGTTTACGAAGTTCGTATCAATCGTCGCGCTTTGATTATTACCGCTGCTTAGGGTCACGGCGGTCGGCACTTGCACCACGGTCACGACATCAGTCGACGACACGGCCGTAGCCGAACTGGTATGAGTCACATCGCCGCCACCCCATGCGTTCGCGGTGTTGCTTACCAAGATCGGTGAATTGGCCGGTACGTTCACGACTAGGAAGATCGATGAATTGGACCCACCGGATATCCCCGCTGTCGTAGTGCAAGTGATCGCAGTGGTGCCGCTGCAACTCCATGCACTGCCTGTGGATGTGTACGAGTTGAGCGTGTAGCCTGAGGGCAGCGAATCCGACACAGAGATAGTGCCGTAGGTTGAGCCGGAGGATGCTGTGTTTTGCACGTCTATGTTCCATCGGGCCGTCTGGCCCTGCGTGAAGGTGCCCGTATGGGTCTTCACAACTGCCAGCACCGCAGCCGGCAAAATCGTCACTGAGTCGGTATTGGAAGTTGTGGCGTTGGCTCCGCCGCCGCTTACCGAGACCTGGTTCGAGATACTTGTGGTGGTGCTCGCGGTCGGGCTTACATTCACGTCGATCACCAGCGCTGGGTAACTGCTGTCCTGGGCCACGGCGGAGTCGTTCTGGCACGTCACCGTCTGTCCGACCGCTGAGCAGCTCCAGCCGGTGCCCGAGAAGCCCGCGTAAGAGAAGGCAGAGTTCAGCGTATCGGTGACGGTAAACGCGTTAGCGCTGTTCGTCGTGGGATTGCCCGTCGCGCCCGGTCCGTTGTTGGTAATGCTGACTATGAACGGCACGTCCTGCTGGCCCTGTGTGAAAGTAGCAGTGTGTGACTTGGTCACAGATACGGATGGCTGATTCACTGTGATACCCACGCACCAGCCGGAGAGGTTGCTCACCTCGCCCCCTCCAGTGGGGCCGCCATCATCCATGTAGAGACTCCAGGTTCCGTTTCCGTTATAGGTGCTGGAACTGGTGCCACCAAAAACTCCTGCCTCATTCGCGTTGCCCAGAATAGCGGTCCCGGTGGTCGCAGCTTTGTTGGTCGGAGTGAACGGGTTCGAAGCCAACGGCGGTCCCACCGGCGGGTTGGCGCAATCGCTTGCATTGGGCGGGCATTGCGGGTAGGTGAGGCTCGTGTTCAAGCTCGTCGGCTTGAAGCTGCCGGAAGAAGAGAGATTTCCGGTGACCAGACTTGACGCCGTATCGGAGAAGGTAAGGTTGATTGTTGGGGCTGAGGAGACATTGGTGCCCGTCAGCGAGAAGAAATCGAGATTATTGCCGCTCGGGCCAACCAGCAGCGAGAGCAGATCACCCTGATCTTTGGTGCTGAAGTTATCCAGAGAGACCGTCACCGCATTCACTGTGCCCGGCAAATTAGTCACGAAGATGTTCGAAGGATAAGGCGAAGCCGCGCCCGCGTCGACGCCAAGGCCCGGGACCGTGATTGCGCCAGTATTGCAGAACGTGTACGGCCCGGCCCCCGATCCAGTACTGGGATTGGTCGTCGCTGTGTCAACGCGTTGGTCGAACGTCGCAGAGCTAATACCGAACTCGGTTCCAGTGTCGGTCCCGCTGTAGCTGGCGACGATATGGTGCGTGCCTTCCGCCAGCGTTGTGCTCAGCGTCGCCACGCCATTTGAAACTGCGCCAGAACCCAGGTTGGTGCTGCCGTCGACGAAGGTGACCGTGCCCGCATTCACTGTCAATCCAGAGCTGTCGGTGACAGAAACCGTGGCGGTGAGATTGACGCTAGCCGTTGTGGCGGGCGGGGTGAATTTAGCTGGATTCGGTGATCCGCTGACTGTCGTCGCGGTCGGATGCGCATTCACCTGCGTTGTGAAATTAAGGCACCAGGAGCCGATCGTCCCGAGGGTTCCACTTTCGATTATCCGGTTGTCGAGATACAGGCTCCAGGTACCACTCACCCCGCCGCCTCCGAACTCAGTTAGGAAGGTGCCCGAACCGGTGGGAGCGGCAGTGACGAAGGACGTCGGCGCAGGAGAGGGGAACAAGTCTGAATTGCTCGAGCCTACCTCATCGTGATTGTCAGTCGGCAGACAGGTGGAGCAGGTTGGAGCGGAGAATGCAGGAATCTGCGATGTACCCGTGTCAGATAGCGTAAGAGAACCGCTGCTGAAGGGGTTCCCCGCCCAGGAGAGAAACTCGAAGGCGTTGCCGGAACTCGAGAGATTCGTAGTGTTGGAACCAGGCGCCTGCAACAGAAAACCAAGGTCGTCCAATTCTTGGCCGTTCTGCAGATTGAAACCATTCAGGCTCACAGTAACGCTCTCGATGGTGCCGCTGAGAGTAGGCTCAGTGTCGCCGGGAATGTTTGTAGGGCCCAGAACGATCATTGATGGATACGGAGTCCCGCCGGCGTTGGACGAGACCGTGATTCCTCCGGTGTTACAGAAAGTCCCGTTGCTCGGGTTCGTCGCGTGGTTGACCGCGATCTGGCTTTCTGTGTTCGAGGCGGCGCTGGCCGCGAATCCAGTTCCACCGTTGTAAACGGCATCCACGTTGTGAGTGCCTTCGGTTGCGAATGTTGTGGTAAGGGTGGCATTTCCCGACGAATCTACGCTGGCAGTCACGAGATTTGTGTTGGTGGTATTGTCATGCAGCGTCACCGTGCCAGTCGTCGCAGGACCGCTATTGTCTGATTTCTCCACATGAGCAGTGAAGGAAACAGAACTCCCGGTCCCCGACGTAAAGGCTGGGTTCGGAGAGCCCGCCTGCAGTGTCGTTGTAGTGGCAGCATTGCCGCCTGTAACGACGAACGTAATGCTCCAGGACGAGATAACCGTGGGGTTATCGTCGTTCCCTTGGTCCACGGCAAACAATCTCCAAGTCCCGTTCAGACTCCCGGCCGCATTTGCTGTCCCGCCGGTGAGAGACCCGAACGTACTCGTGAATGTGCTGGTGCCCGTGCCGCCCGTACCGTTGCCCGCGATGCTATATCCCGAGCTTCCAGGACCCGGCGAGGGGAAATTATCCGCCGTGCCGGCGTTGTAGTGGGCAGGTTGGTAGGCGGACGAAAACGGGGTGGGGCATACGCTAGCGTTAGGAAACAGAGCGCTCGCCGAATCTTCAAGCGTCACCGTGAAGCCGCCATTGGAGGCAGCCGTGACCATCGCCTGGGTCGTTCCGCAAGCGTCGGATAGCATGTCCAACATGTGTGTTCCGTCGGGTGACTGGATGAGGAGCGCGGGATCGATAAAGCTTTGGTCCAGATCGAGGGCGCTGTAGGTGATCGTCACCGACATCGACGTTAAGGTACCGGAAAGGCCGCTGACGGTGATGCAGGCGGCATTGGTGCAACTTGAGGGTGCAGCCGAACTTGGGTACACAGAGGGGACCGTGTTGCCAGAGCCTTGAGTGATACTGATCGACCCTGAGTTAGAGAATGTCTGCGCACAGAGGATTCCGGTCGACAGAACTAACAGAAAGCTTAGGGATATGACAGACCGAACGGCCGTCTTCGCTCTCATTTCGTGCATATGTTCCCTCCGAGGTGTGAGCGCTGCTACACTTCACCTACTCCAGGCCAGGCTTGGAATGGCAATTGGACCGAGATGAACCCCTCGCATGTGCAAGTTGAAATTGTGGGAGTGACGTGCAAGCGGGGCTGGAACGCGGGAAGTGTAGCACAACCAGTCAAGACAAGGAATAAAAGAAAAAAGCAGCCTTCGCACACCATTAAGTCAGGCGTAACTGCGCCGACATATGAGGTTCTGTTATCTATTTTTATTTTTCCGTTTTTTTCTTGCGAACCAGCAGAATTCCGTAGTACGGTTTGTGACTGCCACATCGCACACTTTAAACGCTGACCTCAAAAAATCCGCAGCCGATCAATTCGGAATCCTGAGTTTGGGAGGAATGATCTATGTCTCAGCCCTATGTCGGTGAGATACGGATGTTTGGTGGTAACTTCGCGCCAGCAGGCTGGATGTTTTGCCAGGGGCAGTTGCTCCCCATCTCCGAATACGAAGTCCTGTTCAACCTCATCGGCACCACCTATGGCGGCGATGGCCAATCCACGTTCGCTCTTCCGGACCTGAGAGGCAGGATCCCTGTGCATATGGGGTCTGGGTTCGTCCTCAGCCAGAGCGGCGGTTCGGAAAACGTTACTCTGACGTCGACCACGGTACCGGCGCACACCCATACGGTCCTGGCCACGACGAATCCGAATACTGCTTCTCTCCCAGGCGGCAATTACCTGGCTGCGGGCCCCGACGTCTACGATCAGAACAAACCCGGAACAGCAACGATGGCCGCGGCGATTTCGTCCGTTGGGGGTAGCCAGCCGCACAGCAATTTCCAACCCTACCTGTGCGTCAGTTTTATTCTCTCTCTCTTCGGAGTATTCCCCAGTCAGAGTTAGCCGAGAGTTAAAGGAGAACCGCGGATGAGTACGCCATTCCTATCTGAGATCAAGATTTTCAGCTTTGGTTTCGCGCCCAAGGGTTGGGCGCTTTGCAACGGGCAACTGCTGCCCATCAACCAGAACCAGGCCATCTTCTCTCTGCTCGGGACTACTTACGGCGGCGATGGCCGAGTTAATTTCGGGTTGCCGAATCTGCAGGGCCGTATCCCCACACACATGGGCAACGGACAAACTCTTGGAGAACGCGGTGGCGAGCCGAATCACACGCTGTCGATCGCCGAGATCCCCAACCACACTCACACCTGGGCTGCGACCAATAGCGCCGCTAACGCACCCGGTCCGACCTCCAATCTGTTGGGGGCGGCCCCGGAATATAACGGCTCCGCCAGCAATCTTGTGGCTATGTACCCCGGCACGTTAGCGACTGTTGGGGGAAGTCAGCCGCATGAGAATATGCAGCCTTACCTCACGTTGAATTTCTGCATCGCGTTGCAGGGAATATTCCCCAGTCAGAACTAGCCGTCAGGAGAACGCAACATGGCAGATCCGTTTGTAGCCGAGATAAGGATTTTCCCGTTCAACTTTGCGCCCAAAGGGTGGGCGTTTTGCAACGGCCAGCTTCTATTGATTGCCCAGAACACGGCAGTCTTCTCCCTGCTTGGAACCACATACGGCGGAGACGGGAAAAGTAATTTTGCGCTGCCCAATCTGCAGGGAAACGCTCCCATGTTTCCTGGCCAAGGTCCCGGCCTTAGCCTGCATGATCTTGGCGAAACAGGCGGCTCGAATACTGTCAGCCTGCTCACCTCCGAGATCCCGATTCACACTCATACCATCAATTGCGTCGACGGCTCCAGAGTTGGAGGGCAGACCGGCCAACCAGGCAACTCAATTCTTGTAAAGACTGGGGGTGCACCGGCAAATGCTTACGCCAACAACGCCGTGCCGAATCAGTCTATGGCCGCGAATATGGTGTCGCCAGTGGGCGGTAGTCAACCGCATAACAACATGATGCCGTATCTTACGCTCAATTTCTGCATCGCCTTGCAAGGAGTTTTCCCGCCGCGCAGTTAGCAGACTTTCTCAGCCAGAAACCGGTTCGAAGGCCGGTCTGCAGTTTACTTGAGCTATGTCGACTCTTGCTGTTCGCCCTGCGCTGCCGCAGGATGAGATATTTCTGTACGACCTCTACTCGGCTATCCGCGGTCCAGAGTTCGCGATCGCGCCGATCTCGGCGACGCAAAAAGAACACCTCATCCGGATGCAGTTTCAAGCTCAGATGTCGGCGTATGCGCAGATGTACCCGAACTCTTGTTACCACTTGGTGCTGCTCGACGGCAAGCCGGCAGGCCGGTTGTGGTTCGCGCCAGGAGACGGCGAGTTTCATTTGGTGGATATCGCCGTCCATCCGAAGCTGCAAAGCAAAGGAATAGGAACCGTGCTGATCCAACGGCTGCAACAGGAAGCCACCAAAGCTAGGCTGCCCATTCGCTGTTCCGTGTTTCGGTTTAATCCTGGCTCTTTGCGCTTCCATCAACGCCAGGGATTCTCCATCGTACGGGAGGATCAGACGCACTATTACCTGGAGTGGCGTCCCGTGCCGTTGCTGTAGCAACGTAAAGAAGGTCTACGCATTGGTGGAATCGGTCGTGCCGCGTTCAACGTGAGGGCTAGGGCTCAACCTGAGACTGGATGGCCGCCTCTATTGCGGCGCCAATCAAGCTCCGTGTCCACGCCTCGCAAACCTCGACGAGGCGAGCTCGCAGTTCTTCGGCGTCGGCGTAGCGAAACACGCTCAGGTCCTTGCGCTCTTCCAATTCTCGGCGAAACGCCAAGATCTCCGCGTCGCTTTCGTGGAGTGCATCTTTCAAGCAGATCACGATATCGCGCATCGGCATGGCAGAATCATCCCGGCACTCGGCTGCCAGCATAAACAGTTTGCGAAAGAGATCGCGCGGTCCCCAGTCATCCTGAAAGATCTGAATAAAGTAAGAGCTCCAGCGGGCGTTGTCTGAAACAATGCTCCGATATGTTGCGATGTGCTCGTTATCCCGCAGACCGACCGAAACCAGCAATATCTTTGCCGGCATGGCCGTCGTTTCGTTGACCTCTGCGATGACGTCGTAACAGACCTGGCGATCCACATCGAGATCTCCGGGGGCGGAAATAAACACACGGTAGGTGTCGAATCCGTGAGGCATAGAGAGGGATCAGCATAATCGAAACAACCGGGTAACTACAATATGGCGTATTCAGCGAATTGCTGCTCTTGGCAATAGGTAAGATTCCTACTGGGTGAATCGCATAACAAATGCAACTTCGAGAAAGCTTGAGTTACGACGACGGCATTGCAGACTGAGTGGTCTCAATCTATACTTGCGGCACCGTCGATCAGGTGTTGGCTGGAAGCCGTGGAGTCTGCACGTTCGGCGGTCCCTCTCAAGGGCGTTCGTCTATGACCGGTTGCAGTGGAAGACTTCGACCTCTGCGGGAGCCCCAATATCACGGTATCCAACTGCCTCGGCAGAGATTAGGAGTTAAGCTGTCCGAGACCTGGGTTTCAGTGCTTATGCCGGGTTCGTTTCACTTCCGGCGCGGCAATCCAGATCATTCCCTCGCCGAACAGTACCGACACGGATTCATCAAGCAATTCCGAAGACGTCAGGACACCGTCACTAGGTGCAATGACGCCGAGAGCATGATTCATGTAGTTGTGAGGAAAGGAGGTCAATTCGGATATGGAAGATAAACCGGAAGAGATGCCGACTCAGGAAGGACAGGATGTTGCACCCACATCTTCGCCCGGGGATGAGATAACGACGGAGACTTCAACTCGGCGCGAACTCATCGAACGCTACGGCAAATATGCCCTTGTAGCAACTCCATTACTGTTGTTTGCTTCGAAGGCACACGCGATCCACAGCAAACCGTAGGCCGAACAGGCCGCCATAGTGCAGTCCCCGTCGACGCGAGCGACCCCTCCCCTGGGCTGCACGATCGAACCATCGCAACTTAGCGATCTGGCGCAACTCGTCCATTCACTTATTAAGGAATAATCGACATGTCAGCGTCGAGAACCTTTGGAATTGCAATGCGTGCGAATACAACGGTCGCACCTAGACGATGCAGTCATGAGCCGGTTGACGAAGCCGCTTTGCTCATTACGTGTTTGCGCGGGCTGCCATGCATCGTTCCAGAAGATACGAACTGGGAGCTCCTACTCGATCTGGCAAGAGAGAATGGCGTACTTCTCCTCCTCCAGCAAGCGCTGCTTGCGCTAGGCGCCGATGTGCCTGGTTTCTTCCGCGACGCCGCTGCGGAGTGCCGGGCCGCTGCCGAACGGCTTGCAGGTGAACTGGAGTGCTTGCTGCGCGGCTTTCAGGGACTTCATGTTGAAGCACTAGCGTTCAAGGGGCCGACGTTGGCGCTAGCGCTTTACGGGGATGTCACGCTACGTTCATCCAACGACCTCGACCTGCTTGTGCGCCATGACGATTTTCTGCGCTGTGAAGTGTGGCTGATAAACCAGGGCTTCATCGCTTTGGGTCCGGCAAGCGAACATGACCGCAGATTTGTTCGCGACGGGCTTCTTGTCGAATTGCATTTTGAGCTTGCCGCATACAGGGATTTCCCATTGGATGTTGACGGTATCTGGCGACGTTCTCGTCCCGCCGATTTTTGTGGCCAGTTTGTTCGGGCGATGTCCGATATCGATCTGGTTCTGTATCTCTGTGCCCACGGCTTGAAGCATGGCTTTTCAAGGCTGATCTGGATCCTCGATGTTGCGCGGTCACTCCATGGGTGGCATCGCAACGCTTATGAAGAGATGATGCGGCAGGCGCGAAGACAGGGTCTGGAGCCGCACCTGCTCATCGGTTGCGAGGTTGTCCGCTCAATGTTTCCACAACAATTGCCGGAAGCGTTGGATGCGGTGATCATCATGTCGCCCAAAGCAGCCAAGCGTGCGCGCCACGCTGCAGCGAGGCTCTTCTCGGAGAACCTGGAAGTTGTGATTAATGATTTCCGTAGCTTCTATCTGCAGGCGGAGCCGGGCGCCCTAAAGCGATGGCGCTATCGATTTGGTTACCTCGGGCCCACCTACACTGATTATCTATGGGCGCGGAGCCACCGGATCTACCCAGGGCTTATGGTCATTCTCAGGCCCTTTCGGCTGCTGCACAAATATGGTTTGGGGAGGGTATGGCGAGTTTTATTTCCGGAGCAATAGCGCGTTGAATCTCATCGGCTTGCTTGCGAGTTGGGCTGCAGTCAGTGAAGCAGTTTTCTCTCGGAGGTTGCATCTGCTATGCATGTTGTAGAGGAATGTTCGATTGCAGTCTACGACGTTGAGGGCGTTGCGTGCGCCTGCCCGCGTCAATGGCTCTACCTGCTCGGGGAGGGCGGCGTGGTTTACTCCGAGCTGCAGAACCGTTTTGCCGGTCTTAATCCTGCGGGAGTTTCTGCGTATCGCGCTTTTGAAGCAGGCGCCTCATTGGAAGATTTGCGCACGATACCTGATGCGGATCACTTCACCTCCACTTCAGGCGAGGAACTTCAAACTGTCTATAAGCTGTCTCAAGGCACCTTCCCCGACGAGGATGCATCACCGGAATGGCCGACCCTGAATCTTTCTTCATGCGGAGATCCAGCGAACGTCACCATCGAAATCGATGGCAATCCTATATCTCTTCGTTACCCACCGGGACGGCTTGCGCGCTTGTGCCTGGATTACTTCCGGGGCTGCCCGATCACCAACAGGCAGCCACGCTGCTACCTTTCTGCACAGCAGACGGGAAACGGCTGGGCGATCTACGTCAACGACTGTGAGTTCCTGGTCTTGCAAAGGAAACAACAGCTTGGACTGGGCCTGATGCACGCAGCGCGATCCTTCCTAAATGTCCAGGGCGATTACGATGTCGCCTTCCACGCCGCGATGGCGGCGCAAGAGGACCGCGGCATCCTGCTTTGCGCCGCGCGCGAGTGCGGCAAGAGCACCCTCGCCGCGCATCTTGTGGCTCAAGGATTCGACCTCTTGACCGACGAGCCAGCTCTCTTGGATCTCGATACGTGGTCGGTCAAGTCTCTCAGCGTACCTATCAGCCTGAAGCAGGGAAGTTGGCCCGTCCTGCAGCGGCAGTGGCCGGATCTCGCCAGCGCGCCAGTTCATATCCGCTCAGACGGCACAAAGATCCGACTGGCGCATCCGTCGAAAGAGCGTTGCTCATCCAGGGCTCGCCGCTTGACACAGATTGTATTTCCCCACTACTGTCCGGGCTCTAAGGCGCGAGTTGAATCCATGTCGCCGTTCCAGACGCTTCGTTGTCTCATCGACGGAGGAATGTTGCTTCATAGGCGTGTAGCGCGAGACGGCTTCGAGAAGTTTCTGAGATTGATTAGCCTGACTCCAGCATATGAAATTCACTATCCTTCGCTGCAGGAAGCCGACAGGATGCTTCGTGAGGCGATATAAGAGACTGTATAAGTTGCGTCTTGATAAGCATCCCAGCAACAAAATATCTAGTTGTCCCTGGCCCGAATGTCGTCTGGTTTCAAAAAGAACCATGGCACTTGATTCGATGTGCCGCCGAAAGGCTTGATTGCGGTCGAAGTCCAATTCGGCATCTGTGTACACGTCGCCACGGGCATACGTCGATGGGCTAGAGCGATCAGGGCGGCAGGTCGATCATCTGAACAACCTTGCTTGTACAGATGATCGTGCGAATTCGCCGCTTGCAAGAACATCTTTGCCTGCAGCTTCGGCAGCCAGAAGCAATTCTTCGTCTGAGATCATAGTTGTAGTCTGGCGCTCAAATCACAATAATTTGGAGCGCACTTCATCACGCAGTGCTGAGTCATCGTTTCCGGATGCTAATCAGGACTGTCAACTTCTAAAGCACAGTCTTTCAATTTGCTTGATTGTTGGGAAATGAGTGGGAGCCGCATAATGTGGCCCCCAACAGGCTAGCTTCTAATGAACTCTAAGATGTCGGCATTGATGTCATCGGCGTGTGTGGTCATCAAGCCATGCGGATAGCCCGGATAAACCTTGAGTGTTCCATGCTTGAGCAGCTTAGCCTGTAGCAATGCAGCCTCTTTGTAGGGGACGACCTGGTCATCGTCCCCCTGGAGCACGAGTGTAGGGACTGTGATGTTCTTTAGATCATCTGTCTGATCGGTCTCAGAAAATGCCTTGATGCCTTCATAATGAGCGAGCGCGCTACCCATCATTCCTTGTCGCCACCAGTTCTCGATGATGCCTTGTGAGGATTTCGCACCGGACCGGTTGAACCCATAGAAAGGTCCGGTGGGCACATCAAGGAAAAACTGCGCCCTATTTGCGGTCAACGCTTTGCGAAAACCATCAAACACCTCAATCGGCGTGCCGCCGGGGTTCTTATCCGTCTTCACCATCAGCGGTGGAACCGACGCGAGTAGCACAGCCTTGGCTACACGGCCCTGTGGCTCCCCATACTTGGCAACATACCGCGCAACCTCGCCGCCGCCGGTCGAGTGCCCAACGTGGATAGCATTCTTCAGGTCCAAGTGTTCGGCAACCGCTGATGCGTCAGCAGCATAATGGTCCATATCATGGCCGGTGCTTATTTGTGAAGAACGCCCGTGCCCGCGTCTGTCGTGCGCGACGACACGATAACCTTGGGCCACGAAGAATAACATCTGCGCATCCCAATCATCTGAGGACAGCGGCCAGCCATGATGAAAGGCGATGGGCTGAGCATCTTTTGGGCCCCAGTCCTTGTAGAAAATTTCTGCTCCGTCTTTGGTTGTAACAAATCCCATATCATCCTCTCCTGTGTTTGATTGCGTCGTTGTCGATGCGCGCTTCTTGGTTAACGGCTTGAACATCCACGGAAGCATAGATCGCGGTAACAGAACCGAATTATCGAATTAGAATTACGAGCTTGCCGGGATTGCCGGAGATCGAGCCACTATAAGCCTGGTCTGCTTCTTCCATTGGCAACTCAGCTTTGACAAAAGCTATCAACTGCCCAGAATCGAAAAGCTTACCCAGTGAAGCAAGCTGATCTCCATTTTGTTCAACGATAAAGAAAGCGTTCTTTACCCGCGGATCAGTGCTCGATTCCGCATCAGCAGCAATCGTAATTAACCTGCCGCTTGATTGGAGAATATCCAAAGATCTGTTTAATGTTTCTCCTCCTACGGTATCGAAGATCACGTCGACCATGCCCACCTCTTCAAAACGGCGTTCACGATAATCGATGACTTCATTCGCTCCAAGCTTTTTTACAAAATCTATGTTGGCTTTGGACGCCGTGGCAATCACATACGCGTCTTGCAGTTTTGCTAGTTGAACAGCGAAGAGTCCTACTGCACCAGCGCCGCCATGGATGAGGACTCGTTCGTCTTTTCGTAATTTTGCGTGATCGTGTAGTCCCTGCCAGGCCGTGAGGGAACCAATAGGAACTGAGGCCGCTTCAATGAAGGAGAGAGAGGATGGCTTCAGTGAGATATTCGATGGTTTCGTGATGCAGAACTCAGCAATCGCTCCCTCCGCGAACCAATCGTTCAAGCCAAAAACAACATCGCCCAGACGGTAGCGGTTCACTCCCGCACCTAATCCGGCAACAACGCCTGAGAATTCGTGTCCTGGGATCGCTTTGGATCGTACCGAGCCGTCTGCATAATGTGTGGTGGGATACCAAAGTTTCTCTGTAAGAGTCACTCCAGCGGCGTAGATCTGAATTAGGATTTCGCCTGCTTGTGGCTGCGGAACCAGACGTGTTGACAGCCGTAGAGTCAATTTGTCAGTAAACTCCATTGCTTTCATCTCTGCCATTGCTTCACCCCTGTGAACCCAACTCCATAAAGTCTAACCTGCATGTCTCGGACAGAGATTGCTTCGACGTCGAGTGCATATCTGGTTGAACCTTCTATCGTCACCATTGCGCCTCCGGGGTCGGAACCTAGCCGCGGGTAGGGGATTGCAACGACATAAATACATTCTTTTCGAACATTGAGCCTATCGCCGATAGAGGGTGTTGAGTGCTTTTCGAAGATGCTTATCCGCATTGATTCAACGCAGCAAGTGGTGAACGCATCGGTTAACGAATGGCCATGTCCGAAATTGCTGTATTCATGTCATGGTGATTCGCTCAAGGCCAAGCTACCGTAATTTCTGTGAGAAGACTCACAGGAGAAATGCAATGACTACTTCAAATTCTGGACTTGCTTCGGTGAAGTCAATCACCGGTCTCACTATCCCTGATACAAAACTGGTGCGAGAGATTATGGAGTTTATTCGGGACACAGAGACAGAGCTACTCTTCAACCACTCCAGCCGTGTCTACTACTTTGGGGCGATCGCCGGTAAACAGCGCGGGCTGAACTTTGACCCTGAACTGCTCTACGCAGGCGCGATGTTCCACGATATCGGTCTGATGGCGAGCCATAGTAGTCCTGCAGACCGCTTCGAGGTGGATGGAGCAAATGCGGCTCGCGACTTCCTTAGGTCTCGCGGCATTCCACAGCAAGATATTGATACGGTTTGGACTGCGATTGCTTTGCATACAACTCCAGGCGTCCCCGAGTACATGCATCCAGTTGTCGCACTTGTAACAGCGGGCGTAGAGATGGATGTGCTTGGATTGACCTACTCTCAGTATTCCGACCAGGTGCGTAACGCTGTCGTCTCTGAGTACCCTCGCACTCCAAACTTTAAGGAAGACATTATTCAAGCGTTCTACAACGGCATCCATAAGAAACCCGACACCACCTTCGGCAATGTAAAAGCGGATGTACTCGCAGACAAAGATCCGAAGTTTGTGCGCGGCAACTTCTGCAGTGTCATTCGCGGCTCCGGCTGGATCAGCTAAGCCCCGTCAGTATTCAAGCTTTAATCAAAGGCCTCATTCGAAAAAGTGAGGCCTGCTCACGCAGTCAATTCTTGAAATCAATTTGTCAGCTTCCTCGATTAAAAGATCGAGGAGGAAAATGAGGCATAATGCGATCCGATCTGGTCATGTGCGCATCGAAGTGCATTCCAAACCGATATTTGCTGACACACGCAACCGCCAAAGCGACTCGGGCTTTCCATCGAACGAATACACGAATCGCGGAAACCACGAACGATGTTTAGAGCAATTTGGTATCAAGAATATGGCAAACATTCTGTCAACGCAGTCTGAAGTGATGCTGACGCTTGCATAGAATGAAGGCATGAGAAGAATTGTGATCACAGGTCCTCCACCAGTCCAAGTCTTGGATGTGACCGGTCCACTGGAAGTCTTCTCGAATGTTCCGGATTATCAAATAGAGATTGTCGCCACTGATGGCTCGGCCCAACTCCAGACCAATCGAGGCATCAATCTGGGGGGCGCAGTACCTCGCGATTGTATCTCCGGTTCCATCGACACGCTTGTCGTTGCCGGTGGCCCAGGCGCAGAGAGTGGCCAGTACGATGAGGCATATCTTCGCTGGATTTCAGAGATGGCAGGCAGATCTCGACGTATAGCATCGATCTGCACAGGTGCGTTCATTCTTGCGGCTGCAGGTCTCCTCGATGGGAAGCGGGTTGTGACACATTGGAATTTCTGCGATCGGCTCGCGCGAGAGTTCCCTAAAGTGAACGTTCTGCCGAATCCCATTTTTCTTCGCGATGGCACAATCTACACCTCAGCAGGCATTACAGCTGGAATCGATCTTTCACTCGCGTTAGTGGAGGAAGATCACGGACACCAGGCTGCTCTTGCGGTGGCGCGGCAGTTGGTCATGTTCCTTGTGCGTCCTGGTGGTCAGGCTCAGTATAGTCACATGCTCTCTCGGCAGGCGACAATGCACGAACCTCTGCGAGAACTGCAAGTCTACATGCTTGAGAACCTGCGTGCAGACCTATCTGTTGAAGCTCTGGCCGACAAGATGGGGATGAGTCCACGACACTTCGCACGCGTTTGCCTGCGCGAGACGAAGATGAACCCAGGGCAGTTTGTTGATCGTCTGCGTGTGGAAGCTGCGCAGCAGATGATTGATAGATCTTCTATGGGGTTGAAGGAGATTGCTGACGCATGTGGTTTCGGATCTGCAGATTCGATGCGTCGCACATTCCAGCGCGTGATGGGGATTACCGCGGGCGAGTATACGCAACGATTTAAGCGCGCATACTCCTGACTCTGTCCTAATGTCCGAAAAGGGCTCCGCAACGGTATCGGACTTCGCATCCGCACTGCTTAAAACAAGCATTGCGATGTTTTCATCGTAAGGAGTCTATCGACCCTGAAATTCTGCTGCTCTACTCTTCGGACGGTTGCAATTCACCGGAGAGCGGCGCATCCTCGGCTTGCCTCCTGCCGTAGGCCCTATAACGAAAGACCTTCGTCTGGCGCAACGCATCCAGTGTCCAAGTAGTGCTCCAATGTACACCGAATTCGAGAAGCAACATGGCGCCAGCGAGCACGAGCAAAGCGAAACAAAATAAACCCGTACCGAAGCTACCGGTAAGATCTTTCAGAGCGCCGATCGCAGAGGGAAGGAAGAATCCGCCCAATCCTCCAGCCGCCCCAATGATTCCGGTCATGATCTCAATATGAGCAGAGTACCGTTGCGGAGCGATTTGGAAAACAGCACCATTGCCCATTCCGAGCATGCCCATCGCCAGGAAAAGCATCGGTACAACAAGAGAAACGGGAGGAAGACTGCTGATGACTG
The DNA here is from genome assembly GCF_025685685.1 of Acidicapsa dinghuensis. Lineage (GTDB taxonomy): Bacteria > Acidobacteriota > Terriglobia > Terriglobales > Acidobacteriaceae > Acidicapsa > Acidicapsa dinghuensis. Next base: position 101,094 of record NZ_JAGSYH010000001.1, read on the forward strand.
TGAGAGCGATAGAGACGCCCGCAAGCAATAAAAGTAAAAGACGATAGCCTCCAATTCTGTCGGCAATCCAACCGCCAACCGGGCGGAGGAAGCTTCCTGCGACGATAACAAGCGTGGCAAAATCGCCCGACTGTACTTTGCTTAAGTGATACTGATCGTGAAAGAACATCGTGAGAAAACTCGACAACCCGACAAAGCCGCCAAAGGTAAGGCTATAGAGAAAGCAGAGCCGCCAGGTGTCAACCGTGATGAGCAGTTGAGCATATTGCGGCCATTGTTTTGGAGCGGATCGGTTTGGACTATCTTTTGCAAATAGAAAGAAAAACGCGAGCACGCAACAGACAGGAATCAACGCGAGCGCGAAGACAGAGTGCCAACCATAATGCTGAGCCAGACGCGGACCGAAGAATGTGGCGATTAGCGAACCGGCGTTGCCTGCTCCTGCAATACCCATCGCCAAGCCCTGATGTTCGGCAGAGTACCAGCGTCCAGCCAGCGGCAGAGCCACGGCGAAACTAGCGCCGGCAATGCCAAGCAGAAATCCGATGAGATAGAACTGCCATAATTGCGAAGCAAAGTGCCACCCAACGATTAGTGGAATCAGCGAAAATAAAAGGCCGGTTAAGCCGGCGCGGCGTCCTCCGATGCGGTCGGCCACGACTCCAAGAATAGGACGAAAAAATGAACCGCCCAATAATGGAATAGCGGTCAATAGTCCTTTCTGCGTTGCTGAAAGGTGCATCTGTTCCGCAATAAAAGGAGTCAAAGGTCCGAAGAGAACCCACACCATAAAGCTGACGTCGAAATAGAGAAAGGCAGAGACGAGCGTGGGAAGATGGCCGCTCGCAAGAAACGATTTCTTGTTCATTTGAGATGAACTCCTATATCGATGGCGATCAACAGAATCATTGAATAATTTGGTGCAACAAGTGCGTTTGCCGGGCTGGTCTTTAAACGAAAGTTGCGTGACCTGGTATGTTCACGATCTGAGCTATGCGGGATTGCCTGAAGAACGTTCTACGCGGACAGCGCATTGCTTATAGTTAGGTTCGCGCGAGATGGGGTCGAATGCGCTTTGAGTGATTTGATTCGCATTCGTTTCAGCAAAGTGGAATGGCAGAAAGACCTGCCCTGGAGCAACAATCTCGGTGATACGCAACTCGATTTTGCTTACGCGCCCGCGCGCAGAAATCACCTCGACCCGATCATGCGCCTGAAGATTAAGTTGCTGTGCGTCCTTTGGATTCATTTCGAGCCACGCGCGCGGTGACATACGCTGCAGAATGGATATGGCTCCTGTCTTGGTGCGTGTATGCCAGTGCTCCACAGTGCGGCCGGTGTTGAGGATCAACGGAAATTCAGAATTTGGCTGTTCCGGAAATGGTTCCCATCTAGTCGACAAGAGGCGCGCCCGCCCATCATCGGTTTCGAATTGCCCATTGCTGTAGAGCCGGCGCGAAGCGGTCGCCCTCGATTTCTCTCCGATAGGATATGGCCACTGAACACCGCACGATTGATCGAGTAGCTCGTAGGTCATGCCAGAGTAGTCGCAGAGGCGACCTGCGGACACGCGACGCCACTCATCGAAGGCATCGCGCGGCTCACGCCAGTCGGGAAACAGTTCTTCCCGACAACCCAGATGTTCAGCGACGGCGAGGAAGATATCGAAGTCTGAGCGCGCTTCCGCAGGCGGCGCAACAGCAGCATTCACCTTGCTTACACGGCGCTCAGAATTGGTGTAGGTGCCTTCTTTTTCGCCCCAGATTGCTGCGGGAAGGACGAGGTCGGCCAGTTCCGTCGTAGGAGTGGGATGAAATCCGTCCTGCACAACAAGAAAATCCAGATTCCCGAGCGCGTGTTTCAGCACGTCGATGTTCGGGAATGAAACCAGCGGGTTGGTTCCGAGAATCCAAAGCGCGCGAATCTTGCCGGCTACGGCACCCTCGATGATATCGGGGTAGGCGAGACCACGCTGCGTTGGAATGCGCTCCGCTGATATGTTCCACAAGCGGGCAATCTCCCGGCGATCCATTTCGCTTTCAAACTTGCGATATCCAGGAATGCCCGAGGTGAACCCGGTCTCGCGCGTGCCCATTGCGTTGCACTGACCGGTGATGGAGAAAGGAGAAGCTCCTTTGCGTCCGATGTTCCCAGTGATTAGCGCGAGGTTGTTGATAGCGTTTACGGTTTCGGTGCCTTTGGTACTGTGGTTCACCCCCATCGTCCAGCCGATGAACGCGGCCTTTGCGTTGGCATAAAGGAGCGCGGTCTTGCGAATTAGCTCCGGTTCGAGGCCTGTGATCTGCGCAGCGTAGTCGAGTGTGTATGGAGTCAGAGACTCCCGTAAATCTTCCAATCCCGACGTATGTGATGCGACAAAGCTCTTGTCATAGAGATCTTCGTCGATGACGATGCGCAGCAGGCCATTGATGAGCGCCAGATCGGAGCGCGGTTTCACGGGCAGATAGATGTCCGCCATCATTGCAGTTTTGGTTACGCGCGGGTCGACGACAATTAGTGTCTTGGATTGGTTTGCCTCTAGCCGCGTGCAAAGGATGGGATGGTTCTCTGCGACGTTGGCTCCGATGAGCAAGATTACGTCTGCATGTTCCAGATCTTCGTAAGCGCCGGGTGGCCCATCGCTGCCGAAGGATCGCTTATATCCAGCCACGGCTGTGGACATGCAGAGCGTGGTGTTGCCGTCGTAATTCCGTGTACCGAAACCAAGCTGCACCAGTTTGCCCAGCGCATAGAACTCCTCGGTTACAAGCTGACCAGTGCTGATGATGCCCAGTGACTCCGGTCCGTATTTGCACTGTACCGCGCGGAACTGCTCGACCATTGTCCCAATTGCATCATCCCAATTCACGCGCTCAAGCTGGCCATTCTTGCGCAGAAGCGGAAACCTGGCGCGCCCCTCCGCTTCAATCGTGTAGTGTTCCGCCAGTCCTTTGGGACAGAGCTTGCCGGCATTCACCGGATGGGCACGATTACCGCGCACGCTCACAACATGGCCATCCTTGACGCCCAACTGCATTCCGCAACCGACAGAGCAATAGCCGCACGTGCTATTGACCCAGCGATCAGCCTGCTTGCGCGAAGACGTAAAGCCCAGCACGGGGTCTTCACTATAGCTGTACTTTGAGGAGCGGATATCGAGGCCGGCTTTACGCGCGAACCAGCGCATCAGGCTCATGCCGCCTCCTGCGCCAAGTACTCGCTGGCCATGTTCGTGGGAACCACCGTTACGAAAAAAAGATAACGGCCAATGAATTCACTACTGACCATCAATAATGCGATCGTGATCCGAATCCAGGTAGTAGCCGCGAGCGGCAGGAGCGCAGTGCCTGTACACGCCAACGCGATGCGAATCAGCAAATGATTCGAAAAGACTCCGGTAAGCAGCTGCCATGAACCGTGCAATTCGTGCACCTTGGACCGGCCCAGGCGTGCCAGTTTGAGTCCGATGGTCATAAGTGCAAGGATGAAGCCCCAAAAGACCGCGTATCGTGCGTCTTCTGCACCACGAGTGAGAATGTCGGCTCCGCAAGCTCCTAACAACACAGTTGTGCTTCCGAACTCAGCAACAGTGAGTGGTGACTTCCATGCAGGGCGTCCCGGCACTAGATAGAGTCTCGCGCTCACCGCGACTCCGCACATTCCAAGGACAGCCGTCAACGCACCCAGCCAGCTTGTGCCGCGAACGCCAAACCAGAGAGTTGCCGAATAAGCTGTTGCCGCAAGGGCGAACAGTGTGAAGAGGAGCACCTCGCGGCTGAGCCACGACCGGCGCCACATCTTCAAGGCACGCATCGCGTGGATAGGTCTGCCGAGATGCAAAGTGGATGCCGTAAGGGCGAGCATCGCCATCAGAAGAGCGACCAGCGCCGCGGTACGATGCGATTGGGCCGCAAAAACCTGCAAGCAACAGATGGCAGTGAATGCGCCGACGGAGAGTTGGGTAAGTACTGTCATCACAATCAACGGCCAGTGCGCATGCTCCGGGTGAAGCTGATTCAGATCAACTTTGCTCACATCGGCTGGCAGCTTTGCCGGGAGAGTAATGCGCGTCGTCGAGATGCTGTCATCGGCTGAAGGCATGCCTGGAGAGTTGGCTGGCCCCCGGTAATGTTCTCGCCATTCGGCGACCTTTACTATTTCGATACGAATAGCATCTTCAGGGCATGCGGCGGCACACGCAGGCTCTTGACCTCGTGTAAGCCTTCCATAACACATGTCGCATTTGCCCACCACGCCGCGCTCGGCGTTGTACTGCGGTACACCATAGGAGCAGTTCCACGTGCAGTATTGACAGCCGATGCAGGCATCCGCACTGTGGCGCACAATTCCAGTCAGGCCGTCCTTGGTGTACGCTTCCACTGGGCATCCAGTCATGCAAGTGGGTTCAAGGCAGTGATTGCAGCCCATCGACAGGTAGTGGCGACGCGTCTGTGGGTATACGCCGCCTTCGATTTCACCGACACGCCGCCAGAGAATATCTGCAGGGTTGCCGTTTTGTTCATTGCAGGCTACGACACAGCACTTGCAACCGATACATTTCGTCATGTCGAAATGAAAGCGATATTGTTCGCCATGCCCAGGAGTGCGGGGCATGCGATTTTCCGCACCTACTCCACAGGAAGAGGGTGCTGATATTTCAGCCTGATCCGTCGGCACAAGGGAGCTCGCGTTAGTCAGGCGAAGAAAATTTCCGTCTTCGTAAATTTGTGTAAGCAGAGGAAGTTCCAAGCTGGCTCCTGTTAATTGCGAAGAGATGTTGAGGCACAGTTTCCCGCAGGCGTCTACACAGTGAGTGTGGCGCTGTAGTGTCAGAAGAATGTGCGTGCGATCATCGGCCGCTCGGGCCGGGCTCTTCGCGGAGCCAACTGATTCCGACTCCCGTGTTTCGGAGGCTGCCGGCATTCTGAGCCGGTAAGGAACGAAGCGAATTCGGAGAACTCACTTCGCTCGGGAGTAGTTGCGTCAGAGCATAACGATAATTTAGATTCTGTGCAAGCGGAAATCGAAATCGCGCTGTTTGGGCGGGTACTTGCAGTGTCTTTATCGCATTCCGGCAAGTCTATTCTTAGTGTCTTAAGGGAACGGCGGAAGAAAGCCGCTGAGATAAACTGAAGTCAGTTGATCGACCCGAGGGGCGTAGAGTGTCAAATCACCGGTTCTGATTTCTTCTATGAAGAAGAACTTGTGGGCTTGTTTCGTATTCCCATTTAACGAGTTACTGTATGGCGACGACAAACTTCAGCGGCATTCGTGTCCTCAGTCTTGAGTCGCGCCGCGCCGTTGAAGCGGGCAAGCTGATTCGCATGTATGGAGGCGAACCGCTCTCCGCTCCCGCGATGCGGGAAATCCCCCTGAATTCCGATGGGCCTGTGATCGAGTTTGCTGAAGCGTTGATAAGCGGAGCATTCGATCTCGTCATTTTCACGACGGGCGTCGGCGTTCGAACCCTTATCAAGACAGTTTCAGAGCGCACTGACCGCGAGAAGTTTCTCAGTGCGCTGCGTTCCGCGAAGATTGCCGCTCGTGGGCCGAAATCATCCAGCGCTCTCCGCGAGGCTGGAATTCCCGCCACAGTAGTCGCCCCGGAACCATTCACATGGCGTGCTCTCGTACAAGCGATTGAGGAAAAATTTGGAGGTGATCTGAATGGAATGAACATCGCCGTTCAGGAATATGGCACCTCCAATCCCGAACTTCTCACCGCTCTTGCAGAAAAGAGCGTTTCGATTACGCGGGTGTTGGTCTATCAGTGGGCTCTGCCAGAAGATATGCAGCCGTTGCGCGAGGCTGTCATTGCACTAGCTCACGGGCATGTCGATGTCGTGCTCTTTATGAACGCTGGACAGGTTGCGCATCTCTTCCTCATGGCGGAGCGCATGGGGTATACCGAGGCGCTTTATGAGGGGTTTCGTTCCACTGTGATCGGCTCTATTGGGCCGAGCACGACCGAGGGCCTCTCCATGTATCGGCTCACTCCCGACTTCGAACCATCGCAGTCGAAGATGGGGTTTCTCGTCAAGGAAATTGCCGAAAATGCTGAGAAGCTGCTGAAGCAAAAGCGTGCGGCGGCTTCTCTTCATGTCTCGAACAGCACCACAGGGGCGATAAGCCCGCTTCTCACGAATGATTTCGCTGGTTCTCAGGTTGCCAAGCCCGCGATCTCCGGCGTGGACTTCCTTCACGAGATTGGCAGCCGGATGGCGGCATCTGATCCACTGCACAGCGTGCTGAATCGAATTGTCGACTTCGCATGTTCTCTCATCCAATGCGATTCCTGTTTTGTCTATGTCCTGGAAGGCGATCAACTGGTATTGCGCGCGTCGAAGAATCCTCACTCTGACCTTGTCGATCGTCTTGGCATATGGCTCGGCCAGGGAATCACAGGGTGGGTCGGTTGGCATCGCGAACCCGTCGCCATTCCTGAAAAAGCTCTCAAAGATCCGCGTTTCCAGCGCTTCAAGAACCTGCCGGAAGACACCTTCGAAGCATTCCTTTCAGTACCGATCCTGTGTCGCAGTAAATTGATCGGCGTGATCAACTTGCAACACCGTAAGCCTTATTACCACAGCGAGCAGGAAGTGCGGTTGCTTACGTTAGCAGGATATCTCGTCGGTGCCGAATTGGAGCGGGCCCGGCTGGAAAGCGAGAATCTGGAACTCTCCGACCGCCTGGAATCCCGGAAGCAGATTGAGAAAGCCAAGGGAGTGTTGCAGCGCGACTTCGGGCTCGATGAAGATACTGCCTACAAAGCCCTGCAGCGCGAGAGCAGGCAGCGCCGCAAATCAATGCGCGACATCGCTGAAGCAATCCTGCTGAATGACGATCTGCGTAAAACGCGGTGGTCATTGGCGGGCCAGGTGAGCGAAGAAGATGTGTCTTCTGGAGCATAAGCCAGCCTACGGATCCAACAGGGTACTTGTGTCTGAAGGCAACTTTGCATAAGATACTTCTCAAGGTGAGACTCGGCTGTCTCCCTTTCCTGCTAGCCCTGCACCATGCCGTGCCAGGGTATTCGAACTAAAAATCACTGCGTCACGCGCTGCAACGTGCAACGCTCGCTGCCGTTATCGCCGTCATTTCAGGCGATCGTCGAGACGCTTCAGCACAACTGTTTCACAAGCAAAGGGCATTCGGCATGGAATCTCTTGCACCCAACAATCCGGCGGCATTCAATTCCGACCAGAAGGAATATCTTCTCGGTTTCTTTGCGGGCGCAATGCAGCGGGCCGTTCGGCCGTTCGCAGGCTACACCGCAGCAGGTCTGCTGACGGATGATCCCGCGTTGGGCTCTGTCAATTGCGCAGAGCCAGCGGAGGAAACTGTTCACGGGACGCCCGCATCGGACCTGAGCCGGGAAGAACTGTGGAAGTATGAGCAGAACCCTCTCGATATCTGGGACAAGATTATCGCGCATGCGGACGAGGACCGCGCTCCCGAAGCCGAAGACGTTTTTCGATTCAAGTACCATGGCTTGTTCTACGTAGCTCCCGCGCAGGACTCGTTCATGCTGCGGCTGCGTGTGCCTGGCGGGATTATCAAGGCGCATCAGATGCGAGGTTTGGCTGATATAGCTGAACAGTGGGGAGCAGGCCGCGCTGATATCACAACGCGCGCGAATCTGCAGATACGCGCGTTCCAGCCGAAGAACATTGTGCGCGTCCTAACAGGCGTGCAAGCGCTCGGGCTCACGTCGCGCGGCTCCGGCGCCGATAACATCCGGAACATTACGGCTTCACCCCTTTCCGGCATTGATCCGAATGAATTAATAGACGTGAACCCGTTTGCACTAGCTCTCCATCACTACATTCTGAATTCGCGTGACCTCTATGAATTGCCGCGCAAATTCAATGTTGCATTCGATGGTGGTGGCACTATCAGTGTAGTCGCCGATACCAATGACATTGGCTTTTGCGCGGTGCGCATTGGCGAGGGGCGCATTGTTCCGGCTGGTGTGTATTTTCGTGTACTGCTTTGCGGCATCACAGGACATAAGCAGTTTGCTTCTGACTGCGGACTGTTGTTGCGTCCTGAGCAGTTGATCGCTGTCGCCGCTGCCATGATTCGCGTATTCATCGAACATGGCGATCGCACCGACAGGAAAAAAGCGCGGTTCAAATATCTGGTTGATAAATGGGGAGTGGATCGGTTTCTTTCCGAGACGGAGAAGCGCCTTGCCTTTCCTTTGTTGCGCGTATCTGCTGAAGAGTGCGAACCGCTGAGCCAGGTCAATCGCGCGGCGCATATAGGAGTTCACCCGCAGATTCAGGAGGGACTACATTACCTCGGCGTATCTGTTCCGGTTGGACGACTGCCAGTGAACCAAATGCGCGCTCTGGCCGATATTGCCGAAGAATTCGGCAACGGGGAGTTGAGACTGACTGTTTGGCAAAATCTCATTATTCCGAACATTTCTTCAGAACGGGTAGACGCAGCTGTTGGATGTCTCCATGCTGCGGGGCTTGACTGTGCTGCGGGAGCGGTTCTGCGCGGGACCGTGGCGTGCACTGGAAACCGTGGCTGCCGCTACGCGGCAACCGACACCAAGACGCATGCCATTGAACTCGCGAACCTTCTCGATGCCAGGTGGAAGATTGATCAGCCGATCAATCTTCACGTCACGGGCTGCCCCCACTCTTGTGCGCAACATTATGTTGGAGACATCGGCCTTTTAGGTGCCAAAGTCAAAGGTGAGGAAGGCTATCAAGTTGTGATCGGCGGTGGATGCGACCAGGATCAAGGTCTGGCACGCGAACTGATTCCTTCTGTCGCCTACTCTGAGCTTCCTCCAATGCTGGAAGGCCTTTTTGCGGCATTCGAAGAACTGCGCAATCCAAGCGAGTCTTTCGTTGATTTCAGCCGTCGGCATACCATTCCTGAACTGCAATCGTTTCTGACCTTGAAGGAGTCCGTCTCGCAATGACCCCTACTATTCCCTTCATTCCCGACAACGCTCCTTTCACGCAAGAGCAGAGAGCCTGGCTCAACGGATTGCTCGCAGGGATGTTTTCGAGCGCACCACAGGCGGCAGTTACAGCTAAGCCATCGAGACGCGTTGCGGTGCTCTATGGCTCGCAATCGGGAACGGCGGAGAGCATGGCACGGAAGCTAGCCAAGGAATTGAAGGCGCAGGGCCACGCACCCGCTCTTTCCACGCTGGTAGGTTATACGCCAGCGGCTCTTGCCACGGAATCGTGCGCGCTGATCCTTGCAAGCACGTACGGCGATGGCGATGCCCCAGACGGCGTACAGCCCTTCTACGAACAGCTCTGCTTGGAACACTTCCCGTGCATGGATAAACTGTCTTATGCAGTCTTCGCGCTCGGCGATCGGCATTACGAGCACTTCTGCAAGTTCGGTAAGGATCTCGATTCCAAACTCGCCTCCCTGGGTGCGAACCGCCTTGCAGACCGCGTCGATTGCGATGTGGATGTAGAAGCCCCGTTTGCTCAATGGAAAACGGCGATGATTGCACGCCTAAATGAGGATTCGCCTCTTTCATCGAGAAAGGCACCAGGAATAACGAAGCAATTGAACGCCCTACAATTGGCGGAATCTTCCGGAAATCCCGAAGCTCCAACAGCTAAGGCGTTCACCCGCGATCATCCATTGCTCGCGTCCGTAATCGATAAGAAATCTCTGACACATGTGGCATCCACAAAGTCCACACTTCATGTCGCCCTTTCGATCGAAGGCACAGGACTTCGATATGAAGCCGGTGATGCCTGTGGCGTTATCCCAACGAATGATCTAAACCTCGTCGCTGAGATACTGCAGAAAATGCGCTTTAATGGCAATGAGCGCGTTCCGGGTGTAAAGACAAGTACTACAACTCTTCACGATGCCTTGACGCATGAACGCCAAATTACCCGCCTGAATCGCAAGATCATTCAAGGATTTGCCACTCGTGGCAATTGCACGCCGCTTCTGGATCTTCTATTGCCTGAACATCAAATCGATCTCGATGCCTATGCTTACGATCGTGGCCTCATCGATCTGCTTACCGAGTACCCTGGCGTAATTGACGATCCCAACGAACTAGTGGGTTTGCTGCCTAAGCTCACACCAAGGCTTTATTCCATCTCGTCCAGTCCGGCTGCGCATGTTGGCCAGATCCATACAACAGTCGCCGTTGTGCGCTTCACAGCCCACAATCGCGATCGTGGCGGCGTATGTTCCACATACTTTGCAGACCGAACTTCTGTTGCGGACCGGCTCCCGATTTATATTCAGCCCAACAAGAAATTCAAATTACCGTCTGACTCAGACGCACCCATCATCATGATTGGCCCAGGAACCGGTATTGCCCCGTTTCGAGGCTTTCTGCATGAACGCCGGGCGCTTGGTCATAAAGGTAAGAACTGGCTCTTCTTTGGTGAACGAAGCTCAGCTACTGATTATTTATATCGAGATGAACTTGAATCGATGTATGTGGACGGTCATCTGGCGCGCTTGGATACTGCGTTCTCGCGTGACCACAGTCACAAAGCGTACGTTCAGGACCGAATGATCGAGCAGGCGCAGCAGTTTTGGAGCTGGCTACAAAACGGTGCGAGTATTTATGTTTGTGGCGACGCCTCGCGGATGGCGAAAGACGTGCATAGCACCCTCTGTCGAATCGTACAGGAACAAGGTGCAATGTCGGGGCAAGCCGCGGAAGAGTATGTCGGTATTCTCAAAGAGGATCATCGATATCATCGCGACGTGTATTGACCAGGATGACAAGAACACGCTTTAACTTTGATGCAGCTTAGCCAGCGAATAGAACATTCCGTTGCGGCTCTTTCGACGACAAGTGCGTTACTGTGACAAACACTACAGGCTGCGATTTTGATCCGGGCTGCCTGATCCCGGCTAGAAATCTTTCACGCTGCAAGCCGAAGATCAGTGCTTTGTTTCCTCAAAGACGAGGAAACAGAGCATCCAATGCGCGTTGAAAGAGCCTGAACTATACGCGGGATGATCGGGCTGGACTAACTCCGTTCAAGCAGCGATGGCAGTAGCCAATCGTCTGATGGTCAGTACCGTAATGTCGTCTTCCTGGCCAAAAGCTCTGGCAGCGTCGGCAATGAAGAAAGCAGATTGGCCGCTCAGGTTGCGGACCCTGTCGAAGCCAAACAGTTCACCGTCGGACTTGCGTGCCTCGGGAACTCCGTCAGAGATCATCAGCAGGCGATCGCCTGGGTGTAGATACAGATGTGTTTCTTCATAGGAGACGAACGGAGTGACACCCAAGGGCAATCCCCCCGGAAGCTCTATCTCCTGGCTGTTCAGGTATGGAGGAGGATGTCCGGCGCTTGCAACGATCACTCCGCCGTCCGGTTGAAAGTAGGCAACCAGGCAGGTCGTAAAACTCGAATTACCAACCAGAACATCGTTCAATGCGGCAAGAGTCTTCGCCGGACTGGTTTGTGGCGCGCGTCGTAACGCTCCCATCAGCATGGAAACGTTCATCGCAGCCTGTAAGCCGTGTCCCGCTACATCTCCCAGGACAATCAGCAGCCCTCCATCGGGAGTAGGTTTGATGTGGAAGAAGTCGCCGCCCACCTCCGCGGCCGGGTTGTAGACCGTATCCACGTCGAATCCGGGTGTATTCGGAGTTTCGCGAGGAATCATGAGCTCCTGTACGCTGCGTGCTGCAGCCAGTTCGCTTGAGGCGCGCTCTCGTTCACGATGGATGCGCAGAAAGCGGACGAAAATGATGAGAATAATGACGAAGATACCAACAAAATCACCAACGTCGGCCAGGTGAATCGGAACAGGACCTACCTCGAAGCTAAGCGGCGATTGAACGGGGGCGCCGACCCAACTCGACGCGGCGGCTGTAGATGCCAGTTCAATCATGCCGACAACACTAAGAAGTAGGGGCAGAAGCAGAAGAGCAGCTTCGTAGTTCCGTTTAAAGGCTGCGATCGTTAAGGTCAATCCAACGAAAATGATCCACGCACAGATCCAGAGAAGGCAGAAGAGAATCGAGACGACAAGCATTATGCCTAGCGCCTTGCTTCCGCTGCGAAGAAGAAGGAACAGCGGCCCTAGGGTCAACAAAAGAGGGGAAGTGTATCGAAGCGCAAGGATATACCAGCGTTTGCGAAGGGAAAGGAAAGAGACCAGAAACTCAAAGTATAGAAATGCCGAGATGAGCAGGAGCTGAAAGAAGTATGCGGCCATATAAATCTGATCGATTTGGCCGAGGCTGCCAATCAAACCCAGGTAGGCAAGTGGTGCAACGCAGATCATCTGAAGCCCCAGCCACAGGTATTCGGCATGATCGCGTTGAGTCCAGAACAGAACCAGCAGGAAAAGAGCCAACAGCAGTTTCAGTCCGGCGTCTACAAGTGCAGGTAGACGCTCGAATAGGATGGCGTGATACCAGAGTTGGAGATGGTCGACTAAATCCTGGCGCGACCCGATGAAAAAGGTTCGATGAGCAAAGAACGAAGTGTAAGCGTCCAGACCAAAGGGCACGAATGGAATGCGCGCAGCCAGAACAACATCCGTCTGATCGTCTGGAATATTGATCGGATAAATGCGGGAGATCTGTTGGTAGGATTCCTGGTTTTCTCCGTTAGGGCCTTCTGGGTTTACAAGCTCTCCATTGACGAAAAGATCCATACCTATGCCGACAGAATCGCTAAACGAAACCTGTGCATTCCTGGAGACGGGCACGCGCACGAATACCACGAGCGGTCCGTGGTGTTGGGGCAGTTTGATGTGGATGCGAAACCAGGCAAATGGGCGTCCATGCGGCCCATGTAGGTGGTCGTGCTGATCTTTAGGACGATGGTCTTCGTCGTTATCGGCGGCCGACTCATCAACTTCGGCTAGGGCTTGCTTGGCATCACGAATAGGCCAGTTTGAGTCGTCAAAGTTTGTTTTGGCTGGATCGATTCCAGGCGAGATGCCAAGGCGCCAATTGTGATCGAGCGCGAGCGGCCGCCCCATGCCAGAGGCGTCAAAAACGACCTGCGTTCCCGGTGTCGGCACCTCGCCGGAGGGTGGATGAACCCGCGGGTGAGGAAGGAGAAATCCAGGCGAACTTTCGTGAGGACGAAGAGGATGGTCAGGGCTTTGGTGGGCGGATTGTGGGTGCACTGCAGCCGGGACGAGAAACAGGGAAATGAGAGCGAGAGATCGGATCTTCGTAGCCGTTGGAAGCGACAACCTCATTCGGCGCAAAAATTGCGAAACGTGCATCGTGCCCTCACTTTACAGCAGACGGGTGGCGCTTCCAACCGGAAGTATGCCTGCATAGACGGCAGGTGTTCCTGAACAGGCTACAGTTTGGGAACAGGCAAGGACGGAAAGCATCTGATCCGAACCATCGGACCAGAATATTCGACGGCTTACGGCAGGGACGAGCGGTTGACAGCAGGCCAACTTGTTTTCAGTCGAAATTGTATGACGAACAGGTGCATACTGTCGTCTAACGTTATGAAGTTGTGTCTGATCGTTGGCACGGCTCGTCTGCGCAGGAGGCGACTCACATGAAAACAGCTGATCTGATTCGCAAGAGTGGGCTCCCAATGGGACTTCTGGCCAGCGTGTTTTGGGCTGGCGGGGTGGTGGCTCAAGGCCAGAGCGGATCGCAGACGGGAACCTCCAGCAGTTCGACGCAGCCAAGCCAGACGGGTACCCAGGCTGGAACCTCAACTACAGCGGATACACAGAAATCTTCCGGGACACAGGGTACCGCTGTGTCCACGGATAATTCCACTGCGGATAAAAGCTCCAAACCGGCCGACGCGACGATCTCAACCGATGGCAAGGACGACAGTAAGGACTCCGGCAAGAATAAGAAGGACACGAAAGATGTTGCGACCGCTCCAACCCCGGTGGTGGAGCCCGGCAGCCAGATGGAGAAGGTGAAGCCCGGAAGCATTGACGATGTAAGCGCGGTAGGGAACAGGGACATCGGCGGCCGCGGCGTAGGCAACTGGTACTCTACGGACTCTGAAATCAAGATGGGCCGTCAATACGCGGCGGAGATCGAGAAAAGCACCAAGTTCATCACCGATCCGGTCGTTACGGAATATGTGAACCGCATCGGCCAGAACATCGTCAAGAATTCCGACTGCAAGGTGCCATTCACCATCAAGGTAATCGATACGGACGAGATCAACGCCATGGCTCTGCCGGGTGGTTTCTTCTATGTAAACTCCGGCCTGATCCTGAATGCGGATGAGGAAGCCGAACTAGCCGGCGTAATGGCGCACGAAGTGGCGCATGTCTGCGCCCACCACGCCGCGCGGGAGATGACGCGCGCCAACTACGCGCAGCTGGGTACAATTCCTCTGATCTTCATTGGTGGCTGGACTGGTTACGGAATCTACGAGGCCGCATCGATCGGCGTCCCGATCACCTTCCTGCACTTCTCACGCGAGTTCGAGGCACAAGCGGACTATCTTGGCGTGCAATACATGTACCGCGCCGGATACGATCCTCAAGCCTACATCAGCTTCTTTGAAAAGATACAGGCGCTGGAAAAGAGAAAGCCGGGGCTGGTAGCAAAGACCTTTTCCGATCACCCGCAGACTCCAGATCGCATTGGGCATACACAGGAAGAGATTGCCCACATCCTGCCGGCAAAAGACGAATACATGGTCACGACCTCTGAGTTCGATGACGTCAAGGCCCGCCTGGCACGAATTGAGAACAAGCGGCGGCTCAATGACAAAGGCACCAAGAAGCCGTCGTTGCGTCGCGCGAATACAAAAGATGATTCGTCAGCACAAGGGCAGCAGGACCCGAATTCGAACACGAGTGACCAGCCAACCCTACATAGACGTGAGGACAATTAGTAGAAATCAGGATCAATCGAGAGTGGACGCGAAGCCGGGTTTACAGCCCGGCTTCCTCGTTTCAGAGAACTGCTCTCAATATTGATCCTGGCGTTATACTGTGGTGGAACCGCTGGAGAGGTTTTAGGACTACCGGGCGTGCGGACGTCAAGGCCGTTGCACTTGGGAGCGGTTTGGTGGACCTGTGAAAAAGATCTTGATTGGCGCTGTCGTTTTTCTATTCATTGTGGTGCTGACGGATCTGGCCAACCGCGTTCCGGCAGACTCCGGCTCCGGTACCGCCTTCAGCCTGAAGGCGCAAAAAGTGGTTGCCTGTTCGCCCAGGGAGATTGTGCTGGTCGATCCGCACCAGACCGCAACGCGTCTCGATAAAGACGGAAGCTGGCCTGACTGCTCGACATTTCAGGCAAATCAGGTGCAGGACTTCTATCTCTCCCGTGGAGCGAAAACCCATTTCTTGGGATTTGAAAAGTCGGCCTGGTGGCGCACTGCGGTCAAGTAAATTATCAGCAAACACGGATGCGTGGGTCACAAAATAAAGCCCGCATCAACGCAGGCTAATTTCTTTATCTCTGATCGGTGAAAGAGGCTGCTGAAGGAACTCAGCAACCGTGTTTGCAGCGGGCGATGATTGCGTCGTGGAGCCGTTTGCGAATCGTATCCGGCAGGTCGTAGACCTCATGCGAGCGGTAGATCTCGATGGTTTTGCGCGTCGTGCTGAGAGTCACCTCACAGTGTTCGCAGCCGCTCAGATGCTCTTGCAATTGCGCGCGCGTCTCAGCGGGCAGGGAGTCGTCAATCAGCTCATCGAGGAGCGCAATAAACTCAGTGCAGGTCACTTCTCACCAGCCTTCTTCTTGCGGAAGTAGCGGCTCAATCGCTCGCGCAACTGTAGCCGCGCTCGCAACAACCGCGATTTTACAGCAGGAACGCTCAACCCGAGTGTTTCTGCCGTTTCTTCCGTGGAAAGTCCATCCACGTCACGCAAAACAAACACGATCCGGAATCCTTGCGGCAATCCCTGGATCGTCTTACGTAGGATCTCGGCTAGTTCCGCCTGGCTGTAATTCTGCTCCGGATTGGGACTCCAGTCGGCAAGATCTCGTGGGACGCTGCCTTCTTCGGTCTCAATATCGTCGTCAATCGAAACCATTTTTCCCGTGCGCCGCTTGCGCAGCCGCATGAGCGATTCATTCACCGCGATTCGCACCAGCCAGGTATAAAACTTACTGTTGCCCTGGAACTGGTCGAGCTTCTCGTAAGCCTTGAGAAACGCGTCCTGCACGATGTCCTGCGCGTCCTCACGGTTTTGCGTAATATGCTGCGCAATACGGAAGATCTGCCGGTCGTACTTATTGACGAGCGTCTCGAAAGCCTGAACATCGCCCGCGCGAGCACTGTTTACCAGTGCTACATCGGGATGCTGCTCGTTTTCTCCTATTTGTTGGATGGTAGCCATGCAGGTTGGTTGCGAAAAATCGCTGCCTTTCCATCGGAGGGGCGCCGGCCCACCTTCAAAACCCTAGTGTACTGGACGAGATAGCTCTATCCAAAACTCCGGACAGAGAGTAATTGTGCAGCGAGATTTAACTGCAATGAAACAGACTAGGAGAATGCGGGGGAGGGAAGCGCCAGTTCCCACTCCTGCCCGGTGAGATGCTTGCCGAAATTGGTATGTGGCGTTTCTTTTACCAATCGGAAGCCCGCCTTTGCGTAGATCCTGTGCGCTGCCGTGAGAATGCTCTGGGTCCATAAAACTACACGGGTATAGCCCGCAGTTTCGGCAAAGCGAAGACATTCGCGGACGAGGGTCTCTCCAAGACCCAACCCGCGGGCGGCAGGCTCGATATAGAGAAGGCGCAGACGGGCGGTATCCAGTTCGGTCGGATGCTTTACGAGGAAGATGTGGCCGACGCTGGCTCCATCGATTTCCGCAATCCAGCAGCGCTCGCGAGCAGGGTCGTAGCTTGTCAGAAATTCGCCAACGATCTTCGCTACCAGAGATTCAAATTCCTCATTCCAGCCATATTGGCGGGCATACCCAGTACTTTCGCTGTAGACCACCCAGCCCATGTCTCCCACGCGGTGCGGTCGAAGCGTAACGATCGGTCGGCCTGTTTCGTTAGAGACAAGCAGCCGCTCAATGGTCTGCATGCCGTTCAGCAGTTCAGATCTGGCGGTCAGTGGCAAGCTTTCCAGCACGTCCATCGCCTGCCTCTCGGAGCGGCTATCAAGCTGAGTGAATGCAGATTTGCCCTTGCGGGTGAGGGAAATGATCGACGCTCGCGCATCGTGAGGCGATGGCTTGCGAGCCGTCAGGCCATCGCTCTCAAACCTGGCAAGGATGCGGCTGAGGTAGCCGGGGTCCAGACTCAAGGCTTCGGCAATTGCGCGAGCGTTCGCCGCTTTTCGTGTGGCAATTTCATACAGAATGCGAGCCTCGGTCAGCGAAAAACTAGTCTCCAGCAAGCCTTCGTTAAGCGTGCCGATGAATCGCGTATATATGCGATTGAAGCGCCTGAATGCGGCGGCTCCGTGAGTCAGATCGTCCTGAGTCGGGATTGTTTCTGTCATGTTGCCATTATCATCAAAAATAATTGACTAAGTCAATTAAATACATCCGCCCAAAAGCTGGTTCGATTCATTTCGGAAATGTTTGTCCAAAAGAAAACGAGTGGAACGTAACGGGAGTGGTTCGTTCCTGCCGGCCTGCGCGCAGAAATTTAGAAATGCCGTTAAAGTGGATGCATGGCGGTATCTCGGGGCGATTCTCTTGTCCGGATGGGTTCTGCGGGCGGTTTCGTTTGCGCCCGCATTTGTATGTTCTTTCGGTCGGTCTGGCTAAAGCGGCTTCGCGTGGCAGCTGCTGTAATGGCTGGATGCTTGATCCTGGCTACTGGAGAACCGGCCAGGCCATTCGGCAACACGCAAACGGCTACTGCGAAGAAGAAGCATCACACTGCCGTCAAGCCCAAGACTGTCAGTTCGAAAACGTCTGCAAGTAAGAAGACAGTCAAAGCCAGAACCCGCCGCCGGCGCGGGAGTCGCGCTGCACGTGCCCGTGAAGCCGCAAAATTGCGCGTGGCGTTTGTTGCCTCAACAGAACTGCGACCCATGGCGCAACAACTGGCCGCTACAAGAACTGCTGCGGCGTATGCAGGCGTGACGGCATTTGCGCATTCCCACACTGGCGAAAAAGCTGCGGCAGCCTATCTCGCCTTGGGGCACGCGTACCTGGCCGACAACCATTACGACGAAGCGGCTCAGAACTTTCGCATGGCCAAGGCTGCTGGCGATTCGCTGGCGGATTATGACGACTATTTAGGTGCGAAGGCTCTGCATGGCGCAGGAAATGACGCCGCTGCCGAGGCTCTTTTGAAGGGTTTCGCCGATCGTTATCCTGACAGCATCTTTGTCGATGACACGCCGGAGCTCGAAGCGCAGGTGTTACTTGGTGTGAAGGATCCAGCGGGGGCTCGAAAAGCCCTTCTGGCAGCTCCGGAATCATCCGATCGCCCCGGCTATCAACTTGTGCTTGCAGAGATTGATCAGACCCAGGGGCAAACTGACGAAGCAGTCAAAGTCTACAAGAATGTGCTTTTGAGCTGGCCGCTTTCCTATGAAGGCCAAACGGCTCGGGCCAAGCTGACCCAGCTTGGCATGGAGTCGACGTTGACGGTAGCCGAGCTGCGCAGTCTCGGTGATGCCTATTACAAGGCCGGTAAGTATGATGAAGCCTCCGACCAATATCACGCACTTGCGCGCTCTTTCGGAATATCTGCCGAGCAGAGAAATGAGTTCGCCGTTGCGGCAGCGGCGTGCGATTTAAAGCTGAAGAAGTTGACCCGCGAAGAAGCGGAAGCTCTGCCGCAGACCAATGATGAAAACGGCGCACGCCGCCTCTACCTGCTGATGGAGTTAGCGCGTAATCGCGACGACGAGACAGCGCAGCAAAGCTATGTGGATATGCTTACGACGAGCTTTCCGCATAGCCAGTGGCTTGCCGAGGCGCTTTTCTCTAGCGGCAATATGTACTTGCTGAAGAAAGACTATCCGCAAGCCGTGAAGTATTACAGCGACCTTGCCGAACAGTTTCCGGATAATTCGAACGCTGCTGCAGCACACTGGCGGGCAGGTTGGTGGTCTTACCGGCAAGGACTCTATCCGCAGGCAGAGAAAATCTTTACGGATCAGATCCGGTTATATCCGTCAGCCAAGGAGACCGTCAGCGCGCTTTATTGGCGCGCACGGATGTACGAAGAACAGGATCATCAGCCGGGCTTAGCCGCAGCTCACTACAGGACGATAGTAAAAGCCTATTCGCACTATTTCTACGCGAATATGGCTAGTATGCGTCTGACAGCTCTCGGCGATCCAACTCCGGTATCCATTCCGGCTCTCGATAAATTCGCCGCGCAGCCTGTGCCCAGGCTGGACGCAACATTTCCAGCAGACGATCCGCATCTGGTCAAAGCCCATCTGCTCGTGAATGCAGGGCTCACGGAGTATGTGCCCGAAGAAATCGCGGCGGCGCCGGGCAGCGAGTCATGGAGCAAGATCGCCGAAGCGCAGCTCTACGCTTCCTATGGAGACGCTTTCCACGCGATGCGTGTGTTAAAGCGTGCGTTACCGTATGCCAGTTCCGCGCCTATCCAGTCCATACCACTTGCCTACTGGCGCATTCTCTTCCCGCAGCCTTATTGGGATACGATTCAGGCCGAGTCTGCCAAGAACGGGCTCGATCCGTATTTTGTTGCTTCCTTGATAAGGCAGGAATCGGAGTTCAACCCTTCGGCTATCTCTCATGCCAACGCTTACGGGCTGATGCAATTGTTGCCTTCGGTCGGTAAGCAGATGGCGCGTGAAGAGGGCCTTGGCTCGATAGAGACTCGTCAATTGCTCGATCCCGTCCTCAACATTCGTCTCGGCACACGCTACCTGCGTGAGACGATGGAGCACTTCGGTCGTGTTCCGGAATATGCGTTGGCTGCCTATAATGCGGGCGAAAACCGCGTGACAGATTGGCAGGCCGCCGGTCCATATACAGGTATCGACGAATTTGTTGAGTCGATACCTTTCTCCGAAACACGTGAATACGTGGAAGCAATCGTGCGCAATCAGGAGATGTACCGCGATATCGATCGATTCGCCAAGGTTGCTAACACTACACAGCGCGCAGAAGCGACAACAGCCTCAGCAGGAATCCGCGGTATCGATGGGCGGGACTCTCAGCGGCCGTAGTGGTTCCGCTCACATCCTCGAACACGAGCAGAATAGGATCGACGAGCACTGGAAAGCATGCACAAGGAGATGCCAACTTGACACATCGCAGTTGAAATTAACAAGTATGTTATTGACGCTTTCAGAACAACAGGCAACACTGGCATCACGTATAACCGCAACTGATGAGTAAAGACAGGGTTCCATTGCATAGGTAGGTGCTTGATACGCAAGACTGCGGCTCACCTTTTGTCGCATAGCAGGTCGAATTCACCCAACGGAGGGCAGAATGACGGCTGAATTGCAGTTCCTCGAAGCATGGATTCCCGAGAAGATGGAACCTGGCACGGTCTTCCTTTTAGAAGGTCCGAATGCCGTAGGGCAAGGCGGCAATCCTTTCGTCGCTGTCCTTGCATGTCCCGGATGTGGCACCGTGGGCCTGATCACTCGACGGCAACTGCACGGATTCGAAACCATGATCTGCGGCGGCGACAATTGCTCAGCAGAATTCGGCTTCGATGGCGAGACAATCCGTTACCGCGCTCCACAATAGCTCGCGCCATCTGTATAGATCAGTAAGGCTCGCTGCATTGCTGTGCCTGTATCATTCAAGGTGTTCGACGTTTTCCAAATTTGAGGTTACAGTGCATAAGAGTCTCTTGAAGCTCTTTTGTTTTCGGTTGTGCGTGTCGCTTGGTTTCGTTTTTCTGGGATTTGCATCTGCTATGTCTTTGGCCGCGCAAGACGCGGCAAAGATTCCCGAAGAGATTGAATGGACATGGGAGGTGCGTCCCGCGCACGCGGATGCCAAACTTCCGAATGTCCTCTTGCTTGGCGACTCGATTACGCGCAACTACTTTCCAGAGGTGACACAAGATCTCACCGGGGTAGCCAATGTTTACCTGATGGCTTCCTCAACCTGCGTAGGCGATCCACGCATCGAGCACCAGATCGCTGAGTTTGCCACGATGGAGGGCGTAAGGTTCCAGGTTGTGCATTTCAATAACGGCATGCATGGCTGGGGTTATTCTGAGGCGCAGTATAAAGCTGCTTTTCCGGCGTTCATGCGGACTGTCCGTGCTCTGACTTTGGAATCCAGCACCCTCATATGGGCCAGCACAACGCCTGTGCGCATAGACAAAGAAGTTGGCCCGACAAACGCCCGCGTGGATGAGCGCAACAAGATCGCCCTTGCTCTCATCACATCGGCGAAAATTTCCTTGGATGACCAGCATGCTTTGATGATGGAGCATAGAGACCTCTACAAAGACGACATCCATTTCAATGACGCAGGATCGAAAATTCAAGGCGACCAGGCGGCCGCACAGATTCGTGCAGCACTCAGTATGAACCGCTTGCCCAAAGCGCAGGCGCGGTAAAATAAGCTATACGTGAGCCATTGTTTGGAGATCAGAGATATATCTGCATTACCGGCAAATCTCATTCCAGTATCGAAATTGAGAAACCGGCCCTAAAAAACAGCCGTGTAGAAATCACATGATTCGAACAACTCAGCCCGGATGGCGAAATCGGCAGACGCAGCGGACTTAAAATCCAAGTTATGCATGAATAAAATGTCTAAAATCAATTGCTTGTAGCTTTACTTTTTATTTCACATCTGCTACACAATTACACATGTGCACGGCATTTTTGAGGCGCGAAGGAGCTACCAATGTCCGAAACCCTAGAAAGCCCAAAACCCAAAGCAGAAACCCACAAAACCATGGGCGGCAAGGTCAACATCTACCGCCGCGAAAATAGCGACAACTGGCAGTGCTCGACTTTCCTTAACGGGCGCAACTGGCGAGTCTCAACGCACGAAGACAGCCTCGGTCGAGCGAAGGACTTCGCCGAAGATTGGTATCTCGCCTTGCGCGGCAAAGCGCACGCCGGGCTTCTCGAAAAAAAATACCCGACGGCAAGGCAAGAAATTCAAGGAAGCCGCTGCGAAATTCCTCGAAGAGGCTCCTATCCTCACGCAGGGCCAGCGCGGCCCGACTTGGCTAAATCAGCATGAGTCGAAACTGAGCGGTATCATCCTTCCATTTCTGGGCGAGAAATACCTGACCGAAATCACATCCGGCGTCATTCAGGAATACCGCATCTGGCGCGCGCAGAATTGCAAGACAGGCGGCACTCCGGCGCGGAGCACGGTACACAAGGAGATCGTCTGTATTCGTCAGGTACTGAAAACGGCCAGGAGACACGGTTGGATCGAGTACCTCCCCGACATGTCGGTACCCTACAAAACTTCCGGCAAGATCGTGCACCGGGCGTGGTTCTCGCCGGAGGAGTACAAGAAGCTCTACGAGGCGACGCGCCGGCGCGCGAATGAGCCGAAGCAGGCGCGCTTCAAATGGGAATGTGAACAGCTGCACGATTACGTGCTATTCGCGGTGAACACCGGGCTACGGCCCGATGAGGCGTGGGGGCTGCAATTCCGCGACGTCAGTGTTGTGAAGGACGACGCCACCGGCGAAAAGATCCTTGAGATCGAGGTGAGAGGTAAACGAGGCGTTGGCTATTGCAAGAGCATGCCGGGCGCGGTCAGGCCGTTCGAGCGCCTAAAGAGTCGCCAACGCCCCTTGCGAATCGACGAGCCTGGACGAGGAGGAACAAACAAGGAGACTCGCTTGCCTGAGCCTACGGACCTGCTCTTTCCTAAATGGCAGCGCGAATTGTTTAAGACGATTCTCGACGAAGAGAAATTGAGAGCTGATCGAGATGGCCAAGCGCGAACAGCGTACAGCCTCCGCCATACCTATATTTGCCTGCGCCTGATGGAAGGAGCCGATATTTACCAAATTGCTAAGAACTGCAGGACTTCTGTCGAGATGATCGAGAAGTTCTATGCCTCCCACATTAAAACCAGGCTTGATGCGGCCGCGATCAATATCACGCGGAAGAAGAAGGTTGCGAGGCAGGCGGCAAAGGAACTTCGCACCGGCACTTAGCCTTATACTTAAGGTGACCATGCGGGCGTGGCGAAATCGGCAGACGCACCGGACTTAAGCGCAACTTGAGTGCTCGTCGGGAAATCGGCGATGCAGAACTGCTCAAATTCGGGGAACCCTTTGAAATGGCAACCCCGAGCCAAGCCCCGACGGAGAACTCCGGAGGGGAAGGTGTAGAGACTAGACGGGCAGCACCTACCGCCGAACGGCGACGGACCGAACGGTTACGGTGAAGGTATAGTCCAGACCACAAAACTGTCGGAGCGTCCCTTGGACGCGTTCTCCGGCAGCGCGGCGAAAGCCGCAGATGGTAAGAAAATCCGTTGGGGCGCAAGCCCCGTGAGGGTTCAAGTCCCTCCGCCCGCACCACACTTCTTAGGCGCTCAGGGATTAGTGCCAAAGACGCAACTTAACCTTGCTTCATCAATATGCATTGTTAAGGTCGTCGAGCATTTGGTCAGCCGCCGTTGTCGCTATATCCAAGGCCTCAAGATAATCAGCAAGCCGCCCCATCATTTCTGAGAAGTGGCGAATATTAAACACATCGAGGTTCGCCGGCAGCGACGGATTACCATCTTTTGACGCCCAGTACCTGAAGGTCATGGAAATTGGGTCTACCTCAGATAGTTGGCGGATATACTCGCGTGTGCCCTCTACGTCCGCGCTGTTTGGCTTCTCCCAGCCAACAGCTTCACAAATGCTTTCAAATATCGGTTCCAGATCGTGCCAGAGCAGATCTAGTTTGTGTTTCCCGAGATGCTCACGCTCTTGGCTTGTCAGCTCACGCCTCAGAACGCCGGGTACACAATAAATGACTCTTTTCAGCGCTAGTTCGATATGATGTCGGTATAGGAAAACAATTGGATATGCCAGTGTGTTGCACTCGGCCTGATTGGCCATAGCGTATTGCACTAGGCGGTCAGCCGCGCGCCGATAGCCGAGCGTGTAGGCATTTGGAGCCGATCTCAGACGAGCATTACCCGGATCGTCTACTTGATCGCGCCGAAAAAGCCGATCGCTCTTTTGGGGTCGAGGCGGTCGTAATGTGAAATCAAATGGCATGGCTCGAATCGATGATGCTATTTGGGTTCCTTTCGACGTTCGAACCGCGTTGATTCAATCATGCGACGCACATTGAACTCGAACTCATCCTCATCAGGAAGAGGCTCTGTGGAAAGGGTGTATCTACCCAGCGTCATGTTTATGCGCTTCAGTCCCCATTGCGCGTTCGTGTGTCCTTGCTCGGCGGCGAAGCTGAAGAATCGTGCCGCTTCTTCCAAATCCTGTTCGACACCATCGCCCTCTTCGAAAAGGAGACCCAGGTGAAATTGTGCCTCAGCGTCGCCCTGCTCTGCTGATCTTGAGAGCCACCTTGAGGCTTCCTGAGCGTCGCGCGGAACGCCGTTGAACCCGACTGTGTACATTCTTCCCAGCGTGAATTGAGCATCCCGGTGTCCCTGCTCTGCAGCTTTGCGGCACCATTTTGCTGATTCGGCATGATCCACCGGAAATGCTTGGCCGTTACCATAGAGGACACCGAGGTGATACTGCGCGTCAGGGTGTCCCTTTTCTGCGGCGCTCAGATACCACTTAGCAGCTTCCCTCCAGTTCTTCGCCAATCCAATACCGTGCTCATACATTGTGCCGAGCTTGTCCTGGGCAGGTGGGAATCCCAGTTCGGCCCCCTTCCGAAACCATTTGGCTGCGGTTGGTGAATCCTGAGGGACGCCATGGCCATGGAGATAATGATGTCCGATGGCGTACGTTGCCTGCACATGAGCCGGATCGGTAGACACCACTCGCTCAAGACATTGGAAGCACTCTAGGTACTGCGATTGGTCGGTCAGCGTGAGTGCTCTATGATACCAATACTCAGCTGCGTTTTCGGTCATGTCGGCTCCCTCGGCTTAGTATTGCGGCGCACACTTTTCGAAGCACTGATGTTTACTGCGAGCTTGTCCGGGCTGAGAGAAGTATAGACAGCTTGCCCAGAAAACGACAGAGGCGGGCAATTCAACTCAGAATCGCAATTGAGTCACCGTCCTTCAGTTCAGCACTCCAAGAACATTCCAGCACTATTGCCTGATCCTTCACTATTGGCATCAAATCCGGTATGAAGACCGGGTATAGCCAGCTCGTCGATGAATACGTGGATGCGGCTCTGGCGGAGCCGGTGGATTGCGATGCACTACGAATCTGCTGTTCTGTGTTCCAAGAGCCTGTTGTGTTGGAAACGAAACGCGAGGCGCCATGTTTCCGCCATGCCGTTCCGCTGTTTCCATGCCTCGAGGCGGAGTGTGAAACGCAATCGTTGGAGTTCAGTGCGGCATACTGCCACCGACACAACGCGCGCGCACGCCAGTGAGGATCATCAGTTGAAACATCGAGCCGGTATTGCCGGACGTAAGCAGCTTCGGCCAAACTGCGATAGATCGTTACCGAGAGCATATGAGCGAAACCGCATCGAGAACCGCTTGGGCTATATACCTCGTTGGCCACGGACCTCTGCGCGAACCGAGGCCGATCGAACTCCAACGGATGCGAATTGAGCGATACCAATCACTGCTTGGATCGAAGGATGAATTCCGCCTAGTTTTGGGGGATTGCTATACCTACATTGACCTGAACTATCCACGCTCGAAGCCGCTTTATCCCCGTGATGATTTTCCGCAATTGCGTAAACTGCTCGCAGACCTCGAAAGGCACTCGATCGGCTTAGTTCTCATCGATTTGCAAGAGACCTTCGGCATCTCGGAGTCATACTCTTGGATTCGCCACACCTTAACCAACGCGGGCGTACGAGTGGTGAACGCATTTTATGATTCGGAAGACGTCCTTGCTGAAAGCATTGCGGCGCAATATCGAGGCCAAGCCCATCTCCAAGAAATTGATGATGGCTCAGATTTCGTGAATTTCTTTCCAGCCCTCAGTGCTGCGATTGGCAGGGCGGCTCTAGCCCCCGGACTTCGGCTTGGCGAAAGGAGGAACCAGCAGTTCGAAGCAGCGGAGAAGCATTTCTATCGCATCGGCCAACGGAGCCCTTATTCAGCAGGGAGAGAACCATTCATTCAAGAAGATCTCACGGACGAATGGTTTCGGCGAGTTCACGAGATCCGCGCGAAGGAGCGCACTGAAAGACGTGAGTGCGAGCAGCTTTACCGGCTCGCTCCTCGTATGCCCGGTTTGCTCCTCGATGAAGACTTGCATCTTCTCTCAGAAGTTCGGAACGCTGAGGAATTTGCGAAGGCCGAAGAACGCGTAAATCAGCTCGGCCTAGCGAAAGTAGTAGAGGGCCGGAACAATAGCTACGTCTTCCACGGAGATGGATTTGACGTGTACGCTGACATACGGTTTAAGCCGAAAATTCGGTTCTACATCTACAGGTTACCCAAACAAGCGAAAGCGAGCAGCAGGAGCAGAGTTTATTTCGAGCTGCATGATCGCCTCACTCGTGACATGGCTGAAAAATGGCGCACTGCGCTTGGGACAGCGATGAGGCGCAACACCGATAAGTAAAAGAAATGCGGAGCTGGTGCTCCCCAAGTGATTTGAAGGCACCGTTCAAGTTGCTCTTAGTGAAAGTGGCAGCCTGCTGACTATCAGGCCGCCACTTGAAGAGGGCACATTTTGGTAGGCTGTGATTCCAACTCAGTGAGAGATGATCTCGGCTTCTTGTGAAGCCTGGGTTACGGTTTCGGAGTTTGAACACGCCCATTCTTTGGCGCATCTGGATGCAGCAAGCTGTTCGATTGGAACGAACTGACGATTGGCGAAAATGCGGTGTCGGCCACGTTCTTTATGCCACTTGGCTAAAGACGGAGCGCAACGCACTGCTTCGACAATCTGGCGCCAGCCACCGGCATTCTTAAACGCAAATGCAACTTCCGCGCCGACAAAACGCGTAGGATCTAGGCCTGCATCTGCGACGACCGCCGTCGATGTCTCGAGATTCGGCAGTTCATAGTTGAATAGATCTTGGAACCACATTCCGCCAATGAACATGATGCCCCACCGGTCATTGTCATAAAGTCGTGTCGACCACAAATCACTTCCAACGGATGCAGTCCGAACCATGCATTGCTGGAACACATGAAACAAATCAATTGCACGGAGGTCTTTCGGAGCCTTGGAAACATCGAGGTTCCTCAAGACCGAGAAAAGCGCTTGCGCTCGTGAGAGTAAGGGGCCGCGGGCAGCGTCGATAATTTGTTCGAGGTCTCCTAGGAATTGTTCAACGTTAAAAAACGATCCAATCGGATGCCATTCTCCGGTCTCCCGATTCACGATGATTGCACTAAATACAGCAGAGTCGGGATGGGAATTTACAACAACCGCTCCTCGGTCACGATTTGGTTGGAGCATGTCCGCAAAAGTACTAAAGACACTGTAACTGGCCATCGGCCACCAGTCGCGGAGCGGTTCCCAGTTGACTTCAGTCTGTATTTGAAGATCGCTGGCAAGCTGTGACAGTGTGTACCGCTTCCGATACCTGGTCTCGTTATCGACTTCTTCATCTCGCCCTGAAAACATGATTGGTTGGAACAGGACGCCAAAAATGCTGCCGCTGTTCTTGGTGGCGAATTCAACGATCGATCCGAGTGCGTCATTGTTCACCCCGTTTATCACCGTGACTTGCAGTGTGACCCGCATGCCCGCCGCGTTGATGTTTTCAATTGCTTTCAGCTTGACATCAACGTAATTGGCGATGCCGCGGTGGGCATTTTTCTCTTCGGTCATTCCGTCTATTTGAAGGAATACGCCATGCAGGCCAGCTGCACGAGCGGCGCGTGCGAATTCAACGTCTTCGGCGAATCTAATGCCATTTGTTGCGACGTGCAGCCGCTTCAGCCCAATGCTGTTTGCATACTCAACTGCCGGAAGAAAGTGCGGAGAAATAGTTGGCTCTCCGCCAGAGAAGAGTATGTTGAACTCCCGCTTCGGTCGAACAGATGCGACATGGTCCAATAGGGCTTTGATTTCCGGCAAATCAGGCTCATATACATGATCCAATTGATTTGCGTCCATGAAGCAAGGGCTACACTTCATATTGCAGCGCGTCGTCAAATCGACCAAGACGTAGGAGCCGCGACCATAACGAACAGCGTGGATGCCATGTGCGTCTGTATCGGATCGTTCGTAGTCACATCCAGGGTAAAGACGCTCCATTTTCCAAAAGAACTGCGCGTCCGACGCGAGCACGTCCTCGAGCGGCCCGTGACGATCGCAGGATTTGCGTAGGAGAACTCTACCTGCTTCTTCCAAAACCTCAGCTTCTACGGCTGCGGTTTCATCTGTCAGGCTATGTTCAGGCAGGCCGTTATGAAGAATGTCATTCCGAATTTCGAGCAGGCATTTCGGACAAACCGAGCGGGTCCAACGTGGACCGAGAGGCGGGAAAGTGCGTTCTTTTTTCTTTCGGAGTGGGGAGTTTGACCAACTAGGTGTTGGCAGTTGGGATTCGGGCAGGGATTTGTTGACAAACTGTGCTGCGGACCACGCAGCACTCGCCGCTTTTGAGGAGACATGAAGGATGCTCATCGGGGGAATGTCCTCGCTTGTGGGATGGTCTTAGCTTGTCTCACCTCTTGCTTTTGCTTGGATTGTCTCGTTCGCGAATGCGAGCTGCTGATGTGAATCGTACTGCAGGCAAGCCCGCGTCGACGCGTGCATATGACTCTATCATTTGTGCGGTCGAAATTGCGAGTTGAGCCTCATGGCTGCTTGTAGGCCCAAAGAACTCGTTGGTACAGGGGCAACCGTCTATCCACCGGGCACCAACAGGTACCCGATTGACAACGGATTCAGAGGATCGGACTCTGTATCAAACAGGGGTGCGGCATGAGCGCGGTTTTTGGCGCATCGCGGCCCAACTTCATTGTCGCGAGTCTGCCGTTATGTCCGATTCTCTTCAGCTTCGTCATCTCAGATTTGTTGTTGCCATCGCAGATGAAGGTAGCTTTTCTCGCGCTGCGGATCGGCTCGATTTGCGACAGTCGCACGTGAGTAGGACCATAAAGATGCTCGAAGAGCAACTTGGTTTTCAGATCTTTCTGCGCAAACAATGGACAACAATAAGCCCTACGCCGGCTGGAACACTTCTCGTAGAGTACGCGCGAGATGCGATCAAAGAGCACGACGAAACCATTCTTCAAATCCGCGAATGTGAACAGTAGACGGGCCAGGTCAAATCCGCTTGGAACACGTTTGGCGACATTCAGTATCAAGTCATTCCAAACAGTGTCGGGTGAGACTACTTGCTACCATCTGCTGGCGGCTTTGGATCACGAACTACGGCAACAATGGCAAACCCAATTCCTTCAGGAAGGCATTGTGCTTATTTCTCGCTTCGGCTATGTGTCAGTATCCCGCGCAAGTCACGATGTAACCGTATTTGCCGATGACTATGCACGGCTAGGCCATATGCTTGGAGCGCAATTGAGCAAGACGTCGGCCCGCCGAGTTTGTTCACCCTACTCCGACAACTCAAGCTATCGGCAATGCGCTCTGACGATGCACGACACGGATTCGTCTGCAGAGGACGGTCCACTACGTTGAAGCGCGAGCTCGATCATCCCAGATCCGCCTCACGACCTCGCGCCCATAGAACCTATGAGTCGCGTACGGATCATGTTGACCGCAAAAAACATGGAGATTGCATGGATTGGGTGATCCACGATGATCGCTGGGTGCTATGAAGAGTTCTGCATTGGTAACATCTGCCGAGCAGCCTGAATGAAATTCGCACTTCCCGCGAGTCGCCAAAAGGCGAACAGTCCAAAAGGGGTGGGGGAGCTCGTGCCACGTATGTGGACCTAACGTATATGAACAGCGGGGCGCCCGGGCATCAGCGTCGTAGATCGACGTGCGGGCGCCTTTACTCTTATTACACCAACCGCACGCAAGGGCTAAGTTGTCTTTTCCGCCGCCCCCACTGGCTACCGGAAGTTTATGTTCCACTTCGATGCTAATGTCGCGTGAGGATAGGCCGCGGGGCATGAGAATATCAACGAATTCGAGAGGATCGAGCAGAATTCCACTGCGTTTCTTCAAGAATCTATCAATAGCGTCCTTGCCGAAGGCGAACCCACAGATCCAACATCTCGGTTTGTCTCCAGAGTCGTCGATGAGCTCCTGTTTCTCGGCGAGTGTAGCGTGCGTCCGTCCCAACTGTCGTTGGCGCGTGACTTCCGCCATAATGTGAATCGCAAGTTGTTCAGTCAGCTTCATTCGCTCTGGCTCTGGCTCATGCGAAAAGATCAAATTGACACGAGAAAACGTGTCAGCCATGATGTCCACAATGGTTTTTGTTTCATCCCTGACATAGTGCAGTGGATTACAAAGTCCTTCTGTGAACCAGCGAAACCAGAGTGCAAATATGTCGGCTCGCAAGACCGTGTCGTTTCGGCAAAGCAGTTCATCAGGGAATGCATTTGCCGAAATCGTTAACAAGTCGCTCATGCGCCAGATACTTGCTGGTCCATGAGGTGTGCTCGTCAGGTATTGATTGATTCGTTCCAGTGACACGGACGCCTACGATTCCTTGTATATGAGCGAAAACGATTTGATGTTGGGAAGACTCTTCGGATCTTGTCGATACCCATACCAGAGTTTCGACCATTGTTTTCTCGTTCCGGAGGAGTCCTTCTTGACGTTTACCAACTTCCAGTCTCGCGCAAAATAGGAAAGGTCTACATCGATTAGCCATTCATCGACAAGAACACTCACGCCCTCCGCTGAATCGATCGTCTTTCGCGCTTGCACTAAGTACGCAAAAAAGTCCGTGGCAAGAGTTAGAAGGGACGGCTTGTTGAACAAGTTAGAAGTGCGCGGCTTGCCCCAATAATTGTGGGCTTCTTGAGATTCAGAATCCCCAAATTTCTTCCGAACGGCCCACCAAAAGGCGATGAACACATCTCTCCAAGGCCCATCGGGGACGCGCCAGGCGCTGTGGGCTTCCTTGCTATCTTCGAAATCGTTGGCCAATATCTTTGAATTGGTCAGGAAGCGTCTGCGCCATATGTCTGCGTAGTCCATTTTCCCGTCATGGAAGAATTTTGCGCCCCTTAAATCTCGAAACATTGCAACAAGCTGGCCAAGGACAGTCCATGGAAGGAGATCGGCCCCCTCTTCCGAAAGGCCTCGCGTGACTCGATTCGCGAAGGGGCTCTTGGGATTCTTGGTTAGGTAACTGATTGCCCGCGAGCTCTTAAGGGGGACTCCAGCATTTTCAAGTCGCTCGGTGATCGGCTCAAGTTCTGCCTCGGACAGGCTGGTCGAAATGATGGTCGCCAACAGTGCTGGACGGACTGGTGTCGCCTTTTGGTTCACCACCACGAATTGGAAGACATGTTCGCCAGGCGCAGGATCCAACAACATCGAGATTGGAAGTCGACGCGCCCTTTGGATCAGCAGCCTGTTGGCGATATCTTCACGAGACGTACCTGACCTCAAGCTGGCTGCAACTCTTGGGGTTACCTTTGGATCCTCGTCTACCGAGTCCCGTGCTGCCTTTAGGGCACCCAAGAGTCGGTGCTGCCCATCAACCAACACTATTGGACGAAGGTATGCCTCGACTGCCTCGCGACCGAATCCAAGAAATGTCTCATCATGAAACTGATCGCCGAGTTGTCCCAAGAGAATTTCGCGGGCTCGGAGCTGACACCAAAAGTCTCCAATATGGGACTCTTCGAAAAGAGCCTCTTCCGGCGACGTGGGTCCGTTCCCAGCCTCGTCCACACTATCCTCATCGAAGTCATCATCCGATTCTTCGTCCTCGTCGCTAAGCTGGCCAGGAGCGTCGTATTGCTTACGCAACTTCGCGATCAGCTCGGTTGGCTGGGTATGATTGGCGAGCTCAGGCACGCGTTTCTCAAGCGCGACACGAGCTTGATTCAATAGATCCACAAGAGGCAGGTCTCTCCGATCTGGCATCTTGATCGTAAGGTTCCCAGGAATCGCGAGGCGGCTTTCCCCGCTCGGCTTCGAAGTCGGCTTGAACGATACTTCTACGTCAAGTGCCTCCCTGATCGCGCAAAGCAAGGGATTGTGAATGACATTTCGCGGTTCGCCGTAGAACCTGGCAATTTGTTCAACACGTGAGGGATTGCTATCGCGCTGGAAGCCAAGCGTTTCGCCCTCCAGCATCTTAGCTTTTTGCGGAATCCCGACCCACTGGTCCATTTCAACCGCCGACGCCGAGAACAGTACAAGCGGAGGTGCATCGGGACCTTGGCGCACAAGAAGAGCGGGGTAGCTGAAGTGCCCACTTGCCATAACTGTCTCCAAGTCTGAGGGTCAGAGGAACCTTAGACCAATCACATCAACAGTATAGGGCATAGCATTTCGCGTTCAGAGAACCCTCTTGAGAGCTGCGACCACTTCATCCCAATCTGTCGGAGGCGTCAGATGGCACCATGAAAGACGGACAGTGCTACTAACTCGGTCTCTGCCCAATCCCATTGCGATTAACACATGACTTGGCTGATAACTTTGAGAAGTGCATGCAGAGCCGTTCGACACAGCAATCAGGCCTTTTGTTGCCAACATAAACGCTTCGGAATCGAGACCTGGAATGGACAGGCTGACAGTGTTCGGAAGAACCCGCCCCTGATCTCCATTCAATTCAGGATTCAATGAAGCAAGGCCCCTCAGCATTTGCGATCGATAGGCAAGGCACTTTTCGTGCCAACGTCCAGCTCCCTTGTCGGCAAGTTCGGCGGCCAGTCCAAAGCCGACAATTAAAGGAACCGGCAGAGTTCCAGGACGCATTCCATGTTCTTGACCTCCGCCGAACATTAGGGGCGCAAGCGGCGGACGATCAAATCCCCGTCTACGCGCAATTAGCGCACCGACTCCTTTTGGACCGTAAATCTTGTGCGCGGTCAAACCTATAAGGTCGATCCGACGATTTCTGAGTTGTGCGGTTGCCTTCCCGAACCCTTGTGCCGCGTCAACGTGCAAATAGGCAGGATGATCCACGAGCAATGAACAGATCTCGTCGAGCGGCTGCATGACGCCAGTTTCGTTGTTTACGTGCATGACCGAAACCAGTAGAGTGTCCGGGCGAAGCGCCAGTCGTAGCGTGTCGGGATTCACATACCCTCCAGGCTCGGGCGCCACCAGTGTCACATCGAATCCGAGTCGCTGAAGATTCTCCAGAGGCTCCAGAACTGCCTTGTGCTCAATTTCCGTTGAAATGATGTGTCGCCTGCCTGATCGTTCACCGAATGGTGCGAGCCCCAATATGGCTAGGTTATTGCTTTCGGTTGCACCGCTTGTGAAGATGACTTCGTTACGGTCCGCGCCGATCGCTTCCGCCACTTGATCACGAGCCTTTTGAACTGCCACTTTGGCGCGGTTGCCATATTCGTGGGTTCGGCTGCCACTGTTTCCGAATTCTTCCGCCATGAACCGCAGAATTGTGGACTGAACGGCGGAATCCATGGGCGTCGTTGCGTTGCAATCGAGATAAACACTCATTGGCGACCGTCCGAGAAGAACACATACATTTTCGCACAACAGGGTGGTTGTTTGTTTCATTTTGACATACAATAATTCTTTCGACGATTTTGACGGCTGGGGCAAAAAATATGGACGCACCCTTTGAGTACGTCTTTCCTGCAATTCGGGGGGTTCAGGCAAGCCGTGAGTATTACATCTCCATGTGTCCATTGAGATTGATCCCAAAGATCTTCATCTTTGACGAGGAGGAATTGGTGCCCGAGCTTCGGGCACAACGAGTACTAAACAAAGCTAGGGTACCCGAGATCGCGCGCTACATTACGAGGAACCGTGATGGCTACATTTTTTCAGCTATTACGGCATCGATTGACGCTGAGGTAAATTTTGAACCTCTAGCAAGCGGAGCTGAAGGAAGCCGAGTTGGTTTGCTTCACATTCCAATGAAGGCGCGCTTCATAATCAACGATGGGCAGCATCGAAGGGCTGCGATAGAAATGGCACTTCGTGAGACACCTGATCTCGGGGATGAAACCATCGCTGTGGTGCTCTTCTTAGACATCGGACTGAAACGCTGCCAGCAAATGTTCGCCGATCTAAACAGGTATGCAGTGCGTCCCTCCCGATCGATTGGCGTGCTCTATGACCATCGCGATGAACCGGCAGAGTTGGCTCGGCTAGTCGTACTAAGTTCGCCGCTCTTTAGAGACGTCGTCGAAATGGAGCGAAGCACGCT
Organism: Acidicapsa dinghuensis; assembly: GCF_025685685.1. Taxonomy (GTDB): domain Bacteria; phylum Acidobacteriota; class Terriglobia; order Terriglobales; family Acidobacteriaceae; genus Acidicapsa; species Acidicapsa dinghuensis. The sequence continues at coordinate 135,281 of NZ_JAGSYH010000001.1, forward strand.
TTCGATGAGATCGCGGAAGCTTTTCACTTTAAGCGCAATCTACAACGCAACCAGTTCACTCGTGAGCGGTCTGGACGCCAACCAAGGCTTCGAAGATAAGCGTAGGTTGGCGTCGGAATACTGGGACGAAGTGGCAAAACACTTTCCGGAATGGACACTCGTTCGTGAAAGAAAGATTTCTGCAGGAGAGGTCCGGCAAGATTACATTCATTCGCACGGAATAGTTCTGCAAGCGCTCGGTAAGGCGGGGAGCGCTCTTATTCGCGATTCGAAGGTTCCGTGGAAGCCGAAACTCAAGGCGTTAAAGAAGGTAAATTGGGCCCGATCCAATACGAAATTCTGGGAAGGGCGAGCTATGCTTGGCGGACGTGTCCAAAAGGCAGACCAGAACGTGACCTTGACCACAAATCTAATCAAGAAATTCTTAGGGCTCACTCTATCGCCAGAAGAGCGGCGTGTAGAAGACGCATATGTGAAGGGAAGAAATGGCAACTGAACAGTCACAAAAGCGCAGATCCGCCTTTGATGGTCTTGGTCGGAGAGAGACAGTCCAGGCACTCATTGAGGAAATCCACGCGTTATATCAGGCCGATGACATTCCATGGATACTCGGATATAGCGGCGGCAAAGATTCGACCGCATGTCTCCAATTGGTTTGGGAGGCGCTTAGGTCACTCCCCCCCGAAAAGCGAAAGAAACCGATTCACGTAATCAGCACTGACACCCTCGTAGAAAACCCTGTAGTTGCCGCTTGGGTCACTAACTCTCTCGATGCGATGAAGAGTAGCGCAGCAACGGAAAATATTCCGATTCAGCCGCACAGGCTCACGCCGTCCGTCAATGACAGCTTCTGGGTGAATCTCATTGGTCGTGGTTACCCAGCGCCAAGGCCCAAGTTTAGATGGTGTACTGAGCGCCTTAAGATTAAGCCATCCAACAGCTTTATTACTGGCGTGGTTGCCGAGAATGGTGAAGCAATTCTTGTGTTGGGAACGAGAAAAGCAGAGAGCCAGGCTCGCGCACGTTCAATGAATCGATTGGCGGCCCAACGTGTACGTGAACGTCTTAGCCCCAACGCGAGTCTTACGAATTGTTTGGTCTATTCGCCAATAGAGGACTGGTCGAATGATGATGTTTGGCTGTTCCTCATGCTCTCAGAGAATCCGTGGGGCTATGACAACAAGGACCTTTTAACGATGTACCAAGGTGCGTCGCAGGACGGTGAGTGCCCACTTGTGGTTGACACGAGTACTCCTAGTTGCGGTGACAGTAGATTCGGTTGTTGGGTTTGCACGCTTGTGGACGAGGACAAGTCGATGCGCGCAATGATTCAGAACGACGGAGAGAAGGATTGGATGCTTCCTCTCCTGTCTCTGCGTAATCAACTAGATCAACCAAATGATCGAGAAATTCGCGATTTCCGCAGGATGAGCGGACTCGTCCAGATCTTTCATAACGATCCGATCCCGGGCCCTTATACCCAACAAGCACGTGCAGATTGGCTGCGCGAGGTTCTCCGAGCTCAAGCCACGATTCGCAAAAATCCAAAAGCACCGCAGGCAGTTCGCAGTATCGAATTGATTACGGTTGAGGAACTGCGTGAGATACGCCGTCACTGGGTGATAGAGAAACACGAGATCGAAGACTTGCTCCCGCTTATTTACAAGACAGAGACCGGTGATGACTTTCCATTCCCGACAGCACTAGAGAGCAGTCCATGGGGACCAGAGGAATTTGAATCTCTGCGTGATGTATGCGAAACGAAGAATGATCTGCAGTATCAGATGGTTCGAGAACTTCTCCACGTCGAGCAGAGGTACCGAACAGCGTCTCGGCGTGCAGGACTCTACGAGGCTCTCGAAGACGCGATTCGTCGCAGCTTCTATGACAGTGAAGAAGATGCCGTCGATCGAGCAAGAAGAAGACACCATGCACTTAAGCCCGAAGAGGAGCCCAGACTCTCCATCGTTGCGTCCAAATCTGACTCTGAAGCGTTGAGACAAATGAAGGGATCCAAGAATGACGCTGGATGAGTTGGTTGTGGAGAACTTCGGAATCTACAGGGACAGGCAAGTTATTACCTTGACTCCTCCTTCGCGAAAGAAGTCAATTGTTCTTTTTGGAGGTATGAATGGCGCCGGTAAAACAACGATCCTGGACGCACTTCAACTCGCCTTGCACGGGAAGAGGGCTCGATGTTCAAACCGTGGAAGCGGCAGTTACGATGACTTTCTACGATCCTGTATTAACCGGTACGTGGCGCCTTCGGCTGGCGCATCGATCGAAGTTAGCTTCCATCACGAGATAGAAGGACGCACCTATGATTATCGTGTGTGCCGGCATTGGCACGAGAACGCAAATGGCCTGAAGGAAGCTGTCGACGTATTTGTCGACGGAACACACGATGCGGTTGTTTCTGACTCCTGGGCTGAGTACGCCGAAGAATTTATCCCTGCCCGACTCTCCCACTTATTCTTCTTCGACGGTGAGAAGATTGAGGCCTTGGCCGACTTGGAGAATGCATCGGAACTCCTCCGATCTGGCATCCATACTCTCCTTGGCCTCGATATTGTCGATAGGCTGATCACTGATCTTGACGTAGTGGCAAACCGTCAGAACAAATTGATTAAACTGGACGCAGACACCGTTACGGCGCAAGATCGATCGCAGAGAGAAATTGCCGATCTTATATCCCGAAAAGATGAATTGGTCCAGAGCATCGCTTCGATAAAGTCACAATTGGAGCAAGCGCGGTATCTTCGCCAGAAAACGATCGAACGATTGCAAGCTGAAGGCGGGGACCTTTTTAAAGAGAAGGGCCTCCTTGAAATGAAGCGGACCCGCCTTTCGGAGGAGATTGATGCGAGCAACGCTATCCTGCGAGATCAGGCGGGCGGTGACGCGCCGTTACTTCTGGTCGGGGATCTTCTTGAATCGGCGCACCAACAAAGCCGCCGAGAACGCGCTGCGGCATATGCAGATCTCCTTGGTGGAGTCTTAGAGGAGCGCGACGCCCTGGTGCTCAAGAGCCTCAAGGATGTTGGGGCCATTGGATCATTGGTAGAAAAGGTCTCGAACCTACTTGCGCAGGACCGGAGCAAACGAAGCAAGGCCACAAATACGCCGCGATACTTGAGTTTCTCCGAGGACGTCCAGTCGGTACTTCAGGAGTTACGTTCCTTCAGATTGCCTGATATTCAGCTCAAGATGACGTATGAACTTAGCCATCGAGCAGAATTGTCCGGGGAACTATCTGTAGTCGAGCGCAAACTCAGTATGGTGCCAGAAGAAAGCGCAATCGCGCCTCTCGAAGCTGATCGGAAGAGTCAGGAGGACAAGTGCACTGCCTTGGAGCAAAAGAGAGCGGACCTGGAAGAGGAACTGCGGCGACTCGGGAATGACATCAGTCGCAAGGAATCAGCCATGGCACGGCTCCGCGACGAGGCAACACACAGCGATTTGGAACAGGAAGATGTCTCGAGGATCAAGCACCATTCACACCGGGCGCAGGACACGCTTCGAGCATTTCGAGCGAAGGTAATCGAACGTCATATCGCATCGATCCAGGATCACGTACTCGAAAGCTTTCGGTACCTCGTGCGGAAGAAGGCGCTGCTCTCCTCCATCAATATTAATAGTCGGACGTTCGCCGTACAATTGCGAGCCGCTGACGGAAAGATGATCAACCCGGACCGGTTATCGGCGGGAGAACGTCAATTACTAGCGGTTTCGCTCCTATGGGGGCTGGCAAAGGCGTCTCGTCGACCGCTCCCAGCCATCATCGACACTCCATTGGGGCGTCTTGATTCATCGCATCGTCGCCATTTGGTTCAGCGCTATTTCCCTCATGCAAGCCACCAAGTGCTTCTGCTTTCGACCGACGAGGAAATTCGCGGAGAGTACTTCGACGCAATTCGTCCGTGCATTGGTCATTCCTATCTTCTTGAGTTCAACGAAATAGATCGAACGTCATCCGTCAAACCGGGCTACTTTGAACGGGAGAGTATGCATGTCTCTTGACCACATACGCGTATCTGAAAGAGCGAAGGATCAACTCACGCGCCTAAAGCGCACGACGGGGATTCAAAATTGGAACGTTCTATGCCGATGGGCGTTCTGTGTTTCGATCGCTGATCCATCGCTGCCGACACTTACAAAAATACCTGCCGACAGCTCGGTCGAAATGACTTGGAAGGTGTTCGGCGGTGCACATGACGAGATTTATCTAGGTCTGTTAAAGGAGCGTTGCCGCCGTGACGGAATGGGAACATCGGAAGATATTCTCAACGCTCAGTTTCGTCTTCACCTGCATCGTGGAATCGGTACGCTAGCTGCTGACAAGCGTATGAGGAACATTGCGGACCTGGTTAGGCGAGCAGCAGACCCACAAAAAGAGGTTGACTAGGCGCGGAAATGATTGCGCGGGATCGTACAGCAATCCGAAGAAACGATCTCTCAAGGCCGATCCGAACGGCCTTGAGTGATGGGATTATCTCTGCTGACATAGACCTTTTAGACTACGGCTGCGGTCATGGGGATGACATTCGGTATTTAGAACAGGCGGGAATCAATGCGTTTGGTTGGGACCCGGCACATCGTCCGGACGGTCCCCGCAGACGCGCAAGCATCGTGAACCTCGGATACGTTGTAAACGTAATTGAAGACGCGGCAGAGCGTGCGGACTGTGTGCGCAGCGCGTGGAACTTTACTGGCGGAAAGTTGATTCTTGCTGCGCGCCTAAAATCTGATCTCGTTTTGAAGGACTTTGAGATCCTTGACGACGGATATGTAACGCGACTCCAAACGTTTCAGAAGTTTTTTGAACAGCAGGAATTACGGGAGTGGATTCAGGAAGTCCTAGGCGAAACACCTGTGGCGGCAGCGCCAGGTATCTTCTATATCTTCAGAGATCCGAACGAACGAGAACAGTTCGTGGCATCGAGGTATAGAAGCCAAATAACCGCACCTAGAATACGGATCAGCGACAAACTATTCGAGGGACACCAGACCCAACTTCAGGAACTGATTAGCTTCGTCACTGAACGCGGAAGATTACCGGAGCAACAAGAAATCGGAACCGGGCAAGAGCTCATTTCCATCTTTGGCAGTATGCCTCGGGCATTTCAGATAATTCGCAGAGTCACAGGCAGAGAACAATGGGAACAAATTGCAAAAGAGCGCCGGACAGACCTGCTTGTCTATTTGGCACTAGGACGATTTCCGCGACGTCCCAAGTTTTCGGCATTACCGCGCGATTTACAGAATGACATTAGGTCGTTCTTTAAATCGTACAAAGCGGCTGCCTCAGCTGGAGATGCGCTTTTGTTCGAGGCTGGAAATATGAAGAGGGTCAATTGTGCCTGCGCAGAAGCTGAGTTTGGAAAGCTTATGCCGTCGGCGCTTTACGTGCATGTGACGGGGATGAACAAACTCACACCTGTTCTTCGAGTGTACGAAGGATGTGCAAGAGTCCTCTCCGGTGAGGTTGCCGGGACAACGATAGTCAAGCTCCGGCGTGATGAGCCCAAAATATCCTATCTTGGCTACCCGACATTTGATATTGACGCACATCCGTCTATTGAGTTCTCAGTTCGGATTGACCTGAGGTCCTTCAACATCAAGAACCGGCAGTTCAAGGATTCAAGCAATCCTCCAGTGCTTCATCGCAAGGAACTGTTCGTGCCAAGTGACTATCCAAATCGTGCGCTTTTCGAAGCATTGACTGAGGCAGAGATCAGTCATGGTCTCCTAGATGATTCCAATACGATCGGTTTGAAAGAGCAGTGGAACGAGTCTGTTCGGCGCAAAGGATGGAAGCTGATCGGACACGAGCTGATTCCGATTAACCGCATCGAGCCACAATCAACGTGATAATCTGTGAGCAAAATGGAAGAGTCAAATAGCGAGTTGAATCCGTCCGTTTCCTTCGCAGGAGAGTCCGCCCAAGTGCGTCGTGGGCTCGGAGCTGAAGAGACTTGTGCACAGGTCGAGAGTCATGTTCGAGACGCATTTCTCGTCCTAAAAACTCTGACGACAGCGCTCAGAAGATTGGAAGCTGCAGCCAAAGAGGGAGACTTCCAAGAGATTCGGAAGTCTTCGGAGGCCTTCGCGTCACTCAGCGCCAGATTGAATGCTGCTGGGGAGAGCGCTTCGAATGCAGCGCGGTTTGACCTTCATTCAGCGCTATCTTCGGGGGCATATTTCGCGGAAGTTCTCGACGCAGCGAGGACGATTGGCCTGACGATGCATGAGAGGGGACATCTGCTGTTGTGCTTTCCGCAGATCGTAAGAGTTTTGCCGGAAGAAGACTCCATTGTGATAAGTAGGAAGCGTGACAATCGTCTACGGCCTTCCGAATTAGTTCGCCGACTGCAGCAAGAACAGCGTAAGCCGCTACGCCTCAAGCCCCAACAATTTCTGCAGCTACTCTACAAAGCATACTTGTTAGCGCTTCCAAATGACTTGCCTAGAGCGGCTTCCGGCTTCGTAGTAGCACTTGCTCGAATCTACGATCTTTTGACCATTTTTCCCGGAACATCTAAAGAGTACAGTGTTGAGGAGTTTTCTCGCGACCTCTATCTGTTGGACAAGAGTGGAATCAATACAACGAAAGAGAACGCTTTGTTGTCGTTTTCCGCGAGCTCAGGAACGCGAGCGATCGGTGACATACTTGTCGTGGTCACCGAAACCGGTGCGGAGATGGTGTATTACGGAATCAGCTTTACAGCAACAACACACGGGCAATGAACTCTGAGACCTGGCTTCGGATCTTTCGCAATGAGTACCTAGCGGACTTTGTGTCGGCGGGCGGTTCATGCGTGCGCTTCGTAACGTCGGAACAGATGTTGCTTGACGAAGTCCAAAAGTCTTTGTCCCGCCTTGCCAGGACAGACAATTACGAATTCATCTCTCTCGCTGCGGTCGACACCAAGTTACATCTGATCGACAAGTTGTTCTATGGGATCGCTGCAAAGATCGATTGGCCGAAGCAGGCAAGACGATTTGTAGGAACTCAACTGCACAAACTCGGGTATCGAGTTGATTCTGCCGGCTCTCGGCTTGATTTCAATGAAATTGCCGTACAAAACAAGCTAAGCTCTGCTGTGCTATCGAGCAAATTACAAGAGTTATTGAAGAGTACAATCATCGATGATCTAGATATGAGCATTGAATTTCGCTTTGCTGCGATGCATCTATGTCTCGCCCAGATATACCGTGATGGTCGTCCTCTTTCTGATTTGCAGGACGGAATTATTGGTTGGCTGACCGGTATTGTTCCTTCAGTAGTATCCTTGCGCAGGGCGTCCATCTTCCAAAGAATCGGAAGACACAACGGTCGGCATTTGCTGCACTCCCTCGCCGCGTGGAATCGCAAGTGCGATTCCAACGGCCTTCTTTTGTGCCTGGACATTTCCCGATATTTGGAGGCAGTGAAGGTCGCCGATAGGACTGATGGCCTGTATTATTCACCCGCTAACACGAGCGATCTTTACGAGGTGCTTCGGGAGTGCATCGATGACATTGACCGAGCAAGCGGAATCGTAATTCTTGTGATTGCACCTCCGGCATTTTTAGAGGATCCGCGGCGGGGAATTGACGTGTACCGAGCTCTGAAAATGCGTGTATGGGATGACGTAAGGGTAAGAGGACACGAAAACCCGGTTGCGCCACTCGTTCGACTATCGGCTTGGGGGCGTGTAAATGCGCGCTGAGCGGCTAGCAGCAATTAGGGCAATCGAAGCGCTTCGTTGCGGTGTTCCTAATTCCGCCGTCGTTTCCATGCTAGGAAGCGGGCAACCCGACGCTCTCTTGCGTTTCACAACCAGCCTTGATCTAATTGGGACTACACCGCAGAAAGAAGAGCAATCTACAGGATTTGTGATTCAAGGCGGCTTCGGAGCAGGTAAATCACATACCTTGCTCGGGATGCAGAATGTCGCGCTCCAGAAAGGGTTTGTTTGTAGCAAGGTGTCAATCAGCAAAGAGACGCCGCTATATCATCCGCAAAAGCTGTATCAAGAGGCCATCTACTCTGCTACGCTACCGGATCGTCGTGGCGCGGCCTTACAAGAAGTGATTTCCCGCGTGGATTTTAGGTCCAAAGAGTTCGCGGACCTAGTAACGTGGGTGAATCAATGCGGATGCCCCCAACTTGCTGCGACACTATATCTGCTGCAGCATTCGCGAGCGGATGGGGAACTGGTGGATCGCATCACACGATTCTGGTCCGGTGAATCCATGGGACTTCCGGAAATTCGCCAGCATCTCGCGAGAATTCCTAAGGCGCCCGACTTTCGGTTTCCAGCCATTCGCGCAAGAGACCTGGCTCTCCACAAGATCCAATTTGCATCTCGCCTAATCAGGACTGCCGGTTATGCTGGTTGGGTAATTCTCTTCGACGAAATAGAACTCATTGGATGCTACGGACTCTTTCAAAGGGCAAAGTCATACGCTGAGATCGCGCGCTTTTTGGGCCGCGTCAAGCAAAAGTCGCCCGGGATTTTCTCCGTGTTTGCCGTTACGGATGACTTTTCGTCTGCGATACTGTACGGAAAGAGGGATCTAAACGTTATTCCAACGTGGGACCACATTGGTTTCCGAGACGGAGTGCCATCCATCGACGCTGTGAGCGGAATGGATGCGTTGCTAAACGGGGTTACGACTCTTCAATCCCCGACTGCAACGGAATTACAGGGAACATTTGAACGGGTTCTGCAATTATACGCAGACGCTTACGATTGGCAGCCGAACGTATCTAACGATCAAAACGGACTGACAAGCACGCGAATGCGGCAACATCTTAAAAAATGGATTTATAGCTGGGACATGCGACGGCTTTGCGATGTAGCCGCGTCGATCGAGGTTTTAGAAATGAAGACGAACTACGCCGAAAATCTAGAGGACGATACTTCATCGACTGAAGATCAGCTTGTTCGAGATCTGGCGGATATTTTGACCTCACCGTTCGCCGGCACCGAATGACGCGTTGAACTACACCGGCATCACGCGCCTAACCCGCCAAGCAAACTCAAATCGGCAGTGGATAAGCCCTCAAGGCCTGGAACTGCTGCAGTGTCAGCATGGCGAGCGTCTGCGAGCAATAAAAGTATGTTGTCAAGAATGTCGCCAGGTCTATCCAGATAGTGTTCTTGAATATGTTGTAGTCCCGCCGCCACATATTCTTCGAATATTTGGACCAATTCCTCTTCCTTGTCACTAGACAGAACGTCGATCGCCTTATTCTCACTCAGGCCCAGAGCGTAGACGAATGCAGCATCCTGGCTTCTCTCGAACACTTGCCATCGAACACCTTCTCCAGCTTTACCAAGCTCTTCTCGCTTAGGAAGGGAACGCCCTAGAGCGGCCGCAAACATCATTGCTGCCTGTTTGGTGTCGAATGGATGGCCTGAAGTAATCGCGTCTAACGTTTTTTCGTATCGCTCCGCGGGCCGCAATCTTCGGTCGTCAATCATTGGGTCACCTCCATCACATTTGTGCTGTCGAACATGTCGGATGTCTCCAAAATGTACTCATAGTCGCGATTCCGGAGTCGGATTGGGCGACCTTTCTTCTTTTGGGTTGCAAGGCGCAAAATGTATTGTCTTCCGATCCGCGCGTCCAGCTCCTGCTCTACCTCGTTGCGCCACTGAGTTTCGGAAACCAAGATGATCACCTGTGGTGCAAGACTAGGAATCCCGCTTGCGACTTCGCGCCGGTATTCGGATTCCAAATTACCAAAAGCTGAGTCCATGACAATCGGATACAGCCCGCCGAGAAATAAAGCGCCTTCCTGAGCCCCATGATGCTCGTAAGTTTCGCGCGCTTTATCTGCCAGACTGCCGATGAAGGCGAGGCTCAGAATCTGCTTTTCTCCAGTTGAAGCACCACGGACTGGTTCCATTGAGCTTCCCACTGGCTTGGTAAGCCGGAGGTGGTAATCTGCATCCAGTTCCGCGCGATAGTCTTTGACCGAGATTCGACTCCAGATGGCGCCAACACGTTCGGAGAGGTCGTTGCGCAGATCGTCGTGTCTAAGCTCACGAATCTTGCGCAGAGCTGAAGCTACGTTTGTGACGGACTGAAGTCGGCTTTCAGCTAACTTCGCCGCCTCGTCAACTTTTGCAATGTTCTTCAGCTTTTGGTCAACTGCCTTCAACTGTTCTTGAATGTCCGCGATCGCTGACTGTGCAAGCTTGATTTCAATTCTGACTTTGTTGCTATCTTCATCCAGCTTGGTGCGACGGTCTTCAAGTTTTCCCTGATCTTCCCCATGCTCATTCTTTTTGATGAGAGTTGATAACTCATCTGCGCGCTCTCCTAAAGTCCGGAGCTCCCGTCGAAGAACTTCACGTTTCTCTTGAAGGCGATCTACCTCTTTGAGCGAACGTTCGCGTCTTTCAAGTAACGCAGGTATCTCAGATTTTGTTACCGTCACCGCCGCTTCCAATGCCTCAGATGCAGCGAGATTTCTCCAAGCCAATACACTTTCATAAGGAGGTGACTCTTTTATGAGGTCGCGTTTACAGATGCAGACTCCGCTTTCCAGGAGCTCATCAACAAATTGCCGTTTGATCTTAATTGGTAGTTGACCTGCTTGGTGAGCTTGCTCTAAGAGCTCTTGCGCAGATGCTAATACCGGGCGAGCGAGGATTAGATAGCCATCTCTTGACACTTGACGCGCAATCTCTTGTTTGGCTTCAATCAATTCCTGCTTAACCCGTACAACATCAGCTTCCACCGCTTTGCGTTCTGCTTGGTGCCTAGCGAGCTCCGGCATTGCTGAAAGTTTAGCATCGATAGCTTCGCGCTCTTCAAGATATGCCACGAGATTGACTTGATATTGATCGAGTTCCGACTGTCGTTTGGCGAGTTGGGCTTCAAGGCCATTCCTCTCCTGCTTGACTTGCAATCCCTCATTGCCGGAGTGATTTGTGATTTCATCTCTGAGGCGTCGAGAGGTGTCTCCTTCCAAATGGCTAATTGCTCGGTCAAAGAGTTCGAGGTCAAGCAATACTTTCAAGCCGCTCTCGACCTCTTTCCAAGCACCTTCGCCAGCAAGGCGCTCAATGCGTTCGCCGTTAAAGAAGAAGAAAGGATATAAGGCAGGGGGTAGGAGATGCTCAATGAAATTCTGAGGGTTACTCGGTTCACGGAATTCACCGAATTCTTCAGCAAAGCGAACGATGAGGACTGTCGGACGCGGTCGGCGTGCGCCTTCTGAGTCCTTGGTAATCAACATGCTCCGCTTGATCATGTAGGTTAAGCCGCGGTCTTCGAAGGTTAGTTCAACCATCACTTCCAAGTCGCTTCCAGCTTGCAATTCGGCAAATGTGCGCTCGCATTCGAGCCTTTCAGCATCCTCAAAGTCCGGGGAGGTCGCTTCGTAGAGCAGCCAAGTGAAGGCGTTCAACAGAGTCGTTTTGCCCGCGCCATTCGCGCCATGAATCACAGTGACATTGGCTTTGCCGGTGCCAGCAAATTCGATTGTGTGGCAGCCGTAAAACTGACGGAAGTTCTGCAAGGTCAAACGTCGAAAGATCACTTGATCACCTCCGTAAGAACCTTCCACAAATCGTCGTTAATTCCCCGTGGGAGTTTCAGGTGGAGCTTGTCTCGCTCTGCCTTAACGACTCCAGCCAGGAGGAGTTGTTCTTCCTTGCTGAGTTCACGAAGAACCTCTTGCGCGCGATCTTTCAGTGTCTTGTCACTCTGCTCTGACATTCAATTACCTCACTCATGATCCAAAAGATGCATCCGTTTCCTTACATCTAATAGTCGGTGCATAGCCTCTGGGCCGTTGACTGCTAACGCTGCAAATTCGGAGATTCGATCCAATTCCTTCGAAAACAGGCTACGAGTAATGTTGAAATACGGAGATCCAGGCCCGGAAACTTCTAGTGGCGGTTCAACAACGAAATCGTATATCTCTGCGAACTCCTTGCCGGGAGCATTTCGAAGAACACGCCCTCTACGCTGGATGAACTGGCGCGGGTTTGTACTGCTCGCCAGAATAAATGCGCGGCGGGTTTCAGGGATATCAACTCCTTCATCCAAGCAACGAATCGCTACTAAACATTGAAGAGCCCCTGAAGCGAAGTGTCGCCTCAGATCGCTGCGCCTCGACAGCTCAGTGTCAGCGGTATATCGTGCTACGTGCATGCCCTCGTCTCGTCCGAGCATTCGGACCACTGCCTCTATCTGCCTGGTGATGGAAGAATCGACCGGTGATTCGACAGTTCCGTCACCGCAATACACTAGGTTGTGGGTAGATCCCCGTAAAGAAATGAACTGTGAGCGGAGCAAAGGCAGCTTGTTTTCCGCTGTCGCGACTAGACGCGCACGTTTAATCAGTAAGGCTTCGACTAATGGTTCCTTCTGATTTGGGCTACTCGCGCCTCCGCTCAACCTCGCGATTTCAATGGTGAGCTTGTAATATTGCTCCATTTCGGAATCAGTTAGGGCGACGAGCAGTGGGTAATATTTATATGGGCAGAGGATGTGATCAGCCAGACCCTGTGCGAGAGTGTATTCGAAGACTACGTCACCAAAATAGCTGATGAGCGCCTTAGTTCCTTCGTCGTCGTACCAGCGTTCTGGTGTCGCAGATAGCCCAAGTCGGAACTTCGCAGACGGCGGAAGCACAGATCGTAGCTGTTCGGCTCCCAAATTGTGCACTTCGTCCGCGATCAAAAGCAGCGGAAGACCCGATGCGCGCATTAGCTTCTGAAAATGTTCTCCGCTAAATGTTGCATTGGTAGTGATGACGCTTACGATCCGACGGCTGCCCACTTTTGCGTTGTAAAGACGAGTGGCAAGGTCTTCTCGCCATGTCGATGTTGAGTGCGCACAAGGTATCGGATCCAGCCCGAAGTCCAAGGCCACCTCACGCCACTGGTAGACCAAATGCAAATATGGGCAAATGATGATTATGAAGAGTGGCGCACCCACGGTGTTGTAGAGCGTTGAAGCGATAGACAGTGCAGTAATGGTTTTGCCACTTCCAGTAGCCATCTCAAGCATGCCGTGGCCATTATTCTTGAACCAAGCTTCGACTGCCGAGATCTGGTGCTTTCGTAATGCAATGTCACCGGGAATCCCTAGTGTTTCCTCGATCCCTTTTTGGTCGTTCGTTATGACTGCCACCGTTTTAGGGTCGGATGGAACTGAATTGGTTTCGTCATCCCCGTTCGACGCGCGTAATTTTCCAAGACGAAGCGCCACTGGGAATGGAATCACCTCTAGGCGCGGAGTTCCCGACCTCCACAGATCCAGGTAGTCTTCTTTCTTTCTTTGGGCGCGTCTGGTTTCCGACTTCTCCCACGATCGGTAAATATCTACGACCTCGAAATTGTCTTCCAGTCCTCCTCTTGATTCGTTTGCTGATCCACTGAAAGCGATATATTGCCCGGTAACATCTTCGAAAATGCCTAATTTTTCGTGGTAGATCATCCGCTCTGTGTCATCGTCGGTAACCAAGGCGATGCGTATATCAAGGCGCCGTGTAGCTATCAGCCACGATACAAACTCAGGAAGTCTCGATCGCAGGATTGAAGTGGGCTTTAGGAGAAGATCCAACTTGCTGGTTTTGGTAAGTGTTGGGGAATCGCGGTACCCAGAAGCAATCGCAGAAATGTCAGCGCTTTGAAGGTGTGGCGAGGTGACGAGCCTCATTCTGCCACCGGCAGCAAAGAACGAATGGAATTCGTTGGGGCAGCAAAGGAATACTGAGGAAGAAAAGAATCCAACAGCTCGGCTATATGAACTGCTGATTGGGAGGCACCGAGCGTAGAAATCCCTTGCTATGATGTGCTGTCCACTTCGGAACTGCAAACCAAGCGCCAAGTCTGCCAATTTCAATCCTGCCCTCGTTCCGTGGATCAACGGCGAACGAGATCGGGTGCACCCATCGCTTACCGTCCGCCGAAAGGAATACGCTAGCCGATCCACAAAATCGGAAGTACATAACGTTATAACAGATGCAGTTAGCTGCCGTCGTTTCGCTCAAGGCGGACCCTACAAACAACAACTGCCGGACCCGGCATTTGCTAGACAATGAGGTGAAGGACTGTCTGGTGCCTGCGCCGAACTCTCCGGGGAATCCGCTACTATGGTTCGGTTGCGAGCTGGGAGGTAGTACTGATGGAGGACCACCGCTACGAACGCCAAGTGAGGTCAGCCGAGGGAAAGCACGTTACTCGGTACACCGCGATAGATCCTGCCGACGAAGCGATCAGTTGCACCTGCGGCAAGCCGGAATGCACGCGCGCTCGTCTACGTCCATTTCGCCAACATATCGCCGGATTGCATGAGTTGCTTTCCCGTCTGATGTCTGAGGAGATGGCGGTCTCAGAGTCATCAGGATGGTTCGGAGTGCTTTACGGTTTACGCATGGCGGCGAGCATTGAGGACGTAATCGCTGATACAGGATATGTCGAAGATCCTCTGGTATTCGAATTCTGCGAGCCAACGATTGACTACGAAAACGCTCAAAGCGAGATGGCATCCAAATATGTTGCAGGGGCGACGATTTTCAACTTCCTTTGGCTAGCTTACGAGTCGGCGGTTGCTCTTGCGGCCCCGAATGAACTCGTTGGACTTTTGAAGGGAGAGCGCCTAGGGGAACGCGGACGGCGGCTATTCGAAGCGCGCCCCGACCTCTCGGATCGCTTTGCAGGTTTGAAGGACCTCGTTCGCCTTGCGGTGTACGAGTGCAGGCAAGGTGAATTGCTCGACAAGCGCCTGGATCGATTGAAGACTCGATTTTCGGGCCACAACTTCATTACAGCGGCCGAAATTTGCCGAGAGTTCAGAAACTTTCTCTTCCATGGTGAGGACCAAGTTCCTGACCACGAAGATTGGGGCTCTCAGATTGTGTCGCGCTGTCGGCTATATCGGTTCTACACTGTCTCGCGGCTGCTTCTGTATCTAATCCAGGCAATCGCATGGATCGAACTTGGCGAGGCGAACGATTTGATTGAACCCTTGCGTGGGCATCGCGCTATCCCACTCCGGACAGCTCTCGAAGAGCTGCAGTTTTCTACTTCGAAATCTCTTCGAGTTGCTATCGATATGGCGTGACCAATCGCACTTTCAACTGTTGAATAGACCTAAGTTTGAGTGCTGTCCTGACCTAGTGAAAGGCAAAAGCCAGAACTTCTAAGGGGAGCTCCGCCCCTCGCGCCCGCAAGGGGTTTCCCCAGGCTTCCGCGCTTCGCTTGTGCAGCCCTCCGCTTCGCTCCGCCCTTTCCACTCCCGCTTCGCTTCGTTTCAAGGGTGGGAGATCCCCCTCCCCCTGCGCTTGCTACCCCCCGCCTTCGCCAGGAGGCGTTCGGCATGTATGTACACGCCGCCGCCCGATTTAAGGGCAAAGGCTAGTGCAACAGCCCAAGGAGGAAGCACCCATGAACACCACCGTCACAGCCGTCAACCTGTCCAGCACGAACACAAACAAGCAGCAGAAGCAGACCGCGAAAGAAGTAATCGCGGCCAACGTGCAAGCCCTGATCGAGCAGTTGGAGCAGGGACACTCCGAAACTCTCACCGCCTACCTGACCGCAATGGGCAGGTTTCACACTTACAGTTTTGGCAACATTCTGGAGATTGCACGGCAGAAACCGGACGCAACCCGCGTTGCCGGCCTCCACGCGTGGAACCAGCTTGGCCGCAAGGTCAAGAAGGGTGAGCACGGCATCCGCATTCTCGCTCCTGTGATCGGAATTCGCCGCAAGAAGGACGAGGAAGCCGAAAAGGACGTCCGCACCCAGAATCAGGCCGTTTTGATAGGATTCCGCGCTGCCTATGTCTTCGACGTGAGTCAGACGGAAGGCAAGGAGCTTCCCGAATTCTCCGAGCGCGTCTCCGGCTGCGCCGGAGAGTACCGCGACCGCCTTGTGGATTTTGTTATTGCTCAGGGCATCGCACTGGAATTCAAAGAGAGCATTGCACCTGCCCTTGGAATGAGCTACGGAGGCAAGATCGCCTTACTCCCTGGCCAGTCTTCCGCCGAGGAGTTCTCAACCCTTGTGCATGAATTGGCGCATGAGATGTTGCACAAAGCCGAACGCCGCACAGCCACCACCAAGACCGTACGCGAAACCGAGGCCGAGGCCGTGGCCTTTGTGGTCGGAAAGACCATTGGCCTTGAAACCGGCAGGGCATCGGCGGATTACATCCAGCTGTATCACGGAAACGTCGCCCTGCTTACCGAGAGCTTGGAAGTGATCCAGAAAACTTCCGCCGTGATTCTCTCCGCAATCGAAAAATCCGAAGCGGTGACAGTCGAAGATCCGGAGCCGGAACTGGCGCAAGCCAGCTAACCGCGACCTGGAAGATGCGGACGGCCCCGCGCCGTCCGCTCAACTCCCCGCAAACCCAACCGCTCAAAGAGAGCAATCCATGAACACGAACACCGCGACTGAATACCGAAACCTTCCCCTCGCCGTCCTCACCGAGTCCGCCACCAACCCACGCCGCACTTTTGAAGATTCCGCCCTCAAGGAATTGGTCGAAAACATCCGAGCCAGGGCGTTCTCTCGCCCCTGTTGGTACGGCCTCTTACCGAGGATGGCTTCGAGATTGTGTTCGGCGAGCTGCGTTACCGCAAATTGGATGTGGATGCGATTTAGGAGAAAGGTTAAGCAAGATCGAGACCAAACCCTGCAAGAGAGTAGCAGAATAACGACCAATCAATGACCAATGTCCCGGAACCTGGCAAGAACAGTACCGCATTTTGACGCGCTGCTGCCCGTCTTAGTCGGACGGCACTATCCTCACTGAAATTCGTCCCTCGCCTCTGATACCGGAAAGGTCGCAACGAGGCCGGCATGTGTCCAGAGCTATTTTCGCTTTAGAAAATAGCCGCGATGCTGTTAGCGAGCGGGAAGCTCCGAACGAGCATTTCCCTCGATCGAATCCCGTCGCTTCTCTGTTTCGGTGTCGGGCCCCCGAAGAATCTAGGTCTAGTGCGAACCGGGGAAGGTGGGGTAGAGGGGCGTGGGGAGAGGGGGCGCGTCTCCCCACAAACGTCTATGCGTTAGTTGCTGGAGGAGTTGGCTATGTGACCTGCTGACCGCGCGGAAACCGCGGCAAGAGCGAGACCGTTGGAGGCGCTTGCAGTTTATCGTGATTCTCTCTGTGACATTTTCCGTTCATGAAACAAAAAGTCGCGGTGTTCTGATCGCGCCGCTCTGGTCAGGGCCGGAGGAAGGACATCCGTATTTGTCGCACCGGTGGCGAGACAAATGCGGTGGGGTTCAGACAGGGCGAAATCGAGATGGATTGGGGTTTTCCGGTATCGCCAATCGCAGCGCGCTGCTATGCAGCGGGTGGAGGATTGACACGTCATCCCCGAATGGGATGGCCTGGACCTCGATATGTGAACACATGGTTTTTGAGAGACTTGAGGGAATCGGCTTCTCGTTTGTAAACAGGCCGGCTTCGTGAAGCCTATAAATGTGAACATCTTTGGATTGAGCAGGTTAGACCGTCCTCATTTGACATGGGACGAAGCTCGGGGTTAGCTTGCGTGTAAGGCGACGGCACGATGTCTTCCCCCGAATCCAGACCGCCTTCTTTGGTCCCTCCAGCTGTGCCGTCTTCCCGCGCAGGTGAGAGTTTTCGGGCCAAATCCATCGCCACGCGGATCACCGAGGCAGAGTTCACGGAGATTGAAGCAGCTGCCTCGGCCGAGGGGAAGAAGGTCTCCGAATGGCTCCGCGAGGTGGCCCTTGCCAAGTGCCGTGCACAGCAATCCGGCGGCACGGACCCTGTCCTGCTCGCAGAGTTGATGGCGATGCGGAACCTGCTCGTGAACCTGTTTTCCTCCGCCTCGAAGGGTCCGCTCACCGACGAGTCTATCCGTAAGATGACAGCGTATGCGGATTCGATAAAGCTCCAGAAAGCTGAAGAATTTCTCGCAAGCCGAAAGGAAGGAAAGACAGGGAAGATCTAGGAGGTCACACTTTGCCGCCGCTCGGATTTCCTCGCAAGTCCCTCTCCATATTCGTCCTCCTTCTGGGCCTGTTGTTCGTGCTGCCCGCGATCCCACTACTTGGTTCCCTGACATTCCTGATTGAGCCGCCGCTGCAACGGCACTACCTGCTCCCCTACCTCGAAAGCTCGACGATCTTCCGTCGAAGC
Source organism: Acidicapsa dinghuensis (assembly GCF_025685685.1). Taxonomy (GTDB): domain Bacteria; phylum Acidobacteriota; class Terriglobia; order Terriglobales; family Acidobacteriaceae; genus Acidicapsa; species Acidicapsa dinghuensis. The sequence continues at coordinate 153,419 of NZ_JAGSYH010000001.1, forward strand.
AGCCCAACGACCCCGATTGCCTGGCTTTACAAGGTCGCGCCGGGCCGACATCGCACTCTGCTTCAGGACCGCGACGTTCAGGCTGAAACCCGAGCGAAGCTGGGTCTCGGCCTCTCAACTGCGGCTCATGACGAGGGCTGGACGGGCATCGAAGCGGGTACGCCGGAGAAAGTGGACTCTGCGAAATTGCATGCGGTACTGCAGGCGGGCATCTTCAACGGTCACAGTGCCAGGTGGATTATCGGGGAACCTCTAGTACTTGGCTTCCTTGCAGTTGTGGCATTCGCAATCGTGGTCGTCGCTATTAAGCGAAGATTGAGTTCGCCGAGGCGAGAAGAGGAGCGGCATGGACGGAGGACCAAGGGGCCTGAGCTGGTTTCACCAGCGGAGTGGAACGGTCGGCTTCGGCCAGATGGTCTCCGGTTTCGGTTGCACAGAACTTCCCTTGGGATTCGCAGAAATCTCGAATCGAACCACATTTTGATCATGGGCGACAGTGGAAGCGGGAAGACCTCCGCAATGCGCCAAATACTTCGACAAGTATCGTCCCGGCAAGCCGTCGCGGTCGTATACGACCCAGCTCTGGAGTTCACACCCGAGTTCTATTCGCCAGAGCGGGGCGACATTATTCTGAATCCTCTGGACGCCAGGTGCCCCTATTGGGATATCGCGGAGGAATCCGAATCCGACGACGCCAACGCCGCTATGGCGGCCGCTCTCTTTCCAGACAAGGACTTCGAGAAGGACTATTTCACCGACGCTCCCCGCCGTGTCTTTACATTCCTGATGCGCAGTAGGCCGAGCCCTCAGCAGTTGATCGCGTGGATGAGCGATTCCGACCAAATAGAAGCAATGGCGAAAGGCACCCCCTACGCGTCATTCCTTGACCCTGGTGCCCCTGCTCAGAGAGGGGGCGTGCTTTCAAGTTTCAATATGATCGCCGACAGCCTGGAACTCCTGCCCTCTAACGACGCCGCGCGTCCAGTTTATTCCTCGGGTCGCTGGAACAACGAACGAAGCGGGTGGATATTCCTCACTTCTAGCCCGGCCTCTCGACAGAAGATTCTGCCTCTTCATAGTGCATGGCTGGATATGCTGATCCTCCGCACAATGGAGCGCGCGATCCCGACTGCCACACCCGTCTGGTTTGTTCTTGATGAAGTTGCGAGCCTCAATAAGCTTCCTCAGCTTCATACGGCTGTGACCGAAGCTCGCAAATCCGGCAATCCAGTAGTGCTCGGATTCCAAGGTCGTAGCCAAATCGAGAAGAGGTACGGCAAGGACGCTGAGACAATGCTGTCCCAGCCAGCTACAAAGGTCTTTCTGAAGACTTCGGAGCCGCACTCTTCGAAGTGGGTTTCGGATGCGATTGGGGAGATCGAAGTGGAGCGCCTAAAGGAGTCGCGGCGGCACAGCTTGCTGCCTAGTAGCCGTCAATACACCATGGAGATCGCAAACAAGCCGCTTGTGATGGCTTCGGAAATTGCTGGATTGGAACCACTGAACGGTTATGTCAAAGAAGAGAATCTCGTGGCCAAGGTCCGTTTTGCATACATCAAGGCTATTGCCCGCCAGCCAGCGTTTCTCGAAAGAGCAGTTCCGCCTCCTCCGAAGCCAACGATCATAAGAGAGACCGCTCCATCAATCGCTCAGGACACTGTCATCCCGATGCCATCGAAAGATCCCGACGGCAGGCGCGGTATGTTCCCCCTTGCTCAGCAGCGGCAGATCGTGAATGCCGAGCCCGCCGAATGGCAAGAATCCCAATGGATCGACTGAACCTTAACCACCCGATTTGAAGAGGCTCTGAGATGCATTGAACTCTGGAGTTGAAGAATATGCTGACCATTTCAAAGGCGCTCTCGGCTGGGCAGGCGCAGACGTACCACTCTAAGGAGTTCGCTTCAGAAGAACAGAACTATTGGAGCAAAAACCAGCGCACACATACCGAATGGCGTGGCGGACTCGCTGAAGAGTGGGATCTCAAGGGTTCAGTGGGGGCATCTCATTTCGCGCAATTGAGCGAAGGTCAACATCCCGAGACTGGACAACAGCTTATTAAACATCAGCCCGCTCGAACGTATGAGAACGAATATGGAAGGCAGATCACTAGCTCCGAACATCGTGCTGGTTGGGATGCGACCTTTTCTGCGCCTAAGTCCGTTTCCTTAACTGCTCTGGTTGGCGGCGATGATCGAATCCGCGAAGCACATCACGAAAGCGTTCGTATTGCTTTGACAGAATTAGAGCGGTATACGCAGGCCAGAATGGGAAACACACGGATTCCGGAAACTACAGGGAAGTTCATAGCGGCGACCTTCGAACACGACACGGCGCGGCCTGTTGAAGGCTATGCGGCGCCGCAACTGCACACCCATGCTGTCATTTTCAACGTGACAGTCCGCGAGAACGGTCAGGCGAGAGCGCTTCAAGAACGCAGCCTCTTCCAATCGCAGCATTATGTGACGAGCGTTTACCGATCGGAACTCGCCCTTCGGCTTAAGGATCTTGGTTACACGATTGAGCGGGGGAAGTATGGACAACCGGAAATAAAGGGGTATACGCAGGAATACCTCAATGCCTCCAGTCCGCGGCGAGAGCAAATCAAGGAACACCTGCAATCAATAGGAATGGAGGGTGCTGGTGCCGCCCAGGTAGCTGCCCACAGAACCCGGGATCAGAAAGAACTGCTTTCCCCGGAGGACGTTCTGAAGCGGCATCGCGAATTGTCTGCACAATACGGGCATCAACCGGATCGAGTTGTCGCCGAGGCCCGCAAGCATGGCCCGACACACTCTCAGCAACCGGAAAAGATCGCCCAACAGGCAGTGACGTACGCTCGCAGTCATGTCTTTGAACGCGCCGCTGTTCGTGACGAACGAATGGTCCTACACTCAGCTCTCGATCGTGGAATGGGCCAAATCAGCTTTCAGGATGCGCGAGAGGAACTGCAGCGGCGGGTGAAAGCGGGGGAGTTTCGCATACTTGAGCCGCAGGGTGGAGAGCCCGGTCGACGTTACTCAACGGCTGAAATGATTTGGCTTGAGAAGGAAACAATCGCGCGAATTGAGGAGGGCAATCGACGCGGTGTGACGAAGCCTCCGCTAGTTCGTTCGGAGACGAGCACTTCGATACTGAAGCATCACCCTGAGATGAATTCCGCGCAACGGACTGCCGTTAGCGAAATCTTGAATTCGCGAGAACAGGTCATCGGTCTTGACGGCAGAGCAGGAGCTGGGAAAACAACGACCCTCTCGGTTGTTCGCGAGGCAACTGAGGCCGAAGGCTATCGCATTGAAGGATTCGCACCAACATCTCGTGCGGCGCAGAAACTTGCCGAGGCAGGAATCGAAACCTCAACATTGCAGCGCCACCTCGCTCTTGGTGAGCAGCCGGACACCAGCGGTCGGCGATTTTACATTCTGGATGAATCCTCGTTGGCATCCACGAAGCAGATGCATGCGTTTGTAAGCCGATTGAAGGTGAACGACAGAGTGTTGCTAGTGGGAGACACCCGGCAGCACGAATCGGTCGAAGCGGGTCGCCCCTTTGCGCAACTTCAAGAGCACGGAATTAAAACAGTGCAGCTCGACGAGATCGTGCGACAGCGCGACCCAGCCCTGAAACAGGTTGTAGAGCAATTGGCCCAGGGAGATGTGACGGCAGCCGTAGCCGGCCTAGAGCGGCAGGGACGAGTCATCGAAATGCCATTGCGGGCAGATCGAATCGCGGCTATCGCACATGAGTACGTGAAGGCTCCTGGCAGTACATTAGTGATTTCGCCGGATAACCGCTCGCGGACTGAGATCAATGAACGGATTCGTAAGGAACTCCAGGAGCACGGCGCAGTGAGCAGGCAAGAACATCAGGTGATAACGCTCGTCTCTCGCCAAGACTTGACCGGTGCCGACCGCAGCTGGGCGCAGAGGTACCAGGTAAACGATGTGTTGCGATATTCGCGCACCTCTGATGAGACCGGAATCAAAAAAGGGGAGTACACGCGCGTCACAAGCATAGACACGCGCAGCAACTTGCTAACCGTCTTACGGGTGGATGGGAGTGAACGCACGTATGATCCGCGCCGGCACACCGGAGTATCGGTCTACCGTGATGAGCAGCGAGCTTTCTCCGTCGGCGATCGGGTTCAGTTCACAGCTCCGAATCAGGATCTAAAAATTGCAAACCGGGAGCTTGGAACAATCAAGTCCATTGATGAAAGCGGGAGAATGGCGATTCGGCTTGAGAGCGGGCGGGACTTGCAAATCGATCCGCAGCGCCACCCGCATCTGGATCATGGTTATGCCGTTACGAGTTATTCCGGTCAAGGGCAAACTGCTGATCGCGTTCTGATCCATGTCGATACCGATCTTCCGGCGAAAGACCTGCTTAATAATCGCATGGCATACGTCGCCGTCTCGCGCGGAGCCTCCGACGCCCAAATCTTCACCAATGATCGAAGCCGGCTAGCCGAGGCGTTAAGCCGAGACGTTTCTCACGAGAGTGCGTATAAGCCGGAGAAGACAATTTCTCCCATGCAACAGGAAGTCGCGCAATCGCCACAACTTCTGCGCACTCGTGGAATGGGAGTCGGAATAGGCAGTTAGGGCTTGCGCGACCGGAAAGCCACTTCGATGCTCGACGACCAGCGAGGCGACAGATCGCGGCGGTCAATGACGTCGCTTTTATCCCTTGTCGGGCCGCAAACGTCGATTAGTCCTGATCATCGACGAGAACTTGAACCAGAGAATTGCAGGATCTTTTGACAGGCGCTCGCTCGCGTCTTGAGCCGCGTGCAGAGCCTTCTAACCGTTACATGCGACAGGCCCTGTGCTTCGATTTGTTCTTGAATGGTTGTGACGAGATCTGGCAAAGCCTGAGCCATTGTTCTGATTCGATCGATGAGTTTGAGCTCGTCCAAGCGCAACTCGACCGCGAGCTTCTGCCAATGCCGCAAGCCGATGTTTCGAAGTCGATACTCCCCGACAATCTTCATAGCGAGCTTGACCTTGCTTACGTCCACGGCAGAATACGGGAGGATACTTGCCAGATCATAGAGAGGCGCTAAGCGCACGGTCCCATTCTGGCCAAGCAGTAGAGAATAGTTCTTGGCATGAGCATCTGTGCCCGCGATGAGCCAATTGAAGGCAATGGCGTCGAGAAAAGATTGAACGTCCTCATCCGGGCTGCTGGACTGCTCCCTGAGAAGTTCCACTATCCTTCGCACTCCCGGACCGCCGTCGCTTTCATATTTACGCGTAGGGTGAAGTCCAAGGGCCTGGCACATATCTTCTTGGTGGATGCGCACCCATCTGTTTCCAGCGCGCGCGCGATCATACCGCTCGACGACAATAGCGATCTCATCCTGAAAGCGCAGGACGTTGGAGTTCGGAACAATGAGGCCGACCGATCGTGCCAGTTGCAGGGAGAAATGTTCATTTTCTGCGTGGCCGTCCCACTCTCCGGTCGGTGGCTTCAGGATGTGAGTGGTCGGAATACGGCCCGATGGCACTCCCCACCGCCTGCGCTCAAATAAAAGGGCCGTCTTCGGCTGTGCGCCGGCAAGGCTGAACTGTCCTGTATCGCTTGCGGCTCGCCATGCAGAATGGTCGGCGCGTAAGGTGCGCAGGCGCTCCGCCACATTCTCTTCTGTGAGCCATTGAATTTCTCTTGCGTTCGGCTCCGCGATTAACGTATCAAGCCGTTCAGGGCTGACAAATTGAACGGCTCCGGCGCAATCCTCGCCTACATGGGTGATCAGTCGGAAGACATTCTTTGGCGACACCTGGAAGCGTTTGCCCCAGCTCTGGAGAACTCGGTCGTTATCGGGCAGCAATCCCCAAAGAAACGCCTCTATCCGGGCATGGCCGTGCGTCGCCGAGCCGAGCGGCATGGAGAGCGAGAGCGGATACGCATTGGGGTCGTCCCTCCACGTTTCGCTGTAAGTAAATGAAAGTCGGGAGTCCTTGTAGTGGACTGTCCCGACCTCCCGGCCGTCCAGCAGCGCAAAAAGTTGGTTCGTCATGGGCGCTTCTTAAGGGCGTTGAGAATATTGTTGATATCCACGTTCCCGGATTCGCTGGCGGCAGATGCCTTCTGAGTACGATCGATGGCAATGTCCAGAGAAACTCCCAATGTCTTGAGGGTTCGGAGAACAAGACCGATCTCGGCACGTGGCTTCCCTTGTTCCACTTCCACAATCCACTTGCGACTTGTTCCGGCCTTTTCCGCTAGGTCGCTCTGGTCCATCCCCAGCTTGACTCGGCGTTCCTTGATGAAAGCGCCCAGATCTGCGGCTGTCCGTATTTTCATAAGCTGGAGTCTCCTGCAATGCACTACTAGAGTAACCGAATGGTGACATTTGGTAAAGGGAGCGAACGGTTACTTATTGAGAAGTAACCGCTCGGTGACAAGCGGCCCATGTTTCAAGGGTCTACGTCGTCCTCTTACGAGGGGCCTTCGATGCGCAGGTCATCGCCAACGATCGCGGAAGGACAGCCGAGGAATTGAGACGAGATGTCTCCCTCGATAGTGCGCACAAAGCGGAAAGAGCGATTCCACCGGTCCAGCAAGATGTGCGCTATTGTATTAGCATCGCCCCGGCTTGCTCCGTGCACAGGAGTTGCAAATGAATGTTTGGCAGCATTGCGCGTTATTGCTGGCGACTAAGAATCGAGAGAGCCTCAGATCCTTGTATGACAACCCTCGGAGTGCCGGGGAGGAAATGGGGGCGTTTTATGATTTTGAGATTTCCAAAATCTACGACGAAGAGGCGCGACGCCTTCCTTTTCTATCGTGGATCTATCGGTTCGCGTCGGAGCGTCGAATAGACTCTGCAATCATCAGTTCCCGGACTATTCCTGGGCCGTACGGAGCTAGGGCACTTAAACAATTGGCAGAGGGCGAATTCTCTGACGGAATCGAGAACTTAAGGATTGAGACCGAGCGTTTGACCCGTTGGATCGCTGTTTCAGAGGTGGTCGACCCATCCGACCGAATTCGACTGTGCAACTATCTCAATCTTGGGGGCGCCGCTCTTAGTGAGCTGGGACAATTTAAAGAAGCCAGGAATTGGCTAACCCAAGCGCTTGAAGCTTTTGACCAAATGCCCTCTGAAATTCGCGTCGATCTGGCGAATCTCAAGGAAAGCGCCGTCCTCAGAATGGTGCTATGCCTCCAACTCGAACGGAAATACGAGGAGGCGGTGAGCGTCATCGAAATGTGGTTGGACAATTTCACCTTCACGGCTTTTCCAACCGAGGGGAGGAAAACACTCATGGCTGCGAAGGCAGTTCTCGAGGATTTCGCCCCTCTGGTCTCTGGCTTTTCAGATGGAGAAAGCACCCTGGAGATATTAGGCGACTACATGGAAAAAATTCAGGAACTCGATTCTTTCGAGGCGGCCAGAAGGCTCCGGCACGAGATCATCCTGAGGTTCAGGAGGGAAGGCGCCGATATCCGCATCAAGCAGATGGGAGACGCCGCAATTAGCGATATCAAGAGGCAAGAAGAGCTGTTTGCGAGCCTCTCTAAACAGGAAGACCACCCGTTAGGGAAACCGGAGTTGTTGTCCGAAGACGAAATCGACGAAATATCTAATCCGCATTTAAGAGAGATGGCCGTTGCTCAGAACAAGCAGGCGGAAGAATCCTTTGCCATGATGGAGCGGCTGCAGAAGTCATCTGCCGAATTGAGCGCAACGTGCAAATCCTTCCGCGACGCTGTAGACAGTTTTTCCATATTTCAAATACAAGCGATAAAAGAGCGGGTTTATAAGGTGCCATTCGTCTCTCAGGTCTCGTGGTTGCGTCTAGAGCTTTGGCGGGTGCTGGTTCAGCTACTGGTGCTCAGTTATATGGTGGACAAGGTACTTGAAGATCTCATTCACCGAGGCGGAGAGCATTTGTGGAGAATCCTAAGAATGGAGGACAGAAAAGGCTTGCTCGCGGCAACGATCTTGGTAGTGATGCTATTGATTGGGAAACTGATTGAGAAGCGCATTGATAAGGCAGAAATGAAGCACTATCGGGCGAACCTCATCCGCCTCGTGAGAGAGCGCTCTGAAACGGTATGGACTTCTTATAACGGACTTGTGAACATCGCCCGAAACGCACGTGAGGGGCTTGAGCAGGTTCAACTCAGCTTTCGAGAATGGGAACGAGAAGACGCGGAATTTCAGAGAGAGGACGAGGAACGGCAGACCCGTCTGGAGGCGCTGAAGCAAAGTTTAGATGAATCAAAGCTGAGATGGCGAGATTTAGAAGCTAAGCGGAGCATCAGATCTCAGCCGTCGGTCTGAAGCCATATCGTACAACTCGCGTGTGAGAACACCCCCGACGGTGCGCAGGTTTTGAAGTTAGGATTTGCATGCAGGTCAGTCTTGGACCGAAGGCGAAGCGTTCTAAAATTCTGAAGAACGTCGAAACTTGCACATATTGCTACACACACGTATCGCTTGTCTATGTAATTTGTTTATTATAATGGCGGAATCGGCAGACGCAGCGGACTTAAAATTCGTCGCTCGTGACAGAGCGTGGGGGTTCGAGTCCCCCTCCGGGCACCACCGCAAATCCCTTTAAACTTGAGACAAGCTGGCATCGACTTCTGGCTGCAAGACACATTTGGCGATAGACGCAGCGGACTTCATGCCTCATATGGTCAACGAGTGCACGCCGTATCAAGCTGATAATATTGCGCTTAATTAAAGATGCAAGAGCACGTACGGGTTGCGCCTTTGCTACACATTTTCAAGTCTGTTGACTGTTGCAATAACAGCATCCACTGCGAATGCCCGAAGACAATGAGAGACGAGCCCTACCACCGAGGAAGACATTGGGGCAGCAGCGAGACGGATTCCGTTTCGGACCGCGGCAGGCACAAGTCACCGTAGGCGAGGGGCTGGATTCATTACCACGAACTATGACCAGCTGATCGAAGCGGCGCTTACAAGCTTTAAAAAACAGTTCGCGGCATCTTACTCCGCTGGTGAACCTGCGATAGGCTCGCTGCTCGGTAATCAAACCCAGGGGCCATTCCTCGTAAAACTGCACGGATCTTCAAACGGCGGCGCCATCGTACTGTCGACTGAGGAATATGATCGCGCGTACCTCATGAACCCTCAGATCACGGCCTTCCTCTCGGCCGTCATGCTGAAATATCACGTTGTGTTCATAGGGTGTTCGCTTGAAGACGAGATTTTAAGAATAAGGCGCAAGCTATTTGAAGACTTCGGTCATCAACTCCCTATTGCGTACGCCCTGTTGCCGAAGAATGATGAGAATCTTGCCCGAAGAACATGGTTGAAAAAATGGGTCGGAATAGAAAGCATCCTATACAACACATTTGGCAATCATCGAGCAGTGGATCGATTTCTTCGGCTCTCCGGAAGGACAGAGCCGAATATTGATCTGGGAGGTGTGGATTCAATTGCCGCGGTCAGCCGTCTTAGCGTGGACGAGCGTATGAAACGGATCGGCCAGATAAACCGGGACCTGATCCAGGTAGTTCGAAAAAGCGGTGGGCACGACATTTCCCATTTAGATTTAGTGGACTTCAAAGGAAGCGGTAGCGGAGGGGGCCCCCTCGAATCCATGACCTCGGATGAAAGGGTGTACCGGATGCTCTATCTGGTATCGATAGGATTGATTCGAGAAACACAAGATAGCAGCGGCAGATGAAGCTATCGTCTCAGCCGGTCGTTGGCTTCGAAGTGAATACTAGTTCGTCGATGTTAGTCTGCAGAGCCAAAGCTTCTATCGCGAAAGCTCTGGCTCTCTAATGACAAGCCCGTAATGCTCCTTCGTCGATTGTCCCAATGTCGGCTTGTGCCTCACTCGTACCTTTCGATACCAACGAATGCCGGAAGGTCAATTCGGATGCGTGAGTAGGAACGAAAGCCGATGCTTGCAGTCTACTTGTTATCTAGATGTGGATTTGAGATCGAGCGACCCACATTCGTAATGATTCGGCTTCGAGCAGACTTTAGGCGAAGACGCTAGACGGCGCCTGACCTACCCCCTCGATCCGCACAGAACCGACTAGGATTTCTGGAAGCGGGAGGGGAACGAGATGGACAAGGGCAGGCATACGGAGGCGCAGATCATCGCTGCACTGAAGCAAGTTGAAGCAGGCCGCACGGTGGATGATGTAGCCCGCCAGTGTGGAGTCAGCGGAGCCACGATCTACGCATGGAAGGCCAAGTACGGTGGCCTGGAAGTGAGCGAGGCCCAGCGGCTCCGATCGCTGGAAGACGAGAACTCGCGTCTGAAGCGTCTGGTTGCGGACCTGAGCTTGGACAAGGAGATGCTGAAGGCGGTGATTTCAAAAAACGGCCTCAGCTCGTAGACCGGAGGACGGCCGCTCACTGGCTCTGCATGAACTATGGAGTCAGCCAGCGCCGGGTGTGCGGGCTGCTGTCGATAGCAGTGTCGAGTTATCGGTATCAGTCGCGGCGATCGGATAAATCGCTGCGGGAAAAGCTGGTTCGGCTGGGCAGAGAGAAGCCGCGCTATGGCTATCGGAGATTGCAGGTGCTGGTGAAACGGGAGGGCGAGCGAGTGAACCATAAACGGTTGTGGCGGGTGTATCGCGAGGCAGGGTTGTGCCTGAAGCGGAAGAAGCGCCGGCACTGCGTACGCGTTGGATCGCCGCGCCCCATGCTGACTGGAGCCAGCCAGGAGTGGGCGCTCGATTTCGCTCACGATGTGTTGGCTGCGGGTCGCAACATCCGCGTACTCAGTGTGGTTGACGCCTTCACACGGGAGTGTCTCGCACTGGAGGTGGACACGGGCTTTGCCAGCAGTCGAGTGACGCGGGTTCTGGAGCAGATCATTGCTCGTCGCGGATGTCCGCAAGCAATTCGCTGTGACAATGGCCCGGAGCTAACGAGCCGCCATTTCCTGGCCTGGGCGTTGGAATGGAAGATCGAACTGCGGCATATCCAACCAGGTAAGCCCACCCAGAACGCACACGTCGAGAGTTTCCATGGCCGCCTGCGCGAAGAGTGCCTGCGGATCAGCTGGTTCACGAATCAGTTCGACGCACGACGGAAGGTCACTGATTGGAAAGTGGAGTACAACGAACAACGGCCCCACAGCAGCCTCGGCTACAGAACGCCCGCTGAGTTTGCACGCGTGGCACTAACCCCGAGCTATGGAAAAGACGTGGGCTCCGCCCACTTTGAAAACACTCACGGTGTTTTCAACTTTCCCACAGCTCCGGCTACGGGCTAAATTTACTGAATCACCTGTACGGTACTTGGGGGCAGGTCACGCCTTCGATTACCGCAGCCTCGACATCTGCGTTCAAGTGAACTCTCTCTTCCCGCAATGTGTGTTCGAGAGCCTCATGGAGATCGGGGCCTTTTGACTTCTCACTCGAAGGCGTGCTTTAGCGTGCGCTCGGGTAGATTAGGTTTCTTTGTTAGTTTCAAAGCGTGTATAGACATATGTGTCATCGATTGAGTGTGAGGTTTTGAAGTGTTTTCTGGGCCACATCGGCGCTAATTCCCCAAAGAAACAAACCTAGGTAGTCGAAAAATCCCTCGGAGCCGAACGTCGCATTTTTGACGTAAGAGTTGTAGAGTCCAACAAATGCGAGAAGGACGAGCAGCAGGAGGAACATCAGCGGTCTGCCGTATCGAAACATCCATTCTCCGCCTTGGGGTGCGGCGCCCGAGAGCCACGAAAGAGCCTTTGAAATAGGTCCGGTTGCCGGTGTTGGTAACAAAGGAGGGGCGGTTGCGAAAGCTGCGCCTGCCGGCACGGCTGCGGCGACTGCACCCCCGGAAAGCAGGCTGTCCATTTTTTGAATTGCCGTCTCAGCCGCGACTGCATCTGGAATCAGGATGTCTGCTCGTGCGTCGCTCAAAAGCGAACTTAAGTTTGCTTTGAGGTCGGGATCCGTCAACGCGGAAATCTTCTGTGCAAGGTCGTCAAGCTTTTCGCAATCCGCCATGAGTCTCGCTATGAGGACGAGTTGGCTGGAAAGAGCTGATTCGTCCGGCGACGCGGACTCGATGTCTATCAGAATCTGACTGAGTCGGAGCTGCAGAAAACCCCTCGCCCGGACGTCGCGAACGGCGTTGACATCGGCTGAGACCTTAGTAAAAGCTTGCATCAACCGCACCCTTGCCTGTGCCTGGGGTGAGTTCGATGACTGAATCAGTCGTCCGAGCGCAATGCCGACAACAAGTACGACGAGAGCGAGAAGAGGCCCGTCGCGCACGTCAACAGCAAACGGCACGGAGATGGCGTCGAAAGCAGCGACTTCCTTGTGTCCTTCCTCATCGAGATCGTCTACATTCTTTAGCTTCGCCAAGAATTGCCCCTGGTAATGATCCGCTTCGATGGAGTCGCGAGAGAATGCAAATCGAAAGACAGTCGGTTTTGACGCCGGGAGAAGCGGGACTGACTCTGAAAGCTGTTTTCCGTGCTCATCGAGCACTCCGATGTTGGAGAACGTCGCCGACTTGTCGCCACGAACTATAAGTTGTTCCGGGATCCAGGCCACCGCCGCCGAACCCTGATTCTGAAATCCCCATTGCCGGTCGGGATTCCGCAGCGCTTCGGGCAGACGGTCCGCGATCCAGCAGGTGAATGCGTTGCCGCAGCGAGTCAACTGGAACGAGAACGTAGCTGGTAAGGTTGTCACGTTCAGTTTTCCCAAGCGAAGTCGTATCTCCCCCAAGGAGATTGGATTCGATTTGTTCGCCGCAGTGGATGCCGCCAGGATGCCGCGAATGTCTCCTTGGGCGAGAGAAGTATCAATTTCGAGCCACACTGGCTGCCCATTGCCTTTGTCTAGTTTCAACGGCTGCGGTTGTACGACTCGGATGTTGGATGCTGGGATCGATGTTCCTGCCCCCGTAAGCTGGCTCGGGATGAGATAGAGGGCTTGGACGTCCTCGTCGGCGCTCAGGCGAACGCACTTGACATAGGTTCGCCACTTCCCATCGGCAGCCTCAATGCGAGTCATCTCATCATCACGGCATGGCGTGGCGACTATGTTTGCGCGGGCGATCAGAGCATTGACTACTGCAACTACAGCGAGAACTCGGAACAGCGAGGAGATATTCATGACGAACTCCAAATCCACTAACTCTTGAATGTATGGGTTCACTCCTTAAAATCTTTCACGGGAGACTACCGCTGGGTTGCGACTCATTTGCCTCCGCCTCCCAGCGCAACGCGCATGCTGATTCCGAAGGACGGGCTGACTCTCCAGTAGTTTGTTGTGGTTGGGGCGGTCGCAGTTCCCGCGGACTCATTCACCACATATCCACCGGTAAGATGCACATCCCGGTCAATCACGGCCAATGGGCTGAATACCATAGAGCGATACGAATAGGAGAGGCCGACACCAAAGGCTGCCGTGGTGGTGGCCGAATTGTAGCCTGGCGCAACCGTAAACAGGATCGCGCTACGTTGCTTGCCAACAATCCAATCAGGACCAAGACGGAAATTCAGCGATACGTCCGGAATGATAGCCGTCGAAAGCGACTGTTGAACGATGGGGCAATTGGTCGGAGGTGTGGTGGAAGTCCCTGTGCCCGCTGTGCAACCCGTAGCGGCCACAGCTGATGTATAGGGCAATGCAACCGTGAAGCTGTGGTAAGGCCGGAAGGGAACAAGGAGACCTCCCGAGATTTCGACGTGCGGCTCGTTGGTGAATTGAATCTTGAATTCGACAACGGTCTGCTTGGTCGGCGCGTCGGCTAGAGCAGCCAAGAGAGCCCCGATCTTATCCCCGAACTTATCGGCTTTGACCGCGCTTGCGACACGCGACAAAGCGTTCGCTGCATTCAAATCCCAGGTCTGCACCACATCATTCTTGTCGCTCGGTTGAATGTCTTTGATTGTGAACACAGAGGGTTCATCACGGGTCCCCAATAGGTCGACCTTTTCCTTCAGGCTCGACATCTTCTTTTGAACGGAAGTATAGGTGCCGAGCGCCACGCGGAGCGCCTGCTGATTGGCAGATATCTGAGCGGCATCGCGTGCGGACAGAGTGGTCTTATTCGACTGAGCTATATCCACGTCAAGGTTGTCCAAAATCTTCTTGAGATCATCGGCTTTCAGTTTCGTGAGCACCTCGCTTCCTATATCGAAATCCTGCTTCCAGGTCTGCAGAGCGTCCGGGGTTTTAGGAACGTCGGGAGACGACAAAGAGCCAGTTAGATCCTCGCAAGCCTTCAGCCCCGCGCCGGGACTTACGGCGCTGGAGTCGAGAGGAAGGAACAGGCTGCGAACCCGGCACAACCGGACGTAGGTCCAAGAGGCAAAATTTAGGTGGTCCGGCACAGAGACATCGAATTTCAATGCGTCCTTCAGTTGATTCGAGGTGGTGTTTTGGCAGTCCAAGATCGTGGCAGCAGAAAGAGGGTGGTCTGTGGTTCCTCTTGGGCATAGCGGCGCGCCGAAAATATGCGCAATATTAGTTCCTGCGGGAGTAGTGACGATTTCCAATCCACCCAGCGCCGAAGTTATGTTTTGAAAACCGCTTGCGAACTGATCTACCGGAACCTTCTCCGCTGCCGACTTAAGGTCCACGGAGAGATGCTCAAATGGCAGCGGACTGTTAACTTTCACAGTGATCTGGATCTTACTGCCATGCCTGACATAAATCGTCGGTGGGGCCATTGGATCGATGCGATCTAGTTCAAGCCTGCAGTTGCCATTCACTGCCGCGTAGGAGCAAGTAGTTTGTGAATAAAGATCGAGCTGCAGTGTGAGGAGCGCAAGCGCAGTCGTCATCCATAAGATCATCGATTTTGATCGCATAATAACCCTCCAGCTTGGATTTCAGGGTCCGCACCGATCCTTCGCGAGGGTCGCTGCGGACAGTTGACCTTTGTAGAAAGTGGGAAATTAGAGCCGGTTCAAGATCGCGGCCCCGTCAGGTGTGCCAAGGCCTGTGCAAGCATCCCATCCGGCGCCAGCACTATAGCCCTGCACCGACGGCGGGAATCCGTTCGTTCCCTGAGTGACATCCTTGGTAACTCCCGCCATGGAATAGAGGAAGGGGTTCAGGAATCCCACGTTTTTTTTCTTTGCTTGGTTGATTAACGCAACAAGCGATGCCATCAGCGTAGCTACGGCGCTTGTGCCTCCGCTGGCAAATTCTGCTGAATCGACACGGACAAAGTAGTTCGTGGCGCTCATGGCGATGTCAGGCGTGCCACGCCCTGCGTTGCCACCATCGATCGAACCAGGCAGATTGGCATTCGCTTGTAGGACGGCACAGAGAAGCACTTGCTGATTCCTCCACCGCCAGCCCATCCGATTCCGTTCGTTGCGCTCGGATCGGATCCCGTACCCTCGTTCCATGCGACATCGTTGCCTGAAGCAGCGTCGATCTGTGTTCCCCCGCATGCGATCACTCGAGGATTGCAAGCCGGGTGATCGACGTGGATCTTACCATCCCATTGCTCTTCGTCCGCCGTTCCGTGATCGCCGGTGGCTACGCACACCGTTATGCCCACAGCAGCAGCAGCTTGGAAAGCTTGATCATACGCATCTAGTTCCTGCTTCTCATCGGGATTCGCCATTAGGTCGGGCTCAGGACTTCCCCAGCTGATCGAGATCACGTCAATTTGTCGCTCGGTATCGTGGACCGCCGCACTGATGGCGTCGATAAAGCCTTGGTCGGTATTCGGCGCAAAGTAAACAAATACGTTGGCTTTCGGAGCGACCGTGCCGACGACCTCAATGTCCAGCATGACTTCCCCGTCTGAGTTCCGATCCTCGCCGGGATTGTTCGTCGCGCAGTCGACCGAGATGAACGCGACAGACGGCACAGGTGAGCCGATCTCATTGAAATAAGCTTCTAGGTCGCTGGTCTGGAACCCGCCGCCGAGCTCGATGATCGCGATATTCTGGCCAGTTCCGTCAAGTAGTGTGCCCTGGAAGTCTTTGGGGAAGTTATAACGATTCGCGAAAAAGGAGGCCGGTTGTCCGTTGTCGCCGCCTGGACCGCCCGCAGCGGAGACACGATTTCCAAAAACCAACCTTCGTTTGGGCCTCGTGTCATAACCAAAGATACCTGTAACAACTGTTTCCAGTTCCTCCGGGATTTGGATCGCACCAATACGACCGCGATAAGAACCCAGGCTATGGTGATAAAGACTCACTTTGGCGGGAAAAGCTCGCAGTAAGTCGCCGAGCGTACCCTGCAGTACGATGGAGCGCTTCGCTGCGCTACGGCTCACGACATAGAGGTTGTGGCACGCCGCGTACTGTTCGATCCGCGTTAGGTCGTCGGGGCCCGCACCGTAGCGGCTCGCCAGCTCCTCGCGAGACAGATAAGTCCGCTGTGCAAGAGGCATGGCACTTTCAGTGCGGATGTAGTCTTCTAGTTCAGCCAGTGGGGCGGCTGAGCGGACTCTAACCGTGATGCTGGCCATCTGAGACCGGTCGACCGGTCCTGCGGGACGAGAGTGCGGAAGCGGTACACGTATGCTTCCAGGCAACGGAACGAATCGGGGCATGAGAGACCTCACAGAGTGCGCAGCTTCGTCGGAAGTGGTGAACCGCACAGGAACGTCCGTGAGCGACTCGGCCATCGCGGCGAAAACTGCCTTGTTATCTCGATAAGCGGGAACCTACCAAAAAAGAGGACAAAGACTTTCGAAGGAGGCTTCTGCGTATCTATCTCTCGCTAGAGCCCCGAGGCATAGCGTCTACGAGTCCAACTGGCCGCAAAGGCGCGGTGAAATCTGCATTCGGACTGATATAAGCTGGGATAACCCGATTTTCCCAGAGGATTTCCGTGAATGCGGCGCAAGGCGAGGTCACACGTCTTCTGCAACAATTGAAACAAGGCGACCCGGACGCCGAACAGAGGCTTATTCCCCTTGTTTACAATGAGTTGCGCCGTATTGCCTCGATCAATCTCCGCCATGAAAGAGCGGGTCATTCGTTCCAAGCCACGGCGTTGGTTCATGAGGCCTATCTCAAGTTGACTGACCTCAAGGAAATCGATTGGCCAATCAGCGATGTTGACCCTATGGTGCGTGCTCACAGGCAACCCCAATTTCATGCTCTCTCCGGCCATCGCAGCGCTCAACGCCAGAAAGACGACCCATCTGCCTCCTGAAGGGTGCGCAACTACCAATGAATTGAACTGAACTGAGGAAAGCTCCGCAGATCGAGCTCACTTTCTTAAGCGAAGATGCTCGTCAAATGGGGACATGCCCGCTTCCATTACCGTGATAGTGGGTGGCAGCCGTGATACAAGAGGGTCACTTCTCGGCAACCCGAGAGATCTATGAAAAACCGTCTCGGCGATGTTGTACGCCTTCTCATTGGAATAAAACGAGGAAACTGAGTGATCCTAGCGAGGCTCATTCAGCGTAGCAACGGCATCTGCTCGGGACCAACAACCGGAAAATGGGATAGGGAGAGGTTGAATGTGCTAAACAAGTCTTCCCGTGCGGGCCAGATGCATAAGTTCATCCCCCTTCCTCGTGCTGAAGAACACGTGCTCCCGGTAGGCGACATGGGCTAACACGAATCCATTGAGGTTGAGCCTGGTCGGCCCCTTAGCGCAGCTGTAAAGATGCCCGATGGGCAGCGCCACGTTCAAGATTTGGGTGATAGCAAGGAAACACCTGCAGCCGTTGCACGCGAGTATGCGTCGTCTGCCAAAGCACCCTCAGTGTCTCGTCAGATAGTCGGTCAAGTCGTTTCCGTACTCGCGCCACCTAGGTAAATGAGGCCCTGGCCGCCCTAGGGCAGTACACAACGAGGTCGATGACTTCATGCGCTAATTACTGAGAGCAACACCCGAAGAGAGCGTCAAGCTTCCTGAATGGCCACCATTGCTTGGAATTGCATTTAACTAAATAGGTCCTACGAATCTCGGCGAAGTTGAAATGAACACGGGACGACTGCCCAATGCCGGTCAGAGTCAACTGGACAGTCATATGCTTTGGACCCAGTACCCGAGTGTCCCATGTCATTGATTCGGTTCCGCCTACGGAGCCTTGAGCCGTGCTTTGAGTTAATAACGTGGTAAAAGGACGATAGTGTCTCCGAGAGACTGTCAACAGTGCTACATATTGAACTGATTCAGACGTGGAAGGGACAAGCACGACGTCCGCAGTAAAAGACAGAGGAGCTCCTTTAACTAATATCGATCCTTCGTTTGGCCTAAACGATAATAACTGTTCACTAGGGCCAGTGGATGCTGGAGTCTGGGGGTGAAGCCACGGGTTGCTAGCTGTAATGAGAATTACTACGAGCAACAGTCGCGCACAACAAAAACACTTCGTCATGATAGTTGCGTCTCCCGTCGAGCGAGAACGGCGGATCCCCAGTCTGGTAACCGAGGCTAGGAATTCCGCCGAGACATTTCGTTCATCAGTAGAGGTTACCGACGCTCGGCAGAGTGATGCTGCCGTCCGTGCTTTGCAAATGTGGGTTCGGCGCCAGGAAGCGAAGCTGATTATTGTATTGCTGTTGCTGAATCGCGGCGTCCATGACAATCGCAAACATATTGCCGCTGACGTCATAATCGTAGTCACGGTTATAAACGGTGCCCGAGTAATTGAACTTGCTCGTCTGCTGGGCGATTTTCATCATTGCGTTTACGATCGCTTCTTGGTTTGCCTCGCTCAGGCCCCAGCTGTCCATAGTGTGTTTCGTATCGCTGTAAGACGCTGAAACGCCAAAACTGAAAAACCCGAATAGACTTGCTCCACCGCTGATGTCTGTGCGCGAGATCTCGTCGAAAAGGTGCTGGTGTGAAGCGTCGAGCAGGGAACGAATGAGAGCACTCAGCGTGGCTACGTCCTGCGGAGTGACGCAGAAAATGTTTAACTCGAAGTCAACTTCGATTTCCCCGTGCGCCGGCACCGTGTAGGTGACACCGCTAACCTGCCCTTGGCCGTAGGAGGTAACAGCGACCCCACTAGCATTTGCGCCTGGCGAATCGAAGGAACGGAACAGGTTATCGAGCCTAACAGGCGATTTTCTTCTGGCATCCAACTGGGTGAGATGTGCTGCTTTCCGTATAGTGTTCATGTTTCGCTGATCCTTTCTCGAAGACCACATATGGTCCTGTCCTAATAGGCGATAAGCGCGTAGAGAAGGGGACAGTCGCACACTGATGTTGCAATAGGCGCCGCCGATGATCTCAAGCCGCATCGGCGCCGGAAGGAGTATCTAGGATCTAAATAACTGCAGTGCCGACTATTGTGACAAGGCGTCCACAGCCCGCGCTGGGGCAAAGGTGAGCTGCGGACAGGAGGCTCTGCTGAACACGAGTCCGCATCGTTGTCATCCCCTGTAACCATGATCACTGACCTATCGACAGATCGGGATCATCCGCCTGAGAAATCACGGATGTGTCTCGGAACCCCTGAAGCGACCTACCTCAAGTTGAGGCTCGCCAAGGTCGGTCGGCAACCAGGCGGATAGCAATCCGAGGGCGGTGCGGCGGCCTTGTCATCTGCGTTCGAACTGTCGACTATCTCACGGTTCGTGGATACTTAAGGATTTGTCGGATCGACCGGAAGAACCTTCTCCCTCACTCGGAATTGGAGACTGGTGAAGTTCTCCAGATCATAGCGTGAAACGGCGGCGCAACGAGACAGCAAAACTCAGTGAGTGTCGGGTGGCTGAGATCGAAATGTGACAAAGAAGATCAGGAGATGTGTCTGCGTTGAGCAGGATCAATGCCGATGATCAAGCTAAGAAAAAGAAAACTGGGGGTGCCCGACATCCGAATCTGCCCACATCACAGCCGGTCTAGGCTGCGTGAATCACCAGGTGGATGCAGCAATACGAAGCACAGCTTCAACATGAACGCTTTCGTCGTTCATCTTCAGGAAAAATCGAAATTGATCGTGCAAGTGCTCAGAAAGCTGCGGCGGCCGCAGACATAAATCATGTACTACAGCAGATTGAGGATGGCCGTACCATTCGGTGTTCCAAGGCCTGTACAGGCGTCCCAGCCTTGACCCGCGCTGTAACCCTGTGCACCGTCGGTGCCCGACGCCGAGGGTGGGATTGTATTGTTCCCACTCACAACATCGTGGAATACCTGCGGATTCGCATACAGCACCGGATTGAGGTAACCCGACCTCTTATTCTTGGCTTGATTGCACAGGGCCACAAGCGCAGCCATTAGCGGCGCTACCGCGCTCGTGCCTCCGCTCGCATACACAGCTTGGTCTACCTGCACAAAGTAGTTCGTCGCGCTCATGGCAAGATCTGGAACTCCGCGTCCCTGTGTATTCCCGTCGATGGACACAGGCAGATTCGCGTTTTTCTGGTAATTTGGAATATCCGTAAAACATTTGCTGATGCCGCCTCCCGTTGTCCATCCGCCGCTGTCCGGCAAGTCCGGATCGAATGGCTCATTATCATTCCAGACCACATCCTGGCCGGAGGTCTGGTCAATCTGCGTTCCGCCGCATGCAATCACATATGGATCGCTCGCAGGATAGTCAACGTGGATCTGGCGGTCCCAGTTTGCCGGCTCATTGTCTGCCGTGCCATAATCGCCGGTCGCGACGCAAACCGTAATGCCTAGCGATGCCGCCTCAAGAAAGATGCTGTTAAAGTCGAGCACTTCCTGTGTAATACCGCCGCGCGGCTCCGGGCTGCCCCAGCTAATCGAGATCACATCGATCTGCCGCTGGTCGTCGTGCACGGCAGCAGAGACCGCATTGCGAAAGCCCTGGCCTGTGTTGGTGCCAAAGTAAACCGCCAGATTTGCGGCAGGCGCTACCGTGCCCGCAACTTCTAGATCTAGCATTACCTCGCCATCCGAGCTCGAACCCGGGCTGTTGTCTGCGCCTGCGGACACTGGCACAACATTGGGCACGGGCGCCTTGACCGTGCTGAAATAGTCCTGCAGATCCTTCACGTCGTAACCGCCGCCAAGCTCGACAATTCCTATGCTCTGTCCCGCGCCATCGAGCTTCTTTCCGTTGTACTCCACGGGAAAGTTATATCGTTGCGCAAAAAAGCTGGCCGCAACGCCGTTGTCGCCGCCCGGTCCGCCATTCGACACCCGCTGACGAAATCCCCTGCGGCGCAGCGGCCGCGTATCGAACCCGAAGATGCCCGTCACAATCTCGCTCAGATGCGCGGGAACCTGAATCTCTCCGGAGCGCCCGCGATAAGTTCCGTGCGCGTGGTGGTACAGCCTCACATGCGCTGGAAACGCCCGCAGAATATCGCCCATCTCGCCACGGAGCTTCAGCACGCGCTCCGCAGCAGACCGTCTTTCGATCAACAGATTGTGTCCGGATGCATAGCGCTCCACCGCATCGAGGTCGTCAGGCCGCGCTCCATAGCGCGATGCAAAGGCTGCCCGCGTCAGATACTTCCGCCGCGTTGGCACCTGGGAGCCCTGGGTTTCGACAAGCTCTTTGAGCTCTCTCAGATCTCCCCGGGACCGCACGCGAACGGTGATTGAAGCAATCGTCGAATGATCGATTTGGCCTGCCAAACGCGAGTAGGGAAGCAGATGACATTGACTTGCAGGAAGCGCTACAAACCTTGCCATAACACACAGCCTTTCTTGGAGTTCCTCGCTGTTTCTGCGCGTAGTCCTCTTCGTCCGGTGCCGGACTGTTATCGAGTCTCTATGCCAAGAAAGGCGCAAAGGCGCATCAAAACGGGACA
Source organism: Acidicapsa dinghuensis (assembly GCF_025685685.1). Classification (GTDB taxonomy): domain Bacteria; phylum Acidobacteriota; class Terriglobia; order Terriglobales; family Acidobacteriaceae; genus Acidicapsa; species Acidicapsa dinghuensis. Next base: position 175,051 of record NZ_JAGSYH010000001.1, read on the forward strand.
CGCCACGCGAAATCCCCGCGAGGCGTGCCGGCTCAAATCGTTTCCTGCTCTGAACAGGTAGAAGATCGTCTTATTTGCTCTGTGTCTTCGCTACCGCAGATGTAGACGGCACAGGAATATCCGCCAAACTCCACAGCTGATGCGTATCAACCGCAGGTCCAGTTCCGTCTGGCACCGAATTGCAGTCCGGAGTATTGCCTTTTGGGTCGAGTAGGCTTTTGCAGCTTAGATAATTGGTATGCAGTGGAAGCCCGCTTTGAGAAGCGACGCTCGGAAGCCCACTGACCGCCTGAAAACTTGCTGCATTATGGCAGTTAGCACAGTTAGAATATGCGCCATTTGGGTTCTCCAGCCCCTCCAGATACGGACTCAGGCAAACATTGTCCTCCGATATACCACCAGTGCGCGCCTGCTGGACTGCACACCCGCTAAAATGCACCCATTGCGATGGTGCGAACAACGCTGTATGCGGACGCTGCTGTGCCCACCAGAAGGCAGAGAAAAGCCACTGCTTAGTCTTGCTCTGAAACTTCATCACGTTGATTCCAGTTAGAACCAGATAGCCCATATCTTGGATTGACGCATGTGGGGCAAACACAATCTTACCTTGTTCGCCCCATTGGACGATTCTTGCAGCCATATCCGGCGGAATTTTAATGAAGGTAAAGCAGGAAGGCGAAAACGTATATGACTTCGGTGAATCGGCGCATGGCGGCTTATTCGCATTCTGTATGGAAATGTTTGCGACAAAATTGTTAGTAGACCATTGAAAGAGCGGAGGCAAGGCTCCGCCGCCCCCAAGTGGAAGCGTCGGAAGTACTTGCGATTTCCCATTTGCTACCACAAGATTGCCGGTCTCCACAGCTGGAATCTGCGTAATTGTTTTTCCGGTATAGACGTTCGGCGCAACCTCCCAGATCAGCTTCACGACCGTGGCGCCATCAGGGAAGTTCAGGCTCGGCTTATTTCCGGACTGAGCCGCACTCATCAGGCTCGTGTACACCTGGGCCTGGCTCTTGCCCAGCTGTCGGATCGTACACGCCGCTTTAGGATCGTACAAAACAGAGTTGAATGCTTGTTGAGGAACCTGCGAGTTAGTCTCGGAGTTATGTTCGGCAATGCCTATACCCTGTTTGGCGGGTTCAAAAGCGGCATCCGCAGCATCGATTACCGCTTGACTCGGTTTCCACTGGAACGGTGCAACTGGTGTGTGCGCGGAAACAACCGCTCCTCCGGCAGGTTTGCTCATTGAAAGGCTTGCGCAGGCCTCGTCAAGTAAGACACTGGGCTTCGAGGAAGTGCACGGTTCCAGACCTAGGTCGCATTTCGTAAACCACGTGAACATTTTGTCCGGCATGGGGTTGGTGTCCGATGCCTGAAACAGCAGAGACTTGAGATCTTTGGTCGCCTCCTCCAGTGGCATTTGTGGCTGTCCATCCACGTGTGTGGCTGCCGGTTCCTTCGCTTCCGCCGTAGCTAAATGGAACGGCCCGCTCTTCATGTGACCCAAGAGCGCAACAATGGAACAGATGGCTGCTCCACATAGCACGATCACTCGAATTGCACCGAAGCGCATGGCCGTTTCGTCCTTTCTTTATTCTTCGCTGGCAGGGTTGGAAACGAGGTTCTCGTTGAAGAATGTCGCAAGCTCGTTGCCACCAGGATGCGGTGTTCCCCCACTCCAGAACATTTGAGAGTACGTTTGATAAATCTGTCGGGTGTATTTCATCATTTCCCATGTGCCGGGTTCCGGAGAGTCTGGATTCCCGCGGATCAGCGTTTTGCCGATCAATTCGACCAAAATAGGGCTGTTAACCGAATCGATATAGGGCTTCAATGCATCGACGATAGGCTGAGCAGCATTCTGTTGTTGGTCAGCGGTTGCGTTCCAGTCTACCGGCGTGGTGCCAACGAAAAGATCGGGGTTTGTGGTGAGCATCGTCCAAAGCTGCAGAAGCTGGCTTTGCATTACTGGATCATCTGCCATTGTCTTTCTCCTCCTCTAGATGGTGATCGGTTAAATTGCGATTCCCCGCGCTCTCGCGATTTAAGAGCTGCGGCGGACAGGAATTTGTCCATTCGCTCCTTGCAGACTTTTGTGCTCGCGTCGGAGATTTGTAGCTTCTTGGCAAGTTGCAGATAAGCCTTTGCACTCGCAAGATAGTAGCCTGGTGGAAACTGAAGAGGCCTACCCCATATAGATTCCGGCCGATCGGCGGCTACCTTGTATGCCGCAAGCGCAAGAGACGTTGCTCGGTCTCGCTGACGCACGTCACCAGCCTGCCGTGCGGCTGCTAGATGGAAAACCGCAAAAGACGTACGTGGCACAGCAGGGGCCATTAGTTGATCCGCCTCTCGGAACGCCTTCTCCGCCTTCACAGCATTACCCAACAACAGGGCCTTCGTCGCACTCACCCTCGCGCGCAAAATTGTATCGGCTACACTCTCTTCGTCCTTGTGGATCCATCGCACCAGGAGCGTGAGGATTGATTTGATTTCCTGACGTACTCTTGGCTTTGGGTTTCTCGTGGCTATCATGTCTAGAATGTCAATGCCGTTAAAAAGGACATACAGGTCGGAATCGCTAGCCACAGCTTCCTTGAGATTCCTCAGGCTCTCGCTATCTCGACCAAGCTGCATATCAACGTAGGCAATATCTACGCGCCGCAGCGCCAATTCGTGCAAATTCGATTTCGTGTCGTTCGATTCGAGATTGATAGAGAGTTCTGCCAACGCTTTCTCATACTCTCCGCGCTCCGCCCACAGCCTGGCCAGCAGTGCATGCCCCTCGGCTTGGCGTGAACGATTGGAGGCATTCGTGATCTGAGCAAATGCTTGCTCGGCCTGTCCCATATTCATTCGCAGAAAGCTCAGTTGGCCTTGAATCGCGTCCGCAAAAGTGCCGTCGCCCAGCGCTCGGATCTTTCCAATCAGTAGCGCGGCGTCGCCATAGCGCCCTTCAATTAGCAAATATCTCGCTAACATTTCCGGCGCAAAATGTCGATTGGGATCCATCTGCATCGCAGTGTGCAGAGCATCGATAGCCTCGTCCATTCGGCCAAGCATCATCAGAGGGTAGCTGCGGTATGCCCACCCTGCGTAATCCGAACCATAAAACGATGTGTAATCGCGGAAGGCCGCATTCGCAGCAGAAAAATCCATAGTATCGATGGCAAACATACCGAGGATCCTGTCTCTCTCGCGCCGCGTCAGCCGAACACTCAATCCCGGATCGAGTGCCCGCTGATAGGCAGCAAATCCATCACTGGCATGGCCAAGCTCGTAATCGATATCCGCCATGCGTGCATATGCCAGGGCAAACGACGGGTCTGTCTGAACCGCCTGCGACAGTTCTTTTCGCGCTCCTTCCGCATCCCCCTTCATGTCCAACGACGTTGCATATACAAACTGCTCCAGCGCATGCCAGTTCGCCGTTGTGATATCGCCCGGCAGAGAGTTGAACTGTGCAATGTCCTTCTTCGATTCGCCTGCTTTGGATCGGACCCACTCCGATGCATTTCTCACTGCACTGAGCAGTTCTGGCGGAATTGTCTCTGAAGGCGCGCTCGCTTCTTGCCATGAAAAGGTGTTCCTCCACTGATTCTCTGAGCGTTCTGGTGAATCTCCAGGTTGCTCAATGTCGATATTCAGCTGCCGCATCCTACCGGATCCGGTCACGCTCGCGAACACCACACGGTGTGCGCCCGTACGCATCGCTATCTCGCGCGCCGTTGGCGCATCAATTACCGTGTCCGGAGGTTTTGTCATCCACTGCAAGGCGTCACCAATGCGTCCCTGGTCAAGAAGATTGATCTGCACGGACTGGCTTAAGCTTGCCCGAAACAGCTCCGTGAGATTGTCCAGCTCCTTATGCCCCGTCTGATTCCTCACCGGAGTGAGATAGACAAGCGAACCCGAAGCAACCGTTGCGTTTGCTTCCTGACGGATTATGCGAAACCATGCGCCAAACAGGGACACGATGCAGAGACAGACCACACCAGCCGCAATCCATATTCTTCGTTTGTGCCGGCCGGAGCGAGCCTCAGCCTTCTGCAGCAGAGTTGCCACCTGTGCTGCACCTCTGCCTTCAAGTACTTCAATAACCTCTTCAACGGACTGGAATCGATCCGATGCAACGGGACGCAGGCATCCTTCAATGGCCCGCTCCCACGCCTCCGAAAGATCGGGTGTGAACTTGCGCGCACTCGGGATAGCTCCGCTCAAGCGCTGCGCCACACTGTTCAATAAACTGTCTGTCGGAAACGCCCTCCGGCCCGTCACCATCTCATACAACACAAGCCCAAAGGCGTATATATCCGCTGCCGGCGAGACCCTGTTGTCAGATTCCATCTGCTCCGGAGCCATGTAAGCAAACGTGCCCGCCATTCCGGCTTGGCTAAACCCTGAGTCGCTGCCCGATGCATGAATCGGGTCGCGACGGGCCAACCCAAAGTCCATGAGCACCGCGCGAGGAGGCCGATCCTCCTCGCGCGCTTCGACCAGCATGATATTTCCCGGTTTAATGTCGCGGTGAATTACACCAGCCGCATGTGCCGAATTCAATCCGGAGGCAATCTGAACGGCAACCTCCCGTGCTTCGGTTGGCGTCAGCTTGCCCTCGCGCTGGATCCGCGCAGCCAGAGTCTCCCCGTCGATGCACTCCATCGTCAGAAAGTAAAGTTCGCCGATCGTCTCTTCCTCCCCCCGGCTCGCCCATCCCTTATCGAACTCGTACGTCCGGCAGACATTCGTGTGCGTAATCGTTCGAGCAAACCGAACCTCGCGCCGGAAATACTCGAGAGCCACAGGATTGGCCGCAATCTCGGGGCGAATTACCTTCACTGCAACCCGCATCTTCAGATCGGTGTCCACTGCCTCAAAAACATGCCCCATCCCTCCAGACCCCAGGCAACGAACAATCTGGAAGCGTCGCTCGAGAATGTCTCCAGCGGCGAGAGGAGGAGTTAAAAAATAGGGATTTTCGCTGGCCTCATATCCCAAAAGAGGTATCTCCAGGTAGTCTTCCGCCTGTGAATCTGCTTTCAGCAGGCTCAGAACATCCTGTTCGAGAAGCCTGTCCCCGCCGGAGGCAGCCGTGACATATCCCCCCCTTTCAGCCTCCGGGAGTTCCAGCGCAGCGTGAAATATCTCATTCACAGTTTTCCATCGGTCCGGGGTCATAGTATCTACAGAAGTTCGGAAAAATCGTCAGCATGCCATTCCGTTAGCAGCTCAACTCTTTAAAGAGCCAGGCCTTCGCAACCCGCCAGTCGCGTTTCACTGTCCGTGAAGAAATTCCCAGAACGCTCCCGGCCTCTTCCTCGCTCATTCCGGCAAAGAATCGCAGTTCCACAATCTTCGCTTGGCGCTCATCAAGCAGCGCGAGACGGTCAAGCGCCTCATCCAATGCCAGAATTTCGGGAGCTTTTTGCGGCGATGGCAAGATAGCATCATTCAGGCTCGCTGCGTCCCAGCCGTCGCCCCGCTTGCTCGTCTGGTTCGCCCGCGCGTGGTCCACTAGAATCCGGCGCATAATTGTCGCCGATACCGCGAAAAAGTGAGACCGGCTTTGCCAATCCACTTCACGTATGCCGGTAAGACGAAGATAAGCCTCGTGAACCAGCGCCGTAGGTTGCAGAGAGTGCCCGGGGGACTCACGGCGCATGTAGATTGCTGCAATGCGGCGCAACTCCTTGTAAACCAAGGGGATTAGCTTCGCCTCAGCAGCTTTGTTGCCTCGCTTTAATTCTTGCAGGAGTTCTGTGACATCACCAGGCATAGCAGACATGCAAAACTCTCCGCGCGGGAGAAAGGAAGGATGCTATTAGTTATACCATTGAGCGTACTTGGCTGGGGTATCGTTGGTTTCACCAAAACGAAGGATAATGGGTATCTCCCAGTGTTTGGGACAAATCCACGGCGGATTTATATCAGCGGCGAGCAGGAAAGGCGTAACAGATTCCATCGTGTAGGAATTCGAGCAGCGAAGATCGATTCAGGCAGTCACCAAGTTCAGGGCTTTGTACAAGATGTGACGCAGGCCCGCGTTCAACAGACGCGGGTAAGGTAGCAGATACAAAAACCTGGATATCCCAGCGCACCCAGTTCCTACTTGAACGCGCTATCGTCCAAAGCCGGAGGTGAACCAACCCTAAGCGGGAGGCCTCTGGGCGGCAGCTAAAATACACTCGCTGCCTCTGCAACAAGTTCCGTAATCACCGGGGCGACGCCCTCGTTCGAGCATCGACAGGTAGGCTTGCGTGAGGCCTAGCCTTAATGCCGCTTCTTGCTGTGTGAGGTTAGCTTCCTCGCGTCTTGCTTTCGGTGCATTGCCGGTCCAAGGAATTCTCGTTCACTTAGCACAACGATGATTGTTATCCGATGGCACCAATCGATCCCTGACCTTATGGGTCGGTGTGTACGCCCAACAAGTTTCGTCATTCTTTGTTCCAGCGAAAAAAAATCGTGTCTGGATGCCCAGGCCCGACAGTACGCGCAAAACCCTCTTCGCAACAAATCAATATCAAAAAGCATTTAAAAAATGAAATTCATCGGAAAACCCGACGACTGTCACATTCTCTTACACAGTCAACACGGGCATGATCACTAAACCATTCAATATAAATATCTTAAATGTAAGAGCAGCGGACTTAAAATCCGCAGGCCGCAAGGCCGTGGGGGTTCAAATCCCCCTCCGGGCACCATAGAGTGCGTCATTTACATGATTCGCTCCTCTACTAAAACCTTATTAAGCTGCTCCCATGCTACTTTTGGCGTTGCTTGGTTTCGCTTCAGCTGGGATCGCCTTGAGGTGGTGGTCAAATAGTGGCGAAAAACCACCATTTGACGTTGGCCAGGTTGCGTCACTATTAACCGTCGCCACAGTGAACTGCCACGATATCCTAATGCCGAGTCAAATGTTCAAGAACCACGGTAAATATTTGCGCGCTTTACTGCCATGGAGGCAGGTTGAAAAGCGCAACAGCCGCCTTTGCATGGCGTCGCAATGGCCGCGTAGAGCACGGTATCTTGCAATCCTTGTAACGTGGGCGATCGCCAGTTTAGTTGTTTTTTATCCTGTTAGAAGTCTGGCTTATCAGAACTCAGCGGACGCAACTCGAAAAAACAATGCTCACAACGCGACCCAAGAGAACCGGATTCGCTTCGAAGACCTGGTTGAAAAATCGGGCATCCGGTTCCAGCTTACGAATAGCCTCAGTTCGCAACGCTATTCGATCGAAACCATGCTGGCTGGCGTGGCGCTGTTCGACTACAACAATGATGGGCTGTTGGATATCTTCTTTACGAATGGAGCGACGATCCCTTCGTTGGAAAAGAGCAATCCGAGGTATTGGAACCGGCTCTACCGCAATAATGGCGATGGAACGTTCACGGACGTCACGGTGCAGGCGGGTGTGCAAGGGGTGGGCTACTCCATGGGCGTGGCGGCCGGCGACTACGACAACGATGGATTTGTGGATCTGTACGTGACAGGCGTCAACCGAAATCAATTACTCCACAACAACGGCGATGGGACGTTTACCGATGTCACGGAGAAAGCAGGCGTAGCTGGCATTCTGCCCGGCTATGGCAAGCCCTGGGCGGTGACGGCAGGCTGGTTCGATTACAACAACGACGGGCGTTTGGATCTGCTGGTGATCGACTATCTCGACTATAACATCGCTACGGCGAAGCTATGTTCTATAGGCGATGTGCGAACCTATTGCGCCCCTGGGAACTTCAAGGGAACACCGAACATTCTCTATCGCAACAACGGAGATGGCACATTCACGGATGTGTCTAAGCAGTCGCACATTGCGCAGTACGTGGGCAAGGGCATGGGACTCGCGTTTGCCGATTACGATAACGACGGATTCACGGACGTGTTCGTGTCGAACGATTCATTTCCAAACTTCCTGCTGCACAACAACGGCGATGGAACCTTCGAGGATGTAGCGCTTGAAGCAGGTGTAGCGTACACCGCGAATGGATCGCTGGTCGCAGGCATGGGCACGGACTTTCGCGATCTGAATAATGATGGCCAGCCCGACATTTTTCACACGGCAATGTATGGCAATACATTTCCCCTGTACAGAAATGACAACGGACAATTCAACGAAATCACCGATACTTCCGGAATTACGGCGTTCAGTCGTCGCATGACGGCCTGGAGCACGGGCGCGTATGACTTCGATAACGACGGATGGAAAGACTTGTTCGTTGATGGCGGAGCGATCCTGGATAACGAGCAGGAGGTGCTGCATCGGCCAACACTGCAGCCGAACGGCCTTCTGCACAACAACGGCAACTTTACGTTTACCGATGCCAGCGCCACGGCCGGAACCGCATTCATGGCGTTACGGTCGCATCGCGGGGCGGCCTTCGGCGACCTTAACAACGACGGTGCGGTTGACATTGTGACAAGTTCGATCAACGCCCGCCCTCAGATCCTGATGAATCGGACAGCGAATGGGAATCACTGGATTCTCCTAAAGCTGGTGGGAACGAGGGACAACCGTGATGGGTTGGGTACGAAGGTGAAGATTACGACCAGCGAAGGCGTTCAGTACAACGAAGCGACCACAGCGGTGGGCTATAACTCATCGAGTGATAAGCGAGTACATTTCGGACTGGGTAAAGCCACGACGATCGAACGGATCGAACTGGCCTGGCCTACAGGCGTGAAGCAGACATTGACGAATGTAAAAGCGGACCAGGTGCTGACGATGGTGGAGCCGCGCTGAACATTTTGGCAGACACTCCTTCTTTAGCGCTTCGCAGGCTACGGTCAACGGTCGGACTGCCAAAATGCTGCACGATACCGCTTGGCCAGGGATCTTCAATATGGCTGATTTCTTATTCCTTACTGGGCCAAAGCAAGCGTATACATATTCAGCAGGTTCACGCCCATAAAACCCGTAATACGGAACGATATTGACAGTGCTGATCGCAATGGCGTATATTTTTCGACGCCGCTGAAAACGTTTCCAATGTGTCTTGTAATTCCTGCCCCGTGGCAGAAAACGGAGAGGATGGAAACGCAAGCAGTGGGTTCTATGTAGGAGCGCGACGGCAAGCAAGCGTCGGAGCTATGGAATCTCGGTAAAAGATAGATCCGGATTGGTCTGTTAGAGGCAGCTTCAGAAGCTGATCTGCCTTGGCCTTAGCCGGGCAGAAAGATTTACGACCGGGATCCGATATCAACAGATTTACCAGGAGACGCCATGAAAAAATTCACATCCAAGAAGCACAGCTTATTGCTTCTTTTCCTGGGAGTGTTTCTGGTGTTCGCGGGTTCCCGCGGATACGGCCAGGATACAAACGCTTCCCTCGAAGGGACAGTGACCGATCCAAACAATGCTGCTATTCCGGGAGCGAAACTGACGCTGACCAATCTGGCGACAGGCTTCCAGACGAACTTCGTTTCCGATGCAAGCGGCGAATTTTCATTCCACAACCTGACTCCCGGCAAGTACGACTTGGCGGCGGAGGCCACAGGCTTCAAGTCGTCTACACAAAAGGGAATCGAGCTGGCGATCAACCAGGCGGCCCGGCTGGACCTACACCTCGCGATAGGCAACGCGGCCGAGACTGTAACGGTAAGCGGCGACGCCTCGCTGATCAATTACGACAACCCAACCCTGGAGGGCGGTATCGCACCGGAAACCCTGCAGGATTTCCCTCTGACTATTTCAGGTGCGCCACGTTCCTCCGTAACGGTTGCCATCCTCCTTCCCGGCGTAACGACGGGTGGCGGTGGCAATGCCTATAACTCACGCAGCAACGGCGGCCTGGTTTCGGGAGATGAAGCTATTGTCGACGGTGCAACCGCGATGGAAGGCTTCATGAACCAGAGCGGCATGGTGAGCTTGGAGACCGACTTCGGCATGTCGCCCGATATCACGAGCGAAGTGCATATCCTGACCGCGAATTACGACGCGCAATACGGCAACACTACTTCCGGTCAGCTCATTGTCGAGACCAAGAGCGGCGGAGAGAAGTTCCACGGCAGCGCTTACGAATACATCCGCAATGACGATCTGAACGCGACGCCATACGGAGGCACCAAGCCGCCGGATAAGGAAAATGATTTCGGCGCCAACATTGGCGGTCCGATCTGGCTGCCTAAATTGCACGGCGATCACTCCTGGGCGAAGGGATACTTCTACTTCAACTGGGAAGGTTTCCAGGACCACGGCGGTGCCAACTCGTCAACGCTGTCGATCGCTTCGGCAGCTGACCGCAACGGCAACTTCAGCGGATGGGGATCGCAGTTGTATTACCCGAACGATCCCGCCAAGTATGGTACTGATGCTGGAACTCCCATCGCTTACAACGGGGTGACGAATCAGATCAATCCCATCTACGAGGACCCGATCGCGGCGGCCTGGATCGCGGCGATGCCCACCCCAACGAACAACGGAGAGATCAACAACTACTACATTCCGGTTGCCGGACAGGGATCGCTGACAAGCAGTGAGAACGTCTACTTCTGGCGTACGGACTTCAACCTGGGTAGCAGGGATCACTTGTACTACACCTATTGGTGGCAGTACAGCGGCATCAATGCCCAGACCAACCTGCCGATCGCGCTTTCGACTGCCAGCCCAGCCAACCCGGAGAATGCGCCCATCCAACGACTGAACTGGGAGCATAACTTCTCCGATGTGATGACCAACCATCTCACCCTCGGTTACCTCAACCGTAACGAAGGCTACTATGCGCTGAACGGTCACGCTAGTCTGCCCAAGGTCTCCGGCGTAGCCAATCCGGCTTATCTACCGGAAATGACGTTCGGCAGCTACTATTCCCAGTTGGGCAACAACGATCCGCCGGACTCGGCTGAGACGAAGACGACTCGTGGCACCTATGCTCTGAACGACGTAGCCACTCGCGTGATCGGTCGGCATACGTTGAAGGGCGGCTTTGAATGGCGCCTGGCAGGAACCTCCATCCATGAAGGAACCAACCAAGGCGGCACCTTCAACTTCAACGCCGACACCACCGGCACCACCAGCACGGCCCTCTGCCCTGCGGGTTGCCCTGGTGATCCGATGGCCAGCTTCTATCTGGGCGCCGTCGGCGGCGCCTCAGTGACGTACTACAACGTGCATGCGGAATATCCACGGCAGGACGGTTACGCCGCGCACATTGGCGACTCATGGCGCATCAATCCCCGGCTTACGCTGGATTACAGCCTGCGCTGGGACTACATTCAGCCATTCCGGGAAAAGTTCGACAATCTCTCGTTCTTCGATCCGTTGGGCGCGAATCCGGATGCGGTGACAACAAGCGGCACCCAGCTTGCCGGGCGTTTGGCATTTGCCGGCACCAAGTGGGGCGCGGCGAGCTACGGCGCCGACTTTCCGGAAATGGCGCACCACAACAATCTGGCTCCGCGCGTCGGTTTCTCTTATGCGGTTAACGATAAGACCGTCGTGCGCGCCGGTTACGGCATTTACTTCGGCCAGGCGTTCTACCCGGGCTGGGGTGGCGGCATGAGCCAGGATGGATTCAACAAATATCTGAACCTGAGCGAATCGCCCAGCGGCTCCTTCAAAGTACCGGCTCTGTACCTCAATAACGGTATCTCTGCTGGACAGACTGGGTCGACGGCGAGCAACATTAACTCCGGCTTCGACAACGGAACAAGCCCATCGTTGTATCGTCCTTTAGACGGAAACAAGAGGCCGTATTCGTCCCAGTGGAACCTGACAATCGAGCATCAGTTGCCTCACAACTTCTATGCCTCCGTTTCCTACGTAGGTACGAAGGGGACGCACCTGCCGTCGGCTCTCAGCCCACTGAACGTACTCAACCCGAATAATCCGGCAATCTTTGCACTCGGCAGCGACCTGAACGTAAGCTACACCGCCGCCGATGGTCCAGCGACCTTTGCCAAGGATGGTATAGCCGTTCCCTACGTAGGCTGGGCAACCCAGATGACAGGTTGCTCGCCGACGATTCAGCAGGCACTGCTGCCATATCCGCAGTATTGCGGTGACCTGCAGGGCGATAACGAGGGACACGCGAACTCCATCTTCAACTCTTTCCAGGGGAAGATCGAGCGTCACATCAACAACGGCCTGTACCTGCTGGGCTCGATTACCCTTGCGAAGCTCTACACCAATGGCACCTTTTCAACGCAGGGGAACTCAGGTGGTTCTGGCAACACTTCGGCGTTCTCTCCCTATAACCCCGGGCGTGCCTGGGCCATCGCTCCGGATAACGTTCCGATCACCGGATCGCTCGCTGTGGTGTACGATCTGCCGTTCGGCACCGGCAAGCAGCTCCTGAACGGAGGCGGCGCGATGAACAAACTGGCAAGTGGGTGGCAAATTAGCCCAATCTACCGGTACGAGTTCGGAACACCGTTCTCGTTCAGCTCATCGACTTGCACCACGTCCACTGTCGCAGGTTCCTTCCGCGAAGGTTGCGTACCGGGCGTCGTCCCAGGGCAGCCGACGCAGCCACACGGACGGGATGGATTCAATCCAGCACATGCGTCGAACTACCTCAACGCCGCGGCCTTTGAAAACCAAAGCGCCTTCACCGCCTTCGGATACACGGGCTATGGGAAGGGGGTCTCGACCGTCTATGGACCCTCTTATCAAGACCTGGATGTGTCCTTCACCAAAAACACGAAGATCACCGAAAGGCTGAACTTCAAGTTCTCGTCAAACTTCTTCAATGCTCTCAACTATCACGCACTGATTTCGCAAGGAAACGGCCCCGGTGGTGCGTTTGTCACAGATGTAGCCAACCCGGCCTTTGGAACCTGGAATGGCGACGCATCGACGCCGCGTACGATCCAGTTCGCGGGACGGTTTGAATTCTAAGCTGGCCGTTAACTTTAGCGCATCACTTACACGCCATCAGGCTGGTTTCAGCCTGATGGCGTTGTTTCATCGGGCAGATGTACGGCAGCCGTAGATTGCGATCCTGCAGAAGCGGCACCGGAAGACTATGGTGTGGAAGCATGCGGGCGAAGCTTCTGATAAGTTGCTGCTTCGTCTAGTGCTGCTTGCTGTTGGCCGAGCTTGTGATAGATGCGGGCGAGGACCAGATGCGGCTCCGGGTAGGCCGGATTCAAACGAATTGCTTCGCGAAGTTCAGCAACGGCATTATCCAATTGACCGAGACCTTCAAGAAGAGTGCCAAGCTGGAAGTGTGCTGGCGCGAGTGACGGATCAAGACGAAGCGCTTCACGTAGATTGGCCTCGGCATCTTTAGGCTGATCGAGGAATTGCTGCACGATCGCTAGATTCAGATAGGGCCAAGGAGAAGGATGTTGCGAGCTGCGGTCAAGCTCGATGGCTTTCTTATAGTTCTCGATAGCCAGTGCGTTCTGATTCTTGTAGTAGTAACAGAGGCCGAGATTGTCGTAGGCCCGGGCCATAGAAGAATCCAGCTCAATGGCATGCTGAAAGTAATGGATCGCTTCCTCGTACTGATGAGCATCGTAATCGACGCGGCCAAGCCAATAAGGAAACAGAGCATTGCGCGGGTCTTGCTGCGACAACGACTCGAGCTCAGGACGCGCCCAATCCGAATGAGAGAGGCGGATGTAGCTCATCGCCAGAGAGAAGCGAAGGTTGGGGTTGAGCGGAGCAATTGCGTTAGATTTTTTCCAGGCGATAGCGGCGTTCAAATAATCCTGATCGACAAAATAAACTACACCAGCAAATGCGAGCATGCGCCCGGCAGAAGCCGAATGTGGATCGCGGTCAATCTCAGCGAGCAGAATTTTTTCCGCTGTAGGATAGTTGTGTGCGTCTATAGCCTGCTTAAGCTCAGCGGCGCGCGGAGTGGGCAGTCCAAGCGAGGCAATGGCAGAAAGACGCGGCGTGGCATCCTCGGTTGCTTGTGCAGAGGCATTAGATGGCGATGCGAATTCAATAAATGCGAGAGCCAGCAGCGGTGCCAGCAACAATGCACTCCGAGAGGTCATGAGGATCAGTATAGTGGAGAGCTTTATAGCAATGGCCCGTCGTAGCCTATGGCTTAGCGCGCAGTGTAGGTCGTTCCTGCTGGTGCTTGTCGGCTTCGTGTCGTTCACTGCCGCTGCGCAACAGAGCGGAGATGCGTACCGGCAGAGCGTGCTGGCTATTCAGCAGCAGATCGACGCGGGCGACCTTGAAGGCGCGCGCTCAGCAGTTGTGCAGGCGGAAAAGCAATATCCAAACAATGGCGGTCTTGAAAACCTGTTGGGTGTGATCGAGGCTCAGCATGGGCATTTGACTGCTGCGCGGCAGGCATTTTTGGCAGCTGTGCGCCATGATCCGCGGCTGGTTGGCGCATACATGAATTTAAGCCGTTTGGATATGCAAACAGCTGCAAAGGACGCGACAGCCCGCGCCGAGGCCCTGCGCATGAGCGAGAGAGTAGTGCAGATGGATACTGCGAATGACGAAGCGCATTATCAGATCGCTACGATTCTTGCATGGGAAAAGAACTACGCACGCTCGCTTGCGGAGCTTGAGCGACTGAGTCCCCAGGCACAGACCGCCATTGGCGCGCAGGCGCTTATCTGCGAAGACCATGCCGCACTTGGACATCGCGAGGCTACAGACAGAGCCGCACATATGCTGGCGTCCAATACTGACCTTACCGAAGAAGACGCCAATCCCTGCGTGTCTGCACTACGTGCTGCACATCGCGCGGTCTTGATCGAGGAGTTGTTGTCCTCTGCAGCGGAGAGGCACCCGCTGTCACCTGCGGGGCTGCGAATGCTGGGTCTGGCGCAGGAGGCGGATGGGAAACTCGGCCAGGCGCGAGCCACGCTCGAAAAAGCATTTACCGCAGATAGTACTTCTGTCGAGATTCTGATCGACCTGACTCGCGTGGCTAAAGCCGCCGGCGATAACCAGGGAGCTTTGGGGTACCTGGCGCATGCGCGCGATCTGCGACCCACGGACGCGACGCTCCCATACGAGTTTGGCGTCATATGCCTGCGTATGGGTTTGTATGCCGAAGCGCGCAAAGCAATCGGCGCAGCTCTCGAAATTGAACCAGACAATCCCGATTACAACCACGGAATGGGCCTTGTGGTGTCCTTTTCTGAAGATCCTGGACAGGCCATGCCTTATCTACTGAAGTACCACACACTGCGGCCGCAGGATCCAAACGGACTGTTGGCGCTAGGTGATGCTTCTTTTCGCGCCAAGGATTACGACACAGCGCTGACGTGGCTCAGGCAGGCTGTCGTGCACCCGGCTACGGCCGCAGAAGCGCACTACTATCTTGGGCGAATCGCCCGCCTGCAGGGCAATATCAGCGAAGCAACCGGCGAGCTCAAGGACTCACTGCAGTTGCTTCCGAACCAGGCAAGCGTTTTGGCTGAGCTGGGGCAGATCGCGGTGAGCAAAGGAGACAACACAGAAGCTTCGACATATCTTGATCGTGCAGTAAAACTCGATCCGGATAACTACGCCGGCAATTACGGTCTGCTGCTGTTGTACGCCCGCACTCGCGATCCACGCCTGGAACAACAGTCAAAGCGATTCGACGAAGTGAAGAACAAGAAAGATGAGCGTGACGTGGAGATGATGCGCTCGCTTGAAATCAGCCGCGATGGAAAACCGAACAGCTCAAAGAGCCAACAAAAACCCAACCAGTGAAGTCTACTCACGCCCAAGAATGTGGATCGGAAAACCATGGAGCATATGCTTTTCGGAAAGGCTCTTTCCGTTCGTTTCCGGGAACATCTCGCTCCTCCACAAGCGTCCCCGAGCTGAAAGAGCGAAAGATCGACGGAGACAATATCACATTCGTCGAAGCTTTGGATATGAGCGGAGATGAAGTTCGCATTGTCTACGCGGGAAAAATCGATGGTGACAACATTGAATTCACTCGCAAGGTGTGAGATTTCGCGACGGAAAAACTAGCCTCGAAACGTATCAAATCAGAGCCGGCTTCCGCTGCAAGCCGGCGATTTTCCTATAACAACCAACGGGTTCTGGCATTTACAAGAGCACGCCAAGGCCATGGCTCTCTTGGTAGTTATAGAACCGCTTTCCTGTAGCGCGCGCAATCTCTCGCACCGCCTGCTTTACTTGCGGAAAAGACTGGGTGTCATGGAACAGTGTGCAGTGTGAGTGCTGCGCACTCCACAGACCGCAAGCATAGGTGTCGGCAAAGGTGTGGACGATGTCTACGTGGATCAGGTCAAAGTTCCTGACTTCGTTTCGGATGTAGTCCCGATAGTCGCTGCGCACCAGAGAGATGTTTGGATAGACGGAGAGCCGCTCCTGCGTCAACTCGAAGATGTTTGACTTGTTGACGGTGTGTTTATCGCCTTCAAAGGTATCGACACCGATGACGTGGTCAAAAAACGAGGAGAGGGCCACAGTCGAATAGCCATACTCAACTCCAAATTCCAGACAAAGCCGGGTTTTCAGCCGAAAGCGTTGAAAGATGTCGGCAAGTATAGATGGAATACCTTCCCAGGCGGAAGGAACCGGAAGATGTCTCGATGGGGAACGACGATCAACCGGAACATAAGGTTCGATGGGAACTTTGGGTTTGCTCAGGCCGCGCACAACGGATTTCCAATGGTCGTATTCCATTGCCAGGGACATAGATCTCTTTTCCGGAACTTAATTCGCGGTTGGGGAGAAAAAGTATGTGCAGACTGGGCCAGTCTTTTAACCGTGCCGCGCCGGAATATCCGGCAGATGGCGTGGTGTTCTTCTATGAGCCACAAGCTGCTCAACAGTGCTTAGATCGGAAGCGCTTTGATCAGCGGTGAAAATCCGCTTGAATAGGCGTTTCGGCAACGTCTGCCATTCCGATGCATCTAAGCCAATCTTCCACGCAGAAGAGAGGATTGTGGCGGTCCAAATAGCCCAGAGAAATAGGTCAGTACCAGATTGGAATCTCTCCACCAAAATGGGAGAAGCGATATCGTTGGCACTGATGATTGCAGGTCTTATAACACCGAAAATCTAAGACGCGATACAGCGAACTTAGCCAGAGTGGAGTGCATGCTCACAGCAAAAAAGTGCATAAGTTGAGAGAAATGTCTGACCCCGGATCGAAACTGGAAGTTCGATTCAATACCGGTAAGGAAATTTATGCGGGCCGGACGCTGACCACCTCTATCGGCTTTTGCCTCGCCCGAATCAAGCCGACACCGACACCGGAAAACTGAGCGAAAGCTCGTGCGATTAGCACAAATGGAGCAAGGATGCCGACTACAGGATCTTTACGAAAGGCCCGGGCCGCGAAAGGAATAGTACTGAGAAGAAAGGCACCCAAAACAATTGGTGAAAAAAGTGCAGAACGACGGATTGCGTCCGTCAGAACGGCTGCCAGCAGCGCTGGCGGAAACAGCAATTGCAGCTTCATGATCTGTGGAGTATGACTATCCTTCACCGCTTTGGCCGGATTTTTACGGACGGCAAGCACGCGCCAGAAAGCAAATTTGTATTTCTTCTTTAAATATTTGCCGAACGAGTTAGGATGCGTGTGATACACAATCGCATCAGGCGCAAATAGCATGACCCACCCGCGCGCGGACATACGGTAAGAGAGTTCGATATCTTCCGCACACGCCACCGGAAAAGACGTATCGTAGCCATTCATCGCAAGAAAGTTGTCACGGCGAAATGCGGCCGAGTATGTATCGATGAAGTCGATAGATGGCAGCATCGCCATCAGGCGATATCGGTCTTCATATTCGATCTGCACAAATCGAGCCGCAAGCTCACGCTGTTTTGAGCGATAAATACCCTTCGCACCCACAACCTTTGGATCACGAAACGGTGCAATCATCGATTCGATCCAGTCAGACACCGGAACGCAGTCATCATCGGTGAAGAGCACAATCTCACCTTTTGCTTCGCGTGCTCCGAGATTGCGTGCGGTCGCAGGTCCAGCGTTTTGCTGCCGGAGAAGGCGCACGCGGGGGAATTGTTGCACTACCCCTGCGGTGTCGTCTGTTGAGCCATCATCGACAATCAGTATTTCGAAGCTATTCGTTGTGGATTGATGCAGCAGCGCATCGATACAGTGAGAAATTCTGGAAGCGCCGTTAAAGGTAGGAATGATGACAGATATGAACTGGTCTGGAATGGCGCACCCCGTTCAAGCAGAGAGAAGAAATCTTGATGAAGAATACAAGCTCAATGCCACCAATGTCTGGGGCACCAAACGCTGGGTGGCATGCTCAGAAGCGAGCAGGTCATTTTGACCTTGCATTAGGCTGCTACTTCGCCCTGTTTTGCAGTGACGTCTGTCTTCTTGTGCTGACTGCCTCGCAGCAAATATTTCGACAACGTGATAAATCCCTTCAGATTTCGTTGCAATTCGCGCCGGTCCTTCAGAGATTGCTTCAGCTTGTATGCAAGATACGATGGAGCGAGATAAAAGCTGCGCCGCGCCCGATCACAGAAACTGACCAGTTGTTCATGCGTGATATTTGGCAGTGTCACAACGCTGTTGTGAAGTCCATCTTTCGTGAGCCACGCATTCCAATCTTCAATCTGAATATATTCGCGCTTCTTAGCTTCCTGGTAGGCTACTGTGCCGGGATAAACCATAATGGGGAAAAATTGCGCAGTATCGGGGCGCAGCTTCTTAGCAAAATTAAGCGTTTTCTCCATGCTGGCCGGGGTCTCATTTAAATTGCCTACCATGAAGCAGCCATGCACCATGATGCCGGCATCTTGGCATCGCCTGACGAACCTATGCGCCTCGTCGTGATATTTTGAGTCGCGCCGGTCATCATTATTTTTGTGCATGCCCTTGATGACTTCCACGTCGCCGCTTTCGAAGCCAACGCAGAAGAGCCGCGCTCCTGCTTTGTGAACCGTCGAGAGAAACTCAACATCTGAGCCGATATCGGCGCGGCAATTGGCGTCGAACGGCAACTTGTTTCCGCGCCGGATAAGCTCATTTGCAAGCTCGAGAGTACGCGGCTTGCTCACGATGAATGTATCGTCTTCGAGCATGACGGTCTTGACTTCGGGCATTTCGCGTGCGACAAACTCAAACTCGTCGGCAACGTTGCTCACTGATCGATAACGCATCGTGTGACCGCTGAAGGTTTGCGGGTACACGCAGAAGGAGCAATGATAAGGGCAACCACGGCTCGTGTCGAATACGACCAGAGGCCAGAGGGAGTGCCCGTAAAAGTAGTCTGGAGTGTGCAGAAATCGTTTATAGACCTCGCTTACAAACGGCAATTCGTCGAGATTATGGATCGCTTCCCGTTGCTTATTGTGAACGACCTCTCCCGTTGCGGAGCGACGCCACACCAGCCCGTCAACATCCGACAGATCTGCCCCACAGGCTTTGGCTTCCAGCCAGTCGCGCACAGTGTATTCATATTCGCGGATCGCAACTGCCTGCAGGGAATTGGACATGGCAAGGGTTTCCCTCGGGAGTGAGGAAACATGGCGGCCAACCATTAACACATGCAAATTAGGGCGCGCTGCAACTAGCTGTTCTATGACATGAACGTCATTGATAATGCTTGGCGTGGAAGTATCGCAGACCACTGCCTCGATATTCTTGGCCGCAATGCGATCAAGCACAGTTTGGACGGAGTATTCAGCCGCGGGTGCATCGACCAGGTCAACTTCGTGACCATTTTTGATAGCAACTCCTGCAGCCGTTGCGAGCCATTTCGGATAGTAAAGAGTCCCACTCTTGGTCACTGCCGGGCTGCGCTGTTCTCGCGAAAACCGGGGATGAAACGGAGGATTCAGGAAGAGCACGCGCATCGAGTCGGACCTCCAAGTCCTTTGGGAAGAATATCAAACAATGATAGGTAAAACCGTGCAAGTTCTGGTCAATTCGAAACAGAAGTTATGAGATCTTTGTGAAATTGAAAACGGTATCCTCTACGTTAATTATGCAGTTAACAAGATGTCGTTATCAAGCAACGAGTGTCAAAGGAAACTTGAACGAAAAAACGTTGTTAGTTTACGCATTCCGTCAAATTGGCACTCGAACCAAATTGTTAACAATGTGCAGAGTGCCCAAATCGCAATGGGTTGGACGAATCATCCCGGAAAACGAAATCGTCTTCCTTCTGAAACAGGTGCATATCAAGTCCTTTGCGGATCTCCGGTACCCAAATAGGAAACATGTGCCATGAAGAAAGGCAGCCCTGCGTTGATTTTGACTCAATAGCCGTAACCGCGTTGTTCTGACGGCATCTGTATTCCTCTCGCTCATCGCTGCTACGGAACATGTATCACTGGATTGCGATCTGGATACGCCGGATCTTTGATAATCTGACCCGCCCTTCATCACAAAGTTAACGTGATACATGATGGTAATGTCCTTGAGCGGATTGCCGGTGACGGCGACGATATCGGCAATCCGGCCGGTCGACGGTTCCGACCTGCTTCTCTTTACTGAACATGGTTGCCGCATTGACGGTTGCGGCTTGCAGAGCGCCCAACGTTGTCATGCTACCTGCAACAAGCGCACCAAATCGCGAGATTCGGACTCATCAACATCGTCGTTATCAACACCGTATGCAATTTTTATGTGATGAGCGAGAGCGAGTTTGAAGGCCGGCCTATGCCAACCAGGATCGCAGCTGTCGGTTCAGCGCCGGATTGAGCGGTTTGGGCAATAGAAGCGGATGAAAAACAGAGTTTTGTAACGGAAAGTACACAGGCAAAACCTGCCCAGTGCGAGAAGCAGTCGGCAAAGATTCACGATGGAAAGGACGTTAGCATGCACAGCCGGGCGAGGCCAGGTTCCCGGCATGCGCCGCACATCCAGAAGAATTCGTTTTTAGTGCTATGGCAGATTACTCGTGGACTTTGACCACCAGGTAGTTGAAGACGTTGCCTTTGGGGATGAGAAGTTGATGGGGAACACCGGCTGGGATGTGGACGAAGTCGCCCGGACCGAGCTTGCGCGAGACACCGTTCTGAATAGACTTGCCGAGAGTTTCGCCATTCGCTTTGGTCGTAGGATCGACGACCGTCCCGCCAGTGATAAGAGTGGCGTAACCCGAAGCGACATAGAAGACATCGGCAAAATGCGCGTGGACCTCCGCGCCTCCGTTGGCAGTGCGGGTTGAGACGCGCATGTCATGATTGCCATAGTCCGCAAGCACGCTTCCGCCGGAGCCTTTCTGGTTGGCTTGCAGCAGGGCTTGGGCAAATTGATGTTTGATCTGATCGGCGGAGAAAACGTCAACGGACTTGGGCGATTGAGCGGTTGCAGCAGTAGCTGCGAAAGCAAGCAGGGTGGCGATGATTCGTTTCATGGGTGTCTCGCAAAAGATTTTTGTGCCGGAAGAATAGTAGCGGATTGTGCCGAGGCTGTGTCTTCTTTGAGTGAACCTGCCGGTCTATACTGCCTGCGTGCGATCGACTGGATTTTCTCTCTTGGCGCTTCCGGGGCAGGGGCCCGTCGCGATACTGGTGGCGATTTCGTTTGCCGCGGGGTTGAACGTTTACGCTACCGTTGCGACGCTGGGTTTGCTCGGGCACACGCATTGGCTGGAGCTGCCGCCTTCACTCAGCCTGCTTACGAACTGGTGGATGATCGGTGCAAGCTCAGTCTTATTTGGTGTGGAGTTTTTTGCCGATAAAGTCCCGGCTTTCGATCTGGTTTGGAACGCGCTGCATACATTTATTCGCGTGCCTGTCGCGGCTCTGCTGGCATATCAGGCATCGAGCGGACTTTCTCCGCTGGAGCAGGCTGCGGCTGCGGCAATCGGTGGGACGATAGCGTTCGCCGCACACGGAGGCAAAACTGCAGCGCGAGCGGCTGTTACTCCATCGCCAGAGCCATTTTCCAATGCGGCGCTGAGCACGGCAGAGGATGTGTGTGCGGTGGGGTTGACATGGCTTGCAACCGTGCATCCCTATTTAGCAGGCGGAATAGCGCTGGCGCTGGTTGTGGGTGTTGTCCTGATGATGCGGTTTGTGTGGAAGGCGCTAAGAAGGCTGTTCCGCGGCGCGGAGCGAGTGGTGGAACAAACATAGAAATGTGAGGCACAGCTGAAGAATTTCCAGGCTTTGCACCTCACGCTTCTTTCAATTATGGCGCTGCACAGGTAAAGCTGGTTGCTTCATTGGTGTTGCCCGTGCCTTTGTAAGCCGCAATGGTGGGATACGCACAGAGCGGACGCGTGGCCTTGACCGTGTGATCGTCGTTATAGCTGGCAGCTACAATGCCTGAGGGCGCTGTGCCGCTCTCCACCCAAAGCTCAAGCGCATCGAAGATCCCGTGCCCCTGGGCCGGTATCCCAAACTGGCCGAAAAGATTTGGCCCAGGCCCGCCAGCACAGTGCTCCACGCCGGGAAGCATGTAAAGGCGAACAAAGCTTGCGGTCTTCTGTTCACCAACGGTCTTCTGGACGTTCTCGTAGTAGTCAATGGTATTCCACGGCGAGACCGCCGGGTCGTTCCAGCCGTGATACAGAATAAGCTTGCCTCCATGAGCGGCAAAAGGTGCGAGGTTGGGATCGGTGGAGTCGAGATCAGGGCCGCCCTTTGCAATGGACTGCGCAAGTGATTCATCGACGCTGGCGGTCACCGGGTCCCAGTTGGGATTGCCGGTGATTATGTAGCGGAAGTAGCTCTGGATGTAGTGCGATCCGGAACCTGAGCCAGGACCGGTGCCTACAACCCATTGTCCCCAACCCTCTTCATCGCCTGGCACATAGCCGGGAAAGATCGAATTGCCGTGGCTGTCTTTGCCGCCAGAATAGTACGCATTCAGAGCGTCGATCTGTGGCTGCGTCAGGCAGTCGTTGGAGTCGGCGCCTTTGCAGAGCAGAACAGATGTGTCGAAGTGGCAGTGCGGCGGGTCGCTGACGATACCGTCCTTAAGATTGTCGACGCTGCCTGCCGGTGTGTCGCAAGCAGCGAGTGAGGCGCGCTCGATGGCGGGCAGCTTGGCCGCGGGGATATAGCTGGCCGGATCTTTGAGCGTGCGGTGGGCTATATCGACGCCAGACGCCAGCATATGCGACCAGTTGTTAGCGGGCGCGCCGGCGAGGATACCGTCGTAATCGTCAGGAAAGCGCTGAGCCTCCATGAGGGCTTCGCGGCCGCCGTCTGAGCAGGAGTCGAAATATGCCTTTGTGGCAGGCTTGGAGTAGTAGGCCTGGATGAGCGCTTTGGTACGTTCCGCAGTGACGTGTACGGAGCGCCAGCCGAAGTCTTTGACTTTTTCTGGATGGTGAAGGGACCACGACGCATCTTCACCGCCGGCTCGGTGACCAGCGTCGGAGCCAGAGACGGCAAAACCTTTCTGCACATACGCTGCAAGCTCGTTGTACCAGATGGAACCGGCGAAGCCTCCGTTGCCCGCGCCGACATAGCGGCCATTCCATTTCGCCGGCAGCCATATCTCGAACTGTATGTCCGAGTCAGCGGATGGATGGAAGCTACCCGTAACGCGGCAAAAGGCCGGAAGATCGGCGAATGGCTTGTCTTTCGCTGGATCTGCGTCGGGCGGCAGAAATGTGCCACCGGTGACGTCTTCTGCCGACGCAATCGCGGTTTCCGGCAGATGAACGGATTTGAGCGAAGCGCAATTGGCAGCATGAAGCATGGGTGCAGAGATGGCGAAGAGCGTGACGGCGAGGAGGAGTTTCATCAGTGGTCCCCTTGAGCAAATCTGATACCGAAATGTGGCCACGACTCCGCCACTGTGCAGCGATTTGATGTTATTCGATCAGGAACACGGGGTCGATGGGGATTTGCAGGGTCGTTGCGATGGAGTTGGTCTGGGAAGCCAGGGCGAGGATGGCATTCAACTCAGCGTGCTGAGCTTCGGTCATGCCCTTGGCACGTGCAGCAGCAGTGTGCGAATGGATGCAATAACCGCAGTTGTTGGCGCTGGAGACGGCGATGTAGATCATCTCTTTGGTCAGCGGGTCGAGCGCCGAGGGCGCGATCATGACCTGCTTGATTGTGTTCCAGGTGCGCTCCAGCAGATCGGGCTGGTTGGCAAGCGCACGCCAGAAATTGTTGATGAAATCAGATTTTCGCGTGGCGCGGATATCGGCGAAGACAGCTGCTACCCGTGAGTTCGTTGCAGCTTCTTCGTCGGTCCAGAGGTGTGCAGTGGACATGGAACTCCTTTGCTGTGACGGAACGATGATGGCGGATGAACCCAAAACCAGGCAATGAGGTGGATGCAAATCGCCTGAATTAGGTATGCGTAGCTGTCAACATCTTAGAGCGCGGCATCTTTGGTCTCGCGGATCATGAGCAGTCCCAGCAAAGTTAGCAGCGCTGATGCACTAAGGTAGTAACCGACCCATGCCAGACCCCAATGCTGGGCAAGCCATGTAGCAGCGTACGGGGCCAGTGAAGCTCCAAGAATGCCTGCCGTGCTGAATGCGATAGAGCTGCCGGTATAACGCACGCTGGTAGCGAAGAGTTCAGAAACGACCGTGCCCAACGGGCCGTAGGTGATGCCCATCAGCGACAGCCCAAGTACCATCATCGCTGTAGCTCCAAGGGTGCCCGCGCTAAACAGCGGCGCAAGCACGAGTCCGAAGAGAGCGATAGCGATGGTGACGCCAATCATCACAGGCCGTCGTCCGCGCTCGGCTAGCCGCGCAGCGAGCGGAATCGTAGCTGCAAAGAAGAGCATGCCGATGAGCTGAATGATCAGGAACGTTCCGCGCGAATAGTGAAGTGCGCTGGTGCCCCATGAAAGCGCAAAGACTGTCATCAAGTAGAAAAGGACGAAGGTGCAGATGCAGACCAGCGTCCCCGCAACGAGCGCCATGAAATTATGGCGGAAGACTGACCAGAGAGGAACGCCCGTAGGGCGGTGTTGCTCGATCGACTTCTGGAAGACGGGTGTTTCGGTAATCGTGAGGCGGACGTAAAGGCCGAGCAGCACCAGCACGGCGCTGGCAAGAAAGGGCAGACGCCAGCCGAAGTAAAAGAATTGGTGGTCCGTAAGCACGTCAGACAAAAGGAGGAAGATGCCTCCGGAAAGCAGGAATCCGATAGGCGCGCCTAACTGCGGAAACATGCCGTAAAGAGCGCGTTTATGAGGCGGCGCGTTTTCGACAGCAAGCAACACGGCGCCGCCCCATTCGCCGCCGAGCCCGATGCCTTGACCAAAGCGGCACAGCGCCAGCAACAGCGGTGCAGCAATGCCGATGGCCTGGTAAGAAGGCAGGATGCCGATGATGAAGGTGGAGAAACCCATCGTTGAGAGCGCGACAACCAAGGTACGCTTGCGTCCGATGCGATCACCAAAATGCCCAAAGAGTGCCGAGCCGATGGGCCGCGCAAGGAAAGCTATACCGAAGGTTGCGAGCGAGGCGAGTGTGCTGGTGGCCGGATCGCTGGTGGGGAAGAACAGCTTAGGGAAGACCAGAACAGCGGCAGTGGCGTAGATGTAGAAGTCAAAAAACTCAACGGTGGTGCCGACTAGGCTGGCGAAAAGCACCTGGCGCGGGGTGTTGATGGGCTTGCTCGTAGTCTGATTGGAGATCATGGCTTGAGTTTGAGTTTATGAGATGCTCCAGGACGAGCATAAGGCGCAGACACAGCGTCGTTCACACCAATCTTTCCCATGAGGCACGGAAAGATTGGTGTGATACCGATAAGGCTGAGCTAGAGAATCCCGTCGAAACTCGACGAGGTGAAGTCCGCCGCCGCCCTGCTCCAGCCGATGCGCAAATCTTTCGCCTGGCGCATGGCGAAATTGCCCGCCGCCGCTCCTGGTCCCGAGGGTTTAGGCGCAGTGATGGCAAAAAAGTCAGCGCGGTCCACATCTTCAAGGTAGAAGGCAGGACGCGGATCAGGTGCAATGGTGGCTAATTCAACGTGACTCATCTCAAGATGCTTCACATGGCGCAGGAAGAACCCATGACTCGGCGTTGCGCCGAACATGTTGGGCTCGGGATACTTGGTCTCGTTCTCCGCGGGATTGATTTGCACGGATTCCGCAGGCGCGCCACCCGCGGATTCAATGAAAATATTTGAAAGCTTCACATCTTCGATGGCGTAGCCGGGAATGCCCACAAGAAGCGAGCCATTGCGCGACGGTGCATTGTGGCACTCAAGATTACTGATGAGCACCCGCCGCAGCGTCCCCACCTTTGTGCTTTCCTTCGGACCGCGCAGCCGCGCTCCCAGACGCAGAAAGATCGGGCACGCCGAGAGGTCGCGCATCGTGATGTTGGTGATTGCGATGTCCTCAAAGAGAGCGCCATCGACTGTTTCCAGCGCAAGCCCCTGGCAGCCTTCAAAGACGCAGTTCGAAACAGTGGTGTTGATGAAGCCACCGTTGGACTCGGTGCCGAACTTGATGCGGCCAGTGCGGGAGACATGTTCTTCAGGGGCGAATTTTTTGAATGTACCGTCAAGCAGCGTGCCGAGTTGATACTGGCCGGTGACGTAGCAGTTCGTGATCGTGAGATTGCGCGTGGGCCGCGCGTACCCGAGCGCATAACTGGATTTCGGACAAATGCCGTCGTCCCAAGGCGAGTTGACGGCGCAGTTGGAGACGCGGACATTCTGGCAGCAGTCAATGTCCATCCCGTCGCGGTCGGTGTCGATGGTAAGGCCGTCAATGATGAGGTTATCGACTCCCGTAAGCAGCAGCCCGAAGTGGCCGCCTTTCAGGATCGAAAAATCAGCGAGAGTAACATTGCGGCAGTTCTTGAGCGCGATGGCTTTATTGCCCACGCCTGCCTGCTCGGCAACGAAAAACACAACGTTGCCTTTGGGATTACGGCCATTCGATAGCCCCCGGCCCCAGACGAGACCAGGCCCGGTAATGCTGATGTCGTGCAGATTCTCGCCCCAGATCAGCGAATTATGCCAGTGGTTGTGGCCGTAGTCCTGGTATGGCTCCCATGGGTCGTTTGGCTCGGCTGCATCGTATGTACCGCCGTTGTAGCCAGTCTTATCGCCGGACTTGGGCGAGTCGGCGGCAAGGATGATCGAGCCCTGCTGCAGCAGCAGATGAACGTTGCTCTTGAGATGAATGGAAAAAGTCAGGTAACTTCCTGCGGGAAAGAGCACAGTACCGCCGCCCGAAGCGAATGCCTGATCGATAGCGCGATTGATGGCGTCGGTATCGAGCGTTTTGCCGTCGCCCTTCGCACCAAAGTTGCGTACATCAAAGATGCCGGCCGTTCCGGTAAATCCAGTACGATTTGGCGCTTCTCCTTCAGAATGGTAAAGCTGTGACGCAAGACCGGCAGCTGGAAAACCGGCAGCGGCAAGGCCAAAGCTGCTGGTTCGGAGAAAGTTACGGCGGGGAAGATCAATAGGCGGCATCGTTGAACAGGTCCTCTCCTCAGGCGGATTCATCGTAACATCCGGAGTTGAAGGGCAGAGGCTGGCGCACGAGACTGTATCGCTGCTGTTGACTTAACAAGGGGGTATACAGATACTGAGAAAGATGTCTTTTCTGCGCCAAACCGGAGATACCGTGTGCATGTGCTGCACGTGTATGTGCGGGGGATCCGTGCCTTTGGCTCAGAAGCGGCGCATGCGATAAGCGCAAACGGTTTGAGACAAACGGCCCGGGTCTAAATGGACTCGGGCCGTTTTGCTTTTAGCGGCGGCAGAGCTAGCATGGCTGGCGTGCCAGGATTATTGGGAAACATGAGATGAGGAGATGAATGAGCATGAGCGAGGAACAGGCAAAGCAGGGGTTGGGAACGATTGCGGTGCATGGCGGACAGGTAGCCGATCCAGCTACAGGAGCTCGCGCGGTGCCGATTTATCAGACGACATCGTATGTCTTTCAGGACTCGGACCACGCCGGCCGGCTCTTTGGGTTGAAGGAGTTCGGCAATATTTACACGCGCATCATGAATCCGACAACGGACGTGTTCGAGAAGCGCGTGGCGGCGCTCGAAGGCGGCGTGGCAGGGCTGGCCACAGGCAGTGGACAGGCTGCAACCACGCTTGCCTTGACGACGTTAGCGAAGGCTGGCGATGAAATTATCTCGACTACCTCTTTGTATGGCGGCACGTACAACCTGTTCCACTACACGTTACCGCGGCTCGGAATTGAAGTGAAATTTGTGGATGCCGATGACTTTGACGGGCTGAGAGCTGCCATCACAGGCAAGACGCGTGCGATCTACGCGGAGACACTCGGCAATCCGAAGCTGGATGTGCTGGATATCGAGAAGCTCGCGGCGATCGCGCATGAGCACGGGGTACCGCTGGTGATCGACAACACCACGCCGTCCGCTGCTCTGGTACGTCCGATCGAGTGGGGTGCCGACATCGTAGTCAACTCGGCTACCAAGTTTCTAGGAGGACACGGAACAACCATCGGCGGCGTAATCGTGGATGCAGGAAAGTTCGATTGGAAGGCTTCCGGTCGGTTTGCCGAGTTCACGGAGCCTGATCCGTCTTACCACGGGCTCTCTTACTGGGAAGCGTTCGGCAATCTTTCGTTCATCCTGAAAGCACGCGTGCAGGGGCTGCGCGATACCGGCGCTGCACTTTCTCCATTCAACTCCTTTCTTCTGTTACAGGGAATTGAAACGCTGCATCTGCGACTGGAGCGTCACTCGCAAAATGCGTTAGCCGTGGCGAAGTGGCTAGAGGCGAACGAAAGCGTGGAATGGGTGAATTATCCGGGCCTGGAGTCAAGCAAATATTATGCACGGGCGCAGAAGTATCTTCCGAATGGACAGGGCGCCATCATCACCTTCGGAATCAAGGGTGGCTACGAAGCCGGGAAGACGCTGATCGATTCGCTAAAGCTCTTCTCTCATGTGGCGAACATCGGTGATGCCAAATCTCTGGTGATTCATCCGGCATCCACGACGCATCAACAACTGACGACGTCCGAACAAGCGGATGCGGGAGTTACACCGGAACTTGTTCGCTTGTCGATCGGCATAGAAGACATCAAGGACATTCTGGCCGATCTGAATCAGGCGTTGGTCAAAGCAACTCCAGGAACGAAAGAAGAACTGGTGACGAAGTGAGTCAGACAGAGCTGGCAAAGCCGCCGGAAGCAAGCAAACCAGAGGAAAGTGTAGCTAAGGAAGCTACGCTTTCCTTCATGGGTCGTCCTATGCTCGTGCCTAAGAGAGTGAATAAGTCGGTCAAAGCTGTTCCTGCGCCGACCTATGAAGGGGACTTCATTATTGAAGACCACTTGCTGTTGCAATGCGGACGCACATTGGTGCGCCCAACGCTGCATTATGCCGTTTATGGCAGGTTGAATGCCGGGTGCAGCAATGCAGTCTTGGTTTGCCACGCGCTTTCCGGTTCGGCCCTGGTTGGTTCGTGGTGGCCTGAGTTATTTGCAAGAGATTCGCAGATCGAGTCAGCTTCAAAGTTAGAAACATCGCAGGCAGGATTAAGTGAGAAGGGCATTGCAGGAGCTCGCGGCATTGTCGATCTTGAGAAAGATTGTGTTATCTGCATCAACCTGCTTGGCTCTTGCTATGGATCGACGGGGCCAGGGTCGATTAATCCGGAGACAGGTAAGCCATACGGACCTGAGTTTCCACTGATCTCCATTGCGGACAACGTGCGCGCGCAGGCTCTGCTTATGGATTCGCTGGGAATTGCAAAATGGAAGCTCGCGATCGGCGGATCAATCGGCGGCATGCAGGCGCTGGACTGGGCGATTCTTTATCCCGGGCGAGTGGAGCAGGCCGTAGTGATTGGTGTTGCGCCGCTGGGCGCGATGGCGATTGCACTCAATCACCTGCAACGGCAGGCCATCCAGAGCGATCCTGACTGGCTCGAAGGGCGCTACTGGCCGCATAAACAGCCCCGAAAAGGCCTCGCATTGGCGCGGGAAATAGCAACGCTGAGTTATAAGTCACCGCAATTGTTTGCCGAGCGGTTTGGCAGAAATCCGAACCGGAACGGGGAGGATCCCTGGTCTCTCGACGACCACGGCGGTGGACTCACCGGCGGACGGTTCGATGTAGCCGGATTCCTCGACTATCAGGGAAGGGGATTCGTGGAGCGGTTCGACGCGAACGCATATCTGGCGATCCTAAGAACGATGGAGACATGGGAACCGGAGCGCGAGTTTGGCGATGCGAGAAAAGCATTCGGACGCATTCAGGCGCAGATGACCTTCGTCGGAATCAGTTCGGACCAGCTATTTCCGGAAACCGATGTGCGCCGACTGGCGGAGTCTGTGCGAAACGCTGTTTCGTCAGGTGGGAAAAACGTTCGTTATTGCGAGATGATTTCAGATCACGGACATGACGCATTTCTCTCCGAACAGGCTGAACTGGTCAGGCTGGTGAATGGAATCGGATAAACCACTCGTTGCCGGAGAGCGCCAGCCGGGCGCGTTTCGAGCACATTAGATCTCCGTGAATTCCCGTGCGCCGTGAGGCCGAAATGTAAAGTGTTCGATTCGTGGCTTGTCACATGGTGCGCGTGTTTCTATAATCCCCACATCGCCGCAAGGAAGGCAGGACCTGATCTTGCTCACCATGGAAAATCGTCTTCTGGACTTGCCAGGGGAGATGGCCCGATGCGGTTGATTGCTATTAGCAGGATTTCTCGATCTCCCAGGAGCACTGAATGAAGAAGGTTTTTCTCGCATCCCTGTTCGCGACCGCGACGACTTCCGCACTGCTGAGTGCAGGGGTCATGACGGTCGCGGCGCCTACTGCCTTTGCCCAGGCAGCCCAAGGTTCCTCTGACCAGATCACAATTAAAGATCCTGCGGAGTTCAACGCATATCAGAACGCCATCACGCAGACCAGTCCTGCGGCCAAGGCTTCGGCATGTGAGTCGTTTCTGCAGCAGTATCCACAAAGCATAGTGAAAAAGACGGTTCTGGAGCAGCTCGTTCAGGCCGACGCTCAGATTCCCAACAATACCGACAAGACGATTGACGCTGCACAGCGTCTGTTGCAACTTGAGCCCAACAATCTCGAATCCATCTATTTGATTGCTCTGCTCAAGAAGCAGCAGGCTGCGGCCAATCCAGGCCAGGCTGCGCAGTTGCTCGATGATGCTGCGGCGATGGCAAGCAAAGGCCTTGCCGCAACCAAGCCTGCCGATGTGCAGCAGGACGGGTGGGACAAACAAACCGCCGCGACATTCCCTGTGTTCTACTCCATCCTCTCGAACGACCAGCTCTACTCGAAGAAGGATCTCAAGGCAGCCGTCGATGCTTTCCGCACAGAGCTGGAGTGGATGGCCAAGAATAACCCGGATCTGACCAAGGTCCCGCCGGGGTTGAACGATACGCTGCTGCTGGGCCAGACCTACACCCAGCTCACGCCTCCCGACATGATCAACGGCGTCTGGTTCCTGACCCGCGCCGAGAACTTCGCGCCAGCCAACTTTAAGCCGCAGATCGACAAGCAGGCCCGCTACTGGTACAAGCGCTACCACGGCAAGGAAGACAGCTTTGAGGCCGTGCTCGCCGCTTCAGCCAACTCGGTCTTCCCGCCGGACGGGTTCACGATTGCCCCGGCTCCCACGCCTAAAGACATTGCCGATGGCGTCGTGGCCAGCACACCCGATCTGACGACTCTTGCCCTGCAGGATAAGGAATACATCCTCGCCAACGCTTCCAAGGACAACGCGGATAAGCTCTGGGCGACGCTGAAGGATCAGGTTGCGCAGATTCCGGGCACCATAATGTCGGTGAGCGATGACGGCACGCAGGTCAAGATCGCTGTAACCGATGATGCGAAGGCCGACAAGAAGCCTGACTTCACCATCAACCTGAAAAAGCCTCTGACGGCTGCGGAGAAAACAAAGCTGGCTGTGGGAACCGATGAGACGAATCTGATCGGCACCTTTGATTCCTATACGCAGAATCCGGAAGAAATCATCATGCGCGACGGTGAATTGCAGGGCGAAAAGAAGACACCGGCGCATAAGCCCTCCGCGGCACACCACCGTTCTTCTTCCAACTAAAACTGTTGCATCAGGAGAGTACGAGAAACAGCGCATCCCTTGTGGATGCGCTGTTTTGTTTGCTCAGGCTGTATGCCTTTAACCATGGCGTGCGGATTACGGATGGTAAGCTGATGTCAAGATGAGAATTCCCCCATTCCGATCGCGTTTCCTCGTGATTGCGTCGATTCTCGTTACCTCTGGGCTGATCGTGCGTGGGCAAAGCCCTTCCAGCACATCGTCTCAATCCCCGCTGGGCATCACAGTCAAGCAACTGGACAACAAACCGGTAGCGACAATTTTCCCAGCAGACGACAAATCGACCGCCAGGACGCAACTTGAGTTTCTGACGCCTGACCAGATGACAGCCGCGGATCGCCAGTTGGCAGAACAAAGTCAGGGTGAAATTGCGCGCCGCGCTGCATTCCAGGGCTTCAACCTGGCGGAAGGCAGCGGCTGGGGCTACGAGCAGGCAGTCTGTCCCGTGTTCCCGAACCACCTCATCCTTGACTACAGCCGAATCGACGGTCGCGGAGACGTCACGTTATTCTCCGTTGCGATTCCTCGCGGAGAAGGGCACATCCGCGTAATTCCAGTGTGGCGTCGAAGTTACTCCCTCTGGACACCATCCTCCTCCAATGCCATCACGCTGAACGACTTCAATCACATGGTCTTGGAAGGCGGCTCGGGACTCTCTCCGGACTGGCTGACGCTGGGGCTCTGCTACGCTGCGCTGGCTGGCGGACATGTGCGTGCCGCGCTCGTTTCAGAAGTTCCGGATCAATTCCCGCTGTATCCACCCGCACAACTGAATCTCGCAAAAGACGGCACGGCAAGGGTTGAGTTCACCGATGTAACGCCTGGCGTTCGCGCAATGGAATGGAAGCTGGACTTTACCCGCACGGGGCGCTTGCAGAAAGTGAAGCACGATCATGTGGACGGAATTGTGGCGCGGCCTGTAGCAGGCGCGCCTGTTGATTTGTCGAAAGCCGCTGCAAATTAGCCTCAGAAAAAAATTAAGTACACATTAAGCAAAGCGCGTGACGGCACCGAATCGGCCATCACTCTTCCATTACTGAGACAGGAAGAGATCCCGGATCGCGTTGCCGGGAAACGGCGTTGAAGTAATCGTGAGCGCAAAGATCACCATTGCAAATACTGCAAGCATCTTCCGTCCGGCTCCCGGTGGAGCGTCGCCAAGAACGCGTGGATGGCGCATGGCCGGGATCAGAAGAATGATCCCCCAGACAGCCCATCCAACCCAGCAGTACCAAGCCGCAACAAGCAGCACAACCGGCAATACCCGGCTCACAATGCGGTGCAGGTGCGGCGAGATGGCGTACAAAATGTGCCCTCCGTCTAGCTGGCCGCAAGGGATGAGATTGAGCGAAGTAATGAACAAACCAATCCATGCCGCAAGAAGAATCGGGTGACAGACCGCAGGATCGACCGAAACATTCGCGTGTACCCGATGGGCCAAAAAAAGATGCTCCATCATGGACCGCAATAGCTCCAGGGAAGATGGCGGGCTGAAGTTGACGATCTCCATCGATGAGTGAACGTAAGAAGTGACGTGGCCAAGCGAGAGACTCATTCCTATCATGGCCGCTGCAATCGAAACCACGTATCCGGCAATTGGCCCCCAGACACCGATATCGATAAGCACGCGGCGATCTGGAATCCGTCCACGGAGACGGATGATAGCCCCCAGCGTGCCGCTTAACGTAGGCGCCGGCAGAACCCACGGCAGGGTGCAATCGACGGAATGCAAACGGCAGGCGATGTAATGGCCAAATTCGTGAGTAAGCAGAATAGAGAGCAGCGCTACTGAAAAAGGCCACCCCAGCAGGAATCGAGCAGGGCTCTGCAACAGCCATGGCCATGGCCACAAATCGGATTCATGCGCAACGAGCGGCAGGCCATCGTGATAGTTCTGCATGAACCGGGCGCCAATCCCCGTTGTCGTGATGATGCTCAGCAAAAGCAGCACGGTGGGAATCCCAAAGGTGCGCCATCGGGGTGCTCGTATTTCAGGCATGAAGAATCTGGAGGGGTGATTCAATACAGACAATCTGGCTGCGGTCAGCGATGTGCCAGTTTGGCTCGGTTCGGGCGGCCGAAACGACGTCGTGAATCGTTTCGCCGCCGCAGAGATTAAC
The DNA here is from genome assembly GCF_025685685.1 of Acidicapsa dinghuensis. Lineage (GTDB taxonomy): Bacteria > Acidobacteriota > Terriglobia > Terriglobales > Acidobacteriaceae > Acidicapsa > Acidicapsa dinghuensis. The sequence goes on from NZ_JAGSYH010000001.1 coordinate 209,027, forward strand.
AAACACTACAGCACGTGGGTGGAAGAACCTCACTAGGAAGTGCTCTAGGAATGCGGTGTGTCGGTATGCAACGCGTGCAGTTCCTTGCCCGGCTTAAAACGAACGGCCTTGCCCGGCGCAATGCTCACTTCAGTACCGGTGCGCGGATTGCGGCCAATGCCGGTCTTTCGTGGCCTGACGCTGAAGACGCCAAAACCGCGCAACTCGATTCGATCACCTGCAGCCAGCGCTTGTTTCAGCCCTTCGAATACCGTGTCCACTGCCGCTTCTGCCTTTGCGCGCGGCAAACCGGTCCGCTCGATGACATGATGCACGATATCCTGCTTGATCAAAGTCGTCGCCTTTCGATCGGAAGATTGAGGCCTCGATGGAAGCAGCCACTGGCGAGATGCTATTGGGAGCCAGGGCCGTTGTCAATCCGGGCCTACTCCAATACCATAAACAATTTGAAGCACTTCGGTCCCATTCTTCTGGAAAATGCGGCATATTTGCTGGCTACAGTTCCGGTCGCCATAGGGTAAGGTGTGGAGAGATGCAATCCGGTCGGCAGTCAGAGCCCACCGGTGGTGCACAACATATCGAGGCTGATGCAAAACAGCCTGACGAGAGGAAACAGCAAAGCATGTCGATAATGAGTGATCGTTGGATTCGGGAACAGGCTCTGACACATGGAATGATTGAGCCTTTTAGCGAGAAACAGGTCCGTGAGGGCGTCATCTCTTACGGATTATCCTCCTATGGATATGATTTGCGCGTCTCGGACGAGTTCAAGATCTTTACCAATGTCAACAATGCCATCATCGATCCGAAGAGCTTCGATGAGCGTTCGTTCGTGAGTGTGCAGGCCGAGTCGGTCATCGTGCCCCCAAATTCCTTTGCCCTCGCCCGGTCGGTGGAGTACTTCCGGATCCCGCGGGATGTGATCAGCGTCTGCGTGGGTAAATCCACCTATGCGCGCTGCGGAATCATCGTGAATGTAACCCCCTTCGAGCCGGAATGGGAAGGCTACGTAACGTTGGAGATTTCCAATACGACTCCATTGCCCGCAAAGGTCTATGCCAACGAGGGGCTGTGCCAGATTCTTTTCTTCCGCGGCGATGAGCCCTGCGAGGTCAGTTACGCGGACCGCAAGGGCAAATACCAGAAACAACATGGAATTGTGCTTCCGCGCCTTTGAGCGTCAATTTCCCGTTAACACAGACCGGTCAGATGTCGATTCCAAATATGTGGGATTGGCATCTGACCGAAGATCGGGTCTGCTGTGAGCATCGATAAACAATCTTCGCAGATGGTTCCTTCGTGCTTTGGCGGGCATGGATTACAGGTATGTAGTTTGATTCGTGTTCTTCCCGAAAAGAGGCGAATTAACTTCGATTTGACGTGTCGAAGTATAACGTCGATATTATTTGTTAAATACATCATTTGATATTTAGCCGGAATCGGGTTGTGAAAGAACACGGGGCTATCTGAATTTTCCTGTTCCCACCATCTCCATTCGATTGGACAAATATCTCAACATAGGAAATGTGTGTCTTATGTGTTTCGTGCCAGGGGGCTAACGCATTTTCCGAATTGCAGTAGACCGGGTAATTCGGAAGATGCCTTGATGACGAAGCGCAGGACAACAAATGGCTGACCTCGGGGGCTGGTCATGCATTGGAAGTTAAGGGAAGTTACTGCGCGCATTGGAGTGGTGTCGAGGGAGCCAATACGGCTAGCGGGACTGGAAACAGTTTTCGAGAAGATTCCGTCGATCGAATTGGTGAACGCTACGCTCCATGAACTGCTCGCGGATAGCAGTCTGGGCTATATCATTCTCGACCTGAGTGATCATGATGGATGGATCGATATGCAGCAAATGGTTCGCAGCATGCGTCCGGATATCCGGCAGATCGTTCTTGGGCCCGGTGTAGGCGATGAGATGATTCTGCGATCCATCATGGCTGGTGCGCGAGCTTTTTTGCACTCCAGTTCAGGTGCCTTCGCAGTGCGGCGCGCCGTGGAGTCGGTGATCCAGGGCACGATCTGGGCTCCCCGCCGTGTTCTCTCGCTTCTGGCTGATAAATATCTGAACCAGCAGCAATTAGCCACATCCCCGGCAACTCCGCTCAGCCCGAGAGAAAAGCAAGTGCTGGATCTCATCATGACGGCTCGCTCTAACCGAGAAATTGCAGATGAACTGGGGATCGAGGAGCGCACCGTCAAGGCTTATGTAGCAAGCCTGTTGCGCAAGACAGGAGCCGAGAACCGGGTCTCGCTTTCGATACAGAAAATGCAGGAATCGATGCGAAGTCAACGCGCAGTTTCCGGCTGGAACTCTGCGATATCGAACGCGCCCTGGGAGACTCCGTGATCGCAGGTCCACGATCGACGGAAGTTTCTTATGGTAATTAGCATCAATTAATAAGTTTTGACCCACTCATCGTTCTTACACTCTCAACTTTAGGTTCAAGAAGAGGGAACCTGCGAATTACCCTCGCGCCCTCTGGGCCTATTGTGCCTGTGTTTAGGTTCACGTAGAAACTTAAGGATCATCGCCCAGCATATATCCCATCCATTCTGCGTTTCCATGGAACGAGTAGGAGACCGCGGAAGCCCGACCGAAGCGTCAAGCCTCGTTCAAACTTCATTGTCCAAGTATCTTCTAAGGTTCTTTTGGAGTACGCACTTAGATTTCATGCTTTAGAACACATGATTTATATGTCATGTAATCATTCATAAAATAGCTCTAATTACCGATATGAGTTACTTCAAGACATTGCACGTTGGTTATGTTGTTGCATTCTCGGACACTGGTGACAATGTTTACAGTAACAACGCAGATCTGGGGAAAGGACTTCTGCTGAGTGCTGACTCGTCAGCATTCTGTTGAAGTCCTCTTTTTTGCTCAAAGCTGAGTGCACAGACCAGGCTGGTGCGTCCTGGCTCATCGCGCGGACCGGCCATGTCTGCGGCATCAGCTGTGTATAGATTTGGTCCATTGCTTTCTCCCACAGCGACTTTCCGGTAAGGAATGCGTCAGCGATGTAGGCTGGCGTGGGTTGACGCCCTTGGTGCGCAGTCACGCCGGATTGCCCGGGAATTCAACGGAATTCGTCCCCGGCGTTTGTAAAGTCAAATAGGGTTGCAAATTGAGTACCTGAGCCCGGTTTTGAGAATGGACTCAGGATGAAAGCAAAGTATTTGCAAAACGGGCCCCAAGAGGCCCCGGATATAAGGAGAAAGATGATGAAGAAATGGATTTCCGCAGCTCTGCTATTCTGCATGGGGATTTGGGCTTGCGCGCCCGCTGCCAACGCGGCCTCGAGCCGGGAAGATCTTCAGGATCGGATTGATGCCGCCAAAGTTGTGCTGGACGAGATTTTGAAGACGCCTGACAACGGTATCCCGATGAATATTTTGAAGATGGCGACTTGTGTGGCCGTAATTCCAAGCCTGAAAAAGGGAGCTTTCCTCATCGGAGCAGAATACGGGCAGGGTGTGGTCACCTGCCGAACCGGACATGGCTGGAGTGGGCCAGTATTCATTCGTCTCGCGGGCGGTTCCTTTGGCTTCCAGGCTGGCGGACAGGCGACAGATCTGGTGCTGGTTGCAGTGAACGACCACGGATTTCAGGATCTGCTCAAGAGCAAATTTAAGCTCGGCGGAGATGTGGCAGCGACGGCCGGACCGGTCGGACGAAACTCACAGGCAGCCACCGATTGGAAGCTCAATGCCGAATTGCTGACCTATTCGCGCAGCAAGGGATTGTTTGCAGGAATTGACCTGAACGGCGCTACCGTCAGCCAGAATGTCGCTGATACCGGCGTGTACTACGGCCAGAGCTACGGATTCCGCACCATTCTTCGCGGGGACGTGGCCGTGCCGCAAGGCGCTCAGAATTTTGTCCGCACCATAGCCCATGCCTTCGTGGACGCAAAGACGAATTATTAGCCTCTATCGCATTCCTGGCGAGGATCGGATCGGCCATTCGCAACAGGGTACCGAACGGTATACTGAAGGCCTGTGACCGAACACATCCTCGCCAGCATTGTGCAGTTCGTCATCTGGACGATCTCATCCACCGGGTACGCGGGTGTCGCTCTTCTGATGGGGATCGAATCCGCTTGTATTCCACTGCCATCGGAAGTCATCATGCCGTTTGCCGGATACCTGGTTTCGACCGGAAGATTTGGCGGTGGCGATGCCATCATGGGATTGGTCTGGGTAGCGACTGCCGGCGCCATTGGCTGCAACCTCGGCTCCGTGATCGCCTATTGGATCGGCGCGTGGGGTGGCCGTCCGCTGGTTCTCCGCTATGGCAAATACGTCCTGATGAGTCCGCATGATCTGGACCGGATGCATGCCTACTTCGAGAAATACGGCTCGATCACGGTATTGATTGGCAGATTGCTGCCAGTAGTGCGGACGTTCATTGCCTTTCCCGCTGGAATCGCCAGGATGCCGCAGTTACGCTTTCACATTTATACTTTCGTCGGTTCGTGGCCATGGTGCTTTGCGTTGGCTTATGTTGGAAAGCAGCTAGGCGACCGATGGAATACTGATCCCCGCTTTCACGAGTGGTTTCACCGTTTCCATCTGTTTGTGGAACTGGCGCTCGTTGCGGGGATTGTCTGGTTTGTCTGGACGCACTGGAAAAAGCGCGGACAAGCTCTTAACGAAGCTTAGACTCGACGCATAGACGGCCTGCCACAGCGCGGGCTGTTTTTGCGTGTGCCAGATCAGGGCACTGCAGTCTGAAGAAGTAGTAGAAGGGAAGGTAGACATGGCAGTAGAAGCACAAGGCGGCCAGAAGACCGCCGGCATCAAGCCAGCAACGGGCAAGCTGGGAATTATGGTTGTTGGCATGGGCGCCGTTGCGACCACGCTCATCGCTGGAGTAGAGGCAGTTCGGCGCGGTCTGGCAAAGCCCATCGGATCACTGACCCAGATGGGCACAATCCGGCTTGGAAAGCGCACCGACGGCAATTCGCCGTTGATTAAGGATTTCGTGCCCCTTGCCAGCCTCGACGACATCGTCTTCACAGGCTGGGATATCTTCGACGACAACGTCTACGAAGCAGCGGCTCACGCCAAGGTACTGGACCACGACCATCTCCAGCAGATTCGCCCCTTTCTTGAGGCCATCCAGCCCATGCCAGCCGTCTTCGATCAGCATTATGTCAAGCGCCTCAATGGTACGCGCGTCAAGAAGGGCAAGCACAAGTGCGATCTCGCCCAGCAGGTCATAGCTGACATCCAGAATTTCCAAAAGACCGTCGATCGCGTCGTCGTCCTCTGGGCTGGCTCGACTGAAATCTACCTGGAGCCGACCGAAGTTCACCAGTCGATTGCCGCCTTCGAAAAGGGAATGGTCGATAACGATCCCTCCATCGCGCCCTCGCAGATCTACGCCTATGCCGCTCTCAAGTGCGGAGTGCCATTCGCCAACGGCGCACCCAATCTTACCGTCGATCTGCCCTGCATGGTTGAGCTCTCCCGACAGAACTCAGCTCCCATCACCGGCAAAGACTTCAAGACCGGCCAGACCTTCATGAAAACCGTCCTTGCTCCGGCCTTCAAGGCAAGAATGCTCGGCGTCTCCGGCTGGTACTCAACCAATATTCTCGGCAATCGCGACGGCGAAGTGCTCGATGACCCTGAGAGCTTCAAAACCAAGGAAGAGTCCAAGCTCGGCGTGCTCGACTACATCCTGCAGCCCGAGCTTTATCCCGACCTTTACAAGGACATCTATCATAAGGTCCGCATCAACTACTACCCACCCCGCGGCGACAACAAAGAAGGCTGGGATAACATCGATATCTTCGGCTGGCTAGGCTATCCCATGCAGATCAAGGTCGACTTCCTCTGCCGCGACTCTATCCTCGCCGCTCCCATCGCGCTCGACCTTGTCCTGTTCCTTGATCTCGCCAAGCGAACTCCGCAGCTCGCCAACATCGGCATCCAGGAGTGGCTCAGCTTCTATTGGAAGAGCCCGCAAACCGCTCCCGGTCTCTATCCCGAGCATGATCTCTTTATTCAGCTCATGAAGCTCAAGAACACCCTGCGCCACATCATGGGTGAAGACCTGATAACGCACCTCGGCCTCGAATACTACGACTAGCCGAACCGGCACAAAACTAGCGCAATTCGCAGAGGCCCTCAACTATACAGAGGGCCTCTGTGACATGCGACGTTCCAGGCCGTGCTCACTTACCCGTCGTTTGCTCCAGGTACTCAACAAACCCCAGCAGCGCGCCCCAGTGATAAAACCGGTCGCTGCTCCCAACATCATCCCCCGTCCCAAGTACGGCGTTGTAGTTCTCGTGAACGTGCCCCTTCTCAGTCCACTCCTTCAGAAATAGCGCATACGACTTCTCAGCAAACTCCCGTCGCACCTTAGGCACGTCGTAGTTCTCCAGTCCCAGATACACCAGATAATTCATCGGCCCCCAAATCCGTCCGCGCCAGTAGTTCTGATCTCTGAATGCGGCATCATTCCGCGCTATCGACGGAATCACCCACTCACCCCAGAACTCATCCGTATTCAGCAGATGCTTGTCCACCATCTTCTGTGCCTGTTGCGGCGTCGCTGCATGAGCCAGCATAGGATAGAAATTGGTCGGCGACAGTCGGCTGCTCATCTTCCCCGTATGCAGGTCCTTGTTCTCAAAAATCCCCGCATCCCCATTCCATAGCGCCTGCAACTTTGCGCGATAGTGCCCGCTCCTCTCGCGCAGCTCCCGCGCCTCGGCGTCCTTGTGCAGGGCATCCGCAATCTTCGCCAGCGCCTCGCAATCAGCAATGTACATACTCATCAGGCCCACATCGGCAAACTCAAGCAGATGCGTCCGCTCGTCGTACACCGCATCGTCATACATCGGACTGTTATCCAGCCCGGACTCCAGAATCGCTCCCGCCCGCGTCCCGCGCGAATCGTCATCGAAGTTTCCCGGCAGATTCTTACCATCGCTGCCCCAGGTCAGATACCCATCCACATCGCGATGCTGTGCCCACCACCGATTCCACTTCAGCAACTGTGGAAACGTCTGCTCTAGAAACCACAGATCGCCAAACTTGCGATACAGCCCCAGCACAGTGATCGCCCCCACCGGAGGCTCGGACCGGTCATAGCTCTTCCAGTTGCCAGCCCGCGCGTAGTTCGGCACAAAGCCCTCGCGCGTCGACTCACGCAGCGTCTCCACCGCATCGGCATAGGCCAGATCGCGGTTGCCAATCGAAGCCATCGTCGCAGCAAAAAACGTGTCCCAGTCAAAAATCACATACCCACCCCAGTTCACGCTCCATACCCGGCTCACCGGAGAAACCACGTGTCCCTTCTCCGGCTCATAAATCGTGTCCCACCCCAGCGTCGTCTCGATTGCGTCCTCTAACGGCTGTGTCGTTTTGTCGCCAGCCAGAGACTGCTCGTACTTTACCCGCGCGCCTTCCACCACAGCCTGCGCCTCAGCCACGCTAAGAGCCTTGCCCGTCGTCACCGCTACCGGCTCCGTAAAATCTGTAGCAAAGTAAGGCCCCGTAATCGGTGAAATGTTCAGAACACGTGGGGAGAGGGAACTGCCATCATCCCGCGAGCATGTGCAGTAGATAGGCACCTCGCCCGCCGCCGACCGTGCAATCATCCCGCTTCCTGCGCCATGGTTTTCCGTGAACGAAACCGTACCCTCGCGATTCCACAGATAATCAACCGAGAAAATGATCGTAGGTGCCAGCGCTGCCTTCGTCTGTGACGCCAGCGGAGTCGCCAGCAGCACCAGATCTTTGCCGTCATGCGCACTCTGTACGCGCCAAGCATGCCCCATCCACATAACGCGCAGATCGGTATAACTCCCATCCCACGCATGAGGCCCAGGCTTCACCTGTTCGGCAGAGTTGCCGAAGCGTCCAATCAAAGTATCCGCCAACAGAGCATCGCCAGACTCAGTCGAGTTGTGCTTTATGCTCACATGAATCGCCAGTCCCTGCGGCAGCAGCACATGCGTCGTAACGCTGTTCGCGTCCCACGTATTCCATCCCTGCGCCAGATGTCGCTGCACCTCTTTATATTGCGCAGAGAGCACGAAAGGCTCATACGTATCCGTAGCGCTAGGCTTAGCCGATTGAGTAAACGCATTCGCGCAGCACACAAGTACAGATAGAAAAAGCGCAACGCAACAGCGCATCGTCAGCTCTTTGGAATGGAGAATGGAGTGATTCATTTGCGTCTCATCCTTGAAAAGAGCCAGTGTATATCGGCCCGACAATGTCCCCGCGCCATTCTCGCAAAGTTGAGGATTCAATCTGCATGTCAAATGTGAGAGCGCAAGCTTGCCAATCATGTGACTATGGTTATCATCCAATCTCCTAAATTTAGATAGTTGACTTTGCAGAGGAGATATACTTTGCTCTTCGCGGTTCATGACTTTAATTCAGCTTTCAAAAGGACTAAAGAATATGAATATACGAACTGGCAACTTCAACGGCACCCTGATAACACAGGGAAATGTTTCTGGTTTAGACCTTTCACACTCAGACGGATATATAGATCAGACAGACTCCATTTACATAATGAAATCCAAGGCCCAAAAACACATGGCAACATCGAGTAACCCACTCCAGTACGCAGGACACGGTGCTCATTCTCATGTTGTTCTCGATGACGAAGAGCAATCTCGATACTTCATTACCGCAGTATTTGAAGCTTTTCGAAAGGCGGCTATCCAGTGTGTTACTCAACAAAATTCCCGTTTATGGGTATGTGTTGAATTTGACAATGTAGAGATAGTTAATTTAGTGAGTAAACGCTATCAAGGACAACAATGGGTAGGTATAGGAAATTATCAAACCATGGAAATTGGCGCTGCCGTAAGCCTGGATTTAAACGGCTACACATTTGTTTTCAATCATGGTCCTCTTGTTAGATGAATATCTGATTCACACTTTTTGCGGCTGGATTGCGCTGTGCCCCATCTTTTCTGCGTTCTTTACAGAAAGTGTGGGATAACGGCTGCTCATACCATCACAAGCCCGCTTCGTGCGACACACAACCAACGATACAGTGTGCCGTTAGTTGTTAGAGATACGGGTGTAACTATGCACTAAAAATCCTCTGGAGAGCAAGCACAACCTGAAGAGATATTGTCTGTGCAGGTAAACGCATGACTGACTTTTACAAATCTTAAGGATAAGTCTGGGATTTGGTTCTCCCATTCCCTTTAGAATTTGTGCATGAACATAGATCAGATAATTACCGCCCTTGAAGCGGAACGCGAACGCATTGATGCTGCACTAAAACTGCTAAAGGGCGAACTCCCTCAATCTGTGACCTTGACTCCGACAGGTAAAATTCGGAAGAAGCGCAATCTGACGCCTGAAGGCAGAGCACGAATTGCAGCAGCGGTGAAAAGGCGATGGGCAGCCCAGAAGAAGAAATAAAGCCTGTCTGACTAATCTCCGGCCGATTGTATTTGGACGTTTACCATTCAACAAAAGCTGGACGCCTGCGATTCGAAGACATGGCGTAATTAGAGTTCAGCCTCGGCCGCGAGCAACGACGCTCCAGCATCCCGTTTTAGATAAGGAAACATAAAGGCCGTGAGTGGTTGCTCTTCTGCTGGCATGTCTGATGAAGACACGCCATGTTGGTGCACATCTCTACCGATGATCTGTAGGCACTCTACGCAGGCAGGGAAGGCATCGCACCAAAGATGATCGAATAGTTGGATCGTGTTGTGCACACGTACGATGGCTTTTCTCTGTGTATCTATAAGCCTTTACATTTCGAAAATAGAGCGCTTATGGCGGAGAGTGAGGGATTCGAACCCCCGATACCCATAAAGGTATGGCTGATTTCGAGTCAGCTGCATTCAACCGGGCTCTGCCAACTCTCCGCATCTTAGAGGGCAGGTGATCTACACGAGTTTACCATCGCTTAGCTCCTCAGTCCAAACCGCGCAAGCGTTCGTCCTCGCTCCGATTCTGCATATCAAATCCACAGCGCATTCACGACGATAAAGACATCAAGGCAACCCCCTTCAGCGCTGTAAGAAAAAGAGCCCGGCAATTCATTGCGGCTATCCGTGCTTTGTGCAGGAAAAAGCAATCATCATGCCTTGACATGAAATAGCCACATACAACCATCCGTGTAAACATCGTCACTTCTATGAAGTAGCTATTTTCGATCCGACCACGAGTCAGAGGATCTCGGCGATTAAACAGCCGCAGCCACAACTTTTCTCGTGAAATTGGTGTCAAAACAACAAGGTATGTGCACCTGTGCGGAAGTAGTTCACAGACTCTACCTGTTTTTCGCTAATGACGATATTGATTTTATCTTCCGTCAGAGCCGGCACAGGCACAAGCCGCACCGGCTTTGTTTTATTTGCCTTTTCAACGGAGAAATCGAATGATGTTTTTTCCCCGAGGCTCCATTATCCGGTCTGTGATCTATACAGTATGCTTGGCGTTAGTTTCGGCCGCCGGATCAAAGGCATTCGGGCAAGCCGCACTCCTGATGGAGCAGCCCTACGGGGTTTTCGGCACGCTCAATCCAACTGGTCACGCCGCGCTCTATCTGGCGCGCGCGTGCGCTGATTCTCCAGTTCATCTGCGCCTCTGCACACCAGGCGAATACGGTGTTGTCATCAGCCGCTACAAAGGCCTCAACGGATACGACTGGGTTGCCATTCCGCTCATCCCATATCTCTATTCCGTCGAAAATCTTCCAGACGTACCGGATCGCGCCGATCAGGAAACCGTAAATCGCCTGCGCAATCACTACCGCGAAACCGTACTCGGTTCTTTCGGGGAAAATCTGCCTCCTGGTGGATTTTTCAACGGAGGTTGGACGGAGCTCGTCGGCACAGCCTACGACCGGCGTACCTACGCCTTTCGCTTCAATACTACGCTGGAGCAGGATGAATCCCTCATTGAGGAGTTGAATGCCCGTCCCAATAGATCGCATTTCAATATCCTCTACAACAACTGTGCCGACTTCGACCGATTCATCCTCAACCACTACTTTCCGCATCAGTTCAAGCGGTCCATCTTTCCCGACGCCGGCATCACCACGCCAAAGCACATAACCTATGTGCTCGTGAAATACGGCAAGCATCATTCTGAAGCAGGCTTGACCATCGTCGAGATACCGCAGATTCCCGGCTTCCGCCATGAAAGCCGGTCCATCCACGGCGTAGCCGAAACCCTGGTCACGAATGGATATGTCATCCCCGTCGTCATCCTGAATCCGTATATAGCAGCCGGAATTGCCGCAGACTATCTCATTCGTGGGCGATACAACCTGATTCCCAAAAATCCCCCAACAGCCGACCCCGCCAACCTCACAGCACTTGTTAATCCTCCCATTCCTTCATTGACAGGTGCTGGGTGGCAATCTGAAAATTCGTTTGGATCTGCAGAGATGAAAGTATCGCTCCAAGATGGAGCTGCTGCCGTCCCTGTGCATCTTTCAGAGACTCCCGACGAGCCCTAGCAGTCTGCCCATCGGCACAACACGCGGATCAGGTTGAGGGAACATGTCCGAGCAAAAACCACAAAGCTTTCGCAATCATTCCAGGTTCGACCCTTGGTTCCACGGCTTAGGCGGTGTTCTGCTGTTGGTGAACCTGATCACACTGATTGTTTTTCTCGTTTTGCACGTGCGAACTGAGCCTCTGCTTTCCACCTGGATGCTGAGCGCATTCGGTATCTTCAGCATCGCGCTCTTCAAATCCCGGCTCTACCCATTGAAAGCGCAAGACCGTCTTATCCGCCTCGAAGAGCGTCTGAGGCTAGACGCTCTTCTCCCGGATTCACTGCGTAAGCGTATCCCTGAGCTATCCGAAGATCAGCTCATCGGCCTGCGCTTCGCTTCTGATGAAGAACTGGCTTCTCTGGTGGAAACGACGCTCGATAAGAATCTGGATCGCAAGCAGATTAAAGAGCGCATACAGCACTGGCGTCCCGACAACTTCCGTGTCTGAGCGGAGATTTATTTCTTCTCCGCCCACTCCTCGTACGGTCCCTTGTGGTCTTCGATTTCGCCGTGCTCAAAGTTCCATAGCCGCGTTCCCACCTCTTCGATCAGATCCTGATCGTGCGTCACCAGGAACACCGTCCCCTCATACCGCTGCAGTGCAATATTCAGCGCATTGATCGATTCAAGATCGAGGTGATTGGTAGGCTCATCCAGCACCAGAATGTTCGGCTTCAGCAGCATCAGTTTGCAGAAGAGCAGCCGCGCCGATTCGCCGCCTGAGAGCGCCTTGGTCGGCTTCAGTCCTTCTTCACCGCGGAAGAGCATCTGTCCCAGCAGCCCGCGAATCTCCTCCAGCGTTACCTTCGGATCCCACTGATGCAGCCATTCATTGACCGTGAGCCCCGGCTCGATCAGACCCGTCACGTCCTGAGGAAAATACCCGATCTGCGCCTCGTGACCCCACTTTACCACGCCGCCGTCGAGCGAAAAGTCTTTCTCGGCCACATCCTTCGAGCCGGTCAGCAGGCTCTTCAGCATCGTCGTCTTGCCCACGCCGTTGCGCCCCATCAGACAAACCTTCTCGCCGCGCATCACCGCGCCACTGAAACCCTTGATGACCGTCTGATCGCCGTAAGCCTTCGCCAGCCCTTCAAACTCCAGCACGTGCTTGCCGCTCGGCCGTAGCTGATCGAACTTGATAAACGGGCGCTGAATATTCGACCGCGCCAGCTCAGCCGTCTGCAGCCGCTCTACTTCCTTCTTGCGGCTCGTTACCTGCGTCGAACGAGTACCGGCTGCAAACCGCGAGATAAACTCATTCAACTGTGCAATCTTCTTTTCGCGCTGCTCGTTTTGAGATTCCAGCCGCGAACGAATCTGAGTCTTCGCCACCACCATCTCGTCATAACCGCCGGTATAAACGATGATGGTTTGATAATCGATGTCCGCCGTATGCGTTGTCACCGCATTCAAAAAATGGCGGTCATGCGAGATCGTAATCAGCGTCCCCTGAAATCCAACTAGGAACTCGCGCAGCCAGTGAATCGATTCGAGATCGAGATGGTTCGTGGGCTCGTCCAGCAGTAGTGCGTCCGGCTTGCCAAACAGTGCCTGCGCCAGCAACACGCGCACCTTCTGTCCGCCCTGCAACTCACCCATCTTGCGTTCATGCAGTTCATCGGAAATATCCAGCCCTTGCATCAGTACCGCGGCATCGCTCTCGGCCGTGTACCCATCCTCATCGCCGATCACGCCTTCGAGCTCGCCCAGCCGCATGCCATCCTCATCGGTCAGCTCCGGCTTCTCATAAATACGATCTCGCTCCTCAAGCGCTTTCCACAGCGGGGCATTGCCCATGATCACCGTGTCGATCACCCGAAACGCATCGAACTGGAACTGATCCTGCCGCAGCACGCCCAGTTTGCGCGGCCTTACTACGGAGCCCTTTTGCGCTTCAAGCTCGCCCGTCAGCACCTTCATAAACGTCGACTTTCCGGCACCATTCGGCCCCGTAAGTCCATACCGCCGTCCCGGCGTAAACGTCACGCTCACGTCTTCAAACAGAATCTTCGAACCGTAACGCATTGACACACTGCTAACGCTGATCATCTGCTCCCAATCCTCAGCCGCGCACTCCAAGCGGCAAGCCTTGCGCCACACAACAGGGAACACCCGCCGGGCGTCTTGTTTCTAAAATTGTTGAAGTTGGTTCGGGCACGCCAGCCGGGCCGCCCAACAAGAGCTTCTACTCTCCCAGTGTCTCATATTCATCGCTGTCCATTTGTCAGAGCCACCCTCCAGCTATGTCTTCAGTGCCTACCCGCCCGCAGGCTCAGAGATTTACGAGATTTCTGAAAAGTAAATTCAATGTCAACAGTAGAATCAAGGGTTTTAGATAAAGTAAATATTCGTAAAAACAATTTAACATGAAGAAAATATTTATTTTACTCCGCCAATAATCTGTAACATACAATGAATTGGCATTAGACGACAGCCCCTCAAATCCACTGCAAGACCGGTTACATTAGAGGGATGCCCAAGGCCGTCGAGCGCATAGAGAGCCATATCTGGAGAAGGGAACTGGCCGAGCTCACAAAGCTCGCCGTTCCCGTCGTCCTGAGCGAACTCGGCTGGATGGCGCAAGGTGTCGTGGACACCATCATGGTAGGCCGCCTCGGTCCTGCGGCCATCGGTGCAGTTGCCGTGGGTAACGCCGTCTTCTACACCCCGTCGCTCTTCGGCGTCGGCCTGCAGCTCGGCCTCGACACTCTCGTTTCTCAGGCCCAGGGTCGTAAAGACTACGACGAATGCCATCGCTGGCTCGCCCAGGGCATCTATCTCGCTATCTTTATCACGCCGCCGCTCATGATCCTCGCAGCTTTGGCGAGCTTCGCCTTCGTCCGCGTCGGCATCACTCCCTCAGTAGCCATCCCCGGAGCAGCCTATCTCCGCGTTCTGGTATGGAGCCTCTTTCCGCTGCTGGTTTATTCCGCTGCCCGCCGATACCTGCAGGGCGTCGGCGAGGTACGCGTCATCACGCTCGTCTATGTCGCCGCCAACCTGCTCAACTGGGGAGGGAACTGGGTCCTCATCTACGGTCATTGGGGCTTTCCAGCCATGGGTGTCCGAGGCTCGGCTCTCTCCACCGTCATCGCTCGCATTTCCATGGGCGTATTCCTCATGCTCTTCGCCTGGCGCTATGAGCGTAAGCGCGGCCATCCGCTTTTCAAGCATTGGGCAAGACCACAAATTGATCGAATTAAACAGCTTTGCCGCTTAGGTTTACCAGCTGCAGGGCAGATTCTTCTTGAAGTAGGAGCGTGGAATACAGCCACTCTCTCTGCCGGTTGGCTTTCACCCGTTGCCGTAGCCACCCATCAGATCGCTATCAACTACGCAAGCATCACCTACATGGTCCCGCTCGGTATTTCTGCGGCAGCGGCGGTAAGCGTCGGCCATGCCATCGGTGCTGGAGACGAAGCCAAAGCTCGCCGCGCTGGCTGGTTTTGCCTTGGCCTCGGAACCGCATTCATGTTGTTAGCTGCGGTTGTCTTTGTTGTTGCGCCGAAACCGCTCATCGAGCTTTTCACCAACGACCCTCGAGTTCTCGCCGTCGGCCCCAGCCTGCTTTGGATCGCCGCCGCCTTCCAGATCTTCGATGGCATCCAGACCGTGTGCACCGGAGCCCTCCGGGGCCTGGGTGAAACCCGCACCCCCATGATCGCCAATTTCATCGGTTACTGGATCCTTGGCCTGCCGCTCGGACTAATCCTCTGCTTTGTTCTCAAGTGGGGTATCTACGGCACCTGGATCGGGCTCACCCTCGCGCTGATCATAATCTCACTGCTTCTCTTGCGCCGCTGGCGCCATTCATCATCTCGCTTGAATCTGGCCTCGGCCAGCTCGGAAGCCCTGGAAACACTCTGAACTCAGCGCTGGCTGATCTTTCCAGCCACTACCTGCGCATTGAACTCCTGAGACCGCCCGCGCGGAACTGAAAGATAATTCCATTTTTCGCGCGCTAAATGCTTGGCTATAAAAACGATCTGTCCGCAGTGATACGGATAGTGCGCCAATTGTCGATTCACCGCTTGCATCACCGAATGCGCCTCGCTTCGGATCATGACAGTACGGGCTAAATCGGCCTCCGTCAGCCCATTAAGCGCTTCAAACAGCGTCCCCCATCCCCGCTCCCATAGAGCCATCAACCCCTCCCGGTTAGCTGGAGGCACTTCGAATTCCGAGTCCCGGTCGCGCCACGGCTTCTCACCATCGGTTGTCAGGAAATCCGTCCACCGCGACAGCATGTTCCCAGCCATGTGCTTTACGATGATCGCGATTGAATTTGATTCCTCGTCAAGCGCAACCGCAAGTTGCTCCTCCGATACCTGTGTCATCGCAGCTTCCGCAAGCTTCTTGTAGCGCTGAAAAACGCCGATCGCGTCCTCAAGAAACGAGGTCGTAAATTTCAATGTCATGCTCCCCACCTCCCCATGCAGCGGCATAGCGCTTAGATCGAACAGACGCCGCAATGAACCTCAAATGGTAGCGAATCCTGGGAAGGGAAGCAGCATAATGCGGGAATTCAGCTAGCTCGCGGCATGCATCAGATCGTCTTCAGCCTGGTGCAGAGATACGTCGGCGGACAACTCTTTGAACTTCGTCTTCACGTCGTCTTCGTTCTCAGAAATGCTCTTGAAAAGCAGGGCCCGCCCTTGAATATGAACATGCGTCTCGGTAATCTGCCATTCGTTCCCGCCGGTTTTGCGCCGCTCAACATCAAACGTCCCTCCGGCCTTCAGGCCGCCCAGGAGTCCGCCAAGAAACTTCACATCACGAATCATCTTGCCTTTCAGGCTCACGATGCGGTGTTCAGCCATATCCACCACCATGTCGCCCTCCATCGCTGCAAAAACTCGCGATTCCCAGTCCGGAGGATGGAACTGGGGATTCGGTTTGAAATGCAGCGTAATATTCCCATCCGCCTCGTCAGTCTTGGTCCAGACAAAAGCTTGCGGCAGCAACTTCAGCAACTCCGTAGCCTGTGCGTCATCATGCTGCTCATTCTTGCGCTGCTTGGCGACCTGATCTGGGTCTTGCGAAAAGCTGTCCATTGACTTGCGCTGCTGGGTCTCGGGCACCTTCTGGCCGTTCTGTTCGACAACCCGCTTGAGATTTCCGTGAGCCGTCTCGGCCACCCATTGAGAAACCGCCTTGTCGGGCTTTTTATCCACTTCAAAGTAAAGCCAGTGTGTGTGATCGTTCCGGTCCGCGGTCAACTCGGTGGCAACAGCCTGTTGTACGATCGTGTGCGAATTTCCTTCATCCCCCATCGCCTGCCCCGTACGGGGCACACCTGACAAGCAGAGGATGCCCAACACGCAGTGGAGATAAGGTCGACCAGGCATCAAATTTTTAACCACCTCTGTAGCTTTTGAACAACCCCGCTATTCGTGAGATGCAGGTGCCAGATAACAGTGAAATGATTCGTGTTCTGATTTAGACAGCCTGATATCACAGAACTTAATGGATCGAGACAATAGCCAATTGAGAGCCTGTTCTTCTGTTTTAACGTGTTCGAAACAACGGCACGGGCGGCTGTCAAGAACTCCTCAGCGAGAGTACTTTGGGCTCCTTGTGCTTTGAAGCTCCGCACGATAAAGTCGAAGATGTAGTTCTTTAATTCTTAAATGCGTCCTAAATGGATTTGGAGGCAGATTTGATGCTCCCGAAAAAGGGCTTAAGCAGGTTGAGGAGGAGCTCCTGAATGCGTATTAGGGAGCTCGATGGATTGCGCGGAATTGCTGTGCTGGCTGTTCTACTCAATCATTACCTTCCCTGGGCGCCTATTACCGGATCCAATTACGGTTGGCTAGGTGTCGATTTATTCTTCATTTTGTCGGGTTTCTTGATCACCAGCATATTGCTTGATCTACGATCCAAGCCACATTATTTCAGAGTCTTCTACAGTAGGCGCGCACTTCGTATCTTTCCTCCATATTTGATCGGTCTGGCGATCTATATCACTTACAGCATGATTTCAGGGTTGCATGGAACCTGGGACCTCTGGCTGCAATATGTCTTCTATTACACCAGCCTGTTTCTTGGGCAGCCTAAAGCCTTAATGGCCGTGCCGCCTGTCATTCCGAGAGCTGTCGGTGCCGGCCTCGCTGTTTTGTGGACGTTGTCTGTCGAAGAGATCTTCTACACGATCTGGGCGCCGATCGTGCGTTATTTGAGAAAACCGGGCCTGATGCTGACGATAGCCCTGATGATCCTGTTGCCGCCGTTCTTGCGGTGGCATTTTCACACGCCAAAATTTCCAGAGATCTTTACCTTCTACTGCCGAATGGACGGATTGGCTTATGGGGCAGTAGTTGCTTTTCTTGTCCGGCTGCGCAATCGCAATCTTAAAGACTGGGGAGCAAAAGACGCATTCTTCAACTGGGCGGCTCTGATTATCCCGGCAATCAGCGTCATATATTGGGTCGCTTTGCATGGAAACCAGTCTTCGGCCTGGATAACATCTCCGGGGTTGGTTCTGGCCGACGTCTCTTTTGCGTTGATTACCTTTTACCTCATTCGCTTCGCTGGAAGTGATCGCCTGTCAGTTAGGACTTTTCGAATGAGCTGGCTAAGATCGGTTGGCATGGTGAGTTATAGTCTCTATTTATTCAATTATCCGGTACGATTCCTCACCGCCGATTGGGTAGCTACTCTGCATCTATCTACCCGATTCGCAGCCGTGTTAGCGGTTGTAATCGGCATTCCCATCAGTTTAGCGATCGCATACGGCCTTTGGTATGGTGTCGAGCGACATATTCTTCGCATGAAGGACAAGATTGTCCCGGCAGGTACTTCTCATGCCCAAATGCGTACTGGAACGGCTCTCATGGATGAGGTCACGACGGCATGAACATTCCAGCGGTCTCGATCGTGATTCCAACCCGCGGACGCCCTGACTCACTGCTACGTTGTGTCGAGCGCCTCGATGCAAGCGCAGATTACGAAATCATCATCAGTGACGATGGTGACGCCGATGAAACCCGCCGAGTGATCGATGGCGTCGGCTTCAAGGCGGCCGTCGTTCAGGGGCCTAAAAAGGGACCTGCCGCTAATCGCAACTTCGGTGCAGCACATGCGGTTGGAGAACTGCTTATCTTTTTGGATGACGATTGTATTCCGGACGCGGGTCTGATCGACAGCTACCTGGCCGCGTCCTTTAGGACCCCGGAAGTATCTGTATTTGAAGGCAGAATTTCCGCGACTGGACGGATGCGCGGCTTCGCAGATGTCGTACCCGAGAACGAGGACGGCGGCCATCTTTGGTCTTGTAATTTTGCAATCCGCCGCAGCCTGTTCAACGAAATCGGGGGATTCGACGAGCGATTTCGATTTGCTGCAAACGAAGATATGGATCTGTATTTGAGGGCCTTGAAATTCTCTCCGGTCATGTTTCTTCGCGACGCCCGGGTTTATCACCCTTGGGAGCGTAGAGCCGGCGCGAAGCCACTGCGACATAAAGGGTTTTCCACCCTGCTGTTCATGAACATTTATCCGGAGGGAACGCACCTTTATCGTTCATTTCGCTTGCTGCAAGTCGCTGCCCGAACTGTGGTTTACGGTGTACCGCAGCATATACGAGAAAGGGCACTGGCCGATCCCGTTCATTTATTTAGAAGAATCGGCTACGACCTCAAATTGGCCGCAATCGTGTTGTTCTGGAATTGGAGACGAACGATTGCACCAATTCTTTTTCAACCGTGCTGTGAAACTTGCCATGAAATGATGCGAGATGTTGCAGAACCGCAGCAGGAATGGACAACTACAAGCAAAGCGGGCTTGGGTGGTGGATTATTAGATCATGTCCGATAACAGATATTCTGTAAACCAAACATCGATATAAAAGCGCCTTCGCCTAACCCCCTATTCCTTCTATCTCTTCCCTTGTGTTCCTTCACTCATGAGGTGAAAAAACACACAGCTCACATCTTGTAGCGTCCGAGGTCTTCGTCATTGAGTCCCTCAAGCCATTTGCGCAGGTCCTCGTTGCTGGGGCCTTCCATGGATGACGGCGGAGTCAATCTCGCTGCTGCCAACACCTGCTCCGAGACATAAATCGGACAATCTGCCCGCAGCGCCAGTGCGATTGCATCGGAAGGTCGTGCGTCCACGGTGACTACCTCGCCGTTCTGAGTCAACCACAGAACAGCGTAAAATGTATCATCTCTAAGCTCTGTAATAACAACACGATCCAGGTGGGCATTCAAGTTTTGTATTAGATTTCGCGCCAGATCATGGGTCATTGGTCGAGGACCGACCTCTTTATTGATCTCCACTGCGATCGCGTTCACCTCATAGATGCCGACCCAGATCGGCATCACAGCATCCGAGGTCACATCCTTCAGCACCACGATGGGCATATTCGTATTCGGATCCATCATCCACCCGCGTACCCGAACTTCCACGTCCATGCCACACCTCCTATACCGCTTCTCCCGCCAGGCTATTGGGAAAGGTCTTGGTTACTTTCACCCGGGCATAGCTGCCAGGCGCTGGCGCAATCGGTGAAGCCGTCGTGAAGTTTACCGGCTTATTCTGCGAACTGCGCCCAGTCACCTGCCCTCGCGTCGGATTCATTCCCTCAACCATCACTTCAAGGGTTTCCCCTAAGTGTTTGTCATAATTTACTCTCTGAATCTCGCGCTGCCGATCCAACAGTACCTGAAGCCGCAGCGATTTTTCCGCCTCCGAAATCGAATCGATCATCACCAGCGCCGGAGTATTAGGCCGTGGCGAATACTTGAAGCCGAAGACTCCGTCGTATTGAACCTCGTTGAGCAATTCGACGGTCTCCTCAAACTCCGCTGGCGTCTCTCCTGGAAACCCGACGATGATGTCCGTCGTAATCGAAATCTTCCGCCGCGCTGACTTCATCCATGCGATCCGCTCCAGATACCAATCCCGCGTATACTCCCGTGCCATCGCCCGCAGCACGCGCGAGGAGCCGGACTGCACCGGCAGATGCACGTGATCGCACAGCGTATCGTAAGCGTCGATTGCCTCGACAATATCCTTGGTAAAGTCCCGCGGATGACTGGTCGTAAACCGCACCCGCCGGATACCCGGAACCTGCCCAACCGCGGCCAGCAGCTCGGCAAAGCTGAGCTTGCCGCTCGAGTCTTTGTAGCTGTTTACGTTTTGGCCCAGCAATTGGATCTCGGTATACCCAAGGTCCGCTATCCGCTTTGCCTCTTCCAGAACCGAGTCCGATCCCCTGCTGCGTTCCTTGCCGCGCGTATACGGAACCACGCAGTAAGCGCAGAACTTGTCGCAACCTTCAATGATGGTAATGTATCCCCGATACGGATTCTGCCGCGAAGTGAACTCCGTCTCAAACGTCTCGTCCGTCTGCCGGTCATCCAGACCAGTAATCCGAGACTCCCCTGCTTCCAGCCGCGCAATCATCTCCGGCAGCTTGCGATACGAGGCCGAGCCTGCCACGAGCGAGACATAGGGTGCCTTTTCGAAGATGCGCTCGCCCTCTTGCTGCGCCACGCAGCCGATCACAGCAAAGCGTTTGCCTGATTTGTAAAACTTCTTGTAATCGTTCAGCCGATGAAAGACCTTCTGCTCCGCCTTATCGCGGATCGAACAGGTGTTGTACACCAGCAGGTCAGCCTCAGCTTCATCCTGCACCTGGGCATATCCTTGCTGCTCCAGCGTTCCGATCACTTTTTCGGAATCGTGCGCATTCATCTGGCAGCCGAAGGTCTCGATATAGAAAGTTTTTCCGGTCGCCATAGTTCTCAAGTATACCGCCGTCGAGCATATCCGTTGTCCAAGGGCCACATCTCTTATTCTTGTCCTGTACCAGTCCTAACTAGGGAAACAACCCATGCAGAACCAGATTCTCGAACTGCTCTCCGCGCGGCGAGGACATTTCCTGTTCGAGTCAGGACATCACGGCAGCCTCTGGCTCTATCTCGAACTGCTTTGCTTGCAACCGGCACGCATTCGCCCCCTGGCCCAAGCCCTTGCCGCACGACTCGCCAATTTGGAGTTCGACTACATTTGTGGTCCGTTCGTTGAAGGTGCGTTTATCGCGCTGACGATCGCCGAGGAGTTGGGCAAGGAATTCCTCTACACAGAGCGGCACGCACAGCCATCCGCGGACGGGCTATTTCCAGCGGGCCATCACCTTCCTGATCAGTTACGCGCGCGCGTCCGAAATAAACGAATTGCGATCATCAACGATGTCACCAACGCCGGTTCTGCGGTTCGCGGAACATACAACCATCTTGAATCCTGTGGCTCTCAAGTCATTGCGATTGGTTCCCTTGTGGTGCTGGGCTCTGCAGCGTCCGACTTCGCCGCCTCCAAAGGCATTCCTCTCGAAACTCTCGCAGCGATCCCCAACGACATCTGGCCCCATCGTCCTGTCCCTACTGCGCTTCCGGTGCCGCGCTGGAAGATCCGGGCGGATTTCGCGAAGCTCTTAGCTGAGCCAGTTGCAATCAATGCGCTACTGTTGCGGCAGCGGCATATCCGTCCTCAGATAAGCAATCAACGCCCGCATCTGCTCCTCAGTAAATCTCCCGGCAAAGCTAGGCATCTTCCCTTTTCCCGCCAGCACGGTTTGTGCCACACTCTGATCCGTCGCAACCGCCCGGCTCGGCATTTTCCCCTTGCGCATCACTCCTTGCAGCTTCGGCGGAGGAGGTTTCAGCCCCAGATCATTATCCTCATGACAATGCGCGCATCGCACCACATAGAGATGCTGCCCTTCCGCCTGCTCCGGCGTGAGTTCAGGCTGTCTGCGGCAACCCACCGCAACAAGTACAAAGGCAGCAAAGATCGAGAGTCCTGCTGCCCGTCTCCAACGCAATTCCCTTCCCGTATGGAAAAACCCCAAGGCTCAAGCTTCCTTTTTTGTGTCAGCAAACTTACTTTGCGTCAGCAAACTTAGCGCTCACGCCATCCCAGTCAATCACTGAAAAATAAGCCTTCACGTAATCAGGCCTCTTGTTCTTGTACTTCAGATAGTATGAGTGTTCCCATACGTCGATGCCCAGCACCGGCTTGTGCCCTACCGTCAGCGGACTATCCTGATTCGGAGTAGTCTGAATCTCCAATTCCCCACCAGGCATCAGCACCAGCCACGCCCATCCACTGCCGAAAACTCCAGTAGCTGCAGCCGTCAGTTTCTCCTGAAAGCTCGAAAAGCTGCCGAACTTAGCATCAATCACCTTCGCCAGCTCTCCCTTCGGACCCGCACCTGCGCTCCCACTCTTCGCCAGCGTCGTCCACCAGAAAGAATGATTGGCATGGCCTCCGCCGTTGTTGCGAACAGCATTCAGAATCGCCATCGGCATCGCATCCAGATTTGCCACCAGATCGTATACAGATCGGCTCGCCAGATCGGGATATCCCGCAACAGCCGCATTCAACTTGTCCACATACGATTGATGGTGCTTGTCGTGATGCAAATGCATTGTCTCCGCGTCGAAGTAAGGCTCCAGAGCGTCGTAGGAATACGGCAACGCGGGCAGCGTGAATGGTCCGGACGGAGCGGGCATAGGAGTCGCCTGTCCCTCAGCTTCCATACCAGACAGCCGGCTAGTCATTGCGGAGCTGTTCTTTGCGCCAAGAATCAACACGCTCATCGCGCCCATCATCTCTTTCAATGCCAATCTGCGATTCATCACCCCAATATCTCCTGGTGTAGTAAGTGGAATCTGATTCCTATGAGGCCGCACACGCAGCACAGTGAGCGCACTGCACGCGCTTCATTTGCAGAGGGTCATAAACAGGAATACACGCACCTTATCGTAAGCTGAAAATATGCAGTTGCCCACCCTGCCCGAGATCGAGGCAGCGCAATCCATCGTATATCGCGCCATGCCGCCCACCCCGCAGTATTCCTGGCCGCTGCTCAATCAGCGTCTAAGCGCAGGTGCTTCCGGCAACGGTCCTATCGAGGCATGGATCAAGCATGAAAATCACTCACCCGTAGGCGCATTCAAGATTCGCGGCGCCTTGGTATATGCGGCGTGGCTTCGCGAAAACCATCCCAATCTCACTACTGTCGTAGCAGCCACTCGCGGCAACCATGGTCAGGGTGTGGCTTTCGCGGCGCACAACTACGGCCTTCGCACCGTCATTGTCGTTCCCCACGGCAACAGCAAAGAGAAAAACCTGGCAATGCAGGCTCAAGGCGCCGAGCTCATAGAACACGGCAGCGACTTCCAGGCCTCGCTCGAGTTCGCCCGCGACCTCGCGTCGAGCCCAGCAAATTCCGGCACGCATGCCTTTGTTGAATCCTTCCATCCTCGGCTAGTTATGGGCACAGCCACGTACGCGCTCGAATTCTTCCGTGGTGTTCCTCCGCTCGACATCATCTATGTCCCCATCGGCCTTGGCTCTTCTATTTGCGGTGTCTCTGCAGTACGCAACGCGCTTGGCCTGAAAACTGAGATCGTCGGCGTTGTGGCCAGCCAATCTCCCTCGTATGCACTTTCCTTCGCGCAGCATCAGATCGTTGAGGCTCCCTCCCGCACTCAGATAGCAGACGGCCTCGCCTGCCGCATCCCAAACAGGCTCGCTATGGAGATTATTTGGGACAACGTAGCCCGCATCATTGAGGTCAGCGACGAGGAAATTGCGCATGCGATGCGCGCTTGCTATCACGACACTCATAATCTTGCCGAAGGTGCTGCAGCCGCGGCTCTTGCCGGTGCATTACGCGAGGGCGTGCAAAGCGCAGGCAAACGCATCGGCATCGTCCTCACCGGCGCCAATATTGATTCCGATCTATTCACCAGCATTTTGGGATCGTCCCTATGACGCAAACAGCCAATCATTCGAACAATCAGCAGGAAACCACGCCTCTCTATCATGGAGCGCAGAATCACTGTTTTGGCTGCGGCACTGGCAATCCTGTTGGACTGCACCTCACTTTTTCCGTAGCCCCCGATGGAGCCGTTCTTTGTGATGCTATTGTCTCGAGCAACTATGAGGGCCCTCCCGGCTGCCTGCACGGCGGCATCATCGCAACGCTGCTCGATGAAGCGATGAGCAAGGCCAATCGCGCCGGTGGCGTTACTGCGATGACCCGTCAGATGCAAATTGAGTATCTTCGCCCCGTCCCGTCTGAAAGCCCCATTCGCATCACTGGCCGGGTAATCCGCAGCGAAGGCCGTAAGCACTGGACAGAGGCTTCCATTCAAAACGGTGATGGAACAAAGCTCGCTGCCGCTTCAGCGTTATTCATAGCTGTCCGTCAAAGCCTCCCGGCAGGTAACTCGTTCAATTCTCAAGAGTAATCAGCATCAGCTTACGGTCGAGCCATCGGCTATCCCCCAAATGCGGGCTGTATCAGCAACCCTTGCGGGATATCCCTTGAGGCGCAAATCATTGAATCTAATCACGAGGTGGCATTACAGCAAGAGCCGCTTTGGTAGCCGTAGATGGGGAAAGTGTAAGCCTCTGCTCTTTCGTCAGCCCGGATACGGAAAATACCAGAGCTGCGCCAGGCACGTACTTTAGGAGGGTGCGTCCTTTCCACTCGTTTTTACGATCGGCATTGCTGTAAAAATGTCCATCCAAAGCGAAGGCAAGAATCTACCGCCTAGGGTCAACTTGGATAACTCGACTGCAGGAAGTGAACATTTACCCGCTACACTCAGGATTAGTTAGAAATAAGAGCCTCGATAGTGAAATTAGAAGATGCTACCGATGCACCTGCGTGATACGGCTTCCCTGCTGCCGTAACCCGAAAGGACAACATGAAGAACCTTATTAAAATTTCAGTCCTGGCCTTGGCGTTTCTCGCAGGTGCAAATCGGTACGCTCAGGCTGATCCATCGTTGAACGGCGGTTCATATCATCAGATGACACCGACCCCGAAGACTCCGCACATCAACAACGCTGACCCGGAAGGACCACGCCCAAGAACTCCAAATGTGGCTCCTGAGATCGATCCCGGTTTGGCGTGGAGCGGTGTAGCGCTGCTTGCTGGCTCCCTTGCAATTATGGGCAGCCGTCGCAAGAAGGCTGCAAGCCTGTAGGCGGTCCTTTGACGGGCGGCTTCGGTCGCCCGCTTCTCTGGCGGCATACTCAGGAAAGCCTCATCCCAGGGATTTGCTGTCAGAATCCGGAATGGAATCCGTGTTTCTTTGAGATCGATCTCAGCCAACACGTCGCCTCAACATCCGGCTGTTGTTGCCGAGCTTTCCTCGCCTGCTCAATCATTCTTCTCCACGTTATTAAGCCGTTTCATGCTTCTGGGAGCATGCGTCGCGCTCGATGTGGCCGTCCTGGCATACATTCCCCACAACTTCGCTCTACTAGGCCCACTCGCGCCCATAGGCATCGTGGCTTTTGCAGCATTTGTCGGACTGGGTTTCTCCTGGCTTAAAGAGCAGCAGACTCCACTTCCCTTCTCCATCTCGCTCTTCACTGTCCATGCCGCTTGCATTGTTGCTGTATCGTCTGCAAACTACAATGCATCCCAGACATCGCACTCCAGCATCAATGCACTACTGCAGCTCGCGGCGCTCCGCGTCGTTCTTGTCGTGGGCCTTGCCATGCTCGCTCTGGCATGCATCCCTCTGAGCGCGTGGACTCAAACACTTCGCAGCACACGATGGCTGGGCGCTCAGGCACTCGTAGCCGGCGTTCTTGCCTGGTGCCTGCGCTTTCCCGCACAGTCACTCTGGAGCCCGGAATCGAGCCTGCCCGGCCGCTTGCTTCAGGCGCTCACCTTCCATAGCGTTGCACCGTTGCTCAATGCCATGCTGCCCGGCGTCACCATCGATCCACAGCAATTTATCGTTGGAACCGGCCGCTTCGCCGTGACCATCGCAGAACAATGCTCCGGCCTCGAAGGCCTCGGCCTGGTGCTCATCTTCACCACCCTGTGGCTCTGGTATTTTCGCAAGGAGATGCGCTTCCCGCGTGCGCTCCTGCTCGTCCCCTGCGCACTCATCAGCGTCTGGATACTGAATATCTTCCGCATCGCCGCATTGGTCGTCATCGGAAATGCAGGGCATCCCGAAATCGCCATGGAAGGCTTCCATTCTCAAGCTGGATGGATAGCCTTTACCCTTGTCGCGCTTGCCTTTTCCGTCTCGGCACGTAGAATCCGCTGGTTCCAGCGCCCTGGCGCCATCTCTGCTTCCGGCTCAGCATCTTCTGAATCCCTCGCCTCAATCAATGAAAGCGGCGAGTCGCCAGCCATCGCTGCCTACCTGATGCCCTTTCTCGCGATCCTGGCGGCTTCATTCATCTCCCGCGCTGCGTCGGGCTCCTTCGAGTGGCTCTATCCTCTGCGATTTGTAGCTGCCGCATTAGCCTTATGGCACTATCGCAACGACCTGAAACAGATCAACTGGAGATTCAGCCTCACTGCCCCTCTGGCTGGCGTAGTCGTCTTCGCCCTTGGATTAGCTGCTTCGCATATCCTGCAACCAGCCGGGCCTTCCCCACTCGCTAATTCCCTCGCAACGCTGTCTCCCGAAGCACGGATCACATGGATTGTCTTCCGCATAGCCGCTGCCGTGATCACGATTCCAGTCGCGGAGGAACTGGCATTCCGTGGCTACCTCACGCGCCGCCTCATTCGCTTCTCCGATTCCGACTTCGACCAAAAACCATTCAGCGCTATCACGCCGCTCTCGATACTTCTTTCCTCTGCTGTATACGGACTCATGTTCGGACGCCTCTGGCCTCTTGGCCTGCTCTCCGGCGTTGTCTTCGCAGTCCTCGCTAAATGGAAGTCCAGGCTCGGCGACGCAGTGATTGCTCACATAACCAGCGGTCTTCTGCTCGCTCTTTGGATTCTCGCCACCGGCAACTGGTCCCTTCTGTAGACAAACATCGCTGAAACCGCGCCGCTTACGTTTGCTTTTCAGGAACACTCACCGCAAGCCTGTTCCGGCAGGAGCCAATTTCCTCAGCCCTACCCTCGATAATCAAAGAGATGTCTGCCGCGGCAACACTCCCCGATCCCTCCGGTTCTGATTCCTCTGATTCTGACCCCTCCGAATTCCGAGGCTCTCTCACCGCTCTCTTGCTGCAGGCATTTGGATTCCCCTCATTCCGCGCGAATCAGGAAGCAGTCTGCCGCGCCGCCATCGACGGCCACGATCTGCTGCTCGTCATGCCCACCGGCTCGGGCAAATCCCTCTGCTATCAACTCCCCGCCATCGCCCGCGGAGGCACCGCCCTTGTCGTCAGCCCGCTCATCGCCCTGATGGAAGACCAGTGCGCCAAACTTACTGCGCAGGGCTTCCGCGTCGCGCGCATCCACTCCGGTCTCGACCGCTCCGTGAGCCGCCAGGCCTGCATTGACTACCTCAACGGTGGGATTCAGTTCCTCTTCATCGCCCCCGAGCGCCTTCGCGTCCCCGGCTTCCCTGAGATGCTCGCCAAACGCAAGCCCTCGCTCATCGCCATCGATGAAGCACACTGCATCAGCCAATGGGGACACGACTTCCGCCCTGACTACCGCATGCTGGGCCAATACCTGCCTGCCCTGCGGCCCGCTCCCGTCCTCGCTCTTACAGCAACCGCTACACCCACAGTGCAGCGCGACATTCTCACCCAGCTAGGCCTGCAGAACGCCCGCAAATTCATCCACGGTTTTCGCCGCAGCAATCTCGCCATTGAAGTCACGGAAGTTCCCCAACCCATGCGCGGCGACAAAATCGCGGAGCTGCTCACCAATCCATCGCATCGCCCAGCCATCGTCTACGCCCCCGCTCGCAAGCGCGCAGAAGAACTCGCTGCGCAACTTAACCATCTCTTCCCAACCGCCGCATATCACGCTGGCTTGCCAGCCGAGATCCGCGACAGCGTGCAACAAAGCTTTCTCTCCGGCAAACTCCAGTGCGTAGTCGCCACCATCGCCTTCGGCATGGGTATCGACAAGGCCAATGTGCGCACCGTCATTCACGCGGCGTTGCCCTCAACCATCGAAGGCTACTACCAGGAGATCGGCCGCGCAGGTCGCGACGGCAATCCAAGTCGCGCCATCCTTATGCACAGCTACGCCGACATCCGTACCCACGACTTCTTCCTCAAGCGTGACTACCCTCCCATCGACATCGTGCAGAAAGTCTTCAACTCCCTCGGCAATGAGCCGCAGCCGCTCGACGATCTGCGAGCCGCCCTCGCTGCCCAGGTCGATGATGAAACCTTCTCCATCGCCGTCGAAAAGCTCTTCATCCACGGCGGAGCGCAGGTCGATTTCAACAACAACGCCACACGCGGCCACGCCAACTGGAGCGCTCCCTACAATCGCCAGTCCGATCACCGCCGCAGCCAGCTCGATCTCGTCCAGCGCTACGTCGATGGCCACGAGTGCCGCATGGCCGCGCTCGTCCAACACTTCGGTGACACCGCCGATGGCCGCACCCGCTGCGGTATCTGCGACTTTTGCAACCCTTCGGCCACATCGCTCCAGCAGCATCGCACCGCGACATCCTCTGAACTCCGCAACCTGCGCGAAATCCTCGACAGCCTGCGCAGCACGCAAGGCAAATCCACAGGCCGCTTACAGAAAGAACTATCCGCCAACCTCACCCGTAAGGAACTGGACGTTTATCTCTCCGTACTTTCGCGCGCCGGCATCATCACCGTTGAAGACGCAGAGTGGATCAAGGACGGCGAAACCATCCTCTTCCGCAAAGCCGCACTCACCGCTTACGGGGAAGAATCCGGCGAAGCGGAACTATGCAAGCTCCTGATGCCCGGCAACCCCGCCAGCAACCTGGCTACCGATGCAAAATCAACCCGCAAAAGCAGATCATCGAAAGATTCCAGCCTCTTCGCTACCGAAAGCCCAGCCAAACGCGCACCTTCGAAGAAACCAGATCAAGACTCCGCGGAATCTATCGAGCTGACTCCCGCGGCTCAGCAGCTTGAGCAAGCCCTCAAAGCCTGGCGAACCTCCGTTGCAAAAAAACTCGGCATGCCGCCCTTCGTAGTTCTTCACGACCGCACTCTGCGCGCCATCGCCCAAGCATGCCCAACCACTCCCAATGAACTGCAAGATATCCCCGGCATGGGGCCGACCAAGCTAGACAAGTATGGCCATCAGATTCTCAGTCTTTGCCGCGAAGCCTAGATGGCTGGCTCTCCTCCCAACTTGCATTGACACGATTCTTCTAGCTCGAACACTTTGTTTAGAGATAGCGTGTGCCGCTGGTTGGAAAGGAGAGTCTTATGCCGCGAAAACTCCATTTCATTCGAACATCTGCTCCCCAAGTTTGCCTTGCCGTGCTATCCACTGCCATGTTCTGTCAGACGCACGTCAGTAGTACGCCGGTAGGCCGTTGGGTTGCAGAGCATCCTTCTCAAGGAGGTGTCGGTTCCTGGTGGGATTTTCGTCCTGACGGCACCTTGACCGAATATGTAGGAGCGATAGTGACAGTCCCTGTGACTCGATCCGGTGACACACTGATTTTGCCGGCCGGCACAAACGGTGCGCCACCCAGCAAGCTTCAATTCACGGTAAAGGGCGATGCCCTGGTGCTGAGCGCCAGTGGAACAGAGTCGAGTTTTACTCGCATTGGGCCAGCAATTTCCGCAACGGACCCGCTCCTGGGCAAATGGAAGCTGGATCGTCCTAAAGTTCCTAGCCCCAACGCACGGCTGGCTGCACTTGAGGAAGCTCAATCAAAGGGTATCTATAGCTTCAACGCTGATGGCACCGAAAGTGTACGGATCCCTTTCACATCCCTCGATGGCACGTGGAATGCCGACACGCATGCATTTAAACTATCAGGCCGGGACGTAGCATATTCCTTCTTTCTCTCTGAAGGAAAGCTCGTGCTTGGGCAACCGCCCGATAACAAAACTACCGATACCTATCTTCCTGATCCACTGTTTCGTTAGAGGTGGCTGCGCAATCAAATAGCCACCTCGTTGAAACTGATCACTATCTTTGCGCAGGTGAGCTTTGCAACTCCGGCCCTATCCGGTTGGAATAACGAAAGCCCTCACGTCGGTCGTCATCAATTGTCCAGAACATCGCGCCGATCAGTGCTGGATATCCGCGTGGCTCACGCAATCTGTACTTAGCATCTGCGGGCATCTTGCCCGTCACCAGATATCGCATCGCCTCATCCACCACCTCAGGCGTGTTGTAGTCTGTCAGAAATCCAACCGCCACCTTATCCGCCGGAAGCCCCGGAAAGAACTCGCCCTTCTTCCCACCCGGATAGAACCCGCGCAGCAAAAGCTCCGTCATAGCTGCGTGATAATCCACCGAGTTCGACTCATAAATCTCCCCATCCAGCCCATCCATCGGAGGCGTGTTGTAGTCCTGCACATCCACAAACGTGAGTATGTCCTTCAATCCCCAGATCAGCGGCAGATACGACCCGAACTGCCCGCCATACGTCGCATACCCCCCCGGAATCTGCGAACCCTCCGGCACCAGGCTGATCTTGAACCCCGGCCCAAACTTCTCACGCAACTCCCGCAACCCGGCAATCAGGTTCACCACCGACGGCGTAGTCGGATGCTTGAAATCCGTGTCCCCCGGATCGAGCGCCAGTGACGGTGTCTCAAAGTCGATATCCACACCCTCAAACCCATACTCTGAAATCACCGCCGCCACCGACGACACAAATCCCGGAATCTCGCTCGCCTTGTTGAGCTTGAAATACTGCCCCCCGCCGCCCAGCGAAATCATCACCGTCTTGCCCTGGCTCTTGAGCAGCGCAATATCCGCCTTCAGCTCATCCGGAGCAATCCCCGGCGGCGGCTCATAGCGCAGCACCCCATCCGGCGCATGCGGATCAGGCGAAGCAAACGCCGCCAGAATCACATCCCACTGCGGCGAAACATCCTTCAACCGGAACGGCTCCGACCCTTCGCCAAATCGCGACCCAGTCCAATACCCGATCAGCTTATGCTCGTTCCCCGCCCCGCTCTGGGGCAGCGCGCTCGCAGTCTCAGCTCTTGTCGCC
Organism: Acidicapsa dinghuensis; assembly: GCF_025685685.1. Classification (GTDB taxonomy): domain Bacteria; phylum Acidobacteriota; class Terriglobia; order Terriglobales; family Acidobacteriaceae; genus Acidicapsa; species Acidicapsa dinghuensis. The sequence goes on from NZ_JAGSYH010000001.1 coordinate 240,461, forward strand.
TCTCGCTCTCGCCGATTCATGCACGGCTCCGCGGGAGATTTCAGCGCCGCCGTATCAGGAAAACTGAATGTCCCCGAGACAACCACCCCATTCAGATACCAGTGCAAGAGAGCCACGTTCTGCAGATGATATGCAAACCCTCCTGCTTTTACCGTGAAAGCCGGCGAAGCCGGAAACCCGTTCTTCGCATTCGTATTCGTCGGCTCAAGCAGAAAGTAGTTCGTCCCCACACCTGAGCCGCCACACTTCTCGTCCTGCTCCCCCATACGCCACGGCGGAAAGAAATTTCCCGGCGCATCCTGCGTCTTGAAGTAATACCGCGGATCATGCTTCGGATCGTTGAAATACTCGCCTAACTGCTGCGTCAACGGCTGTACATCGCGGTCCGTCACAATCGCCGGAGCATTTGCAATATACGTCCCCAGCACAAATGAATCGCCCGTCGCCCAGTCAATCCCATGCGTGCCCCACGTGCAGCACACCGTCGCATCCGCATCCGCAAAGTACGTCGTGTTATGTGTGAACGCGACGATCAGCTTGCCCGCCGTCCACGGAATCTGCCGGAAGAGATCCTTCTGCACATACTCCGAATCCACCACCGCAAACGCCCCGCCATTCTTCCGCGAATGCAGCAGATACCCATTCCCCGCCGGAATATCGATGGTGATCGGCTGTACCTCCGGCTTCTCCAGCACCGTGTGCCCAACCGCTCCCTGCGGAAACGTCGCATGCAGCAGCGCATCGCCATATTGCATCGGCGCGCTACCGCCCAGAGCAACAGGCTTGAAGATCGGCGACTCGAGCACGCGCGCCACATCCGCCTCGGCACTCATCCGCTCGCTGTGCCCTTCAAACGTGAGCGTGATAGGCACCAGCAGCACCGGAACCGTCGTCGTCCCCGCCACCGCCGGATCATGCCCCGCCATCGTGTAAGCATTCCCGCCCAGCGTCCGTTGAAAGGTAGGAACCGTTCCCTGCGCCCACACACGCGGCACAAGCAGCAGCAAAACACAAAACCAGAGCAGTCGAATCTTCGTCGCCAAAGTCACGCAACCTAAAGTGGAATCAAAACAGTTCGTATCGCATTCTTTCACGTCCACTCAGGGAGTCGATAATCCAACGCCGTTCCTCAGTGACCGGCATGCCCTTCGCCTGCCTCAGCGGCAAACACCATGTGCCGAGCGAGAAAAGGCAGCACCTCGGTATAAACACGCCCATCCGCACCCCAGTTACCCGATCCCCACAACCCGTCGTACTCCTCTGCCTCATGCGCAATGCCGTATTCATTGAGCTTGCGGCTGTAGTCCTGGGCAGCATAGACATGGTCCTGAAGTCCATCATTCCGATCCCAATCGAACTTGAAGCCACGCAGTGATTTCAGGTTCTCCGCATAGCGCGGAATCATCGCCTCCAGAAAGAAGTGCTCCCGTAAACGCTGTGTCATTGCGGCATCCACCACATACTTGTCCCCGTCCTTACGTGCCTGCAGATCGATATAAAGCGGCGGCTTATTCACATCCGGCAAATGCGCCTGATAAATGCCAATGAATATCTGATTGAAGCCGCCCTTGCGCACATCGTCCAGCGACTTAGCATTGGCCAGAGCATCCCAATCGGGACGGGTATACATCGGCAGCAATCCCCATCCTGTCCCCACCGGATGCAGCGCATACACCGTCCCAAAGATCTTCGGATAAATCATGGCGAAGCGAATCGCCCCATATCCTCCCATGAAATCGCCCACAATGCCCCGTGAATCACGATTCGCCAACGTGCGGAAATTTGCGTCCACATACGGCACCAGCTCCTTCACCATGAAGTCTTCCCAGTTCCCTGTCACCGGCGAGTTCACATACCAGGAGCATCCCAGCGGAGTAGCCATATCCGGCACTACCACGATGAACTTCCCTATTTCCCCCGCCGCAATCGCCTTGTCAAACAACTGCGCGGCATGTTCATGGTCAAACACAGCCCGATAGCTTCCAAACGGAGCCGGCAGGTAATAAATCACGGGATAGCGTGCATCGCCCGCTGCATAGCCCGGCGGCAGATACACGGCAAAGCGCCGATCCGGACTCGTCCCAATCTTGTTTCCCGCAAAGTGGATTGAGTGAATCTCGCGGTCGACTACAGTTCCCTGCTCGGTTTCATGCCCCGCATTTTGCCCCTGCACCTGCAGAACACCAGTCGCTACCGCTAGACACACCAATCCTGTCCACGCCATGCGCATGCTTCTCACCTCCATTTGTCTTTTGCTTTATTGCAAGTCTGTTTTACGCGCACTCGTCGCCAGATACCACGCTGGCCACAACAGCACGCAAAGAGTGAGTAACGTTATCCGCCATTGCGCCAAGGCCAGCGCAGTCAGGAATACCGCTATTCCTGTTTGCACCTTCCAGCCGCCATGCCCCCTCCGCAATCCAACCGCTATTCCGCACATCGCAGGTACAAGAAAGAGCAGCAGACACCACGGCGAAAGAACCTCGGTCCTGAACCGCGAAAGACAAAAGCAGCACGGAATCAAACACAGCAGCGCACTCGTCCACAACGTTCTTCGCGAAAGCAGCGCCACCGTTTGCCCGCCGCACCACGCCACGCCTGCCATTAAAAGCGCTTGCTCCAGAAACGTAAGAACACCACCAACCAGATCCGGATGTAAGCCTCCGCCATGCAATACTCCGCGAAATGCCCAAGCCACACTCACTGAAGCGCCCAACAAAACAAAGCTCGAGGGCAGCGCCAGCCCCAATCCCACCGCCCACGGCTGCCACCGTCGCCACAACTCAACCTCGCGCCTGACTCTCAGCCAGATCACCGCGCGCAGGGCCTTCCATCCACTGGCATCGGTCTCCATCAGATCGCCCAATACAGCCTCGCGCTCCGAAGCAGGAAGGAGCAAAGCCGCAGCCTCCGCCGCGCTCCACATGGGGTCCACAATCACCGTAGCCATGCAATCGCCTCCCGCACCACAGTCCGGTTCGAAACCCACGACGCCCCACGGCTGATCCGTGTCACTGTCTCGTAGAACTCCTTCGCCGCCGTCTCACCTGCCGCGGTCAGCCGAACCATTCGCTTCGCACGTCCACCGCGTTCGGCCGTCGCCTCGCCCATCCAGCTCGTAATGAGCCCCTTGCCTTCGAGCCGGTCAATCGTCGTATAAAGAGCGCCAATAGAGCAGACCCGTCCCGTCGCCTCTTCAATTCCGGCGCGGATCGCCGCCCCATACGCTTCCTCACCCAGACTCGCAGCCGCCGTCAAAATCAGATATTCAAATTCGCCGATCATCTCTACCCAATCCCATTAGAACTACATTGTGATAATAATGAGAAGATCTGTCAATCCTCTTTTGAATTCCCCGACAGAAACGCCTCCTCAGCGCCTGCAAAAGTAAAAGGCCCACCCCATCGGGGCAGGCCTTCTCCATCACATCTTCTAACGAAGCTTATGCAGCAATCACCGCATCCCTTACCTGCTCAAGCACGGGCTTCAGCAGCGTCTCGCGGTCAATCGCGCCAGTCATCAACTTTGCCGTTCCTCCGGCAGTTAAGAACTTCACATCTGTCACGCCAATAAAACCAAGAATAGTCTTCAGGTACGGCTCAACGAAATTGTATGTGCTCATCGACGAACCCGCGTCGTACACACCACCGGTCGCTATCAGAACTACCGCCTTCTTCCCCCGTAACAACCCAACCGGCCCCGCCGCGCCATAGGAAAATGTGCTTCCGGAGCGCAACACCTGATCGATCCAAAGCTTCAATGTGCCGGGGATCGTGAAGTTATGCATCGCCACGCCAATGACATATTCGTCTGCCTGCTCAAGTTCGCGAATCAGTTCATCTGAAACCGCCAGTGTCGCCGTCTGTTCTGCGCTGCGTGAGCCCTCCGGTGTAAACGAAGAAAATATCCACGAAGCATCCAGCGGCTTCAATTCGGTCGCCGCCAGATCCCGATAGATCACCTCACCATCCGGGTGCGCCGCCGTCCAGGTCTTCACGAACTCACGCCCAAGTTCGCGGGTTATCGAGGTTTCCAAAGGACTTGAGTCAACATGCAGAAGCGTAGCCATAGCAGAATCTCCTTAACCGATGAAAGTTGCTTAAGCAACAATCGTCGTACATCCGTTAGACAACGGATGTCGTTTAAGGATGCAGATTTTTCTCTGCTACCCTCATCTAAAGAAAGTCATGCCTGTTTCCGATTGCGAAGTCCGCGACCCGCGCATCCGCCGTACCCGTCAGCTCCTTCAAGGAGCGCTTCGCACTTTACTGCAAACAAAGAGCTTCGAAGACATTTCAGTGCAGGACATCGCTGAAGCCGCCACCGTTAACCGTGCCACCTTCTACGACCACTACACCGACAAATTTGCGCTTTTCGATGCTCTGATAGCTGGCGGATTCCACCAGCTTCTCTTCAGCCGCAACGTTACCTTCGATGGCAGTTGCCCCTCGGCAGCCCATGCCGTCATCCAGGCCACCTGCGACTACCTCGCTCAGATTCGCGAAGAACATCCCGATTGCACTGGAAAAAACGCCTTCGAGCCTCTCATGGATGCCGCGATCACCTCAGCCATTCGCCGCGTTCTGCGAGGAAGATCACAAAAACAGGCAGCGCCTCTTTCCGAGATGGCCATTACTGCCGCAAGCTGGGCAATCTACGGCGCCGCCCGCGAGTGGTCCATCACTCTCAACAGGATGCCGGTCGCCGCAATAGTGCCCCGTATTCTCGAACTGGTTTCCTCGATGTTGCAGCAATTGGAGAACGAGCCTTGTGCCACTGGTCCAATCAGCGCATCACAGAACTCCACCATAGCCTGAAATCAAAAATCTCAAGCACAGGAAGTAGCCGGCATGGGTCGCCTTGAAGGCAAAATAGCCGTCATCACCGGAGGCAACAGCGGTATCGGCCTCGCCACCGCAAAACGCTTCGTCGCAGAAGGCGCATTCGTCTTCATTACTGGCCGCCGTCAATCCGAACTCGATAAAGCCGCAGCCGAGATTGGAAACAACATTACTGCGGTCCGGGGCGACGTCTCCGACCTCCAGGATCTAGACCGTCTCTATGCAACCGTGAAAGAGACCAAGGGCGGCATCGACATCCTCTTCGCCAACGCCGGCATCCTCGAGCCGATTCCTACGGCCCATGTCACACCCGAACACTATGACCGCGTCTTCGATATCAACGCGCGCGGCGTTTATTTCACGGTACAGAAAGCATTGCCGTTGCTGCGGGACAACGCATCCATCATCGTCAACGGCTCCGGCGCATGGACACGCGGCATCCCCATCTACAGCACTTACGCCGCAACCAAGGCAGCCCTGCGCTCCTTCGTCCGCACCTGGACCGCTGAACTTGCCCCGCGAGGCATTCGATCCAACATCATCAGCCCCGGTCCCATAGATACGCCGATTCACGGCGTTTTTCCGCCAGAGCGTCACCCAGCTCACAACGACCAGCTTCTGCAGATGATCCCCATGCACCGCATCGGACAACCTGAAGAGATCGCCGACGCAGCGTTATTCCTCGCTTCCGACGAGAGCCGCTACATCTCCGGAATAGACTTGCCTGTAGACGGCGGCCTCAACTCCGTATAAACAATCGTGCGCTATTTTTCCGCTATCGCTGATTGTCCAACGGCGAATCGACAGGATGTAGCGTCGGAGCACTCTTCACTCCAGCCTTCCGCTTTCGCTTCACCGGCGGCGCAGAGCTCGGCGGATTCTTCTTCCCATTCGCGCGCTTTCCGTTCCCATTCCCGTTCGCTTCAATCACCCCACGCATCCAGTACTCGCCATTGGAGTCAACCTCAATGCCATGCACCTCGCGCTCGAACCCAGGGAAGCGCTTGCCAAACTCCTCCAGCGCCAGAATCAGCTTGATCACCGGCGAATCCGGCCCACCCAATCGCTCACCCGGCATGCACACCGGAATCCCCGGTGGATATGGCACCAGCATTACACCCGCAATGCGCCCTGCCATCTCCGTGAACTTCACCTTCTCCGTGCCATTGCGCAGCAGCTTCTGGTACGTCTGTGCCGGAGTCAGTATCTCCTCGGTATTCAGCTCACAAGCCGCAGCTTCCAGCGCCGACAACCGCAGCTCCACCATCGCCGCATGCATCTCGTCGCTCAGCTCCTTCAGCGTCATGTTTCTGTATCGCGACGGATACTTCGCCACCAGATCCGGCAGCGCCTCGCTCAACGTCGCCTCAGTGTCATAGAGCCGCTTGAACTCGAACAAATTCTCCAGCAGCGAACCCCACTTGCCCTTCGAAGTTCCCACCGAAAACAGCACCAGCACCGTGTAATCGCCGGTGCGCGCAATCTCCACGCGCCGCGCATCCAAAAACTCCGTAAGAATCGCCGCCGGAATACCCCAATCCGTAATCACGCCCTGCGCATTCACACCCGGAGTCAGGATCGTGACCTTCGTCGGATCGAGCATGCAATACTCGTCCGCCACATCCTCGTCGTTGTACCCGTGCCAGTCCTCGCCCGGTTTCAGCGTCCAGCAGCTCGGTGTATTCGCCAGCAACTCATCTGGAGCATTCTCAAAAATGTACGTCTCACCATCCGACGGATCAATCACCCGGTCCGGCTGGAATAACCGGAAGAACCAGCCATCGCCCTCGTCATAAATCCTCAGCCGGTGCGCAATCGACGACATCGCCTTGCGGAAGCTGATCGCGTCAGAGATCGTCTCTTCCATCAAAGTCGGCCCAGCGGGTTCATCCATCATCGCCGCCGCCACATCCAGTGAAGCAATCAGCGGATAAAACGGCGAAGTCGTCCCATGCATCATGAACGCTTCATTGAACTGGTCAAAATCCAGCGGCGCCCTCGGACTCAGCTTCACATGCACCATCGAAGCCATCGAAAATGCCGCCAGCATCTTGTGCGTCGACTGCGTCGAAAAGATCGCAGGCCGCTCCGGCATCTCATCCGGCACATCCATCGCAAACCGCCCGCGATACATCGGATGAAACTTCGCATACGCATACCACGCCTCATCGAAATGAATGCGCGACACGCTCGGCGCGAGTGCCGTCACCACCTTGTTCACGTCGTAGCACAACCCGTCATACGTCGAGTTGGTCACTGCCGCATACTGTGGCTCCTGTGACATCGCCCCCGCCGTAAACGGGCTCTTCGCAATCAGCTCCGCAATCGCTTCCTTGCTGAACCGCTTCAGCGGCACCAGCCCAATCATCCCGTATCCATTGCGCGTCGGCGTCAGATACACCGGCCTCGCCCCCGTCACCGTCAGCGAGTGGCAGATCGATTTGTGGCAATTCGCATCCACAATCACCAGGTCGTCCTGCCCGATCACCCCATGACCCACGATCTGGTTCGAAGTCGAAGACCCACCAAGCACATAAAACGTCCAGTCAGCCCCGAAGATGCGTGCAGCATTTCGCTCACTCTCTCCCGGCGGCCCCACATGATCCAGCCACGACCCCAGCGGCGAAGTCGAAATACCCAAATCCGACCGCATGATGTTTTCACCAAAAAACCGGTGAAACTCCATACCCACCGGATGCTTCAGATACGCCACGCCGCCCATGTGCCCCGGCGCATCCCAACTGTAAGCGCCCTCGTCGTTGTACTCTTTCAACGCCTTAAAGTACGGAGGCAGCAACTGCGCCTCATACCGCTCTACGGCAAAGTCCACGCGGTTGGCAATAAACTCCGGCGTATCGCCAAACAGGTGAATGTACTCATGCACCTGCCGCACCACCTCCAGCGGCAACTCACTCACAAGCGTGCGGTCGGCAATCAGGAAGATCGGCACCTTCTTGTTCCGGTGGCGCACCTCGCGGATGATCGTCAGCGCCGCGCGCTCATCAAACTGGCTCTCCCCTTCCAGATCCCAGTCCAGCAGTATCGCCGAGTGCGAAGGGTCGCTCTTCACCAGCGACAAGCCATCCTCCGGCGTCGCTGTGCGAACCACCTCATACCCCTCTTTGCTGATTGCATCTACCAGCCGTCCCATAGCCCGGTCCGAAACCGAATCCGTACCGCCCACTTCGCTGGCAATCAGCAGCACCCAGTTGCCTTCGTCCATTCCACCTCGCCTGAAACTCATATTCTGCCCAAAGAAAAACGGTCACGTCTTTTTGACGGACCGCTCTCTATCCTACAACCGTTTCGCCGCCCTGTTCGGATATGAGTACCCGAGATCGCCAAATTCATCTCATTGCAAAATCGGCTTCGGAAGCCAGTTCAGAGAAGTGACTTAAAAATGCGAGTTATACTGGCGCAAAACCATCCGCTTTGAGGACTTGTGTTCGCTAAACATAGCTCTATCTTGTCGCGCAATTGGATTGTTCCCGTCGTAGTTTTGCTGCTTGCCCTGACGATTTCTCTCTGTGGTTGCGGCGGAGGCGGAGGTGGAAATGTCTCAAACCCGCAGCAGCAGGTCGTTGCGGCTCCATCCGTCGCACCTGCTGGTGGTACTTTCAAATACGCCCAGACCGTCACCATGACAGATATCACCTCTGGCGCGACGATCTATTACACGTTGGACGGCTCTACACCGACAGCTGCGTCCACGAAATATACCGCGCCGGTCAGCGTTTCGACTACGCTGAATTTGAACGCTATAGCAGTTTCGGGAGGCGTTAGCAGCGGCGTAGTCAATCAGTTCTTTACCATTAACACAATTACAGGAATCATCAGCACCGTGGCTGGCGATGGTCACACAGCCTACAATGGCGACGGCATTAAGGCTATCGCTGCAGGGATGGTTCCTATAGGCGCTGCGGCGGACGCGAAGGGCAACTTCTACATTGTGGACGCCGAGAATGAACGAATCCGGATGGTTGACACCTCCGGCGCGATCACGACGGTTGCAGGCAACGGGAACGCCAGCTTCAGCGGAGATGGAGGACCGGCGACCGACGCCGAGCTAAACGAGCCTTCTGGCGTGGCTGTGGATGCAGGCGGCGATCTGTACATTGCTGACTTCAGCAACAACCGCATCCGCAAAGTTACGCCGGATGGAGTCATCTCTACCGTTGCAGGCGATGGACAATTCTCCTATGACGGCGACGGCGGACAGGCCATCGACGCTGGCATTGGAACTCCAAGCGCGGTCGCTGTCGACGGCAGCGGTAATCTTTACATCGCAGACTTTAACAATTCCAACATTCGCAAGGTAACTCCAGCAGGAGTAATAACCACCGTTGCCGGAGGCAACATGGCCGGATACAGCGGCGATGGCGGCCCTGCTACCAGTGCGCAGATAAATGGTCCAGTTGGAGTTGCCATTGATAACGCAGGCAATCTTTATATTTCGGATTTAGGTAACGTTTGCATTCGCATGGTGAATACTGCCGGAATTATCTCAACCATATCGCAACCGTACGACGGTATCGAACACCCGATCGGGATTGCGGTGGATAATCTGGGCGGCCTGCTTTACATCGCCGACAACTACCTGAATCGTGTGCTGGTAAGGACTCCAGACGGAGTTTATTCCACCGTTGCCGGCGACGGCGAGGCTGAAGATGGTAGTGATTCCGAGAAAGCGGAACTCTCAGGTCCCACCGGGGTGGCGGTCGATAGCGTTGGAAATTTGTATATTACAGAATCCCAAAGCTATCACGTCCGCAAAGTGACGTTCTAACGGGAAGCACGATCGCGTTACTTTCCATTCTTACCGATTTTTCGGTATGTAAGGATAGCAATGCGGGCGGGTAGACAGCGCTCGAATCACACCATCGCTCGGCACCCAATCCATTTCCCGCTCGCCTTAGTTTCTTGTCGAATAGGTATACAACCGCACCCGATAAACCCGAAACCCATGCGCATCCATCGATAGCTCCCGCCCCTGATTATTCTGATCCCCATTCAGCACCCGCACAGGGCTCCATTTGCCGTCCGCGAACTTCATCTCCGCAATCCCAGCAATCCCCGCCATCTGCCCATCCACATCCGGATCACGGGTCATCGACACCGTCAATCCACTGCCCAGAACATAAAATTCCTTCGGCCGTGTCTGCACAATCAGCATCGCCCCATCGTCCGTAGCCAACTCCCGCCCAGGCCAGGTCCGCAGCAGGCTCGCCTTGAATAAAAATCCCCCCAGCGCCACCGTCCGCGTCCCCCGCAAGCTCGCCTTATGTAGCACCAGCGCCCGTGTAGCATCCTTCGCCTGAGCATCCAGCAACATGCCACTCATAGCATCCAGCGCCGCGTACTCCTCACTCAGCGCCGGAGCCTTCCCCGTAGCGTCTTTCTCAGGCAGCGAATCCACCGCAAACGGCGAAAACCCAAATCCCCGCGCCTCGCCATACAGATACAGCGCGTTGTACGGCGCCACATCCATTCGCGCCTCCGGCACAAATGCCGCATTCCCCTGCGCACGATACCAGTCCACCCAGTGCTCAAAATCCGGCCAGTAAATATCCGGCGCATAAAAATCAACCCCGGGCGCAGCCGCTCGATAAATCGTCTGCATCTCCGGATGAGGCCCACCACCCGGATACTCTCCACTCCGCTCAAACGGAACAGGCAACTGCGCATTCATATACATCGGCAGCGCATATTCCTTCTTCCCCGCCTCAGCCACCTGGTTCGCAAACAGCCCATAGTGCCAAGCCATGAACACTTCGTCAGCTTGACCGCCGAACATCTCCGCCCATGTCTTCCCGGAAGCATGAAAGTCCTCTGCCACCCTCCCGGTAAGTCGCGCATCCTTCGCCGTCAAAGCCTTCACCAGCTTCTCCGGAACAGCCTGCACAAACAGCTCATTCGCCCGCGCCGACCGGTCCCGTCCCCCCGGACCCAGAAATCCAAGCTCGTTCTCCACCTGCACCATCAGCACCGTCTGCTGCGCCTCATCCACCTCGCGCAAATGGCGCATCAGCGCCGCAAAGGCCTTCGCATCGCACCGCGCCGTCTCCTCGCCCAGCGGAGAAAGAATCTCCACCGGTACGCCCTCCGATGTAATCTCCCGCGGAAACCGCTTCGTGTCGCTCAGCACCCAAGCCGGCGCATACTCCGACATCGAGTTCTTCCAGCTCCCAAACCACAAAATCACCAGCCGCAGCTTCTCCCGCCGCGCCACCTCAATCCAGTGATCCGGAACCGAGAAGTCCCACTTCCCTTCCTCCGGCTCAATCTCATCCCACGCCACCGGCATCAACACGGTGTTGAAATGCAGCGCCGCCAACCGCGGCAAAATCGTATCCGCCTGTTCCGCCGTCCCAGCAGAAGAATTCCCCAGCTCCCCACCCAGCACCAGAAACGGCTTCCCCTGCACAATCAACTGCGAAGCGCCATTCTTCACCCGTACCGCAGGCAGTTCCTGGCAAAACAGCTCATAGCAAGCAACGCAGAGAAGCAATGCCAACGGCACATTCCTGAGCATTAGCCGGTTAGACCAAAGACCGAATCGCATAGGCCTGTAGCATAAAGCAGCACAGCAGCCATGGCTAAACCGATTTTCTCGAAACCACACCCAGACCTAATTCGACTTTCAATACACCTCATCACGCAGTGGGCATACGACATCCACATCCATTCAGCCTTCTCGCATTCACACCGCATTCATCTCCAGGCTCGCTGCAGTTGATACCTTCGTTGCCAGATGCTTCAATGTTCTTGATTGCAGCGCCCTATGATGACTCAGACCGATGCTTGTGGAATCGCTTCGCCTTCACGCCGAACTGGCAAACCCGTCCCATTTAAATCAGTAGTGAAGAGACTCCTTCGACTCCATCCGATAGTGCTCCTGCTCATCGCAGGATTACCCGCATCTCTTCTAAGCCAGTCCGGCATGCAGCTTTCCCAGGTAAAAACCCTGTACGTTGATACCTTCAACGCCGGAAACGACTCCGCCAGCCTTCGCGACAGCGTCATTCGTCATCTCTCCCGAAGCCATCGCTTCCAGCTAGTCTCATCCGCCTCCAACGCCGACGCCATCGTAAAAGGCGCCTCACAAATCTGGATTCGCGGCTACGTCAGCGCCAACGCCCGAAACCCAGGCAATGACCGCCAGGCCGTTTACGGCGGCTATCTATCCCTGCAGCTCACCGACGCAAATGGTCAGCCTCTATGGTCCTGGCTGGCGACACCCGACCGGCACGCGTGGAGTGGCATCGCAGACGACCTCGCAGGCAGGGCCGTCGAAAAACTCCTCGAAGCCGAAAACTCTCCCTCGACCGCATCCTCGACCCCAGCCGCCGTCAACGCCCTCGCGCACACCGACATCACCGGCGCAGGCGCGACCTTCCCCGCTCCGCTGTATCAAAAGTGGTTCGAAGATTTCGAGCAGATCCACAAGGGAGTGCACGTACGCTACTCCCCCGTCGGCTCTCAAATCGGCGTAGATAACCTGCTCGCCGGCAAGATCGATTTCGCCGGATCGGATACGGCCCCCGAAGTCTTCAACCCCAGCGCCCCCGGTTCGCATCTGCTTCGCATCGCTTCCGTCCTAGGAGCAGTCGTGCCGGTCTACCACCTCAACGGCTCCGTTCAGGATCTCCACTTCACCCCCGAAGCCCTGGCCGGTATTTATCTCGGACGCATTCGCCGCTGGGATGATCCCGAGATTCGCCGCTCCAACAAAGGCGCAGCCCTGCCCGCCGCCGAAATCCATGTAATTCACCGCTCGGATGGCAGCGGCACCACCTGGGTCTGGAGCGATTACCTCTCCAAAGTCAGCCCTGAATGGTCCTCGAAGCTCGGGCGCGGCGCAACTCTCCAATGGCCCACCGGAACCGGAGCACAAGGCAGCGAAGGCATAGCCGAAGCCGTACAGAAAACCCCCAACTCCATCGGCTACGTCGAGCTCGCCTATGCCATTCAGCATCAGCTCAGCTTCGCCGCCGTCCGCAACCGCTCCGGAGCGTACGTCCACGCCGATCTCGACAGCCTCGCCGAAGCAGCTGCCGCTTCCCGCACCACCGGCAATACCGCAGCCGACATCACCGATCCATCCGGCAAAAATGCCTACCCCATCGCTGCCTACACCTGGCTGCTGCTTCCAGAAAAAACAGAAGATCCCGCCAGAAAAGCCGCTCTGAAAGAGTTGCTGCGCTGGATTCTCACCACCGGCCAAAGAGAGTGCTCAGCTCTCGGATACGACCCGCTTCCCAAATCAATCGTTGACTCCCAACTTCAACGGCTGAGTTCCCTTCCGTAATACGCTTCACCTCCCACCGCTCCATCCTCATCGCAATTCAAGAGCGACGGATTCTGCATTCATTTGCCGTCGCCTCAGCCAGCATTTGTTTTGAAAGGGCACGGCTTCAGCCGTGCCGCAAAACCCGCTAAAATCTGGGGGGCTTTAGCTCCGGGGATGATTTTTTTCATCTCCACTCAAGACCCAAATTTTGCTGCAACATCTTTAGCCTCGAAGCGCGGAGCGCCCAAACTGAGGCATTACCGTCAATTCCGCTACCGGATCGCTGCTACACTAAAGAGTTGATCCTATCGACGAAAAGCGCCATTGCCTTCCCCACAAATCGGGTGATCCGGCAGGCCAAAAATCATAAAAGTCGAGATACAGGAAGCGAGGAACCCCCATGGCAGACGCCAACCAGAACGGCACCTTCACCAGCACCAGCCTTCGCCTCAAAGTAGGCCTCGCCGAAATGCTCAAAGGCGGCGTCATCATGGACGTCATGAACGTCGAGCAGGCCCGCATCGCTGAAGAGTCCGGTGCCGTCTCCGTCATGGCGCTCGAGCGCGTTCCCGCCATGATCCGCGCCGAAGGCGGCGTCGCCCGCATGGCCAATCCCAAGCTCATCAAGGAAATCAAGGCTGCCGTCTCCATCCCCGTCATGGCCAAGGCCCGCATCGGCCACTTCGCCGAAGCCCAGATTCTCGAAGCCATCGGCGTCGACTTCATCGACGAGTCCGAAGTCCTCACCCCCGCCGACGAAGCTCACCACATCGACAAGCACGCCTTCAAAATTCCCTTCGTCTGCGGCGCGCGTAACCTGGGCGAAGCCCTCCGCCGCATCGCCGAGGGCGCAGCCATGATCCGCACCAAGGGCGAAGCCGGCACCGGAGACGTCGTCCACGCCGTGCAGCACATGCGCCAGATCACCAAGGAGATGCGCCAGCTCACCGTTGCCCGCGAAGAAGAGCTCTACAACCTCGCCAAGGAGCACGGCGCTCCCTACGAACTCGTCCGCATGGTCGCCAAAAACGGCAAACTCCCCGTCCCCAACTTCAGCGCTGGTGGCATCGCCACCCCCGCCGACGCAGCTCTAATGATGCAGCTCGGCGCAGAGACCGTATTCGTAGGCTCAGGCATCTTCATGAAAGAGCGCGCCACCCCGCTCGACGTCGAAAACAACCAGAAGGAGCGCGAAGAAGCCGTCTCCCGCGCCAAAGCCATCGTCATAGCCACCACCCACTACAACGATCCCAAAGTCTTAGCCGAAGTCAGCGAACAAGTCACCGGCACCATGAAAGGCTTAGCCGCCGCCGCAATAGAAGAAAAAGAACTCCTACAAACCCGCGGCTGGTAGCATTTGCCATGCAGGCAGCCGCGCCCTTCGGGCGCGAGAACAAGCGGCGGGAAATACTTCAGGCATTTCCCGCTGTTCCGTCAATAAAACCTACTCTTTCAAGCTCGAAATTAATGTGCGGGCCGAACTTTCGAAGTGCGGCGACAAATTCTGGCGAATTGCTCGGTTCGATGTAAAGCCGATCGTAGTTTTCAACGCAATGCCCAACGCTAATACAGAATGTGCCCGACATGTTTCCCAACCATCCGACGTTAGTAACGTCATCCCACGGAATTTCTTTTTTCTTCCAAAGCTTGCGGATGAGAAGACACTGGGGACCGAGTTCCCAGTAGATAAATCGATCTGCCTCGATGGCGGCGACGCTCACAAGAAGAAAAGTAATCACACCAGCTTTCGCGATGAAGCTTTTTGAAGGCAGAAATTGAAGAGCCAGAAATACTCCCCAAAAGGCAATCGCCCGCCACATACTCTGATTAATTTTCTCTCGGAATCTCACAGTGAATTCAAGATAGCCCAACCAGACTAAGATGACGAAAATTCTTGAAATTAAATTGCTAGATCCACTCATCCGTCCGGTACCTGGGTCCAAATTCGTGCGTAGCACGAATCCCATTTCCTCATCCCGAAATCAAGCCAGATGTAAGATAAAGAAGAGTATTCGGAGCAGATCATGCCCTCGCCAGCCTTCGACATCACTTCTCCCTTAAGCGATCTAGTAGAAACCACGCTCAAGGAAGGTCCTCAAGTTGTGACTAAAAACGGTGTAGAGACAGCCGTGCTCGTCTCCATCGAAGAGTGGAAACACTTGAATCCTAAGGCCGTCACCAACGCTGTTCCGCAACACAATACTCATGGACAGGAAAGTGTGGCTCGGATGCTGGAATTGCGACGGGGGAACCTCCTTCCCGAAGGCGTAACTATTCAAGATCTAATCCGTGAAGGTCGCGCTTGACGGCTTTTGTTCTCGACAATTCCGTTACGATGCGATGGTGCTTTCAAAATGCAGCGCATCCCTATGCCGATGGCGTATTGCAACAACTAGCGATCGGTGCGGCTGTCGTGCCAGTGCTATGGCGCTACGAGGTCAGCGCCGTGCTGGCCAAATCCCTGAAGGACGGAATACTAACGCCAGCAGCGGCCGACGCCTTCCTCGCCACCCTGAATTCGCTGAACATCGCAGTTGATCTTGATGGGCCAGACCACATTCTTAATGATGTTCACAGGACTGCCATCGCTTATCGGCTCACCTCCTACGACGCAGCCTACCTTGAACTCGCCATCCGTCGCGCACTGCCTCTGGCTACGCTCGACCACGAGTTGATTGCAGCCTGCAAGGCATCCGGTGTAGCACTCCTCTGATCGGTTGCTCTCAGCCTGCTTCGGAAACGAGAAATTTGCAGAGCAAAACCTCCGCCGGATACCCCAGGTCTCGCCTCTGAGACCTGGGATTCAGCGATGCGCCGTCCTAAGCGCCTGCTTGACCGCCTCTCGCGAGAGGCTAGTTCTCCGAAGGCCTCTCGATATGGTCGATAACGAGAGTGGTCGTGGGAAGCTTGGCGGATCTGAGCTTGAGCCCGAGTTGTTCTTCAAGCGCGGTGGGCAGTGCGGGCAGACCGGAAGGTTCGGGTGCACCGGCATCCGGGGAGGCTGAGACGTGTGAATGGTCTTCTTCCCACTGTAGATGGAAGCTATAGAGGCCGGTGAGGCCCGTCTGGTCGACGACGGTCTGCTTGAGCAGTTGCGAGAGCAAATCGCACAGGGCTGAGATGGAGATTCCAGTGGCGTTGATGTCACCGAAGCCAGCGCCCCAGCCAGCACCTTGGTCAGTCGACACCGGCTGTAGTTTGAAACCGCTTTTGGCGATGGCAACGGTGTAGCCGGGAAGTTGTTTGATGCTGGCGTGGACGGCGAGCCGAAAGCGGTCGGCGAGGACGGCCCGAAGCATCTGACCT
The DNA here is from genome assembly GCF_025685685.1 of Acidicapsa dinghuensis. Taxonomy (GTDB): domain Bacteria; phylum Acidobacteriota; class Terriglobia; order Terriglobales; family Acidobacteriaceae; genus Acidicapsa; species Acidicapsa dinghuensis. The sequence continues at coordinate 256,898 of NZ_JAGSYH010000001.1, forward strand.
CGCTGGTCTTTGGAGAGCGCCTTGTATGCGGGGAGATCGTCACCGGCGACTTTGGCGATAAGGTCATAGTGGTCGGTGTTGAGCCAGTCGGGTCCACCTGAGATGAGATCGGCACGAATGCCGAAGGCGTCGGCGAGGATGAGGCGCGGAGACATGTTTTCGACAGAATAGCTGTCGAGCGACGTGCGGTTGATCATGGCGAGCGAGCCGGTGTGATTGGGTTTGATCGAGACAACGTCGAATTCGAGGGGCTTGGCAGGTATGGTGGAAGAGTTGATCGGTGAAGCTTTTTGCGCGAAGGCGAGCGGCACTATAGCGAAGAGCGCCAACAACGTTGCTTGACACTTCGTTCTGCCGATTGGACCCTTAACTCTCACCCCCGAGATTCTACAGGGCAAGTGCCGGGTATCCACCCTCTTCCTTCTTCCGCTGAATGGACCAGAACTCTCGGGGTGCCCCATCCTTTCTACGTTTTTTGTAGAAAGGGTGGGATAGCGGATGCTAGCACTGCCAGACTACATTCGTGCGCAGCACGAACCCTATTCCCTGCTCTCTCCACTTGCAGTTGGCGCAACCGTGCTCTACGATGCCCGGTAATCGCAAATCTCGCGATCCTTGTCCCCAAATGGAAACGCGCCATCGGTTCAGGAGGATCAAATGCGGAAAACCGCAATCAAAGTCGTAGCCTCAGCACTGGCTGTTCTGATGTTTCTCTCATGCCAGCAAAGCGCAAGAGCACAGGCCGGGAAAACTTCCTACCCAACCATGGCCCCTCTCGACCAATACTTGATCCCCGACGAGAGCGTAGAGATCGCACTGGCTCGCAGCGCCGCCCCACCCTCCGTTTCCGATGCCGCCGAAGTAATGGTCCTCCATCGCGACGGCTACACAACCGCCGCGAAAGGCTCGAATGGCTTCGTCTGTATCGTCGAGCGATCCTGGGCGACCACGACTGACGATGCGCAGTTCTGGAATCCCAACATACGCGCACCCCACTGCTTCAATGCGCCCGCCGCAGAGACCGTTCTGCCCATCTTTCTGATGAAGACCAAATTGGTACTGGCAGGAAAATCGAAAGCCGAGATCGTCTCGGCTCTCACATCGGCGTTCGAAGACAAGGAACTGCCAGCGCTTGCGACCGGGACAGTGGTCTACATGATGTCAAAGCAGCAATATCTAAACGACGAAGGCAAGAACTGGCACCCACATGTCATGTTCTACGCCTCAGGTGACGCCGGAAAAAGCTCCGGAGCCAATCTTCCCGGCTCGCCAGTGATGGCCGGGTACGACGCCGAACAACGGTTGACCACTTTCTTCATATTGGCCACCAAGTGATCCGACGGAACCCCAGGGCCGCCAATGAACCACTAACCCAAAGTGCAGTCGAGATGCCGGATAGTACATCCTCTCCGCGTTCTTCGCCGGTTGCCCCATGCGTCGCTTCTGAGACCTGAGAACCAGAAATCTGTGGAGCAAATCTATGTTCCACACGCCCTATTTACCGTTCGCTGTAACAAGGCACAAAACCCCTAAATTGTCGGCAATTACAAGCGCCTCAAAACAAGAGCCTTCCAACATGTCTCGCCAAAGCCGTCCCATTCACCCAAAACTGTTCTACGTAGAACAATTCCAAGTCGCAATGACTAACGCCACACCTTCTGATCAATGCGAACTGAAGTCTCATCTAAAGCTGACGAACCGACAAACCTGCACCCAGACGAAAGAATGCCCAGAAACAGGCAAGCCATCGGAATCTGAAGTTTTCCGGAGTCAGATAATTAGCTGCCCGTCTCACGATTTGGCCTTGTGCCAAACAAGAACCACTTGTCTCATCCAGTACCTCATCGGGGAGCGGGCCAGCATCTGATCGACAGCGTCTGTCATGCGGAGCAGTACATTGTCCGCATTGAGTGGAGTAAGCGAAGTCAACATGCCTACAGGAACGGAAGCTAGATTGTAGAAAAAGTGAGAGGAGCCGCCGAAAAACGCATCCGTTCGCTGGATCGTGGCTTGGCTTAAAGCTCTCTCATCTTTAGTTCGAGCTTTGGGTGTCATGGCGCGGATTAATTTCGCCCCGGGGTTATCGCCCAGTGGCTCAACAAAAACTGCACCTCCTCCAGGGCGGAGAACACGGTGAATCTCTCTGAGCGCCACATCGAAATCGAGATGATGCAGTATCCCCCTGCCTACCACTAAGTCAAAAGATTCGCTACGAAAAGGCATCGCGTGCGCATCCCCGGCATGAAATTCGGCGATACCACCATATTGGGCCTCAGCCGCTGCGATGGCAGTCTCGGAGATATCTATGCCAGTAATACTGCGCGGTCGCATTTCGTGATAGCGGGGCACCATCCATCCGTCATAGCAACCATAATCCAGGATGTCCTTGCCTCTTGCATATTCAGCCACAGTCTCGGAAAAGAATCGCTCTCCGCGTGTCGAATTTGGGCACTGGAAGACGTGAATAAAGCGAGCCTGCAGCGCGGCGCTTTCCTTATGCACCGTGCCGTCGTCGTATGCCTCTTTTTCATGGGCAACTCTCTCAACCAGTTCCGGCATAACCGGACCTCCTTGGCCCTGATGTATGTGAAGTTCCAAAGTGTTGTATTTGATGCGCCTAAGCGCTTAACTCATAGTAAGATCGACGCCAATACAACATCCCTCTTCGCCTATCTATGGTCACTGCTTAGGCATCATCTTGTTGAGCCTAACGTTCTTAGCAAAGACTATCATGTTGCGATAGCCGCATCCGCCCAGGGACAGGGTCTCGCTTCTGACGTCCGGAGCACAACCCGTGCGCAACACGAACCAAGTTCCCACAACTCCGACTTCCTCATATATCGGCAAACACACAGTAGGGCTGAAGGCGGAAAACACTATCGGAGTCATAGCTCTACTGTTGGTTGTTCTAATTTTTCTGCCTGGCCAGTCCAGAACCCGAGCCGAGAAAACTCCCTGTCCAACCATGGGCGCCTCTCGATCAGCATCTGATCTCCGACGAGAGCGATGAGGTCGCACTGGCTCGCAGCGCCGCCCAAATGGATTGGGGCCAGATCTTGAGAAGCTCGTTCCGGCACATATAAGGGTGCTCCAGGTTTCGCTTCTGAAACCTGGAGCACCACTACCGCAGCATCACCACGAAATCGATGTCAGATTTGCGCAAAACGCAAATAGAATCTGCCGCTTCCGTCAGTTACGACTTCACCCCGCTAATCTGCGGCTCAGGTGGCATCGTCTCAAACAGCATCCGGTGGATCACCCCACCCAATATTCCGCCGATAATCGGAGCCACCCAGAACAGCCACAACTGTCCCAGCGCCCATCCTCCCTGAAAGATCGCCACAGCCGTCGAGCGAGCCGGATTGACCGACGTATTCGTCACCGGAATGCTGATCAGGTGAATCAGCGTCAACCCCAATCCGATCGCAACCGGGGCAAACCCAACCGGCGCCTTCGTATGCGTCGATCCCAGAATAATCAGTAGAAAGAACGCCGTCAGCACCACCTCGCAGGTAAAGCACGCCGTCAAATTGAATCCGCCCGGCGAATGCAGCCCATAGCCGTTCGAAGCAAATCCCGAAGCCTGCGCGTCGAAACCCACCTTACCCGAAGCAATCACATACAGCACCGCGGCCCCCGCCGTTCCGCCAATCACCTGCGCAATCACATACGCCGGCAGCTCTGACCACTTGAAGCGGTTCGCGCTCGCCAAGCCAAAGCTCACCGCCGGATTGAAATGGGCTCCCGAGATATGTCCGACGGCATAAGCCATCGTCAGCACCGTCAATCCAAACGCCAGCGCCACCCCGGCAAACCCGATGCCAAGGCTGGGAAACGCCGCCGCCAGCACTGCGCTACCGCACCCGCCCAGCACCAGCCAGAATGTTCCGAAAAACTCTGCAAAGAATCGCTTCGCCATGGAGAATCCTTTCTATGGATCTATTGAGTGGAACAGCCTATTCGATTTTGAAGTGTAATCCACAAAATCGCCCGTGAATTTTCGCTTCATGAATCGTTCCGGCATTCTCATGGATGAGTCGCCAAAAAAGCAAGCACTCTTAATTTCTGCTGAATAAATCAGTGATGCAGCCGCCACAGCCTTGCCACACAGCACCGAATTCATGCTCTGTCCACGTCCTCCACCGTGGCAGCAAGCGGAACGATCGCATCCATCTTGGTCAATCGGAATAGCTCAAGAACCTTCTCGTTCAATCCTGCAGCCACAAACCGCACACCTTTGCCCTTACAGTGCGCGTAATGCCGGACGATCATGCCAAGACCGCTGGAGTCCACGTAGAGCACATCCGTCAGGTCGAGAATGTTCAGCATCGGCGGCCGCTCGTCCTGAGTCGATTGAAAGGTCAGCATGTCATGCAAAGCCGCCGGAGGCAGAGACTCGTACATATCCCGAGCCGTAAAAGGTCCGCTGAAGTGGAAAATCACAGTATCCGGCCTCTTCCCCGGCCGGCGTTGCACTGTAAAAGGCGCACGTTTCCCTGTCTGTACTAAGGTCATTGGCGAATATCCCTGTGTTTGAAATTAGATCTTCTCGAATGCAGGTAGAGTCCCCGGCGCGCGGCATGGATTGCACACGCGAACTCTAACGGCAAAGTCTCAATACTTCTGGAGCAAGGTCGCCAGTGTATCAGGCTTGCTCCAGGCGTGTAACACCGCCCGGAATTGCGTATGCCCGCACCTATGCCCGATTCATATCTCGGCTTTGCATGGAATTACTCAGAAAAATTGCAGTATAGAGGCGGACAGCATTAGCTCTGAGCCTCAAAAGCCAGGATGCGCGCAGTAGCTTAAATGCACCTCAAAAACCGCGCAAAACGCGCCATCGCGGGACGCGAAGATTAATTTCATCTATCTGATTCTAAATGACTTATGAAGAACAATAGAGGAGAAAACAAGTACCCCCTCCCCTATTCGGGCGACTCAGCCCTGAATCCTGACGCGTGCCTGGCACTCTAGAATAAAGAAGAGACACTGGTTATCGCTACCCTCCAACAGGAAGCCCATTTGACCGATCTTAGCTCCCCACGCATCGGCGTCCTCGCCCTCCAGGGCGATTACGAACGCCACGCCACAGCCCTAGAAGAGGCCGGCGCCCATCCCTCCCTGGTGAAAACCGCCGAAGCTCTCACGGATCTCGATGGTCTGATCCTCCCGGGTGGCGAATCCACCACTATGCTCAAATTCCTCGATCGCAATAGCCTGTTCGACGCGCTCCAGGGCTTCACCCGTCACAAGCCCGTCTTCGGCACCTGCGCCGGAGCCATCCTCCTCGCCCGCCAGGTCAGCCACCCCGCACAGCGCAGCCTGGGCATCCTCGACATCGCCGTCGAGCGCAACGCCTATGGCGACCAGCGCGACTCCGCCATCCTTACCCTCGATGCAGAAATACCTCCAGCGACAGGCCCGGAGCCGGTCGAATGCGTCTTCATCCGCGCCCCCCGCATCGCGTCCGTCGGCTCGGACGTCAAAGTGCTGGCCAGTCGCGACGGCTTCCCGGTCCTCATTGAACAAGGTCATACAATGGCCGCCACCTTTCACCCCGAGCTGTCCGCTGACAGGCGCATCCACAACCGTTTTGTTTCTTTGGTTAAGTCTGCAAAAATATCGCAATAAAGTTGATTCGCTGTCGCTGTTTCTTTCGTCTCATAAACAGGAAGCTTCCTTGCTGTAGATGCATGTCGTAAAAACAACCTCACCGATATCCGGTGCATCCTTCCCAATGTCGGTGTAAGCTTTCTGGCATTAATCCTCCCCGAGGCTGGCCATGCCCACCACATTCACCCGCTATCCGGTCGAAACCGAACGAAAAGATCCCGGCATTGGCGGTAAGCCACCAGTCGATCGACGTCCCACAGGAGGCGGGGGCAGTGGTGACGACGATGAGTGGAAACGCCTGGGCCGCAGCGGCCCCGGCGAGCGACTAAAGCGGGTGCGGTTCGCCACCTTCTTCATCCTCAGCGGAGACATGGTCTTCTTCCTCGGCCTCGCCGTCCTGTTCTTCGCTCATCAGGGCACCGGCCATATCGACGTCCGCACCCAGGAATTCATCGGCGACTGGCACCCGGTTCAGCTTCCGCCCATCCTTTTCCTCAACACCGCCGTCCTCGTTTTGAGCAGCCTCACCATCGAAATCGCCCGCCGCAATATCTTTCGCGAACTCGATGTCGTTGAAGAATGGCTGGGCCTGGGACGCCCCGCGCTCCGGCGTGCGCTTCCCTGGCTGGCCGTAACCCTCGTGCTTGGCCTGCTTTTCGTCGCCGGACAATGGACTGCGTGGAAACAACTGACGGCTCAGGGCTTCGCCTTCGACCATTGGGCTACGCCCGCCGTCTATTTCTTCTACCTGATCACCGGCGTACACGTTGTCCATCTCGTGTTCGGCATCCTCGCGCTCACGTCGGCGCTCGGTGGACTTGCCTTACTGCGGAAAGTCGAAACCCGCCAGATTGCCATCGACTGCCTCAGTTGGTACTGGCATGCCATGGGCATCGCCTGGATCGGACTCTTCGCTCTCCTGGCCATGGGCTAGATCAAACAGCAAGCACCAGCTACGGCTTGACCGCTTCGATGGCGAAGCTGTCTTTCTTTTCCACGCTGAGCGGGGTGGCGTCCGGATCAGTCACCTTCCACATCTCCGCATGCAGTGCGTGATTCTCGACCTCAACTGTCACATAGTTAAAGACCGGAAATCCGGGATCACGGTACAAGTCATGCTCTCCCCGGTACAGCAGCGGATACGGCTGCGCACCCCCACCGCCTGTAACGACATACTCTACGCCATGCCGTTCAAATCGCTCGTAGTTATGAATATGACCGCTGAACATCACCACCTTGGCGTGCAGCTTCGGCACATAGCTTTCCAACAAGGTGCGCAAAGCCAGTCCATCCTTGGTCGGCAGCCCGGCAATCATCTGTGATTGCGTATCCGCCACCCATGGCGTGTGGTACAGGATGAACAGAAACTGCACCGAGGCCGGAATATGCGCAAGTTGCGCTGCAAACCACCGGTACTGCTCCGACCGCGGACTCCCTGGAAGGATCATGTCCAGCCCGATCACCTCCACCGGTCCCAGCACAGCCGAATAAAACCGATGCCCCTGAATCTGCGGAAAATTGGCCAGATAGTTGGCCGCGCCTTTGACCGGATCACCTTTGATTTCGTGGTTCCCTATCGTCGGAAAAACGGGAAATCCAGCCGCTGTCCAGGAAGCCGTTTCCTTGCGGTACTCCGCCCAGTCCTCGTTACGCGAACCGACAAACGGCATGTCTCCTGTCAGCAAGAGCGCCTGAGGTTTCTCTTCACCAATTCGGGCCGCCAGCCAGCTCCGCACTTTTGGATTCGTACCGCTGGTTATGTTGGGATCGGTAAACCGCATATCGCCATAGACAATCAACCGCAACGGCTTGTCGGGCGCAAATTGTTTCAGCACAAAGGTCGGATTGGAATCGACGCGGGAGCGAATCACGTCTTTTGAGGCCTGCTGCGCGTGAGCGATACGGCAGACCCCATGACCCAATACGAAGCAAAAGAGCAGCCAGGCAGTGCTCAGCTTTCCTTGACTGAGTTTCGAGAGCCTAAATCGTGAAAATATGCACGCAACTGCGTCTGGCGTCATTTACGCCAAGACTACCATCTTGTCCGCTGCTTTACCGGCAACAAGGCAGGGCGCATCGTGTGTCGCGGCGCGCTCAATCGGCTGATCCAGCCCTGTATCCGTTCTTCAAGTGTTATCTCTATTGGGCAGCTAAAATACACTTCGCGATTGAGCATCTTCAAAAGATCAATCGCGGCGACATGGGAATGCAAAGCGTTTTTCCCGGTCTTGCCGGCCATGCACTCCAATGCAAATTCGTCTGAAAGATACCCGATCGCGTGTCCCAGAATTTCCAGACCACGCCCCGCCTCACGGGATACCTTCCGGCTCCGCCCACGCCCCTCATCAATTTCAGCGATACCTGTGATCGGCAACATTCGTCTTCACCTCTGCCTGTCCATCGGCAACCGCCTCAATACCTTCAGATGACAAAGGTACCGGGCAGGTGTCATCAAATTCTCTTTATCTCTATGCACGCGAACAGGACGTCTACACCTCAACGATCCTGCTCCTTGCAGTGTGAATTCTCTGTGACGAACATCACGCTGATACATACCTCGTAACGGGTGGAGAGGAAACTTTCGTGGCATCCGCGTTACCACCCCTGCTTGACGAGGCGAGCCAGGCTCCCTAAGCTCAAGCTAGCGACCGGTTTTCTCCCGCATCATCTGTCCGCGTCTCCACATCGTAAAAACGTGCGATGGTGCAGTTAACCGGCGAGGAAGCTCATGAACTCTCAATCGTCACAGATTCAATACATCTGGCAGTATTTGCCGCTGCTGCTGCAGGTCCTGGCCGCCTTCGGCCTCGGAATCGGCATGGTCGTGGCCTCGTGGTTCATAGGCCGTCACCGCAACACCAAGACCAAGCTTGAGGTCTACGAGTGCGGCATCGAGGCGGTAGGCGACGCCCGCGGGCGCTTCAGCGTGCGCTTCTACATGGTCGCCATGCTCTTCATCCTGTTCGATGTGGAAGTTGTCTTCATGATGCCCTGGGCAGTCATCTACCGCCAGTTGCCCAAAATCACCGGCTCGCAGTGGTTTGGCTTTTGGGAGATGATCGTCTATCTCGGCTTCATTGCCGTCGCCCTCTTCTACATCGTGAAGAAGGGCATCCTCGACTGGTCCACCGACAAGGGAGATCTCTGATGAGCGGCTCCGCTACTTTAGCCGATAAGGAATCCGTCCTCCGCGAAATGCCGTCTCATCCCGCTGTCGCGGCCATCACAGCAGTGCTTCCCGAAGCACTTGCTGATGCCAAATGGGACCGCAGCGAAATGACCCTGACGATTGCGCCCGAGCACATTGTGCGCGCAGGGCAGATCGTGCAGCAGGCCGGATACAACTTCCTCGAAGACGTGACCGCGGTCGATTGGTTCCCTTCCGAGCCGCGCTTCCAGGTCAGCTACCACATTGTTTCGCACAAGCTCAAAGAACGTATCCGCCTGCGTGTTCTTCTTGAAGAAGAGATGCCGGTTGTCGACACCATCACCGGTGTATGGCCCTCTGCCGACTACTACGAACGTGAAGTCTTCGATCTCTTCGGCATTCGCTTTGGCGGCCATCCCAACATGCGTCGCATCATGATGCCCGATGACTGGGAAGGACATCCTCTGCGCAAGGATTATCCCGTCGAAGGTTATCGCTAGCGTTCGGAGCCGCCACGCAATCCCAGGGGCGCTGCGAAGCCAGCGCCTTTTCCATGCAGGCTGAATTGATCGGTATTTCACGAATCGCATTTACCAAAGTGGCCAGCGCCGCTTTCATGAAATTCAACTAAGGTTCCTCTACCGCAACGCGGTCCGAATTCCGGTGAAACGATGTATCCTGAAAAGTCATCGTAATCATTGTCGGAACTCTTTCAGGCGATCTTTTTACTTTCTAACTATCGGTAGTCAAAGCGGGAGACCAGCGTCCATGCCCCAAACAACCGAAACGTTGCCGGGACAGCCAATTCTGAGCGCACCCGTCGCCGAGGGCTCCAGTGACCAGACCATGGTCATCAACATGGGCCCCCAGCATCCCTCCACGCATGGCGTGTTGCGTCTCGTGTTGGAAATCGACGGCGAAATAGTCATCCGTCTCTATCCGGAAATCGGTTATCTGCACACCGGCATTGAGAAGACTTGCGAAGCCAAGTTTTACCAGCAAGTTGTACCCATGACCGACCGCATCGACTACCTCAGTCCGATGCACAACAACCTCTGCTACTGTCTCGCGGTCGAAAAGCTGCTTGAGTTGCCGATTCCCGAGAAAGCGCAGTGGATGCGCGTGCTGCTAAGCGAGTTGACTCGTCTGAACTCGCACCTGGTCTGGCTCGGCACGCACGCCATGGACATCGGCGCGCTGACAGTCTTTCTGTATACCTTCCGAGAGCGCGAAGATATTCTCCGCATCTTTGAGCATGTAGCAGGCCAGCGCATGATGACCAGCTACTTTCGCATCGGCGGCCTCTCAATGGAGGCTCCGCTCGATTTCTTCGATCGCGTGCGCAAGTTCATCAAAACCTTCCCCGAGAAGATCGACGAATACTCGAACCTGCTCACTGGCAACCCTATTTTTACAGGCCGCTTGCAGAACGTTGGTCACCTCTCAGCAGCCGATGCCATCGCGCTGGGCGTTACCGGACCTCCACTGCGCGCCTCCGGTGTCGATTTCGATCTACGCCGCGACATGCCTTATTCCGGTTACGAGAAGTTCCAGTTCGATGTGCCGGTCTCGCAGCGCTGCGATGTTTGGGGCCGCTATCTCGTTCGCCTCGAAGAAATGCGCCAGAGTGTTCGCATCATTAACCAGGCGCTGGACGGCATGCCCGAGGGTCCCATCAAGGCGGATGCGCCAAAGATCGTTCTTCCTGATCGCGAAAAGATGAAGACCCAGATGGAGTCGCTCATTCATCACTTCAAGATCGTTACCGAGGGCTTCACCGTTCCGGCTGGCGAAGTCTATCAGGGCATTGAATCCTCGCGTGGACAGATGGGTTATTACGTCGTTTCCGACGGTACCCCGAAGCCCTACCGCGTTCACATGCGCAACCCAAGTTTTGCATCGCTGCAGGCGCTTGAAACCATGTGCAAAGGCCGCCTGCTTGCGGATGTAGTGGCAGTCATCGGATCGATCGATGTTGTTCTCGGCGAGATCGATCGATGACAGAATCGGCGCAACCTTTGTTTGACTGGACCAAACCGCTTCCCGCAGGCACGATCGAACAGGATCGCGGTGATTACTTGTACGAAATTCTCGAACAGAAGCGTGGATGGATATTTGATCGCTTAAGAGAAGTTGTCGAAAAGCAGGCAGATGACGCTAATGCAACCGTGGACAGATTTGCACTTGCGATTCGGCCTAGCACGAAAGACGGATTTAGGATTTTCTCCCCGGCAACGGGCGATTTGAAGCGCCAGATATGGTTTACGCTTCACGAAAGACACAAGATTCTCGCGAGCAGAAGGGATTCATTGTTGGGAGACTGCGGAGTGATCTCCTATGAACCTTCTCCTGAAGTGGAACTCGTATTGGTCGAAGAAAACTCCAACGTGAAACCTTTGACTGAAATCGCACAGGAACATCGTAGTTGGCTGCTTGCAGAAAACTAATAGTACGGTACTAGCCCTGAGGAACCAGACACTGAATACGCAGGCCATCATCGACCGCGTCTCCACGCACGCCGGACAGGCGAGTGAGCAACTATGGATCGAGTTCTGGACGTCCCTTGCTTCCCTGCTGCGCAGCTACACCGCTGCCCATGGACTGAACCGCAAAGAACAAGCAACTGTCGAACTCGGTGAAGACCGCATCACGGTGCGCATCAGCGATCGTTGGCTGAGTCTCGATCGGTTGAATGCAGATATCGTCTGGAACCGCGAAGATGGAAGCCGTGGACTCATGCGTTTTACCATAGAAGGTAGATTGCTCACCCACGTAGGCGACAAAGAGAACGAAGACCGCGAGGAAGAGATGGACCTGCAAGCCGAACTCTGGGCACGGGAGCTGATGCAATGAGCAGTGCTGAAACCATGTCGATCTTTTCGCCGGCACTCTCAGCCCGCTTCGACGCGCTCGTTTTGAAATACCCCGTCAAGCGCTCTGCGCTCATTCCCATGATGCTTTATGCGCAGGATGAGGTCGGCTATCTTTCAGACGCGGTCATCGAAGAGATTGCGCAACGCCTCGACCTCACCATGCTTGATGTTCGCAACGTCGCCAGCTACTACTCCATGCTGCGCTTCAAGCCCGTCGGCAAATACAACGTGCAGGTCTGCACCAACATCAGCTGCATGCTGCGCGGCGCGTACGACATCTTCGAGCACCTCGAAGAAAAACTTGGCATCGGCCACAAGGGCATTACCGCTGACGGCGTTTTCTCGCTTGAAGAAGTGGAGTGCATCGGTGTCTGCTGCTGGGCTCCTGCCATTCAGGTAAACTACGACTTCCACGACGACCTCACCAACGACAAAGTTGATGAAGTGATCGCAGCGTATCGCGCCAAAGCAGGTCGCGCAGACGCCAAGGGAGAATCAGCGAATGCCTAAGCTCACCTCCCATCCCGATGAAGTCAAGATCATCTCCAAGCGTTTCGGCATGGGCGCAGCCAATATCGACCGCTATATCGAACTCGGCGGCTATGAAGCCACGCGCAAGTGTCTTGCTGAAGGCTCTGAATGGATCATCAATGAGATGAAGGCATCCGGCCTTCGCGGGCGCGGCGGCGCAGGTTTCCCAACTGGTCTCAAGTGGTCCTTCGTTCCCAAACAGTCGGCCAAGCCCAAGTATGTTCTCGTCAACGGCGATGAATCGGAGCCCGGAACCTGCAAGGATCACCTGATCTTCCTGCACGATCCGCATGCGATCATCGAGGGCACCATCATCGCTGGTCTCGCCATCGGCGCAAAGATGGGCTTTATCTACCTGCGCGGCGAGTATCGCTATCTCATCGAGATCATGGAGAAGGCCGTTGCCGACGCCTATGCAAAAGGCTTCCTCGGCAAGAACATCTTCGGCACCGAGACCGAATTTCAGGCAGTAGTGCAAACTGGCGCCGGAGCCTACGAAGTCGGCGAAGAATCGGCTCTCATGGAATCGCTCGAAGGCAAGCGCGGTGTTCCCCGCATCAAGCCGCCCTTCCCTGCCGTTGTCGGACTTTACGGCGGCCCCACCGTCATCAACAACGCCGAGACGATCGCATCAGTCCCGCACATCATCACCATGGGCGGCGCGGCTTATGCAGCGGTTGGCAGTGAGCGCAATGGCGGCACGCGCCTCTTCGGCATCAGCGGTCACGTCGAACGCCCCGGCATCTATGAACTGCCGATGGGCTACAACCTCAAGAAGATGATTTATGAAGTTGCCGGCGGCGTTCGTGGCGGACGCAAGCTCAAGGCCGTCGTTCCCGGCGGATCGTCAACGCCTGTTCTGCTGCCCGAGGAGATCGAAACCCTCGGCATGGACTTCGATCAAGTCGGCAAAGCCGGTTCGATGCTTGGCTCTGGCGGCGTCGTCGTTATCGACGATCAAACATGTATCGTCGAATTCGCATTGCGCACCATCAGCTTCTATCAGCACGAGAGCTGTGGCTGGTGCATCCCATGTCGCGAAGGCACCGACTGGCTCAAGAAGTCGCTGACACGTTTTCACGCCGGCTTCGGCACAAAGAAAGATATCGACAACATTCAGTATCTCGCCGAGAACATGATGGGCCGCACCTTCTGCCCGCTCGGCGACGCAGCAGCAATGCCCACACTAGGTTTCGTCAAGAAGTTCCGCAAAGAGTTTGAAGATCACCTGGACGGGAAACCCTGTCCCTACGCCAAGCACGTTGAAGTCGCACTGGTGTAACGAGCAAACGAGAGAAGAATGCCTGACGTAACATTCACCGTCGACGGAAAGAAGCTCACCGCTCCCGCGGGCACGCTGCTCATCGAGGCCTGCCGCAAGGCCGGCATCGAGATCCCCGCCTTCTGTTACTACCCCGGTCTTTCGCTCCAGGCCGCGTGCCGCATGTGCGTCGTCCGCCAGGAGAAGGTGCCGAAACTCCAGACCGCCTGCACCACGACCGTCGCTGAAGGCCAGGTCTTTACCACCGAGTCTCCCGAGATCACGCAGGCCCGTAAAGCGACCATCGAATTGCTCCTCGGCAATCATCCGCTCGACTGCCCGGTATGCGACGCTGGCGGCGAGTGCGAATTGCAGGACATGACCTTCCGCTATGGTGCCGGTGAAAGCCTCTACACCGAGGCCAAGAATCATCGCGAAGAGCAGAAATGGTCTCCCGCTGTGTACTTTGACCGCCCGCGCTGCATCCTCTGCTACCGTTGCGTTCGCATGTGCGGCGAAGGCATGGATGTCTGGGCTCTCGGCATCGCTAACCGTGGCTCGTCGGCCATCATCGCGCCTAACGGCGGCGATCATCTCGACTGCGAACAGTGCGGCATGTGCATCGACGCCTGCCCAGTCGGCGCACTCACATCCGATACTTATCGTTACAAGACCCGCCCATGGGAGATGAATCACGTTTCCACCGTCTGCACGCATTGCGGCGACGGCTGCAAGGTCACTCTTGGCGTTCGCCAGGTAGATGACGGAGCCGAGATTGTCCGTGGTGACAACCGCGACAAATCCGGTATCAACGGCGACTTTCTCTGTGCCAAAGGCCGCTTCGGCTTCGATTTTGTCGATTCCAAAGACCGCCTTACCAAGCCGCTGGTCCGCAACGCCGCCGGCACTCTTGAGCCTGTCACCTGGGAACACGCCATCCGCGTTGTCTCCAACAAGCTCAAGGAGATTCGCGACAGCAAAACTGAAAATGGGGGCGGCAGCTCCATCGGCGTCATCGGTTCCAACACAGGGACCAACGAAGAAAACTACCTGCTGCAGAAGTTCGCGCGCACGGTCCTCGGCACCAACAACATCGATCACATCCGCACTACGGACTACGCTGCCTTCGTGCGCGCCATGGCTGGTCACGAGCATCGCGCCGCAAGTCTTCGTGACACTGAGACAGCCAAGGCGATCCTACTCATCGGCGGCAACCCCACTGAAGAACACCCGTTGCTGGCCTGGAACATCCGCACCAACTTCCGCCACAACACAGCGCGGCTCTACATCGCCACCGACAGTCCCATTAAGCTCGAACGCCAGGCGCGTCAGACATTGTCCCTTCCAGTAGAAGGATACGAATCCCTCACAGCATTCCTCTCTGGCGACGACTCTGCACTCGGCGAGATCGAAAATGCCAAAACCTTCCGCGAAGCTGTGAATGCCGAGGAATCGCTTCTCGTCATCTTCGGCCAGGAATTCCGCGGTGCGGCTATCGAATCCCTCGTCAAATGGGGACTCGCCAAAGAGAACGTCAAGTTCGCCTATCTCGGCGACTATGCCAACTCCCGCGGTGCGGCGGATATGGGTCTCAGTCCCGATCTGCTCCCTGGTTATATCCCAGTCACCACTCCCGGAGCCTTCGCGGAGGAGTACCCGAACCTTTCGACTCAGCCGGGCATGACTGCCCCCGAGATGCTTGATGCAGGATGTCGCGGCGAACTGGCGGCGCTTTATATTGTCGGCTCCGATCCTGTGACTGCTTATGGCACCGATCCGGCCGCTCTCAAGAGAGCTTTCGTCGTCGTTCAGGATATTTTCCTGACCGGTACGGCAGCGCTCGCTGATGTAGTTCTGCCCGCTGCAAGCCTCTACGAAAAGGCAGGCACGGTTACCAATACCTTTGGCGACATTCAGCTCGTCAAGAAAGCAGCCGACAAGGCTGGTGTCAAACCCGACTTCGAGATTCTGGTCCGCATCGCCGGAGGTATGGGCGCTGACGTCAAGAAGCTTGTTCCATTTGGCCGTGGCTCAATAACGGTTCCGGCCGTCACTGCTCCCGCACTCAGCGTCGACTTCGTTCCTACGCCAAGGCCGATTCCGTCACTGCGCGGAATCCACGGTGACCTTGGTCAGAGCCGCGGCGCACATTCGGGTGAAGCCGACCGTCACGCCGTATGGCTTGCCGCTCGCGGTCTCGAATTGCGCTTAAGCCCGTTTGATCCACTAGCGGCACTCGACGAAATCGAGCGCCTCGTTCCCAGCTACAAGCTCGACCGGCTCAATCTCTTCGCAGGTAACGATGTTCATTCCGAGCCCGGCTTCGTTCCCGTTGCCAGCCTTACCGCTCCTACGGCAGCCGAGCTCATTCTTCCCGCTCATGATGGCCTCTTTACCTCGGGCGTCCTGGGCGATCACACCAAAGCTCTGGTGGAACTGAACAGCTATCAGGAATCCATCTCGCAACCCGTAGCCGAAGCTGCCGCAGACTAAACCGCAGGAAAGGGTAAGCCTTGAGCATCTGGCTGTTTTTGTTATTCAGCATTTTGAAGGTCGCCGTCGTTACCGCCATCTTTCTCGGCGGGGTGGCCTATACGGTCCTGCTCGAGCGCAAGGTCGTCGGCCGTATCCAGAACCGCTGGGGCCCCAGCCGCGTCGGTCCCTTTGGCCTCTGGCAGCCCATGGTCGATGGCCTCAAGCTCTTCCTCAAAGAAGACTTCATCCCTGCCGGCGTCTACAGGCCGCTCTACCTCACCGCGCCGCTGATCGCCCTCGGCTGTTCGCTGCTTTCCATCGCCGTCGTGCCCTTTGGTTCGCAGGATATTACCGTTCACGGTGTCAAAGTCTTCGAGCTCGCCGACCTCAACATTGGACTGCTCGTTCTGCTCGGCGTCACCTCGATGAGCATCTACGGCATCGCTCTCGCAGGCTGGTCTTCGAACAACAAATACTCCCTGCTCGGTTCGCTTCGCTCTTCGGCGCAAATGATCAGCTACGAGCTCGCACTTGGTCTTTCGCTCGTCGGCGTCGTTCTTCGCACCGGCTCGTTCTCACTGGCAGACATCGTCAAAGCCCAGTCGGCACACGGCGCGTTGTCCTGGAACATTCTCGGCGGCGGTCAGATCATCGCGTTCCTCATCTACATCACCGCGGCCTATGCCGAAACCAACCGCGCTCCCTTCGATCTGCCTGAGGCGGAAACCGAACTCGTCGCCGGCTATCACACTGAGTACAGCTCCATGAAGTTCGCCATGTTTTTCATGGCCGAATACGGCAACATGATCACTGTAAGCTGCGTTGCCACGCTGCTCTTCTTTGGCGGATGGAACAGCCCCTTCGGTCATCTGTTTCCCGAGCCGCAGAACATTGTCATTCAGGCACTCCTTGCGCTCTTCTGGTTCATCATCAAGGTTTTCTTCTTCCTCTTTCTTTACATCTGGGTGCGCGGTACACTTCCGCGCTTCCGCTATGACCAACTCATGGGATTCGGCTGGCGTTATCTGCTGCCCATCGCCATGCTCAACATTGTCGGCACAAGCCTCGTTCTCTCGGCGCTCATGGCGAACTCGTAATTTACAATCGCCTTTGGCCCGGGCCTGAATTGGTTCGAAACCAGCAGCAATCGTCCTGAGTCAATCGGGGATCACGGCAACAAGAATTCCAAAATGCCGTGGCGAAACAGCAACGGACGCGCTTCTGCAACGTAGCACCCAAGAACGCCCATGCATCTGATTCTCTTCATTATTTTCGCGGGTTTCTGTCTGGCTGGAGCCATCAATCTCCTGCTGCAGACGCACCCCATCAACAGCGCGCTCTCGCTCATCGTCGTCATGAGCTCGCTCGCTGTTCTCTATCTGCTACTTGGCGCCGAGTTCCTCGCCATTGCCCAGATCATCGTCTACGCCGGCGCGGTCATGGTGCTCTTCACCTTCGTCGTCATGCTGCTCAACGTCGGCGAAGAAGAAAAGACTCATGGTAGCAAAGCCGCGAAGATCATTGGCTTCCCTGCTATTGTTGCTGCGTTCAGCGTTCTCACCACCGTGATCCTGGCCATCCAGAATAAGCTTGGCGGAGTCAAGCTCTCCGACGGTGTCACACCCATGACCGAACTCAGCACCGTCCTCTTCCGTGACATGTTGCTGCCCTTCGAGCTCACCAGCGTTCTCATCCTAGTCGCCATCCTCGGAGCAGTCGCCCTGGCGCGAAAGGAAGGCCATCGATGATTCCTGCCTCCTGGTACCTGATTCTCTCCGCCGTGCTCTTCAGCCTCGGCGTTATCGGTTTCCTCATCAAGCGCAGCCTCATTACAGTCTTTATGTCGATTGAGCTGATGCTCAATGCCGTCAACTTGTCCTTCGTTACCTTTGCTCACCAGTGGCATTCGGTCAAGGGACAGATCTTCGTCTTCTTCGTCATGATGGTCGCCGCAGCGGAGGCCGCTGTCGGCCTCGCCATCATCATCGCTATCTTCCGCGCTCGCGCCACACTCAACGTCGACCAGGTCGACCTCATGAAGCTCTAGGAAGACCCGTGACCCAGCATCTCCATCTCTGGCTCATCCCGATCCTGCCCTTCGTAGGCTTTTTGCTCAACGGCATGCTCGGGCGCCGTCTGCCCAAAGCGGTCGTTTCGACGATCGCCCTGGCCTTTCCGCTGGCGTCCTTTGCGGTTGTCGCCCGCGCTGCGCTTATCTTCATTCAAGTCAAGCCGCAGATACTGCCCTGGCTTATCAACTATTCCGACTGGATCAACGCCGGTCCGCTTCACATTCAGTTCACGCTCGCTCTCGATCAGCTCACAATCCTCATGCTGAGCATCATCACCGGCGTCGGATTTCTGATTCACCTCTACTCCGTCGGCTACATGGGCCATGAAGAGGGCTACTGGCGTTATTTCAGCTATCTGAACCTCTTCCTCTTCTTCATGACCGTGCTGGTACTCGCTGGCAACTTCCTGCTCATGTTTGTCGGATGGGAAGGCGTTGGTCTCGCGAGCTACCTGCTGATCGGCTTCTATTTAGACCGCGATTCGGCAGCGAACGCGGGCAAAAAGGCCTTTGTCGTCAACCGCATCGGTGACTTCGGATTTCTCGTCGGCATCTTCCTGGTGCTGGCGAACTTTCATTCGCTCGATTTCTTCGCGATCAACAACATCATTCATTCCAACTCCGGCATCTCGACCGCTACCTTTACTGCCATCGGCCTCTGCCTCATCGTCGGGGCCTGCGGTAAGTCGGCGCAGATTCCGCTCTATGTCTGGCTGCCAGACGCCATGGAAGGCCCGACGCCGGTCTCCGCGCTCATCCACGCGGCCACCATGGTCACTGCCGGCGTCTACATGATTGCCCGTACCCACTCGATCTTCGACCGTGCGCCCATCGCCCTCGCCACCATCGCCATCATTGGCGCGGCCACAGCATTCTTCGCCGCTACCGTAGGCCTCGTTCAGACTGATATCAAGCGTGTCCTTGCCTACTCCACCATCTCGCAGCTCGGCTACATGTTCCTCGCCTGCGGCGTCATGGCTTACTCAGCAGGGGTCTTCCACCTCATGACGCACGCCTTCTTCAAGGCGCTACTCTTCCTCGGTGCGGGCTCCGTTATTCACGGCATGTCCAATGAGCAGGACATGCGCAAGATGGGCGGCCTGCGCAAATGTCTGCCGGTCACTTGCTGGACAATGTTTGCTGCAGTTCTCGCCATCTCCGGCATCCCGCCCTTCGCTGGTTTCTTCTCCAAAGATGCGATCCTGGCCGAAGCATTTCAAGCGGGTTCACTCGGCAAGATCCTTTATTTCGTCGGACTCGCCACAGCAGGCCTTACCAGCTTCTATATGTTCCGCCTGTGGTATCTGACCTTCCTTGGTGAGTCGCGCAGCGAAGACCATGACCATCATCCGCACGAGAGCCCCTGGTCGATGCTCCTGCCGCTGGTGATCCTCGCTATCCTCTCCGTATGCGGCGGCTGGATCGGCTATGGACGCTTCAGCCATCTGCTCTCACCCGTCATCGGCTCCGATATCGTTTCCCCAACGGAAGCATCTTCGGGCTCACTCGAGCTCATCCTCTCTATCGTTGCAGTGGCCGTTGCAGCGCTCGGTTGGTTTGTAGCGCATCTCTTATACTTCAAGCCAAACGATCGCGCGCAGAAGCTCGCAACCTCTGCAAGGGGCATCTACAGCCTGCTTCTGCATAAGTATTGGATCGACGAGCTCTATCACGCGATATTCGTGGCGCCGCTCAAGTTCATCAGCCAGTACATCCTCGGCTGGATCGGCGAAGGCGTTCTCATTCGCGGCTCGGCCTGGGTTCTGGCAGGCATCGCTTCGTTGACCGGCGAACTCCTGCGCCGCTGGCAGTCCGGCAATCTCCGCAGCTACTCCGGCTGGCTCGTCGCTGGAGCAGCGGCACTGCTCTTATTCGCCGCGATCTATGCGAATCATTTGGGAATCTGGATCCATTTCGATCCCTCCAAGGTTCTTCCCATCAGCATCAACCCGAACGCGGCGGGGCACTAGAACATGGACAATATCATCCTTTCTTTGATTCTCGTCACTCCGCTCATCGGTGCCCTTCTCATCGCCCTGCTGCCCGACCGCCGCACGCTTTCCGCAGGCGTCGCTCTCGTCTTCGCGCTTTTGACCTTCGCCTTTACCCTGCATCTGCCTGCGCACTTCGACAACGCAAAGCTCGGCTTTCAATTCGTGCAGGACATTCCCTGGATCGCCAGCCCGAATATTCACTATCATGTCGGCGTCGATGGCCTCTCACTCTGGCTCATTGTTCTCACCGGTCTGCTTGCTCCCATTGGCGTCCTCGCAAGCTGGAACACGATCAAAGACCGCCCCAAAGTCTTCTACTCTCTCTTCCTCGTGCAGCAGACAGCCATGCTCGGCGTCTTCGTTTCGCTCGACCTGATGCTCTACTACGGCTTCTGGGAGCTGTCGCTTCTCCCTATGGCAATCCTCATCGCCATGTACGGCCGCACGCTAAGCGAAAACGGCGGCCCGAATGCTTCCCTGCGCTTCTTCCTTTACACATTCATACCGTCCGCGCCTCTGTTGGTCGCCATCCTCTGGCTTTACGCCAAGACGCACAGCTTTGACTTTGTCGCTCTCCAGGACGCAATCTCGAATGGCACGTTCCCTGCTGGCGCGCTCCTCTGGGCCTCGCTCGCTTTCCTGATTGCCTTTGCCGTCAAGGTTCCCGTGCTAGGCCTCCACGGTTGGCTGCCCGATGTCTTCCAGGAAGCTCCCATCGCCGGGGCCATGGTCGTTGCCGGCAAGCTCGGCCTCTACTCACTCATCCGCTTCCACGTCGGCCTCTTCCCGCAGCAGGCAGTCAAAGCCGCTCCCTGGATGATTGCTCTCGGGGCAATCGGAGTCATCTACGGCGCGCTGCAGGCTCTCGTACAGAAAGATTTCTGGAAGCTCCTGGCCTACGGCACCATCTCCAGCCTCAGCTTCTGTACTCTCGGCATCTACGGAGCGACACTCAGTGGTCTCGACGGCGCCGTCTACCAGACCCTCAACGAAGGCATCATCGGAGCCGCGCTCTTCGTCCTTCTTGGCGTCCTCTACGACCGCGCCTCCACCAGCCAGATCAGCCAGTACGGCGGCTTCGCAACCCGTACCCCAATGCTCGCGACCATCTTCGTCATCGCCAGCCTCGCCATGATCGGCTTGCCGATGCTCAACGGCTTTATAGGAGAGTTCCTCGTCCTCTCCAGCACCTTCACCGGAACCAGCCAGGCCTGGGCCATCACTGCAACCGTAGGCGTCATCCTCTCCGCCGCCTACATGCTCACGCTCGTCCAACGTGTCTTCTATGGCCAGCAATCCAATCTCGCCATAGCCCACGCGCCGCGAGACCTGGATCTGCGCGAAAAGTTCATCCTCTATCCGCTGGTCACACTCATGCTTATTATGGGTGTCTTCCCGAACCTCTTCCTCACCGGCATCGAATCCGGACTGCGCCAAACCTCAGGCGGCCTAGCTTATCGCGCCGTCTCTTTGTGTGCTCGCCCCGGAGCCACGTGCGGTGTCCAAGCCACATTTCCGGTTCGCGGAGGCCAGCAATGAACCCACAAAACATGCCTGACCTCATCCGCATTCTTCCCGAAGTCGTTCTTACTATCACCGGCGTCCTCATCATGCTCTTCGACGCCGCGCTGCCAGCCACCAACAACCGGCGCAGCCTCGGCTGGCTTGGAGCTGTTGGCGTCACAGCCGCCCTGTGGTCAAGCCTGATCCAACTCAATCTGCCTCCGGGCACAGCCTTCTATCGCACCGTTCAAACCGACCCATTCAGCGTCTTCTTCCACGTGCTCATCTGCGGCATCGTACTGGCGTCGATCCTGCTTTCGCTAGATGCGCTTCCCGCCAATCAGCACCATCGCGGTGAATACTTCGCGCTCATGGTTCTCGGCGCCGTAGGTATGTGCCTGATGACCTCCGCCGTCGAGTTGCTGGTCGTCTTCATCGCCCTCGAAATCTCCTCCATCTCCACCTACATCCTCGCGGGCTTCCGCAAACACACCGGCACCGGTCCCGAAGCAGCCATCAAATACTTCCTGCTCGGCTCCTTCGCCACCGGCTTTCTGCTCTATGGCGTTGCCCTCACCTTCGGAGCTACCGGCACCACTCAGATCAACGACATCGCAGCCCATATTCCGGCAGCATCTTCGCAGCTTGTTCTCGCGGCTTTTGCATTGCTGATGGTTGGCGTTCTCTTCAAAGTTTCCGCCGCTCCATTCCACGTCTGGACCCCCGATGTCTACCAGGGTGCGCCATCGCCTGTCGTCGCCCTCATGTCCACAGCTCCAAAAGCAGCAGCATTCGCGCTGCTCATCCGGCTTCTTTATTCGAGCTTCCCGGTCCTCCAGCCTGTCTGGCAGCCGATGCTTTGGATCGTCGCGGTCCTCTCCATGACCGTCGGTAATCTCGCCGCGTTGCGCCAGAAGAACGTCAAGCGGATGCTGGCCTACTCGTCCATCGCACACGCCGGCTATCTGTTGGCCGCCTTCGCAGGGCTCGGCATCAACGCCATCGCCTCGGCCAGCTTTTACGTTGCGGCCTACGCCGCCATGAACGTCGGCATCTTCGCCGTGCTCTCCATCGCCGCTGGTCCCGACGAAAAGCTCTCTGTCATCGAAGATTTCCGCGGATTTCTCTTCCGCGCACCTCTGCTCGGCACCCTGCTCATCTTCTTCCTTGCCTCGCTCATCGGCATTCCCTTTACAGCGGGCTTCTTCGGCAAGTTCTATTCCTTCGCGACGGCTATCCATGGCGGAGCAGTCTGGCTAGGCATCATCGGCCTGCTCAACTCAGGTGTAGCCGCTGCATACTATCTTGGCTTTGCAGTTAAGGTCGCCCAACCCCCGGCAGCAGGGTCCGCAAAACTTCCTGCTCCAGAGCTCGGAGTGGCGGTGGGACTCTCTTTAGCACTCGCCACCACCGCAACCTTGGTTCTCGGCATTGCGCCAACGCGATTCCTGAGCGCCGCCCAGTCGGGAGCCACCAGTTTTCTGCCCCCGGTTATCTCAGATTCGGTAAAGCCTTCAACCGACGTCCCCGACCTCTCCAAAGTCCGCTGGGTTCGCTGACGTAGCGCGAACCCGCATCCCCTCCATCTCGATCTTCCATTCCGGTGTCAACAACAGCCGGTAAAAGCCAACCACTCTCTTCAGAACGTTCCGCCGCTCGTAATGCTCCACAGCCCAGGCTCGTGCTCCGCGCCCCAGCTTCTTCCTCAGCCCCTCATCTGAGATCAATCGCAGAATAGCTTCCGCAATTGCCGCTGAAGATCTCACAGGTATCAGGTACCCCGTCTCTCCATCGATCACAGCATTCCTTGCGCCAGTCGCGCATGTCGTAATTACCGGCAAGCCGCACGCTGCGGCCTCCAGTGCGGCATTGGGAAAACCCTCTCGATGCGTCGGCAGCACAAACACATCCATCGCCCGATAGTACGGAGGAGGATCATCCACGCTGCCAGTTACCAGCACTCTCGGATGGCTCTCAATCTCGCGGCGCAATCGCTCATCCAAAGCGTCTTCCGAGCGATCGAACCACCCCGTCAATAACAACCAGCACCCCGGCCTTCGCCTCTGAACCTCGTGAAACGCCTCCATTAGTTCAGGGATTCCCTTATGCCCTGTGATCCGTCCCACAAAGCCGACAACCGGCGTATCTACCGGAATCCCAAATTGCTTCCGCACATCGCTTTCTCCCGGAGAAAACCGCTCCGTATCCACCCCGCTGGTGCTGCCACGCCCCAGCACAACAAGCTTCTCTGCAGGAGCAATCCCACACACAATCGCCGCATCTTTTAAGCTCAGACTGTTGCAAAGCACAACATTGGAGCACCAGCACGAAATCCTCTCAGCCCACCACAACACCCAGCGCTCTAATCCATGTGACGATTCCAGCCGCAACCCGCGCAGCGTATAAACCCGCCTTGGAACTCGCATCAACCATGCCGCAATGGTTCCGAGCAATCCGCATTTCGGCGTGCTGAAATCTGTAATCTCTGGCCGCAATCTCGCGATCAAACGGCACAACCGGAAAAACGCAATCGCATCCCTCCACGGAGACACCGCTCGACGCATAGGAATCGGCACTACACTCACGCCCTCGGTCTCAGCCACAGACGTTAACCAGTGCCCAGGCGACGACACCACGATCACGTCAAACCCGGCTTCCATCAACGCGCGCAATCTGCCGCGCAACACCACACAGGTCTGATCGCTCGTCACTCCAATTAGCATCCGGGGGCGAGCGTCAGTAGAAGAAGTTGCCTCTCCCTGTAAACAGACCGATGCTGCTTCATCCTGTGCACACGCGGACATAGCTTTCCCGTCTCCCAAAATCGCCTTACTGGGGAAAATAGCTAAGACCGCAGATAGTTTGAACTTAGTTGTGTCAGCTGAGATGCAGAGTTAATCCTATAGAGTTCTGCGAAAGCAGTCCAGTCATGGTAAGCAGTTATACGTCATTAATTTCACGATTCACTTGCTACGAAATATAGCCCGCCTGACACCTTCCGAAGCTCTACACATCTATGGCCTAAAGTAACGTTGGAATATAAGTCTCCGCTACATTAACCTAATGCCCATTCACCCCTTCTAAATGTCTTATCGCATCAAGTTACTTCTACTTATCCCCCATCTTGGCGGTGGAGGCGCTGAACGAGTGACAGCCCAGCTTGCCATACACCTCGATCCGAGCCGTTTCGCAATACATTTGGCCACCATCTCCGAAGATCGCCCAGGAGCACCACAGCTCCCGTCACACGTCACCTTACACCGCCTCAGCTGTGAGCGAGTCCGCAGTGCGTGGCAGCCGATCCTTAGCCTGATCCATCGTCTCAAACCCGATGTGGTCTTCTCCGGCATGGCTCACCTGAGCTTTCTCATACTTGCTCTTCGGCCTCTGCTGCCAAGACACACAAGGATTCTCGTTCGACAAAATACCACCGCCTCTGCGGCTGCAACGACGCGCAGGCATCGCCTCGCCTACCGCACTCTTTATCCACTGGCTGACACCATTTTTTGCCAGTCCCAAGCCATGGCCGACGATCTTATACAGCATTTTTCGATTTCTCCACACAAGCTATCCGTCTGCCCCAATCCAATCGATATTGGCTCCATCCGCAGTGCAATCCGACAGGCGCGCAGATCGGTCACACAATCGGCATTCCCCAGGGTTTTGTGTATCGCCCGGCTATCGCATGAAAAAGGAATTGATCTTCTCCTGCAAGCCTTCGCAAGCGTTCTTCGCGTGCATCCCTCAGCCTTCTTGACCGTTCTCGGCAATGGACCACTTCTGGCAGACCTGCAAAATCTCGCTTGCTATCTCAATGTTCATCATGCCGTCAGCTTTCCAGGCTTCCAAAGTGACCTCGCGCATCACTACGCGCAATCCACCCTCTTCGTTCTTCCCTCGCGTTATGAAGGCATGCCCAACGCGCTTCTCGAAGCTGCCGCCGCCGAGATTCCCATCGTCGCCACGCCTGCATCTCAAGGCCTGATTGACTTACTTCATTCCCAGCCCGGCGTCTGGCTCACACAATCGACCACCCCAAAATCCATAGCAGAAACCCTGCTCGCAGCCATTGCAGAGCTTCAATCGTCGCCCGGCCTAAATACCCCTCATTTCGATCACACATTCCTTGCTCCATTCGAAGTCTCCCGATCGATAGCAGCATATGCAGCCTGCTTCGAACAGGCACTTCCGCAAGTCCAACAATGACTCGAATCGTCTACATCATTCCTACGCTTGATCGAATTGGCGGCGCAGAACGCCAGCTTCTGCTGCTCGCCAAGGCCTTTGCGTCTCGCGGATGGCATGTTTCCGTGATCGCTCTATCCGGCAACGGCAGCGACGCTGCTCACGAGCTTAGAAATGCAGATGTCTTCTTCTACTCGCTGTATATGCGTAAAGCCTGGCTCGACCCGCTCGGCTGGATTCGCTATCAGGCATGGCGCTCCATTCACAAGCCCGATATCGTGCATGCCCATCTCGATCACGCAAGTTTCTTCGCGCGATTCGCGCGTATCATCGCACCCGTTCCAGTGCTGATCGATACCATTCACACCATCCATACCGGCTCGCGTTTGCGCCGTTTTCTTATGCGGCAAACCTGCCGGCTCTCAAGCCACGTGACATGCGTTGCAAACTCAGTTGCCGATGCCTACAACGCAGCAGGACTTCTGCCACACCATAGTATGAGCGTTATTCCAAACGCCATCGACATACGACAGCTACCCGCAGTGCGCAACTCACCCGAGAGCACTCCACATCCCTTCCTGTGGGTCGCAGTAGGTCGCCTTCATACAGTCAAGGACTACCCAACGCTCCTACGCGCTTTCGCCCTGCTGCCGGGAGAGCCGCGTCTTACAATCGCCGGTGCCGGCCCTGATCAAACGCGGCTCGTTGACCTTGCTCATTCCCTCGGTATCGAAGACCGCGTACACTTTGCCGGTTTCATCGCAAATGTCTGGCCACTACTGGCAGCCTCCGATGCTTTCGTGCTCACATCCTTGTGGGAGGGGCTTCCCGTCAGCATTTTAGAGGCCTCCGCCGCCGGTCTTCCCGTCGTCGCCACTCAAACTGAAGGCGCAACAGAAGCATTGCGCACGTGCGATGCGAAATGGCTCGTACCCATAGGCGACCATCTCGCTCTCGCCGAAGCCATGGCTGCGGTCATGATCCTATCTCCTGCCGAAAGAAGCGAAATCAGCAATCAAAATCGCAAAACAGCACTGGAACAATACGCACTGCCGGTAATAGCTGATCGCTGGACCAACCTCTACTTGAGTTTGCTCGAAAAACACAGTACGCGCAGGTAAGGCGTCACGTCAGCCAGAGCTTCGCCTTCTGGCGCACTGCGGCACTCCAATGAAAATACCGGTCGCCAACGGTCCTCTTGCTCGGTACCCATGTCCGCAGCACTTCGCTGACACCTACAAACTGCACTGCATACCGGTCCAGAAATCCGCGCAGCCTGTCCACGTCGCGCTCGGTTGCCGTATTCGGATGCACACAGATCGTCCACACTCCGTCCGTCTTCGCAACCGGCTCCCATAGCTGCTGCGGTATCCACGTCAGACCATGCCTTCGAAACGGTTGCCGCGCCCATCCATCCGAAATAATTTCCAACCCGTTTTCCCGGAGCGCACGGCAAGTAGCGCCATCAAACCCATGCCGCGGAGCTACCCATACGCGCGGCTCCAGCCAGTGACTACGCAGAATCTGCAATCCCGCACCGATCCATTCCCGCTGCACCGCATAGGCTACACCTGCAAACTCGATCTGCCCATGCAGTGGAATGAGGCTTCTGCTCTCCGAGGAACATTGATGACGCAAACCATGCAGTCCGATCGTTGCGCCCATGCCTTCCATTTGCTGCATTGTGCGCCAGAACTCGGGATCGGGACGATCGCGCATAAGCTCCGGGTCGCGATTCTCCGGCACCACCGCGAGTATCGGCTTCAATTCGTAACGCGCAATCAAGTCGGCAAACCAGCTCCAGCGCATACGGTCCATCGTCGGACACAAATCGTCAAGCCGTAGCAGGTATTGCGCGCCCAATCGCTTTCCATTCATGCGTAACCTCGCAAGTCGCTTCCTTCACGAGAACTCAATTCGGGCGGCAACAGCCGATACGTCCAGTAACCAAGGAAGACAAACGTGCTGACTGTCCAAAGCGAAGTTGCCAGCGCAATGCCCGCAATCCCCATCCATCGCATACAGATCAGGTTGAGCACTATATCCAAGGCAAGATTGATCGCGCCGCAGTACAAAATGAGTGTCGTTCGCCGAATGGCAACCAAATATCGGTAATAAACACGGCTCACCACATAAAACGGCAACTGAATCGCATACATCGCCTGCACCGGAGCCACTGCATTGGTGTCCGCACTGTGAAAAGCGCCATGTTGCAGCGTCAGCGCTATCAATGCCCGTGAACCAAAGATCATCGCCAGCGCGACAGGAACTGAGACAGCCGCTGTCAGCCAGACATACGTGTGCACCGTGTTGCGGCAAGCAGCCCAGTCGCGTCGCGCCACCATCTCCGAAAGATATGGCGTTGCGGCAGTCGCAATAGCCCCGGCCAGCAGATTCATCGCCGCGCTCACAAAACGATTGCCATAGACCAGCGTCGACACACTGCCAGGCCCCAGCCACGCCGCCATAGCCTGATCCACCAGCAATCCACCCGAAGCCACCAGCCCGCTCAGCAGCACAGGACCGTATTGCCCTGCAACCTCACGCAGCGCTTCTCCGCGCCGCGCCAAATCCAGCCGGAATCGAAATCCATGGCGCTCCATCGCCCAGATCACCAGCAAAGCCTGTGTCAGTGTTCCCGCCACGCATCCATACTCCAGTGTCCAGATTCCCCATTGCGGTGCACCCCATGCCGCAGCCACCATGATTCCGAGCGGCACTGCCATTGGATAAAGCGCCGGTCCAGCGAATCGCCCTTCTGTATTCAGCACCGCCGTTCCTGTCGACGCCAAACCGGCCAACAGCACCACGGGCAGCAACCCGTATAACAGATGCTCCGTCAGCGCCAACTTTGTTGCGGCAAAATGCGGAGCAATCACCGGAAAGAAAACATGCGCCAATAAACCCATCATCGCTGCGCCACTGGCAAGCAATAGGCATGTCCATCCAAGCGCGCTCGTCAGCAATCGCTGTGCTTCATCTCGTCCATCCACTTCACGCACACGCACCAGCGTTGGAATCAGCGCCTGGTTCATCGACTCGGAAAACAGATTCACCAGCAAGCCAGGCGCCAGAAAGGCCATCAGGAACGCATCCATCGCATCCGTCCGGCCAAACTGTGCGGCAACCACCAATTCCTTCGCCGTCGCCAACAGCTTCACAGTCACGCCTGCCAGAGCTACACCAAACGCAGCATGCAGAATCTTTCGATTCGTCGCGGTTGTGGTGATCGGCGCCGGGTTTGTCGCAGCCGCTTCGATGGTGTCAAGCTCCGCAGGAATCAGCGTTGTTTCCATCATCCGACGCTTCCGTGCCAGGCCGCAGCCAGCCCACGCCGCTTCTGTGACTGTTTCGCTTCCGTATCAAAGCACAACCGCATTGCTTTTGGTGACTCTCTCGTTAGCCGGCCCGCAAGCGCCATCATGCCAAACAACACCCACGTAGCCCGGTTCTCCTCCACCGAACCCACCATCGAAGTAATCATCCACACCGCAAACGTTGTAACCAGCGCCACACGCATCAGGCCCTGGGTACGCACGATCGATACCGCAACCGACACCAGAACACACATAAACAGCGCCAACCCAATCAATCCGCCCGTCACCAGCACCGCCAGCAAAGTGTTGTGCGCCGTATCGGTCGCTGTCAGATGCGAAGCGGAAGCAAACGTCCCGGCCCCATACCCTAGCCACGGCGCTCGCTCAAACGCTCGCAACCCCGCAGCCCATAAACTTGTTCGATCGTTCCAGTCACCCCCCTGAACTTCAGTAGTGATCGTCGCCAGCCGCTCCAGCGTACCCGCAGGCACATACAGCCACAGCGCTGTTACCGTTACCGCCAATCCACCGAACACCCCCGCCGCGGCTTGTGGACGCCACATCACAAGCAACGCCGCTACTCCTACCATCGCGACGAACGCGCCAGCAAAACCTCCCCGCGACGCGGTCAACAGCACCGCCAGTAATCCCACAGGGATATAGGCCATCGCCATCACGCGTAGCCACCATCGCTGTTCTGTCGCAAACTCAAGCGTCGCAATCGCAAATCCGAAATCAAGGAAACGGGCCACATCATTCGGGTCCTGCCCCTCGGCTGCAAAGCGCACCTGCCCTGCCGCCGCGCCCATTGTGAAATAGCTCAGCATCGTCAGACCTGCCAACACCCAGCACCCGGCAACCCATGCACGCATCAGCCCATGCAGATCCTCAGGAGTCTTAGCAACTTCCCATATCAACCAGACGGCCATCATCACCTGCGCATAAGCGCGTATCTTTTCCGCTGTAGCGTCGCCATCCACGGTCCAGAAATAGCTGCATGCGAAAAACAGATAGAGCGCCAGCACACACCATTGCAGCGCACCCAGCCGCCGTGGTCCGCCATGCCGCAGCACCAGAGGAACAACCACAGCCAGCAGCGCCATTCCCACAATTCGTGCCGCATTCCCCAACGGCTCGCCCACATCCAGCGAGTATTCCCACGGCACGGCAAACACGTACAGCATCAGCAATAGAAGCGGCAGACGCCTCACGACTCTCTCCAATCGCCTTTCGGCTACCAGCCACTAGAACCTCTGCGAATACACCAGCCCCGCATAAATCGATACGCCAATCGCCGACTGAATCGCTGCCTCGATGCTCTTGTTCGCCAGATTCTTCGCTGTGCTGTCCGGCACAAAAAGAATGTCCCTATCCCGCACCGGCTCATCGGGATCCTGCCCCCGGATCATGCGTTTCAAGTTCAGCCTCGTCAGCATCCTCCCGCCCGGCTGATCGCGAATCAGGATCGCCTTGCCCGTCGCTGCGTTCGGCGTCGCGCCCCATGCCAGCGACAGCGCCTGCACCACCGTCAGCCCTTGCACCGGATCGACAGCGAAGCCGCCCGGCCTCACTACGTCACCAATTACATATGCCAGGCCTGCGCGGCTCACCAGCACCGTGTCTCCCGGCTCTAGCTCCGGATCGTGATCCACCTTTGCATCCGCTGCACTCACCGCTCCTGTTGGCTCCAACACCACCGGATGCGGCGTCTTCGGATCGTCCCGATGAAAGACATTCACCAGCCGCCCGGCATTCGGCGTAAGTCCCTGCGCGGCAGCAATCACATCGAGCAGACGATGATGCACTGTGTAGGCATACACTCCGGGCCGCGCAACTTCGCCCATCACGCTCACATCCTGCCCCGCCGCATTCGTTACCATCACCGCGACCTGCGGATGCACCAGCATTCCTTTGTCCAGCAGCACCTTCTCGATCGCCCGCGCCGCCTCATGCTCGCTCATCCCGCGCACCTGCACAGCGCCCACCAGCGGCAACTCCACAGTTCCGTCCGCAGCCACCCGCACCTGCGCGTGAAACTCCTGCAAATGAAACTCGCTCACCTCCAGAAAATCTCCGGCAGCAATCGGCAGCGCCATCGCTGCGCCAGATTGCTCACTGTGATTCTGCACTGGCTGCGGTATCACTGCCTCACCCGCGCTCCAAACCTGCGGTGCCGTTTTCGGATTCGGTGGATTCCGCACCGGTGCATCCTCCGGCAGTCTCACCACTCCGGTCGGCAAACCCTGCGTATTCGGTGTAGGAGCCTGCGCGCGTCCATTCCATCCTCCAAACAACGTGAACGCAACCAGCACCACGGCTCCTACTTTTGCCATAGGCCGCATCGCATCCAGCAACAGCGCCATCGCCACGGCAACCCAGCCACCAACAAACAGCGCAATAGCCAGATACAGCGGTACATCCGGAGTCGCCGCCTTAAACGGAACCCGTGCTTCATCCACCACCGAGATGCTCGATCCACGCACTCCCGCAGACATGCCTGCCTCTTCAATCCTTCTCCGCAGCCGCGTGCAAAGCTCCTGACCCGACTCCACCTCCTGCAGCAGCGAGGCATACCGGATCGTCGCGTCATTCTCTTTCACCCCTTGCGCCATCTCCTCGTCGAGCTGTTTCCGCAGCATTTCTTCTCTCCCGGCAGCCGCCTTCCAGCTCCGCTCGAATCCATCGAGCAGCTTTGCATCCTCCGCTTTCAATTCGGCAGTTATCTCCTGCGCTGCACGCTCCAGTTCCTGCACATGCGGATAATTCGGCCCATGCTCCAGCCTCAACTGCGCCAGCTCCACCTGCACTTCGCTCAGATGCCCGCGAAGCTGCTGCGCCATCGCCGCCCCGCCCGGACCCATCTCTGCCTGTAAATCAGGATTCGCCGCCAGCACCGCTTCTGGATCGCCCTGCTGCGCTTGCACATATAGCGCCTGCCGCAGTATTCGGTCCCCACTTGCCTGCGACCACAGCCGCTCTGTCTCATCTACCTGCTGCACCGCAGGATTGCGCAGCGTCTCCATCGGCTGTCCGCCAGGCTGGCTCTGCTCTGTCGTCAGAAACCCATGGCTGCTCTCAAACGCAGCCAGCTCTTTCTCTTTCCCGTGCAGCGTTGCCGTCAGCGCATCCAGTTGCCCCTGCAGCCACGAAGATGCCGTCTGCGTCGCCAACCTCCGCATCTCCACTTCCCGTGCCTGATAGGCCGTTACCAGCGCGTTCGCTACCCGCGCCGACAACTCCGGATCGCGGCTGCGAAACCGGACCTCCACCAGCAGCGTTCTCGGCATCACCCGCACACGCAGCAGCTTGTCAAACCGGTCCAGCAATCGCTCCTGCGCCGCTGGTTCGGGATGGTTCACATCGAACTTCGGAAACCGTTTCACGAATGCCGGATCGAAGCCTGCAGCGGCATACAACCGCTCTCCTCGAATCACACGCCAGCGCAGATCTTCGCTGCGCAGCACATTCACCAGCGTCTCCAGTTCCAGCGGCGTGCTTAAAATTGAAGCCGAAGCCATCGTCTCTGCACCCTCCACCGAGAGCGTCGAAGCTGGCTGCATCCGCAGCGCAACCACGGCTGTCGCGTCATACTTCTTCGGAGCAATCAGGCAGTAAAGCAGGCATGCAGTCAGAAAAAATCCAACCACGCCAGACAAAACCCAGCGTCTGCGCCTGCACAGCGCAATAAATTCGCGAATGGAATATCGTTCTTGCCTGTTCCCCTGTTCTGCGGAACGACGGCTCACATCAGAAACGGAAGAATCCGTCACGGAACCTCAACCTCAGCGCATGCGACGGCATGTGCAGACATCAGCCTGCTCTGCCTCTTCCAGATTCAATCGCGCCTTGGTATCTTGCGAGTCCACGTCGGTCGGCACATATCGCCAACGCCTGCTCGCTCCTGTTTTTTATCTATCTTTACGCTTTTGAAATCAGGTCTTGGTTATCACGTACAGCCGGGGAAAAGTAATTGCAGTTTCAAGCATTCCGCTCAATCCGTCAAACACAACTTTGTAAGAGCATTGATTTACACCAATGTTGCCACCGTTTCGCGATGCTTCCCGACTGTTACGTTTAGCCCGCAGGCTGTTCCCTAGTCCCTGGTCCCTGTCGTTCGATACCACTCCACCGTTCGCCGCAACCCCTCGCGAAAATCGACCGTCGGCTTATAACCCAGCAACTCAGTCGCCAGCGAAATATCCGCGAGCGAGTGCTTGATGTCGCCTGCTCGCTCCGGCGCATATGCCACCGGACCTGTATATCCTGTCAACGGCCGCAACTCTTCGACAACCTGGTTCAGCGTCACGCGCACTCCCGTCGCCACATTCATCACCTGCCCGCTGACCCGCTCCGCCGGAGCCTCCGCCGCCAGCAGGTTCCCTAGTACCGTATTTTCAATGAATGTAAAATCCCGGCTCGTTTCTCCATCGCCATAAATCGTTGGTTGCTCTCCCGCGAGCATCTTCCGGCAGAACACCGCCATCACTCCCGAATACGCACTCGTTGGATCCTGATGCGGCCCAAAGACATTGAAGTAGCGCAACGAAACCGTCTCCAGCCCATATACCCGCGAAAACGACTTCATGTAATACTCGCAAGCCAGCTTCGCCACCGCATAGGGAGAGATCGGATTCGGCAGCATCTCCTCATGCTTCGGCAAGGTAGGCGTATCACCATAAGCTGAGGATGACGCCGCATACACCACCCGACGCACACCTGCCTCTTTCGCTGCCACCAATAGATTCAGCGTCGCATCGACGCAGGCCACATTCGTCCCCACGGGATCAGTAACTGACCGCGGCACAGAAGGTAGCGCAGCCTCGTGAAAGATCACTTCCACACCGGCGCAGGCCGCCGCGCAAACCGCCGGATCAGCCAGATCACCCTCGACGAACTCCATCGCCTCAAGCCCAAACAGGTTCTCACGCTTGCCCGTGGCAAAGTTATCGACCCCGCGCACCGAATCTCCGCGCCCCAGCAATGCCGCCGCAATCGACCGCCCGATAAACCCCGCCGCCCCCGTCACCAGATACTTCGCCAACGCCATCTCCTTGAAAATCCGACTCTTCAGGATACCGGACTCAGCTCAAGCAGCGGCCAGCCATCACCGCAATCCGAACCCCGGCACCCACTCAGAGCATCCACTAATACGGCAGGTGTAATGTAAGCGCCGTTCATGCGTGTCTATAGCGAACGTCCAATATGGCGCTCATAAAGGAGATTACTCATGCGATCGAAATGCGAAACCTGCCCCTGCGGATCGAGCTGCACCTGCATCCTCTGCACCTGCTCAACCCGCAACTAAACTTATCCGGGGGATGATCAATCCCCCGCTTCACCGCCATGGCAACTTCGTCCTTCAACACGCTCCTCGACCACCGACGCCAATTCCTCGGCTTTGTGCAGCGTCGTGTCCCCGATCCAGCCATCGCCGAGGATATCCTTCAGGCCGCCTACCTGCGCGCCCTCGAACGCGAGGGCGAACTCGATTCCCACGAATCCATCGTCGGCTGGTTCTATCGTGTTCTGCGCAACGCCGTCATCGATCAGTACCGCCGCCGTACCACAGAAGATCAGGCCATCGAAAAGTGGGGCAAAGAACTGGAAGGCCAGACCGTCCCGCCTCCAGAGATGAAACGCGAAGTCTGTGCCTGCCTCTCTCGCGTTCTCGACACCATACATCCCAACTACGCCGAACTTCTGCGTACCGTTGACCTGGGCGAACAGCCTTTACAGGAATTTGCGACCCAGCAAAACATCTCCCCCGCCAACGCAGCTGTCCGCGCACATCGGGCCCGCACTGCGCTTCGCAAACATCTCATCGAAACCTGCGGCATCTGTGCAGAACACGCCTGCGTCGAATGCACCTGCCGCTCCTGACCCGTGTCGCCGCACGTCTATCGCACCACTTCCTCAAATTCTGAATTCAGTGAGTTGTCGGTCAGACGCATCGTCACCGGTAGTCCGCCAACGGAATACGCCACGGCCCGCGTGCTCTGCTCAAATCCCCTTACCCGTGCGGCTTCATTCCAATACGGCATCCCGAGCACATAAGAAATCTGTGTCACGCCATCACGCTTGCGCAACAGCGTAGTGTCGCCGCTGCCTCGGAGATCGCCATTTCGCCGCATCGCTTCCATCAACGCGGACGCATTCTCCTGCGTTGCATCGTCGTAGAAGTAAATGTCGTCCGGTCCCGCATACGAGTGCCCTACAGAACCACTCTTTTTCACCTGTTTGTGAATATCGACCAGCCTTACGCGCACAGGAAATCCGCCTACACTTTTCGCCACCTGTCGAGCCACTTCGTCCGCAGCGTCCATCGCGCCCGGCTTATCCCACCAGCCATCTTTTACTACCAATGAAATCGTCGCGCCCTTTGCATCTTTGTCCAAGAACACTTCCGCACCCTGGTCCTGAAAATAGCCCACCCGCTTAAGCTCCTGCCCCAGATCATCGGCATCCTGACGGCTAGCCTGCCCCGTGTACACCACCATGTCCTTCGTGCCGACACGTACCTGGTTATGCGGCTGCATCATGACCGGCAAAAAGATCGCCGCCAGCACTGGAATCAAAATCGCGAGCCCCAACGCAACAGGAATTACCATCGAACCCAACTGGCCGCCGCGCTCCGTATGCTCTTCAATCAGGTCTCCCTGCGTTTTCTCTGCAAACTGCCGCATCCCGTAGATCAGCGCAATCGGGACCGCGTACGATGCACCGGACGGCAGCAGATAACCCACAGCAATCCCCAGAGCCATGCCGATCACGCCAACCCCAAGCGCACCCATCGCCGCACCGGTCTTACCCAGCTTGCGATAATTCATCGCCATTAGTGCAGCGCCTGCAATTGGACCACCGAGAAACGTCGCCACAGACACTGCACCTGAGTCATAGAGCTTGTACTTCACCTCGGGCTCATAAACCCCGCCGCCTGCATACGCTGTATTCAAATCCGGAAACATCGACCCCTGCGCCATCGCACCCTCCGTTATAATCGACGCCCTGTCGTTACTATGGAGTGCGTAAAGCGCGGTCTCATCCGCTCAAAATCATGCAAAGAGAATTTCAGCGTGAATATATCGCAACGGTTTGGCAAATGCGCGTTGGTCTTGACTGTATGTGGTGTGACTGAGCAAGGGCTCTCTCTTCGTACAATGACTGAGATGAAGCTAATCGGCAGTGTCAAAATCGAAATGAGCGAATTCCCTGACCACCTGCAGATTGTCGTTACGCGAAAATTTGGCATGGTGGCACTCACTCTTCCACCCGCCACCATGATCGTCCTGATCGGAATCGGTATCCTGGGCCATGTTTGGATTCTTGTTCTGATGGGAGTTTTCGGCCTTGGATCGTTCGTTCTTTGGTACAGCCATGGTCCGGTCACGAATTTGAATGTTTCGGCTTCAGAATTAGTCGCGCGAGGCAATCTCGATCGCAGTTTTCGGACTGAGATCGTCGTGCCGGCATCGGAGGTAAAAAGCCTTGGCTACGAAATAGGGGACGATAGTGAGCCATCGGGTCTGTATGCACGACGTTCATGGCGCAACACCTGCCTACTCCCGGATCTGGATCGCAAAGATGCCATCGCTGTTGCTGAGGCCATCTACCACAAGTTTCCTCAATACGAGCGGCAGGATGGAATCGGTGTGAGTTTCCACCTCAACTAGCCCGTTCCAAGCACATTTACAATCAATGGAGCCATGTCCAAAGCCGCACCCGCCACGCTAGATTCCCTCAAACAAAAATTCCAGACCAGAGAAGCCCGCATCGGCATCGTCGGCATGGGCTACGTCGGCCTCCCTCTCGCTTTGCTTTTCAGCGGCGAAGGCTTCCGCGTCACCGGCTTCGATATCGCGGAGGAAAAAGTCGAGACCCTCAACTCCGGCCGCAGTTATATCGTCCGCATTCTGCCCGAACAGATTCAGGCCGCGCAAAAATCCGGCTTCTGCGCCACCGCAAACTACGCGCACGCCGCCGAGATGGACGCCATCATCGTCTGCGTCCCCACGCCGCTCAACGAGTACCACGAGCCCGACCTCAGCTACGTCACCGGCACCATCGAGTCCCTCGCGCCCTTCCTTCACGAAGGCCAGCTAGTCGTCCTCGAAAGCACCACCTACCCCGGCACCACCGAAGAACTAGTCGTCCCCCGTCTCGAATCAGGCAACCGTCAAGGTCTCAAAGTCGCTCGCTCTGCCGACGACAGCGGCATCCACGTAGCCTTCAGTCCCGAGCGCGAAGACCCCGGCAACGACACCGTGGCCCGCCACGACATCCCAAAAGTTGTCGGCGGTTGCGGACCCGTCGCCCTTGAGTTGGCCAGCGCCATGTACGGCAGCATCTTCCGCCGCGTCATCCCCGTCAGCTCACCGTCAGTAGCCGAGATGACCAAGCTGCTCGAAAACATCTACCGCTGCGTCAACATCGCCCTGGTCAATGAGCTAAAGCAACTCTGCATGCGCATGGGCATCGACATTCACGAAGTCATCGATGCAGCCAAAACCAAACCCTTCGGTTTCCAGGCTTTCTATCCAGGCCCGGGCCTCGGCGGCCATTGCATCCCCATCGATCCCTTCTATCTTTCCTGGAAAGCAAAGCAGTTCGACTTCCACACCCGCTTCATCGAGCTCGCAGGTGAAGTCAACACCGCCATGCCCTACTTCGTCATCGACCAGATCGCCAACGGCCTCAACGAACACGCCAAGGCCATCAAAGGCTCAAAGATCCTCGTCCTAGGCCTTGCCTACAAGCGTGACATCGACGACCTGCGCGAATCACCCTCGCTTACCATCCTTGAGCTGCTGCGCGACAAGGGCGCGAAAGTCTCCTACAACGACCCCTACTTCCCCACCGTCGGCCGTGGCCGTCATTACGACCTCAACATGACTAACACCCCGCTGGACGACCTGAGCCAATACGACGCCGTAGTCATCGTTACCGACCACACCACCTATGACTACAAGCAGATCGTCGAGCAATCCAGGCTAGTCATCGACACCCGCAACGCCACCAAAGGCATCATCAGCGATAAAATCCTCCGCTGCTGATGGCCTCTTTGTTTCTTACGGAAACGCAATCCGCAGCGCGAGCATTCCGCGTTTCACCGCATGACGTATAGGTTTCGGCACAAATGTGCGCGTGCCCGGCATCACCATCCGCGACCACAGCAGGCTCAGAACAACCCGTCTGTCTGCCCAGGGAATAAAGCGCCACACCCCATAACGATTCACCATCAACTCCCAAAGCGCCATGCGCATAAAATACGAAATCACCATCGGCGTGCATGTTTCCAGCTTTGCGTTCGTATCTTTCTTGAGTGTCGTGCCCGTTGCAAACCATTCACGAATGCGCGTCGCGGCGTCCTCTCCGTAAAACCGTGAAAAATCAACCCAGGCATTCGGCCGTATATCGGCTTCAAAGTAATACCGGCCACTGCCATCCGCAGCTTCCATGCACGCGATGTTCACGAAGCCATCTGTCTGCAAGGCTCTCCCAAGCGCCTGCAACTCAGACACAACATTCGCTTCGACCATCGCAAGAGGCGAGTATCTTCGCAAGATCGACAGGCCACTGGACGGCAACGCCCGCAGAATCGACGCATGCGCGAAATGCACCAGTTCGCCATTGAGATAGACCGCCGAAAGATCTAGCTCTTGCCCGTCGATCTTCTTCTGCACAAGCATCGGCCCAAGGTTGAAACACTCTGCCAGTTGTCGAACATCTTCCTCGCAATGACAGAGAAATACTCCCTTTCCGCCATTCGATGAATCCATCTTCAGATAGACCGGATATCCCAGCTCATTGGCGGCAGCAATGGCCTCCACACATCCAGGAGCAACACGAAACGGAGGTGTTCTCAGCCCCTCTGCCGCCAGAACGCGCGATAACCCGATCTTCGAATAGATATGCGATATACCCATCACCCGCAGCGGAAAATGCGCTGGTTCGCGCCCGGCAGGCCACGCCATCTCGCTCATCGATCGAAGTGTTTCATCGTCGCACGCAATCACCCAGTCGTAAGGTGTTTCGCGTCGAGCAATCCACTCGAAAGCCCGAGCGAGCATTGCTTCCGGCGTCTCCGTTACGCACGTATCTCTGACAAACCGGCTCGCGCACAACAGACTACTCGTTGTGACGGCATCGACCTCAAAGCCGCTACGACTCAACAAATGTGGCATCGCCCACATAAGCGTGGGCGCCTTGCCCACTATCAGTGCTTGCATTTCCCCCCGCCCCTTGTCCGTCAAAAGCTCATCTCTAAGCCAGCGCCGTCCACACTGCCTTTCACTGGTTATCGG
Source organism: Acidicapsa dinghuensis (assembly GCF_025685685.1). Lineage (GTDB taxonomy): Bacteria > Acidobacteriota > Terriglobia > Terriglobales > Acidobacteriaceae > Acidicapsa > Acidicapsa dinghuensis. The sequence goes on from NZ_JAGSYH010000001.1 coordinate 296,170, forward strand.
CAGAAACAGCACTTTTGCCGGTTACATCTTTTGAGCCCTCTTCCTTGCTCTTTTCCGTCGGCTTCACCGTCGAACGAACCACAATGATCTTGTTCAGCACATCGAACCAGAACGGCGCTCCCAAAGAGATAGCCAGCACCGTCAGCAGCCATCCCAACCAATGCTGTCCAGCCTCTGGAAAGAAGCCCGCAATGGACCGGTCGCTGCTCGGCTGCCACCCAATCGGCAAACCAATACCATCCAGCGCCCCGATATTCTTCTGGATATTTCCAATCGCCGCCAAAGCCGATTGCTGAGTCGTTGCCGCCTCATCCGTAGTAGCTGCCAGGTGATTCTTGTCGGCTCCAACAGCCAGTTGCACAGCGGTCTGCCTCAGGTTCGGATCGGTAGATAGACGCTTCGCCACCTGCACACAATCGGCATTCAGCAGCACTGTCACCAGAATCGCGAGCACAACAATGACAGTCTGGCTGCGTCGCTTATACCAGCCAGATACACGATCCATCGCACAGTTGTACCAATCTTCCAGATGCTGTTGCAGGCCAACTAGGTCTGAATCCGATACCTGCCCAAATGCGCGAACGGCCTCCTTCACATTCGGCGAGAGCTCCACGGTTCCCGTTCGCATCAGATCGATCAAAGCCATCGCAAAATTCTTCGCTGGGATATAAGAAGGCAGCGTGCCATTCCTCGAAGCGGTTTGATATGTTCCGCGAAACAGGCCATTGATCAGCCCGTGGCTGTAAATTGCACTCACCAGGGCATTGTCATTGTCCCCTAATAACTCCTTGATGCCCCGCTCCAGTTGCTTCGATCGCTGCTTCCAGGCAATTTCCAGAATCTCATTGGCGGCCGAGCAGATCAGGCTCAACATAAGAAACAAGAACACAAGCCCGATGGCTACATCCAGAATGTTAGAGTTGAACACCAGGCCTCCTGTCTTGGAAAGGCGAAATTGTAGCATGTTACTCGCGCACAGCAAACGATTGCATGGCAACTGATCTCATCATCCGCCCTGTACAGCAAGACGACTTTAGCCATTGGCTCCCTTTGTGGAACGGATATAACCAGTTCTACGGTCGTCACGGAGCTACCGCTCTGCCCGCAGATGTAACGCAGACCACATGGTCGCGCTTCTTCGACGCGGCCGAGCCTGTGTTCGCCCTCGTCGCCGAAATGGAAGGCGAGCTGGTCGGCCTGGCGCACTATCTCTTTCACCGCAGCACAATCGCTATTCAGCCAACCTGCTATCTTCAGGATCTATTCACCCTCGATTCCATGCGTGGTCGCGGCATCGGCCGTAAGCTCATCGAATCCGTCTACGAACGCGCCCGCGAAGCAGGCTCGGCACGCGTCTATTGGCTCACACACCACACCAACGCCACCGCGCGACGGCTTTACGATCAGGTTGCAGAGAATTCCGGGTTTGTCGTTTATCGCAGACCACTCGAATAAGGTTCTTCCACCTAAGTGGAAAAGTGACCACTCCGAAACTTTCGCGCCGCGGAATCGCTGATATCATCAGCGTCACGTGAGCTCAGAATCACACCTGTTCTGAATCGGATAGCCCGCACATTTGTGTATCTCCTGCCCCGGTAAAGATTCATCACATGGCACATCATCCCCTCAATAAGACCGATCTTCAACGCAGCCTTGAGCTCGTAGTCAAGGTAGGTCTCTCGCTGGCTCAGGGCACGGATCTCAAAAGTCTCGTTCAATCTGCAACGGACGCGGGGCTGGCTCTATGCGGGGCGCAGTTTGGAGCTTTTTTCTACAACATTGTTGATGCCGGGGCACTGCGTTATCTGCCGTACACTTTTTCCGGCGCGGATCCGAAGCAATTTCAGGAATTTCTCTTGCCGGGCAATAGTGCCGTTTTAGCTCCCCCATTCGAAGGCATCGCGATTGTTCGCTCAGATGACATCACACAGGATCCTCGCTACGGGAAAAATCCGTCCTATCTCGGCAAACAGACCAGCCATATTCCCGTCCGCAGCTATTTGGCGGTTCCGGTCAAAGCTCTCTCTGGTGAAGTCCTCGGCGGCCTATTCTACGGTCACGAAGACGTGGAAGTTTTTCGGGCCGAGCATGAATCTCTCGTTGCCTTTATCGCAGCGCAGGCCGCGGCGGCCATTGAAAACTTCCGGTTGCGCGACCAGCTCAACGACAAGATTGCCACTCTTGAAAAAGCCGATCGCGCACAGCACGATTCATCGAAACACCTCGCCGAACTGGCCGCCATTGTCGAATCTTCAGACGACGCCATCATAAGCAAGGACCTCAATGGCATCATTACGAGTTGGAACAGAGGAGCTACCCATATACTCGGCTACACGCCGGAAGAAGCCATTGGCAAGTCCATTCTCATGCTTCTTCCTCAGGAACTACATCAGGAGGAAGTCTCCATCCTGCAGAAAATCCGCTCAGGAGAGCGTATCGAGCACTATGAAACCATCCGCGTCACCAAGAGTGGCCACAGGATCAATGTATCTCTCACCATCTCGCCCTTACGCGATAGAACCGGCGTAATCATAGGCGCTTCCAAGATCCTCCGGGACATTTCGGATCGCAAGCGTGTCGAGGCGTCGCTCCTCCAGGCCGAAAAGATCGCCGCTGCGGGCCGCATGGCGGCAACCATCGCCCATGAAGTGAATAACCCGCTCGAAGCAGTGATGAATCTCATCTACCTCGCACAAACCAACTTTGACGATTCCGATCTTGCTCGAAACTACCTTCGTGCTGCGGAGAGTGAAATTTCGCGCGTCTCACATATCGCCAGACAAACACTCGGTTTCTATCGCGAAAACGCCTTACCGCATCCAGTCTCTATACCTGAACTCATAGAGGATGCGTGCCGAATCTACGAGCCCCGCTGTGACACTGCCGGCATATCGATTCATACCCAGCTCTCGTCAACACGATTCGTCCATGTCCGCAAAGGAGAGATTCTTCAGGTCATCTCCAACCTCATTGCAAACTCTATATACGCAATGCCCGAGGGCGGTACGCTGGCACTCTGCACCGCTGATGTCACGGTTGACGAAAAAGAAGGCGTCTCTCTCACAGTTGAGGACACAGGCATCGGCATTCCCGCCGAACTCCTTCCACGCATCTTTGAAGCCTTCTTTACTACCCGCACAAACATCGGCACAGGTATTGGCCTTTTTGTCGCTCGCCAGTTCATCGAGGGGCACGGCGGCAAGATTACCGTCTCCAGCAGCACCGAACCCCAAAATCACGGCACTTGCATTACCGTCTTTCTGCCTGCAGAAAATGACAGCTCGAAGCAATAGCGCAAATATCTGTTCGGCTACAAATGTGCCGGTTTCAATCGCTTCCGCGCAAAATCCACCAACGCTGCGCTTTGCCATTCCCCTTTGGGCAGCGCAAATGCAACCATCCAACGCAGTTCATCTGGCAACGAGCCCTGCGTCATCCCATTCGTCAGCACCAGTGCATCTGCATTTCCGGCGCGCATATGCGTCTCAGACTTCCATTTCGAAACGTCCGCTGTCAGCACCGCGAGCGTGAGATTCTCCTCACCTGCCTCCGCAATTTCCGCCGCATTGAGTTTGCCAGTTTCGATCAACACAGCATCGCATTCCGGTGCACGCGCCCGAACCCGCTCTATAAACGCAGGCGCATCGCTTTTGGTTGTAACAAGAAATGCTCGCACCGCTCCAGCAGCCCGATAGCGTCCCGTGTCCTTTGCAGAGCCAGCATCTGTCTCTTCGGTTATGCCTTCAAAACCGCTGTGCTCATGCGCTGTTATCTTTACCGCCAGCCATCGCAACTCCGGCATCGCCCGAATCAGTTCACAACCGACAGCCGTCTTTCCCGCTCCACTGCCCGAGCCGGCAATGCACAGCACTGCCATCAGTCCTTCTTCCGCTTCGCCAGCTGAGCCACTGAGGCCAGCTCACGCAGATACTCCTTCACCGGCTTGGCCGGCGTGCCCCACAGCACAGTTCCTGTGCGGGTCTCGCTCTTGCCAGACAGAATGCCCGCCTGTCCGCCAAGAATCACGCCCGGCCCCACATGCGCATGATCGCCAATCCCCACCTGCCCCGCAATCACCGCTCCGTTGCCCACGCTCGACGAGCCTGAAATCCCCGTCAACGCTGCAATCACCACATCCTCGCCAATATCGCAGTTGTGTCCGATGTGCACCAGGTTATCGATCTTCACGCCACGTCGTATCCGAGTCTCCGCCAACGCCCCGCGATCGATCGTCGAGTTCGCGCCAATCTCAACATCGTCCTCGATCACCAACCGCCCTTGCTGCGGAAACTGTGTATATGCCCCAGTCTCCCGATCCCGCACATACCCAAACCCATCTGCACCAAGCACCACTCCCGCATGCACAACAACGCGATTGCCAATGGCACTACCCGCATACACAACCGCTCTCGGATAAATCAGGCAATGCTCTCCGACAATCACGCCTTCGCCAATCACCACCCCAGCCTCAACGCGCGTGAACTTGCCGATCACCGCATTCGCACCGATCACCGCGCACGGCCCAACCGTGACTCCCTCGCCAAGCACAGCATCCGCCGAAACTTCCGAGCTCGCGTCTACTCCCGTGACCGGCAAATTCAGCGCTAACAATTTCGCCGCTCGCGCAAACCAAAGCCGAGGCTGCTTCGCCGCAATCACCGTCATTCTGCATTCAGCCCCCGGCACAGACCCCAGCGAAACCACAGCAGCTCCCGCACCGCAGCGCACCGCTTCCCCAGCCGCAGCCTCACTCTCTCCAAACACCAGATCCGTCTCGTTAGCGCGCCGTGTATCGTCAACGCCAGTCAACATCGTCTTGGCGTCGCCACACACCAACTCCCCACCCAACCGTTCAATCAACTCAGCAACCGTCACACAACCACTCCACATACATCCGGTTCTAGTTTTTTAGTCCCCAGTCCCTGGTCCCTCAGGCCCTTCGTCTCGCGTCCCATCCGGCCGCGTCTTCCACCGCCGGTGAATCCACAACCACTGCTCCGGATAGTGCCTAACCCAGCTCTCGATCGCCCAGGTACATCGTTGCGTCAGCGCCAGTACATCCGCCTCAGTCTCCCCGGTCGGCTCAACGGAAACCTCCTCGCCAAAGTGCAGCACATACTGCTTCTCTCGCGCTTCCCATACCAGAAACCCCGGCAACACGGCCGCTCCCGTCCGTAACGCAATCCGCGCCAGCCCAGAAGCCGTACAAGCCGGCACCCCAAAATACTCCACAAACACACCCTGCGGCGGCGTCATATTTGTATCCATCAAAATCCCCACCGTCTCACCCGCGCGCATCGCCGAGATCAGCCCCCGCGCAAAGTCATCCTTGTGCAGCACCTTGTTCCCATGCAGACATCGAATTCGGTTCACAAACGCATCCAGCACGCGGTTATCCAGCCGCCGAATCACCATTCCCATCGGATGCCCCATCAGCGAGTGATAGAAGCTCGATAGCTCCCAGGCTCCCAGGTGCCCCGTCACAATCAGCACGCCCTTGCCGCGCGCCTCAGCCTCCAGAAACCGCTCCAGCCCCTCATACCGGATCAGCCCTCGCGTATTCTCCGGCGTGTACCGCTCCATCCGGCAAAATTCGGCCAGTTGCCACCCTAGCGAACGATACAGCCCCTTCAGTATCCGTTCCTGCTCACCCTCATCCATCTCTGGATAAGCTAGCTCCAGGTTGCGCAAACCAGTCTTGCGCAGCCTTCCGGCGACTAGATACGCCAACCGCCCAATGCCCGCGCCAACACCTCGCGCCACGCTACGCGGCAGCAAGCCCAGCCCGCACGCCACGCACCAGACCAGCCAAAATTCCAGGCGTTCCTTCATCCCCATCGAATGGGCATTCCCCTCGCATGGGCGTTCGCCTCGCACCGGCAACGCCAACCCCAAGTGTAACTGCGTGCCCATGTAGACAGTCAGCAATGACCCGCAGTCAACACGATTCAGCTTTCTAACCTGTCAACTGATCCCTGCCCCCTGGTCTCTGATCTCTGCTGTTCACCGTCCACTCATCTCAATCCTTTACTCTAAGAACCAAGAGGTCATTTTCGTGCCTGAATCTCCAGCAGTTCCGATTACTCTCGAAGGCTCCTACGTCCTGCATCAACTTTTCCGCTTTAACTGGAAGACCTGGCGTGCCTTATCCGCCGCCGAGCGCGAACGCATCGCCGCTGCCGCAGGCCCCAAACTCGCAGAAATCACAGCAGACACCGGCAACGGCCCGCACTCCGCCCTCTTTTCTGAAGTCGGCCACAAGGGCGACCTCATGTTCCTCCACATGCGTGAGTCCGTCGAAGCTCTCAACGAGATCGAGCTTCAACTCGCCCAACTCGAATTTTTCGACTTCCTAGAACCTGTCTATTCCTATCTCTCTATCGTCGAACTCGGTCTTTACGAATCCTCCGCCAAGACCTACACCGCCCTCACTGCCCGCGATATCCAGCCCCACTCACCCGAGTGGAACAAGGCTATTCAGGAGACAGTCGACCGCCAGGCCGGAGCCATGGCCACGCGCCTCTACCCCACTGTTCCCGACGCCAAATACGCCTGCTTCTACCCCATGGACCGCAAGCGTGGCGAAGAGGTCAACTGGTACACCGAGCCCATGGCCGAGCGCCAGCGCATGATGCACGAACACGGCATGATCGGCCGCCGCTACGCCGACGAAGTCAAGCAGATCATCACCGGCTCCATCGGCCTCGACGACTGGGAATGGGGCGTCGACCTCTTCTCCAACAACCCCCTCGTCTTCAAGAAACTCATCTACGAGATGCGCTTTGACGAAGTCAGCGCCAAGTACGCCTTATTCGGCAGCTTCTACGTAGGCATCCGCCTGCCAGTAGAAAAGCTCTCCCACTGGCTCGGTGGAACCCTTGGATGATCCGGCACTTAGTCCGATGCCAGAGGTGCAGGGGTCTTCAGGCCCCGAAAGTTTATCGGTTATCGAATGAGGCTTTAGCCACTCTGGCGTAGCTCATACAATGAGTTCATCGGAGACAACCAGATGCTGTGGTCAGAGGATCTTGTCGCCGGAGTGCTAGGTCTGGCTCTGGTCGTTTACCTCTTGGCAATTCCCAAATTCCGTCTTTATATCGCGAGAACTTCCCATAAAGGCCAATTCGAACGAGCCCTCAAGATGGACGAGTTCTTTTCCCGTTTTCCGTTCTACGGCGCCTCACTCAGAGGGTTGATTGTGGTCTTGGAAGGTCGCTACGCATATGCTCGTGCATTCCTCAAACCTCGCGCCTTCGACCGGCATGGGAAACCTTTGTTTCTTACACCTGAGTTTCGTTGGTACATGGTTGCGCTCATCAACGACGGCTCACCAGAAATGGCTCAGCCTCTCCTTGAAGAAGCCATACGTCAATGTCGGCCAGCCCTCGAATTCAGGCGCCTGCTCGTCTCGTGCTTGCTGGATCAAGGAACAGATCCCGGGCGCGCCTGCGAATTGATTGAGTATGTCCTCAAAGAGCAGCCGGAAAAACTTACTGACGAACGCTACCCCGCGATTGCTGCCAGTCGTCTTTCGTTATACGCTCGTGCCCTTGCCGCCTGTGGAAGATCTTCAGAGGCTCGCGCAGAGATTGAAGAGGCTCTGAAAAGGTTGCCAACATTACACTACTGGGAAATAGCACGTCTCCAATACTCTCTTGGTGAAGCATGGGACGCTCTAGGCGAATTCGAGGAGGCGCGAAGGGCGTTTCAGCTGTCGATCGATATCTTGCCGACAGGCGCAATGGCAATCGCGTCCCGAAAGGCGCTCGCCAGAATGATGTGAATCTAAGAGCGCTGCAAGCGCTCGACTGCGTGCTCTTCACACGAAACCAGCTGAAATCCATATCGCAGTTTCTACGTTATTTAGAGAAATAATGGCCAGCAAGCGGCCTCTCAATCAAGAGCCCTTCATCGTGCGCTATCATGGTACGCTCCCATGAACGCACCGACCTCTTACGACAATCAAAACATTTCCGGCGCAAATTACACCGATGAGGCCGGCGTTCTGAAAACCCCTTCTGCATCTGCCGGCGTCAAGCCACCGCGCAATCTCGGCCTCGACCTGCTGCGTATCTTCGCCACCTACATGGTCATGCAGATTCATTCCGGCGAATTCTTCTACATCGGCCCCGGCGGAAGCGTGATCAACAACAGCGACTCTCATTGGGTGGGCTGGCTCAATTCGCTGTTCCGCTGCTGCGTACCGCTCTTTATCATGATTTCTGGATTCTTCCTCTTCCCGGTCGATGAGCGAACCTTCTATCGCAAACGCTTTGGACGCATCCTTTCACCCTTCTTAATCTGGTGCGCCATTTTTGCGTTTTATTACTATTTCCGCGGCGACGTCTCGCTCCACACTGCATTCATCAATGTTCTTCATATTCCAGTGAATTACGGCACCGAGGTCGGCCATCTTTGGTTCGTTTACATGCTGATGGGCATTTACCTTTTCGCCCCGGTTATCTCTCCCTGGGTAACATCAGCAAGCCGCCGAAGCATGGAACTCTTTCTTGTGCTGTGGGCGGTTTCACTGACCATCCCGTATATCCATCTCATCTTCCCTGCGATTTGGGGAGAATGCGGATGGAATCACACACCAATGCTCTATTACTTTTCGGGCTTCATGGGCTATGCAGTGATGGCTGCCTACATTCGCCGATTCCACATGCAGCCGAGCTCACTGCAGAATGGCCTCGCCGTTCTCTTGATCGCCGTTGGCTACTCCATCACTGCCTTCGGATTTCTCCACAGACTGCCGCTTAACCTATCGCTGGAGTCGCTCGAACTAACCTGGGGCTTCGAGACCATCAACCAGGCCATGGTCGCTACTGGATTCTTCCTGCTCTTCAAAAACGTCACTCAGATCAACACAAACTCCCGCTTCGGGCGACTCATCGCGTCTGTCTCTCTGATGACCTACGGAATGTATCTGGCGCACATCATCCTGTTAAATGCGGTTTATTCTCTGCTCAATAACCGCATAACCGGTGCTGAAATCAAACTGCCCCTGTTTGCCTCGTTGACATTTGTGTCCACCTTCCTGCTGATCAAGCTGCTTTCCTTCCTTCCAAAGGGCAAATGGCTGGTCGGCTAAGTCACCTGGGGGTGTATGGATAAGCCTGGGTAACGGAAGCACTTTCGTGCGAAGCACTCGCCAGCCATGCCACAATCATCTCTATGCCCGCGAAACCCGCAAAGAAGTCCCCGAAAAAAGCCGCGAAGAAAGCTCCAAAGAAGACCGTAGCCGCCAAATCCGCCTCAGCCCGCAAGCAAGCCGCAAAGCACCCACTCCCTGCCAACCGAAAGCCAGCCGTAGCAAAGCCTTCAGCAGCCGACAAGGAACGCCCCGCCGCCAAGCTGGAAATCAAACCCGACCGCGTAGCAGCCATCCTCAAGATCCTCGCCGAAACCTACGCCGACGCCGAGTGCGCTCTAACCCACCGCTCTCCATGGGAGCTCCTTGTCGCCACCATCCTCTCCGCGCAATGCACCGACGCCCGCGTCAACATGGTCACACCCAAGCTCTTCGAAACCTATCCGACTCCGAAGGCTATGAGTGAAGCCCCCATCGAAGCCATCGAACAACTTATCCGCACCACCGGCTTCTACCACAACAAGGCCAAATCCATTCAGGGCGCAGGCCGCGTCATCCATGAGCAGTTCCGAGACAAGGTTCCCGAGACCATGGCCGAGCTCCTCACCGTCCCCGGTGCAGCCCGCAAGACCGCCAGTGTCGTCTTAGGCGTCTCCTATGGCAAAGCCGAAGGCATCGTCGTCGACACCCACGTCTTCCGCCTCTCGCGACGCCTCGGCTTCACCAAAAGCGACACCGCGGCCAAAGTCGAGCAGGACCTGATGAAAATCATTCCCCACGACCACTGGATCCAGTTCTCCCACGAACTAATCCACCACGGCCGCCAGATCTGCGAAGCCCGCAAACCCAAATGCTCCGAGTGCCCACTGGAACAGATCTGCCACGCCCCCGACAAAACCTGGAGTTCGTAAGCAACACTCAGCGCCAATGGCGCGTCGTCATCCCAGCCCAGGGCAACGCCCTGGGTTCGAGTCCATTCAGCAATGAAAGGGCTGAAAGCCCGCCCATCCCAATCTCCGAAGTATCGCCCGATGCAGATTAGGATGAATCTACGATGTCTCAGGAATTCTCGACCGGTCAGGACTTGACTTTCCTCCGCCAGTCCATCGACCTCGCCCGAGCCGCTCGCGAACACGGCGCCCACCCCTTCGGCGCTCTCATCGTCGATGCCGAAGGCAATGTCCTCGTCACCGCGCGCAACAACGCCATCCCGCCCAAAGGCGACCCCACGCAGCACGCCGAGCGCCTCGCCTGCTCTCTAGCCGGACGCAGATATCACCCTGCAAAGCTCGCAACCTGCACTCTCTACACCAGCACCGAGCCCTGTGCCATGTGTGCCGGAGCCATCTACTGGACCGGCCTAGGCCGAGTAGTCTACGCCCTCTCGCAAGAGAGTCTGCATAAACTAACCGGCAGCCCCGAACAAAACCCCACGTTAGATCTGCCCTGTCGCGAAGTCTTCGCCCGAGGTCAGCGCCCTACCATCGTCGAAGGCCCGTTCATCGAAGACGAAGCCGCCGAAGTCCACAAAGATTTCTGGACCCGCTAATCGGCACCGCGTTTCCAATCGTTTGCCGACCCCTTGCGTCTACATCTATCTGGTCATTTCAAGCCGGCTATTTGCGTCGTACTATCGATGCGTTCCCTGAAACGTCCGACATGTTTCCATCACTTTTCTTGTAGAAACGTCTGGCCGCGTCGATAGGGTGAACATATCCGCTCAATCGCGCCGCTTTCGGTTTTAAGGAGTTCACCATGCCCGAGTTTCTTTCGGCCGCTCTTACCGTTGCCTTCGTTCTCGTCCTTTGCATCTACGCTTATGCAACAGATGCAGAACGCCCTCGTGCCGTAGTCGTACAGCCGGCCCACGGCGAACCAAATCCCAAGAGCACACGCGTCCGCTAGCGATTCGAATGACATCGCGCCGCGGTAGTGACTCAATGAATCTGCCGTAAGGATCGCTAAGACCTGATTCGTGCGCAGCACAGACCAGTATTCCCTACTGCCTATTCCGTATTCCCTGTGCCACGGCATCCAATAACCCTGCAACATCTGAAACAGCAGCCTCCGCCGCAGGCTGCCACCCCAACTCCCGCAGAGTCCCAGAAGTCACCGGCCCAATCGATACCGCCTTCACTCCCGCAAGCGGAAAAGCAATTCCCGCCTCCCGCGTCAGCGCCGCCAAGTGCTTTACGCTCGACGAACTCGTAAAAGCCGCCACATCGATTCTCCCAAGCATCGCCTCACGTAGCCGCTCCGCTGCGCTTTCCGGAATCACCGTCCTATAAGCATCCACCACCGTGATATTGGCCCCGCCAGCAGCAAGCGCTTCCGGAATTACATCCCGTGCCACCGCCGCTCGCGCCAGCAAAACGCGCGTCCCCTTCGCAGCATCTCCAAGCGCGGCGACCAGTCCCTCGGAGTGATAACTCTCCGGTACGACAGCAACACGAAAGCCAGCCTTGCGCGCCGCCTCTGCCGTAGCCCGGCCCACCGCCGCCACTCGCGGACCATCCATTTTCACTTGTAGATGGGAGCACCGAGCCGCAACCGCATCAACAGCATTCCCGCTCGTTAGAATCAGCCAATCGAAGCTGTCCAGCTGACGCAACGCATCATCCAGCGGCTCATACGATTCAGGCGGCAGCATCTCCAGCACCGGAACCTCCACCGGCTCCGCACCCAGCGCCCGCAACCCCTCGCTCAGCTTCCCGGCCTGATGTGCCGCTCGCGTCACCAGCACACGCTTTCCCGATAGCGGCAGTCCTTCCGAACCCGAAGCGTTCGCCGAGTCGCTCAACGCACCCCAATCCCCTCAATCAGCTCCGCCGCGCCCAACTCCAGCAGATGCTCCGCCAGCTCCTGCCCAAGCTCGTGAGCATCGCTCCCAAGCGACTCACTTCGCACCAGACGCCCACCTGTAGGGTCAGCCACCACACCCAGAATCTCGTACTGCCCCGAAGCCGCAACCGCCCTGCAATGCACCCCAACCGGCACCTGGCAACCCCCGCCAAGCCCCGCGAGCGCCACCCGCTCCGCAGTCACCGCAAACCGTGTCTCCGCATCATCCAGAAACGCCACAACCTCGCTCATCCGGACATCATGCGCTCGAATCTCAATCCCCAACGCGCCCTGCCCCGCAGCCGGACAGACAATCTCCGGCTCAAGCCGCTCCCGCACCCACTCCGTCTTCTCCAGACGATCCAACCCCGCTGCAGCCAGAATGATCGCATCCGCCCGCCCCTCAGCAAGCTTTCGCAGCCGTGTATCCACATTCCCGCGAAACTCCACAAACTCCAGGTCCGGTCGCCGATGCCGCAACTGCGCTCGCCTCCGCAAACTGCTAGTCCCAACCTGCGCGCCCGCCGGCAGTTCATCAAAGCCCGCGTACCGCTGCGACACAAAAACATCCCGAGGATCGACCCTCTTCGGCGTTGCCCCCAGCACAAACCCCTCCGGCAGCTCCGTCGGCAAATCCTTCAGGCTATGCACCGCAAGATCCACGCGCCCCGCAGCCAGCGCATCCTCAATCTCCTTGGTGAACATTCCCTTAGATCCAATTGCCACCACCTGCGCGAACGTCACCCCCTGCAGCCGGTCCCCGGTCGTCTTAATGATTTCAATCTCGACTTCGTGCCCCCGCCCACGCAGCAGCTCGGCAATATGCTCCGCCTGCCAAAGCGCCAACAGCGATCCTCGCGATCCGATCCTTACCCGCTGCATTACAGGCGCCCTTTCCGCAACAGTTCAGCCACCTCTTCCGCTGTCACCGAATCCTCCATTGACTCCGGCACCGGAGCGTCCCCGCGATACCCATGCGGCGCCCCAAGCACATACATCTCCTGGATCGCCTCCACTGTTTCCGCATCTCCTTCGCGCGCGGCCTGCTTCAAAGCCTGCATCGGCGGGTGCAGGAACTTGTTCACTAGCCCACGCGTCAGCGCCTCCACAGCAGCCATTTGCTCCTTCGACAACCCAGCCAGCCGCGCTTGCGCTCTCCTCAGCTCAGCCTGTCGCATCTCCTCAGCCCGCTGCTGCAGACCCACAATCGAGGGAGCCACATCCACTGTCTTCCGCTTCAGCTCAAACCGTTCCACCTCAGCCGCAATCAGCGCCTCAGCATCCTTCGCCTCGCGAGTCCGCTCCTCCATGTGCGCCGCGGCTACCGCCTGCAGATCATCGATGTCGTAGAGAAAGATGCCTTCCAGCCGGTTCATCTCCGGATCGACATCCCGAGGCACCGCAATATCGATAAAAAACATCGGACGGTTTTTCCGCTTATGCAGAAAAGCCTGCCCATCCGCCTTGCGAAAAATCGGCTCCTTCGCCCCTGTCGACGTGATCACAATGTCCGCCAGAGCCGCAGTCGTTCGCATCTCCTCCCACGGCACCACCTGCGGACTCATCTTTCCGGTCCCAGCATCTGCAAATCGCCGAGCCATACGTTCCGTGCGTTCCAGAGTTCGGTTCGCCACCAGAATCCGCCCCGCGCCATGCTGCACCAAGTGCCGCGCCGCCAACTCGCTCATCTTCCCCGCGCCCACCAGAAACACCGTCCGCCCATGCAGTGAACCGAAGATCTTCTGCGCCAGCTCCACCGCCACCGAAGCAATCGAGACCGACGTACTCCCAATCTCCGTCTCGGTCCTGACCTTCTTAGCCGCAGCAAAGGCGCTCTGCAGCAGCGGCTCCAGCCCCGCGGCTATCGTCCCCGCCTCACGCGCCGCCGTATACGCGTCCTTCACCTGCCCGAGAATCTGCGGCTCACCCACCACCATCGAATCCAGACTCGCCGCTACACGAAACAGATGCCGCACCGCTTCCCTGTCGCGATACTCATACAGATGCGGCCTCAGCTCCATCGCATCCATACCCAGATGCTGATAAAACAATCCCTCTACATTGGCCTGCGGATTCTCCAGCGTCGCCAGCACCTCCACCCGATTGCAGGTAGAAAGAATCATCGCCTCCCGCACGCCAGCAATCTCCGCCGCCGCCTGCAGAGCCTCCGTCAGCCGCTCGCGCGAAATCGCCGCCTGCTCGCGCAGCGCAATAGGAGCCGTCTTGTGATTAATGCCAAGCAGTATCAGCGTCATGGTCCGGGAAACCTGTGTACCTGACTAAATTGATTCGCCACCCACACCAACAGGATCACAACAAACACGCCTGTCGATAAATAAGCCGCCCGCCGCCCCCGCAATCCAGCGCTTCGCCGGATATACAGCAGCACCACATACAACGCCCACATCGCAAACGACAGCAATACCTTAGGATCGGAAAAGTACGCCGGCCCCACGCTCTCCTGCGCCAGCAGACTGCCCACCAGCAATCCCAGCGTCATGCACGGAAACCCAAACAGCAGCGTCGCATGCGCAATCCGTTCCAGCGTGTCCAGCGGAGGCAGAAAATCACTAAAGATCGGGTGCCCCATGTCTCGATTCTGAGATGTGGGATTGGAATATGGATATTCCATCTTTCGTATCTTCGACAATGATTTCGGGTACCCCGCATCTCGATTTTGAGATGTGGGAATGGAGTGTCCAGCCAGCACCAGATGGCTCTTCAGCTTTCGCTCCTGCACCAGGTACAGAAAACTAGCCACCATGCTGAACGCCAGCGAAGCATACGCCGCCAGCAGAAACACGATATGCACCACCAGCCACCCAGTCCGTACCCCGCTCGACGGAAACACATACCGCTGCGCCCCAATCGCAGGCACAAACACCAGAAAGAACGAGGCCGGCAGCGCAAACACGCCAAACGAATCCGTCCGGTAGATACCACTGATGGCAAGGAAAATTCCGGCTATGACCAGCCCGAGCAGCGACTCCAGCTCCGCATATCCCACCGGATACAAACGGTGCGCAATCCCCAGCATCTCCGTCACCGAAACCAGGTGAAACAGAAACGCCAGCCCCGCCGCCGGCAGGTATACGCTACGCCATCGCGTATAGGCATAAAGCACAGCAGGCAATGCGGTTAAACTAGCCACCGCATACAGCACCGCCGCCACTCTAAGCCACACAAGGAACATGCCACTCCCAAACTGAAGCCCAATGCTTCAGTATACTGTGGCGCTAATCGCGCGGGGCCACGCAATCGCCAAGCACAGCATTCATATGCTGTCGGTCGGCGCTGCCTATTCCGATTGCGGAATCAAAACATCTACGTCTGGACCAGCCACAACGAACCGCGTGCAGAGCTGACTTGCCGACTTGTGCGCACACCGATTGGACTTTGTCTCACAGCGATTGCACTTTGCAAGACGTCGATTGCACAGTGCTGTACATGGATTGCGCATCGCTCGCCGCCGATTGCACAGTGCAGCACAGATATTGCGCATTGTCTTCCCCAGGGCTTCAGAATTCGCCCAGAACCGCTGCTTCAATCAGACTTCGAGAACGCGCAGCTTCCCTTCCGGCGTCTTCGCGGCTCCGAATAGAAAACGGCCTCCGCTATCCAGATGGCGCAGTTGCAATTCGTGCTTCGTCACCGAGAGGTGGCTGAAACCATGGACCTCTTGCGCGTATGGCCCGCGCATCTCATCGTCAATTTTGAGCACATACAGATCGGCTCCGCCGCCTCCGGAAAGAAAGTGCGTCGTCGGATGATCCTCAAAATGAAGCACTTGCAAATCGTGATCGTGTCCAGCGAGGTAGAAATCGACTTTGTACTTCTTGAAAAGCGGGCTCCAGTCACGCACCAGCACCGGATGATCGCCGTGCGGACCATTTGAATACACGGGATGATGCCCCATGACGACAAGAAAGGGCTCCGTGCGAGGCTTTTGCAACTGCTCCTCAAGCCAGCGCAACTGCTCCGCCTGCTCTTCCGGCTTAAGCGTAAAGTTCTGGCCATGCTGCCAGCTTCCATTGGCCGCAGGCATATTGCTGTCAAGCACGATGCAGTGCATCAGCGGATTATGTTGCGGAAAATCAAAGGTATACCAGCGCGCGGGCAGCGTCCATCGCGTGGGTTTGCCGTCGACGCCGCGGCCGCTCCTGGCGTATTCCAATTCCGCCTCTACTTTATTCACCGTGGCGGGCAGAGTCTGATAGTCATGATTCCCGAGCATGGTGTAGGCGGAGCCAGGAAAGACATCGGCTGGATACATGGCTTCAAACTGGTCGACCCAGCGCGATGACCTGGCGCCGTCAGGCAGGTCGCCATACCAGTTATCGCCCAACAGAAACAAGGCGTCGGTACGCAGATTGTGCTTTCCTGCATATTGCTTCATGCCCTGCGCTACCTGCGATTGAGCCGCGTAAGAGCTGCCGGCACTCAGATCGTCCTTGGATGGTTTGGACTGCCAGCCCCAGTCGCCGATCATGAGAGCGTGGGCAGCTTCGTGATTGGCTATTGGCTCCTTCTTCGCAAGAAGACTGGGTGAAACAGCGGCAAGAGCGCTCCAGGCCAGACTTTGACGCAGGAAGCGGCGGCGAGTGAAAGAGGACGGATCAACCATATAGCTATTTCTAGCAAGCTTTGATCAAGATCCGGCAAATAGCAGTGAGATTAGTTCATGACAAGCAAACAATTCGTTATTTAGGTCTCGAAATTGGTGGAAATAGAAAGGCCTTTGGGATCAATCGTGATTGCGTATCGGTCTCAAAGGCCAGATACTTTGCTTTCTGTTGATTACGCTCTGACTACTCCTTTTTTGCGGTTGGCTTGGCTTCTGGGTTGACTGCGGGAATATTGCGTTCCCGCACTAGCTTGTTGAAATCAGAGACACCTGAAGTTTCGACCTGATGCAGATGATCGAGTTCGGTCTGCAGCTTGGCAGATAGCTCGTTGAAGACCTCGACTGCCTGCGCGGTTGGGGCTACATCGGACAATTCCGCTACGCCGCCTACGGAAGCGATCTTGTTGTTGAGCCGGATGGGATAGTTGAGCGCATCTTCATCGGCGTGGAGCTTGGTCTGATAGATGTTCTCTTCGATCGCCGTCAGCTCTTCGGTCAACTTCTTTGCGCTTGCTTTCACCTGCTCATCGCTACTCGCGTCATAGGGCTTTAGCTGATCTTTCATGGCGCGAATGTGAATGACGGCATTGTTCGCATCGGAGACTCGATCCCGGATCTTGAGGCTGAGCGCCAGCTCTTCCTGGAATTGTTGAGGAGTGGTCGGAGTGCGCGGGTCTTTGACGATGGAGAAGTTTTGCCTTTCTGTCTTTCCATCGACTACCAACTCAACCTTGTATTCGCCAGGTATAGCTTCAGGGCCTTCTAGGGATCCATCCCACATGAGCAGACCTGGGAAGCCGACAGCTTTTTCATAGCGAAGATCCCAGACGTAGCGGTTTAGCCCTTCCTTGGCAGGTGCAAGGGTGTTACGCGGTCCACGTTCTTCGTCTGGCTCTTCTTCATCGCCATGCGCGGGTGGCTTGCTGGAGATTTCGCGGATAAGCTTGCCGGAGTCGTCCAGAAATCGGAGCTTTACTTCGTCCTTTGGCTTGTCTTTGAGGAAGTAGTAGATGACGGCGCCGCTCGCGGGATTCTGGCCTGCAGTCAAGTTTCCGCGTCCACCGCCAAAGCCTCCGCCTCCGGCGATGCGAATGACCTTCTTTACCGGAAAGAGTTTGACCTCGTCTTTACGTTCGAACTTTGCAGGATCGAGTGCGCGAACGAAAGGCATGTCATCGAGAACGTAGAAGCCACGGCCTTCCGTGGCAAGAACCATGTCATCATCGCGCTTCTGAAAAGCGATGTCAGTTACCGGCACGGCGGGCAGATTGAGCTGGAAGGGCAGCCATTTCTCTCCATCGTCATAGGAGATGTAGAGGTGCGACTCGGTGCCCGCGAAGAGTAGACCTTTTTGGTTGGGGTCAGGTCTTATGGCGCGAGTGAAGTCATCATCAGGAATGCCGTTAACGATCTTCTTCCAGGTCTTACCGTAGTCGGAGGTTTTGTACAGGAATGGATGGAAATCGTCGGAGAGATACATGGTGGCCGCGACATAAGCTGTGGCGGGATCGAACGGCGAAGCGGCGATGCAGTTGATGCGTATCCACTCCGGCATATCTTTTGGCGTGACATTCTGCCAGTTCTTGCCATCGTCAGTGGTGACGTGGATGAGGCCGTCATCGGAGCCGGCCCAGATGACGCCCGCCTTCACAGGTGACTCATCGACAGTGAAGATAGTGTCATAATACTCAACCGCAGTATTGTCCTTGGTGATCGGGCCGCCAGATGGTCCCTGCTTTGTCTTGTCGTTGCGCGTTAGGTCTGGGCTCATCACGGTCCAGTGCTGTCCTTCATCCGTGGTGGCGAGCAAGACATTGCTGCCAGCGTATAGGCGCTTGGGATTGTGCGGCGAAAAGAGCAGCGGGAAACTCCATTGGAAGCGATACTTCATGGCTTCCACGCCGGAACCCATGGGATTGTCGGGCCATGCGTTGACGTCACGCAGAGAACCTGTCTGGTTGTCATAGCGAGTCAAGAGACCATCATAAGAACCGGCATAGACAAAGTTAGAGTTGAGCGGGTCTGGAGCGATCCAACCGCTTTCGCCGCCACCCACTTCATGCCAGTCGCGCTCGGTGATAGAGCCACTGTTACTGCGGCTGGCGGTTTCGACGGTTGTGTTGTCCTGCTGCGCGCCGTAAATGTGGTACGGGAAATCGTTGTCGAGAGCAACACGATAGAACTGGCCTGTGGGCTGGTTATCTTCGGTGCTCCAGCTCTTGCCGCCATCGAAGCTAATCTGCGCTCCGCCGTCGCTGGATTCGATGAAGCGGTTGGGATCTTCAGGAGCAATCCATAGATCGTGGTTGTCACCGTGTTGATTACGGATGCGAGTGAATGTCTTGCCACCATCGGTGGACTTAAAGAACGCCGTATTTACCGCATAGACAACGTCTTCGCTCTTGGGATCAGCAAAGACCTGCGAGTAATACCACGCGCGCTGTTTGATGGAGTTGTCGCCATTGAGCTTGGTCCATGTAGCTCCGGCATCATCGGAGCGGAAGATGCCACCTTCCTGCGCTTCAATTAGAGCCCACACGCGCTCGGGATTCGCGGGAGACACGGTAAGGCCGATGCGTCCAAGCACGCCTTTGGGCATGCCGGGGTTGTGCGTCAGTTCCTTCCATGTGTCGCCGCCGTCGGTGGACTTCCAGATGCTGCTATCGGGGCCGCCGCTCTCGAATGTCCACGGTTTGCGAACGACCTGCCAGAGAGATGCATAGAGCACGCGCGGATTGGTGGGGTCCATGGCCAGATCGACCGCGCCTGCTTTGTCGCTCTTGAAGAGAACCTTTTGCCAGGTTTTGCCGCCGTCTTTGGAGCGAAAGACGCCGCGTTCCGCGTTCGCTCCAGCCATGTGGCCCATGGCGGCTACATAGACGAGATCAGGGTTGTTTGGGTCGATGCGGATCTGGCCGATCTGTTGCGTGTCCTCGAGGCCTACGTGAGCCCAGGTCTTGCCCGCATCCATGGATTTGTAAACACCATCGCCATGCGAGGCATTGCCACGAATCGTGCTCTCGCCGGTGCCGACGTAGATGACGTTGTGGTCGGAGTTAGCAACGGCAATGGAGCCGATAGAGCCGAAATTGATTTGGCCGTCGGTTACAGGCTCCCAGGTATGACCGCCAGTCGTGGTCTTAAAAACACCGCCGCCGGTGCCCCCGAAGTAGTAGACAAATGGTTCACCCGGAACGCCGGTTACTGCGCCTACGCGGCCTCCACGGAAAGGGCCGATCTGGCGTAACTTGAGCGCAGAAAAGTCGGCAGCGGGACCGGTACTTTTCGATGGCGCGGCCTGCTGGGCTGTCGCTGTTGTGTACGCAAAAGTCAGCGCAAACACGGTGAAGAGCGCAGTTTTAGAAAGAAACGGGACGGTGTTCCGGAAAGCATGTGGCACGGCGATATCTCCAAAGAGTGAAGAGTTCAACGAGCATGGCACAGCGCAAAAATAGGAAACTAAAAATACAGAAGCTTCAAGGGCAGAAAGCAGCAACCGGCTTAAGCGAAGGATCTTGTGTGAAGCCTGCGGCAAACACCTACAACGGCCACAGCGCTGTTTATTCGTCGTCGTTCCCGTTATCGCTGGGAGCGGCACTCTGGGTCAGTCCGCGAGGATCGGGCTTCACGACGGCTGACTGCGTATAAGTATGCCCATCGACTGTCAGACGGACTGTGTAATTACCGGGCGATAAGAACTCCTGGCCGCGCCGTCCACGCGTTGGTCTTGATTGTTCGGCTTCGGTATGTGAACCGGCGGGATGACATGCGTCCACGGGCTGCTCAGCGGCGGTGCGGCCGAAACCTCGACGTGCCGGAAGATCGAGCACGGCACGGTGCATGCCTGCAGCTGCGGATGGAGGTTGCGGTGGTTCTTCCCAGACGGCCTGCACGTTGATCTTCTCTGTATCAACAGGTTGAACAGGCGTGTCGCTGGCGAGGCAGGCACGTACTTTGCCCTCCGGGTCTACGAGCTCGATTTTGAGTGGAGTAGTCGCTGAGCTAGGCAGCCAGTAATAGGCGACAACGCCGGCGGGAGGATTCTGCTCTTGCGGCTCTTCATGCGGTAACGGCGTCCCGTCCATCCCGCCATTGTGAACCGCGATGCTCTCGCCTGGCTGGTAGAGATAGGCATTGTTCCCCGAATCGATCTGACTTCCCTTCTCCGCAATCTGCCGTAGAGGAGCAACCTGATCGAGTACCCAGAAACCGCGTCCGTAGGTGGCGACGGCAATATCCTCACCATGCACGACAACATCACGAACCGACGTGACTGGCATATTGTTCTGGAGCGGATACCAGCGATCGCCGTCGTTAAAGGAGACATAGACGCGAAGCTCGGTGGCTGCGAAGAGCAAGCCTTTCACACTAGTATCTTCCTTGACAGAGTTGACGAAGGCTCCATCGGGAATGCCCGTGGTGATGTTCTGCCAGGTTTTGCCGCCGTCGTGCGTTCGATAGATGTAGGGCTTGTTGTCCGCAAGGCGATGACGGTCAACTGAGGCGTAAGCAGTGCCGAGATCGAAATGACCTGCCTCAACCTGAGAGACCTTGCTCCAGGCTGTCAATGCCGGTGGTGTTACATTTTGCCAGCTTTTGCCATCGTCGTGCGTGACGTGAATCAAGCCGTCATCGGTGCCAGCCCAGACAGTCTTCTCATCCAGTGGCGAGGGGCTGATGGTGTAAACGACGCCGAAGCGATCCGTCATCTGCTCGTCGATATCTTTGGCTGTTACGGGGTCCAGCGTCTTTGGCACTTCTGGACTCACGCGAGCCAGATCGGGGCTGATCTTCTCCCATGTATGGCCGCGGTCGCGGGAGCGCATGACAAACTGATTCGAGAAATAGAGCGCATCATCGGCAGGCGAGAAAACCTCCGGCAATGTCCAGGTCTTGCGGTTCGGATCGTTGGGATCTGGCTTCGGCAGTTCGCCGCCGCGGTCGGTCATCAGGTTCAATGCCTGATCGCAGGGGCCTTCACCACCGCCATAGAGCAGATTGCCGTCTTTAGGGTCAGGTATGACGGTATTGCTTTCACCTGCGAGGCAGGTCGGCTCCCAGTTGCGGAACGAAAGAACACCCTCACGCGACCACGTGCTGACGCCAACTCCGCCGCTGTCCTGCTGTGCGCCGTAGAGCCAGTATGGAAAGCGATTGTCTGCGGCAACGTGATAAATCTGAGCCGTGGGCTGGTTGTACCAGGTGCTCCAGGTCTTTGCTCCATCGACACTGACCACAGTGCCCTGATCACTGCTGAGCACCATGCGGTTGCCGTCTTTGGGATTGATCCAGAGCTGGTGATAGTCATCGCCGCCGGGCGCGCCTTTCACCGGCACAAAAGTTTTGCCCGCATCGAGCGTCATGTAGGTAGCGGTGTTAATGACGTAGGCGCGGTCAGGATTCGTGGGATCGACGGCGACAGATTCGAAATACCAGCCGCGACCCCAGAGACGAGTTTCATTGTTGACCAGCCGCCATGTCTCGCCTGAGTCATCGGAGATGTAGAGTCCACCCGGAGGGGGCGTGGATGGCTTCGGAGTTGCGCCGCCCCGGCCAATAGGCTCTGCTACGCTGCTGCCGATGTCGTCGACAACTGCATATAGACGATTGGAATTGCTGGGTGCGACGGCAATGCCGATTTTGCCTACATGATCGTCGTTGGGCAAGCCGTTGGTGAGTGGTTTCCAGGTATCTCCGCCATCCGTTGATTTATAAAGCCCACTGCCGGGCATATACGACGGCGCATAGACAGACCATGGTGGACGGCGCGAGGCCCACAGTGACGCGTAGAGCACCTTCGGATGATTCGGGTCAATAGCGATATCGATAGCACCCACATCGTTGGAGCGCTCGTGATTCCAGAGAATCTTCTTCCAGTGCGCACCACCATCGGTCGAGCGATAGACGCCGCGGTCTGGATTGGCATCGTAAACGTGTCCAAGCGCCGCCACATAGACCAGATCCGGATTTTCGGGATCGACAACGATGCGGCCGATCTGCCGTGTGCCTTCCAGTCCGATATGGGTCCATGTTTTGCCTGCGTCCGTCGATTTGAAGACGCCGATACCGTAAGAGTGCTGACTGCGAATGTCGGGTTCGCCGGTGCCAACATACACAATGTTGGGATCGGAGGGCGCTACCGCGATGGCTCCGATGGAGCCAATTGGGATGCCCTGATCAGAGATAGGAAACCAGGTTCGCCCGCTGTTTTCCGTCTTCCAGACGCCGCCACCGACCGAGCCGAAATAGAAGATGTCAGGCTGATTCGCGTTACCAGCGACAGCAAATGTGCGACCGCCGCGCATTGGGCCGACATCGCGCCACGTGAGACCGGAAAGAAAGTTGGCAGGATACTGTTGCGCTCTTGCTGCTGCACCTGCGAGGAGTAAAACCGCCAGCAAACCCAAACGAGGCCTACAGAGCACGTGTAGCTCCTGCGTAGATTGAATACCTGATGAAAAGGAAGGATACAACAGGCAGGCAGAAGCGCAAGCACAAAAAATCCCGTTCCTGTTTCAGGAACAGGCGGGATCGAGATTGGTCATACCTCATTTCTTGTCTTGCAGGCTACATCCAGATCAAAAAGCCACCAGCCGGGCAGTGAATTGGACCTCTCGCGGACCTCCTATCCGTGTGACTCCAGGTGCATATTGTGGTTGCCCAGCAGTAAATACAGGTTGTGACGGCAGGCCGAAGAGGCTGATCGCATCCGCACCAAAGTTGCGGTTCTCTGCTCCGGCCAGATTGAAGACGTCAAGGAAAAGATCAAGATGATGCCCTTCGCCCTTGAGCGTGAAATCTTTCACGACGCGCAGGTCAAGATCTGAGAATGCTGGTTGACGCATGCTGTTGCGTGCCGACATGACGCCGTTGATGACGGCGCGGTCATTCCAGTCATTCGCATCATTTTGTGTGTCGAAGCCAATGATCGGATTGTACGGTTGGCCAGAGTGGGTAACGAAAAGCGGGTTGCACTTGAAACCAAGAGGCAGATTGAAGATAGCCTCAAGATTGAGCGTCTGCCGCTCGTCGAGCGAAGAAAAGGCGCGCTCTTGCTGAAGCTCGAATGGATTCACCGCTGAATCGATGCCGTATGGATCATTGCTTGAATCATCGTCGCGCGTTTGCGAGAGCGTGTAGTTGGCAACCAGTTGCGTGCGGCGAGAAATTTGCGAAGTAGCTGTGAGAAGAAACGCGTTATAGCTTGAGTGCGCGGATGATTGGTTCACCAGGTCACGGCCAACCGCAGAATTTGGCCGAACTGACGGGAATATGGGAATACCATCGGCATTCACCGTTGGCGGATTTAGATTTTCGTCGAGACGCCGCTGCAGGCGCCAGGTTGCGCTATGAAGATAGCCTGCATTGATCTCCAGCTTGGTTAGAAACTGCTGATCGACGCTGAACGCAACCTGGGCTGATGATGGATTGCGGAACCCTGGGTCGATATTGACAACAAGCGCATGCGACTGGATCAGCGTTGGCGGGGTGGCAAGAGCATGCGGTGCATTCGTATTCGCATCCGTCAGAGCCAGCAGTTCCGGGTCGAAGTAGCTATCGGCGACGATTGTGTTTGTGCCGCTGTCAGAGATAACACGATGAAAGACTGCGCCGGGCGTTGCTGCATCATAGATGCCAGCCGAGATGCGCACCACCGTCTTTTCTGTAGGATTCCATGCGAGACCAAGGCGTGGCTGCCACTGCATCAGGTCATTTGGAATCTTCTGCGCCGACTGCGGATTCCACTGGCCTGCCCAGCGAAGGCCCGCGGTCAGAACGATGTGCTTCGTAAGATCCCGCTTGGCATTGATAAAGAGAGCAAGTTCGTTGATCGATCCGGAGAAGCGCGTGTTGCCAACTGCGAAGGTCTGCTGAAAGCGCCGCGGATTGTTTGCCAGAAAATCGTCGAGGGAGTTGTAATCAAAACGTCCATTGAGATTCTCTTCGCGTTGCTCATACATTGGGTCATAAGAGTACACGCTGCCGATATCGACCGATGTTTTACCCGCCTCAACCGAAAACGTATCTGCTAATTCAAACCGGCGTGCGCTGTAGAGATGCTCTCCCAGGGCATCTCCGCCGAGAATGCCGAAGCCGTTGATATAGAACTCAGGCCCGTTGGAATTAGGCGAGAGATGCCGGTGATCCGATGACCACGCTGTGACAAACTGATTCACGCTTTGACTGCTGACGACTGTCGTAAGTCCACCGCGCACCCAGAAACTCTGACCGCCAAGTGAAGAAGCAAAATCTTCTGTACCGATGGTGCGGGTTGATCCGTCGCTAATATTGGTGGCACGCACGCGATTAGCGCTGAATTCGAGGTTCAGCGTATTCGCAGAATTGAGAAGGAAATCAAAACGCGCGAATCCAGCCGTGGGTGTATTACGCTCCGTGATCTGGCCCTGCATGCTTGCGAGTTGCTCGGGAAGATCGACACCAGAAGCCTGCGGTTCAAATTGAGCATAATAAGGCGCGTGCAAAAAATCCTGCTCTGTGCCTGCATAAAAGAAGCTGCGATCGTGATGGATTGGTCCACCAAAGGAACCGCCGAAGGTGTTCTGCTGATTATCGAGAGAGCGATCAAAGGCGTCTGCTGCAGTCAGTGTTGCGGGGCGGCCTGTGTAAAAGGCTTCGCCGTGAAATTTATTCGATCCTTCTTTCGTCGCGACGTTGATGAATCCGGCATTAGTATTGCCGGTCTGCGCAGTCACACCGGAACGAACGATCTCGAATTCACGCACGACTGTCTGCGGAAGAAAGAAGCTGCCATCTTCTGCGCCGCGTCTTGAGCCGGTGAGTGGATTGTCGAAATTCGTGCCGTCTACCTGCGTCACAACCGAAGAAGCGCGTTGCCCGGAGATAATGACACCACTGCCGGTACTATCTTCATGCGTGCCCGCAGCCAGTTGCGCGAATTGCGAGAAGTCGCGATCGCGGTTAGGCAGATACGTCACCGTCATGCCGGCGAGAAAGCTGTTTTGCGATACCTCTGTCTTATTGATTGCGGGGGCAAGCGTGTTTCCCTCTGACGTGCCCGCTCGCGCATGAACCGTTGTGCTTTGATGCACGGCTGTTGGGGCAAGACGAACGGAGACTTCAGTGTTGCTGCCGAGAGTAAGCGTAAGACGCAGAGGGCGTTTCAAAATCAGCCCCAATAGCTTCGCCTCAGCTTTGATCTCGTACGCTCCGGGGACCAGCCCCTGCACACGAAAGCCGCCGCTATCACTGGAGCGCAGAACGCGTTTTGCAGATAGGTCAGTGCTCGTAATCGTAATCTCAGCACCAGCTACAGGCTTGCCTTGTGCATCGACAACATCACCGGTGATCGATGCCATATTCGACTGCGCACACAATGTACGCGAAGCAGCACAACCTGCGATGAGGATCACAATCAGCCATCTGATCTGCAGGGCAGTTCGAATTAACGATCGATCAATGGTAGGGAGACGCATCAGAAAAGAAACTTCGCGGAGAACTGCAATTCTCTCGCCGGTAGCTGATTTATGATGCCCACTAAAGGTTGACCAAACCCTGCGGCCCGCGTCGCCCCGTTGCCGTAGGTTCCGTTATAGCCAACAAAGTTTGCGTGGTTGAGTACGTTTGACGCCTCTGCCCGCAGATCGAGATGCACCAAATCTCTATAAAGTGGGAAGGATCGCGACACAAAGGGACCAACAGAGTAGATCGGATTGCCTCTGCCGGTGTCGCGGCCGACGACTGCGCCATTGATGACCGGGCGCGCTGTCGTTGCGCCAGTATCGCCATTGTTTACTACGCCGGTGGTCAGGTTATACGGTAGCCCGCTTGCGAGCGTGGTTACGCCACCGATGTGCACCTTTAGCGGAGCAACATAGAGGCCGCTTAATACAAACCTGTGCCGCTGATCGTAGATGGCGTTTCCGTATTCGGCTTCGCCGGTTACATTAGCGTCGTTTGGATTCTGGCTGGTCGTATCGGGATCGACATTGTCGAGCGTGTGCGACCAGGTATAGCTGGTCAGCATTTCGAATCGCTTACTGAAAGCATGCGAAAGATTCACGTCGAGCGCGTCGTAGTGGAGATATCCATCATTGACGTCTGTCTGGATTACGCTGTACGGCGGTTGAGGGTTCGTGGCTTTTGCCGTATTGCAAGTAGCTCCATTCTGCTGATACCAGTAGATCCAGTATGGACGGGTGCAGTTCGCGGCCTGCGCGGTGCGTACTTGTCCTGGCTCGGTTCGGGCAAAGTACGAAGGGCTGTCAACATCTAGCGGACGCACGATACGCAGCGTATGCGTGCCTACGTAGTCGATGCTCAGTAGCCATTGCGTAGCAAAGCGATGCTCGATTCCCAATGTCCACTGCTCGGAGTAAGGATTCAGAAGTTGGTCGGGATAGCCATTCAGTGCAGAGGTCGGGAAAAACGTGTCGAGATATTTACTATCTCCGGGACGAACATAGAGGCTCCGTACCGGAGCATTGGCCCCAGCGGGGAACGCCGGAAGCGGCGCATCAGAAACCGCTGCTGGAAAACCAGCCTGACCAGGAGTGGCCGTGTAGTTGAATACACCTTGCGGTCCGCCGAGTGCATAGCTTGCTTCTTCGTTATCGACAATTTGCGAGTAGTAGATGCCGAAGCCGCCACGGGCAACCAGTGAGCCTGAACCCGTCATATCGAAGACGAAACCTACACGTGGTGCGAAGCTCAAAGCAGCATCTGTGAAGGTTTGCCGCTCATAACGCAGTCCGGCATTAAGGGTGAGCCGATGGCTCACGCGGTAATCATCCTGAGCAAAGAGCGCCCAGAGCTGATCGTCTACCGTGTAGTTCGCATTGCCGTAGCTCTGCTGGTAGCTCTGCACATTGGCGATGCTATTCAGGTAATCAGAGCTTTCGCAGACAGAGACTGGCTGCGGGCACGGAAAATAAGTGAACGATCCAAGATAAATTGGGCCGCCAAACTCTTTGCTGTTGCCGCCGGTATGAGCATCAATCACGCTGCCGCCGAACGTGATGTCGTGATGACCATAGGCGATTGCCAGGGTTTCGTTAGCCACATATTGACGGTTCATCAGCAGCGCGGATTGCGAAGTGCCGGAAGTGAACGTACCGCAAGCAGTCGATCCGCAGGAACTGGTAATGGGCACAACGAATTGAGTGCTGAAGACAACAGGATCGAATTCCGTAATGGGTGAAGCGAGTTGGAATTGCAAGCGCGCATTGTTGACCATGTGCGGCGTTAAGACAGATGTTTCGCCGAGTTCGCCGGCGTAGGTATAGCGCCGGAAGATGCGCGCTACGTTCGGCAGCGAATTGCCGCCGACAATGCCGTTGGGGTTGGTGTCATAGAAGTGATCCATATTCACGCGCAGAAAACCGTTGTTGTGCGCATTGAACTGGCGGTCGAGACGAAGAAATCCCAGCCAGCCTCGATAGTGACCGATATACGGGCCGGGATCAAGCGGCGAGATGACAGGCGAGGCACGATCCTGGCGATTGAACTCTCCTGCCAAAAAGAAATGATTGAGCTGATCTTTGCCGAAAGCTCCGCCGATCGATGCCGCTGTCTGTCCCAGTGCATCGTTGGTCAAATCATTGCCGCTCGATGCATTCGCTGTAGTGAATCCAGAGAGAGATGCTTCAGGACCGGATGGGCGCCACAATTCAAGCACCTGACCATGAAGGCTGTTTCCACCACTGCGAGTTACGATGTTGACTACGCTTCCTGTGCCGCCGCCATATTGTGCGGTAAATGCGTTGGTCAACACCGACATCTCATCGACAGCCATTTGCGGAACGTTGGTGAATAGCGTTTGTCTGCCCCAGCTATCGTTGCCCGTACTGCCGTCAATCTCAAACCAGGTTTGTCTGCGCCCCGCCCCGTTGGTCGTGAAGAGGTCTTCATTCATGAAGACGTCGCCCTGATTGATGGCAGGTCGATTCGCAGCGCTGAGAAGAGGCAAATACGTAATGCGGCGGCTGTATAGAGGCGTCTCTTCAATCTGTTGCTCGCTGAGCCGTATGCCAAGCTGCGGCTGGTCTATGCGAACATCGTTCGCCGCGCCCGTCACGATGACATTGGCGCTCGCAACTGCGACATTCAATCTCACGGAAACTTGCGCGGCACTGCCCGCTGCAAGCACGACATGATCTACCTCGGCGGCGGCAAAACCCGGGCCTGTAACGGTCACCTTATATGCACCCGCGACTGGCAAGCCGGCAACAACGAAGTAACCATTTGTATCAGCTGTAGCTTCGCGATGCAGGCCGGTGAGAGCGTTCTCTACCGTAACAGCCGCATGAGGCACAGCAGCGTTTGTCTGGTCAGTCACCGTACCCTGCAGGGTAGCCGTGTCAGTAGTCTGGGCGGCTGCGGCGAATGAACAGACAAGGATGAGAAATGCGGCAATAAGACGCAATGCGCCTCCGACGAATATGAGAACTTGGGAGCAGAAAGCAGCAGAAGATCGAGCTGCCTGATCCATAAGTAAAGCAGCAGGCCCGTTACTACCATATGTAGTAACGGGCCATGGCTCATTTCAGTCAAGTTCCTTCGATTGTGGAGGTTTGCTACTACTCTTCGTCTCCCATTTCCACCTGGTCGATGACGCCATGATCGAGCTTTGAGGTATCGAGCCGTAAAGCTGCCAGATGTTGCTGTTTGAGCGTGGCGTTCAAAGCCTTCAGATCGGTTTGCTTAATCTGCTCCCACTGGTGCAGCAGTTCGGGCAAGGGCTGGCTTGTGGCCTCCACCGCTTCGATCTGCGCTGTGGTTGGAGCCATATCGGCGCTCTCGATCGAATGCTCCAGGCGAGCAAGTTGCATGCGGACAGAATTCAGATTTGCCGGTCGTCCCGCGCCTCCACGCATCCTGCGTTCACCGCGTTCTCCTCCGGCAATTTTCTCCAGTTTCTCTTCGAGAGAAGGGCCAGATCCTGCAATCGGAGCCTGTGTCGACCGCGCCTTCAACTGCTCACGTAGAACTGTGATCTGATGCAGGGCTTCCGTAGCCTGAAGCATCTGATCGTAAGCCGACTTCGAGACCTTGAACTGTTCGGCAAGATCGGCCTCTGAGGTTTTAACACGCGGGTCCATGACTACCTTCAACGGCTCGGTCATGGTCTCTCCACTGGCAATGAGACGGATTGAGTAGCTTCCCGGCATCACCCACGGAGCGGTTGAGACAGGTGGCGTGTCGTGTGGAACCGCCGTCTCCGCATCTGGCTCGGTCGACATGCCGGGTACCTGGGGATACTGCATGTCCCACAGAAAGCGATGATGGCCGGGTGTCGCATACAACACACGCGGCGGGCGCGCCCAGATTGTTGGATCGGGATAACGAGGATCGAGTTGAGGAACTGGATCAGTGCTCTTGAAGCGGCTTACGACCTCGCCCTTGCTGTCGAGAATCTCGAGCGTAACATCACCAGTAAAATCAGGGCTGAGATAGTAGTCGACTATGGCTCCATCAGGAGGGTTTTCGCCGGTGGCCATATCCGGAGGCCACGGAGTCGGCGGGTTCATGTTATTGCGAATGCGCAGCGCGGTCTGTGGCTTGTAGAGATATGCCTTCTTCTGCTCAACAGCCTCGGATATCTGGCGCAGCGGTGTCACATCGTCAAGGATGAGGAAGCCGCGCCCATGCGTGCCGACGATCAGATCGTCGCCTTTGATCTGCAAATCACGAACTGAACTGGCGGGCATGTTGAGACGCAGGGATTGCCAGTGATCTCCATCGTCAAAGGAGACGTACACCTGTGTTTCCGTACCGGCATAGAGCAGGCCTTTGCGCTTGGGGTCTTCGCGGATGGTGCTGGTTGCGGCTCCGTCAGGGATGCCGTTGTTGATCTCCTGCCATGTCTTGCCGCCGTCATGCGTGCGGAAGAGATGCGGCCGCATATCATCGAGGCGCATTGTGTTGATTGCCGCGTAAGCCGTGAGCTTGTCGAAGTGGCCTGGGTCCATGTTGAAGACCTTCCAGAAAGGCTTCAACTCCGGCGGTGTTACGTTCTGCCAGTGCCCGCCACCATCGGTGGTAGTCCAGATGAGACCATCATCGGTGCCGGCCCATAAACGATTGATGTCGAGCGGAGACAAAGCCAGCGAGTATATAACGCCGCGGCGAATCGGTTTTGCTGTTGGCGAATCTTTGTAGAAATCTAACGTCGGCGGTAGTTCATACGACTCGCGGCTAAGATCGGGACTGATCTCTTTCCAGTTCTTGCCGTAATCCGTCGTAAGCCAGAGCGTATTGGTCGCGAAGTACAAGCGATGCGGATCAACAGGGGAGAACATCAGCGGCTCTGTCCTCAGCACGCGATAGCTACGCAGCGGGCTGGGTTCGATGTTCTCTACCTGGCCGGTACGGCGGTCATAGCGCGTGACCTTACCGCCGTAGACGATGTCGGGATCGAGAGGGTCGGGCGCAGCGTAGCCGTATTCCTCGATGCCCGCCGGGTGCCAGTCATGGAAAGTGATGCGGCCGTCGTTGCTGCGGCTTGATACGCACGCGCTGCCGCTATCCTGCTGTCCGCCACACACGCGATACGGGAACGCATTGTCTGCCGTAACGTGATAGACCTGCGCCGTGGGCTGGTTATACCACTGCGTCCAGCTTTCGCCGCCGTTCTGTGTAATGATGGCGCCCTGATCGCTGGCGAGAGCGATGATTTTCGTATTATTCGGATTGATATAGACGTTCTGATAGTCGTCACCGCCCGGCGATCCGCGCAAACCTGTCCATGTCACGCCCTTGTCTGTCGACTTCCAGGTCACGATCGATGCGACGTAAACCGTGTCTGGATCTTTGGGATCGACTCTGGGAACAGGCAGATCGCCGCCGCCGATGCGTTCTTCAGGACGAGAGTCGTTTGCCGCTGCGTGGATCCAGTTTGCGCCGCCATCATCTGAGCGATAGAGACCGACCTTGCCATCCTGCGAAGCGATAGCCGTGTAGATACGCTGCGAGTCGGTTGGAGAAATCGTGATATTTACCTGCACAATGTTCTCGGGCAGACCGTGGCCGGTCAGCTTGGTCCATGTATCGCCGCCATTGTCTGAGCGGAAGAGGCCGCCATCCGCGCCGGACCATGCACCATTTTCCCAGGGCCCTTCGCGACGCTGCCACATGCCGGCAAAAACGATGTTTGGGTTCTTCGGGTCGATCGCCACCTCGGAGGCGCCTGTTTCATCATTCACAAACAAGACCCGCTTGAAGTTCTTTCCGCCATCGGTGGAGCGATACAGGCCACGCTCATTGTTCGGTCCGTAGGGATGACCTGTAACAGCGACGAAGACACGATCGGCATTGGTAGGGTCTACAGCGATCTCACCGATCTGCTGCCCCTCGCGTAGTCCAAGATGCTCCCAGGTTTCGCCACCGTCGGTGGATTTGTACACTCCATCGCCGGTCGAGAGATCGGGCCGCGCCAGACCTTCGCCACTGGCCACATAGACAATCTTCGGATCGGATTCCGCAACCGCGATCGAACCGATAGAACCTGTCGGTTCCTTATCCCAGACGCTGTGCCAGGTCGCACCGGCATCCGTCGTCTTAAACACTCCGCCACCGACCGCTCCAAGATAGAAGGTCGCAGGTTCGCTGGCTACTCCCGCCAGTGCCCGGGTGCGTCCGGCGCGCATAGGGCCAATCTCGCGCCAGCGCATATCGGAAAAGAGGCTCACATTGACCGGACCGGATTGTGTGTACGAGGTCACGGGCAAGGCAAGAATTGCAAACGCAAACAAGGATAAGTAATGTCTGGGATTCTTCATGGAACTCCTCAGTCTGATTTGGAAATGGGCCTGATCCCATGGCTGTCGTTCCGCCAGGAGCGAGGTTCGCTAGGACTATCTATGTGCGAAGGTCTCTTGGACAAGATACCGCTTCGTCAGAGTCTTGCCGTGTTTTTTGTTTCGACTCTGCATTTTTAGCAACACGATATCAACGTCGCGTGTTGGCACTGACTTTGTATACTGGGCTGCACAGGTCGGCTTTGCCCGAAATAACCTATTGGCGGCAGAAAGCTGAAACTCTTCGCCAAAGATGGCCGTCTTGATCGCAACGGCTTCCTGTTTCCAATCGATACCACCGCAAGGAGACGATTTGCGCGAAATCGACAGCCCGGCCGAGAACCGAGCCATCGGTAGGCTTGGGGATAGGGAGCGCGAAGTTCTCGAAGTCCTCTGGCACAGCGGCCGCGCGACCGTGCATGAGGTCGCCGGAAAACTCAGCGATCCGCTCGCTTACACCACAGTCATGACAATCCTTGATCGCCTGTACAAGAAGCGGCTGGTGGTTCGTGAAAAGCAGGATCGAGCCTTTGTTTATTCGGCGGGAATCAGTGCTTCGACCCTCGAGCAAGGGCGTACCAGTGACTGGGTACGACAGCTGTTCTCAACCTCCTTCGCGGGCAAGGACGTGCTGCTTTCATGCTTTGTAGATGCTGTCCAGGAGTACGACAAGGAACTGCTGTCAACTCTTGAAGAAAAGATTAGACAGGCGCGCAAGGAATCTGGCGAGACCGCCGGGGAAAGCGGGCACTCGCGATGATGCTCTCCTACACATGGCGCTTTGTCTGCCTGGCCTTAATTGGATTCGGCGTTTTACAGGCACTCACGGAATTTGTTCTCTGGCTATGCCTGCCAAGGCTGCTTCGCATATTCGACGGGAACGCCAGAAGGCAGGAAAAAATTCTGCTGATGGGGCAGATTACCACACACGCTGCGGCCTTTCTGTTCGCGGTTTTACTGTTGCTGCCGCATTATCTGACAACAGAAGTTAATCACCTTTCGGAGCGGATCGGAGGCCTGAGTGTTGGCATAGCCGCCTTTGCAGCCTGGCGTTATTTATGGGCCTTCTGCAACGGGTTATGCATGTATCTGCGCTCGATCCGGCTTCGAGCTGCACTCACCAGTGCGAATAGCTTTGAGCATTCGGCCACACCGGCAACACTTCTTCGCTCCAGCAAATCGTATCCCCCGCTTGCGGTTATCGGGCTCACAAATCCCACCATCCTGATTGCAGAAACCCTTCTCGGCCCCTCCGGGCTACGCGCTGAAGCTCTAGCCGTGGCGCTTGACCACGAACGCGCTCATCTTGAGCACAAAGACAATTGGAAGCTCTTATTGCTCCACTGCCTTCCGAGCCTCGGGTTCCAGACGCAATCGCATCCAACGCCAATGCGATTGTGGTTGCGGTATAGCGACTGGGCCGCAGACGATGAGGCTGCCCGTGGAAGCAAATCGCGGGCTCTTACTCTGGCTGAAAGCCTTGTCTCATGTGCGCGGCTCATTCCGGTCGAGAAGCCCAACTATCTCTTTACAGGTCTCGCGACGCATGAAGAGGAACTGCAATCGCGCATCGACAGGCTACTGCAAACACCTCCATGTACCCCAGGCTCGGCCAACAAGAAGTTTTTGCTATTTACAGTAATTGCAGTCCTCACTGTGTTTGCCTTTGTCTTTGCCATTGAACCATGGCTCAGCGCGGCCGCAGAGGTGGTTTTGCATCTCGGTTAAGGTGTCTTTGATATAAGCTTCTGGATCTTCCGAATATTCAGGAACAGGCATGACTCTACTGGATCTATGCGCGTATCTCGGCCTTGCCGCAACAGGAGCGGCCGGTATAAACCTGCTGCTTGGCCTGTTGATCTCTCTGCGCTACAGCCCAGTGCGTTACTGGCCTCATCGGCAGATCAATCTTTTTGCGCTTCATCAGTGGACTGCTTACGCAACCGTCGTTCTGCTGCTCAGCCATCCCGCGGTTCTGCTCTTTCTGGATAAGCCGCATTTCCGTCTATTTGATATTCTTCTGCCCATTCAATCGCCTTTGCAGCCATGGATCAACGTCGCGGGCGCCGGAGCAATGTACCTGCTGCTGCTCGTCTTTATTACTTCTCTTCTCCGCAGCAGAATCGGCAGGCCGCTATGGCGCAAGCTCCATTATCTTGTCTTTCCTGCGGCTATCCTGCTCTTCATCCACAGCATTCTGACCGATCCTGATCTGAAGGATGGTCATCCAGATCTGCTGGATGGCGGCAAAGTCTTTGTGGAGATTTTGATCCTGGTTTGTTTTGCGGCAATAGTAATACGAGTACGAATGCGCGGCAAAGGATTGCGTCCAGCATCAAGCGCTTCGGCTCGATAAAGCCAGCCAGCAACGGCATGAAAGAACCTTTTTATTCAGTGCTTGTTATCTGCTCTCACACTGCTACACTCATTGCACACTTACTTTGACGACGCTGAAGTTGCAAGGGAAGATCGCTTCGGCAGTTCACAACAAATCCTGGAGGAACCCGTTGACCTCGCGATGTCTCCGCTTCCTGTCTGTTGCCGTTCTCGCTTCCCTGCTTCCACTCACTAATGCCGCAATGGCACAATCTTCCGATTCGACAGCACATAAATCGGAGGATCCGTTCAGCACGCTCCGCTATCGCTACATTGGCCCTCCGGGAAATCGCGTGACCTCGGTTGTCGGCGTGCCTGGCGATATGAATGTCTACTACGCTGGCGCGGCATCGGGCGGAGTGTGGAAGTCTTTTGACGCGGGCATTCACTGGTACCCAATCTTCGACAAGGAAGATGCGCAGTCTATCGGCTCCATCGCCATTGCGCCCTCCAATCACAGCGTCGTGTGGGTCGGTACGGGAGAGCCGTTTATCCGCAGCAATGTTTCGCTTGGCAACGGTATTTACAAATCAATCGATGGTGGCCGCACCTGGCAGCACATGGGCCTTGAGAAGACAGGCCGTATCGGACGCATCGTCATCGATCCTCACAACCCGGATATTGTGTATGCCGCCGCGCTCGGCACCTGTTATGGCCCGCAACAGGAGCGTGGCGTTTATCGCACTACCGACGGCGGCAAAACATGGAAGCGCGTTCTGTTCGTCGATGAGAACACCGGTGTTTACGATCTGACGATAGATCCTGCAGACTCAAGCAAACTGATTGCGGCTTCGTGGCAGATCGATATCAAGACGTGGGGGCGAAACAGCGGAGGTCCCGGAAGTGGCTTGTTTGTAACTGCCGATGGCGGCGACAACTGGAAGCGCATCACGGGACACGGCCTGCCGGCGTCCCCGCTAGGCAAGATTGCCGTGAGCTTTGCGCCAAGCGATGCACGCCGTGTTTACGCACTCATTGAAACAGGGCAAGGAGGCACGCTCTGGCGCTCTGACAGCGGTGGTTCCGACTGGACTCTGGTGAACTACAGCCGGCTGCTCAACGAGCGTCCGCACTATTACACGCGCATGCTGGTCATGCCTGACAACGAGAACGAGGTCTACTTTCCATCGAACGGAATCAGCGTAACCTTTGATGGCGGTGAGACTTCAGACCACATGCACTGCCCCGGTGACAATCCCGCGGCAGAAGCGACAGCCACGCGACGTCAGGGCAATTGCGGCGGCGACAACCATGACATGTGGGCCGACCCAACGAATCCGAGCCGCATGATGATTGGCTCTGATGGCGGCGTACTTATCAGCACGGAGCGCGGCCGGTCCTGGAACCTCACCCGGCTGCCGATCGCACAGATGTATCACGTTGCCACGGATAATCGCATTCCGTACATGGTCTATGGACAGATGCAGGATGGCTCACCGCTGCATGGCCCCAGCAACGTTCCAGGTGAAGGACGCATCAGCGCCAGCGAATGGACGACCGGAGCAGGCTGCGAGACGGGCTGGCAGATTCCTGATCCAGTGGACGACAACGTCGTTTGGGGCGGATGCTATGCGGGCGTGACGGAGCGATTTGACGCCAAATCCGGCTTCTCACGATCGGTCAGTGTATGGCCTGATCGGACGATGGGGGCTAACGCGGGCGAAGTAAAGATCCGCATGAACTGGACCTATCCCATCGCCATCTCGCCGCACGATCACAACACGGTCTACGTCGGCAGCCAGTATGTGCATAAGACGACCGATGGCGGCCAGACTTGGACGCAGATCAGTCCAGACCTTACGCTCAATGATCCATCCATGCACGGGGACTCAGGCGGCCTGACGGTGGACAACTTGAGCGTCGAATATGCAGGCGTTGTTTACGCCATCGCAGAGTCTCCTGTTGAAAAAGGACAGATCTGGGCCGGAACGAACGACGGCCAGGTGCAAATGACCCGCGACGGCGGCACTCACTGGACGAACCTCACTGCGAACATCCCGGGCCTGCCGCCCAAGATGACGGTGGATAGCATCGAGCCCTCAAAGTACGCCGCGGGAACATGCTATGTGGCCTTCGATGGGCACCAAGTCGATATCCGCGATCCGTATCTTTACAAGACCACTGATTACGGCAAGACATGGACGAAGATTACGGACGGTATTCCCTCATCGCAGTTGAGCTACACACATGTCGTCCGTGAAGATCCTGTACGCAAGGGACTGCTGTATTCGGGTACGGAGAACGGACTTTACATCTCCTTCGACGATGGCGCGCACTGGCAAGCTTTCCAGCAGAATCTGCCGCATGCGCCTGTCTATTGGATGACGGTTCAGTCTGAATTCAAGGATCTGGTTGTCGGCACGTATGGCCGCGGCTTCTGGATCATGGACGATATTACGGCGCTGGAGAACTATAAGCCGAGCCAGGACGAGGCCGATGCGACTCTCTATCCGATCCGCCACGCTTACCGGTTCCGCGCGGGGTTCAAGCGCGATATGGCTCCTGCCGGCGCATCCGTTGGGCAGAATCCTCCAGATGGAGTTTCCATCAATTTCTTTGTTAAATCGGAAAAGGTGAAAGCTTCTCTCGATATCCTCGACGGTGAAGGCAAGCTCGTGCAACAGATCCATCCTTCAACTCATCCCGGCATTAATCGTGTCTGGTGGAACCTTCGTTATGAGCCGACGCACAATGTTGCTCTTCGTACAACGCCGCCGGGGAATCCGCATATCTGGAGCGAAAAGCGCTTCGCAGGAAAGCTGACGCGGCCGGTCTTTTACTACGGCGTCGGCGGTGAATCCACAGATGGTCCGCTCGTTCCGCCGGGAAAATACACCGCAAAGCTCACCGTAAACGGCAAGAGTGAAAGCCAACCGATCACCGTAATCAAAGACCCTCGAACCCCGGCAACAGTTGATGATGCGATTGCCTCTTCGAAGCTTTCCTATCGCATCTATGAAGATACAAACCTATCTGTCGATCTGATTAACCAGATTGAATGGAGCCGCAAGCAACTGGAAGATACGCGCGCGCTACTCGTTGCGCGGCACGCTGATAAGTCTCTTCTGGACGCAACCGACGAGTTGAACAAGAAATTCCTTGCGCAGGAAGATCAGCTGCTTCACCCGACCATCGCCGAAGAAGACGAAAAGTCTTTCCGTGGACCGCTAGGCTTGTATCTGAAATTCGTCTGGCTCGGTGCTGAGGTTGGCACGGGAGGCGGCGATGTTGCCGGTAACTCTGACGATGCACCAACTGAGCCAGAGAAGCAGGTGTTCGCACTGCTCGATGGTCAGTTGCATTCCGTGCAATCCACACTGAACGGAATCGACACCCAGGCTGTTTCCACATACAACAGCACTATGCAAAAAGCAGGAATAGGGTTAATTACGACGGTAGTTCCGGCAAAAGAGAATAAGGCCGACGGCTCCGATGATACGGAAGATTCCGACGACACCGGAGGAGCCTCGGACTACTGAGGCTCCTCGCATACAAGGCAAATAGCGCATCTCAACCCCGACTGCTTCAGACACAAAAACGGTGCAATCAGCTCGAGATCTGCCGGAATTTAGCTAAGCATTTCGACACTGACCAGGGTCACATCGTCGGTGGTCAGATTCGGGATGTAAAACTGAGTTCCGCCGCCGGGAAGATTCTTTGTGCTGCCTTTCGCTTCAATGCCGGTATTTCGCTTGGAAGCCTGGCCAGCGTCGATACGAGCCATCTGCGCAAAGCCGCCAAAGTATCCATACATCGAATTCCTGACCTCCACAACGAGAAGGTAAGAAAGCGAATTCCAGTTCTCTTTGATAGCTGAGGTTACGCGCCCGAACTCACGCATGCTGACCTTGAGATGACTGGCTAGGCTCTTGCGTTGCTGCCATCCTCCATCCCATTCATACGGTTCGTAAGGACTCCACCATGGGCTCACCCAATTCGAATTGGGAGCGGAAAGCGTCCGGAATTCGTTGAACTTGTACATTTTGAACGTCGGTGAAAGCAGTACCTTCTTCGCTATTCCATTCTTGAAGGCATCCTTGACGTGAGCATCGCCTCCGGTGCTGATGTTACCCACGTCTGACCAGGTTGTGTTCTCGTTAATCGGCATATCGCTCCTGCCCCGTTGGCGGGGTATTCAAATGATTTTTTCTGGAGACAGATAAATGTAACCGGGCAGGACGAGTTTGTGAAGCCTGTAGTTGTGAGTCAGGTCAATCGAATAGACTCCTTTCCCCTCTTTCCAATGCGAGCAGTTTGGCTTTTATTTCGATCCCTCCTGCGAAGCCGGTGAGACTTCCGGAAGCGCCAATCACACGATGACAAGGAACAACGATCGAAATTGGATTGCGACCGTTAGCGGCTCCAACGGCCCTGCTGGCGGTGGGATGCCCAAGCTGTTTTGCCAACTCTCCATAGCTTCGAGTTTCACCAAAGGGAATGCCAAGAAGAGCCTCCCACACCTGCTTCTGAAAGGGTGTACCCCGCATATCGAGAGACAAAGAAAAAGACTTGCGCTGACCTGCAAAATACTCCTGCAGTTGCTGCTCAGCCTTCTGAAGCATCGGGTGAGAATTATCCTCAACAAGGTCGCCCAGCGGGACACGATGAGGCTTGTCGTTCTGCCACAGGATGGCCACAACACCCTGATCGCTCGCGACTAGTTTGAGCCTGCCGACGGGAGATGTCAGGAAGCTGCAGTAAAGGCTCATATAGACCATCCTTGCGCCGTAAAATCTCGCAGATTCTCATCCATGTTGTCATTCACCCAATCGATTTACCACACATATTGCTCCACCTGAAGCGTGAGAGCGTACACTGCTTTTGCATCGATTTTCTATTCGAGAAGACATCTGAATGCGTCTTAGATCACTCTTGGCAGCAGGAATGTGTTTCGCCAGTTCGTTCACGCTGTATGCACAAGCCTCAACGAACCGGGTCGTTATTCAACGAGACAACAGCACAATCGTACTTGAGCCATACGCTCCGAATATTATCCGCGTTACTCTGAGCCTCGATAAGAATGAGGCCTTGGCAGCTCCCGGCTATGGCATCACTACCCAACCTGCACCCGATGGCTGGTCCTACGACGAGACGGATGCCGGAGCGGTTTATCAGTCTTCACGCATAGTAGTGACTCTTCTGGGCGGAACAGGAAAGCGCCACACCGAAACGCATAGCGATGCTCCACTAACCAACGTTCAGAAAACGCAGGCATCTATCGGGAAGTTCTTCAACGGCTCAGCGCCCTGGGCGGATATTCAATTCAAGACACCTGAAGGCCAGCAACTGCTCGAAATGAATGGCTGGGAGATGGCTGTGCTTAATTACAAAGACGGCGACGCAGGTCTGGAACATGACCGCAGACCATCGGACAAGCCGTTCTATCAGGTAGGCGCAACTTTTGCTTCACCTGCCGATGAGCATTATTGGGGGCTCGGCCAGAATCAGGAAGGCTATCTAGATCATCGCGGTCACACGGTCGAGTGCTGGAACAACTATGTTTCCACCGGTGGACCAACCTGGTGCATTCCATTTGCTGTGACGAACAAAGGCTACGGCCTTCTATGGGATAACCCATCGCAGACAACCATCATGCCGGGATTCAATGAACAGACGCGCTGGCAATCGCAGGTTGGCAACCGGGTTTCGTATTTCGTGATTGCTGGCAAGACCACGGATGAAATCTACGAAGGCTACCGGCTATTAACAGGTGCAACACCGCTACTGCCCAAGGCAGCGTATGGATACATTCAGTGCAAGCAGCGCTATATGTCACAAGATGAACTGCTGGGCGTTGCGAAGGGCTATCGCGACCGGCAATTGCCTGCAGATGTGTTGGTCGTGGACTGGTTCTACTACACCAAGATGGGACAGATGGACTTCGATCCACAGGCATGGCCTGATCCAAAAGCGATGAACGAAGAACTGCACAAGATGGGCTTCCAGACCATGATCAGCGTGTGGCCGCGTTTTGTTCCCGATGATCGCTTCTACGCGACGATCAAGAAAAACGGCTGGTTCGAACATTTGGCCGACGGCACGCCGACAAATGGACTTCCGTACGACCGCGCGGGCTCCGATATCGATACAACAAATCCTGCTGCGGCAAAATGGTACTGGGACACGATCCGCGACAACATCCTGAGCAAGGGTTTCGATTCACTGTGGGCCGATGAGACAGAGCCAGATCTTCCTCCCAATGGCAGCTATTTTCATATCGGGCCGGGCACTCGTTACTTCAATGTGTATCCGCTCTTTCACACTGGTGCGCTCTATGATGGCTTCCGGCGCGACACCAATCGCAGAGCCTTGATTCTCTCGCGCGACGCATATCTCGGCGTGCAAAGCAAAGGAACCATCGTCTGGTCTTCCGATATTTCACCAACATGGGACACGCTCAAGCGTCAGGTGCCAACCGGTCTGGACGTGGCCGCTTCCGGCCTTGCATATTGGAGCAACGATACTGGCGGATGGGGATACCTGCCTGCGGTGCATCATCCGGTCCATCCGCCGCTGCTCGATCCCTCCGACGCGCGCGACAATGTCGGTGGATACGACGATTATCCCGAGCTGTACACGCGCTGGTTTGAGTACGCGACCTTCCTTCCCATCATGCGAACGCACGGCAGCCGCAACTACAACGAGGTCTGGAGCTACGGCAAGCAGGCCGAGCCGATCCTCGAGAAATATCTCAAGCTGCGTTACGAATTGATGCCCTACATCTATTCGCTCGGATATGCCACCTACAAAACAGGCGCGCCTTTCATGCGGGCCTTGTTCATGGATTTCCCGAACGACGCGAAAGCGGCTGAGGTCTCTGACGAATACATGTTCGGGCCTGCGTTCCTGGTGGCCCCTGTGACCGATCAGGGTTCCACTTCAAAAGAGGTGTACCTGCCGGCAGGCACAGAGTGGTACAACTACTGGACCAAAGAGCGTCTGCAGGGCGGACAGACCGTAAAGGTAAGCGCGCCCATCGATACGATTCCGCTCTTTGTGCGCGCAGGCTCCATCGTCCCTCTCGGATCGCCGGTACTGAGCACGAACGATCCCCAAATTATTGCTCACATCCGCGTATATCCGGGAGCAAACGGCGACTTCATCCTGTATCAGGATGATGGCAAAACTTATGCCTACGAAAAAGGCCAAAGCACTCTCATCCGCCTGCACTGGGATGATGCCGCGAAGAAGCTGACGCATGAAGGAATCAGTTCGCTGGGCGATTTGGATAAGCAGGGAGCGGATGTGGTCCAGCAGCCTTAGAAAATCGCTTAAGTCCGCAGTTGCGTCCCGCCGGGAGAGCCGGATAGACTTCTCCCCGGGCAAAAAATTGCCCACGCTCTCATTCTGCCGAGGAGAGCTTCTGATCTGAGAATGTTTGGAAATTAACTGCATCGAATTCACCGCGGCGCCTATGAGATTGCGGCACGACTCGCACCGTGAACCCCAAACGCACTGATTGAACCCAAAGGAGACACCTTGCATACTCCTCGGAATCGCTTCTGTCTTTCGCTTGCTGCGGTTGCCCTGACCCTGACCTTCCCTGCTTCGCGTCTGCGCGCGCAGGCCGCTACGGGCGAGATGCCTCCGCCGCCACCGCACGCTAAGCAGATTCACCTGAAACATGTTCTCGTCATCGGCCAGACCAAAGGCTTCGAACATGACTCCGTCTCGGCGGCCATGGCGGCCATCTACAACATGGGCGAACAGAGCGGCCTGTGGGATACGGAGATGCGCACAGATACCGAGCTGTTGACGAAGAAAGATCTTGGCCGCAACGCCAAAAACCTAAATTACTTCGACGCGATTGTGTTTACCAGCACCACCGGCGAGCTTGACATGGACGACAGTCAGAAAGCCGACATGATGTCGTTTATTCATGACGACGGCAAGGGTTTTGTTGGCATTCACGCTGCGCTCGATACCAACTACAAGTGGCCTGAATATGGCGAGATGATCGGCGGATGGTTCGATCAGCATCCATGGATGACCTTCAACGCTCCCATCATCAACGAAGCGCCTGACT
This sequence comes from Acidicapsa dinghuensis, assembly GCF_025685685.1. GTDB lineage: Bacteria > Acidobacteriota > Terriglobia > Terriglobales > Acidobacteriaceae > Acidicapsa > Acidicapsa dinghuensis. The sequence continues at coordinate 338,907 of NZ_JAGSYH010000001.1, forward strand.
TTCCGGCCGTCCGTCACTTCCCTCATGAGTTCGTGAAGTATGACGAAATTTATCAGCCGAAAGACTGGTCGCGCGACAAGGTTAACGTGCTGCTGAGCCTGGATGCCAGCAAGCTGGACTACAACAACAATCCGCGCATTCATCGCCAGGATCATGACTTTGCAGTTGCGTGGAGCAAAATGTACGGCAAGGGTCGCGTGTTCTACTCAACCTTAGGGCACACGGAAGAAGCCTGGCACGATCCGGATATCCGCAAGATGTACTTTGAGGCGATCAAATTCGTCCTGGGCATGACGGATGGTTCCACTGCTTCGCATCCGAAACCTGCGGCACAGTAGATCACAGCCAACAGATCAAGGAAGATTATGAAGAAGATAGGCATGGGCCTGGTAGGTCCGGGGTTTGTAGCGGCGCATCATATTGACGCGGTGCGCCGTCTTGGCGATGTGGACGTAGTGGCGATTGCCGGTTCTTCGCAGCAATCAGCGGAGAAGAAGGCTCGCGAGTACAAGGTAGATAAGGCCTACGGCAACTATCACGACCTTATCGCCGATCCGAATATCTCCGTCATCCACAACACGACTCCCAACTATCTGCACCTGCCGGTAACGATGGCGGCTCTCGCGGCAGGCAAACATGTCATCTCCGACAAGCCGCTGGCGCTTAATCCAGAGGAAGCGCGGACGATGCGCGATGCCGCTGTGAAGGCGAAGGTGGCTCATGTGGTCACCTTCAACTATCGTGGCAATCCATTAGTGCAGCAGGCTCGCGGCATGATCGCACGTGGTGAATGCGGCGATGTCAGCTTCGTTCACGGCCATTATCTCCAGGACTGGATGACTGATCCGAACGTGTACTCATGGCGTTCCGACCCGGCGAAGGGCGGCTCTACATCCGCTCTGGGCGATATCGGCTCACATTGGTGCGACGTGGCAGAGCATGTATCGGGACTGAAGATCGCATCGGTGCTTGCTGAGACTACAACCGTGATCCCGGTGCGCTATTCGGCTGGAGCTTCAGCAGAAGCTTTCTCAACCAAAAGCAGCGGTGAGCGTACCCCGGTTAATGTGACTTCGGAGGATCTTGCCAGCGTGCTGCTGCGATTTGAAGGTGGCGCCAAGGGGTCATTTTCTGTTGGACAAGTACTGCCGGGACACAAGAATGATCTAGTGCTTGAGGTCAACGGCAAGGCGCTTTCACTCAAGTGGAAACAGGAAGAGCAGAACGACTTGTGGATCGGGCGGCACAATCGTCCGAACGAAATCATGGCAAAGGATCCAGCGCTGGTTTCGCCCGATGTGCGCTCTTATGTGCATCTGCCGGGTGGCCATCAGGAGTCATGGGCCGATGCTTTCTTTAACCTGATGCGCGATGCTTACGCATGGATAGCTGAGGGTGGTGCACCTGAAGCCAAGCCCGTAATGCTGCCTACATTCAACGACGGCTATCGGTCGAACTGCCTGGTTGACGCCATGCTCAAAAGCAGCGCGGCGGGCGGCGTGTGGCAATCGGTAGTGTTTCAAGCAGAAATTCGGTAACGCGAGATTGCGCGAGGAGCATTAAACAATGAGATTGGGAGTATTTACCCCTCTGTTGTCGAAGTTGCCGCTGGCCGATGTGCTGGTCAAGCTGAAGACATTTGATATTCACACGGTTGAATTAGGAACGGGTAACTATCCGGGCAATGCACATTGTGATCTAGGCATGCTCGAAGACTCCGCGGCTCTCGATCGCTTCAAGGGGCTGATCGAGGAGCATGGCTTCAAGATCAGCGCGTTGAGTTGCCACGGCAATCCGCTTCACCCTGATCCGGCGCAATCGAAAGCCGCTCAGGAAATTAACCGCAAAACGATCCTGCTTGCGGAAAAGCTAGGCGTGACAGAGATTGTCGATTTCTCAGGTTGCCCCGGCGATTCACCCCAAGCAAAGAATCCGAACTGGGTGACTTGCCCATGGCCGCCTGAATATCTTGACGTACTCGCGTGGCAATGGGACAAAGTGGTAACGCCGTACTGGGTTGAGCGAGCAAAATTCGCTTCCGATCATGGCGTACGCGTGGCAATCGAGATGCACCCGGGCTTTGTGGTCTATAGTCCCGAGACGCTGCTCAGGCTACGCTCCATCGCTGGACCAGCCATCGGCTGCAACTACGATCCGAGCCACATGTTCTGGCAAGGCATCGATCCTATCGCCGCCATTCGTGTGCTCGGCGACGCTATTTTCCATGTCCACGCAAAAGACACGCAGATGTACTCGGCGAACTTGCCAAAGACGGGCGTGCTCGACACCAAGCCCTACACCGACGAGCGCAACCGCGGCTGGATCTTCCGCACCTGCGGTTACGGGCACGGCGCTGAGTGGTGGAAAGAGTTTGTTTCAACGCTCCGGATGTTCGGCTACGACAATGTGCTCTCGATCGAGCACGAAGACAGCCTGCTCTCGCCAGAAGAAGGCCTGACGCGCGCCGCAAACTTCCTCAACGAGATCATTCTCAAGGAAACGCCGGGCGCTGCCTGGTGGATCTAAGCGCACAATTACTACCCAGCCAAACAAGACAGGCGGCTAATCAGCCGCCTGTCTTGTTTTCTGCACTGTGCTTACCTGGTTTTCAGGAACGCGATGAGGTCATCGATATCCTTATCGGTCAGATCCGGATGCGGAGGCATCGGCGGCTTGGCATCAGGAATTCCTTCCTTTGCAACTCTGCGCACCTTCGCCTCTCCATCCTTGTCCACTATGCCAATCAGCGACGGGAAAACCGGCGGCAGACCCGCACGTGTCGGCTGATGGCACACCGAGCAATTGTTCATGTAGAGAACCTTGCCATGATCCGGGTCTCCCGTGGCCGCTGGTTTTGCGGGTTCCTGGGTAACAGGCGCTTCACCACCAGCGGGTACAGCAGATTTTCCGGAAGCTGAAGGTGTCGCAACTGTCTTTGCGGCTCCCGGAGACGCCGCTTTACCGGATTCGCTGGTCGGCGATGTCGCGGGGTTAGGATTCGCAACTATAGGCGCAGCGGCAGCGCCCGGCACGGGTGCATCATCGTCAAGATCGACGTCCCAGGCATTCAAATAGTTGATCGGCAGGCTGGCACGTACCAGTAAATCGCGCATATGGTCAACGTGAGCGCCCGCCGGTAGATCAGTCCGTGCCGCGTTCTGACTGAGTTGCAAAGCGCGAATGTAAGCGGCAATAGCCCAGCGATCCGCCGGTTCAATCTCAACCGAGTAGTTCGGCATGGCGCCATAACCGTGCGTCATGACCCAGAAAAAATGCCCAATCGGAGCCTGGCGCAGCCGTGCGCTCTGAAAGTTGCCGGCAGTGTAATATCCCCGGCCAACGATGGCCCCTTTGCCGTTACCGACGCGCGAATGGCAGGGTGAGCAGTAAATATTGAAACGCTCCTGTCCCCGGGCGAGCACCGTCATGGTCACCGGGAACGGCATCGTATCGCCTTCCGCTCCATTTACAAGTCCGGTGGTCAGATAGCTGGCTTCGATCACCTGCCCGCGGTCTACCGTGCCGGGTACCTGCTGCCGCACCGACCGGCCATCGTCGAAGAACGCCGAGTGACGCTGCGGAATCATCTTTGGTTGGTTATGCATATCCTGCCTGCAGCCAGCGACACCAATCGCCAGCAGCACGCATGCGCTTGCAGACCACAAGCGCTGAAAGCGTAACTTCATGCTTTTCCTCGAACGTTGTATATGAATCGAGCAGGGCTGCTCGGAGTCAACAAGGAACGCAAACCCTACCTGATTATAGTGGGCCGCGGCCTACTCTGGCCTGCGGCAATTTACAAAACTAATTCGATATAGTTGGCCTATAGTGGATGTCTGACCTCGGCAGGTATAATTGCCCCGATCAAAGGTTGCCATTTCAGCAGACCTTGTCGTGCGTATCCTCATTTGTGGAGCACTTCTTTTCGGATGAAGTCCTTATCGTTTGCGCCCCGGTTCCTCGTTGCAACGGCATGCGCTGCCTTTGCTGGAATTCTTGCCCTCGCACTGCACAATCCCGAGGTTCAGGCCTCAGGACAGGAAGCGGCAACTCCCACACCGGCACAGGCTGGACAGACGCTCTTTCAGCAGAACTGCGCCTTTTGCCATGGCCGTGACGCCATGGGCGGCGAAACCGGCCCGGACTTGACCCGCTCGAAGCTGGTTCTTTCGGACGTCGGTGGTTCCCAGATCGGAGATGTTGTCCGCAATGGAAGGCTGACCACTGAGAAGAAAATGCCGGCGTTTCAAATGTCGGATGCGCAGATAACAGCGCTTGCCGCCTTCATTCACGAACGCGTCAAGGCCGCCGAGAAGATGAAGGGCGGACGCCGCGGAGTTGCCGTGGAAGACCTGCAGACCGGCAATGTCGCTGCGGGCAAAGCCTACTTCGATGGAGCCGGCGGATGCGCCAAGTGCCACTCACCCACGGGTGATCTGGCCGGCATTGCCAGCCGCTACGAAGGCCTGCGTCTTGAGATGCGCATGCTTTATCCATGGGGAACCAAAGACAAGGTCACGGTTACGCAGCCGGATGGAAAGACCATCTCGGGCATTCTTGAGTATCAGGATGAATTCACCATAGGCCTCAAGGATAGCGATGGTGTCTACCACTCCTGGCCTGTCGAAAAGGTTCACTTCAAGATCGACGCTCCCGTTGAAGCTCACGTGGAGCAGTTCCCGAAGTATACCGATGATGACATTCATAATCTGATGGCTTATCTGCAGACGCTGAAGTAAGCCCAGCCACTGCGGCCCGGAATCGGAAAGGGTCTTGTTTCCCATGAAGCTGCTGAAGGCTGCCTCAATTTTTCTCGTCTGCGGAGCGGCGTCTACGTTTGTATCAGGCGCCGCGGCACAGAGTCTCACACTCGATCAGATCGCGCATCCAAGCGCGGATAGTTGGCCACTTTACCACGGTGACTATTCGGGCCGCCGGCATAGCGCGCTTACTCAGATCACTCCCGCTAACGTCAATAAGCTTTCGCTCGCATGGGTTTTTCAGACCCGTCAGCGTTCTGAGATCAAGTCATCTCCGCTGCTTGTCGATGGAATTCTTTATTTCACAGTCCCGGATCAGGTCTGGGCCGTCGATGCGCGATCGGGACACGTGATCTGGCATTACAACCATCCGACAACCGAGGGCCTGCACATCGGCCATCGCGGCGTGGCCGTTTTCAAATCCTGGCTGTATTTCGTCACGCCAGACGCCTATCTGGTCTCCCTCGACACGAAAGACGGCTCGGTACGCTGGAAGAAACAGATTGCCGACGTTAAAAAGGGATACTGGACGACGCTCGCTCCGCTCATCGTGCATAACCATGTGATCGTCGGTGTCTCGGGTGACTTCGACAATCTGCAGGGCTATCTACGTTCATTCGATCCGGAGACAGGAGATGTGCAATGGCAATGGGAGAGCACATCCCCTGCAGGCACACCAAACAGCACCACCGGCGGCATGACATGGATGACCGGCACCTACGATCCGGATCTGAACCTGATCTACTGGGGAACAGGAAATCCTACGCCTGTGCTGAATGGCAAACCCCGTCCTGGTAATGACCAGTGGACTTGCAGCATCGTCGCCTTGAATCCAGATACGGGCAAATTTGTCTGGGGATTCCAGCCATCTCCCCACGACACCCATGATTGGGATGCTGTCGAAACGCCCGTCCTGGTCGACGGAGACTTCCACGGCAAGCCGCGCAAGATGCTGATGCAGGCTTCGCGCAACGGCTATTTCTTTGTGCTCGACCGGACCAATGGTCAGAGTCTGCTTACAGCGCCATTTGGACCAGTAAATTGGTCGCAGGGAGTCGATGCCAAAGGTGAGCCGATTCCTAATCCGCAGAAAGAACCCGCACCCGACGGAAGGCTGATCGCTCCGGATGAGGGCGGCATGACAAACTACCGCGCTCCCAGCTTCGACCCTAAAACCGGTCTCTTCATCGTCGACGCACATCCAAGCTGGAGCCTTTATTTTGCGAAACCGGCCGATGGTGACTACGGCTGGGCCGGAGCAGACTACGGTGTCTGGGGTAAGGCTCAGATTGAGGCCATCGACTACCAGACCGGCAAAATTCGCTGGACACACGATGCAGGCGCAGGTGGGTCTGGCGCGGGCGTGCTGACCACCGATTCCGGGCTTACAGTTACAGGCGACGCAACGGGAAACATGCTCATTCTCGACAGCCGCGACGGCAAGACGCTCTGGCACGCCGAAACCGGCGGATCGATCGAAAGCTCGCCTATAGCCTACGAACTCGACGGACGCGAATATATCGTAACCAGCAGCGGGGGGCTGCTTTTTGCCTGGGCTTTGCCTGAGTCTTCCGCCAGCAGCGCCAGGACAGCTTCGAGATAGCGTTCTTTCGTCCGGTGCTAGATTGGTAGTGACGGCTATGTCGATTCCCGACGATCTCGCTCGCATCGCTCTTCAGGAACAGCAGCTCCAGTTCACCAGTTTTGACGAACAAGCCGCATGGGAACTTGGCAGCGCGATCCATCAGCTCGGAACGGCGCGCAAGCTAAGGATTGTAGTCGATGTGCGCCGCACGGGTCAGCCGCTCTTCTATGCAGCCCTGCCCGGTACCACGCCCGACAACGCCGAGTGGGTGCGGCGCAAGAGCAATGTAACGCTGCGCTTTCATCGCAGCTCGTATGCAATCGCTCTTGAGATGGAAGAGAAAAAATCCACCCTCCACGAGCGCTACGGACTGCCAATCGCCGACTATGCGGGGCACGGCGGCAGCTTCCCTGTTCGCGTGCATGGAGCCGGTTTTATCGGTCTAGTAACGGTTTCCGGTCTGCCTATGCGTGCCGATCACGAGTTGGCTATCGAAGGACTTTGCGCTGTTCTTGGCTACGATTATCGCGAATTCTCGTTGCCGGTCAGCTGAAGGCCGTCCAAAGACGAACAATCTTTTTCAAAACCGGACATCCTTCGTATTTGCCTGGATGGCCTTGCCGTGTGCAACTCATTCATGGCTTTCGATTTTCATTTTCTTGCCAATTCCTTCTCGTGGCCTCACAATTGCATCCCGAGCGGTCAGCACGCATTTTCAGGAGGGCTAGGCATGCCACACTTTGAACGTATCCGCGATGTAGTCTCCGGTCCCTTCAGTCTCGACATTATCCAGCAACGCGCCTCCGCTGGTTGGCGCATGGTCTCTATTGAATGGCGACGCGAATTGCCGGATTCCGAGACTCCTTCAGAAGGAGCATGGGGAGAGGATATTCCCTACGGTCTTCGCATCTCAGAGGATGGACTTCGCCTCGAAGTTGATTCGGTGGAGAATCACTCATTGATGCTGATGATGGAACTGCTCGGGCAAGATTTCTCTTACTCGGCCATCGTCAGCAGTCTCAATGAAGCCGGATTCCGCACGCGAGACGGCAAACCATGGACCCGTGTCGCCGTTTTTAACATGATGCCGCGGCTGATTGAGGTCGGTCCCAGGATGTTTGCTTCCGAAGAATGGCGATCGCAACAAGGGGCGCGCGCCGGAATCCAACATCCTTAAGGCCTAACCCTTTTAGGCCAAAAAACGAACGGCGAGTCTATCGTAAGAGGCTCGCCGTCAGTTATCTGTCATCAGACATTATTAGCGAGGACGGTATTCGTGTCCGTGCGGATCGTGCATGGCATGGCCCCGGAATGCCTCGTGGTGGTCGGCCGGATGCTCGCCGCGTTGCGGAAGTGGGCCATGATACCCGTGACGATAGTCGAGGTGGTGATCTACCCGACCGTGGAAGTCGCGAGCCCCGTGAAACCATGGTCCCGCGCCAATGAAGACACCACCGCTAAACCACTCCGGGCCGTAGTAGCCATACGGCGCGCAGTTATACGGCGGCACTTCGTAATACCCATACGGACAATCAGGTGCAGGGCCAATTTGGACCGCCACCTGCGCTGGCACAGATCGTGCAGGCGCCAGCATTAGAACTGCTGCGATAGGTACAGCACTCAATAACTTCCAGGTGCGCATATTTCACCTCGCCCTGATTGGAGGCAAGGTGAGACAAAAGTGTTGCCCATCTAGCCAAACTCTCAAGATCCTTTGGAAAGAAAGTGCCCAATCGAACACATTCCGGGTTGAGGGTGCTCATGTTTCAATGAGATATGCCGCAAACGGGAACGTACGTTTTGCTCATTTTTCTACTCCTGGTGGCAGCAGTACTTCTGGTGCTGCTGCAGCTTACGCGGCTTGGATATCTTGTTCGAACGACGATCCCGGATCGCCCGCGCCGCCGGCTCTTTCTTGCATCGGTCGCATTCTTCGTCAGTTTTCTATCCGTTCGCTTAGTTGTCTACTTCGTGGTGAGAGGCCGTGGCCCCTTCCACTGGGTAACGATGGGCGGCAGGCACATTCATCATCTGGTCTGGGGTATTTTAATTCTGCTCTTTGTCGGCTATGGGTGGCTCCTCGATTTGGGGCGCGCTCACTCGCCCCTCTCAATTCTGTTGAGCCGCATCATGTGCATCGCCTATGGCGTGGGGGCGGCTCTGACGCTGGACGAGTTCACGCTCTGGCTCAACCTCGACCCCGACCTTTACTGGGCGCGCGCCGGGCGTCTGAGCATCGATGTCGTCGTTCTCTTCGGATCGGTGCTCATGATCGGTGCGTGGGGCGCACCTTTCTTTCAGGGTCTCCAGCGTCTGTGGACCAAAGGTGGAATGCTGCGGACCAGAGTTGGCCGCCCTATTCGCCGTGTGCGGTGGCCTCGTCGGCGTAAAGGTCCTCGATCAATGACGCGTAGCGTTGATTGATGACTCTGCGTTTGAGCTTCATCGAAGGCGTCAACTCTCCCGTATCGATTGCCCACTCATCGGGAACGAGCCGGAATCGCTTCATCGTCTCGAAGTTCGCCAACGTGCTGTTCACCTTCGCGACAATATCGTTGTAGATGGCGAGGACCTTTGGCTCTCCCACCAGATCCCGGCGCGTGAGCGCAGTAATACCCTGCTGCCGTGCCCAGTCTTCGAGCGCTGCAAAGTTCGGTGAAATCAGCACCGATATAAATTTGTGTTTGTCGCCTACTAATGCCGCCTGCCCCACCAGCAGATTCGTCTTCAACTTCCCTTCAATCGGCTGCGGAGCAATGAGCTTGCCTCCTGAAGTCTTCAGCAACTCCTTCTTACGGTCGGTGATGTACAGAAAGCCGTCGCCGTCGATCCTTGCAATATCGCCTGTCTTGAACCAACTCTCTTCATCGAAGCTTTCATGTGTCGCAACAAGTTTCTGCCAGTAACCCTGAAAGATTCCAGGCCCGCGCACAAGCAGCTCATCATCCGGAGCCAGCTTGCATTCGACGTTCGGAAGCTGCCTGCCGACAGATCCCATGCGATGAACCTTAGGCGTATTGATGGCGATCACTGGAGATGTCTCGGTGAGTCCGTAGCCTTCAAGAACCGAAATCCCGATGGAAGCAAACCAGTTACCCGTATCGATGCCTAGCGGCGCTCCGCCGGAAATAAATGTCGTCACACGCCCGCCAAAGGCCTCGCGAACTTTACTGTAGATGAGTTTCTCCGCAAGCCTCCAAAATGGCGAAGAAGGCCGCTGACCGTCATGTACCATGTCGCGATATCCAGCGCCAAGCCCCACGGCCCACGCCAACAGACGAGCCTTCATCGACGAAGCGGCGGCCTTCTGCTCCACGCCCTGGCGAATCTTTTCATAGACTCGCGGCACGCCAACGAAAACCGTCGGTCTTACCTGCTTCATCACTGCCGGCAGATTGTCGAACTTGGGACAATACGCAACCGATGCTCCGTAAAAGAACATGGCGTAGTCGAGCGCACGCGCTGTGATGTGCGATAACGGCAGAAAAGAAATACACCCATCGTCCGGTCCAAACCCAAATTCCCGCGTCGCAAAACTTGTATTCGAAGCAATATTGCCGTGCGTCAGCATCACGCCTTTCGGCTCGCCTGTCGTTCCCGAGGTGTAGATGATGGTGGCGAGATCAGCAGGCTTTACCGATTGGGCTCGTGCGTCAAACTCAGGATCACGGTCTTTCTTTCCTGATGCATTTTCCATCAGTGCAGAGAACTTAATCGCATCCGCCGGCCACGTGGCTTCAAACAACCCAGCGGAATCCATCAGGATCACATGTTCGAGCGGCGTATCTGCCCTTACCGCTTCCACCTTGTCGTATTGCGTCCGAGTGGAAACGACGATGATGCGCGAACCGGAGTCCCGCAGCAGTTCACCAATCTGTTCCGAGGTCAATGTGGGATAGATCGGTACATCCACCGCACCGATGGCGAGCGTCGCAAAATCCGTGACCGCCCACTCCCAGCGATTTTCACTGAGAATCGCAATCCGGTCGCCGCGCAGAATGCCCCAATCGAGAAAAGTCGAGCCAAGCGCATATACCCGCTGGTATACCTCATTCGCTGTCAGAGCCTGCCAGTTCCCTGCCTCATCCTGGTACTGCATGGCTTTGGGCTGATTGGACGAGGCTATGCGCAAAAACAGATCGTTGACTGTTTGCACATCCGGCAACCCCGAGCCCTGGCTGGCTCCGGAGGTTTGAATCTCAACACTCATAGACACCGCGATTCCGCTCGCTCAAAAACGATTCCGCAACCTGAAAAGTGTAGCAGCGGCAATGCCAGCTTAACAGCTTACGGGGAGCCTCATTTACGCTCAAAGATTCTGGAGATCGATGCCCAGTTGCTGACATTTCTTATAGAGATGGCTGCGCTCCAGTCCAAGCGCTTTGGCTGTCTGCGTGACATGGCGATGATGTCTTTCAAGTTCCGCCAGCACAGTCGCGCGCTCAAACGCGGTTACTCGCTGCGCAAGCGGAGTTTCGCCGGTGATACTTGCAGCTTCCATTCCCGCTTCTTGTCCCTTGGTCACCGGTCGCGAAGCAGGCAGAGCCATCCGAACTGCATCCACATCTACTTCGGAATCAGCCAACAGCAGCAGTCGTTCAACGACATTGCGCAGTTCACGTATATTTCCTGGCCACGCATATTCCTGAAGCGCCTCGATTGCCGCAGTCGAGAATGGAACAGGCTTCCACCCGTTCTGCACGCTAACCTGTCGGGCAAAATGCTCGACCAGCAGCGGAAGATCCTCCCGGCGCTGACGAAGCGGCGGCAACTGAACCGGGAACACGACAACACGGTGATACAGATCGCGGCGAAAGGCCCCCGCATCAACGAGCTCTTCGAGATTCCTGTGCGTTGCAACGATCACGCGCACATCCACGGAAGTCGGCTTGCCCGCTCCTATCCGTTCTACCTCGCCTTCCTCCAACACACGCAGCAGCTTGGCCTGCATGGCGGTCGGCATATCGCCAATCTCGTCGAGAAACAGCGTGCCGCGATGCGCCTGCTCAAACTTGCCGATATGCCGCTGCGCCGCCCCAGTGAACGAACCTTTTTCGTGTCCGAAAAGCTCGCTCTCGATCAATTCGGCCGGAACCGCTGCGCAATTTAAAGTGACAAATGGCCCGTTGCAGCGCTGGCTCTTCTCATGCAGCGTGCGCGCAACCAGTTCTTTGCCGGTGCCGGTTTCGCCATAGATGCACACACGCGACTCGCTTGCAGCTACGCGCTCTATCTGCGCCATCACGCGCCGCATCATCTCTCCACCAAAGACCAGCGTGTGCTTACCAACACGATTGCGCAGATCACGATTTTCAGTTTCGAGGCGCGTAATCTTCAACGCATTCTCAACCGTAACGAGGAGTTTATCCGTTGATAGCGGCTTCTCCAAAAAATCCAGCGCACCAAGACGCGTGGCGCGTATTGCCATTTCAATATGAGCTTGCCCGCTCATCATCACTACCGGTGCACTCACTCCGGCAGACTTGAGATCTTCCAACAGCAACAACCCATCGCGACGTGGCATCACAACGTCGCTCAGGATTAGATCGAACGGCTGACTGAGCGCGAGTTCCAGAGCGCGCGCCGCATTGTCGCAGACAATTGCCTCATGGCCGACAAGGCGAAACGCACGCGAAAGAGACGCCAGCGTATTAGCGTCGTCATCGACAATCAGTATCTTCGCTTTCGCACTCATGCCCCTTCGCCCTCCGCCAGAGGAAGCTTGATGATAAATGTTGCGCCGGTCTTTTGATCGCCATTGCTGCTCTCAACTGAAATTGTCCCCTTATGATCGGCCACCACCGATTGCACGATGGCGAGACCCAACCCCGTCCCGTGTTCTTTTGTGGTGTAGTACGGCGTAAACAGACGCTCACACTCTTCCGGCGTCAGCCCCTCGCCTGAATCGGAAACGCGGATCTCTACCTGTCCCTCACGCCGTTGAACCGAAAGCTCCAGGCTTCCGCCTTCCGGCATGGCGTCGATTGCGTTGAGCACAAGATTAGAAAGCGCTCGATGCAACAGTTCCGGATCAGCATCAATGGGCAAAGGCTGTGTATCAACTTGTACGGTGCATTTAATGTTGCTTCCTGATGTCGACTCGATCATAGCCCGGCTATCGGAACGTACAAGCCCAGGAAAGTGCAGTAGCGCAACACGCCAGATGCAATCGGAAACATCAATGCGACACAGCTCCGGTTGCGGCATCTTGCTGAAGTCGCTGAAGCGTCCAATAATTGCCTTCAGGTTCGCAATCTCCATGCTCAGTGTCGTTGCGCTCTCACGAAATACTTCATCAAATTCAGCTTCCGGCAACCTGCGAGCACGGACCATGTTCTCTACCGTAAGCTGTAATGGAAAAAGCGGGTTCTTCAACTCGTGCGCAAGCCTCCGCGCCAGCTCTCGCCAGGCCGCAACACGCTCGCTTTGGACCAACCGTTCGCGCTGGCTCATCAGTTCTTCAGTCATGTGATTAAAGCTGCGAGCCAGCACGCTCACTTCATCACGCCCGCGCTCTGGAACACGCACATCCCATCGACCGGCTGCCACCTCTTCTGCAGCACTGGCCAACTGTTCGATCGGACGAGATACGCGCGCGGCAATCCATAAGCTGAAAACAATAGCCAGTAGAATTCCCGCCGCGGCGATCCCATATGCAATCGCGCGAATGTGCAACTGCGCCTGTACCATACCTGCGCGCGAAACTGCGACAACCAGTACCGCCAGCGCCTTGCCTGATTCATTGCGTAGAGGAATGGCGGTAGCATTGACGCTATCCTCGCGGCGGCTGGTGAGATACAGCACACTCCCTGTCTGCTGCCCTGTTGTGAGTGCAGATAAAACAATCGAATGATAGCGCGTTCCATAAGGCAGCGGTCCTGCAAGAGTAACCAGATTGGCTGCGTCAAACGCTGTCGAGGAGGCCACAGTTCCTGCATCGTCGTTCGCTACCGATGGCGTATACAAAGCAATCTGCATGCCCTCCGCTACCGGCAGGTCTGCAAGAAAATCGCGATTGAGATGAATTCCTCCAATGAGATGAACTGCTGGCTCGGGCCCGTGTACACCACGAATTGCAAACAGTCCAAGCTGGGTAGAACCATCCGGCATCTCTTCCTGCTTAAGAAACGCGTGTTGTGCTGGTTGCAGCACCGCAGGTTCTGGATATCCAAACCGCGCTGGCCATTGCGCCGAGCTGACGATTTTGCCGTCGGCCCCAATGATCTCAAGAAAATCCAATTGTGCATCCTGGGCCAATGTGCCAGCCGCCGTCACATAGGGCGATCCATCCCCGGTCTGCGCAAGCTCCGCGGCCATCGAGCGCACACGCTCTTCTGCCGCCAGATGCTGCACTGCAGCCTCTACGTCAGCAGAGCGATGCTGAAAAGCTCTCTGAAATTGACTGACAAAAAGCGCTGTCTCCTGCCGGTCGTGTTCTTCAAACACATCGCGAATGCGCAGCAGCACCGTATAGGCTACGGCTGCCACAGCCGCCGCAACGGTCAGCGAAAACAGCAACAGCAGCTTCTGCCGGAGGCTCAATGCGCATCCTCCAGAGAAGCATCTGCCAGCATAGGCATTCCATCACTATCCAGTCGAAGGTTCAGAATACGCGAACTGGTTGCGAACCCGCGTGGAAGAAACAGCAGCGGCAATACGGAGTGCTTATCAAGAAAATCATGTTCTGCCTGATATTGTGCTATAGCCGTCTGTTCCGTTGAGACAGGCGTTTCACCCAGCCGGCGGATCGTTGCTTCCAGCGCAGCACCTGTGTCCATATCCGGCACATCCACTTTGCGGAGGATCATGTCGAGGTGGTGCAGCGGCGTTGTCACCTGCACTCGAAAGCCTGCCTCCTGCATATTCAGGGCGAGCCGCTGTGCTGCAAGTTGCATCGTGCTGTCATTGTCCGCGCCAAGAATCAGCGGCGACACATTCAGCCCGCCCTTAAGCTCATGCGCTTTATTCAGATCGCGCACAACAGGAAAAAGAAACGAGTAGCCCGTCATCTCCTGCGGCAGCAGGCTCGCTGCCGATTCACCCTGATGTTGAAAAATCACATTACTTAAAGAGGCCCGATCGACCGCGAATCCGAGCGATGCGCGAAGGCTTGCATTCGCAAGCGGCCCTGCATCATTCATCTCAATCGCAAGCAGCACTGCGGGCTGCGAAGTGATTACACTCAGCCTCTGCTCGCGGGCCAGACGCAACAGTTCCGGAGGCACATCAACCACATCCGCTCGTCCAAGGCTCAGGTCGAGCCATTGATCGCGCACAGCACGATGATCGCGAAGCTCAATCTTGTCGACAAAGGGCCTTCCTTGCCAATGACTCTCGTTCGCTGTCAGCGTGATGACACCATTGGCAGCCCCGGCAAATTGAAATGGGCCCGTCCCGACATTCGATGCTCCGGTTGTATCGCTAGTCACAAGCGCGATGCGATATTCATCGAGCGCCAGCAACTGCGGCAGATTTGGCATCGGCGAATCGCTCAGGAATATCACGCTCGTCCCCACCGCATGCACAGAAGTCCATGGACAATTGGATGAGCATACTGCGTTCAGTGAGGCCACTACACTTCCAGCCGTCAGCGCCGTACCGTCGTGAAAGTGGACTCCAGATCGCAAATGAAATTCCCAGCGATGGCTCCTGTTTTCCGATTCAGCATCGATAGCAAGCGCAGGCTCAGCAATGCCATTCGCGTCCAATTGCATCAGCCCGTCAAACACAAGCCGTCGCGCCAACCCGTTAGGAGGCTGCCATGCGTCACCCGTCGTCTCAACACGCAATGTTCCACCATAATGCGGCCTTGTGCGTGCCACAGCGCACATGGAAGCAGCCGCCAGCAGCATGCTAATTACAAGACGCCGTAACACGTTCCACCTCATAACGATTCTGCTGCGTACGCACAATGACCAATGCAGCTGTTCCATCCTGCGCTGTTGAGAGAGCCGTTACAGACCCTTCCACGGCAAGAGTCGATCCGGATGGAGTCATCTGCAGCCCAACTAGTTCATAAGCGCGAAGACTATCGTTGTTCGTGTTACCGGAGGAGCTGGCAATCACCTGAATTCCAGATCCACAGCCCGTATGAACAACGGTGAAATCGCTGCCCCAGTCGCGTGTGCCCTGCACGCTCGCAAGCATGTTATTGCTTACAAGCTGAATCCTGCCATCAAGACCCTCGATAAGCAAGCCCGTTTGCGAACCGGCAAGCGGCACATTCACTCCTGCGTAGAAAGCAGGCAAATCAGGCCCTGGGCTGGGCGTTACGATCCCGGTGAAGTAATCGCGCGATGCGTTATAGAAGGCCTTGAACCGTGCATCGGCAGACGCAACGTCCTGGCCATTCCCTGCTGGGTTCGTCGCAAGAGCAGGCTTCACTGGTCCGCCCGTAATAGGCCATGGATCATCGGCCTGTCTGCAATGAATCTCCCAGGCCGTCTCGTCAGAGGGCGATAGAGAACCGTTGCAAACAACACCGGGCAGCCATGCATCAAACCCATGCCCATCAGGCGAGGAAAGCAGCACCGCGCGAGCGTCACGGGAAGAAACGCGCAGCTCTCCAATCGGTGCAGCTCCAGTCTGCCTCCACCCTTGGGCTGTTCTATGCAGTGCAACGATCCGCCCCGGTTCTGCGAGAACCAGGTCATTGGTCAAGGCCAGCGCAGCAATAACTGCAGTATTGCTCTGATAGATCGATTGACGATGTAAGACGATTCCCGTTGCAGATGAGGAAAGCGGAGTATCACCCAAGGGCAACTTCACCATCGTGACACGGGTTTCGTTTCCCTCCGCAATTTCGGCGACCCATAATCGTTCGCGCGTATCTTCGCTTAGAGTCAGGTGTATTGCATTCGCGCTGTCCTGCCCACCCACCGTGACACCGTGCATCTTCAAATCCTGCTCAAATAGTCGGCGAATAGCCGGAAGATCGGCGGAGGAAAGAGAAGAGTTATTACGTAAAGAAAAGGACGCCTGCCCCGGACCGAGGATCGCCGCGACTTGCATAGCCAGAGTCATGGCAGGCTGATCCCAGCCGCTTGCTGTAACAGGCGCATTGGGCGGTTCTTGAGCCGTCAGGCTACGCCCGGCAAGCGCACACAGCAGCGCCAGCATACGAGTGATCCGCTTCACTTGCTCCTACTTTCCAAGGTTTGCCGCTTGCGCGGATTATATCGTTCGAGGCCAATGCGGTCCGTTTGAGCCGATGCTTTCATTAGACTGTGCAGCCGAGGGGCTGGTGTTGCAATCCAGTCCCTCGGGTGCTCCCAGTAAACAACGATTTCAATGAGAGTTCTTTGTATCCGCGTCAGATTCGCTGTCCATCTCCTGCTTCATGACCGGAGTATTGGCCATGCTCTTGAAGACATCATTTGCGAAGAAAAACTTGCCATCGGAAGGAACCATCACTACCTGAATCTTGTCCGATAGCCGCTCGGCGATGATCTTGTTAATCAGCAGGGGCGATTTGTTCAGCAGCGTCGCCTCGCTCGTCATACGCTCGGCGTTCGCCGCTGCCAAAACGCGCACGCGGTTCGCCTCAGACTCGGCAAGCAGATCACGACGTTGCTGCTCGGCCTTGCTATCAATCACCTTGGCCTGTGCATCGGCCTCGGCATTTTGAATCGTTGCCTCCTTACGAGCCTCTGCTTCAAGCTTGCTTTGCTCAATCTGCTTTTCTTTCAGCGGCAGCGTGTACTGCATCGCATCGGCTTCGCCCTTGGCTTCAATTACCTTCGACTTCGCTTCGCCGACTGCCTCCTGTTCCTTCTGCGCGGCTTCAGCCTCGGCCTGCAATTCCGATATCTTTATCTGCTTTTGTTGAATCTCTGTTTGCACGCCGAGTTGATCGTCTTCCTGCTCCTTCAACAGCAGGCTCTGCAAGCCCTGTGCGTATTCTTGCGGCAACTGAACATCGGAGAGCATCACTTCTTCGACAGCAATGCCATCCTGTGCGAGCTTGCGTCCAATCATCTCCGCAGCCCTCTGCCTCACCTCTTCCCGCTTGCTGCTGAAGATCTCGCGCACCGTATATTGCGGCGCAATCTCATGCCACGCGCTTGCCACGACGGGCGGAACCATCTGCTTGTCCGCCGGCTGCGGCAGATGCGCCTGCACAGACGACAGCTTCGCAGGATCAAGCCTGTATCGCACCGTAACCGCCAGCCCGATATTCAGCCCTTCCCTCGACTGCACGCTCAGAATGTTCTTCGGCCCGGCAGTCTTCGAACCATCGTCCATGGCCATGGTGCTGAACAGGTGTTCGCGAAGATCGAACATCTGCACCGATTCAATCAGCGGACGGATAAAGTGCAATCCCGGATATAACGTGCCGGGCTCCGTTCCGCCGATCTGACTAATGCGTACAGCTCCCATGCCGCTGGGCACGACCACAATGCTCGCCGCCAGCAATAGCGGAACCAATGCGGTCACCACAAACGCCAGAGGTACGCGCCACGGAATTTCAAAAACATCTTCGGCAGCTTCCTCACTGCCCTTTTTACGGCGCTCCAGAATATGAAACACCAGTTTGTAGATCGGAATAGCCAATGCGACAGCGAATAACAACGCTCCCGCGACGGTCAACAACCACTTCAGCGCAAGCATGATCCGTTCCCTTTCCGGTGATTGGGCTCATTTGATTTTCTGGTTCCCGGCCGATGAGCCAGAATCAGCCGGACCAGTCCTCCAAACGTGAGTTCTTCGATTAGCAGCCCCAGAGCAAGTTGCAGCAGACCTGCACCCACAGCACTAGCCGCTTCAAACACCCAGTGCATAGCGGCCTCCTAGCGGGTTCCGTTCGCAATGCTGGCGATTTGAGCTTCTACCTTCGAAGCAGCATCCGCTGCCGGCTCTGCCTTGGCCGTTTGCACTGCACCGGTGCTATTGGGCTGATTGATCGCAGGAGCCGGTCCAAAGAGCGCGAGGGTCTGCTCATCGCGATGTCCAACCAACTCCACCTTGTCGCCAACTTCGACCATTTCGTAAAGCTCTTCGAGATCGGCTTTTGCCATGCGGATGCATCCATGTGAGGCAGCCTTGCCAATCGATTTCGGCTCATTCGTGCCATGAATGCCATACCCGTGAACGCTGAGGCCCATCCAACGCGTCCCCACCGGATTTCTCGGCCCGGGCTGAATGGTTTTGCCGTCATGCTGGTAGACCGGGTTCTTTACTCGCCGCGCAATGGTGAAGTTTCCCTCTGGGCTAGGCGTCGATGGTTTACCCACAGCCACGGTGTAGACCTTCTTGACCTGCCCGCCTTCCACCAGCGCAAGCTTGTGATCTTCTAGGCTCACCACAATGACCCGTTCCTGCTTCGTCGCATCGCTGGCCGTAACCGTCGCAGCCGGAATCACAATTTGCTGCCCCAGGACCGGCGTAATGAATGCCGCTGCCAACCCTGCAACCACCAACCAGCTCTTGCCCTTTGTGCTTTTCATTGCTCTCTCCAATCGCCTGCGCCCTGACATATTGCATAGTCCGTGCCAAACACAAGCGATTGAAAAAACAAGAGATATACGCGCGCATCAAAACAGCTCTCGTGTCACCCGGCACACAAACGTGCCCGCACTGACACACCCCTTTGGTCCGGGCCTACAGTCTTCAACGGTGAACGTTGAAATACTATTTACAAAATAGGTATACGCAGCATAGACTCAGTCATCATGGCGAAGACCAACGAACAACGCGATCTCTTTTCAGGCGCGCTCGAACTCATGGTGCTGCACTCGCTGCGGCTCAAGCCGATGCACGGCTACGCCCTCGTCAAGCACATCCAGCAGGTTTCCGGCGAGCTGCTCCAGATTGAAGAAGGTTCGCTCTATCCCGCCCTGCAGCGCATGTTGCGCGAAGGCCTGCTCGACTCTGAAGCCGGCGTATCGGCAAAAGGACGCCCCACTCGCATCTACCGGCTCACTGCTGCCGGACTGCGCCGCCTCGAAGATGAGCGATCCAGCTTCGATAAGATGTTCGCCGGCATCACCCGAGTCCTATCCACCGCACAGGCCTGAACGGAGGATCCATCATGAGCTGGTTCACTTCCCTTTTTCAGCGCAAACGACGTTATGACGATCTCTCCGTCTCAATTCAGGAACATATCCACGAGCGTGTCGACGAGTTAATGCAGGAAGGCATGACGCGCCAGGATGCTGAGCGCGAAGCCCGCCGCGCCTTTGGCAACGTCGCTCTGATTGAGGAACGCGGTCGCGAAGCATGGCAGTGGGTAGCCTTTGAATCATTGCTGCGTGATCTCACCCTCGTCTTCCGCAGACTGCGCAAGACGCCCGGTTTTGCAATCACAGTTCTGCTCACGCTCGCAATCGGCATTGGTGCAAACACAGCTGTATTCAGCGTGGTGAACGGTATCCTGCTCAAGCCCCTGCCCTATCCGGACTCAGATCGTTTAGTGGCGCTGTGGCTCGATGCTCCGGGAGCTGGCGGGCTCGCAAACTTCATGAACGGGCTGCAGCTCTCGACGTCGATGTATCTCACGTTCTCGGACCACAACAGAAGCTTCGAGGCGATGGGAATCTGGAACAGGAACACCGCCAATGTCACCGGACTAGCGGAGCCGGAACAGGTGCGGACGATCCTGGTGAGTGGAGGCGTACTGGAGGCGCTCGATGTCCCTGCCGCAGCAGGGCGATGGTTTTCGGCCACAGATCAAGACCCGCATAGCACAAAGACAGTAATGCTGAGTTACGGGTACTGGCAGCGCCATTTTGGCGGGGACCGCTCGGTCATTGGCCGCACGATCCAGGTAGATTCTCAGTCGCGGGAGATCGTCGGCGTGATGCCACGCGGTTTTCGTGTGGAGGATCGGGACTTCGATCTAATCCTGCCCCTGCAACTCGACCGTGCAAAACAAATCCTGGCCGGCTTTGGCTGGTTCGGCATCGGGCGGCTTAAGCCCGGCGTATCGATTGCGCAGGCAGACTCCGACATCAAAAGCCTGATCGGTGTGTGGATGGACTCATGGAGTAATGGTCCAGGAACGAATCCTCATTACTACAAGATCTGGAGGATAACGCCGAATTTCCGGTCGTTGAAGAAACAGGTGATCGGCAACATCGGTAATGTGCTCTGGGTAGTGATGGCGACAGTGGGCCTGGTCATGCTGATTGCCTGCACCAATGTGGCAAATCTTCTGCTGGTAAGGGCAGAGGCGCGCCATCAGGAGCTATCGGTACGGGCCGCCTTGGGTGCAAGCCGTGGGCGTATCATTCGCGAACTGATGATCGAAAGCGTGACGCTTGGAATGATGGGCGGGGTGCTAGGCGTCTTTGTGGCTTATGCGGGATTGCGGCTGTTGGTTCAAATTGGCCCAGTTGATCTGCCTCGCTTGAGTGAGCTTTCCCTGGATGGGTGGTCACTGCTGTTTACCTTCCTGCTTTCAGTCTTCTCTGGAGTGCTCTTTGGAGCGATTCCCGCAATTAAATATGCCTGGAGCAAGCATGCCTTGATGATGGGCGGTGCGACGCGCACGACGAGCGCGGGGCGTCCTCGCCAACGAATGCGCAATTTGCTGGTGGTGGCCCAGGTGGCGATGGCGTTGGTGCTGCTGGTGTGCGCACTGCTGATGATTCGTACATTTGCCGCGCTGCGCAATGTAGAGCCTGGATTTTCTGACCCGGCGCATGTGCAACTGGTGAGCATTTCGATTCCTGATCTGTTGGTACCTGATCAAGTTGCGGTGATGCATCTGCAAAACAGCATCGCGGATAAGATTGCAGGTATTCCCGGAGTTACTTCGGTAGGCTTTGCCAGCGCCGTACCCATGGATGGCGATGACCCCAACTGGGACGAGCTGGCTGTCGACGGCAAGGTCTATGAGAGCGGCGAGCCGCCACTGCGGCTGTTCAACTATGTCTCACCTGGATATTTTCGTGCTATGGGTACGCGTTTGGTTGCGGGCCGCGATTTCAGCTGGTCGGACCTGTATGCTCTGCATCCGGTAGTAATAGTCTCGGAAAACTTTGCCCGCGACTCCTGGGGCTCGGCCGCTGCGGCCATCGGCAAGAGCGTGCATCAGTTCTCGAAATCCCCCCGGCTCGAGGTCGTAGGAGTGGTCGAGGACGTGCGGCAGCATGGCGTAGATGAGAAGGCTCCGATGATCATCTACTGGCCGGCGATGATAACGAACCCGTACACGCGAACTCCAACCATTTATGGAGTGCGCGGAGTAACCTTTACCATCCGTAGCAACCGTGCTGGAATGGAAAATTTTCTGACCCAGGTGCAGCAGGCGGTCTGGTCAGTCAACGGCAGCCTGCCGTTAGCTGGAATACAAACGATGGATGACCTAACCAGTCAGGCGATGGCCCGTACTTCGTTTACGCTTGTCATGCTATCCATTGCCGGATCGATGGCGCTGCTGCTCGGTATCATCGGCATTTACGGAATCATTTCCTATGCAGTCTCGCAGCGAACCCGCGAGATTGGAATACGCCTTGCGCTAGGCGCACGGAAACGCGAGTTGCGGTGGATGTTCGTGCGCTCAGCTCTCGTACTTACCGCAACAGGCGTCGTCTTCGGTCTCGCGGCGGCAATCGCTCTCACCCGGCTCATGAAAACGCTTCTGTTTGAAGTGAGCCCGACAGATCCTGTGACGTACGTGACCATCCCGCTTATACTCACGATCGCCGCAATGGCCGCAAGCTATCTTCCGGCTAGAAGAGCGGCATCCATTGATCCTGTCGAAGCCTTGCGCGCTGAGTAGGATGTGCCCGGCCAATACAGCTCATGCCTGCTGCGTTGGCCGCACGGCCTCATCTACAATCAGCCGGATTCCGGCGATATTCCCCTTCAGCTCTTCCGGAAATCCATGCCGCTGTTGCAGGTATTCCGGCGTGTTGTAAGAGACCCAGACCTTGCCGTCTGCGTCTTCCCATACCAGCGCTTTCAACGGCAGATCAAGCGCCAGCGTGGGTGCCGCTAGCATCAGAGGAGTTCCTGCCTTCGCATTACCAAAGATCACCAGCTTGGTAGGCTTCATCTCCAGCCCCATAGCCGCTGCGCCGCCGCTATGATCGATCCGCGCCAGCACCGGGATTCCCAGCTTCTGAAGGATTGCTCCGAGGCGCTCAAGCGTCTCGTCCACACTATAGGGACTGCCGCAATGCACCATGCCATGATCCGGAAAATCAGCCATCTCAAACCTCATCTATCACTGCCGCGAGTTGGATGATACAAGAAAGGCCGGTGATTCGAAATTCACCGGCCTCGCTCAAGGTTAATAGGAGCAGTTATGTCAGCGCCGCCTACACCTGAACCTTCGGTGTAAGCCTGATCAGATTCTTCGCCAGCTTATCCCACTGCGTCAGCAGTACCTTGGCGCAGGAGCTTGTGGTCTTCGCATGATGCAGCTCCACCAGCTCATAGATCGAGCGTTGCGCCAACTGGTCCAGATCATCAAACCGCTCGGCAATCAGGAAGTCCTCGTGATACAACCCCTTCTCGATGAAAGCCGCCTTGTCGTCATAGACCCATGCAAGGCCACCCGTCATGCCCGCGCCAAAGTTGATGCCAGTATCGCCGAGAACCACCACCAGTCCACCGGTCATGTATTCGCAGCCATGGTCGCCAACACCTTCTACAATCGCCAGCGCGCCTGAGTTGCGCACAGCAAAGCGTTCACCCGCGCGACCCGCGGCGTAGAGAGCACCAGAGGTTGCTCCATACAGAGCCACGTTGCCGAGGATCGTGTGCTTCGTGCTTTCGCGCGCAGCGCGTCCCTCTGCGCGCAGAATCAGCTCACCACCGCACAACCCCTTACCAACAAAATCGTTGGCAAGGCCAAGCAGCTTCAGCGTCATACCCGGCGCGGCAAAAGCGCCAAAAGACTGACCTGCCGTTCCCTTCATGTCGAAGGTCAGCGACGAGCCTGAAGCCGTGGGATTATTGTTGCGGAAAAGCGCAATCTGTCCCGCCAGCTTTGCTCCCAACGTACGGTGCCCATTGTGTACCGTCGTTGTCACAGAATAAGGCTGGTTCGATCTGTACGCGGCCAAAGCAGGCTCAACCCACGCGTCATCCAATGGTGGTTCCGGATCAGGACGATCATTACGTCCCCCCATCCACCGAATTTCGGTACCAGGTTCCGAAACCATCACGCCCGCGCCAAGCACCGGCTTCAGATCCAGATTGGCTTCAAAGCGAACCTGCTCTAAAAGATCGGTACGTCCTGTTGCGGCCTGTAGTGAAGGCAGTCCCAGAGACGCGAGCAGTTGCTGCAGCTCACTGGCTAGCTCTTCAAAGAAGCGAACTACATGCTCCGGCTTGCCGCGGAACTTGGCCCGCAGCTCCGGCTTCTGTGTCGCAATGCCGGTTGGACAGGTATTTAGATGACACTGCCGCGCCATATCGCAGCCAAGCGCGACCAGCACCGAAGTGCCAAACGCAAACTCATCCGCGCCCAGCAATGCAGCGATCAGGATGTCCCGAGCCGTACGCAAACCGCCATCGGTACGCAAACGCACACGCCCGCGCAAGCCGTTGTGGATAAGCACCTGCTGCGCTTCGGCGAGGCCAAGCTCCCAAGGATCGCCTGCGTACTTGATGCTCGAAAGCGGGGAAGCTCCCGTACCACCGGCGTGCCCGGCAATGACGATATAGTCGGCATAAGCCTTCGCGACACCCGCAGCCACAGTCCCCACGCCGCACTCGGAAACCAGCTTCACGCCCACGCATGCCTTCGGATTCACGCGCTTCAGGTCATAAATCAGCTGAGCCAGATCTTCAATCGAGTAGATATCGTGATGAGGTGGAGGGCTGATCAACTGCATGCCCGGCTGCGCATGACGCAGACGAGCGATTAGCTCCGTCACCTTGTGTCCAGGAAGCTGTCCACCTTCACCGGGCTTTGCACCCTGCGCAATCTTGATCTCGATCTCTTCCGCATGGATCAGGTATTCCGCAGTTACGCCAAAGCGTCCACTGGCTACCTGCTTGATCTTGTTGTTCAGCAGCGACGGCGCACCGTCCACCAACGAGTAAACCGCAGGATCTTCGCCACCCTCGCCCGTGTTGGAGCGGGCGCCAAGCAGATTCATCGCCTGCGTAATCGTCTGATGAGCCTCGGGCGAGAGAGACCCAAAGCTCATCGCCGAAGCGATAAACCTCTTGCAGAGATTTTCCGTAGGCTCCACATTTTCGACCGCGAGCTCAGCACCCGCAGGCCGGATTTCCAGCAAGTCACGCAAATGCGCCGGATGATCTTCGCTGGCCTGTGTTGCAAAGCTGGACCAGGGAGCAAGCGCCAACGCTGCACCTTGTTTCGTCGATCCCATCACAGCCTGCAGAGCACGCACCGTCTGCGGCTGCCAGGCATGAGACTCGGACTCATCTGCCTTGCGGAAGCGAACAAAACCATAGTCCGGGAGATCCTTGATCGCCGCCGGAGCGATGGCCGTCACCATTGCGCCACCGTCTTCCGGTTGATCGCCCCCTTCGCTGTACGATGGCAGATTGCTCCACGACTGACGCACGAGCTTCTCAATGCCGGCAAAACCCACGCCGCTCAACGGCGACGGTGTGCCTACAAAGCACTTGTCGATCACCTCGTCAGCCAAACCAATTGCGTCGAA
Source organism: Acidicapsa dinghuensis (assembly GCF_025685685.1). GTDB lineage: Bacteria > Acidobacteriota > Terriglobia > Terriglobales > Acidobacteriaceae > Acidicapsa > Acidicapsa dinghuensis. The sequence goes on from NZ_JAGSYH010000001.1 coordinate 363,842, forward strand.
AAGATGCGCGCCGCGGTAGCTATCCACCACGCTGATACCCATCTTCGACATGATCTTGGCCAACCCCAGTTCCATGGCATGAATCATGTTGACTTCGCCATGATCGGCATTCTGCGATCGCGCTGTCTCAAGCGCCAGCCACGGACAAATCGCCCCCGCACCCATGCCAAGAAGCACAGCGATATGATGCACATCACGGCAATCGCCCGCTTCCACAGCTAGACCAACCTCCGCGCGTACACCGGCATCGATCAGTGTGCGATGAACTGCGCCCAAAGCCATCGCCATCGGAATCGGCAGCGTCTGCGGTGAAGCCGTGCGATCCGAGAGCAGCAGCACCTTTGCGTGATCACCCACCAGATCCTTTGCCTGATCACAGATGCGATCCAGCGCGCTCTCCAAAGACTCTTCCGGAGAGAACACACAGTCCAACACCTCAAGCGGCAGATCCTGCGCCAGCGGATGCTCCTTCGTCTTGAGCGCCTGCATCTGCGCCAGAGAAAGAATCGGCGAACGCAACGACAACCCGGGCAGCGGCTCACGCGGCTCAAAGATATGCGGCCATGGCCCCAGACGCGTATGCATCTGCAACACAACTGCCTCACGCAGCGGATCGATCGGCGGATTCGTCACTTGCGCAAAGCGCTGGCGGAAGAAGGCATATACCGACCGCGGCACACGCGCCAACGGAGCAAGCGCCGTATCGTCGCCCATCGACCACACAGCTTCCTTCCCTTCGCCGGCCATCGGCGCGAGAATCATCCGCACCTCTTCGCGCGTAAATCCAAAACCATGCTGCAGCCGGTTCATCTCTACCGGATCGAGCGCCGGCACATGCTCATCGGCAATGATCAGCGGCGTATCGCCTCGAACCAGATCTTGATAATGTCCCTGCCGGTCAAAACGCTCCAGCAGCTCCTCGTTCTCAAGAAACTCGTGCGTCTCCAGATCCACCAGAATCATCTGCCCCGGTCCAAGACGGCCAGAGTGAGTCACCCGCTCCGGATCCATATCGACAAGGCCAGCTTCGGAGCCCACCACCACCAAGCCATCCGAATCCAACGCAAACCGGCAGGGCCGCAGTCCATTCCGATCCAGAATTGCACCGACCTGCCGTCCATCGGCAAACGCCAGCGCTGCAGGCCCATCCCACGGCTCTACACAATCACCCGTATATTGCAGAAATGACGAGGTGTTGCCATGATTCGCCGGCGGCACCAGCATGCGCAGCGCTTCCGCGGTCGTGCGGCCATTCTGCGAAAGCAGCTCGACCACTTCATCCAGCGAAGTAGAATCCGACCCCCCAACCGTCAGCACCGGATGCAGATCCAGCGACAGCGTAGCCGCGCGAGCATCCATCCGCGAACGGTTGCCCCATATCGTATTGATCTCGCCGTTGTGAGCCAACGTACGACAAGGCTGTGCGCGATCCCAGCTTGGCAGCACATTCGTCGCATAACGCTGATGAAAGATTGCAAACGGCGTCACGAATTCCGGATTTGCCAGGTCTGGATAAAACTGCGGAAACAACCGCCCTGCGCAGAGCGACTTATAAATGATCGTCGAAGAAGAGATCGAAGCCACATATCCCGGCAGTGCCGAGCGCTCAAACTGTTTGCGCGCAAGATATAAGCGGCGATCAAAATCCGCGGAATCTTCCGTCGTCATCAGCACATGCCAGATATTCGGCAGCGTCGAAGCAGCAATCGAGCCAAGTATCTGCGGACAGATCGGCACAGGACGCCACGCCAGCACCTCGATCTGCTGCGCCTTCAACGCCGATTCCAGCTCTTCACGCGAAGCCAGCGACTCGCCTTCCAGAAACACCACAGCCACACCCAGCGGCTTTTCGCGGTCCAGAGATATTCCCAGCGGCCCCAGCAGCAGATCGCGTGGAATCGCCGTCATGACACCGACGCCATCGCTCGACTTGCCATCAGCCGCGACAGCTCCACGATGCTCCAGACGCGCCAGCGCCGTCAGCGCATGCTGCAAAATCGCGTGCGAAGGTTCACCAGAAAGCTGTGCAACAAATCCGACTCCACAGGAATCGTGGTCAAATCGAGGATCAACTAAAGATTTGGACTGAGACAGACGCTGGCTGGAAAAACGCGATCGGCCCGCATCGTGAGATGCAAGGCTTGGAATATCCGAATGAAGGCGATGACGGTCCATACGTTACTATACGACCTCTTGAATTGGGAAATCCAGTTTTGCAACAAGTGAGGCGATAGAAGACTCCCAACGCCAGGAAATTTCGCGTCCCCACGCGAGAATGCACTGGAAATCGGGCAATCGCTTCGACAGGAGTAAAAGTGAACGGCGTGGTTCACTGCCCAGAAAAGGCGAAGTAAATTTACAACAACCGCTTTGCATATTTATACAAAGTGCCGTATATTTATGCAAGCGCGGTTCCGTTTGGGAGCCGCGCTTTCGCTTTGCTTACTGCGCGTATGAATGCAGTGTAAAAGAGGAATTTGGGTCAATGAAAGCAGAACGTCACAATGCGATCCGGGAGCTCGTTTCGAGCGCGGCCATTCAGAACCAGGACGATCTGCGGCGAAAGCTGCGGCGGCGCGGATTTGCAGTAACCCAGGCCACGCTTTCCCGTGACCTGCATGAGCTACATCTCCTCAAGGGCCCCAGTGGTTATATGCTGTCCAATGGCAATGGAAACGGTCCTGTACGCAATGAAGACGAAGACCGCCAGCCCAGTGCCGCGCAGGTACTAAACACCTTTGGCTTGCGCAGCCAGCGCGCTCTGAATCAGGTTGTCATCACAACGGTCATGGGTGGAGCGCAGCCAGTAGCTGCGTCCCTTGATTATGAACAGTGGCCCGGCGTGGTTGGCACCATCGCGGGTGACGACACGGTACTCGTGATCTGCGCCGATATTCGCCAGGCAAACGCAATACAGACAAGAATGCTCGAATTGCTGGAAGGGTAAAGCGGTAAAGATGAGTCAGGCAGTACAAACAGCAGTCATCGGTGTCACCGGTTATTCCGGGGCTGAATTAGCTCGTCTCCTCGTGCGTCATCCGCGCCTCAAGGGCAAACCGCCCATCTTCGCAGGGCGCGTCGACGAGCAGCATCAGAAGCAGGGCGGCATTCCCTTGCGTGAGATCCATCCGCAGCTCATCGACAGCCATGGCGCCGGCGACATCCGCGTACAGCCTTTTTCGTGGGAGCTATTCGAAGATCTGGGCGTCGATACCGTCTTCCTCGCAACGCCGCATGAAGCCTCGCGCGAGATGGTTCCCGAGGCTCGTAAGCGCGGTTTTCGCGTCATCGATCTCAGCGGCGCCTGGCGTCTTGAAGAAGCCGCCAATCGCGCCGTCTACAAATTTGAAGACGAAGGCTCTGCCGATGCGCTCTTCATGCAATCCCAGGCGGTCTATGGACTCCCCGAATTGCATCGCAAAGAGATCGCCGGTGCGGGGCTTGTCGCCAATCCCGGCTGTTATGCAACCTCGGTGATTCTCGCGCTCAAGCCGATTCTCGCCGCAGGCCTGGTCAATATTGACTGCGGCATCATCTGCGACTCCAAGAGCGGCGTCAGCGGTGCGGGCAAGGCTCCCACCGCGCGCACGCACTTCATGTATGCAGCCGACAATCTCTCCGCATACGGCATCTTCTCGCATCGCCACACCGGTGAGCTGCTGGAGCAACTTAGTCTCGATGCGTCGTCCATCACCTTCGCGCCGCATCTGCTGCCCATTCCACGCGGCATTCTGTCTACGGTGTATGTGCGCTTCAATGGCGCGCAGACCAGCAGCGCCATCGAGGCCTGCTATCGCGACTTCTATCACGGCAGCCCGATGGTGCGCTTGTACGGCGCAAACCTGCCGCAGATTCAATACTCTGTCCGCACCTGCTACGCAGACATCGGATTCCAGTTATCCAAAGATGGGCAGCGCGGAGTCATCGTAAGCTGCCTCGACAACCTTCTGAAAGGCGCCTCTGGCCAGGCTGTGCAAAATCTCAACGTGATGCACGGCTGGGGTGAGGCGGAGGGTTTGGAATGAAATATGTAATTAAGCTGGGCGGCGCAGGCCTCGAAAATCCGACGCTGCTGCAAGGCTGTGTGCGAGCCATCGCCGACCTCGCACGCGACGGCAATCAGGTCGCGGTCGTACACGGCGGCGGCATGCAGTTAACGCGAACCCTCGCCGACCTCGGCAAACAAAGCCAGTTCGTAAACGGCCTTCGCGTCACCGATAAGGAAACGCGCGACGTAGCGCTTATGGTTTTCGCTGGCCGCGTCAATAAAAGCCTCGTGGCTGCTCTCGGCGCGGTAGGCCAGCCTGCGATGGGGGTCTCTGGTGGCGACGGGTTGATGTTTCGCGCGCGCAAAAAACGCACTGACCCTGACTTGGGTTTTGTTGGTGAAATCGCCGCCACCGATCCGCGCTGGATCGAGAGCATCTGGGCCCTCGGCGGCGTTCCTGTTATCTGCTCCATGGCGCTCGGCTTCGATGGCGAATACTACAACATCAACGCCGACGAAATGGCTTCCGCCTGCGCAACCGCCTGCCGCGCGGATGCTCTCGTATTTTTAACAGACGTTCCCGGCGTCAGGGGTTCCAATGGAGAGGTGATGCGCTGGCTCAGCATCGACCAGATCGCAGAGATGGCCAAGAGCGCCGTCATCTCCGGAGGTATGTTGCCCAAGCTCAGCGCCTGCCGCGAAGCTCTGTTACGCGGCGTCAAGCGTGTGCGCATTCTTCCTGCGGAAGCCGCGCATGTTTTGCCTGATTTCAGTTCTTCGCGCATTGCCGAAGGCACGGAAGTGATGGTTGCTTAAGGATGGGAGAGATGAAGCTGGAAACAATTCGTGCCGCAGAAGCCCGTCTTCTGCTATCAACCTATGAACGCAATCCCCTGCTCTTTGAGCGCGGCGAAGGCGTTTATCTCATCGACGAGAACGGCGACCGCTATCTCGATCTGCTCAGCGGCATCGGCGTCAACGCCCTTGGCTATGGCAATCCGGTCATCGAAGAGACCATCGCGCGGCAGAGCAAGCGGCTGATCCACACCTCGAACCTCTTCTTTCATGAGGGCCAGGCTGAGCTTGCACTGCGTCTCACCGAGCGCTCCGGTCTCGATCGCGTCTTCTTCGCCAACACAGGCACCGAGGCTTGGGAAGCCGCGCTGAAGATTTCGCGCGCCTATGCAGGGTTGCTCCGCTCCGAGGGCAGAAACATCGGAACAAAGTTTCTCGCGCTTGAGCAAAGCTTCCACGGGCGCACCTTTGGTGCTGTCTCCACAACTCACAAGGCCAAATATCGTGAGCCCTTTGGCCCCGTCGTTCCTGGCGTTGAGTTCGTGCGTTTCAATGACATCGACGACCTAAATGCCAAGTTCTCCAACGAAGTCTGCGCCATGCTCATCGAGCCGATTCAAGGCGAGGGCGGCATTCGTCCTGTTACGCAGGAGTTCTTCGCAGCAGCTCGTGAGCTAACCCGCTCCACAGGAGCGCTGCTCGTCGCCGATGAAATTCAGGCCGGCCTGGGGCGCACCGGCAAGTGGTTCTCTTATCAGCACTATGGCATTCAGCCTGATGTGACAACTCTGGCAAAGCCTCTCGCCGGAGGCATCCCTCTTGGCGCGATGCTCTGCACCGAAGAGGTGGCTCGCGCCATTCATGCAGGCATGCACGGCACCACTTTTGGCGGAGGGCCTCTTGCCTGCGCCGTTGCCATCGCTGTGATCGACACCATTGAACGTGAGGGCCTGCTCAATCACGTCACTGAAGTCGGCGACTACTTCCAGGATCGACTCAAGGCTTTGGCGACAAGGCATGACTCCATCGTAGATGTCCGTGGCAAAGGGTTAATGCTCGCCGCGGAAGTGAACTCTGCCGATCTCGGCAAGCTCATCGTGAAGGAAATGCTGCGTCGCAGGATCATCATCAACTGCACCAGCGATACAGCGCTGCGCTTCCTGCCGCCCTACATTCTGCAGAAAGAGCATGTAGACACGGCGATCGCAGCGCTCGACGAAATCCTCGCCGAACACGGCAAGGATCATGCGACAGCAGCCGCTGCGCATCAGGCTGCATCAATTCAGGGAGGAGAGATTCGTGGCTAGCAAAGCATTCATGGAGCGGCAGGCAGCCGCAATTCCCGTAAATCAAGACCCGGATGTGCTCGCTGCGGCAGCCCGTATGGCTGGCGAAGATCTCTGCTCCATCAGCGATCTCTCCAGCGCCGAGGTGCGCGCCATTCTCAAGCTCGGCCACGACGTCAAGTGCAATCCGCGCGCTTACCGCCACGCGCTCGATGCGAAGCAGATGGTGCTGATGTTTGAAAAAGCCAGCCTGCGCACCCGCCTCAGCTTCGAGACCGGCATCAACACCATGGGCGGCAACGCCATCTTTGTCGATCACACCAGCTCACCACTCGGCGAGCGCGAATCCATCTCCGATGTAGCCCGCAACGTCGAGCGCTGGGTCGACATCATCATCCTGCGCACTTACGCCCACGACACCATCACCGAAATGGCCGCAAACTCGCGCGTGCCTGTCGTCAATGCGCTCTCCGACTTCGAGCACCCATGCCAGGCCCTCGCCGACTTCATGTCGCTCGAAGAGCACTTCGGCTCGGTCAAGGGACTCAACTTCACCTACGTAGGCGACGGCAACAACGTCTGCCATTCACTGATGCTCGCCGGCGCACAGCTCGGAGCCAACGTCACTGTAGCTACACCACGCGGCTACTCGCCCGACATCGAAATCGTCACACTCGCCCGCGCCAAGGCAGAAGAAAACGGCTGCGAAATTCGCCTCACGCAGGACCCGCAAGCCGGAGTCGAAGGCGCAGACGCGGTCTACACCGATGTATGCGTCAGCATGGGCTTTGAGCACGAAGCTACCAAGCGCGCACCGATCTTCCGTCCCTTCCAGGTCAACGAAGCACTCATGTCACGCGCCAGCTCTGGCGCCGTCTTCATGCACTGCCTGCCTGCGCACCGCAACGCAGAGGTAAGTGACGCAGTGCTCGACGGCCCGCAGTCCATCGTCTTCGATCAGGCAGAAAATCGCATGCACGCGCAGAAAGCACTGCTGCTTCTCTTGCTTGGTGGACTTTCTCTTTAACCCGCTTCCATTGAAGCGGACTGCTTTCATTTTTCTTGAGGTTTTTCGCGCATGTCTGTCATTCTTGAATCCCTGCCCCTCGGCCAGAAGGTCGGCATCGCCTTCTCCGGCGGCCTGGACACTTCCGCTGCCCTGCACTGGATGAAACAAAAGGGCGCCATCCCCTACGCATACACTGCCAATCTTGGCCAGCCCGACGAAACCGATTACGAAGCCATCCCGCGCGCCGCTCTCGAATACGGTGCAGAAAAGGCTCGCCTCATCGACTGCCGCGCCCAGCTCGTCCGCGAAGGTATCGCTGCGCTTCAGTCCGGAGCCTTCCATGTCAGCACTGCCGGTGTTCACTACTTCAACACCACCCCGATCGGCCGCGCCGTAACCGGAACCATGCTCGTTGCCGCCATGAAAGAAGATGACGTCAATATCTGGGGCGACGGTTCTACATTCAAAGGCAATGACATCGAGCGTTTCTATCGCTACGGACTGCTCGTCAATCCAAACCTGCAGGTCTATAAGCCCTGGCTCGACGCCACTTTTATTGACGAGCTAGGCGGACGCGCCGAGATGTCTGCCTTCATGCAGCGCTCCGGCTTCGCCTACAAGATGTCTGCCGAGAAGGCCTACTCCACCGACTCCAACATCCTCGGTGCAACCCACGAAGCCAAGGACCTCGAGCATCTCTCCTCGTCCATCCGCATCGTCGCTCCCATCATGGGCGTCGCCTCGTGGCGTGACGATATCGAAGTCAAGCGCGAAGAGATCACCATCCGCTTCGAAGAGGGCTTCCCTGTCGCCCTCAACGGCAAGCAATTCGACGATCAGGTAGAGCTCTTACTCGAAGCCAACCGCATCGGCGGCCGCCACGGCCTCGGCATGTCCGACCAGATCGAGAACCGCATCATCGAAGCCAAATCCCGCGGCATCTATGAAGCTCCAGGCCTTGCCCTGCTGTTCATCGCTTACGAGCGCCTAATCACCGGCATCCATAACGAAGACACCATCGAACAGTACCGCGAGAATGGCCGCAAGCTGGGCCGTCTCCTCTATCAGGGCCGCTGGTTCGACTCCCAGGCCATCATGCTTCGCGAGTCCGCCCAGCGCTGGGTCGCCAAGCCCATTACAGGCGAGGTCACAGTCGAGTTGCGCCGCGGCAACGACTACTCCATCCTCAACACCGAGTCACCTAATCTCACCTTCCATCCCGAGCGCCTCAGTATGGAGAAAACCGCATCCATCTTCTCCCCGCGCGACCGCATAGGCCAACTCACCATGCGCAACCTCGACATCACCGACACCCGCGACAAACTCCTCATCTACGCTCAGACCGGCCTGCTGACGCTCAGCAAAGGCAGCGAAATGCCCCGGCTCAACAGCAGTAAAGAGACGGAATAACCGAGGTAGGCCAAAACAATGTCCAATGAACAACAATCCGGCAAGATGTGGTCAGGCCGTTTCCGCGAACCTCTCGATGCCGAGTTCGAAGCCTGGCAGAAATCTATCGTCTTCGACTGGCAGCTCTTGCAGGAAGAAGCCGCAGCCAGCAAGGCGCACGCCTCAGCCATCGCCGCCGCCGGCATCCTCAGCAGCGATGAGCTCTTCCACCTGCGCGCCGCCCTTGACGACATCGCTGCTGAATACAGCACTCCCGAAAACGCCGCGAAGGTCCGCGATCATGCCATCGCCGAAGATATCCATCACTTCGTAGAGCTGGCCCTCACCGAAAAGCTCGGCTCGCTCGCGCTCAAGCTGCACACCGGCCGCAGTCGCAACGAACAGATCGCCACCGACCTCCGCCTCTACGTTCGCAAACAGATCGGGTTCACCATACAGACGCTCGCAGCATGGGCGCTCGCGCTCGTCGAAAAAGCAAAATCCGCCGGCGACGCAATCATGCCCAGCTACACGCATCTGCAGCGCGCCGAGCCCGTTCTTATCGCACATTGGCTGCTCGCCTATGCCGAGATGCTCTTGCGTGATATCTCGCGTTTGCAGGACTGCTCAGCTCGTCTCAATTACTGCCCGCTCGGTTCAGGCGCCATCGCCGGCGCAACCCTGGCTCTCGACCGCACAATCGCTGCCCGCGAGCTCAGCTTCACCGCTCCCACGCCTAACAGCATGGACGCCACCAGCGACCGCGATTTCGTCCTCGAATACCTGCAGTCGCTAACCTTCGTCGGTCTCCACATGAGCCGCTTTGCTGAAGAGGTCACTCTCTTCGCCACAGCCGAGTTCGGCTTCGTCCAGCTTCCTGAAGCCTTCTCTACCGGCTCCAGCGCCATGCCGCAGAAGAAAAACCCCGATCTCACCGAGCTCGTCCGCGCCAAGGTGGGCCGCATCCATGGCGCTGCCGAGGCCGTAACGCTCCAGATCAAAGGCCTGCCGCTCGCCTACAATAAAGACATGCAGGAGACTCAGGAGCCAGCCTTTGCCGTGCGCGGAACCGCGCAGACGCTGCAGTTGCTGGCCCGCTTCACCGCAGCCCTCCAGTTCAACACCAGCCGTATGCGCGAAGCCGCCGAATCCGGCTACCTCAACGCCATGGCCGCCGCCACCTACCTCGTCCACAAGGGAATTCCCTTCCGTAAGGCTCACGAGAAAATCGGTAACGCCGTGCGTTTCGGTCTGGAAAAAGGCGTTGAGCTCAACGCTCTCTCGCTCGAAGAGCTTCGTCAATTCGGCGAAGAGTTCCAGCAGGACTTCTTCTCAGCCATCACCCTCGAAGCCACGCTCGACTGCCACGACGTCATCGGCGGCACAGCCCGCAATCGCGTTAAGCAGGCGCTCGCCGCGACAGAAGAAAAAATCCGCGCAGTTTTAGACGTGGCATCAACCGAGCAACCGGAGGCAGTTCATGGTCGTGCGTAAAGCGCGCCTTCAAGACGCCTCCAACATCTTCGAACTCGTCAACAGCCTCAGCGGCGATGGCACCTTGCTCAAACGCAACTTCGCCGAGATCTGCGAGAACATCCGCGACTTCACCGTAGCCGTATCCGACACTGAAGTCTTCCTCGGCTGCGGGGCGCTTCATCTCTATGGCCCGCATCTCGCCGAGGTGCGCTCCATCGTCATGCGTCCCGGCGCCAAGGGTCAGGGTGCGGGTGGCCGCGTTCTCAAGGCCCTCATCGAAGAGGCCGAAGACCACGGCATCCAGTCCGTCTGTCTCTTCACGCGCATTCCCGATTTCTTTTTCAAATACGGCTTCCGCGTCGTCGAAGACAAAGCTGACCTGCCCGACAAAGTCTTCAAAGACTGCCAGAACTGTCCTCGCCTGCATCGCTGCGACGAAGTAGCCATGGTCCGCGGCAAGATCCCCAAGATGTCCATCCTCGGCCCACGCGAAGAGGCCCGCGAACTCGTCCGCCTCGGCTAACGGTCTGCTCCTCTTGGGGCATTGAGCGCCCATTCTCCAAGCTGATACAGTTGCATCCATCCGGAGATCGCCGCAATCCCTCGTCAAGCTCATGCCGAGCGCCAACGCTTGACCAGCTTCGTCGCGCCGGAAAAAAGATGATCTGAGCTGCGTCCACAGCGCAGCGTGGAGGACGCCATTCAACCCCGCATGCGATTGGGAGATCTGCTGATCCAGGCCAAACTGGTCAGCCCTGAACAGGTAGCGCGCGCTCTTGAAGCCCAGGCCACCAAAGGCGGCCGCCTCGGCGATCACCTCGTTGCCTCCGGAGCCATCGACCACGAAAGGCTCGAATCCTTCCTCCATCGCATTCCCGCGGAGCCAGCCAATCTCCTCTCCACCAACATCGATCCGGCAGAGCTCATGAGCATCCTGCTCAAGAACATATACGTGGATCATCTCGAGTCTGTCCGGCAATTCATCGAAGCCATCAAGCTGCCGTACAACATCATCGTCGATCTGGTTCAGATGGGCATCGATCGCCAGCTTCTGCGCACACTCGGCCAGCGCTCCGACAGTCCTCTCGATCTCTGCTACGCCTTCACCGATGGCGGCCAGCGCTGGGTCATCGATGCGCTCAAACAAATGCGCTATGCCGGCCCCGCGCCTGTCACGCTCGACGAATTCAGTCAGCAGGTCAACCTGCAAAAGATCACCAATGAGCTCATCACCGTCGAACGCATACGCAAGGCCTTCGGCAAGCTCGTCGTCGAAGAGCGCATCGTCGAGCAGGCAGGCCCAGCGCTCAATTCAGGCCGCGCCATGCTCCTCTACGGGCCTCCGGGCAACGGCAAAACCACCGTCGCTCTCAGTTTTGCTAACGCATTCAACGACGTGATCTACGTTCCCTATGCCGTTTATGTCGAGGGCCAGATCATGCGCGTCTTCGACCCCAGCCTGCACGTACCACTCAAGAGCGACGAACTCGTCGATCATGGCATCCTTTCCTTCGTGCGCCGCGAAGTCTACGACGCGCGCTGGATTCCCTGCCGCCGCCCATTCGTCCTCACTGGCGGCGAACTCACGCTCGAAATGCTCGATCTCCGCTACGACACGCAGGCAAACTTTTACGAAGCTCCTCTGCACGTCAAAGCTCTCGGCGGCTGCTTCGTCATCGACGACTTCGGCCGCCAGCTCGTCACGCCCACCAATCTCCTCAATCGCTGGATCGTGCCGCTCGAAAGCCGCGTCGATTTCCTCAAGCTGCACACCGGCAAGAGCTTTACCATCCCATTCGAAGAGATGGTTATCTTCTCCACCAATCTCGATCCTGAAGATCTCATGGACCCGGCTTTCCTCCGCCGTCTGCCCTACAAGATTGAGGTTTCCGGGCCAAGTATCGATATCTACCGCGAGATATTCAATCGCGAATGCGAAAAGCAAGGCATGACGCTGCCTCCGGAAATACTCGAATACATCGTCTATAAGCTCACGCAGGATAAAGGTCTGGAACTCGCCGCCTACCAGCCCAAATTCATCGTCGATCAGGTGGTCGCTACCTGCAAATTCCTGGGTCAACCCACCCACTTTGAGCCGCGCTACATCGAATACGCTCTCGACAACCTGCGCGTTCGCCGCAGCGGCAACAGCAACAAGGTCACGAGCGCAAAGGTCTGAAGCCGGAGCGCTTCACTTATCCAGAAACCCGCTCACCAGCGCAGCCCACTCCTCTTCAAGCGCCGCGCGATGAAATTGTTTGCCGGCCCTCTGGTACCAGTAATCGGCATTCCACTCCTCGCCTTCTTTGCGATGCAGGTACGCGTGTACCGCCATCCCCTCTCGCGTCTCCAACTCATCCACCAGCGAATGCGCCTTGGCCCAGTCGCCCTTTCCGTCCCACCACAACGCCTCAAGCGGCACAGTGAGCCCTTCAGGCGGCGAGCCTGCTGCAAGGGTCTGTTCGAATTCCTCTTCGGTCATAGCATGCTCCATCGATTTGCGCCACGTTTGCACCGAGCAGTAGCGGTCAATCTGAATCTGCCGCTTTGATTATGGCACCCGTTCGGGAATGAAGGGACGCAATGGCGTTTATGGAGACCGATCCTGTCTGTCCGACAAAGTTCGCTGAGTGCATTGGCCTGTTGGCAATAATTGACTGTTTGCCGCGAACACGGATTGCTTCCGATAAGCCGACGTGTCGTTTTTAATCCGGACTGTATCACTACGTTTGGCAATCTAGTGCAAATTCGAAATCGTCCCAATGTGAGCTAAACCTTCCGATGCTATACTCGCCAGCACAAAATGCACTCAGATACGCGCGAGGTTGACTCATGGAAGCAGGGTCGCAGACGACCAAAGACCGGCTACTCGTGACAATACACGGCATTCGAACCTTTGGTCACTGGCAAGAGCGGCTCGGTAAGATGGTGAAATATGAGGATCCAGGAACTGAGTCCCTGCATTACCAATACGGCTATTTCTCCGCCATAGCTTTTCTAATTCCGTTCGTGCGGGATTTGGTCGTAGGCAGGTTCACCAGGGCCCTAAATTCATATTGCAAGGGGCGCACTTGGCAGCGGATCGATATCGTTGCCCATAGCTTTGGAACCTACATAGTTGCCAATGCTTTGTTGGGCCGAAAGTTGGACAAAAGGATCCGTGTGCATACGCTCATCCTGGCCGGGTCTGTGCTGAAGGCCAACTTTCCCATCGAGCGTCTGCTTGAGAGTCGCGTCAGGCGCATCGCCAATGAGTGTGGTATTCAAGACTCCGTGCTTGTGCTCAGTCAAGTTGCTTCTATTGGAACAGGTATGGCCGGACGAAGCGGAATCGTGGGTTTCCAAGGCGAGAGGTTTCAGAACCGGTTCAACAATTTTGGGCACGGAGGATATTTCGATAATGATGACGCTTACATGAGACGAGAGTGGTTGCCCTTGCTGACTGATAACGCGCCGATGTCACCGAGGCCGTATCCCACTGCACTGAGTAACGCCAAAGGGGCGATGCTTTTCCTGATTAACAATGCAGATGTCTTGAAGGTCATGTTGTGGATGTCAATCCCGTTACTTCTTGCCCTCTATTTTTTCCTATTACGTAACCAGGCCAATAGGGCGGAAGAACAAGCGAGAGCCGCGTTGCATGATTCACAGACGGCCCAAGCCCGAGTTTCTGAGGTTTTAAAAAAGGTCGAATATGAGGCAACACTGGCCGATTCCGGGCGCTTGGCAGGCGTGGCAATGCTCAATAGTGCCAACAATATTGATGTGTCCGCACTTCTAAGCGTTAACGCATATCTGACTAAGAGCACGTTCGACACCAGAAATTCAATGCTACACGCTCTTCAGGCGGATCAGGGACTGCTGGCGATACTAGACCGTTCACAAACGGCTTGGTATCAGCTGGCAGTAGATCCCAAAAGTGGAATGCTCGTCGCAGGTAACGAGGACGGAACTATAGAGATCTGGAACCTGATAACTCGTAAAACACTAGGACCGTTAATGGTGACCCCTTACGCACCTATCGTCGGTTTAGCAGTGAGCCCGGACGGCAAGACCCTTGCCACAGGAGGATACATGCCAGACCATCAAGGAGATTGGGCAATTCAACTATGGGACCTCGCCAAGCGTCACCCCTTGGGTGATCCCATTATTGAGCGCGGTCCGGGTGCAGTCATCTATAGCATAGCCTTCAGCCCAGATGGCAGGATTCTGGCCTATGGCGGCTTCGGCGGCGAAGTTTCGTTTTTGGATACCCGGACACATCACAAGGTTGGAAATCCAATCCTTTTGCCCGGTACGGTCCGGAGCATTGCATTTAGTCACGACGGTCGAATGCTGGCCTCAGCAAGCGTTGACGGGACGGTGGAACTATGGAGTGTCGAAACTCACGGACCTATAGGCGATCCGATGGATGGTGGGGGAGATCTACTAACCGTGGCGCTTGATGCCGACGACCAGCTATTGGCATCTGGCGGATTGAACACGAATCTCCGCATCTGGAATATGGCAACGCATCGTTTGATAAAAGAAATTCCAGATACGGATAATGTGAGCGATTTAGCGTTTAGCTCTGACGGTCGTAGCCTTGTAGCTGCGGATTCAAACGGACTCGTGCGGTTGTGGCGACTGTCAAATGATGCGAGAGATCTAGCGAAGATAGAACAGATCGCAGACCTGACAGGCCATTCGGGAACGGTTTCAGGGGTCGCATTCAGTCTCGACGGTAAGTTCATCACTTCCGCCGGTTCTGACGGAACTGTTAGATTATGGGACGCTCAGCACCAAGTGCCTCGCTTGGGGTACTTGCTTGCAGGCGAGGGAGATGCGGTATTCACTGTAGGCTTCAGCGCTGACGGAAAAACCCTCGCTTCATCTGGCTCAGACGGTACGATTCGACTGTGGAATCCGGAAACCCGCAAGCATTTGGGGGTACCATTCGGGCGCTTTTTAGGTCCACAAACCTCATCCTCTATCTGGGAAGCCTCCGGGGTTGCCTTTAGCGCAGACGGCAACTGGTTAGCTTCCCTTGATCGCAATGAGGCACGACTATGGCATAAACCTATCGGACAAACTTTGCCCGAGAATCTCGACAGTTCAAAGAGCGTGGCCTTCAGTCCCGACAGTCAACAATTGGCTCTTGGGGAATACGACGGCAGTATCAGGATTAAGGACTTGAGCAGAAACAAATGGCTAACACCCCTCTGCTGCCATACCGACAGTGTTGAGAGCATGGCCTTCAGTCCGAATGGCAAGCTTTTTGCGTCGGTCGGCGCGGAAGGTGATGTGCGTGTGTGGAGTACTGCCAAGTACATGTCCGAGGGAAAACCATTGTTGTGCAAGAACGACCGTGGATTCGCCATATCTTTCAGTCCCGACAATAAACTGTTAGCGGTTGGTTACTCAGATGGAACTGTGAGGCTCTGGGACGCTATGACTCATGAAGAAATCGGAGAACCTCTGAAGGGCGATTTCAATTCTGAAATTAAGAGTGTTGCTTTCAGCCACGATGGCATACTTCTTGCGGCGGTAAGCTCGGGAGGGGACGGAGTACAGCTATGGGACCTCGCAAAGCGATTGCCCTTAGGCAAGCCGTTCCTTGGAGACCCCAACGACGAGGCAACGAGCGCGGCTTTTAGCCCAGACGATAAGCTCCTAGCCGTTGCAAATTCAGACGGAACGACATGGCTGTGGAATATCGATAGCCCCTCATGGATAGGCCCGCTGTGTGCAATTGCAAATCGGAATCTCTCTGCTAGGGAGTGGCGGCAGTTCTTCAGCGATAGAAGCTATCAGGTAACATGTCGCAACTTCCCTCCTGGTAAAGGTATTACGCGGCAGTAACAGTCTTTAGAAGCACCAAAAGTTCATTGAACGGGCAATTTCATAATCAAAAAGAACCGGCATTCGTTACGAATAGGGAGCAACGCGGAGTTCGCAGCAGAGTAGGAACTAGTATCGAAGACAGAGATAAGCCCGATTGATCTCTAGATTTTTGTAGGCACATGCACCGCATAAGTTCTCATAAACATCATTCTCAGAAGTGATGAGCGCATTGGCGCTAAATCGCCAATGCGCTCATTGAGGAGATCGGTAATGACAAGTCCGCTTCTAGGAAGTGCTAACTCACCCGAAGTAACGGAATCCGTAATTCGAAATTCAAACCTACAAAGCCTGCTCCATGCGAGGGTACTCTTTGCACTCCGCCGTGTTACCCGAGCGTCATCCAAATGTTCGCCAAGTGGGAGATACGCGAATCCCCATCCCGATCACAATCATTGTGATGCCAGACACATCTTGCGTCTTCTGGCTCCATAAACTGCAATGCAGGACGGTCGGGAATCGAGTCAATTGCAACCCAGACCGTTTCGGTCGTATACTAAAGTGCGACTGAAGTAGTCGCAATTCTATACGGCATCCGGTTTGGAAGGTTCCCTCCATAACCGGGTTTAACCTGGGGTGCGGCGGTTGCGTGTGTTAAGCGAACTCGAAGTCGGCGAGAGCGGAATTCTGGTGGCCCTGGATCTGCCCGCCGGCGTGCAGAACCATCTGATGTATATGGGTTTCGTCCCCGAGGCTCGCGTCAAGGCTCTCCATCGCGCTCCGGCAGGTGATCCCACGGTCTACGCAGTCGACGGAATCGAAGTCGCAATACGCCGCGAGACAGCAAAATCAATCCGGGTTGAGCCTGTTCGCACCGAAATGCCCGTTCCAAGCTCTGCGCCCTCGGTTTCTGAGGATTCCATGGAAGAGCTGACTTCGCTGTATGGTGCTGCTCGATGAGTGATTGCTGTGGTCCTGTCGCGATTGAACTTCCTCCCCCGCCAACCGGAACAAAAGCAGCGGGTGAGCTGCACACAATTGCGCTGGTCGGCCCTCCAAACTCTGGAAAATCCACGCTCTTCAATCGCCTGACCGGTCTCCGCCAGAAAGTCGCAAACTATCCCGGCGTTACCGTTGAGCAGCGCATGGGCCGCATGGCCGGCGTCGGCCGCGAAGACCTGGTCCTGATCGACCTGCCCGGCATCTATTCGCTCGATCCATTTTCTGAAGACGCCCGTGTTTCCGTGAATGTGCTGGAAGGCCACATGCCCGGCACACCGAAGCCGGACGCCATCCTGCTTGTCCTCGATTCTCTGCACCTTACGCGCCAGCTCATGTTGGCGGCGCCTGTCCTGGCACTGGGCCTTCCGACCATCGTTCTGCTCAACATGAGCGATCTGATGGAGTCGCGCGGAGGGGCCATCGATCCTCTCAAACTCGCGCAGGAGCTGCAGGCTCCCGTGGCTCTCGTCAGCGCCACCAAAGGCACGGGATTGCAGGCCGTCACCATGTTCCTCAACCGCCAGGGCAAAAAAGAGGAACTTCCCAAACTCATGCTGCCTGTAATCGGCAACGCGCAAAGCACGCACCGCTGGGCAGCCCAGGTCAGTTCTCGCACTGGATATCGCGCGCCTTTGTCGGCCAATGCGACGCGGCGTGTCGATCGCGTACTGCTTCATCCCGTATGGGGACCTCTCTTCTTTCTGGTCGTCGTTTTCTCTGTCTTCGAAGTAGTCTTCTCCATCGGTCAGCCGCTTAGCGATGGACTTCAGGATTGGCTTGGGAAATTCGGTACGATGGGCGCTGCCCTTCTGCCCGATGGCTGGATTCGTTCGCTCGTGCTCGATGGCGGATGGAAGGGTGTAACCTCCGTTCTGGTTTTCCTCCCCCAGATCTTGCTCCTCTTTCTTTTCATCGGCCTGCTCGAAGATAGTGGCTATCTCGCCCGCGCAGCTCTCATTGCGGACCGCGTCATGCGCTCGATCGGACTGAACGGCAAGGCATTCATTCCCCTGCTCTCGGCCTATGCCTGCGCGGTACCCGCCATCATGGCGACACGCACTATTGAAAACAAGCGTGACCGCCTGGCGACCATCCTCGTCACGCCGTTCATGACCTGCTCGGCGCGCCTGCCAGTCTATATGCTTTTAATTGCCGCCTTCGTCCCCAACATCGCGTTCGCCTGGGGACTGATCGGCCTGAAAACCCTCGTCATGCTGGGGCTTTACGTCATCGGCTTCCTGGCCGCGCTGATCACGGCCCGGTTGCTCAAAAGCTCCGTTCTCAAATCCAGTGCGACGCCATTCATTCTCGAGCTGCCGCAATACCGCATGCCCACCCTGCGCTCCATCGGCATACGCCTCTACGACCGCGGACGCGTTTTCGTGCAACAGGCCGGAACCGTCATTCTCTGCGTAACCCTGGCTCTCTGGGTGCTGGCCAATCTGCCAGTTCATGGTGGGCACCGTCCTGATCTCGAAGCCAGCTTCATCGGCAGCCTCGGTCACTCAATCGAGCCCGTCATCGCTCCGCTCGGCTTCAACTGGAAGATCGGCATCGGCCTGCTCTCCAGCGTCCTCGCTCGCGAAGTCATGGTCGGCACCATGGGCACGCTCTACGGTGCTGACCCAGCCACCCAATCGCTCAGCCTGCAAACCGCTCTTCATCACGATCTGCCCCTCGGCGGAGCCATCGCTCTCATGGTCTTCTTCGCCTTCGCGCTCCAGTGCACCTCAACCATCGCAGTCGTGCGACGCGAAACCAACGGCTGGAAGTGGCCAGCGATCCAGTTCCTCTACATGCTCTTACTGGCCTATGGAGCGGCCTTCCTAACCAACCACATCGTCACCGCAATCTGGGGCTGATCGAGGCGAAGCCCTAATCCTCAGTAAGCACGATGCGGGCGGGTCGGCTGCTCATGGAACTCCGCCCCCATCCAGCTCTCAAACGCCGTCATCTCCTGTTTCCGTCCTAGATATTCCTTCACCAGCTCACTCGCCGGCCTTGCTCCACCAGGCTCCAGCACAGCCGCGCGAAAATGCGGCCCGGCATCCCCCTCCAGCAATCCCTGGCGCACAAACTGTTGATAGAAATCCTCCGCGATCACCTTATCCCATACCCGCGCATAACCCTCCGATGACCGGTCCATCAACATGTACATGCTCGAATACATGCGTCCCTCCGCCACCAGCGGCATCAGCCTGCCATACTGCCGCAGATCGTAAAGCGTCATCCGGTTCAGATCGAACCCTTTCGGATTGTTCCTGTGCAGATCATTTGAGATATACGCAAACGCCGCCGGCAAAGCCGCCCCATCAATCGCGCGCCCAAACGTAAACGCATTGTTGATATGCGCTATCTGCTCTGGACTAAGCGCCGCGCCAGTCTTGTAGTTATGCCCAATCCCAGCCAGCACTTTCGGATTCCGCAGCCAATCCTCCATCATCAGCGCAGGCACTTCCGCAAAATCCGATTGCACACTGATCCCGCTCACACCCGCCCAGCTCTGTTGCCCGGCAAAGATAAAGTGCAGCGCATGCGCCATCTGGTGCACAAACGCTACCACTTCCTCATGCTCCATCAATCCCGGATCGTCCCCGTGCGGCCCAGGAAAATTACATAGCAGCGCCGCCTGCGGAATCTCCTTATCTTTCACACCCTCAGCCACCGGCAGCATCCGATTCCCCGTAAACTTCCCCGCCCTCGGATGCATATCCAGATAAATCCGCCCAATCGGCTTGCCACCCTCCAGCACATCCCACGCTTCCACAGCAGCATCCCACACCGGAGCATCCTTGCTCTGCACAAGCTCCACGCGAAACACAGCCGCCATCGACTGCAGAACACGCTGTTTCACCGCCTCATATGGAAAATAATCCCGTATCGATTCTTCATCCAGATCGAACTGATCTTTCCGAATCAACGTCGCCAGCCGCGCAAAGTCATACGCATAAATATCGTTCGCATCCGGATCTTCCTTCCGCTTCTCATCCAGCAGCATCGCCCATTCCGCATCCACCACGGGACGATCCCCCGTATCGATGCCATTCAGAAAGATATCGATATTCCGCACGCTGCCAATCATGCTGTCCTGTGCTCTCAAATCCACCCAAGAGTCATAGTTCAGCAGCCGCGCAATCTGATATCGCGTTTCCAGCATGTCCTGCAACACATCGCGATTCTTCGGATAGGCGCGGTCATAGTAAGTCTCCGAAAACCGCACACGAAAATCCGCTCTCTCCGCATACTTCATCACTACGGGATAAGTCGTCTCATCCGCGTCGATAAAGATCCGCCCATCGGGTAGCGCAGGATGCGCCTTCAAAAAATCCTGCGGCAATCCATCCAGATCCGCCGGATCGATCACCGTCACATGACGCGGATCGGCAGCCGCATTCCGCTCAAACGCCGCCTCATCCTTCGCCAGCCATTCATACAACTCCAATAGCCGCTTGCGCAGCCCTTCGTCTCTCTCCACTCCCGCAAGCTGCATCTGTTGCGTCTGCCGCTGCACATAGTACTGTGTCGTCTCATTCGCCGCCGACACATCCAGATGCGATAGCGCAGCATACATCTTCGGATTCAAGCGCAGCGCACTCTTCGCGGTCGTCGCTTCCTGCAACTCCGCATCCGTGTCATCTTTCGATCCAGCAACCCCGGAATATGCCGCCAGCCTCGCCAGATCCACCGCATCGTTGATATGCCGCAATGCCTCGTCATAAGGAACAAGCGTATTCTGAATCGTCTCCGCTCCATCGCCTGCGCCCACAGCAGATAAAGCTTGTTGCGCTTGCTCCAGATGCGTCGCAACCGCGGTTTTAACCGCTTGCCTGGAAAACTCCCCACTCCACGGCGCTGCAACCCCCGCAACCTTATCTTGCCCGTAAGCAGCTACCTGTGCGCATGCAGCAGCGCACAGACACAGGCATAGCGCTGCAACACGGGGAACGGCTCTCAACATGTTCAGTCCTTGCGCTGCCGAGGAGTGGGCAGAAACCGGCACATCAACATACAGTGTTTCCGCACCTGCAATCGTAACGTACCGGTCTCGAAATTACCTCACGGAATCGTCAACATGCTTCTCCGCGCGCTAACGCCCCAGATGAATATTCAACACCACAGCTACACCCACTGGATGATCGCCATACAGACTCCGAAGCGTTCCAGGCGTATCGTAAAACGTCGTCTGCGCGCCCAGGTTGTACCAGCTCCATCCATTTCTGTATATGCGGTGCGTATAGCCAGCCGTATAAGCCTGCACTCGCCCCACAACCGTCTCTTCCGCTGGTGCCGCCGCTCCTAGCAGATCCGTAGTCCGGTCTACGTTCTCCATGCGAGTCCACAGCGAGTCGCGCTTTCGTATCTGTGCCGTCGCCTCCAGCAGATATCCATTCGCATTTGTAGGCGTGCCGATCGTGTGATTGCGACCCCATAGCAACAATCCATCCAGCGTGCTCGCCTCATCGCCGCTCCCCCATCCATGGTGATAAGCAATCGAAGCCGTCTGCCGCAGCACGTCCTCTTCAGGATGTAACGCTTCCGGCGAGTGCAGATGCCCCACGGAATACTGCATCGCAAATGTGCGCGTCGGCGTAACCGTCAGCCTCGTCGACCACGAATCCAGCCCGCCAACCGCAATCGTCCAGCGATTCTCGCCCGGTTCGCGCCCATGAAATCCAGAAGCCTCCCAGTGCACCCGCCCATACGTCGCGCCGGCCGTCACCACCTCATACGCGATATGCGTCGAGTCCTCCAGATGATGCCCCAGTGGCGCGAGTGGATCCTCCGAAGCCGATATTCGGTGCGGAAACGCAACCGGCCCCAGCGACGGATCGCCTACCGGAGCAGCGTAGATCGAGAGCAGCAGCCCGTCGCTCGCGTGATAGTCATAGATGCCCGCAATCTCCATAAACAGATTGTGCGGATGCTGCCCATCGACAATCGGCTTGCCAAACGCCGTCTCGCCCTGCTGAAAAAGCTCCGGGTAATACCGCCCTGAAATCGTCGCAGGCTCCAGGCTCAACATCGTGCGCAGCGTCAACTGTCCACGTCCAATCTCACGTTGCGCCATCGGCATAAACCAGTTCGCGGAAAACAGCTTGTCATGTCCGCGCGGACCTGTCTGTTGTTGCTCGGCAATCATCGCCTGCCCATGCAGCATCAGCATCCAGTTTCCATGCATCGTCATCAGCATCGGTGGGGCAACCGCATCCGGCTCAAGACTCGTGCCCGACGCCGTGTGACGCAACACATTATCCTTCAGCGTTGTTGCTGGGCCGCCCATCTGCATGGCGGAATCCATGGCATCGCCCTGAGATACCGGTTGCTCTTGAGAGGGTTGCGACTGCGCCAAGGCGAAAGGGAAAGACATACCTGTGACGCACAGCAGCGTCAGTATTCGACAAAACACAACGGTTCTCCTTTGGAAAGCATGAGCAGGGTCGCGCGCATTACCGTGACGCGCGGCATCAAAAGCTCAAATGCTCTCCATCAGGTCCGAAGTACAGTTGGTGGAGAAAAGATAGGTGGGACCATGCTGGCTGCTCGACTATGGATGGATGCGTATCCATCCATAGTCTCTTGCTGAACAGTCACTACAAACGCCGCTTCAACTACACGCAGCGAATCGACAGAAGAAACCGCTCTCGAATCTGAACCAGACAACGAGCGGCAGCAATCAGGCGTTTGCAATGACGCCGCATGCGTGCAGCAGGCATGCGCATTCGCCGTTGAACTCGTAGGCGCACACCATGCACCGGCCGGTGCTATCAATACAACCGATAACAGGACCGCCAGGCAAATCTGCATCGCACGCCGCATAGCTCCAGTGTATTCGACGCAACCTCCCACAAACTTGTCATCTTCAACGTTTGTCATCCTGAACGCCAATCATCCTGAGCGCTGATCACCCTGAATGCTTGTCATCCTGAACGCAGTGAAGGATCTGCTTTTGTTTTTGCAGTTGCTGTTGTACTTGCTTTTGCTTTTTGTCTGTCATCCCCGCAGGGGATCTGTTTCTCATGCAAAAGCATCAAACCCCATCACAGCGCTTAATCCACCACCGAAGTCTTCGTCCAGGAGAAATGCCGTCCAAGAATCCCTTTGATAATCCAGCGGTCAGTCGCCGAGGTAGGCCCAATGCCGACGCCCATATTGATCTCCCACTTGGGCGACACATTCAAATCCGTCACAAGAAATATCTGCTGCTGCTGATTATGCAGCGTATCCGGCGAAGTAATGCGGCCATAGTCGGCGTAATACTCCACGCCGCCGCTCACTACCTTTGTGAAGTCAAAGCTGATCTTCGCACCAGGCGAAAAACCAATCCCCTGACTCACATCCGGCCCATGCCACGTTCTCTCCAGCGCAGGATTCACCGCAAAATACCATCGTCCAATCGCCTTATCCACAATCGGACGAATCTCCCATGTCCATGTATCCGGCGAATACACCGCCCGCTGGTAGCCAACCTCCGTGGACAGGCTCACCCCAACAGGCCAGTGCCACGAGTCCGGCACGCGCACACGTGGGCGAATATGATCGCCAACCCACTGCACTCCGTGCCCATCCTGCTCGCTGGTGAAGATATAAAAACCTACCTCCGACCACGACGTCAGCCCCTGCGTGATCTCGATCGTTTCGTGCTCCTGATGATTCGTCGGATACACGCCATCGATCACCTGCTTCTGTCCCACTGCAGTAAAGTTCGAGTGCAGCTCCACCATCGTGCTCTTCGGCGGCTCTGTATCCGCTCCATATACCTGAATCTCATAATTCCCCTGTGCGTGCAGATTGCGCACTGCAGCCATTACGCACAACAGCGTCAGGAAGCACAGAACCTTACTACGCCCGCGCCGCTTACACTCCGCCATCCATGATCGCCTCAGCAAATAAATTCCTCTCAAAACAGCGCATCGAACGGGTTGCGAAAAACTCAAATAAAGCCTTGTGAAAAACTCAAACAAAAGTCTTGTTTTGAAAGGGCACGGCTTCAGCCGTGCCGCTAAATCTAATCAGATTGATGGGGCTTTAGCCCCTGAGGGATGTTCTTGCATCCTCCGCTCCAATACTCGACTCATTCCTCGATCTCCTTGTCGAACTCGACACAACAATCGCAATCAGGCGTAGTGAAACAGCAGCATGAACCCATAATCCATGTGGTTCTGTTGATGACAGTGAAACAATGTATCGCCTGGATGATCGGCGACAAACTCCACCACCAACTCCGACTTCGAGGGCGCCAACACCACATCTTTCATAATGCCCTGTGTCGCACCTGTTCCGGGTAAACTGCGTAATTCAAAACTGTGCCGGTGCAGATGCACCGGATGGTCGTCCATCGTCGGATTCTTGAAGATCAACCGATAACGCTGTCCCTCATGCAGCAGCGGTGCACTCGTCTCCGGATAAGACTTGCCATTAATCATCCAGTGATCCGGCGCGCCATGCCCCACAAACTTCGAGGTAAACTCCAGCGGTATATCGATAACACTCCCATGCACAGCCGAAGCCTGCGCCAATGCTGCAAATCTGCTGTAATCCCACACCAACTCTTCCGGCTGTTGCCACACTGCCTCGCCAGTCGCGTTCTCGTACTCCACTACCATCGCCGCGCCCGCAGCCTGCACATGCTTGCGCACTTCCCCCAGCACCCACTTGCCCGCATGATTCATTTCGACAATGGCGCAGACACGTTCCGCTGGCGCAAGCCGAATCATCGAAACACTCTGAGGTCGAGGAACCGGATTTCCATCCAGTGCAATCACTTGAAACTCATGGCCACTCAACGATAACCAGTGAACCTCGGTCGCACTTGAGTTAAGCATGTGAAACAACACACGCTGCCCACGCTTCACGCGCAGCGGGTCGCCGGCGCCATACATCCGCCCATTGATCGTCGTATACCGGTACTCCGGATTCATCGATCCATCCGCGCTTCCGGCCATCTCTCCATCCCAATCATGAATAGCCAGAAAAAACTCCTGATCGTAACGGCCCGGCTCCTCTGTTGGATCGATCATCAGGAACCCATGCAGCCCGGTATACTGCGCCTTCTTTAAATCCGATCCGGCTGTCGTATGTGTGTGGTACCAGCGGAATCCCGCAGGTCGTGGCTCAAAGGTATATCGCGCCGTCGCTCCCGGTGGAATCATCGGCGTGCCTTCTTCCATCGCGCCATCGACGGCGGGAGGCAGAAAAAGCCCATGCCAGTGCACCACCTCCGCGTCGGCGGAACGATTCGTCACTTCGATCGTGACGGTGCGTCCTTCCTTCAACCGCAGCAACGGCCCCGGAACTTGCTGGTTATATGCAATAGTTCGCACGCTATGCTTCGGCGAAAGCTCAAGGGTATAAGGAGCAATCTCTAGCTTGTAATCGGCGGGCTGCTGGCCCCAGGCTTGCTCATCGAACGCTATCGATGCAGCGGCCATGCCTCCGAGCCTCATAAAACCGCGACGGGTAAGCACATCTCAAAACTTACTAGCCCACCCCAATGCACCGCAATCATTTGCTGAATTCCGAAGCGTGATTCGCAGGCGATGTCAACCAGTTGGCATTGGAACCCCATGAATTGGGAGCCATGATTTGATCTAGTTCAGCCGCCATCTATCGAAGCAGCTCGCACCCTTTGGCCCCATTCACAAAACACCAAAATTCTGCGCAAACCGAAGCTCAACAAAACAAATCCACTTCCAACAAAAACATTTGGAGCCACTTTTCCTGGGGACCGCGCAAATGTTCCACGTGGAGCAATTTGGCATTCAGCGGCGCGCCCAGCAGCAATTCCAGAATGTTCCACGTAGAGCAATTTGCGATCTCGAGTGTTCCACGTGGAGCAAAATCAGAGTCAAAATGTTCCACGTGGAGCAATTTGGAAACAGCCTCAGATCTGCCGCCTCAGCGCCACCCGCTTCGTCTGGATCGCCAGCTTGAACGGCGTCAGCTCCGGCCCATCCCAACCTTCCTTCACCGCTTCAATCCGGATCTCGCCCGGCTCCTTCGTCGATTGCACAATCACCTGCGCCAGCCCGTTAAACAAACTCCGCACCGGTTCCTTGTCCGACTCCTGGCAATTCGGGTCTCCATTACCAACACCCATCAACGTGCCTTGCCCGGAAACCTTAAATCGCAACAGATTATGCGCCAGCGGGTCGATGCGTCCTTCCTTATCCAATCCCTCCACGCGAATCACGGCCACATCCTCGCCATCCGCATCGATCTCCATGCGATCTGCCGACAGTTTGATCGCCGCTGCCGGACCTGTCGTTTCGCGCTTCTCTGTCAGCACTACCTGACCGCCTTTGCTGCCACGCGCTTCGATCATGCCTGGCTCATACTTCACCGACCATTCCACGTGGCCCAGATGCGGCACCTTCTGGCTTCCCGCGCTTGCGCCATTCACGAACAACTCGACTTCATCAAGGTTCGAGTACACCCAGACTTTGATCTGGTCGCCTTCCCTGCCAGTCCAGTTCCAGTGAGGAAAGAGATGCAAAGACGGCTCCTTGCCCCACCATGCTTTGTAGTAGTAGAAGATGTCCTTCGGAAATCCGCACATATCAACGATGCCGAATTGCGAATTGATCGAGGGCCACCCATACGGCGTTGGCTCGCCGCGATAGTCGAAGCCGGTCCATGCAAAGCCACCAGCTAACCAGTCGCGCGTGCCGTAAAACTTCCACCACTCTTCCGCCGTTTCTCCCCATGGAACAACGCCATCGTATGCGTTCACCGTGTTGCGCAATGGATCGCTGGAGTACTCGCCACGCGTACCGATTGCGCTTGATGTCTCAGAGCCGTAGACCGCTTTCTTTGGATTCTTCTTGTGGTAGTCATCAGGAAATGCGAGGTTGTAGTTGAATCCGATGATGTCGAAAGCGGTTGAGACACCTTTTTCGTTGTTGCCATTCACTGCGGCGGAGACTACGCGCGTTGGGTCAAGCTCATGGCATAGGCGCACCATCGATTCGCCGACCTTTGCGCCTTGCTCGGCCATCTCCGACTGCATCTCCCACTCTTCGTTGCCGACTGACCAGATGATGATGGAAGGCGAGTTGCGGAAGCGCTTGATCATGGTGCCTAGCTGCGCCATGCCCTCTGGATTTGAGCTCATCTGGCGGGTCTCGCACATCATCAACATGCCCATGCGCTCGCATGCTTCTACCCACTCTGGAGTGGGCATGTTGTGCGATGTGCGCACTGCGTTGCCGCCCATCTGCTGCAGCACTGCTACGCGAAAATACTGCAAACGATCAGGCAGCGCCGCGCCTACACCTGCATGGTCCTGGTGATTGCAGGTGCCTTGAATTTTGATTGATTTTCCGTTGAGGAAGAAGCCTTTGTCTGCATCGAAGACCGCGCTGCGTATGCCGAAGTTCAGCTTCTCTGCGTCGAGTGATTTTCCATCGGATTCCACTATGACGATTGCTGAGTACAGGTTGGGTGTGTCTGTGGACCAGAGCATTGGATCGCTTAATGTAGCGGTTGTTGTGTAGGATGCCGACCCATCTGGCGCAATCGATTGCGACGCAGCTTCCGCTGTTGCTACGGTTTTGCCGGATGGGTCGAGGACTTTCCATGTGACGCGGCCGGAGACGGCGTTGGCACTGTGGTTTTCGACTACTGTTGCAAGCTCCAATGAGGAGCTGTTTGCGCCGGGCTGATAGGCGGCGCGGACGTAGCTCTCGTACCGGCCAAGGTGCACGGGAGCGGTCTTGGTGATCCAGACGTGGCGGTAGATGCCTGCACCCTCGTAGAACCATCCGTCGCCGAAGCTGGCATCGACGCGAGCCGTCACGCAGTTCTCTGCACCTATGGCGAGAAAGTCGGTGAGGTCGAAGCGGAATGGGACGTAGCCGTTGTCATTGCGGCCGATGAAGCAACCATTTACCCAGACGAACACATCACGAAAGACACCATCGAAATCGAGATAGATGCGCTTGTCTGCATCGCTTGCGGGAACATTGAAGTTCTTCCGATACCAGCCGACGCTTGACTCGGGATAGCGGCGACCTAAGGGTTTATAGCCGTGCGACATTTGTACATCGTCGTGGACGAATGGAAGCTCTACGGCCCAATCGTGCGGCAGGTTTAGCTCGCGCCATTTGGAGTCGTCGTACTTTACCTTGGCAAATTCAAATTCGCCGGTCTTGGCGAAGTCTCCCTGGCCGACGCCGAAGCCCAGGTCTTTGGCGGGATCGACGCCGTTGCCGAACTGAAATTTCCAGCCGAAATCGAAGAGGTATCGCTCGCGCGGAGCGATTGCCGCAAGCGCCCTATCGGAGATGTCTGCGGCGGCCTCGGCGCGCGCCCATGCTGAACGCGACAACAGTGTGCCTGCAGAGATGGCGAGACCAGAAACCATCGTATTGCGAATGAGTTCGCGGCGAGAAATGCTGGACATAGGAGGCTCCTTTACCGACGGGCAACGGACACAATCGGGACGAGGCCGGGCCAGGGTTATCCAGGGGCGCGTCCCGCAAATTTCGGCGTGCTTCGGCACGGCGAATATACAGGATTGAAGCATCTGCGGTAAACGCTTTCATATTGTGGCGTCGCGGTTTGAGAGCCGACATGTGGCGCCTGATATGGGTGATAGACCAGTGCGGAAACGGGATCTCTGGATAGCCTGGCGGGGTGGGAGCGGAGGGGTGGAGACGTGGCAATTCTGCTACACTTACGTAGTCAGTTTTGCCGATGGAGAGATGGCCGAGTGGCTGAAGGCGCACGCTTGGAAAGCGTGTTTAGGGGAAACTCTAACGTGGGTTCGAATCCCACTCTCTCCGCCATAAATCCTTTAAGTTTTTGAATATAAAGAACTTAGAAACAACTTCCTGACGTTAACCCATCCAATTTACAGGACTATTTGGGACTAAATAGCCGAATCGTCTGTATTGATGCACCTTTTGTTGCACACCATGACAACACCACCGTGTACTCACTCAAAATTTGAGTACGTAAGATAGCTATACTTGGTGGTAAGAAATCACAAGGACGCACGATTCCTGGTCTACAACGGGAGAACCTGCGCATGGCAATTTATGACACATACTCACGACGGCAAAAAAGGTTAAATCAAACTAAACCGGACGTTTTTGTCTATGACGAATTGCCGCCGCCGCTGCGTGTGCAAATTTCAAAAATTTGGGAGAATCTGCTCTTAAGCATCCAACGCGCTACCGGTGAGCGAATGTCAGTGTTTGCCGGATTGGTCCGAGAGACAATCTTAATGGAGCGCGGTATTTTCGGTCTCACAAATTACGACCATGATTCAACAGCTTCGGTAGTCGATTACTTTATCAATGCGAAATCAGAAGATGCTATCGATGCGCTCGAAATTATGTTTGCACGCGTATTAGATGGACTCTCCCAAGTCACCGTACACTTTTATCGCGAACCGGCAGAAAAAGCATTCAACAATGCGGTCAATGAAGTAAATCAGCGGCTTCTGCAACATGGAATTGGTCTTGCGTTCATCGGTCCCGAACTTCAACTGATACGCAGAGACAGTGAGCACTTGCACAAAGAAGCGGTAATCCCGGCACTGACTTTACTAGCTGAAACTGGATTCGCTGGAGCCAACGACGAATACCGAAAGGCGCATGAGCACTACCGCCACGATCGGATAAAGGAATGCCTAAACGAATGTCTGAAGGCGTTTGAAAGCACGATGAAGGCGATATGTATTCGCAAAAATTGGGTGTTCGAAAAGGGTGATACTGCAAAGAAATTGATCGATGTCTGCCTGAAGAACGGCTTACTTCCTAAGTTCATGGAGTCGCACCTTGCGGCAGTTCGATCTTCTTTGGAAAGTGCCATTCCGACAGTCCGAAATAAACTTGGCGGTCATGGCCAAGGTCATGACGTCAACGAAGCACCCGAATTCTTTGCTGAGTATCTTCTCCATGAAACGGCTGTAACGATTGTGTTCTTAGTGAATGCGTTCAAAGCTCTTTGACCGTGGATCACGCAACCACTCATCACGCAGCCTCTGCAATCGCAGCCAGAAGCCCTCTGACGTGTGAGTCACCTCATCTAACTTCCCAGCCATCTCTACCGTGATGTCTTCCCTGCCCTCATATATCGCCCGCAATTCATTGGCAGAGATGCTCAACAATGCGGCAGTGTCTGCATCCGACTTGCCATCAAATTCGTTGCGCAGTATCTCGCCTGGATGACAGGGATTGAACATTCTCGAAGCCATGCACCACATTATGACTCAGGCGCGGTAACGATTACCATTGACCACCTCAATTCCCAAAGCGGTCCACGTAGCCTATATGCAGACGTTCCCCAGATCGAGCGCCGTAAGAGCGTGGCCTGCCAATGTAGCGGGCCGCGTATGGTGTCATAGTCGAGTGATAACCGTCACATACGGAGTCTGAATCCATTGCTGCAATGAGACCGGCTCGGCATGGTGTTGCGCGAGATGCGCAGACTGGCTAGCACGCCTTTGAAACACCGAGCCGGTTAATCAGCACAGACCACCGATTTGCTTAGGCGTCCCTACCGTGTAAGCGTAAGATTGCCACACGACCCGAAGGAGATCCAAGTTGGAGGCTGGCCTACGCGATCCTGGCATGGAATTGCATGATCTCCTGGATGATCCGGAGTTCGCTGCACGCGTAGGTAAGAAGCGTGATTACCACCAGCCGTTCGATGCACTGCGGCAGTTGACTCAGGTTTTCGCTGAACGTCCTCAGGACGTTTTGCAGGAACTCATGAATATTGCCGTGAGCTGCTGTGGAGCTGACAGCGCCGGAATCAGCCTTGCGGAACCCAATGAAGCTGGTGAACCTACATTTCGATGGATCGCAATCGCTGGCAGCTTTGAACAGTACCTTGGCGCTAGAACGCCAAGGTTTTTCAGCCCATGTGGAACTTGCCTCGACCGTGGCCGCGCTCAACTGTACAGCGTCACGAAGCCTTATTACGATTTCCTGGGGGTGACAGCCGATCCGATTTTGGATGGCATGCTTATCCCGTGGGAGACAGATGAAATCCGTGGGACGATATGGGCTGTGGCTCACTATTCAGATCGGGCATTCGAACCGCAAGATTATAAATTACTTCGCAGTCTCGCGGACTTCGTTGCCATCATCCTTCGCCAGCAGGCCGCAGAAGAAAAGGCCAAGCTCACCGCTCAAGCTGAAGCATCTGCGGCCCGAGCCCACAAAATGGCGCACCAGATCAACAATCCTCTTCAATGCCTGACAAACACAATTTTTCTCGCAAGTCAGGGTGGTCCGGATACAGCCAGGCATATAAAACAAGCAGCTATAGATTTGGCAGCCTTATCTGACCGAGTTAGAAAACTTCTTGCGCTTCGATACGGCGAAGACTGACCTTAGAGTCGTTAGAAAAGGATCAACTCTCAATTCAATATCCTCGAATCGCAACCCGATTCAGGCAGCACCAGCAAAAAGGCAGACTGTATCTAACATCCTTTCGGGAGTTCTACGCGCAACGCAGCCGGTGATTACGGTGGTCAAATCACCTATACCGATTGGATATGTGAGAAACGCATCGCCTCCGTGCAGCTTGCCAGAAATATCCTCCGACGCTGTGTGGAAGATGAATGCGACGTGGTCGAATTTCGGTGTTGCCCTTACGCGTCTACAAAGCTCATAGCCACTCATACCGGATAGATTTACGTCTGAAAGGATCACGTCAACATGGAGCTTGTCCAAATCGGCCAACGCCGTTTCAGCATCCGCTACATACCATGCTGCATAGCCACGGATCGATAGCAATTCAGCGAGACCTTCGGCATGTGCCTTATGGTCATCGACAACCAAGATTCTCATTTCAGTCACGGCAACGACTCCTGCAATAGATAAATCGAACGCCAAGGGAATGGGGGAATGGAGAAGGTTAACGGGAAGATGGTCATAGTACCGCGAATTGAGTATCGTGCGCAGAAGGTCAGTCAATCTGTCCCAAATGAAACAGTTGTGGGTTTAACCAACCGTCAGATTAGGCTCTTATAAGTGTTCGAATCGCATCCGTAACGCAGCCTTGGCATCCATGCGACTCGCGCAACAGACCTTAAGGTTGTTGGAAGAGGCTGAACTATAATTACGCGGTGTCTTCAAATCGCAGATCGCTTATCTTTATTGTCGATGACCACGATGTAATAGCCTCGACGCTGACAGAGATTCTGAACGTATCGGGATTTGAATGCGTAGGATTTTCGGACCCGCTGAAAGCTCTTCAGGCGATTGAATCGAATGCGCCTGATGTGTTAATCGCAGATGCTCTCATGCCAAAGATGAGTGGCATCCAATTAGCCTTGCGCACAAAGACTCTATCGCCCTCTACAAAAGTCTTGATTTTAACGGCGCTTATGAATGCCGGCGAACTAGATCAAGCCCGAGGTCATGATTTTGACGTTCTCCAAAAACCAATTAGCCCGCCTGAATTAATCAGAATGCTGAATTCTCTTTGCCCAAATCATTCCGATTAGGCTGCCTTCATTTCTTCTTCTGATGTAACAGGCCGCGCATGGTTGATCCCAGTGGCGGTCAAGATTATCTACAGCGCATGCTCTTTGATGGGGATACTATGGCTCGCGGAGCGGTTCATCATCTGGATCTTCCTCCGGCACCTTATCTTCCGGTAGTTCATCATCGTCTTCGATCTCACCCTCGTCACCGATGTTGACAATCGGAACATTGTGCTCATGGACAGTATGGTCCTCTGGAGTTGCGTCTGGACTCGGTACAAAAGGATTGTCTGCGGTGGCCATTGTGTTCTCCTCGCTGGTTGGATGCGAAGTGATCAGGATAGACAAAGGGCTACGACGGCGGCTATCTCAACGCTCTTATTACTGAGATTTCTTGATGAGTTTCACCGTAACGATCCACTCTCCCGAATTGTCTTTAATCGGGATTTGAAACTCCCCTGTCTTCTTGTTCTTGACTTGTTCCACAAGTTGCGCGGCGGCGAGTTCAGCGAAAGTTTCATCATGCTCGGGATATTGCTCCATTTGTCTCTCCTCGCTGACTCAGATGCCGCGATGATAGGAAAGAGTTTGTCCCGAGTTAGGTTCGACATCGAACAGTGAACAGCAATTGATGCCAAAGGCGAAGCGTAGATCGGCAAACATTTACTATTATCGACGCGTTGAAATAATGCGGTGTGTCAAAGCAGCGAGCCGCGTGAGCGAGGTGCTGCCTCGATCACACTGGATTAAGGCAGACCTCGCTGAGAGTTCCAAGGATTGAAAGAGAATCAATGGGACTCTGTGGGCTGTTGTGCCCACTGACGGGCATCATGCGCTCACTTTGCAGAACAAATCTGTGCAATCTGATACGAGAAATTTGGCAATTGAGAACAGCTCGCGTCTTAAGGTACGGCTATCCTGCCTGTTCGTTTTGGTGCGATTTCCATTGCCTGAGAGAGCAGGAATCTCCGGAAAATGCCGACAGTGCCTGTTGGTTCTGGTCCGGCAGGATATGCCATCGAGAATCGCCTCGACAGTTTCAACCCCTGTACTCTGGCGATCTTCAGCGTTCCAAGCGAAAGCTGATTGCGGACTGCCCACCTGGAGACGAAGGTGATTCCAAGCCCGGCTTCCACGGCACTCAGCAGCCCTTCGGTGGAGTCGAGCTCCATGCTGATGGTCAGATCCTTCGCCTTCACTCCGACCTTTGAAAGCGCCTGCTCCACCACTCTTCTTGAGCCGGAGCCAAATTCGCGCATGAGCAGAGGTTCGCTCTTCAGATCCTCAACCTTGATCTCGTGATCGGCCCATCCATGAGTTGCGGGCACGACAAGGACCATGTGATCTTCCATGAACGGTTCGATATGGAGGTCTTTCCGCCGTTCCGGGCCCTCGATGAGCGCGAGTTGAACCGCTCGTGAGAGGAGAGCCTCAAGCATCTCGTCTGTATTGCCGCTGCGAGCTGTGACTTTGACTTTAGGGTTTGCCCGCCGAAATGCGGCCACGAACGTTGGCAGGAGGTATTGTCCAATGGTTTGAGACGCTCCCAAAGCGAGTTCACCGGCGCTTTGCCCAAATGCCTCCGCCACTGCGGCGAAGGCTTCATCGGAAAGCTCTTTCATCTTCTCTGCAAACGGAAGCAGCGCCTTGCCGCCGGCTGTCAGCACGATGTGTCCACCGCCGCGATCAAATAGCGGTAGACCAAGCTCGTCTTCAAGCGCCTTGATCTGCTGGGTGACGGCGGGTTGCGTGAGCAACAGTTCTTCTGCGGCCCGGCTGAAATTCAGGTGCTGTGCCACCGCCCGGAATACCCGTATGCGGAAATTTTCTATCACGACGTTATCCGCCTCCTGTGTCTTTTTCACTTCCTGCCCGGCTTATGTCAGGCCCATTTCTTTGTCGAGACTCATCTCTTTGCCAAGGCCCATCTCTTATTGTGCTGGCTCCGGGCTGGCGATGGCGTACAGGGACTCACGCGAGATTGTACGAGCAATAAACGAAGCGAGCAGACTGCATGGCAGAATGATCGGCAGAAGATGCCATTGTCCGGTAAGCTCTACCGCCATCAGGGCCGCCATCCATGGAGCGTGGGTGACAGCGGCCATCAGCAGCGCCATGCCGCAGATAGCCAGTATCAACGGCTCAGGATTATGCAGTAAGTGGCCCGCCGCAAGACCGAGCGCAGCACCTGTGAAGAGTGTAGGAGTGAAGACTCCTCCGACGGTGCCGGTTCCCACGCAGAAGGTTGTAGCGATCAGGCGACATGCAAGCACACTGACGATACCGAGGAGCATCGTTTTATCCTGCAAAATTCCTACAAGCGCGAAGTCGCCATTTCCCCAGACCTTGGGCTCTATCAGAGCGAGAGCACCGACGGCCAGGCCGCTCCACAGCAGCGCGAAAGGGAGACGCTTCGCGGCTTTGGAGAGATGAAGAAGTCTCTGATAGGCCGGACCGACTGCGCCCAGAACAAGAGCTAGCGGGAGAACCCAAAGCAGGTCCTGCGTTATGGGCAACGACTCCCTCACTGGGAAGAGCGGACCGGCGCCCAGCAAAAGACGGCTCATGAGCCAACCGGTGCTTGAGGCCAGGAACAACTGAGGAAGATCGCTCCATGCCCACTCACCCAAAACAATCTCGACGGCGAAGAATACTCCGGCGATCGGCGCCTGATAGGCTGCCGCGACTGCGGCTGCCGCGCCATAGGCTACCTGCCGCGACAACGGCAGATTTCGCAGCGGAGATCGCTCTCCTACCCATGAGGAGATTGCGGCTGCGAATTGGATCATCGATCCTTCCCGTCCGATCGCCGCGCCGGTGGCCACGGAAAAGCCTGAGGAGACCGTCCGCCAAACTGTCGAAAGAAGAGGGATCTGGCCATTCTTGAGGCGAACGGCTTCCACATATCCTTCAAAATGCAAATCCGGCGCCCGCCTCCGCATCAACCAGATCACGAGGGTCGCCAATGCTGCTCCGATGATTGGGGTCAGGATACGACGCAATGGCGGCAGCGATGCCGCAGCGGCAGGCAACATGCCCGTCTTCTGAACGAAGACCCACTGAAGAAGGCGGAAGAAGAGCCGTACCGCGACACACGCCAGACCACTGGCTGCTCCGAGAACAATAGCCCAACCAGCGGATGCCAGCCACGATGTTGCGGCCCGCTTAGTGCCTTTGACGTTGGTGACCGTTGCGGTGCTCATGCTGCTACCAGCTTTGGTGCGGATTCCATCACTGTCGCTTCAGGAATCATGTATTGCGACCTGACGCGATCAGCGAGTGTCGAGGCAAGCTCAACAGCCTGCTGACGGATCTCAGGAACCGCGATGGACTCAATGAGGTCGCCGAGGCGGCCTGGACCAAGGTTAAAGATGATTTCTGAAGCGTGACCATCGGCACCGATGACCGCTCCATTCGGCGAGCAATGAAAGCCTGTGCCTAGAGGGCCGGCGGTTACGAGTCCTCTGCTGAACATGTTTTGGAGAAGAGCTGAAGGGACGCGGCGATAGTTCATGCTGGGTCCAGTGCAGTTGATGACTCGATCTGCATGGAAGCTCTCATCGCCGGCATGCGTGCGAAAAACTATGCGCGCGCCAGCAGGAGAGGCATCGACTGTTTTCAGGCGCCCTTCGCGGATCTCCAGCGTGCCGCTTCGAAGCTCGGATTCGATAACATCGGCAATCGGCGGAGCCATGCGGTGGCGTACAACATCCCATCTCCGCTGCAGGTGGCGGCGAAAACGCTTCTTCTCTTCGATGGGCAGCCGGAGCCACAAGTCGTTGATTGTGTCACGAAGGCTGTCGATAGCGGCTCTCCACTCCGTACCTCCGCCAATTACAGCGCGCAGCGCGCGGAGATACGCCACACAGGTGGCCGGTGTATCTTGTGGAATTGCGCTTGAGCTCAATGGCGTGTAATCGGCATGACGATTCGGAAAGACACCGTGACGAGACACGGCAATGATCTTTCCACGATGTCCGAGCTCACGCAGCCTCAGCACCACATCGACCCCTGTCAGACCCGTTCCGATAAGAGCAACTGGCGCATCGGGATCCAATCCCTCATACGTTTCCTCCGCCCATGCATTGTGGCGATACAAGCCCAGATCGGAAGCGACCTTCGAGATTCCCGGCAGAGGAGCTGGATCGAAGTTTCCTGTTGCCAGCACCACCAGATCGGCCCGTAGCTCGCATCCGTTATCCAGCGTAAGTACAGCTCCTGCGTCATGCTGACGGACATCAACGACTGTTGCGATCTCCTGTTCGAGCTCGCTTGTCGATTTCAGCAGAGATTGAATGTACTGTCCAAATATCGCTCGTGGAGCGAAGGTCTTCTCTGTTGCAGCCGGGTCATGATTCCTGCGAAGCCAATTGAGGAAGTGGTTTGGCTGATCGGGCAGTGCGCTGATCTTTCCCGCAGGAACATTCAACAGGTGGCGAAAGCTCGGAGTTGAATACGCCAGACCAAGTCCGAAATCAGGCCGCTGATCGATAAGAATCACACGCGCTGGCGTTCTCTGCCGAATCAGGTGAAAAGCAGTGAGGGTTCCACTCACCCCTCCACCGATGATTGCGATTGTCGCGATTTTTCCATTCCGTGTAGTCATGATTCGACATTAGGGTGAAACCTCGGCTAGCGGAATTCGCAAATTCTTATGCCTTATAAGCAAGCCCTTGAATGAGATCGATCGTAGGAGTGCTTCGCTTATACGGCATCACTTTTATTGCTTGGACATGACAGCTCGTGTGGATCAAAGCTGGGTATCGAAAAGGAGAAACACCATGAACAACAACATCAAATCAGCACTCGCACTTGGTCTGGTTGTCACAGCAGCGGTACTGGCCACATCGTCGGCAGAGGCAGAGATCCACTCGAAGTCGAAGGAACTTGTAGTCATGGAGGCACGTGATCTTCCGGAGCAGGCGCAGACACCGGGCAACTCATTATTTCTTCACTCAGACAATGGAGGAGACTTCTACCTTTATGTGGAGCAGCAGCAAGGCGCTCGTCTATCGGTGTTTGATGTTACAGATCCGGCTCGCATCAAGCTGGTCGTGAGCATGCCGTTGGCGGGACCGGGCACTACGGCACTGGGTGCTTTTGATTTCGTTCGTCCAGTCGGCTACTCTGCTGAACTCGTGTACTTCCGTGACAGTCAAAAGGAAGGTATGCTCGATCTACATAAGGCCAAGAAGCCTGTGCTGCGGATGATCTCGGCTGAGACAGATTTCGATATGTCTGAGCCCCTGGGAGAGAGTGGTTTTCTGGTCACCACCCAGGCCCACCGGTACACTCCTGCTGTTGCGCGTAACTACCAGGTGATGGACGTCGCCGGCTCTATTCCTACTCAACTCGCCACTGTTAAAGACGTGAAGCATCGAGTGACTAACGATTACACAGGGACGACTTTCCTGCTAGGCAGTGATGGACTTACCGTTGTGAGACGACTCAGTGTCGAGAACGACTACAAAGAGCGACAGTATCAAACAGAGGGAAACTGAATCGATGGCTCAGAAGCGATCCTCCAATCGAGGACAGAGGCAAGAAGAGAGGCCGCACTGCCGATCTGGCGTGCGGCTTCTTCCAGTGTCCTTAAGATGGCTGCGTCCTTCCTGGCTGGGCTTCCGGCAGTTGTAATCTTGGTGTGCGATCCAGTCCGCGGGACGACTCCAAGCATGCTCTGGCGGATTTGTCCTTGACAAGCCTCATGCATACGCCCGACAGTGAATAACGTTCATCATTACCGGCGTTGCCGCCCAGCATACCGAATTTGCCTTATGAATCTTAAGCAGGAAATGATGCCATTATTCAAATTTTCAACGGGGACGCTGTGCTCCCTCTTTGCGCTCCTTCTTTTGAGTTCTCAGCAAACTGCTGCCGGGCAGACTGCACCGCAGGCAGCTTCGCCGCAGCCGCCGCCGGATCGTTGGAATTTCATTGGAGACAGCCCTGATAATCCACCTCCGCTGGCGACTGATCTTTCGGCCAATCTGAAGGTGAAAGACGTCGACCGGGCCATGCGCAAAGTGGCCAACTGGCAGTTGCAGCGCGTGCAGGGCCATTTTAACGAGGACTGGACA
The DNA here is from genome assembly GCF_025685685.1 of Acidicapsa dinghuensis. Taxonomy (GTDB): domain Bacteria; phylum Acidobacteriota; class Terriglobia; order Terriglobales; family Acidobacteriaceae; genus Acidicapsa; species Acidicapsa dinghuensis. The sequence continues at coordinate 402,129 of NZ_JAGSYH010000001.1, forward strand.
TTTGCAGCCATGGATGCGGGTTTCATGGTGGCTTCCAAATCCCTAAAAGAGCCGAGTTACGAGAACTACGTGCGCGCGGTGGGAGAGAATTTTCAATGGCGGCTCGGACCCAGGCAGACTCACGCCGACGACCAGGCCATTGGGCAATCCTATCTTGAAATCTATATGGGCCTAAAGACACATGATGCCCGTATCATCACGCCTCTGCGGCAGCAGTTCGACCAGGTGATGACCCTGCCGGATGACCCTGCCAAGCCCTTTTGGTGGTGGTGCGACGCGCTCTTTATGGCGCCTCCTGTTTGGGCTCGCCTGTATCAGGCAACGGGCGAGAAACGTTATCTGGATTACATGGATCATGAGTGGTGGATCACTTCCAAGTTGCTCTATGATCCGGCGGAGCATCTCTACTTCCGCGACGCCACCTATTTTGATAAGCGCGAGAAGAATGGCGCGAAGATCTTCTGGTCGCGCGGCAATGGATGGGTGATGGCTGGTCTCGCGCGAGTGCTGGCTGCGATGCCGCAGGATTATCCAGACCGGAGCAAGTTCGTACAACAGTTCAAAGAGATGTCGGCGCGCGTGATCCAACTGCAGCAGACGGACGGCTTATGGCGTCCAGGTCTGCTCGATCCCGGCGCGTATCCATTGCCGGAGGTTTCGGGCTCGGCCTTCTTGGTCTATGCGCTGGCCTGGGGCGTAAACCACGGCATCCTCGACCGCACCACCTATATGCCTGCAATCGAGAAGGGATGGAAAGGGCTGATAGCCCACATTTACGCAGATGGGCGCCTGGGCTGCATCCAGCCTGTGGGCGCCGCGCCTGGTGCGTTTCAGGCGGACTCCAGCTATGTCTACGGAGTGGGCGCATTTCTCCTCGCCGGCTCTGAGGTGCGCAGTTTGCATGTCCGGAATTGAATGGCAACGAAGAGAGGCTTGATGGTGAAAACCAACTGTCTTTGGGTATTCCTCGCTGGCATGGCAGTCTCTTCGGTTTGCCGCGCAGAAGCGCCTCTTCGGTCGCCCTGGGATTCGCATAGGGTTACGTTGACCAATGCGCCGTACGCGTGTCCTGCGCCGGTTCATCTCTCGCGTGACCTGACGACGATCGGCTTCTACTCCGACAGCAAGAGTTCGATTATTGACCCAGAGAAGTGGAAGGCGTACCAGGAGTCGTCCGGCCCATATAAGAAACTCGGCCAGGATGCGGTTACGGCAGCGGATGCATACCAGTCAACGGGTAGCCGCACTGCCGCCGAATGCGTTCTGCATCTTCTCGATACTGCCGCAGCAGATGGTGTCTTCACCGGCAAGATGTCTTCGGACCAGGCCTACTTTGTCCAAGGCTGGGTGATCGGAGCGCTGGCCATCGCCTATCTGAAGGTACGCGACAGCGGCCTGGTGCACGCGGATGAAACGGCAGCACTGATTCCGTGGATGAAGTCGGTCGGTCGGCAGACGATGGACTACTACGACGCCAGAATGAAGAAGCCAGGCGGCGAGCTGCAGAACAATCACCTGTACTGGGCGGGCGTCGAGATTGCGGCGATTGCTGTTGCCGCCAACGATCATGCTCTCTTCGACTGGGCCGTTGCAACATACAGAAACGGGGTTAAGCAGATTGGCCCGGATGGCACCATGCCACTGGAGATGCGCCGCGGCCAGCGCGCATTGCACTATCATCTCTACGCTGCCGCGCCACTCGTCTATCTGGCAGAGTTTGGCGAAGACAATGGCATCGACCTTTACGCGGAGAATGGCGGAGCACTCAAGCGGCTCGTGGATCAGTCCACGAACGGCCTGACGGGTAGCGGCTTCTTCGACAAGGCGACGGGCATCAAGCAGGATGCACCGAACGGGCCCCCGACCGCAGAAGAGATCGGATGGGCGACGGTCTACGTGCATCATTTTCCCTCGCCTTCCATGTCGGCTTTGATTGCCAAAGCGCCTTCCCTTTCGTATATGTACCTGGGCGGCGAGCCACCGTATGCGCCGATTGCAACGAAGTAGGAAATTGCGCTGTGAATTTTCTCGATAGGGGTTACGAATTCACTGATAAGAGCGAGTTAAATAAGAGCGAATTATGAATGCTGTGAATCGATGTCCATTGAGGTTGAGCGACGTTCCGGCATCGTCTCCGGAGCCAGGGCTGGAGCGCCAGGTGCTGGCTTCGAATGAGCGCATGATGCTGGTGCGCCACCAGATGCAGCCCGGATGGGTAGGCGCGCGCCACAGCCATCCGTACGATCAGCTTGTATACATCGTCCGCGGAAGGCTGCTTTTTACGGTTGGCGATGTGGAGTTCGAAACTCTGCCCGGTGACAGTTTTCTTGTGCCCGGCACCGTGGAGCACCAGGCAAAGGCGCTTGAAGAATCAGAAGTGCTGGACGTCTTCTCACCGTTCCGAGAGGATTACGCGACGCCGTAACTTTTGAGTCTCGCTTACACTGCGCAACTTACGCAGACGAGAGTCAGCGACAAGTGCGGCAGCGAGACGCCGATGCTCACTCGAAGCGAAACAAGAAAGCCCGCTCACACAGTGTGAGCGGGCTTTGCTGTGATGTCGGTTAGAACGTGAGCCGTCCGCCCACCTGGATGATGCGCTGGGTGCCTGCCGCCGAGGTGATCTTGCCATAGTTACCGGACGCTAGGCTTGCGGTGGGGTTGGCGAGACTCACCAGGTTGAAGACATTGGTGGCCTCGCCGCGGAGCTGAAACACGATTCCGCGCTCGAACTTAATGTTGCGGAAGAGCCCCATGTCGATATCTTTGAACCCGGGTCCAAAGAGGCTGTTGCGGGCAACGTTGCCATCCGCGCCACCGGGGCCGATGCCGCCTGTCACGCCGGGCCCGTTCGCGGTGAAAGCTGCCGTATTGAACCATTCACTCGTCTCACTGTTGGTAGCGCAAACCCGGCAGCGGTGAGGACTGAGCACTGGGTTTTGCCCGGAAACGGCATCCGGGCGCTGATTGTTCGTGCTGTCAAAGCTCTTGTTAGCCCCTGTAGTCACCGTGAACACACCACCGCTGTGCAGATAGACAATCGGCGAGATCTGCCAGCCGTTGACCACTTCCTTGACGATCTTGTTATCGCCGTGGAAGTAGTCGAGGTTCCATGTGCCGGAGATCGCTGCGTTGTGGCGCACGTCGGCATTCATGCTGCCGTATTCCTCTTGGATTCCGCCTCCGACGGCACCCAACGAGTTATTTTGGGATGTAAAGGGAGCGCCAAAGTAGCCGGAATCCTGGGGTGACGAAAGTCCATCCGCATCCGGCTCGAAGCTATCCAGCGCGTGACTCCAGACATAAAAGCCGCTGGCGCTGAAGTTATGGAAGAGCTGCTTGGACGCCGAGATTTGAAGGGAGTTGTAATTGGCTGTCAGGTTTGACAGCAGGTCGACAATCTGTGCTCCCAGGATACCGGTGCCATTGTTGATAGCGGCCGCACCTTTCGGACAAGCTCCGACGCAGGGATCGAACTGACGCCGGTCGGCAATGCTGGTTGCCGATGTGCTTGGCGTGCCGAAGGCGGTCGAATACGGCGCATAGTTAACGTCGATAAAGTTGGGCAACTGGTGCGAGAGCGCGCCCACATACGCAGCCGTCAGGGTTACCCGGCCGGGCAACTGCCGCTGCACGGACAGATTGAACTGATACACGTAGGGATACTTGAACTTCGGCGAGATGGCTTCAGTGGCGCCGCCTGGCCCGGAAATGAATGTGGGCGAACTCGACGTGTAGGTATACGGAAACAGGCCACCACCCGAGGCGGTCGAGGGGAAGTCTCCCGGATAGGAATAGAAATTGGTGATGGAGTTCAGCGGGCCCTCGCCGGTCTGCGGCCGCAGGGCGAATGGAATGGCGTTGCCGGGCTGGTTCCACTCGTTGCCGGCGACCGTGCCGAAGAAGATGCCGGCTGCACCGCGAATAGAGGTCTTGCCGTCTCCAAACGGGTCATACGCGAAGCCGACGCGTGGCGAAAGGTGGTAGTACTTCGTGGAAATGATGCCGCGTCCGATGCCCGCGTCACCTGGGAACAACAAGCCCTCGGGCGCGAGCGGAGCGACCGTGGATTGCTGGCCGGGAATGAACGACTCTGTCCTGTTATGGGCATCGACGGGAGGCGTATCGATGTCCCACCGGACTCCGAGGTTGGCCGTAAACCGGGGCGTGAAGCGGTAGTTGTCCTGCACAAACGCCGCGACGTGCCACGTGCTCAGATGCGTGACATACGGTGAGTCCTGTTCCGCGGAGGAGGCCTGACCGGTAACCCAGTCCGAAGTCACATTGCCTGTGGATGTCGGTGCCGAGGTGGCAAAGCTGATGCTGGCAAAGTTCAGCAGGTCGGCAAAGAACATGGTTTTGTCGAGGGCGAATTCGCCGCCAATGAACAGGTTATGTTTGCCCTTGGTGATGCTGATCATGTCGCGCAGCTCGTAGTTGTCAGAACCTGTGAATGGACCAGCATTGGTCGTGGTCGCTGAGAAGTTGGTTTCTGAGAAGCTGGGCAACGCCGGGGGGCCCTGGATGAGAAAGTTCGAGCCGTACGATGTAAGGGTCTGCGATGCTGGGCCGGAAAACGGCAGGTTGACGCGTCCGCCCGCTGCCCGGGTGTACGAGAGCCAGGCTTGATTGGCCGTGGCGGGGCTGAAGGTGTGGACCTCGCTGAGGTTGATATTGGTGCTATCCGAGGCGCTCTGATTGATGGTCCAGGGGACGTTACCTCCTGGGGAGGCGCCGAGCACGTTCCTCGACCAGAAGAATGTCGCCGCTACATGGTCCTTGTCGCCGAGGTTCTGGTCATACTTGCCCAGATATTCGTCTTCCGTTGTCGGGGTGGGGAAGAGACCCGCGTAAGCCCCGCCGCCCTTCGACGGGTTGAGAGCGCCATTGGGCAGCGGGATGGAGGAGCCGATTTTGTTGTTTACGTTGTCGAAGTTTGCAATGGTCGTGTCCAGCAGGGCTTGGGGTATGCAATTGGGCGCGGCCACCTGGCAGTTGGGCGACGAGTTAGTCCCATCCACCTGGTTGGCGGCCGTATGAGCTGCACCCGGCGTGTAGACCGTGAAGGTGTCCCCCGTAAAGTCACCCAAGCGCTCGTTGGCCGTAGGCGTGATGGCGCCTGTAAACACTGTGTCAGTTACCTGGCGCACACCGCCATAGCTGAAGAAGAAGAAGGACTTGTCCTTCTTCACCGGGCCGCCGACGTCACCGCCAAATTGGTTGCGGTGGTAGGGCGTAACGATGATCTGGCCTTGGGCGTTGTGCGCTGGGGCCCAGCTGTTAGCGTTGAAGTCGGTATTGCGGTTGAATTCGAACAACCCGCCATGAAACTGGTTGGTTCCCGATTTTGTGACTACTGAGACCACAGCGGCTGAGAACTGGCCGTATTGCGCGCCGAATGCGCTGGTCTCCACGCGAAACTCCTCGACTGCGTCGGGGTTAGGCGACGGGTTGCCGTAGTTGCGCATGCCCGTGATGTTGTTTCCGCCATCGAGGTAAAAAGCTACCGCTGCACTGCCGCCGTCCATGGAGCCGTTGATCTGCACATCCTCGATATAGAGTCCAGTGGCGAGAGTGGGGTTTCCACTGGGGTTCGAGGAGGGGCTGTTGCCATTGGCCATCACACCCGGCGTAAGGGTGACCTCGCTGTAGATGTTGCGGTTGACCAGAGGCAGGCCAACGATCTCGTCCGGCTCGATGGTTCTGCCCAACACTGCGTCCGACGTATTGATGAGCGGGGGAGCCTCAGTAACGGTGACGGTCTGGCTCGCCGCGCCTACTGTAAGGGTGACGTTCAACGTCTGGGTCTGTTCAACAGTGAGGAGAAGATTCTCCTGGAGGAATTTCTGGAATCCGGGCGACTCAACCTCCACGTTGTAGTGGCCAACGGGCAGGTTTTCGATGATGTAGACGCCCTGACTGTTGGTTGTCTCCACGCGGGAAAGGTTGGTTTCGACATTGATAGCTCTTACCTGGGCTCCGGCGATGACCGCTCCCTGCGCGTCTTTCACCGTCCCCTCAAAGGTGCCTGTGATCTGCTGTGCGGCTGCCGGCAGCGATGCTACCAGCATGCAGATGGACATTGTCGCCAAGGCGGCAATGAAGCTGAGTCTTCTTTGCCTCCCTGAGTTGCTTTTCGGCCTCAAATTCATCCTGTTCATCTTTCGCTCCGTGCTTGTATTTAGTGCTTGATCGCGGCTTCTGCCGTCGTGTTGGGCGAACGCAATTGATTCCCCGCCGAATACACGAATCGCCAGCGATTCGCTGGGACTGAAAGCGCTGGCGGTGAAGGTGGCGAAGTAAATAACGTTCTCTTTAGCGGCGACCACTTTAGCCTCGATTTGATTCGATTGTCAAGATTTCTTTCGGCGGCCCTCCTATCCTGGGCTCTGGCTCTGAGGTGGTAGAGGCTTTCCCCGACGGCATACCAGGCGAGCTTTTGGGTCGCAAGAAAGATCGCTTTTATTTTCTTAAATTATTGATAATTAAGATAGATAAAATCGATTGACTTGAGATGCTGCCGAGAGTCGTCCGATGATTTATTACTGCTCCGGTGGCACCGGTAAAGAAAATTGGGGCACGATGCTCAGAAATGAAAAATGATGATAACGTTAATTGTTCTCACTGGCCGTTGAATCTTACGAAAGGGGCACTACTCCCTACGGAGCTACAGTCGATGCACAACGAGATACCTGAAGACGGGTCTTCATCAGGGATAGCCGCTGCAGCTGTGCCTGATGGCCAGACCAGCCACCCTATAATGGGCGAAAAGATGTCAGAGACGGGATGGCAACCATGAAGAGCGCCGGGGCCGGCAGACCAGGCCGCCAGCCAACCATTATTGATGTCGCGCGCGAAGCCCATGTGGGCGTGATGACCGTTTCGCGCGTCATCAATAATTACGACACCGTGAAGCCGGTGACGCGCGCCAAGGTGATGAGCGCCATCGCCAGGGTTGGATATCGGCCCAATGATGCCGCGCGCATGCTCAAAGGGATGCGCGCGCGGATGATCGGCTTTATCGTGCCGGACCTCTCCGACTTTTTCTCGAGTTGCTTCCACGCCGCGCAAAAAGTTGCGATGCAGCATGATTACCAGACCATGGTTGTGGCCACGGGCCGCAGCGCAGCTGTGGAGAACCGGCAATTGGATTCGCTTGGAAACCACCGCATCTCGGGTCTGCTCATTGTCACCTCCGGAGGCGATGGCCAACGGCTTAAACATCTGCAGGAGAGCGGTATTCCTGTTGTCGCTTTGGACAGGCCTGTCGCAGGTCTGGATGCCGATGCAGTGTTGGTTGAAAACCGTGAGGGCGCCGAGCAGGGTGTGCGGCACCTCATCGAGCACGGCCATAAGTCGATTGCGTGCGTTGGCTTTGACGGAGATGTTTTTACCGTGCGGGAACGGATCGAGGGCTACAAGCAGGCCATGCGCGCGGCCGGCCTGGAGCCACAAGTGTTCGCCGACATTCAATCTCTGGAGCGGATGGAAGAACTGGTCGGGAGATGGTCAAACACTAAGAAGAAGCCCTCTGCCATATTCGCTGCTCAGCGAATCTCTTCGATCCGGCTCATCCAGGCATTGCATCGAGTTGGTTTGCGCGTTCCGCAAGATATCGCGGTCGTTGGCTTTGACGATTTCGAACTTGCGGATGTCCTGGGTACGCCTCTTACCGTGGTCTCGCAGTCTCCTACCTCACTTGCACAGTCGGCAGCGGAGTTATTGTTCAAGCAAATTGAACAAGCGCAGCAGGAATCGGGGACAGAGCATCACCCGGCGAAGATCATCTTTCCTACGCGGCTGATTCTCCGTGCTTCCTGTGGATGCAGCCCCAAGGCTTAGCAGGTCATCCTGCCAAGGCTTCATCATCGTCGGATCGCAGGTTATTCAAAGCGAATAACGTTATCCATTAAAATGAAGAGCCATAGTCGACCGGCCGTTCTACAAAATCGATTTGTTCAAACCGAAACTTATAAGAGCTTCAAGACGTCATTTGCAACAAGAAGGATGGCGATATTGCTGTGGTATCGTTATCTATAACTTTTGACTGCGTTGCGTTGATTCACTCGCTGGAGTGCAGCAAGTGTGCTACCCCGTGCGCATTCTCCGGTACAACCAAGGCTGCGCGGACGATCCGAAAGATAAGCGTGGAGAGACGATGAGGATATTGCAAATGGCGGACATCATCCGCTATCGCACAATGACCACTGAAGAGTTGCGTAGCACCTTTTTGCTGGAAGAACTCTTCCGTGTGGGTGCGCTCGATCTGATCTATGTCGATCTCGACAGGACGGTGATTGGCTCCGCAGTTCCTGCCCGCGAAAAGCTTGTCCTTCCTACGGCCGATCCGCTGAAGGCCGCTTACTTCACTGAGCGGAGGGAGCTGGGCATTCTGAACATCGGCGCTCCGGGTGTGGTCACCGTCAACGGCTCCCGCTTTGCGCTGGGCAATCTCGATGCCCTCTACGTGGGCCGAGGTAACGAGCATGTCAGCTTCGAGAGCGAAGATGCCGTAACACCCGCCGAGTTTTACCTCCTCAGCTACCCAGCCCATGCGGTCTACCCAACCTCCGTCATTCGCTCGGCAACACAAGAGCGAGTGAAGCTTGGTACGCCGGAGTCAGCCAACCAGCGCGAGATTACTAAGCTGGTCTATCTGGATGGTGTGCAAAGCTGCCAACTGGTTATGGGCTTTACGCAACTGGCTTCCGGAAGCGTGTGGAACACTATGCCCGCGCATACACACATGCGGCGCTCCGAAGTGTACCTCTACTTCAACCTTCCTGCGCAGGAGCGGGTAGTCCATCTGATGGGACCAGCACATGAAACACGCCACTTGATGATTGCCAACAAGCAAGTGGTGATTTCGCCGGGTTGGTCGATCCACGCGGGAGTCGGCACGGCCAACTACACCTTCTGCTGGGGCATGGGTGGCGAGAATCAGGTCTACGACGACATGGACAAGCTCGCCACCGCGGAGCTGTGGTAGTGGAAAGAGCAGTTCAATCGCAATAACACCGCCGCTCTGGGGCCGGTTTCAGGCAACATCAACAAAAAGGCCGACCGCTTCCAACCTTTTCTCGGGAACTCTGCGTGCAATGCAGCCACTGATCACGCTCATTAGGTGATCGATTCCAACTGGGTACGTTAGAAACGCATCCCCTCCGTGTCGCCTGCCGCAAATTTCGTCGGATGCAGTGTGATAAATGAACGCCACACAATCGAACTTCTGCATTGCCCTTATACGTTCGCAAAGCTCATAACCATCCATACCGGGAAGGTGAACGTCAGAAAGTATGGCTTCAACGCCGACTAACTCCAGGTCCGCTAATGCCGTTTCCGCATCCGGCACATGCCATGCTGTACAGCCCCGTATCGATAACAATTCGGCAAGACCTTCGGCATGGGCCTTGTGGTCATCGACAATTAAAACTCTCATTTCAGCCACGGTTACGCCTCCTGCGAGCTAGACGAACGTCAGAGGTGATGGGGGAAGTCAACAGGCTTGTTTCTGTTGCAGAGACCAGATGAGTATCTTGGGCGCAAGGCCGGCCAATCTGTCCCAAATGAGACAGTGGCGGACTTAGGTGATCGCAACGCTGATTTCATCAATCTCGCGAATGTGAGAGCTTTCTGTAAGCGTTTGTGCGATTAGTCGAACAAGCTAGCCTGTCATCAGCGGTTCAACTGGTTACTCCTCGCCAATGATCAAAAAGTGTGGACCAGATTCTCCACAAGTGCCCATCTACCCGCAGCCCTGCCACACAAGGTAATCTGAATTCCAAGCGTGCCCAGCCCTGGAACCCAAGCCGAGCCTCTACCTGAAACCCTCCTGTCCGGCTCTGCCGACACGGAAAAGAAATTGCCGTCCTCCGCTCCAGACGTGAAAAGTCCAGCAAAATCAGCCTCAGACGACAATCTCACGCCCTTCATGCGCCAGTGGACCGCAGCCAAGAACGAGCACCCAGATACGCTGCTCTTCTTCCGCATGGGCGACTTCTATGAGCTGTTTTATGACGACGCTGTCATCGCTGCTCGCGAGCTGCAACTGACGCTGACGGCCCGCGACCGTGAGCGCGCCATTCCGATGGCTGGCGTGCCTTATCACGCTGCCGAAAATTATCTCCAGCGACTCCTTCGCAAAGGCTTCCGCATCGCGATTTGTGAGCAGATGGAAGACCCGAAGCTGACAAAGAAAATTGTCCGCCGCGAGGTCACCCGCGTTCTCACGCCAGGCACTGCGTTCGACGCCAGTCTCGATCAGGCGCAGAATAACTTTCTTGCGGCGCTGCATGAATCCGACGGTATTTCTGCGATTGCTCTGCTTGACCTTTCAACAGGCGACTTTCGTGCTGCCGAGTTCCATGGGCCTGCGGCGCATAAACAGGCTATCGACGAGCTCGCTAAAGCTCAGCCCAGCGAGATCCTGCTCTCTTCGAATGCTCCTGCCGATCTAGCCGCTGACCTTACGCGTAATACGGATCGCGTCGCTGCTCGAACGCGCGTGGATGACTGGGTCTGGACGCGTGATTACGCTGTTCCTTTGGTTGAGCGCAAGCTGGGCGTGAAATCACTCGAAGGCTTCGGCCTGAATGGCCATCCCTGCGCGGCGATTGCGGCTGGCGTTATTCTTCATTACGTCCAGAGCACGCAAAAGCTCGACGCAATTCATATCGATTCACTCCGCTTTTTGGAGCGATCGAATGAGCTGCAGCTTGATCCTGTCACGGTTCGCAACCTTGAACTCGTCGAGTCTTTGATTGCGGGTCAGGACACACGCACTACGCTTTTCAGCACGCTCGACTGCAGCCAGACGCCAATGGGCAAGCGTTTGCTGCGCGCGACGATTCTCCGTCCGCTCTACGACGCGGCAGTGATCAATGCGCGCTATGAAGCGGTTGCTGAAGCTCACGGCGATTTGATGTGCCGCGAAGGCCTGCGCCGCGCCTTCAACGGAATCCTCGATCTTGAACGTCTGCTTGCGCGGCTCTCGCTTGATAGCGCAGGTCCGCGCGACGTTGCAGCGCTGGCCGCGAGTCTTGCAAAATTGCCGGAGTTACACAAGACGCTCACAGCGTTCACGGCGCCGCTCTGGCGGGATCTGACGGATCGCCTGGATCCGCTGGCTGACGTTACAACCATCATCACAAAAACTCTTGTGGAGCAGCCTCCGCTAACGCTGGCTGATGGCGGCGTTATTGCCGAGGGTGTCTCCGCGGAACTGGACGATCTGCGGCGCATTAGCCGTGATGGACGCCAATCCATCTCAACTATCGAAGAGCGTGAGCGGGCGCGCACCGGAATTGCATCGCTCAAGGTGCGTTACAACTCGGTCTTCGGTTATTACATCGAGATTAGTAAGTCTAATCTTGCGCTCGCTCCGGCAGACTACGAGCGTAAGCAGACACTGGTGAATGCCGAGCGCTTCACCACTCCTGAGCTCAAAGATTATGAAGTACGCGTGCTGACAGCGCATGACCGTGCCATCGAGATCGAGAAGCAACTTTTTGCGCAGCTTCGCCGCAGCGTGCTTGAAGCTGCCGGGCGTATTCGGCGAATCTCCGCCGTCGTCGCAGAAGCGGATATGCTCGCGGGCTTTGCGCATCTCGCAACGATCCGCAATTACACTCGGCCGGAGCTGGTTGATGAACCGGTGCTGGAAGCAGTTGCAGCACGGCATCCGGTGATCGAAGACTGGATGTCTGCGACGAATGAAGGCCGCTTTATTCCTAACAGCCTTTATCTTTGCGGACAGACGCAGAATGATCCTGAGACTACGGAGAACACGCAGCCAAGCCTACTGCTGATCACCGGACCTAACATGGGCGGCAAGAGCACCTATCTACGTCAGGCGGCGATGCTGGTGCTCATGGCCCAGATGGGCAGCTATGTTCCAGCGGCGCGCATGCGCTATGGGTTGGTGGACCGCATCTACACTCGTATTGGCGCAAGTGACAACGTGGCTCGCGGCCGCTCCACCTTTATGGTCGAAATGACCGAGACGGCGACAATTCTCAATACCGCAACCAACAAATCACTGGTACTGCTGGATGAGATGGGCCGCGGCACGGCGACATTCGATGGCCTGTCGCTTGCCTGGGCTACGGTTGAGTTCCTTCATGCTGAGATTGGCGCACGCACACTGTTCGCGACTCACTATCATGAGCTGACGATGCTGGCCGAGAAACTGCCGCGCGTAGTCAATCTGCGAGTCGGAGTGAAAGAGTCTCCATCCGGCATTGTGTTCCTGCATTCGATTGAGCCCGGAGCGGCCAACAAGAGTTACGGTATCGAAGTAGCCAGGCTTGCTGGATTGCCCAAGGCAGTTCTGGAGCGCGCGCGTCATGTGCTGCGGCAGCATGAAAGACAGGAGCGGCGCAGCGTACAGGCTGAATCAGAAACAGCGGAGCCAATGCAGATGACGATCTTTACTCCGTTATCGCAACGCATCGTGGACCGGCTCAACGCAACAGATGTGAATTCGCTCACTCCGTTGCAGGCTCTGAATCTGCTGGAAGAATTGAAGCAGGAGCTGGCCAAGCCATGACTGATAATCTGCGTCACGCTGCAGGAAGTGTCATGGTGGTTGGCCTTTCGACTGCAGAACTGAGTGGTCTGGAACGCGCATGGCTTAAGCTGATTCGCCCCGCGGGTATCATTCTCTTTCGCCGCAACATCATCGATGCAAAGCAGACTCGCGCGGTGCTAAAAGAGGCCACCCACTACTGCACCACGGCGCATCTGCGCTGCATCGATATCGAAGGCGGAACAGTTGACCGGCTACGCGACGCTGTTGCTCCAATGCCTTCGGCGCAGACCGTAGCAGCGACCGGTAAGCCAGCGTTGATGCAAAAGCACGGCGAACTCATCGCTCGCGAAGCGTCTGCGTTTGGTTTTAATGCAACGCTTGCTCCAGTGCTCGATCTGGCGCTGCCTGAGTCTGCCAAAGTCATGGGCACACGAACCGCTTCTGCTGATCCGGAAACGGTGGTTCTTTACGTTCGCGCTTTTCTTAACGGGCTCAAAGTGCACAGTGTCGCCGGATGTGGCAAGCACTTTCCGGGACTAGGCGGCGGAACGCTCGATTCTCATCTGGAGACGCCTGCGATCGATCGATCAACGGCAGAGCTTTGGCGGGACGACCTAGTTCCCTATCGGCAATTGAAAAACGAACTGCCGATGGTGATGGTGAATCATGCGCGCTATCCGAAGACGCCGGGGCATAACGATCCAGCCAGTGTTTCGCGCTACTGGATCACAACCGTCCTCATGGAAAAGATTGGTTATCGTGGGCTGATCTTTTCGGACGACCTGGAGATGGGCGGCATTCTTAATTACATGCCGATTGAGGAAGCATCGATTGCGGCTATTCGCGCAGGTATGCATCTGATCGAGATAGGCCACGGCCCGGAGTTGATTCTGCGCGCGTATGAAGCACTGATCGGCGAAGCTGAGAAGTCTGCTGCATTCCGCAAGCTTTTGATCGAAAGAGCTAGATCCTGCGCCAGACTTCGTGCTGCTCGATTCTCTACACCGCAATCCGCTGCTCTGTCCTCATCTCAATTAAGTAAGCTCGCGGAGAGCATTCGTGCGTTCGCTGCCAAAGTTGAGTCATCGCAAGGCGGCGCAGCATGATTGTTGCAGGCATTATGAGCGGGACATCAGCCGATGGCATCGATGTTGCGCTAGTCCGTATTCGCGACGGGGAAGATGGTTTTTCGAAGCTGCGGCTTCTGGCCCATGAAGCATTTCCATATCCGGCGGGGCTGCGCAGAGCGGTGCTCGCAGCGATGAATGCCAGCGCAACGTCCACGGCAGAGCTTGCGCGGCTCAACTGGCGCCTAGGCCTCGCCTATGCCAAGGCAGTGCGCGTTGCACAGGAGCGGCATCAGCTTAAAGCAGCTCTCGTTGGCTGTCATGGGCAGACGCTCTATCATCAGGCGACGACACAGTTGTATGCGGGCGAGCGCTTCGCGTGTACATGGCAGGCAGGCGAAGCTTCACTCATTGCTGCCGAGCTTGGCATTCCGGTTGTTTCCAATTTTCGTCCTGCCGATCTTGCCGTTGGAGGCCAGGGAGCGCCGCTGGTGCCGTTGCTCGACTATGTGCTTTTCCGTCACGCTACGCGAGGCCGCGTGTTGCAAAATATCGGGGGCATCGCGAATTTCACAGCCATTCCGCCTGGAGCAAATCCGCAGGACACGCTGGCGTTCGATTCCGGCCCTGGCAATATGTTGATCGACGCACTGACACTGAAGCTTTACAGCAAGACAATGGACAGGAATGGCCGTATCGCGGCCTCCGGCGCGGTGATCGCACCGGTGCTCAAAGCGGCTTTGAAGCATCCTTTCTTCCGCAAAGCGCCGCCCAAGAGCGCGGGACGCGAGGAATTTGGCCGTGAATACGCAGCGAAGTTTCTCGCGGATTGCCGCAAGATAAGCAAACGCCCAGCGGATGCAGTCGCTACCGCTACTGCGTTGACCTCGACCTCTATCGCCGAGGCATATATCCGCTTCTCCGCGAAGAAGATGGGTGGTGCGAAGGTTGACTACATTGTGTCTGGCGGCGGCGCCCGGAATCGCACGCTAATGCGCCAGCTTGCCGAGAGGCTGCAGGGTCATGGCTGCCGCATCGCTACCATTGACAGCTTCGGTATGCCCGCGCAGGCAAAAGAGGCTGCCGCGTTTGCCTTGCTTGCGTGGCAGACATGGCATCAACGTCCCGGTAATTTGCCCTCAGCTACAGGGGCGACACGGCCTGTAATTCTGGGCCAGGTGAGCTATGCCTAGGCTCTTGATCCCGCGCATCTCCTGTCTTGTTCTTCTCTGCTTTGGAGTATTGGCTATCACGAGCTGTCATCGGCAACGCTCCGATCGGGGAACAGTTGTCTTTCTTATTGAGAGCAGCCCTACAAGCCTCGATCCGCGCGTGGGAACGGATGCGCAGTCGGAGCATATCGACGAACTGCTCTTCGATGGTCTCGTGGAGCGAGACGCGAGCTTCCGTGTGAAGCCGGGATTGGCGGACAGTTGGGAGCAGCCCGATCCATTAACGGTGATCTTTCATCTGCACCCGAATGTACACTTCAGCGATGGACGTCCGCTGACTTCGCGCGATGTATTGTGGACGATCCGGTCTATGCGCGATGGAACAGTGATCACCGCTAAAGGCGCCAGCTACGCTTCGGTGGCGAGCATGGCAGCGCCTGATCCACTCACTGTCGTTTTGCACTTGAAGGAACCCGACAATTTTTTGCTGACGAATCTTTCTGCCGGCGCAATGGGTATCGTTCCTTACGGAAGCGGACGGGATTTCTGGCGGCATCCGATTGGGTCGGGGCCGTTCCGATTTGTAAGCCAGGAAATCGACAAGGAAGTGATTGTCGAACGCAATCCACAAAGCTGGAATACCGAGGGCAATGGCAACATCGAACGAGTTCGATTTGCTGTGGTGCCAGAGCCGGTGACGCGGGCACTTGAACTGCGCAAGGGTTCGGCTGATCTCGAAAGCAACTCTTTGACGCCGGATATGCTGCCTGAACTGGCGCGCGAAAAAGATCTCGCCATCGACAGCAAGGCTGGAACACAGGTGCAATACCTGGCTTTCAATACAGTCGATCCGGTTTTGCGG
Source organism: Acidicapsa dinghuensis (assembly GCF_025685685.1). GTDB lineage: Bacteria > Acidobacteriota > Terriglobia > Terriglobales > Acidobacteriaceae > Acidicapsa > Acidicapsa dinghuensis. The sequence goes on from NZ_JAGSYH010000001.1 coordinate 417,759, forward strand.
GATGCGCGGGTACGTCAGGCGATTGCATGCGCTATCGATATTCCGCTGATCCTGAAAACGCTACAGGCCGGCCGCGCGCAGCCGACGGTAAGCCTGTTACCGGCGACTCATTGGGCGTGGACTGGCGATGTGGATCGTTACGATTTTGATCCCTCGCGTGCTGAGCGCCTGCTAGAGGAAGCAGGTTATCCACGCAAGGCCGGCGGAGTGAGGTTGCACTTGACTCTGAAGACCAGCACGGACGAGGGAACCCGGCAACTCGCAGCCACACTGCAGCAACAGCTTGCCGCAGTTGGGATTGATCTGGATATTCGCAGCTACGAAGCAGCGACATATATTCAGGATCTGAACCGTGGCTCGTTCCAGATATATGCCCTGCGATGGGTGGGCGGAAACGAGCAGCCGGACATCTTCGCTTATGCGTTCTCGTCTGCGCGCATTCCTCCGAAAGGCGCGAATCGTGGGCGATATCGAAATCCGGAATTGGATGCGCTGCTTGCCGATGCAAGCAGTTCAACTGATCAGGAGCGGAGGAGAAAGGATTATGTCCAAGTACAGCAGATCCTAGCGCGGGATTTGCCTGCGTTCAATCTCTGGTATAAGGATTCGATTGTTGTTCATAACCGACGAATTTCCGGGATTTCCGTCAGCCCTTCCGGGAGTTTCGATTTTCTCCGGTCGGCGCACGTGCAAATGTAGTCACCTATTGCGCCTCGCAACAATTCGTTACAAAGACTTCCCTAAACTTTCTTTTTCCTTACATCGTCTACCTGTGCAGCCGCGGATACGAACCGCAGGCAGAAATGGATGGTCTGGAATCGTTTCCGCTCTTCTTCCTGATTTCCAGCCAACCATCAACTAAGCCATTTATTTTCTGCAGTTTCAATCATTGTGATGTTAGCTTGGCAGTCTAAGATGGCTGAATCAAGACGAGATTCGAAATCCAGGATCTCTTTGTTCTACGGAGAAAGACGATGCAAGCAGGAAGTAAGAGAGCGAATTGGTGCGCGACCATCAGCTGTGCAGTTCTCGTAGCTGTGGCGAGCGTGTTTGGAATAGCGGCGGTGAGCGCGACCTCGGCGTTTGGGCAGGCGGCATCCGCAAGCCGAATCCTCGGCACCATTTCTGAATTGGGCACCGGCTCCATGACGGTGAAAACCGACGCTGGCGTTGAACACAAAGTTACTGTTCCAGACGGCGTCAAAATTCAACGGGTACCACCCGGCGCGAAGGATTTGAGCAGCGCAGAGACGATTCAGTTCAGCGATCTTTCGATGGGCGATCGTGTGCTGGTCCGGTTGACGCCGGACTCATCGAGTGATCCCGTTACGGCTGCGTCAATCGTCGCGATCGGGAAAGCGGAACTGGCGCAGAAGCAGCAACAAGAGCAGGAAGACTGGCAGAGAAATGGCGTCGGTGGCCTGGTTAAGAGCGTAGATGCGGGAACGGGTGTCATCACCGTTGTCTCCGGAGCGGGACCGACGCAAAAGACCATTGCGGTGCATACCAGCCCTACAACGGTGTTGAAACGCTATGCCGCAGATTCCACGGATTACAACCAGGCAAAGCCGGCTCCGATCGAAACGATTCAGGCAGGCGATCAGTTGCGCGCCCGCGGCACAAAGAGCGCCGATGGAACGGAACTTACTGCTCAGGAGGTTGTCTCTGGAAGCTTCCGCAATATATCCGGCGTACTTAGCGCAGTAAACGCATCGGACCAGACGATCACTCTAAAGGATCTGATTACGAAACAGAATGTGACGGTGCATGTCGGTAAGGATACGCAGATGCACCAATTGCCCGAGAACATGGCAAAAATGCTGGCCACGTTGACGAAGGGGGCATCCGGTGCACCGAATGGCCCGCCGAGTGGTGGCGGATCGGAGGGATCGCCAAGAAGCGCCGGTGGACCTCCGTCAGGTGGACCTCCTCCCGGTGGGGCGCGACCTCCGTTTGGTGGTGGTGAGGGTGGCTCTGGTCGACGCGGCGATCTGCAGACCATGCTCAATCGTGCTCCTGCCATTCACATTGCCGATTTGAAGAAAGGCGACGCCGTCATGCTGGTGTCGACAGTTGGCACGCATGACGTTCAGGCCATTACTTTGCTTGCGGGCGTAGAACCCTTGCTTGAAGCGCCTGCTGAAACACAAAACATGCTGCTTTCTAACTGGAGCATGAGCTCCGGCAGCGCTGAAGCAGCTCAGTAAGACACATACTTTTTGCTTTCTTAGGAGATGAGGATAGGTGTACGCAAATTTACGTTCCCTATGGATTTTTCCTCTTGCCCTGGTACTTGCGGCAGGGAGCGCACCGGCGCAAACAACGCCGCAAAGCACGCCTGCGGGCGCGACGGCTCCGGCAACAGGACAGGCAACCATTCACGGCAAAGTTACCGATCCGACGGGCGCCTTGATTCCGGGCGCTACAGTGACGGTCAGTAACAGCAATGCCCAGACTGTTGCGACAGCGACCGCGGATGCCAGCGGAAACTATGATGTACATGTTGCTCCTGGCACCTACACAATCACCATTACGTTTCAAGGATTTGCGCCGTATGTCTCGCAGGGATTGCTGCTGGAGCGGGGCCAGGTGAAGCGTGTCGACGTCGCCATGGCGATTGAGGCTGCCCAGCAAAACGTGGTTGTGAGCGACGATACGCCTACTGTGAGTGTTGAAGCGGATTCAAATGCCAACAGCATGGTGATCAAGGGGAAGGACCTTGACGCGCTGTCGGACGATCCGGATGAGCTTTCGAATGAACTGTCGGCTCTTGCAGGTCCGTCCGCAGGACCGAACGGCGGACAAATTTACATTGATGGCTTCACTGGCGGAGAGCTTCCGCCGAAATCCTCGATTCGTGAAATCCGCGTCAACCAGAATCCTTATTCAGCGGAGTTTGACCGGCTGGGTTTTGGCCGCATCGAGATTTTAACCAAGCCCGGTACGGATAAATTGCACGGCCAGTTTTTTGCCATGGGCAATGACAGTTCCTTCAACACCGTGAACCCGTTTGCTGTAAGCGCGGCACAGCCGAATGTTCCGCCGTATCACACCTACCAGTACAACGGCACCCTGAACGGTTCACTGAACAAATCCATGTCGTTCTTTGTTTCCGCCGAACATCGTTCCATTGACAACTTGAGCGTATATAACGCCGCCTGCGATGCGACCGGCGATTGCTCTGCTGACATTACAGGATCGATCGACAATCCTCATTCACGAACCAATGTATCCCCGCGCATCGATATCCAGATTGGGGCAAAGAACACGCTGACGGTGCGCTATCAGTACTACCACGACTCAGAAACAGGCAGTCTGGGTGGTACTCAGCTGCCGACTGAGGCGACAAGTTCCTCAACCGACGACAACAATATCCAGATCAGCGACACGCAGGTCGTCAATGATCATTTCGTCAATGAGACACGCTTTCAATACAATCGCATCAAGTCCAGCGACAGCTCGGTGAGCACCGCGCCGACACTTCAGGTTCAGGTGGCTGGTTTCTCGTCCGGCGGATCGAATACCCAAAGCGTACGCGATCATACGGATCGCTGGGAGATGCAGAATCTCTCGACTTTGTCGCTTGGCAGCCACGCATTGAAGTTTGGCATGCGTGTTCGAGACAGCCGCGATGCCAACTACGCTGACTCAGGATTCAACGGCACATTCACCTTCAATACGACCACGAGCTACAGCCAGGCAGTACAGAATCCGGCCTCAGCAGCCCCTATCTTGCTGTCGTACTCAACGGGACAACAGAGCGCCCTGGCGAATGTGTTCGACTCCGCGCTCTATATTCAGGACGATTGGAAGGTTAATCCTCGCCTGACGCTTTCGGGAGGTCTTCGCTGGGAATCGCAGAACCATGTTGCGGACCACAGCGACTGGGCTCCGCGCTTTGCGATGGCCTACGGTCTGGACGGTGGCAAGGGTAAGCCGACAAAGACGGTCTTCCGCGCCGGTTATGGTATCTTCTACGATCGCTTGGGAATCGGTAACTTTCTAACGATTAACCGTTCGACAATTCAGCAACAATATACCCTCTCTAACCCGACATCTGCGTGTTTTGCGGCGAGCGTGACGACTTTCGATCCCGGAGCTTGCGGGGTAGGTACGGCGAATGGCCGAACTGTGTATCAAGTTTCCCCCAACTATCGTTCTCCTTATGCGCAGCAGTTTGGCACAAGTCTAGAACGTCAGATCACAAAGACGGAGACCGCAACGCTGACCTATCTGCACTCTCAGGGCGTTCATCAGCTTACCCAGATCAACGCGAATGCTCCTTACTTCCCTACTTACAATTCGAGTGTGGGGCCTGTGTTCCAGTATTTTCCTGAGGGCATTTACAAACAGGACCAACTGATCCTCAATACCAATGCGCGCATTTCCAAAAACTTTAATGTCTTTGGCTTTTACACAATAAGCTGGGCACATACGGATGGAGCGGGTGGAACGCTGGCATCCAATTCGCTAAATCTGCACCAGGATTACGGTCCTGCATCGTTTGTTTCCAGAAATCAGCTCTTTATCATGGGCAACTACAACGGCCCATGGGGCATACGATTCAATCCTTTCCTCGTTGCTAACGCGGGCAGGCCATTCAACATCACCAGCCCGGATGATGTGAATGGCGATGAGGTTCTCAACGATCGCCCGGGCATTGTTGATCCGTCGAATTGCACTGCCAGCTCGACCCAATACCAGATGACACAATACGGATGTCTCGACGCCAAGCCGGTTGCGGGTGAGCCGATTCTGAGTTTCGATAAAGGACTCGGGCCGGCGGCAGTCGCATTGAATCTACGGCTGAGCAAGACATTCGGCGTCGGTCCAAAGATCGGCAACACCGGAGGAAATAACGGCGAGGGCGGACCTCCGGGCGGCGGTGGCGGTGGTGGTCGTCGTGGCGGTGGCGGACCGGGCGGAGGTTTTGGTCCCGGTGGATTCGGAGGCGGCGGTGGCCGTCCTCCGGGTATGAACGGGCCGGTCAACGTGCGCAAGTACAGCCTGACTTTCAGCGCGCAGGCGTTGAACCTCTTCAACAACGTGGACTATGGAACGCCTTCGGGAACGATTACACCTCCTGGAACATTGCAGGATGGCGAAGAGAATCCTTTCGGGCATTCAAGAGGCCTTCAGGGGCAGATCTTCTCCTCTGGATCTGCTGTGCGGCGCATCTTTTTGCAGGCCTCATTCAGCTTTTAGCCGGCAGAAACCACAACCTGAACGGAGCTGCTTCGGCGGCTCCGTTTTGTTTTGTCATAAAGAATGCAGATGCCGCCTGACGCGAGGATGCACAGCTCAGGGATTGCAGGCAGCCTGTAACGTGCCACAGCTTGCGCGCCACCGGATATGAGCAGGAAGTAGATCGCGGTGCCTGCCAGAATCCAGACGGTCTCAGGTGCCAGTCTTGCCGTAAACAAACCGGTACACGCAGCGAGATATAGCGCAAGGGTGAAGCCAGAGAACAGACACATTACCGTCACCAGAGTAAAGTGTCGCAACACCAATTGCTTCAACGGCTCTTTGATTCCATCGCTTACGAGGCGTTTCGGCATCTTGCCTGCGGAAGGATAAGCATTGATAAGTTGAAGCAACTCCGTAGATCCGGGCGAGAACGCGACGATTGCAACTCCAATGAAGTGCGACCGTAAATACATCAGTGGGTGCTGTCGGAGAACTTTTACGGCTTCGGATTTCATGAATTGCAATTGCTTTATACGATTCCAGGCGCGTTGTTCCGGATGCGCCACGAGATAGCTCGCATTGTCTGAGTAACCGAGCTTTTTCTGTTCCTCTACAAGGGACAAGTGATCCAATTCGGCGCGTATCTCAGCAGATTGGTAGAAATAGAGATTCTTTTCAACGATGCTGGAAAAGCCGTTGTAGCCGGTCTCAACATAGTTGCGAAGCTGCCAGGCTGCAATGAATGGGATGAACGCAATAAGAAGGATGAATGGAGCTTTCCATTTCATTCCTTTGCACTGCGGAGAGCATGCTACGGCGACAACTGCGAATGGCAACACCAGATAATAACTGACAGGACGAACAAAGGTTGCCAGCGCAAGAAGCGCTCCGGCTTGTGCCAGTTGCGTGAGCTTTTTATCTGCAGCAAAGCTGATCATGCGTTCAAGGCACAGCAATAGAAGGAAGACAAAGAGTGTCTCCGGCATGATCCTTACGGAAGACGTAATCGAGAGAGGATCGCACGCCAAAAGCCACGCGGTGATGGCAGCAGCGCGGCAATCGATAAATAGTCTTTCTGTGATGGATGCGGCGAGCCATATCGAGATAAGGGATAGAAGAATCTGCACACCGATGGTGAGCAATACGTTTCCGACTATCATTCCACTGAGCTCGGCAAAAATCGGATAACCGGGTGTGCGGTCGATCTCCGGCAGTCCGTTATTAGCGAAAGAGCCATGCAGAAGCAGATTGCGACCAGGGATCAGGTAGCTCCAGCTATCGCCTTGTGTCATGACCTGCGTTCCGGTGCGGAAATATGCGGCCAGCATCAGTCCGACTCGAAACAACAAAGCCGCACTAAGAGGCCAGATGAGAAAACGAATTGGAGTCCAGGACTTCTCGCTTTGCGGCGCAGAAAACTTTTTGGGCGTAGAAGGCAAAGATGGTGCGATAAGGCTCAAGCGTGCCGGCCCTCCAGTATTTGCCCGTAGAGCTTCTCCCATTCGCTCACTTTAGACTGCAATGAAAAAGACTGGCGAATGCGGCTGCGAGCTGCCGCTTCCAGAAATCGTCTTCGCTCGACAGGTGTGGACATGGCTTTCTGCATCGTATCTTTAAGTGCTTCGCTATTCCGGGGAGGAACGAGAAAACCGGCGTCACCGACCAGTTCGCGAACCCCTCCGACATCGGTAGCTACAACGGTCTTCGCCATTGCCATAGCTTCAGCGAGAGCGATGGGAAGGCCCTCCCATGCAGAGGAAAGAACAAAGCCATCTGCCGCGTCGAGCAACTCAGCGATATCATAACGAAGCCCTAACCAGCGGATCGCTGGGTTGTTCTGCAAGTCTGAATCGATTGCGAGGCTTGCTGGATTACCCTCGCCTGCGATCCATAGTTGCGTTTCAGGTTTTGCCTGTTGCAGTAAATGGAATGCGCGAAGCAGGTTTGGATAGTCCTTGGCTGGTGCAATCCTGCCTACTGCGATCCAGACAAACTCTTTGTCGACCAACATTTGATTTCGCACACGGCGACGTTGTGCTCGATCAGGATTGAAGTGATCTGTATCAATGCCATTCGTTAGAACCGTAATCTTTACCGCAGGAACAGCATGTAGATGGATAAATCTCTCCGCTGCTGCTGTACTGACGGCTGTGATCCTATCGACCCATCGATTGGTTAGCCGATACAACAGCATGCGATGCCAACCGCCTTCGTATACGTTGTGAATGGTGTTTACGAGCCCAGGACGGCTGAATTCTTTGAATCGCTTTATCAGCAAGAGCCGCGCGAAAAGATTGGCGGGATATGTGTGGCTATGAACTATATCGGGACGGATGAGAGCCAGAAAGCTCCGCGCAAAACGCAGACCACGCAGGAGTGAGGCTGCGGTTTTTGCCAGGTTCAGGCGAAGAACTGGACCCTTGACGGGCCATTCTTCTACTGAGTGCTTCAAGATGAGGAAGGAAACTTTGTGTCCTTGCTCAGACATGCGGGCTGCGAGGTCGATGACCTGCTTTTCTGCCCCGCCGATGCCGAGCGACGTTAAAACATAGAGAATACGCACCCGCACCACATCCGCGTAAGAGACATATATCGACTGGCGATGAAGCCATCTTACCGCTTCACTGCAGCATTGGCGAAGATTACGCCAGGACAGTGTTTAGCGATTTTGTGTCTGCGTGAAGCGACGCAGAAGCGTCTCAACTGCCAGGTATCCCGGGCCAAATATAAGAATGATCAGTGCGGCGAACCAGAAGGTGTATGGATCGGCCGCATAGAATTTTCCTGGATCATCGAAAATGTGGCCGAAGGCTTCACGATCGGCGGTCCAATAAGCAACGGTCAGGTTGATGAAGAGCACCAGCGAGACCATGCGCGCACCAAAGCCGAGTGCGAACAAGATGCCTCCGACAAACTCGACCAGGGAGACGAAGATTGCCGTGAAATGAGGTTGAGGTAAATTGAGCGATGTGAAGAAGTCTGTGACATGGTCGAGGTTATGCAGTTTGCCCCAACCGGTCTGAACCAGTTGATATCCCCAATAGAGCCGTATCGCAAGAAGAAGCGGGCTTTGCAATCGGTTGAGAGCACCCGCGACAAGATCGTGCAGGCCGCAGAGGCGGCGAAACAGTGACATGATGATTCCTCTTTCTAAGGGGTATTGCTATTCAGGTATGCAGATCCAGCCCAGTTGCGCCCATGCGGCAAACCATTCACGCACGCGGCTTAGCTGCGTGGTTGCGGAGAGGCGTGATCCGGTGAAACCAGCATCGAGCGCCTCGGCCAGAGTTTTGCCTTCGCGCAACGTAGTAAGCACTCGATATTCAGGAGCTGACAAACGTTTGTAGTAGACGGAGAAATCGGAGCGATGCACGGCCAACCACGTAGGACGCTTGCGCAGGCGAATCGGAGTACTCTCCTCTTCATCTTCAAGCTCTGGCCGTGTGCCGGCTTCGCTGGTCTCACGCTGCTCCCGCTGGTGCATATCAAGCACCAGATCGTCGGCTGGATAGCTTAGGGCAAGCAATTGCAGATGAGGTTGTAGCGCCAGGCGTGAATCGCCGTTAACGGCTGCTACTTCTTCGTCATTCAAGGACCTGCGTTCGGCGCTGTCGAAGGCTTCGATATAAGCCCATTCGACTCTGGCAACATCAAGTGCAAGCGTAAGGCGACGTCCAGCGTATCCGGGGTTTTCCGCGAGCCAATCGCAGAGCTTCGATCCTAGATTGCGCAGGGTAAAAGACCGGCTGGGATGTTGTGCCAGATACGCGTTCATCAATGCTTCAAACCGGTCAGAACCAACGACAGCACGCAAAGCAGGAAAATCTTCGTGAAAAGCCGACTGGATACGGAACCAGTACTGGCGATTGTAGATTTCCAGCCTTTCAAAAGCAGTCAGCCGATCATTGGGAGCGATGAATCCGGAGGCTACTTCATCCATTGCCCGGCCGCTCCAGCGACCTGTCGTGTCACGCGGCTGCATGTCTTCATCAGCGGTAAGAGGCTGCATGACAGCGGCACACATAGTTCTCTGCAGCTCTTCGAGAGGCATGGTCATTGGGCCACCTCCGCGAGCTGCTTTTCTTCCTCGTGCTCGACCGCCTTGTGCTTCTTTACGGGCTCCAGATACCTTTCCGCCTTGCGCGCTTCCGCCCAGACCTCTTCAAAGGAAGGAATGCGATCATCCCACTCGAGCAGGGTGGGCGTAGGCCCGCAGCGTTCAATGGCGCGCGCATAAAGCTGCCACACGGGATCAATCACTGGATGGTCATGTGTATCGAGGATGTATTTTTCGTAGCGCGTGTGGCCGGCTATGTGAATCTGGGCAACGCGTTCTGCTGGAATTGCGTTCACGTAGTCCATCGGAGTGAAGTCATGATTGACTGACGAAACGTAGATGTTGTTCACGTCAAGCAAGATGCCGCAGTCCGCGCGCTCGACAACTTCGTTCAGGAATTCCCACTCAGTCATTTCGGAGTCTACGAATTCGGCATAGCTGCTGACATTTTCAACTGCGACGGGAATTTCAACGAAATCACGTACTTCGCGGATACGCGCCGCGGTTTTTTCTACTGCCTCCCAGGTATATGGCAACGGAAGAAGATCGTGACTGTAAGTACCATCCACTGATCCCCAGCAGAGATGGTCGGAGAGCCAGGGTGTATTGGTACGCTTGACGAGCGAATTGAGGCGGCGCAGATGTTCCCGATCTGGTGCCTGCGCAGAGCCGAAGTACATGGAAACACCGTGCTGTACAACCCGGTAATTTTCCATGATGCGATCGAGCATCTGCAGCGGACGGCCACCGTCAACCATGTAATTTTCTGAGATGATTTCAAACCAATCGACGCCTGGTTTGTGAGCAAAGATGTGCTCGTAGTGAGGGATGCGCAGTCCGATGCCGACTCCGTAATCCTTAAATGCGTTGAACCGGTTGCCGGACATCTTTACCACCCCTGATGATTTTTCCCTGGAGTTACCTGAATCAGGATGGGGATGGCTGCGAAACCATCCCCGTACAGTTTTGATCGGTCAGTCGTTTCAGCTCAAACGACATATCCACTCTTGCAAGCGGCTTAGACAGCCTTGGGCATCTTGGATCCGTCAGTGGCGCATCCACCCTTACCCTTGCAGCTGTTCTTGCCTTTGCAACCGTTGTCGCTGCTCTTGCAGCCGCCCTTGCCCTTGCAATCATTTTTGCCTTTACAAGAGTGCTTGTCGGTGCTCTGACCTACCAGACGAACGCCGGCAGTCGCTGCATTCACGCTGTTCTGATGAGTACCAGTGGTCTGTGCCGAAGCAGCGGTTCCACCGACCAGACCAGTCAGAGCGGCGCTGAGCAGCAGTGCATTCAAAGAATTCTTCATCGGTTTTGTCCTCGCTTGAGTTGTCGCGGAGTAACCCGCGGGGAAGAAACTTGACAGAGGCATCGGTAGCTCCGAGTGCGTCCGCAGGAGGTGCATTCGCCCCGTGTGAGTGACGCTACGAGGCAAAGGTTACAGTGTGCAAGAAGAAAATGCGCAAGATCGGCAAGTAACAGACTCGATGAGAGTTTTTCCTTACAAGGAATATTGCATCGAGTTGAATCCATCGAGAAATAGTTCCACTCCGGACAGTACGGTAGCACTTTACCTGTGTATGATGCAGCGCGCGCCATACTGTTCGTTCCACTTCTTACACACAGAGAGTACGCACTTGCAACAAAAATGGATTGGATGCTAATGGATTGAACATCGAAAAGTTCCTTGCTGCTCCCAGGAGTCAGATTTTTACAAACGCCTTACCCGGCGCGAGGGCTACGCATAGGGAAAAAGAACCGTATGAATCAGCCTTCGGCCATGGCTGCATCGAGACGCTCATGCAGCCGCTCACTGTACCCGGTCGGAATCTCAAAAATGCGTCCATCTGCCACCAGGACGACGATATTCCGGGTTGAATCGAGTATGGCCGAGCAGATCTCGCAGTGCTCCAAATGCCGATCGATCTCAGCGCGCAGCAACGCATCCACGTCCCCATCAATGTAGGCCGAGATGTGATGCCATACGTGCTTGCAGTCAATCTTCATACGCGCCTCCCAAACCAGAAGCGCATTTTTCCCTTTGCAGGTGAAACATATGCTTTGAGGATTGGAACCAGCTCTTTTTGCAGCATAACTCTCGCGCGGTGCAACCTGACTTTGACGGCGCCAGGACTGATACCGAGAACCCCGGCTGCTTCCTGAATATCGAGTTCCTGAACATCCCTCAGTTGCACCACATCTCGATAAATCGGCGGCAACTTGAGGATTGCCTGCCGCAAACACTCCCGCAATTCGCTTCGTTCCAGAGCCTCCGCCGGGATTTCACGCCAGTCGGTAAGCAAAGCCGGAGTAAAGTCCCCGCTGCCTTCATCAAGGACCGGCTCGATCGGCTCCTCCGGCCTCGCGGATCGTTTCCTGAGCCAGGCCAAACCCTCATTGCGGGCTATGGAAAGGGCCCAGGTCGAAAATTTGGCTTCACCTCGAAAGCTCGAAAGATTCCGGTAAATCTTGATAAAAGCCTCCTGAGCCGCATCTTCCGCGTCTGTCTCACTGCGCAGGAGGCTAAATAACATGACGAAGACAGCGCGTTCAAGAGGACGGATCAGGTCGTGGAAAAGCTGCTTTTCCCCCGCCAGAATGCGCCCGATCATGACTGTAGCCTCTTCCGCGTTTTGGAATCTGGCTGTGATCTCGCCTGTCATACCGCCGAAGCGTGCGTAACCTTTCCTTGGCTGAACTTCTGATACCGAATCGGGTTTACGGTTTCCTGGAACTATAGATGGAGCAATTGCTCTGCAGGTTACAGATCCTTTGCTTTGAGTCTCCGGCTTTAAAGGATGACGTTGAGGAACCTTATTGAGCCTTTCTTGCAGAGCCCATGCGCGCGGCAAGCTGCAACAGGCGCGAGTCATCTTCCCGTGCCGCGGCCAGTTGCATTCCTCCAGTTTTACAGTGTTCCTTGCTAAATGGAATTGTGATTGCAGGCATACCTGCGAGACTGACAGGTGTGGTGTAGCGCAACAGCCGTGCGCGTGTCTGGCTGTGGTCGGCTCCGACGGTGAGTTTTGCTACCGGAGCCGCCGGCATCAAGAGCAATTCGTGATCTGCCAGCAGCATATCCATGCGTTCACGGAACTCTGTATGGCGTTTGCGAAGCCTGGTAATTTCGTCATCGCTTATGGAGGCGCCCCACTCAAGCCGCTGCTGGATAGCCGGCCCGAATTCGGCATAATAACCGGCGTGGATACGGGCAGCCTCCCACGCCTGAATTGTGCTGTATATCTCGCACGAGTCGTTCCACCACGGGACGTTAACGGTTTCAGCACGGAGTCCAAGGAATTCCAGTTCGGCGCGGCAGAGACGAAGGCCTTCCAATACTTCGGGATCGCAATCGGAGAAGAATTCATCGTGGACGATGGCGAAGCGTTTTGGTAAAGAATCCTGTTCCGCTGTCGTCGTTTCAGACTGTGGAGCAAAGAAGGATCCAAGCAGAGGCGCGTCTTCAAGATCGGCGAACAGCCACCCCATGGTATCGAACGATTGGGCGAGATGAGCGCCTCCGCGCCAGTCACCGCGTCCTAAAGAGGCGCGATACCCCGCCAGTCCGCAAAGCGCAGCCGGCACACGCACTGAACCGCCTGTATCGGTGCCGATTGCGGCCATGGCAGAGCCTTCGAGGACGCTGGCTGCAGCTCCGCTGGAAGAACCTCCAGTCAGATTGTCCGGATCGCCGGGCTGCACGCAATCTCCAAATTCTGCATTTTCTCCTGTGATTCCGTACGCAAGCGGATGCAGATGAGTCTTGCCGATAATCACAGCTCCGGCAGCGCGCAGTTTTTCGACCAGCCAGGAATCGGCTGCAGCAGAACCGTGCAATGCTTCGTAGAATCGCGTTCCACAGGTCGTTGGCGCACCCGCAAGATCGAAGCAATCTTTTACGGACACCGGGATTCCCCACAGTGGCTCATGGCCATCCGCAAAGATGGTCGACGTGTCTGCCGGCATGGAAGCAATGCGGCGCACTTCCGAAAAAGTCCACGACTGTTCTTGCCAAAGATATGTATTGCGGTTGGCTCCGCCGTTGGACAGCGAGAAAGCGGTGTTCACAAGATCCTCGATCGCCGCCTTCTTATCATGTGCCACGGCCAGTTCCCTTCTGGCTCGTGTAATCGTACCTGCGCACGCTTGCATGCCTTGATTCTATCGGTGGCGATGGCTTCAGCGGGATTCGATTACGAGCAAATTCCTGTCTTGCGAAAGCATCTACCTGGCATGCTAAGTTCGGTATGGAAATGCCTTCCAAGAGCGGTCGGCTGGTTCATTTGTACAACCGACACGAGTCCCGTTGATCAGATGTATCTGAATAACTACGTGTAATGAACAGGAGTAGAGCATCATGCTTTGCATGAAGACCGAAACCGGCTGGCGGCTGATCACGCATCAGGATCACGCGCGTCTGGCTGGCGAATTTGCCGCGGCATGGGGTAACGATCAGTTTCGCAGGCCTGAGCCTCGTGACCGCGTGCTCTTTGCGATTGCCTCCCACGATGACGGATGGGCGTCGAGAGATGCTCATCCCACTATCACGCGGGAAGGCAAGCCTTCCGCATTTTCAAAAGAGCTGGTGGATAAATATTCTGCGGTTGAAAAAATCGATCTAGCCGACTATATCGCTCTCCGAGAACAGGCAGTCCGAGTGGTCGCCGAGCAAGACCCTTATGCAGGGTTGCTGGTTGCCTTGCATACACGAGATCTGCTTGTAAACCGCACTGATCGCTCCACGATTGCACCTGACCAGCTTCCTTTACTCGATTATTTCCTCGCCAAACAAGAAGCATGGCGGGCACAACTGATCAACTGGATACAAAACCATCCTATGCTGGATGCGAAGGCGAAAGAAGCGTTGACGATACGGGAGCACTTCTGCCTTCTGCAGGCATGCGATGCCCTTTCACTGCTCGCATGCGTAGAGCATGAAGCGCCTTCAACCTTATTGCATCCATTGCCTCTGACTGACGGAAGCAAACGAGAAGTTCATGTGACTCCAATTGGAGTACGTCGGTTTCAGCTTGCTCCATGGCCATTTCTGGTCCCTGAACTTTCGTTTTCCTTCCGGGCGCGGCATGTATCCGGTCATGTTTTTCCCGATGACGCCTCGTTAGAAGCCACATTTGATGCATCACCTGTGGAGATGCTTTCCGTCACCCTCAGTGCTCCATCGCAATGTTGATGGTTTGACATAAAAGCGAAATAGCGCAACAACAAAGAGCAACCCCATTGAGGTTGCCCCTTCATTATCGAGTGATTCTTCAGTTAGAAAGTAAAGCTCAATGACATCTGGATCTGCCGCGGGCTACCGATACTATGCGTCACGATACCCAGACCGGCAGGACAGTTATAGAAACTGGAGTTCGTCTGACTGCCATCTGCAGCGCATCCCGTAGGTAAAGGAGTAGTTCCTACATTGGGGAAAGCATCATAGTACTGGTTTTGCGAAACTTCGTTTCCTGGAACATCGAAGCTCGGTGTGTTGGTAAGGTTGTACACATCGAACGTGTACTTGAGCCCATACCGCTCGTTCAAATTGAGCACCTTCACGAGTGAAGCGTCGGCTCGTTTTTGAAAAGCCTGGCGGAAGATGTTGCGCTGTCCGGTTGTGAAGCCAGTTTCGAAGGTGTCCGTGCTTGGGATAGCTCCGCCCAGCCCGCCGGCTGGGAGCAATGGCAGCGTGAAGCAAGCCGGGTCCAGCGCAGCATAACCATTCACTGGGAAGAAAGCTCCGGAGTGCTTCGTCAGCGCAGACTTGGGAGTACAACCAGAAGCAAGTGGAACAATGGGGTTGGTAATGCCGTCTGCCGTTGAGTAGTAGATAGAACCAATCGCACCCGAGAAGTCGATCACGCTGTAGGGCTGACCGCTTTGCAGCACTGTTTGCCCGACGAGCGACCACCCATTGACTACCTTGCCCATCAACGTGTGATTGTTAACCGTATCCGGAAGCTGGAATACATAGTTGAAGTTGATGACATGAGTACGATCGAAGTCGGCCGAGCCATAGCCGCTGCGAAGATCGAGAGCATTGTTGCCGTTGTAGAAGAGACCCAGACCGCTCTGCTCGTCGAGCGCGTGCGAGTACGTGTAGGAGAAGCCAAGCTGAACGCCTTTGCTCATCCGCTTATCCACATGCAACTGGAGCGCGTTGTAAGCGTCGACGCCAGCGGCTTTGTAGCCGATTGATTCAGCAGCGTAGCCGATGTACGGAACGCGAAGATCGACGTTGCCGCCTTCAAAGTTGTACAGATAAGGCGTGCCATCGTCGAGCGTCGCTCCGCCAACGGTATAGCCGTAGCTGTACTTCTGTGCGTAGGGACCGCTCGCGAGCGATGGGTTGGAAGGAGAGGCGATATTAGGCTGGTTGAACGGAACAGGAATTACCTGATGACGGCCTACATTGCCAACGTAGCCAATTTCGATAGCAAGATCGCTGCGCGGTTGCCATTGAATATCGAGTGTGTAGTTGAAGGTGTAGGGTAGCGTGTTATCGCGGTCATATACGCCGAGTGAAATCGGCTGACCGTTGTTGATAACGTCCGGAAGCCCTGACCCTTGATTCACGATGCTGTAAGCATTCGGAAGATACTTGCTCAGATCTGAAGCCTTGGGATTGCTCGGAGGCGGCGACAAGGCGATTCCGTAAGGATTCGAAAGATTTCCGGTCTCCGCAGTAGGAGGCGCACCATTTTGGCCGCCGCAAGTTACGATATAGTCCTCGTAAAATGACCGCGTCGATGATGGACATGAAGAGGCGTTCACAAACGGAAGCTGCTGATTCACGCCGAAAGGACCACCAGTAACGGTTCCAATCGCGTATCCAGGCGAGAAGTAGCTGAACAACTCGCCACGGTCGTAGTACATGCCAAAGCCGCTTCGCACCACAACTTTGTCATGAAACATGGCGGGCTGCCATGCTGCGCCGAGACGCGGACTAAAACCCCATTGACGGCCAGTCAATGTAGTGGGGCTTACTCCTTTTGTTCCATTAGCGTTATTGCCTGCGATGATAAGGCCCGGGTTGGTGATGGTATCCGAGCCAGCATCATAGCTATACAAGCTGGGATCAAAGTTAAAGATGCGGCCATATTTTTCCGTAAGGCCTCCATCCCAGTCGTATCGGACACCAGCCGTCAGCGAGAGTCGTGGCGTGATCTGATACTTATCCTGCAGGTAAAGTCCTACCTGATTGGCGCGATAGTAGCGGCTGGCATCGCCTTGCAGGAACGAGCTGACATAAAAACCTGTCGATGAGCTTCCAGGCGTTACATAGCCCTGAATCATCTGGCTGAAATCATCGGTAGCGACGGTGCCGATGCCCGTACGCTTATCGATCGTGTTAAACTGCGTATAGCTATAGGCTCCGCCAAAGCTGACTGTGTGATGCCCCAAGGTCCAGATCGCGTTTGATGAGGGTGCGAAGCGGTTCTGAAAAACGCCGGTGAGGGCAGATTGCCCCTCTGCATTAGGGCCAATATTCAAAATACCTGTCGGAGTATAGTCGCCGTTCGGATTAGAACCCAGAACGTTATACACGGATATACCGGGGAAGTAGGACGAGCCGAACATATTGATTGACCCGTTTGCAACGGAACCACCAGGAATTGACGATGGCCCAAAAGGCTGTTCATTGTCTCCCCAGATTTTTTCGCGCATAAAGCCGAAGGTTTGCGTGGTGCTTAGATTGGGTTTGATCAGATAACTGTTGATGATAGACGCCACCTGCGCACCCGAGTCGAGATGCTCTGTGAAGCCAGGCACGCTCGAATAGGCGTAAGGTGAAAGCGTCGGATCATGCTGGTAATAGTACTTGAGCGCTAAGGTATCTTTCGCGTTGACGTTGTAGTCGAGATTGGCCACACCAAGATCAGCTATGAAACGGCCTGTTCCTGGAAGGTAGGCATTCGTTGTGTGGTAAGCGTTTGGCCATCCATATTGATCGTTGGGGATCAGCCATTTTCCAGGCTCGCCTGCTATCGCTGGCGCATTAAATAACGCCAGAGCAGTGGGATCAATATTTGCCGCCGAAATGCTCGTGCCGAAGTTAGTGTTTGTAAGGTTAGCTAAAGCAGATGCAGAGCGATCATCGGTTAGCCCGACGGGAACATCCAAGAAAGAAGATCCTATTTCATCATCGGAAACATGGACATGCTGATAGGCAAGATATGCAAAAAGCTTGTCTTTGATAATTGGTCCACCAGCCGCACCGCCTAATGTATACCGATGTAGCTGAGGCACCTTTTCTATGACATCTGGATCCTGATTGAAGAAGAACGGCGCCGCATTTAGCCAATCCGTACCGCGGCGAAAATATGTGGTTCCATGCAGGTTATTTGTTCCTGACGAGGTGCTGAGATCGATATGTGCGCCCGAGGTTGAACCCTGGCTCGCGTCATACATCGATGCGTTGACTCGCACTTCCTCGATCGTTTCCGGCGCCGGTGTCGGAATGGCGTTGCCGATCGAAAGGTAAATAGACGCTTCAGAGTGAATGACGCCTCCGGCTCCTGTGCTGGACGATGTGCCGGAGCTGTTGATTACTCGCGCCGAGCCGACCTGGCTTGTGCTCTTACCGTTGAAGAGATTCGTTGCATCTACACCGTTCAATGAGAAACTATTGCTCGTGTCGCGTTGACCATTTGCCCAAATCGGCTGATTGCCAAGACCGGAAAGGGCTCCGGTACCGCCGGGTAATTCCGCATCTACGCCGGTCGACTGGGTTGCCAAGCCGGTGAAACTTCCGGTAGGAAGCGGCGTTGTTTGAATCTGCGCGGAGTCGAGAACATATCCGTTGGTTGTGTCGACAGCGTTCATCAGCGGCGTAGCATCCACTTCGACTGTCTGCGCCTTCGAACCTGCTTTGAGGGCCGCGTTTACAGTAGCGGTTCTATCGGCCTGCACAGCAATATGCGGAGTACTCTGTACTTCAAACCCTTCCGCGGAATAGGTAATGGTGTAGCTGCCAATCGGCAAATTGACGAAAAGATATTCTCCAGATCCATTTGATTTCACTGAACGCGTGAGCCCTGTCTGCTCTCCTACTGCTGTCACGTCGGTGTTGGGGATGACGCTTCCTGTGGCGTCAGTAACCGTACCCGTGATGCCACCGAGAGTTTGCTGAGCCGGCAGAGACGAACTACAAAGCGCGACGGATGCCAGAATTGCAAGCAGCCGGAAAATCGATATAGAGATATTGCGGCGTGTACTAATCAAAGGCACAACCTCACGAAAATAAAGCTTTCCCGTGGCCTCAAAATCTATTTTTTGAGGCCTTGTGTCGATGTAATGGCGAGCCCGTAGCGGCAGGCCAAATGAAAGAAAGGAAGGGTTAAAACGAGTGAAACTCGCAGCTTAAACCGCTCTAAAAGACTTGAGGGTTATCACTACAATACCCGAGTGCTCAAAAATTTCAATCGAAAATTTACACGACCCCGGTGCCGAATCCTAGCGATGTATGAGCTGTGCCGCAGATGTGAAACAACCATTGAAGAGATCACTTCCGATATCGATTGAGCGTAGATCGAATCGCGCGAGAGACGAACTCATGTGATGAAACGATGCGCCATTCCTGCAAAAATCGTGCTCAAGCCTGACCCGGATGTCTTTGCAATCTTCCCGTCGGGGTATCGCGTTCAAACTCCAGAGCGATGCTTCCATGATCGCGTCCAAAGGACACGATGTCGAATCGTTTGGGGGTCGCAGGTCAGATTCATGGCTAATCTTGTTTTTCGAAATTCATTTAATTTATTGGGCCCATAAAGATTTTCTGTCGCCCCAAAGCAGAGCTAGAGCCTTAGATCGCTCAAACCAGGATGGTCATCAGGACGCCGCCCCTGTGGCCAATGAAATTTCCGGTCTCCGTCTGCAATTGCCAGATCGTTGATGCTTGCGTGCCTGACCCGCATCAATCCCAGTTCATCGAATTCCCAGTTCTCATTGCCATAGGCGCGAAACCATTTGCCCGCATCGTTATGAAATTCATAAGCAAAGCGAACGGCGATACGGTTCTCTGTGAACGCCCACAATTCCTTGATGAGGCGGTACTCCAACTCTGCCTGCCATTTGCGCGTTAAAAACTCGATGATCTCCTCGCGGCCAAAGATGAACTCCGACCTGTTCCTCCATCGCGAATCGACTGTATACGCGAGTGAAACCCTCTGCGGGTCCCGGGAGTTCCAGGCATCTTCAGCAGCTCTTACCTTCTTGATTGCTGAGTCATGCGTAAAAGGAGGTAAGGGAGGGCGTGCAGATTCGGCTCGTTCGCTCATATGGAAACTACTCCAACGGATGAGGTATCTGTTTTCTGACTGCTGCGCTGATAGTGAGCATTGGCATGTTCACTGCCTCGCTCATCGACAGGTTCAGCGCGACACTACATAGGATACTGGCATGTACAGGATCGATTCTCCAACATTGCTGAACAGGTCGATCATACGAGAAATGGCAATCTCATACGTGGAACGGTCAGGACGCCACATTGAGAATGTTCGCGGTTGCCGTCGTCACATTAACCTTGATAGCACGGCCTGACGCCTGAACAAATCCTAGAGACTAAGAAATCGCTGTGCGCCGTTTGCGTATTTCACTGCGCCGTGCGAGATACCATGCCATGCCAAGGGCCATGTAGCTCAGATAGATGTAAGGGAACCACAGAGCAGGCGCAGCAGGTACTGGATAGACGCTGCCAAATGTCGTTGCTGCCATAACCAATGCAGCAAACCAGCTCACCGCTGCGATAAAGTGTGAATGCTGTCCCAACGCTTTACGAGCGAAAGGGAGTGCGATTGCTACGAGCGCATAAGCGGTCAAAAATCCGAATACAGATATCGAACCGAGCCACTCGTATATATTGCTGCCGCTCACTCCGCAAATAGCCAAGGCGCCCGTCACTGCAAGCATCGCAGCGGAGCAAAGAATCACTCCGGCTCGAGGCGTTCCGAAACGTTTGTGTCCCCTGCCAAATACATCCGGAAGCAAGCCGCTGTGCGCCATGCGCAACATCACTCTGGATGCAGCGGTAGTGCAAGCAAGCGTGCATGCCGACATGCTTATGAGCACTCCGATGTCAATCGCAGTTCCCAACACCGAAAGGCCCGCCTTACGTGCAAGAACATGAAATGGGCTGGTTGACTCACTCAGCTTTCCAATCTCACCCTGAAAACCGAGCACCTCTGCATACGAGCAGAGCATAAAGAACAGCCCCACCAAAAGGGCACATTGCAGAACGACGCGTGGAATTGTTTTGAGCGGCTCGCGAGCTTCCGCACCAAGAGTGGTTGCTGATTCGAAACCGACAAAGCTAAAGGTTGCGAGCACGAGAGCAGGGCCAAGTGCTCCAATTTTCACACCCTTCAACCGGAGTTGATCCACGTCCAAGTGCCAGCCAGAATGGGACGGCAAGAGGATCAAGACGATTGCGATAAGGCTCACGGAGACAATTTCGATCCAGAGCATTGCCTCGGCAGAAAGCTTTACATCGCGATATGCCACAGCTCCGGTCGCGATCATAATCACTGCAAGCACCAACACGGAAGGCGGCGTCCAGTGGGCAAACTCGTTGAGGAGAACATTGCAGTAATAAAGTGCGCCACCAGCTACGGAAGCTCCCGTTGCAAGATACGCCAGCAATAATGCCCAGGCGGATACCGCGCCCAACGATGGCCACAGCGTATCAGCCGTGTATGTGTACAGCGATCCAGGCGAGGCAGACATGCGTGCAAACTTGCTGACGCAATAACCCACCAGCAGCATAGCCAGCATTGTCAGGAAATAGACGAACCATGTTCCATTGCCCGCCAGACTGAAGACGAGAGGAATGGTAAGCGAGGGCGTTGTCGATGGAGCGATAGCCGAGATGGATTGAGCAAGCGTTTCCGCGGCAGAGAGCACGCCTTTGTGCAACCCATAGTCTTTGTCCAGCCGGTCTTCCCCTTCGCTGTCCGGATCAAGCGATGAGTACACTTTCGCAGCTGCGTCTGGCTTGGTCACGCACTCCCTCAATCGCAAAAGTTTGCTCTGGAAATCCTAGTGTCGAGCCTCGCTGTCCTCCAGGTCAAGCAGCGTCATGGAGCGATACATCTACACTGGATGCGATGGGAATGCCCACGATCATACTCGCAGCCGGAGCCAGCCGTCGCCTGGGCCAACCCAAACAGCTTCTTTCCACCCGTGGAGAGACACTGCTCGGACGTACGCTGCGAATCGTCCAGGAGGCCGGAGCCGATCCCATCTTTGTCGTGCTCGGCGCGAACTCGGAATCGATCGCTTCAACTCTCGACCTATCGGCGGCTCGTGTTATTTCAAATCCAGAATGGGGGCGTGGGATCTCTACCTCGATCCGGGCTGGTGTGAGCGCATTAGTCAAGACTGAACCTCGATCGCGAGCAGTTCTGATGCTGGTATGCGATCAGCCCAATCTTTCATCGCAACACTTGCAGCAGCTCACGGCTGCTTATGATGCGGGCGACGGACAAACTATCGTCGCTTCGCACTACGGAGGAACTGAAGGTATCCCCGCGATCTTTCCGGCGGCACTCTTCGCCGATCTCCAAGCTCTCTCCGGAGACAACGGGGCACGTCAGCTTCTACGCACAAGTGATCTTCAAGTCGTTGCTGTTCCTTTTCCGAATGGCGAAATCGACATTGATACCCCTGAGGATCTAAGACGATTGCTTGACACGTAGTGCGTCAAAACCGCAGGAGCAGAAACATAAATCTTCCAGAGCAACCCGACGAGAATAAGATAATCACTCCCCAAGTCTGAATACAATCAAGAATCTTAGCTTGCAGCGACCGCCGGAGCCAGCTTTCTACGCAATACACGATTCAACGGCTCGGAATAAAAGCGCGCAATAGCCCAACTAAGCAGAGAAGATACGGCGACGAATAGCACTAACCAGCCCAACCGCGTGCCGGGAGCCATCAAGCTCCTGGGAAGATTCGTCATCAAACCTGCCAGCAACAGAATATGGAAAAGATATAACTCATAGCTGTGCTGGCCCAGCCACGCGATTGGGGATAAGAGTCTTGTTAGCAGTGATAGATCGCCAGAGGCTTCAGTTCCTTTGACGTCAGCGGAGGGACCTTCCGCAAGAAGGAATATTGCCGTGCCACCAGCCATCAGAGTAGGTCCCCATACTGGAACGGAATCGATACCTGCGTGCAGAAAAACAAACAGCATCCAGGCCAGCGCTGCAATCTGTATCGCTCTGCGCGTCCATTGTCCTATGGAAATGACTTGCTTTCGCGCAAGCACTGCAACGCAGCATCCCATGGCGATGGCATCAAAACAGGCGAAGTTTCCATAGAGAAAGAGGATCTCGTTATGGCTGTGATAGTGCCGGTATACGGGCCCAATCGCGATTGCCAGAAGCCATACGGGCAGAATCCATCTCTCTCTCCTCAGCAGAAGACAAAGCAACGGAAATGTTATGTAAAAGACCTCTTCAACCGACAATGACCAATAGATATTCAGGCAATAGTTGAAATACCCGAACTTAGCCATCAAAATGTTGTGCCAAAACGTTAACACCGAAAGATCGCTTAGCCACAACGGCGGATTTTCTTTTCCCCGGAAGATCTCTATTCCCATCCAGGCAAGCAGGTTGATTGCAGCAAGCGCCAGCACTAGACAAGGCAATATACGCGCAAAACGAAAGGCATAGAAATCGCGAAGAGAAACGTTCCCCAGACTTCCAAATCTCCGCAAGGAGGTTGAGGTAATGAGATAGCCGGAAATAACAAAGAAAATTATGACGCCGTAGTTGCCGTTCCAGACGAGATTACTCAAATATGGGCCACGTAGCAGCCGCCCTAAAGGCCCTTGCAGCAGCCTATAGGCAATGTTGAAGTGCAAGACCAGCACCGAGAGAATCGCCACCCCGCGCAGCAGATCAATTCGAAAGTTTCGCTGGCCACTTGATGAGCTCTTGCTTCGAGGCAACAGTGTGTGCTCTCCCGTCATCACAATCTGGCGTTGAGATTGCGCAGCCGCCAATTGATACTTCTAATGCAAGTGCAGCCGCCAGAGCGTGTATGTCACGATTTCATGCCATACCTGCTGCCATTCGCTTGAACTACCCACCGCGGTAATCTGCGGTCGAGGTGAAGTCAGCACAGGCAATCCTTCCCTTTCGCAGATTGACCGGATACGGAAGAGATGCGTAGGGTCGCTAACGATCACAACATGCTTATAACCATTGGCTCGCGCAATCGAAACAACACGCATGGCCTGCTCTTCGGTATTGCGGCTATGCGTTTCGGCGATGATGGCCTTCTCCGGTACTCCGTTGGCCATTAGGTAAGCCTGCCCTACTTCGCCTTCGGAGTAGGTATCGCCAGGAGCACCCCCGCCTAATGTAATGATGGTTGGGGCAATCTTGTGTTCGTAAAGTGCCAGGGCATGATCGAGCCGCGCGCGTAAGATTGGTGAAGGACGACCGCCGTATTCGGCTGCTCCGAACACACAAATCACATCAGCGGGCGCTGCTTCGTCTAGATAGGCATAGCGTTCGATGTGAACGTACACCCAGATACACCAGGCGATGGAAAAAGACACCCCAACCGCTAATACAAACAAAATGACAAAACGAAGCGCAGACTCGAACCAGCCAGATCGCGTTCCCTGGACGCCATTTTCTTTGGCCATGGAGTCGTCCCGCGCTTTCATCAGCGTTGCAAAGCAAGTGCGATCTCATGGGTCGAGATCGCCCCTTCGCGCAATATCTGCCAATGCCTGCCGTTTGCCGAAAGATCAACGATGGTAGTAGGCAGAGATCGGCCCGACGGTCCTCCATCGACGATCAAGGGAATGCGGTCTCCAATCTGGTCTCGGACGCAAGCGGCGTGTGTACACTCGGCTGCTCCAGCGAGATTCGCCGATGTTGCTGTAATGGGCAGACCAAAACACTCGACGACCGCTCGTGAAATCGGAGCATGGGGTAAGCGCAACGCTACGTTTCCGGTGTTTGCGGTTGAACGCAGTGGCAGCTTGCTGCCGGCGCGCACAATGATCGTCAGTGGCCCAGGCCAAAACTTTTCCGCTAACCGATCAAAGCGGTCATCGATGTCCCGCGCAAGTTCATAAGCTTGTGCGACCGAGGCTATCAGAAGCGAAAGAGGCTTATGCTTCAATCGCGACTTGATCTGGTAAATCTGCTCCACTGCATGCAGGTTCACCGGATCGACTGCCAATCCATAAAAAGTGTCCGTAGGCATTGCCACAACGTCGCCTTGACGTAGGCAGCTTACGATGTACTCGATGCGCTCCTGCTGTGGTTCGTCGGGATGGACGCGCAGAATTTCCGCGGACAAATGATCTACCTCGGCTGCCGAATCTCGATTGGGGCCGCCCGGACAGTTACCCCCGGTCCCAGGCAATAAAGGATGCCGTCTTCCGTAATATACCGGTTTCTTCGGGTAATGCCCACCCACGACAGATGACCTCTTATCACAGCTACAATCGCGTAAGGCCGTTCGGTTCGGCTGAACATAATGATCCGCAGCATTGAGAGCAAACAGAATACGCGTGTAAAAGAGCTACGAATGACTCTTTCACGCCCCTCCACCGGTTCACAGGCACCGATCGGGCTGGAGGGTGTGCACCTTATCCAGGAAGCGCTTCGCAGCGGTATCCGACTAGCTACTGTTTTTATCGCAAACAACAGCCATCGTCTGCTGGACGACCTCAATATTCCGAACGATGTGGAAATCCTCTCACTGCCACAGACGATCCTGAATTCTTCCGTTTCCACCGAGTCTCCCCAACCGGTTGCGGCGCTTGCGCTCCGCCCCTCCTGGAATCCTTCTTCCCTATTTTCATCTGGGGTCCTGATCCTTGTCCTTGACGCAGTACAGGACCCCGGCAATCTCGGTACCATGTTGCGCTCCGCAGAGGCCTTTGGCGCGACGGGTGTCATCAGCCTGCCGGGCACAGTCAATATTTGGAATGCAAAAGCCATGCGTGCCTCGGCGGGCAGCGTCTTCCGCATCCCAGTTCTGGATTTGAATCCAGAAGACTGCTTCGGCTTGCTCCGGTCTGCCGGCATACGTACGCTCGCTGCCATGGCGCACGAAGCTAAGCCCGGTAGCTCGATCGACCTGTCCGCTGGCGCGGCCTTTGTCATCGGATCGGAGGGCAGCGGCCTTAAGCCGGAGATCGCGGACCAGTGCGATGCGCGCGTCACGATTCCCTGCCCTGGGCCGGTCGAAAGTCTCAATGCTGCGGTAGCTGCGAGCGTACTTTTATATGAAGCCTCGCGCCAGCGAGGCTTGCGCGGAGGAGTTAAGGCATGAGTTCTTCTGAACGCGGTCTCTTCGATAGTTCTCCGGAGACCGGCAATGCGCGCCGGATCAGCCGGACGGCTCCGCTGGCCGAGCGCATGCGGCCGCGCAATCTCGACGAATATGTTGGCCAGGAGCATCTGATTGGCCCTGGAAAACCGCTGCGCGTCCAGATCGAGCGGGACGATCCTGCGTCGATGATTTTCTGGGGTCCTCCGGGCGTCGGTAAGACCAGTCTGGCAAAGATTATTGCCGAAACTACGCGCGCTTCATTTCTGGAGTTCTCTGCGGTTCTCTCGGGCATCAAGGAGATCAAGCAGGTGATGGCGGCCAGTGAACAGGCTGCGCAGATGGGCTCGCGCACGATCCTGTTCGTTGATGAGATTCATCGCTTCAATAAAGCTCAGCAGGATGCTTTTCTGCCCTATGTAGAGCGTGGAACCATCCGTCTTATCGGCGCCACGACAGAGAACCCATCGTTTGAAGTCATTGGCGCGCTGCTGTCCCGCTGCCGTGTTTATGTGCTCAAGGCTCTCACCGAGGAGCAGATCGTTGCGTTACTGTATCGCGCGCTTGCCGACCGCGAGCGCGGCCTTGGCTCACTCGAACTGCAAGCCGACGACGAAGCGCTCGAGATGCTTGCCGGATATTCCAGCGGCGACTGCCGCAATGCCTACAACGCCCTTGAGGTGGCCGCACAATTGGCCGCCGAACAGCCCGCAGGGCCTGAGCGCCGCATTGCACGCGCAATTGCGGAAGAGGCACTGCAGCAGCGCGTGCTGCTCTACGACAAGAGCGGTGAGGAGCACTACAACCTCATCTCCGCGCTGCATAAAAGCGTACGCAACAGCGATCCGGATGCCGCGCTTTACTGGCTCGGCCGTATGTTCCAGGCTGGAGAAGATCCGATGTACCTGGCTCGTCGCGTTATCCGCATGGCAGTTGAAGATATCGGTCTGGCCGCACCGGAAGCGCTCAATCTATGCCTTAGCGCCCGGCAGACGATGGAGTTTCTCGGTTCGCCGGAAGGCGATCTTGCACTGGCCGAGGCAGTCGTCTATCTGTGCCTTGCTCCTAAATCGAACTCCTTGTACACCGCCTATGGGGCAGCACTTGCCGACATCGAACATACCCGCCAGGAGCCTGTTCCGCTGCATCTGCGTAATGCGCCCACGCGGCTGATGAAGGAACTCGACTACGCCAAGGGCTACAAATATGCCCATGACGAGGAAGACAAAGTCGCCGACATGGAATGCCTGCCGCCGTCTTTGCTTGGCCGTCAATACTACCTACCCACACAGGAAGGACGCGAAAAACAACTCGCGCAACGGCTGGAAGAGATTCGCGAGATCCGCCGGCGAAAGCACGGCGGGTAGAAATGGCCCTTTACGTGCGCCACCAACCGGGGGCATCACATGCAAAGTGGCTTCATATTGCAGATTGTAAATGATTTAATGCTGTTTTAGAGTGCATTTAAGCAGTCTTTTCGTGGGCTTTTGGTGCATATTTTGAATGTACAAATAACCTTTGTGCTGGTCTTCAACCTCGTGAAAACATCTATGTGAACTCGGCCCAACGCCAGTATGCATGATTCGGGGCTAATTTTACGCAAGGCGTCTGGCGTTGAAACTCACTTGTCAAAGCTCTTAATGTGATTGCTGCTAGCATAGGCGCAAAAGAACACAGGCTGGATTCGCATGTTCGCTTCCCGCGTTGTCATTGCCGGCATGCTTGCGATGATTACCGGCCATATTTCTTTCTTTCGGGAGGAATCGAAGACTGCGATGACCCCAGCCGCGAAGATCACACTGTCCAATCCCATCTATGTCGCTGGATACCAGGTGCGAACGAATAACGCCCGCGAGATGAGCGGTCAGGGCGAAATCGGTAAGCTATGGGGCCGGTTCATGCAGCAGAACCTCGCGGCTCATATTCCCAACCGCGTGGGCCAGACGCTGATCGTGGTCTATTCCGATTACGCGAGTGACGAGAAGGGAGACTACAGTTACTTGCTTGGCGCGCCTGTTTCGAGCGTGGATGCTCCACCTGCAGGACTGACATATCGCCACATCCAGCCTGGGACGTATGCCGTGATCGAAATGGACAAAGGAGATGTGACGCAGATTGTGCCGGGGGCATGGCGGCGCATCTGGGCAATGACTCCTGAAGAGCTAGGTGGCCGACGGGCTTTCACCGAAGATTATGAGGTCTATGATCAGCGTAGCGCCGACCCGAAGAATGCGCGGGTGGAGATCCATCTGGCATTACGTTCTGCCAATTCCGACTGAAGCCGCGCTGCATTCGCGATGCTATGCGTCGGATATACTCCGACTGTGAATTCCGTCGTTCGCGATATTTTCCTGACAGCGATAGTCTTGGCTGGAGTGCTTGTAATCTGGTTCGGATGCGTCGCCGCAACCGATAGCGAAGGATCGCGCAAAATCAAAGCAAGTTTCGTAGCGAGAATGATTTTCAGTCTCTGGTTCTTCCTTTTGACTTTGGCGTGGTTCGTGTATGACAAAACCCGACCTGTTTTCGAATTCAACGGGACAATCGAATCTTTACAAATTCTGCGTTCCGACAGCAGACACTATAGCGCCTATCTGAAGATACACACCGATCAGGGAGAGAACATTACCATCCACGTATCCGATCGTAGTCCACTCCTACGAGTTGGCGAACGCACACACATCCAGTATCGAGGCGATACCAATGAGTTGATTGAGGCCCGTTTCTATTCCACCAACGCACAGCAGGAAGGAATGCTTCGAAGCTCCTTAATCTTGGAGCAGGTCTCGGGAATGCTTATAGGTGCCTTTCTAGTTCTGGGAACGATGGCGAAATATCGCCGAGATATGAGATTGTCGTCACACACTAATCTGCATACTTGACTGAACACCCATACGGGCGAGTATAAGACGTGGTTACGGGTTTCCCGGCCATAGCCTCTGTCAGCGCTTCATTCACGTAATTCTTCGCGCCTTTAATATCTTCCACGTCTGAAGTGGGCCGGTTGTCGATGGCGCCGTCGTAAATTACCTTGCCCGCCGGATCGATCACGATCATCTGCGGTGTTGTTTTTGCGCTGTAGAGATGCCCGATTTTTCCCTGGAAATCGAGCAATGCTGCCGTCGGATCGGCGTGCATCTGGTTGAGATAGCTGTTTTCCTGGCTGGCGGTCACATAGCCCTGCTCACCCGGAGCGGAAGAGATGACGGTGAACCAGACGACTCCCTTAGCGGTCCACTCCTTTTGCAGCGCCTGCATATTGCCGCTGGTGTAGTGCTTGCGGGTGTAGGGGCAGCCCTGGTTATGCCACTCCAGCACGACGTACTTGCCTTTGAACTGATCGAGCGATTCGGTTTTTCCATTCGAAGCCGTCGCTTGAAAGTCGGGCGCGGGGGCGCCGACTTTTACCTGAGCCGAAGCAAGAAGGGATAGTCCGGCAGCACTCAGCAATAACGCTGCCGTCCATGAGGAGAGTGTCGAAAGATGACTGTTATGAACCATATCGAATCTCCCTTATTTCGATTTGCGATGAAGAATGCTGCTAAGGGGTTGCCGTCGAAGCTGCTGTAGCAGCGGGTAGCTTATTCAGTGCATCGACCACAATGCCCGGAGTAAGCGCCTCCGGCAGCAGCGTCGGACCATCCGAAGAGTTGGACGTGTACAGAGCGTAAGCAGGTACCCCGCTGCGACCAAATCCTGCCAGTGCCTGCGCGATGGCATCGTCGCGTTCCGTCCAGTCAGCCTTGAGCAGGGCTACATTAGCCTTTTTGAAAGCAGCCTCGACTTGCGGGGTACGCAGAGCCACGCGCTCGTTGACCTGGCAGCTTAGGCACCAGCTTGCGGTGAAGTCCACGAAGACCGGTCTGCCTGCAGCACGATATTTATCTACGGCTGCCTGTGACCAAGGCTCCCATTGTGCTCCGCTGTTTGTAGCCGATGCTGTGCTGTTTTCTTCCGTGCTGACCGGCGCAGTAAACTTCTGCAAGCCGTAAATGCAAATTCCGATCGCTGTAACGATCACAACACCGACAGCGAACGATGGCACTCGCTTAGCCGGCCAACGTCCGAGAATCCAACCGGCGATGGCGAGCAACAAAAACAGGCTCAGCAGTACCAACACCGCGAATGCGCCGCGTGTGGAAGCAAGCACCCATGTGAGCCAGATCACGAAGCCGAAGATTGGCACCGCAGTAGCCTGCTTCAAGATTTCCATCCATGCGCCGGGCTTCGGCAGCAGGCGCGTCCACGCGGGCTGCAGTGTGAGGAGTAGATAGGGAGCAGCCAATCCGAGAGCAAGCGCGGTAAAGATGGCAAATGTGACGACCGCACTCTGCGCCAGGGCATAGCCTACGGCAGCGCCCATGAACGGCGCTGTACAAGGGGTGGCGACGACGACGGCCAACACTCCGGTGAAGAAGCTACCTGCGTACCCCTGTTTCTGTGCGAGAGATCCGCCAGCGCTGGTCAAGGTGAGCCCGATTTCAAACTGCCCGGCCAGCGAAAGCCCGAGGAAGAACAGAAGCCCCGCCATCAGCGCGACAAAAATCGGCGACTGGAACTGGAATCCCCAGCCAAGTGTGGCGCCTGCAGCGCGCAAAGCCAGCAACGCTCCGACGAGCAACCAGAAGGAAACGACAATGCCTGCCGTATAAACCAGCCCATGCGTACGTTGGTGCGCTCGCTCCTGCCGATGTGAATTGACCAGCGAGAGCCCTTTCAGGAAGAGCACTGGAAAGACGCAGGGCATCAGATTGAGGATGATGCCGCCGAGAAACGCGAGACCTGCGGCCTTGACCAATCCGCTGGCATTTGCGCCAGGAGCAGCCGCAGGGATTGTTCCTGGAACCGCTGCAATTTCGTATGCGTGCCCATCCGCCAGCTCAAGTATCCCCTTGAGCTGGGCAGGCGCGGCAGACAGGTTTGGATCTTTCTTGAGATCGAGTACAACGCCGTTGGCCAGTGGTGTGGCTGCCTGTGGAGCGGGATTGTTGAGAATGTTTTGTTCTGCCGGGAAGAACTGCGCGGAAGCTTCGCGTTGGCCGCCCTGCCAGGCAAGACGGAAACCGTCGGCAGTTGGTTGGAAGACAACTTTGGCATTCGCCGGAGTGGGCTCAGGCAGCCGGCTCAACAGCCGCTTGTAGAGATCTTCATCGGCTCCGGAAGCTGTCGGTCGAATCGGCTGCACTGGAATCGATTCAGTCAGCGCAAGCTCAGCTTTTTCTGGTATACAGACCTCACGGCAGACAAGCCACGAAACCTTCGCATCCAAAACTGCAGGTCCCGGCTTGACCGTGTTGGCTACCGTCAGAGTCATCGGAAATAACACTTCGTCTTCGTACCCAAAGTCCATGAGCGGACCGAGAGGAAGACGTTTCGGCGCGGGAAATTGTATCTCCCCGGCAGTTATTCCATCCGGCAATGTCCACCGAATCCGAGGAGGCTCACCCGAGTCGCCTGCGTTTTTCCAGTAGACATGCCAGCCTGGCTCAAGCTTGAAGTAGAGGCCGATATCGGCGCTTTCGCCACGGTTGAGAATGGACTGCGGCATCACAAGCTGCACATGCACATGAGCTGCATCTGCCGACGAGCTCAGCTTACTCGTTGACGAAGTGGCCGCAAAGGCAACCGAACTCCCAGCCAGGGCAAAGATCGCAGCGACAATGCAGCGGAATATTCGCATTACAGACATTATTTCTCGATTCGAGTAATCCGGACAGGAACTGCTGGATACCGGGCAACCATCTGACGGAAAAAAGCACCCAGAGGTTTCAGAAGGTCCAAATTACCAGCCGCGAGCAGCGTGCTCACGAAAGATACAGTCGTTCTGGATCGCTTTCACACCGGCAGCCTCAGCCTTTTCAACAGCCTCGTCGTGGATCACTTCATCCTGCAGCCAGAGATAAGGAATGTGCAGCCGAATGACATCCTCCACAATGGCAGGAACATGCTCGGGAGCACGAAAGACATCGACCAGATCGATTTTTACGCCTTCAATTGCCAGGGCGACCTGCGCGTCCTCTAACGTGGAATAGCTCGTCAGCACTTTGCCATCGACGGCGATTTCACTCAACGTAGGATTGACCGCGACTACGCGATAGCCGTGCTTTGCAAGATATCCGCCGATGTTAAAGCTGGCGCGCCATGGCTTATTGCTCATCCCAACAACCGCAATGGTCTTCGCGGTGCGCAGCATTTCGTCGATCAGATCACTCTTGTTCGCATTGCTCATACGCACCTTCCTCTGCCAACCGTGCGCTTAAACATCCAGATCATCGTCTGAGCCACCCGTTGTTACAGCCGTGCCACGACGTTTCATTAGAAGGTAGCCACGCAAAAAAGGTTCAAGATAACCATCGAGCACCTTGTCTACATCGCCCACCTCAACCTTGGTCCGATGATCTTTTGCAATGCGATATGGCTGCAGCACATAAGAGCGAATCTGCGAACCAAAATTAATGTCGAGCTTGGCGTCTTCAATGTCCTTGGTGATGGCTTTCTTTTTGGCCAGCTCGTACTCGTACAGGCGCGAACGCAGCATCTTCATTGCTTTGTCGCGATTCTTGATCTGCGAGCGTTCATTCTGGCAGGTCACTACGATTCCTGTCGGGATATGCGTCATGCGCACAGCGGAATCGGTAGTATTCACATGCTGGCCGCCCTTGCCGCCTGAGCGATAGGTATCAATGCGGAGATCCTCAGAGCGGATGTTGACTTCGATTGTGTCGTCGATCTCGGGGGAAACATAAACGCTGGCGAATGAGGTATGACGCCGCTTGGCCGAGTCAAAAGGAGAGATGCGCACGAGACGGTGAACGCCGCTCTCGCCTGCGAGCAAACCAAAGGCAAACTCGCCCTGGATGGTAAAGGTCGCCGATTTGATTCCGGCTTCATCACCATCCTGATAGTCATTCATTTCGGTTTTGAAACCCTGCTGCTCGGCCCAGCGCAAATACATGCGCATCAGCATCTCAGCCCAATCCTGGCTTTCCGTGCCGCCTGCACCTGGGTGTACCGTCACGATCGCATTCAGCGGATCGGTCTCGCCGGAAAGCATGGTCTTCGCTTCGAGCTGCTCGCAGAACTCGCGCAGCGTGTTCATTTCCCGCTCGAGATCGGGCAGTACTTCCTCGGCGCCTTCGCGAGCCAGTTCGAAGTACGCTTCGATATCGCTTGTACGCCGGACAAGATCGTCATCGTCACCGATGAGCTGTTCGAGGCGCTTGCGGTCGCGCATCAGCGGCTGGCTGGCAGCCGGGTTGGACCACATCGCTGGATCGGCAAGTTTGGTTTCGATTTCCGTTAGTTCGCGGCGGAGACGGGCGGGGTCAAAGATACTCCCGCAGGTCGCGTACGGTATCGCGGAGAGGAGCGAATGCAAATTCGAGATCGTTCAGAGACGACATTTCGCTTCGGGGACCTGACTTAATTGGAATCCATGCGCAAATCTAAGCCGGAATCATAGCTTTGGACTATTTGCCCAAAGCAGAATACGCACCGACCAGAGCAGTAGCGCCAAGCTCAGTATGGCACAGATCACCGGCAGCACATCTCCGTGAACTGTGTAGAAGGTCAGATCGGAGCGATAACCGAACTCAGCTGGCAGCGCGTCCACGACATGCCTCGGAATGCTTTGGCGCACCGTGCCGTAGGGATCGATCACTGCCGTTACGCCGCTGTTGGTATCGCGCAGGATCCAGCGGCGGTTTTCGATGGCTCGCATGCGCGCCATATTCAGGTGCTGCCACGGTGCGCTTGTGTCGCCGTACCAGCCATCATCCGAAATATTGACAAGCACTTCTGCACCAGCGCGTACAAACTGCCGGACTTCATCGGCAAAGACAGATTCGTAACAAATAAAGATGCCGTAGCGATGCGTTCGCCCATCTGCAGACGTAATGACAAAGCTACGCCGGTTGCTGCCACTGCCCGTATCGGAGAGTTGATCCGTCAATTGATGGACAAAGAAAAATAGCCTGCGGAATGGAACGTACTCTCCAAACGGCACAAGATGAATCTTGTCGTACCTGCCAGAAAACTGCCCCCCCGCCGTAATTACCGAGGCGGAATTGTAGAAGTGATATTGCTGACTCCCCGTGTCCTGACCGGATTCTGGGTCCATGCCGATGTCACCGACAATCATCGGGGCGTTAGTTTCGCGCGCGATACTCGAAACACTTTGGCGGAACCGGGTATCGGCGTCACGAAATGGAGCCGGTGACTCCGGCCAAACGACCAGTGCCGGTGGGATAGGCGACGGACTGCATTGGATCTGTCCTTTGAGAGAAGACGTCTCGGGCAGACCAATTAAATAATCGTGACCACAGTAGCTCTTTGCCAAAGCAGCAAACTGAGCCATGTGTTGGTCCCATTCCTTGCCCAACCAGGCATCGTCGGAGGAGACATCGAGATTGGGCTGTACCAGAACCGCAGTCGCCTGCGATTGTGGTTTCGGCGGCGCAATCAGCAATCCTTCCGTGCACCCAAGGATGACAGCCAGTGCGCCGCAATATATGGCTATCGGGAATCGAATGCCTGCGCTTTTTTGACTGTTCCTACCTAGCGTTACCGCCGCAGCAATCAATGCATTTACGCTCGCAAGCACAAAGCTGATGCCGTAGACGCCGGTCCAGGGAGCAAGCCCCGTCAGTAATGCGTTATCAATCTGCGAGTAACCAAGCTGGTCCCAGGGAAATTGAGGAATTCGCGCAATTACGAATTCCATGGTGATCCATAAGAACGGAATCGCCACAAAGCCGAGCCATGAGCATCGCTTCCCTATCGTCGCCCTGCGCACAATCGCCAGTATCAGAGCAAAAACACCAAACCAGAAGCCGAGGTAGATGCTGAACAAGACCAAACACAGGGCAGCCATAGCCTCGTTCATGTTTCCGTAGAGATGCATTGTCTGGTAAACCCAATAATCACTGAGTCCGTACCAGAGAGCGCCCGTGAGCCACCCTTGAAAAAAGGACCGCCGCAGTGGGCGGTTGTGGGGCGAGGACGCCAGGCCAAGCACCGAGAGCAGAAAAGGCGTCAGGGCGAACCAAGCGAATAGGGACCGCCACGGCGGCAGTGGTCCAGCGACAGGGAACGACAAATCCAGCAGGACCGCCGTCAGCATACCTGCAACGATGGGCCTCCATTGGTTGGCGCGCATGGGCCTGAGTTTAGCAGAGCTGCACCGATACAGCGGGCTTCACAGCCGTGAGGTCAGCGATCGAGAATAATATTTAAGTGGTTGTTCCACAAGTATTTACCAACCAAAGACTGAGCAGCCGGGATCTCCTGAGTCCCTATCTGAAACCCTTCCATGCAGCGGAAACAATTTCAGATTAGAATCGTTTACATGGCCTTCGGTCTCTTCGCAATGCACGTTTTGGAAGTGCTCTTCTTCGTCGGTCTGGCAGGCTCCGCCGTGGTGGTCGCCATTAGTTTCGTCGAAGACATTCACGAGCTCTTTGGAGAAGACTAGCTCATCCCAAATGCCTATTTGTCTGCATCTCTTTCCCGACGAGAAACCAAACTTACGGTTGACGGGCTGCCCGCTCCGCACTAGACTCACCGCTGGGCGTGTCCATTTTGGCGCCCATGGAAGCCGGAACGAAAACGCTCGCCGGCAAGACGGAATGACAGCCCCCATGTGGCGGGCACTTTAATTCATGGCATCTTCCAAAACTACTTACGCCCCTGTGCCCGACCGCGTCCGGCTGGTTGTGGCCTCATCCGTAATGCTCACCTTCATTTCCTTCTGGCGCGCGGCAGCTATTGTGCTCTGCGACCTGGGCTCGTCGGCATTTTATGCCGGAGGCATTGCGGAAGAAGCGGTAGGCAAGGCAGCTCCGTGGTTCATTCTCGGCGTCATGCTCTTTTCCTTCGCCGTGCGCGCGGTCTACGTGGAAAGCTGCTCGATGTTTACGCGCGGCGGCGTTTATCGCGTAGTCAAGGAAGCTCTTGGCGGCACCTTCGCCAAGCTGAGCGTCTCGGCCCTGATGTTCGATTACATCCTGACTGGGCCAATTTCGGGTGTGTCGGCCGGTCAGTACATCACCGGCCTGTTAAATGAGCTCCTCACCGTCTGCGCGACACACGGCTGGTTGCCACTGGTCCTTACTGACGGGATGGGACACGCGTCCTTCCAGTTCAATATGGACTACACCTCGGCTGTCTTTGCTGCCGCGGTTACCATCTACTACTGGTGGGAGAACGTCAAAGGCATCGAGGAATCGAGCGATAAAGCTCTGCGGGTTATGCAGATCACCTCCGTCATGGTCGTGATTCTGCTCATCTGGGGTCTCTATTCGGTCTTTGCGCAGGGTGCTCACCTGCCTCCTCCCCCGACAGCGAACAATCTCGTTTTCAGCAAAGATGCCTTGGGTTTCCTGCGCGGCACATCTTTTGCACCAGTCCTCGGCCTCTTCGGCATCCTTATGGCCTTTGGTCACTCTGTCCTTGCAATGAGCGGTGAGGAATCGCTGGCCCAGGTCAACCGTGAGATCGAGCACCCAAAGCTCAAAAATCTCAAGCGCGCCGCGATTGTCATAGCTATTTATAGCTTTGTCTTTACCGGCGGAGCAACGCTGCTGGCGTCGATGCTTATCCCCGATGGCCCGCGCACGCACATCTATCAGGACAATCTCATCGCCGGTCTGGCCATGTACATGACCGGCCCTGTAATGCTCAAGATTGGCTTCCGGATTTTTGTGGTGATCGTCGGCTTTCTGATACTTTCAGGAGCCATCAACACCTCGATCATCGGTTCAACTGGCGTTCTGATGCGCGTTGCCGAAGACGGCGTCCTCACCGATTGGTTCCGAAAACCTCACAAACGGTTCGGCACCAGCCACCGGATCGTGAATCTCGTTTTCGCCATGCAGATGTTCACCATTATCGCCAGCCGTGGCAATGTCATCATGCTCGGCGAGGCTTACGCTTTTGGTGTTATCTGGTCCTTTACCTTCAACAGCCTTGCCATGCTTGTGCTGCGCTGGAAGTACAAGGGCGAACGCGGTTGGAAAGTGCCTCCGAATATCACGATCGGCAAGACGGAGATTCCTGTTGGGCTTATTTCCGTTTTCCTCGTTCTGCTGACGACAGCGATCGTTAACCTCTTTACCAAATCTGTCGCGACGGTCAGCGGCATCATTTTCGCCGCGGCGTTTTTTGTCATTTTTAGCTACTCAGAAAAGCACAATCAGAAACTGCACGCATTGGCCAATCGCCAGATGAAGGAGCATTTCCAGCTCGATCATCAGGACGTGGTCGCTCGCAATACAGTCGGAGTACGCCCGGGCGGCGTGATGGTGACGATGCGAGATGCTGCAAATCCGTTCGCACTCAAGTGGGCTTTGTCGCGGACCGATACAGACGAACAGGATGTCGTCGTTCTGACCGTTCGAATGATGGGGGCCGGCGGTCCTGAGTTTCTGGGACCTGAAGATCAGATCTTCTCTGAGCATGAGCAGATGGTTTTCACGAAAGCTATCTCCGTAGCAGAGAGTTTCGGGAAAAAAGTCTCCCTGCTGGTTGTTCCGGCAGGCGATATCTTCGCCGCTTTGATGCAGACTGCCAATTCGCTCGAAGTCGATTCTGTTGTCTCGGGCCTATCTACAAAGATGAGCCCAGAGGAGCAGGCTTTTCACATTGGGCAGGCATGGGAATCTCTTCCCGAGCCTAAGCGTCAACTCAATTTTTACGTTATCAATCCGAACGGTGAATCTAAGGTCTACTATCTAGGACCACACGCTCCATCTCTCGGACCGGACGATGTGCAATTGGTCCACCGTCTATGGCTCAACATGCGGCGTGATCCTTCCATGCAGGATCTGCACCATCGGGACATCATCACCTATGCTTTGACACGCCTGGCAAGCCAATACGCCAGAGAAAAGCAAGAGATCCTCAAGGACTTGCGATGCTATAAGGCGTCCGATCAGCCCGCTGGGCTTAAGCTTTCCGGAAGTGACTCGATGGTCAATGTTCCTGCGCTGGCGGCCGCCACCGGTAAACCGTTTAGGTCAGGTAGCGCGGGTAAAGAGTAGTTTTTACCAGTTTCTAAATATGAATCAGCAGCCTCCGATTGGCTGCTTCGTGAAAGCTTGGTGCCGCGCGTGCGGTAGCCGCGACTGCTTCCGTGTAGCTACGCCAGCTCAGCTTTCATATTCGAGGCAAAAAATCCATCTTAGATCTGGCAATCCGGAGCCAGCTATTAACTCAATCGATAACAATCTGGGGTGGAAACGTAAAAGAAACAGCTTTTCCTTTACAAGTCCCTGCTTTCTTTCATAAAAAAGTAAATACGAACCGCCTTCTGCCAACACAAGCCCCCAGAACGCAGAGTCGGCATTATCAGGAGGAAGTATGCAACTTTCACAAATTTTGGCTGAGATAGATTCAGAGATTTCCCGTCTGGAGCAGGCACGGAAGATCCTCGCAGGAGAAGGCGTTTCGAGCGCAAAATCTTCACGTCGTGGCCCCTCATCTGCGGTAGCTTCCGAAGGTCCTGCAAAGCGCAAGAAAAAGAGGAACCTGTCACCGGAAGGCCGCAAGAGAATTGCCGAAGCTGTCCGGCGGCGCTGGGAGTTACAGAAAAAAGCTGCATCGGCGAAGTAGCTTCATACACGAGCGGCCACCTCGTCCGGGGGGCTGGAGATTCTCCAGCCCATATTCTATTTTTCCGTTACAAAATCCTGCGACTAAGCAGCGAATGCGGATCAAGAAGAAATCGAGGCCCAAAAGCGCCTCCGTGACTAAAAATTATTGATCCTAAACAGTGCAAATTCGTGTCTCCAAACTTAGAGACTTTGTCCGGGTTCCACCATCGCGATTTTTACACTATCTCCAACCAGCTCTGCCAATTGCGCAGGTCTGCCGGTCAGCGGTGGAAACGTGCCCCAATGAATCGGTAGAACCTCTTTCGGCTTGAGATACTTCACTGCAAGCGCCGCTTCTTTCGGCCCCATAGTGTAGTGATCGCCGATCGGGAGCATGACAAGGTCCGGCGCATACAGCTCATGGATGAGCTCCATATCGCGAAATACCGTGGTGTCGCCAGCATGGTAAAGCACAGGGCCATCCGCAATGGTTAGGACAAACCCACTAGCCTCCCCTAAATACAACGGCGCGCCATCTTTCTCAACGCTGGATGAGTGCTTTGCTTCTACCAGTGTCACGCTCACCCCAGGCAACTGAACCGTTCCTCCGAAGTTGAAGCCAATGGTGGACTTCACGCCCTGACTGGCGATATATCCAGCAAGCTCAACAATGGCAACCACAGTAGCATTGTGCTTTTTCGCAACCGGTGTGGCATCGGCAATGTGATCCATGTGCCCGTGAGTCAGCAAAACATAGTCGATCTTTTCTGGTAACTGATATCCCTTCGGATATTTGGGATTGTGTTCGATAAACGGATCGATCAGGATATTGGTTCCCTTTGGCGTCTCAACCAGGACGGTTGCATGCCCAAGCCAGGTAATCTTTGTGCCTTTCAAAAAACTCATGCTTCACTCCATGAAAGCTACTCTTGCCTGTTCCGAATTTGTCATGACAAACAGACATTTTCAGGGAAAGGCGCTCAACGTGAAATGATGGCCTCAGATACCCCATCTTTTGCGAGAAACTGCTTGAGTCCCGCCCACGCAGTGAAAAGCCGTTCGATATTTCTATTTGTCAGGGCGCGCTGCTGGTTCGCGCCCCCTGCTCGCTGCATTTCGATCTCGTCAGTGGCAGTAACATGAAACCGCTGATAGGGTGCTTGATCGGGAATCAGTTTTGTGTGGAACAGCGCCAGCAGTTGCCCTTTGGGGGCCATCGAGGTATGCAGCGCATCAATAATAGGCGCAACCAGTGGTTCGGGAAGGTAGTCCAGCGTGGTCCATAAAAGGACTACATCAAAGATACGCCCCGAAAATTGCAGGTTTTGTTTTACGAATCCCTCGATATTCCAGACCGGCTTGCCGTCCTCATCGCTGCCCGTCACCCACTCTGGAGAGCAAGCATCGTCTACCAGATCGGCCATGTAGACACTGTGTCCAAGACTCGTCAGATAGTTGATGTTGTTAGGGGAAGTGCTTCCCACATCCAGCACACGAAGCCCTTCTTCTGTCATCAGCTTCTTGCGCATCGCCGCCCAACTACCCGAATGACGCGCAGTGCGAGGTCCTCCAACCCCATGATTGGAGACTCCCGTCCCCGACTGACGATCAAACAGCTTGCCCAGCATGAACTATGCCCTCTGCGGTTATCCTCGCAGCCTGCCCGCAAACGCCGCCACTATGCCGTCCGAATGCGATGCGGTCTCTCACCGGAAGGATACCGGCAAATGCCTCGAATACCCAAATGAGGAAATTACTTCAAATTTGTACGATCGACTGATCCACGAGGTTGCCGCAAAATACGATCTACACGGGCAGTACAACGCGGCTGAGAAGCGCCGGCAGCTAGGACAACGCTCCTGAGGTTGCCGGTTCGTTTCCGCCGGTTGCGGTCCCCTCCGAAGCTTTGGCCGGCCCTTGAGTAAGATCTACCTTGCCGCGAAAGACAGCATTATCCTCGATTGCGAGCCTCAAAGCATGAACATCGCCATTCACCTGGCATCCTGCACGTAACTCTACCCGTCCCGTTGCAACGATGTTGCCCTGCACCTGTCCCTGCACTAGAACATCCCGCGCGGTCAGATCGGCGGCTAGTATGGCATTTGGGCCGACGGTCAGACGGCTCTCAGTGAGACTGATCGTGCCTTCGACACGGCCATCGATATACAAATCTTCACTACCCTTTACTTCGCCTCGAATAATGACTGATTTCCCTATCCGGGCCGGCGTATTTTCCATTGCCATGGGCTATGTCCTTAAAGGTCGCTTTGCGAACCCTGCCCGCAATATAGCATCCCGCACGCAAACCGTTGGTGTCTGGCAGAAACACTCTCAATTTGCGTGCGTAGACGGAATCTTCTGAGTAATCCCAACCGGGTTTCATCGATCAGGGCTGCTCTCCCTCCATGCCTGCAAGTGCTGTCCTGAGATGCAGGAAGGCATGCTGTTTCGAGCCCAAACCCAAGAGAAACATCCGCAACCCGACGGGGCAGAGAGCGTCTAAAACTAGGAGCCGTGAATAGCCTGCGCGCAAGAATGACAACATTATCCGAACCATGCTCACGAAAAGCTTCTTTCAACGGAGTGAGCCTATCGCTCCTGAAGATGCTCTGGTTGGCGGCTTTCGCGCTCCTGGCCGGCGCTCTCGCGGCTCATGCTGCAGATCAGATCACGACACATGCCCTGACCGGCGATGAAGCACAGGCACTGGTCAAACGTGTATTACGGACCGAGGCTGCCGCCGCTGCTGATACTACCCATCCCATGCGATACAGGCTCCGGAAGCAGAGTCCCCGGCTCACTACTACCAAACTGATTGTTGAGACCAAGGATGGAGACGTAGCGCGCCTGATCGCCATCAACGACGCCCCTCTCAGCCAACAGGAAGAACAAAACGAGGAGAACCGGCTGGAAGCGCTGCAAAATAACCCGGATCAACAGCGCCACCGGCAGCAGCGCGAACAAGGGGACGCAGAACGAGCACGCAAGGTCATGCAGGCCTTGCCTGACGCTTTCCTCTATTCCTACGCCGGTACGGTCAATACTCCGCAAGGCCCAAGCTACCGTCTCTCCTTCCAGCCAAACCCGAATTTCGATCCACAGGACATCGAAGCACAGGTCCTGAAAGGCATGGCTGGAGAACTCTGGATCGATGTGGCTCAGGAGCGCGTAACACGCCTGGAGTGCAAGCGGCTTCGCGATGTCGATTACGGCTTCGGACTTCTAGGCAAGCTCGATCAGGGCGGCACGCTTTTGCTGGAACAAGCCGATGTTGGCGATCACGAATGGCGCACAACACGCATGGTGTTGGTCATGAACGCCCGCGTCCTCTTCAAGACAGTCAAACTCGACACAACACTCGGCATGACAGAGTACATTCCCGTTACACCCGGTATGAGCTATCAACAAGCCATCAAACTTTTGGAAGTTCATCCGGTTGCTGCGGCGGAAGCGATTTCGCATACCACCACCGCTATCGGATATTAAAGAGCCTGCCTTTTTCACCAGATCAGTTAAAGCAACGAAAAGGGCGGACTCAAGAGCCCGCCCTTTTCGGAGATGTGATTGCATTTCAAAAATTGCCGCTATCGTCCGAACCTCCGCCGCCGAAGTCACCACCACCGCTATCGAAGTCACTGTTCTCGTTGAAATCCGAGCTGCTTCCGGAGTTATCGTCCACTCCCGACCCAGAATCATCCCAGCCCTGGTTCCGCCCGTGCTCTTCACCACCCCGGTCAAAGTCCTGACCATAGTTGCCCTGTTCCATGTGGTGTTCCGGAGCCGGCGAATCGTAGTAATTATTGACCACATTCTCTTCTACCGGCCGCTCGAATCCGACGCCGGGCCCCATGCCGAACCCGACGCCTGGCATACCCCAGCCGCCCATCCCCATTCCCATACCAGGATGGCCGAATCCACCATGCAGCAATGACTCCACGCCCTCGAAAGCGAGCGCACCTGCTGCTACACCAGCCGCGGTCTGCGCTGCCCCGCGCAAAAAGCTAGGCTGTGATGACGGCGCCGCAACATATTGTGGCGGAGCAGCCGCGTATTGGGGTCCACCATACTGCTGACCGCCATATGGCTGCCCCTGATAAGGAGGGTTATACGGCGTCTGGTAATCGGGCTGCTGCGGTGCATATACCTGCTGGTAGCCTGACTGCGGTGGGGGCGGGGGCGGAGGTTGGGGATCGCGGTGGCCCAGCAGACCTCCAAGAAAACTCGTGGAATGTGCCGGTTGTTGCGCCTGCTGTTGAAGCTGCTGCACCTGCTCCTGTGCCTGAGAGAGTTGGGCGCGTGCCTGCTCCAGTGCGATGTTCTGCACCAATACGCTTTGCGCCAGAATGTAAACCGCATCTGGATTGTTGGCAAACCCACGCGCCAGCAGCGCCTCGGCTGTCATATCCTTTTCGCTCAGTTGCGTGGAATTGACTTTTTCCACGAGCGAATTCAACATTTGTTCTTCCTGAGGTGTCACGGAAAGATCCTCCAGCGGCTTCAAACGGACTCAGCCACGCTCAACACTAAGACGCAAACTGTCGCGTGAAGTTGCTCCGCTGCCAATACTACGCCAACCGCCCAGCCCAGGTTCCGGGTATTGCTGGTGCAAGCCGCGCGCTCTCAATTGGAGCTCGATCCGCCCTCCCAGGATGAAACAGCTGGAAAACCGTCGTACTGGACACGAACCGCACCCATAAGGCTTGGATGCTGACCAACAGCAGAAAGCGCGAGGCCACACCGGTTGCAAATCACCTTAAGGGTGCTGTCATCGATCCACTGAACGGCGAGCGGTCCACAATCACTCGCCTTGATCACAGTCTGAGAATCGAGAAAATCCTGGCCATTTTCGTAATTCGGTTTGCCTGAGTCTTTGTCGAGTAACACAAACGTAGCCGGACTCTTATCCAGCTTTCCATCGACAAAATACCCGCGCAGAATTACCGTTGCACGCCATGTCTGGCTGAGATTGGATGCAGTTGATAACACCGTATCCTGCCGCCCATGGCCCCGGCAGCCACACAAGATCGCCAGCAACGGGAGCATCGAAGCGGCAAGCTTACGGCAGCTCTTGAACTTCATCTTCGTAACCTGGCCAGTGCTGAATATAATGCACCGGCCTCGGCTTCGACCAGAAGCTATCTCAATCGATGCTTCTAGCGCTTCAGTATCGCTTCAAGATATGCCAGGGCACGCGGATCATGTGACTGGCCCAGCCAGAAGATAGCATCCTTTCGCACCACTGGATTCCGGTTTGTATCGGCAACGTGGATCAATTGCGGTACGCCTTCTTCCTTCGGCAACTGGCTCAAGGCAAATACCGCACGCTTCTTCACCTCTGTCTCGGGATCGTTTTCGATGGCGTCGGAGATTGCGCCCACTGCCTTCTTCCCTGCCTTCTGCGCGATCCAGAAAATAGCCTGCTCTCTCACTTTGGTATCGCTGTCGTTCTTCGCCATCGACATCAGCTCATCTTCCGCCGCAGGGTCTGAATTCTGCGAAAAATCGAAAGGAAGCTTTTCGCGGAGACCTGAATCACTGCTCTTGTCGGCCAATTCTTTGAGCGCAACATACCCGTCGTGACCGCGCATCACGCCAAGCCAGAACGCCGCCTGTTCCCGCGTGCGCATTGGGGCACTCGACACGGCAATCCGATCCAGCGCGCGGGTTGCCTCAGGGGAGGCATGATATCCGAGCACCATCATGGCTCCATCCACCGCATGCTTTTCGCTTGAGTCGCGGGTCGCCAGCTTTTCCAGATACGCAATGCTCTCTTCCTGCGTAACGCCGGTCAGCCAAGTAAACGCGACTCCATCCGCATTGATGTGGCATCCGGCCGGCACGGGACGCATTCTGATAACCTGGCCCGCTTCGAAACGCACCAGCACATAGATGGATTGCACTTCCGGAGTGTTCTTTCCATTGTGATTGCTGTACTCGTGATCTTCCAGATGAAACTCACCGCAGCATCCGTCGTCCGAATTTTCCGGATCGTTGCCCGAGGAACACGTAGTAAAGTGCGTCTTTGTCAGAGCCTGTATTTCGTAGCCTGCCCAGACGCTGTCGTGAGATTGCGCGACACTATCCAGTTTCGCGGCCAGATTGCCTGTAACCGTCTCAGCAGCGAACTGTGTGTTGCTCACCTTTGGCTGCTGGGCAAACATAGGTACTGCGAGAGCTGCCAGCAAAACGGCCGTCCAATAGTGCTTCCTTTGCATTGCTTCCTCCCCATCGCAATCATCTGTTTTGGCTACTTGTTCAGGATTTCCATCATGTAGTCGGTAGCTTCCTTGTTGTGCATGACCGCAAGTTTGCCTACCAACTCCCGCTTCAACGATGGATCCTTCTCTGACCTTGCAAGTTGCACCAGATCGTGCGCGTCGCCTGAGATGAACAAACCGTTTGCAGCGGCTTTCTTGCTTTCTTCATCGGAGCTCTTCTGATAGATCGCAACCAGCGTGGGCGCAGCGGACGATCCACCTGCTATGCCCAGGTTACGGATTGCTTGCGTACGTAACTCAGGATCCTGCTCAGAGGATGCAATCTGCTTGAGCAGATCGGAACCCTTGTTAC
Source organism: Acidicapsa dinghuensis (assembly GCF_025685685.1). Taxonomy (GTDB): domain Bacteria; phylum Acidobacteriota; class Terriglobia; order Terriglobales; family Acidobacteriaceae; genus Acidicapsa; species Acidicapsa dinghuensis. The sequence goes on from NZ_JAGSYH010000001.1 coordinate 462,465, forward strand.
CGGAAGCCACGAGCGCATGGATGACCGCGAGCTTCGTCTCCTTATTAGGGGCCGACTGGTACATTGCTCCGAGTTGCGGCACCGCGCCCATCGCGCCGAGTTCCGAGACCGCGTGCCGCGCAAGCTCCGGATCGCTCTCATGCTGCGCCACCTGGATCAGCTTGTCCGGCTGATTGGATACCAGGTAAGAATCGATAACCGCTCGCTTCACTTGCGGATCGCTCGATTTGCTGTAGACGTCTGCCAGCAGATCGCCAGACTCTTTGCCGCGCGCTACCGAAAGCAGCCGAATCGCCCTGACCTGCAGCTTCGGATCTTTCTGGCCGCGTACGATCTGCGCCATGATGTCCTGCGCCTGCTTTGACTGGTCCTGTGCGAGAACAAAGAGCGCACGCTCCTTCAGCTTCTCCGACTGATTTCCTTCGAGAATCTGCTGCAGAATCGGCAGAGCATTCTCGTCGCCGTTTTGCATAAGAGCGTTGAGCGCAAGCAGCTTCAAATCTTCATCAGACTCATTCTGCGGTTGCACAGGTTGGCCGTTCTTGCCGCCAACTTCGATCTGCAGTGCATTGCAGTCCTTCATCCACTTGCTCTGGGCATTCGCTTCCCGCAGGCTTGCGCAAGTGGAGGCCACCTCAGAGGTGCGCCCTTGCTTGCTCTCCACATAAGCCTTCCAGTAGAGAGCGCCTTCCGCCCTGCGCCCATGCAGCTCGATTACCTGGCTCAGCAGCGGTTCGGCATCAGACCAGCGGCTCTCGTTGATCGCCTGTGTCGCCTGTGCATACAGCTTCTCTTCATCCGCGCTTCCCGTAGCAGAAGCATCCGCAACCGGTGCGTATTCCGGCATCCGGTAATCTCCTGGCTGATACAGCGTCACTGTAGCTGACGCTGTCAGCGAAAGTACCCCGCCCAGCGCACTTGCGCACATCCATTGATACATCTTCATAACGTCGTTCTCCCTCTGTCGATTGCCCCTGATCGTTCTTTTGCCTGGTCCGCGACTCGCGCCCGCAGCACGCGAATCTCGAACAGCAGTCCATCTGTGTTCAATTCCTTTTCCATCTGCTCAACATCCGCGGTGCTCAAGTCATCTGGAGAGTTCGCCACTTCCACCAGAACACGCTCCAAATGATCCAATGCACCGGCCAGCAGGGGATCCTTTGCCTGGGCCACGCTCTGCCGGTACAACCGGTTATCCGCCAGCAACTGCCGCGCCTCTGACTGCAGCGGAAGCGATACTGTTTCACTTTTCGCTCCGGGATCGTCTGCAGCGTGACTTAGTTGCACCAGCAATCGCTCCGAACGGTCCAGATGCCCATCCAGAACGAACAGCACTACGCGTTCCCTGCCCTGCCGTGCATTCTGCGCGACCGTTGTCGTGTGCGTCCGTTCCCAGATCTTTCCGGCATAGAACGTGCCAGCCAGCAGCAGAATGCCTGCCATCGCATAAGCCCATCGCGGCCACATTGCCCAAATGTGCCTGCGCTTCGGCTCGTAAACCGGCAACGAACTTCGTATTGCCTGCCACACCTGCGCACCGTACTCTGCGCCGCGTTCCGGAACGGGTTCGCCCTCTGCCGAGGCCAGCACTCGCGCCAGCCCGTCATATGCAGTGGCGCATGCCTCACATTGCTGCATGTGCTTTTCGGCAAGCACGTGATTCATATGCAAATTGCTGCCCTGCTCGTCCGCCTGTGCATCGCGGCTCTCGTAATACAACTCAACCAACTCCTCTTCATTCAAATGCTTCATGCCTTCACCCACAATGGCGCGAGCGACCGCCTTAGCTTCTGTACTGCTCGAAACACCGCCTGCTTAGCCGTATTCGGCTCTACGCCCAGCACGGCCGCTATCTCCTCCATGGAGCTGCCTTCCATATGCCGCAAGACAAACGCCGTCCGTTCGCTCTCGGTCATACGCTCCATCGCCTTGCGCCGCCTTCCTTCAATCTCGCGATCCAGCAGAATCCGCTCGGGACCTGCTTCTCGATCGGCAAGCTGCACGGCTACCTGCTCCTCTTCAAATTCCTCGGCAATCGCAACCGCCCCGGCCTTCTGCCTGGCTTTTCGCGCATCCAGTGCGCAGTTCACGCCGATGCGGTAGATCCAGGTCTTAAAATTTGCCCTGGAGTCGAAGCGATCCAGCGCGCGATACCCGCGAAGGAATGTCTCCTGCACCACCTCGTCCGCGTCCGCCTCGTTTTCCGTAATCCGATAGGCCACACGAAAGACAGCTTCACTATGCGCAGAGACAAGCAGGCCATATGCGTCCTTTTCCCCGGCCAGCACTCGCCGGATTAATTCCTGGTCTGCATTCCCCATGTTGCGCATTAGACAACCATCCCGCATTCCGGTTAGGAAGAATTTTTGTGCACTTCACTGTTCTTCTGGCTACATTCGTAAGTCATTGCAAAATCAACATCGACCGATCAGATAACGCAAATCGTCTTGCTCTCCACATGCTTTTTGTGCGACTCCCGGCTCCGGTGCGAAAATCAAAAGAGATACCCCGGACGCGAGCAGGGTGGAGTGATACAGAATTTATGGCAGCATTCGGCAGTTTTGCGCTCTTAATAGGCCTGGTGTTGGCCGCCTACAATCTCTTTGCCGGCGGCATCGCATTACGCCTCATCGCCGTTGGCGGTCCAGCCAGAGTCAATCCGGAAAAGATGGCCGAAACCGCCCGCAAGGCTGGTATTGCCACCTTTGTCACCGTCACCGCCGCTGCCTTTGCGCTGGTCTGGGCCGCTTTTCACAATGACTTCTCTATCGAATACATAGTTGAGCACTCCAATATCGCCCTCCCCGCGCCGTACAAATTCGCAGCACTCTGGAGCGGTCAGGAGGGCTCTCTTCTGCTCTGGTCATGGCTCTTGGCTGCCTATGGATTTGTTCTTCGCCTTACGCACAAGAGCGACGTCAAGCTCCACGCCTACGCAGGCACCATTCTCGCCGCTGTCCAGGTCTTCTTTCTGCTGTTGCTCAATTTTGCCGCGCCGCCGTTCTCGCTGGTCCGTGGCGGCATCGCTCCGCCAGACGGCAACGGTCTCAATCCCCTTCTACAGTACCCCGAGATGGTCATCCATCCGCCGATGCTCTATCTCGGCTACGTCGGCTTCACTATCCCGTTCACATTCGCCCTTGGCGCACTCATGATGCGCTATCCCGGTGAGAAATGGATTCACACCACCCGCCGCTGGACCATGGTGGCATGGATGTTCCTGACCTGCGGCATCTTCCTCGGCATGCACTGGGCCTATGCCGTACTGGGATGGGGCGGCTACTGGGGCTGGGACCCGGTTGAGAATGCCTCACTCATGCCTTGGCTGACCGGCACTGCCTTTCTGCACTCGGTGATGATGCAGGAGAAGCGTGGCATGATGAAGCAGTGGAATGTCTGGCTCATCTTTTCGACATTCCTCCTGTCGATCCTGGGCACGATGCTCACACGCGCTGGACTTGTCAGCTCTGTCCACGCCTTTGCGCAGTCCTCGATCGGCAACTGGTTTGTCGCCTTTCTCGTCATCATCCTCGCCGTCTGCATCTTTACCTATATCCTGCAGCGTGATCATCTGAAATCGGAACATCATCTCGAATCGCTGGTCAGCCGTGAATCCAGTTTCATGTTCAACAACCTGATCCTGCTGGCTGCTTGCTTTACTATCCTGTGGGGAACGCTCTTCCCGGTCATCTCCGAGTATGTGCAGGGTTCCAAGGTCACGATGGGCGCTCCCTGGTACAACCAGGTCACCGTTCCCATCGGCATCTTCCTGCTCTTCCTAACTGGCATCGGTCCGCTGCTCGCATGGCGCGCATCGTCATTCCGCGGCCTGCGCCGCAACTTCATTCTGCCCATCATCGCCTTCGTGGTCACTGCAATCGTTCTTCTGGCGGTTGGCCTCAAGCCATGGACCAGCGAAGGCGTCTTTTACTCTCTGATGACCTTCTCTCTCGCAACCGCAGTGTCTACGGCAGTTCTCTCTGAGTTCTTCCGCGGCGCGAATGTCGTACATCGCCAGACCGGAAAAAATCTCGCTGCCGCTACATTGCTGTTGATCCGTCGCAACACCCGGCGCTACGGCGGCTACATCGTGCATCTGGGCCTGGTTATCATCTTTATCGGTTTCGCTGGAATCCCGTTCAACCGCAGCGCCGAGCAGGCAATGGCGCCAGGCGACACCATGAACGTTGGCCCCTACACGCTGAAGAACCTGGGCAACACACAGGAATCGAACGCCAATTACGACACCGAGTTCTCTCTGCTGGATGTTTACGAAAACGGAAAGAAAGTGCTGAACCAACCGATGGCTCCTGAAAAGCGTGTGTATGCAGCCAGTGGTACGCCGCAAACCATGGTCGCTAATCATTCGACCCTACGCTGGGATCTTTATGTCATTTACGAGGGGCGCGATGCTACCACTGACCTGCCGATCATCAAGGCGTTCCTGAATCCGCTCGTTTCCTGGATATGGATTGGCTTGGCCATTATGGTCTTCGGCACGCTGGTGGCGCTGGTTCCCAGCCTGAACCCTTCTCGCGCAGCCGTTACCGTCGTCAAACCCAGCCCGGCCGTGACAGCAGAGGCAATGAACGCAGTCGGGAGCGGTGACTGATGCTAACTTCACATCGCAATTCCTGGTTCTCACGCTTTGCGCGTCCTATGCAGGCTATTGCCGTGGCCGTGCTGGTCTGTCTTTCACTCGCGGCCACCGATACCGGCGACCGCTTCCACAAGCTCGGTGACAAGCTTATGTGCACCTGCGGATGCGCCCAGATGCTGCTCGGCTGCGACCACTATGGCTGCCCCAGTCGCGGCGAGGAGATGGACCGCCTCCGCACAGGTATTGCCAGCGGCCAGGACGACGCCACCATTCTGCAGGGTTTTGTACAGGAGTATGGAATGGTGGTGCTATCCGCGCCGCCTACCAAGGGCTTTAACCTCGTAGCCTGGATCATGCCGTTTGCTGTATCAATTCTGGCGCTCGGAGGCACTGCTTTATTGGTCCGTAACTGGATCCGCCAGCAGCCAAAACTTGTCTCCGCCGATAGTTCGGTATCAGCAACACCTTCGCCAACGGTTGACTCCGATATGCGCGAACGAATCCGCCGCGAAACTAATACGGAAGGCGAGGTATAACCATGTCCAACGACGCCGGCATCATCCTGGGATGTGTATTAGCCATCGCACTTTTCGCCTATACCTTCTGGCCCGAGAAGCATGCTGCCGTGCAGCGGCAGAAAACGCGCCTCGACTTCCTCGAAGAGCTGAAAGAACAGACATACACCAATTTGCGCGAGCTCAACTTTGAATTTCAGGCAGGCAAATACCCACCCGAGGATTACGCCACGCAGCGAGACATTCTCGAAGCGGAAGCTGCAAAAGTGCTTGCCGAGATGGATTACATTCGCAGCCACACGCATGCGTGAGCTCTTTGGTGAGCAACTGGCCGGCTCGATATTCTGTTGACGGCTTCCTGAATGGTTCGCAATATCTGTGGTTTTCTGAAAGGTAATGAGGCATAGCAATTGAAGATAAGTTTGTATAGGATTCTGCCGGCATTGGTGTTGGCTATTGCTACGAGTCCGGCACTTCTGGCCCGGACCATCCAGGGCACCGTTACCAACATAACAGCCAATAAGCCTTCCGCGGGAGACACAGTCACACTGCTGAGTCTCTCCGCCGGCCTCGATGAGCTCAGTAGCACCAAGACCGACAGCAAGGGCCACTTCTCTTTGAATACCCCTGCCGAGGAGCCTTATCTCATTCGCGTGGAACATGATAAGGGGGCATACTTCAAGAACGTTCCTCCCGGCATCACGCAGGCTGACATCACTGTTTATGACGTGGCTGCCAAGGTTGAGGGCGTTTCGACAGAGGCCGACGTCATGCGTGTCGAAGCCGATAACGGCCAGCTTCACGTCACGGAAAACTACTTTGTTAAGAACGTCTCGTCCCCGCCTCGTACGCAGTCGAGCGAACATACCTTTGAGGTTGTGCTTCCCGCCGATGCGGTTCTCGAAGGTGCCGCCACAACCGGTCCTTCGAATATGCCCATTTCAGCGACACCCGATCCGGTCAATCCCAAGGGGCATTACGCATTCTCTTACCCGATTCGGCCCAACGAAGGCGAAAACGGCACGCGATTCCAACTCAGTTATCACCTGAACTACAGCGGCAACTACAAGTTCTCACCGAAGGAGATGGGTGCGGTCGATAATGTCGCGATCATTCTCCCTGCCAGCATGAAGTTCGAGCCGGGCGCGGGCACCAGTTATCAGACGGTCAATGACGGCACTCCTGGCGCGCAGACATTCCTGATGCGCGGCGTTCACCCTGGCGAGGCTCTTGACTTCAATGTCTCGGGCACAGGCTCTTTCCCACGTGAAAATCAGGGTGCAGACCAGGGCGCGCAATCATCGCCCGCCGACAACGCAGGCAACGGCCCCAATGGCCGCCCCGGCGGCGGCCTGGGCAATCCTATCGATACCCCCGACCCGCTCAGCAAGTACAAGTGGTGGATTTTGAGCGGACTCGCCTTGGTTTTGGTTGCGATCGCCGCATTTCTGCTGCGCAAGCCTTCAGGAGTCACCGAAGCTGCTCCGGCAATCGCGGGTTCAGCTGCATCTCCCGTTTTCACCCCGGCCTCGACAGTAATTCCCACATCCTCCAACGGGCGGACACGCAATCAGCTTCTACTGGATGCACTGAAAGAGGAGCTATTCTCCATCGAAAGCGAAAAAATTGCGGGAACGCTCTCAACTGAAGAGTACGCCGAGGTCAAACCTGCACTCGAAACTGTTCTGCGCCGTGCACTCAAGCGGCAAGGATAACGGGAGGATACGATGAAAACGATCCTTCGCACGCTGCTGCTGCTGGCCTTCATCGTCTGGCTCGGCGCTGAGATATTTTTTCCCGTCGTTGCGGGAGTCACCTTCTCGCACATCAGCGATACGCATGCCGCCGGACAGGTTGTCGGCGGCCTCCTGCGCATTCTTCACGGCATGGGTCTGGTCTGTGGAGTTGTGCTGCTGGCGTTGCTCGCTCTTGCTCCTGCGTGGGGAGTGTATAAATCCCGCAGCGTGCTGGCGCCAATGGTCTTCATCGTATTGATGCTCGCGCTTACTTCGTACTCACAATTCGTCATTATCCCGGCAATGGAGCACGACCGGATTGCAGCAGGCGGCGCAATCGATGCCGTTCCAGTCGACAATCCATATCGCGTGGATTTCAACCGGCTTCATGGCAGAAGTACTACGGTCGAAGGCAGCATTCTGCTACTCGGTATCGTCACCGTTGTATTGATCGCAGGTGCGGAAACAGCAGCGAAACAACCCTAAAACTCATCTGATTTTTCAGTGAATGTTTTCGTTCGTCATAATTTAGCCGTTATGCTGCATCAGGCTCTGTGACGGAACATAGTATTCTGTCCAATGCTTAAGCTCTCCATCATTCTGGGCGTAATCGCTGCGCTGGCAGATATTGTCGGCGGTCTGGTCCTCGTACGCGCACGAGGTATCCAGAAATATCTGCGTTATTTCGTCGCTCTTGGTGCCGGCTTTCTCATGGCGACCTCTGTGCTCGAAATGCTGCCTGAGAGTCTGCGTCTTGATGCCAAGATTGCTCCAATCCTTGTGATGGCAGGCTATTGCGCCGTCCACTTCCTCGAACACACCATCAACGCACACTTTCACTTCGGTGAAGAGACTCATCACGGCGAATTCGTTTCTCTGCATACCAGTTATTCGGTGCTGGCTGGGCTTACTGTCCATGCGCTCTTCGATGGAGTCGCCATCGGCTCAGGTTTCGCCCTCTCAAACGTCCTCGGAATGCTGATCTTTCTGGCTATCCTGCTGCACAAAGCCCCTGAGGGCTTCACCATGGCTTCTGTCATGCTGGCCAGCGGACGCAGCCGCAAAGTTGCTCTCTTTTCAGCCATCGCGCTCGCGGCAGCCACTTTGGTCGGCGTGCTGGTGATTGAATTACTGCCGTCCATGGTCCGCTACGGGCTGCCCATTTCGGCAGGAGTTGCGCTCTACGTCGCTGCAACCGATCTCGTACCCGAAGTCAACCGCGAGCCGGGCATCCGCATGGCGCTTGTTTTCTTCGCAGGCGTGGCTGGATTCCTGATTTTGCGTCTGTTGCTTCCCAATGTGTAACTGCTTGCCCGCCACCGCCTCGCATGCAATGAAATTGAGGCTAGTGGCATAAACTGGAAGTCATGGAAGCTGGCACCAGGTTCTCTGACGCTTGGGGAAGAAACCATCCTCTGCGCAGACTAGCTATGCGAGACGCGATTGCTCTCAGCATTCTTGCTGCCATCACGCTGCTTATGTTTGCTGTAGCAGGCCTCTACTACAGCGCGTACAACCGTTATCGTGCCTCACTCGGACTGCCGACCGACAACACTCCGGTCATCACTCTTCCGACGATGAGGCACCACTGATGGCCCAATCCACGGACGGTATTTCCTCAGGCCAGCCCGCCGAAACAATCTCCTCTAAAACATCTCCCGGCCTTCCGGCATTTCAACAGCCGGTCAGCCGCGAGCGATATCTTTTTCTCGTTTTACCTATCTTCATCGGCATTCTTTCAGGATTGCTCGTCGTTTGTTTCCGCATCTCTATTGAATGGCTTCGTCTGGCTCTGATCGGCAAATATATGCGTCCGGGAGACTGGCACCTGATTGCCGTTCCGGGCGCTGTTGGGCTGCTCGTCGCTATTCTCGTTCAGTATGCTTTTCCGGCTGCGCGCGGCTCCGGCATCAATCAGACCAAAGCCGCCATGTACGTTCACAATGGCTATATCTCCATGCGAACGATGTTCGGCAAGCTCATCGGTACAGCGCTTGCAATTGGAGCAGGTTTTTCGCTGGGCCCTGAAGATCCTTCGCTGCAGGTTGGCGCTGCAATTTCTTCCACAGTCAGTCGCCAGTTCCGGTTATCGCCTGAAAAACTGCGCCTCTTTGCTCCGGTCGGCGCTGCTGCTGGCCTTGCTGCAGCGTTCAACGCGCCCATCACTGCCTTGCTGTTTGTCATTGAGGAAGTCGTCGGAAACTGGAACGCATCCGTGCTTGGTTCTATCGTTCTAGCCGCTATCTCGGGCGATGCGGTTTCGCGCTGGTTTTTTGGCGATGCACCGCTCTTTCGTGTGCCTAACCTGGAGATGCGCGACCCGCGCGAACTGCTTGCCTATGCAACTCTGGGTATCGCCGGTGGCATCGCCGCGCTAATCTTTTCCGGCACCATGCGCCAACTGCGTCCCCGTTTGGCGCGCCTACCGGCATGGACACATATCATTCAACCGCCTCTGGCCGGGCTTGCTATTGGGCTGATTGGCTATTTGGGTTTCCCACAGGTTATGGGTGTCGGTTACGAATCCATCAACCAGGCTATCAATGGGAATTTTGGCTGGAAGCTGCTCTTCATCCTGGCCGCGCTAAAAATGCTCGCCACTACCCTAGGGTTCGTTTCTGGAACCCCCGGAGGAATGTTTGCTCCCACGCTTTTTGTGGGCGCGATGCTCGGCACCGCCATCGGCAACTTGCAGGAAATCTGGCTTCCTCACCTCGCCGGACCAATTGGTTCTTACACTCTCGCAGGCATGGGAGTGCTCTTTGCCGCCTTTCTGCGCGCACCCCTCACCAGTGTCTTCATGGTTCTCGAAGTCAGCGGCAATTATTCCATCGTAGCCCCGGTTATTCTTGCCAACACAATCGCCTATCTGATCGCGCGCAAATTTGATCCGGTGCCCATCTTCGAAGCCTTCACGCGACAGGATGGCCTGGATCTGCCTTCAATGGAAGAGATCCGAGAAGAGGAGCGTCTTCACATCGAAGATGCGCTGCATGCCCCCGCAGGATTTTCCAGGACGCAGCCGGACATCCCGGTTCTGCCACCAACCCGCCCTTTGCGCGAGGCGCTGTGCGAAGCTGAAGCCAGCCCCGACGATCGCGGCCTGATCATCGTCCATTTTCCTGACGGGAACGGATATTCCCTCGGAATCGAGGAACTACAGCAACTGGGCGCAGCATCCTCACCCGAGACAGCGATCGGCGACCTGCTGCCGGAGCGGCGCTTGCCGCTGCTCTATCCGGATATGCCGCTCGACACGACCTTACACTTCTTTTCCAAATGGCCGGCGCTGCTCATACGCAACCGGGCAGTACCAACCGCTATCGAGGGGGTGCTCACAAAAGAACAGGTTCTCGACCGCTATCACGATGCGTAACGTATAAACATGTGTGACATATCGAACACGTATCCATCATCAATCATGCGAAATTGATGACACATTTTTGCGTTTGTCGTCCTACAATGGGCATTGATCGTCCAACTACAATTGAGGTTTTCTGCATGACTGGTTTTCTTGGGCGCGTCCCACGCCCGTTTGCGCACGTTTTTGAAACGTTTTTTTCTCCATCTATGATCTCGGGGGCGGACGGCTGCTTTGCGATTTAGCCGAATCTTCAATCCACGCCCATTCTCTTTACCGATCGGTCGGCTCGGTCTATTGACCATCGCTGCGCTTCTCGTCCATGGCTATCACCTTGGCACTGAGGACGCTGAGATTTATTTGCCCGGCGCTCTGAAGGCAGCTGACCCATCCCTCTTCTCCTTTGCACCCGAATTCTTTCAATCGCACGCGCATTTATCGCTTTTCAGCTCCATGGTTGGCTGGAGCATACGCCTTACCCATCTACCGCCCGATTGGGTTTTCTTCCTGTGGTATCTGGCCACACTTTTCGCGGCGCTCGTCTCGTGCTGGATGCTGGCCGAGGCCTGTTTTGAATCTCCGCGGGCACGATGGGGCGCGGTACTCGTCACTACGGTCCTTTTGACCATGCCTGCCACCAACACTGGCCTGCTTTTGGTGGATCCCTACTTAACAGCGCGTTCTCTGTCTACGCCGTTGTGCTTGTTCACGCTCGCTGTTTTTCTGCGAAAACAGTTCGCCTGGGCCTTAGCAGGTCTTCTAGTAACCGCAGCCATACACCCGCAAATGGTCGTCTATCTTGCGTTCCTGCTCGGGGTGATTCACTATGGCGGGCGAGCGACAGTACCAGAGGAAGAACCCGTTCCGGTACTTGCCGGATTAGCCGCATCGATGGTGTTCCTTTTGCCCTCGGGATTCCATCTGGAGCGTGCTCATGGCGCTTACCGCGAGGCGCTCTACTCGCGTGATTACTTCTTCCTCTACAACTGGACTTGGTACCACTGGCTCGGCCTTCTGGCACCTCTCGGAATTCTTGCTTACCTCTGGAGATCGAATCTCCGTGGTACGTGCTGCGCCATGCGTAAGCTCTGCCTCGCTCTCGTCCCCTTTGGCCTCGCATCGATCGCCGTTGCAGCACTCTTCGCAACCTCTCCCGCTTTCGACATGTTCGAGCGCTTGCAACCGCTACGTAGTTTCCACCTCATCACGCTTATCTTTATCCTGTTGATGGGTGGCATTCTGGCAGAGTTCACAGCGAACAAACATCGCTGGATATTACCCGCGACAACCGTCTTGCTCGCCATTGGCATGTTCGTCGTCGGCAAAACAACCTATCCGGACAGCCCGCACATCGAGCTGCCATCGTCATCCAGCTCCAATCCATGGATAAACACGCTGCTCTGGGTGCGCCACAACACTCCAAAGGATGCGGTCTTTGCCGTCGATTCGCGCTATTTCGAGGCTCCAGGCACAGATATGCATGGCTTCCGCGCGATCTCTGAGCGATCAGCACTCGCGGACTATTACAAAGACAGTGGGGCGGTTTCTCTTTTTCCGTCTCTAGCCGATTCCTGGAAGTCCATGTCAACGGCAACAACAGGCCTCAACAACTTCACAGAGTCAGACTTCAAACATCTTCGTGAAGAATATCCTCAGGTTTCCTGGACTGTTATTCGCGGCCAGGCGCCTGCTGGACTGGAATGCCCATTCGCCCAAGCTCCCTACACTGTCTGCAAAATGCCTGAAGTAGTCGGCAGTGTTTTTACCTCCGGAGAGTAACGCGCTCACTGGAGGTAGCCTCTTCGGCCTCAGGAAGATTTCGAACTGTCTTTGTTTGCTCTTTAAGACCCGAAAGCTGCAGACGATTTGCATAGAGTTTCAGGAGCAGGCTGGCAAAATCCCTGGCAACGCGAAGATTTGCCTTGCTGGTTCCTGAAGCTCGCTGGCCAAAGGCAAATGGTATCTCCTGAATGGAGCTGATCCTGCCCCGTACGAGAATCTCCAGGAGCAGCTTGAATCCACTTTGTTCAAAGCAAATGTCACCCAGGCAAGTGCGCCGCACGAGAAAATACCCGGACATTGGATCTTTTGCCCGTATGCCTCGTTGCTGTAATGGCAACGTAACGGACACCGCCATCGAAGACCACAATCTTCGAAGCAGATTCCACTGCCCTGTCTCGCCGCCCTTCGTGTAGCGGCTGCCAATAGCAACATCTCTGTCGTTCAAAATGGCCTGCAGCAGTTGAGGCAGCAGTGCTGGCGGATGCTGCCGATCGGCATCCATTACTCCAAGGACATCGGCATCGCTGTGACGCCAGCCATGCAAAATTGCCCCCGAAAGACCCCGTTCTCCTCTGCGCACCAGCAAGCGAACTCGCGGATCATTCTCGGCAACCCGCTTTACAAGCTCGCCCGTCCCATCACAACTTTCATCGTCCACAACAAGAATCTCGTAGTTCACACCAACCGAATCGAGAACATTGCGAACCTCCTCCAACAACTCGAGAATATTTCCCGCCTCGCACAATGTTGGGATTACAAGTGCGAACTGTGCTCTTTCACGCCCCTTCTGAGCAGGCGCTGATACAGAGTCCGGCATGTAGGATTGTGATATCGCTATCGAAGACATGAGTGTGTTGATTCAGCGGAGTGGTATCGTTTGAGGCGCAAAAAAATTCTGACCGCGTTGTTGGGCGTGTTGGCTTTCACAATCCTCGGATTTTTAACCATGGGCTACCATCCGGGAGCGGAAGACGATGGAGTATATTTGAGTGCGGTAAAATCCGACCTCAACCCCCAACTATTCCCCCGCGATTCCGATTTTTTCCGATTGCAATTGCAAGCTACGGTGTTTGACGGCGGGATGGCTAAATTTGCCGACACCACTCACTTTTCCATCGAATGGTCTGAACTGCTCTGGCAATTCCTTTCTCTTTTCCTGATCCTTCTGGCATGCCGCAGCATAGCCGTCAGTCTCTTTGCCGAGCAAAGTGCCCAATGGGGAGCAGTCGCCCTCATATCTGCAATGTTCACTCTCCCAGTAGCGGGCACCGCTCTATACCTGGCAGATCAATACCTACACCCTCGTGCAATCTCCACGGCTCTCATTCTTTTTGCCGTTTCACGGATACTGGCAAATAAATCCTGGCAATCTCTTCCCTTGCTTATCCTGGCTGTTATCACGCATCCGCTGATGGGAATTCTCGGACTCTCCTTCTGCCTTTTTCTGTTCTTTACTGGTCATCCGCGTTTCATGAGCAATACAACAACGTTTTCCAGGTCCTCTGCAGTCTTGTTTCCTCTCGGATGGATTTTCGAAAGGCCATCCCCGGAATGGCATGCAGCGCTCAACACGCGCTCCTACTATTTCCTCTCACGATGGACATGGTACGAATGGCTCGGAGCAATTGCGCCGCTGGTCATTTTTTACGGTCTGTGGCGTATCGCCCGCAGTCGCGAGCACCCGCTCCTCGCACGGCTCTCCCTGGCAATATTCCTCTATGGCTGCTTTCAGCTTCTTGTAGCTTGCATCGCGCTTGAGGTCCCGGCATTCGTACGCCTCACCCCAATGCAGCCCATGCGATTCCTGCACCTGATTTATATTTTTCTCTGCCTCGTCGCTGGAGCACTGCTTGGCAAGTTCGTGCTGAAGAGATCCACATGGCGGTGGGCTGTTTTCCTGCTCGTCGCCAACGGCAGCATGTTTCTGGTTCAACGCAACCTATTCGCCAACTCTCCACATCTTGAACTTCCCGGAATCGTCTCGAATAACGCCTGGTTGCAGGCATTCGCATGGATTCGTCAAAACACCCCCACGAATGCCTATTTCACGTTGGATCCGCACTATATGTCCGCTCCCGGAGAAGATTTTCACAGCTTCCGAGCACTTGCCGAACGCAGTGAACTCTCAGACGCCTTCAAGGACGCGGCTGTCGCCACACAAGTACCGAGTCTGGCCGTCATCTGGAATCAGCAGCAACTGGCCACTAGCGGCTGGAGGCGCTTCCAGCTTGCCGATTTTAAGCGGCTCAAAAGCCAATTTGGAACAAATTGGGCGCTCGTCTACCACCCTGCTCCATCGGGTCTTGACTGCAAATGGCATAACGCAGCTTTGGCTGTCTGCCAGATTCCCTGACCTGATCTCGGGGAAGACTTTGCGCCGCGCCGCTCTTTCCGCCAGAATGGAAAGGATATCCTCTGACTTGGCCCTCACCTAAGGCCGCCGGGAGCCGTACTTATGTTGAACCTGACGCAGCGCCTTACACTTGGTTGTGCGCTGCTCGTGGCCTTATTGCTCGCCTTGGCCATCTGGGTCCATCGCGTGTTGGTTCCGAGCGGAAAAACAGGCGGGCATGCCGTCTTCATTCTCTGGCTGCTTTCCGGTTCTGCAATCCTCGTCGCAACCATTACGCTGATCTTCGTCTTGCGTCCTATCGAACAGCTTGGCCGTGACATTCGCCGTATCGCCTCTGGCGATCTCGCGCATCGCACCGAATGGGGTTCTACAGTTCACAGCAACGACAGCTTTGGCCAGATCGCGAATGAAATCGACCGTCTGGCCGTCCGTCTTCGCGAACTTCGCGAAACCGAGGCCGGACGCCGCCAGATGGAGTTCCAGCTCTCCGACGCTGTTCTGCAATCGATCTTCGAACCAATTATCGTCACCGACAGCAAAGGCCACGTACTTAAGATCAACCAGGCAGCCGCTGAAGTCCTCGGCTCAGCCGCAACCGACCGCATGGCTCTCGCCAATACACCGGGCGGCGAAAAAATCCTTGAAGCTATCCGGAATGCCGTCTCGATGCAACGAGCCGTCGCGGCGGAAGGGGAAGCAGCAACTCTACCGATGCGCATCGGTGAACGCGAGCATAATTACCGTCTGCGCACCATGCCTATGCGCGACTCGGAAGGGCGGTTGCTGGGCGCCGTCACCACGCTGGAAGATGTCACCTCCCTTCAGGAAACCGACCGGTTCAAGACACAATTCATCGCAGTCGCTTCGGCTCGTTTGCGTGATCCACTCCTCCAGCTCCGCCGTGGACTTTACGC
Organism: Acidicapsa dinghuensis; assembly: GCF_025685685.1. Classification (GTDB taxonomy): domain Bacteria; phylum Acidobacteriota; class Terriglobia; order Terriglobales; family Acidobacteriaceae; genus Acidicapsa; species Acidicapsa dinghuensis. Next base: position 477,726 of record NZ_JAGSYH010000001.1, read on the forward strand.
TCTCGGCATGGGGTTCGCAGGGGAGCTCCGTCCCCTTCAGGCAGAGCTTGTTACTGCTGCCAGCAACGAATCGCAAAAACTCGATGACCTCATGAGTGAGCTGATCGAAGTTTCCGAGCTCGACTCGGGTAAGAGGGAGCTGCGCGTAGAGAAAATACTTCCCTACGTTGAGCTCGTAGAGGCTCGCAACCGCGCCACCGATGCTGCTCAGGCTCGCAACGTACGCATCGAAATCCATGCTTTTGCCGACCTCTCACATGTACAGGCCGACCGTCGGGCGGTCCGAACTATTCTTGATAATCTTGTCGGCAACGCTCTTCGCTTCTCGCCTGCCGAAAGCGAGGTAACACTTGAAGCAGAGGAGCATAAGGGCTTCATTCAATTCATCGTGCGCGACAGCGGTCCAGGAATCGCAGCCGACCGGCTCAATCACATCTTCGATCGTTTCAGCTCATTCTCAGACGGTGGCACAGGTCTCGGTCTGGCACTGGCACGCCGGCTAGTCGAATCCCTCGGAGGCCAGATTTCCGTCGAAAGCCGTCTCGGTCATGGCGCAACCTTCCGCTTTACATTACCGGTCGCCTCTGTCGAGGCGATACGCCATCCGGTTGAGGTGGGCTAATCGTGAGCGATCAACCTACCGAACTGCAGATCGAGCGTCAGCATGAGCCGGCACGTCTGCGCATCTACATCGGTGCTGCGCCCGGCGTCGGCAAAACCTATCACATGCTCAGTGATGCGCACCTGCTCAAGCAGCAAGGCGTAGACATTGTGATCGGCCTCATCGAGTCTCATGGTCGCGCGGAGACCGAAGCACAGATCCGCGATCTGGAAATCATTCCCCTACAGAGCATCGGCTACCGCACAGTCAAGCTCAAAGAAATGGATTTGGAGGCGATTCTCGCACGCCGCCCAAATACCGTCGTCGTGGATGAACTGGCGCACACCAACGTCCCCGGCAGCAAAAACCGCAAGCGTTACGAAGATGTAATCGAGCTTCTTGATGCCAGCATCAACGTGATGACTGCCGTCAATATCCAGCATCTCGAAACTCTCAACGACGCCGTCGCCCGTTCTGCCAACACAACTATTCGGGAGACCGTCCCAGACAGCGTGCTCAAGCGCGCCGACGAAGTAGTCAACGTCGATGTCACCGTCGACGAGTTGCGTACCCGGCTTAAGCAGGGAAAGATCTACGCCGCGGAAAAGGTCGAGCAATCGCTTGCCAACTTCTTCCGCAAGGGCAATCTCAACATGCTTCGCGAACTGGCATTGCGCACTACCGCTGAGACGGTCGGCAGCCAGGCTGCGCAGTATCGCCGCATTCAGGGTCTGGAGCAGGCTCCCATGCCGGAAAAGGTCATGGTTTGCCTCTCAACACGAACGGGAACCGAGCGTCTTATTCGCGTTGGATCTCGAATCGCCGGCCGCCTCGCCACAAACTGGTATGCCGTTTATGTGGTGCGTCCTGACGAAGATAAAGGCCATGGCAACCCTGAAGCTTTCGAGCGCCTGCAGGAGTTTCAGCGCATGGCCCGCGATCTGGGAGCACAGAACATAACGCTGCACGACAAGAATGTAGCTGACGCCCTTATCCGTTTTGCGCAGCAGGAAAACATCTCCCACGTCGTCTTCGGTCAGTCCGCCCGTTCCCGGTGGGACATCCTCCTCCGCGGCTCCGTGCTCAACCGGTTCCTGGCGGAAGTTCGCGATGTCACCGTACAGGTCGTACCCATGCAAAAACCCGTTCGCAAGAATTAGCGAACACGTCCGTCTACTCGCTAAATACTCGCACCTTCACGTTGGCGTTTGAGCTGCTCTCTTTTCCGGTCACATCCACTGTCAGATCGTCGAGGCTGTCAACCAGTTCCTCAAGATTCTCCGGTTTGATCTGCGACAACGTCAGCGGAATTCCCTGCTTGTTCAGAGCCTGATCCAGATGCTCATGCGCCTGTGCCGGAATCAGGCTTGCAAGGCGTACCCCCGCACGCAGCAATCGCATCGGTACACGGATATTCACTGAGGTCGGTCCATTCTTGCCGCTTTCGCCTTCTTGCGACTCGACCAACACCCTCAGATATTTCGGGCGCGGTTTCGCCGGTTCCGCATCGCCTGCTGATGCCGCTCCTGCGTAACGGGCGCCGTTTCCGCCGGTTGCGGCATTGGATTCCAGCGCACTCAGCAGCCGTTCAGCTTCTTCAGCCGTTATTTTGCCGTCGGCCAGCATTTGCAATACCTGGCGTCTGCTATCGTTCATCACAACCCTCCGAATAAAGTCCGCAAAACGGCATGTACGTGCCGCGCAATCGTAGGCCCATTCCATGAAAGCAGGCCGTAATGCGCTCCCACCCAGGGATTCCAGTTGCTTCCCTCCGCTACTGCCCCTGCAACGATCAGGAGAACTACCGCGCAGATCACACCCCAACACAACACAATCTTGACGTGTCTCAACAATCCAGCTAGCGGCGAAGGATAGAGGACCTCTTCAGCTTCGCGTACGCTGATCAGGCCTCCGGCCAGTAGCACCAGTACACCGAAACGCTCGCATTGCATTGCGCCTCCTAATAGATCTGCAGGAAAACGCGGTTCCCCTCTGCGTTCACCGAAACTCCCGTTCCTGGTAAACTGCAAATCAACCCCCAGAACACCGCGATGGCACGCCACACACTGATCCTCGCTGCGAGGCAACATCCAAGAAGGACAAGGAAAATCAGCGGTGACAGAATGATCAGCGGTATCCAAAGCAGGAATAGAGGAATCCAGAGCCGGAACCCCGGCCAAAACGAATTGTGAATATGAACAATCGCCAGATTCGGAGTCACCGTAATCCCTCCAATGCCTCAATCGCTTCAACCGCCGTAATTTCGCCGCGATTCAATCTCTCCAGCACTTCCGTACGAATCTCAACACCCGACGGCCCCGGATTCGTCTCCACAAACTCGAGCTGCCCGGCAATCCTGTTCAAACGGGCCTTAATCGTCGGATAGCTCACTCCGAAGATCTGCTCCATCTCTTTAATGGAGCCATGCGTGCGAACAAATGCCATGACAAATATCTGGTCCTCAATGCTTAACCTTGCGAGCTCCGGCAGCAGAAACGTCCCCTCGATCGCAATCTGTTTCTCAGGCAGCCGCACTCGTTCCACAACCATAGAACTGCCCTGCGCCATCCGCAGAAGCTCCTGCCATTCCAAAGCTTTGCTATCCGCTTTCACGATTGACTCTCAATCACTGCACGATTATGAATTAATTTTATTAAGTATTACAACTAATTTTTTTAATATTATTGATTTTACGATTACCACGCCAACCGAAGATGCATGTTCAAACCAATGAAAAACGGCGGACAAAGTCCGCCGCTGTAAATTGGATCTCCGAAGAAACGAGACTGTACCTATGGCACCGTCAACGGTCGCATCGCATGCGCGTCATCGGTCTGGAATAGCCCTGTCGGTCCAGCAACTGTAGAAGGTTGTGACCGGAACAGATATCGCACCGAAAATCCTGCGGTGAGATTCGTATAATTCCGCGAGTTATTCGCGCTCGCAAAACCGCCTACAAACCAGTGATCGCCGATCGCATACGCTGTCTGTCCACGCAGGTCATAGTTTGCTCCCACGCTCGTCAAAGCTGCGAGCTTGGCATTGTTAAATGTATTCGTCTCGATACCGAGATCAAGTGGCGCCAGCGGCTCGGCATCCTGTGAAAATGCCTGGATACCAAAGCTGCCCAGAACTGTGTAGTGCCAACGGGTTAAATAATGCCCGCTCCATGTAATGGGAACATTCGCCAGAAAATAAGACTGCGGACTGAAGTATCCGCCCATGCCCCATGTGTAGCCGCTCAGGTTGTATGTATAGTGCATCCCGAAGAAATTTGCGCCTACATTGAGCGTGCCATATTCAGGCATAGCCAATACACGCCAGTACGCACCCATCGAGCCATCGAACCTGCGATTCTCCTGCACATGCAGGCCAGTGATGTATTGGCCGCCCACCCCGACATAAAAACCGGAGTTCAGGTCGCCTTTCCCATACTGCACGTTAGCCGAGTTGGCGATAACACCACCCCAGACGTTTCCTGCGTTGAAGGCTGTGATAGTCGCGGGATCGCGCAATCCTCCGAAGGAAAGCTGCGTATCCTTAACCGAATCACGATTAAAGCTGAAGGTAAACGGTCCGTTCCCTGGCCTCCATGAGGCGCGCCCAGTCCAATTCGATACCAGAAATCCATACGGCGTATAGCCGCCGGCAATCGCCAGATTGCCAAAGGTCAACTGCGCTTCGCCGCCGATCCCCGCTGAGTTCTGCTGTGCCGGAGGCGTCGTTGAGGCCAAGGTCCCGGTCATCGTCCCGATCGGCTCGGGCGAGGTAGTCGTCACTCCATTTGTCGTCAACTGGATAACGGCATTGCCATCTGCCTGCCCCGAATCCAAAAATGCAGGTCGCGCAATAAAAGTAAGTCTAGCCGTGGTGCCAATGGGCAGCGAATACTCAAAATCCGCGGAAAGCGATGTGAGGCTGTTGAACCCCGGATCGCCAGTACGATGGGCGATTGTCCCCGTTCCTCCAAGCCACGCACTGTATCCGCCCTCGATGGTGCGCAATTGCATCTCTGCTTCTTCGCGCGGGCTCAACACCTTCGGCTTGGGATGCGTTAAACGGACCCATGGTCCTTTGAGCGGTGGCAGGTTGCGTTCTTCGAGCTCCTGATCGCTCAATCCAGTCGTGCTCGGCGTCGCTTGTCCTTCCGATGGAATTCCTTCCGTTACCGGCAACTGCGTTGTGGGCTGCTGTTGATCACCCGGAGCGGTGACCAGCGTCGGCACTGAATTTCCCTGTGCCGCAGGCTTCGATCGTCTTCGCCGCTTGCTGCGTTCCAGCTTCGGTGCGGGCGTCGTCGCCTGCTGACCCGTTGTAGTCTGCGGCGGCGGAATGGGCAGTTCGGTCTGCTGCGGCTTTGTGGTCGCCTGCTTCGGCGCGGAGTACGCGCCGGCTGCCGCGTCCTGTGCGGACGGCGTGTACTGCACCTCACTGTATCGGCTGTTCGCTGGCAACTGACTCTGCTGAGTAGCGCTAGCCGCATTCGAAGAGGGATAGGCCGAGGCTGCTCCGGAAACTCCCGCATTCGGGAGGTAGTGAATCGTCCCCGCAGTCAGCCCTTCCGTCAGTTGCGCATCAGTCTCAGCCGTCATCAGCGCCTGAGTCCGCGCCGCTAGTAGATTCATCGGCTGAGTAGAGAGACGGAGACCCGAAAGGTTCAGAGAGGAACCAAGCGAGACATCGGGAGGGTTCGTGACTTTAGATTGCTGGGCCGTAGACGGCTGATAGCTTTGGGGAACGATCTGCGGATAACCTTGCTGCGCCTGCGATGGCGTAGTACCCAAGCCACCTTGGCGGCCGCTTTCCGGAAGCTGCATACGGCCTTCGTTTGCCGTCGAAGTTTTTTTACGAACGCGTCCCTGATCGCCGTTCCTCGATCCTGTATCACTGGCCTGAGGCTGCATTGTGGTTGCCGCAGCGGAAGATCGAGTACCGGACGGCAGCCGCAACGCAGGCAGGCTTGATCCTTCCGAACCCCCTTGCGGTGCAGTTTGCAAATCGGACTGAGGAAGAGGTGTCGTCGTTGTGGTGGGAATCTGGTACTGCCCAATCGAGGGTGTAGAGCCGATTCCCGGCGTAGTCTGCGGTGCAATCACCACTGGCGCGCTCGGCTGGTACGGGTCATGCCCATAGGCAGGAAGCGGAGGCAGAGCACGCCCAGATCTTCCATTTGCTGCGCTCGCATCGCGATCGGGATTCAACAGATTAGCAAGATCGGCCGGTGTCGCTGGCCGTTGATTAGGCTTCATTGGCTCCGGATTCACCAGTTCGTGCGCCAGCTTATCCTGCGGCGAAACCTGCGGCATTGCAGCCAGCGAAGCTCGCCAGTAATCAGCCGCCCGTGCATTGTCTCCACGCGCCTGCTCAAACCGCGCCGCCAACGCCAGAATTCCAGAATCCCTCGGGTAGCGATCCAGCGCCTGCCGCAGCCACGTTTCTGCCTGGCCTTTGTCGTTTGCTGCCAGAGCCGCGCCGATCGCGCCTTGGAAATCGGCCGCGCTTCCGTTCTGCATGTCTATCTGCTTAAAGATCGCCAGTGCTTCTCTCGATTTGCCAACCTGCAGATAGCCGCCAGCAACCGCTTTGCGCACCGTCAGATTATCCGGAAACGCCTGGGCCGCAGCATCCAGAATGTCCGTGGCCCGCGCAGTATTTCCGTTATCGAATGCCTGCGACGCCCGGCGCACGCTCCAGTTCGCCCACAAACTCTGAATCGTCTCCCGCTGTGCAACTGTGAGATCCTGACGCGCACCGAGTTGCATCAGTGCCGGATATAGAGCACTATCATTCTTGGTGTTGTAGAGCAGATAGGCGCTTTGTATCTGAACGTCCGCAGGCGGTTCCTCACGCAGCGTTGTGTAATGTTTCTGCACGTTGTTGAAGAGCGCCATGGCGTTCACGGTATCGCCGGCTGATGCATACAGACTCGCTTCTGTCTGCTCGAATTGTACGTCTGTCTCAAGCTGCTTGCGCACATCCGGCGGAATCAGCTTGATCTCTTCCAGAGCCTCCGTGTTGCGATTCGTCTGCTGCAAGGCGCCAATCAGCCCGCGCCAGGCTGGCAGATTATCTGGATGCGTCTGCAATATCTGCTTATAGATACCGTATGCCTGCGCAGTGTTGTTTCTCTGCAGATAGATTGCGGCCAGTTGGATTTGCAAATTGAGTGGCGGCTGACCACCAGACTGTGTCTCCAGACGTACGGCGCGTTCCAGCAATCCCTGGGCTATCTCGAACTGGTTGGACTGTTGATAAATCGAGCCCAGCATCGTCAGAAACCCTGGGTCCGAGAGCGCCGAATCGTATGTGTCCGGCGGCATCTTTTCCACGAGGCCAATCGCTTCGTTGTCATGCTCCAACTGGTGTTCGGCAGTCACCAGCCCCATCCACGCAGGCAGGCTCGAAGTATCTTCGTTCAACACCTGCTGGTACATCTCCGCGGCCTGACTGTAGCGCTTCGCTGCCATCAGAATGCTGGCATACTGCAGCCGCGTCCCGTTCTTCAGATTCGCACCGTTATCTGGAAACGGCAGAGCCAAAGCCTGCGCGAGCACTCGCTGCGCATCCGCGTCCCTGCCCTGCGCCTGATAAATCGTCGCCAGGGTCTGCAGGTAATCCGGATCACGATTGACGGCTGCTTTTACGCTAGCCGGGAAACGCGCCATCAAAGAAAGCGCCTGCTGATTCTGACCGGCGCGCGCATAGGAAAGAAACAGTCCGCGCCAGGCGTCTGTCGCACGCGGCTGCGACTTCAGCAACTGCTGATAGATCGCAATCGCCTGCGAATACTGCTGGTTCTTGGTGTAGACGCCAGCCAGCCCATTCAGCGCCTCCAGACTATGCGGACGCATTACAAGAGCGGCTTTATATTTCTCTTCTGCAACTTCCGATTGGTTGGCATCGAACGCAGCCGAAGCCTGTCCCATCGTGTACCAGAAGCGAGACGTCGCCAATCCATTCACGATTGAACTGTCACGGAAACCATTTTCTTCCGCTTGTTCCAGATAGCTGATCGCCGCGCCGAAGTTATTCTGCTGCATGCGAACGAAGCCCATGCCCGCTGCCGCACGCGCGTCTTTTTCATTCGCGTCCAGCATCGCTTGAAACCGGGTTTCCGCTTCCTGCAGGTGATGCGCATTCAATGCGCCAAATGCGGCTCTCTCGGCCGGTGTCCGGGCGATGCCCGCGTTCATTTCCGCCAGCTTGCCTTCATTCACCTTCAGACGCTCCTGCATCTGCGCGTCGGCTGGATGAGTCCGCAGATATTCCTTGAGCTCCGCAGCCGAAGCCGGGTTAGCTGAATCCCAGACAAGCGCCTGCCGCAAAGCCATCTGCGCATCCGAGTTGTCCTGATGCTCCCGTAGTATCTTGATGCCTTCCGCGCGCGTCTTCGTGTCATAGGTCAGCATGCGGCCAAGCGTCACAATAAATCGCGGATCGCCTGGATTTCTCGCTGCCGCAGCACGCATGGCCCTGAGCGCCTCTTCCTTGCCATTCGGCGTCGCGTACAAAGTCTCGTAATAGGCCAGGGCGATATCGCCATCGGGAGGATGGTCGCCGTAATACTCCCGATAAATCCGCATTGCGGCCTCAGGATTACCGGCCTTCGCCAGAGCTCCAGCCTGCGCCAGGCGCGCATCACGGCGCTTGTCGCTTGTCAGCCCCTGAATCCGGGAGATATTCGGGTCCGATGGGTTGATCTTGCGCAGCTTATCGAGCGCCTCATCGGAGGCCGCTGAATTGCCGCTCAGACGGTAATCGCGCGCCACCCCTTCCAGGGCCATCGCATTATTCGGATCAGAAAGCAGAATCTGCTGCCAGACCTGCACAGCAATATCTGGACGCCCACGCTGTTCGAGCGCCTGTGCCTTCTGAATCAGTATCTTCTCTGCATCGCTCTGCTGGGCGGCAAGAGGAACTGTGGCGGCCATCAGCAAAACAGCAGGCGCGATCATAAACCGGAACAACCGCAACGCTGCGGAGAATCTATCCCGGTTCTCGTACCGCTTTGTCTTTTGCCGATCTACTGCCCTCATTCAGGCCTGTCTCCCACCGTTCTCGCCTGCCAGAGAGCCCTTTCATCGGAGTCCCACCGGCGCATCTCGCACCACGCTTCGCCATCCCTGCAACGGCTGTCCGCGAAATGCCTCAATGACCCCATCGTACTAACAGCTCTCCACCTCTTCCAAACTGAAACTGCTTGCTGTACCAGCCGATTCCGAAGAGGACTAGATTCTGATCGTAATATGCAGGACTGCCTCCGTAGCCAGCTCCATACAGATTCGATTTTTCATCGAGTTGCGATTGTATACGCACCAACTGTTGGGCAACAGACCCCTCGTTGGAAAAGCTGGCCAAATAGGGCAACAACGCTGCAGAAAATCCTACCGGCCCATCCTGATTCATTGGCACGCCGCTCGCGTTGATCTTCTCTGGAGGCGCGCTGTGCTGCTGCATATACTCATTCATTCCAGCCAATGCATGCATCATTTGCGCCTTGGCAGGTACAGAGTCTGCCAACATGCCCGTCCATAAATAGACGCGGATCGCATCATAACTGCCCATCGGTCCCGGCGACTTTCCCGTGGCAGCTTTGGCTCCATTTGCGAGACATGGAGAAAATCCCTGATCAGGCCCATAACAGACCCAATCCATGGCAAAGCCGTTCCGAGCGCTCTGCCCCTGAATCGTCGGCCAATCCTTTGCCAGCCCGGCCCATGGTCCCGCAGGACTCACTTCTGCCAATCTCTCCAGTAAAAACAGAGGCGAATAGCTTGGATTCAAGACCCAGAGATGCTGCAAATGAAATCCCACCGGACCAGGCAGCAACACTTCTCCAAGTCCTGGCAGGCTGGCCGTTTCTTTTCGTCCAATCAAATCGGCAAGACGGCGTCCCAGCGAGGTGTAATCGTGATCGCTCCACAAGCGTCCGGCTTCCACCAGATCATATGCAATCCAGAGATCGGAATCCGAAGCCGAATTCTGATCCAATACTCCCCAGTGGCCATCCTTTGCCTTACCCCAACTCCACGCCGGCAGGTGTTCGCCTAGATCACCCTGCGCCATGTTGTTCGTAGTCCACCGCAAAAGCTGGTCAAACCGGCCCCGGTCGTTGTTGACCAGAGCAAAAAAGAGCGCATAACTTTGCCCCTCAGAGGTAGTGCGGTCGCCTCCTTGCGGATCGACCACTCGCCCATCACCGCTGATATACCGGCTGGCATAGGCCTGCCACAGACGTGCAGGATCAGGAGCCGCCGTTTGAGCCAATGCCGCAGACGCTGCAGTCAGAAGAACCATCAGTGCGCCACCAGCCCTGATCGGGCATCGCAATGCTTTTTCAAGTTTTCTCTGCATATCAGTCTTCCAGCTGCAACCGCTTACGAGCGTGGCTTCGCAGCCAGATTCGGACCCAGATCGCCAGCAGGAACGATAGCGCCAGCGCTCCCAGCGCAGCCAGCCACGGCACCTTGCTGAACCAGATGCGAAGCCGTGTCCACAACGGTAACGAGCCTACGTGGTACGTTCCACCGCCCAGTCGAAATGATTGAAATAAAGACCCATGCAACACCGAAACACTTCCGTTGATGTCGCTGGCCTGCTGAACCTTCAGGAACGTCGTGAGAAAGGCGTCATACGTCGCGGCATCCTTCACATTGATAATCACGACGCTTCGTCCCGGCTGGTACGGTGATTCCACGCCTTCGATCACGGAGTCAGGCGTACCGGAAGCAGTCAGATCGCCTGAGTCCGTATGATCGGCAACAGGAATCTTCCACCACGCATGGCGTGGCAATCCAAATACCCCTTCGGTATCGCGAATCTGCACCTGCCCACCCTCGACGTTGACCGGCAGCTTGTCGCCTATTTTTGCAAACGCCGGCTGATCATCGCCCGTGCCCAACACAAGGAAATCCGTATCGGCCCCGGCCTTCATTGCATCTGCGCCGTCTACCTTGACGCGAAATACCGGCATTCCAGTTTGCCGCCCAAAATGTCCCATCAGCGTCAGAAACATCTCCAGTTCTTGCGGCGTTGGGATCGCCGGCAGAACCACCGTTGTCTGGCTCAGATCCGCGTAACGCGTAAAGGGGTATCCAGCGTTGGCAAAGATTTCAAGATTCGGCAGCGAAGCGTAGTGCGGATAACCACGCAGATCGAGATAGGTATCGCGCAGGATGGCGCCTTGCATGTTAATCGGTGTCGTATCTGAGCAGCCGCCTTTCTTCATCATCTGAAAGGTAAAGTCAAATGAGAGCGAATTCGAGAACGGCCTCAGGTTCACGACCGGAACCGGAACTTCAGTCTTTATCTCTCGCGTTGCCTCCGAGCCTGGTATGAGCGGCAGCGAGCCCAGATACGCATTGTTTACGCGCACCTGCAAGCTCGATATGGGGCCTATCGGGATTGGATTGTACCGGTAGACCATCTTGAGAATTGCATTGGACTGCTCGCCGAAGAACATGTCCGGCGGCACTCGGAAATACACGTTCAACGGAGCCGAACCGTCGGTCTGCAGAGACTCTGCGGAAGCATAGTCCCATAGCGCAATCGTTCCATCCGTTCGCGCCCAGCGCGGCGCTTCATCCGCTGCCGGCGAGACCGGAGGCTTTGTCTGGCTGCTGTCGATCATCGACATCGGCCCCGCGAGCGCAGAGGCGTTCTGCGCCACAGACCAGGCGGCCATCAGCGTCTGATCCGCATCCTGTCCTGTGACAATCAGAACCTTGCTGTAAGGGTCGGTCGGATTGGGCCGCATCGCAACCGTCGGCCCGGAGATATTGCCCAGATTAAGCCCGCCCGGCAGGCTCGCCGGGTTCTCGGCGATGATGATGGCATTCCCTGCCGGAGCAGCACCGACATAGGTAGGAAAGCGGATCGCACGATTTTCCGATTGCACACCGAAGTACGATGCCACCACCCCTGCCGCCTGAATTGCCTTGCTCGATGGCGCGGATGGAAAAACCACCGGTATCTTTGGAGCGGCGACAGCCTCCGTATCCAGGAAGGGCTGCGGCAGGTGCTTCAGATCATCTGTAATGGGCAATACATCGCCGGTAAAGTCGAGAAATGTGCTCGTCGCAACCCGCGCCCACAACACCGTGTTCATCGGATCTTCGCAAACCATCACATAGTGACCGATGAACTCGATCGTCAGGATGTTCTTCTGCACCAGCAATTCTGCCGGAATGGAGATCTCCGCATCCTGCTGCCTGGCGCCCGTCGCCGCCGTCTGATCCGGAGGAACCGGCAGCGTCGCAAAGAGCGTTCCATTCAGCATGAGCTGAATATGGCTCATCTGCTGTAACAAGGCTGGCGAAAACGAGTAGTAGATGTGGATCTTCGCCATGCGTACCACATGTGTTTGCGGCAGCGCAAAGAAGATGGACCGCGTACTGTCCACCCCATGCATCTCGATCGGCCCAGTACCGATATCCGCAAGCGTAAAAGTGTCATGAAATTGACCTGGCGCAGGTGCCGGCGCACTCGCCGCGGTCAACGGTCTGCTTAATCCCGAGATGGCTGGCTGCGATAAAGCCGGTCTCGTCGAGCCGGAAACGAGCAACAGCGCGGGCAACAGGAACAGCAGCAGCATATGCGCTCTCGCCGCTACGTTCGACTTCCCTTTGACCGCAGCCTTGGTGGTCTTGGAAAGCCCTTTTCCCTTCGCTGTTTTTTGCCGGAAGAACAGACTGAAGAACGTCATCTTCAAGCCCTTGAACGAAATCGCGAAGATGCGCGCCAGGCTTACCATCGGCTGATCGACCTCTCTGCTTTCACCCCAGCCGAGCCACGTATCGGCGCGCGAGTAGAGCACCATTGTCAGAAATTCCTGTTCCTGTATGTTCAACTCGCTGAACTTGATGCGCAGCAACGTCTTCTCTGAAGTCACAATAGATGCTGGCAGATCGGCATCGAGACTCGGAAGCGGGAAGATCAGTCTAACGTCATCTCCTACGGGCGCCTCAAACGCCTCATTCAGGCGTATCGCCGTGCCGCCGCTCGAAAGATCAAGCGTCTCCCCCTTCACTTCGCGTCCATCGCTAAGCCGAATCGTCACCGGCGTCACGATCTTGATGCGGACATGTTGGCGCAATTGCTGCATCTCTCGCGAAACTGCTGAACATACCCCTAACACCACGATGTTGAAGAAGCACCAGATGCAGTTCATGATCACAGTGCCGGGGCGGTCATGATCCCAGATGAAGAAGCGCGGAATCGCCACTGCCAATCCCAGGAAATTGAGAAAGAGCAGCACCAGAAATGGCCGTGCAATGTTGACGTCAAAGAAGCTGCGCTTCACGATGCCGCCCTTGGCCGTCACGTTGAACTTACCCAGCTTGGGATTGACCAGCGCGAGCATCGTCGGCAGCAAAATGTAAGGCGAGAGTACCGTCTCGTAAATTTCGTTCCACCATGAATGCCGGTGCGCGCCCTGGATGCGCGAGTTCGTAATATTCGAGAGCGTCAAGTGAGGCAGCGCGTATGCAAGAATCGCCCCCCAGTATCCCGGCACGTTGGTATGCGATAGCAGCAGATAGATCAGCGGTGCGGTCAGAAAGATCAACCGGGGCAGCGGATATAGAAAGTGCGCCATTGCGTTGAAGTAGCACAGCCGCTGTGCAAAGCTCAGCTTGGGGGCAAGCAGGGGATTGTCAGTGCGAAGAATCTGAATCATGCCGCGCGCCCAGCGAATTCGCTGGCCCACATGCGCCGACAGGCGCTCCGTAGCCAATCCAGCCGCTTGCGGAATATTGATATACGCCGTGTTCCACCCGTTCGACTGCATACGCAGCGAGGTATGCGCGTCTTCCGTCACCGTCTCGACAGCGATGCCGCCGATTTCATCCAGCGCCTCGCGCCGCAGCACCGCGCAAGAGCCGCAAAAGAAGGTTGCGTTCCAGAAATCGTTCCCGTCCTGCACAATCCCGTAAAAGAGCTCGTTTTCGTTGGGAATGATGTGAAACTGGCCCAGATTGCGCTCGAACGGGTCCGGCGAATAGAAATGGTGCGGTGTCTGCAGCATCGCCAGATTGCGATCGCGCAAAAACCACCCAATCGTCATTTGAAGAAAGCTGCGCGTCGGCACATGATCGCAGTCAAAAATAGCCACATACGGCGAATGCAGACTCTTCAGCGCCGTGTTGATGTTGCCTGCCTTGGCGTGAAAGTTATCCGGCCGAATTTTGTATCCCACACCAGCCTGAAACGCGAACTCCTCAAACTCCTTGCGCCGTCCATCGTCCAGAATGTAGACATGCAGTTTGTCCGCCGGCCAGTCGATGTTGAGTGCTCCGAGCGCTGTATAGCGCACCACTTCGAGCGGCTCGTTATATGTGGGAATCAAGACATCGATATGCGGCCACTCTTCGGTGTTCTCGGGCAGCGGCATCGGCGCGCGCCGTAGCGGCCAGATGGTCTGAAAGAAGCCCAGGAAGAGGATCACAAAGGCGTAGCTCTCGGCAAACACCAGCGAGAGAATGAAGAAGGCGTCCAGCGCTCCCCAGTGATTCGACGGATCTTGAAAAAACTGGACCGTCGTAGCAAGACGCCAGTATCCGTAACGGAAGGTCGAGAAAAGCGACAGGATCATCAGCGTGAGCGTAATCAGATAAGAATCCGATGTACGCCCCAGCGCCAGCCCCAGCAGCAGTGTAAGTAAACCGCAGACAGCCTGCTGCGGCCAGGTCAACGGCAGCGTTGCAAAAAAGTAAAACGCCACCACTGCAAAACAGAGAAAGAAAAACCGAACCAGCTTACCGGTAAAGGTCTCTCCAGCACCAATATCGTGCCAGACCTGAGTGAGGCTCATCGTTCACTCCACCGGACGCCGCGATAACTTTGCTGGGCGGGTGCCGACAGGCTGCGAACCCATCCCGCGAGGCTCGCAAAATCCTCCGCAACCACCGCATTCGGAGCGTAATCGATCACCGTCATTCCCTCAGCCAAAGCTTCGCTCACCGTGGGGCTTCTCCTCAGAGCAAATGGCAAAAGCCGATCCCCGATCTGCTCCCGCAAAATCTCGCGCACATCCAGATGCAAAGGCAGTGAGTAGTCAAACTGGTTCAACAGATAAAACGGCAGTATCTGCTTGCCGCCGGTATAAATTCCAGCGCCATGATTGCGGAAAAACGACTCAATCGCGCTCACGCTCACCACGGAATTCATATCCGGAAGTACAGGCACAACCACCGTCGGCGTCATGCGCAAAATTCTGCGCGTGGTTGCTCCAGAAGCGGTTGGCAAATCCACCAGCACACGATGCGTCGACCGCGCATAACGCCCGATCTCCTGCAATAGCCAATCGGAATTGGCTCCCTGCCCCTGAAACGCAGCCGGATCTTGAGGCTGGGGTTGCCCCCCTTCCATATTGGCGTAATCGGAGGCCTGCGCTTCCGGATCAAGCGTCACCAATTGAATCGGCGCATCGGCGCTCGCTCCCGGAGGATTGAAGGTCCGCAGCATTCCCGGCCGCTGATCACGCGCGCCGAAGAAGAACGGTAGCAATCCATACGCCGCGGTATCGACCAGCAAAACCCGCTCGGCGCGCGCCGACAACGCTCGCCCAAGCGAAGCAATCAGGCTTGTCTTGCCAACTCCGCCAGCAAGCGAAAAGACCGCAAGCACCGGCACCTTAGCTGGAGGCTGCATCTGCGCCTGAGCCGGGGCGGCTTGTGGATCGAACACGCTCTTCAACGCATACCAGCGATTCGTAAGCCGGTCCCGTGAGCCCAGCAGCGTATCATCCACGACATTTGGCGCCTGCGGATGACCTTGGCCCGACCCACTCGACTGCCCGCCCGATTGCCCAATTGACTGGCTCATGGCATGTCCCGCACTCTGCCCCTGAAACTGCGCATACATCGGGACCTGCGCCTGACCTTGAATCGGCTGCACCTGAGCCATCATTGGCATATTCGCTGCTCGCTGCGCCATCATCGGTTGCTGCACATGCTCCACGCGTTCCACTGGAATCTCAGGAGCCAGCCATGCTGGACGCACCGCATTTTCGCGCGCTTCTCGGGGTTCGCGAATCTCAGGAGCCTGCCATGGAGAAGAAAAAAACGGATCGGGCGCCGGCACCGCAAATGTTTCCGCTGCAGGAGCTGCGGGCGCCATCGAGTACAACTGAGACGAATTTGCATGAGGAGGAACGTCCGCAGCCAATTGCTTTTCGACTGTCTGAGTCATTGCCGCAGACTCAACGATCCGCCAATGATGCGCCGCAGACTCACGCGGAGCAGCAATCGCAGTCGCGTCCGCGTATCCTCTTTGGCCTGCACCAGCAACCTGCGGAGCCTCTACCACCGCTCTCACCTCTTGTTGCACGGGCACAGGACCAGTCGCTGCTTGCGATCCCTGTCCGCCCTGATAAACCTCAGGCATCACAGCCTGCCAGGGCCGTTGCTGCGCAGCCTGGCGTTGCGCTTCCTGCGCAGCCAGTACAGCCTGCCTTTCAGCTTCAGCCTGCCGCGCGATGTCTGCAAGACGATCCGCCTCAGCCTGCCGCGCCGCTTCAGCCGCTTCGGCTGCAAGCCTGGCCGCTATCTGCGCCTCTTCCTGCCGCTTGCGCTCTTCTTCTTCTTCCAGGCGTCTGCGTTCTTCCGCCGCCGCAGCCTCGGCTCGCAACCGCGTAGCTTCACGCACCTGAGCACGTGAGGCAGAGAAATCCCGGTATTTGGCACCGTGCAGATTCGCCCACGAATACAGCGTCGCAACATCCTCAGGCGTTGCGGCCTCGCTCGGCTCCATAGCCGGATTTGTCCCTGCTGGATTCGTATCTGGCATATTCACCTGCAACTCTCTACAGCAACCACAAACTGCTGATAGTCAGCACTCTCTCGCAGGCGGCAACGCGCCCGCAAAACCACCTAAGGATCCCAGCCCAACTCCTACTACATCGCGCCCGGCCAGTCCCCCCCGGCTTACCAGACAAAGCGTGCCAAAAGCTTGCAGGATAGACTCGCAGCCTCACCCCCGTGAGACTTTGGACGAGCCTATTAGCCAAACCATAGCACTCTGCTGGTTACCGAGGTGTACCACTTTATTGTTACAATCGGCCCGATGCGACCAAAAATGCGCAATGTTTTCATGCAGTAAAGTACCACCAGAATAGAGGTCTGGGAGATAGCAAGTGTGGTGCACTGTTCGCTTTAGCGCAGGCGCGTATACAGTTGAAAACCTTGGCGCTTCGCGCAGCGCATCTCCGTCTTGCGAGCACTCCGAAAACCGGTCCTTGGCAGGCGCTCAAGCTATCCCTGTGCTACCTTAAATAAGGCAGATCTTCAGGAGCTCGTAGCTCAGTCGGTAGAGCAACGCACTTTTAATGCGTGGGTCCTGGGTTCGATTCCCAGCGAGCTCACCACTCCACAGTCTGCCAGCTTTCCCTACCATGAAATCAGGTTCCGGCCTACCCGCGAAGCCTTTTCTTCCTTCAGAGCAGGTCGGCAGATGTGTTTGCCGCCTGCCCTGAAGTGTTACGCATGGGTATTCCCGAAAACAGAAGTTCGGATACAAGCAGTTTTTATTTGGACCCCAGAGCCGGGAACATGGCATCCATGGCGGCATCTTTCTGCTGCCCTTGAGCGCCGCTCGCGAAAAGAGTCTTCAAATCCATACTGCCAGCATTGATCTTTACGTGAAAATTAAACAACCGCTTATATCCATGATTCGCGTCGTCTATCATCCAGGTCAGATTGAGGACGAAACCTCCATAACCTTTAGCTTGCACCTTCAGCGCGCGAGCGCGTGGATATTGCCGCTGGAACCAGTCCATTAGCTGAGGCACGCCGTCATTCGCAATCTCATGCTTCGGAATGCCATAGTTCCAGCGCTCCCACTTGAACTTACCGTGATCCCTGATGTTTTCCGTGGTTGGTCCGTCCAGATCTGACAGATTGATGTTTGGCAACTGAGTTGGGTCATGCCCGGATGGACCGAACCCGGTAATCGCAACAATGACGTAGGCTTGCACCTCTGTCCAGTGGATGACAGCCATGGTACTGAATCTCCTTCCGCTGTTTGTACTGCTAGGTCAGGAATGGTTCCACTACCGGACCGAGTATAGGACTGCCCCCCGTTCAGCACAATTGGAGTTTTTTCGCGCCCTCCCGTGCGATTGGCTCCTGGAATTGCAGTCCGATTGTTGAAATCAATCTCCGCGAAAACCGCGATAGCTGCTCCCAATGGCCTTTGCATTCTGAGAGACCGAAGATCACTCGATGAGCCGCATCAGTGGATCATTGATTAAGCCCACGCAGCCGCTCTGCAGCCTGCTCCGGCGTAATATCGCGCTGCGGCATCCCAAGCATCTCAAAACCCACCATGAACTTCCGCACCGTCGCCGACCTGAGCAGCGGCGGGTAGAAATGCGCGTGAAAATGCCATTCCGGATGCGCTCCATTATTCACAGGCGACTGATGAAAGCCCATCGTATAGGGAAAGCTGACATCGAAGAGCTTGTCGTAGCGGCTAGTGATTTGCTTGAGGGCGTCAGCCAGTCCATCACGCTCGTCGGCCGACAACTCTGGAAATCCGCCGAAATGCCGCTTCGGCAGCACCATCGTCTCGAACGGCCAAACCGCCCACCACGGCACAACCACGGCAAAATGATCGTTTTCGAAGATCACCCTGTCCTGCGCCTCGCGCTCCGCAGCCAGATAATCGCAGAGCAGGCAACTTCCCTTCTCTGACCGATATGCTTTCTGCGCGTCCAGCTCGATCGCCGCCTCGTCCGGCACCACGCTCGTCGCCCAGATCTGGCAGTGCGGGTGCGGATTGCTCGCGCCCATCATCGCCCCGCGATTTTCGAAAACCTGGATGTTCCTGATCCAATTCGTTTTCGCGATCTCCTCAGTCTCAGCCGCCCAGACATCGATCACGCGCCGGATATCCACACGCTCCATCTTCGCCAGCGTAAGGCTGTGATCTGGATGAAAGCACAGCACCTTGCAGATGCCTTCGACCGGCTCCGAAGCCAGCAAAGGCGAGGCCGCCTCATCCAGATGTGCCGGTGGAACAGGCAAAACCGCAGCGTAATCGTTTACAAACGCAAAGACGCCTGTGTAATCAGGATTCTGTTCATTCCCCGCCCGCTTATTCCCCGGACATAAATAGCACTCGGGGTCGTAGCTCACCCCAGCCGCCGGAGCGGTCTTGCTCACCTCACCCTGCCACGGACGCTGCGTCCTGTGCGGTGAAACCATCACCCACGAGCGCCGCAGCGGATTCCATCTGCGGTGCGGATACTGCCATCGCTTCTCCATCATTCCTTCCCTTCCGATACTCAGGCCGTAGGCCGCGCCGGAGGCGGCATCGACGCCAAATACTTCTCCACAAACGCGACACTGTACTCATCCAGCAGCGCCGCCACACGCGCCGGATCCTGCGACCTGACGATCAGCCCCGCATGATGATGCTTTTTCATCCGGTAGACAATTTCCGGAGCGTTAAACAGCGACGTATCTGGATTTTCCTCTTTGGCCAGACAAAGCACGCTGCCCGCATATTCCGCTCGAACCTGCGGAACGGCATACTCAGTCCTGCGAAAATCAGTCACCTCTATCTTCGCCCACTCGCGCCAGAGATTCACGCCTGTCGCCTGCTCCACCAGGTCTGCAATAAACGCCCCGCCAACCCGCGCCGCAATCTCCAGGAAGTAGAATCGCCCATCCGCGTGCGCCTTGATGTACTCGCCATGTGTAACCCCGCGCTTCAGTCCCAGCCCCGGAGCAAGCCTCGCATTCAGCTCCGTAAGCTGCTTCCAGTCCTCGGAATTCCGGTCCACCGAACGGGTCGTAAACACGCCGCCCTCATGCATTACCTGCATTGGCGGCTTGCCGTACCGATGCACAGCCGAGAACACCACCTTCCCATCCTTGATAATCGAATCCACATGAAAAATGTCCCCCGGCACAAACTGCTCCATCAGGAAATAGCTCTGCCGGTCGCCCAGTTCATCCAGCGCGCGCCAAAGCTGCTCCGGCTCCTGAATCTTCTTGATCCCCAGCGCTGAGGCCTCCGATCGCGGCTTCAACAGCCAGGGCGGAGAAACCCGGCCCATGTACTCCCGCAACTCGTCGTAGTTCAGCACCCGCACAAACTCCGGCACCAGAAACCCGGCATCCCGCGCACCCATCCGCATAGCCAGCTTGTCACGATAGTAAGCAATAGCCGTCGTGCCGATCCCCGGGATACGCATGTGCTCGCGAAGCTGCGCCGTCACTTCCATATCGAACTCGTCCAAAGCTACCAGACGATCAAACTTGCGCTCGCGAGACATCCAAGCCACAGTGTTCAAAATTTGTTCATTGGTTAGATTGGCAGGCATAGTCGCCAGGTCTTCCAGACATTCAAACGGCCACGCCCCATGACGATGCTTTTCCAGAGTCAGCAGTGTCGTCTTGATACCCTGCGTATGCAGCTCGCGCAGAAAATCCTGCCCCTTCTCATACGTCGAGATGCAAAGAAACCGCTCGCTGTTATCAGCCATGCCTCTCTCCCATCCTCAACCCTGCCATGCGCTCGCAAAATCTATCCCTCTGCGCAGGACCGTAGTGTGTGCTCAAGTGACGATAGTTCTACCATACCGGCCGCGCCTGACATCAAAAGGCCCGGGCTCTCACTCGCGCAATGTTCGATACACTCATTCAGGTAGTACTCGCCGTCTAACTCTACGCCCGTTATGTTGAATCTCAGCGATATCCCCGATCTTCACGACCAGCTCACGGTTGCCTGGCATCGCGAAGCACTTGAAGCCTGGCAACGTCCGCTGGACCCATGGAGCGAACTCGTTGCACGGCAGCACCTGGCGAATTTTGAGCTCTGGCATACCGAAGATGAGGCTCGCACCCCCGAAGCGACCGATGCGGACCTCGCACGCGTCAAGCGCCGCATCGACTCCACCAACCAGCGCCGCAACGATCTGTCGGAACAGATCGATCAACTCCTCCTCGAAAAGCTCGCCACGGCTGGTATGCCAAACGAGACGTCCCCTTTGCACTCCGAGTCGCCCGGCCTGATGATCGACCGGCTCTCCATCCTTGCCCTTAAGCTCTACCACACGCGCGAAGAGATGGAGCGGCCCGACGCCCCACAGGGCCACTTCGAACGCAATCAGGAACGGCTCGCAATCCTCGCAATCCAGCGCAATGACCTCGCAGCCTGCCTGGTCCGCCTCTGGGAGGAATCGCTCTCCGGCACGCGCCGTTTCAAGCTCTACCGCCAGCTCAAGATGTATAACGACCCTTCGTTGAATCCCTCCGTCTACCGCAACTCATGAGGACTTTGATGCCTCTCCATACTCGCCACTGTTCCCACGCCCATTGACGTAGCGCAGGCTTGTGCGTAT
Organism: Acidicapsa dinghuensis; assembly: GCF_025685685.1. Taxonomy (GTDB): domain Bacteria; phylum Acidobacteriota; class Terriglobia; order Terriglobales; family Acidobacteriaceae; genus Acidicapsa; species Acidicapsa dinghuensis. The sequence goes on from NZ_JAGSYH010000001.1 coordinate 498,674, forward strand.
AAAGAGGGGCTGAAGATACAATCGCTTAAGCGGTTGAGCCCCTGAAATTGCAAAACCAGGCAACCAGGACCGCTCCACCGGCGATTGAAACATGAGCTCTGAGGCCAGAACCACCTTGTCCACCCGCAAGAAAGCAACACCGCCCAGCACACGCCCTAGCGGGACCGGGAACCACGTCGATACGGAATCCCTTCAGCACTATCAGTCCGCGCTTCAGCTTCTTCAGCAGTCAAAGTTCGACAAAGCGCTCATCGCTTTTGAAAAGCTGCTCGGAACAGCTCCACCGCCACTTGCCGAACGCTGCCGCATCTATGTGAGCGCCTGCCATCGCGAGCTGAGCAAGACCACCCTCGAATTCATTTCGGTCGAGGAGCAATACGACTACGCGGTCTCGCTGCTGAATATGGACTACTACGAGGAAGCTCGCGAGCAGTTCTCTCACATCCTCAACAAGAGCCCCCAAGCCGACTATGCCCTGTATGGCCTGGCTGTTCTCGACGCCATCACAGGACAGATCGAGGAGTGTCTCGAACACCTAGCGCGCGCTATTGAGACCAACCCGCGCAATCGCCTGCAGGCTCGCACCGACAGCGATTTCCAGAACGTGCAGGACGATCCCCGCTTTACGGAACTGCTCTACCCCGAGAACCCGTAAACTGGATCGAGGACCGCTCTTCGTCATTGCGCTTCAAAGGATGCGAACGTCGACGATCACGTCCTCACTCGCCGACAAGGATCCGAATTTGACCGCCTCTGCCAGCATTTCGCCGCCCGCCGCCTTGCGCGTAGTGGCAATTGGCGGAGGCACAGGTCTCTCTACCCTTCTTCGTGGCCTCAGGCGTCACGTTGCCGTTCCCGGCCAGACTACTGAAACCGGAATCATCTCCGACCTGGCCGCGCTCGTTACCGTGACCGATGACGGCGGCTCCTCAGGCCGTTTGCGTAAGGGCTTCAATATGCTTCCGCCCGGCGACCTGCGCAACTGCATGGTTGCCCTCAGTGAAGAAGAAGATCTCATCTCCCAGCTATTCCGGCATCGCTTCAAATCCGGTGGAGACATCGAAGGCCACAACTTCGGCAATCTTTTCGTAGCCGCACTAACCGAAATCACCGGCGATTTTGGCCAGGCCATCCAGCTAGCCTCAAAGATTCTCGCCACACGCGGCCGCATCTATCCCGTGACTACCGCGAACGCTACCCTCGTGGCCGAAATGGACGACGGATCACTCGTCCGTGGCGAAACCAACATCAGCGCCAGCAAGCGCCGAATCGTCGAGCTCACGCTTGAGCCGCCAGATGCCGCTCCTTTGCCCGAGGCTCTTGAAGCCATCGAGCGCGCCGATCTGATTACAGTCGGCCCCGGCTCGCTCTACACCTCGCTCATCACCAACCTGCTCGTGAAAGGTATTCCCGAGGCGCTCACCCGCGCCTGCGGTGTTCGCGTCTTCATCTGCAATCTCATGACACAGGCCAATGAGAGCCTTGGCCTGACCGCCTCGCAGCACATCGAGCGCATCTACGAGCACACTGGCGCACCTATCTTCGACTACGCCATCCTCAACTCCGCACCTGTCTCGCCTGAGATGCTGCTCCGTTACGCTGCAGAGGGCGCAGCACCGATCATCCCCGATGTCGACCGCGTCGAAAGTCTAGGCGTACGATGCATCGTCGGCAACTTCCTCAGTGAAGGCGAAGTACTCCGCCACGCAGGAGATAAAGTTGCCGGAGCGCTCCTCGAGCTTGGCCGTCTTTCCATGATTAAAAATCTCGCTGGAGCCTGATGTAGAGCGAGAATCTACTTCCCGTACCTGCCGGAATCCCGTACATTGGTGGCGCACGGAATTGCTGTCCCTGCATCTCGATTCCTGGAGAGAAAAACATGCGTCCTACTCGCACCTGGATCGCTGTCGGTACCGTAGTGTTAGCTGGCGTCATCGTCGCATGGGCACAGGGCCGCAAGCCCGGCCTGTGGGAGATGACCACCACCATGACCTGGCAGCAATCTCCATTCCTCGCTGGAATGACGCCTCCGGGCGGACCCAACTCGCCTTTTGGCGGAGGCCCGCGCACCACGCAAGTCTGCCTAACTCAGGAGATCATTGATAAATACGGCGCTCCCGTCCCGCAGATCCGCCGTGGCGACTGCACATTTACCAATGTCAACAAGACCGATCACAGTATGACCGCGGATATGGTCTGCACCGGCATGATGAGCGGCAAAGGCACCGTGCAATCCTCCTGGGACGATCCTGAGCACGCCAAGGGCAGTGTGCATTTCACAGGCAGCATTCAAGGCCGTGGCGGAAACACGCCGGTCGAGTGGACCAGCGAATCGACCTCGGTCTTTAAAGGCTCCGATTGCGGCGATGTGAAACCGATTCCAATTCCAGCGGATAAGTAGCCGGATACGCGCTTACGCGGCGGGCGCGGCGTTCTCAGTCGTCCGCTTTAACTGACCGCAGGCCGCGTAAATATCCCGTCCTCTTGGCCGCCGGACATACGTCTGTATGCCGGCGGCAAGCAACAGCTTTTGGAACGCCAGCACAGACTCAGCCGTCGGGCTCTCATACGCAATGCCCGGTCCGGGATTCCAGGCGATCAGATTGACCATTGCTGGTAAGTTGGCGCGCCGCACCAGCTTGATGACATCCGCTGCGTGCTCCGGCCGATCGGTGACGCCGCCCAGCATCACATACTCGAACGTTACCTTCTCGCGCCCTTTGAACGGGATCGTCCGTACGGCATCCAGTACCGCGGCGATATTCCATTTGCGATTCACCGGCATAACGGCTTCGCGCACCGAATCATTCGGAGCGTTCAGGCTGATTGCCAGCTTTGGCCTTGCAGGCTCTTGAGCAAACCGCAAAATCCCCGGCACAATCCCCGACGTCGAAACCGTCATTCTCTGCGCCGCAATTCCAACCTCATCCATCAGAATCCGCACTGCGGCCATGAAATTGTCGTAGTTCAGAAACGGCTCGCCCATGCCCATGAACACGAGATTGACGCGATTCCTATTCAATTCCACTGCGTGGCGATCGAGCACCGCAACCACCTGCCCGGCAATCTCGCCTGCCGTCAAGTTCCTCTGCAGCCCCAGCTTCGCCGTCAAGCAGAACTGGCAGTTGACCGCGCATCCGATCTGGCTCGACACGCAAATCGTTGCCCGCTTCCAGCCACGCGCTCCGCTCTCGGCATCCTCTTCGCTGAACTCGGCTCCGCCGTCGCCTTCGGGCATCCACACAGTCTCCACCGTCTGTCCGCCCACATCGATCAGGTATCGCTCTGTTCCATCTACACTCTTGAAAGCCTGCGCAATGCGTGGCCTGCCAACATGCCAGCCCGCTCCAACCAGTTTGTCTTTGAGCGTCTGCGGCAGCGTCGTTACCTCATCCAGGCTCGATACACGCTGCTTATAGAGAGCATCCGTCATTTGCCGTCCGCGATACGGCTTCTCACCAAGTTCAGCGAAAACAGCGATCAATCCAGCCCTGTCGATGCCGAACAGTGCTCGCGTTGCCTGCGAACCAGAATCGCGTGCAGACGCGATCTCCCCGACGGAAACCAATGGTCCTGTCAAAACATCGGATTTCAGGGCATCGGATTGTTGTTGGGCCGTCTTCATGGCAACTATAGCCGTATTCCGCGCGCTTCTTTCAGGATACCAGCGGAATAAGTTTTCGAGTGACTTGCCGCTCTTCAACTTAGTTCGTCATTTACAGCAACCAGCGACTCAATGCGGGGTTTCGGCTGCCAGAACAATTACAATCAAAGAGACAGACATGGCAATTTCTTCCGCTAACTCGCCCGATCCTACCACCCAGCGCAACCTGCGCCGCACCGTTCTGCCCAACGGTCTCATCGTTCTCACAGAACGCATGGAGCATCTGCGCTCCGTAGCCATGGGCATCTGGGTCAAGTCCGGCTCGCGCTATGAGGCAGCCGAGATCAATGGCATCTCGCACTTTGTCGAGCACATGCTCTTCAAAGGCACACGCTCTCGCTCCGCCCAGCACATAGCCCGCGAGATGGACGCGATCGGAGGCAATCTCGACGCCTTTACCGGCAAAGAGACCATCTGTTTCAGCGTCAAGGCGCTTTCGAATCACGTTCCCATCGCGCTCGACGTGCTCTCCGACCTAGTCTTGAACCCCGTCTTTGCCGACATCGATGTCGAGCGTGAACGCGGCGTCATTCTTGAAGAGATCAAGATCGACGAGGACAATCCCGACGTGCTCGTGCACGAAATCTTCACCCAGAACTTCTGGAAGGATCAGCCACTCGGCAAGCCCATTCTAGGCACCACTAAGACGGTTTCAGGCTTTCAACAGGACACGCTATTTGGCTACCACACCGACCGCTTCCGCGCCGGAAACATGGTCTTTTCTGCCGCCGGCAATCTGGATCATGATCAGTTCGTGACCGCCGTAGCCGAGAAGTTCAGCCCGCTCCGTTCCGGCACTGTCGCCATCGATTTTGGCGCACCGCACGTCAGCGCTCCCGTCATTCTGCGCAATAAGCGTTCCCTCGAACAGGTGCAAATCTGCCTCGGCGTACCCTCGCCGCCCATCACGGACGAGAACCGCTACGCCACTCTCATCCTCAATACAGTGCTCGGCGGCGGCATGAGCTCGCGGCTCTTCCAGACCATCCGCGAAGAGCGCGGCATGGCCTACTCCATCTACTCCGACCTCAGTCCGTACAGCGACACCGGCGCACTTTGCGTCTTCGCCGGTACTTCGGCGGATAAGGCTCTGCAGATGATCGATCTGGTCATGGCCGAGTTCCGCAATCTGAAGGAATCGTCTCTTACCGACGAAGAACTCACCCGCGCTAAGGAGCAGGTCAAGGGCAACATCTTGCTGGGTCTTGAAAGCTCGGGCTCGCGCATGTCGAACCTTGCCCGGCAAGAGATGTACTTCAACCACTTCTTCAGCGTTGAAGAAGTCCTGGATCGGCTCGACGCAGTCACCGCCGATCAGGTCCAGTTCATGGCGCAGAAGCTTTTCATCTCTGACCGCATCGCCGTAACACTCCTCGGACGGCTCGACGGCATCAAGCTCGACCGTTCACGCCTTGTTTGCTGATCCACTCCGCGGAAGTTCGCAGGCAGAATCGCTATTTTCACCTCTGTGCGAGCGTTTGCACGCGCTCGAACGTCAACCAATATGGCTTGTTCCACAATGAACGCAGACGCGATTTGGCGATATGAACAGGACTTTGCATCCACCCCTGACTGGCGTTAGCATTTGTGTGACAGTTCCGGCTCGATTGCACCGGGCATCAACAGACTGGAATCAGCATCTCCCTGAGGCTTTGGATTCTCATGAACACACCGCAAGTTAAGCACCGCCGCCAACGCCCCAACGGCTTTACGCTGATGGAGTTGCTCATTGTCATCAGCATCATGCTGATCCTGATGCTGCTGGCCATTCCGAACTTCAACAAAATGAAGATGTCGGTCAACGAGAAATCGGCGATCAACTCGCTGCAGGTCATCTACAAAGACCAGATTTCGTACCAGAACGACTATCCCGCCAACGGATTTGCCTCTACGCTGGATCAACTTGGCGGCGATCCCAAGTCGGGTAATCCGACTCCGCAAAGCGCCCAGTTGCTGTCGGGAACGCTGCAAAACGGTGTGAAGGATGGCTATCAGTTCGCTATCACCAACGTAACCAAGGTCACAGTCGGAAACACCGACCAGATCACCAGCTTTCAAGTCACTGCGGTGCCACTCGCTGTCGGCAAAACCGGTAATCGCGGGTATTGCGAAGATAACCAGGGCCAGATCAAATACGACCCGCAAGGCGGCACAAACTGCACCCAGGCCGTGCAATAACAACTAGCCTCGAAGTCCGGCAAAGCAACAGCGCAATGCGGCGTCTGATCGCCGCAGCGTTGTTGCTCTTCTGTGTTTGTGCTATTTCCCCTGCGAATGCTGCTGCTCCGCCTACACCGACAGCTTTAGATCTCGCCAAACGCATTGACAGCCACTACAACAAGCTGCAATCGCTCAAAGCCGACTTCACCGAGGAATTTAACGGCCTCGGCATGCACCGCAGCGAGTCGGGTACCATGTTGCTGCGCAAGCCGGGCCGCATGCGCTGGAACTATACGAGTACTCCGGGAAAAGTCTTTGTCCTCGACGGCAAATATGCCTGGTTCTACACGCCGGGCGTTCCCCAGGTGCAACGCCTCAAGGCCAGCGAACTGGACGATCTGCGTTCTCCGCTCCGCTTTCTGCTGGGCCATACCAAGATCGAGTCGGAGCTGGAGCAGCTCAATCTGGCTTCCAGTTCCGCTGGAACGCTTACACTTTCCGGCGTTCCCAGGGGACAGCAGAAACGAATTACCAAGGTAACAATCACTGCGGGCTCAGACGGCGCTATTCGCCGCCTCGAAATCGATGAGACCGACGGCGCTCAGACCATCTTCGACTTCTCGAACGAACAAACCAACCCCGCGCTACCCGAATCGGAATTCCACTTTAATCCGCCCGCGGGAATCCCCGTCGTGGATGCCCTGTCCCCTGTGTAACCTTTTTATTCTTCAATCTTGAAGAATAAAACTCCTCGACTCATTGCTGCTGCTGAAAACAAAGAAGATAACCTCCGGGAGGGGGAGGGATATATTAATTTTCTGGTCGTAATCGAGTCTATAATTGTTTACTAATTATGTAATAAACGAGCCAACAACACCCTCGTCATCGACGCCGCTATAAGTATGCGCCTTTGGGTCGCGATTATCGGCAAAAAGCAGCCAATTACTCATACCGCAGAGCCTCGATGGGATCGAGATTCGCCGCGCGTATGGCTGGGATCATCCCGCTGACCAGCCCCGTCACCACCAGAATCCCGGTGGCCACGATCACTGCAGTTGGTGAAATCTTCAGATAGATATCCGCGTCGGTGGCGTTGGAAGCGATGGCGCTGTAAAACGTGATTCGCCCAACCATTACGGAAACAAGCTCGGCCAGGGCGATACCGGCAATACCGCCAGCACCGGTAATGACAAATGCCTCGGCAAGAAACTGTATGAGAATGTGAGACTTCTGCGCCCCAAGCGCCTTCTCGACCCCGATTTCGCGCGTGCGCTGCTGCACGGCGACCAGCATGATGTTCATCAGACCGATGCCCGCTATGCCCAGTGTCAAGGCTCCGACAAGCGCTAGCAGCACCTGCAACGCGATCGAGAGAATGCGGAACTGGCTTAGCTGCTCCATCAGGTTGGCGACGAAAATCGCGTTGTGATCGGATGACTTGAAATGGTGCGCCATCGCCAGCGTCTCACGCAGGTGCCGTTCCACATCCTCGAAGTTTCCGGAGTAGTTCATCCAGATGCCGTCGAGATACTTTGTGCTCTTGATATCGCTCATGGTGCTGAAAGGAACATATATCTGGCGATTGTTGTCGCTGTCCCCCTCCTGCATCTTGGTATCGAGTACACCAATCACCGTAAACTGAATACCGTTCAGCCGAACCGGCTGACCGATGGGCCATTGGCCGGAGAACAGCTTGGTGCTCGATTCTGATCCAATGACAGCGACGTGTGCACGTTGCTGCTCTTCCTGTCCATTGAAGAAGCGACCCTCAGATGTTGGTAGATGCAGAATGTCCTGCGCGTCCGGCAGCACGCCGGTAACGGTCCATGTATAGGTGTGCAGTTCATTCTGCACTGGAACATCTTTGTTGACCATGGGCGTGATGTGAATCAGCCCCGGCACGCCATTCCAGACCGTGTCTACGTCGTCCAGGGTGAACTGCACCTTGACGCCAGCCTTGTCGCCGCCAGCCTGCTCGCTCGTCCGGCCGGGAAAGACGCCCATCAGGTGCGTGCCCCATTGAGAAAAGATGGCCTCAATTGCACGGCTAAAACCTGCGCCGTAGGCCAGAAGCAACACGACGGTTGCAATGCCCCAGGCCATGCCCACGATCGTGATCATCGTGCGGCGCCGATTGTGCACCATCGCTTCCCATGCCTGGCTGAGGATGTCTTTCAACATAGCTTTACTTCCTATTCCCGTCGCAATGCTTCTACCGGTTCAAGCCCAGCAGCCACGCTCGCCGGGTACACTCCAGCCACGATTCCGCTTGCCGCAAGCGAACCCATCGCCAGCGCCGCCGACCACCACACCAGCTGCGGCGGATCGAAGCCCGGCATCTTGCCCGTAAGTAATGCCTGCAATATCCCCATGAATCCCGCAGAGAGGCCGATGCCGATTGCTCCGCTGACCGCGGTGAGAATCAGACCTTCCCAGAAAAACTGCGCGAGGATACTGCTTTTTGTCGCCCCGAGCGCTTTGCGAAGACCAATTTCGCGTGTCCGCTCGGTGACGGATACAAGCATGATGTTGATGATACCCACTGCTCCCAGTCCGAGAGTCACAATGCCGACGGAGCCCAGAAACACATCCATGGCGTCGAAAATCTTGCCGATCAGGCGGCTGGTGTGGATCGTATCCCACTCGTCAAACGCGTCCTTGTTTGTCGGGTCGAATCCGTGGTTGCGCCCAATCACCTTATGTACCGCCGCCAGCGCATCCACATCATCGCTTCTTTTCGCCGGCTGATATTGGATCGAGGTCAGGGCATCCAGCGGAATGTTGTCACCTTTCATCGCAAAGAGCTGCTGCATGGTGGTTAGCGGAATGTAAATCTTCTGGTCGTCAGAGTCATTGTTGCCGCGCCCAACCGTGCCGACGCTCCCCACCACGGTAAACGCCGTGTCATTGATGGTGATGGTCTGGCCGAGAAGCGGATGGCCGGGAAAGAGCAGATGCGCCGTTTTCAGCCCGAGAACAGCCACACGCCTGCGCTGCGCCAGGTCCGCTGCATCGAGAAATCTGCCCTCCTCTATCGGCACAAAACGCACATCGGTAAAGTTCGGCTCGACACCCCACACCTGCGAAGAAGTGTTCGACCACTCGCTAACTTCATATAGATCCTGACGATTGAGCGTGGCCGTCACGGAGCGCAGCTCAGGTAGCTGGCGCATCTCAGCCTCATCCTCGGGAGTGAGCTTGTACGGCCGCATGCCGGTGTGCTGCCCAGAAACCGCAGGCACAGTGGCGCTCCACATCATGATGACGTCATTGCCGATGCTGGCCAGGTTGCGCTCTTGTCCGGAGCGGAATCCCTCGCCAAGGCCCACAAGCACCAGCAGCGACCCCACCCCCCACGCGATCCCGAACATGGTCAGGAAGGTGCGCAGTTTATTGGCCATCATGGCGCGAAAGACTTCACCGAGGATGTCGCCAAAGTTCTGCATCGGAAGAGAGCGGGCGCAGCTTCGCCCTGATTTTGCCCTGACTATCGGTACGCAGGCTGAGAGCAGGCAGTTCCCGGTTTATGTGCGCTGCCATCTGCTGAGGTTTGGACGTTTTAGCAGGAGCAACCGTCTGCTGGTTTCAATAAAACCAGCACGGAAGGCAGCTTACACGGCGCTGGAATCGAGGCTGATTATTGGACTGTACCCAAGCTGCTGCCAGAATCCCTCGACCAGCTTCTGTGCCGATTCGGTTGTCTGCGCGGTGAACACAACTGGGATGCCGGCTCCATGGGTTTCCTGCGCAAGCACGGTTGCGTCTACGTGTACCGCGACGCACTGGCCGGGCCGATAGGTACACGAGGCCAGATCGGCGATAGAGAGATTCGTTGTCGGAGTCAGCAAAACGGTCTTCGGCGGAGCCATGCGGTCGAGCAGGCTGAAGATTTCGAGCTTTGACTCAAGCTCATCGGGCACACAGTCCACCGCAAGATCGGCTTCGCGAACAGCTTCTTCGATAGACCGCGCGAACGTTACACGAGGCATGGCTTCTGGTCCGAGCGACTGGCGAAGATCTTCCTGCGCATGCCGCAGGCTGGCGGGCATGACGTCTTCGAGAATCACGCGAAAACCTGCGCTGGCCGCACGATGCGCCAGACGGCGTCCGAGCGATCCGGCTCCGAGAATAGCGAGAGTTGTTTCTGCAGGGATCAAAACGAATGAAGGGATCAAATGGACGAGGCCCGAAAGCCGAAGTTCCGGGCCTGAGTCAGATTTACTTGGCGGCCAGGGCGTTCAGCACATCCTGGGCGTTGGGTTTCGAGGACGCGAGGTGAGCCGAAACCTTCGCCCGCTCCTCGTCATCGAGCGTCGCCACGCCCGTCAAAATCCGGCGCAGCGTCACCGAAACATCGTCAATGTAGTTCATCAGGCGGATGGCTTCTCCGGAAAGCGGCATGGGGTGTACCTCACGTAGGAATCGAAACTGTCTCCAGCAATTCTCTGCGTTCAGGGTCTGGGGTGTAAAGGCGGCCTACCGGCTCAATCGAATGAGAGTCACGCCCTGCCGTGGCAGGGTTATCTCTACCGCAGCGTTTCCCTCCTGAATCTGCATCGCATGCGGAGCTGAAATTCGTTCAAGGCCTCCGGCTTCTTCGAACTTCTTCTGCTGTTCGGGCGTTGGTTGCGCGGGGCTGCCCATCGACTGCCACACCGTGTAGGCGTTGCTGTGGTTCTTATCCATGCGGAACTCTTCTTCCTGTACCGATCCATTTCCAAGGCCCGCTATCTTCAGCGTTACCCGAGGGTCTGGAGCCAGTACATCATCATCGGCGTAGTTCCATACAAGAATGCTGACCTCGTTCCCCTGCCGCGTCGCGATGGCGTCGATATCGCCAGCGCCGGTTGCGTCACCTTGCAGCATGTCGTCGAGTGAGAGTGCTCCTGAGCTTTCAACCTGCACCTGCTCGCCGCCGAGCATGCCCATCATGCGGAAGACATTGAGTACCGGCTTGTCGACACCGTTAGTGGCAAGTTCGCGGAACCCGGCAAAGTAAGGTTGATTTTCAAATTCGAAGGCCCATGTCACCGTACCTTGCACATGCACGTCATATCGGCGGGCAAGCTCTGCAATGCGTGCCATCACCTCCGCTTCGCTTACTCCGTACAGAGCACCATTGCGGTAGCCATTGGCTGCTCCCTGGCATGCCGCGCAGCCCTCCGGATCGTTTTCGCCAAGGATGATCGGGGTATTCTTCCATTCGGGATAGGAGGCGACGACCTTCATCCCTCGCTCGACTGCGCGGAGTTGAAAGCCGATATCCATACGCACATGGCCATCTACCGTGGACGGACGTCCCTTGGGATGGAAGCTGATGAAATCAAGTGGAGCTCCGGTTGCACCGGTTGCTGCATTCTTTCCGTGCGCACAGTGCTCAAGGAACTGACGCAGGAAGGTCTCGGCATGGCTTGAGGCAACGCCCGTCGACTCAGGACCGCCGATTTTTGCGTTGGGCAGCGCCTCGCGAATTGCTGCTGAAGTGACATCGTAAAGCCGGTCATACTCCTCGGCTGTGCCATACCAATAGGGGATATCCGGTTCGTTCCAGACCTCCCACAGCCAGCCATCGACAGCGCTGCCATAGCGCTGCTTCATGTGCTCGGCATAGGCTCGCACCAGCGCTCCCCATTTGGCATAGTCCTTCGGCGGGTAGGTCCATCCCGTGAAGATATCGCCTTTGGGAAAAGTATGCCGATAGGGTTCGGGATGCGTTGAGAGTGCCTCGGGCATGAAGCCTATTTCAACCAGTGGCCGCACGTGCGCGGCGGCGAACGCGTCGAAAATGCGATCTGTAATCGTCCAGTTATAGACCGGCGTGCCGTCGGCCTTCTCGGTATAGACATTGGTCGATCCCCACTTGAGCGAACCGTCGCCATCGCCTGTCGTGAAGAGATTGTGCGTGCGGAAATAGACCGGTGCCGGACTCAGCTCACCAAGCTCGCGCAGGAGCTTCTGTCCGTTCGGCGCATACGTGTAGTTGGGTTCGTCCGCGCCGAAGTAAGTCCAGATCCGATCGTAAGGGCCGATTGTGTGGCCGGCTTCAACACGAATCGCGACCGGCCTCTGCGCCAACCCTGCCCCAGCACTGAAACATGCCAATCCAAACACGACAATCAATTTGATTTTCCGCAGCATCCGCCCCTCGAATCACTTCCCATTGTTCAGGACGGATGGTACAGCACCCAGGGCTCACACGATGTTATTGATCGTCTTACGAAATAAAATCGCTCCTGGCTCTTCGCCTGCGCCAGCGGAAACGAAACCGCACTTTTCGAGCACGCGTACCGATCCATATAGGGATGGAAAAGTTTGCGCCACAAACGCGTGAATCGCTCTCTGCATCCGCAGCCAGGGCATCATGGCCATCACTGCCTCTGCGGCGAATCCCTGTCGCTGCCAGCTCGGCAACACACCGTAGCCCAGTTCTGCCTCTCCGGTCTCCGGTTTAGGGAAGGTACAGCCAAACGTTCCGATCAGAACGCGCCCTGTTCCGCGTCGCAACAGCAGATACCGGCACCATCCCACTGCATCCGGATGCTCGGCGATCAGCTTCAGCAGGTAGTCCACGACATGCGGCTCCCAGTGCTCGGGCGGCCACTCTTCCGGCACACTTGCATCGAGAACTGCGCTGAGTTCCTTTCGCGCATGCGGCCCTTCGTCCATCTGACAGAGCAATGACTCCCGTGTCACGGGCACAAGATCCATGCGCTCGCTACGGATCACATCCGGAAATGCTTCTTTTAAATTTTTCAGCATTGGATTCGCTTGTTCCTTCTGTGTAACTCGCAATGCGTTGCTCTTATGAGAAGAGCTCACATAGCATCGACAGCCTATTCAAGACAGAGTGTGGTGACGCGCCATCACAAACAGCTCAAAGCGTGCAGTATCTGAGAACCGACATCAGCGGATGGCGATCATAGGCGACGGCCCAATAGTAGCATGTTGCCATGTTTGCAAACGCAAGCCATGCCGTTGTTCGTTTCATAGCCGCCATCTCAGTAATGCTTCTATTGGTTACAACAGGCCGTGCCTATCAGGATTTTGTCTCGAGCTATAAAGGCCTTCCCTACAATGACAGCCGCGTTCAAAGCGGTCCGCAAATCATTCCCGGCCGTGTGCAGTGTGCGTACTACGATCTCGGCGGCGAAGGCATCGCCTACCACGATACGACTCCCAAGAATGAAGGCAGCGGTGGCCTCAACCCCGCTGATGGAACCTATCTCAACGAATTTCGAATGCAGGAGGCAGTCGATACGTCCTACACCAAGTTTCATGACGCTATCGATAACAATCCGTATGACAAGGTCACTCCTGAGCTCAATCAACTCTACGTCGGCTGGACACAACCCGGTGAGTGGTTCAACATCACAGTGAATGCGGCCCACACCGGCTCTTACAGCGCCGACTTGCTCTACACATCCAATCGCGGAGGCACCATTTCTATCGATGTGAACGGGCGCGACGTGACCGGACCAATTGCGATTCAATCTACCTATGATGCACGCGATCCTATCGCCTGGCGGCAATGGCATCACTGGAACGTGATGAAAAATCTAACGCACATTCCGTTGAAAAAGGGGAGGAATGTGCTGACCGTTCACATTCTTACCGAAGGCAACATGAATTTTGCTTATTTCGATTTCAAGCCGTCACAGTAATCTGCTGTCGCGCACGTTAACTGGAGCGACCAAGAAATATCTGGATCAGCAACCAGATATTCAGGCCAGCAATGACAAAAGCGACGATCCACGCCATCCACCTAAGCCACGCCGCATTTGCAAACTCGCCCATCTTCTTCCGATCGCTTGTGAAGGCCACCAGCGGAAAGACAGCAAAGCTCAACTGCATGCTCAGCACAACCTGGCTGAAGATGAGCAGTTTCGCCGTGCCATGCTCACCGTAAAATGCAACCACGATCACCGTGGGGATAATCGCAGCCAGCCGCGTAATCAGACGCCGCTGCCATCGCGGTAAACGGATGTTCAGAAAGCCTTCCATCACTACTTGACCGGCGAGCGTGCCGGTGAGTGTGGAGTTCTGACCAGAGGCAAGCAGCGCAATCGCAAAGACTGCGCTTGCACCCGTTATACCCAAAAGTGGCGACATCAAGCGATAGGCATCTTCGATCTCAGCAACTTCATAATGCCCGTTGCGATGAAATACCGCCGCGGCCACGACAAGAATTGCCGCGTTCACAAATAACGCCATGGTCAGCGCTCCGGCGGAGTCCCAATTGGCAAAGCGGATCGCCTCACGCTTCCCTTCCGGCGTGCGCTGATAGTCGCGCGACTGCACAATCGAAGAATGCAGATAGAGATTGTGCGGCATCACGGTTGCGCCAAGGATGCCGATGCCGATGTACAGCATCTCCGGGTTGGTTACAAGCGACGTTTGCGGCACGAGCAGGTTACGCAGGATGGGAGCGAACTCAGGCCGTGATAGCACGATCTCGATGCCAAACAATGCTGCGATTGTTCCGATCAGTACGATGACAAATGCTTCAAGATAGCGGAACCCACGACGCTCCAGCAGCAGCACCAGCATGACATCGAGGCTGGTAATGAGAACTCCGGCAAGCAGCGGTATGTGGAAGAGGAGCTGCAGAGCGATTGCCGATCCAACGACTTCAGCGAGATCGCAGGCCGCGATGGCGATTTCGGCAAGAAACCACAAACCATAAGCCACCGGTTTCGAAGTATGTGCCCGGCAGGCCTGAGCCAGATCCTGCTCTGCCGCGATACCCAGCTTCACCGACAGGCTCTGCAGTAGGATCGCCATCAGATTCGACAGCATAATGACGAAGAGCAGCGTGTAGCCATACCGCGATCCGGCTGCGAGATCGGTCGCCCAATTGCCGGGGTCCATGTATCCCACGGCGACCAGAAAACCCGGCCCGACAAACCCCAGCACCCGCCGCCAAAGCTGCGACGAGGTCGAGACGCGAACCGTCGAGTGAATATCCGGCATCGATGGCCGGTACACTTCACCTCTCGGATTCACAGCAGTGCTGGAAATTTGGGTCGCCATAGGGGTATGCGCCGGGGAGGATCCCATTAGCGACAGTATGCCATAGGAAGTTAACTATGGTTAATGAATTTTCCTTTTATTGTGTTTATGACATCACTTCTTGTTCGCCTCCCGTGAGGCAACCCGCTTGACCCAGACCCCCTCTGCGGCCGGGTGCCCCAGCGTCACCTGGCCTGCAGGAGTCTCAAGCACCACCGTCTTGTCATAATTTCTCGCCTGCAGGCGCAGGCGCGTATTGGGGCTAATGCCCGATTCATGCAGAAAAATCAGCAGTTTAGGGTCGCGTTCATAAAGGGCCGACACGACATAGTCGGTTTGTTCTGTGGCCTCGGAGAGCTGCGTCAATCCTCGCTTTTTGCGTTGCGCAGGGCTCTCCGGCAGCACTGTATTTCCATGAGGGCACATGCCCTGCTCGCCCAGTTTTTCGATCAGCCGCGCTTCAAACGCTGGTGAAACCGCGTGCTCAAGCCGCTCGGCCTCGGCGTGGATCTCATACCACTCCATGCCGAAGATCTCCGACAACATGCGCTCGATCAGATGATGGCGCAGCGCGGTGCGATATGCGGTCTCTTTGCCCGTCGGCGTCAGGCGCACAATGCCATCGGACTTCACATCCACATAACCGTCGCGCTTCAGGCGCTTCAAAGCCATGGTGACTGCTGGCGCTGAAACAGAGAGCCAATGCGCCAGCATTGCCGGAATGACCTGGTGCCCCTCCGACTCGGCCTCAAGGATGGCCTTCAGATAATCCTGCTTGGAAACTGTGATCGATTCACTCATCAGTACATGCTCATCCTATAGAGCAAGCTCTGATTATAGGATCACCAGCATCTTCACAGTCCTTACCTCATTTAGTGACGGCAGCCACTGCGGCTGCTGCTTTCGCGGCCTTGGCAGCTTGCCGCTCGGCCTCAGTCATTGTCAAAATGGTCGTCACCGCACGAGCAGGTGGAGGCCCAAGTGGATCGCTATCGCGCTCGGAAACCATCACAAGATCGGCAAGTCCACGCGAAATATCGGGAGTAAAACATCCGGCAGGCGCGCGCCAAGTCCAATTGCCGCTCGGAACAGCAGGCGTGTTCATGCGTGCTTCCGAACCAAGCATCAGCAGATCCTGCGCCGGCGCAAGTGACATCTCCGCCACACTGGTCGCGCCGGCACGCATCAATGCCCACACCGGACTAAGCGCTACCGGTCCAACGTATGTTTCCAAATTCGCGCGTTCCTGGTCAGTTGCCTTGCGCCACCAGCCGAGCGTTGTATCGTTGTCGTGCGTTCCCGTGTAGCAGACCGTTCCCGGAACATATTTATGCGGCAGATGATCGCGTGACTCTCCCTGATCGAAGCCGAACTGTAGCACGCGCATACATGGCATGCCGCGTGACAGGCGCAGGGCTGTGACCTCTGGCGTAATCACGCCGAGATCTTCAGCCACCAGTGGCAGCGGCCTAAGCACCTGCTCGATGCGCTCGAACAGCTCAGCGCCAGGAGCCTTGATCCAGTCGCCATTCACAGCGGTTTCTTCATTCGCCGGAATCGACCAGTACGCTTCAAAGCCACGGAAGTGATCGAGGCGGATGATGTCATACATCATGCTGGCGCGGCGCATACGCTGAATCCACCAGTCGTAACCGGTCTCTGCCAGCACATCCCACCGGTAGAGTGGATTGCCCCACCGCTGACCTGTCGGCGAAAAATAATCAGGTGGAACGCCTGCAATATAGATCGGTTTCAAGTCTTCATCGAGCTGAAAGAGATGCGGATTGGCCCACACATCGGCCGAGTCCATGCTGACAAAGATCGCCACATCACCCATGAAGCGGATCTTCTCTTTCTGCGCAGCAGCCCGCAAATTGCGCCACTGCTCTTCGAAGGCAAACTGCAACACCTGTTCGAGAGCCAGTTCGCGTCCCTGCTTAGATGCGACCTCCGCCATGGCCTGTGGATCACGCCGGCGCAGCGGTTCCGGCCACTCCGTCCACGCCCCTGTATTGAACTGCCTGCGAAACAGCGCAAAGTAGGCATAGTCGTTGAGCCAGGAAGCCTCCTGCACGCAGAAAGCCTCGAATCTCGCCCACTGCCGCTGTAGAGCCTCCTCATGTGCTCCGCGATCGAGAAAGCTGGCTGCGGCCTCATAGAGCAATGGCAGTTTCTTCAGCTCTACTTCATAGAAGTCCACCTGCGCCGTGGGTCCGGGCAATCCCTCCAGACGCTGCGTATCGATCCAGCCCCACTCTGCCAGCACTTCAAGGCTGATCAGAAATGGATTACCCGCGAAGGCCGAGCTTGCAGAATAGGGTGAGCCGCCGTAACCCGTCGGACTGAGCGGCAGCACCTGCCAGATATGCTGTTTGCCTGCGGCCAGAAACTCAAGAAAACTGTACGCTTCCGGTCCAAGATCGCCGATGCCTCCGTTGGAGGCAAGCGAGGTGATGTGCATCAGGACGCCGTTCGATCGCTGAAATTGCATGCCCCCATTATCGTCTGCCCGGTCGAACAAATGCGGCCCAAAAAGCAACAGGGCCATCGATCGCTCGACGGCCCTGTGTGAATAGAAAGTTATTGCTTAGATACCGGCGTTTGGCGCCTTCGCAGCCTTGGGATTGACCGCGATCAGCTTGTGCTTTTCGAACTCCTGCTGAGCATTCGAAACGAAGACACCGAAGACCTCTTCGCGACGCTGATCGAGAATCTGATCCCGGGTCTGATCCAGGTTCTTAGCGATCTCAGCATCAGTCGGTTGCTGCTTATCGACCAGCTTGGCAACATCGCCCGTACGGCCGGCGTTGATCGGTCCGCTGATCTGCCCGACGCTCATGTTGAAGAGATCAGGAGCAACGCTGCTCACCTGGCCGAAGTCCGGAACCTGGCCGGTCTCGCCAACCAGATCACTGGTCTTCACGGTCGCGCCCACTTCCTTGGCGGCCTTGGCCAGATCGCCGGAGGCTTTGGCCTTGTCGGCAAGTTCCTTAGTCTTCTGCGCCAGCAACTGAGGCAGCCTCTCGTCCTCAAAGTCCTTCGCGACATGATCTTTCCAGTCGGCAAAGGCCGGAGCATGGGCTGGCGTGATACCTGTTACCTGGAAGATCGCATATCCTTCGCCCGAGGGAGCAAAAGCCGGAGCTGCGCCCTTCGCCAGAGTGAATGCCTTGGAGAGAACGCCAGACCCATCCGGCAATCCGGCAATAGTTCCCTGAGCCGGGAGCGACGGAGTCGTGACCAGCTGCAGGTGATGCGCGTCCGCGGTCTTGGCCAGTCCGTTCTTGCCTGCTTCCTCGGCAAGCTGCTGCGCATAAGCCGACTCGGCGGCAGATTCTTTCTGGCGCAGCAGTGTGATCTGGATCGTCGATTTCACATCGGCCAGAGTCTGCGTGTGCGCAGGCTCGCGCTCCTCGACCTGGACAATGTGATAGCCGTACTGCGTCTTCACAATGTTGATGTCGCCAATCTTCTGCGAGAAGATCGCCTGATCGAACTCCGGAACCATCGTGCCGTGCTGCGCAAAGCCAAGTTCACCGCCCTGAACCGCACTGCCTGTATCTTCTGAGTCCTTCTTGGCGAGATCTTCAAATTTCGCGCCATTCTGCAACTGCTTCAGAATGTCCTCAGCCTTTGCCTTGGCTTCAGCATCGGTCTTCGCTGCGCCGCCGGGATACTTGATGAGAATGTGCCGCGACTTCGCGCGCTCCGGCACCTGATACTCGGATTGGTGCTGGTTATAGTAGGCCTGAATCTCCTGATCTGAGACCTTCGGCTCGCCACCCGGAAGCTGGTCCGCGGTGAACGCAAAGTAGCTGATGGTGCGCTGTTCCGGAACAGCATTTGAGTACCGCGCGGCATTCTTCTTGAAGAAGGCTTCGAGATCGCTATCGGAGGGCTTGATCTCTTTACGCAGGTCATCTGCCGAGATCACGGCATAGTCAAACTTGATCTTGATGTTCTGCTTGCGGTACTCGTCGCGAATCTCATTGTCGCTCACAGTCACGCCGGCAGTGATGAAGGCGCGCAGGCGATTGACCGTGATGTCATCGCCCAGTGCCTTTTCAAAGGCCGTAGTCGACATATCAAACTGGCTGGAGATGAACTGCTTGTACTTGTCCATGCCGATGAACTGGCCGTTGGGAAAGAGCAGTTCGCCGTATTGGCCGGTATGCAGAAAGTTCTGTACATCGTGGTCGGTAGCTGCCAGCCCAAGACTATGCGCCTTGGCAATCAGAATCCGCTGCAGAATCAACTGCTGCCCGACGCGCTGCTCCATGAACGGCAGTGCGAAATCCGGCAGCCGCTGACGCTGCAACTGCTGCTGGGCCACTTCCTGCACACGCGTCATCGAAATGGTGTCGCCGGAGAACAGCAGACGGCTGTACCAGTGCGGATAAATGGTGGCGTAGGTGTCGCCGGTCACAGACGCATTCTGGAAGATGCCGGGAATCAGCGTAATGACCATCGTGATCACGGCTGCGCCAATGATCACCCAGAAGATGGCCTTGACCATCTTGTTGTCTTTCTGCAGAAAACGAATCATGGAGTGGTGCCGACCTTTACGGTATCGCCTGCAAATGTCACAATCCTCAACGGATTGGCTCGCTGCGACCCGCTTCTGAACAAAATCTTGCTACTCTCTGCGATTATAGACGAGCCTGTCCCGCAGAAGCGAAAGGAGAAAAACGCCCTCCTGCCGTTTCCAGCAGGGTTGCCGCTTGGATAACTATCCGCTGGCGACAGCCGGCGCGCATAGCTCCTACAATGCTGCTGTGCCGCATTCCTTTCTTCCTGGTTACATCTTTAGCCGCCGAGAGGCTTGCAGGCTCGCCGCGGCAGCATCGCTGACCACACTCCTTCACCCCTCCGAACTCTTTGCGGAAAGTGGCGATTACCATCTGGTGGCCAGGAACGATCGCCAGCGCATCCTCAAAGCGGCGGACAGCTACCTGCCGCTGGTTCCGCAAACCATTACCGCTTTTCCATCCGGAAAAAATCCCGGCGGATTGCACGATTATTTTTCGCAGGCCGATTATTTCTGGCCCGACCCTGCCAATCCAGGTGGCAAATACATCAACCGCGATGGCCAGAGTAATCCTGACAACTTCAACGGCCACCGCAAGGCGATGATTGCGCTGTCGATCCGCATGCCCGCGCTCACCGCGGCGTGGCTGCTGACCAAAGACCGGCGCTATGCAGAGGCAGCCTGTGACCACCTGCGCGCCTGGTTCATCGCTTCGGCTACCCGGATGAACCCGAATCTCGAATATTCGCAGGGAGTGGTTGGTGTAGCTACTGGCCGCTCCTACGGCATCATCGACACCCTGCACCTTGTCGAAGTGGCGCGAGCCGCCAGCATTGTGGCCCCGCGAACGATGTCATCTGCCGATCTCAAAGCACTCAAAGACTGGTTCGGCAACTATCTCAACTGGATGAAGACTAGCGATAAAGGCAAACAGGAGCGCGATGCGCAGAACAACCACGCCACCTGCTGGGCGTTGCAGGCCTCTGAGTACGCTCGCCTGATCGGCGACAAGCAGACCCGTCAG
The DNA here is from genome assembly GCF_025685685.1 of Acidicapsa dinghuensis. Classification (GTDB taxonomy): domain Bacteria; phylum Acidobacteriota; class Terriglobia; order Terriglobales; family Acidobacteriaceae; genus Acidicapsa; species Acidicapsa dinghuensis. The sequence continues at coordinate 519,059 of NZ_JAGSYH010000001.1, forward strand.
GAGATTCATCGGCAGTACACCGATGTGCTCCTGCCCAACCAGATGGGACAGGACGGCTCGTTCCCCAAGGAACTCGCCCGCACCAAGCCATACAGCTACTCCATCTTCAACTTCGATACGATGGCCGGTCTTTGCCAATCGCTGCTCGGGGTAGGGCCGGATCTCTTCAAGTTCAAACTTTCCGATGGGCGCGGCATCTGCAAAGGCGCCGAATTTCTTTATCCCTATCTCAAAGACAAAGGTACGTGGCCCTACAAGCACGATGTCGAGCACTTCGATTCTCTGCCGGTTCGCTCGCCGGGGCTGCTCTTCACTGGCGTAGCCTGCAAACGCGAGCCCTATATTGCGCTCTGGAAGACGCTCAATCCCGATCCGAGCGATCCGGAAATCATCCGCAACTTTCCCATCCGGCAGCCGCTTCTCTGGTATGCGTGAGCGTTGCGGCATGTAATCTGCGCTTCATTGTCAACCGTTACCATGAAGGGATGCGCCGCATCTCTTCCCTGCTTGTTACTGCACCTCTGCTTGCCTCGCTCGCGTTTCACTCAATCGCTCCCACAGCCCGCGCAGAGGCATACGACGCTCATCCGAAGCTTGTCGTGATCCTCGTCATCGACCAGTTTCGCGGCGACATGCTGGAACGATATCGCTCGGAGTTCAAGGGGCGCGGTTTTCGGCTTTTCCTCAATGATGGCGCATGGTTCCCCGACTGCTATTACAACTACGCCAATACCAAGACCGCTCCCGGACACGCCACCATCGGCACCGGCGCATACACCGATGGGCACGGCATTAACTCCAACGAATGGTGGGATGCCCGCACCTACGACCGTCCCGTCTCTTCAGTCGAAGATGAACGCTATAAGCTGGTAGACCTGCCGACTGGAACCAGTGACTCTCCCGGCGCGTCCCCGCGCAATCTGCTCGCCTCGACTCTCGGCGATGAATTGCGCCTTGCGACGGAAGGCCGTTCACAGGTCTGGGGCGTATCACTGAAAGATCGCGCCGCGATCCTGCCGCCGGGCCATGCCGCCAACGGAGCTTTCTGGCTTGACGACGGCAGCGGCCACTTCACTACCTCGACCTACTACATGGAGCATCTGCCCGCGTGGGCAACAGCTTTCAATTCCAGTGACGAACTAACCAAAGCCGCGGAGGAAGCTGGGATCGACGCGCCAGTTCCCTTCTCTTCGCATCTGGAACTTACCCCCGCAGCCAATCACTACGAGCTAGACTTCGCGCAGGCTCTCATCACCGGTGAAAAGCTCGGTCAGGGCAAGACAACCGATCTACTCACTGTTTCTCTTTCGGCGCATGATCTGGTCGGCCACCGATACGGTCCTGATTCCGAGCAGGAAGAGAAGATGGTTCTTGGCCTCGACCGCGACCTCGATCGATTCTTCTCATGGCTCGACAAGACCGTCGGCCTGCGCAATGTCTGGATCGCTCTTTCCGCGGATCACGGCGTCGCTCCGGTGCCGGCGTTCGCATCCAGCCTTGGCATGAATGCAGCCATCGTCGATCTGGCCCAGCTCAACGAAAAGGCCAACGCCGAACTGAACCGGCGCTTCTCGCCAGACAAGAATCTGCAATATATCCTGCCCATCCCTGACCTGCCCTACATAACGCTTGATCGCCGCGTTTTTGAATCGGCCAGAATCAGTGAAAAGACGGCGGAAGAGGCTCTCAGCGAAGCCCTCCGTAAGATAGTCCCGACGATGCAGCAAAAGGCCGTCAATGGACGCGTTGCTCCGGTTCCTGAAGTAGTCGGAACCTACACACGGCTTCAGCTAGCCTCCAGCGAAACTCTGCCCGACACCGAGATGGGCCGCGAGCTTGCCCACAGCTACAGCGACCACGGCAACTGGTATGTGATGCTGATGCTCGCCGGCTACCAGATGCAGGACCAGCACAGCACGGGCACCACGCACTTCAGCCCATGGTCCTATGATCGCCATGTTCCTCTGGCTTTTTACGGCTCGGCGTTCAAGCCCGGCACGTACCGGGGCCGCGTCGAGCCGGTCGATATCGCCGCCACCTTCGCCTCACTGCTAGGCGTCAATCAGCCCTCCGCCTCCGTAGGTCATGTACTGACGCAAGCAATTCAGGGAGCAGAAACGGTAAAATCAGCTTCCAGGGAAGCTTCTGCAGATCCCACGCACAAAGCAGGAATCGACAAGCGTTGAAGCCAGATATGACAGTGCGGTTTGCGGGCATCGAGCTGGCAAACCCAATCATCGCCGCCAGCGGCACCTTCGGCTATGGCATTGAGTTCGAAGACATCGTCGATCTTGAACGAATCGGCGCGTTTGTCTCCAAAGGGCTCTCGCGCGAGCCCATGGCCGGCAACGAACCGCCCCGGATGGTGCACACCTCTGCGGGCATGCTCAACGCAATCGGCCTGCAGAATATCGGTGTCGCCGACTTCCTCAGCAAGAAGCTGCCGGAGCTGAAGCGCTATCCGAAAGCCAGATGTATCGTAAACGTCTTCGGCTATCAGGTGACCGACTACGTGGCGGTCATCGAACAGCTGAACGATGCGGAAGGCATCATCGCCTACGAACTGAACGTCTCCTGCCCCAATGTTCACGAGGGCGGCATGACCTTTGGCGCCGATCCAGGCGCTCTCGAATACCTGGTTGCGCGTGCGAAGGCCGCGGCGAAGCGTCCTCTCATCGTCAAGCTGTCGCCCAATGTCACATCGATCGGACAGATGGCTCGCATAGCCGCGCTGGCGGGAGCAGACGCCATCTCGCTCACCAACACATTCCTGGCCATGGCTATCGACGTGGAAACTCGCCAGCCCGCATTACGCAATATCACCGGCGGGCTGTCAGGACCGGCGATCAAGCCTATCGCTCTGCGGATGGTGTATGAAACAGCCAAGGCCGTCTCTATTCCAATCCTCGGCATGGGCGGAATCGTGACTACGGAAGACGCAGTGGAATTTCTTATGGCCGGTGCAACAGCCGTCCAGGTCGGCACTGCAAGTTACGCCGATCCGCGTGCTGTCGAGCGCCTGGTTAAAGGCCTGGAAACCTGGTGCCGCAGTCACAATGTCGAGCGTGTGGCAAGCCTGACCGGCAGCCTGTCAATTCCCTGGCTTAAAGAGAAGAGCTGAGGCAAACCCCAGGCATTCTCAGTCGCCGAGCGCGGCTTTCATCTCAGCACGGACCTTACGGGCAAGTTTCTCGATCTCGTCAGCCTTCTTCACAACGCTGAGAGAGAGGGTGTCCTTTGTGCTTTTGTCCATTTCTGTCTTGAGCTCGTTCGCCAATTGCAGCAGTCTTGCCGTATCGTCCGCAAGTTGCTTTTGCTCCGAAGTCTGAGGGTTTGCCGGTGGCTGCCCTGGCTGCGGGGGAGTGGTACTTGATGCCGTCTGCGCGGGCTGGGGTACTTGCTGCGGTTTCGGCGACTGCGTCCCCTTCGAATCTTTTTCCTGCGCCACGCAGATTCCGGTAAAACACATCGCGAGCAATAACGGAGGAACGGTCTTCCGAGCCATACGCGCCAGCCCGAATGACCGGCTTCGCGAAATTTGCATCTCGGTTGTCATTGTCATGCACCAGAATTGACTCAGTATCGTTGCCGCAGGTCCGGTATCGGTGGCTCCGCTTCGCCGGCTGTCCCACGCATTTTGTCTTTTACACCCTTCGCAAGCTTCTCGATACGCTCGATCTTGCGCAAATCAACCATCGAAAGCTTCTCTCTGCTGGTTGCATCCGTCTCAGCCTTGAGCTGAATAGCCAGAACAACCAGTTGATTGGTGTCTACGGTCATTTCCTTGTGGCGCAGTGTATTCAGCTCTTCCAGTTGCTTCCGGCTATTCTGCGCCTTCATGGCGTCTTCCATAAAACGGTTGGCGTCGGGAGTGGGATTGGCCCCGGGATTCATCGGTGGAATGCCGCTGTAGTCGTGCACCAGATTCCCGCTGCTGTTCGTACCCGTCTGCGCGTAGGCTGCAGCGAAAACTCCTACCGCAAGCAATACGATCAGCCCAAGAATATAGCCGTTTAGAGGCGTAGACTGCGTTTCAGGGCCCCTATGCTGGTACTTCACGCCCCGTTGTCGAAAGACACCAAAGACGCCCGAAACAAATTTCATGCCCACAAGTATAGAGAGAAATTGGCCCCCGCGCATGATTCTTTCCGCCAGTTTTCATCTGATTTAATTCGCAGCGCAGCGCAGTATCTTCTCCACTGAAACCTGATATGTGGTTCAGGTTAGGCCTATGTCAATCCGAACGCCAATCGCCTGGCTTCTCAAACCCAAATTTCAGACCTGGATTTTCAGGAACTTCCCCGCAAATACAATCGATGCACTTCACGCGCATCCAAACTGGATGGCGCTCCGTGCTTGAGAGCCAGTCACAGTCTCGTGTCCGTCAGGCGGCACAATGGAGGAATGAGAATGTATTTCTTTGCTTTCCTTTTGCGCACCGGAATCTTCGCCGAAGGCCGTTTCCTCGGTAAGATCCTCGATGAATGGATCGGCGACGCGCAGGAATTCGTCCATACCAAGCTACCACGTATCATCTTTATTCTTCTTGTTGCCTTCATTCTGACGCGGCTTATCTCTGTAGCTACACAGAGGATGATCCGCATCGCCGACCGCAAAAGCGACCGGCCCGGCCGTCACTTTCAGGTCAAAACCTTTGCCAGTATCCTCCGCACAACCCTCAACACCGTCCTATGGGCAATTGCCGCGCTGCAGATCTTCTCCGCGCTCGGGGCCAATCTGGGGCCTCTGCTTGCCGGCGCCAGCATCATCGGCGTTGCTGTCGGCCTCGCCGCGCAGACCATCGTCAAGGACGTAATCAACGGCATGCTCATCATTCTTGAAGATCAGTTCAATATTGGCGATGTCGTCCGCCTCACCGGCATGACCGGCACCGTCGAAGTCATGAGCCTGCGTCGTACGGAAGTACGTGATGGAGACGGTACTCTCTATGTCATTCCCAATTCACAGATCACTACAGTCGCCAACCTCAGCCGCGACTTCTCTGTTGCCACCGTCAATGTCAATCTCGACTTCTCCGCTACGCCTGAAAAGGTCATCTCGCTGCTGACCTCTATCGCGATGGATGTCCGCAAAGATCCGGCTTTCGCACCGGTCTTCGTGGCCGACCCGCAGATTCTTGGCGTTGATTCGATCGTCGGTTCGCAGGTCGTTTATCCCGTTGTTTTCAAAACCCAGGCCACCAAGCAGTATGGGCCAATCCGTGAGTTCCGCCGCCGCGTTCGCGACGCCCTGGAACAAAACGGTATGCTGCCAGGCGATCCGAATCGCATATTCACCGGCGACAAAGCAGCGCAGGCGCAACTCACGATGGGCCATCGCACGCCGGAAGAGGCTTCGGCGCATCCGCCGATCGATCCCACAGCCATCCCGGCTAAGGCCATCGATCCGTTCACGGCCGAGTCGTAATAACTACTGCTTAAAGAATAATTTGTGTGGTTATTGTTGAAGTGCCGCCGCCAGTTTATCGGAACTGAGAACTGGCGGTGTGCAAGTCCTTCCGGTACATAAGAGAGCCCATGTATGTACGTCCTCCGGCACGGGCACCAAACCAACCGTCCCGGCCAGCGCTTCGGGCAACTCGTGCGCGTCTAACTGTCGCGGAGACAATCGGATCACCGTTTTGTTGACGGCGAAACGCGCCATCGCGGCTGCTTGCATACGATTCGCTTCTTCCCCGCGGCCCACTATGACCACTTGCACCGGATCATGCAGCAGCCGCTGCAAAGCCAGTGCATAACTGCCGGCGTAGAGGCCGAAATGTTCGACGATTCCGGCAAAGGATTCGAGCGTGTCTTCGGCAATCTCACGAAACTCCGACCGCCCAGACAGCGCCTCGAGCCGCAACAGAGCGCTGGCCGCCGTGGGGTTCCCTGCCGGAGTAGGCGTGTCCTGCAGCGGCTTCCGCTTCGCAGTCAAAGCACCCAGACGCTTGTCGTCTGCCTCATCCAGCGGTGTATCCACAAATGCTCCTGCAGTCTTGTCGTAGAAGCGAGCAATCATAGTCTGCGCCAGCTGCATCGCCGCGCGGTAATAAGCGATCTTGCCGGTCGCCAGCCAGGCATCGGTCGCCGCATGAGTCAGAAAGGCGTAATCATCCAGCACGCCAGGCACCCGTTCCGGCCCAACTGGCCCATCTTCCTCCGCGTAGGCGATCACATGCGCAACATCGCTGCCGCCATCCCATGCCTGCACCAGTAAACGGTCCAGCGTCTTGAGCGCAAATTCCTTTGCGTGATCCAGCCGCAATGCTCTGGCCGCCTCCAAATATGCCGTCACAGCCATCGCATTCCAACCCGTATAAAGTGTGCGATCGATGTAGGGTATCGGCCTCGCCTGACGAGCCTGCATCAGCTTGGTTCGAGCCGCGGATAACCGGGCCACTGCTTCTTCAAGCATGATGCCTGCGTCCTGCGCCACATCCGCGACGGTGTGCCGCACATGCAGCACGTTTTTCTGCGGGTTATGGTGCATGTCGCCAAGCTCGCCGATGTCCCAGTATTTCCCGGCAACGGCCCACTCGTCCGGCGTCAACACCGCCTGCGCTTCTGCTTTGGTCCAGGTAAAGTAATCGCCATCGTCATCGAGATCGATATCGGCATCCTGAGAGGCATAGAACCCGCCGCGCTCGCGATCCGTCATCGTGCCATCCAGCCACCGGATGATCTCCGAAGCCACATGCGCATATTCCGGCTTTACGAAGCTCTGGTACGCATGCACATAGTTGCGCAGCAGCTCCGTGTTGTCATAGAGCATCTTCTCGAAATGCGGCACTACCCATCGCTCGTCCACCGAGTAGCGGTGAAAACCGCCGGCGAGCTGGTCGTAAACTCCGCCCTGGCTCATCTTCGTCAGCGTTACCTGTGCGGCATTCCGTGCCTGTTCGGAGCGCTTCGCATCCTGTTCAGGACGTGTCGCAATCTCAATCAGGAGATCGATTGCCGCGGGGTGCGGAAACTTCGGCTGCGAGCCGAAGCCGCCAAACCGCGGATCAAACTGCTTCAGAACAGAGTCGGCAATCTTGTCCACCAGCGCCTGGGTCAGCGTTCCACCACGGCCCGAGAAATTCTCATTCTGCTCGATAGCGCCCATGACACTTGCAGCCGAATCAAGCGCCTCTTCCCGGCGTTCGCGCCATACCTGCGCCATTGTCAAGAGCACGCGCCCCAGCCCCGGCCTGCCGTAGCGGTCATCCGGCGGAAAATACGTGCCACCAAAATACGGCTGTCCATCCGGAGTTAAAAACGCGGTAAGAGGCCAGCCACCCTGCCCGCTGATAGCCGAAACAGCCGCCTGGTAGCGCGCGTCGACATCCGGCCGCTCGTCGCGGTCCACCTTCACTGCAACAAAATGCTCATTGATAATCGCCGCGATCTCGGGATTCTCATACGACTCCCGGTCCATCACATGGCACCAGTGGCACCACACGGCGCCGATATCCAGCAGGATCGGCTTATCTTCAGCGCGAGCCTGGGCAAAGGCCTCTTCGCCCCATGGGCGCCACATCACAGGCTGATGTCGCGCCGATTTCAGATAGGCTGATCGGGATTGGTCAAGCCGATTGACGCCGGAAAGGGGGGACTCGTGAATCGCCATGATTCGAGCATACAACCGCTCCCGTCCCGGCAGCCGCTTTCATGCTCATCGGTTGCAATGGCCCGGAAACGAACACGGCTCCGGGCCCATTTGCAAGCTTAATGATTCCCGTGAACACGCAGATGCCGACCGCCGATGGCATAGGTAACGCCAATCGTGAAACCCTGCGGGGTCAGATCGTTCGGTCCTTGATATTGCTTCCAGAACTGATATTCGTATTCACCACGAATTGCGAGGCGAGCCATTACTGGAATCTCGACACCTCCACTTGGAGCATAAACACTATAAGAATCACGAGTATAAAAAGGATTTCTTGAAGGAAATTCGATTACGCCAATGCCGCCGCCCATGCGGACAAACGGACGAAAACGCCAACGTGTTTGTGGTTCGTAAAATATACCGCCCAGATATGTTGTCTGCTGCATGCGAGTCAACGGGTAAGGAGTGTTCATGAAGATCGTCCGGGCATTGCCATCAATCCCGATTCCCCGGAAAATCTCATAGCCTATCCGGCCGTCAACGCCCTGCATACGCCGGCCCGGACCATAGTCCAGATCGTAGTCTGAAATACCAATACTGACGGTCAATGGAATGCCGCTTACCCTCGCCGCAGGCGCTACCTGCGCCATTCCAACATGGCATCCTAATCCGGAAAAAAGCGATACAGCAGCAGCCACGCAAAAAAATTTCAACCGCATAGAACATCCTCCAGGGGGAAATCGGGACGAACCCTATGAATTCTCGGATTTTAACCCGCGCATAAAGCAAAAGTTGTCCTTAAACGACATCTTCAGAGCCGTTGCACTATTTGATGGACGCTGTTGAAACATAAGCAGGAGCAAATACTGGAAACTCATCCGCATCCTTTGAACCAAGAAAGCACTCGTCGTTCAAATTCAACTGGTTCAATGCGTGAAGCATCAGTATGTCCCGCACCGGGAACCAACCACAGTTCGTTCCTTCCTATAGCCGAAGCCATGATTCGCTTCGAATGACGTGCAGGAATGTTGCTATCCCGAAGGCCCGCAATAAGCAAAACAGGGGCATGCGTTGATTCTAAAGCGAGTTGAGGGCTGACACGATCAAAATCAATTCCGTACCGCAGCCGTGCATACGCAAATGCAGCGTCGACCACAGGCCACGCTACGAGGCGGCTCCAGGACAGCGGCACATGCCCGACTTGGGCGATACGCTCATATGCAATCTCGCGGAAACTTGAAAACGGAGCCTCCGCTACAACACCGCACACGCCGGGAACAGAAGCAGCCTGAACTGCAATCGCTGCGCCCATTGATTCTCCCATGAGAAAAACGCACTGAGGAGCGTTATTCCAGACATCCCCTCTCTTTAGCGCGGCTACCCACACTCGAACATCTTCTTTCTCAAACCAGCCATAGGTGGCCAGCGATCCGCCGCTTTCACCATGACCACGAGCATCCGGAATTAGAACTTCGTACCCGTTCTTCAGAAAGATCGGAGCAAAGGACACCATACCGGCTCGGTTATCCCCAACACCGTGCAGCAAAATGACCGCCTTTTGTTTCCACCTATCTGGCCTAACAGGCCAGCCGCGTAGTATCGCTCCGTCTTCGGCTTTTATCGAAACATCCTCGAGACCGCTCCTGCTCCAGGGCGATACTAACGCTGCGAACTTGGCCCTGGGAGGCACATGGTTCCTCGCAACATGCAGAACACCCTCTGCCAAAATCACACCGAATACTGCAGCAAGCACGAGATAAGCAAGTGCGGAGCAGGCCAAAATTCGGGCTATACGCTGGCTCCATAGAACAGTTCGCTTCATGATGAACTGCTACGAGTCCCGAACACGCCGTGTTCCGCGCTATTGCGCCGTCAACTTAACTGAGCAGTTTCTTGGCGATTTGGACATAAAGCTCAACCGCTTCCAGCAATTCTTTCTTCGCCAGCCGTTCATGCGGTGTATGCGCTACGTGAATCGACCCCGGCCCCAGCAACAACGGCTCACCCCAGTTACTCAGCTTGGGTATGTCGGTCGTGAACTTCGCAACCATAGTCGGAAATCCCTCCAGCGACTTGAGCCGTACAAATGGAATCTCCAGCGTGAAATCCACTTCGGCCAGCCCTTCCGCACAGCGCAAAATCGCTTCCCGCGTTTCCGTCGAGTCGCACACCAGTCGCACCAGCGCCTGCGCCTGCGCCTGATCGGCAATCACATTTGGCGCGCGCCCTCCCTGAATCAATCCCACATTCAGCGTGCTCGGACCTATGTCTTCCAGCACCGGCAGTTCCAGAGCCAAAACTCTTGAGAGCACCTCGACAAGCTTGTGTACTGCGCTATCTCCCAGTTCTGGATATGCCGAGTGCGCCATCGTTCCCCGCGCCGTGAACACCACTCGCAGAGCGCCTTTGGACGCAAGCGCCAGTCTGTTGTCGGTAGGCTCACCGTTGATCAGATAGCGGCTGCCTTTGGGCTGCGTATTTGCCACCTGCGCCCCTGCCGAATCGCGCTCCTCTCCGGAAACAAACAGCAACCCGACCTTGAACCCTTCGACGCGCAGCCGCTCTGCCGCTGCAATCTGCGCCGCGATGATTCCCTTGGCATCGCACACTCCACGTCCGTAGATGAACTCTCCATCCTCACGAAACGGGATATAGGGCGGCACCGTGTCCATGTGTGTAGAAAAGACTAGAGCCGGAGCTTCATCCGATACCGCCGCATAGACATTCCATCGCGGCCCATCATGACCGCTCTCCTCAGGCTGTGGAACCGCCATCTTTTCAACCTGCCATCCCCGTCTTTCGAGATAAGTCCCCAGGAATTCTCCAACTGCGTCTTCGTGATAAGTCGTCGATTCGATTTCAACCAGCGAACGGGTCAGTTCTACAACGTCGATGGCGGTTTCGTTCAAGCTCACGGTCTCCATGGGGGCAACGGGGTCGGTCGTCGGCATCGTGAAGCCAGAATATCCCAATCCTTCCCCACTCCTCGAACTCCTCCCATCTGCTCCGGCCGGAATCCTGCAATTACCGGATTGCGTCTGGCCTGTGGAGAACGAGAGAAAGCCTTTTCAGGCTTAAAATATCGAGAGGCATGCCCGCAGTTTCGAACAGACCCGAGCAACAGTCCGCTTTCGGCGCTCCCGATCAGCCTCACCCCGGAACGAATGCACCATCTATCCGCTCGGTTGAACTTCATGGCCCCGCCGGCCGCCTTGAGGCGCTGCTCAACGAAGGTCATCCCGACGCAAAGTTCGTTTCGCTGGTCTGCCATCCGCACCCGCTCGGCGGCGGCACCATGCACAACAAAGTTGTCTATCATGCCGCAAAAGTCTTCCATGGCTTTGGATGGCCCGTCCTGCGCTTCAACTTCCGCGGCGCCGGCCTGAGCGAAGGCGAACATGACGGCAGCTCTGAGTTCCAGGACGTTCAGACTGCGCTCGACTGGCTCACCCTGCACTACGACAAGCCCATCATCGCCGCTGGCTTTTCCTTCGGAGCAGCCATGGGGCTTGCCGCCTGTTGCGGCAACGCCAGCATCCATGGTTTTGCCGCGCTCGGTCTTCCGTCAGAAGCACAAGGCCGCCACTATCGTTATCCGATGCTCGCCGAGTGCGCCATGCCGAAGCTGTTTCTGAGCGGCGACCGCGATCAGTTCGCCACTCCGGATCAACTTCGCATGATTATCGCCTCAGCCGCAGAACCCAAAACTTTCGTTCTTATACCGGGGGCTGATCATTTCTTCTTCAGAGCTCTGCCAGCTATGCAGGAAGCGCTTCGCAGCTGGATTCTGACCTCGTTCCCTGCCCTTTTCCCTGACCGGCAATCGCATATTTCCGGCAAGCCCGCAGACAGCGCAACGTCTGCGGTTGCCTTTGAAAGCAACCACCATGACCGCAAGTGATCTCGCTTTAGAATCATTACACGCAGCCGCTACCAGCATCTTTACCCAGGCGCTCGATGCCTGCCGCATCGAATCAGCCTTCGATCATCGCATCCAGATCGAGGGCTCCCTGCTTCGCCGCCGCATCGCTGGCGACGGGCCATCGGAAATCGACCTCGATAGCTTTCAGCGCATCTTCGTTATCGCCGTCGGCAAGGCAGCCCCTGCCATGCTCGACACTCTCTTTGCTCGTATGAGCCGCCGTCGCGGAGTACGCGGCATCTGCTGCTCCGGCCAACTTCCGGCAAAGCGCAACTGGCGCATCCGCTATTTTGAGGGCGGACACCCACTGCCCAACGAAGACTCCTTTGCTGCAGCACGCGCTGCGCTGACCATGCTGCGCAAGGCGCGCAAAGACACCCTCGTCATCTTCCTCATATCCGGAGGAGCTTCCGCGCTCTTCGATCTTCCGCTCGATGCGGATATTTCTCTCGAAGACACCATGCTCTTTCACCAGGCCCTGCTTGCCAGCGGCGCGCCGATCACTGAGATCAACACCATCCGCAAGCACTTTTCTGCTGTAAAAGGTGGAAGGCTGGCACTTGCCGCCGCCGAGGCTACAAAGCTGAGCATCATACTGCCCGACGTGCCTCTGCGCAGCATCGATATTGTCGCCTCCGGCCCCACGGTTCCGGATCACACCACCATCGATGAAGCCCTCGCGGTAATCGCCAAATACGATCTCATGGCCAAGTTCCCGGCATCTGTACGCGATTTCTTCAGCCGTGCCGATCTGCCCGAATCCCCCGGCAACAAAAGCCGGACAGGACCTCTGCTTTCCCGCATTCCATGGAAGGACATCCCGTGGGCGGAAAGCCTTCCCGCCGGTCTGCGCAGATCACTTGCCGACAGCCAGCCTACCGAAGAAGACGCATTCCGCAACTCCATCTTCGACGTTCTGCTTTCCAGCCAGGATTTCGTCGAGCAGGCACAAGCCATTGCAGAAAAACAGGGGTACCTGGCCATCATTGATAATTCCTGCGATGACTGGGATTACGCCGCCGCCGCCAATTATCTGCTTAATCGCTTTCATTCCCTTCGCAGGCAGCATCCACGCTGTTGCCTTATCTCGGGCGGCGAAGTGACCGTCACGCTGAATCGCACGCCCGGGGCTGGCGGCCGCAATCAGCAGTTCGCATTGGAGTGCGCTCTTGAACTAGCCAGCTATACAGGTGAGAATCTGGTCGTCTTCAGCGCCGGCTCCGACGGCATTGACGGCAACACCCGCTCCGCCGGCGCCATTGCCGACCGGACCACGGTGAGCCGCGCTCTGGCCTTCGGCTTCAATCCCGAACAGGCGTTGGCGGAATTCAACGCCTGCCCGCTCTTTACGGCCCTCGGCGACACAGTCGTAACCGGACCGACCGGACACAATCTGCGCGACCTGCGGCTGCTCATCTCCGAACCCCCAGAGGCGTAATTCTGCGCAAAAAAACGCGGTGGCCACCCGGCCACCGCAATGCTCTCTGCTCTGTAGTGCTCACGGAACTCTCGAGATCTGGGGTCTCGAATTTAGAGTTCCATTTTGCCGGGCTTTCGACTCCGGGAGGAGCCTTGAACCCGACAAACCGTCGCCTGTCTTCCGAAGGCATCCTGTCTTGCGCCCTCGGATATGGCGTTACTCTTCTCCGGGTCCGCCCGGAGGTGGAGGTGGCATTGCGCCGCCATTCTTCGGTGCGCCATCACGCTGATGCCATCGGGGGCCGTCCCCCGGGGCGCCAGGACCGCCGCGTCCCTCGCGCCGTTCCGTCCAGGCAGTCTTTACTTGCTTCCACTGATCGGGAGTCAGCTGTTTACGGATATCCAGCAGCATCCGCGCGTTCGCTTTCTCAAGCTCCGCCCGAGCCTGCGCAACCTTATCGATCTGACTCAGAATCTTCGTCTCGTCCGGCTGGTCCTGCCCTATCAGGGGCTCCATTTCGATTTCAGCCTTTTCAAGATTGGCGTGCAGATCCACCAGTTTCAAACGATGCTGCTCATAGATGTCATCCATCGTTTTGCGCTGCTGGTCGGTCAGCTTGAACTTCTCAACAAGCTTGGGATTGTTCCACCAGCGGCCAAACTGCCCGCGCGGGCCAGCCATCTCCCGCTCCATCGGCGGCCGATGTGGGCCCATACCCACGCCGGGCTCCATACCACCGGGACCCATGCCGCCAGGCCCCTGCGCCACCGCCGTCATCACGCTCATCGCGGCAAATGCGCCAACCCATGCCGCTATCCGTCCTATTCGCAACACATTCAGTCCGCCGTTCATAGCCCGTAGTTCTCCTTGCAAACCTTTTCGGATTGATTCACTCGTGCTTACTTTTCAACCGGTGCAGATCCCGAATCGCTCATCAGGCTCGCCAACGGCTGCATCGCGTCCGGAGCCTCCTGCGCAATGTCACCATCCACTTCCGTCATCAGATCGGTGTCATTCATCGCCTGTGCTGCCTGTTCCTGAGCATGCTGCGCGTCAATCGCCTTCTGACGATTTGCCGCTTCCTGCCGTTGCTCTGCCACGACTTGCTGGTTATGCTGCACCACCGCAACAGGCACGCCAATCGAAGCCGCCGCCAAAACTGCCGCCATCGCGCCGCCTACCGCAGGCCGCGTAATCACCATCCACATCGCGGTCCAACGCGATCGCCGCACTTCGCGCGGTTTCGCAAACTCTTCATCACTCCATGCCTTCACGCTTCCGCGAAAGTTCTTGAGCGCATGCTCGATCCTTGCCTCGTCCATCTCCCGATCCTGATCCCAATTCAGGCTCATCGCTTGCCTCCCAGCTCAGCCCGCACTCGCAACATGGCGCGCGACAGGTGCGCCTTTACCGTTCCCTCGCTCAGCCCCACCGTGCTGGCAATTTCGTGAATCTCCATCTCTTCCACATGGCGCAGCATAAACACTGTTCGCTGCCGCTCGCTCAATCCCTTAACCGCTTTCCAAACCAGCCGTACCTGATCCCGCGCCACTGCCTGATCTTCCGGCGTCGACTCCCCGCTCGGGAGCCACTGCGCGGCGTCATCGGCGTCAATGGAGTTATTGGTAGCAGTCTTCCAGAACTGCAACCGCCGGCTACGCCAGTAATCCTTCTGCAGGTTGATCGCGATCCGCAGCAGCCACGTCATAACGCTCGACTCACCGCGAAAACTCGCCCAGTTCCGATGTGCCTTCAGCAAACAGTCCTGGGTTAACGTCTCAGCCGCGTCCGGATCGCGCAGGGACGATAGCAGAAAACGAAAAATCTGTGGCCGAAAGCGCGCCGCAACCTCGGCGAACTCCATGGCATTCTCGCTGCTCCACGCGCTGGCCGCGCTGCCTCTGCCCATACTCTCCAGTACTGTGGTCGTGGTAGCCATCACCAAGGTAGACGGCAACCAGTTGATCGAGTTTACATAGACGCGTCCGCTTCTGAAAAAGCCGCTGATCCTATAACTTCCCCTCTTGCTGCTGCTTCCTCGCACAAGCCACACCGGCTACCCTCTTTCAACCCCTTCGGCCGATACTTGTCGCGAAATAGCCGCGATAGGCATCATGCTCTTTGCATATAGATATCCTGCTACACTACCTCAGTAAACGATTTCTTGCTGCCCCTCTATCAATTCGAGGCAAGTCATGCTTCTCCCGGAACTCCGCGCTCAGGTCCTCCACGCCAATCTTGAGATTGCCCGCCTCGGCCTCGCCGTTCACACCTTCGGCAACGCCAGCGGTATCGACAGCAACGGCATCGACGGCAGGCCCATCATCGCCATCAAGCCCAGCGGAGTTCCTTACGCGACCATGAGGCCGGAAGACCTCGTTCTCACCGATCTTGACGGTTCAATCGTGGAAGGCGCGCTTCGCCCATCCAGCGACCTCGATACCCACCTGTTGCTTTACCGTGAGTTTCCTCAGATCGGCGGCATTGTCCATACCCATTCCGAATTCGCCACTGCCTGGGCGCAGGCCTGCCGCCCCATTCCTTGCCTCGGCACCACGCACGCCGACTATTTCCATGGACCGGTGCCTCTTGCTGCCCAGTTGACTGCCAGCGAAGTCGAAGACGCCTACGTCCGAAATACGGGAGCCGTCATCGCCCGGCTTTTCCGTGAACAGCATCTCGATCCTGTCGCCGTCCCCGGCGTCCTCGTTGCCGGCCATGCACCTTTTGCCTGGGGAAAGACCCCCGCGGATGCTGTCGAGCATGCCGATCTGCTCGAATACATCGCCCGCCTCGCATGGCGCACAGAAGCTCTCGGCGCTCCTGCGAACGGCCTTCCTTTCCATGTTGCAGACCACCACTATCAGCGTAAACATGGTCCAAAAGCCACCTACGGCCAAACCAAATCCCGCTGAATCAGTAGAAAAGATCGGTTCCTGAATTTCATAGCAACATACAAAATACCGTATCGGCATGCCCAATATGTATGCTGCGATAACCGCTTTTCCGATTCGGTAATTAGCGGCCGCTTTACGAAATATGCTCTTAATTCAATAGTTTCTCGCGCACACCGCCTCCACGATCTCACAAGATGGACCGCGCATTCCTCTTGGCATGCAACGTGCAGACGTCTGCAGGTTAAGCAGTTTCTACACCGATCGGATGAAGTGGCGTGTTCCCTGTCGATGGTTTACGTACCATCAACAGCAAACATTCCGATTCGTAAACCTTGCAAGCAGTGGGAGAATAGCTGAAGGCTCTCCATGGAGACGAACCTATATAACCGGGTGGTCGCTACCCTGCTGGCTATTGCCACGGTCGCCATCGGATTGTTCGCCATCTTCAATCTGCAGCAGGAGAGCACCTATCAGCAACCAGACGATGGCGTTGTTTGGACTGAAGCAAACAGTCGTGTTCTTTCCGGTCTGATAGCGGTTCACGTCAAATCGGGTGGTCCTGGAGCGCAGGCCGGCATCGAGCCAGGCGATTTTCTGACAGCGGTCAACGATCGCCCTGTAGCATACGGTGCCGATCTAGATCTCGAACTGAAGCACACCGATGTCTACGGCAAGGCTGAGTACAGCATCATCCGCCATGGCGTTCTGCTCGACTCACCCGTAGTCGTCTATCTCGTTCCCGTCGACCGCACGATGCTCAACCTGACGCGGCTCATCGGCCTCGTTTACCTCGGTATCGGCATCTACGTCCTCTTTCGCCGATGGACCGCGCCGCGTGCCACACACTTCTACATTTTCTGTCTCGTCTCGTTCGTACTGAATACCTTCCACTACACCGGAAAGTTCGATCTGCTCGACTGGACCATCTTCTGGGGCAATGTCGCCGCCGAGGCTCTGCAGCCTGCTCTATTCCTGCATTTCGCCCTTGTTTTCCCGGAAGATCGGCTTCGCGGACGGAAGCGTTCCTGGCTGGTTCCTCTGCTGTATCTGCCGGCAGTTACCGTCATCGGCATCCGCATAGCCGCTATGCTCCTCTGGCAGGCCACCTTCGAGCTCAAGCTCCTGCTCGACCGCATCGCCACCGGCTACGTTGCCGCCTACTTCGTTCTCGCGGCCATCCTCTTCCTGCGCAGCTACCGCCGTGCCGACACTCCGCTGCTGCGCCAGCAGCTCAAGTGGCTTACGCGTGGAACGTTGCTGGCAGTTGTTCCCTTCACCATCTTCTACGCCATTCCGTTCCTTACCAGCAATCAGGTCGATCTGCCCTGGCAGCGCATTGCCGACCTATTCCTCGTCTTCCTGCCGCTTACCTTCAGTTGGGCAATCGTCCGCTACCGGTTGATGGACACGGACCTGATCTTCAAACGCGGCGTCGCCTATACCCTCGCGACAGGAACACTGGTCGGCGTTTACTTCGGCGCCGTTGCCCTCGTGTCCGCATGGATTCACACCCACCTTCCTCCAGCAGTTAGCGAATGGGGTCTGGTCCTCGCGATCCTGGTCATTGCGCAACTCTTCGATCCGCTCAAGCGCCGCTTCCAGAGCTGGGTCGACCGCGTCTTTGACCGGCACAAGTACGACTACCGCAAGGCGCTCGTGGAGTTCGGCCGCGGCCTCAGTTCTGAAACCGATCTTCAGGCACTGCTCCGCTCCATTGTCGACCGCCTGCCGAGTACGTTGCTTGTAGCGAAGGTCTCCGTTTTCCTCGCCGACTCGCCCGGACTTCATGACGGATTCCGCCTCGCAGCCTCGCACGGCCTTCCCGCCGATCTCGAAGGCGACTCACTCGATCTCGGCTTTCTCGATTTCGACTATCGCGAGCGCCAGGGACATATCTTCTTCGAAAACACGCAGCAGACCATTCATCTGCCGGAAACACAGCAGCGGGCCGCCGCACTTCTCGATCTGAATTATTACCTGCCCTGTCGCGTGCAGGATGCTGCTCCACACTCCTCGCCCAATAGCGCGAATGCCTCGGCAAAATCCCGTACCATCGCCGTCATCGGCCTCGGCCGCACCATCGGCGGCGACTTCCTTTCTTCCGAAGACGTCGAACTCCTCGAATCCCTCGCCAGTTACATCGGAATCGCCCTGCAAAGCGCCAGCCTCTACGCGCGGCTCGAAGAACAGGTCAGCGAGTTCGAGCGCCTCAAGGAATTCAACGAAAACATCGTCGAATCCATCAACGTCGGCATCCTTGCCGTCGATCTCGATGACAGCATCGAGAGCTGGAACGCGCAGATGGAAGCCATGTATGCCTTGAGCCGCAAGGAAGCCATCGGCCAGCCGCTCGCGTCGGTCTTCCCACCGGAGTTCATGGAAGCCTTCGACCGCTTCCGCAATGAATCCGGCGTGCATCATCTCTACAAGTTCCGCCTGACTACTCGCGCCGGTGAATCGCGTACGGCAAACATCGCAGTCGCCCCGCTGCTGTCGCGCGACTTCGTCGCGGTAGGCCGCATCGTTCTCGTCGATGACATCACTGAGCGCATCACCCTCGAAGCGCAGCTTTCACAAGCCGACAAGCTCAGTTCCATCGGACTGCTCGCCGCTGGGGTCGCCCACGAGATCAACACTCCACTCGCCGTCATCAGTTCGTACGCGCAGATGCTCAACAAGCAGATGAAAGGCGACACAAAGCTCACGCCTTTGCTCGAGCGCATCACGCAGCAGACCTTCCGCGCCTCCGAGATTGCCAACGGCCTGCTCAATTTCTCGCGCACCTCGACCACCGAGTTCCGCGAAACCGACCTCAATCAAGTCATCCGAGACACGCTCGCGCTGGTCGAGCACCAGATGAAGACAGCACGCATCACCGTTGCAGCTGATTTCAGCGACGATCTCCCGCGTATCCAGGGCAACGCCGGCAAACTGCAGCAGGTCTTCCTCAATCTCCTGCTCAACGCCAAAGACGCGATGCCCCAGGGCGGCGAGCTGCGTGTCTCCACCGTCGCCAACGGCCATGTTGAGGCCATCATCGCGGACTCCGGCGCAGGCATTGCACCTGAAAACCTGAAGCGCATTTACGATCCCTTCTTTACCACCAAGTCCGCGCCCAAGCCCGGCGAGCGCCGCGGCACCGGTCTCGGTCTATCGGTCAGTTACGGCATCATTCAGGAGCACGCCGGCAAAATCAATGTCGAAAGCACGGTCGGCATCGGCACTACATTTCATCTCGAGTTTCCCTTATTAAGGACCACCATTCATGCCTGAGGTCTTATCTTCTTTGAGCCAAGCCAGCCAGTTCACTCCCGGCGAATCCAGTTCCGACACACCAGGCGCGAAGATTCTCGTCATCGACGATGAAGCCGGCATTCGTGAATCGCTCGAAGTACTGCTCAGCCTCGAAGGCTACACAGTAGAAATGGCCATCGACGGCGTCCAGGGGCTTGCCATGCTTGAGCATGGTGACTACGATCTCACTCTCCTCGACCTCGCGTTGCCCGGCCAATCCGGTCTTGAGCTTCTGCCGCAAATTCATGAGCTCTATCCCGAGCTGCCCGTCATCATGATTACCGCTTACGGCACCGTCGAAAACGTCGTCGAAGCCATCCGTGCCGGCGCGGAAAACTTCGTCCAGAAGCCGTGGGATAACGAAAAACTTCTCGCCGACATACGCTCAGCCGTCGCTCGCCATAAAGCCGAGGCAGAAAATATCCAGCTCAAGCGCGCTCTTAAGCAGCGCTACAACTTCCATAACATCGTCGGCAAAAGCGAGATCATGCTCAAGATCTTCGATCTCGTGGCACAGGCAGCACCCAGCCGCGCCACCGTCCTCATCCAGGGCGAGAGCGGCACCGGCAAGGAACTCATCGCCAAGGCCCTGCACGCCAACTCCCCGCGCCGCGACAAGCCATTCATTCCCGTCAACTCCGGCTCCATGCCTTCCGAGCTGCTCGAATCCACACTCTTCGGTCATGTCAAAGGCGCGTTCACCTCAGCCATCGCCACCAAAAAGGGTCTCTTTGAAGTAGCCAACGGCGGCACGCTCTTCCTCGACGAAATCGGCAACATGGGCCTCGACACGCAGGCCAAGATTCTCCGCGTCCTGCAGGACCGCCGCTTTACCCCGCTCGGCGGCACACAGGAGATTCAAGTAGATGTCCGCATCGTCGCCGCCACCAACGTCGATCTGCGTCAAGCAGTCCGCGACGGACGCTTCCGAGACGACCTCTTCTATCGCCTTAACGTAATCTCCATCGACCTGCCGCCGCTGCGCGCGCGCCGCGAAGACATTCCGCTGCTCGTCAACCGCTTCCTTGAGTATTTCTCCAAAGAGAACGACCTCGAAATCCGCAAGCTCACGCCCGACGCCATGCGCGCGCTCGTCGACTACGATTGGCCGGGCAACGTCCGCGAGCTTGAGAATGTCATGGAGCGAGGCGTGGTTCTTTCCAGTACGCACATCATCGACTCCGGTCTTCTGCCGGGCCACATCACTGGCCGTAGCTTCCAGGACGCGTTGCTCGAGCACAACCCAAACTCATCGCTATTCGACATCCTCGAAGACATCGAGCGCCGCATCATTATCGAGAAGCTCGAGCGCTGCAACTGGAACCAGACCGACGCCGCCGAGCAGTTCCGCATCCCGCTCTCGACGCTCAATCAGAAGATCAAGCGCCTCAATATCGAGATCCGCAAGAAGGGCCGCGACTGAGAAGCCACGTAGCTTCTCAGTTCTACGCGGTTCTTACAGCCTACTCATACCGCAGCGCCACAATCGGATCCACCAGCGTAGCTGTTCTCGATGGAAAATACGCCGCCACCATTGCGATCAGTAAAAACAGCATAGACATCCCGGCGAACGATATAACGTCCAACGCGCTCAAGCCATAAAGCAGCGTTCGCAGCAGATAAGAAGCTCCTACTGCCAGCACCAGCCCCGCTCCAATTCCCGTCACCACTGGCCGCATACTTTCGCGCAGCATAAGCCGCAAGACCGTTGCGCGGCTTGCTCCCAGTGCCATGCGAATTCCAACCTCATGCGTGCGTAGCACCACCATGTAACTCACCGTGCCATAAATGCCCATACACGCCAGCAACAAGCCAAACGAGCCTACGACAGTAGTAAATGCCGCGGCGCAGCGAGACACCCCAAACGGAGCCGTTTCGTGCAGCATCTCTTCGAGAGTTGATGTGTAGCCCATCACCTCAGGATCAACCACAGCCAACACGCTTCCGATACTCTCACTCACCGGCTCCGGATCACTCTGCGTTCGAATAAGCAATGCGTATTGATAGATGCTGTCCTCTGGTAGCGGCAA
Source organism: Acidicapsa dinghuensis (assembly GCF_025685685.1). GTDB lineage: Bacteria > Acidobacteriota > Terriglobia > Terriglobales > Acidobacteriaceae > Acidicapsa > Acidicapsa dinghuensis. The sequence continues at coordinate 540,215 of NZ_JAGSYH010000001.1, forward strand.
ATAAATCTGAGACTTGTCGCTGCCATCAAGTTGCGTCCCTCCGGCATCGGTAACCACACCTACGACCTCATACTGCACACTATCCGGCAGGGGTTCGTCTTTGCCGTGATATTGCCCTGCAGTACTTAGCCATATCTTCTTTCCAATTGGATTTTCTCCTCGCCACAATGTCGCCGCAGCCGACTGACTCACCATCGCAACCGGCTCCGCTGCTCCTGTATTTTTATCGAAGCCTCGACCAGCCAGCACTGGAAGGTTAATGAGCTGGAAATAGTTCGGCATCACGTATGTGTAGAACAACACCGGATGCCCAGCCTCACCTGCCGCGCTTTTCGTATCTGTGGAGATGCTTGCCACGCGCACTCCGCCACCGTCTGGCGCGCGCCCCACACTCGTATCGACTACGCCGGGCAGCGTCGCAATCTTCGTCCGGATCTCGCGCGCAAGACTGAGCTTCCGCTCCTTGGTGTACTTCGCATTGTCTGGAAATCCCAGTTCGAGATTGAGCACTCGCTTCACCTCGTACTTCACTTCAAGCGCATGCATCGAACCGCGAATCAGCAAAGCTCCCGTAATCATCAGCACCAGGCACACGGCCACCTGTGTCGCAACCAACGCATTGCGCAGCTTCCCGCTGCGGGAAGGCGAAGCATTCTGATTCGCCTTCATAGCCCCACCGAGCACAGAGCGTGAAGACTCCAGCGCCGGCGCAAGACCGAACAGCACTCCAGCAAGAACCGAAATCCCCAGCACATAGGCAAAGATCGTCAGGTCGGGATTCACATGCAGCACCACTGTTCCCCACTCCGGCGGCATCATGTCGGCGTATTCGACAACGAGCACCCGCAGCAGTCCCCATGCAAACAGCAAAGCCGCTGCCCCTGCCAATATTGCCAGCAGCACGCTCTCGGTCAGCAATTGCCGAATCACCCGCGCCCGCGAGGCTCCCAGCGAGCGCCTCATGCTCAGCTCATTCTGCCGCGCCGCTGCTCGCGCCAACTGCAGACTCGCCACATTCGCGCAGGCAATGACCAGCACCAGCACAACCGCCAGCATGATGAGAGACGCTGAAAAGACAATTCCCGAATCGATCTTTCTAGGGAACGGTGATCCTGGCCAGATCAATGCGGAGCTTGGCTTCGCCTCATCCGAGTGCGGATCGTGCAGCGTTCGCAAACGATCCGCGATGCCCTGCACTTCACCCTGCGCCTGAGCCATCGTCACGCCATCGGCCAGCCGCGCGAAGATACGGCAACAGATGTTGTTGCGGTCTTGCAGTATCTGCATTCCCGGATGCAGCAGCGGCATCGAAACTATTGGAATCCAGAAATTCGGAGTCACTACGCCGGTTCCGGTAAAATCACGCGGCGTAATCCCAATCACAGTGAACGAAGCACCATTGAATTTCATGCTGCGCCCGATCACCGAAGGATCGGAACCAAATCTCTGTTCCCAATAGTTTTCACTAATCAACGCCGAAGGATTCGCAACCAATTCAGCTCGATCGCCTGCCTGAAAGATCCGCCCGCGAAAAGCCTTCGCGCCGAGAACGTCAAAATAGTTTTCCGAGATCTCCGATATCGTCGTAAATTCCGTCTCTCCGGTCGACATGCGCGGAAGCTTGAACCCCAAAAGGGCCTCGGCGAGTTTTCCGGCTCCGGTAGTGGTCTGCGTCATTGCGCCGCCCGCCGAGGAAAGTTTCACAGTTACGCGTCTCTCCGCAATTACCCCTGAGAAGCTCTTCGCACCATCGCGATAGGCCTCGTAATCGGGATAACTGAAAAATGAATTAAACTCGCCCTTCCTGCCAATCAGACTCACATTCACCATGCGGTCCGCATCGTGTGCTTCCACTCCTCGCCCAAACACAGCTTTGCCAAGCGTAAAGACAACCGTGTTCAGCCCGATGCCCATGGCCAACGCCGCAACCGCCGCCAGAGTAAAGCCAGAATGTTTGCGCAGCATCCGCACGCCAAATCGCAGGTCCTGCCCGATACTCTCAGGCAGCGTCCACATATCGATCTCTCGCAATCGCTCACGCAATCGGTTGAAATTGCCAAATCGCACTTTAGCGTTGCGGCGCGCCTCAGGCTCTTCCATCCCTTTAGATACATTCCACTGCTCGCGCATCGCCAGATGGAAGCGCATCTCTTCCTCATGCTCCTTCGCAACTGACTCACCGCGAAACAACGATGCAACTCTTCTCAGCCACCCCATCTCTGTCTCCTCAGCCCTTTGCCGGTGAATAGCTCATCACGAGTCCTACCGCGCCGATAATTTCCCGCCAGTTCTTCTCTTCAGCCATCAGCTGCTTCTTCCCCACGGCAGTCAGCCGGTAATACCGCGCGCGCCGGTTGTTCTCACTCATGCCCCACTCAGACGCGATCCATCCCTGCTGCTCCATCCGGTGCAGCGCCGGATACAGCGACCCTTCTTCCACGCGCAGTACCTGGTTCGAAATGCTCTCGATGTGCAGAGTGATGCCCCAACCGTGCATCGCTCCCTGCTCCAGGCTCTTGAGCACCAGCATCACCAGCGTTCCCTGCAAATGATCGTTTTTTGATTTCGCCACAGCCTTCCCCTAGATATCTATAGAAGATGCCTGTAATTTTCCCCGCTGTCAATCGCATGAAGTGAATTTTTAACCGCCGAGGCAAGTAGCTGGGCCTTCACACAGGGCACAACTACCAATGCAAACAATGAGATGACACGATTCCCAGTTGTCCATCACTAACCACCGTCGCGGTAAAGAATTTCTTGACGTTCCGCTCCGGGAGGTTCAATCTTGCTCACCATGAAGAAAGTTTTCATGCACATCCCCCTCTGCGTCCTTGCAGTTGTGTCTGCGCTGTCCGTCTTCGCCACTCCCCCCGCCGCGCAAACTCAACCCGCAGCATCGCAACCGTCTCCCGCGAAACCTGACCCGAAGAAAGAAGAGCTCGATGCCTTTAACGCCTGCGCCAAAGCCGTTCTCCAGGGCTTCCGCCCTATCGCAAAAGAGCGCAATCTTCGCTTTGAAGGCAAAGTCTCAGACGTAAACGCTCTCTGCCGTGGCGGTTACGCCTCACAGCAGTTCCGCCTCACGCCCTGGGTCGACTGGCAGACCTACTGGGGCACCGGCGACATGGAATCGCTGCCCACCGGTTTTCTGACCAACAAAGGCCCAGCCTTTCGCGGCGTCACCGGAGCGTTGCTCGATCTTGAATTCCAGCGAGTTGAGCTCATCAAGTTCAATCTCTTCGACAACACCGGTTCCTATCAGAACTACATCCAGGGACGCGACGGCGTTGGCGGCCCGGCGCTCAAAGTATGGCCAGAGATGCGCCTGCCCAGCAACGATCCTAACTACGCAGCAGTCGGCGGCGACGGAACTCAGGTCTGTACTGGCTCGCTCGTGCGTGGGCGCACCCTCACCGGCATCTGCAACGATGTGCGCAATCCGCTCATGGGCTCAACCGGCACGCCTTTCGCGCGCAACGTGGAGTTTGAAACATCCTTCCCCGATGAGGGACATGATGAGTACTCCCGCAACCGCCACGGCGGCCGCCTCAGCCTGCTCCAGCCCGATCCGCAGGTCATCAGCCGCGTTCTGCTCACGCGCCAGCAGTCTGACGCCAGCAAATGCAACGGCGGTTTCGGCTTGCCCAACAACTCCGCCGACGCCAACTGCGACTACCAGAAAGCTCCCTTCTTCAACGTGCTCGCCGCCTACTGGATCCAGTTCATGACCCACGACTGGTTCTCGCACATGGAAGAGGGCCACAACGCGCCTGAGTACATCAGCGTCGGCTGCAAGACTAAGCTCGTAAACAACGTTGAAGTGCCGCTCACTCCCGAAGATATCCAGCAATTAGGCTGCCGCCCAGACGATAAAGTCGACGACACCTACGTCGATCAATCCACTGCTCCCGAAACCTTCACCTTCAACGGCAAGACCTACATGGCCCGTGCACCCAGGACCTTCAGCAACAACAACACGGCCTGGTGGGATGCCTCGCAGATTTACGGCTACGATGACACCTCCGTCAAGCGCGTCAAGCACGACCCCAGCGACCCGGCGAAGCTGCTTGAGGTGCCTCTGCCTGGTGCGCCGCTTGGAGACCCCGTCACCAGTGGATATCTCCCCACGCTCCAGCCCGGCGACCCGTTCGCTCCGCAGTGGGCCGGACAGGAGTCTGTCGCCTTCCCAGACAACTTCACCGTCGGCCTCAGCTTCCTGCATAATCTATTCACGCGCGAACACAACTCCTTTGTCACCGCATTCGAAAAACAGGCTAAGCTCACTCCGAACAAAGACTGCGGACTCCGCGACCCTGCCGATCCCAAACGAATCATCCATTACAAAGACGTCACGCCCGATGAACTCTTTGCCGCCGCGCGCCTCGTCGTCGCAGCAGAGATTGCCAAAATTCACACCATCGAATGGACTCCGCAGCTTCTCTACGACGAGCCACTCTACAAGGGCATGAACGGCAATTGGAACGGCCTGCTCGGCACTGGCGATCCTGATGTTTCCAAGGCCCTCTCCGATATCGTCACGCACGACTTCGGCAAATCCACCGATGTAGCCAAGGCCACGCAATGGTACTCGGTCTTCGCCTCAGGCCCCGGCATCTTCGGCCTCGGGAGCAAGGCAAAGGACTACGACATCACCAAGGCCGATAGCATCGAAGGCGGCGTCAACCACTTCGGCTCGCCCTTCAACTTCCCTGAAGAGTTCGTCTCCGTCTACCGTCTGCATCCGCTCATCCCTGACCTGCTCGAATTCCGCGATATCAAGAATCCCAACCAGATCGCGGAAAAAATCGCAGTGATCAATACCTTCGAAGCCAAAGAGACGGAAGCCATGCATACCGGCGGCATGCCTGACTGGGGCCTGACCCTCGGTCGCCAGCGCCTCGGCATCCTTACCCTGCACAACCATCCGCAGTTCATGCAGAACATCACACTACCGCGCCTCGACAGTCCCACCAAGCAGCTCGATCTCGCCGCGCTCGACATCATTCGAGATCGTGAACACGGCGTGCCACGCTTCAACGAGTTCCGCCGCCAGTACGGGCTGCGTCAGCTCACCAGCTATGACGACTTCATGGACCCCGCCGTCCGCGCGTTGCCCGAGAGCGATCCCACTCGCCAGCAACAACAGCAAGCTGTTGACCAGCTCCGCCAGCTCTATGGAACCCACATCTGCGACGCCAGCAAGATCATCACCGACGCGCAGGTCAACGACGACGGCTCTCCTATCAATGACTGCCTCGGCCATCCCAACGGTTCAACCATCGACAATGTCGAAGACGTCGATACCGTTGTTGGCTATCTTGCCGAGTTCCGAAGGCCGCATGGCTTCGCTATATCGGAAACTCAGTTTGTCGTTTTCATCCTCAATGCCTCGCGCCGTCTCTTCTCAGACCGCTTCTTCACCTCAAGCTTCCGCCCCGAGTTCTACACACAGATGGGCGTGGATTGGGTCAACAACAACGGTCCTGTAGCCGAGATCGAAAAAGGCACTCCCAACGGGCACAAGCAGCCAGTGTCACCGCTGAAGCGCATCCTCATCCGCAACATCCCCGAGCTGAAGCCGGAACTGGGTCCAGTCATCAACGCCTTCGACCCATGGGCCCGCGACCGCGGCCAGTACTACACGCTCGCCTGGAAACCAAGGCCGGGAGCGGAATCCGACCCAGCCTTCAAACAATAGCTGCCTACGCGGGCGTGGACGCGCCGGAATGCCCATACTTCAACTGGAAGTATGGGCATTCGTGTGCAGCAGGGTATTCGCTTCGTCGACTGCCAAATTGCTCAGCAGCCTTTGAAAGAAATGAAGTCCCCAAGCGGATTAGGCAGGGTTGGGTTAAAGGGCTCGAATGGGAAGGATTGTGAAGTGTCGAAGCCGGCAGCCTTGGCAGCGTTGAAACTGACAAAAGGCGTAAGCGCGGTCAACGCCTGATTGATCGAAGTCCAGCATAACGTTCTTTCGTAGCCGTTGTTATTCGGCGGAGCGATGCTTTCTGCCACTCCTTGAATGCCAGTGATCGAGCTGATGGGACCGCCAAACTGCGGAGTCACGTCACCGCCTACGACTCGTGCCAGCGTGCGATGGTCGCTCTCGATACCCAGGATGCGCGCAGCGGTGACACGCAGATTGCGTGTGGAAAAATTGCGCACGCCAACCAGATAGGCCGCAATGAATGCGTCTTCGAGAGTGACCAGAATATCAAGTGTGGTCTGCGCGTCCGAGAACATCTTATGCGGATAGAAGAACTCTGTGAATGGGGTGGGCTGGTCAGTAACGGACTGCTCGAGAAGATAGTGAGACATCTCTTCCTGGCGCGCGCCGATCAGGTAGCCTTGATCGTCGTCCGGGATCGTTTTGAAAAAAGGAGAAGTATCGATGATGTTGGAGTAGGTCGTGACAGCGAGCGCCTCTGCAATCTGTGCTGCTATTAAGATGTCGCGATCGTCTTTCTTCAGATGATCGTGCTCGTATCGCATGCTGTCTGGCTCTTCTTCTTGTTCTGCCGCCGACGCTGAGGCCACGGTAGAGAGCCCCCCAAGAACAGCGAAGGCCGTGGCTCCGGTAAGCGCTGCACCCTGGAGAAACGATCGTCGAGAGGAACCTGATTGGCCCTGTTTTGACAAACGGATGGCTTCGATTTCGTTTGGTGCGTTCATGCCGTAAATCTCCTTTCAAGCCCGGGCAAGTTCATCCACTGTTCAGTTCTTTCCTGTTGGGGCCCTTGTCACTCAGAACTTGCGGGTTGCATTGAGAACGCACCGGATCACCAGACGGATGTCACCGAAATGTAAATTCGGAAAAATAGACAAGCGAAGATCCATCCTCCAACGATTCGAATCCCCGGAAAATCCCTTATACTCGGGACAATTTAGTTGAGAACGCGCACTTCGATATCGGCACATACGTCTTTCGGAGCCTCATGCACAACCTGTTGCGAGACATTCACCACGCGCTGCGGCGGCTACGTAAGTCACCGGGATTCTCTCTGACCGCAATCCTGACGCTGGCCTTCGGCATCGGGGCCACCACCGCCATCTTTTCCATCGTCGAAGGCGTGCTGCTGCGACCCCTACCCTTTCCCGGCCAATCCTCGCTCGTTACCCTAGCCGACATCATCGAAGGCGTGGACTACGGCGGTGACGCGCCTGGAGTCACAGCACCCGGCGTTCGCACCTACATGCGCGACACCAGCTCCTTTTCCGGCCTCGGCGGCTACCAGCCGTCGACCTATGAGCTCTCAGGCGTTGGCGATCCAGCCCAGATCAACGCCACGCGGCTTACCGCAAGCGTCTTTCCTACGCTCGGCATCTCGCCGCTCCTTGGCCGCACCTTCACCCAACAGGAAGATGAATCAAGCGTCCCAGTCACGGTCATCAGCTATCAGCTCTGGCACAGCCGCTTCCATGGCGATACTCACATCCTTGGCCAGAAGCTTCTGCTCGACCGCAAGCCTTACGAAATCGTCGGCGTCATGCCCGCTGAATTCGAGTTTCCCCTGATTCCCGGCCAGTTGAACCAAAGTGAACTTTGGATCCTGATGAGCTTTACCCATGATGAAGCAGTCCTGGGCGCTGGAAGCTGGGGCTTCTACATGGTAGGCCGACTGAAGCCCGGCATAACCATCCCTGCCGCGCAGCACGACGCCGCCAATGCCGCGCAGGAGATCATGCGCAACTTCCCTCCGGCCCTATCCCGCCGCCGCATCAATCCTCTGATCCAGCGGCTCGATGAGGCCACGGTGGCCCAGGCCCGCCCCATGGTCCGCACACTGTTCTTCGCAGTCCTGGTGGTGTTGTTTATCGCCTGCGTCAATCTGGCAGGCTTGCTGCTCGTACGCGTCATTGGCCGCAGGCGCGAAATCGCCGTGCAACTGGCTCTGGGCGCAAGAGGAGCTACGATTCTTCGCCAGTCCCTCGTGGAGACCATAACTCTCAGCGTAAGCGGAGGCCTTCTCGGCTTGTTTCTGGCATGGGTTGCACTCCGCGCCGGAGTCAGCTTTCTCCCGGAAACACTGCCGCGTGTCAGCTCCATTGGCCTCGACGGAAAAGTGGTTGCCTTCGCACTCGGCCTCGCTCTGCTCACCGGAATTCTCTGCGGCTTGATCCCAGCCTTTGCCGCAAAGCGGACCGCGGTGAATGAATCGTTGAAAGAGGGGGGCCGCACCGGCAGCGCAGGTGGAGCGCACGCGCGGCTGCGTTCCATACTCGTGATAGCCGAACTCGCAGTCGCGCTGGTGCTGCTAACAGCCTCGGGCCTGCTGTTGCGCAGCTTTCAGAAGATACGCTCCATAAACCTTGGTTTTCGCTCCGATCACATGCTGACCGCAAGCTATAACCTGCCTCGCCAGCGATACACCACCCAGGCCTCCATCGACACTTTCAATGCGATGCTCCAATCCAAACTAGAGCAGCTCCCCGGAGTAGAAGCAGCCGGCGTCACCACTCTCTTGCCCGCAGCCAATCAGAACGTCCGCACCACATTTACTCCCGAGGGCTACGTTCCTCCCAAGGGAGCAGGCCTGAATGTCGCCTGGTATCCCGAAGTGATGGGCGATTATTTCCACGCAGCAGGCATTCCCATCCTCCGCGGCCGCGCGTTCACCACGGCCGACAACGCAACGGCTCCGCTGGTAGTCATCGTGAACCGCGCACTTGCCGAGCACTACTGGCCGGGGCAAGAACCTATCGGAAAACGCCTGCACCGCGGCTCCTCGGAAGCGACAAACATGCCCTGGCTGACCATAGTGGGCGAGATCGGCGAAGTAAAAGAGCTCGCAGCCGATGTACCCACGATGAACCAGGTCTATTTTCCATCCAGCCAGATGAAAGCGAGCGGAGGCCCATATGCAACGGCCGCTATGCTCACCGGCAGCGGAGGCTCCATTGTGTTGCGCAGCCAGCAACCGCCAGATCAGTTAGCCGATGCTCTTCGCGACGTCATCCGCTCCCTCGACTCTCAGCTGCCGGTCACTCACGTCGAATCAATGGATCACGTGGTTTCAGAGGGTCAGGCATCGCGCCGCTTCACCACCGCGCTCATCTCCGCATTCGCAGGCGCAGCCGTGCTGTTGGCCCTGCTCGGCATCTACAGCGTCATTGCATTCACCACAGCTCAGCGCACGCAGGAGATGGCAATCCGCCTCGCACTCGGTTCTCAGCGCGGCGACGTGATGCAATTGATTTTGTTTTCAGGAGCCAGGCTGGGTGTGGCCGGTTGCGTACTCGGCGCAGTAGCGACAGTATTCGCTACCCGTCTGTTGCGTTCTTTCCTCTTCCAGATCGATCCACTTGATCCAATGGTGATCGCGCTGGCTGCATTCTCGATCCTGATTCTCGCACTTGCGGCGTCGTTGCTTCCCGCGCGCCGAGCAGCGCACATTGACCCGATACAAGCGCTCCGCGCAGAGTAATTTGCGGACAGCCCCAACAATTCTCCGGCCAAAAGTCTCCCATTGAAAATTTGGCCAAATCGAAGCCGCCCGTCGAGGCATCGGACAAGTACATACCTTCTTTACGAATGAGACGATGATGCTATGCCTCAGATAGAAAACCAAACATTCGACCCCGGGACGTCAGGAATTCTTGCCCCAGGCCGGCTCTTCACAATGCGGGCACTCCTCTGGGCAGTGCTTCTCTTCGCAATCGTTCTCGGGTTCTTCTTCGCTTCGGTCTTGGGCGCAGGATGGATCGGATTACACGGGAACTGGCGTTATCTTCCTCCGATTGTCTTGCCGATTGTTGCCTGCTTGGTCTACGCCGTCCTGGTCCGGCAATTCGAACGGCGAAAACCGTGGGAGTTTAAGATCGACTCTCGGATGCTCCCTGAGGTTCCCTTTGGCTTTCTCTTCGGAGCCGCTTTCATTACAGGGATGTGGCTTGTTCTTTGGATCTTCAAACTGTACTTCGCACATCGCGGAGTATGGTCTCGATGGTTCAGCGACCTCATCTTTGATAGCTACATATCGGCGGTTCTTGAAGAACTCGCTTTTCGCGCCGTCATTCTTCGCATCTTCGCAAGAATATGGGGAGTCAAAACCGGAATAATTCTTTCTGCGATCATCTTCGGCTTCGCTCATTTTGCGCATGGTTCGTGGCTCGCCATGTTCGGAATCATCATCAACTCCGGGATAGCGTTGGGACTTCTCTATGTAATTACCGGACGCTTATGGATGTCGATTGGTATGCACCTCGGCTATGACTTCATCGAGACCTCCGTGCTCGGCATCGGCAGCCATCACGGATTCCTCCTCAATACGCCAAAAGCAGGCGTAGCGGCATGGCTCACAGGTGGAACTTTCGGGCCCGATGCGGCCGTTCCCGGCATGGTTCTCGGAGTGCTTATCAATGCCGTCTTGTGGCACTTCGCGTTCAGAAGACGAAGGATCTCGACTTCAAACAGCGGGTCTTAACTTAAAGAAACCGGCTGGGCATTGTCTGGAAATACGAAGCGGCAGCGAATATACTCACGCTGCCGCTCCGTTCTTTTCTTAGATATGTTGTCAGATCTATATCAATGCACCCGCTCAAATCCGTCACACCCGCTGATCGCCGTCACCTTCAAGTGCAGATCGGCAAGTTTGGGATGCCCGCATTCGTCGATAAACTTCAAATCAGCCTGTTTGCTCGTCATGATGCTCACCAGCACATCCGACGGGTGATGCTCGCCGAAGTGCGTGCAAAGACCACATTGTCCACTGTGAACAGCTTCCATTGCGCGATCCTCCTTGCCTGATTTGGACTCCAAATCCAGCCGTACGGTTGTCCACGAAAATAAAACCGCACAGCAATTCGAACCAACCTCCTACCCATCATTTTTTCGCTGTAAATTGCGACTGTTTTAGCCGCAATTGCCGGAATGGAATCCTTCCCTTCCCGACCGCCAGCGCCGCATCTTTCCATAGTCGGCTCTGCTTCTTCCTGCGCCGTCAGTCATCATAGACTTGTGCCACAAACCACTCCCCATCCTCTCGCGCACGCCTGGCGCGCACTAAAACACCGTAATTTCCGCCTCTTCTTCGCCGGTCAGTCTATTTCCCTGATCGGCACGTGGATGACCCGCATTGCCACGTCTTGGCTCGTCTATCGGCTCACCCACAGCGCCGTCCTGCTCGGCACCGTCAGCTTCGCCGGTCAGATTCCGACATTCCTGCTTGCACCCTTCGCCGGCGTCCTCGTCGATCGCTGGAACCGTCAGCGCGTCCTCGTCTGGACGCAGGCGCTCGCCATGCTTCAGTCTCTAGGCCTCGCGGTCCTGACCCTCTCGCACCACATCAACATCGCCGAAGTCCTCGCACTCAGCATCTTTCAGGGATGCATCAACGCCTTCGACATGCCAGGCCGCCAGTCGTTCATGGTTGAAATGGTGGAAGGCCGCGACGACCTCTCCAACGCCATCGCCATCAACTCGTCCATGGTGAATGCCGCGCGCCTCATCGGCCCTTCGCTGGCCGGACTGGTCATCGCCGCCAGCAACGAAGGCTGGTGCTTCCTCATCGATGGCATCAGCTACATCGCAGTCATCGCGTCGCTGCTTGCCATGCGACTACCAACTCGTGTGCTGGCCGCAGCAAGCAAATCCGAATCCACCATGGTGACGCAGCTCAAAGAGGGCTGGAACTACGTCAGCACCTTCCCGCCCATCCGCAACATCCTCTCGCTCTTTGCCGTTAACAGCCTCATGGGATGGCCCTTCGTAGTACTCATGCCCATCTTTGCAGCGCAGGTACTCAAAGGTGGCCCACATACCCTTGGTTTCCTCATGGGCGCGCTGGGAGTCGGCTCGCTTATCTCCGCCATCTCACTCGTCCTGCGCAAGTCTGTCCGCGGCCTGCTCAAGATGATTCCCGTCGCGGCTGCCACATTTGGCGTTGGGCTCATCCTCTTCGGCTTTTCAAACAATCTCTGGCTCTCGATGGCCCTCCTGCTCCTCACCGGATTCGGCATGATGCAGGGACTGACCGCTTCCAACACCATTATCCAGACCATCGTCCCAGCCGATAAACGCGGACGCGTCATGAGCTACTACACCATCGCCTTCGTCGGCATGGCTCCATTCGGCAGCCTGCTCGCCGGCACGCTTGCCAACGTCATCGGCGCACAGCATACAGTAATCGTCAGCGGCATCTGCTGCATTCTCGGCTCAGCCTGGTTCTTCACGCGCATGCCATATATCCGCAAGCACATGCGGCCCATCTATCAACAACTCGGCATTATTCCCACGGCCAACGTCGCCGAGTTAGAAGAGTCCAGTGCAAGCTAAGCATCAGCTGAGAGCTTCCAGCAAAGACCTCACGTCCGCCTCGTTGTTGTAAATGGACGGCGAAACCCGCATACGCCTCGGGTTCAGTGAAACATCGACATTAGCCCGCTTCAGCTTTGCCGCCGTGCCTGCATCATCCTTCACGGAAAAGCTGACGATCGCTCCTTGCGCGTCAGCTGGCGTAATGCACTCATAGCCAAGTTGCGGCATCTCCTTGCGCAGCATTGCGTTCAGCCCATGCACATGCTGTTGGATGTTGGAAACACCAAGTTGCTGGATCCACGGAAGCGAATAACTAAGCGCGGCCAACACGGCATTAGCGTAGGTGCCGGTTTCAAAGTAGCCCGCAGCAGTATGCAGCTGATCAAACGTCGCCGGAAAAGGACCAGGCGTGTCACCAGGAAAGGCATGATACTCGATGTCCGAGAACTGGCGGTAGCTCCACTGCGTGCGCTGAAGAGTAGGCAGGATATCCGCGCGAGCGTACAGAAAACCGAGACCGAAGTCGCCCATGAGCCACTTGTAACTTGCGCTCGCGAGAAAATCGACACCTGCACTCCGTACATCGATTGGCACACAACCGGCCGCTTGCACAGAGTCCACAAAAAGGCGCGCGCCATGAGCATGAGCAAGAGACGCAAGCCAGCCTACGTCATGGGTGAAGCCGTTAATCATCGAAACCCACGAAACCGCAATAAGCCGCGTGTTCTGATCGACCACCTTCTCAATATCAGCCTTGTCGATAGACCAGCCCTGATCAGTAATGTGCGGCTTGACGATACGAACATCTACGCCTCGCCTCTTTAGCTCGGTATAGAGATAAAGCGATCCCTCAAAGTGCAGCGCCTCCGTGACAATGTTGAAGTTGCCGGGCTGTGTTAGACCCAGCGCGCTGACCACGAGGTTCTCACCGGTAGTAGTGCTTTGAACGAAGGCAATTTCGTTAGGCGTGGCATGGATCAACTTCGCAAACGACTCTCGAACCAGGATAGAAATTGGACTGGTAATGCCATTCTGATTCCAGATGCCACGTGACTTGTATTCGAGATAATCCTCCGTCGCCTTGCGGGCAGCGATCGAAAGCGGATGCCAGCGGGCGTTGTTCAGGCATATCTCAAACTGCTGCGTGACAAATGCATCGCGCACCGGCAGCCCGGTCTCAGAGCTGGTGCCAGTCACGATCGGCTGCGAAATACCGCTGTGGGTAGTAACGAGGGCCGCGGGAATAACCTTGACGAATGACCGGCGCGTAACCTTCACGCAGACAGTGTACGGGCATCACCAACCACGTTCAACGATACATTTCCATCCCATCTGAAAACTTACCTGCTGCCCATCTCCTGCAACCGATAAATCCGGAAATTCTCTCTCTGGCGCATCGTGCTGATGCTCTTATTACCGTAATCTTTGACTGCACTGCCGCAACCACGCTCTTGAGATGGCAAAATGAACAGGAGCCTAAGAACGCGATAGTGGTTAGCCTTGACGCAATCTTGACGCGGTATTGCGTGGTTAAATCATTTTCAAAGACTGTTAGCAAAGAGGAATCGGATGCAGATAGGAAATGCTTGTCGTCTTTTTCTGGTTGTTTCGGCTGCATTTGCAGCATCGGCCCTGTATGTCTCAGCACAGGTTCCAACCCCAATTTCCGTTCTGGGGCATAATCCTGGAGACGACTACTATCTGGCCAACTACGAAGAAGAGATCCAATACTTTCATGCGTTGGCGGCGCATTCCGACCGCATCAAGATGTTTACCGTGGGCAAGACCACCGAGGGCCGCGATATTGAGATTGCGGTGATTTCCTCCCCGGAAAATCTTGCCAAGCTGGACGAGTACAAGGCCGATACAAAGCGGCTATCCACGGCGCAGGGGCTGAATGACGCGTCGGCGAAAGCTCTGGCTCAGCAAGCCAAGGTCATCGTACATATCGACGGAGGGCTGCACTCAAGCGAGGTAGCGGGGCCGCAGCACTCAATGGTGCTGGCGTATAAGCTGCTCTCGGCACAGGGTGATCCGGAGATCGACAGAATCCTGAGCAATGAAATTCTTTTGCTCTATCCGACGCTAAATCCGGATGGACAGGACATGGTCGTCTCGTGGTACCGCAAAAATCTCGGAACCCGATTCGAGGTGAGCCCCATGCCATGGCTCTTTCAGGACTACGTCGGGCACGACAACAATCGCGACGGCTACATGCTCAACATGAAAGAGTCGCAGGTAGTGACGAAGACAGAGTTGGAGTACAGCCCAGCCATCTTCTACTGCCAGCACCAGACGGCTCCCTTTCCAGCGCGCATCTGGATTCCACCATTCTCTGACCCTATCTCTTCGAACATCAGCCAGTATGTGCGCAGTTGGTTCAACGTCATCGGCACAGACATGACGGCCTATCTGAACGAGCACCAAATGCCGGGCGCGATCAGCGAATCGCAATTCGATAACTGGTATCCCGGGTTTGTCGACTATGCAGGATCATTCCGCAACGAGATTTCGTTCTTCACAGAAACCGCTCTTTACCGCTACGCAACGCCGCGGTTTTATACGGTCGACGAGTTTCCCAAGGATCGCCAAGACCTGAAGGCGCTGACGATGTATACCACTCCATGGCAGGGCGGGTGGTGGCGCTTGAAAGACGCGGTCGATTACATGGTGGCAGGCTCCATGTCGGTTCTGGACACGGCGGCGCGATATAAGGAAACTCTGCTCTACAACCAATACCAGGCGGCTCGCGACAACATTCAGCACTACCAGCAATCCCCTCCATTCGCCTATGTGATTCCCAGCGTGCAAAGAGATGTGCCAGAAGCTGCACAACTCGCCAACATCATGTTGGAAAACGGCCTCACCATCAACGAGACGACGGCCGGATTCACAGCCAACGGGCGCGAATACCCTACCGGCTCCTGGGTGATCCTCATGAACCAGCCATACTCTTCCCTGGCCCAGGAACTATTCGAGATCCAGCGCTATCCAGCCGCAATGGATACCGGAGCTACCAAAGCCGTCGATCTGCCCTACGACGTCACAGGCTGGACACTGCCGCTGCAAATGGGTGTTCAGGTAGATGCGGTGTCAGACCCGATTACGCCGGCCCAGTTGAGCGCTCTGAAGCAGGTCACTCAGATTGATTCACCTGCCGCGAAAGTCGATGGCACCGGAACTGAATTCGTGCTGAGCCATGAGGCCAATGCCAGCTTCCGCGTTGTGAACGAAGTGCTAGCGAATGGTGGATCGGTCGCCTTTGACAACGACGAAGTAAAAACACCCGAAGGCACCGAGACAGGCGCGCTGGTAGTGAGCGGGATAAGCCGCAGCACGGTGACGGACTTGACCTCAAAGTACGGCGCATCCGCGCTGGCCCTGGATAAAGCTCCAGCACATCAGACAGCAATTCATAAGGCGCGTGTGGGCTTGTACAGGCCCTGGAATGCTTCGATCGATGAAGGCTGGACGCGGTGGATTCTGGAGCAATACGGTTACAAGCCGATCAGCCTCTACAACGCGGATATGCGCTCCGGTGGGTTAAAGGATCGCGTCGATGTGCTGATCCTCCCGGACATGAGCGCGCGGCAACTGGTCAATGGGTTCAATACTGGGATCGTTCCCGGGGAATATGCAGGTGGCCTCAACGAAGAAGGACTGGCGAACGTGCGCGACTTCGTACGCCAGGGTGGAACACTCGTAGCCTTCAATCAGACAGCGGCAACACTGATTCCTCTCTTATCGCTGCCAGTGAAGAATGTACTGGAGGGTGTCAAGAGCGATAAGTTCTTCTGCTCTGGAGCACTGTTGCGAGTCGACCTGGAATCTCCCGAAAGGCCGGCAACCCTTGGCCTGCCTGGTGAGCCCACAGTGATGTTTGAGAACGGTCCAGCGTTCGAAACGCAGTCCGGTTTCAAAGGTGCGGTGCTGGCACGATATCCCAAGGATACGAATCCACTCGAGAGCGGACTACTGCTACATCCAGAAGCGATCGAGGGGAAGATTGCTGCACTTGAGGTCCCCTACGGCAAAGGACACATCTTCCTCTACGGATTTAAGCCGCAATGGAGAGCTCAATCGCACGGAACGTATAAGTTCTTCTTCAATCTCTTGTACAAGTACGAGCAGCCTCCATACCCGGCAGAGAAACCCGCAGCTACTGTAGCGGACAAGCAAAAACAGCCGCAGTAGGCCAACATTCACCCGAGTCGGATTTGTCTCATGAAAGAACTTGCGCGAGCGGGCCGGAGGGCGCACAAACAGGTTCCTTTCCTCACGCCACTGCGCCAGCCCGGTGGCCGCGCGTCCGGTTCCCGCGCCTCATCTTCCACACAGCAAACGCAAGTCCCAGCACCATCACCGCGCCATAGATCCACAGAATTGTGGAAGACCAGCTCGCAGTCTGCTGATTCCACTCATGAATAAAATGGCGGCCAAAGCTTACACCGAGCCACGCCAGCAGCCCATACCGCATGACTCGCGCCACGCCAAACGCCAACAGAAAACGGCCTCGCGGCACTTTGAGCGCCCCAGCAGCTAGCAGAAAGGGAGTCAGCGGAATCGGCGGCGGCAAGATTGCCGATACCGCCACCGACCACGCTCCATGCTTTTTAACCCATCCGTTGATCTTGCTCAGATATTTCTTCGGAACATATCGTTCCAACGCGACTTCGCCGCCCTTTCGTCCTGCGCTCCAGGTCAAATAGCCGCCTACAAGCGATCCCACCACAGCCACCGCTGGATAAACGATCACCCATAGCCCCGACGAAATGCGCCGTACAACAAGCAGAATCAGCAAAAAATCCGTGCTTCCCGGCACCGGCAACGGAATCACCGACGAGTCCACGATAGCCACGGCAAACAGCCCTACTCCACCCAGGCTGACCAACCAGCGCAGCCACGGCGAAGAATGCCTCCCGGCATGACGTGCGGCATGTTGCGCTGTCTGCGCTCCTGTCTGAAGCAACCACAGGCTCATCCAGTGTTCCTTTCAGCACAGGCTATATAGTGCTTTCCTAAGCCAAATTAGATGCATTCTCCAGCAATCCGCTTACATCCAATAAGCCGGCACGCATGATTCATACTTTGTGATTCAAAGGATGATCCGGATCGGATCGATCCTCGTTACCCGGATTTCCATCCGGATACGCTATTCTGACCGCAGAGGTTTTCGCGCAGCACTGGCAGCCATCGCAACAGCACCGGATTTAAAAGAGCACGCGTCCTGATGCCCCTTGCCCTCGAAAAGATCGACATAGTCGCCAAGCGCATGGTCCTGGCCGTGCAGGATTACTCCATCTTCTGCTGGCAATCCGTCGCCAATCTATTCCGCACCCCGAAATACTGGGGCGACGTTCTGCAACAGGCTGACCTCATCGGCGTCGGCTCAGTGCCCATCGTCGTCCTCACCGGATTCTTCACCGGCGGCGTGCTTGCCCTGCAATCGGCCCAATCCCTCGCTCAGTTCGGAGCCCAGGCCTACACAGGCCGCTTCGTTTCGCTTTCCATGATTCGCGAGCTGGCCCCCGTGCTCACCGGCCTCATGGTTTCAGGACGTAACGCCGGAGGCATGGCCAGCGAGCTCGGCTCCATGCAGGTAACAGAGCAGATCGACGCCATGCGCGCCCTCGGCACCGACCCAATGAAGAAGCTGGTCACGCCACGCATGCTCTCGACGGTGGTGATGCTCTTTCTGCTCACTATCATCTCCGACACGCTCGGCACCGCCGGCGGCGCTTTTGTCTCGGTCTTCATCAACAACCAGAACGGCACGCAATACTTCACCTCTGCCTACCAGGCGCTGGCCTATGCCGACATCGCGCAAGGCCTCACCAAGCCCCTTTTCTTCGGCTTCATCATCGCCACTATCGGTTGTTTCTTCGGCATGCGAACCACAGGAGGTACGCAAGGAGTAGGCCGATCCACCACGCAGGCAGTCGTCGTTTCGTCCATCCTGATCATCTTCGTCGACTTCCTGCTCAGCCGCGCCATGCTCTGGATCTTCTCGGGGTTCTAGGCCAATGGCATACTCCGTACAGTTCGCTCACGAACCAGCTTCCGCTCACGGAAGCTCGGAGCCGGTCGTAGTCTTCGAACACGTCTCAATCGGCTTCAATGATCTGAAAGTCCTCAAGGACGTCAGTTTCCAGGTAGGACCCGGCGAAACCCGCATCCTGCTCGGCCCCGCAGGCGTTGGCAAGAGCGTCCTGCTCAAACTGGTCAACGGCCTGCTGCGCCCCGACTCAGGCCGCATCCTCCTTTTCGGCGAAGACATTACACACATGACCGAGCGAGAGCTTTTTCCCTTGCGAACACGCACCGGCATGGTCTTCCAGGAAGGCGCGCTCTTCGACTCGCTCGCCGTGCGCGACAACGTCGGCTATCAGCTTATGGAGCGTCACAAGCCCGTCGACGAGGTTGACCGGCGCGTGCGCGACTCGCTGCGTTTCGTCGAGCTCGAGCACACCTACGATCTGCTGCCCGCATCGCTCTCTGGAGGCATGCGCCGCCGCGTCGCCATCGCCCGCGCCATCATTGACCAGCCCGACCTCATCCTCTACGACTCACCCACAGGCGGCCTCGATCCTATCACTTCCACCACCATCATCGAGCTCGTCGTCAAAGAACGCGATGTACTCGGCACACCATCCCTGCTCGTCACGCATCGCCTGCAGGACGCGTTCACCATGGTCACGCACCGCTTCGACCAAACTCAAAACAAGATGGTTCCCCTGCCGCACGGCCAGATAAACGCCAAAACCAGCTTCCTCGTGCTCCATGATGGAAAGCTCATCTTCGACGGGACAACCGCCGAACTGATCACCAGCCAGGACCCGTTTATCAAGGAGTTCCTAGCTTAGAGAGATTGCGATAAAACAATACTGTCCGTTGAGCCTATTTCCTGGCCAGAGGAAAATATACAGTTCTCCATTAAACTAGCTCATGCGCAAAATCCAGATTACCCTTGATGACGATCTCTGGAATGCTCTCAAGACCCGTGCAAAAGCCGAGAAAACAAGCGTCTCCGGACTACTCCGCATCGCGGTAAAGGAGAAATACCTCAATTCTTTCGAGCGGCGTAAAGTTGCTATGGAGGCAATCGTCGGTCTCTGGAAGGATCGCCCTGAATTCGATGATGTAGATGCTTATATCCGCAGATTGCGCGATTGTCGCCGTCGGCGGAGATACTCGGTTACTGAAACCCCATGAAGCAGCTCACCTTCTACTGATCCCGCCTTCCCCTCGCCGCCTGCAACCTGCTACCCTCAATCGTTTGGGCCGGCGCATATTTGCCTCTCTTCCTGCGCCGCCGCAATCGAAGCAGAAAGGCCGCCATCATGGGCTTCAAATTCCAGAACGTAGACTTCCTCAAGTTCGATACCCTGCTCAATGAAGACGAGCGCCTCGTCCGCGACACCGCCCGCGCCTTTGTCGAAGACAACCTCGTTCCCATCATCGAAGACTGCTTCCGTGAGGGCCGTTTCCCACGCGAGCTCGTTCCACAGATGGGCGAACTAGGCTTCTTCGGAGCCAACCTGCACGGCTACGGCTGCGCCGGCATGTCCAACGTCGAATACGGCCTCGTCATGCAGGAGCTCGAACGCGGTGACTCCGGCTTCCGCAGCTTCGTCAGCGTCCAGTCCGCGCTCGTCATGTATCCCATCTACACCTTCGGCTCCGAGGAGCAGAAGCAGAAGTGGCTCCCCGACCTCGCCTCCGGCCGCAAACTCGGCTGCTTCGGCCTGACTGAACCCGGCTTCGGTTCCAACCCCGGTGGCATGACCACCCGCGCCCGCAAAGTCGGCGACGAGTACATTCTCAACGGCGAAAAGATGTGGATCACCTCCGGCAATATTGCCGACGTAGCCATCATCTGGGCCAAGGTCGTCGATGATCCCGAGCCCGGCAAAGAAACCGTCCGCGGCTTCCTCGTCGAAACCGATCGCCCGGGCTTCCGCGCCGACGAAGTGCATGGCAAGTGGTCGCTGCGCGCATCTGTTACGTCAGGTCTCTCGCTGCAGGATGTGCACATCCCGGCCAGCAATCTGCTTCCCGGCTCAGGTGGTCTCAAGAGCCCGCTCATGTGCCTCAATCAAGCCCGCTACGGCATCAGTTGGGGAGCCATCGGCGCAGCGATGTCCTGCTACGACACGGCGCTCCAATATGCCAAAACCCGCAAGCAGTTCCGCAACGAGCCCATCGCCAGCCATCAGCTCATCCAGGAAAAGCTGGTATGGATGATCAGCGAAATATCGAAGGCACAGTTGCTCTCACTGCACGCCGGCCGCCTCAAGGATGCAGGCACACTCACTCACGAGATCATCTCACTCGCCAAGCGCAACAACGTCTGGATGGCTCTCGAATGCGCCCGCATGGCGCGTCAGGTACTCGGCGCCAACGGCATCACCGAGGATTACCCCATCATGCGCCACATGATGAACCTCGAATCCGTCATTACCTACGAGGGCACACACGACATCCACGCCCTCATCATCGGCGGGCATATTACAGGAAGCCCTGCATTCTAATGGAATCGCGAGTCATACGATTTCTTGCAGAATTTTTCTGAATTCTTTCGGAATCACCACTTTATTAAATCGAGGAACAGCTCCGTTACGAATGCCTGGTATGGCTGCAATGAGAACAGCTTCCAGGAGCGCTATCTCCGAATCAGAGTTTTTGGCTCTCTCGACAAGCACAAAAGCGGAAAAGAAGTTCCATCCTTGAAAGTGCTTGCTGGTAGTTTTATTCGCATGCGAATGCAAGCGTGAGATTAAACGAGTCGCTCGGCCAACGTACACAGGCGTATCTGCGTGATACAGGATATACACTCCCGGGCGTTCAAGTTGCGAAACGGTCTGACGAATTAAGAGTTGATTGCCATTCTTGGCCCCCAAAAATTCCCTAGGCCATTTTTTAATCAATTCAAAGTCAGGGTAGATAGATTTTGGCATGACGGAATGCTAGCACGATGTCCACGCCCTGATCATCGGCGGCCACATCACCGGCAGTGCGGCATTCTGAGCACGAGTGCTGACCCGCGATAAGCAGGTCAGCAAAAGCACAATACTCAATGCTTCTTGAAGTACTGCACTTCACGCTCATGCTGCTTGGCTTGCTCCATCGTGGAGAATGTGCCAAGGTTGCGGCGTTTGCCGGTTGAGGCGTCCTTCTTCCTCGAATACAGCCGATATTCTCCGGATTTGAGTTTGCGTATCATGTCCACAATAGATGCCGTTGCTATTTGCTTTGCCGCCCGAAACAGCAGTATTAGTGCGCACCCGCCGGAGCCCTGCCATGCTTCACCTTCTGGAAGAGCCACACCAACCCCACGCACGCAAAGCACAATAAGGCGGTCCATCGAAACACATCGATAAACGCCCACAGCAGCGCCTGCTGCCCCAGCTCGTGATACAGCTCCCCGCGAGCTTGCGGCAGTGCATTCGCAGGATTCACGAAGTGCCCTAGATAGCGCCCCAGCTCCGAGGTTTGATTCTGAAACCACTGTTGCGGGCGTGCCACATAGTTCGTAATTTCGTTCTGATGAGAGTCTGACCGCCGCGTCAGCATTGTCTGCGAAATCGAGATCCCAATCGATCCACCCACATTGCGCAGCAGATTGAAGATCCCGCTCGCATTGCCGATTTGTTCATTCTTCAGCGTCCCATAAGACTGCGTTGTAATGGGCACAAAGACAAAGCTCAAGGCAAAGCCGGTGATCATAATGGGCCACAACAATGTCCAGGGACCGATATCCAAAGTGACTCCGCCAAAGATCAAGGAAGTAATGCCAAATACCACAAAGCCAAAGGTCAGCAGATAACGTGCATCCACCTTCTGACTAAGATAGCCAATCACTGGCATGGCAATGATGGCGCCGATACCACGCGGAAACACCGCCAGGCCTGCAGTAAACGCTGTATATCCCAGTAGTTCCTGATAGAAAAGCGGAAGGATAGTGATCGTCGAATAGACCGCCACTCCAAACATCGCTATCAGCAGACACCCGGCGGCAAAGTTTCTGTCTTTGAAAATGCGTATGTTCACCAGCGGTGTTTCCGAGCGGAAGGAATGAATGACAAACCACACCAGCGCCACACTCATTGCGGCCACTGCATAGCGAACCCAAATCGCCCCAAACCAGTCAACTTCCTGTCCCTTGTCCAGCACCACCTGCAGGCAGCCAGTCCACACAATCAGCAGGCCAAAGCCAAGATTGTCGAACTTCGGCGCCTTCGCGTCTTTGATGTAAGACGGATCATGCACAAACCGTCCGATCATGAACGCCGCAAGAATGCCTACCGGAATATTGATATAGAACGCATACCGCCAACTATAGGTATCAGTCAGCCATCCACCCAGCGTTGGTCCGATGACAGGCGCCACCACCACGCCAAAGGCAAATACGGCCATCGCCATACCGCGCTTCTTCGGCTCAAAACTTTCCAGCAGAATTGCCTGCGATAAAGGCTGCAGCGCGCCACCGCCCGCTCCCTGCACCACCCGCGCCAGCAGGATGAAACCGAGCGATGGCGCCGCCCCACAAAAAAAAGAAGCGACCGTAAAAATAATCACGCAAATAACGAGAAATCGCTTGCGTCCAAAGCGAATCGCAAACCAGTTACTCGCGGGAAGAATAACGGCATTCGCAACCAGATAGCTTGTCAGCACCCAAGTCGCTTCATCAGTCGAGGCTGACAAGGACCCCGCGATATAAGGCAGCGCCACGGAGGCGATGGCTGTATCCAGCACCTCCATAAACGTGGCCAGCATGACCGACACAGCAATCAGCCACGGCGAAACCCCAAAGGTCTGTACCTGCTGATCGGGATTCTCCGGCATCTGCGCAGCGCCTCTCGTTGTGGCGCTACCTGCGCCGGCGCATCTTACGCTTCTCTTAAGTAGTACCTACGCCTCTGTCTTGCTAAGATTCTAACCTCTAGTCTTAAGACGATCGCTGACGGCGCTTGGCTGCGCTCTTGGCCTGTCTCGACAAAGCTGCATGACTCGCCGAACTCTTCGGTTCGCGCTTCATCGCTTTCATGCGAGCCTTGCTGCGCGGAGTCGATCCCTCTTTATGAGAACGCGGAGACCGCTGCCCTTTCTCATAATCCTTCTCGGCTTTGCTGCGTGTTTCGCCGCTGGTCTTGCCTTCCGCGGGTGGCTTTACAGGAATGCCTGCTCTGCGCGCTTTGCTTAGTCCAATGGCAACTGCCTGCTTTGCAGACCACGCTCCATGTTTGCCTTTACGCACATGTTCAATCTCTTCGTGCACAAACTCACCGGCCGCCGTCGAGGGTGACTTGCCTTCCTTCAGATCGTTCTTCGCTTTTCTCGTAGTCCGTTCTTCCGGCATGATCTCGATCCCTCCTGCATAGCTTCGGATGCTGATGATTCCCATGCAGATGCCTCTAAGCTATGCATCAGGCATAGAGCCTCCGCGAAAGACCGTGTTTGCGTGGGAACTCGTTTCGGCATGCTTTCGGCGACCAAATGGGAGGGAGCAGCAGCCTTCAGGCTGCTGAATGCAAGGCAACCATGGAAGTGGCTTTAGCCACGGACCATTGGAAATAGACCTCTATCTCTTCGGCCTGAGTTCTCACGCACACACCTTAAGCCCCGTGAGAAAACTGCCGGGAAATATCCCACTATTCGAAGACAGAAGACTTCCGCTTCGCCAGCCTGGTTTTTACTTTTTCGAGGCTTTCTATATAGCGTGCTGACTTACGACCCAGCAATCCTTCTTCCAGCGCCTTCTTATAACCGCCCAGATAGATCGTGTATAAGACTGCAAAGGCGCAGCCAACCCCAAACATGAATCCAAGAATCAGTCCGAAGAGGGCAGAGATGCCAAATTCACTCATAGTGGAAGCCTTCCTGTTCCTTCCCTGTTGCCTTTCTCTACTTAACAGGAGCCCCGCAAAAAGCAGAGCGGCAAATCAGATAATAACCACAAGTTCCGAATAAGCCGCTAAGTGAGAATCTGCAGTGAACAGCCGCAACTGTTCAACGATTGCCTGCCCGACCAGCAGCCGGTCAAAGGGGTCGCCGTGATGTGGTGGGAGATTCACAACTTCCTTTGCATGCAACGCAGAAACCGGCAACTCGACAAAACCATTCGCCTGCATCTCCTCTACCAGAACCGAAGGATCGGCCCTCAGCTTTCCCAGCCGTACTTTGATGGATATTTCCCAGATGGATGCGGCAGAAACAAAGATCGCCCTGGCATCGTCGAGCATTGCTCGTGTCTTAGGAGTCAGCCGTGGATCGCCGGTTGTCAACCACAGGAACACATGGGTATCGAGCAGTATTCGCACGCTTAGGCCTCAGGCTTTATCAAGAAGTCTTCCGGCAGCGGCGCATCGAAATCATCCGCAATCCACACTTTTCCTTTGAGAGATCCATAACGGATGGCTTTCTTTTGAGGCTCTAGCTTTGTCAGCCGGGCCACTGGCTTCCCGGCGCGAGCAATGATGGTGTCCTGCCCTTGCTCGGCAAGCTCCACCAGCTTCGAGAGCTGCGTTTTGGCTTGGAAAATATTCACAGTAGACACGAAAACCCCCGAACCTAGCCAAACTTAGCTAAGCTTAGCATGTTTTCGTTTAGACCGCCACCACAAAGCTGTCTTCGGTCCGTGTCACCGCGTGGTACAGCGTATCCCGCTCCATCGGTACCCGCCCAGCCTCTGTAATCAGGCGGCAAAGCTCTTTGCGGGTCATTCCCTGCGGCGTCTTAGCCCCGGCGTCGTGATAGATCTTCTCCTCAATCACCGTTCCGTCCAGATCATCCGCACCAAAACGCAAAGCTATCTGGGCTATCTTGGGAGTAAGCATCTGCCAGTAAGCCTTGATATGCGCAAAGTTATCCAGTAGCAATCGACTGACCGCGATCTGTCGTATGTCCGTCAGTCCGGTAGTTACCGGCAGATGATCCATCGGCGTATTTTCTGGATGAAACGCCAGCGGAATGAAGGTCTGGAATCCACCCGTCTCGTCCTGCACATTGCGCAGACGCAGCAGATGATCGACGCGATCCTCATTGTTTTCGATATGCCCGTACAGCATCGTCGCGTTCGACCGGAAGCCCATCTTATGCGCGAGTCGCGCCGTATTCAGCCACTCGTCGCCATCGATCTTGTGGTCGCAGATGAAGCTCCGCACGCGCGTCGCAAAAATCTCCGCGCCGCCGCCGGGCATCGAGTCCACGCCAGCCTCGCGCAGCTTCAGCAGTGTCTCTTCAATGGTGAGCTTGGCACGTCTCGCCAGAAACGCCACCTCCACCATCGTGAAGGCCTTGATATGCACCTTGGGAAAACGAACCTTGAGACCGCTCACCAGATCGAGGAAATACTCAAGCGGCAAATCCGGATGCAGCCCGCCAACGATATGAAACTCTGTCACAGCCTCGCTGTAACCCGAGGCAGCCGTCTCCCACGCTTCCTCAAGCGCCATCGTGTATCCGGACGGATCGCCCTTTTTACGCCCGAAAGCACATAGCCTGCATGCCGCCACGCACACATTCGTCGGATTAATATGGCGGTTGACATTGAAGTACGTCACATCGCCGTGCATCCGCTCGCGCACATGATTTGCCAGCCAGCCCACAGCTAACACGTCGCTGGAGCCGTACAAAGTCAGGCCGTCGTCGAAGCTCAGCCGCTCCCCGGCAAACACCTTCTCTGCAATAGGCTCAAGGCGGGCATCGTACGTACGAAATGGCGAACGAGAGGACACGACAGGCTCAACACTCATAGTTAGATGATACTCAAAGCCTGCCGCTCGCTTCATTCAATTCCCACATAGGAACCTGACGGAGCCACAAGCCGACTTAAGGCTCTGAAAGAGCAGGTTTTACCCTTGAATCACCCGAATGTTGGGCATTCTGCTTGAGAGCCGGATTTTGCTCCTTGGCTAAACTTGCTTTGGGCACTTCCGGCTTTTCAGACTTTGGCTGCATCAGAACGCCGTTCTGCAGCGACGCCGCAAACGCAACCCCGCCCGCCGTCCGCGCCATGAACAGCCTGTACCCGGTAGGGAGACGCGTGTACAGCAGCGTAGCCGGATCTATCGAATAGAGATATTCGCTAATTCGCGAGGTCGCCAGCATCTTGCCGCTGCGCATATCAAAGGCAAGATCGCCTACGTCACGCGCCGGCACCTTTTCAAGCCAAAACCATGTCTTGCCCTTGTCGCGAGAAAAGTAGATGCCATCCCCCGCGCCAATCCAGAACGATCCATCCTTGGAGAAGGCAATCGTGTGAATATCCTTAATCCGCGACGGAATCCCCATCGGGTCCCAGGTCTGTCCGTGATCCCTGGAATAGACCACCCCCTGCCGCCGCGCCGCGAGCATCTCTCCATCCCATACAGCAACCGTAATGTAGTCGGACGAGCCCATCACCAGTCCGCCCTGCCAGGTCATTCCTTTATCCGCACTGGTAAAAAGCCCCTCTGCAGTCGCCGCCAGCCACACATTCCCTGAGAGATCAAACGCCATCACGCGCGATCCCATCTCGCGCGCTGGAAGCGTCACCGTCTCAAGCCGGTTCACCTTATGCCCGCCGATATTTTCGGAAACCACTTTGCTTCCGGTATTGACGATGCTGCTTGTCATCGTCCATCGCGGCGCGCCGCCAGCCCCTTCTTCCAGCATGAAAATGCCATGACTCGTGCCGGCAAGAACAGTGCCATCGTTCGACTGGGCCAGCGTGAAAACATCGCGGCCATCCAGTCCATTGGCAATCTGGTTCCAGCTGCCGCCGCCATCCACCGTTTCAAACACGCCACCGTAAGCCTTGTCATTCACGATGCCTGCAAGAATGCGCCCTGTGCCGCGATTGTCGGCCACAAGCGCCTCTACCTTACGCGCGGAAAAACCCTGGTTCGACTCGGCAAACGTGGAGCCTCCGTTGTCGCTCGCTAGCACGCCTCCGCGATCCGTAGCCAGAAGAATCCTGCCCGGTTTTGCAGGATCAAGGTAGATGTCATTGACGACAACGTCATCTCCCGTCAGCCTCTGCCACTCATGTCCGCTGTCCCGCGTACGGTATAAACCCTCCGTCGTGCCTGCGTAGACAATTTCTCGATGATTCGGATCCTGCATCAGCACTCGTGTGCGTCGCGCGGTAGACGGAATTCCCTGCACTTTGTGGAACAGATCGCCCGCATCCTCGCTTTTATAGATCCCCGAGCAGGCGCTGGCATACACCACACTGGGATGTCTAGGATCGATGATGATCGAGAAGACATCCGAGTCGTCGATGACGCCTTTCTTGATATTCCGCCAGTGCTTGCCATCGTCGCTGGTCTTCCACGGCAGATGCCACGTTCCGGCATAGATAATTCCCGGATTGCGAGGATCGATCGCCAGCGACTCAACCTCGTGAATCTCATGGCTGCCCGCGGGACTGATGAGTTCCCAGGTCGTCCCGTGATCGGTGCTGCGATAGACGCCCTCCAGCGAACCGGCAACCAGAACATTCGGATCGGAAGGCGCTTGGGCCAGCGAGCGGATGGACTGTCCCTTCAGCGCCGGAATCGCCTTCCAGGTCTCACCGGCGTCGTGACTGACATAAACTCCGCCATCCACGCGATCTACACGATGAACACCGGCATATAGAGTTCGCGTGTCCGATGCGTCCACGACGATATCGTCTACCAGCAAACCGCCATCGCCATCCGGGCCATCCACCCGGCTCAGTCGCTTCCAGGTAAGACCATCGTCCGTCGATTCGAAGACCCAGCTATCGGCATCGCCCAGGTAAACATGCCCCGGCTCTCCAGGAACGGCAGTAAACGACCGCACGTCGCCCCCAAATGGCCCAATCGAGCGCCACGGCGCCTCGGCGCGCGCAATGAGCGCACCCGCCGTCATTGCGGAAACACAGGCCACAGCGATCAAACCGCGATTTAACCCCGGCGATGCAGGCCAACGAGACTTGAAAAAGAACAACGGAACTCCGTTTGAAACACAAAATAGGCCGCTCACACCATCAGCGCCATGCAATTAAGTCCAAACCTGGCCAGATTGCATATTTCCATCATAAGTCGGGTTTCACTGATTCTCGTGCAAGAAAATGGGCGGAGACTCAATCGAGTCTCCGCCCACGTCGCGAAAGAAACCTGCTACGGTTTACTTCGTTTCTGCTGCCTTTTTGTGCGCGTGATGACGCTCGGCCAGCGGCTTGCGAGGCTGTGCCTTCACATCACCGGTGTACTGCGTTGCACCATTTGCATTGAAGGTTGCGCCAGACGGTACCAGATAATCTTCCACCGTCTTGCCATCGGTTGTGCCCGTGTAGAGCGTAATGCGGGAAGCATCAATGCCCTTCTCGGTCACCAGGTAGTCCTTGGCATTCACCGCGCGCTGAGCCGCAAAGTCTTCCGGCTGCTCGTTCTTGCGGTGGTGATGCTTCGGCGGGTTCTTCTCATCGGCGGTCGACTCGCCAACGATCGACAGCGAGGCATCGGACTTGCTCTGCAGAGTCAGCGCGATGTCGTCAAGGCAGGCCTTGGCTTCGTTGTCTACGCGGGTCGGACGCTTCTTGTCCTTGTCAAAGGTCAGCGAGCAGAGCGAAGACTGCGTCGGCGGAGGAGCAACATAAGGCTGCTCGATCGTGATCGGCGTAGTTGCGCTTGCTGTCTGGCCCTTATCGTCTGTGACCGTGCAGGTGACTGTTACCGAGCCTGCAGGTGCGCCAGCCGAAGAGTAGGTCGCCGTGTTGCCCGTACCGCTCACCGAACCGGCAGTGGCCGAGTAGCTGTAGGTCAGAGGACGGTTCTGCGGGCTTACGCCAGTCGCGGTAATCGTGCTCGAATCACCCGGCTTGATCGTCGTCGGATTCGCCGAGCAGCTAACTGTCGGAGGCTCAAACTGCTTGACCGTAAAGTTCGCCGAGCAGTCTGCCGACTGGCCCGCCTTCGGACCTTCCGAAACATTGCCGTGCACCGTGTAGCTGCCCGGAGCAAGCGAGGTGGTGTCGATCTTCGCCGTAGCGTCCGAACCGCTGATGCCGTTGACGCCGGTCCATGTGTACGTCACCTTCTTCTTCGGGTTCAGCATCTCTGCCGTGCCCGAAACCGTGATCGGTTCGCCCGGATAGACAGAAGACGGGTTGACCGAGCAGGCATAGGTCACAGGTGGCACGTAGATTTCGCCGACATGGAGCACGATGCCAGCGCTCAGGCGTGCCGCGTTGATGTTCGCACGGCCGCCGTACACGACAGGACCGAAGTCCGCGTGCATGTACTGGTAATCCGCCTGAAACAGACGAATTGCAAGGTGATGGTTAAACAGCGGTGTGTTGTAGTCCATACCGCCGCCAACCGTCAACGATGGGCCCCAGGTCATCGGCTCATGATCAGGACCGCCAATATCGGCTGCACCCACGAGAGCATGAGCAAACGGGGTGATATCGCTGG
Organism: Acidicapsa dinghuensis; assembly: GCF_025685685.1. Taxonomy (GTDB): domain Bacteria; phylum Acidobacteriota; class Terriglobia; order Terriglobales; family Acidobacteriaceae; genus Acidicapsa; species Acidicapsa dinghuensis. The sequence goes on from NZ_JAGSYH010000001.1 coordinate 569,894, forward strand.
TCGGATAACGGAAGATCAAACCAGCCGCCGGAAGAATGAAAGTATCGTTGTTGCCGCAATCAGACTGCGTAGCGCCACACTTGTGGACACTCACTTCCGCCTGTGCGCCAATGTACCGGTTAAAGTAATACGCTCCGCTTCCGATCGCTCCCCAGTTCACCGACTGATAAGAGAAGGGCAATGTCTGCCCGGAATTCGGCTGAAGCGCTTCGACCGTGCCATGCGGGGCAAGATAGCTATAGCCAAGGAAGATATCCCAGCGGGATGCAGAATCCGCTGGGGGCTTCGCCGCAGGCTTATCCTGCGCGAGTGCAGCAAACGGCAGCATGCATGCAGCAGCCGCAACTGCGAGAATTTGTTGTTTCGTCACACCAAGTTTCATTCGATTTCCTCCGCAACCATGCCCGAAAGATCCGAAGATCTTCCAGGCGTGCAAAACCCTTCAATTGTTGAAACCCGCATGATGCTATGCGGGCAGTCAATTCATTTGATACAGAATCAAGCCCTTATCGTTACATCAATCCCAAATTAACATAGGGATAATCCCGGAACGTAAAATTCTTGAATGAGTTGCCATATCAATCAACGTTTGGCAACCAGCTCCGGTAACAGGCAAAACATCCGTTTAACTTATTGATCTCTCTCAGCGCTTATAAAATTTACTCGGCACCAAGGGATGTTTACCCAACGTTTAACGTGCGTTTCAGACTTCCGCGTTCGTGCTGAATCTTTTCTTGAAGCAGCGTGATTGCATACAGTAACTGCTCTGGCCGCGGCGGACAACCAGGCACGTAAACATCTACGGGGATAACCTGATTAACACCCTGCACCAAAGCATAATTATTGAAGACGCCGCCGGAGGTCGCGCATGCTCCCATCGAGATAACCCACTTGGGCTCTGGCATCTGTTCGTAAAGCCTGCGAATCACAGGGGCCATCTTTTGCGACACGCGCCCCGCGATGATCATGAGATCCGATTGTCTTGGAGATGGCCGGAAGACTTCAGCGCCAAAACGAGCGATATCGTAGCGCGATGCTCCCATCGACATCATCTCGATGGCGCAACACGCCAAGCCAAAAGTCATCGGCCAGATGGAACTTTTGCGTATCCAGTTAACGGCGAAATCCAGCGAGGTAAGAAACACACCCTCAGGCTGCTCATAGCCGTAACTAACCTCGCGTACTTTCGCACGGTTGATGGCACTGCTCTCGAGAGATCCGAAAAGATATCGGTCTTTTTCCTGCCCCGTACCCCGATTGCTTTCCGGACTACTTCCGCCGCTCGCTCCCGCCATGCCTCTAGTATACGACGCATCCACCAGATTCAAAATTTTTTCAGCATTTGTTTCGTTATTTGAAATTCCCCGAAACGTATCATTCAGCGCATTTTGCTCTCACGCCCCTCAGCTGAGAAGGCATCTTCCACGAACCCGGCAACCACAAATCAATTGCAAAACGCATCCATCGCAACTGACCGCGTGCGCTCGCAACAGCGTTCTGTTCATTGCTGTGAGGAACATTGTGTAAGTGCTGCGTCCACGCCTGCGCAAACAATGGCGGGTCGGCAATTCCGGGAACGATGTGCGCATCTTCCACGTGCAACTGCCCGCTTCCCTGCCGTGCCGATCCCAGTAGAGCAAGCAGTTGCGCACTTGCCTTATTGCGCTCAGCATCGCTCCTTTGTCCAATCGACATCACCTGCGCATGTAACTCGCACGCTCGCGTTAAATCCTCCTGCATCGTCAGAAACCGGAAATGCCTAGGCTCCCACGCAATGGCATCCTGCGCCCGCATGCCATAGGTCGTAGCAATCTCCCGCGCATTCAGCGAGCCATACGGAGGCGTAGCCAGCAACAGCGCGTCCGGATACGTCTCTGCTCCAACTCGATTCACCGCCAAGTCCCACCCACGAAAAACTTTCCCATCTGAAATCGCATTGCCTGAGACAGGCCCTGACACTGGCCCAGACACAGGAATGACCTGCAGCACCCAACCTTCACCCAGCGAAGCGCTCCAGCTCTTACCTTCAACAACTTCGCCCTGCAGCGACACATGCACGCAGTCCTGGGCCGCCGGATTTTTCGCAGCGCTCTGCGCATGCGCCAGCGCCACATCGAGCAAACTCATCATCGCGATCACCATCCACAGCAGGCAACATGGGATACCATGCAAACACAGCTTCCATTTCCACATCTCTCACACAACCTCGCTGGCCGGCCATCAGATCTTTTTTTTGAACACAACCCATTGTTTTCTCAAGCATCGCAGGCGAGACTCGTAAAAACTTCGTAATACACCGATTGCATTTCTGGCGCTTCTCAATACAATCAACCGATAATGAGACCCAAATTTTCCCTTCGAGCCTTCCTCCTATTGTGTCTAACGACAGCGGGCATCATTCTGCTGCCAGTTTCCGCACTGGCGCAGGCTAGCTCGCCGGCACCGCCGGCCTCAACACAAGACCAGATCACAGCATTGCAGAACGCCGTCACCAGCGCACAAAGTGCAGGCGACAACGCCTGGATGCTCACCTCCGCCGCGCTTGTGCTCATGATGACCGGCCCTGGCCTGGCGCTCTTCTATAGCGGTCTCGTCCGCCGCAAAAATGTACTCGGCACCATGATGCAGAGCTTCGCCATGATGGGCGTTATCTCCTTGCTCTGGGCGCTCGTCAGCTACTCGCTCGCTTTTGGCCACGGCACCAGTTTCATTGGGGGCTTAGAACATCTATTCCTCAAAGGCGTGGGTGCCGCGCCCGACGCCGACTACGCAGCGACCATCCCCCACCAGACCTACATGATCTACCAGCTCATGTTTGCCATCATCACCCCGGCGCTCATCTGCGGAGCATTCGCCGAGCGCATGAAATTCAGCGCCATGCTGGTCTTCCTTTCCCTCTGGTCCATCATCGTGTATGACCCAATGGCGCACATGGTCTGGGGCGTCGGCGGCCTGCTCAACGCGGCTGGCGGCAAATTCCCCTGCCTCGACTTCGCCGGCGGCACAGTCGTTCACGTCACCTCCGGTGTATCAGCGCTCATCACCGCGCTTTATCTCGGTAAACGCGTCGGGTACCCCAAGACAGCCATGCCGCCGCATTCCATGGTGCTCAGCTTCATCGGCGCATGTTTGCTGTGGGTAGGCTGGTTCGGATTCAACGCCGGCTCTGCCCTGGCAGCCAACGGCCTTGCCACCAGCGCCTTCGTCGCGACTCACTTCGCCGCCGCAGCAGCAGCCATAAGCTGGTCGGTGGCCGAATGGATTCACAACGGCAAGCCCACCGCGCTCGGCGCTATCTCCGGCGCGGTCGCAGGCCTCGTCGCCATCACACCAGCGTCAGGCTTCGTCGAGCCCATGCCCGCCATCCTCATCGGACTCATCGCGGGCGTCTTCTGCTTCTTCATGGTCTTCAAGGTCAAGGCCATCTTCGGCTATGACGACTCACTCGATGCCTTTGGCGTGCACGGCGCGGGCGGCACACTCGGCGCTATCCTCACTGGCATCTTCGCGACCGCAGCCGTCAATCCCATCTTCGGTAAGGACGCGCAAGGCCACCTGCTTCCTACCGGCGGCATGGACGGTAACTGGCATCAGGTCGTCAACCAGATCGTCGGCATCGCCATCGCATGGGTTATCTCCATCGTAGGCACCGTCATCATCCTCTTCCTCGTCGACAAAACCATCGGCCTGCGCGTCTCTGCACACGACGAGAACGAAGGTCTGGATCTCACACAGCATGGTGAAGAAGGCTACGAGTTTGGCGCATAACTCACGTCATAAGCATGTTTGCTGCATCACACAGCGGCAGCAGCTATCGCGTAGTGGGCGGCTCTATGAGGCCGCCCGGGTCACTACTTTGCTAACTTCGTGGGATTGCGTATCCCGTCAGAAGAACTGATACCCTAAACACCGTTATTGCGAGTAGACCTCGCACAAGGATTTCCCGGCTATGCAAAAGATCGAAGCAGTTATCCAACCTTCCAAGCTCGACTCGGTAAAAGACGCCCTGCTCGAAGCCGGCATCGAAGGCATGACCATCCTCGAAGCCCGCGGCCACGGCCGCCAGAAGGGCCACACCGAGTTTTACCGTGGCCGCGAATACACCGTCGATCTCCTGCCCAAGGTCAAGATCGAAATCGTCGTTCCCGACGCACTCGCCGAGAAGACCATTGCCGCCATCATCGGCGCAGCCCGAACCGGCAAAATCGGCGACGGCAAAATCTTCGTCACCCGCATCGACGACGCCATCCGCATCCGCAACGACGAGCGCGGCGAATCGGCTCTCTGATTTGTTGCATCCCACGAGTGTCGATTCTTCGACGGATCACAACGATGACGCAAACAGAACTCGCAGCACTCAACGATTTACTGGCCATCCCCGGGGTGGCCAGTGTCGTTTCCGACCAGAGCGGCCTTCCAAAGCTCGACATCACCACCCCCGCCGCCAATGCCGAAATCTACCTCCACGGCGCGCACGTCACCTCATGGCAGCCGGCAGGCTTCGATGAAATTCTCTTCGTCAGCAAGCTCTCACACTTTGAAGACGGCAAAGCCATCCGCGGCGGCATCCCCATCTGCTTCCCCTGGTTCCGTGCCAAAGCCGACAATCCCAAGGCTCCAGCCCACGGCTTCGTCCGAACGCGAGAATGGAAACTCGAATCCATCGCCCAGGATGCTGCTAACGTTGTTGTGGCTCTCACCACCGCAAGCGACGACTCCACCCGCGCCTGGTGGCCATTCGACTTCCGCGCCACTCATCGCATTACCGTAGGCACATCGCTCAAGCTCGAACTGATCGTGGAGAACACAGGTAGCGAAGGATTTCAGTTCGAAGAAGCGCTTCATACCTACAACCGAGTCAGCGATTCCTCATCGATCCGCATCTCCGGACTGGATGAGGCTACTTATCTGGACAACCGCAACAACAACGCCATGAAGGTGCAATCAGGCGACATTCGCTTCACTACCGCCACCGACAACGCCTATGTCGAAACAGGGGACGCAGTCACTATCCACGACGCGGGACTCAATCGCTCCATTCGCCTTGAAAAGCGAAGTTCACTCACGACCGTAGTCTGGAATCCATGGAGCGGCGGAGCGGCCGCTTTCGCCGACATGGATGACAGCGAGTGGCGCGAATTTGCCTGTGTCGAAGCCTCGAATATCCTCAGCGCCGGAGTCATACTCCAGCCAGATCAGTCTCACATTATCACTGCAAACATCACAGTCTTCACTGGCGCGTAATCAGTCCGTCATTTTCGGAACAGCAACGGTGCAGCAGCCAGCAGATTTTGCCGCCACACGACAAACGTGTGCGCTCCCGGAGTCTCCACCGCTGTTACCGGCAACCCTTTGCCTTTAGCCCAGGCCACAAAATCACGGTTCGGCGTAATCAGCCGGTCATCCGTTCCGCAAGCAACCCAAAGCATCTTCAGATTCGTCTTGGCCGCTTCCACATCGCGAAAATGCGTATCGAAATCCCCGCGCGGCAGCGCTCCGCTCATCGAGCCCACCCACGCGAAGATGTCGGAATGATTCAGCGCCAGCGACAGACTCTCGATACCTCCCATAGACAACCCAATAATCGCCCGACTCTCACGGCCTCGCGCTACGTTGTAGTCACGTTCCACCGCAGGCATCACCTCGCGCGCCAGCGTCTGGTCAAAGAGCCGAATATTGTCCACTCCCATCGCCCCGCTCGGCGTCCCATTGCGCCCGCGGCTCACTACGTCAAAATCACCATACCCACGCGGCATCACCACAATCATTGGAATGATCTTTCCATCCGCAAGCATCCGGTCCATCATCAGGTTGGCCTTGCCCGTAAGCGTCCAGCCATCCTCGGTATCCGTGTACCCATGCAGCAGATAAAGCACCGGATACCCATCCTTGCGCTTCGGGTCGTATCCCGGCGGCGTGTACACCACATACGCGCTCTGGTTTTCAGGAAAATGCACCCCTATCTTCGTCGTGAAAAAGTGCTTTGAAACCATCCCATGCGGAATATCTGTCAGCTCCCACGGCTCAGCCGGATGCCCCGGCACCAGCACATCGCTATACGGATCCACGAAGTTCACATGCACGCTCAGATTCAGCGGATCGAGCATGTGTACTCCATCCACCACAAACGTGTATCCGTAGTGTTCGGGAGGCAAAGGACTCGTTGTAGCCGTCCATACCCCATCCGCACCCTGCACCAGCGCCAGCGGCTGCAACAGCGCATCAGTCAACACCGACACCTGCTTGGCTCCCGGATACGTTAGCCGGAAAGTGATCGATCCATCAGCATTCACCTCAGTTCGCGGCGCAGCAGGCCGCGCTGGGGGAGCAGGTGCAGGCGCAGCCGAAGGAGTCTGCGAATAAGCATGAACGCCATCAGCAAGAACAAAGCAAGAGATGGCGCAGAAAGCGAGAATTAAGATGCGGCGCATAACGCCAGCAAGTGTAGCAGCGGCGCTATCGGGAAATTGAGAATAGCGCCGCTTTCGATTGCGGATTTTCACTCATTCCGCAGCGCGATCATCGGATCCACCGCCGCCGACCGGCTCGCCGGAATCACCGAAGCCAGCGTCGCAGCCAGTGCCAGACTCACCCCAGCCAGCACCAGTGAATCCGCCAATCCCCCATGCATCGCGGCAAATGAATGCGTCAAAATTCGCTGCGCAACAAACGTCAGCCCCAGCCCAACACCGATCCCTGCGCCAATCAGCACAAACGACTGCCGCAGCACCAGCGTGATCACCTGCCAGCGCTGCGCTCCCAGCGCCATGCGAATGCCGATCTCTGTCGTACGTTGCGCCGCCGTAAAGCTCAGCAGCCCATAGATACCGATTCCAGCCAGCAGCAGTGCCAGACCACCAAAGAGCGTCAGCAGCAGCACCAGCAGCCGCCGCGCCGCCAGCGACTCGCTCACCAGGCTCGACAGAGGATGCACGTCGTACACCGCCTCCGTCGAGTCCGCAGCCTTCACGGCCTCTGCCAGCGTCCCGCGCAGTGCATCCGGAGCGACCTTCGTCCGCACCACAATCGCCGCGCCATCCGAAGCATTCTGCGCCATCGACTCGTAGATCAGGCCCTTGTTCTCATCCACCTCCAACGAGTCCTTCCGCACATGCCCCACTACTCCGACAATCTCTTTCCATGGTGAATTCGACCCGTTGCGCACATGCTGCCCTATCGGATTCTGCCCCGGCCAGTACGCCTGCGCCAGTACATCGTCAATCACAGCCACTCGTGGATGATCCGCACGGTCCTCCTCCGTAAACCACCGCCCCTTCAGAAGCGGAATCTCCATCGCCGCGCGATACCCAGGCGTCGCCGTCACCCTGTCGCTGTGCGGACCAGGATCACCCGGCCCCAGGGGTTGATTCTCAATCTGAAAACTCGCCGAGGGATGTCCATTCTTGCCAAACGGCAGCGAAGAGACAGCCCCAGCCGCCACCACTCCCGGTTGCTGGCTCAGCCGCGACATCACGTTATCGAGAAAGTTCTGCACCTTCACCGGCTGCCCGCGATAGTTCGAAGCATTCAGCGTCACACTTCCAGCCAGCACTCCTTCGCTCGTAAATCCAGTGTCGACATGCTGCAACTGCCGCAAGCTGCTCAGAAACATCCCCGTCCCAGCCACCAGCAGAAAAGCCAACGCCACCTCGCCCACTACCAGTACGCTGCGAAACCGCTGCCGTGCCGGAGCCGCCGTCGATCCCTTGCCATACTCAGCCAGCCGCAAGTCCTTGTACGACCGCGCCACTTGCAGCACCGGAGCCAGCCCCGCAAACAACGAAGTAGCCAGCCCAAATCCAGCCGCCGCCAGCATCAGCTTCCAGTTCCCTTCCACCACAAACCCCGCTGCCAGATCATGCGGAATCGCCAGCAGCAGCAATCTCCCCAGAAATGGCCCAGCCAGAATCGCAATGCCCGTTGCTATCCCAGCCAACAGCACCGTCTCCACCACAAACTGTTTCGTAAGCTGCGAAACCGAAGCCCCCAGCGCCGTGCGTATAGCCAGCTCTCTCGTCCGCGACGAAGCTCTTGCCAACATCAGCCCCGAGATATTCGCGCACGCAATCAGCAGAATCATCCCCGCCACGGCAAACAGTGCAAACAGCGGCTTGCGTAGATCGCCCGCCGCATCCTGCGTCCACGGCTGCGCAAACATGCTCCAGCCAGCACTCTGCGCAAAACTCCCCGTCCCTTCGCGCCGAATCTCTTCCTGCCGCTTCCGATCCAGGGCCGCATTCAGCTGCGCCACACTCGCCCCCGGCCTCAGCCGCACCACTGAGTCATAGCTCTCATTGAACCGATTGTCCGCGGCATAGTCGGTCGGCGCCAGCCCCAGCGGAATCCAGAGCTGCTCATTGCGCGGCCAGTCAAAATCGCTACGCATCACGCCCACAACGCGGTACGACTGATCATCCAGCAGCACCGATTGCCCCACCGCATCCCGCTGCCCGCCAAACATCTCCTGCCACAGCGCATAGCTGAGAATCACCTCGCGGTTAGCACCCTTCTGATCCTCCTCAGGGCGAAACACCCGCCCTACAATCGGCTCCGCTCCATAGACATGAAACCACTGCCAGGTCACCAGCCCCGCCCGCAGATGCTGCGTCCTGCCCTGAAATGTCGCGTTGAAGCTAGTCTGCTGCACTATCGCGCCCGACTCCACAATCGGGCTAAGCGACACAGCATCCTGAAAATCCGGTGCAGAAACTCCAATACTCGGCAGATTCAGCTGCACATACCGCGCATGGAACGACGCCACACTAGCCGGGTCCTTGACCCCTGCCGGCTGCAACAGCACCGCTTGAATCACACTGAAGATCGCCGTATTCGCGCCCACGCCCAGCGCCAGTGTCACAATCGTGATCGCCGTAAACATCCGCGCCCGCCAAAGCTGCCGTAGCGCATACCGAAGATCCCCAGACCTACCCGCCATTCCGCACCTCCTCTGGCTGCTACGCAATCCAGCCGCTATTGGTTCTCAGATTTTTTGTTCTGCCTCGTCCTGAACTTCGACGGCAGTGGGCCAATTTAAAATTTTTTCATTTACGGCTACCTGTTACCCGGCCCCGTCATCACTTCCCCAAGCGGACTTGTCGTTACTTATCGGGTCGGTGAATGGCTTGGCGATTTGGCATAAATCCTGAATCCGATACCGTTGTCGCGTTTCACCGCTGTCAAGATCACCTACTTCACAAGCGTGGCGAGACGATCTTTGCTGATCTTCAACACCATACCGGCATTCCTGTCAGCAACTTCACTGACGTGGTATTCGGCGGCAGTTCCAAGCACCTGTGCAATCTCTGAAGGCGTAAGCTTGTAATCTTCCGCAAGCCATGAAGCCATATCGCTTGTGGCTTCTTTGAAAGCGTCATCGAGCGAACCATCAAGCCCCATGGTAATAACGTCGGCGGCCGTCTCCACTCGAGGATCTCCAATGCGTTTGTTGGGGAGGACGTCAACAGTCACTTCCACGTCCATAGAGGTTTCCAATGCGTTGCCATTCAGCTCGCCGTCTCCTTGCGCTGCATGAGCGTCGCCGAAATAGAGCAGCCCGCCGGGGTTGGCTACGTGAAGATAGACTGTTGCGCCTTCCCTGATTTCGTTAAAGTCCATGTTTCCGCCGTAGTATCCCGAGTCACCTGTGCCCGGCGGGGCCTGCGCAGGACCCGGAGCAGCAGAGATGCAACCGAGCATCGGCTTGAGCGGGATTGTGTAGTGCTTGAGGTGTTCCGAAGGGGTCTCAGGCGTTGCGGTTCCCGCCGTCCGATCGAGATGCCACCGAATGGATTTACCGTTGTCCTTGACCTTGACGGCGAGATCGCTGTTCAAGGCACGCTCATCAAGCCCATCGTCGCTCTCCGCCCAATCACGATTGAGGGTGAGTTTCTTAATGTGGACAACGAGCACGTCTCCCGGCATCGCTCCCGTTATGTAAAAGGGACCGGTCTGAGGATTGCCGCCGAGGGACCACCTGACCCCGTTCATATCCGTCCCGCCCGCATCCACCGTAGTGGTGTGAATGGTATCTCCAGGATTGATCGTGAGCACCGGTTTATTGAAGGGAGACACTTGACGATAGAAGACCGTCGGCGTGAATTCATGAGTCCTGGGCTGCGGATGTTCCAGAGCAGGCGCCAGCATTGCCGTGAATTTAAGAATCATCGGGTGCGCCTTATCACTGGCGTCCGTTTCTGTATCCATTCCTTCCATCTTGCCGTCGGCGAGCGTCGCAGTGATTTCATCAGTGTTGCCCTGTTCATCCGTAGCCATCAGATGCAGGTCAGTCCCGTGAAGAGTACCGGCATACTTGTAGCCCCGGCCTGTACCCGTCACCTTGTCGCCCGTCTGTTCAAGATTGAGAAGAGGAGTCAGAGGAGTGCCCAGATAGTTGGTCGAAACAATCCAACGGCCTGTGACTGAGGGTGTCTGAGCAGAGGCCCAAAAAGATAGGCTTAAGAGCATGGGTAGGAGCTTGATGTGAGCCATGGACATTTCTCCTAAGAGCAGGATTGAAATGCTGAGCCGCAATGACTGTGCACCGGCTCTCAACGATTGTACGTAGAGAAACGAGTCCTGGTTCGGCACGTTTTTAATGGTTCGGCGTGGCGCCATCACTGTCCGGCATTGGACACATATTCTTGAATTTGGACGATGCCAAACAAGTACCACCGGCAAGCTACGCAATATCAACGGTTGAATAAAGAAAATGTGGCGAGGGACGTGCTGCAGGTACGTGATGCAGAGTTGGCAAGATCGAATCCTCCGGCGCCGTCAAGACGATCCGTTGCCGTAGATCCGATACAGATATTCAAGTCGCAGTAGACGGATTCAGGAAGCGCCTCTATTTTTCCGGGTGATTGCCATTCGACTTAAGGGGAGAATTCATGGACCTTTGGTTACAGGATTTTCGTTATGCAATTCGCACGCTTCGCAAGAACGCGGTCATGACGATGGTGATAGTGGCTTCTCTGGCAATCGGAATCGGCGCTAATTCGGCCATCTTTAGCGTGGTCGACGCACTGCTGTTGCGCCCGCTCCCATATCCGAATGCCAACCGCTTGGCGGCTGTGTGGCTGCATTCCCCCGGAATTGGCATCCTGCGCGACTGGCCGTCTCCAGGCGAGTTCATCGACGTTCAGAACCAGAACCATTCGTTCGAGCAGATGGCGCTTGCGCAGAGCCGCACCTTTACGCTGACGGGGCGCGATCAGCCGGAGAGAGTTGATGTGCTGCGCACACAGTCGAGCCTCCTGACGATGCTTGGCGCAAAAGCTCTACTTGGGCGTACTTTCTTACCGGAAGAGGACAAACCGGGCAAACCACCTGTCGCAATTCTGAGCAACGGCGTCTGGACGCGCTTGTTCAACTCGGACCCGGCCATCGTCGGCAAGAGCATCATGCTTGATGGGAATGCATTCACTGTGGCGGGCGTACTTCCGCGCAGCTTCATGCTGAATGCCGAAGTGATGCCCTCGGAAGGGCCAATGGACAAGGTGGACATGTTTCTCCCCTTGCCATTGGGAGCCGATGCCGCACAACGCCGGGGCGACGAAAACTACAACATCATGGTGCGCCTCAAGCCGGGGGTTTCGTTGCAACAGGCACAGGCCGACATCAACGTCATCGCCAGCCAAATCCGCCAGAAGGACAAGCGCGACGTTACTTTCGGCATGGATGTCGTCGGCCTGCAAGAGCAGGTGGTCGGAGATGTACGACGTGCTCTGCTGGTGCTCCTTGGGTCCGTTGCGCTCGTCTTGCTGATCGCCTGTGCCAACGTGGCAAATCTTCTGCTTGCGCGAGCGGCGGGCCGCGAGAAAGAAGTTGCCATCCGCACCGCGATGGGAGCGGGCTGGCATCGTCTGATGCGGCAACTGATGACCGAGAGCATTCTTTTGGCACTCATCGGTGGAGCCGCCGGACTCGCTGTAGCTCGATTGAGCCTTTTTATAGTGCGCACGATGAACCCCGGCAACATTCCCCGGCTTGATGACATCGGAATCAACGGTTCGGTCCTGGCCTTCACGTTCATACTTTCGCTCGCCACCGGCATTCTCTTCGGACTCGCCCCGGCATGGCGAGCCATCAAGGTTGACGTGAACTCTTCGCTGAAGGCCGGCGGCCGCAGCGGACAGTCCGAGGGCGGCCTGCACATGACACGGCACTATTTGCGCAGCTTGCTGGTTGTTTCAGAACTTGCGTTTTCACTGATGCTGCTGATCGGGGCAGGACTGCTCATCCGAAGCTTTATCCGTTTGCAGAGCGTGCCTCCGGGCTTCACAACGGAACACGTATTGACCATGGAGGTCGCAGCCAACGACCCGAAGTACCGCCAGCATAATGCTGTCGCTGGCTTCTGGCGTGAAATCGACACCCGCGTTGCCCACATGCCAGGCGTCGTAGCCGAAGGCGAGGTCTCAGCGCTCCCGCTCACCGGGACGGTTGGATGGGGAGGCATTCAGGTGGAGGGGTACAATCCCCCGCCGGGCCAGGAGTTGCAAGTCGATCAGCGAACAGCAAGCACCGACTACTTTCGCACCATGCAGATTCCTCTAACCGCAGGCCGCTTTTTCTCAGAGCAGGACACCGCGGATATGCCGCCGGTCGCGATCATCGACAAAAATTTCGCACAGCGTTTCTGGCCGCACAACGACGCTGTCGGCAAACATGTGTGGTTTGATCCGAAGAAGCCCATAACGATAGTCGGCGTTGTCGGAACCGTCAAGCAATACGGTTTGGAGACCGATGGCAAGATCGCAGCGTATTTCCCGCTGCTGCAGGACACGGGTCGCGGTATGTTCCTGGCGGTTCGCTCCTCATCGGATGACACTGGGCTCTCTAGCGCTGTTGTCAGCGAAATACACTCTGTCGATCCCTCTGCTGTTGTGTATGGCACGCGCACCATGCAGGACCGCTTGTATGATTCGCTTGCGCGCCAACGTTTCTCGAGCGTCATGCTGGGTGCATTTGCGGGCTTCGCAATGCTGCTGGCGGCCGTTGGCTTGTACGGCGTGATCTCGTATCTGGTCTCGCAAAGCACGCACGATATCGGCATTCTGGTGGCATTGGGTGCGCGGCCCGGAAATATTATCAGTCTGGTTGTCCGGCAGGGGATGCGATTAACCATTGCCGGCATTGTCATTGGAATCATTGGAGCGGCCGCGCTCACTCGGGTGATCGCCAGCCTCTTGTTCGGTGTAAGCACCACGGATGTCGCTACGTTCTTGGCTGTACCTGCGTTGCTGGCCGCGGTGGCCTTCGCAGCCACAGTCATCCCAGCGTGGCGGGCCACCAATGTGGACCCGATTGTAGCGCTGCGAGAGGAATAACATCACACATCGCTGCTTTCCGGCAGTTTCGCCAAGCCTAAGCCAAGCCGTTCACGTTTTCGCGGGTCGTTAAAAGGGTCGCAACAGTGAGGAGGCGTCTTCGCAAAACACCGACTCAACGCTACTTTGGTCTCAGGCTAGCCAACAGAGTGTCGAATCTCACCCAATAAATCGCAGAGTCCTTTGCGCTCGTGCCTCTTGTATAGAACAGGTACTTGCCGTCGGGCGTCACGTACTGGCCCCATCGATGAGCCAGACCATCGTTAATCTTTGGCCCCAGGCTGACTGGCGTCGTCCAGCTCAAATCAGGTCTGCGAAATGAAATGTAGAGCTCGCACTCCGCTGTCTTCGTTTCCTTTGCGCTCACAATCATGTAAGACTCATCCGGTGCTACAAAGAAATCACTGTTCCGCCCCGGCTCGTTCAGCGGTGCCCCGAGATTTTGCACCTTAGCACCAGCCGCGGAAATCTTCAGGGTGGAAAATGAATTCGTTATCCCGGCCTTCTTATCCTCTGCGCCGCTATCTGTCGCAATATAAAAAGTCCCACTCTTCGTCGGCGTAAAGTCATACAAGCTGAAAGGTTCCTCGTACGCTACCTCTGGGGCAGTCCAGCCATCTTTGGTCCGTCTCGATCTCAACACATGATTCGGATTGGCGTCCTCGAAGTAGAGCACGTTATCGTCCGGCGACATCGTCACATCGAACAGATGTTCGTTCAGCACCTTCGGCCCAATCCACCGATGGCCGTCGTAGTGCAAGGATTTGATCTTAGCGGTTTTCAGCGTACCCCAGTCGTCGGCCTGGTAGTAATAGATCTCTCGTCCATCTCGCGAGAACGTGATGCGATCCATCGCCATCGTCCCTGGCTCGGTCAGCAGGCCGGGCGCAAAAACCTGAGGCGTGTTTGACGGGCGCGCCTGCCCAAGATACGCCTGCGGACTATCCCAGAAACTTTCCTGTGCTTCAGCAGCCACAGCCAGATAGCCAACCGCAATCAACCACACGGCAATAAGTCTCAGACGCACGTTTCACTCCTCCTTGGTCGGGAAAAGATCAATTCCTCGTTACAGCGAAACCAGAGTTGATATCCCGAAACCGCTGCTCTCAACTCGACGCGACCGAACTGCGAGAGCGGCTAATCATCGTAGAAGATCGCCAGGACACAGGAACTCTGGTTTCGCTCTGGAAGTGCACCAAAGGTTTCATTGCCTGTCTCAGCATTATCAGTGCTATGTGGTATCACCGCAGGAATTATCCGTCCGAAATCGAAAGCTAGCGCCCACAAACGGACACTCGTAATTATGTCCGGCAGCGAACTGGTATTCGACCCGACGCGATTCAGCCTTGATCTCAGCGTGGTTTTACAAATATTGAGTTATCATCGCAATCGCTTATCGGAGTTCTAATTAGAGCGAGATAGCGGACCGATCTCGCTGCTTAGCAGGACGCAATAACTCTGGTTTTGCTCTAGCGCTCATAGCGCCATTCGCTGATGAAGTGAAAGCCACGTTCAAGCAACGGATAGTGGTCAGGCGTCGGCGTTCGGGTGAGGGTGAGAATGGCGGGCTTGATGGGAGGAGCCGGCTTGGCAGGCTTATTCTCAGGTGTGATTTTGGATGGGTTGGGCAGTATCGAAGTGAGAATGAGATGGTTGGGATCGGAGAGTTGCCAGGCGTAGTTGGTCGGTGGGTTGATGAAGTAGCAATCGATCCGGACGGTGTGTCCCTTCTGGTCAAGATCGACACCGGTAAGCCAGAGCTCGCCGTCAGCGGAGCGCGTGTAAGCGCGGCCGGATTGGGCAACGTAAAGGTCGGTGACAGGAATGCCTTCGGGGTCGATGAAAGCGCCTGAGGCAGCGTGGGCGTCGTCAAGATGCCAGGCGCCCACCAGTGGAGATGGCGTGCGGAGCGCGACTTGAAGATGGCGCCAGCCGATGGTCATGAAGATCGGTCGGACGACAAGAAAGGCGACGGCGAAGACGATCTCGGTGACGAGGATGGCGATGCACCCGGCTCGGCGGCTAATGGGAGGAATCCAGACGCCGGTAGGCGCAGCAGGTCTATGGCTCCAGAAGTAACGGCAAAGGGAGAGGAAGTCGGGCAAGGCGAGGAAGACGCAGCCGAGGAGCAGGTTGGTCGCGAAGAGCTTAACGGGAACGTCGTAGCAGTAGTTGTAGAGGACCACGTTGGTGACGACGAAGGTGGAGAAGAGGGCTCCCGCGAGCGCGGTGCGTCGGTAGAGGAGAAGAACGCCACCAAGGACCTCCGCTGAACCACAAATGATCTCGTAAACAGGGCTGAGTCCGATAAGGTTCCAGAGAAAGGTCATGGGAGCCATATTGCCGGCAGGCTCGGTGAGGATCGCGACAGAAGGGGGCGGCATTTGAAACGGGAAGACTTTGACCAGGCCGTAGCCGATCATGAACATGCCGCATGTAAGTCGGAGAAAAAAGCGAAGCCACGCGTGCAGGGTGCGGTATTCGGTGCGAGGGCTCTTCCGCAGATGGGCGATCACGGTCCAAAGAATGCCACCAGCCAGGGCGAGGGCGAGCGCGAGGCCATCGTGAATCCAGTTCATCGCAGTGTCGCCGGAGTCGCTGGGGTGCCAGTGGGCTGCGATCCCGCTCAGATGAAACACGTACTGCCCGGCAAACTCCGACAGATGATTGAGGGGCCAGTTGAGCTTGTCCTGAATCCAGCCGCCGACAACCGGAAATGCTTCCAAAAGGGTTCCGTTGGCGCCAACGACGATGAAGCAGAAGAAGTACAGGAAAGCGATGCGGAAGCCAAGGCGAGTAGCGGGGCTCCAGGATGGCGGCGGACTAGCGGAGGAGATGGAAATGCCTGAAGGCTCCAAAGGTACCTCGCTTGCAGATGATACTGAATGATGGACGATTCCGGTGGCGGGCAAGTTTGGAATCATCGAAAGAAAATCTTATGTGAAGTTCGGCAGGCCAGCCCTCGCTGCACCAGGTCCGTCGCTCATTTGAGGACGTTACCAAGCCACGGCGTCTAACGCTTAGTTGAGATTCAAGGAGTCAAAATGCCGAGGATCCTTTCCGCCCTGAAGCCGGTATTTCGCCAGTTATACAAGTCCCCTGGGTTCACGGCGACGGCGGTGCTGCTCCTTGCCTTCGGGATTGGCGTCACAACCGCCATCTTCTCCATTGTCGACGGTGTGCTTTTGAGCCCGCTGCCATTTCCCGACGCCAGCCGCCTGGTGACCCTGGGCGACCAGTTAAGCGGGGGGCATATGGGGGAGCACGGCGATCCCGGATGGGTGACCTCGCCCGAGGTGGTGACTTACCAGCGCGACACACACTCCTTTCAGAGCCTCGGCGGTTTTGGCCTCGAACAAGACGAGCTTTCTGGAACTGGCAAGCCTGCCCAGATCATTGCTGCGCGCATGACGCCATCCGTTTTCTCCGTGCTGGGCGTTGCTCCGCTCATGGGCCGCGTGTTCACCCCGCAAGAAGATACGCAAAAGACCCAGGTTGTGGTGTTGAGCTACGCCACATGGAAGAGCCGGTTCAACGCCAATCCCGACGTGATTGGAACCAGAATCGACCTCAATCGAAGACCATATATCGTCGTCGGCGTCATGCCCAGGAACTTCGAGTTTCCTATCAATGCCGGCCGTCTCAACCGCTGCGAGCTCTGGGTTCCCATGAGCTTCAGCGCTGATGAGCTTTCGCTGGAGCAGGAGGGGAACTGGAATTTCCTCATGGTCGGGCGGCTTAAGCCCGGCATTACTATGGCGCAAGCGCAAGACGATGCGCGGCGGGTGGCCGCGCAGGTTGTGCGCAACTATCCGCCCGACCTATCGACCATACACATCCGGCCCGTGGTCTATCCACTGCACGAGATCACGGTAGAGCAGATCCGTCCGCTGCTGCACATGCTTTTTCTAGCTGTGGCAGTGATGCTGCTCATCGCCTGCGCTAACCTCGCGGGGCTGTTGCTGGTGAGGGCCATTCGCAGGCAGCGGGAGATGGCCGTGCGCCTGGCCTTGGGAGCGCCGGCACGCTACTGGGGCAGACCATTCTCGAAGGTCTCGTCATCAGCGTGACTGGAGGCGTGCTCGGCCTCGGCCTCGCCGGCCTGGCCCTCGCTGCGGGAAGGAATTTTTTGCCGGCCGACCTGCCGCTGACCAGCCAGATCACTCTGAACTGGACGGTTGCGAGTTTCGCGCTCCTGTTGGCGCTGCTGACGGGCGTGCTGTGCGGGCTGACGCCGGGCTTCGTGGCCCTGCGCACCAATGTAAACGACTCCTTGAAAGAAGGCGCACGCAGCGGTTCGGCGAGCAGCGCCCACACGCGCTTGCGCTCAGGGCTGGTGGTGGCAGAGATCGCGATTGCGCTGATTCTACTGTGCGCCTCGGGGCTGCTTCTGCGCAGCTACCTGAATATGAGCGAGGTGGATCTCGGCTTCCGGCCTGACCACGTAACCACGGCCGCTTACACGCTGTCAAACAAGGAATACCCGTCGCAGGCGCGGATCGATTCTTTCAATCATCAGGTACTTCTACGGTTGAGCCAACTGCCGGGCGTTCCATCCGTAGGCTCGACGAGCGCCCTCCCCACCCAAGGCGACTGTTGCGAGTTCTTTGTTGTGGACGGCTACGTGGATCCTGGCGGCCCGAGCCAGGCGAGAGGCGCGCATTCTGAGATCTCCGGCAACTTTTTCCGCGCCATGGGCATTCCGCTGCGGCGTGGACGATACTTCACCGACGACGACAACGCGAACACCCAGCTCGTCGTCATCGTCAATCAGGAGTTCGCGGAGCACTACTGGCCGAATCAGAATCCCATTGGGAAACATATGCACATTGGCAATCCAAAGTCGCGAGCGCCATGGATGACGGTGGTGGGCGAAGTGGCCAACGTGAAGGTTTACGGGCCCGACACCGGCACGGCCGCAGAGTTCTATCAGCCAGTAGCCCAAGTGGACAAGGACCTCGGTGGCCCTTTTTCCTCCAATGACATGTGGGGCAACAGCGGCAACATTGTCGTGCGCTCTACGCTGCCACCCGAGCAGATGGAGAACTCCGTGCGCGCGGTGGTCCGCTCCATCGACCCGCAGTTGCCGCTGGCCCAGGTACAAACCATGGAACAGGTGGTGTCGCAGAGCGAAGCCCCGCGTCGCTTCAACACGGTCATCATTTCCAGCTTCGCCCTGGCTGCGGTTCTGCTGGCCGTGCTTGGTATCTACAGTGTGATTGCATTTTCGGTGGCTTCGCGCGTCCAGGAGATGGCGATCCGCATGGCCCTCGGTTCTCAGCGCGCGGACATTGTGCGCCTCATTCTCGCCTCCGGCCTCAAGCTGGCCGCCATCGGCGCCATTCTCGGGCTGGCCGGCGCGGCCGCCGCGTCCAGTGTGCTGCGCTCCTTCCTCTTTCACGTCAGCCCCTTCGACCCGGTGGTGATGGCTCTGACAGCGATGGCCGTTTTTGTCCTGGCTCTGGCGGCCTCGGCCCTCCCCGCCCTTCGCGCCGCTTCCGTCAATCCAATACAGGCGCTGCGAGAACAATAAGCTGGCTTCGTTTACGTCGGTTCCATGCAGGCTATCGCGATCGAAGCTTCGCGATTGATCAGCCAGCATGTCTGCATTCGTTCCGCACAGGCCGAGTTAGTTGAACGCCCATCTTCTGGGCGTCTGCCAGATTGTCGGCCATGCGGAAGTTACTCCTCAGTACACGACGGAGGCAGTTCTTCAGCGACAACCAGAATGCCGCTATCGCTATGATTAATCCCGGCAAACGCGCCCCTCGTCGCTCAATTTCTGATTTGTCGTCCACAATCAGCAATGCGGGTTCAAATTGACCCACCATCCCTCCGACAAATCAAGCTCCCGTTGCGCCCTGTGATCGCTTATCCTCAAAGTGACCCGTTCATTTCTTCCTTGCGTCTCGCACCCCCCGGGTCACCACGACATACATGGACATTACCAATCTCGTCATCGACGACCTGAGACAGCAGTACACCCAGCAGATGACGGTGCTGCGCCAGACCTACGACCGCACCGGCGACGGCACCGCGGCCATCCGTCGCCGCGCCTCCATTGTCGACCGCGTCCTTGTCGAGCTCTGGCGTCGCGTCTTTACCTCCGGCGCGCTCGATCCCAATCTCAAGGCCTCTATGCTGGCCCTCGGCGGCTACGGACGCAAAGATCTCTTTCCCTGCTCTGACATCGACGTCCTCTTCGTCGCCGCCGACGAGGACACTGAAAAAACTGCCCGTCCCGCCTTCCGTGCCATCATTCAGGCCATGTGGGACATCGGTCTCCGGGCCAGCCCCACCACCCGCACCGCCAAGGAATGTACCCGCTTCGACCCCGACAACCTCGAGTACACCCTCTCAACCTTCGACCACCGCTTCCTCGCCGGCAACTTCCCTCTCTATCAAAAGCTCCACAATGAAATCTTCCCCGGCGTCATCCTCAGCGACTGGAACGGCATCGCCCAGAAGCTAGGCGAGCTCGCGCGTGTCCGCCACGCCAAATACGGCAATACCATCTTTCACCTCGAGCCGAACCTGAAGGAATGTCCCGGCGGCCTGCGCGACTTCAACCTCGCTCCCTGGTTTTCCCTGCTCTTCACCCTCAAAGAGACCAGGCAGTGGCCGCAGCCCCGCTCCACCGGCTCCGCCTCACCCTCCTGGTCCTCACCCCACGGAGAAGCCGAATCCGCCTTCGACTTCCTCGCCGCTACCCGCTGCTTTCTCCACTTCCGCCACGGCCGCGACGACAACACGCTCGACTGGCAATCCCAGGATGAAGCCGCCGCGCTCTCCATTGGCCTCGAAACTCGCGGCACCGCCGACCCCGCCTACTGGATGCGCACCTATTACCGGCACGCCCGCACCATCTACCGCCGCGCTACGCTGCTTATGGAGCACCTGCCCAATCCAGTCAGCTTCTACAAACAGTTCCGCAAGCGCCGCCAGCCCATCGCCGGCTCCGATTTCATCCTCGACTTCCAGTCCGCCCAGGGCCGCATCGACATCTCGCCCACCGCCCAGTTCAACGACACCGAAGGCATCCTGCGCGTCTTCGCCCTCATCGCCAACCACGGCTACACCCTAACCCAGGCCGCCGAAGACCGCATCACCGACGCCCTCCCAGTCCTCGCCATCCATCTTCCCGAAGGCCCCTACCTCTGGAACCACCTCCGCGAAGTCCTGCTCGGACCCCACGCCGCGCACGCCCTGCGCACCATGCACGCTCTCGGCGTCCTGGAGATGCTCATCCCCGAGTTTCACGGCATCGATTCCCTCGTCATCCGCGACAGCTACCACCGCTACACCGTCGACGAGCACACCTTCCTCACCATCGACAACATCCACGCCCTGCGCCAGCCCGCCCACGAGCCATTCCGCGAGCAAGCCCAACGCCTCGCCACCATCCTTCCAGAAATCGACCGCCTCGACCTGCTGCTCCTCGCGCTTCTGCTGCATGACACCGGCAAGGCCCGCCGCACCGGCGATCACGCCGTCCAGTCCGTCGAGCTGGCCGACAGCTTCCTCGCCCGCCTCGACTTCGAAGACGAGGCCCGCGAAACCGTCCGCAAGCTCATCCGCAGCCATCTCGAAATGTCCAATGCCCTGCGCCGCGACATCTTCGACACGGACAACGTGCACACCCTAAGCGAAAAACTCGGCAGCCCGCAGATCCTCAAGATGCTCACCCTGATGACCTACGCGGACATCAAGGCCGTCCACCCCGACGCCCTCACTCCATGGAAGGCTGAAAACCTCTGGCAGCTCTACATGGCCACCGCCAATTTCATGGACCGCAGCGTTGATGAAGTCCGTTACCACTCCGCCATCGACCCCACGCTGCTCTACCGCATCGAGTCCATGCTGCCCCAGAATCGCGGCTCGCAGGCGAAACAAAAACAGCTTGCCTCCAGCCGCGAATCCTCCATCCGCAAGTTTCTCGAAGGGCTGCCGCAGCGCTATCTGCAAACCCGCTCACCCGAGCAGATCCGCAACCACTATCTGTTAGCCGCCCAGTTAGAGCTAGAACCCATCCAGTTAGAGCTTCGTCCGCACCGCCAGCTACTCGACTTAACCGTCATCGCCCGCGACCGCAGCCGCCTCTTCGCCGACGTCTCCGGTGCGCTCGCCGCCTGGGGCATGAACATCGTCAAAGCCGACGCCTTCGCCAACGACGACGGCATCATCGTCGATAGCTTCCAGTTCACTGACACCTTCCGTACCCTCGAGCTCAACCCGACAGAGAAAGACCGCTTCCTCGCCAACATCCAGGACATCCTCGCGCAAAATGTTCAGGTAGAAACCCTCCTCGCCTCCCGTCGCAACACCCCGCGCAACGGCAGCGTCAAAGTCGATATCCCCACTCGGCTCGAATTCGACTCCGAATCCAGCACCCACTCCACGCTGCTGCAGGTCGTCGCCCAGGACACACCAGGACTGCTCCGCCAGATCGCCCTCGTCCTCCACGAACACCAGTGCAATATCGAAGTAGCCCTCGTCGACACAGAAGGCGAAACCGCCATCGACGTCTTCTATCTCACCCAGAACCAAAACAAGCTGGAGCAAAATTTGCAGCAATCTCTTGCAGCAAACCTGCAATCGGCTCTAGCCTCCGTGCTGCCCGCAAACCATACATAAACCGCGCTGGCTGTCGTCATTTCTAAACAAGAGCGTAAGCACCGCCCACGCTGCATCCATCTCTGAGCGCAAGGCGCCCACTGCAATCGCTCAATTGGGCGGCTAAACAGCCTGCCTCAAATCGTCCAAAAGATTTTTGTTCCTGAGCAGGCAATCCTGCCTCTATACTCGCTCGACTTCTATTTCACTCTTTGGGGGAATCCACATGATTGGCAGCTACGCTCGTGCGTGGAATGCAGTAGCCTTGGCAATCGGCCTATGCGCCGTGGCCCAGGCGCAATCCGGCACCGAAAATAACATCGACGTCCGCCTCCAACGGCTCTTACAGGCAACGGAAGCGCGGGGGGTTCTTCCCGATGCTGCACATTCCCGTCTCGCCTACAATGCCGTTTCTCACGAGTATGTGCTGACAACCGGCAAGCGGAATCTCCTCGTGGACGACCAACGCAGGGTGATGGTCCGCCTGGTCCTGGATGCGCCAGGAAGCGCCACGGACGTCGGAAAGCAAATCGGCTCGCTTGGCGGCAAGACTGTCGCGACCGATCAGCAGATCCATCCAGGCCTCATCTCCGCCTATCTGCCGGTCTCCGAGATTCGGTCATCGGCCTCGATCACCGGTGTCAGGGCAGTCGTGCTGGAGGGTGCACCGCAACTACGTGTGGGTGCGGTTACTTCGCAAGGCGTCGTCGCGCTCAATGTGAACGATGTCTTCAACCTTGGGTACAGCGGGAAAGGGACCACCATCGGTATTTTTTCCGATAGTTACAACACCTCCGGCAGCGCTGACACTGCCCTCGACGACGTGCTTTCCGGCGATCTGCCGGATACTACCGCGATTCCTCACGAAGAGGGGCTGAAGTTCGCCATGGATGCTAACTTTGTCGGCTCGGATGAAGGGCGAGCCATGGCTCAAATCCTCCACGATATGGCGCCTGGCGCGAGTCTTTGCTTTGCGTCGGCCTCCTACGGAGAACTGCAGTATGCCGAATCGATCGTCACTCTTCGCACCAATCCCGGTTGCGCCGCGGATATCCTCGTCGACGATGAATTTTATCTCGATGAGCCTTATTTCTCAGACGGCGTCATTGCTCAAGCGGTCAATCTGGTGTCAACCAGCAAGTCCCTGCCCGGCAAACCGGTGAGCTATTTCAGTGCCGCCGGCAACGATGCCGATGCCGGCACCTATGCTGGCGAATTTAGCCCCGTCAAGCCGTCAGCGGCAGAGAAGCTCAAAGGACTTCCGATCAATCTCTCCAGCATCCCGAGCTCTGTCGATGTTTCGGGGGGCTTCCACAACTTCAATGCTCCAGCAGGCGGCACTCCGGTCATCTATCAGCAGATTCAAGTCATTGGCAGCAATCCGATCGAGTTGCAGTGGGATGATCTTTTCGACCAGCACGCCATTACGACCAATTACAACCTGCTTGTCTTCGACAGTAACGGCAATTACGACGCGAAGCTTTCCTCGACGAACGATAGCTTCGCCATCGATGAAGGCTACCAGTTTATCCATTTCGAAAATAACTCGAATACAACCTACTATCTGGTTATCGCCAAAACCGGAGAGGGCTCTGGAGAGGCAAAACACCTCAAGTACATCAACTTCAGCGACGGCAGCGGATCAATGACCGGTTCGTTTCTCGGCGGCCAGGGAGCTCCAATCATTTTTGGTCATCCGGCGGCCGAGCATGCCATTGCCGTGGCCGCTTACGACGTAAGCCGCGCTCCCTACAATGCCGATCCTCCCTACACCCCGCAGAACGAGTATTTCTCCTCGGCTGGCCCTGCGCAGATCGCCTTCGATGCGAATGGAAGACGGCTGCACACGTTCGAGATACGCAAGAAACCGAACGTCGCTTGCGTTGACGGCGTCTTTACTACGTTTTTCGGATCGCAATGGCTCACCACCGACACGTTCCCGCGCTTCTTCGGTACCAGCGCTGCAGCCCCATGTGCGGCCGGTATCGGTGCTCTGATGATTGAGAAGGCGGAGCGTTCGCATGGCCCCAGCACGCTTACTCCTGTGGAGATGCGCCGCGATCTGGAAGAGGCCGGCACCGCGCGCCCGCTCAATCCATTCCAGCTCGTTTCAGACAACCACGGTCTCGAAATCGTCGTTACGGGCGCCAGCTACTTCAGCACTCAGGCGCCAAACCAGTTCTTTCTCACCTTCAATCGTCCAGGCGTCAAGCTGACAAGCCTCACCATGACTCTGCCTACGCAGGCCGAAGCGCTCTTCTATCTCGACTCTCAGCCTCAGGACATCCCGCTCGGCTATTACAATCCTCTGGTCCAGGGACCCGAGAGCCCCGGCGTCACACTGACCTCGACAGTCCCTTCGGATGTCAACTCACTGGTCTTTTCTAACAGCTTCCAACTCAACTTCTCCGGCTTTAAGTCAGGAGATTACTTCTCGTTCGGACTCGACCGTATCGATAACGTGGTGGGTTACTTCGACGATACCGCCGATCGCCTGAATGGAACGACGTACACCGCCACCTTCAGCGATGGTTCCACGGCCAGTGGAACCATGACCGTTCGCTCCGAGGACGGATATTCCATTTACGACGGACATGGTCTCATCAACGCCGTTAAGGCGGTGAGTCTGGTCCGGTAGAACACCTCTCAACACGGCGACGGCGGGTAGTCCGGCCAATCTCCCCACCCGCATCACCACAAATCTGGGTATCCCATCCATTCCGCGCTGTTTGCGGAATGGATGGGCGCCACTTATACGATCGGCCGCTAAAAAAGCCGCAAACTCAGCGCACAGCCTGCGGCAGAAACTCCTTGCTCATCTGCACATATCCCTCGCGCGCCGTCCTCTTGCCTCGCTCGCGGTAAGCCTCTTCCGTGCGCGGCTGCCACGCATCCAGCCCATCCACGTAACGGTTGTACATACAAAAAGCAGCGGCAATCAGCACCGTATCGTGAATCTCCATATCCGTAGCTCCATGCGCACGCGCTGCTTCCACATCCGTAGCCGTTACGCTCTTGCCGCCCTTCTGCACCTTGGCGGCAATCACCAGCAGCGTCTTGAGCTTCTCTGAAATCTCCGCCACATGAAAATCCGCCTTCACACGTATCACCAGATCGTGATCGTCGTTCAGGCAGGCAGCCGCAATCGCGCCATGCACTGTCTGGCAAAAATAGCAGTCATTGAGATACGAGACATAGGTTGCAATCAACTCGCGGTCGCCCTGCGGCAGTGAGTTCGGCCGATGCAGCAAAATCTCTGCAAGTTCATTAAGTGGCTTCGCCGTTTCAGGGCGAAACGCCATCGCGCTCCGGATACCCGGCAAATCCGCCGGCAGTTTGATATGTGGCATAAAATGACTCTTCTCCTGTGAGCCGTTGCTCTTCGAGCGAAAAGCATACGCGATATCCATCGCTGCGAACAGTTGGAGACAAATCTCAAACCTTCGGATGAGGACGCGCTCTCGCATCGCTCCCTATCATTCGCTTCGTACCCGCCATTCTCCAAGGAGCCTCCCATGCCGCACATCGCTTTGCCTGAAAACATGCCCGGAATCACCGCAGGATTTGCCTTTCGCCCTGAGACAGCCAAACCCATGCGCGACCTCGCACACGTGCTCCTGCACGAGTCAGGCAACGAAGGACTCAGCTCACGCGATCGCGAACTGATCGCCGCTTTCGTCTCCTCACGCAACACCTGCTACTTCTGCCAGACCAGCCATGCAGCCGCGGCCAATCACCTCAACGGCGGCGACGCCAGCCTCTCCAATCACATCGTTCGCGACTATGTAAGCGCACCAGTCTCACCTAAGCTCAAAGCGCTGCTCGCCATCGCCGCCGAAGTGCAGATCGATGGCAAGCGCGTCACTCCAGAACTCGTCGCGGAAGCACGCGCACAAGGTGCCACCGATCACGACATCCACGACACCGTACTCATCGCCGCAGCCTTCTGTATGTACAACCGCTACGTCGATGGCCTCGCTACAGTGCAGCCACGCGGCGAAGAAATGTACCGCGACATGGGAAAAATGATGGCCGAAAATGGCTACCGCCGCGCTGACGGATAAGCACCTCAATGCGGCACAACACGGGCATGGGCTGAACCTCTGTGCCGTCCGCGCTGCTATTCATGCCGCAGCGTCACCACAGGATCAAGAGACGCCGCCCGCCGCGCCGGCAACACGATAGCGATCGTCGCCGGCATCAGCAGCATCATCATCGACACAACAAGCACAGGCGCAAATGTAACTTGCATCTGATAAAACTGCGCTCGCAAAATATATCCACTCAGCGTCGCGGCTACCATGCCCAATGCTGCGCCCGCCGTCGCCCAGCGAAACTCCTGCGAAAGTAGCAGCCGTACAATCTCCGCACGCGAAGACCCAAGCGCCAGGCGGATTCCAATCTCCTTCTCGCGCAGCGTAACTTCGTACGCCAGCAAGCCGTATGTACCGAGCACAGCAATCATCAGTGCCAGCGCCCCAAATGCAGCAGCCACCTGCATCAGAAAGCTGCGCAGCTCCACCTCGTTCGCCATCTCCTCGTCCATGCTGCGCAAGTGATAGAGAGACAGGTCCGCATGCTGGCCGCGAATCATGTTGCGCACTGTCTTCTCCAGCAGCCGCGGATCGCCCGTCGTGCGCATCATCACAACCATGCGCGACGGCGGCTGGTATGCAGCTGGCAGATATAGGTCCGGCCCCGGCGGCGTATCCAGATCATAGCTGTGCACATTCCCCACCACGCCAATCACCGTAGCCCACCCTTGGAGTTCTCCAGTCCAGATGCGATGACCAATCGCGCTCTGCCCAGGCCATTCGCGAGCGGCAAGCAGCCGGTTCACCATAACAACATGCTGACCTGAGCCGTCCGCATCTGTGAAAGTCCGTCCCTTAAGCACAGGCTGTTCAATAGCCGCGAAATAACCCGTCGTAACGTCATAAGAATCGGGATTCACGCTGACCGGGTTCCGGCATTGATTCGGATGAGCATCTGAACAAAAACCATAGCGATTCACTGCGCTTCCCAGCGGTGGATTCTTCACCGCCGCCGCAGCCGTCACTCCCGGCAGCGCCCGCAGCGAAGCAACAAGCTGGTTGAAATAGAGTCTCGTCTGGGTAGCATCGTAGCGCGGAAGAACACTGCTGTGTTCTATGTTGACTCCCACCATCAGCAGATGATCGGATCGAAAACCAAGCGGCTGGTGCAGCAGTTGGTACACACCCGCAATCATCCATCCGGCGCAGGCCACCAGCACAAGCGAAAGCGCAATCTGCGCGGCAACCAGCATCCTGCCAAAGCGGTGAAGACCAGCGTCCGAAGACGTCCGGCCTGCATTGGCCAGATCGGGTTGAAGCGTGGGCCGCAGCGTCCTCAAAGCAGGCGCCAGCGCCAGAAAGACAGCAATCGCGATTGCAAGGCATACCACAAATGCGAGCACCGGCACGTTGATCGAAGCATGAGCAAGACGTGGCAGGCGCAAAGCACGCTCGCGCATCAGCAGGTGGAGCACGCCATAACTAAGCGCCATTCCAATAACCGAGCCTGCGAGAGTAAGAACAGCGCTCTCCGCCAGCAGTTGCCGCAGCAGATGCCGGAAGCTTGCTCCTAACGTTGCACGGATAGCAAATTCCCGGCTGCGCCGAACATTGCGCGCAAGCAGCAGATTGGCAAGGTTGGCGCATGTGATGAGCAGCAGCAGTCCACATGCTCCAAAAGTCGCGAACAATCCCGTGCGCGCAGCCGTTCCGGTAAGCTTCGCAATCCATGGCTCAATCACCGGAGGCTGCCCGAGAACGCCGCCGTAATAGTTCGGAAAGTCATGCCTCAGGGTCGCGCTCACTCGCGCAAGATCGGTCGTCGCCGCGGATATCGAGACGCCGGGCCGCAGACGCGCAAGGGCGGCAAAATCTTCATCGCCTCGCGAAAGAACGCGCTCATTGGGATCGCACCCGATCGGCACAAAAATATCCGGATGGTTCAGCGCATCCGAGCCTTCAATCGTCTGCGCGATGGGTAGCACGCCGCTGATCTGAAACGTATGATGGTCGATCTCAAGAGTCCTGCGGCTCAGATCGCCGCCGCCCAGTTGCTTCCACAACCCTCCGCTGATCACCGCCTGCCGCGTGCAGTCCTGTTCATTGCCGGTCTGCGGAAGATCGCGGCCAACCGCAAAGACCACTCCGAGCGTGGAAAAGAAGTTCTGTGAAACCTCCAGCACATCGCCGCCTGAGCCCAGAGGAGTACGCACTTCAGGCGACCAGCCCCGGTAAGCCGCAATGGATTCAAAGCTATTGCCGCGCTCCTGCCAGTCCCGAATCGTCGGATCAGACATGGTCTCGTCAGGAACACCAGTAATTGCAACAAGCCGATCCGGCTGCCGGAAAGGTAGCGGCTGCAGCAGCACAGCGTCCAGAATGCTGAAGACCGTCGTAACGGAAGCGATGCCGATAGCAAGCGTCAGGACGGTAGTCAGCGCAAAGCCAGGACTGCGCCTGAGCCGCCGCACGCTGTACCGCACATCCTGCCAGAGCACCTCAAGCCCAACGTCTGCCCGGTGCTCTCGCACAAGCTGTTTCACCTGCTCCACGCCGCCAAGCTCCACCATGGCCCTGCGGCGCGCTTCTGTTTCCGATAAGCCTCGCGCAATCTTCTCGTCCGCCGTCATATCGACATACGAGCGCAGCTCTTCGTCGAGATCCCTCTCGATCCGCTCTCGTTGAGAGAGACGGCGAGCCACACTTCGCATGCGCAACCAGAAACTCATGGACAGTCTGAGGCAAGAAAAGGAGTGCGCCGAAGCACGACGCACTCTCCTATCGATGCTTGATAGGAAGCATGCACTTTACACCTGCAGAATGTCAATAGGAACAGCGTTGGTGGCCAGCGTGTGCCGTCCTTCTTTAGTGAAACTCATCCGCCGAAGGCCCATACATCGCCGGCACTTTCTCCTCATTCAACCGCAGATACACCGTCAACTGCCCGCGATGATGCGCCAGATGGCTGAACACCGCATCGGTCAGCATCACATATCGCGGCAGATCGCTGATCACCTGCCCACCCATCTTGAACTGCCAGTTCTTCTTCAGGTGCTCCTCGGTCGTTGCTTCCAGAGCAGCGCGCGACCGCGCCACGCCTTTATCAAGCGCCTCCAGCAGTTCAGCCTTGCTCTCCCTGGCGCGCGTCTTGAATCCTTCACTTGCGGGATCTCCAAGATCGAGCGAATCCCGTTCCACCATAAACGCGATCCATCCCAACATCTCCGCCACCAGCGCCGCCAGATATCCCAGTTCCATCGATCGCGGATGCGGTTTCCAGTCGTTCTTACCTTCCGGCACCCGTTCAATCGCCTTGCGCGTTACCGCAATCTCCCGCTCCAGCTTCTCCAGAAAAAACTGCTTCAGATCCACTCTGCATTCCTTTCACGAGATTCAATCAATGAGATTCGAGAATCGTATCTGCCTCCATCCTCCCACTCTCTCCCCTGCCAACTACTGCCGCCGCCAAACAATTTCCTGTCACATTCAGCGCCGTCCGCCCCATATCAATCAGCGCATCCACGCCCAACAGCATCCAGATCGGCCCGCTCGGCAAATGAAACTGCCCCGCCGTTGCCAGCAGAATCATGAGCGTCGCCCGCGGAACCCCCGCAATCCCCTTGCTCGTCAGCATCAGTGTCAGCACCATCACCGCCTGCTGCCACGCCGTCAGATGCATCCCCGCTGCCTGCGCAGCAAAGATCGAGCCAACCGATAAGTAGAGACTCGCCCCATCCATGTTGAACGTGTACCCCGACGGAATCACAAACGAAACCACCCATCGCGGCACTCCAAACTCTTCCATCCGCTCCATCGCAATCGGCAGCGCACTCTGCGATGCGCTCGTAGCGAACCCAATCGCCGCCGGCTCGCTGGCCGCTGCAAAGAACTTCCCAACCGGCACGCGCGCAATCAGCATAATCGGCACAAACACCAGCAGCACCATAGCCACCGCAGCGACATAGAACGTAGCCACCAGCTTCGCCAGCGGCAGCAGCGAGCTCACCCCCATGCTCGCCACCGAAAACGCCAGCGCTGCGCCCGCCGCCAGCGGAGCCATGTACATGATGATCTTCGTCATCTGAAACATCGCGGCAGTCATCGACTCCAGCACGCGCATCAGCGGCGCACGCTTATCCTCCGCAATCTGCGCCAGCGAAACACCCAGCAAAATCGAGAACACCGCCACCTGCAGAATCTGGTTCTCACCCACCGCCGTCACCAGATTCTCTGGGAAGATGTGCACCAGAAACTCCTCAACTCCCTGATGAGCCTGCGGCGTACCCACCCCACCCACACTCTGCTGCGCTGCCACCACCGGCGCATTCACGCCCTCACCTGCGCGCGACAGATCGATAGCCACCACCCCCACCAGCAGCGCCAGCGTCGTCACCACTTCGAAATAGATCAGTGTCTTCAGCGCAAGCCGTCCGAGGCTTTTCAGCTCACCATGGCCTACAATCCCCGTCGTCATCGTCCCAATGATCAGCGGAGCCACAATCAGCCGCACCAGCCTTAGAAATATCTCCGCCAGAGCATGCAGGTGCAATCCCACCGCAGGCCAATCCACTCCAACCTCAGCCCCCGCCAGCATCGCAAAGAACGTCCAGGCCGTAAGCGACCGCCGTCGCGCCGTCACCACCAGCAGCAACAAAACAGCCGCCACCCGCAGCGCCATTCCCACCGCCGGGTTCCCTGCCAGCAATACCCCGGCACCATAAACCAGCAAGCCAATAACCGCGGCCAGCAACCACCCGCGACTGCTAGCCTTCCCTGCTCCCGTCTCGCGCAAACACCCTCCTACGCACCAACACCCCAAATGTCTTCGCTATTCTAAGTTCTATGCCGTCTATCGCGTTCTTAGAGTGCTCCCGCTGCCACGCTCACCTCGATCCCTCAACTCCCCAAACAGTCTGCACCCAATGCCCAGACAGCCCCGCAGGCACGCTCTACGTCCGCTACGATCTCTCCGCAGCCCAGGGCCTTGAGGCCCGCAACAAGATCGGCGCAATCGATCCGTCACGTCCGTCGCCCGGCATGTGGCGCTATCAATCCGTCTTGCCCGAGGTCCCTCCCGTCACCCTCGCGGAGGGTTGGACACCCATGCTTCTCAGCCGCCGCAACCCCAACGTCTTCCTCAAAGAAGAAGGCGCCAATCCCACCGGGACCTTCAAGGCCCGCGGCATGTCGATGGCCATGTCCATGATCCGTCATTACGGCATCAGGAAGATCGCCGTCCCCTCCGCAGGCAACGCCGGTGGAGCAGCCGCAGCCTACGCCGCAGCCGCGGGCATCGAAGCCCACATCTTCATGCCCAAAGACGTCCCGCTCGCCAACCAGGTCGAGTGCCTCTCCTACGGCGCGAACATGACCCTCGTCGACGGGCTCATCTCCGACTGCGCCCGCATCGTCAACGAGCGCAAGCAAGCCGAAGGCTGGTTCGACCTCTCCACCCTCAAAGAACCCTTCCGCGTCGAAGGCAAAAAAACCATGGGCTACGAACTAGTCGAGCAATCCGGCTGGACCTACCCCGACGCAGTCTTCTACCCCACCGGCGGCGGCGTCGGACTCATCGGCATGTGGAAAGCCTTCGAAGAAATGGAGCAGCTAGGCTGGGTCGCCAAAAACAACGGCAACGGCTGGCGTCGCCCTAAGATGATCGCCGTCCAGGCCGCCGGCTGCGCTCCCGTTGCCCGCGCTTACGATGCAGGCGAATCCGCAAGCCAGATGTGGCAAAACGCGCACACCTTCGCCGCTGGCCTCCGCGTTCCCAAGCCCTACGGCGACTACATCATCCTCGACGCCGTCCGCCAATCAAGAGGAACCGTCGTCGCTCTCTCTGACGAAGCCATCTTCCAGTCCCTGCGCGACTGGGCCAGCAACGAAGGCATCTTCCTCTCACCCGAGGGCGCAGCCTCAACCGCGGCCTATGACCACCTCATCGCCACCGGCTTCCTCAAGCCCAGCGAACGGGTGGTCCTCTTCAACACCGGCAGCGGCAACAAGTACACCGATGTGATCGGCCACGCTCTGGGCCTCACCCACGCGTAACGGCTCAGCCACCCGTGCCCGTAATCGGCACCACCTTTGCGGACGACCCAACCGGCCGTCCGTAAGGGATCTTGTCCTTGAGCCGCAAAAACAACCCCTCAAAGCAGTACCAGGAGATCAAAGCCAGCACGACACTCAATCCAACGCCATACACCACATACATCGGGTCATTGTTCTTCAGGCGAATCCAACCCTTCTTATTCGCCTCCAGCACCATCCAGTGACCCACTGGGTGCAGCAGATAAATCCCGTAACAAATCTTTCCGATGAACCGCACCGGCGGCAGGCGTAACAACATCGTCTCAGCCGATCCCCGACTGCATATCAGCCACAGCACCAGGCACGCGCACGCAAGCGAAGAGATCGAATACCCCGCCAGCCGGTTCCACACCGTTTGCCACGCCTCATTCCGTGTTCCCCACGTCGTCAGCACAGATCCAGCAACAGCCGCGGCCATTAAACCGCAAGTCCACCATCCCAACTTGTCTCGCGAAATCCGCCACGGTCCACTGCGAAAACGAATCGCAATCAGCGCCCCCAGCGCAATTCCTTCGCAGTGGCAAGGCAGCAGCGTATATTGCAGATCGGGGTTCGCCGGATTCCAGCAATACAGCAGAATCCGTAACAGCGGGCTCAAACACGCCGCCGCAATCAAAACGTTGCGC
The DNA here is from genome assembly GCF_025685685.1 of Acidicapsa dinghuensis. GTDB lineage: Bacteria > Acidobacteriota > Terriglobia > Terriglobales > Acidobacteriaceae > Acidicapsa > Acidicapsa dinghuensis. The sequence goes on from NZ_JAGSYH010000001.1 coordinate 602,585, forward strand.
AGGTGATCTTTCTTCAGGAACGCCACAGCCAGCGGAAACAGCAGGTAAAACTGCTCCTCGATCTGTAGTGACCACAGCGGCCCATAAGCCCACTTCACCGTTGAACTGAGCTTCCCAGACGAAAGCGAAACCACCGCCTCGCGCAGATTACCCAGGTAAAACGCAAACCACCCCGGCGAGCCCCAATACTGCCGCATATTGTGGTAATCGCTGCCATAATTGGTGCGCGTCAAAATCACATACCAGAACAGCAACACCGCATAATACAAAGGGAAAATACGCAGCGCGCGCCGCAGATAATACTTGCCGAAAAAATGAGGCTTGTTGTGACTGTCCAGCAGAATGCCGGTAATCAGAAACCCGCTCATCACAAAGAATGAGTCCATGGCAATCCATCCCAGATTGCCCAGTTGATACAGCCATTGCGGAAACGTAGTGAGCGTAAAGTGATTGATCAGCACCAGGCTCAATCCCACAGCCCGCAGCCCATCCAGCTCTTCAATGTACCCGCGAAAGTACACCGGCGCCGCGCTCTCGGCTTTGCCCTCACGATCAGCCACAGATTCCCTGCCTTCGCGGCTCATCGTTCACCGCGCGACGCTCCCTCATCTCCTCGCGCCTCATTGCGAAGACTCACTCAGCAAAGGCTCTGCCGTCATCGCCGGTTGCGCCTGCTTCCTTCCAAACCGGCTTCTTAATTGCAGAATCGGCAATTCCATACAGTGCCACGAGCACACGGCCAAAGCTAGGCTCAGGCAAACGCACGCGGCAAAAAACAGCAGCGGACTATGAAATCTCCACCATCCCTTGCGTGCTGCTTCCAACATCACCATCAGCGCAATCGGATGCAGAATATACAAGCCATAAGAAATCTTCCCGATGTATTGCAGCGGAGGCAGGCGCAGCCACGCCGTATAGCTCGACCCCCTGTACATAACAATCCAGATCAGCAGGCACGCAAACCCCGCCGAAGCCAGCGTATATCCCGGCAGCCGTGCAAACAGTGTCAACGGCGATGGCTCCAGCGTCTTCCATGTGCTCATCGCCGAACAGATAGCGGAGACGCCAATCAGCACCAGAGTAAGCGTTCTGATCTTTGATTTCGAAATCTCCCATCGCCCGCTGCGCACACGCAACGCTATCAGCGCTCCCATAGCCAGCCCTTCGCAATGGCATGGCAGCAGCGTGTATTGCAGAAACACATTGCCGGGCCGCACAAAGTAGCAGATCAATCGCAGCACCGGCGCCAGCACAATCGCGCCAATCAACAGATTCCGAAGATGCTCCCTGCGCAGAAACGCCACCGCCAGCGGAAACAGCAGATAAAACTGTTCCTCGATCTGAAGGCTCCAAAGCGGATCGTAAACCGCCGATGGAGGCCACGCGCCTACCATTGCCGTGCGAATATTGCCCACGTAAAACGCGAACCACATCGGCGATCCCCAATGCTGGATCAGGTAGTGATAGCCATAGCCTCCGTTCGTAAACCGCAACAGTGTCCAGCCAAGCAGCAGCGCAAGGTAATACACCGGAAAGATGCGGAGCGTGCGGCGGAAGTAAAAGGTGCTGAAATACCGTGGCCTGCCGATGCGATCCAGCAATATGCCTGCAATCAAAAATCCGCTAAGGACGAAAAATCCGTCCACCGCAATCCACGCAAGCTCACCAAACTGAAACACCAGCTTTGAAATGCTCGGTTGCCAGAAATGCCCCAGCAACACCGATCCCACACCCAGCGCGCGCACGCCATCGAACTCGGAGATATAGCTTCGATAGGTAATCTGGCCCGGCTCAAGAATCACGTGACTCGACTTCGCCATCTCTATTCTCCCCGATGTGAAACCATCATCGGTCCGTTCCCAGCTCCCCATGGCTGCCGCCTGTCAGCGGGGTTGCCGCCGGTGTTGCATCGCAAGAATCGTTCAACTCTCCCTTGCGTTGATATAGAATCACGCGCGCATTCGGCGACTGGTAAATCTCGCGATATGACTGGATCGCATTTTGTATCTGCTGCGTCAGCACTGTCTGCTTATCGTCCGGTTTCCCCCACAGCAGTATGTAGTCTACGCGCAATCCAGAGCTGCGCTCGAAGCCGGGAATATCGACATACCGGATCTGTACGCTGCGTTCCAGCTTCTTCCACAAAAAGATCTTCTCCTGCGGCTCCATCGAGGATCTGAAATGAACCGGATAGGCAGGCAGACGAGCCAGATAGTTAAACAGGACCACCCGGTCTTCCGTCAGCTCCAGCAGACTAGCCGATTCAAAGAAGGGCTCGTACTGCATCCACGCCTGCCCACCGTATGAATTCAGCGGCCTCGACTGGGGAACGATTGGAAGCACCGTGCAGTGATTGCCGATCAGCCGGTCCGCATCAGCCAGTTGCTCCATCTGTGCCCGGATCATCTGCTGGCCCATCACCGTCGAGACCAGCAAAGCCACCGCAGCCGACGTGCCAACCGCCATGATCGTCCTCGCCCACACAGGACGATAGTGATCGAAGGCCATCAGTAATATCGCCCAGAAATAAGGAAAAATCACAAACCGGCGAAAATGCGTCCATCCGCCTCCCATGATGTCGGGAAAAGCCAGCATGAAGATCACAGCCATCGCAAATCCTGCCATCATGCCAATCGCTTCATCGCGGCGCTCTGGGCTCAGGTCCGCCCGACGCCGCAATACTCGCACGCCGACAACCACCGCTCCCAGCAGCAGCGGAATGCTCACGCCCAATGCTGTAAACCGGTCCACCATCGGATAATTCACAGCCAGTTCATGCAGCTTCAGGAAGTCGGTAATCCTCTCCCGCAACGGCACTCCATAAACTGTGGCGCCCTTTTCATCCGTCATCAGATACAACGCAACGAGCGGCAGCGGAGCCAGCATGGCGATCCACGCGTGAAGGTGTTTTCGCAGTGTAGGCAGCAGATGCTGCTCCCGATACCAGCAAAGAGCAATCTCCGTAAAGATCAGCGCCTGTATCCCAAGCACTGACATCAGGAAACCGCTGGCATGGCAAAAGAATGCCAGCACCAGGCTCCCGGCAAGACACAATGCCCGCTTGACGCTTGGCGCCTTCATCATCCAGATGTACGTCCCAATTGCTATAAAGAAGGCCGCCGTAGACATGCAGTGGTTATACAAACCCAAAAAGAACATCTGGTTCAGCGAAATCGGAAACACAAAGATCGCCAGCCATGTGTTCTTTGGTTCAACCATGTGAATGGCGAAATAGGCGGCGCACATCGGGCCAGCCAGGCATAGGAACTGGATGATGGCTTCAGCTATTCCCGCGGAAAACAGTTTCATCAAGCCCGCCATCAGCAGATAAACCGCCAGGTTAGGATCGGGCCTCATCTCCACCAGGTATGCCTTGTGCTGCAGCGGAAACCCTGGGTCATGCTGATGGACAATCTGGTTCGTAAAGGCCAGATGCACCGGCCCATCGTTTGTGGCCATCGGATGCCGCAGCAACAGGAACGCGATCGCAAGTAACAGGCACAACACAATTGATCGCTGAATCCACCGCTGCATTATTTTCCCTTTATCCGCGCTCTCTGTTGTCTACCGGTGAGATCTTCATCGCACGTCAATGCAGCATCGCTGCCCGCCGGTCAGATGAATAAACCGTTTACAAAATCATTGAATGAGTTGGATAGCAAGCCGGCTTACTCGCAGAGAGACACTCCGCCTCCCCTGCATCGAACCAACACGGCATGAATAGAACCATTGCACTTTTAAGCGAATCCCTTCATGCGATTCGCACCGAGCTACAGAAAGCCGAAAGAGAAAGTTTCCGTTCGTTCTTAACGAAACACGATAAAAACGAGGAAATGAAATACCGCAAATCAAAGCAGCAAAACGGCACTCCTGCCACTTTCAAGCCTAGATAACTGGACCTGGAAGCCGCCATTCCGCAAAAGAGGTATGTCGTTTTCGCCGCCCAGCTTCAATACAAATGCCATCCGTCGTCCCCAAACGGGCCTCGCCGAAATGGATAAAGCACAACTACTTCCAGCAAAAGATTCCGCGTCCCACTTAGGTAATAAAACAAGGATTACTTCATGGGCACTTAACAAATGCTGAATTCAAATTGCTGAATTTATAAAACCCTATCTCGTCAGACTTAGAAAACCAACTAAAAAATACATAAAGAACCGCCTAAAATCGTTAACGCTTTTCCATCGCCGGAAGGACCCTAATGTGCCTTATCGAATTCGGAAAGCCATGAAGAACGGCCCCATCATGAAAATGAGCAGGGCGACTCAACCTGTTCTCGACAGGTGAACCGATGGTTAGTAGACATAAGCCGATTCCACCCGGAATTCATCTATTTTTTAATGTAAAGTTGCATAAAAGTTTCCATTCCTGCGCATATTCCATCAGAGGGCAGTTGCTCATGAAATTAACTGGATTTTCCAGAGCTCTGGCAGCTTGCATCGTTGTTATTTCCGTCGCCACGAACATCATTGCCCAGCGCATTACCATCCACGTGCCCACGCCGAAGGGCCAGAAGCAATCGCAGTCAGCGCAACAGCAGTACGCTGTGCAAATTGTTGAGTGTGAATCTCCCGGATGTACTCCTGGCAAGAGCGACTCGGCCATCTGGCACCTCAACGGCACTGCGGGGATGGGGCAGTTCGGCACCGGCAACCAGCAGCTTGCCGTCGAGCACATCACCGCTTCCGCCATCGCCGTCCGTCGCGTCGACTCAAGTGGTTTAAAAGCGCTCTACACCGGGGTCATTCAGGGCAACCGCATCTTTGGCAGCGTCCTCTATTACGCCGCAAACAATCCCAATGTTCCGCAAACCGGCGTCTGGAACGGAATGATCCAGGGCTCGCTTGCTGCACTTAAGCCAACATCTGCAGGCCCCATTCTCACGTATCCTTTTACGCTGCGCGAATGCGAAAGCAATCGCTGCCTTCAACCCGGCACGCAGTACCCCATAACGTGGACATTTCCCAGCCGCGACGGCCAAGGCTGGCTCAACGACTCACCGCGCCCTGTGACGCTCGAAACACTTACCCCAGGATTTATCGTCGCCCGTCGCGATGATACTGCTGCACTTGGCGGCCTCGTCGCTTACTACTTTGGCGAAATCTCCGGCAATCAAATTATTGGCAGCGTCCTATATATCGATGCAAACCGTCCAAACCAGCCGCGTTCAGATTCGTGGTACGGCCAGCTTCAACCCACTTTCGTGCCGGAGCAGGCCATGTTCTCCGCACAACCAAACAACTCGCCAACGCCCAACCCTCCCGCAACTCCCGCTCGCGCAACTGCACCATCAACCGTGCCCAACAATGCACCTGCCGTCGTCTCCAGCACCGCACCAACTGCGCCTGCAATTCCCGCATCCGCATCGTCAGCCAATCTTGAAATCGCCGAATGCGATCTTGACGACCCGCTCTGTTCTTTCAACGGTGCGCACCCAACTTTCGAATTCACTGGCCGCAACGGCGTCGGTCACTATCACTCCAGCACCATGCAGGTTCAGATCGAACACGTCGATCCCGAACTCATCGCCTTTCGCGTTACCAGTCAGAGCGACGAGCGCGGACTAAGCGTTCTTTACATGGGCCGCATCGACGGCAAAAACATCACTGGCGTCTCGCTCATCTATCAGCCCGGATACCAAGGCGAACCAGCCGCTTCCGCCTGGAACGGTACCATCACCAGGGGCTCACTCGCCGCGTTCACTTCATCTCCTGCACCGTCTCTGCAATATCCTTTTACGCTGAATGACTGCGAAGGCAGGCGCTGCGACTGGGGAGACGCAGACTTCTCCACTATCTGGACATTTCCGTCAAAAGATGGTCAGGGCTGGGTTAACAATCATCCGCGTCCTCTCATCGTCGAAGACTTTCACTCCAACTATTTCCTCGTGCGTCGCTTTGAATCTGCTAACGGCATGACAGCTTACTACTTCGGCGAAGTGAAAGGCCGCACTGTCAACGGTGGCGTTCTCTACTTTGATCGTGAGCATCTCGATCAACCTAGGGCTGGCGCGTGGTTCGGCAAACTCCGCGATAACTTCATGCCGGAAGTCGCTATGAATGCGCCCGAAGAACCTTCTGCCGCGGCAATGAAAAAGACCGATGCGCCACAAAAGATAATCGTCTGCGCTTTCAACCTTTGTGTCAGCGCTACTCGCAATGGAAATAGGTACATTGGCTACTACGACGGCCAGCCGGACAATCCGTTTGATTGGACCATCACGAAGTGGGAAGGGGCCAATTTCATTCTTGCGCCAACGCACCAGACCACGAAAGACGGTGTGACCTTCAATACCGAATTCCGCGGGCGCGTAGCTCCTTCCGGGGACCACACGCAATGGGGAATACTGCTTCAGTACCCGTCAGACCCGGTGTCATTCGGCGCCGTCTGGGGCAATACACACAACGATGATGGCATGACGCGTCGCTCAAAAATGTTTCCCAGCATCGAGGTCCCACCCTATGCTTCAGAAAAATACGCAGCTTATGATGGCCGCGTCCGCGCCGTCATGATGGAAGACCACTCTTCATTGCTTTCTCATGCAGATATGCTCAAGCCCTGCGCGCAAACGTCTTCCGTTACCAACGGAGATGCCGCGCTCGAAATCGTCAAGTACGCTTACCGTGCAGACGAACTGCCGCGTGGCAATTGCTGGAGCGCGCGCGCTGTCGCACTCAACAATGCCGAAGGAGAAACACTGCTCGCCCTCGCCATGATCGTGGGTTGGAACGGCCATGAAGATCAAACCGGTGGCTGCAAACGGATGGAATCGAACGCGGGTAAGGATCTATGGGCACAATTCATCCTGTCAGGTTGTTATGCCGGCGTTTTTGGAGATGCCAAAGATTTCCCCAACGATCCGAACAAGGCCAACCAGATCGCAAACTCCTGGAACGATGACCAGCTCAGAATTATCCATCGTTATCTTTCAGACGATCTCGATTGGCTGCGCGATCAGGAACGTCAGAAGGTAATCAACGATCCTCCGATGAAGAGGGAGCACGTGCTGACGGGAGACCGTAACTCGGGCAGCTGCCACGAAGACTACAACTGCCGTGTTTATGGAGATAATCCGATCAGAGAAGTGGTCGATCGTGAAGAACTACAACGAAGACTCAAAGAAATCGACGACCGTTATGCCCGGATGCCGTAAGGGAACGCAGTGCATCGCAGGGCCTCCAATCCCCGTTTCCAAGCACCGACCGCTCCACCGCATCCAATTGTCCGCGCAGTTTGCAATAAGACTACCGGCTATACCGGCAAAATCATTGTCGTGAAAATGGTGGCCCAAGCACTCAGCATGACTCAGGAGCATGACCCCTGGGCCACGCACATTGGAGTGGATGAGTGACTCGGCCTGTACGCGTCAATTGGCGCGGGAGCGAAGCGATCAAAGCGCCCTCGGATTCTTGCATTCGCATTACAAGGACCGCTCGGCAATCAATACGCCTCGATATCCTGCTGCCCCTGGAGACGCTCACGCGGCTTGTTTAGGAACTCTCCGATGTACAGGTCACCTTCCAAAGAATTCAGCAGTGGTCCGTGAACACGTTTGGTGAAAAGCAGTCGCTGGCTGTTCGGAAAATAGTGATGGATCATATCGTTGTACAGGGGCCTGCATGCGTCATCCAATCCGCCTGCGCCAAGTAGTACAGGTACGTCGCTGTAGTACGGCTTTTTGGTAGCCGCGTCTATTGGCTTCACTCGCCAGGCGTCACACACCGCGCCGTAAACATCATTGACGTGAAAGCCAGCCAGCCAGGGCATAACCGTTTCCTGCTGCTTGATGATGGCTGGATCTTCAAAGGCCATCTTGTCTGAGCAATAGACTGACAATCGCATGCCCGATATCGAGCCGCTTCCCGAGAACACCCCATCGAAATACGCCTTAACGTACGACTCCTGCCGCCCATCGATCATATCGCTGATGATCTGAGGCATCTCTTTGATCCCGTCGTAGTCTTCTACCTTGTCGTGGAGAATGCTCAGCAGTTCGCTGCGGCCATAATCCATGGTCACAGTCTTGCCATCTTTCAACTGATAATTGATCGTGAACACCTTGCCGCCGAGACCGCTGAAGTATGTGTGAAATCGGTCGAGCAGTGTGCTGTCGTTGCTGCCCAGCACGGATGTCAGCGCTTCATTGAAATTGGCCAGCTCCTGTTCATCAATGTTTACAAACTCTGGGAGGGGCGAGTCCAAAATCAACGAGCGGATGTGCTCGGGATACTTTTGCAGAACAGCCATCATCAGACCGCCGCTGTAAGAAATACCCATAAGATTCAGCGAGTCGATGTGCAGCAGACGGCGAAGGTCTTCGATGTCTGCTGCACTCTCGTCCGTGTTGTAGGCGGAGAGATCGATACCTTCCTTGATCAGCTTTTCCCGGCACTCTCTGACTGATGAAAGCCCTGCGTCGTCTAAGGACCGATGTTCCAGGTAAGCGTTTTGAATCGCGTTCCCTTGGCCTTCACATTCGAGGTTCGGCTGTGCGAAATGAGTTCCACGTTGTTCGAATGCGATATAGTCCCGATTACGCAGCAGAGACCTCCGGGCAATCGAAGTGACGGGATGCAGCGAACTGACACCGGGGCCACCGCCCGTGTACAGGACGGGGTCAGGGCTCTTGTCCGGGTTATTGCTCTCCACGTAGATGAATGGCAGCTTGATTGTCCGGCCCTGCGGATGTTGGCGATTTTCCGGTACGATCAGAAACCCGCACCGGGTCTTGTGGAGGCTGTCGGCCTTATAGATACAGTCACTCGATTCGATGCGAGGAACATTACCCTGCTGTGCAACGGCGGCAAACGGCGCTATAAGAAGCAAACTGAGAAAAAGGAGTCTGATCATTGTTTTCTTCTGTACTCTCTTGGAGGGGTGGATCACCTCGGTCCACGCATGCACAACGGTGCCCAATTGAATATCGTTCGCCAAAAGGGGAGATCATTGCGGCAAAAGCGGGCTATTCGCTGATCAGACAGCAGAATTTCTGCGCAGCGAGGAGATCAGGCCCGCGCTTGAAAGTATCCAGGGATGTCCAGAATCGAACATGGTGATCCGAAAATGGACGGGGAGGAGTAACCCGCTTCTCGATGAGCGCCTGATCCCCAATGCACTCGTTGAGCAATCATCGGCAATCGGAAGTCTGCCTCTCGCCATTGAAGTCCTTCGGCTGAGATCGAGAATTCGCCTTCTTCATGACCTCGCTGCACCCCTCTGATAAAGAGAAATACGCCATCGACACACCGGGTAGTGTCTGAAATGTGCGTTGGCGATTTTAACTCCCTCCCGGCAAAGTTGCATTGCCAATGGATGCCCATTCCTTGGATAATGGCGCGCATCCCAATGGAAGATGCTATACCCATTAGTCTGCGGTACGACGGACCAGATGTTGCTGCCGGAGAAATGGACGTTGCAGAGGTTGTCTCCGCCTTGCAGGGATTTTCCGGGGCGTACGCAAAGGTAGCGTCGGACATAGCGCCAGACGCTTACCACCAACTCAAAGTTACTGCCGTTCGCGAAGGATCATTCGACCTTCTCATTGCGGCGGGTATGTATATTTCGCAAGCCGGAGGGCTGGAGACAATTAAATCCGCTTTAGAGGCTGCGAAAGCGGCCTTCGAAGTCATAACGGGCGTAATTTCTCTTAAGAAACACACTGAAGGCCAGCCTTACGAGTTCAACATAAACGGGAAAAACAATACCGTTAACGTACTCAATATAGGAAAAGTAGAGATATCGATTCCCGTCAAAGTCTTCGAGACATTCGTGTCTAAAAGAATCGATGAGGATATTTCCAAAATAGTAGACCCTCTTCGCGGCGGTCACGTTGATATCGCAGAGCTAAAACAAGATGGCGTCGAAGATTCTAAGGTTCGAATTGAAAGTTCAGAGAAAGGGTATTTTGCTCAAAAATCTGATACCACCAGCCGCGAATTGGAGGTTTCCGGAACCTTAATTTCGCTCAATAAGAAGACAAATCGAGGAACCTTCGAATTTGGCAATGGCAAGACGGCCCGCTACTTGTTCATTGGAGAAGATAAAGACCGATTTCATAGAGATTTTTCTCTGAAGGGACAAGTAAAAGTCAGAGCGGATGTGACATTTGACGAGTATTTGATACCAGTCCATCTAGACATAAAGAATGTAGAACGCGTGCAACTTAGGCTTGATCTACCCGACCAAACAGAGTAGTTCTCCTATCGTCCAAACGTGACCCGTCAAACCGGACTCCATCGGCGGAGTGACGCGGAACGTCTTGTGTACGCGGCAGAAGTTGTAATAAGCGAAGAACAGCGAGTATGCCGCTTCCAAATGCGACCAGCGCTTAGAAAATGCGTTTGTGAGGCGCGTCATGCGACGCATTCCCATGCGAATACTAAGGTTGACTCTTTCAATGTGGCTCGTGCAGATACGGCTGCGAACGGGATTCCCTGAAACGATGTATGGGACAGAATCCACAACCTCAGCCGGGCTGTAGCGGCCTTCGCCATCGCTCGCAGCGCCGTAAACTTTCGTCAACGTCGCGAAGTGAACCTGCCCCGGAAGGAAGATTTTGACGGCAGTGGGATACGGCGGGAAGCCATCTACTGTGAGTTGAAATTTTTGCTTCGATGTGGCGATTGAGAGCTTGTGCATGAACTTGTCAGTTGAGTTTGCATCGCGCTTGCCCAAGTGATGGCATAGTACCAACTTTGTGTTTCGTTCCATCCCTACGAAGCCATAAGCCGTCCCGATTATCGGGTCGTTCTTTTCGGATTTCATTTGTGATTCTCTTTCTTCCCGACCTAGCCCCACAGCTCATCGGCTTCTACGTCTTTCACGCCAAGGGATACGATCTTTTCATCCATGAGTTTTTGGCAGCGCTCACCGGCTTTGAGCAAGAGGCTCATAATCGTGTTGCGATCTGTGCCAGTGATTCTTTCTGTCGAGCGAATCGAGTTGCCTTCCAAGAGCAATCGCAGAGCGAGCACCGCTTTCTCAGGCGCGATGTACATGGTATCGAGAACGCGCTTGTGGGCTTCCGTGTACGTCTTCCGGCAGCCAGGGCAACGGAAGCGGCGCAGACCGTTGCGGTGTTTTCCGAATCGCTGACAGTCCATCTTGCACGTCTTACAGATCATGGCGGTTGCGGTTTGCGTATCGCTCATCATGCATACATAATACAGCAAGCGCTTGCTGTATGTCAACGCAGAAAATAAGCCGTGAGCCTTTACTTTCCGAATGCTTGCCGATACTTTTGGTAGTGCGGACGGTGGGATTCGAACCCACAATTCCGGCCAAGGACCGTGGTTTTAAAGACCACTGCGTATTCCAGTTCCGCCACATTCGCACAGCTAGGACCGGGGAAAGCATCGTGGAAAATGCTCTCCCCTTTGCTGTCTCTGGGGAGTGGTGGTCTGGTGGGCCTCGGATTCTGAATAGCAACTTCATACCCACAATCTATTGGGTATGTGTTTGTTGCGAAATGACTTAAGGAATGTCTTATGGATGACTTTGGGCTGTATGTTTTGAAAACGTCATGCCAACGTCAGTGACGTTTTACTGACGTTTCAATTTGACGGTTCGTCCGAGGGCAGCTGTAAAAACCTCTTCATAGGCTCTGATGTGTTTTGCTCGGGGAACTGTACCCGCTAGGTGCTTGTATACATGGCGAACATTGATGCCAATTTTTTCTGCGATCTCTTCAGTCGTAAAGCCGCTCTCCTGACGCAATATGCGAAGTTGGTCCCCGATAGGAGATGCTGTCTCTGACGCTGGATGATCTAGGGCGGCGTGGGCCATTAGCAGGAGTGGGGAAGCGGAAGCAATATCGATTCCCGCTCGGGCATAACTGGCTGCCTCCTTTCCTGTGAGCGACTCAAAAACTGAAGGATGCTTTTTCGTATCGGAAGACGTAAAAGCAGGCTTGAAATGTGAGGCTGTCGCTTCAACATGCTCGCGAATTGCTTGCTTCAATTCTTCAGCTACTTCCAACGTTGGATCGTCACTGTCCCGGTACTCTTGGTGAGCATACTTACTGACGTAATCAAATGAAGAGTAAAGCGCTCTAAACACCGCGGTGGAAATGATCTCTTCTTTCCATTCGGGCTTGTATTGTGGACGTCTCAAATATGCCAAGTTCATTACCTTGAAAATATCTATGGCACCACTGTGCAGCACATGCATTGCCCGTTCTGAGTCGAAGTCCTCCCGATCCAAGCACGCACGCAACCGCGTCTTTAAGAGATTCTCTTCGGAATCTCTATCGATCAGTTCTTGTGGCGTCAAATGTGGAAGCGTGACCCCGGAGGCAGATTTCGACATTGCTCCCTTGCTTCAGGCACGAGAGAGCGTTACGATGAGGGTAACCAGCCGCATCATCGAAATGCCCCGGCCTCGCGCCGGGCTTTCGTTTGTAATGGGCTTTATTTTACGCGGTTTAGGATTCTTTGCGCGGTCTTCCGCCAGCACGAGTCTTGCGCTTGGCTGCCAGCTCTCGAAAATACTCGCTGCCCCGCTTGGCAGTAACAGAGCCGCCCTTTGCGCCCAACAGCGCGGCGGCTGGCATTTTCTGCTCTTTCAGCAGATCGGAGACAAGCGCAGAGGACGCGCTCAACAATTCGCGGGATCGCGCTCCGCTACTGTCCGAAGGCAACGCAAGTTCGGCCTGAGAGATGAGACGCTTGAGAGTGAGTAGTTGATTGCGCTGCGTTGGCATGATTCAACGATATGAGCGCCAGATCAGGATTGCAAGCGGTTGCTGTTTCCGTTCAACGCACTTTTAGGACACTACCGACACCGGCAACAGAAAGGACAGCTTTGGCAAGCGAGAGTAGGGCTCAACGAACGTTGGCCTCATCTCCCGAATCCGGCATTTCATCGCGCATTCATCTTTGAACGGTATCCTCTGTCTCAAAGTCCGGCTTCGGCCTGCTACTTCAGATAGGCCCGGACAAGATCGATCAAATCCTCAGCCAGTTCGGGAGCAATCTTTTCCTTCGCGCTGTCGCTCAGGTGAAAGCGGATGTGGGTCTCCAACACCTCGCCCATCAGACTATTCACCCCGCCTCGCACAGCCGCCAGCAACATCAGCAGGTCACCGCAATCCCCGTTTCCAAGCACCGACCGCTCCACCGCATCCAATTGTCCGCGCAGTTTGCGAATCCGCTGCAGCAGCTTTACCGTCTCTCGATCTTCATGCGACATCGCTCATCTCCCGATTCATTATCTACTCCACCCCTGTCCCGGGCGCATAGGACCCAATCTCACCAAATCGCCTCGAAGCCTCACAACATGGTCCATTTACCTGCCCATTCACCAGACTGCCAGGCGGCCATCCGCTCCTTGCGCGCGTTTCTTTCTTTAATAGTCTTGCCATATACCCTACCGGGGTATACCATGGCAATGCGACCGAATCGTTCATAATCTGCATCATTTCTACATTGGAGTCTTTCGCTTGACGCAACGCGCCGCCAACCCTCTCTCCGACCGCACTGGTTTTGGCTGGCGCTTTCCGCTGCGTGCTTTCTTCTGCGCGTTCGCAGCATTAGCTCCATCATTCACTTCGTTCGCACAGTTACCCGAAACGCCCACGCCCGCTCCTAATGTAGCCGCTATCAAGTTCTCCGCGGCCTGTGCGCCATGCAGCCAGTCCCTCCAATCTCAGTCTTTCGGATCTATGGCCAACTTGCCCGCTGCGCCCACGCAACGGGAGGGCGCGGATCTGGCCGGAACCACGGATGATACGCAGATCGTCACCATGGCTCCTCATCCTGAAGGAGCCATGTATTGGATCTCAGGGCAGGCCAATATCATCTTTCAAGGACGGCTTCCTTTTCATTCGCTGTACGAGGGTGTCAACAGCTTCAGAAATTCCGCTGAGTACAAAACCTCAATGGTAGGTACGCTGTATCTGGCTGCACGACGCAATCATTCCGTTCGCTACAACACCGACTTCATCTATGACGAAGAGGCCGCTGAAGGACGTGGATTAAGTGAAGCGCTTGGCCTGGCCGGATTCACCAATCTCGACGTGGTACGTAATCCAAATCTTGGCGAAGCGCCTTACACCGCACGCTACGAAATCCATCAGGTCATCGGATTCACGAATGAAACAACCGATCAGGACACCAATCCCTTTGCCCTCGCAAAAGAGGTACCAGTGCGCCGCCTGGAATTTCGCATCGGCAAGCTCACATTACCTGATTTCTTTGATCTCAACTCTGTCGGTTCTGATAGCCACCTCCAGTTCATGAACTGGACCATCGACAACAACGGCGCATGGGACTACGCAGCCGATACACGCGGCTACACGGTTGGCGGCATGGCCGAGTACGACGACCGCAACTGGTCGATCCGCTACGGAATCTTTGCCATGCCCACAGTAGCGAATGGCATCGACCTCGACTGGGCATTCAGCCGGGCGCATGGGCACAACGGCGAATTTGAATATCGGCATAGCTGGATCAAGGATCGCAAAAGTGTATCGCGCATACTCTTTTTCGCGAATCGCGCCCATATGGGCACCTATCGCGAAGCAATCGACGCATACCTGAACGGACAGGATGCAACTCCGGTGATCGACAATCACGCACATTTCGGCGCACTGAAATACGGATTCGGCTACAACACAGAGCAGGAACTAACGGAAAATCTACGAGTATTTGGCCGTTTCGGATGGAATGAAGGTCAGCACGAATCCTACGCCTACACCGAAGTGGATCAGACGGTTTCGCTTGGTGCAGATTACGCCGGGAAACGCTGGCATCGGCCGGTAGACAAGGTAGCGATTGCATTTGTGTCGAACGCTATCAAGAAGGATCACCAGGAGTATCTGAAACTGGGCGGTCTTGGATTTCTACTCGGCGATGGAAATCTGAACTACGGACGCGAAAACATCGTTGAGAGCTATTACACATGGCACGCGTGGCGAGGACTGTTCTACACGCTGGATGTGCAGCACATCAACAATCCTGGGTATAACCGCGATCGCGGCCCAGCGTGGGTCGGATCAGTAAGGGCCCACGTGGACTTCTGAAATTGCTCCACGTGGAGCAATTTCAGAAGTCGAAGCAGTGTTCCACGTGGAGCAATTTGGGTGTGGGGGTTGGATTGCTCCTCGTGGAACATTCTGGCCTGGGGTGGTTGGGGCTTGGGAGCCGTGTCAAGCGAAGTTTTCTGCAAGTTGCTGCGTTTGCTGGACGTGTTTTTGCGCGGAATTATGGGCGTTTGTGCGTGGGGTGGAGGGTTGTTGGGAATTTATATCTGTTGTGGTATGTTCCACACGCGATGAGGGTGGGAGAGCGGGAGATTGGGTGTGGAGTGCGAGTGTGAAAGGCCCGGGGCTGAAGCCCCTCTTCTTTTTGGAGACTTCTTCAGTGGCCTGAAGGCCACTGCTCCCTCCGGGTTCGCGCTTGGCGCGAATTTGGTTTGCGAATCGGTATGCGGGTCGGAGTGGGAATTCGGAGTGTCGTGATCCCAGGTCTCAGAAGCGAGACCTGGGGCACCCGGCGGAGTTGGTGTGCGGAATGAGGCTGTTTCCCACTCATTTCGCAAAAGCGCGAAATGAATGGGGCACCCGAATTTGTGGTGGACGACAGATGTGAGGTCGAAGCATCCATTTTCCCCGGTCTCAAAATCGAGACCGGGGGCACCCGCACCCGGGGTTTTGGGATTTGAGACGAAAAGCAGATCCCCTGCGGGGATGACAGACAAAAAGGCAACGGCAAAAACAAAGGACAGACGAGAAAGCAACGCGGAATAAAGGACAAAGCGCTGACAGCTCCCGATCTCGCGGCGCCCGGCAAGAGATCGTGTCAATATAGGTAGTACACATAGCCCATTGGCGTAATGCCGATGCCGGGTTCAAAATCGCTCCACTCCATTCTTCAATCCAACGTTTCTATTCTGTCGGTCCTGGGATGATTGCTTGACGATCGTTATTCTTCAGGTCGCTATCGTGATCCTTGTCAGTCTGGTGTGTGGCCGTCTTGCACGCATGATCGGGCAGGCGCAGGTGGTCGGAGAAATGTTTGGGGGGATTCTCATTGGGCCATCGGTTTTTGGGCGATTGGCGCCGGAGCTTTCCGCACAGCTTTTTCCTCCAGAGTCGCTCGGTTCGCTCGAATTACTCAGTAATATCGGGCTTATTCTTTTTCTCTTCCTGATTGGAAGCGAGCTGGACTATGAACATCTGCGCCGACAGAGGACGACTGCGGCAGTTTCCAGCCTGGCGAGCATTGCACTGCCCTTTGGCATAACATTTGCCATCGCTCCGCTGTTGCACTCACACCTTTCTTCCTCCGACGTTCCCATACTTCCTTTTGCTCTGCTGCTCGGTGTGTCGATGAGCATCACGGCTTTTCCCGTACTTGCCCGCGTGCTGGAAGAGCGAAATCTGCAAGCGAGCCCGCTGGGCACGATTGCGCTTATGTCCGCGGCGGTCAACGATGTAGCGGCATGGATGTTGTTAGCCGCGGCGATGACGCTGGTCTCGTCGAATACCAATGTCTCGACGTATCTCATGCGGCATCTATGGCTGGGTGTCTATCTGATTGTGATGTTCGTCGTGGTCAGACCTCTGTGCCGCCGGCTGACGGCCCGGCTAGCGAATGGTCCGCTTTCGTATGGAGTGCTGGGAGTGATGCTGGCGGTGGTTTTCGCTTCCTCGGCAGTTACAGAGGCTGTCGGCGTCCACCCTCTCTTTGGTGCATTTCTGGCTGGCTTGTGTTTTCCACGCATAGCTGCATGGCAGCAGGATCTGAGAAACCGGTTGAGTACTGTACTTTCGCTCGTTTTGCTGCCATTGTTTTTTGCGCTCACCGGGCTGAGAACACGGCTCGACCTCTTGAACAACTCGGCAGCGTGGCTTTGGACAGCTCTCATTGTGCTGGTGGCAATCGTTGGAAAGATAGCCGGCGCTATTTTGGGCTCGCGTCTGACGGGGCAGGGCTGGCGCTTCTCCTTCACACTTGGTGCGCTCATGAATACACGAGGCCTGGTGGAGCTTGTGGTATTGAACATTGCCTATAACGCGCACATCTTCTCTCCGACGCTGTTTACGATGCTTGTCGTGATGGCCTTGGTAACAACTTCCATGACGGAACCATTGCTCACTGTCTTGATTGGTAAGAGAAGTCTTGTCGAACAGCAGGTGTGAGAGGATTCTCGGTTTTCGGCGAGGTCTGGAGAGGTTGCTGGGTTTGGTGGTGCTAGGGCAGGAGTGAAGATGACTGGCGGAGGGAGAGGGATTCGAACCCCCGGTACCCTTTCAGGCACAACGGTTTTCAAGACCGCCGGTATCAACCGCTCACCCATCCCTCCGCGGGATGTTTTAAGAATAGCAGTTTGGGGATTGGGTGTGAGTGTGAAAGGCCCGGGGCTAAGCCCTTCTTCTTTTTGGAGACTTTTTCAGTGGCCTGAAGGCCACTGCTCCCTCCGGGTTCGCGCGGGGCGCGAATGTGGTTTGGGGATTTGGTGTTTTAGCTCGGGTGGAACGCCCGGCCTTCACGTAATTTGGCTCTCATCATTTGTCTGCGGTGGAGTTTGTTGGCAACGCCTGTCTGACGGCTAGGATGATCTCCTCAGGAATCCCATTAGGAGCCTGCATTCCGGCGTCGGAAGACAGTTGCACCCTTACGTTGCGGCCGGCAATGCTCGCAGAAAGATTTAGTTTGTCTAAGGTATGTTGGCGCGCACCAAGAAGCGCTCTCATGGATGGTCTGACATCTTTAGTCCCTGTGAGCGTGGCTTCGAAATTTACCGCGTCGTCGAACACAACATCTCTTACATGAGCTCGATCAATCGTGATTGGCTCTCCGATTTTTCGTTGGACGTTATCTGCCCATTCCAGTACATCTACATTAAGGTTCGACCAGGCGGCTTCAAAGTTGCAAATTTGGAGCATGCGGCTTGTGAATGGCCCGATCGAACGAGGAGGATTCAATAGTTCCACTTCTGGAAACTCATTTGAGAAACGAAATGCTGTCTCGATGTAAGAAGTCCTCTCAAAGCTGATTTCATTTCCAAAGGGATCGGTAATCATCTCCTCAGAAATGATTTTCTCGATGAAACGAGCATCTATCGAATTTTCGCGAACGCGTGTGACCAAAAAGCCGGACATTTTTTCAGGCGTGAGAACATCAGCACGAATTTTCTGCGCCAATTGACGCACGGAAATCGGCCAACTTCCGGCTAACCATTTGACGCGTTTCATTGCTGGATCCCACTTTCTCCGCTCAATTCGACTACCAAGCGTCTAAACACCTGAATAGCGGTGACGTCGAGTACTCTCAAAACGGATTTGCGATCTTCTTCGTCAAGATTACGCCACGTCTTGACGTAGCCTCCACTCCGACGTATCAACGTTCCCTTAACGGCAAATTTGAAACCTTGTCCCAGTTCCGGTTCGTCAATTCCAGCCGTGAAATCGAACAGGTGGTAAGGCGCCTCAATCTGCTTCGAGCGCCATCGGATCGACACTATGTAAAAACCGCCTTCTCTTAGATCTTTGTAGTGAGAGGACAGTAGGACGCTTGACCCACTTAAAGCTACTTCACGAACCAGAGCCTTCAGTTCATCGCTTGCTTCCGCAGAGTTATCTGGAGCTTGAGGATCGCTCTCTTGGTCGGATTCTTCGTTTTCAGGCGAAAAACCTACAGAGGCTTTGACTCTGACACTAACCACGTCTGCCAGTTCGAATTTTGGCAGCCCGCCGATGAGATCAGTAAAAAAACGCGTCCTGCTTCCCGAAGAAGTGAGGAGTGAGAAATCCACACGCTCTTCCGGCAACGTCTCATTTGCACGTGCATCAAATTTTTGCTTGATACCTTTGCTGACCGCTATAGCCGTGGAGTTGACGGGCAACGTCACGGTAATACCATCTGAATCGATATCAATATCGATGTTCGCTTCACGCTTCCGTCTCTGCCTAAGACGCGTTTTTGAGAAATCAGTCTCCGTATATTTCAGTCCTACACTAACCCTATTTTTGGTAGGCGATCCCGTAATGATCTGAATGTCATTTGTCAATGCCTCTTGATTTCGATACTCATCGACTATAGCCCGCACGTCAGTATCCGTGAACTTTCCTTTCAGCCGAATGGTGGTAGTGGATTCGGTGCGAGCACCGAGATCGTTAAACTTCTGCAGCTCTGTTATCTGATTGAAGCCATATGTGAGCGCGGACAGGCTCTTAACAAGATCATCCCGCTGCTCCTCTCTGGAGTAAAAGATATTGCGCGATCGACCGAGTTCCAGCAGAACGCCCATTGTGAATTGTTGCCTTTGAGAGATCAGCAGATCGTGGATTTCTTTGTCTGTTGCCGTATAAAGAAGCATTACTATTGACCTCGCATCATCCCGATTTCTTCGGAGGAAAACGATGTGTGAATCTTGTGGATTGGCGCAAATTCAATCCTTTTCAGGTCGGCTCTAGCTTCTCCGGCACCGCCAAATTCAATGATGTACTCCTCGATGGCTCGTTCAAAATTAGCAGCAGCGGTCGAATCTGCATCGAGGGTTCTGATCAAGACCTTCACACCAGGTGTAATTTGCTGGAAATGCATCAAGTAATCAATCAAGTACAAGAATTCTTGTGTCAAAGAACCACGATCGCGATAAAAAACCAAGAGGGTCTTTTCTCGTCCTTGTGGATCTTCGCAAAGTAAGCTTATCCAAGGGCCACACAACATTTCCAAAGTGGCAGCTCGGGCGGTCTCTATACGTAGATTCTTCTTCTGAACTAGTTGAGGGTAGAAAAATCTGCAATGTTCTTGATCTGGGATAGTTCTCTTGCCGCGAAGAAAGTTGATTTCATAATGAACATTATCCAGCCACTGCACTTCGTCCGGCCCGAAGATAAACAGCCTTGAACCACGCGGCACAGGAATATCATCGAATTTCACAGACTTATATATCTCTCGAAAATTGCGGCTGTAAGCACCATCGTGGTTATACACAAATAACAACCCGACAACTGATGCTGACACCTCGTCGTGGAGGTACTTCTTGCGCCATTCTTCACTCTGCTCTGCGCAACTCAACGAAAGAGCTAGGTTTCTTACCGCACCATAAATTTGTGCGGTCGTTATTGTTTCTGCAGAATAACTCTTGAGATCGCAATTGACATACGTTCTCACAGGCTTATATGGCTCGTCGTAGTAAAAAACAACATCGGACGGATGTGTGTCTTTGTTGTGAGATTCCACGACACACTTCCAGTTCTGATCAACTGGACCGCTTTTCTTCCAGAAGAATTCCGAGAAAAGTTCGGAAGACAGCAGCTCTGCCATCTTTGCGACGTTTGAGGTTTCACTCATTCCACTGCTCGTTTTTAAAGTATTGGACGCGGAAAGCTTAGCACATCCGGCTGCTACCGTAAATCCGGTAAAGTTTGTCACCGACTCTTACAGAAGAAGGATGATCTATTGATCTTTGCGAAGACCTATCGTTTACCCAAGGCTTTGGTAAGATTGCCAGCTATGGTGGATAAGCACTTTCGTAGTGGGTTAGGGTAGTGGCTTTTAATCGGCTCGCGGGAGGCCGAGATTCAATTGAATGACTACCCGTATCCAAGTACCTTCCTTCTCATTCCTTGATTCATTGTCCAATTCCTTTTTCTGCTGCTGTATTCTGCTTGAAATCTGCTGTTGAGGAGAGTGCCTGTGGGAATGCTTGGGTTGGGGTGTCTTTGTCGGCGGGGTCGGGTGATACCGGTGGTGATGAGTTTCGCCATTGTAGGTACGGCGGTGCTGGCTGCTGGCTTGAGCGCTTTGGCGCAGGCTCCGGATCATAAGCAGATTGAGTCTTTGGTGGATGCGCATGCGGCGCAGTGGAGGGATGTTTCGAAGCAGATTTGGAATTATGCGGAGCTGGGGTATCACGAGGAGAAGAGTTCGGCGCTGTTGCAGCGCGAGTTGAAGGCTGCGGGGTTTAGCGTCGAGGCCGGGGTGGCGGATGAGCCTACGGGGTTTATTGCCAGCTATGGGTCGGGCAAGCCGGTGATTGCGATTCTGGGGGAGTTTGATGCGCTGCCGGGGTTGAGCCAGAAGACGGAGCCGGAGCGCGATCCGGTAATAGCGGGTGCGCCGGGGCATGGGTGCGGGCATAATCTGCTGGGCTCGGGGGCGGCGCTGGCCGCGGTGGCGGTGAAGGAGTACATGGCCGAGCACAAGGTGGCGGGGACGCTGCGGTATTACGGGACTCCAGCGGAGGAGGGCGGCTCGGGCAAGGTGTACATGGTGCGGGATGGGCTGTTTAAGGGTGTGGATGTGGTGCTGCACTGGCATCCGGGGGATGGGAATGCGGTGATCAATGGCGGGGCGCTGGCGGTGATTTCGGCGAAGTTCACGTTTCATGGGGTTGCGGCGCATGCGGCGATGGCTCCGGATAGGGGGCGGTCGGCACTGGATGCGGTGATGCTGATGGGGAACGGGATTGAGTTTATGCGGGAGCATATTCCGAGCAACTCGCGGGTGCACTACATTGTGTCGAAGGGCGGGGTGGCTCCGAATATAGTGCCGGATCTGGCGCAGATGGATTTGATGGCGAGGAATCCGTCGAATGAGACGCTGCAGGGGATATGGAAGTGGATTGAGAATATTGCGCAGGGCGCGGCGCTCATGACGGGGACGACGATGCAGATGGAGGATATCGGGAGCGATGCGAATATCGTTCCGAACGCGGCGCTGGCGAAGGTGGCGCAGCGGAATCTGGAGGAAGTGGGCGGGTACACGATGAGCGCGGATGAGAAGGACTTTGCGCTGCGGCTGCAGAAGAGTTTTCCGGCGGGGATGGCGCCGGATCTGGATCAGACGGAGAAGGTGGAACCGCTGCGGCCGATTGATCCGAATGCTCCGGCGGCGTCGACGGATGTGGGAGACGTGAGCTGGGCAGTGCCGACGATTGGGTTTACGACGGCGACGTTTGTGCCGGGGAGTGCGGCGCATACGTGGCAGGCGGCGGCAACGGCGGGAACGACGATCGGGCAGCGGGGGATGGTGGTGGCTTCAAAGGCGATTGCGCTGACGGTGGTGGATCTGTTTACGGATGCTGGGCTGGTGCAGTCGGCTAAGGCGGACTTTGATGCGGAGGTTAAGGGGAAGACTTATTATTCGCCGATTCCGAAGGGGCAGAAGCCGGTGATTGATTATCGGGGGAAGTGAAAGAGAGGGATCAGAGATTAGGGGTCAGAGATCAGGAATCCGCGAGCAGAGGATTGCGCTATTGAGCGGGAGAGGTTTGCTTCTGCGGCTGGTTAGGCAGGGCGTAGATTACTTCGTTGGGGCGGGCGTAGTGGAGGCGCTGGCGGGCTTCGAACTCGATGGCGCCTGGGTCGGTCTTTAGGTGGTCTACGTGCTGGCTTAGATGGGTATTCTCGTCGGTGAGTCGCTGGATTTCTGCGGCCAGGGCTTTGTCTTCGGCGCGCTTATGCTGCCAGTTGGTGAGGCCGTCGCGTCCGTTGACTACGTGCCAGGCTAGCAGGATGGCGAAGGCCACGGCGAGGGCGGTGCCGAGGCGGCGGCGGTTGGCGGCGTAGCTCCCCTTGGCCCTGGTGAAGAGTGACTGCTTTGGTGTGGTCTTGCCCGTGTTTGGGCTCACGGGCAGGCTCGGGTTTTGAGGAGTTTCGGGCATTGATTCTTGTGTTGCTGGCGCGGTTTGCTTTGGTTATCGGCAGGCCGCGCCGGTGAATTACGAGAGAACAAAGTGCTTGGCGGCGGCGCTCAGGTCGGACATCTCTGCCTGATTGCGGGCTTCGGTGTAGGCGCGCACCACCGGTTCCGTGCCGGAGAGGCGGTAGCAAACCCAGGAGCCGTCGTCGAGGATCAGCTTGAGACCGTCGGTGCGAACGACGCTCACTACTTTGCGATCGCCAAGCGCGGTTGGATCGGTCTTCAACTTCTCAGTGAAGCGGGCTTTGATCTCCGGGGTCAAGTGGAAGTTCTCTCGAACTGGGTAGAAGGAACCTACTTTGTCAAAAAGCTCTTCGAGCTGGTCGGTTAGGGATTTGCCGCGGCGGGCGACCATTTCGGCTACTAGAAGGCCGGCGATGATGCCGTCTTTTTCGGGAACGTGACCGCGAATAGTGAGGCCTGCGGACTCTTCGCCGCCGATGGCGATCTTGTCCTGGTTGATGAGCTCGCCGATGTATTTGAAGCCTACGGGGGTTTCGTAGATGGGCACCTTGTGGTGGTCGGCGAGGGCGTTGACGAGGTTGGTGGTGGCGACGGACTTGGCGACGCCGTTGCGCCAGCCGCGGGTTTCGACGAGGTAGTCGAAGAGCAGGGCGATGATGTAGTTGGGCTGGATGAAGGTGGAGTTGGAATCGACAATGCCGAAACGGTCGGCGTCGCCGTCGGTGGCGATGACGAGGCTAGCTCCAAACTCGTGCATTTTGGTTTTGGCGTCGGCGAGGAGATGGTCGTCAGGCTCAGGGGCGTGGCCGCCGAAGAGGACGTCGCGGTAGTCATGGACGGTTTCAACGGGCACACCGGCGCTGCGCAGGAGGTGGCAGCTATAGCCGCGGCCTGCTCCCCAGAAGGGATCGAAGACGATTTTGATGCCGGAGGCGGCAATGGCTTTGAGATCCACTAGTTCAGCGATGCGGGCGAGGTAGGCGGGCTTGACGTCGGTGGTCTCGAAGTTGGGCTTTTCGTCGTTGAGGCGGGGGATGGTGGGGTTGTCGCCGAGAGCGACGATGGCGGCCTCAATCTGCTTGGTGACTTCAGGCAGAGCGGGTGCGCCGTCGGCGGTGGAGAACTTGATGCCGTTATACTCCGGCGGATTGTGGCTGGCGGTGAAGTTGATGGAACCGGAGGTTTTGAGGGTGCGCACGGCGTGAGAGATGGCCGGTGTGGGAGCTGCGTCAGGAATGACGATGGGGGTAACGCCAGCGGCGGCGAGGATGCGCGCTGCTTCATCTACGAAGGACTCGCCGAGGAAGCGAGGATCGCGGCCGACGAGAACGCGATGCGGGGCTGGCTGAGTCTTGACGTATGCAGCGATACCGGCGACGGCGCGGCGAATGTTGGCGATGGTGAACTCGTCCGCGACGATGGAGCGCCAGCCGGAAGTGCCGAATTTGATTGTAGTTGCCATGAGGAGAGATTTTCCTTTCCGATGCACAGTCATCTTGCCGCATGGAAGTGAGGACGGCAAGCGGGGAATGAACAGAGGTAAGCGAATTTTCAACTGAGGTATTACCCCCGCTCCGTCTGGTATCCTGCGGCTTAGCCGTGTGGATGCGAGCCCTGGTTATCGTGCTCCTGGTTTCTGTGGCCGCCTTGCTTTTTGTGGCCATTGCCGCGGCGAGGCATGTCTGGCGGCAACGCAAGCTAGCCGCTGAAGAAAGTTTGCCTTCCGGAAATGAAACGAGTTTGAAGAGCGCGGCGGAAGAGTTGGATAAGGCGCTGAAATAAAAGGACTCCGGTGAATAAATTCGGAGACGTTTGTTGTGTGTGTGCAGCTGGATTCAGAATCACAGGCGGCCTGACGGCCGCGAGGTTAAGAGATGATGAACGGACATGTTGAGGCGATAGGAGCGCAGCATCCGGCGCAGAGTGCTGCGTGGAAGGCAACGCGCGGCGCGGGTCTGGTGATTGCAGGCAGCGCGTTTGTGGCGGTTTGCGCGCATGTGTCGATTCCGTTGTGGTTTACTCCGGTGCCGATCACACTGCAACCCTTTGCCGTGGTATTGCTGGGCTTGCTGCTGGAGCCGGGCGTGGCGCTTGGGGTGATGGTGGCCTATCTGGCCGAAGGCGCGGCAGGATTGCCCGTATTCACGCCGGGAGTGGGTGGAGTTGCTCAGCTTCTGGGCCTGACGGGAGGCTACCTGATGAGTTATCCGGTGGTTGCTCCTTTGGTTTCGATGCTGTGGCGCAACGGGGCACGCAGTTTTACTCGCGGAGCGGTGGCTGCGGCAATTGGCGATCTGCTGATTCTTGCGCTGGGCGCAACATGGCTGGGAATCTGGACGCATATTTCGTTTAGCGCTTCTATGGCGCACGCAGTAGTTCCCTTTCTGCCGGGCGATGCACTGAAAGTTTGCGCGGCGGCGGGAATTGCCGCAGGCTTTGCGCGCGTGAAGCGCAAAGCTTAATAAGCTTCCGGAAACCGGACACCCCGGATTTGAATCGGTATGGATGAAAGATGCAGGCTCAGCAGAAGCCTGCAAGTTAGAAAGGAACACCTTTGAGCAGCACTCAGGCCAGCAGTACGCAGACCAGCGATACGCGCACGATCACGATCGCTCATAGTCCAGATTCTGACGACGCATTTATGTTTTACGGGATGGCCACGAACAAGGTTCGTGTGCCTGGGTACCGATTCGTTCACACGCTTTGCGATATCGAGGCGCTGAACCGGCGGGCGATGGATGAAGCGTTCTATGACGTTACCGCTATTTCGTTCCATGCGTATCCCTACGTGCAGGAGAACTACACGCTGATGAGCTGCGGCGGCAGCGTGGGCGAGGGATATGGGCCGATGGTGGTCGCGAGCAAACAGCTTACGACCGACGATCTTACAAAGATCCGCGTGGCGGTGCCCGGAACGTTGACGACAGCGTATCTGGCGCTGAAGATCTTCAATCCAGAGATCGAAACGGAGGTAGTGCCGTTCGATCAGATCATTCCGCAGATCAAGGCGGGCAACTTTGATGCCGGATTGATCATTCACGAGGGCCAGCTTACGTACGCGCGCAGCGGGCTGCACAAGGTCATCGACCTGGGTGTGTGGTGGCGTGAGCAGACGGGACTGGTACTTCCGCTGGGTGGGAATGCCATTCGCCGGTCGCTTGGGGCGGAGGTGTTGCACACGGTGACGCAGGCGCTGCGGGACAGCATTCAGCATGGGCTGGACAATCGCGAGCAGGGGCTGGAGTACGCGATGCAGTTTGCGCGCGATCTGGATACGAATCTGGCGAACCGTTTTGTGAGCATGTATGTGAATGAGCGGACACTGAGCTACGGGCCGGATGGGCAGGAAGCGATCCGGAAGTTGCTGGATCTGGGGCATGAGAAAGGGATTATTCCGATTACGCCTAAGGTGGATTTTGTGGATTAGCGATCGGCGGTTATCTGTGCGCCCTGCGTCTCTTTGAGATGCGGGGCGTTTTTGCGTTTGGGGTGTCCTGATACGACGAGGATGAGGCGGGCCTTCAGCCCGCGTGGGTCTCTTCATTACACGTAACCCAGGCCTTCACGCACATCGAACGCTGATGCGTTCGATGTGGCTGTTACAGCCTGGGCTGGTATGAGATGCGCCCTTGGCGCATTTGGGCTGCAGACGAGGCGTGATTGGCACGGAACGAATTTGGACAGGAGTTAGAGGAGTCCTGTGGGTTCGTGCTGCGCACGAAGGTGAAGCCGATCCCCTTCGGGGATGACAGAAAGAAAAGCAAGAGCAACTACAAAAGCAAAAACGAGAGCAAGTGCAAAACGAGAGCACGGGTTAATCTAAGGATTTTCTAATTTGAGCCGATGAGTGGGCTGAGGTGGTTATGTTTCAGCCTTCTGCCGGCTCGGATGAGTCTCGAAATCGATCTACGGTTGCGGCGCTGCTGATGACGGCGGATGCGTTGTTGTTTCTCGATCTGCAGGCGATGCTGCGGGAATTTGGTGTTGGGGTGACGCCTGTCAACAGTGTGCGCGAAGCTGTCGCGATGATTTATGCCGTGGGCGATGTGGGTTATGTGTTGCTGGATGTGCGGATGCCTGCGGTGGCGGATGGAAGTCTGCTCGCGGCGCTTGATGAGTGGAGTCTGCATCGGCAGGGTGCTGTCGCATTGATTGCGACAAGCCCGGACGATGCGTGGGTTGAGCGATTGCGGAGTGGAGCGATTGACGACATTGTGCCGCTGACGGCGGATGCCTCGACCTGGCGGGCGAGGCTGGGTATTATGCAGCGGAGCAGAAGCATGCATCTGGAGCTGGAGGAACGGCGTGCCACGGCTCAAGCCGAGATGGAGCGCGATCCAGTAACAGACGCATTCAGCCGGGAGATGATGCTGCGGCTGCTGTTTCGCGAAACGGATCGGGTGCAGAGGTTGAGGGGCGAGCTGAGCCTGATGTCGTTTGCGCTAGAGGGGTTTGATCTGTGGATTGAGGAATTGGGCCGGCAGGTATGCGATGGCCTACTGCGCGAGGTGGTAGCGCGCGCGGGGCGTACGCTGCGCAGTTACGACCTGCTGGGACGCGTGGGGCAACATGCTTTTCTGGCGGCGTTGCCGGGGTGTTCGCCTGCGAATGCGCGGAGGCTGGCTGAGCGCATGCGGATTGAGATGTTTGACAAGTTGTTTGTGGTTCGGAATGAGCGTGGAGATTGTGCTGGGGTGGAATTGAATGCGGTCTTTGCTGTAACACCGAGCATGGGACGATCGCCGCTGGTGGTGCTGCGTGAAGTGGAGCAACTGCTGGATGAGGCGAGATCTTTCCGGAATGCTTCACTGCCGTCGCCGGGCAATTGCGAACCGCCAAGAGGGGCGAAACTGGCGAATATGTTTCTGCTGCCGGTACAGGATTCGGGACGAGAGGGGTTTCGCTGGCTGGGATGAGCGGCTATTGCGGTGAATCCCGCATGGGGTGAGGCGTATCTTAACTAATGTGGTGGTGTAACGCCGTATGGCTGAGATTACGTTGAAGATCGATGGGATGCACTGCGGTTCCTGCATTCGCAGGGTGACGCAGGCGATTCAGAACGCGGGGCCTTTTGAGGTGGAAGAGGTGCGGATAGGCGCGGCCCGTTTTGCGGCTGCGGGCGCTCCGGATGCAAAGCTGGCAGTGGATGCGCTGGCGAAGGCCGGATTTGCGGCGCACGTGGAGCAGTAGTTGGCTGGCGCCGAGATCGAGACGGCTCGCGTGAAGGCTAAGTATGCCGGAACGATTGAAGCCGGGGTACACACAGGAGCGGCGGGTTCTCCGGCGCTGGATTTCAAGACAGATGATTTGAACCGCGCAGATGATGGCTCGGGAGAGGCTCATGTCGAATCACTGGTGATGCCGGTGCTCGGGATGACGTGTGCTGCTTGCCAGGCGCATGTGCAGTCGGCGCTGGCGCAGACGCCGGGAGTGGTGTCGGCGCGGGTGGATCTGATGCGGCATCGGGCTACGGTGGAGTTTGATCCGCTGGTGGCTACGTCGGAATCGCTGGTGACGGCGGTTCGCGGATCGGGATATGACGCGGTATTGCCGAGAGCGGCTGCTGCCACAGGTGACAGGCAAACGGAGTGGAAGAGCGGCGCGAAGGTGGCGGCAGCGCTGATTGTTGGCGCGGTGGTGATGGCGTTGTCGATGACCCATGCTGCTATGCATGCAGGGCCGATGCGCTGGGGGCTGCTGGTGATTACAGGGCTGACGGCGGCGTGGGCGGGAGCGGGCATCTATCGCAGCGCGTGGAAGGCGGTGCTGCACGGCGAGACGAATATGAACACGCTTGTTTCGCTGGGGACGGGCGTGGCGTTTGCGTGGTCGGCGTATGTGACGGCGTGGCCGAGGGCGGGTGGCGATCTGTATCTCGATTCGGTGCTGCTGATTCTGGGTTTTCTGTTGCTGGGCAAGTGGCTGGAAGGGCGAGCGCGGCAGAAGGCGATTGCAGCGGTGGATGCTCTGGCGCAGTTGCAGCCGGCGACGGCGCGGGTGTTGCGGGCGATTGCGGGCAAGGACGAGCCGGTTGAGGTGACGGTTTCGACGGATGAGATTGTGGCTGGCGACGTGGTGGTGATTTTGCCTGGGGAGCGGATTCCAGCGGATGGAGTGGTGGTTTCTGGGCGCACGACGGTGGATGAGTCGATGCTGACGGGTGAGGCTACGCCGGTGGAGCGGACTGTTGGCGGACGAGTGCTGGCTGGTTCGCTGAACTATGACGGTGCGGTAACGGCGCAGGTGGAGTCGGCGGGCGCAGAGACGACGCTGCGGCAGATTGCGCGGTTGGTGGAGCAGGCGCAGGGGACGCGGGCTCCGATGGAGCGACTGGCTGACCGGGCGAGTGCGGTGTTTGTTCCAGTGGTGCTGGTGCTGGCTGCGGTGACGTTTGTGGTGTGGCTGGTGGTGGCGCAGGATCTGCCGCAGGCGATTGCGGCTACGGTGGCGGTGCTGGTGATTGCCTGTCCTTGCGCGATGGGGCTGGCGGTGCCTGCAGCGCTGACAGTGGCGATTGGGCGTGGGGCGCAGTTTGGGGTGCTGATCAAGGGCGGTGAGGCGCTGGAACGGCTGACTGGGCTGGGCGCGGTGCTGATGGACAAGACGGGGACGCTGAGCGTGGGGAAGCCGGTGCTTACGGGGATTTACGCGATGGCCAGCTATGCCGAGGGCGATCTGCTGCGATGGGCGGCTGCGGTGGAGGACCGGTCGGCGCACCCGCTGGCGCATGCGGTGGTGGAGCGGGCGCGTGAGGATGAGATTGCGTGGCCTGAGGCTGCGGAGGTGCAGGTGCTTCCGGGGCGCGGGCTTTTGGGTGAGGTTGAGGGGCTGAAGCTGTTGCTGGGAAATCGTGAACTGCTGCGGGAGTGGGGTGTGAAGATTCCGCAGGGGGCTGAGGAACTTCCGGAGGCGGGAGTGACGCGGCTTTGGATTGCTGTGGCGCTGGGTTCGTCTGCTGACTACGAGGTTGCTGGGTACTTTGACGCGCGGGATGCGTTGCGGGATGGGGTTCCGGCGGTGGTGCGATGGCTCAGGGAACATGGCATGCCGGTGACGATGCTTACGGGTGACTCGGCCGTGGCTGCGGGAGCGATAGCTGAAGCTGCGGGCATTGAGCAGGTGTATGCGGGGCTGATGCCGATGGACAAGCTGGAGCATATTCGCGCGCTGCAAAAGGCTGGAACGCGGGTGGCGATGGTGGGTGACGGCATCAACGATGCAGCGGCGCTGGCTCAGGCGGATGTGGGAATTGCTATGGGCGCGGGAGCGGCGCTGGCGCAGGAAGCGGGTGATGTGCTGCTGCTTGGGAGCGATCCGGCGGGGGTATGCACGGCGGTGGCGCTGGCGGATTCGACGGTTGCAGTGATGAAACAGAACCTGGGGTGGGCGGCGCTGTACAACGTGCTTGGAATTCCTGTCGCCGCAGGAGCGCTGTATCCCGTCTTTCATTTGTTACTCACACCTTGGATTGCGGCTGCGGCGATGGCGTTCAGCTCGGTGAGCGTGCTGCTGAACAGTTTACGGCTCAGAAGATGGAAACCGCCGCTGGGAAGCGGGATGCTTCCCTTCCCTTTTTCAGGCATGTCGAAGTTGTAATCCGGCGCAGATGCAATCCGAGTAGTTCAAAGGTCAACCAAGAGGCTTTCGCTGCACGATACACTCAAGACTGGATACTGTTTGTGCGCATCCTGACTCGTTACATCCTCGGCGAAATCACCTCGCATGCGCTGATCGGCTGCGCGCTTTTCACCTTCATTCTGTTGATGAAGCCGCTGGAAGAGGTTTTGGACATGGTGGTCCGGAACAGCTCGAGCGCGGCGGTGGTGCTGGAGTTCTTTGTCTACAATCTGCCAAACACTTTTCTGGTGACAATTCCGATGGCGGTACTGGTTGGAGTGCTGCTGGGATTGAGCAGGCTTGCGGCCGACTCTGAAATTACGGCGATGCGCGCATCGGGGTTTGGCATCTGGTATTTCGTGCGCGTGGGCTCTGTGGTGGCCATACTGGGAACGGCGCTGGGACTGGTGAATTCGCTGCTGATTGAGCCGGCGGCGAATCAGGGGATTCTCGATCTACGGAAGGCGCTGGAGACTTCGCAGGGGTCGTTTGAGATTCAGCCGCGCGTGTTCTATGAGGACTTCAAGAACACAGTGGTGTATGTGCAGAATGTGCGCTCGACGGCTGGTGTGGCGAGCTGGGGCAAGCTGTTTATTGCGGATGTGACGGACCCGAGCGCGCCGGCGATTACGACGGCTGCGTCGGCGACGGTCGTGTCGAATCCAGACCAGGGCATGATGATCCGGTTACGCGATGCTTCAGAACAGCAGATGTCGCCGAACGATCCTGGACAGTACAACGTATCGACGTATGACGTGACCGATCGACCGCTGACATTCAGTCCGCAGAGCGAGGTTTCGATTGGGCGGCTGGATACGCCGCTGTTTGCGTTGAGCAACAGCCAGCTATTGGCGATGTCGCATGGAGCGGATGGGAAGCGATACCTGATTGAACTGCACCGGCGGTTTGCTTATCCGGCGGCATGTATTGTGCTCATGCTGATTGGCGTGCCGCTGGGAGCGGCTTCGCGGCGTGGCGGCAAGAGTGGCGGGTTTGTAGTAGCTCTGTGCGTGGTGCTGGTCTACTATCTGCTCTCGAATGTCGGCCTTGCCTGGGCAAAACAGGGGCGGCTGCCGGCGTTTGCGGGGGTGTGGCTGGCGAATATTGTGTTTGCTGTAGTGGGGGTGTTTCTGCTGAGCCAACTGGCCTCTGGCGGAACTGTGCTGAGCGCTGTATCTGCTTTGTGGACGCGGCCTAGGAAACCTGCGCAGGAGGATGAGATCGCGGAAGCGGATCAACCTGTGCAGCCAGCGCGCAGCAAGGCGATGGTTCAGGAGCGATATAGAAGACGCTATAGCAAGCCGTTGACGCTGCAGCGATTCAAGCCGCGGGGATTTCCGCTGATTCTGGATGAGTATGTGCTGCGCGAGTTTTTGAAGATGTTTTCGCTGATCCTCGCCGGCTTTGTGCTGATGATGCTGGTCTTCACTTTCTTCGAGTTGATGGGTGATATCCTGCGCAACCATCCACCGTTGATGACAGTGGGCGACTACCTCGTGAACCTGGCGCCGAGCATGATCTACCAGATCACTCCGCTGAGCGTGCTGATTGGCGTGCTGGTCACGTTTGGCCTGCTAAATCGCTCCAGCGAGTTGATCGCGATGAAGGCTACGGGCATCAGCATCTACCGGCTGGTGATTCCAGTGCTGGTGATTGCGGTGGTGCTCGCGTGCGCGTTGTTTGCCTTTGACCAGTATTATCTGCCGCAGGCAAACCGGCGTCAGGAGGCGCTGCGCAACATCATCAAGGGACGGCCCGCGCAGACGACGCTGAATCCGGACCAGAAGTGGATCTTTGGACAGCACCATCCGGGCGAGCCGGATCATATCTTCTACTATCAGTTCTTCGATCGCTATCAGAATGCTTTTGCCAACATCAGCGTTTTTGAGTTTGACCCCAAGAGCTTTCATCTGACGAAACGCATCTTTGCCTCGCGTGCGGTATGGAACGATGCGCAACGTACATGGTCGTTTGAAAAAGGATGGGAGCGCACGATCGACGGTGCGACGGTTACTGGGTTTCATGAATTCCAACAGGCAACGTTTGAAGAGATCAACGAACAGCCGAACTACTTTGAAAAAGAGAGCCTGCAGTCGCAGGAGATGAACTTTAGCCAGCTGCAGCGGTATATCAGCGACTTGCAGCAGAGCGGGTTCGACACGATGCGGCTGAAGGTGCAGCTTTATCACAAACTGGCGTATCCACTGGTGACAGTGGTGATGGCAGTGCTCGCAATTCCCTTTGCGCTGATGATGAGCCGGCGCGGATCGCTGACGGGCGTGGCGTGGGCGGTTGGTATTGCCATCGCGTACTGGGGGCTTGCCGGGTTGTTTGACGCTATGGGCAATGTGAATTATCTACCGTCCGCGATGGCGGCCTGGTCGCCGGATCTGCTGTTCGGGCTTACGGGCGGCTATCTGTTGCTGCGCACGCCGACTTAGAACGGAAACCAGATACGACGTTTTGCCTGCGATTTCGTCATGGCGGTTCCCTGCCGGATGAGCGCTGTTGGTTGCAAATCTGCGCGGGCTGGCTGCATACGATTCGCATCGTGTGCCGGTGCGACACGAATCTGGTGAGAGGCATATCATCGCAATCGGGAGCACTCGATCCATGGCTACCATTTCCAATACCGGCGCGATGCCAGTCACTGGCACTTCTTCAACGCTTCGCCGCAGCCATTTGCCAAAGATTCAATTCAGCGGCGTCGCCGTGATTGCAGCGGCATCGATAGCGCTTGCGCTGGCCACGGCCAGCGAATGCCAGTCCATCTTCTACTGGCCTTCCCTGCTCTATGGAGTGGCACTGTGGGGATGGTGGGGATTACTGGCAACGACGATGTGGAAGGCCGGTGACCGGCTGCTGAGAGCTTCGGGGCTTTCTGCAAAAATATTTGCAGCCCATATTGGACTGGCATGCGCTCTGGGGCTGATACATCTACTGCTGCTTGGCAGTGTCGGGTTTTCGGTAGCGAGACCGCGCGGCGTTTCCGCGTATGCCATCTGGGTCCAGCAACTGCATATTAACCGGTACGGAATGGAAATTCTGGTCTACGGATTTGTTGCGGGGATTATTGTGGTGGTGCAGTTGCAGTTGCGTGCGCAACGGGATGCGATGCGCGCGGTTGAATTGCAGAGGCAGCTTTCAGCGGCGCATCTGCGCGCGCTGCAGATGCAACTTGAGCCGCATTTCCTCTTCAACACTTTGAATGCGATTACGACGCTGGTGGAGCTTGGACGAAAGGAGGACGCAGCAGAGATGCTGTCGCATCTGAATGCGATCCTGAAGAGCACGCTGGCGCGCGACACACCGGAAAAGGTGCCGCTGTCGCAGGAGCTTGAGATCGTCGAGAAT
Source organism: Acidicapsa dinghuensis (assembly GCF_025685685.1). Taxonomy (GTDB): domain Bacteria; phylum Acidobacteriota; class Terriglobia; order Terriglobales; family Acidobacteriaceae; genus Acidicapsa; species Acidicapsa dinghuensis. The sequence goes on from NZ_JAGSYH010000001.1 coordinate 636,172, forward strand.
TATCTCGCAATTGAGCAGGTACGATTTGCAGACAGGCTGCGCGTGGAGATGAAGGTAGAGCGTGAGGCGCTGGACAGCCTGGTTCCCTGCTTTCTGCTGCAGCCGATTGTGGAGAATGCGATCCGGCATGGGATTGCCAACTGCGAAGATGTCGGCGTTGTGGAGGCCTCGGCGCGGCGTGATGGCGATCTGTTGCGATTAGAGATTCGTGATTCTGTTGCGGCGGTTGCGAAGGCACCGAAGCCTGGGAACGGCATTGGACTGAAGAATACGCGCGAGCGGCTGGCGCATTTCTATGAAGGCGCTTACTCGATGGAGGCGTGTGTGCGCGAGCCGGGAGGCTTTGCCGTGACGATTACGATTCCCTATGAGAGAAAGGCCGTTGCATGGAAGTGAAGCTGCGCTGCCTGATTGCAGATGATGAGCCGCTGGCACGAGAGCGTCTGCGCTTTCTGCTGGCAGGTGAAACAGAATTTTCTGTTGCGGGCGAATGCAGGAACGGCAAAGAAGTTGTCACAGCGTTGAAGAGCGAAAAGTTCGATGTGCTGTTTCTCGATATTCAAATGCCGGGATTGAATGGCCTTGATGTGTTCGAAGAAATGGGCGCGATGTATATGCCCGCTACTGTGTTCGTCACCGGGCATCACCACTATGCGGTAAAGGCATTTGAAGTGCACGCGCTCGATTACCTGACGAAGCCGGTAGAGCCTGAACGGCTGCATGCAGCATTGGTGCGGGTGAAGGAACAAATTGCAGCGCAGGCTGCGCTTATGTCGCACGAGAAGTTGCAGAGTATTCTCACAACACTCACGCATGGATCGGCATCGCAGCAGGAATATCCGAAGCGGCTGGTTGTGCCGAATGGAACGCGTGATGCGTTCGTGAATGTGGAAGAGATCGAATGGATTGAGGCGGCGGATTATTACTCGTGCCTGCATGTAGGCGCGAAGAAGCTGATGCTGCGCGAGACGATCAAGCAGCTTGCGGAGACGCTGAATCCGTCGCGGTTTGTGCGCGTGCATCGCTCGGCTATTGTGAACATCGACCAGGTACAGGAAATTGTTCGCGAAGGGCGCAATGAGGGCTGGGTGGTATTGCGTAATGGACAACGTCTGAAAATGAGCCGAGCGGGATGGCAGAATCTGCTGTCCACCGGGCGATCGTAGTGCCTCGCTTCTCTTCTCTCTATTCTTACAAACAACCTGACAGCAAATTCTTTCTGCATACACCTGCTGCTTCCCTGCATTGTTGTACCGCTCCGCTGCAAAGGACTCCGGCTGTTTCACAATTCTCGCGATAGTGAGGTGAGGTGTGATGGACGATGCATTGCACGCTATTGAAAATGCTGGTTGCCGGGCTTGGGATATTCGCAATAGATGTAGGTACATGCTTGGCGCAACAGCCATGTGCGAATGGGATGCGCGTGGATGGCGTTGTGATGGATCCAGCCGGTGCGGCGATTGTGGGTGCGACGGTGCGCGCGGTTAATGGAGAGCCTGCTAATACGGATTCCGAAGGCCGGTTTGTACTGGCGTGTATTCCGGCGCAATCGACTGTAATCACGGCGGAGGCTACTGGATTCGCAACGGCCACGCAGACAGCGATGAAGGGCGCAAACGGGGCTGCGCATCTGGAGTTTCGGCTGGTGATTGCGACGGCGCAGACGAGCGTGCAGGTGAATGACGATGCGCCGACGATCGATGCGGATCACGGATCGGACACGGTGACGCTGGGCAGCGAGGAGATACAACAGCTGCCCGATGATCCTGACGATCTGTTGCGGCAGTTGCAGCTGCTTTCGTCAAGCGCGGGTGGCGATGCGAGCACAGCGGTGATTTCGGTGAATGGATTTCAGAACAACAGCGCTCTGCCGCCAAAGAGCTCGATTGCTTCGATCCGGGTGAATCCGGATCTGTTTTCGGCGGAGTACCGGTGGCCTCCGTGGAGCGGAGGGTTGATTGAGATTTTTACCAAGCCTGGCGCGGATTCGATTCATGGGTCGGTGTTTTTTTCAGGTAGCGCAAGTGCGTGGAATGCTTCCGATCCCTTTGCACTGACGGGAACTCCGGCGAGCAAAAGGCGTTATGGATTTGACCTGAGCGGGCCTGTGCTCAAAAACAAGGTTGGGTATGCGCTGGCGCTGGAGAAGCGCGATATCGATGAGTTCAATGTGGTGAATGCGGTGACGCTTGGTGCAGATGGAAGCGGCGAGCCTTTGCACGAGGCTGTTGCTGCGCCGCAGCGGTTGTGGATTGCTTCAGCGCGCGGAGACTGGCAGGCCTCGGCTAAGGATGTTGCTTCGCTGTCGTATTCCGCGAATGTGACTAATCTTGGCAACCAGGGCGTTGGCGGACTGACGCTGCCGGAGGCGGGATATGACAGCCTGATTGCTGAATATGATTTGCGGCTTAACAACACGCTGACGCTGAATCCGAATCTGCTGCATGAGACGCGGGTTGGCTTTACGTGGAAGAGGACGCAGCAGACGCCGCTATCGACTGCTGCTGCACTGCAGGTGGCTGGGTACTTCAATGGCGGCGGGGCTACGAGCCAGGCGTTGAATGATCGCGAGCGTGATCTGGAGATGGATGACGATGTGATGATCACGCATGGCAGGCAGACGGTGAAGCTTGGTGTGCAGACGCTGGGGCTGTTTGTGCATGACTACGATCCGGATACGTTTAATGGAGCGTTTGTGTTTGGCGGAGGAAGCGCGCCAGTGCTGGATGCGAACAATAATCCAACGGGAGAGAGCACGACGATCTCCGCGCTGGAGCAGTATCGGCGGGCGACGTTGAATCTGGCTGGTGGAACGCCGACGACGTATCAGGTGACGACGGGGACGCCGGTGACGCCGCTAATGCAGTGGAGGCTTGGGTTCTTTGTGCAGGACACGATAAAAATGCTGCCGAGGCTGACGCTGGATACGGGGCTGCGCTACCAGATGCGTGTGCAGCCGGATAGCTTTGCGGGGTTTGATCCGCGGGTGGGGATCGCGTGGTCTCCGGATAAGAAGGAGCGATGGATCATTCATCTACGCGGTGGACTGTTCAGCGATCCGGCGGTGTATCAGGATATTCCGATCGATGTGTATCGGCTGAATGGCGTGAGACAGAAGGAAACGCTGATCTATGATCCGGACTTTGCGAATCCGCTGGGCTCTTCGCAGTCGATGCAGATTGCGGCGGTGAATCAGTTCAATCCGCGGCTTACGCAGGAGTCGTCGCTGGGGGCTTATCTGCAGTTAGAGCGCGTGCTGCCGGGCGACTGGCACGTGAAGACGGATTTTTACTGGGGAGCGGACTGGAATGGTGTGCGCATTGTGAATATCAATGCGCCGATGGTAGCGAGCAGCGTTGGTGTTGCGCCTGATCCGGCGGCTGCGCTGTTGGCTCCGCGGCCGATTGCTCCAAATGAAAATATCTGGGAGTGGCAGAACTCGGGACATCTGCTGGGGAATTTCTTCTCTGCACACCTGGAACAGCATCACTACAAGCGATTTGGACTGCAGTTGGATTACGACCATCAGAATGTGAAAGCCAATGTGTTTGGAAATAACCTCAATAGTCCACAGTCGAGTTACAGCGAGCTGGGAGAGTCGGCGCGCACGAGTTGGATGCGCGATAACTCTGTGTGGGTGGAGACGAATGTGACGCTGCCGTACAAGATCGAGTTCGCGGCGCAGTTTGATGCGCGGGATGGAATACCGTACAACGTGATTACGGGGACGGACAATAACGGCGATGGCGATTTCAACGACCGGCCGGCGTTTGCGGCTGTGAGCGGGACCGGGGCTTACGCAACGCGGTATGGGCTGCTCTCAGTGAATGCGGTGAATGGCAACGTGCCACGGAACCTGGGTACGATGCCGGGGGTGATGCATCTGGATGCGAACCTGAGCCGCGAGTTCACACTGGGGCCGAAGAATGCGGACCATCCGCGAACGATCACGGTGAATGGGCGTAGTGCGAATCTGCTGAATCACACGAATGTGACGACGGTCGGAAACGTAGTTTCGTCATCGACTTTTGACCAGCCAGTGGCGGCGGAGACGGCACGGCGGCTGGAGATTGGAGCACGGTTCACCTTCTGATCTGAGCCGCTTTTTTAGTAAAATACAGAGTGTTATGGCGTTTCCAATTAAAGTATGTGTTGTTTGCGGTGAGGAGTTTGAATTGAAACCGGATAAGCCGGGATTTGCGAATCGTTGCCCGGAATGCAGCGATCCTGAGAATGAGAGCGCATCCGGCTCGGGCAAGATGGACGCGACGGAGCGGCGCAGCTTGGACGAGATGAATGCCGAGCGGCGCAAGGTGATTCGCGACATGCTGTATCGCAAAGACAGCTAGAGCGGCTCCAAATGACGGCGCCATCTGGAGCATGCGGGATCTCTGTCCCGATAGAATGAGATTATGCTCAGCGACCTGAAGCCGCTATTCAGATACATGGCGCGATACCGCATGGGATATCTGTGGGGTACGCTCGCGCTGATGGCGACGAATGCCATCTGGGTAATTTTTCCCAAGATTCTTGAGCGCGCGATCAATGAGCTGAATCATCGCGACCTGCATGCGCCGGAGACACGGCAGATCATCTTGATATATGCAGGGCTGCTGGTTGGCATTGCGCTGGTCAAGGGCGTGTTTCTCTATGCTTCGCGCTGGATTCTGATCGGCATTTCACGCGATATCGAATTTGATCTGCGCAACGATCTGTTTCAGACTTTGGAGCAGCAGGATCAAGGCTATTACCATCGCCATCGCACCGGCGACATCATGGCGCGCATGACGAACGATCTGAATGCGGTACGCCAGTTACTTGGGCCGGCGATCATGTACTCGGCCAACACGGTGCTGTTTTCCGTAGGTGCGCTGTATTTTTTGCTGCGCATCAGTCCGTGGCTGACGCTTGTGGCGTTGGCTCCGATGCCGGTGGCGTCAATCCTGGTGCAGTACTTCGGCGCGAAGATTCATGAGCGATTTGAGCGCATCCAGGCGAGTTTTTCCGAGATTACGGCGCATGCGCAGGAGAACTTTTCCGGAGCAAGGCTGATACGGGCGTTTGCACGGGAAGAATCACAGATCAAGTCGTTTGAAAAGGCGAATCGCGAATACATCGGACGCGCGCTGCGGCTGGTGCAGCTGATGGGCATGCTGTGGCCGACTCTGGAGTTTGTGCTGGGCGTCTCGATGGTGATTACGCTGCTGGCCGGTGGGCGGTTGGTGCTGGAGCACAAGATCGATGTGGGCGCGTTTGTTGCCTTCAACACTTACATGATTTTGCTCACCTTCCCGATTATTGCAGTGGGCTGGGTGATCAATATCTTCCAGCGCGGCACGGCGAGCGTGAAGCGGATCGACGAGATTCTGAAGTCGAAGCCGTCGATTGATAACAGTATGGCTGATGCAACGATTCCTGCTGATCTGGTGCTGGATGGCGAGATCGAGTTTCACGGGCTTTCGTTTGAGTATGGCGAACGGACTGTGCTGAACAACGTGTCGCTCCATGTGCCGGCGGGATCGACGCTGGCGATTGTGGGGCCGACCGGGTCAGGCAAGACGACGCTGATCAATCTGATTCCGCGCCTGCTGGATGTGCCTGCGCAGCCACCGACACTGCTTATCGATGGCAGGCCCGTGCGGGAGTATCCGCTGCATGTGCTGCGATCGAATATCGGTGTGGTGCCGCAGGAGACGTTTCTCTTCAGCGATACGATCCGGGAGAATCTGAAGTTTGGTGCGCAGGAAACGACCGAAGCAGAGGTGCTGGAGGCAGCAGAGGCTGCGCATATCCTGCGAGAGTTTGAAGAGTTTCCACAGGGATTCGATACGGTCGTAGGCGAGCGCGGCGCGACACTTTCAGGCGGACAGAAGCAGCGAACATCGATTGCGCGAGCTCTGTTGCGGAAACCGCGCATTCTGATTCTGGACGATGCGCTGGCCAGTGTGGACACGTATACGGAAGAGCGGATACTCCAGGGGTTGCGACGATACACGCGTGAGAACGGCGGATGCACGACGATTCTGATTTCGCACCGCATCTCGACTGTGCGCGAAGCGGACCAGATAGCTGTGCTGATTGATGGCGCAATTGATGAGCTTGGCACGCATGAAGAGCTACTGGCCCGAGGCGGATACTATGCCGATCTCTTTGAAAAGCAATTGCTGGAAGAAGAGCTTTCCGTAACCGGTTGATGCGGATTGTTGCATTCGTTGCTATGCAGTCCAACGGGACGAGGCATCCGATTCGGGTATGTTCGTCGCCGGTGTGGTAAACGCGCGAGAAGTATTGATGGCTGTAGTTGCGGGCGGTTGCGCTGATTGCAAGGCGATTTGACGCCAGGCGTTGCGCATCTCACGAACGCAGACGATCGCGCGGTTGAAGCGCTGAACATCTGCTGCTACAGAGGCCTGAAGGATTAAGGCAAAGATAGAAGCGTAGAACTCAGCAAGAACCTGCGCGGGACGTCCACCGATATCCATGCGGAGCCGAGTCTGCAGATGAATCACGATGGCGAGCGCTCGTTTGACAGAGGCCCGGCGTGCGGTAATGTCAGCGTGTTCGACGGCATCGATAGCGTCGTAGAGAAAACGAATGATACCGTCATAGAGCGCTACGACGAGATCCACGGGGGATGCCCCGTCGAGCATGTGGTCTTTGTAGGATGTCATGAAAATCGGGCACTCCCTCGCCCAACTGCCGATTGCACATAATGCAGATTATTGCTGGGGCGCCTGGTAGCCAGTGATTGCGGAATAGAGTTCGTTGATGTTATCGAGATTTTGCGGAATAGCCTGCAGAATTTCATCCGCACTGGTCAGTTCCAATGTGAGGCTTGTTTGCTCCGCGGAGATCGTTTGATTCTCGGCTGAGATATTTTGATTAAGCGAGGATTCAATGGAGCTATCTGCGCTGAGCGCGAGAGCAAGTGTTCCGGTAACGCTGGAGGTACCGAGATTATTGACAGTGTTGGAGAAGTCCACGCCCCAACTGTTCGCGTCCTGGAAGAATGCGGTAACACCGGAATAGTCGGAGTTGAGCTCTTGCTCGAACGTAGCGGAATCAAGAGAGATGGTGCCGTCATCCTGAGCGGAGATACCGAGCTTGGCCAGATTATTGACGTCGCCGAGCGAGGTATAGGAGAGCGAACTGCCGGTGATTGAGTCGCTAATGGATGAGTTGACGGTGACGGCCTGCCCGTACTGAGAGACGATGGAAAGCGATGATCCAGTGGAACCGGTGACGACGGCAGCAGAGACGCCGAGATTGGCAGCGTTGATGGCGGCTGCAAGCCCGGCGAGATTTTGATTGCCTGCGGAAAGTGAGCTCAGATCAAAGTTAGTGGCAGAGCCAGAGCCCACGGCGATGGAGAAAGTGCCTGAGAGCGTATCGGAGGCATTGGAGATGGGCGCGAGATAACCAGAAGACGACGAACCACTGATGGAGGAAAGAAGCTGCTGTTGCAGCAACGAAAGCGTGGGAGAGCCGAAGAGCGGTTGCGCGCTGCCGGAGGAGTTGTTCGACTCCTGGGTATTGATTGCACTGACAACGGCATTGAAGTCCGAGACAAAAGCTTCCATCGCGCTTTCTACCGTCGGGGTGCTGTTGACGATCTGGACCTGTACGGTATCAGTCGACGGAGCGAGAAGTTGGAAAGTGACGCCAGGAATGACGGTGCTTACCGTATTGGATGACGTGGCGACACTGACGCCATCGACAACAATGCTTGAGTTCTGGCCGCTCTGGATGGAGTTGTAATTGAGGGCCTTGCCGGTTGAGGAATCGGTGATTGCGGAGGTCACCGTAAGGTTGCCGGTTGCGCCTGAGGTTCCTGAGACAATGGAGAGACGTGAGCCGTTGGCATCGGTAACGACGCTGGCGGTGACTCCGATATCTGCGTTGTTGATCGATGCGGCAAGACCGGAAAGAGTATTGTCCGTGCCGACATCGACGGTCTGCGCTGTGCCTGAGCCAACCTGAATCGTAACGGAGCCGGTCAGTGTGTCATTGGTATTGGTGACGTTGTCGAGATATCCGGAGGCAGTTGTCGCCAGCGAATTGACAACGATGGTGTGGGTGCCCGCAACGGAGGATGATGAGGACGATGTCAGTGCGACTACATCGGGATTGGAGCTCGAACCTTCTTTGGTGGAAAGCACACCGCTGAAATCGGTGAACTGCGAAATGTCGTTGGAGAGATTGGAGAGCAAGGTGCCCAGATTGGAGATGGCCGAGTCCTGGCCCTCAAGAGTAGTGAGCTGATTCTGCCATGGCGTCTCAACGTTCTGAAGATTTGCCACAATCTGACTGACCGTATTGCTTACGTTGAAGCCCGTGCCCGCTGTGGGCGATCCAAAGGAAATGCCAACTGTACCCATCGCAACCTCTCATCGATGATTGAGTACTTCGGATTGAGTATTTCGCAGTCTTGCGGCCAACTTCAGACGTTGTGCGGTTAGAAAGCTCACATCATCGCCGATGCGTGGCGAAGCCAAGTGATGTGGAGACGCCGAATAAAGAAATGGGGAAGCCCATAATGGCGCTTCCCCCAGGGGAGTTGATGGTTACTGCAGGAGCTTGGTGACTTCCTGCTGGATGCTGTTGGCCTGCGCCAGGGCCGAGATGCCGGTCTGGCTGAGGATCTCGTACTTGGAGAGAGCCGTGGTGGCAGAAGCGTAGTCCGTTGCCTGGACTGCGTTCTGGGCCGAGGTGATGTTTTCCTGCTGCGTGTCGACAACCTGCGATACGGCGTTGAGGGTATTGACCTGCGCACCGAGATAGCCGCGCTGTGCTGCGACGTTGCTGATGGCTGAGTTGAGCTGCAGCAGGGCCGCCTGCGCGTTACCTTCGCTGGTCAGGTCGGACGTTGCGAGATCGGTGGTCTGCTCGTTGGCACCCTTCTGGTAGCTGATGGTTTCGGTAGCCTTGGTGGATGTGAAGGCAGCGGGAGCCGCTGTCTGTACTGTGGTGGCGTCTTCGAGAGAAGTGGTGCCCTCGGCGATGGAGACATTGGAGTTGGTGTTGGAGATGAGGATGCCGGTGTCTGCTGCGGCTACACCTGCATCGCCAACCGCAGAGGCAGTTGTCAGGCTGGCGCTGACACCCGCGATGCCATCTTTGTTGATTTCGGAAATCAGTCCGCCGACAGTGGTTGCCGTCGTTGTGACTGTGCTGGTCGTACCATCGGCGTTGGTGACGGTGAAGACCAGACTCGCGCCAGCGGTCAGATTGTCACTTGACTGCGCTGCCGTGGTCAGAGAACCGCTGGTATCGAGTGAAAGGTCGAAGAACTGGCCGGCAGAGCTCTGGACGACAGTGCCTCCCGAGTCTCCGACGGTGGACGACGACAGAGGCGCGAAGTACAGATTGTCGATGGAAGAGCCGGAGGTTGAGGAATCGCCGGTGTAGATGTTGGTGCCGGCTGCGGCTCCGGTGAAGACCTGCTGCGAGTTGTAGGTTGTGGTCTGGCCGATGGAGGTGATCTCGGAGAGGATCGACTGATACTCCTGGTTCGCGGCTGCATCCTGAGTGGAGTTGAGGGTGCCGTTGGAGACCTCGGTGGCGAGCGTCACGGCACGGTTGAGCAGGTTCGTCACTTGCGAGAGAGCGCCATCGGCGACTTGCAGCAGGCCTACGCCTTCGGTGGCGTTGGTGGAGGACTGCGTCAGAGCGGTTGCGTTGGCCTGGAGGCCGTTGATGAGCGAAAGGCCCGCGGCGTCATCGGAACCGGAGTTGATCTTGGAGCCTGAAGAGAGTTGCGTGAGCACGTTCTGCAGACTGTCATTGGTGTTGTTAAGGCTGTTCTCCGCATACAGCGCGGCAATGTTATTCAGTACACCCAAAGACATGGGCTTACTCCTGGACGATGCGTGGATTTGCAGGGAAGGTCCTGCACAGACTCTCAATGCTTGAGAGAGCCAGGCTGGAGATCCACCGCCGCATCTGGTGCGTGTATCGGCGATGGGTTGCGGGACTTTAACGCGGCTGGTTTGCGTGTTGATTGACGCGTACGCACGAGCATCGGAAGTGCGACTATTCCTTTGCCTGACTGCTGCCGATAAGGAGGAACATTGGAGGCGGCTCACGCATGATTGAAGTCACCCGGCTGAATGGAACTCCGATGTTGTTGAACAGCGACCTCATCAAAATGGCGGAGGCATCGCCGGACACGATGCTGACGCTGATTCATGGAGAAAAACTGATCGTTCGCGAAAGCTGCGCGGAGATTGTCGAGAAGGTGATGGCGTATCGCGCCGAGTTGCTGGCGAAGCTGGCAGCGCGGACTGGAAAGATGCCGGACCTGAATCGCGTGGTGGCGATGACGAGCCTCAATCCTGATGCGGGAAGAGATAGCTCCGGAAAAGCTGTTGCAACACATAAGGCGTAACGGTCTGTTGTGGCGGGTAGAAAGGGTTGCGACAGTGTATCGATTGCACTGTGCAGTCAGGCGGGAGTGACATGGACAAGGCGAGTTTCTTTGGATTACTGGTTGCTTTGGTTGGCATTATTACGGGCTTGCTGCTGGAAGGCGGCAATCTTGGACAGGTGTTTCAACCGACTGCGGCATTGATTGTTTTTGGTGGAACGCTGGGCGCGGTGATGCTGCAGTTTCCGCTGCACACGGTGCTGAGTGCTTTCCGGCGATTGGCGCAAGTCTTCTTCAGGCCCGAGGATGAGAACCGCAAATTGATCGATAAGATGCTAGTCTTTGCGAACAAGGCGCGACGTTCGGGTGTGGTTTCGCTGGATGCAGATCTCAAAAGTATCGATGAGCCTTTTCTTAAGCAGGCGTTGACGTTGGCAGTGGATGGGACGGAGCCTGTGGAGCTACGCAAGATCATGACGCTTAGTCTCGATTCGCGCATGGAGGGTGAAGAGCGTGTGCCCGCGGTGTTCGAATCTGCCGGTGGGTTTTCACCGACGATCGGCATCCTGGGCGCGGTGCTTGGATTGATTCAGGTGATGCAGCACCTGGACAAGATTGAAGAGGTGGGCAAAGGCATCGCTGTTGCGTTCGTCGCCACTATCTATGGAGTGGGTGCGGCGAATCTGTTTTTTTTGCCAGCGGCGGGAAAGCTGCGGCTGCGCATGCGGGAGGAGCACCAGCGATGCGAGATGATGCTGGAGGGCGTGATCTCGATTCTTGAGGGGATCAATCCGCGGATGCTTGAGGTGAAGCTCAGTGGCTTTCTGGATGAGCGTGACAAGGAGCCCAAGGAGCTGGCCGCATGAGAGGCCGCGAGCGGCGCAGGGGGCATGTCAGCCATGAACGATGGCTGGTGTCGTATGCCGATTTCATCACGCTGATGTTTGCGTTTTTTGTGGTGCTCTATGCTTCGTCAAAAGCCGATTTACGCAAGCAGCAGATGATCTCGCAGTCGATCGATTCGGCGTTCCGTCAGCTCGGCATCTTCCCGAATGCAACGCGGAAACCTGTAGATCCAACACAGACGGCATCTGCCGCCAAAGATGCTGCGCCGATGCCGATGAATGTCGTGATGGGTGAGGATGTGATGTCGCCTGCTGAGGTTAAACGTGATCTGGAGCGGATGCAGAGTGCGATGGAGCATATGCTCTCGGATCAGATTGCGAAGCACACTGTGGCGATACAGATGGGCAAGGATGGTCTGGTGATCAGCCTGCGCGAGGCTGGATTCTTCAGCTCAGGGTCGGCTGTTCCACATGCGCAGACGCTGCCGGTGCTGCGGCAGATTGCGCAAGTGCTTGGGCCGACGGGATACAACGTACGCGTGGAAGGGCACACGGACAATGTGCCGATTCATAATGCGGAGTTCGATTCAAACTGGGAGCTCTCTGCTGCGCGCGCAACGCATATCGGACGCACTTTGCTGGAGACGCGTGCAATTGCCCCGGAGCGAATTTCAGTTGCAGGCTATGCGGAGTATCATCCGGTGGCGAGCAATGACACCGAAAATGGACGCGCGGAGAATCGCCGTGTGGATCTGGTGATTGCTCCGAAGACACGCGTAAATCTTGCGATGCCGGATGGGGATGCGGCGAAGGCGAACTGGCGCAGGATTACAGATTGATGATGCGCAATGCTGGCCAACAGGCGCGGCCTGATACGATCACGAAGAGATGAGCGCGCGTTCAGCAGAGGATTGGACACACGAAGGGTTAGATTTGCTCGCAGCTGATGATCCGCAAGGCGCGGCGAAGGCTTTTCGTGAGGCGATTGCTGTGGATTCGAATCACGCAGATGCCTATCATGGGCTGATTCGCGCGCTGGGCGATAGCGGCGACTATGATGCTTCGGTTGCTGCAGCTCTGGCGCTGACGGTGCTTACGCCGCAGGATCCGCTGGCGCATACGAGCCTTTCCATTGCTTTGCAGAAGGCCGGGAAGATTCCTGAAGCAGAAGCGGCCGCGGGCAAGGCACGCATACTGGAGTGGAAGCAGCAATTGGCTGCAGAGCCGGATCCTGATTTGCAATAGTGAGGGCCAGGTTCCATTCAGGCCAGGCATGCAGGCTTGTGTTCGAAAGAGATCGCTTCTCTACACTGTTCAACGAGTGTTGATGCCGCCGCTGAGAGAAAGTGCGTATACTGCGGCGGCAGGAGGATGCTCTCATGCCCAAACCTCAACATGGTTCTTCGAAGAAAACAGCCGCCACCAACCCTGAAGGAACTGCCCCTCCAACACAGGGTAATGCCGCGTCGTCCAGTAACGGAGAGCCGGTGTTTGCGCAGCCAACTCCATCGCCTGATCCTACAAGCTTCAAGAATCCGGTGACTGACGCGCAGGACAAAGATACGCCGGGAGTACAGCCTGTTCCGCAGCCCACGGGCGGAGCGGCTGAGCCTATATTGACACTGGCGCAGGTGTATGGAAGCACCGGCGCAACGATTACACAGCAGATTCAAAGCGCAGGACAGATTGTCTTTCACAGCGTGGGCGACACGGGCAGCGATGTTGGTCCGGCAACGCAATCGCTGGTCGCGGACAAGATGGTGACGGACTTCGATGAAGAAAGCGCGGCGGATGTGCCGTCGTTCTTCTATCACCTGGGCGATGTTGTCTACTACTTTGGCGAGAGCGAGTATTACTACGACCAGTTCTTTGAGCCGTATCGCAATTATGCCGCGCCGATACTGGGGATTCCGGGGAATCATGATGGGATTGTGTATCCGGGTGATGCGGAGGCGACGCTGAAGGGGTATCTGACGAATTTCTGCTCCGCGGCTCCTGCGCCATCTCCTGATGCGGGTGGACTGCTGCGGACAACGATGATTCAGCCAGGTGTGTACTACACCTTTGACGCGCCGTTTGTGCGGATATTGGGGCTCTACAGCAATGTGCTGGAAGATCCGGGCGTGATCTCGGATCAGAGCGGAACATATTCAACGCTCGATCAGAGGCAGATTACGTTTCTGACGACGGCGCTGTCGCGGATCAAGAGCGAGAACTATGCGGGCGCTGTAGTGATTGCCGTGCACCATCCGCCGTATACGGGCGGATCGACGCATGGAGGCAGCCCGTTGATGCTGCAGGATATCGACTCCGCATGCACTACGGCTGGTGTGTGGCCGCATGCGGTACTGTCGGGGCATTCGCACAATTATCAGCGATTTACGCGGTCGATCAACGGATATCAGATTCCATATGTGGTGGCTGGATGTGGCGGGCATTCGCCGCTGAGCACAATGCGAACGACGCTGCGCACGCCATATCCAATTGACAGCACGCTGACTCTGGAAAGCTATGACGACACGGATTATGGCTATCTGCGTATTGTGGTGACGGCAACGACGATGACGATTGAGTTTCATCCGGAGTCGGATGGCGGAACGACGAAGACGCCGGATGATACCGTCACGATCAATCTTGCGGCGAGGACGATCAGTTAGAGAATCTCCGCTCAAGTCCCGAGTTTCAATGCACCCTTCCTCGGGGACTAAAGTCCCTTTGATTTTGCGTTCTTAACGGCACGAGTAAACTCGTGCCCTTTCAAAACTCGACTCACTCCCAGGCTCCCCTGAAAGTGATGGCGCCGGTGAGTGCGGCACTTGCCGCAAACTTTATACTGTAAGTATGTCATCGGAAGGGTTGGTAGCAATCTTTGAGCAGGAGTACAGGGCTCTGCGGCCGCGTGCTCCGATGCCGCCCTTCCATATCCGTTTCCGGCGATTTGTTTCGCTGAACACGACGATCCGATTGCGCGAGGGGCATCTGCACGTGAGCCTTTCGGATTTGCTGGAAGGCGCGCCGGAGAGCGTGTTGCGCGCGATCGCGCATATTCTCATCGCCAAGATTTACAAGAAGCCGATCGATCGTGCGCACAATCATCGGTACAAGCGATTTCAATATAGCGAAGCAGTCGCGCGGCAGACGGAGCAAATTCGTCATGCGCGTGGAGCGAAGCGATACACGGGGCCCGAGGGACGCTACTACCATCTAGAAGAAGTCTTCGATTCGCTCAACGAGCGGTTCTTTCATGGGTTGCTGGGCAGGCCGCAGCTTACATGGAGCGAGCACAGTGCGAAGCGGTTGCTGGGGCACTACGATGCGGCGCACAACACGATTGTGGTGAGCAAGGTCTTTGACCGGCCGTCGAGTCCGCGCTATGCGATCGAGTATCTGCTGTATCACGAGATGCTGCACTTGAAGCATCCGGTGAAGGTGCGTGGGACGCGGCGATGCGTGCATTCGGCGGCTTTCAAGTCGGACGAGGCGATGTTTCCTCAACTGGATGCGGCACTGGCGTTTTTGCGACGCTTATAGCGCTGCTGTCTTCTCGCTTCTCTGTTTCTCTTTTTCTGCAAATTCAATATATGAACTGATCGGTGCACTATTTGGTCCTCAGATGTGAGGCCGAAGTGTAAGAATGGTGTCGATTCCAGTGATTGATTGGGTGAATGGATGCAGACCAGGCGAGATATTTGCAAGTGGATGGCGGGCGCGGCGTCGCTTGCTTTGAGTGCAACGAATGGGCTTGCTATTACAGAAGAATCACAAGGGCCGGTAGTACGGCGCGGCAAGCCGCTGCTTGAGCTGCAGCAGAACTTTATCGATCTGCGCTTTGGGATGTTTATCCACTTCAACATGGCGACGTTTCAGGATCGCGAGTGGGGCGATCCGACTTCGCCGGCTACGCTGTTTCATCCAACGGCGCTCGATACGGATCAATGGGCTGAGGCGGCGAAATCTGCCAACATGACGTGGGGATGCCTGACGACGCGGCATCATGATGGATTCTGCCTGTGGCCTACTAAGACACGCAGTGCGAGCGTGGCGCAATCGGGACAAAACCTCGACGTGGTGCGGCGGTATGTCGATTCATTTCGCAAAGCGGGGCTGCGCACGGCGCTGTATTACTCGATTCTGTCGCTGCGGGATGATATTCGCCACTTCAACATGACGCCGGACAAGATCAAGTTAGTGAAGGATCAGTTGACGGAGCTCTTCAGCAACTACGGCGAGATTGACGCGCTGATTATCGACGGATGGAATGCACCGTGGAGCCGGATTACGTATGAGGAGATGCCGTTTCCGGAGATATACGAACACATCAAGTCGATACAGCCGAATTGCCTGGTGTCGGATTTGAATGCCAGTCAGTTCCCTGCTGGCGGCTTGTACTACACGGATCTAAAAGCTTTTGAACAGAATGCCGGGCAGAAGGTGCCGCAGGGCAGCGATCTGCCGGCGTTCTCGTGCGTGACGATTACGCCGGGATGGTTCTGGAAGCAATCGGATATCAACGGGCCGCTGAAGCCGACCGAGACCGTGGTGAATGAGTGGCTGGTTCCGTTGAACAGGCGGCACTGCAACATGATCCTGAATGCTCCGCCGGACCGCACGGGACAGATGGCTCCGAACGTTGTGGCGCGGCTGAAGGAGATTGGGCAGGCCTGGAAGCACTCCGGGCCGATGGAAAAGGTTGCGGAGCATGTGGTGATTACGCGACCGAATCTGGCGACGGCGAAGCCGATTCATGCGAGCTCGTATCCCGATACGGTGGGACCGGATCTGGTGAACGATGGCAATTATCGGTCGAGCTGGAATGTGGGTGAGGGCAATCGCAGCGGATGGCTTGAGGTAGACCTGCGGCAGCGTATCAGTTTCAACGTGCTATCGCTTGTGGAGCCTGTGGGCGCGTGGAATGACTACCAGGAGAGCCGCATCGCCAACTACAAGTTCGAAGCGTGGAACGGTTCGGGATGGTCCACGATTGTGGAGAGCCGAGATCCTGGGCCGGTGCGGATTCATCGCATTGCGCGGAACGGCGCTTCAAAGGTGAGGCTATCGATTGAGGGCAATCGCGACGATTTTCATGTTGCCGATATCGGTATTTATGACGAGCCGGCGTAGTTCGAGCGCGGATTAGCCGAATTGGAACAAACGAGCAATATTGCACGAAAGCAACGTATAAGCGCATTTACAGCTTCCAGATATGTGTCCATCGCCCGTGGAATGGACGGGAGCTGCGCTTTTACGCACCTCTTAGCTGTCCCAGCTTTACAGCTTCTTTTTTGATTGAGAAGCAGGAAATTGGCGGGCGAGACAAAGAGGTGATATATGCAAGCTCGCCGATGGATCGGTTATCTTTTGCTGGCTTTTGCTCTGACCGCTCTACCAAATGTTGCTACTGCACAGATTTCGATTGGTATCTCGGTCGGAGTAGCTCCCCCAATGCTGCCGGTCTATGAGCAGCCGTTATGCCCAGCGCCTAACTACATCTGGACACCCGGTTATTGGGCTTGGGGAGATTATGGCTATTACTGGGTTCCTGGCACATGGATTGAACCCCCGGCGGTAGGGCTGCTGTGGACGCCCGGCTATTGGGGATGGGGGGATGGAGGATACGCCTTCCACGAAGGGTACTGGGGATCGACAGTAGGCTTCTATGGCGGCGTGGACTATGGGTTTGGCTATAACGGCGCCGGCTTCTATGGGGGCCGCTGGGTTGGCAACAACTTCAGCTACAACACAGCAGTTGTCAATGTGAACCGAACCATCATTCGCAACACGTATATCGACCGCACAGTCATCGTGAACCGCACGGTCAACCGCGTGAGCTATAACGGCGGAACTGGTGGCTTGAGGGCTCGCGCCACGGCTGCACAGATGCAGGCTCAGCAAGGCCGGCGCTTTGGTCCAGTCGCCAGCCAGACACGGCAGGCGACGCTGGCCCGCGATACCAAAGTGAACTACTACTCTGCAAACCACGGCGCCCCTCCGCGAGCAGCTATGGCACGGCCTGCGGCGACGGCGGCGGACTTTAGTCACGCACAAGCAGCACGTGGTGCGAATCTTGCGGCAGCACAGCGAGCAGCAGCCACGGTAAAGCCAGTCGCTAGAAACGGAGAAGCGGCTGGACGTACGCCAGAGCGCACGACCTCAGGAGCACGGCCCGGTGAAACAAGGGGCACGGAAGCTGCCCGGCCAGCAACGGGAGCTACGCGACCTAGCGCGCGTGAAACTACACCTAGCCGCGCGGCTCGGCCTGAGGCAACGAGACCTGAGACGACACGGCCTGAGACAACAACCCGGCCGGCTACGCGACCAGAAGCGACAAGACCGGGAACTGCAAGGCCTGAAACTACAAGACCCGAAACTACAAGGCCAACAGAGACGCGGCCTGAAACTCGAACCACCCCCGCGCGGCCTGTAGAACCGAGGACGCAACCTCGAACCGAAACACGACCTGAAACCAGACCGGAAACTACGAGACCCGAAACGACGAGGCCGACAGAGCCACGGCCTGAAACACGGACTACCCCTGCGCGACCGGTAGAGCCGAGAACAGAAGCCCGCCCTGAAACGCGGCCGGAGACACGGACTGAACCGCGTACGGAAACCCGACCCGCTACACCACCGCGCGCAACCACACAGCCGCATACTTCTGAGCCGCGGCCGGAGAGCAGGCCGGTTCCGGAGCAGCGGCGTGAACCGGCGCCAACTCCGACACCACATGCAGCGCCGGAACCTCGACCGACACCGCAACATGAGCCTGCTCCGCGACCGCAGACTCACGCGGAGCCGGCTCCGCACCCTGCGCCACAGCATGCGGCGCCTGCACCGCGGCCTGCGCCACGACCCGCACCAAAAAGCGAGCCGCGTCCGGAAGACAAACCCAAGTAACAAACGACTAAGCAGACAGGCTGAAGCCAAAAGAGCCCGGAAGCATTTCGCCTTCCGGGCTTTTTTGACTTTTGACTACACCGATTCAGACAGCTTTCGTTTCTTTTATTGGCCTCGTGATGGACAATGGTTCCGATACTACTTTTGAGCTGACCTGACGGTGCCATCTGACTCGATGAAAGATCAAGACGAACAAGACCTGGCTGAGGCCTTGCGCTCTCACAGAACCGAAAGCGAACGTACTTTGCTGGAACTGGTGGATGAGTCGCCAGTGCTGCTTGTCTTTCTTCGACATTTCGGCTGCGCGTTTTGCGCCATGGCGTTGGATCAGGTTTCGCAGATTCAGGAGCAACTGGCGGCGAAGAGCATCCGGCCGGTGTTTGTGCATCTGGGAACACCGGAGCGTGCGCGGCCCTATTTCAAGTACTACAAGCTGGACTCGGTTGAACGGATCAGCAATCCGGATGCTTCGCTGTATCAGCACTCGGCATTTGCGCTGAGGAAGACGAACCCGTATCTGCAGCCCTTTAATCTGGCGGTGCTGCGTGGGTGGTTCAAGGGTGCGCTCTTCAAGTACGGCATCAATCCGATCTTCAAAGAGGATGCGTATCAGATGCCTGGAGTGTTCTTTTTAAAGGACAGGAAGATCGTGCGCGCGTTTCGCCATAAGGATGTTTCCGACGAGCCAAATTACCTGAAGCTGGCGGGAATACGCTGACCCGAACGGTGGTCTGCGCTGGACGCGCTCGAGTGGTCATGGAGAGCTTCTAGCCGCTAGGAGCAATCTGAAGGCATGAAGGCCCGAAGTTTTCTGCTTTCCATCGTGTTTGCCTCATGCGTTGTTGCTTATCCTCAGCAGTCGGCGGACGATATGCCTGGTATGGATATGCGCGGCCTGAGTGCAAAGGATATGGGGCCAAGCATGGCGGCGATGGCCGGGCATATGACGATGACTCACGCCGGTCCAATACAACCAGGCGACGAGGAACGCGCTAAAGAGGTAGTGGAGAAGGTGCGTGCCGCGATCGAGCGTTACCAGGACTACCGGAAAGCGTTGGCCGATGGTTATGTGATCGCGAATCCCAAGGTCAAGCAGCCGCAGTATCACTTCAACAATCAGGCCAATGCAACGCTGGCGGATCGAGTTTTCGATCCGACGCGACCGACTTCGCTACTCTACTTCGACACGCCGAAACAGCAGTACAAGCTGGAAGGGGTGATGTTCACTGCAGCTCCGAATGCAACGGCGGAAGAGCTGAATAGCCGTATCCCGCTGAGTATCGCGCGATGGCATGAACATACAAATTTCTGCGCTGCACCTGCGGATCGCGTGAAGGAGTATTTCGGCGAGCACCCCAAGTTTGGAATGTTCGGGTCGATCCGGACAGAAGATGCGTGCAAGGCGGCGGGTGGGACATTTCTGCCGCGCGTCTTCACGTGGATGGTGCATGTCTTCCCGTATGAAGACAATCTGAAAGATCAGTTCTCAGTGAACGATGATGTGGCGCACTTCGGCAAACAACCGGAGCCGTAGCCGTTCCAGAACGTTCCCTTTGCGCAATGGATTTGCTTGTTTCCGGCTCACTTTAGGTGCAGGCAGGGGTAGGGCTACTTACGGGAATCGGTACCTGCTCGACGATTTCGAGGCCGAAGCCTTCGAGGGCCGGAATATGCATGGGCGTGTTGGAAAGCAGACGAATGCGGCGGATGCCGAGGTCGAAGAGGATCTGACCTCCTAGACCAACGGAACGCACAATGCGCTGCTGATGGTCGTCGGTTTCCGCGCCCTTCTCCATCTTGCGCAGGTCGCTGTGCGTCAGCAGGCGCGTCTCCTCCGAAGATTTGCTTAGCTCGAAGCCTCGGCTGGTGTTGTGCAGGTAGAGGATGGATCCGCAGCCTGCCTCTGTGATCATGCGCATGGATTGATCGAGAATCTCGCGGCAGTTGCAGTCCGCTCCGAAGACATCGCCTGCTGTGCAGCGAGTGTGCACGCGTACGAGTACGGGTGTGGCCTCAGAGTCCTGACAGTGATTGCAGTCCCACTCATCGCCGTGACCGTGCAGCGAACCGTGAACGAGGGCGACGTGGCTTTCGCCGCCATTGACTTCGCTCTCGTAGGCGATCATGCGGAAGTTGCCGTAGCGGGTGCGGATGAGAGTTTCGGCAGCGCGGGTGATGTAGCGCTCATGGCGCAGCCGGTAGCGGATAAGCTCGGCGACAGTGAGCATTTTGAGGTTGTGCTCGGCGCAGAATTTGACGAGATCGGGCACGCGAGCCATGGTGCCATCGTCGTTCATGATTTCGCAGATGACGCCGGCGGGAGTGAGACCAGCCAGGCGAGCGAGATCGACGGATGCTTCGGTCTGGCCGGCGCGGACGAGGACGCCCCCCTTGCGGGCGCGGAGGGGGAAGATGTGGCCGGGACGTGCGAGGTCCGATGCCGTTGCGCCGGACGCGATAGCAGTGCGAATGGTATGGGCACGGTCATGCGCGCTGATGCCGGTGGTGACGCCTTCACGGGCCTCGATGGTCTCGGTAAAGGCCGTGCCGAAGCGTGAGGAGTTGTGCTGGGTCATCGGCGGCAGGTTGAGATGATCGGCACGCTCCTCGGTAAGGGTTAGACAGACAAGTCCGCGGCCAAAGCGGGCCATGAAATTGATGGCTTCGGGAGTGACAAACTCGGCAGCCAGCGTGAGATCGCCCTCGTTCTCGCGGTCTTCGTCGTCGACCACGATGATCATGCGGCCAGCGCGGAACTCTTCGAGAGCCTGCGGGACATCGACAAACGGCGAAACCGGTTCCGGATCCGTCTGGAGAGTTTGCGTAACTGCCAAATCAGCCATGGTTTACCTGAGTATCCAGTGCAGCGGTTGAAATGAGTCGCCGTAAACATTGTCGCGCACCTCAGGTTTGAGGGCAAAATTCGCATAAGGATTGCGGATTTGTGACAACGGATTGTCAACCAATTCACGCCGATTTAGTCTTTATTTTATATCCGACATATTTAGTCGTATTTGATTCCAAGGAGAGCCCTCTCAGCATGTCCCGATCGCACCGAATACTGAGACTCATGCGCACAATCCATTTGTATTTTGGCGTCTTCATTTCGCCAGCGCTTCTTTTCTTTGCGTTTACAGGCGCTCTACAGACCTTCAGCCTTCATGAAACCGGACGCGACAGCAACTACCAGCCGCCGAAGTGGATCATGACACTGGCTCAGCTGCATAAGAAGCAGACAGTCGAGGTTCCACAGCGACGGCCACGTCCTGCCAGTCCAGATACCGCTGCTGAAGCGCATAGACGGTCAACGGCCGATGGAGTGCCTGGTCCGTCCGAGCCCAAGCGGGCGGAGAAGACGCCGGAGGCGGCTGGACCAAAACCGAACGGGCACCTGCCGATGAAGATATTCTTTCTGATTGTTTCGATTGGACTGTTTACTTCGACACTGACAGGGATTTATATGGCGTATCGATTCAGCCGGGGAGTCTGGACAATCTCAGGATTGCTCGCGGCTGGAGTGGTGCTGCCGCTTCTCCTGCTGCCATTCTGATGCTGCAAAAAGCAAATGCGCCGTGCCGGTTGGCATGGCGCATTTCTCTACAACTGGGCTGTTTGACGGAAACTTCTTACTGCAGCGAGGGGAGTCCGAGGGTTAAAGGGTGGACTCGATTTCGAAACCCCAGGCCTCGAGCAGTGCTTCCGGAATGTACTTGGAATTCCGGTTGCGGCGCGCCCATTCGCGAAGCCGGGTGGAGCGGATGTACTGATCCGGGGTCAGTTTAAACTCCTTGACGATCTGCTCAAAGGAGGTGACAGTAGGCACAACCGGGCCGATAGGCTCTGGTTTGCCCCAGTTCGGATTACCACGACGCTTTGCCATCGATGTTTTCCCTCTATGGATGAATGACTTTCAAAACTGGCTCCCGCGCGGGGGGTTTGCTGTCTGCCTGGGCATCCTTTTAAAACGTTTAACGGATTGTGGCGTTGGAGCCCTGCGGGCAAGCTTACTAGGAAGCCATGAATTCTTTTATTTTAGGGATTTTTTATTCAAAAATCAATAGCGAAATAAGGTAAAAGTGAATCATCCGTAAGCGCCAAACCGTGCAAAATTCTGCCTCCAAATAATTGATAAATATAGCTATAGACAATGCATACGAAATTGTCCGCTTCCTTGAAGTGAGTAGAAAATCATTTCCTGCAGTGCTGTTTCTATTTCGTTAAACAGATACGATACGGGTCTATATTCTTCAGTAATTACTCCAGCCTTTTGCTGACCACTTTTCCTGCGGCCCGCGCAGGTGAAAATACTGGGCCGTCGCGCTACTTTTCTTTGTATCCCTGCCATAAGTACTCGAGAGCTTCGGGCAGAGTTTGTTCCTTTGTGGCGTGGTCGACGTGGCCTGCATCTTTCGCAAATACAAACTGGTAGTGATAGCCCCTGGCGGCCAGTGCGTGGGCGAGGTTTTCATTGGCGAGAACCCAGTCGTGCATACCGTCACGCATGGCGTTGGGATTGTAGAGATCGTGGTCGCCGACCTCCATCCAGATGCGGATTGGCTTACGAGGTGTACCGGCGATGAGGTGCTCGGGAAACTCCCATGCCCCGTGTGGGGTTGCCGGGTTGGAGGGCCATTGCTGGTTGATCCACGTGCCGGAGTAGGCGAGGACGCGGTGGTACCACTCGGGATGGTACCAGGCCATGATCAACGCACAGGCTCCGCCGGAGCTGCCGCCCATGGCAGCGCGGCCATCGGGATTGTGGGTGAGCTTGACGTGCGCCTCTGACTCGACGCGAGGCAGAACCTCGTGCTCAACGAACTCGGCGTAGCGGCCGGACATGGTGTCGTATTCGAGGCCGCGCTCACTGCCTTGGGCGTCGCCTCCGCCATTCTGGATGGAAATGGCGATCATGGCAGGCACTTTATGCTCGGCGATAACGCCGTCGAGGGCCGTGAAGAGCACGCGGTCCGGGCCATCCGCGCCAACGATGAAGGGCGCTTCCGTGCCGGGGACGTATTGCTTCGGCACGTAAACCGTAACTTTGCGCGTGTATGGAGCAGGGTGGCTGGTAGTGACGATGAGTTTTGCCGGATCTTTGGGGTCGGGAGTGCCGAATATGCCGGGATCGCGCACGATGCCGGGGTAGTATTTGCTGTCCTCAGAGCGCATCATGAACTCGACGATGGTTCCCTTCGGCGTGTCTGCGGGGGGCGTCATTTCCGGAGCAGCAGGGTGCGACGGGCCGATGATGAAGTTACCGTTTTCGGTGGGTGACGGGATCGCGCCGTCGGGCAGTTCCCTTGCCTGCACATAGCCGGGAGTGTGGGGGTCGCGTGTGGGGGGTGTTGGACGGGCGGGCGGCGGAGCAGCTGAGTTTGTCTGCGCAGCAGCGTTTAATACTCCGCTAACTGCGATCAAGAGATAGACGAATACCGAAAAACGCATGCGGCCATGCTAACCCGTACGACCGCTCTTGTGGAGCAGAAATCGATTTACTCGGTCAGTTGGCCGTTTCTGATTGCCTTAGAAATCGCTTCGATATCGGGGGCTGGAGAGCGATCTTCATTCAAATGAGGTACGAGTGCGCGGATGCGGGTGTGAGCTTCTGCTACGGCAGGTCCGGGGCGCAGCGGCAGGCGGAAGTCGAGACCCTGAGCGGCGCAGAGTATCTCAATAGCAAGGATCTTTTCTAGGTTATCGACGATCTGGCGCAGTTTAAGCGCCCCGGTCATGCCCATAGAGACGTGATCTTCTTTGCCGCCTGATGTCGGGACTGAGTCGGTGCTGGAGGGGTGGGCTAGCACCTTGCATTCGTTGAGCAGCGCAGCGGCTGTGACGTGGGCAATCATGTATCCCGACGAGAGGCCGGCGTTGGCGGTCAGGAAGGCTGGGAGGCCCTCGTTGATGTCGGGATTGATCAGCCGGTCGATGCGGCGTTCCGAGATAGAGGCAAGATCAGTTAAAGCAATCGATGCGTAATCGAAGGCGTAGCTGAGCGGAGCGCCGTGGAAGTTGCCGCCGGAGACGACTTTAGGCAGAGTCGCGCCGGAATTGGCAAAGATGAGCGGGTTGTCGGTGGCCGAACCGGATTCAACTTCAAGAATGTGAGCGACGTGATCAAGCACGCCACGGACGGCGCCATGAACCTGAGGCATGCAGCGAAGGCAATAGGCATCCTGCACACGGGAATCAACCGCCGCGGAGCGATGGGATTCGCGGATGGAGCTGTTTTCGAGCAGCCGTTCGAGATTGGCGGCAGAGGCAATCTGGCCTGGGTGCGGACGGGCAGCATGGATGCGGGAATCGAAGGCCGCTGGAGTGCCCTTGAGAGCCTCGAGAGACATGGCTCCGGCGAGATCGGCGATGGCGGCGAGGCACTGAGCGTAACGGGTTGTCAGAGCACCTACGGCGGTCATGGCCTGCGTTCCATTCAGCAATGCAAGGCCCTCTTTGGCGGCCAGCTGGACCGGAGAGAGCCCGGCAAGAGAAAGTGCCTGAGCGCCAGAGATGCGTTGACCGCGATAGATTGCTTCGCCTTCGCCGATCAGGACAAGCGCCAGGTGTGAGAGCGGGGCGAGATCACCGCTGGCGCCTACGGAGCCTCTGGCGGGAATGACCGGATGGACTCCGGCATTGAGCATGGCGAGGAGCAGATCGAGAATTTCAGGACGGACTCCGCTGCAGCCTTTGGCCAGAACGTTGGCGCGGAGAAGCAGCATCGCCCGGGATTCGGCTTCCGAAAGCGGCTCACCGACACCTGCAGCGTGGCTGCGAACGAGATTGGTCTGGAGGTCGGCGAGATGCTCGGCAGGAATGCGAACATCAGCCAGCTTGCCAAAGCCGGTATTGACTCCATAGACCGTTTCACCCGAGGCAAGGATCGATTCGATAACAGTCCGGCTTGCCTTTACGCGCTCACGCGCGGCCGGCATAAGTGTTACCTTGCTGAATCCATTTGCGATAGTTTCAATTTCGCTCAATTTCAGAGGGCTGCCATCGATAGCAAGCGCTGAGCCTGAGGTGGGGGTCAATTCCCTTTTCTCCATAGGCTGGATGGTAGGCAAATCAGGGCAGACGGTACAGAGAGTAAGCACTTTATGCAGTCGAATCTGCCAATAGATTCACTACAATTATCTTCTATGGCCATGGATTTCACTTCAGAAGGGCAAAGCTACCTTATGGATAGCTTTGGGCGCAGTTTGTTGAAGGAGTTGCAGGATAATGCCAGAATTTCGGTTGCTGAACTAGCCAGGCGCATAGGGCTGAGCGCCACGGCGACGGCAGAGCGAATGAAGCAGATGGAAGAGGCCGGCATCATCCACGGCTATTCTGTGGAAATCGACCGAGAGGCGCTGGGGCTCGACATTCTGGCCTACATTCGCATGAGCTGCGACGGGCCACATTACTACAAGCTGATGGAGTTCATACAAACATTGGAGGAGGTACGGGAATGCCATCACCTGACCGGAGGCGACGCGTTTCTACTGAAGGTGACGACTGGAACCCTCGCTGATCTGGAAGCGCTGATCGAAGCGCTGCTCCCATTTGGGAATCCTGTTACAAGTCTTGTGCTTTCTTCACCGATTGAGCGACGAAAATACGCCACAACAGGTAAATTGATTACTACCGCAAGGAAGCGTATCGTCAAGCACCGCTAGTTGTGGGCTGACGTTGCCTGGCAAGACCACACTTCAATCCGCTCCGGTGGCAGATTGAAGCGAGCAATCCGGCAAAGTTCACCGATTTACGCCAAAGTGTCCGCCTATGGCTAGTCTTTCGCGCGGGATTGTGTCAATATCCAGCATCCGTGCTCGCTGGCCGGCTGTTCGGCATAGTGTGTCACGAGGGAGATGAAAGGGAAATGAAGTCTAGGGCGTGGCCGCCGTCACGGCTCCAGCATGCATTGATTGTGACGGCTGCTTTCCTGATTTTAGACGGATGGTGTAGCCGCCTGAGCTGGGTGTATTCCGCGGAGACCGGCTATCTCTTTCAAATCGCTGCGCCAATCACCGCGCTCGCCGCAGTGATCTGGCACGCTCGCACGATCACCAGCCGGGCGCGCGGGCTATGGATTCTTCTGGCTACAGCCCTGGTGCTTTATTCCATGGCCGTTCCGATGCTGGCGTGGGATGAAAAGGTGGAACGTCTTGCTTTTGGTGCCCCGTCTTTGGCCAATTTTGCACTTTTCTTCTACGGCGTTCCCATTCTGTTCGCCCTTTCCACGCCCGTGGAAGGCGAGAAGCTACCGCTGTTTTCCTGGCTGGATGCTGGACAGGCATTCTTTGCCGGATACCTGACCTACGTTGTGATTTTTGCAAGTTCGCCGTTTTTTGATACCGGAATTCAACCGATATCGAAACATCTGCTCGACTTTACCTATAACGTAGAAAATCTTGCTCTCGTTGCTGGATGCGCCGTACGCCTGCTGGCCTCTCCTAAAGGTGAAGAGCATGGATTCTTCCGCACGCTGTTGCTTTATCTTGCCGCGTACAGCGCCAGCATTGCGTTCTACAACCATTCCATGCTCGCGGCGATGGGCAGGTCGCCGTGGAGATTTCTGGTCGATGCTTCTTTCCTGCTGCTCGCCTTGTTGATCTTTGCGCTGCCGGAGCCGCAACCGGCAGTTCTTCGCAAAGATGCAACAAGAAGCAGGCTGGCGATTTTCTTCGATCACGGCAGCCCTATTTTCTTCACGATCGCACTGACGGCGCTTGGATTTGTGACGTTGGAACATCACTTTTATACCGGCGTCCTCGCTATCGGAGCCGGGCTTGCAGCGTATGGGATACGTACGACCGTCCTGCAGATGCGTTACATGCATATCCAGCAGGAACTACGAACGGCGCATGACCGGCTCGAAGAACTATCTTTACAGGACAGCCTGACTGGAATTGCCAACCGGCGCCGATTTGATCAGACGCTGGATTCGGAATGGCATCGTGCGATGCGAGTGCATTCGCCTCTTTCGCTGCTGCTGATCGATCTCGACTTTTTTAAGAACATGAATGACACGTACGGACACCGGCATGGTGACCGGTGCCTGACTCGGGTGGCTGCCGCGCTTCAGTCGGTAGCTTCGCGGAGTGGAGATTTAATCGCACGCTATGGCGGCGAAGAATTTGCAGCGATTTTGCCTGTAACCCACATGGATGCCGCACGGGCTATTGCCCTGCGCATGAAGGCGGCAATCGAAGGATTGAAGATTACAAACCCCTCGGAGATCGGGAATTATCTGAGCATCAGCATTGGCATATGCAGTTGCGAGGCGCCAGTATGCGGATCGCCTGAAGCGCTCATCGAATCGGCGGATCGAGCCTTGTATCGCGCCAAGCAGTATGGCAGGAACCGGGTCGAGTTCGAAGCCATGCTCGATATACCGCACGTGGAGCGCGAAGAAGACGAGACACAAGGCGCGCTATTTTCCATGCAAAAGACGCAGTTAGGCGAAAACAGCTAATCGCACAGCAGGCCTTCTTCAAATAATCTTCCGGGCGGCGCAGCGCGAAACTGAGATTTTCAAAGGTCTTCTTTCGACCGCAGGCAATATCCAAGGAAGATCCATTGAGTTTCGGCGCTTGCCGGGGAAAATAAAAATCGTGCTAGTATTAACTAACTGTTTAATTAATGACGAACTCAAAAACCATTTCGACGAACAGCAGCCGTGCAGAGCAAACCAGGGCGGCGATTCTGAAAGCAGCCATTCGCGAGTTCGGGGCACACGGACTTTCGGGCGCGCGAATCGATGCGATCGCACAGGCGGCCAGCGCCAACAAGGCGCTGCTTTACTACTACTTCAAGAATAAAGAGGGGTTGTATAGCGCCGCAATCGAGTCTGTTTCCGCAGAGGTGGTGCATAATGCGCTGGCAGCTCTCGACCCGAAGTACAGCCCTGGGGAACGTCTATTGCGGTGCGCGCTCAATCACTTCGATCGCATCCTGACCAAGCATGAGTTTCAAAGCCTGTTGCAGCAGGAGATGGTGCGTGTTCAACGCAATGAGCACCATGGAGAAACGGCTTTTTTCCAGTCCACATTCCGGCCACTGATGGAGAGGCTCCTTTCCGCTGTTGAGGAAGGTGTCCGTGCGGGAGAACTGTGCAAGGCAGAGCCCATGCAGGTGGTTTATGCCATCTTTGGCACAAACGTTTTCTACTTTCTCAGTGCGCCGATGGTTGCTACAGCGCTTGGGATCGAACCGTTTCATCCGCAAGCGCTGGAGGCAAGGCGGCGCGGCGCCGTTCAATTGTGGGGTAATGCCCTGTTCGTCGATCGCGCGCATGGAGCAAAACTTGTCCAGAAAGTGCTTCGGCAGATGCCTATGCCTGAAGTCAAAGATTTTCAATTGCGGAGGAAGTTTGCATGAGTGCAAGGAACCGTGTCTTCATGATCCTCGGCATTCTTTTCGTTATTGCGCTTGCCTGGTATCTTTTCTCGACCAATCACAGCGAAGACCTACAGCTCATCGGCACGGTGGACGCCAATGAAGTTATCGTCAGCTCGCGCATTCCTGGACGGATTCAGACGCTGACAGTGGATGAAGGCGATCAGGTACAGGCTGGACAGTTGATTGCCACGATCCAGAGCGACGACCTGGCTGCAGCGCGGGCTGCGGCTGCCGCGGCTGCCGAAAGCCAACACTTCAAAGTGCAGGGCGCGCGCGACACCGAGCGGCAAACCACGGGCAGCACGTCAAGCCAGGTGCTCAATGCGGAGGCACAGGTGCGAACGGCGCAGGCATCGCTGTTGCAGGCTCAGGCGCAATACGAGCATCAGCAGGCCGATACAACGCGCACCGTCGCGCTGGCGAAGCAAGGCATCATGAGCCAGCAATCGAGCGATGAGCAGACGACAGCGCTGGCTGCCGACAAGGCCGCCATAGATGCCGCGAAGGAGACTGTTGCCGCAGCGCGGGCCTCATTGAAGCAGGCACAGGCGAACACGATCGAAGCACAAGCGGCTGCGAAGACCGTGGCATCGACGCGCGGCGATTATCAGAATGCGCAGGCGCTGCTGAATCAGGCTCAAGTGAATCTTGATTACGCGCGAGTGCTTTCCCCTATCGCGGGAAAAGTGAATGTGCGCGCTGCACGGCAGGGCGAGGTTGTCGCAGCGGGCACTCCGATTGTGACGGTGACGGATCTTACGCAGACGTGGGTGTATGCACCTCTGCCGGAAACCGAAGCTGACGCGGTGCAGCTTGGCGACAAGTTGCGGGTAGTGATGCCGAGCGGTGCGACGCTGTGGGGCAAAGTGATTGCGAAATCGGCAGAAGGAGACTTTGCGACACAGCGCGATGTGAGCCGGCGCAAGCGGGATATCGAAACGATTCGGCTGAAGCTGCTGATTGATAATCCCGGCGAGAAATATGTGCCGGGAATGCTGGCCGAAGTCTACATACCGAAAGACAAGCTGGTGAAGCAATGACTGCGGCATTGAAGGACCAGGCCGAGACCGCTGCATTTCCGCCAGGCACCATCATTGGCGTGGACAACATCGTGAAGCGGTATGGCGATTTTGAGGCTGTCAAAGGCGTCTCGTTCAACGTGGGAGATGGCGAGATATTTGGCCTGCTGGGGCCGAATGGCGCGGGCAAGAGCACGCTGATCCGCATGCTGACGACGCTGATTCCGGTGACTGCGGGGCGAGCGGTTGTGGCCGGTCACGATGTGTCGAAAGAATCGGATGCAGTGCGGCGCGCGATTGGCGTAATTCCGCAGGCGATGACGAGCGATATCGATCTGACAGTGGAGGAGAACCTCACGATTTATGCCAAGCTGTACGAGGTTCCCAAGGCTCACCGCGAAAAGAATATCGCGGAACTGCTTGAAGCAGTGGATCTGACGAAGTGGCGCAAGGCACAGACGAAGACTCTCTCCGGGGGCATGCGGCGCAGGCTTGAGATTGCGCGAGGCTTGGTGCACGGACCGCAGATTTTTTTCCTTGATGAGCCCACGACTGGCCTTGATCCAGTGTCGCGCGTGGCGGTCTGGGAGATGTTGAACCGACTGAAGGAGAGACGCAAGCTCACCATTCTGATCACCACGCACTACATGGATGAGGCTGACCGGCTATGCGATCGCATCGCCATTGTGGATCATGGCAAACTGGTTGCGCTCGATACTCCGCTCGCCCTCAAAGCAACTGTGCCGGGCAGCAGCGTGGTGGAGGTGCAGTTTGAGCGCGAGGATGCAGAGTGGCAATCAAAGCTGGAGCAACTGCCGGGAGTGACTTCCGTTGAATCACACGCTAATGGGCTTTACCGCGTGCTTTCGGCCAATGGTTCGCAGACAACGACGCAACTGGTGGAACTGGCGGCGCGTGAAGGTCAAGTCATCAAGGGATTGAGTGTTCAGAATACGACGCTCGATGATGTCTTCGTTTACTACACAGGCCGTCAGCTACGTGACGAACAGGTGAAGGCGCACGGATTCGTGATGCCGCAACGTCCGGGGATGCAGCCATGACAAGAATGTTTGCGATTGTCGAACGCGAAATGCGGAAGTTCTTCCGCTCGCCTGCTCTCATGATGGTTTCTATGATGCTGCCGTTGGTGCAGCTTGTTGTGCTGGGCAATGCTTTTGGCGGCAAGATACGCAACGCGAAGATCGGCGTAGTGGATTACGATCACGGATCGCAGGCGCTGAAGATTCACGAAGCGTTTCAGTCGATCGCAGTCAACATCCGTACATTTACGACGGTGGATTACGACAATGAGCAGCAGGCTCGTGAAGACGTGCGCACAGGCAAGATCGACGGCGCCGTCATTATTCCATCGCAGTATTCGCGGCGAGTGCTTGCCGATGATTCGCCGGCTATCGGTCTGGTAGTGGACAACACAGACCAGACGATGAGCGGAGCGCTTGAGCAGGAGATGCAATCGCTGGTGGATGCACTCAATGCACCGCAGATTCAGCCGCTCGTGGTGCAGTCGATTGCGCTGAAGATCGTGGAGTTGTATCCATACGTCGAGTACATGAAGTACCTGTTGTCTGGCTCCGTTGCGCTGGCCATGTATGTGGCCGTCATGATCGGCGGGGGCATGTTGTACATCGATGACAAGGCGCGCGGCATTCACGAGGGATTTCTAGTCACGCCGATTACGCGGCTTGAACTGGTGCTTGGGCTCAATCTTGCGGGCACCATCAAAGCCGTGCTGTCGGGCATCACCCTGGCGCTAATCGGGAGCCTGGCGGCTGGGCTCGGCGTCATTTTCCATCCCATGATCGCGCTGCAGTTGTTTGCACTGATTGTTGCGACCTCAGTTGCATTCAACGGAATGATGTTCCTGATGATGGTGCGGGTGGAAGATCCGCTGGTGCCGCGCGCCATGTTCGGCGTGCTGAATACGCTACTATTCTTCCCGAGCGGCGCGATCTCGCCGATCAGCGGATTTCCCAAGTGGCTCAAGGCCATTGCGATCTGCGATCCCTTCACCTATGCGGTCCATGGGCTTAAGGCGATCTTCCTGAAAGATGGTGGCTGGGTTGCGATACGTTTCGATCTGGCTTTTCTGTTTGGCTTCGGAATCGTAACGCTGCTGGTTGCAACGCCTCTGTTCAAGCGAACACTCTAGGGCTGCTTTACGCCGAAGGCCGCTCAGCGGTGAGTTCCTCGTGATAGCGACGCCATTGATTGCCGCCCGCATTCTTCGCATCGTAGAGCGCGAGATCGGCGCATTTGTACAGCCCTTCCTGATCATCGCTGTCGGAGAGAAACTCAGCCACACCAATGCTGCATGTAACCTGCAGCGTCGATCCGCGAAACGGCAGACCTGATGCGAATGCACTTACGATTCTTTGCGCAACGGTATAGATGCCCGCTGTATCCGCAGGCCAGATGAGTAGCACGGCAAACTCGTCGCCGCCGAGGCGGGCGACTCGATCACTCTCGCGCACAGAGGCACGCAGCAGATTTGCAGTTTGCATAAGAACCGCGTCGCCCGCGTCGTGACCGTAGGAGTCGTTGATCTCTTTGAAGGTATCGAGATCTACCAGCAGGAGCGCAAAGACCTGCCGATGACGTTTCGCAAGTGAAACCAGAGATCGAAATTCATCGGTAAACATGCGGCGATTGGGCAGAGTTGTAAGCGCATCGTGATAGGCAATCTCTTCCAGGCGGCGATGGCTCTCCTGCAACTCAGCCGTTCTCTCGGCGACCTGCCGCTCAAGCAACTCTTTCTGTGCGATGAGACGGCCGACACGATAACGAATGATCGCATTGACAAGCGTAAAAATTGCCAGCGCGCACAGAATGAAAAACCACCACCTCAGCCACCAGGGACGCCTGATAGTAAAGGCGAATTTTGCCGAAGTCGTGCTCCACAAGCCATTGGGACCCGCAGCGATGACCTCAAAGACGTAGTCTCCAGGCGGCAACCCCTCGAAGTGGACACTGCGCTGCGTCGTGTCGATCCATGAGCCTTTTGAGCCGAGGAGACGATAGCGGAAATGCGTGCGGGTTTCGGTAGCGAAATTGAGGGCGCTAAATTGCAGCAGTAGTGAGTTCTGGGCGTATTCGAGCTTCGGATTTTCTGTGAGCTGATACTCTTGCGATTCGCCAATGGCTGAAGTGATGACGGCGACCGGGGGCCGCGGGGGGATTTTGTACGGTGGCTCGTGAAACAAGGAGAGCCCGCGGCCTGTACCCAGCCAGACACCGCGATCGTCATCGATATAAATGGCGTGATCGTTGCCGTCATCCCAGATCAAGCCATCTTCTGTTCCGTAGCGTATCCATCGATCCTGATCCAGAACGGAGACACCGTTGTCGGTTGTGACCCAGAGACTGCCAAGGTGATCGAATGCCAGCGCATAGATCAGATCGGAAGATAAACCATCCTGCTGCGTATAGCTCTTAATGGAGATGCGATCGCCGTTGAATTGAATCCGGGCCAGGCCGAGGGCATCGCGATAGGCAATCCACAGATCTCCGTTATGCGGCACAACCGATACCAGATCGGACGCCTTGAGTCCATCGGCCTTGGTGATGACCTTCCAACGGGAGCCGTCGAAGCTGACCGCTCCGCGCGATGTTGCCATCCAGAGACGGCCCTGCCGGTCGGCATGGATGTCATAGAAATAGTCATCCGCTGCGATGCCGGGAACAGCTACATGCTCGAACCGGATGGGATTGCGTCCGTCGACCGGAGCGGTGCTTCGGAAGCAACCTCCGGAGGCTGCCGCGATCCACAGGATGCCATTGCGGTCGATGAGCAGTGCATTGACCTGATCTGCTTTGAGTCCTGCCGCCGCCGCGTACGTGCCGAGGAATTTACCCTCCGCATCGAAACGGCTGACGCCGGCAGGAGCGGTTCCGACAAAAACATCTCCTGCCGGGCTGGCGGTTATAGCAAAAACATTATCGCCCGCGAGACCGTTGTGCGAAGAGTAGGTGTGTTCGACCTTGCCATCGGGACCGAAGATACTTAGCCCACCGCTGGTTCCGACCCAGAGACGGTTCGCGTGATCGTGCATCATCGACCAGACACTATCGTTGAGCAGGCCATCCGATTTGCGCCACGAAACCCACTGCCCTTGCCCAAGACGACGCAGCAAACCTCCGCCACGCATGCCGATCCAGAGAGAGTCCTGACGGTCAAGAAGGACGGGGCCAGCAACATCCGAAGGCAGGCCGTGAGCGGGATCGAGATAAATCCGCTTCGAACCTTCGAAGATCACAACTCCTGCGACTGTCGAAACGAAGAGACGGCCATGCACATCGGCGAAGAGACGAATGGACTGTGCGTTGGGGACACCTTCCGAGCGATCGACAAAACGCGATTCCCCTTTGGGCCGCTCGTAGAGATGCGAAGGGCTGCGAACCCACAGATTACCGGCAGCATCAAAGGCAATGGCTCCCCAAAGATCGGATGGCAGCCCGGCAGGAGAGCCTACTCTTTCAAGAGAATCGCCACTCAGTTTCCAAAGATCTCCATCTCGACGGAACCAGACATCTTCACCGCGAATGAGCATGCCGCCCACAGAGCCGGAGACGACGCGGGTGAATTGATAATTACCTCTGCCGTCGGGCGTGCCGCGCAGGATGCCGGAAGTGTGTTCGAGATAGAGATGACCGGCATCATCAAAGGCTACTGCAAGAAACAGTCCCTTTGCTCCGACATCCACGCTCTGGAACCGCGATCCGGAACGCCGCGCCATGCCACCCTGGGTCGCAACCCATAGATCGCCATTGGGGGCTTCGGCTACGCTGCGAATTTCGGTATCTTCGATACCCTCGGTATGGCCAAAACTTTGAAAGGCGCTGCCATCATACCGGTAAAGACCGTTGTCCGTACCCACCCAGAGATAGCCAATGTGATCCTGAAAGAGGCAGTTGATGCCCAGATTGGCGAGGCCGTCACTCGGCCCGTACTGGCGATACGTCCGCTCCTGCGCGGAGACGCATACGGCGAAGAGCACCGGCGCAAGGGCGATCAGAGCGAACAGGGTTGTACGAAACAGCGAATACGGCCGAATCATCCGGAGAAACTATCCGATTATTTTAATTGTTCTGCGTTGAAGCGGGTGCTTATTTAATTTTCGACATGGAAACTGTCCTTGCACGAAAGAAGTTTTCGATTTTTCGCCGAATGTGCCTGAAACGTACCGGTTGGCCGAGCCAGTCCCAACTGCGGCCAGCTGATTTTCGGTTCTGTACGCGAGTAGCTTAGGCTTGCGCAGAGACGGCTTCTGGCTGCTCAATCGGCTCAACCCGGATCTGTTTGATACGACGGCCCTCCATCTCGGTCACAGTCAGTCGGCGGCCTTCATACACGACGCTTTCGCCGCTTTTCGGAATTCTGCCGAGGCGCATGAGCATGAAGCCTGCGAGTGTTTCCACACCGCCGTCACGCGGCAGATGCCATTGCATCTGTGTTTCCAGATCGCGCAGGTTGACGCTGCCCTCAAGGAGCAACGCGCCCGAGGCTGTAGTCAGAATCGGTCGCGCGGGATCGTCGAACTCATCGTCGAGCTCGCCGGTCAGTTGTTCAATGGCATCCTCGACGGTGACAAGACCGACGGTTGAGCCGTATTCATCGACAACAATGGCCATCTGGCGGCGACGCTGCTGGAACTCCTTGATAAGGTCGAGGACCGTCTTGGTCTCTGGAACCATCAGCACGTCGCGCATGATCTGGCTGACACGCAGATCGGAAAAGGCGGAGACAGACTGAACGGCTGCCCTGGCCCGCAGGCCGACAGCTCCACGAAAGTGCATGAGACGTGCGAGATCCTTGGCGTAGACAACACCGATGATGTGTTCCGGGCCGCGTGTTTCGTCATAGACCGGAACACGGCTGTGCTGGTGATCGATGACGCTGGCGCTGGCAGCCTCAATCAGCGTGTTGCTTGCCAGGGACACGATCTGCTGGCGTGGCGTCATAATCTCCCGCACAGGAACTTCATCGAGCTCAAGCGCGCGGTGAATGAGGCGCTCCTGAAATGGGGGCAAAACACCCATGCGGCGCGCCGCCGTAGCGATCAGTTTCAACTCTTCAGGCGAGTGAACGCTGGCCTCGTGCGACATCTCGACCTGAAAGGCGCGAAGAACGAGCGTCGCCGAACCACGCAGCAGCTTCACTGCCGGCCGGGTTACGGTCATGAAAAAAAGCATCGGCGCCGCGACCGCCAAGGCCATGTTCTCCACCCGGCGCAGGGCCAGCGACTTGGGAACCAGCTCGCCGAGCAGAACATGAAAATAGGTGATCAGCGCAAAGCCGAGCGAAACGGCTGCGAAATGGGCGTAGATGGCCGCATGCGGAATTCTCCACGGCAGCAGTTCGATCCAGGAGAGGAAGATACCGGCGGCGGTAGGTTCACCGAGCCAGCCAATGGCGAGCGAACAGAGCGTTACTCCGAGTTGAACAGCGGGCAGGAACGCGTCGAGGTCGCGTTGCAGACGGCGGACGGACCCAGCGCCTGGAACTTTCGCGACGACCATCTGCTCGACACGGGTATCGCGCATTGAGACGAGAGCAAACTCTGCGGCGACGAAAAAACCGTTGGCGAGGATGAGAACGGCAACGGCAACGATTTGGAGCAGAGGGAGGCCGTGCATGACGCTTGTTTACAGGGTGAGTCTAACATTCGCGTTAGATAGCATTCTGTTCAGTGTCCGATTCGGGGCAGCAAAGTGGTTCGCCTTACGTCCGGACCTGGATCGTCTTCCAGCCTGAATCGTCTTGCGGAACCAATCTGCTGGGGCTCACGTATGAATGCTTTGGGATCTATAGCTGTTCTCTCTGCTCGGCGCGTGGACATTGAAGTGCAAGAGAACAATCAGTAGGGACACCGGTTAGGTAGAAGAGTCGGGAGGCCGCACGTGGCTACGAAGAAGAAGGGCCGGCTATGGCTCTGGATCGGTTTGGCGGTAGTTTTGTTCATCGTTGTTGCCGGGGTAGGGTTGGCTCGTTTGGCCTCGGGGAATGGCGTCGATCCAAACAAAATGGCCAAGGTGACGCGCGGTGACATCGTCCGCTCGGTAGTCGCTACGGGAAAGATTCAGCCCATCACACAGGTCGAGGCGAAATCTAAAGCTTCGGGCATCGTCGAGAAGCTGTTTGTGGATATCAATGACCGTGTGCACAAGGGGCAGCCGTTGGCACAGCTTGACCAGCAGGAGATTCTGGATCAAGTAGCGGCGCAAAAAGCCCAACTCGCAGCCGCAGAGGCGAATGTCACCAACTTTCAGGCTGCGATCGCGCAGGACAAGGTGAACGCCGCTGCGCCGGACCTGCCCATGTACAAAACGACCCTGGATCGCAATATGCAGATGCAGAAGGATGGCGTCGTAAGCCAGCAAGCACTGGACAATGCCAATCGCGATTATCTGGCGGCGCTCAACAAGAAAGATGCGGCACAGGCGCAGATTGGCGTGGATACCGCAAAGCTGAAACAGGCTCAAGCGCAGGTGGCACAGGCTGAAGCCAGCCTGAAGCAGCTAGAGGAACAGCTCAGCTACACAACGATCGTCGCTCCCATGGATGGCGTGGTGCTCTCGCGCGATGTCGAAATTGGCGATGCGGTCAGCTCGATCCTGGTGCTTGGATCGACGGCTACTCTGGTGATGACTCTGGGCGACACCAGCGAAGTGTATGTGAAGGGCAAGGTGGATGAGGCCGACATTGCGCATGTCTACATGGGGCAGCCAGCACGCATTAAGGTCGAGAGCTTTCCTAATCGCTACTTTTACGGCAAGGTAACGAAGATCTCTCCCATGGGCGTTGAAAAGGACAACGTGACTACGTTTGAGGTCCGGGTCTCCATCAGCAATCCGGGCGGCGAGCTGAAGTCTCAGATGACGGCCAATGCCGAGATTCTTCTGGAAGAGCACAAAAACGTGCTTCAGGTGCCTGAGAACGCGGTTGTCTATGACAGCCTGAAAAAAACCTATGTGAACGTGCCGGATAAGAACAAGAAGGAGGGGACACGCAAAGTACCGGTGCAAGTAGGAATCTCCAACGGCTCGATGACGGAGATACTTGGTGGACTGAAGGAAGGCGACGCGGTCGTGCTGCAGTAAGCCATGTTCGGATTCGGACAGTTACGTCGCGATTGCGGACAGGAACCCGAAAAAGCCTTGGCCGCCATGCTAGGTACGTTATTGATTATGAACAAGTTAAATATGAGAACGTTTGGCACGGAAGCTGCTATTACCAAGTGTTGAACGCTTTCATGCAGAGATCGTAGCGTGACTTTGGCAAGGAAGCATAAGATGGTTGGTTCAGTTGGCGCGGGGTAAACGCTGAACTGAAATCAACGGTTCAAAATACTCCGACGGGAACGGAAAAGCATCCCGTTGCGAAGAAGATTGTGAGGAACGCGATGAAACGTTGGATTGCAGCATCGGGATTAGCAGTGGCGCTGGCCGCTCTTCCGGCATTTGCCTCCGAGGCAAATTTTGACCGCACTCTTCAGGTTTCAGGAAGCGTTACTCTCCATATTTTAACAGGCTCGGGATACATCCACATCCATCCCGGATCGGACAGCAAGATTCATATCTCCGGACATGTGCATTCGAATGGATGGGATGGCAACTCGGATCGCGTCCAGCAGATTGCGGATAATCCTCCGATCTCGCAAACGGGTGATATTGTCCGGATCGGCTTGGATCACGAGAATCTGCACAATATCTCCATTGACTACGACATTCAGGCGCCGGCGAAGGCTTTCCTTTCCGCAAGCTCGGGCTCGGGCGATGTGACGGATGAGGGCGTGGGCGTCGATGCCCGTCTGAACACGGGGTCGGGAACGATTCACGCGACGGGTTTGCAGCAGAGCTTCACGGTAGAGACTGGGTCGGGTGATATCTATGCGGAGCAAGTGGGCTCCGGCGATGTAAAAGCCAATACCGGCTCAGGAACGATTGAGCTGAAGAATGTTTCCGGCGGACTAAAGGCGCAGACTGGCTCTGGCGATATCAAGCTCAGCGGCGCTCCAAAAGCTGACTGGAAGGTAACGACGGGATCGGGCAGCGTGGAGATCTGGCCGAGCCAGGCATCATTCACACTTGAGGCTTCCACTGGGTCGGGTGATATCAAGACGGATCGCGAGATGGTGGTGCAGGGATCGTTTGAGCGGCACCATATTACCGGGAAAGTAAACGGCGGCGGACCTCTGGTTCGCGTCGAGACTGGCTCCGGGGATATTCGGATTCACTAAGACTGCGCCGCTTTGGCGCACCACAAGCTGATTGAGCCAGAGAGTTCGATCTTCACTCTGGCTGCCACTGAGGATTGACGTGCGGGACTTCCCTGCGTTTATCCAGCAATTCTTAACGAGTGTTCCTCTGGCGAGGTTCGGTATGGGCTCCACGGGACGGGCCTCGCCTCTTTTTTCACTCGTTTGCAGGTGCGGTTTCAGGTATTTCAGAAAAATGGAAACCCCCTCGGCTCAGTCTTTGCTGTTCGCGAGGGGGTTGGGACGGTTTTGTAACGGTTTACACAAGCTTACCGGTGAAAAAGCGGTCTCACCGATAAGGCCTTCCTGGGCGAGGCTTGAGAAGTGCTCCACGGGACGGGTCTCGCCTACTTTTTCTCTGAACTATAACATCGGTCGAAGATATTCAAAGAAATTTCTTTCGTATCCGCAGGAAATTTGCTAAACGCTGCGTTTCGGTCCGCACCGCGCTCCACGTTTACCGCCTTCCGTATCAGGTTTACCGTGTTTTTGACTGGATCCGCGAATCCTTGACCGTGGGTACCTCGTCGTATCATGCAGGCTTATGCGCATTGGAATCACTTGCTATCCAACATACGGCGGCAGCGGCGTGGTCGCTACCGAACTCGGCATCGAACTGGCGGCCCTGGGGCACGAGGTTCACTTCATCAGCTATTCGCAGCCGTTTCGTCTGACCGGCCGTGAAGCCGGCATCTTCTACCACGAAGTGCCGGTCTCGAATTACCCCCTTTTCGAGTTCCCTCCGTACGATCTGGCGCTGGCCTCGCGTATGGCCGAGGTAGCCGAATACTACAAGCTCGATCTGCTCCATGTGCATTACGCGATTCCGCATTCGGTGGCGGCACTCCTGGCGCGGCAGATGCTGGCTGAACGGGGAAAACGCTTGCCCTTTGTGACGACGCTACACGGCACCGACATCACGCTGGTGGGCATGGACCGGTCGTATTTGCCGATTACCCGGTATGCGATCGACCAGAGCGATGGAGTCACGAGCATTTCGGCCTATCTGAAAGGGGTAACGGAGACGAGTTTTGGCGTCAAGCGACCCATCGAAGTAGTGCACAACTTCGTCAATTGCGATGTGTACAAGCCCTTTACCGACGCGGAAGCACGGATGACAGCGCGACGACGCTTTGCCGCGGACGATGAATTTCTGCTAGTGCATCTTTCGAATTTCCGACCGGTCAAGCGTGTAACCGATGTGGTCGAGGTCTTTGCACAGATTGCCGATCAGGTTCCGGCGCAGCTCATTCTGATCGGCGACGGTCCGGACCGGTCAACTGCGGAGTGGCTCTCGCACACGCTCGAAATTCAGGATCGCGTTCATTTTCTGGGCAAGCAGGACCGTGTGAACGAACTGCTCCCGTTGGCCGATCTGATGCTTATGCCCAGCGAAATGGAGAGCTTTGGCCTGGCGGCGCTGGAAGCGATGGCTTGCCAGACACCGGCGATCGCCACTAGGGTCGGGGGCGTGCCGGAGCTGATCACGGACGACGTGGATGGAATGCTGTTCGAAATACGTGACGTGGATGGGATGGCGGCGGCGGCGATTGCCTTGCTAATGGATCGCGAACGTCACGAAGTCATGCGCAAGGCAGCACGCAAAACTGCTCAGGATCGCTTCTGCTCGACGAAAATCCTGCCGCGATACATTGAGTTCTACGAGTCGATACTCGCTGGCGAACCCGTTGTTACGTAGGCACCTCTATTTAAACTTCAATCGAGCTATTCACGCTTATCTTGCTCTTCTATAAGGAATTTTGAGAGCCTATCGAGGCTTTGCTCCAAGGGAGTCTTCCGAGCTTTAATCCACTGCTCCAGCACGGCAAAGCCAGATGTTTCCACTCTGCAAGTGCGCACACGGCCAATCTTTTCGGTTCGGGCAAGATCGCATTGTTCGAGAATCTGCAGGTGCTGCATCACGGCTGTCAGCGTTACTCCAAGCGGCTCTGCCAGCTGCGAAACGGACTGGGGCCCGGCGCTCAGCATTTCTAGAATGCGTCTGCGTGTCGGATCTCCCAGCGCGTGGAAGACGATTGCTATCTTTGCCTCCCCCTCGGCGGCCATTGGTGAGCGATGAGCATCTGGAGGAGAATTCTGGCCAGCGCTGGAGCCAGAATTTTCCTCAAGTTTCTGTTTTTGTTTTCCCTTTAAATCGCTCATTCTGAATGAAGATAATTCCCGAGAGAATCCATCAGCCGGCACCAGCCTCCCTCTCGCATCTGAGGACCGTCCGACCTCTCAAAAAAGGCTCCCTGATGCGTGACCGTCAAGCCGGTTCCCTCATCAGAAGCCGAAAACTCAAACGTTACCAGGGTTGCCGAGATGCAATGACCGCCCAATGTCATGCGGCTGGCCTGCACGATTCTTGCGCCGTCTACGATGTTTTGAAAAATGCTGAGGCTGACAAGCGGTGTTCCTGGAAACGGCGTGTCGTCTCCCAGCTTATATTCCAGCCGCTCGATGCCGCCGAGGTGAAAATCCATCTCGAATGAGTCGACCGGATGATCTCCGTCTTCACTGAGCCAGATGCGCTTCTTCGCTGGATCAGAAAACGCGGAAAAGACCCGGTCTAGCGGAGCAGCAAAACTGCGCTCCAGAACGAATGTGCTGTGTACGACGGGTAACTGCTCCATGGATGCTCCTCCGCTTCCTTGAATGTTAAGTGCCAAAACAAAGTTCGACCATACACTTGGTCAGGCACTCAATCATGGGCTCGATTGGGGATTCGATCGGGCCGGCACGTAATTCAGGTATACCTTGCCGTTATTGAATATGCGCGAGCTGGCCAGCTTGAGGGAAAGCAATCGGGGTATCTTTTCGAAGAGACTGCGACCGCTGCCCAGCGCAAGCGGATTCAGAACCAGCTGATATTCGTCGATCAAGCCGGTCGGGGCAAGCTGCGCGACGAGGCTGCCGCTGCCCATGATTGCCATGCCGGGACCATCCTGCTCCTTGAGTTCGCGCACTGCGGCGGCGAGATCATCGTTTGCCGGCCGGATCAG
The DNA here is from genome assembly GCF_025685685.1 of Acidicapsa dinghuensis. GTDB lineage: Bacteria > Acidobacteriota > Terriglobia > Terriglobales > Acidobacteriaceae > Acidicapsa > Acidicapsa dinghuensis. Next base: position 677,959 of record NZ_JAGSYH010000001.1, read on the forward strand.
CTCGGTGTTGTTCCAGGAGACATCCTGAAGCGTACGCGAAAAAACAGTCTTGCGCATACGGTTCATGCCTCGGGCTACTTCGGGCATTTGTTGCGCTGCGGTTGGCGTCGGCCAGAAGCTGGCCATGAGCTGGTAGGTAATGCGCCCGAAAATAAGGTGCCCCTCTCCACTCGCATTCTCTGCCACAAAGGCCGCGTATTCCGGATCGTTGCTAAGATGACTTGCCCAATTGAACTGTCCGTTGCCGTCGGTAAAGTAGCCATCGCTCGATATGTGATTGAAAACAATTAACCTTCTCATTTTCCTTCTCCTCCAGTTTCACGTCATCCCTCTTCGAACGATGGACAACAGTGAAGTTATTGCTTGAGTATTAGTCGAAGAGTCGAAATAGTCAAGTGAATACTTCGGTATTTTTGGAGAATCCTCTGGCCTCCCGGTTTCAGGAACAAATCAGGCTTTGCCGGCTATATCCTGCACTCTGCTCGGCCTAGGGTCGGAGGCTTCAACTTCCGGGTCGTATTCCGGGTCATAGGGAATCTCGATCGAAACCAGGGTTCCCCGGCCTGGGCGCGAGACGACAGTGAAACGCGCGTGCGTCCCGTAAAGGACTTCGAGGCGTTCGCGGACATTCTTGAGACCGATGCCCGCGCCCCGCCGTTCGATGCCAGAGGCAGGCTTGGTTACGATGCCTACACCGTCGTCCTCGATCTCAACCACAAAGCTTTCCTGTTGCATGCGGCTGCGAATGGTGATGGTGCCGCCGTGGATGCGCGGCTCCAGTCCATGCTTGATGCTGTTCTCGATAAGAGGCTGCAGCAAGATGCTGGGGACCGGCAGATCGAGCGTTCGCTCGTCCAACTCTTTAACGACGCGCAGCTTTTCCGGACCGAAGCGGACGACCTCGATATCGAGATAGTCGTCGGTAAAGCGCAACTCGTCGCGCAGACGGACGTAGGTGTCGTGGTCACGCAAAAGACCCCGGAGCAGATTCGCCAGCTTGACGATCATTTCTCGCGCCTGATCGGGACGGAAGCGGACCAGCGAAGCAATGGAGTTGAGTGTATTGAAGAGAAAATGCGGATTGATCTGGCGCTGAAGCGCGTCGAGGCGGGCTTCCAGTACGAGACGCTTCTGTTCCTCAAGCTTGAGCTCAATGCGCAGGGCGTTCCACATCTTCAGGCAAATGCCGACGACGATCGGAGCGGAAAGCCATACCAGCAATTGCAGCCAGACTGCATCTGTGAGCAAAGCAAACAGGCGATGTGGATAGTGGCTGGCAAGCCAATCACGCGCAATAATCATCACCAGAATCAGCATGAGCAGCAGAATCTGGCGGTCAAACTTCGGCTGACGCAGGTTACGGCGGACCCAGCGCCAGAGGCTCAGATCGAGAAATGGCGTGAACGACCAGATATCCTCCCGGGCCGCCTCCTTGCCGATCCAGGAGCCAAAGATGCCCGAGACCAACCCGACCGCCATGAGGAACGGTGCTGAAAGATATTCGTGGTGGAATTCCGCAGGAATGGACAGAACGAGCGCGCCGAGCATGGCCCAGCCCGGCCCAAACAGCAGTCCGAGCAGGGTTGTGATTTCGAAGGAGATGTCGGCAGCGAGAAAATTCTGGACGCGAATACGGACCCAGACGCCGAGCGTCAGAGGAACAAGGAAGAAGGCCAGCAGAGCCAACGTCTGCCGGGCCTGACGCCGCTCGGCAAAAAGCAGCCGCTGAAATACGCGTGACCTGGCGAGCGCGCTCGATACCGAAGCGGCAATGCCCAGCTTGACGAGCAGCGTAATCAGAATGAGCTTATGGTCGGCCACGCATTTCATGGTACGCGGGACGCCGCGCTGCATCCAATGAGGGGCGAATCAGAAGGGTCGTAAAATCAGATTATGGGTTTCGAGAAAGTTGTAAAGGTTGCCGATGCTGACTTTCCCACGCGCTGGGGTCACTTCCGCATACTGGGTTTTGAAGGGCATCTGCCTGCGCCGCGCCCCTGCTGTGAAGAGAGTGCACAACAGGGCAAGCGTGTTGAAGGGCTGGTAGCGCTGGTAATGGGCGACATCCACTCCGCGCCGCCACTGGTGCGTATTCATTCACAGTGCCTGACTGGCGATGTCTTCGGCTCACTGCGCTGCGACTGCCGACTACAGCTTGAGCTGGCGCTCAGCAAGATCAGTCAGGAAGGCCAGGGCATTCTGCTTTACGAACAGCAGGAGGGCCGCGGCATCGGTTTGATGGCAAAGCTCAAGGCCTACGCGCTGCAGGACCAGGGGTTGGATACCGTCGAGGCCAACGAAGAGCTCGGATACGCTGCCGATTGCCGTGCCTTCGAGCTGCCTGCGGAAGTATTGAAGATGCTGAACGTACCGGCTGTGCGGCTGATTACAAATAATCCCGAGAAGGTAGCTGCGCTGGAGAGTGCGGGCATTCAGGTCGTCGAACGGGTTTCAGCCGAGGTTGAACCGCACGAGACCTTCGAAAAATACCTGAAGACCAAGCACGAGAAGATGGGGCACATCCTGGAGTCGCTGGTAGAAGAGAAAGCCTGAGTTCGCATCTCAGGCTTCCTGCTTGATCTCCACTGCAGGTTCTGGTCCGCGCATCGCTACCAGTAGCTTTGCCGTAGTGACAACCTGCCCGACATGCCGCTGCGTATGATCTGCCACGTGGATCATGGCTCCGCCGATGCTGGTGGGCAGTTGCTTTCGGCCTACTCCACGGAAGGTTTCGAGATCGGCCGTAGCGAGCACACGAATGCGCTGTGAAGCATCGACGAAGGAGACTTCGACCTCAGCGATGAGTTGTGCCAGCGTTTCTTCACCTAGCTGTTCGGCTTTGAGCTTCGCGAGTTGCTCAGGCGCAAGTTGGTTGCCCTCGGCATAGGTAAGAATGCGATCGACGCTGCGGGCAATATGACGCAGGTGAAATGCGATTGTCGGCAGACCGTACGGCTGATGATGAACCTCTTCATCGGTCAGCCCGGCAGTCCATTTCGTGATGTCTTCGAGCGCAAGATCAAGTGCGTGCAGAACTGCACGGCCGGCGGCAGGAACATCTGCGTATGTACCACGCATCCACGGCTCGATATAGGGCGTCGCTGCGCTGCTGCTCATCCGTCACTCTTCTTTCTGAGACTTTGTCAGTTCGTATTCTTCACGCGCACTACGGTGATCTTACTGAAGCCTTCATCAAACGCCGGCGGCTTCAGGCGCTCAGCCATTTTCTGCATTACTTCATCGCCGACGGGGCGGTCACGGCGTCGATTACGATCAAGGCAGACATCAAGCGGAACGTCGAAGAATACGGCCTGCACCTCGTATCCAAAACTCTTGGCCATCTTGATCCACTGGCGGCGCTCATGCGCGCTGAGGTTGGTGGCATCCACATAGTTCCACGGCATGCGGGCAATAAGACGTGCGCGCAATAGAGAGCGGAGCGTCGAGAAAACTAGCCCCTGATAGCGCTGCTCGGTAATGTCGTCGAAGAGAATGGTCCGAAGCATATCGCTCGATAGCGGCTGCACCCCGCGTCGCTTAAACCACGTAGTCTTGCCTGAGCCCGGCAGACCAATCGTCAGAACCACAAACCCCTTCGGGTCTTTGGTGGGACTCGTGGCCACATTCTCTTCCGGAGGCGTTGACGGCAGATCGGGTTGCGTTTCCATTTCGAAACGGCCGGCTCCCTGCTCCTCGCCATCGTAGTTTGAAGCAAGTACCTGTGGCCGTTGCGTATGGGATTTGGCAAATTGCGCTGGGTCCGCATTGGATTCAATGCGCGCCGGACCAGGCTGCGCCGGGCGTTGCATAGGCGGAGCATCCGAATAACTGGGAATTAAGGGCTTGGGCTGATTGGATGGAAGCTCGTGTCCGATCTTGCCGGTGGATTCTGAAAGGTTCGGTTCGCGTTTTGAGCGTCGTCTCATGCGTTCCTGTCCGAGTTCTACATCATCGTTATCATATCCGTTCGATGCACATCAATCAGTGCATCCAGAGGTACATCAGCGAGCACTTCTCCAACTTAAACTTGCTCTGGACCACGCGCTATGCGCGTTGCCGCACAAAACTATTCTCAGGATTTGGTTCCGATTGACTTGACAGCGGTGTTAATCTTAAGAGTTTGGTGCAAGCGCTTTCGCGGTCTGAATCCTGCTGAATCCCGACGACTTGGCATACTCCGCCGGCAGACGCGGAAGACCCTTGCGCCTGCTCAGAAGCTCGCGAATTTTCCGAACACAGGTCCCGCACTGATGTGGGGTCCAGCATTTCTAAGGAGAGAGCAAACACATGGCAGTTAAGGTTGGTATCAATGGGTTTGGCCGTATCGGCCGCAACGTATTTCGCGCGGCCCTGGGCAACCCCGAGATTGAATTTGTCGCAGTGAACGACCTCACCAGCCCAGCAACGCTGGCGCACCTGTTGAAGCATGACTCGATTCTGGGCAACATTCCGAACGAAGTGGTTGCCGGTGAAGATTTCATCTCGGTCGATGGCAAGAAGATCAAGGTATTTGCCGAGCGCGACCCTGCCAAGCTTGACTGGGCCTCAACTGGTGCTCAGATCGTCGTTGAGTCTACGGGACACTTCACCGATGCCACCAAGGCGAAGGCTCACCTCGGCGAGACCGTGAAGAAGGTCATCATCTCGGCTCCTGCCACTAATGAAGACATCACCGTGGTTCTGGGCGTGAACGAAGAGAAGTACGATGCGGCGCAGCATAACGTGATCTCGAACGCGAGCTGCACCACCAACTGCCTCGCGCCACTCGTCAAAGTGCTCATTGAAAACTTCGGCATCGTCAGCGGCATCATGACGACGATTCACAGCTACACCAACGACCAGGTGATCCTCGACTTCCCGCACAAGGATCTGCGCCGCGCCCGCGCAGCCGCGATCAACATGATTCCAAGCTCGACCGGCGCCGCAAAGGCTCTGAAGCTGGTCATCCCTGAGACCGCAGGCAAGCTCGACGGCTTCGCGATCCGCGTCCCAACTCCGAACGTCTCGATCGTTGACCTCACCTTTATCAGCGAGAAGCCGACTGACGCCAAGGCTGTGAATGCCGCGCTCAAGGCTGCATCAGAAGGCGAGCTCAAGGGCATCCTGGGCTACGAGGCAGGCGAGTTGGTCAGCTCTGACTTCAAGGGCGACAAGCGCAGCTCGATCGTAGACGCTCCGCTAACCAAGGTAGTTGGTAACAGCGTGAAAGTGCTGAGCTGGTACGACAACGAGTGGGGCTATTCCAACCGTGTTGTCGACCTGATTGGCTTCCTGGTCAAGAAGGGTCTGTAGTTTTCATTCAGCTCTCACCAAAACTGCGGATATCCCATCCTTCGCTACTTTCGCGAAGGATGGGAACCACAGATCCCAACCACGCATGAACAACAAACCTGCGTGAAGAGGCAGAGCAGATGCGGGTTGAAGAGATCGATCACGCAAACGATGATTCGGATTCGGCGAGATATCCAGATCCGCAAAATGTTGCGCGCATGATCGTAATTAACAACTCTCAGATTGTGTTGGTCTTTCATCGGGTCAGAATCCTGCTTATTGGGCTATTTCCCCTCGCAGTTCTGGCGGTTCGATACATCCCCAAAGGAGCATTACGGGACCGTCTTGAAATCACCTTGATAGCATTCATCCCGGTAATACTTGTGATTCTCCTCTTGGGTTATCTTTTTGATCGAGCCCTTCGACGCTGCCCGGTATGTAGGACTCGGATTACCAAGGCGACCGATGAAAAACGTCGTTGTCTCGAATGCGGAGCCATACTTTGGGACTCCTGGGATGAGGATCAATGAGCAGAAACAACTTCACCGGCGGCTCTCCTTTCGAACCCATCATCGGTTTCTCGCGCGCCGTGCGCGTTGGCAACGTTATCCATGTTGCTGGCACAGGTCCGGTTGGCGCTGACGATGCCGATGTCGAGACGCAGACGCGGCGCATCTTCGAGATTGCCAACGAAGTGCTTGGGCGTGCGGGAGCGTCTTTCAACGATGTCGTCCGCACCCGCATCTATCTCACTCATGTCGATGACTGGCAGGCAGTAGGCCGTGTGCATGGGGAGATCTTTCATGACATTCGCCCGGCAGCGACGATGCTGGTTGTGGCGCAACTGTTAAACCCCAAATGGCGCGTTGAGATCGAGCTGGAAGCTATCGCTGCTTCCGAGCAGGCGACCTCAGCAGGCGCGAAAGGCTAGTGATTATGTCGAAGCTTTCAATTCGCGATCTTGATCTTAAAAACAAGCGCGTCTTTATCCGCGTTGATTTCAACGTGCCGCTCACCGAAGACGGCTCGGCCATCACCGATGACACCCGCATTCGCGCAACGCTGCCCACCATTGAATACGCGCTGCGCCATCATGCCAAGGTGATTCTGGCCTCGCACCTGGGACGGCCCAAAGGCAAGCTAAACCCGAAGTATTCGCTGCGGCCAGTGGTCGATCGCCTGCGCGAACTGCTCGACCAGGATGTGAGCCTGTCGGTCAACGTAGGCTTCTCGCCAGATTGCGTCGGCGAGATAGCAGAAGAGTTGTCGCGCCAGCTTGAGTCTGGCCAGGTACTGCTGCTTGAGAATCTGCGCTTTCATGCTGAGGAAGAGGCAAACGATCCAGAGTTCAGCAAGAAGCTCGCTTCGCTGGCCGATGTCTATGTCAACGATGCTTTCGGCTCGGCGCATCGCGCACATGCCTCCACGGAAGGCATCACGCATTTCCTCAAGCCCGCCGCTGCCGGCCTGCTGATGGAGAAAGAGCTGACCTATCTGAATAAGGCTCTAGAAGCTCCGGAAAAGCCGTTCGTCGCCATCATCGGTGGCTCGAAGATCTCGGGCAAGATCGACGTGATCGACAACCTGCTTGACAAGGTCGATACGCTCGTAATCGTTGGCGGCATGGCTTACACCTTTGATCGCGCGCTCGGCGTGACCACCGGCAAATCGCTGGTGGAAGAAGACAAGATCGACGTGGCCAAAGGCGCACTGGAAAAAGCCAAGGCTAACAGCGTGGAGATTCTGCTGCCGGTCGACAATATCCTCGCCGACAGCTTCTCCGCCAATGCAAAAACGCAGGAGTGGGACTCGACGAAGAACTTTCCCGAAGACTGGCAGGGCCTCGACATCGGCCCAAAGACGGTCAAGAAGATCACGGAGATCGTTTCGAAGGCGAAGACGATTCTCTGGAACGGCCCCGCAGGTGTCTTTGAATTTCCGCGCTTTGCCGTGGGCACCAACGCCATTGCGCATGCGGTGGCCGCAAACAAGACCGCGACCTCGATCATCGGCGGCGGTGACTCGGTAAGCGCGATCAACCAGGCAGGAGTCGCGGATCAGATCACACATATCTCCACCGGCGGCGGAGCAAGCCTTGAGTTCCTGGAAGGCAAGAAGCTGCCAGGCGTTGAAGCGTTGACCAATAAGTAGCAGATTTCGTTCAGAACTCGATCGCTTTAACAGCGACAACGAAGATCTCCTTCGTAGAACGCATCCCAGTGAGGAGCGCGACGCGAAGGAGATTTCTTTTTATGGCCGAAGAGCAGAATCTTGCACGTGGGGTGATGGCCGGTATGATTGGCGGTCTTGTGGCATCGTGGGTCATGAATGAGTTCATGGCCGGTCCGGGGAAAAAGCTGAAGGCCGCTATACAGAGCGACGAACAGAACTGGTGCGATGAAGTGGACGAAGTTGAAGCTCAGGAGCATCCCAGGGAAGACGCTACGATGAAGGCTGCCGATGCCATCGTCAATACCGCAACGGGCGGACGTCATCTTTCCTGGGAAGGAAAACAGAAGGGCGGTCCGGTGGTGCATTACGCTTTTGGGGCGCTGATGGGTGGAGTCTACGGCGGTCTTACTGAATGCAATCTCGCTGTGTCCGCCGGATTCGGAACCATCTTCGGAGCTGCGCTGTTTGGCGGGGCAGACATGGTTGCTGTACCTGCACTCGAGCTGGCTCCTCGAGACAGTGCCCGCATTTCACCGGCCCTGGTTCCTCCACTAGCCGCTCACATTGTTTATGGAGCAACCACTGAGCTGGTGCGGCGCATTGTGCGAGAGGTCCTTTAACTCGCGGGAATATCTCCGGTATAGGTGGGCAAGGAGAGAGCCGTGTTGCAGACTCGTGTGTATGTCCTGCAAGCTCGTGTCATAAAGCATCTCGCCGCAGCGGCTGCATCCGATAAAATCGAGTGCGAGGAAACCAACACAACATGGGTCGTATTGCACTAATCGCAGCCAACTGGAAGATGTATAAAACTCCGGCCGAAGCCAAGGCCTTTACCGATGCCTTTCTACCACTGGTCGCGGGCCACACCCGCGACCAGATCGCTCTGTTTCCCTCCGTAACATCGCTTGCCACCGTCGTCGAAGCCGTCAAGGGCTCGAACGTCGCAGCAGGCCTGCAGAACATGCACTTTGCCGAAGAGGGAGCTTATACCGGCGAAACCTCAGCGCTGATGCTCAAGGCTGTTGGTGCGACGCACACGCTCATCGGTCACTCCGAGCGCCGGCAATATTTTGCCGAGACCGATGAGATCGTAAACAAGAAGCTGCACACCGCGCTGAGACACGGCATCGTTCCCGTTGTCTGCATTGGCGAAGTGCTCGCCGAGCGCGAAGCAGGCCTGACCGCTGATGTGCTCAAGACGCAGATCACCGGCGCATTTGCAGGCATTACCGCTGAGGCCGCCACGCCAATCGTGATCGCGTACGAACCCGTATGGGCCATCGGCACTGGTAAAACAGCGACTCCTGAGATGGCAGTTGAAGCTCACAAGATCATTCGCGCTGAAGTTGCGAAGCTGCTCGGATCGGGGATCGCTGTGAATGTTCGCATCCTCTATGGCGGCTCTGTAAAGCCTGAGAATGCCTCTGCCCTGCTCAATGAAGAGGAGATTGACGGCGCGCTTGTCGGCGGAGCCAGCCTCAAGCCTGACTCCTTCGCAGCAATCGTGAAATATTAGCCAATCCACGATACGCCGGCTGGAACGGCTCTGCTCCATCCGGCGTAGTATTGGGCATGCCCGAATTGGCGGCCAAAACGGATACTGTGTACGGCGCGTCTCAAGCGCCTTCCGCCACGCTCTCCTCCGCTACACCCTCCGCGCCAGCTCGCGATTTCTACATCGACCGGTTGCGTGCCGTCATGACGGCGCTGGTCGTTCTGCACCACACGGCGATCACATACGGCGCCAGCGGCGGTTGGTTCTGGAATGAGCTCAAGCCGTCGGGCACGCTTTCCAGCTTGCTTCTGACGATGTTTGTCGCTACCAATCAGGCGTATTTCATGGGCTTCTTTTTTCTGCTCGCGGGCTACTTCACGCCCAGCTCGCTTGAACGCAAAGGTTACGGCCAATTTCTTCTCGATCGTTTTCTCCGTCTCGGATTGCCTCTGCTCGCCTTTGGCCTGCTGCTTGGACCGCTGACTACAGGCATCGTAAACGCCGCAACTGGCGACGGATTCTGGCCTTGCATACAGTATCTCTGGAATCATCGCGAGTTCATTAACGGGCCATTGTGGTTTGCCCAGGCATTGCTGATCTTCAGCCTCGCCTATTGCGCATGGCGGGCGATCTTCGGCATGCCCCTTGCCGGTGCGAGACGTAGTCCGAAGCCAGTTCCAGGTTACGGCTGGTGGCTGCTGAGCGCCGTGGGAACAGCGGTTGGAGCGCTAGCCATCCGGGAGTTTGTGCCTGTCGGTAAGAATGTCTTCGGTCTGCAGCTTGGCTACTTCGCCGGATATATCTTCCTCTTTGCGGTCGGTATTGCGGCACGCCGTCACGACTGGCTGCGGCAGCTCTCGTGGCGCAATGTCCGCCCATGGCTGCGGACACTGATCATAGCGTTTCCCGCGATGCCGATAGGGATTGCGGTAGCGCGCGCCTTCCACAGTGGAGGCAAAGCCGATTTTTCGGGTGGACTCTCCTGGCCCGCGATCCTGTACGCCTTCTGGGAGCCGTTTGTTGCGTGGGCTCTGATAGGCGCATGGTTGCTGCTGTTTCGCAAATACATGAATCAGCCATCGCCGCTCTGGGATTGGCTCAATCGCCGCGCCTATGCTGTGTACATCATCCATCCGCCGATTCTTGTGAGCATCAGCCTTGCACTCTGGCATTGGACCGCACCGGCACTCATCAAATTCGGCGTTACAGGCGTATTGACATGCACAGCATGCTGGCTGCTGTCTGATCCTCTTGTTCGAATTCCGGGTGTGCGCAGCATTGTGTAAGACTCATCGGCGGCGATGCGATGCACGCTAACTTGAAATCGGCACAGGAAGCACATAGAGCGCACCGTCGCGAACTTCGCAGGGAAACACGCGCGCCTTCGCGTTCGGGTTGTGTTCCGCGGCTCCAGTCTTAACGTCAAATGCCCATCCGTGAAATGGACACACGACACGGCCGTTTTCAATAATTCCCTGCCCAAGCGGGCCCTCTTCATGCGGACAGATATTCGTCAGCACGGCAATCTCGCCGTTGACGCGAGCGATGCACAGATTGCCATCCGCAGCTTCACATACATCGCCCTCCGCAGGCAGTTCGCTCTCGCTGCAGACTCGGATCATTTCCGGCATATACACTCCCTCAAACCACTTCATAGTATCGGACGCGATAGGATCAATACAGCCGGTTTTATCAGCCGCTCTTATAACAAGCTACCGAAAGCATGCCGAAAGCAAAACCATCCCAGCGCAAAGCCAAGCCACAGCAGAAGCCACATGCATCGGCTTTCACCAAGGCGCTTGAAGAGATGCAGCACCAGCCTGCCTCGGCGTTTCCGAATGTGTCAGGGCGATGGCTGTTATCAGCTTTGGCTGTCATGATCGTCATCGCTGCAGGCTGCGGGTGGATGGCGCTGTGTCTGCTCTATTGGCAAGGCAGCTGGCAGTTGCTGTATCACCCACAGCGTACGATCACAAAAACTCCGGCAAGCGCAGGACTGGCATTTGAACCGGTGCATTTCTGGGCTACCGAATCCGGAGACACACGACTCACAGGATGGTGGATTCCCTCGCCCGCCGCGCGTTTCACGATGCTCTACCTCCATGGAGCCGATGGCGACCTGAGCAGCGACGTTGATACGCTCGCTGCGCTGCATCGCCTCGGAGTCAATGTTCTTGCCATCGACTATCGCGGATATGGTCAGAGCGTACCAGGCAAACCGAGCGAAGGCCGCCTGCTTGAAGACGCAAACGAATCACTCACCTATCTGGAGCAGTCACGCCATATCGCAGCTTCGTCCATCGTTGTGTACGGGGAAGAACTGGGAGCGGACATAGCCGCTGAGCTGACCGGGCAGCCATCGTCAAGGATAGCTGGCGTGGTTCTCACGGACCCTGTCATCGACGCCATGCAGACTGTTTTTTCTGACCGGCGAAGCCGCCTGGTGCCAGCGCACTGGCTGGTCAAGGATCGTTACGATCTCGCGGCCGCGGCATCTGGACTGGCCCTGCCATCGCTCTGGCTCATTTCGCAGCCCAGTGCTGCAGAAGCGAAACCACCGGCAGCTTATCAACTGGTCCGCTCACCAAAGATGTCGGTCGTCTTGCGCGCGCCAGTGACCACCAATCTCAACTTTGTTCCCGAGATCAGCCGCTGGCTGGATGAGCTTACATCCCCGGCTACGCGCTAACTGCTCGTTCCTGCCAGAGAGCGCTGAATAAGCCTTGTTGTTGAGTGACCTTCGACCGTCGGCACAATCGCTACTTTGCCGCCCCACGACTTCACTTCCTTTGCGCCAACAACTGTGTCTTCGTTGTAATCGCCCCCTTTGACGATCACATCCGGCCGAGTCGCAACGATCAACTCAAACGGAGTGGCTTCGCCAAAGATGGTGACTGCATCGACAGAAGCAAGTGCGGCCAACACACGAGCGCGCTCATTTTCACCGACCACTGGCCGGTTCGGCCCCTTCAGGCACGACACGGATTCATCGCTGTTGATCGCGACTATCAGACGATCACCCAATCTGCGCGACTGTTCCAGCACGGTGATATGCCCAACGTGAATCAGATCGAAGCACCCATTAGTGAAGACGACACGTTCGCCATTCGCGCGCCATACGGCAACGCGGCGCGCCAGCTCATCGCGTGTGAGCACCTTGTCTTCCGCATGCAGTGCAATGTCTGGAGCAAGCGCAGCGAGCAGTTCATGCTTCTCAACAGGAACAGTGCCGACCTTGCCGACAACAATGCCAGCAGCGATATTCGCAAGCTGCACGGAAGGCTCAATGGCAAGACCGGAAGCAAGGCATAGTGAAAGAACCGCGATCACGGTGTCGCCCGCGCCAGACACATCAAAGACCTGCCGTGCCTGTGCCGGAGCGAGAAACCGGTTGCCCGGCCGCAGAACCGCAATTCCCTTCTCGCTCAGCGTTACCGTCAGATATTCAAGATCAAACGCCGAGACCATTTGCTCGCCCGATGTGAGCATCGCTTCAAGATTCCGAGCATCCTCGCGCGTTGCAACTGAGAGCTCATTCAAATTCGGGCACACTGTCGTCGCACCCTTGTACCGCGAAAAATCAGCAGTCTTGGGATCGACCAGCACAGGAATCCCGTGCTGGCGCGCAGCGTGGATCACTGCCTGGCACAACTCTGGCATCAGGACGCCTTTGGCATAATCCGAAAGCACGACGGCATCGCATTTCGGCAGCTCTTCCAGTGCGCGCTCCAGTAGCCTGCTGTGATCGCCCTGCGCACGCTGGCCCAGATTTTCGCTATCGAGACGAAGCATCTGTTGGCGGCCGCCAACGATGCGGGTTTTCGTGATTGTAGGAAAGCCGCTGCAAGGGACAAATGCCGATTCGATCCCGTGCTCTTTCACACAGGCTTCGAGTAATTTCTCATCAGCATCGCCGCCTGTAAATCCAATAAGCCAGACTTGTGCTCCAAGCTTGGCGAGATTCATCGCAACGTTCGCTGCGCCGCCGGGCTGCTGGCTCTGGTGCGTTGCACGCACCACCGGTACTGGAGCCTCAGGCGAGATGCGGCCCACATCGCCCCAAATGTATTTATCGAGCATGACGTCGCCGAGCACCAGCAGCCGCTTTGCAGGCCACTCCTGTTCAATCTTTTGAATGACGTCATGAAGCTGTTCGATCATTTTTCATCCTTGGGTTTCCGTGCTAAGTGAGCATCTAAACAGCGCCTGCGCCTGATGATGTTTACTTGATTGCAGATTCCACGCGAGCGGCTTCTGAAGCGACCCAATCCAGTTCGATCCAATCGCAAAGCATGTGTCCAGCAAGCATGTGCGCTTCTTGAACGCGGGCCGTATCGCGCGACTGCACTGCGAAGAGATAATCTGCAAGTGGGGCCATGCGTCCGCCGCCCTCGCCGGTAAAAGCAACGGTGGCAATATTGCGGGCACGCGCGGCCTGCAATGCGCAGACGACATTGTGGCTGTTACCTGAGGTTGAAATGCCTACCAGCACATCGCCTTCATTGCCCAGCGCTTCAATCTGGCGTGCGAAAACAGCCTCATAGCCGTAGTCGTTTGCAACTGAGGTTAGGATCGAAGTGTCGGTTGTGAGCGCGATCGAAGGTAGACCGCGACGCTCGCGACGGAAGCGGCCTACGATCTCAGCGGCGAGATGCTGCGAGTCACCGGCGCTGCCGCCATTGCCGCACCAGAAGATCTGATTGCCCCGGTGCAGAGCTGCTGCCATCAGTTTCGCAATCTCTTCCAACAACTCCTGCTGGTGGTGCAGGGTTTGAATCAGTTCGAGATGATCGACAATGCCTTTGCCGAAGACGGACTCCCGATCCGGATGATTCGCCATGCGCTCCTTTGCCTCGCATTCCCGGGGGAGATGCGGAACGGAAGTGGGCCACTGCTCGGGCCGTCTATGTCTCATGTTTCCGGTTGAACTGGCCGACCTATGCTGCCTTCCTGCCGGACGACATCAACGTAATACTTGTATTCTAACCGGGTGACGAATCCGTCGATAGCTCATTCCGAACAGAGCTCCATTACTGGGAGCACCGCACCTGACTTTCGTACCACGCTCCGCACCGTATTTCTAGATCGTGACGGAGTCATTAATCGCAAAATGCCTGAGGGCAAATATGTCACGCGTTGGGAAGAATTCGCGCTTCTCCCTGGTGTTCCCGAAGCAATGGCCCGACTGAATCATGCTGGCTTGCGCGTTCTCGTGCTTTCCAACCAGCGTGGTGTCTCTCTTGGTCTCTATACAACCGCCGATGTCGATGCGATTCACACGCAATTGAATCGCGTACTGGCAACATACGGTGCAAAGATTGATGGCTTCTACTTCTGCCCGCATGACAAGCAAAGCTGCGATTGCCGCAAACCGCTGCCAGGCTTGTTCGAACAGGCAAAAGCGCAGTTTGCCGAGATCAGCGTTAACACCAGCGTAATGATCGGCGACTCGGCATCAGATATTGAGTTTGCGCGCAATCTCAGCATGCCTGCGATCTTTCTCGAAGGCGATGCCGAAGCGCAGGCGCATCGCAAGCCCGGTTCAGAGAAAGGCGCGACGTTGGCAAACCTCGCTCTTGCAACCTTGCCGGATGCCGTTGATTATTTGCTTGCGCGCTAACAGCTACTCGCCTGTCTCCCGCATCGTCGCGTAGGTTTCGGTGATGCCAGCTTCGAGCTCCGTCATCGATCCTGTGTAGCCAAGCTCGCGCAGGGTGCCAAGATCGGCCTCGGTGTAGTGCTGATAGCGGCCCTCAAGATCAGCCGGAAACGGAATGTACTCAATCGGGCATTCCCCGTGCACAGTCATCAGCGCGCGGGCCACGTCATTGAAGGTGCGGCTCTTGCCGCTTCCTGCATTGGCCACCCCGCGATAGATTTTCGCTTGCTCGCCGGCCTTTGGCGCGTAAGGCCCAATCTGCGCAAAGAACATATTGAGCTTGGCCAGATCGCGAACGTAGACGAAATCGCGGCGCTGCTCGCCATCGCCATAGCCGCCGGTTCCAGCGAAGAGTCTCACCTTGCCCTGTTCTTTCATCTGCTTGGTAAAGTGATGAATCACCGATGCCATGCGACCCTTGTGCTGCTCGCGCGGACCGTAGACGTTGAAGTAGCGCAGCCCCACCACCGTGCTTGGGATATGGCCGAGCTTAAGCTCATTGCGAAAATAGTGATCGAAGACGAGCTTGGAGTAACCGTAGATATTGAGAGGGCGTTCGTTCTCGATGGTCAGCGTGAAACGACCCGGTCCACTTAATCCATAAACCGCTGCCGTGGAAGCAAAGACCAGCGGTGCTTCTACCGAGAGCGCATACCGCAGTACTTCTTTCGTGTAGGTGAAGTTGTTGTCCATCATGTACACGCCGTCGTCTTCGAGCGTGTTGGAGCAGGCGCCCTGGTGCAGGATCGCTTCCGTCTTGCCGAGAGAATTCGGCGACTCCTTCAGAACCCGGCGAAACTCGCGCTTGTCCATGTAGTCGATATACCGCGCGCCATGCAGGTTGAGAAATTTGCGCGCATTGGCGAAGTTGTCGACGATCAGGATGTCGGTGATGCCGTTCGCGTTGAGCTCATGGACCAGATTGCTGCCGATAAAGCCCGCGCCGCCTGTGACGATGTACATGGGGGAAATTCTCTCCTGTATTGTTGCCGACTGAGATTATGGTTCGCGTGAAACAACTGCTCAGATGCGCCACAAAGCTGCAACCTGCTCAGACAGCTTCTGTTCTTTTTGCCATCACTGCAGCGACCGCATCTGCCATTTCATCAACAGTGATGGATGTAAGGCATTTCCGGTCCTGCTCGATGCATGTTTCCAGGTTGCATCCGAAGCAATCGACTTTATGGTAAATGACACGATGTTGCGATCCTGCCGGGTACCAGACACCTGGCAGACCTCGCGCTGCAAACGCAATTACACACGGCACGCCTGCGCACGCAGCCAGATGCATTGGACCTGAATCCGGGCCGAGAAAGACAGCAGCATGCTCGAGCACGGCTGCCGTTTCTCTCGGACTCAGTATGCCACAGAGGTTCACCTTTGGCCCCAACCATGCTGCGGCTGCATATTCGCTGACCTCTGAATCTTCTTTCGCGCCAATCATCGCCAGTCCGAAACCGGGATATGCCGAGGATAGTTTTTCCATCAGTAAACGCCAGTTCTCCTGCCCCCAGTCCTTTGCCTGCATCTTCGTTCCGGGACCGCAGACGACAAGCGGTTGGCCGACCTTCTGTCCGAGCCCAGTGCGAGCCTTGTTGCGCTCGGAATCGGTCAGTCGCAGCGACCAGTTCTTCAACTCGCTGACACCGGCATCGCCGAGTGCGCTGACAGTGAGCGCAAGGCGCACGGCTTCTGATTGATACATGCCGGTGGATGAATTCTCGATCCTTTCTAACTGCTCGGGTACAGGGATGCCCACGATATGCCGAACACCGCACGCCACGCGGAAAAACCACTTGTCGCGCTGGACGCTTGCGGTTGATCGCACCGGCATCAGGTAAACCAGCACATCCGGCTTGAATCGGCGAATCTCGCGCGCCAGTCTGAGCAGCTCACCGGCACTGCGCGTGCCGACTGTATAACGCATGTAGCCATGCACCAGCCCTGAATCGCCGAGCACTGCCGCGGATGCCGGTGCCTTGGCATGAATGGGGAAATTTGTCAGAAGCCGCCGTTCGGCATTTGGAAACTTGCGCTCGATGAGATGAAAGCATGGCAGCGCAACAACTGTGTCGCCCAGCGAGCCAAGCCGATAGATCAATACTTTACGAACGGACGGATCGGGGGTAACCGTCTGATCTGAATGCAAGCGGTCTCCTGCTCGATGTATACGGGCAACAGCTATCCGGCTGCCGCTCGGTTCGTGGTAGGAAGATTCGATAGACGACGCTGCTGCGACTGTTTTCAGGATAACAAGGCGCTCCGCGGAGTGTGCCGCATTCAGAACGCCCGCCAAAAAGTCTTGTCAGAAAGCTCGAAGTTCGGTGATCGCCTGCAGCAGATCATCCGGCTGAGGCAAAATCGCATCTTCGAGCACCGGCTGATAGGCAACGAACGTGTCCATCGCTGCTACACGCTTCACCGGCGCATCGAGATCTTCAAAGAGCTCATCGGCGATGCGAGCGGCTATCTCCGCGCCGTAACCCCAGCTCTTCACGTCCTCATACGCCACGATGACCCGGCTGGTTTTCTTCACCGAGGTTGCAATCGCCTCCCAGTCATACGGGCTCAGGGTGCGCAGATCGATCACTTCGGTGGAGATACCATGCATCTGCTCGGCGCGCTTGGCCGCCTGCAGAGCACGAGGCACCACCGCTCCATAAGTCACAACCGTCACGTCAGTTCCAGGCCGCGTAATGGCTGCTTTGCCGAACGGAATCATGTAATCCGGGCCCGGATAAGGCGCGCGGCCATACGGCTCGCGATAGAGCCGCTTGTGTTCGAGAAACAGCACCGGATCGTCGCAGCGAATCGCCGTGCGCAGCAAGCCATTCGCATCCAGCGCATTGGACGGAAAGACCACGCGCAGACCCGGAATATGCGTAAAGATTGACTCGCCGCATTGCGAGTGATAGATAGACCCGCCTGTCAGATATCCGCCAATCGGCACGCGAATGACCACAGGCGAGGCAAACCCGCCATTGGATCTCCAGCGCATCACAGCCAGCTCATTTCGAATCTGGTGCGTAGCCGGCCAGATGTAGTCGAAGAACTGAATCTCGACTACCGGCTTCATGCCGCGTACAGCGTAGCCAACCGCTCGCCCGACGATATTCGCCTCAGCCAGCGGCGAGTTGAACACCCGCTCAACGCCGAACTCCGTCTGCAACCCTGCGGTGAGTTTGAAAACCCCACCTTTGCCTTTGGACTCTTTCAGCGCCTTTATGCGTGTCGCATCGGCAACGTCTTCGCCATATACGACGATGCGCGGATCACGCCGCATCTCGTCGCGCAGGCAGGCGTTGATCAGGTCAGCCATGGTGCGGTCAGCGCCCTGTTCTGTACTTCCGGACTCCTCCATGTGAGGCCGTCCAGGAGTTGTTTCGAGCTCGGGCCGCGTGGGATCGAAGTCTTCGGAATAAATATGCTTCGGAATGCTGGATATTGCCGGGAGTGGCGCAGCCAGCGCGCGCTCTGCCGCAGCGGCAACCTGGGCATCGATGCGCTCTTCCATTTCGGTCAGCTCGCTGGTGCTCAAAATGCCGTCACGCAGCAGGCGCATCTGCAGCTTGTGCAGCGGATCGCGCATCGTATCCGCTTCCCGCTCCTCGGCGGTGCGATAGTTCTTGTCGTCATCCGAGAAGGAATGCGAGTAGATGCGCACGCAGTGACCGTGAACAAATGCTGGTCCGTTGCCTGCGCGGCAATGCTCCACCGCCGCTTTCATGGCAAAGTAGCTCGCCTCGGGATCGGTGCCGTCTACCTCTGCAAAATAGAAGTTTGGGAAATTCGCAACCAACCGTGAGATGTTCCCACCGGGAGTATTCGTCTCCACTGGAACCGAAATCGCATACCCGTTATCCTCTACCGCGAAAATAACCGGCAGCTTGCGGTTTGACGCCGTACTCAGCGCCTCCCAGAACTCACCCTGCGAGGTCGATCCCTCACCGAGGGTCGTCAGTACCACCTCGTCAGAGTGGAACGAGATATCGTGAAAAGCCCTGTAATCTCCGACTCCCTTTTCCGCTGCCTGCGGATTGTGCGCAAGAAACTGCCCGGCCTCAGCGCATCCCACAGCGTGCAGAATCTGCGTCGCCGTCGAGGAAGACGTACTGATGATGTTTAGCTCCGGGCTGCTCCAGTGGTTCGGCATCTGCCGTCCGCCACTTGCCTTGTCTGTTCCAGCGCCAACGGCCTGCAGAAACATATCCTCAGCCGTGACACCGAGCGTCAGGCACAGCGTACGGTCGCGATAGTACGGCACCACCCAGTCATAGCCGCTTCGCAGCGCCTTGCCCATGGCTGCCTGAAAGGCCTCATGCCCTGCCGCCGAGACTTGAAAGAAGATTTTCTGTTGCCGTTTGAGAAGGACTTCGCGGTCGTCAATGCGCCGCGACTCGTACATCAGCTTGTAAAATTCAAGCAGTTCCGAAGGGCTAAGGTGATCCTCCGTCGAAGAGCCGGACACCACATCAGCAGTCAGCGTTGCAGCGCCAGACCCATTTTTACCCGGAGAGCCGCCTTGCCTCAGTTCTTTTGAGCTTGAAATTCCACGGCCCATCTCGCACCTCCGGATTAAAAGTTCCGCCCTGCCAAGGCCACCAAACAGCCTAAACCTTGTCGATTGTATCAATCCTGCGACCGGTGGAAAAAGCGGTCCAAATTGCTCATCCGGAGCATCCGAGTGGTATAGATGCACCAGGGTGTATTGACGATCCAATTGCTGCCGTGTTTCTATTCGTCGTACTGCAATGACCGGGCTGCGTCACAAGCTATACTCACTTTCCCGTAAGAACTGGGCTCTGCTCGGATGTCCATATTGGCCTAATTCCGGCTCCTCTCAAAGGAATGCCCGCCACCAACAATCTAGGAGGCTTATCCTCGAATGTCTTTCTTCAGCACTGCGCTTGCCATGCTGGCCGATCCACTCACCAGCAGCGTTTCAGGCAATGACACTATCTATCTATGGATTGCACTTGCCATCGGCGTTGTAGCGCTGGTGGCCGCGCTGTTCTTCGCGCGCTCGGTTCTGGCCTCCGATCAGGGTTCGCCTGAGATGCAACATATCGCACGGGCCATTCAGGAAGGCGCTCAAGCCTTCATGGGCCGTCAGTATAAGACCATCGCCCTCATGGCCATCGCTATCGCCGTCATTCTCTTTGCCGGTTACTGGATGTATGGCCCCACCCAGCCCATGGCGCTCCGCGTCGTTTTCGGCTTCCTCGTAGGAGCGGCCTGTTCCGGAATCTCCGGTTACACCGGCATGTTCGTCTCCATCCGCGCCAATCTGCGCACAGCAGCTGCCGCACGCACCAGCCTTACACGCTCCCTGCAACTCGCCCTGCACGGCGGCGCGGTCACTGGCCTCGTCGTGATAGGCCTTGCCCTACTGGGCATCGGCATTCTCTTCCTGCTCTTCGGCGGCCTCAGTCAGCCCCAGGCAGTCGTCTACCAGCTCGTCGGATTCGGCTTCGGAGCGTCCCTGGTGGCGCTTTTTGCCCAGCTCGGGGGCGGTATTTACACCAAAGCCGCTGATGTGGGTGCCGATCTCGTCGGAAAGGTGGAAGCGGGCATTCCCGAGGACGACCCGCGCAACCCAGCCGTCATTGCCGACCTGGTTGGCGACAACGTTGGCGACTGCGCAGGCCGCGGCGCCGATATCTTTGAATCAAGCGCGGCTGAGAGCGTCGGAGCTATGATTCTTGGCGCGGCGCTCTATCCGGTCTTCGGAATCAAAGGCATTCTCTTCCCGCTCATTGTGCACGCCGTCAACATCGTCTCCTCGATCATCGGAGTCGCCGTGGTCGGCGGCAAAGAGAGCGACGATCCCATGCACTCCCTCAACCGGGGCTACTACGTCACCAGCCTGTTGGCGCTGGCGGGTTTCGCGCTGGGCGTGCATTTCCTGCTCGACGACCGCTGGTGGCTGCTGGGCGCAGGCGTCGTCGGCATCATCACTTCGTTCCTCTTTGTTTCGATCACGGAGTACTACACGGAGACGCGCTACCGCCCTGTCCGATCCATCGCCGAAGCGTGCCAAACCGGCCCAGCGACCAACATCATCACCGGCCTTGCCGTCGGTATGGAGACACCCGCGCTGCCTGTCATCGTCATCAGCGCAGCTCTCTTGCTCAGCTACTACTGCGGCGTGCGCGGCCTTGAAGATGCTGCCGGTATCTCCGACTACGCCAAGGGCATCTACGGCACTGCAATCGCCACCATGGGCATGCTGTCGAGCGCGGCCTACATTCTGGCGATGGATACCTTCGGCCCCATCACCGACAATGCCGGCGGCATCGTTGAGATGAGCAACCAGCCGCATGAGGTCCGCGACCGTACCGACCGCCTTGATGCTGCCGGAAACACGACCAAGGCGCTCACCAAGGGCTATGCCATCGGCTCAGCTTCTCTGGCGGCCTTTTTGCTCTTTTCCGCCTACCTGGAAACGATCAAGGAGATTGTCCAGCGCCGTGTTGAGGGTGCCGGGTTGCATCTGCCTCCAGGCTGGGACTTCTCGAATATCAACCTTGCCGGTATTCCCGTCTTCGTAGGAGCGCTGTTAGGCGCAATGCTCACCTACATCTTTTCGTCCATGGCGATCCGCGCCGTGGGCCGAGCCGCTGAAAAAGTGATCGAAGACGTTCGCGCACAGTTCAAGGAAAACCCCGGCATCATGTCCGGCACCAGCCGTCCGGATTACGGACGATGCGTCCATATCGTCACCGGTGCGGCATTGAAAGAAATGATTATGCCCGGCGCCATCGCCGTGCTTATGCCGGTCATTATCGGTGTCTCGTTCCGCCATCTCAGTACGCGCTTCCACCTCAAAAGCAGCATCGACCTCCCCGCCGGTATGGCTGGCATCGTCAATCTCTCTGGTGCGGAGTCGGTCGCGGCTTTTCTCATGGTCGGCACCATCAGCGGCATCCTGCTCGCTATGCTGATGAACAACGGCGGCGGCGCGTGGGATAACGCCAAGAAGTACATCGAGTCAGGACACTACGGCGGTAAAGGCTCTGACGCGCACAAGGCCGCAGTTGTAGGCGACACCGTAGGCGATCCCTTCAAGGACACCGCCGGTCCCAGTCTGCACGTGCTCATCAAGTTGCTTGCGACCGTGACACTGGTGCTGGCTCCGCTCTTCGTCTAAGACAGTACGCTAAACAATTTCGGCGTTCTGGTTATGCTGCAACAGCTCAACCAGAGCGCCGGTCCATTTTTCCAGTTCGGCAACAGGTACACACTCACGGTCGCTGTGCGCTGTCTGCATGTCTCCAGGGCCAATCACAATCACCTCGTCGGCGATAGCTGCCAACCTGCTTGCCTCTGATCCGAAGCTGATGCCTGTTGGCTCGGTTCCAAGCAGTTTCTGGAGGTTTTGTTGCAGGATACCCTGAGCCGCCGGAGCAAACCCCGCATCCGAGCGAAGCGGCTCCAATTCAAAGCGAGCTTTGGGACATGCCGCCTGCGCTGAGGCAAGGATCGCGCGCAACCCGCCCAGAAACGCCTGCGGCGGCTCACTGGGCACAGGCCGCCACTCCACGAGAAACGAACATCGTCCGGCGACGATATTCTTTGCTGCCCCGCCCTCAATCGTGCCGATATTCCAGGTGGTCCGCGGCGGATCGAAAAGCGCGTCAACTACCTCATTGCAGCCGCCAAGCTTATCGTCAATCTCAGCTATCAGCCTCGCGGCTGCCAGGATAGCTGAGGCTCCTCGTGCCGGAAACGCAGAGTGAGCCTCGGCACCATGCACCGTGACACGCGTCAGCCCATAGCCCTTGCCCGCGATGCCAGGACGAAGAGAGGTAGGCTCACTCACGATTGCCGAGCCTATTCGGAGATCACCGCGAGCGAGCAGCCGTTCCATGCCCTTGCAGCCGATCTCTTCGTCTGCCGTGAGAATCAACCCCCACCTGCCCACATCTCCGGCAGGTACTTGGGAAATCGCCGCCAGAAAGCAAGCCAGTGCGCCCTTCACATCGCAGGAGCCGCAGCCATGCAATTGTCCGCTGCGTTCTTCCAGAACCAGCGCACCTTGCCAGCTCGTCGCGTACGGCACGGTATCGGTATGACAGACAAACGCAGAATCAAAACGGGCTGGGCGTTCGCCCGACCCAGACCACACAAGCAGATTGGCTTTCTCAACTCCCGCAAGGTCGGTCCAGACCATTTGTTCCGACCGCCATCCATATCGAGACAGGAACCCCGCGACCCAAGCTAGAAGCGGCAAATTCGAAACCGCCGACGGCGTCGAAATCGCCACCAACTCACGCAGAATATCCGCAGCCTCGATCGAACTCACAGAGCAACCTCGGCGCCATTTACGAAGAGGCGCAGATGAGCCGGTGCGGCAACATAGTACGCAAGCTCTCGATAATCCGCACACTCATGGATCACAAAATCCGCAGCCTTACCCGGTTCCAGAGATCCAACTTCGTGACCTAAGCCGAGACTATAAGCTGCATTCACCGTCGCCGCCGTCAACGCTTCCGCCGGCAGCATCTTCATCGCAATCGACGCCAGCGACAACGCAAACAGCATCGATGGCGCTGGCGACGAGCCGGGATTGAAATCCGTCGCAACCACGACCGGCAACCCCATCTCAATTATCTTCCGCGCCGGTGGATACTGATCGCGCCCAAGGCAAAAGACCGACGCAGGCAGCAGTACCGGTTGCACTCCGGCAGCTTTTATCCTCTGCAGCGTATCGTCACAGACCATCTCCAGATGATCGGCGGTCACGGCGCCAAGCTCCGCCGCAAGATCGGCTCCCGTTCCGGGGCGAAACTGCTCACAATGCAGCCGCAGCCCCAGACCGTGGCGTTTCGCTGCCTCCAGCACCACGCGCGTTTCCTCGACAGTAAAGGCGTGGTCGTCGCAAAAAGCATCGCAATAACGAGCCAGACCAAGGGACGTAACCTCAGGAATCAGCTCCTGGGCGACAAAGCGCACGTACTCCCCGCGCCGGTCAGCAAACTCCTTCGGAACGGTATGCGCCGCCAGCAGCGTCGGAACCAGCTTCACGGAACCCTCCTCTGCCAGCCGTGCAATCACGCGCAACTGCCGCAACTCCGTCTCGCGCTCAAGACCATAGCCAGATTTCGCCTCAATCGTCGTTGTTCCCGAACGCAGCATCCAATCGCGATGCCGCCGCGCCTCCGCCAGCAGCTCATCTTCGCTCGCCGCACGGGTCAGCTTTACAGTGGACTGAATGCCTCCACCCGCGGCCGCAATCTCCTGGTACGTCTTCCCCGCCAGCCGCTGCTCAAACTCACTGGCGCGATTACCGGCAAAGACCAGGTGAGTATGTGCATCCACAAACCCCGGCGTCACCAGCCGACCGCCCGCATCAATGACCTGAGTCTCAGACCCGATCCGGTCACGAAGCTCCGCATACGCGCCTGCGGCTTCGATGCGGCCGTCACGGACCAGCAACACGGCATCGTGAACCAGCCCCAGCTCGCGCATCTCCGCACCAACGCGTGGCCGCGCCGGACCTGTCAGGGTCACCAACTGGCCGATATTCACCACCGCGATCTTCGCTGTTCCCGGCATTCCTACCTGTTCAGTGTTCACTGCCCACTGTCCATCGGCATGTGAAGGCCTTTTTCGCGAACCGTCTTCCGCGCCAGCTCATACCCGGCATCTGCATGGCGCACCACACCCAACCCCGGATCGTTGTTCAGCACTCGCCGAATGCGCTTCGCCGCGTTTTCTGTTCCATCCGCCACCGTTACTTGCCCTGCATGCAGCGAATAACCCATCCCCACGCCGCCGCCATGATGAAAGCTCACCCAGGTCGCGCCGCTAGCCGTGTTCAACAGCGCATTCAGGATCGGCCAGTCCGCCACGGCGTCGGAACCATCCAGCATGCGCTCCGTTTCACGGTAAGGACTGGCAACCGATCCAGTATCGAGATGATCGCGGCCAATCGCCACCGGAGCCGAAAGCTCGCCCTTGCGCACCAGATCGTTCATCGCCTCGCCCATCCGCGCGCGTTCACCCAGCCCAAGCCAGCAGATGCGCGCCGGCAGGCCCTGGAACGCAAATCGTCCCCGCGCCAGCCGCATCCACCGATGCAGAATCGCATTGTTCGGAAAGAGCTGCAACGCCAGCTCATCTGTACGGTCAATGTCTTTCGGATCGCCCGATAGCGCCATCCACCGGAACGGCCCAGCCCCCTCGCAAAACAACGGACGAATATACTCCGGTACAAACCCCGGAATATCGAAGGCCCGCTCGCAACCCGCATCCGCCGCAAAACGCCGGATGTTGTTGCCGTAGTCAAATGCAATCGCCCCCGCCCGCTGCAGATCGAGCATTGCCTGCACATGCACGGCCATCGATGCCGTCGAACGCCGCACATACTCCGCCGCATCGCGCTGCCGCAACTCGGCGGCCTCGGCCAGCGTCATCCCAACCGGAACATAGCCGTTCAGCGGATCATGCGCACTCGTCTGGTCCGTCACCACATCGATCACAACGCCCCGGCGCACCAGCTCCGGCAGCACTTCGGCACAGTTGCCGACCAGCCCCACCGACAGTGCCCTGCCCTCGCGCCGAGCCGCCTCACACAGAGCCAGCGCATCGTCCAGACTCTCGGCAATCGTGTCGCAATAACGCGTCTCCACGCGGCGCTCGATGCGGCTGCCGTCCACATCAATTGCCAGCACAACACCATCATTCATCGTCACCGCCAGCGGCTGCGCGCCCCCCATGCCTCCCACTCCGCCGGTCACCGTAAACTTGCCCTTCAGCGAACCGCCAAAGTGCTTATCCGCCAGCGCAGCAAAAGTCTGGAACGTCCCCTGCAAAATGCCCTGCGTGCCGATGTATATCCAACTCCCCGCCGTCATCTGGCCGTACATCATCAAGCCCTTGCGGTCGAGCTCATGAAAATGCTCCCAGTTGGCCCAGTGACCCACCAGATTTGAATTGGCGATGATCACCCGCGGAGCCATATCGTGCGTTGGAAAGACCGCGATCGGTTTGCCCGACTGCACCAGAAGTGTCTCTTCATCGCCCAGTCGTTCCAGTTCGCGCACAATGGCATGAAAGCTCTCCCAGTTGCGCGCCGCCTTGCCAATGCCGCCATAGACCACCAGATCCGCCGGCCTCTCGGCCACATCCGGGTCGAGATTGTTCATCAGGCAGCGCAACGCCGCCTCCTGCTGCCAACCCTTGCACCGTAGCGCGCTCCCTCTCGGAGCACGCACCGTCATCGCCAGATCCGTTGCCATCGTCATCGCCATTCTCCTGCTTCAATGAGCCTGAGCATACCGCCGCTGCACCGCGCAGTATCGCTCCTCAATCGCTTCTTCCTCGCCGTGGTGTCCGTCTTGAAGAATCAGCTTCCCAGCCACCGCCACATCGCGGACCGCGGACTTGGCCATCGCAAAAACAGTCTGCTCCGCGAGCGACCCAGCATCGGTGCCCAGAACCGACAGATCGTTTAAATTGGCCGTCAAAAAATCGGCGGGTTCGCCAGGAGCCAATCGTCCGCCGTGCAGCCCGAGCGCCCGATAACCATTCACCGTAGCCGCCTGCAACAGAGCGCCCGCCATATCGCCCTGCCAGCCCGCACCGGCAGCCATGGAGCCATCGATCACGCCGCGTTTCCGGTCGCGCAACCGCAGGTGGTACTCCATCTGCCGCGCGTCCTCCAGCACATCTATTTGCGCCTGGCTGTCCGAACCAAAAGCCACCGGAATGCCCAGCCGCGCGGCTTTATCCACCGGAAAAATACCGTCGCCAAGATTCCGCTCCGTCGTGGGACACGAACAGATCGTCGCACCAAGCCACGCCACCCCAGCGAACTCTGCATCCGTAAGATGAATCGCATGCACCAGCGTCGAATCGTGCGCGATCACTCCGCGATCGGCCAACAGCGAAACCGGCGTCGCGCCATACTCGGCCACACACGCCTCGTTTTCCGCCGGCTGCTCCGAGATATGCAGATGAACCGGCATCCGCCCGCGTACCTGCTCCACGATCCGCTGCATTGCATCCGCCGGAACTGCTCGAATGCTATGCGGAGCCGTGCCCACTGAAACCGCAGGCGCACCTGCATACTCGGTTGCGAGCGCTTCCAGATTGTGTAGATACTTATCCGGCTGCTCATAAAACCGCCGCTGGCCCGTGTCAGTAGGCTTCTGAAAACCCGCGCGAAAGTACGCCGTCCGCAGCAGACAAATCCGCAGACCAACCGACTGCGCCGCTGCAATCACCTGCCTGCTCAACAGATTCGGATCGTCGTACGGCCGCCCATCCGGATCGCCGTGCAGGTAGTGAAACTCGCCTACCACCGTAATTCCGGCGCGCACCATCTCTAAAAAGGTCGCGCGCGCCACATCGTACAGATCCTCTGGCGATACAAAATTCGCAGCGCGGTACATCTGCACCCGCCAGGTCCAGAACGTGTCGCCGCCAACCGCACGGCCCTCGGCACGCCCTCGAAACAGGCGCTGAAATGTGTGAGAATGCGCATTCGCCAGCCCCGGCAACAGCGCCTTCCCGGCGAGCCGCACCACATGAACACCCACCGGCGCAGCATTGGGCGCGATAACGCTTTCCACCACACCGTCTCGCATCAGCAATCCAACGCCTTCGCGCGTCACGCCATCGGTATGAAGCATATCCGGCAAAAACAATATCGGCGGGGACACAGACTCAGATGATTTGCCCACGGCATCATCCTAGCTGCAAGTCGCCCTTTGCCGAAGAGAGAAATCCCGTCAGTTTGGCATTGTGGAAGTCGATGTCCCCAGGAAATCACTCAGACTAAGTGAAATCCCCTGCCAGACTGGTAAATGGGACAAATTTTCCGTATCCGCATTGGACTGCGCGTGTGCCAGTATCGCACCATCGCGCTTCGAGTCCTCTCTTTGCTCCCGATTCTTCATTCCATCCGAACCAGCTGGCGGCAAACCATACAGCCGGCACAATCGTGGAAAGCAGCAGACCACGGCCGTCATCGCCATCGTTACTCCGTCCGTCCAGAGCGTGGCGCGCTCAAGATAATCGGCTGAAATACGCAGCTTGTCCGGCGTTACCACGCTTTTGAAGTAGCCCTTGCCATCGGGCATCGCGGCCAGCAACCGCGCCTCATGGCGATACTTAATCGACGCCGGATCCGTCAGTCCCGGGCGCACGCGCAGCAGATGCTCATAATGAGGACGAAATTCCAGGCTGATCTCCGGCACTACTGGGCGCGGCCCCACCAGACTCATATCGCCGCGCAGTACGTTCCAGAGTTGCGGCAGCTCGTCGATCTTTGCCTCCCGCAAAAAACGCCCGACAGGAGTGATCCTCGGATCGCTCGCCAGCGTATACGCCAGCCCCGGTCGATCCTGCGCCATTGTGCGCAGCTTCAAAATCTCAAAAGGCTGAAATCCCCGGCCTACACGGGTCTGTCGAAAGATGGCAGGACCCGGCGATGTGAGCCGAATCATCATTACGGCACAGGCCAGAACCGGCGAGAAAAACAGCAGAAGCGATGCAGATAGAATCACGTCCACCAGGCGCTTGATCACACATCCCCCAAAGAGAAATCCGCTCACGCAAGATTCGTGGTCCAGGCGAATCCGCCTGCAACCCGTCGTCGAAACAGCCTTGCTGGGGTGTCGCCATGTGCGGATCACCGGCGCTCTTTTGCCCGACTGCCCATGTGCTGCAGGCTTCTGTGCCGAGCCATCTCTCCCGTCAACAACTGCTCTTCGGTCGCAACACAGCCGAAAGCGAGCTCAGACGAACGCCCGTTTCCGAATGGGGTATGTGATTCAGTGACTCAAGAAAACAATGCCGGGAAGCTGCAAGTCAAGTGCAAAATCAAGAATTTATGGATTAAGAAGATTTAATGTAAGTCTTTTTATATCTGCATGAAGTACATTTCACGTAATGTATTTGATGAAGTTTAGATGCGCATCAAAAAGCAACCGCCCGGGAAAGCTCCCGGGCGTTGTTTTTTGCTTCCAGACCGATTACTTGATCATGATGAAGATGATGACCAGCGTGAACAGTGTGAGCGATTCGATAAACGCCAGACCGAGAATCAAGAAGGTGAAGATTCCGGGGCGTGCTCCAGGATTACGCGCAAGAGCCTCGACGGCGCTCGCCGTTGCCTTACCCTGACCGAGGCCGCAGAGGCCGGCGGCAAGCGCCAGGCCGAGGCCGATGCCGATAGGTGCGAGATTGATGCTGCTGCCACCAGCCGTCGCCTGGGCAAATGCCGGCGAGGCGAAGCAAAGAACCGACAGGGTCATCAGAAGATACTGCAGTTTCCGCATAGTGCTCCAGCTTCACATGAATTGATCTTCAGTGGGTGGTTGAGGCTCACCAAGCTGGCCCCCTCACGCTCAAGACCGTCCGTTCGTCCGGAGCAGAAGCGCTCTCCGGCGGAATGCCACAAACTTTTTAGTGCTCGTGCTGCACAGCCAGCGAGAGATAGATCATCACCAGCAGCGTAAAGACAAACGCCTGGATCACCGAAACCAGCAGGTGCAGGCCTAGAAAGAGAACCGGCACACCGATCGGCACCAGCGAGAAGAAGACCATTGTCACCAGTCCGCCGGCGAACATGTTGGCGTAAAGACGAACCGAGAGCGACATGATACGGGCGAAGTGCGAGACGATCTCGATAGGGAAAATCAGCGGCGCAAGCCACCAGACCGGCCCCGCAAAGTGCTTGATGTATCCCCACAGGCCTTGTTCCTTCAACCCGTAGAAGTTGTAGTAGACAAACGTCGCGACCGCCAGCCCCAGAGTCACTGCTTCCATTTCCGTCGGCGAGTTGATTCCAGGAATCAATCCGATCAGGTTGCAAGCCAGGATAAAGAGGAAAATGATCGTGACGAAGCTCTGGAACCGGCTGTAGTTGTGCCCGATGATCGTCTCCGATTGGCCGCCGATGAACTCATGAATCAACTCGGCAAACTGCTGCGGCACACCCGGCTTCTCCACACTGAGCGACGCCCGAACTACGATGAAAAAGAGCAAAAGAAGAGCAGCGATCAGCAGCTCAAGTGCAAGGGCGTCCTTGATTGGCGACTCAGGGTGCAGCGGATGAATGCCGATTGCGTTCAGCAGTGAGTCCACAGGCCCGGCGAAGAGCTGGTTCAGCAACCGGGTAAGTGCAAGCGTTTCATGCATATCGTTCGAATCGTCCTGATCAAAAACTTTGGCTTGTGGCGCGGTTTGTCCGCAATCGAGAAGCTATCCGCGCGAACGCGGCTTATCCTCTTAGAACCCGCATCGCTTCCCAAACCAGCCCGGCTAATGCCAGGCCCAGTCCGCAGAGCAACGCGATCGGCGAGCCATGGAAACACTTTAGGCTAACATAAATAGCCACTCCAGCGATCGTCAGACGCATCAGGAAGAGCAGGATCACGACCACCGGTCCCAGCCCAACTCTGCGGGCGTTGGCAGGCTGGGCGTCGGACTTGCCTTCCATCTGATCTATCTGATCTATCTGTTCAAACCGGTCCATCCGGGCCATCACCATCCGAATCAGCCGCGCCCACTCGTAGATGCTGCCAATCGAGATCGTCGCGCCCACAGCGAATAAAGCAGCCGTCTGCCAGCCGCTTACCACCCACAGAACCAGCGCCGCCGCGACCCCAAGCCCAGCCGTCAGCCGCACCACCCGGCGCAGCATCGCCGCAACGTTCTCATCCGTGAGCTCCAGAATCGGATGCTCCACTGAATTCGCTATCCTCTCGCTCATTACCCCTGCTTAGCTATCTTTGCCTGCCCTGCCTGATTCGCTCGAGCCAGACTTGCTCGAACCGAGCATCTTCGCGTCCGATTTTTCCGTTCCCGGTCTTTTCATCGCGGCCGTCGCCGTGCGGATCACGCTGACCATGCCCAGCACAATGCCCAGAATCAGCCCTGTCACCGTCGCCCAGTGCGTGTGCATGATCTTGTCAGCCACATAGCCCGCGCCCCAGCCAAGCAGCATGCCACTCGGCAGCACAAAAGCGATCTGCATCAGCTCTTCGGCCTGCGCCAGACTCTTCATCGAACCCGACCGGCTGGGAGATGCCTGGCCGCCGCGTCGGGGCGTCCAGTTTTCGCTGTTTGCCTCCCTATTCGCGTACTCGTTCGCGTCGCCGGTTGTTTTAGGATCCTCGGGCATCCCTCCGGTTATACACAATCGAGACCATGCGCGCGAGTCCACGCGCAGTGGAATATCACCAATAGTGATAAAACTATACTGACGTCGCACAAACCACTTGATAAGCCCTTAGGAAGTATCGTGCTTCTGTTGACAAGCAAGGAAAAGCTTCTCATATGGCTAGCTTTTGCGATCTTTGCAATCCCGTCACTATTTCCGCCATGGGTAGAGGTTTCTCCCATTTACGACTACGACGGGCTTCGTTGGGGCCCCCAACGAATTTCGCGATGGCATGCCCCTTTGTTCAAACCACCGAAGAGCGATAGCTCCAGATTTTCTGTGGTTATCGACTACCCGGCCATGTTCACAGAAATAGCCGTGGGAGAGGCTTTCATCGTGGTTCTATATTTGACATCGCGAAAAGGAAAGACACGTGTTTGAGTCGGAGTTTGAGCGCAATCTCTTTGCGCTTCGCCAGGAAAAACTGAAAGCCATCGAAGCCCTCGGCCAGTCGGCCTATCCCAACCGCTTCCCTGCCGAAGAAAACCAGCAGGCCGACCCGATCGCGGACATTCGCGCCACATGGAACAGCATTCCCGCCGAGCAGTTGAATGAGCTGCCCGACACCGAGCGTCCACGCGTTGCCGTCGCCGGACGCATCATCACCATCCGCCAGCAGGGCAAGGCAGGCTTCGCCACGCTCCAGCAGCAGGGCCAGCGCCTGCAGATCTACGTCCGCCTCGACGCCGTTGGCGAACAGGCATTCGCGCTCTACAAGCTGCTCGACCTCGGCGACCACATCGGCGTCTCCGGATACCTCTTCCGCACCCGCACCGGTGAGCTCACCATCCACGTCGAGACGCTCACCTTCCTCTCCAAAGCCATGCTCGCGCTGCCGGAGAAGTACCACGGCCTCGCCGACGTCGAGGCGCGCTACCGCCAGCGCTACGTCGATCTCTTCACCAATCTCGACTCCCGCGAAGTCTTCATCAAGCGCGCGAAGGTCCTCAAGGCGGTGCGCAATTTCTTCGATACCCGCGGATACATCGAAGTCGAGACGCCGATGATGCAGCCCATCGCGGGCGGCGCGGCAGCGCGTCCCTTCACCACCCACCACAACACGCTCGATATGGATCTCTACCTGCGCATCGCGCCGGAGCTGTATTTGAAGCGACTGGTAGTCGGCGGCATCGACCGCGTCTACGAGATCAACCGCAACTTCCGCAACGAAGGCGTCAGCACCCAGCACAATCCCGAGTTCACCATGCTGGAGTTCTATCAGGCGTATGCAAACTACCACGACCTGATGACGCTCACGGAAGAACTAATCGCGTATGTCGCGCAGGAAGTCAACGGCACCACGGTCATCGAGTACAACGAGCAAACCATCGATCTCGCGAAGTGGCAGCGGCTGTCGATGATTCAGGCAATCATCGACTACTGGCCCGAGATAGCAAACCCAAAGCCGCAAACTCAAGATTTTGCTTCAAAAGACAGTCTTTTTGCCACTGTGTCGCGTTTATATCTAGTCTACGAACAGCTATACCAAAGCCATGATGAGGCTCAAACTAAGCTTATGCAAGTCATGGCTGCACGTTACAAACGTCCAGATCTTTCTGATTATTCGGTCGGCTCTGTAGTTGACCGCGAAGATCAAGACTTCATCGATTGGCAGAAGCACGATAAAGAAGCGCGACTGAACTTCGCCGAATCTAGGCGTATTGGTGGTGTTTTGCATGTATTTATGTCTCTTTCAGAGAAGAATGAACAAATCGGCAAGACTATCTATTCGCTTTTCGAAACCATCGTCGAACCCAACCTTTTCCAGCCCACCATCATCTACGACTACCCCACCGCAGTCTCGCCGCTATCCAAACAAAGCCCCGAGAACCCGGAAGTCGTCGAGCGCTTCGAATTCTTCATCGGCGGCTTCGAAGTCGGCAACGCCTTCAGCGAGCTCAACGACCCCGTCGAGCAGAAGAAGCGCTTCGAAGACCAGCTAACCCAGCGCGCAGGCGGCGACGACGAAGCTCACCAGATGGACGAAGACTACGTCCGCGCCCTCACCTACGGCCTGCCTCCCACCGGCGGCGAAGGCATCGGCATCGACCGTCTAACCATGCTCCTCACCGGCTCGAAATCAATACGCGATGTGATCCTCTTTCCCTTGATGCGCGCGGAAAAGGGGTCAGAGATCAGAGATCAGAGATCAGAAAGCGACACTCACTGATGCTCATTCACTGTTCCCTGCCCACTGTTCACTGTCCACTGCTCACTTTCAACCGATCTCTGACCCCTGATCTCTGATCTCTACTGAATGAATATTCTCTTCGTAGGCGACATCTTCGGCAGCGCAGGACGCCGCATCGTACGCGAGCATCTGCCGCATGTTCTGGACTCTCACAAGATCGACCTCACCGTCATCAACGGCGAAAACGCAGCAGGCGGCTTCGGCATCACACCGGCACTCGCCGAAGAGTTCTTCGACTGGGGCGCCGACGTCATCACCACCGGCAACCACGTCTGGGACAAGCGCGAGCTCATCGACTACATGAAGTCAGTCCCTGCTGAAAGCCATGAGCACGCACGACGAGTCCTGCGTCCCGCCAACTTGCAGGCTGGCCTGCCCGGCTACGGAGTCTACGAAGGACTCATTGCAGCAGGCCCCGATCAAGGCACGCCCTACGCCGTCGTCAACCTCATGGGCAAGGTCTTCATCAACGGCACCAACGATCCCTTCCGCGCCGCCGACGAAATCCTCGAAAACATCCGCAAATCGAGCGGTGCGCGCATCATCTTCGTCGACTTCCACGCCGAGGCCACCAGCGAAAAAGTGGCCATGGGCTGGCATCTCGATGGCCGCGTCACCGGCATCGTCGGCACGCACACGCACATCCCAACAGCCGACGAGCGTGTACTGCCCGGCGGCACAGCCTACCAGACCGACGTAGGCATGAGCGGCCCATACGACTCAGTAATCGGCGTCGAAACGCAGCTTGTCTTGAATCGCTTCCTTACCGGCATGCCCGGCAAGTTTGAAGCTGCCACCGGCAACCCCAAGATGTGCGCCGCCGTCATCACTTGCGACCCCAAGACCGGCAAAGCCCAGCGCATCCAGCGCCTCATGCTCGGTGAATAAAACTCAAATCGTGGCCAGCTCGGCTACGCCGCCAACGGAGCCTTGCGCGACTTCGGCAGCATGAAGCCAACTGAGATCAGCCAGATAAATCCGGGAAAGCGCACCAGCGGAATCAGAAAGATCAGCTTCGGAAACGCAAGCTGCAACCAGCTCAGTTCGCCAGCAACCGCAAGCACCAGCCCGAAAACGATCACCCACTTCGGCAACAGCTTCATGAACGCCGCTGTAACCGAAACACCGGCTATCAGCAGCCCCATGGGCACTGAAAACCCAGGCCCTCCCAGGCCAAAACCGAGATAGTACAAAGCCATTACAACTGCCGAGTCGCCAATCACCGGCGGCCTCAGCATCGCCCACATCGCCATGGTGCCGGCGAATGAGTCAGCGACCACCAGAAAGCCGCCAAACAAGGCAATGTACGTTCCCGCCGCCCGCGCACCCAGAAAATGCAGCCGGCTCACCACCGTCGCAGTAAAGAGGCCGAGACAGACCATCGCGCCAAACTGCAGAACTATACAGAACAGAGCCCTGTCTCCGTATGACTGAAAGTACGAGAGGATCGTCGAAGCCTGCTCCCATGGCCCAGGCCAGTACGGCATCTTGTACAACATCGTTACCGGATATAGCCCGATGCAAAACAGCAAGGTGTAAAGAACCGCCAGCATGCCCGGATTGGGCCCTTTGTGTGTAGGTACCACGACTGCGTTGTTCATCATTCATTCCCTTTCAGAAACGGCTGGCGCAGACGCAGCCAGAGTTCCATGCCGATGGTGTTGATGGAAAAACCAATCCAGAATGCTATGCCGAAGAACTGCTGCGGCGTCAGATGTGTCACCCGCGATGTTGCAAAGAAAACACCCATCACCGGTCTCGTGGTAGCGATGCCCAGCACAATCGCCACCGAACGCAGAATCCAGGGTTTCGCCCGCTCCGGCTCATCTCCAAAGCGCTTGCGGAAAGCAATGATCAAGCAAACAAGAAACAACGAATTGAAAAAGAGAACGGCGGATCGTTCGAGCCATCCACCAACCGCATGTGCGCTCATGGCATATGCAGTTAGCCCGACAACGAGACCAAGCGCAAAAAATATGCGCGCCAGCAGTCCGGAGTTTGCAGTTCTCCGCCAGAAGATCAGCGGGAAAAGAAGCACGAACACCAACGCGCACAGTATGTGGGTCCATGTGAGAAGAGCCTGCGACGCGAAGTAGTTATCAAGCGCCTGCAACTGCGGCGGCGCGCCCGCGCCCGGTCCGCTCAACAGCGAAACGGCCCGGCGCAGCACGACCGCCACAGCGATCAGCATGCACCCCCAGAAGCCAACCTTCATCCACAGCGGAAAACCGCCCCACCTGATACTTTCCTGCCAACTCTGGCCGCTGGTTGCCATCTGCAACTCCTGGCGCCGGTCGCACTGGCGGCGCTTTACGGTTCTTACTTTAGATTTAGTTTTACATATTGTCAATCTAAATTTAGCGACATACAATCAATTGCAATGGCCACCAGCAAGATCGAAGAACCCCGGCGTCCCTACGAACTCGGTAAACGCCTGGAGCAGATGGACAAGAGCCGAGCCGACATCCTGCGCGCCGCGCGATTACAGCTTGAGGCAAATGGCTTTCGCCAGTTCACCATGTCCTCTCTTGCGGCCGAGTGCGGACTCACGCGGCAGACCGTCCACAATCTCTTTGGCACCAAGACCGCCCTGCTTGAAGCTCTCTTTGACGTGATCGCGCTCGACAGCGGCATGGAGCGAATGCGCGAAGCGATGATGCAACCCTCGCCGCAGGCAATGCTGGAGCAGCTTATTCACGTCTTCTGCGGGTTCTGGGCGCGCAATCGGGTACTCTTCCGCCGCATCCACGGCAT
Source organism: Acidicapsa dinghuensis (assembly GCF_025685685.1). Lineage (GTDB taxonomy): Bacteria > Acidobacteriota > Terriglobia > Terriglobales > Acidobacteriaceae > Acidicapsa > Acidicapsa dinghuensis. The sequence continues at coordinate 713,675 of NZ_JAGSYH010000001.1, forward strand.
CGGCGCAATCGATCCCGAATTCGGCGCTGTCATCGCAGCGCGCAATCAACGCCGAACACTGATTGCAACCCGCATCGTAAGCCGCTGGCAAGGATCGGGTGATTCCAATACGCAATCGAATACAAGGATCGCCTCTCTGGCCGCACTGACATCGTTTGAGTTTTTTGACGCACTCGTTGAGAGCACTCTCACAGAAACGCAAGCCGAAGCCGTCATTCTTGAACTCGCACGCAAGGTCTTAACATGATCCCTTCCATGACGCCGAAAACAAAACAGCCCGGCTTTCGCCGGGCTGTTTTCGTAATTTCAATCGCTTCTTAAAGCTTCTCGTAAAACTCGCATGCGGAGCACGAGATGTACATTCCGCCGGCGATTTCGCGCTCACGGTCCTTCACGCGCTTTACGATGCGGGTCGGTTTGCCACACTTCGGACAATCCGTCGACTTCGACGTGTCCATTGCTTTCTTACGGTCGCCTGTTTTTGCAATCTTGGCCATGGATCCTGATTTCTCTCCTTTGATTTGCTCTCGGCTCACACCCGATCCGTACGGTCAGGCGGCTTCGACGGCGCGGCCACAGTCTCTCCCGATCCCGAAAAATCATCCGGAACCTGCGCCAATGTACCTTCTCAAGGGAATTACCGCTGGCAGGAAAAACGGTCGACTCGCTCCCCTCAGTTTACACGAAACCATACTGAAAACCCACTAACGACAGTAGGCAGCGGATCAACTTCAAAGCCTCAATTTATGCGGGGCCATCACATCAGACTTACCAACAAGCCAATTTTTGAGCCTCAATCAAGGTCATGCATACGCGACAAATCTTGAAAGACATGGACCAATAACTTTGGCGCTCTACACCTCTTCGAAAATCTATTCGTATCGCAACGCAGCAATGGGGTCGATGCCCGCCGCTCTACGCGCCGGCATATAAGCGCCGAAGAGTAAACATGCACTGATGACCAACGTAGCGGCGGCCAGCGTAAGCGGATCTGTTGGATTTACGCCATACAAGCCTGCCCTGATGGCTTGGCTTGCTGCCAGGCTCGCTGGAATGCCAAGCAGAACTCCAATCGCGAGCAGGTAAAAGCTTTCTTTCAGCACCAGCCGAATAAGCATTCCTTTTGAAGCCCCCAATGCCATTCGAACGCCAAATTCACTCATGCGCCGCACCACGTTGTAGGTCATCACTCCGTAAAGCCCTATGCAGGCCAGGGCGAGCGCGAGTGCCGCGAAGACAGCAGCCAATTCCGAAATGAAGGCATGCTGATCGATCAGACCATTGAATTGCTCTTCAATCGTTTGCGTTTTCAGAATTGGCAAATTCGGGTCAATTTCTGCCAGCGCACCACGGACCTCGCCGGTAAGCTGGCTGGGATCGCCGTCGGTTCTGACCTGCAGCCAGTACGCATACTGGTCTTCGCCGGAAAGCTGTGTCGTGGCTAGATAGGCAAAAGCCTCCGGCTTTTCCGCTGGATCTCTATGCTTGGAATCGCGCACGATTCCTACGATATGCCAGACACCTGGAGCCTCTGGATCAGCGATTGTGAAAGTATGTCCAATTGCATCGCGGTTCGGGAAGTAACGATCTGCGAATGTTTGGTTCACCACAGCGGCCTTGGGTGCATTGGCACTGTCGAGTGATTGAATCGTCCGGCCGCGAAGCAGCGGAATGCCAAGTGTCTCAAAGTAGCCTGTGGATACGCGGTTAAGCAGCGTACTGATATTTTCATTGGGCGGCGTAGGCCGGCCATCCAAATCAATCGGCGATCCCCAGGTGCCGTACTGTAACGGCGGCGAGCCGGCTAAACTCGCGGAACGTACCCCGGGAAGTGCATCGATCCGATTGAGAATGCGGTCATACAGTGCATTCAGCCGCTCGGGCTGATAACCAGCAAATTTAGGATTCGTGTTGACGAGAAGTACATGGCTGCGATCCATCCCTATGTCTTTCCCACGCAGGTTCTGTAGGGTTCGTAACAGCAGCCCTGCAAGTGTAAGCAGTACAACCGAGAGAGTTACCTGTGTGACAATCAGTGCCTTTGGAAGTATTCGGTGCGACCGTGCAGCCCCGCCTCCTGCGGTTCGGGCGCTTGCAGTCAGGACTCCCGACATGTCGGTTCGCGAACCACGTATGCCGGGTGCAATCCCAAATAAAATCGCTGTCACAACACAAATCGCAAGCGTGAACAGAAGCACTCGCGCATCCGGCGTTGCAGAAAACGCCGTATATGCAGCTCCGCCATCGATAAAGTGAATAATCGCGCGCGTGGACCAGAAAGCAACGGCCAGCCCTAGCGTACCGCCGACAAGCGCTAGCATCAGCGCCTCAATCAAAATCTGACGCACAATTCGACCTCGGCTCGACCCCAGTGCCAGCCGTGCACAGAACTCGCGTTCGCGTGACGCCGCCTTAGCCAGCAGCAGATTTGCGAGATTAGCGCATGCGATTAAAAGCACAACGCCGACCATGGTCATCAGTACCATCAAGGGCACCTGATAAGTCTGCCGTACATCGGAGAGACCCGCTCCACCGGGCAGCAGTGGAATGAATGTGCCGCTGATCTGTTTCTGTCTTCGCCCGGAAATTTGCGCTCCCTCCCGCTCGGTCAGAAAACGCTGGAACTCGACGGTTGCCCACGATTGAGCCTCCGCAACGGAGACGTTCGGCTTTCGGCGCGCCATGATATCGATCCAGAACAACCCACCAAGCTTCATCAGAGAGGGGCGCATCATCACCTGTGGCTGCATCGTAATAGGCAGCCACAAGTCGGGTGTCACCTCGCTCAATGTCACGCCATAAAATGACGGTGGCGTCACTCCAACGATCATGAACGACGTGTTATTAATTGTGAGCACGCGCCCAATAACATTCGAATCCGCTGAAAGATTTTCCTGCCAATAGTGATAGCTGATGACTACAACGGGATTGGCTCCCTCAACCGCTGTATCCTCCGCAGTTAACACACGCCCCATCAGAGGCTGTACTCCCAGCACGCTGAAAAATGATCCCGAAACAAGATGACTGATCGCCTGCGTTGCTGGCCCCTGAGCTCCCGAACCCGCGCGTACACTCACCTGATTCGTAAAGCTTGCAAACGCGCAGATTCCATCCAGCGCCTTTTGGTTGCCGGAGATTCGTCGATAGAAATCGTACGGAAAGATGTCATACGGACCGGGACTGGAGGATGCCATAATTCCCGCATCGCTTCCATCACCGAATGAAACAAGCATCTTCGGATTGTGAACCGGCAACTGCTTCAACAGCAAATCATCGATCACCGTAAAAATGGCGGTGTTCGCCCCGATTCCCAACGCAAGCGAGAGAATCGCCACAATGGACAATCCCGGAGAGCGCATGATCTGACGCAGGCCGTAGTGGACGTCCTGCACAATCGATTCAAGCCAGAGTGTTCCCCTGCTCGTCCTGCACTCCTCTTTGATCTGATCGATGCCGCCGAACTCCAGACGCGTGAGTCTGCGGGCTTCTCTCCGCGTGACACCGGAGCGCACCTTATCAGCCACTTGTGATTCGAAGTGGAATCGCAGTTCTTTATCGAGATCGATCTCCATGCGCCTGCGTGCAAACAGTCTTCGAAGCCAACTCATGAGAGTCCCTCCAGGGTTCCTTTGAGAATGAGGCCTACCACCTCGGTAAGGCGTTTCCAGTTCTCCGTCTCGGTTTTCAGGTGGGCTCGGCCTTTGACGGTGAGCTCATAAAACTTGGCTTCACGTCCGGTCTCGGAGGGCTGCCAATTGGAACTGAGCAGTTTCTTGTATTCGAGACGATGCAGAGCGGGATAGAGCGATCCCTGCTGCACCTGCAACGCTTCGCGAGACATCTGTTGAATCCTTTGGGCGATGGCGTAGCCGTGGATGGGGCCTAGCGCAACAATCCTCATGATCAGGAGATCGAGAGTGCCTTGCGGGAGATCGAAGCGATTTTCAGTCGTCATACCTTTGGCTTCTACATATATGCCTGGATATGTAGAAGGTCAAGGCATATTTGAGTTTTTTGCTACTGCCGATCGACATGCAACGACGGGCCATGCAATTCTCACCGCGTAAGAAATACACGATGATGTAGACAATACCTGCCTGAAAATCCTCCCAAATCATCGTCCATGAGTCTTTCTGGAATTAACTCCCACTCCTCCATTCCTTTGCGGAACGAACGCCCAAGATTCTCGTTTTGGCACCGTAGTTGCAAAAGTGAGGCGACCGCGTTGGGGCATTTGGACGCGGGAGTGTGTATCCATGGAGGACTCCGAATGAAGGCAAATACAGCTCTACTTAAAGCTCTTTTCGTCCTTGCCAGCGCTCCACTCTGGGCGCAGCAGGCACCCCCGACCAGTCCACAAACCACACCAGCCACCCCACAAAGCCCGTCCTCTCAGAGCCCTTCAGCACCTGAAAATCCTGCCACGCAAAGTCCCGCGCCACAAGCCGCAGAAGCACCTGCCGCACCGCTCAGCGCAGTAAGCGGTGAGCTAGTCAGCAAGCTTGACTCCAGCACTGCAAAAGCTGGGGATGACGTCGTGATTCAAACCAAGTCGTCTGTGAAAACCGCAGACGGAACTGAGATTCCAAAAGGTTCCAAGCTCAAGGGACATATAATCGGAGTTCAGGCCAGCCAGTCGGGTACAAACTCTCAGGTCGCTCTAAAGTTCGATCAGATCGAGTTAAAAGGCGGCCAGACGCTGCCCATTCAGTCGCAGATTCAGTCCATCTCCCCGGCAGGGAGCGCGGATGCCTCTGGAGGGCCCTCCGCCGCAGCAAGCTCACGCATGGCTGGACCTGGTAACAGCTCGGCAGCCGGCCCCTCCAGCGCGGGTGTCGCTCCCAATAGAAGCTCAGCCGGAATGGGCACCTCACCCCAGAGCGGAGCGACCCCGAATGCGGGCGGTGCGACAGGCAGCGCTCCAACCACAGCCGGCGCACCACCAGCCGGAACCGTAATCGCTAAATCCGGTCAAATTGCCATCGCGACCACTGCGGTTCCGGGCGTCCTCCTGGCAAATAATGCTCCTGGAGAACAGGATCCAAGAATGGCCCGGGTCTCTACGGTTCTGCTCGGCGCTAAGAAAGACATCCAGCTGGATGGCGGCACAGAGATGGTCGTAGGAATCGCTCCGGCCTCAGGAACGCGCTAAATAGAAGTGAATCACTGTCGAGAAAGCAAGGGGGCTTTCAGCTCCCTTGCTGAAGCTTCTGCACAGCATCGTTTGCGTACAATTAAGCTTCGTTCCTGCACAATGGAGTGGTGACTGCGGCTGACTTTCAACTTATCGGCTGAAGGTCAAAACCGTTAATATTATTCCATTAGCATTTCAGTAAACATTATCGAATCCGACAATGCCAGGAAAAATAATTAACCCCTCCTCGGAAATTATCCCCTCACAACGAGGAATTAAATATCTTGCGACTCACCTATATCAATCCGCTCGGACCGATCAGTAGAACGCTTTGCGCGCCACTCGGATACTTCAATCACGAGCAACCACACCGTAGAGATCAGGAGTAACACCGAGATCGTTGTTCCGAGACCCGGCCTGTGAACACGCTCCCGCATAAAAAAAACGACGAAGAGAGCTACAGCACAAAGAGCTAGAAACGCACGCAGAATGATCTTTCCCATGATCCGCCCAAGGTTTGCCATATTTTTTTTCTACATGTCTTCAAGGGATAATTACCCCCTCCTCGCCAACAATTCATTTATTTTCAGCAATTACCTTGACGAAGGCTGAGCCTGCGACGAGTAAAAGTTGGATTGCGGCTTGGTATCTCCAGGCTTCGTATCCCCCGGATAGTCCGGGCGCGGCTTATCGGTAGGCTTGGCATCATCTTTCGATTTGGAATCTGGCTTTGCGTCAGAACCAGATTTCGTATCGGAACTTGGCTTCGCTGCCGAATCAGAATTCGTCGTCGAGCTTGAAGACTGCGCCGGCTGCTTTTTCTCCGGATGAGCATCCACCGTATGCGCCGGATCGTTCGTTGTGTCTTTCGGGAAGATCACCGGCTTCATCGGCCCTTCGCGGTTCATGGTGCCGGGCGTATTCGAGTCCTTGTCATCTGGCAGTTTTTCGCCCGGCGCACGCAGCGTCGGCGGAGGTGCTGGAGCCTGTGTATCGGCATTGCGATGCACATCCCCAAGCTCGATCGTGTGCTGCTGCGTTGCTGCCGCCAGCACAGGTCTGCCGTCGGTAGTCATCAGGCCCTCAACCTCATCCTTTGTGTAGATCTCGAGCGGCTGGCCCGTCCGGGCAATCTCCACGCGAATCACACGGTTCCCGTTGATGCGCACAAACGTCACGTCCTCTGGCGGATGGCCGTAGATCCACTCCTCAAACGGCGTCTGGCCTTCGATCTCGCGTGACTTGTCATCCGGATGCCCCAGCGCATACAGCACCATGTCGGTGTTCATGCCCACCATCACATGGTGATCGAGAATCGCCTTCTTCAACTGCGGCGGCAGCGTGTCGGTATACGCCTGCACCGGCGTCTTCATATCAAACGAGATCAGCGGAGACAGCAGAGCTTTCACCTGAGCCGGCGTCACCTCAGGCACGTATTTATGGAAGACTAGCGTGACACGTGTACCAGTCGGCTCCGTACCATCATCCTGGACGATGGGATTGGTCGCACCCGATCCGCCCACGCCAATCTCGACGTGGCGTAGAAATTCATGTTTCCGGTCAGGACCGTCATTCATGTCGAAGACGATCTTCTCTTTTTCGATTCGTATGTTCGAGATCACAATACGGCCGCCGGGCTTCACTGAAAGGCCCTGCTCGTTCACCTGATTCACATACGGCATGCCCGCCGGGCTAAGTTTGCCGTTGGCCTCAAGAGTCAACCCCTTTTTGCCGCGCGGTAATGGGCGCATGGCAAAGCCCTGCTCGGCAGTCAGTACGCGAAGAATATCCTGGTGTCCGCGCGCATCGATTGGCTGAGCCGAGAGATTGACCTTCGTTGGCTCAATCTGCGCATAGCGGCGATCAATCGCAATGCCGCCTTGCTGCTGCGTATTCACAATAATGATTTGCTTCTGTGCAAAGGCGGTATTGTCGTGGTTCGGCAATGGAGCCACGACGCCGCAGAGAATAATGAGAGGAAGTGTCGGAAACCGCTTGCGGCGCGCCATGCCAGGCCTCCAAGCGCGTGAGCAGAGAACTCACACCTTGCGCCACAGCGTAACGCCGATGGATGACAGGAAGCAAGAGCCGGTAGAGTCAAATAGACCTGACCACTCCCAAAATACTTACGGTTTTTGAATAGAATCTGGCAAGGAATCAGGGGCTTGAGGGGAAATTGGCGTTTGCGCCGGAGGCGGCGCGGCTGCTGGAAGAATCTGTACCAGTGGTTGTATCGGCGGTTCCGTGGGTCCCATCACAGCCTCATGCTGCCGGCGCGCCGCGGAATCAATATCGACCGGAAATCCGCCGGGTTCCAGCACCGGCGCGTTGTGTTCGAAGCTGAGATCGCGCGTGAGACGATAGACGACCGGTAAAGCAACCAGCAGCACAACAAAAGCGAACCAGCTTCCGTCCAGACCAAAGCTGCCGCCACTCAGGCTGACGCTTGCCGTGGGGATACCCTGCAGCACAGGCGAATGCGTACTGATTCCTCGCACCGGCAAACCGAATAGAAGCGCCCGGGAAGCATCCCAGCCAAACTGGGTACCCCAGGCAAGCCATAACGCTCGCGTACGCAAATACGACATGGAAAGCAACAGTCCAATCGCAATGCAAACCGCCATGCTTGCCCGGCCAGCTCCCGGCAAAGAAGCATAGAGAATGCCGTAGAGCACCGAGAGCATCAGCGTAGCAGGCAGTTCCCCGATAGAACGAATCGCCGCCTGAAATGGATACCCGCGAAAAGCGACCTGAACCGTCAGCGTGCCAAGAAGGAAATACGCCGCGTCCGCAAGAAGCCATTCGAAACCCAAACGGCTAAAGCTGGTGTGAATGACAATGCCGCCGAAGAACACAAGCGGCAATACGCAGATGATGGCAATCGCCCACCCGACAGCTACACCCAGGCCAAGCTCGCCAAGCCAGCCTTTGCGAAACCCCAATCCTTGCTGGCTGATTGGGTGAAGCTGCTGGTCAAGTGAAAACCCCAGCCCGGCAAAGCCGAAGATCAGCAAGAAGGCAAACATGGCCTGTTCGACCAGAGGTACCCAATCCTCTGAAACCAGCCCACGCGCACCGTGCCGTGCAAGCAAACGAGCAAGAAAGAAAAACAGGACGGCAAAAATGAAATGGCCGAATTGCCGGATTGCTTTTGCATTGCGCGACTGCTGCACAGAAGGAGCCGGAAACACCAGTGGCGCCATCGCTGGAGGCGCAGCCTGAAACGGAGGAGGCGTAGAGGGAGCACTTTGCGGCGCAGCAAAAGGCGGCGGCACAGATCCGCTTCCGCCAGCGGACTCAGTCGTCATGCTCGTCTCCCCGCTTTGCAGGTTGGCAGGCTCCCGGCATGCTTAGACTTCCGTATAAAACTGGGCTATATTGCGGAACTTGTTTCGCCGCTGCACCAGGCGCTCTTGTTCTGGCATGGCAAGCAACTGCTCGACGTGATACAGCAAGCAGGAATCAAGCGACTCAAAGGCTGCATCCCGATCTTCGTGTGCGCCTACTGAAGGCTCGGGAACTATGTCATCGACGCAACCCAGTTCCTTTACTTCCTGCGCGGTAATGCGCATCGCTTCGGCTGCGCGTTCTTTGTGCGCCGCATCGCGCCACATAATGGCGGCGCAGGCTTCAGGAGTAATTACGAAGTAGAGCGCGTTCTCGAGAATCAAGACGCGATCAGCCAAGGCCAGCGCCAGCGCTCCGCCGGAGCCGCCTTCGCCGGAGATGATGGCGATCGTAGGCACATGCAACTTGGCCATTTCGATCAGGTTGCGCGCAATTGCTTCCGCCTGACCGCGCTCCTCCGCGCCAAGGCCGGGAAATGCCCCGGGCAAATCAATGAAAGTGATGATGGGCCGGTTGAACTTCTCGGCAATCTTCATCGCGCGCAACGCCTTGCGATAACCCTCGGGATTTGGCATGCCGAAGTTGCGCCGTACACGCTCCTTGGTGGTGCCGCCCTTGCGGTTGCCGATCACCAACACCTCGTGACCGTGAAACCGTGCCATGCCGCAGGCTACAGCTTCATCGTCTGCAAAGGCGCGGTCGCCATGAATCTCGCTGAAGTCGGTAAAGAGACGTTCGATGAAGTCCATTGGATAAGGCCGCTTTGGGTGCCTGGCGCGCTCAACTTTGGTCCACGCCGGCGTTCCCGGCTGACCCTGAGGGGAACTGCTATGGGTCGTTTCGCTCATGAAGTTTCAATAATGCCTGTGGCCGCAACGCTGTAACGGTCCTTATCGATTCTACGGGGCTGAGGCCAAAGCGACAAATGATTGCAAAAATATACCTTACCGGTCGCACCATGAAACATATTCAGCGCAAAACAACATCACCCAACGCTGCATCGATACGAGCCAGCACATCGGGCGGCAGAACAACGCCACTCGCAACCGCGCTGCCCGCCAACTGCTCTGGCCGCGATGCTCCAACGATGGCGGACGAGACTTCCGGACGGCGAAGCACCCACGCCAGCGAGAGCTGGATCATCGTAATACCGAGATCGGCCGCAATCGGATTCAGCTTTGCTACTGCTTCCAGCAGAAAATCGCTGCGAAAATGCCGGCCGTTGGTTTCCATGAACTGATTCTTTTGGTTGTTTGCTGCGCGGCTGCCTTTGGGCGGTTTCTCGCCGGGCTTATACTTGCCGGTCAGCACTCCCTGCGCCAGAGGCGAGTAGACGATGTTACCCAAACCATGCTCTGCACAGGCCGCGAAGACTGCGTTCTCAGGTTTGCGCCACAGCAACGAATACTGCGGCTGGCTCGATGTCATGGGAGTCCAGGCATGAGCACTGGTTAACTCGGCTGCCAGTTGAATTTTCTCGACTGGCCATTCGCTCAAGCCGATGGCGCGAACCTTGCCTGCTTTCACTGCACGATCCAGCGCCTCCAGTGTTTCTTCTAAGGGCGCGTCCTTGTCGTAACGATGGCATTGATAAAGATCGATGTAATCCGTTCCGAGCCGCTGAAGAGAGCGATCAAGTTGTTTTGCGATTTGAGCTGCCGACAGTCCTCGATCTTTCTCACGACCTACCGGATTGAAGACCTTAGTAGCGATCAGGTACTGATTGCGCGAGCGACCTGACGTGCGCAGCGCTTTGCCCAGCACCTTCTCTGCCCTGCCCGCTGCATACATGTTCGCGGTATCGAAGAGATTGATGCCAAGATCGAGCGCCGCATGCACGCTACGAATCGAGTTGCTTGTCTGCAGCCAATCACCAAAGGTGAGCCATGTGCCGAAGCTGATCTCCGATACTTCCAGCGGCCCATGACCGAGACGGCGGTAACGCACTCTCTAACTCCTGAAATCAGCTCACTACTTGTACAGCGCCTCGTCCCAGCAACTCTTCCACCGATTCAATCCAGGCCCGATCCGCGGCAACCGAAGCTGCCGCCGGCTCCAGAATCACGTCATACTGGCCCTTCTTCTCAAGATGCATCATCACTTTACCCGGTCCAGGGGCCGCATCCATGCGCGTTTTGAGCGATGCAAACAATTCACGGCTGGCAAGCTCCAAATTCATGCGCAGGCGTACTCCGGTAGGCAGACGCACCTGTACTTCATCCAACGGCTGCAAACCAGTGATGGAGATCTTCGGCGCGGAATCCTCTTCGCCGATGAGAGCGCCGCGCAACAGCACAGCGGCTTCTGTCTTGAGCTTGTCCGCGAGCCGCTCGTAGTCCTTGGGGAAGCAGACAACTTCAATCTTGCCAGTAGCGTCTTCCAATTGTCCCTGTGCATACATCTTGTCCGTTCGCTTACTCTTCTGGGGTCGCATGCCTACCAGCACTCCGGCTACCTGAATCTCATCTTCCGGACCGCGCTGCTGCCCCCACTTCGGCGGAGGCGACGGTTTCATTTCCAGCGCGGTCGCAGTATCAATCACGCCGGGCAGGTTGCGCAGCTTCTCCCGATACTTATCGAGAGGATGACCTGAGACAAAGAAACCGAGTACTTCCTTTTCAGAGTTGAGGCGTTGATGTTCATCCCAATCGGGAACGTTCGGCAGGTCGTCGCGTTTGCCCCCGCCTCCAACAGGCTCACTGAAAAGGCCGAAGAGGCCATGCTGGCCGTGCTCGGCATCTTTCTGCGCCTTTTGCGCGCGCTCGATGGCGCGGTCAATGCTGGCTGTCAGTTGCGCACGCGTACCCATCGAGTCGAGCGCGCCGGCCTTGATGAGCGATTCGATCACGCGCTTGTTCATAAGGCGTAGATCAACCTTCTCGCAGAATTCCCAGATGCTGGTGAAGTTCTCACCCTTAGCTTCAAGCTCTCGTCGCGCGGCGAGAATCGATTCGATCGCGTTGCCACCCACATTCTTGATCGCCGTCAGTCCAAAACGAATTGCATCGCCGCTCGGCGTGAAGTGCGCGCCTGAGAGCCGCACGTCGGGCGGTTCAACGGCGATGCCCATTTCCTTGCATTCCTGGATGTACTTGACCACGTTCTCCGGCTTCGAAATTTCTGAGGTCAGGAGCGCAGCCATAAATTCCACCGGATAGTGCGTCTTGAGATACGCCGTTTGATAGGCGAGCAACGCATACGCCGCAGAGTGCGACTTGTTAAAGCCATATCCGGCAAACTTCTCCATCTGGTCGAAGATTTCGACCGACGTATCTTTCGGATGCCCCAACGCCACGGCGCCCTGCATGAAGCGGTCGCGCTGCTTGGCCATCTCTGCCGGATCTTTCTTACCCATGGCGCGGCGCAATAGATCGGCTTCGCCAAGCGAATAGCTTGCGAGCACGTTGGCGATCTGCATCACCTGCTCCTGGTAGACGATGACGCCGAGCGTCTCCTTGAGCAGCGGCTCAAGATCAGGCAGCATGTATTCGACCTTGCGCCTGCCCCACTTGCGCTCGATGAAGTCATCGATCATGCCGCCCTGGATCGGACCCGGACGATAAAGAGCATTGAGAGCGGTGAGGTCTTCGATAGACTCTGGCTTGTAGCGCCGCAACACGTCACGCATGCCGCCCGATTCAAACTGGAAGACGCCCGAGGTCAGCGCACGGTGAAAGACCTTTTCGTAGGTCTCCTTGTCATCGAGTGGGATCGTCTCGATGTCGAGATTGACGCTGCGATTCTGCTCGATCAACTTGAGGCAGTCGGTAATGACAGTAAGCGTGGTCAAGCCCAGGAAGTCCATCTTGAGCAGGCCCATCTTCTCGATCGCCTTCATGTCGTAGGCGGTCACAATTTCGTCGTTCTTAGTCTTCGCGATGGGCACGAGTTCTGTCAGCGGACGCGGCGCAATCACTACTCCCGCGGCATGGACACCCGATCCGCGAACGAGACCTTCCAGCTTCTTGGCCGTATCAATCAACTCGCGAATCTGCACGTCGGAGTTGTAAACCTTCGCCAGTTCGGGCTGCTCTTCAAGTGCCTTATCAATCGTGATGCCGATGGTTGCCGGAATCAGCTTCGCGATGCGATCGACGTCGCCATAGGGCATATCCATGGCCCGGCCGCAGTCTTTAATCGCGGCCTTTGCGGCCATGGTGTTGAATGTGATGATCTGCGCCACCTGCTCGCGTCCGTACTTGCGCGTCACATAGTCGATGACTTCGCTGCGGCGGTTCATGCAGAAATCCACGTCAATATCGGGCATTGATACGCGCTCCGGATTCAGAAATCGCTCGAAGAGCAACGCATTCTGAATCGGATCGACGTTGGTGATCTCCATGACGTAGGCAACAAGCGAACCGGCAGCCGAACCGCGGCCCGGACCGACGGGAATGCCGTTCTCGCGCCCGTAGCGAATGAAGTCCCACACGATCAGAAAGTAGCCCGAATACTTCATCTGCTTGATGATGTTGATCTCGCGCTCGAGCCTGGCCTCATAGACATGAAGCGGATTGCGCAACAGGCCGCGTGATTCGAGATGACGTATCGCAGTATCAAGACGCTTTTTATAACCATCGCGGCAGATCTGCTCGAAGTAGCTGTCGATGGTGTGCCCTTCGGGAACGGCAAACTCAGGGAATGGGTTATCGACTTTGCTCAGCTTGAGATTGCAACGCTCGGCGATCTCTTGCGTGCGCTGCAAAATATCGAGACGGTCTGGAAATAAACGCGCCATCTCGTCCGCTGTCTTCACATAGAACTGGTCCGCATCGAAGCGGAAACGGTCACGGTCCTGCACCTTCGCGCCAGTTTGCACGCAGAGCATTACATCGTGCGGCTTGTGATCGTCTTCGCAGAGATAGTGCGAGTCGTTGGTCGCGACCAGAGGAATGCCAAGCTCGCGCTCCAGATTGTAGAGATCGGCGTGAATCTTCTTTTCAAGATCCAGACCCTGATCCTGGATTTCAAGATAGAAGTTGCCGCTTCCGAAGATGTCCTGATATTGCAAAGCAGTGGCACGTGCGGCGTCATAATCGCCTTTGATGAGCTGTTCACTCAGTTCTCCAGACAAGCAACCGGAAAAACCGACCAGCCCTTTTGAATGTGCCGCAAGATATTGCTTGCTGACGCGCGGTTTCTTGTAGAAGCCATGGACCGACGCCTCGGAGGTAATGCGAACCAAGTTGCGATAGCCCTCTTCATCCTGAGCGAGAACCAGAAGATGGTTGTACTTGTCCCCGCTTGGATCGGCGCGATGGTCCTGATTTTTGCAGACGTAAAGCTCGCATCCCAGGATTGGCTTAACGCCCTTCTTTTTTGCCGCGTCAAAGAAGTGCACTGCACCATAGATGTTGCCGTGGTCGGTCATGGCAACCGATTTCTGACCGATGGATTCAACCCGTTGAACAAGTTTGTCGACGTCACAAGCTCCGTCGAGCAGGGAATAATCCGTGTGCAGATGAAGGTGAGTAAATTCAGCCATGACAGAGTCAATTCTAGGCGTTGCCTGGAACCGCTGCATCGATCCGCATCAAGTTGTAGACCTACATAGTTGAGGAAAAACAGGCAAAAATGTGTTCCCAGAACCGATTAAGCAGATCGCGGGAAAGAGGGGAAAAATCCTGACAGATGATCGCTATGTGGATGCTAAAATTAAGAGTTTGTTAGCTTTGCTTGCACGAACTTTGGTAATTCACATGCAACCAGTAGCAGTGTTTTGCCGTCTACGTCATTGCAGCTTTGTGAGTGTTTGACAGCAGATAATTTCGGGAAGATTAAACCAGCTACAACAGCGTAAAGAAAATGATTAAGGGCTTCAGCATGAATCCTGAGTGTCCACATTGCGGATCAACTTCCAGCCGACGCCTTAAGCGCAAAAAGGACTTGAAGCATCGCGTAATGCACTTGTTCGGTTTTTTCCCTTGGGAGTGTGTCGATTGCCAACGCCACTTTTTCAGTAAAGTTCGCTACCGCCGATCAAGCCGCCATCCACAAGGCGAAGTTTATCTAGGGACGCCTAAAACACCTCGCGTCAAGCCTGGATCGGAAGAGCGGCACACGTAGGCGCTCCTGCTCTATTCTTCACGGTGTTTTTTTTAGCAGCAATCAATCAGAATTCCAGCGCTTAACAATCGCGGCTTGGATTACCTCGTGCCCATCAGCCGGATTTATCCCGCGCCTGGGAATATGTCTGCCAGCATGCCGGCCAGCTCAAGGGTGTAGAGCATCGCAAAGGGCAAACAACGGCGGAATCAACAATACAAAGCCTGTAAACCGGCCTCGGAAATGCTGAGGTACAACGCACGCAGACCTGGATTCAGCCTACCGTTTCTTTGCAGATTTCGCCGCGGACTTTGTCGCCTTAGCGGGCGCCTTGGCAGGAGCCTTGACGTGCTTGGCCGCTGGCTTTGCAGCGGCCTTTACTGGAGCTTTCGCGGGTGCTGGTTTAGCAGGTGCTGGCTTGGCGGCTGTCTTCGCCGGTTTGCCCTTAACCGCGGACTTGCGAGCCGGTTTATCTTCCGGCTCATCATCCGCCTCAAGTACAGGATCGGCTTCATCCAAATCGGCAGGATTGCTGGGCTCTTCAAGATCAAGCTTCATAGCCAGAGCCTTCAGACCAGCGCCCATTGCCGTCGATCCGTCACGACGAGATTCCGATCGCGCGGTGACTTTTGCCGCCTTTTTTGCCGCGCCTTTACGACCACGGGTTGGAGGCTCATCGTCTGACTCGCCATCATCGTCTTCGTCGAGATCGTCTTCATCACTATCTGATTCGAGAGCGCCGGCACCTACCGAGTCACGAGCGAAGACATCATCTTCTTCGTCCTCGGCACCCGGTACGACTGTGCCCCCCTCGTCTCCACCCAGCTCAATATCATCACCACCCAGATCGAGGCCGTCGAGATCCTCATCGCCGTCTTCGTCCTCGTCCTCATCGCCCGACTCAGACTCCTCATCCTCGTCGAGTTGGATCTTCTTAGCATCTCCACGCTTGCCACGCGTCCGCTTGATCGTGACAGGAGGAGGCGGTGCTGGCGGAGAATATGGCTCAAGCAGAGCACGCATTTCTTCTGGCGTCGTTAGGCCACCATCGATCAACTGCAGGAAGATGGTCTTCACAAGATCCTCATGGCCAGGCAAATCAGGCGTAATACGCATCTCGACCATGAGCGCATATGGCACGCGCTGTCTGGCCTGAGGCCACTCCTTGAGGAAGTTCTCGTACTTTTCCTTCACTGCGGCTTGTTTGCTGGTAAAGCCAAGCCAGAGAACAGCTTCAGCCGGATAGCTCATGAAGAGCTTGTAGGCTGCGGAAGGTGCAGCGTTATCCTTTGCCAGCAGAACCTTCGCAAACGCCGCTGCATCGCTATCTAGTGCATTCCAATGTTCGACGAAGCCATGAGGCAGCAACTTCTTCTTTAGCTCGGCCAGATCCTTTGCCGCAAGTTTCGCAGTCAACAGTTGCATCTGGGCCGCAGACATATCGGGATGCACGCCCTGCACCTGTAACTCGACAGAGAAATCATGAAGGGCCTTCAGTTTGTCGACGTCGGCCTTGGCTGAGGTCCAAAGAGCAAAGAGTTTCTGCATCCAGCCCTCAGCTTCAAGAGCCTGCATAACCTTGAGCGGATCTTCTTCGTAGCCAATCTGCACAAGCTCATGTCCACGCTCCAGATCGCTCAGATACTCGATGACCTCTTCGTTCTTGGCGTTTTCGTAGCGGAGCTGCGTGC
This sequence comes from Acidicapsa dinghuensis, assembly GCF_025685685.1. Lineage (GTDB taxonomy): Bacteria > Acidobacteriota > Terriglobia > Terriglobales > Acidobacteriaceae > Acidicapsa > Acidicapsa dinghuensis. The sequence continues at coordinate 729,893 of NZ_JAGSYH010000001.1, forward strand.
GTTCTTCCAGTTCAAATCCAAGCCGAACCTTAAGACGAGTTGCCCGAATCATCAGCGCAGGATTGTTGAGAAACCCGTAATTAGTGACGAGTCTCAACAAGCGGGCTTCTATATCGGCCACGCCGTTGGCGGGATCCATGAGCAATCCGTAAGAGCCCTCATTGAGGGAGATCGCCATGGCATTTACGGTGAAGTCGCGATTCCGTAGATGTTCCTGAATGCTGGTCCAGTGATACACCGGCTTTCCCGGCTTTGGATAATCGGCTCGGCTTGCACTGGTCAGATCCAGCCGAACATTTCCGGGAAAACAGAGAAACAGAGTGCGCGACTCTGCATCTTCTCCCCAGATTTGGCCGCCAGCTTTTGTAATGGCGGATTTCAAGGCAAGCGCGTTTCCATGGACGACCAACTCCAGGCCGCGAACGGAAGTCCCGCTGGTCAGGTCGCGTACCGCGTCACCAACGAGGAAAACGGTCATCTGCGCATCACGCGCCAGATCCCGTACAGTACGTAAGGCGTTTTGCTGTGCCGCTGCGAGGCGGTTTTCCAGCAAATAAATATAGTCTGGCATTCCCTGTTCCCTGTTTTTGCGCTCGCTTCAGGAGCACCTTCTGCATCAAATCTGGTTCAAATATCTGATGCGACAACGGTTAGAAAAGATAGCATTACGGCGTGCAACCCAAGTACACTATCACACCGTAACCAGCTTGGCTACATCCCACAGGTTTACGCACCGGATTCATCGTGGCACCATGCGAGAATCCATCTTGAGTGAGTTCTGCACGTAAACCCGTGATCGTGCGTAAGTTGTCCCGCGACTGGTGCGCCGGTTACGCTGATGCTACCCCCTCGACTCAGACACGCAACATGGAATTACTGCTTCCGTCAGGCAAGTTGATGCAGATTGCATGGCCAGAGATCAAATGGGTCTGCTACGTGCGGGAAGCAGGCTCTGGTGAAGGCTGGCGCTCCGGTTCCGACGCACCTTCGCCCGAGCGGCTTTTGCGCCGTCGCTTTCTAAGCCGCCCCCGGCTGGCAGGGATATGGCTACGGCTCACGCTTGAAGATGGCGACGAATTGGAAGGGGTGGCGGCCAACGACCGCTCGCTGATCGATGGCAGCGGGTTGATGCTCACGCCACCAGACACCCGCTCCAACACGCAGCGCGTCTTTATCCCAAACTCTGCGATCCGCGATCTGACCATTCTGGGAGTAATGCAACCATCCGCTCCTCGCCATCGAACTACAATGGACCAGCCAGGTTTGTTCCTTGTCGACTCCAGCTCCGAAGACTCCAGCTCCGAATAAGCTCAGCAGCATAAGTGCTGGATACGCTGGCCAACCGCACGGACAATCCATCAGTCCATTACAATCGCTTGCATGACGTTGGCAGACTTAGCCGTCAGACTTGGCGCGGAATTACGCGGAGATGGCGACATTGAAATCTCCGGTGTTCGAGGCATTGAAGAAGCAGGTCCTTCCGAAATCACTTTTATAGTCAATCCTAAATATGCGGCTCTGGTCCATAAAACCCAGGCTGCGGCCGTCCTCGTAAATCCAGACTTTCCCGAGGTTTCGGTTTCCACCCTGCGTCTTGCCAATCCCTATCTGGCATTCGCACAGGCGCTTGGCTTCTTCTATCAACCGCCGGCTTACGCTCCCGGCATCCATCCCACGGCAGTCGTCGATTCCACAGCGATTGTTGGCCAACGCGCTCACATCGGAGCCTACGCGGTGATAGGGCCCGGGGCTCGTATTGGCGACGATGCTACGATCCTTTCCCATGTGGTTCTCTATCCCGGTGTCACCGTCGGCGATCACTTCTTCGCTCACGCTCATTCCGTGGTTCGCGAATACTGCACTCTAGGCGACCATGTAACCCTCGAAAACGGGGTAGTGGTTGGGGCCGACGGATTCGGGTTCGCCAAGGACAATCACGGGCGCTGGCAAAAGATCCCCCAATCCGGACCGGTTCGAATCGGCAGCCATGTTGACGTTCAGGCAAATGCCTGCATCGACCGGGCGACTGTCGGGGAAACCGAAATAGCCGATGGGGCAAAGATCGACAACCTCGTCCAGATAGGGCACGGTTCCAAGGTGGGAAAAGACACTTTGGTATGCGCCCAGGCCGGTCTGGCGGGCTCGTCGGTTGTCGGCGCCAATGCGATTCTGGCTGGACAGGCCGGAGTCGCCGGTCACTGCACTCTCGGGGATGGCGTGATTCTCACTGCACAGTCGGGCGTTTCTCACGACGTACCCGCCGGCAAAATGCTTTCCGGATCGCCGGCCTTCGACAACCGAACCTGGCTGCGAGCCATGGCCGCACTGGAGCGCCTTCCAGATATGTTGCGCCGAATCAATAAATTGGAGAAACGTTTGACCTCTGAAAATACGGAAACCGTTACCTCCACTCCGGGAAAGGAGGCGAATTGAAGCTGAAGATACCTCGATCTGGCTTTTGGACTTCGCTTTTATTCCTATCCTTGTGCACCGTATCCGGATGCCGAAGTTCATGGAATGGTAAGTGGGTCGACGCTCGTATCGAAAACCAATCTGGGGAATCTGTCCGCCAATTGGAAGTGGATTACCCCAGTGCCAGTTTTGGCGCGGACAGTATCGCAGCAGGATCAGCCATGCAATATCGGTTCCAGATTCAAGGTTCCGGGCCGATCAAAATAGCGTACGCCTACGGCAGTGGAGGAAGCTCTCACTCCAGCGGTCCGAAGCTCTCGGACGGCCAATATGGAACAATCACGATCCGTCTTCTTCCGGGGGGCAAAACTGAGTTCAAGACAAACTTAAAACCTGCTTCATAATAGAAACAAAACAAAGAGTTGCATCCACGAGCGTGTAATGGCTATTCGGCAGGTGCCGTTGCGACGCTCCTCTGCCGGCAACGCGCCATGCGGATATTGGCGAAGGCGAAACGGGTGGATGCAGAGTTAAGTAGCTTCTTCAGGAGGAATCAGGTGCCAACCAATGCTGCAACAACGCGATGGTGGCACACGCACGCCTTTGCCTTGAGGCTGGCGGGCATCTTTCTCACGGTCATGCTGTCTATCCTCTGGGTCGCCAGCTTCGACCGAACACCGACCGGCGCCAATATCATCTGGCTCTCCAACGGACTGGTTCTTGCGTATCTGCTGCTCGCACCCCGTTGGCGCTGGCCCCAATATCTTGCTGTCGCCTTCGCATCTATGTTTCTGGGCAGCATTTTCATAGGCGAAACACCGGGCATGAGCCTGATATACAACGCGCTCAATGTTCTTGAGATCCTTGTAGGCGCACTTCTCCTCAAGCGCAAATCCACGGAACTGCCTCACTTCACGGATGGCGGTTTTGTCTTCCGCTTTATTGGTCTGGCTTGCCTGCTTGGGCCGTCTATCGCGGCCATTCCATTTGGTATCTTCAGGCATCTTGCGAACCATGAAGATTTTCTGAACACGATTCTTGGTTGGATCAGCGGCGACGGACTGGGCATTGCGGTAGTGACGCCCACAATTGTCGCTATTCTGGAAAACCGCATGCGCAACGCCTACCTGCTGCGTAAAAAGTGGCTCTATCTGGTAATGCTGCTGGCGGTAACCGTGATTTCCTTCCAGATCGCAAGTGCCCCTCTTCTCTTTGTTGTCTTTCCATTTCTTGTTCTGGTGCTGATGCAGATTGACCTGGGATGGGCTGCGCTTTCGACCCTGGCCGTGGCAGTCATCGGCTCATGGTACACGGTACATGGGCGCGGCCCGATCGGCGCCGCACCCCATATCGGGCATCAGTGGAAAGCGGCGATTCTACAGCTTTATCTCGCTGCATTGATGTTTACCCTCTATGCCATCTCGGTTGTCTTTGGCAATCTGCGCAAGACCCAGAGCGAGCTGCGCAAAATCGCTGCTTTGCACAGGCTTGTCGTTGATAACTCGCGAGATGCGATCATCCTCGGCGATCTCGATGGCATGCAGAATTACATCTCGCCTGGAGTCCGGCTCCTCACTGGATGGGAGCCGCGCGAGCTGGCGAACAGGGAGATCCGTGAGCTGATTCATCCCTCGGATATTTCCGAGTTTGAGATGGCCATGCGCGCTCTGCGGGCAGGGTCTGAAGGCGGCACTCTTGAATACCGCACGCGCCGCAGAGATGGTGAATACATCTGGGTCGAGGGCAGTCTGCGCGTCTATCGCGATCCCGGAACAGGCATCCCGATCGGCTTTCTAAATCTAGTACGCGACATCACTGAGCGCAAGCGTTCCGAGGAGAATCTCCAATCCGCGTACCGAGCGATGGAATCGCTGGTCGTCGTGGACGCTTTAACGGGAATCTCGAACCGGCGGCGCTTTGATGAGTCGCTGGCTACGGAATGGCGCCGTGCCCTGCGGGACGGGGAAAAAGTCTCATTGCTGTTGATCGACGCCGATCATTTCAAACGCTACAACGATACTTACGGACACGTCCGGGGCGATAGCTGTCTGAAGCAAATCGCCGAGGCTGCACTGGATGTGGTCCTTCGCCCCGGAGATCTGGTCGCGAGATATGGCGGCGAAGAATTTGCGGTGGTGCTGCCCGGCACAGATGACATGGGAGCGAAAGCCGTGGCGGAAGATATCTGCCAGGCCGTGCGCAATCGGCGTTTACCCCACGAAGGCAATGCGCCTGGAATCGTGACGGTGTCGATCGGCTGCGCTACCATCGTGCCGCAGCGCGGCAAATCTCCTCAGGATCTGATTGAAGCTGCCGATCAGGCGCTCTATCGCGCCAAAGGACGCGGACGCAACCGGGTTGTCGTGGCAGGAGTTCCGTCGCGCCTCGAAACCATCGAGTTGCCTGTTGAAGTGCACGAGGTGCGCCAGGAAGAACACGGGAACGGATAAGACAGAGAAAGACAAATCAGACTCGCTCCATTTCCACGGCGGTCATAGCTACGCCTTTGGATATTGCCCGAAGAAAAGCAAAAGGCCCGGCAACTACGCCGGGCCCGATTCCAAAATTGCGTTACCGCACCATGCTCTGGAACATGGGCGATTTGAGGATGGTGTTGAACTGGTCGTCACTGCTGGCGAAATGCACATCCAGCCGCCCCGCATCGGAACTGATGCTGGTATCGGCAAGCGCCTGCTTCTCAATGTCCGTGCCGCTCATCTTCTTGTAGAGAATGGCAGCGTTGAGCAGTGAAGAGACCGTGGCGGCGGCAAAGTTATCACCGGTCACCACCGACATATCGAACTTCACGCCGTGCTGAAAATCCATCGTGTAGTAGCTGGCGACCATGCGCTTCTTGACCGTGTCGAAGTCGGCTACGGAACCAGCCTCGCCCAGTACCTGCTTCATCATGGTCTGCGTTCCCTTTTCGTCGAGAACGCTCCACAGCGGTTCATTGTCCACGCTGCGCATGGAGTCCATGACCTGACCATTCGATAGCAGCCCAGGAGCCAGGCCATCGCGTACATCCATAGCAGTCTTCACCGAACCGGAAGACCCGAAGACCAGCGTAGACTCATCCACGAAAACCACGCTCATGCCGGTTTTTCCCATTGGATAGATCTTGTTGGTGCGCCAGAGAGTCGGCTTGATACGCTGTTTCTTCAAGTTCGCAAGCACATCGTCCACCGGAAACTGTCCCTGGGCAATGCCGACGGTTTCCAGATTGTCGCTGCTCTTGCCTGTCCGATACAGCACAAATGCCAATTGCTCCACATCGGCGTTTTCGTCCAGGCCGAACTTGCGCAGCGCGTCTTCAAGCTGCTTCAGCTCCGGTGGCATCACCTGCCCGCGAAGCTGCATCGCGGTAGGCGAATTCTGCATGATTCGATAATCGATCACTACCATTTGCTGCACATCATGCGGAATTGCCGTGCGCGCATCCGAAGATAACTGCGCTGCAAAACCAGGCATCGAAGCGGCTATCAGCGCAACCGGGGCAACCTTAAACAACAATGTCTTACCAGCCTTCATTCCTTTACAATCCTCTCAAACTACGGCTCGTCACGCCAGAACTACCCGCGCTCCAGGTGCCAAATCGGCACAACTGAGCGCTCTCGTGGCAGAGCCTCTCTTTGTTAAACGCGCAAAATAGCGAAAAACTGCTCCAGATTTTCGAAAAATTCGTGACTTCAGTCCTCCGGCCACTCCTGCGGAGCTTCAAGACGATTCTCCAACACCTTTGTGGCCGCATCGAACTCAGGTAATAGACGCATCCACTCGCTGTCCTGCTCAAATGCCATCCGCGGCAGAATGCCGATTACCTCGGCCTCCACCGGCTCCGTCTTGTGCCGGTCCGCCAATCGCAACACCTGTGCATAAACCGCTGAAACCGGCGTCGCCTGCAGATCGGTGATATTCATCGTCAACTGGGCGCGGCCGTGCGCCAATACCCCAAGCGCTTTCACGCCCTTCATGCCGCCGGAAGAAGCGCGCAGTTCCTTGGCGATCGCCCGGACGATCGCCACATCGGTCGAGTCGAAGTATAAGTTATACGCCACCAAAAACTTACGCGCTCCCACCGCACATGCTCCAGCCGTCGGATGCAGATCGGGACCGCCCACATCCGGTCGCCGCTTCGCATCCTGTCGCACCAGCTTCTGCAATTCTTCAAACTGTCCCCTGCGAACATCTTCCAGATTCGCTCGGTCGGGGCGAGCAGCCGCTGCCTCATAGAAGTACACCGGGACACCATGCCGCTTCCAAATCTCAGCACCCGCCTGCCGGGCAAGCAGCGCGCACTGATCCAACGAAACCTGCGAGACCGGCACAAATGGAATCACGTCGGCAGCACCGATGCGCGGGTGAACGCCCGTCTGCTTTGTCAGATCGATTGTTTTTGCAGCCTGCCCCACGGCGCGTATCGCGGCCTCAAGAATCGCTGCCGGAGGACCGGCGACAGTAATCACCGACCGGTTGTGATCGCTATCCATAGACCAGTCCAGCAGACGCACCCCATCCACCCGCATGGCACTCACGATTGCCCGAACGCAGCTTTCGTCAACACCCTCCGAGAAGTTGGGTACACACGCTACAACAGGTCCATCCATCCTATTCACTTTCTCTTATCAAGACGCTCGGCAACGGCACCGCAATGACGGTTCAGCGAAGCCCGGCCAGCGTATTTCTAACCGGAAAACCGAGTACCGTTTTTGAATGCTTATTTCCACCAAGTGTAGCCGACTTGCACCTGAACCGTGGCATTCACGCCCGGATTGCGATCTCCAAGTGAGGCAGATGAAATATGCTCTGCATTCACTGAAAAATCAATCGATCTCTGCGGCTGCGTGAAGTAATGCCAACCTACCGCCGCGCCCGAGCGGAAATTGAAGACCGAGGTACCACCAGGCGTTCCATGCGGCACTTCCAGGTCCGGCGGAAACTTATGCGTGGTGTAAATTACGCCACCTTGCGCCTGGAACCACGGCAGGACGCGGCGATCCTCACGGCCAAAGTTCCAGCGGAAGATCACCGGCGTAAGGCTGACGCCCCGGAATGTTCCACCACCGTACTGCTCGACGGTCTGAGTATCGCCATTTGTCACCACCTTGGTGTAAGGCGATGGCGTATACGCCTGCCAAAACGGCATCACGTTCGCACCAAATTCAAACCGACCGGTGAAAGGGCCGGCATGTACCATCGGCGAAATCACTCGGCCTGCCTGAAAACCAGCCCATACGAAGTGATAATCCGACCTGTCGCCGACCCCATTTCCGTAATTCACAAACGGCCCATACTCCCATTTGCGCGGCGCGGGAGTCTCCGCTCTCACAATCGATGCAGCAAAAACGGCCACCAGCACTATCGCCAATATGTGTTTCTTATTCTTGAGCAAGTTGGCTTCCCTCTCAAACCTCTTTGGCAAGACACCGAGCTTATGCTCAGCTTTCTTGTACGATTCTTCTTACATTCTTTCAGCAAAAAGGCCGCCATGCGCCGGCGGCCTTCGCGATTCGATTGCGACCGATCCTACTTTGCCGCCTCCTCAAGCTGCGCGGCGTCCATATCGAAGTTGGAGTAGACATTCTGCACGTCGTCGAGATCCTCCAACGCATCCAGCAGACGGATCATTTGATTCGCGGTCGAGCCCTCAAGTTTCGTATAGGTCGAGGCCACCATCGTCACCTCGCTATACTCGGTGGGAATTCCGGCTGCCTTCACCGCTTCCAGCACTTTTTCGTACGCGCCGGGATCAGTCAGGAGCTCCCAGTTCTCGCCCTCGTCGCTCAGGTCTTCTCCACCCTGCTCCAGCACAATGCCCATCAGGGTGTCTTCGTCCGCAGCGCTCTTGGACACACCAATCACGCCCTTCTTCGAAAACATAAAGCGCACCGAGCCAGACTCGCCAAGATTGCCGCCATTCTTCGAAAATGCGTGACGCACTTCGCTCACCGTACGATTGCGGTTGTCGGTCAATGTATCGACAATCAACGCGACACCGCCGGGACCGTATCCTTCGAACGAAATCTCGTCGTACGACACGCCCTCAAGCTCGCCGGTGCCGCGCTGTACGGCACGCTTGATGTTGTCCGCCGGCATGTTCTCGGCCTTGGCGGCGAGAATCGCGCTGCGAAGCCGCGGATTGCCATCCGGATCACCCCCGCCAGCTTTTGCAGCTACGGTAATTTCCTTGATCAGGCGGGTAAAGATCTTGCCGCGCTTGGCGTCCAGCGCGCCCTTCTTGTGCTTAATTGTGGCCCATTTTGAATGGCCTGACATGACGAAACCTCAATGCAGGTAAACGATCCGTGAGTGCGCCGCAGACATGCCTCGGGCGTTCCCAACCCAAACGAGTATAGCACCTTGCCTGCCATCCACGGCTTAGGGCACAGCCCGTGCGACGCTGGCTTAACCTGCATCCACGCAGTTGCGTCCGGCAGCCTTGGCCCGGTAGAGCGCTTCATCGGCGCGCTTCAACAACTCCTCAACAGCCTCGGCATCCTCTTCGGTGTGACTCGTAACTCCGATACTCAATGTGAGGGAAATCTCATTCCCGTCTGCCGAGATCACTCGCTCTTCAACCGCTGCCCGGATACGCTCAGCGATTACCATCGCACCCTGGATCCGCGTCTCCGTCAGCAGTACAGCAAACTCCTCACCGCCGTAGCGCGCGACCAGATCCGTAGATCGCAACGTAGCCAGCAGGATCTGCGCGACTTGCCGCAACACCTCATCGCCAGCCGCATGTCCGTACCGGTCGTTGACCTCCTTGAAGTAATCCAGATCAATCATCAACAAAGAGAATGGCGCATGCCCGCGTGTGAATCGAGTGCATTCGATATGCAGCACCTGATTAAAGCGACGCCGGTTCGCAATACCCGTCAACGCATCTGTTTCCGCCCGGCTCCGTAGTTCTTCCCGCAATTGCACCTGCGCCGTTACGTTGGCAAGTACAACAGCACGCCCCATCTGCCGTGAATCGGGGTTAGAAGAGGAAAAAAGAGGCCAGATGCGAACCAGATAATGCTCCACTGTTGCGTATTCGATCTGGATCTCAGCTTTATCGTCGCCACGGATGATCGCGCCAGCCAGTAAGGGTGCTGAGTTCAGCATTGGGAGCAGCGGAGTTCCAAGATTGCGCTGGTTCAGCACTGGAAACATGGCTAGCGCCGCGTGGTTGAAGTCGAGAAGACGGTCGTAGGTATCCATCACCAGCACAGCGTCGCGCATGCTGTTGAAGATGATGTTGCGCGCCAGCGGAGAAACATTGAAGATGCCGCAGTGAAAGATGCCGTAATACATCACCAGGCATGTAACCCCAAGTGTCACCGGTGTAATGTCGAGTCCCCATGGGCTGAGGCCGCCGAGGTAAGTGAAGTAGCCGACAAACGGCAGAAATGACCCGATTACCATCACTACCGACTGTCTGCGAACCAGTGAGGAGGCGTGCTTCAGCCCGGAGAGATAAATCCACGCGCCAATGCAGAACGCGACCATCAGGTATGCGTTATCCAGCAGCGAAAGCGGACCGCGTTGCACCGTAAGCACCCAGAACGGAGGCCGATGCACCATCGTCATCGGCGCTGTATAGAACAGGTTATGAACGTTGGTGTAATGCCCTACAAACGTAATGACAGGAATAAGAAACAGCAGCAACGGCCGGGATTTGATGCCATTGTGCTTGCACGCAGCCATCACCCACAACGCGCCAGCCCACGGAAGAGCCAGATACTCGATATGGAGCCAGAATCGCGCGGCGGGGACAGCTGTCTGCGCCAGCTCCCCGGCATACCCGAACGAGTACACCGCCATGCTGAGCGCAAGCACGGCGAACGTAGCCGCCTCTGGAACATCTTTGCGCCTGCTCCAGCTGACGTACGCCAGAAACGCGAGTAAAAGGGCGACCCCCGTCAGCAGGAATCGCGCAAGCACAACAACCTCTGTACCCATGCACTCCTAGGGTTCAACTACACAACGGTTCCAACTGCAGAATTCCTTTTTCGCAGAATACATGAGTCTCTGCTTTGTTGGACAAGAGCCTGCGGATCATCCCATGCCTTACGGGATGGAGTATCCTTCCCGAGTATCGTTGCACCTAGCATCCAGGAGCCATCCTTGCTTCTCCGTCGGCGCTCTCAATACGCATCGTGGTCTTTCGTACATTTACTTTCGTTGACCCTGCCGGTTCTGGTTAGTTTCGGTTTCACTATCAGATCCTTCGCCGCCGAGTCCGCAGCCGGACACATCTCACTCGATCGCGTGACGAACGCACACGCTCTGCCCAACGGGGTTGAAATCCGCAGCGGCAGCGCCATCATGCAGATCACAGCGCTTCGCAAGGACCTGTTGCGCGTTCGCATCGGAGCCACCGAAACGCTACCCGAGGATGCTTCATGGGCCGTACTCGCCGCATCGCGTACCGCGCAGTCGCCGACCGAATACAAGAGCGATGAACACTCAGTCGGTTTCAGCACTGGTGATCTGGTCGTGACCATTGAACGCAATCCGCTGCTGATGACGGTCAAAGATGCCCAAGGCAACGTCATCGTCCAGGACATCGCCGATCGCCCAATCGAATTTCACGGCAATAGCTTCCGCGTCTACAAACAGTCACCTGAGGATGAGCACTACTTCGGCCTTGGCGACAAACCCGGCCCGCTCGACCGTCGCAACGAAGCCTTCGTCGACTGGAACACCGATGCCTTCGGCTGGCAGGAGTCAACCGACCCCATCTACAAATCCATCCCGTGGTTCATGACCTTCCGCCACGGCATCGCCGGCGGCATCTTCCTCGACAACACATGGCGCACCACCTTCGACTTCGACAAAGAGGTTCGCGACGGCTACTCCTTCGGAGCCGACAATGGCCCGCTCGACTACTACATCTTCTACGGCCCATCTCCCAAGCAGGTTGAAGAAGAGTGGGCCTGGCTGGTCGGTACCGTTCCGCTGCCGCCCATGTGGACGCTCGGCTTCCAGCAATCGCGCTACAGCTATTACCCGCAATCTGAAGTCGAGCGCATCGCCCACACGCTCCGTGAAGACCGCATCCCTGCCGATGCCATCTATCTCGATATCGACTATCAGTTCAAGTATTGGCCATTTACTGTTGACCCCAAACGGTTTCCGCATTTCGACGACATGATCCGCGAGTTGCACGCCGAACACATTCGCACCGTGCTCATTACCGATCTCCACATCGCCAAGCAGCCCAACCAGAACTACAAGCCCTATGACGAAGGCATCGCCGGCGACCACTTCGTCAAGAATTCCGATGGGTCCATCTATACGGGAGTTGTCTGGCCAGGCCCTGCAGTCTTCCCTGACTTCACGCAGAAATCCAGCCGCGACTGGTGGGGTACGCTCTACTCCGACTTTGTGCAGAAAGGCATCGCTGGTTTCTGGAACGACATGAACGAGCCGGCCATCTTTGAGGTCGCCTCGAAGACCATGCCCGATGACACCCAGCATCGCATCGAAGAACCCGGCTTCAAGACCCGCACCGCCACGCATCTCGAAATTCACAACGTCTTCGGCATGGAAAACTCACGCGGCACCTATGAGGGTCTGCGCAAGCTCGATCCCAACGTGCGGCCTTTTGTTCTCACCCGAGCAAGCTACGCAGGAGGCCACCGCTACGCCGCCACCTGGACCGGCGATAACTCCAGCACCTGGAATCATCTTCGTCAGACCGGCCCGCAGTTGATGAATCTCGGCCTTAGTGGCTTTGGCCTAGCAGGAGCTGACGTGGGCGGATTCGCTGGCTCACCGCAGCCCGACCTGCTTACCAAATGGATCGAGGTCGCTGCATTCCAGCCCATCGATCGCGACCACACCTCCATGGGCACCTATCCGCAGGAACCATGGGAAAACGGCACCACCGAAGACCTCAACGTCCGCCGCCGCTTCATCGAAACTCGCTACCGTCTGATGAGCTATCTCTACACCACCGCTGAGGAGATGAGCCGCACCGGCATCCCCATCATGCGCCCGCTCTTCCTCGAATTCCCCAACGCCAGCAAGGACCGCCATCCGCTAGACCTGAACACCAACAACGAATTTCTCGTCGGTCCCGACCTGCTCATCGCTCCATCCCCATATCCGGATATGCGCGACGATTATCAGGCAGTGCTCCCTCCAGTAGGCTGGTATGACTTCTGGACCGGCGAACAGGTTCCCATGAAAGGCCTCGAAGCGCAACGCGTTGGCAATGACAACGTGCCCGACAACGACCTGCAGATCAACCTGCACCCCAGCATCGACATGCTACCTGTCTTCGCGCGCGCCGGATCGATCATCCCCATCCAGCCGCTGGTCGAGAGCACCGACATCAAGCCCTCCGGTCCTCTTACCTTGCGCGTCTATCCGCCAGCCCGCCCTGGTGGCGAATGCTCTGGCTCACTCTATCTCGACGATGGCATCAGTTATGCCTACCAGAAGGGCGACTTCCTGCGCCTCAAGTTCTCCTGTGAACGCACAGCCACCGGCGTCACCGTCAAAATCAGCCCCCGCGAGGGCAGCTACACTCCGTGGTGGACTCAGTTCAACGTAGAAATCTACGGAGCGGATAAACCCGCAGCGAGCGCCACCAGTAGCTTAGGAGCAGTCCAGGCCGCCTACGACAGCGAGCATCATAGGCTGACCGTCGTTATCGCAGACGATGGCAAAGCAGCCGAGTTATCCGTGATCTACTAGGTCGCGGATAGCCGTTCCTAACGATCACGCCGTCACTTCTTAGAACGGCGTTTAACAGGACTAATGATCCGAGAGCGATAGGGGCCTCGGTCTATGAGTGCATCGCCCTAATGTCAGACGAGCATTCTATTCACTTGCTCAAAATAGGCAACACTTCTTTATCAGCTCGCCCAAGTAATCCAGGATTTACGCGGATGGTCCCGTCGATGCAGGATCAGCTGAAGACGCGCGACCGTAGCATCATTAGCGCGAGCAGCGGCAAAATCACCATTTGCGGCAAGCTGATCTACACTGGCTCTGGTTACATCAAGAAGCTGTTGAAGCTCTTGTGTGCTCAATGCTGTTTCTTCTGGAGTGGGTCCAGGCTCCGGAATGAATGGTATGGAGATAACAAAGGATTTTTTCCTGGGTATCATTATCACAATCCACGCTCCTGCTGCTCCAATTAGTAAACCGAGGAATTCATGAAATATTATCGAGGCGAAGATCGGCCCTCTCATCACAGCACGGTCCTGAGTTAGTTGGCGAAAGATTTCGACCATTTCGTCCGCAAACTGCTGCCGAAAGCTGTAGGGATAGAGGTTTAACAACCCACGATAAACAGCCAAAATCTTCATTCAAAACTCCTTTACCGCAATCGCGCCGTTGTCAATTGCACAAGATGACGAAGCCGCATAATTTCAGACTCAAGGGCTTTGCGACCTATTTTTGTCAGAGTGTAAGCCTGTTTGTCTCGTGAAGTGTCTTCTTGCTCAAATCGCTCAATCCAACCATCCCCAAGAAGCCTGCGAATGGCTCCATAGAGTGTTCCGGTGCTCAAACGAATACGCCCCTCACTCAACTTCTCAATATCCATGAGGAGTGCGTATCCGTGGCGAGGTTCTTCAGAGAGACTAGCCAGAATAAGCACAACCGGCTCGCTAAGTGGCTTCGTCCCGAGAGCGTTATTATTGCCGGAGACATGTCGCATGATGACATGTTGCGCTGCGCAATATTCTTTGTCAAGCGATTTCTCTCTCAATCAAGGTTACTTCGCCCAAGAATTCAGGCGTCAAACAACTATTTCTCCAGGAGTCTGCCACAGTTGACGCAAAACGTAATTGCGGACCGTTGCGAAGAAGAGAATAAGTCCTAAGTCATCTGTCATGGAATACTGACGCAAATGTTCTCACTGCGCAGACCGACGGAAGCAGAAGTCCAGGAGCAACTCCGCCGCGCTCGCGGCCTTCCCGCCAGCTACGGTCTCGATCTCCGCACCGAAGGTGGCCGCGAGCAAGTCATCTGCCCCCGAGGCTTCGCCCTCGACTATCACCGCTCACAGATCGGCCAGGGACAAGCCGCCTTCACCGCCGCCAAAGAAGCCTTCCGCCGGTGGCTCCAGTTCGATCTCGGCTGGGTTCGCATAGCCAACCCGCAAGCGCCCATCGAACAGGGCGAGGTCGTCGCCGTGGAGGCTCACTCGCTCTGGCTCTGGTCCATCAATATCAGCCGTATCCTCTACGTCATCGATGAAGAAGACCGCTTCGGCTTCGGCTACGGAACCACCGCCATGCACGTCGAGCGCGGCGAAGAACGCTTTCTGATCGAGTACTACCCCATCTCCGGCGCGGTCTTCTACGATCTGCTCGCCGTCTCGCAACCCGCCCACTGGCTCGTCCGGCTCGGCTACTTCTTCACCCGCAGCCAACAGCATCGATTCGCCCGGGACTCGCTTCAGCGCATGCGCCGCTCCATCCAGGACTCCTCGTCAAACCCGCAATGAACGTTGCGTTTGCACGAAGATTTAAACTTAGCTAATATAAAGTAGACTAAGGAGAGCAGGATGGAAGCCACCATGCACGAAGCCAAGACCAACCTTTCCAAGCTGGTCAAGCGTGCGCTCGCCGGCGAAGAAGTGATCCTGACACATGGACGCGCGCAGACACCCGTCGCCCGTATTATCCCAATCGATCCCCCTCAAGCCTCTACACTGAAAGAACGTCCCATCGGCCTTTTCGCCGCAGAGATGGGAATGTTCTCGGATTACGACTGGAGTGAGCCCATGAGTGAGGAAGAATTGGCTCTTTGGGAGGCACCGATTGTTTCCACCTGGTCCGACAATAACGGAACACCGAAGGATCCTGAGTGAGAGTGCTGCTCGACACTCATACCCTGCTGTGGGCGATGGGCAATCATCCTCGGCTGAGCAATTTGGCTCGAGCGGCGATCGCAAATAGAACCAATGAGTGCTACATCTCGGTGGTAAGTGTCTGGGAAGCCGCGACAAAGTATCGTTCCGGTAAGCTTCCGGAGGCTGCTCCACTGGTTACGAATCCATCCCGAATTCTCACCGCCCTACAGTTCAAACCATTGTCTCTGGAATTGGAGCACGCACACCTGGCGGGATCCATGGCAAATCCTCACAAGGATCCCTTTGACCGGATGCTGGCCGCGCAAGCATTGCTAGAGGGCTTGACGTTGATAAGTAACGATGTCGCCTTTGACACAATGCTGGTGACGCGCATCTGGTAAATCTGTCTGCCGTAGTTCCCTGTTACCCTGAAAGTATGAAATTCGGCGTCCTGGTATTTCCCGGCTCCAACTGCGACCACGACACTTATAACGTCATCTCCGAGATCGCTCACCAGCCGGTGACCTTCCTCTGGCACGACTCTGAAGACCTCCAGAACGTTGACGCCGTCCTCGTCCCTGGCGGCTTTGCCTATGGCGACTACCTTCGCACCGGCGCCATCGCGCGTTTCTCACCGGTCATGCAGGCCGTCAAACGCTTCGCCGACGCCGGAGGCATCGTCCTCGGCATCTGCAACGGCTTCCAGATCCTCACCGAGTCCGGCCTGCTCCCCGGCGCGCTCATGCGTAACGCCGGTCTCAAATACATCTGCAAGCAGGTTCATCTACGGACTGAAACGACGAATTCCCTCTTCACCAACCAGCTCACCAAAGGCGAAGTCCTGCAGATTCCCATCGGCCACATGGAAGGCAACTACTACTGCGACGCCGAGACCCTGCACCAGCTCGAGTCCGAAGACCGCATCGCCTTCCGCTACTGCACCCCAAAAGGCGAAATTACCCGCGAAGCCAACCCCAACGGCTCGCTTGAAAACATCGCAGGCATCCTCAACGCCGGGCGCAACGTCCTCGGCATGATGCCCCACCCTGACCGCTCCAGCGAAAAGCTGCTTGGCTCCGCCGATGGCTGGAAGATTTTCTCCTCTATGGTCAACGCTCTCGCGACCCGATAGTGCGGAATAAAACAGCTCGGGTCGCCCGCTTAACATCTGCTCGATTACGATAGCTCGTTGGCCATGATCGATATTCACCATCACTTGATTTACGGCGTCGATGACGGCTCTCCCGACATCGAGACCTCCATCGCCATGGCCGAAGTAGCCGCCTCAGAAGGCGTCACCGACATCGCCTGCACCCCGCACGCCAGCGATAGCTATCCATACCAGGCCGAGGTCAACGCCGAGCGCATGGCCGAAATTCAGGCCCGTCTCGGCGACAAGATCCGTCTGCATCTGGCCTGCGACTTCCACCTCAACGCCGACAACATCCAGGACGCGCTACACAATCCCCTGCGCTACTCGATTGACGGCAAAGGCTACCTGCTCGTCGAGTTCCCGGAGATGGCCATCCCGCCGCAACTGGGCAATGCGCTCTCACGCCTGCAAGCCGCCGGATACACCAATATCATCACCCACCCCGAGCGCAATCCGATCATTGTTCGCCATCCGCAGATGCTGGCCGAGTGGATTCGCAAGGGCTGCGTCGTTCAGGTCACGGCGTCCTCGCTTTACGGACGCTTCGGCAACTCCGCCGAAGCCTTCGCCAATGAACTGCTCGATCGCAACTGGATCCACTTTTTGGCCACAGATGCCCATAATCTCGAGTGGCGACCTCCGCATCTCAAGAAGGCCTACGATTACGTCGCCAACCGCGCCGGTGAAGAAACTGCTCGCCGCCTCTGCGTTGACAATCCCCGCGCCGCCATCGAAGGCATCAAGATGCCCGCGCAACCCGAACCAGTGGGCCTCGAAGAAGCACAGATCAAGTTCAATGAATCGGTGCAATCCCCACAGCGGCGCTCCTCCCAAGAGAAGTCTACCGACAGGGACAAGAAAACCGGCTTTTTCGGTCGAATCTTTGGCCGATAAAGCATTTTCCGAATTGGAGTAGACCGAAGCCGCGACGCCTAAGTGGATTTTTCCTTAAGAAAAATCCACCTGCAAACGCTCTCGTAAAGTCCACAGTAATTCGGAAAATGCCTTAAGCCGGTCTCTAGGATGTAGCTAAGGGCTGATTTTCGCTAACTCACTTAGACAACGAACGGCTTATCTTATTGCGTTACGAAGATAAGACCATGGGGATTATTCATACCCACATAGATCGGTGTCATAGCTCCCGTTTTCATATTGCTGAACAGGAGCGTTCCCTGACCCGCGCTATAGGCGGCTTGTGGCGCAAAACCGTTCGTCTCAGTGATCTTGTAGAGCAACTGCGCCGGGGCGTCCGACAGCAGCATAAAGGAGCTGCCGCTAGCCGGCGACCAGCGAGTATCGTCCAGTGGCCATGGATTGCCATAGAGAGTCATGGGCAACACACTGACCGACTGTTGCGGCGTTCCGACATTCTTGATAAACACCAGTTCGGAATCCTGCTGGCTGTCCTCTACCAGATCGCCCGCCGGATCAATCATCGATGAATCCGAATCGGTCATGTTCAATGTAACCGGCGTGCCTGCGGGAAGAAGCGTGGCCTGTGTGCTCGACCAGACCACCGGCGTCGAGTGAAATGTCTTACCGTCGCTGTTGAGCGAAATCGCATACATCACCGGCCCGGTGTTCACGCCATATTCAGCGGTCGCGCCACTGGAGTCGGTCGAATATGGCGCGAGATTCGGACTCGGATTAAATGTCGTCGTGGGATTCGAGGCGCTCGCGTAGACAACGCCGTTAATCACCTTCATGTCGTCAAGACCGCCGCCATGAGGCAAGGTCGCAACATCCGAAGTGTACGACTGAAGCGTGTTGTTCGTCGTATTGATTACCGTAATAACGGGATTGGCGTCCTCATTGCTGCTCACCCAGACCGTGGTCGAGTTATAAGCGGCTTCTCCGTCAGGATGCCCTGGAACATTGAAGGTCTGTAGTACATTTCCGTTCTCGTCGTACTCGATCACTTCGCTCTGGGCAGAGGTCACGCCAGGAGCCAACGTTCCATCAGGATTGATGTTCGGATCCTGGCAGACGACGAAGATCGAGGTGCCCATTTGCAGTAAATCATCCGGCTCCAGATTTCCGGGCGCCTTGGCGAAAACAGAGATCGAATAAAGACTACCCTGAGTGCCAACCACGGACGAAGGCACCGCAATGCCGCTGCCCGGTGAAGAGGTTGGTACGTTATTGTTTACGTACTTGTTGGCTGCACATCCCGACAGCAGAAATACCATCCCTGCCACCACTATCCCCAGCACTAAGGTACTTTTCATGGCAAAGCTCCCCAATCTGAGAGCACAGTAGGTTCCCTGTGTGACGGGATGATGAATAGATTGTCAAGGTAAGAGCAAAACCTGCGTCCAGTCTCTGACTGGTTAGAAACGTTCTTGTTCCAGTTGAATCAGAATGCTGGCCATGCCAGTAACCGTCAAAGCCCCAGCCCGCCATCCACAATCAGTATCTGTCCGGTAATAAACCGCGGCCCGGTAGCGAAAAACGCCACAGCTTCCGCCACATCCTCCGGAGATCCGTTCCGCCTCATTGGCGTCTTCGACGAGAAGTGCTCGGCTTCCCTGTCCGCCACACTTTCTGATTTCGGAATCTCAATATATCCCGGAGCCACACAGTTGACGCTGACCTCGGGCGCAAAGGCTTTGGCCATCACCTGCGTCAGCATGTGCAATGCAGCCTTCGAAGCGCAGTAGTGCCCATGCGTCGCCCAGGCGTGGCTGCCGCCCAGCGAACCTATATTCACGACACGCCCGTGAGCCGCTTTCAGGTATGGCAGCGCCTCGCGCGCCACCAGAAACGGCCCGCGTGTATTTGCGGCGAAGATCGCATCCCACTGCTCTACCGTGATCTCCGGCAGCGGGACCGACTCAAAAACCGCGGCATTATTCACCAACACATCGATGCGGCCAAACTCCTCGGCAATCGCGGCTATGGCGCCGTACACACTTGCCTCATCCCGCACATCCATCGCATATGCCGCCGAGCGCACACCAAACCCGCGAATCGCACGCGTAATTTCTTCCGCATCATCCTTCGATGTGCGATACGTGATGGCTACGTCGAAACCGGCGCGCGCCAGCGTCAGGGCAATCTCCCGCCCCAACCGCCTGGCGCCGCCAGTTACGATCGCTACTTTTCGTTGTGAACTTGCCCCGGCCTCAGAAGCAAACGGCATACGTCTCCCTCCAGACCGGCATCAGAAACGGCAGCTAATAGGTTACTTCGGTTGGGAGGAAGAATCCTGCGGCTTCGCGTCATCCTTAGGAGCGTCGCTCTTGGCCGACTCATCCTTGGAATCCTGCGCCTTAGCATCCGTCGAAGAACCGGACTGATCCTTCGGCTGGGCATCACTTGCCCCATCTGGCTTTGGCGTTGCCGGCTTGCCGTCCTCAGTCACCTTGCCGTCGCCATCTTTACGCAAACCGCCGTCCTTCTTGTAGATCGAATACTGCCCCACTGGCCGGTTCAGCTTCACTTCAATGGCCATATCACTCTTGTCTACCTTGAAGTCCTGCCCAAAGGTCTGCCAGCCATCGGCCAGAATCTGGATACGTACCGAAGATCCGGTCTCCAGCAGATCCAGGGTTGCCTTGCCGTCATCGTCCGTCTTCAGTTCCATGTTGCCGTCGTCATGGCCGTCTTCCAGGGGATGGAAGATCACAGACGCATTCACGAGCGGTTTTCCCGTTGTCCCGCGTAACACCGTTATCACCACATGCGAGGTCGCCGGCGGCACCTTATACTTGCGCCCGCGCTTGGGAGCATCCTGGCCATGGAGCATGGTGGCCGCGCCCAAAGACGCGATCACGACTCCGGGAAGAATCAATCGACGAACAACAGAACCGAACTGCACCATGCCGCCATTGTAGTCCTTTCGCATCTTCCTCGCACCCCGCAGAACAGATTCGCTATATCCTTCTTGACATACCTATACATCTATGGGTAGGATCGGCCTTACCAAGTTGTCTAGGGATTAGTTAGACGCACGGAACCGTCCCGCCGTGAGCGTCTGGTCCCCTTTTCAGTAAGCGCAGCAGTACAAGGAGGACGCATGGCCTGGACTCGCCGAATCACGAATCTTTTCCGCCGCAATCGTCTCGCCGACGAAATTGAAGCCGAACTCGACTCTCACCTGGCTCTGCGTGCCGACGACAACCGTATCTCCGGCATGTCCCCTGCTTCGGCGCGCCGTGATGCACGTGTCCGTTTTGGTAATCCCCAGGTCGTTCGCGAAAGCGTGACCAGTGCAGACGCCGCCCTCAGCCTCGAAGGCTTCTGGCTCGACCTCCGATATGGCCTGCGTCAGCTTCGCCGCAATCCGGGCTTTGCAGCCACTGCTATCGGAGTACTCGCACTCGGCATCTGCGCCAGTACCGCCATCTTCGCCTTTGTCGACGCTGTCCTGATCAGCCCGCTTCCTTACCGCGATCCCGCCCGCATCATGGGCCTCTTCGAGACCAACCCGCTCGGCCCGCGCTTCCATCTCTCTTACCTCGACTATCTCGACTGGAAGCGCATGAACCACACCTTCGACGCCATCGAAGCGTATGACGCCGGTTCATTGGCGATGCAGTCGCCCACAGGCATCGAGCGGGTCGACGAAGTAACTATCAGCGCCGGTTTTCTCCGCACCCTTGGCATCAGTCCTCTTCTGGGCCGCGATTTTCGCGATGGTGAAGATCTGCCAGCAGCCCCGAGTACGGCTCTCATCAGCTACTCCGTCTGGCAGAAACGGTATGGAGGACAGCCGGATGTCCTGGGGAAGACCGTCACTATAGACAATGTAACCAGCACCATCGTCGGCGTACTACCCAAGGATTTCTACTTCGCCGGGGCCGGCCCTGCCGAGTTCTGGATCGTTCTGCATGCCTCAGACAAGGCTGACACGCGCGGCGAGCACAATCTCTCCGGACTGGGAAAACTCAAGCCCGGCGTCACTGTGGCTCAAGCGCAAGCGGACATGAGCAACGTCGCAGCAATCCTGGCGAAGCAGTACCCCGGCTACGACGACGGACGCGGCGCCACCGTGGTTCCTTGGACGGAAGTCGTCACTGGCAAACTCCAATCCATCCTTCTCCTGCTGATGTGCGGAGCAGTGCTGCTTCTCCTCATCGCGGGAGTCAATGTAAGCAGCCTCCTGCTGGTGCGTTCGGAAAACCGTCGCCGCGAGATCGCCGTGCGCGGGGCGTTGGGAGCTTCCCGAATGCGACTCGTGCGACAATTCGTGATCGAGGGGCTGATGCTGGCCGCTACCGCATGTGTGCTGGGCGTGGGAGCCGCCTATGGACAGATCCACGTACTGGTAAAGCTCGTTCCGGCCGGAATGCTTGCAGCGATGCCGTATCTCACGCAGCTCGGGATCAACCTGCACGTGCTCGGATTTGCGCTCATGGTGGCCATCCTCGCCGCCATCCAGTTTTCGCTGACACCACTGTTTCGGCTCTCGTTCGAGACGGTACGAGAGGGGCTCGGGCAAGGTGGCCCTTCGGCCGCAGGAACGGTCTGGCGGCACTTTGGTTCCAATCTGGTCGTTGTCGAGCTTTGCACAGCGATGGTGCTGCTTTCAGGCGCTGGCCTGCTTGGGCGCAGCTTCTACCGGCTGATGCACGCCGACACAGGCATGCAGACCGATCACCTGGCCACGCTGCGGATCACTGCTTCCAGCCTTGCAAGCTACGCGAAGCCGTACCAGCAGGTGGCGCTCTCGCATCAGGTCCTCGACGAAATCAGGCGGCTGCCTGGAGTAGAATCCGCGGCGATCACGCGCCAGGTCCCATTGGCCAACGTCGCCGGTGGCAGCACCACCTTCAACATCGTGGGGCGGCCGCCGCATCAGACCGGCAATGAAGCCGACATGCGCCAGGTAAGCGCCGGATATTTCAGCACTGTGCGCGCAAGGCTCATGCGCGGCAGGTTTTTCACCGAGCACGACGACGCCACCCAGCCCATCGTGACCATCATCAATCAGTCCTTCGCGCGCAAGTACTTCCCCGGTGAAGATCCCATCGGACGCCGCCTCAGCTTTGATGACTCCCAGCCCGCCTGGCAGATCGCCGGTATCATCGACAACATCCGCGAGGGTCCCATGGACGCCGAAGTCGGTCCAGCGCTCTACGTGCCCTTCGATCAGGTGCCTGACAACGTCTTCTACGTCGTTGCCCGCACCGCAGGCGAGCCCGAGCTCATTCTCAAAACTCTGGAGCAGACCGTACGCCGCATCAATCCGGACTTCCTCCTCTATGACGGCGAAACCATGGACAACCGCATCGAGAAGAGCCAGTCCGCCTACTTGCACCGCTCCGCGGCATGGCTGGTCGGGGGTTTCGCTGCCATCGCGTTATTGCTCGGGGTTATCGGCCTCTACGGAGTCATCGCCTACTCTGTAAGCCAGCGCACCCGCGAAATCGGCGTGCGCATGGCCCTCGGAGCACAACGCAGCTCGGTTTACGCAATGGTGATGGGAGAAGCAGGCCGTCTGATTGTGATCGGAGTCGCAGCCGGGCTCGTCTGCTCCATCGCCGCAGCGATGCTTATGCGAAGTCTTCTCTTCGGCACAGCTCCCTGGGATGTGGCAACGCTAACCGCCGTCGGTGTCATTCTCGCTGCCTCTGCTCTGACTGCCAGCTACCTGCCCGCGCGACGCGCAGCATCGGTCAATCCCATTGAAGCTTTGCGAGTCGAATAGGACCAACACGCGTCCTTGAAGAACCAGATTGATCTGCTTCGCCTGAGAGATACTTACGCTGATGAAATTTCTTCGCCGCATCACGAACCTCTTCCAACGCTCCCGCCTGGATCAGGAGATCGTAACCGAGCTTCAATCGCACATAGATCTGCGAGCCGCCGATAACGAAGCCGCAGGCATGCGCCCTGAAGCCGCAAAACGGGATGCTCGGCTCCGCTTTGGTAATCCTCAGTCAGTCAAAGAGCATGTCACCGGTGCAGATGCCGCGCTCACTCTTGAAAGCCTCTGGCTCGACCTCCGCTACGGCCTGCGTCAACTTCAGCGCAACAAAGCCTTCGCTGCAACGGCCATCGGAGTCCTCGCTCTCGGCATCTGCGCCAGCGCGGCCATCTTCGCTTTTGTCGATGCCGTCATGCTTCGGCCGCTTCCCTATCGCGATGCAAGCCGTATCGTCGCTCTCTTTGAGACCACACCACTCAGCAACCGGTATCAGCTCTCCTACCTCGATTACCTCGACTGGAAGCGCGCCAACCGCTCTCTCGACGCCATCGCTGTCTACAACAGCAACCCCACATCCGCAGCACTCCGCACCACTTCAGGCCGCACCGCATCCGGCATTGATCAGGTGGACACCGAATCCGTCAGCGCAGGCTTCTTCGATCTTCTTGGCGTCGTCCCGATCCTCGGTCGGAGTTTTCGCACGGAAGAAGACCAACCTGGTTCACCCGGCGTCGCGCTGCTTACTTATGCGGCCTGGCAGAGCCGCTATGGCGGCCGTTCCGACGTGATCGGCCAAACCATCTCGCTCGATAGCCAGCCCGCACAGATCATCGGCGTCCTACCCGCCAGCTTTTCCTTCGCGCCCATCGGCGATGTCACCTTCTGGATTCCTCTTCAGCTCTGGGACCCGCCGCAAACCCGCGGCGATCACGGCCTTTCCGCGATCGCAAGGCTCAAACCCAGCATCACACTCGCGCAGGCATCCTCCGATCTTCAAAACATCGCCGCGACCCTCGCACAGCAATATCCCGATGCCGACAAAGACCGCGGCGCAGCCATCCTGCCTTGGACAGACATCGTCTCCGGCAAACTCCGTCCGCTGCTCACCTTGCTGATGTCCGCAGCCGCGCTTCTGCTCCTGATCGCAGCCTTCAATGTCTGCAGCCTGCTGCTCGTACGCTCCGAGAGCCGCCGCCGCGAGATAGCCGTCCGCGGAGCACTCGGCGCGCCACGCTCTCGGCTCATCAGACAATTCCTGATCGAAGGCTTCCTGATCGCCGCAGCTGCGATCCTCCCTGGCCTCGCAGCAGCAGCCGCGCTCATTCGTGTGCTGCTGCGCATCACGCCCGGAGACATGCTCGCCGCCACACCCAGTCTGAATGCCCTCGGCTTCAACTGGCACGTACTCGCCTTCGGCATCGCTGTCGCATTCACCTCCGGCATTCTCTTCGCGCTCACGCCGCTCCCGGGCTTCCTTACATCGGATCTACACCAGGGTCTCGCGCAAAGCAGCCGCTCCGCCGCGAGCGTCGTCTGGCGCAAGCTGGGAACAAACCTCGTCATCGTCGAGCTTTGCACCGCAACCATCCTGCTCATGGGAGCAAGCCTGCTTGTCCGCAGCTTCTATCTCCTCATCCATTCCAATCTCGGAATCGAAACCAGCCATCTCGACATCGTGCGCCTCGACGCCTCCGGCATTCCCGCTTACGACAAACCAGCGCAACAAGTCATACTCGCGCATCGTCTCGTCGATGAAACACTGCGTCTGCCGGGCATCGAATCCGCTGCCATCGCTCGTCATGTACCGCTAGCCGGTATCGCCGGAGGCGTCGGCTCAGGCTTCACCTTCACCGGTAGCACCACCTTCTACATCCAGGGCCAACCGCGCTTCGCAAATCCCGAGGAAGCCAACTTCCGCTCCGTAGGCTATCAGTACTTCAGCACCACTCGCGCCCAGCTTCAGCAAGGCAGGCTCTTCACCGCAATGGACGACACCTCGCATCCGCCTGTCGTTCTCGTCAATCAAACCTTCGCGCGCCTCTATCTCGCAGGCGTGAATCCCATCGGGCAGCACATCCACAGCGATAAACTCAAATCGCCCGCTGAAGTCGTAGGTGTCGTAGCCAACATTCAGGAGGGCGCGATCGACGGCAGCGTTGCGCCGGTCCTCTATGCTCCTTTCGATCAGGTGCCCGATAATTCCTTCTACATCGTCGCGCGCACCACGCAAGCGCCAAGCCTAACTCTAACTGCTCTTGAATCCGTCATCCGCCGCGTTGACTCGGGCATCGTCATTCAGGTCACGCAGACCATGGACGAACGCATCCAATCAAGCCAGCCCGCATATCTACGTCGCGCAGCAGCATGGCTTGCAGGAGGCTTCGCCGTCATTGCTCTCATACTCGGCGTCATCGGCCTCTACGGCGTCATCGCCTACTCCGTCTCGCAGCGTACTCGCGAAATCGGCGTGCGCATGGCCCTGGGTGCTCAGCGCAGTTCCGTCTCCACGATGGTGCTCGCACAGGCCGCGCGCCTCATCGCCATCGGCGTCGTTGCTGGACTGCTCTGCTCCCTTGGTGCGACCACGCTCATGCGCAGCCTGCTCTTTGGTGTCGCCCCATGGGACATCGCGACCCTCATCACCGTAGGCATAGTTCTAACCGCGTCATCCTTACTCGCCAGCTATCTGCCAGCCCGACGCGCCGCATCCGTCAATCCGGTTGAAGCACTGCGCGCCGAATAGCGGCCTCGTGATTGCAACTCAGTCCTGAACATCAACCCGAAGCTTAACAAATGGAAAGTGGGGATTTAATGAAGAGCAGAATCGCGTCATGGATCGCCGTAACAATATTCGTTTCGATGCTCGGAACTTCCTTACCTTCGATGGCACAGACACAGGAAACTCCGCAGCCGCATGCATGCAGCATTACGCCAGCGGAATTACATGCTGAGAAAAAAGCCGTAATGGATTTCTATCGGTCCGGCATCACACTGCGAGAGCTCATCGCGCTAATCGATCCCAGCTACATTCAGCACAACCCACTGGCGTTGAAGCTTGGCGCAGAGAAACACATCAGCGACTACGAAGAATTCAAGCAACTCTTCACCGGTATTGCCGCTGCAGATAACCCCGGAAACACAAACGTGCTCGACGGCCCGGCCAGACGAGGCGGCAAAGCACCGCAAGTGGTGATCTTGACTGCTGAGTGTGACCTTGTAACCGCGATCGTCAAGAATACACGTACTGATCCTACCGCCGCGCAAGGAACTATCTACGAGCGTTTCAGCTTCGACACCTTTCGCGTTCGCGGAGGCAAATTGGTAGAACATTGGGATGATGAACTAATTACACCTGAGTCTGTGCAGGCGTTTCAGAAGCTGGAGCAGAATTTGCCAAACAAGTAACTCTTCGTATGAATCACTTGGAATCGATGCGCGCATAATTCTTTTTCCTTGGAAAACCGATTGGTTTATCGCGGTGAATCTCTATCAGCGACCCATGCGACCACGGAACACTCGTGCCTCAATTTGTTTTCTGCACGCCTCCGGTACTAGCCTTATCGCAACCGGAGATGCGATGAAAAAAACTCTCTGTACGTGGATTCTGACCTTTGCCGCAACAGTCCTCTCAACACAGTTGACCCTCGCAGAGTCCGGCAAGCAAACATCCGCACCTCAATCCGTTGCTGCAAAAGCACCCGAAGCGAGTTACAACGCCGCAGCCGACCCGCACGCCATCGTGACCATCGGCCACGCTCGCTTCACCATTCTCACTCCGCAACTCATCCGTATGGAGTGGAGCGCCGACGGCAAGTTCGAAGACCGCCCATCGTTCGTCTTCCTCAACCGCCGTCTTCCTGTGCCAAAGTTCACACATAGCGAAACTGCATCCGGACTCATCATCGACACCAGCGCACTCAAGCTCACCTACAATCCGCAAACCGGCACAGACGGCAAGTTCACCGATGACAACCTCACCATCACCTTTGATCTGAACGGCAAGCAGGTCACCTGGCATCCCGGCACGCCTGATACCGGCAATCTGCAGGGCACCACGCGCACACTGGACGGCGCACGCGGCAGCAAAACACGCGAGCCTATCGAGCCCGGCCTCATCTCGCGCGATGGCTGGACGCTCGTTGATGACTCAACCCGTCCACTCTTCGACTCCGACAACTTCAACTTCACCCACGGCGAAGCCAGCCCATGGCCGTGGGTGGTTCTACGCCCCGCTGGCGATCGCCAGGACTGGTACTTCTTCGGCTATGGCCATGACTACAAACAGGCCCTGCATGACTACGTTCAGGTTGCCGGCCGCATTCCGCTGCCTCCGCGCTTCGCCTTCGGAGCATGGTGGTCGCGCTACTGGGCCTACAGCGACCAGGAACTCGACGACCTCGTTCGTGGCTTCCACGACAACAACGTCCCGCTCGATGTGCTCGTCATCGATATGGACTGGCATCTCAACAAAGAGCAGCTCGAAGCACGCCACGAAGTCGATCAATCCGGTCACGAGCTGGGTTGGAGCGGCTATACCTGGAATCCGCTGCTCTTCCCCGATCCCGCTCCATTCCTCAAAAACCTGCATGAGGAGGGCCTCAAGGCCACGCTGAACCTGCATCCAGCCTCAGGAGTGCAACCGTGGGAGGCGGCTTATCCAGCCATGGCGCGCGCCATGGGCATCGATCCAGCCACACACAAGTATGTTCCCTTCGACATAACCAACAAAAAATACGCGCAAAATTACATGGACCTGCTGCACCATCCACTTGAAAAAGAAGGCATCGATTTCTGGTGGCTCGACTGGCAGCAGGAACACAACACGCAGATGGCAGGCGTCTCACCCACCTGGTGGCTTAACTATGTCCATTTCACCGATCAGGAACGCGAAGGCAAGCGCCCACTGCTCTTCCATCGCTGGGGAGGGCTCGGCAATCACCGCTATCAGATCGGCTTCTCCGGCGACACCATCTCCGTCTGGGACTCGCTCGCATTCCAACCCTGGTTCACCGCAACCGCTGCTAACGTTGGCTACGCTTACTGGAGCCACGACATCGGCGGACACATGCCTGGTGCGGTCGCTCCGGAGCTCTACACGCGCTGGATTCAATTCGGCGCCTTCAGTCCTATCTTGCGGACCCACACCACCAAAAATCCCGACTCCGAGCGCCGCATCTGGGCCTATCCCGAGCCGTACTCCGGCATCATGCGCAGCACCTTTCAATTACGCTACGCGCTTGAGCCATACCTCTACACCGAGGGCCGCCGCACCTACGATACCGGTGTGGCCTTCCTGCGTCCGCTCTATTACGACTGGCCCGAAGCCGACGAAGCCTATTCCAGTAAGAATGAGTATGTCTTTGGCAAAGATATGATCGTCGCTCCTGTCACCACACCCGTTGACAAGGACTCGCAGCTCGCAGACGAAGCGGTCTGGATACCGCAGGGCGAGTGGATCGAGAGGCCAACCGGCAAACACTTTACAGGCCCTCAAACCGTTCAGCGCAAATACTCTATCAGCCAGATCCCCGTCTTCCTTCGCGCCGGAGCCATCGTGCCCATGCAGCCGAAAATGCTCTATACCGGGCAGAAGCCGGTCGATCCGCTCATCCTCAACATCTTCCCGTTCGCCGATACTCAGACATCAACCTACTCGGTCTATGACGATGCAAGCCGTGGCGAAAACTACAAAAGCGGTGTCTGTGCCTGGACCGATATCAGCGCGAAACAATCCGGCGACGACCTCACCATTGAGATCGCGCCTGTACGCGGCTCCTATCCAGGCATGCTCACCCAACGAAGCTATGAGATTCGCCTGCCCGGTGACTGGCCGCCCAATTCCGTCATCTCCAATGGAACCGCTCTCACTTTTGCTCTTCAGAGCGACAAGCCCAGTTGGCACTACGAAGGAAACACGCTCTCGACCATCATCACTACCCCACGTTATTCCGTTTCCGAGCGCGTCGTTCTCCACATTCATCGTCCCGCAGGATCGCTCGCTTCTCGCGCACAACTAGACGGCTTTGCAGGGGCCGAAGAGCGTCTTCGTGAAGCCTACGACACGCTTAATGCGCAATGGCCTTTCACCCGCGCACCTGATCCCCTGATCGACGCATGGCAAACCGGCGACCGCATTAGCTACAAGCCCGAAACAGCCCGTGAACAAATCGCGCGCTTCCCGCAGGTCTATGCCGAGGGCGAGAAGCAAGTGCAGGATCTCGCCGACAAAACCAACGTCCCCGATGACCAACTCGTTAAGCAGTTAATGCAGAACCGCGGCCGCGACACCACAGTCGAGCGCGCGCAGCAATACCGCGCCTCGCTGCAACGCTCGTTGACGCTCTTAAACGACGGAAAACCAGCGGAGAAGAATAACTAGCCGTTCGAAGCTTCAGACAGTTCCTCGCGCTGTTCGTGAACCAGTTCGGGCGTAACACGGAACGATCCTGGCTTTACGTGAAGCAGAGGGATGCCGTTTCTGGTCGTTCGCCTGGTTTCAACCGGAGGCGAAGTCTGTCTGGCAGGCTTGGAAATTACTTCAACTGCGTTCGTTTGCTTGATCGAAGCAAGTTTATTTGCATCAACCACGCCACCATCACCGATATCCAACTTTCCGCGCACAGTAAATCTACCTTCCGCAATCATCTTGCATGAAGCATCCCAGACGGCACAAATAATGGTTTCGCTCCAACCTGCTCCGCCCCACACACCACATGTGCTCAGTTTAGATGAGTATAATTCACTCATATTTCATCTCCATTGCACTTGACAGCTTCCAGTTCGCTTGGCTACTCTAGCAGTCGGAAGCTGAGAGTGCTAAAGCTCCGTTAACCGGAGCAGATCACTAAGCTTGGCAGTTGATTCCGGACGGGAGCCGTCCGAGAGACGTAGGTTCGTCCAACGGACAATCTTACCTTTTCAATTCAAACGCGTGCCGGGTGCAGACACCCGTTCGCGCCTAATCGACTGAAGGAGAAGCAAAACGTATGGCTACTTCCGTAACCACGACCTTTACTCCGCTCCACGATCGCATCCTGGTTCGCCGTGTGGAAGAGGGCGAGACAGTTCGGGGCGGCATCATCATCCCTGATTCGGCAAAAGAAAAGCCCCAGGAAGGCGAAGTCATCTCCGTGGGCAAAGGCAAGTCCAACGACGAAGGCAAGGTTTTCCCGCTCGATGTGAAGGCTGGCGACCGCGTGCTTTTCGGCAAGTACTCCGGCACCGAGATCAAGATCGACGGTGAAGAGTTCCTCATCATGCGCGAAGAAGAAGTGCTCGGAATCCTCAAGAAGTAGGTGCTCCGCACCCTTTGAGTGCTTCGCATGTTTTCGCGAAGGATCCGAAGTAAACCAAATCCACAGTTGAATGCGCTCTTTGCGCTTACTGGAGAAGAAACACAATGGCAAAGCAGATTTTGCACGGAGAAGATTCCCGTCAGGCGATCCTGCGCGGCGTAAACACGCTGGCGGACGCTGTGAAGGTGACCCTCGGTCCGAAGGGCCGCAACGTGGTCATCGAGAAGAAGTTCGGTTCCCCGACGATCACCAAGGACGGCGTCACCGTCGCCAAGGAAGTGGAGCTGAAGGACCCGCTAGAGAACGTGGGCGCGCAGCTCGTGAAGGAAGTTGCTTCGAAGACCTCGGACGTTGCTGGCGACGGCACGACCACTGCTACAGTCTTGGCCCAGGCCATCTTCCGCGAGGGCGTGAAGACCGTTGCCGCCGGCGCCAATCCGACCGCCCTGAAGCGCGGCATCGACAAGGCCGTTGGAGCCGTAATCGGCACCCGTGACAAAGAAGGCAAGTTCACCAACGGCGGCGCCCTTGGCGAGCTCTCCAAGCCTGTGACAGATGATTCCGTCGCGCAGGTGGGCGCAATCTCCGCCAACGGCGACACCGAGATCGGCGACATTATTGCCGGTGCGATGAAGACTGTCGGCAAGGATGGCGTAATCACGATTGAAGAGTCGAAGACCATGCATACCTACCTCGAGACCGTCGAAGGCATGCAGTTTGATCGTGGCTATCTGAGCCCCTACTTCGTGACCGACGCGGACCGCATGGAAGCCGGCCTCGATGATCCCTACATCCTGATCTACGAGAAGAAGATCAGCAACATGAAGGATCTGCTGCCGGTTCTGGAGCAGGTTGCACGCAGCGGCAAGCCCCTGCTGATCATTGCCGAGGACGTTGAGGGCGAGGCTCTCGCAACTCTCGTGGTGAACAAGCTGCGCGGCACGCTGAACGTAGCTGCAGTCAAGGCTCCTGGCTTCGGCGACCGTCGCAAGGCGATGCTCGGCGATATCGCGATCCTGACCGGTGGCAAGGCCATCACTGAGGATCTCGGCATCAAGCTCGAGAACGTCAAGATCGAAGACCTGGGCCGCGCAAAGCGTGTCACGATCGACAAGGACAACACGACGATCGTCGATGGATCGGGCGAGGCTTCTGACATCCAGGGCCGCGTGAAGGAGATTCGCGGACAGATCGAAAAGACCACCAGCGACTACGACCGCGAGAAGCTGCAGGAGCGGCTGGCGAAGCTGGTCGGCGGCGTTGCCGTGATCAAGGTTGGCGCAGCCACCGAGACCGAGCTGAAGGAGAAGAAGGCTCGCGTTGAGGATGCTCTGCATGCCACCCGTGCGGCTGTCGAGGAAGGTATCGTTCCGGGCGGCGGTGTTGCCCTGGTTCGTTCCGCCAAGGCTGTGGATGCGCTGGTGAAGACGCTTGAGGGCGACGAGAAGATCGGTGCGCAGATTGTTCGCCGCGCTATCGAAGAGCCTCTACGCCAGATCGTTGCCAATGCAGGCGAAGAGGGTGCGGTGGTTGTCGGCAAGATCCTCGACTCCAACGAATCTCACTTTGGCTACAACGCGGCTACCGGCAAGTTCGAAGACCTGGTGAAAGCCGGCGTCATCGATCCGACCAAGGTCACCCGCACTGCCCTGCAGAACGCGGCCTCGATCGCTGGTCTGCTGCTGACCACCGAAGCTCTGGTCTCGGAGATTCCCGAGCCCAAGGCTGCGGCCCCGGCCGGCGGTCACGGCGGCGGCATGGAAGGCATGTACTAAGACTCGCCGTCCAGACGACCGCGCCTTCGGCGCAAACTCAAAGGCCCTCACCTTCGGCTGGGGCCTTTTTGTTTCCCTCTGGAAAATGCCCCACGGATTGCTCCGCGTGGAACACTCCAGGCCGAACTGCAACGGCTTTGGCGGGGAATGTTGTAACTCGCACGGATGCAGAGATTTGCAGTTACGTGTTTTTATGGAGATTTGTGCCTTCGTGCAGCGAATGGAAAACAAAGCGGCAGCCGGAGCTGCCGCTTCTGTGCGGAGCAATTGAGACGAGTTAAAACTTCAGCCGCGATGCCTGCTGCATAGAAACGGAGCGTTAACGAAAGTGCGAGGAAACATAAATATTTAGCAACAAAAATAAGGATGCGCCGGTCTCTCAAAAAGTATCCGATAGTGATAGCTACCCAGCAAAAAACCCAGCCAATGCTCACGCAGGCTGGGTTTTGCTGTGTTGATTTGATTCGAACGGTTCGATGCTTGCTGATGAATCGAGTGTTAGAAGGTAAAGTGGAGTGCCATTGTGACGGAGCGCGCGCCACCAATGACTCCTAAGACAGAACCGAAGTTAGCGCCGTTGTTGGGGCTGCCGTTGATGGTTGCCGGCACTGTGGTGCTCCTGCCGGAACCATTCACATGCGGCACCTGAAATAACGCCTGCTGAGCAGAAGCCTGGTCTGCCGTACCATTGGTGGTCGCTACCTGACCGTAGTTCAGGTAATAGTTCGTGCAATTGTTATAGCCTCCCAGTCCATTCTGAGCCGCTGTCGAGCAAGCATAGCTTTGCGCGATCTGAGTCTGGTTCATCGGCACGTCGAGACTGGTGGTGTTGGTTACATTGAAAATGTTGAAGGCATACTGCAGGTTATAGCGTTCCGTAATTTTGAGGCTCTTGCGGAAGGATACATCCAGGCGCTTCTGCGGAGACTGCCGGAAGATGTTGCGCTGATCGGAGGGTGCGAAATCCGTCTCGTAGATATCCTGCGGATCGTTGCCGGTGGAAACCGGGATGCCATCCTGGCCCGGCGAAAGATAGTTAATCGCTACCTGCGAAGGATCGAGAGCCGGAATGTAATCGCCACCCGCTCCACGGAACGATCCCTTGTTGCCGGTCTGCATGGATTTGGGATTGCTCGGATTCTTCACGCCCAGAATCGGATTCATGAGGTTAGGATAGTTGCCGACGAAGATGCTGCCCGAAGCGCCGTAGAACTCATAGAGCGAGTATGGCTGGCCGCTCTGAAGAATCGCGACGCCGGTAAGGTTCCAGTCATTGGTTACAAAAGAGAGCGCCGAGCGAGGCTTACTCCAATTGGGCAGAGCTGCCTGGAAGTTGGCGCTGAAGATATGCGTACGGTCAAAGTCGGCTGAAGCCCATGAATCACGCAGACGATTTGGGTTATCTCCGGTAAAGAAGATGCCCAGATCGCTCTGTTCATCGAGAGCATGGCTCCAGGTATAGCTCACGCCTGCCTGGAAGTTATGCGACAGGCGCTTTTCTAGATGAGCCTGGAGAGCATCGTACGCAGAGACGCCGACGGTCTTGAAAAGCGCCGAGTTGAAGTTATATCCGACGTAGGGCGTCCGGAAGTCTATATTGCCACCGCTGGCTGTGTTCCACGGCTCACCTGCGATGGAGTTGTAATCGTAATTCTGATAACCATACGGCGTGTTGATCGTAGCTACAGAGTTGGCATTTAGTACCTGCCAGCCGTAGCTAGCTGTTTCGCCCCAGATGGGATTCTGCGCCGTCGCCAGGCCTGGCTCGTTAAATGGGATGGGAATAACCGAGTGACGACCACGATTTCCGACATAACCAAGATCGAAGGACAAATCCGGCCGGGGCTGCCATTGCATCTTGAGCGTGTAATTGATCGTATACGGTAAAACATTGCTCGGGTTGTAGGATCCAAAATCGATGGTTGGGGTGCAAGCCTGGTAGTTCTCCTGATTATCGATGGCACCGCATTTCTTACCCAAGGGTTGGACAGCACCGCCGGACAGCACGTATTCGTCATTACCCGTCATGTTGTCGAGCTGGGCCTGCAAAGCCTGCCCAAAGTAAGAGGGATCAGCACTTGGCGCGACGTAGGAAGGTGTTCCCAGGGGGTCCTCTAAAGTCTCGCCGGCTCCGGAAACCAGCGTGACAAGCGGAACTGCCTGGGTTACGCCGAACACACCTCCACCACCCGACGAGCCGTATGGCTGCGACAGGTAGCTGAAGAGTTCCCCGCGGTCGAAGTAGATACCAGCGCCTCCGCTGAAGACGATCCGCCCCTGGTTTTGCTTCGGCGACCAGGCAAAACCGACGCGCGGGCTAATGCCCCACTGTCTGCCAGTCAACGTAGAATCGCTGCCGGCGAGGTTGGATTTGGCGACACTGCCTGCAAAGTGGTTGTTGGGAGCGACGACGAAACCTGAATTCAAGACTTTAAAACCCTCGTCGCTGGTGCCCGTGACGTCATAAAGCGACGGGTTGAAGGTGAACATGTTGCCGTACTTTTCTGTCAGGCCGCCGTGGTAGTCGTAGCGCACGCCCGCAGTGATGCTGAGGTTGGGTTGCACCTGCCACTTGTCTTGCAAATAAAAGGCGAGCTCGTTGGAACGGTAGTAGCGGTCCATGTTGTTGCGGTTGGAGCCTGCAACTGTGCTGTCGAGAATGTTGGATTTGTACGATTCTCCCTGAAGGAAGCCGTTAAAGTCCTTCGCCGTGACATTCAGCATGCCATTGCGGTTGTTCTCGATGTTGAGCTGTGTGTAGCTGTATCCGCCTCCCGCAATGAGCGTGTGCTTGCCCAGGGAGAAGATAACGTTGGATGAGGGATTGATGCGATTCTGGTAGTAACCAGCATTGACCGTCGTGCTTTCCGAGCTATAAGGTCCGAGGGCCATGGATGGCCCGGATGTGCCGAGATTCGATGTTGCCATCTGATCAATCAGCAGGCCCGGCATCTGCTTAGACAGAATCAGTCCGGTACTATCTCCCGAGCCAATACCAAACGTAGGACCAAGCGTCGCATCGGGCAGAACTGTCTGATCGTTGTAGCTGTAAGACAGCATGCGCACGAAGCCAAGGCGCTGCTCCCAGTTGATGCGAGATCCGAGAACGATAGTGTTGTCGATCGCGCCAACCTGGGAGCCATTTTCCTGGGTGAGCGGAAAGCCTCCGGTTGCGGCAAGGCCATACGGCTTATGGACGGGATCATTCTGGTAGTAGTACTTGAACGAAAGCTGATCCGCCTTGGATACAGCGTAGTCGAGCGAAGCCGTCGCCTGATCCGTGATGAGCGTGGATGTGCCGACAAGCGTCACATTGGGGACGCCGTACCCGATGTAATTTGAGTTTTGAGCCGAAGGAATCATGAACTGCCCGTTCGGTAGCTTAGCGTTGAGCAACGCGCTGGCTACCGGGTCAATAGAGGGCAAAGCGGAGCAGCTATAGGAAGCTGTTTGGGGGTTGTAGCACCAGCTCAGGAGGGCATTGTTGATCCCGCTCGTGGAGCGGTCATTGGTCAAGCCAAAAGGTACGGTGGTCTGCGAGATTCCCGTAGCCTGATCACTAAAATTGCCATGCTGATAGGCAAGAAAGAAGAAGAGCTTGTCTTTCTTGATTGGACCGCCAAATGTGCCACCGGTCGTCCAGCGGTGCAAAGCTGGATTGGCCAAATACGACGGAAAAGCTCCGACACCTTCCTGAGACAGTTGAGCTTCCTGATTGAAGAAAAACGGCGAAGCATTCAGTGAGTTGTTTGCGAACGTGCCGTAGACCTGACCATGCCAGTTGTTCGTGCCGGTCGCGGTGTTGACGTCGATCTGTGCGCCGGCAGTGGCGCCCTGCTGGGCGTCGTACATCGAGGTGTTGACGCGAAGCTCCTGCAGGAACTCAGGCGGAGGCGAAGGCAGGCTGTTGCCGTTGGACTCATATACGCTCGTGCCTGTGCCATTTTCACCGCCCACCGGGTCGGTTTCGCCAACGCCAAAGTTATAGCGCTGCGAGGGCGAACCCGAAGAACTCTTGCCGTTGAAGATATTGGTCGAATCGACGCCGTTCACCTGAAAGGTATTAGAGGTGTCACGCTGGCCGTTTGCCCAGATGGGTTGGTTGCCTAGGCCAGCGTTTGAGTCCAGATTGGAGAGCAGTTCGGCGCTGACGCCCGTCGAAAGAGTCGCAAGCTGCGTAAAGCTTCCTGTGGCAAGTGGCGTCTGCTCGATCTGTGTGGAGTCGAGAGTGTAGCCATTGGTGGTGTCGGTGGCATTGAGCATTGGATTGCCCGTTACCTCGACGGTGTTGGAAACCTGGCCCAGCTTGAGCGTACCGTTTACCGTGGTCGCACGGGCTTCCTGTACACCGATGCCGGTAAGCTCCGTGGTCTCGAAGCCGTCATGCGAAATCTTCACGGTATAAGTGCCAATCGGCAGGTTAAATATCTGGAAAAAGCCATCCCCTTGGGATTTCGCGGATCGAGTGAAGTCAATCGCAGAATTGGTTACAGTGACGGTTGCATCAGGAATCGCGGCGCCGGCAGGGTCAAGCACGGTGCCGTTGATCGAACCCAGAGTTTGCTGCGCAATGGCTGATATAGAAATGCCCATAAGGGCTACAAAGACAACTAGACGCAAAGCGCTGAATCGCTTCAAAGAGTGTATTTTCATGTTTTCCTCAGAAGGTCCAGGTTTGGGGAACACTAGAACGTAATTACGACGGCTTGGATATTGAAAAAGGTGAGCCTGCCTACAGAATGCCCCTGTGCGTTTTCGCTCTTTGTTAAAGGGGCGTAAATATTTGGTAGCACAGAAGCAGCTTGACGACGCAAAGAAAATTGGGCCTATTGATTGAACCTGTGGAAAATAGGGTTCTAATTGCTCCCCATTTTTGGGGTAGCTCGGAGGAATGGTTGCTGGTTCTGGTAGTAAGAGCGATTTTCGGAAAACCCGAATGCAAAATCCTCTTGGGCGAGGTATGCGCCGCCGCTTGTGAATACAAACGGCAGCGCTGTGGCTTGCCACCAGACACGCCCTCGATGAGTTTTCTTTATTCACCCGCCTGCTTACCCAGCTGAATGCGAAGCCCAACACGGAAAGTAAACGGCAAACTCGGATAACCGATGGGTGCAATGTGCTGGTCGCTGGTCAGGTTCTCGGTCTGTCCATAGATCGAAAGATAGCGAACCAATTGAAAGCTGGCTCCGGCATCGATCTTGGCGAAGCCGTAATCGAGATTGCGGTTGGGCAGCAGCAGTGAATTGCCCTGATTGATATCCATGTACCCCAGATAGGTAGAGTCGTCGCTGCGGCTGGCGAAAGAGCCTGTTGCGGCAAGTGTCCAGCGCTTGCCGGCGTAGGTCGCGGTCACAAAGCCGGTGTGCGGCGGGCGACGGAATGGACGCGCGCCTACCAGCGGCGAGTAGATGCCCAGCGGAATGCCATCGAACGTGGCAGGATAGCCACCAAGCAGATTCTCTTCATCGCTGGAAAAGGAGTGCTGGACCACAGCATCTAAATATGTATAGCCACCGCGAAGGAAAATACTGCGGCCCAGGCCAGCTTCGGCTGTGGTTTCGATACCGAGCGCGCGGAAATTTTGAGAATTCACATCAAGCGAAAACGCACCGTTGTTGTTGAGCAGCCCCTCGAGCTGCTGCTGTTGGGCAGTAGCTAGATCCGGGAAAAAGTACGGAATCAAACCAGTTCCTACGTCTTCGATCTGACGGCCAAATTCGTTGTGAAAGAAGTTCACATGGAAGATGACGCGATCACCTAGAAAGCCCTGCTCTACTCCTCCTTCATAAGTTCGTGCGGTAGGAGCACTGAGTTGCGGAATATTCAGTTGCTGGATGATTGATTGCTCTCCGTATGCAAGTAGAAGTCCGTAGAGTGAGCCGGATTCATCAGCGATGGTTGGTTCACGCACAGCTTCAGCAAAATTGAAGGTCACACGCGTGCCGCTGAAGACATGCGGGCTGGGCTTGAACGCATAAACCGAGATGCCGCCGCGGGGAGAGGTTTGCGTGCCGAAGACCTGATAGTGCTCGAGGCTGCCGCCAAGTGTATAGAAGATGCGGCTATGGAGAAAATCACCGTGAACCTCGGCGAGGTAGTCATAATTGTGCCGGCGCGCGTTTTCGTCGAGAAAATACACCGGTTCACGCTCTGCTCCGCGCTCATCTTCAAAATGAAAACCGCCGAGAATCATCAGATGTGGCGTGAGATGAAAGTCGCCTTGATATAGCGCCTGATCGCGGTTATTCACCAGATCGAGGCGGTTGGGGTAGACCGAATAGTTGGCAGTCGAATAATTCAAGATGGCCTGGCCACTCGTGCTGTAGCCATTCGCGCCTGCGATTGTGACAGGGAGACCGTAGTAGTTCCCTGCTCCAGGCGTGCCGAGATCTTCTTCGCAGGTACCGGCGGGAACACAGATGCCGGCGGGATACCACTGCATGGATTGCTCGCGCTTGCGCGCTCCGCCGTAGGCGATGTGGTTGTGAAAGTCAGGCGTAAACTGGTAGTCAACTGACCCACTCATGTAGAGGTTCTGGTCGCTCTGCTTGCGGTCGTCGGCAACATGATAGAAGTCCCACGCGTTGGGCACGCCTGTTGCTGAGACGTTGTAATGCGCGGTCCCGCGAAAGATCAGGTTTGCCGTGGGAGCCCATCCGAGATTCACGGCTCCGCTACCGAGGTGATACTCATCCATCGGAATCGTATTCTGTGTTTGCAGCCATGAATATGCGCCATAGTAGTCAAGCTTCTTATGGCTGCCGGCCAACTCAAGCTCATTTAGAAACGTAGTGAAGTTGCCGATATCACCATGAAATGTAAGCAGCGGCGATGGTGTATATCCGCGCGGCGTGTTAAAGCTGACAACACCGCTGGCGGCATCTGCGCCATAGAGGCTGCTGTCGGGGCCGCGCAAAACTTCAGTGTTCTCGATGCCTGTGGTGGGTTGCGAGCCGAAATCGAAGATGCCGCCCACCTCATCGATTGTGGCGCCATCCATCAGGATGCGTGCTGCGTTGGAGTCGCCGCCGCGAATAAAGAGCGAGGTTTGCGCTCCAAGCTCGCCGGCCTGCACAACAGATGTTCCCGGCTGAAGACGCAACAGGCTGACAAAGTCGTAACGCCGCTGCAGGTCGAGTCCGGAGAGCACATCCACTGAGGAAGTTGTCTGCTGCTGTGGTGTTGGAGTGCCGGTAGCGGTGACGACGATGGATTGATGCACCCACTGCGGCTCCATAACCAGGTTCTTCTCTACGCTGTCTCCCGATCCAGCCCAGAATGCGGGTACATCGAGCTGACGAAAACTTGGCGCCGTGATGACAATCGTAAAGCGGCCACTCTGTCCGGTAACGAACTGGTAGCTGCCGTCGGAGGTAGACAGTGTCTTGGCTACATATTTGCCGCCGTTGAGCAGCACTATGGTTGCTCCGGTTACGGTAGCCCCGGTGTTATCAGTAACAGTGCCGCGAATAACGCCTGCAAGCAGCAGCGCGGGCGACAACAGCAAAACGAGCGCCGCCGACAGATACGGATGAAAGAGGCATCTGGCTCGCAACACGTATGTACGCCACTGAAAATTCTTTTTGGTAGGAGTCATCATTCCCTCCGTTCCCCTCGGAACGTAAGCAAGTGATTGACGCCGAGGACCGGTCTCCTGACTTGCGCATCTCCGGCCGCCTTCCCGGGATATCCTCCCAGTGGCGCATGGACAGAGTTCCTGCGAACTGCTGATAGAACGCGCAGTCCGCGAGTAGCGCTCACAGTTGCGGGGCAGTGGCGGAGTTACACCGCCTTCCCGAACATCCTGGCGAGTCTCAGTCAAGGTATCGCGCAAATCTTCAGAGAAAACCCTCATTGCGTTGCGCAGGATCGGCAAAACGTCGTATCACCGCAGGCTGTCGCAAGCGGCTTAAACACAGCGCACTGCCCGGGGACGACTGGCTCAGTGTAGCATGTTGGGTTAATGGCCAGAGCGAGCGCCGCGGTCATAGAAGCAGTTATTACTGCACGCAAATTATGCTGTTTCCAGATCAACACGCGTCTACGTACTGCGCTTTCAAACTGAGAATGTTGCTTCGCCTCAGTTTGCTCCTGGCGATTCTGCTGACAATCGCCTCTCTTGACAAACAAGCGCTTGCACAAGCGCGAACTGATGGCACCAAAGACCGTCAAACTGCAATCCACGGCGCAGTGCGGGATACGAGGGGTACACCGCTGCCTGAAGCAGTGGTAACGCTCACCCAACCGGAATCAACTGCACCGCGGCAGACAACATCAGATGCCGCAGGGAATTTCGATTTTCGAGACATTAAGCCTGCGAAATATTCAGTGCAGGCAGAGTGGCATGGACAACGAAGCACGGCACAGGAGATTGACGCATCTTCAGATTCCGAATCAAACGTGGTCACGCTGGTAATCGCTGTGGCCCCCAACATTCCCCACAAATCTTCGGCGAACGAAAAAGCCGCGGCGATGGAGTTTGCCGACGAGCCTGATTTCAAGATTGCAGGAGTAACGGACTGGACCGCTGTTGGGGGTCACGGCTCCGACGCCAATCTTCGCACTAGCGAAACGCTGGCGCGCCAGACGGTTCTGATGCAAGACTCGCATGCGCAGTATCGATTGCCAGGTCTGACCGAGGAGAATCCTGAAGCGGGCAAGTCAGAGGCGGAATTGCGCGCGGCTGTTTCGCAAGATCCACAGAGCTTTCGCACCAACCATGAGCTTGGCGACTTCCTGCTTCGTGCAGGACGTGCGCAGGAGTCGATCGCGCCGCTGCAAGCTGCAAATCGTATCGATTCCGCAGACAAGACTAACGCCTATGAGTTGGCTTTGGCGTATAAGATGGCCGGAGACCTGGCCCATGCACGGGAACAAACGGAACGATTGCTGCATGCCAGCGCAGATGGCAATGCGCATCGCCTCATGGGAGAAATCGATGAGGCGCAAAACGATCCTCTACATGCGGTTCGCGAATTTGAAGCTGCGGTGCGCACCAATGCAAGCGAAGAAAATTACTTTGCATGGGGATCGGAACTGCTCTTGCACCGTGCGATCTGGCAGGCAAAAGCTGTTTTTGAAAAAGGCGCTGCTGCCTATCCGTCCTCTTCCCGCATGACCATGGGACTGGGCGCGTCGCTCTTTGCCGGGGCGCTCTATGAGCAGGCGGCGCAACGCCTCTGCGAAGCTTCAGACCTGGCTCCGTCCGATCCTGAGCCCTATGAAATTCTGGGCAAGGTCGATGCAGTCTCTCCTGATCCACTTCCCTGCATCGAGACGAAGCTGGCCCGGTTTGTAGACCTGCAACCATCCAGTTCTGAGGCGAACTATCTCTATGCTGCCGCGCTTCTGAGACGGCATCCGGCAGGTGTCAACGACTCCTCAGCGCAACATGCAGAGAGTTTGCTGACTCGGGCGGTTACGCTCGACTCCCGCTGTGGCGAAGCATATCTGCAACTGGGGATTCTGAGCTCTTCGCACCACGATATGTCCGCTGCTGTTTCTTTCTTTCAGAAAGCAATCTCAGCTGAGCCAGAACTTGGTGACGCGCATTATCGGCTTGCCGTTGCCTACGATCGTCTGGGCGAGAAAGATAAGGCGCAGCATGAATTTGCACAGCATGACGCCATCGAGAAAGAGCAGGCTGCGGCAGTTGAAAAGCAGCGGCAGGAGATCAAGCAATTTGAGGTAGCCGCACAGCCGGAAAAGAACTAACCTCCACTTCCGCTGTTATTTGGGCTTCCAAGTTGCGATGATGCCATCGCCCTCGCGGATGGTTATGATCTGATTCGCCTTTACCTGTGTGAAGCGCTCAATCTTTCCTGTTGTCGGCCACTTGATTTCGATGGCATCTACCGTATCGAGCTTGCCCAGGCCGAAATGAAGCCGAAGGTCGCTCTGCGACATAACGCTGCCGCCGCTGTGCACTTCATCCATCTGAATATGCTTGCCTGTGATGACGCGGGCGCGGGCGCCGATAGCCGTGCGATTGCATTTCGTACCAACCAGCTTGAGCTTGATCCAGTTCTGCTTGTTGCCTCCGTCATTGCGCAACAACGATGGCAGATCATTCATATTCAGGATCAGCGCATCCATAGCGCCGTCGTTGTTGTAGTCGCCAAAGGCCGCGCCGCGGCTCGAAAAGTGCTCTGTAATACCCGGTCCCATCTGCGCCGACACGTCCTGAAAGTGTCCGTTACCAAGGTTGCGATATACGATGCGCGGATTCTTGAACTTCTGGCCGAAGTTGTATTTATCGATCTCGGGATAGACGTGCCCATTGATCTGCATAATGTCGAGCCAGCCGTCGTTGTCGTAGTCGATGAAACCGCAACCCCAGGCCACGAAACTATTGTTGACGCCAACGCCAGCAGCAAAGCTCATATCAGTAAATGTTCCATCGCCATTGTTGTGATAGAGATTGGAAGTATCGTCGGCGAAGTTGGTCTTGAAGATATCGAAATGTCCGTCGCAGTCGTAATCGGCTACGGCAACACCCATGCCCGCCTGCTCGTGACCATCGTCGTTATAGGCTACGCCAGCCACGACTGCCACATCGGTAAATGTGCCGTCATGGTTGTTCTGAAAAAGAATGCTTGGCTCCGAATCAACAGCAACGTAGATATCGGGCCAGCCGTCGTTATCGAAGTCGTACGCTACAGATGTAATCGAGTAGCGTGGACCGGGCTTGAGGATGCCGGATTTCTCAGACACATCAGTGAACGTGCCGTCGCCGTTGTTGCGATACAGAATGTTGGTGTCACCAGGGAGTCCGCGCGGACCGCACATCACCGGAACTCCTTTCCACTGGCAAAATGTCGTTTGGCTCAACGAAGGAATTTTGTCCGGATCAAGCTTGATGTAGTTGCAGACAAAAAGATCGAGATGACCGTCGCGGTCATAGTCGAGAAAGCAACAGCCCGCTCCCCATCGCACTGCATCCTGCCAGAGACCCACCTTCTTCGTTACATCCGTAAAGGTGCCGTCGCCGTTATTGCGGAAGAGAATGTTGTGGCCCCAGAAGCAACAGAAGAGATCGTCCCACCCGTCGTTGTTGTAGTCGCCGACGCAGACTCCGGTCTGCCAGCCGGTGCGGCCCAGCCCTGATTTTGCAGTCACGTCTGTAAACGTGCCGTCACGATTGTTCTTGTAGAGATGTGAGGTAGGCGCTTGGCCTGCAGGCCATGTTGCGTCGAGACGGTCGCCATTCGTCAGATAAATATCCAGCCAGCCATCGTTGTCATAGTCAAAAAACGCGAGGCCACTGCCTTTTGCTTCAATGATGGAGCGCTTGTGATCGATGCCGCCCCATACATTCGGCGCATTGAGGCCGGCTTGTGCGGCTACATCGACAAACTGGACGCTTGGAGATGAGGGTTGAGCAACAGCGGCATGTACGAGTTCAGGATTGCGCCACTTCCACAAGGGCGTAGTGAGCACATCCAGCAGCGGTGTGCCAAGCAGATAGAGAGAGGAACTAAGAAAACGCCGCCGCGGTACGTTCATAGACAGCGCCATTATAAAGTTTCAACGCACGGTTCGTACGTTTGAGCGAGACAAGGTATCGCTATCGTCAGGGATTGGATGCCAGCATCTGCAAGGCTTGCTTTGCGGCGCCATTCTCCGGCTGATGCTGGAGCAGTGATTGCAGCACTTCGCGCGCCTGGTCGCGCTTTCCTTCCAGCACATACAACCTGGCGAGATTTAGGTACGATTGATCGAAGTCCGGCACGATCTGAACGCATGCCTTGAACTGCTCTTCCGCCTTATCGTAGTTCTTGTTGCGAACATACAGGACACCAAGATTATTTCGAGCCTCAGCATATTCAGGACGCAGTGCGATCGCCTTATTGAGGTTGTCCGCCGCCAGATCGCTTTGCCCTTCGCGAGCATACAACATGCCCAGGTTGTAGTAGATCTCCGGATCATCAGGTTGCAGCTTTATTGCCTGAGTCAAATATTCGAGCGCTTTGTCTGCCTGCCCCTGACGGCGATAGACATTCCCGAGGTTGAGGTAAGCGATGACGTATGAAGGTCTGAGTTGAATCGATTTCAGGAAATTGCGAATGGCCTCTTGAGGATTGTTCTGCTGAGCTGCGAGCATACCGAGGTTATTCCATGCCTCTGGATACTCCGGTCTCAACTCAATGGCTTTGTTCAAGTATGACTGGGCATTTGATAAATCATTACGGCGCAGGCTCAATGTACCGAGGTTGTAATATGCCTCCGGATCGTCGGGCTTGGCGGCAATCACCTGGCGAAAAGACGCCTCTGCCTGATCTAGATAGCCATGCTGAAAGAATGCGACGCCATACGTGAAATCATTTCTCTGAATCGCGTCCTGATACAGTGGTCCAGCGAATGGTAGCGCTTTGCGAACACGGTCCTGCGGGTGCGTCGGTATGGATGCAGCATCATCGATAATCCTGCCTGCTTCGACTACCCCTTGATAGACCTTGACAATCATGCCCTCACGATCAAGAAGAAAGGTAG
This sequence comes from Acidicapsa dinghuensis, assembly GCF_025685685.1. GTDB lineage: Bacteria > Acidobacteriota > Terriglobia > Terriglobales > Acidobacteriaceae > Acidicapsa > Acidicapsa dinghuensis. The sequence continues at coordinate 774,474 of NZ_JAGSYH010000001.1, forward strand.
TCGGGAAACCCAGATCACGCCGCCGGTCAAAAAGATAGCGGTAAATGATGTTGTACTGTCCGGCAACTTCATCATTGGCGAAGAGAACTGGATACGGAAGGTTCTGCTTTCGGATATCCGCTTCGGTTGACGATTTCTGGCCGCCACTTTCACAGTGCACCGCGATGAAACTAAGATCACTGCTCCTGGCAGCGGAAACGGCTTCGGCGAAGTGTGCAAGCTGGCGCAGACTGAGATTGGAACTTACGTCGCAAAAGGCAAGAGCGATTAGATTGCCGCTCAGTTTCTCCAGGCTATGCGGAGCTCCAGCAACGTCGTTCAGCGAGAAACCGGGCGCTTTGATCGGCTGCAGCAGCCATGTCTCCGCGGTAGCTGGATACGGATCTGGAATTCTCTGCGGAACTGCATTTTCAAATGCCGTTGCGGTCTTAGCAAATGGATTTGCCTTATATTTGTCTGAACCCTCGACAAGCTCGATCCTGTGATTCGCCGGCAAGTCAGAAAAATGCTGGGTTGCGCCCATAGGCCAGCGAACAGAGAGATCGATGCGTTCTGGAGCAGCACCTAGACCGAAGTGAACCTCTTTGCTGTGTTGCGCCAGAAAGCCTGAACCAGCCTGTAACTGTTTTGTTTGCTGCAACTGGCCACATCGCAACGTTAGAGTGGCTCCAACCGCGTCGCGATTCGATCGAGTGCCGCGCAGCCGAACGATGATCGAATTTCCGATCTGAGCGTTGCGATTATGCAGAATGCGAAGCTGCGGAGCGTTGCGATTCTTGAGCACGATCTCCATGCGTCCATCGCCATCCAGATCTGCAAGCGCAAAGGAGCGGCTGTCTTCTACGAAGTCAAGACCAAGGACCCCCGAGACCTCGAAGAACTGCCCTTTGCCGTCATTCGCGTAAAGCACGTTGCGCTCGTATCCGCTCCATGTGCCATCCGCACGAATCAACTCGTTCAATGCGCCCCAACCATGCTCATAGGTTTGCGAAGGCGTAGCGTCATTGGGAGATTTGCCCACCACCTGACGCCAGAAAAAACTCCCCAGATCTCCGCGGTCCGGCGCAGAGATATATCCATTGGCGATGTACAGGCCCATCCAGCCGCTGTGATCAAAATCGAGAAAGTCCGAGCACCAGGACCATCGCCCCATGCTTGCACCTGAGCTTTCGCTCGCGTCTTCAAAGACACCTTTTCCAGTATTGTGAAAAACCGAATTGCCGCGTGCATGACGCAGATAGAGCTTACGAATTTCGGCGCTGGCTTCGGGATGAAACTGCTTCTGCGTCGAAACACGTTCGCCAGCCGCTGACCACATATTGGCGATATAGGCGTCAGGATTTCCGTCGTTATCGATATCACCCCACGCAGCGCTCATACCAGCGCCTACTTCACTGACGTGAGCCTCCTCTGAGATGGCAGTAAATGTGCCATTGCCGTTGTTTCTGTAGAGATTGGGCCGGCCGAAATCGTTGGCTACCAAGAGATCAGGATGCCCGTCTCCATCGAAATCATTCCATGCACAGGCAAAGCTATAGCGATCGTTTTCCGCATCCAATCCAGTTTCCCTGGTTCGCTCGACAAATATGCCATTACCTTCGTTGTGCATGAGAATGTTGGCTGGGCCATTGCGCGCATCGAAATATGGAATCGGGTAGTGATACTGATCCAGTCCGACGTAGTAAGAGTACGTGCAAAGATAAATGTCTAAATGTCCGTCGTTGTCATAGTCAGCCAGCGCTGCGTGAGTAAACGCTCCCTGCGGTGGTTGCGCAAAACGGAATGCATTCGGCGCGAGCGCGAATTTACCCGCGCCTGTATTGCGAAAGAAGAGCGGTCCACTGGCACAGACGACGAGCAGATCCTGAAGCCCCCGGTTATCAAAATCGGCAAAGAGCGCGCACGCTGTGCCGTCCAGCAGGTTCACTCCGGACGACTCAGAAACATCGTCAAAGGTTCCGTCACCGCGATTGCGATACAGACGATTCGGCAGTCCAGCAGGCTGACATACGTACATATCGTCAAAACCATCGTTGTCGAAATCACCGACGGCGATGCCGTTGTTGCCATAAACATCGATGCCGCAGGCGCCGTCCAGTACACTTCGCCAGTAGTCACCACCGCGAAGCAGTTGTTGACGATACGACTCTGTGTGCCCTAACGCAGCAGAGGTCACATCCTCAAATCCGTATCCGTGAAAGCGAGCCACTCGCTCCTCTGCTGTGGACCAATTGCGTACGGCCCACCTCCCTTGCCCCGTGGCTATCCACTCCGTGGTCCAGGTTCCGATGCGCTGTTCGCGCTGGTTCTGTCCTTTCGCAAGGACAAAGTCGTAACGTATCTCAGCGTGCGCAGTGAGCGGAGTCTCCGATGCCTGTTGAATCAACACAATCTGGAATTCCGCGGTCTCGACATGCATTCCACCGAGATATGCTTCGAATCCATGCAGAAATCCGTCCGGACCCACTCCATCGCTTGCGAATTTTCTCTCGATCAGTTCCAGACCTGCATTTGAACTGAGCGTCTTCTCCTGAACCACGTGCAAGCCGGTTCCTGAAAAAGAACTGTCGAATACATTTTTAAGCGCCGATAAGCCAGGAGCAGCAGACTGCAATTCCTTTGAGAGATTCTGGAGAATTGAATCAATCTCAGCCGCATATTTTTCAGTGAAGAACTCGTCGCGCCCGGGAGCAACAAGGCGCAGCACACTCTCGAGCGGAGACTTTGAAGGATAATGCGGCTGCAGTCGAGGCTCGTGAAAATCAACCTCGCTGGGGTAGGACGGCTGCTCAGAGAACGCTTCCCGCGGAAGAAAGGAACCTGCCAGCGAAACCCACCGAGCTGCGGCAGGCGCAATCCCCAGATACTTCAGAAGCCTGCGCCGGGTGACACCTGACTTGGGATAGGAGGGAGAATACATGCTTCGCGTTGTTGTCCGATCACCCGGCAGGTTGAACAGCAGAATACCACCACAGTGGAAAATCAGCTCACCTTTCGCTACAGGCATGCGGAAAACCCATGTCAAATTGAGGCTTTTTCATCGCCTCCAACTTTCGATTGACAAAGTTTCTTTGTATGTTCTACCGTGTTGTGCGCTGCCCCTGTAACCGTTTACAGCACACTGAGAAAACGATACCTCGGCAGTCTTGTCAGCTGCACTCACCGAATTTGGGTCCATGTACCCGGTGGATCCGCGGATTCGAAAGAAAAACAGAAGTTTTCAAGAAGCGCGGCGTTACTCACGAGAAAGTCGAGGTTATTCGGATGGCCTTTACGCGCAATTTCTTTAAACGACTGACCACCATAGCTGGCATCACGCTCGGATGCGTGTGCATGGTACTGGTGACAGCATCAACCCTGCAGGCACAGGTGGACGAAGGCTCGATCACAGGCACTGTGACCGATAGTTCTGGAGCTGTGATACCTGGGGCTCACGTTACGCTGCTCAACACCGATCAAGGTCTGAGCCTGGAAACTCTGAGCAACAGCAGCGGCTTCTACTCCTTTAACCCCGTTCGTATCGGTCACTACAAGATCACAGTAGCGGCAAAAGGTTTTGCCACTACCACGCAGGAGAACCTGATCGTTCAGGTTTCGCAGAACCTTGGCGTGAATCTGCAGTTGAAGGCCGGTGGCGCGACGGAAACCGTCGAGATTACTGAGGCCCCGCCTCAACTGCAAACCGAAGATGCCTCGATGGGTCAGGTAATCGGATCGCAGGAAGTGAACGACCTTCCCCTGAACGGCCGCAATTTCACTTTCCTCGCGCAGCTCGGCGCCGGCATGCAGACACCGCAAGCTGACACGCGCGGCAACGCGGCTTCGGGCGCCTTCTCTGCCAATGGCCTTCGTCCGGCGCAGAATAACTACCTGCTGGACGGTATCGATAACAACTCCAACGCCGTTGACTTCCTGAATGGAACCAACTACGTCATCCTGCCTCCAGTGGATGCCATCCAGGAGTTCAAGGTGCAGACGGCGGACTTCAGCGCAGAGCTCGGGCGTTCCGCCGGCGCGGTGTTGAATGCAACGATTAAGTCTGGCACCAACAGCCTGCACGGCGCGGTTTGGGAGTTCTTCCGTAACGACAAGCTCGATGCTGCTGACTTTTTCGAAAACAACACCGGCATCAAGAAGGGTGAATTACGCCAGAACCAGTTCGGCGCTTCCGGCGGTGGTCCAATCATCAGAAATAAGGCGTTCTTCTTTGGTGATTACGAAGGATTCCGCCGGGTACAGGGCACTGCTGAGGACGGCAACGTGCCCACGGCCCTGGAACGCAGCAGCAACTACCAGAATCTTTCTGACATTCTCTCAATCAATGACGGAACCACCCGGACCGATGCAATTGGCCGCAACATTCAAAAGGGAACCGTACTTGATCCGGCAACTACCCGTTTAGTTCGTGCAGGGCAACCGGACCCGGTTACCGGCTTTACCAACAACTCCGGCAGCGACGCTTATGTCCGCGATCCTTTTGGATGCGCCGTGGGCAATGCCAACATCACTCAAGCTGCATGTCCTACTCTGAACCAGATCAGTGATGCAAGCCGTCTCGATCCGAATGCAATCAATGTTTTGAATCTCTACCCAGCACCGAATTCAGGTATCCAGACCTACGGTGTCAGCCCAAACCTCTACGAGCATCGCAACAGCTTCGATGTTCGCGGGGACTATAACCCGGAAGACAAAGACCAGATTTTCGTCCGCTTCAGCTACTCGGACGATCCAATCTATATCCCTGGTATCTTTGGTGGCGTCGCTGACGGCGGAAGCTTCAATCAGGGCATACAGACAGCCAAGTCTGACCAGGCGGTAGCGGGCTACACTCACGTGTTCAATCCCAACACCATCAACCAGGTTCGCGCTGGCTTCGCTCATCTTCATACCACCCGGTTCGGACCGGAAGGTACTGTAGCTGGAATTCCGGCCCAATATGGCATCGCTAACAACGGCAACATCGTTCAAGGCCAGGAAAACGGCGGTCTTCCCGGATTCACCTTCGGCGGACTGGCAAACCTCGGCAGCAACAACTTCCTGCCTTCAGACGAAGTCAGCCAGACGCTCCAGGTTACCGATGACTTCACGAAGATCTACGGCAAGCACAGCTTCAAGATGGGCATCGAATTTCAGAACGTGAAGTTCTCCACCTTACAGCCCGCCTATTCGCACGGCCAGTTCAACTACGGAGGATCATTCACTGATATTCCGAACCTGGGCGAAACCACAGGCGGTCTTCCACAATTTCTCCTGACGCCGCAAGCAGCTACCTATCCTACTAGCGAGGGCGGCTTTAGCTGGTCCGGCGGCGCCGACAGTGTAGATTCCTCAAACATCAACAAAACTTACGATCAAAAGGTTTACTTTGCCAGCTACTTCCAGGACGACTGGAAAGTAAATCCCAAGCTGACTCTAAACCTTGGCGTCCGCTGGGATTACTTCGGTCCCATCAACGAGACCAACGGCGGGCAGGCCAACTTCATTCCCTTCCCTGTCTCCGGCAGTCCCTTTGGTGGTCCAACGTTCCTCTATTCCCAGAGCGGCAAGGATGTCCGGACTCTGTCTACCACTTCCGATTGCCTTACTGTCCTGGCCAGTTGCGCAGGCTTCCAGGATTTACTCGCCCTGGACGGCATCACTCCGTTGGAGACGGATCGGTGGGGCAAGGGCCTGGTGCAGACGCAGAAGACCAATCTCGCTCCGCGTGTAGGTTTTGCCTATCAGGTCAATCCGAAATTGGTAGTTCGCGGCGGTGTCGGACTGTTTTACAACTCGTTTGAAAACCAGGGATACGGCCCGAACATCGGCGAAAACTATCCCTTCGTCTTCAACGTAACGCCCGGTACGCAGGCAGCTCCCAGCTTTGTTGGACCTTCAGGCGGTGTTGTACCCACCAGCTACAATACGGGCTACGCGAGTTGCCCGACGGCGGGCGGGGACCCCAGCACTGGTCATGGAACCGCCAACTTCGAATCCGGCTTCAACTGCATTCCACTCGATCCTGCAACCTTTAACGCGCAGAGTTTAGGTCTGCAGGGCTTGCAGTTCAACTACGGCACCCCGAGAACCTACAGCGCGAACCTGACGCTGCAGTACTCCATTACCCGCTCCATCTCAGCTCAGGCGTCCTATGTCTTCACGCAGGGAGCCGATCTACAGGGCGGCGTGGGCTACCAGAACGTCACTAAGATTCTGCCCAGCAATCTCAGCGGCACCAAGAGCTGCCACACCTCAACCACTGACTACGCAACTTACCCGGAGGATAGCTGCGTGCCCTTCCCTGACTTTGGAGGCGGCAGTTATCAGGTCTCCTACGGCGACAGTACGTATCACGCGTTGCAGACCAAGCTGGAACAACAGTACGCCAACGGACTCACCTTCCTGCTGACGTACACGTGGGCTAAAGCGATGTCTGACGCCGGTGACCTGCTCAACGGCGGCACCACAGGCGGCTTGCGTGCCTACAACGTTCCTGGCCTCGGGCCTCGGTTCGATTGGGCCCCGGCAGACTTTGACCTCCGCAACGTAGTCCACTTCAGCGGCGGATATGAGCTGCCGGTGGGTAAGAACAAACAGTTCCTGAGCCAAAGCGGTCTTGCCAACACAATCCTGGGCGGATGGGCAGTGAACTGGATCGTCTCACTGCAGGGTGGACAGCCTCTCAACTTCGGCTGCCCAACCGGCACAACATCTGGCACTGGTTGCAACGACATTCTGGTTGCGGGTCAAAGTCCGCAGCTTGGCATGAAGCTCAAAACGGTGGCTGGCGACCCAACGCCGAGACCGTTCTGGATCAACAACGCCGCAGCCTTCAACCAGCCTTGTCAGCTAACAGATTCCACCGGAACAATCGCACCGAATACTACCTCAGTCGCCGGTTGCGCACCTCTGAACGGCGCCGACGCCCTCGGTTCCAAGCCCGGTCAGACGGTTGGACCTGGCTTCCATCGCCTCGACTTCTCGGCCTTCAAGAGATTCCAGGTGACCGAGCGGTACTCAGTTGAATTCCGTTCGGAATTCTTCAACATCTTCAACCACCCGAACTTCAATGCTCCTAACTTTGGCGGCAACGGCGTTGTAGCCATCGGTGGTTCGGGCACCATCACAGATCCACACTTCGGTGAAGTCGGATCGACGCGCGATGCTCCTTACGATCCTCGTCAGATTCAGTTTGCCTTGAAGCTGTACTACTAACGCACCTCAACCAAACCCCGGGAGGCGTGCCTCCCGGGGTTTTTGTATGCTTATCCTGTAGTTGATACGACGGTGGCAGAGTTCGATTAGTGATCCGGCGACCCTATCTCGCAAATACCCTGACGGCAGCGCTCCTCCTGTGTACCCTTTGCGCTCACGGACAATCGGGCGAGAGCGCTTCGAATCTCGACCGGTATTTCCAGCAGGCGTCCGTCGATTTCAATGCCGGCAAATTTCCTGAAGCCGCGGCTATTCTCGAAAAACTGGCACGGCAGGTTCCGGCAAGCTTTGAAGTTCATGAGCTGCTCGGCATGGTTTACTCGGCCCAATCGCTGAACGATAAAGCAGTCACGCAGCTTGAGGAAGCTGCACGGCTCAATCCTGGCTCTGCCGCTGGGCACGTCAATCTGGCGGCGGTGCTCACGCAGACAGGTAAAGCGGATCTTGCGGCGCAGCAATTTCAAAAAGCACTCGCGATTGAGCCCCATAACTACAATGCAAACCACGATCTCGGCGAGCTGTATGTGCAGGACGGAAAGCCCGCCAGAGCTATTCCCTTCCTTAAAGCTGCGGCAGAGATCCAACCGGAGCAGTACGACAATGGCTATGATCTTGCGATGGCTTGCTTGTTGACCGATCGGAACACCGAGGCTGAGACCGAAGCGCACCGCCTGTTAAAGGTTAAAGACACTGCTGAGGTTCACAATATGCTTGGGCAAATAGATGAAAACACAGGTAAATTCATCGATTCTATCAATGAGTTTCAGACCGCCGCTCACATGGATCCCAGCGATGACAACCTTTTTGGCTGGGGCAGCGAATTGCTTCTCCATCGCACCTATAATCCTGCCGTAGAGGTCTTCCAGGAAGGAGTCAGGCGATACCCAAAGTCTCCGCGTATGAGCATCGGGCTAGGCATGGCACTCTATTCGCTCGGCAAATACGATGAATCGGTCAAGGCGCTTCTGGTGGCCGCCGATCTTGATCCCTCAGATCCTCGCGGCTATCTCTTTCTTTCGAAGGCATATGACAGTTCACCGAATCAGGCGGAAGACGTGATCGCGCGCTTTCGCCGTTATGCAGAGCTGCAACCCAAGAATGCCCACGCCGCTTACTATTACGCGATGAGCCTGTGGAAGGGAAAGCGGACGGAAGACGCAGGGTTCGATCCGCATCAGATTCAGGCACTGCTCGATAAAGCGATTACACTTGATCCGCGCATGCCCGAGGCGCAGTTGCAGATGGGAAATCTGCTCTCAGACCAGCATAAGTATGCTGATTCAATTCCTTTTTATCAGAAAGCCATTGCGCTCGATGCGAGTCTTGCTGATGCGCACTACAGGTTGGGTCAGAGTTACGTTCATACGGATCAACGGGACAAAGCCAAGGGAGAAATTGAGATCTATCAGCGGCTGCGTGCGCAACATCTGGCTGAACTTGATCGTGAACGCGCTGAAGTCCGACAATTCATATACTCCGCAAAGAGCGGCGCAGTTGCCGGGCCTCAATAGGCCGGCAACGTTTTATGGAAAGAACCAGGTATCATTCGTTGAATATCCGCACTGAATCAATTCGTACATCAGGGCAGGGATCCATGTTGGAGAGCTCGCCGATGCAAATCGCGCGCCGGCTTAGCATCAATCGAAGAGATTTCCTGCGTAGCGCTGCGGCAATGTCACTCGGCTCGTCGCTGGTTTCAGCCAGCCCTCTCGCAAGGGCTGCCTCCGTACTCAATAAGCGCAAAGTCATTGTCGTCACCTTTGGCGGCGGCGCACGTGACCAGGAGACCTTTGCGCCCGAGGGTCAAGAGAATATTCCGAACCTGATGCACGAGTTGCTTCCACAATCCTCTTTCTTCACGCACGTACAGAATCAAGGCATTCTCGGTCACTATGTCGCCACGGCCAGTCTTGCTACCGGCGTCTATGAAACGCTCAATAACTTCGCCGCCGTGCCTCCAGATCACCCCACTGTATTTGAATACTTCCGCAAAGAGCTGCGCCGTCCTGCATCAGACGCATGGGTAGTCGCGCCAAGCAACGGATTCAACCGCATTGGTGAGAGCGACAACCGATCCTACGGTCCCGGGCTCGGCGCGAAGGTCATTCTACCCAAACATTTACTCACGGCGACGCTTAGCGGTTCCGATGCCGAGTTCGAACATCTGCTGCGAGACAACTACGAAACGCCCCTGTACACGCCTCAACTTACCGGCAATGAATTTGAGCTGCATCAGTTGCAGGAAATGCTGAAGCTCTCAGTAGATGAGTTTCGCGCGCACGCACGCACACTCTCAAGCCCGGATGAATTGTCGGTCTACATCGCGCGACAGCTCATGCGCCAGGAGGCTCCAAGCCTGCTCTGGATCACCATGCACGATATCGATGTAGCGCATGCGGGGGCTTACTCGCTCTACATTGAAGGCATACAGCGCACCGACCGGCTCTGCGCAGAACTATGGAAAGCCGTGCAAAGCGAGCCCGAATACGCAAACAACACAACCATGTTCATCCTGCCTGACTTTGGTCGCGATTCTGACGAAGACGCCGGGGGCAATGGATTTCAACACCATCGTACCGGCGATATTGCCTCACGGACGACATGGATGATGGCTCTCGGAGCCGGAGTTCGCCAGGGCGTTATCTACGACCAGCCAGTACAATCGATCGACTTCGTACCGACCCTGGGCGCTATGATGGGTTTTCAAACCTCTCTTTCCAGCGGCAAGCCTATTCGGGAGCTGGTATAAGCTATGCAGCCAAGCGATCTCACTCCCGATAAATTCAGCAAATATCCACCTGAAGCAAAACATGTAGCTGTTACCCATCTCAACGTGTTGCGGCAGCTTCCTCTCAGTTTTGTAGCGAGCCTGTTGCGTGAGGTCATCGATTACGACTACCGCTTCCCCGCAGAGCGCACTGCCATCGACCGCGAATTGGCAGATCTTGACCATCTTTCAGCTGAGAAACTCGACGCCCGTTTTGCTGGCTTTGCGCAGCTAAAACTCACGGGTGATCTTGAGAGGCTTGATTGGGTCGATGAACCAGGCCGCTTCACCGAGGAATTGTCGGCTTATCTGTGGCGTACCCACCAGCTCGATGCTTTCCGGTCTGCGGCGACAGAATACGGCAGACAGTTAGACGCAAACCTGCCGGTTGCCCCGTTGCCGATTCCTCGTGTCGGAATCGCCGTAATCGGCAAAGATGTTCCACAGTATGACGGACACCTCTTTAAACAACTTCGGCAACATGGAACGCTCTTCGAAGCCGTCACCCCTGACAATGGCCTGGCGCAGATACTCGAATTCGCGTCAACACGCGCCAGCAACCATCCTGGAAATTATCTGCACTGGTATATCGATGGCGGATCACCAGAACCTCCTCATACCTCGTTGACATCTGTCTCTTATCAGGGCATCACACCGCTTCGCGACTCACTTTTGCGTTTCATGCAATCCGAGATCACGAGACCCGGCATGGGTCCTGAAGAGCTTCGCACTCACATGGCACAACTGACTCCGTCGGACCTCGGCTTCGACGATGGCGGCGATCCTGTAATGGGGAGATATCGGTTGAAATTGTTTACCGAGGGATCCGGCACACAGATTTTCTCGACAACGTTTGTGCAATGGGCGTGCAGAGAGTGTCTGCGGCGAGCTCAGCCATTAACGCTCGTCGCTCGTTATGCGCCACGCCAGCGGCAACGATCGATGAACGAGCTACTGTCAAACAACGATTCCAAGATCGAACTAGATCCAGTTGGCTCCCTCATAGACGGCGACATGGGAGCTTACTATCACTGGATCAATCAACAACGCTTGCCTGGAGCAGAACAATCTTCTTTGGTGGTCTGGTATGAGGGACATTCGCAGGCACTTGCTGTTACACCAACACTTCCGCGAGGAACGACCTCAGGATCGAAGCTCGATCTGAAAGGGCTGCTGACGCTAGCAACTTCCTAAGGCTCAATAGACCGCGACACCGATGGACGCAAAGCTACATCTCATACGCCGGTACAAGCTGTAATCTATATCCTCGTATTGTGGAATGCGCCAGTGATACGAACCTGTGCAAACAGCAGCCGGCCACAGGTATTAATGTCTAATGAGCGCGATCAGTCAACCATCGCTCTCATTATCCATCTGCTCCAAAGGGAGGGACCATGCATCGCTTCAAAAATACCTTGCTATCGACTGTAATTGCACTCTCAGTGGCAGCCGCACCATCTGCCTTTGCGCACGCCCACCCCACGACCATGGCTCCTGCACCGGATTCAACCGGGCCAGCGCCGAGCAAAATTTCCATTACATTCTCAGAGGCTGTAGAGCCCAAATTCAGCTCTATCAAGCTGACCAATATGGAAGGCAAATCAGCAGATCCCCAGAGTTCTGCAGCCGTCCCCGGCGATCCCAAAACTATTTCCCTGCCAGTGCCCACGCTGCCTGCCGGGACCTACATCGTTCACTGGGTTAATGTCTCAGTTGACGGGCATCGGCTGCAGGGAAGCTACAAGTTCACGGTGCGATAAAACATTTCGAAATGCCAACTCTCTTCCCGGTCATGCGAATCTGCGCCGCCGCATTCACCGACGTCGCGTATGTGTCCGCGGCGGGGGCTCTGCTAAACCGTCTCTGGATCGGAAGACTGAGCACTGGCGACAAGAAGCTAAGAGCATGTCTTCGAACAGCATCCGTGGCGTTACTTCTGCTGCTCCCAGTTCAATTTTTCCTGCTCTCAGCGTCGATGGTCGGGGATACCTCATGGACTGACGCCTGGCAAGCCATGCCAGACGTCGCGAGCACTCATTCGGGCAGAGCACTCCTCATAAGCTGGTGTCTTCTCCCTTGCCTCCTCTTGTTATCGTTCCTCTTCTCTTCTCTATCCAGAATTAAAGGCACGATGCTTGGGATAGGCCTCGTCGTGTGTTTCCTTGCCTTCCGCTCCTTTAACGGGCATGCCGCCTCTGATGGAGACTTTACTTTGCGCGAAGCGATGCAGTTCCTGCATCTGTGTTCTATCGCGACCTGGAGCGGTGGAGTCATCATCGCCGGATTGATAACTGCTCCTTGCCTGGCCTCCGCCAACCACTTCGACGATTTGGCGCTGTTTGGCAGGCGGCTCTCGCAAACCATCACAGTGGCGCTGGCCATCGTCATCGCTACTGGAATCTACAATTCCTGGGAAGGCCAGGGAGGATCGCTCGTTCCGCTGCCTCACACGCCATGGGGGCGCATGCTGCTCTTGAAACTTTCCTTCGTGCTTCTCGCGTTGGGACACGGTGCACGAGTACGATTCCTGCTGAAAGCGCCGCTACCGTGGACTGATCGTCAAGCTACGATCATGCGGCGATGGCTGCGAACTGAAGCTATGCTGATGATCGCAGTAATAGTTTGCTCCGCGTGGCTTGCCAATCTGCCCCCAGGGGAAATGTAAATATCCACGACACAAATCATCGGAACCCCGAGGACAATGACAGATCGATGGACATGAAACCAAAGCTGCTATGCCAGAACACATCGGAGAGTTCCTCGGCGCCAAGTTCCTCTGCATCGTGCGACAGTAGCGGAAATCTTAACCGCCGCGAATTCGGCCGTCTGATAACAACGGCCGGCGCTTCCACATACCTGGCTTGCCATTCTCTGGTAGCCGAGGCTCTTGAGCAGCACAGCCTTCGTACTCGCTATGCCGCCTTCGAATTCAATAATGCAGGAATGCTTTCAGCAATCCACTTCCGCAATCGCAATTACATGCCGCAGCCTGCGCCGCTGTTGAGCCTGCGCATTCTTGGCAATTTTCACGCCCCTTCAGCATCGACGTGGAATGAGTCCCATACTCATCTGATTCTTCGCTATGCAGACATCGATGCGACGGCACAAATTGCGGTGCGGCAAAGGCCAACACATATCACCTTCGAGCTCGTGCAACTCGACAGCAATCAGCCTGTAGAACTGGTCTTGTGGGGATCGTACCCGACCACCATTCATGAGATCGTTGGCGAGATTGTCGGCGTCGTGCGGGATGGTGAATGCGCAATCGGCATACAAGCGCTCAACGTAAAGACACTTGGTGGTTATCCGAACGAAGAGAGCGACATCGAGCCGGATTCCGTTGAGGCTGATGATCCAGGCAACTATCCAGGACTTCCTGCGGAACTGAAAAACAAGCAACGCTGGCGCGGCGATACAGCACGTCTTACCGCGAACGGCAGCGATCTGCAAGCCTATTGCCGCAACCGCGATCACGCGCGCATCATCTCAAACTGGGGGTGGGAGAAGTACGACGCGCCGCCATTCAATGACGGCGGAGTAATCGGCAGTAAAATTGCACTCTTCGCCTCTCCAGCATCAGAATCTCTTTCCACTCTTGGGGCAGTCGAAGTCTCCGAAGGACTGCCTCACCCCATGCTGGAAGGTGTCTGGGCCAAGCAATCCATCCACGCTACTGATTCGTATCTCATCGCCGACTTTGGCGAAGCCTCGATAGCTCATGCAATCGAGCTAACCAAACGCGCGGGCCTGCGATACCTCTACCAAAGCTCTCCCTTTGAAACATGGGGCCATTTCGAGCTCAAGCGCGACCTCTTCCCTCGCGGGTGGGACGGGTTCAAATATTGCGTTGACGAGGGCCGTAAAGCAGGTATTAAGGTCGGCTTTCACATGCTCTCAAACTTCATTACTACAAACGACGCGTATGTGACTCCCAAACCCGACCCGCGACTGGCTCACATAGGCACGGCCAGGCTCACTGCCGCCATTGATCCTACGCAGACAGAAATCCCCGTCGATGATCCCGAGTATTTTCAAAAGCACAGCGCACTCAACACCGTGGTCATCGGTGACGAACTCATCCAATACGAAGCCGTGTCAGCCCAGTCCCCCTGGCGTTTGCTTCAGTGCAAACGGGGCGCCTTCGGGACCCATGCTTCCTCGCATCCCATTGACGCCACAGTTGGCCGTTTGCTGGACCATGACTACAAAGTCTTTCTCACCGACACCAGCCTCAGCATCGAGGTGGCGCGTAATCTGGCCAGATTCTGCAACCACACCGGAGCGCAGCAGACTTCGCTCGATGGTCTCGAAGGCAACTGGTCTACCGGAATGGGCCAATACGGCTGCTCACTCTTCACCAAAACCTGGTGGGATGAGATGCGTCCGGAGATCCGCGAAGCATTCATCAACGACGCCAGCATGCCGCATCACTTCACCTGGCATATCGCCACTCGCTACAACTGGGGTGAACCCTGGTATGCAGGTTTTCGCGAGAGCCAGACCATGCTGCGTATGAAGAACCAGATCCTATACACACGCAATCTCATTCCCCGCATGCTTGGCTGGTTTTCGCTTAGGAAGGAAACCACCTTGGAAGACGCCGAGTGGCTCGGCGCGCGCTCCGCCGGCTTCGATGCCGGATTCGCCCTTGCCATCAGCTTTGAAAGCCAGGCGCAGCAAGCCGCGGCATCCGGTATAACCATCCCTGCGGATAAGCTCGCAATCCTGGACGCCGTCAAGCGATGGGAAACCGCCCGGCAATCTGGGGCTTTCCCGACGCATCTCAAGCTTTCTTTACAGGATGTGACGCGTGAATTCCACCTCGTTGACATTGCGCCGGGCGAGTGGGAACTGCAGCCTACCAACCCTGCGGGACCAGCCGTACGCGTAAAAAGTGCACCACAAGGGAGAGTGGAAAAAACAGACAATCCTTAGTATCTCGGCACGCCAGGGTCCACATCATAGGACCACGCATCGATTCCACCTGCGACGGACTGTGCCGCATCGAAACCCTGCTGCCGAAGCCAATGAGTCACGCTCAGCGACCTTGCTCCATGGTGGCACAAGATCAAAAGACGTTCATCCGGGTCAAGCTCCTGGTGGGCCCGCGACGGGATGTCTCCCATCGGCATCAAGGTGCTGCCAGGAATACTGGCGACCTGGAATTCCCACGGCTCCCGAACATCGATCAGCCTTGCTTTGCCCTCGCTCAGGATTTCGGCGGCATCTTTGGCGGAAATTTCGTATTCATACATATCTATTCAGGATATGTGACAAACCCGCCGCATCGCCAATTCGCGTCGAGTGGTTTCGGCCAGCTATGTGTCTGAATGACTACGGCAGAAAACGATACACTGGCTTAGATTTCTCTACTGCCCAAATGAAAGCATCCGGCAAGGGAAATCACGTAAAACAATACTGGATAGTATGCACGCGCAAACCAAGGTTCTAATCGTCGAGGACGAGGTCCATGCCCTGATGGGGCTGGCGGAGCTCATATCAGCATGGGGTTACCGCACAGAAACGGCCCGCGACGGCATCGAGGGATACGAGAAGGTTCTCACTTGGGATCCCGCAATTGTCGTCACCGATCTGAAAATGCCGCGGATGGACGGGCTTGAGTTATTAACCAAGCTAACCGAATCCGGCAGCAAAATGGCGGTTGTCGTGCTGACGGCACAGGGCTCCGTTGAACTTGCAGTCGATGCAATGAAGCTCGGCGCCTACGACTTCATCCAGAAACCCGTCGACGCAACGCGGCTCAAGACCATCCTTGCCAACGCGGCCCGGCAACTCGACACCGACATCGAGCTTGAGGTTACCCGGCGTCAACTCCGCCAAAATGGCGTTCTCGGCTCACTGGTAGGCCATTCACGCATGATGCAGGAGGTCTTCGGGCTCATTGAACGGATCGCTCCATCTAATGTCTCCGTCCTGATTACCGGCGAGAGCGGCACCGGGAAGGAGCTCGTTGCCCGTACCCTGCATGACCTTAGCGAGCGCAAAGCGCGATCGTTTGTCGCAGTGAACTGCGCGGCCATCCCCGAATCCCTGATGGAAAGCGAGATATTCGGCCACGAGAGAGGCGCATTCACCGGTGCTGTTGAGCGCCGTGCAGGCTGCTTCGAACTGGCGGAGGACGGTACCCTCCTACTCGATGAGCTGGGTGAGATGCCAATCGGTACACAGGCCAAGCTGCTTCGCGTCCTTGAAGATCGCAAGCTGCGCCGTCTGGGCGCTCGCAACGAACAGGACGTCAATGTTCGAGTGCTGGCAGCCACCAACCGCGACCCTGAGCTTGCGGTTGTTGAGGGAAAACTTCGCTCCGATCTCTACTACCGTTTGAATGTATTTCACATTCACATGCCGCCGCTTCGCGAACATCGGGAAGATATTCCTGACATGGCAATGGCGATGATCGCCGAGATGAATCAGAGACACGGCAGAAGGGTGGCGGGATTTACTCCTGCAGTGCTGGAACGGATGCAACAACATGACTGGCCCGGGAACGCTCGCGAATTACGCAACCTGGTGGAAAGAGCCGTTATTCTCGCGCCAGAGGGTGGATTCATCGATATTGCGCAGCTTCCACCCAATTTTGGCAGAACCAACGCGCTGACCGCCGCTGTCGCTGATGCCCAAAGTATCGTGGTACCGCTGGGCTCTACTGTTGACGAAGCGGAGCGATTGTTGATCTTGCGCACACTGGAGTCGACCAATCAGAACAAGACTCGGGCAGCGGAAATTCTCGGCGTGAGCTTGAAGACGTTGCATAACAAGCTCAAGGAATACGACAGCCAGCGCGATAGCGGAGGAACAAGAGAATGAGTTTGAAAACCAAACTTGTTCTGGCTATTACCAGCCTGGTCTTTCTCACGACAACAGTGCTGTCTCTTGTTTACATGAGCCAGTTGCTTCAGGCTGTCGTCAATCAATCCTATGAAACAAATGTGATTGTGGCGCAGGAGGTCTGGTACGCCCTGCAACAAGCGCTCGAAAACGGCTTACGAAATGACGCGATCACCCCGGGCGATAAAGCCCAGTTGAGAAATCTTGTTGCGGACGCAATACGCAAAGACGAATCGCTCAATGGAGCCATGAATTCTGCACTCCGTTACTCACCCACGATTTATGACGTGAGTATCGGAGATACCGATGACCGTGCCCTGCTCACGACTCGTGCCGGCGGTCAGGACCAGCCCCTGCCGATACGGGAAAACTATGAAACCCTTCGCGACAGCAATGCTGTTGAACTTCTCAAAGCTGTTTTTGGTCCTATAAAAGTATATGACGTAATCATTCCGCTTCAGCGAAATGGTGAACCCTTTGCTACGGTACGTGTCGGTGTTCGTAGTTCCCTGCTGCGCACTCAATATGAGCCTCTAGCCCGGCGTACCTTGACCTTGATGTCGCTTGCGCTTGTAATCTCGCTGGTCATCGCATTCTTCCTTGCCAATCTGGCCCTCCGCCCTATCGAAGAACTCAATCTTCAACTCGATTACTGGACCCCACTGGCAGAAGACCCGCCAGCGGAAGAGCAACGCTTCGACACAGTTGCCAAGGTTTCGAACAAAATCGAGCGCATTGGGCAGCGCATGAGAAATGTCGAGGAGGTCTTCTCCGCGCTCAAAGAAAACCTCGATCAGGTTCTCGGAAATCTACAGGACGGCCTCATGCTCTTCACCGCTGATGGACGTACCGTACTCGTCTCCGATGCCGTCGCCAGATTCCTCGGAGTGAATCGCAATGAGCTTCTTAACCTGCAAGCCAAAGAAATCTTTGATCGCTCGACTGTCCTCGGACGTCTGATCCGGGAAGCATGGGACGCCGGAATGTCCCTGGTCAAGGAAGAAGTGACCATCGAGGCCGGAAATCGTATCGAAGTTTCGCTCGACTTCATTCACGATGATGGAACCCGAGGAGGGCTTGGTGCGCTGTTGACCCTGCACGACGTGGAATCCGTGCAGGTCATCGAGAGCGAACTGGAACTTTCCCGGCGACTGTCAGCGATTGGCCGCTTGACGTCGGGCGTTGGTCACGAAGTCAAGAATCCCATCAACGCGATCGTTGTCCACCTGGAACTGCTCAAAACAAAGCTGGGCAATGCAGCGGCTCCGGCCGTCCGTCATCTTGACGTAATCGATTCTGAAATTCATCGCCTTGACCGGGTTGTGCAAACACTTGTCGATTTCTCCCGTCCGGTAGAAGTACGGCTGATCGAGTACGATTTACGCGATGTGGTGTCAGACATTGTGGCGCTCTCTGCCGAGGAGATGTCGATGCGCAACGTACATTTGACCAGTTATCTTCCTCCCTACCCGGTACCGGTAAAGATCGATGTTGATCTGCTGAAACAAGCCTTACTGAACGTAATGCAGAACGGTGCACAGTCTATGCCCGAGGGAGGCAACCTCCAGATTCGGCTTCTCGAAGAGGGTAAATTAGGGATCATCGAAATTAAAGACGAAGGAACCGGCATTTCACAGGAACTAAGAGACAAAATTTTCGACCTGTATTTCACGACCAAACGGGAGGGAAGCGGAATCGGGCTTGCCATGACGTATCGTATTCTGCAGTTGCATCATGGCAGTATCGACGTACAATCAGAAGTAGGCCGTGGCTCAGTGTTCCAGTTGCGAATACCTCTCTCCGCCACGGACCGGGGACGGCGGCATCCTCAGCCGACGGCGTTAGAACGTACGAAAGGGTTTAAAGAATGAGGAGTACCGTCACGTCTAGTGCGTGGCTGCTTTCGGTGCTGGCTTCCGTTGCACTTCTGCAGGGCTGCGACCATAAAGATAAGACGCCACAACAAACTTTGGCTCCGCCAATTGTGGATGCTCCTGCGCAACAACCCTCAACTGTTTCGACTGCGAATTTACCTCCTCCCGAGGTGGTAGAACCAGCAAAACCTGCGACTCCACCTGCGCCTCAACCACAGGAACAGCCGAAAAAACCTGTACACCATAAGAAGAAACCGGCTCCTACCACTCAGCAGCCGACTCAGGAAGCATCTGCCAATCCCAGTGGATCTGCCGCGAACCCCATCGGACAACTTTCCGGTGCTTCATCCGGCGATCAACGCTCTCAGGCGGAAGATGATATCAACACCACGGAGAAGGGGCTCAACGGCATAACACGCCATCTCAATGACAACGAGACCAAAACTGCTGCACAAATCAAGGAATTCCTGAAACAGGCCCGTGCGGCCCTCAACTCCGGAGATGTTGACGGAGCCTTGACTCTGGCCAAGAAAGCCAAAGTGCTCCTGGCTGAGCTAAGCCAGTAATCTTAAGCAGTCAATGCCTGCCTGTTCGGCGATAGCGTAAATAGAAAGTAAAGTTCATATCATGTTTCGGAAGCACAAAATCTTGCTTGCGGAACATGGAGAGAGTGCAATGCACTCTACAGCGAGAACCGAAAATATCTGGGAATCACTCAGCATTCTTTTGGCTGGATCTATTCATATACAGCAATACAAGCCAGAGAACGACCGCGTAGAAGACGACGGAAAAGGCTAGTCCCGCAATGCCAGCCCCAATAATCGCAGGCAATGACGACGTACGAGGCCTGATGAGCCATCCAATGAGAAACGCCGGAGGAGCAGTGACGGCACGTGCGAAGTAGCCAAGAAATTGCAGTGGCTTGGCCAGGTCACTCAGCATACCGGCGCTGCAAACTAATGCATTGATAAGTAAAGAAAAGATGAAGGCCTTGAAGAAGAGGGTTTCTCGCATCTTCGTTCTCATCGCGTTTTAACTCTCCCTCAAGGCCATTCGTTATTTGGCATTATCGTAAAAGTGCCCGAGATCCTGCCGGAAAGACTTGAGTGCTTCCACGTTCAGATACACCATATGTCCAGCCGGATAGTATCCCCACGTGATGTTGCTGCGCATCTTGGATTCTGTGCCCATGTGGGCAAGCTCCCATTCAGTCGCAGTAAACGGAGTCGCCAGATCGTAGACACCATTCGCCGCAAAAACCTTGAGGTGTGGGTTCTTGCGGATTGTATCGCCCAGATCGCCTGCCACATAGGGCATACGCTGCTCGCGTCCGAACGGACCCATCGCACCTGCAGGCCGGTGATTAAAATCCCAGTTCTGATTAAGCCCGGGACCGCTGTTGTTATAAGTATCGGTATCCGTGACCTTCAGATCGTTCTGCAGATACGAATGGAAAGCGGCGATATAGGCTCCGCTGATGCCCGTATCCGAAGGATCGTAAGGTGCGTTGTCGCCGGCTGCTTCTGCATCCGGTCCTTCGAAACGAGCGTCGTAGCGACCAAGAATCTTGTTCTCGTCGCGCAACAGCTCCTTGCGAAACCGGGAAGCACTGATCCGCAGATTCGCTTCCTTGATGAATTGCGGCGACAGCCCGATGAAATGGCTCATCTGGTTTGCAATCTTGTCCGCATCTGCGTCGCTCAGAGCATTGCCTGCCCACAACGCTTCCGCATACGGACCATGCGCAAACTCCTGAGCTTGCCGGATGAAAGTCATCACATCTGCAGGCTTGTTAGGCACCTTGTTGTGATACCAGGCAATTGCAGCAAAGCTCGGGAAGTCGGTGATGTAGCCATTGTCAAGACCGGCTGCATGAGCGTTGTAGTTCAGAATGGACGAAAGCAACACAATGCCATTCAATTGCACTCCTGCGGAATTCAGTGTCGCGGACAAACCCGCCGAGCGCGTGGTTCCGTACGACTCGCCAAACAGGAACTTCGGTGAATTCCAGCGATGGTTCACCGTAATGTAGCGAACGATGAACTTCGTGAAGGCAGTCAGATCTTCATCGACTCCGGCCACGTCTTTCACTGTTCCCTTCCCCACCGGATGAGAGAATCCGGTTCCCGGCGCATCGATAAAGACGAGATCCGTCTTGTCGAGCAGGCTGTATTCGTTGGGAACGATCTTGAAGGGCGCATTGTGGGTTGCATCCGGACTGTCAGTCAGTACACGCATCGGGCCGACTGATCCCATTTCCAGCCAGATCGTGGCTGATCCTGGACCGCCGTTGTAAAGGAACGTCACAGGCCGGGTATTGGCATCGGCGCCATCTTCCGTGTAAGCGATGTAGAAGATGCTGTGATAGGGCCGTTCGTAGTCGTCGTGATCTTCTTTACTGATCAGCAGATTTCCAGCCGTCGCGGTGTAATGAATCTCACGTCCGCCTATCGTCTCCTGATGCTGTGTTACGGCAGCCTTCTCTACAGGTATCGGAATATCTTTTGACGGCGTTTCTTCTTTCGTTTCGGCATTGGCGCGACGTTCCTGCGCAAAAACCGAAGTGCTCAGTGTAGACACAAGAACAAAGGCCAAAGCAGCAGGCGTAATAGCTGAAGCGATTGCTCTTAGGACGGGCCGTTTTCGCGAAACGATCACGCTTGGAGTCTCCCTCAAAGAATTGGAATTGGGGAAAATGCACGCGCATGCAAAGGACGGTTGCAAGCATGCAGCGGCATTCTTCGAACGAGCGCCGGAAGCGATGTCGAGCTATAGCTGTACCGGATGACGGAGAGTGTAACATGCGTCATCGCAGATTCGGGAAGGGTTATCTTTCGCCCCACTTGAGCTTTGTGCGCAAAGCCTCGAAGAAACCGTTACCGCCGATACGCACCAGCTTGACGGCGTACTCCGACCGCCTGCAACGAAGCTCATCTCCAATGCGCAGATCCACCGCCTGCTGACCATCCACAGTCAAAATCGTTGAGTTCGGCTGTCCACCCTTCGGCCCCTCGATTCGAAGGGTCAGGCCGGCAGTCCCGGGGATCACGATCGGCCTCAGTGTCAGCAGATGCGGACAGATGGGAGTGATTACCAGCGCGTCAACTCCCGGCACCATGATGGGCCCGTTGGCTGCCAGTGTGTACGCCGTAGAACCAGTCGGAGTGGACACAATGACACCGTCCGCACGAAATCTGGCTACCAGCATCCCATCGAGTTCCACTGCAAAATCCGCCATGCGCGCAATAGCGCTTTTTGACAACACAATGTCGTTGACAGCTTCAAATCCTTCGATACAAACATCGCCGCGCCATAGATCTGTATGCAACATCGCGCGCTCATCGATGGCATGGCAATCGGCGCACCAGCTATCGAGGGTCGGAAAGAGACTGGAAAGCCTCACCTCGGTCAGAAACCCAAGCGAGCCGAGATTCACGCTCAAGATCGGCGTATCGGATGGGGCAAAAATGCGGCCCACTGCCAAGAGAGTGCCATCTCCCCCGAGCACAATTACCAGCACCGGCTTGGCCGTCGGCAAATCCACCCTGTCTCGAATCTCAAGCCCGCCAACCAGCGATCCGGACTCGCCTTTGTATGCAGCGGCCGGCCCTACCATATAGGAGGCGCTCTCTCTATCTAAAACTGGTTCAAATTGGTGTTCGCGAAGCCAGTCGACCAGCTCTGGCAGTAACCGGATCAATTCCGGTTTGGAGGGCTTGGAAACGATGGCGATTCGAGTCATTTGCGTCAGTGTACCCCACTCAGTCAGTACGAAACCTCTACGGAATCAGGCAGCATCCCATGCAGTAAAAACTCCCGGTTGCCCTCCATGCCCTCAATCGGCGAATCGATCACATCGAGCGCTGTTGCACCCAGACCGCACAGACAGTCGTTGACTCGCCTGATAGCGAGTTGATGCGCCTCCGGATCGCGCACAATTCCTCCCTTGCCAACATGCTCACGACCCGCCTCGAATTGCGGTTTCACAAGCACTACAAATTCTCTCAGTGTTGTTGCTGCGGCCATTACAGCAGGCAAAACCAGCGTAGCGGAAATGAAGGAAACATCGACGACCAGCAGCGTCAATTCCGGATCACCTGCGTGCGCAGGATTCAGTGTTCCGGGGCTTAATAAACGCGCATTTGTCCGTTCAAACAAGCGCACTCGCGGATCGGAACGCAGTTTCATTGCAATCTGTCCAAAGCCGGTATCGACACAGCACACGTGCGCCGCGCCATGTTGCAACAAACAATCTGTAAAGCCCCCAGTCGATGTCCCTATATCGAGACAAGACCGTCCAGCAGCATCTATCTTCCAATGTTGGAGCGCGGCCTCCAGCTTAAGCCCCCCACGGCTCACATAGCGCAGATCCTCTCCCAGCAGGCGAATGGGAGCCTCTGAATCCACAACGGTGCCGGCCTTGTCCACTTTTTGCTCCGCCACGAGCACACGGCCCGCCAAAATCAGGGCACGCGCCCGTTCCCGGCTTGGAACCAGACCACGTTGAACCAGCAGCGCGTCAATTCGAACTCTCTTCGTCTCACTCATCCTCTTGACTCTATTATTCTTGTATTTGTTGATCGAGTTGCATAGCCAGTTCAGGTGACGCATGCGGTAATTCGTCGCAATGACTCGCCGGATGTGGTCAGGTGGCCACGCAATCCAAAACGTATCATGCTGCGTACTCTAAGCGAGCTGAGCAGCGACGGTAGAAGATCGGAAGTATTTCAGATGGATGATGCCGAACTGCTGGAAGCGGTCGCCAGGAAGGATGAATCCGCCATGGCGGCGCTTTTTGACAGGTATTCAGGATTGGTTTATTCGATCGCGTTACGGGTTTTGCGTGAGCCCGAACTTGCCGAAGACGTCATGCAAGAGGTTCTTCTCCAGGTCTGGAGACAACCGGGCGGATTTCTATCTCAAAAAGGCAGCCTCGGATCATGGCTTGCCGTGGTATCGCGCAATCGCGCTATCGATGTCATTCGCCGAAGGGCGCGTCTGACACCTCTTGAAGAAATGGTTCTCCCGGAGCCCCGCAATCTTCAGCGCACTATTGAAGACAGCCGCATGATGGACCGGGTTCGAGAAGCGGTTGAAACATTGCCGGAAGAACAGCAATCCTCGCTGCACATGGCTTATTTTGACGGATTAACCCACATCGAGATCTCAGAACGGACTGGTGCTCCGCTAGGGACAGTCAAGACGCGCATTCGCTCGGCTTTGGCGACGGTGAGAAAGGCGCTGCAGGTATGAGCAATCACGCATTTCACCTGGAAGAAGATGATCTCATCCAGTACGCCCTGGGAACCCTCAAGGACACACAACTAACCCAGTTCACGGCCCATATCTCGCTGTGCAACGTGTGCCGCGGCAGGCTGGCCCAATATCGAACCGACCTGGCAGTGTTTGGCGCGGTTCAGCCGCCGTCTTCGTTGCCTGACGGAGCCCGCGAACGGTTCCTCGCCAGGCTGAACAATCCAGCCCCTTCGCCATCCGCTCTGGAAAAGATTCGGACCAGAAGCCGTGCTTATCTTTTCTCCAAAGCCTTTCGTCATTGGATGGATACGCCCGCCCCTCTTCTGATTCTCTCCGGGGCTCTGGCGATAGCTTTGACCTTCGTCGGATACGACGACCTTTCCCATATTCACCAACTCAGGCAAATGCAGCCGGAGATCAATCGCTTCGAACGCGAGTCCAGCAAGTTCCAGGAGCTGGAGGATTTCCTGCGCGGAACCAACGCACAGGATGCGACGCTGCGTAGGGGCATTAATACAAATAAGGAGCCTGAGGGACACGTTCTCTATTCCGCGGTCAACGGAAGACTTGTTTTCACCGCTACCAATATGCCTGGACCGCCTCCCGGCAAGACCTATGAGCTATGGGTTCTGCCCGCAAACGGTGGCAATCCAATTCCAGCTGGAACATTTACTCCTGATCTGCAAGGCAGTGCGGCGATAGTCTTCCCGGAAATCCCGGCCAACGTCCAGGCGAGCAGTTTTGGAGTAACTGTGGAAGATCAGGGAGGATCGAACACGCCCACCCTGCCGATCTACATGAGTGGCCAATAGGCAGCCGTTGTATGAGAAATCCAGCAGCGTAATTCATCCCAGCCAAACAGAAAAGGCCAGTCCGGCGGACTGGCCTTTTTAATGCTTCTGATTCCAGTTAAATCTTCTTCGAACCTCTGCGTGCCGCAGTGCTCAAAGTTGCTGAACTCATCTCGCTGGCCGAAAGAGCGGAACAGTTAGCCAACGTCACCGGGGCCGCAGATGAGAACGTGCTAAGCGGCAAGAAACAAGGCTGGCCTGCGCCAGGCATTCGGCTGATCAGATTGGTATTGGATGTACTTCCATCTTGCGTCGTGGACCGCGCATCGATCGCATTTCCTTGCACCAACACGGTTGTACTGACAATGTCCTGATCGGTACGAATCACCGTAATGTACGGGCTGTTGGGAGAAACGACATAGACCTTGCCGTAAAGTGAGTTCTGGGTGGAAACAACAGTACGCGGATTTCCCGTCACTGCCAGAGTTGTCTCAATCGTGTGGCTTGAGAGGTTAATGATCGAAACCGTGCCGTCTGTCTGGTTCGCAGTATAGGCGCGAGAGCCGTCGTTCAGTACAGTAACCGAAGCGGGATTCTTACCCACATTCACGGTGTAAGTCGTACCAAAGGTTTGGCTATCGTTGCCATACTCATCAAGACTGACATCGATGATGTTTACCGTGCTGCCATCGAAGTTAGACACTACCAATTGCTGTGTAGCAGCGTTGTATTCGGCGTACACAGGCCCCGCAATCTGCGGCAATCCGGTTGTACCGTTCGGCGGCGCAATGCCGGTGTTCGACACAGCCGTAAGAGAGAGCGGCAGCGTCGGATGGCATGTGTAGGTTTGTCCGTTCTGGTTTACGCAGCCGGCCGGCGGACATACACAGCTATCCAGCGCATCATTCTGGCTATTGATGACCGAAATCGTGTCGCTCCCGCGATTCAGTACATAAATCCGCCGCGTGTCTGGAGTTCCCACCGCGTAATCCGGGCAGACACCAAGCGGGATATGCGAGGTAACCGTGTACAACGAAGTGTTGACTCCGTCCGCCACGCCAGTGAAACCTGCCAGATCGGCGGAATGTGGATCGATCGAGCAAGCGACGCCCCCGTCAACCTGCGCCCCATCAAGTGTAATCGGCGTCAGATAAGGTACCGTCTGGCTAATCGAGTAAATCCGTGTTGCCCCGGCCACGCCAACCGCAGTCACAGGTGTTGGATCTACCGGTACATCCAGCTTGAACGCATCTGGAGAGCCAGTAAGCACGTCCAGTTCATTCAGGTTTACATCCAATGCAAAAAGCCCTGTTGAAGCACCAAAAAGCGCTACCACTGGATCCAGACCTGCAGGATCTGTTGACGTCGTACCCGCAGCCGGAATCGGATTGAGGGTGCTGTAGGTTATGTTCTTCTCTTGCAGCTGCGTTGATATCGGAACATTGGAAACAGTTCCGTCCTCATTCAATGTCCAGCCGACTGTACCTGTATTGATCGCGAAAGTCTTAGGGCTTGGTCCGGTAGCCGCTGTGGCCATAATCGTGTCACCTGAATAATCGATGACCGTTGCATAGCCTGCAGCAGTTGAAGAATTCGTAGGAGCCGAAACCACAAATGCATAGGAAAGCGGCTGGGCTGCAGGACCGGTTCCAGTAATTGGGGTTACTGTTGGTCGCAGATTGTCTCCACAGCCAGAAAGCCCTGCAATCAAAGCTGCAGCGGCACAGAACGCAACCGTATGCGGTACCTGAAACTTGCTGTAAAGCTTTGAAAAACGATCGGAAGATTCTGCCGGACGCACGTCACCGGGACCGGCTCCGAAGTACTGCTGGAAAAATTTGCTCATTCAGTAGTTGTCCCTGCTTACTGGTCGATTGTAAATCACGGCCTTGGCTGAAACCGGTATCCTCAATTGGACGTGCAAGCTCCCCGTTCGTTGGCTTCGCACCGGGTCGCAGGGCAGGTTCCCAGGAGCAAAAATGGTAAATCCGCAGGAGCAAAGGTCTTTGGCCTGGCAGTCAAAAGCGATCCTGCTCCTGGTTCTTCCATGGACCTCCCTCAATGTCCTGTTTGCAGCTTATTGGTGGGCTCCCAGGCAGCCAGTTGTTTTGTGGACCACCCTCGGCATCAGCGGCTCTTTTGGCTTGCTGGTCTGGCTTCTTCGCGCCGGCACTGCCGGTGCCTCGGCTACGGGCGCCATCATAACGACAAGTCTTATGTTCAGCACCGCGCGCTTCCCCTATGCCTGGAGTTGGCTGCATGGCGCTCTTCTCCCCGTACTGGCCGTCTTTCTCCTGGCCTTCACCGCCACCAAGATCGGCAAATCACAAAAGGAACGTCTCGGCACGGCCGAAAATAAACGCGGACGAAATGCCGCTCAGGTTGCCGCCAATCTGGGAATTGCGGCTCTCGCCGCGACTGCGTCCTTATCTTTCAATCGCTTCGCGGAAAACGCTGCTTACCTGAATCTGGTCCTCGCAATAGCCGCGCTGGCAGAGGCGACAGCTGACACCGTCTCCTCCGAAATCGGCCAGGTTTTCGGCGGCCAGCCGCGCTCAATCACAACGTTCCGCCTTGTGCCGCCAGGCACGGATGGCGGAATCACACTGGTCGGTACGTTCTCCGGCATCATCGCAGCAGCAATCGTTGCGGCTGTCGCAGTGTGGGGAACGGGAACCTGGTCCTTTCATTCACAAGATGCGTGGCTCGTATTCGGAATGAGTTCGTCAGGCGGAATCGGCGGACTACTTTTTGACAGCGTCCTCGGTGATTTGATCGAGCGCCGTGGCTGGCTCAACAATGACGCCGTCAACTTCTCTTCAACCCTCGCTGCCGTCGGCTTTTCCCTGCTCTTCTGGCTGCTCTGGATGCTGGCCCATCCAATGGACTGAAGACGTCAGTTCCCCGTTTCCACCTGCTCCAGCAACCTCTTCCATATCTTCTGATTCTTGCGGTATGCCTTCTTCAGATCTTCCAGAATCCGGTCAAAATCCGCATTAGTTTTCAGATTTGTCCAGGCGGGGTTCTTTGAAAACCACGGATAGTTTTCATTTCCCAGATAAATCGCGCGCCGCAGCCAGTGAAGCGCTTCGCTTGCATCGCCTTCGACGGCAAAATACGAGGCAAGCCGGTAAGCCATCTCTGAATCTGCTTCCGCTGCCGCCAGCGTGTCATCTTTCAGCAACGCAGCAGCCTGAGTGCGATCGCCCGCCTGTACGTAGCAAAGCGCCAGCGTAGGCACGGCAATGCGCATGGATTCATCATCCCGAATCACGGCCTCAAGCAGCGCAATCGCCTCGAGCACATTGCCCAAACGCATCTGCTGGTAGCCCGCCGACGTTCTCAACAATGGATGTTTCGGCTCAAGCGCGAGCCCCTTCGCCAGTTCGTCGCCCGCCACATCCAACTGGTTCCGGTACTGGTAAACACGTGCGCGATGGTTGTACAGCACCGCGGCATTGGCAGGATTGAGCTTGAGCGCCGCACTGAACTGGCTTAAAGCCTCGTCATACATGCCGTCGATACGCAGCGTAATGCCCGCAACCATGTGTACGTTCCAGTCGTTGGCAGCCGAGATCAGCAGATTTGCGATACCATGCCGCGCGGACTCCTTCTCACCACGTGACAGCAGCATGTAAATGCGGTAAAGATTTGCCTCTGTCGATCCTGGATCGAGCTTGTACGCAAGATCAAAAGCCCGCCGCGCCGTCATCACATGAATCTGTCCCGCATACCCATGACGCACATACTGCAACTCCGCAATGCCCAGCCCCGACCATCCAGCGGCAAACTCGGGATCGCTCTTCGTTACCCGTTCAAACAACTCCCGCGCCTTGTCGAGATCCGCTCGCGCACTGGTGCGGGTCATAAACGAGCTCAACAGAGCACGTGCCTGCAGGTAGTCTTCCGAGACGGTTTCTGGAAGCGAGGCATCTCGCACGTTTGCTCTCAGGCTCTCGGCCTGCGACCCACGCGCTTCTACACCACCCACTCCCTGCAAAACAGCAAATACCTCGTTGGAAATCTCGTTCTGCACAGCGATCAGATCAAAAGACGCAACACTGATCGTTCCCCCGGAGCGCACACTCTGCGCCTGCACATCCAGCAGTTGCCAGTTCAGATCAAATCCCTGCTCTGAACGCATAAAATTGCCCGCCAGCACATACGAAACCAGCAATCTTCGCCCTAAATCCAGTGGATCCAGTTGCACAAGCTGCGATGCCGACAGACTCATCAGGGAACTGGATGGGCGCACCACAATCGACGGAATGCGAGCCAGTCGTGCTGCGATCGCATCCGCCAACGCAAAACCATACAAAGGAGCCGCGTCGGTCGTGCCGAGATTGTTGAAAGGCAAAACCACCAGCGAGTTCTGCTGCGGAGCTTCCGACGAAGACTCCCGGAACCGCTCAGCCAGCATCGAGAGAAAACTCGTAGTCCGCTTTTCTGCCTCCGGACCGGTCGTTACCAGATTTGCCGCAGCCTCGCCGGGTATGCTCCCCGTCTCAAACTGCATCGCCTTCATGATCGTCTTGAGCGCTTCTCGAACTTCTGCCGCCGAGGCATACCGCGACGCAGGATTCTTTTCAAGACAAGCAGAAATCACACTCTTCAACTCAATCGATACATCCGGCACGATCGCATCCATATCCGGCGGATCGGAAAACTGAATCGACCGGATGATCTGAAAATCCTCGGCCTCCGGCCGCGCAAACGGATGCCGTCCGCTTGCCAATTCGTAAAGCAAAACTCCCAGGGCCCAGATATCGGACTGGACGCTGGATTGCCCCGTCACAAACTGCTCAGGCGCCATATAGCGGATGGTGCCGCCTCGTGCGGTATAAGTCTCAGCAAGAGACGCCGAACGCGCCATTGCGGGCTTTGCCGGATCGAATCCAGCTTCTTCCGGATGCAGCCGCCGAGCCAGGCCAAAATCCAGAATCTTCACCAGACCGCCGTCCGTAAGCATCACGTTTTGCGGCTTCAGATCGCGATGAAAGATGCCCAGCGCATGTGCAGCCTGCAAACCGTCGGCAACCTGAATACCGACAGAAAGCACTAGTTGAGCATTTGCCGGCCCTCGCTCAATAAGCTTGTCGAGCGACTGACCGGGCACGAACTGCATAACGATGTAAGATTCGTCTCCGGTCTCGCCAACTTCGTAAATAGCGCAGACGTTCGGATGCTCGATCGCCGATGCTAACCTAGCCTCACGCAACACCGTGTTGCGCATCTGCTCTTGCGTCAGCAAGCCGCGACGGAGAATCTTCAGCACCACAGGCCGTGTCAGCAGCGTGTCATTGGCCAGATACACAACCCCGCTGCCTCCTGCGCCGAGACGGCGGTCAATCTCATAGTGCTCGATCATTCTGCGTTTCATGGCTCGCTTTAGTGTAGCGGGAAGCGCATAAATGAAGTCTCAACAGATGGCTTGCACGAGTGTCCGTAATCGAACAAAATCTCCGCGTTATACACAGGCGCAGACGCCATTGCTCATCCCCGCCATCGCATCTTTCGCCGCCACTCAAATCTGGTACCTTCGTACCTATGGTTGTATGGGATTCCTGGCCTCGCAAATCAGGCCTCGACAAGCCTCTTTCACATTGGTTTCTCGCGCTCGGATGGGCGCTGTTGCCGCTGATCGCCGTCACCTTCCATGTTCACGCGCAGGAACCCGCCAAACCAGCCCCTGCGCTTCCGCCCATACAACTCGCACAGCCAGAGGATGCCCCCGCACCGCAGCCATCCCAACAACCAGGGCGCGCCGCCGATGTGCGTACAGGTTCGGAATTCGGCACGTTGAGTCTCCTCAATCGTCTGGAGCGATTGTTGGCCGATCACGATTTTCACGAGATGCAGCAAGTGCTGGAGGACTCCGACAGCGACAGCCACTCCAGCAGCCTTACGCCCGACCAAAAGCAGCTCTTCCGCGGCGTCCTGGCAAACCGCGAAAATAAGCCGGAAGAATCCATCAAACTGCTGCAGCCGCTGCTAGACAAGCTGCGGACCAGCCAGCCAACTGAAGAGGAAAAACTCCTCCGCAAATCGCTGGCCGAGGATTATCTGCGTGCAGGCAGATGGGCTGAAGCCAATCAAGCCTATCTCGAATATGAGTATCGCTTTTCCAAAACGCTCACCAAAGATGAACGGTCGGATATCGAATTACCTATCAAGCTCTTGCCGCTCGTTCGCGAAAACCCTCCCATGGCCATCGAAGCTGGCGAACCATTCACCCTCCCGTTTGACCGCGACGGGCTTGGTCTTACCGATGTTCCAGTCTTCGTGGACGGCGAATCACACGACTGGATGCTCGATCCAACCTCTCCCTTCAATCTCGTCTGTCTTTCAACTGCAAAGTCCGTCGGGCTAAAACTGTCTGACGCTTCCGCCATCGTCACTTCGCTCACTGGACACCCGATCAAAGTCCGCGCAACTGTAATTCCGCGCTTCACCATCGGAACGGTCACCTATCGCAACATGACGGCCTTCGTCTACGACGATATCGACTACTACTTCCCTGGTTCGGATTATCGCGTTCGCGGTGTTCTGGGCTATCCGGCCGTATCGGCACTCGGCAGCATCACCATCACTCAAAACTCAGACATTCAGGTACAACCCGGCCAAAAAGGAGAACGATTCACCGGAGGCGCACCATTCTATCTGGACGGAGACCGCATTCTGACGGCGCTCGGCAAGCCCGGCGATGAACGAATGTTTGTAGTCGATGCGGCGGGCCAGCAGACTTATTTAACCTCTCGTTATTACGCCGAGCATGAAAGCTCCTTTGCCGGCCAAAAAATGCAATTGCTTGCCATGCCGGGCTTCACAAGCGCTCCGCCTGAACCTGCATACGTGGATGAAACCACAACACTGCAGGTAGGCAAAACGCCGCTGACGCTGCACTTCGTGCAAGTGCTCACGCAGCCAATGGGAAATGCCGCCATCGATGACACGTATGGCACTCTCGGCATGGACGCCTTGGAAGAATTGAAAAGCTACACCTTTGACTATCGGACGATGCGCTTCGGCGTAAAGAACGAATAGCTGCTCAAGAGTCGATATTCGTTAATCGAACTTCGTTAAACTTCCCTGCGCCGCCGTTGATGCGTTGAGGAAATGTTCATATCCTCACGATATTTCGCTACCGTGCGGCGAGTCACCTGGATGCCGCGCGCCTGCAGCATGGTCGCCAGTTGATCATCCGTGAGCGGCCGCCTTGGATCTTCATCTTCAATAAGCTTGCGTACCATCCGCTTGAGCACGACCAGCGGCGTATCAGCTCCCTCAGGTCCATTCGCGCCTTCAGAGAAAAAGGCACGCAACTCGATCACACCCTGAGGTGTATGCGCGTATTTGTTGGCGACTGCACGGCTCACCGTGGATGGATGAACTCCAATCTCCTCGGCAACTTCCTTAATCATCATCGGCCGCAGAGCCTCGATTCCGTGCTCCAGGAAATCCTGCTGCCTGCGCACGATCACTTCGCATGTTCGCAGGATCGTGCTCTTCCGTTGAGCGATGTTCCGCATCAACTGCATCGCCGAACGGAAGCGCTCCTTCACATAGTCTTTGACTTCTTTGTCTGTGCCTTCCGACGTGAGCATACGCCGGTAGCGCTGGCTCAGCCGGAAGCTTGGCATGTCCTCTTCGTTCATGGCCACGGCCCAAGTATCGCCCCGCTTCACAAAGGCCACATCCGGCTCGATCAGCCGTGCTTGTTCCCGGTTGTAGCGAAGTCCGGGCCGGGGATCCAGCGTTCGGATCAACTCAATGGCACTGCTTATCTCTGGAATCGGAGCCCCAACCGCACGCGAAATCTCGCGCAGGTCGCGCTTCTGAAGCAACGGCAAACAATTCAGCACAATTGCTATCGCTGTTTCAAAACTTTGACGGCGATTGCGCAGTACATCTTCCTCCCGCGCGTGGAACCCATCATCCAGACTTGCAGCCACATTCAGCGTGAAATGGCCTTTGGAATGATAATGATGCCCATTCGCAACATCACCGCTCACGGCATGGCCGTTGGATAGTGGTGCAGCGGATGGATCTACCACGTAAGCGAGCGGGCGCAAATCTTCTTCCAACGCTCCCGCCACCGCATCCGTCAAATCTTCGCTGTCATTTTCCGGGTGATCCCACTTCTCAACCTGAGAGATCGTTTGCAAGCTCTCTTTCCCAGGTTTTGCCTGATTCCCCTGCCTGGCAAATACAAGTTCCAATTCACGCCGCTGCGCTTCCAACTGAATCCTTAGGCAATCCTTCAGATCAAGCGCCCCTATTCCAATAGGATCAAGCCGCTGAATCACATCGAGAGCTTTCCGCAGAAGATCCATTACAGGCCCGTTTGCGTCTCCCTCCGCATATACCTCGGCGAGATCTTCGAGCGGTGCGGAGAGATATCCGTTCTCATCCAGATTGCCGATGAGATATTCGGCAGCATCTCTTATCTGTGGATCGAGCACCATCGAGCCAAGCTGCCACTCCAGGTGATCCGTCAGTGTTGTCGGCTGAGACAAAAACTGTTCAAAAGAAGGTTTATCCGACTCCTCATATTCCTGCGTGGTTCGGAAACCCGGATCAAGATATTCCTGAAAATAGGAGCCAAAATCAATTTCTTCAAACGGATCTTTGACCGTTACGGGAGGCGCCTCCTCAACTCTGTCCCGCATCGCCTCTTTGCCGCCAACCTCATCGAGAATCGGAACAGACTCATCTATCTCCTCAAGCACCGGATTCTCGATCATCTCCGCATTGATCATCTCCGTCAGCTCAAGCTTGTTCAGCGCAAGCAGACTGACCATCTGCATCAGCCCGGGCGTCAATATCTGACGCTGGGCGACTTTCAGGTTCAGTCTTGGCTGCAGAAGTGGCATAGCGTGATTTCCCCGGTCTGAGTTCCTCTAAGTGTAAATCCGTTGCGAAGTTCCCGTCCGTCAACTTGTCTCGTTACAGGACAGGTGTACCGGAATGGGCAGCATGCAATTTGGAAATTCCCATAGTCTCATCAGCACTTGGAAGTTCAATGAAAACGCATGCTTTATTTCCTGAGTGCCTGGTTCAAGTACCCGTCCGCTCCTCAGCTCATCCCCAATGGACGGTCTCGACATCTGTTCGTTTGCTTTCCTGCCTCTATGGAAAGCCTTTTTCAGTCGAGCGAAAATCCCTCTCCGAGGTAGATACGTCGCACATCCGGGTCATTGCCCAGCTTATGGGGAGTGCCCGTCCTGAATATCTTCCCCTCCGCAATAATGTACGCCCTATCGGTTACGGAAAGCGTCTCCCGGACGTTGTGATCCGTAATCAGAATCCCAATTCCGCTCGATTTCAAGTCAAAAATGATCTTCTGCAGATCTAAAACCGCAATCGGATCGATACCGCTGAACGGCTCATCGAGCAGTAAGAAGCTCGGCTGAATACAGAGACAGCGTGCAATCTCCACGCGCCGGCGCTCACCACCAGAGAGAGCATAGCCTTTCGTGGTCCGTATATGCCGCAGGTTGAGTTGCTGTATCAGCCGCTCCGTCCTCACCCGGCGCTCATGATCCGAGATCGGCTGCGCCTCGAGTATCCCCATGATATTTTCTTCCACCGTCAGCTTGCGAAAGACCGAGGGCTCCTGCGGAAGATAGCTGATGCCATGGCTTCGCGCGCGCAGGTACATCGGAACACGTGTTATGTCCTGATCGTCAACCATCACCCGCCCGCTTTCCGGCGTCACCAATCCGACGATCATGTAAAAACTGGTCGTCTTGCCCGCTCCATTGGGTCCAAGCAAACCCACCACTTCTCCGCGGGAAATGCTAAGATTGACCTCGCGAACGACCTGTCGCCCGCCATACGTTTTGCCGATTCCTTCGGCACTAAGTGTCTGCATCTCGATCCAAAATTCTTACGCGTTATCCGTTGACGGAAAGCATCTTTACTTTCCGCCCTGATCAAAAATTGCGTTGACCGGACCAGACCACATCCGATTATTTCTTTGACCGCGTATCCGTAACTGTTTTGCCACCATCGCCTTCTACAGTGACGCTCGCATCGCGGCTATGGTATACCAGCGCTTTCCCTGAAATCGAACCGCGCACCTCATCCGTAATCCGCGGCGGAACCGTCGCCGATCCTGTCAGTGTAAAGGTGCCGTCCTCTCCACGATATACAAGCTGCTCGCCAGTACCGCGGCGATCAGGCCAGTCAATCCTCACCTTTCCCGTCGCTACGAGATGATCGATCGAACGCTGCGGCTCATGAGTGGCGTTACCCTGCGCAGACGCATGAGAAGCGGAAGACCGGGGTGTGAGTGTTACGTCAACCTGCTGTGCCAAGATGGTAGACAGGCCATCGGACCCCGTGGCCTGAGCGACTACGTTTGGTAGCAACCCGCTCTGAAAGACGGCGAGATGTTCACCGTCAGAGTAGTGAAGCGAGCCACTTCGGACACGGATCAAAGATGGAGCGTCGGAACTCTTTGCACCGGGGCTCGCAGATCCTTTATTGGAGTTCCTAGGTGTGCTCAGCGCATTACCTAAACTTCCCATCAGCACTGTCTTAACAGGGCTATCTACACCGCCAGCCTGCGCATCAAGTGTCTGCTTCTGCCGATTCAATGTAATCACCGGAGCGGCCACAGAATTAACCCCCTGCCAGAGACGCACATCTCCATGCAGCGCATCGGAACTACCGCTCCCGCCATGCAGAACCACTTCCTGCGTGGACTTATGCAACTCCGCTTCTGCGGCAACCGCATTCAGCGGGTCATTCGCTCCTGAATCACTTCCTCTATTTCCTAATAGCGAACTTCCGGGCGCAGCCGTTCCTGAAGTTCCCGCAGATACCCAGCTGATGCGAACGTTGCCTCGCGCGAGCCCATCTCCGGAAGCACGAGACAGATCGATCCGGTCAGCAGCAATGTCCATCCCGCCATCGCGAACCCGCGGGCTTCCAGACAAATACACCATCTGGTTGGAGCCGTTATATTCCGACCGCTCCGCGACTGCCCGCACTGAGGTCTGCTCGGAACTCCGGCCATCGCGAGCCGCCGCGTCCTGAATGAGAATGACATGCCCGGTCTGCACGATAGATGCCACCTGCGACGCATCCACTCCGCCGCCAGATGTCGTCTTTCCACCACTTTTTCCCTGTGGAGACCCAGCCGGGAAAAAATGAACCTCGAGTTGATCGGAACTTCCGCTATCGTGATCGCCTTTGACTCCCCGCTCGTCAAAACTCACTCGACCTGACGCATTCAGTTCAGATAATGCGTGGTCTGAACCGAGTTCAGCCGTCAGCGCATCCGCGGACAACCGCGAAGGTAAAGAGACACCGTTTGAAGTTGTCTCAGACGTAACGGTCACTCCGCCATTTCCCTGTACAGTACGCGCCTCAACATGAGCCGATGACGCATTCGCCTGCCTCTGGCCATTTTTGTTCGATTGATTCGTCTGTGATGGCTGAGGAGCAAACGAAATATCCGCGGTCTGTGACTTCCATGTGCGAGTCACAACAACCGGCACATTCTTTGCGGAGACAGATTGCTGCCGCGAATGAAACTCCACACCCTGCTCAAGATGAGCCTGGCTTAACTGTCCCTGTTTATCGAACGTGAGATGAGCAACCGGAGAGGTCCCCTCAACCGTTCGATCCGGCTGTGTCAAACCAAACTTCGTTCCTCCCTGCAAAACGCCCTTTGCCGGATGATTCTCCGCATCGAAATCAAGCGTTCCATTCGGAGCCGTAATGAGGCCGCCCTTTTCCGTCTTGAGCGTGACCCCCTTTGAACCATCCAGCTTCGAAATCGAGCCATCATCACGCAGATACAAGAGCGCGTATCCGCTCTGCGCATTGTCTCCATTGGAATCAGCCTTTGCATCGGTCAGCAGGCAGGTCATCGCATCGTGCTCAAACTCCGCATGCGCTGCGTAGATATTCACTGGAGCCTGCGCCGTTGCGGCGTTTCTCTGCACATGAATCTGCACATCGTGATCCAGTACCAGGCTGCCATTCTGCGAGTCATACGTCGCTCCGTTTGCCGACCCGCTTCCCTGCCGCAGCGCAAAATCCACGTGTTGCGTGGTAGTCGCGATTCCCTCTTTTTGATGAAAGACCAGACCACTGGTCGTTACATGAATCTGCTCGTCCGTGATCGCCTGAGGCAAGCCATGCAATCCGGGATTGGTTGATGCCGCCGAATTGCCTGCCGCGGAGCCGTGTGCCGCACCTGATTTATTAGCCCCTTGAGGCGTGCCTTTCGAGCCAGCCTTCGTCTTCAAGCCAGGCATCGGCATCTTTGCCACCGCGGGCTTTTCCCCTGGCCGCACCATTGTGATCTCCACTTCACCTGCGGCTGTGGCAATCCCCTGGCTTGGGTTGTACTCGAACTCCTTGCCCGAGATCGTATCCGTACGGGTACCGTCCTCACCGTAGAGTTCAATCCGAACATCCTGCAACACAGCACTGCCGTCGCTCTTGTGCTTGATTGCGCGGTTGGCATGGATCTTAAAAATCGTCTTGCCCTTGCGCGTCTGTGAGTAATCGACCCCATCCGCCTGCTGCACAATGTTGATGCCAAGCCGCCCTGGAATGTCTTTCTCGATATAGCGACGCACCCATTTGCCGCCAATCAATACAGCAGCAATCACCAGCACCAGCAAAACGCCACCGATGAGCACCAGCGTACGCAGCCGCTCAATCGTGATCCGGGGCTTGGATGTGGCGACACTCATTCAGCGACTCGATTCCAAATCATTCCCATCAACACAAAGATCGGCCCCGGCCAATAGCCCGCACTCGATCCGTGACCGTGAGATCCATGATCTCGAGAACCATGGCTGTGGGAAAAAGCATTGACGAACAGGTTTCATTGCAGGCGATTCAGGCGAGCCACCAGCCTCGATGCGAGCGTCTCCCCCAGTTCAGACCACATCAAGCGCGCGGACGCTTGCGACTCTTTCTCGATCGCGTTGGTCAACTCCACAAGCTGCCGGACATTCTCTTCCATGCAGCGAACCGCCTCTTCCGTGAGCGTTGTATTCTCCTGCAGAAAAGGCGCGTCGTTCCCAAAGTCGATCCGGATATGCCCTTCCTGCTCGTACGCTCCGTCGTCAAAGTTTGGACCGTACCCCAGCACTCGCACCAGCCTCGTGGTTTTCACCCAATTCGGCCGCGGACCACCGTTTTCCTCCGGCTCCCAAAGCGTCCATCCGATCTGGAATTCGTAGGCGTAATCATCGTGCAGCAGTTCCAAAGCCTGATCTACGGCGTAATCGATCCTCGCCTGGTTTTCTCCCAGACCGTAAACCTCCTGAAAAGCCGCAGCTTCACGCCAATTCACTGGCCAGACCGTCGCCGAGAATACCCC
Source organism: Acidicapsa dinghuensis (assembly GCF_025685685.1). Taxonomy (GTDB): domain Bacteria; phylum Acidobacteriota; class Terriglobia; order Terriglobales; family Acidobacteriaceae; genus Acidicapsa; species Acidicapsa dinghuensis. The sequence continues at coordinate 812,556 of NZ_JAGSYH010000001.1, forward strand.
CGGTTCGCCCCCAAATCGTTGGAATTGCTGCAGCACCTGAACAAGCTTGTCATCAAGCTGCTCCAGGCGAAATTGCGGATACCAGAGGCTGAGGGAAATGCTGTCGGACATATCTATCAATTTTAGACGTCAATTGCTCCGGCATGGATTCTCCCAATCGACCGGAAAGGCAAGCCTCATAGCGGCGGTATCATGCGAAGGTGTGCGCAGCAGCGCTCTTTCGGAGAATTGTGAACAACTCCTTTATCTTTCGGTGGTTCTTCCATGCAAATCTGATCGTTTTGGTAACTGCTCCCTTGATTCTGGCGCCGCGCATGGCATCCGCACAGGATCGAGCCTTGCAGTTCGCCGAACTGGGCACATGCAAACTCGACGGCGGAGCCCAGATCGAAAACTGCCGCCTCGGCTATCGGACCTGGGGCACGCTAAACCCCGAGCACACGAATGCGGTCGTCTTCCCGACATGGTTCACCGGCACAAGCGAACAGATTAGCGGCAACGTCGGCCCAGGAAAGCTCGTCGATCCCGCAAAGTACTTCGTCGTAGCAATCGACGCGTTCGGTAACGGAGTTTCCTCTTCGCCCTCCAACAGCACCGCTCAGCCTCGACTGAAATTTCCAGCCTTCACCACTCGCGATATGGTCCGCGCCGAATACCGTCTGGCCACGGAAACGCTGCATCTGACCCACGTGCACGCCGTGATGGGCATCTCAATGGGCGGCATGCAGACCTTTGAGTGGATGGTGGATTACCCGGACTTTATGGACCTCGCCATTCCAATCGTAGGATCGACTCGCCTGACCTCCTACGATCTCCTCCTATGGCACGGCGAAGAAGACGCCATCCGCACCAATCCGGCATGGGAAAACGGTAATTACACCGGCCATCCTGTCTTCCCGCAGATGGAAATCCTCCACGACATGAACCTGACCACTCCCACGCACTACGCTCGCGAGATCACATTAGCCGATTTTGATGCGCACTACGCCGGATATTCCAAACCGAGCCTGGGCCAAATGGACCCCAATGATCGCATCTACCAACTCGAAGCCATGATCCATCATGACGTCGCTCACGGTGGGAACCTCGAAGATGCTGCGCATCAAGTCCATGCAAAGGCCCTGGTCGTCGCCTCCGAGCAGGATCACATGGTCAATCCGACTCCTGCTCTCGCATTTGCAAAGTTGCTCGGCGCAAAGACCTTGCTTTTGACCTCAGACTGCGGCCATCTCGCGCCCGGCCGTGAAGCAGACAAACTGAACCCGGCTGTCGAAACATTCCTGGACAATCACTAATTTGAAGTCGGCAGACCCCTCAGGCAATCACGATTTCACTGAAATCCGCAATTCCCGATAAGCCCTCAAGCACAAACCGGATCAGCGCCAGTCGTGCCGCGCGCACCTCGGCCTCTGACGCCATCACCATCACCTTGTCGAAGAAAGCATCCACCGCAGGCCGTAGCGAAGCGATGGCCTCAAGCGCCGCAAGATAATTCTTCTTCTGGCGCAACTCCGTCACATCCGCAGCTATCTTCGAAGCCTGGGCCAGCAGGGCCTTTTCCTCTGGTGAGCTCAATAGCCCGTCCGTCGGTCGGGTTGTGCTTACAACTTCACCCTTTTCCGCGGCTTGCCGAAGAATATTCTTAATTCGTTTGAACGCCGCTGAGATAGCCAAGAAATCTTCCGAGCCGCGCGCAGCGGTCAAAGCCTCAGCCCGAGCAATGGCGTCGCGGACATCATCCGCATCTGCTGCCAACGTAGCGTTCACCACGTCATAAGCGAAGCCACGCACGTCGCTTAGGTAGAAATTCAGGCGCTCCACGAAAAACTCGTGAACCCCAGCCGACGCCCTCGAATCCTGACTATCTGCCGCAGCAATGACATCCGAAATCCGCAGCGGCAGTGCCGACTCCGCCAGTATCTTTACAATCGCATTCGCGGCACGGCGAAGCGCAAACGGATCTCGCGAACCGGTCGGCGCATTGCCAATGCTGAACATCGCCGTGATCGTATGAACACGGTCAGCCAGTCCCAATAGCTGCCCTTCGACGGTTTCCGGAATCACATCATCCGTTGACTCGGGCACATATTGTGAATAGATCGCTGCCGCAGCCGTCTCGCTTAACCCCTGAGCCTTGGCGTACAGGCCGCCGATAATACCCTGCAGCTCCGTAAACTCCTTCACCAGTTCAGCGGTCAGATCGGCCTTGGCCAGCTTTCCGGCAATCTCCAGAGCCGCGTAGTCATACGCAGTAAATCCGCGCACCTGCAATAGCTCATGTAATTTTGCGATCACTTCGAGATTTCGTTGCGTTTTCCAGCCGTAACTTCCCAAGTCCTTCTGGAAAGTCACTGCATTCAGCATCGCAACGCGGTCTGTCAGCGATACCTTCTGATCTGTCTCCCAAAAGAACTGCGCATCCTTGAACCGCGACCTCAAGACACGCTCGTTGCCGTGCCGAATGATTGCTTCTCCTGCCTCATCGACCTGTGTATTCAATACTGTGAGAAAATGTGGCGCCAGCTTTCCTGCGGCATCTTCTACCGCAAAATACTTCTGATGGTCACGCATCACCGTTACCAGTACTTCTTCCGGCAGGGCCAGATACTCTGCCTCAAAACTGCCGTAGAGCACCGTGGGCCACTCCGTCAGTTGCACCACCGTTTCGACCAGCGCCTCATCCTCGCGCCAGCGCGCTCCAGGCGTCGCCGTGATCGACCGCGTTACTCGATCCAGCGCCTTACGAATCGTGTTTCGGCGTACCGCAACATCCGCCTCGACGAACCCGCCTCGCAAAGCGTCAAGATAAGCTCCCGGAGTTTCGATAACGATCGGTGAGCTGCCATGCAGTATCCGGTGCCCCCGGCTCTGATTCCCAGCCTTGATACCGGCGATCTCAATCGGCAGAATCTCCGAATCCAGCAGCGCCACTACCCACCGAACCGGACGCACAAACCGCTCCGGCTTGCCCGCGCGCCAGTACATATTCTTGGCCCAGTAAATTGACAGCACTTCTTTCGGAAGCTCAGCAGCCAGTACCTCCGCAGTTGCGCGGCCCTTGCGCAGCACTGAAGCAGACACATACTCACCCTTGGCGTTGCTGGTCTTCTCCAGTGCCGATAGATCCACGCCCGCTTTCTTCGCAAATGCCTGCGCGGCCGGACCCGGCTCTCCATTCGGAAAAGCAATCTTCCACGACGGCCCTGTCAACACTTCCTGCACATCGGGCTGCGCCTGCGCCAGACCTTCAACGCGCACCGCCAAACGGCGTGGTGTTGAATAGGCGACGATCTTTACATCTCCATCAGCAAGCCGTTCACGCGCAATCAGTTCGCCAATCCTGCGACCCAGCTCTGCCTCGGCTCCGGTGATCATCCGTGCCGGAATCTCCTCAAGGCCGATCTCCAATAAAAACTCTGCCATATCTCGACTAACTTTCCTTGAACGCTTAAAAAGCTCGCTGAATTAAGCAGCCTGCTGCAGTGCGTACGCCTTTGCCACACCCACAGCCAATGTGCGAATGCGCCCGATGACTCCAACACGTTCCGTCACCGAAACCGCGCCACGGGCATCGAGCAGATTGAAAAGATGTGAACATTTGAGTGCCAATTCGTACGCCGCCAACAACGGAAACCGCTTCTTCTCCGCGACATCAGCCGCGTCGTCACCCATCAACCGGTTGGCCCGCTCCAGAAGCTGCGCCGCCTCGCTCTCATATAACCGAAAGTGTTCCCACAACTTGTCGACTTCCGCCATTTCGAAGTTATAGACCGAGAACTGCACTTCTTCTGCCAGCCGCACTTCGCCGTAGGTCACTGCAACTCCCGTATCCGGGTCACGCGCCCACACAATGTCATAAATCGAATCCACATCCTGCAAGAAGGCTGCAATGCGCTCCAGGCCATACGTCAACTCAGCGCACATCGGGTCCAGATCGAGGCCGCCGCACTGCTGAAAATAGGTGAACTGAGTAATCTCAAGCCCATCCAGCATCACCTGCCAGCCAACACCCCACGCGCCGCCCGCAGGCCACTCCCAGTTGTCTTCTTCAAACTTGATATCGTGCCGCGTCAGATCGATGCCGATCGCTTCCAGCGACTCAAGATACAACTCCTGCACATTCACCGGCGGCGGCTTCAAGATGAGCTGGTACTGGGTGTGCTTGAACAGCCGGTTGGGGTTCTCGCCATAACGACCATCCGCAGGTCTGCGCGATGGTTGGGCATAGCCCACCCGATAAGGCTTCGGCCCCAGCACCCGTAGGAACGTCTCTGGAGACATTGTCCCCGCTCCCACTTCAACGTCATAGGGCTGCTGCAGGATGCATCCCCGCTCAGCCCAGAATCGCTGCAGCCGGAATACCAGCTCCTGAAAGGTCAACGGTGATTTCTTTTGAGATACGTCAAGGATGGATTGCACGTCAGACACAAAGAACTCTCTCGGGCGAATAAACTCTCTCAATTCTACCCAAGCTACACGGCCATCCAGGAAATCAGAGCCGCATCAAGGCTTCACCTGAGCGCATACGCCGCTCCAGATGCCGCTCCAGCGCCTGCAAGGTGAACCTGCGCAGGTCCTGTCCTCGCCGCCGCGGCCACGGCTCCTGCGCCAATGCCGTCACTGGTTCACGCAAAATCCGGTGCGCCAGTTGCCAGGAATCTCCTGCCAGCATCTGCCCGCTGCCATGCCTGTGCACCATGCAAAACAACCCGTCGAGCTGCGGATGAAAATTCGCCTCGCCCATATGCAGCCGCTCCCCGCACGCGCTGCACACCGACAGATCCGGCAGCCACCCCATCAGCCGGATCATCCACAAGGAAAAATAAGTCAGCGGCATCCACGGATTCTCGACCGTGGTCTGATCCAGCACGGCTAACACCAATCGAAAAACCGTCTCATGCGGATCGTGCTCCGGCAGCGCCTCTTCCAACACCTCGGCATAGAAACTCAACACCGCCGCGCGCACGTAATCGACCGGCAGAGCCAGCGGCGAACGCAATGACTCAAGCTGATCCAGCCGCACCAGCTCTCGCCGGGGCTTGTCTGCAAAGTAGGCCCGCGCCAGCGTCATCGGCTCCAGCGCGCCTCCGAAGCGTTTGCGGCTCTTGAGAGCCGCTTTGGCAACGCCCTTCACCTTGCCGTAATCGCGCGAAAAAAAACTGACGATCAGGTCAGCTTCCTGCACCGGCCATGTGCGGAGAATCAACGCGTCGGAGGTAAGCAACACCATGTTGATACTTGTACCGCAAGTGCACCGGAACAGCATCCGGCAGCACGCGCCCTTCTTTCAGGCGGGTTTCGCGCAAAAGAAAACGCGCATCCGGCAACGTGCGGAGGCGCGTTCTTCTTCGTAATACGATCGAACCGCGTTAGCGGCCGAAGTGCGCTGAGTTCTTCTCGCTAAAGTGAGCCCACTTCTCGGGCAGATCATCGGCTGCGAAGATCGCCGAAACCGGGCAGGCCGGAACACAGGCGCCGCAATCGATGCACTCAACTGGGTCGATAAAAAGCTGGTCGGCATCGCCGTGGCCATCTTCATCTTTTTTAGGGTGGATGCAATCGACGGGACAGGCATCAACGCAAGCGGTGTCCTTCGTTCCGATACAGGGTTCTGCAATCACATAAGCCATGTTGTCTGCTCTCCAAAACTTTGGTGCTCTGGTGGTTCAACTCGCTCATAGTAGCACACGGCCCTACCCGTTGGGCGCGCTGCAACCTTCATGGTTTCAAAGCTGATTCTGGTAGTCCCACACCGCGATACCGCTACGCGATTTCTCCAACTTTATCTCTACTTTGCATCATCGATCTGCGCGCGTTTAGCCGCATATTCCACGGCGGAGGGCAGCGGAGCCAGATTGCGGCCTGTAAAAAGATCGTCAAAAAGCTTCAGCAGTTCCCCGTGAACATGCTGATTCGAAGCCATAATTTCCCGGCTATCAAGCTTGCGGTAGTTGCCCGAGAAATCCGTCACCATGCCGCCTGCTTCTTCCACCAGCAGAATTCCCGCCGCAGTGTCCCACGGGTTCAGGTTAAACTCCCAGAACGCTTCCATCCGTCCACATGCCACATATGCAAGATCCAGAGCAGCCGAGCCAGCCCTGCGTACCCCATGCGTACGCATGGTGATCTCATGGTAAAAGTGAATGTTGGGATTCTCGTGCCGCTTCCGACTCGGAAACCCGGTGGCAACCAGCGATTCTCCAAGACTTTTAGCCGTCGATACATGAATCGGCCTGCCGTTCAGCTCCGCACCCTTGCCGCGTTCCGCCACAAACATCTCCTCTCGCAGCGGATCGAAAATCACCCCGGCAACAATCGGACCGTCCTTCTCAGCCGCCAATCCAGCAGGTCGATGTTCCAATCCCATCGAAATGCAGAAATGAGGAAATCCGTGCGCGAAATTCGTCGTCCCATCCAGCGGATCGACATACCAGCGATACTCCGCATCCAGGTGGTCGCGGGCTCCTTCTTCGCCGTAAATGCCATGACTGGGAAATGCCGCCAGCAGCGCTTCCTGTAAAAACGCCTCCACCGTACGATCTGCAATAGTGACCAGATCTACATCGCCTTTGTACTCGGTAGCCACACCCTGCGCAAAAAAATCGCGCAGCTTTGCCCCAGCCTGTCGCGCAATCTCCATTGCGCGCGGCGTCCATTCGAACCAGTCATTCCCCAGCCCCGCAATTCCACGACTGCCCTGTCTGGACGTCATGATGCAGAACCGTCGCGGTTAAGCCGCCTGCGGGTCAGCTCTGTGATCGTTCTGATTTGATGTTTGTAGATGAAGAGGTTCGGCAGACCCTCCCGGGTCACGCGGACCATTCCGTCATCAAAATATTCAATCCAGCCATCTACATTCTCTCCATCGCGAAGCTGAACACGTACATTTACCTGGCGTTCGCTCAGCGAGCGCAAATAGAGAGCTTCCTGACCGGTATCGCCAGGAGGAGGCGTACGGGAGTATCGGGGACGTGACAAGGGGGATGTCATGAGTTGATTGTAATGTGACGGCAGAAGTCCCGCTTTGGTTGCATCCTTGAGGAAGTTGCAGGTCAAACCCAAATTACTGAGGACTTGCCTCTAATCCGAGGAGGGGTGGGAATCGGCGTAATACCCTGTCCGATAACGAATATCAAATGCTTCGGCCGCTGCCCTTGGAACCGTGACGTGAATGCGATGAAAATTCACTCCGGGTTCCTGGTGCGCAGGATAGTACCCGAGCAGATACTGTGTGCGCAGGTCTTCGGACACTTTTGCAAACGCAGCGTCCAAGCCACCCGACTCAGCATAAAAGTACTTTCCGCCTGTCTGCTCCGCCAGAGTAATCATGGCGTGCTCGCCGCCTGTATCACGGCCCGCGCTCGCGGCAATCGGCACGTCAATGATGCTGTAGACCATTACCTCGCCGCGCAGCGCATGTTCCAGGGCATCGGCATACGTTACCGTATCGGCCGTATCCCCGCCATCTGAAACCAGGACAAGGATTTTACGCGTTGATTTTGACCCTTGCGACAGCTTGGCCAGTGTATCTGACGCCAGGAAGATCGCGTCATAGAGGGCCGTAGCCTGCCCTCCACGCAGGGTGGATAATCCCCGGTCGATCTTTGCCGGTTGATTGGTAAAGCCCACCACCTGGCGCACGTCATTGGAGAACTCCAGCAGGCTCATTTGATCCTGCTGGCGCAGCAGTGCATGCGCAAACTTGTGTGCCGCCTCCTGCTCCAGCGGCATATCCTTGTGCACGCTTCCGCTGGTATCGATCGCCAACACCAGGTTGAGAGGCAACTCCGATTGCCGTTCAAAAACCGAAATCTTCTGCGGTCGCCCATCCTCGGTAATCGCAAAATCTTCTTTCGTGAGTCCGCCGACGATAGCGCCATTTGCATCGGTAACGTTTGTAAACACCGATACCAGTTTCACGTTTACGTGCAGCGTAAACGTGTCATCCTGCTGCTCCGGCGCATTCGACTGCCCCCACAGCAGCGCTGGCCCGGCAACCGCCAGAAGCGTTACGAAAAAGAACCTGCTGCGCATCACGGCTTAGACTCCGCATCCGACAGGATGTCGTTGGCCGCTCCCAGGCTCAACTCTGGTGGAAACGGCTCTCCATCCGCCCAAACCACGCCATCGGCGAACGTCTCCTTCTTCCAGATGGGCACTGTCTTCTTCAGCGTATCTATCAACCAGCGGCAAGCATCGAAAGCGGCTGCGCGATGCGCTGAGGCCACTACAATCAGTACGCTTGTTTCACCAATCTCCAAGCGCCCAAGGCGATGTACGAGCGTCACTCCGCGAATGCCGAATTGCGCCCGGGCCTGCCCAGCCAACTCTGCGATCCGCTTTTCAGCCATCTCTTCGTAGGCTTCATAATCGAGGTAAAGGGTGCGCCGCCCGCGGGTGTTATCGCGCACAATACCGTCAAAAACCACTACGGCGCCGTCGCTCCCCTGCTTGACCTGATCGATCAACCGCTGCGCATCGATAACTTCGCGTGTCAGGTACGTAAGCTGCATCCCAGCTACATCTTCGCTGCCACCTGAAACCGGAGGAAGCAGACCCACCTGATCGCCCTCACGCAACAGATGGCCAGCCTCGGCATATTCTGCATTCACGCTCACGGCAATTCGAGGCAGCAGATCGCTCAGCCGCGCATCCTGGGGTGCTTGCTCGCGCAGCAAGCCAAGCAGATCGGCGACCGTCGCATCGCTTGGAACTTCGATAGGCCCCGTCTCCAGAAAATCCTTGAATATGCCGAAGGGGAGTAGTTGTACGCGCATCTTTCTGAACAGAATACCCTGTTCTTAGACGTGCCGGACCGTCATACGTACTGGGCGATAGGCAGGCTCTCTGCCGGAACAATGCTCCGTGATGACGGGCGCCATGGCGACAGACGTCTTTGCATCCGCCAGCGTCCCGTGTATGCTAACGCCTAATCCGGCTCCATTTCAGACATCTCCATGACGGACGATTCAACCAACCCGGCGCAACGGCGAGTTGTTGGCACTCCTCAAATTCGCAAAGAGGGTGCGGAAAAGGTACTGGGGCGAGCCAAATACGTAGACGACATTGAATTTCCGGGCATGTGGCACGGAGCCACCGTGCGCAGCACAATCCCGCGAGGCCGGATCCTCGCCATTCATTTCGACGAATCCGTTCCCTGGCACGAATTCGTAATCGTCACCGCTGCCGATATCCCCGGCAACAATCACATTCAGATGATCGCCGCCGATCAGCCTTGCCTCGCCGATGGGGCTGTCAATCACTGCGACGAGCCGATACTGCTCATCGCTCATCCCGACAAGCGCCTGCTGCCACAGGCTGTTGCCTCAGTCCGCATTGACTACGAAGAGTTGCCGGCTGTCCTCTCCATCGAAGAGAGCGAATCAAAGCGTGAAATTATCTGGGGCGCGGACACCTCAACACCCAATGTCTTCAAGGAGTTTGTCCTTCAGAAAGGCAATGTAGACGAGGCGTGGTCAAGCGCAGCCTGCATCGTCGAAGGCGAATATAGCACCGGCGCACAGGAACACCTTTATATCGAAAACAACGGCATGATTGCCGACTACAGCGATGACGGTGGCATCACCGTCTGGGGATCGTTGCAATGCCCTTTCTATGTCCACAAGTCGCTCATGGCCGTCTTTAACCTGCCCGAAGACAAGGTCCGCGTTATCCAGACCGAAACTGGAGGAGCTTTCGGAGGCAAGGAAGATTACCCCTCCATCATCGCTTCTCACGCCGCGCTGCTCGCGCTCAAAGCACGCCGTCCCATCAAGATGATCTATGACCGCATGGAGGATTTAGCAGCAACCACCAAGCGCCATCCTTCCCGCACGCGGCACCGTACAGCGGTGGATAAGGATGGCAAACTTCTCGCAATGGAGATCGAGATTGCCACCGATGGCGGCGCGTATTCCACGCTTTCCTCGACCGTCCTTTCCCGTGCCACACTACATGCAACCGGGCCTTATGTCTGCCCGAACATTCGTATCCGTTCACGTGCCTGGGCCACCAACACCGTTCCCTACGGGGCTTTCCGCGGCTTTGGCGCACCGCAAACGATCTTCGCTATCGAGCGGCACATGGAGCACATCGCTCTAGCCGTTGGAATGGACCCCGTAGAACTGCGCCGCCGCAATTTTCTGCATGATGGCGATACGACCGCGACGCAGCAGATCATGCGCGAGCCTGTCATCCTCGACCAGTTGCTGGATCGCGCACTAGCCGTCAGCGACTTCTACGCCAAGCGCGAACGCTACGCGCGTGAAAATGCCACCAACCCCGTCAAATGCGGCATCGGTATCGCTGCCTTCTATCATGGCTCGGGATTTACTGGCTCAGGAGAACGCAGGCTAAATTCTCTAGCTGGCGTTGATGTAACGCTGCAAGGCAAAGTTCGCGTCCTCGTCTCCAGCACAGAGTTCGGCCAGGGTACTAACACCATCCTCGCGCAGATCGCAGCCGAAGCACTTGGCATCAGCTATGACGATGTTGAGATGGCTCCCTCCGACACCCACCTCATTCCAAACAGTGGACCCACCGTTGCATCACGCACCTCGATGGTCGTAGGCCATCTCATTCAGCGCAGTGGCCGGCAGCTTATTCAGACGCTCAAAGAAGCGGCCAATCTTTCTGACAATTACACTCGTCACGACTTCTTTGCGGCCTGCGAACTGCTACGAGCACGCGATGGCGAAGTCAAATCGCTCAGTCGCTATGAAGCGCCTCCTAACATCTACTGGAACGACGACACCTACACCGGTGAGGCATATCCGGCATTTGCATGGGCTGTTTACGTAGCCGAGGTCGCGGTTGATACCATCACTTACTCAGCCGAGGTCATCGATTTCCATACAGTTCAGGAAGTTGGCACCGTCCTCAATCCAACGCTTGCTGCAGGACAGATCGAAGGAGGCGTTGCCCAGGGAATTGGTTACGCGCTCTACGAAAAGGTCCAGTTGAAAAACGGTCACATGTTCAATAACCAGATGACCAACTACATCATGCCCACGGCACAGGATGTTCCGCCCATCCATGTTTACTTTGAGCAGATCCCCTTTGCTTATGGAGCCTTCGGCGCGAAAGGCATCGGCGAGCTTCCGCATGACGGTCCTGCCCCGGCAATTCTCAACGCCATCCAGAACGCGACCGGCGAAAGCTTCTCTGCCATCCCTCTGCTACCGGAGGATATTTTCCTGCGTTTCGCATCCTACGGACTTGATCCGGAAAACATAACTGCATGAGCGATTGTCGAATCCAACTCACGATCAACGGTCAGCAGACATCAGTCGAAGCTCCTCCGATGAAGCGTCTGCTTGATGTCCTTCGCGAAGACCTCGATCTTACCGGCACGAAAGAAGGCTGCGGTGAAGGCGAATGCGGCTCCTGCTCTGTTCGCATGAACGGTGAGCTGGTCAATAGCTGCATGGTTCCCATCCTTCAGGCTCACGGCGCGCATATCGAAACAGTAGAAAGCCTTGCCATCGACGCGGAACTGCATCCTCTGCAAAAAGCTTTTCTCGAATGCGGCGGAGCGCAATGCGGCATCTGCACGCCGGGCATGCTGATGGCTGCAACCCACCTGATCGCCCACAATCCAAATCCCTCGCTTGAACAAATTCGCGAAGGCCTTGCAGGAAACCTGTGCCGATGCACAGGCTTCATCAAGATATTCGACTCCGTCATTACCGCAGCCGCCATGGAAGGATCGCGCACCCATGCGCGGTAATCCCGCGACCCATGAGCTGGTCGCCCCCGAAAGCCTCAGCGATGTGCTCGCTCACTTGGCGGCCGAACCCGGTTTATGGACGCCGATCTCCGGCGGCACTGAGCTCATGGTGGCATTCGCAGCAGGCCGCCTGAACACCCCGAAGCTCATCAGCCTATGGGGCCTTAGCGAACTCAGTTTTATTCGCGTTACCGACAAAGAGCTTTCCATCGGAGGCGGCGTCACCTTCGCACAACTCCGCCGTCACCCTGCCGTTGCCTCGGACTTTCCGCTTCTGGCGAAAGCAGCCAGTTGGATCGGCTCCATCGCCAATCAAAGCCGCGCCACGATCGCCGGCAACATCGTCAACGGATCGCCCGCTGCCGATGCCCCACCAGCGCTCCTGGTCTACGATGCGGAGATTGAACTGATCTCTTCCAGCGGCACCCGACGGCTTCCCTACGCCAACTTCCATCTCGGCTACAAACAGTCGGTCCTTAAGCCAGATGAACTCGTTCTGGCACTGCATCTGCCGCGCCGCTTCGCACAGCATCGCCAATATCTCCGTAAGGTCGGCACCCGCCGCGCCATGGCCATCACCAAGGTTGCGCTGGCCGCGTCAGCCCTCATCGACAATGACATCATCGAGGATATTCGCCTCGCAGGAGCAAGCGTAGCTGACAGGCCGGTCCGCCTGCTGGAAACCGAAGCCGCACTGCGCGGAAAGCCACTCACATCGCTCGATACGGCAGGGCTATGCAAGGTCCTTTGTGGCGAAATCAAGCCCATCGATGACATTCGATCTACCGCCGCGTATCGTAGGCAAGTCGCCGCCAACATGCTCTGTGAATTCCTTCAACCCGTCACAAACGTATGCCAACAGCAGCCAGACCCGAGTCCAATCCTCCAGGATTGGAACGCACTCCGTGAGCCGGAAGCAATCCGCTTGCTCACCCACTGCTGCGCATCCAATCGCTGGGCCCATTCCATGCTATCGATGCGTCCTTTCGCAAAGGAAGCCGATCTTTACCATGCAGCCGATGAAGTTTGGTCAACAATGCGTGAACAAGATTGGCTGGAAGCCTTTGCTGCTCATCCGCGCATTGGCGAGCGCAAAGCCGCTGTAGCGTCCCTGCAATCCGCAGCATGGTCTCAACAGGAGCAATCTTCCGTCGATCTTGCCCAGGCCAGCATCCTCTCCGAGCTGGCCGTCGGCAATGCGCTATATGAGCAGCAATTCGGTTTCATCTATATCGTCTGCGCTACCGAGAAATCCTCCGAAGAGATGCTTGCGATCCTGACACGACGCCTCGGCAACACTCGCGAAGAAGAACTGCGCGAAGCAGCCGAGCAGCAGCGGCAGATTACACAGATTCGCCTGCACAAGTGGCTCATGGGAGAATCCAAAGCATGAGCGCCATCACAACCCACGTTCTCGATGCCGTACTCGGCAAACCAGCAGAAGGCATCAGCGTTCACCTCGAAAAGCATCTTGACCAGCGCTGGACGGCCATCGGCGAAGGGCATACTGACCGGGATGGACGCTGTCGCGACCTTTGCCTCGACTCAGGCGACGGCATATACCGGATAACATTCGCCGTTGAAGCATACTTCTCACGTCACTCTCGTACCAGCATCTACCCGGAAATCGCCATCACATTTCGCGTCGATGGCTCACAGCACTATCACATACCCGTTTTATTAAGCGACAACAGCTACACCACCTACCGAGGCAGTTGAAACATTTTAGAGGGAGCGCATGGCAAGACTCGGAGAAAACCGTTACGGCAAAGCGCGCGTTCGCGTCATGAAAGTTGTCCGTCACGCAACCCACCACGCAATGAAAGAGTGGGACGTGCTCGTTCTTCTTCACGGCGACTTCGATAGCTGCTTCACCACTGGCGATAACAGCAAGATCCTTCCGACAGACACGATGAAGAACACCGTGTACTATCTAGCCCGTGAATCAAAGTCCGAAACACTCGAGCACTTCGCAATCGAGCTGGCCGAATACATCATTGCGAACAATCCACAAGTATTGAAAGTCAGCACCGAGGTAGCGGAAAAGAACTGGAAGCAGGTAATCGTAGACGGCGCGTCCCATGCAACTACCTACCAGCTCGCCGGCCCGGAACTACACACCACGCAAGTTACCCTCGAACGCGGAAGTAAGCCGGAAATCCACTCCGGCATCGATGGCCTCGTTATCCTCAAGACTACAAAATCAGCCTTCACCGGCTACATCAAAGACAAGCTGACCACGCTGCCTGAAAGCACAGACCGCATCTTCGGCACGCGCGCCACTGCCACCTGGAAATACAGCGAACCACCCGCTGACTACGCCGCCTCACGCGAAGCAGCCATCGCAACCCTGCTCAAGGTCTTTGCCGAACACGACAGCCTCAGCGTGCAGCACACACTCTTCGACATTGGCAAAGCCATGTTGGCCGCGGTGCCGCAGATGGAGAGCGTCACGCTGGCGATGCCCAATCTGCACTGCCTGCTCGTGGATTTGAATCGCTTTGGCCAGGACAATCCGAATCAGATCTTCGTGCCCACCGATGAACCCCATGGCTACATCGAGGCAACCATCGAACGGTAACGACCGACTTGTCTTTCGAGCACATCAGATTGACGACTCATTTTTCTCGCCTGCATGCGGCGTTCTCGTTTCGACAATATCGACAGAAATCAGTTGACTGCAGAAACAACAAAGCCCGCCCCGGGGAGAGTGGAGCGAGCTTTGCGCCGTGCAAAACCTTTAGGCCTATCTTGAACGAAGGGATCGTATCGCAGCCGGTAAACGCGCCTCAATCAAACGCGCACGCTGCGCCGCCATGTCACCAAGATAGGTTGTCGCAGGCGTAGTCATCAATACAAGAGCAAACGCAATCAGAGAGAAGCCCAATCCTGCAAACGCAGCCGAAACCAGCATCTGGTAAACGGAAATCTTCTCCAGATGAAGAATGTTGAACGCCACATTCTCCATATACTTCACACGCTGCAAAACAGCCAACGCAAACAAAAACGAAATCATGGAGAGCGCAGTCAGGACAGCCAACGTCGCATCGAGCGTCCGATGAAATTTTTGACGAGCCCGGCAGTGAGAACACTCTTCCAGATGCTGTTCATAATCCCTGCGCATCTCGGGCGCAATGCTCGAGATATCATAGCGCCAGCTACCCAGAATGGCTCCAACTACCCGGTCTGTGCATTTGGATCGTGCCATAGTGATTAGACTCGCTTTGCCGCAGCTTTGGTTCTGTTTTTTAGCATTGACTACACTTCAGCTACACGATTCCGGAAATCAGCAAGGGAAGTCCTGTCTAAAATCCCGGCCCCTGTATATCTGACTATTGTAACTCATCGGAGTTACGAACTGTGCAACCAAAGTTGCACCGTAATCAGTGCAGGCACTTAAAAGGTAAACGGAATAAACAGCTCTAATTTGACGCAAATAGCGTCGCAACGCCCTCAAAAGCAGAGTGGGGATAGCGGCTCAGACTGATCGGCCAGTATTAGTCGGTTGCCCAATAGGCTTGGTTTAGATGCGAGCGCCCGCTCTGCGGCAATCCTGGCAAGGTCTGGATGGTTATTGTTCTCAGAAAGATGCGCCAATACTACATAGGTAGCTGCCCCGTCGTAACTTTTCTCGAGAAAATCTGCCGTTGCATCGTTCGACAGATGCCCGACCCGCGAAAGCACCCTCTGCTTTACCGACCATGGATACGGCCCATCTCGCAACATCTCAAGATCGTGATTCGACTCCAGCATCAGCAAGTCGCAACGCCGCAACTGCACCTCAACATTGGGAGGAATGTATCCAAGATCAGTCGCAACGGCCAATCGTACCCCCTCAGCTGTGAACACAAAGCCCACCGGGTCGGCCGCATCATGCGGAATCGTAAACGGGCTGATCGAAAGATCTCCGATCATGAATACTTCACCTGCCCGAAAATACGCAACAGAGGGCAATTGCGCTAAATCAGCGCGAGAATTCTGTATTGACTCTTTTGCGGAATTCTCTTCAACGGCAGATTCGCGGGCATCTTTTTCGCAATCTCCGCCAGCCGCCTCTTGCGTGGTGCGCTCCGCATCAGCCTTCACCTGCTTATACTGCCGCAACCATTCCGCATAAGAAATACGCCGCTGAGGCTGCACCTGGCGGACCCACGCACGATGCGTGGCTTCGGTAAAGTAAACCGGAATACCAAGTTTCCGGGCCGTAACGCTAAGCCCCTGCACATGGTCCTGATGCTCATGCGTAATCAGTACGGCATCGAGAGTCCGCGGATCTTCGCCCGCGAGCTGCATCCGGCGAAACAACTCCCGGCAGCTCAACCCGGCATCCACCAGCACACGCGTCGTCGAACTGGAAACAATACAGCTGTTCCCCCGCGAACCGGACGCGAGCACCGTGAAACGGACCATCTTTAGAGAATAGCCCAAACGGGAAGCATCAACATGTGGAGAATACGACCGGAAGAACTGAGGGAATCCTCAAGAGTAACGGTAAAATCCTCGCCCCGACTTGCGTCCCAACCAACCCGCGTCCACCATCCGCACCAGCAGCGGACACGGCCGATATTTCGGATCGCCGAGCCCATCATGCAGCACCCGCAATATATCGACGCAAACGTCCAGGCCAATAAAATCAGCCAGTGTCAGCGGCCCCATTGGATGCGCCATTCCCAGCTTAAAAACCTCATCCACGGCTTCGGCGGTCGCTACCCCCTCCATCACCGTATAGGCCGCCTCGTTAATCAGCGGCATCAAAACACGGTTCGAAACAAAACCGGGTGAATCGTTGACTTCAACAGGTGTTTTTCCCAGGCGCATCGCTAAATCGCGCACTGTTTCAAACGTCTCCTGCTCCGTCGCCATCCCCCGAATCACTTCCACCAGCGCCATCACCGGCACAGGGTTGAAAAAGTGCATTCCGATCACACGCTCGGCTCGTTTCGTCTGAGCCGCAAGCTTGGTAATAGAAATGGAGCTGGTATTAGTAGCCAGAATCGCTTCCGGCCGCAAAATCCCGTCGAGAGCTCGAAAAAGTTCTGCCTTCAGTTCAAACCGCTCGCTAGCCGCTTCCACGGCAAAATCCGCAGTTCCCAGAGCCGTCAACTCGGTCGTCGTCGTAATCCGGCGCACCGCTTCATCTGCGGCCTGCTCGGTCAGCTTCGCCTTCGCAACTTCGCGTCCAAGGTTCGCACGAATGCGCTCGACTGCCGCATCCAGACGCCCTTGCTCGATGTCGCATAACAAGACGTCGAATCCACTGCGGGCAAAAACATGAGCGATACCGCTTCCCATCGTTCCCGCGCCAATGACTGCAACTTTCTCGATTGGCATTTAGAGCAGTTCTCCTTCTACTGTGCACTCTCGAAAGATCGCGAAAGGCGATTTTTCTTGAGGAAAAACCGCGAGAAATTCTGTGGATTCGGTGTACATCTGAAGGAGAACCGCTCTAGTCGGCACGCACCAGCAGGCAGGTTATGTTGTCATTACCGCCAGCCTTGTTAGCTGCTTGTATCAATACACGGCACCGGTCTTCAAGAGCGCCCTCGTCTTCACCGGCAGGTAAATCGGCAAGAATCGATTCAATCCGTGCATCCGGTAATTCTCTCGTCAATCCATCCGAACACAGCAGAAACAAATCCCCCGGCTCAACCGCAACCTCGATCACATCCGCCCGTACCGTAGGCTGCGTTCCCAAAGCACGAGTGATGATATTGCGAAACGGCGAACGGGCAGCCTCGGCAGGCGTCAACCGCCCCAGCCGGATCTGTTCTTCCACAAAGGAATGATCCTGCGTCTTGAGCTCCAAATGTCCCTTGCGGAATAGATAACAACGGCTGTCACCCACATAGAAGAGCCAAGCGCGGGAATCCTCCTCGCTCATCGACGTCAGCAGTCCCACCAGCGTGGTCCCCATACCGCTCAAACGCTGATTCCGTCGCGAGCGCGAGTGAATCGCCTCATTCGCAGCAGCCACAGCGTCCTCGGCGATACAGGATACAGAAGATCCGCGATTCGCTCCATCAGCTGAATTCTCTGATTTAGCCCGGCGGCACTCTTCCACTCGCCGTAGAACCTCTTCCACTGCCAAAGAGCTTGCTACTTCGCCTGCCGCGGCGCCACCCATGCCATCGCAAACCAGGTAGATACCATGCTCTGCCGAATAACCGAAGGCATCTTCATTGGAGGCGCGTTTGCGGCCACGGTCCGTTAATGCAGTAGCTGTATAGTGAAAAACCGCAGTAGCCAAGAGGCTCTCCCGGCAATCAGTGTACAACGGGATATTAACAATTGATCGCCCGATAGTGACCACGATCTGTAACGCAGGTCACGGTTTGGCCGCCGGCTGAGCGGTACTGGAAACCTCCGGCATCGCTGGCGCAGGCGGCAGATTGTAGATCTGAATCGACCCCGCATTCAGCACCGCAAGCCTGTTTCCGGAGGGCGACAGCGCGAAGTTCCCTCCCCCATCCAGCACAGGACTAGCTGGCACAATGATGACCGGCTTCCCCGTCGCCAGATCAAAAACCTGTATCATCTGCCCTCGAATATCACTTGCGTCCAACGGATTATAAATACCCACAGGATGGTTGACAGCGAGAGTTGCGCGAGCGAGCCGCAATCCGCCGTCGGAATCGCGTAACTGGGGCCATACAAGGTTTGGAGGCGTCGTCACGGTCCATAATCGCCCCTGGTCCTTATCCGCACCCCGCCTCAGCAAACTCAACTGGCGTTCCCCCGAAGCCAGACACCCCGACGCAACCACCACATTCGGAGCGGGAACATCGAGCGGAGGATCGCAGATCGATTGCACCCACCCTAGATTTCGGGTTTGGCCGGAAAAATACTCATACGCAATCATCCATCGATCGCCATCTCCCCGTAATGCCTCGTAATAACCCTCACCATCCACCGGCAGATGAACGACTCCATTGACCTGGCTGTAGAGCCGCACCTTTCCGGTTTTCGCATCCAGTATCCGCACAAGATCACGCATTCCGCCGTTCGTGCGCTGTGCCGCTGCCCCTCCTCCGTGCGTCACCACCGAGGCAGCCGCTGAGAGCGGAAGATCTTCAGCAGCGACGGAGACACCATTCGCAGCCTGCTCCTGCCGGGCTGGTATAGGCTCCGTAGTATCTGCCACAAGCCAGTTCTGCTCGGGATCAAGTTCAATGTGATTGACCTCCCCTGGGAAGCGGAGATACGGCGCCAGATGCAGCGAGGAATCGCCGACTTCGAGTGAATCGCGGTCACGCAATATGAATCGGCCGTTCCGCAGCTTCCACAGATACCGGGCGTGATCGTGCAGAGTCCAGAGTGTCTCTGCGTTTATCTTTCCGTCTGGAATCGATAGCACAACTGCATGAATATGCCGCTCAGCCTCGTTGTTCGAAGCTGCGGTTTGGCCTCTCGCAATAAGTCCTGGCACACGAAAGGTAAAGAGCAGGCTGTTCTCATCCAGAAAATCCAATGAAACCTGCGCATACCGGTCGCCGATATAAAACGGCGCAGGCGGCGCAAATCCCAGTGGCCCCACCGGAATCTCCGCATCGGGTTTCCGTTCATTTGGATTGGCTGCGGACCGCTGGTGCTTTTGCTTCTTTTGTTTCTGCTGAGCGGCATTTCCGCCGTTCACCAGGGCCATACTCCACGCCGTCGCGTTTGCCATATCCGCCGTCGGCGCGGTCTGTGGTTCGCATCGTACAGCTGGCAATGCAGCCGCTAACGTGAGCGCGCAGCCGACCTTAGATACATACTGCAATCCCAGCCCGCGCAAACGCTTCTCCATCGTTTTCCATTGTCTCG
The DNA here is from genome assembly GCF_025685685.1 of Acidicapsa dinghuensis. Lineage (GTDB taxonomy): Bacteria > Acidobacteriota > Terriglobia > Terriglobales > Acidobacteriaceae > Acidicapsa > Acidicapsa dinghuensis. The sequence continues at coordinate 832,087 of NZ_JAGSYH010000001.1, forward strand.
CATACATCCGTTGCTTGGCTGCCTGTTTCAGCACCGTATGCGACAGTGTAAATGTGACCTCTCCTACCACACGATCCAGATGGCTGGGATACACCGCGTGCGCCGCGGCCGGCTGCCTGTGGGGAACCGGTTTCTTCTTCGGCAAACTTGCCCTGCGCGAGATGAGCGTAGCGCACATGGTGCTGTACCGTTTCCTGTTTGCGTGTCTCGGAACGCTGCCCATGAGTTGGATCGCTCGCAGGGAGTTTCAGTCACATCAACGCGTGCGATGGACCGCCCGCGATCGCATCATCCTGCTCGTCTCCGCAATGCTCGGCATCCCCCTCCAGTTTCTGCTGCAGTTTGAAGGACTTGCCCATACCACCGTCAGTCACGCCTCGCTCATGGTCGGAACGCTTCCTGTCATGCTTGCCCTCGCCGCGACCCTCTTCACCAGCGAACGCATGGACAGCATAAGCTGGTTCGCTCTCTTCGGCTCGACCCTCGGCGCATCGCTGATTGTCCTCGGAGGCCGTAGCGCCTCCAATTCCGGTGGGCCCACCCTGCAGGGCGATTTGCTTGTCGTGATCTCGCTCACCATCTCCGTCGGCTGGATCTTGATGAACAAGAGCCTTATCGTCTCTCACGGTCCTATGGCAGTGACTGCTTACAGCATCCTCTCCGGAACCTTCATGCTCGTGGTCTGGGTCTTCGCCACCGACGGCCCACCCCCAATAACCGGAATAAGCCGTACAGCATGGATAGCTCTCGCCTGCAGCGGCGTACTTTGCACTGCCAGCACAACCCTGCTCTGGAACTGGGGCATACATCGTGTTCCTGCCTCGCGCGCCGGCGTCTTTCTCAATATCGAGCCCGCGCTCGGCTCCATCCTCGGCGTCAAGCTGCTCGGCGACCATCTGGGCCCGCTCGCCTGGCTCGGTGGCGCCCTCATCCTCGCCGCAGCCGTCACGATAACAGTTCGGAACCATGACTTTGACACCGAAGTACTATTGGAGTAACCACCCAGTTCGCGCTTTCCTATACGCAGCGGCGCAACTTTTGCCGATATTTGCGCTTATAGAGTTAGGAAGGTTGGAAGGTTCACAATGGCTGCCCTCATTTGGAATCACGATTGCACGGTTGGCATCCGGTCCATCGACGATCAGCATGGAATTTTGCTGGATGCACTCAACGAATTACGCACTGCGCTGCTCATGGACGCAGACTCACAGACCATTCGCCCCATGCTCAAGCGTGTCAGCGAACTGATGCGCATGCATGGCGAAAGCGAAGACCGCCTGCTGGCTCAATACGGATTCCCCGATCTCGCCTCACACCGAGTCGACCACCAGCGCCTGCTCAACCGCCTCGTTCAATTCGACACGCGATTCGAGCAGCGCCAGCGCGCCGCGGCTTATGAGCTCGTCGAGTACCTCCGCAAATGGTTCACCACTCATACCGGAATCTCAGGCAAGAAATACGGCCCGTGGCTCCAGCAGTGCGGCGTTCAGTAACTCGTAATTTTTACTTCTCAGGATTCGAAGGACAACTGGGGAGAAACATACAGGTTTCCATAACTCCGCGTCTCTCCGGTCAGGTCATAGATAAGTCGCTCCAGCACCAGCCTCTTATCTGGCGGCGACGACCTCAGCTCCAGATCCGCTCGCGCAATCAGCCGCAATGCCCGTGTCAGGTCACGCCTGCTCTTATACCGTCGGGCCTGCCGGATAAGATCATCTGCGGCAAACGGCGGCATCCGGAACCCCTGCCAAAGCGCCTGCCAGATCGCCCGCGAATCACGTACATTCTTCTCCAGAATCACCAGCATCTGCCGGAACGTCCGCGCCAGCATGTACAAATGCCCGATTGCGGCATCTTCTCCGGCATCGGAGCTGTTCAACAATCCATGCAGTAACGCCAACGCTCTCGGCCGATCCTTCGCGCTGATCGCGTCGGTTAGTTCATACAGCGACCGCTGCTTCGCGCTAAGCACCATCGTTTCCACGTCGCCGAGCGTAATGCGCCCGCGACCATAACTGAAAAGCAGCAGCTTCTCCAGCTCCGAAGCGATCAGCATCATGTCCGATCCCAGCGCATCCACCAGTTCTCGCGCTGCGTCGGGATCGACCTTCGTCTCCTGCGCCAGCGCTGTTATCGTTACCCAGCGCATCGCATCCGTGTCCTCCACGCGGGCCAGTTCCACCATCGTGCAGTGGTCACCAAGCGTCTCGCGGATACGCTCGAACTTATTCTTGTCCTCCATGTCCATCCGTCTTGGATCGGCAGGAATGCGCAGATGATCCGCAACAAACAGCAGGAGCGCCTGTGGGTTCGGTGAGCGGAAATACCTGTCGATCTCCGCAAACTCATCTTTCTTCGCACCGCGCGTGTAAAGCTGCTTCAGGTTGCGAATAAAAACTACCTGAAACGGAGCCATCAATGAAGGAGTACGTGCGCGATCCAGAATCTCGAAGATCGAGTGCTGCGCCAGATCCATATCGGAAAGACAGAACTCACGCAGATCGTCCGGCACAAATGCCTTCAGAACTGCCCTCCGGCAGCGCTCGTAGAGAAATGTTTCATCGCCAAGCAAAACGTAGCCGGACTTCAGCGCCGAGTCGCTCCGCGCTGCCGCCTCGATCTCGCCCTCGAAACGGTCCGTGGCGGCAAAACCGACACCGGCACGTTGCGTGCTCAAGACAGAGCCTCCCGCCAATTGGCAACCGAACCCATCCGGTTCAGGATACCGTGCCTTAACCTGCTGCAAATGTGGATATTTGGGTAGGAATTGTGAATGCTACCCTTGCAGATCGCCGTTAAAACTGTCAGAAGCTCTCTAGCACATCGGCAACAAGCTGACGGGCGAAGTCCCGCGAAAGCCTCTCCACAGCAGCGGGACTCTCATCGAAAAAGGTCGGCAGATCGGTAGTCGCCTGATATTGCTGCCGAAAAACATAGTTATCGTTTCGATACAACACTCGCCCATCCCGCGCCTTGAGCGTCACCGCTGCAACGATCGTCACCAGAAAACTCGACGACTGCTGCGTCTGCGAGTTGTATGTAAGGGGCGCGACCGTCTGCGTCAGGATCGTTCCGTGCAGCGTCGCGTCAGCATTCGCATCACCATCAGGACTCACCCGCAACCGTGTCCGCGTCGCGAACTCGCGCACCACGGCATCGGTCATCGCGACTTCAGTATGGTTCGAATTCGTCCGTGTCGCAAACACTGGCACAGCTAGAGTTCGCGTATCAGGTGGCAAATGCGTCGCCGAACCTACCGTATGGTATCCGCAACCGGCCGTTACCAGCAGACAAATGCCGACGGCATTGACGAGGAAAACATCAGACAATCGGCGAACCGCTGGCAAAATCATGATCTTCTTCAGTGTACTTAAACCCACGCCGCAACGAGCCTTCCCAAGCTCTCTTGCGGAAGCGTAAGACCATCCGCACGATTTGCAAAATACCGCTCGTTCAAATCGATCGAATCCACTTGCTCAATCTTCTGAAATCCCGCCGTCTTCAGTTCGTTTTCCATCTGTTCACCGGCAAAAAACAGCTTGAAGGGCTCCCCCGCCCGCGCCACTCTCTCCGCAAGAGCTTCATGCGCTTTCCGTAGAGCAGGACTCAATTCTGTAGCTGTCAATGCATAATCAAATGCAATGCCGCTGCCCTCCGGCAAGCCGGCAACATAATCCAGCGTGGTGCGAAACGCCTTCAGCGTCAGGTATGGCACAACGCCAAGCCAGCCGAAGAACGCAGGACTGTTTACGTCGAATGCCTCTGCCGCCAATCCTTCGGCCAGAGTGTGATGCTCAAAGTCCAGAGCTACATACGTCACGTTATCCGGCTCAGGAATTCCGGCAAGATCCAGCTTGCGCCTCTTCCATAACTGCGTCGCCGGAAAATCCACCTCAAACACACGAACCTCGGGGAATGGATTGCGGTATGCAAAGGTATCCAGCCCCGCTCCTAACAGCACATATTGCCGCACACCCGCTTCAACAGCCCGCGCCAGACAATCCTCCGCAAACCGGCTGCGCGCCGCCATGAACGCACGAAATGCTCGCGAAAAAGGATGCCGCTGACGCTCCTCATCCAGAACAAAATCCGAGCCAAGAATGCGCACAGCGATGGGATCAACCAGCACAGGTGGTTGGTCCAATACCTGGTGAACGGCTCTGCGATTGGCTACTCCGAGTGCGGTCCTGCTAGGCCGGCCCATTTCCATATTTTCAGTGTAAGCGTCGCGACCACAGATGCCGGGCGCTAGCATGGAACCATGAATTGGGTTCTCTGGTCTTTGCTTTCAGCCATCTTCGCTGCCGCCACGGCAATCCTCGCCAAGATTGGGGTAGCGCACATCGACTCCAATCTCGCCACAGCAATCCGCACGACGGTGGTGGTCGTGTTCGCGTGGACCATCGCGATTGCCCTTGGCAAACATGGCGAAATCCGTCAGGTAGACAATCAGGCCTGGCTCTTTCTTACCCTGTCCGGATTGGCCACCGGACTCTCCTGGCTTTGCTATTTCCGCGCACTCCAATTAGGCCCCGCATCGCGCGTTGCCCCGATCGACAAGCTCAGCGTCGTGCTCGTGATAATCTTTGCCGCAATCTTTCTGAAAGAAAAAATCTCCCCTCTAGCAATCGCCGGAGGATTCATGATCGCTGCAGGGGCAGTGGCGATGGTCTTTGCGTAAAGTGAAAGGCCATCCCCCTCAGGGATGGCCTCGTGATTCAAGTTCAACGATCGATCTATGCCGGTGAGGGTGAGCCTTCAGGGAATCCCGGCCCACCGCGTCCCGATTCAGGCTTCAACACTTGCTGTATCCCACCCCCCTGATCGGTCGGCGAAGCAAGCGAAGAGCGTACCGAAGGAAGTTCCTTGCCTTCAATCAGCAGGCGGACTTCTTCCGCATCGATCGTCTCTCGCTCCAGCAGAGCGTTTGCGATTCGGTGCATCGCATCCTTATGCGTATCCACCAGCGTATATGCCGACTGATACGCCTCGTCGATCAACCTGCGCACTTCCTGGTCGATCTGCCGTGCTGTCTCTTCCGAGAAGTCGCGATGCTGCGCGATCTCACGGCCGAGGAATATCTGCTCTTCCTTCTTGCCAAAAGTAAGCGGACCAAGCCGGCTCATGCCGTATTCGCAGACCATCCGCCGCGCAAGATCGGTCGCGTTCTCAATATCGCTACCGGCCCCCGTAGACATCTGCCCGAGGAAAATCTCCTCCGCCACGCGCCCACCATAGGCAGTCGCAAGCCGGGTTTCGAGATATTCGCGAGTGTAATTGTGCCGGTCGCCAGGCAAATAGACCGTGACGCCCAGAGCCATGCCGCGCGGAATGATCGTCACCTTGTGAATCGGATCGGTGTGATCGCGCAGCACTGACACCAGCGCATGTCCAGCCTCGTGGTAAGCCGTAACCCGCTTTTCCTCATCGGTCAGTAGCATCGACTTGCGCTCGGCGCCCATCAGAACCTTGTCCTTGGCGATCTCGAGGTCGTACATCGTGACCTGCTTCCGGTTCACGCGAGCAGCATTCAGTGCAGCCTCATTGACCATATTGGCCAGATCTGCGCCGCTGAAGCCGGGTGTTCCACGTGCCAGAACATTCAGGTTCACGTCTTCAGCCACCGGAACCTTCTTCACGTGCACGCGCAGCACTTCCTCGCGTCCGCGCACATCGGGAAGACCAACCACCACCCGGCGATCGAAGCGTCCAGGACGCAGCAGCGCCGGATCGAGCACATCGGGCCGGTTCGTAGCAGCTACCAGAATCACGCCGTCGTTGGACTCAAAACCATCCATCTCGACCAGCAACTGATTAAGCGTCTGCTCACGCTCGTCGTGACCACCGCCGAGACCCGCTCCGCGATGCCGTCCGACCGCATCAATTTCGTCGATGAAGATAATGCAGGGCGCGTTTTTCTTGCCCTGTTCAAACAGATCGCGTACGCGGCTTGCGCCTACGCCGACAAACATTTCAACAAAGTCGGAACCTGAGATAGAGAAGAACGGAACGTTAGCCTCACCGGCCACAGCCCGCGCAAGCAGAGTTTTACCCGTTCCCGGAGGTCCAACAAGCAGCACGCCCTTCGGAATCCGTCCGCCCAGCTTCTGGAACCGCTGCGGCTCGCGCAGATACTCGATGATCTCTTTCAGCTCTTCCTTCGCTTCATCTACCCCGGCAACGTCCTTGAACGTGACCTTCTTCTGCTGCATCGAGAGCAGGCGCGCCCGGCTCTTACCGAACGACATCGCTTTGTTTCCACCCGACTGCATCTGGCGCATGATGAAGAACCAGATACCCAGGATCAGCACCAGCGGCCCGATCTGAATCAGGATCGGCCAAAGCATGTTGCCCTGCGCGTCCTTGATCGTCACCTGAACCTTAGCCTGGTTCAGCAAGTCGTACATGTTCGGATAGTTTGCAGGGACTTCCGTATGGAATCCGGTAAGTTCCTTGCCGTCGCCCTTCAGGTGTCCATGCACTTCCATGCTCTGCACGGTGACATCATTGACCTGACCTTGCTGCACTCGTTCAAGGAAGGTTGAGAAGGGAATTTCCTGTTCCTTGCCTCCCATCACCGCGCTCTTCTGCACTACTCCGAACAGCAGCACCAGGCAGATGACGATAAAAGCCCAGAACATGATTGTCTTGACGGTCGAATTCACCAGTACTCCTTTGCGCGGCTGGGAGGAAATGCATGGGGAGCTACCCAACCGCCTCGCTAACCATTAGACGAACTATCGCAGGCGAAAGAATCAGAAACTGATCTTGAACCGGATTCAAACATGCGCGCGCCGTGCACGGTGGCTAGTCCATTGATTGTACTCCCATTGCGGCGTCTCTGGCATGATCTAAATCGAACGTTCCTGCCCAATTCGGTAACTCTTACGGGGCATCAGGATCACCTTCAAGTTCGATCCCTGCGAATTTTCAAAGGTTGCCGCGCAAACGGTTGTGCCGGAACTCACGATGCCGCGTTTCCTTTCGCTTCAAAGCCTGCGTTCGGCCCTCATCGATTCATGGAACATCGTACGCAAGGAGCGTACTTTGGGTTCCAAAGACACAGGTAATTCAGGAAAGCTTCTCCGCACGAATTACCACCCCGTCAACGGGTTGCACCTCGACGCCCTGCATCCACACAAGCTGCCCCATCCACTCCACAACCGGCCAGATGCTCCGAGCTTCCCCCGTAACCTTAAGTCGTTCCAGCACTTCCTTCACTTTTCGCCGGCCGCTCGAGTATCGCAACGTCACCTTGTCTCCAGGCTTCCAGTTGCGTACAACCACGTTCGTTCCAGCTTTTCCCTCCACTCTGAATCGCCATCCAAACACCTCTGCCTCGCCAGGAACACACAACTCCACCGTCATCGGCAGATCCGGCGTTCCTCCGGCGCTACGTGAAAATCGAATCTCTCTGGGTGTTCGCTCCGCCCGAAGTCCTGCGGTCAATGTCAATTTATTTCCCGCTCTCCCCTCGGCCGCCATTCGCCGCACTGATTCCGTTGCCTCAAAATCCAGAACAACCCCAAGTCTTTCAGCGGCATACCTAATTAGCCGCCGCTGCGCCGCGATTTCTATCCCTGCCAGCCGGACAACATCCAAGGCCAGCACTTCTTCACCGGAATTATCCCTTCCGCCCCCACGCACCGGCAGGCCGGAAAGCATCACCTGCGGAGCAAGCCTGGCTAGCTCCGTCTCCCAATACTCCTCTTCATCGCGCGCAATCATCGCCATCCCTGCTAAATGCCCTTTGATCTGCGGATTCCACCGCTCCAGATCCGGCAACAAATCATGGCGCAGTCTGTTCCGCGTAAACGCGACATCTCGATTTGACGAATCTTCCCGCCATTCCTGTCCTTCTGATTGCAAATAAACCTCAATATCGGAACGGCTTACCGTCAAAAATGGGCGCAGAATCCGCCCCTCGGCAAACGCAACAGAGGGAAAAATCCCCGACAGGCCCTCCGTCCACGCCCCGCGCAGAAACTTCCCCAGCACGGTCTCCGCCTGGTCGTCCAGAGTATGAGCCGTCGCCACCGCATCCAACCGATGCCCTGCCATCAATTCACGAAACCACCCGTACCGCAGCCGCCGGGCAGCTTCCTCAATCGACTCGCCTTGCATCTTCGCTTCCGCAGCAGCGTCTACCCGGTGCGTAAAAAACGGTACTTCCAAACGCTCAGCCAATTCGGCGCAGAACCTCTGATCTTCGTCTGCTTCCGTGCCTCGCAAACCATGATGTAGATGCGCCAGATGGAGCACCAGACCCAATTCAGCCGTCAAGCCAGCCAGCGTCAGCGTCAGCGCCACCGAATCCGCTCCGCCTGAAAGCCCCACCGCCAGACGCAACCCAGGCTTCAATAGTGAACGGTCAATCGGCAATCCCGGCTTGTGCGCCCGCGTCCCCACCCGTCGATGGTAAAGGATGTATACTCCATCAGTTATGCAGGTTTTCGCGATACTCCCGGCTGCCGGCATCGGCACCCGTATGGCCGCCTCTCAGCCCAAACAATTTCTTGAGCTTCACGGACTGCCAATCCTCGTTCATTCACTGCGGGCTTTCGCCGCCGTTCCCCGAGTTGCCGCTATCTACGTCGCCGTTCGCCGCAACGAGATCGAGCGTGTCGAGGCTCAAATCGCCGAGTTCTCCAACCAGTTTTCCTTCGCCGGACGCATCCACGTCGTGGAGGGCGGTGATAGCCGTCAGGAATCTGTCGCCAACGCTCTCGCCGCGCTCCCATCGCAAGACAATGACATCGTCCTGGTTCACGACGCCGTCCGCCCCCTCATCGACACCGCCACGATCGAGCGCACCATCGACGCCGTCGTCGAACATGGCGCCGCCATCGTCGGCCTTCCCGCAATCGACACCGTAAAGCAGGTCGAGCGAACCGCTCACGGCGCTCTCATCACCGCCACCATTCCGCGCGAATTCGTGGTCCTCGCCCAGACCCCGCAAGGCTTTCGCTGCGGTATACTTCGGCGCGCTTTCGCCGAGGCAGCCGCCGACGGCTTCGTAGGCACCGACGAGGCAAGCGTTGTTGAACGCGCTGGGCTGCCCGTAGCGGTCGTACCCGGCTCACAGGTTAACCTGAAGATTACCCAACCTGGAGACCTCGCGCTGGCCGAGTTTTATCTTCAGCGCCAGGCCCAGTCGTAAAAACTCACAGGCAAGACAAAAGATAGGCAAGAGAGAATGGATACTCGCATCGGTTTTGGCTGGGACTCGCATGCTTTTCGTCCCGGAGTCCCGCTTCGCATTGGCGGCATGACGCTGAATCATCCCGAGGGCCTCGCAGGTCACTCCGACGGAGATGTGCTTCTTCACGCCATTACCGACGCTCTGCTCGGCGCGGTCGCAGCTGGCGACATCGGCAGCTTCTTTCCTCCCGGTGATCCCCGCTGGAAAGACGCTGACTCATCCATCTTCCTCAACCTAGCCCTCGAAGAAATCCAGCACGCAGGCTACGGCATCGTCAATGTGGACACGACGCTTGTGCTAGCCGCACCGAAGATATCGCCCATCGCCGGAGAGATGCGCGAGCGCGTTGCCCAACTACTCTGCGTAGAGGTGGATCAAGTCAGCATCAAGGCAAAGACTCCCGAAGGCCTCGGCCTCGATCATGTCGCTCAATGCCACGCTGTCGTGCTGCTTGAGCGTGTGCGTGATCCCGAAGACCTCAAGAGCATGTCTGCCGTCATCGAGAGCCAGCGCCAGTTGGAAGACGTTGTCGAAGACCTCCTCAGCCAGGTCCACGGAGTTCCGAAGCGCAAGGAAATCATACCGGCCTTCAACACAGACGACATCACCTAAAGCAACCGCAAAAATCTTACCCAACATACCCGGTACTCTCAACCGGGTATGTTTTTGCTGTTAGATTTGCGGCAGTTTCGCAGCACTCACAGGCTCCTGCAGCCCCATCGAAGCAGTACTCCCCTGCTAACATCAAAGGTTGGCAATCATGACAGACCAGACCTCATCTTCCGCTCCTATTCGCGTTCGTATTGCACCCTCTCCAACAGGCGATCCCCACGTCGGAACCGCTTACATCGGCCTCATCAATTACATCTACGCCCGTCAGCGTGGCGGACAATTCGTTCTTCGCATCGAAGACACGGACCGTACCCGCTTCGTCCCCACCAGCGAGCAGATGATCTTCGATGCCCTTCGCTGGCTTGGCCTTTCCTGGGATGAGGGACCAGATGTGGGTGGCCCGTATGGACCCTATCGCCAGTCCGAGCGCTCCGATATCTATCGCGAATACGTGGACAAGCTCGTCGCCAACGGCACCGCCTACCGTTGTTTCTGCACCGCGGAAAAGCTCGAAGAAGACCGCAAGCGCCAGATGGCCGCCAAGCTCCCGCCGCGTTACCCCGGCACTTGCCGCTGGCTTACTCAGGCTGAGATCGACAACAATCTCGCGTCCGGTCTTCCCTTCACCATTCGCATGAAGGTTCCCGACGAAGGTTCGACCACCTTCACCGATGAGCTACGCGGCTCCATCACCTTCGAGCACAAAAACGTAGACGATCAGGTCCTCCTCAAGTCAGACGGCTTTCCGACATATCACCTCGCCAACGTCGTCGATGACCATCTCATGCGCATCACCGACGTCATTCGCGCAGAGGAGTGGATATCTTCGACACCCAAGCATGTCCTGCTCTATCAGGCCTTCGGCTGGGATCTCCCACGCTTCTGGCACATGCCGCTTCTGCGCAACATCGACAAGTCCAAAATCTCCAAGCGCAAGAATCCTGTCTCACTCATCTACTACCGGCAGGCCGGATTTCTGCCTGGCGCCGTTCTCAACTTCCTCGGCCTCATGGGCGGCGGCATGCCAGCCGACATCAACAACGGCACCGAAAAGTTCACCCTCGCCGAAATGGTTGAGCACTTCAACGTCAAAAACATCCGCACCGGCGGACCGGTCTTCGACCTGACCAAGCTGAAATGGCTCAATGGCGAATACCTGCGCAGCATCTCGCTCGACGACTTCTACAGCGCTCTGCGCTCCACGGTGCTGTCCGATGAATACCTGCGCAACATCGCAGAGCTCATCCAGACGCGCATCGAAACCCTCGGTCAGTTCGGCGATCTCACCGGCTTCTTCTTCGCGGACAATGTTGTTCCCTCACTGGAAGTCTACGTGCCCAAGAAACGAACTATCGAGGAAACGCTTGCCTTCGCTACAGAACAGCTCGCAGTCCTCGAAGCTTCAGACTGGACCCCGGCAGCCCTCGAACCGGCCCTCAAGAAATTCGGCGAAGAAAAGCAATGGTCTGTGAAAGAAAACTTCATGCTGCTGCGCGCCATCGTCACCGGCGGCACCATGAGCCCGCCGCTGCTCGAAAGCCTCGTCGTCTTCGGCAAGGCCCGTACGCTCGATCGCGTTCGCCGCTTTCTCGATTCACAGAAGAAACAATCGAAATAACGGGCGCTGTGCAAGAAGTAGCTGGATAGGGCCCTATTTTTTTAGCAGCGAAGCACGGTCGATCACGTTGCCATCCACCAGCAGCGTGTTGATACGGCGCACATTCCAGATACTCACTGTCGGGTCGGCATCCAGAATGAGGATGTCGGCCCTGCGTCCTGGAGCAATCAGTCCCAACTCGCTCCAGTGGAACTGCTCCGCATAATTACTCGTAGCCGCCGCAAGAGCCTCTCGCGGAGACAGCCCGAGTCGTACCAGCATTTCAAGCTCGGTGTGCATCGAGATACCTGGCATCGAACCCGACGCCGGCGCTCCGCTCGCAGCCAGGTAGTGAGGGTATGCAGTAAAGATCGATTGATTGATCGCCCATAAGCGATCTGCCTGCTGATCTGCCTTATGGTGCAGATTTTCTTCCATCCAGCGCTGCACAGAGTTGGGCGCGTGACGTGCCCATGCTGGCAAGGAATATACAGCCTCTCCCGTTTGCGGATCGGAAGGAGCAAACATCAACTTGGGATCGAGTATTCGCGCTACAGGCTCTTTCCACAAATTTCTGTGGTTCGGTAATCGCGTATAGAAATTGCTGAAGGTAGGCATCAGCGCTACGTGATGCTGCGCGATTAACTGCCCATAGCTCTTCCAATGCGGATCCATAGGAGGCAGGCGTTCCGCATAGCCGTAAGCTGTGCGCGAAGCAGACCCCTCTGGATCGCTCGTGAGCGGCTGTTGCAGTTCATCGGGTATAACACCCAGTTCATACCGGCCCATGTGCAGCAAAGCATCCACACCAGCTTGAATCGCAACCCGGTACGGTGTTGAAACAAACTCGCCGTAAGTGATCAACCCTATCTGATGTGCGCGGTCAACAATCCATTGCGTATTCGCGGCAGTGAGATTATGTCCCAGCCACACGACACGCGTGCCCAGCTTCGCGGTATCCAGCAATTGCCTCGCCGTGTCATCGGGGCTCAACTCCACCGACCTGCCATCGGGAGGGTCCTTCAGCTTCTGTGCCCACGTGGGATTGTGAATCAGCAGGCTATAGTCATCCGTCGATCCAACGCTATCCAGCAGGTACACATGCGGCGTAGGATTTGCATGCTGATCAATCGGCCCACGCCGTTCGTCCCAGCCAGCGACGACAGTCGTCACGCCCATATACAGATTGGCATCTGCATCGGCCTGGCTGCTCATGCCCGCAAAGCCGTCAATGAGCCCCGGAATAAGATATTTTCCCGTGCAATCGATGACCTGCGAGCCCTTTGGTATAGGCAGTGCCGATCTCGGACCAACCGCCAGCACATGTCCATCGCGAATATAAATAATTGCGTCCGGAATATCGTTTGCCGAGTCGCCCCAACTTGTCAGATCAACCACTGTGCCGCCGGCGAGCACCAGCGGAGGAGGAGGTGCCACCTGTCCATTGGGAATCTGGCGCGCATCGGCGGAAGCAGCAACCGCAACAAGAAAGACAGCAGCCAGTCGGTTTGCTGACAACGCAAGGTCAGAGCAATCAAAACCAGATGCAGATGACAAAAAGATCTGCGCCACCCTGGACCACGAGCACAGCAGCCTGCGCAAAAGTGTTCTTTTAGAAATCAGCATCGTCCGGGTGTTTCCCTAATTGTCTCACGCAGCCTTTGAATCGACGAAAAATCACCAGACCATAGCAAGCAGGATTCTGCAAAACATACGGCATATTGAATGCGGTAATGCACCCTCTTCAAATCGTTCATTTACTGGTGATCCGCCTTTGCCCCGTGCGAATCGGTTCCTGCCCTCTTGTAGCTGATTCCAGAGCGGCTTGCAATCTAAATTGCGACACGAGCACGCCTGCGCAGTGAAGAGAGGTATGGTTGAAGCTGCAGATAAGCAGCCTCAGCCGTCACCCCATGACGTGCGCGCAATTGATCCACCTTGCCATGCTCGATGAATCTGTCGGGCCATCCGATGCGCACCACTGGAACGTTCAAGCCAAGCTGGCTCAACACCTCCAGTACGACAGCTCCAAAGCCGCCGGCAAGCGCATGATCTTCAAATGTCACAAAAGCATGAACCCGCTTTGCGTATTGCTCGATCAGTTCAACATCCAGCGGCTTTACAAATCTCGGGTTCACGACGGCCGCGGAGATTCCGTCCCGCTCCAAACGTCCGGCCAGATCCTGCGCCAAAGTGATCATTGGTCCAAGGCCAAGAATTGCGACGTCGGAACCATCGGCAAGCACCTCAGCTTTGCCAACCGGCAGCAGTTCCGGCTTGCTCTTGCGCGCAACACCGGCAACAGCGCCTCGCGGATAGCGAATCCCACTTGGACCTGGAATCTGAGTCGCCGTCAGCATCATGTCCGCAAGTTCATCTTCATCCTTCGGAGCCATCAGAACAATCTCGGGAATATCCCGCAGATACCCAATATCGAATAGTCCATGATGCGTCGGGCCATCATCACCCGAAAGTCCCGCGCGATCCATGCAGAAGATCACCGGCAATTTTTGCAGACAAACATCGTGCACAATCGGATCGAAAGCCCGCTGCAGAAAAGTTGAGTAAATCGCGCAAACCGGCTTGTAGCCCTGCGTCGCCATCCCTGCCGCAAAGATCACAGCATGCTCTTCCGCAATGCCTACATCGAAATACCTCTTCGGATGATGAGGACGGAACAGATCGAGCGCCGTGCCATTTGGCATTGCCGCTGTGATCGCAACAATCTTCTCGTCTTCATTCGCCAGTTGCACCAGAGTATTCGCAAAAACCTCCGAATACGTCACCTGTCCCGCAGGCTTTGTCTGTCCGGTCTCGGGATCATACGGCCCCAGCCCATGAAACTTCTTCTGCAAATCCAACGCAGGCTGAAATCCCTTGCCCTTCTGCGTCAACACATGTAGCAGCACTGGCCGGTTCTCTGACTTCAGGAATTCAAATGTCTGCGTCAACAGCGGGATGTTGTGCCCATCGATCGGTCCGTAGTACGTCAATCCAAACTCTTCAAAGAACATCGAGGGCCACAACATGCCCTTGGCTGCTTCCTCCGCTTTGCGCGCCACATGAATCGCGGCCTTGCCGCCGAACTTTTCAATAAGCCTCGAAGCGGAGTCATGCAGGTGCTTATACCGCTCATTCGCCACAATGCGATGGAAGTAACGAGCAATCGCTCCGACATTTCTATCAATCGACCATTCGTTGTCGTTCAGCACCACAATCAGCCGTTTCGTCTGCTCGGCTATGTTATTCAGCGCTTCATATGAAATTCCGTTAGTAAATGCAGCGTCCCCAGCCACGGCAATCACATGATTTTTGCCGCCGCTCAGATCGCGTGCAACCGCCATGCCCAACGCCGCGGAAATAGCCGTCCCTGCATGCCCGGCTCCATACGCGTCATGCTGGCTCTCCGTGCGCAGCATGAAGCCATTCAATCCGCCCGGCTGCCGAATCGTATCGAACTGTTTCCGGCGTCCCGTCAACAACTTATGGATATAAGCCTGATGGCTCACATCCATGAGAATCTTGTCTTCCGGCGTGTTAAAGACCATGTGTAGCGCGATTGTGAGCTCAACCACGCCAAGATTCGGTCCCAGATGGCCACCGGTTCTTGAAAGAGACTGGATCAGGCACTGGCGAATTTCTGCAGCCAGTGATTCCAATTGCGAAGGAGAAAGACGCCGGAGATCC
The DNA here is from genome assembly GCF_025685685.1 of Acidicapsa dinghuensis. Taxonomy (GTDB): domain Bacteria; phylum Acidobacteriota; class Terriglobia; order Terriglobales; family Acidobacteriaceae; genus Acidicapsa; species Acidicapsa dinghuensis. Next base: position 847,185 of record NZ_JAGSYH010000001.1, read on the forward strand.
TGGGCTGATTCTATTGAGTCGAGCAAGGGAGTCATTCGAATCCTTCCGCGTCTAACCTGCTACCGCATGACGCAACGCGGCCTGCATACCGTCCTCAACTATCCCAATGAGGAACGCTAAAGAAAAAGACCCCACTTCTACGGGGTCCACGGCGGCCAACGTCATCTTGATTATAGCAACTTTCACATTTTGACTCCGATAACATCAAACCCATCAACAACCCTACGGTTCCTCAGATTGCAACGCCAACTAACCGCCTTAGACGCAAAACCTGGTAACCAGGTAACACACTTTCCTGGCGTAGCATGAGAATTGAGAATCAGGAGCGATGCGAGATCGTAAATGAAAAGCCTCTTCAGTAAAATTGCGGGCCTTATTCTGCTATGCGGACTCTTCTCAGGACCACAATTGATCGCCCAGGTTCTCGGCGGAACAGCTCTTCCCGGTTCGCAGACTGACGCTCCTCCAAATCCCTTATCCGATACATCTATTTCGCCCTCTAAAGAGCTGCTTTTTCAACTGGAAGCCAAATTTGCGAAAGACACAGCCGAGGGCGGAGGTCCAGCTTTCGCAAAATGGTTCGCAGACGATGCAGTTACCATTGCCAACAGCCAGTCGCCAGTGCGCGGACGCGATGCCATTGCCCACGCTGCCAATTGGTCGCCTTCCTCTTATCAGCTCACATGGACTCCGACAGACGCGGTCATGAGCCCAGCCGGGGACATGGGTTATACCTGGGGGCATTATGAAGGCCGCAGCAAAGACCCGGATGGTAACGCAAAAGTAACGACTGGACGTTACTTCACCATCTGGCGCAAAGAACCGGACGGGAGCTGGAAAGTCGTGCTGGATGCGAGCAATGAAGAACCACCGAATGCAGGTGATTGCTGCCGCGTCCCGACCACCCCATAAAGCAAACAAAATCCTCGATTACGAAGGTGTTTCAGGGTACTGTAGTCCCAGCGAGAAATCCTCAGTGTCGGCGTTACTTCGGTAGGACATGGCAGACGATAGTCTTTGCCCGTTTTGTGCAAGGGCAGAACTCTCCTCATTCCGCCATACTCAAGTTACGTTGATAAATGGCCGCCATGTCTCAAATCGAGGACAAAATCCGGGCTGAAAGGCACGTACCGGAAGCCCTGCCCGAAGCTGACCTCTTCGAAGCAGCTCCAGACCCGGCGCTCGAGGAAATTTTGCGGCTTGCCGTAGTCCTCTCCGGTGCGGATTTTGCCTACCTCAGCACCGTCGAAGACGGCCGTCTGCAGTTCAAATGCACCTATGCTTTTGTGCCGCGCCATCGCTATCAGGTTGCTGCAGCCTGCCGGTGGACCATGAAGGATTCGGCTCCGCTGTTGCTTCATGACGCCGCTGCGGACGCACGTTTCACTTCCGAAGGCGTCGATCTGGAAGAGGCGCTTCCATGTCGTTCTTATCTCGGCATACCGCTCATGGGTCCCGGCAATCGTCCGGCCGGCACCCTCGCCATGCTCGCCGTCGAGCCCAACCGGTTCCAGGCTGAACATGTAAGCCTCCTCAGCATCCTCGCCCGCCAGGCCGTCACCCGCATGGAGCTCTACGTCCGCTCTGCGGCCCAGGAGCAGGCTCAGCGCGCCCGCCTTCGCCTGGAGCGGGCTCTAGCCATCGAGCGCAACTTCGTTTCCGCCACGCTCGACTCCATCCCTGCCCTCGTCGCCGTTCTGGATACTGCTGGCCGTATGGTCCGCTTCAATCGCCCATGCGAAGACCTCACCGGTCTCCACCTCGGCGAGATCGTTGGCCGTTCCTTCATTCAAGAGATCCTCGTCGAGCGTGACGCTCATGGCTGGGCACAGGACAAGGTTGCACTCGCTGCCAATGGCCAGACCGTCGGGCCCTACGAAAATCTCTGGCACACAGCGCAGGGTGCACCGCGCCGCGTGAGCTGGACCCTCCGCCCCCTTATCGTTCCAGGGGCAACCTTTGCCAACGGTGCGGAAGCGGGCACGGAAGTGCAATACCTCATCGTCAGCGGCAGTGACGTCACCGGCCAGCGGCAGGCAGAACAGGCACTGCTCACCAGCGAAACGCGCTATAAACACGTCGTCGAAAACAGTCTCGGCTTTGTTTTCACCTGTACACTCGACGGTCGTCTGACATCCCTCAATGGATACACCGCCGATAGCCTCGGCTACGCTCTAGAAGAGTTAACCGGGAAACCAATCTCCAATTTCCTGAGTAAGGCCGGTCTTGCGGAATTTACCTCAAGCCTCAAGACCGTCATCACCAAGGGCGAATATCAGGGAACTATTCCCTTCCTGCGTAAAGATGGCAGCGAACGCCAGATCGCTTTCCGCAGCAGGCGTATGGATCTCCCCGGTAGCATCTCCTTCGTCCTCACCCACGGCATGGATGTCACCGAGCAGCACAGCGCTGAAGAAGAGCTTCAGTTAGTGCGCCGCCAGCGCGAGTTGATTCTCGCCGCTGTCGGCGATGGCATCTACGGTATAGACCTCAGCGGGAAGCTCAGTTTTATCAATCCCGCCGCGGCCAAAATGCTCGGTTACAAAGTAGACGAGCTTAATGGTAAAGATGTTCACGAATTAATTCACCACAGTCATGCAGATGGAACACCGCATTCTCGGGCAAATTGCCCCATCCTCCTCGGTTTGCGGCGTCGGCAGGATGTTCGTATTCGAGACGACGTCTTCTGGCGTAAAGATGGCACATCTGTCCCTGTGGAATATGTAGCTAGTCCATTGATAGATGAGGGGGCAATTGCAGGTATGGTAGTGGCATTTCAGGATATTTCAGAACGTCGTCGCCTGGAGCGGATGAAAGACGAATTCATCTCTACGGTCAGTCATGAACTCCGCACCCCCCTGACATCCCTGCGCGCCTCTCTTGGTCTTATTTCTTCCGGTCAGCTCGACAAGCGTCCGGAAAAACAGAAGCAGATGCTTGAGGTAGCCATCGGCAACTGCGACCGGCTTGTTCGCCTGGTCAACGACATCCTCGACTTTGACAAAGTCGAGCGTGGCGCCATGTCTCTCAATCGCGAAACCCTGCCCGTCATCGATGTACTCCGCCGCGCAGCGGATAAGGCTCACGACGATGCGGTGAAGGCTAAAATCACATTCCGCTTCGATGCCGCGAGCGCCATCAAGGTCGACGTCGATCAGGAACGCATACTTCAGGTCCTCGCCGAGCTCGTCACCAACGCCGTCAAATTCTCGCCGCCTCAAACGATGATCAAGCTCGGCGCATACCCCTCCGCAAAGAACCTCGATACAGGCCGTGAAGAGGTCTGCGTCTTCGTGCAGGATCAGGGGCGCGGCATTCCTTCCGAAAAACTGGACGTCATCTTCGAGGTCTTCCAGCAGGGCGATGCCTCTGACTCACGCGCTCTCGGCGGCACGGGCCTCGGACTCGCCATCTGCAAGCGCATCGTGCAACAGCACGGCGGACGCATCTGGGTAGAAAGCGAATCCGGCAAAGGCAGTAAGTTTCTGTTTACCCTGCCCGCCGGCAAGACTGAAACGAACACTTAATTTTCAGATCCGCATGAGACAATGCCTTCGGCGTGTACCCTGCAAAAGGACTACCGAAGGCATAATTAATGAAAACTCCCGGTGACTTGTTAAATCTTCTGCTCGGCCGCCCTCTGGCTACCTCCGAAGAGCGCGCTGAGCACATTGGCTCCCTCGCGGGCATTCCCATCTTTGGTCTCGACGCGCTCAGTTCTGCCGCATACGGCCCGGAAGCCGCATTAACCCTGCTGATCCCGCTCGGCATCATGGGCGTCAAGCAGATCATCCCCGTCAGCGTCGCCGTTGTTTCCCTGCTGGTGATCGTCTTTTTCAGCTATCGCCAGACCATCGAAGCCTACCCTCATGGCGGAGGCTCTTTCACCGTAGCCGGTGAAAACCTGGGCGATAATGCAGGCCTGCTCGCAGCCGCCGCGCTCATGATCGACTACGTCCTAACCGCGGCAGTCGGCATCTCCGCAGGTGTCGGAGCGCTCATCTCTGCTGTTCCCAGCCTCCAGGCGCACACGCTCGCCCTCTGCCTGGGCATTCTGTTTCTGCTCACTCTGGTCAATATGCGCGGCGTTCACGACACCGGCGTAGTCTTCATGATTCCGACCTACCTCTTCCTGGGAACACTTCTCATCGTCATCGCCGTCGGTCTCGTCCAAATGGCCATCCACGGCGGACATCCCACTCCGGTCACGCAGTTACCAAAACCCGCACCTGCCACTGAAATGCTCACGCTCTGGCTTCTGCTCAAAGTCTTCTCCTCAGGCTGCACAGCCATGACCGGAGTCGAAGCGGTAAGCAACGGTGTAATGGCCTTTCGTGACGATGCGCGCAAAAACGCCAAAAAGGCGCTCACCATCATCATTGCCCTTCTCGGCGTCCTTCTCCTCGGCATTGCGGTCCTTTGCCATGCCTACAACGTCGCAGCAACGGATCCCGGCGGCCCCAACTATGAGAGCGTCCTCTCCATGTTGACGCGTGCTGTCCTTGGTCGAGGCTGGTTCTACTACGTCACCATTGCATCCATCCTCCTCGTGCTCTCCCTGTCGGCCAACACTGCCTTCGCCGACTTCCCTCGCCTCACCCGCGCCATCGCCCTCAAAAACTACCTGCCCCACATATTCCTCCTGCGCGGCCGCCGTCTTCTCTACTCCTGGGGAATCTACATTCTCGTCGCTCTCACCGCCATCCTTCTCATCCTGTTTGACGGCGTCACCGACCGCCTCATTCCGCTCTACGCCATCGGAGCCTTCCTCGCATTTACGCTCTCTCAAACCGGAATGGTGCTCCACTGGCTCCGCGAGGGAGGTCATTCCGGTAAAGCCGTCGTCAACGGCATCGGAGCTTTTGCGACCGGCATCACCACCCTGGTGGTCCTGGTCACAAAATTTGCCTCAGGGGCTTGGATCACCGCCCTGCTGATTCCCTGCATGATCCTGATCATGAAAGCCGTGAACCGGCACTACGCCAAAGTCAATCGCCAGATTGACCTCGACACCCCCTTTGCCGTCACCGAAACCCGCCCGCCTATCGTCGTGATGCCCATCGATCGCTGGAGTCGTGTCGCAGAAAAAGCCCTGTCCTTCGCCATGTCCCTTTCCTGCGAAGTCCGCTGCATCCACATCCAGCCCACTGACTCCGTAGACCAGATCTCCAAAGATTGGAAAAAGCTCGTCGAAGATCCTTTCCGGGCTGCCGGCAAGGACGTGCCGAAGCTAATCACGCGGGTTTCCCCATATCGCTACATCCTGCAGCCCATGCTTGATCTCATCCTGCAGTTCGCCCAGGAAGACGAACACCGGCGTGTTCTCGTTCTAGTTCCGGAGCTTGTCGTACGCCACTGGTGGCAAAACCTCATGCACAACCAGCGCGCCAACGTACTCAAACTAATCCTGCTCTTGCGCGGAATGCAGAACATCGTCGTCATCAATATCCCCTGGTACCTTGACCGGGAGGATCCTTTGACGGAAGAACCTCATCTTGCTGCCACGCAACCCCCGGCCTGACCCGGACTGACCCGGACTGATAAGCTGGAAAAGAATTGCCGGATTCCAGTTTGGCCCGTCTAAGCATTGAGCATCGGCAAAGTACAGACTGCGCCGGGGTGCGTTTGCAAGCCCGGAGACGGTTTTCAGGAGAGCATTGAGTGAAGGGTAAGTTTTTGCTGTCTGTTTTGACTCTGATTTTTCCCGCGTCGCTCGCGGCCCAGGTATCAACTCCCCCCGCCGACGCGCCCATCCCGTTTCAACGTTATGAAGTCTTTGCTGGCGCCGACTATATCAGTGCAAACCAGGTAAAGAATTCCTCCGCGCTCGTCGGCTTCAACGTCGGCGGAGACGCGAAACTGAACAAGTGGTTCGGCGGCGAAGTCGACTTCGGTGATTTCGTCTACTCCAGCAGCTCGCTCGTTTCGCCGCGCACCACCACCTTCATGGCCGGTCCGCAGTTCTTCATCCCCTCGGACAAAATCACCGGCTTCATCCACGTCCTCTTTGGCGGCGAGCACACGAGCAACGCAAGCATCAAACCCAACATCTCCTTCGCCTACGCCTTCGGTGGCGGCGTCGAATACGCACTGTCAAACCATCTTTCCGTGCGCGTTTCAGGAGATGCCATTCTCTCAGCTACAACCCAGGACCCGAATAACCTCGGATTTTCCCCGAACACCTATTCCAACGGCCGCGCCTCCGGCGGTCTCGCGTACCACTTCTAAGATCCAGCGACTTTCCCTTAATCGGCTCGTTACTTTAAGGAAGCGAGCCAATTAAGGACCGTTGTTTCCATCGCTATCCGTTGATCCGAGTAGCTGTGATCCGTAGCGAAATGAACCGCTGTTACATGCGCGTCCGGATTTTTCCTTACCACGCCAATCAACCGGTCCGTCTGCGGCATTAATCCATCATTCGCACTCACCACTAGTAGGGGCCGTGTTCCAAATAAGTTTGCATACTCGACAAAATTCCAGTTTTTGTCATCACGGTGCTCCAGCATCTCCTTGGCAAGAGAATCTGCCGTACACCCAGCCAGCGAAGCAATCTGATTAGCCGCCAGGCGATCCGCGAGTTTAGCCTCGCCAGCTTTTGGATCAGCAGTATTGACGCCCAACTGCGCCCAGTCATGCAGATTCACCGCTGAAATCAGCCCTACCGCCAGAATCCCGGAATCATGCGCTCCCGTGTGCGCAGCCATATAGCCGCCCATGCTGTGTCCAATCAGCACAATCCGCTTTGAATCCACATGCAGCTTCGCTGAGTTCGCCGGTTCGCGCAGAAACGCCACCGCAGCTTCCGAATCCTCCATCGCATGCGTAAAAGAAAATGCTCCCGGCGTCCCCCAGCTCCCGCGATAATCAAAGAACACGCTCACCCAGCCGGCACGTCGAATCGCCTGCGCCAGATCCAAATTCTTTTCATTGCCCGGAAAACCGTGAAAGACAATCGCCACTGGATGCACTCCTGCACCTGCAGGAATGTAGGCGATCGCATTCATCTTGTCGCCATGGCTCGATATCTGGAAAGACTCCATCGATGCCGGATGCACCTTGTCCACCGGTGGATCCGCCGTCAGCGCAGCAGGAGTCTGCTGCGCTACCGAGTGCAGGGAAATGGCAGAAAGCGCAATCGCGAGAACGAAGGAAAACATGCGTTTTGACAAGGACATGAGCGATTCTCTCTGATGCGGTTAGATGCGTCCACAATATCCGCGCACAGCAATGCCGAATATATCGCGATAGCCCCGCATCACCACGACCGCAGCGCTCGTTACTCTGGCGGCAACTCGCCAATATCCTCATTCCACACTTCAGGATGGCTCTCGATATAGCCCGCCAATAGCTCCGCGCATTCGGTGCTGTCCAGATCAATGACATTCACCCCCGCCTCGCGCAACCACTCCACACCGCCCGAAAAATTGCGGCTTTCACCCACCACTACTGTCCCAATGCGGAACTGCCGCACCAGCCCGCTGCAATACCAGCACGGCGCCAGAGTCGTCACCATCACACAATCGCGATAGTTCGTCTGCCGCCCCGCCTTGCGAAACGCATCCGTCTCACCATGAATCGATGGGTCCTTTTCCTGCACCCGCCGGTTGTGTCCCCGGCCCAGCAGCGTTCCGTCTTTTCGAAACATGGCCGCTCCAATCGGAATCCCATCCTCGGCCAATCCTTCCCGAGCTTCTTCAATAGCAACGGCAAGCATCTGCCGGTACATCGCGAGTTCTTGCTCCGTTACGTTGGACAATGTCATTTCCTCAATCGAAATTCGATTCGTCTTTTCAGCATAAAGACCCTCTTCCGTATCACAAAGATTCCTTAGGACGTATTGCATATCTGCGATGTCTGCATTAGCACGCCAGCAAGCGGCGGTTTTGTCCTCTCAAATCGTCTGGAATCGTAGCTGGAAATCGCAACTAAATCGAATTTTATGGGGTTTTCTGTCATTCAAATGTCAGTCAAAGCATCTTTCCGACACTGCTCGACTTCAGATACGATGAGCACATCTGGGAGGAGCCCCATGGCAGAACGCCCTACTCTGCGAGACGACCAACAGCTTCTCGATCTGGAACCTCTTTCACCTTCCGATAACTCCGTGACAGACGACGCATCCAGCATCCCCAGCAACCTTGGACGCGTCAGCCGTCGCACCTTCCTCTCGGGCCTCGGTGCAACCGGTCTCATGGTCAGCGCAGGCACTTTCGCCCTGGCGGAAGAGGAGTCAGGCACGCCTCCAGCCCAGGAAAACCCATCCATCTCTCGCTCGACAACCATCAACGGCAAAAGCTACGACCTCACCGGCCTTGATCCCCGCGTAACCCTGCTCGACCTCTTGCGCGAACGCATCTATTTCACCGGCACCAAGAAAGGCTGTGACCACGGCCAGTGCGGCGCATGCACTGTCCACGTTAACGGACGCCGCGTAAACTCCTGCCTGACGCTCGCAATCATGACCGCAGGCAAGGAAGTCACCACCATCGAGGGCCTCGGCCAGCCCGGCAATCTTCATCCGATGCAGGCAGCTTTCGTCGAACACGATGGCTACCAGTGCGGCTACTGCACCTCGGGTCAGATCATGTCGGCTGTAGCGCTACTTAAAGAGCCCATCGGCACAACCGACGAAGACATCAAGCAGGCCATGGCCGGCAACATCTGCCGCTGCGGTGCCTATCCCAACATCCTCGCCGCGGTGAAACAGGTTCGCGGCAACGCATCGGCCTGATCTGCCCAAACTGACCGTACGCAAGTTGACCCGTCGCAAACTGATCTCTAGCAAACGCGCATTTTTTTGATCGAACACCCGCAACGTCGCACGCCACATACCTAACCAGCAAGGTTTGGGGGTCGGAATGAATCAGTTCAACTACCTGCATCCCGCAAGCACCGATCAAGCCGTCAGCTCCGCTTCCAGCGACGGCAGCAAATTCATCGCCGGCGGCACCACCCTCGTCGATCTCATGAAGCTCTACGTGGAAAACCCCTCCACGCTCGTCGACGTCAACGACCTTCCACTTGCCCAGGTCGAGTCCCTGCCCAACGGTGGCCTCCGCGTTGGCGCCATGGTCCGCAACAGCGACCTCGCCTTCCATCCCACGGTGAAAGAAAAATACGCCGTCCTCTCCGAAGCACTCCTCTCGGGAGCATCCCCACAGCTCCGCAACATGGCCACAACAGGCGGCAATCTTCTCCAGCGCACGCGCTGTCCCTATTTCCGCGATGTCACCGCAGGCCCCTGCAACAAGCGCAACCCAGGCACGGGCTGCTCAGCCATCGACGGATTCAATCGCACCATGGCCATCCTCGGCACCAGCGATCACTGCATCGCCACGCATCCTTCTGACATGGATGTCGCGATGACCGCGCTCGAAGCTCTCATCTTCATCGAAGGTCCCAAAGGCAAGCGCAGCGTCCCCATCAACGACTTCTACAAGCTCCCCGGCGACACGCCCCATATCGAAAATGTCCTTGAACCCGGCGAGCTCATCACTCACGTTGAGATCCCGCCGGCCATCAGCACCAAACAGCACTACCTCAAGCTCCGCGATCGCGCCTCATACGAGTTCGCGCTGGCATCTGCCGCAGTCGTAGCCAGAGTCGAAGGCGGACACATTCACTCCGTTCGCATCGCCATGGGAGGCGTCGGCACCCGCCCTTGGCGAGCCCACGAAGCGGAAGCAGTCCTGACCGGCAAACCCGCCACCCCCGCTCATTTCCAGGCCGCCGCCGAAGCAGCCCTGCGCGGCGCAAAGCCTCACACAGAAAATGCCTTCAAGGTAGAGCTGGCAAAGCGCTGCGTTATACGCGCACTCAAAGTAGCCACCGCATAAGCAATTCGGAGCAAGGAGAAAGACCATGGCGAACGGCGCAATGGATGACGCAAGCCTGAACACCGCAACCACCAGCATCATCGGCGCAGCAGTTCCCCGCATCGACGGACCGTTCAAGGCCACAGGTACGGCGCAATATACCGCGGACTTTCACTTCCCCAATCTCGTCCACGCCGTCCCCGTTCAAAGCACCATCGCCAACGGCACGATTCGCAAGCTGGACACAGCAAAAGCTGAGAGCATGCCCGGCGTCCTGCTCGTTCTGCACAAAGACAATATTGGCAAGCTCTACCGCGTCATTCCCAACGACTTCAGCGCCACATCCAGCGAAGCCCGGCCACCATTCGAAGACACCAGAATTTTCTACTGGGGCCAGTACGTCGCCGTCGTCATCGCCGAAACCCTCGAGCAGGCAACCGCCGCCGCCAAAGCCGTCCAGGTCGAATACGACTCAGCGCCCGCATCACTCAAGCCAAGCCTCGCTGACTACGCAGGCAAGCGCAAATCCGTTTCCAAACGTGGCGACGTCAACAAAGCCTATGAAGAAGCGCCCGTCAAAGTCGATCAGCTTTACGTCACTCCCGTAGAAACGCATAACCCCATCGAGATGCACGCCAGTGTCGCCGTGTGGGATGGTGACAACGTCACCCTTTACGAAACAACGCAAGGCGTCTGGAATGCCAAGCTCGCCATGGCCCAAATACTCGGCATCCCCAGCGAAAACGTGCAGATCATCACCAAATATCTGGGCTCCGGCTTCGGCGGCAAGCTCTTCCCATGGCCTCACTCCGCCATGGCCGCGGTCGCGGCAAAGCGCCTCAACCGCCCCGTCAAGCTAAGCGTCAACCGCCGCATGATGTTTTCCAATGTCGGCCATCGCCCACGCTGCGAACAGCAAATGAAGATCGGTGCCACCAAAGACGGCAAGCTCGTCGCCCTACGCCAGGACTACCTCAATCACACCTCCTTCATTGACGACATCGACGAGGGCTGCGGCGAGTGTACGCCTTACCTCTACAGCGTTCCCAATCTCGAAGTCACCTCAGCACTCGTCCAGCGCAACACCGGCACACCGTCTCCCATGCGCGGCCCCGGCGCAGTCCCCGGCCTCTTCGCAATGGAGTCCGCCATGGACGAGATGGCCATCGCGCTCAACATCGATCCAGTCGAGCTTCGCCTCCGCAACGAACCAGAAAAAGACGAGAGCACAGGACAAAAGTTCTCCTCACGCCACCTCAAGGAATGCCTCGAAACTGGTCGCGAAAAATTCGGCTGGAGCAAGCGCAACCCCGCCATCGGCTCCATGCGCGGCACAGGCAGCCAGGCCGGCAAAATCCTCGGCTGGGGCATGGCCGCCGCAAGCTGGGGAGCTTTCCGCTTCGGCGCCAACGCTTCCGTCGAGCTATGCCCCAACGGCCGCGTCTGCGTCCGTTCCGCCACACAGGACATCGGCACCGGCACCTACACCATCTTCGCCCAGGTTCTGCATGACAAGATCGGCGTCCCGCTCGACCGCATCGACGTCTTCCTCGGCGATACTGCGCATCCAGAGGGCGCAATGTCCGGCGGCTCATGGGCCACAGCAAGCTGCATTCCTTCTCTCGTCATGGCCTGCGACAACGCCAAACGCACATTGCTGCGTCTCGCCGTTGAAACCGAGGGCTCGCCGCATCACAACCACGACGCAGCCAAACTCGAACTAACCTCAGGCTTCGTCCATCCCAGCGACCAGCCCTATCATCAAGGCATTCCCTTCGAGGAGATCATTCGCATCGCCCGCGTCAGCGGCGTCACCGGCCAGGGCCGCACCGTCTCCACCTTTGAAGATCCCAAAGCCAAAGACTTCTCGCTCCACTCCTACTCCGCCGTCTTCGTCGAAGTCGAGTGGGAGCCTGACATCGCCCGCCTTCGCGTAAGCCGCGTCGTCTCCGTCATCGACGGCGGCAAAATCATCAATCGCAAAGCCGCCGCCAATCAGATCATGGGTGCCGTCGTCATGGGCGTAGGCATGGGCCTGCTCGAAGAAACCCGCTACGACCAGCGCAATGGGCAGCCCATCAACGGCAGCATGGCCGATTACCTGGTTGCCACCTGCCCCGACTCACCCACCATCGACGTAACCTTCCTCGACTATCCCGACCTTGTCATGAACGAGTACGGAGCACGAGGAGTAGGCGAAATCGGCCTCGCCGGGGTAGCTCCAGCCATCACCGCAGCCGTCTACCACGCAACCGGAATCCGCGTACGCGAACTGCCCGTGCGCATCGAAGATTTACTCAAGTCAAACATCCGCGAGGCGTAAGGCTGCTATATCTCGCCCAGCGCCCAGTGGAATCGCTCACAGCATCGAAACTACAATATCCGTAATGAGTGACCTGCATCAGATCCTGCCCCTTTGGCGCGAGCTCTCCAGCTCCGGGCAGGACTACGTGCTCGCAACGGTCGTGCAGGTCGATGGCTCCGGCTACCGCAAACCCGGCGCTCGCATGATCGTCACTGCAGATGGCCAGCACGTAGGCACCATCAGCGGAGGATGCCTCGAAGCCGAAGTAGCCCGAAAAGCCTTCTGGTACACCCAGTCCGGCCCCGTCCTGCGCCAATACTCCACCCACCCCGACGATGGTGATGTTCCTTACGGCATGGGCTGTGGAGGCATAATTCACGTCTTCCTCGAACGCAGCGTCACCGCCAACGCCGTCATGGAGCAAATCGCCCACCGCTTCAACTCACGCGAGCCTCTCGCCATTGCCACAATCCTCGATGGAGACAACACCAGTCAGCGAGCCTTCTGGCCCGATGACACCATCGAGCAGGATTGGAATACAGGCGTAGCCAACCTCGCTTACGAGAGTTTTCTAAACCGTCATACCTTCTGCACCAATATCGAAAATGAAGGTCAAACCGTCAGGGTTTTCGTCGAGTGGTTACCGGCCCGCACAGGCCTCTTCGTCTTCGGCGCAGGAGACGACGCAATTCCGCTCGTTAAGTTCGCCTGCCAGATGGGCTGGTTCATTACCGTCCTCGACGGACGCGCGCATCTCGCCACACGGGTTCGTTTCCCCGAAGCGCACGAAGTATACGCTCCCACCCCTGACATCCTGTCCAGCCTCACAACCCGCCCGGGTGACACTGCCGCTCTACTCACGCACAGCCTTGAACAAGACACATGCGCGCTCAGCTTCGCGCTGGACCAGAACCTCGCTTACATCGGTGTACTAGGCCCTCGACGCCGCACGGAGCAGATCCTTGCCACTCTTGCCGCTGAACGCTCCGGATCGGCATCGATTGAAGATCGCGTTGCCTTCTGGATGCACCGCCTGCATGCACCGATGGGGCTCGACCTCGGCGGCAACACACCGGCAGACATCGCACTTGCAGCGATAGCGGAAATTCAGCAATGCCTGAGCCACACTACCGGCAAGTCATTGAGTGAACTGCGATCAAATGCCCAGGCCGCTCGCATGGAAGCATCTGCGTGAAGCACATCATGCATGAAACATGCATGAATCTTCCGTCGCGCTATTGCCTCATCTTCTGTTCGCTCAACAGCTCCCGGAAGCCCTCAAAGTTATGCAGCGTGGCAAACTCCTTATCCGACAGTATCTTCCTGCGGTCGGCAAACCCTTCATCAATCGCCATCCGCAGATATTCCACCGCCCGATCGTTCATGCCAACCTTGGCATAACTTTTTGCGAGATAGAAGTTCATAGCCCCACGTTGCATGGCAGGCGTAGGATCGCCAACCCGTAACACGTGCATCCGCTCAAATACCTCGGGATCGAGTGAAAGTGCTTGCTGATAGCACACCCATCCCTTGCTGAAATCGTGCTTGGCCAGCATATCCGTCCCGAGATTTTTGTAAATCAGCGCGGAGTCCGGTCGAAGCTTGAGCGCCTTTCGATACATGTGCTCTGCGTGACGATAGTCTTTCAGCGAGTAATAGATTGACCCCAGGTTATTCAGCGCATCCGCGTTGTGCGGATCGAGCTTGATTGCCCGCTCATAGCTCTTGCGCGCATCCTGCTCCAGTAGCAGTTGTTGTTGTGCAATGCCAATCTGGTTCCAGGTCTTTGCCGTCCGGGGCTCAACCTGCAGATACTCCGCAAGCGCTGCCTGATACTCCCGCCGAACCATCAGTAGATCCGCCATCTCCTGATGCGAAAGCTTTGGAACAGGTGTCGGTGATGCAGTAACCGAGCTGGCCGGCTTGACCGCCACGGAAACCTGAACTTCCGAGGCCCCCTGAGCGTCGATCTGCGTGGAGAGGGGAATTATCAGCATGAGGGCTGGAAACATCGTGCGTACAAGGTGCCGCCAGTTGTGCTTTCCAAATCCCGATTGCAGGTGAGTCATATTACGTCACCCCGCACCGCCTGGGCCTGTTGCCTCTTGTTTCATTTCGATAAAGCGGTCAGTCAGGCAGCGCATCGGCAGTCAAATTGAAATGACCACCAATCTTTGCCGGAAATTTTGACAGTTCTGGATTCCATCGTCAAGCTGTTATGCCCCGAAAAGTACACCGGCTCTCCACTTCCAGCACCAATTTCGCAACATTATGCACTATGCGGCTTTGGCTTTGTGCCGGTTTCCGGTCCTGCGGTCCCACGCGTGGCTACTTCCAGAAAAGCGTGTTCCGCACGCGTCAAACGCTTGTCTTTGAGGCATATCAGCCCAAGCTCACGATATACATGCATTCCACTGACTCGAACCGTCTTCAGCTCTCCAGCAGCCACATCGTGGGCCACATTGGCCTGCGGCAGAAATCCAACGCCGATTCCGGCCGCGATCAACCGCTTCAGCAACTCACTCGACTCCAGTTCCATCGCGATACGCGGTCTCGCATCTTTGCTCTGAAAAAACTGGTCGATCTTCTGCCTCTGGCTTCCCTGCCGCGTCATCAGCAGGGGAAATTGCATGATTTGATCGAGTTCGACCGAACTCGTCAGCGCCAGTGGATGCGAAGCCGGAGCCACCAGCACCACTTCATCTCGGTGAATGGCATGCACCATCAGCCGATTATCCCGCACTGGCAATGACACAATTCCGAAATCCACTTCACGGTTAACGATCGACTCCAGCGTGCGCGTGCGTTCCGCTCGCACAATGCTAAGTTGCACTCGGCTGTATAGCTTCTTGAACTCAGCAAACACCTGCGGCAGCACATACAAACTCGCCGCCTCGCTTGTACTCACCGAAAGCACGCCGCGCGGCGAACGATACAGCTCGCTGATACCAGCGAAGATATGGCTCTGGCACTGCAGGCAATGCTCTGCAAACGGCTCAAATAGCCGTCCCGCAGCAGTCATGCTGACTTTGCCGCCCTCACGATCGAAGAGACGCGCTCCCACCTCAGTCTCAAGTGATCGAATCTGCGCCGAAATCGCTGGTTGCGTTATGCCCAACTGGCTGGCCGCGCGCGAAAAACTCTTCAGGCGACTCACCAGCTGAAACGTTCTAAGCTGTTCAAAATCCATGTGGGTCGTCGGATCTGCTCTATCTATGAGGCTGCTTTCAAGTTATGTGTAGCCAATCATAAACCAGATCGCCGCCAAAAGAATGGAATCGGCGCTCACGCCCGCCGACTCCCCGCGCTGCGCGCTCTATCGCTCTTTACTTATAGGCTTCATTTATAGGTTTCGATGAGCGCTTTCAACTGCCTCACCGTTCGCCGGATATGATCTCGCGGCGTGCTGCCGAATCCGAGCACGAATCCCTGCTTCGGATGGTCTCCCATGTATGACGGAGAAAGCGGCCACAGCCACAATCGCTCCTTCGCCGCGCGTTGAGCAATCTCCACATCCGCAACTCCACCGGGAAAAGTCACCGCCAGGTGCATCCCCGCCTCGACGCCGTGAATCTCAACCGCCCCGCCAAATTCCTCGCGCACGCTGTCAGCCAGAATCGTGCGCTTTTCCCCGTACAACTGGCGCATCTTGCGCAAATGCCGCGCGAAGTGCCCCTCGGTAATGACGTCGGTCAGCACTTCCTGATACAGATACGGCGGAAAAATATCCATCAGATGACGCACAGCAACAAAGCGCTGCACCAAATCCTCCGGAATCACAATGTAGCCCAGCCGCAGCGAGGCAAACAGCACTTTGCTGAATGTCCCGATATAAATCACCCGCGAATTCACATCCAGCCCATGCAGCGACGCAATCGGCAGGCTCTCATACCGGTATTCGCTGTCATAGTCGTCTTCAATGATCCAGGCCCCCGCCTGCTGCGCCCAGTTCAGCAACTGCAACCGCCGCGAGGCGCTCATCGTCGATCCCAGTGGATACTGATGCGATGGCGTTACAAACGCGGCTCGCGCCTTGCGATTCTTAGCCATCCCCGCATTCACATCCAATCCCTCGCGATCCACCGGAACCGGTATCAACTTGCAGCCCGCCGCCAGCAGCACATTGCGTTCCAGCCGATAGCCAGGTTCCTCAATCCATACCGGATCTCCCGGATCGAAAAGCACACGAGCTGTAATATCCAGCGCCTGCTGCGAACCGGAAACAATCATCACCTGGTCCGCCTCGCACTTCACGCCTCGCGCGCTGCGCAGATACTCCGCAATCGCCTTGCGAAAGCGCTCCGTACCCATGGGATCGATGTGATGGATTGCATTCAGTTGCGGGTTCTTCGTATGCCGCGCCACCAACGAAGACCAGATCGTAAACGGAAACTCCTCGATCGCAGGCTGGTGCACTCCAAACGCGCCCCATCCACGAATCGCTGCATGGTACTCAAAATCTGGATACTGCAACGACCGACGCGAGACGCTGCGCGGCCCCGACGGCTCGCGTGTAGGCTCCTTCGGCGGCAGCGATACCGACATCTTCTGCTCTGGTAGCGACGTCGATACAAATGTTCCCGATCCGACACGGCTCTCGAAATATCCTTCCGCCAGCAGTTGCGCATACGCATTCAATACCGGAAACCGCGACACATGCATCTCCGCCGCGAGTTCCCTGCTCGACGGTATCTGCTGCCCCGGCCTTAGATCCCGGCGCAGAATCGCAGACCGGAATCCGTCATAGATTTGCCGGTGCAGCGGTACCTTTGCGTTGCGATCGATCGAAAATACTGGGAGCAATCCAGACGCTATTCGATTCACACCGCCATTATAGTGGTCAGAGCTCCCCCGCCAAACTAAGCTAGCCAGAATAGCCACTCAAATCCCTTTGCAAACCTCCTCTTTTTAACCCACCGGAACCAGCGCCAGAGCAGGCAGTTCTTCTTTCGGCGCATGTTCAAGCGTCACCGCCGTTGGCGTAGCTCCCAGATGATGCGTCTGTTCGCTCGACACAAACTGCACCAGCCCATGCTTCTGATCAAACGTGAGCACAAACCCCTGCATCGCGCTCGATCCTAGATTGGCCAGCGGAAACGCCGATTCAATCTCCACAAACGGTCGCGAAAACACATAGTCTCCCAGATGCACATCCCCTGCAAGCTGCGCGGACCTGAGCACAAATCGTGTTGATAACGACTCGGCAAATCCAAACAGAGTCGGATCCATGCCAAACTTCAGTCTCGACGCAAACGCATCCGGTATGCTCAGCCCCGTTCCTCCCGAGTCGATCTGCGCCTGCATCTCGAGATCGCTTATCTTCAGCGAAATGATCGGAATTCCGTACGGTGTCTGGAACGGTAAAACGGAACCGCCGGCATCCTGTGCGATAGCTCCCTCTGAGAGCGAAAGCTGCCGGTGCGGATAATCCAGCGTCAACAGATACTGGCGAAACAATCCAAATCCCAGCAGTCCGTCACAGCTTCCATCCGCCTGACTCAGCGCATGTCTGACAGCCCGGACTCCCTTAAACTCGACACCCGCCACATTGAGCGTCTCAATCGCAACCACCGACACGTGCTGCCCGCCCTGATGACTGGGATCTGTGAGATGCACCGCTCCAACGACTGGCAGATGCAAATCATCCGCCAGCGCACTTGAAACAAACGCCTCTCCCGCCGTCCCGGTATCGACAATGAAACGGTAAGGTCCTTTACCGTTGACCATCACCTGAACAAAAGGCTTGTCGTGAGTGAGTTCAAATGAGGTGACATGCAAGACATTCTGCGTGGCGAAAACAGGCACACCGCACAACATCGCAGTAACGCTCCACCACAAGCAGTTCAGCATTTGCTTCCAGACCGCGTGAGTCGGCATCGCGCACCATCCCACCTGCGGAACGCGCCCTCCCTGCTACATGTTCGGCTCTGCCAGGAGACCAATCAGACTGGTTACCAGCGCAATTGCGCCTCAAAAGGCAACCACGATCTCTTCATGCGCAGTTAGGGCTTCCGACGCTCCGCTCGCACCGCCGCCGTCCGCAACGGTACATAACCATTGAGCGCCTTGCGGGGCTCAATCAGCCATAACCACTCGACCAGCGGTCTGCATAACCAGACCCAAATGCTGCGCCAGATGGACCAGCAATGTCAACTTTTCAGCAGCGTTGCAATGTTCGATGACGAGGAAGCCTCCGCCATAAATCCGAATGTGCCGTCGTCCCGTAGCTCCCGTGCCGCGCGCAGCAAAGCGCCTATCGAAGTGCGAGCAAGCGCGCTTCCAGTGCTCAACCGCTTCACTCCCAGCTCCGAAAGCCGTCCCCGATTAAGCTTCAGCCCCGGCAGCCCAATCAGCACATTCACTGGCCGATCCACCGACGACACCACCGCGCGAATATCCTCTTCCGATACGATTCCCGGCGCATAAAGCACATCTGCCCCTGCCTCCTGAAAAGCCTGCAACCGCCTGATCGTATCTCCGAGATCAGGCCTGCCGTTCAAATAGTTCTCAGCCCGCGCCGTCAGCATGAACGGAAAATCCAGCGAGCGCGCAGCCTCCGCCGCGGCCCGCACACGCTCCACCGCCAACTCAATGGGATAAATCGGGTCATCCACGCGTCCGGTTGCGTCCTCAATCGATCCTCCGACAGCGCCCGCGCTCGCCACCAGCCTGATCGCCTCGCCGGCAATTTCAGGCTCGTCACCAAATCCATTCCCAAGATCGCAGCTAACCGGCAACGGAGTTGCTGTTGAGAGCGCGGCAACATGCTCCATCACCAGCTCACGCGGCACCGTGTTGTCTGCCAGTCCAAGCGTAAAGGCATGCCCTGCGCTCGTCGTTGCCAAAGCCTCAAACCCCATGTGCGCCAGCAGCATCGCCGATCCCACATCCCAGGGATTCGGCAGTAGAAACGCCTCATCGCGATAATGCAGATCGCGAAACTTGTGTGCCTTCTCGGCCTGAGTCACCGATATGGATGCGTCCATGCTCCCACCCCCGTGCAAGATAAGTGCAACAGCACAGGATAGTCGAGATGCTGCTCCCGCATCTGGAACGCTTCCGCATTACGGACCAGACTTGGTCGTATCCGCACGAATCGCCCCATCCCAAGCAGAATTGACAAACTAAACTGAACCGTTCAGTATTGTTTAAATCAGGAGACCGCTAATGATCCGCGTGCAGAACCTGGTTAAATCCTTCGGCAACTTCACCGCCGTCAATGACGTCTCTTTCGACGTCGCAGCCGGTGAAATCTTTGCCTTCCTCGGTCCCAACGGTGCAGGCAAAACCACCACCATCAAGATGCTCACCACTCTGCTCAGGCCCAACAGTGGCGCCATCGAGCTAGACGGCCTCAATCCAGAAACCCATCAGAATGAAGCGCGCAAGCGCTTCGGCATTGTCTTCCAGGATCCCAGCCTCGACGGTGAACTGAGCGCGTGGGAAAACATGGAAATCCATGGTGTCCTCTATCACGTTCCCGGAAAAATCCGTCACAAACGCGCAGAAGAACTGCTCAAAATCTTCGAGCTGTGGGAGCGGCGCAACGATCAGGTAAAGAAGTTCTCCGGCGGCATGAAGCGTCGCCTCGAAATCGCCCGTGGCTTCCTTCACACCCCGCGCATTCTCTTCCTCGACGAGCCAACGCTCGGCCTCGACCCGCAAAGCCGCAACCAGCTCTGGTCGCATGTCAAAAAAGTCAATGAATCCGAGCGCGTCACCGTCTTCCTCACCACCCATTACATGGATGAGGCCGACCGTGTCGCTCACCGCGTCGGCATTATCGATCATGGCAAGCTCGTCACCGTTGGTACCCCCAAAGCCATCAAGGAACAAACCGGCACGGAAAGTCTCGAAGAGGCATTCCTCGCCTTAACCGGATCGACGATCCGCGACGAATCCGCAGGTTCGGCAGACCAGATGCGTCAGTTTGCCCGCATGTGGAGTGGAGGACGGCGATGAGTGCCATCTACATCCTTTGGCTTCGTGAATTGAAGCGCTACACGCGTTCCCGTGTGCAGTTGGTCGCGTCGCTCGGTCAGCCCATGCTCTATCTGCTTGTGCTCGGCTTTGGCCTCGGCCCTGTCTTCAAGCGCGCCGGCAACGGCAGCTATCTGCAATTCGTAGCGCCCGGCGTCATCGGTATGACCATTCTCTTCTCCTCCGTCTTCTCCGGCCTCGGCCTTCTCTGGGACCGCCAGTTCGGCTTCCTCAAAGAGACGCTGGTCGCTCCCGTCTCACGTCTGCAAATCATGATTGGCCGAACCCTCGGCGGCGCAACAGTGGCCATCCTCCAGGGTCTGCTCGTCGCCGTCATCTGCTTTCTCGCTGGCTTCCGCCCGGTCAATCTCGCATTGGCTCCGCTCGCGATTGTCTTCATGGTGCTCATCGCCATCGTCTTCGCGGCGCTCGGCGTTGCCATCGGCTCAAGCCTTCAGGACATGCAGGGCTTTCAGCTCATCATGAACTTCCTCGTCCTGCCCATCTACTTCCTCTCCGGAGCCCTCTTTCCACTCGACGGCCTCGGCAAAATCCTCAGCCTCGTCACCTCGCTCGACCCGCTCTCCTACGGAGTAGACGGCATGCGTGCCGTGCTGCTCAACCTCACCCACTTCGGTGCTGCAATAGACGTCATCGTTCTCGCCATCGTCGGCTCCATTCTTCTTGTCATCGGAGCATGGCGATTCTCTAAGATAGAGATATAGGCACATGGCCAGACCACGAAGTCAGGACGCTCACGAAAAAGTGCTTCGAGCCGCGATGGAGCTCTTCGCCGAACGCGGCATCGAAGCCACCAGTATGGATTCCATCTCCCAGGCCTCCGGCGTGAGCAAGGCCACCATCTATAACCACTGGGTCAACAAAGAAGCACTGCTCATCGAGGTCATGCTCTACCTCAACGGTCTCGATCGCGAATGCACCGAGGTTGACACCGGCGACCTTTGCAATGACGTCGCCTTCATCCTCAGCCGCCGGCCACCCGACCAGTTCGACTCAACGCGCGATCGCATCATGCCTTCGCTCATCGCGTACTCCGCTCTCCATCCCGAATTTGGCGAAGCCTGGCGTCATCGCGTCATGGAGCGGCCGCGCGAATCGCTGCGCAAGATCCTCCGCAAGGGCATCCAGCGCGGAATCTTCTCCGCCAATCTCAATCTCGAACACTCCATGGCGCTTCTTCTCGGCCCCACTCTGTACATGCACATCTTTCATCGCAACAACTATTCCAAGACCGAAGATATCGGCCCGGAAATCGCCTCGGCCTTCTGGCGCGCCTTTTCTGTCGAAAACACTCCCCCGTCCCCCAAACCCCGCAGGTCCCGTTCCACTCCCGCCGCTGCTCGCCCCTGATCTACACAAAACCAGATGAAACCCTCGCGCGGAATCTGCGATCTAACACTACAGACCGTCTCGCTGAACTGTGCTTTAAAGCAACCGTTCGTGTGCGCCTGAATCCAACCCAGTGTTCCGTCTTCGAACCCAAGGAGGAATCGTGACCGTACGAGGCTATACCAAACCCCTCTACATTCAACCCTTCGACCACCGCGGCTCCTTCGAAACCGGCATGTTCGGCTGGAAAGGCGATCTCAACGAAGAGCAAACCGCGCGCATCGCCTCATCCAAGCAAGTCATCTACGACGGCTTCAAACTTGCTCTCCAACAAGGCGTCGCCACAGAAACAGCAGGCATCCTCGTCGATGAGCAGTTCGGCATCGCCATCCTGCGCGACGCAGCCGCGCAGGGGTATATCTACGCCTGCCCCTCCGAAAAAAGCGGCCAGGAAGAGTTCGACTTCGAATACGGCGACGCCTTCGCCGAGCACATCGAAAAAATTCATCCAACCTTCTGCAAAGTCCTCGTCCGCTACAACCCCGAGGGCGATCCGGAAATGAATCGCATCCAGTCCGAGCGACTCAAGCGTCTCTCCGACTACCTCGCCGCCCAGCAGAAATCCCTCTTCATGTTCGAACTCCTCGTCCCCGCGGAAAAGAGGCAGCTCGAAAAACTCCACGGCGACAAAAAAGCCTACGATCTCGAACTCCGCCCATCCCTCATGGTTGGAGCCATCAAGGCCCTGCAGGACGCAGGCGTAGAGCCCGATATCTGGAAGATCGAAGGCCTCGACCGCAAAGAAGACTGCGAAACCATCGTCAAAGCTGCACGCCGCGACGGCCGCAACACCGTCGGCTGCATCATCCTTGGCCGTGGCGAAAGCGATGAGAAAGTAAGCGAATGGCTCTCAACCGCCGCCGCCGTTCCCGGCTTCATCGGCTTCGCCGTAGGCCGCACCGACTTCTGGGACCCACTCATCGCCTGGCGCGATAACAAAGCCTCCAGCGAACAAGCCGCCGAAGAAATCGCCAAACGCTACAAGCACTTCGTTGATCTCTTCAAACAAGCACGCGCAAAAACAAATCCCGAATAAGAGTGCATCCTGTCAGGATGCTAACGATGCTGACAAGTCGAAAAGGTAGGCCGGGGATTTATCCCCGGCACAAAGCCAACGCCATCATTAGGGCTGGTAGGGATGGGCTTCAGCCCTTCCATTCATCCCCTGAGGCGAGTTTTCGATCTTTGCTGGCAGTTTGAGTGTCCTGTCAGCATGCTGCCTGTCCGCATCGCTCAGTCACAACGCGCTCACATAAAATTCTCCTGATGAGCGCGCGCAAAATCGTCCACATCGACATGGATGCCTTCTACGCCTCCGTAGAGCAGCGCGACGACCCAAGCCTGCGCGGCAGGCCCGTCGTCGTTGCCTGGCGCGGCAATCGCTCCGTAGTCTGCGCCGCTTCCTATGAAGCCCGCCGCTTCGGCGTCCGCTCAGCCATGCCAGCCGTCCGCGCTGAGCGCCTCTGCCCAGAAGCCATCTTCATTCCACCCGACTTCACGCGCTACCGCGCCGTCTCTCGCCAGACCCGCGAAATCTTCAAGCTCCACACCGACCTCATCGAACCACTCTCGCTCGACGAAGCCTACCTCGACGTCACCGAAAACAAAACTGGCCTACCGACCGCTACCCGCGTAGCCATCGCTATCCGCAAGCAAATCTGGGACGAGCTATCGCTCACCGCCTCTGCCGGCGTAGCACCCAACAAGTTCCTAGCCAAAATCGCTTCCGACTGGAAAAAACCCAACGGCCTCTTCGTCATCCAGCCCACCGAAATCGAAGACTTCCTTCAGCCACTCGAAGTAGGCCGTCTTCCAGGCGTAGGCAAAGTCACCGGCGAACGCCTCGAAAAACTCAACATCCGCACCGTAGGCGATCTCCGCGGCCTCACTATCGAAGACCTCGAAGAGCGCTTCGGCCGCTACGGCACACGCCTCCACCAACTCGCGCGTGGCATCGACGAAAACCCTGTAGTCCCCAACCGCCCCACGCAATCCATCTCCGCAGAAGACACCTTCGAGCGCGACGTCCTTCTCAGCGAAACCGCCGACCTCATAGCGCGCCTCGCCGCCAAGACCTGGGAAGCCTCGCGCAAAGAAACCCGTATCGCCCGCACCGTAGTCCTCAAGCTCAAAACCGCGGACTTCCGCATCCTCACCCGCAGTCTCACTCCGCCCATCCCGCCATCCTCGCAACAGCAACTCGTCGATATAGCCCTGCAACTCCGCGATCGCGTCGAGACAGACCCAGGTCAGCGCTTCCGCCTCGTAGGCGTAGGCCTGAGCAACTTCCGCGACCCCGATCCCACCAACCCCACAGACCCCAATCCCGCCCTCTTCGATTGAGGTCAAGACTATCTACCCAATGCGGCGTTTACTCAGAAAGATGGCGCAAGACATTGAGATCAGCTCGCCTTGTGTAACTCGTTGTCGAATCTGCCCATCGATTCCAACGGCACTACATACCGACAGCGCCATCACAAATGTAAGTTGCTTCCGACAAGGCGACTTATCGTTACTAATCCTTGCCGAAGCGCTTCTGTCTGAGCGTAAGATTGAAACCAAAATACGGTCACATGGAACGAAAAGAAATTCGCGAAATCACGGGCTACACATTCGCTAACCAGCGCTCAAAAGAGGAGTCTTGGTACAACTCTGCCGTCTCTTTCCATGATGGTGCCAGCATTTTGGCGCAACATAAGGATTCCATTCAAGGGGGCATCCGAGTGTTCCTTGTAAACGTTGCTCTATCTCTTGAATTACTGTTGAAGGCGATTATCGTTGCACAAGGAGAATCAGCTCCACCGAATCACGAGCTACGCAGTCTCGCGGATAAGGCGGGAGTCGACTTTACGAAGAGCCAAAAAGCGACGTTAGAGCTCTTGGAAGAAATATTTAAGTGGAGCGGCCGCTATCCAGTTCCCAACAAAGCAACCGATTGGGATACATATCATGACCAGATTTTTGAAAGACACGTTATTAGAGAAAGGGCAGGAAACACTAGCCTAACGAGAGCGAACCCGGAAACATTTCCTTCGGTCGAAAATTGTGATGCGCTCTGGACGATAGCGAACCAGAAATGGGATGAGATTCAACCGCATTGAACCGCCTCCCAAGCAGGAAAAACATTGCTCCTGATAAACGCCGTTCCCGCACCTGATCTCGACCTCCCCAAAGATCTCGCCAAAGCCCAGCAAATCACCACAGAGAGCCTTCCCATCTACCTGCCCAATACGGCGTTTACCCTAGAACCATGACGTTCAAAGATTCGGATCGGGTCAAGCTGGGCAAGACCCAAGTAGGTAAGACGGAGAGAGATGGCTACGTGTCCTTCGGGCACCCCACTGTAAAGCTGAAACTGCCATCGGGCGAATCCGTTGAGGTAGATGAAGGCGTAGTCGATCTCATCAAGCTGATGAACAGCATTCCCGGCATCGAAACCAAAGGCTCCTGCCAGGGGCAAGAGCCAAATTATGGATATGTACAGTTCATGCCCGACGCCAACGAAGACAAGGCCCACGCCTCCATCTATTTCATGTATCACATGATGAAAAACATGCACGGCGCATGGGTGATGCATCGGTACAAGATGGGTGAGTACGAGAAATCTGCTGGATCAGAACATCCAGATGCCTACCGGTTCAAGTTCACAACCGAGATTGGCAACGGATACGTACTGAAATGGTCTCCATATACGTATCCCGCAGTTCTGGCCGCAGCGCAAAAATCTGCTGAAGAAACCAAGCAAAGCACGTAACACGCCCCGGTAGCGAAAACCCCACAACGACAAGTCCGGCCTCAATATCAGGCCGGATACTCGCGTGACGTCTCGATCCCCGGTTGCGGCACAGGATATCGGCCGTTGGCACCAGCAACCAGTGGCGCTGCAGAATCCATGGTGAACTTGTCTGTGTTCGGCGACATTTCGAAGTCGCAGTTGAGCATCTGTTCAAACGTCACTTCCCGGCCGGTGTGGGCGGCCATGCGGCCCATGCTCGAAACGAGGCTGGCTTCCACCCCACGCTGCACCTCGTTGTAGGGCTTATCGTCTCGAATAGCGTCGATCAAATCATTCCATTCGTTTTGATAAGGGTCCTGCTCATCCGGCTTGACCTTGGATTCCCAGAGCATCTTGGTGGTCAGGTCCTGGCTTGCATAGAGGCTTGAGGGTTGGCCGCAATCGCCATGCTTTGAGGCTATAGCTGAGCCTTTGGTGCCGTGTAGGGCGCTGGTATAGATCTCCTGGCAGCCGGCGATGGTGCGTCCGTCGAAGAAGAACTTGGTACCGTCTGCGTAGGTGTATTCGACCGAGTATGTGTCGAAATTCTGATCGACATACATGACGCCTTCGGGGCTGGTCTTGTACTCCCGCCCACCCAGCGCCTGCGCCTTCACAGGCCACTCATTCTTCATCCACCCCAACTGATCGATCAAGTGGATATAGAAGTCGTTGAAGCAACCGCCGCTGGCCCAGATGAAGCTGTGGAAGCGCTGGATCTGGTAAAGGAGATCGGTGATACCGGCCGGTTTCGGAAGCGAGCTGAAATATCCGCCCGGCCCGTGCATCCGGTAACCCCGTTGCAGAATGATCTCGCCAATCTCGCCATCGTGAACGCGTTGGGCGAGTTCCTGCATCGCCCGGTTGTGACGCGACATCAGCCCCACACCGACCTTCAGGTTCTTTGCCTGGGCCTCTTGCCCCAGTTTGAACATGCGTTTGTTGGTGGGCCCGTCAGCCGTAAGCGGCTTCTCCATAAAAACATTCAGGCCCTTCTGAATCGCGTAAGTGAAATGCACCCAGCGAAACGCGGGCGGCGTAGCGAAAATGGCGATATCGCCCGGTTTCAAACAATCCATCGCCTTCTGATAAGCGTCGAAGCCGATGAACTGGCGTTCCGGCGGCACGTCCACCTGGCTGGCAAACTTCGTCTGCAATTGAGTCAGGTCTTTCTGCAGACGATCCGGAAAGATGTCAGCCATAGCCACCAGCTTGATAGGGCCACGCTTCACGGAAAGCGCATTGGCCGCTGCACCGCCGCCGCGCCCACCGCAGCCGATCAGAACCACTTGGATCATGTCGCTGCCCGCGGCGTAGGCGCCGGGAATAGCCACGTTAGCCAAAGCCGAAACTGCGGCCAATTTGCCCGTGGTTTTAATGAAGTCACGGCGGGACGCCGATGCCTGCATGGACGATGTCATAGCTGTGCAATCCCCTTGTAGGTATGGTTGCGATTTCGCGGACATGCAAAAAGCATCGAAGACGCGGTAGCCATTCTAGCGCGCGCTCCCCACTCGTCAAAAAACAATCTCATTCCCCGATAGTGGGTAAATTTCAATGCGCTGCGAAGGATTGCGGGCAGCAACTCTAAAATCGTGTTCCGGAAACGCGTTTGTCGTTATCTATTTGGGATTTTCGCGAATCTATCCTCGCTGAGTGAGTTGCCCTGGTACTGTCAGCTGTGAATCTCTGGGATGATTGCCGCCAATTAGCCGACTTCAGCGTAATAGACCGTTGTGATATTTCGGTCGCGCACATCAACTGCCAAGCATCTTTTCTCAAGAGAAGGATTTTGGGGCATGGGAAGAAATTCAGAAAAATGCTACCAGTCGGAAAAAGGAGATCCGGATTTCCAATCATGAAATCCGGAGCCTGCGGTATGGGCTATTTTCTGTTTGAAGTCTACTTTTGAATTCACAGGCATCGCGATGATGCCCATAAACAAAAGGGATTTTTCAAAATGAAGATGCTTATCGCCGCTCTTGCCTCATCCATGTTCATCTTTAGCCCAATTGCCAAGGCTGCACAAAAGCCGACGATTGTGCTCGTCCACGGCGCTTTCGAGGATTCGCAGGTTTGGGGCCATGTGACCCCCAAACTGGAAGCGGATGGCTATAAAGTCGTGGCTGTCGATCTACCCGGACGTCCGACTAACCCGATGTCTCCTGACAAGGTCAGCCTCGATCTATATCGGGACACCGTCGTCAAGGTGCTTGGCACCATAAAAGGACCCGCAGTTGTTGTAGGCCATAGCTTCGGCGGCATTGTTATCTCTGCCGCAGCTGAACGAGCTCCGAAGAAAATCAAGACGCTGGTCTACCTGGCCGCCTTGTTGCCGCAAGACGGAGATTCGCTGGTTTCCATGTCGCAGAGAGACGCAGATGCCAAAATCGGTCCGCATCTACAAATCCAGAAGGAAAAAGGAATCGCCTCGATTGAGTATTCATCACGCGCCGATCTTTTTGCGAACGGCGCTCCCGAGGCACTCCGGCAGGCAATCCCAGATCTGATTCTCGATGAGCCCTTGGCGCCGCTCGCGACCCCAGTGAAAGTCACTGCCGCGAACTTTGGCAAAGTGGACAAGGTCTATATCCACACAGCTCTTGATCAAGTGATTAGCCCTGCATTCCAGGCGCAGATGGTGGCTACCACTCCTGTACGCAAGGAATACACCCTTCCGACAGGACACACGCCCTTCCTTACCGATCCCAATGGTTTGGCCAACGCCATCGAGCAAGCCGCCCTGTAATACAGCGCTGCCTCAAACCCAGAAGAAGAGAATCACAGCAGGCGGCGTTCTCACAGCGCCGCCTGCCGAGTTTTTGCTTCGCTCGGGGCATATCCGAAGTGTGCTTTAAATGCGCGGCTGAAAGCCGCATCCGAAGCATATCCGCTCCTGTATGCCACCTCCGTCACTTTTAAACTGCTGCTACGAAGCAGGTCGGCTGCCAGAGTGAGTCGCCATCGAGATAAATATCGAAGTGGCGACTCTCCGACAGCCTTTGTAAAACGTTCGGCAAATATAGAGCGTGACATTCCTGCTAGCTTGGCGAATGCTTGCACTGTCCAACGGCGGAAGGGATCAGCGTGCATCGCATTCAACACACGTCCGATACCCTCTTCACTCAAGCCGCCGAGCCATCCCACACGATTTGCTTCGGCAGCCGCCCAACTGCGTAATGTTCGTATGACTAGCAGGTCAATCAAACGAGAGATCATTAGGGAAGACCCCGGATCGGCTTGCTGTGCTTCTGAAACGAGGAAACGCGATATTGCTTCAAGCCAGGCGGGAGAACCGGCATCACCACAAGGGATATGGATGGTGGGCGGCAGAGCAGACATCACGGCTGGTAAGGGACTGCCCTCAAAACTGAAAAAGCCACTGATGATTTGTGTAACGTGGCCACCACCCCCGTGGCTTAGCACAAGTTTGTCGCGGTCAAAATGTTCCGCAGCGACGACTTCAATCTTTTCAACAGGTGAGCCCAAGACGTCTGTAAGAGCATGACCTCTTCCCAAAGGCAATAGGACCAGATCTCCTTCAGAAACTCGTGTCGGCGTTCCACTGGCTGGAACCACCCACGCAGTTCCTGTCTTGACGAAGTGAAAGTGGGCTGGTCCTGGCTGGAATTGGAGACCCCACGGTTCACCGAGGAATGCGGTGTATACCAATTCGCCGCGTAGGCGGATCAGGGTCAGCACCTCTGAGAGCACGTCATTTCGTGCTGCCGACATGCCGAAGTCTTGCGTTGTTCTGGAGGATACAGTCATCAATGTGAAATCCAGGTTCGATCCTCTAGTTTATTTAGAGCCTCCTGGATTAGCGATCAATCTCCGAGTCACTCATCGAGCGATCAGTAACGGGAAGTCCGCTTATAGAAAGCGGTTGACTAGAGTGATGGCGCTCCATAAATCGAAAATCTCAAACTAACCCACCACTCATTCCCCAGCAATTGCGATCGAACAACAAAACAGGTCTCGCCAGGCCGTGATTTGGCCGCGATGCTCCAAAGTGTTACCGGAAGGACCCGCGAAAAATCCGCCCAGAAACTCCGCAAATAACGGCTCCGGACATGCATCTGCGCAGGCTGTAGTTCAGCCTTGCCCAGCGGAGGGTTCAGCCGACAGCTATTTCACTGAGGGGCTATCGTCCGCTTTCAGGTCGCCCAGGGCATATTGAATCCCCGCGCGAATATGTTCCAGCATCGGTGTCATGGCATACACACGATAGCTGTGGCCATGCCCTTCGTAGAACACTCGCCCCTTGCCCTCGCGGCGAATATAGCTCAAGGCATAATCGCCATCGGTTCGCGGATGCTCTTCCTTGGCCTTATCTTCAGCGCTCATCTTGTCGTAATCGATACTCGTCAATACATGTACGTTCCTGCGCGAAAACGACTCCTGCTCGAACGTATATGTCTCGTCATGGATCTCGAATTCCTTGCCGTGAAACATAGCCGTCAAAGGGCTGTTCGGATCATCGATCTTGACAGTAATCAGTTGCGGATCAGGCCAGTGAAACTTGAAGTAGCCGCCAATCAGCGTGTTGAACTCCGTCCATTGCAACACAGGCTTAGATTCCAGGCCCAGACGGCGCATGTCCAGCGGAGGCAACAGCGAATTAAAGTGCGCCACAAAATCAGCGTCGGTGACCTTCCCGGTATTGGCTGTATCCAGCTTTTGGAACCAATCGTCGGCAAGGGCTGTCCATTCCTGCTGGCTGACTGTTCCGTCATTATCCTTGTCGGCTGCCGTGACGATCCGGGAAGCCAGAACCAACGCCCCAACATTCAGCCCCGGACCGCCGTTCTTTGCAGTCGCCTCACTTGCCAGGCAATCGGTGTGGTATGCGTCTGTCGCCGCGTGGATTCCGGCGATCCCTTTACCGCTTCTC
The DNA here is from genome assembly GCF_025685685.1 of Acidicapsa dinghuensis. Taxonomy (GTDB): domain Bacteria; phylum Acidobacteriota; class Terriglobia; order Terriglobales; family Acidobacteriaceae; genus Acidicapsa; species Acidicapsa dinghuensis. Next base: position 877,364 of record NZ_JAGSYH010000001.1, read on the forward strand.
ACAAAATTCAGAAAGGCTGCACGTCTCGCAGCCGTCACGGCAGGATCGGGATCGTCAAGAAAACACGCAGTTGTGCTGTCCAGGAAGATGGCGTCGTATTTCTTGAGGTTATCGGTGTTGATATCCGCCGCGTCGTAACTGACGGTCGTCGTCCATAATCCGCCCTGGTTTCCCAGCGCTTCCACCGCTTTTGCAGCCAGCGAAATGGACGCATGCACGAACCCTCCCGCGCCCGTATGCGCCATCACCAGCACTCTGCGCGCGTGCATCGGCTTTGCTCCCGGGGTCGTGGGTAAGGCGGCCATCATGGCGTCCACAGCAGCTTGTGGAACGGCAATCGGCGTCGAATTGCCGGCAGGATTGAAAGTGTTGGCCTGCCCAGGTTTGACCGCCGGCGGAGCAGGCAGCAACGTGCTGATTCCGTCCCTAATCTGAGACTGAGTAAGGGCTCCGCTGTGAGTTTTGTCCCAATCTGTAAACCAGGAGCTGAAGCCAGATTCCATCTCAGGCCGTGTCAGCGTTCCATCTTTATTGGTATCAAGAGCAGCAAAGAACGCCTCAGCAGTTCGGCCGCCGCCCTGCCCCTGAGCTCGTAAGCCCGCGATACCAAATGCGAGCAGCACAGCAGCACCAGTCGATATACAAGTCGTCGCGATGAATCGTGTATGTCTCATAAAATTTATCGGAATGAGTCTATCTCGAATGGGATCATCGAGTCGCCCCAAAAATCTTTGGACGATTTTGACGACCTGGATGATGACCTCGACAAGGTGGCCAGCGCCCTACAGCTAAACCTTAAAAATGGATCGTTCGGCGGTCACTGGGATCGCAACGAGAAACGCGCTCCTGACCTATCCGCTAATACATCTCGGTTCCTCGTCGTCCCTGCGCAATCGGCGGCGGCCGATACCCAAACTCCCGATCCAGCACCGCCGCAATCCCCAGCACAATCTCATCGCAGTAAGGACGCCCCGCCACCTGCACTCCAATCGGCAGCCCCTCAGCCGAACGCCCTACAGGAACAACAGCCGCAGGCGCAGCCAGCACATTAAACCACTGCGTATGCCGCACCGCATCCAGGTAAGCAAGCGGCTTCCCTTCCACCATCCACTCGCGCTCCCCATGCCTCCACGCGGGAATACTCGCGACAGGACAAAGCAGCACCGGCCACTCTTCCATCACCCGCAACACCCGCGAACTCAGAACATCCAGTTCCGCCCACGCATCCAGCATCTCCGCCGCTGTCAGCGCAGGCCGCGACTCCGTAATCTCCAGAAACTCAGCAAAGATCGGACTAAGCTGCCCCCTTCGCCCGCGAATCGTAGGCTCATAAAACATCGCCCCACACTGCACAAACAGCGTCCACCAAAGCTTCCGCAACAACTCCAACTCCGCCGGCTTAAATGCCTCCACCATAAGTCCAGCCTCACGCAGCGCCCGCGCCGCACTCCGCACCGCAGCCCGCGTCTCCGCTGTCACCGGAGCAACCCCGTCATCCTCAAACACCGCAATCCGCTGCGCTCGCAACTCCTCAAGCGTTATCTCGCGCAGCGCTACCGGAGCGCTCCCAGCCTCCGCCGTATCCTGTCCGCCCACCGTGCGAAACATCAGCTCTACATCCGCAATCGTCCGCGCCATCGGCCCAATCGCCCCCAGCGTAGAAAACGGCCCCACACATGGTGGCAGATGCCCATGTCCCGGCACGCGCCCCGGCGTAGGCTTCAGCGAAGCAATCCCCGTGCAATGCGCTGGCTGCCGCACCGATCCGCCACTATCGCTACCCAGCCCCGCAGCCGACATCCCCGCCGCTATCGCCGCCGCTTCACCACCACTCGACCCACCCGGCGTCCGCTCCAGATCCCACGGATTCAGCGTCCGCCCATGCAGCAGATTCGCCGTCTCATACGCCATCAGAAACTCAGGACAATTCGTCGTCCCCAAGATCAGCGCACCCTCACGCCGCAGCCGCCGTACCACCTCGGAATCCTCGCACGGCACATCACCCTTGCAAAGCACGCTGCCAATCTCGCACCGATACCCAGCCGTAGCAATCGAAGACTTCACCGAAACCGGCAATCCATGTAGCTTCCCGCGCGCACCGGTCCACCCCTCAAGCTCCTTCGCCCGCGTCCGCACGCGCTCCGCATCAAAATCCACAAACGCATTCAGCACCGGATTCAGCCGCTCGATCTGCCGGATATGTTCTTCCGCAAGCTCCGCAATCGAGATCGCCCCACTGCGAAGCATCGCCAACTGCTTCACAGCAGGCTCAAGCACCACCGCGCTCACGGCTTCATCAACTCAACAGCACCATCCTGCTGCGGCGTCTCAAAAGCCTCATGGAAATCAAACCGGTACGACCGCACCGGATCACCCGACTCATAGCGGTCATTCCAGTTCAACTGATACTCCACCGACTTCGCATCGTTCGGGAAGCTCTCGCTTTTCGGATACGGATACTTGCTCATCCCATGGAACGGCAACTGCGCCACCGTAAACGGCGAAGCATCCCACCAGTCCATATCCTTCACGTATCCGTTCGCATAGAAGAAGTAATCGCGCTTCCAACCCGAAGGCAACGCAGGCAGCTTCCCCGTATCGAACTCAGCAGCAATCTCCTCACCGCTGCCGAAGATCACATACCGGTTATCCACGCCCGTCACCAGCGGCATCACATTGCCCATCCGTGTATAGCTTCCACGCTCCCGTTGGAACGGCCCCGTCAAACTCACCTGGTTGTAGTCATAGTCCAGATCGCCCGGCGACTTCCCATCCAACTGTTTTGGATACCCATGAAAATGCAGCGTAGCCGCACTCATCGGTACTTCCGCAGTATGGAATTCGCCCGGCGCATGATCGTCAATCAGCACCTGGTCCCAATAGATCTCCAGATTGCTCATCAACCGAATACGCCGCACACCTGCAGGCACTTTGCCCGTCAGATCCACCGTGATCACACGCTCCAGCCCCGCAGGAAAACCAGCATCGTCCTTGATCTTCCGCCACGTTCCATCCGGCATCTCCGCCTCCACATATGGAGAAATCGGCTTGATCCCCGCCTGCCACGCTCCATACAGCGAGCTCGCACTGAAGTAGTTCACATACCCTGTCATCAACAAACGCAGCGGCTTCGCAGACGACACTTCGCCAAGATCAATCGTCAGCGCATGCAGATTCGCAAATCCGTCATACGGCGTCGCCGTAAATCCGCTCGCAAACGAGTGATCCCGCTTTGATACCGCATCCAACACATCGCGGCCATCGCCATCCCACGCACCCACCGGCAGCCGCGTCCCAGCACTCGCCACCACACGCCCACTCGCAAATGGCGGATCGTCCAGGAACCGCTCATCCGGATTCACTTCCACACCCTCCGGATGATCCACCGCCACCACGCGCAGTTGATCGATGTAGTTCACCTCTTCCATCGGCTCAATAAACCGGAAGCTCAGCTTGCCCTTAACCGCACGCGTCTGTTTTCCATCCACCTTTATCCACTCGCCCGGCCTCGGAATATTCCTCCGCGTCGGCGTAAACCAGTGCCCAACAACGCCTGCGCCAATCACATCCGTCACCATCACATAGCGCTCGCCATTCCACACAAACAACACCGGGCATGAACTGCCTCGACGATCCGCTTCCGTAATCGCAATCACCTGCTTGCGCGGCAAATCAATCTCATCCTGCAGCACACCCGTCGGCCACAGAATGCGCACCAGATCCACTCCATCCGCATCACCAATCCCCGCCAGCACCTGCGGCGTTCCCTGCGTTCCATAACCGACCGAGCCATCCACTTCAAACTTCTGCCAATGATTCCCCGCAAAAACTTCCACCTTGGAACCAATCGCCGTCTTGTTATCCGCAAACCCCTTCAAATCGATCCGCACCGAGTGATTCTTAGTCGTGCCCCGATTCAACAGCACCACCGGAGCAGCGCCCTCCTGCGTCACAATCAAATCCGCAAGCCCATCGCCATCCACATCCGCAGCAATCAACCCACGCGGCTTCGTCAGCTTCAAAGCGTCGGCGCCCATCGCATGCGTCACATCGTCAAACGTGCCATCGCCACGACTGCGCAACACGCGCACCTGATAGCCAGACGCCGTCTCCACAATCGCCGCCAGATCAACCCATCCATCGTTATCGATGTCGATCGGCGTCACACCCCACGCGCGGAGCGCATCATCACCCGGCAGCTTCACGCGCTCAAACCTGCGCCCCACATGCTGCGGACCCTCCACATTCCTCCACAATGACAATCCCGGCGCGCCATCATGCGTAACAACAAGATCCATCCATCCATCTTTGTTAAAGTCCAGCGACGCAATGCCCGTCGTCTTCGCCAGTCCAGCTTCGTCATACAGCGGCTGCGTCGGATACTTCCCCTCGCGCGGATTTACATACAACACTGGCGCGGCCCCATCGCCAGTGACCGCCAGATCCACTGCGCGATCATTATTGAAATCCGTCAGCAACACCGCTTCGCTCTTCCCGCTGCCGCCCAGTCCAGTAGGCTCTGTCCACTCCGCAAACGTCTTATTTCCGTTGTTGCGCCACAACACATTCGACTCGCCACCAGCGCTCAACGCCGAACCCGTCACAAACAAATCCAGATCGCCATCATGATCGAAGTCGACAAACGTAATCCCCGTCGGATGGTTCTTCGCAGTCAATCCGGCAGCACTCGTTGCATTCTCGAACTTGCCCTTACCAAGGTTGCGAAACAGTGCCACACCCTCTTCCATCGCAACCGCAAGATCGTTCAGCCCATCGGAGTCATAGTCTCCAACAGCACACGCCACGCCGCGACCCTTCACCGCTAGCCCGGTGCCCTGCGCGCTCAATTCCGAATATTTGCCATCCTCGCCACGATGCAGCACCTCAATCGCATTCGCACCGCTACTCATCAGCACCAGATCCATCGCCCCCGATCCAGTCACATCCAGCAGACATGCCCCACCCGTCAGCCCCGTGCCCGCATCCTGCGGCAACAAACTCTGCGCTTCAAAATGCCCCGGCTTCTCTGCCGCCGCCACGCTCTGTGGCTCCTCGATCGTCTCCGAAGTCGAATAATGCCCCTGCTCCCCATACGAAAGACTCAGCGCGCTCGCTATCTTCGTGGTCGTCAGATGCTTGAACCGATCAAAATGCGGCGCGGCATCCTTCACATGTCCCGAGCGTTGCAGCGCACGCGCCGTCGCAAACTCCGCCGAGGCATGCAATGGATTGATCTCCAGCGCCTTGCCAAACGCAGCGATCGCCTTATCGAAATCCTTCTGCTCCTGGTAGCACACACCCTCGAAGTAGTACGAATCCGCATCGCGCGCATCGATCGCAATCACATGCTGAAAGCTCTGAACACACCCATCCAGATCGTTCCCCGCATGCTGCACCAGCCCCAGGTTGTACCATCCCCGCGGATTCTGCGGATCAAGCTTCAGCGCCTTTTCCAGCGCGGCTTTCGATTCATCTAGCTTTTGCAGATAAAAGAGCGCAACGCCCTCATTCACCTCAGCCTGCGCCATCGTCGGATCGGCCTTGAACGCCTCAGCAAAGCTCGTCGCCGCGCGATCCGTAAACTGCTGCCCCATCTGCGCGACACCGCGATTATTCAGCTTCACCGCTTCCGGCGAAAAATGCTGCGGCGCGCCCCACGCACAAACAGAAAACAGCGAAACCGTGCCCATCACAAGGCCGGCCACTCGAACAAAAACTCTACGAAACTCGTACACTGTCGGAGAAATCATCACAAGGAAATCCACCCAACAGTGTATGCGACCCGCTATGCCTCTTGCCCAAGCATAAGTAAGTCAATCGGCCGCCAGGTAGACAGTGAAGTTCCTCAATCACTCTTACGGCTGCTGGAACCGGTGCTCTGATAGTGCGGAGTCTGATCCTGGGCGACCTGTGCCTGCGGTTCAACAAAAATATTCCGCAGACAATCCTTTGCTTTTTCGACAAGATCGTCCGGAAGCTTTTGGTCATAACCCCGGCAACGCTTGTACACTTCGATGCCCAGCCGGCTTGGAGTGATATCAAAGCTGTCGATCACCTTGTATGAGGTGAAATCGAACAGCTTCTCCAGTAATCCCAGATGGTACAAATACGCCGTATCCTGGCTGGGGCGATTCGGATCGGGACGGTCCGCAATATGCTGCATCTCCTCCAGGCTCAACCTAACGGGAACATCAGGGACATAATGATCCTCCGATACCGTAGCCAAGGCACGTTCGCATCCACAGATCCAGATCCTTGCCTGCTCCGGGCCAACGTGACCAAGCAGGTCCACACAAACCTGATTTGAATCATCCGCGGCGTCAACTTTGCAGGACGCAACCAACAACCCCGCCCATAGATGCAGCAGCGTCTCGTCTTGAGCCCAGCTTCCTTGGCGCAACAGATGTGCCAGCAGCTTCGGATGCGCTCGCATGCGATCAAAGTGTGGATGCGTGGCAAGCTCCTCCTCCGCAAGAATCGCGATCTTGATCAGGCTCGCAACACTTAGCGGAGTGAGTTGCCCACCCAGCAGCAGAATCGCTTCCTCTGCCTCGGCCTGGCACAAATGGCACTCGAAAAGAATCGTCCGGAGCATGCGAAACATTTCTTCAATTTGTATTTTGTCCGTAAGCAGAGCGATGTTCCGCACCATCACGCTCCACAGCGTCGCATCCAGCCCCGTTGGTAAAACAAACGATAACCCGATGCCATCATCTCCCTGCCGAACCACCCGGGCGTGGATCGATATCCGGCAATCCGTCTTCTCATTTGGATTTTCTTTCTCCAACAAAATCTGATCCTCTTCCAGCAGAGTCAGATTGATCACTTCGCCCGTGCTGAGGCGTTTTTCTGTGGCCAGGTACACACCGCTTGAGCTGATGTTTTTGACACCGGCAGTCCAGGATGCTGCATGATGCCCATAAAGCGCCCCTAGCTTCGATGGAGCAAACCGTTCCGCCCGAGGCTGCTCATCGGAGCTTAACTGCCAGAGCGTTTCCTTGATCTTGGTTAAATTGAACACTGTTCCGGCACTCCCAACCAATAGAGCCTGACACGAAGTTTCTCTCTTCAGAGGTAGCGCGGAATCTGTGGGGAAATCAGACCGCGTCAGAAATATCTCGCATCAATTTGGTCAACCACTCTACTACACAACAGCAAAGCCTGCCAGATTTCTGTGCTTAGACGCCCAATGTCCGCGGCGTCACAGCACCAAACCCTATACTGGAACCATGCCAATCGACGTGCGCGCCCTCCCCTGGCACAGCTTCCTGGAGCGCCCGCCACTGCCACACGCCACACCGTCAGACCTCGCATTCCTGTCCGGCTCCTCCATTCTCATCACCGGCGCAGGCGGCTCCATAGGCTCCGCCCTCGCAACCCTAATCGCCACACTCGATCCCGCAAGCCTCATCCTCCTCAATCACTCCGAGTTAAACCTGCAGAAACTCACCCAATCCCTCAGAGACTCACACTCATCAGCCAGCCTCATCCCCATCCTCGGCAACGCAGGCGACGCATCCCTTCTAGAGCACATCTTCTCGACTCACATCCCACGTTGGACCTTCCACGCCGCCGCGCACAAGCACCTCGCGCTTCTTGAAACCCAGCCCCTCGCAGCCATCCAAAACAACGCGTTTGCCACATGGACCCTCGCTCAGCAGTGCCGTGAACACGACTGCAACCTGGTCCTCGTCTCTACCGACAAAGCCGCCGCACCAAGCAGCATCCTCGGCGCAACCAAGCGCATCGCCGAGCTCATCACCCTCCACCATGGCGGAGCAGCCGTCCGCTTCGGCAACGTCCTCGGCTCCAGTGGCTCAGCAGTTGAACACTTCGCGCATCAGCTCTCCATCGGCGCGCCCATCACCATCACCGACCCCGCGGCACGCCGCTACTTCATCACCCTCGAAGAAGCCGCGCACCTGCTGCTAGCGACCGCCGTCGAGCTTCATCAAAACACCCCAGCCGATAAAACGCTCCTCTTCGCAGCCGACCTCAACACCAGTCAATCCATCCAATCCCTGGCCCAGTTCCTCGCATCGCACATCGCCCCCGACGCACCCATCAACCAGCAGCAAACTCATCTCCATCCCGGCGAAAAGCAATCCGAACTCCTCTGGAGCACCTCCGAAATCCCCGCATCCACCACCCGCAACGGCCTCCGCCAACTGCAAGCCCCACTACCATCCACATCGCAGCTAAGCGCGCAGCTCACGCAACTCCAGCAAGCCGTCACCGCACGCGATGCATCCGAAACCATCCGCATCCTGCAACAGTTAGTCCCCACCTACACCCCATCTGAACTAGCCCTCCAACACGCACAAACAAACTCCAGCGGAGCTCTCACACAATGACCAACAAGCGCCGCATCGGAGTCGTCACCACCTCCCGCGCCGACTACAGCCATCTCTACTGGCCTCTCCGCGCGCTCCAGTCGCATCCCGGCGTAGAGCTCGGCCTTATCGTCCTCGGCTCGCATCTCTCCCCCGAATTCGGCCACACCATCCGCGAAATCGAGCGCGACAACTTCCCTATCGTCGCCCGCATCGAGTGCCTCCTCAGCTCCGACACCGACACCGGAATGGCCAAGACCATCGGCCTCGCCACCCTCTCGCTGGCCGACGCCCTCACCACCTGGCGTCCCGACATCCTCCTGCTCATCGCAGACCGCTACGAGATGCTCGCCCCCGCATCTGTAGCCCTCGCCCTGCGCATCTCCATCGCCCACATCGAAGGCGGCGAAATCTCTCAGGGAGCCATCGACGACGCCGTCCGCAACGCCCTCACCAAGCTCTCCCACATCCACTTCACATCCACCCCCACCGCTCGCCAGCGCGTCATAGCCATGGGCGAAGAACCCTGGCGCGTCCACCACGCCGGCGCACCCTCCCTCGACCACCTCAGCCACTCCAAACTCCTGACGCGCTCAGAACTCGAATCTCAACTCAATCTCCCCCTAATCAAGCCAACATCAGTCGTCGCTTACCACCCCGTCACCATCCTCCCCGACACCATCTCCGAAGCCGACGAATTCTACGCCGCCATCACTCAATCCCCAGGCCAGCTCATCTTCGTCTTCCCCAATGCCGATGCAGGCAGCCGCGCCCTCATCCAACGCACCAAATCCCTCGCTGAACATCGCCCCAACACCCACATCTTCATCAATCTCGCCGCCCTCACCTACTGGAGCCTCCTCGCCCAAGCCGACGCACTCATTGGCAATAGCTCCAGCGGCATCATGGAAGCCGCATCCCTGGCCCTCCCCGCAGTCAACATAGGCATGCGTCAGCAAGGCCGCGAACGCGCCGCCAACATCCTCGACGTTCCCGCCGGTCGCACTCAGATCCTCACCGCCATCCACCGCGCTCTGACCACCGAATTCCGCGCATCTCTTCGCGACATGACAAACCCCTACGGCAACGGCACAGCCTCCGAAACCATAGCCCGCATCCTCACCGAAACCCCACTCGATAACCTCCTCATCAAAGCCCCAACCCCCATCCCAGACGAAGCATGAACATTCCTCTCTCCGCCCCCGACATCTCCGAAGAAGAAATCTCCGCTGTCACCGCCGTCCTGCGCCGACCCCAACTAAGCCTCGGCCCCGAACTCGAAGCCTTCGAGCACGACCTCGCCGCCTTCCACGGTGCTCCTGACGCGGTCGCCATCAGCTCCGGCACAGCCGGTCTCCATCTCGCCCTCATCACCCTCGGCATCGGCCACAGCCACGAAGTCATCCTCCCCTCCTTCACCTTCGTAGCCGTAGCCAATGTCATCCTCCAGATCGGAGCAACCCCAGTCTTCGCCGACATCGACCCCACCACCCTCAACCTCGACCCCGCATCCGTCCGCAGCGCCATCACGCCACAGACCCGCGCCATCATCGCCGTCCACACCTTCGGCATCCCCGCCGGCATGACCACCCTCCAATCCATCGCCCGCGAACACAATCTCTTCCTCATCGAAGACGCATGCGAAGCCATAGGCGCACGACATCGCGGCCAGCTCGCCGGCACATTCGGCCATCTCTCAGTTTTTGGTTTTTATCCGAACAAGCAGATCACCACCGGCGAAGGCGGCGCCATCCTCACCCAAAGCCAAGAACACGCCACCCGCCTGCGCTCACTCCGCAATCAAGGCCGCGTCCCCGGCAGCGACTGGCTCGATCACCACGAGCCCGGCTTCAACTATCGTCTCTCTGAACTCGCCTGCGCCCTCGGCCGCGTCCAGCTCCGCCGCCTCCCGGAGTTTCTGACCCTCCGCACCCAGGCCGCCGCTCGCTACAACACACTCCTTAGCAACATCCCAGAGATCGAGCCACCACCCCACACCCTGCCCGGCTCCGAAATAAGCTGGTTCGTCTACGTGATCCGTCTCGCTCCCGGCATCGATCGCGATCAGGTCCGCACCCGTCTCGCCGAACAAGACATCGCCACCGGCCGCTACTTCCCACCCATCCACCAGCAGCCCGCATGGAGCAACTCACCACACGCCCGCGCAGTCGACCTGCCCATTACCCAATCCATCGCCCCGCGCACACTCGCGCTGCCCTTCTTCAACCGCATCCTGCCGGAACAACAAAACGCAGTCGCCGAAGCGCTCAAAAATGCAATTCAGCACGCAAAAACAGGTGCGAAGCCTTAGCTTAGCCCTGAGGCTGCGGCAGCAGAATCCCTGGCAGCGCCTCCAGCGCCATTGAGATCGCACCCCACAGGACCGCCGCGTCGCCTAACGTCGCAGGAGCAATCTCCGGCACGGCGAACTCTGCGCGCTGCAAGTGCTGTTGCACCAAGCTCAGCATCTCAGGATGACTCCCCACCGCACCGCCCACCAATATCAGTCCCGGATTCAAGATCAGCGACAGGTTCACCAGAATGTCCCCCACCAATGCCGCTCGTGATTGCACAACTTTCTTCGCGCACGCGTCGCCTGCATGAGCCAGTTCAAACACTCGCTGCGCATCCATCACTTCCTTCGCGGCGCTGCCTGCGGCAATGGCCTCCTTGCACTCGCGAAAGCCCTCCACAATCGCCCGGTTCGTCAACACCTGCTCCAGTTCGCCAAACTCATGCAGCGCAGGAAATTTCCGCGCCACATGCGGCAGCCGCAGATAACCAATCTCGCCTGCGGCCCACTGCGCCCCATGATGAATCCGCCCGCCCAGCACAATTCCTGCGCTCACATTCGCGTCAATCTGCACCAGCACAAAGCTCTCGTGAAACACCGCCGCCCCGCGATGCTGCTCTCCAAGTGCCGCCAAGTTCGTATCGTTTTCAACGATCACGTGGCAGTCCACAACCTTGCGCATTAAGGCATGAAACCGCACCTTGCGCCATCCCTGTAGCGTGCTGATCGCGACCACGATACCTTCGTCCACATTCACAATCGCAGGCATCGCCGCCACCAGCGCCAGCAACTGTTCCCGCGCCATCTTGTGTTTGCGCAGCAGCGTCCGCACCTGCACGCCAATCAACTGGCAGATGGCCTCTGGAGTCGTCTTTTGATCTACCAGCGAAACCGTCGCCGTATCAAGCTGTTTGCCCATCAGGTCCGTCATCAAAAAAGACATCTGATGTGCCGACAACTGCACTCCGATCAGGCATCCTCTCTCCGCATTAAACGCAAGCATGTCCGGCGGACGCCCCCCGCTTGAAGCGCCTTCGCCCAGCGGGCTCACCAGCTTCGCCGAGATAAGGTCGTTGACTACATTCGTAATCGTCGGCGCGCTCAACCCCGACGCACGCACCAGATCAGCCCGTGAACACGTCCCGGCTTCGCGCAACAGCTTGAGAATCGTCAGCGCATTCGTATGCCGCAGATGAGCCGGACGCCCGACAGATAGCGATTCTTTCTTCACAAAGGCCCAATCTTACAAATTCAGATATGCATTTGGAGACAGCAATGGCCTTCCAGCAGAAAGCCACCTACATACCAACAAGGTTCCGCTTACACGCAGACGTCACAGCTGCAGCCGCACCCGCGCCTGAGTCAGCACTCTAGACACCAGCAGTATGCAGATCGTAAAAATCACCGTCTTCACCACCGCTTCCCATCCCGTCTGAAAATGCGTGTAGTACCAGGTCAGCCCGGTGACACCCACGCCAAAATCAAACAGGTCAGGCAGCAGATACGTCGTCAGCGTATTCGCGCCCGCTGGCCGCAACAGCCACGCCCATCCCGTCTTCCCCCACACGTCGCACACCCAATAGAGCAGCGTGAATAGCAGCACCGCATCGCCCGCGCACCACACCGTCCATGAGGGCGTCGCACGTATCTTTGATATCCCAAGCGGCTCCGCTATCCAACCAGACGCCAGCAATATCGCGGCAAACACAATCGCCTTCACCGTTGCGCTTTTGGCCGCAGGCCGCTCGCTCTTCCCCGGTATCACGCCCAGGAAAAACTGCGTCGTCGCCGCACCCGCCATAATCAGCGCCACCATCGAGCCATTTGAAAACGGCCACACCCACCAATGCAGATGCCCAAGCACGGGTATGATCTTTGCCGTGCAGCCCGCGCAGAACAACACCATCACCGCGCACCACACCATCGCAGCCCACCGTGACTTTCGCGTCGGAATATAGAGCACGGCAGACGCCAGATAGCTGTATCCAATCAGCCCCAATATCTCGGGATAACCAAACTCAAGCCACGCAACATCCCCGCTCTTCGTCACACGCCGGAAAATCGCAAACAGCACCACAACGCCAATCAGTCCTATTGCTCGCAGCACAGTGGTATAGCGCGGAAACCGCTCCGACTTTGGATACACATTCAGATACAGCCCGCAGCAGATCAGCCCCAACAGCGCCCACAAATCGCCCTTCATACCGGTGAGCTTCGCATCCACAAAATCCGCATTTGCCAGAAACATCCCCAGCACCAGCAAACTCAGCGAGCGCGTGATCACATGCCACCACAACGCAGCTTGTGAAGGATTCTTCTTCAGCCGTTGCTCCGCAGACAACGGCATCGACATGCCGACGGCAAACAGAAAAAACGGAAAAACCATGTCGACATAGGTCATCAGGTCCTGTTGCATGTGTGCGTGATAGGTCCACCATGGAAGGCTTCCATTCTCAGGAAGCGCATTCACAAAGACCATCACCGCCATCGTCAGACCGCGGAAGATATCGATCGACACTACGCGCTGGGTCTGTCGCGTCACCGTCGTTTCTGCAACTACTGGGGCGCTCGCTGTACTCATGGTGTCTTGCCGCCCTCCATTTGTTTGCCTCCATCCAACGCCTTGCGAATCGCATGCAGCAGCGTCCCGCTCGGGTCGCTCTCATAATCCCAGAACATCACCCCGCCCAGATGATGCGCCTTCACATAAGCGCACTTCGCCGCCGCAGACTCCGGATCTTCATAAGACACGAATATATGCTTATCTGCGTTATACAAAAATGGTACTGAAGACTTGGCGTCCCAATACCTCGTATACCCCTTATCCAGCATGGTTGTGCTGATCGCTGAATAAGGCGCATACGCATTTGGTATGTCCTTGCCCGGCTGAAACAGACCATGATTCTGACTCACAACATCGCCCCACATCCGCCCGTAAAACGGCATCCCCAGCACAATCTTCCCGGCCGGCACACCCGCCTTTTCGAACGCAAGCACCGAGGCATTCCCTGAAGCCTTCTTCGGATCGGCAGGGTCCGTAAACAACGGCGCATGATTCCCAGTAACAGCATCCGAACTCGCTTCGTAGTAGTCGTACGCCATCAGATTCACCGTATCCAGGTAAGCCTGCGCCTTATCCATCTCCGTATGTGCAAGAAAGTCCTCCGATGATCCCGCTGCGATCGTCAGATACAAGCGCTTATGCGTCCTTGCCGTCTCAGCATTAAACCTCACGCGCAACTCCCTCAGCAATAGCGTGAAATTCTGCTTGTCCTCGGCGCGAAACGTGTGCCCCGCACCCGGTAACCCCGGGTATTCCCAGTCGATGTCCAGCCCATCCAGATCATATTTGCGCAGAAACTCCATCACGCTCTGCACAAATGTCTCGCGTGATGCAGCCGTAAGACAGGCATCGCTGAAGCCGCCCGACCACAGCCATCCGCCCACCGAGATCAGCACCGTCAACGACTTATTCTGTTCCTTCAGCGATTCCAGCACCTTAAAGTTCGCCGCATCCTGCGAAAACCCCGTAACGATGCGTCCATCCTGGATATTCGCAAACGCATAGTTGATGCGTGTCAATGACTTGCCATCGATATCGCCCGGTCCAAGCAGATTATTCTGCGGAAAGACATACGCCACCACCGCCTCTGCTGGCCTTTCAGCCAAGGCTCCAGGTACACCAATTCCCAGCAACATCAGGATCAGGTAAACGCGATGCATGCGTGACTTCCTAAATAAAGATACCAAAGTCTTCTCTCCGTCATTACACTATTTTCGACTCGTTTCCGAGTCCGCTCACGGTCTCGCAGGAAGGTGCCCCATTCGTACAAAACGTCTTTTGACCACATCCCTTGCCGCTGCAATTTGCAGTCAATATTGCTTCGCTCAGATGCGCATCCTGACAGATCAGGTTGGATATGACTCACAGGCTCCCAAGCAGGCGTTGATCATGAGCACAACAAAAGATCTTCCAGAAAATTTTGAACTGGTGGATGCCACAACGGGCAAAACAGTACTGCAAGGCAGCGCGAAGCCTGCGGGAGAAGTATACGCGTGGAACCACTGGAACTTTGCCACCGCCGATTTCTCCTCCTGGACCAAACCCGGCCATTATCTTCTTCAGGTCCGCATAAACAACGGTGAAGTCAGCTCCTGCGCCTTTGAAATCAACACCAACGTCCTCGAGCGCGACACCCTCTCCAACATCGTCTTCTATTTCAAAGGCCAGCGCTCCAGCGGAGACTTCGACAAGGCCGACAGCCATCTTCCCGACCCCGAACACCCCGGCCAGTTCATCGATGTACATGGCGGCTGGTATGACGCCACCGGCGACTACGGCATTCATCTCTCACACCAGAACCCGACCTCTTATTTCAACCCGCAGCAAGCCCCGCTCGTCGCCTGGACACTCCTCAAGAGCTACCGTGTTCTGCAATCCCGCCACGATGATAACTTCAGCGAATACGAACACCGCATGCTCGATGAAGGTCTCTTCGGCGCCGACTTCCTCGTTCGCCTCAAGCGCCCCGGCGGATCCTTCTTCGAAAGCATCGGCGCTCCCGGCAAAGGCAAACTCGCCAAAGACCGAGAAATCGGCAATCCCAACTGGAAGACGCAGATCAAAACCAAAACCACCGATTCCACCGAACGCATCTCGACCGCCGCAGGTCCACATGCTTA
Source organism: Acidicapsa dinghuensis (assembly GCF_025685685.1). Classification (GTDB taxonomy): domain Bacteria; phylum Acidobacteriota; class Terriglobia; order Terriglobales; family Acidobacteriaceae; genus Acidicapsa; species Acidicapsa dinghuensis. The sequence goes on from NZ_JAGSYH010000001.1 coordinate 892,673, forward strand.
TGAAGCAGGATTCCGTTCCGGTGCCGGCATGTCGATTGCTGCTCTCGCTCTCGCCAGCACCATGCCCGAAGACGGCGACTTTCCCCGCGCCACGTACCTTAAAACCGCCGAAGACGCCTTCAACTTCCTCAGCGCTCACAATCGCGAACTGCTCAACGACGGCACCGAAAACATCCTCGACGACTACTGCGCCCTCATGGCTGCAACCGAACTCTACGCCGCCTCGCACAAATCCGAATATCTCGCGGCAGCCGATCAGCGCGCACAAAGCCTGATGAACCGTCTCACCACCACAGGCAAATGGCAGGACTACTGGCGCGCCGACTCCGGCACTCGCCCGTTCTTCCATCCATCCGACGCCGGTCTTCCCGTCATCAGCCTCCTTGAGTACCACGCCATCGCTTCACCGCAACGCCAGCAACAAGTTCTCGACGCCGTTGAGCACTCCCTGCGCTTTGAAATGCAAATCACGGACGAGGTAAACAATCCCTTCGGCTACGCGCGCCAGCTAGTCCGCATGGGTGACGGCTCAGTCCGCACAGCCTTCTTCTTTCCCCATGACACCGAGGCCGCCCCATGGTGGCAAGGCGAAGACGCCCGCCTCGCGTCCCTAGCCGCCGCAGCACGTGCGGCCATCCCGTTCTTCACCGGCAAACCCGATTTCCAGAAAGAGCTGAGCGGCTACGCCTGGAATCAACTCCACTGGGTCCTCGGACGCAACCCCTATGACGCCAGCATGCTCATGGGTAGCGGCCACGGCAACGCTCCATACATGTTCTTCGAGTCCTATAAGTACACCAGCGCCCCCGGAGCCATCCTCAACGGCATCACCGCCGCTTCAGATAACGAAGACGGCATCGCCTTCAACGAAGGCTACGCCGTCACCGGCAAAGACGAAGACTGGCGCTGGACCGAAGAGTGGCTTCCCCATGCCGCCTGGTATCTCTACGCCGTCAGCCTGCCCCACGCGCCATAACGTGCTCATCGAAATTGATCCACATCGAGCAACGGAACAAGAATTTTGCGCTCTTGGAGATTAGAGGTACATTTCCTCCATGGCAAACTTCAAGCGCAAAGGGCCAAAATCGACACGCGCCGGATGCCTCATGTGCAAGCCGCATAAACGGCAAGGCACAAAGCTCCGCGATCGCGTCACTTTCCGGGTCTGGCAGAAGATGCGTGTACTCGACGAACAGATGGCTGAATTTCGCCGCAACGGCAATTCGCCCGCGAATGCCTGACAAACAAGCGGGTAGCCGTCCTATGCTGGAGCGTGGGCTTAACCACGAGGGGGCACCCAATCTTGAAGTCAAACCATCGTCGGCTGCGCAACGTAGAGTTTTTGTTTTTGAGTTTGTGCTGCACCCTGATGCTGCTGTTGAACGCCGCGGCAGAAACACCACGCAAGATTTCTCTTTCGCTGCAGCCTGACGATGTATTGCCAACCGGCAATGAATGGATCGCTCTGCCCGACATTCGAGCCAGCGACGGCGCGCTGACGAGCTTCAACGCAATCTCTATGCGTGATCGCGGATTGCTGCAGGTAAATGGAGACAATGGCAGCCCAGCCTTGACCCCCTACTTCACGGCCAACGGCAAACCTCTCCCATTCCACAATCCCGCATGGGAGCTGACAGAGTATTGGATTCCCTCGGCGCACCTGGTAGTCGACGGCATGGAGATGACGCTGCTCTATTGCGCTCCGTCCGGCTCGCGAGCCGCCTTTCTGCGCCTCTCCATTACCAACCGGCAAAGCGCTCCCGTTCCAGTCACGCTGGGTGTGCGCGCTTCCTTCGGACGCCTGAGCCGCGTCACCTATGTTCCGGTCGAGCTGCGCGGTGAGCGAACAGTTGGAGCAGCGCCCTGGGTCGATTCCGGCGAAGTATTCAGCTACATCACAACCGATACGCAGTTCGCCTGGTCACTGATTCATCCTGGCTCGAAAGCCGACGTTACCGCTCCGCCACTGACTGCAGTCCCTGCTGTAAACGCGAGCAAGACCGTAACGCTCGCTCCCGGCGAAACCACCGAATCCCTGTTCATTCTCGGCATCGGCATCGAAGAGTTCAGCGCCGCGCACAATGCCAAAGCGCTACGGGAAATGCTCGACCGCAACGGCTACGCAGGCATTGTGCAACAGACTGCAGCATGGTGCCATGCGCGAACCCGAACCACCGGCCACGCCGATCTCGACACATTGATGAACCGGAACTTCCTCTTTACCGAGCTCTATGCGTGGGGCCGAACAATCGACACCGAGCAATGGGTCGGAGTAACTTCGCGCAGTCCGCGATATTACGTCTCCGCTGCGTACTGGGATCGTGACGCGATGCTGTGGAGCTTCCCGGCGTTGCTGGACATCGATCCGCCAATGGCCGCGCAAGCGCTTGAGTATGCCTTAACCACACAGCTTCGCAACACCGGCACGCACAGCCGCTTCATCGATGGCGTAGTGCTCGAAGATGGCTTCCAACTCGACGAAGCGGACGCGCCTGTAATCGCGCTCGCAAGCTACATCCAGAAGACGAACGACGTCCCCTTCTTAGAGCGGCACCGCGACGCCGTTGCCACGCTGCGCGATCGCATCTTCTCCCGGTTCGACAAAGACACAGGGCTCTACTCTTCCTTGCAGGATTCACAGGATGAATTTCAGATTGTTCCTTTCCTCACATACGACAACGCCCTCACATGGAAAGCCCTGCTCAACCTGAGTGACCTGTTCACGCGGCTCAACGATTCGCAGAATGCGCAGCAGATGACCAGCCGCGCCGATGCTCTTCACGCGGCCATCATGAAGTATTGTGTTTCGAGCGCCGCGCCTGCAGCGGACGGTCCCATGTTTGTCTCCGCAACGGACGGAAAGAAGCCACTCTTCACCGAAATACCACCCGGCGCGCTCATGAAGCTGCCCGCGCTCGGATTCATTCCCGAGTCCGACCCGATTTTCGAGCGCACCTACCGGTGGCTTCACTCCAAAAACTACGCCTATAGCTACGCCGGTCAGCCGTACGGTTTTCCAGGAAGCTATCGCGTACCCTTCACCACGTCATGGAGCGTGGCCGATCATCTGCTCTTGAACGCGGGCCGCGAGCAGGCGCTGAAAGTGCTGCGCGCCAGCGAATGGGATGGCGGCATCATCACCGAAGGCGTCGATCCCGCAACAGCGCGAATGGATCAGGCCGGACGCGCCTTCGCTACAGCAGCAGGCTATGTGGCGCATGCCATCTGCAAAGCGGAGTGTACCGATAAGCATCAGTGAAGGCTCTGCGATAGTCGAGACCACCTCGCCCAGCGGAGCCAGATGCGGCACTTTGAGCGATGATGAGTCACTTTGAGCTATGACGAGGCACTTCGAATAGTGGCCACTTCCGGCGGAGAGCTGCAGCGGATCGAAGTTTGTGAAATCCGCAGAGCGCTGTTCGTATGGACATGGGATAATTGCGAGACCTTCCATCTCCCCACGAGCAGGTGAGCCATGCATGTAATGGTGGGAATTACTCTGTTGCTGCAAAACGCATCCAGTGCAGGAAACCCTGATACTCCGGGCTTCCTGCAGCATGCGCGAGACTTTTCGAAGTTTGTTTCCAACCACTGGTCCGACATAGCGAAGGTTATGGTGGCTCTCGCAACGCTGCTCTCTACCGGAGGCGTACTTGGCGGCCGCTTCAGCTGGCTGCAGCGGTTTATTGCTCCTAAACGCAAGGCAGACCTGATCGAGCAGATCAGCAAGCTCGCGGAAAGCATGTCAAAGGTACAGGATCTGCCGGAATGGGCTGGGGAATTGAATGCCGAGGTAAGAGCGACGCTCAAAGCCGAGATGGAAGCGAAGCTCTCCGAGCTCAAAAAGCTGCAATCACCCCCGATATGGGCTCACCATGGCGGATCGCCGGTAAAGAGCTGGCTCAAGTACACCTTTCTCTGGTGGAAACCGAAAGGGTTTGGCGCCTGGGCCTTTCACCTTAGCTATTACTTTCTGCTGGCAGTAATCGGATTGATGTCGCTTGGATTTCTTGTCGGGCTTATGTCTCACGATCCGGCCACAGGCAAGCTCGCACATGTGGACGCAGCGGACGTGACCCTCGCGATCATTCTCTACGCGATTCTGGGCGTACCGGCAATGGTGCTGCGCTTCTTCGCAGCACGAATTCACAGAAATCAGTGTGACGAACAATTGCGACAAGACGAGATGAGACAGGACGAGCGCCTACCAGCCTAGCTTTCAGCAGGTGACAGCGCTGCATACACGGCTGCACTCACAGCCTTGGTGACGAGACCATAGCCCGCCGTGGTGGCAATGGTCGCAACAATTCCAGGGTCGGCGCGGCGTCCAAGATAGATCAGCCCCGCGCCGAGAACACCAAAGGCCAGGGTGGTTGCAAGGGGTTCGTCGTGTCTGCCGGCCATATTGAAGTCTCCGTTTCAAGCGAAATGTCTTCGCCTTTCCTATACGATGCCAAAATCAGCCCGGGTAGATGGCAGCCTCACTCCCATGCGGACGATCTCCTGCAGATTTAGCGCGCGATAGCGCGAACCACACGCACACCAGGAAAAAAGCCCCGGACTCGCATCCGGGGCTCACCACATCGCACAAAAAACTCACTTCGTAAAGATGTTGTTATCCCTGTCGAACTTCTGCTCGGTCTTCGAAGCCTTCTTCGCCATATCGTCAGCTTCTTTGTCCACCCTTGTTTTCGCCGTGTCCTCACCCTTAGCTTGATCCGACTTCTGCACGAATTCGTCTTCGGTTTTGACCATAACAATCTCCTGGTCAACAAAGATGCTTGGGCACCCCGGCGAGTTATCTCACAGATGTTCAATACTGCTCGCCGACTTCTTCGCAACAACATGGCATCTCCATATTGGACACTGTTGGCGGACTCATCCTGACATTGAATCCGAGCCTCAGATCTCGAGGCTGACACTTCGATTCGGAATTGAGAATTATCGCCTCCCTCCAGCGTGCCTTTTAGAGACATACCGCTGCACATGCCTTTTGACCGACAATGGTTCACCGCACTCAGCTGCACTTAAGAACTTGTGGTGTATTTTCGCTTATCTACGGCCTTCCACCAGTTCTTCCATCTATCTATATACGGTGCGGGATTCTCATCGAAAACCTTCTCAGATGGAGCCGGAAGGCCTGATGGGAAATCCTCAACCGCGGCGATCTCCATCATTGCATCGTATTGAACCGTTCGGTCGCTGTCATTCAAGGCCTGCGCGAGAACAGGAACGCTAGATGGATCGCATATACCTCGCAAGGCGTGAGCCGCGCCACGGCGTAGCTCGACATTTGGTGAGGAAAGTAGAGCATCTAGCTGAGGTAGTACGGAACTGTCGAGGGGTTGTTTGACGAGAACCCTGGATGAGCATTTAACTTCGTGCATATACTTGGTCGCTTCCAGGGCCTGAAGAAATCTATTGTCCCCAATTACACCAATCGACGCGATAATTCGAGATTCCCAATACTGAGCATCAGGATCGGTAGTTGGCGCTTCAGCGAATTGGATTGACTGCCGCAACAGAGAGTAGTCTCTCAGATAAATCAACCCTGCATATGCCATACCTTTGTTTTCCGGAGACTTGGATGCTGCAATCGTCCGAAGAGCCTCTGCGGACGTCTTTCTTCCCAAACGGTTAACTTGTTCCAATGCGGTCTTTCGAACATCCGGCGCGGAGTCGGAGAGCGACGCGAACAACTCCACTGTGAGCTTCTCTATCGGAGTTCTTTCAGCGTTGGCCAATGGAACCTTTCTACTGGTGATATTCATTTTTGCGGTCAGCGGATCAACAAAGATATTGAAATCGCCTTGACCACGCTTGAGGAAATACAAACCATATCCCCCCGGTACTAGCTGAATACCTCTCGGATACGGATCTTTCGGGTGGCGGATAGTAATCGTCCCACCCCCAATCTCTCCCTTGAACACGCTGTCGACCTGGATGGAAGCCTCCAGCTCTGATGTCTTCTGCCTCCTCATTTCCGTCGTTCCAACGACGCGTACATCCAGAACGCGTCCTTTTACAATCAGACTGGAACATTTATCGAGGAAGCGAACATCTGGAATGGACCCAAGAATGCTGGAAATACCTCCAGATTGCTCTCCGACAGAATCCTGCGCTTGCGACGCAGCAAGAACGCTCGGTGAGCCGGTATTCTCACTTTGGCATCCGGCAAGCAAGCACAAGATCAGTAGGCCTACGGGCATAGAGAGACCGGCAAGACGAGGAAAAGTTGACACATCACACCCCGCAAGAAATTCATTTTCACGCCCACCACCCAACAAACTCCTAAAGTGCAGTCCGGGAGCGCGTGTCTTAGACGTCTCAGGCCCCTTCAACGCTTGCTTTTTCTAGCCAACGATTCAAGGTGTATTTTTGCATCCCTACTGTCTCCCACCAACTCTTTCAGTTATTCAAATACTCAGATATTTATCGATATTCGCATTGAAATCGCTTGTAGTCGGAGCCAGATGGTCAGCAGGAAAATCTTCCAGTGCCGCCAGGCCCTGTAGCCAAAGCGAAGCGGCTCGAAACAGCAATCAACCATTGATTTCGGAGTTTGGCTCATTGTGTCGGAGCTTTAATCCGTCTATGCTCACTTTCCAGTGACAACGATCGTGACGGAGTTACTCCAATTGGACTTAACCCCCGGCAAAGACTCCCGAGTCCCAAAGTAAGCTGCAGTTCCATACCTTAACCGAAAAGTTACCGATTTACGCCCACTGTGATGAGCCTGATGCTCGATATGCACGGGAACGACCCTTTCATACGCGCTGCCAGGCTTGAGTTTGATTTTTGCAAGACTATTTTGAAGGCAATCAACTCCATTAATGTGGACAAGGGGGTTATCAGAAGTCCACTGCGTCGGATAGGAACAATCCCAGACATCCAGCGATTGTTCCACTCCGCTGGCATTACGAATCGCGGTGACAAGGAAGAAGGTTTCATTGTCTCTGACAACCGTCCGCGTCACTTTGATCACCGCCTGAAAGGACGAGTCTTGACCATAAACGATCCATCTCGCGGAGCAGAACAGCAACGAAATTGCTAGCACATTGCGTATTCGCATATCAGTCCATCTGCCGGGTAACCCGCCCTCTCTTTTGACCGTTTCTCAAGCTACCACAGCCGGATGCCGGGTGCCCCAGGTCCCGCTTTTGACACCTGGGAACCACCGCTGCTCGCATTACTAGTTACCCAGAACCAAATTCATGCGCAGCACGAACCTCCTACCCTCCAGACTTCCCCATAACTCATCGCCTTCAACCGCGCACCATCGGCGGCTTAAGCTTATCCATCTCCATAGCAGCGCCGTTCCCGCATGCTCCCCAGCACTCACAACTACACTTGCTCTTTGCCGGGAAACCAGTCAAGCAGTACAATCGCTCCCATCTCACCACTCAACTTCCAGGAGACCTCATGAATCGTCGCCGTTTTGTGCAGTCCGCAGCACTCGCCGCCGCTTCGCCGTTCCTGCCGGATCAACCCGCCGCACAAGCTGAGCCATCCGCAACCTCGCTCACCAAAGAGGGTCGTGTGCTTCCCGCCGGACAGGACATCTTTGGCGTAACCCGCTCCCTGGGGTTCAGTCACCTCGCGTTCAAGGTCTCAGGCACAGAGACCAACGGCAATCTCTTTGTCCTGCAACACACCGGCATGACCCCCGGCGGACCTCCGTTGCACCTGCACTTCGCGCAGGAAGAGTGGTTCCACGTGGAAGAAGGCGAAGTACTGTTCCAGTTAGGCGACAAGCAGGCAACGTTGAAATCGGGCGAAACCGTGTTGGTGCCGCGCAACATACCGCACACCTTCAGCGCCGTACGAGGGCCAGCCAGAATGACCATCGCCTTCTCTCCCGCCGGAAACATGGAGCAGTACTTCATCGATACGGCGCAACCAAATCTGAAGCCCCGCGATCCATCCTTCTATGGCATGAAGCTGCTCGGCCCTCCATTGAAAACAACGTAATCCCACTCCCTGGACGGCTGTGCTGCCACCGTTTCCTTTCCATACGTCGAAGCCGCACTGCATATATGAGATAGCTTCTAAGGCCGCACATAGGGAAATACACTAAGGCGCCGAAAGCGCAGGAACGATCACCTGATTAGTTACCGTCGAAGAAATCTGGTGCGCGTGCGAGTTCGCGTCCACATAAACACGAAAGCTCCCTCCACCTAACCTTTGATCAGCTGCCTGTGTCACCTTTTCGTATTCCCGTATCTCGCGCTCCAGGTTCATAGTTCCCTTGCCCCGAACAGGACAGGCCACCTGGAAACAACAGCTATCAAATTTGTTCAAAACCTGTATCTGCCTTCTGCCCGCCGTCGTAGACCCAAGCGCATACAAATTCAGATAGCTCGGAATGGAAGCCTGCTCTTTATCATCGGGATTCAGTCCACAATCGCCCGGAATGCTTCTCGGGCGAGTGCCTGCCGTGGGAACACTGAGTCTGATACGTGGATCTAAGGCTGCGTATAAAGTGGTGGTCCACGCACCTCCCGACAGACCAATCATGTCTACCCTGGCATATTTGAGCTGATTGAGCGCATAGTTAACGGTTTGCACCGCGGGAGCTACAAATAACTGCAGCGCGCTACCGGGCTGACTCTTGGGAAACGTAGCGAACAGTTTGTTGTGGAAGGGAATGATATCTGGATTAGTACAGTGGTCTGGCCGTGGCATGTACAGCGTCGCCACGGAGTATCCCTTCATCAACAAAGTCTTAATCAGCCCCTGCAGTCCCAGCCCCGGATCATCAAACCGGCAGCTATGGCCTTGATGCACGATAACCAGCCGGTTCGGACTTCCCTTCGCGACAAACAAATATCCAACATTCCTGAACCCCCCAGGCCCCTCAAACGACAATTTCTCCACTTGTTCGAACGCTTGATTGTTCGTCAGGCCCATCTCCTTCACAACCTCTGTCCACTCAGCCTGAGCAGGAGCCAGAACCGTCACACTCGGTAGCGACTGCATTGGAATACCGGGCTCACCCCAAACCATATCAATCAGACTCGATCTCGCCGAGGCGATTGACGCGACCGTTACAGTACTATCGGGAACCTGCGACCACATCCGGCCGCAGAGAGCAACACTTATCCAGAGCACAGCCAACGAAAACCGGTTCATGGCGCCAAATCATACCGAGAAACGATTACGAACTCAATCCGGCGGGTGGCTGTAGAAGCTCAAGAGGTTGTTCCATCGGCGAGCGGTATCTCGGAGCGGCTGATGGGCGGGTTGTAGTTGAGGCTACCATGAGGTCTTTCGTGGTTGTAGTAGTGAGTCCATGGCTGCAG
>NZ_JAGSYH010000002.1 GCF_025685685.1 Acidicapsa dinghuensis
CTCGACTGCGATAGCTCAGTCGGGCATTCTTATGAATGTCCATTCGATCCTCCGAAGATTCCTAGTTGCTCGTCACAACCAGCTTCTCCGGTCCAAATCGAATGGACAACCTCCTGAAAGATCACAGGTAATGCACTCTATTCGGTGTGCAGATAGCGGCTTGCGAATTCGATAAAAGTTGGCCAGTTCGGTGCTGGAGTGTGGCCGCCGGTGTGTTGGCGGAAGGCGAGGTCGCCTTGAATGAGCGGGGTTTCTATGGGAGGGAAGGTTGTGGTGTTCAGGCCCTTTGCTCCGAGCAGTTCGTAGACAGGGTTGGCTGCGGCGGCGGCCATGAACATGCCTTTGGCATCGACCCAGCCGTCGCCATCGCTGGCGTTACCGCTTGGCCCATTGGTTGCTCCGCCACTGATGAAGACCGGCCTGGGTGCGCACATGGCGATGAGTTCGTGCGCGTCGACGGGAAGATCGTTCCACTGCAAGGGGCCTGCGTACTTGAGGAAGTTGCCTGCCATCCAGTGATATTCGGTAGCGTTGGCTACGTTTTCGATGGGCTCGCCCCAGTTGCGGCGGCTGAGCTTGGCGCCGCCCTCACCTGAAGAACTGATGTAGCCGATTGCGATGCGCTGATCGTAGGCCATGGCAACAATGGCTGCTTTGCCATAGCGCGAGTGGCCGGTGATGCCGATTTCTTTTGCATTCACATCCTTGTCGGTTTCAAAGTAGTCGATGGCTCGGCTTGCTCCCCAGGCCCATGCTTTTAATGCACCCCAATCATCTGGTTTACGATATTGGCCTTTGTTGCATAAGCCGATGATGCCTTCGCGTAGACCTGCGCCATTGTCTGCCTGATACGACGCGGGGATGAGCTCCGCGTAACCCCAGCCTTTGGCGAGCACCTGCTGCTGCCATGTAGGTCCAGAAGGCGTAGGCGGGAACTTGAAGCCTTGCGCTTCGAAGCGCTTGCGCATGGCGGCCATGACTGCGGGGTCGATGCCGAACTCGATGATGACGGGGACGGGACCTTTGGCGTCCGCGGGGGTTGACAGCGTCATCTCGATGTTGACTGAGATGGCCGGATAGGACGAGTTATCGACGTGGCCGACGAGCTTTTTAGTGACGATATTGAAGTCGCCGTTTTTCTCGCGCGTGGTGCTTGTAACCTGCCATGTGACTTTGGGCAGGTGATAGGGAGCGAAGCCATACATCTCGCGATCGAACATCTCCATGATTTCGGAACGGCGCTCATGCCACCACATTTCAGAGGATGTAACTTTGCGGCCATCGTTCATGGTGAGTGGGTCCGGAAGATCGGGATAGGGATTGGCTTTGGACTCGTCGTAGTTGGTGTAGAGGGGATTTTTGGGGTCCATACCGTTGCGGAAGGGGCGCAGGGATTGGATGTGAAGCTGATCCATCATCTGCTGGTGGTCGGCTTCAGAATCATGCTGAATTTTTAGCTGCTCAGGCGATGGCGGAGGCGGTGCGGGTCTGGGAGTCGTGGCCGTTTGTGCACACAGGACAGAAGCGGAAATGAGAATGGCAACGATCGAAAGGCAGCGCGACGAAGTCGAGTGAGGAGGCATGATGGCTCCGATTTTCGATTTTCTACGGGAGTCAAACTAAAGGACGGAAAGAAGGATACAAAGTTCGAGCGGCGTTGACAAATTTGTTTTGCGACGATTCTCTCCTTGACAGCTTAGGAGAGCGGGCGTACTCTCCTAATCAAATTAGGAGGAGTAATGGGAGAACAGGCGCAACTGCTGCCGGGAACGCTGGATTTACTGATACTGAAGGCGGTTTCGCTTGGGCCGCTGCATGGGTATGGCGTGCTGCTGCGGATTGCGCAGATCTCGGGGAGCGCGCTGCTGGTGGAGCAGGGGGCGCTGTATCCTGCATTGTTTCGACTGGTGCGGCAGGGGCTGCTGAAGGCGAACTGGGGAACGTCTGAAAACAACCGCAAAGCGAAGTTTTATGAGCTGACTACGGCGGGGCGTAAGAGGCTGCGCGAGGAAGCCGATGGATGGAGCAGGCTGGCGAACGCGATGGCGGCGGCGCTGGCAGCTAAGGCGGAGGAGCTATGAGATTCTTCGACGCGCTGCGCGGTCTGTTCGCGAAACGGACGGCGGACTATGAACTCGATGCAGAGTTGCGTTCCCATATGGAGCATCGCGCGGATGATCTGGAGCAGGTGGGTGTTCCGCGTAAAGAGGCAGAGCGCCGTGCGCGCGTGGAGTTTGGGGGCTATGTGCGGTTTAAGGAAGAGAGCCACCGGGCTGCGGGTGGAAGATTTGTTGAGATTCTGGGGCAGGATGTGCGGTTTGCGCTGCGGGTGCTGCGTAAATCGCCGGGCTTTGCCATTACCGCGGTCGTGACGCTGGCGCTGGCGATTGGCGCGAATGCGGTGGTGTTTGGGGTGATGGATGCGTTTGTGCTGCATTCGCTGAATGTGCCGGATGCGAAGACGCTGTGGGGCACGGCGTATGGAGATGAATCGGGGTTTCAATCGTACGAGAACTACGTCGATCTGCGCGACCGTAATCACAGCTTTGAATCGCTGGCTGCGTTCAACTTTGATTTTCCAGGACTTGAGACAAATAACCAAACGGACGGAGCGGCGGCATTTGCGACTACGGCAAATTACTTTGATGTACTGCGCGTGCAGCCTTATCTGGGGCGGTTCTTTCATGCGGCGGATGAGCATGGATCGGGAAGCGCGCCTTACATTGTGCTGAGCTATGCGTACTGGCACAACCGCTTTGCGGATGATCGCAATGTGGTTGGCAGGGTGGTGCTGCTGAACAAGCATCCTTTCACGATTCTGGGTGTGGCTCCGCCGAACTTTCACGGGACGCTCATGTTCATGTCGCCGGATTTCTTTCTGCCGATTGTGAACCAGGATCAGGTGGATGGAACGAGTTTGCTGCATGATCGCTCAAGTCAGGGAACAGTGTTTGAAACATTCGGGCATTTGAAGCCGGGCGTGACAGCGGAGCAAGCAACGAACGATGTGAATGCCATTGGGGATGCGCTTGCGAAAGCGTATCCGAAGGATGTGAGTCATAAGGAATCGAAGCTGATTCATCCGGGGCTGACGGCGTTTGGCGGGCCTGCGAAGGCTTTTCTTGCGGGGTTGATGCTGCTGGCTCTGTTGATCTTGCTGGCGGCGTGCGCGAATCTGGGCAGCCTGTTTGCGGCTCGTGCGGCGGACCGTGGGCGCGAGATCGCTCTGCGGTTGGCGCTGGGGTCGAATCGCAGCCGCATTCTGCGGCAGCTGCTTACGGAGGCCATGCTGCTCTCGTTCGCGGGTGGTGCAGTGGGGCTTGCGGGGAGTGTAGTGCTGCTGCGCAGGCTGGCTACGTGGCAGCCGTTTCCAGGGGCGCCGATTCATCTGCCGGTGTCGCCGAATGCGGAGACTTACGTGGTTGCATTGATGCTCGCTGTTTTGTGCAGTTTGCTTTTTGGCACACTGCCGATGCGGCAAGTATTGCGGACCGATGCGCATGCGGTGCTGCGTGGCGGAGGTAGTGCCGCGGCGATGGGGCGGCGAATCACTGTTCGCGATGTGCTGCTGGTGGTGCAGATCGGGATTTGTGCGGTGCTTGTGACTTCATCGCTGGTGGCGGTGCGGGGGCTGTTGCGATCGATGCATGGTGAGTTTGGGATTGAGCCGCATCTGGCGATGACGGTGAATACCAATCTTGCGATGGCGGGCTACAGCGACGAGCGTGTACCAGTCATGCAGCGGCGCATGATTGAGGCGATGCAGGCGATACCGGGAGTGGAGCATGCGGGGCTAGTGGCTGGGTATCCGCCGCTGGTGTATACGGCGGGTGAGTCGGTGAATGTGTTTCGCAATGAGACAACAGACCTGAAGCAGGCGAATGCGGTTGCGGCTCCTTACAAGTATGTTGTTTCGCCGGGCTATATGGATGCGGCTGGAACGCGCTTTCTTGCGGGTCGAGATGTGTCATGGCATGACGATAAGAACGCGCCGGAAGTGGCGCTGGTGAATCGCCAGTTTGCGGAGAAGATCTTTGGATCGGTCGGTGGCGCGGTGGGGCGCTACTTCAAGTTGCAATCGGGGATGCGCGTGCAGGTGGTTGGCGTTGTTGAGAACGGCAAATATGTGACGCTAACGGAGGATCAGCAGGCAGCGGTCTTTCTGCCATTTCTGCAATGGCCTGTCAGTAACTCTTATCTGATTATTCGTTCGCGGAGAGAGGCTCAGCCGCTGATAGCGGATATCAAGCGCAGTCTGAAGCAACTGGATGCTGGATTGCCAGCAGATGTGGAGAGCTGGAGCTCGCTGATGGATGTGGTGCTGTTTCCGGCCAGAGTGGCGACTGCGGCGCTGGGGGTGATGGGAGCGATGGGCGCTCTGCTGGCGATCACAGGGATCTTTGGACTGGCTACGTACTCGGTGAGCAAGCGGCTGCGGGAGCTTGGGATTCGCGCGGCGCTGGGTGCGCAGCGGAGAGAGATTCTGGCTACAGCGCTGGGACGATCGCTACGGCTGCTGGCATTTGGCTCGATCGCGGGTTTGATTCTTGGACTGCTTGCAACGCGGGTGTTAGCTTCGATTGTGTACGATGCGACGCCACGCGATCCGCTCGTAATGGCTGGCGCGGTGCTGGTGATGCTGTTGCTTGGGTTGGTTGCTACGTGCATACCGGCGCGCAGAGCGCTCAAGGTGAATCCGCTGGTGTTGTTGCGCGAAGAATGACGCAGATCATTCCGCGCTGAAGTTTTTGTCCGCTTTCATCCACATTCCGGTGGAGCATGCTGAGAGGGTATATGTCATTGTTTCGATGGTTTCGGCGACGATCGCAAAGTTCTATCTCCGATCGAGAACTGGACGCGGAGCTGCGGGCGCACATGATGCATCGTGCGGATGATCTGGAACGAGAGGGATTGACGCGCGCGGAGGCGGAACGACGGGCGCATGTGGAGTTTGGCGGCTATGTGCGAATCAAGGAAGAGAGCCGCGAGGCGATGGGGCGGAACTGGATCGAGAACATCTGGCATGACGTGCGGTACAGCGCACGCATGCTGCGTAAAGCGCCGGGTTTTACTGCTGCTGCGGTGATTACGCTGGCGCTGAGCATTGGCGCGAATGCTGTAGTGTTCAGTTTGTTGAACGCGCTGATTCTGCGCCCTCTGGATTTACCGAATTCAGAAAGGCTGTACATGGTTGACCGAGGCGCCGATCACTCGCCTTCGCAGTCATATCCGGATTACAAAGATCTTCGTGACAGGGCGCGCAGTTTTGATGGTCTGGCTGCATACGACATGGCGCCTGCAGGTCTTAATGTGAATGGTCACATTATGCAGACGTGGCTGTATGAAGCGAGCGGGAACTACTTTGATGTGCTTGGTGTGCAGCCTTATCTCGGACGGTTCTTTCACGCGGCAGATGAGCATGGCTCCAATAGCGCTCCCTATCTCATACTGAGCTATGCGTACTGGCAGAGCCATTTCAATAGCGATCCGTCAGTTGTGGGACGCGCTGTTCTGCTGAACAAGCATCCTTTCACTATTGCCGGCGTTGCGCCGCCACGTTTTCGCGGGTCGGAATTGTTTTACGCCCCGGACTTGTGGGTACCGATGGTGGATGAGCAACAGGTGGAAGGCAGTAGTTGCCTCGAAGCAAGAACATGCAGGGGACGGTGGGTTGTGGGCCGCCTGAAGGCTGGTGTGACGGCACCGCAGGCCAAGGCGGATCTGCAATCGGTAGCGTTGTATCTACAAACGGCCTATCCCAAGGATGATGACAAGATTCAGTTTGGGCTGGTGCGTCCCGGCCTTCTGGGCGATATGTTGGGTGCGCCCGTGCGTGCGTTTGTGGCCGCGCTTATGCTGCTGGCGGGACTGATTCTGTTAGCCGCATGCGCGAATCTTGGCGCTTTGTTTGCTGCGCGGGCTGCGGACCGTGGGCGAGAGGTTGCGTTACGTCTGGCGCTGGGATCTAGCCGAGGTCGAATTCTGCGGCAACAGCTCTCCGAAGCAGTGCTGGTAGCGTTGGTTGGAGGGGCAGTTGGAACGGCGACTGGCGTGTTCCTGCTGAGGTGGTTAAGCGCGTGGCATCCAGTGCCGAATATCCCGATCAATATAGCCGTGCAGCCGGGCGTGGCTACTTATGCGATGGCACTTGCCCTAGCTGTTGTGAGTGGACTGCTGTTTGGCGCGGTGCCGATGCGGCAAATTCTGAAAGCCGACCCCTATCAGATCGTAAAGTCAGGCAGTGCTGCTGGAAGTGGGCGGCGAGTTACGCTGCGCGACGTGCTGGTGGCAGGACAGATTGCAGTGTGCGCGGTACTGGTGACGGCGTCGCTGGTCGCCATACGCGGCATGGTGCGATCGATGCAGAGCGCGTTTGGATTTGATCCGAATGGTGCGTACCAGGTGGACACAGATCTGGACATGGCGGGATATCAAGGCAACCAGGTACCGGTAGTGCAGAAGCGCATTCTCGACGCGATTGCAAACATTCCAGGCGTGAAGGATGTTGCATTTGCGGATCGCATTCCATTGGATTTGGGTTGGAGCGACTCGTATGTGTATTCAGACGCAACGACGGATTACCGGTCTTCAAACACGATGCTGGATGCGATGCAGTACAGCGTATCACCGGGGTATTTTGTCACTGCGTCGACGAAGCTGCTGACAGGACGCGAGTTCAACTGGCACGACAATATGAACGCGCCGAAGGTAGCGGTGATCAACAGCGAATTTGCGCGCAAGGCATTTGGATCGGCGCAGAAGGCGGTTGGATCGTTCTTCAAGACAGGGGACGGACAGCGGGTGGAGGTGGTTGGTGTGGCAGAGACGGGCAAGTACACAACGCTTGCCGAGGACCCACGACCGGCGATGTTCTATCCGATTTTGCAGGTTCCAAACAGCGATACCTGGCTGATTGTGCGGTCAGACCGCAGTTTAAGTGATCTGGAGCCGTCGATTGAGAATGCGGTGCATAGCGTCGATCCGGGGCTGCCGCTGGTGATCAACACGTGGAACAAGGAACTGGATACTGCGTTGTTTGCGCCGCGTACTGCAACGATCGCATTGGGTGTTCTTGGTGGACTGGGCGCGATGCTGGCGATCACTGGTGTGTTTGGCATGGCTTCATATTCGGTGAGCAAGCGCATGCGGGAGCTAGGAATCCGCATTGCACTGGGCGCCCAGAAGCGCGAGGTGTTGGCGACGGCTCTGGGGCGATCACTGAAGCTGCTGGCGATTGGCTCGCTGACTGGGCTTGGGCTTGGAGTTGCGGCCAGCCAGGTACTGACATCCATCGTGTATCAGGCAACATCACGCGATCCGGTGGTGCTGGGCGGCGTGGTGGTCGCGATGATGCTGCTTGGACTGCTGGCTACGTGGATTCCTGCAAGCCGGGCGCTGAGAGCTGATCCGCTGCTGCTGTTGCGGGATGAGTAGAACTGTCGTTCGAACTGAACCGGCTTTTGAAATTCAGCCCAGGTCTCAAAATCGAGACCTGGGGCACCCGTCGACAGAGGGGAAATGTGCATTGAGTATAATCGGCTGCATTCTCCTTTGGCGCACTCATCCCCCGAGCCTTGACGCCGGAAAGTCGGCATCGGATGCGGCTGCTCACTTCTTTGCGGATTTCAATCGCGTTGTTGTCCGTCGCGTTTTGCCTTGTTTGCATAGGGCAAGACAAACCCCAATTCAACACTGCCTCTGCGGGCGTCAAAGCCACGGATATCGAAGCTGCGATGCGGCTACTTTGCAGCCAGAAACATCTGACGCGCGACAAGGACGGCAGCGTCTCGGGATGCAGCGTGTGTCCCGATGGGGCTGCGTTTGCTGGAGACAACGCGAGCAAGCTTGAGATCTATGCGGAAACTCCGGGGCATTTCACCTCAGTACAGGCGAACAATCTGATTCTCAGCGGCTACGGTTGCGAGCCGCACTCGAATAATTTTGGCGGCAGCTATGTGTTCTCTGTTGAGGCAGGCAAGGCGCGGCTGCTGCATTACAGTGCCGGGCTCATCACGGATGAATGCCATAAATTTGCGTTTGCGGATGGGCGTGAGTATCTGATCTGCCGCGGTGGATGGGGTGGGCAGGGAGAAGCCGATGCGTATGTGTTCACGGCCGCGTTCAGCGCGGCGGGAACTGAAACACGCAAGACGCTGTTGTCTGTGAGGGATACTACGGGCGAATGCGGGGATGAGAGTCAGATTGAGCGAAGCTCTGAGATCAAAGGGTTGAAGTTTGTTCCTGCGGATACTGGGCAGATTACCGGTCTTACCATTACGGCGACGATGGGCGAAGTGACCTGCGGGCGCGTGGCCGCAGCCGAGAAGAGCAAATCGAAAGGTGAGTTGCCAGGCGTGAAGAGCTACGATGTGGAGTTTGTGTTTGATGGCAAGCGGTTCACTGTGAAGCCGGGGAGCCGGGCTGCTTTGAACAGGCTGACTCCGAATGATTAGACAATTAGCTGATGCACGGATGTAGCGTCTATGAGGCGGGCCTTCAGCCCGCGTGAGTCATTCCTGGCAATTCGGACCCAGGGCGTCATGCGAGCCGAATCTAACGATTCGGCTGGGCTATTTTGCCCTGGGCTGGTATGAGATGCGCCTTTGGCGCATTTTCAGACTGCTGACAAAGTCCGGCAGGAGTTGCATCCCTCAGCGGCTGAAGCCGTGTTCTATTTGCGGCTTTTACGGCACGAGTAAACTCGCGCCCTTTCAAAGCAGCGGGTTTGTCAGCATTCTCGATACGCCTTTGGTGTATGGGATTGAGGGGTGCGTTATGCCTCTGCGGGAGCCGAGGCAGGTAGGTCGCGCGAGTCGTCGTTCCAGCGCGGGGCGACGATGGCTGCGGCGGCGAGCGAGGTCATTAGGAAGAGATTGAAGAGATTGTCCCAGCCGTAGTGGAGGGCAAACCAGGTGACGAGCAGCGGGGAAAGCATCTGGCCGACGGAACCGGCTCCGTTGACGGCGGCGATGGCGCGGGCGGAGCAGTCGAGGGGGACAGACTCGAGGACGGCGACGGAAACCATAAGGGCATCGACGGCGTAGACCAGCAGACCCATGGCGGCGATGCTGACGGCGGAGGCCCACCAGCCGAAGGTGGAGACGATGGGCTGAATGAGAGCGAGGAATCCGAGACCGAAAAGCAGGATGGCAGCGACGGGATAGCGGCGAGACTGGAACCATCGCGCGGAGGCGCGGACGGCGAAGACTGCTCCGACGAAGCCGAAGAATTCAAAGAGCGCGGCGGTAGATGAGGCGCGGCTGGGAGCGAGCTGCGTGGTCTGGACGAGGTAGAGTGGAAGCCAGAAAAGCAGGGCGTAGCGCGTCATCTTCAGAAAGAAATACATGGCGGCGATGGTGCGGATGTGGCTGTTGGAGAGAACAGTCCACCATCCGGACCAGAGGCTGCGGCGCGGCTTGCGGTCGCCGGGCTCGACCGGTGTCAGGCCGACATCTTCCGGCTCGTCGCGAGTGGTGACGTAGAACCAAATTGATATGAGGATGAGAAGAAGCGGCGGAAAGAGAAAGCAGCGTTTCCATCCCCAGCTGGGCATGAAGAGCTGGGTGGTTGCAAACCAGAGCGTGAGGCTGCCTGCGAGCACTCCGCCTACGGAATAGCTGGCGCTCCACCAGGCGAGCACCCCAGGACGCTCCTGCTGACGGAACCAGACGGCGAGCATACGGGCGAGT
This sequence comes from Acidicapsa dinghuensis, assembly GCF_025685685.1. Classification (GTDB taxonomy): domain Bacteria; phylum Acidobacteriota; class Terriglobia; order Terriglobales; family Acidobacteriaceae; genus Acidicapsa; species Acidicapsa dinghuensis. The sequence continues at coordinate 9,690 of NZ_JAGSYH010000002.1, forward strand.
GCTGGAAAGCCGAAGCCCTGAGCAAAGCCGTTGAGCAGATCCAAAGCAAGAAGCGCTGGGGTGGAGTGGGTCCACAGCATGGAGGCGGTGCAAGCGGCGGAGATGAGACCACCGACGAGCGCGACTTTGCGCGCACTGCGGAGATCGGAAAGGCTGCCGGAAACGACGTGTCCGATGACATAGGCGAGGGAGAAGTTGAAAAGGAGGCCCGTGAGATCATTTTGTGCCTGAGGTGAGCCGGGCAAGGTGCGGACGCTGCGGAGGTTTTCGCGGCAGAGGTAATAACCGGCATAGAGGAGCCAGCTCGATGTGAAGGCTGCCGAGCGCCATCGGGTGTAGGATGCCTGTCCGGTGGGCGCGCTCATTGTGCGTCTCCCCAAAAGGTATTGCGCTGCCAGGCGCCTGTGGCAGTGTCGCGGTATTCGAGAACCTGAAGCACGCCGCGGCTATTGAAATGCTCGGTGAGGCCGTGGGGGAAGTTGTGTTCAACGGTGAGGTCTTCGAGCAGATGCCGAATAGCTGCTGCGTCGGTGCCCTGGACGTGCAAGAGCGATGGATCCTCGGGAAGGATGGTCAGCAAAGCCATGGCCGCGTGAGGGATGAGAGCTGAACCCTTCTGCGTGGAGGAGCGATGGTCGACGAGGAGGGGCAGATTGCCGTCTGCTGGCTGGCTGGCGGTTGCGGCGGTTTCGTGAGGAGTGGCGGTTATGGTCCAGCGAAGACGGCTGTCGCCTGGCTCTGTGGAGCTAATGTAGCCGACCTGGACGGAAGCCAGGGCTTCGGGCTTGACGCCGGTCAGGGAGTCGCTCTGCATGGTTGCGTCAACGCCATAACGCCCTGCGACCCAGACCAGAGGATAGAGGCTGGAGGCGAGGCTGGGGCGATCCTGCGGAGAGACGGACAGGACGAGGGCGCTGCGGCCGGAGAGCAGACGGTCCCAGAAGCGGAGGTATTCTTCGCGATTCTCCAGTTTGTGACGCAGCAGAAGAGTGCAGAGAAGCAGAGCGAGAAGCGCAGGACGCATGAGCGTCAGGGAGCTGATGACCGGCACTACAGCGGATCGAGCTGGAAGCTGCGCGGCGATAGTTTCAGCAGTGCCATGTACTGTTTCAGGTTGCGTCGGGGCAGCTTGAGGGTGGAGCGGTATTGAGTCGGGTATGAACCGCGGAATGTAGGTGCCGGTGGGGAGCTCGATGCGGATGGAATGACTCTCGACCAGAGCGTCACCGGAAGCGTAATAGGACGACAGGCGTTTGCGGACTTCGTTGGCGCGGACGCGAACGGTAGCGTCGGAGCTGGGCTCGTACGACGTGTCCCTGCCGAAGAGATCGATACCGATGGAACGCTCTTTCAGGGAGTCGAGCCGACCGGAAAGCGTGACCTGAACGATATAACGAAGGAACTCGCAGGAACGCCGGCTGGAACGAAAGTGGGGGCTGCTACAAACACGCTCCAGCTCCGCTTCCACGGCGAGGTGTTGGCGGGCGGCGTCCTCAAAGCTCTTGGGCAGAGGCGGTGCGGCGGCCAAGGCAGCTCTCCTGATCTACAGTGACGAAGGTAGGAAATCTCCTTTTCAGCATAATCCAGGTTTGTGAATGCGGATTAAATTGCTTTGGTTTTCGCTTATGAAGTTTCACAGTTTCGTGAACATGTTGCGAATACCTGAAATATAACTTCAATGAAATCAATAAAACGCTCGGATGCTGAACCGTTAAGAACCTGCCTTTCCCGGGGAAATGCCTGTTTAGATATGTCATGCAGAGGCAAGTGGGGTATACGTGTGCCTCGCGGATTTACCTGTAGCGATCTGTTCACCGTCTTCATCCCCCGCTTTCACAACGCATTTCTTCGCACATAAACGGAATTGGCAGACAGAATCAGCAGCAATCTTCAGGAGGCAGTACGTATGCAAAAGGCCACACATCCATCGCGATTGCGGAATCTGCGATGGACATTAGCAACTGTCATCGCATTACTGACACTGTTTCACGTACAGCTGCACGCTCAGCAGACGCAGGGCTCAGTTGATGGCACGGTAAAGGATTCCAAGGGCGCATTAGTGCCCGGAGCGACCGTCACGCTGACGAACACGGACGAGGGCGCCGTTCGCTCAACCACGACCACTTCCAACGGTGGTTTTAGCTTCCAGGACGCCAAGGCTGCTCACTACAACCTTGTAGTGGAAGCGCCAGGATTCGAAACGTGGCGGACTGACGGTTTCGTGCTCGAAGTGCGGCAGCAGCTGCATCTGGACGCGACCTTGGCGATTGGTTCCGTTCAGCAGCAGGTAACGGTGAGCGCCGACGCTGCCTCAGCGATCGAAACGGAAAGCCCTACGATCAGCGGCACATTTACCTCGGATGACGCCACCAATCTGCCGGTGAACACCCGAGCCAGCTTCAGCGGAACCAGCGCATTTGCGATTCTTGGCGCGCTGCCCGGCATGCAGGCGGACGGCAACAGCGGCAGCAACGGTTTCTCACTTCAGGGGGCATTGCCCTTCCAGACCGACGTCACGGTTGACGGCGTCACGCTGAAGGATCCTGGCGGCAGCAACATCCTGTCGGAATCTTTCCCCTCGACCGAGTCGATCTCAGAAATCCGCGCTGACGGCGCCCTGAACAGCGCCGAATATGGCGAGCCAGGACAGGTAATCGTCACCACCAAAGGCGGCACCAACCAGTTTCACGGCGCGGGATTCTGGTACTACCAGAGCTCGGACTTCGATGCGATTGCCTACACCAACCCAACGACGACCACCAAGCCTTCGTTGATCGGCAACACCTTCGGCGCAAGCGCGGGCGGCCCGGTCGAGATCCCTCACCTCTACAACGGCCACAACAAGAGTTTCTTCTACGGCGCTTATGAAGGATGGCGCCACCCGTCCCAGGTGACGCAATTCGCCAAGGTTCCCAGCACCCTGATGAAGCAAGGCGACTTCTCAAAGTACTCCTCGTCGAGCCTCGACGGCGCACCTGATCTTGTGGACCCCTTCACCGGCGCGAACCTGGGGACCGCGCTCCCGAGCGGCCTCATTAACAAAATCTCCTCGGATACGCTTTCAACGTTCTTCCCCGACCCGAACATCGGCGATCCCACTGCCTACACGGACGACGGCACCCCTAACTGGGAAAAGAATGTGGATGCGAGCGCTCACTCAGATCAGTTCGATATCCGCGGCGACCAGTACTTCGGCTCCAACCAGAAGCTCCTTCTCTGGGGCCGGTTCACCTGGAAAAACGATGCTTCAAATGCCTATGCTCAATACAATTTGCCTTCGTATGTGGATAGTGGCAAGAGCCGCGTGCTGAAGGTCGATGCCAACTGGTCGATCAAGCCCAACCTCATCAACGAAGGCAGCTTTGGCTTTACTCGCTGGACCTCAACCAGCGTCAACCCATACAACGGAACAGCGTGGACCTCGGGAGAAGGCTGGGTTGGCCTGCAAGATTTGTGGTTCAATGGGCTACCCGACATGGGCTTCAACAACCTGACTGGCCTCACCGTTGGCCGTCTCAATAGTCCCAGTAAGTCGTATACCTACGACTATAACGATGTCCTGATCTGGTCCAAGGGCAGGCACACCATCAAGGCAGGCGTAAACGTCCAGACGGTGGAAGCGTACTCGACCCTCGGCTTCCAGGGAGACGACAACTACGGCACGTACTATTTCAACAAAAGCAACAGTTCGGGTCTTTTCGAACCCGTCGACTTTGCCGACTTCCTGCTGGGAACTCCTTATCAGAGCTTCTACGACGTCGTGCGGCAGGATAATGACGGTGTCTCGTTCAAGTACCATGCATTTGCCCAGGATGAGTGGCGCGTCTCTCCCCGCCTGACTCTGTCCTATGGCCTTCGTTATGAACTGCAGCCCGGCTACTACGACAGGGGCGGCGACATCGGCAACTTCAACACGTCTCCTGCACTCTCCGGCGGGATCATCTATCCAGACGGCAAGCAATCGCTACTGGCACAGGCTTATCTCGCGAGCGCCAATGCCTGCGATCCGGATGGTGTTACTGCGTCCAATAGCGCAACGGTCAACGGCGCGCCCTGCATGCCCGTACAGGACTACAGCCAGGCTGGTTTTCCGCAAGGCTTGAGGAAATATCCGAAGCTGCGCTTCATGCCGCGCCTTGGCTTTGCCTATCGCCCCACCTCAAGCGACAACTGGGTCGTACGCGGCGGCTATGGCATCTACAACAACACTCTCGGCGGCTCCGCTTTCTACTCGCTTACCGGTACCATCCAGGCTGCCACCGCTACTTATACCAACTCCTACAACGCTTCGACGCACGCGGTAGGCTTCCAGTGGCCGAATGTCTACGCCGGTTCCAACGGCGCCTGCACGAACTGCTACGGAAGCGACTACTTCGGCACCGCGAACAGCACCAACTGGAAAGATCCATACACGGAACAGTGGTCGCTGAGCATTGACCATGACCTGGGCAGCGGATATGCAGCCCGCATCACCTACATCGGTTCGGAAACACACCAGCTCATTTGGGCGCCGGATGAAAACACGCTTCCCTATTCGTCGACAGTTTCGGCCAACAACGAGCCTCTTTCGGCTAGCCGCTATCCCAACTGGGGCGTAATCAATACGCGCGCCACAGGCGCCGATGCGAGCTACGAATCCGTGCAGCTCGAAGCGAGCCATCGTCTGCAGCATGGACTGGAGTTCCACTCCACATACACTTTCGCCAAGGCGCTGGCCGATAACCAGGGCCCTGCCGAAAACGGATTCGCCGGGGAAAACGGCGGCAACCGTTCCACCACTCCCTTCACTCCCAACGTCGATTTTGGCAACGTAGGCGGCACCCGCCGTCACCGCTGGAACACGACGGTGCTCTATGATTTGCCGTTTGGCCGTGGCAAGATGTTCGGCTCAAACATGGCGCGTGCGGCTGATCTACTCATCGGCGGATGGCGCCTTACCTCAATCCTCACTGTGCAAAGCGGTGACTTCGAAACCCCGTACTTCGACGGCGGCGAGGGCGACCCTTCAGGAACCGGATCTGGCCTGGGCGGCACACTGGCCGGAGCTTCTCTGCCGGGACGCGCACAACATGCCGATGACGTTCCCGGTGTGAGCCGTGTTCCCAACGGCCGCACCCGTTTCAACTGGACTAACGGCGCAGCCTTTGCCTGCCCCGGAGACCCAAGCTGGACGCTCGGAACCTCCTGCACCACGGGCGCCGGGTATGACTCCAATGGCAATCCACTTAGCGATCACCCGCTGCCTATCGGACGCTTTGGCGGCAGTCAGGTCGGCTCGGTAGTTGGCCCTAACCTTGTCAATCTTTCCTCTGGCTTAAGCAAGAGCTTTGCAGTAACCGAACGAGTTCACCTGAAAGTGGAAGGCACGTTTACCAACGTACTGAACCACACCAACCTGAACGATCCGAACCTCGACTTGAGCTCGTCCAGCTTTGGCGTCATCAACAACGCCATCAGCGCGGACTTTGGCGGGGCGCGTACAGGACAGGTTTCAGCGCGGCTCGAATTCTAACTAAGCTTCACAGTAACTCTCTGGTTGGCGTGAGCCCATTTGGGCTCACGCATTTTTTTTGCGTTTAGAGAGGATTAGAGAAAGAAGAAAGATGCGGTTCAGTGAGCGGCCGCAAGGCTTTTTTTCATGGGGTGGGCTTCGGTGTTGAAGATGATGGAGTCGAAGTCGAGAGTGGACTCGGGAGAAAAGAGGAGATAGAGATACTTCAAGGTTTCGGCGAAGAAGAAGCTCTCCATGGAATCGGTTTTCTTTTTTGTGCGCACGTCTTTGAGCGCAGCAAAGGCGTCGCTGGTGCGGCAGTAGCGCATGATGTTATCGAAGTAGGTCTTGCCCATGGCGAGGTACTTTGCATCGTGCGTTGCGTGGTAGAGGTAGTAGGTTGACTCGATGATCTCGGGGCGCAGGGGATATTCGGGAGAAACGATCTTCATCTTCGCGTAGTCGAAACGTTCGGGCTCGATGCCGGCGACGTTCCACATTTTGTAGCCGGAGTCCTGGAGTTTGGCGGCGCGATCGATTTCATTGGAGAGGACGAGCACGGCTGGGAAGAAGGCGTCGAGTGCGCCGTAGGTAGCGCCGGTGCGTGCGCCGGTGTTCATGTCGGCTTCGCCATACCAGAGGCCGGTGGGACGCTCGTCGGCGAGGTACTGGTTGATGGCGGGAAGGCTCTCCTGCCACATCTTTGCGCAGTCCTTGTCGTCGAAAAGGATGGCGGCTTTGGCCATGTATTCATAGAAGGAATCCGTGCCACCCTGGATAGTAGCGGTCGAGTCGAGCCATTTGCCTGTTTCGATGTTGATGGTGGAACCGAAGAGTCCTTTAGCAGAGCGGCGGTTATACAACTCGACCATCGCGCGCTTGGCTTTGTCGTAGTATTCGGGTTTGCCGGTGAGGCGGGAAAGCATGCCGTATTCAATGAGCATTGTGCCGACTTCAGCCGGGTTGCTCTCGTTGCCTCGAACGGCGCCGGTGTGCAGATTGATGTATTCCCAGGGCATGCCGGTGGGTGAGTTGAACATGGGCAGCATGCGATGGCCAAGATCGTCGGCGAGCTCAAGCAAGCGCTTGTCTCCGGTGAGCTGATAGGACGAGAGCAGGCCGCCGATCATACGGATGGTGATCTCGAAATCTTTAACGTAGATGTCCTGATCGAAGTTGAGCTGGGTGTCGATGAGGCCGTGGGCTTCGTCGGCCTGTGGCTTGAGATCCATGATGACGAGTGTGTCGAGGGCGTCGACGGGAGTCATGAGGAGAGAATGGCCGTACCAGTCAAAGGGCTCGTGAGTGAGGGGATGCAGTTCATCATGGCCCCATGCGTATTTCTTGTAAGCGTTCCAGGCGCGGAGGGTTTCGGCTTTGACGTGGGTAGCGTATTGCGCTTTTTCGGCGTCGCTCATGGGGGTTGATGGAGCCACGGGGAGAGCATGCAGAGCGGAGGTGGCGAAAAGGGATAGGACGAGCAGGAGCCGGATTTTCATAGGTGCCATTGTAGGTGGGTGTACGGGGAGTGGTTCGGGTTCGCGCTTACACGCGAAGATGATGCGGATTCCTTGCGGAATGACAGCAAGAAAAGCAAAGACAAAAACGAAAAGCAGATCCTTCGCTGCGCTCAGGATGACAAGCGGCGATGGCAATGTGCGCGAGAGTGATTTTCACTTTGTCCGGAAAAATGCAGAAAGGATGGGCATCCGGGGAGTTTTGGCTGGGCAAAAATTCAGGCCGGCATCTGTGATGGATGCCGGCCCGGAATGAATGGTGTAGGGGTTTAGTTGACTGCTTCGGCTGGTTCCTTAGCTTCCTTAGCTTCTTTGGCTTCCTTGGCAACGGCTGAGGCCAGACGGCCGAGGTCGCTGGCGATGCGCTCGGTGGAGAACGCTTCGATGACGTCGCCTTCCTGGAGGTCGTTGTAGCCGAGGCCGACACCGCACTCCATGCCGTTGGTGACTTCCTTGACGTCGTCTTTGAAGCGGCGTAGCGAGGCGATCTTACCCTTGAAGACCTGCTCGGTGCCACGCATGAGCCGGAACTCGGCGTCGCGACGGAGGATGCCGTCGGTGACACGCGAACCGGCGACGGTGCCGATCTTGGGAATGCGGATGACGTTGATGATCTCCGCACGGCCAAGGTAGTTTTCGCGGAAAGTTGGATCGAGCAGGCCGAGCATCGCTTTGCGAATCTCATCCTGCAGTTCATAGATGATGGAGTGCAGGCGAATTTCGACTTCTTCCTGCTGCGCGAGCTCTTGCGACTTACGCTCAGGACGCACGTTGAAGCCGATGATGATCGCATTGGATGCGGAGGCGAGCAGGATGTCGCTCTCGGTGATGGCGCCGACGCCAGAGTGAATGACCTTGATGCGCACCTTCTCGGTGGACATGCGGACCAGCGAGTCGGCGATGACCTCGACCGAACCGGTAACGTCGCCCTTGATGATGAGCGGCAGGTCTTTGACGCCAGCGGTGCGGATCTGCTCGGCAAGACCCTCGAGCGAAACACGGCTCGACTTGGCAAGCTGCGCTTCACGCTCCTTCATCTTGCGGAACTGAGCGATGTTCTTGGCACGGTCGCGGTCGGCGACAACAAGGAAAGTATCGCCGGAGTCGGGCATGCCTTCGAGACCGAGGACTTCGACCGGAGTCGAAGGTCCGGCTTCGACGATGGCGCGGCCACGGTCATCGAACATGGCGCGGACCTTGCCGAAGGTGTTGCCGACGATATAGCTCTCGTTGACATGCAGCGTACCGTTCTGTACCAGAACCGTAGCCACGGTGCCGCGTCCGCGGTCGAGCTTGGCTTCGAGCACCGTGCCGACGGCCTTGCGGCCGGGGGTAGCGGTAGGAGCCTTGACGTCGGAGACGAGACAGATCATTTCGAGCAGGTTGTCGAGGCCGATCTTCTTCTTGGCCGAGACGTTGACGTAGTAGGTATCGCCGCCCCACTCATCGGGGACGAGTCCGCGATCGGCGAGTTGCTTCATGACCCGGTCCGGATTGGCATCGGGCTTATCGATCTTGTTGACGGCGACGATGATGGGAACACCAGCGGCCTTGGCATGATCGATGGCTTCGATGGTCTGCGGCATTGGGCCGTCATCGGCTGCGACAACGATGACAGCGAGGTCAGTGACCTTGGCTCCGCGGGCACGCATGCGTGTGAAGGCCTCGTGGCCGGGAGTGTCGAGGAAGACGATTTCGCGGCCTGAAGCCGGGGAGCCTTCCTTGGCGAATTTAACCTTGTAAGCGCCGATGTGCTGGGTGATGCCGCCGGCTTCGCCAGAGGCGACATCGGTTTCACGGATGGCATCGAGCAGCGAGGTCTTGCCGTGATCGACGTGGCCCATGACGGTGACGACGGGCGAGCGCGGAACTTCAGCTTCGTCGAGGTTGTCGCTTTCGAGAATCTCTTCGAGAGCCTGGTTGGCGATCTCGTCTTCGTAGCTGATGACGGTAGCGCCTGCACCGAAGCGGGCTGCGACGTCCTTGACCATTTCAGCGTCGAGAGACTGATTCACGGTTACGAAGACGCCGCGCATGAGCAGGGTTGCGATGAGGTCCTTGGCGCGAATTTCGAGCTTCTCGGCGAGATCCTTAACGCTGATACCTTCGGTAACGGTGATTTCCTTGGTAATCGGCGGCGGCTCACTGCCCAGGTACACGCCACCGAGACGCGGCGGCGGCGTGAAGCCCTTCATCGGGCCTTCCTTGGTCTTCGGATACTGCTGCTGACGGCCACGGCCCCTGGGGGCGTTTGGACCGCGCGATGGGCGCGGCGCTTCACCCGGCGGCGGAGCCATTCCAGGTCCGGCACCGAAACCGCCGGGGCGGGGACCGCCAAAACCAGGGCGGGAGCCACCAAAGCCCGGACGGGGACCGCCGGGGCCGCCGGGACCAGAACCGGCAAAGCCTGGGCGCGTGGGATGCTTGGGACGCGGGCCCGCAGGGTGCTGTGTGTGCGGACCGGCCTGTGGACGGGGTCCGTAGCCGCCACCCGGGCCGCCCTGAGGACGGCGATCAAAGATAGGTTTGCCGCGCTGGATTCCAGGGCCACCCGCAGACGGGGTGGGAGCCGCAGAAGGTGGCGGCGGTGGCGGAGCTTTGTAGACGGGACGCGGGCCGGTCTGAGGCATGACCACGCGGCGAACCTGCGGCGGAGGTCCGGATGGTGCGGCTGGAGCAGCCGGGACGGCGACCGCAGGAGCCGGGGTTGCCGGAGCAGCGGTTGCAGCAGGCGTTACGACAGCAGGAGCAACTGGGGTCGTGGCAACGGGTTCTGAAACCTCGGGTTTTGCGACAGGCTCGACAGGGGCCGGAGCAGCGGGCTCAACCACTGCAGCGGCGGGAGCGGCAACGGTTTTTACCGGCTCCGGGGTAGCGGGCACGGGCGGCGCTGCGGGAACAGTAGCAGCGGGTGCGACAGCCACGACAGGTGGAGCAGCCGGCTTGGGCTGGGTTACGACAACCACGGCTTGTGCCGGAGTTGCCGGAGCAGGGGCAGCGGGAGCCACGGGAGGCTTGACCACGACTGCACCGGCGGGCGGCGCTACGGCAACGGCCGGGCGCGCTGGTGCCGGAGTGGGTGCGGAGGCTGCCGGCTTGGCGACTACGGGGCCTGACGGTGGACGGGTGCCGATGGCGGGTCCTGAAGCTGGCGGCGGCTGCACAATAGGCGGAGCCTGACGAGGCTGCGGAACAATGCGACGCGGCTCAGGCTTGGCTGGCGCAGCCGGGGCAGATGCCGCTGAAGGCGCGACGCGAGCCGTGCCTGGCGCCGGAACCGCGGGACGAGGCGCTGCCGGAGCGGATGTAGGCGCACCAGACGGCGGCCTTACAACCACGGGCGGAGCACCGCCGGGGCGCTGAGACAACTGGGCCTGACGCTCCATCTCCTGCTTGCGGGCGAGAATAGCCTTGAGAGCATCGCCGGGCTTGGAAATGTTGGACAGGTCGATCTTGGGCTTTTGCTCTGCGTCGTGCCGCGCACCGGACGCTGGACGGGAGCCGCGCTCAAAATGTGCTCGAACACGCTCCGCTTCGCCCGCCTCAATGGAGCTGGAATGGGTCTTGCCCTCGGCCAGACCCATGGTCTCCAGGGCATCGAGAATCTGTTTGCTTTTAACCTCTAGCTCACGCGCCAGATCGTTGATTCGAACCTTGCTCATCCGCCTCTTTTCGTTGCCTTGCTCAACTTCAGTTAACCGGTCATAGCAACCTCACGGTATCCGGAGGCAAAACCAGCCAGGAAGTCTTTCGAGGCGGAGATTGTGTGCTCACTGTTAGCCCATACAGGCCACCGAGCTGCCGCGAAAGACTGTCCCCGAAGGCTGGAATTGCCGGGAACTACGCCTATTGCTATTATCCTTCGATTTCTCCCATGCGGGAGAGCCGATATTTACAGGGCGGCACATTACTCGCCGCCCTGCCCTTCCCGTTCGTTCTCATTGATGCCGTCGATGGCCGCTTCCTCAGCAAACTCAGTTTCCTCGAGAGTTGCTTCGGGGTTGGCCTCGTGGACAGGCTCGGTCTCTTCGCTCTCGACCGGGTGAGCCCGCTCTGGATCGGCGGCGTTTTCAGCTTCCATGGTTTCTGCTGCAGCCGTCTCCTCGTGCTCCGCGGAGAGTGCCGCTGTTGCTTCTTCGACCGGCTGATCAGGAGTGCCGGGCTCATCTTCTTCGGTTGCAATGGCTTCTTGAGAAGGGGACGTCTCAGCCTGCGGCTGCGCCTCACCTTCCTCATACTGGCCGAAATAGTGGCGGACTGCGACGCTGATGCGTTCAAGCGTCTTTTCGCCGATGCCGGGGATCTCTTCAAGCTGCTCGGGAGTCATGTCCGCAAGCGACTCGACAGTGGTGATGCCAGCAGCCACGAGCTTCTGGATGATGGTTTCGCCCAGCTCGGTGACAGCTTCGATCGGCGTGGTCTGACCAGCACCAAAGCCACCCATCTGCTGCTCGACTTCCTGCCGCTTTTCTTCCTCGCTCTTGATGTCGATCTTCCAGCCGAGGAGCTTGGCGGCGAGGCGCACATTCTGCCCCTTCTTGCCGATAGCGAGTGAGAGCTGCGTATCGTCAACGATGACTTCGAGTTGCTTTTCGCTAAGATCAACGATGGAGACACGGCTGACCTTAGCCGGCTGCAACGCTTTCTCGGCGAAAGTGGTGATCTCTTCGTTGAACTCGATGATGTCGATCTTTTCGCCGCGCAATTCACGGATGATGGACTGCACGCGCATACCCTTCATGCCGACGCAGGCACCGACGGGGTCGACGTCTTTGTCACGGGACATGACGGCGATCTTAGTGCGCTCACCTGCCTCGCGGGCGATGGCCCGAATGACCACGGTGCCATCATAGATTTCAGGAACTTCCGACTGAAAAAGGTTCGAAACCAGCTCCGGAGCGGCGCGGGAGACGATGACCTGCGGGCCTTTCGCGGCACGGTCAACCTTGAGCAGAACGACGCGGATGCGCTCGCCGATAGAGAACTGCTCAAGACGCGACTGCTCACGCTTGGGCATGCGGGCCTCGGCCTTGCCGAGATCGATGATGACGTCCTGCCCCTCAATGCGCTTGACAGTGGCGGAAAGGACTTCTTTTTCGCGGTGAGCGTATTCGTTGAAGACGGTGTCGCGTTCCGCTTCGCGGACCTTCTGGAAGATGACCTGCTTGGCAAGCTGGGCGGCAATACGGCCGAGCGGGCGCGTGTCTTTGTAGAGACGGATTTCGCTACCGGGCTCAAGCTCAGCTCCAGCGGCAATAGCCTGCGCCTCTTCGAGCGTGATCTGATTGACGGGATCTTCGATGTCATCCTCGCCCGCCATCACGGTCTTGTAGGCATAGACGGCGATCTCGCCTGTCTCTTTATTCAACTCCCCGCGCATGTTCTCCTGCGTTTTGTAGTACTTGCGGGTAGCGAGGGCGATTGCCTCTTCGACGGCACCTACAACGATCTCGGGGTCGATGCTCTTTTCACGGCTCAGCATCTCGATGCTCTGGTACAACGCACTGGACATAGTGTCAGTCTTCCTACCTTCGCTTGCTTCGGAGCGGTGCGCGATTAACGCTGCACATCGCCCCCAGAAAATCTCTACTGCACCGGACGCATGCCGGGCTGCAACGTTCCGGACAGTTCCGCCAGTGAAGGAGGATTCTGTCCCACTGTCCGGCTAGAACTCCGGAACCAGATGCGCCTTTTCGATATTGCTGAAGGCGATTTCGACCGTACTCACACCGGCCTTACGCGATTTGCTGTTCTGGCGCGTCGCGGTAAGGTCGAGCGTAATGGCCTCGGCACTTACGGCGATGAGGCGGCCTTGCCAGTGGCGATTGTTGGCGATGGGCTCGAAGGTCTGCACCTTGGCCAAAGCACCCTGAAACCGCTCGAATTCGTCCGGACGGGTGAGCTTGCGGTCAAGGCCGGGAGAGCTGGCCTCTAGCGTGTACTCCCCATCGGGGATTAAATCTTCCACGTCCAGCAGCGTTCCAAAATCGCGGCTGAACTCGGCGCAATCTTCGTGGGTGAGCCAGGAAAGATGCTGGGGGTTGAGGTTACCCTCGGCAAGCCGAGCGGGAGCAGTACTCTCATCGCCGCCCTCGATGCTCCCGGCTGCCTTGCGAATCAGTTCCTCTCGCCCCGCCGCATTCTTCTCCAGATAGATGCAAAGTGTGCGTTGTTTCGCTGTACCGGTCATTTCGACATCGACAACGTCGAGGCCGAGCGATGAAGCGACCCGGTCAGCCGCGCTTCGAATTGCATCCAGATTCACTGCCATCCGTTGAATTGCGCCTTAAAACTTTGCCTTTCGCGCCGAAAAATTTGAACCAAAGAAAAAGTGGGCGATTAGCCCACTCATCTCTCCGCCAGCCGGAATACGCACGGACCTCGCGGACAAATTCGTCTGCTCTTCTAGGATACGGCGAAATGTGCGGAAATACAACGTTGGGACGAGATTTACCTACGTTTACCGTTGCGCCTTGGCGGCTCCGCTACAATAGCGTGAAGCGCAAGCCCCTCCCGGAGCTGCCTGATCTGCAGTTTGAAGCGCCGGGGTGTATTCGCGCATCCGAATCTTATGTTGAATCATCCGCTTCCTGAAGCTCTGACGTTTGATGACGTCCTGTTAGTTCCTGCCTTTTCCGATGTCGTACCGACCCAGGTGAGCACACAGACACAGCTCACGCGCGACATTACGCTGAATACGCCGCTGATCTCTGCCGCGATGGACACGGTGACGGAGTCGCGCATGGCAATTGCCATGGCACAGCAGGGCGGCATTGGCATAGTGCACCGCAATCTCTCCATCACCGAGCAGGCAGGGGAGATCGACAAGGTAAAGCGCTCGGAATCGGGCATGATTGTCGATCCGGTGACGATTGAGCCGGATCAGCCGATTTCGGCGGCCCTGGATGTCATGCGGCGCTACAAGATCTCGGGCGTGCCGGTGACGCGGGGCAAACGGCTGGTGGGTATCCTGACCAATCGCGACCTGCGTTTTGAGACGCGGTCGGATGTACCGATCGACGACGTGATGACGAAGGAGAATCTCATCACGGTGCCGGTGGGAACGACGCTGGAAGAGGCGGAGCTGATACTACATCAGCATCGCGTGGAAAAGCTGCTGGTGGTGAATGACCAGTACGAGCTGAAGGGGCTGATTACTGTCAAGGATATTCAGAAGAAACTCAAGTATCCGAATGCCTCTAAGGACTCGAAGGGACGGCTGCGTGTAGGCGGCGCGATCGGCGCTACCGGCGACTTTCTGGAGCGTGCGGCGGAGCTGGTAAAAGCACGGGCGGATGTGCTGGCGATTGACTCAGCGCATGGGCACTCCTCGCGGGTGCTGGAAGCGGTGCGCGAGGTGAAGAAAGCATTTCCGAACATAGGTTTGCTGGCCGGCAATGTAGCAACATACGAGGCAACGCTGGCGCTGATCGATGCCGGTGCGGATGCGGTGAAGGTGGGATTTGGTCCGGGGTCGATCTGCACGACGCGCATGGTGACGGGTGCAGGCATGCCGCAGGTAACGGCGGTGTCTGAGGCCTATCGCGCTGCGAAGGAACGCGGTGTGCCGATCATCGCCGATGGCGGCATCAAGTATTCCGGTGAAGTGACGAAAGCAATTGCTGCGGGTGCGAGTTCGGTAATGATCGGATCGTTGTTTGCCGGTGTGGATGAGAGCCCAGGTGAAACGATCCTGTACCAGGGACGATCGTTCAAGTCGTATCGTGGCATGGGCTCGTTGACCGCGATGGCGTTGGGGTCGAGCGAGCGCTATTTTCAGTCGAGCAACGATGCAGGCTCATCGGCTGAGAATGTGGAGAACGTGGTGCAGCGGGAGAAGTCGAATCAGAACAGGCTGGCGAAATTCGTCCCCGAAGGCATCGAGGGACGGGTGCCGTATCGCGGGCCCCTGGAGAACATGGTGCTGCAGCTTGTGGGCGGATTGCGCTCAGGTATGGGCTATCTGGGCTGCGGGACGATCCAGGAGCTGCAGGAAAATTCGCGGTTTGTGCGCATTACGGGCGCGGGATTGCGCGAGAGCCATGTGCACGATGTGATCATTACGCGCGAGGCGCCGAACTACCACGTTGAGTAGCCAGACTGCTGCATCGACAACGGAGCACCGGAAGCTATGGCCCATGTTAAGCGCGTGGCTGCCGGTGCTGTTTTGCGTGCTGGTGATTGCTGTCGAATCGACGGCATATTTTGGTGCGGACCATACGACTGGGCCTCTCCGGCGGTTTTGCGAATGGCTGCTGCATCACCGTTTCGCAGATGCGCAATGGGATGAAGTTCACCACTACATTCGTAAATGCGGCCACTTCACGGGCTATGGCATTTTGTCTGCCGCGTGGTTTCGCGCGTTCTGGATGACTTTCAGGCAGCGCTTGACAGATTTTTCGGCACGGTGGAAATTGCATGGGCTGGCGCTGCTGGGAACTCTTCTGGTGGCTTCAGCAGATGAGTTTCACCAGAGCTTTTTGCCAAACAGGACGAGTTCGATCTATGACGTTCTGCTGGATTGTACGGGCGGATTGGTAGTACAGTTGCTGATCTGGACCGTAATGCGCGGGCGGAATCGAGACTCAAAACATGGAAGCCTGGCGGGTTAGGTCTCAACCGGTTCTTTTCCCCCGTGATTTGTGCATCTCGCGGCACGGTTTTGCCATCTGGATAGGGAAAGTATTTAAGCAGGTGCGCAGGGTTGGTTGAAACTCTGCTCCTGACGAGACGTTTGCGGAAATCTCTTATATTCAACTCCCGCGAATGTACCCAGAGACCGTTCATTTGATCGAAGGGATATTGCATGGCGACTGCCGCAGGGGCTCTGCCCGCCGGACAGGCTGTAACTAAATCCGGCGAACCCCAAGTTACTGTTGAGAACCCAAACGTTTCGGCGCATGCGCACTGGAAGCCGCGTGTCAATCCGTGGCTGATTGCGATGACGGTGGCGCTGGCTGCGTTTATGGAAGTGCTCGACACATCGATTGCGAACGTGGCGCTGCCGCATATTGCGGGCGATATGGGCGCGAGCACCGATGAAGGAACATGGGTACTGACGAGCTATCTGGTCTCGAATGCGATTGTGCTTCCGCTGGGCGGATGGGCTTCGAACCTGATTGGGCGCAAGAACTTCTTTCTCCTGTGCATCACAATTTTTACGGTTGCCAGTTTTCTCTGCGGCATTGCGCCAACGCTGCCGCTTCTGCTGTTGTGCCGGGTATTGCAGGGCGCAGGCGGCGGTGGATTGCAGCCAATGGCACAGGCCATCATGGCGGACAGCTTTGACGAGCGGCAACGCGGACAGGCCTTTGCGCTTTACGGACTTGTGGCCGTGCTGGCGCCGTCGATTGGGCCTTCGCTGGGCGGATGGATCACGGACAGCTACTCGTGGCGATGGATCTTCTACATCAACATTCCGGTTGGCATACTGGCGTATGTTCTGGTGACGCGCATGGTGGATGACCCACCGTGGATCAAGCCCGATCGCAAGAATCTGTTGAATGTGGACTACATCGGACTGGCGTTCCTGGCGCTCGCAATGGGCGGCTTGCAAATCATGCTCGATAAGGGCGAGGAGAACGACTGGTTCGCCTCGAATTTTATCCGCGTGTTTTGCGCGTTGTTTGTCTTCGGTCTTATCGGGTTGATTGCGTGGGAACTGCGGCAGAAGAATCCGCTGGTAAATCTTCGGCTCTACAAGTACAAGAACTTTGCGATCTGCTGTTTTCTGATGATGCTGGTGGGCGGCGTGCTCAATGCGAGCACGGTGCTGCAGCCGCAATTTTTGCAGCAACTCATGGGATACACTGCGACGGATGCGGGGCTGGCGTTGACCGCGGGCGGCTTTTCGCTTGTGGTGGTGATGCCGTTTGCTGGCATCCTGACGGGCAAATTTCCTGCGCGCAATATCGCCGCCGTGGGATTCTGCTTTTTTGCGCTGTCGTTCTGGGTGACGACGAAGGTGCTGAATCTGGGGATGAGTTTTGGTGCTTCTTCCTGGCTGCGCGTGCTGCAGCTTGCGCCAATTCCCTTCTGCTTTATTCCGATCACGACAGCGGCATATGTGGGCATTCCGCGCGAGCAGAGCAACCAAGTTGCGGGCCTGATCAACTTTGTACGCAATATCGGGGGTAGTATCTTCATTGCCATCACGGGCGCGGCGGTAACGAACCGGTCGCTATGGCACCAGGCGCGGTTGCAGGAGAGCATGTCGAACCTGAATCAGCCGTTTGCGCAACAGGCAAGCGGCCTGGGTGGATTCCTTGCGCAGCACTTCGGTACGGGCAACAGCCAGCGGATGGCGCTTGGCTCGATTTATGACCAGCTCAACTTGCAGGCGGGAATGCAGGGCTATATCGATGTCTTCATGATGCTGTTCTGGATGTCGATTGGGATGATCTTTCTGGCGTTTCTGCTGAATAAGAACCGGCCTGGTGCTGGTGGTGGCGGCAGCGCGGCAATGCACTAATTTTGGGCGTGATTGCGCCCCAATGCCGTTTACGGGTTACAGTATTTACAAGATCCGCCGACTCATCGAGCTAACTCGTCCATTGGCTGCAAGCAGTCTCCCCCGAAGAGGCTGAAGCATGAAGTTGTCATCTCTTAGTATTCAATCGAAGTTTTTGCTGGCCGCATTAACCCTATGGTGTGCGTCAATTCTACTAGTCAGTCGCGTAATTCCTGCCCCAAAGGACGTGACTATCCTGTGCCTGTTTGCCGAGATTTCACTTGCCATTTTGGGGACAACAGAAAAGAACAAGGAATTAGGCCGAATTGTCGAAGCAATGTGCATCGGCCTATATCAGGCTGCCTTTATTTATTTAAATAAGCTACAAGGTTTTCTGTTTTGGGCGATGCTGGCGACGGTGTTCGTAATGACGTGGGTGTTTGTAAGGAACTCCTACAAAGCGCTCATCAAGCTGCACTCGGGAGCTTATTGTCGACCTCCAGTGTCATCTGACGTTAGCTAGCGCTTCTTGCCGATTTTGCATGTTCAATCAGATCGTCCGGCGTAAGATTGTGGCTTACGCCGGGGTGGCCTATCAGACATCTGCTGAAGATTCCGGGAAGGCACACGGGCCAACTCCTTCTCCGCTATCTCTGCGCAGCCTGTGTTGTCACAGGAAGCTGTGCACTGATGACGAGCCAAACAACTCCGCCCCTCGCGAAAAACTCCCCGCCCTTCACAATCCAGAAAAATGTCGATCGAGTTCTGGTACCGGTCATCGTGCGCGACAAAGAGGGGCACATTGTCGAGCACCTGGAAGAGAAGGACTTCCAGATATTCGACAACGGCAAGCCGCGCGCTATTAACCTCTTCATGATCGAACGCCGGGTAAAGACGTTTTCTGCGACGGCAACGAACGGGTCGCGGGGCACGATTCTCCAAGATCCTGCGATCAAACGCCGCGAGAGGTCTGCTCCGCCGCGGTTTATCGTGCTGGTCTTCGACGATATGCACCTGAGCATCGAAGATATGGCGGCCGCGAAAAAAGCTGGCACCGAGTTGCTTGCGGGTTCTCTGCTGGACACCGATTACGTTGCTGTCGCATCACTATCGGGGCGCACCAACAGCGGCCTTACTCAGGATCGCGCGAAGCTGCAGGAGACGATTACGAGTCTGCAACCACGAAGCGTCTTAAAGCCGAACCAAACAGACTGCCCAAAGCTTGACTATTATGAAGCGGACTTGATCGAGAACAAACACGATCAGACAGCCCTGCAAGATGCCGAGCAACAGTTGAAGATATGCAGCACGCCTCCCCCGGATATGTTGGAAGAAATGGCAGAGATGGCAGCACGGCGCACGTTTTCGGCTGGTCAGCTGGATGTAAAGACATCCTTCGGATGGATCGAACGGTTCATCCACGCGATGTCGGATTTGCCGGGGCAGCGAACACTGATTCTGGTTTCTCCAGGGTTTTTGACGATTACCCCCGAATCGATGGACGCTGAGTCACACGTGATCGATGCGGCTGCGAGATCGGATGTGATGGTCAGTGCGATGGATGCGCGCGGCGTCTATGTAGCCGAGATGAATGCGAGTGACGATATGCGAGGGAGATCGCCGCGTGCGGTCACTGACTTTCGCCGGAGCGCGATGATGGGAGCAGGAGGTGTAATGTCGGAGCTTGCAGATGCAACGGGAGGAACCTATTTCCATGGCAGCAACGATTTGAGCGCCGGACTGGAAAAGCTTGCCGATGCACCCGATTGCGTTTACATGCTGGAGCTTTCGCTCGACGGTATAAAGCAGAACGGGACTTATCACCGGCTGAAGATCAAGATCGATCAAGAGGGAGTAAATGTGCAGGCGCGGCATGGGTATTTTGCGCCTAAGCCGGAAAAGAAGAAGTAGCTGTTCTACAGAAGCTTCTTACACTTCATTGTTCGAGAGCCATTTGAGACCATTAGGAAGTGGGATCGAAGCGTAATCGATATGAATCACACGTCGATGGCTGGGTGAGCTAGAAGGCGAGGATGCATGCAACAGTAGCGGTCGCATCAACAGCACTCCTCCTCGGTCGACTTCACAAACGGCTTCGCGTCCGAGTTCGCGAACAGCAGCAATCTCATTCTCTGCGATGCGTCCCTTGTTATGGGAACCGGCGATGACTCGTAACGCACCATTGTCAGCATGGCATTTATCCAGATGAATACGAACAGTAAGTATCTTTTCGAGAATGCATGCGGGTGGCTGAACATGCAGAACGTCGGACTTGATGGACCAAGGGCCGAAACCTTCCGTCTCGATTCGCTGCTGCACGGCGATTGTCAGATCCTGATGCCAGGGAACCTTCCAGTTCGCATCGGGAATCTTGTCGAAGAGGATGCCGCGGACCGGGAAGAATTTGTCGCCGAGAACAGGCTCAACAAGGTTCCGGATGTTGTTGGAGTGAGCGAGTTCGCAAACGTCTGAAGAAACATCGAGGAGATTGCGGATGGCGAAGATGCCGCCGCGTCTGCGAACGGAATCAGTCTCGTTAATGTGACTCAGCGCCGCTATCAAATCAGTTACATATTCTTCAGAAGTGACCTCGCTATAAATTGCGAATCCGCTTTGCGAGATTTGTTCTGCAACCGACATAGATGCGAGCATGCCTTACTCTAACAGGCAGTGATCGCAATCATGTCTGGACACTAGGACGCGAGCGCTTCGATGGCAACGCAAAGGCTACAATCGTGTCTCCGAGCGCCGCTGACTGACGTGAAAAAAGGAAAGCGCCCACCATAAAAGATGGGCGCTTTTGTTTTTTTGATCAACCGCTGTTAATTACATCGGTTTCATAAACGTTTCAAATGTTTTATGCGGCTTCTTCGCCGCCCTCTTGCTGCTTCTGAGCCTCAAGCTCCTTTTCGAGAGCTTCGCGCTTCTTAGCCTTGACTTCGGCGCGCTTCTGGCGCTTCTCGTCGAGTTGCTTCTCGGCTCCGAGGAGCTCGACGAAGGCCTTTTCGGCGCCGTCGCCCTTCTGGAAGCCAGTTTTGACGATGCGCAGATAGCCGCCCTGACGATCACCGTAGCGGGGCGCGACGGTCTCGAAGAGGCGGGTGACCGACTCATCGGTGGTGAGGAAGGCCAGCGCCTGACGGCGTGAGTGGAGATCGCCCTTCTTGCCGAGGGTGATCATCTTTTCGACCAGCGGGCGGACAGCCTTGGCCTTGGCCACGGTGGTCTCGATACGATCTTCGAGGATGACGGACGTAGTCAGATTGCGCAGCAGCGCGCGGCGATGGTCCGTCTTGCGTCCGAGTTTGAATCCTGCATTGCGATGGCGCATGATTGTTGCTCTCTTTCAATTCAGTAGCCGCAACTCATGCGGCAGTAACTAAGTGTGAGTGTGGAGTGTGAGTGTGAAATGCGACCGGAAGGGGTTCACACTTCACACTTGCACACTCACACTCGGTTAGAAATTCTCGGTTTCGGTCGGCAGCATCATGTCCACCGAGTCCAGAAGCTCATCCTCATCGTCGAAGCGGCCAAAGCCACCGGCGAGCGCAGCGGAAGGAAGAATGCTGGTCGGTCCGGGTACGGCGTTGCCGTTTTCGTCGATCTTCATGCCGAGCGAAAGTCCCATCTGGGCGAGGATTTCCTTGATCTCGTTGAGGCTCTTGCGACCGAAGTTCTTGGTCTTGAGCATTTCGGCTTCAGTCTTCTGCACCAGTTCGCCAATGGTCTGGATGTTGGCGTTCTTGAGGCAGTTATAGCTGCGAACCGAGAGCTCGAGCTCTTCCACAGAGCGATTCAGATTGTCATTGCGGAGCAGCATGTGGCCGGCTTCGCCATGGGTGTCGGTTTCGATTTCTTCCTCGAAGTTGATGAAGATGTTCATGTGGTCCTTGAGCAGCTTGGCGGCGAGGCCCACGGCGTCAGCCGGGAGCACAGCTCCGTTGGTCCACACTTCGAGAGTCAGTTTGTCATAGTCGGTGATCTGGCCGAGACGAGCGGCTTCTACAACGTAGTTCACACGGCGCACAGGCGAGTGCACTGAGTCCACCGGGATAAATCCGATCCCTAAGTCGGCGTCGAAGTTCTTGTCGGCGGAGACATAGCCGCGGCCTCGCTTGAGGCGCATTTCCATGTCGAGCCGACCTCCTTCGCTGACGGTCGCGATGTAGATGTCCTTATCGAGAATCTCGACATCGCCGTCGGCCTCAATCATGCCGGAGGTGACAACGCCGGGCTGATCGGCGCGCAGATAGAGCGCCTTCGGACCATCGCCATTGAGCTTAAAGGGAATCTGCTTGAGGTTGAGGATGATGTCGGTCGCGTCCTCAACTACGCCAGCAATGGACTGGAACTCATGCAGCACGTCTTCGATGCGGACGGCGGTAACCGCGGCGCCTTCGATCGAGCTCAACAGGGTACGGCGCAGAGCATTGCCGATCGTGGTGCCAAATCCGCGCTCAAAGGGCTGTGCGCTGAACTTGCCGTATTTGTCTGTAAGTGTCTCCGCATCGAGTGCAAGACGCTTCGGTTTCTGGAATCCTCTCCACAACATCTCTTATTTCCTTTTCCTGCGCGGGATATACGCCGCGAAGCATTTTGCGGCGGGACCGTGCTGGTTATCCTTCGTTTCGGATGACCCGGACAGCGTGTTAGTCCGGGTGGTACTAGTGCGAGTGTGAAAGTGTGAGAAACAGCCGAATGGCTTTTCACACTTCACACTCACACTGGCTTACTTGCTATACAGTTCGACGATCAGCTGTTCGTTGACCGGGAGCTGAACTTCATCGCGCTTAGGCAGTGAGAGCACCTTACCCGAGAGGTTCTCATAATCGGGTTGGAGCCACGCTGGTGCATGGTTCTGCTGCGCGTAATCACGGGCACCTTCGACGATTACCAGTTTCTTCGAGCCTTCGCGGATGGCGATGGTGTCGCCAACCGAGACCTGATAGGAAGGAATATTGACCTTGCGGCCGTTCACTTCCACGTGGCCGTGGCGCACAACCTGGCGAGCCTGACGACGGCTGATGGCAAAACCCAGACGATAGGCAACGTTATCGAGGCGGCGCTCAAGCTGTTGGACGAGCAGTTCGCCGGTGACGCCGGTGGCGCGGCTGGCTTTCTCGTAGTACTCGCGGAACTGGGTCTCGAGGGTGAAGTAGATGCGCTTCGCCTTCTGCTTTTCGCGGAGCTGGAGGCCGTAGCCCACAACCTTGGCCTTACGGCTCTGGCCGTGCTGGCCGGGTGCGAAGTTGCGCTTTTCGATGGGGCACTTGTCTGAGAGGCACTTGTTGCCTTTCAGAAAGAGCTTGGTGCCTTCGCGGCGACAAAGGCGGCATACGGGGCCGGTATAACGTGCCATTCTTTCTCCTAAGTTCGGATGTCGATCGCTTTACACGCCGTGGCGCTTCGTCGCGATCCCTTGAAATTCAAGTGTGGAGTGCGAGTGTGAAGTGTGAAGTGTGAGAAGCGATCTTCACACTCCACACTTCACACTCACACCAGGTGTCTTACACGCGGCGGCGCTTGGGCGGACGGCAGCCGTTGTGCGGTACCGGCGTGACGTCACGGATCGAGCGAACATCAATGCCGGCGGCAGCCAGAGCGCGGATGGCCGATTCACGACCCGAGCCCGGGCCGGCGACGCGAACGTCGACAGCGCGCAGACCGTGATCGCGAGCGGCATTAGCGGCGTTCTGAGCAGCCTGCTGCGCCGCGAAGGGCGTGCCCTTACGCGAACCGCGGAAGCCGAGAGAGCCTGCGCTCTTCCAGCTCAGCGTGTTACCCATCGGATCCGTAATGGTCACGATGGTGTTGTTAAACGTGGCCTGAATGAAAACCAAACCTAGCGGCACATTCTTACGCTCACGCTTCTTGAACTTCTTGTTCTTGCCTGCCTTGCCTTGAGCGGCGCTTTGTTGCTTAGCCATTAGGTCTTGGTCGCTTTCTTCTTACCAGCAACGGTTGCCCGGCGGGGACCCTTGCGAGTGCGAGCGTTGGTGCGGGTGCGCTGGCCGTTCACAGGCAGCGAGCGCTTGTGGCGCGTTCCGCGATAGCTTTGGATATCCATCAGACGCTTGATGTGCATGCTGACATCTTTGCGAAGATCGCCTTCGACGCCGCCTTCATCTTCAATGACCTGACGGATGCGGTTGACCTCGTCCTCGTCCAGATTCTGGATGTGCTTGAAGGCATCCACATTCGCCTTCTCCAGAATCTTCAGAGCACGCGGATTACCGATTCCGTAGATGTACGTGAGCCCGATCCGCGCCTGTTTGTTGCGGGGCAGATCGACGCCAGCAATACGTGCCATGAGCTTCCTTCTCTGGTGCTACAGGTTGTGTGCCTCCGGCCTCTATCCGGTCCGCACGGTTAAGCGATGATTTTCCGGGGTTCAACGCAAGCCTTTTCGAACTTACTCAAAAGTTCCGGCTAACTAGCCCCTGAGATTCTGATGGACTTGGTTTCCCGTTGCCCAATCCCAGGAAAACATCGCAAGAATCAGAGCTGAACTTATCCCTGACGCTGCTTATGCTTTTGGTTTTCGCAGATCACACGCACCACCCCGCGGCGGTGAATGACCTTGCACTTGTCACAAATCTTCTTTACTGATGCACGAACCTTCATTGCTTCCGTTTCCCATCTCCGCGCCAGGCAAACCAGTGCGGGAAGTGTCAGATTTACTTGTAGCGGTACACGATCCGTCCGCGATTCAGGTCGTAGGGGCTAAGCTCAACCGCTACGCGATCACCGGGAAGGATGCGGATAAAGTTCTTTCGCATGCGCCCGGAGACGTGAGCCAGCACCTGATGCTCATTCTCCAGCTTGACCTTAAACATGGCATTGGGCAGGGTTTCAAGAACCACTGCCATCACCTCAATCGCGTCTTCCTTCGACAAGCCCTGTTCCGCTTCCGCCAGCTTCGATTACACCGGCCTGTTGTACTACTCGGTTAAAACCATCGCCCCGGTGGCAGTAACTGCAACCGTATGCTCAAAATGAGCGCTCATACTGCCATCTTCGGTCACTGCCGTCCAGCCGTCTTTCAGGACTTCGACGCCCGGCTTGCCGGCGTTGACCATCGGCTCGATGGCGATCACCATGCCTTCTTTCAATTTCATGCCACGGCCGCGCTCGCCGAAGTTGGGCACCTGCGGGTCTTCGTGCATCCGTGTCCCGATGCCGTGCCCGACAAAATCACGAACCACGGAAAAACCTTCTGCTTCGACCAGTTCCTGCACTGCCGCGCCAATGTCTCCCAGCGTCGCGCCGGGCTTGACCGTCTCGATCGCCGCCTTGAGTGAGGCCTGTGTCGCGTCCAGTAACCGGCGAGTCTTATCGTCGATTTTCTCGCCCACCGGAACAGTGATGGCCGCATCGCCATAGAATCCGTCGACAATCGCTCCGCAATCAATGGAGACGATATCGCCTTCTTTCAGCACGCGGCTCTTCGACGGGATGCCGTGGACCACTTCGCTGTTGACCGAGGTGCAAAGAACTGCGGGATAGCCGTGATAGCCCTTGAATGCCGCCTTGGCATTGAGCTTCTTTAGCAGTGCTTCGGCTGCATTCTCAAGGTCTTGAGTCGTGGCGCCAGGCTTAACCAGGTCGCGCACGTGATCGAGCACCTGACGGACAACCTTGCCCGCACGCCGCATGTGCTCAACTTCCCGCGCCGACTTGAGAATGACTGCCATTAAAAATCCTTCTACTCACACACCAACCCGCCGAGACAAACTGCTGCTTAGTGAGAATTCAACTAAGCCCGCAACCGCTCGACAGAAGACACAATACTGGCGGCCACTTCGGCCACCGGCTGATCCCCATTGACCTCAAAGAATCTGCCCTGCCCGCGATAGTGCTCAATCACAGGAGCCGTCAGTTTCTCGTAGGTTTCCATCCGCCCCGCAAAACACTCTTCTGTATCGTCGCTTCGTTGCTGCAGCGACGCACCTTCTAAATCACAGATACCCGGAACTTTGGGTGGATTGAGATAGATGTTGTAGATCGTTCCGCAGACAGGGCAGTTCCTGCGGCCCGCAATGCGCCGCAATAACTGAGTATAGTCGACTTGAATCCGAACCGCAACCACCGGAAGGCCGGCTGCGCCGGTCTGCTTTGCGAGATGGGCATCAAGCCAATCTGCCTGGGCAAGAGTGCGAGGAAATCCGTCGAGGATGAAGCCGCGAGCGCAATCGGGCAGCGTCAGCCGCACGGCAACCATCTGATTCACCAACTCATCGGTGACGAGCTGGCCTTTTTCCATGATCTCTTTCACCTGATGGCCCAGGTCGGTACCGCTTGCGGCGGTGGAACGGAGCAAATCGCCGGTGGAGATCTGCGGGATGCCCCAGAGTTTCATTAACTCTTTTGCTTGCGTTCCTTTACCTGCGCCAGGAGAACCCAGCAGGAGGATCGGACCGGGTACGACTTCGTGATGTGAGCTCATGTCGGCTGCCGGAGAAGAAACTGCCGAGGCCATTACCACGCCTTCCTTCCGCGTACGCGGCCGGAGCGCGGCGAGAAGCCGTCATAGTGACGCATGATGAGCTGCGACTCGACCTGATTTGCCGTATCCATGGCCACACCGACCACAATCAGCAGCGAGGTGCCGCCGAAGTAGAAGTTCAAACCCATGCCGTTGGTAATCCAGGTGGGCAGATGCTCGAACCAGCTACCGATCAGCCAAAGATGGTTCAGATGGAAACCAGAGATCAGGAAGGTCGGCACCAGCGAAATCAAGATCAGGTAGACGCCACCCACGAGCGTGATGCGGGTGAGGATGTCATTGATGTAGTCCGATGTGCGCTTGCCAGGGCGGATGCCGGGAATGAACGAGCCGGACTTGCGCATGTTGTCGGCAATGTCATCTGGGCGAAAGACAATCGAGATATAGAAGTAGGCGAAGAAGATGATCGACACTGCGAAGAGGACCAGATACCAGGGCTCGCCGGGCTGGAGATTCTGGAGGATGTTCGACAGAAGCTTATTGGATTGTACGAAGCCGACCTGACCGAAGAGCAGCGGAGCCGAGAGGATGGACGCCGCAAAGATGACCGGCATGACGCCA
Source organism: Acidicapsa dinghuensis (assembly GCF_025685685.1). Classification (GTDB taxonomy): domain Bacteria; phylum Acidobacteriota; class Terriglobia; order Terriglobales; family Acidobacteriaceae; genus Acidicapsa; species Acidicapsa dinghuensis. The sequence continues at coordinate 36,215 of NZ_JAGSYH010000002.1, forward strand.
CCGGAGTTGACCTTGAGCGGAAGGTGCGAGCTGACGCCACCCATCTGACGGCGGCCCACGATGCGCCGCGCCGATTGGATGGGGATGCGCCGCTCTGCGCGCTCTACATAAACGATGAAGGCGACCAGCGCGACCATGGCGGCCAGAAGGAGCAGTACCGCGATGCCGGTAAAGGCGCCCCAGGCATTGGTCTTGACCTTATCGGCGATGCCGGCGATGCCGCGGGGAATACCAACGATGATGCCGGTAAAGATGAGCAGGCTCATTCCGTTGCCGATACCGCGATCGGTGATCTGCTCACCCAGCCACATGATGAAAGCAGAGCCCGTCGTCAGGGTAATGACGGTGAGGATGATGAACCATGGGCCAGAGATCGATGGAATAACCATGCCCTGGCTGTTGAGGCCCCAGGCAATGGCAATTGACTGAAAGGCCGAGAGGACGACCGTTACATAGCGGGTCCACTGGGTGATCTTGCGGCGGCCAAGTTCTCCTTCTTTCTGGAGACGGGCCAGCGGCTCGTAGACCACGGTAAGGAGCTGGAAAATAATGGACGCCGTGATGTACGGCATAATACCGAGGGCGAAGATGGTGAACTTGCGCAGGTTGCCGCCGGTAAACATATCGAGCAGGCCGAGCGCGGAACCACCCTGGGTTTTAAAGAACTGGTTCAGCAGCGCGGAGTTAATGCCGGGCGTGGGGAGCTGCGCACCGAGGCGATAGATCGCCAACAAAGCTGCTGTGAAGAAAACCCGATTCCGCAGATCTTTGATGCGGAAGATATTCAGGAACTTATCGAAGATGGATGGCATAGCTGGTAATTCTGCTCCCCGCGGCGCTGATACCGGTGCTCGATTGCTCTTAAAGAAAACGATGCGTTCCCTGTCGAGCTGGCAGGGACCGCAAGTATCATCCTACGCTCGATTGGGGTGAGCTGTCTTCGTCCACCCCAACTGAAACGCACATGCCTTACTTTGCGGCAGCTGCCGGCTCACCGAGCGTGAGCGCCTTACCACCCGCCTTCTCGATCTTTTCCTGCGCGGACTTCGAGAATTTGTGGGCGGTGATGGTGATAGCGGTGGCAAGTTCGCCGTTGCCGAGGATCTTGACCAGCTCTTTCTTGCTGCTGACCAGACCGAGCTTTGGGTAGTCCTCGATGGCGATGGTGGTAACGTTCTTTTCTGCGGCGACCGAAGCAATACGGGTCAGGTTGATGACCGTGTACTCAGTGCGGAAGATGTTGTTGAAGCCGCGCTTGGGAAGGCGGCGATGCAGCGGCATCTGGCCGCCTTCAAATCCGCGCATGAGGCTCGAACCGGAACGGGAGCCCTGGCCCTTGTGGCCGCGGGTTGAGGTCTTGCCCATGCCAGAGCCCATACCGCGGCCAACACGCTTGCGCCCCGTGTTTGCCTTCTTGGGGGCGCGTAGATTAGATAGATTCTTTGCCATGATTTCCTCGCTCATGCGCCGGAGAGGAGATTCCCTCTACGACTCGCGTTCGTGGCAAGTGTGAGTGTGAGTGTGAAGTGTGAAAGGCGGAATCGCTGTCTTTCACACTTCACACTCACACTCTTACACTCGCTGTTAGTCGAGAATGCGGACCAGGTGCGGAACAGCTTTGACCATACCGCGGACCGATTCGTTGTCCACGCGCTCGACGATCTGGTTGAGCCGCGTGAAGCCCAGGCCCTTGATGACCAACTTGTGCTTGACCGGGGTGCAGATGGCCGAGCGGTAATACTGGATGCGGATCTTCTTTGCTTCGGTCATGATTAGAGCTCCTCGACCGCCTTGCCGCGCATGGTGGCAACTTCGTTCTTATCGCGAAGCTGCGTAAGCGCGTCAAAGGTAGCCTTGATGACATTGTGCGGATTGGCGGTACCGAGGCTCTTGGTCAGTACGTTCTGCACACCGGCCGAAGTCATGACCGCGCGAACCGCGCCGCCGGCGATGACACCGGTACCTTCGGGAGCCGGCTTGAGCAGAACCTGGCCGGAACCGTAGCGGCCGAGGACCTGATGTGGAATCGTGGTCTCGGTCAGATTGACCTTCACGAGGTTCTTCTTGGCCGACTCGATTCCCTTGCGGATCGCCTGGGGAACTTCCTTGGCCTTGCCCGAACCGTAGCCCACCACCCCGGCAGTGGCGTCGCCCACCACGACCAGCGCGGCAAACGACATGTTCTTACCGCCCTTGACCACCTTGGTCACGCGGTTGATCGCCACTACCTGATCATTGAGCTTGTACTGGTTGGCGTCGAGTTTCTTGATAAATGCCATTGCTCGTCCGTTTCCTTCTGAGGCTTTCGCCTCTTCAACCCTTCTGCGCAGTCAAGCTGCGCAGCTTAGAACTCCAGCCCTGCTTCGCGAGCCGCATCGGCCAGAGCCTTGATGCGTCCGTGATAGAGGTAACCGCCACGATCAAAGACCACCTTCTTTACGCCCTTAGCCAGCGCCAACTCGGCTACCTGCTTGCCAACTTCCTTGGCTGCCGCCACGTTGCCGCCGGTCTTGATCTTGGCGGCCATGGTGGAGGCCGAAGCCAGCGTGACACCGTTGGAGTCGTCGATCACCTGCGCGTAGATGTGGTTGAGCGAGCGGTACACATTGAGGCGCGGACGCTCGGTGGTGCCCGCCAGCTTCTCGCGTATGCGAGTATGAACCCGCTGGCGAATCAGATTTCGTTCTGTCTTTGCAATCATGATCGTCTCTTCCTATCAGCGGAGCGAACCTATCACCCCGTTCGGTTGTGATAATGCCAGTGTGGGTGTGGAGTGTGAAAGGTTTCTCACACTCGCACCTTCGCACTCACACTCTTACTTTGATCCCGACTTGCCAGCCTTCTTCTTCAGCTTCTCGCCGGTGTAGCGAACGCCCTTGTTCTTGTACGGATCGGGCTTGCGCAGCGAACGCATGTCGGCGGCTACCTGGCCAACCTTCTGACGGTCGATGCCACTGACGGTCAGATGAGTCTGCTTGGGATCGATAGCAACGTCGACTCCGGTGGGCAGCGGGAACTCGATCGGATGCGAGTAACCGAGGGTGAACACCACGGTGGTCTTACCCTTCATTTCAGCGCGGTAACCGATACCGACGATGTCGAGCTCTTTCGTCCAGCCCTGCGTAACGCCGTGGACCGCGTTGAATACGAGAGCGCGGGTCAGACCGTGGAAGGCAGCGGACTTGTCGTCATCGCGTGTAACGTTAAGAACACCATCGCCCTTCTCGAGCTTGATACCGGGAGCGATCAACGCCGAGACTTTGCCTTTAGGCCCTTCGACCAGAACCGTGTTGCCGTCCACCGTGTACTTCACATTTGCGGGAAGCGGAATCGGCTTCTTACCAATACGAGACATTGCTTCTTATCCTTTGCGGCTTGCGAGTCCTTCCGGGCGTGGCCCGCGAATTCCACTGCAGCCGAGAACAGCTCCTAGCTATTAGCCTCTAGCTCGTTCTCTTTAGCTGCTGCACTTCTGTCCCTCAGGACAAAGCTGGGAGCTAGCGGCTAAGAGCTAGAAGCGGTGGTAACTACCAGACTTCGCAGAGAATCTCGCCGCCGACGCCCTCACGGCGCGCTTGACGGCCGGTCATGACGCCCTTCGGGGTGGTCATGATGGAGATGCCCAATCCGCCCTGGACGCGCTTGATCTCATCACGGCCGATATATACACGGCAGCCGGGACGCGAAATGCGAGCCAGATCGCGGATGGCAGCTTCGGAACCGGAGCCGTACTTCAGGTACACGCGCAGGACGGCCTTACCTTCCTCTTCCTGAGTCTTGTAGTTCGAGATGTAACCCTCTTCCTTGAGGATGCGGGCGATCTCGGTCTTCAGCTTCGACGCTGGAACATCCAGCTTTTGGTGGCGGGCCCGGATCGCATTCCGGATGCGCGCTAGAAAATCTGCTACTGGGTCGGTCAGACTCATTCCTTCTCCTTCATCTCCCGTTCGCTCCGCTTATCCAGCAGAGAACCTGCGGAGATGGTTAAAACAGCTCTTAGCTTCTAGCTGCCAGCTTCTAGCTCGTTTTCAGCCACCGCGACTTTGTCGACTTCCGACCATTCGCTGAAAGCTAAGAGCTAGATGCTAGAAGCTCGTCTCTTTACCAGCTCGACTTCACCACACCTGGGATCTCTCCCTTGTGAGCCAGCGCGCGGAAGCACAGACGGCAGATACCGAACTTGCGCAGGAATGCACGCGGACGTCCGCAGAGCTGGCAGCGGTTGTGTTTGCGGCAGCTGAACTTCGGCTTGCGCGCATCCTTGACTCGTTTTGCAGTAGTTGCCATGTTTCCTCGTATCTCTCGTGCCCGGTTTTACGCGCCCTGGCGGAACGGAATGCCGAACTGCCGGAGAAGCGCACGCGCCGAGTTGTCATCGGTGGCCGAAGTCACGATGGTAATGTTCATGCCCTTCAGCTTCTCCACCTTCGAGTAATCGATCTCAGGGAAGATAAGCTGATCGCGCAGGCCGAGCGTGTAATTGCCGCGCCCGTCAAAGCTCTTGGTCGAAACGCCACGGAAGTCACGCACACGAGGCAGCGCGATAGAGATCAGGCGATCAAGAAACTCGTACATCGTGTCGTTGCGCAGTGTAACCATGGCGCCGATGGACATGCCGGCGCGCACTTTGAAGGCTGCAATCGACTTCTTGGCCTTGGTCGTCACCGGCTTCTGGCCGGTGATCTGTGCCAAATCCGCTACCAGCGGATCAAGCATCTTGGTGTTCTGCGTTGCTTCGCCGAGACCCATGTTTACGACGATCTTCTCGATGCGCGGAACCGCCATCACATTCTCGATTCCCAGCTCCTTTTGCAAGGAGGCGCGAATCTCGTTGTTGTATTTCTCTTTCAGCCGTGCTGCCATTTCGCTTCTCTCTTTCTTCCGGTCTTCGGAGTGGGCCCGATCTTTCGGCCTGGCCCGTTTACCGTTACGGAAGGTTTTCCGTTGTTACAAAAGCCTGCTTACTTCGACTTGGTCGGCAAAGCCGTGCCGCACTTCTTGCAAACACGTGTCTTGCTGTCACCCTCAACCTTGTAGCCCACGCGCGTCGGCTTGCCACAGCTTGCACAAACCAGCATGACGTTAGAGACGTTGAGCGGAGACTCCTGCTCGGCAATACCGCCCCTGGTATTCTGGCCGCTTTTCGAGCTGATCGTCTTCTTGACCACGCGGACGTGCTCAACCAGAATCTTTCCCTGATCGGGGAAGACGCGCAGTACGCGGCCACGCTTGCCAGCATCAGCGCCCGTGATGACCTCGACCGTGTCGTTGCGATGAATATTCAATCCAGCCATTTTCTTCTCACCTGCCGCGCCACTGCTGCGGCTCAAATTCAAATACCCTTGTGCTCCGACCTAAGTTAGATAACCTCGGGCGCGAGCGAAACAATCTTGAGGAACTTCTTTTCGCGCAGTTCGCGGGCAACTGGCCCGAAGACGCGCGTTCCAACTGGCTCACCAGCTTCATTGATCAACACGGCGGCATTCTCGTCGAAGCGGATGTAGGTTCCATCGCGGCGGCGCGACTCCTTGCGCGTGCGCACGATCACGGCCTTGACAACCTTGCCCTTTTTTACGGTGCCATCGGGTGAAGACTCTTTCACTGCGGCGGTTACAACATCGCCGAGGCCGGCGTCGCGACCCGCGCCACCGCCCAGGGGAAGGATCACCTGCAGCTTGCGCGCGCCGGAGTTATCGGCTACCGCGAGCATTGTTCTCATCTGTACTGCCATATGCTTAACTCTCCTTCCCTCGATCCGGCAGCGCGCCAACCGGGCACTGCACGGACGTCAAATGCAACTAGACAGCCTGTTCGGCAACGTCTTCTGCCTGGCTCAGGTTCGAGCGGCGAACAATCTCTTCAAGAGACCAGCGCTTCAGCTTGCTCAGCGGACGCGTTTCGCGGATGCGAACTACATCGCCAACGCGTGCCGAATTCTGCTCATCATGCGCGTAGAACTTCTTCGAACTCTTCACGATACGCTTGTACTTCGGGTGCGCCTTGCGCATCTCGACTTCGACGACGATGGTCTTCTGCATCTTGGTCGAGACCACGTTGCCGACCTTTTCATTGCGGCGCGATGCGGCTTCTGCTGCCGGCGCCTGCGTAGCTTCTGTAGCGGCCATGATTTACTTGGCCTCCTTCTTGGACTTCTTTGCCTTCTTGATCGGCGCAGCTGAAACCGCGACAGCTTCCGCACCGCGAATGTTGAGTGAGCGCTCGCGAGCGACTGTCTTGATGCGCGCGATATCCTTGCGCAGCTCACGCAACTTCTTCACACCGTCGTTCTGCCCCAGCTTGGCCTGGAAGCGAATGCGGAAAAGCTGCTCGGAGGCCTTTGCGCCTTCCACCTTCAGCTCTTCATCGCTCCAGTTGCGAATCTTCGTCAGTTCCATCACATTTCTCCGGGTGAGCTGTTGGCTCTCTCCCATTTCCCTCACGCCCGAGGGCGTGCGTTCCTTTGCAGCCTTACTCTGCGGCTTCAGCCACTGCAGCCTTTACGATTGCCGGGCGCTGCACAAACTTGGTCTTGAGCGGCAGCTTGTTTGCCGCCAGACGCATCGCTTCCTGCGCGATCTCCGGAGCAACGCCTTCCATCTCGAAGAGGATCTTGCCAGGGCGAACCACAGCGACCCAGTGGTCAAGCGCACCCTTGCCGGATCCCATTCGGACTTCAGCCGGCTTCTTGGTTATCGGCTTGTCCGGGAACAGGCGCAGCCACACCTTGCCGCCGCGTTTGATGAAACGAGTCATCGCGATACGGCTGGCTTCGATCTGGCGGTCGGTGATGTAACCACACTCGAGCACCTTCAATCCATATTCGCCAAAGCTCAGCGTCGAGCCACGCCATGCCTTACCACGGCGCTTACCCTTCTGCTGCTTGCGAAACTTAACTTTCTTCGGCATCAACATAGCGAAATCCTCAAACTTAGCTGCCGGCCGCTATAGCCGGCGCAATCCTTAGCTCTGAAAAACCGATGCGCCAATTTGCTGCGGCTGGCGACGCTTCTGCTCGTAGATATCGCCACGATAGATCCAGGTCTTGACGCCGATCACACCGTAGGTGGTGCGGGCTTCGCTGAATCCGTAGTCGATATCGGCGCGCAGCGTGTGCAGCGGCAGACGGCCCTGGAGATACCACTCAGAACGCGCGATTTCGTTGCCGTTCAAGCGGCCTGACACACGCACCTTGATACCCTTGCAGCCGAAGCGGAGGGCCGAGTCCACGCTCTTGCGCATGGCGCGGCGAAAGCCGACGCGCTTCTCAAGCTGCAGGGCGATGTTCTCGGAGACAAGCTGGGCATCGAGCTCCGGCTTGTTGACCTCGAGAATGTCGATGAAGACATCCCTGCCGGTGCGCTTAGCCAGCTCACCCTTGAGCTTTTCAATCTCCGCGCCCTTACGGCCGATAATGATGCCCGGACGCGCGGTGCGGATAATGAAGCGCAGCTTGTTGCCGGGACGCTCGATCTCAACCGAGCTGACGCCAGCGGCCTTGAGCTTGTCTTTCAGCTCGGCCTTCAGCTTCACATCCTCGACCAGAAGCTTCGAGTAATCGCGCGCTCCAAACCAGCGCGAGCGCCACGGCTTATTTACGCCAAGCCGGAATCCATACGGGTGGACTTTCTGTCCCATGCTTCCCTCTCAAATCCTTTACTGCAAAACCCTGTTACTTGAAACCTGAACTAAGCTGCTGCCTTCTTCTTGCTGGCAGGCTTCTTCGCCGTGGACTTGGCTGCGGACTTCTTGGCAGCCTTCTTAGCGGCTTTCTTCGCCGGAGCAGCATCTTCGGCACGGGTCACCAGCGACGGGTTCCCTTCGCGTTCAGCCACCGAAACGATGATGTGCGTGAGGCGGCGCTGGTAGCGGAAAGCCCGGCCCATAGGGGCAGGACGGATACGCTTCATACGCGGTCCCTCGTTGGCGATTGCCTTCTTGACGTAGAGGTTGTCCACATCAAGATCGAGGCCCTTTTCATCCGACAAGTGCTTTGCGTTGTCCAAAGCCGAAGTCAAAACCTTGTGGATCACCGGAGCGATCCGCTTCTTTGTAAAGGCAACCGTCTCCAGTGCCTCCTGGACTCCACGGCCCTTAATCAGATCCAGCACCAGACGCGCCTTCTGCGGCGACACCCGCTGAAACCTCGCTTCGGCCCGAAATTCTTGTGTCTCGACTGCCATCTCTAACCTTCCTGAGCAGGACTCGCCTATGACAAGTCCCTAATTCCTATTCCTTACCGAGCCTTCGCGCCTGATTCGGCTGCCTTCTGCGTATGCCCCTTGAAGGTGCGCGTCGGCGAAAACTCGCCAAACTTGTGGCCAACCATGTTCTCTGTCACGTAGACAGGAATGAACTTTTTGCCGTTGTGAACGGCAACCGTATGACCGACAAACTCGGGGAAGATCGTCGAGCGCCGTGACCAGGTCTTGATGACCTTCTTGTCGTTGGCGGCGTTGAGCACTTCCACCTTTGCTATCAAATGTGCATCTACAAAAGGACCTTTTTTCGTCGAACGTGCCATCGAAATCTCCTGTTACTTCGCCCGGCGGCTGACGATGAATGCGTCGGTCCGCTTGTTGTTACGCGTCTTGTAGCCGCGAGTCGGCTGGCCCCACGGGGTTACCGGATGGCGTCCGCCCGAAGTCTTACCTTCGCCACCGCCGTGCGGATGGTCGACCGGGTTCATCGTGACGCCGCGGTTCGTAGGACGAATGCCCTTCCAGCGATTACGGCCCGCCTTACCGATCGCCACGTTCTCGTGATCGGTGTTACCAACCTGGCCAATTGTCGCCATGCAGTCCACCAGCACCTTGCGAGTTTCGCCGGAAGGCAGCTTGAGCAGCGCGTAGTCGCCTTCCTTTGCCACAAGCTGAGCCTGCGCGCCGGCCGAACGAGCCATCTGCGCACCCTTACCCGGACGGAGCTCGATGTTGTGTACCGTTGTACCAGCCGGAATGTTTTTGAGCGGCAACGCATTGCCAATCAAAATGTCTGCATCCGGGCCGCTCATAATCTTCATGCCGACCTTGAGACCAACTGGCTGGATGATGTAACGCTTCTCGCCATCCACGTAATGAATGAGCGCAATACGCGACGAGCGATTGGGATCGTACTCGATAGTCGCTACGGTTCCGGGCACGCCATACTTATCCCGCTTGAAATCGATCAGGCGAATCTGCTTTTTGTGACCGCCGCCGTGATGGCGCATCGTCAGATCGCCGGAGTTACGGCGTCCGCCCGTGCGCTTGCGCGTCACCAGCAGTGGCTTATGCGGCTCATTGGTCGTAATGTCATCCGTCGTCAGCGTCGTCTGAAACCGCAGCGTCGGAGTTATCGGCCTGTATGTCTTGATTGCCATCTTCTGTTTCCTTCGAGGGACTTGCCCGCCAAGCGCTCACTTCTCATGCCCGGCTAAGCTACCCACGTTTCTCCGGAGCCCAACTTTCACTCCGATATGTACTGCCACTTCCTTCGAGCTACCCGCCCCGGAACTCGGGAACTTAGTAGTTGGCTACGTATTCCGGCATCTTCTCGCCGTCTTTCAGGCGAACGTAAGCCTTCTTCCAATCCGGCCTGAAGCCGGCAAACTTGCCCCGGCGCCGCTCTTTGCCCAGCACATTTGCCGTGCGAACCGCAGCGACCTTGACCTTAAACAGCGCCTCAACAGCCTGCTTGACTTCTGTCTTGCTGGCGTTGGGAGCTACGTCAAAAACCAGTGTCCCTTCGGTCTCCTTCACAGCAAGACCCTTTTCCGTAATCAGGGGGCGGCGAATCACTTCATAGAGAGTCGGCATTACGCCACCTCCTTCTGCGCGAGCTTGCGCTTCGATACGGTCTTGATCAGCGACTCACCCAAGGTCTCAATCGCAGCCTTCGAGAAGATGGCCCGGTCGTTGCGCAGCAGATCGTAGGGGTGAACCTCGCCGTTGAGCATCAGCTCAACCTTGTCGAGATTGCGAACACCGAGGAACAACGCCTGCGAGAGCGACTTGCTGTGCTCAACGATCAGCGTCGTGCGATCTGCACCGAGCTTGTCGAGAGCCGAACGATAGAGCTTGGTCTTCGCTTCCTTGAGCTCCAGCGAATCGACAACCGTTAGCTTGCCGTCGGCCAGCTTGGCCGCGAGAGCGGAGCGCAGAGCGCCCAGCAGCTTCTTGCGCGGGAAAGCATATTCGTAGCTGCGCGGCTGAGGTCCGTGAACCGTGCCGCCATGACGCCACAGTGGCGAACGCACTGAGCCGATACGCGCCCGGCCTGTGCCCTTCTGCTTCCACAGCTTCTTGCCCGAACCTGCAACCAGCTTACGGTTCTTCGTCGCGTGGGTACCCTGGCGCAGCGCGGCGCGATAATGCTTAACCGCTTCCCACAGGAGAGCTTCGTTGACCGTGTCGGCGCCGAATACTTCGTCGGCTAGCTCGACCGTGCCCACTTTCTCTCCGTTCAGATTAACTACATCCACGTTTGCCATCGTCTTCTTCTTCCGGGCTGTTCGCCCAACCAACTCTGGGCTCACAGCCCCGTGAAACTCATCTCAGACTTGCTGAGTTACTTCTTCTTACCTGCGGAAGCCTTCTTCGAAGCCTTTAGAGGATCAACCGTACCGGAGCCGGCAAATCCACGGCGCTCGCGCGGCGGAGCCTTGGCCTTCGAGATCAGCACATATCCATCGCGAGGACCAGGAACTGCGCCCTCAACCATCAGGAGATTCTCTTCCGTGTCGATGCCGCGGATGCGCAGGTTGCGCACCGTCACCTGATCGACGCCGAAGTGGCCAGGCATACGCTGCCCCGGGAATACACGGGACGGGAAGCTCGATGCACCGATTGAGCCCTGCACCTGGAACATATGTCCGTGCGACTTGGGACCACCGCCAAAGTTGTGGCGGCGAACAACACCCGCAAAACCACGGCCCTTTGAGGTACCAATCACATCGACAAACTTTTCGTCGGCGAAGATATCCACCAGAACCCGGTCGCCAGCCTTCACATCACCGTTGCCGTCGGTTCCAGCTTCCAACGAAACCTCACGGATTTCCTTCACCGGAGGCGCGTCGCTTTTGGCAAAATGGCCAGCCAGCGGCTTGGTCACACGTGACGCCTTGACAAACTCGATCAGGCCGATCTGGGCCGCATCATATCCATCGCCGAGCACAGTCTTGAGCTGCGTCACAACGCAGGGGCCTGCCTGCAGAACGGTGATCGGGTGCACTTCGCCCTTCTCGTCGAAGACCTGCGTCATGCCGATCTTTTTACCTAAAATTCCAGTTACTGGCATATTTCCCTTCCCTCATCATGCCTACAATCAGAGGCACTGCCGGAGTTGCGGCTTACTTTTCGAAAGCCTTGATTTCTACGTCCACACCTGCCGGAAGATCAAGCTTCATCAGCGCGTCCACCGTTTGCTGCGTGGGCTCGAGGATGTCGATCAACCGTTTATGCGTGCGGATCTCGAACGACTCTCGCGACTTCTTGTCGACGTGCGGCGAACGCAGCACGCAGTACTTGTTCTTCACCGTCGGCAGCGGGATAGGTCCAGCTACCTGAGCTCCGGTACGCTTCGCGGTCTCCACAATCTCGCCCGTCGAAGTATCCAGCACTCGGTAGTCGTACGCCTTAAGCCGAATTCGAATTCTCTGTCCTACCATCTGCTTCAATCTTTCCCGCGGCGGGCTTTACGCTCTGCCTCTTCCGCGATACCATTCGAACTTCTCTGGCTAAGGAGCAGGTTTGTTATTCCCTGCCCCTTGCCCCTATTCCCTGCTCATTACGCGATGATCTCGCTGATGGCGCCGGCGCCTACGGTGCGGCCGCCTTCGCGAATGGCGAAGCGCAGGCCCTTTTCCATGGCCACTGGCGTGTGCAGCTCGATCTCCAGCTGGATGTTGTCCCCAGGCATCACCATTTCGGTTCCAGCGGGCAGCTTTGCAGTCCCCGTGACGTCTGTGGTCCGGAAGTAGAACTGGGGACGGTAGCCGTTGAAGAACGGCGTGTGACGGCCGCCCTCTTCCTTCGACAACACGTAAACTTCGCCCTTGAACTTGGTGTGCGGCGTGATCGAGCCGGTCTTCGCCAGAACCATGCCGCGCTCCACGTCTTCCTTCGGAATACCGCGCAGCAGCAGTCCTGCATTGTCGCCAGCCAGACCTTCGTCCAGCTGTTTCTTGAACATTTCAACGCCCGTCACTACCGTCTTGCGCGTCTCGCGGAAGCCCACGATCTCGACTTCCTCGCCTACCTTGACCTTGCCGCGCTCGATACGGCCGGTCACCACGGTGCCGCGGCCGGAGATCGAGAAGATGTCTTCGATCGGCATCAGGAACGGCAGATCCACCATGCGGTCAGGCTGCGGAACGTTCTTGTCCACCGCATCCATCAGCTCGTCGATCTTCGCTTCCCACTGCGCTTCGCCATTCAGCGCGCCCAGGGCCGATCCGCGGATTACCGGAACGTCGTCGCCGGGGAACTGGTACTTCGACAGAAGCTCGCGCACTTCCATCTCCACCAGGTCGATCAGCTCCGCATCCTCTACCGCGTCGCACTTGTTCAGGAACACNGGCACACCCACCTGACGGGCCAGGAGCACGTGCTCCTTGGTCTGGGGCATCGGGCCATCGGTCGCCGCTACGACGAGAATTGCGCCATCCATCTGCGCCGCGCCGGTGATCATGTTCTTGATGTAGTCGGCGTGGCCGGGGCAGTCGACGTGGGCATAGTGACGGTTCGCCGTCTCATACTCTACGTGCGCCGTGGCGATCGTGATACCGCGCTCGCGCTCTTCCGGTGCGTTGTCGATCGTGTCAAACGAACGGAACTGGATCTTCGGGTTGTGCTTCGACAACACCTTCGTGATCGCCGCCGTCAACGTCGTCTTGCCGTGATCGATATGCCCAATCGTCCCCACATTCACATGCGGCTTCGAACGATCAAATTTCTCCTTCGCCATGTCCCTTATCCTCGAATTCCCTTGCGGGGTTCGTACTACTTTTCACTCTCGGGGCGCCGGCGTTCCGGCTCCAGCCCCCTGAAACTTTGCCTAAACCTACTTGCCCTGCGCGCGGCCGATAATCTCGTCGGCGATCATGCGCGGCGCTTCTTCATAGCGCGCAAACTGCATCGAGTACGACGCACGGCCCTGTGTCGACGAGCGGATATCGTTCACATATCCGAACATTTCCTTGAGCGGCACTATCGCTTTGACCAGCTGCGAACCTGCTGCATGCTCGAGCGACTCGATACGTCCGCGGCGCGAGTTAATATCGCCGATGATCGTGCCGACGAACTCTTCAGGCACCGTAACCTCGACTGCCATCACCGGCTCAAGCAGCACAGGGCTGGCCTTGCGCGCAGCTTCCTTGAAGGCCATCGAACCGGCGATCTTGTACGCCATTTCGTTCGAGTCGACATCGTGGTAGCTGCCGTCATAGAGCGTCACCATCACATCGACCATCGGATAGCCCGCGAGAACGCCGCCTTCCATCGCCTCGCGAATACCCTGATCGATAGGCTTGATGTATTCCTTCGGAATCGAGCCGCCCTTGATGTCGTTGATGAACTCGTAGCCCTTACCTGGCTCGTTCGGAGCCATTCGAATCTTGCAATGGCCGTAGTTACCCGAACCGCCGGTCTGACGAATGTACTTGCCTTCCGCGTCGGACTCTTTGCGGATCGTCTCACGGAACGCAACCTTAGGCTCACCGACGTTCGCTTCCACACGATGCTCGCGCTTCATGCGGTCGACGATGATTTCAAGATGCAACTCGCCCATGCCCGAGATGATGGTCTGACCCGAATCCTCGTCCGTGCGAACCTTGAAGGTTGGATCCTCATCTGAAAGCTTGCTCAGCGCAATACCCATTTTCTCCTGATCAGCCTTCGTCTTCGGCTCGATCGCTACCGAGATAACAGGCTCAGGGAAGGTAATTGCCGAAAGCGCAATCGGAGAAGACGGCGCGCAGAGCGTGTCGCCGGTCTTCAGCTCCTTCAGGCCCACGCATGCGCAGATGTCGCCTGCCATGATCTCCGTGATGTCTTCACGCTTGTTGGCGTGCATCTTCACGAGACGCCCAACCCGCTCCGTCTTGCCGGTACGCGGATTCAGAATCGTATCGCCAGTCTTCAGTACGCCCGAATAAACGCGGATGAAACCCAGCTTGCCAAAGGGATCATTGATCAGCTTGAAGCCCAACGCCGAAAATGGCTCGCTGTCGTCAGAATGCCGGATAAAAATTTCTTCAGGATTCGCCGGATTCAAACCCTCAATCGGAGGAATATCCAGCGGGCTAGGCAGATAATCGACCACCGCATCGAGCAGCGTCTGGACGCCTTTGTTCTTGAAGGCCGATCCGCAGATCACTGGAAAGAGCTTCAGGCCAAGCACAGCGTTGCGCAGTCCCTTCTTGAGCTCCGCCACTGTCGGCATCTCGCCCTCAAGGAACTTCTCAAGAATGTTGTCGTCCGTCTCGGCGACGAGCTCGATGAGCTGCATACGGAAGGCTTCCGCCTTCTTCACCAGATCAGCCGGAATCTCTTCGACCGAATACTTCGCGCCCATGGTCTCGTCATGCCACAGAATCGCCTTCTGCTCAATCAGATCAACTACGCCCTTAAAGCCGGCTTCCGCACCGATCGGAATCTGGATCGCAACAGGACGCGCACCGAGGCGCTTGCGAATCGAGTCAAGAACAGCCTCAAAATCCGCGCCATTTTTATCCATCTTGTTCACGAAGCATATACGGGGGACGCGATACTTGTCGCCCTGACGCCATACCGTCTCGGTCTGCGGCTGGACGCCAGATACGGAGTCGAAAAGAGCCACCGCACCATCAAGCACGCGCAGCGAGCGCTCCACTTCGGCCGTGAAGTCCACGTGGCCAGGCGTATCGATAATGTTGATGCGGATATCTTTCCAGGTGCAGGTCGTTGCAGCAGAGGTGATCGTGATGCCACGCTCCTGCTCCTGCTCCATATAGTCCATGGTCGCGGTGCCTTCGTGCACCTCGCCAATACGGTGCGTGATGCCCGTATAGAAGAGGATGCGCTCCGTGCAGGTCGTCTTTCCGGCGTCAATGTGCGCCATGATTCCGATGTTCCGGCAACGTTGTAACGGTACTGTGCGAGCCACGATAATTCTTCCTGCGAACCTTACGTTCGCCGTTTCCTTGCTACTTCCGGCATACGGCGAAGTCCATATGAACTTCGCCCTCCCTAATCCCAACCTGCGGCCACTTATGCGGCCGCTACGCAACTACCAGCGATAGTGAGCGAAAGCCTTGTTGGCCTCGGCCATGCGGTGCACGTCTTCCTTCTTTTTCATCGCCGCGCCGCGACCATTGGCCGCGTCCAGCAGCTCGTTCGTCAGCTTGTCGATCATGCCCTTTTCGCCACGGGCGCGACCGTAGGTGATCAGCCAGCGGATCGCCAACGAAGTACGGCGCTCCGGGTTCACCTCAATCGGCACCTGATAGTTCGCACCACCCACGCGGCGGGACTTGACCTCAAGCAACGGCTTGCAATTTTCAACCGCGCGCTTGAAGAGCTTCAGCGCCTCGTCACCACCACGCTGCTCCAGGTTGGTCATCGCGGTGTAGAAGATGCCCTGCGCCGTCGACTTCTTTCCATCCCACATGAGTGAGTTCACGAACTTGGTAACCAGCGTCGAACCATACACCGGGTCTGGCGCTACTTCCCGCTTGGCAATGTGACCTTTTCTCGGCATTCCTAAATTCCTTTAGCCCTTTCAGGCTTTCCATCCAAAGTCGTTAACGGCGACTACTTCTTGCCGCCCTTGGCCGGGGCCGCTCCGCCCTTGCCGCGCTTCGCTCCATACTTGGAACGGCTCTGCGTACGCTTCGCGACGCCGACCGAGTCAAGCGTGCCGCGCACTACGTGATAACGCACACCCGGCAGATCCTTCACACGGCCGCCGCGGATGAGCACGATCGAGTGCTCCTGCAGGTTATGGCCCTCGCCCGGGATATAGCTGGTGACTTCAATGCCATTTGTCAGGCGGACACGGGCAACCTTGCGCAGCGCCGAGTTCGGCTTCTTGGGGGTCTGCGTATACACGCGCGTGCAAACTCCACGCCGCTGCGGCGAAGCCTGCAGTGCCGGTGAGGCCGTCTTATACCGTGGCGCCGTGCGCCCCTTGCGAACCAATTGGTTGAATGTAGGCAAACCGCAACTCCTTGCAACCGCCGCCGGATTTCCCGGCAAATCTTCTAAATCCCACAGAAGCGCGCAGCACATTCGGCTCTTTGCACGCGCGGCACCCATCAGGGCGCAACCCAAGCGCAAGCCCGTATTTGCTGCTTCGCGTCTGCTTTCGTACCAATCCAGACGAAAATTGGGACGGTGACCGAGCGTTTCCCTAAGAAAGCCGATTCCGTTTCCGCAATTTCGGCCTGCATAGTCCTCCAAGGTGGAGGGTGTCGCAGGCACCGTAGCGACAAGTCCCAGCCCGCACAAGAAGCGAGCAACTTCAGGACTGATTTGGAGGAGCCGTTAGACCCTATCCATGCGGATCCTTCCTTCTCGCCTGCCTCAACTACTTCAAAAGGCTCTACTATCGGGCTGGAAGTCCGCTCCGTGACGCCGGTGGGTTCATCACACACGCAGCCCCACTCTTGTGGAACCTTTTAAAGATAACAAGAACCGGGCAAGAGGTCAACGGTCCGCGGCTTTGGTTGTCCCGCACGACCGAGATTTTTATGCAAAAGGATCATTCTCCCAGTTTTCCTGTCCGACAGAAAGCCCACTAGAGGATTTGCAGTAGACAATCTACAGGCATAGATGTAGATTGTCTACTGCCATGGCGAAACAATCGGGACGCTATCAGAACCGGATCGAGCTGCTGCAGGGCACGCTCGACATGCTTATTCTTCAATCACTCCAGTGGGGAGCTCAGCACGGTTACGGGATCGCCCAGGCGATCCGGTTAAAGTCGTCGGAGCTTCTTCAGGTCGAGACTGGCTCGCTTTACCCTGCATTGCACCGGTTGGAGCGCCAGGGATGGGTTTCATCCGAATGGAAGCTGACGGAGAGTCGCCAGAGGGCGAAGTTTTACCAGATCACGGTTCTCGGCAAGCAACAGCTGGCCTTCGACCGGGCGAAATGGGAGAGCATGGTCCGCGCCATCGCATCGGTGATGGAGAGTCCTGAGCCGGAAGGCGGCGCCGCATGAGCGACGAAGGCAGAAGAGCCCGTTGGACCTGGCAGCGGCGGAAAGAAGATCTGTGCGAAGAGCTCGAAGCCCATCTGCGACTCGCAATCGCAGACCGCGTTGCAAGGGGAGAGAACCCAGAGGAGGCTCGCGCCGCCGCTCTGAAAGAAATGGGCAATCTGCCGCTAATCGCGGACGTAACGCGCCGGCAATGGGGATGGGAGTGGGCCGAAAGTCTTTGGCAGGATCTGCGCTATGCGATGCGTCAGTTGCGCAAGAGTCCCGGATACACGATGACCGCGCTGCTTACTCTGACGCTTGCGATTGGGGCGAACACGGCCATCTTTGGACTGATGTATGCGCTGCTGCTGCGAAGCCTGCCTGTCTACCGGCCTGATCAGTTAGTTCAGGTCGAGCTAAAGATTGGCCCTGCGAACTCCTCTCGTAAGCCGAACGACAGAATATCCGGCGGCGAATACGATGTACTGAATGGCAGTCAACATGTCTTTCAAGGCATGTGCGGATGGTTACCCTGGCCGTCCGATCTGCATGATCGCGGCAACACAATACCGATTCCCACGGCTCGCGTCACCGGTGGCTGTTTCGAGATGCTGGGCGTACACGCAGCTCTAGGACGACTCTTGACAGCAGCGGACGACCGGCCTGGCGGAGGCCCCGAGGGTTATCCTGCCGTTCTGGGCTACGACTACTGGCGCACCCGCTTCGGAGCTGACCCACATGTGTTGGGCCATGTGCTCAACATTCACACCGGCTTTTCAGGAATCGAAACAAAATGCGTAGTTGTAGGAGTGATGGAGCCCGGCTTTCAGAGTGTGAATGTTGAGGAGCGCCCCTGGGTCTATCTTCCTTCTGATATCTCGACGAAAAACGGGCGGCACGGCTTCGGCTCCTTCAGCATGACTTTGCTGGCGCGGCTCAGGCCTCGCATCTCACCGGCCGCAGCGCAGGCACAGATCGATCCACTGTTTGGTGCAAAGCTCAAGACCGAGAAGTTCCAATACGCCACGAGCGACAACGGAAGTATCCAGCAAACCTCCGAAGCGCATCTCCTGGTAGTTCCAGCCAAGACAGGCTTTTCTGACTTGCGAGAGAATTATGCGAAACCCCTCTATCTGATTGAAGGCATGGTCGGCCTATCGATGTTGGTGGCCTGCGCTTTCCTCGCCACGCTCGCTTCGACACGAGCACTGGCAAGGAGGCGAGAGCTGGCGCTGCGCATCGCACTCGGCGCGAGTCGCATACGCGTCATCCGGCAGCTCTGCTGCGAGAGCCTGTTGCTTGCCACAGGAGGCAGCCTCCTCGGTATTTTCTTCGCATGGATCTCTGAACAACTCCTGCTTGACCTCATCGCCACGCCAGGCAGCGAACCGCCAGCGCTTAGCGTCACTCCCGACACGGTTGTGCTGCTCTTCACAGTGGGCCTCTCGGTGCTAACGGTTTTCCTTGCTGGAGTTGGCCCCGCATGGCGCGCGACGCGAATTGATCCAACCTCCGATATCAAGGCTGGAGAATCGTACGTGCTCAGCCGCAGGGGTTCGAACCTGGGCTCACTATTGATTCCCATCCAGATCGGCTTTTCGCTCACCATCCTTGTTATCGCCGCCCTTATGTCTTCCACGGTGGCACGTCTGCTGGCGGTCGATCCAGGATTTCGCACCAGCGGCGTCACTTTTTTCAGCGCGGACTTTTCTCCGCGCGCGAAAGGCTATAGCGCACCTCTGCCACTGGTGCTGAGTCTGCTTGATCGGATTCGTCAATTTCCGGGTGTGGAGTCAGTCAGCGTCTCGCAGGCGCACCAACTTCAGAGCTTTTATTATGTGCAGTCAGCCAAGACAATAGCGTCCACAGGAGAGAAGCGCGAAGATCCCATGATTCCTGCTCTCTCTGTCGGGCCTGGCTATTTCCAGACACTTGGCATTCCGCTCATCGCAGGTCGCGATTTCACAAGCGAAGATAGGAATACGAACGCTCAGGTCTGCATCCTGAGCCGCACAGCGGCTAATTTTTTCTTTCCGGACAAACACGCGCTGGGAGCCACACTGCTCATACCGGATGGCCACAAAGAAGTGCAGGTTCAAGTGATTGGCATCACCGGAGACACTCTGTACCAGGACTTTCGCGATCACCCGCGGCGCATTCTGTACCAGCCCTATCTTTCGGGTGAAACCTGGAACCCCATTGGACAGATCGCCGTTCGCTCAGCCAACACCGCTGCGGCCGTTGAAGCAGTACGCACCAGCTTTCGAGAGCTTGCGCCGGAGGTAGCGCTCGACAATCCCGAAACAATCTCGGAACTCGTCGGTCACTCGATGAGCCGCGAAAGACTGTTAGCCGTGCTCTCCAGCTTCTTTGCTGTGCTTACGCTTGGCCTCACCGCTATCGGCCTCTATGGGCTGCTTAGCTATGCAGTCATACGGCGCAGACCTGAGATAGGCGTGCGCATGGCTCTCGGCGCGTCGCCGGCCGGTGTGGTTCGCATGATTGTGCGCGATGCTTCGCGACTGGTGCTGCCGGGGATCCTACTGGGCGCTTTGGGAGCGTGGGCTTCTACGCGGCTGCTGGGCAATCTTCTCTTTGGGATCAAACCGCTCGATCCAGCTGCCTGCGCTGCGAGCGTCCTGCTGCTTGCCGCGGCGGTGACGCTGGCTTGCGTTCTGCCGGCAAAGCGGGCGGCCAGCGTACAGCCGATGGAAGCGCTGCGCCGAGAGTAGCAATGCGCAACACCATCCGTTCCAGGGACACTTCAGAAAGTGTCACAAGTGCCCGTTTTCTGACGAATGCGCCTGCCTAGGATCAATCTTCAAGAGGCTGCTGCCGGTGAAGGAGCAGCCGAGAGAAGGTCCGATGGCTGATGAGCAAACTATTCTTCGATATGTTTCGGGTGCGCTGGATGCTGGAGTTCCTTACGATGCCGTTGTGGGCATGCTTCGCGCTCGTGGCTGGCGCGATCGGGAGATCTACAAAGCGCTAGGCGTGCGTTACAGCGACGTCACCGGTATGCAGGTTCCGCTGCGCGCCAGCCCGGCAGCGGGAGCAAAGGATGCCTTCCTTTACCTGCTCGCCTTTTCTACCCTTGCCACATGGACGATCGCTTCAGGCTCGCTTGCCTTCCGGCTGATCGAGCGCTGGTTTCACGATCCACTGTTCTCAGAGCCTTACCAGCAATACCAGACATACGAGATCACCTGGTCGTTGGCTGCGATTCTGATTGCCTATCCACTCTACATGCTGATCACGCGAACGATCCTGCGCGAGGCTGCGGTTGATCCGGACAAGCTCGACTCCAGCATCCGTAAATGGCTTACCTACATGGCGCTCGTGATCGCTGCCTCTATCTTCATGGGTGACCTTATCACCGCGCTCGCATTTCTGCTTCGAGGAGAGCTGACGTCACGCTTCGTCGCCAAGTCTATTGTTGTGCTGCTGCTTTCCGGCGGAGTTTTCTATTACTACTTCGGTGGCTTGCGCAAAACAGAGCCATCGGAAATTTCCGCAAACCGCGATCGTCTGATGGCCGTCATTAGCGCAGTCGCCGTTACCATCATCGCCATACTCGGGTTCATGCAACTCGGCACACCGCGGGTGCAGCGCGAGATACGAGCTGATTCGCAACGCGTGACGCAGCTTTATTATCTGACCGGCCAGATCAGAAACTACTGGAACGTCCACGGCTCTCAACTGCCGTCATCACTCGGCGACGTACCCGGCGCGCATCAGTTCGATCCGGTTACGCACGCGCAGTATGAATACATCCCAGGTATTGGTAGTCAGTATCAGCTCTGCGCCGTCTTTACGGCGGCCAAGCAAAACCAGGAACCTTACAACAATTCAGGCGTATGGGATCATTCCGCCGGTCATGCCTGCTTCAGCCTCGATGCCAAAGGCTTCACACCCTATCCGCCACAATAATCATCATGGAAAGCTGTGGGGGCGACGGTTACTTCCCCGTCGCCTCTAACCGGCTCAAGAGCAGTGAGAGAAAGCCGCTCTCATCGGATTTGAGACAAACCTGCGCATTTGGTGATCCATCCACCTGCTTCGTGAAACCCTTGTCATCGACCGCGATCCGCATCGGTTCCATCGGGCAGAGATCGGGACGGAAGATGTACGACGCAGCCACTGGATCGAAGAGCGTCGGTGTTGGCGCATGTTCGCGGCTTGGCATGATCCATTGGTGATAAAGCAGCGTGATCTGATCGGTAAGCGCCGCACCCGTTGCGAAGAGCTTGTCGCGCTGCTCCCGTTCGAGATGGATCTGGGTTGAATCGAGCGGCATCATGTAGATCGGCACACCGGAGGCAAATAGCTTCTGCGCGCCTTTCGGGTCCTGCAGGATGTTCCACTCGGCATCGGGGCCTTTGCGCTCGCCGTTCGCGCCATCGTAGCCACGCTGGATGGATCCACCCATCATCACCACGCGCTTCAGCTTGTGAAATGTCGTAGCATCGCGATCGATCGCCGCACCCACGTTAAAGAGCGGCCCAATAGCAAGCAGCGTCACCTGCCCCGGATGCTCACGAATTGCCGCGAGCATCGCCGCGACTCCGTCAGCGTATTTCCGATCCGGGGAATGCTCGGCATACGTGCGCTGGGTCATCACGTTACTGGTTTCGGTATGGACTCCCGCGGTTACAGGAATCGACGCTACCCCGCTGGCCTTGAGGAAACGGTCCGTCAACCGCGCTCGCGTCTCCGTATCGCCGAAGGCCGTGGAGATGCCCAGCACATGGACCTCGGGGCTGCGCACCATCAGGCTCACGGCAAAGGCATCGTCGATGTCGTCGCCAATATCAGTGTCGATCCACACCAGTTCGGGACCGTGCATTTCCCCTCGCGAGAAACCGCTCTTCACGGCGCTGCTTTGCGCCAATCCGATCATCGGCAGCAGCAACGCTCCCATCCCCGTAAGCAATAGCTTCGCCCTGCCCGACCACCTCAAACCCATCGGCATCCCCTGTTTCCCTCTTACTGCACGTTAGCTACCCACATACATTCATGTCCAATTCCCGCAGAAGTGCATCGCAAAGCCAACCTCGTGCCGGTACAGTATCAGACAAGCACTTCCCTTACGCGAGAGGACATTGAGCAAGCTTCCTGGCCACCTGAATTGACACATGCCTCGGCTATCTCCAATTCGTCGTTGGCCATTCTGGACTTTCTTTGTCCTGCTCATCGTTGCCGTTTCCGCACAAATCGCAAATGCTGAAGCAACCGATCTTCCGCAAGCCA
This sequence comes from Acidicapsa dinghuensis, assembly GCF_025685685.1. Classification (GTDB taxonomy): domain Bacteria; phylum Acidobacteriota; class Terriglobia; order Terriglobales; family Acidobacteriaceae; genus Acidicapsa; species Acidicapsa dinghuensis. Next base: position 58,622 of record NZ_JAGSYH010000002.1, read on the forward strand.
CTTTCGACTACCAGAGCAACCGCGCTCCGCTCGTTTCTCTGGATGGTAAATGGCGGTTTCATCCTGGTGACGATCCCGACGGCGCGCAGGGCTGGGCAAGCTCTGGGTTTGATGACTCCTCGTGGCCACTGATCTCGAGCGATGCTCCATGGAACGACCAGGGCTATCCGAATATGAGGGGATTTGCCTGGTATCGCTTCAGTGTCGTGGTTCCGGCGACGCATCCGGCACTTGCAATCGATCTCACGCCGATACTGTCGTCGTGGCAGGTCTTTGTCGATGGCAAACCGGCAGGTTCTTTCGGCAACATGCCGGCGAATATCTTTCCGAGGGCCAACTGGCAGTACTCCATGGTGCCGCTGGCTCCAGCAGAAACAGCCGCCTCCGGCGCGCCAGCGCATCGGATTCAGGTCGCCATCCGCGTATGGCAATCATCGATATGGGCAAGCAATCTTGGCGGAGGCACTGAGTTTTCAGGAAATCTGCTCGGAGACTCCGCGCAGATTACAGAAGAACAGACGCATCACGAAGAGCACCGGCGTCTGATTTTCGCCGATCGTTTCGCTTATTCAATCGTTGCTTTCATCGTCGGCATCACCATACTCGGCTTGTATTTCTTCCGTCCGCAAGAGCGCGAATATCTCTGGTTTGCCGTGGTACTGCTCGCCAAGGGCCTTGACGCCACGCTGACGGTTCTCTTCCAAGTCTATGCAGCCCCACCGGTCCCCATCTTCGATCTTCTCGATGGCTGTCTCGTCGCCTGCGCGCAGATTGCACTGCTGCTGTTCCTGAATCGTGTCCTCAGATTGCGTCGCAAAGCGCTATTGATCGGCGTTCTGGCCCTGGCCCTTATCAGCCCGATACCCAACATCCTCTACTGGCCAGGTATCGCTTCCGCTCCGGTCGGATCGCTTTTGCAGGTGTTGTGCCTGCTCCCTTCAGCACTTTGGATGCTGGCAATCCTCGCCATTTACTCAAACCGGCGCGACATCAATGCGCGCCTGCTGGTCTTTCCTATCTTCCTGATTGAAGGGCTGTGGCTGGCGAACAGCTTTCTCATATCCATGAACCAGTTCGGCTTCCCGATTGAAGCGCGCATTGTCGAGACGCCGTTCATTGAGGCGCCATTCACAATTCATCCGTCGATCCTTGCCGAACTACTTTTTCTCTTCGCGATGCTTGCCTTTATCATCCGGCGCTTTACCATCGCGCGCAGGCGTGAGGAGCGATGGGAGGGCGCACTGGAAGCTGCCCGGCAGGTTCAGCATCTTCTGCTGCCGGAGGCCATTCCGCAGGTTGTGGGCTTCAAGATCGACTGCATCTACCGGCCTGCCGACGCCGTTGGTGGGGACTTCTTTCAGATTCTTCCGCAGGAAGACGGAGGTCTGCTTATCGTTGTCGGCGACGTTGCGGGTAAGGGCCTGCCAGCCGCGATGATGGTGTCGATGATTGTTGGTGTAATCCAGTCTGAAGTCAGCCACAGCACTGACCCTTCGGAACTGGCCTCGGAGTTGAACACCCGGCTCCTGCACCGCTCGATTGCGCAAGCCGGTTCTGGATTTACGACCTGCCTTTGCGCACATCTATCCGCGGAAGGACGCCTGACCTTGGCCAATGCCGGGCATCTTCCGCCGTATTCCAATGGCCGCGAACTCGACCTTCCCGGAGCTTTGCCGCTGGGAATGCTGGAGGGGCTCAACTACCCGCATACGTCTATTCAGTTGCAGCCAGGTGACAGGCTTACATTCCTCTCTGATGGCGTAGTTGAGGCGCAAAGCAGGTCTGGAGAGTTGCTTGGATTCGCCCGCGCGGAAGAGATCAGCACAAAACCCGCTGCCGAGATTGCTGAGATCGCTAGCGCATTTGGCCAGCTGGACGATATCACGGTTGTAACAGTCGAATTCGAGGGTCAGAAGGCCTTGCGAACAGCAGGTCCGCAGGATCATGCTGGAAGTTGTTAAGTTGCAGGTGCCGTCATGCCGTCCGGTCCAGACCGCTTTGAAATCGATATTCCACTCACAGAACTTCTGGTCAAAGATCGAGAGCTGATTGTTCGCACAGACAAAGCTCTCGCTCACGCCGTCCAGTGTGGCGGCGAACATCTTGTCTGTCGCCCCGGCTGCACGCCTTGCTGTCATGGAGCATTTGCTATCAGCCAGCTCGACGCTCTGCGCCTCAGGCTCGCGATGAGCGAGCTGGCCATGGCCGACGCAGAGCGCGCAAAAGCTGTCTCGGCACGCGCGGCTGCTTATCGCGAACAATACGGCTCTTCATTTCCTGGAGATACGGCTTCCGGCATATTAGGAACTACGCCAGAAGCAGAAGCAGCTTTTGAAGATTTTGCAAACGATGCCGCGTGCCCGGCTCTGGACCCAACCAGCGGACGTTGTGACCTTTACAACGCGCGCCCGATGACGTGCCGCACCTTCGGGCCTCCCGTTCGACACGCCTCGGACGCCGGCGAGGGCTTTGCAGTCTGCGAAATGTGCTTTACCGAGGCTTTCCCGGAAGAGATCGAAGCGGCAGAGATGAAGCCACCGTTTGCCGAGGAGCAGGAATTGCTTCGGCACTTCAAGCCCGAGTCTGGCGAAACCATCGTCGCCTGGTGTCTGAAGCTGCCCTCAGACCACCCTACTGCCGCTTGAGAACTACCGTCGATTTCTCGTCCGTCAGGATAGTGGATTCGAGTTTACGGAAGTCCTGTGCCCTTCCCGAAGGCAGTTCTACCTCTTTTACCTTGTAATCGCGCTCATAGTGCAGGGTCTTGCCTTTGCTGGTCACGGATGAGTGATAGCTGGCGAAATCCATTTCCAGATTCACCGGATCAGGCATCTCGTCGACTGCGTATCCCTCCGGCAACGCAATGTCATAGCTGTCATGCCAGTGCCCCGTAGCTTCGAGATCGATCGGAACGGTGCGGGTTTTGTTGTCGCTGGGCAGCACATCCGATCCAACTACGCGCGGACGCACCAGCAACAACGGTCCGGCCTGGCGGGCGTATTGCTGGGCTGACAGCTCATAGTGCAGCTTCACTGGCTTGTCGAGATCCTTGGGCTCGTCATATTTGAAGCCGATCAACGAGACGCCTGGAATGTCCTGCCCGAGAGATCTCTCCAGACCGTCGTGAAGCTCTTTTTGATCTTCCTGCTTCAATGTCTGGCGAACATCGCCGCCCTCATCACCCATCCGCGTCGTTTCGACCGATCCGGTCAGCAATCCATCGGCCGTGAGTTTGAACTCACCCACACGCTCGGCGCCGCTAGCGTCCGGAGTCAGAATCGGAAGCTGCATCACCTGGCTGGCATCGCCCGCCGCCAGAAGACCATAGCCACCTTGCTCATACGCTGGCAGATCGCCGGCAGGCGTCCGCTCGTTTGTTGGATCGAAGATGAGATATCGCTTGCCGTCTCTGGCCTTCACCACAGCCTGCAGGCGCGTGTCCTGTACATCGGCGGGTATTTCGATTGCGGTGATCATGTGATTGCCTAGTAAAGAAGGATCGTCGGGATCCACAACACCGCGCCGACTATCGACCGGCATGTAGTAGGCGCGAATGCCCGCGACCTGCAACATCGAGATCAACAGCGTCGTCTTATCCTTGCAGTCACCATAACGATTACGGTAAATATCGCCCGCATAGTGCGCCTGCAGGCCTCCGATGCCGCGCAGTACGATGAAGTAACGAATCTCGTTCTGAATTGACCCGGTAATACGGCTCAGCTTCGTGTAGAAATCAGGCGCTCCGGCGATCAGCGTCTGCACACGCGTCGCTATCTCTGGAGTGGGTTCGGGCCTTCCTGACTCCAACTTCGTTACCCAAGCTCCAATCGCCTTCCATTCATTGTCTTTGCCGTCGACTGCGGCATCGCCCCACTGCACGGACATTCGCATAGCCAATGCAGACCATTCCGGATGGGATGGAATATCACGCAGGTCGAGAGGATGTACGTCTCTCATCTCCCATCGCCAATGATTAGGCGATACCTCAACGGCCTTCGCACTCCCTGCTCCGTGCCACGCCTCGAAATGCGCTTTCCCTGGTGGCAGATCGATTTCCAAAGCTTCGAAGACGACAGGAATTCCCTGCTGTACCTGCCAATCCTTTTCCTGAATGTAAGGCTGCATGACCTCTTCCGACTCACAGATGACGACTGCGCCTACGTCGATAGCAGGTGGATGAGCAACCTTCACCTTGTAGGTGGACAGCATGATCGGTATATCGGTATCGCCCACATCGACGAAGTCGGTGTCCTGCGCCTGATACTGTTTTTCATCAGCTCCGATCGTCCATGCGCGAAAGTAGTTAATCTTTTCGTCTTCATCGTGTCCCACTGCGCATGTATTCCCGCGTCCCTGCGGCTTCAGTATGCGGATCGCCTCACGTTCGCGCTCAACAGTTCTGCCCTGAGCATCGATGGTTTCCACATATTCGTCATAAAGGATGACCGCGTTCGCATCATGAGCATAATCCGGAGTCTTGGTCTTGTAGGCATCGAGCCCCCACTGCGGCACAGGCGCCTTCTTGCCGAAGATGCCTGCAAAACTCATCTCCGGCAACAACACAACGGCGGATAACGCGATCCACCAGCAGCTTGCTTTCATCTTCTTACTCCCCGGTCTCACCACGCATCGCACAGATCAGTTTTTGGCTGATGCAACCGCTGCCTGCTCCAGGACAAGTTGTTGCTGATCCGCCGCGGCCACCTTCTGGTAGAAATCCCGAAGCGCCGGATAATCTTTTGCGGCCAGCATCGAGAAACCACGGATGAACGTTCGGGTCAGAACGACAGTCGATTTATCCACCTTTGACTTGGTGCCCAGTGCGGCATAGCTCGCCCACGGAATCTTCGCGTCCGGCGGTGCGCTCTCCACGGTAAAACCGTCCGGCAGATGATACGTAACGTCATCGACCACCGCCTCGGAGTACTGCATATCTACTGGCATTTCGCGCTTTTCTTCTGCCACAAAAGGAAGTTTGGCGTGTGAGTCGAAGAACTCACCGGGCAGAAATACCCGCTTGCCCGTCGTAGTGCCGAGACTGCCTGAGATCTTGGCTATGCCCATCAACTGCGAGTGATAGTCTTCAAGCGCGAGAAAGTGATCGAAGTCTCCCTGCACGCCATCCGGCAAAATGCCCTTCAGGTATTCATTGAACTGCTTTTTAACTTCATCTTCGTCATTGCGGATCGCCCTGTGCCGCCATTGCAACGCCGCTGGGCCGGCCATGGAAATACGCACCGTTCCGGCCACGCTTCCGTCCTTGGCGATGGTTATATCCGCTATCCGGCTCGTGACAGCTTGTTTATAGGGAATGCCGGCGGTATTGCTGAATTCGACACCTTTATCCGACTGTCGCATCGCCGCTGTCATTGCGTGCCGCCAGTCTAGCTCCCCGAAAGGAGAGAATTTTGCGCCTGGATCCAGCGCGATTTCCTTACCGTCGATCGTCGCCAGCACCAGGACATCATCAAACTGTCCCATCGACATGAAATAGGAATTGAAGACCACACGATTGCGGTTGCTAACCACAGCTGCATAAGACTTGATACCCGCAATCCGCAGCATCGCAAGGTAGAGCAATGCAATCTCATCGCTCGAGCCGCTCTTGTGCGTCCACACATCGTCCGCATCCTTTGCCGGCTTGATGTGTTCACTCTTCATTTCAGCTTTCGACTTCTCGCGAGTGAAGTCGGTGTTATCAAGCGCCATCACCGCGTCGTACAGCTTGCGAGCTTTCACTTCCTCGCTGTCAGTCGGCGCTATCAGCTGGCTCACAGCCTGCTTGAGCCCCTTGCTCTCATCCGCAAAGGCATTCATCTCTTTGGACCACTTGCTGCCTGTGTGCTGCCAGTACTCATCTTTATTGAAGTAGGCCGAGTAATAAAAAATCACCTGAGCTTTTAGCGTATTCATCGGTGGCATGTAATCCTCATTGGGGATTGCAGGCATGTCGGCTACTTCGAGCGTATATTTCCGAGAGAGCTTATCCAAATTAACTTGCTCATTCGGGGGAAGCATCGAACTATAGAGCAACTTTCCCAAAGCATTCCCGTTTCCATCGGTAACGCTTTCGATATCCCGGCTCGGCTTGAAAGAATAGTGAGATTTACGAACAAAATATGGCCCCTGCACGTCCCAGTCAGGAGGCACATCCCACTGATCGTCGTATCGAAGCTGCCAGCGATATTCGAGGATGCTTCCTACCCCAACATTTGGCAGCGTAAAAACCATCTTGTTGACCTGAAAATCTTTCGACTTCTCCTCGACCAGATCGCTTGGCTTTACATCGAGCGGATAGATCGTTCCATCTGGATGAATCGTTCGCGCTTTGATATCAGTGATCGTATAGTTGCGCCGTGAGTAAGGAATATTGACCGTCGCGAGTTCCTTGCCTTTCTCTGTCAGCACCTTAATGCGTGCGTAATACGATTCGAAATGCAGAGTGTCATCATCAACTTCCTCCCGGTACAGATAAATAGCCGAGGCCCCCGGAGCTTTCGGCTCGGAGGTCATCTGGAGTTCTTCCTGCGTGGGGGCCTGAAACTGAGCGAGAACCGGCAAAGAGTGCGCGAAAGCCGCAAACACCACTGCTACCGCCAAACCAAGGCGAATCTTCATCACTGCTCCTGAGATTGCTGCAAATAACTTACCCTGCGAAAACGCAGAAATGCAACCGCCAGCAGGGGCATTGAAACAACTCCAGAAAGATGCTTAATGATTATCGGTAACTAAAGATTCGCACTATTTACTACTTTCTATATATGGAGCCATTTCCAAATCAGGCAGCAGCTTTGAAATTCTCCGATTTCTCACCCCGTCGCTCCGCCCTTGCCAAAAGCGACAGGAGCAGGGCGCCGGGCCACGAAACAAAGCTCACCAACAGCTTCGGAATCCGGCGAAAATCCTCGATGACCGACGCTTCTGCCTCTCCAGTCAGAAATGTTCCCTGCCGCATCACATGCCTGTGAAAAAGCGCCGAAATCACAGTGAACGCCACCGCGCCAGTGAATGCCCGTGCCGGAGCAGGAGCACCTGCGATCCGATGTACCAGCCAATCCAGTGCCTGCGAAAGGCCAGGTACCAGCAGCACGATACATACGTCTCCCAACCAACGCCGGCGTATGCTGAGTGCTCGTTGTTGCAGTCCCGCGTAAATACCTGCCGTCAGCGTTACGTAGAGCATCTCTATGCCGATAACAGCCAGCCGCTCTCTGTTTCCGCCTCGCACCATTGCAACGCCGTAGACCAATGACCGGACCACCGCGCTCATGAGCGCACACTTCCAGTTCCACGCACACTTCCAGCGAGACGGCACAAACCTTCGCCGCCCTTTGTGCAGATTAACGGAACACATACCCGTATCTTGCCCTGTTTCGTTCAGGAAAGAATGAACGCGGCATTACATTGAGGGAGGATTTGTGCTGCAGAGGGTACTTCCGTGATTCCCGAAGAACCAGCCTCCATATGGAGGCTGGTTCTTCGTCAGGAGCGGGCGTAGCTTGCCAATGCGCTGAGATTGGGAATGGTCAGCGTCGAGCCGTTCATTGCCACCAGGCCGCGCATCTTAAAGGTTGTCAGTGTCCGGGTAACTGTTTCACGCGACGCACCGATGAATTCGCCTATCTCTTCATGCCGCAGTGAGAAGCGAAAACGCGTTCCATGCTCCGTTGTCTGCCCGCGCTCGCTCCACTCCAGCAACAGACGGGCCAGCTTCTCTGGCGCGGTTGAGGCCAGACCGACCGTTCGCAACTGCTGGCATGCCATGTTGAATTGCGCGCTCATTTCTTCGGTAACGATCTGGTAGGCTTCCGGGTTCCGCATCAGAAAGCCAAGAAACTCGCGCCGTCCAATCGGAGCAATGCGTGCCGAATGGAGAGCTTCGGCCGTCATCTCATACGGATTGCCCGACAATGTCGATGTCAAGCCGAGCACCTCGCCGGCGTGCGCGATCCGCAGAGCCAGCCGTTTGCCATCGCTCGAATTGATCGACAGCTTTACTTCGCCATCAAGGATTAAATACACGCCGCTGGGAGCTTGCTGCTCACTGAACAAAACCTTCCCCGAAGGGTATTGCATCGGAATTTGCAGCGATGCGAAATCCTTTTGCGCCGCAGGTGAAAGCTTTTGGAAGAATTCTCTTCCGCTGCGAAAGTCTCTTGTCAGCATGTTCTCTGTGGCCTCGAATGAACGCATGTCAACGCCCCTCATCTGCTTTTATCGTGCTATCGGAGATTTCCTGGGCCAGATACTGAGTCCACGGTGAGTTGGTCTGCAATTCTGCATGACTGGAGGAATAAATCTCTCGCAACACCGCCAGACCGCCAGCATCGGCAAATGTTGTGTCCTTCAGGTCAATGATCAGTTTGTGCAGCTGGAGTCCGGGGTTGATCTCGGTCCAGACGCGGCTCAGCTCAGCCACCCAAGGTCCGGCAATCCGGCCTTCGAGTTTCAAGAGCACCGTCTCTGGTTTTCGGTCAATCGTGATTCTCAGCAAGTCTTGGCTCGTCCAGCGCCATGCCTATTCCCAATGCAAGACGCATGCCAAACCGCTCAGCCTACGGATGGTCGATCTATATACCATTGAAAATAATGAATTTAATCAAATTATCGTCGTCCTTTGGCTTGCAAGGTGACGAAAGCGCTGACGAAGTGACGAAGACGAAATTGCGTCGCCACGACTATATTTCGTCACTTCTCGAATTCGTCACGCTCAATTCCCAGCTTCTTGAGCTTCGAATTGAGCGTCGTACGCTTCAGACCGAGGCGCGCTGCTGCTCCGTTCGGGCCGCCGATCTGCCCCTTAGCCTCGCGCAACACCCGCAAAATGTGCTCCCGCTCAGCCTCGCGCAGCGTCGGATTTTCAACCTCGTCTGCTTCTTCCAGTTCAGCTGAATCCGGATTCTTCAGCTCAGCCAGCGGAACATAGAGCGCCGGGCCTCGCGTTAGAATCACCGCGCGTTCGAGAAAGTTCTCCAGTTCCCGGATGTTCCCTGGCCAGGACCACCGAACCAGGGCATCCATCGTTTCTTCGGGAATCGTCTCGATCGACTTGCCCATGCGACGGCTGTGGTTCGAGACGAAGTGCCGCACCAGACTTGGAATATCTCCGGTACGCTCGCGCAGCGGAGGAGCGAACACTGGAAATACCCTGAGCCTGTAGTAGAGATCGCTTCTGAATTGTTTATCGGCAACCATGCGCGCCAGATCGCGATTTGTCGCCGCAATCAGCCGCACGTTCACTGGAATCGGCTTGCTCCCGCCGACGCGCTCAATCTCCCGCTCCTGCAGGGCGCGCAGCAGTTTAGGCTGCAGATCTAAAGGCAGTTCGCCGACCTCATCCAGAAAGAGCGTCCCTTCATGCGCAAGCTCCAGGCGTCCGATCTTCCGGTTGATTGCCCCTGTAAACGCACCTTTTTCGTGGCCGAAAAGTTCGCTTTCAATCAGACCCGCGGGAATCGCGGCGCAGTTGATTTTGACAAATGTGCGCTCCCGACGCGGACTCAATCGATGAATCGCGCGCGCCAGGAGTTCTTTACCTGTTCCCGTCTCGCCCTGAATCAGTACTGTGGCGTCTGTCGGCGCCACCTTTTCTATCTCTCCCAGCACCCGCCGCAAACCGGCACTCTCGCCCACAATATCCTCGAACTGCCGTTCGCGATTGATCTCCTCTTCCAGGTACTGCTTTTCCTGCTTGAGCCGATCGCGCATTTCGCTGATACGGCGGAGCGCGATCGCATTATTGACCGCCAGCGCAACCTGCCGGGCGATGTGCAGCAGCACCTGCGCGTCTTCTTCCTTGAAGCGGCCCGCGGTTCGGCTCGACACCATCAGTGTGCCGATGACATCTCCGCGATTGGACAACGGTACCCAGCAACCAGATTGCAATTCCATTTTAAGAAGCGGTTCTATGCTCTCCGGAATGAATCCTGCCTCGAGTAAGCGCTCAACCACAAGCGGTTCCCGAGTCCGGAACGCGAGACCGGACGGGGATCCGTCAACCGGCAGTTTTACCTCTCCATAGATGTCGCGGTCGCCCTGCGCCAGAAAGTGAGCTATGAGGCAATCGTTTGCAGAGTCGTACATGGTAATGGCGGCACAATCATGCGGAATCATTTCGCCGACTGTTGCGGAAATGGCTGCCAGTAGCTTGCCGAAATCCATAGTCGCAAGCAGCGCCTGGCTGAGCTGTAACATCATCTCTTCTTCAGCCCGCTTCCGGTCTGTATAGTCCCGTACGACCTTCGCGAAGCCTGTCACTCGGCCTGCTGAATCCCGAATTGCGGTCAAAACGGATTCGGCCCAGAAACGTGTTCCGTCCTTGCGCACCCGCCAGGACTGATCTTCCGCTCGCCCACGTTGCGCAGCAATTCTAAGCAGCTCGGCCGGCCTGCCGCGTTCTCGCTCCTCATCCGTAAAAAAAATCGAGAAGTGCTTGCCTATGATCTGCTCCGACTCGTAGCCCTTGATGCGCTCAGCACCCCGGCTCCAGGTAACGACGGCGCCTTCCGCATCCAGCAGATAGATCGCATAATCGTGCACACTCTCGAGGATGGAACGCAATTGCTGATCCTGTACTCGTAGTGCCTCCTGCGCGTTGCGTTGGTCCGTCGCATCGCGAACAAAGCTGAGCACAACGAATTCTGTAGCCGTTTTTAGCGGCTTGAGCATGATGTCTACTGGAAACTCTGTGCCATCCTTGCGGAGTCCAAAGAGATTCCGTTCAGCACCCATCTGACGCGTTCGAGGGTGCTCCATAAATTTCTGCCGGTGTTGTGGATGCTGGCCGCGGAACCGCTCCGGGACAAGCATCTCCACCGGCCTGCCAGTTAACTCATTGAGCGGATAACCGAAGATCTCGACCGCTTTTTCATTCGCTGTTCGAATCAGCCCGTCAGAGCCAGTCAGCACAATAGCGTCCGGCGAGAGCTTGAATAATGTGGCAAATAAAAACCGAGTCGTGAGCGGAGACACGTCGCCCAGCTCAGGTATCTGCTCAGGAATTGGGGAAGAAGTTCCTGATTTCATCGGCTCAGTGTGCGGTGTGGGTCACAAAAGTGTGTTTAAGAAGGCTTTGCGAATCCAGACTTTGAACATAACTCTCTCTCCTATTGTGCGTCTACTCTGATCGCGCATTACAGAGTCGTGCTTGCAATGAGTCATGAGATCAATGCGGCCAAGCCCTTTTCTCTCTTCTCAATACACAGCACGAAACTCCTTCACGGAAAGAATGCAAACACCTTGCAGGAACGACAGAGCGATGCACAAAACACGAATCACAAAACATCTATGACGCGTAAGTGTCCGCCGCCATTGTCATGATTCGAACAGAACGTCCTTCGCATTGAGCAATTCAGTCATCCCGCAGGTACCTATTGGATATCAGAGACCTGACCGTTCATAAAGATCACTTTCAAGTTCAGGCTCTTGTAGACATACACCAACTTTGGTCCCACATTGATCTTTGTATCCGGCTGGCCCATGGCAGCCTCAACCTGGGCCGGTGAGTCTCCCTTCTTGATCTGCGACGGAGCTTGTTGCGGCTGGGGTGGCGGCGCGGCGGCTACGGGCTGGGCCGGTTGTTCAGCGGCAGCCGGTTGCTGTGCCGCCCCTTCATCGGGACCAAGAACCTGGTCTATCACATCCGAGACTTGTCCTGGGGCCGCGTTATCGAGAAATCCGGGAGCGAAACTGAATACTACGGAACTCTTCAGGGATGACACCTGCTGAACTCCGTTGCAGGCGTCGCACTCCATCACATCGATGGTGATGGTGCTCCTTTTCGTATTCACATCGAGTTTGGTGAGGAAGACCCGCTCGCCTACGTCGAGGAAGCGGCCATTTGGATCGCCTGCGGTGCAGAAACGTCCGGGAGGCTTGATATCGCCGCCTTTAAACTGGGCCTGACATTTGCCGAAGCTTGTTGGATTTACGCCGAAAAGTCCGCCCTTCTTCAAGTCAAATACCGGTCCAGCATCGATCACTTGTGTGCCATTGGGACCGAACGCTGTTTTCGTAAGTTTGTATTTGGTGATGAGCAGATTGCGCAACGACGGTGGCGGCTCATTCGCATCCTGGGCGATGGCTGTAATGCAGAAGGCAAGGAAGGCTGTGGAGACAGCAACTCTGAGCATGTTCCTCATGGATAGCTCCTTGACTGGGTATGAAGGTGTGGTTGGGGGCGAGCTGATGCTACCCCATTCCGGACAGGCAAACAAGCGCCTCTGATAAATACTGCGTAGATGTTCCTCCATTCTGCTCAACTCCAGTGAGGAATTTTCGAGAAAAGTCTTCGTTGCTTTGCAAGCGCATGTGGCGCGGGCAGGAAAGTGCTTTGGGAATTGGCGTTCCTGTGATTTGCTGTGTTTATTCATGACGAAATCTTTGGAACGCTATTTTGAATTCCATAGGCTGGGGACGAACTGGCGGACGGAGTTGCTGGCGGGGGTGACTACGTTTTTGACCATGGCGTATATCGTCCTGGTCAATCCGGCCATACTCTCTCTGACCGGAATGCCGCTATCGGCAGTGACGGCGGCGACGTGTCTTTCGGCGGCGCTGGGGTCGATTCTGATGGGAGTGGTGGCGCGGTATCCCATCGCTCTGGCGCCGGGCATGGGATTGAATGCCTACTTTACCTACACGGTCTGCCTGACGTTGCATGTATCGTGGCAGACGGCGCTGGGTGCGGTGTTCCTGTCGGGGGTGCTGTTTCTGCTGCTGACGGCGGTCGGCATCCGGCAGTTGATTCTGCGGTCGATTCCGCATGAGTTATATGCGGCGGTGGCTTGCGGGATCGGGTTGTTTATCGCGTTTATCGGGCTGACGAAGGCTGGGCTCGTTGTGAAGAGCGATGCGACGCTGGTGCAGATGGGCAATATCAAGGACCCGGCGACGGCGCTGGCGCTGCTGGGTCTGATCCTGATGGTGGCACTCGAGATCTGGAAAGTGAAGGGCTCGATCCTGATTGGCGTGCTCACCGTGACGGCGGTTTCGTGGGCGATGGGGTTGACGCACTGGACGAAGACTTCAGGCGGGGTCGAGGATCTGACGAAGACCTTCCTGAAGCTGGACATTCCAGGAGCGTTCCATATCGGATTGGCTGAGATCGTGTTTGTGTTTTTCTTTGTCGATCTCTTTGACAATCTGGGCACGCTCGTGGCGGTGACGAAACGAGCCGGCTTGATTGAGTCGGACCACTCGATTCCGCGGTTAAACCGGATCTTGTTTGCGGATGCCGTGGCTACGGTTGCCGGATCGTTGACTGGAACCTCAACGGTGACCAGTTACGTGGAGTCGACGGCGGGTGTGGCGGCGGGTGGGCGCAGCGGCATCACGGCGATTGTGACGGGGGTGCTGTTTCTGGTTGCGATGGTGGCTGCGCCGTTTGTTGGCGTAGTGCCGGGTGCGGCGACCGCTCCTGCGCTGATTCTTGTCGGATCGATGATGCTGACGACTGTGACCGAGATTCGCTGGACGGAGCCGCTGGTGGCGGTGCCGGCGTTTCTGACGGTGATCCTGATTCCGCTGACGTACTCGATTGCCAATGGGTTGGGATTTGGGATTATCGCGTGGGCGGTGCTGCATCTGGCCGCGGGGAAGCTGAGCCGCAAGGATTGGTTGCTGTATCTGTTGGCGGCTCTGTTCCTGGTGCGATTTTTGTATCTATCGGCGAGCTGACTTACTATCCTCCTGCTGAAAATAAACGAGTTGCAAAGTGGGAAGGGGAGGGGGTGTTACGCGGGTAGCGGTAGGCACCGGTAAGTCTTCTAACGGCTCAAGGTTTTTCAAGGCGGCAAGGCAGATTTCAGCCAGGCCTGTTGGATTTCGGGTCACTGACTTGGTTGGTTTGTCTGCGTTGAATGGGCTTTGATTTGGCATTGCTGTCTCCCGCGTGGCTGAAGTTTTTCTGCCTACGATTCCAGTTTGCCGAAATAGAGCATAATTTCACGCAAAGTTGGGAGACGGCATCTTTGTCGTGTATCAGCAACCCTTTAGCTCGATGGCGTCTGTAAATAGATGTATCGATCGCCCTGAAGTACGATAACCTTGCGCAGCAGTTTTGATGTTCTTCCTTTAGTTTTCCCGTGCGAACGGCCGGCAGCCGAAGGCGCGATGGAACAATCTTTTCGTTTTTTGCACGCTACCTGGACTGAGAAGAAATGGCCGAGACCCAAGTGTCGGTCAAGGCGTAAGCGTGGAATTCATTGTGAGCAGAAATCATCTCTGTTGGAGGGCGTGTCCATGAAAAACATCCTTCGTATTGGTCTTGCTCTGTCCTTGATGCCCGCAGCACTTTCGGTTGCGCATGCCCAAACCGCGGCGACAAAGGATGCAGTGTATTACCCGGCCTCCTCCGCGCTGCAAACGGAGGCCGACGAATACACGAGCTACGAATTGCTTGCTCCTGAGACGGCAAGTTTCAAGATCCACTACGAAGTGACCGCGACGACCGCTGGGGCGAGGTTCTTCTATAACCCGATACGCAAAGGCAGCGTGGCCAGCGACGAAAGCGTATATGACGCGATGAGCGGCGAGCCTCTGCGCTTTGAAGTGGTGAGCGGCGCCGAAGCACGTAAAGACGCGCTGATGGCGGACGCCGATCTCGATACCGAATACATCAAGGTGGCCCTGGCGCGACCCGTACCGGAGCATGGTCAGGGGCGGATGATTATCGTCAAGACCTACAAGGATGCCAAAAGCTATTTCGTAGACGGCAAAACGATCGTGTTCAAGCGGCCGTTGGGAATCCAGCGCGATAAGGTGATATTACCGTCCGGATATGAAGTGGTGAAGCTGACTGTGCCATCGCAAATTCTCGCCGAAAAAGACGGTCGCATTGCGATTAGCTTTCTTCATGCAGGGGAAGGCGAGGCTCCTCTTGAAGTGCGCGCGATTAAGGATGCGCAGACCGGCACGAATGCACTTCCAGCGGAATTGACCAAAGAGAGAAGCTGGGAGTCGCCCTTCACCGGAGAGACGGAGCAGCAGCGGTTGTCAGAGCGGGCCAGGCAGGATCGCGACATTGTGTACTTCCTCCAGCAGCCGGAGACGCATTCCTTCAGCCTCTATCACGACTACACCGAAGCCCGTGTTGGCATAAACGGATATGCCAACGTTGTGCGCACGGGCAGCGTCGCCAGTCACCCTTCGGCATACATTCTCGATACTGGAGAGCAATTAAAAGCCGAAGAGATGAGCGGCTCGGAGATGATCGCGTCCAAGATCAACACCGGCGAAACGGTTGAAGCCAAGGATCGGGTCGTCGTTATTCCCTTTACACCAATCCAGGCTGGGCGATCGTTACGGCTGCGCATTGTCGAAACTTACACCGCTCCTGCAAGCTACGGGCAGAAGGGTGATGAACTGGTTTTCGACCGCAGCCTGGGCCGGCCACGGAACGCAGTGGTGCTGCCGTCAGGCTGGTATTGCACAGCCAGTGCCGCCCCAGCGACGGTGAGCCAGTTGCCCGATGGAAGAATACGGCTGGATTATTGGGATAACCGTCCCGAAGCTGTGGATGTGTTGCTTAAGGCAAAGCGGCGAGTAGGAGCGGAGTAAGATACCGGGCACGAGGAGATACATTGTTTCTGCACCTCCGATCGCCCTTATAAAACCGGCGCTTGAGCACAAGGGCGTTTGTCGTTACTAATCCGAATACATTTGACTCAGGGTAAATGAGCGGCTCGCGCTGATTGCATTCATCGGCGGTAGCTTTGGAAGGCTCGACCTTCCCCATAGCTACTGCTTAACTTCGGCGAGAAGTCGCTTTCGTTTACGACGCGCGTATTGCAGCAACGGGATCGACCCGCGTCGCCCGTCGCGCCGGAAAGTAGCATGCGAGAAGCGACATCGCCGCAAGCAATACCACTACCACGCTGACCGTCAGAGGATCGTTGGCTCCCACTCCGTAGAGAAACGCGGCAATGAAGTGCGCGAGGCTGAAGGAGAGCGCCAATCCTAAGCTGAGTCCGATCGCTGTGAGCGAAAGCCCTTGCCACAACACAAGCCTCTGCACGTCGCCGGGTGAAGCGCCGAGTGCGACACGGATGCCGATCTCGTGCGTGCGAAGTGCTGTGCGATACGCCATGACACCATAGATGCCGGTCGTCGCGAGGACCAGCGCGATCGCCGCCAGGATGCCCGCAAACGTGCTCTGCATGACCGCAAAGATCGTCGCCATCTGCGTGGTCTCGCGCATCGGGCGCACGTCGAAGACCGGCAACCGCGGATCAATGTCGTGAATTGCACGCTCCACCGCCGGTGCTATGTCATTCGGATTGCCTTGTGTCTTCACCTGCACAACGGTCTCGTATCCCCACTGGAAGTAGCTCATGTAGACCATCGGTGCGGGCCGTTCGTTCATAAACTGGTGCTTCGTGTTCTGCACCATGCCAATGACCGCAGCAACGCTGTTCCCTATATGGAGCTTCTTCCCAACCGGGTCCTGCCCTGGCCAAAACCGCTTCGCGGCTGTCTGGTCCACGATCGCTACCAACGGTGCCTTTCGGTCGTCATACGGTGCGAAGTCGCGACCCTCGAGAATCGGCATGCCCAGCGTCTCGAAGTATCGAGACGCAACCTCGGCATGAAACACCTCGAGCGATTCATGCGGGTGTGGCGTATAGCCTACCGGATAGGCGTCGTCGGTCTTGCGGTTGAGGTTCAGCGGTACCCAATCGGTGAGCGACGCAACCGTCACGGTCGGCAATGCCGCTACCCGGTCAAGAATCTTGTGGCAGATCGCATCCACCTCTTCGTTGGAGTAGCCGGCTGTTGCGAGCCCCACAGACGCCGTCAAAACATGGTCCTGCTTGAACCCTGGATCACCCGCGGAGAGGTTGCGCAGTGTCTCAAGAAACAGCCCTGAAATCACCAGCAGCGCCAGAGAAAGTGCGATCTGCGCCACCACCAGGCCGCTGAGCAGCCGCCGGTTGTGCGTGCCGCCTGAGATGCTGGCCGATCCATCCTTGAGCACCTCTGCCGCAGGGACCTGCGACGACCGCAACGCTGGAAGCACGCCGGACAGCACGCTGGCCAGCGCCGCCAACGCCACGATCCCCATCACTACGTTCTGATCTACGGCTCCGTTGAGCGCAATGGGGAGAGAGTTTGCGGGAAAGAATCGAGCGAATGTCTTCGCCGTCAACGACGTCAGGAGCAGAGCCACCGCTCCCGCGCCGGCTGAGAGAATCACGCCCTCCAGCACCATCTGCCGCACAAGCTGCAGGCGCTGCGCCCCCAGCGACTGGCGAATGGCAAGTTCGCGCCGCCGCGTCACGAACCGCACCAAGGTAAGCGTAGCCACATTGGCGCAAGTAAGCAGTAACACCACACCGGCGATGGCCAGCAGAATGGGCAGCGTGGCAGCCATATAAACGTTTGCACCGAAGGGCGATCGCCACATGGGGTCCAGCGTGATGGTGTTGGTTCCCAGGTGATCGTTCGGATAGGCCGCCACGATCCGCCGCATGATCGTTTCGAGGTCTTGCGTCGCATGCTCGCGGCTCACTCCAGGCCGCAGCCTCCCCAACACAATCAGAAAGGCGGTGTTGCGATGCGTGAGCCTATATTCGTTCGTCCCAAGCGGGTTCAGCGTCAGCCATGCATCGTCCCGAAGCCCCGGCGCCGCCCCGATAAACCCCTCCGGCGCTACGCCGATCACCGTCACAGGAACCCGGGCAATCTCGATTACCTTGCCCACAATATGCGGGTCTCCCGCAAAGCGGGTCTTCCATAGCGAATATCCGAGTACGACGTACGGGACAGCATCTGGCCGCGTTTCCTCCTCGGGCAGAAAGAACCGCCCCAGCAGAGGCTTCACTCCCAGCACGTCGAAGAAGTTCGCTGACACATTCCCGATATAGATGCGCTCCGGCGTAGCTCCCGCATCTGTCAGCGTGATCCAGTCGGAGTGATAGGCAAGAAGCCCCGTCAGGCTGTGATTCTGTTCTCTCAGGTCGCGATAGTCGAGATACGAGAGGGGCGGCGTCGGCGAGGTATTCCACACGCCACGCATCACGCTCACCAGTTCCTCGGTATGCCTCGCTCCAGGAATCGGATGCAGCATGGTTCCATTGATCCAGCTGAAGACCGTGCTGTTGGCGCAGATGGCGATCGCCAGCATTACCGTCGCCGCAATCGTGAATCCGAGATTCCTACGCAGTTGCCTGACGGCAAAGCGCGTATCCTGAAGCAATCCTGCCATAGCTGTCTCCCAGGGACACTGTTCTTAGGGCAACGAGAGCACTGAGTGGTATGCCAGCATGTAATGTACCAAAGCGCGTCAAAGCCTAAGATATCGCTCATCAGTGATATAGCTTGTGCGTGAGCTCCCAAGCCCTGCTTGCCAGTGACCACTCTTGCCGCTGCATGTCCATTCTCGAACACCCGAGAGATTCATCTGCCCGCTTGCTATAGGCTGCTTACCGAACGCGCCGTCAGCTCATGCCTAATCACCAATGCACTCGTCGAGGCTCGATTAGTAATGACGAAGCTTGATTAGTAATGACTTGATTAGTAATGAGAAGTCGACTTGCGATCAGTAATCCACCAACTGCGGCGATGCACGCCTATCGGGATTTGTACTCTGGTTCGAATCGAGCTCGATAGGTAGATCAGTGTTCGATTTTGTAGCGACGTTCTCGATTCTGGACAAACGGTCGGGCCAGATCGGGAATGTGCAGCGCGCTTATTTTTCCTTGGGCTATTTCGAATACGCGCGAATTGAAAGGCCAAACGACCGGGTGGCAAGAGAACTGGACTGGCAATCTCCGCATTGCAATATGGCCATCGGTGTGCTGCCGTCAGAGCGTAAGGAGGCGTGTGTGATGAAACGAATTCCTGGAATGCTGGCAGCGATTTGCCTTGCGACAAGTATGGCGTGTTTGACACAGAGCCCTTTCATCGGCAAGTGGGAGTTTGACTCATCGAGAAGCAGAACTCCGGATGAGATGAAGGTTCAAAGCCAGGGCGGCAACAAGTACATCTTCGATTTTGGCGGAGGCGCGGAAACGATTGTGGCGGATGGGACCGATCAGCCGGGCCTCCAAGGGACTCTGCTTTCAGCGAAGCAGGAAGCGCCGGATACATGGATTATTGAGCGCAAGAAAGATGGCCGGTTGATGCTGAGGGCGACGTGGAAGCTTTCGGCGGATGGCAATACGCTGACGGACTATTACCGCGAGTTTGAGCAGGACGGTACGACGTTGAGTCTGGATTATGTCTACCAGCGCGTGGGTGGAGGATCGGGATTTGCCGCGGACTGGCAAAGCATCAAGGAGACGAGGAATACTCCGCTGTGGCTGGAGGTGAAGGCTTATGAAGATGACGGGCTTGCCTTTAACACTCCTGGACAGCAGAAGCCGCTGAACGTGAAGTTTGATGGCACGGAGCGCGCCATGGATAGCGCGAGCGATGGGCAGGGTCCGGCTGTGTCGGCTCGGAAGGTGGACGAGCACAATGTCGTGATGACATTTAAAAACAACGGCAAGGTGACGCTGACCCAGGAGGTTGGGCTATCGGCAGATCTGAAAACGTTGACGATCACCTTGCGTTTTGTGGGGCGAGAGAAGCCGGATGTAATGGTTTACCAGCGGCAGTAGGTGCGCTGATTGCTCATGCGCACAGCGGTTGTGTGAGTGTCCTGAACGGGTGGGGATTACCTGAGGCCGGCGGCGGCGGTTTTGGTGATGGTGCCGTTGGCGTCGTCGTCTTTAAAAGCCCAGATGAACGCGCCGCCGAGGCCACCGGGGACGCGCTTGCGAATGTACACAGTTTTAAGCCACACGGTGACCGGGTCATCGTAGGACCAGAAGGTCTGCGAGGTGGGGTTGTAGAGCCACACGGCGAGCCGGCGCTCATCGAAGTAAGACTTGTAGCCGGTGAGGCCGGTAAGCGTGAGATATGTGATGACACCGGGCGTTTGCAGATAATCGGTGGTGGGAAACGGAGCTGGATCGGTTGAGGTTTGATACAGGCCATGGTTGGTGCTGGGAACGCCGGTCCAACCGCGCGCATAGGTAGGAATGCCAAGGACGAGCTTTTCTCCGGGAACGCCAGCCTTAAGATACGAGCGAACGGTGTAGTCGATGTAGAAATTCTCGGAGGCGTCGGGATCCTGTTTGTCGTCGAAGAGTGGAGACGCGTGATTGGTGGAAGTCTCCCAGGTGCCGTGGAAGTCGTAACCCTGCAGGTTGAAGAAGTCTAACTGCCGCGCGACTTCGGCTAGCTGGAGGTTGGAGAAATTCTGCTGACCGGCGGGTCCGAACATCGTCAGCAGATAATGCTTGTGGTTGGCCTTGCCAAGAGCGTCCAACTGCTTGCGAAATTCCTTGAGCAGCAGTGTCGCGTTTTCTGTGTCGGTGGCGGTGGGAAACTCCCAATCAATATCGATGCCGTCGAAGACGCCCTCAGCGGAAATTCCAGTCGCGACATTGCCTTTGATGAACAGATCGATGCAACTGGCGACAATGGCCTGACGGCTCGCAGCGCTACTGGCAGCGGCTGAAAAGCCGGCGGCTCCGGCGAGGGATATCTCCACTTTGAGATTTGGATGCAGTTGCTTGAGCTGTTGCAGCGCGGCGAAATTTCCGTACAACGGGCCGGCGTATGGCGCGCCGCTAACACTTGGAAGAGACTGATCCTGATAGTCGGCCCAGCTATCGGCGATGGTGCAGCCCGTCGCCGTGGCATTGCCGAAGGCGTAGGTCAAATGCGTGAGCTTATCTGCAACGCCATTGGATTGTAGATTGGCAATGTTGAAGCCGGCGAAATAAATGCTCCACTCTTCGAAGTAGCCGCCGACCACTTTGAACTTCTTGTCGTGGTCCGGCTCTCCGGCGAGTAAGGGACGCGCAATGAAAAATGAAATGAGCAGGCTGGCGAGGAAGAAGATGAGGGCGCGGCGGGGAAGACCTGCAGAGACACGAGTAGGCATAGAACTCCCTCAGGGAGAGGATGTTAACCGGCGGAAGGAATATACAACTCCAGAGCACCGCTGACAACAGGAAACATATGTACCGCAGGATGAGTGTTCTAGCCGAGAGATATATCGCCTGGTCACTTATCGAGCGGTCTGCAGCGGAACGACGGCTCATGGACTGCGATGGCTGGTTCCTTGTAACAGCCATACTTCGTGCGGCGGATTCTTTCGCTGTCAGGGGTCTGCACGACACTATCTTCGGCATCTCAAAAAGGAGTGACAGATACTATTTCAGCTATGAGTACCGATGTTTTGTTTATTGCGGGGTTTGGGCCGATTGATCGCGATGTTGCCGAGAGCCGGACTTTGTTTGAGGAGAGTCTTGGCATCCAATTTAAGGAGGACACTGAGGGGTATCTGTACACCGGTGCTCTGCAAGGTGCGAAGCATTTTGCGCTGTGGCCTCTTGCACAGGCTGCGCGGTCGTGTTTCGGCACCGATGCATGGCCTGCCGATATTCCCATTCCGCAGGCATGGCTGGAGTTTGAGGTGCAAGACGTGGAGAGAGCGACGGCCGATCTGGAGTCGCGTGGATACCGGATGCTGATCAAGAACAGGACGGAGCCTTGGGGGCAAACGGTGAGCCGGTTTCTGTCGCCTGAGGGGTTGCTGGTTGCGGTGACGTTTACGCCGTCTTTGCGGGAGTCTGAGTGATTGAGAGGTTCGGAGCGCGATTTGGCTCGGATGTTCTGAGTTTGAATTGCTTAGGCTGGTTCGACTCCTAATGCTGGATGCACCCAGCCGTGGAGACATTGCTCTGATAGTTCGAAGGATCGCTCGCGGGTTATGCCGTTTCTTTGCTCGATGGCGAGAGGATGATCTGTCCCCTCAAGCTCGATCCACGAACGCTGCCCGGGTGGGCGGGAGTGAACGTTGCACTTGAGATTCACGGTATTAGGGTATTGCCAGATGCGATTGCAGAACCAGCCAAAATACGATGGCTCGTGGACGCGCAAAGGGCTATGAGCCAGTTCGCGCTCACGGTCGAAGTTTGCGCGGCTGAGCGATGACCAAACCCCGAAGGCGAAGATTTCTTCCGATCCTACGACCGGGATTTCCAACATTGCGCGAATGAAGAAGTGCTCGCCAGCGATGACGCAATAGTCGGAATCGATCCACGATCCGGATGAGGATTGATACGAGTTGCGATACTCCCAGGGGGCGGGAGCATCGAAGGCGAAGCTATTTGCCACGCCGTTATGAATCTTGCCGCAAGTGCTGCATTTCCAGGAAGTCATTTGGGAATAATAGCGCTCGCATGTAGAGCCCGCGGCTGAAGCCGCTTCTAGTAAACGCTGTTTATTCAGGGGCATAAATGCCCCTGCTCCCTTCCAAACCCTATTTTGAGTCGCTATTTCAAATAGCTTTATGAACTTTGGGAAGTGTTCCGATTCAACTGTTCATTGCGGAAGGGCTGGTTTTACTACTGGTCTTGGTGGCGGGGAGGATGTGCTGTTTGGCAGGGCTGGATGAATGGACGGCATAGCAGGCCGGACCTGTGATTGTGGTGCTATTGCATTTGGCCTGATCACGGGCGGAGCCGGTTTTGGCGCTGGATTTTGCTGTACTGGTCTGCTGGATTGAGACACGGGTCTGGCAGCGGTTGCTGCGCCCGTGATTCCGGGAGAAGCTTTTGTCGCGGTTGTCTTGGTTTCGATGACCGCCGACTTTGCCGCTTCTGCTTTGGCGGTCTCTGCTGTTGCGCTGTCGCCGGGGAAGGTTTCGCCGTCTTTGCCTTTGATGGCTTCGCGCATGAAGTCGATCCAGATGGGGAGAGCGACCCGGGCGCCTTGTTCCTTGTCGCCGAGGGATTGGCGGCTGTCGTAGCCGACCCAGACGCCGCAGGTGACGGACGGCGAGAAGCCGAGGAACCAGGCGTCGGTGAAGTCGCTGGTGGTGCCGGTTTTGCCGCCGAGGGCATGTTTCAACTGGGCCGCGGCGGCGCCGGTGCCGGAGCGGGTGACTTCCTTGAGCATGCCCATCATGGTGCGGGCGGTTTGCTGGGTGGTGACTTCCTTGACTTCGGGGGTTTGTTCCCAGAGGGTGATGCCGTCGGCGTTTTCGACCTTGCGGATGAGGCGCGGGGTGACGCGGATGCCGTCGTTGGGAAAGACGGAGTAGGAGGCGACCTGCTGTTCGAGGGTGATTTCGACGGCTCCGAGGGCAACGGGCAGGTAGGCGGGGATATTGCTGGTGACGCCGAAGCGGTGGGCGGTGTCGATGACCTTATGGATGCCGACGCGGGCGGCGAGCTTGAGGGCGGGGATGTTGCGTGATTCGGCAAAGGCGTTCTGGATGGTCATGGCGCCTTTGTAGTCGCCCTCGTAGTTATGGGGAGTGTAGGAGCCGAAACTGACGGGGGCGTCGATGATAATGTCGGTGGGCTTGACACCTTCTTCGATAGCGGTGGTGTAGACGTAGGGCTTGAAGCTGGAGCCGGTCTGGCGCTCGGCCTGGGTGGCGCGGTTGAACTGCGAAGTGGAGTAGTCGCGGCCGCCGACCATGGCGAGGATGTCGCCGGAAGTGTTGTCAATGGCCATGAGCGAGCCTTCAACGCCCGAGTCCTGCTCGAGGGTGGCTTTATGGGCTGTGCCTTCCATGCCGAGGTCGAGGTGGACGTAGATGATGTCGCCGGGCTTGACGAGATCGTCGCCGTGAGCCTGGCCGGTCCATTTCCAATCCTCGGGGATCATGACGATGGGCATGGAGCCGACGCGGGCACGGATCTCAAGGGGCAGGACGGAGGTGACGAGGGCGTGGACGTAGTCGCCGGGGCCGGATTTCATGGCCCAGTCGGGGTGCTTGTACTCGTCCATGTCGCCGCCCTGGGTGATGACGTTGTAGCGTGCGCCTTTCCAGCCGCGACGCCGCTCGTCCGCGGCTACACCGTCGAGGACGGCGTGGTTGGCGGTCTGCTGGAGATCGACGTCGAGGGTGGTTTCGACGCGGAGGCCGTCTTCGTGGACCTCTTCTGCACCGAACTGCTTTTCGAGCTCGCGTCGGACTTCTTCGATGTACCAAGGAGCGACGGACATCTGAGGTTGGGCGATGTGGAGGCCGAGCGGGGCGTCGCGGGCGATCTCGGCCTGCTGATGGGTGATGGCTTTGTCGTTCTCCATCTCGGTTAGAACGAGGTTGCGGCGGCGGAGGGCTTTTTCAGGATTGATGAGCGGCGAGTAGGCGACGGGGCCTTTGGGAAGGCCAGCCAGGAGGGCCGCTTCGGTCAGGTTGAGCTGGCTGGCGTGCTTGGAAAAGTAGAACTCGGAGGCGGCCTCGAACCCGTAGTTGCCGTGGCCGAGGTAGATCTGGTTGCCGTAGAGGGTGAAGATCTGCTCCTTGGTGAAGGAGCGCTCGATCTGGATGGCGAGGTAGGCCTCCTGGAGCTTGCGGGCGGTGGTGCGCTCGGCAGAGAGGAAGAGGTTGCGGGCGAGCTGCATGGTGAGGGTGGAGGCACCCTGGGCGCGTCCGTGGGAAGCGATGTCATGCCAGGCGGCCCCCATGACGCGGAAGACATTGATGCCCCAGTGGGATTCGAAGTTCTTGTCTTCAATGGAGATAACGGCCTGGCGAAGGACGGGGGCAAAATCGTCGTAATTGACGATGATGCGGCGCTCGAGGGCGAACGAGCCGAAGGGACGTCCCTTGCGATCGTAGAGATCGGTGGTGGTAGAGGGACGGTAGCGCTCAAGGTCATGGATCTGGGGCAGATCAGCGGAGTACACGAGCATGAGGCCGGCGAGGGAGCCTGTGACGGCGGCGAGGAAGAAGAGGATTCCAAAGGCGACGCGGCCGGCGAGCTTGCGCTGGCGACGATTGGCGGCTGGAGCAGCGGTTCGCTTTTGAGGAGGGCGAAAGCCGCCGTGCGCGGAGTTGCGTTCTGCTGGGCTGGCTGGACGCTGCGGAGGGGAGGTGGAAGCCAAAACAATGCCTCAAGCCCGAGCCTACCATGATCGGGAGTGTGATTGCTGGGGCGGGTTATTGGGCGTATCCGGTGTCTAAAGCTGTTCAAAATGCTAACGGGCGGCCGGATTGCTCCTCCGCCCGTTGTTTCGTCAGCTCTAAGTCCTGCTTACGCTGTCTTTGCCTTGAGGATGGAGAGCGCCTTATCAAGAGCGGGATCACCCTTGGGCTCTGCGCCGGTTTCTTCTTCTTCGGCCTGCTGCTCAGGGGTAAGGCCTGCGGGAACGTTGGGGGTGACGGCGTCATCGAGGAACTTTTTGCCGCTGGGGCTGGAGTAGGTGGCGACGGTGAGGATTACGGCTGCGCCGTCGGGCAGTTCCAAAGTTTTCTGAACGGAACCTTCGCCGAAGGTGCGCTCACCGACCACATCGGCGCGCTTGTTGTCTTCGAGTGCCGCGGCGGCGAGCTCGGCGGCGCCGGAGGTGCCACGGTTAACGAGAACGGCCATGGGAGCGGCGGTAATGAATTTCGATGGGTCGGCGGTGAAGGTCTGAGTGGGGAACTTCTGGCCGCTCAGGGTAGCAATGGTTCCCTGCTTGAGGAAGAAGTTGGCGAGGCGCTCACCCTGGGCTTCGTCGCCCTGGCTGACGTCGCGCAAGTCCAAAAGAATCTTCTTGTTATCTTTGCCTGCGGTCTTGAGCTGGGCGGCGATCTGGTCCACGCGAGCCTGGGTGAGGACGATGGGCTTGAGGTAAACGATGCTGCCGTTCTCGAATTGATCTTCGGCGAGAGCCGGAATTGAGGGAACTGTGCGGGCTAGAGTGAGCTTGTCCGGATCTGGTTTGCGGGGACGGATGACGGAAAGGACCACTTCCGAACCGGGTTTGCCCTCAAGCATGGCGCGAATCATCGCCAGAGAGAGCTCGCGTGTGGACTGGCCGTCGATGGATTCGATGGCATCACCGTCGGTTAGCTGCTCTTTTTCCGCCGGAGAGCCGGGCAGAACGCTGACAATAACGGCGTATCCGAAACGCTTGGAGACGGTCAGGCCTACCTGGGCGTCGGCGCCGACGGGATGGTCCTTATAGATTTTGTACTCGGCCGGGGTCATGTAGCTGGAGTCGGCATCGAGGGACTCAAGCAGGCCATGCAATGCGCCGGTGGTTACATCGTTCATGTTGGGCGCGGTGACGTATTCAGCCTGAATGTGCTTGAGCACCTGCTGATAGACGTTCATCTGTTTGTACGCGCCGTCATCGTTGGAATCGGCGCGGACGGCGTGGAGGCCAAACTCGCCGGCAATGAGGGCTACAAGCAGCCCGAGAGACAGCACAAAGACCGAACGTTGAAACAAACGATGCATTTACACCCCAAATTCGGGATTCCAGCCGGAAAACCGTACTCTGATAGACGAATGATACTCCAAAGTGGTTTTCGGAAGCTTGGCGCGAGGCGAATTCCAACGTGGAAACGGCGCGAAATGGAAATTTCATACCATTCGAGTGATTTGGCGGGGCTGGAGCGTAAGCGGGAGTTTTTGGATAATAAGGAAGTTATGTCTAAACGTGAATTTCAGACAGAAGTAAGCCAACTCCTACAGTTGATTGTCCATTCGCTTTACTCACACCCGGAGATTTTTCTCCGCGAACTGGTTTCGAACGCTTCGGACGCGCTGGATAAGCTGCGACATCTGACGCTGACCGACGATGCCTATAAGTCGCTGCCTTTTGAGCCGCGGATTGACCTGGATCTGGACGAAGAAAAGAAGACACTGTCGATCTCGGATACGGGCATTGGCATGAATGAAGAAGATCTGATTTCTCATCTGGGTACGATTGCCCGGTCAGGAACGAAGAACTTTCTGACGCAGCTTTCGGGCGATGCGCGGAGGGATTCGAACCTGATTGGCCAGTTTGGCGTGGGGTTCTACAGCGCCTTTATGGTGGCGGACAAGGTTGAGGTGACGTCACGCAAGGCCGGTGAGGAAAAGGCTTGGCGTTGGATTTCGGACGGAAAGAGCGGTTTTGAGATCGAGCCAGCCGAGAGGGCAGTTGCCGGGACGACGGTGCTGCTGCACTTTAACGATGAGGGTGCGCAGTATGCCAATAGTTGGCGGCTGCAGGAGATTGTGAAGAAGTACTCGAACCACATCGCGTTTCCGATCTTTTTGACCTATGACAAGAGCGAGTGGAATGAGGAAGAAAAGAAATCCACGAAGACACGGGTGACGGAGCAGGTGAACGTGGCAAGCGCGATGTGGCGCCGGTCCAAGTCTGAACTGAAGGATGAGGATTACAAGGAACTGTTCAAGTCGCTGGCTGGTGGATGGGAAGAACCGCTGTTCTGGTTTCATACCAAGGCTGAGGGGTCGCTGGAGTACACGACGCTGTTTTATGTTCCGGCCAAGGCACCACTGGATCTCTATCGCGCGGATTACAAGAGCGGCGTGAAACTGTATGTGAAGCGGGTCTTCATCATGGATGACTCGAAGGATCTGCTGCCGGAGTATCTGCGTTTTGTGCGCGGCATCATCGACAGCGAAGACCTGCCGCTGAATGTGAGCCGCGAGATTCTGCAGCAGAATCGGGTGCTTTCGAACATTCGCACGGCGAGCGTGAAGAAGATTCTTTCGGAACTGAAAAACATTGCGGAGAACGACAAGGAGAAGTACGCGACGTTCATCGCTGAGTACAACCGGCTGTTGAAGGAGGGTTTGTACAGCGACTTTGCGAACCGCGAGACGCTGCTGGAACTGATCCGCGTAAAGACGACAAAGGCGGATGGGCTGACGAGCCTGGCTGATGTGAAGTCGCGAATGCAGGATGGGCAGAAGGCGATCTACTACATCACGGGCGGAACAGAGGCTCTGCTGCGCACCTCGCCGCTGCTGGAGATTTACAGGAAGAAGGGCATCGAAGTGCTGGTGCTCGATGACGAGATCGATGAGATTGTCTTCTCAGGTATTGAAAAGTACGACGACATCGAATTGAAGTCTGTGAATCGCACTGCGACGAGCGACGACTTCAAGGACGAGGCGCAGGCGGATAAGACGGAAGAGGTGAAGCCGCTGCTGGAGAAGATCAAGGCGATTCTTGGCGACCGGGTGAAGGATGTACGGGCATCGGCGCGGCTGGCAGATAGTCCGTCGTGCATTGTGACGGATGAGGATGAGCCCTCGGCGCGGATGCGGCAGATGATGAAGGCGATGGGGCAGCAAAATCTTCCGGAGCTGAAGCCTACGCTGGAGATCAACCCGGAGCACGCGATTGTGCAGAAGCTGCTGAACCATGCGGATGACAAGGTGACGGAAGATGCGGCCTGGCTGCTGTTTGACCAGGCGCTGTTGCTGGAGGGAACGCAGTTGCAGGATCCGGCGGCGTTTGTTCAGCGATTGAACCGGGTACTGCAGCAGTCTGTGTAATTTGTGGATGCCCAGGCTCGACTACGGACCTGGGCGTTCCGACAAGAGTCAAAATCTGTTGATTCGAGTCTGCCGCCCTGAGAGCATGAGTGTATGAAGGTCTTTTTGTTCGTGCTCCTGGCGACGGTACTCGAAGCAACAGGAGATGCGGTTGTGCGGATTGCCCTGCATGAAAATAATGTGTCCGCCCGGCTTGGTTTTTTCCTGTGCGGAGCATTGGCGCTGACTCTTTATGGGACCTCGCTCAATATGGCTCCTGTGGAGTTTGCTCAGGTCACCGGCATTTATATAGCGACTCTATTTGTAGTCTTCCAGATCGCAAATTATCTGTTCTTTCGAACGCTCCCTACTGCTCCGGTATTTGTCGGTGGAAGCCTCATTATTGCCGGAGGGCTGATCGTTGGACTTTGGAAATAATTGGGGTCACGGGCAAAGACCGGCGCATCCAGGTTTACACATGGAGGATCACTGCTTTAGCCTATATATGTGTTTCGGAGCGACTTCGCTCCTTTTGATTTGATATGACTGGTCTGAATATATCCCGCGAATGCAAGTGCCCCTGTTGTTGCGGAGCCGCGCGGGTGTGTATCTCTGTGACCTGATTCAAGATTTCAGAGAGATACGAAGAGGTTCTCGAACCCACCCGCTGCCAGATGGCCGGGTGGGTTTTCACTTTAAGGCTGAATTGCACTCAGGAGAATTCAAATGTCGCTTCGCATCAACGATATCGCGCCGGATTTTACGGCCCAGACCACGCAGGGACCAATTCATTTTCACGAATGGATCGGCGACAACTGGGCAGTGTTGTTTTCACACCCGAAGGATTTCACGCCTGTATGCACGACGGAGCTGGGAGCCGTTGCCGCATTAGAAAAGCAATTCGCCGCGCGCGGCGCCAAGGTGATTGGGCTAAGCGTTGATCCCGTTGAGAGTCACTCGAGCTGGTCCAAAGATATCGAGGATGTGAGCGGCCATGCCGTGAATTACCCGATTATCGGTGACACTGAGCTCAAGGTAGCAAAGCTGTATGACATGCTTCAGGCCGATGCGGGCGATAGTAGCGAGGGGCGTACGCCCGCGCAGAATGCACCTGTGCGCACGGTATTTGTCATTGGTCCTGATAAGCGGATTAAGCTGACGATTGCTTATCCGATGTCGACCGGGCGCAATTTCGATGAGATTGTCCGGGTTCTCGACTCGATTCAGCTTACGGCCAAGCATCGCGTGTCTACGCCGGCTAACTGGAAGCAGGGAGACGACATCATCATTGGCGGCGCGGTTTCAAACGAAGAGGCAGACAAGATCTTTCCGGGATATAAGACGGTCAAGCCTTATCTGCGCACCGCAGCACAACCGAAGTAACAGACAGCGGCTGACCAGCTATTTTGGCGGGTCAGCCGCTATTGATATGGATTGCTATGACACCTGTAGAGAGTGCGGAACAGATTGGTTCATCGCTTCTGGAACGGATTGGCAACACGCCATTGATCCGGCTGGATGGGCTTGTTCGTGATTTGGATGGCGTAAACCTGCTGGCGAAAGCGGAGTGGGTGAATCCGGGCGGGAGCGTTAAGGACCGGGCCGCAGCGAGCATGGTCCTGGATGCGCAGAAGAGCGGCAGGCTCGCGCCGGGTAAGACGCTGCTGGATGCGACGAGCGGCAATACCGGCATTGCTTACGCGATGCTCGGTGCGGCACTTGGTTTTCCTGTGCTGCTTGCCATGCCGTCGAATGTGTCGCCGGAGCGCAAGCATATTCTTCGCGCTTATGGCGCTGGCATTGAGTGGACCGATCCAGACCTCGGGTCGGATGGAGCGATACGGCGCGCGCAGGCTCTGGCTGCCGAAGATCCGGATCGCTTCTGCTACATGGATCAGTACTCGAACGACGCCAACTGGCGGGCGCACTATCGGACCACAGGACCGGAGATCTGGCGACAGACGGAAGGCACCATTACACATTTTGTTGCGGGTCTGGGCACGAGTGGAACGTTTACTGGCACGGTGCGACGGCTGAGGGAGTTGAATCCTTCTCTGAAAGCGGTCAGCATGCAGCCCGATTCGCCTTTTCATGGGCTGGAAGGGTTGAAGCATATGGCGACGGCACTTGTACCTGCGATCTACGATCGACAGCTTGCGGACTGGACCGAAGAGGTGGAGACGGAATCGGCATATGCGATGGCGAAGCGGCTTGGCCGCGAAGAAGGATTGCTGATCGGCATATCGGCTGCGGCTGCGGTAGTTGCAAGCCTGCGCGTGGCTCGTGCAGAAGCTGCGGCTGGGCGGCGGGCGACGATCGTGACGGTATTGCCGGATTCCGCGGACAAGTATCTGAGCGAGCGCTTCTGGGAGGAAGAATGAGCGTGTTGCTGTTGAGCCGCGGGCTCTACGACGAGCTTCGCGCGCATGGGGAAGAAACTTATCCGCATGAGTGCTGCGGAGCGCTGCTGGGTACGCCGGGATCAGGCGGGTGGCATGTAACGAAGGTGGTGCGCGCAGGTAATACCCGCACGGATTCGGCGCACAATCGTTACAGTATCTCGCCGCTTGAACTGGTACGCATCGAAAGAGACGCGCGTCAGCACGGATTGGAGATCGCTGGTTTTTATCATTCGCACCCGGATCATCCGGCGCAGTGGTCCAAGACGGATTTCGAGGAAGCGCACTGGCTGGGCTGCGTCTACGTCATTACGACGGTTGCCAAGGGCAAAGCCGATGTCACGAACTGCTTCCTGCTGTCGGGCGCGAGTGAAGAGGAGAAGCAGTTTCAGAACATTTCCATCGAAGTTCGGGATTGAAACATCCCTTTGCAATGAGTACTGCTTGAGCGCTCATTCGGATTTACAGAACAGAAAGGATAACAATGAAGATTTTTATTCCAACCCCGCTGCGGCCCTATGCTGGCGGAAAAGACGCGGTTGAACTGCAAGCACCGACGATTGCCGCGGCGCTGGATGAGCTGACCCAATCGAATCCCGAACTGCGGAAACACCTGTTTACGGAGCAGGGGAAGGTTCGCTCGTTTGTGAATCTGTATTTCAACGATGAGGACGTGCGATACCTGCCGCAGAAGGAAGAGACGGAAGTATCGGCGAACGATACGCTCACGATTATTCCCTCGATTGCGGGCGGTCTGTAGCGCTCCCGGACCAGTCTACGGTGTGGAATCGTTCCGTCGTTCAGGATCTTTTCGCATCTGAGACACACGGACGCTCTGCAGCATTTTGATGTCGTTGAAGCGATCAGAGCAAGGAATTAGTGCGGCTTGAATTTCCCCGGTCCTGGGTTGGGTTTCGGTTCGCCTTTGATACGGAAGTTTGCGGTTATACCGTCTTTGCCTGATTTGCCGGGTACGGACTTTTGTGGGGTTGCTTTCTGAGTCGTAGCCATACGATTACCTCTACAACTTGGATGCACTCCGGTTTGCCTGGATAACGCGCCGGAACAGAAACAGGATGAATGAGGTGAGCGTGGCATCACAAGCGTCGGTGGCGCTCTGGCAGCATAGAATGGCGCCGCCTTCGGGGAAAGAATTGTCTCCAGCCGTACCAGCTTGGTCGGCCCACCAGGCTACAACCACTACTGTAGAGTTTCTGCCTGCAATGTAGCCACGTATCACTGATGCCTTGTAGTCGCGACCTTAGTCACTGGTCATAAGATCCGCTTAGAAGAGATTTCCCGACACCTGTTCTGCAGCAGCTTTGATCTGACTTTTCAGCGCACTCTCAGTAAGAATCGGGTCATCAGCCAAACTCGTTATGATCATGATTTCGAAAACCTGATCGCGAACGCGCCCTATGGCACGAATACCTTCACTGGATGAATCATCATTCAATGCGCACACAACTGTTTCGTTCCCTATCGCCTTCAGGGGCGTCGGTTCCGATTGGCAGGCCATCTTTCTTTTTGTAAAGCCGGCATGCGGATCGTCTTCAAACCTCGTCACCACAATCCTGAGCGTGCGTGTTCCATCTGCGGCTTGCTGGGTAAAAGTGCAGCTCGCGGTTGGGCTCTGAGAAGTAGCAATGTATGCGCCTTTGGCATTTCCACCGAGCAGCCCTGACGCACTTGCTTCATTCATCCACGGACAGGTATTTGCTGCAAAGGCATCGGCTGAAAGCCCCAAAAGCAAGATGCCAGGCACTGCCGTTGCAATTCTCAGCAAGAAGCGTGATCTTTCAGCTCGCTCAATTGCCATGATCGAGACCTTTCGCTTCGTTCAATATATCCGAATGCATATGCCAGGGAATGCTTTCGGTCGAGATCTCAGGATGCGATCGCAGATAGTTCAGCGAATACGTTGGCGCGCCTGGGTCAACTTTCTTATCTATAAACATAGCCTGTTGATCCGCAGCTTGTTTTGTCATACCCATGCGCCGGTAGAGGATCGACAGATTGTAGTGCGCGGTCAGATCATCGGGATCAATTTGCTGTAGCGCTTCAAATTGCTCCATGGCATCATGTTCGTCCTGCTGCTGATAATAGGTAATGCCTAGCTCACGGCGCGCATCACGCGATTGCGGAAACATCTCCACTACTTTCTTGAAATCTGCGATCTCCTGCTCTGTATTTCCAGCGCGCCGCTGTAGAAGGCCATCGTAATAAAGAGCGCGGGCGCTGTTTGGATTGAGCATGAGCGCTTTACGAATGGCCATGCGCGCCGAATCGTACTTCTCCCATACGATCTCTGTCAACGCAACATTGGTGTAGGCATCGGCATAGTCGTTACGAAGCTTAATAACCTCAGTGAATGCTTCCACTGCCTCGGCATATTGGAACTGGTCAAGCAGCGCAATGCCGAGATTGTTCCACCGCATCCAATCCGGGTTATCGGCTGGGTCGGGAGCTTCCGGGCGATTCTCGCCGATTTGAAGCACTCTTGTGCGCGAGGACAGTTCGACCACAGGGTATGCCGGGTGATCAGTCCCGAAGATATTGTTGAGATAGCTCTGGCGCAGATGACGATAGTTCACTTTGGCGGTTAGCGTGACCGGTCCGCGAATATCGGCAGGCAAACGGAACTGATAGCGCACAAGCACGGAGCGGCCTGCCTGAACACTGTTGTCATAAGCTACCGAATGAATCGTCCACACCTTGTGGCTATCAACGAAATCGCCTTCATCGGTTACTGGACGATTTGTAAAGCTATGCGCTCGAGGATCGAGCATCCCGTCGGGCTTGAGGAACCCACTGTGATAGATCTCATTACCACTCGCATCCTTTACTGTAAATTTTGTCCATGCTTCGTAGAGGTCTCTCACTTCGGGTATTAGCGAGTGGCCAATGTTCTTGTTTTGGATGACTACGTACGCTTCCATAGCATCGTTGGGAGCGAGCGTATAAGAAGCTCTCCCCAGCGGCGCAATGAGCTGGTCTTCACCTTGCTTTTTTAAGGCAAAGATATCGACGTTGAGATAGTTTCCTGAGCGCAGGAATTCGATGGTCTTTTTTAACTGATCGTCAAAGCCGTAGTAAAACGGCACTGCCGTGTTGCCTGCCAACCAACGGTGCGATGCAAAGGTTCCATTCTTTGCGCCATACTCGGTAAGTGTCACCGGATTGCGCTTCATATGGCATCCCTGACAGGTGGTGAAATCACCCGTATAAAAAGTTAACGGATTGCGCTGAGAGAACTTCGACTGCTGCCACTCGTCGTACGCCGTAAAAGCACGAATGAACTTGTAATCATTTAAGGTTGCCGGCAGATTTGCCTTGTGGCATGCGGCACAAAACTCAGGCTTATGCAGGAAATCATGCATTACGGCCTTTGAGTGACGTTCCGGGTGACGCAGGATTTCGGCAAAAGGAACCTCGCCCGGGATACGATTGCCCTTCTCATCAACGATGACGGAAGGTATGCCCATCTCGACGCTCGCGTTTCCGTTTGTTGAGTCCAGACTGACCACCGAATGGCATGTCATGCAGGTGAGCCCGTCTGAGTCCATCTGAGAACGATTAACCTTCGAATCTTCTGTGAGTCCGCCGCTGAGTACTGCGATGGGATTGTGGCAACTGTCGCAAAACCGCGCGAATGCAATGCCGCGAGTCTGATCCCGGATGAGCAGGTTGACGCTTGTGCGATAGAACGGAGTTCGGAAAGAGTTCGAATGCAGCGCCTGACGCCATTGACTGTACGCATCCTGATGGCATGTCCCGCAGTATTGAGCTGATGGAAATGCACCTGGCTGGATAAATCCTTCTCCCTGAACCGTAATGTTTCCTGGGACAAATGGATTGGCTTTGCCGTAATGAAAGTTGTAGCTGGGAGTGACGGCTTCATTATGCGCTGCACGGTCCGCGGCATTTATCTCTTCAGCTTTTGCCTTTAGCCTGCCCAACTCTTCGCGCTGCGCAGGAGTGTCCTCTGCTGGAACACCTTTCGAAGCGTTACTTCCATATTCGGGTGCAGAAGTCGCTGGGGTGGTTTGCTGCTGCGAAAAGAGAGGCAGCAAGCAAATAGATGTCAAAGCAAGAACGGAACACACAGCGGATGCTGGTTTTTTCATACGAACTCCGGTTGATCGTTCACCAGAAAAGCCATCAACGCGGTCATTTTCCCGTCCGCATCATTTCAGATTTGGCTGAAGATTTTTCCGCTGCTATGGCGTCGTATACGCTGGGCAACAGGCCTTTCCCTTCTTCAATCGCAAAGTAGCGGTCGACTCCGGGAAGCTTGTAGCTCTCTTTCACTCCGTCTGGCCAACGTATCTCTATCTTGTCGACGGATGTCACTTCTCCCAGTCCAAAATGCAAACGGAAGTCGTTGGAGGATTCAAAGCTGCCTCCACTCATTACGTCGCCGCGCTGACGCATCCCTCCGGCTGTCAGATACACGGTGGATCCGATCGCATCGCGAGGGCCTTTCGATCCGCCGATGAGAAGCACACCTACCCAGTGATTGTGATCGTCATTCACATTACGCAGCAGAACCGGAGTGTGATCGATGCAGTTGATGACAACATCGATCTTTCCATCGTTGAAGAGATCTCCGAAGGCGGCGCCGCGAGCCGGAATCACATCAGCCAGACCGGTACCCTCGACTGCAGGCATCACTTCAAATTTTTTCCCGTGATTCTGGTTATGGAACAGCAGCGGGCGTTCAGCAAAGGATGTGCCCCAATCATGCTTATCCACTTGCGGATAGACATGCCCGCTCACGAACATCAGGTCCTTCCAGCCATCATTGTCGTAGTCGAAGAATTCCGTTCCCCAACTGAGGAAGGGATACGTCGGTTCAGCGATACCCATTTGAGGAGTGATATCGACAAAGTTGGCGTCGCCGTCGTTGCGATAGAGCGTCTTATAGTCATCAGAGAATGTAGTCGTATAAAGATCGAGACGGCCGTTGTTTTGATAGTCGCCGACAGCCAGTCCCATGGAAGCTGTTTCACGCGCATCCTGATTCAACGCGAATCCTGAATAGAAACTTGAATCGTCGAATGTGCCGTCGCCCTTGTTGATGTACAGGTAGTTGGGCGACGAATCGTCTGTCACGATAAGGTCAACTTTGCCATCGCCATCAATATCTACGAAGGTCGAAGAAAAGCCATAATTGCGCCTTTTATCGTTTACGCCCGCTTTAACGCTGACATCTGTGAAAGTCCCGTCGCCGTTGTTATGAAAAAGATGATCGGGCTCCCCCGGCAGCCCGCGCGGACCGCACATCACCTGGGCGCCGCGAAAAGAGCAATTTGCATAGCCAACAGCTTTGCTTCCAGAGGCTGGCATGTTGTTCATGTCCCAATGAACGTAGCCGGGAACAAAAATGTCCAGTAATCCGTCGCCGTCATAGTCTCCGAAGCTTGGCCCGGTAGACCAGTTTCCGACCGTTACGCCGGCGGTTTCAGCCACATCCGTGAATGTTCCGTCGTGGTTATTGTGGTAGAGACGATTCTTTCCGTAATTGCCCACGTACAGATCGGGCCAGCCATCGTTGTCGAAGTCTCCGACTGCGACGCCAAAGCCCCAGCGATCGTTAGTAACGCCTGCTTTCTCCGCTACATTCGTAAATGTTCCATCGTGATTATTGTGAAAGAGAGCGGCGTGTGGAGGATCAGCCGTACCTTTCTCCGCGTCAAAGGTGGAACCATTCACGAAATAGATATCGAGCCAGCCGTCATGATCGTAGTCCAGCAATGCGACGCCAGAACCTATGGTTTCCAAAATGTAGGCTTTCTGAGGCGTTCCCATTTTGTGATGCCATGTGGTCAGACCTGCCTTTTCCGAAACATCTTGAAAGATCACTGGACCGGTTTTGACGAAGCCGCCTGCTGTGATCGGCCTGTGCTCTGAGTCAAGAACAGGAGTAAAGACACCTGCGGTAGAAGATCCAGTTTGCTGTCCAACAGGTGCTGATCTCGCATTGCCACCGTAAAGCGCAGGTTCAGAAGGAGTCTGACTGTACCCCAGTTCTACTGCCGTCACGGCAGTCAAACACACTACAAACAAATACGCCTTGGGCACGTGAAAGAAAGACAAATGCAGCCTCATGGATGAAAGTAAGTTGGCCCCAACCATGAATTCTGCCGTGTCTACTATTGCAATGTCGCCGCCTGATTGGTTGAATTGAGCTTCCTCCATTTGGTGGAAGCGAGCAGCAAGGGTGTAACTTCACTATGTTTTCTAGCAATATGTTGAAAATTGCGCAGCGGAGCACTCTGGGTTTCGGCGATTCACGTGGCCTGTGTCTTAAGGAAGGACGGTAGCACCCATTCGAGAACTCATTGCCCAAGAATCTGCGCATTATAGAGTCGGCCAATTGAATCTAAATCTACGTCTAAGCCGCAGGTCTTCCCGCAACACGGGACGTGCAAGATTCAATCGTGGGTGACGATTTCAGAGCCGTGAGCCGCGGCGTCGGCACTGCGCTGGAGGAGATTCTGGTGGCGGAGGGCGGGGTCGAACCGCAACACGGCGAACTATTGCAATAGCCCAATACCTTTTGACTCGATAAGCAGGAACTGGATCTCGCCTATTTCAAGAATGCTCTTGCCAATATTGTTCTTGAGGATCTTCTCGATGCGCAATGCATCCCCCTTGTCAGGCGCTTCGAAGTCATACGTGTGATCAGTACCTTCAAAAGAACATACAAACGTTACCCAATTGCGGTGCGTTCCCACTACCCCTTTCAACATCGCCTGCTCGATTTTAGGCACTACGTAGGATCCAGGGTGAATCCCGCTGGACTGAGGTGGCCAACCATCTAGTTCTCTTAATTTCATGGAGACCTCCGTTGCGGAGAATCCTACCATCGAAGCGTATTCAAATCTTCCCAGGCGTACAATCTCGCCATGAGGTGTGCATGTCCTCAATCACCGATTATTTCGAGCGGATGCACCGCAGGGAATATGAGAACCCTACATCCCATCGGTTTACGGTCGCCGGCGGAATCCTATTCCTATTGGCTGGGATAGCGGTCGAGATATGGACGCACGACCTGACTCGCGCACTCTCGCTTGCCGCTATTGGTCTCGGAATGGTCTTATACGGCATTTCCAATGTAAGGCTTCGTGAGTCGCGCTGGTACTGGCTCCCGTTCGCCACGGGAATTGTGCTGTGGTTCACCGCCATCTACTGGATGGTGCGCCCAATATTTGTGGGCTGATTACCACGTGCCGGCTTTTGCTCGGACTGCAAATATTGAAAATAAAAGAGATGTTCTGGTGGCGGAGGGCGGGATCGAACCGCCGACCTACGGGTTATGAATCCGTCGCTCTAACCATCTGAGCTACTCCGCCGGGTGGGCGCGCAGGAAGGGAAAATGCAAAGATGCGCCTCTTTGATGATACGGATGGCTGGAAGTCCGGTCAAACGTGCGCGCTGAAATCCAGATACACGATAGCGGTTGCTTCGAGGCTTTAGACTCGTAGGGTTATGTCGATTCTGATTGAGCGTCGTTTTGGTGTTTTGGGGGTGATTCCTGCCCGTCTTGGTTCTACTCGTCTGCCGCGCAAGGTGCTGCGTGATATTGCAGGCAAGCCTATGGTGGAGTGGGTTTGGCTGGCTGCCAAGGGTAGTGGGCAGATGGACGAAGTAGTGGTGGCGACCGATTCGGACGAGGTTGCGACGGCATGCCAGTTTCGCGGGATTCCGGTGATTTTGACTTCGCCGGAGTGCGCCAGTGGCAGTGACCGGGTGTATGAGGTTTCACGAAAGCTGGATGCGGGAATCTATGTCAACATCCAGGGGGATGAACCACTGATGACGCCGGGGCATTTTGCTCCGATGCTGAGCCTGTTTGCGCGAGCGGAGGTTGCTGTGGCGACGGTTTCAGTTCCCTGCCCTGCGACGAATATTGCGAATCCCAATGCGGTGAAGGTGGTGACGGCCGCCGATGGGCGGGCGCTTTATTTTTCGCGGTCAACGATTCCCTACGACCGGGATGGCGTAGGATTCTCCGGTTATCGCAAGCATCTGGGGCTGTATGCCTATCGCAAAGCAGCGCTGGAGCAGTTTGCGGCGCTGAAACCCTCGCCGCTGGAGCAGACGGAGCGGCTGGAGCAGCTTCGGATGCTGGAGAACGGCATGGCTATCTATGTGGGCGAGGCTGAGGGTGACACCATCGGCGTCGACACAGAAGACGATTTGACGCGCGCGGATGAGATTCTGCGCGCTCGTGGGTGAGAAGCGGCCGGTGGCTTATTTCTGGATCGCCAGAGGCGCAAAGGTCAGCTCAAAACTATCCTGGCCGGGGGTGGCGTGGACTGAGATGCCGGTCAGGTCTTCAATGAGGTAGTGGGCAGCGCTGAGTTCTTCGACTGGATGCGAGAAGGTGGTGCCAATGACGATGCATCCGGCAGCGCGGCCTGATTTTGTGCCAGAAGCGGAGTCTTCGAAGACGACGCAATCTTTGGGGTCCATGCCGAGCAGCGCTGCTCCAGCCAGATAGGGTGCGGGATGGGGCTTGCCGCTGGTGACGTGATCGGCAGTGATGATCTTTTCGGGAACCGGCACACCACCTGCTGCGAGGCGGACGCGGGCGAGGCGTTCCGTGGCCGAGGTGACGACGGTCCAGCTTGCGGTGGGCAACGCAGCGAGCAGGTCAAGGACGCCGGGGAGAACGGCGAGGCCGTCGTTATCGGCCACTTCCAAATCTTCGATGTGCTTGAGCTCGGCTTCTGAGTCCAGGTCAGGGCACAGGAGCTGGATGGTTTCGATGGCGCGGCGTCCGTGGGCGGTGTGGATGGTCTTCGCGACGTCCAGACTGTGAGAGACAGCCCAGGCGCGCCAGCTTCGCTCAACGGAACCAAGGGATGAGATGAGAATGCCGTCCATATCGAAGAGGACGCCTTTGCAACGAATGGTGACTGGAGTTGCGTTGCGAGAGGTTTGAGAGGAAACAGGCTGCGGCGGAGCAGTGAAAGAGGCCGTCATCTTTCTATTGTACGGGGGAGGCTTATTTCTGTTCAGCTTTGGCTGGCGGTGCGAAGGCGAGCTTCGCCGGCTCTCCGAATGGGAGTGAGCCGGAGACCGTGACAGATTGTTTGCCATGGCTGAGGGTGTTGGCATCCAGCTCGGCCTTGCCGGCTGAGAGGCTGGTGTCGCCGCTCCAGTCGTCGAAACGAGAAACAGCCGGTTGACCGGGAACCTGAAGCGAGCCGCCTTGCCAGTCAAAGTGGAGCTTGCCTTTCACGGAGGCTGCTAAATCCTTGACGGTCAATCCAGTGAGCTGAATCTGACCGCTGCCTGAGATAGCGCCTCCTGAGGCGTGAAGACCAGTGAAGGCTGCAAGAGACGAGCCGTTGGCCTGCTTGAAGGAGCCATCGAGCGAATAGGTAGGTTTGCCGTCAGTAAGCGAAACCTCTCCGGTGCCTTCGACTGAGCCTCCAAAGAGAGTCGCCGTCCAGTTGTCGAGGATAAAGTTTCCCTGCTGCGGATGGAGTTTTGCACTGAACGGGAAGGCCAGTGTGCCAAGGGTGAGGCTATCGACGTGGATTTCGGCATCGAAATCGGGTAATTTTGCCGGAGCCGAGGATCGCATGCGGTCGATCAACGGGGCCAGGAAGCCTTGGGGCTGGGGTGTATTGAGCAGATCCGATTGAAGATCGGCGGCGTTGAGCGTGACGAAATGCAGTTGCATCTGCGGCTGACACTTGCCTACAGGGCAGACGATTGGACTGCTGATGATGACGCTTCCCCGGATAGCGCGGGAACCGGTGATGTTTTGGGTCTCAGCGACAGGCGCGTTCCCTGTTTTGGCTGACGCTTCGCTCTTTGGTTCGGGATTTTGAGGTTTGGCAGCTTTCGGCTCAGCCTCGCGGATTGGTTCTTTCGCGCTGCCGAAGTTGAAATCGGAAGCAAAGGTAAGGTTTGCAGAAGAAAGGCCAAACGACACCTGGCTAAGCGTGACCGGAGAAACCAGGAAGGCGGGGGACCAGATCGCGCGCCTCATGACCACTGTTCCGCTCAGCGAATCCTTAACGGGAAAGGGGGCAATCGGTGGCAACGGAGCAGCGGATGCAGCAGATTTTCCAGAGACAGGCTGCGCCGGCTGGGATGCTTCGCCGGGGACTGGCACCGGCGCGGGAGAAGGCGCAGTCTCTACTCCAATGTCACTGGAAGGCAGCCAGGGACCTGCTGCGTGGAGGGCGAGCTGGTCTACTGAGCCGCTCAGGGTGTCCGCCACATCCAGGTGCGGCGTGCCAAGAGCGTACGCAAGTTCGCGCAGGCGGGTGATATTCCCTGCTCCGTCCATCTCTGCCTGATAGCCGTTTTGACCGAAAATGAGTTGCACCGTGAGAGCCTGGGCTTCGGGACGTGCAGGCGGTTGTGCGATGGGGGAAACTGCAGATTTCGTCCGCTGCTTGTCGGGGGATGTTTCTGCGGCGGGTGACGACGGCTCCGCAGGTTGCGGCGCAGGCCGCGATGCTACAGCCTTTTCCGTTCCGATAGGAATAACGAAACGGGTAGTCATTGCGAGCCCGGCCTGCTCCGACCCAGCTACCTTGGCGGAAGCCGTGTGCTTTTGAGCAGGAGCGGCGGAGACCGGCGTAGCCGGAACCCAAGTAATGCGCGGGAAAGTCAGCGGTTCCTTGAGCGCGTCACCTTCGATCTTCGCGCCTTCTACAACGAGTTCGCCTCGAAGTGACGAAGGTGGAGCCTGGATCTCCTTTGCCTGCTGCGCGAGCTTCGTGGCATGCAGCGCTGGTGCAGGCATGGATGGTTCAGGCTGAGCGTACGTGAGGCTTCCGTTGATCTTGCCGCCGATGGACAGGCCAGGCGCAAAGCCGCTGCGGATGGAGCGCAACAGGTCGAGGCCACCCTGAAGCGGAACATCGTGGACTTCGACGGTCCCGTGCGGTGCGCCCGCGGTTCCGGGCAGATCGGCGCGAAGGTGGATCTGACCGCCACCGGAGTCTGTGTCGCAGGCCAGATCATGCACGGCGTGAGCAGAATGCTGGTAGCGGAGCGTACAGTTGGCGTCGAAATTGAGCGTAGTCTGCGGAGTGAACTCCTCACGGCGGATACCGACGACGCGAAGGCGAGCGCGGGTTTGTGCATTTTCAGCGGTGCCATGCACCTCGATATCGGCAGTAACGTCGCCGCGCCAGCCTGAATCCGAACCCAACAGCAGACGAGAGAGCTGGCCGAGCTGCGCTTCTCGCCACTCGATTTGTAAGGAAAGCGGCATATCGCGCAGCGTAACGGCGCTGCGCAGGCTACCCTCGGCGCGTAGCTCACCGGCATCAGCCGAACTCATGGGAATGTCCGTTCGCACAGGCAGGCCTCTGAGCCGGAAGCGCCATTGGCCCGGCTCGTCCTGCCAAAGAGAGAGATCGGTACCGCTGAGTGCGTATGGCTTCTTTTCGTAGCCCTCTTTCAAGTGGATCCACGAATTGGTGGCTTCGAGATAAGGAAAGTGCGCGTAAGAGCGGGAGACCGGTCGGCCTGGCTGAGCTTGTCCGGTGAGTGCGGGCTGGGCACCGAGCATGAGGGAATCAATGTTCCAGCGACCGTCGGCTGCGCGCACCAAATTGAGGCTTGCCTCATCGACGCTGATACGGCTGATCTCAAGCTTGCCGCTCCACAGAGCAAGAAGATTTACGCGGGCAACCACGGTCCCAGCGGACAGAACGGGTTCGGAGCCGAAGCGGGGATCTTCGCTGACGGAAAGATCCTGGAGGACGAAACCAGGCATCGGCAGCAAGCGCAGGCCAACGCTGGACAGATGCACCGGACGACCCAGCGATCGAGCCATCAGCGCTGTGATCTGGTGCTTGTAGCGGCCAATGTTAACTAACGGCGGCAGGATAATCGCAGCGGCGATAAGCGTAATGACGATGGCGGCAATGGCGAAACGGCGACGCCAGCGATTGCGGAACTCCGCTTCTTCATTGCTTGCTTCAGGATTTTCCGGCTCTGACTCGGGAGCGGAGCCGGACTGGTTCAAGCCAGTTACATCGGTCCCGGCCGCATCGGTCATTAATCCGTTCCGCTCGGATCCGTTCTGCCGGGATTCATCCTTCGCGGCTGCACCCGCACCTGGGGCATCCATGAGACTACTTCACCATGTGGAAGGTTCGCGTCCAGCGCGTATCTGTGAAGAAGTGAATCGCAACATGGCCCATCCATGCAATATGGTCGCCGATGCTGGTCTTGTCGATTTCGTCATCGGGCGTTTTGAAGGACCAGTAATTGAAGAGCGGCCTGCCGACAATATTGGCGCGTGGCACAAAACCCCAGAAACGCGAGTCGAGGCTGTCGTGGCGATGATCACCCATCATGAAAAACATGCCTGGAGGCACTACGAGATCATTGCCCTGGATATGGTTGGGAAGATCGACGGCCCATTCTTCGGTGACGCCATTTGCATCAGCAGTTGAAACAGACGGGAAATCGTCGATGTAGGGGTAGTAGGTATCGCCGGGCCAGAGCTTGGCGTACGGCTCATTCTGGGCAACTCCGTTGAGGATGACGACGCCGTTGCGCAGATGAATGTGATCGCCGGGAACCCCGATGAGGCGCTTGACCAGGAACATATCTGGATTCCCAGGCTTGAAGAAGACGACTATATCGCCATGCTTAGGTTCACGGTAGTGAACGAGCGGCATCCAGTAGGAAGGCGGCGCAATGGTGATGCGGTCAACCAGCAGGTGATCGCCGACGAGCAGTGTGTGCTCCATCGAGCCGGAGGGGATGACGAAGTTCTGCGCGAGAAAGGTCAGGATGTAGAGACCGATGACGAGAACGGAGCATATGCTGGCGAGTGCTTCGAGTGGAGTTTCCTCGGCCTCTCCGCTGGCTGCCTCAGCCGGCACCGGCACAACATCAGCGGGGACCGGAGTGAGAGTTTCTGCTGCTAGTTTCTCTGCCTTAGGCATATTTCCGTTTCCGTGACCAAACCGATTTTAAGATTCGCGAGGAATGTCTCGATGTCCTCTAATGCACTACGAACGCCGAGCCGCGTTTCGTTCCGTAGCGCGTTTGCTCCTTCTGCTGCCGGGTTGCAAACCTGACGGATATCTATCGCACGACGCGAAAGATGCGCTTCCACCGGGCGAAACCGGCCCAACTGCCAGGAGCATCGCCTTGCTGCCCAAGTCTATCATCCGACGCCTGCTGCACATCGGTGCGCGACGGGCGGGTGAGGGAGAAGTAGATGACCAGCGGACGAGCCACGATCTCATCGCGCGAAACGAAACCCCAGTAGCGCGAATCGCGGCTGTGATTGCGGTTATCACCGAGCATGAAGTATTTGCCGGCAGGGATAACGAGCTCACCGTTGTGCGACAACTGCTGCATCTGCTTCCACCAGCCGGGTTCAACGCCGGGGTCGCTGTAGACGTTGGTCGGGAAGCGATCGAGATAGGGATTCTCGGGGATGGGCTCGAAGGTGGCGTAAGGCTCGTCGAGCAGCTGGTCATTGACGAAGACTGCGCCGTGGTCAATGCGGAGATGGTCGCCTGGCATGCCGATGACGCGCTTGACCAGATATTCCTTTCGATTGAGCGGAGAGTGGAAGGTGACGATTTCGCCGCGCTGCACGCCGTCGTACGGCAGAATGCGTTTCCAGATGCCTGGAGGAGCGAGCGCTTCGCGGTTCATGAGCAGGAAGTCTCCGACGAGCAAGGTGTGCTCCATGCTCTCGGAGGGAATGACCATGGGCTGCGTGATAAATGTGAGTACGAAGAGCGCGACGATGAGTGTGCGCAGGAGGGACGTGAACGCCTCCGGAGCGCCGTGGATCGCGTCATGGGCGATAGCCTTGCCCAGCCCCATCGAGGGAGTGTTTCGCACACTCGCCGCTTGAGGCAGTGTCACGGCAAGCACTTCTGGCCGACTGCCCTGAGCGAATGTCCCGGCAGAATGATTTTCCGGGACGGCGAGTTCGGCGGATGCCGGGAAGGCGGGAGCGCGGTTCATACTTCGGCAGGCTCCTGCATCGTTTCGGGAGAGATCGGAGCGTCTCCATCCGGTGGAGCGCTCGCCAGGCCACGCATCAAAAGCCCAAGGGCCCGGCGAGCTGCTTCCTGCTCGGCTTTTTTCTTGGTGGTTCCAAGGCCATGGGCCAACGCGTCTCCTGTGCGGCCATCTTTCGATTTGACGCGAACTTCGACCTCGAAGCGTTTCCGATGATCCGGGCCACTTTCGTTCTCAACTACATATACGGCAACGCCAGCATGATTGGCCTGCAAATATTCCTGCAGCGCGGATTTGTGATCTC
Source organism: Acidicapsa dinghuensis (assembly GCF_025685685.1). Lineage (GTDB taxonomy): Bacteria > Acidobacteriota > Terriglobia > Terriglobales > Acidobacteriaceae > Acidicapsa > Acidicapsa dinghuensis. The sequence goes on from NZ_JAGSYH010000002.1 coordinate 103,585, forward strand.
CGAGGGAGGCTCCGGACAGCAGTTCGCGGGCCAGCTCGTCTTCCGCGGGACCGAGTATATGCTTTTGCGCAAAGCGGCGAACAGGTCCAAGAGCGCCCTGACTGTCCTTCTCCGGATCGCCATCGAGATACATGGCCGCGAGCACCGCCTCCATGGCATTGGCCAGGATGGCCGATTTACGACGGCCACCAGAACGCTCTTCTCCTTTACCCAGCAGAAGATGCGCGCCTAAATCGATTGCCTGCGCCACCTCAGCCATGTGCTTGCGGCTGACGAGCTGAGCACGGATGCGGGTCAGCTCGCCCTCGCGCCAGCCAGAATGCCGCTGATAGAGTGCTTCGGCTACCAGGAGCCCGAGTACGGCGTCGCCGAGAAACTCGAGCCGCTCGTTGTCTCCGCGCTCAGATTCGGTATTTTCACCACTATCCATCGCTTCTTCATAGGCTTGCGAGCGATGGGTAAGGGCCTGCAACAGCAGCTCGGGGTGGCAGAAGCGATGCCCCAGAGCCTGCTCCAGGTTGGATATGGAGCCGGGTGCGCGCCTGGAGGATCGTGCTGTGGAAATGGCGGGCGTCTTCGGCATCACTTCTATGGTAGACGCAAACGAAATCGAAATTGTCCGGCGGTCAAACGGAAGTGTCTCTATTTTGGTGCAGCTGTACCGGAAGAGGCCGCTGACGAATCGCCGGGAGCGGGCGCTTTCACGCTGCCGGCTGCCGGATCGGAGCCGTCTTTTGCAGCTCCGCTGCCATCATCGTTCGAATCGTCAGCCGAACAGGTATGCCCTTGTTGCGCCTCGTATGCCTTTTTCAGGCCATGCTCGGCAGCCAGACGGGTATCCTGCTGGCCGTCGCGAACCGCAAGCGCCTGATTGTATTGAGCAACAGCATCATTCCGCTTACAGGCCAGGTCCATCATGCGCCCCAGGTAGATATGCGACCAGGCGCGAATGCGGGTTTCCTTTGCGGTGTCGGCTGCCTTCTGGAAATCTGTCATGGCGCTGTCGGGATCGCCACCCATGATGGCAGTTCGGGCAAGAATAAAGTTCGCCCGGCCTGTGTCTACGCTTGCATCGTTAGCGGCCAGAGCCTGGCGGGCGAGTGAAGCCGCAGTTGCCGGATCGCCGGTAGAGAGCTTGGCTTCCGCGAGGTCGAGACCGGTGAGTACGCGGGGCTTGGAGCGACGTAGAACATCGTCGTCGGCCTGCTGATCGAAGGTAATATCGCGCGCGCGATGAACCTCGTGATCGACATCCATGCTGTAGACAATCTCACCGATCGAGTCCTTGATACTGGCCGGATCGCGCTCAAAATGCAGGAGCTGCTCATAGAAATAGGCGGTGAGGACCCAGCCCTGATTCATGTCGTGACGGACCTGGGCCTGGCGGACTGTTTCCATCTTCGCCGCAACGGCGTTGCGTTCAGTTTCGATGCGGGCGAAATCCTGACGCCGCTCATCGGTGGGTGTGACGTAAGGCTTGATGCCGGTATCCATGGTCCGCGCCTCGATGGCTTTAATGAGGCACTCGATGGTGAGATCGACGATGTCAGAGCGATAGCGGTAATCGAGAGGAGCTTCGCGCACTTCCTTGAGGATGGGAAGATAGCGTTCCATGGCATCGGCGCGCTGGTAGAGCAGAGGCTCGATGAGGTAATGCAGGTAGGTGTGACGCACGTCCAGCATGCGGATCTGATTGTGTGCCGGCGATACGACCACGACATAATCCGTGCCGTAGATACGAGCGTTGACCGTGCCTGGATTCAACTGCGGCTCGACCACAACAACGAAGCGGCGGCCATCGTAGGTGGAGACCGGCGTCTTCAAATAGTAGTTGGTGGTGAGGATCATCTTGGTGAGCGCGTCATGGAGCTGGTTCACATACTCGTCATAGGAGTGATGCAGGGTAAGCCAGATACCATGCAGATCGACCGCTGTGGCAAAATCGCGCAGCAATGGCAAAATCTCAACAACCTGGGTTGAGTCGGGGGGCATCTCAGGCAGCTCTACTGAGGTTTCAAGCGCTGGCGGAGGTGTGAGATACAGCGCCAGAGATACATACTGGGAGATATCTTTCACGGTACCGGTCATGCGGTGCTGGGCGATGTAGAGGCAAACAGCATCCCGCTTCTTACGGGCGTCCTCGCTGGTGGCCAGCACTTTCTGGATCTGGTCGCGCACGTTCTGGCGCATAGGGTCGCTGTCGGCGAGACCGTCATCGTAGCCGCATTGATTGAGAGCCGCAGCCATGAAAAAAAGCTGCTCAGAGGGGATGAGTTCAATTGCCGGGCCGGCTGGATCGACCAGCGACGGGGCTTTTTCCTGTGCGAACGTGGGCCTTGGAGAAGACGAGGAAGACGACGAGCTGGATGCCTGCGCCAAAGCAGTTTTGGCCGGAATCAGAGGCGCAGCTATCAGCAGCACGAGCGTGAGAGCGAAGGGAACGAAGCGGGAATCTTTGCGAAACAACATCACAATGCAGTCTAGTGCATCTCTCGTTTCTGTGCAGAAATGCGCGGGATGAGGCTTAGACGCTGCGCCAGCCGGGAAAGTGATCGCTTCCCGGCTGATTCCTAAGCATTTACAGCATTAAGCATTTGCGAATGGCTCTTCCAGTGACGGGCTTTGTGGAGTAAAGAGCTTTGCGCCGTCTTCGGTGATGTGTATGTCGTCTTCGAGGCGGACGCCGAACTCTCCGTGTATGTAAATGCCCGGCTCATCGGAAAAGCACATTCCCGCCTGCAGAAGCTGCGGATTGCCGCGCACGAGATATGGCCATTCGTGGCCATCCATGCCGATGCCGTGGCCGACGCGATGGGTGAAGTGCGCGTAGTTAGGGCCGAATCCCGCGTCGTCGATGACCTTGCGTGCGGCGGCATCGACAGAGCCGCAGGCTACTCCGGGTTTGGCTGCTGCGAGCGCCGCTGCCTGAGCGCGGTGGACCATGTCGAAGACCTGTTTCATCTTGTCGGTGGGCTTGCCGATGGTGAAGGTACGGCTGATGTCGGACTCATAGCCATCGACGTTGCAACCATCATCGATGAGAACGATGCTTCCCTCTTTGAGCATCTGCGGTTGGATGGAGCCGTGAGGCAAGGCGGAATATTCATCGACCTGACAGCTTGCATCGCCAGGGAAGCCTACCAATCCATAGGCTGCTCCGATCCATTCGCTGACCTGGGCGTTGGTGATGCCGGGATGGATCGATTTCCAGGCGGCCTCGTACACGCTTAGGGTGATGTCGTTGGCAAGCTGCATCAGCTTCAGTTCCGCAGAGCTCTTGACGGCGCGACAGCCAGCGGTGATGGGGATGGCGCTGACGATTTCGAAGCCCGGTGCGGCTTTGTGAATACCGTCGGAAAATACGAAGGTGACGCGCTCCTCGATGCCGATTTTGCCGCTGGTCAGGCCGAGATCGTTGAGGCCGCGGGTGACGAGCACATAGGGATTTTCGTCTTCCTGCCAGGTGTAGACGCGAGCTTCGGCTCCGCCGGGTGCGCTGCGTATCTGCTCACGGGCGCGATCTTCTTCAAAGGCCGGGCTTACATAGAACGGCGCACCTTTGCGCGGAATGACGCAGACGAAGAGACGCTCGCTGTTCCACCATCGGATACCTGTGAAGTACACGAGCGAGGTGCCTCCGATCATGACGACGGCGTCGATTCCCTCTTTTCCCATGAGTTCGCGAGCGTGCTCAAAACGCTGTTCGCGCTCGGCGGAGGTAATCGGCGTGGCCTCATGCCGGCGGTTCTTGAGTGCGGCTAATGCGGGCGGCAGCGAGGTGGTCGAGGATTCGTGAGCGGACTCCTGGGCGCGAGCCGCCGAGGAAAGCCACGGAAATGCAGCCGCGGCTGCGAAGGCTGAGAGGAAGCGGCGTCGATTGAGCATGTTCGTACCAATGTAAATGCCATTTGCTCTAAGGGCCAGTGCTTATACTCGGGTCATCATGCTACGGTCTCTCCGCGCAGGCTTCGCCGTCCTCGTTGTCCTCGCATTCTCCACTTCCGCACTGGCCCGCGTCACGCGGGTTGAGGTGCTTTCGCGCACGCCACTGGCCGCTGATAGCTCTCTGGGGATTCCGGCCTATGAGAAGATCACGGCGCGGGTCTACTTTGCGGTCAATCCTGCGAACGAACACAACAGGCGCATCATGGACCTCAACAAAGCTCCGCGCAATGCAAAAGGCGAGGTCGAGTTTTCAGCCGATCTCTACCTGCTGCGTCCGATGTCCAGAAGTAATGAGGCCATGCTGCTGGAGATTCCGAATCGCGGCGGCAAGGGTATGTTGTCGATTGTGGATGGTAGCAAAGGAGACCCGGCGAGTGCTGCCGATTTTGGCGATGGATGGCTGCTGAAGCAGGGTTACACCTATGCGGCACTGGGATGGCAGTGGGATGCGCCGAGCGGCCTTAGGCTGTATGCTCCGGTTGCTTATGACGCAGGCGGCAAGCGCATCACTGGCCTGCTACGCGATGATTTCACTCCCTTCAAAGCAGAGAACGAGGTCCCGCTTGGGCACATCATGGGCTGGCGGCTCGGTGGAACAGAGTATCCGGTGGCGACTCCGGATGATCCACGCAATGTGCTGACTGTGCGCGATACGCCGCATGGGCAGCGCACGGTCATTCCGCGTTCGGAATGGAGCTTTGCCCATACAGTGGATGGCAAACTGACGCCTAGCGACAGGTTCCTTCGTCTGAATACAGGATTTGTGCCGGGCAAGATCTATGAACTGGTCTATGTCGCGCAAGATCCGGTGGTGGCAGGACTGGGATTAGCGGCGGTGCGCGATTTTGCTTCGTGGGTCAAACATTCTCCAGATGCGCACTCTCCCGATGCGCTGGCTCCGGTGCATTCCGTGTATGCGAGCGGCATCTCGCAGAGCGGGCGTTTTCTGCGCGATCTTCTGTACGAGGGATTCAATGCGGATGAGAACGGGAAGATCGCACTCGATGGCGTGCTGGCGCACGTAGCCGGTGGAGGTCGCGGCGATTTCAATTACCGCTTTGCGCAGCCTTCACGCGATGCACAACCAATGGCCTCAATCGACTGGCCGACCGATATCTTTCCCTTCACCGATCTGCCGGAGAGCAATCCGGCGCATCCCGGCGATGGCAAAAGCGGCATTCTCGATGCGGCCGTGCGTGAGCATGTCGTGCCGAAGATATTTTTCTCGCATACTTCGTACGAGTATTGGAGCAGGGCGGCTTCGCTGATTCACACCACAGCCGATGGCAAGGCCGATGTGCCTATCAGTCCGAATGTGCGGATTTACTTTTTCTCGGGCCTGCAGCATTTCTCTGTTCCCTTTCCGCCAAAAATGGAAGACGGCGACCTGCTTAGCCAGAACCTGCCCAGCCCGCTGCCGATACGGTGGTTCTGGCGGGCGATGATCGCGAACATGGACAGATGGGTTCGCGATGACAGGAAGCCACCAGCGAGTCGCTATCCGAAGATTGCCGATGGAACGCTGGTACCTGTGGATCAACTGACGTTTCCTGCGATTCCTGGCATAAAGCTGCCGCCGGACAATGCGCAGGGTTGGGAGTTCGATTTCGGGCCCGGCTGGCGAGCAGGCATACTATCGGAGCAACCCCCAAAGGTTCTCTATGACTATCGAGCGTTGGTGCCGCAGGTCGACGCAGATGGCAACGATCTTGGCGGCATCGCGTTGCCGGAAATTACCGTGTCGCTGGCGACGTATACCGGCTGGAATCTAAGGTCGCCTGCGATTGGCGCGCCGACGCAGCGGATCTCGTTCCTAGGTTCATTCTCTCCATTCCCGCTCAAGAGCGGAGAGCCCTCCAAGGCGCTCGATCCGCGTGTGCCGATTGCAAAGCGCTATGAGAGCTATACCGATTACAGAGTCAAGTTTGAGCAGGCGCTGGGTGCTCTAGTGAAAGAGCGCTACATTCTGCCCGAGGATGCGCCACAGCTTCTCGATCGCAGCAAAGAAGAATGGGACTGGATCACCAGCCCCGCGCATAAGCAATGAGATGTATGTGAAGCAAATCGCAGACGAGAGAACCAGAGCAGCAAATCAATCGGCAGGCTGACAGCTCAGCCGTGAACCGAAACACCAGAGAACGACAATACTGCGAGGCCGCGTACCGGCTGTCCGAAGAACCGGGCCGGCTCAAAGACGCTGAATAGCAGGATGTTTTCAACCTGCGCGCGGGTTTGTGGGTCGTCAGGTCCGCTGACGATGCGGTAGTCGTAGACCCGTCCGGAACCGTTGACGTAGGCCTCAACGACGACAGGGCCGCTGGCGGTGCCGATGGGCACGACATCAGGAGCGGCGTCGGAGTTGTACAACAGCTTCGGCGCGGTTGCTGCACCAAGCGGCTCATCCTGAGCCGAGGCGTGCTCGGGATGGGCAAACATGCCCACGACCAGTCCGACGCTACCCAGCAGCAGAACAGCGCTGGCAAAGCCTGCAGAGAGTTGCAGCAGAAACGGCCCAATCGTATTGCGCCAGGCGAGAATCCATTGCTCTTTGCGGTCGCGATGACGCTCGCGGCGCTCCTGTGAGATCGCCACACGGATGCGCAGGACCAGATCATCTGGCTCTTTGGCTGCGCCTGACACCGGACCGAGCGAAGAAAGCACGCGCAGCATACGCTGCTCGGCCTCGAAATGGACGGCGCACTCGCTGCAGCTTTCCAGGTGACCCGACACGCGCTGCATTTCGCGTCCGGTCAAACGACCATCCAAATACTCGCCAAACTTGCTTCGGACTGTCGAGCAGGATGGCGAAGCGATATAGGAAAGAATCGAGATCATCGCGCCTCCTCTCCTTGCCCCACCAAGGCAGCCCCGGCTAATGCCGTCTGGGCTGCAGCCACACGCTGCGCGTCATCAGCCAACAGCAGCTGCCGCAGACAGGCGCGTCCACGCACCAATCTCGACTTCACGGTGCCGAGGTTCACGCCGAGCATGTCGGCCACTTCCTCGTAAACAAAGCCCTCGATATCGCGCAGGATCAATGTCATGCGAAACGGTTCAGGAACTTTACGAAGTGCAGCTTCTACGCGTTCCCGTGTCTCGGTGTGGGTCGCCATCTCATACGGCGATTCGCCCGAGTCGACCAGCATTTCCTTGAGCCGTGCCGGTTCGCCGTTCTCGCAGTCGATCATCTCGGTTTCGATGGTGACTTCCTGCTGCTTGTGCCGACGCCACCAGCGCCGCTGGTTCAGGCCTTCACGCAGTGCGATGCGGTAGATCCAGGTACGAAGGGAAGACTCGCCGTGAAACGAGCCGATGCCGCGAAATATCTTCACGAAAACTTCCTGCGTGAGATCGGCAGCGTCTGAGGGATCACGCACCGTTCGCGCCAGAAGGCTGTAAATGGGCTGATGATACCGGGTGATAAGCCACGAAAAAGCCTCTTCCGATCCCGCCTGTAACTCGGTGATCAGAGCGGCTTCTTCCGTCTGAAGTGAAAGCGCACTGGCGATGTTTCCCAACGTAACTCCCGCCTGCAAGTCCGTGCCCTCCACATTAACGCATACGACGTTATCTTTGCATGTGCCGGCGCAAGCGCCAGACACACTAATCGTGCCGAAGTGAAAGAATTGGTGTGATTTGCCGATGCCAGAAGTTTTTGCCGCTCGGCCGGTAAATCCGGCCTGACGGCGAATCTTTCCGCGTTGGCTCTTCACCACAGCTCTACTTCGTTAGACACCAACCCCCGGCAGAAGTGTTCCCGACTATATGCGGAAAAAACGGATGCGCTCTGACTGGTGCGCTCCTGACTATTCAATCGTGAAAACGACCCGTTTTCCTTTTTCAGTGCGTCCCCAGGCTTCGGTAACTTCTGCGAGCGGCACTGGCTCGACCGCAACTTGAAGACGTCCCTCTGCGGCAATCTGCAGCAGTTCCTGAATGCCACCGAGAACCTGTTTGAGCGGAACACTGCCAAAGCCGCTGCCAGATAACGTGAGATCCACGCTGCGCAGCAAGGCGCCGGGCAATGCGATTGTTTTACCTGCGCTCTCGCCGACTTCGATCAGCCGGGTGCTCCTGGTAGCATCCGGGCGAAAGCTTTTCGCCAATGCTCCGAGGAAAAGCTCTGTCGGGCGGCCCCAAAGATAGTCGATGACCACATCGAAGCCTCCTTGCGATAACTGATCGGCAAAGGCCCTGGAGATGGCCTCTTCGGGATCGGTCAGCGTAATGATCGCGTCCACACCGGAATCCCTGAGGGCATCTACATTACGGCCGGCGCCGATGATGCGCGACGCTCCGAGCTGGCGCGCGGCCTGCACAGCTAACTGCCCAGCCACGCCTGTCGCACCAAGAATAAGAACAGATTCACCCGGTTTGAGCGCGGCGCGCAATTTGAGCGAGAGCCATGCCGACATGCCGGGATTAGCGATCGCCGCAGCTTGTAAAGGGTCAAGGCCAGGTGGCAGTGGATAGCAGTTCTCTGGCCTAGCGACCGTCTTTTCCGCCATGGTTCCTAGCCCTTCTTGCGAGCCGAAACAGTAGACGAGCTTCCCGTCCAGTTCTCCCACGCCGTCAATGCCGGGAATGAGAGGAACTTTGCCGGAACTGGAGTAGTGTGCGCCACTGGCGCGAGACTTCACAATCGGGTGAAGTCCCGCGGCGAGCATTTTGACCACAACCTCGCCTTGTCCGGCGACGGAATCGGAAAACTCTTGAAACTGGGGTGGTTGGCCGAGAACATTGACGACGGCTGCTTGCATTGCATACCTCCTTAACTTAGTTAAATAAAACTTTAACACCGTTAAATTGAATTTGCTAGAATTTTCTTCGTGCCACTTGATCGCCAATCCATCTTGCAGCAGGCCTTCGCTGCTCTGAATGAATCCGGGCTGGAGAAATTGACGTTGCGACGCCTGGCAGCCCGGTTGAACGTGCAGGCGCCAGCGATTTACTGGCACTTCCGCAACAAGCAGGATCTGCTGGATGAGATGGCGACGCAGGTCATGCGCGATCTTGCCGGGCAACTGCCAGCTTTGGAGTCGGTGGAGCACTGGCAGAACTGGTGTCTTCAATTGGGCGGGCAGCTTCGTCGAACGCTTCTGGCGTATCGCGACGGGGCAAGAATGTTCAGCGGCACTTATCTGACGGATGCCTCTCTCTACGCGGCGATGGACGCAAACCTGCGCAGGCTGGTGAATAGCGGCTTCTCACTACGGCAATCCGTTGTGGCGACGACGTCAATCTATAGCTACACAGTGGGATTCGTGATCGAGGAGCAGGCAGTAGCGCAGGTCAAGAGCGCGGCAAATCCTCAATACGATATCGAGACACGAAATGCGCGCATTGATGAAACGAAGTTCCCACTAGCCTATGCCGCCGGAAAAGAGATGTTTCTCGCGTACGAGACACGATTCGCCGAGGGCCTGGCTTTAATCGTCGCAGGGATGGCTGTCACACTTGGCAGCGATGCCGCGAGGTTTGACGAAATGCGCCCAACCGGCGACAATAAATGAGTTGTTCCCACCTTAGTAGTGGGCCTGTGGCGCAGCTGGGAGCGCGCTTCCATGGCATGGAAGAGGTCATCGGTTCGATCCCGATCAGGTCCACCAAACACCCCCTTACAAATCAAGCTTATGCCGGAATCGAGTCACTCCCTCCTCTGCGCACTCTGAAAGTCTGTGACGGCTGCGGGCTCGGCAGGTTGTATCGGTCCGACCTAAGCATCAACGATTCCCGAATAAGCTCTTAACCTTTCATCCATACAGGGGAACGCTTCTCCAGAAACGCTGCAATCCCTTCACGGAAATCTTCTGTCTCGCGAGCCTCGGCATTCGCTTCAATCGCCAGCGTGAGAGCAGAATCGAGCCACGCCTTATTTTGCGAAGAAAGCAAGCGTTTGGTGGCTGCCAATGATTGCGGGCTATTGCGTGCCAGTGCTTCAGCAAGTTCATTTACCCGAGAGGTAAGCTGCCCCTGCTCGACTACTTCATGTACGAGCCCGAGGCGATACGCCTCAGCGGCACCGAAGAATCTGCCGCTCAATAAAAGGCCGCGTGCCTGCTTATCTCCAACCTGCAAAGCGAGATAAGCCGAAACTAACGCCGGCACAAACCCAATGCGCACTTCGGTGAATCCAAACTTCGCGTCGGGCGTAGCCAAGGTATAGTCGCAAACCATCGCCAATCCTGTACCTCCAGCGATGGCGGCGCCTTTTACTGCCGCGATGGTTGGCTTCAGCAGATCATGCAAGGTGCGGAACATACGTGCAAGCAATTCCGCGCGAGCTTTCGCCTCATTCCCATCGCTATTGGCACTTGTCTGCAATTCATCGAGATCAAGGCCGGCGCAGAAGGATTTCCCTGCCCCATGCAAGACGACCACCCGGCACGCGCTGCTTACGCTCTCCTCCAGTGCTGCGATCAGTTCTGTCTGCAGCACATGTGTCAGCGCATTATGCCGCCCCGGACGATTCAGCGTGATACGCCGTACAGGCCCCTGATCCGATACCAGAATGGTTGTGTATTCCACAATTGCCCTCTTCTACCTGCTGACAGATTCAAGATACAGCAGCTCCGAAATGACTGCCGATCGCCGCACTGGCGCGCACTAACCCATCCAGAGACCCCAGGTCGGGAAGCACCGCACCACACTCTCGCAGCGTAGCAAGCAACGTCTCCGTCGCGATGTTGCCAACCAAAGCATCCTGTGCAAACGGGCAACCGCCCAGCCCGCCGATAGCGGAATCGAAGCGTCTGCAACCCGCGGCATAGGCTGCACTGATGCGCGCCGCTGCGTCGCGTGGCCGAGCATGAAGATGCACGCCGACTTCAATGCCATCGAATAAGGGAATCACAGCGGCAAGTGTGTCCTCAACTTGCGAAGGAGTCGCGAGACCAACGGTATCCGCAAGAGAGATCTGCTGCACACCCGAGTCGGCAAGCAGTTCGCATGCGTTGACCACTTCGTCGATGCTCCACGGCTCGCCATAGGAATTGCCAAAGGCCATCGACAGATATGCCACTACACCAAGGCCTGCTTTATAGGCTAGTGTTCCGGCGGCTTCCAGAGCATCGAGAGCTTCGTCGGGAGTCTGGTTCTGGTTACGCTGCAGGAACTCTGTTGAAATAGAGTATGGAAATCCGATCGTCTGAACCGCGCCACTGCGAACTGCACGCTCGGCGCCTTTCTCATTGACCACGATGCCGATAATCTCCACGTCTTCGGGAGGCATCAGGTAGCGCAGCACTTCTTCCGAATCCGCCATCTGCGGAACTGCCTTCGGAGAAACAAAGCTTACCGCGTCAATATGACGGAATCCCGCGTCGATCAGCCGACGCAGATATTCGGTCTTCACCTCGATGGGCAGATGCCCCGCAAGTCCCTGCCAGGCATCGCGCGGGCACTCGACAATTTTTACAAGGTTGCTCATCTCTTCCAAGCTATCGTGCAAGACCAGTGCCGTGCCACGCGACAATCAACCGCGCGACGGATAGACCTTCAATATCTCGCGCCCAATGACCATACGTTGAATCTCGCTGGTGCCTTCTCCAATGGTGCACAGCTTCACATCGCGATAGTACTTCTCAACGGGATAGTCCTTGATGAAGCCATATCCGCCGAAAAGCTGTACCGCTTCATCGCAGATATGAACGGCAACTTCGCTGGCGAACAATTTAGCCATCGACGACTCGCGCGTAACTTTGCGGCCTGCGTCTTTCAGAACTGCCGCGCGTTGGGTGAGCAGACGAGCAGCATCGAGCTCGGTCGCCATATCAGCAAGCTTCCACTGGATGCCCTGAAACTCCGCAATCGCCTTGCCGAATTGCCTTCGCTCTTTTACATATTTCACCGCGGCATCGAGCGCGCCCCGCGCTATGCCCAATGCCAGCGCCGCGATTGAGATGCGACCGCCATCAAGCACACGCATCGCATCGATGAACCCTTCGCCTTCCGCGCCCAGCAGATTTTCTTCCGGAATCTCACAATCCTCAAAGATCAGCTCGCTTGTATCGCTCGCGCGCAGGCCAAGCTTGTTTTCTTTTTTGCCCGGCTGAAAACCTGGCGTGCCTTTCTCAACTACAAAAGCGGAGAGCCCGTGCGTGCCTTTGCTTTTGTCCGTTGCCGCGATCACGACGGCAACATCTGCGTGGCTTCCGTTGGTGATGAAGATTTTGTTTCCGTTGACAATGTAACGGTCTCCGCGTTTGACAGCAATAGTACGTGCGTTGCTTGCGTCGGATCCCGAGCCAGGTTCAGTCAAAGCCCACGCCGCAAGCCACTCACCGCTTGCCAGCCGTGGAACGTATCGCTTCTTCTGCTCCTCATTGCCGGCTAGAAAGATGTGATTCGTGCCCAGAGAATTATGCGCGGCCATTGTAATGCCAAGCGAACCATCGGCTGCGGAGAGCTCCTCGATTGCGAGCACATAATCGACATAGCCGAGACCGGCGCCACCATACTCGGGCGGGAAAATAACCCCAAGCAATCCCATCTCGCCAAGCTTGCGGACGGCTGCGGCCGGAAACTCGCTTGCTTCGTCCCATCGCGCAACGTTCGGAGCAACCTCGCGCGTGGCGAACTCACGAATTTCTCGCCTTAGTTGTTCCTGCTCTTCGGTCAGTACAAAGGGATACAGGCTTTCCAACCGTTCCATCTCAACCGGCATTCGCACTCCTCTGAGCTACGCTGACACTCCCACAGTTGGATGCCGCGCCAGCGCAAACTGAAATACAGCCATCGAAAACCGGCAATCATACAGTGGCTTGTGCACCTCTGTCTTGCGCAGTGGCTGGAATTGGACAGACCTCGTATCGCAAAAGGCATTGCAAACGTTTCCGCGCTAGGTCTGGATAACGCCCGGATTCCATCGTGGAACTTCAGGATTCAACGCAGCGGCTTCCAGCGCCAGGGCAAGCGCTTCGCGCGTCTTCGCCGGATCGATGATGGCATCGACCCACAGGCGGGCAGCTCCATAGCGGGGGTCAGCCTGCGCATCATAGCTGGCTTTGATTTCCTCTTCAATCGCGCGTCGCTCTTCCGCTGTGAGCACGCGTCCGCCGCGCTCCATCTGCTTTGCTCGCACCTCGGTGAGAGTTGCCGCAGCTGAAGCACCACTCATCACTGCATAGCGCGCCGTCGGCCACGCAAAAAGAAAGCGAGGATCGTACGCCTTGCCGCACATGGCGTAATGCCCTGCTCCAAAGCTGCCGCCTACGATGACGGTGATCTTCGGCACCACGCTGGTGCTGACAGCCGATACCATCTTGGCTCCGGCGCGAATAATGCCGGACCACTCTGCATCTTTGCCCACCATGAATCCGTTCACATCGTGCAGAAAGATCATCGGCACGAGGTTCTGATTGCAGCCGAGAATGAAGCGCGCTGCTTTCTGCGCACTTTCTGTATAAATGACCCCACCTACTTCAATGCGTTTCGTTCCCGCGGCCGGCCCCATCGCTACAGTCTGGGTCTGATTCGTTTTTTGATTGGCAATAATGCCAACGGCGCGGCCAGCGATACGCGCATAGCCGCAAAGGACCGTGCGGCCAAACTCGGCCTTGTACTCATCGAACTCACTGCGATCCACAATGCGCGCAATCACCTCGCGCATATCGTAGAGGTTGCTTGCTCCCGGCTCCGGATTCAGCAATGCGTATAGATCTTCCGCCGCATACTTCGGCGCATCTTCTGTGGCGTTGTAGTCTTTGCGGGCAAAGACTTCTTGCGGGTGCGCACCAAATTTATCGACCAGTGATCGCAGTCGCGCGATACATGCCTCGTCATTCGGCTCTTTGAAGTCAACCGTACCCGAGATCTCTGCATGCATGGCTGCGCCGCCCAGCTCTTCCGCATCTGTTTTTTGCCCAATGGCGGCCTGCACCAGGGAAGGGCCGGCAAGAAATAGCCCGGAGCCTTCGGTCATCAATACGGTATCTGTCATCACCGGCAGATACGCCCCGCCTGCGACACACATGCCCATAATTGCCGTGATTTGTGGTATCCCCATGGAACTCATCACGGCGTTATTGCGGAAGATGCGGCCAAAGTCGTCCGTGTCGGGGAATACATCCTCCTGTAACGGAAGAAATACACCTGCGGAGTCCACGAGATAAAGCGTAGGAATGCGATTCTCCATCGCAATGGTCTGCGCGCGGAGCACCTTTTTCGCGGTCATGGGAAAAAACGCGCCAGCCTTCACCGTGGCGTCATTGGCGATGATCATGCACAAGCGCCCACATACCCGTCCAAGACCAGTTACAACGCCAGCGGCAGGTGCACCGCCATATTCGGTGTACATTCCGTGCGCAGCCCACAAGCCCAGCTCAAGTAGTTCCATGCCGGGGTCAAGCAAAAGTTGCAGACGTTCGCGAACAATCAGCCTGCCCTTGGCATGCTGAGCTGTTGAGGCCTTTTCCCCGCCGCCCCGCCTGATCGAGTCTTCTTCAGCGCGCATACCCGTCAGCAATGCAAGTTGCGCGGCATGATTGGATTGCGATTTTGCCGCATCCAAAGCCAATCGGGAAATCAAGACATTGTCGCAATGGATTTCGCTCTTCATAATTCATTTCACGAAACCTGCCGACTATAACATCTCCCGGATCGGCGTGCAGCATCGGAGAACCAACGACATCCCAACGCATACTGTTCCGGACTATGTTTTGAGCCTAGAAACATACGGAGAACAGTCCCAAACAAATGCCTCCGTTTCAGCATAGCTTTGCCTGTTTCATTCGCCACAAAAACAATATCTCGCTACACTTAGTATCCGCATTTAATATGAGTGGAATCGAAAGCCGGCGGAGCCGCAGCACATCACATGACAGCAAGTTCACGCTCTTCAGTTCGAGGCATTCGGCGTATCGACCTCGCCTACGTAAAACTCGCCTCAAGCGAAGATGCGCGTGACATCAATCGCGACATTGTTCTTGAGCTTATTCGCTGCAAGCAGCCGATCGCGCGCGCCGATCTGGCCCGGCTTTCAGGCCTGCAGCCCAGCACTGTCTCCGCTATCGTTGAGCAGCTCATCGCAGAGAAGTGGGTGACAGAAGGCGCCGTGGTGCGCCGCCCGCGCGGACGCAGACCAACGTTGCTGTCGCTCAACGACCGGCTCGTCATACTTGCGGCTGACATCCGCCCCAATCAAGGCATCGTCGCCCTGGTGGATCTGAACGGAAGGTTTCTTGAACGGGAGACAGTATCTCTCGTCCGCCAGCCAGAACGTTCGGGGCAAAAAATTATTACCTGCATGCAGTTGATCCTCTCCCGCCACGCGGACCGCTCTTGCGAGGGTGTCGGCATCAGCATGCCGGGGCGTGTCGATCCGGAGACGCAAAGGCTGATTTTGGCCCCAAATCTGAAATGGACCAACTACGACCTGAAAACCGCGGTACAGGACGCGATGGGCCTGCGAGTCGAGTTGGCCAATGCCGCCAACGCCTGCCTGTTGTCGGAGCTATGGTCTGGCCGACTCGATGGAGTTCGAGATGCGGTACTTGTGACGGTGTCCGAAGGCATCGGCACTGCGATTCTCGCCAACGGACAGCTCATCACGGGGACAAATGGACTGGCTGGGGAGTTCGGACACAGCCCCATCGATCCCTCCGGCCCCCTGTGCGGTTGCGGCCAGCGCGGCTGCTGGGAGATGTTTGCTTCATCGCGCGCTGGCCAGCGGTATTATGCAGAGATCTCGAAGAACGATGGCGTCATTCCAATCCCTCAGCTGCTGCAGCTTGCTGAAGAGGGGGACAAACGGGCGATCGAGGCCGTCATGCGTCAGGTAACTTGGCTGGGCCGCGGATTGAGACTGGTAACTGCATCCCTGGCGCCCAGAAAGATCCTCATTACGGGGGACATCGCCACTGTCTGGCCGCGTTTTGGACCCATCGTCCAGCGGGAAATGGAGAAAACCATGCTGGCTGGTACGCCACCGCAGCTCGAAATCACTACCGATCCGGAACTCGCCCGATTGCGCGGAGCGGCGGCCGTGGTGCTGCAGCGGCATTCTGGCTCCAACCGGCCTGCCTGAGGTACGTCAAAGACTTCTGAGGGCCAATCCCCAATCCGCCTTACTATTTCGAGGGTGGCCACCCGAGCGCCATCCCAACTGGTAACACGCACCGTTTGCTGTTGGATTCATCTGAGCCGTACAATTTTCGCACGGAAGGGTGTGTCTTTCCGGCGTACGCTATTGCTCGAAAACCTTGGAAATGAGCAACTTTTTCGGGCCGATTAAGCCTCACCGGAACGACCAGTGCGAACGTTCTCTGTGCTCACCCGCCGGGCTCCCGGAAAATGACCGGAACCGGACCGAACAGATGTAGTCTCGTGCAGGATCAGGCGCGATGGAGAGAAATTATGACGACCAATGCAGGCAAGAAAGCGGCACGTTATCCCGGTATTCGCATCACTGCGAATGGCAACCAACTCATTTCTTATCACACGGAAACACGTATCGCTGACGCCGGTATCTTTTATCCGATCACTCCATCGACGGAAGGCGGCGAGCTCTTCCAGCAAGCTTATGCCGAGGGACATCTCAACGTATTCGGACACAACACCATCGCCATCGAGACCGAAGGCGAGCACGCAGCCCAGGGTGGAGCTATTGCCCACTCGGTCTGCGGCAAGCGTGTCGTCAATTTCACCTCAGGCCAGGGCATTGTGTACGGCGTCGAACAGTACTACCACGCGCCGGGCAAGTGCTCCACCATGGTTCTGGAAGTCGGCGCACGCGCTCTGACGAAGCATGCCCTCAACGTCCACTGCGGCCATGACGATATCTACGGCGCGCTCGACACCGGCTGGATTATGGTCTTCGGTAAAGATTCCCAGCAGGCTGCCGACCAGGCGCTGATCCTTCGACGCGTCACCGAGCTTAGCCTCACGCCGGGCATGAACATCATGGACGGCTTCCTGACCTCGCACCTGGAGCGCACCTTCTACAAGCACGAGTCCGAACTGATCCGTGAGTTCCTCGGCGCCCCCGAAGACATCATTGACACCCCAACCGAAGCCCAGCGCACGCTTTTCGGCGCCAAGCGCCGCCGTGTACCGGCCATGATCGATCTCAAGGCTCCGCTGATGCTCGGCCCAGTGCAGAACCAGGAACACTACATGCAGGGCGTGGTGGCGCGGCGCAACAACTTCGTCGAGCCAATCCTGGATATGCTTGAGGCCGCTTACAATGACTTCGGCGCTCTCACCGGTCGCACCTATGGTCTCATCAGTCAATACAAGTGTGATGACGCCGAGACTGTCTTCGTCTCCCTGGGTTCCGCTGCCGAGAACATCGAAGCTGCGGTCGACTATCTGCGCGAGACACGCAGCTCTTCCGTCGGCTCCATCCACGTCAACGTCATTCGCCCCTTCCCCGAAGCTGCCGTCGTAAACGCGCTCAAGGGCAAGAAGAATGTCATCATCCTCGAGCGCACCGATGAAGCTATGGCTGGCGACAACCCGCTCGGCCGTGACATCCGTACCGCTCTCAATAAGGCATTGGCCGGCACCGAAGGGCTTTCCAAGATTTCCGCCGAAGAAATGCCGCGCATCATCGGCGGCAGCTACGGCCTCGGCTCACGTGACTTCCGCCCAGAGCACATCATCGGAGCCTTCGAGTATGCCGTTGACGGCAGCAAGCGCAAAGATGGCAAGACCGCTGCCGACGGAGCGACCTTCATCGTTCTCGGCATCGATCATCCTTACTCCGTCGTCGCCAATGAGACACCATCACTGCTGCCCGAGGGCGCCGTTGCAGTCCGTTTCCATTCCATCGGCGGCTGGGGCGCTATCACCACCGGCAAGAATCTCGGGGCAATCCTCGGCGACTTGAACGACACTCTCTTCGAACGCGACGGCCTGGTCGACGAACTTGGACAGCCCAAGGAGATCATCCACGTCAGCGCCAATCCCAAGTACGGCTCAGAAAAGAAGGGCGCGCCAACTAGCTACTTCATGGTCGCCGCCAAGGACCGCATCCGCGTCAACTGCGACCTGCGCCACGTGAACGTGGTTCTCTGCTGTGACCCCAAGGCTTTCACCCACACCAATCCGCTCGATGGCATGGCTGAGGGCGGCTGCCTTGTGTGGGAGTCCGACGAAACCGGCGAGCAAGCCTGGGAGCGGCTGCCCATCTGGGCGCGCAAGCAGATCGTCGATAAAAAGATTCGTGTCTTCACCCTGCCCGGCTTCAACATCGCCAAGAACGCAACAGACCGCGGCGATCTTCAGCTGCGCATGCAAGGCAATGCCTTCCTCGGAGCCTTCTTCGCCGTCTCACCGCTGCTGCAGGAGTTCGGCATCTCGCAGGAAAAGTACCGCGAGGTTGTCTTCAAGCAATACGTCAAGAAGTTCGGCAAGCTCGGCGATGCGGTTGTCCAATCCAACATGGAAGTGATGACCAAAGGCTTCGAGCTCTGCACCGAGATCAACATCGGTGAGCTAGCGGCTCCGGATCGCTCCAGCCTGCGCGGCAAAGCCCTGCTGCCTATCTTTGAAGAAGTTCCTGTCGGCGCGGCCTCAAGCTGCTCCACAGGTTGCCGCTCGCATGCGTTGCCTGCCGGCCAGGCCGAGCGTGATCCACTACATCTTCTCGAAACCTTCGATAGCGAATTCCGTTCCGACTACGGCTACGACCAGCCGGCTACACCGCTCTCGGCGCTCGGCATGATCGCAGCGGCAACCGGCGACACCGCTTCCAAGTACGTCGCTCGCCGCGAGACCCCGCTTTACATCCCAGAGAACTGCACGCAGTGCATGGAGTGCATCGCAGCCTGCCCGGATACGGCTCTGCCGAACTGCTCGCAGGAAGTCGATACCATCCTCCGCACAGCGGTCATGCGCTACGTCTCTGACTTCGGCGACCGCGCCCTGATGCTCTCCAAGGTCAACGAGATCGACTCCAAGGCCCGTGTCATGATGAACGAGGCCGTGGCCAAAAAACTCTCCACACCTATGTCGGAAATTCTCGTCACCGTCACCAACGGCATCCCCGAGTTCT
The DNA here is from genome assembly GCF_025685685.1 of Acidicapsa dinghuensis. Classification (GTDB taxonomy): domain Bacteria; phylum Acidobacteriota; class Terriglobia; order Terriglobales; family Acidobacteriaceae; genus Acidicapsa; species Acidicapsa dinghuensis. The sequence goes on from NZ_JAGSYH010000002.1 coordinate 122,525, forward strand.
CCGAGAAGGCAAAGACCGAGTTCGCCAACATCATCGCCAAGGTGCCGATGGCCTACACCAAGGTCAACGCCATCTTCTCCTCACCCGAGCGCAAAAAGGCTGGCTCCGGCGGCGTCTTCTCCATCTTCGTCTCCGATCTATGCAAGGGCTGCGCGGCCTGCGTTACCGCCTGCGGCGAGCACGACGCCCTGCGCATGGTCTCCGAAACCGAAGAAGTCAACGCCGAACATGAGACAGGCACCGCCTTCCTGGACCTGCTGCCGGATACCTCTCGGAAATTCCTCGGTCTCTTCAACGCGGCCAACCCGGCTGAGTCGAAAACCGCCACACTGCGCAATCTGCTCATGGTCCGCTCCAACTACGACGCACTGGTCTCCGGAGACGGAGCCTGTGCGGGTTGCGGCGAAAAGAGCGTTCTACGTGCGATTGCCGCAGTGACTGAGGCTTATATGCGGCCCGTCTACTACGCCAAGAGCGACCGCTTCCAGAACAAGGCCGGCGAACTCGAAAAGAACGGCGTTGCCCGCCTGGCGGCTCTTGCCGAGCGCAATCCAGAAGAGCATGCGCTGCTCAAGCAGCTTATCGCGCATCTGATCCTCGGCCTGGGCGGCGAAGATACAGAAGACACCAAGAGCCGCATCGCCGCGCACGAAGCCGCCAACGGCCCCATCACCGATCAGCAGATCGTGGACGCACTCGCCGCCATCCTGCTTACCGAAGCCTTCAATCACAAGAGCCTGCAGCCCATCGATGGCCGCCTCGCCAACGGTATGTCCGTGATGGCCATGGCCGCTCACACCGGTTGCAACACAGTCTACGGCTCCACGGCTCCCAACAACCCGCATCCCTATCCGTGGATGAACTCGCTCTTCCAGGACGGCGTCACTATCGGCTGGCTGATGGGCGAGAGCTTCATCGTCGACCATGCCCGCCGTTCCGTCCTTCCTGAGCGCCTGACCGATGCCATTCTCACTCGCGACGAGAATGTCATCACCCCGCGTGAATACTACGAGCTGACTCACTTCACCGACGCCACCATGACCGACCAGGAAATCGTCGAGCTGCCCAAGGTATGGGTAGTCGGCGGTGACGGCGGAATCGGCGACATCGGTTACCAGAACACCTCCAAAGTGATCCTGCAAAACCGGCCAAACGTCAAGGTCATCATGCTCGACACCCAGGTCTACTCCAACACCGGCGGTCAGAACTCCGACTCAACTCCGATGCTGGGAGGCAACGATATGAACGTCTTCGGCGCTGCAACCCAAGGCAAGAACGTCGAGAAGAAGACCGTAGCCGAGACCTTCCTGGCCGGCCACGGATCGCCATTCGTCGCGCAGATCTCGATGGCCAACGCACCGAAGCTTTACCGGGCAATACTCGATGCCGTCGAGTATCGCGGAACGGCCTTCATCCAGTCCTTCACCACCTGCCAGCCCGAGCACGGCGTGCCCGACGACATGGCTCTCACCCAGGCTCAGCGCGTACGCGACTCCCGCGGCGTGCCGGAGTTCGTCTTCAACCCGCGCCTCGGCGAAAGCTATCAGGAAGCACTCGACGTCAAGGGTAACCCTGCAGCCGATATGGACTGGTACTCCACCAAGGACAAGGTAACCGGCGAAGTCAGCCGCTACACCGTCGCCCACTGGTGCACCACTGAGGCCCGCTTCCGCAATCACGTGAAGAAGGTCAAGAAGGATGTCTGCCAGAAGCTGATCTCGCTCGACAGCATGCTGGTGCGCGTCACGCAGCAGGACGTCGTCTACCGGCGTTATCTGCGCCCGGAGCACCGCTCATTCATCCCTGACTTCGGTGTCTACATCACCCTGCCACCGGCCAAGGCAGGCGGCGAGCCGCAGTTCATCGCGCTCTCACGCCAGCTTGTTCTCTTCTGCGTCGAGCGCCGTAAGGCATGGCGCATGCTGCAGTCCAAGGCAGGCATCGTTAACAAGGAATACCAGGCACAGAAGGCCATCCTCGCCGACGTCGACGCTGGCAAGCTCAGCGTCGATGAACTCTTCGCCCGCGGTGAAGAATTGCTACAGGAGAAGCTGGGGAATCTGGTTCCAGCGAAAGCGTAAGTCTACATTTCTCTGAGCTACAAGGGCCGCCATCCGCTCATCGGGATGGCGGCTCTTCTTTTTCTATGGAAAATATTTAAGATTATTTATTCGCTATTATTTATTCGCGATTGAAATTTCGTATTTTATTTCCTACCATCGGGAAACGCTGCAGTCCTTACAGCTCGCTCCAGCGAGCTACCTCTAGTCCGCGTGGATTTCCGATGAAGCCAGGACGCATCCGAGAACTCGACGGCTGGCGCGGTGTGAGCATTCTGCTGGTGCTGATGCAGCACATGGCTCTGTTTGCCTTCCCTGTTTCTGCAAAGGGAACGCTTGGATTTTGGGTGCATCGTGAGATTTTCGTAGCCGGCGGTCTCGGCGTTTTTATCTTCTTCTGCATCAGCGGTTTCGTCATCACACGATTGCTGATTCTTGAGGAGGCAGAACGCGGGTCAGTCTCTCTTAAGGGCTTTTACACCCGGCGATTCCTACGCATCATCCCTGTCTTTTATTGCTTTCTGGCTACGGTCCTTCTACTGAGCTGGGCAGGCTGCACACCGACGGAGTTTAGCTGGGCAGCAATAGCTGGACTATTTCTCCACGATTTCATCCCTCTACAGCATCCTGATTGGTTTGTAGGACACTCGTGGAGCCTGTCTGTAGAAGAGCAGTTCTATCTGGCGCTTCCACCTCTGTGGGTCTTGCTAAGCGGCAGTAAACGCACGAAGTTTTTGTTTGCAGGATTGGCGTTCATGCTTCTCTGGGGTTTGATTATTCAATGGGGTCATCTCGGGAGAATTTTGTCCGCCGGTGTCGTGCTCGGTTTCAGCTGCATTAGTGTCGGGGCACTCATGGCTGTTTTCGAAGACAGGCTTTATCAGATAGTCGTTCACGTCCATCCAATGGCTGTCATTGCGGGAGCGTTACTACTCATCAGCCCAATGGACAAGGGCGGCATTCAGGGGAGTATCTATGCGCTGATCGGCCCCTTCGCCATCGGCCTGATGCTTATGTACACGATGTGCAGACCGGGATGGCCGAGAAAAGTCTTGAACTGGCCCGGTCTGCAATGGATCGGTCTGATCTCTTACAGTCTCTACCTTTGGCAAGAGATCTTTACCGGGAGTTTTGACCGGTACGGCACACAGCGCATAGCCGCAGCTTTTCACGCAGGTGCTTTTCTTCTGATGATCCCAGTGGCTGCGCTTTCGTTTTACTACATTGAGCGCCCGTGCACCCGGATGGGAAGACGCCTCTCAGACAAGTTTTCCATTCGCGCTGGCTCTGCATCGGTGAATGCGTGAATCGTTTTTAGACGATCGCATATTCCTAAGTTTTCCTGGACCTCAGGCGGCTCAGGCTTCCGAATCGCTAGTGGAAACACAACCGTCGCAGACCTCATCCGGTCTTCTTGAGCGATACTGGTTGTTCTTAGGAACAGCGTGAGCTCGACTCTCATCTCTTCGCTCCCCACCACCAACAAGCACCTCGTCCGGTGGGTCGAAAAGATGGCCGACCTCTACCAGCCTGACCCTATCCACTGGATTTGGGATGCTTAGCGATCGACGGATAGCTCGTTCGAAGTCCTCCCAATCCTCCCGTAGTCCGATGCTGGGATAAAGACAAAACGCTTGAATCTGTTTCGATTTCGGGTTGTAAACTGTCTGCATGGGAAGCAAAGACGCACCAAAGCGCGAAACCAAGAAGAAGCCCCAGCCCAAACCTAAACCGGCTCCAGGCCGCCCTCGCGAAAACGGAAGATAACTGCTCGCCAACCGGTGCGAGATAACGCTGGTATCTTTTCTTCTGAAAGAACGCGCGTGTCCGCGCCTGCGGAGGAATGCCTATCTATGTCCAGCACGCTCATCTCTTCGCCCCCTACCACCAACAAGCACCTCGTCCGCTGGGTCGAAAAGATGGCCGACCTCTGCCAGCCTGACCACATCCACTGGGTCGATGGCTCCCAGGCCGAGTACGACTCACTCTGCGAACAGCTCGTCAAGACCGGCACCTTTATCCGGCTCAATCAGGATCTGTGGCCCGGTTGCTTTCTCGCTCGCTCCACACCCAATGACGTCGCGCGCGTCGAGGACCGCACCTTCATCTGTTCTCTCTCCAAAGACAATGCCGGCCCGACAAATAACTGGGAAGATCCGTACATCATGCGCCGCCGCCTTAAACAGCTCTTCCGCGGATGCATGCACGGACGCACCATGTACGTTATGCCCTACTCCATGGGCCCTATCGGCTCGCCCATGTCGCAGATTGGCGTGCAGCTCACCGACTCGGCCTATGCGGTTGTCAATATGCGCATCATGGCCCGCATCGGTGCGGCTGTCTTCGCCGAGATCGACAAGGACGAGAAACGCGTCGTGCCCTGCATGCACACAGTCGGCGCGCCGCTCAAACCGGGGCAGAAAGACGTGCCCTGGCCCTGCAACGACACCAAGTACATCGTCCACTTCCCCGAAACGCGCGAGATCTGGAGCTACGGCTCGGGTTACGGTGGCAATGCGCTGCTCGGTAAGAAATGCTTCGCGCTGCGAATCGCATCCAACATAGCCCGCGACGAGGGCTGGATGGCTGAGCACATGCTGATCCTTGGCGTTGAGAGCCCAGCAGACAAGAATGGCAAGACGGAAAAGACCTATGTCGCCGCAGCGTTCCCTTCAGCCTGCGGCAAGACCAACCTGGCAATGATGATTCCGCCCGAGGGCTTCGAAGGCTGGAAGGTTTGGACCGTTGGTGATGACATTGCCTGGATAAAGCCTGACGCTACGGGCCATTTGCGCGCTATCAATCCTGAAGCCGGCTTTTTTGGCGTTGCCCCCGGCACCAGCGCGAAGACCAATCCCAACGCCATGGCTACGCTCAAGCGCAACACCATCTTCACTAACGTTGCGCTGACTCCGGAAGGCGGCGTCTGGTGGGAAGGCATGACCGACGAGTCGCCTGCTGAGTGCCTCGACTGGCGCGGCGAACGCTGGACTCCACTCATCGGCCAGGTCAGCGGTAAGCCAGCGGCGCATCCCAACGGACGCTTCACCGCACCTGCGCGTCAGTGTCCTTGTATCGATTCAGCCTGGGAAGACCCTAACGGCGTGTCTATCTCGGCCATCATTTTCGGTGGACGCCGCGCCACCACGCTCCCGCTGGTCTATCAATCCTTTAACTGGTCATCAGGCGTTTATATCGGAGCCACCATGGGCTCAGAGACCACTGCGGCTGCCTCGGGCGCGGTTGGCAAGGTGCGCCGCGATCCGATGGCCATGCTTCCCTTCTGCGGCTATAACATGGCTGACTACTTCCGCCACTGGCTCAAGATGCAGCGCAACCTGACTCGCACTCCGCGCGTCTTCCACGTCAACTGGTTCCGGAAGAACAGCGAAGGCAAGTTCCTCTGGCCGGGCTTTTCGCAGAACATGCGCGTACTCAAGTGGATCGTCGATCGCGTACGCGGTCGCGCCCTGAGCAAGGAAACCCCGATCGGCTGGACGCCGTTTTACGAAGACATTCACTGGGACGGGCTGGACTTTTCGCGGGAAGCCTTCGAAGAGCTGCAGTCAGTGGACCGGAAGCAATGGAAGCAGGAAGTGATGAGCCACGAAGAACTCTTCCTCGACCTGCACGATCATCTGCCGCCCGAGATGATTTATGAGCGGGAGTTGCTGATCTGCCGTTTGTAGCCTTAGTCAGCCTCGGCCATTGCGAGTGAATGTTGCGGCTCGCCTGACCGTCGGTTGTGCTGCCGCGGAGAGCAGCCCATCACTCTGCGGAAGGCCTTGCCGAAGGCACTTTCCGACTCGTAGCCAAGCGATGAGGCTATCGAGGCGATCGAGTCGTCAGTGAACTTCAATCGCTCGCCGGCTAACAGCATCCGCCAGCGTGTCAGATATTCCATCGGCGTTGTGCCGGCTCGCTCTTTGAACCGTTGCGCAAAGATCGACCGCGACATGCCTGCATGCCCGGCAAGCTCCTGCAACGTCCACGCATGGCCTGGATCGTTGTGCATGCACGCAATCACCGCGCTGATCTGCTTGTCCGTCAGTGCAAACAACCATCCCACACCGTTTGCCGATTCTTCTGACAAGTGCAGCCGCAGGGCTTGCACCAGCATGACGTAGGCAAGCTGCTGCGCAATGAGCGTGCCGCCGGGCTGTGGATCGCGCAGTTCTTCCTTCATGCGCTCGAGCGCCCAGCGTATCGCCGCCTTATCCGACTCTTTGCGGATATGAACAATCGGTGGCAGCGACTGTAACAACGCCTCGGCATAGCTGCCGGTAAGCAGGAAATGGCCACCAACGATATAGCGAGCACCGCTCTCATCACAGAAAATCGCCTTGCCCTGCTGCCGCTCGGCGAGTATTGTCCGGAAGTCAACCGGCGGAAGCGAAGGATCTGTCGTAAGACAGAAGGGAAATCCGCGCGGCAGGATATAGCAGTCGCCCTCGGTGAGCAATACTGGCTCTGGAACGCCTTCGACTACGAGCCAGCACTCGCCAGAGACAATGGCGTAACACTTGATGCCGCGATGCCTGGGAAACTGGATCGACATGTGGCCATCCACACCGAAACCACCCGAGACATAGCTCTGCGGTTTCAGCAACGACAAGACATCAGACAACGGATCCACGGCATCTCCGGACGAATGAGCCAATAATGCGGACTCTCAGCATAGATCGTACGCCTATCCGACTCATCTACTGCTGGTGACGGATGTAGGCGCGCCTTCTTAGGGATGACCCAGCAACGAAATCCGTCGCAAACGGAGCCTCACATTCCCATCACGAATAGAAAAGGAGCATCCTCATGCGTGTATTTCTCACCGGCGCAACTGGCTTCATCGGTTCCGCCATCATTCCGGAGCTCATCCAGGCAGGTCATCAGGTTCTTGGACTTTCGCGGTCAGACACTGGCGCCGATGCCTTGCGTGCTGCAGGAGCCGACGTGCAACGCGGAAGCCTCGAAGATATTGAGAGCCTTCGCAGCGGAGCTGCCGCCTCTGACGGTGTCATTCATTGCGCCTTCGATCACTCCGCCTTCGACCAGGGTTTCTCGAGATTCATTGAGGCTTGCGAGCAAGACCGTCGTGCCATCGAGACGATGGGCAGCGTACTCGCCGGCTCCAATCGTCCTCTGATCATCACCTCTGGAACCGGCATGGGTTTACCTGGCCCAGGCCGACCTGCTGTCGAAGATCACCTCGACCTTGAGCATCCCAATCCACGCACGGCATCCGAAGCCGGGTGCGTCGCCCTCTCAGAACGCGGCATCAATGTTTCGGTGGTACGCCTGCCGCAGGTTCACAACACGGTAAAGCAGGGGCTCATCACCTACTTAGTTCGGATCGCCCGTGAAAAGGGCGTCTCTGCCTACGTCGGTGAGGGACAGAACCGCTGGCCCGCGGCGCACGTTCTCGACGTTGCCCGCCTCTACCGGCTTGCACTGGAGAAAGCTGAATCGGGCAGGCGCTACAACGCTGTTGCCGAAGAGGGCATACCCACGCGAGAGATTGCTGAGATTCTCGGCAAAGGGCTGAAGGTGCCGGTCGTGAGCCTATCGTCTGAGAAGGCGCAGGCTCATTTCGGCTGGCTGGCTATGTTCTCAGGCCTCGATATGCCAGCTTCCAGCGCGCTCACGCGGCAGCGGCTTGGATGGAATCCCACCGGCCCAACGCTGATTACCGATCTTGAAAACATGCGCTATTTCTGAGTCAGAGATGATCGCGCGCCAGCGGGCTGGTTCGCCTCTGGCGCGCTGTTGCAGCGTTAGAACTCAATCGTTCCGCGTACCGCCCCGGCCACAAAATCTGTCAATTCCGAGCCGTCTCCGAACCGTCGAAAGTTCATTTCTGGTCATATTGCGTCTTGACATATTCCTAAATAGGAATATATTTGAGCTCATGACGCGACGAGCCAATCCGGCGAATGTCTTCAGCGCTATTGCCGAACCGCGAAGGCGCGAGGTCATCGCATTGCTGGCCAACGGCCAGGAATACGCTGTCAATGAAATCGTGCTGGGCATGAAAATAGCCCAGCCGGCCGTCTCCAAGCATTTGGGCGCACTGCGCAGGGCGGGTGTGGTGACGGTGGTCAAACGCGGACAGCATCGTATGTATCGGCTGAATGCTGAAGGCTTGAAGCCTGTGCACGAATGGGTAAAAGCCTTTGAACGCCACTGGAACCGTCAAATCAACCAAATCAAGCAGCGCTCTGAATGCAAGGCACTGGAACGATTGATTCGTCTGGACCATGGCTCAAACCCATCGAAGGAGGGGTAATGGCAACCATTCATAAGGAAGGCGTCTTGCGGGCCCTCGAAGGCATGAACGAAGAGGGGTGCGAGTAGTATGTGTCCCTTCTGCGTGGCGACAGCGGTATGGATTGCGGCGGGTGCTGTTTCGACGGGTGGTGTGTCCGCGCTCGCCGTCGCAAAGATCTGGAACAAGAAAGCGCGCGAGCGCGAACAAGGAGAGAGCAATGACGAGTAATGAGCAGATTGCGCAGATGAAGAAGCCTCCGGTCGTGTCGGCGGAGGAGTGGCAGAAGGCCTGGCAGGAGATGCTGGTAAAAGAGAAAGAACACACCCGAGCGCGCGATGCGCTGGCCGCGGCGCGACGGCGGATGCCATGGCTCGCGGTCGAGAAAGAGTACATCTTTGAAGGTCCGCAGGGCAAGGTATCACTGCTAGATCTCTTCGAAGGCCGGCGGCAGCTTGTGCTCTATCGCGCCTTCTACGATTCGAATGTCCATGGCTGGCCAGACCACGCATGCGTTGGCTGTTCGCTTGGCGCAGACCAAGTCTCGCACCTCTCGCATCTGCACGCGCGGGACACAACGCTTGCCTATGCTTCACGCGGATCGCAGGAGAATATTGCCACCCTGAAGCCGCTCATGGGCTGGGAGAAGATCCCCTGGTACACCATCACCGACAGCTTCGATAAGGACTTCGGCGTCGACGAGTGGCATGGGCACAACGTGTTCTTCCGCGATGAGAACAACAAGCTCTTCCGCACTTACTACATCAACAACCGGGGCGATGAAGCCATGGGCACCGTGTGGAATTACCTGGACGCCACGCCGCTCGGACGGCAAGAGGATTGGGAGGATTCCCCTGAAGGTTATCCAAAGACACCGCGTTATAAATGGTGGCGGTGGCATGACGCTTATGGTAAGAAAGATGCCAAGTGGGAAAGCGTGGTTGATAGCGCTACGGTGACTCTGAATCTGTAACTCAACGGATGCCCACATCTGGCCTGAAAGCTGCCAGATGTGGGTCCAGCCTCGGCAGCTAATAAATCAGCTTCAGCGAAAACTGAATCTGCCGACTCGTTCCCGCGGTCTTACTGATCTCGCCGAATCCAGCGCCGTTGACGATGTTTGCGGGCAGGCCCATGTTCACGATGTTGAAGATGTTGAAAAACTCCGAGCGGAACTGCAGATCCATCAACTCCGAGCCACTCCTGCGATGGCCAAATGATGTGTCCTTGATGAGGGCAAAATCGAAGTCGTAGTAGGCAGCGCCACGAAAGGTGTTGCGACCGAGCGTGCCGAAGCGGCCGTCATTCGGTCCCGAACCATCCGTGACGTGGACTGGAATATTAAAGAAGCTCGGATTATCGAGACCTTTGCCGAAGTAATCGGCGCGATCCTGCCGTGCAGTCGAAAGATCGGGCTTGCCCACCTGATCAGGCCGGTCCGCACCTTCCGATCCGTAGCCTGTCTGCTGCACGCCTGAGTAGACGGTGAATGGCGACCCGCTTGAGATGCTGGATATACTGAGTAACTCCCATCCGCCAGTGACGCTGCGCGGAATCGCGCTCAGAAATGGCGCTTTGTCTCCGTGCAGATCCTGCGCGACGCTCAAAGTAAATCCGTGCGCCACATCAAAGGCCGATGGTCCTTTTTCTGGATGTGTATTCGTCGGGTCCTGGGGGAAACCCTGCGTGACCGCACCTGTTGATCCGGTGCCGCCGATCACCTGGCTGGTGTCGTCAAGAGACTTCGACCACGTGTAGCTTGCCTGCACGCCCGGACCTCCAGCAGGAACCGTGCCCGATAGCGAGGTTTGCAGCGCATGATAGCTGGAGTGCGCTGTTGCCGTAATCAGGTTCTCGACGCCAAGGCCACCCGAGACCGAGCCATCCGCAGCAAAGGTTGTATCCGGCGCGAAGCCCGGGCTCGCATACGGATACGCATTCGGAAAGCTGGTTCTGGGCAGATGATTGGCAGCCGTGCCGACATAGTTAGCGTCAGCCGTGAGATTGCCGACTTTGCGTTCGAAGCCAGCAGTCCACGTATAGAGCCGCGCATTGCTAAAGTTGCGGTCGATGCCGCTCAGGTTCAAGTCGCTGACCACATCGCTTGCACCCAGCGCAGCCAGTTCCTTTTCGTAGCGGTCCACATCAAGCACGGTATTAGGAGCTACCCGCTTCGGATTGCCCGTTGGGAAGATCGGCTGACCGGTCGGCGTTACTGGAGTAGGCAATTGTGTTGGTGAAATGGTGAATCCGTAAGGCACCGGCTTGCCGAGCGCACCGACAAGACGCGGATAAACAGCGAACGGGGTTGACCCGGTCAGGAAATTGTCCTGCCAGATGTTTGGTTGGATCAGCGTCACTGCTCCGCCGGCGTGGACCTGCATCTTATCAGTCGCCTGCCATGCTGCCTGAACGCGCGGCATCCAACCCTTCGAGTCCGTTTTGTATCCTGGCTGTGGATTCACGACAAATTCCGTGACACCGTTCGCCTTGAGAAAACCCGAGGTCCGGTGCGCGCGTTCTGTGATCGGCGTGTATAGTTCCCATCGCACTCCGTAATCAAGCGTGAAGCGTGGCGTCACTTTCCAGGTATCCTGCGCAAAAGCAGCGTAGCCATTGCGATTGATTGCGGCTGGGCCGATGTGTACGCCGTCGGAAAACGGCGGCGCAGCAATTGCTACCGTATACGCCGCGGCGCTGCCAGTAAGGAAGCCGCTCAGCGTATCGGGCAATAGGTCGCCATAAGCCACGTTATGCAGTCCACTCGCAGACTGAATCGACGCGGCAGCATATGCCGATCCGCCGCCGAAATCATACTCACCATCGGGACTCGTGCCGAAGTAAGTCGTGTCACGATTGAGCCGTGTATCGAAGCCGAACTTCATCGCATGCGTGCCGCGCGTCCAGCTCACCATCTCGCGGCCCTGGAAGACGTTCCCATAAGCCTGCATGACAGAGCCACCTGCAGTGTTGAAGCCCTCGAAGGTGCTGTCATTGAACTTGACTGCGGGGTCGGTGAGGTCGGGAGTTGGAAATCCCGGCGTGCTGCGCTCGATCGCGATGAGAGATTCGAAGACAAGGCGCGGCGACGTCGTATGCGTCCACTTGCCCATCACATTGCGCTGCCGGTCGATGTACTGTACGCCGAACTGCTGGTCGATCGCTGTCTGATCGGGATTGGTCGTGGGGCCGGTCAGATTGTCGTAGGTGAAGCGAGCGAGAAACTGATCCTTGCTCGTGAGCTGGTGGTCGATGCGGATGGAGAACTGGTCGGCGTTTGTCACCACCTTGGATGAGGTTGCGTATGTATTCACGCCATAAGCGCCGGTCGGCAAGTTCGGCAACGGATAACGCGCCAGAATCGCCGCAATCGCAGGGTTCACCGGCACATAGAGTGTGTCTGCCACGGTAGAGCCATCGGCCTGCTGGAACTGCACTGTGTCGTTGACAATGTTGCTGTCGGCGGTAGGTCGCTGCGCTGCAGTCGGAACAGGAAAGACCTGCGTCGTGCCGAGCACCTGGCGGAAGCCCTGATATTCGCCGAAGTAAAAGGTCTTGCCGCGCCCGTCATACAGGCTACCAAGACGCACTGGACCGCCGTTTGTAAATCCGAACTCGTTGCGACGGAAGGGTGGAATGCGTCCCGGCGTCGCGGGTGTAGCGTGATCAAAAAAGTTGCGTGCATCGAAGGCTGAGTTGCGCACAAACTCAAAGACCGAGCCGTGAAAGCCGCTGCTTCCTGAACGCGTGTGAATATCGGTAAACCCTGACGCTCCGAAGCCTATCTCAGCAGGCATCCATCCGGAGCTTGACTGAATCTCTTCGACCGCATCGACGTTGAAGTTCGAGAAGGTCGATCCACCCATTTCAGGATCTGTCGTCGTTCCGCCATCCATGGCAAAGGTGGCCTCCGCGCCGCGCTGTCCATTGATAGCAAATTGCTGTGTGAAGTTGGTTGCGCCGTTCGCATCCGTCATGGTGCCGGCAGCAAGCAACAGCAGCTGGCTGAAATCGCGCTTGTTCAGTGGCAGTGAGCTTACGGCATGGCTGGAGAGATCTTCGCCGCCGGTCGTTGCCTGTTGCGCGGCATCGGGGGCAGCCATCGGAGCTACCGAGAGCGTCACCGTAATGCTGCCTGCAGGGGTCGCAATCATAATTGGCCCGGATGCCGCCGCCAACGGCACCGTCAATGCTGTTGCCGCTTCACGACGCTTGCCGTTAACCACAATCGACAAGCGGTAATGCCCATGAGTCAGGAGCGCGAACCGGAAACTGCCATCCGCGCCAGTTGTCGTTGTCAGTGGAGAAGCGCCCCGCTCCAGCCGCACCTCGGCGCTGGCAATGGGGGAACCATTCGCATCATGTACTGAGCCCGTTACTGCTTGAACAAGCTGCTGCCCATGCGCAACCACGCTGAACAGAAGCAGAAACAGAGAGAACCACAGAGACCGGCGCACAACTCGGTCAGAGCAAGAGAACAGCAATGAAGTGTACCTTTCGCACCGCACGAGCAGAGTCGCGCTGTGCTGGGGGATTTCGAGATACCCCATCCTACATGCCGATGAAAACGATTGCCAAGGGATTTGCGCAACCGATTTCGCAAACCGTCCGGTTGACTTCGTAATAAGCACAAAATGGATGCAAGACGGCCCTTGCGGTACAACTATCTCTGAAGAGAGTTCTTTCCATGGCAACCACCTGGACAGCAACACAAGTCTCCGCCGCCCCCGGCGTTCGCAGCCACAAGAGCATCCCCTGGTACTTGTGGTGCGTCGCCCTCGCTGTCACCTCCGTGACCGTCGGCGCCCACTGGGATGTCTCATGGCACCGCTCCATTGGCCGCGACACCTTCTGGACGCCTGCTCACATGGCGATCTATGCCTGTGGCGTGCTCGCAGCGATCTCCTGCGGTTATCTCGTTCTTTTCACCACCTTTCGCCGGCCGGCTGAACTAACCTCATCCTCCGTCAAGATCTTCGGCTTCCGCGCGCCGCTCGGAGCGTTCATCGCCTCGTGGGGCGGTATCGCCATGCTCACCTCTGCGCCCTTAGACAACTGGTGGCACAACGCATACGGCCTGGATGTGAAAATCGTCAGTCCGCCGCATACGCTGCTCATGCTCGGCGTCTTTGCCGTCTCTGTCGGGACACTTTTCATGCTCGTCAGCGCGATGAATCGCGCCGAACTGGCAGGAGACCACATACTCGGCAAGCATCTGCAATGGCTGTTCCTCTACGTCGGTGGCCTCATGATCGTCTTCCAGATGTTCTTCCGCATGGAATACACCTGGGACGTCTATCTGCATAATTCCGGTGCGTATCAAGCCGTTGCAATCGGCATACCGACCATGTTCGCCATCCTCTGGCTGGCCTCACGCAATCGCTGGGCCTGTACCTGGACGACGTTGATCTATACCGCTTTCGTCGAAGGTGCGGTCCTGATTCTGCCGCTTTTCCCTGCGGAGCCGAAGCTGGGGCCGGTCTTTCAGCAGGTGACGCACTTGATTCCGCCGAAATTTCCGTTGCTGCTCATCGTTCCGGCTATCCTCATCGACCTGCTCTGGAGCAGGACTAAAGAGTGGAAAGCGTGGCAAACTGCGCTCGTCACGGGCCCAGTCTTTGTGCTCTCGTTCGTGGCCGTACAGTGGCCGTTCGCTGACTTCCTCATGTCTTCCGAAGCCGCCAACCGCTTCTTCGGCACCATGTACCACGACTACAGCATGCCCTCAACTTCCTTCGATGTGCGGCGCATGTTTGTAAGACCCGAATACGGCTCAGACCTTGCGACAGGCCTGCTGCTCGCCATCCTTTACGCCATCCTGAGCACTTGGATCGGCATACTTGTAGGCCGCTGGCTACGCAACGTTCAACGCTGACCTCATGTTCTATTCGATAAAGCAAAGCTCTCGCCTGTGGACGTTCCTCGTCTTCGCAATCTTCGCTTGCCTCGCAGCATTGCCCGCTCACGCGCATGTGGGCAGCCCTGACGTTTACGCCGAGGGCAACGCAGGTCCGTACAAGCTTTTCGTCACCGTTCGCCCGCCGCTCGTTATCCCCGGTGTCGCGGAGATTGAAGTGCGCGCCGATGCCGCTCCATCCGCAAGCGGCATTGAGATCACTCCCATCCCACTCACCGGCGAAGCATCCAAGCATCCTCCCGTCGCCGATGTAATGAAACAGTCGGCTCAGGACAAGCAGTTCTTCACCGGCACGCTCTGGATCATGGCCCCGGGCTCGTGGCAGGTGCGCTTTCTCGTTCACGGATCTCAAGGCGACGGCGTTCTTTCCATTCCACTGCCCGCCACGGCACGCGGCACGCTGGGCATGCAGACCAACCTCGGCATCATTCTCGCGGTGCTTGGCGCATTCCTGATTCTTGGCATCGTCGGCATCGTCGGCGCAGCCGTGCAGGATGCCCAGCTTGCGCCCGGTACCGAGGCATCCAAAGCCGCACGCATGCGAGCCGCCGTCGCTATGGGAGTAGCTTTTGTCATCATCGCCGGCATGGTCGTCTTCGGCTACATATGGTGGAACAACGACGCGCAGCAGTACAGCGCGAACGTATATAAACCGCTCAACATGCGGGCAAAGTTAACCGCGGACCATCGGCTCAAGCTCAATCTTGCCGATCCCGGATGGCTTAAGGCGCGGCGGCTCGACGACTTCGTCCTCGACCACAATCACCTG
The DNA here is from genome assembly GCF_025685685.1 of Acidicapsa dinghuensis. Lineage (GTDB taxonomy): Bacteria > Acidobacteriota > Terriglobia > Terriglobales > Acidobacteriaceae > Acidicapsa > Acidicapsa dinghuensis. The sequence continues at coordinate 137,533 of NZ_JAGSYH010000002.1, forward strand.
ATGCATCTCTACATGATCCGCGAGCCCAATCTCGACGTGGTCTTCCATCTGCACCCCGATCAGATTGCGCCTGGCGAATTCGAGATGCCGTTACCCTCGGTTCTCGCCGGGCAGTATCGCCTCTACGCCGATGTGGTGCATGCTAACGGCTTTCCCGAGACTCTTGTCGCCAGTCTCACCCTGCCTGCGATCAACGGCGTTCCGCTCACAGGCGACAACTCCGCTGGTACGGTTCCGCCAATCGCGCTAAGTTCCTCATCGGCATGCGTTGCACCGACAGGTAAGCCTCGCTTCCAATTTCCCGATGGTTACTCGATGATGTGGGACAATCCCGAACCGCAACCGGCGAAGACACCGGAGCTATATCAGTTCTCGCTCTTCGCACCCGATGGTAAACCAGCTTCGGATACTGGTCTCTACATGGACATGCTCGGCCACGCGGCTTTCGTCAAAACCGATGGCACAGTCTTTGCGCATGTCCACCCTTCGGGCACTGTCGCAATGGCGGCGCTCATGATGGCCGAAGCACAGAATCAATCGCCGAAGCAGCAGCAAAGCAAGCCTGGAATGGATACGTCAGGTATGAATATGCAGGGCATGGATATGTCTGGCATCGAGCATTCAGGTCACCAGCCGAACGTCGTCGGCTTTCCCTATGGCTTTCCCACGCCGGGCCAATATCGCATCTTCGTCCAGATGAAGCACGGTCAGACCGTCGAAACCGCCGCCTTCGACGCCTGTGCGAAACCGGCGAAAGTTCAGTAATGCCTACGCCTGTCTGGCTTAATCAATGTAGGTGTTATCCACGTAGCACCAGCGCCACTTTTCGCCGCGCTCGGCCGACTGGATGATAGGGTGCTGCGTCGTTTCATAATGCTTGCGTGCGTGCCGGTTCTTCGAAGAGTCGCAACAGCCCACATGACCGCACTCCGTACACATGCGCAGATGCACCCAGGAGTCACCGCTCTTCAGGCACTCTTCGCATCCTTTGGTGTTTGGCTTAACTGGCTTGACATGATCCTTTACGTGCGCGCACTGACCCATATCGACGACTCCTCCAGCTTGCGACTATATCACTCGCGTCCTGTGTTGAACGCGTCTGGCTTGAACGCTTCAGGAAGAAACAGCATGACCACCGGCGCGGGCAATGCTTTGGCTTTTCCTAACTCAATCAACCTGCATGTGATGAGCTGCTCGCGTGGGGTTCCCACCGCCGACGCTACAACGCACTGGGTTCCCATCGGCCAGCCATTTGCCAAAAGCTCCGTGGCGACCGGCGCATATTCTTTCCCCGGCATATAAAGCACCAATGCGGCTTCTGGACCAATTCCGGTCAAGCCTCCCGGCACTCCGGCAGCTAGGTGCCGCGTAGCCATTAGCACCTTGGATGTGGTGATTCGACTGGTCAATGCAAGACCTGCTGCTGCTGCTGCCGCAAATCCAGCCGATACACCCGGCACAACCTCGAATCGGATATCCGCTTCCTTGAGCGCTGCCATCTCCTCCGCTGCCCGGCCGAAGAGCAATGGGTCGCCGCTCTTTAACCGCACCACGCTCTGCCCTTCCCGCGCGTAGCGGATCATCCAGTCGTTGATCTGATCCTGTGTGATGGTCTTTACACCACATCGCTTTCCTACGCCGACGACAAGCGCATTCGGTGCAGCCAAGGCAAGAATCTCTTCCGAAACCAGATCGTCATGCAGCAGACATGTAGCTGACGTAATGAGTGTGTGAGCGCGTAAAGTCAGCAGGTCCACCGCACCAGGGCCGGCGCCCACCAAATACACTTTGCCGGGCTTAGGCTTGGTATCGCTGCCGCTGCTCACCGTGAGCCATCCTTCGCCAATAGACGATCCAATGTCTGCTGCACCGGACAGGCCTGCGGATCGCAACTCTCCCGCCGCGCCAGTTGATGTAATGCGGCCTTTCGCTCCTCACCCGCTGGATATGCCTTCAACACCCTGAGCCGCGTCTCTCCCACCTGATCCAGCCACACGCCGGCGTCATGCGCCAGCATCTCGTCGATCTCTTCGCGCAGTTGCTGCGACAGAGCCGGACTTTTGCCCGCCGTTGAAATCGCGATCTGCAGATCGCCTCTTCGCACCACAGATGGATAAAAGAAATCGCAGTCGGGGGGATCATCGACCGAGTTGCACAAAATGCCCGCTGCTCTCGATGCCTCAGCCACTCTATGATTCACCGCCTGTATATCCGTGGCTGCGATCACAAGAAAATATCCCGCCACATCCGCATCCGTGAATTCTCGTTGAAACCATGTAATTTCGCTGTTTTCTGCTCTCTGCATTACTCGCTCCGAAGCCCGTGGCGCCACCACCGTCACCACGCCCCCGGCCCGCAATAGGCTCTCTATCTTCGGCGCGGCAATTGTTCCCGCCCCCACCACCAGGCATGGGCGTCCATCAAGCCGCAAAAACATCGGAAACATCTCCATCCGGCCACGACCTCACTCCCAGCATCGCACAATCCGCGATTCCGCACTTCGGTTCGAAATCACACCTAAACCCTTTTCTATGAAAGATCTAATCTTTCAATTCATAACTTATTAAAAGTCTCTAAAGCTTCAAATCCAAAACACTCCTTCTTCCTCCACGAAATGACCCGATAACTCCTTCTAAACACACCGCTTCCTTCGCGCAACGACGCCCTGCTTCGACTACGCAATATATTCTGTCTAAAGTGGCGAGGTACCTGCATAACTCATTGAAACAGTGCATGATTCGAAGCGGATAGAGATGAGTTATGCTATGCTCCACACATGCCGTCCATGCCTTCACGGTGGATCACGTATGCTCTCCGAATCAGCAAATTTCCAACCAATATTTGTGGTCCAACAGGCGTCGTACGATGTGCATCTCAGGAATGAGAAAGAACATTTTGGAGTGTTGCGGGGGAGAATCGTTCGCGTGACGCAATCTGTTCAGCAACCTGTGCTTACGCGAATCAGGTAGATGACGTGTCCGTTGTGACAGCGTCTAAAACTTGGTTCATGAAAACAACAAAGTCAGTCTCACCCATGCTCAGAGGGTAAAAAGGGTACCGCCCGCAATCCTCGTTAAAACTAGTAGGAAACCAGAACAGATTCCAGGGCTGACTGTCTCATTCGCTCGTCCCAGTTCGGTTTGTTAGTTAGTGATTCAAGCAATTGATTCTAGAGGATCTAATGAGCAAGTCAGAAGTACAGGCGCGATCGGACTTCGAGTTTGCAGGGTTGTCTGTTGAACCCTCGTCCGCAGCCGCTAGCGTCAGATCTGCCCCTCTTCCACTGCTCTCCACGGGAGTGCATGTTCATTCCTGGCGGTATAAGCACGTCAAGAGGTGGACGGACATCGGCGCTGCCCTGCTGATGCTGTCATTTTCGCTTGCCCCCGGACTCGTGATTGCCATCGCCATCCTTATTACATCCAAGGGGCCTGTCTTTTACCGGGAAACACGGATCGGTCGTGGTGGTAAGCCCTTCCGTATCTGGAAGTTCCGTTCCATGTCCGAAACTTCCCAGTGGCATGACGTGATTAAATCGACCCCGGACCACACGTCAACCTTTCATTGGCGGGTGCATAAAGCAGTGCGCGATCCACGCATCACCCCCGTCGGCGCTTTCATCCGCCGTTGGAGTCTGGACGAGCTTCCTCAGTTGTTAAACGTGCTTAGGGGCGACATGTCCCTCGTGGGTCCGCGCCCCGTCATCGCCGCTGAAGTACCCCTTTACGGTCATCTGCAGCATTTCTATCTGGCCGCAACTCCCGGGCTGTCAGGGCTCTGGCAGGTCTCTGGGCGCAGCAATATCAGCTTCGCTGGCCGCGCCAATCTTGACGCATCCTATGTTCGCAACTGGAGCCTGCGCACGGATTTCCTGATTCTGCTGCGAACGATCCCCGCGGTATTAGGCAAGGTCGGTGCCCGCTAGCTTGCGACCATCCAATTGTCTCTTCTGCTCTTGCCAACCTCGCACAATAAACTGTTTAGTTGCTCCCTCAGGCACAAATCTCCGAAAATCAATTACGTCTATGGCCAGATCTATATCCAAGGCCCGGAAAGAATTCGGCTTGAAAAGCGCATACTCCATTTCGAGAACATTGCGTCTAGCCCACTTGCGTCTCGCCAGCCCTCGCTGGCTTGCCGGTACGGCGGCATTATCCCTCGCAATTGTCTTGTCATCCAACACGGCTCCTCTTGCACATGCACAGACAGATTCCCAGTCACAGGACTCCACAACTCCCAATCCGTTGAGTTCTACCGGGTCATGCCCTGATGGCTCGAACCCTGTTTTGCAAAGCGACGGCACCACCAGCTGCCTCGCAGCCTCCAGCCAGCAGTCAGGTTTCCCTGACTTGACCGGCACTATACCGCGTCCTGGGGGAGTATCTAGCACCGGGGAAAATTCCCAGCTCACCAATCCAAGTTCTACGCGCAACTCACTTCAATTCCGTCAGCTACCTGCTGAACCGCTCACCGAGTTCCAGAAATTCGTTGCTGCGAGCACAGGGCAGATTCTTCCGATCTACGGGGCCGATCTCTTTCGCAACGTGCCGGCCACCTTTTCGCCCAATGATCTAGCTCCGGTTTCATCCAATTACGTTATTGGGCCGGATGACGAACTGCGCATTCGTATCTGGGGACAGGTTAATTACACCGGCAATCTGCGCGTGGACCGCTCTGGCAACATCTACATTCCGGAAGTAGGCCAGATTCATGTGGCCGGACTGCAATTCTCCGAACTCGATCAGCATCTGCGTTCCGCGATTGGCCGCGTCTACCGCAACTTCGACCTCAACGCCGACATGGGCCGCATCCGTTCCATGCAGGTGTATGTGGCAGGCCAGGCGCGACGTCCTGGGGTCTACACCGTAAGTTCACTCAGCACTCTGGTGGACGCCATCTTCGCCAGTGGCGGCCCTTCGCCGCAAGGTTCGCTTCGTCACATTGAATTGCGCCGTAACGGCAGTACCGTAACCGACTTCGATCTTTACGATCTCCTGATTCACGGCGACAAGTCTAAAGATGTCCATCTCCTTCCGGAAGATGTGATCTTCATACCGCCTGTAGGCGAGGAGGCGGCCATCATGGGGGCCGTTCGTAAGCCGGCCATTTATGAACTCAAGGACAATGAAACCGTCAGCGACCTGATCGCTTCGGCAGGGAATGCAACATCCCTCGCATCCGACGCGCGCATCTCGCTCGAACGCTCCGCAGATAGGCAACAACGCCAGGCTATGGAATTCGCCTTTGATACCGCTGGCCTCTCCGCATCTGTTTCCGATGGCGATATCGTTCGCGTATACTCCATCGTTCCTGCTTACAAAAACACTGTCACTGTTCGCGGATACCTGGCTAATCCGGGTCGCTTTGCCTGGAAACCCGGACTACATCTGAGCGATCTTATTCCCGACCAGAATTCGCTGCTCAGCCGCGATTACTGGTGGAAGCGCAGCCACCTCGGTCTGCCTTCGCCTGAGTTTGAGCCCTTCCTGCAGAGCTTCGAGAACGATATCAAGCACCCGCAGCGGTATGTGCAGCCTCCCAACAGCACCACCAACGGCAATCAGACCGGAAATGGAACGAACACCTTTCCCTATCCCTATCAGCCCAGCATCACCGATCCGACCTCGCCCGAGGCGCAAGCTCAGTTCAGCAAAGATCTGGCGAATGCTCAGAAACCCGAAACAGAAACCCGTCAGCAGAATCCCCCTCCACAGGTCTATCCCGGCACGGATTCGAGTACCAATCCAACAGACCAGAACAATCAGCAGAACCTCGGGGGCGGAACACTAACCTCCCAGTGGGTTAACACTCCCAACGAGGAAGACGAAAAGCGTTCTGCCAAGACCGATGTCCGCATTACAGCACCTGAAATCGACTGGCAGTACGCAGTCATCGAACGGGTCGATCCAATAACCCTCAAGACCTCCTTGATTCCATTCGATCTAGGCAAGCTGGTCCTGCAACACGATCCCTCGCAGAATCTCGAATTGCAACCCGGAGATGTCGTTTCTGTCTTTTCCCAGGACGACATTCGTGTCCCCCTCCAGCACCAAACCAAATACATCCGTCTCGAAGGCGAATTCGTTCACTCAGGCATCTACAGCGCCGAACCCGGCGAAACGCTTCGTGATCTGGTTCGCCGTGCCGGTGGATTCACTGCAAATGCGTATCTTTACGGTTCCGAATTCGATCGTGAATCGACTCGCAAAATACAGCAACAACGCATCGACGAATACGTTCGCCGCGTCGATCTTGACGCCAGCCGCGGTACACTCGCACTGACATCTTCTGCGACTTCATCGCAAGGCTCCATCGCCAACACCTCTGCCGCCACTTCCGCCGAGCTGGCTTTGCTGGCTCGCCTTAAGCAAATTCGTGCAACCGGCCGTATTGTTTTGGCTTTTCAGCCAAGCAGCAGTGACCTCGACTCTGTGCCGCCCATTCCTCTCGAAAATGGTGACAGCTTCCTCGTTCCCTCTACTCCTTCGACTGTTAACGTCGTCGGCGCTGTTTACGACCAGAATTCTTTTCTGTTTCACTCACGAGGGCGTGTGGAGCAATACTTGAAGGCCGCTGGTGGTCCTGATCGTGATGCGGATTGGCATCATTCTTTTGTTATCCGCGCTGACGGGTCTGTCGTCAGTCGCGAATCCGTCCGCGGCCCATGGGGGAACGACTTCAAGAATCTACATGTGAATGCGGGCGATACTATCATCGTTCCAGACAAGACCCTGAGACCAACTGCGCTGCGCGGACTCCTCGACTGGACACAGATATTCTCTCAGCTCGCTCTTGGAGCAGCCGCCATCAACGTACTTCGCTAGTCTCAAGATGTCTGCGGTACTCGTATCGCAGACATCAGCAATTCGGGCATCTCATTATCGAAAGATTTCTGTCCGGGTAACCATTAGCATCGAATCAGGAATGTTTTCGATTTACACATGGCTTCGCAACCCGATTGCTCTGCTCGCAATCGCCGCCGGCCTTATTGCCTTTGCTGTACAATCCGGTGAACCCGGCTCTGCCGACACCACGCATCGGCTGCAGTCGACCCATGCTCTCTGGACCTCGGAGCCGCCCGTCTTTCCCTACGAATACCCGGAATTCGGCGTACACGGACGCAACGGCTCGCTGCAAAGCTGGTATGGCATCGGCCAGTCGCTGCTCATGCTGCCTGCCGACATCATCGCCACAGGAATCGAAAAGCTGCCCATCTTCGCCGACTACAACGGCAACGACCCCAGCGTCCGAAGCATCGTCGTGAGCTTCCTCACCAGCATGCTGGTCAATGTCCTCACGGCTCTGGTCTGTTTCCGATTCCTGAGTCAGTTGCGGTTTCCTCTCGTCCACTCCATCGTCGGAACGCTGGCTCTGCTCCTGCTCACCACTCATCTCCACTACACGCAGAACATGATGGAGAACAATTACATCTGTCTGCTCACACTTATTGGCTTCTCACGGCAATATGAGTGGCTGCAAAACGGCAGCCGCAAGGCACTCTTCTGGGGCTCTGCTGCGCTTGGTCTCAATCTGCTCACGCGCCTCACCACCGGCATGGACCTCATCTGCGTCGGCATCTTTATTTTGCTGGTTCTGCTTCTCGACGGCACACGCGGCATTGATATATGGAAACGGTGCCGCTCTTACATCGCTGTCGCCTTGCCTGTGTATCTCTTTTTTGGCTTTCTTGACCGGCACTATCAGTTCTACCGCTTCGGTTCTTTCTTCAATACCTACGTCTCTCTTGTTGCCAAGGAAGCGCGCGAACGCGATCCTTCGCTTCCCCTCAACTATCCCTTCACAACTCCGCTGCATACCGGCCTACTCGGAGCTCTATTCGCACCCGAAAAATCCATCTTCCTCTTCGATCCGCTTCTGATCCTTACGCTGATCCTCGCAGCCACACTCTGGAAGCGGTTTACTCCAGTGGTGAAAGCGTACCTCATCTCCACCGCCATCATGCTCGTCATGTATCTCTGCTTCTATGGTCGTTATTTTGCCTGGGCCGGAGACTTCGCATGGGGAGACCGATACGTGTCCACTACTGTCGAATTCGCGGCACTACTCGCCGTCCCGCTTCTACTGCGCCATCGCCATCAACTGGCGCCAACAGTGTGGGCCACCGGTATCGTTCTCATCGCTGCCAGCGCCATCATTCAAATCGCATCCCTCGCCTTCTGGCTGCCGCTTGAAATCTATCAGGAAGAAACCCTGGGCCATCCCACCTTTGTCATCCTTCTACGTCTCAAAAATATTGCAGCCTTTGCATTTGGCAAAATGAGTGCCTGGGGACTCGACACGGAAGCCATGCATCAGGATCCCTGGGACTATACGCACCTCACGGCCTGGAATTTTCTCCCTTTCCAGCTCATGCATGCGGGACAGGCCCCCAAATGGGCCGTCGACATCGCCTTTGCAGTGTGGGGAGCCAGCATCGCGGCGCTCGGCTGGATCCTGGCCAGGCTACGCAGCGTGCTCAAGACGCTCGCGCTTTACGGCGATAATCACGCGTCCCTGCGCGCTCCTCTTCGATAGGCATGTCCCTTCCGAAACGACGCGGCCCGCATTGCCCCGATAAGATGGAGTATGACTCTTTCAAGAGCCACCAGGGGAACCTCTCTTTCGCGCCGCAACTTCCTCGTCGGCGCGGCTGCCTGCATCGTTGCTCCTGGCTTCTACGCAGGCGAAATCGAGCGGCACTGGACTGAAATAACGCATACCGATGCCCTCGTTCCCAATCTTCCCCCGGGATTTGAAGGTGTGCGTATTGCGCAGCTCAGTGACATCCATCTGGATGAGTTCACTGAGCCGTATTATCTCCGCGACGTCGTTCACGCTGTCAATAAGCTCGCGCCCGATTTTGTCTTTCTCACCGGCGACTTCGTCAGCGATGGTCCGTTGCCGCGTCGCATCGCGCGCCACGCAGCCCCACACTGCGCTGCGATTCTCAGCGAACTCACCTGTGCCAATGTCTACGCCTGCCTCGGCAATCACGATTTCCTTACAGACCCAAAGCTGGTCGGCGATGCGTTGACTTCGGCTCGCATTCATGTGTTGCGCAACAGTCATCTGCCAATCGAGCGTAACGGAAGCCGCATTTGGCTTGCGGGTCTCGACGATCCGCTCTGCGCAATGCCAGATCCCGATGCCGCAATTCCTGCATCCATTCGTCAGATCCCCAGCGAGCCCGTTCTGCTTCTATGCCACGGTCCCGACTATGCCGACATCCTGCTGCGGCATCCTGCCGGCAAATCTGTAAGTCTCATGTTCAGTGGACATACGCACGGCGGACAGGTACGTCTGCCATTTCTTGGCCCGGTCCACCTTCCACGTATGGGCCAGAAGTACGTCGAGGGGTGGTTCCACCTTGGCAACCTCAACCTCTACGTCAATCGCGGCATCGGCACCGTTGAGCTGCCCTTTCGGTTCAACTGCCCGCCAGAGGTCACTCTCTTCACTCTGAAAAAAGCATGATGCCGCGCGGCTGAAAAGCAATGCCGTTTCTTTACCTCATTTACCAGCAATCTGAGCAGCCTTCAAACCGGCGGCATAAAGATTCAGCCGCGAATACACACCAAACGATGAGCCATCATCGAGAAACCGGCCACCGGGCCCTTCGGTCTCTGTAAGGATCTTGTCCGCCTGCTCAAGCGTGAGCGAGGGGAACGCCACGGTCAGCAGATATCCTGCCTCTGGCGCGAGCTTGCCAACATCCTCCTGTCCTTCCGCATTCTTCGCATAGACCACGGGCAGGTTGTAGGTCTGTGTCGTCGCACAAAAAGCTGCGTCCTCCTGAGGATTGTTAAATCGCCCCGTGTCCTCTTTGGAGCAGGCAGCAATCGTATCGCCGCATCCTGTTTGCAGTACCGGATCCAACTCCGCGCGTGCCTCCTTAACTGCCGCTCGAAAATCTTTAATCGGTTCCGTCTTCCGAAGCGACAGGCCCACATACGCGGGATCGTTGGCAAGAAGATGCGCCATATCGTAAAGCGCTAGAGTCCGCCCGCCCATCACATCCATGATGTAATGCGATCCCATCAGAATGCGGTCATTGCCATACTCCGCACCGCGCGCAATCATCTGCGCGTATCGTTCCGGCACCAACACCGCAAGCAAAACCGCTCCGGTGTAGCCGTACGTCGTATGCCCGCTTGGATAGGACGGGCTGTTCACCAAATCCATATCCGGCCCGTAGTTATAGGCAAAATTATCGGAGTTCTTGTTGAGATAGTCCTTGCCCGAAAACTTTGTAACGTCGTGCTCGGTCTGAAATGGACGCGAATTGCCATACGCATCAGCGCCCGCAGTACCGGCCTTACGGCCATACGCACTGCCGAACACATCTTCCATGCCGCCATTGTTTTTCAGAATCGCCATCACATCCGGCGCAACCGGCGTCTTGCCATCGGTCGTCGCATTGGCAAAGAAATACTTCCCTGCTCCAGCGTGGGATCCACTCACCGCAAGCGCATAGCGAATCAGGTCCGCAAGCGGCTGTGCCATCTTCGATGTCTGCTTGGCATCGATATAGTGAAAGCGCGCCAGATATGCCGCCCCGAGCGTTGAGCCCAGACCATCGGAAAGCTGCGCGAGATTGTTTCCCGTGATGAATGCATCGCGAAGCGCCTGCTGCTGTTGTTCGGCAAAAGGCAGCAGTGTTGGCTGTTGGAACTTGCCGGTCTGAATGCCTCCTGTTCCGGTGTAATTCGCCTCCAAGGCAGCCTTACCGGCGTCTGTATTTGGCAGCACGCTCACTGGAGCCAGCCCCTTTAACGCAGCCACTTCTGCCGCCGTTTGCGCATGAGCGCACGGCAAAGTCAGAACACAGAACAACACAATTCCAACCGTTATCCGGAACCTCATCCAATCACTCCATATCCATCGACCCACATCAGTCGAATACGTTAAACGCACACGCTTGCTCGCATAAAGTCAAGATATCTCTGAACAGCATCCGCGAGGCAAGAATATCCGATTAGCGTCGTGCGGTTTCTGAAGTTTTTCAGACAATGCTGAAACGTCGTGCTGAGCATACACTTCGATTTCTCTGCATGCCAGCGGCGATGCTATGGAATAATTGCGCTATCCGCCCGCAAGCTCTCTATATCTGAAATCAACCGAGGTGACCCATGAAGCGCATTGCGCCTCTGGCTGTATTGTTGCTCAGCTCTCTTTTCGCGTCGGCCCAGCAGTTTGCGTCCGTGCCCGGACAGGGCCGTTCCATGGTTGTCACCAAGCTCGGCATCGTATCCACACCGCAGTTCCTCGCTTCGCAGGCCGGCGCACATGTACTCGAAGAGGGCGGCAATGCCGTCGATGCAGCCATCGCAGCCAATGCTGTGATGGGCGTCGTGCAACCCTACGTGAATGGCATCGGTGGCGATCTCTTCGCCATTTATTACGACGCGAAGACAGGCAAGCTCTACGGTCTCAACTCCAGCGGATGGACTCCCAAAGCGCTTACGATCGATGCGCTCAAATCGAAGGGTATTACGCAGATCAATCCCATCGGCGTGGAGACGATCGATGTTCCGGGCGCTGTCGCTGGATGGGACGCACTGCATTCACGATTTGGCACGTTACCATTCAGCAAAACCCTCGCACCTGCGATTTATTACGCGCAAAACGGATTTCCGCTTGCCGAGCGCAACGCCCGCTATTGGGTCGCAAAAAAACTTATGGACCAGCCGGGATACAAAGAAACCTATATTCAGTGGCTCACAGATCCCAAGCCCGGCGATCTCTTCAAGAATCCTGCGCTCGCCAACTCACTGCGCCAGATCGCTGCACACGGCCGAGACGCCTACTACAACGGGCCGATGACTGAAACGATGGTCAGGTTCCTCAATGCCAATGGAGGCATGCATACGCTTGAGGATTTCCGCGACTTCCAGCCCGAGTGGGTCGAGCCGGTCTCCACCACCTATCACGGCTGGACCATCTACGAGCTTCCGCCCAACGGCCAGGGCATCGCCGCACTCTCCATGCTCAACATCATGGAGCACTTTCCTCTGGCCCAATACGGCCACAACTCTGTCGATGCACTGCACGTAATGATCGAAGCCAAGAAGCTTGCATACGCCGATATGTACAAATACGTCGGTGATCCGCGCTTCACACCCATCCCCGTCAAAGAACTCATCTCAAAAGAGCTGGCAGACAAGCGTGCAAAGCTGATCGACATGAACAAGGCTGCTTGCCAGGTGGTTCCATCCGATATCGAGGCAGAGCTCGACAGGCACGGCAACTCCACCATCTATCTTTCCGTAATCGACAAGGATGGCAACATCGTTTCGCTCATTCAAAGCAACTACGCGGGCTACGGCACCGGCTTTGTCGCTCCGGGTCTCGGTTTCTCATTTCAGAATCGAGGAGCTGGCTTCCAGCTAACACCCGGTTTGCCGAATTCACTCGCGGGCCACAAGCGCCCGCTGCACACCATCATTCCTGCCTTCATGCAAAAGGGCGATATGCACATCGGCTTCGGCATCATGGGCGGCTGGAATCAGGCGCAAGCGCATGCTCAATTTGTCTCCAACATCGTCGACTTCGGCATGAACGTGCAAGCCGCGCTCGAACAACCCCGCTTTACCAAAGACACATTCAGCGGCTGCGATGTGCAGATGGAAGAAACCATACCTGCCGATATTCGCGCAGGCCTCACGCAGCGTGGTCATGAAATCAAGCTGCTTGAGCCGTTCTCTTTTTCAGTCGGCCAGGGCGCTGCAGTCGTGCGCGATACCAGCCGCGAAGTCAACTTCGCCGCCGGTGATCCGCGCTCCGACGGCGCAGCAATTCCGCAGGAACCTGACACGAACTAGATTCGTCTGAACCTAAATTTCACCGCGCCGCAATCTATCCCATCTGTGGATCGCTGAAGCTAGCCTTGCCCGTTTCCACTCGCCCCGCAAGACGAATATCCTGGCCCGATTCCGCCACGCGAACTATAGCGTCGTACCATCCGTGGCCGGATGCCAGATTGAGCACCACCGATGCTTCCTGCCCAGCCTCAATCTTTTTGGACACCGGTTTCTGGCGGTACGCGCTATCCAGTACCTCAACGTGCGCAGGCTTATCGGTCGTATTGCGCAACGCAATGACGAGGTTACCAGTCAGGTCATTTCCAGTTCGTTCATACGACGAATGCACCTGAAGATGTGGCGACTTCATATCACCAGCAAATGACCGATAGAAGCCGTTGGGACCATGAACCTCGACAGCGTAGCGCTCGCCCGCAAAGCCAGACAACGGATACGCGGGCGTCAGACTGTCACCCGCCTTGACCGCGTAAGTCGCCGCTATCATCTTCGGCTCTGTCTTGTTGCGCAAATACACGTTAAACGGCGCGCCCGCGGATTGCGCTCCATGCACTGTATCCCCAGCGCTCAACCGCAGTTCAAGCTTCTGCCCATCTGCGCTCAGGTTGCCGTCGGCATACAGCTCATACGGCAGCGCACATGCCAGGCGGATTCCCTCTTCCTGTTGCGGCAGCCACTTCGACTGCTTCGGCTTATGATTGATTTCCTCAATCTGCGCCGCCGTAAGCTTCGTAAAGTTCGACGGAATCTCCTTGAATCGCGCCTTCTCGATGCTCACCACAAACTTGTCGCGATCGAGATAATCGATCTGCGGCTCCTTCGGATCGTTGGGGCGAAACACTGATGTCAGATCACCAGCAACCGTGCGCCGCCAGCTGCTGATGTTCTCTTCGTGCACGCTCTTGCCATATTTCTTCTCAACAAACTGTTCCAGAAACCTCAGCGTCGATGTGTGATCAAAAACTTGTGAGTTCACCCATCCGCCACGGCTCCAAGGCGATGCAATCACCAGGGGTACACGGAACCCCATGCCAATGGGACCGGTTCGCGCATCATTCGCATCTACCCCCATCTGCAATTCATCATTCTTGTATATGTATTCGAGGCCCGTATCGACGCCGGCAGACGCTCCTCCAGTTTCCTGACGCTTCGGGTCCGCAGCAACAAACGACGGCACATGGTCAAAATAGCCATCGTTCTCGTCATAGGTCAGGATGAAGATTGTCTTGCGCCACACCTCTGGATTCTTTGTCAGGATGTCCATCACCTCAGAGACATACCAGGCCCCATACCACGGCGCAGAAGGATGATCAGAGAACTTCTCGGACGCAGTCAGCCATGAAACCGTCGGCAGCTTGCCCTCATTCACATCCTTGCGAAACTGGTACAGCACATCGCCCTGGGGCACTTTCATCGTCTCCTGCTTGCCATCCAATTCGTAGGCCAGCTCTTCAAGGGAGTGATAGTGCGGGTCTGAGGCATTCGTAACAAACGCACTCCGATGCAGTGCCTTATCGAAATCGGAGAGTTGCGCATACCTAGCATCGCCGCTGTTCGCAATCGATGCTTCAAGCTCTGCCTTTTTCTTTTCCAATTCCTTAAGCTGATTGCGAAGCGCCAATATCGCCGTCGGATCCTTTTCCGCCGCAATCTTCGCTTCTACATCTGACTTATCCTTCGAGAGCTCCTCAACCCACCGCTGCGCTGCTACGGCATATCCTGGGCACGCTTCGGCGTTGTAAGCCGAGAAACACTCCAGTACGTTGTCACCGTAGTTCGACAACCATGAATCCTCATCGCCGGTAAGCGGTGAGCGCGACACTTCGTTCTGATAGTGCTTCCAGGAAACGCCTGCTTCCTGTAGCCGCTCAGGAAATGTCTTCCACGTCATCCCGCCGTAGTCAATCTGTTCGTTACGGATATGAGCCCGCGCATCGGGTTTCTGCTCTTCGCGAATCGTCCCCGTCCAGAAATAACTGCGATTGGGTGAGGTGCTGGTCATCACCGAGCAATGGTTCTGGTCGCACACCGTAAACGCATCCGCCAGCGCGTAATAAAACGGTAAATCCTCGCGGGTGTAATGCCCCATTGTCAGAGGCAGATGCTTATAGTCCTTTTCACCCGATCGCTTGGCATCCAGCCATCCATCATGCAGCCCCTCGTTCCAGGCGTCCACCTGGCTCTCACGCGAGTGCGGCAGTGAACCCATCCACGTAATGCGCGTGTCCTTGATATCCAGCCGCCAGGGAGCGTACGAGTTGCCCGCGGCATCGGTCTGCACAAAAACTGAATTGCCACTCGCCAGCTTCATTGCTCGCGGATCGTTGAATCCGCGCACGCCGCGCAGAGTCCCGTAGGTGTGGTCAAATGATCTGTTTTCCTGCATCAGGATGACGATGTGTTCCGCGTCCAGAAACGTAGATCCAGCGGCAGGTTCAATCGCATAGGCACGCTGAATCGATTCCGGCAAAAGTTCTGAAAGCCCGGAAGTCCCTGTCAATATCGCGGCAAGCTTTAGAAAGTCACGTCGGGTTCGCATACTCTATCTATCTCACGCCGGAGTTGAGCGCCGATAAAAACCGCAAACTCTGGCGCGTCTGGCATGAAGGTCAACGGCCCAATCGGCGAGCCACTTCGCGCGCTAGACCCTGCAAAGAATCTGCGGGGAGATCCTTTGGTCTGTCGTTGCTGCGTACTCCGTGTATCTTTGCCTTTTGCTCGGCAACCTCCGCAGCCCGCACAACAACAGGGCTGCGCGGCGTGCTCACACCCAGAGCGCCACTTTCTCTCAAATGTGACTTCTGCCTGGCCCCGCGTCCCCGCCGCTCTTTGGGTGGAATAATCTTCACGCTTACAGGCGCCGAAGCTGTCGTCGGCGCCGCAATCTGTTTCATCGGAGCACGCCGTTTCTTCTGTGAGCTTTCATACCCCTGTCTTTCATGCTCTTGTTCAGAAGCCGCTTCGATACTCTTCGCCAATAACTCCCTCGCCGACACTAACTCTGCAATATATGTATCGATCGCTTCAAGAATTCTAGAAATTGCCATATTCTCATGCTAATCGCGACTACCTTCGCTCGTCGATTCGGGCCTCGGCGACTACTCGTAATCTCTATCTTCGGTAGCCGGCCGCACAATACCGTAGCGCGACAGATAATAATGAAACTCTGTCGCATCGCCACCGGCTGCCGATACAATTGCTCCCGCCAGCTCTCGGCGTGTCATCCCAACCTTCTGATCGTGCGGGTTAGCCGGCGAGCGTGAATTCCGTAGAAGCGCACGAACGATTTCCTTGAGGAGAACCGCATGAAGTTGAGAGGGAAGCTCTGGGCGCTTTGCCTGCTTCTGAGCGCCGTGCCTGCATTCAGCCAGGTCAAAATGACCCGCGATCAGATCCTGTTCTACACCTCGGACTGGAAGGGCGAGCGATTCCCCGATGGCCGCCCCAAACTACCGGATCAGCTCCTGAAACGCGCCGTCGACATGACCATCGAAGACGTCTGGGACTATCTACGTGCTCACGGTTATCGCAATCAGTTCGAATCCGGCTGGCAGGCGCTCCATATAGATAAGCCGTTTGCAGGCCGCGCGCTTACCGCTCAGTACATGCCCACTCGCCCCGACATGGCTAAAGCGATCAAAGCCGAAGGCAAAGCGGAAGGCAGAGTCGGCGACACCAATAGCTGGCCCATCGCCGAGTTGCAGAATGGAGACGTATACGTCGCCGACGGCTTCGGAAAAGTGATCGAAGGCACGCTGATTGGTTCCAATCTCGGCAACGGCGTCGCGGCACATACACATACCGGATTTATCTTCGATGCCGGTATCCGCGACCAGGAAGAGAACCGGGAGATCCCCAACTTCAACGGCTTCTACCGCGGATACGATCCCTCCGCATGGGCAGACATGGAGTTGACCTCCATCAACGCACCACTCCGCATCGGCAGGGCGATCGTGCTGCCCGGCGATCTCGTGCTGGCAAAACCGGAAGGAGTAATCTTCATCCCCGCCATTCTTGCCGAAGACGCCATCAGCACCGCTGAATTTACAGCCCTGACAGATGAGTTCAACTTCGACTTAAATCAGCAGGGGAAAAACGGCGGGCAGTTTGAGGGCGGCTGGAACGCGGCAAAATATGATGCCTTTGCAAAATGGATTGATGCACATCCGGAAAAACTAAAGATGTCCCGCGAAGAGTTCAACGCCCTGCTCGCAAAAGCTAAACAACGCAAAGAGGATTAGGCCGCTGCTCATTCCCAAAACAATCATGAGAACACGCATACATCGACAAGTTTAGATAGATTTCAATACGAGCCACGGAGAGAAAAACGTGAAAACCCCAAGCAGCGCGGACGGTAAATGGAACCGCCGCAACGTTCTTAAGTCATCGCTTGCCGCAATGGCCGCAACTGCCGTGGCAGGCATCGCCAGCGCCGAGCCGGAGATCAAGAACGTCAACCGTGCTTCCAGTCCATCGGATCTGAAGATCACCGATATGCGCTACGCGGTTATCGTCAAGCCGGGTCCCAGCCCTTGCGTGCTCATCCGCATCGACACCAACCAGGATGTTTACGGACTTGGCGAAGTACGCGATATCGCCGGCCCTCAATACGCCATGGTGCTCAAGAGCCGTCTGCTCGGCGAGAATCCGCTCCGCATCGACTATCTCTTCCAGAAGATTGCGCAATTCGGCGGCAATGCCCGTCAAGCCGGGGGCGTATGCGCCGTCGAGATGGCGCTTTGGGACATTGCAGGCAAGGTCTACAACATTCCGATCTATCAGATGCTCGGCGGCAAGTGGCGCGACGAGATACGCATCTACGCCGATACAACCGAGTCCATGGACCCGGCAGAATACGGCCGCCGCGCCAAAGAGCGCAAAGCCATGGGCCTCACATGGATGAAGATGGACCTCGGCATCAATGTACTGGAAGGTATGCCAGGCACGGTCATGGAACCATCAGGCATGAGTAAGTGGGAGCTAAGCAATCAGCCGCATCCCTTCGTCGCCACTGAGGTCACGGACAAAGGTATCGACCGGCTGTGCGAATACGTTTCCGCTGTCCGCGACAACATCGGCTACGACATGCCACTCTCCATGGATCACCTGGGACACATCGGCGTAAAGTCCGTTATTCGACTCGGCAAGGCTTATGAAAAGTTCAACCTCGAATGGATCGAAGACGTTGTCCCCTGGTATTACACCGACCTGCTGAAAGAGATCACCAGCCAAAGCCCCACGCCCACACTCACGGGCGAAGACATTTACAAATTTGAAGACTTTGTAACCCTATGCAGAGAACACGCGGTGGACAAGATCCATCCCGATCTCGCCACCTCCGGCGGCATCCTTCAGACTCACCGCATCGGTGACATGGCCTTTCAATACGGCGTACCAATGGCCATGCACTTCGCTGGAACTCCTGTAAGCTGCATGGCCAATATTCATTGTGCGGCTGCAACGCGAAACTTCCTTGCGCTAGAGAACCATTCGCTCGACGTGCCCTTCTGGCAGGATCTCGTAACCGGCATCGAAAAGCCCATCATCAGCAAAGGCTTCATCAAGGTGCCTGAAACACCCGGCCTCGGAATCGCACTGAACGACGATGAATTAAAACGCCACCTGAAACCCGGCACAGGCTACTTCGAACCAACCCCGATGTGGAATGAGCCACAATCCTGGGATGACGCAATCTTCAGCTGAAATGAAACGATGCTATTCCTTCAAACATTGAAATTTTTACATGTAATCGGTGTACCCACGAGAGGTAGGTAGGTTGCATGGCAGGACCGCGCACGAAGAAGCTACCCGAACCACAGGTATCCGGGCTCACTCGGCGGTTCTTGCAGGAAATTGTGGAGGGATATGGTAGGCACGAGGAGACTCGAACTCCTGACCTCTACCGTGTCAAGGTAGCGCTCTAACCAACTGAGCTACGCGCCTGCAGGCCAACTGACTCAGTTTAGCAGCTTCTTTGTCCGCCGCCAAACCGCCGGTCTCGTGATCCATTTGACGCAAGCCCATTGCACAGAACACTCTGCACCAAATGTAAGACTGCGTTAACATGCTTTGTGATGAGTACGAGTCCGGAGGTTACAGGTTTAGGTCTTCCAGCGTTGCAGCGCGCGCGCCGCATGAACCCCTTGCGCATGGCGCCCAACCTGCTCACTTTTCTGCGTATCTGTCTGGCTCCCGTCCTCATTTTTGCCGTCATCGAGCGCCGTTTCGCGGAAGCCTTCGCCCTCTTTATGGTCGCCGCCTGCACTGACCTGATCGATGGTCTGTTGGCCCGCTGGCTCCATCAACGCACGCTCATCGGCCAGTATCTTGATCCCATTGCCGACAAACTGATGCTCAGCTCCCTTTTCCTGGTGCTCACTCTGATGGGCATTATGGACCCCCGAGTCACCGTCCTCGTCTTCGGGAGGGATTTCGGCATGCTGCTGACCGCCCTTATCCTCTACGTCACCATCAAGCTGAGGGATTTTCACCCCTCGCTGCTCGGAAAAGCCAACAGTCTCTGCCAGGTAGCTGCCGTAGGAGCCGTTCTACTCAGCCAGTTTGACCAGCAGTCGTGGGTTCTATACACCCGCACCGTCATGCTCGACGCCACCATCTGGCTGACCGTGCTGTCTGGCTTCCACTACGGATGGGTGGCCTCGCGCCGGATCGGGCTCATTGTCGACAGCACGTCCGGCTCTGGCTCCGGCACAAACACTTCGAACCGATAGACATTCCGTCCCGTCCATTGCTTTTAAATCCTTCGTTTTGAGAAGCTAAGCTTCACCCCGCATCTTCATCGGCCGGGTCGATGCCCTTTTCCTCTATTTCCATATCGTGGAACTCGTCTGAGTCGAAAACCTCGCCGCATTCCACACACTCGACAAACTCGATGTCGTCCTGGCGGGAAACGACACGTACTCTGGGGTGTTTACAGGGGCTAGCCATGGGAGGATCGTGACTGCTGGATTTACCTGACCTTTCGCGCCAGATTGTACCGAGGCGCGGCGATTTGTCCAATAGCCTTTTTCGTAAAGATTTCTCTGAATCCGTTCGCGCCATTCCCTTTTACGAAACCCAGCAAACTCTCGCCTTCCATCCGCATCTTCCATTGAAACAGCGACGAAATCGGTCGTATACTAAATCCAGACCGAAGGGGTCGGACTTCCATGCTGAGGCTAACGAAGAAAGCAGATTACGGTCTCATGGCGCTCAAGTATCTTGCCGAGCATCCGGAAACCCCTTCCGCAAGCGCAAAAGACATCGCTGATACCTACGGCATCCCCTCCCAGCTTCTGGCTAAAGTATTGCAGCGGCTCGCCAAGGTCGGCCTGTTGCGCTCTCACGCCGGTATCAACGGAGGGTATGCCCTCAGTAAGGACGCGCGCGCCATCACCGCATTTGAAGTCATCCGCGCCATCGATGGGCCGCTCTTTATCACCAGTTGCACCAAGGGCAGCAAAGGCTGCGAAGTAGAGCCCACCTGCACCGTAAAAGAGCCGTTGGCACGCGTAAACGAAAGCATCGCCGACGTGCTGAAGAACATCACTGTATACGACCTCGTAGACGACGCAACAGCGGCTTCGCGCACCGCTCAATTGATACAACTCGTCACAATTGCGGCGCCGAATTAGCATGCGGGTCGCAGCCACCGCGCCAAAGAATAGAGTCAAGTTTTCGTTGTGGAGAAGAGAATGAGCACAGTTGAAGCCACCCCGGCCGTACCCGCAGGCGTAACCCTGCCAATTTACATGGACAACCACGCGACCAGCCCGCTGGACCCGCGCGTGCTCGAAGCCATGCTTCCCTACTTCACCGGGAAATTCGGCAACGCAGCCAGCCGCAACCATTCCTTCGGTTGGGAGGCTGAAACCGCCGTCGAAACCGCCCGCGAGCAAATCGCCAAGCTCATCGGAGCCAGCGCCAAGGAGATCATCTTCACCTCCGGCGCCACCGAAAGCGACAATCTCGCCATCAAGGGCATCGCCGAGATGTATCGCGAGCGCGGCAATCACATCATCACCCAGGTCACGGAACACAAAGCCGTTCTCGATACCTGCAAGCGCCTCGAAAAGTATGGCTACCGCGTCACTTATCTGCCGGTAAAGGCCGATGGCCTGATTGATCTCGAAGATCTAAAGCGCGCCATCGACGACAAGACGATCCTCGTCTCCATCATGGCCGCCAACAACGAAATCGGCGTCCTGCAGCCTATCGCCGAAATCGGCAAGCTCTGCCATGAGAAGGGCATCATCTTCCATACCGACGGCGTACAGTCGCTGGGCAAGGTTCCCATCGATGTTAACGCCATGAACATCGATGTGATGTCGCTCTCGGCGCACAAGGTCTATGGCCCCAAGGGCGTCGGCGCTCTCTATGTTCGCCGCCGCAATCCGCGCGTGCAGATCGCCGCCCAGATCGATGGTGGTGGCCATGAGCGCGGTATGCGCTCCGGCACCCTCAATGTTCCCGGCATCGTCGGCTTCGGCAAGGCCTGCGAAATCGCCGGCGAGGAGATGGAAGCCGAAGCAACCCGCCTCAAGTCACTGCGCGACCACCTGCGCCACAAACTTGAATCCGCGCTCGACTACGTCGAGGTGAACGGTTCCTGGGAGCATCGTCTGCCCGGTAACCTCAACATGAGCTTCATTTACGTCGAAGGCGAAAGCCTCCTGATGGGCATCAACGATGTTGCCGTATCCTCAGGCTCCGCCTGCACCTCGGCCACCCTTGAGCCCTCTTATGTGCTCAAGGCTCTGGGCCTCGGCGACGACGTAGCCCACAGCTCCATCCGCTTCGGCCTTGGCCGCTTCAACACAGAAGCCGAAGTCGATTACGTTGCAGATAAAGTGATTGGCGTCGTCAAGCGCCTCCGAGACCTTTCCCCTCTCTACGAGATGGTCAAGGAAGGCATCGATCTCAGCAAGATTGAGTGGGCAGCCCACTAAGTAGCTGACCACACCCGGCTGCGGACAAATGCACCTTCGGCTGGGAAATTGAATCTAACGTATTGCGACCCCGAGGAGGTTTCGAATGGCATATAGCGATAAGGTTCTCGACCACTACAACAATCCCCGCAACGTAGGCGCCCTCGATAAGAGCTCCGATGAAGTCGGCACCGGCCTCGTCGGCGCCCCTGAGTGCGGCGACGTCATGCGCCTCCAGATCCGCGTCAACCCCGAGACGCAGGTTATTGAGGAAGCAAAGTTCCGCACCTTCGGCTGCGGCTCGGCCATCGCCAGCTCATCCCTGGCTACCGAGTGGGTCAAGGGCAAGACCGTTGATGAAGCCCTGGGCATCAAGAACACCGATATCGTCAAGGAACTGGCCCTTCCCCCAGTGAAGATCCACTGCTCCGTGCTGGCCGAAGACGCCATCCGCGCCGCCATCGGCGACTGGAAGAAGAAGAACCATGTCAGTGAAGCGGTCGAAGTAGCCGTCGCCGCCAAGTAACCTTTAACCGTTGTCATCCTGAGCGCAGCGAAGGATCTGCTTTGTGGGATGTAGGCGGCTGGAGTGAGCTCAAGCGTCCAGGTCTCGACTTGAGGCCTGGGAGGGGGATCCACAAAAGATCGAGTAGGAAAGCAGAATAGATGCAGGATATAGTCACAATCAAAACCCCAGGTCAGGCGGCCTCGCAGCCAGAGCAGCAGATTCCGACGAAACCCGCGGGGAACGGCATCGCCGTCACCCCTAAGGCTATCGAGAAGATCCGCAGCGGTATGGCCCAGGAAGGCATCTCGCCCGAAGAAGGCGGCCTGCGTCTCGGTGTCATGGGTGGTGGCTGCTCCGGTTTGTCCTACTCGATCCGTTTCGATACCCGCCCGCGTGAGCGCGACCGCGTTTACGAGTTCGATGGCGTCCGCATCTTCGTCGACCCCAAGAGCTTCATCTATCTGCACGGCATGACACTCGACTACGAACAGACACTGATGAAGCAAGGCTTCAACTTCATTAATCCCAACTCGAACCGTTCCTGCGGCTGCGGCTCATCGTTCTCCTGATCTTAAGTACTACGAACCTTCGGGTGCCCCATCCTTAACCGCGCGCTTTTGCGTGTAAGGGTGGGATCAGCAGATTCCACTTTTCCCAATTATGTCCACAACGCTGACAACTTCCGCTCCAGCAACCTGTTGGGCATGCAGCACCGCGCTCGGCGAAAGTCCGCTGCTCTGTGTCGCCTGCGGCAAAGTACAGCCGACCACCAGCCTCGACTACTTCCACGCCTTCGCCCTCGCTCGCAAGCTTCAGATTGACCTTCCCGGCCTTGAGCGTGAATTTCACCGCCTCAGCCGCCGTCTGCATCCCGATCGCTTCGCCCGCGCCACGCCACAAGAGCAGGAATGGAGCCTCGCCGCAACCGCGCTCCTCAACGACGCCTATCGCACGCTGCGCGACCCTATCGCTCGCGTCGAATACCTGCTCAAGCTCGAAGGCCTGGAAATCGGCGAAGAACACGCCGGAGTCAACAAGCGAGCCGACCGCCAGCCTCCTGCCGACCTGCTCGAAGAAGTCTTCGAGCTCAACATGCAGCTCGAAGAGATGCGCATGACGCAGAAAATGGGCGAGTCTGACCCATCGCTCCAGCGCGATCTCAAGTCCGCCCGCACAAAATTCGAAACCCTGCTCAGCGAAGTGGATAACGATCTCGCCACGCAAGGCCGCGCCTGGGATGAAGGCGACGCTGCCACACGTCCTGCCGCAGCCAAAGCTATGGCAGCGCTCCTCGACCGCCGCCGCTATCTGCGCAATCTCGTCCGCGACGTCAACCAGGTACTGGGAGCCTGAGCCATGCCTTTTGTCCGTATCTCTGTCGAAAGCTCCACGCCAGCCGCGACGCGCAAGCTCATCGCCGACTCGGTCTATGAAGCGATGCGCGAAACCATTGGCATCCCTGAAGGCGACCGCTTCATCGTTGTCACCGCGCATGAAGCCGCTGACATGTTCATCGACCCATCCTTCATGGGCGCAGCTCGCAGTCACCAGTTCGTCCTGACCCAGATCTTTTTAAGCCGCGGCCGCACTGTCGAGCAAAAGCAGGCTCTCTACGCGCGTATTGTCGAACGTTTGCACGAAGCCGCTGGCATTCCCGCTGACGACGTGATGATTGTCCTGACTGAAAACAACTTCGAAGATTGGTCCTTCGGCAAAGGCCAGGCCCAGTATGTTTTGAACCCTCCGGCATGGGCCCGCAAAGCCGAAGAAGGAAACTGAGAGTAATGCCTGAAGAAACAAAAACCGAACGAGTCGTCGGAATCGACCTCGGCACCACCAACTCGCTCGTCGCCTACATGGAAGGCTCCGAGCCAGTCGTCATTCCCGGCGTCGACGGCTCCAACCTTGTCCCTTCCATCATCGCCCTGGACGTTCTCGATCCCAGCGACCCCGGAGCCAAGCCCACCGTCACCATTGGCAACTCTGCCCGCCGCGCCCTCATCGAGACCCCTGACCGCGCCATCTACTCCGTCAAGCGCCTCATGGGCCGTGGCGTCGAAGACGTGCAGGACGAACTCAAACTCTTCCCCTTCCATCTCGCCCCCGATATCCAGCCCGGCGAAGTCATCCGCGTCCAGCTCGGCGACAAGACATTCACCCCCTCCGAAATCTCGGCCTATATCCTGCGCCAACTCAAGCGCAACGCCGAGCGCTACTTCGGAGCACCAGTAAACAAGGCCGTCATCACCGTTCCGGCCTACTTCAATGACGCCCAGCGTCAGGCCACCCGCGATGCAGGCCGCATGTCCGGACTCGATGTCCTCCGCCTGGTCAACGAGCCCACTGCCGCTGCCCTCGCCTATGGCCTTGATCGCGCCAAGGAAGGAATCATCGCGGTCTACGATCTCGGCGGCGGCACCTTCGACATCTCCATCCTCAAGCTCAACGACGGCATCTTCGAAGTCATCGCCACCAACGGCGACACCCACCTCGGCGGCGACGACATCGACAATCTTCTCCTCGCCGTAGCTATCGACGAGATTCACAACGAATACAAGATCGACCTGCGCCAACAGCCCGATGCCATTCAGGCTCTGCGTAAAGCCGTCATCGAAGCCAAGATCGCGCTCTCCTCGCAGGACTCCGCAAAGCTCGATATCGAGCTTCCAGCCAAAGATGGCGTTACCCAGCGATACCAGCGTGAAATCCCCCGCGCCGTCTATGAGCAGCTCATAGCCCCGGTCATCCAGCGCACCGCAGGACCGACGAAGCAGGCCCTCGCCGACGCCGGCATTACAGCAGACAATATCGCGCAGATCGAAGAAGTTGTCCTCGTCGGCGGATCGACCCGCATACCAGCCGTTCGCGCCCTCGTCGATCAACTCTTCGGCCTCTCCGCACGCGGCAAAAAGCCTCATACCGAACTCAACCCTGACGAAGTCGTAGCCCTCGGCGCAGCCGTTCAGGCAAATATCCTCGCCGGAGCTTCCGCCGCCACCGAAGATCTGCTCCTGCTCGACGTCACTCCGCTCTCCCTCGGCATCGAGGCCCTCGGCGGAGTCGTCGCCAAGATCATCCAGCGCAACTCCACCATCCCTGCATCCGCCACCGAGCACTTCACCACCGGTGTTGAAGGCCAGACCAACGTCGCCATCCACGTCGTGCAGGGTGAGCGCGAATTAGCCTCCGATTGCCGATCCCTTGCCCGCTTCGACCTCAAAGGCATCCCGCCCATGCCCGCCGGACTGCCCCGCATTGAGGTCAAATTCCTCATTGACGCCAACGGCATCCTCCAGGTCTCCGCCCGCGAACAGCGCAGTGGTAAGGAAGCCCAGATCGAAGTCAAGCCCACCTACGGCCTCACCGACGAGCAAGTCGAGACCATGATTCTCGAGTCCTTCGACCACGCCGAGGCCGACTTCGAAGCCCGCCAAATCATAGAAGCAAAGCTCGAAGCCGACACCATCCTCGCAGCGCTCGAAAAAGCCAAAACCGGCCCAGCCTGGAGCCTCATTTCCGACTCCGAAAAGGTTCAGATCGAGACCGCACGCGCCAATCTGGCAGCTACGAAAGCCACGGGCGACCTCGCCGCCATCCGCACCGCCACCACAACCCTCGACCACACCACGCGCAACCTCGCCGAAAAGCAGATGGACGCCGCCGTCTCCAGCGCCATGCGTGGCAAAACCATGGAAGCCGCCGGCGAATCGTTGGCTAATGAAAACATCCAGGCGCCCCATCCTTTTGCGAAACCAGAATTCGAGGATGACGATGACAAAGACAAATAGGAATAACCGCGCAGGGAACGCGAGTCATCGTGAATTAGGATTTGTCATCAACCCAGGAATTGTCATCCTGAGCGCAGCGAAGGATCTGCTTTTGAGCGATGCACAATAGATCAAGGAAACCCGGCAAAGCATCCTTCCCCAATAGAAAGAGAAAACCATGAGCACCACCGGACCCAAGACCGAAAACATCGCCCCCGACAAGCTCGTCCGCGTCACCTTCGAGCCAGAAGGCAAGACCGTCGAGTTTGAATACGGCACCCTGCCCTACGAGCACCACGGCAAACCCATGTCCTTCCTCGACGTCGCCGAGAACTTCGACATCTTCCTCGACCACGCCTGCGGAGGCGCTTGCGCCTGCACCACCTGCCATCTCTGGATCAAGGATCAGACCGGCATCTCGGAAGCCGAGGACGACGAAATCGACCGCCTCGACATGGCAGCCGATCAGCAGCTCAACTCCCGCCTCGGCTGCCAGGCGGTCATCACCAAACCCGGCAACTATGTAGTCGAAATCCCTAAGTGGAACCGCAATTACACCTCCGAAGGCAAGCCCCTCACGCTCGCCGAAGGGAAGTAATTGAATCACTAAGCTTTCCTGGGACCAGAAACCTATGATTCACCCGGATGACGAGAACGGTCACGCACTTCGGCGATTAGAAGCCGATGGTGATGACTTAAGCCGTGCCCGTGACATTGATTTCAGTGTTGTCTTCCATTCCGAAGGAGCAGCTGAGAAGTTTGCGGAGCATTTCCGCAATCTGGGCTTGAAAGTCGATGTCAGCTTTGCTCAGGTAAAGGCAGATCATCCCTGGGATGCCGTCGTAGTCAAATCCATGGTTCCGACTCACTCTGCCATCACCGAGTTCGAAAGAGAGCTACAAGAGATTGCGAATGTGTCGGGAGGTTATAACGACGGTTGGGGATGTTTCGCTCAGCCCGGAAAGCATCTTCAATGAGATTGAGTGAGCCGGATAAGGTAAGTACGCCAGAGGAAGCACCCCATATCAGCACCGCGACCAAGCAGACCATCAACCGCAGACACCTCTTAGCCGCCACACTCGGCAGCCGTAACGTCACCGACGTAGACATCCGCGAAATCACTCTCGCTCCAGGCCAGCAGAGCGGACGCCATCTCCATCCCTGCGCTGTAGTCGGCTACATCGCCTCAGGCAACGCCCACATGCAGATCGAGGGTAGTCCCGTACAAACCCTTCCCACAGGCTCAGCCTTCTACGAACCAGCCAGTGTCATCATCACCAACTTCGGCAACGCCTCCGAAACCGAGTCGATGACCTTCATCGCCGTCTACCTCCTCGACGGCAAACAAGACCTGATCCAGATGATGTAATACCCTATTCTCTGACCACTGTTGACTGGTCCCTAATCCCTGTTCCCTAGGAGTAATCCATGCCCCGTGAAATCCACTGGACCGACGCCGAGGAGATCGGCATTCAACTCCAGGAAACGTACCCCGACACCGACCCGCTCACCGTCCGCTTCACTGACCTGCATCGCATGGTCACTGAGCTCCCCGGCTTCGCCGACGACCCCACCAAATCCAACGAGTCACGCCTCGAAGCGATCCAGATGGCATGGCACGAAGAGTTCCAGGACGCCCAGGGTTAGCAGCCTTCAATCCCGCCAGCCGAAAGCCCCGGGAATCAGCGTCACCTCTCGCTCTTTCCCTCTGAGCTCATACACAGTAATAATGTCGAATCGCGTTTCAGGCCGCATCTCTTCGTCATCCGCATCCGGCAGATGCCGTAGATAAGTCCGAGCCAGCCGCCGCAAAGTCTTCCGCTTATTGCGATCCACGGCCGAAGAGGCCGTCGCCATCTCCTTCGATGTACGCGTTTTCACCTCGACAAAACAAAGCACATCGCCCTGCCACGCAATCAGGTCGATATCCCCTTGCATCGGCCCATCATTCCACCGCCGCGCCACTACCGTGAATCCATTGCGCCGCAGATAGAAAAACGCAGCTTCCTCGCCGCGCTCACCGGTAGCCAGATGCTCAGGCATCTGCGGCAGCCGTCCGCGTCGCGCGCTCACGCGATCCAGCAACGCGACCGCACGTTCCACCGCATTAGTCCGCAAGGCATCCAGGCTCAGCATGAATGACAACCATTCTCGCGGCTTCCCGGCAATCCATCAACACGCAAGCAATTCACGAAAAAGCCCGCCGCATTCATCGCGGCGGGCTTTTTCATTTCAGTTAATTCCTGCCTACGCTTCGACAGCCACTGCCTCGCTGGCCCGTGCGTGTTCCTCTTCCACTTGCGACAGCGCCTCTTCCAGGATGTCCAGAGCCACCGTCGCTTCCTGCTCGTTCACAATCAGCGGCGGGCAAAGCCGCAGCGAAGTCTCGCCACAACCCAGAATCAGCAGCCCCTTCTCAAAGCACAGCGTCTCCACACGATTACGAAGTGCTGTCGCTGGCTCACGGGTCTCTTTATCCAGCACCAGTTCAATGCCGATCATCAACCCGCGCCCGCGCACATCGCCTACAAGCGCGTGCGTCTTCGTCCACCCCTTCAGCCGATCAAGCATTTTGCCGCCAATTTTCTCAGCATTCGCAATACCCTCGCGCTCCAGAATATCCATCGTCGCCAGCGCCGAAGCAATCGCAATCGGATTGCCGCCAAACGTCGAAGCGTGTGAACCCGGCACCCAGTCCATGATCTCTGCCCTGGTCATGCAGATGCCCAGCGGCATACCCGAAGCAATGCCCTTCGCCATGCAGACAATATCCGGCTGCACGCCCGTATGCTCAATCGCCCACCACTTGCCCGTCCGCCCCGCACCTGACTGCACTTCGTCCGCCACCAGCAGAATTCCATGCCGGTCGCAGATAGCGCGCAGCTCCTGCAAAAAGTTGGTCGGCGCTACAACATAGCCGCCCTCTCCCTGGATCGGTTCCACAAAGATTGCCGCTACTTCCTCAGGCGGCAAAGTCTTCTTGAAGAGCTTGTCCTCGATATAACGAGCACAGCCCAGCGCAAACTTCTCCTGCTCCTGTGGTCCGCCTGTGCATCCGCGGTACGCATACGGATACTCGATATGCGTAACCCCAGGTACCAGCGGAGCAAAACGCCGTTTTTGCTGTGGCTTCGACCCCGTTAGCGACAGGGCTCCCATCGTGCGTCCATGAAAAGCTCCAAAGAAGCTGATCACATGCTGTCGCTTCGTGTGATACCGCGCAACCTTTAGCGCGCACTCCACAGCCTCAGCTCCCGAATTGCCGTAGTAAAACCGGTGCGGTCCCGGCATCGGAGCAACCGCTGAAAGCCGATCGGCAAACTGCGTCATCGACTCGTAATAGAAATCCGTTCCCGATATGTGAATCAGTTCCGCCGCCTGCTTCTGAATCGCCGTCACCACGTCCGGATGACAATGTCCGGTCGAATTCACTGCAATGCCTGCGGCGAAGTCCAAAAACTCGTTCCCATCTACGTCGGTAATGCGGATTCCCCGCCCACTCTTCGCCACCAGTGGATAGGAGCGTGTATAGCTCGGCGATATCACGCGGTCGTCGTGCGCCACGGCAGCAGTTGCCTTCGGTCCAGGCAGGCTCGTAATCAACTTCGGTCCAAACTGCATATGTAAATCGGAGTGCGAATACGCTGAGTGTGCCATAAAGAATCTCCTTCCATCGGCCAAGTTCACGATTGGATACGACGATGCCAGCAACCCACATGGGTGCCCGGAAACGTCTGAAAAGAATGGGAAAGAATCGAAAAGTGCGTGAGAAAGAGAGGCTTAGTCACCTGCATACAGGTTCGGCCGCGTCCGGCTCGGCAGCACGCGAAGATGCCGCCGCGGGCCGATCACACGAGCCCGCAATCCACTCCAGCATTTGCTGGCGGAAATCGCTTTCCTGTTTGCACGCCGTATGAATCGCATAAAAATCCTGTAAGGGAACCGTTGGCCCTCAGGATAGCATGCAGCCGATACGGCCCGATAGTTCCGGCCGCTTCGGCTATTTCTTCGCGTCGAATGTACCCGCAGGCACCAGGGATAGCGGATCGTCGCCCTCGAACGAGACATGCCCTGTCTCAAATGTCGTCAGTCCATCAACATCCGCAGCCAGCGTCAGCAGACACACCATGCCTTTGTCCACAATCGTGCATGCCGTCTCGATCGTGTAAATTGGTTCTTTCTGATCCTGCGGCGTGCCTTTCGCCCTCTCAACCCACAGATTATGCTTGCCCAGTTTGTACGCACTGTAGGTTGAGTCAATAATGTTGAAGTTCTTTTTCAGCCCCTGTGACATTCCCTCGCCGACAGAAGGAAGATCGTCCTGAGAAAAACGCTGCCCAAAGCAATCGAAAGGCAACGTCAAAGACATGATCACCGACGCCGGAGCGCCATGCTTCACCAGAAAACCTACCTGCGCGCATGCAGCGCCTCGCTTCTCCGGATCGCTTGTCGCTTTATCTTGCGCATTCAACTGCGCCGCTGGCAGCATCGGCTTGGTATCAACTAGTTCCCAGGCTGTCGGATACGCGTAGGTGAAGCCGATTTCGCTCTTGTAAACCGTAGCCCCTACCGCGGAATTGTCCGACTGTGAGACCGTCGCCTGCCCGAAAACAGGAACAAAAGCGGCGCATACCAGCACCGAGGTCAAAGCAAGAAAGTGAAACTTGCAGCTAGGCATAGTTCGGCGAGTGTAGCACGAACTTTACTTCGTGAATATCAACAGCTGCGCTACTTCAGCAGCAACACCGAAGCCGAAACCAGTATGCCCGCCAACCCGAAGATCAGCCCAAACACCCAGTAAAGCCGGTTCTTCGTCAACAGCGTAATCGAAGCCGTCACCAGCGCGATTTCGAGCAGCGCCTCGCCAAGATCGAACCGGTTGGCGCGAATCTCTGCCCGTTCCACTTGTTCTTCCAGTTCCTTGGCCTTGTCCTGCTCTTCCTTCAGATCCTCGTCCCACTTCTTCTGGTGATCGGCGTAGGTCTTTGCAATCTTATCGGCAGCCGCCCTATCTGCAACCGGCATCACCGAAAGCAGATCAGCCGCCAGCCCCGTGTCGCTCTGCCGAATCTTCTTCGCCTGATACAGATTCCATTGGTCCGTCGCCTGGTTCTGCTTCAGTACCGCTTCGGTGTGTGTCCGGTGGCCCAGCACAGTAATGATCGCCACCAGCACCGCCAGCACGCTCATCGTAAACGCTACCGGCCGCGATGATGGCTCATGCGACGCATGCTCCGCGTGTTCCTGCAACTCACCTGCTTCGTTCGCTTCCATACTGCAACCTCGATCCGCGGCTATTTCCGCTTCCAGCGCACGCCCTCGCGCGAGTCCTCAATCACAATACCCTTCGCCGCCAGCTCATCGCGAATCTCATCTGACCGTTTGAAGTTTCTCTGCTTCCTCGCCATGTTCCGCTCGGCAATCAGCGCGTCTACTTCAGCATCGGTCAGCCCAGCCCCAGCCAGCAGTTCAGGCGCTATCTTATCGCCAAGACCGCTACTCTGCGCCCATTCAATTGCAGCCTTCGTCGGCTCCGCATCGCGATCGGCGATCACTGCAAATACCGCGTCGAACTCGTCCAGCACCTGCAGCACCCGCTCGCGATCACCTTCCAGCACCGTCCCTGCGTCCAGCGCCGAATTCACCATCCGCACCAGATCAAAGATCGGCGCCCGCGCCTCAGCCGTATTCAGATCATTCTCGAGCGCGGCAAAGTATCCTGCTTCAGCCTTCTCCGCCGCAACCTGCAGTGAATCCGTCGTCCCTGCCGCAAGTGAAGCTTTCTTCAGCCGGCCAACAAAGGTCCGCAGCCGGTCGATTGCGTTCGTCGCTTCCGTCAATCCTTCAAACGTAAAGTTCAACTGGTGACGGTACGGAACCGAAATCAGCGCCAGCCGGATCGCCGAAGCCTTGTATCCCTTCAGCAGCAAATCGCGCAGCGTGTAGAAGTTGCCTTCCGACTTCGACATCTTCCGCCCATCCACAAGCAGAAAGCGCACATGCATCCAATGCCGCGCCAACGGCTTACGCGTCACTGACTCCGACTGCGCAATCTCATTCTCATGGTGCGGAAACATCAGATCTTCGCCGCCCGCATGCAGATCGAAGCTCTCGCCGAGATACTTCATCGACATCGCCGAGCACTCCAGATGCCACCCTGGCCGTCCGCGCCCGATCTTCGTCTCCCAGCTTGTCTCGCCCGGCTTCACAGCCTTCCACAGCGCAAAGTCGCGCGCCGAGTCCTTCTCATACTCGTCCACATCCACGCGCGCGCCGTCCGTGATGCCTTCCAGATCCTTTTTGCTCAGCTTCCCGTATTCAGGAAAAGCCTTTAGCCGGAAATACCACGAGCCGTCGTCCGTTCCCTCGCCGGTCCGGTAAGCCGCGCCCGCAGCCTCCAGCCGCTCCACCAGTTCCACCATCTCGGGAATATGTTCCGTGGCCCGCGCCATCACCTCAGGCTGTTCAATCTGCAGCGATTCCAGATCGTCCAGAAACGCCTTCTCAAACTTGGGCGTGTACTCGCCAATCGGCACGCCCTGCGCAGCGGCATTGCGGATAATCTTGTCATCCACATCCGTAATGTTCATCACGTGCTTCAGCCGCATGCCCTTAAGCTTCAGAAACCGCCGCAGTACATCGATTTGCAAAAACGTCCTGAAATTCCCGATATGCCCGTAGTCGTACACAGTCGGCCCGCAGGCATACATCCGCAGCTCTTCGCCATCGGAGGGTGTCAGTTCATCCAGTTGTCCGCTGAGGGTGTTGTACAGGCGCAGGGTCATTTGCGTGCGGGACAGTCTCTCGCTGCTTTCCAAAAATCCAGTCAGTTTCGCCGTCTATTGGGCCTTTTCGATTGTATCAGCGCACCGTTTCACCTCCGCACCGACCCCAGCTCTGGATTTCAGATAAATGTTCGCCACTCTTCTCCCGAACGGCTATACTGCTGCGCAACAATTCTTCCTGCAACAATTCTGCAGCCGTAAGCCTCTTTCTCTGTTCTCCGGGCCCTTTCACAAGCCATCCCCCGCGAACCCAGGTCCCTTCGGCCTCCCCCGCAGGAGCGCATTATGTTCGCCAGAAAATTCGCCTTCTTATCCCTAGCCCTCATCCTCGCCAGTACCGGCTGCCATGCCGTCGCAAACGCAATGGATCCGTTCGCTGCATCCGGATCGCTTCCCCGTTCCGCCGACGGCCTCCATTGGATCCAGTTCAACGACTCCGCCGAAGGTGCATTTTCCATAGATGTCCCCTACGGCTTCCAGGTTCGTGGCGGCATGTGGCGCTTCGGCTACTTCGATGTCCGCTGGGGCATGAATGTCCGTTCGCTCGACGGCAAGCTGCTCATCCGTATCAACGACCCAAATGTCCCACCCTATGTCCTGCCCGGCCCACATACCGGGGCCCCAGGCCAGCGCTACTTCAAGCCGCAACAGATGCAGATGATCGTCTCCAACTTCCAGCAGGCCCAACCCTACGCCGAGGGATACGCAAAACGCCTCTTCGCAGGCGTCTGTACCTCCATGACGCCCCGCTCTGCATCCTGGACACCGGCTATGCCGCAGCAGTGGCAAGCCGATTCGCGGGCCCGCGTCTCGCAGGCATCTGTTGCCTACGACTGCGTCTCGTCCGATGGCCCCCGTATCGTAGAAACCTACGTGCGCACCCAAATGCCG
This sequence comes from Acidicapsa dinghuensis, assembly GCF_025685685.1. Lineage (GTDB taxonomy): Bacteria > Acidobacteriota > Terriglobia > Terriglobales > Acidobacteriaceae > Acidicapsa > Acidicapsa dinghuensis. The sequence goes on from NZ_JAGSYH010000002.1 coordinate 171,229, forward strand.
CCCAACGGCAACGGCCTCTGGCTCGTCGACCCGGTCATCAGCATCCTCACCACACCCGACAATTTGCCGCTCGCTCACGGTATCGTCGACCACATGACCGCTACCTGGCAGAAGAGCCCGCAATGGGACCAGTATCAGCAGCGCATGACCCAGATGGGCCTCGACCAGATTCGTGCGAACTTCGGCCAGTTCATGCGTCAGATGCAGGTCTATCACCAGCAGCGTGAGGCCGCTATGAACGCCCAGGTTGCCAGCTTCGAGCGCCACCAGGCCGCGCAAGCCTCCCAGGTCTCAAGCTTCTGTGACACCTTAACTGGTCTGACCAACCTCCATGATCCACAAACCGGAGCCACTTTTCAGGTCTTCAGCGGCCCCAAGTCTTCTTACTACCGCAACGGTCTAGGCCAGACCGTCAATTCCAATGTTTCGCCCGGATCTAACTTTTACAAGGTCGATGAAATCAATCCTTGAGTCGATAATTGACGCAGCTCAATTCACCATTCAACGCATAATGTTTTGAACTTCAGTCATTTCCGCGCATCTATGATCGTAGAGTGCGTACTCATCTCGCCAGCCTGGTTGAGGAGTTCCGCCTCCACGCTGGTGAGACAGCTGTGGTGGCACATCGCGGCAATCGCCGCTACCGCACCACCTATGGCGAACTAGCGCAAATCACAGGCCGATTCGCCGCAGAACTGGATCGCCGCAACATCGCTCCCGGCGACCGCGTGGTCCTTTGGGGAGCCAACTCCGCCGAATGGATCGGCGCATTCTTCGGTTGTCTCCTCCGCGGCGTCCTCGCTGTCCCCCTCGACTTTGCCGGCTCACCGGACTTCGCAGCTCGCATCGTGCAGGATGTCTCACCCAAACTCATCGTCGGCGATCACAGCCTGATCCAGTCTCTCGTTCAGCATTTGGAAAACTTTGACGTCCCCTGGCTCACCCTCTACAACCTCATCGCCCAGCTTCCTGCCGAGCCCAATTTTGCCGTCTCACCCTCCGTCACCAAAGACGCGGCCTTCCAGATCGTCTTCACCTCCGGCACCACCTCCGACCCCAAAGGCATCGTCCACACCCATGCCAATGTGCTCTCCAGCGTTCGCCCGATCGAGCACGAAATGCACAAGTACCAGAAGTACGAGCGCTGGGTGCATCCGCTCCGTTTTCTGCACACACTGCCCCTGAGCCACGTCTTCGGCCAGTTCATGGGCCTCTGGCTGCCTCCATTGCTCGCCGCTGAGGTCCACTTCGCCGATCAGTTCGAGGCCCGCCGTCTCACCGACCTCATCCGCCACGAACGCATCTCCGTCCTCGTCGCCGTACCCCGTATCCTCCAGCTTCTGCGCACCCACCTCCTCAGCCGCTTCCCCGATCTCGCATCCCTGATCGAACACGCCGCCGGCTCCTCGCAGCCATCGCTCAAAAGGGTTCCCGGCGTCTGGTGGCGATTCCGCAAAATCCATAGCGCCCTGGGCTGGAAATTCTGGGCCGTCATCTCCGGCGGCGCAGCCCTTCCCGCCGAGATTGAGCACTTCTGGAACCGCATTGGCATCGCTCTCATTCAGGGCTACGGCATGACCGAAACAACGGCGCTGGTCACCGTTAATCACCCCTTCCAGATTGCCGAAGGCACCATCGGCCGCACCCTCCCCGGCCGCGAAGTCAAGCTCTCAGAAGATGGCGAAATCCTCGTCCGCGGCGACATGCTCGCCAACGCTACCTGGCAAAACGGAGCCATGCGCAAGCGTGAAGGCGAGTGGCTCTCTACCGGCGACATCGGCGAGAAAAACGCAAGCGGTGAGCTCGTCTTCCTCGGCCGCAAAGGCGACGTCATCGTCACCGGCAGCGGTATGAATATCCACCCCGCCGACCTCGAAGAGGCAATGAAGCACCAGTCCGGCATCCGCGACTGCGTCGTAGTCCCCTGCGGTTTCCCCAGCGGCATCGAACCCGTAGCTGTAGTCCTCTCCGCTGGCACAGATGCCGAGCTCCAGTCCGCTGTCCGCGCCGCCAACCGCGAACTCGCCGACTTTCAGCAGATCCGCCGCGCCCTCAAATGGCCTGATCCAGCCTTCCCCTTTACCTCCACCGGCAAGCTCCTGCGACGCAAGGTCAATGAATGGGTGTGTCAGAACTTTCAGGCCCAGCACATGTCCGGCCAGCCCACCACCGGTCAGCTTCCACGCCGAGACATTGTCCTCGAGCTCATCGCCTCCGTCACCGGCGAATCCATCGCCAACCCCAGCGACACGATGCGCCTCACCGAGGACCTGCACCTCGACAGCCTGGGCCGCGTCGAGCTCCAGTCCGCTCTCGAACAGCGCCTCGACCTAGAACTAGCCGACGACGCCATCGCCAGTACCGAAACTCTCGGTGAACTGCGCACCATCGTTGCCCGTCAGGCCGCCCACATCGGCCGCGACAGCGAACAAGACATCGCCGCCGATTCCCGCCAGCCAGCGTCCACATCGGAATCCCTTCCGCTGCCATCCGCGGAGACCGCTTCAGCGCAACCGTCAGAGCCCACCGCAGCTCCTGTCATCGCATCCACGCAGTCCGAAGAAGCCGCCTCGTCTGTCCCGCATCGCCACCTCACCAAAGCTGAAAAAGACCAGCGTGCCCTCACCTCTGACCGCTTCTACCCTCACTGGCCCTGGAGCTGGCCAATCCGCCTCGCCCGCCTCGTCTTCCGCGAAGCCATCATACGCCCGCTTGTCTGGTTCCTCGGCGCGCCGCGCGTCATTCTGCCCAAAAGCCCCATTCCCGGCGGTCCCATGATCATCGTCTCCAACCATGTCGCCTCCATCGACGGCTCCATCGTCCTCTATTCGCTTCCCTTCAAAATTCGCCGCCAGATCGCCATCGCCATGGCTGGCGAATTGCTCCTCGACTTCAAACGCGCCCGCAACCAGGGCAACTGGCTCTTCAATCTCTCCGGCCCCATCCAGTACTATCTGGTCACCGCGCTCTTCAACGTGTTTCCGCTGCCCCGCATGCACGGCTATCGCCGCAGTTTCCAGCACGCTGGCGAAGCCATGGACCGCGGCTTCAACGTACTCGTCTTTCCCGAAGGCGCAGTCTCCGAAACCGCCGAAACTCGTCCATTCCGCCAGGGCATCGGCCTACTCGTCCGCGAATCCCGCGTCCCAGTCCTCCCGGTAGGCCTGCGCGGTTTCTCCGAGATGCGCAAATCCGGCTGGTTCCGCTCCGGGCTCCTCGAAATCCGCATCGGCGAGCCAATCCCATTCGACGACGCCATCGAACCCGCCGCCCTCACCGCCAGACTCGAAGCTGCCGTCCACGATCTGCTCTCATAAAACACCAGAAATCCCCGAACACTCTTCCCGCTCCGCCGCATCCTTCGTCTAATAGCCTGAGTCCAATATGGAAGCGATACAGTAAAGCATGTATTCCCCCGAGCGACACAATTGATGATCGAGCGTAGGTACGCCCTCCGCGGCTCGATGCTGCTCCTCCTTTTCTATTGCGCCACTGTTCTGTGTACCGCAGCCTTGGCCCAGCAATCAGCTAAAGCTCCCGAAGCCCCAGCTCTTCCATCCGATCCTGCTACCGGTAGCATTCACGGTACTGTCCAGAACCCCGATGGCGCAGTATATGAGGGTGTCCACGTCACGCTCGCGCGTCCCAACGTGCCCGACCAAACGACCACCACAGGAGCCGATGGCAGCTTTTTCTTCGCCTCCGTTCCACCGGGCCCATTCACGCTCACCCTCAACGCTAAAGGTTTCACCACCCAAACCATTTCCGGAACCATCCAGCCCGGCCAGACCGATGAGTTGCCGGCCATTACATTAGCCTTCGCCAAGGCCGTCAGCGAAGTAGACGTCACCGCCTCTACCGCTGAAATCTCCGAAGCCCAGCTCCAAATCGAAGAGAAGCAGCGCGTCTTAGGCATCGTCCCCAACTTCTACGTCGCCTACAACAAAGACGCACCACCGCTAAGCCCAAAACAGAAGTTCCGCCTCGCCTGGCGCACCTCCATCGACCCGGTCACCTTCGGACTTAGCGCCTTTGTCGCCGGTGCCGAGCAGGCCACAGGCGCGTACCCTGGCTTCGGCGGAGGAGCGCAGGGCTACTTCAAGCGTTTCGGAGCCTCATACACCGACGGATTCACAGGCACCATGCTCGGCAACGCAATCTTCCCTGTACTTCTTCATCAGGACCCGCGTTACTTCTACAAAGGCACCGGTTCCATCCGCTCCCGCGCACTCTATGCCATCGCCAACGCTGTCATCTGCAAAGGAGACAACGGCCATTGGCAGCCCAACTACTCGGGCATTCTCGGCAGCCTCGCCTCCGGCGGACTCTCCAATCTCTACTACCCCGCCAGCGACCGCAACGGCATCGGCCTAACCTTTCAGCAGACCGCCATCGACACCGGCGCATCCGCCATCCAGTATCTTTTTCAGGAGTTCGTAGTCCGCCGCCTTACGCCAAAACTCCCAAGCTATAACCCGTAATTTATTTGCAATTATTGATAACTTTAGTGCGCATCGAGTTCGATACGCTTCTGCACGCCCGGCCTCTTCAGCATCAGAAGCAACGGCATCACCAACAAAATCACCAGGCCCAACGCGCGAAACTGATCCATATACGAAAGCAGATTTGCCTGCTGCAGCATCGCGTCATACAGCCTCGCAAGCGCCGCATAGTGATTATCCAGCGCATTGCCCGGATGAGCCGCCATCGCACTCACTGCCTGGTGCACCCATGGCGAAGACCCATCCGTGTGCTGGCTCAACACCTCCTGATACATCTGCGCCTTGCGCTGCAACAGCGTGCTGCTGATCGCAATCCCGATACTCCCGCCCTCATTGCGCACCAGTGCATATATACCCGCGGCCTGTGAACTCTGCTCCCTCGGCAAAAACCGGAACATAATCGTGCTGATCGGCACCGTCGTCAACCCAACGCCCAGCACCTGCAAAATACGCGGCATGATCATGTCGATCTCCGCCGCCTGCAGATTCATCGAACCCATCCACCATAGCGAAATCCCAATCAGCGTCAGCCCCGCAAAAATCAGCTTGCGCGGATCAAACCCCTTCGTCAGCACGTAGCCGACAAACGGCACCTCCGCCATCGTGAACAACCCAGCCGGTGAAAGCGCAAATCCTGCAGTTGTCGCGTCATACCCCATCATCTGCTGCATAAATAACGGCAGCAGATACGTCGTCGCATACAGCACCGAATACAGGCACAGAATCAGAATGCAGCACGAGCGGAAATTCCTCTCCTTCAGCAGGTGCAGATTCACAATAGGCTTCGGATGAAACCACTCCCACAGAACTGCGCCGCCGAGCGAAAGCACCGCCACCGTGGCAAACCCGACAATAAAACTTGATCCGAACCAATCCAGCTCCTGCCCTTTATCCAACACAATCTCCAGCGTCGCCAGTCCTAGACTCAATAGACTGAGTCCCATCCAGTCAATCCGCAGATTGCCCTTGTTCGCCGCTCTCGCCGCTTTTATATGCGTCGGATCTTCCAGCACAATACGCGTCAGCATGAAGCACGCAATGCCCACCGGAATGTTGATATAGAAAATCCACCGCCACGAGTAGTTGTCCGTGATCCACCCGCCCAGCGTAGGCCCCAGCACCGGCGCAACCAGAATCGCGATAGTGTAGAGCGCCATCGCCATCCCGCGTTTCTCTGGCGGAAACTCATCTGCCAAAATCGCCTGCACCGAAGGCTGCAATCCACCACCCGCCAGCCCCTGCAGCACACGAAAAACAATCAGCAAACCCAGCGAAGGAGCCAGCCCGCAAAACGCTGAAAACACCGTGAAGAAGAGAACCGAGATGAGATAAAACCGCTTGCGTCCCATCACGCTCGAAATCCATCCACTGATCGGCAAAATGATGGCGTTCGCCACCAGATAGCTCGTCAGTACCCACGCGCCTTCATCCTGTGAGGCCGAAAGGCTCCCCGCAATATGCGGCAGCGCGACGTTCGCGATGCTGGTATCCAGCACCTCCATGAACGTCCCTATCGTCACCACCATCGCAATGATCCACGGACTGAAAGCCCGCGCAGGCGTCAGATGTTGCGAGTCAAACTCCGGAATATCCCTCGCCAGGGACTCTTCTGCGCCCGCAACTTCTTCTTCAACAATCATGTCTCTCGGAGCAAATCATACTCATAAGTATGATTTATTAAACTATATGGTCAATCTATCAGACGCAGTACACTGAGATAGGGATTCAGCGATTCGCCATGCCTAAAACCGCCGAGGACCGCAAGCGTCAGATCGTCACCGAATTTCGCCGCTCCGAGATCCTCGATGCAGCCTCGAAGGTCTTCGGCACCAAAGGCTTCGATGAATCGCGGGTAGACGACATCGCCGCACAGGCCGGCCTCGCCAAAGCCACCGTCTACGTCTACTTCCGCTCCAAAGATGAGATCTACGAGGCGGTCATGGAGCGTGCCCTCGCCGAGATCTATGCCCGCACCGGCGAAGCCGTCGCATCAGCAGCCAGCTTTGCGGAAAAGCTCGGTGCTTTCATCGCCATCCGCCTCACCTACTGGCGCGAGAAACAAGATCTCTATCGGGTCATCTCCAGCATCAACCGCGAAATGAAGAACCGCAAACGCAGCCTCAAATGGCAGCGCCTCGCCGTCGATTACCTCATCGCCATGTTCACCACAGCAGCCGAACGCGCCGAAATACCGAAGCAGGACTTCGAAGCAGCCGCCTGGGCCATCATGGACATGATCCGTGGCATTCACGAGCGCCGCATCATCCAGCACGGCCCTCACCCCGAAGAAGAGGCGCGCCAACTGACCGCCTTCTGCCTCAAGGCTCTCGGCTACAACGCCACTTCAAAAACAAAAACGAAATAATCGGTCAGGAATTTTCTAAGCCAGCACCATCCGCGGATTCGCCTCTAAGTCCCAATCCGCAAACTCACCCGCCACAAATCGAGGCCATGCAGCCGCCGCAATCATTGCCGCGTTATCTGTCGAAAGCGCCAGCGTCGGAAACGCAATCGGCAACCCTCGCTCTGCGGCCTCTGCAGTAAACCGCACCCGCAGCTCACGATTCGCCGCCACGCCACCGGTCACCAGCACACTGGCAGCACCCACGGCCTCCGCTGCGGCAAAGGTCTTCTTCATCAGATCCCCCACTACAGCATGCTGAAAGCTCGCAATCAGATCCAGCGTCTGCTTATCGCACCACGGCAGCGCATCCTGCCATGCCGCATGAGGCATCGCCGACAGTGTCTTCATGCGCTCCTCGCACGCCGCCCGCATCCCATGCACTTCCACATACCGCAGCACCGCCGTTTTGATCCCCGAAAACGAAAATAGAAAATGCCGATTCAGACCGCCAATCGGCGCAATCGTTGCACCTTTCGTCCGTGGAGCTTTTCCTTCCAGATGCGCCTTCGGCTTGATCTGCGCAAACGTAAACGGCACCGCCTTCGCATTGCCATACTGCGCAAGATTGTCGATCCAAGGCCCACCCGGATACCCCAGCCCCAGCAGCTTCGCTACCTTGTCGTAAGCCTCACCAGCAGCATCATCCAGCGTCCGCCCAATCAGCTCATACCGCCATCCCGCCTGCCCTGCTGCTATCCCCTCCGGCGGTCGCGCCAGAAACAAATGCGTATGCCCACCTGAAACCACCAGCGCCAGCGCAGGCATCGGCAACCCAGACGCTATTCCCTGTTCCCTGGTCCCCGATCCCTGATCCCTGTTTTCAGCAAGCAGGACAGCATGAATATGCCCCTCCAGATGATTCACTGAGATCAGCGGCACGCCCAGCGAAAACGCCAGCGTCTTAGCATACGTCAGCCCAACAAGCAGTGCTCCGGCTAGCCCTGGACCACTCGTCACCGCCACCGCTTCAATGTCTTTGAGTTCACACCCAGCCTGCTCCAAAGCGGCACGCGTGATCGGAACAATATTTCTCAAATGCTCGCGGCTCGCCAATTCAGGCACCACGCCGCCATACGGCGCATGCGTTCCAATCTGCGAAGCCACAATCGACGATCGCGTCAGCGACCCACGCTCCACCACTGCCGCCGCCGTCTCATCGCACGACGACTCAATCCCTAGAATCAGTCCGCTTGCCATCCCTCTTCAGTCTACGCGCGCAACTTCTGCCCACCTGGTAAGCGAGCCTTCTGGAACGGTCTGTCGGGTTACCTATGCGGAATATCTATTGCAAATCTTTTATTTGCTTTGCATAGCCTCCCCTGCTACTATTCGCAGGTTCCCCCAAAATGTCGCGAAGTTCAACCTTCTAGTCTCCGCGCCCCCACGCGACCCGAAGCCTCTTTCCGCTTTCTGTTCAAGGCTTGATCTCTAACTTGCCGGGCTCGATTCCGGCGAATAACCACAACATCAAACAGCGGAGAAAATCACAATGAGTCTGCACCCAGTGTTGCTGCGAATTGCCAAACGGGCCTGCTCTCTTTCGTTCCGCCAGATAGGCCTCTGCACGGCCATGGTGGCCATGCTTGCCTGCCTATCCACCACGTCCCGCGCAAACGCCCAGGATTGGCCCCAGTTCGGGCAAAACAACACCAATAGCGCAAGCAATTTCGGCGGACTGTTGCTGAATTCGCTCACCGTCCCATATCTCAAGCCCAAATGGACCTTCACCACCGCAGGCGATGTGTCTGCCCGCGCCGCGGTCGTCAACGGCGTCGCTTATGTTCCCGACTGGGGTGGCAATCTTTGGGCCATCCGCGCCATCGACGGCAAACAGCTTTGGGGCGGACCACTCGCTAACTACAATCTGCTCAACAACACCACCGGCCAGCCCTATGCCACCGTTTACGCACGCGCCACGCCGCTGGTGGTCAACGGCATCGTCTACCTTGGAGTGCAGCAGGGAGCCTGGTTCCTGGCCCTCGACGCCTCCAGCGGCAAGCTGCTCTGGAAGACCCAGCTCAACACCTTCGATCCCTACGCGGTCGTGACCACCTCCGCCTCCTACGCCAACGGCGTCATCTACACCGGTGTAGCATCCTCCCAGGAAGCCAATGCAGCCGGCGCGCCCGGCACCGCGAAGGGCAGCGTCGCCGCCATCAATGCCGCAAACGGCAAGATTCTCTGGCAGACCTACACCACGGTCGCCGGCTATAGTGGCGTGGGCGTCTGGGGCAGCAACCCCGTCGTGGACACCACTCGTGGGACCGTCTTCATCGGCACCGGCGACAACTACACCGCGCCCACCGATCCCAAATATTTGAAGTGCGTCGCTGCCGGTGGAACTCCCGCCGTCTGTCAGTCGTCTGACAACCACGTCGATTCCATCCTGGCTCTTAACATGAGCAACGGCAAAATCAAATGGTCCCAGAGCATGGTCACCTGGCCTCAGTTCTCCTCGCAGAGCGGCAGCGACTTCTTCAATCTTTCCTGCTCATTCGGCCTCCCGGGATGCCCCTCTCCACAAGGCCCAGACTTCGACTTCGGCTCGGCTCCCAACGAGATCACCTACTTGACTCCACAGGGCCCCAAAACCATCCTCGGTGCAGGCCAGAAGAGCGGCATCTACTTCGCCTTCGATCCCGACACGGGTAAGCTGCTCTGGCAGACTCAGGTCGGCCCCGGCTCCTCGCTCGGCGGCATGGAGTGGGGATCAGCTACCGACGGCTTCCGCATTTACGTTGCTGTCGCGAACTTCTACGGCATCCCGTATGGCAGCAACAGCAATCTCGGCACCGCCGGAACCTGGGCCGCCCTCGATCCTGCGACCGGCAAGATTCTGTGGCAGGTTGCAGACCCGAATGGAGCCGCGGATCTGGGCCCGCTAGCTGTCGCCAACGGCGTCGTCTTCGCTGCATCTATGGCCGGTGGGTCGAGTGCTCCCACCATGCTCGCCCTGGATGCTTCCTCCGGAAAAACCCTCTGGAGCTATCCATCGGGGGCTTCGACCATCTCGGGAGCGACCGTAGTGAATAACACCGTCTTCTGGGGCTCTGGCTACACTCACCTTGGCATTCCCGGGATGACTGGAAATAACAAGTTCTACGCCTTCACCCTGGGCGGCTACTAGGAATACTTAGTGCTTGCATTCACGAGCAGAAACAAATCACGCAGCTGATATTGCATCTCAGCTTGCCCGATCGAAACCGGAGAGGAACCGCGCAATATCCCCAGGTCCCTCTCCGGTTTCATGTGGCTCGCGTGAGCCACGCTCTACGCATGTGTTCCAGCTAATACATCGTCAAACAGCATCTCTTCCGGAGTAGATTGTGCGCATAGCTTATTCCTTCATCGCGCGGGCTTTCGCAACCTTGCTCATCCTTGCTTCCACGACATCGATTCTCCACGCTCAGTACGGCAACAAAGGTGACGACGCCCCCGGATACAAGACTAGACCGCGAACTCTCACCACAACCTTCGTAAAGACGGGCCTCTACGTTATCAGCGGCGGCGGCGGCAACTCCGTCCTTCGCCTCAGCGGAGGCGGCCTCATCGTCGTCGACGGTAAACTGCCAGGCAACTACCCCGAACTCGCCCACATCATCCGCAAAATCGTCGACCAGCCAATACGCGTTCTCATCGACACCAACTATTACGTCAATCACACCGGCCTGAACGCCGATTTTCTTTCGGATGGCTCGCAGGTCATCGCTCAGCAAAGTGTCAAGCAGGCTCTGCAGAGCTATCACCCGGATAAAGCCTCCATCTCTCCTCCTTCGTTCACCTACGATAAGGAGCAAGATCTTCACTTCGGCCTCGTCGAGGTGCGCCTGCTCCACTTCGGCCCAGCTCGCACCAGCGGAGATACCATCGTCTACTTCCCCGAGCTCAAAGCTGTCGCTCTCGGTGATCTCTATACAGCCGATCCTAAGCCCGATGAATCCGCCGGTGGCAGTCTCGCCGGATGGAGCACTACTCTCGGAGAGGTGCTTAAACTCGATTTCAACGTAGCTATTCCCGGTAACGGGCCGACTGTCACTAAATCAGATGTAGAGCAACTCAAATCGAGGATCGACGCCGCTCTCGCCCATCAATCAGCATCCAGCAGATAAGACCTGACAAGATAAGACCTGGCAATTGACGGTGTTTACCCATCTTTTAATGTCTTGATCAACCGGATCGCGCGTCCCGTACATGACAGCCGCGCTCGTGACAACAGTCACCGGCTCGCGTACTCTGATCGAGGACACTGTTTTCGGCCGATGAAGCGCTGGCTCCAATTCGTTCCGCTCTTTCTCGCTGCCCTGCTCGCCGCGAACCCCGCTCTAGCCGAGCTTGCATGCGCTCTCCAGGCCACCAGCGGATGCTCGCGACATGCAGCCTGTTGCTCCATGACAATGCAGGAGCATGCCAACAACACGCCGGGCGATTCAGCCGCCGTGGAAGCACCTGGCTTTGATAACGCAGCACCCGCTGCTCCAATGGATGAGCAATGCGCCAAGGCTTGCGCCAGCGCCCTTTGCTCTCCTCGTCCATTCCAGTCATCCGCTTCATCCATCACAACGGCTAAACTGGCGCCGATAACGGACTCCGCATATCAGCACGAGAATCTATTGGCCGTCTTCGGACCGGATGACATCTGGCCTGGCGCACCACCTACGCCGACAATCTCACGCCACGTTCTCCTGCGAGTCTTCCGGATCTAGAGCGCTCTCCTCTGCCTCGTTTCGGAGCGGGCCTTGCCCATCTCTCGATACAGCTTCGTTTTAACGCAAAGGAGAATTTCCTATGTTTCGCAAAGCAATCGTTCTGTCCGCCACACTCATTTTCTCTCTCAGCCTGCTCGCACAACCTGCAACAGTGCTTCACTCCACAACGTCCTGCTGCACTTCCTCCTGCTGCACCGGCGGATCGTGCTGCTCATAGATAGTCTGTTGCGCTGTTAGTTAGTTCATCCTGCGGCGGCCCTCATCGGCCGCCGCATTTGAGCCCTGTCGCACGATCGTCAGAGCACATTCAGCAGATACGCAATCAGCAGGATCAGCAGAATCGTTCCCAGCCCGATGCCTGCTCCGCCGCCATAACCCCAGCGGCCATAGCCGTAATATCCACCGCCGCCGCCCAAAATCAATATCAGCAAAATGATAATCACAAGCGTCATATTCGTTTCCTTTCTTCTTTTGCCTGTTTGTCTTCCAGCCGGAACCGCTTCAATGCATACCTGGCGCAAGAAACGCGATACAAAAACTAAGGCATTGGAAGAGAGCAAGCCCGCTGAGGTTGGCTTCATCTCAAAGACAAACAGCAAACCTGTTGCAAACCGCACACGATCCACTAACAGGACATAAGGCTGCCCGCCTGCCATACTTTCAAGAGAAAGAAATAGTGCCTACCGACCCACAATTCGCCCCCGGTTTCATGGCTGCCCGCGCCATCGTCGCGCGCCTCCGTGCGGAGGGTCATCAGGCATACCTCGCTGGCGGTTGTGTCCGCGATCTGCTTCTCGGCCCCAACCCCAAGGACTATGACGTAGCCACCAGCGCCACACCTGACATCGTCCTCAACCTCTTCCCGCGCACCTTCGCCGTCGGCGCCCACTTCGGCGTCGTCATCGTTGCCGATGAAGTCGATGCTCATTACGTCCAGACAGAAGTCGCAACCTTCCGCTCCGACGGAGCCTATTCCGATGGCCGCCACCCCGACGCTGTCCGCTATACCCTGAGCGCCGAAGAAGACATCCAGCGCCGTGACTTCACCATCAACGGCCTCCTGCTAGACCCTGAAGCCTTGAGCCTCAATCCCCACGAATCACCCAATACCATTTCGGCCTCAGACGAGGCCCCTCACACTTCACACTCACACTCGCCTCTCTCGGGTGTCCCAGGTCTCGAACTTGAGACCTGGGATCAACTGAAGCTCCGTCCTCACGTGCTTGATTTCGTAGGCGGTCTCGCCGACCTCAACTCCGGCATCCTTCGCGCTATCGGCTTGCCCCTTCGCCGCTTCGAAGAAGACCGCCTGCGGATGCTCCGCGCCATCCGATTCGCCGCGCGCTTCGGCTATGCAATCGAACCGGCCACCTTTGCCGCCATCCAGTCCCTCGCACCGCGTATCGCCAGCGTCAGCCGCGAACGCATCCGCGAAGAGCTCACCCGCATGCTCACCGAGGGCCACGCCCGCCGCGCCTTCGAGCTGCTCGACACCTCCGGCCTGCTCATTCACGTCCTGCCCGAAGCCGCAAAGCTCAAAGGCGTCGAACAGCCCCCGCAATTCCACCCCGAGGGTGATGTCTGGACCCACACCCTCATGCTCCTCGAACAACTAGAAGCCGGCAGCCCAATGACCCTCGCATGGGGAGCACTCCTGCACGACATCGGCAAGCCCGCCACCTTCCAGCCGCCAACCACTCCAAACGACCGCATCCGCTTCAACGGACACGTTGAAGTCGGAGTCGCCATTGGCGCGGACATCTGCCGCCGCATGCGCTTCTCCAATGAAGAAACCACTCAGATCCTCGCCCTCATCGAAAACCACATGCGCTTCGGCGATGTACACCGCATGAAAGCCGCCACACTCAAGCGGTTCTTCCGCCTCGATCGATTCCCCGAACACCTCGCCCTGCACCGCATGGATTGCAACGCCAGTCACGGCAGCCTGGACAACTATCACTTCGCCCGCGAGCAATACAAAGCAATCCCCGAAGAAGAAGTCCGCCCGACACCTTTACTCACCGGTCGCGACCTCATCGCCCTCGGCTACCATCCCGGCCCAACCTTCAAAACCATCCTTCATACCATCGAAGAGGCCCAACTCGAAGGCGCCATTCAAACAACCGAAGAAGCCCTGGCTTTAGCGAAACAACAATTCCCACTGACCCCTGATCTCTGACCCCTGATCTCTGTTTACTGACCACCGCTCACTGTGAAATACGACACCATCATCCTCGGCGCCGGAGCAGCCGGCCTCTTCTGCGCCGCCACAGCCGCTCAGCGCAATCGTCGCGTCGCTGTCCTCGAACACGGTCCATTACCCGGCCGCAAAATCCTCATCTCCGGCGGAGGCCGCTGCAACTTCACCAACCTCAACACCTCACCCGACCGCTTTCTCTCGCAAAATCCCCACTTCGCCAAATCCGCGCTCGCCCTCTACACCCCGCACCACTTCCTTGAGCTCGTCCATCGCTACAACATCCCCTGGCACGAGAAAACCCTCGGCCAGCTCTTCTGCGACCACTCCGCCCACGCCATCCTCGACATGCTCCTCGCCGAGTGCAGCCGCTCAGCACCCCCAGTCGACCTCATCTACGACGCCCACAGCATCCGCGTCGAACACGACTCCTCCGGTTTCCGCATCGAGTGCGCCAAAGGCCACTTCACCAGCGAAACCCTCGTCATCGCCACCGGCGGCCTCAGCATCCCCACGCTCGGAGCCACCAGCTTCGGCTACGACCTCGCCCGCCAGTTTGGCCTCAACATCATCCCTCCCCGCCCGGTCTTAGTTCCGCTCACACTCGGCGGCAACGAAACATCATGGACAGGGCTATCCGGCGTCTCCACCACCGTCCGTGCCTCCACACCCGGCTGCAAGACCACCTTCATCGAGAAAGCGCTCTTCACCCACCGCGGCCTGAGTGGCCCCGCCATTCTGCAGATCTCCTCCTACTGGAAACCCGGCGAGTCCATCCTCCTCGACTTCGCCCCAGACCTGCCCAAAAACAAACGCCTCCTCGATCAGCTCTTCACCGGCCGCCGCGACCAGCCAGCCCTGCAAAAGGCCCTGCGCGACTACCTGCCAACGCGCCTCGCCGACCACATCGCAAATCAGTTTTCAGATGCAATCTCAATCAAAGGCCAGATCAAGGGCTGGACCAATCCTGCCCTCGAAGCCCGCGAACGATCCCTGCGCAAATGGGCCTTTCACCCCAGCGGCACCGAAGGCTTCCAGAAAGCCGAAGTCACCGCCGGCGGCATCGACACCGCAGCCCTCAACTCCCGCACCATGGAAGCCAAATCAGTCCACGGCCTCTTCTTCATCGGCGAAGTCGTCGACGTCACCGGCCATCTGGGCGGTTATAACTTCCAGTGGGCCTGGGCCTCAGCCGTCGCAGCTGCTCGATCTGTCTAGCAAAGCGCGCGGAGGCGCGTCACACTTCACACTCACACTTGCTTTTACTGAGGTTGTTGCGGTTGCGTAGGCTGCTGCCCTTGCGGCTGCGCAGGCCGCGGCGGCGGCGCGCCAGCCCGCTTCGGCGGCGTCAGCACAAATCCCTTCCGCGCCAGCGCAAATCCCTCATTTGGCCACTCCGTCTGCAACAGCTCATTCTGCGGCCCTGAGAAGACTTCCGCCTTCGTCGCGTCATACGTCACCGTGTAATGATTCACCGCAATCTGGCGGCCATCCAGCGTTCCCTGCATCGGCGCATCCGTCATGATGCGCATCGCAGACTCCGACCCAGTCTGCTTCGGTATCAACGCCCACAGCCCCGCGTTGTTATGCGCCGCTCCCAGATACAGCATCATCTGCAAACCTGCCGGATCAAAATCCGGCATAAACACCCCCAGCGCATGATGCGCGAGCGGCGTGTGGATCACCTGCCCGTTCGCATTGATGTTCATCAAAAACTGCTGTCCCTGCGCGTCCGTCTCCACCTTTGCTCCGGTGCCGTTCACCTTGCCGTCCAGCGAAACATGCAGCAGATGATGGGCCGCATCCAAAGTGCCCTTCTGGTCAAAACTGTAGTCCAGTTGCGGCATCTTGACATTTGCCTTCGAATCGAAGGCGAAGCCTCCGCCCTGCTGCGCAATCTTCAACTCCGCCGAACCCACCGTCGTGCCATTCTGGCTCAGCACATAACTCTGGGCCTCAAGCCGCGCGGCCAATAACCCGGCAACCATCACTCCGGCAGTCCCGAGCCAGAGGATCTTTCCCACTTTCGTCAGTTTTCCATGCGCGCACATTCGCACTACTCCTATCCACACTCTCTATCTTTGTTTGACACCAAAAGAAACAAAGAGTTGCCCATCTGACACGTCACGATTGCCCGCGCCAATCCTCTACCCTCAACCGGTACAGCACATGCCGCCGCATCACGTGCCCCTCTGCAATCATCGGATTATCAAAATCGTCCGCCTCATCCCGCATCATCCCCAGCTTCTCCATCACCCGCCGCGAACGCACATTCGCAGGCACGGTAAACGAAACAATCTCGCTCAATCCAAGTTCCTTAAATCCAAACCGCAGCGATGCGCGCGCCCCTTCCGTCGCCAACCCACGCCCCCAGAACTCCACCGCCAGCCGCCAGCCTATCTCCACGCAAGGCGTAAACGCCGCCTCAAACGGTGCGACCGCCAGCCCCACGAAACCCGCAAACTGTCCGGTCTCCTTCAGCTCCGCAGCCCAGAAACCATATTCATGCCGTGCGAAATGGGCCATGACGCGATCCATGCTGGCATTGCTCTCCTGCTCCGTCTGCAGTGAAGGAAAAAACTCCCTCACCCGCGGATCGCGATTCATCGCCGCAAACGACGCGCGATCGCCATCACGCCATCGCCGAAGCACAAGCCGCTCTGTCTCAAGTTCACTCATCTCGTCTTTCAAAAACAGTAATGGCCGTAAGATACACCCCTCACGGAGCACTCATCTCACGGCCACGTTTCGTCCTTATTTTTCGCTTACTGCTTATCCCTTGGCCGTTGCGAACCGCTTGTTCACTTCCGCCCAGTTCACCACATTCCACCATGCTTCCAGATACTTCGGACGCAGGTTCTGATACTTCAGGTAATACGCGTGCTCCCAAACATCGTTGCCCAGAATCGGATACAGTCCCTGCGACAGCGGAGAATCCTGATTCGCCGTGCTGGTCACCTTCAGCTTCCCGTCGGCATACACCACCCACGCCCAGCCCGAACCAAACCGCTTCGCCCCGGCATCGTTAAACGCCTTCTTCAGGCTCTCGAAATCGCCAAAATCCGCCTTGATCTGGCCTGCAATCGCGCCCGTAGGCTCGCCGCCAACACCTGCCGACCCAGCCGGCCCCATGATCGTCCAGAACATCGAGTGATTCGAGTGGCCGCCGCCGTTGTTCTGCACCGCGCCGCGAATATCCTCGGGCACCGCCTTCAGATCGCTGATCAGATCGTCCACCGATTTCGCAGCCAGCTCCGGGTGATTCGCCAGCGCCGTATTTACATTCGTGATATATGCCTGATGGTGCTTGTCATGATGAAAGTGCATCGTATCCGCGTCGATAAAGGGTTCTAGCGCGGCATAGTCATAAGGAAGCGGTGGAAGTTCGTAAGCCATCTCGTTTCTCCTTCATTTGGGATTGTACTGGGCTGAATCGCCCGATTCCGTTACATCCTGATCACAGAAAACCGTTGCCCTGCTGGCGCCCGGTTCCTTTTCAGCCAGGCACGGCGCATAATGTCCATCCGGAACGGGAAACCGTGACATTCTCCCGTCCCTGCACCCATAGATTCTGCGGTCGTGTTTTGCGCTTCAACTTGCGCTGTCAAAAGTGCTATTCCATAGATGCAGCTTTCCAATCATCTGTTCGCCAACTTCGATGGAACCGCGTTACCCTCCTCAACATCAGAATCTTGGGGAGAGAAAAAACGCCCTTTTTACCATTCATTGAACATTGCAGGCTTACAAATAAGACCTGCCCGTAAGTCCCGGAAAGGATTTCCTTTGATTCAGGACACGCTGTCCAACCCTCCCGACTCTCAATATCGCTGGCTCGAACAGCAAGGCGAAGCCTTCGGTGCTCCAGGTATGGAGCCCCGTTGGACCTCCAGCGTCAAGGACGCCGTCGGCACCGCCTACTCTGCTTCCAGCCGCATCTGGTATACCGTTTCCCACGGCATCGTCAATGAGCTCTACCACCCCACCATTGACCACCCGCAGACCCGCGACGTGGAACTACTCATCACCGACGGCTCCAGCTTCGTCCATGAAGAAAAGCGCGATCTGATACACGACTTCGAATACATCCATCCTGACGCCCTCGGCGTCCGCTACTTCAACCGAGACCGTGAAGGCCGCTACCAGCTCGTCAAGGAAATCATCTGCGACCCCCATCACAGCGTCCTGCTCATGCATGTCCGCATAGAAGCTGGTCCGAACGGCAGTGAAGAATTCCTCAACAGCCTCAAAATTTACGTCCTCTGCGCCCCACACATGGATGGCGGCGGCAGCGGCAACTCCGCCCGCGCTGTCGATGTGGCAGGTCTTAAAGTTCTCCTCGCCTGGAAGAACCGCTGGACCCTCGCGCTCTCCTCGGACTGCGGTTTCTCCCGCGTCTCCTGCGGTTTCGTCGGTTACTCCGACGGCTGGCGCGACCTGACCGACAATTTCTACATGGATTGGCAATTCGGCTCAGCTACCGGCGGCAATCTCGCCCTCACCGGCGAGCTTAACCTCCATGGCAGCCGCGAATTCACTCTGGGCATAGGCATAGGAGACAGCTTCCATTCCGCTCTCTCCAAGACCATGAGCTCCCTCTCACAGCCCTTCCCGCAGCATGCCGCCCGCTTCCTCGAGCAGTGGCAACGCGCCGCCAGTCCTCAGGTGCTCGCCGCAAAATCCGGCGACGACGGCAAGCTTATGCAGACCAGCCACAACATCCTGCTCGCGCATGAAGACAAGACCTACTCCGGCGCATTCGTCGCCTCCGCCTCCATCCCCTGGGGACAGGCCAAAGGCGACGACGACCTCGGCGGCTATCACCTTGTCTGGACTCGCGACATGGTTCAGACCGCCAGCGCTTTGCTCGCCTGCGGTCGCGTCGACACAGCCCGCCGCGCCCTGGTTTATTTAGCCTGCACCCAGCGCCCCGACGGCTCCTTCGCGCAGAACTTCTGGATCGATGGCCGTCCCTACTGGACCGGCGTTCAGCTCGACGAAGTCGCCTTCCCGCTCATTCTCACCTGGCGTATCTGGAAGCTCGGTGGTCTCGGCAACTGGGACGTTTTCCCCTTCGTCGAGCGCGCCGCCGGATTCCTCGTCAGCCACGCTCCGATCACCCATCAGGAGCGCTGGGAAGAAAATTCAGGCTACTCACCCTCGACCCTCGCCGCTGTCATCGGCGGCCTCATCTGCGCCGCCGAAATCGCCCGCGACCATCAGGCCGTCGAGCTGGCCGAGTTCCTCGAGCAATACGCCGACTGGATCGAGCTGCACCTCGAAGACTGGACCGTAACCAACGACGGCGTCCTCCACCCCGACATCAAACGCCATTACATGCGCATCCGGCCCCCGGAATCTGGCAACGCCATCATGCGCGAAGGTCCCGGCACCGAGAAGATCCGTCTCAACAACCGCCCGCCGGGCACCCGCAGCGAATTCGAAGCACGCGAAATCATCGATGGCGGCTTCCTCGAGCTGGTCCGCTATGGCATCCGGCGCGCCGATGATCCGCTCATGATCGACACCCTCAAGGTCGTCGATTCCGTCATCAAGCGCGATCTCCCCCAGGGCCCTGGCTGGCTCCGCTATAACTGGGACGGATATGGCGAAGGCGAGGGCGGCGAGCCTTTTCGCGGCTATGGCCAGGGCCGCGTCTGGCCACTACTCACCGGCGAACGCGCTCACTATGAGCTGGCCGCTGGCCAGGACGTCAGCAATCTCATCAAGACCTACGAGGGCTTCGCCACCGCCGGCAACATGCTCCCTGAGCAAGTGTGGGATCAGGCTGACCTTCCCGGCGACCGCCTCAAATTTGGTGGCCCGGGTGGCTCCGCCTGCCCGCTCGTCTGGGCTCACGCTGAATACCTCAAACTCCTCCGCTCCGCCGTCGATGGCCGGGTCTTCGATCGCATCGAGCCCGTCTATCGCCGCTACGGCCGCTCTCACTCTGCGCACGAGCACGCTAGGTCCCTGCACCACAGCCGCGCTCATGAGCACCTCATCGAGATGTTCAGCCTGCGCCGTCCCATCCAGACCATCACCCCCAACACCACGCTGCGCGTCCTCGATAGCAAGCGCTTTGTCCTCGTCTGGTCTGACAACGGCTGGCATACCACCAACTCCACCCAGAGCAGAAGCCTCGGCAGCTCCGGTTTTTCGGCTGACGTTCTTCCCTGCCAGCGCGAACTGCCCGCCACACTCTCTCTCACGCTCTACTGGCCGGAGGAAAACCGCTGGCTAGGCCATAACCACGACCTGCGCATCGAGGAAATGGCCGAATGACCCCGCGGGCCTACAATAAACAAGGCGGCTTATGCATTCGCCTTCATTTTTTACCTCTGTTTCCACGCCGCAGATTCGGCGCCCGGCCCCGTAAAACTGCTATCGCGACCTCGAAAACGCCGCATCAGATAAACGAAAGGATGATCCAAACCCCATGGCTGACGTAGCGACTGACTCCAAAGTCGATTCCAAGCTCGATCCCAAGGTTGATATTGACCAGCTCTCCATCGACACCCTGCGTATTCTCGCCGTCGATACCGTACAAAAGGCCAATAGCGGCCACCCCGGTGCGCCCCTCGGCTGCGCTCCCATCGGCTATCTGCTCTTCCACAAGCTCATGAAGCACAACCCGGCCAACTCTCACTGGGCCGACCGCGACCGCTTCGTGCTCTCCAACGGCCACGCCTCCGCGCTCATTTACGGCCTGCTCTATCTCACCGGCTACAAGCTCTCGCTCGACGACCTCAAGGCCTTCCGCCAGTGGGAATCGAAGACCCCCGGCCATCCGGAATCAGGCCACACCGACGGAGTCGAAGTCACCACCGGCCCCCTCGGTCAGGGATTCGCCATGTCCGTCGGCCTTGCCGCTGCTGAAAAGCACTTGGCCGCCGTCTACAACAAGCCTGGCTACGAGATCGTCAATCACCACACCTTCGGCATCTGCGGTGACGGCGACCTCATGGAAGGCATCTCTCACGAAGCCGCTTCGCTCGCCGGCACCCTCGGCCTCGGCAAGCTCATCTTCCTCTACGACGACAACCTCATCTCCCTCGACGGTCCCACCGAACTCAGCTTCACCGAGAACGTTTACGCCCGCTTCGAAGCCTACGGCTGGCAGGTTCTCCGCGTAGCCGATGGCAACGACCTCGCCGGGATCGAAGCCGCCATCGAAAAGGGTAAGGCCGAAACTTCAAAGCCCACCCTCATCGGCGTTCGCACTATCATCGGCTACGGCAGCCCCAAGGCCGGCACCAATAAGGTCCACGGCGAAGCGCTTGGTGCGGAAGCCGTCAAGGCCACCAAGAAGTTCTTCGGCTTCCCCGAAGACCAGAGCTTCTACGTTCCTGATGAGGCCCTCGCCAACTGGCGTCAGGCTGTCACCAAAGGCACCGCCGAAGAAGCAGAGTGGAACAAGCTCTTCGCCGCCTACAAGGCCGAATACCCCGAGCTCGCCGCCGAATTCGAGCGCACCTACCACGGTAAACGCAAAGACGGTTGGGAAAAGTCCATCCCCAGCTTCGCCACCACCAAGGCCGTTGCCACCCGCAACGCCGGCCAGATCGTTATGAACGCCATCGAAAAGGACGTTCCTGAGCTCTTCGGCGGCGCGGCCGATCTCACCGCCTCCACCAAGACCATCTTCAAAGACAGCGGCAATTTCCACATCGATCCAACCGGCCGCAACGTCTACTTCGGCGTCCGCGAATTCGCCATGTGCGCCGCCGTCAACGGCATCGCCGCACACGGTGGCCTCTTGCCCTTCGGTTCCACCTTCTTCACCTTCACCGACTACTGCAAATCCGCTCTGCGCATGGCTGCCATCATGCAGACCCACGCGCTCTTCATCTTCACCCATGACTCTGTCGCTCTCGGCGAAGATGGTCCGACGCACCAGCCCATCGAACACCTGATGGCGCTCCGTGCGGTTCCTTTCCTCACCGACTTCCGTCCAGCCGACGCCAACGAAACCGCCGCTGCCTGGCGTCTCGCTGTTGAGCGCAACCACCCCTCGTTCATGGCTCTTTCCCGTCAGGATCTGCCCATTCTCGACCCCGCCACCATCGACACCTACGCCGGCGTCGGCAAGGGCGGCTACATCGTAAAGGAAGCCGAGAACCCCGACATCGTCCTGATTGCCACTGGCTCTGAAGTCTGGCTGGCCATCGACAGCGCCAAACTCCTCGCCGAATCCGGCATCAAGGCCCGCGTAGTCTCGCTCCCAAGCTGGAAGATCTTCGACGAACAGACACAGGCCTATCGCGACTCCATCCTCCTGCCCGGTGTGCCCAAGCTGGCCATCGAAGCAGGCGCAACCCTCGGTTGGTGGAAGTTCCTCGCCGGCGGCAAAGGCGATGTCATCGGCCTCGACCGCTTCGGCGCATCCGCCCCTGGCCCCATTGCAATGAAAGAACTCGGCTTCAACCCAGAAAACGTGGCCACCAAAGCAAAGGCTCTGCTCGGCAAGTAAGAAACGGAAACGAGTGTGAGTGTGAAGTGTGAGCGTGAAAAGCAGCATACCTGCACTCACACTTCACACTCGCACTGCAACTCAAACTGATCCCCGATCTCCAGCGCAAAGGTTAGTCGCCATGTCCTCTTCCCCAGGCAGCAACGGCCGCTCTTTCGACGCCATCCTCTTCGACGTAGGCGGCGTCATGCTCACCAACGGCTGGGATCACAATGAGCGCAAGCTCCTGCTAGACCAGTTCAATCTCGATCGCGAAGCCTTTGAATCACGTCACGAAAAGCCTAACGACGCATGGGAGCGGGACCTCCTCACCATCGGCGGCTACCTCAAAGAAACCCTCTTCTATGAGCCACGCTCCTTCACCGAAACCGATTTCATTGAGGCAATGAAGGCAGTCTCGGTTCCTATTCCCACGACCGCTATACCTGTCGTCCGCGATCTTGCCGAATCCGGCAAGTACCTCGTCGGCACTCTCAACAATGAGTCCCGCTACCTGCACGAATACCGCATGCGCAAGTACGGCATCGACCAGTATCTCGATGTACAGTTTTGCTCTGCTTTCCTCGGCATGCGTAAGCCCGACGCAGACATCTACCGCCGCGCTCTTGATATCCTCAGTCTCCCCGGCGACCGCGTCGTCTTCATCGACGACCGAGCCAACAATGCAGCGGCAGCAGCAGCAGCAGGCATGCACGCGATCCGGTTTCAAGGCGAAGACAACCTTCGCGAAGATCTGCATCTGCTCGACATACTCTGAAAATCGAGCACCGTCGTTAACTGATCTCTGACCCCTGAACTCTGAAACCTGAAAAGGAGCTTCACATGCAACTCGGACTTATCGGCCTCGGCAAAATGGGCGGCTTTATGGCGGAGCGTATCCGTCTCGGCGGCCATCAGGTAGTCGGCTTCGATTTTAACGCTGAGGCCGTCTCGAAACTCGCCGCCAGCGGCAACGTCGGCGCATCCAGCCTCGAAGACATGGTCTCCAAGCTCCAGGCGCCCCGCGCCGTCTGGATGATGGTTCCCTCCGGCAACCCCGTCGACGAAACCATCGCCAAGCTCGAAAAGCTTCTCTCACCCGGCGACATCATCATCGACGGCGGCAACTCCAACTACAAAGACACCCAGCGCCGTCACAAAGAAGTCTCCGCCAAGGGCTTCGCCTACGTCGATTGCGGCACCTCAGGCGGCGTCTGGGGCCTCAAAGAGGGCTACAGCATGATGATCGGCGGCGACAAAGAACCCGTCGAGCACCTGCGTCCCATCTGGGAAGCACTCGCTCCTGCGCCCGACAAAGGCTGGGGACACGTCGGCCCCTCCGGCGCAGGCCACTTCGTCAAGATGGTTCACAACGGCATCGAGTACGGCATGATGCAGGCCTACGCTGAAGGATTCTCCATCTTCCAGGCCAAGGAAGAGCTCAATCTCAACCTTCCCCAGATCTCGCGCATCTGGCAATATGGCTCCGTCGTTCGCTCCTGGCTCCTCGACCTCACCGCCGACGCTCTCGAGAAGAATCCCACGCTCGAAGGCCTCGAAGCCTACGTTGTCGACTCCGGCGAAGGCCGCTGGACCGTCTTCGAGGCCATCGACCTCAACGTCTCCGCGCCGGTCATCACCGAGTCACTCATCCGGCGCATCCGCTCCCGTGAGCAGAACAACTTCACCGACCGCATGCTCGCCATCCAGCGCAACGCCTTCGGCGGCCACGCAGTCAAAAAGGACTAGTATTTCAATTGCCTTTCCGGAGGAAGCAGGGGGCTTCAGCCCCCTGAAATCCCGCCCGAAAAATCCTGGCCTTTAGGCCCGGCTTAACACACACTCGAAATTGCTGAAAATCCACGTATGCTGAAAAATCCGCTGTTTTGAAAGGGCACGAGTTTACTCGTGCCGTAAAGCAGCAAATGAAACGCGGCTTTAGCCGCTGAGGGATGCTTCTTCAGGCAGAAGCTGTAATTGGAACGTTCTCAGTTACCGAGTACCCCGCATCTTGATTTTGAGATGTGGGACTTCGCCGCAACCACCTCACGCCTCCCAGCATCTTGCTAGGAGCTAGAAGCTAGCAGCTACAGGCTGCACACGAGGCAATCATGGCCACCGCCGAACTGACCATCAATCCTGAAGATCTCTCCCAGGTTCCCCCCAGCAATCTCCGCATCCCCGAGCCAACCGTCGTCGTCATCTTCGGTGCCTCCGGCGACCTCACCAAGCGCAAGCTCCTGCCCGCGCTCTTTCATCTGGAGCAGGCTGGCCTTCTGCCAAAGGAATTCGCCATCGTCGGCGTTGCCCGCCGTCCTCTCGGCAACGAGTTCGCCGAAGACATGCGCAACGGTATCGTCGAGTTCGGTAGCGTTCCGGCCACCGATGCAAAGCTCGAAGAGTTCGCCAAAAAGATCCACTACTTCGCCATGAATTTTGATGACGCCGCGGCCTACAGCCGCCTCAAGACCGAGCTCGACAGCGTCGCCAAACAGCACGGCATCGGCGGTAACCGCCTCTTCTATCTCTCCGTCGCCCCTGAATATTTCACCGAGATCATCTCCAACCTCGGCGCGCAGAACATGGCGAAACCCACGGATGGCTCCGTCCGCGCTGTCATCGAAAAGCCCTTCGGCCACGACCTCGAATCCGCCAAAGAGCTCAATCGCCACGTCAACTCAGTCTTCGCCGAGCGCCAGATCTTCCGCATTGATCACTACCTCGGCAAAGAGACCGTCCAGAACATCCTCGTCTTCCGCTTCGCCAACGGCATCTTCGAGCCGGTCTGGAACCGCAACTTCATCGACAACGTCCAGATCACCGCCGCCGAAACCCTCGGCGTCGAAGGCCGCGGTCCCTTCTACGAAAAAGCCGGCGCACTCCGCGACGTAGTCCAGAACCACGTCATGGAGCTGCTCTCCTTCGTAGCGATGGAACCGCCCATGTCCTTCGAGTCGCAATCAGTCCGCCTCGAAAAGCTCAAGGTCTGGCAATCCATTCCGCCCATCGCCATGGAAAACATAGTCCGTGGCCAATACGGCCCAGGCTCTATCAAGGGTGAAGCTGTCCCCGGCTACCGCCAGGAAGACCGCGTTGATCCCAATTCCCAGACCGAGACCTACGCCGCGCTCAAGCTCGGCATCGACAACTGGCGCTGGGCCGGAGTTCCCTTCTACATCCGCGCCGGCAAGCGCCTCGCCAAGCGCGTCACCGAAATCACCGTCCAGTTCAAACAACCGCCGATGCTCATCTTCAACCGCGGCGGTGTAGGCGACTGCGGGCCCATCCAGCCCAACGTCATCACCATCCGCATCCAGCCAGACGAAGGCATCAGTCTCCGCTTCGGCGCAAAGGTGCCCAGCACGCAATCCATGGCCGTCTGCCCAGTCACCATGGATTTCGACTACGCCAAGGCATTCGGCAAATCTACCGCCAACGGCTATGAGCGCCTGCTACTCGACGCCATGCTCGGCGACCAGACCCTCTTCGCCCACCGCGACGGCGTAGAAACCACCTGGGCTCTCTACACTCCAGTCCTCGACGCCTGGGCCAACAAAAAACCCCAGACTTTCCCCAACTACGTCGCCGGCAGCTGGGGCCCAGACTGCGCCGACGAGCTGCTAGCCAAAGACGGCTACACCTGGCGCAAACTCTAACCGAGTGTGAGTGTGTAAGTGTGGGTGTGATTTCGAACCTTTCGCCTCAACAACAAGATTTACCCTGATTGGGATCTATCGTTAGGACAACATCTTCGGACCTTAACAGCGGGCTCCACACTCACACTTCACACTCACACTCGGAATTGTTAGGAGCGCCACTCATGTCATCGAATCTCCGCATCAACTACACCATCGACCCCGACCCCGCCGCCTTGGCCCTGCGCGCGGCGCATCACATGCTCGAGCTCGCCGAAGAAGCCGTAGAAGCCCGCGGTCGATGTCGCATCGCCATCTCCGGCGGATCGACCCCAAAGGCTACCTTCCGCATCCTTGCTGACCCCGCGCAGCCCTTCGTCTCCCGTATGCCCTGGTCGCAGATCGAGCTCTTCTTCGTCGACGAGCGCACCGTCCCGCCCGACCACCCTGACTCCAACTACCGCATGACCAAAGAGGCTCTGCTCGATCACGTTCCCATCCGCCCCGAGCAGGTACATCGCATGCAGGGTGAACTCGAGCCAGAAGTCGCTGCCGCCGAATACGAATTCGACCTCCGCCGCACCTTCCGTCTCGAAGGCGCCGAGTCCCCGCGCTTCGATATCCTCACCCTCGGCATGGGCCCAGACGGCCATTGCGCCTCGCTCTTCCCCCATACTGAAGCCCTCCATGAAATCGGCCGCCTCGTCGCCGCCAACCATGTGCCGCAAATGAATACCTGGCGTATCACCCTCACTTGGCCCGTCATCAACCACGCCCGCGAAGTCTTCTTCTTGATCGCCGGAGCCGACAAAGCCGACCGCGCCAAGCAGGTCTTCACCGGCCCCAAAGACGTCGAAACCCTGCCTTCTCAACTCATCTGGCCCGCAAGCGGTATACTCACTTTGCTAATGGATAAGGCCGCCGCCGCCGAATTACCCCCAACTGGCGCAGACGGAAAGGGCCATTTGGAGAGAGCTCGATGATTCTTGCAGGCGACGTAGGCGGCACCAAGGTTCACCTTGCGCTGTACGATTTCGATGGCGGCAGCCTCACCCACAAACGCGATGAGCGCTATCCCGCCAAGGACTACTCCGGCCTCGAAGACATCGTCCGCGAATTTCTCGCAGCTGACCAGGTCTCTTCAGCCTGCTTCGGCGTTCCCGGACCCGTGCGCGATGGCCGCCTGCGCCTCACCAATCTGCCCTGGACCCTCGACAGCCGCGAGATTGCACGCAACCTCTCCATCGACCACGTCTTCCTCATCAACGATCTCGAAGCGAACGGCTACGGCATCGCCGAGCTCAAGTCCAACCAGATCTACACCCTCTCCGAGGGCGATCCATCCCAGATCGGCAACCGTGCCCTCATCTCCGCAGGCACCGGTCTCGGCGAAGGCATCCTCATCTGGAACGGGCGCACCCACGTCCCCTATCCCTCCGAGGGCGGCCACGCCGACTTCGCCCCGCGCAACGAAGACGAAATCGATCTCCTCCGCTTCCTCAAGCAGAAGTACAACGGCCGCATAAGCTTCGAGCGCGTCGTCGCCGGCATGGGCATCACCAACATCTATGAGTTCTTGCGTGATGTCCGTGGTATGGAAGAGCCCAGCTGGCTCGCCGACCGCATCGCCAGCGAAGACCCCAACGCCGTCATCACCGAACTCGCGCTCTCCGCCAAATCCGAACTCTGCGAGCGCACAGTGGACATGCACGTCTCTGCCTATGGAGCCGAAGCCGGCAACCTCGCCCTCAAGATCCTCTCCATCGGCGGTATCTACCTCGGCGGCGGCATCGCTCCCAGAATCATCGAGAAACTAAAAGATGGCACCTTCATGCGTTCCTTCACCGACAAAGGCCGTCTAAGCCAGCTCCTCATCAACATGCCGGTGCGAGTCATCCTTGAATCCCGCGCAGCATTGCTAGGCGCGGCCGCCTACGCCGAAGCCCGCGCCGCCGAACTAAGCGGAGTCTCCCCCCGCGCCGCTTCCGTCGGGATCTGATCGCATGAAGCTCCGGGAAAACTAGTCTCTCTCCCTTCAGCTAACAAGGCGTCGTAACTCTGAAACTGTTCCGACGCCTCACAACCTATATAAGTTAGAACGAAATCTTCCAGATAACTTTAGCCCTTGGCTTTTCCCCATCCCGCTCATCATTGATCCTCCTAAACTGGATCACTCGGCATGAGACAAACTCTCATATCTCTATCGCATACAAGTTTAAAGCCAAACATATTTCCGGCAGCGCTCAGCAACGGCTCGGCGAGTGGTTCAACACCGCGTGCTTCACTCAGCCAGCATCTTTCACTTTCGGAAATGAGCCGCGCAACGACCAAACGTTGCGTGCAAACGGCGTAGCCAACTGGGACGCCTCCGCATACAAGACCTTCTCCTTCACCCACAATGAAAACGTCAACCTTCAGTTCCGCGCCGAGTCCCTCAACCTCTTCAACCGCGTGCAGTTCGGCTATCCCGGTCTGCAGCAGGGATCATCAAACTTCGGCATCGTCAGCAGCCAGCTCAACAATCCGCGCCAACTGCAGTTTTCCCTGCGCCTGAATTACTAATCCCCAAATTGGTCGAGGATGGCACGCCCACAAGGCGTCCCATCCTTAGTACCACCGCAAATAAATCTGAATGCATCTTCCATCGCGTTTTTTACAGAGGACGGAGACAAGCCCCTCATCGAAACATCCAGCGCACTCCGGCGATGTGCGGCAATAACATTTACTGTTCCGCACAGGTTACGCAGCGCGCGACATATCGCGCAAAATCCTCTTCGGAGAACCAGTTATCTCGTCAATACTGGGCGAATTAAAACCGAAGCACGATTCCGGTCGAAATCCTGCCATTAGACGACACCAGATCGTGCAACTGATTGGTCTCTCCATCACCAGGCGTAAAGTTCGTGTGTAGAAAATCGCCGCTCACTCGCCACGCAATCCGAGGCACAATGGATGTGTCGATTCCACCACCGATAGCCTCAGCCAGTGTGAAATCCGACTGAAGTGGAAACGTCTCACTGTAGCCGCCATTCATATGAGCGCCTCCAATCAGTCCATGGACAAACAGTCGATGACGCCCGAAGCGTTGCGCAATCTCAGGGCCAGCCATGAAGAAATACGTGTGCGGATGAATGACGCCTGGATCCGAGCGATAAAAACCCGAGCCATCAACCGCAACACTGATCCATGGCAGCACCCGGTGGCTGTACGCAATCTCCCAACCATTCATAACGCCAGTAAAGTCGTTGTCCTGATTGTGCGCGTAATCCCGGAACGCCAGGGAGTACCCTCCAAACAATCGGCTCGAAGAGTTGCCCTCACTGCGGTGAGGCACTTGCGCATAACACACAGATCCGAGAGCGAGCAGAATAGTGCAAACCGTCTTGCCAATCATGTCTTACCTCGATCATTGGCGCTTACCAGGCAAGCAATATCAAATAGATCGATGACGATGCGATTCTGTGCCGCCCAGCATGGAAACCGTCGGACAGCAGTCAGATAAGTTGTCACCTTAGACGGCTCGGCTTACAAGTCGAGAGCCAGATATCTCTAAATCATCCGAGCTTTCAGCACGTCCTCGTCTTCATACTTCATGCAAAAAGTAGTAGGCAAGTGCCCGCATCGCGACCTCCGGCCTGTCCACCACTCCCATCATGCTTCGCACACGTTCAATTCACCCGACAGATTCAGGCACTTCAGATAGTTCATCCAGGTATAGATTGCAACTGACTTATCATCGCCTCGAATTTCACTTGTAACTTCCAAAATTCCGGCGTAAGCTGCCATATCGCAGGTAATACAGCCTGCGTAAATTCGAACATTGATCTAGATCATTGCAAATCGCGCCTCTCGGGAGGTCGTATGCCCCGCTTCTCTCCCCTTCTCCCGGCCGCCTGCATTTTGTTTTCCTCGTCCTTGGTGAACGCCGTCGCGCAAACGTCAAAGTCCACCCAGACTGCCGCGTTAGCCAACTACGGCAAGCTGCCTCTCAGCTTCGAACCCAACCAGGGCCAGGCCGATTCATCTGTCCAATTCCTATCTCGCGGCCAGGGATATTCCCTCCTCTTGC
Organism: Acidicapsa dinghuensis; assembly: GCF_025685685.1. Taxonomy (GTDB): domain Bacteria; phylum Acidobacteriota; class Terriglobia; order Terriglobales; family Acidobacteriaceae; genus Acidicapsa; species Acidicapsa dinghuensis. The sequence continues at coordinate 201,191 of NZ_JAGSYH010000002.1, forward strand.
GCCCTGATCGTGCCGTTATTGCATTCACTGGCGCTGACTCTAAGTCACGGGAAAAAACCGCCATCCGCATAGCTCTCGACGACGCTAACCCGCATGCGGCTGTCTCCAGCGAAGACCAGCAAATCACCAGAACAAATTACTTTCTTGGCAGCGATCCTTCTCGCTGGCACACAAACATTCCCAATTTCGGCCGCATCCACTATCACTCTGTCTATAACGGTATCGACCTCCTTTACTACGGCAACCAGCATCGCCTCGAACACGACTTCGTCATTGCTCCTCATGCTGATCCCACCCAGATCGTTCTCACCATCACAGGCGTGGATCATCTCACCGTCGATTCCGCAACAGGTGACCTCCTTCTCGCAGCGGCTCCCGGTCAGCCCGCATTACGCCTCCTCAAACCATTCACCTACCAGCCGCCGCTTCATTCCAGCGGCCCCCGCATCCCAATTCCATCCAGTTACCACCTTCTGGCAGAAAACAAAGTAGCCTTCACGATCGGCCATTACAAACCTGCACTCCCGCTCATCATTGATCCCGTTCTCGTCTATTCCACGTATCTAGGTGGCTCTGGCGTAGCAGGTCACGGAGGCGATCAAGGCAACGGCATTGCCGTCGATTCTGCCGGAGATGCCTACATCGTAGGCACCACCTACTCCACCGACTTCCCCGTAACCAGCAACGCTTTCCAGCAGCAGAATAACTCCGCCACCGGCGACAGCACCGTCTTCATCAGCGAGCTCAACCCTACCGGCACCGCGCTCATCTATTCCACCTACCTGGGCGGGTCAGGCGGCGATTTCGGCTACGGAATCGCCCTCGACTCCACGGGCAACGCCTACATCACCGGCGCCACCTACTCCGCAGACTTTCCCGCCACCTGCGGTGCCTATCAGACGACCAACCCCTCAACCACCGCCGGTGCACCCACGGCCTTCGTCGCAGCGATCCAGCCGGGCGGCGGTAACCTGATCTACTCCACGTACCTCGGTGGCTCTGGCAATCAGAACGCCACGCCGCTTGGAGACGTCGCCCAGGCCATTGCAGTTAATGCCACCGGCAATGCCTACATCACCGGATATACTTGGTCCTCCAACTTCCCGGTATCGAGCCATGCCTTCCAGGCCGCCTTCGCCGGAACCTCTGCCACCTCCAATGCCTTCGTAACCGAACTCAACCCTACCGGCAACGCGCTCGTTTATTCAACCTACCTTGGCGGCAACGGAGCCAATCAGGCCGGCGATTACGGCAATGCAATCGCGCTCGACACCTCAGGCGATGTCTTCATCGCTGGCAGCTCCGGTTCCACCAACTTCCCCGTCACCAGTGGAGCGCTGCAGACCACGCTCAAAGGTCCATCCAACGCCTTCGTAACCGAACTCAATCCTGCCGGCTCCGCTGAGGTCTATTCCACCTATCTTGGCGGCTCCGGCGTGCCCACCACTTTCTATGACAACGGCGTGCCCAATGACCCCGCCGGCACCGGCGGTCTCGGCGATTCCGCCCAAGCCATTGCCATCGATTCGCAAGGCAACGCCTACGTTGCAGGAATCACCAATTCCGGCAATTTCCCCCTTACCATCGGAGTGGTTGAGGGTGCCAGCAGCGGTCTCGGTGCCTACATAGGTCTTGTCCCCTATGGCGGCCCCTACACCATCGAGGTTGCCGCTTTCCCCCCCGGCGCCTTCCTCTCAAAGCTCAAGCCCGATGGTTCAGCCCTCATCTACTCCACCTACCTCGAAGGCCAGTCCACATCGATCAAGGGTTTGGCCGTCGATAGCGCCGGTGCTGCTTACATCACCGGCAGCACGCCCACTTTTATGGCGGGCATCTTCGGAGGCTTTCAATCCACTTCCGACGCGCTGCCCCTGCCCGCCTCGACCGGAAACTCGGCATTCCTCGTCAAGCTCGATCCCGCTGCGACGGTGTTCAACTACGCCACTCTGCTTGGTGGTAGTTCGAACGACGCAGCCTATGCCCTCGCGCTCGATACCGCCGGTAACGTCTACCTTACCGGGTCCGCCAACTCGGCAGACTTTCCCACCACCAGCGGCGCCTTCCAGACGGAAAACAATGCTGTCGCGCCAGCCAGCGGCAATGCCTTCGTCAGCAAGTTCTCGCTTCAGTCAGAAGCCAGCCAGACGGCCTACCCCACACAGACGTTTTCCAATATTCCGGTCAATCTCAGCGTCGTTGCCGACAATTCCTACTGGTACAACGACGGCACGTGCGACGAGCTTGTCATCGACATCGTGGTGGGTGTGGAAACGGGCATCGACGGACCGCCTCCTACCGGCGACGTCCTCTTCTACGGACCCTGGTTAGACGAATACGATTACCCGATGACCGGCTCTTGGGGACCCGCAAGCCAGGTAACCCTGCAAGGTGTAGACGAGCCCCCAGGGGGAGGCTACCCAGCCGTCTCCGTCGAGTATGTAGGCGACTCGGTTTACCAGGCGGCGTCCCTTTCCTATACCGCCAACCAGCCGGCTTGCACCTCGAATATGCCAGATGCGAAGTCAAACGCGAGAATGGCAGCTCCGCAAATCCACTTCCAGCGGCAAACGGTGCAAGGCAAAACACCTGTGCTTCAGGATGGGATTTGGGATGCGAGTCGGCTCAACCCATCTTCAGCAAAACCGGCCGCACCCGGACCGAAGTTCACCCCGGCTCCAGCCAGCCGGCCTGAAAGCGGACAAAACCGGCTCAATCCGCAGCCACACAATATCCAGCCGGCGGACACATGCCTTGTCCCCCGTCAAACCGCCACTCCGGCCTTCTCGGTCGCTGCGGGAGCCTACACCTCGGTCCAGGCCGTCACCATCACCGACAGCGTAGCCAACGCGACCATCTACTACACCGCCGACGGCACCACGCCAACGGCATCGTCCACTTTGTATGCCGGGGCGATCACTGTTTCTACTACCGAAACCATCAACGCCATCGCTATCGCCGCGGGCTATGAAAACAGCGCCGTCGCGTCAGCCACCTACACCATCATCACCCCGCAGCCACCCCTCGGCAACGTCAACATCGGCGCCAGCAACACAACTGCGATTACGCTGACCATCCTCAACGCGGGAACACTGGGTAGCATTTCCGTTGTGACTCAGGGAGCCACGAACCTGGACTTCACCAACGCTGGTGCAGGAACCTGCACCGTAGGAACCGCCTACGTGGCCAACGCTACTTGCACGGTCAATGTAGCGTTTTCTCCCAAGTTCTCCGGTATCCGTTACGGCGCCGTGGTGCTCAGCGGCAATTCCGGAAACGTGCTCGCCACAAGCTACCTTCAGGGCACGGGATCGGGACCGCAAGCAAACTTCCTGCCAGGCACCGAAATCGCGATTGGCAGCACCTGGACGGGTGTCGGCGGATTGTTCGTCGATGAAAGCGGCAATGTTTACATCACCTCCAACGGCCAGAATTATAAGGAGACTCCGGCCGCAAACGGCTATGTACAGAGCACGTTCGTCATCAACGGCCGATCCGGCGGCCTCGTGATGGATGGAGCAGGCAACTTTTACATCAGCGAAAATACCAACGTCATTTACAAGGAAACACCGTCGGGAAGCGGCTATATCGAGACCACTATAGGGAGCGGCCTCAGCAAGCAGAATGCCCCCGTAGTGGATGGCAGTGGCAACGTCTTTATCTCCGATGCTCTCAACGGACAGGTATTGAAGGAGACGCTATTGGCAGGCGGTTATACGCAATCCGTCGTCCTCACATGCGGAACTATTGGCATCCAGAGTTGTCCTTCTTCGGTCGCGGTGGATGGAAATGGAAACCTCTTCATCTCGGCTTACGACAATAGCCAGATTATCGAATTGACGCCGTCTGCAAGTGGTTACGTCCAGAGCAACCTGATTGGCAGCGGCCTCGTTTGGCCTTCGACTGTGGCGGTAGATGGAAACGGCAACCTCTATATCGCCGACACCCTCAACAACAGGATTGTTAAGGAGACCCTTTCGGCGGGCAACTACACCCAGAGCGTCGTGTCGAGCAGCAGCCTGAATGGGCCTTGGGTAGCCACCGTCGATAGCAGCGGAAACGTTTATATCTACGACACTGGCAACAACCGGATATTGAAAGAGGATCTCTCGGATCCGCCGGCGCTAACCTTCGCAACCACCAACTACGGCGTGACCAGCAGCGACAGTCCTCAGACGGTAACGGTTTCCAATAACGGCAATCAGTTGCTGAACTTTTCGGCGCTAACGTTTCCTACGGATTTTCCCGAGGCTAACGGTGCCACCGGAGCCTGCACTGCGAACTCGTCAGTCGCGGCAGAGGGAACCTGCACATTGCCGATCGACTTCACCCCGTCGGCGATGCTGAGCAGCGGCAACACGTCGGTGGTCCTTGACGAGAACGTAACACTGACTACTAACACGCTGAACAAAACCGCAACCCAGCAGGCGATTGCGGTTACCGGAACTGAGACCTTTTCGCAAACCGCAACACCTGCCTTTTCCATTCCTCCAGGAATCTACACTTCAGCTCAAAGCGTAGTCATCACCGACGCGACAGCCGGCGCAACCATCTACTACACCATCAATGGCGCTACGCCCACCGCTTCCTCCATGGTGTACATGGGTCCGATCACAATCTCGGCCACAGAAACCCTCCAAGCCATCGCGGTCACCCCCGACTACTCCAACAGCACCGTCGCTTCAGCCACCTACACCATCAACCTGCCGCAAGCAGCCACGCCATCGTTTTCACCCCCCGCCGGCACATACACGTCAACCCAAACCGTCACCATCACCGACGCCATTCCAGGCGCAGCCATCTACTACACCACCGATGGCTCTATGCCGACGACTGCATCCACCCTCTACTCCAGCGCCCTCACCGTATCCGCAACGGAAACCATCAACGCTATCGCCACAGCCTCCGGATACGTCAACAGCTCCGTCGCCTCCGCCACCTACACCATCACTCCGCCACCGACCTTCTCAGTCAGCACCTCGACCAACTCGCTCACCATCGCTCCCGGTCAGTCCGGCACCGTGACCATCTCCATCACTCCTCAGAATGGCTTCTCTGGCGTTACCAGCTTCAGTTGTTCAGGCTTGCCTGTCGGCGTTACGTGCTCTTTCATGCCTGCCACCGTCACTCCATCGGGAAGCGCAGCAATCACCACAACGTTGACCATATCGGCGTCATCGACCGCCAGCCTTCCTCAGTCCGGCGAACGCCCCGGCTCACGCATACCAGAATCGACAGGACCGATCCTGGCCATCGCATTTCTTCTCTTCGGCAGGCGACGAAGGCGCTTCTTCGGCAAATTCCTGCTCATAACCGCCATCGCCTCAACCTTCGCGCTCATCTCCGCCTGTGGCGGATCATCATCGACCCCGCCACCCGTAACCGCAAATATCTCAGTAGTCGCCACATCAGGCACAGTCCAGCAGACAATGCCCTTAACCATCACGATCCAATAGCGGTCGGCATCATTTGACCTGACTAGCAGAGAACCCTAAAGCTGGGCATCAAAAAGATCTCACTGCAGACGCACCGGGCACCACAGTCACAATCGCGCACATCGATTGCGCTCTGCTCTACGCCGATTGCGCAACGTCGCACAGACATTGCGCAACGTCGGACGCGCATTGCACGTCGTCCGGCAAACATTGCGCAGTGCAAATGACCGGTCAATCCACCCGGCAGATCAGGCACTTCAAATATTCGGTCTCGGGCAGCGTCAGCACCACCGGATGATCCAGCGCAGCTCCGCGCCGCTCCAGCACTGTCACCCTCCGCCCGGCATCTACTGCCGCCGAAGCCACTACGCCAGTCAGCTCCTGCCAGCCCACATGGTACGAGCACGAGCAGGTCACCAGCATCCCACCCGGCGTAATCATTCGCAAAGCCCGCAGATTCAGCTCTTTATAGCCCCGTAACGCCCCCTCTACCGCGCGCTTCGACTTCGCAAACGCTGGCGGGTCCAGCACAATCGCATCCCATCTCTCACCCTCTGCGGCAGCCGACCAGTCCCGCAGTAGATCAAAGGCATCTCCCTCAATCCACTCGACTTCTGCATCCGCCCCAATCTGCCCGCTCTCACGGTTTCGCAGCAGATTCCCCTCCGCCACCTCCAGCGAAGCCCGCGAAGCATCCACGCCAATCACCCGCTCACAAACCCGTGCCAGATGTAGCGCAAACCCGCCCTGATAAGTACAAACATCGAGCGCCCGCTTCACTCCAAGCTCCCGCGCCCAGCGCTCCGCTGCCGCATAATTCTGCCGCTGATCCAGAAACGCCCCGGTCTTCTGCCCCGCATTGACATCGAAAGAAAACTCCAGCCCATTCAATCGAAACGGCATGGCAGCCACGGCGTGCTTCGCATCTGTCGTAAATAGCGGAGCCGTCACTGGTGCCGACAGCTCCTCCAATTCCCGAATCCGCGGATCGGCCCGCTCCCACACCGTCAGTCCCGCAACCGAACCGCTCAGTTCCTCACGCAGGACCGCCGTACACCGCTCCCGCACTGTTGCCGAATCGAGCGCTTTGCTCAGCAGTTGCAGCACTACTACATCCGCATATTTATCGATGACAATCCCTGGCAGCTCATCCGCCTCAGAGAACACCAGCCGGCACGAATCAGTCTCCGCATCCAGCATCGGCTTGCGGCGTGCAATCGCGCGGCGCAGCCTGGCATCCAGCAGATTCAGCCACTCCGCCTCGTCAATCGCCTCGCGCGAAATCATGCGCAGCGCAATCTGCGAGGCCGGACTATACAGACCTGTCCCCAGCAGGATGCCCCGATTATCCGCAACAGGCGCAAGGCCAGCTGCGTCCTTATAATTCGCGCTCACCGATTCAACATCGGAGGCATAAACCCACACATGACCATCGCGCAGCCGGTCTGACGCGCGACGGCTGATGCGCACCCCGGCTTCCTCGTTGACAACAGGCTGCTTGTCGCGCAGCGGAGCCGCCTGCGTCTTCCGGTCAATCGTGGTTTGCGCTGTCTTCTTGGGTCCTCTGCTGGAGCCGTAGCTTCGTGATCGTGACATCTCTTTATTAGATCAGTAGAGCGTCACCGGCCCCAACCTATCACTGTCCTTCTGCACCTCTCTACAAGCAACAGAACGAAAAGAACGCTATCCAGCGAAATTGATTTCTCACAGCAATCGCAGACAGTTGAAGCCAATGTCACCACATCTGCCTATAATGAAGTATGGCGACCCATTCCAGCAGTGCTCCGTCAGCCACCGCTGAGTCTCCCATTCCCCTCGGGAGCGCTGAAGTCAGTTCCGGGCCGCACTCCGATAGCCAGCCGCAGCCCCCTGCTCAAGAAACAAAACTCGCCCAGCCTGTCATTCCCGCCGAATTGGCCAGCGGACCGATCGCAAACCGCTTTGAAGAGCTGCTTAAAATCGTCCAGACGAGCCGTCCTAGCGAGGACGTAGCTCCAATCAAAAAAGCCTGGGAGTTCTGCGTTCACTATCATGCGGGGCAATTGCGCGCCTCCGGCGAACCATACATCATCCATCCGCTCGAAGTGGCCGAAGTGCTCGCCGAGATGAAGCTCGACGCGACAGCCATCGCCGCGGGCCTGCTGCATGATGCTGTTGAAGACACACCCGTCACGAGTGCCGAAATTGCTACCGCCTTTGGCGAGCAGGTCGCGCACATCGTCGATGGCGTGACCAAGATCGACAAGATTCAGTTCGCCAATCGTGAAGACCGTCAGGCAGAAAACGTCCGCAAGATGCTGCTGGCCATGGTCAGCGATGTGCGTGTTGTGCTCATCAAGCTCGCCGACCGGCTGCACAACATGCGCACACTCGAGCATCTGAAGCCGGAGCGCCAGGAAGCAATTGCCCGCGAAACACTCGATATCTACGCGCCGCTTGCCCATCGCCTCGGAATGGGCAAGGTGCGCGGTGAACTCGAGGATCTCGCTTTCCGCTACACCGATCCGGTGAGCTATCAGCGCTTATCCGAAGCCGTCGAGTCGCGTCGCGCTGAGGGAGAACAGTTCCTCACGCAGGTAGAAGACGCCATCGTTGATCAGCTTCGCGAAAACAACATCGAAGCCCGCGTTGAGTGGCGCATCAAACGCCTCTATTCCATCTTTCAGAAACTGCAGAAATCACAGATCTCCGTCGATCAGGTATTCGATCTTCTAGCCATCCGCATCATCACCAAAGACAAGTCAGACTGTTACGGCGTCCTTGGTCTGATCCACGCGCTGTGGCGTCCCGTGCCCGGCCGTGTGAAAGACTTCATCGCTATACCGCGTGCCAACCTCTATCAATCGCTGCACACAACTGTGATGGGTGATGGCGGTCATCAATTCGAAGTACAAATACGCACTGAAGAAATGCACCGAATCGCGGAAGAAGGCATTGCCGCACACTGGAAATACAAAGCAGGCGAATCCGTCATCTCCGCACGAGATGAGCAGCGTCTCGCCTGGGTGCGCCAGCTCGTTGAGTGGCAGCGCGAGATGACCGACCCCAACGAGTTCCTCTCAAGCCTCAAGATGGATCTTTATCCGGAGGAGGTCTACACCTTCACTCCGAAGGGCAAGGTTGTCGTTATTCCCGCCGATGGCACGCCGATCGATTTCGCCTATACGGTGCACACCGAGGTCGGCCATACCTGCGTCGGTGCCAAGATCAACGGACGCATGGTACCGCTGCGCACCAAGCTTCGTAATGGCGACATTGTTGAGATCATCACGCAGAACGGCCACAATCCAAGCCGTGACTGGCTCACATTTGTCAAAAGCCCGCGCGCACGCAACAAGATCAAGCACTGGCTCAACGAGAACCAGCGCCAGCGCGCTATTGAAGTAGGGCGCAAGTTGCTGGAGCGCGAAGCACGCAAATACAAAGTGCCCATGGCGCGCCTTGATGATGCGGACCTGACGCGCATCGCCGGAGAATACGGCCTCGCCACCGCAGTCGATTTGATGGCAACGATTGGCTTCGGCAAACACTCGGCTCGACAGGTGCTCAACAAGCTTGTGCCGGGGCTCACGCTCAATGCCACGGCGACGGATGCAGAAGCAGAAAGCGGTGCAGCTTCCGGAAAAGCAGCCATGTCGGACGCCGTCAAGAAGCTGCATCTCACCGGCTCCGATGCACTCAAAGTGGAGGGACAGGACGACTTGTTGGTCTACCGGGCTCGCTGTTGTAACCCCATTCGCGGTGAAGAGATCATCGGCTACGTCACGCGCGGTAAAGGCGTCGCCGTACACGCCCGCAGTTGTCCTAACGTGCAGAACCTCCTATACGAGAGCGACCGCCGCATTGATGTGGAGTGGGCAAAAACCGCAGGCGAAACGAGCGGCCACGCCGCACGTTATCCCGTCAAAATCACGGTCTACTGCGATGACCGCTCCGGCATGCTCAAAGAGATGACAGCGATCATCTCCGATAACGATACGAACATCCGTTCCGTGGAAACGAAAGACGGAGATAATGGCGAAGCTATCGTCGAGTTCGTCGTTGACGCAGAAGACCTGAGGCATCTGAACCGCATGGTGCTAGGCCTGCGCCGTCTGCCCGGAGTGCGTGAAGTACAACGCGCGCAGAAGCTCTAGTTTTTTGACATATTCCGCAAAACGGCACCTTACTATGACTGCATGAGATCAGTCGTGGTGCAGCTATACGTTTGTCTTGTCCTTTGTAGCACTGCAATTGCAGTACAGGCACAACCGCACACGCAGGATCAGTGGTTAAGCTATGCGCAACGCGCAGCCATCGATAGAGTCTTTGCCGATTACACGCATAACGATACTCCGGGCTATGCGCTGGCGATCATTCACGATGATAGGTTTGCCTATGCCAGGGGCTACGGCATGGCAAATCTGGACGACGAAATTCCAATCACACCCGAAACATCTTTCCATCTCGCTTCGGTCTCCAAACAATTCACAGCGGCTGCCATCGCATTGCTCGTTCTGGATGGAAAAATCTCACTTTCCGATCCCGTCGCTAAATACATTCCGGAAGCAGCGAAGTACGGCGATGGATTGCGCATTGAGCATCTGGTCTACATGACCAGCGGGCTGCATGAATACACAGACCTCAAACGCAAGAGCGGTATGCCATGGGTGAGCTTTTATTACTTCACGCGCGACGAAGCGATTGCCACTTCGCTGGCGCAGGACAAACTGGAGTTTGCCCCCGGCACCGACTGGGCCTATCGCAACATCAACTACATGCTACTGACCAAAATCGTCGAGGTCGTCAGCCACGAGCCCTTTGCGCAATTCATGCGCGAGCGTATATTCCTTCCCCTCGGCATGACACAGACACTGATCGACGACGACACGACAGAGGTCATTCCACATCGCGCCACGGGCTACGCGGAGCGCAGCAATCCAAGGGTTGCGAAAGAGCTCGCGGACGTGGGAGTCCTCATCCATCCCGACAGAGGACGGCCCACTGATCGGTGGGTGAGGCTGGTGCGAGTCTCTCCGCATTTTGGCGGCAGCGGTGTTTTCAGTACGCTCGACGATTTATTGCTCTGGGATCGCAACTGGTACACCGGCACTATTGGCGGAGCAAAGTTCACAGCCCTGATGAATACGCGCAAGAAATTTCAGCACGACAAGGACGACGATGCCCTTGGGCTGGTTTGGCGTTCTTTTTACGCAACCAGCCCCGATCAATACAACGCACTCGATTATTCCGGCGGCGACACAGATACTTCAACCTACATGGTGCGTTTCCCCGAGCGCCACATAACCGTCATCTGCCTGGCAAACATGCCGCTGGGCGATGCGGAAGGGCATGCGCATCAAGTCATGGATCTGCTGCACGCCTGGGGCAAGCTCTAACCTCTCGAATGAGTACCGGAGCCGGCTGATAATCTGGGTCAATGCCTGAAGATCTATCGCAATGGCGAGGCGCACAGCCACCGGCTTCTGTAACGCTCGAAGGCCGTTTCGTGCGGCTCGAACCGCTCTCGGCAGAGAAACACACCGCAGCGATCTGGCGAAACGTCTACGCTCATGACGAAGTATGGGATTATCTCGGCGATGGTCCTTACGCGGGCGAAGAGGACCTGTACGCGGCGATTCACGCCAAGGAGACCGGAGCAGCGGCCCGATTCTTCGCAATCCTTCCGCTCATCGGCCCAGATGCCGGGGAAGCAGTCGGATACGCCAGCCTCATGCGTATCGACACGCTCAATGGCGTCATCGAGGTAGGCAACCTGTTGTTTTCGCCGCGCCTGCAGCGCACTCCAGCCGCTACCGAAGCCATGTACCGGATGACCCGCTATGTCTTCGACGACCTGGGCTACCGGCGCTATGAATGGAAATGCAACGCTTTGAATCTCCCATCGCGCCGCGCCGCCGACAGGCTCGGATTCAGCTTTGAAGGCATCTTCCGCCAGCACATGGTCGTCAAAGGCCAAAATCGCGACACAGCATGGTTTGCCATGCTCGATCACGAATGGCCCTCGCGCCGCGCGGCCTTTGAAGCGTGGCTTGCACCGGAGAACTTCGATCACGAAGGCCGTCAGGTTCGTTCCCTGAAGGAGTTTCGAGGCGAAAGCTAGCCAGACAGGATAGCCGCCGGTATTGATACCCACGGAAACCCAATCGAACACACAGTACTTTTCCTTTTGAGACACACGCAGCAGCGGCTTTACAATCGGTGTCGAACATCTCTTAAGGTAAGAATGCGACTTAGAAAACGCACCGGCCAATGGCGTATCCCCCTTCTGCTTGCCGGTCTGATCGCGGCGAGTTCATCGATTCTGACTGCGCAAAGCAGCGCCGCGACTCAGGGAAATCTTCAGACGCACGCTTCCCCCACGCTAGATCGCATTCTGCTGCTGCTCAAACCTTCCGGCACGCAGGTAAAGAACCTCGACACATTGCTCCAGGCACAGCAGACACCGGGCAATCCGCAGTTTCATGCGTGGTTGAGCGCATCGCAGTTCGCTGATCGCTATTCAGTCTCCGCAGCTTCCGCCTCGGCGGTACAAACATGGCTGACGCAGCAAGGCTTTTCCGTAGCGCCGATGCCCGCAGGAAGGCAGTGGATTGAATTCTCTGGCACCGTACAGCAGGTCCAACAGGCCTTCGGCGCCAACATCACCTCCGTAAAGGACACGAATGGCAGCCTGCGTTACAGGCTTGGCGGTTCTATCCATCTGCCGGCAAGCATCTCAGCCTCAGTTGAGGGTCTGGTATCGCTGGACGGCGCACTCGCGACCGCGGCCGCCACACCAGTTCATGAAGCGGGCACAACGATGGCTGCTCTGCAGAGCAAGGCCGCAACAGACACAACCCTCCTGACTCCCGCGCGAGCACAAAGCCTGCTCCAGCTATCCGGTCTTCAAAAAAACCAGGTCAGCGGCCAGGGGCAGACCATCGCCATTGTGTCGCGAAGCAGTGTTGACCAGAGCGACTACGCAGCCTTCCGCAGCGGCTTCGGACTGCCGGATCTCCCATTGCAGATCAACACTTCTGCCGCAGGCAAAGCAGCGACCATCTCCCGCAACGGCGATGAAGCCGCGACAATGCTGGCTGTTTCCTGGGCAAGCATAGCGGCACCAAATGCGCAGATGATCGTCGTTCCTGCAGAATCCACCAATGCCACCGACGGCATCGATCTGGCTCTTACCGCTGCCATCGACGGTGACATTGCGCCGACCATCTCTGTCGGCTACTCAAACTGCGAAGCGGCTCTCAGCGCGGCGCATCAGGCTTTCTACGCGGCGCTGTACAAACAAGCCGCTGCCGAAGGCATCTCGGTCGTCGCAGCCTCCGGAGATTCGGGTGCAGCAGCCTGCCATTCCCCGCTCGACGCAAGCCCTATTTCGACCGGTATGAGCGTGAACGCGCTCGCCTCTACTCCGTGGAATACAGCCGTTAGCGCAATCGTTCCCGGAGCAGATACAGATACGGCAGCAGCGTGGCAATCGAGCAATGCACCGGGAGATTGGTTCGCATCTGCCGGCGGCATCAGTTCCGTCTACGCGTCCCCCAACTGGCAAACAGCATCCGGAGTACCGAATACAGATCCGGTTACAATTGCTCAACCTCTTGCGTCCAACGCAACCACAAGTACAAAACACCGTTATCTGCCTGATGTAAGCCTGCCATCAGCCGCCAACGCCACATCAGGCCTCACCTTTTGCCTTGGCGGAGCCACCACAGACGGTGCCTGCCATCTCGTTTCGGCGGGCGGCAGTGGCGCTTCCGCTGCAATCTTCGCGGGCATCTCCGCCCTGCTTAATCAGAAATATGGTCCGCAGGGCAATCTTGCTCCCAATCTCTACGCATTAAGCCGTCACTTCCAGAACTCGTCGACGGACGACACCGCTGTGCCCCTGATTGATGTGACCCAAGGCAGCGCCAAGCTCGCTTGCACCACAGCCAGCGCTGACTGTGTCAACTCGCAGATTGGCTTCGACGCAGCAAAGGGCTATGACTTCGCCTCAGGTCTCGGATCAGTCAACGCATCGGCTCTCGTCAACGACTGGACAGTAACGGAAGCAACGGGCACCTCACCCGCCACGGTCGAAATGACCAACACCGGTGGCATCACGTATAACCCCTCCGCCATCATTACGCTCACCGCAAAAGTCCTCTCCGGCTCAGGGGGCACGGTCCCGACAGGCACGGTTCAGTTCTACGATCAGACCGTCGGCGCTGACACAGGTTCTCCGGTGACGCTCGATGCCTCCGGCAATGCCAGCTATCAGGAAGATGGCCAGTTCACGGTGGGCGGCCATAACATTGCAGCCATTTACAGTGGCGACTCCACCTATGCCTCTGGAGAGTCGCAGCCAGTCACAATCAACATCCAACCCAGCCCGACATCGCTAACCGTCGCTCCCTCGACCACCACGCCTAACGGCGGCAGCACCATCACTGTCACCGGAACCGTCACCTCAACCAACCTCGGCAACTCGCCGCCGACGGGAACACTAACCGTCAATCTCGACGGCGTATCGCAGGGAACCGCAAAGCTCACGACCACTTCAAGCGTAACCAGCGGCAGCGTCAATGTAACCGTCCCCACCGCCGGCGCGCACACGGTTCAGGGTACTTACTCAGGCGATTCCAACTACAACAACTCAACATCGCCTTCCGTGACCATTACCGTCGCCAAGGGAGCCACCGTCACAAGCATCTCCGCCACACCCAGCACACTCACAGCCGGAGTTCCTGAAACCTTCACTGCAACCGTAGCGCCTACCTCAGCGTCGATCACAACCTACACAATCACCGGTACTATTTCTTTCTACGACGGCGGCACAACCCTGCTGGGAACCGCGACCATCAGCAGCAACACAGCAATCCTCACCGGCATTCTGCTTTCCACGACAACGGCGCACACCATCACTGCCGTCTATTCCGGCGATACTTCGTGGACCGCCAGTGTCTCCAGTCCGCTGCTGCTCGAGCCCATCCTGCTCCCCGTCACCGTCACGCTCACCTCCAGCAACACCGTGATCGCGCCAGGCCAGTCGGCCAGCCTCACAGCTACCGTCACGCCTGTCACTCCGCCCATCAGTACCGCTGAGCAAAATCCAACCGGCAATGTGCTCTTCTACGCGGGAACGGCGCTGCTTGGCGAAGTCGCTCTTTCCAATGGGATTGCAGACACCAGCGTAGCCACCATCTATGTGCCGAGTCTTCCTGCCGGTTCTTATGTTGTCACCGCGCAATACGCCGGAGACGCGACTTATGGTCCTGCGACCTCAAATTCTCTTGGCTTTTCGGTTGAGAACTTCACGGTGTCCTGCGCAACCAACAACGTCACGGTCGTTCAAGGACAAACGGCTTCCGTCACCTGCAATGTCGCCTCGCTCGGCGGCCTCACCGGACCGATCCAGGTCGCATGCGCCGAGCAGAATCCTGCTCAGCAAGGCGCGATCGCATGCTCCTTCAATCCAACCATCATTCAAGGCACCGGACAAACCACGTTGACCATCGTCACCACTGCCGGGGATACCTCAACGACCAGCCGCAATGAGCGTCCGCGCCTTCCCGGAGCACGTGGTCCATCGCATTCTCCAACTCCACCGCTTCTGCCATGGGCCAGTGGAACAGCGCTCGCCTTTGCAGGCTTGTTCTTCACTCCTATCGGTCGCCGTTCGCGTCTTTTCCGCAACGGCCGCAGCAAACTGCTCGGACTTGTGCTCCTGTTCGCCGGTGTGTGCGGAGCGGGTCTCGGCTGCAACAACACTTCATCGCTATCTACGCAACTCGGCACATCTCTTGGCGTGCACACACTGAAGATCTCTGCCGCCGCTTACGTCAACACCGTGACCGTGACACAGAACACCTATGTGACCGTAGACGTAACACCCGGAAACTAGCACCGGCACCATCTCTTCCAACACGGCCGGTGCCTTCCCCGAGATTGCTTCAATAAAAGGAACGATCGGGAAGAGGCATCTTCGCAATCAGCAGTATTAGAGCTCCCGCTGCGTGCCTTCGTCATCGGCAACAACAAAGCGATCCTTACCCAATCTCTTTGCGCGATACATCGCGTGATCCGCCCGCATCACCAACTTTTCCCAATCCGCTGTTTTCTCCGATAGCGTGGCAACGCCCATACTTACCGTGATCGCCCCCGGCTCAAACCTCAGATTGCGAATCGAGCTCAGCATGCGCTCTGCATAAACCTGTGCTCCCTCGCGATTTGTTTCTGTGAGCACAATCGCAAATTCCTCGCCACCGATACGCGCCGGCAGATCAGCCTTGCGCGCAGAACCCGCCAGAAGCTGCCCAAGCCCATGCAGCACTTCATCTCCCGCGGCATGACCGTACGTGTCGTTACGTTTCTTGAAGTCATCCACATCGAGCAGCATCAAGGAAAGTTCTCTCCCATGACGCCTGGCATTCGAGAACTCAATCGCAATACGTTGTTCAAAATATCTGCGGTTCGCAACTCCCGTCAGCACATCGGTCGTCGCGAGCATCTCAAGCCTGGCGTTGCTTTCTGAAAGTTCCTGATTGAGCTTCGTGTTCTCTTCGAGCGCGCGTTCCAGAGCTCGGCGCTGCATGCGCAGTTCCATGCGGGCCTTCACCTGCCGGGCAAGAATTGCGAGTGCTGTTTTCTGGTCTTCCGTCAGAGAACGCGGCTGGCGATCGATCACACACAGCGCTCCCACCGCAAATCCTCCAGGCGTTTCCAACGGCACGCCCGCATAGAAGCGTATATACGGAGATCCAGTTACCAGCTGATTATCTCTAAAACGCTCATCTGCCTGGGCGTTCTCCACAATAAACATTCCGGTTTGATGGATTGCGTGCGCGCAAAAGGAAAGATCGCGAGCAGTTTCGCGGCCATCCACTCCAATCGACGCCTTGAACCACTGGCGGTCGCGATCGACAAACGTTACAGTGCTGATTGGTGTATTGCAGATAGCCGCCGCGAGCGATACCAGCTCATCGAACTCAGCCTCATTCGGCGTATCCAGAATTTCCAAATCTCGCAGCGCTTGCAACCGCAGTATCTCGCCCGAATTATTCTGAACCGTCATCCGGCCTCCCTTTTCACCAATCTAATGTCCGGCGCCTGCGTTGCCTAGCCTGACAGCATATCCGATCTGCAAATAGTGACCACCTGTTTTGCATTCAACAGCAGCCAAACGACGGAAACCGGTATGCCTTAGTGTGCAACTCTGATCCATGTGCGCATCCCAAGAGCGCTGCCGCGTGTTAGCCTTTCCGGTTACTTGTTCCCATCAGCTTGTATCACCACAAAAGGAGCTTGCGTGTCGCATTCGCATTTCGACCTAGACGCAGCCACATTACGCTGCATGCAGGAGCATGGCTTTCACCCGGAATTCTCCAACGATGTGCAAAAACAGTTGAGCGACATCTCTGCAAATCATAAAAATCATGACGGGCTGAAAGATCTGCGCGTGCTGCTCTGGTCCTCCATCGACAACGATGACTCAAAGGATCTCGATCAGATCGAATGGGCAGAGTCTCTGCCCGGCGGCCAAATACGCGTCCTTATTGGCGTAGCCGATGTCGATGGCACTGTTCATCGCAGCACGCCAATCGATCAGCACGCCGCCTCGGAAACTACCTCCGTTTACACCGGCGTCCGCACCTTTCCCATGCTGCCCACGGAGCTATCGGAAAACCTCACATCGCTGAACGAACACCAGGACCGCGCCGCCGTCGTCACCGAGTTTTGCGTTGATAGCAAAGGCGCCGTCAGCGATGGCAAGATCTATCGCGCCATGGTGCAGAACAAAGCCCAGCTCGCCTACAACGCCGTCGGAGCGTGGCTCGAAGGCAAAGGCGCACCGCCAGAGAAAATCGCAAAATCAAAAGAGCTTGAGCATCAGCTCCGTCTGCAGGACGAAGCCGCACAGCGCATGGTCGGCGCACGCTTCCAGCACGGAGCGCTCGATCTCGAAACCATCGAGACGCGTCCGCTCATGCAGCACGAAGAAGCCGTCGATCTGGTTCGCCAGGCGAAGAATCGAGCCACCTCGCTCATCGAAGAATTCATGGTCGCAGCCAACGGTGTGATGGCACGTTTTCTCGACGCCGTAAAGGTGCCGTCCATCCGCCGCATAGTTCGCGTACCAAAACGCTGGGAACGCATTGTCGATGTGGCCAAAGGCCTCGGCACATCTCTTCCGGCAGAGCCTGACTCGAAAGCGCTCAACGATTTTCTGTTAGGGCAACGCGCAAAAGACCCCGCGCATTTTCCCGACCTCTCTCTCGCTGTAATCAAGCTGCTGGGGCCAGGCGAATACGTAATGGTGCGACCCGGCGAGGAATCGCCCGGTCACTTTGGCTTGGCGGTGCAGGACTATACGCACTCCACAGCACCCAACCGCCGCTTTCCCGATGTCGTAACGCAACGGCTGCTCAAGGCCGTAAAAGCTGGCGCCAACTCACCATACTCAGCCGACGATCTACAGGCCATTGCCACGCGCTGCACGCAAATGGAAGACGCCGCGCGCCACGTCGAGCGCGAGATGCAGAAGCGTATCGCCGCCGTTGTGCTCCACTCACGCATCGGCCAAAGCTTCGCCGGCATCGTAACCGGCGTCAATCAGCATGGAACATTCGTCCGCGCGCTCGAACCGCATGTGGAAGGAATGGTAGTCCACGGGGGCAAAGGACTCGACGTGGGTGATCGAGTAACCGTAAAGCTAGTGGGAACAAATCCAGAGCGTGGGTTCATCGATTTCGCTATTTAAGGCAGGAACAAGCCGACTCGCTAGACGGATAGAGTTTTGAAGCCTAGCTGTTGTGCGGCGAAGAGAAGCTGAGCGTCGAAGCAAATAAACGCTTTCCCTCTGGGGTTACCACGAGACCAGATCATCGCTGCCGCCAGCTGAAGTGCGTCGGCAGCCCTCAACGAATATCGCGTCAACAAAAATTCAGCTTCTGCTCGCAAAGCCTCGGAAGGCTCAATCTGTCGCCAGCCGCGTCGTAGACCGGTCAACCGCTGCAGCCCTCCTGCATAGTTGCCGGATGAGAGTAGTCCGCTGCGAAGTACGCGCTCCATTGCACTCCGTATTTCAACGGTCGTCGACCACCACGCGACGATTTCATATCGTTGCGCTAATTTTCTGGCTGCTGGGCTTGATGACTGATGAATGCAAAGTGGGACTAGCGCACTCGAATCCCAGAAGGCCTGCACTAGCGATCACCTCGCCCCTCAATGAGTGCCTGTACGGCGGCATCGCCAGGTACCGTTTCGGTGGGGATGGAAAAGAAAGCATCCCAGTCGATCTGTTCCTGCGGCAACGTCATAGCCCCTGAGGCAACAAGTTCGGCATCGTCGTCGGCAATCGTATCGTGATCAATAGGCAGAATGCGCGCGATAGCTTTCTTGCGGTCGCGAACAACCACTTCTTCCCCATTACGGACATACTGAAGATAAGCGCTTAGCTGGTTCTTCAATTCGCCGATGTTTACGCTACGCATAAATTCAACATACAGTAAATTAGCCAAGTTAGCCACATTTCTCCCACTACCGGGTTACCGAAGATTTTCTGAATCCTTTTCGATTTCGCTTGCACGATATCGCAAATCGCGATAAATTTATTTGCGGATTGCAATATTGCAAATTGCAATCATGAAACGAGCAAGCTCGAAAGGCGTCAGGACAAGCATCCAGCGCCGGTTCCGGGGAGATGAGAGCAGTGAAGCTGGGAGAGAAAATCCGGTATCTGCGAGAAGTTGAGGGCAGCCTGCGCGGCATCGGCAGGGCAATGAACCAGCAGGAGCTGGTGAAAGCCATCGAAGCCGAGACTGGCGGCAAGCTGAGCCAGAGTTACCTTTCGCAGATCGAGAGCGGGGCGAGGCCACACCTGACCAACACCACGCGGCAGACCCTGGCTAGCTTCTTCAAGGTGCATCCGGGCTATCTGGTCGATGACCCGGAGGGCTACCACCCGGAGCTGCAAAGCGATGTGCGCGACCTGGCGGAGTCGGAGGCCAAACTGGACCTCTGGCTGGTCAGCGGAGCGGAGCGGTTCCGGCGGGACGCGGCGCTGAAACACGCGCTGCTGACCCTGGCCCGGCACGAGCAGACGCGGGATTGCCTGCTGCTGCTTGAGTCGATCCTGGACACGCCGGGACTGATGCCGAGGCTACTGGAGGTGTTGCGGCCCGAAGCTGCCGCAGCGAGTGACGAGGCGGAAGATGAGCCGCCGATGGAGATGAAACGGACGAACGGCAGGTCCGCGCGAGCCGCGGGAAAGAAACCTGTCAAAAGTCCAGTAAAACGTCCGGCGAATGGAAGCGGGCGTGGCAGGAAAGGTGGGTAGGGCAATGATTGCGTTATTTCCGGTTTTCGGGATGACGACAATTTCGATGGTGGGGGATGGAATGGGTTTCTGGGAAGGCTTTTACTTTGCATGTTTTATAGCCGGGCTGCTGCTCAGCATGATCTCGCTCATCGGCGGCATGGGACACATCAGCTGGCACTTTCACATGCCACGTGCGCCTGTGGTTGGGCATGTGCCTCATGTAACGCATATTCCCGTTGCCGGCCGCATGGCTCCGGGAGCACACACGCCCGCAATTGGAGGAGCGGCGCGTGCGTCGGCAACAGTTCCCTGGTGGAACGCGTTCTCGATCATGGTCTTCCTCTGCTGGTTCGGCGCGGCAGGCTATTTGCTCACACGCTACGGAACCTTCGTGACCGGCGTAGTCTTCGTGCTCGCTGCGTTGTGCGGGCTTATTGGTGGAGCAGTGGTCTTTTGGTTCCTGACCCGCGTGCTGTTACCGCACGAGCGCGAACTGACCGCGGAAGACACATCCGTGATGGGTGTCGTCGGCAAGGTCAGCTCGACGATCCGCGCGGGCGGCACAGGCGAAGTTCTCTATGAGCAGATGGGCGCAACGCGTTCTGTGCCGGCGCGGGCCGATTTAGGCGAGCCGATCGAGAGGGGCGAAGAGGTATTTGTGGTGCGCTACGAGCAGGGCATTGCGTATGTGCGCCGATGGGAGGAGCTGGTAGAGATGCATCAGTAGCGCTCCGCCACTACTCGCGAAAAGTTTCATAACTGGCTTCGTACAAGAAGCATTGAATCGATGATTTGTTGAGCTGTAAGACGCAACTGCGGCGAGACACCACGGCATGTAGTTCATGAGCGGGCGAATCGCCGTACAACCAAAGATGTGACGCTCCCGGTTGAAAGGACCGGGAACCAAATGATGACCAACATTGTATTTATTGTCGGCGTTTGTGTTCTGGTGCTGATTTTCTTCCTCGGCATGCTGGCCAGGATGTTTCGCAAGGCCGGCCCGAATGAAGCACTCATCGTGTACGGCTTCCGTGGACCTCGTGTTGTCACCGGGCATGGCACGGTGCTCTTCCCGATGATTGAGAACTGCAAGGAGATATCACTCGAACTGATGAGCTTCGACGTAGCTCCGCAACAGGACCTCTACACCAATCAGGGCGTAGCCGTATCCGTGGAAGCAGTAGCGCAGATTAAGGTGCGCAGCGATCAGGCCTCGATCCTCACGGCTGCCGAGCAGTTTCTTTCCAAAGCTCCGCAGCAGCGCGAAGGCTTGATCCGCCTGGTCATGGAAGGTCACCTGCGCGGCATCATCGGTCAGCTCACCGTCGAGCAGATCGTGAAAGAGCCAGAGATGGTTGGCGACCGCATGCGTAACACCTGCGCCGGCGACATGAGCAAGATGGGCCTGGATGTGGTTTCGTTCACCATCAAGGAGGTACGCGATCAGAACGAATACATCACTAACATGGGCCGGCCCGATATTGCCCGCATTAAGCGCGATGCCGACATCGCCGCCGCAACAGCCGAGCGCGATACAGCTATTCAACGCGCGATTGCTCTGCGCGAAGCCGCCGTTGCCAAGGCACAGGCAGACCAGGAACGAGTAATCGCAGAGACAGCCTCGCAGGCACGCCAGGCTGAAGCGCAGCGCGATATGGACATTAAGAAGGCGCAATACGCCGAACAGAGCCGTAAGCAGCAGGCCTCGGCAGACAAGGCCTATGAAATCCAGACCAACATCATGATGCAGCAGGTTATCGCCGAGCAGGTGAAGGTGCAGCAGACGGAGAAAGAAGCGCAGATCAAGGTACAGGACGCGGAAATTCTGCGCCGCGAAAAGGAGCTGATTGCCACTGTATTGAAACAGGCCGAGATCGAGCGTCAGAGGATCGAGACTCTCGCCGCTGCCGAAAAAGCGCGGCTGACTACCGAAGCCGAAGGCCGTGGCGCTGCCATTCGCGCGCAAGGTGAAGCGGAAGCTTCGATCATCTTCCAGAAGGGCGAAGCCGAAGCCAAAGCCATGAACATCAAGGCCGAGGCATATCAGGAGTGGAACCAGGCCGCGGTTGTCGACAAGCTGCTGACCAACATGGCCGACGTTGTTCGCGCCATGGCCGAACCGCTCTCGAAGGTGGATCGGATCACGGTGGTTTCAACCGGCAACGATGGATCAGCCGGAGTCAACAAGATCACCGGCGACATGACAAAAATTGCTGCGCAGGTACCTGCGATCTTTGAAGCACTGAGCGGCATGGATATGAAAACGCTGATGTCGAATATCAAAACGATGCGCACGCCGAATGGCGGTTCGACCATCAACGGCTCAGGCAAGGATGAAGCGGCTCAGTAACCCTGAAAGCCGAAACACAGCTCGTCTGGTGAACTGGCAACACTTCACCAGATGGGCTGCACAGTCCAGCATGAGCCAGAGAGGAAAGAGACCGGTATGAACAGGAAATTGACACTGGCAGCAATGATATTGGCAGCAATCACTGCTTCAACCGTCTATGCGCAGACAGGCTCCGCAGAGCCGTCCGAACATGCCACCGTCATTCAACTGCAAAAATCCGAAATTGCCCCGGAAGATCAGCCCACCGACAAGCAGCTCGACAAGCTCTTTACCGCCATGCGATTGCGCTCGCAATTCGACACGATGGTCAAATCCATGAGCGCCTTGATGCAGCAGCAGGTGGCGCAACAGATCAAAGAAATGGATGCCGGAGCATCGGGTAGCAACGTATCCGCCGAGAAACAGAAAGCTATTGAAGCTTTCACCAAAAAGTACATGGATCGCGCGATGGCACTCTACCCTGTCACCGAGATGATTCAAGACATGGGCAACCTGTACAAGCGGCATATCAACCGCGAAGACGTCGATGCCATTACCGCGTTCTATCAATCGCCGGCTGCGCAGCATCTCTTGGATGTGCAGCCCGAGATCATGCAGGAGTACATGCCGATCGTCCAGACGCGTGTGCAGGAGCGCACCAAAATCCTGATGGACGAAATGAAACGTGACGCGGAGAAGATGAAGCAGTCTTCTCAAAGTCACACGAATAAACAATCGTAGCCAGTCTCTTTATGAACTGATGTAAATGTGCAGGAGGATGTCATGCCATTGTTGGAGCGAGTAAGCACACTTCTTAGAGCCAATATCAACGACCTGATCGAGAAAGCCGAAAATCCTGAAAAACTGCTCAAGCAGCTCGTTCTGGACATGGAGAACCAACTCTTGCAGGTCAAGACTCAGGTAGCCATCGCCATAGCCGATCAGCATCTCCTGGAGCGCAAGCGTCAGGAGCATGAGCAGGAGATCGCAGAATGGAAGCGCAAGGCTGAGCTCGCCGTCGCCAGGAGACATGACGATCTCGCGCGCGCTGCTCTGGAACGCGTCATCAGCTTCGAACGCCTCACCAAAGGCTTCGCCGAACAGGCAGAAGACCAGAAACTCGAAGCCGACACCCTTCGCCAGACCCTGCACAAGCTCGAACAGAAGCTGAGCGAAACCAAAGCGCAGTGCGAGATCCTGATAGCCGAGCATCGCCGGGCACGTGTTCTGAAGCGTGCCACCGATGCACACCAGCACGTAGGGGCCACGCAAGACTCCGCCATTGGCAGGATGAAAAGCAAAGTCCGCCGCGAATCGGCTGAGAATCTTGCAGCCGGCGAAGTGCTTCTGCCCGCAACTCTGGAAGACCGCTTCAGAAGCCTCGAAGAACAGGAGCAAGTGGAGCTTCTGCTCACCCAGCTCAAGGAGCGTGCGGCTCTCCCGGCTTCAACTCCGGAATAGCACTACTGCCGGATGGCAGGCAGCAGGCGGCGTGCTATTGCTGATCGGGCTGGTCTTGTTTCGGCTGTCCCGGCGCCGCCTGTTGTATCTGCGGATGCGGATGATTACTGAATGGATTACCGCCTCCAGTCGGGTCCGGTTGAGACCGGTTGATCGCGTCCTGCCCGTGCGTCGGATCTTTATGCAGGAAGTGGCGCGAAATATCAGGCCAGAACTCCTGAAAGAGTGATCCTGCGCCACCTTCGGCGGTGATCACCAAGGCTCCCGTAACGGTGCTGCTGATGCCGCGCTCATCCTGAGGTAGATATAGGTTGGAGATAGCGCCCGAAATAAAATTTCCCCCCACATTGGAGTAGTTCGGCTCCCATTTGCCTGTATTGTCGTGGCGGCATATCACGTTAGTGCCTAGCGCATACAGAATCCGGCGCTTGATGCTCCCGCGTCCCAGCCGGAAATATCGCGGATCCTGGTGCAGGAGCGATGGAAGTATCCAATTACCCCACATTTCTCCGTCGAAATTATCGGCGTATGTTTGGCCGTATCGCTTCGCATACCCTCCAATGCCGCCGCCATAACCGTAATCGGACCCCTCCGCCTGGCCCAGAAGCGCAACAAAGCCAGCAACGCCAAAAGAAACCGGATCAATCTCCGTCTTAATTGCCAGATCGAATTTCTGCGCCGACGTGAGCGATGCCGCTCCATATACATAGCTGGTATTGAAATTGGGTACGATCCCTAGAACGCGTTGTTTCTCCTGCTCTTTGAGCTGTTCCTGAGCCAGATCATGCTGCGACTTCTGAGTCGTGGATTCTGTCGACGGTTTCGTTGCATCCGGGCTCGTGGCCTGGCTGCCGGAACTCGCGGACGATCCGGACGACGAGGCCGGTTGTTGCCCCGACGCAGGCGACTGGGAAGATTGTGGTTGAGTTGACGCTGGATTTTGCGTCTGCTGAGGCAGCGGCGCGTCAGGAAGTTCTGTATTGGCGATCAGAACAGCTGTTGGATGTTCCTCCAGTGTTTGCGCCCTTAATGAAGTATTGCCACAAAAAAATCCAGCTCCCGCCACAAGGCAGACACAGAGCAGAATAAAACGCGAAGTCATTCGGATATAAATCTCCAGCCAGCTCGGCACGTCGTGATCGAAACATCTTCACACGCAGTAAAGTCAGATACCAACGCCTTCAAGGCGACCAGTTATACCGGGCCCGGCTGGAGACAGGCTTACTGCCAAGCTCTTGCATACTCTCCAGTCAAAGTCTGCGATTACGCCCGTTTTCTCTCTGAATTAGACGTAACTCCTGACAATCTAGCCCTGGAGAATGGCCGCAAGTAGAGAATTCACGCAACTTTGAGCCTGGACGAGCCATAGGCATGCGATTTTCAATTCGGTGGCAGGATTCCCGACGCCAAGCTTCCTTTGCGCCAGCAACCTCGTCAACGCCTGAGATTGTCCGCATGTCGGCCAAGTGCATCGAACGAATCATCATTTACCCTATAAGAGGCTTCGTGCTTGTTGCAGCGGGCGTGGAGACGACCATACTGAAACGAAACGAAGCAGGATCACTGAATGACTTTTCGTCGCGCCCACATGTGTGCTTGCCTGATGGCAAGCTCACTGGTTTTGTGTCTGGCTTCAAAGCGCTTGAATGCGCAGGAGATCCTTTCCGGCCAGCAAGTTGCTTTGTCCGGTAAACCTGCACTGACATTCGAGGAATTACCAGACGCTCCTGCGCCCCAGATTGCTGTTCTTCAGCAGACAACACCTGCATCTTCCTCTTCGTCTCAAACCTCGCCGTCGGAGCCGCAAAGTTCCGCTGGGCAGTCTGGTTCGCCCAGTTCAGCAACACCTCCTCAGCAGCCACAGGAGTCGCAACACCAGATCGCGGAAGATCAGCTCAAGCAACAAAAGAAACAACGTGTCTTTGGATTTCTTCCAAGCTTCAACACCAGCTATCTCGATAACGCGGTCTCGCTCACAGCCGGACAGAAATTTCGATTGGCTTTCTCACAAACCACCGATCCGGTGCAATTCGGTATCGCCGCATTCGCCGCTGGGCTGGACGAAGCAGAGGGCGGCGATTACGGTTACGGCGGTGGTCCTCTGGGCTACGGAAAACGATGGGGAGCCGATTATCTGACCAGCTTCGACGGCAACATGATCGGTAACGCTCTCCTGCCTGCCCTCCTGCATCAGGACCCGCGTTTTTTCCGCCGTGGTTACGGATCGGCTAAGCGACGCGTCCTCTATGCACTTGCTACAAGCTTCGTTTGTAAACACGACGTAACAGGCAAGTGGGAGCCGAATTACTCCAATATCGGCGGCAACATTATCGGCGGCGCCATTTCAAACTTCTACGTGCCCAAAGACGATCGAGGAGTTGATAACGTATTTCAAGGCTTTGCACTGGTCACCGTCGAGGGGGGAGCTGGCGCAATCCTTCAGGAGTTCTGGCCGGATATCTCACGGAAGTTCTTCCACAAAGACCCCACCAACGGCCACGACGCCATCATCCGCGCACAACACGGACAACAGACGAAATAATTCATCCGCCTAAATACGGCTATTCTGATTTGAGCGATCGCAGCCGCGTGCAGGCGTCGTCCAGATCGCGGTCCTTCTTCGCAAAGCAAAAGCGCAACAGATCCTCGCCATGCCCGGCGCGGAAAAAAGCTGATCCCGCAACGGACGCCACGCCTGTCTTCGCCAGCAGCCACCGCGCTTTCAGTGCCGCGTTTTCACCCGGAAGCGCGCTCGCATCCGCAAGAATGTAGTACGCGCCGCGCGGAATGAAAGGCTTCATGCCTGCATCGTCCAGCGCGCTCACTAGCTTGGCCCGCTTACCCTCATGATCCGCCGCCAACTGCGTGTAGAACTCTGGCCCAAGCTGTTCAAGCCCCGCAGCCGCCCCATGTTGCAATGGCGCTGGAGCACAGACATACGTCAGATCGTGGAAATAGTTCATAGCCGGCAGCCATTTGCTGTGCGCAAGAACAGTCCCCAGCCGCCATCCGGTTACAGAAAATGTCTTCGAAAATCCGGAGATGACCACTGTGCGCTCACGCATACCCGGCAAGGTCGCGGGCGAAATATGCTCCACATCGCCATACACAAAGTGTTCGTAGATCTCATCAGTGAAGACAAAGAGACCGTGTTCCTCGGCAACCTGCGCCAGAGCTTCTATCTCCGCGCGGGTAAAGATCTTTCCCGCTGGATTCGACGGCGTATTGATCAGCAGCGCGCGCGTGCGCGGCGTCAGTGCAGCCTTCACTGCATCAAGATCCAGCGTCCAATCCGCACTTGCATTCACCGGACGAGCCAATGGAACCAGCACCGGCTGCATGCGCATCGATTTCAGCGTGCTTGCGTGATAGCCGTAAAACGGCTCGAAGAGAATGACCTCATCGCCAGGATTGAGCAGCGCCATCGCCGCCGCGTGAAAACCGCCCGTCGCCCCGCTCGCCACCAGAATCTCAGTATCCGGATTCACTTCAATGCCGTTGAACCAGCGCACCTTCTCGGCGATCGCCTTGCGCAGACGGGCGATACCGTCCAGCCGCGTATAGATGTTGTGACCGGCATGCATAGCCTCGATGGCGCCCTGCATCACTGGAGCTGGAACCTCGGTGTCGCACACTCCCTGCGCCAGGTTCACGCCACCAATGCGGTCGCACTCCATCGTCATGGCCCGAATCTCTGATTGCAGCGCACGCGGCGCAAGTTCACTGAGCCTCAAATCCTGGGTTATAGCGGTTGTTCCGGCCATCGGAAATCCCTCTCCAAAGAACCTCTTACGAATATCACAATCCCGGCTTTGCATGACCCCAGTGCGTCGCGGTCAACGCCAAAACTGCCCGTCTCACCGCAATTCACCAGGAATCATAATGTTACAGATATGTTAAAATAACCGTTAAGAACGCTTGAACAGGCGTTGATTTTTCTGCCATTTATGAATCTCTATCTCATGCGCCATGCTGACGCTGGCGTATCCCGCGACAATCCGGTGCTTGATGCAAAGCGTGGCCTGGTGAAAGAAGGCAAGCAGCAGTGCATGCTGATGGGCGCAGTCCTGGTTGGGCTCAGGGCACAGATTGATGTGGTGATATCGAGTCCGTTGAAGCGAGCCCGGCAGACAGCTCAGTTCGTCGCCACGGAAATCGGCGTCGAAACACCAATCCTGAACTCTCCAGCTCTTGCCGCCGATGCAGACTACGCGGCCTTTCAGCAGTTGTTGTCGGAACACAATAACCGGGAGGGCGTTCTGGTTGTAGGGCACAACCCCAACCTGCATCAGTTCCTCGCGCGGCTGCTTTCCGGCAACGGAAACGGACATCACGCTCTGCAGGGTGGCGGCTGTATCCGTCTGCGCAAAGGCGCTATAGCGAGAATTGACTTGGCCCGTCGCCCGGCTCAACTGCAATGGCTTATTGATCCTCGCCTTGCGGGCACCGTTTATACCAGCCTGACAAAGAGTTCCCGCCCAAAGACCTCGCGGAAATAATCCGCCTCTTTGCGCAGCGACCACAACTCCAGTTCAGCGCCCGTGCGTCCTTCCTGCAGCTCCAGCAAGACGCGCTTAGGGTAAACCCGCGCAAAGACCTTCAGCACATCCGAAGCACGATCCTGATTCAGCGCCGTCGCCAGCCGCAGCAGCACGACGCTCTTCAGCACATTCGTATGCTCTTGCGCTGGAATGTTTCTCATCGCCCGGTCCCCAGGCTGCGGACGCGACTTGCCAAGATAGCGCGCAATCGCCGAAATAATCGTCCGCTGCTGCATCGTATAGCCGTAGATCTCGGTGCTCGATATGACATATTGCGTATGCCGGTGATGCCCCTGGTGATTGATAAATTTCCCGGTGTCACTCAGCGTTGCCGCAACGGCCAGCCAGTTCTCGTATTCCCCGGGAAGCTGATGCAGCGCCGAAAGATCGCTGTAGAGCTGCATAGTATGATTGCGCACCGGCTCTGCCTGGCGCAGATTCACGCCGAACCGCTTCGCCGTAGTCAACACGCTCTCCCATCGTTCTTTTTCAAACTGCTGGTGCGCTGTCGCCCGGTCATCTTTCTCAGCGAGCATCTGCGCCAGAATGCCGTCACGCAACCCAAGATCGGAATACCGGAACCCCGGCAGATTGAAGCTTTCCAGCAGCTCCGCGTACACAACCGCCCCGGCGACAATGATCTCTGCTCTCTTCGGACCCACGCCAGGCACCGCGGCGCGCTCCGTATTGTTCATCTTGCACAGCTTGGCGGCAAGACGGCGCACCTCTTTCGGCGTCGTAATGGACGCAGCAGCAACTCCGGCCGCCGCCCCGGATGCCGATCGCGTCGCGCGGCCTGCCTTGGCGACCGGTTTCGCCAGGGCAGCATGCGCTTCGGCCAGCGCCGCGGCCGTGCCTGAAGTCGCAATCACCAGCGGCACGATCCCCGGATTGATGCGCTTATGCGCCCGTCGCAGTTCGCGCGCGATGAACTGCTTCATGCGCGCCAGGCCCTCTTCCGACGGAGGATCCATCGGGATGAACTCCTGTGTCAGCCGCACCGCGCCCAAAGAAAGGCTGATCGTCTCCTTAAGCCGTTTCTGCTCGCTGAGCGTAATCTCGCAGCTACCCCCGCCTACATCCACCAGGATCACCTTGCCTGCTGTGCCCAGCTCGTAGGTCATGATGCCGCGATGAATCAGCCGTCCTTCTTCCAGTCCGGAGATGACTTCAATCGTCCAGCCCGTCTCTGCCTTGGCCCACGTCAGAAAAGCCTGTGCGTTGCGCGCATCGCGCATGGCCGCAGTCGCCACCACGCGAATCTGCTCCACGCCATGCTCCTGCACCGCCTTCTGGAAGCGTTTGAGCGCCTTAAGCGTCATCGCCATCGCGTCGGGTGAGATCAACCCTGTCTCAAAGACACTCGTTCCGAGCCGCGTGACCTCACGATCTTCATGCAGCACTTTCAGCCGATGCGCCACAATCCGCGCAATCTTCAGCCGGCAGGAGTTGGAACCGATATCGACAGCAGCAAAGGTAGCAGCGGTGACTGGCATTCTCTGTCTCTCGCAGGCTCATAGCAATCCTCGCCTGCTATCGCCACAATACAACACCAGTCTCACCCGGCAGTGCCGCGCTAAAAACAGGAACGGCGGCAAGTGCTTACCCGCCAGTAAGCTCCTGCCGCCGTTCCCACATCCAGGGAAATGAAATGCCGCTAACTTACATTTCCGTTCAGGCCATTGGGATAAAATCCCCCTTTGGTCCCACTCGGACTCGCATAAACAATATTCAGCACCTGTTGCGCCGTACGGCTGAATCCAATGCTGTTCGAATCGGCGTTGACAATCGTGGACGCGGTGTACTGAGCACTTGATCCGTTCAGGCTGTCTGACACTGTGCCCAGCCCCACATCATCATTGTTGCTGCCGTCGAGCGTCTCACGCAGATTGCTGATCTTCGTTGCCGTAGCTGCAATGCCAGCCGATGGTGTCGCCTGATCCAATCCCCACAGCGTCGTGCGAATCAAACCTGCGTGATACGCCTCAACCGCATGGATACCGACAGCTGCCACGAGGTTGGCCGAAGAAGTCAACGACGCAGCAGCTCCGTGATATGCAGTCACGCCAACGTCTTCAAAAATGTAAGCACCGAGCAGAAAAGCTATATCACTTGAAAACGGATCGAAGCTCGGACCGATGCCTGCCGCAGCAGCCGCCGCATTGAAGCTGTTGTAAAGATCGATATTCGGCTGCGCTACTGCCGCCGATCCAAGTGCCGAACGCAGAAACTGCACATGCTTCTGCTCTTCCCCGGCAATCTCCTGCGCGTAAGACGCTACCGCAGGAATAGTAAACGCGACTTTGCAGCTTGCCGCGCCCGCTGGCTTCACCGTAACCGTTCCGCCGCCGGTTGCCGAACTTCCAGCGCCTATCCCAATCCCGATCTGATCTATCGTTTGCCCCGCATAGGCAAGTGTGTAGAACTCTGCCTCAAGATATTCGAGGTTCAGAGCGAAATTGAGATAGTCCGCGTCTGTCAGTGTGGATTGCGCCTTCGCCGCAATGCCGCCGAACATCAACCCTGCGAGAGCAGTGCTTCCCGCTCTCACCATCCTTCGCCGGCTCATCGCGATCACATCATCCAGAATCTGTGTCTCTGCCGTTGCCATCGTCTCTCCGCCCTCAATCTGCTTGTGAAAACATCGTATGAACGTGCTACATGCTGCCGGTCGACTTGATATTGCCGTTCAGCCCGCTCGGGAAAAAGCCGCCCGAGGAAGCACTCGCGCTCGACGTCGCATACACGATATTCAGCACCTGCTGCGGCGTGCGCGCGTAAGCGATAGCAGTATTGGGATTCGCCGCCACGATGGTCGTCGCGCTCAGCGTTGTCTCATTCCCTCCACCAAGCTGTCCGCGCAACGCCGAGATCTGGTTCGCATATCCCACGTACGTGCTGCCAGCCTGCAACACCAGCGTGCGAACCTCGCCCGCATGGTATGCCTCAACCGCCTGAATTCCCGCGGCCGCACCCAGATACGTCTTGTTCTGCAGCAAAGGAGCAGCGCCGGAATACGCTGTGACACCAACATCCTCAAAAACAAATGCACCTACCAGAAACGTCTCAAAACTCTGGAACGGATTAAATGACGGTCCAATCCCAGCAGCCATCGCCGCGGCATTGAAGCTGTTCACCAGATCGATCGGCGGCATTGGCACCGCCGCACTACCGAGTGCCTGCCTCAGAAACCGCACATGATTCAACTCGTTCTGCGCAATCTCATTCGCATATTCCATCTGTATCTGACTGCTGAACGGAACCATCGATCCGCCCGTCACCGTGCCAGCGCCCGAACCCATATCCGTTGCGGAGAGCCCGCTTCCCGTTGCCGCAATCAGATAGTACGAAGCCTCGAGATACTCGAGATTCAGGGCAAAGTTAAGGTAATCCGCATCCGTCAATTGCGTTTGCCCACCCGTCGGTGGAGTCGTCGTAGTCTTCGAAGAAGACCCGCATCCAATCGCACTTAGCACTGCTGCCGTACCAGCGCCCGCTAGAAATCTACGGCGCGTAAGCAACTTGCCAAGAAAATCATCCACGTCGCGCACCAGCACACCTCATTTCAGAACGAAGATTGAAGTCCACCAATTTCGAACACCATTTCCTCTTGTGTCCGTTTTGGGAACGCGCCATCTCTTCCTGTGGATTGGCCTGCAGAAGCTATTTTTGGAAACGAGCCTCACCGTGTCGCATTTTGAACAGTTGTAGAACCTCCTCAACAACCGGCGAAAGCATTGCAAACACAAGCAAAATCGGTCCGGCTGCTATCCTTAACTACAGAAAGAGCTATGACTGATTCCTCGCTTTCCGCTTCCCGCCCGGTCAATACAATCTCGGTGCGGGCTGTCTGGGCCTTGCTTCTCGCCATCTTTGCCGTCATTTATCTAGCCGCTCTTCATACCCCTCCATTGCTTGACGATGCCGATGCTTCACACGCCCAGGCCGCCGCGCACATGGCCGAAACCGGCGACCTCGTCACGCTCAAGGTCGACGGCATCCGCTATCTTGAAAAGCCGCCGCTTCCCTACTGGATTGTCGCCGGCCTCTATAAAGTAATCGGCGAAAATGCCTTTGCAACCCGGCTCCCCAACGCCCTGGCCGTCCTCGGTTGCGCCTGGATCGCATGGCTCTGGTGCCGCCGCGCCTGGGGAGATCGCGCCGCGCTCTATGCCGCACTCGGTACGCTCACCACCTGCGGACCTTTCCTCTACACACGCTTCTTTATTCCCGAGGCTCTGCTCAGTTTCCTGCTGCTGCTGGCTCTCTTTTGTCTCCTTACCGGCCTCGAAAGCGGCCGTCCCGTCCGCTTCTACGTCGCGTGGGCAGCGCTGGCCCTTGCCATGCTCGCCAAGGGGCTCATCGCCCCGGTCTTCTTCTTCGCCGCTGCCATTCCGCTGCTGCTCTTAAGCGGCCAGTGGCGTCGCTGGCGCACGCTCAAGCCTTTCTCCGGCCTGTTGCTGTTTCTGCTCATCGCCGCGCCATGGCACATCCTCGCCGGTCTGCAGAATCCCGACCAGGGCCATCCCATCGGCAATCATCCAACACTCGGCAACGTCCACGGCTTCTGGTACTTCTACTTCCTCAACGAACATGTCTTCCGCTTCCTCGGCACGCGCTATCCGCACGACTACAGCAAGCTACCGTTTGCCGCCTATTGGCTGCTGCCGATCGTGTGGACATTCCCCTGGAGCCTCTTCTTCCCTGCTGCGCTCGTCATAGCGTGGCGCACGCGGCATAGCTGGCTGCAGCATCTCCGCAAAGACGCTGGCCAGACCGTCGATTTTTATCTCGATCACGCCGTACGCGAAGACGTCGCCACTTACGTCTCCCGCCTCAAATTCCGCACGCGCTCTGCATGGCTGCTCGGCATCTTCGCGGGCTTTACGCTGCTCTTCTTCTCCATCTCCACCAATCAGGAGTACTACACCTGGCCCGCGTGGATTCCACTCATCATGCTCACCTCAGGCATGCTCGCTGGCATTGAGGAGACAAGCGAAGAACGCCGCGAAGCTGGTATCGCAAGCGGAACATTCGGACGCAGATGGATTGTCGGCGCGCACGTTGTTTACACGATCATAGGACTCACTATCGTCGTCTTTCTCGGCATTGGATTGTGGCAATCCCGCCAGCTTCCCTATGTCTCCGACATCGGCACTCTGCTCGCACATCGAGCCGTAGGCGACTATGAACTCTCGATGTCGCACCTCTTTGATTTAACCGGCCCCTCATTCGCCGCGCTTCGTCTGCCGGCAGGCATCGCGGCAGTCGTCCTGCTCATCGGTCCAGTCACCGGTCTCGCTCTCCGCATGGCGCGCAAGAACATCGCAGCAACCACCAGCATCGCGCTCACCTCCGCCATCTTCCTTATTGCGGCGCACATTGCCTTTGCGCGCTTCGCGCCCATGCTCAGCTCACGCCAGCTCGCCGAGACGCTGCTGCATAAGGCCAGCCCATCCGACGACTTCATCGTCTTCGGCGATCAGTCCGATGCCTCCTCCGTCATCTTCTACACGCACCGCTTCTTCGGCCATCCAGCGCAGCTCGTCATGGAGCGCTGCTCGCAGCACGGCAACGGATCGTCGCTCCTCTGGGGCTCCTGCTATCCCGATGCGCCCAACATCTTCCTCAGCCAGGATCAGCTCGCAACGGAGTGGGGCCAGGGTCCACGCCACTGGATCTTCGCACAAGACACCAATCGCTCCAAGGTCGAGCAACTCCTGAGCGGTCGCCTCATCCCCGTCCAGACCATCGCCGATAAGACTCTCTGGACCGACCGGCCTCTCCAATAAACGTCGCCAAAATAAAGGCAGCGCGACCATTTCGGCCGCGCTGCTTTTTCTTGCTCGTACTTCTATTACTTCAGAAACACAATGCACGAAGGAGTCCCCACTCCAAAATACCGGCCAGTGAAGTTCAACCTGCCCGTCTCTGCATCCACCTTGAACACTGCGATGGCATCGCTTCTCTGATTGCAGGCATACGCAAAGCGCCCGCTCGGATCAAAAGCAATATGGCGCGGATAGTCGCCCATCGTTGAGCTCTCTCCGATCCATGCAAGCCTTCCTTCACTGCCAATCGAGAAAATCGAAATCGTATCGTGCAGCCGATTTGCCGTGTATAGAAACTTCCCATTCGGTGAAACCAGAATCTCAGACCCAAAGCTCGTCCCCGCAAAATGCGGCGGCAAAGCAGACAATGTCTGCTCCGCATGCAGCGCCCCCGTTGATGCGTCGAAGTGGAAGAACGTCACATTCGAAGCCTCCTCCGTCAGCAGATACATCCACCGCTTATTGGGATGAAATGCAAAGTGCCTCGGCCCATCGCCTGCATTCACCGAAACAAACGGCGTCTCTGCTGGCGAGAGCTTTCCCGCACTCGCATCGAAGCGGTACACATAGATGCGATCCTGCCCAAGATCTGTCTGCAACACAAACCTGTTGTCCGGCGCGGCCTCAATCATGTGCGCGTGCGGAGCATCATGGCCGCTGATCGCAAAACTTCCTTTCGGCGCATCCTGCGCAATCTTAGGTCCGACCGAGCCGGTGTCGTGATGCACATCGGAAGCAGTGCCCAGGCCGCCATTACCCTGAATAGGCAGAACGGCAATACTGCCACCCGCGTAGTCCGCAACGAAGACATACTTCCCTGTAGCATCCATGCTCAGATGCGCGGGAGCCGCACCCTCCGAACTCACTACATTCAACAATTCCAGATCGCCATTCTCCCGGTTAATGCGATACGCGCTCACAGACCCGCTCTTGCCGTGAAAATCCGTGACCTCATTTGCTGCGTAAAGATAGCGGCCGGAAGGATCGACAGCCAGCCATGACGGATTATGCGTCTCTGCGGCCAGCTTCACCTGCGTCAGCTCTCCCGTCGCGTGATCCATCGCCACCAGATAGATACCTTTGCCGTTCGCCCCACCATCCACCGCACTCGTATACGTCCCCACATACGCAAACGTCTTTCCGTTCGTAGCTTCCATGCCGCGCAACATGCGGGAAGAAGAGGCAACCATGCAGGCAGCCGCTCCTGCGAGAAAATGCCTGCGAGAAAATTGCCCTGTGTTGTTGCAACGCAACTCTTCCAAGGAACTCATAAATATCTGCTGCCTCCGGACTCAGTATGTCGCACCAGTCCACATACCGTGCCGTTATACGAATAACTCCACACAGCGCATCTGATCTACGGCAATCGACCTATCCAGGTGCTTATCGAATCAGCCGCATCCTGCCGCGCGGCAACAGCTCATACACCTTGCCGCGCCAGAGAATCTCACTCGATAGATAGCTCGCGACCCAGAAGCCAAAACCCATCAGGTCGCGTATCGGAAATAGAACGTAAAGCAGCACAGGATTCGTCTCACCCACCACCATGTATCCAGCCGCCCACGCAATCATCCAGCGCGTCAGCACGCTCCATGCCAGCATCGCCGCTCCGAGTAAAGGCCTGCCCATCGCCAGCCCGGCAACAAGCCCCAGCAGGCCAAACGGCAAGCTGAATGTAAGCGCCGTACCGAAATGCCCCTTGGGCCGCGAAAATCGCGTCGATTTCATCCATCGCGCCTGGTGCTTCAGTGAATCCGTCAGGCTTGAATTGATAATCATGTGATCGATGATGTGATGACTCAGCACCATTGTCTTGCCCTGCCGATGCACTTCATTTCCCAACAGATAATCATCCGAGCAGTAGTCGCCGATCGTACCCATGCCGCCCATCGCGTCGATGCATTCTTTGCGAAACGCCATCGTCGGCCCAAGCGCAAACTGCGTTCCTTCCAGCATGTTCGCCACCAGCACACCCGCCGTCATCTCTACCGACATGCCCACAGCCTCAAGATGCGCCCACAGGCCACCCTCAGCCGCCACGCCTCGATAAAGACACGTCATGCCGCCAACCTTCGGATCAACAAATGGCGCGGATACCGCACGAAGATAATCGTGCCGCACACGTACATCCGAGTCGCTGATCACCAGGATCGGGTACTTCGCCGCTGCCGTCATCAATTCAAGTGAATGCACCTTCGCGTTGATGTACTTCGGCGTTCCGGTCGTCAGGAATTGCACTGGAATCTGCGGATACCGTCCAGCCACGGCACGCGCCACTGCCAGCCCGGCATCGGCAGCATCAGCCGCGCAGAAAAGAATCTCGTACTCGGGATAATCCTGCTCAAAAAATGTCGCGAGATGCGCCGCCAACCCCGGCTCATCGCCATGAAGCGGCTTCAGTAGGCTGAGTGGGGGAGCGAAGTGGTCCGCTGTTTCGTTTCCGGGACAACTGCGTAGATAATGGCGCATTCCCGCCAGAACCATCCCCGCAAATACGGTGGAGGTTAGCAGGCCAAACGCGGCCAAACCTAGTAGTACGAGGAGCATGCCGTCTAAGAATAACCGGGCAGGCAATGAACTTGCTGCCCTGGCTCATTACAGATTCAGGATTTTCGACCAGATGCCGGCGGCTTGGGCACAATAATGGGCTTACGCAGCGGCACCATCGCCGCCTTCGACGCCCCCGCGGCCTGTGACATATGCGACAGCATCTCACTGCGCACATACTCGACAAAGCTCTGCATCTGCCGGTTCATCTCCTCCATCCGCTCGCGCATCTGCAAAATGATGGCGATACCTGCAATGTTCACGCCAAGATCCCGCGCCAGATTCAGAATGAACTCCAGCCGCTCCAGATCCTCGTCGGTATAGAGACGCGTGTTGCCGTCCGTCCGTGACGGTTTCAGCAACCCCTCCCGCTCATAGAGCCGGAGCGTCTGCGGATGAATCTCGTACATCTCGGCGACCGCCGAAATCATGTACGCGCCTTTCGATTTGCGTTTGGTGGTCATCTTCGATTCGCTGTTTAGGTTAGTCCGAGATTACCAACTCCGAAACGATCCTGAATCAAATTCTGCAAAAACGGGCAACCAACTCACCACTCTAGCCACGCCGTCACCCATGGCGGCTTGCATGACGTTTATTGCGCATCGTCCCACGCGGATTGTGCAATGTCCTGCACGGATTGCGCAACGTCGAGCGCCGATTGCGCATTGCGTGACACCGATTGCACATCGCACGACGCCGATTGCGCAGCGTTCGCGATGGTTTAGCCGGGATCAGATGTTATCGAACAGCTTCACCCTCGGGTCCTGGTTATTCAGTTTAGCGAACTCGCGCATAATTTCGCGGCTCCGCTCATCGTTCAATTGAGGCACCACTACATCCACCGTAACGATCTGGTCGCCGCGCTTCCCTGACGTAGATGACTCCACGCCTCGCTCGCGCATGCGCAGCTTCTGTCCACCTTGCGTACCGGGCGGAATCCGCAACTGCGCCCGGCCATCGATAGTCGGCACATCCACCTTCGCGCCCAGAGCGGCCTCAGCAATCGTAATCGGCACATTCAAGTGAATATCGTCGTTAACCCGCCGAAATACTGGGTTATCTCCCGTCTTTACAATTACATACAGATCGCCGTTCGGGCCGCCGTTGATGCCGGCATTCCCCTTGCCAGGCAGCCGGATTCGTTGCCCATCGCGCGTTCCCGCCTTGATGCGGAACTCGATCGACTCGGTCCGGTACACCAGACCATCACCATGGCAGGTAGGACAGGCATCGGAGATGCGCCCCGAACCACCGCAGCGCGGGCACTGGATATTGAATTTCATCCTGCCACCCATCTGTGTTACCTGGCCGGTTCCATTGCATTCCGGGCATTGCATAGGTGCACCAGAAGAGGCTTTGCCATGGCATGTGGGACAAACTTCCTGGCGCTGAATATCAAGCCGCGCATTGCCGCCGCGAATAGCCGTCCAGAAATCGACAGCTATCTGATATTCGAGATCGGTTCCGGGCTCCGGACCACGCGGACGGCGCTGTTGTTCATTGCCGGTAAAGATGCCGGAGAAAATGTCGCGGAAGTTGCCCCACGAAGCCGTTCCGCCGCCTTGCTGCGCTCCGGTTGGGTTGCCGCTAAAGCCTGAAAAATCAAAGCCGCCGAAGTCCACCGGAGGCGCCTGACGGCCGGTTGCCTGCTGGCGCGCATAGGCCTCGGCTGCCGCCGGATCGATCTGGTCGGAGTAGAAACCGACCTGGTCATAAATCTTCCGCTTCCGCTCGTCGGAAAGAATATCGTTGGCCTCGGAGATTTCCTTGAACTTCTCTTCAGCTTTTTTATCGTTCGGATTTACATCGGGGTGATATTTACGCGCGAGTTTGCGGAACGCCTTCCGAATCTCTTCGGCGGTCGCTGTCTTTTTTACCCCGAGAATGCCGTAATAGTCCTTGTTTTGCGTCGTTGACATGATTGCTTTCTCTTATCCGGAACTCATCTCATCTATGCAGTTGCGGTTCCGAACTACTTCTCAAGCCTGCTCTGATTCCAGGTTTCAGACGAAGTCTTTCCGCGTCGTGGCCTTTATGAGATGAGTTCTACCGTCTTCAAAACATTAGATTCATCGGCGAAAGCAGAGCTTCAAACCAGCCTGATATCTAGAATAGGGCAAAGCAGCCTATCTGAGCTACTGGCACGCAACCCCGATGAGCCAACCCTGCTAACCGCTCCCCAGTCAAAGCATCTAAGTGTACGTAGGACGAAACGGGCGTAAGATCTGTGCTATGGCTAGTAGGCCGACAGCGACGGTTCTTAAAGTAGCGGCAGCAGCGCTGTTTATCTGCCTGATGCAGACAGGATTTGCCCAGCGCGGCGGCGGACATGCCAGCTTTGCTGCCCACGGCTCGCCGCATGTGACATCCCATTTCTCCGGCGGCTTCCGAGCTTCGACCTCCCGGCCATCATTCGCTCCATCTCGTGCTGGATTCGCGCCACGCAGCTTCGCCGCTCGGCGGCAGTTTATGCCAACGGGCATGCCGGGGGGCAACAGAACCTCGTACCGTCCGGGATTTTCCGCACGGCAGCCTCAATATCGCTCCGACCGGTACCGGCGTCCCTACCGCGGACCGCGCCGCTCTCCGTATGTAAATACGGCGTGGAACATCTGGCCCGGCTGGACGGTCCCCTATTACATCGGCTATCCGGATGATTACGGATACGATTACGAGGACAACGGAGACGATCCAACTAACCAAGCCCAGCCATATCAGGAAGATGCGTATAACGAAGCGCCGTACGCAGAGGAACCTGAGCCGTGGCCGGCCTATCCGCCAACGCAACCCGTTTCTTCGCAGACCAGTGCACCTCCTGCACAGCAGGAGACTGTCACTTTGATCTTTAAGGATGGCCGCCAGCCGGAACAGATACGCAACTACATGATTACGGGTAGCACTTTGTACGTTCTGGATCAGAAGCGGCAGGAGATCCCAATTAAAGATTTGGACTTAACCGCGACAGTCACTACAAACCGAGGTGCGGGGGTTGATTTTCAGCTTCCACAGGGTACGCGATAACTTCAGTTTTAGTTGAGCTTACGAGGCAAGCTTGAGCTGCTGCTCGGCTTCGAGCCAGTCCTGCTCCGCAAAACCATCGCGGTAGCCGCGTTCAGCCCAGATCTGCTTTGCGCGCTGTGCGATCTCGTCGTGGCTCACTTCGCGAGGCTGCAACTCGATCGGGGCGGTTTTTGCCTTGGCGGCACTCTTTCTGGGTTTCGCCGGGGCTTTCGCTTTCTTTACCGTCTCTGCCATTTTGCAACTCCTTGTTGTGGTCCGGACACCTAGAGGGCGACCGTCTATTTCAAAATACTGGATTGTCAAACCATCTGCCGGGCTTGTCCCATCCCCGAACCTTAGATGTAACACGCGCCTGCGATCGAGTTCTGTACGGAACAGAACCTTAGAAGATGGCGCAATACTTCGAAATTGAAGATGCAATGCTTGGGCAACTTCTGACGTCAATCGAGAGATGCCGACACAGAAGCAACGCATATTGAACAAAAAACGAGCACGAAAAGCTTTTGCCTGCCCACCGGTTAAAGCCGCGACTTATGTGCCCAGAGGCCGAGGGCGGGATTGGAGATGAAGAATATCTCCTCGCCTTCGACTGTACTCCAGCCGTCTTTGAGATGTGCCGGATTGTAGCGGTTGAGCATGGAATCGAGACTCGCGTAGTTGTAGCCCACGCTCTCGACTTCTTCGCGAGTGAGACCGCCGGGGCAATACGTGATGCGGAAGCGGCCTTCGGAGCTGCCGTGAATCAAGTGAGCTGCTGCGCTGAGATCGTTGGCCAGCTCAGGATTTGCTTTAACGGCTGCGAGTGTTTCCGGCGTGCTGCGGTAGCCGTATTTGCGGATGAGCGCATCAATTGCCGGGTCTTCGCCGAACTCTTTCACGCCGGGGGCGAGGATGATGAGATCGCCATCATCTGCAAGCGCCATGCGGGTGCGATAGACGGCTTTATTACCGAGCCAGGTGGAGTGAAACTCTTGCGGGTCGAGATAGACGACCGCCTTTTTTATCGGCTGATCGAGAGTCTCAAAATTGACTTTGACGCTTAGTTCAGCGGCACGCAGGAAGCACTCAACATCGTCGCCGATGTAAAGGCCACGAACGACGAGAGAGCCGTCGGGTTTGCGGCCTACTACGGTTTGGACGTAGATGATCGGAATATCGGAGAGGAAGTGGTCACTGGCATAGTTGAGCACGGCACGCACGGGATTTTGTGCGCGGCCCATGATACGCTCCATGCCGTAGACGGCGCCTAGATAATGGCTGCGGTTGATGCCTTCGCGACCGCCTGTGCCGACAAGGATGTTTTTGTTGTAGTTGGCCATGCCGATGACTTCGTGAGGGACAACCTGGCCGATAGAGAGGATGAGGTCGAAGCCGCCACTGGCGATATGCGTATTGACCTGCGCTGGCCACGGAAAATCGAGCTTGCCCTCGGATTGCTCGTGAATAAAGCTTACGGGGACTTCGCCCAGAGTGACGATATCGGTGCGCCAGCGGTGGATGAGAAATCGCTCGGTGGGAACGGAGCCGAACATGCGTGAGAGCTGATCTGGACGCATGGGAGCGTGAGTTCCGAGAGCGGGCAGAACACCTTTGAGGCGATCGCCATAGTAGCGATAGGCAGACTCGGTGAGAGGGCCTGCGTGTGAGTGGAAGCGTGTGAAGTCAGGAGGAACGGCGAGAACGCGTTGGCGTGGGCCTAGTGTGTCGAGTGCCTGATGCAGGAGGGATTCAAGTTCCGGGGCCGATAGCTCCGCATCTACGCCACCCGTTGCACATAACAGAGCCATTGCTGTGCCTCCTGAAATCTTTTTCACTGCGCGTTTCCACGGCTGAACAAAAATATCTTTGCCGTAACCTTCCATTTTAGTTGGACTGGGAGAAATACGTTGCGCAGATGAAGCGCCAGCCATCCAGGCCATCAGCGCAATAGTTACTCTCTCGCAGATGCTTTACAGGCACCCTCTGGCAGGTAAACTGGCCCTGTTGTGAAAATGCGACGAGCAATGCCGATTTTCATCCAAACATCTGCGGCCGTTATTCTGCGGTAAAGAGTACCCTTCGCCTTCAAATACTTGGCGGTCTGTAACCTTAAATGCGAAACGATACGGATTTTCGTCCCAAAGGACTTTTCTTTTTGTGCTAGAAGCCTCGTTTTTCCGCCGGACCTTCCGAGCCTTCCGTCATCGCGACTTTCGCATCATGTGGATGGGAGCATGCGCTTCTACAATCGGGACCTTCGTCCAGCAGTTTGCGCAAAGCTGGCTGGTTTATGACCTTACCAAGGACCCTTTCTACCTGGGGCTTGATCTTTTCCTCGGCCAACTACCGATCATTTTGTTCTCTCTGATCGGCGGCGTCTTTGCAGATCGGCTGGATCGCAGAAAGATGTTGCTGGGGTCTCAATACATACAGATGTTCTGCGCATTCTTGCTTGCGGCGCTGTTCTACACACATACAGTCAGGATCTGGGAAATTCTGGCGTTGTCATTCGTCGTCGGATTGGGGCAGTCCTTCGGTGGTCCTGCGTATTCGGCGCTGCTGCCGACACTGGTAACACCAGAGGATTTATCGAACGCCATTGCGATGAACTCGATCCAGTTCAATCTTGCAAGAGTGCTGGGACCTGCGCTGGGTGGGTTGACGTATGCCACGGTGGGAGCGACCTGGTGCTTCACATTGAATGGCGTCTCTTATCTTGCAGTTATCGCATCGCTGATGATGGTGCAGGTAAAATTTATCCCTCAGAAATCGAGGGAGTCCATCCTGAAAAGCATGAAGGAAGGGCTGCA
Source organism: Acidicapsa dinghuensis (assembly GCF_025685685.1). Classification (GTDB taxonomy): domain Bacteria; phylum Acidobacteriota; class Terriglobia; order Terriglobales; family Acidobacteriaceae; genus Acidicapsa; species Acidicapsa dinghuensis. The sequence continues at coordinate 243,441 of NZ_JAGSYH010000002.1, forward strand.
GTTCATACGTGAACGCGAAGGGCTTTCCACACTGGTGTTTCTAGCGTTCTTTACAACGCTTCTCGGTTTCTCGCTTACGGGATTCCTGCCGGTTATTGTGCAGGGTGTTTTTCATGGGGGGACGCAGATTTACCAGGTGCTGCTTATCTGCTCGGGAGCCGGTTCCATCGTAGGCGCGCTGCTGGTTGCAGCTTCCGAAAAGCCCGATCAGGGTTACATCGTGCTGCTGACATTGATTGGACTCGGAGCCGCAATAACCGGATTTGCCCTCAGTACACAGCTTCTACTGTCCTGTTTGCTGATTTTCCTCTGCGGTGTAGCGGTAATGGCATCGGCTTCGCTGATGCTTTCACTTGTCCAGTTGATTGTGGCCGACCACATGCGCGGAAGGGTTATGAGCGTCTACAATCTCGCCTTTCGGCTTGGTATTCCGGTTGGCAGTCTGGCACTTGGGAAAATCATCCCGATTACAGGGATTTCTCCTGCTCTGATGGGTACAGGGGTTCTACTCATTGCAATTGCGCTGTATTTCGTAATTGCCATGCGCAATGTGACGCTGTTTCGGCGTGCGGCGCGCGAAACGAGTTAGCTACGCTTGCCTCGTGCGAAGATGAAATGCCCGAATTAGCTTTCGATGGGCGAAGCGGTGGTGGAGAGTTCGTCGAATTCAGCGGAGTGTGGCATCTTCTTGCGGCGTAATAGAAGGCTCAAGCTTGTAGCTGCGAGAGCTACGCCTGCCATGTACACGACGAACTGCGGCTTGTACGAACCCGCGCTGTCATAGAGATGGCCCATCGTGAGCGGGCCGGTCGCGCCACCAATGGCGTACGCGGTCCACGTCAGACCGTAGAGCATTGAGAAGTGACGGTGGCCGAAATACTGCGCGAGCAAGTAGGGCGCTACGTCCGCTTCGCTCCCGAGCCCGGTGCCGAGCATTGCTGCACCAATGAGTGCGGTTGCAGATGAATTAGCGTAGGCGAGCACCACCATGCCGGCAGCGGATAGCAGAAGAATGAATGTCTGGATGCGTTGTGGAGAAAACCGGTCGATTAGCAGGCCGGTGCCGAGGCGACCCAGGATTCCTGCTCCTCCACGTACGGAAAGAGCCAGTGCGGCGATGTACGGCGTGATGCCGTGACCGGTGAGGATTGCGGCGAGATTGGTGACAAGTCCGTTTTCGCTGAAGGCGCCGAGAAGAATGATCGCGGCCAGGATCCAGAACGCCGGGCTGCGAAGCGCTTCGGCGACGGTGGCGCCTGAAATGGTTGAATGATCGCGACCAACAGAGACACTGTCGGGACGATTACGCACGATAAGAGCGGTGAGCGGTATGCCAAGCAGAGCGATCGCGCCAAGCATCAGGTAAGCGCTGCGCCAGCCGTGGCTCTCAATCATCCATTCCGTAAGCGGTGGAATGAAGATGGAACCTACACCGCTGCCGGTGAGAATCAAAGCCAATGCGAAACCGCGATGGCGCTCGAACCACGTGAGGACCGTGCGAGTATATGCAAACTGTGCGGTGCCGTTGGCTACCAGGCCAAGGACGAAAAAGGTGAGATAGTAACGGATGATGCCATGTCCGAGGCCGCTCAGCGACGCCAGAGCTGCGGCAAAAATGAGGATTGAAGGAAGCAGGATGCGTCGCGGCGGAAAACGGTCGAGCAACAGGCCGATCAGCGGCGAAATCATTGCTACCGTCATCGCTGCGAGTGCGAAGGCACCACCGAGTGCTTGACGCTTCCAGCCGAAGGCAGCATGCAACGGGTCGAGAAACAAACTGAAAGTGTAGGGAACTATGGGAGCAAAGCTCACCATTACTCCTACGGAAGCCGCGCTTGTTACGGCCCAGCCTTCGTATCGGATTGAGTCTTCGTTCATTGCGCGTGGTGAGGCTTCAGTCATCTTTTCTCCACTTAACCTGAGATCTGCTGACGCGCCTGCATGAATTTTGTGGGCTCGGCTGGCAAGCGAGATCCCGAGCAGGCAGCACTCTGCAGTTGCATCCCTAAACGTTCATCCTCAGAGCTCGAGATTCAATGGAGTTTGCGCTAATGATGGGAAACGAGCCGTAGGCCAATCTTCAGAGATTGAAGTGAAGGATGGGAACCACCTGACGTCGGAGAAGAAGCTCCATCTTTGGATGTAATCAGTAAACAGCGAACACCAACTACACCAGATATGGAAATGCTGTCTGCAAGGAACACGCCGGTATCGTCTCGATAGATGAAGATGCGGTGCGATGCGGGCTTACTCCGTCGAACTCGGAAGTCGCTTCTATACAGGTGCACCTACTGCTGAGATGCGGCGAAATGTTCCAGAGAGGTTTGTATACTTGGGCGGCTTCCTGCGTAAACGTCTGCTCTGCGCAATTGATGAAAGCGGCTCAACACTGTATTGGCTGAGGCAAGGATGCGCAGCCGCTCCACGTAGGCTGCCAGTGTTGCGCCAGGCAAAGCAAAGATAGCGACGTCGTCGGTGAAGTTATCAAGATATGCGCGAGCGCCACAGCATCCCATGCTGACCGCTGCGCGGCCTGAATTTACAACCTGCGGAACGACTGCGCATGCTGGACGGCCGAGAGCCGGTGCATTATGACCCTCGACCTGCTGGACGGCCTCTGAAAGAAGCAGCATTTGATTGGGGCTGACGAAGAGCAAGACCACATCCGGCTGCAATGAGGGAGTGGCAAGAGGCGCATACACAACATGGCGTGCGCGGGATTGCAGGACTGGGATCTGTGGGATATCTTCCTGACGCACGTAGCCGAGATCAGCAAAGACCTTGAGAGCATCCATCAGGTCTGTTTGCTGTTCGGGGGAGGGCTCCAGATTGTGCGTGTGAACACCTATAGCGCAGAGCGAATGATCGGCAGAGGAAGTGGCAAACGAAGACTGAGCCGCCTCTTGCCAAAAACGGCAGCCCGCCGGTGCACTTCCCGTATAGATCGAGACACCCGCCGGAATGCTGTCACTGAAAGAAATCGCGATGGCTGGCTGGCGAAGTTGCAGCAGATTGTTCAGCTCTTCGGCGAGAGCGGCGTATTCGCGCATGATTTTGTGCTTCTCCAAGTACAAGTATTAGATTTGTGCTGCTATGCCTGATGTGAACTTTCTACGGTGAATCCGAGCTCCGCGATGAACTTACGGATAGCTTCTTCGGAAGAGGCCTCAGCGTTGTATTCAACGGTGACATCACCCGCCGGATAGGTGGAGTGGCTCGATAGGATGCCCTTCTCCTTACCCAGCAAGGTATCGAGGCCTGTGGCGCATGTGATGCACGTGAAGCCTTTGACCTTGAGCACGATGGTTTTGCGAGCTGTGGAACTGATCGCCTCCGGTGAGGTCAAGGCGCCAGCGCTTGAAATAGCAACGAGCTGAAGGAATCTTCGCCGAATCATTATGCGTCTCCTTTGGAGTCACAAGGTTATCTTGCGCCTGTTATTTTGCCGAGCCTGAGGCCGGTTCATAGCGCCAGGGAGTTTCGATACTTGCCTTATCCGAGAAGCGCGTATCCACGTAATCGCTAAACTCGATTTTCTTGTTCAGAACACCGGTTTCTATCATCAGATCGCGGACCATATCGAAGTCTGCCTTGCGTGGCGCGAGTGGACTGTAGGTGACTCGATCCAGTGGTTTGGTCAATGCCCATCGCAGAAGCGCCGGCTTCTGGTTGTAGTAGAAACGGCCAACAAAATCTGCTGCATCTTCCCGGTGAGGCTTGCTCTTATCGAGCCAAAGTCCCGAGCGAGCGATGCCATCGACAAGCACCTGGACAACATCGGGCCGCTGATCGATGAGATCCTGGCGAACCACAAGGATGCAGGACATGTAATCTGGCCAATAATCACGCGCCTGAAAGAGCACTCTTCCATAGCCCGCCATCTCAGCCTGCGAAGGAAAGGGCTCACCCATCACAAACGCATCGATGGCTTTGGCTGCCAATGCGCCAGAAACATCCGGCGGCGCCATCTCAAGCATCTTGATTTCTCCGGGTTTGATGCCCCACACCTTCATCGCCCGGAACAAAATCAGGCGTTCATCAGAAAATCTGCTTGGAATAGCAATCGTCTTGCCGCGCATATCGGCGAAGGTCTTGATGGGGCCATCTTTTCGAACAACGACCGCGCTGCCGTAGCGATGGCCGAGATACACAACCTTGATAGGAACTCCCTGTGCCTTAAGAGCGATCGCCATAGGCGCCACGATGAATGCGGCCTGGACGCGATTAGAGATAAGAGCTTCTTTCATCTCAGGGAAGCCTTGAAACATGCGCGGCAGAAACTCTTCGCCCGATTCAGAGTACTTCGAGATGTAATCAGTGACAGGACATGTCAACTGGCAGGTCACTGGAAGATAGGCAACTATAATCTTGCGTTTTGCAACAGGACGGTAGTCGTTGAGAACAGAGGTCCAATCTACGTTGAGCCATGCATGCAACCCTGTAATTAGTACAAGCCAGCAGGAGATGAGGACAACAATTTTCGTTTTAAGCTGCATGACGGAACCCCCAGCGGACTGATCGAATCCGCTCTACTAACCGAAACACTGAGTCGAGCACAAGTCCAATGATGCCGATGATGAGCATTGCCGCAACGACGAGATCGTAGCGCTTACCTGAATTGCGTGAATCGATTACGAGGTAGCCAAGGCCGGAATCGACAGCGATCATCTCGGCAGCGACTACGACGAGCCACGCAATGCCGAGAGATATGCGCAGGCCAATCAGGATTTGCGGGAGCGCCGCGGGAAAGATCACCCTGCGGAGGAGTTGCGCGTTGGTGAGCCCGAAGTTGCGTCCGGCGCGCCGGAACAACGGAGGAACGCTGGAAACGCCACTCGCAGCGGCAACAACGATTGGGAAAACCGAGCCCAAAAAGATGAGAAAAATAGCAGCAGGATCGCCAATACCGAAAAAGATGATTGAAACTGGAATCCACGCGATGGGACTGATGGGCCGAAGAAGCTCAAGCACGGGATTCACCACTTGATGCAGCGACGGGAACCAGCCGAGGCAGAGTCCGAGTGGGACGCCAACCACTGTTGCCGCTGCGAAACCAATTACAACCCGCCGCAACGAATCGCTGATGTCGGCCCAGAGAACGTGCTTGTGTAAGAGTTCGAGAATGCCACGCCATACGCTTAAAGGCGAAGGAAAAACCCTGGTGCCTGTCATGAGCACGGAATAGTGCCAGACAGCAAGCAGCACTGCGACAGCGACCAGAGGCAGAAGCCATTTTTCCAAGAGGTTTTCCTGACGGCTTCTTTTCATATCTCGTACGCCAATCCGATCATTTTGAGCAGTTCGTCGCGTAATGTCAGGTATCGGGGTGAGCTGATGTTTCGAGGGTGAGGAATATCGATGGTCAGGACGTTCTGGATTCGCGCGGGACGTGAGCTGAGCACGACCACCCTGTCGGCAAGCTGCACTGCTTCGTCGATGTCGTGGGTGACACAGAGAATCGTGCGACGCTCTGCCTGCCAGATGCGGAGCAACTCGCCTCGCATCATGACGCGGGTGATGGAATCAAGCGCGCCGAAAGGCTCATCGAGAAAGAGAACATCGGGATTAACGGCGAGGGCGCGTGCCACCTGCAGGCGCTGTTTCATGCCGCCTGACAGATCAGATGGGTAGGAACGTTCGAAGCCCTGCAGTTGAACCAGCTCAACATAATGCGCGATTCGTTGTGCCCGCTCGCTGCGAGAGAGTTTTGCTAATCCGAAGCCAATGTTTCCTTCAACGGTGAGCCAGGGAAAGACACCGTGTTCCTGGAAGACGAGAATGCGACGGCTATCTGGGCCTGAAACGAGTTCTCCATCAATGGAAACGGAACCGCTTGTGGGTGATAGAAACCCACCCATGGCGTTTAGAAGCGTTGATTTGCCGCATCCGGAGGGTCCAACCAGGCAAACGAACTCACCGTCTGAAATTTCCAGATTGATGTTGTCGAGAGCTGCGATGGTCTTGTCATTACCCTGAAAGACCACGCCCAGATTCGTCACCTGTAGCTTGGGTGCAGCAGCTTGATCTGGAATTGCAATGCCTGGTAGAGCCATCAGTTCTCCTGGTTAGTCCACTGAAAAGATTTGACGCGTTCCAACGCGCGCATGCCAAGGTCAAGGAGCAGACCGATCACTCCAATGACGATCATGCCGGCTACGACAAGGTCGTATCGATTTCCTGCGTTTCTTGCGTCGACGATGAGAAAGCCAAGGCCGGAGTTGACGGCGATCATCTCTGCGGCAACGACCACAAGCCAGGCGATGCCGAGAGTGATCCGCATACCCACCAGAAGCTGCGGCACAACTGCGGGATAGATGACCCTGACAAAAAAGTCAACGGAGCTCAATCCGAAGTTGCGACCGGCATTAATGTAGACCTCGGGTATGTTGTGAACCGCGCTGATTGCTGTAACCAGTAATGGGAAGAATGACCCGACAAAGATAAGGAAGATGGAGGACAGGTCTCCGATACCGAACCAGAGGATGGCAATTGGGATCCACGCGAGTGGCGAGATCGGACGAAATAATTGTACGAGAGGATTGAAGGCTCTTTCGCCCCGCCTGTACCACCCCAGGACGAGTCCCAGAGGGATGGCCGTGACGCATGCCAGCAGAAAGCCCCAAGTCACGCGAAACAGTGACGCCACGACATGTTTGAGAAGCAACCCGTGCTGAAGCAGTTCCCCGATAGCCGCGAAAGCCGCAACAGGACCTGGCATCAACTGACCGGGATGCAGATCAATTGCAATCTCCCATAATGCCAGCAAAGCCAGGATGAACAGCACTGGACGCAGCCAGACAGGGAAACGCATCCTCGGAAACTCCTTTGCGTGAGGGAAGAATATGGGGAAGTGCTCAACTTCGCATCTTAGACATTCAGTAAGACTATTCGCCTCAGTCTAAAGATGGAGAAGCATATCAACAGAAAGATGGTGGCCGGTCGCATCGCGCCTCGTCGATGATTACCCAATACGCCTGAATCAGAAGATTCATGACGGGCGACCTTTCAGCGAATCCAACGGTAATCTTCGAAGATGGGAGTATTGCCCGTTGAAGCGACTGAAGGTTCTTAAGCCTGCGGCAACTAGTCCTGGGATTGCGTACGACTGCATCCCCAGATTTGGCGGCTACTGTTTGCGAGTTTCGGAACCTCAATTTGCGGCCAATGAGACGTTTGTTGCGCGAATCCAGTTCCAGCCTCCAGAATTGGAGTGCAATGCACTTTTTCTTAAAACGATCCGAACCCAGGTGTGATTCTCCTGGTTCAATTGCACCATGGAGATGGCTTTCTGCGAGCATCCTGGCTTCCTCTGTTCTGCTTGGCTGCCACTCGAATACCCGGCTCCCTGACGAATCGAGCAAAGAATACACGGATTTTGTCTCGGCATTTTATGTAGGGCTCGCAGCGTTGCAGGTTGGGGACGACGTACGCGCCGAGAGTACGCTTGCCCAAGCAACAAAGCTCGTTCCTGGCGAGCCCGCGGCGTGGGCTAATTGGGGCATTCTTGCCTTGAGACAGCGCAACTTCGATGCCGCTGCACAGCGTTTCGACAAGGCCAAATCCTTAGACCGTGCAGATGACAGGGTGTATTACCTGCAAGGCTTGCTGGAGAGCGACCGCGGGAATTCTTCGCAGGCTATCAATGACTTTCGTGATGCGGTGAAGCGCAATCCAAAGAACCTTCGCGCAATCTACCTGCTTGCCTCTGAAGTGGAGCGCCAAGGCGGGGACCAAAGCGATGCTCAATATGAGCGGCTGATGCAGCAACTGCTCTCCGTCGATCCAACTAATGTGGCCGCGTTACTTGACCTGGCGCGAGTGGCGGCAAAGCGTGGCGACGCCGCAACGCTTCGCACGGCGGTTGCCGCTGTTGATAAGCAATCTGGAGCATGGCCGCCGGAAGTGAAACAACAGCTCGATGCGCTGAAGGCTTCGATGAGTGGAAGCGATGTGAAGCCGGCGGCGACGCGGTCGATTTTTCTCCGCAATGTGTTGATGCGCGTACCGGAGTTTCGCGCCAATCTCTTGCAGCTTAAGCCGCAACCTGGAGATGAAGCTCAGCCGTTTACTCATTTTGTGAAACTGGAAAATCCGAAATTTTCACCTGCACCGCCGGATACTGCGATGCGTTTTGTTTCGCAGCCAGTGAAGGGGCTCGCAAAGGGAGGTTGGGAGTGGATCGGTGCGATTTCGCTTGATGGCACAGGCGCACCGGTTACGATGGTTGCCGATGCACACCAAGTTCAGCTTTCGACGGGCGCCAAGCTTAATTTTCCGGGAGGATCGGGCTCGTCTAAACCTCTGCCAGCGGGTATCGTACCTATCGACTTCAATTACGACTTCAAGACGGACCTGGTGCTCGCAGGAGCCGGTGGCATACACTTCTACAGGCAGGACAAGCCTGACGCGTTTGTGGATGTGACCGCCGCGACAAAGCTTCCTCCCGCTGTACTGCGAACTGCTTACAACGGCGCGTGGCCGGTCGATATCGAAGCAGATGGTGATCTCGATATCGTTGCGGCTCCCGCGGTTGGCCCGCTGGTTGTGCTCCGGAATAACGGGGACGGAACCTTTGCGGTAACGCATCCGTTTGCGAATGTCATAGGTGTTCGTCAGTTTGTCTGGGCTGATTTGAATGGCGACGGGAACCCCGATGCAGCCTTGATTGATGGCGCCGGCCATCTCCATGTCTTCCTGAATCAGCGATCCGGAAATTTCCGTGAAGAGGCAGTTCCATCGGAGGTCGTGCAGGTGAAGGCTATCGCCGCTGCCGATCTGGACCATGCAGGTCCCATGTCGCTCGCTGTGGTCCGATCGGACGGTCAACTCGAAAGCATGAATCTGCCGGCGGAAAATGGTGCTTGGGCAACGGCCAAGGTCAACGATGTGACCGTTCCAGCAGATTTCCTCTCAGGCGATTTGACGCTCAGCGTTGGTGACTTTGACAATAATGGTGCGATCGACCTGCTCATCGCTTCTACCTCTGCGCGACAGGAGCCACAGCTTTGGCTGCAGAGCAAAGCGGGACACTTTCAGAGAATCGATACGAAAGTCGATGGCTCGACAACGATTGCTGCCGCAGATGTTGAAGGCAATGGCCGGCTGGATCTGTTGACTGTTTCCACGAATGGCGAGCCGCTACTGTGGGCCAATCAAGGAACCAAGGGATATCACTGGCAGACAATTCGACCTCGAGCGCGGCAGACTACGGGCGATCAACGAGTGAATTCGTTCGGGGTGGGTGGTGAAATTGAAATCCGTTCTGGCCTGCTACCGCAGAAGCAAACCATCATGGGCCCAGAGCTGCATTTCGGATTAGGAACGCAGACTGGAGCGGATGTAGCGAGAATCATCTGGCCCAATGGCTCCGTTCGTGCCGAGTTTGCGCTGAAGGCTGATCAAGCGGTGCTGACGGAGCAGAGGCTGAAAGGTTCCTGCCCATTCCTGTTCGCGTACAACGGCAAGGAGATGGCGTTTGTTAAGGACACTGTGCCGTGGGGCGCGGCGATTGGCTTGCGCATCAATGCGATCGGTCCGGCGAAAGTAGGAGCAACAGAGGAGTGGTACAAGATACGCGGCGATCAGTTAGTTCCACACGATGGGTATTATGATCTTCGCATTACGGGCGAGCTATGGGAGACCTATTACTACGACTCGCTGTGGCTGATGGCCGTTGACCATCCCGCAGGCACTGAGATTTACACGGACGAGCGTTATCAGATTCCGGCGGTAAAATTGGCTATTACTACAACCGAAGAACCTCATCCAATCGCGAAAGCCGTTGACGATAGCGGAAAGGATGTCACGGGAATTCTGAGCAAACTGGATGGCACATATCTCGATAATTTCGGGCGCGGGCAATATCAGGGAGTGACGCGCGATCACTATGTGGAGATTGATCTCGGCCAAGATTTTCCTGAGCGTGGGCCTGTGTGGCTGATCGCAAAGGGATGGCTGCATCCGTCTGATTCGTCGCTGAACATCGCAATGGGACAGGGACATCATGAAGTTCCACGTCCGCTGAGCATGGAGATTCCAGATCGGAATGGCGACTGGAAAACCGTGAAGAATAATCTCGGATTTCCAGCGGGCCGTAATAAGACATGTCTATTCGATCTCACCGGTTTGTTCCCCCCGGGCACGCCTCACAAGCTACGATTGCGAACCAATCTGGAGATTTATTGGGACTCTATTGAATGGGCCAAAGGTGTGCCGTCAACAACAGAGAAAGTTACACGTCTCGAGACCACTAGAGCCGATCTCCATTACCGTGGATATTCCGAGATTCATCAGGCCAATGCTTCATCGCCGGAGATTCCGGATTATGAACATCTAGCTTCCACGACGCAGATATGGAGAGATCTTTCCGGGTACTACACGCGATACGGCGATGTTCGAGAATTGCTGTCCTCGATCGATGACCGCTACGTGATCATGAACGCGGGTGATGAGTTGTCGCTGCGGTTCGCGGCACTTGCTCCTCCGGCAGAGGGTTGGGTGCGCGACTATGTGATTGCAGGTGACGGTTGGATCAAGGACGGCGATTACAATTCAACATTCTCCTCAACAGTGCTGCCTTACCCCTATCACGCACGTAAGGAGTACGATCAACCGCCGCGCAAACTTGAAGATGAGTGGGTGTATCGTCATCATCCGCAGGACTGGCAGACCTATCAGACGCGCTATGTAACGCCTGAAATCTTTGAAGACGCGCTGAGGAGCAAAGGCAACGAATGAACTCAATGGCAATGAAGAGGGTCCTCGTCAGTGTCTTTTTTGCAGGCTTGCTGGCTACACCCGCAGTCATGCGATGGAAAGCAGCGGCGCGCAGAGTGGCGATTGGCCCGAGTCTTGACAAGCAGGCGGATCTGTCGCGTTATGGCTTCTATTTCGAAGAGGTCTCGCACGCCGCGGGCATCAACTTCGTCCACAAAGGACCTACACTCGACCCCAAATTGAATGACATCATGCCGGAAGTGGCATCGATGGGTGCTTCGGTGAGCATTGTCGATTTCGATCGCGATGGATGGCCTGATATCTACGTTACTAACAGTGCTGAAGGAAGTAAGAACCATCTGTATCGGAATATGCATGATGGAACGTTTCAGGACGTAGCCGAGCAGATGGGCATTGCCGATGTGAATCAGTCCGGGACCGGTGTTTCGATGGGAGCGGTCTGGGGTGACTACGATAACGATGGCTATGAAGACCTGTTCCTGATCAAGTGGGGACGTCCAGAGTTATTTCACAATGATCATGGACATGGTTTTACTCGCGTATCGGAGCAAGCGGGATTGCCTCCATGGATCAATGCCAATACAGCCGTCTGGTTTGATTACGATGGCGATGGTTTACTTGATCTCTTCGTCGGTGGTTACTATCCCGAAGATGTGGACTTATGGCATCTGAAGTCTACGCGCATGATGCCCGACAGCTTCGAATATGCAAAGAACGGCGGACGTAAATATCTGTTCCACAACCTGGGTGGGGGACGATTTGAAGAAGTCAGCGCAAAGGTTGGCATAAACAGCCGGCGATGGGCCTTGGCGGCTTCAGCTGTTGATCTGCGCGGAACTGGGCATCCCGATCTTTTTGTCGCCAACGATTATGGCGTGTCAGAACTCTATCTCAATGATGGCAAGCGATTTCATGAGGCAGGAGAACAGACGGGCGTTGGATTTGCGCCTAAGAGCGGGATGAACGTTGCCTTCGGAGACATATTCAATCAAGGCCGCTATTCGGTCTATGTCTCAAACATCTCGGAAGACGGAACGTTGATTCAGGGCAATAATCTGTGGGTGCCAAAGGAAGGAACCGCTGGGAACAATCTCGTTTTTGAGAACCTTGCACGTGAGATGGGTGTGGAACTTGGAGGATGGAGCTTTGGCGCGCAGTTCGGTGACTTGAACAATGATGGGACGCTGGATCTGTATCTCACCAACGGATATGTCTCGCTCGATAAAAGCAAGAGCTACTGGTATGACTTCACAAAAATCGCTGGCGGTAATTCAGCGATCATTGGGGATGCGAAAGACTGGCCTGCGATGGACGGCCGCAGCCTCTCTGGCTATCAACAGAAACACGTCTGGCTGAACGATGGAGCCGGCAAGTTCGAGGATGTTGCGCAGGCAGTCGGAGTCACGGACACATACGACGGGCGCGCCGTTGCCCTGGCGGATTTATGGAATCGTGGCGTTCTCGATGCGGTAGTTGCGAATCAGCGCGGCCCTTTGCTTTTGTACAAGAATACGGTTGCACCGGGAAATCATTGGATCGAATTTGCTTTGCAGGGAACGGTGAGCAATCGAAGCGCAATCGGCGCTCAGGTTGAGCTTTCGTGGAACGGGCAGAAGCAGATTCAGGAGGTTTCAGGTGGTAGCGGGTTTTCGGCTCAAAATGACCGCCGACTGCACTTTGGACTGGGAAAAGATGTACAACTGAAGGATGCTGTAATCCGATGGCCGTCAGGCAAAGTGCAGACAATCAGCAACCTTGTGCCCGACAAGCTGTATACCATCGAGGAGCCAAAATGAGCCCGGAAAGCCTAGTAGAAGTGTCAAAGCAGAAAAAGGCCAGTTCGATCAAGCAATGGCTTACCCTGGACAATCGCTTCGTACCACCGGTCTTCATTACGCTGATCCTTCTTGCTGGACAGCTATCTTATGGAATTCTCGAGAGCTATTCGAAGACACTACTTGCGATCGGGGCTGCGATTGCGGCCGAATTAGCACTCGGGCGATTCATGACAAATAAGTGGCCCCATCTGGCAAGCGCATACATTTCTGGTATCAGCGTTGGTATTTTGCTGCGCGCGCCGGGTTACTGGCCGTATATCGTGTGCAGTCTTCTCGCGATTACGTCGAAATATGTACTGCGATGGAATGGCCGCCATCTCTGGAATCCATCTAATTTTGGCATCTGCGCGATGTTGTTTCTCGCGTCAGATGCCGTAGCGACGTTGAGCATTCAATGGGGCAATAATCTGGCGGCAATGGTTGTTATCTGGCTTCTTGGCTCCGCTATTATCTTGCGGTTGCGCCGTTTTCACATTTGCGCCGTCTACGTTGTTTCTTTTCTTCTACTGTCTCTGCTGCGAGCACGGATCACCGGAGATCCCTGGCTCTCGGAAGTTTCACCGATCACTGGACCCGAATATCAGCTCTTTATCTTCTTCATGATCACCGACCCGAAGACAACGGTGCGATCGAAGTGGGGGCAGAGCTTCGTCGCGTTCATGGTTGCTGTTGTTGAAATGTTTCTGCGGCTTGACCAGAGCATCTACGCACCGCTTTACGCGCTTTTTATAGTGGGTCCCATTGCCATGCTGATTGAGATGTGGCTTAACTCCCGCCGGGTTCCGATGCTCGATGGTGCCACGTTGCAAAGTACTGTTGCGGGATCACGATAAAACAACCAAAGGATACGTGTTGGAACACTTTTTTTTCAGGGCTTCTTGCTGCATAGCGACATTGGCATGTGCGTGTTGGATGTCAGGATGCCATCAATCCAATAATCCGGAGCAGCAACAGGAACAACAAGCAGTTTCTCCTCATCCCACAATAACCGAGGGGCAGCCCGCGACTGGAACAGCGCAGAGAGAGAGTCGTCCATCCGGACCCGTTCACTTTGTAGATGTAACGGCTCAAGCGGGAATTCATTTTCGCCACAATAATGGCGCTTTTGGCCAGAAATATTTGCCCGAAACGATGGGAAGCGGTGTTTGCGTGCTCGACTACGACAATGACGGATGGCAGGACATTCTCTTTGTCAATTCGATGGACTGGCAGGGACATGGGACGAAGAAATCTTACCCTGCGTTGTACCACAACGAGCATGACGGAACCTTTAAGGATGTAACGCAAGAGGCGGGCCTGGCAGTGCAAATGTATGGCATGGGGTGTGCCGCCGGCGACTACGACAACGATGGCCGCGAAGACATATATATTACCGCGTTAGATGGCAATCATCTCTTCCGTAATATTGGAAACGGCAAGTTTGCCGATGTAACACGAAAAGCCGGTGCTGCTGACGGCGGCTTTGCAACCGGCGCAGTCTGGTTTGACTATGACAACGACGGCAAGCTGGATCTTTACGTAGCCCACTACATTGACTGGTCTGTTGCGACGGATCAAACCTGCAAGCTGGATGGAACTCACAAATCCTATTGCACTCCGGAGCTTTATAAAGGCCAGAGCGCGAGACTCTTTCGTAACAAGGGCGACGGGACCTTCGAAGATGTAACAAAGAAGGCAGGCCTCTACGATCCATCGAGCAAATCGCTTGGGGTCGCTTTGCTCGATTATGACAATGATGGCTGGATCGACCTATTCGTAGCCAATGACACGCAGCCCAACAAGCTCTATCACAACAATCACGACGGAACATTTACTGAGAGCGCTGTAATTGCCGGTGTGGCCTATAGTGACGCAGGAAAATCGCGTGCTGGAATGGGCGCAGATGCGGCTGATTACGATTCATCGGGGCGACAAGGCTTGCTGATTGGCAATTTTGCAAACGAGAGCCTATCTCTTTATCACAATGACGCATCAGGCCTGTTTACCGATGAGGCTGTTCCATCGGGCATTGCGTCTCCGTCTGCGCGTTCACTGACGTTTGGTACATTCTTCTTTGACTATGACTTAGATGGCCGGCCAGACATCTTTGCTGCGAACGGGCACGTGGCCGATGACATCAGCGTGATTCAGCCGACGATTCACTATGCCGAGCCGATGCTTCTTTTTCGCAATCTTGGCAACGGACGCTTTGAGGATATGTCTGCAAAAGCGGGGCAAGCGTTGGAGCAGCCTGTTGTAGGTAGAGGAGCAGCTTATCTGGACTACGATAACGACGGCGATCTCGATGTCGTTGTCTCAATCAATAACGGTCCTGCAAAACTGCTACGTAACGAAAATGGAAACCAGAACGACTTGATCCGCCTTCGGTTGATCGGCACCAAGTCGAATCGTGACGCCATTGGCGCAAAGGTTACGTTGACGACTGCGGCGGGATTGCATCAGCTTCAGATGGTCAAGGATGGATCGAGTTATCTCTCCCAGAGCGAGCTGCCACTTACCTTTGGACTGGGCAAGCCAGATGGAGACAAGACCGTTAGTGCGCAAATTGTGTGGCCGAGTGGGCTTAAGGAATCGTTGAAAAACATCAAACCGAATCAGTATCTGACGGTGCAAGAAGGCAAAGGGATTATTTCAGCCACGGCGATCAATTTTGCGGGTCCGGCCCCGACGCATTGAAGAGATGAGAGTGTTTGCTCACTATGAGTGCGCCGCATAGAATCCGCAACGCTGCAGCAGCGCTTGAATCTCTTCCGGTGTAGATTCAACTTTAGCCGCGGCTTCGAGCAGATCCTCGGCATCGACGGGATACCAAGCCGAACGATCGCTCCTAGTTAGGCCAGCAACATCGAATGGCTCTATCGCACAGTGAATATCGAGAATCAGCTGAGAGGCTTCGCTATCGGATGCAATCGCTATCGCACGACGCAATAACGCATCGGTGGCCGGTCCAAAAGCCGGATGATCGCACAGCAAGAACGATGTAGCCAGATGTGATTTGTCGAGACGGTGAGCTGTTTCTGAATAGGACGCGGCCGCGAAGTACAAAAGGCATATCGTCTTAAAAACCTCGAAGCGGTTCATGTTGGCGTATAAGGCTGCAATCAATCGAGAGGTGGCATGCAACTCTCGGACAGTTATGTCGCCGTAGGAATGAAGATCCGTTGCAAGCGACGCTGAATCCAGACCGCGTTCCAGAATGCGTGCGAGACGTGCAATTCCCAGCAGTGTCAATGGAAAGCCAGTAGAGAGCAGTGGATCGACGAACCCCACAGCCGACGGCAGCATTGCCCAGGTTCCGCCCTGAACTTGCCCTGCGAAGTATGACAGACGCGGTATATGACGAAAGGGTTGAATCGGTTCTGCATGAACGAACTGCTCTCTGAGTGCAGGAATCAAGTTGATCAGCCGGCTCCATGCAACTGCGCCTTCCTGCAGTCGCAGTTGCTCAGCTAACTGCTGCGAGGCTGCAACTCCGGCGCTCGTCACGCCATTGTTGAAACGCAGTACCCAGATCCATCCACCTTCGAATACATGGTGCACAGCCGCATCTTCTGCGGGGTAGGGCGGCGCAGTGCCGCCGAATGCAGTTGGAGCGGGCTCTGGTCGCGTAACGCCGGTAAAGTGGCTATAGAGCGCCTGAGTTTGCGGATAGTCATGAAAGCTTTTTTGAGGAATTGACAATGCCTGATGGATGAATCCGCGAGGCCCGGTTGCGTCGAGCAATATTCGTGCGCTGCATTGATACTGCCGATTGTTCGCGAGCAACTCCAATTCGACACTGTTGGGCTGAACATTGAATTGTTGTATCGAAACATGATCAAGGTACTCGACGCCAAACAGTTGAGCCTGTTGAACAAGCAGGTGATCGAAATCTGCACGGTACCAGTGGGTGTCGGCGATTTCATCGTGTGGGCTTGCGGCCACCAGCAGTTCGTTTGCGGGATTGCGACACGGGTTGTCCGGGCTCTCCAATGCGTGGTGATAGAAGGTGAATCCACGCTTGAGTCCGCAGGCGATCTTTGGATATGCATGCTGCCAACTGCCCCACTTCGATAGTGGACGGAGCGCAGCGAGATCATAGCGACGACAAAGTTCTTCCAAAAGCAGGTTCGCGAGTGGTGTCGACGATTCTCCGATGTTGATGCGTGGATGCGTGCCCTTTTCAACCAGAAGCACTGAGTAGCCAAGTCGCTTTGCGATCATGGCAATCAGCGAACCGGCAAATCCAGAGCCGACGACAATCACATCGTAGCGAGAAGTCAACTGAGTTCCTCACACGCCTGACAAGAAACAGGAGGCGAAATTTGCTGCGATAGATTCATGCTATGAAGTCTTTGCCAGCGCGCCTTGTGACAGACTCCGCACTTTGCATATACGCGATCACGGTCCCATTCATCTATGAAAACGCGGCCCCTCTGCAAGGTCAGACCATACTGCATCGCCATTTCGAGTGTCTCAAGGTTTGGCGGGTGGAATTCTCCGGCCGCCATGAGAGCTTCCATCGCTCCGTTTCCGGTTCGCGTCGGTATCAGAGATGCGGCAGTAGCTCCACAGTCGAAGGCGAAATCAAGAGAGCGCTGGGCCCAATACAGCGACTCCTCGGGTTGCATGAATGGTGGTTGCACGAGGATGAAGACACGGAGGTCGATTTTGCGCGAACGAAGGAGTTCAGCTGCTTTTGCAAACTGATCCAACGTCATGCGCTTGTTCAAGCGATCGAGTACCTGTGGTTGCACCGTCTCAAGACCCATTGCGACCTCGAGCTGGTGCCCAAGCAGATCCTGAAAGTTAGCGCACTCCTCAGAGACCAATGCGGGATGGCACTCAACGATCGTTCGCTCGAAAGTTCCGGCCAGTCGTGCGATCGCCGTGTAATCCCCTTTCGGAATGGCCTGCTGATCGAAGAAACTACCGCTGTTGTATAGCTTGATTTGACGTGCAGTAGGTAGCCGATCGAGCGCATATGCGATCTGCCGCGGAATGCTTCCAGGGCCGACGCTATCGGTCAAAGTGTTCTTCCAGAGATCACACATGAGGCAGCGCCACGGGCACTCACGGTTAGTCAGGAACACCGTTGCAACAGGCACAACTTCGCCGCTTGCAGCGCATTCTTCTTCTACCAAGTAGAGATATGGCTTATCCGGATCGAGCGTGGTACGCTCTGGCCGCTGCGTGACGATCCAGCTGTTTCGCTGTGTCGCACTGTCTGGGTAGGGCGCTATCAATCTGCTGCCTCACTGATACAGTGCGAGAAATTGGCTTCGATAATCACCTTCGCGGTAGGGCAGAGCGCGATGCAACGCATCTTCAGCAAGCGCTCCGTGCTGGAACCGACGCTTAGGGAACACGGGCATTTCGAGCCCGGTGAGTGCGGCAATTCCTCGTCTTACGATCTCTCCTTTGAGATCGTAGAGTTTCTCGTTACTGTATTCGGTCAGGCGGATGAACGGGATCGCTTCTGCGACAGAGATCAGGCTCGGCCGGGTATACGGGCTGAATCCCTGAAACCCAAAATGATGCGTCGGAGCATAGGTGCGTGCGTACGACCGGCTGAGTCCGCCGCTATAGGTTAGTGAATGCTTGATTTTACCGACGCCCCAGCCTTCCTGGTAAAGCATCGGGTTGTGAATGACGCTGCGTATGGTGAGTTCGGGGTTTTGTTCTATGGGATAATCTTTGAGATTCTCGTCGCCACCATCTCCATCCAGCAAGAACCGCCAATCCGGATAACGAGTGCGAATGCCTCGGCAAAGCGCAACTGCCATCGTTGCTGATTGGATGTCCAAGGGCTTGTAGTCTTCGACGATTCGAATCGTCTCCTGAATGTTCAGTGCACTCTGGTCAGCTTCGATTGTTTCGAGGTACATGTCCAGACCGAGAAAGTGTAGAAAGGTGCGAGCCTGTTCGGCATCAGGACCGTTGCCGAGATCGAGCACGAATGCTTTGAGCCGTGCCAGATGCATACCGCGCTTTCGCATCACGTGGAGTGTGGTGAGAAACACGCTGCCACTATCGATACCGCCTGAGAAGCAAACACCTATCGGCTCGCTAGATGGAAGATGATCAAGCCATTGTGCGATCTCTTCGGCGAGCGCTGCGATGTAGGCCGTTCCGATGTGATCGAGATCGGGCGGAAGAGTCGCCATTTCAGGAGAGAGGAATCGCGTGTAAACAGGATCAGGATCGGGGCAACCAATGAGTTGAAGCTCAACGACATGATGCGCCGGCACCATGCGCGTGTAGCTAGGATGGAATTGTGCAGCGAGGCCTTCATCGCGTAGCCATTCGCGAATCGTATCGATTCTGGAAGAGATGATGAGCATTGGACCAGCCTGCTGCTTGGCGAGGAAATAACGCATCGGACGATCGAGCGAGCGCGCCATGCGCACCGTCTTGCCCTGATTAGCGACCAGAGCAAATGAACCAGCCAACCTCGCGATTTCACCCGCAGGGCTCTCAAAGAGCATCCGTTCCGCTTCTTGAACTGTTGTTCCGTAGAGATCGTTTACAGACGGCTCGATGAGATTTACGATGCGTTCGATATAGTGGTGACTTGTCACATAGACCTCGCAAAACTCAACTTTATCACTTGGCAAGCGATGTCTGAACGAAGCGTATTGGCAGCGACAACGATCCTCTTCACCATCTGAAAAGTATTTGGCTTGCATTCGCGACAAAACCGTATTTCCAGCTCAAGATACACAAAATAAAGCAACTCCTCTTCAATCAGTTCCAGACAGAACCGTGCAAGAACCCTAGTGATCTCAATCAGATGATGGAGCTGGAATTTGCAATGGTTCTCCACCGTTGGATGGATGCTTGACAGGATTTCTTTCGATACAGTTGCCGTACATTCCTCCTGGCCTATTGGCTCGGTACAAATTGTTACCCTGCTTCAGACTTTTGCCATCTGACGACCTAACATGGTGGAGACACAACTAAACAATCCTCTTGTTATCGAGACTGACGCGGTGGTTCTTGGAGCTGGGCTCGCCGGTATCTCAGCGGCCATTCATCTGGCTCGAAAAGGCTTCCGTGTTCTTTGCATTGAGCAGCGGACGGACATTCGCAACAGTGTTGGCGAATCGCTCGACTGGTCTGCACCCGAATTGTTTGCGAAGCTAGGTCTCTCCATGGAAGCGCTTATCGCTGCCGGAGCGGCGACATGGAAGCGTCACATCACCGTGATCGGCCAAGAGTGCGGCGAGAATCAGTACCTGCCAGGAGCGTGGCTTGCTGAGTCGCCATGGAATGTAGAGATCAGGACTCTTCATCTCGATCGAGAGAGGGTCGATGCATGCTTGCGCGACACTGCACAGAGGATTGGCGTCTCAACTCTGCATGAGCGCGTGGCTGACTTCTGCATACTCGACGAACCAAGCACTCGCCATCGCCGTGTCATTGGACTGCGAACGCAACAAGGCACATTTGTCCGTGCCTCGTGGTTTATTGATGCCTCTGGATCGGATGCGAGTCTACTCGCTCGACGTTTCCGTCTGAAGCCGGTCACGTACGGTCCGCGCAAGGTTGCGATATGGGCGCATCTGCCGACTCAGGATTGGGCCGACGGCACTGCGCTTTATATGCTCAGTTCGCCTGGTAAATACATGGAGTGGATCTGGGAAATTCCGATCCAGCCGGGTATCAGCAGCATCGGCTATATAGCTTCTGGGGCAAGTATCAAAAGGCAGCGCTCAAAAGGGCTCAGACCGCAAAGGATACTGGCGGACAAGTGCGCAAACTTCCCGCGTCTGCAAAGCCTTGTAGAGCAAACAGGAGCGTTTCACACGAGGTCAACGACTTTTACTTGCCGTACGTATCGGGGGATTTGCGGAGCAAACTGGATCATTGTTGGCGAAGCCGCTTCACAATCCGATCCCATCACTGGTAACGGCGTCACTGCTGCACTTCGGCACGCCGAGGAAGCAACGGCACTGATCTGCCGCTATCGTGACCGGGGGACAATTCCACCCTTCGCCCGTGCGGTCTACGATCATCGAGTCTCTACCGTCGGCCGATACTTCAACAGTCTCATCGAAAATCTGTTCTATCAGCCTGCACTCCGGGATCGCGTTGGTCTTTTTCCAACTGCGCGTATCTACACCGTACCGGCATGGCTTCTCAATCTTGTTTACACACGCCTGCGTCCGGACGGGGTTTTTAGAACGTTGCTGATCAGCTTTCTCATGAGCAGCATTCGTTTATCCGTGTGGACTGCGTTTCAAGGCGGCTCGCTCGTGAATCGCCTGCTTCCGAATTCGTCGCCTGACAGAATGAGTACCGCAGAGGAGCAATCGTATGCGTTTTAGCTCCCATGGCTGTGGCGAGGCGGTGCTCTTGATTCACGGGATGCCGACAAATGGTCATCTCTGGGATGATGTGGTCCGGTTGCTTTCGCGCTCCTACCAGTGTTTCGCAGTGGACTTGCCGGGAAAGCACGGCACGCCATTCGTGCCATATGGGCCCAGCTATTTCAAGGAAGTGGCTGATCAGATCGAGCAAGTACGCATTCGCAGCCGCGTTGAGTGCTGGCATGTTGTAGGGCATGACGGTGGCGCTGCCATAGCTGTGCAGTACGCGCACTATTACCCGCAGCGTGTTCGCTGCCTCTCTTTACTATCTCCAGCCGTGTTCAGCGACTTGCGCCCGCCCTTTCCGCTCAGTCTGCTGCGAATCCCTATCCTGGGAGAAATCCTGGCACCGCTCGTGCACATTCTGTTCTGGCAAATCATTATGCGTCGTGCCATGCCAAATGCGTGCACCGCAGCTCAAAGAGAGAGTTTTCAGAGCGAATTCGTGGGGCTGTCGGCCCCATGGCAGTTCATGCAGCTTGTGCGTTGGGGGAAGCCCGAGATGGTCTTCAAAGATTTTCCGCAGATTCTGCGGAACCTCACTTGCCCTACGCTCCTGATTCATGGATCTCGTGATGTTTTACCGGCATCTTTCGCGCGCCGCGCGTCTGAGATGATTCCACATTCAAAGCTTGCGATGTTCGATTCGGGTCACTTCATACCGCTCGAACAATCAGACAAGGTTGCAGCTACGCTTGACGAACTATTTCGTCTGCGTGCAGCAAGGAATGACGTGGCTACTTTGGTGCATGTATAGCTCTAACGAATCCGGAACCGCTTCATTGCCGCACTGAAGCCAGGAATATTCGATCAGCTTTACTGCTCCATCGAAAGATGGATGAGAAAAAGCCGCATGGTCAGATATATTCACAATTCAGTCGATCCTGCACATTAGTCCATGAGCTTTTGCCGGATCGTTTGTTGGAGTCGTACCTGAATCAATGTGATCGCTCCGCGGCGGATGCGATCACAAGCAATGGCGGAAGTGCGTGTGAGTCGAACACACCGTCGCCCGTGGAGGACGACCGCCGGTTTTGAAGACCGGGAGGATCACCGGAGCCCAGGCACTTCCTGCATTAAGGAACCTCCCAACTATAATACGGACTCATTTGCGATGGCGCTGCAAGAACGGCGATTCGAGAGGAAACGGCTTCTTCATCTCCTATGAAACTGACACAACAAGTTAAGGCCGGCGGATGCGCCAGCAAGCTCGCTCCCGGCTCGCTCAGAGCGGTGTTGGATGGACTCCCCACTCAATCCGATCCGAATCTGCTGGTGGGATTTGATCACTCGGATGACGCCGGGATCTACAAGATTGGCGACGATTTGGCTTTGGTTCAAACCGTCGACTTCTTCACGCCGATGGTCGATGATCCGTTTACTTTTGGGCAGATTGCGGCGGCAAATGCATTGAGCGATGTATATGCGATGGGCGGCAAACCTGTAACGGCACTGGCGATTGTTTGTTATCCCCAGGATGGGGATCTTGCGATTCTAGGCCAAATGATGCGCGGTGGCCTGAGCAAGATGGCCGAAGCTATCTGCACTGTTGTGGGCGGTCACAGCGTTCGCGACGCAGAGATGAAATTTGGCTATTCTGTTACTGGCATGATTAGCTCAACACGCGTGCGCACCAATGCCGGCGCTCGGGCTGGAGATACGCTGATTCTTACGAAGCCCCTTGGAACTGGCGTCATTACAACGGCACTGAAACAGGGTAAGGCAAAGGATGAATGGGTAGAAGCTGCGATCCAATCCATGACCACGCTAAATCAGCATGCGGCCGCGATCGTGTCGATGCATGATGGGATACATGCGATGACGGATGTGACAGGCTTCGGGCTCATGGGGCATGGACGCGAGGTCGCGATGGCGAGCAAAGTGGTGTTGGAGATTGATACAGAGAACGTGCCACGGCTTACGGGCGCTTTGGATGCCATCAAACTTGGTTCGGTTCCTGCGGGATTGCTGGCCAATCGCGAGTACGCAGAATGTATTGTTACAGAGGATTCGCCTGGCACCGTTCCGGGCGATCTTCGGACGCTGATGTTTGATCCACAGACATCCGGCGGTTTACTGATCAGCGTAAGCGAGGAGCAATCTGAAACTCTGCTTAGATCGATGCATCATGCTGCAATTCCCGCAGCAATCATCGGGAGAGTGAAAGAGGGAGATCCCGCAATCCTTCTGCGGTAGTTTTAGCGCCTGAACAGAATGAACATAGAGGAAACTGGCGAGATGACGCTGGAGATAGACTCAACCGGCTCTTTCAAAGAGATGCTCTATCGTGAGCTACCTTCAGTGAGTGACGTTCTGCTTGATCCGCGGGTACAACGGCTCAAGCAGACGTACTCGCACGGTGCTGTTGTGAATGCTGTCCGCGCCGCGATTGAAGAAATTCGGTGCGAGATTACCCGCATAGAACATTCACAGTCGACGCTAATCAGTCGCATTGCCCAATTGCCTGAAACGATTGAGTCCCAATTGCTAAGTGCACCCAGATACTCTTTGCGACGTGTCGTCAATGCCACAGGAGTAGTCCTGCATACGAATCTGGGCCGCTCACCATTGAGCCGGGCAGCATTGGATCATATCGCCGAGATTGCAGGTGGCTACTCCAATCTTGAGTTTGATCTCGAACGTGGTGAACGCGGAAAGAGAGACCAGCATATTGAGTCGTTGTTGCTTACTCTCCTCAGCGATCGAGAGGAAAGAGAGACTCTTGCTGAAACCTATGGCGCCACCATAGTGAATAATTGCGCGGCTGCGACATATCTCGCCTTGCACGCGCTGGCCAAGGGAAAAGAAGTCATTGTCTCGCGCGGAGAGCTCGTTGAGATTGGCGGCGGATTCCGCATTCCTGAAATTCTGAAGGAGTCAGGAGCATTACTGAGAGAAATCGGCACAACGAACAGAACTAAAGTTGCCGACTACGAGAATGCCCTTTCAGCGAATACGGGCTTGATCCTGCGCGTGCATCAGTCCAATTTCAGCATGGATGGGTTTGTAGAGCGGCCATCGCTTGAGGACCTCACCGCTCTTGGGAAGCGCGCGAATATCCCGGTTTTTGAAGATCATGGAACCGGGTTGCTGCATGCATTGGAACCTTATGGGATTCAAGGCGAACACACCTGGGCCGAGAGCTTAAGTGCAGGATGCGACCTCGTGGCTGTAAGCGGCGACAAGCTTCTGGGCGGGCCGCAATGCGGCATCCTTACAGGAAACAGGCAGCTTGTCGATCAGATAAGACGTGATTCTCTCTTTCGTACTTTTCGTGTCGACAAGCTTGGATACGCCGCATTGGAAGCAACTTTGATGCAGTACGTTGACGGCTCGTTCGATGGCATACCGATTCTCAAAACGATCGCGACACACGGAGAAGAGATCGAGAAACGCTGCCGATCCATTGCGGATGTTCTCGACAGTTCCAGGCTCTCTGTGAAGATCAAAGAGGTCGAAAGCCTGGTGGGCGGCGGCACAACTCCCAAAGCGAGACTGAAGAGTGTCGCTATCTCGCTTCGGCATGCAGATCTCACAGCACAGGAGTTGCTCGGCGCACTACGAAGACTTGATCCCCCGGTCATCGCTCGGATCGAAGAGGATCACGTGCTTCTGGATCTTCGCACGGTCGAGCCTTCCTATGACAAGTTTTTGGCGGAGACGATTAACGTATTATCGTCCTCGCAAGTAACAGCCGGGAGGAATGTGCTTGGCTGACATATCCACGCGTCCTGACAGCCAACAGCCAGTGGCACATATGTTGCCCAGAACCGTCGTGATTGGGACGGCTGGCCACATTGATCATGGAAAAACAGCTCTCATTCGAGCGTTAACGGGAGTGGACACAGACCGGTTGCCTGATGAAAAACGGCGTGGCATCACCATTGATTTAGGCTTTGCTTCTTTCGATACCAGCGCTCACGACGGCTCGCCACTTCAGTTGAGTTTCATTGACGTCCCTGGGCATGCTCGCTTTGTTCGCAATATGTTGGCAGGCGCCGGAGGAATTGACGCCGTCCTGTTAGTGATTTCAGCGGAAGAAGGCGTAAAGCCTCAGACTGAGGAACATCTGGCGATTTGCTCCATCCTGGGTATCGAGTGTGGACTCACCGTGCTTACCAAAAAAGATGCCGTCGATTCGAACCGTCTGAAAGAGGTCCGATCGTCAGTGAAGCAGTTCCTGAGCACTACGTTTCTTTCCTCCGAACCTCTGATTGAGGTGAGCGCATATACCGGCTTCGGGCTGGACACGCTGAAAGATGAATTGCGTAAGTTGGAGACGAGAATCTCCTGCCGGGATAGCGATCGCCTTGTGAGGTTGCCACTTGACCGGGCGTTCGCAATGAAAGGCTTTGGGACTGTGGTGACCGGAACGCTGATCTCTGGATCTGTTGCTGCGGGTCAAGAAATTGCTATCGAACCCGGAGCAAGAATGGCGAAGGTCCGTGGGATACAGTCGCACGGCCGAACGTCCAGCGAGGTTAAGGCCGCAACGCGCGTGGCGCTCAATCTGACCCGGCTGGAGACATCAGAACTGTCGCGAGGAGACACGCTGGTCGAGCCCGGAACTCTTGCAGCAGTAGACCTGGTGGATGTTGAGATCAGACTGCTCGCAACGTCACCCGTACTGAAGCATCGCGCGCGGGTTCATTTTCACGCGTTCGCCTCGGAATGCACGGCATTGGTGTTGATATATGGCTATACCTCGATTGATTCGGGTGGCAAATGTCTTGCGCGCCTTCGGCTGACGAAGCCAACTGTTTTGTTACCTGGAGACAGGTTTGTTCTACGATACGGAGCGTCTATTCAGACCATTGGGGGAGGCCGCATATTGGATGCGCACCCGGTTCAGCCATGGGTCAAATCGAGAGCGCAGACATGGCTGGAACAAATTCGTTGGGAGATTCCAGATCAGCAACTCGTGTTTCGCATAGCCCGGCGAGGAATGACAGGTATTCGGGAGTCACAACTCTCCGCCGAGGCCGGTTTGAGAGTTGAAGCGATTCACGCTCATCTCGCACAATCGATAAAGGAAGAAAATATTTATTTTCTCGATGACGAATTGCTAATCGTGCAAAAGGCTCTGTTGGACGCCACCACTCTCGTGGGCAAGGAACTCGAAAGACTTTTTCATTCATCTGGAATAGTGGGTGTCAAGAGATCGGCCGTGGGCAGCCAGATGCGCCTGCAGCCCGCTGTCTTCACATGGGCCCTGAGACGGCTTGCCAGAGCGGGAAAATTGCGGATTGTGAACGAGCTTCTGCTCCCGGGTGAAATCAATCACGATCAAACCGAGCATAACCAGGCAAAGATTGCCTCGATTTGCAGTGCTTACGAAAAGGCGGGGTTGGCCTCGCCGGCACCTGATGATCTGGCTTTAGAGCTTGGCGTGGAAAAGATGGAAATGCGGCGGTTGATCACGACTTTGTTGCGTGAACAGAAGCTGATCCGCCTTGGGAGCGATTCGCTCTGCATGCACCAGAAAGTACTGGCTCAGCTAAAAGAACAGATGCGCACGCTAAGAGGCCAATCGCTTAGTATCGCGGATTTCAAAGACATCACGGGAGTCTCTCGCAAATATGCAATTCCGTTGCTGGAATATCTCGATCGGGAGCATGTCACCCGCAGGCAAGGGAAAGATCGCGTTGTGTTGTGATTCTCTTGCAAGGCGGGTGAGCTAATCGGCGAAAATCTTCAACCGAAGGATGGATTCTTTCACACGATGGCGTCATGATATATTCCTCTTCAAATCGGAGAGATCTCCTTGGCTGATATCCCAACCAAGATTCAGTTAATTGAAGACGCAGACGCGGCGGGCGAAGCAGCCACAGTCTACGATGAGTGGCGTCAGAAATCCGGCAGGCAAAAGATGCCAGGCATTCTGAAGTGTTTCGGCCATCGTCCGGATTTCCTGCGTGATGTAATGAAGTTCGGCGACACCGTCCATTTCTCCGAAGGACATCTGAACCGCCGCCAAAAAGAGGCGATCGCCAGTTGGGTGTCGTATCTGAATCGTTGTCCATATTGACTGGACTCGCATGCCTACTTCCTGCGGGTTCAGGGAGCCAATGAAAAGACGGTGCTGGCGCTGGTCGAGGGCAAACTCGACGAAGCCGATCTCACAGGTGCCGAACGCGCTTTGCTGGACTACGTGGCGAAGGTGACGGAAGCCGCCTATCGGACGACGCCAGAAGATGTCCAGAACTTGCGCGATCATGGATGGACAGAGCCGCAAATCGCTGAGGCTGTTTACATAACGGCGATGTTTGCGTTCTTCAACCGCGTCGCAGATGCCTTTGGAATTTCACCGCAAGGCTACCTTGAGATGAATGGCCTGACGAAGTAGCCGAAGGGAGTTACAGATGAAGACACCCATAAAACGCTGGTTCCGCAACCGTTGGTTGCTCCGAACATGCGGCGTGCTGGTTGTTCTCTGGATTGTCTTCGTGGGATATATCGATTGGGCCATGCATCAGTCGCCCGAGGTCTTCGGACATGTGATGATGCATATGCCGATGCCGGCCTATTTCCTGTTTCCGTTTGAAACCATGTGGACCCAGGCCCGCTTTGGTCACGTAAATCCGGGCGATTCCGCTCCCGACTTTACTGTAAAAACCCTTGAGATCAAGACTCCCATGCAGCTGGGCTCGCTTTGGACAGAGAAGCCAGTTGTGCTCGTCTTCGGGAGCTATACCTGACCGCCTTTTCGGCGGGAGGTTCCCGCCCTGAACAAACTGGCTGGGCAGTACAAGGACAAGATTGCGTTCTACGCAGTCTACATCCTTGAAGCGCATCCCACAGATGTGTGGGAGATGCAGTCGAATGTGCGCGACCATGTGCTCTTTGCCAGTCCCAAAGATGAGAGCGAGCGGTTTTCTGTAGCTGGCGCCTGCGTACGCAAGCTTGGAATCAAATTCCCCGCGCTCGTTGATGGGTTCGACAATCGCGTCGAAGCTGCCTACACCGGATGGCCAGATAGGTTATATCTGATCGCTCCTGGCGGACGCGTGCTGTACAAGAGCAAGCCCGGACCTTTCGGCTTCGATCCCGATGATCTAGCTACAGCGATCCGGCAAAACATCAAATGATTACTGAAGCGCTGCGGCTGATCAACCATGGACATTCAGTCCTAACACTCGGCCTTTAAAAACTATCGCCGTGCTACAACTGAATGCCCGCGGTTCGCTCCTGTGCTGACACGACGTACTCAATGCGTCCTTGATGTCATCTCAAACATGGATCACCTGTTCCATGAAGGCGCCGTTTTTGCTGACATTCTACTTCTGCTCGTTCCAATCTGCTAATACATGAACTTCAATGCAAACTGCACCTGACGCGGAGACTCCGCCTCAAGGATGTGATTGAATGTCGGCGAACTGATGTCGCAATCAGGCAGTCTGAAGTTCGTGCGATTGAGGATATCGAACAGTTCCGCGCGGAACTGGAGCTGCTTTGACTCTGTCACCCTAATATTCTTGTGCGCAGCGAAGTCCCAGTCGCTATAAGCCGGGCCAATATTCACATTGCGGCCTTCCGTACCAAACTGCCCCGCGTTGGCGGTGGGATCGAGCCGTTGGTAAGCGCTGGTATTGATCCACGCGTTCACCGCGCGCGGCCCGTTATTGGGATTGCCGATGAGATTTGGGCGCTGCGCGGAAAATCCGGTGATCTCCGGTGCGCTGCCTTGCGCCGCAACGTCGTTGGAGTCGAAGACGGTGAACGGTGTGCCACTCATCAGTGTGGCAATGCCATCTAATTGCCAACCACCGAATGCCCACTGGTACCAGTTCTGGGGATGGTTCCAGAACGGAAGCGCCCATTCATAGCTGCCGACGAATCGGTTGCGCGCGTCGAACAGCGAGAGTCCACGTTCTGCTGCGAGATTGAATGGATCCTGGGCGAGATCGTTTTCGCCTGCGACTGGCTTCGCCGCCGATCCTGTTATGTTGAGCGACGAGACATCGTCGATGGTCTTCGACCACGTGTATGACGCGAGGAATGACAGCCCGTGACTGAAACGCTTGCGCATCGACGCTTCCAACGCGTTGTATGCCGAGTTGGCAATGCCTGCGATCTCGCCAGTCGATGAGAACACGCAACTGCTTGGCGAATCGGCGAGCGTGCAGCGGGAATAGAGTCGCCGCTGATCGGCATTGCTGGAATTCGATATCGGCTGGCCGTCGACATATCCGGGAACGAAAACCGCGGGGTTCGCTTCGATAAAGCGCGGCAGACGTGTGCCCTTGGTGCCGATGTATCCGACCTCGAACAACCAGTCTGACCCGAACGAGTGCTGCAGGTTCAAATCCCAATCCTGCGTATAAGGAAGCGTCAGCGACGGCGAAAGAGTCAGGTTCGTGAGTGATGGGGAGAATGTTCCTGGGACCGGAGGATTGCCGTTGAACGGATTTGCAAAGTCTGGCAAACTCACCTGCGGCGTTCCCAGGAATGGAGGTGCGCTTATCGGCGCCTGCAAAGGTCCTCCCTGCCCGGTGTAATAAGGCTCATAGAAGATACCGTACGAGGAAGTTATCAGTGAACGGCCATGACCATCCGGGTCCCACGCAAGGCCAAGGCGCGGTGCAAACGCCTTGTAATCGGTCTGAATCAGGCCTGCGGGTACTCCGGGATCTCCCGGATATAGGAGCCCCGTCGGTGCGTTTGGCATGACTTGGGACTTCTTCGCGGGCTCAAATAACGAGAGACGGTTGTGAATTTCGGTGTATGGGTAGGGCAACTCGTAACGCAGGCCGGCATTGATTGTGAATCGCGACGTGACCTTGTAAGTGTCCTGCACATACAAGTTCGCATTCTTGCCGGGAATCTCGCGTGAGAAATCGCCGATCCCCTGTAGGAAGACGACCGCCTGCCCGGTGAGGAAGCTGGCGAACGCGTCCGTTACAGGAAATGGCTCGAATACAAAGAAGCCGTTGGTCGCGATCCCTTGGAGCACATTGATCTTCTGATGCTGGTATCCGCCGCCGAATTTCAGCTCATGCTTGCCGCGCACCCAGCTCAGCGAGCCAGAGTAATCGAAGACGTTTTCGTAGGTGTTGCGCGGGCCGGTAATGGGATCGCCGACGTCAGCGTAACCATTCACCTGGATGAATGGCGGTCCAGCGGCAATATCGAGGCTCGGCTGGTATTGGAATCCAAGGCTTGAGGGCGACTCATGGTTCTCATGCTCGCCGAAGAGGAACTTATTGCGGAGAAACGAGAATCGCGCCACGCCGATGAGTGTTGGCGAGAAGGTGTGCGTTTCTTGTGCGACGAAGTTTTGCGCACGTTGGTCTTCGCCTACCGGAAAGCCTGGCACGCTGGCGCCGCCCGGCGATAGCGGATCAACCTGAGAGAGTTGGTAAAACATGTAGCGGAAGCTCAGCGTGTCGCGGGAGTCGAGGTAATGGTCAACTTTAATGCCGAACTGATCGCTATTATTGCTCAAGACTTGCGTCGTGGAGAACAGATTCGTGCCGGCATTCGGAAGCGGGAAGAAGCTCAGCAGGTTTTGTGAAACTGAGTTGATCTGTTCCTGCGGTACCTGATTATTCGGGTATGGTGCATTGGCCAGAACGTTGAAAAGCTGGTTCGACGGATTGTTGCAGAATCCCTCCGTGAAGCCCTCCGGGCAAAGTGCGGAGAAGTCGCCACCACGCTCCGCAACCGATGGCACTGTGGTTTCCGCGGTCTCACCCTGGCGATTGCGAAAGCCTTCATAGAAGCCGAAGACGAAGGTTTTATCCTTTTTGATCGGCCCACCAGCCGTAGCGCCAAACTGGTTCTGCTTCAACGGCTCCTTCGACTGCTCGGTATAGAAGTAATTGTTGGCGTCGAATACGTCGTTGCGCAGAAACTCCCATAAGGTGCCGTGGATCTGGTTCGTGCCCGACCGCGTGATGATGTTCGTAGTCGATCCGAGCGCGTTTCCAAACTCGGCGTTCGCGCTGTGCGTGATGATGCGGAACTCAGCGATAGCATCCACTGGCGGCTTGAGCACAAACCCACCGTCGACGCCATTGAAGTTGTTCGCGCCATCGATGAGAAAGTTGTTCGATTCAGGCCGCTGTCCGTTGACCGCGTAAGCTTGCCCATTGCGCAGCGATCCGCCCGCTTCAGCAATTCCAGGCGTCAAGGGAACAACTCCGGGCTGCAACAGACCAAGTTGCGCGAAGTTGCGTCCATTCAGAGGTAGATCCTCCAACTCACGCTGTTCCACAACCTCGCCCAGACTGGTAACGGTTGGCTCAATCAACTCGGCATCAGCGCTCACCTGCACCTGCTGCTTCTCCGATCCGACCGCGAGATGAGGAGAGACGGAAGCCGTTTCATTCACGTCGAGCGTGATGCCATCCTGCACGTATTCCTCGAAACCTGTCTCTGCGATCTGCAAGCGGTAGTGTCCGACGGGAAGTTCCAGAAGAACGTAATTGCCACTGCGATCAGTAGTCGTGCTGCGCGACAGGCCAGTTTCTACCTGCTGGGCTGTAACGGCAGCGCCCTGAATGACAGCGCCACTCGGGTCCGTAACTGTTCCGCGAATGTTTCCCGTGATTTGTTGAGCAGACAAACTGAGGCATGGAAGTATTGCAAATGCCAGCACATTGCGAACGACGTTCATATTCTTTTCGAATCTCCCAAAAGACTTTGCATGATGGCAGAGTGAAGCCAGTGGTTTGCGGGACATACCATTGACATGGATCGCCATGGCATACGCCAGCGAACGGACCGCATTGTCAACGGCTCCGTGAATTAGAGAATCCTGGCGAGGAACGCCAGTGGCAGGGGTCCCACCAAGCTCGGGGGAAATGATCACTTGAAGGGCTGCACGATGAACAGTACTAGCTAAATCGATGCACTGTCCTGCACCAGTGGATGGATAACTTACTCAACCCTTCGGTAGAGCCTCTCCGCAATCGGCCAACACATAATTTCAGCTTGGACTAAGACTTCTACGTATCAGCGGTCTTGATGCCGCTGCGTCGCAGTTCTTAACGCGATGAGGGTCGTTAGCGAGTTCGAGCGTCTTACGTTGACCTTCACCAAGCCAACTATGGGCAAACGGTGCTGGCGCAGAATCTCGCTGGCAGCGGATCGATCAAGGTCGGCATGCGCGGAATTCAAGGGCGCGTCGCTACACTTGAAGAGAAGCCTGCTGCGCGAAGTTAGACTGCGCGATCGGACGCCGGGCCGTTTATCTTTGCCGATCGTCGTGATTGCGAGGTGTAGAAGATGAGTATGAAGTTTATCGGAGCAGATTACACCGCAAGCATCGAAAGAGGCGGCATCGAGATGCAATCATGACCAGGTTGTTCCGGAGATATTGGGTGGCAAGTGCGCTGGCGTTTGTTTTCAGCACACTCCTGGCAGCGCAGGACATTCGGACTGTGTCCAGCCTTGAATTTCATTCGTCGAACACGGCGCTGAACGCGAGCTTTGCGTGGGCAAAGCAGCAGGCGCTGGCTTATGTGAGGCCGGGCACGGATTCGATTGGGCCCTGGTATGAGGCCGCGTTGCCGGGGCGCGATGCCTTTTGCATGCGCGACGTGTCGCATCAGACTGCAGGAGCAGCTGCGCTGGGCTTGTTTGACGCCAATCGCAATATGCTCGACCGCTTTGCTTTTTCGGCTGCGGCTTCGCAAAACTGGGCAGGCTATTGGGAGATCGACGGCAAAGGACAGCCATCTACAGCCGACTACCGTTCGGATGACGATTTCTGGTTCAATCTTCCGGCAAACCTTGATGTGCTTGATG
This sequence comes from Acidicapsa dinghuensis, assembly GCF_025685685.1. Classification (GTDB taxonomy): domain Bacteria; phylum Acidobacteriota; class Terriglobia; order Terriglobales; family Acidobacteriaceae; genus Acidicapsa; species Acidicapsa dinghuensis. The sequence goes on from NZ_JAGSYH010000002.1 coordinate 276,118, forward strand.
CCATTGTGCGCATGTGGCGATGGACCGGTGACGATCGTTATCGCGATGATCCGCGCATGCAAACGTTCTTCCGCGAAACACTCACCGATTACCTGACGGAATGGCAACTGCAACCGGATAGCATTCTGAAACGGCCGCGCATTGCTAACCGGCGCTTGGAGAAGGGCGAATTTGTCGATGCCCGTGGCATTCCAAGCTACAGCGAAGGAACCAGAAATTTTATCTTCGGGGCCGATCTACTCGCTGCCGAATACCGCGCGATGCGTTCGTATCAGGAGATTGCTACAACTACAGAAGACAAGAAGCTTGCGTCAGAGTTGCGGAAGAAGGCTGATGCGATTCAGCACATTGTGGAGACGGTCGCGTGGTCGCAGGAGCAGGGTCATTTCCATGGGCCAATCCAGCAAGACCTGCAGGGATACGGCTCCGCTGACACGATGCTTCTTTACTTTGGCGCAGTGAAGAATGAAGAGCATCTGCGTCGGGCATTGGACTATGTCGCCAATCCTGCGTACTGGAAAAACATCAATATCGAGGAAGAGAGTTACGCTCCCGTTGTCCTGTTCCGCTATGGGCGCAGTGACGCTGCGTATCGCGTGCTCCTAGATATCTCCGATCCTGCCAAGCCGAGGCGTGAGTATCCGGAAGTATCTTATGGAGTTGTAGCAGGGCTAGTCTCTGGGGCCATGGGCATCGAACCTGCGGATGCAGGCGTTGCGTATGACGTACAGTCGCTACCGCAGCCGATGAAGGAAGACGATGATCTGTCCGTTTCCTCCTTGAGCATCCGCCACAACTTGCTTTCTCTTGCACAACACGGTGATACAGTGCAGCGGCTCACCAATCAAAAGGGGCCGGCGGTTCGCTGGAGAGCTGAGTTTCCGGGCACGGAGCAACGGCTGATTGTCGAAGGCAAACCAGTACGCGCCGAGCATGAAACGCTACCGGGAGGCAAGCCAATCAGTTGGACAATCGTTGTTGTTCCCGCAACCGCCTCCGTCAGCGTAAGTCGTCGATGAGCGTAAGGCTGCTGAGGCAAGTTTGAAGCGGGCAACAGGCGATCTACGTGCGAATCGGAATAGACGACCCGATGTGGCATGTAACAAGCGAGTGTTTTCTAGAGTTCTTCGAAAATCGGCCGGTTCTGAAGATTAGCAATGCTCACGACCGAGTATTTGCGACATCCGCAATTCATGGTCGAGAAAGAAATGTCGCGAGACTTTGAAAGAATTGGAGGCGCGGGTCGGGATCGAACCGACGCATAAAGGTTTTGCAGACCTCTCCCTTACCGCTTGGGTACCGCGCCTTGGCAGGGCCGTCTCTGTGTTCGTGAGGGATTGTAAACCAATCTGCCGTAGCCAGCCCGGCAGGCGCCGGAGGGCGGATTGGAGCGGGAGACGAGATTTGAACTCGCGACCCTCGCCTTGGCAAGGCGATGCTCTACCACTGAGCTACTCCCGCTTGCAACATTTCTGAGTATATAGGGGAGGGCCAACAGGGTCAAACCGGAAGGGCGGAAATCGCTGCCCGGCTTGCTTTTAGCCTAACCTATTGAGTTTCAGCCAGGCTTAGCTGCATCTGGTCAGGACGGAGTTCGCGGGCTGGCAGAATTTCATCCACATCGATCCATTGTGTTGGATATTTGCCGGTGTAGCAGGCGACGCAGAATCCACCGTTCTCTCCAGGTGCAAGCGGAGCGCCACAGGCATGGAGCATGCCGTCGAGCGATAGATAGGCAAGCGAATCTGCTTCGATAAACTGGCGAATCTCTTCGATGGATTTATTTGCTGCGATCAGGTCACGTTTGGATGGTGTATCGACACCGTAGAAGCAAGGAGAGACTGTTGGAGGACAACTGATGCGGAGATGGACTTCTTTCGCTCCCGCGCCACGCACCATACGGACGATTTTACGGCTGGTGGTGCCGCGGATGATGGAGTCGTCGATCAGGATAACGCGCTTGCCCTGAAGCAGATTGCGAACGGGGTTGAGCTTCAACTTAACGCCGAAATCGCGTACACGCTGCTCGGGCTCGATGAATGTGCGGCCTACGTAGTGATTGCGGATCAGTCCGAAGCGGAAAGGCAGGCCGGATTCGGCTGCATAGCCAAGGGCTGCGGTAACTCCGGAGTCGGGCACAGGGCAAACCAGATCGGCAAGAACGCCGGACTCGCGAGCAAGCTGACGGCCCATTTCTTCGCGACTCTCCTGCACCCAACGGCCATAGATGCGGCTATCCGGACGAGCGAAGTAAACCTGCTCGAAGATGCAGCTTGATTGTGGGACACCGGTGGCGTACTGGCGGCTGGTGACGCCATCCTGGGTAACCATGACGAGCTCGCCCGGCATAACATCGCGCTCGTATTCGGCTCGGAGAAGATCAAAGGCACAAGTTTCCGAGGCAAAGACAACCGTATCTGGGCCATCGGCATTGCGGATGCGTCCCATGGAGAGCGGCCGGAAGCCGCGCGGATCGCGCGCGGCGAAGATGCGGTCGCGGGTCATCATCACGATCGAGAAGGCGCCTTCGACCTGCGAGAGCGAATCTGCGATGGCATCGACCAGTGATCCAGCCTTCGAGTGGGCAATGAGCTGGACGATAATTTCTGAATCTGACGTGGTCTGGAAGTATGCTCCAGCGCGCTCGAGTCTAAGGCGAATGTTGCCGAGATTGATCAAGTTGCCGTTGTGCGCGATAGCGATAAGGCCTTTGGTGGACTCGACACGGATAGGCTGCGCATTGAGCAACGCTGAGTCGCCCGTTGTGGAATAGCGCGTGTGGCCGATGGCCATATCACCGGGCAACTTGCGCAGAACGTCTTCGGTGAAGATCTCCGAGACAAGGCCCATGCCTTTGATGTTGGAGAGATTCTGGCCGTTGGCTGTGGCGATGCCTGCGGACTCCTGTCCGCGATGCTGAAGAGCGTAAAGACCCAGATAGACCTGGCGCGCCGCATCGGGGTGGCCATGGACGGCCATGACTCCGCACTCTTCATGCAGTTCGTCACCGCCAGAATTAAATGCGCAGGGTCGAGGGATCGGAGATCCTTCCGGGGGCAGAACTGTGTCAGGAACACCAGGCACGTCCTGGTACATGAATTGGTTCATGCCGTCACCTCATCATGCAGAGCAGATTCGAGCGCAGAGGCCCAGACTTCCTTTAGTTCGGCTACAGATGCGGAGATAACCGGATCACCGTATATGGAAAGTTCCAGTCTGTCCCCACCGGTTGCGCCGATACGAGCCGAAAAGTAATTGCTTTCAGAGGCGAGCTTTTGAATCTCTGAGATATTAGCCTGTTTCGCTGAAACGATCACTGTGGACGCAGGTTCAGCAAAGACGCCGAAGAGTGGGTTTGCCATCAACGCAGGTTCCTGCTCAACCGTTGCGCCGATACCGTGACTAAAAGCCGACTCAGCGAGCGCCACGGCGATTCCACCATCCGACAGGTCACGGGCGGAGGAGATGAGTTTTTTATGAGCAAGAATGCCTAGCAGATTATGTAGCTCAGCTTCAGCTGCCAGATCTAGCGCTGGCGGGCGACCCCAGATGCTGCCAAGCACAACTTTTGCAAACTCCGAGGAGCCGAATGCAATAAGATCCGCGCTGGTTTCAGCTTCTGTGCCTTCCGGCTCTGCTTCATCGCGTGGCTTCACTTCGAGAGCAGGAAGCGGGTATTGGCTGATCGGAAGCGGTTCGAACGGCACTTTCAAGTCGGGATTCGGCTCTTCAGCGCGAGGGATGGGCCACAGCAGCAGAATGGCTTCTCCGGAGCGCTGGAAATCGGCTGGCACGGCCTTAGTTACGTCGTCAAGAATGCCCACGACTCCAAGAACTGGTGTGGGATAGATGCCTTCGCCACGTGTCTCGTTATACAGCGAAACATTGCCGCCGGTGATAGGGGTTTTAAGAGCCGTACAAGCCTCCGCGATTCCGTCAATGGCCGCAGAAAGCTGAGCCATAATCTCCGGTTTTTCTGGATTGCCGAAGTTGAGACAATTGGTTGCAGCGACAGGTGTGGCACCGGTCAATGCGACCTTGCGGGCCGCTTCCGCAACCGCGTGCATCGCGCCGAGTTTGGGATCTAAATAGCACCAGAGGCTATTGCCGTCGAGCGCCATGGCGAGGCCACGCTCGTGACGTGGCATGCCAGTCCCCTTGATGCGCATTACGCCGCCTTCTCCGCCGGGTCCTTGCACCGTGTTGGTCTGCACCATGGTGTCGTACTGTTCATGAACCCATCGCTTGGAGCTGACGTTGGCGCTGGCGAGAAGCTTTCTGAGATCAGCCGTGTAATTGCGAGGTTCGCTCAGAGCGACCTGGGCATCATCAGAGGGCTCGACAAGAACAGGAGCGCTCCACTCACCAACGGGACGGTGATAGATAGGTGCGTCATCGGTTAGGGATTCGTTGGGGATATCGGCGACGAGAACGCCGTGATGGCGGATGCGCAGACGTGATTCAGGCTTAACCGTACCAACGATCACCGCGTCAAGTCCCCACTTAGCGAAAACGTCGAGAACTTCCTTCTCGCGGCCCTTTTCGGCCACGAGGAGCATGCGCTCCTGGCTCTCCGAAAGCATGATTTCGTAGGAGTTCATGCCGGTTTCACGTTGTGGCACGTTATCAAGCTCTACATCGAGACCCACGCCGCCGCGCGCTCCCATCTCGCAGGTAGAGCACGTGAGCCCGGCTGCGCCCATGTCTTGAATGCCGACGATCGCGCCCGTCTTCATCGCTTCAAGACATGCTTCGAGAAGGAGCTTTTCCATGAACGGGTCGCCTACCTGCACGTTAGGACGCTTCTGCTCTGAGCCCTCTTTGAACTCTTCCGAAGCCATCGTCGCGCCGTGAATGCCGTCGCGACCAGTCTTGGCACCGACATAAATGACCGGGTTACCGACCCCAGCAGCCTTGCCATAGAAAATCTCGTCAATCTTGACCAGACCGAGTGCAAACGCATTGACCAGTGGGTTGCCTGAATAGCATGGCTCAAATTTCGTTTCGCCACCCAGATTGGGCACACCGAAACAATTGCCATAACCGGCAATTCCGCTGACTACTCCCTCGACAATCGAATGGTTTTTGCTGACCAGATCGTCGGCCTGGGAACCACGCTGAATTGGGCCGAAGCGGAGCGAATCCATCACGGCCAAAGGCCGCGCGCCCATCGTGAAAATGTCACGAAGAATACCGCCTACGCCGGTAGCCGCGCCCTGGTGAGGCTCAATATAGCTGGGATGATTGTGGCTCTCGATTTTGAACGCACAGGCCCAGCCGTCGCCAACATCGATGATCCCAGCATTTTCCCCGGGGCCCTGAACGACACGACCACTCTTGGTAGGAAGGCGCTTCAGGTGCACTTTCGAGGACTTGTAGGAGCAATGCTCGCTCCACATGACACTGTAGATGCCAAGTTCGGTGAGCGAAGGAACGCGTCCCAGTGCGGTCAGGATGCGTTCGTATTCGTCAGGAGTGATACTATGCTGCGCAAGAAGCTCAGGAGTTACCGTAGCCGGTGTTGGAGCCACGTAATTCTCTTCATTTGCGCCGGTGGATTGACCAGAGGAAGGTGCGGTTGTCATCGCGGTCTCTATTTCATTGTCGCATGGCTGTAACGTGACGGACGGCAGTCAACGATTGCTACGGCCACTGTGCTGAAGTTGAGATGAGGAAGGATTACGTCGATATTCGGCGTCACAGTGACTGGCATCTTCGGTTATGCGATACTGAAAATCGCAGATCCCACCTAAAGCCGGGATGGCGGAACTGGCAGACGCAGCGGACTCAAAATCCGCCGACCCTTGCGGTCGTGGGGGTTCGACCCCCCCTCCCGGCACCAACAAAAATGTGAGCGCGAATTTTCCACGAAAAGCCTGCCTTGGCGACGGCTTCAATTGTGTCAGCGATGGAATTCGAACCGTGCCATCTTTGGTGACGGATAATCCACACCCTACCCGTTCAGCTACCTCGTAACTGCATTTATTTGTGCAGCTTGTGCAGGTTCGAGTAGTTGGTTTTGGTGCGCGAATGAGATGATGTCACTCTGCCATTTAGAGCAAAATGAAGATGACCTTGCCTTACAACCGAGTGGGAAACGCTGATTTCTTGAGGAAATCAGCAATTCATCGGCTCGCCCCGGTATACCTACCCCGATTTTGCTTTTAAGCGGGCCGTTATTCACTGGGCTGCATCCTGCTTCAGCGTGAAAAATGCTGCTTGGAAATCGCCACGTAGAGAGACGTTGACTCCATGGTGCATCCAGTAATCTCCACTGGCTCTCGGCACAGTATCTTCAGCGAGTTTGCCTTCCTGCAGATGAAGACTGTACACCGCCTCCGGATCAAGTCCGCGCGGATAGAGCTGTGGATATGGCTTCCCTTTCTGACTGGAATGCAAAAAAGCAAAGATTGCAGCTTCACGGGCGTCACGCGACACCGATTCAGTCGCAGAATATTCGCTGCCTAGAGCAGGTGAGATTATCCGATAAAGCTCGCCATTCTGAACGGTGGCACGCACCGCCTTGTATTCAGCAATCAGTCTTTTCGCCGTCGCGAAATCTTCAGGCTTCCATTTGTTCAGGTTTGCGCCAATACCTAAGCTCCCCTGCATCGAAGAAAGAAACCGATATTCAAGAGAGGTCGACCGATCATTCATCCAGTTTGGAGAGTCGGTCACCCAAGCCATCATCACGCCCGGGGCGTAAGCATAGGTGAAACCATCCTGAATGCTGAGGCGGTCGAAAGGATCGGTGTTGTCGGATGGCCAAACCTCATCGGTCAAACGCAGGATGCCGAGATCGACACGCGCCCCGCCCCCCGAACAGGATTCGATTTCCACGTGCGGATGCTTTTCGCGCAGCTCGGTGAGAATGCTATAGAGGTTCTGCACATATTTCACATAGACCTCTTTCTGCTCGTCAAGCGGCGCAGCGGCCCATCCCGGCTCCGACCAATTGCGGTTGTAGTCCCACTTCAAAAACGCAATATCGTTCTCGCTGAGCAGCCGATCGAGGAACCCGTACACGTAAGCCCTAACATCATCGCGAGCGAGGTTCAGGACGAGCTGATTGCGGCCCTCAGTCCGTGGACGACCTGTGAAGTTCAAAACCCAGTCCGGGTGCTTCCGATACAACTCGCTGTTTGGGTTCACCATCTCCGGCTCGACCCACAACCCGAAATCCATACCCAACGCATGCACTTTGTCGATCAGGGGCTTCAAACCGTGCGGAAACTTTTCTGGATTCACATACCAGTCGCCCAGCCCCGCATGGTCGTCCTTCCTCTGACCGAACCATCCATCGTCCATCACAAAACGCTCGCCCCCGATGCTTGCAGCCTTTTCCGCCAGGGCCTCCTGCCCGGCTTCATTGACGTCAAAGCCTGTTGCTTCCCAAGAGTTGTAGAGAACAGGTCGCAGACGGCGATGTGGTGCTTGGGGCACGATGGAATCGAGTTCGAACCGGTGCAGCAGGCGCGAAGCGCCGCCGATTCCTGCATTCGAATATCCGCCGTAAAATGTGGGTGCTTCCAGAGATTCTCCCGGCGCAAGAACGTATGCGAAATCAAATGGCGTGTATCCACCCGTGACGCGCACCCGATCTTGCCAGTCAGTTTCGACATTGATCTGCCATGATCCGCTCCATCCGAGAGCGCCAAACCAAACTTCTCCAACGTCCTGATCAGGTTGACTGGAGCGTTCGATCGCGAACCATGGGTTTACCTCGTCCCCGGTAGAGCCACGGCGGCTCTCGAGAACTACCTTTCCTGGATGCAGCGGCATCTGCTGCAGATTCCATTCTCCCGCCCAACGGCCAGTGAGATAGCGCAACTGATAGTCATTGCTCGCGCCCAGGTTCCAAGTCGCAGCAAATGCTTGTTCGATCGTAAAGGGTAGCTTGGTTCGATTCTCGATCCGAGCCGAACGCGCAAGCACGCCGGTTTCGTCATCCATCCGGTAGATCAAATCAACGGCCACGTCACGGCTGATGTCCTTCAGCGAGACGGTCAAAGTGTTGTCTCGAATGGTGTGCGATACGTAATGCAGCACCAAGTCGCGATTCCCATCTGGAAAGGAAATCTTCAAATCCGGCACCACAACCAGGCCTCCGCCCCATCCCGTGAACTCCTGTGGAGTGGCGTTTACCGGCAGATCGAATGCTGAAGTTCCTCCATTGGTATGGGCCGGCAGGATGGGATCGGCAGATTGCAAGCGCTGTCCCCAATAGAGGTTCTGCAACTCTCCATTCTGATTCACGCCGAAGACGTACGAAACACCGCCTCCATCCATGCGAAAAGTATGCGACGTTTCGTTATAGAGAATCCGTCCCTGCGCAGCGCCCGTGGATTGGCCTATCGCTGGAGATACGAAACCACTCAGAGAAACGCAGAAGACGATGACCACGGAAATGCCGAGCCGGCGACACAATGAAAGTCCAATGATTCGTTCAGATCGCATGAAACCTCCTTGGTGCCAGCTTCCTTCCGGATTGGCTTGAGTGATCACCCAGCTTCCGGCTCTCGAAACATCGCAATGGATATGGACTGTTCCGTTCCCCCGCGCAGGTGTACCTTCGCGGTCCGGGATCGATATCGGACTGTCACATCTGTTTCGTGGTCCGCCTTGACAATCGCGGACGATAAGCGGCCACCTCGCCAGAAGATCGAGACAGTAATGCAACCGCGAGCGCGCAAACCCCGCACCGAGCCGGTGGGCCACGCAGATGGCAATGCGGGAAGGAGATGAAGCAGACCTCCTTGCGACTGCAATAGCATCTCGGCGACGCCTGCAGCCCCTGCCGTATTGCCATCAATTGCAAAGATATTGCTTTCTGCCCCGGCTACTCCGCCCCGCGAATACGTTAGCAATGAATCATCCGCAGCATGAGCGATAAGGCCGCATAGCTGGCGATGTGCCGCATCGGCATCCAAGAGCCTTGCGTAGTAATTCACCAGGTTTGCGCGGCTCCACTCCGTGTCCTCCCAGTTGGGTTGGTGAATCCGCCTCTCAATGGTCACGCGCGCGGCCGCCGCCAGCGCGGGAGTCTTGTCGGGAGAGATCTGGTCTTCGGGATAAAGAGCGATAAGGTGGGAGGTATGCCTGTGGTTTGGTTCGGCTTCTTCGAAGTCTTCGAGCCACTCCTGCAGCTGGCCATATTTGCCAATCTGCAACGGTGGCAAACTATCTTGCGCAGTGACGATTCGGGCACGCAACGTTTCATCAAGGCCAAGCGCTTCGGATGCCTGGATGCACGCCGAGAATAGTGAATAAACAAGGACACGGTCGCAGGTTGGCCCCATGGAATCCGAACATGGTTTCCCGGTATCGGGCGCAATAAACCAGTTTTCCGGAGAGTTGGAAGGGCCCGTGACAAGCCATTTCTTCGTTGGGTGCTCGATCATATACGAGAGGAAGAACCTTGCTGCATCGCGCAGCACTGGATAAGCTTTCTCGCGAAGGAAGGCCTGATCGCCGGTGAAGCGGTAATGTTCCCAGAGTTGCAGAGCGATCCAAACGCCACCCGTCATAAACATTCCCCAGCCGAGACCCCATCCCGGTGCGGAGTATCCCCAGGCATTAGTCACGACGTGCGCCACCCAGCCTTCCGCGCCATACATCTCCCGTGCCGTCTGGGAGCCACCAACGGTTAGTCTCTCTACTAACGCTGCCAGCGGAGCGTGACATTCACCAAGATTGCCAACCTCGCAAAGCCAGTAATTCTGTTGCGTGTTGATGTCGAGGTGAAAATCATCGGTCCACCCCATAGCGGCTGCAAGACCGTCGTTCCAGATGCCCTGCAACGCGAGCGGCAAAGGCGAATCTTCACGCGATCCTGCGATTGTCAGATAGCGTCCATATTGAAAAAACAACGCACATAGTCCGGGATCATCAGCGCCAGCCTCAAGACGCTTTCTTCGTTGATCGGTGGGCAGTTTCGAGAGATTTTCATCCTGCCCGAGATCGATGGAAACCCGGCGATACAGAGCGCTATGGTCTGCAATATGAGCTTCGCGCAAGGACTCGTAGGATCGCGACCGGGCAGCGCTCAGAGAAGTAGAGCAGGCTTCCTCAGGCTCACCTCCACGGAAGTCGCTCGCGATCGCGATCAACAGGGTGACTGCATCAGCAGCCTGAATCGCGATTCCCTCTTTGGAGCTATGCATCTGCCCAGATTCAGGAATGACTTGAATCTGACATTCGAAGCGTGTTCCGTGTTTTCCATCGCTATGCAGGCTCTCCCAGGCATGTCCGTAGAGAGCCAGAATTCCAGCTTCCGCAGTAATCTCTCCCGGTAACCGCGACTCCCCAAATGCAATGTTGCACGAAAGCTTGCCACGCTTGCTCGACTCGATTCGGACAACGATTAATTTGTCCGGATGTGAGGCAAATACCTCGCGATGAAACGTTGCGTCGCCAGCAGCAAATTCGACCCGCGCAATTGCTTCCTCCAGATCGAGGGAGCGCCGGTATCTGGAAGTCTCTGTCGGCAGTATCGTTTCAATCTCCAGGAATGCCATCGGCAAAGCTGTACCGAATTCGCTCCCATTGCCCAACAGGTTTTTCCGGCATAGTTCTTCGGCTTCCGTGTAGCGTCCTGCAAAGAAAAGGTTGCGAATTTCAGGTAAGGACTTCAGCGCGGCAGAATTAACGCCGTCGACAGCAACTGCGCCTGACCACAAGGTGCTCTCTGTCAGATGTAACCGCTCTCGAGACGCGCCGCCGAACACCATAGCCCCAAGCCTGCCATTTCCCACCGGCAGGGCCTGAAGCCACCGATCTGCCGGGTGCTCAAACCATATCGGCGTCTTCTTGATGTCCGGCATGGCAAGCGAGCTGTTGAGCGCGGCTGTAGCCATAGCGCCTAGCATAAAGTCGCGCCGATTCGATTTCATGCAAATAGCCTTTCAATACGCAGACGGATAGATGCTCTCATAGGAGCGCGTCCTCCATAAAAATGCGTGTACGTTCACGCCATCAAAATTACACATCCCTTCCCGAGTCTGTCAAAATCCATTGGACACGCTGCCGGGACAAGACGATGTGCGAAACTGAGTACAATTCTCGACATGCGATCGACAGACAAGAAAGGTAAAGCGGCCGGCATTCGCGACATCGCGGAAGCCCTGGGAACCTCGATCGGCACAGTGGATCGCGCTCTGCATGACCGCAGCGGAGTAAGCGCCCGTACCAAGGCGCGCGTATTACGCATGGCCGAACAACTCGGATACAAACCCAACATCGCCGCCAGATCCCTCAAACTCAACCGCAATCTCCGGGTAGCGGCCGTTTTCCCCCGCGAAATAGCTGCCTTCTTCGATCCCTTATGTGCCGGGATTCAGGCTGCAGCGGACGAAACCGTGGGCATGCAACTCACGCTTGATTTCCTCCGTTATCCTCGGCTTGGTTCCGGCGATATCGCAGCGCTCGAGGGCGCAGCTGCAAAGAAATACGATGGCATACTGTTCACGCCCCGCAGGCCTCGGGAGTTAGCTGGAATCATCCGGCACATCGTGGGGCAAGGGATTCCCATGCTGTGCGTCGCCAGCGATGCGCCGGACAGCGGACGCATCTCATCGGTCACCGTGGACGCATACATCAGTGGAGCGCTCGCAGCAGAATTACTGTCGCATAAGCTGCAAACTCCGTCTCGTGTTGCAACCATTACGGGTGACTTGGCTACCTTCGACCATGCGGAGAAACTTCGCGGTTTTGCTGCGACTCTCGCTGTGCTTGCTCCCCACTTGACCCTTCTGCCCGCCGTAGAATCCCACGAAAGCGCGGAGGATGCCTACCGCCAATCCATCGCACTGTTGAGGGGCAAAACGCGTCCCGATGCCATTTACATCAGTACAGCGAATAGCCTTCCTGTCTTTCGCGCTCTGGAAGAACTGAAGCTTTTCGGTCGCGTGCAGGTGATTGCGACCGATCTTTTTCGGGAACTGGTGCCGCTGCTCGAGTCAGGCAAAGTGCTGGCCACGCTCTATCAGCGTCCGGAAGCGCAGGGCAAAACCGCGCTGGAAACGCTCATTGGTCATCTGACAGATAAGGGTAAGCCCGTCAAGATTCACCGGTTCGCTCCACATATTATTCTGCGCAGCAATCTCCCGCTTTTTGCCAACAGACTCGTCAACACGCAGGGAATTTCGGCCGATTAGGACCGGATCTCCCATGACGCAGTCACTTCCAGCAACCGCTCCATGAGGCTCATTCGCGGAGGAAAAGCCACATGGAACAGCCGCTAGAAACGGATATATCGCTTCTAAACCATGCTAGAAGATGTACTTCAAGGCAAGTTGAAAGAACCGTGCATCCGGGGTGTTGTTCTGGAAAAACTTCGGTCCAGAGATCAGGCCACCGTTCGACCCCATGGAACCATTTGGAGTGCCTAGGGTTGGGTGATTCAAGACATTAAAGGCATCCGCTCTGAACTGCAGGTTCTGTTCGCGCAATACCGGAAAGGTTTTGAATAGTGACATGTTGACCTGGTAGTAGCCGGGGCCATAGATGTTGTTCTGCACGCCACCTAGCAGCGCAATTGCCGTTGCCTTATCGATGACTGGTGCCTGAAATTCGACCGGAACGCCATCTGGATTTACCGATCCAACCGGATGCGTAGCATCGGAGATCATCTCGCCGGGCAGCGGGTTGCGGAATGCGCATGGATTGAAGTAATTCAGCTTGGTCTTGACCTTCGCCGGGCATGAGGTCAGGCTCGGGTTGGTCGGATCAGGCGCTCCTCCACCCGCGAATGGGCTGCGAACAAGATAGGCCCGCGCTCCACCTCCAGAGGCCGTGCTGATATTGGGACTCACGGAAAATGGAATTCCTGTCTGCGCGGCGTATGTCAGGCTCGTGGACCATCCGCCAGCAATCTCATCGAGCCAACGAGAAGAACTGCTGAGAAAAGCCCGTCCATGTCCAAATGGCAGTTCGTAATTTCCGTTGATCGTGAAGCGATTGCGAACGTCGAAGACGGAGTTCGTCAACTCGTCGATGTAAGGAATCAAAGCTGGCTGGCGATCGCCGATGGCGCTGAAGAGACCGCCTGCGTCGCTGGCATCGTCGAGCGCGTGGGACCAGGTGTAGGTGGCCAGGAAGCTCAACCCGTGCGAATAGCGCTTCTCCAGCTTTGCCTGCAGCGAGTTATAGGTGCTGACGCCGCCGAAATGCTCTTGACCAATACCGCCAAGATCCGGGAATGGGTTGAACGGATTGGTGTTGGTTCCCGGACGCCATAGGCCCGGCGCGGTATTGGGAGCCGCGTAGAGTTCCATATGCCGAGTGAGATTGCCGACATAGGTGATGGTAGCGGAGAGGTTGGGCTGAATCTGCTGCTGCACGCCGAGACTGAATGTCATCGTATACGGCGGCTTGACGTTCGGATCTTCGGAGTGGAAGCCAGGCTGCGAGATGAAGGTCTGTAATTGGCCGTTGTCTGTAGCCGGAAGCAAACCAGCCTGCAGAGTGACGCCCTGTGCGGCAATCGAAGGGCAGTTGCCTGTTGTGCAAGTTGGCGCAAAGAAATTTGCCTGGTTGGACCATGGAAAATTTGCGCCAAGGTTGCCGTTACCGTTCGACTGCAGGCCTCCGTAGAAGATTCCGAAGCCTGCGCGGACGACGGTATTATCGTGCGGGGAGTAGGCAAAGCCAATACGCGGAGCGAAGTTCGTTTTCTGCGCCGTTACAAGATGGTCGTTGTCGACAAACTGTACGGTGACGTTGTCCTTGGCCAGTGCGTTGAGGAAAGGCGCACCTAGAACAATGTTCTGCTGACTCTTCGGAAACTGAACAACACCGGAACCCGTGCCTATGCCTAATGGGCCGGTGGCGATAAAGTTCGCCTGTTGTCCGCCATTTTCCTTGTACGGCTGGAAGTAGTCATATCGCACACCGAGATTCAAGGTAAGCTTCCGCGTGATTCTCCAGTCATCCTGCACGTAGCCTGCGTCGTACCATTGCGCGTCGTTCACGTTAGGCGAGACAGAAAGAGCTCCGTAGTTTTCCTGGTCCACGATCATGTCCGCCACGGCGTTTCCGGTATTGGCTACGCCGACTAATCCGGTGAATTGACCGTCCCAGTGATATTGCCCCAGATCCGCGGGTGCATAGATGTAATAGAAGCGGATTGCCTGAAAGGACGCGCCAAACTTTACAGAGTGGTTCCCCCAGATCTTTGTCACGTTGTCGAGAATCTGGTAGACGTTCTGCGATTCGCGGCTGATGCCCACCGAGCCCCACTGCTGGATGGCTCCATTGACATAGCCAGACGGAAGGCCGTACTGTCCGGGCTTGAGGTTCGAGGGTTCAGGCCCAAGTCCCAGAGAAGTGTTAAGCGTTGGATTATAAGCATTCGGCTGCTGGAAGTTGAAGACTCCCCAGTTGTAACCGAAGCGAAACTCGTTGGTCAGAGTTGGCGTGAAGATGTGAGTTTCGCTACCCATGAAGTTCATGGCCAAATTGGTGTCATACTCTCCACCATAGCCACTACCATCAAGCAGGGGGCCTAGAGGCAAGCCGTTCGTCTTGATCTCGTGCAGGTAGCTGTAGCGCACGTAGGTCTGGTCCTTGGCATTGATATTCCAATCCAGACGCTGGTCCCACTGGATTGTGTCGTCGCTGTTGCCCACATTCACAAGGTAGTTGTTGTAGAGCTTTCCGTTGTTGGCGTTGGGAGCGGGGTAAAGATTGAGAATGCCCTGAGCAACGGTATTGATCTGATTCGCGCAAAAGACATTTTGTTGGCCGTTGCAAACAAGAGGCTGATTCGGGTCCGCAGTGTTCGGCTGATACAACGTAGTTGGCGCTCCCACACCGGTCAGATCGCCGTTCAGCAACTCCGAGAAGTTTCCCTGGCGTTCCAGAGCCGAGGGCACATTAATCGGAGTCGGATTACTGATCGAAATACGGTTAAGTTCCATGTCGCCGAAGTAGAAGAGTTTGTTTTTCCAGATGGGAAAACCGAGCGTCGCTCCGAACTGATTCTGGTGATAGGGTGGGACCACCGCATCGGGGCCTGCATTCCAGTTGATCGCATCGAGATTGGTATTGCGCAGGTACTCCCAGACATCACCGTGGACCTGATTCGTGCCGGATTTGATGTTTGCCTGCAGCACAGCGCCGGCGGAATGTCCGAACTCTGCGCTGAAGTTGCTTGTCTGCAGGCTGAACTCGGAAAGTGCATCCGGAGGAGGTCGCATAATGTAGCTGGACCCGTTCAGAAAGTCGACCAGATTCGTATTGTTATCAACACCATCGAGGATGAAGTTGTTCTGTTCGGCACGTTGGCCGTTCGCGACAAAGTCTCCGCTGCCGGATCCACGAGTGTTCCCGAACGGGGGTGCAACGCCATCTGTCAGTTGCGCGATGTAGACCCAGTTTCGCCCGTTGAGGGGGGTGTCATTAATCTCTTTGGTGCTGATCACCTGGCCGACTGCAGCGTCTTGTGTCTGGAGAAGCGGAGCTTCGGTGTCAACCTTCACGGTCGCGGTAACGCTGCCGGTCGGCAGCGCGAAGTTGAGATTAAGTCGCTGCTGGATATCAAGATGCAGATGTTCGTGGCTTACGGTCTGGAATCCTTTCGCGGATGCGGACACCGTGTAGTTTCCAATCTTCAGCGGAGAAAACACAAAGACACCGCTATTGTTGGATTTGGTCTGCAGAACCAAACCGGTATCGACACTCGTCACAGTGACTTCCGCATTTGGAATCACCGCTCCAGTGGAGTCTTGTACGACGCCTGTGATTGCTCCCTGATCCGTCTGAGCAGACGAGTAGGAAGGCATCAGCAACTGAAGCAGCGTTACCGCCACTGCCAATGCTCGTGCGATTGCGGTTAACTGCTTCGAAAAATTTTGCCTCAAAAATGGGTTCGCCATCGGTCTGTCTCTCCCGTTTCGGCTTGCATCGCGCTTTGCCGATCTCGCAATGTCGGAATATCAATACGTTTACGTTAACGCTATGTTCGTCAAAAGAACTGTGTACGTTACCGGAAGAGACGGTACTCCCAAGATGAAAGATTTGTCAAGAAACTATTTCAGGCGCATGCATCGCCTCTGAAGTGGTACTAGGTTTTGCGGCAAACTCTTTTCCAAACTCCTCGCTGTTTGATCCTACGGAAACGCTTTATTGCCGTCCGATCTCGTAATCGTGACCTGAAAATATGCTTTATTGGCTGTTTTTTCTCGAAGTGTTTTCTTCAGAGACCTGTTTGACTTGGCATCAATTGCATCGGCAGGGTGCATATTCATTCAGTGCAAGATTCTTGATGCACCCCTCGTTGACTGAGACGAAGACTGGGACATCTGTTTTTCGCAAATGACCGTTATCGTTCACTAAATATGAACTATGGACGCAATGACTCGGATCTGAGTTTTCGCCTCGAAAGCGCCATGTAAGTATCGTGATATGTTTACGTTAACGCAGAAGGATCGCTCAAACCCGATCCTGACTATTAGACACTTCTACATCGAAGAGCAAAGTGCCTCCGATAGACGACGTGACAATTTGTTTGACAATCCCGGAAGTGCCCCATACATTGGCATACGCGGTAACGTACACGACAAGCGCAGAGCCGCGCCTCCGGCCTAGATCGTGTCCACACTCTACCAACCACGAAAGGGAGCCCCATGCGGGAGGATATAGTCGACGCAAATAGTCCAACCCGTCCGCCGGCGGCCGAGGTCCCAAAACTTGAATTACCTCCACCGCCTGATGCGGAGCGGGGACCGGTCCGGGCTTGGCGTGCCCAGGTCTCGATGCTCACCTACATGCCGGCCATCCCCGATCCCAATCCCCTGTTCCTTGAGAAGCGGGTCTATCAGGGCAGCAGTGGCCGCGTTTATCCCCTGCCTGTCATCGATTACGTCGAACGGACTCCTCAACCTCACTTCTGGGATGCCGTCCACATCGAGAATGAATTCCTGCGTCTCATGATCCTGCCCGCTATCGGCGGTCGAATCCATGTTGGCGTCGACAAGCGCACCGGCTATGACTTCTTCTATCGCCAGAACGTTATCAAGCCGGCTCTGGTTGGTCTCGCCGGCCCCTGGATTTCCGGAGGCGTCGAATTCAACTGGCCTCAGCATCATCGCCCTGCCACATTCATGCCCGTCGAAACCGCGATCGAGCGCGCTGCTGACGGCTCGGTCACGATCTGGTGCAGCGATCACGACCCCATGGTCCGCATGAAGGGCATGCACGGCATCTGTCTGCACCCAGGCAAGGCTTACGTCGAGCTTAAAGTCCGCCTCTACAACCGCACTCTCCAAACCCAGACCTTCCTGTGGTGGGCCAACGTCGCCACGCACGTTCATGAGCAATATCAGTCTTTCTTCCCAAAGGACGTGCGTTATGCAGCTGATCACGCAAAGCGCGCCGTCACCGAATACCCTCTCAGCCATGGGCTCTATTACGGCATCGACTATGACGAGCGCGCGCGGTTCGGCGTCCCGCCCGAAGAAATGCCCGGCCAGTTCGTTCCCGACGGCTCTTACCCTCCAAACGATCTCGGCTGGTATGCCAACATCCCCGTCCCCACCAGTTATATGATCGTTGGCTCGCGTGGAGACTTTTTCGGTGGCTACGACCACCACCGCCGCGCTGGCACCGTCGCTTACGCTGACCACCACATTGCTCCGGGCAAGAAGCAATGGACCTGGGGCAACCATGAATTCGGTTACGCGTGGGACCGAAGCCTCACCGACAACGATGGTCCCTACGTCGAGCTTATGTCCGGCGTCTACACCGATAATCAACCCGACTTCTCCATCCTCGCTCCCGGCGAAACGAAGACCTTTAGCCAATACTGGTATCCCATCGGCGACATCGGAATCCCCGATCTCGCCAATCTGCACGCTGCCCTTCGCGTAGACAAATCCGACGAACTCGTTACCGTGCATCTTCAAGTCACTAAAAATCTTCCCAATGCGTGTCTCATGGTGCGCATCGGTGACTCCGAGATAGCGCTGTGGACCGGCAGCCTGAGCACCGTCGATCCACTCCACCTGCAGTTCCCCACTAACGGCATCTCTGGTCCTCTCGCGGTCACCCTCATTGATGGCGACCGCCACGTTCTCCGCTACGCTCCAGATGAAATCGAACCCGTGCCGTCTCCCTTGGTCGCCACTGAGCCGCCTCTACCCGAAGAAGTGACGAGCAACGACGAGCTCTTTCTGAATGGTCTCCATCTTGAGCAATATCGCCATCCAACTCGTGCGCCAGAAATCTACTGGCGCGAGGCCATCAAGCGCGACCCTGGCGACAGCCGATGCAATCTCGCCCTGGGCCGCTGGCATCTGAACCGCGGCGAATTTCCCGAAGCCGAAAGATATCTCCGTACCGCCATCGCCCGCCTCACTGTACGCAATCCCAATCCACCGGATGGTGAACCGCACTACACACTCGGCTTGACACTCTCGTATCAGCAGCGCTTGGAGGAAGCCTACGACGCTTTCTATAAGAGCACTTGGAACGCGGCGTGGCGCGCTCCTGCTTATCACCGCCTCGCCGAGATCGACTGCACTCGCGCTGACTGGACAACCGCCCTGGACCATCTTGATCGGTCCCTCCGCGCCGAAACCGACAACCTCAACGCCCGCAATCTTCGCACGCTAGTGCTGCGTCGTCTCGGTCGCCCTGCAGAAGCCGCGGCTTTCCTTGAGGAAACCCGCACCCTCGATCCTCTCGACATCTACGGTCGCTGGCTGGCAACAGACGTGCCTCCACAAGACGGCCAGCTTCTGCTCGATCTGGCACTCGACCTTGTGCGTGCAGGCTTCCTGGGTGAGGCACTCTCGATACTCACCACCACAAACCCAAGCACAACCGCTGGCGCCGAGCCAATCGCCCTTTATCTGCGGGCCGACCTTTTCGATCGCCTCGGCCATTGCACTGAAACTGCGGTGACCCGTGAAAGCGCTCGCCGTGCTGATCCCGCCTTTGTTTTCCCCAATCGTATCGAAGAGCTCGTTCTACTCAGCAAAGCGATTGCGGCGAACTCAAGCGATCCACATGCGCCCTACTATCTCGGCAATCTTCTCTATGACCGCCGCCGCTATACCGAAGCGATCCTGATGTGGGAGCGCTCCGTTGCACTGGAACCATCCTTCGCCACTCCCTGGCGCAATCTCGGCATCGCATACTTCAATGTGCTCCACGATCCTCTTCGCGCTTTGCAAGCCTTTGCCAAAGCACGCACCGCCGCGCCTTGCGACGCACGCATTCTCTACGAACACGACCAGCTTCTGAAACGAACCGGCCATGCCCTTTCGGAGCGGCTGGCCGCACTTGAAGCCAATGCCGCGCTAGTCGAGCAGCGTGATGACCTTTCCGTCGAGCTCATTTCACTCTTGAACAGCCTCGACCAGCCTCAACGTGCTCTCGATTTGCTTCTTGGCCGCCAATTCCAGCCGTGGGAAGGCGGCGAGGGCCTTGTGCTTTCCCAATACGTTCGCGCCAACGTCCTGCTTGCCCACCGTTTTCTACAACACGGAGAGCCCGTGCGTGCCATTGCCCGCCTTGTTTCCGCCTCCAACCCTCCTGAGAATCTCAGTGAAGCTAAACACCTGCTCATGAATCTCAGCATGATTGACTACTGGCTCGGCGAGGCGCACTACCAAGCCGGCAATCGCCGCGAAGCCGAACATCACTGGACACTCGCTGCCCGCCAGAAGGGAGATTTCCAGCAGATGCAGGCTAAGACCGTTTCTGAAAACACCTACTGGAGCGCCTGCGCCTTGCGTCGCCTGGGCCGCGAACAGGATGCCATCCATGTCTTCCGCACGATCCTCGATCACGCCGCCGAGCTTCAAAGCCAGGCCCCGAAAATTGACTACTTCGCCACGTCGCTACCTGCCATGCTGCTCTTCGACGAAGATCTTACCCGCCGCCAGAGCATCACGGCTCGCTTCCTGGAAGCACAAGCGCGGCTTGGCCTGGGTGAAGATGCCGAGGGACTCTGTCTCCTCGAAGAAGTCCTCGCTATGGATAACGCTCATACTGGCGCTATCGATCTTTTTTGGTTCCATAAAGGATAAAGATGCACGGCCCTTCACTCTCCAGCGCTTCTCAGTCCTCCTTAGTCGAGCCGCAGCACAGTCTGTACTTATGGGGCATCGCTGTGGTTGCCGCCTTGGGCGGCCTTCTCTTCGGCTACGACTGGGTTGTTATTGGGGGTGCGCGGCAGTTCTATGAAGTCTACTTTCACCTCACGTCGCCCGCTCTTGTCGGTTGGGCCAACAGTTGCGCACTCGTCGGATGCCTATTCGGCTCTCTCGCCGCTGGAACTTTAGCCGACCGCTACGGCCGCCGTCCGATTCTGCTTGCTTCCGCGCTGATGTTTGCCATCTCTTCGGTGCTGACCGGTTGGGCCTGGTCGTTTTCTGCTTTCATCTTCTGGCGTATCCTCGGTGGCACCGCAATCGGCCTCAGCTCCAACGTATCGCCGCTTTATATCGCGGAGATCAGCCCTGCGGCCCATCGCGGACGCCTCGTCAGCCTCAACCAATTTGCTATCGTCGTAGGCATACTCCTCGCTCAGATCGTCAACTGGCGCGTTGCCCGCCCCGTACCCTCAGACTTGCCGCACGACTTGCTTCTCTACACATGGAATGTGCAGTACGGATGGCGCTGGATGTTCACTGCCGTCGCTGCTCCTGCTCTCATCTTCACGCTAGCCTCACTATTCATCCCCGAGAGTCCCCGTTGGCTGTGCGGCGTTGGCCGTACCCACGAATCGCGCACGATCCTCGAACGGATTGGTGGCTCCGCCTATGCCCACGCAGAGATAGCCAGCATCGAGTCTGCGCAACGCTCAGACAACGCTCTCACTCAGTTCTCCTGGCGCGAGCTTTTCCAACCCCCATTCCGCAAAATCCTTCTTGTGGGCATCGCCCTTGCTGCACTTCAGCAATGGACCGGTATCAACATCCTCTTCAACTACGCCGCCGAGGTGTATCGCAGCGCCGGATACGGTGCCAACGACATCTTTCTCGATATCGTCATCACTGGCGCCATCAACCTTGTCTTCACCGTGCTCGCTATGCTCCTCGTCGATCGGCTCGGCCGCCGGCTCATGATGCTCGCCGGCTGCATCGGTATCGGCGTCTCCCATCTACTCTGCGCCTGGGCATATCACGCACAATGGCGAGGTGCTCCGATCCTTGTGCTCACCCTCAGTGCAATCGCTTGCTACGCACTCACTCTGGCGCCCGTTACGTGGGTCCTGATCGCCGAAATATTTCCTCTCCGCATTCGTTCTCAGGGCATATCGATAGCAGTGAGCGCGCTGTGGATCGCCTCTTTCCTTCTCACCTACACCTTTCCTCTCCTCAGCCAGCTTGAAGGCACAGGCGGCGCCTTCCTCACCTATGGCGTCATCTGCCTGCTTGGCTTTGTTCTCGTCGCGACGTCGGTTCCAGAGACCAAGGGGCGCACACTTGAGCAGATTAGCGCGAGCACCATCGAAGACTGAAGCCCGCTCAAACAACCGCAGGAACATTGATCTGTCCCGCTGTGCCAAACACACGCCGATAACGTGCCACTTCCTCCGGTTCCCCCATGGACTTTGAATAGTTGTCAGACAGCTTGACCGCGGACCTCCCGTTAGCCTCGGTCAGTTTGCATACAAGACTGATGGGGTCAAGGCCGACTCGATCATTCGGATCGCATCCGCGAAAGTCATTGGTCAGAAGCGTTCCCCATCCGGCGCTGAATCGGATGCGTTTTTTTGGCAGCCACTTGTTCGGATCGAGAAAATCAGACGCGTTCTGGAAGTCACCAGGCTGCAAACCTCTCTGTATCTCCCCTGAAAAATACGCATGCAGACCAAGGATTGTCTCCACATCCAAGCCATCGGATGCAATGACAAGTTTCTTCTCTGGATTGCGGCCGCGTGACTTCAGCCATGCAATGTATTCGTCACCGGCAACGAAGGGATCTTTGCTGTCCACGCGCTGGCCAGTCCAGTCCGTGACCCAATCTGGAGCATTTTCCAGAAACTGCGTCGTTCCAAAGGTATCCGGAAGCATGACTAAGAGCTCGCCCTGATAGGTCTGCCGCCACAGATCAAGCACGCGATATTGTGCTGTCTTCAACTCCGCATCGTTCTCTGCTAACGCAGCCATCGCCATCGGCAACTCGTGTGCATTGGTGCCAATCGCCTCAAGATCATGCTTGTAGGCAAGAAACGTATTCGATGTACCGGCAAAACTCATGCCGAGTGTGTCCCGCATTGCTTTGACAACATACTCCTGCCACAGGAAGCTATGCCTGCGGCGGGTGCCAAAGTCAGCCAGCTTCAGCCCTGGCACACCGCGCAGCCGCTCGATCTTTTCCCAGAGCTTGGCTTTCGCTCGTGCATACAAGATGTCCAGAGAGAATTCACTCATCTCCCGGAGCGCTGTCCGTGTTTTCAGTTCACTTAGAATCGAGAGCGCATAAATCTCCCATAGGGTGGTCTGTGTCCACAAGCCACGAAAAGAAAGGCAAAGGTCATCGTTATCGATTGTCAGCGTGTAATCTGGCAACAAAAAATCGTTTTCAAGCCACTCGAGAAATTCAGGTTCAAAGATGCCGCGTTTTCCATAAAACGTATTACCTGCAAGCCAGATCAACTCTGATTTATGAAACCGTAAGCCGCGCACATGATCGAGTTGCATGCGCAGTTCTTCCGCGCCGATCCGCTCCGCCAGCGAAAAGTTTTTTGTTCGGTTTGCGAGTGTAAACGTGACCTCGACATCGCGAAAGTGCTTCCAGATAAATTGCAGCATCAGGAGCTTGTAGAAATCCGTGTCAAGAAGAGAACGGATAATCGGATCGAGCCGCCAGTTGTGATTATGCGCTCGCTCCGCAAAGTTCACGATCATCAGAATTATCCTCGCCGCTCCGGGAGCGCTTTCATTTAGGATTCGCGCCCAGGGCTTTGAGATACCCCGAATTTACTCTTTCGTGATCAAAGCGGATTTGGACAAGCAGATCGGAGAAGGCTTCACGGCAATCCTCAAGAGACGGACGCACTTCTATTGAATGCACCGTATCTCCCATCCATCCGTGGCGTGCCGCGTAGGTAACGATCTCGTCCCAGTGTACGGGCCTGGAAAATGTCACCGGCGATGAAGTCGCATCCATCTTCTTGTAAGGCCAGAAGGTCCAGCTGATCTCATTCTTATCGAGCAGTTCCCTGAAGGTCATGATCCACTCATCGGCATTCTCTCCCGACTCGCCTATCCAGATTGGAACGTTGTATTTCTCACGAAAATCGACGTACTCCTGAATTTCCCCCTGAACGGGCTTCATCCAGTATTTGTGAAATTCATACATCACATTGCGATCGAATGGGGGCCCAAACACGTCGAAGTTCGTGTCCCATTGAGCGCCCTCCAGGATCACAACATGGTTGTGATCGACAGAGCGCACCGCTGCAACCAGCTTGCGATAGATAGGCTCCAGCTTCGAGTTATATTGCCGCAGCTTTGGATAATGCGGAATAGGCTCGTTGAGCAGGTCGTATCCAAGCACAGTTTTGTTGTTCCTATAATGCTCCGCAATCCGCTTCCAAATCTCTGCCGCTTTTTCCTGGCTTGCCGGGTCTTCATATAGCCATGGATAACCCCAGCTATCGTCGATATTCGATCCAGTCTGGCCGCCGGGTGCACAATGCATGTCGAGGACGACATACAAGCCATCTGCTTTCGCCCACGAGATGACCCGATCCATTAGCGTGAAGCTCTCATCATCACCCTGCTCAAAAAAGCGGTAGTGAAAAGGTATCCGAATCGCGTTGAATCCCTGCTTGGAAATGAAGTCAATGTCCTGCTTTGAAATGTAAGTATCGCGGTACTGCTTCCAGAAGCGCGCTGCTTCCGTAGGCCCGATCAGTTCATTCGCTAACACCTCAATCTCGCGCGTCGATGCTGGGCCATGCTCCAGTTGGAACATGTATCCTTCCTGCACAAACCAATTCCCGAGATTCGTTCCCCGCAGTAGCAGCTTATGCCCATTGCCGTCAGCCAGAAACTTCCCGTCGGCATGTACAAAGCCGCTCTCCGCAGCATTGACGCAGGACGACGCAACTGAAACCGTGGCAACAGCAATCACAATCGTTCTCAGGAAGCTTTTGCCCATGACGGTACTCCTTGGTTAATACTGAATTCCACTCATCACTCTATCAAGTTGGAATAGTCATCATACGGGAACTATTTGACGAGGTTGATGCGTAGTTACCGCCGGGACCTCTGGGAAACCAGTATTCCGGTATTCTCATTGCAACGATGAATTCAGCGATCGCTACCTCTGGACTGACGCGCACATTCGGCGACTTTGTCGCCGTCGATCATGTAAATCTCAATGTCGCACCAGGACAG
This sequence comes from Acidicapsa dinghuensis, assembly GCF_025685685.1. Classification (GTDB taxonomy): domain Bacteria; phylum Acidobacteriota; class Terriglobia; order Terriglobales; family Acidobacteriaceae; genus Acidicapsa; species Acidicapsa dinghuensis. The sequence goes on from NZ_JAGSYH010000002.1 coordinate 300,477, forward strand.
TTCTTTGGCTTTCTCGGCCCGAATGGAGCCGGAAAATCCACTACAATCAAGATGCTTACGGGCCTTCTGGCTCCTACTTCGGGCAGCATCGAAGTTTTGGGTGTGAACTTCACCAAGTATCCATTGGAGGTGAAGCGTCAGATCGGCGTCGTTCCCGAAGGCATGGCTCTGCTTGGGCGGCTGACGGCTCCGGAGTATTTACGGTTCGTCGGCGAGATGTATGGACTGGATCGCGCTACGACCCTCCAGCGCAGTGAAGAACTGTTGGAGTTTATGAATCTGGCGAGTGAAACGAAGAAGCTGATTACAGACTTCTCCCACGGCATGCAGAAAAAGCTAGCCCTAGCCGCAGCTGTTATTCATGCGCCGCGCATTCTGTTTCTTGATGAACCCTTTGAAGGGGTCGATGCTGTTGCGGCGGGCACTTTGAAACAGATGCTGCAGGGTATGATCGCACGTGGCGCCACGATCTTCCTTACCTCGCATGTTCTTGAGATCGTCGAACGCCTCTGCTCGCATGTTGCGATCATTCATAGGGGTAAGCTGATAGCCAACGGGCCACTGGAAGAACTCCGCTCTGGCGTTTATGCCCAGTCAGAACAAGATGGGCAAACCGGCCGCCTTACACTTGAAGAAATCTTCATCCGGATCATCGGTAAGCAAGAAGGAGCCACCCCCGCGACGGAACAGGAGCTTTCATGGCTGGGATAGGCTCTACATCCGACACCCTTTCACTTCTCAATCTCTCATCGCGTCGTCATTTTGTAGCCATCGTGTGGCTTCGCTGGCGCATCTTCGTGAATGCATTTCGACGCAAGGGTGCTACAGGCGAGCTCGTTGCCAAGATTCTTTCTTACCCACTTTTAGCAATCATGGTCCTCGGGCCCGCCGTCGGCACTGGATTTGCCTCATATTATCTGGTCAATAGCGGCCAAATAGAGCTCCTTGCCATCCCGCTCTGGATCGTCTTCCTGCTTTGGCAATTTATTGGCGTGAGCACATCGGCCTCCGGCTCATCCTTTGACTTGACATCTCTCATTCGCTTCCCGATCCGCTACCGCGATTACCTTTTGATGCGCCTGCTCTTCGGCCTTCTGGACCCGCCAACGCTCGCCGGAGTCGCATGCCTCATAGCAATGAGTATCGGAATCGGAATTGCAACGTCGAGCCTCTTCATGTTTTCCGCCGCCGTGCTCTTCCTCTATTGCCTATGCAATCTCTTTTTCTCGCGCATGGCGTACGCTTGGCTTGAGCGATGGCTTGCGCAGCGGCGCACCCGTGAATTGGTCACAGGGCTCATCCTGCTTGGTTCGTTGCTCATTCAATTCGTGAGCCAATACTTTCAACGGCTCGATACGCGCGGTCATCACAACATAAGCCCATGGATGGCAACGACTGGCAAATGGCTGGTAAATCTGAACTGGTATCTTCCACCAGGGCTCGCCACTGCTGCCATTGATCACAAACATGCCGGCGACTGGACCGTTGCTCTCGCTGCCTCTTCAGGGCTGGTTCTGTTTATAGCAGGCTTTTTCTTCCTACTGCACACACGACTTCTTGCCCAGTTCAAAGGAGAAGACCTGAGCGAAGCTCCCGCGGCAGTGCAAAAAACAAAGCGTGTGCGCAAAGCACAATCAAACGCCGTCACTGAGAAATCCTCTAATGCTGCATCTCTTCTGCCTCCCGGAATTGCCGCATGCCTTAAAAAGGAGTTCCTGTATCTGCTGCGCAGCGGACCAAAGCTCTACGTTCTGGTCATGCCAGTATTTGTGGTACTGCTCTTCTCCATGCGAACTTCGGGAGTGAGTTATTTCACTGGTACCCGCAACAATGTTGGCGACATGTATTTCAGTTATGGTTGCGCGTACACGATGCTGATTTTCGTTTCGCTGCTTTACAACTCATTTGGCAGCGACGGCGCAGGCGTGCAGTTTTACTTCGTCGCTCCTCTGCGGATTCGTGACGCAGTCCTGGCGAAGAATCTATTGGCCGTGGGAATTTTTGCTGTAGAAGCCGTCGCACTCTACGTCGCAGCCATCGCGGTGTCACATCCTGCGCCGTTAGATCTGACCGTTGCGACACTGGCCTGGAGCGCCTTTACGCTATTCCTGAACATGGCTGTCGGCAATATCCGCTCCATCGTCTCTCCAAAGGTGATTGATACGGCAAGAGTGCGCGGCCAAAATGTTTCAGGGCTCAATAGCCTCATCAGTCTGCTCGTGGTCTTCGCCACAGTGCTGGTTGGCGCAACAGTGCTTGCAATATGCCAGACACTTCATCTGAGCCGCTGGATCGCAGCGGCTGTCTTTTTGATTCTTTCCGTCTTTGCGGCAATGATCTATTGGTTGGCGCTGGAGAGTACCGACGCGCTCGCCGCACGCAATGTGGAGTCGTTGACGTCGACTCTGGGCAAGATCTGATCGCTCCACCATCGCAGACGTTCTACGCAGTTGTGCGGGCTCAAACACGCAAATTAACTGGACCAGGTGCCAAACGAGCGTCCAATCCGTTAAAAAGATAGGCGCAAGGTTTCTGCATTAGCCTATGTACGTGTCCACATTTCTCTCACTTCCGTCATATGGAGCATTCCTGGTCAGCCCCATCGTGCCTGCTGATCCTGGCACTTTCTCCATCATCGAAAAAGTACTCTTGGCGGTGCTTATCATGCTGTCGGTGGTACTGTTCTGGCTGCGCTTCGGCGTAGTTCTGGACAAAATCCTCAAGTCCCGCCGCGATCCCTCATTCCGCCTGACTCATCTCGGCAAACGGGCATGGGATTTCTTCTCCGAGGTGATATGCCAGTCCAAGGTCATCCGCCAGCGCCCGCTGCCCGGCCTTGCGCACGCATTTGTCTTCTGGGCATTTCTCGCCTTTGCCCTTGTTACCACAAATCACGTTGCCACAGGATTCGGACTTGATCTGCTTGGCTCCAGGAATAGGAGCGGCTGGGTCTCCATTGCTTTTTCCGACGTCTACTTTGGACTCGCAGGACTATTTGCGGTAGCCTGTGCCATCTCGATTGCCGGCCTGTTCGTCCGGCGCTTTTTCGCGCGGCCCACATGGCTGGCGCGCCCAGACCATGAACTCTCCTACGAGTCCGGCGTCATTGCCGGACTAATCTTTGCGCTAATGGCAACCTATCTTGCTTCACTGTATGTCGGCAGTGGACCCTGGGCGCATGGCCTCTGGTGGGCACACACTCTTTGTCTCCTGGTCTTTCTGCCGCTGGTACCGCACACAAAACACCTGCACCTCGTCCTCAGCCCGTTCACGATTTTCTTTTCGCGCGGCAGCTTCAGTGCGATTCCGCCTCTCGAAGGCGATGAAGACTTCGGCCTCGTTGCCGGGAAGGACCTCACACAGCTCGTCACGCTGCAGGCCTACTCCTGCGTTGAGTGTGGCCGCTGCACTGAGCACTGCCCGGCGAACAATACTGGCAAGATTCTCAACCCCAAAGAAGTCGTCCTCGGATTGCGCAGCTACCTAAATGACCTTGGTCCAGCGTCAGAAGAACCGCTGCTCGGGAAATACAATTCTCAGGAAGCCGTGTTCGAATGCACCACCTGCGGAGCGTGCGAATTCCAGTGCCCTGTCGGTATTGAACATCTGCCCATCATCGTAGGCCTTCGCCGCGGAGCGACAAATACAGGCGCGTGGGAAGACGATTACGGCGGCAAGCTCTTCAACGCTCTGGAGAGAAACTCCAACGCACTCGGCATGAGCGCGCTCGAACGCGATAAATTCGTTCAGAAGCAGGAACTGCCCATCTTCGACGGCTCACAGGAGTATTGCCTGTGGCTCGGCTGCATGGGCGGTTACGATCCGCGCGGGCGCGAAATTATCAGCAGCTTCGTTGAAGTCATGCGGCATCTTGGCGCTACCTTTGGCGTCCTGCGCAAAGAGAAATGCACGGGCGATCCGGCGCGCCGGCTGGGTAACGATCTAGTATTCCAGCAGCTCGCCGAAGCCAACCTTGAAGCCCTTCAACAGCAGAAGGTGAAGAAGATCGTCTCCATCTGCCCCCACTGCGTCCGCACCATTCAAGAAGATTGGAAAGAGTTCGGCCTGCCTCCGGAAGTAGAGCATCACAGCGAATTTCTTGCCCGGCATCGCGCCGAGCTGCCCCAATCCAACTCGAACGAAAAAGTGGTCTTCCACGATCCCTGCTATCTAGGCCGCTATCGCAACGTCTACGACGAGCCGCGCAGTATTGCCTCGCTCGCAGGTTCGCTAGTCGAAGCCGAGCGCTCGCGAGAGCGCAGCTTCTGCTGCGGCGCGGGCGGCGGCCTGGCTTTTCTGGGAGAGGAACAGGGCGAACGTGTCAGCCACAACCGCGCTCAGCAACTCGTAGCTACCGGAGCAACTACAATTGGGGCTGCGTGTCCGTTCTGCAACACCATGTTTCGGGACGCGCTTGCGGCTAGTGGAGATAACTCGCCGCGGCTTTTAGACATCGCACAGATTGCGGCAAACCAGATCAAAGCGGCTCAACCCGCCCAGGTTGCTGCGTCTGAAAATTGATCTCGTCCGATGGAAACCCGAGATCCGGAAAGATATCAGAGAAGCTATGAAAATCATTGTTGCGATCAAGCAGGTTCCGGAGCGTGATGCCCGCATTCGCATCGACTCTGGAAACAAATGGATCGATCTCGAAGATGTCGAGTTCTCCATGAATGAGTCCGACGCCTACGCGTTGGAAGAAGCACTCCAGCTCAAAGAAGCCCACGGTGGCGAAGTGATCGTCGTGAGTGCAGGACCGGAACGCGCTGGTAAAACCATTCGTGAAGCGCTTGCCAAAGGCGCCGACCGCGCAATTCACCTTCAGAGCAGCGATGAAACCGAGCTCGCTGCCTACGATGCGTTAGGCGTTGCCCGGCTGCTTGCCGCTTCAATTCAAGACGAAAAAGCCGATCTGGTCCTGACGGGGCTTCAATCTGACGATCTTGGGTTGGGCCAGACTGGCGTCATCCTCGCCGAACTGCTCGGCCTTCCGCATGCCAGCCTCATTCTCAAGATTGAGGTTGCCGGCAACGGTCTCAAGGTTCTGCGTGAGCTTGAAGATGGTTGGTTCCAGCACATTGAACTCGCAACACCGGCAGTTTTGACCATTCAATCCGGAAACACCAAGCTCCGTTATGCAACACTCATGGGTATCAAGAAGGCCAAAACCAAGGAAGTGCGAGTCATTGCCGTTGCCGATCTTGTAGCTTCAGACCCATCGCTCAAGCCAACTGCCCCTTCTGTCGTTCTGGATCAGGTAAAGCTGCCGCATAAACAGCGCAGCACCCAGCTGCTGGGCGGCTCGCCCGCAGAGGCCGCAGCCGCACTCGTAGAAAAGCTTCAATTTGAGGTGCGCGTGATATGAGCAGCGTATTGGTATTTCTGGAAATCAAGAATCGTGAAATCAGCCGCATTTCCTGGGAAGCCATGGCTGCAGGCCACCAGCTCGCCGCCAGCCTCGGAGTTCCCGTCGACCTGGCTGTCGTTGCAAACCGCGACAATCCCCTCTTGCAGACGATCCATGGCAAGGTACCACGAACCGTATATGCGATCGATGATCCTTTGCTGCACGACTACACCGCAGATGGTTATACGACCGCTTGTGCTCAGCTCATCGAGCACGCAAAGCCCACTTACGTCGTGTTTCCGCACACCTACCAGGTGCGCGACTTCGCGCCCCGGCTTGCAACGCGCTTTCAGCAGACGCTGATCAGCGACGTTACCGGCATCGAGGCTGGCCCAGCCTTTACGCGGCAATTGCTGCAGGGCAAACTGAATGCCTCGTACCATCACTCCGGCAGTGAAGTATGCTTTCTCTCGATTCAGGCTGGGGCATTTCGCGCGGACGCCGCGGAGGCAGGCTCGACAGCAGTAGAGCCCTTTCTACCAAAACTCGACGCAACGCAAATCCGCACCAAGCCCGGCGAACCATTCCGTGCTTCCGCGCAAACAGTTGATCTCACCTCTGCTCCAATTCTGGTCTCAGTAGGCCGCGGGATCAAGGAAGAAGCCAATCTTCCGCTGGTACAGGAGCTGGCCACAGCACTCAGCGCGGAACTTGCCGCCTCACGCCCCATCTGCGATGCAGGCTGGCTCCCCATGGAGCGGCAGGTTGGCAGTTCGGGACAGACCGTAGCTCCCAAGCTCTATCTGGCGATAGGAATCTCCGGAGCAATCCAGCATCTCGTCGGCATGAAAGGTTCGCAGTGCGTCGTAGCTATCAATAAGGACGAAAATGCACCGATCTTCGAAGTAGCCGACTACGGTATCGTCGGCGACCTGTTTGAAGTCGTCCCGGCACTGACCACGGCCGTGCGCAAGGTAAAAAGCTGACGAGAACATTTCACTTCATTGTCAGGCAAAGATCTGCCACGGTCCGCGCATGCAACCGCAGTTGCCAGCTACTTAGTAGCTGACGCGCGCGTCCACATGCACAAAACCCCGCAATTCTACGCAAACGGGAGTTCAGCAAAACAAGAGGCTTCGAACAGAACCATGAGGGAATCGTAGCCCAGTCGTCGAGCCTGATCGCTCTGACCGTTTCCGATGATCCGTTAGGATTGATGCTCGCTTCGGTCGCGGCCAGACGCCGTGGTAGAAATACTCGCCCAGCCCGACCGTAAACAACCAGCATCCATACAAAGCGTGTTCCACGCTCGACGTCAGCAACGAACCGGTTTCCACATATCGCCAGGCAAAGAGAATTCCGCCAAAGAAAGTAAGCACCACGGCGATCCAATTGCGGAAGATGATGTGCAGGAATGAGAATGCGGTTGCGCTTGCAAGAATCATTGCCCATCTACCGGCGATCCCGTTCGGCGCCAAGTCCACGTATCGTTGCAGAAAGAAAGCACGATACAAAATACTCTGCGGATAAACATCCAGAACCGGATAGAGAATCATTACGATTCCCCAGAACAATGGATGCTGGCGCACAAACCTCCACTCAAGCTGAGAAAACCATATATGAACAAGGAGCCACATGCCCGCTGCTGTCAGCACAAAGAGTAGGCAGATGGCAGGCAGATTGGATGCAAGCGTCGAAGCATTCCAGAGGCGAGCTCGGTTAAATCCTGGGTCACGCGAAAGTTGCCAAATGGCGTACGCGGTCACAGCCCAGAGCACCGGCAGCGCCGGAATTCGCCAGGGCGAAAATCGGTAGGCGAGCGGCAGGGCAAAATAGATGACGACGCATTCGGCGATAAGCCAGGATCGCGGCATATTCAAAGATGTCCTGATATGACCTGGAAGAAGCCCGCAAACGAATTTTATCGAGGCCGCCGCAAAATCCGCATCAATGTCTCGCGAATGTCCTAAGCTATCTCCATGGAATACAGCCATATACTGGGCGGCATTCGATACGGGTTCTCTAACCTCCGCGATGTAATGGCAAAGGCAACTCCTTTCCGGAGCGGCGACGCTTTGGCAGAAATTGCCGCGCGATCGGCAGAAGAACGCGTTGCGGCGCAGTATGTGCTTGCCAACATACCATTGCAGCATTTTTTAGAAACCCCGCTGATCTCCTATGAGACCGATGAAGTATCTAGGCTCATTTTCGACACTCATGATGCGGCCGCGTTTGCGCCAGTCTCTTCGCTCACAGTTGGAGAGTTTCGCGACTGGCTGTTATCAGACGAGGCAACTGGCGAATTACTCTCCGCAATTGCTCCGGGTGTCACCCCGGAAATAGCGGCAGCCGTAAGCAAGCTGATGCGAGTGCAGGATCTGATTCTGGCCGCTGCGAAGATTCGCGTAGTAACACAATTCAGGACGAGCATCGGCCTTCGTGGCCGCTTATCAACCCGCCTACAACCGAACCACCCCACAGACGATGCAGCGGGAATCGCAGCCGCTATCTTTGACGGCCTCCTACTCGGCTCAGGGGATGCGGTCATTGGAATTAATCCGGTCAGCGATTCGCCAACGGCTGTAAAGCGGTTGCTGGCAATGATCGAATCCTTTCGCAATCGTTTTGAAGTTCCGACGCAAAGCTGTGTCCTGGCACATATCACAACTCAGATCGCAGCCATTGAACAGGGCGCGCCGCTGGACCTTCTCTTTCAATCCGTCGCCGGAACTGAGGCTGCAAATCGAAGCTTTGGCATAAGTCTTTCTCTCTTGAAAGAAGGCCAGGAAGCGGCGCAATCATTGAAGCGCGGTGGCGTCTGCTTCGATGGTTCAGTCGGAACCAACGTTATGTATTTCGAGACCGGCCAGGGCTCGGCACTATCTGCCAACGCGCACCTCGGTGTCGATGGGCTACCAGTAGATCAGCAAACGCTGGAGGCTCGCGCTTACGCCGTTGCTCGTCACTTCTCTCCACTGCTTGTAAATACGGTGGTAGGCTTCATCGGACCTGAATACCTGTACGACGGCAAGCAGATTTCGCGTGCAGGCCTGGAAGATCACTTCTGCGGCAAGCTGCTCGGTCTGCCGATGGGATGCGACATCTGCTACACCAACCATGCGGAAGCTGATCAGGATGATATGGACTCGCTGCTGACACTGCTCGGCACTGCAGGGGTCAACTACATCATGGGTGTTCCTGGCGCAGACGATGTAATGCTCAACTATCAGAGCACCAGCTTTCACGACGCGAATTATCTTCGTCGGATTCTCGGTCTACGGCCGGCTCCTGAGTTTGAAGTTTGGCTTGCCAGTAATCATTTCTCTCGATTGAGTTTGGACGCATCGTCACCCGCACTGCTCACCGGAGAATTACTCGATAGGCTCTTGCCCGCATGACAAAATTCGTGGACAACTCTTCAAAAACCGAATTTGCTTCGTTGGAAAAACAGAAAGCAGCGGAAGACGCTCCGGCTCTTTCGAGCGCGTTTCGCTCCTTCACACCTGCGCGTATAGGTCTGCACAAAACTGGAGTTAGTATCGCGACACAGGAGTGCCTAGCATTTCAATTTGCACATGCGCGAGCGCGTGACGCCGTTCACGCGGAGTTGCAAGTCCCAGGCCTGATGCAGGCATTGCAATCGATTCTAACAGTGCAGTCTTTGCCAGAGCCTGCGATTCTGCTGCTCCATTCAACGGCGCCAGATCGGCAAACGTACCTGCAACGCCCGGATATGGGCAGAAAACTTGATATAAGCAGCCTGCAACGGCTTGTAGAAATACATCGAGCGGATAAACCATTTGGTCTCTCGATCGTTATCGCCGATGGCCTCTCAGCGCTTGCTGTAGAACGTAACAGCGCTGCGTTATTGACGGAGCTCTTCCCACTTCTGTATCGCACACTACCCTCGCTGCGTGTGGCCCCTCTATGCGTTGTGCAACAAGGGCGCGTGGCCATTGGCGATGAAGTTGCCCGCGCTCTATCAGCAGAACTGGTGATTGTGCTGATCGGTGAACGTCCGGGGCTAAGCTCGCCAGATTCGCTCGGCGTTTACATCACCTGGCTGCATCCTGGAAAAGAAGAAGAGATCCCTGCCTCGTCTGAGCACACGCCAGCGCAGATCGCTGATGCGGATCGCAATTGCATTTCGAATATCCGCTCAGAAGGTCTCTGCCATGCCGAAGCTGCGTCACGTATTCTGTATTACATTCAAGAAGCGCGTCTTCGTAAGCAAACCGGTACTGCTCTAAAAGATCCAGAACCGGGCCATCGTTATCTTGGAACCGCCGAGAGCACTTAAACCTCCTACACTTTCTCCAATGGCTAAGAGCAATGAGTGAAAAGCTTTCTCCAGCAAGATTGATCATGATTTGGGCTGGAAGAGTCCTGCTAGGAGTGTTTGCCCTGATGGCTCTAGTCTACGTCGTCGATTATGCGCAGTTCCTCTTGCGGGGCCATCCACAAGGCCAGGTCAATGTCACCCGGTATATGACCGCACATCTAAAAGGTACATACAAAACTGAATACTTTTACGAAGGCTCAGGCCCCGTTCCCTGTTCCGCATCTCTGTTTCCGCAGGATGGGCTGTCTCCATGCTGGTACTTGCGGCGTCATCCTCTTTATGCAGAAAAAGCCTAGCCAGGAACGACCCATCGAATCCATCTCAAGGATGGTTTGGCTAATTCTCAGGCGTTGGCCGCGGAGGGGCTGGCGTCTTGCTATCCAGATCAGGTCTGGCATTTGCATCCTGGATGCGTTTGTAAAGGCTGTCGTCGGTCTTTTTATTCAAAGCGCTCGCTTTGGCAAACTCTACTTTCGCCTCATCACGCTTGCCTAACTTGCGATAAAGCGTCGCCAGCCTGAAGTGCGCTGTCACGTTATCAGGTTCCAGCCCAATGGCCTTCTTGAGCTCGCGGATAGCTGCATCATTCTCTCCAATCTCCATGTCCGCGATGCCCAGATCCAAATGCACTAGGGGAAATTTGGATTGATATTTCTCAGCCGCTTCGAGTATTGTCCTGGCATCCGCAAAATTGCCTTGCCGGGTATAGGTATCGCCCAGATAAATCATGGCCTGAGAATTCTGTGGATCGTTCTCGAGCTCCTTCTTGAACTCTAGAATCGCCTCGTCATACTGTCGTTGTGTCCATAGCAGGTAGGCCAAGCCAAAGTGCACGTTCGGCTCTTTCGGGTTTGCTTGCACAGCCGCGCGAAACTGCTGTACTGCCGCTGGCTTATCGCCTTTCTCATCCAGCGCTTCCCCGGCAATCATGTCTGCCTCAGCCGAGTCAGGATTGACTGCAAGAATCTGCTGATAGGTTTTCAACGCTTCGTCCCACTGCTTAGTCCACAGATAGCAATGTCCCAAAGTCAGCAGAATTGGCAGATTGCGCTGGTTCGCCATTGATGCCTCTTTCAGAAAAGGAATGGCCGCTCCATATTCATGCGCACCGTAATAGGACATTGCGGTGAGAGTCGAAAGCCTAAGTGCATCGCCCGAGTCTGGATGCTGTTTCAACTCTGCCTCGAACAGCTTGCCCGCGGCCTGAAAATCCCCAGACTTGAAGAGAGCCAAGCCCAGATCGAGATTCAATCCTGGAATTGCCGTGTTTTGCTCGCGCGCCAACCTCTGCGCTTTCTCATAATGAGAAATAGCCTCGGGATAATGCTCCCGTCGGGCTTCCAGCAGGCCAAGATGGGCGTATGCATCTGCATCGCGTGGCTGAAGCTTGACGACGTTCTCCCACGCAGATTCCGCTTCTGTGTACTTGGCTTGCCGTTCCAGCACCATGGCCTTTTGCGCTGCTTCGGCGGCCTCGGAGCTGATTCCTATCGACTCTGTCTCGCTGGGCCTTGCAGTCTGTTGCGCCTGGCAATAACTGGCGCCCAGCAGCAAGGCCGCCATATAGATCATTGCAATAGGCTTCACAACCGCCTCCGGCAGACTCCATCCCCAGAATACTTGAATCCCGAAACAGCTCACAAATCGCGTAGTCATGCTGTATTCAAAAACAAAGGCGCTGCAGGAGTCTCCTGCAGCGCCCAAGAGTTGCGGTTAGGTTAGAACACGAATTTGCCGCCGAGCTGGAGCACGCGGGGCGCCCAGTCGCCAGTGGCTTGACCGTAGTTGCCGCCGCCGGTCGTAGCGCCGATAGCGTTAAATTCGGTGTGGTTGAAGGTGTTGTACGACTCCGCGCGGAACTCGAAGTGAGCACGTTCGGTCACAGCGAAGTTCTTGTAGAGCGAGGTCGTGAAGTTGACGCGGCCGGGCCCGATAAAGCTATCTCGCTTACCGTCGCCGAAGCCCAGGTTCGGGCCGCCCAAATACCCCGCCAGCGGAGCAGCCTGTGGATCGGCGCCGCCATCCGTGCCGGGAGTACTGAACCAGTTGTTTACCTTGTGGTGATATTGAATCTTACCCACAATATTGGCTCTGTTGGTGTATCCGCCACCCAAACCAATAGGATCTGGCACGCCGCCAAATCCGGACGCAACTGGCTCACCCGTCTCGTCGACGAATGTACCTGCAATCTGCCATCCGCCAAGAGTCGAGTGGAGCAATCCGGTGCTCTTGTTGAAGACGGGAAGCGCGTAGACGTAGTTGGCGTTGAGAATATGACGACGGTCATAACCGCTGCCCGCTTTGTCATATTTCAGGTACCAGGGGTTGCTGATGGTGGCCAGATCTCCGTCGGTCAGATCGATCGTGTGCGAGTACGTATAGTCGAGCTCGCCGCTGAGACCCCACTTATTTTGAAGACGAAGGCTTGTCTGGAAACCGTTGTAGGTTCCGTTGGTTGTGTTTTCTTCCTGGGTAATCCCGCCATAGCCCTGGTAGGTACGAAGCGCATTGGCAAGACCGTTATTGGACAGGCTCAGTGCGCCGGTACCGGGGTTATAGCCTGCATATTCTTCCCGGAGGAGGTTGGAAGTGGTGAGAGGGAAGGTGTTGATCGGACGATCGATGTTCTGATGCCAGGCAATGTTGCCTACATATTGAATCACCCAGATCAGCGAAGGCTTCAACTCATGCTGTACGCCAAGGCTATACTGAGCAACGCCCGGAGCCTTATATGTCGTAGCCAGCGTGGTGAGGCTGGCGGGAAGAATGGGCAGGTTGGTGTTGCTCAGGCAGTTCCCCGCAACCGATGTGTCATTTAGCGAAGACCAGGAGCAGTATGGGTTGCTGTAGTAGACGTTGTTGACACTGGGCGTATATTCGAACGGCAGGTTGCTGTTTGAAACACCGTAAATGTCATTGCCCTGAATGCGCTCATAGAAGGTGCCAAAGCCGCCGCGAAGTACGGTTTTGCCCGCTCCGGTCAGATCGTAGGAGAACCCTACGCGCGGCTGCAAGGTGTTATAGTCGTTGGTCACCAAGCCATGAGGCACGCCATTCTGCCCTGGAATTACCATGCCGTTCATGTAGTACTGGTTGGTAAATCCTGTCGGCGTGATGACTCCGGGACTGCTTGGGTCGATGGCGTTCGTCGAGGTCCAAGTGGGAGGAACGTTGATGTACGTGCTGGGATCAAAGTTGGCGAGTTCGTTGTTGCGCTCCCACGCGTGCGGCAGTGCGTCGTAGCGGAGTCCCAACTGCAGGTTGAGACGAGGAGACACCTTCCAGTTGTCATTTACGTATGCTGACGTCGTCTGGTTAACGTAGTGGCGAGTCGACATGGACTGCGGCTGGGAGAAGCCCGTCGAAAGACCCATCAGCATACTCATAAATGGATCGCCTGTGGTCTTGGTGCCATTGCCAGTCTGGCCTTGGTTGAAGCCGTAATCTCCGGCTGCATCCGCCTGCAGTTGCTGGTTCTTGGTATAGCGGTTGTAGCCGAAGCCAAACTTCATGGCGTGCCGGCCCCTGGTATAGGAAATGTCCACGCGGGGATCGTAATCCTGTGCCGCATTGTGCCAGGCACCATAGCCAGTTTCTTCGCCAACTCCAATGCCATTTCCGTTCAATCCGCTGATGCCCGGATACTGATTGGAGCCAGAATTGGTAAAGAAGTTTGCCGTGGTCCAGCCAGGGGAATTGGAAGACAGCGCGTTGTTGTTATTGGTGATGTTAATGACGTTGCCGTCGTAGTTCATCGATGCTTCCAGCAGCAGGGTGGGCGATATCTCGCCGCTGAGCTTGATAGCCGCACTGTTGGAGGGATTGCTCTCGACGCTGCTGATGGAGTTGTACGATTCGTAGTTCCACTGCAAGTCAGCGTAAGGACTACCCGTTGCCTGCGCGTCATGCAGGTAGTGGCCCAGGATCTGCCACTTGTCGTTGATCTTGTGATCGACACGGACAATTTCCTCGGTCACCGTGGTCGGCGTGGTCAGCGAGGTCACTGCGTTGTCGGCGGAAGTGCTGGTGCATGGAATCAGCCCCGGAAACGCACCCGAAGAAGTACACGGATTCGTCCCTTTGGGACTCAAGAAAAGCAGTCCGTTGTTGTCAAAGAGAGAGGCAGGGATGACCTGCTGATTATTTGACGTAGCGGTAGCTGGGAACGGCTGTCCGCGATATCCCGAAAGGCCTGCTGCTGCAAGCTTTGCTGCGAATGCCGGATCAGGCACCTGGGTTACGCTCGGCACATAAAGCACCTGATTGGGAGCGTATGCTGGCGGGGTATAGACAAGATCTTGTCCCGCGACCGGGCGATCATTGTCTGGAATTGTAGGTTGTGTGTTAGGAGAGCTTCCCTGGATAAGCCTGCGCCACTCCTGGTTGTAGAAGAAGAATGTCTTCTGCTTTGATGTGTTGTATACGTGCGGGATGAATACCGGACCGCCCGCATTGAAGCCGAAGATATTCTGCCGGAGTTCTGGTACCCGGGAATAAGCAGAGGGACCAGACCGGTTGTACTTATTGAAGTAGTCGTTTGCGTCCAGATCGTCGTTGCGGAGGAACTCCCAGGCTTCGCCGTGGAACTTTTGCGTGCCGCTCTTGAGAGCAAGACTCATCGTCGCGCCTGAGGCGATACCATAGTCCGGTGGATAGTTGCTGGCCAGCACCTGGAACTGCGCGATGGCGTCCATGGATGGCATGACACTCATGCCGCCTGCACCGCCTCGATCATCGGCTTCTGCGCCGTCAAGCAGCCAGATATTGTGACTCTGACGCAGGCCGTCCACGCTGATGCTTGCGCTTGATGCTGAGGCCGAAGGTGGATTGTTATCCGGTAGATTGGAACTGACGCCCAGACCGAGCGCCGCTAATGCCGTAAAATTTCGATTCTCTGTTGCGATTTCCGTGACCTGCTGACCACTGATCAGAGTGCTGACTTCGTTGGTCTCTGCCTGCACTTGCAGCGCGTCTGCTGTAACCGCAACTTCGACAGTTTCCGCACCGACCGTCAACTTCACATTGGCGCTCAGGGTTTGCGATACGTTGAGCGTCAGTCCGGTGGCGGTGTACGCCTCAAAACCCTTCGCATTCACCTTGAGGTTGTAGGTGCCGACGTTCAGGCCGGCGAATGTGTATCCGCCGGTATCGTTGCTCACCGCTTTGTACACGAATCCGGTTTCGGTTTGTGTCAGTTGCAAACTTGCACCTGGTACAACCGCGCCGGTCTGATCCGTTACTGTGCCAATAATCTCCGAGTTTTGCTGTGCTTTTGCTCCGATGCACACGAACACGAAGAGTAGAGGCACTATGAGGAATCTATATTTCGCGAGTCTCATGTGACCTTCCTTTTCAAGTTGGTTCTACGCTGTTGCCTTACTTCTTGTTTTTTGCTTCGACCGTATTTGGGAATGAAGCCGTATGAAAATTTCTGAATTCTGTGTACCGGTCTTGAGCTGATCCTTTTCCAGGACCTGGTCGATAAGGCTTTGTAGCGTTTAACCCCTAGATCTCCTTTCTGCCGCATATCGAAGATCGATCCGATTGGCGACAGCCATTTGCTGGGACATCGAGAACTCTTCAGTGAAGCGATTTACTTCGGCGCGCAAAAAAGGGTTCTCCGCCTCGCGCAAGCATTGAAGGCGAACCGCGTCTCCCTTGTCAAGCGTTAATTTATGTGTCCAATCCAGTCGTTTAACCACGGGAACAAGTCTTCTCCGACATCCGCACACCTGGGGCATTTCTTGACCCCAGGAATTTGCCTTACCAGCCCTTCCGGTTATTTACATACAAATCCGCCGCACGTTCCCATTGCTCGGTCAAACGTTTAAGCAGAGGTGCCTGTGAAGTGCCTGAAGTGTGCCGCTAGGCATTAAAAGCGGTTCTGAGATCATTTGTCAAGATGCCTGTAGTGGGAGCGTAGGCGAGAATCGAGAGTCATCAGAATGTAAGCGTTTCCTCGCATCACGAAGGGTGTCGTCGCACGTAAGAAAAGAACTTACTCTACCTGTTTTTAAGGGTTTGCCGAATCAATTACGCTATCACGCAACTGTTTACACCAAAGATTCTCATGAGCGCTGAGAATGTGCACCCTGCAACCGCTAGACCCAAACGAGTATATGACGGGAGGTCGTAGCGCCTACCATAGAGAAGCCTGATCGAATATCCCAAGCAAGCGAATCTCCTGTTCAGGAGATGTCGTTTTCCACGCGAATTGCTCAGGGAGTTGATACTGTACCATCCCTGCGCAACTCAGCCTCCGTCAGCCACCCGCGCCGAAGCGATTCCATGGGAATAGATGACATATACGGCTTCAGATCGAGAATTGGAGTGCCATCGAGCATATCAACGCCACGAACATGAAGCGCTCCTCCATCGTGACGAAACAACTCGACGACCGTAAGACCGATGGGGTTGGGACGGCGAGGTGACCGTGTTGCGAAGACCCCATGTTGCTTCGTTTCAATCGGAGGCCTACCGATAAGATCAAACCCTGCGGAACGATGAAAACACCACAACACAAAAAGATGAGAGAAGCCTTCGATGTCCAAAAGGCCGGGCGCAAATTCGGGGTGGATGTCGAGAATGCCCTCCGCGTCATGCCGTGCCCCGAGTCCTTTTGGAATCTGAGAGCTTTCCTTATACGGCGTTCTTGCATATCCAATCGCAATCGGCGTGAACATATCGTTGCCTCGCATTCGATATAGACCAAGCGCCTGGCGATTGGCCCTTCATAGTTCCCCTTAATGAACAGACCGGGTGAGAGATCCTCCCAGAATATGGTTAAATCATGAATCATGCAGCATCGTGCTTTAGGCGAAACCTCTAGAAGTTGCCCGGATCACCAGCTCTCCTATGCCTCCGAGCAGGTGCAGACAAGCCTGAGCCTGCAGGCGCCTATGAAACATGCCAAATGTATAGAGGAACCGGCAAAGAGTCTCAAAATTGCCCTTCTCGATCGATGTCCGTTGCCTTAGACTTTTCCCTTCGCCGCCGGTTTGCTTAATTTTTTGAACACAGCACTTCCTCCGATATGGCGAAGTAATCCATGCACATAAGCTATAGACATTAGGGCCTCTCCTTACCTTTGTCAGGGCTTTTAGCGATTACCGAAAATGTTGTCGCATGAGTTTCACTGAAAATGGGTAGTGGAACCGTTTAGCACGTAAAGCATAGGCTTGATTTCACGATGATTGCGTTACACTTATGGAAACTGCAGTGAATTCGTCAGAGGCAACCCGGCTCGCCCGAATTTGTGCCTACTCGATAGATGAATCAGAGTGGGTAAGATTCGTACGGTCGGTTTCTCCTATTGTCTCTTTGGCGGCACGAAGAATCGGTGCCCACTGGGGTGATTCTTCCCCCAGCACGACCAGTGAGATCGTACAAGAAGTCTTTTTAAAGCTATGTGAAGACAATCGACGAATTCTCCGGGAATTTGAAGATCGTGGCAACGATTCTTTTTTGAAACTGCTGAGAATGATCACAGCCTCGGTTGGCACAGATTACTTTCGCAGACTGCGTGCGGAAAAGCGTGGAGGCCGTAGCCTTACGGCCTCTTTGGACGAGAATAATCGAGGTCAGGAACTTACCGATGGCAATGCGGTATCGGCTGTCGAATGGCCAGCCTTAATGGGACAATTGGACAAGTTGTTGAAACAATTTCCCGATGAAATCACAGAACGCGACCGCACTTTATTCTGGCTGTATTACCGCCAGGGTTTCACCGCAGAAGCGATTTCCCGAATTCCCGATATTGGGCTAGGCGCCAAGGGAGTCGAAAGTGCGCTGTTGCGTATGACTCGATTTCTGCGCAGATTGACATCGGCGGACGGTGACATGGTCCCGTCTAAAGCATCCGTGGAAACCAATTTGCAAACAATTCGGAGACAGGAAGGATTTCCTCCAGTTGTTGCGATAGATAGTATTAAGCGCCCATGATGGATGAGCCAGAAAACAACGGATTACAGGCAAACAGAGAAGCTTCCTCTAAGCTATCTCGGCCTGCGGAAGATTTTCCGGGCTACCTCCCACTAGGTGGGGAATCTTCGGGTGCGCCAAAGATCTCGAGAACATCTTGCGGCGATTGTCCAACTGCTGAAACGTATATGAAGCTTGTCATGGGTTCTATACCAGGCAAAGCTGCCAACTTGTTACTTGCCCATGCAGCCATATGCGACAACTGCAGTCAAGTTCTTCAGTTGTATCTCGACTCCATGGACGGTACCCCCAACACGGAAGAGACGGTAGCCCTGGCTGAAATGCCTGCAATGCAGGAGCGCTGGCAGGACGAACTGGCGCACAAGCTAGCCGGCACGAAGCGCAAGAGAACATTCCCTTTTTTGGAAGTCTCCATGGGCTGGTTTACGAGCCTGGGAGCGATTGCAGCTCTTATCGTGTGCGCAGTCTTGCTTATCTTATGGCGGAATTCACTCCACGCACCCGATCGCCAG
The DNA here is from genome assembly GCF_025685685.1 of Acidicapsa dinghuensis. Lineage (GTDB taxonomy): Bacteria > Acidobacteriota > Terriglobia > Terriglobales > Acidobacteriaceae > Acidicapsa > Acidicapsa dinghuensis. The sequence goes on from NZ_JAGSYH010000002.1 coordinate 318,619, forward strand.
TTAGCCGCTGCGTATTCGGAAGATCGAATACTTGAACTGCGTATACCGGAAGCAAAGTGGGCTCGATACACTCCTTCAGAACATACGCGTGGCGTTGATATGGATCGAGAGTCACCCGCGCTTTTGGATGCTCGGGCGCATTTGGCCAGAGATCTGGAAAAAGCGCCACAAGATTTTCATCTGCTTGAGCTACAAGCCAGGGCAGATGTTCTCCATCAGAAATACGATGCTGCGGTCGATATGCTGAACCGTCTGATCGCCTCAGGACCGGTTACTCCTGAATTGTTGACAGATGCGGCCTCGGCCTATTTCGAACGCGGGCTAGCGACAGGAAGCGAACTAGACCGTTCGGCTGCTCTCGATTACATTCGTCGCGCTGACGAGATGGCTCCCACCGATCCTGTCGTGCTTTTCAATGAAGGCATTGTGATGGAGGATCGTGGTCAGGTTATCAATGCAGTAGAGGTCTGGAACCGCTACTTGACCGTGGAACATGATATGCAATGGGCTGCCGAGGGCAGGCGGCGACTTGAGGCGTTAGAACAAACTCTGAATCGCCTGAAGACTCATCAAAGCCGGATCGATCAGATGCTTGGAACACCGGCATCAATGGATGCACTAACGGCGGATACATCTAAATTAGCTTCTCTCGATGAAGAACTGGCAACATACGATTTGGACAAGCTACTTTTGGACGCCTATCCAATAGAGGCTGGCTCGACTGTGACAGTAAAGACGGGCGCGCAGGCAGCGCGGGCGTCGCCATGCGATGACCGTTGTAAAGCTGCACGTAGATTATTGAAAGCACTAGGTCATTCTTTAGAAACTCGGCATCAGGACCCCTGGCTCACCGATCTCATCGCACCTGATCCCAATCAACTCCCCGCCCAGGTACAAACCACCTATTCAAAAGCGTTGCGACTTTTTGCGATTGCGCTGCGACAGAATCTACTCAAAACAAGCCCGGCCAAGAATTCCTCCGCCCAGGCTGCACTTCTATTTCATAACCTTATGACAAAGGACCGTGGCGACACTGCTTTTCGCCAATCGCTCAGTGTAGGAGAACTGCGGGCCTCTCTCGAAGAGATGGCGGCGTTTCAAGATACCGTGAGCTTCAGTCAGTGCCGGGATTTTGGGAACAGCAAAGAGTCTCTCTGGAAGCAGGATAGTCGCTATCCCTGGATTCATGTGGTCAGAATCTCAACAGAGATCGTTTGCAATGACACTCCTAAAATGCGCTTTATTAATCAGCGTCTCACTGCCTCGGCACTTCAACTCGCCGAGTCCAGTCATTATCTCTATCTGGCCTTACGAATCGAATTGCGAAATGTGGATGCTGCTATCGACGCTGGGGATGATGAGTCCGCTATAAAAATTATGGTGAGACAGGCCCGGCTATTGGAATCAAGGGATTCTCCGATCTTTCGGCTAACAAATGCGCTTGGCAATACTCTTTACCTCGACGAAGATGCTGCGGGAGTTCACGCAAAGACACTCTATGCGTTGGAGTATTTCCACTGGACAGAAATAGACGGACCGAGACGCGATATCCCCTGGTTGCGCTTACAACTGGCTCGGCTTTATATACGTACCGGTCAAATAGTTGAAGCAAAGCACCAATCGAGGCTTGCCTACGCAGAAGTGGCGTCATCGAATGCCCAACTCGCCGCCCCATGGTCTTTGGTCGAAGGAGAAATTGGACTCGCCGAACCATTGCTCGAACGTCGGGATCTTGCCGATGCCCAAGCTTATCTGCAGCACGCAGCTTTTAGCATGACAAATGCCAAGATCGACGAGCGATGGGTATTACACGGGCTGGCAACAACAGGTGGACAATTGAAGCTCGAACAAGGAGACTTCAAAGAGGCCGCTCGCTATCTTGAAACAGAAATTTTACGTAGCGAAGGCAGAAGTGTAAACGGCGAAAGCCTTGCCTTTCGGTCGGAGTTTGCCGAAGAGGATCACGATCTTTACGCGGAGCTGGCAGCTACCTGGCTTGCAGAGGGAAGACCTGCCGACGAAGTGCTCGCATTATGGGAGCGATTTCGAATGCGCTCGCGCAATCTCCCGATTGCCTCCTGCGGACCACGTTCTTTAACGTGCGATCTTCCAAAGCTGAAAGCTGCGTTGCGAGAACTTGGGAGCAACGTGCTCGTCGGACAAATCGTCCTCATGGATCGAGTTCTGATCTATCGGGCAGACAAGAATGGCGTTACCTGGCAGGAAACACAGGCGCAGCGTGAAGATGTTCTGGCATCGGCACAATCTTTTGAGCACGTTGTGACTTCCCCCAACTCCTCAACACAAACTGTCTCCGTTCTTGGGTTGGGACTGCGCCGTAACTTACTTCCTGATTCCCTACCCTTAAATAATCCAAATTCAGGCATGCTAATAGAATCTGATCCACTGCTTCATAATCTTCCGTGGCCTGCGATTCCCGTTTCATCCGGACCGCTCGGCATCGTTGTACCCATTGAGGAAGTACGATCCATTCTCGCTATGAAAGAGCCTGATCAAAGAGAATACCCCATTCAAAGGCCTACATCTTTTCTAAGCGAGGGCCATCAGGCGCTTGTGATAGGTGCATCTGTGCCCGCCGGCGACGAAGCTCCACTGCCTGAGGTCGTACAAGAGGCTGAATCCGTCGATCGATTCCTGCAAGCGCCTACTCCGCTAATCGGCGCAAAAGCAACGAGAGCGAGGGTAACTGCTCGCATAGGTTCTGCGTCGATCATTCATTTTGCAGGACATGCCGTGCAAAGGCCCGACGGAACTGAATTATTGCTGGCGTCCCCCGCGAGCGACGATCAGACATCCTTCATCGATGGCGAATTTTTCCGGGAACATCCTCCCCGATTATGCCGTCTCGCTGTTCTTTCTGCGTGCGCCACGGGAACTCAAGATACTGGCTGGGTTCACCCATTCCAGGACATCGTCGAAAGTCTGTCATCAGCAGGCGTCAATGACGTTGTGGCAACCCGCTGGCAGATTGACTCAGACGCAGCCGTCCCATTTATGGATGTTTTCTACGCAAGCCTTGCCCAAGGCAACAGTGTTCCAGTTGCATTACAATACGCAAGAAGAGTAGTATCCAGCCATTCCCCCTATAACAATCCTTATTTCTGGGCCGCCTACTTTGTTACGAGCGGGCAGTTTCCGAGTCTGAATGAAAAGACCGATGCCTACCACTAGGAAAGCCAAGAACTCGCCGAAAACTCCATCCGATACTTCATCAACTCTTTTCAACATCGATGTTGTCTTTTGCGGCCCTCTCCTTTTCGTACCTGAGGTCCAGGACGGCAAGATCGCAAGCCTGGAAGTTTACTCACCGTGCAATGGACATCCCGTCGGTGCAATTTTTCTGCCGGGAATTTTTTTCTCGGACACCGATTTAGATGGCATCGAGAGTGATAACTGGCCGGAATCTCAGCGTTTTTCACTACTTGATCCCCACAGTTATCTGCTTCACCTGACACAGGCTGGTTTGCAAATGCCCTTCCCTGTCACGTCCATTCCGGATACCAATCATAAGGTCAAGGCAGGACGAAAGCTGAGTGGGGATTGGCATGCCGCATTCAAATTGACAGGACAAATCTCGCTGTGGTCTACGCACCTTCTGCGCCAGGTCTCAGAAGGAATGTATTACGGATCGGATCGTCCAACCGGACAAACGGTTGCCAGCCTGCAAAGGCTATCGTATAAAAACGTTGCCGGTTTCGAAGGTCACGGATTGGGGCCGCAACAAACGGAATATCTAAGTATCAACTCAAAAACAGGAGGCACATTTATTGTAGAGGGCGAGATCCCTTACCAACCTTCGCTACACCATGAGCGCCAGGCTATCGAGGCACTCGCGAAGCTCGCAGGACTAAATCTTCATTTGATGATTTCAGCTCCTACACCAGGCCGGTCTATGCTTCAGGGGCGCTACTCTAACTGCAGCAACTCTGTGATCGTCATTTAGCCAAGAGTGACGTTTTTGAGAGGCGTCTCCACATTCTGATCTGAAGATGACAAGGGCCACCTCGGAATCTTGAAACAATCAACGCTTTTCCGGCTTCCATTGCAGCAGAAAGCTCGTCACAGAGCCCGGATCCAAACGACGCATAGATTCAAACTCGCCTGTACGCTGGCTATAGAGTAGTCTCCCCCGGTTGTCGAGAACCGCAAGCGCGGGCACGCCCTTCTCCAATGGAATCTGGTAGCGTTGAGCCAATGCGGCATTCCGATCGAAATTTCCTACGTTAATGTGAACCAAAATAAAATTCTGATCGAGAAGCGCCAGGTTCGCCGGATCATGGAAGTAAATATCCAGCACCTTGCAGTCTCCGCACCAATTGCCACCAAAGTCCAGAATGACCCGCTTGTGTGTCATTGAAGCCTGTCGGATGGCATGGGCAACATCGGCGTTGGCCGTGGAGGGATCCGGATAGATCGGCTGGTCCCCTGCTCTTGATGGGAGACTGCAAAACAACATAACAGCAAGCGCAGCGGCTTGGGCCAACAGCCGCAGGGGAAAGGTCTTATGCATGGGGATCCTCCAGAACCTCTCACTTAGTTTCAATCCGAACAACACTCTAATGCAATCTGAGATGGAAAGATTGAGAAACTTTGGCCTAAAGGGCTAAGCTTGTTTCGTGTTAAACGATTCCAATAAGGCTCGTAAGCGGCTGGAAGAAGCCAACTTCTCCGATTTGAATGCAATGATGGAGGCCTATGCCGCTGCCGCCGCGAACATTGCTCGCGATCAGTTTCGGCAACATCTCGACTTTACGTCGGAATCGATGGTGGCTTTTGAAGCCGTGTTGTCAGAGTTGGCGGAAAAAGATGATCTCGATTACGAGTACGAGGTTAAGCTCTGGGGCGGTTACCTCGGAGAAGTGCTGCGCAGGCGCTATAACGGCGCGTGGGAGATGACTCAATACCCAGGCGGGGCCGCGGCCGTACCCGCAGTTGAGATTCGCGGATCACGGCTGTTCCCTCTCATAAAGGTCTATCGTCGGCTAACCATGGGGGATTCGGAGAGCATAGGCGCTTTTTTTCATATGGTCACCGAGCGATTGGGCCAGCCTGCGCGGGTTAACTGACCATACTGATTTCGAGAGGATTGCGCAATCTCACGTCCTGCCAGGGCCATATCGAGCAAAGCCGGATCGGAAAGAGAGCTCGATACAAACACTATGCAATGGACTGTGCGACAATACCTTGTGTAAAGCTGATCTGGCCCCACGCCGGATGAGCAGCGGAGCGAAGTCCGCGGAGGAAGTTGTTATGGGTGATCTATTTCAGCCGACCCACCTGCTGGTGCTTGGGGTCGTCGTATTTCTGCTTTTCGGCGCGAAGCGTCTGCCCGAGTTGGGGAAAGGCCTCGGCGAAGGCTTAAAAGGGTTTAAAGATGGCATCAAAGGTGGATCTGATCCTGCTCCGGCGCCTCCCGTTCAGCAGCAAAATGCCGCTCCACAGCAGCCTTCGGCTACTCCGGTGGAGCAGAAATAAGTCCTGCTTAACCGCACATCGGTATAACAGCCCCAAAGCTGCGACCGCAATCCTCAGGACATCTCTGATTCCGCAAGCCAAGAAAAGGCCCATCCACCGGATGGGCCTTTTCGCTTTCCGTACTGCCGCACTATGTCAATGCACATCCTGGGCTGAAGGATAGTATCCAGGTTTTGCCGTAACTTCGATTTCCTTACTAGGCCGATCGACCCGCACCTCGATCTTGCGGTACTTGTCGTCGATGGCAGGTTCATCTGAGTAGTAGACCAATGTGTACTGGGCTCTCGCTTGTTCCGCCAGATGCTGATAGCTCTTCTCGATTCCATTGGCATTCTTCTCGAGATCGAGACTGCCACCCGTGGCGGTCGTGTACTTGGGCAATACGTCGTCTACCATCTGGAGGGGGATGTGGAAGCGGCTCAAGTAGCCTTCACCCCAGCGCGCCGAATCGCCAACCACTGTTGCATACAGAGCAATCTTGTTGGTCTGCAGGTAGCGGATCACTTCCTTCGTCGAAGCCTTTGAGCCGTATTCCTTTCCGTCGGAGATTACGTAGAGAACCCGGCGACGCCCTACCGGACGGCTAGCAAGCGCCTTGGCTGCTTCGAGAATCGCATCGTTCAAAGGATGAACTTCCTTAGGAAGGTTCATTTCAAAGCTGCCCCCGGTAGCGCCACCCGGCTGTAGAACAGGGGTGACGCAGGAGCCATTCGATGTAATCGAACAACCTGCAAGCGGACCGCCGGCAATAGGAACCAGTTCATCACGTCCCGTTGCCTTCGTCAGTGCCAGAACTGCTTCCAGACGGTGGCTTTGACCCCCCGTAAACCCGGTGGCTTGATTCGTGATCTTGTTGTAGGTAAATACCGCGGCTTCATCATACGGAGTCAGAGCCGCCTGGATCGCTCCAAGAGACTGATTCACCTTGGCCATTACATCCGAAGTCAAGCTCTGGTCGATGACAAAAGCGATGGAAAGCGGGAAAGGATCTACTGTAAAGAACGAGATATGTTGCGGCTTGTTGTTTTCGTAGATGCGAAAGTCGCGATAGCTAAGGCCAGCTACCCAGATTCCTTTAGGATCGGTGACGGTGACGGGAACTTCAACCGCATTTGTGTAGCTTCGGATGATCGTCGTTGCTTCTTCCACTCCTTTTCCGCTTTGCGGTAGCTGTGGTGGCGGCCCCTGGACATTTGGTGTGGCAGGTGGTGGCGCAGGAGTGAAATCCGGATTGGCGCCTGAAGATGCGGGGGTTGAGGAACCAGACGGTGTTGTCGTAGAAGATTGAGAGCCTATGCCCGGCGTTATTTGATTTTTCTGATCGGCCAAAGGAGCAGGATTCTGCGGAACGGGAGCATCCGGCACGGCGGACTGCGACTGGCTGGGTGCCTGAGTCGCAGATTGGGCACACATAGGCAATGAAATCTGGCTAAACCCGGCCAACGCAACCAACGCGCCGAAAATACGAATGGGGCAACGGTTCACGAAACTTCCTTCTTCCCAAAGACGCTAACTTCTTAGATTCCAACGCAGACAGAAGTGTTTCCCGCAAAAGCGGCGTGTGGGACCAATTCCATCCTGCATGGCTCAGAGTATCAGACGTAAGACAGCCCCTGTGGTCTCAATCTCAAATGCGAATGCTCCCTTGCGGCCGCTTTTATCGTCTACCATACAAGCGGGGAAAATGCTGAAGACCGTCCAATTCGCCCTCGTTGCGGCTGCACTTGCATGCGCGGTTCCGGCACTACACGCCCAGCTCGCGCCGTCGCCCGACGCCTCGCCCATCAGCAACGCGCCGCCCCCAAAACCAGACGAAGATGCGCCGATAACCACGCTGAAGGTCAACGTAAACCTGGTTAACCTCTATTTCAGCGTCAAGGACAAGAGCGGGATGCTCATTCCTCATCTGGGAATGAACAACTGTGCAGTGCAGGAAGATAAAAACCCGCAAACGCTGAAGTCCTTCCAGGCGGTCAAAGATCAACCTTTGACGCTTGGCATTCTGCTAGACACTTCGGGCAGCCAACAGCGCGTGCTTCCTCTGGAGCAACAGTTCGGCGGCCAATTCCTGCATCGAGTCCTGAAAAGTAAAGATGAGGCGTTCCTGGTCAGTTTCGATGTGGATGTTGATCTTTTGCAAGACTTTACCAACAGCGCTCATGAGTTGGAAAAGGCTATGGACTCAGCAACGATCAACACCGGCGCAGGCAATGGTGCAGCCGGTGTGCCGGGCATCGGTCAGGGCCCGGTTCCAGTCCATGGCACCCCAAAAGGAACGCTGCTGTACGACGCTGTCTTCCAGGTTTCCAATCAGAAACTCAGCAGCGAAACCGGACGGAAAGCCATCATCATCCTGACCGATGGGGAGGATCAAGGCAGCGAGCACAAGCTGGCAGATGCGGTTGAAGCAGCCCAGAAGGCCAACGTTATTATTTACGGCATCTTGCTCGCTGACCGTTTTCAGTACGGAAACTTTGGATTGGGCTACTCCGGTAATTTTGCTCTAAAGAAAATGGCGGATGAAACGGGTGGCCGCATGATCGATGTCGGCAACAATGGCAACAAGCTGGAAGCGGCCTTTCAACAGATTGAGGATGAATTACGCACCCAGTATGTAGCGTCGTACACCCCGACAAATTCCGTACTGGACGGCAAATTTCGCCACATTGGCGTGAATTGTAAAAACGATCAGGGAGACAACCTGAAGGTTCAGGTACGCCAGGGCTATTACGCGCTGGCATCAGACGAATAGTCATCGCCTCCTAATTAACTGGAACTTCCCGCAACAATCCTGCTTCATCCGGAACGACTGTTTCTACCTGAGACAGTAACTCTCAATCAATGACCTGCAGCCAGAAAGCCGTAATCTGGCGCGTCCAATCTACACATCTTAATATCGGCTCATTGAAGATAGAACTTTAGCGGTTCCAGAACAATTCCATGATTAGTTTTAGTCTTGGAATTGTTCTGAGTATCAGCAAGAGGCAAAATGAGCCCTGAACTTTTTCCCTATATCTATGAAATAAGTCCGCGCTTTCGGCGCTCTTTGGAAGAGCGGATCGCCAGACTGGAACGAGATGCTGTAGCAGACGAGGAAGCTCTTCATTTCCTCAAAGACCCAGATCACATTCGCCGTCATCGCCGCATGATAGCTGTGCAGCGACACGAGGCCAAACGCATGCGGACATTTCTCGATCGCTCTCTTGACCGGCTGCCGCGGCCGCTCATTGCGCTTTAACGTTTGCTGCGCTTTCGGAAGGATTAACCTTCGCGAAAAACGCGGAGATTCGGTAAAAATCTCCGCGTTCTCATGTCTTTTGATTCAGTTCCGCGAATCAACAGCTCCAACAGATTACCAGGGAAGTTCCTGCCCTAGGTGAATGAAGCGGCCACTAGGCCCATCGGTCCCCAACAGCGCTAAAGCCACGCTGGTCTTTGCCCCGTCGGGGATTTCCATAGGCGCGGCATCTGTACCCATATCTGTCTTGACCCAACCAGGATGAGCCGAGTTCACCTTGATCGGCGTGTCTCTTAGCTCCCATGCCAGGTGCACCGTATACGCGTTCAAAGCAGACTTTGATGCGTCATAAGCGAATGACTTGAAGTGGTATATGGGACTGGATGGATCCGCATGCAGCGCAAGCGATCCGAGGATGCTGGAAAGATTTACGATGCGGCCGGCAGGGCTCTTCTTCAACAGAGGCAAAAGCTCGCGCGTCAAAGCAACCACTGCAAACAGGTTCGTGGAAAAGATCCGTTCGAGCTCATAGTCCTCGACCTGGCTTACCATCGGAACAAGCCCCTCTTTGCCATTCACACCGGCATTATTGATCAGAATGTCGAGACGTCCAAACTTCTCTTCAAGATACTTCACCGTAGCGACGCGATCTGAAGCACTCGTAACTTCAAGCTGTAGCGGGTAAGCCTCCACACCAAGCGCCTTGAGCTTCGCCGCAGTCTCTTCGGCAGCCTTCAGCGTTCGGGCCGCCGCCACGACAATCACTCCCTGCTCACCTAATTGCTTTGCCGTTTCCAATCCGATGCCGCGGTTGGCGCCGGTAATCAACGCGACTTTCTTCTCTGCCATGCTGGCCTCCTGGAGGGAATAGATGAACTGGGGTAGCGAACACGATGCAATGAATCTTGGTAGTCGCGGCCTTTGGATAGAATTTAAACAAACCGAAACAAGAAGGATTGGAGCACCGGGCGGGAATTGAACCCGCGAATACTGGTTTTGCAGACCAGCGCGTTAGCCGCTTCGCCACCGGTGCTCATTTGGAATACCTGTTTGAATTCACTCTTCACTCAATTGCTCATTGCCCTGAAACGCCAAAACCCACCTCGCTTGGGAGCGGGTGGGTTACATGAGGCTTGACCTATGCCTCTAGAACCTGCCCGCCATGCGCACTCGCTGGCAACCGCAACAGAGACAGAGCGAATTGGCAAGACGAAGGTTCATTGGATGCCGAATCAAGGCTGAGTGAAGATCAACCCTCTTCATCAGGATTATACGTAGACTAGAGAGGTCACCGTGGGGGTGTCAAGTAGTGACCGCTGCATTGCATAGACCAAAGGGGCTTGAGTACTTCGTGCTCGACGTATTCACAACGGAAAAACTGCAGGGAAATCCTCTGGCAGTTGTTCTTGACTCGCACGGTATAGCGACCGGCATGATGCAGGCAATCGCCCGCGAAATGAACCTGTCGGAAACAACCTTCATTCAGCGCCGCGATCCGACGACCGAAAAACGCAACGGCGTGCGCGTGCGCATTTTTACCACCGAAGAAGAACTGCCATTTGCAGGACACCCCACTCTTGGCACAGCGAGCCTGCTGAGAGCAATTGCACCCGAGTGCATCGATAACGAAATGGAGAACGAAACTGTACGTCTCGCGCTCAATGTCGGCACCATACCCGTACGCTTCACCAATTCGAAACAACAGGAACCATGGCCCGCTCGTGGCGAAATGACGCAACGCGATCCAGAATTTGGTGAAGTGCTCGACCCTGATGTTGTGGCATCGCTCACAGGGCTTTCTGTGTCAGACTTCGATCCGCATCATCCTGTTCAGATCGTCTCAACAGGAACCGCGTTTGCGATTGTTCCGCTTCGGTCTGCTGCATCTCTGGCAAAGCTCAAGGTGCGGCAGGATGAAGCCACCGCCTACTTGCGCGCGAGAGGAGCACGCTGCTTTTACGTACTCGCCCCCGAACCTGTGAACCCATCCGACGAGGCCGATGCCATGCCATTGTGGCGAGCTCGCATGCAGTTCAACGGCGGTGAAGATCCAGCTACCGGATCAGCAGCCGGATGCGCAATCAGCTATCTCGTTGGAAAAGGAATTGTCGATTCACGACAAACAATTCACGTGCGGCAAGGCGTTGAAATTAGCCGTCCAAGCGACTTGTATCTAAGCGCGAAACGCAACCTCGACACATCCAACGAAACAAAAAATTCCTCGGTGACAGATGTACGAGTTGGAGGCAGCACTATTCCGGTTGCATCCGGGCATCTTTTCCTGCCGTGATGCACATGCTTTCAACAGGCTTTCACATTGGCAACGCATTGCGAATAGAGGACCTAGAGAATTCGAACGGAGTTTTCAACGTTACACACATGTTCATTTCACCTCTTCTTCGCTGTTGCGCGAATACGCCGACGCCCTTAGTCTCGGAAAGCGTTGCAGACATCCAGCAGTTATTGAAAGAGAAGAACCAGCATCGCAAGAAACCCGCATAGACCACCCGCAATCAGGGCGCACGTGCGATAAGGTCTCGCTCGATGATTCTTCTAAGGAAATTGCGAACGGTGTGCTGCCTTTGGTTTTTACTCACAACTGAATTCTGACGGGAAAGCGAGATCACTTCCAGCAGAGTTGCTCACTGATAATTTTCAGCGCAATTCTGCGTTCGGGAAGTTTTGTCTCAAATTCCAGTCGCCGCAGCATCGAACTGGTTCGCACTCCAGACATAGGCAAGGCGGTAAGCGCGTTCTGACGCAGAGAGGATATCCCTGTCCCACGAACAGCGCACCTATCTGCCAATCTGCTCGCACGAGTCGCAGCTGTGGTCGCCATTGACTCAATGCCCACCAACTCTACACATGAGTCGGCGCCGCATCCAGCGAATCATCCAAAGGAGTACCGTCAATCCCCATGCGCCCCAAGAAAACCATCCTTTGCGTAGACGACAACGAGCAGACTCTCTCCGTACGAAAATTCATGTTGGAAACGCGTGGCTATCGCGTTCTGACAGCCATCAACGGACAGGAAGCAATTACTCTTTTCTCATCCCGGCAAGTCGATCTCGTACTCACCGATCTAGGTCTTCCCCAGATGGACGGCAATGCCCTCATAGGACACCTGAAAGAGATTTCCCCAGAGGTGCCAATGATTCTCACCAGCGATACTGTCCGCGCCGGTGAGCGCCCGCATCGCGCTGATGCTTTTCTCTCAAAAGGTTGCTGCTCGCCCGCCGAACTGGTGGAGCGCATTCGCGTGATGAGCGCCCGCAAGCGTGGTCCGCGCAAGGCTACAGTGCCTGCGCTACGCTCGCTGGCAGCAGATACTCTTGTGACACGAGCCTCTTAAGCAGGCGCAACCTGTTGCGTTTAGACTTGATGAGCCGGAAGCGCATATTCCGGCTCAAATAGGTCGAGGGTAGGCAAGGTGCATTTCGACACTATCTACAACCAGGTGCTTCTCGTCCTGCAGGCATCCATCCTGGTGCTTGCGGCGCTTTTCCCCATCGTTAACCCGATCGGCAGCGCTGCCGTTTATCTGGCGATGGTGCAAAATGTCGATGCGAGCACGCAACTCAAGCTAGCCAAACGCATCACCATGTACAGCTTCGTGCTGTTGATCGCATCGATGCTCTTCGGCGGCAAGATTCTTTCGTTTTTTGGCATCTCGCTATACTCGGTTCAAATTGGTGGCGGCCTGATCGTTGCTGCCAACGGCTGGCTGCTACTGAACAAAGACGCATCGAAAGATCGCGCAGCTATGCCAAATCCAGAAGCCGTGCTCGCTCAGGCGTTTTATCCCTATACGCTGCCTATCACGGTCGGGCCCGGCTCCATCTCTGTCGCAGTCGCATTGGGCGCGCATCTTCCATCCGAGTTCCATGTGCGCTCGTTTATATCTCCCGGCATTCTGATCTCATCCTTGCTGGGCACGATCGTGACCTGCGCCATCGTCTACATCTGCTATCGCTGGGCAAAGCCTGCGGCGGACCTGCTCGGCAAGTCCGGAACCACCGTGCTGATGCGCCTCTCTTCCTTCATTTCCTTCTGCATCGGCATTCAGATCCTCACCAGCGGTATCCGTGCATACATCGACGTACTGCGTTGACAATTCCTCTCGCGTAGCCATAACTGAGCTACTACGGATTGTGTCCGATAAATTTGTCAGCCCACTCGATGAAGTACTTCATGTTGGGCGCGTCGGTGTGTCCTCCATCATGCTGACGCCACGCCAGCTCATGATCGAGCAGCCCATCATTGACCGGCGGCATCTTCGCCGATTTGTAGTCTCCTTCCACATCGATTCCTTTGACGCCGAGAAAATCGAAAACCCGCCCAGCATCGACCGTTGCCATAAAGCTGCCTTCGTGATCAAGCCAGCGAGCGTCGCCTTTCTCTGGAATGCCATAGCTGATGAACGTTAGCCTCGGCGCACATAGCGCAATCAACTCGTTGGAATCGACAGGGATGTCTCCTGGATTCATGCTTCCAAATTTGGCTTTCGAGGCTCCGTACTTCATGAAGTTTCCGGCCATCCAGTAATACTCCCCCTCCGTCAGGTTTTCGACTGCCTCACCCCAGTTGCGGCGCAACAGCGTAGCCCCGCCTTTGCCTGACGATCCCACCAGCACCATCGCAAATCGCTGATCGAATGCCATCGTGACCAATGCAGCTTTGCCATAACGCGAAACGCCTTCAATACCCACATGCTTCGCGTCCACTGCCGGATCGGTTTCCAGATAATCCAGTGCTTGTCCCGCTCCCCATCCCCACGCACGCAGCGCACCCCAGTCTTCGGGCTTGCGTGGCTGGCCGTGGTTCACCAGACCAATGATGCCACGCGTGATGCCTGCGCCATCGTCCGCCTGCACACTCGTCGGATCAAGGAGCACAAATCCCCAGCCAGCCGCGATCAACTGCCATGCATTAGGCAGGCCGCCATCCTCGTTCAACTGCGGAAACTGAAATGGGGTTGCCTTCATCGGCTCCCACGCAGGATGTTTCTCGAAGACTTGCTGCAGCGAAGGATCCTGCTGGATCATTAACGTCTTTAGCGCCGTATTTAAGCGTTCGAACTCCTCCTGTGATGGCTCGTTCGGAGCGGGAAATCCAGCCCTTCCAAACATGACCAACACTGGGACTGGCCCCTTCACATTCGCAGGCGTAACGAGCGTCATGTGTATCTTGACGCTGATCCGCGGGTAGGCAGAATTGTCGACCGTTCCGATCAGGTCCTTAGCAACAACCGGACTGAAGCCCAGCCGTTCATGATCGACTGCAGTAACAGACCAGGTCACCTTCGGCACATCTTTGGGAACGCGGCCATAGACATACTTCTCAAACATCTCGACCAGCTCGGGCCGACGCTGATCCCACCACATCTTGGCCGACCTAACCTTTTGGCCATTGTTCATCGTGAGAGGATCGGGCACGTTCGGATATGGATTGGCCTTCGATTCGTCATAGTTCGCGTGGTTAGGCGCTTTCTCATCGCCACTCGGTCCAGGACGCAAAGCCTCAATACCCAGTTGATCCATCATGTTCTGGTGGTCTTGCTCCGACGTAAAAGTAACTGGCGGAGGCGCAGATTGCCCTTGAACAGAAGCAATCTGACTCATCCCAAACAGGCAAGCGATGCAGCAAACACTAAGGTAAGTACGAAACCGAATGCGCACGTATGGCCTCCAAAATGGTATGCTTGGTCTGTTTTCCAGCCGATTTATTTCGGGGTACATACTAAACCGTGCGTATGAGAACTGGACAGCTTTTTCTCGCTTCATTGCTGCTTGCTGCCGCAATGGCTCCAACGGTACTTGTGGCTAAACCACATTCGTCGGCATGGGTCGCAACCTGGGGTACTTCGGAGCAAATCCCTGAATCGCAGAATGCTCTTCCGAAAGCGGATTTGCGCGATGCAACCATACGTCAGATAGTGCATATCTCCGTCGGTGGCTCGGAGCTTCGCGTACATATGTCAAATGAATTCGGTACAGAAGCGCTTGAATTCACTGCGGTACACATCGCCAAGGCAACCTCTCCAAGCTCCTCTGCAATTGATCCGGCAACAGACGAGGCTCTCACATTTGCAGGAAAATCGAGCGTGATGATTCCCCCCGGAGCGGAATTTATTTCGGACCCAGTAAAAATGCAAGTTACCCCGCTCTCCGACCTCGCCATCACTTTTCATCTTGACGAGCCCCCTGCGCAAGAAACGGGTCATCCCGGGTCGCGCGCAACCACATATTATGTGCACGGAGATTCGGTTTCGGCGCCCGAACTGAAGGAAGCCAGACATATCGACCACTGGTACCAAATCTCCGAAATCGACGTGCAAACTAATTCGGAACCGGCTTCGATCGTAATCTTGGGTGACTCCATCACCGATGGGCATGGAGCAACCACTAACGGCAACGACCGCTGGACGGACGTGCTTGCGGCACAGCTGCAATCCTCAGAAAAGACTCACAATATCGGAGTGGTAAACAAAGGCATAGGCGGCAATCATCTGCTCACCGATGGCCTCGGCCCAAATGTTCTAGCCCGCTTCGATCTCGATGTGCTCGCGCCTGCAGGTGTTCGCTGGCTCATCGTCTTTGAAGGCGTCAACGACCTGGGCGGCGTGGCCCGCATCAACGAAGTCCCAAAATCGCAGCACGACGCCATGGTGCAGCGCGTGCTGTCGGCCTATCAGCAGATCATCGATCGCGCACATGCCCATGGAATCCGCGTAATCGGCGCATCCATCACTCCGTACGTTGGCTCAACCTACTATCACCCCGGCCTGTTGAGCGAAGCCGACAGGCAAGCCGTGAATACATGGATAAGAACTCCAGGCCACTTCGATGCCGTCATTGATTTCGACCAGGTGGTTCGCGATCCGCAGTCACCAGATCACCTGTTGCCACCCTTCGATTGCGGTGATCATCTGCACCCATCGCCTGCCGGATACAAAGCAATGGGCGAGGCAATCCCTCTCAGCTTGTTTAAGTATTAGCAATTGGCTCATGCGCTCTGGCACTAACTGCGCACTTTATCGATTCAGAATCATTTCCCCGTCTCGTCCGTAACCGGCATGAGATAGGTCTCAAACTGCTGCAAGATCCGGTTGAAGAGAAATGGCCGCACCTCTGTACCTGCAATGCTGTGCGTCTTGCGCGGAAATATCTGCAGATCGTATGGCTTGTTATTCAAAATGAGCTGCTGCACATACTGCACCATGTTCTGCATGTGCACATTGTCATCTCCTGTACCATGCACAAGAAGCAGATGACCATGCAGGTTCGTTGCTGAATTCACAACGGAGAAATCCTTGTAGCCATCGGGAAAATCTCCGGGCTCGCTCATGTAGCGTTCCGTATAAATTGAATCGTAGTTCTTCCAATCGGTCACAGGAGCAACCGAGACACCAGCACGGAAACGATCCGAATGTGACATGGCATACAGAGTGAAAGTCCCACCCCAGCTCCAACCCCACCATCCCTGTCGCTTAGGATCTAGTTGCGGATATTTCGCGAGCGCAGCATCGGCTACGGTCAATTGATCCTGTAGCTGAATTGGACCGAAGTTGTGATAAGCAAACTGCGCAAAGTCACGGCCGCGTCGTCCCGTTCCACGATTGTCTGTATGTAGAACCGCAAAACCATGCTGAGCCAATAACTCGTCGAAAAGAAACCCGTCACCGCCAAAATGATTCGACACCGTCATCGGGCCCGGACCACCGTACGGATTCAATATGAGCGGCACACTATGCTGCTCCGACTTCCCTTCCGGCAGCAATATCGTGGCATACAGACTTATGCCATCCGATGTCTTTACTTCGAACTGCTCGGGCGCTCTTAGGCGATAGAGCTCATAGGCCCGCGTAGACCAGAAAAGATTGCATGCCCCCCCGACGCGGCATAGGCTCACTGATTCCGGCGTCATGCGATTACTGAACCGATCTACAAAGAAATTGCCGCGCGGCGGAAAACTCCCTTGATGTGTTCCTGAAGCAGTAGTGACCTCTGTCTTCTCGCCGTCAAAAGTCACCATCCATATCTGCTGATCCAGTGGGGCGCCTTCATTGGACGTATACACAACTGTCTTGCTGGTATGATCAACTCTCAGCACCTCATCTACATCAAAATCTCCCTTGGTGAGCTGACGCACCATCGTTGCCTGTCCATCGAGAGGATTATTTGCTTTGTAGCCATATAGATAGAGATGCTCATGCCCATCCTGCCAGCTCGACAAAACAATCGCACCATCCGCAATCGATATATCGTATTTCTCATCGAAGAACTTGTCATCTTGCTGCGCCAGCATCAATTTCGCATTTCCATTTGAAACGTCAGCGAAGTAAATATTGCGATGTTTGTGATTCCGGGTCAGCGTCTCGATCCATACATATTTACGATCGATCCAGCCAAAGCGTGGAATATAGTCGTCGCCGGGCTTGAATTGATCGGCCGGCAACTTTATCCAAACCACCTTACCTCCCATCGGTCCTACGACTCCAACTCGCACCGCTGGGTTTGGATCTCCCGGCTGTGGATACCGCTGCATATCGACCGTTGTATGTTGTGGAATCCAATCGGTTAGCGGGTATTGGGGAACATTGCTTTCGTCCATCTGCAGAAATGCGAGATGCGCAGAGTCAGGCGCCCAGAAATAATTACTCCGCACATCAAGCTCTTCTTCATAGACCCAATCCACTTTCCCGTTTAAAACTGCCGCATTTGCGGTCGTCGCAACAGCATTCGTAGGCGAGCCAGGCTCACGCAGACGAATCACCGACAGTCCATGCTCTGTGCCGTTGTCATTGATAAAAGAAACAAATCGCCCGTCTGGAGAGAACTTCGGATCATCTCCAGAACCCGCACCACTTGATCCGACATTTAGTCCCGTTCCCGTCTTCAGGTCGTAAAGCCAGTAGCTCCCGTTCGCATCGAACAGTAGACGCGCAGAGTCAGGCGACCAAAGATAGCTCGCCATCCCATAACGCTGACGGTGATCCCTGTCTTTTTCACTCGCCGCTGTTGTAGAAAGCGAAGTGAGCTTGCTTCGGCTCACCATGACATGAGACTTGGCTGTTCCTGGATCGAGATCGATCAGTTCTCCGCCATCGAGATACGTCAGATGTTCTCCGTTGGGCGACCACGTCAATCCCTGCGGAGGCCGGCCTCCGATCGTACCGTGCGCATAGATATCCTCGACTGTAAGCGTCTTTGCAGGGGATACCTGTTGCGCATAGCTAGGCTGAATACAGGCAATTCCAAAAGAAAAAGCGCCAGTCAGCACGGCGCAGGAAATTCCAAGACGAATGGTGGTGGAGATCAATGCGTTGCCCCCTCGCGAAAGATAAAACAGCGCACACTGGTCCGAAATTAAAGCTACGTCTGTGCAGTGTGTACGAGGGAAGTGTAACGCAGCAGACCGGCCCATCCGCCAAAGCTAGAAGTTAGTGGCCACCCGCACCCCGGCCGCCCTTGGCCTTGGTCATGAAGAAGATGATCGGAACCGTCAGGCTCATGACGAAGGGGTACCAGCATCTCCATCAATGTCGCCAGCATTACCGTCAGGCAATTGCTGCTGGTTGGCCCCCTGGTTTCCAGACAGCGCCAGGCATGACGTGCTTGACATCTGCGTGGGCGATCGGTCGGTTTGCGTGATCGCCTGAGAGGCAGCACTCATGTGAGAAAGGATTTAGAAGCTGGTTCAAAGGTCGGAAGATGCCACGAATCTCTCCCGGCATTAACTAACTGAAACAATACGTCGATACGTATCAAAGTTGGGTTGTGGTGCTATAGTGGCCCAATCGAGATCAATCTTTCCGGCGGTTGATTATGATCGTGTCTTCTCGGACTCAACCTACCAAGCCAGCCACTTCGGCATTCTGGACAGCTCTGTCCATCCTAGCGATGATCGCCGTGCCCGCCGGACTGACATTGCATTGCGTCCGAATTGCACCTTCGGTAGAAACCTCAATCGCAAACCCGTCCCCCTACGGATATACCGTCAGCCTTCTTTTGTTCATCGTCCCGATCACCGCCATTGCGCTGTGGTTTCTGCCACGTGAAGGAGTGAAAATATCGCAGAAGGCCTTCAACTGGACGATCGGACTTTTGTTTCCGATCGGCGCAGCTCTTGATTTTTTCTTTGCCCGGCGTTTTTTCACCTATTCGAATCCCGCCGCCACACTGGGATGGACGGCTCCTGCACTTGGCGGTGGCGTCCCGGCAGAAGAGTACGTTTTTTACTTCACCGGATTCGTCGCTGTCTTACTGATTTATATCTGGCTCGATGAATATTGGCTCAAGGCCTACTCCGTCTCCGTCGATTCCAGCACCCGCACAGACTTCAAAAAGCTTCTGCGCTTTCATCCCTTGTCCTTAATCCTCGCTATCGTCCTTGCTGCTGCTGCCGTCATCTTTCGCCTCGCTTTTGTAAAATCGCCCGGATTTCCTGAATACTTCCTGTTCCTAATCGCCGGAGCGCTAGGCCCGTCGGCTGCGCTATTACCCTCTGCGATGCCCGTGATTAACTGGCGAGCCTTCAGCATTACCTCACTCGTCATTCTGCTGATCAGCTTGTTGTGGGAAGCAACTCTTGGCGTGCCATATCACTGGTGGGGATTTCAGGATGCTCAGATGGTCGGCATCTACATCGCTGCCTGGAGCAATCTTCCCATCGAAGAAATCTTTGTTTGGATATCCGTTACTTTTGCCACAGTTATCGTGTATGAAATCGTCCGGCGATGGAAATCATCAGGAAAACGTGCAAGCCATGCTTTCTTTGGATCTCCGTCTGCGCAATAAGTGAGTAAGCCCCCAGCACAGGTGGCTTTACACTGAGGACGGCATGAGTGCGGCAATCGAATTCCGCGATATAAGCTACATCACCAAGCAGAATCGCGCCCTGCTGAGCAACATCTCGCTATCCATTGAAGAAGGCTCGGTCACGGCCATTCTTGGCCGAAGCGGATCGGGCAAAACAACACTCCTCCGCACTGTCAATCGCATGATCGAGCCGACATCCGGAGAGGTGCGAGTAAGCAACCAAAGTGTTCAGTCGGTCGATATCATCGCACTGCGCCGCAGCATAGGCTACGTCATACAGGAAACGGGACTCTTTCCGCATTTCACTGTTGAGCGTAATGCAGGCACAGTGCTCGAATCTTCTGGGATTCCAAAAACAGAGCGAATTCGACGCAGTCACGAACTGCTCAATGCCGTCGGACTCGATTCGAATCAATTTGCGGCGCGATATCCGCACCAATTATCCGGCGGCCAAAGGCAACGTGTTGGCATTGCCCGTGCTCTCGCCGCCAAACCCTCGACATTGCTGATGGATGAGCCATTCGGAGCACTGGACCCCTTAACTCGCATTGAGATGCAGGATATGCTTTTGCAACTCCTCAAGTCTCGTGCAGCCCAGACACGCACGACTGTCCTGATGGTTACGCATGATCTTGACGAGGCCCTCTATCTAGCCGACCGAATCGTTTTAATGGATACCGGCAATCTGGTAGCTGATCTGACTCCGGCAGAGTTCCTGCAGTCGCAACAACAAAACGTTGCTGACTATGTGCGTGCATTTCATCGCGGTGAGCGCAACCGTGCTGCAAGCCGAGGTCAAATTCGCACCAGGGAGGACCGAGCATGAATCAATTCCTCTCTCAATACGGAGGACAGATCGCCGAGCTGACCTTCGAACATCTCTGGCTCACTGCAGCAGCCATGCTGCTCGCATCTGTGATCGCGATCCCCACAGGCATCTGGCTGACGCGCGCCACGCGATGGGCCAATCCGATAATCACCATCGCGAATATTCTTCAGACCATCCCCTCGCTCGCCATGTTCGGGTTTCTACTCCCCCTCCCCTGGCTTGGCGAACGTGCCGCCCGCATCGCCATCGCAGCACTTACCGCATACGCACTGCTTCCGATACTCCGCAATACATACACCGGTATCCGAAGCATCGATCCCGCGATTCTTGAAGTTGCCCGCGCTCTCGGGCTAACAGGGACGCAGAGACTTTTCAAAGTTGAGCTGCCACTGGCAGCGTCTTTCATCCTCGCAGGGCTTCGCACGGCAACAGTAACCTGTGTCGGCATTGCAACCATCGCCGCAGCTGTGGGTGCCGGCGGGCTCGGCGAGTTGATCTTTCGCGGCGTGGCTTCGGTCGATAACCGCCTCGTGCTGGCAGGTGCAATTCCAGCAGCGCTCCTGGCGCTGGCAGCCGACGCTGTCCTTGGTTTGTTTGAGCGAAAATTGCGGACGCCTGCACAATGAGACTCTTAGCATCCATCTCAGCATCGCTTTGTCTTTTGTTGACCTCCTGCGCGCCGCCACGGCCTTCGCATCCCGTTATTGGCGCGAAGAACTTCACAGAGCAGGTAGTCCTTGGAGAGTTGCTTGCACAGGAAATCGAGGCAAAGTCTGGCCTCAAGGTGGAGCGTCGTTTCTATCTGGCCGGCAGCTATATCTGCCAGCAGGCGCTCGTCTCCGGACGTATTGACGCGTATGTAGAGTATGCCGGCACAGCGCTGACTGCGATCCTCAAGCAGCCCTTGAATCATGACCCGGACCAAGTCTACAACACGATAAAACAGCTCTATAACTCTCGATACCAAATCAATGCCGGACCACCGCTGGGATTTGAGAATACCTTCGCGATGGTCATTCGTGGCGACGACGCACGCCGCCTTCACTTGCAAACGCTGAGCCAAGCTGCCACATATACACCACAATGGCGGCTTGGCGTTGGGTATGAATTCGAGCAACGCCCTGACGGCTTAGCAGGGCTAACCAAAGTCTACGGACTGAAGTTCGCAGCTCCACCACGCACCATGGATCTTGGGCTTCTCTATCGCGCGCTGCAGCAACATCAGGTTGATATGATAGCCGCCAACTCCACCGATGGCCCTATACAGGCTCTCGGGCTTGTCGCTCTTCAAGACGACCGGCATTACTTTCCGCCGTATCAAGCCTTTCCACTTGTTCGCGAAGATGCGTTGCAGCGATGGCCTCAGATTGGCGTGGCGCTTCAAGCGCTGGCTGGCAAAATCACTGCATCCGATATGCAGAGCATGAACGAAGCGGTCGATGGACAGCACCGCGATCCGGCAGATGTCGTTCGCCAGTTCAGAATGAGTCACGATCTCTAACGCTCAACTCAGCCTCAGCTCATACGTTGGATGCGATGCACGGGCACTTTTGTTACACTTTGTCCACTCATGGAGAAGCTCTCGGAAGAAACTCAATTTCTCGTCCGGTTACAGGCAATCGAACTGGAACGTATTCGATTGACAGCCGCCCTCAAGAAACTTCCTTCAGACATTGCGCATGCAGAGAAGCTGCTGAGTGATGGGCGCAAGCGCCTTACCGAACTGGATGCACTGCTCAAACGTGAAGAGTTATCTCGTGCCAACTACGAGCTTGAGATTGCCGGCCATAGGATCAAGGCCGCGCGTTTTCGTGGGCAGCTCGATACAGCCACAAACACCACCCAGGCGACGGCCCTGGAGCACGAGATTGGCTTTGCCGAAAAAGAGATTGGCAGACTTGAAGATGAAGAGCTTGTCAGCATGGAAGCCTCTGAGCGCATGGATCAGGAGCGTGCCGATGCCGTCACGCTGGAAGGCAAGCTGACCGAAACGCTTGGCCTGATTCGTGCACGTGTCGGCGAACAGGAGCTCGAATTCCGTGAAGAGATTGCGTCGCTTACCGCCGAGCGCGAAGTTTTGCGTCCAAAGATTACCTCTGACCTACTCGCCCAATTTGATCGGACAGCTTCCACTAAGGGCACAGGCATCGCTCGCGCCGAAGGCCAGCAATGCTCCGGCTGCCGCATGGGCATCCGCCCGCAGGTCTGGAATCAGCTCCGGGACGGCACCATATTGCCCTGCGAAACTTGCAGGCGAATCCTCTACTATGATCCAGCTATGGAACCGTCCGCTCCCGCCAAATCTCCTCAAAGCGTAAAGCCCGGCGCAACCGCCGGCGAATTGGGTGGCAGCAGCATTCAGCGCCGTACAGGAGTCTAAGTAACCTTGAAACGAATCTGCGTCGACATGGACGAAGTCATGGCGGATACGCTCAGTGAGCATCTTCGCCGCTACAACGCTTTCTACGACGAGGAAATCGCAGCCACCGATCTGAGTGGAAAAGCACTCTGGGATGTCGTCTCCGTTGATCGGCAGGAAACACTCCGGCAAATTCTCCACGCTGAGGATTTCTTCGAAGACCTTCCCGTCATGCCCGGCTCGCAATCGGTTCTTCGTGAGCTATCGCAACGATTTGAAATATTCGTCGCCACCCAGGCAATGTCCGTGCCAACCTCCTTCGGAGCGAAATATCGCTGGCTTCTCCGTCACTTCCCTTTTCTGCCACCCACTCATTTCGTCTTCTGCGGAGACAAAAGCATCCTCAAGGCAGATTTTCTGATCGACGACATGCCGCGCAATCTCATGCGTTTCTCGGGCACGGGGGTGCTTTATTCCGCTCCACACAACATGCACGCGCAGGGATTTGACCGTGTCATCAGCTGGGTCGAGGTACTGACCTACTTCGCCCATCACTAATCGAAGCTAAAAGGCAACCGATACAACATCTCGCAAAGACGCCGTTCAGCGGTTCATGCTGGCTCCAGGCTTTGACGGCAAAGACTGAGTCGTACCGTTTTGTATCGCGCTATTCTGCCCGCCCGCCGCCCGAACAGGGGTACCGGGCAGATTTCGCCCCGGAATTGCTGTTCCAAGAGGGCGGAGCTGCATCGCGGGTTGCGGCGCAGGCGGCTGATGCATCGTAACAATGAGCGCCCCTGCTGGAGACTTGCCAAAACAAAAATAAGAGTGCGGCGTGCTCGCGTCAAAATATACCGAATCCGATGGCTCCAGCGTAGTCACCTGATCTCCATGACGAATCTCCAGTTCGCCGTAGAGAATGTAAAGAAATTCGTAGCCAGGGTGCACATGCGGCCGCACCTCTTGATTCTTCGTATGCGGCACAAACTCGGCAAAATAGGGGTCCATGAGACGGTCAGGAACCATATAGCCGAGGCTTTCAAAAAAATATGTTGGATCGTCCACACCCGTCTGTGGCAGACGCACGCGATCTTTTCTGCGATGTACTCGAAACAACGACTGTGGTTCCGACTCAAAAAAATAAGAGAGATCCTTCGAAAACACCATCGCTACCCGCGCCAGATTTCGCAATGTCGGAACGACTCGGCCCGTTTCAAGCTGGGACAGGAAACTCGCAGAAAGGCCCGTATGACGTCCTAATTCCACCAGTCCCATCGATTTCTTGAGGCGCAGCCGTTTAATTCGCTCTCCAATGTGCTTTTCGGCAATAAATTGCTCGGCAGTCTCGGAATCAACTTGAGAAGTCATTACGGATTCTGTTCGGATTGCAGATTCATTCATAGCCGTACATTCCTATGCAGCAGTGGATGCAATAAATCCTGAAAATGTTGTTCAGATCAAAACTTTTTCCTACAGGACGGAACAGTAAATGTCAAATCCCGCATCTACAATCGAGAAGACAAAATACCCATGAATGAATTCGATGCACGTAAGATCGAGCCTTCACCATATTCACTCGAGACGCATAGCCCGATTTTGCTCAGTGGCGGATCTGGCATGCTGGGTTCTTCCATAGCCCGCGCCATCGAATCACAGGGAATCGGCCTTCTGAGATTGACGCGAAAACGAAAAACTGACGCCAACTCCATCCAATGGTCCCCCGACAAATCTGAAATCGAAGCCCCTGAGCGCCTGAATGGCATCGGCGCGGCAATTCACTTATCCGGAGCAAACATCTCAGACCACAGGTGGACCAGCGCCTATAAACGCGAAATCTGGGAAAGCCGGGTGCGCAGCACCCACGTCCTCTCTGAAACACTGGCGCGCCTCAAGCATCCTCCCGAAGTTTTGATCGCCGCATCGGCCATCGGCTTTTACGGCAACCGCGGAGACGAAATCCTCGATGAAAACTCCCCGTCTGGACAAGGCTTTTTCCCCGACTTGTGCGCAGCATGGGAATCCGCTACGCAGCCGGCCATTGATGCTGAAATCCGCGTCGTGCACCTGCGAACCGGAATCGTCCTGGCGCGAGAAGCCGGTGCCCTGCAAAAAATGCTTCGCGTCTTTCGGCTTGGTCTTGGCGGCCCACTCGGTAATGGCCGTCAGTGGATGAGCTGGATAACCGAATCAGACCTCGTATCGGCGGTACTCTTTCTCCTGAAAAGATCTGCTCTCTCAGGCCCAGTCAATATCGTTGCTCCCAATCCCGTCACCAATGCGGAATTCACTAAGCAATTGGCGCTTACCCTGCATCGGCCTGCGTTTATGTCAGCTCCAGCCTTGGGGTTGCGCATAGCCTTCGGACAAATGGCGGATGAGGCGCTGCTGGCAAGCGCGAGGGTGTCTCCCACAAAACTCCTTAATGCTGATTTCCATTTCCAGTTGCCGACTCTCGATCGAGCCTTAGCTACGCTGCTCCAGTAGCAAAAACGTCCCTCCGACAAAAGTCGGTCAGACAAAGTCCGTTAGACTGAAACGGATGTCCACTGTGCTGAGACGAAAACGGGGTGACCGCTGTTGCGTCGCTCCGATCATCCTGACAGCTTGCATAGTCTGTGCAGGCTTCCTGCTCAGTGGCTGTGGAACTCCCGCCGCTCCGCAACCTCCTTCCCTGAAGCTGCCCGAGCCAGTCAGCAACCTGACTGCGGTGCGAGCCGGCAATGATGTCACTCTGCACTGGACCATGCCACGCAAAACGACAGACCACCTTTTTATTCAGGGTCCTGTCACGATATCCATTTGCCGCCGGGAATCTGCCGCGCAGGCATGCACTCCGGTAGGCCATGCGTCAGATTCCCCGCGTGCCGAGACAGAATTTCACGATCCTTTGCCAGCCGCTCTTTCCCAAGGATCTCCGCGGGAACTGGTCTACTTCGTCGAACTTCTCAGTCCGAAAGGTAAGTCTGCAGGCCCATCCAATGCAGCGATCGTTCTTGCTGGTCAGGCACCCGGGCCGATATCAGGTCTTTCCGCTCAAGTAAGAGCCAACGGTGTGGCATTCCATTGGGAAAACGGAGACGAAGCCGATCATCTTACAGATGTACGCCTTCATCGCAAACTATTGACAGTTAGCAAGGTCAAAGAGAGGCCCCAAAGCGGCATCACTCAAACGGAACAGGAGCCCGTGCTACGTGACCTGCTCTCTCCACCTTCCGATCCAGGCCAGCAAACAGGCGCTCTCGATACATCCGCACATTTCGGCGAAAGCTATGAATACACGGCTCAACGCGTTGTTCAGGTTACACTCGATGAGCCGCATGGCAAACAGACCTTTGAGTTGGACGGTCCAATTTCTGCACCGATCAAGGTAGACGTAATCGACACTTTTCCGCCTGCGGTTCCTCAGGAACTTGTCGCAGTCTACGCGCCAGAGCAACATGCCATCGATCTTTCATGGCAGCCGGATACTGAACCAGACCTTGCGGGCTACATCGTATACCGGTCCACCGGCGATAGTGATTGGGTGCGCGTCTCCGGCCCTGCTCCGGTCATCGGGCCAGCATACCGTGATTTGACTGCAGAGAAAGGCCATATATATCGCTACGCTGTCAGCGCCATCGACCTAATCGGCCATGAAAGCAAGCGTTCTGCGGAAGCCAAAGAATCTACGCCCGCAGAATAACCAGGATCTCAATCTGCAAACTTAACAAACAGAAGAAGTTGGAGTAGAGATGAAATACTGCCGGTTTCTCACCCAGGATGGCCCCAAATGGGGATTAGTAACGCAAGAGAATGGTGAAGATTCGATCGTTGAATTCGCCGAATCTCCTTGGCAATCAGCCAATCCCGAAACACTTGCGCTGCCGCCTGTTCGCCTCGGCGAAGTCACACTGCTCGCTCCCGTATCCCCTTCCAAGATCGTATGCGTCGGTCGCAACTATCGTGACCACGCAAAGGAGCTGGGCAACGAAGTTCCGACCGAACCGCTACTCTTCTTCAAGCCTCCCTCATCCCTGCTCGCGCCCAGCGCTCCGATCGTGCTCCCATCCATTTCTCGGCGAGTTGATTTCGAGGGTGAGCTGGCGCTCATCATCGGCAAACGCGTCCGCAAGTTCTGTCGCAGCCAAGATGTCCGCCCTTACATTCATGGGCTTACGCTCGCGAACGACGTAACCGCCCGCGACCTGCAAAAGAAGGAGAGCCAATGGACACGCGGCAAGGGATTCGACACATTTTGTCCGGTCGGCCCATTCGTAGAAACAGGACTGGATCCACTCGCCCCACTTACCATCAATACGCACGTAAATGGAGAGCTACGCCAGCAGGGCAGAACGAGAGACTTCATCTTCACGCTGCCCGAACTTCTCGAATACATCACCGCCGCCATGACGCTGGAGCCCGGTGACCTGCTCCTGACCGGAACACCCGCCGGAGTTGGCCCACTCGCGGCTGGAGACGTAGTAGAGGTGAGCATTCCTGAAATCGGAACGCTCTCCAATCCGGTACAGCCAGACATCGGTTAAGCCGGATTGGCTAAGCCGATCAGCATATCCGGCTCACATCCGATTTCGGGACGCGATAACTCCATCGCCCAAATCACGAGAGTTTATGCCACCAGATTCTGTGCCGGGGCATCCAAACAGGGGTAAACTTTGAGGCGAGGACTTCCCGTTCCGGCGCTCAAACGCACTGATTTGCTTTCACCGCCAAGCGCGAAACAAGCCGATTCCACCCGCTGGAGGATTTTGTGTCGAAGAATTTACTAGAGCAACTACGTGAAATGACAGTGGTCGTAGCCGACACTGGCGATATGGAGGCGATGGAAGAATTTCGCCCTCAGGATGCAACGACCAACCCTTCCCTCATCACCGCCGCAGCCCAGATGCCTCAGTACCAAGCCATCGTAGATGGCGTATTGCAGGATGCACGCAAAGAGCTCGGAGACAATTCAGACGAGAAAGCTATTGCTAATCTCGCCTTCAAGCGTCTCGCCGTCGCCTTTGGCAGAAAGATTCTGGACATCGTGCCAGGTCGCGTTTCTACCGAAGTCGATGCGCGTCTCTCCTATGACACCGAGAAGACCATCGCCATGGCCCGCGAGATTATAGGCCAGTACGAACAAGCAGGCGTCAGCCGCAAGCGCATCCTGATCAAGATCGCCTCGACCTGGGAAGGTATCCGAGCCGCGGAAGTGCTTGAGAAGGAAGGCATTCACTGCAATCTGACGCTGCTCTTCGGCTTGCATCAGGCCATCGCAGCCGCAGATGCTGGCGTTACCCTTATCTCACCGTTCGTTGGCCGTATTCTCGACTGGTACAAGAAAGACACCGGCAAGGACTATGTCGGCGCAGACGACCCCGGCGTCAAGTCCGTCACCACCATCTTCAACTACTATAAGAAATTCGGCTATAAGACGGTCGTCATGGGTGCCAGCTTTCGCAACATTGGTGAAATCAAGGAACTCGCGGGCTCTGACCTGCTGACCATCTCGCCACACCTGCTCGGCGAGCTCGCAGCCGCCCAAGGAGACCTGCCTCGCAAGCTCGATCCAGAAAAAGCCAAGGCAATGGATATTCAGAGAATCGTTGTCGATCACGAAACCTTCATCAAGATGCACGCCGATGACCGCATGGCGACCGACAAGCTCAAAGAAGGCATCGAAGGCTTCTCGCAGGCTCTCGAAAAACTTGAAGACCTGCTGGCAAAGCGCCTCGTCGAGCTGGAAGGTGTAGCTGCCAGCTAATTCTATGTGACCAGGCATGAATAGAAAGGCGGCCTTTCGAGGTCGCCTTTTATTTTGTCCGATGATTCGATGCTGTCAGCAGCAGAGCATGCATGCCCCGCATATTCATGAAGCGGAGCCGATTTGATCGAGAATCATCGCCTCTATCTGCTTCCACACTGCCGGATCGTTCTCAATCTCTATATGGCGGCGCATAAAGACCTTTGCGTACCACGGGAATCCTTTACACGAAACCGAGCGGTTCTTGTAGCTCGACCGGAAATTGCCAAATATCGATGTTTTCTCAGGATCTGCGGGAACGATACGGCTCCTGCCGCGAAGCAATCCATCACTCTGGTAGAAGTTCACGGCGCTGCGAACATTCGATGGAATGACGCTATCGTTCTGGCCGGGTTTGCGAACACTATCAACCTGAATTGTAAGCAACACAGGAATACCAAGCTGATTCAGCCGCCGCGCGAACGTGATCGCTTGGGAAGCTCCCCAGCTATGCCCATAAAGCACAATACGCGCCCGCATCTTCTCCTCATCACTGAGAGCGCCATCATGATCGCGGTCCAACCTCTCCAGAACTCCTCGAAGCGCACGCTCACCATCTCGATTGGAAAAGATAAAGGAATCCAAAGAGGCTCCATAGCTCTCTTGCAAAGCCTGACTGAACTGAACCTCGCCATGAACTCCGTTGTCTGCTCTCACACGCCCACCAACAAAACCAACAACGATTAACTTGGAGCGGAGTTCGACACGTGAGGTGACTGCACTCGAACTTCCAGCAGACTCCGCATCGTCAAGTTTGACTTTTTCAGTTGCCGAAGAACGAACGTTACTGCCATTGACGATTTGGGCCGCAAGCCAAGTTGTTGGAATCGCAAGCATGACAAATGCTATCGCAGACAACAGTATTTCCTCCGTACGCCTTCGCACGTTTCGTAATGCAACGGTGGAATCTGCCAAAGCCATCACGCCTGAAGAATCTGTTCGCACGCATGAACCTTTAGTGTCAATAATTTTGCGCTTCGTGTGATTGCAATTGCGAATCTCTCCGATAAATTCAGTGTTAACACAAGGTAAATCTGCTGCGGCGGGTTTCAACAAATTCCTTGGAACGCGGCGCGGCACTCATTTTGTGTGTGAAACGGGTGGCTCTCGCGCTTGCGATCCGGCCGGCGCCAGGCCAAAGGAGGCGTGTATGCAGGCTCAAACTCATCCGCTTGAACCGTTCTTCCAGCAGATGGTTCGTAACAGCTACACCGGCAGACTCGGTATCCATGACAACGTCATCACTGAATACGTAGCCCGCTTGCTCTGCGAGTTCAGCGAATCAGACAAGCTCTATAAAGTCCGCGATGAACAAGGCCATCCGATTCTTTCTCTCGACGACATGGTGCAAGCCTCCGATCCTGTCAACGGCACCGCAAACTCCTTTGATCAGGAACGAGCAGTGCGCAAATATATAGGCGACTACGCGCTGTTTGTTTCGGGCATGTATCCAGAGTCCACGGACCCATGGCGCCGTCGGCATGGCCGGCAGAACTTTGAGGATCTGGTGCGAGTCGGCAAAGAGAGTTACTACATCGTGAGCCAGTTCGATCTGGAAGAATACGCCGACGAAGCACCATTATTCCGTCGTCTCTCCGGATGGTTCGACCGCTGCGTCTACGGGCTGCGATTGGTGCGCGACGAACTCACACAGAACAAGCCCGCATGCCTGCCCTCACGAGTCAATTGAACAAAAAGCGAGGCGCAGTCGCTGCGCAAACTGCGCCTCGCTATCCATCTCAGTTACTCCGACCACACAGCAAGCTGATTCCCAGCACCATCATTGAAGTGGAAACGCCGACCGCCGGGAAACGAAAATATCGGCACCGCAATTGTTCCTCCCGCAGCCCGAACCGCATCTTCAACAGCGCTCAGATCGCTCGCATACAACACCACAAGCGGACCATCCGTACGCCCAGCACCCTGAATCGAACCAGTCCGGAACCCACCGTCAATCCCTGCCTCCGGCGCGCTGAAACTCGCATAGTCCGGCCCATAGTCTTGAAAACTCCACCCAAAGACCTTTGAATAAAACTCTTTGCTGCGAGCCACATTCGTCGTCGTGAACTCGATGTAATTAATCTTTCGGTCCTTCTCTGCGTTGTTTGAAGACGTGCTCATACCCTGCTCTCCTTTTTCATTTGCAATTGTCATCGTCAGGGAAAGGCGAGCCGTGCGAAACGGTGACGAAGCGCAGGCACACCTTTCCGGTGTGCTCCTGATGCGCCTCCGTCCACACGCTCTCAAGAGCAGGAGAGTGCAGGTAGAGCCCGCTGATTAGGTCCAACCGCAGGGCTGCCGAGGAACACTTCAACTCTAGCCTCGAATTGCCCCGAATTGCAAGCCTCCTTACTCGCGTGAACTCTCGCACGCTTTAGGACTTATGAGAACTCTTGACTTCGGCCATCATCGCAATTAGCGTTTGTGCAGCGCACAGGGCGCATCCAGTCCGCGGAAAGGGCTAAGCCCGCCTGTCATGTCTCCGGTTTTTCCATCCAAGATCTTCTTTCAGCCTGTAGGCGGATACGGGCGCATCTTGAAAGGAGATTTCCATGAAAAAGCAACTACCTGTCCGCCCCAATCTTGAACAACTGAAAAAGCAAGCAAAAGCCTACCTCGCTGAGGTCAAAGTAGGCGCAGCCGATGCAATCAACCGCCTGCTGGAGCACCACCCGCAGGGTCAAGGCTTCGCAAAAACACCAACGCCTTACCAGTTCACTCTCGCCGATGCTCAACTTGTCGTAGCATGCGAATATGGATTTGCATCATGGCCGAAGCTTCGCGCCCATGTTCTTCAACCAGAGAGTGGTGCCTCAGTACAAGCCGCTGCGGAGATCCGTGAAGCCGCAGGCCAAGGTGATTTACCTCGCCTTGAAACACTGCTCCAGGCACACCCTGAGCTCATCAACGAAGTCGGAGGCTCTGGAGTCCGCACCGCCCTTCATCAGGCGGTCTTCGGCAATAAGCCCGAAGCAGTAGAGTTACTGCTCAACCACGGAGCCAACCCTAACATTCGCTGTGAAGGCGACAACGCCTACCCATTGCATTTCGCGGTGGAAAAGAATCACTTTCCAATCGTCAAGCTGCTCATCGAGCATGGCGCCGATCCAATCGGAGAGGGTGACTACCATGAGCTCGGTGTGATCGGCTGGGCAACGGCGTGGGATTATCTTGACTCAGACAAAGAGACCGTCGACTACCTGCTTGCACACGGCGCACAACACAATATTTTTTCCGCAGTAGCAACGGGCGCAACAGAGGCCATTCAGCGCATCGTCTCTCTTTTCCCCGAACAGTTAGAGCGCCGGATGAACGGCACCAAGATGCGGCGATTCCCCCTGCATCTTGCCGTGATCAAGAAGCAGTCCTCCTCGCTGCAAGCACTCCTCGATCTCGGAGCGAATCTCGAGTCTCTCGATGAAGCTGGATTCACACCACTGGATCAGGCAGCCTTCAGCGGCGAGATAGGGGTGGCTCAAACACTCCTCAACCATGGCGCGAAGGTTCGTCTACCCGCCGCAATTGCGCTCAATCGCACCCAGGACATTCAGCGGCTCCTCATGCGCGATCCAGACACTCTGAAGCCAAATGGGCGATGGGCCACTCTTATTGTCCGTGCCGCAGAGTCCGCGAATGGAAGTGTCATAGAGCAGCTAATTCGTTATGGTGCCGATGTCAATGTCAGCGATAACCCAACTACTTCCATCGATTCCACTTGGGGTTATACCCCGTTGCATGCAGCGGCATTTCGCGGCAACATGAGCGCCGTCGAAACTCTCATCCAACACGGAGCCGATGTTCAGCGCCGCGAGACAAAGTGGCACGGTACACCCGCCGGATGGGCAAACTACGCCGGTCATACAGCAGTTCGCGATCGCATTCTGCTAGAGCCGGTAAGCATCATTGATGCCATCGAATACTCGCTCCTGCTCCGCATGGAATCGATCTCTCAAGAAGACCCTGAAGCGATTAATCGGCATTTCGAGAAATATTCCTTGTTTCCTCTCTATGCCGAAGGCTGGTTCACTCCCTTAGCCTTCGCCATCGCTCTGAACAAACTCGAAGCAGTGCGATGGCTCATGGAACACGGAGCAGACGCTTCCCTTCGTTCTCGGGAGGGAAAGTCGCTTTCCGACATCGCGAAGAGCAAAAATCTTTCCGCCATAGTTGAGCTGCTCGAAAACAAACCAGCTGGAAACGCGAAACAATTTTCTATCTGACACGCCTATGACCCGAGACGAATCGTCACCCCACCAGTAATCGAGCGTCCCGGCATGTTGACTCCATCGATCTCCTGATATCCCGTGTTGCTCAGATTTTCAAGCCGCACATACGGACTCAGCCATTTCCAATGACCGCTCTCCGGCGTTCTAGTAAACGCCACGTTCCATACCGGATACGCGTCCTGCAGGTATCGCTGCGCTATCTGCACCGATGTGTGCATCTCTAGTTGTCGTCCAAGCGCAGCATCCCATTCAAATCGTCCATTCTGCACCGGATAGTTGAAGACATACTCCGATTCAAGCCCGTGTAACGCACCCTGCGTTCCATGTAGCCCAGTCCAGGCAAAACGAACCGTCTCATTTCTCGCAACTTTCCACGTAGCCTTGGCCTCGACACCAGTAAAGCTCAACCCACTCAGATTCACCGCCTGCCACGGATCCTGCTCGGCAACGCGCACATAATCAATCGAGTCATGTTGGCGCGAATAAAAACCTGTGGTCGCAACTGACAACCTCGTTCCAGGATTCCAATCCACTCCAGCATCCCCACTCCACGCAGACTCAGGCTTGAGATTCGGATTGCCAATAGTCGTAGGGTCCGAGTAGTAAAGATCGGTGTACGTCGGAATGCGATACCCATATCCCGCACTGGCGCGCAGCTTAATGGTCGCGGCAACAAGATAGCTGCCTGCAAGATGCGGAGCAAAAACAGCCGTCGGGCCGCCCGAGAATCCCTCTTCACGCGCACCCGCCGTCAAATTCCATTTTTCCTTCGCCGGATGCAGATCCAGATCGATGTACCCCGCGGCACGGTTGCGTGCATGATCGCCTAGATTGTTACTGTGAATGCTGTCACCATCCACTTCAGCACCAATCAACAAAGTCGACGAAGAGCGGATTGTCTCGTTGTGCCTCAACGTAGCCTGCCATGAGGTGTCGATATGGTTGTTTTCATAAAGCGCTGGATCGTAGCGAACCAGGACAAATTCGTCACTATGCCGCCGATAGCCAAACGCTGCATGCGTATGTTCGCCAATCTCCTGCCGTGCAGAAGCAAACCAACCCTTCGTTCGCTCCCATGAGGGATACGTCCCATAAAAATTGTCCGCGCCAAACGAACGATCACTCACTGCAAACAACAAATCCGTAAGCCCAAGCCGTGAGCTCAACCAATCTTCATTCGAAGCGTCTTCATTGCGGTAATCCCGATCCGGCATAAAGCCGGTCGATAAATTGTGGCTCCCAGTAACGCGGCCGCTCCACCAGTGGCGTACAGCCTCAGCCAGGAGTGATTCTTCGTTCAGTCCAAAACTTCCCGCCCCGGTACTGATTTCAACCCGACCAGAACTCGGCGCAGCAGTCAGAAAATCAACAACTCCGGCCAGCGCATCCGCTCCATGCAGCGTCGAGCCAGCGCCATGCAGCACCTCGATCGACTGCATCGCTTCAAGCGGCACCGGTAAATCGAGATTATGATGCGATGTCTGGCTATCATTGATGCGAAAGCCATTCAGTAACACCAGCGTTTGCTCAAAACTTCCGCCGCGCAGCGTTACATCTGCCTGCGCGCCGCCCGCGCCACGCTGCTCCAGAAAGATAGAGGTATCACTACGCAGCACATCGACCGGCGTAGGCTCTAAACCGGTAAGATTTTCTAGTGGCAATACTGTAACAGCACGCGGCGACTCCGCCAGAGGGATCGCCGTTGCCGACCCCAGCACCACCATTGTCTGCTCTGCATGCAGACTGCTTTGCGCAGGCTGCGCATCTTCTTGCGTCTGTTGTTGTGCATACGCACAACTTCCAACCAGACAAGGTACAAGAAAGAAAGCGAAAGAAATAAATTGCTTGCGATAATCCGTCATTCTTCTGCCATCCTGAAAGCAACGTAAGAAAATCGCAAGCTTGATTTGATGCTGTTCTGTATAGTTGAGTAGTTCAACTATTTTAAACAAAACCACATTACGTCGAACCACTAATCTCTATCGAACTCGCGAGCTGAACTCCATGCGCATTGACACTTTTCTCGAACAAAGCCCCATCTTCGCGGTCAATAGAGCCGCTCGTCGCTTCGATTCGCTGACCGCATCGCTGCTCGCACACGATGGTCTTAGCTTTCTTGAGGGGATGATCCTGGCAGCGTTGTTCTTTGAAGCGCCGCAACAGGTCAAGCCGTCGCTACTAGCAGAGACATTGGGCACCACGCGCGGCAACATCAGCCACTGCGTATCATCACTCGAAAGCAAAGGCCTGATTCAACGATCCATCGATCAGTTAGACGCGAGAGCATACCAGCTCAGCCTCAAGCCAACAGGCAAGCGAACAGCGATGCGCGTCATCGGCACATTTGATAGGCTGCAGGCGCAATGCGAACAACTCGGCGGTAAATCCAGCCTGAATGAAATGCTCAAGACACTGCACAAGCTCGAAGCGCTTTACGAGCGATAAAGCCGCTCACGTCCCTGCCGAAGCTAGAGAATATAGCGGCTCAGATCCTGATCCTTCACGATGCCCGAGACCATGTGACGCACATACTCCGGATTGATAAGAAATACCTTCTCCGGTCCCGATTGCGTTTCCCGTTCAAGAAACGGCAGCGGAGCAGTCGATTCCTCTCGAACTGCCTTCGCAATTAACTCCGCCTCATCTGTATCTTTGGCGACTCTCGCCAGATCCGGCGCGAGGAAGCTGATCTCTTCGAGTACCCGCTCCATTATGGTGTGCAGACGCCGCGCGCCAATGTTTTCCGTAGTCTCATTCACGCGAAACGCAAACTCCGCCATCTCGCGTAGTGACTCCTGTGTAAACTCAAGCCTCACACCTTCCGTCTCAAGCAGCGCAGTGCATTGCTTGGTCAGCGAAGCCTTCGGTTCCGTAAGAATGCGAAGGAAATCCTCAACCGTAAGCGATTGCAACTCCACGCGAATCGGGAACCGGCCCTGCAGCTCCGGAATTAGATCGCTCGGCTTCGACACATGAAACGCGCCCGCAGCGATAAAGAGGATATAGTCAGTGCGGACCATCCCATAACGCGTGTTAACCGTGGTGCCTTCGACGATCGGCAGAATATCCCGTTGCACTCCTTCGCGTGAAACATCCGGCCCATGCCCGCCTTCGCGCCCTGCAATCTTGTCAATCTCATCCAGGAATACAATGCCGCTCGTCTCAACACGTTCTACTGCCGCGCGCGTCACCTGATCCATATCGATCAGCCGGCTCTCTTCTTCCTGCACCAGGTACTCGAACGCCTCATTGACCTTCATCTTCCGCTTCTTTGCGGCGCCGCCAAAAATATTCGGCAGCAGATCCTTGAGGCTCATATCCATGTCTTCGATATTCTGGCTTGATATGATGCCCAACTGCGGCATGTTGCGCTCACGTACATCCAGTTCCACCGTGCGGTCATCCAGCTTGCCCTCGCGGAACTGCGTGCGCAGCTTCTCGCGCGTACGCTGGTAGCTGTCTGTGCCCGGCAACGTCAGTTGCCCTTCCTGCGCGGGCTGATGGGCTTCCGGCGGAGGCGGCAGAAGCAGATCCAGCAGCCGCTCCTCGGCATTCATCTCAGCCTTGTCTTCCACCTCTTCCAGGCGCTCCTCGCGCACCATGTCGATGGCGATCTCAACCAGATCGCGGATCATCGATTCCACGTCGCGGCCGACATAACCAACCTCGGTAAACTTCGACGCCTCGACTTTGAGAAACGGCGAATCCGTCAGCTTCGCAAGCCGCCGCGCAATCTCAGTCTTGCCCACACCCGTGGGGCCAATCATGATGATGTTCTTGGGCATGATGTCGTCGGCCAGCTCTGGCGGCAGCTTCTGCCGGCGCATGCGATTACGCAGTGCAACCGCTACAGCGCGCTTTGCGGCCTTCTGGCCTACGACGTGTTTATCGAGCTCAGCAACGATCTCGCGCGGAGTCAATTCCTCCAGCGCGATATCTCGATCTTCGGCAGTTGCGGGCAGGTAAATAGCCATGTTGGTTCCGGTAAAAAGCCTTCCTATCGTGTTGCCTGGCTCCAACCCTTGCGGTGTTCTTTCCTAACTACCAGCTTCAGGCCAGACCACGTATCGTCAATCGCGCAAACTTTCACATCGACCAGCGGTGTTTTCAGCGCGTGATCGCGAATCACGTTCTCCGATAAATCCGTCTTGCGGCCCGAAGCTTTCTTGGGCCATGCGACCCAGATCATCCCGTCCGCTTTCATCCTCCGCATCCATGTGGCAAATGCAGATTCAAATTCCGTGCGCGACTCCGCAAACAGCAAAACCACATCGAGCGCTTCGGCTTGCTCTGCCACGGCCACATCTCTCAGCTCCACCGGCAATGGCGCGGGACGTCTCACCAGACCCACCCGATGCTCCGGCCGGATGCCCAGCTTTTCTAGCAGTGGTTTGCCAGAGTAACCTGCCATCGTTTCCCCGTCCACCCCGCGCGATCAGCTCTTCAGCTCCTCAATCGTAATCCGGTCATTCGTATAGATACAGATATCACCGGCTATCTTCATAGCCTTCTCTGCAATATCGCGCGCTCCAAGCTCCGTATTCTCGATCAACGCCCGTGCAGCGGCCGTGGCATAGCTGCCGCCCGAGCCGATCGCCGCAATCGCTTCATCAGGATCGATTACATCACCGGAACCGGAAATCAGAAACGTCTGAGATGTGTCGGCAACAATCAGCAGCGCTTCTAGATTACGCAGCATCTTGTCGGTGCGCCAATCGCGGGCAAGCTCCACGGCAGCACGATTCAGATTGCCTGCGTACTGCTCCAGTTTGGTTTCAAAGCGCGTGAAGAGCGTGAATGCGTCGGCAGTGGAACCGGCAAAGCCTGCAAGAATCTTGTCCTGATATAGCCTGCGGATCTTTCGTGCCGAGTGCTTCAGCACATGATCGCCTAGTGTGACCTGGCCGTCGGCTGCCATCACGACGTTACCGTTGCGGCGAACGCAGATAACAGTCGTAGACCTTATTCGCCCGCGGCGCTCGTTCTGCGCTACGGAATCACTTTGCTCCGCCAGCATAGCGGATTTATCCCTGTTCTCTGAGTTTGTCACGGAATCAATAGAGGGTGCGCTTTCGCGCTCAATGAATGAAGCCAAGAACTTTCCTTCTACTGTCGCACCCGCAGCATCTAACCTTCAAGGACGACAAGCACGTAACTCTCAGTATAGCGTACTCAGATTTGTCCCAAAGCCGCCACCGACGGCGGCAAACGAGCGTCCGGTAATGTAAAAATCACAACTTCTCTCTCTAGGCATCTTTTTATGAACTGCCTTTTCATTCCAAGCTGCGATATGCTCGGGTTGGGTGATCTCCCGGGGGAGGATCGCTTTTCGTCCGCCGGCTGCGCCAGCCATCTTATGTTGCACGTTTCTATCCGCGAATGGCAGATTGCCGGAACCGTGACCGGATCGCTCCTGGTCGCCGGAGCAGCCTTCTGGTGGTTTCACCGCAAACGCCCAACTGCCGATGAGCTGGAGATGGAACGCCGTCAGAAGTTGGTCAGCTTTGGCCGCATCGTCGATGGCATGTTGCTCGACGATTTTCAGATCTCCGCCGAAGACGGCGCCACTCGAGAGATGCTGCTCTTCCAGTACGAGATTTCCGGCGTCACCTACGAGTGCTCGCAAGACATTACAACTCTCATCGCGCCGCTCAATCTGCATGGGATCAAGATCGGCATGCCTTGCTCCGTGCGCTACCAACCGGGCAGCCCGGAAAACAGCATGGTAATCGCCGAGCGATGGAGTGGCCTGCGCGAAGACGCATACGTACCCTGGCCGACTCCGGTGATCCCCATTCAGAAAGCACGTCACCGCATCGCCGGTTGAAAGTCACCTCACACAAACGCTTTCCGCTATCGAATGCACTTCACATCGTACTCTTCAAAGAGCCGGAGAGTTGGGCGTCGCGCAAGCCGCGCCAATCATCCGCAACCACGCCCAAGCACTTTGGGCGCAGAATAGCGTCAGAAAGACTCGGCTACAACGTCTATTCCCGCTAGGGACTTTTGCTCCACATGGCAGCCCGAAATACACTATCTATATGCACATGCATGCTGCGCCGGCGGCCAACGGACCGAGCGCGCGAAATACAAGCCGGGTACTCTGGTTCTCCATGCTGGCGACACTAGCCTATGTGGCCGTGACGCTAATCGCTGGCCTGCGTGCGCATTCGTTAGCTCTCATCTCAGAAGCCGGACACAACATGTCTGACTTTCTGGCGCTGGCACTGTCTTTTGTCGCCGTCTATTTCCAGTCCCGACCGCCGACAGAGCGAAAGACCTTTGGCTATCAACGCGCCGGAGTCCTGGCCGCATTTCTCAACGCCGCGACCCTCATCGTTATTTCACTATGGATCGGTGTAGAGGCCATTCACCGGCTCAACACACCCGTTCCAGTGCAGCCTCAGCTCATGATGTGGGTAGCAGCCGCGGGTGTTGTGATGAACGGGGTAGTCGCTGGACTACTCTGGGGCGTAGCGCGGGACGTCAATCTGCGTAGCGCCTTTCTGCACATGGCGGGCGATACTCTCTCAACCGCAGCGGTCATCGCAGGTGGCGCAGGCATTCTTTGGACGCACCAGTACTGGATCGATCCGGTTCTTTCGCTCGTCATTGCTGCGCTCATTCTTTGGAGCTCGTTCGATATTGTCCGCGAGACACTGAATATTCTGCTGGAGGGGCTACCTCGCGGCATGGAACTGGACAGCATCCGTACCGGCCTCGAAGGTGTCGACGGCGTGATCAATGTTCACGACCTGCATGTATGGAGCCTGGGATCGCAGTCGCATGCACTGGCCTGTCATGTGACCATCAATGACATTCCCCCGTCTGAATCGAACTGCATTCTGCTGAAGCTCAACTCCATCGCGCGGGACGAGTTCCACATTCACCACACAACCATCCAGTTTGAGCATGCAAACTGCGCCGAGACGCACGGGTGTGTTGTTCCTATCGATGAAATGGCCGCCGAACCGATGCATGCGCATCATCACGGACACGACCACAACCACGCCGACCACTCGCATTAGGGTCGATTCGCAGCAGTTGCCCCTATTCAGCGCGGAGCGTCATGCGCTTGCAAATTGCTCCACGTGGAATGCTTTGCCGCGGACAGGGCACCGATCGTACGATTGCTCTTCGCGGAACATTTTGCGAAGCAGTTCATGGCAAAGCCATTTGTCGGCATTTGCTGTAAGTTCTTGCTTATGTGAGGCTTCCATTTGCGTGGAATTATGGGTATTGTGCATGCGCACGAAGGCGTTATCTACTCCGGTAAATAACAGACTCTCCAAGCGCTGCTCGATGGAAAGTGCCAACAACTTTAGTGTGTGACAGGTGCCTTCTGACGCGTCGAGCCGTGGATTTGCCGGCCTTGAGGGAACGCATATTCGCATACCGATGCGACACCAGGGCATGCTACTCTGACCACCAGTTCCAGGAGGATCGATTCTCTTGTCGCCAAACCTAAGCTTTATGCCAGCCTTGATGCTGACAGCATGTTCTGTGATCCCTGCCTCAATTCTGATTGCCGAGCCTTCTCCATCAGCCGCCATCATGGCTCAGGGCACTCCGGATGCGACGCTGGATCAGGTCTCCGGCGAATACACAAATACCAGCGAGCCCGACACACCGCTGAGCTTCTATGCGAAGAGCGGCAAATTGTATGTCGAAAGCGAACGCCACGTTCCAGGTCCGTTGGCAGAGGATTCGACGACCGAATTTCATCTGCCCGATACGAAGATTACCTATCGCTTCACATCCGATGCGGAGGGGAAAAAGCTCGTCGTTAGCTACGGAGACGGTTCCAGCATCACCCTGCGCCGCACCGGTAATGCGGTTCGCCACGTCTTTCACCACTACGAGCGCAGAGAAGCCATGATCCCCATGCGGGACGGGATCAAGCTGCATGTCGTCATCCTCACCCCCATCGACATTCCCGGACCATTGCCCATTCTTATGCAGCGCACACCCTACGGTGTCGATGGCGCGTCGGAAGCCGGTTTTTTCGCGGGCCGCCCGGAACTGGCACGGGATGGCTACATCTATGTAGAAGCCGATATTCGCGGGCGCTATAAATCCGAAGGTCAGTTTGTGATGTGCCGTCCTCTCGCCGATCATCGAGATCCAAAAGCGATTGATGAAAGCACCGACACCTACGACACGATTGCATGGCTGCTCAAGAACATTCCCAATAACAACGGACGCGTCGGTGTGCTCGGAACAAGCTACCCGGGTTTTCTCGCGATGATGGCAGGCATCGATCCTCACCCGGCGGTCAAAGCCATTTCGCCACAGGCGCCGATGATCGACACCTGGATGGGCGACGATTTCTTTCACAACGGAGCGTTTCGCCAGACATACGGCTACGACTATGCGATGGGGCTTGAGTCCAGCAAAGAAAACACAGACGTTAGCTATGGCAAAGATGCCGATGGCAAGCCGCGCGATGGCTTTGAATATTTTCTTGATCGTGGCTCTTTCGCAGAGGACGTAAAGCGTTCTGGAGTGAAGAAAGAGTTACCGACCTGGGAAGCTTTTTTACATCATCCAGCGTATGACAACTTCTGGTATTCACGCGGCGTGGAGCATCACCTGAATACGGTCACCGTTCCAACGCTTAGTGTGGGCGGTTATTACGACCAGGAAGACATGTGGGGGCCACAGGAGGAATATGCGAGCCTTGAGCCACACGATACCAAGCACGAGAACTTTCTGGTTCTTGGACCATGGCGGCATGGTTCTTGGTCGTCATCATCACGCCATCTTGGCGCCTTGCAATATGGAGAGCCGATCGGCAAGGAATACCGCGCACAGATTGAAGCAAAGTTCTTCGGACACTATCTGAAGGACGAACCTGGATTCGATCTCGAAGATACGGCCAGCTTCCAGACCGGTTCCAATACCTGGCATCGGTATGCACACTTTCCTCCATCTGAGTCGAAGCCGACAGCCTTCGATCTATGCGGTGATGGCTCCATCAGCGTGGGATCACCATGCGCTGCAACGGGCAAAATCAGCTATGTTTCCGACCCAGCGAATCCCGTTCCTTACCGGCACCGGCCCATCCAGCCAACATATAGCGAGGACTCACAGTGGTTTAACTGGATGCTGGAAGATCAGCGTTTTGTAACGGGGCGAAAGGACGTGGCGCTCTGGAAGATGCCGATTCCGGATCACGACGTTACGATTACCGGCGAGGTGATTGCCGATATCTATGCGGCGACTACGGGGAGCGATGGCGATTTCGTGGCCAAGTTGATCGATCAATATCCTGATGACGACCCTGACCCGACGATGCGCGGCTATCAACTGATGACGAACATGGAGATCTTCCGTGGCCGGTATCGAACCAGCTTTGAACACCCGGAGGCGTTGAAACCGGGCGCGATGAACGAGTTCAAATGGAGCCTGCACGATGTGGATCATGTCTTCAAGAAGGGGCACACTATCCTGGTCGAAATTCAGAGCACATGGTTCCCGCTCTACGATCGCAATCCGCAGACCTTCGTGCCAAACATCATGACGGCCAGGCCGGAGGACTATAAAGCAGAGACGATCTCGATCATCGCCGGCCCAGCACATGCCTCAAAGATCCTTCTTCCCGTTATGCCTTAGTTGCAACACAAAGGGGCCGTTTTGCATCCGATTCGCGCTAAAATGAATCAGGAAGATATGCGGCTCCATCAGCCCATCCCGGCGCTTCTTTAGCGGTCCCGCCGCACATACCTTTTTTGCGCCGATTCCCAGCACCCAAATTTTGATTGACCGCCCGCGAATTCCGTTCCTCAGTGGATCTGCACGGAAACCGGAACTGAGAGTGACCCATGTTTGACCGTTTGCAACAGATTGAAGACCGCTACAACGAACTCAGCGAGCAACTTGCACAGCCTGAGATACAGAACGACCGCGAAGCCTATCAGAAGGCCGCTAAGGCACATCGTGATCTGGACGCAATCGTCGAAAAGTACCGCGAGTACAAGCAGGTGCAGCGAGGCATTGAAGATGCGAAGCTGATGCTTGGCGAAAGCGACGCCGACATCGTCGCGATGGCGCAGGAAGAACTCAGTTCGCTTGAGCCGCGCCTGGTGGAGATCGATAACGAACTCAAGATCATGCTGTTGCCAAAAGATCCGAACGACGAGAAGAACGTCATTCTTGAAATCCGCGCAGGCACCGGAGGAGACGAGGCGTCTCTTTTCGCAGCCGAAGTCTTCAAGATGTATCTGCGTTTTGCCGAGCAGCACCGCTGGAAAGTCGAGATCATGTCGGAATCCGAATCGTCCGTCGGCGGCATGAAGGAAGTGATCGCACTTATCGAAGGCGAACGCGTCTATTCGCAAATGAAATACGAGAGCGGCGTCCATCGTGTGCAGCGCGTTCCAGCGACCGAAACTCAAGGGCGTGTCCACACCTCGGCGATTACTGTGGCCGTGCTGCCTGAAGCAGAAGATGTCGATATAAAGATTGAAGCGAAAGACCTACGCATCGACACCTTCTGTTCCTCGGGGCCTGGCGGCCAGTCGGTCAATACTACCTACTCGGCTGTTCGCATCACACACATCCCTACCAACACGGTTGTGAGCTGCCAAGACGAAAAATCGCAGATCAAGAACCGCGAAAAAGGAATGCGCGTACTACGATCACGCCTCTATGAAGTGGAAATGCAGAAGCAGCACGAGGCTCTCGCAAAAGAACGCAAACAACAGGTAGGCAGCGGCGATCGCAGCGAGAAGATCCGCACCTACAATTTTCCGCAGAACCGGCTCACCGATCATCGCATCGGTCTCACACTGCATCAGCTGGATCTCATCATGCAGGGTCGTTTGCAATCGATTGTCGATGCGCTCATTGCTCACGACCAAGCTGAAAAGCTCAAGTCGGAAGGCGAAAAAGCAGCCTGAGATGAAGGTGCGCGAACTACTCGCCAGGGCAGAAGAGCGGCTTCGCTCCGGACCTCATCCGGATCGTGCGCGGCTGGATGCTGAGACTCTCCTGCTGCATGCTTTCCGAGCGAAAAAGACAGATCGCAATCGCGCGTGGCTATTGACACACGCTGACGATGAAGCAGATGTTGAGACACAGGTAGCCTTTGAAGCTTTTATGTCGCGCCGCATTGCGGGGGAGCCCATTCAATATATCCTCGGCGAGTGCGAGTTCTTTGGGCTTCCTTTCACGGTGACCCGAGATGTTCTGATTCCGCGGCCCGAGACGGAACATCTAGTTGAAAAAGTAATCCGTATTGCGCAGAGCCTGCCTCAACAAGATCCTCTGCACATCGCCGATATCGGCACTGGCTCGGGAGCCATCGCGGTCGCTGCTGCACATACTCTGCCACAGGCGCGCATCCTCGCTACTGATTTATCGCCTAATGCACTTTCGGCTGCGAGACAGAATGCCGAGCGTAATAATGTTGCGGATCGCATTGAGCTCGTGGAGGGTGACCTGTTGAGCCCACTCGCAGGACACAGGTTTTCCATCATTGCTTCGAATCCACCGTATGTGCCGATGGCGGATTGCGACACGCTCTCCAAAGAAGTTCGCGATTACGAACCACACTTGGCGCTGTTTGCAGGAGGCGATGGTCTGGATGTCTATCGACGACTTATTCCTAATGCAAGAGAGCATCTCGTGCCCGGTGGATGGCTGCTGATGGAGATTGG
Source organism: Acidicapsa dinghuensis (assembly GCF_025685685.1). Lineage (GTDB taxonomy): Bacteria > Acidobacteriota > Terriglobia > Terriglobales > Acidobacteriaceae > Acidicapsa > Acidicapsa dinghuensis. The sequence continues at coordinate 363,029 of NZ_JAGSYH010000002.1, forward strand.
GTACGGGCAGCAAGAAGCCATAGCAAAGCTATTTCAATCCAATGGCTATCTCAAAATTCAATTCATTCCGGACTATCAGCTGATTCCCCGCGTCGCAGTTGCACAAAAATAAATACATTCGATGCTGGTTTTTTTTGAAACGCACCAACTAAGCAGGCCGCGATCCAGCGACTGGCAGGTTCACGCGAAATTCTGTCTGACCGGGATGCATAATGAGATCAACTCCGCCATCGTTGTGACGTAGCAAGCGACGCACAATATCAAGTCCGAGCCCAGTTCCCTGACCCATTGGTTTTGTTGTGAAAAATGGGTCGAAGATGCGGTCACGGATATCGACAGGAACGCCTGGTCCATCGTCGAACACGCTCACCACAACGCGCCGGTTCTCACGTTGCGCGACAACGACAACGTTCACTTTGCCTCCGGGCCTCGCTGCATCAAGAGCGTTGTCGATCAGATTTCCCCAGACCTGATTGAGTTCAGCCGCGAAGCCGTATACCGGGGACAAATCAGGCTCGATCTCCAACGTAACCTCGACAGATTTCTGGGCTGCTTTCGCATGCAAAACCGCAATCGTGTTGTTGAGATGCATGCCTAGATCGACAGTCTCTGCCGTATTTGCCTGATCCATGTGCGTGAAACCCTTCACCGCCGTCACCATGTTTGAGATGCGCGCAGACGCTTCCTGAATCATGGATGTCAATTTGCGAATGGAGCAACCTACTGCAGCACAACGTACGGCAGCGCCGAGTGCCTCGCCACTCACTTGAGATGCCAGTTCATGGAGGGCCTGCGCGGGAACGTCTGTGTCGGCCAGCATGTCGGCATATTGAGTATCGAGACCGTTGGCCATTAACCAATCCCCCATCTCCTCCTCGCGCGTCATCTGCTCGATCGGACCGCGTTCCAAAGCTTCTTTGCTGGAGACGCATGCAATACGAAGCCGATCTATCGCCGCAACCTGATTCTCACTCAAGGCCACGCGGGCAAGCACTCGGGCAGCATCTTCTGCATCGGAAATACGGAATTGCAGCAGCGCGGCGCAACGCTCGATTGCGGCAGCGGGGTTATTCAATTCATGTGCAAGACCAGCCGATAGTTTGCCCAGAGAGAGCAGCTTTTCGTCATGGAGCTCGCTCGATGTGAAGAGTCGGGTACGATCCAGCATGGTGTGGACCAGAATCGAAGTGACCTCATAGCATTCCTGTGTCATCTCTCGCAGCTTGTCGCGCTCGATTGCCAGTAATTCCGTCGGCTCCATTGCGATCGAATTGCCCGGCGCCACTGTCAACCGCGAATACGGCAGCATGCCGGATACTTCTCCGGCGCGCCATTCAATTACCTTTACCGGCCCCGAGCCCCGATCAATAAACAAACCTACATGCCCCGAAAGAATAATGTTGAGGCTGCGCACTTCCATGCCCTTCACGCTGATCTGCTCACCAGCATCAAGCCAGCGGAGAGTGCCGTGGGTAGCCAGCCACATCAATTCGGACGGCGAAACCGACCCCAGTAACTTATGTGCAATTAAGCGTTCGACAATCTCTGCCGTCGTCATCAGACGTTTCCTTTCGGATGTGCGAATCGCTAACACCATAGCAGATGCTGGGATAGACGGCGATTTGCCGTTGATGCAGTTCTTTTCAGTTGAGAAGAAAAAAGAAAAGGGCAGGGGAGCTAATTCCCCTGCCCCGCATACAACAGCAAACCCGCTTACGCCATCGCTTCCCGGCCCATCGCGTGAAAACTGAGCTGATTCGAGTTGCGGTCCACATCGATCCTCACGTGCGAGCCATGTTCGATCTCGCCGTTGAGAATCTTGATTGCTAACGGGTCCTGCACCATGCGCTGCAGTGCACGCTTAAGTGGACGCGCACCGTAGGCTGCATCGGAACCGGAAGTCAGGATCAGCTGCGATGCCGGTTCGGTCAGCTCCAGCGATATAGCGCGGCCCTCAAGCAGTTTTCGCAGATCGTTCAGGCGCATATCGAGAATCAGGTGCATCTGCGCATTACCCAGCGGATGGAAGACCACGATGTCGTCGACACGATTCAGGAACTCAGGACGGAAGTGCTCACGCACAACGCGCAGCACCTGTTCCGATGCCTTCTCGAAGTCGCGCTCATTCCGGATCAGGTCGGCATGGAGCAGGTTCGCTCCAAGATTCGACGTCATGATCAGCACTGTGTTCTTGAAGTCCACCGTTCGGCCTTTCGAGTCCGTCAGCCGGCCATCGTCCATCACCTGCAGCAGCACGTTGAAGACATCAGGGTGTGCCTTTTCGATCTCATCAAAGAGGATCACCGAATATGGCCGCCTGCGCACAGCTTCAGTCAACTGGCCACCCTCGTCATAGCCGACATACCCTGGAGGCGCTCCGATCAAGCGAGCCACCGCATGTTTCTCCATGTACTCGCTCATGTCGATGCGCACCATAGCGGCGTCATCGTCGAAGAGGAATTCGGCGAGTGCCCTTGCCGTCTCCGTTTTGCCGACGCCTGTTGGACCGAGGAAGATAAAGCTGCCGATGGGCCGCTTGGGATCGCTTAACCCCGCACGGCTGCGGCGGATGGCGTTTGCAACGACCGTAAGTGCCGCATCCTGGCCTATGACACGTTCGCGCAGACGATCTTCCATTTGCACCAGCTTCTTTACTTCGCCCTCAAGCATCTTGGAAACCGGAATGCCTGTCCATTTGCTGACGATCTTGGCAATGTCTTCCTCGTCTACCTCTTCCTTCAACAAGCGCGTATGGGATACAGCATCCTGCTGGCTGAGCTTCTTCAGCTCGGCCTCAAGCCTCGGTAGTTCGCCGTACTGGATCTGTGCCGCGCGCTCGAGCTGCCCTTTACGGGTCTGCTCTTCGGCTTCAAAGCGAAGCGCCTCCATCTGCTTCTTTAGTTCGCTGATGCGCGTGATGGCGCCGCGTTCCTGCTGCCAGCGTGCGCGCAGGCTGTTGATCTGCTCTTTGAGAGTCGATAATTCACGCTCAATCTCGGCAAGTCGCGTCTTGCTGTTCGGATCGGTCTCGCGTTTCAGCGCGGCACGCTCAATTTCGAGCGATGTCGCTTCACGCTCCAGTTGGTCCACCTCTGTAGGAACAGAGCCAATCTGAATCGCCAGCGACGCTGCAGCTTCATCGACAAGATCAATTGCCTTGTCAGGCAGAAAGCGATCGGAGATGTAGCGATGCGATAGCGTGGCCGCGGCCACAATGGCTGAGTCCTTGATACGGACGTTGTGATGCGCCTCGTACCGCTCGCGAAGCCCGCGCAGAATCGCAACTGTATCCTCGACATTCGGTTCGCCGACAAAGACGATCTGGAAGCGCCGTTCAAGTGCAGCATCTTTCTCGATGTACTTGCGGTATTCGTTCAGCGTGGTTGCGCCGATTGCCCGCAGTTCGCCGCGCGCCAGAGCCGGCTTGAGCATGTTGCTTGCGTCGATTGCGCCTTCGGCAGCTCCCGCTCCTACAAGCGTATGCAGCTCATCGATAAACAGAACGATCTGGCCGTTGGACTCTTCGATTTCGCGCAGCACCGCTTTCAAGCGGTCCTCAAACTCACCGCGAAACTTCGCACCAGCGAGCATCGATCCGAGATCGAGGGAGATAACGCGCTTGTCGCGTAGCAGATCGGGCACGTCGCCCGATGCGATCCGCCGCGCCAGCCCTTCGACGATGGCTGTTTTTCCCACGCCGGGTTCGCCGATAAGCACAGGATTGTTCTTGGTCCGGCGGCTCAGTACCTGAATGACGCGGCGAATCTCTTCATCACGGCCAATGACCGGATCTAGCTTGCCGCGCTTCGCTAGTTCGGTTAAGTCCTTGGCGTATTTTTCGAGAGCCTGGAATTTGCCTTCCGGGTTTTGATCCGTTACCCGCTGCGAGCCACGCACCGCTGTCAGCGCCTTCAGAATCGCATCGTGGGTCGCACCATCGGCGAGCAGCGTATCGGTCGCCGGGTCGCCCTTCTGTTGCGCGATTCCCAGCAGCAGATGCTCAGTGGAAACATACTCATCTTTGAAATTCGCAGCCTCACGGAAGGCCTGCTCCACTGCTTTGGTCAGCTTCGCGGACAGTCCCGGTTGTCCCTGCGATCCCGAAACTTTGGGAAGCCGATCTTCTATCTGGTGCAACTCCGTTTCGAGCCGCTCCGTGGCTACACCTATCTTTTCCAGGACCGGCAGAATCACGCCCTCACGGTCGGCGATAAGCGACAGCAACAGATGCACTGGCTGCACCTCGGGGTTGCCGAGCTCGGTCGCCTGACCAACGGCCTGTTGCATTGCTTCCTGTGACTTGACGGTCAGTTTGTCCCAACGAATTGCCATTCTGAATTATCCGCCTTTTCTCGATATCTATTATTGTTTGGATTCACCTTGCGCCGCGCGAGCGCGGAATAAAGCTCTGGGCCAGCCGTTCCATTCCAATAGCCGGTCCCACTCCAGTGCCTTAGGCCTCAACCATTTCTCAGTTACGACTGAAAAATCAGGCTGCGCTCAACGTTTTGCTCTGCGCATCGTTGCCCGGGCCAGCGCAGACCTTGATCTGCCGAGGCTAGGCTGTCCCCGCAAAGTCCTGAAAGAGCGAGTCCACACACTCCTGCAACGCGGCCATCTCACGAATTCGGCTGGGATACCAATGGCTGATCGCCATAAAAAGTGTCCTCCTTGAATTTTGGATGAAGCAGTTCCGGCTGAATTTCGCAAGCCTATTGCGCGTACACCAACCACTTAACCGTCTGATGAATATATAGCATGTTCGATTCATAAAATATTAGCGCTTTACACTCATAAATTGGATTAGATTTTACATACATGAAAATAAACAGCTTAAAGGAGACCTTTTGCTGCTTCTGGAAACGTACATATAAGGACAAAGCGGGCCATGTGCCGAGAAAATCGTTTGAGCCAGAAGGAATGAGACTCAAAGGAAAAGGCTCCCGGCAGTCTTGCCGGAAGCCTTTTCGCACTTCGGGGTGAAATTTTACGAAGCTCTTAGATCGTCGCCAACGCAGCCGCCTGATCCGGGAAAAGACCGGCGTATTTGGTGATTCCGACCATGGTGAAGACCTTCTGAAAGTGAGCCGAGAGCCCGAAGGCGAGCACTTTCTGACCAGCGTTCGAGGCTTCCATCAGCAACTGGATCACCAGGGCAATCCCGCTCGAATTGATATATTCGACTTTGGTGAAGTCCAGAAGAATAAACTTAACCGTTACCTTGTTCAAAGACTGATAAGAACCAAGCACGGCTTCCTTCGAAGACGAAGAGATATCCCCTTCAAACCGAAGGACTGTGACTGCCTGGCCGGCAGAAGATGTGGTCTGGTCGATTCTGGACTTGGTGTCGGTCTGCACTGGAATTCTGTCTCCATCATCAGGTTAACGTATTGCTGGGGCAGCCGATATCCGCTGCATATTTCACTGGTGCCAAAGAAAAAGCCGGCTAAGAATCTTCTTTATCTAACCGGATTACTAGCCTTACGTAGCTGCCGCGGCCATTGGTTCCTATAACCCATTCGGCTTCGTCCACGAGTGCCTGAATCAAAAACATTCCCATGCCACGCGGATCTTCTTCGCCGTGCATTTTGCGGTCGATATCCGGCTTGTGCGGCTGCGCTTTGATCCCCTTGCCGTCGTCCATTACCTTGATTTCGAGGGCGTCTTCAGCCGCCGAAAGCACGACCCCGACCGACAGTTTTTCATTCAGCCGGTTTCCGTGTTCGATGGCGTTGATACAGGCCTCGGCCACAGCCGTCTTGAGATCTTCGATTCGTTCCTCGCGGAAGCCCATCAGCTTTGCCACCGAAGCAGCTGTGCTCATGGCAACTTTCTCAAAACCTAGACGGGACGGAAGACGAACCTCAACAGTGGTTGTACGTGCGGTGCTCATGTGGTCACCTGCGCGAAAGAATGAAGGGCCTGCGAGGACGACGCCAGCCGCTCTGAGTCTTCAGGTAGATGGCACAACACCAGGGCTGTCATGTCATCCTCCTGTGGACCGCCACCAGAAAATCCATGGATGGCTGCCCACAATGCATCGAGAATACCATCGGCTTTAAGAGTTGAAGTATTAGAAAACTCTAGCAGAAGCCGGTCCTGACCAAACTCCTCTTCATCACGAAAAACTTCAGTCAGTCCATCGGTATAAAACAGTAATCGGCTTCCGGGAACCATCGGCAGACGCACGCTGCGATAATTCATTCCGGGCAGCAGACCAAGTGGCGTGCCAGCCGCCTGAACCTGATGCTGCGCGCCATCCGGGGCGATAACGAAGCCAGGGTTGTGACCGGCATTTACGATCTCTACTTCGCCTCGCTCCTGGTCCAACCGGAGAAAGATCGCCGTCACATAGCGCCTGCGAGCCTCTTCGCCCTCCTGCCAGTGATGCTGATTCATGCGCTTGGCCAGCAGATCGAGGGAAACGCCAGTGATTGCCATCGCCCGGAAGGCAGCGCGAAAACTGGTCGCCATGATGGCGGATGCGAGCCCCTTACCAGCGACGTCGGCCACCGCCAAAATCAGGTCGCCTTCTGGCAGCTCGATGATGTCGACATAATCGCCGCCGACCTCGTAGCAGGTCTGCGAGCGAACTGCAATCGAAAAACCAGGGATAGAAGGCATTTTCTGCGGCAATAACGAACGCTGAATTTGCCTGGCTGCATCGAGATCCTGCTGTACTCGCGCCCACTGCAGATTGCGCTCATGATTGCGGGCGTTTTCGAGTGCAACAGCCGCCTGAAGCGCTAAACCTTCCAGAAAATCCTGCTCATATAAAGTGATGGCGCGGCCATCGGGCGGCGCGACGAGCAACTCAGTCATCCGCTTGCCTTCGCGGTCGTCGAGCGGATAGCAGTACACACCGTTCCGGCTTCCTACGTCAGTCACTTCGGGTGCGTCGCCATACGACAGTCCGGAACCGGTAAACGCTGCTCCTGCCATCTCAAGTTCGCGGACTACAATCTGAAGGACCGTTTCGAACACTTCGTCTTCCCGGGTCGTCGAATGGACCTGGCGGGACACCTCCAACAGCGCTTGCAGACGCGCAACCTGCTGCTGCAGGTCCATTGTCTGATCCTGAGCGGCCGAGCCATCGCCAGGAATTGCGCTCATCGTCGGGTTGGCTCCGCTGGCCATTCCGAGGAAACCTCCGTGGAAGACAACTGTAGCATGGCCCACTTCTTCTGCAAATGCACCAAGAGTGATGCATGCCATGCAGGGAGGGTTTTCTAAAAACCCTCCCTGCATGATAGAAACTCACCCCACCACAGTTTGTTTCGGTTTCGACCCGACCAATCCGTAATACGCGATGAAGAGGTAGCAGAAAGCGGGAATGACGAACGAGTGCTGGATGCCCATCTGGTCGGCCACCCAGCCAATCAACGCAGGAATAACTGCTCCGCCGACGACCGCAGTCATAATCAGACCCGAGCCTTTGCTGGTCATCGGCCCAAGACCGGCAATACCAAGCGCAAAGATATTCGGGAACATGATGGAGTTAAAGAACCCGCAGAGCACCAGACTCCAGATCGCAACCTGGCCGCTTGAGAACATCGATACAAGCACCATGACCGCTGCCGCGATACCAAAGACTGTGAGCAACTTCGCCGATTTCACCTTAGTCAACATCCAGGAACCAAGCAGACGGCCAATGAGCGCGCCGAACCAGTACAGAGACAGCAGGAAGGACGCGGTCTTTTCGCTGTCGATTCCCTGAGATTTGAAATAGTTGACCGCAATGGACGCCAACCCGACTTCAACTCCAACATAGAGAAAGATGCCGATGGCTCCGAGAACTGTGTGCCTGTAGCTCCAGATGCTGCGGCTAAGCACGGGATCCCCCTCTTTGCCCGGCCGGAACGCCTGTGTCTGACTAACCGCGGGCAAGTGAAGGAACGCGACCGCCAGGCCCAGAATCAGAAGCCCGGCGGCAATTGCGATATAAGGAACGCGAACCGTATTGGCGATAGCCGCTTTGCTCGCCATTTTTGACGGATCGGTGAGGATGTAAGCGCCGGCTACCAGAGGCGCAATGCTGCCGCCCAGTGAATTTAACGCCTGCGCGAGCGTAAGGCGAACTGGAGCGCTATGCTCAGGCCCCAAAATAGCCACGTAAGGATTCGCCGAAGTTTGAAGCGCGGTAACGCCAGCTCCGACGACAAATACCGCCGTCAGGAATAAGGGAAAGCTGATCAGTTTTGCAGCGGGTACGAACAGCAGGCAGCCCACAACCTGAATAAACAGGGAGACCACCATCGTGCGCTTGTATCCGATCATTTCAATCAGCTTCGATGTGGGTGACGAGAAAACAAAATATGCGAGAAAGAAAGCCGATTCGGCCAGCATCGCCAACGCGTACGGCAACGGAGCCTGAGGAGAGGAGAAGATCGACCGCAGGTGCGGCACCAGCGCCATATTCAGATTCGTAATAAATCCGAAGATGAAAAACAGTGCGGTTACGGTGATAAAAGGCCCCAGGTAGCTGGGGACATTGTCGGTTGCGGTCGGTGCGGGCGATTTTGTGGCCATGATCTTCCGTTTCTCCACGTTTCACTGCAATGGCGCGCGATTGCGGCCCTGTTCGAACGCTCTATCCACAGAGTCAGCCTACCGACGCCAGGACGAGTCATCTAATTCCACACCACACTACACGGTTCCCCATGTCATGCGAAAGTGCTCAAACGTTTTAGACTCATCTTCCCGGTACAGTGTTTCGGCGAATCAGCTATCCTTTGGGCATCAACCGGAGGAGTAAGTGCCCATCGATAGCCTGTCGCCCTTTAAAAATGCCCGCAATAAGAAAGTACTCGCCGCGTTGGAAGGCAATTGGCAGGCCGAAATGGAAGGCTACTCCACCTATCTTGCGCTCGCAGACCGGGAGACAGACGCCCTGAGGGCGCAGGTGTTGCGCCATCTGGCCTCGGCCGAACTGGAGCACGCCCAGCTTTGGGAAAATCGAATACTTGAGCTCGGGGGCGCCAAGCCCATGTACAACGGGCATCCGCACGGAGAAGCCGACTCGCTCGCCAGCCGCGCCGGCGGTCCCATGATGGCCCTGCGCCGTCTCGAAATCGAAGAAAGCCGTCACATCGCAAACTACGGCACGCAACTGAAAGAGTTAGGCGATGAAGGCTCAGTTGCAATCCTCGAACATGTGATCGAAGACGAAAAAGAACATTACCGAGAGTTAGGTTCTCTTTTACGTGGCCGGTCACACTTCGCAGCGCCCGGCGGAAAGCAGATCCTGGATGCAAAGGGCCTTCTGGAAGAGATGCTCGCCAAACGCGACAAAGCCCGCGGCGGCTCATGGGCGGGTAGCTGGATCGGCGATGCTATCTACGGCATCAACGACGGGCTTGGCGCAATCTTCGGCATTGTCTCCGGCGTCTCCGGTGCAACAGCAACCCAAAACAGCGCGGCCCAGGCACATTACGTTTTGCTCGCCGGGCTTGCCGGCATGATCGCATCCGCGCTCTCGATGGGTTCGGGAGCTTATCTGGCGGCAAAGAGTGAGCGGGAAATCTACGAGGCAGAGTTTCAGCGCGAGCGCGAAGCCCTTGAAATGAATCCAACCGAGGCTCGGCAGCTTCTTTCGCTATATTTCCAGGTCAAGGGCCTGCCCGAAGAAGACGCCGAGCACATAGTCGAGCATCTTGCCGCTGACTCCGATCTCATGCTGAAAGCCCTGGCCGCCGAGCGCATGAGCACAACCGAAGACGGGCTGAGGGTGCCAATCATCTCCGCCGTATCCGGTGCGCTTTCGACCGCCGTGGGAGCTATGATTCCGGTAATCCCGTTCTTTTTCATGACAGGCGCAACTGCCGTGATCACAGCGGCCATTATTTCGCTGGTGGCTCATTTTGCCGTTGGAGCGGCGAAGTCACTCATAACTGTTCGTTCATGGTGGTCCAGCGGATTTGAGATGACAGCTGTCGGCGCTGTCGAAGGAGCCGTCACTTACGTTATCGGGCTGTGGCTCGGTCATCTTGGTGCATAATCGCGACAGACGCGCCAATCAGATCTTTTGCCGCCTGCCGTCCGAGCCGGATGCAGTCGGAAATGCCGATTCCGTCGTAAGCGTTCCCTGCGAGTTTCAGTCCGGGTAGCCGGGCCACCCGATCACGAATCCGAGCCTGGCGATCCAGATGGCCGACGGAGTATTGCGCCATGGCTCGCGGCCAGCGTTGTATCTCGATATACTCGGGAATCGCCGAGACCTGCAGAATATCCATCAGATCTTCTCGCACACGATGCGTCAGTTGCTCGTCTGACTCGCTCAGAAGATTCGGATTGCGTGCGCCTCCCAGAAATGCGCGCAGGATAGACTTCCCTGGCGCTGTGCGCCCAGGAAATTTACGATGAAGAAACGTGCAGGCCATCATCGACCGTCTCTCGACCTCTGGAACGAGAAAGCCAAAACCTTCTGGCAGTGGATCGAGATCCGCGCCGTCGTACACGAGATTCATCGTGACCGACGAGCTATATGGGATATCTCTCAGATCGCCTGAAAGCACCTCATCAACATCGGTCAGCAACCCGGCAGCTATCCACGCAGGAGCAGCAATCACCACGCCATCGAATCGGGCAGCTATGCCGTCGGCGTACAAAAACCACCCATCCTTCGACTTCTCCAGCGCGGTAATGCTCGTACTTAAATGTATCCGGCTCGGGTCCAGTTTAGCGGTTACCGCGTCTACCAGCTGCTGCATTCCATGGCGAAGCGTGGTAAAGAGCGGCCTCGGAGCGGTCTTCGCTTGAGAACCGGATCCGTTGCTTTGCTCTGATTTGCGCGCATGCATACCGGCCAGCATGCCGCGCGTGAGCGAGCCGTATTGTGCTTCCATTTCAACTAATCGCGGCAAGACCGCCTTTGCACTGAGCTGCGTCGCATCTCCGCCGTAGATGCCCGACAACAGCGGATCGGCCAGACGGTTTACTGCTTCCTGACCGTAGTGTCTTCGCACAAGATCGGCTACCGACTCATCTCCTTCCTGCGGTCGTGGAGGATGCAGAAGCTCAAAGCCCATGCGTACTTTGGAGGGGATGCTGAATAAGCGCGTCAAAGCGGTCGGCACCAGCTTGGTCGGCACAAGGAACATTAACCCATCCGGCAGGGGAACAAGACGCTTACGGATCACGATGAACGTCTTGCGCTGCGCATCGTTTGAAGGCGCCAGATCACGTTCGAGCCCAAGCTCGCGGCAGAGTTGCAACGCGGCTGGTTTTTCGGTCAGAAAGGAGTCAGGCCCACGCTCGATAACGGTACCTTCAAACTCAGTGGAAGAAAGCACCCCGCCAAGTCTGGAGCTGGCCTCGAACAGCTCGTATTCCACATCTGAACCGGCTTTGCGAGCCAGCTCCAACTCATAAGCTGTGGCAAGTCCCGCGATTCCTCCGCCAATAATGGCAACGCGCATGTGTACTCGATCCAGACTTCAGTCTAAGCAATCAGGCTCGGGAAATGTGTGCGCAAACTCACTTTGCACACGGCTTACCGGCACACATGGCCGCCGTAATTCCCCTGCCCTCGGTGATGGTGTAGATGCGGTCAACCGCCGGAAGTTTGATATTTTCGATCGCTCCGGAGGGCCAATGAATTTCTGCGGTTCCTGGATCAGTTGCGTAAGCCAGACCGAAGTGCACTCGCGGATCGTTCGTCGAGATAAAGCTGCCTCCACTCATCACATCCTCTCGCTGACGCATGCCATTGGTTGTTAGATACGCCGTTGCTCCTACAGCGTCTCTCGGACTCTTCGGCCCCCCAACCAATTTGATTTCAACCCAATGGTGGTGGTCTGTATTCACATTCCTCAAAAGCACTGGCGAACCATCAATTGGGCTGATCACCACATCGATCTTGCCGTCGTTAAATAGATCTCCGAAGGCGGCTCCGCGCCCTGGAATAACCGCGGCCAGCCCACTTCCGCGTACCGGTGGCACATTGACAAACTTCAATCCTTGTTCGCTATGAAACAACAGCGGCCGCTGTGCGTAGGTTGTGCCCCAGTCGTGCTGATCGACCTCAGGATATACATGGCCATTGACCATAAAAATATCCTTCCAGCCATCGTTGTCATAATCAATCAGACCAACTCCCCAACCCAGAAACGGCACCGTAAGCTCAGCAATGCCTGCCTGATCGCTTACATCACTAAAGCTGGCGTTGCCGTCGTTGCGATAGAGAATCTTGTAGTCGTCAGAGAAGTCGGTCACAAGCAGATCCAGCAGCCCATTGTGCCGGTAATCGCCCGCAGCTAATCCCATCGAGGCAATCTCTCTCCCCTCTTTGTTCAGAGCAAAACCGGACACGTAACTGTTGTCCTCAAATGTTCCATCGCCCTTATTGATGTAGAGATAGTTCGGCCCCGAATCATTCGCCACCAGCAAATCTGGCTTGCCGTCATTATTCACGTCCACAAAGATCGTCGTAAATCCGTAATACCCTTCCGGATCGGAGACGCCGGCCTTCACGCTCGTATCGGTAAAAGTGCCGTCACCATTGTTGTGAAACAGATGATCCGACTCGCCTTTTAAGCCACGCGGACCGCACATTACCGGCGTGCCCCGCAACTGACAAAAAGCGCGCGAGACCATGCCGTTATTGGCAGTGGGCTGGTGATTCACGTCATAGTGCAGATATCCGGAGACGAAAAGATCCAGCCTGCCGTCGCCATCGTAATCGCCCCAGGTTGCGCCATCGGACCAGTTGCCCAGCGTCACTCCGGCTTTGTCTGCCACATCGGTAAAGGTGCCGTCGTGATTGTTGTGATAGAGACGATTCTTGCCGAAGTTAGCAACGAAGATATCTGGCCAGCCATCGTTGTCATAGTCGGCGATGGCAACGCCGAAACCCCAGCGGTCGTTCGTCACCCCGGCCTTTGCAGCCACATCAGTGAATGTGCCGTTGTGATTATTGTGAAAGAGCGCTGCATGTGGCGCAGGCGCTTTTCCGGCAAGGGCATCGTAGGTCGAACCATTCACCAGATAGATATCGAGCCAGCCGTCATTGTCGTAGTCGATCAGCCCAACACCCGAGCCGTCGGTCTCCAGAATGTATTTCTTCTGCGGAGTGCCCATCACATGCTGCCATCCACCTAACCCCGCCTCTTTCGTGACATCTTTAAAAACGATCGGCCCAGATGCGACGAACCCGCCGGCGGTGATCGGACGCTTCTCTGCGTCATATTGCGGCGGATGGATAGGGCCAGTCGCATGTCCACCCGCCCCATTTGCCTGCCCGCTGCACGGCGCTGAAGCTACCGCAAGGGAGATCAAGAGAATTGCAGAGTGCCTCAGAAAGTGTGATCCAATTCGAGGGCTGGCGTGGTTCTGCATCGAAATTTGCAACTCACCCATAATGCTGTCTAGCCTGTTTGGCCGAACATTCAATGACTGCTGAGAGCACACGGCTTCCCATTGCATAATGCGCCGGTAATTCCCTTGCCCTCGGTGATGGTGTAGATACGGTCCACTGCGGGCAGCTTCACTGTCTCTTTCGCACCAGACGGCCAATGAATCTCGGCTGTTCCTGGTTTAGTGGCATCACCCAGGCCAAAATGCAATCGTTGATCGTTGGATGAGATATAGCTTCCACTGCTCATGACGTCCTCACGCTGCCGCATACCGTTGGCCGTTAGATACACCCTTGCGCACATCGCATCGCGCGGGCTCTTAGGACCACCCACCAGCTTTAGTTCGACCCAATGATGATGGTCTGGATTTGCGTTCCGCAACAAAACCGCTGGGCCATCAATCGGGTTGATGACCACATCGATCTTGCCGTCATTGAACAGGTCGCCGAACGCTGCTCCGCGTGCAGGAATTACGTCCGCCAAGCCTGTACCTTCCACGGCAGGAACCGGCTCGAATTTGCCGTTGCGCATATTGTGAAACAACAGCGGGCGCTCGGCATAACTCGTGCCCCAGTCATGATCTCCGGCGTCAGGATACACATGACCGTTGACCTCCATCAGGTCTTTCCACCCATCGTTATCGTAGTCGATAAATCCATCGCCCCAGCCAAGAAATGGGATGGTCGTGGCAGCGATTCCCGCAGAGTAACTCACATCTGTGTAGCTGGCGTCTCCGTCATTATGAAACAGCACTTTGTAGTCGTCTGAAAAGTCCGTATCGAAGATGTCCAGCAGGCCATTATTCATGTAGTCGCCTACCGCGAGCCCCATCGATGCGACTTCGCGTCCATCTTTGTTCACGGCAAAGCCGGAGACATAGCTATCGTCTTCAAAGGTTCCGTTGCCTTTGTTCATATATAGATAGCTCGCTACAGAATCGTTAGCCACCAGCAGGTCGGGCTTGCCGTCGTCATTCAGGTCGACAAATATCGCGGTAAACCCGTAGTAACTATTCGGGTCGCTCACACCGGTCTTCGCGCTCACATCCGTGAAGGTGCCGTCTCCATTGTTATGGAAGAGATGATCCGGCTCTCCCTGCAGACCGCGCGGGCCACACATGCTGATCACACCGCGAAATTTGCACTGCGCGTATCCAACGACTTTGCTGCCACTAATCGGCAATTTGTCTCGATCAAAGTGAATATAGCCGGAGATGAAAAGATCCAGCTTTCCGTCTCCGTCATAATCGCCCCAGGTAACACCTGCCGACCAGTTGCCGAGCTCGATGCCTGCCTTCTCTGCAACATCTGTAAATGTACCGTCATGATTATTGCGGTAAAGCCGGTTCTTGCCCCAGTTCGTTACCGCGATGTCAGGCCAGCCATCGTTATCGAAGTCTCCGATCGCCACCCCATAGCCCCAGCGGTCGTTCGTCACGCCAGCCTTCGCGGCCACATCGGTGAACGTTCCGTCATGGTTATTGTGAAAAAGGGCAGCATGGGGTGGAGTGGTCTTGCCGTCAAGCGCTTCAAATGTTGAACCGTTTACCAGATAAATGTCGAGCCAACCATCATTGTCATAATCGATCAGCCCCACGCCTGACCCGTCGGCATCGATAATGAACTGTTTATCTGTGCGGCCCATCGTATGCGTCCAGGAGGCCAGCCCGGACTCCTTCGAAATGTCCTGAAAGATTATTGGTCCGGTTTTGACGAACCCACCGGCGGTTATTGGGCGATGCTGTTCATCGTAGACAGCCTTTGCGGCTACGCCGGTAGAGTTGCCGCTGCTCATTCCTGGCTGAACTGAGCCACTCTGTTGCGACCAGGCCACACCGCCGGTAGTGACAGCAAGAGTTGCAAATACTAAAAACACCGAACCGACGCGAATGCCCAGCAACCGGATTCCCCCGAGGCAAAGTGTACCGTATGCAATGTAGGATACGTCTCTCCACAATAAGTGTGCCAACAGTTCTATGCTTGCGTATCGATACCATGAAGCGTTAGCGTAGTGTCACATTAGGCCAATTCCGGTCTTGGATGGTCGCCCATACAACCACATCCGAAGACAAAAATTAGAAGCGGAGCTCTCTCCAAATGACCACTGCTGCTACCTCGGTACGATCTACGAATCCGGATTCCGTTACCGTCTCCGCTCCCGGCGCATCTTCGGTGCGCCGTCTGCTTTCTCTCGATGCGCTCCGCGGCCTCACCATCGCCTTCATGATCATGGTGAACAACAACGGCAGTGACAAAGCCTGGTGGTTCATGAAGCATATTGACTGGAACGGCATGACGCCGACCGATCTGGTCTTTCCTACCTTCCTCTTTGTCGTTGGCGTTTCCATCGTTCTGGCCTATGAAGCCCGCCTCGCCAAAGGCTCGACCAGAGCGCATCTCGCCGCTCAGACCGTAAAACGAGCGATCGTTCTTTTCCTCTTTGGAGAGGTCGTCAACGGATTCCCCTACTTCCATCTCGGCACACTGCGTATTTACGGTGTACTGCAGCGCATCGCTGTCTGTTACCTCATCGCAGGCCTGTTTTATCTATGGGATAGCGGCTGGAAGAGCAAAGCGGCGGTCCTTATCGGCGCGCTTGTCTCCTACTGGATCATCATGCGCTGGGCGCCCGTGCCGGGCCTTGGTATTCCGACTCCGGGGCTGGATCACGTTGAAGCAGGCAAAGTACCTTTCCTTGATCGCGATGCAAACATGGTCGCTTGGCTTGACCGTCACATCTTCCCCGGCCGACTTTACGAGGGCACACGCGATCCCGAAGGCCTGTTGAGTGATCTGCCCGCGCTCGGAACCGCTCTCCTTGGCGTATTGGCAGGCATCTGGCTACGCAGCAAACACACGCTGGAAAGCAAAGCCAATGGAATTGCGGGGGGAGCAGCCACATGCCTCGCCATCGGCTACATCTGGTCGTTCTGGTTCCCACTCAATAAAAAGCTCTGGACCAGTTCGTATGTCCTTATTGCCGGCGGTATCTCGCTGGCCATTCTGGCTCTCTTCTACTGGATGATCGAAGTCCGCGGCTGGAAGGGTAAATGGACATGGCCGTGGCTCGTCTTCGGCTCCAACGCCATCGCAGCCTATATGATCTCCGAACTGCTTGGCTCAACCCTCGATCTTATCGGCTCATGGATCGCCGGTCATCGCTTCGGCACGACACGCTGGATCTTCATCCATTGGTTTGCCTGGATACCGAATGATGGCCTTGCGTCTTTTGCATACTCGTTCGCCTACATGGCTGTATGCTTCATTCCCGTGTGGATTCTCTACAAGAAAAAGATCTTCCTCAAGGTTTAATTGCCAATTTAAACCACAGAAAAGCCCGGGGATCCCCGGGCTTTTCTGTGCATACCGCACCTTACTCACCTCACATCGAAGCTGGTCTCCTGCGTTGCCAGCGAACTTCCGCCCACGAAAACCTTATATGTCGTCGGTTCGACCACCTGCTGGCTCTTCACGTTGTAGAAGCTCAGCTCATTGAATCCGAGCGGAAAGGTTACATGCTTTTCCTCGCCCGGAGCAAGAGTTACGCGCTCAAAACCCTTCAGCTCACGAAGAGGCTGCTCTACCGATCCATACATCTGCCGAATGTAAAGCTGGACCACTTCACTCCCGGCAACGCTGCCTGTGTTCTTTACATCAACCCCAACGGTAATCGCAGGCTCACGCCTCGGAGCCAGATCGTCGAGGGCCACTTCACTCTTGTTGACCGTTGGTTTTGAATAGCTGAACCGCGTATAGCTCAATCCCCATCCGAACGGGAATTGAGCAGAATTTTCCTCATCGATATACCGGGACACGAATTTTTCAGCGGGATCAGTCGGCATATGGCTTAGATCTACACGAGCAGCAGGTCGTCCGGTCGGCATTTGTGCGTAGTAAAGTGGCTCCTGCCCCTCTGCGCGTGGAAATCCGGCAGGCAGCTTTCCGGATGGATTCACGTCGCCAAATAAGACATCAGCCACGGCATGTCCACCTTCAATGCCTGGGAACCATGCTTCCACAATCGCCGGAACATGCGCTGCCGCCCACGGAATCACACTTGGTCTACCTGTGAACAGCACCAGAATCACTGGCTTTCCAGTAGCCGCAACGGCCTCCAGCAACTGTTCTTGATGCCCTGGCAGTCCAAGATGCGCACGGCTTGAGGCCTCCCCCGTCATCCAATCGGCGCTCTCACCCAGAGCGAGAATTGCAACATCAGCCTTCTTTGCCGTCTCTACCGCCTCAGCTATTGTTTTGCTGTCATCTGGAATCGCTTCGTTGGCCGCTGTTTCCTGAGTACCCCCCGTAAAGCTCGCATGCTCAAGCACGAGCTCATCCTTGCCCGAAAGCACTCCGCAGCCCTTCGCATACAGCAGTTTGTCTCCCAGCCGTTCCTGCAACGCCTGCCGCAACGAAACTGCAAACTTGGGATCACCCAACGCTGACCACGAGCCGAGCATGTCCTTCGGCGAGTCTGCGAGCGGCCCGATCAACGCTACGGTCTTCGCGCTCTTCGCCAGCGGCAGCAGCGCCCCGTGCCCCTCGATTGCATCGTTCTTGAGCAAAACTATCGTCTCGTCCGCGACACTGCGGGCCTGCTCGCGATTCGCAGCGCTTGGCTGATAAGGCGAAGTCACCGGAGTATATGGATGGTCGAAGAGGCCAAGCGCAAACTTAACTCGCAGAATCCTGCGTACGGCTTCATCGAGCACCGACTCGGGAATCTCACCGGAACGAATCTGCGCCGCCAGCGTGGTGGCATACAGATTCCCTTCCATATCCATATCGGTACCGGCCTCAATCGCTTTGCGTGCCACTGTTGTGCCATCTGGACCGATCGCGTGATTCAAGAGCTCCGCCACTGCACCCCAATCTGAAACCACAAACCCATCGAAGTCCCACTCCTTGCGCAGAATGTCGGTCAATGTGTAGTGATCGGCAGTTGCCGGCATTCCATTGATGGAGTTGAAGCTGGTCATCACCGTCGCCACGCCGGCCTCCACCGCTGCATGATATGGCGGCAAATACACCTGTCGCAACGTAATGTCGCTCATATCCACCGCGTTGTAATCGCGACCGGCGATTGCGGCGCCATAGGCCGCAAAATGCTTCACGCTCGCCGCGACGGAATCTGGCTTGCTCAAATCACCTTGCTGATAGCCCTTCACCCATCCCCGGGCAATTGTTGAACCAAGATATGGGTCTTCGCCTGCCGACTCGACAATGCGTCCCCACCTCGCATCCCGTGATATATCCACCATCGGTGAAAATACCCAGGCTAGCCCGTCTGCACGCGCTTCGATAGCGGAAGTATGCGCAACACCTTCAATCAGCCTTGGATCCCAACTCGCCGCCAGTCCTAAGGGCACTGGAAAAATTGTATGTTCGCCATGAATAACGTCATGTCCAAAGAGGAGGGGAATATGCAGGCGCGACTTCTCCATCGCGATGTGCTGATAGCGATTGGTCTCCTCGGCTCCAATCACGTTGAGCATCGAGCCGATGGCGCCCCTCTCGGTGAGTTCAGCGTAGCTGAGCTTTGAAGCAGCCGGACCAGTAGCAAATCCCGCTGAATACTGCACCGTCTGGCCGATCTTCTCTTCTAGCGTCATCTGCTTCAGCAGCGCTTCTACTTTGGCATTGAGGGCCTTATCCGCGAGTTGCGCATTCGAGGACTCGGCCGGTCCAGCTGGTGCAACAACCTCACGCTCCCCCGTGGGCGCAATCTGAGCCACAGAAGAAAGCGTGCATGACATTGTCATTGCAATAGAAATAACAGAAATAAGCGGAATGAACCGATACATAAGCAAGTGCTGCTCAAACGTTTTTCTCATGGCGTTGCCATCCTATACCCTCCGCACCGGTTCACTCCAGCCGAAGGCAAGAGAGAAAGTTGCGTCTCTACAAAAATTTTAAGGGTGTGCGCAATCGATTGCTGTACGGCATTTCCTCGTGTTGTCTTCAACGCATACAGCCTCTGAGTGCATAGCATCTTCTATTCACCCATGGTCCTTCGCTACTCTGTTCATACGATGCCTGGCGAAAAGAACAGGTGGCAAATTCGAGTTGCCCGGCAGGAAGATATTCCTGCCCTGCATCGCCTGATCGAGCACTCCGTACGCGGACTGCAGGCCGGCGACTACTCTCCCAATCAGATCGAGGGTGCGCTCGGTACTGTCCTTGGCCTGGATACACAACTCATTCGCGACGAAACCTACTTTGTTGCTGAAGCGATCTCTCCCGGCGCCTCGTCTCCGCGTCTGGCTGCCTGTGGCGGGTGGTCCAAACGAAAAACTCTCTTCGGCAGCGACAACGCATCGGTTCGGGAGCCTGAGCTTCTGGACCCCGCGACAGATGCAGCCAAGATTCGCGCCATCTTCGTTCACCCTGACTTCGCCCGTCAGGGGTTTGGCACGGCCATCCTCGCCCACGTAGAAGCAGTTGCTTTTGCAGCGGGCTTCCGTCATTTCGAAATGGGCTCAACACTCACAGGCGTGCCCCTGTATCGACTCCGCGGTTACTCCGAGATTGAGCGAATCGAGGTACGTCTGGGCAACGGAGAGGTCCTGCCGGTGATTCGGATGACGAAAGGATGACGCACAGCTCTGATCGGGTTCCGCTCCGGGCGTTGCTTCTTTTCTGCGGCCACACGTCGCGGTGTATCGTCGTACATGTATGGTCGAGTCAACCGCTGGACTTGCAAAACCCCAGAATCGTGTCGCGCAACCACAACCGGAAGCGGAAGAAGTCTACCGCCGGTGGATCAGCTTCCTTGATGACGAGTTCACGCGCCATCAATCCGCTGAGCGGCGGGCCGAAATCGTCCGCGATCAGCTTTTCGAGCTCTATCTAGGACGCCCCCACGGCGGCAAACTGAACTTTACGCTTACCAGCGAACTCCCGCTCAACGTGCTGCAACTCTCGCTCGACCCCGGCAATATCACGCTGGAGGCCGAGCACTATGCGGATGTAGATCAGGACCGCTTTGCCCGCTCCAAGCCACTGCTCTGGTTCTGGATCATGTTCGATCGCTCGCCCGTGGGCCTCAACCATTGGCTGGGCATCCGTTTCCGCTGTATGCTGGGCCGCCATCTCTTCGCCCAAATGGGCAAAGGCGTCCGCATCGATCATGGTGTCGAGCTGACCTACGGCTACAATCTTTCGATCGGCGATGGAGTCCTTGTCCGGCAGCGCGCATTACTGGACGACCGCGCGGAAATCCGTATCGGCAAAGGCGCTGTAATCGGGAATTACGCTCGCATCTACTCTCATACCCACGACAAAGACGACTACGACAAAGTCGTTTTTGCGCCAACCTCTATAGGAGATCGCGCTCGCGTCGGCGCGCACACCGTGGTTCTGGCAGGTACAAAGATGGCAGAGGGTGCCATCGTCGGCCCGCAGGGCACGGCGGATGAGCAGAGAAACTGATCTCGCCGGAACTGACCAACCGTCGCAAACGTAAAGCATACGTAAACCGACCCCTGGTGTCCCGGCACCGCGTGGTAACCTGAGCCTTCGCAACACCTACGGAGAACGTTTTTGCAATTCAATAGCATCGAGCTGCTGCAGGCGCTCTACCAGTTCGTCATCTTGATTTTTTCTATTTCCTGCCACGAGTGCGCTCACGCCTGGATGGCCTCGCGGCTCGGCGACTATACGGCGCAGCTCGAGGGCCGCGTCACCATCAATCCCATGCGCCATATCGATCTCGCCGGGACCCTGCTTTTTCCGGCGCTGATGCTTTTCGGCCCGCTCATCGGTTTCGGCGGACCCGGAATTGTCTTTGGCTGGGGCAAGCCGGTGCCGGTGATTACCCGCAATCTCAAGCGCATCACCCGCGACGATAATCTGATCGCTATCGCGGGCCCCATTGCCAACCTGATCCTGGTGGCTCTGGCTTTTTTCACATTGGTGGTCCTGGCTCTGGCTGTTCCCGGCGGCCGGATAGCCGTTATCGGTTCTTTCCGGGGACAAATCTTTCTCGGAGCGGCATCTGCTCAGCAGGCGATAGCGATGCTAGGCCGGCTCATGCTTGAGATCAACCTTGCCCTGTTCCTCTTCAATTTTCTGCCAATCGCTCCGCTGGACGCCGCGCGCATCGTCAGGAATCTTCTCCCTTACAACGCACTCAATACCTTCGACACCATCGGCCGCTTTGGATTCGTCATCATCTTTATCCTTGGCGACATCCTCATTCAGTTCTGCCTGGGGCCCGCCATGGGCATCGTCGTCGGGGCTCTCTCCCTCTTCATTCACGCCTGAGTTTGCGAACAAGCTAACTTTCGAGGAAATGACGCCATCGACTGAATGACGTAAAGATCCCATAAGGTGCGTTTCATTCCCGGTACCTAGAATCCAACCTGGTCTCGTCAAACCGCAAAGGCTGCGATACCCTGCCAACGATGGCAAAGCTCCCGGTCATTGCCCACTACACTCGCGCTTTGCGCGCCGCCATCCTGCATTCCATGGCAGATAACATACTGGATGCGGCCAAAGCATCCGCTTATTCCGGGATGCTGATGCTCTGCCCCGCATTTCTGGTTGCGACCACTCTGCTCGCCCTTGTGCCGTCAGGCTACACGTTGCTCGATACCATCCGCACCGCAAGCGAGCAATTCCTGCCTCCTGACACGATGTCGCTCCTGCAGTCCTATTTCTACGGGCGTCGCGCCTTTTCACTGCAGGTGCTTCTTTCCGCATCCTCACTCACGTTTTTCGCCGCACTGGGCCTGATGCTCACGCTCATGGAAGGCTTTCGGCACGCCTATGAGCTACCGCGTCATGGCTGGTCCTGGTGGCAGGTTCGCCTGCGAGCCATTCTTCTCGTTCCAATTGCCCTTGTCCCTCTATCCATTGCCACTTCGGTTCTGGTCTTTGGCCAGCCAATCGAGCAATGGATGATAGATAACTCGCAACATGAACTGAAATTTATCGTCATTTTTTTCTGGCGTCTCGCACGATGGTCTCTCGCTCTCATCACCAGCACATCGGTCGTAGGGACTCTCTATCACTTTGGCACTCGAAGCCAGGAGCACTGGCGCTGCGTCGCTCCAGGCGCCATCATGACCACGTTGATCTGGTTTCCCATTACCTTGGCGTTTGGTCTCTACGTCACTCGTGTCGCCGATTACACAGTCGTCTATGGCTCACTTGGAACCGCAATCGCCACCATGGTGTGGCTCTACATCACCTCATTCAGCCTTCTCCTTGGAGCACAACTGAATGGCGTTCTTCATCGAGAGCGCAAAGGAATCGTTGGGCGCGCTTCGGCACTCCTGTCCCGTACGGAGTCGTAATATCATTAGCGTCAGAAGCTCGATATCTTCAAAATTTAGCGAATGGCCTATCCGCCAGCTCGATCAAATAGTTCGGTCAGGGCCAGACCGACTCATCCACCGCAATTTGCTTTCTTTTACCTGCGTCCAACAACCATCACCCACATCCGCTTGCCTCGTCTGCTCTTGTACAATTGAGCGGGCTGAACCAGTTACAGAAGGGCCCGGTGAAGCGATTTCTACGCGGTTGCCGGCCATTCACGCGGCCCTCACATATACAAGTCGCGTTCAGGTGGATCTGATTCCGCGGAACGCGCCTACGTCCCTCACCTCGTTGAGGTTCGAGACTTTTCTGGAGCGTTTTAATGTCTACCGCCGATATTTTGTTTACACAGGCCACTTCACCCCGCCGCGCGAAAATTGTTGCCACCCTCGGTCCGGCTTCCAATACTGAACCCGTCTTTCGCGAGCTTGTGCGTGCGGGTTTGGATGTTGTGCGTCTCAATTTTTCACACGGTACTCATGACGAGAAGCGTGCCCTGATTCAGATGATCCGCAAAGTGAGCCGCGAAGAACGCAAGCCACTCTGCATTCTCGGCGACCTGCAAGGGCCCAAGATTCGCACATCCAAGCTCGTGGATCACAAACCGGTGCAACTGATCGCCGGTGAGCGCATCACCATCACTCCGCGCGAACTCGAGGGTACCGCGTCGCTGGTTGGCACCACTTTTAAGACACTGGCCGAGAACGTTGAACAGGGATCGCGCATCCTGCTCTCCGATGGCCTCATCGAGCTTCGCGTAGTCGAGGTCGACGGCGACGATGTCGTCTGCGAAATCGTCAACGGTGGCAAGCTAGGTGAAAACAAAGGCATCAACCTGCCGGGTATCGCTGTTCGCGTTCCCTCTCTTACCGAAAAAGACGCTATCGATCTGGAATTCGCGCTGCGCAACGGCGTCGACGCAATCGCTGTCTCCTTCGTTCGCACTGCTGAAGACATCAACCTCGTTCGCAACCGGGTCTCGGCTCTCGGCGGCGCAACCTGGATCATTGCCAAGCTCGAAAAACCCCAGGCCATCGAGCATCTTGACGCCATCCTCCAGGTTACGGACGGCATCATGGTCGCTCGCGGCGATCTCGGCGTGGAAGTTCCTCCCGAGAAAGTTCCCGCGATTCAGAAGCAGATCATCCGCCTCGCTGCTGACTATCGCAAGCCGGTCATCACCGCGACGCAGATGCTCGAGTCAATGATTGACAACCCCCGGCCAACGCGCGCGGAAGTCTCCGACGTAGCAAATGCCATTTATGACGGCTCCGACGCTGTCATGCTTTCCGGTGAATCGGCAATGGGAGCGTACCCGGTCGAAGCCGTCAGGATGATGGCCCGAATCGTTGCCGAGACGGAAAAGAATATCAACTCAGCTCGCGCTGCAGGTGTGGCTCCAACACGTCCGCGCCACCGTACGCTGTCAGTTGCCGAAACAATCTGCGAAGCCACGGCGCACGCCGCGGAAGATCTCGACCTGCGCGGCATCGCCATCTTCACTGAAACCGGCGCTACCGCCATCAAGCTTTCGAAATACCAGCCAGTTGCGCCGATCTACGCTTTCAGCTCCATCGAAGTCACGATCAACCGGCTCAATCTGCTCTGGGGAGTCGTACCAGTGTCCTGCGCCAAGGTTTCAGCCACGGAAATCATGGTCGAGCTGGCTGAAACCCTGCTGGAGCAGAACAACTACGCTCGAAAAGGCGAAATCGTCGCGATCATCGCCGGCACCGGCACAAAATCCGGCTCGACAAACTTCCTGCGGCTGCATAAGCTCGGTGACCGCATCCATAGAATGGTGGCTGCGCCAGTTGCCGCCACAGTCGGCGTATAGATATGCTCTGAAACAATAACGGCGAGTTCTTCGGAACTCGCCGTTATTGTTTTCTAGGGGTAGTTTGACCGTGGGACGGCCAATCTCCCCGCATTCACGCAATATTCACACTCTGAACTGCTTCTTGTTCACATTCTGGCAAACATCTCCCTGTAGCGTCCGAGTATCGCTTTTTATCGTGTTTTTCGGCGTGCTCCATTTTGGAGCCGGTTTTGCAGGCCACCCTCCTCCTGGCCAACTGGCTTCTAAACTCGCCGGAATCTGCATATTTCACAATCAATCTTCGGGGAGAGTCTTTACATGGCAACAGCAGCACCGGCAACAGCAAACGCATCGTTGCTCGACCAGAAAATGAAAAAGGGCCCAGGCGTCGTCGGCGCTGCAATCTTCGTGGCCATCCTGCTAGGCGGTCTTGCTTACTGCGGATTCAACATCGCCAATGACATGGGGCATGTTGTGTCGACCAGCATCTGGCCCTACGTCCTGCTCGCTGTAGCTCTACTCATTGCCCTCGGCTTCGAGTTTGTCAACGGCTTTCACGACACGGCAAACGCCGTTGCAACCGTCATCTATACGCACTCTCTTGAACCACACGTCGCCGTTGTCTGGTCCGGCATGTGGAACCTGATCGGCGTGCTTACTTCGAGCGGCGCTGTCGCATTCGCTGTCATCACACTGCTACCCGTTGAACTCATTCTTCAGGTCAGCTCGGGCGCAGGCTTCGCCATGGTCTTCGCTTTGTTGATTGCCGCTATCATCTGGAACCTCAGCACGTGGTGGTTGGGTCTGCCGGCTTCTAGCTCCCACACCATGGTGGGTTCCATCATAGGTGTAGGCATCGCCAATCAACTGATGGCCGGGCATAACGGCACCGCCGGAGTGGACTGGGATCAGGTTTCCAAGGTCTTCAAGGTGCTGCTCGTTTCGCCGCTCGTCGGTTTTGCCTGCGCTTGGCTCCTCATGCTGCTCACCAAGGCGCTGGTCAAATTCCCGGCTCTCTTCACCGCTCCCAAGGGCGACGAGCCTCCACCGTTTTTGATCCGTCTCCTGCTCATCCTCACCTGCACAGGCGTCAGCTTCGGTCACGGTTCCAACGACGGTCAGAAGGGCATGGGCCTCATCATGCTCATCCTGATCGGTACCGTCCCCACTGCCTATGCGCTGAATCACGCAGTCACAGCGCACGACGTAGTCGATTTCGTAGCAGTTTCCACTCAGGTCTCCGGCATTCTGACGAGTCATGTCGACCAGAATGCTGTGATGTCCGATCCGCGGCAGGATGTCACTGAATACATCAAGACCAAGCAATTTACTCCGACCACGATGGTTGCTCTCCGTGAGCTCGTAGAAGACATCAGCCACGAAGTGGGTCTTTACAAGGAACTGAAGGCCGTTCCCGCACGTGATCAGCAGAACGTCCGTAATGACATGTACGTCGCGGCGTCGGCCTTAAGCCAGATGCACAAGAGCCACAATCCGCAGTTCACCGCGGATGAAGATAAGGTCCTCACCAACTATCAAAAGAAGCTGGACACTGCGACCAAGTTCATTCCCTTGTGGGTCAAAGTCGCGGTGGCCCTGGCGCTCGGAATGGGCACAATGGTTGGCTGGAAGCGCATCGTCGTCACGGTAGGCGAAAAGATCGGCAAGGATCACCTCACATATGCACAAGGCGCCTCAGCCGAACTCGTCGCTATGGCAACCATCATCGCCGCCGACAATTTCGGCCTGCCCGTGAGCACAACCCATGTGCTTAGCTCAGGCATTGCCGGCACTATGGTTGCCAATGGCAGCGGACTGCAGTGGTCCACGCTGCGTTCTATCGCCATGGCCTGGGTTTGCACACTGCCTGCAGCAGCGATCCTCTCCGGTGGCCTGTTCTGGGTCTTCCGCGCTTTCATGAAATAACCACCTGTAATGCTTCCGATTTGGCGGACGCCAGCGTTGCTGGCGTCCGCTTCGTCTTTTTGCCTTCCGGCACGTCTTCGCTGGTTCCGGTACCATACCTAAGGAATGAGTTTGAAAGCCAGATTGGAAGCCGTGATTTACGCTGCCGATGAGCCGGTAACGCTCCAGCAGCTCACAACGTTGTTTACCGAAGAAGCCTTTACCTGGAAAGCCGAGCGCGAGGCCGCTCTGGCAACCGAAGTAGAACCTTCCTCCACCGATGATGCCCCCGCAGCCGTGGAACTTGCCGACTCCAGCCGTGAGCTGGGCGCCGAGCTCTCGGACTTGCTTTTGACCCCAGCAGTAGAAAGTACTTCCAAACCCACCGAAGCGCTTCCGGAAGCTGCCTCTGAGGCAGAAATCCCGCCTGCGACTGGTGAAAATAAAGAAGATCCGGCTCTCGAAGCGAAGCGTGCCGAACGCAAGCGCGAGCGCGAGGTACGAGATATTCTTCGCGAAGTTCTTGACGAGCTGATTGCCGATTACGCGAATGACAACCGTGGTGTCGAGATCCGCGAGATCGCGGGCGGATTCCGGATGGGTACCAAGCCGGAGATGCACGACTCCGTACGCGCTTTCGTCAAAAGCCTCAAACCACCGCTGAAGCTTTCCCTGCCTGCGTTGGAGACACTGGCAGTAATCGCCTACAAGCAGCCAATCACCGCGCCGGAAGTCGGCGAGATCCGCGGCGTCGATTCCGCCGGAGTCCTCGGTTCGCTCATGAGCCGCAAGCTAATCGCCACCGCAGGCCGCAAACAGGTAATTGGCCGCCCCATGCTCTATAAGACCACCAAGGAATTCCTCGTCCGCTTTGGCCTGAAGGACGTAAGCGAGCTGCCATCAATGGAAGAATTCGAGAAGATGGCGGCTATCGAGATGAGCGAAGACGGTTCCGACGAGGAAGTAGCTCCAGCGCCTCCAGTCGAGCAGAGCGGCGATCTTTTCCTTGAACCCGGCGCGGAAATCGCCGCGCCGTCTGATCCTACGGCAGAGGAATCTGCCCAGGCTGAGGCGCAGGCAAAAATAGTAGAGTTGGCGGCCACTGCGGAAGCTTCTGTGGATTCCGTACCAGAAACATTTGAAAACGAAACAGTAGCCGCTATTGTCCCTGAAAGCTCCGATGCAACGGAAGCGGCCCATCAACCGGAATCCGAATCGCTCCCGGAGCCCGCGCAAGTTGAGGTGGAGTCATGAGCCCGGAACCGAAGAAAACTCTCAAGATTGAACCGATTGACCCTAAGGAAGATGCTGCCGAGTCTGCTGCAAAGCGACGGTCGAATGCACGGAAGAACATCTCTTTACCGGCAAAGCCAAAGTCAGGCATTGCTGCGGACAGCATCAGATCTTCTTCAAAAAAGGTTGTGCGAAAGCCGTCTCGCCAGAGTTCCGCACCCGTAGAAGATGCCGAATCAGTCTCGCAATCACAGGAAATCGATTCCGACTCTGCGTCTGAGACACTCATCCTCACCGCGACGTCACGGGCTGATTCCAAGTCCGCCGAAAGCCTGGAGCAGGACGCCGTAGCTGCTGAGCTGGCGCGTCAGGTTGAAGCCGAAGCGGAAGACGAACCCGGCTTTATTCCACCTGACACCGAAGACTCGCAAACACAGGAACCGAGCAAGCGCATCGTTGAGCGCCATGAGGAACGGCTGCAGAAGATTCTCTCACATGCAGGAATCTCTTCACGGCGAACGGCGGAGGAAATGATCCTCGGCGGACGAGTGCAGGTCAATGGACAGGTTGTATCCACGCTCGGCGCAAAAGCCGACCCACAGCGCGACCACATTCGCGTAAATGGCAAGCTACTCCAAGGTCCGGAGCGTCATCGCTATTTCATGCTCAACAAGCCAAAGGGCTATGTCACCACGGTCAGCGATCCGGAAGGCCGCCCGACAGTGATGAAGTTTTTCGCGGGCGAGCGCGAGCGGCTTTACCCGATTGGACGGCTCGACTATCTGAGCGAAGGACTGTTGCTCGTCACCAATGACGGCGAGCTAGCCAACAAGCTGACCCGCGCATCGTCGGGTGTAGAAAAGACATATCTCGTTAAGGTTTCCGGCAATCCCGACGAAGAGATGATCGAGTCGCTTCGCGAAGGCGTGATGATTGAGCGCGGTCGCCCCGGCACTGGATCGGGTCGTGTTCGGACTGCTCCGGCCAGCATCCGTCAGGTTCGGGAAGGCGACAATCCATGGTACGAAGTCACCGTGATTGAGGGCCGCAACCGCGAACTGCGCAAGATGTTCGAAGAGATTGGCCATCATGTGGAAAAGATTCGTCGCGTTGGCTACGGCCCGCTGATTCTGGATCTGGAGCCGGGCAAGGTTCGCGAGCTGGACGAGGAAGAGATTCGGCTGCTGAACTTGGCCGCTGATGGCAAACTGAAGACGCGCCGCCGGCGCGGTCCGGCTCCGGCACAGCTTTCGCGACATGCGGGTGCTGCGGTCGAGTACCAGAAGGCTGGCGAACGGCCGAGATTCAAGCGCCGCACCGATGCGCCTTCAGGCACCTTTCGAAGCCGTACAGAGGCCGGAAATAAACCATTTGCCAAACGTGAGGATCGTCCAGGTGAGCGCAGCGAGTCACGTTTCTCAGGCAAACCAAGTGGATCACGCTTTGCAGGCAAGCCGGGTGAATCACGTTTCCGCCGTGCCGAGGATTCCAGACGTCCGTCTCAGGATCGCGATCGGCCGCAACGCGAAGGATCCTCGTTCGATCGGCCTGGACCGAAACGTGAAGGACAGGGCTTTCAGTCGCGCTCTTTCGGCAATCGCCTGCCAAGACCGGCTAGACCTACCGAACGTCCCTTTACGGAGCGTCCGTCCAGGGAAGATAAGGGTTTCGAACCGCGCCGACGCGAATCATCGCGTCCGCCTGAGCGGCGGTTTGAGTCCCGTCCAGCAACGTCGCGTCCACGCCGGAGCGAGGGCGTAAATGCACCCGAGCGGCGGTTTGAGCCACGTCCTGGAACTTCACGGCCCGGAACATCCCGTCCAGCATCATCCCGTCCAGGACCATCGAGACCGGGGCGGGGCGAAGACGCGAACGAATTTGACCGACGCCCACCTAAGAAGTTCGCCGGTGACCGGCCTGCGAATCGCGCTCCGCAGAAGCGGGCGTTTGACCGTCCGAAAAGTTCGGAGGGTGCTTTCCAAGGAAAGCGACGCTCCGGTCCGCCAGCTGGCGACGGCGAGGCTCCGCGAAAGAAGGAACGCTGGCGCGATTCATACACCGGTAAGAACAAAGGAAGACCGAAACCGAAGCCACGCAAGCCGGAATAGCTGCCTCCGCCTTGCATCCGAAGTACGCTCGTACCATCTAACGAAACGGTGAGCTGAATCGGAATCAAATCGGTCGAAGCGTGATCGAAACCACAGCAAGAATGGATTACAGCGCTGTGGCAGCTCCGAAGTGTTGCAAGGAGAACTAATTCGATGGAAAAAGCTACATTTGGCGCCGGATGTTTTTGGGGAGTCGAGGTCGCCTTTGCCAATATTCCCGGCGTTACGGAAACCGCTGTTGGCTATGAGGGCGGACATTTGCAGGCTCCGTCCTATAAAGATGTCTGCACCGACGGTACCGGACACGCGGAGGTGGTTGAGCTGGACTTTGACCCCGAGAAAGTCAGCTACGAACAGCTGCTCGACGCCTTTTTCTCACTGCATGATCCGACGCAGTTGAACCGGCAGGGACCGGACTGGGGAACCCAGTATCGCTCCGCCGTCTTCTATCACTCGGAAGCGCAGAAAGCCACGGCTGCAGCCAAGATTGCTGAACTGACGCAAGCCGGTAAATTTGCGCCGAAGAAGATCGTGACCAAAGTTGAGCCCGCGCAGACCTTCTGGCGCGCCGAAGAGTATCATCAGCGCTACTTGGAAAAGCGCGGTCTGGCAAGCTGCCACATCTAAACGGGTCGAAAACTGTTATCCATCGATCAACTCTGGATGATCAAAGCATTCTGGATTGTCGTTCGGAAAGTAGAGCGGCAATCCAGATCTTTTTGAATGGCCGAATCTTATCACTCAGTGGGCGAAGAAATGGTAGAGACGGAGGGGGAGGGGGTAATTATTTATTCCGACAACACATCCCCGCACAATGTTACCCTTTTGCTAACAGATGCAACTATCAACCACGTCACCAGACCTGCAATGGTACCGCTGTACTTATTCTGCGCTTCTCAGGGGTAATTTTCGGCAAATCATTGAATGATTGTCTTTGAGCGGTGAAATGGCTCTCTCCTGCTCTCCCCTTCCAGCCTGCAATGCCGCAAAATTACACGTCGATAGCCGAACCGAGCAATTGCTTCAGCGCCTGTACGTACTCCGTAAGTGCTTCGCGCCCTGCCGGCGTCATGCGATAGATCGTCTGCGGTTTGCGCAGAACAAATTTCTTTTCTACCGCAACGTATCCGGCATCTTCGAGCTTCAACAACTGAGCTCCGAGGTTTCCGTCTGTGGCGTTTGTCTTCGCCCGCAGCCAGGTAAACTCAGCCTCTTCGACTGTGGATAAGAGACTAAGCAACGCCAGCCGAAGCTTGCCATGAATGACGGGATTCAGCTCCGGCAAGTCGCCAGCGGTCGCAGCGACGGTCTCAGGCATGGGCAGCGCCTGACTTTCCTGCAATCTGCCTGCGCTCGCGCATCTCCAGCAGCATCATGTAGATGCCGAAGACGATCTGACAGAGGAAGATAGCGGCCAGAAAGAGCATGCTGCTCTGACTTTCGCTGAGAAATGGCGATGCTACAGCCGCAGCCCACCAGGCCAGCGCACAGGCGAATTGCGCTCCCCACTTCAACACGATGCTTGAAATTGCATTCGCAGCGCCGAGCAACACCGCAATGGCAGCGATGAAGGATTGTATTCCCAGCTTGCCGCTCAACCCCTCAGACATGCCGAAGAGGAAAAGCGAAATGCCAATCCCGATCCAGACAGCAGCCAAAGCTCGACCTACCGTGGTTTCGGCTTGATGGCGAGTCTTTTTCGAAGCAACCACCACCGTAATCAAAGCAGCAACAATCATGGTGGTTGGCCACGCGTATGCACTACCTCCCCACGTGCTCCACGCGATTGCTACGTAGTAGGCCGCTCCCCAGAGCACAAAACTCCAACCCCAGCTCTCGGTACATCTGCGCCCTTCTGCAATCATCGCTTCGATCAGGTTGAGACGGTCATTAAGCTCATGGCTTTCTGGTCGAATTTCCATGGAATCTGCTCCTGAAGACCGCTCCAAACAGCCAGAGAAGTCCTTAATAAAGAGTACTCTATTAAATAGAGTATGGATTGTCAAGATCTTTTCTCCACGGTTCGATTGCGGTGCATTGCGTTAAAAAGTGGTGATACCGGAGATTTTCTTTGCGATGCCGTCATAGCGTTGCGAGAAAAACTGCCAATTACCTCTGTCGTCCATCTTTCCCGCGACCGACACGTACTCGGTATCAATGGAATAAGTCATGCCGCCGTAGACGATGGGCGCCAATCCCGCAGTTCCTGCACTGGTCCACAGGTCTGCTGACGCGCCTCGCGGCGGTTCAGTCCGGCCTTATCCATATGCGACTTCTGATCGGCTGAATGTGCGCGACACAGCTGCCTTGTGTGCTTGAGCCTATACCGAATAAGCATCCGGTGATTTGCGATATGAGCAGAAGACGCAGCGGTGTATCTTCCGGCTTCGGTAGCCAGTTTACGGTGAATCCCTACAGCTGCTGCATGGGGAAATACCACGCCTGAAACTGATCCACGCCGAGCGGAGCAGTGTCTTGTAGCACACAGATGGCCTTACAGCCGCCTTCGGGATTGACTTCCATCTTGAAATTGGCCGGGACGTCAAACGAGGTCTTTCCGCCACCGAGAATCTTTAACCGGCTGGCTCGAAGAAAGCTCTCCGGATCGGCTTTCAAATCAAAAATAGCTTGTGCAATCGACATAGGGGGTGAAGTGTAGCAAGCAGACTCTGCCGGAAATGCTTCCCTCGTGAAAGCTGTGGTCTAAAGTAACTGGCGGGTGGGTTAATCGTGTGTGACAGGCTCGTCAGGCTCTTGCAGGCGAACATCCAGGGATGGCGGTCCCACGAGAACCGGCACATCGGCCATCTCTGCAGCAGGAGGCGCATCGGGGTCGTCGCGCCATAGCCAGACAATCCACCAAATCAAGGCCAGCAGCCACACGGCAAAGCGAGCGTTATCGAGATTTTCAAAAATGCGGACGATATGCTCGTACTGGTCGCGGCTGGTCAGATGCACATGGTGCTTGATGATGTCCGTCGTGGCCTGCACGGCCAGCAACGCTATAGACATGGTGGACAGGCCCAGGACGATCTGCCGGTCATGGCTGCGCCACTTCGCGCCGAAGCGCCTTCCGAAAAACTGCAGGAACACGCCTACTTCCACGGTCAGCGCCGCGATGAACAACTGACTCTTCAATGCAACATAGAGATCGATATACAGGGGCAGATGCTCCGGATCGGATTTCATCGCCGTCCAGGTAATGCCCATATTCCAGAGAGCCGCTACAGCGAGCGCAATTGGCACCGTGACAAGAATGCCGCCGATCCATCCTTTGCCCTTCAGTATCTTTCCGGTCCTGCCGCTGGAAAAGACATGCCGGCAAAGCTCAATAAGAACTAGAACGCCGAGGATCGCCTCCAGAATGCTGCCGGTATAGCTCTGCCAGTAGAAAGCTACCGTGGTGAGCTTGCCATGGAGCAGATGATCGGCAATTAAACGCACCGCGGAGAGCACAATGTAAGCGGTGAACCACGGGAAGCGGCGGATGCGCTCTCGCCCGAGCAACACAATCATCAGAACCAGGTGCGACGCCAGCACCAAGGCCCACAAAATCTGTTGAATATTCCAGTGCATTCCGTTCCTTTAAGGACGCAAGGCCAGCGCAGAGCGCGCAGCATGCTTTCTCCAGTGTAGCGGGTGACTGGAAGTATGCTTTAGCCTCACAACTTTTACTGGGATGTCTTGAAGGGATGGTGCGCCCGGCACGATTCGAACGTGCGACCTAACGCTTCGGAGGCGTTCACTCTATCCAGCTGAGCTACGGGCGCGCCTTCATAGAATACCCCATTTCGTCAGAAATCGTGTGCCGCCAGGCGCTGTGGCCGCAAATACGGTCAGAAAAGAACAGCGGCTGTCTTCATGTCGTTTCAGATAAAAACGAGGTTGATGCCGCTTTGCTACACTTGCGCCCGGAGGAGTTTCCATGCGTCATCGATTCTTGAGCACATTGCTTTGTACCGTCGCCGCTACCGCGGTATCCATTTCTCTTGCGCAACCAGCTCTTGCCCAGGGTGGCGGAGCGCAGAAAGCGCCGCTTAGCCCGCTGGCGAAAGCTGAGGTCTCCCTCACGGACGCCCAGATCTCGATCGATTACAGCGCCCCCTCGATGCGCGGCCGGCAGATTTTTGGAGATGGAACGTTGGTTCCCTATGGCAAGGTGTGGCGCACAGGAGCCAACTCCGCTACGACACTCAAAACCAGCGGCAATCTCATGATCGGCAGCCTAAGCGTGCCTGCGGGCACCTATACAATTTATTCCCTGCCCACTGCTGAAGGCTGGAAGCTGATTGTGAACAAGCAGACTGGCCAGTGGGGCACCGTTTATAAAGAGGACATGGATCTTGGCCGCGTGCCGATGGAGAAGGCTTCCAATGCTTCTTCGGTTGAGAAGATGGTCATCGACTTCGAAAACACAAGCGGCGATTCGACGGAGCTGCACGTCAAGTGGGCTGATGTAGATGCATCAGTCAAGGTGACGGCTTCGAAGTAGCGTGCATTAGGAGCTAGAGCCGCGATGCCTCTTCGCGCTCGCGGCGCAGCTCTTCCATTACCGATTGAATCAGCGCCTTGGCGCCTTCGATGCCGCCAAGAACACCCTCGAGATCAAGCCGCGGCTTGGATGGATTACGGTTAGAAACGCAGTAGACTCCGTGCTGGCCGGTTAGCACTAACGCATCGGTCAGCAGATCGAGCGCAACAGCAAGGCGTCCACGCGCTGCGCCCATCATGAACTCATAGTGCTCAAGCTCGGCGCGCTTTTCGTCAAAGATGGTCATCCGTAAAACTCCCGCCTATTGAGGCTTCCAACGCAGCACAGGCTTGCGGGCGGCAGTGACTTCATCGAGCCGCGAGACGCGCGTGGAATGTGGCGCGTGCTTTACGAGATCCGGATTTTCTTCGACCTCTTTGGCAATGGCGCGCATGGCGTCGATGAAGAGATCCAATTCTTCGCGTGATTCGCTCTCGGTCGGCTCGATCATCAACGCACCCGAGACGATGAGCGGGAAGCTCACTGTGTATGGATGGAATCCGTAATCGATGAGGCGCTTGGCGATGTCGCCGGTGCGGATGCCTTTCGCCGCCTGCCGCTTATCACTGAAGACCACCTCATGCATCGATGCCGTCGTATACGGCAGCTCGTAGAGATCTTCGAGATTTTTGCGGATGTAGTTGGCATTGAGTACGGCATCTTCGGTTGTCTGCCGCAAGCCATCGGGCCCGTTGGCAAGGATGTACGCGAGTGCACGAATGAACATGCCGTAGTTGCCGTAGTAGGCACGGACGCGGCCCACAGTTTGCGGGCGGTCAAAGTTCCAGCCAAGTGCATCGCCTTTGCGCACGAGCACGGGAGTAGGTAGGAACGGCTCAAGGATTGCCTTGCACGCTACCGGACCTGAGCCGGGTCCACCGCCGCCGTGAGGCGTCGAGAAGGTCTTGTGCAGGTTGAGGTGCATCACGTCCACACCGAAATCGCCCGGCCGCGCCCTGCCACAGAGTGCGTTCATATTCGCGCCATCCATGTAGAGCAGCGCGCCCTTCGCGTGAAGAATGTCGGCGATCTTGTGAATCTCGCTCTCAAAGACACCGATGGTCGATGGATTCGTGAGCATAAGCGCTGCGGTGTCTTCATCGACAACCTTGGCAAGCTCATCCACATCCACCATGCCGAGCGCGTTGGACTTGATGTTCTGCACCTGGTAGCCGCATACCGCTGCCGTGGCTGGGTTGGTGCCATGCGCAGAGTCGGGCACCAGCACCTTGCGGCGTGGGTTACCCTTCGATTCGTGATAGGCGCGGACGAGCAGAATGCCGGTAAATTCGCCATGCGCGCCGGCTGCGGGCTGCAGCGTAATGGCATCCATACCGGTGATCTCGATCAGGCACTTCTGCAGCAGCTCGACAATAGCGAGAGAGCCCTGCGATAGCGATTCAGGTTGATAGGGATGCGCTTCAGCGAGACCTTCAATGCGTGAGACGAACTCATTGACACGGGGGTTGTACTTCATGGTGCACGAGCCGAGCGGATACATGCCGAGATCGATAGCGTAGTTCCACGTAGAGAGGCGCGTGAAGTGGCGAATGATCTCAATCTCGCTCAGCTCCGGTAGTGCGCCGGTGTCTTCACGGTGTGACTCTCCCAAGAGCGCTCCAGGATTGACCTCCGGCACATCGAGCGGAGGCAGCTTATAGGCACGCTTGCCGGGTGAGGACTTCTCGAAGAGCAGGCCCTCGTTCTGCGTTTGGTGCGCACGAACTTTGCCGAGGGTCGTGCGGGGTGTTGCTTCAGTCATTGCCATTCTGTACCTCAAACTCTTTCGCGCTATTTGCCTGTCTGGCCATCATGGATAGCTAGAGTTTTGCGATAGCGCTTTTCGGTAGAATCCCACTCAAGCCAACTCATCGGAATTGAACAAACTAGCGCGAAGAATCCATCCAACAACCAGCTGCTCGATCCACTGCTCCCCCAAAATATCAAGGTTAAGCACGCAACTGCGGTTCCAATAACGAGCCCTCGGCCCGAGAGGAAAATAACAAGACCACGGTGGCGGTGGCGTTCCCAAGACCTTAACTGCTTGTCTCTCATCGGAGTAAAAAAATAATCGTGCATTGATCGCCTCCGTATTCGACAAATATTGCTTACCGATGTTCTATGCCTCCACCGGCGCATTGGCCAGAACGTTTGCTACTGATTCAATCTGTGCGCGTGTATTTAACTCTGTCGCGCACCACACGGATGCGTTACCGAGCTCGGGATACCACTTGCTCAACTCAAGGCCACCGATGATCTTCTGCTCCAGCAGACGCTCATTCAATACGGCTGGAGACTCGGCGGTCTGCAGCACAAACTCGTGGAATTTCGGGCTGCCCGCAAACAGCACTTTCGCACCTGGCTGGCTACCCAGTGTCCTTGCTGCGAAATCAGCCTTGGCGAGATTCTGCACAGCCAGGTCGCGAATACCCTGCTTGCCATACACCGATAGGAAAATCGTCGCCATCAATGCAACCAGCGCCTGATTGGTGCAGATGTTGCTTGTCGCCTTTTCGCGCCGGATATGCTGCTCGCGCGTTGACAGCGTGAGCACAAAACCACGATAGCCATCGGCATCGGTCGTCTGCCCGGCGAGCCGGCCCGGCATCTGCCGCAGATACTTTTCCTTTGCTGCGATGACACCGCAGAACGGGCCACCGTAGCTGATGGCTACACCAAAGGACTGCGCTTCCATCGTCACGATGTCGGCATCAACCGGCGGCTTGACCACGCCCAGCGACAAAGCCTCGGCGATCGATACGACAAGCAGCGCGCCCTTGGCATGCGCCAGCTCAGCAATTGCGGGAATGTCTTCAATCACGCCGAAGAAGTTCGGAGACTGCACCAGCACGCATGCGGTCTGATCGGTAATTGCTGCTTCGAGCGCCTTGAGATCGATGCGGCCAGTCTCAGCATCGTAGCCAACCGTCTGCGAAGGCAACCCCTGATGTTGCGCGTAGGTCGCCATTACTTCGCGATATTCCGGATGAACGGTCGATGCCACCACCACGTTGGATCGTCCGGTGACGCGCGCCGCCATCATCGCGGCTTCGGCAGCGCCGGTTGAGCCGTCATACATGCTGGCATTGGCGATATCCATGCCGGTGAGCTCGCAGATCATGGTCTGGAACTCGAAGATCGCCTGGAGTGTTCCCTGCGTAATCTCTGCCTGATACGGCGTGTAGCTGGTCAGGAACTCGCCACGCTGCACCAGCGAATCGATCACCACCGGCCGATAATGCCGGTAGCAGCCTGCGCCGAGAAAGCTAGCATAACCCGCGGAGTTGTTCTGCGAAGCAGCCCCGCGAAAATGCTCAATGATCTCGCTCTCGCCCATCTGGCGGGGAATCGCCAGATCACGGTTCAGCCTGTATTCCTCGGGGATAACGGCAAACAGATCGTCAATGGATTGCGCACCAATCTGGGCGAGCATCTCTGCCCGTTCAGATGGCGATTTTGGGAGATAACGCATTGTTTCTGCAGCTCCTGCTCTCAGTCTTGCGCTGAAAGCTACTTTCCTGTCTCTTCGGCGATAAATGCCTGGTATTGTTCAGCGCTCAACAGCGAGTCAAACTGCGATGGGTCGGAGAGCTCCACCTTGATCATCCATGCCGTGTGCGCGTTTTCATTGACCTTGTCGGGAGCGGTAGCAAGCTCTTCATTGATCGCCGTTACCGTTCCGCTGACCGGAGAATACAGATCGCTGACGGCCTTTACGCTCTCGACCGATCCAAAGGTCGATCCGCCTGTCACGTCGTCGCCAACCTTTGGCAGCTCAACAAAGACGATGTCGCCCAGCGTGCTTTGGGCATAATCCGTAATGCCCACGGTGCCGATGTTGCCGCTGACGCTGATCCACTCATGCTCTTTGGTGTATTTGTACTCGGTGGGATAGGGCATAGGAATTCCTTTCTTCGCAATGCGTGCTGGTGGGTTGGTCAAACTCTGATTCCGGCTTGCACACATTCGTTGCCGGAGATCCTCCGGCGGGAACATGCGTCAGCCCCAAAGGTCGAAACTCTAGTGTAAGTCCTCTGGACCTGCCCCGAAAAATCCAGCCCCAGTCGGACAAAAGCGCCCAGACCCGCTTTTCAGGCTTGACCAAAACCGGGATACGGTTCCAGCGGAACCAACGTAGCGACCTCCAGCATCCCAGCAGCGAAGATCGGCAGCGACGCAATCGCATCCCGTACCTCCTGCTCCGAGGCTGCCTCCCACAGAATGCAGGCTCCGGGAACATCACCGCGCTTCCATACCTGGCGCAAAATTCCCGCAGCATAGAGCTCGCGAACGCGCGCCGTCTCGCGCTGGCCGAGCTCAGAGGTAAAGGCTTCAGGCGGAAAGGCGTCAACGCGACGGCGGCTGATGGAAACAAATTGCATATGCCGATTTTACAAGGCTGAGGTTGCGCTCTGAAGACCATATTGCATTCGTTATGCGTTGACACTTCGACTGGTGTTATTTCCCGATTGGCATCTCAGCCTGGTCAACCACAAGCACTTCCACGGGTCCGGTTGCGGACTCCAGCTTCAGCCCCAACTGTTGCTGCAAGGCCGTCTGAAGCGCGGGCAAAGTGCTCTCCGGTGGAGGCAAAGCGCCATTGGACGCCGAAGCAACGGCACCGGGCAACCATCGCAGAGTGAAGTCATATCTGCCAGCCAGCCCTGTTTTGTCGATAACGTGCTGCCCGACCTGATCGGTCAGAATCCGGGTCAGGTTTTCGATCGGCACGGCCTGACAGGTCAATTCTCCGACAGCCATGCTGATCATACCTGCGCCGGAGCTGCCGCCGGGCCCATGGATTCCCTTGGGGTAGGTGTCCCCGGGCGTTGCTTCATGCAGCTTCGAGCCGCCCTCCGCTATGACCAACGCATATACCGGCAGGTCTCGCTTTTCGTGGTGCACAGTGAGATGAAACTGTCCAGCCAGCATCGTCTGCATCATGTGCTGGCGCGCCTCGCCAGCCTGTTGGGGTGTCATGCCACCGATGGCCTGGGCAGTGGCGTCGTCGATCTTGGCATCCACCTCAAACTGTGCCGAACCCAACCATGCGGGGCCGCCAACGATTTGGTTGTCCTCTACCCCGTAGGCCCGCTGCAGTAGCATGCGAAGAGTTACGCCGCTTGCGGAGAAGCCATCCGACAAGTCGTGAATCATGATGCGCGGCGGATTGCCCTTCGGATCGTAGGGCTTCACAGTCACAGACGAGAAGACAGGCAGTTGCCCCGAAGCAGCTTGTGCGGCCAACGCCGGAACTGCCTGCGAGCAAAGCATCGTAAGCACGGCACTGAGAATCAGAATCGCCGCGGTCATACTCGGTCGCATACATCGAGCGGTCCTGTACTTGAAACTCATGCTGCAGTGACATGTTCGTACAGCTTGCTTTCTCATCAATGTCCCCAAGACGATCTCACTGTCCCCGGTTTTTCTATGGATGGCCTCCGCATGGCTACGGCGCTCCACTTCAGGACGCGGCAACAGGCTCTTCCGCTCATTTCA
Organism: Acidicapsa dinghuensis; assembly: GCF_025685685.1. Taxonomy (GTDB): domain Bacteria; phylum Acidobacteriota; class Terriglobia; order Terriglobales; family Acidobacteriaceae; genus Acidicapsa; species Acidicapsa dinghuensis. Next base: position 402,796 of record NZ_JAGSYH010000002.1, read on the forward strand.
TGATAGAGGGACTTTGCGGCACTCCTGTGAGGATTCACCGTGGATTCTTTCTGTCGTGCCATGGGCAGGATCTGACGTATGCAGTGTGCTAGCTAATCCAGTGTTGATGCCACACAATCTATATTTCTGTGGCGCAGTAGTTGTCGGTTGAGGTGTAACACTCGCGGCCGTCATGAATCTGTAAGTAAGCAGTCAGGTTGGCGTATGTCGTCTTAAATTATATCTATATCTCTTTCAATCAATATTTCTTCGGCCGCATCATCGCAAGAGATTCTGCGTCTAAAGGAGTGACGGATCGAGAGCAGTTTTTGGGGAGCGCCGACTTAGCGCCTGCTCCGGTCTGGAAGGAGTAATGGAAATGAAGTTATGGAAATATGTTGCCGGTAGCGCTGCCGTGCTGGCATTGCTCGGTGTTTACGCCTTTCCGCAAGAGTACAGCGGAGGACAAGGTCAGGCAGTTATTACCGTGTTGCCGAAGAATGGCGCGCCGTCTCCCGACTCGCTGACGCAGGGGCTGTCACTTAAGGTCAATGGCAAGGACGTTAAGGTTACCGATCTGAGGGAGTTGCAGAACAGCCCAGTAGAGCTCGTGATCCTGATCGATGGTTCTGCGCGAACCAACTTTGCGCAGCAGCTTCGGGACATTGCACAGTTCGTAAAGTCGCTTCCTCCCAACGTACGAACCGCTGTTGCCTACATGCAAAATGGCACGACAAGATTCGCAGGAGCCTTCACGGCTGATCACAATGCCGTGCTCCAGGGACTTCGCGTCCCGGCTGGGCTTCCTGGCTCCAATGGCAGTCCTTATATTTGCCTATCCGATCTGGCAACGCATTGGCCGTCTCAGGACCGTGCAGCGCGCCGCGAGGTGATCATGATCACCGACGGTTTCGATGAATATAATCCGCGCTACGATCCCGAGGACCCCTACCTGCAGGCTGCGCTTCACGACTCCATACGAGCTCACCTTGTCGTCTACTCGATTTACTGGCGCGATCTGGGCCGTATCGATCGCACACGGTACGCTGACGACGCCGGACAAAATCTGTTGCAACAGTTGACCGACACGACAGGCGGAAAGAACTACTGGATCGGCCTCGGCAATCCTGTCTCCTTTCAGCCCTACCTTGAGGATCTTGCGAAGCGCCTGCAAAATCAGTACGAATTGAGCTTTACAGCGCAGCTTAAGGGGAAAGCTGAAATCCAGAGCCTCAAGCTGAAGCTCAACACGCCAGGCACAAAGGTGGATGCACCGCAACAGGTTTATGTCGCGCCTCCTTCAGTTGCACAGGAGTAGCGACGTGACCCAAATTTCGATGAGGGAGCGACGAAAAAGAGCAACTATTTGGTTGCTCTTTTCTATTGTCCCAATTAACATGCAACCAAAAGGTTGCTTATGGAAACAATGTTGAATAACGTCATCGAAAAGCAGATTGAGCTGAATGCGCCAGTATCCCGGGTTTGGCGAGCCATTACCGATCACCGTGAATTTGGCGAATGGTTTCGCGTCAATCTCGCGGGCTCATTTGAAGCAGGTAAGACAGCCCGAGGCAATATCACGTGGCCTGGATATGAGCATCTCGTCTGGGAAGCAGTCGTGCAAGTCATCGAACCGGAGCGTCTGTTCAGCTTCACTTGGCATCCCTACGCGGTTGATCCGAGTGTTGACTACGCAAAGGAACTGCCCACGCTGGTTGAGTTCAAGCTCGAACCGACGGCAACCGGAACCCGGCTGACCATTACGGAGAGCGGCTTTGAGAACGTGCCGGAAGCACGGCGCGCCGAGGCATTCCTGCGCAACGATGGCGGATGGACGCAACAGATTAGAAACATCGAAGTGTATGTCGCAACCAAGCCGTAAAAGCGCGCGCAAGCAGCGTCATAGGCTTGTCCCCGGACCGGAGCATGCCGCCGTCTTTGCTGCGCTGGGCGACCAGACGCGTCTGGTGCTGCTTTCACAGCTGATGGATGGCGAGCATGTTTCGATTGCCGGCCTTACCGAGGGCTCTGGTCTTACCCGCCAGGCAATCACGAAACATCTGCGCGTGCTGGAAAAATCCCGCATAGTCCGCTGCACTCGACGAGGCCGCGAGCAGCTTTACTCGCTCAATCCTAAGCCATTGATGGAACTACGCGAGTATCTCGATCTGGTGTCACGCCAGTGGGATGGCGCGCTCATGCGGCTCAAATCTCTCGTTGAAGAGCGATAGCAAAGAACCTCACAAAGAATGCGGAGCGGCGTAGGCTACTTCTTCGGCCGCTTGTAAAACGGTGTCGGCACCTGCTTTGCCCGCACCTTGTTTGTGCGCACCTGCACGAAAACATCTTCTTTGCTTTCGGCCACCGCAGCCGGCACGTAGGCATAGGCGATGTTGGTCTTCAGGAATGGTGCAGGCGATCCGCTGGTAATAGAACCGATCTCTTCACCAGCCGCGTTAAAGACGGGATAGCCATCGCGCGCGATGCCCCGCTCCACCATCTCAAGCCCCACAAGCTTGCGTATAGGGCCGCCGGAGTCTTTGACCGCCTGCAATGCTTCGCGTCCCAGGAAATCGGAATCCTTTTCGAGCTTCAGCCAGCGGTCGAGGCCCGCTTCAAAGGCATTGGTCTGCTCGGTGATCTCGTGCTCATAGAGCGGCATGCCCGCTTCAAGACGCAGCGTATTGCGCGCTCCCAGGCCGCATGGAATGATGCCAAACTCAGCGCCCGCCTCCATGATTGCGTCCCAGGCTTTCTCGCTCGTCGCCACATCCGAAGGGACATAGATCTCGAATCCGTCTTCGCCGGAATAGCCTGTGCGCGCGATCATTGTGTTGTGAATACCAGCAACCTGGCCCCAGGTAAACCAATAATTCTTGATCCCGGCGAGATCTACCTTGGTGAGCTTCTGCAGCGTCTCCGGAGCTCGCGGCCCTTGAATGGCTAGCTGAGAATAGTACGTGGAATAGTTGCTCACGTGTGCGCCCTGCATAGCGCCCACTTGCTTGCGAATCCAGGCGAAGTCTTTGTCTGTGGTGCCGGCGTTGACTACCAGCAGATAGTCATTGTCACCAAGTTTGTGGACAAGGATGTCATCAACGAACGTGCCTTCGGGCGTGAGCAGTGCGGAATATTGCGCCTGCCCGTTCTTGAGACGTGAGGCATCGTTCATCGTGATACGCTGGACGGCCGCGAGGGAGTTGGGCCCGCGGAACTGGATCTCGCCCATGTGACTTACATCGAACAGCCCCACACCGGTACGCACGGCCATGTGCTCTGCGATCAGCCCCGAGTACTCGACCGGCATGTCCCAGCCGCCGAAATCGACCATCTTGGCCTTAAGCTTGCGGTGGGTCGCGTTCAGCGCGGTCTGTTTCAGTGCAGGAGTTGTAGTGGGCGTTGCCATGATGATCACCTCGCAGGAACGGGAGCAATTTTTGACGGCTGCACGAAGCACTTGCTTCCGGCCGATCTTCCTGTACCTTAAGTGAAGATAGGGATTTCGGCCGCACCCGGTCAAACGAGCCTTTGACTGGGTTTCAATCTTCCCCCGCTGGCGAGCTTCGCCACTCGACCCTGGAGATACATTGCTCATGAGCGATAAGATTCGCGGCGCGCTCGCGATCTTTGTTGGCGCCTTCGGCCTCTTCCGCAGTTATCAGCTCTGGCATGCCGGCGTTCGAGGCTGGAATCCGCCATTGCTGCTGCTTGCCGGACTTGTGCTGATCGTCCTCGGAAGCTGGCGACTGCGCAAGAAGCGGGTCGATGTGCGCTCGGACTTGTTACAGTAGCGAACACATGATGGAGGCGATTTGCCGGCGGCGCTCTATAACGCAATCCAGGGACGCAGCAACGAGCGGCTGGCCGCGCTGAGCGATGGCATCTTTGCCGTCGCCATGACGCTATTGGTGCTCGACATCCACATTCCTTCCGCTGAAGCCATCCACTCCGAGGCTGCTCTATGCCACGCGCTTTTGGCGCTTGGTCCCCAATGGATTGCTTACCTGATGAGCTTTTTGACGCTAGGCATCTTCTGGGCCGGGCAGCAGACGCAGCTCAACCATTTCCGCGAGGGAGCGCGCGATCTGACCTGGATTCATCTCGGGTTTCTTTTCACCATTACGCTGATGCCGCTGACCACGCGCCTGCTGGCGGAATTTATCGAGTATCGCTCGGCACTCATTCTGTACTGGCTCAACATTCTGTTACCCGGCCTGATGCTGCTGTGGAGCTGGACCTACGCGACGCACCACGAACTGATCAAGAGCGAGACACCGCCCGAGGTGCATGGCGCAATCTGCCGGCGCATCCTGATCGCTCAGGGCCTGTATGCCTTTGGAGCGCTGCTCTGCGTCTTCAGCAATTATGTGAGCATTGCGTTCATCGTTCTTATCCAGTTGAACTATGCGATTGCGCCACGAGTGGGAAAGCGGCTGGGCTAGAGCCAGGTCGAAATCGGTCTGAGATCTTCACTTTTTTTTTAACCGCAACTCAAAGCGCAAAATCCCGTTAGTACAAGTGAAAGCGGCAGCTATGCAATCGATCCGCCGCAAGGAGACTTTATGACTATGAGTTCTTTAGCGCTTTACTTTCGCGGATGGCACGGAGGCGGTCGTGGTGGTGCAGAATTTTTACTAATTCTGCTGGGACTGGGATTTGCCGGATTGGTTGTATGGGCGATTGAGCGTAGCAGTCGGCCGAAAATTTATCGCTCTTAAAAATCCCTTAAGCAGGGCCCACAATTGGAAGCTGCACTACCTGATCATGATCTTACCCCCAGGCTGCATCTCGAATTCTGGCTCGGACAGCGTGGTTGTGAATTCGACACCATGTTGAGAAAGTTCCCATCGGAGCCGTCGCAGGCCAGCTAGGGGAAAGGTACGCTCCAGCTCTATGCTATTTCCGTTGTGCCATAGGCTAAGAACGCAGGTTCGTGCGAGACCGCCATGTGCTTTAAAATACCCGCCCAGGTCTGTGAGTGCGTTCCGGGGATAAACACTCGGAGCTCCTAATGGAATCCGGAACCAGGTGCGCTGCATCCGGATAACGTCCGATTCGATTTCCATTTCCACCCTTGCCACCATGGGAACGATCACAAACCAACTGGTGATGACAATAGAAAGGGATCCTCCCCACAGCAGGCTCAAGATCATTCCGTTGACAGAAAGTACGCTCAAGAGGATAACTGGCGTAAGCACAGCACCTGTACTGAGCAGTAGGGTTATGACTGTACCTGCTCGACTGGAAAGAAAACGAAGACGCAAGACGTCGCCTTGTTTGTCGAGAATAAAGTCGGGACGAGGAGGCATGGTTAGATGCTAACGCTTTCGCGATATTCGCCGAAGACAGAGCGGAGCGTATCAGCGATCTCGCCTACTGTGGCTAGGGCTTCCACGGCTTGCACGATGTACGGCATGAGGTTCTCTTCGAACCTGGCTGCATGCTGGAGCTGACTCAGGGCATCCTGCCATGGATGTTGGTCGCGCTTAACGCGCAGAGCACGGACGCGATCGATCTGGTGCCGCTCTAGTTCAGGATCGAGACGTTCGATCTTGGGCGCGGATTGCTCTTCGTTTATGAATTTGTTGACGCCGACGACGGTTGTTTCGCCTGCGTCAACTTTGCGCTGCCACTCGTAGGCCGCGGCCTGAATCTGGCGCTGCACCCATCCTGACTCGACGGCCCGGATTGGACCGCCCATTGCTTCGATTTGCGTGAAAAGGGTTTCGGCTTCGGCCTCCAGTCCGTCCGTCAATGCTTCGACGTAGTACGAGCCGCCTAAAGGATCGACTACCTGCGGCACCCCACTCTCGTGTGCGATGATCTGCTGCGTGCGCAGCGCGATGCGGGCAGCCTGCTCGGTGGGCAGCGCCAGCGCTTCGTCATAGCCGTTGGTGTGCAGGCTTTGTGTGCCGCCGAGCACCGCCGACAGGGCTTCGAGCGTAGTGCGGACGATATTGTTTTCAGGCTGCTGCGCGGTGAGCGTCGAGCCGGCGGTCTGGGTGTGAAAACGCAGCATCCACGACCGCGGATTCTGCGCGCCGTAACGCTCGCGCATCCAGCGCGCCCAGATGCGGCGTGCGGCGCGGAATTTGGCTACTTCTTCAAAAAGGTTCGAATGCGCATTGAAGAAGAAGCTGAGGCGCGGCGCGAAGCTGTCGATGGCGAGGCCGGCGGCAAGAGCGGCATCGACATAGGCGCGGCCATTGGCGAGGGTAAACGCTAGCTCCTGCGCCGCGGTGCACCCTGCCTCGCGCATGTGGTAGCCGCTGATAGAGATGGTGTTCCACTCGGGAACATGCTGACCGGCCCAGGCGATCAGGTCAGTGGTAAGCCGCATTGCCGGGGCCACGGGATAGATGTACGTACCGCGAGCGATGTACTCCTTCAGGATGTCATTCTGCACCGTCCCTGAGAGCTTGCGCACTTCCGCGCCGCTGCGTTTTGCCGCTGCCACGTAAAGCGCCAGAAGCGTGCTGGCTGTGGCGTTGATGGTCATCGACGTCGAGACCTGATCGAGCCGAATACCCGCGAAGAGCCGCTCCATGTCTTCGAGCGAGCTGATGGCAACGCCGACACGGCCTACTTCCCCGAGAGCCATCGGTGAGTCGGAGTCATAGCCGGTCTGCGTGGGCAGATCGAAGGCCACACTCAGGCCGCTGGTGCCCTGCGAAAGCAAATAGTGATAGCGCTTGTTCGATTCCTCGGCGTCACCCATGCCAGCGTACTGGCGCATAGTCCACAACCGGCCGCGGTACATGGTGGGCTGAATGCCCCGGGTGTAGGGGTATTCGCCGGGGAGTTGGCTCTTGAGATCACTTTGTAAATCTGCGGATGTATAAACAGATTTTGTTGGATCAGGTTTCATCACAGTCAGATCGTTTATCGGAAGCTGAGTGTAACAGCTTGTCAGGTACACATGCTGACTTGGATGGTTATTTGCGCTGCGCTCTCCAAAACGCGCTCACGCACAAATAGCAGAAGACCACAGTCATTCCCACGGCAATGAGGAAGTGCGTATGCTGCGGACCGGCGGCGTAACTCAGCCTTGTGCGCCATATATCGATTGCGAAGTACAGACCGAAGAGACCGAAGAAGAATCCCGTTACCTCAAGCCACAGAATGCCGCCCACACGGCCAAAGGGTCGCAGAAAACCGCCGATGCCGCGGCCCAGATTGCGCGTTGCGGCTCCGGCGGCTCTGCCATTCTTACGGCTGTTGGCTGGGGAGTAGATCGCCGGCTGCGACGCAGGACCAGGTGCATTGGGGACTGCATGTGATTTTGCCTGCGCGGAGGCTGCTGCTCGTTGCTGAGCAATGCGTCCGGCGACACGGACGCCAATTCCCAGCCGCTTTCCCATCTCTTCGGGCTTCATCTGCATCTGAAGTTTAGCAGTGTCCGCGGCTCGCGGCTGTCTTGGGCACATCAACCTGTGAGGCCGCCGGAGCTCTAGACCACGGTCCCGGCAAAAGGAGTTGATGTTGGTGATTCGCCGTCACTTCCGTGGGTAAGACACGTTGACTGTCGCAAACGGTACTGATTTCCCACACGCGGATACCGGTTGGCAGTTGCTCCAACCGCCGGTGAGAAGTAAGGTAAAAGGATATTAGCCGTGCCCGAGCTGGTCCCCGCTGTAGCATCGGGGCGCAGTCCATGCCGGAGGGAAAAATGAACCCACGCATGCACCCTCGCTTGCGCGAACTGATCCAGCAGCTTGGAGAGGCCATCCACGAATCCGTCACCGAATCTGAGCAGATCGCCGGTGTTGTGCAAAACATCCGCCGCCATGGCTTTGATGTAATGCTGATGCTGGAAGCGACGATTGGCCTGAATGATCTTTCAGAAGATGCCGGCGAAGGCGCTGTCGATGCAGAAGAGACAGAAGCAGAGGCGGAAACGGGCGCGTTCACCACGCATGACGTGAACTTTCTCAAGTCGCTGAGGATTTCTGTCGAAGGCGATGAGGAAGAATAAAGCCTGAGAGGTCTGAAACGCTGACCGCAGGTAGACACAAGCCACAGGTCCTCAACTGTGTGCGCTCTTTTGCATTGCTCTGAACCACATGTGAACGGCACACTACCCTTCCTTCCCAAACCCGGCATCTATTGTTTCGTCTGGCTTCGGTGGAACTGCGGCAGAGTGGCGCAATGATTTCGAATCACCAGCTGTCACATCGCTGTGGTATTCTCCCCCGTCTAGTGGCATTCAGGTTTTTCTGGTTCGCCGGATAACCTTTGTACCGGATCACGAAATAGCCGGGCACAGAACGAGACCACTTCAGTAAACGGGAGAATTGTCATGTCCATGAAAGATACCCTTGGAGTGCTTTTGGCCGGCGGCGCCGGCGAGCGGCTTTTTCCTCTTACCCGCGACCGCGCCAAACCCGCGGTACCCTTTGGCGGCCACTACCGCATCATCGATATCACTCTCTCAAACTGCATCAACTCGGGCCTCCGCCGGGTCTACATCATGACCCAGTACAAAGCGCTCTCGCTGAACCGCCATATCCGCGAAGGCTGGACGGGCATCGTTGCGCAGGAGCTTGGCGAGTTCTTCGAGATTCTGCCGCCGATGCAGCGCACCGGCGCGAACTGGTACATGGGCACGGCAGACGCCGTTTATCAGAACATTTATTCCATCGGCTCGGAACAGCCGAAGTACGTCATCATTCTCTCCGGCGACCACATTTACAAAATGGACTACAGCCGGATGCTGGATCACCACATCGCGACCAAGGCTGAGGCCACGCTGGCCACTCTCCCGATCGCTCCCGATGAAGTCTCCCGCTTCGGCGTTGTAGAAGTCAGCCAAAGCGGCGAAATCATGGGCTTTGAAGAGAAGCCCAAATCAACCTCGTTCCGATCTCCGTTCAACCCCAACGCGGTCGATGCTTCAATGGGTATTTACATCTTCAATACCGAAACTCTGCTCAAAGAACTGATTGCCGACGCGGAAGATCCAAACTCGAAGCACGACTTTGGCCACAACATCCTGCCCAACATTCTGGGCAAGAAGAAGATGGTGGCTTACAACTTCGTGGACGAAAACCGGCAGCAGGCGCTATACTGGCGCGACGTAGGAACGCTGGATGCCTACTACGATGCCAATCTGGACCTCTGCTCGGTTTCTCCCACCTTCAATCTTTACGACAAGCACTGGCCTCTTCGCACCCGCGTCCGCCAGTATCCGCCAGCAAAATTTGTCTTTGGCGAGCCGGGACGTACCGGCAAAGCCGTGAACTCGGTCATTACCGCCGGCGTGATCATCTCCGGCGCGGAGGTTCTGAATTCCGTGCTGTCGCAGGATGTGCGCGTCAATTCGTACTCCGAAGTTGACTCCAGCATCATATTCAGCCATGTGAATATTGGGCGGCATTGTCGGATTCGCCGGGCGATCATCGATCGTGATGTTCAGATTCCCGAAGGAACAGTCATCGGCTATGACCAGGTGGAGGACAAGCGGCGGTATTTCGTAACTCCGTCGGGGCTGACGATCGTCACGCGCGACCGGTCGCTGTTCGAGAACCCGGTTGAGCCGGAGTTCCAGCAGCGGTATTGACACGCAATCAGTCTCTTAAAACTTCGAATCTTCTTTGTTTACAGCCGCCATGCAGATTATGTGCTGAGATCGCATAATCTGCATGGCGTTTTCCTTCCCTTTGCCAATAAGCTCCGCTTGATCGCCGACAGCACCGGTCAGGATCTTACGGAACTAACCAGCATCAACCTCCGTACCTCTTTGCATGGCATGCGCAGGTACAATGAGTTGGTTCCAAACTGGTTGCGCGATCCCGCAGCGGGACGCGGCCAGTGGCAGCCACCGTCCGGCAGCCATCCACCGCGAAATTGGTGAGCGGGCTAAATCAGGCACGCCCTGGCGATCAGATGCAGGGCCAGTGGGGCCGACGAAAGGACCCATCGGGCCAACCAATCCGGCGCACCGGCAGTCTTCCGGTTCAGCCGCTGGGGCGTCTCCGCAGATTCACGGGGCCAGGGAGATCAGGCAGGGCATGGAGGCGCAAGGCAAAGTGGAACCAGACTGGTCCGACGTCGTTCGCCGGTGCCTCTCAGGAGAGTCCCCTGCCTGGAGCGAACTGGTTCGCGCGCACCATCGCAAGGTGTATTCGCTCTGCTACCGGTTCACCGGTTCGGGCACGGATGCCGAGGATCTGACTCAGGACGTTTTCGTCAAAATTTACGCCAATCTTTCCAGCTTCGATATGGCTCGCGGCAGCCTGCAGGTCTGGATCACGACCATGACCCGCAATTTGCTCGTCGATCATTTCCGTCGAACAAAAAATCTGCGTGCGACTGATTCACTGGATGAAGGCTGGGACGAAACCGGTGAACTGCGGCCCATCGACCGGCTCGAATCCCACGGCCCGACACAACACGATATGGCCGCAAAGCGCGAACTGGCCAAGATGGTACAGCAGGCGCTGGCGCAGGTTTCACCAGAGCTACGCGAGGCCGTTATACTACGGGACCTGCAGGACATGGATTACAAGGAGATCGCCCAGGTGCTGAATATCCCTGAAGGCACAGTGAAGTCCCGTATCAGCCGAGGACGCGCGGAACTTGCGCGGCTCCTGGAACGTAACAAAAAGGAGGTGATGTAGTCATGGTAGAACGTCTCAACATTCCGAACTCTCCAGCCTGCGGACAGTGGGAGACACTGCTGGCCGATGCGCTGGACGGTCTGCTGAGGCCGGAGGATGAAGCCACCTTCTCCAATCACATGGCTACCTGCGCCCCCTGCACCGAGATGTTCGAGCAGGCTCGGCGAGGCCGTGAATGGCTTGAATTCCTCAGCCCAGAACCAGAGGTCCCGGCCGGCCTTCTGGATAAGATCCTGGCCGAGACCGGACACGGAAAGATCGATACGACGCGGCTGGCAGTTGCCGGCGGCGGACAGATTCCCGGAAATGTCGTGCCTTTAGTCCCGGCATGGCAGCGCCCCGGTCTGGCGGCACGTTTGCGTCGCTTTGCCGAACCTCGGTTGCTGATGACAGCGGCGATGGCCTTCTTCTCCATCGGCCTGACCCTCAGCATGACGGGGGTACGCATCACCGGAATCAAGATGGCCGATCTGCGGCCCTCAACAGTGCGCTCGCAACTGGAAAAGCGCATCGCCACAGCCTCGACACCGATCATCCGCTATTACGACCATCTCCGCTTTGTCTACGAGATGGAATCCACCATGCGGCAGATTCGCCAGTCGCGCGAAACTGAGCAGCAAAGCCAGCCGAATGGCCAGAGCACAAGCCCTGATGGCCAGACGAAACGAAAGGACGGCGGCTCAAACCTGAACCCTAAAGACGCTCCACAGCAGACGGTAAACCCTCCGGAAAGCCCGTGGAGCGCCCAACTTGAAGAGGCGGCGCTGGAAACTGAGCGCCCTCTCGCATCGCTTTCCCAGAATCTTCAGGGCTTTTCCAAACACAGTGAGGCATCGGAATCAATCGACGAACCCGTGTTGGCAACGCCGGAACGGAGCAAGCCATGCCTTGCGTAAATCATCCTAACAAAGACGTTCAATCGTACTGCCAGAACTGCGGCAAGGCGCTGTGCTCGGAGTGCGTGCGCACGACGCCTACGGGCCAGGTTCTCTGTGAGCAATGCTTTACCTCCGGGGCCGGCGCGGTGCCTCCAGGCGCAATACCACCCTTTATTCCCATACCACCGGGTGGGCCAAATCCGTCGGCTGCCGCTGTCCTGGGCCTGATTCCGGGCGTTGGAGCCATGTACAACGGCCAGCTCTTCAAAGGGCTGATCCATGTGGTGATCTTTGCCATCCTGGTCTCCATTACCGATCGCTATGGGGTGTTTGGCATCTTCATCGGCGCCTGGGTGCTCTACCAGTCGTTTGAGGCGTATCACACAGCCAAAGCGCGCCGGGACGGCCAGCCTGTACCCGATCCCTTTGGTCTAAATGAGCTCGGCAATTGGCTCAATATCGGCTCCTGGTACCGCAACCCCGGTGCGCCACCGGCACCAGACACAAATCCGGGACAAGGCAATCCCTACGGTGGCACGACACCGCCTTACGGCACGCAGTATCCATCGGGACAATATCCTTCGGGTTGGACAGGAGCTCCCGGTCCAGGGACAACCCCCGGTGCTGCCGGTGGCCCTGGCTCCGTTCCGCCGCAGGCAAATTATAGCGAGCCTTTTACCGGATATGGCCAGACTCCATACCCCGCCCAGGATCCATATTCCGAGCCCTACCCGCCGGGTGCTATACCGCCAATTCCGCCGATGCCGCCCTTTGGCTGGCGCCGCCGTGAACCGGTTTTCGCTTTTGTTCTGATTGGCCTGGGACTCATCTTTCTGCTGCAAAGCATGGGCTTTGTCTCGCACGTGATGCACTACATCTGGCCGCTCATGCTGATTGGACTGGGTGTCTGGCTGGTAATGCGCCAGATGGGTTACACCCAAGGAGGACGTAAATGAACCGCTATCTCATGGTCTGCCGGCTTCGCTGGCCCGCACTGCTTCTGCTGACCGGCATTATTGCCTTGCTGAACCAAATGGATGTTTTGTCCTGGGGACATGCCTGGCCGCTATACCTGATTCTGCTGGGCGTACTGGCCCTGGCCGAGCGCGCCGCACTGGCAGCGGAGCCGGTGCCACCAGCCGGCTATCCTCCCTACGGCTATGACCCTGGTGTATATCCAACCGGCGGACCGCAGTATGCCACGGTTCAGCCAGCCGCGAATCCCGCGCCCGAGCCTCGACCGGGATCGACAGGGATTGTGCCCGCCAACACTGACCTTGGACTGAGTGCGAACGAGCCTCGCAAGAGCTGGGATCAGGAGGAACGCTAATGGCCACCATCCCTCCATCTGGAAATCCTCCTTCGGGGGGCGCGCCTCCGCCAGGCGGATATCCGCCCGGACGTCCACCTTATGGTGGTCCACAATACGGCGCACCCTACGGCGCGAGCCCCAAAGATTACTGGCGCTTTCAGAAAGAACAGAGCCGTGCCGCATGGCGTGCGCAACGTTCTGTATGGCGTGCCCAGCGGGATGTGCTGCGCGCTCAGAACCGTTCGATGCGAGTGCCTTCCATCGCCGGACCGATCGTGCTGATTATGATCGGCGTCATCGCGTTGTTGCTGATGACGGGCCGCCTCAATGCGGATCAGTTCTGGACATGGTACGGCCACTGGTGGCCGTTGATGCTGATCGGCATCGGCATTGTCGCCCTGGCTGAATGGGCTATTGATCTGCGCCGCGACAACCCACCCTACCGGCGATTTGGCAGCTACGGCGGCATTATCGTGTTCCTGGTCTTCATCGGCATTGCCAGCGCTGGCTGGCATCACTTCTGGGGACCGATTCGCGCACAGTTTGGCGACAACGATGATGACTTCTTTTCCCTTGGCGAACCACAGCACCAGATGGATCAATCTGTGATCGACACCAAGGTGCCGGCGAATGCCCAGATCACCGTGCAGGTTCCGCGCGGCGATGTCAGCATCACGGCAGCCGATGGCGACAATGTCTCAGTAAAGGCCCATCAGATTGCTTTCGCCAGCACCGACGAGGGCGCGAAGAGGATATTCGACGCACAACAGGCACATGTCACTGTCAGCGGCAATGCCGTTGTCGTTAAGGTAGACGGAAACCCGAGTGGCCGCACAAACCTGATCATTTCGATTCCGAAGTCGGCGTCGATTAACGTCACGGCAGACCACGGCGGCGTGACGGCGGCGGGGCTTGGCGGCGACATCGACGCCGAGGTGCAGCACGGCGACATGGAAGCTACGGCGATTCATGGTCACGTGCATGCGCACATGGCCAACCATGCTGACTTTGCCGCACATGACATTTCAGGAGACGTGACGGTCGAGGGTAACGGCAGCGATCTGACGATCTCTGACATTCATGGCAAGGTAAATCTCCAGGGCGAATATAGCGGCGATATTCATCTCGAGCGGATCGATCAGGATATTCTGTTCCACTCCTCGCGCACCGACATGGGCTTTGCCAGACTGCCGGGCGATATGTCGATGACGCTGGATTCGCTGCACATTACCCAGGTTGCCGGCCCAATCCATATCGAAACTCACTCCAAAGACATCGAGATGAGCCAGGTCTACGGAGACACGAATATCGAGGATCGCGACGGACGAGTTGAGCTGGATATGGCTGGCGCGTATCAGGTGGAAGTGAAAAACAACAAAGGCGATGTTGAGGTTTCGCTTCCTCCGGGCGTGAACCAGACGGTCGACATGCGCACGCACAACGGCGATATCGTCTCGGACTTCCCGCTACAGATCACCGGCGACGAAAATAAAACGATGACCGGAAATGTCGGCAACGGCGGTCCGCGGCTGGTGCTTTCAACCGAGCACGCCGATCTCGGCCTGCACAAAGGCGATGTGGCTGGACCGCTGCCAGCGGTTGCGCCGAGGGTTCCGGGCGCGCCACCGTCGCCAAAGGTTCCTCACCTGAAGGCGTCAAAGAGCGAAGCAACCCCCACACCAGTTTCTCAGTAAGAAGCCAAAGGCCTGTCGATCAGCCATTTCTGGTTCCCAGAGACGGTTTAATCGGCAGGCCAATTTCTTTTCTCAATCCACGAAATACGCTCTTTCTATCCGGAAATCACCCTTCAGCTTTCCTGCGAAGCCTTAGTGATAGTGATTCCTAGATCGAAATAAGGCGCCAGCATTTCTTCGCTCGTCTCTGCTACTACGATCATGCCTGTGATCTCAGCGAGCGGCTCAATAACGTAAGGCGAAACCGCGTTTAATTTTTCGGGAGAAGCCAGAACAACGGTTTCGGCGGCGCTGGCGCTAAGTGCCTTCTTGATATGTGCTTCTTCAAAATCGCCCGTGGTTAATCCGAACTGCGGATGGATGCCGGTTACGCCCACGAAATAGGTGTCCGCGCGTATCTTAGCGATGCTCTCAATGGCGGGCGCTCCGACCACCACGACAGAATGCTTGAAGAGGCGGCCTCCGATCAGGATCACCTCGACACTCTCATGACTGACCAGCTCTACCGCGATCGTCGGACTGTGCGTCACGATGGTCGCCTTCAGGCCTCGAGGCAGATGCCGTGCAATCTGAACGGCCGTGGTGCCACCATCAAGAATAACTACCTGCCCGGCCTGGATCAGTTTTGCTGCGGCCTTCCCAATGCGTTTCTTCTCTTCCGAAGCGACGCTGAGCCTGGAGGCAAAATCTCCCATTGCGGGCGACGCCGGCAGGGCTCCGCCATGCACCCGC
Source organism: Acidicapsa dinghuensis (assembly GCF_025685685.1). Taxonomy (GTDB): domain Bacteria; phylum Acidobacteriota; class Terriglobia; order Terriglobales; family Acidobacteriaceae; genus Acidicapsa; species Acidicapsa dinghuensis. Next base: position 418,010 of record NZ_JAGSYH010000002.1, read on the forward strand.
TGCAAACGGCCTTCGGAAGCCAGCTCGCGCAGATCGCGCCGGATGGTGTCCTCCGACAGCCCAAGCTCCTGGCTAAGCTCTTTGGCCACGACCTTACCAGTCTGCCGGAGAACGTCAAGAATAAGCTGTTTGCGCTGACTGGTAAGCACCGCAATCACTATCGCATGTTTGCCTCACAATTGCACGATTTTTCTTGCTATTGCATGAATATGCACAAATTGCTAGATTGTGAGCGGAGATCACATGCAAAACACGCAACCGCTCATCATCCTCGTCGCTGGGCCGTACCGATCCGGCACAGAGGACGATCCTGAAAAGATCGCGCGCAATCTCGATCGACTTGAGTCCGCAGCCTTATCCATCTATCGCGCCGGGCACATTCCGATGATCGGAGAGTGGGTGGCGTTGCCGCTGATGAAGCAAGCCTGCTCAGCGCATCTGGGAGACGCGATCGCGGAGCAGTTTCTTTATCCGGTGGCAGCACGCCTGATAGCACGCTGCGATGCCGTGTTGCGCATCGCGGGAGCATCGAAGGGCGCGGATGGGGATGCCCGGCTGGCCCGCGAACGCGGTTTGCCAGTCTATTTCAGCGTGGAAGAGATACCGGTTCTTTCCAATGACCCGGAGCCGGCGGCATGACCGCGCTTGGCGAGCGAATCCGCGTTCACTCGGTCGTTGTGCTCTCAGACGACTGGTACTTGCTGAAGAAAACCACCTTCGACTTTTTGCGCAGCGACGGAACCTGGCAGCGCCAGTCGCGCGAGACCTACGATCGCGGCAACGGAGCCACCATTCTGCTGTATAACCGAGCCAGAAAAACCGTGATCCTGACCCGCCAGTTTCGTTATCCAGCCTATGTAAATGGTCACGAAGATCTATTGCTCGAGACGCCTGCAGGACTGCTGGACGCGCAATCACCCGAGGAAGCGATCCGCAAGGAAACGGCGGAAGAGACGGGATATATCATCCATAAAGTAAAGAAGGTCTTTGAGGCTTTCATGAGTCCTGGTTCGGTGACGGAGAAGCTCTATTTCTTCGCAGCCGAATACGATTCCGCGGCCCGGCAGGAACAAGGCGGTGGAGTCGCCAGCGATGGAGAAGATATCGAAACTGTAGAGCTCACGCTGGACGAAGCTCTGGAGAAAATCGCTAACGGTGAAATCAGAGACGGCAAGACGATCATGCTGCTGCAATACGCGAAGCTGCACCTGTTTGCTTGAGTGCTGAAATCTTTTCGAGCTGTTTCTATGCTTGCCCGGCCGGAGCGATCGCCAGTTTTTCCTGCACAATCTCTTCGGCGCGCGTTACTACCTGCTCCAGCGTCAGGTTTGTCGAATCAAGAATGACGGCGTCTTCCGCAGCCTTTAGCGGGGAATCTGCGCGATTGCGATCGCGCTCATCCCGTGCGCGCAGCTCACGAACGACAGCTTCGGGCTGAACCTCGACAGACTGCGCAGAGCCCATTTGCTCATAGCGCCGCATGCCACGCACTTCCGGGGCAGCGTCGAGAAATATCTTCACGTTGGCGTGGGGAAAGACGACGGTTCCAATGTCGCGGCCTTCCATCACTACGCCGCCCTCCGCGCCGAGCTGCTGCTGCAGGCTAACCATCCAGGTGCGTATGGGAGGATGCACGCTCACCCGCGAAGCTCCGTCTGTCACGCACTGATCGCGCAGTTGTCCTGTGACATCCACGTCATCGAGAAAAACCAGATTCCCACCCTCGGCGGGAACGAGACGGATGGAGATCTGCGCCGAGAGAGCGAGCAGAGCAGAAACATCATCGAGCGCAATGCCGGCACGCATCGCTTTCAGGGCGAAGGCGCGGTACATGGCTCCGGTTTCAAGATTGAGCAGGCCAAAGTAGCGCGCCAGGTGGCGTGCGACCGTGCTCTTTCCAGCGCCAGCCGGCCCATCAATTGCAATGATGGGCCGGTTAGCTTTGGGTTGTTTCTGTGAATTGGCTGAAGTGTCCGTCAGACTCATTGCGCCGCTGTCATCCGCGCCGCTTGGCTGTTGCAGCCGGGCGAGCCGACTTGCCACGCGAAGCTGTCTGCGTTGGCTTTCCCTTTACGGAGCGACCTGCACCTGCCTTCGCGGCTGGCTTGGGAGCCTGCTTGGCCTGACCCGCAAAGCTGTACCGCTTGGAGGCGCTTGCTGTCGGCTTGCGGCTAGCAGAACCGGATCTTACAGCGGGTCTTGCACCGGACTTGGCAGTCTTGCCTGCAACCGGCCGTGAGCCGGAACGACCAGCTACGCTACCACTGCGAGCCTCGGTGCGGTGGGCGTTCGCCGAGTGCGCCGTGGGCTTGCCAGCGGTGCGCGCGTTTGCAGGGCGATGCTTCGCGCCGGAGTTTGCAGAGCTGCCGTTGCGGTTCGCAGCGTGTCCGTTGGTAGTGTTGCCATTGGCAGCGTGTCCATTGGCGCGCCCGTTACCGTTGGCAGGCTGACGGCTTCCGCTGGCTGCCTGGCGATTACCCCAGCTCTGGCCGCTCGACTTGGGTCCGGGGGCAGAGCGATGGGAACCATTGCTGCTGGAGTTGAATCCGTTGCCATGACCGTTGTTGCTGTGGCCGTTGTGCGTCTGCTTTCCTGCGTGGCGGCCGTTATTCTCATTTGCACTGTGGCCTGGACGCGAAGTGGAAGCAGAACGCGAACCGTTCGTCGAAGCTGCGCCGCGAGGCGCGGGAGGACGACGCCACTCACTGCCACCGGTGCGTGCTGCGCCGCGATTCTCGGTGCGCTCACCCCGGCTGCGTTCCCGAGGATGCGAGGTTGCAGCACTGCGTGCCGGACGAGGGCCCGGGCGAGGACGAGGCGCGGAAGCCTTGCCCGCCGGTTGCGGCTTGGCAACCCTCGGCTCTGCATGAGCTACTGCTACGCGATGAATCGGCGCTGGAGTCGGAACGGCGAAGGTCTCGGCGTCAATCTCAATCGACTGCACTTCAACAGCAGATGCAGCTACCTCAACTGGAACCTCTTCCGGTTCGGGCTCCCAGGTTTTGTGGTGACCATTGCTGGAGCCAGTCGCGTGTGCCGGCGCGGCAGCATGCGCAGCCACGCTGAGACCGGAACCGCCAAAATCCTCTTCCGGTGAATCATCAATGTAAGCAGGGAGATAGCTCGAGCGATAGCCAGAAGCAGCTGTCGTGGAAACATAACTCGTAACTGCTGGGAAATCGGGAAGCGTGCCTGCGACGTAATAGAGCGAGGCGTGGCCCATCGCTGTTGTGTGAACCTGGCGGGTAGCGGCTAAACCGCGTACCACTTCGCGGATCTTGCTGCGGCTGGTGAGTGGCGACAGGAATAGCTCCACGTCTTCCATAGATCCGGCAATCACTGCCTGTAGATAGATGGAAGCGAGCACGGAGATTGCCGTCACCTGAGAAGTGGATGCTCCCTCGGCAATGGCCTTCTGAAAGCGCTGACGCAGCGGCTGCCAAAGCGCCGGCGCACCCACAGCGTGAACAATTGGAATGACACGAAGCTGCTTCCAGAGCTCATGCAGTGCGCGAAGAACGGCAGCTTCGGTTACTTCTTTACCGAGCTGGTCGCGAAGCTGAGCCGCTGTCAGATTTGCAGGCTCCAGGTGCTTTGCCACCTGAACGGCGAGGGGAGAAACCTGCCGTGAACCAGTCAATTGCGGCGCGCGACGCCAGTCGCGATCACCACGCAGAGCATAGATATAAGGCAGCACCCAGGCGGCAACGATGTAGTCTGGCTGCTCACCCGGCTGACCAGCCAGATTAAGCCGCACAGCGATACCGTCTGCCTCAAGCCGTACCAGCAAAGACTCCGCTGTCTGTATCAGCTCAAGGGTAGGTTCGGGCGTTCTATGGCCGGCAACGGCCTCTACAAAAGAAGGGGTGGCGGGCGGAAAAATCTGGCCTGCCTGCGTGGGCCGAGGCAAATAGACGCACAATCCCGTCTCCTCAACCCAGGTACGGACATCCTCAAACGCAATTGCCCCGTGTCCGTTTTGGCGCATCCGTTCGGCGCGCGCTGCTTCCAACTGCTCTGCTGTCAAAGATAGACCTCTTTTCCAGGCTGAACCGCCTGCGCACAAGTCCATCAAACCCATACCGGTCAAAGCGATTCTTCGCAGGGACGAAGAATGCCGGCAGGGCAGGTAAGACAACGCAGACGAATCTGGCGTATTAAGCCGGGCGTCCGGGACCCTCAGGCACCCATCTGCCACTTTTCAGTGTATCTCGAATGTGGATTCTAGATCCTCTGAAAGGCCCGCTGGATCTCTTTCCAAGAATACCTCAAAGCGATAGGTCTGCCATGCGGACAACTGGTGGGAAATCTAGTTTTTGATAATTCTTTCAGCAGCCAATCCATTTTTTGGGATTCCAAAGGCGTATTTACCTTGATAGCCGAGTGGCAGGCAATGGAGGCGGCGATCTTTCCTCGCAGCGTTCCAAGGTCCTGGCTTCGGCCGCCAACCGGTCCGGAACCGCCTACAGATTCAATCACTTCCATCAACATGCGTTCGAGTTCCCCGCCCTCCAAACCGACCGGAGCAGCCTTAACCGCAAGCGTCCGAGGACCGAATGGCTCCGCCTCGAAGCCGTTTTTATCCAGCTCATCGGCGATCTCGGCAAAGACGGTCATCTGCCAGGGTTGTAGATCGACCAGCAGCGGCATCAACATCCTCTGCCGCTGGATCGCCTCCACATCTCGGCTGGCCAAAATTTTCTCGAAAAGAATTCGCTCATGGGCGACGTGCTGGTCGATGATCCACAAACCATCGTCGTCGACGGCAACAATAAAGGAATCTCGCAATTGTCCAAGCGGCTTCAGTCCAGCCAGCTGATTGAGATTGGTCTGGTCCCGGAGCAGCTCTGTTCCCGCGGTTCCCTGGGCAACTGCCTGATTCAATTCCTCTTCCGGCATTCGAATAGGCAAGGATGCCGCTAACGCTTGATTTGTCAGTGGGTTAAGCATCGACACCGCGGCTTGGCTCCAGTTCTCAACGGTAGACTCCGGCCCGAATCCGTCGTCGGTTTCCACGCCGAATGGCAACTTTCCCGGTGCGGGAGGCGGCATGAGGGGCATCAGTTGAAAGACAGGCTCGTGTACACCGGGCATCGGTCCATCCGGCATAAGTGGTTGGATTTGCGCGGCTTGCTCCGGCACTTCGTCCGCCTGCGGAAGGCGCGAAGCGGGCGATGGAATAAGCGACGGCGAAGCCAGAGGGCCATTATCGAGCGCAGCAACAAAACTCGCCGCAGGACGGGCAGCCATCAGCGCGTTTCTGAGACTGTCCCGCACAAAGTCGTGCACTACGTTCTGCTGCCGGAAGCGCACCTCGGTCTTGGCCGGATGTACATTGACGTCCACCTCTTCCGGAGGCATATCGAGAAAAAGCAGCACAACCGGAAACGAAGTCGGCGGAATGATGTTCCGGTAGGCTTCGCTGATAGCGTGCAGGAGTAATCGGTCGCGAATAAGTCGCTTATTGACAAAGATATAGATAGAGTTTCGATTGAGTTTTTGTAATTCTGGTTTGGAATAAAAGCCGCTCAGCCGCAGCGATCCAGGCTCTCGTTTCGGCTCATCCGGATCGATCTTCCACGGCGGCGGCTCCGGTAGTCCGGCGCGCTCCAGCGGAAGCTCCGCCGCAACCGGCAGCAGTTGCTCCAGCGTATCTGCTCCGAAAATCTGGTAAATCCGCTCCGAGGCCCGGTTGACCGGCGGCGCCTGGAGCAGAGTGTGGCTGGCTGAGATCAGCTCAAAATGCTTCTCCGGATGCACCAGCGCATAGTGAGTCACCAACGCCGTCACATGAGACAGCTCAGTTGACTCCGCGCGGAGGAATTTACGCCTCGCCGGAGTATTGAAAAAAAGATCCTGAATTGTGATCGAGGTTCCTTCCGGCACGGCGGCATCCTCAACCGTAAGGATCTTCCCTCCCGCAATCTCGACTCGCGTCCCAGCTGCGCTCCCTGGCTCGCGCGTCTCCAGCAGAACCCGAGCCACCGACGCAATCGACGGTAGCGCCTCACCGCGAAACCCCAGAGTTGCAATCGAAAGCAGATCGTCGGCTGTACGCAACTTCGAGGTTGCGTGGCGCTCAAAGGCCAGCAGTGCATCATCGCGGTTCATGCCATGGCCGTCGTCGGCAATGCGAATGAGTTTCCGTCCTCCCGCCTCGACCTCAATGCGGATTCGCCTGGCGCCAGCATCGAGCGCATTCTCAAGCAGCTCCTTGACCACCGAGGCTGGCCGGTCCACAACCTCGCCCGCGGCGATCTGGTTCGCCACCTGATCCGGAAGCACTCGTATGCGGCCCATAGCTCTTGAGAATATCGCAGCGCATGCGACCTTCCGCCGTAGGAAAACTCATCTGCCGCTGTGCGGAAAAGGGGTCTTGTCGCGACGCATCGGGTTCTCTTGATTCAGGAGCCGCTAGAAGTGGAAGAATTTCTCCCGCAGCGCGTCTTCGTAAGCTTCTTTGGCGTCCTTGGCCCGCCCGCGTGCCTCTTCCTCAGCATCATCAGCCGCTTCCCACGCGTCAATTTCCGTAACGGAGTGGTCGGCCTGGGAAGCCAGCGCTTCCTCATGCCGAATCGCTGCTACCCATGCATCTACCGCTGCTTTATACGCGGCCTGCTTCTCATCCAGATCACTGATTTCTACCGGCATCGTTCCTCTTCCTTTCCGGGGAAACCCAAGTGTAGGAGCTGGTCATGAATGGATGATGTACGCATCTCACGGCGATGAAAAAAGCCCGGCACTGGTTAACTCGATACCGGCGACAAAAGCACCGGGCATACCATTAAGGCTTGGTTGCAAGAATCAACGGCGAAGGGCCCGGTGATTCCAGCAACCGAGCATCAACGAACCCTGCCTCGGCCAGCCACGCGGAAATTTCCTCGAAGCTGAACGTATTGCCGACATCTGTGTTTACCAGCATATTCACGGCGAAGAAGAGCCCGGCCACCGGCCCGGTTCGATCTGCATTCACCAAAAATTCAGCGATCGCGACGGTCCCACCAGAGGCCAAAGATCCGAAGGTTTTCGCCAGCAGAGCCTTGCTACGAGCCTCACCCTCGCTGTGCAGAATGTGGCCGAGTATCGCCAACTGATACCCCGTTCCAAAATCGGCTTCCAGAAGATCACCCTCGACAAATGAGAAGCGCTGACTGAGTCCGAAGCGGTCCACGGTTTTGCGCGTAATCGGCAGCACGCCCGGCCAATCGACAGCGGTCACATGTGCCTGTTCAGAGCTTTGCGCCTGGGCGATTCCCCATACACCTGAGCCTGCGGCAAGATCCAGCACACGGAATTGGCTGCCAGCCGGAGTTTTTGCCGTTACGTGATCACTAAGAGCTTTCGCTGCCGGATAGCTCATGGGGAAAATGTCGGTCACGAACTCATGGAAGAATGCGCTGCCTGACTCTTCCTGATTAACCGCGGAGACAGGCAACCCAGTCTCGACAATTTTGTTGATGTGCAGCCAGCGCGGTATCAAGTGTTCACTGGTGTGCCGGATCAGCCCACCCATGAAGCTCGGCTTGGTGCTGACGAGGAATGTCTCGCTCTCCGGCGTCAGCGAATAGCGACTCTCGGCATCTTTCGCAAGGAGATTAAGGCCGACAAGGACATTCATGATTGCGGTCAGCCCTCGCTCGGAAGAGCCCGTTGCCGCGCTCACTTCTGCGACAGTGGCTGGACCTTTATCGAGTGTGTCGAACACCCGGTTGCGAATGGCTGCCTCGATAACCAATGGAGGAACATAACCCCAGGCAAACTGCTGAATGCGCTCAGGCGTAATCGGAGCGGTGCCGTTGCTTGACATAGATGACTCTCGGAATGCGAAATTGGAGACCGTGGCAATTGTATCGTCGGCAACAACAGTGACGCGTTAGGAAGAAGGAATGTTACCGGAGATGTTCAGTGGTGTTTCCCATGAACCACCTCGTCAACTCCTCTTCACTCATATCGCCGGCGGCGAGATCGTAAAAGACACGGTAGCGTTCCGCCTGATTCGCAGTGACTTCGAGTCCTTTCAAACGAAGAAAAGTAAGAGATGCAATCAGCGCAGCCCTCTTGTTGCCATCAGCAAACGGGTGGCATGAAGCAATCCCGTAGGCATATGCAGCGGCCAACCTCTGTAGGGAAGGTGCGATTTCAGAGTAAGCGACTAGGTTCTGTGGACGTGCTAGTGCTGACTCCAGCAATCCTTTGTCACGAATGCCAGTTAAACCGCCATGCTCCGCCAGAGTCTCTTCGTGTGCAGAAATAATTGTTTGCATTAGCACCCAGACCGGCTGCGTCATCATTCAGCAAGTTTCCGCAAAGCTTCACGATTGTCCCGCATTACCTTGCGCGCTACTTCCATCTGCTGAGCAAACTCTTCGTCATATGGAGTCAACTGAATTCCATAAGGGGTCCTGGAAACGTAGAGCGTGTCACCCTTCTCGACATTCAGGTGCGACAGCACTTCTTTAGGAAGCACGATTCCCGCCGAGTTCCCGACCGTCGTAATCTTCACCGCAGTAGCCATACCCACCTCTAAATTAATTATAACTGATGTTCTAATATGCGGCCGAGTAACCATCAGCTTGTGTATCGGAGACCGCTCGAAAAGAGTGGTTGCGCGTTGCGTCAGCGCCAGTCATCGTTGGCGCGTGCCGAAATCTCGTTGATCACGTTCTCAAACTCGGTGTTCTTCTTGATGAAGATTTCACTGAACAAGCGGTCCTGATTGAGCAGGATGGCCTGCAACCGCACGAGTTCCAGCAGCGCCAGAAACATCGCGACAATGGCGCGATGCGAGCGCGCATTGCCAAGCAACCGCCGCAACGAAACTGGCCGGTCTTCCATCGTCAGCCGCCGCCCGAGAAACTGAATCATCTGGCCTACCGTGACGGAGTCTTCCTGCACGTTGAGAACAGGACGGCGGCGTGCACGCTCCAAAATGTCGCGGAATACGCGCACTAGATCTACCGTATCGGCCGCGATCTCCGGCTCTGCCGCAACGTCATCACGGAATTCCCGAATACCCGGATTCGTCCACGATGCGGCCTCAAGCACCTGCTTCTGCTGCAGCATCTGAGCTGCGTTCTTGAAGCGCTCATGCTCCAGCAGTCGCTCCACAAGCTCGCGGCGTGGGTCTTCGGATGCCTCTTCCGGGCCAGTAGCCGTGCGCGGCAACAGCATCTTGCTCTTGATGTGAATTAGCAAGGAAGCCATGTAGATAAATTCGCCGGCGGTATCGACATCGGTCTCTTTGAGCCGCTCCACATAGCTGAGGAACTGCGCCGTGATCTTGGCGATGGGAATGTCATATACATCAATGTCCTGCTTGCGAATCAGGTCCAGCAGCAGGTCCATCGGACCGTCATACACCTGGCCCACGGTAACGGAAAAGGGGAAGGCATTGGGGTCATCTTCGGCAGCCTTGGCTTTCGCAGCAATCTTGGCCGCGGCAACGTCTTCTGCCGAAACCGCAGTAGCATCGTTCGCAGGTGCAGGAAATGACAGTGGTTCCTCTGAACTCAACGGGACCCCCCACTGCGTAAAGATGCCGACGGCAAACGCATCGCCGACCGGACCTCAACCATCGTTTGCTCAGCACGAACTTGTGCACGAGCCGAGCCCTCTTCGAAGATCGCTTCTACATCCTCGTCTGTATAGCGCGCCCGGCGCTCCTGGATAGGGGTTAGTATCTGCACCAACGCATCTGCAGCCCATCCCTTGCATTGAATGCAGCCAATCCCCGCAGATCGGCATCCGTCATACACCTCGGCCAGCTTCTCCGGAGTAGAAAACACCTTGTGCAGATCGCCTACCGGGCATTTGTCCGGATCGCCGGGATCGGTACGGCGAACTCGCGCCGGATCTGTAACCATCGTCTTCAGCTTCTGTCGAATCACCGGCTCGGGGTCTGTGAGCTGAATCGTGTTGCCGTAGCTCTTCGACATCTTGCGTCCGTCCGTCCCTGGCAACTTGGGCGCGGGAGTAAGAAGCACCTGGGGCTCGGGCAAAACATGAAGGGATTCTTCGGAGCCTGCTTCTGCTAATTCGCTAGCGAAACTGTGGCTTCTCCTGGGATAAAAATGGTTAAACCTGCGTGCCACTTCACGCGTTAATTCGACATGTGATGCTTGATCCTGACCAACCGGAACAAACTTCGGCTGGTACAAAAGAATGTCTGCCGATTGCAGCAGTGGATAGCCGAGAAATCCGTACGTGCTCAAATCCTTGTCGGCAAGATTTTCCTGCTGCTCTTTGTAGCTGGGGATACGCTCTAACCAGCCTACAGAAGTGATCATGCTCAACAGCAAATGAAGTTCGGCATGTTGCGGAACAAGACTTTGCACAAAAAGCACCGACTTCTTGGGGTCCAAACCAGCCGCCAGGTAATCGAGTGCCACTTCCTTGATGTTGCTGAGCACATTCGAGGTATCGGCATAGTCGGTCGTCAAAGCATGCCAGTCCGCAATGAAGAAATAGCACTCATAGTCATCCTGTAGCTTCACCCAATTGGCGAGCGCGCCCATGTAGTTGCCAAGGTGCAGCTTGCCGGTGGGGCGCATGCCGCTCAGCACGCGAGGACGCGAAACATTCTTCTGCTCGGGGGAATCGCTTGACATGAACTTGGCTGCTTCCGGAATTCAGATCGAGACCGTTCTCTCAGGAAGGAAAATCTCCCTCCCATTTTACATTTCAGCCGCCACTCACCTTAACCGCATCGAACATCCGCCACGGCATTCCCCGACATGGTATCTCTTGCGCTCAGGCTACAATGGCTCCCAGCCGCGATGACTACGCCACCTGATCCGCCTAAATTTGACTTGCCCAAAGACGACCCCATCTTTGCAAGACTCGAAGACCAGCTCTCCTGGTACAGTGCCAAGGCGCGAGCGGCGCGCACCACCTTCAAGCGCATCAAGGTTATTGAAATCGTTGCAGCCGCGATGATTCCCTTCCTCACCGGCCAGCCATGGCCTGGGATTGCCTATATCGTCGGCGGACTCGGCGTTCTCATCACCATTCTTGAAGGCCTGTTGCACCTGAACCAGTATCAGGAAAACTGGACCGACTACCGCAACACCGCCGAATCGCTCAAGCACGAGAAATTTCTCTTCCTCGCCAAAGCTGGTCCATACGCCGGTGTTGCCGACCTGCGGGTCATGCTCGCGGAACGTACAGAAGCGCTTATCTCACAAGAGAATTCGCAGTGGCAGTCTGTGATGCAAAGGTCCTCTCAACCAACTTCTACGAAAGGCACCTCGAATATTTAGCTATCGAAGACGATGGCTACTGCACTTTCGTAAATTCGAACTGGTTGTAGATCTCGCGCGTCTGCCCATTTTGCATCTGGTAGTGATTTTTGATCGTTACCTGCAGCGAATTGCCTTCGGTCAGCAGTGATAGCGCCACGCTCCGTTGGTTTCTCTGCTCAGCTTCTGTATTGCGAAGCTGCCAGCTTCCGGTCACAACAGCGGCCCCCTGTACCGTTCCCTGCCTGCTCCCCCACGCGCACAGGTGTCCTGCGCATTGCCCCCAAACCTCCACCAGAATCCTTCCCCCGAAATTCGCTACCGTGATCTGTGCAATGTCATCGCCACCCGCCGGGTTTTTCGAGTTCTGCCATTTGCCGAGCATGGACTCAGCGACTGCCGGGATTCCAGGTGGTGCAACCGTGCCGCCATCCTGCGAATTACCTCCAGCGGTATCCGGTGGCGTCTTCTGCTGGGGTTGAGTTGCCGTCGGCTCGCCTTGCAAACCCGGCGAAGGCTGCCGGCTACGAGTCCAGAGCAGAGCCAGCAGGACCACCAGCACAACAGAGATCCCTCCAAGCCCCAGCATCAATGGCAGCTTTGAGCCTCGTGCAGGTTGAGCGTTCTCGCTTTGAGGTGCAGGCAACTGCACCGGAACCGTCGCATGTACCGGCTCTGTCTGCGCTGCCAGATCTACATGAACATAGCTCTTGAGTGCGTCAATCAACAGCGTCACATCAGAGTTCCACCGCGTGTGCGTCAACTCCACACTATTGCGATAGCGCAGATCTCTGAGATCTTCCGGAAGCTGTTCAAGCGCAGGCATCTTGGCGTCATGCACCAGCACCGGAATTACCGGAATACCGCGCTTCAATGCAGTAGAGATTTCGAGCCGCACATAGTCTTCAGGATTGTCGAGCCGCCGCGTTCCATCGTGACCGGTAATCGTAGCCCACGTGGGTCCAATCACCGCCAGCAGCACGCCGCAGCCCGAAACATTCTTATCGATCGCCTGGCGGAAATCCACTCCCGGCTCGATCCCCGACACGTCCATAAAAACGTTCGTGTCGCCATAAGCCCGCACTAGATCGTCGAACAGCCGCCCAGCTTCGCCCTCAGTATCATCGCGCCGATAGCTGATAAATATCGCGCGTCCGGTCCCCGTCGCAGTACCGCTCTCCGCAGTCATGCCGCATCCCCCGAGCCAGAATAGGTGGCAAGACGCAGGACTTCAACGGCAAAGAGTTACGAAGTCTTATTTCCGTATCTTTCCCCGAACATTCGCAACTTAGCCAATGTAGCCGCAGCTTCGCCCGAATCAATCGCCTCAGCTCCGCGTTCGACGCCTTCCTTCATACCGCTGGCAATCCCAACAGTCACCAGTGCAGCGGCAGCGTTGTAAAGAACAATATCCCGCTTCGGCCCTTTGATACCGGTGATCACGTCATAAAGCAACTCCGCATGGGGCAGTGCGTCGGTACGATCAGGCCCAAGCAATTCCTCCATCGCGGCAACCGGCAACCCTGCCATCTCCGGCAGATATCGCGCTGCTTTGAACGGAGGATCTTGGTCTGGCTCTACCCGCACCACGAGCGATTCGCCGGTCAGCGTGAGCTCATCCATGCCATCCAGACCGTGCACCACAAACGCTCGTCGCGTCGTGCCCAGCTCCACCAGTGTGCGTGCCACCAGCAATGCCCGGCTTGGCGCCAACACACCAATTACCTGCGCACGCGCACCTGCTGGATTCGTCAACGGGCCACAAAGGTTGAAGATCGTCCGGAACCCGAGCGCCTTCCGCAGAGGAGCAACCACCTTCATTGCCGGATGCAGCATCGGCGCATACAGGAATACAAAATTCGTCTCGCGGAGGCACTCCGCGGCCAGGTCGGGAGGCAGAGAAATCGGCACTCCCAGCGCTTCCAGCACATCCGCCGATCCGCAACGCGAAGTCACCGCCCGATTGCCGTGCTTTGCCACCTTCGCACCGGCCGCCGCTGCCACCAAGGCCGCTCCGCTTGAGACGTTGAATGTCGGCGGACCGCCGCCGCCCGTTCCGCAGGTGTCGACCAGCTCTTCGCGTTCCGCATCCGTCAGCGGAATCGGAGTCGCCCGGGCACGCATCTCCTCCACGAATCCAGCCACTTCCGGAGCCATCTCGCCGCGCGTCGCAAGCGCCGTCAGCAGCGCCGCCGTCTCCACCTCCGGCACCTGCTCATCCAAAATCGCGGCCAGCGCCCCCCGCGCCTCTTCCCGCGTAAGCTGCGTTCCATCCTCCGCCAGCGGCTTCAACAACGATCTCAAACTTGCCATAACTCCATCCTAACGGCCCGGCTTCCTGCTCACACTCCGCACGCCCACCTGCTTCTGTTCCACACTATGCCGCAGAGCGTTTGCCGCCCCTTTGCCGCGTCCGATACTATTTTTTTGCTGCTGAAAAGCCCCGCACGCCATCATTTTTCGCGGTTCCAGAGCTGTCGCGCGGGCACATTTCTTGCGTTAGGGATCTCAATCGACTATGAAAATTCATGAGTACCAGGCTAAAACGATCCTGGCTAAGTACGGCGTGCCGGTGCCGAAGGGCGAGGTAGCAAACACCCTGCCTGAAGCATCTGAAGCGGCACGACTGCTGCTCGCCGGTGGCGCCTCGGGCGTCGTAGTCAAGGCGCAGATTCACGCCGGTGGCCGCGGCAAAGGCGGCGGCGTCAAGGTTGCGCGCGATCTCGCAGCCGCTGAGGATGCGGCCAAGGCCATCCTCGGCATGCAGCTTGTCACCCACCAGACCGGACCGCAGGGCCAGAAGGTCCAACGGCTGCTGATTGAAGAGACAGCCGCCATCGACCGCGAGCTGTATCTGGGAATTGTGCTCGACCGCGCCACAGGCAAGCTGGTCTTCATGGCTTCGCAGGCTGGCGGCATGGAGATCGAAGAGGTCGCCGCGAAAGATCCAACCGCGATTTACAAAGAAGAAATCGACCCGGTCATCGGTCTGGCCGGCTACCAGGGGCGGAAGATCGCTTTCGCACTCTGCCTGAAGCCAACACAGATCAATACAGCCGTTGGCTTCTTCCAAAGCCTCTACAAGGCATTCGTCGAGAGCGATGCTTCTCTCCTTGAAATCAATCCTTTCATCACGACGAAAGATGACAAGCTCTTTGCTCTCGACGCCAAGATGACCTTCGACGACAACGCACTCTTCCGTCATCCGGACGTCAGGGCTCTGCGCGATGTCGCCGAAGAAGATCCGCTCGAAGTGGAAGCCAGCAAGTATGCGCTCAACTACATCAAGCTCGATGGCTCCATCGCCTGCATGGTCAATGGCGCTGGCCTCGCCATGGCCACAATGGACATCATTCAATACGCCGGCGGCAGCCCCGCCAACTTCCTCGATGTAGGCGGCGGCGCTACGCAGGAGCAGATCGAGCATGCATTCGAGATCCTGCTCTCGGACAAAAATGTGAAGGCCATCTTCATCAATATCTTCGGCGGTATTCTGCGCGTCGATCGCCTTGCGACGGGCGTGGTCAACGCAGCGCGCAATCTCAACGTTACGGTGCCCATCGTGCTTCGCCTCGAAGGAACCAACGTTGAAGAAGGCCGCAAGATCCTCAAGGAATCTGGTCTCAACTTCCAGGTTGGTTCAACCATGAAAGAAGCCGCCGATCTCGTCGTAGCGGCAGCAAAGGCGGTGGCATAAATGGCTGTTCTGGTTGATAAAAACACGCGTCTTATCGTTCAGGGAATCACCGGTAAGGAAGGTACCTTCCACGCAAAGGGCGCCGCCGAATACGGCACCAACGTTGTCGGCGGTGTAACCCCCAGCAAAGGTGGAACCACGCACGAAGGCTGGCCGGTCTTCAACACTGTTTCTGAAGCCATTGAAAAGACCGGCGCCAACGCGACCGTGATCTTCGTCCCTCCGCCGTTTGCAGCCGATGCCATCCTCGAAGCTGAAGATGCGGGTATTCCGTTGATCGTCGCCATTACCGAAGGCATCCCGACGCTGGACATGGTAAAGGTCTGGGCCAAGATCAAGAACTCCTCATCCCGGCTCATTGGTCCCAACTGCCCAGGAGTAATCTCTCCCGGCAAGGCAAAAATCGGCATCATGCCCGCTCGCATTCACAAAGAAGGCTCCATCGGCATTGTTTCCAAGTCCGGCACACTGACCTACGAAGCGGTGCACCAGCTCACGCAGCGCGGTATCGGCCAGTCCACCGCCATCGGCATCGGTGGCGATCCCATCATCGGTACCACGCACATCGATGCGCTTAAGCTGCTGAACGACGACCCTGACACCGAAGCCATCATCATGATCGGCGAGATCGGCGGGGCCGCAGAAGAAGCCGCGGCAGCATGGGTAAAGGAGAATGTGAAGAAGCCAGTTGTCGGCTTCATCGCCGGTCAAACCGCGCCTCCAGGCCGTCGCATGGGCCACGCAGGGGCAATCATCTCCGGAGGCCAGGGCACTGCCAAAGAGAAGATGAAGGCAATGACCGAGGCCGGAATCCACGTAGTTGTTTCGCCCGCAGACCTCGGCGCAAAGCTGGCTGAAGTTATCGGCAAAGCCTGAATAACTCTGGTCACATAACGTGAAAGGCCCGCTTATTGCGGGCCTTTTCATTTGCCAGTCGCAGGCCGCATCCGTGCACCGATTACAATAGGACAATAAGAATCAATCCGTAAGGAGTAAGTTTCGTGTCGCAACGCACTTTCAGCATCATCAAGCCGGACGCGGTCCGCAAGGGTTTTACCGGTGCTATCCTGGCAGAAATTGAAAAAGCCGGATTCCAGATCGTCTCCATCAAGAAGCAGTCGATCTCAAAGAAAGAAGCTGAGGGCTTCTATGCCGTGCATAGCGCACGTCCCTTCTTCGATTCACTGACCACCTTCATGTCCTCGGGACCGATTGTGCTGATGGTTCTTGAAAAAGAGAACGCCATCGCCGACCTGCGCAATCTCATGGGAGCCACCAACCCGGCTAACGCCGAGGAAGGCACTATCCGTAAGAAGTTCGCCGGCTCTATCGAAGAAAACGCCATTCACGGCTCCGATGCGCCGGAAACCGCCGCATTCGAAATTGGCTACTGGTTTGCTGGGCACGAACTGGTCTGATCGAGCACGAATATCAGGCGCGAATAGCGGAGGCTACTGTCTCCGCGCAGCGCTCGATCGATTGATGCGCCACATAAAATCCGTGCGTGCGATCCACGAGCTGCTGCAGCACTTCCTCGGGAATCCTGCCGTCCGGTGACCGTAAAGACTCCAGCTCTGGCACATCGACATACGATCTGGGCTCATCTTTCGGCACAGGCCTCGGCTCAAGCGCGACCATGACAGGCAAAACTCCGTGCGCCGCATACGAGGCGATGACTCCAGACTTTGCCCAGACATCTGGCCAATAGCCGATGACCCCGGCGAGGCTCTCCGCCAAGAGCTGGCTCAACTGAGCCTCACTCATCCAGCCCATTCGCTCCACCGGCGTTCCAGCAACAAAATCTGGAATTTCAGGACCGCTTCCACTTCCCGCGTCCACGATCTTGTCGGCTCCGATCGAGCGGCACACCATTTCAAGAACTTCTTTTTTCTGATAGAGACGGCTTCTGGTAGGAAGCTGCCCGAAGATCACCATCTGCCGTTTTCGCGCTGACAGAGCAGATATTTCCGACGGCTCACCCACGTTGGAAAAGATGGGAATACGAAGAATCTCGCTTCCGTTGCTGGAAAACTGCTCGATCTGCGTTACAAATCTTTGATTGGACGTAAACCCGGCTTTGCGAATCTTCTGCAACAGCCCAACGGATCGCATCTGCTCCCCGCGCGTCCAAAAGGCACGTTTCCACGGAGGCCCTTCCGCATACACCTCATGAAAAAAAACATGAAGCGCAAGGCGGCGGGCCAATTCCTCCATCACCTCACAAAATGCGTAGGGCTTGCCGTCGGAGGAATAAGCGTACGAACCATAATGCAACAACGCGGAGCTGAACTTGTCCCGCTCAAGCACGGCTTGCAGTTCGGAACGAAACTGTTGCGGGCTCGCGCCGTCTGCATAAGAAATAGTATTCGGAGCAATCTCCGCAGGATCGATCAACTGCTGCGGCTTGCGATAGACGAGAAAATGGGTCCGGATACCGTGATTCTTTGCCAGCGCTTCTCCGAGCAACCGTGCGAAGTCACCCACGCCATCGGTGCTCGGTTTGAAACCTGAAGCGATCTGCAGGATAGTCGTATCTGACACTCGCACCTCGCACGGCTCATCATCCGCTCACAAGATCGCATAGCAATGAATTGAGAAGCGATTAGCTACCGTACTGTCTCAGGGTAGTTCTCCTTCTGCCATGCACCTTTTCATTCAGCGATATGCGGCCTTTCTTGAGAAAAACCACGACAGCAGCGATCGCTCGGCGTATGTCTGAAGGAGAACTGCTTTAGCGCTTGCCCTTGAACTTGTACTGCACACCGGCGGAAATGCCGAACTGCCACTGCGTATGCGGATACTGGCTGGTTCCGTCATACCCCGTCAATAACGCATCGGGCGTGATGCGAAAGACCCAGTGTGCCGAGCGGTTGAGGTCGATGTGTCCACCAAAGGCTCCGCCAAGCGCGACCTGATTGTCATAGAAGCCGGCAATACCCGTGGGACCGGTCGTCGAACCGGCGTGGCCGAGTTCCTTGTTAAAGTCGCCGTATGCACCGCCAATCAACGCGTGCGGAATCACAGCAATGTGCTTGTTGTGCGGTCCCAGGTACTCCACGCCGCCCAGAAACATGTATTGAGCGACAAACACACCGCTCTCGTTGTAAGGCGGCCCAGCTGCTGACGGTGTGGTACCGCTGGAACCAAGATAGCCGCGGCCACTGGCTTCCAGGCCCCAGTGCTTGGTCAGCCAGTAGGAACCGGAAACATCTAGTCCGCCAAGATCGGCGCCTTCGCGAATATTCGGTCCGGCATGAATATGCCCAAAAGCCAGGCCGACGGAAACATCCCAGCGATTGTCATAGCGCACGCCCGACAGCGGGTCGATCGAGACATACGTGCCGTTGGGCAGCTGCTGTTGGTTTTGGACTGCAGAGTCTTGCGCCGCAGGCGTTTGCGAAGAGGCCTGAGCATTACCGGAAACCGCCGTCCAGCAGAGAACCGCGCCAGCAAGCGCAGCAAGAGTAAGTCGTGTCAAAACTGGCTTCAAAAGGGACATCACTCCACGATGGTAAATGGCTGAGCGCACAGGAAACAAACTTCCGGGAAGCCTTCGTTTCTCAATTTTCTGCGGCTCGCGGGGCTGGAATTTAGACTCTCTGGATCACTTTCGGGTAGTTCCATCCATATTCATTCCTCGGGTGGCAGGCAGAAACCCCGCAGGCGTACTGGTTGAGTTCTCTATACGGCGCATCGTTCCACCCAGCGCGCCCACACAAGGTAGCGCGCTGTCTTCACAATTTCGATCAGTCCGGCTGTCCGGCTGTAATAGCCGGGGGTCAGATTGTTAGGCGCGGCATGCGAACGCCATTGGATAGGCATCTTCGAAAAGATCATCGATGCGCGCTGCAGATGAAACGGGCTGGTCACCACTTCCGCCGAGTTCCATCCATGGTTCTTCATGATCTGCGCCGAGTTGCAGGCGTTCTGGATCGTATCCTTCGCCTGTGTATCCTCAAAGATCATGGAAGGCGGCACGCCCTGCGATTCGGCGATCCGCGCCATTACATCCGCTTCTACAAAGCGATTATGCGCAGCGCTTCCTGAAAGAATAATCCGCGGCGCAATGCCTCGGTCATACTCACGCACGGCCTCGCCCACCCGATCCAGCATCTGTGGAGTAGGATTGCCATCACCGTCCGCCGGAGTGCCCAGCACAATGATCGCGTCAAAGGCCTGGCGGTCTGTGTTGCCCGCCCGAGCAATATGACGCGCGATTGTCGCATATACCAGCACAAACAGCATCACCGCGCCAGATACGGCCGCGATGAACGGATAAGGGCTGCCGATCTTGAATCGCACACGCAGCCGCGCCGGACTCCTGCGTATAGACCTGCCGGAACGGCTGCCAGATTTTCTAGAACTGCGCGCAGTTGGGGGCACTCGCGGTCTCCATCTTCCAATCTAACGGACCGCGATCCCCATCCGCTTTATCCTTATGAGTGTCAGAACTGAGCTGGAACTCCCCACGCACTGAAGACAGTCTCCGACAGTGGCCGCCGCCGCCGCTCCGACTCTTCCTGAGCCTGCATCTGTTCATTGGGCAACGCTGCCGGCTCGCCCTGATATCCAAGCGCAATCGCAGCCCCGGCGATGAAATCCGCGGGCACGTCGAAAACCTTCACCGCCGCGTCGTAATCCAGACCGGCCATCGAATGCGTGTAAAGACCCAACTCTGCCGATTGCAGCGTCAGATAGGCCGAAGCCGCTCCCAGATCATGCAGAGCAAAGCGATTCTCGCTTCCGTTATGTGCAAACTTCGTCGAAGCAAAACCGAGAATCAGCACAGGCGCAGTCTTCGCCCAGGCCTGATTGAATGGGTTCAGCACCGAGAGAATTTTTCCATACGCCTCATCCCCTTTAAAACCAACTACATAACGCCAAGGCTGCTCATTATAGGAGGACGCTGCCCAGCGAGCAGCCTCAAACGCTTTCTCGACAAGAGCTTTATCCACCGGCTTGTCGATGAAAGATCGAGGGCTCCAACGTTTGAAAAACACTGGAATCACACCTTCAACAACAGGGGCCTGTTTGCGTTGGTTTACTTCAACAGCAGAAAGCGCCATGAGAACTACTCCTTAGAAATTGAAATTCACGATTGTTGGATGACCTTTAGATCCCGGTGATTCTGGATCTCTTTGAAATTTCTACTATTTGTGGCAGCATCAATGCCGCACTATGAAATCAGCCAATCACAACCCGGCCAATCGCAGAAGCAAGAATTTCACGTGTAATAACAAGCTGATCGGTCTGTGAAGTGCGGCGGCGAAAGAGCGCAGCCGTCTCACAGAGCACGACAATATCCTCAACCTCGGCCGGATTCATCGCCTCAGCCAACACCAGAGCACAGAACTCGCTCTCATTCATGCCTTCCAGGCAGAATCCACGCTTCTGCGCCGCCGCGAGATAGTAGCGCACCACCGAAGCCATCATTTCGCGGATCTCCGGCTGCTGCTCCTCTGGAATTTCGCGCCGGTTTTGGCCAATTACCTGCGCCCCTGGCAAAGCGAGCTTGATGCCGAAGAGATTGTCGAGATCGCTGTCCGGCTCAAAGCTTACCGCGGTCGCCACGACCAGCACATTCTGCTTCTCCGACGTGCTCTCAATCAGTGCATCAAGCTCGGTCAACACCTCAGGATCGCTTTGCGTGAAGACAAGATCGATGCGTGGAAGCATCAACATCACCTTGTGTCGCTTATACCCGTCGACCAGGCTTTTCGCCTTGGCCAATGCGTCAGAGTCACGGGGGTTATAGACCGTCACCAGCCGCTCCATGCCGCTCGCCTTGGCAAGCGTTTGGGCCAATGACTTCTTTCCACTCTGGCTCGGCCCGATGATCAAAATCTCGTTGCCGATCTTCAGATCCACGTACGCTTCCGGAAATCGTGCTCGATCAACAAGATCCTCGACCGAACGCAGTAATTCATCCATCCCTGCAAGCCTCGGATGAAGTAGTTCGACAGGTTCGTCTTCAAGAGAAAGATCGATGCGCTCACGACGCTTGTGGCGTTCGGAGATGAATTCGATAAAGCCCGGCAGCGCCGCCACCGACCCAATGATCGTCGCCAGCACCAGCACCTGCTCAGTAAAGAGCAGAGCTGTGTCGCTACCAGCCGCCGGGTCAAACATACCGGCAGCATAGCAGGTAATCTATGCAGGGCATTGATCTGGGTACTTCAGACTGAAGTCCTTGCCCCGTTCGCGCCATGCTGCCGCGGTCGCATCGTGGGATAATGAAACCACTCCCTCCAAAGGCATTACTTAGCCCTTAAACCTATTCAGTGACGTTGTACTAAAGGAGCGATCTTTCTCCTATGCCGCGCCTCGAAATATCCCGTTCTTCGTCCGATCGACGATTCGCCAGCGACTGGCTGGCAACCATGGCCACGTGGCTGCCAGGCTCCCAATGGATGGAGAAAATCGCTACCTGGCTCATGGTCATCTCAGCCGGTGGGTTTGTCGGACTGATCTATTGGATCGCATATCGGAGGCTGCGCTATCCCAACGAACTGGAATGGGCGGAAGGCGGAATGATCGATATGGTGCGGCGCGTTGCCGCGCATCAATCGCTCTATACGGCCCCAAGCAAGCACTTCGTGCCATACATGTATACGCCACTCTACTACTATGCGTCTGCGGCTCTGGGGCACTTTACCGGCATCCATCTCAGCACACTTCGCCTGGTAAGCCTGGCCGCCTCCACGGGATGCCTCATCCTGATTTTTCTGCTCGTTCGTCAATGGACAGGCAAGCTCTTGCCTGCAACCTTTGCCTGCGGTTTATTCGCCGCACTCGACGCCGTTGCACACTACTGGTTCGACCTTGGCCGGGTCGATATGCTGTATCTCTTCTTTATTCTTGCCGCCATCCTGCTGGCGCGGGATGGCCGGCCAATCTTGGCAGCGATCGCGTTTGCTCTTGCCTTCGACACAAAGCAAACCGCACTCGTAGTTGCTGTCTGCGTTCTTGCACATGAGCTGGATCGCCCGCGCAAGCTGCTCCAGGGGCTGCTGACATTCGCTGCTCTTGCAGGAGCTTCGGTGTGGTTTCTCAATCATCAGACACAGGGATGGTTTAGCTATTACGCATTCCGTCTGCCATCGCATCAAGCCTGGATGGTGCATAAACTGGGATCGTTCCTGCTCCGCGATCTCGTCTTTCCCTTGAGCATTTCGCTGGTACTGATCGTTGCAGCATGCGCATTCAAGCCAGCCTCCTTCGTCAGAAACCCTCGCCAGCTACTATTTCTACTCTTCACCACCGCAGGACTAGGAATTTCCTGCATCACAGCCCGGCTTCACCTCGGTGGCACCAACAATGTCACGCTACCCCTCTGGGCATGGATCTGCATCCTGGCAGCGCTAAGCCTGCATTCTCTGCTCGAAGCCACCAACGAGATGGAAAGCTCCGTCGGGGCGAAGCTGCGTCTTGTGTTGATGACTGCGTGTCTTCTGCAATTCCTGCAACTGGTCGAATCGCCTTCACAGTACGTGCCTACACATCAACAACAGCTTCTGGCGCAACAAATGAATCAGAAGATCGCAGCCATCCAAGGCAATGTCTTTGTTGTTCACAATGTCGTGGATGCAGGCTCAGCAGGCAAAGTAACCTACGCCAACAGCATGGCCATCTGGGATGTGCTTCGCGCGGACCGCGGCCCCGCCGCGCAGAATCTCCGAACTGAGCTGATCCAGTCATTTCAGCAAAAGGAGTTCTCCGCGGTTCTGGCCGATGCGTCGCCCGATTTGATGATGCCGGTCGAAGAGCCTTATCTCACCGACATCAATCATGCCGCAACTGTTGCTTATCCCCAGGAGCAACAAACGATGCCGCCGTGGGATCAAATGCTTTTCTACACAAGTCCGGATACGCCCGGCATGAAGCCGAACGTCCTGTTTCTGCCGCAAAGCCACTAAGTTTGCAGGCGTTGTCGTGCCATCGGTCATACGTGCAGACTGCATAGAGACCATTACGATAAAACCATGCAAATACAAAAGGCGACGGCTCAGAACATCGCACAAATCATGACGCTCGTGCGCCGTGTAGTGCCCCTGATGCGAGCTGTAGGCAATCTGCAGTGGGATGACACCTATCCCAACCCAGAAGTCTTCCTGCGCGACGTAGAGAAGGATCAGCTTTGGATCGCCGTGATCGATGGCGCCGTAGCCGGTGTCGCCGCCATTACTCAGGATCAAGAGCCGGAATACGCCAACGTCGGCTGGGACATTGCAGAGCCCGCGATCGTTGTGCACCGTCTCGCCGTCGACCCGGAATTTCGCGGGCGTGGCATCGCCGAAGCGCTCATGCGCCACGCCGAGGAGATTGCCCTGTCACACGGCATCTCCATCCTCCGCGTAGATACCAACACGAAAAATCCCGCCACGCAGCAGCTTTTTCCAAAGCTCGGATACACATTGTCGGGGGAAACAGAACTTGGCTTTCGCGCAGGATTGCGGTTTCTTTGCTATGAGAAACGATTGTGAAGGATTTTCTGCTCTTCCCAATTGGATTCGTCATGTGCAAATCAAAAGACGTTGCTATTTATGGACTGAATCAGAGACAAACATTTCTTCCGTCGGCTCGGCGTATATCGTTACCCAGCGATTCTTGTCCATTTGTATCGAGCGGATATACCACCGATAGCCAGGTTGATCCGAATCAATCAAGTGGACACGATCGACGGACGCGAGTTCAGGGTGATACCTGCGGATTAACTTTACGATGTGATTGCGAGTCGGTGTTTTCAGAGATTCTCCTCTGAGCGTTTCTTCACGGCTTGCAAGCTCCTCTCCGCGGAAGTTCCTCTCCACCCATAACAATTTGACCAGCATGTTTCGCGCACCTTTCGCAAATACCGATTATGGGCTATTCGGTGCAAAGAAAAAGCCCAATCTTTCGATCGGGCTTTTTAAGTTTTGCGGGCAAAGCCCACGATTGAGTCAGTAAATTACTCAGCAGCCATCTCTTCCGCTTCGCCTTCCTGGCGCATGATCTCGAGCTCGCGTTCCTGAGCTTCGATCTCTGCAGAAACTTCCTGCTTGACTCGCTCTGCCGCTTCCTCCAGCTCCGGTGAGAGCTGGACGTTGCGGTAGTATTCGAGTCCGGTTCCGGCAGGAATCAGGCGGCCGACGATGACATTCTCCTTGAGACCGCGCAGGCTGTCGATGGCTCCGTTGATCGAGGCTTCGGTGAGCACGCGGGTGGTCTCTTGGAAGCTCGCGGCCGAGATGAAGCTGTCGGTCGAGAGTGACGCCTTGGTGATGCCCAGCAGTAGCGGACGGCCAATTGCCGGACGAGCACCTTGGGTAAGCACACGCTCGTTCTCTTCATTGAAGCGGAAGCGATCCACCTGCTGCTCGAGCAGGAAGTTCGTATCGCCCACGTCTTCAATGCGGACCCAACGCAGCATCTGACGCACGATCACCTCAATGTGCTTATCCGAGATAGCCACACCCTGCAGACGATAGACTTCCTGGATTTCGTTCACCAGGTAAGCCTGCAACTGCTTCTCACCGAGCACAGCAAGAATGTCGTGCGGGTTGAGCGGTCCGTCCATGAGAGGATCGCCGGCCGAGAGCCGCTCACCTTCCTGAACGTTGACGTGCGTACCACGCGGCACCGAGTACTCACGCTCTTCGCCATTGTCAGCCGTGACGTAGATGCGGCGCTGACCCTTGGTGACTTCACCAAAGCGAACCACGCCATCGATCTCCGAGATGATCGCGGTTTCGCGCGGCTTACGCGCTTCGAACAACTCAACGACGCGCGGCAGACCGCCGGTGATGTCCTTGGTACGAGTGGACTCACGCGGAATCTTGGCCAGGATGTCGCCCGGTCCGACAGTGTCGCCATCGAGTACCATGAGGTGAGCGCGGCTGGGCATGAGATACCGCTTCTTGCCCTTGGCGCCGTTGATCAGAATCGCAGGCTGACGCTTCTCATCGGGAGCGTCGGCAACCACCAGACGCGAAAGACCGGTGACTTCGTCGACTTCTTCGTTGAGAGTAATGCCTTCCTGCAGATCCTTGAACTGCACCGTGCCGCCGATTTCGGTGAGCACCGCGTAGGTGTAGGGATCCCATTCAGCCAACTGATCGCCAAGAGAAACCTTCTTGCCGTCGACCACGTGCAGACGCGCACCGTAAACAACCTGGTACCGCTCCTTTTCACGTCCGCGATCATCCACAATCGCGATCGAACCCGAGCGGTTCATGGCGACCAGCATGCCATCCTTCTCAGACTTAACCGTGTTGAGGTTGATGAAGTGCACGGTGCCATTGTTCTTGGCATCGAGACGGCTCTTGTCGGAAACACGTGAAGCCGTTCCGCCAACGTGGAAGGTACGCATCGTAAGCTGCGTGCCGGGCTCGCCGATAGACTGCGCCGCGATAACGCCGCAGGTTTCACCGAGTTCCACCATGCGTCCCGAACCGAGGTTGCGGCCATAGCAAAGAGCGCAAACACCGCGACGCGACTCGCAGGTGAGCACCGAACGGATCTTAACCCGCTCAACGCCAGCACCCTGAATGGCCGAAGCGATCTCCTCGTCGATCGGCTGGTTTACTTCCACCACAACGTTGCCGTCGAAGTCCTTGATGCGCTCAAGCGATACGCGGCCAATGATGCGGTCACGCAGAGGCTCGATGATTTCGCCAGATTCGACGATCGGGCTCACATAGATGCCCTCGACTGTGCCGCAATCCATCTCGGTAACGATGACATCCTGCGCCACGTCGACCAGACGGCGAGTGAGGTAGCCCGAGTCCGCGGTCTTGAGTGCGGTATCGGCCAGACCCTTACGCGCGCCGTGCGTCGAGATGAAGTACTCGAGCACCGTGAGGCCTTCGCGGAAGTTAGCGGTAATCGGCGTCTCGATAACTTCGCCCGAGGGCTTGGCCATCAAACCACGCATACCCGAGAGCTGACGGATCTGCTGTTTCGAACCACGGGCGCCGGAGTCAGCCATGATGTATATCGGATTCATGGTTCCGTCTTTATCCGCCTTCTTCATGTTGCCGAACATCTCATCGGCAACCTGCTCCGTCACAGCCGACCAGATCTGAATAACCTTGTTCGAACGCTCGCCGTTGGTGATCGCGCCGTCCAGATACTGCTGCTGCACTTCAATCACACGCTTGTCGGCGTCAGCAACGGTGGTGTACTTGGAATCGGGAATGACCATGTCATCCAGACCCACCGAGAGACCCGAGCGCGTAGCGAACTGGAAGCCCAGTTCCTTGATGCGATCGAGCATCTTCACCGTAACCTCAAGGCCGAGGTTCTGGTTGCAATAGCTTACGAGTTGACCGATGCCCTTCTTCTTGAGCAGGCCGTTCACAAACGGCATACCCTCAGGCAGAGCGTCATTCAGAAGAGTACGACCGACCGTGGTCGACAAATACTCTTTGTTGAACTCAACCGCATCAGTGTGCATCAGATCCTGGTCGTCATAAGCCGTCGTCATGTCGAGCACACGGCCCGTGTAACGCAGGCGAATTGGCGACAGCGTCTCTACTTCACCGGCATGCAACGCCATCAGAACTTCTTCAGCGTTCGCAAAGGTGCGTCCCTCGCCCTTGGCTCCCGCCTTGGACTTGGTCACGTAGTAGAGGCCAAGCACCATGTCCTGTGTGGGCACGGTGATGGGCGATCCCGAAGCAGGCGACAGAATGTTGTGCGCAGCCAGCATCAGCACCGAGGCTTCAATCTGCGCCTCAGGCGAAAGCGGAATGTGCACGGCCATCTGGTCACCGTCGAAGTCTGCGTTGAACGCAGTGCAGACCAGCGGATGAATCTTGATCGCCTTGCCTTCCACCAGCACCGGCTCAAAAGCCTGAATACCGAGGCGATGCAGCGTTGGGGCGCGATTCAGCAGAATGGGGTGATCCTTGATGACTTCTTCGAGGATGTCCCAAACCACTGGCTCCTGCATCTCCACCATTTCCTTGGCTTGCTTGATGGTGGTGCAGTGGCCCGTCTGCTCCAGGCGGTGATAGATGAAGGGCTTGAACAGCTCAAGCGCCATCTTCTTCGGCAGACCGCACTGGTGCAGCTTCATCTCAGGACCAACCACGATCACCGAACGGCCGGAGTAGTCCACGCGCTTGCCGAGCAGGTTCTGACGGAAGCGGCCCTGCTTGCCCTTCAGCGTATCCGAGAGCGACTTCAGCGGGCGGTTGTTGGCGCCACGCAACACGCGTCCGCGGCGCCCATTGTCAAACAGCGCGTCGACAGCTTCCTGCAGCATGCGCTTTTCGTTGCGCACAATCACTTCAGGAGCGTGCAGATCCATCAGCTTCTTCAACCGGTTGTTACGGTTGATGACGCGACGATAGAGATCGTTCAGATCAGAGGTCGCAAAGCGGCCGCCGTCCAGCGGCACCAGCGGACGCAGCTCCGGAGGAATAACCGGCAGCACATCGAGAATCATCCACTGCGGCTTGTTGCCACTCTTGCGGAAGGCTTCGATGACCTTGAGACGCTTCGAGTACTTCAGCTTCTTCTGCACCGAAGTCTCACTGCGCATCTTCTCACGAATCTCAGTGGCGAGCTCTTCCGGCTCGACGCGCTTCAACAGCTCCTTGATAGCCTCAGCGCCCATCATGGCCTTGAAGCCGGTAGGGCGATACTGCTGATCGAGCTCGCGGAAGCGATTCTCGTCCTTGATGACCTCGCGCTCCTTCACCGGCGCGTCGCCCGCATCGACAACCACGTACGACTCGAAGTACAGAATGCTTTCGAGATCGCGCAGTGAGATGTCGAGCAGATGGCCGATACGCGAAGGCAGGCCCTTGAAGAACCACACGTGCGAGCAGGGCGAAGCCAGTTCAATGTGGCCCATGCGCTCACGGCGCACCTTGGACACAGTCACTTCCACGCCGCACTTGTCGCAGATCACGCCGCGGTGCTTCATGCGCTTGTACTTGCCGCAGAGACACTCCCAGTCAGTGACGGGGCCAAAGATGCGGGCGCAGAACAGACCGTCGCGCTCCGGCTTGAATGTACGGTAATTAATGGTCTCCGGCTTGGTCACTTCGCCATGCGACCAGCTCCGGATCTTTTCCGGAGAGGCAAGCATGATGCGGATTGCGTCGAAGTCCTTAATCGGGCTGGTAAGTTCGAATGGATTGGAACGGAACAAGGCGACCCTCCTATACGTGATCGTCGCTGTTTCCAGGGCATCTACTGCGGGGATTTCTGCCTGACCCTGGGAAGCGGTTTCTAAGCCACTCCGGCAGTTCCCTCAATGTCTTGCTGCGGGTGCCCCACCCTTGCCGCGTTCTTTGCGGCAAGGGTGGGAAAACCACAGTTAATCGGCTACGGCCACATCGATCAGCTCCGGCTGCGGCAGCTTCTTCAAGTCCGCGCGCTTGATCAGCTCGACATCCAGGCAAAGCGCCTGAAGCTCGCGGATCAGCACGTTGAAGCTCTCCGGCACACCCGGCTCGATCGCCGCTTCGCCCTTGACGATGGCCTCGTAGATCTTCGTACGGCCATAAACGTCATCGGACTTGGCGGTGAGCAGCTCCTGCAGAATGTAGGCCGCACCGTATGCTTCCAGCGCCCACACTTCCATTTCACCGAAGCGCTGGCCACCGAACTGCGCCTTGCCACCCAGCGGCTGCTGGGTGATGAGCGAGTACGGTCCGATGGAGCGAGCGTGAATCTTGTCGTCCACCAGGTGCGAGAGCTTCAGCATGTAGATGTAGCCAACGGTGACAGGCTGTTCAAACTGTTCGCCTGTCATGCCGTCATAAAGCGCCGTCTTGCCCGAGCTGGGCAAACCGGCAGCTGCGAGCAGCGCCTTGATTTCGCCTTCCTGCGCACCGTCGAAGACCGCAGTGCCAAACCAGATACCGCGCTTCATACCCTTGCTCACGCGGATCAGCATCTCGTCGTCGAGCTCGAGCAAATGATTCAGTGTCGCCGTTCCCTTGAAGCCTTCCTTGATCTGCTCGCGCAGATAGTTCACATCACTGTTCTGCTTGACGACTTCGGCAATCTTCGCGCCGAGTCCGGCAGCAGCCCAGCCGAGATGCGTCTCAAGAATCTGTCCGACGTTCATACGCGAAGGAACGCCGAGCGGATTCAGCACGATCTCAACCGGTGTGCCATCGGGCAGATACGGCATGTCTTCCTCAGGAAGGATGCGCGCGATCACGCCCTTGTTGCCGTGACGGCCAGCCATCTTGTCACCCACCGAAAGCTTGCGCTTCATGGCGATGTAGACCTTGACCATCTTGATCACGCCCGGCGAAAGCTCATCACCCTTCTGGAGCTTGGCAATGCGCTCGTTGGTGATCTTACGCAGCACTTCGATCTGACGCGAGGTCATCTCTTCGATCTCGTCGATCTGCTCATTCACGCGCGGGTCCTTGTCCGCAAAGCGAATGCGCTTCAGGTTCTTCGTCGAGATGCGCTCGATGGTCTCGCGATCGAGGATCATGCCCTTGGTCAGCAGGCGTTTGTTGGTGCGCTCGTCGTGCAGATCGGCAAGCACTTCCTTGTTGCCCAGAATGCCGTCGAGGCGCTTGAGACGCTCGTCCGTCAGAATGCGGATTTCATCGCCCAGGTTCTTTTCAAGCTTGGCCGTGTTCTCCGCTTCAATCTGCTTGGCGCGCTCGTCCTTCTCCTGGCCCTTGCGGCTGAAGATGCGGACGTCAACGACCGTACCTTCAATGCCCGGAGGGCAGGTCAACGAAGCATCGCGCACATCGCCGGCCTTTTCGCCGAAGATTGCGCGCAGCAACTTCTCTTCCGGAGTGAGCTGCGTCTCGCCCTTCGGCGTAACCTTTCCGACCAGGATGTCGCCATGCTTGATCTGAGCGCCGATGCGAATGATGCCGCTCTCATCCAGATCGCGCAGCGCCGACTCGGAGACGTTCGGAATATCACGCGTGATTTCCTCCGGTCCGAGCTTCGTGTCGCGGGCTTCGATTTCAAACTCCTCGATGTGCACCGAGGTGTAGTAATCCTCCTTCACCAGCTTCTCGCTGATAAGGATGGCGTCTTCGAAGTTGTATCCGCGCCACGGCATGAAGGCCACCAGCACGTTGCGGCCGAGCGCAAGCTCGCCCTGCTCCGTGCAAGGACCATCCGCGATCACCTGCCCCTTCAGCACGCGGTCGCCTTCGCGAACCACCGGCTTCTGGTTGATGCAGGTGTTCTGGTTCGAGCGCTTGAACTTGATGAGCTGGTAGATGTCCGAACCCACCTCGCGCGAGAGCTGCGTCGGATGATGCTCGCCCTCGACACGGATGATGATGCGCTCAGAGTCGACCGAGTCCACAATTCCATTACGCTTGGCGATGATCACAGCGCCCGAGTCGCGAGCCGTGACGCCTTCCATACCGGTACCCACCAGCGGCGCTTCAGCCACCAGCAGCGGAACCGACTGGCGTTGCATGTTCGCACCCATCAGAGCGCGGTTTGCGTCGTCATGCTCGAGGAACGGCACCAGCGATGCAGCCACCGAAACAAGTTGCTTCGGGCTCACGTCGATGAAGTCGACCTCGGCGCGATTGACCAGAACAAAGTTGCCCTGGCGGCGAGCATTGACCAGCTCTTCCGTGATGTTGCCGTTCGCATCGAACTCGATGTTTGCCTGCGCAATCGTGTGCCGGTCTTCTTCCCATGCGGAAAGATAGAAGCTGAACGGCATCCAATCGATCTTGCGCTTGCCAGCCGCACCGAGTTCTTTGTTCTTCTCGATAGCCGCAAGCTTCTCGATGGTATCGCCCACGCGCATTCCGCTCTCGCCGGCATTCACCACTTCAACGAAGTCGAGAATGCGGCCATCTTTCACCTTGCGGTAAGGCGACTCGATAAAGCCGTACTCGTTGATGCGCGCAAAGCAGCTCAGCGAGCTGATCAGACCGATGTTCGGACCTTCCGGCGTTTCGATCGGGCAGATACGTCCATAGTGCGTCGGGTGCACGTCGCGGACTTCAAAGCCCGCGCGCTCACGCGACAAACCGCCCGGCCCAAGAGCCGACAGACGCCGCTTGTGCGTGATTTCCGATAGCGGGTTTGTCTGGTCCATGAACTGCGACAACTGCGAAGAACCGAAGAACTCGCGGATCGCCGCCATGACCGGCTTGGCATTGATCAGGTCGTGCGGCATCGCCGTCGAGAGCTCCTGATACACGCTCATCTTTTCCTTGATCGCGCGCTCCATGCGCACCAGACCGATGCGGAACTGATTCTCCATCAGTTCGCCCACGGCGCGGACGCGGCGGTTGCCAAGGTGATCGATATCGTCCACCGTGCCGATGTTCTTGCGCAGCTTCAGCAGGTAGCGGATCGTCGCATAGAAGTCCTCAGGCGTCAGCGTGCGGCGGTCCAGCGCGCTGGTGTCGTTGTCGTTCGACTCGTACAGCTTGATGTTGAACTTCAGACGGCCCACACGCGAGAAGTCATACTTGCGCTGGTCGAAGAACATACCTTCAAAGAGCGCAGTCGCGGTATCCAGGGTCGGTGGATCGCCCGGACGCAGCTTGCGGTAGATTTCGATCAGCGCCTCTTCAGGCTTACGCACCGAGTCGCGCCGCAGCGTGTTGGTGATGACGTTGCCCACGTCATCGCGCTCAGGGAAGAAAACCTCGATTGAAGACGCGCCCGAAGCCTGAATCTTGTGCAGGCGATCTGCGGTCAGCTCGGTGTTGGCCTCGACAATGATCTCGCCAGTCTCCAGGTCGACCACGTCAGAAGCCGTCAGCGTGCCATCAAGCTCGGCATTCTCGATCTCGACACTCTCGACGCCGTGC
The DNA here is from genome assembly GCF_025685685.1 of Acidicapsa dinghuensis. GTDB lineage: Bacteria > Acidobacteriota > Terriglobia > Terriglobales > Acidobacteriaceae > Acidicapsa > Acidicapsa dinghuensis. Next base: position 449,710 of record NZ_JAGSYH010000002.1, read on the forward strand.
GAGCGGAGCGCCTTCAGGATCGACGCTGAAATCTTGCGGCCCGAGTGCGCGATCTCTTCGCCATTCACGATCACCGCATGCGCCGGCTTTGCACCCAGCAAATGGGTGGCCACGCCCGCTTCCTGCGGAACAGTCCAGAAGATCTTGTTGTCCTTGAGCTGAATCTTGTCGACCGTATAGAAGGTCTTCAGAATCTCCTCATCCGAACGCAGACCCAGCGCGCGCAGGAAGATAGTGCCCAGGAACTTGCGCTTGCGGTCAATGCGGACATACAGCGTGTTCTTGGTGTCGTACTCGAACTCGACCCACGAACCGCGGTACGGAATGATCTTGCCCAGGAAGTAGGTCCGGTTGTTCGCCGTTTCAAAGAAGACGCCAGGCGAACGGTGGAGCTGCGACACGATGACGCGCTCGGTGCCGTTCACGATGAACGTGCCATTGGGCGTCATCAGCGGAATATCGCCAAAGAAGACTTCCTGCTCCTTGATGTCGCGAATCGTCTTCGAACCGGTCTCAGGGTCCTTGTCGAAGATCGTCAGGCGCACCGTCACCTTCAGCGGAGCCGAGAACGTCATGCCGCGCTCTTCGCACTCCTGCTGGTCATACTTCAACTGCAGGCCCACAGGGTCGCCGCACTTGTTGCAGAAGTCCGGCGTGTTCTTGTTGTACGTGCCGCAGTGCTGGCAAAGTACGTCGCCGGGATGGAACGGATCAGTGATCACCATCGAACCGCAGTTCACGCAGGCGGTTCTCAGGTGGTGCAATCCTTTGAGGTGGCCGCACTTGCACTCCCAGTTGCCGATGGAAAAGTCGACAAAGTCGAGCTGCGAGATATTCCGGAAATCGGTGATCGGAAAGACCGAGGTAAACACCGACTGCAGGCCATTGTCGTCCCGCTCGTTCGGGAGCTTGTCCATCTGCAGAAACCGCTCATACGAGCGGCGCTGCACTTCGATCAGGTTGGGAATCTGGATGGCGGTAGGAATCTTGGAAAAGTCGAGTCGGCTGCGAATAGCGCGATTCTCGTTCGGCATGCTTCACTCCTGAGACCCGTGTCCCCGGAGTTCCAGCCTCTTGCCCGGCTGGAGAACCGCCGTCCCAGGTCCTGGACGCACGGCATACTCCGGAATTTATTTCGTGCGGTACTGCTAGTCCGCAATCGCGGAATTCATCTGCGAATTCCGTCCTGCCATGTCGCGCGCTGCAACCAAACTACCCGCGGCGCAACTCAAATACTGCAATCGCCAGACTTCGGCGGCGGAACTCTGAGGTTTTTCCACTTGCCCTATTTCGACCGGCGCGGCTAAACTCCCGTTTGTTGGGAGCCTGCGGCCCTCGAAAGCGCGAGTGGTCAGGCTTTTACAGGTGTGGCAGCGGCTTGGACAGCGCGATTCGATTCCGCAGTTAGGGGATTGGATAGCAGAAATCCGGACACGCCAAATCGCCCGCAGAGACAAAGTGTCCCGCGAGCGCAGCTAAATTTCTGTGCCCTGATTCCGAATTTGCTCCCCACCCTTGCCGATCCGACGCTCGCTTCTAATTAAGCCCGCTCAGCTCACGATCCAGTAATTACTCCGCACGCAATTACCGGCCATGCGCAACTCGCGCGGTACCATGATGTACCGCACGCCACATTTCCGATTCCGCCTGAAAATTTCTCCGAGTACGCATTTCCGGCCCCTCCCAAACGATCGGGACGCAAAAAGGGACGGCAAGACGCGCAACTTTTAATGTAGCGCGTCTTGGCCGCAATTGCAAATGCGTGGTATTGAAATTGCTAGGAAAGCCTTCCGGCTTCGCACGAAACCATGAAAACCGAAAATCCGGTTACTTGATTTCGACAGTAGCGACGCCTTCGAACTTCTTCTTGACGGTCTCAGCCTCTTCCTTGCTCACGTTCTCCTTGAGCGGCTTCGGAGCGCCATCGACCAGGTCCTTGGCCTCCTTCAGGCCGAGCGAGGTCACTTCACGGACAGCCTTAATGGTCGCGATCTTGTTCGCGCCAGCATCCTTCAGGATGACCGTGAACTCGGTCTGCTCTGCGGCAGCCTCAGGAGCCGCGGCGCCAGCGCCACCAGCCGCCACAACAGCCACCGGGGCCGCTGCCGCCGCGGAAACGCCGAGGCGCTCCTCAAGGGCCTTCACCAGAGCCGCTGCTTCCAGCAGGCTCAGGCTTACAATCTGCTCTTCAATCTGCTTAACATCCGCCATTGTTCTTCTCCAGTCCAAAAACTTGTTTGATTACTACTGCCCGCCTGCCAGAAGCCAAGGTTTCCGATGCGCCAGACTCGCGCCCCTTGCCGCCTTCAGCGGAAAACTTATTGCCAAACCAGCCAGTTACGCGGCTGGTCCGGAAAACTTCTCGGCCTTCACGGCCTCGTTGACCACCACCGCCAAGTCGCGGCCCGTGGCATTCAGCACCGTTACCAGGCGCTGCGCCGGAGCGTTGATCAGGAAGAGCAGCTTTGCGTAAATCTCTTCCTTCGGAGGCATCGCCGCCAGAGCCTTCACTTCTTCAGGCTTGATCAGCTTGCCGTCAACAATGCCCAGCTTGAAAGTAAAATCGGCATTGTCTGTCACCCACTTCGAGAAGGCCTTGGCCAGCTCGACCGGGTCACCCGAGGTGAACGCCGCAGCGCTCACACCCTTCAGCCCCTTGAGAGCCTCTTCGACCTTCGTGCCCTCGCCGGCCTTTGCCGCCAGCTTGTTCTTGAGCACGTGGTACTTACCGCCGGCCGCGCGCACAACCTTGCGCAGCTCGAAGTCCTGAGCCACCGTCATCTTGGAAAAAGTGCCAATGATCGCCGTCGTGGAGGTTTCAAGCTCCTTGGCCAGCACCTTCACCTTCTCACTCTTCTTCGCCCTGGATAATGCCATCGCTTTCGCTCCTGCCCCTGGCTTCACACCCGCTGGCGCTTCGCGCCATCCATCTCATCTTTTCGGCGTCACCGCGCCAGAGGCTCAAAAGAGGAGTTTTCGGGAAAAACTGAAATCCTGCCTGGAATCGCCCACAATCCTGAAGGCTGCTTACGCCTTCACAGCTGCATCCGCCGCAGCGCCGTCAATCGGAACCCCAGGCCCCATAGTCGAGCTCAGCGTGATCCCCTTGACATACTTACCCTTAGCCGCCGAAGGCTTGGCGCGCATCACGCTCGCCAGCACCGTGTTCGCGTTATCGACCAGCTTCTCAGGCGCAAAGCTCAACTTGCCCACCGGCACATGCACCAGAGCGGTCTTATCGGCGCGGAACTCTACCTTACCGGCCTTGATTTCCTTAATCGCCGCAGCCACATCCTGCGTCACCGTACCCGTCTTCGGGTTCGGCATCAGGCCGCGCGGTCCGAGCACCTTACCCAGGCGACCCACCGACTTCATCATGTCCGGCGTCGCGATCAGCGCATCAAAAGCGGTCCAGGATTCCTTCTGGATCTTCTCAACCATCTCTTCGCCGCCGACAAAATCCGCGCCGGCCGCCTCGGCGTCCTTCAGGCGGTCGCCCGAAGCGATCACCGCCACAATCTTGGTCTTGCCTAGTCCGTGCGGCAGAACCACCGTTCCACGCACCATCTGATCGGCATGCCGGGTGTCGACGCCAAGACGCAGGGTCAGATCGACGGTCTCGTCGAATTTAGCGAACTTGACCTTCTGCAGAAGGGTAACTGCCTCAGGCAGCAGATAGTTGCGCGATTCCACTGCGGCGCGCGCCTTCGTAATATTCTTGCTGGCTTTCTTTGCCATGCTCCCTCATCTCCCACCGCACATGCCAGTCCCGGTCATTTCGACCTTTTACAGGAAGCTCGGAGATCCTCCTCGATCGGCCATTCGCCCAATCAAGTCTCAACGAGCCCAAGTGCCGTGGTGCTTTTGATGGGCCACTCGGTGAGAGTGGACACATCTATGAAGTATGCCAGAAAGCCGTTCCGAGAGCAAATGCGGCTGAGCCGTTTTACTTCGCTGGCCTTAACCGTTGCATTCGTGCCGCGCCGGAAAGCACCTGCCGGACGACCACCTCAACCCGTCCGCCTCTGCCCTCCCGTTCCCAGCGATACGCCCCATCCGTAGTACGCCGGTAGAGCGGCATCGGGATCACGCTCCCTCGACCATTGGTCGGATTGGCCTCATCGTGGTGGGCAGCACAGTTTCCCCGTGTCAGTACCGGCCCTAACGCCTGAAAGCTGTACGGCGAAGTCATCCGAATCTTAGCCTCGACATTTTCGCTGATCAGCATTACCGGCAAGCCGGCTTCAAAAATCTTCGCCAATACGTCACTGTTGCTGGACACACGGCAGCAGCCACCCGCGGACTTGCGTCCCGCAATTCCACAATCTGCCTCTTGATAACGATAGAAAGAAAACTTCACTTCGATCTCAGTTCCACCCATCAAACGAATCTTTCCTGCCTGACTTGTTAGCACTGAAATCACGCTGCCTTGATTCGTCATAACTACCCCTTTGCGTTTCCTACCTGTGGATAGTAAGGCGACTTTCGCCGGGCGCGGGTGACGAACAGCACAGCAGTTACACCACCTTCAGGTCACAAGGCCAACGGATTTCATTACGGGCATAACTGGATGAAACAAGCTATCGGCGCGGCATCCAGCCGAGTCCAAACGAGACTTAGCCGAAAGAGAGCGTTTTTGATGCTCTGCCCCGCACTCAGACCTGAATTACCAGGCGGTCAGTGAGTCTCAAACAGAAAAGGAGCAGCATATTGCCACTCCCTCTCAAACAAGTGAAGCCTCAAACGAGTTCAGTTACTTCGTTTCCGGCACCACAGTCAGCGTCATGCTGCTGGGATACTGCGCGCTGTGATGAATGGAAGTGTGAGCCACCACACCAGTGGTTTCGTCGTAGTTATTGCCACCCGTATTCAGGTTGCGATCAAACCGCGGAAAGTTTGCGCCAGCCACTTCCAACCGGATGCGATGGCCTCTTCCGAAGTAGTTACTCGTAACCATCGGCGTCAGCGTTACCTTGTACACCTTCCCATTCTCCATCAGCACCTTCTTGTCATCGCCCTCGCGATAGCGCAGCCGCTGAATCGTCTCGTCCAGGTTGTAAGCAGTACCATCCGGCTGCACGTCGATCAGCTTGGCCGTCACATCCGTATCCTTCACATCGCTGCTGACGTAGTAAGTGACGGTGATAGGACCGCTGACCTCCACACCATCATCCAGCGGATCACTCGTATATACGAGGATGTCGTCGCGAGTCTCCATCTTGCGCTGATCCAGCGCCCCGCCATTGCCAGGGATGGTATTCGCCGCGCAACACACATTGCCGCCATAGCTCGGCGTTGGATTCATCGGGTCATACGTGAAAGTGTCCGGCGCATCCGGCGCATTCTTCACGGCCTTCGTCTCCGCTGCCGCAAACTTCAGCAACGGAGCCTGCCCCTTATCCGCAACAAGCAGCAACTTGCCGTCGCCGTTCATCGTGTTCGCATGCCCATTGCTCGTAAGCGCCAGCGTCACCGGAGCTGCCCCCTTGGGCGGCCACGTTTCGCTCTTCTTCCACTGATTCACGCCCATCTCGTAATACATCACCTTGGGCTGCTTCTCCAGAAACCCGTTATCCTCACCCTTCAGGAAGTGGTCAAACCACGAGAACGTCATCTCGTCGTAGTCCAGCCGCGCATCGCCCATATCGCGTTCGCCTACCACCGTCTTCTCTGTCGCGCGCTTGTACCCGCAATGCAGCGTCGGAGCGATCACCGCATACTGATCCTCACGAAACAGATTCGACTGGTCGTTGCGCACAAAGTTATACGCCGCCAGATTCGGCCCAATGCTTACGTCATACCAGGTCATAAACCAAAATCCCGGCTTATGAATCGGCATCGTGTCGCTCTGCCACAATCCACCCTTGCGCCACGCCGGGTCGCCCGGAGTGCGCTCAATCATCGCGCCACCCGTATCCACCGGCATCTTATCCGCATAAATACCTGCAGGCCCACCAGCCGCCTTGATGATGTCCTGCTCAGGAAGGTGCTTGAACGCCTCGGCCCAGTCAATCTGCTTCATCTGTGGAGCCAGATCGAACAGCTTCGCTCCTTCAATCAACTGCTCCTGTGTAGCATCCTTCGGAAACATCGGCCGGATCTGATTCTGCTCCCCCGCTATCCAGTCGATAAACAGCATCTGCACCGCGCCCCCGCGGTACCAGTTGCCCTGCTCGTTGTACGGGCCCACCTTGCCCACGCCCGCGCCAAAGCTCTGCGGAATGATCGTTGTCAAATACTGATTGTTCAGCGACGCCGCAGCAAGCTGCCACTCAGCAGTCGAAGAACAGCCGATCAGGCCGATCTTGCCGTTGCCCCAATCCTGCTTGCCCATCCAGTTGAACTGATCTTCCGCATCCGTCAACGGCGCGCCAAGAATGTCATAGTTCCCTTCGCTGAAGAAGTGCCCGCGCTCATTCATCTCCACAATGGCGTAGCCGCGCTTCACATACTCCAGTTCCGTGCTCATATCGCGCCAGGTACCGTTGCGCACATCCCAAAAATTGAAGTTATACGGCGTGCGGCTGAAGACAATCGGCACTTTCTTGCTCGTGTCCTTGGGCCGATAGATGTCCGCCTGCATGCGTGTGCCATCGCGCATCGGCACCATCACCTTCCGATCAATGATCGCGATATCTTCAAGCTGCTTTTCAACCTCTTCCCGATGCTTGATCAGCGCAGCGTGCTCTTCCGGCGTCATAGGAGCACGTGGCCCTTGCGCATACAAAGAGGTGAAAGCAGATACAACAGCAACAGCGACAGCAAGCGACCGCACGCGCATCGGACAAGCTCCTGGAAGGTCTCTGAAACAAATACCGACAGCTTAACAGCATGCACACATGCGATTGGCAGGAAAGATTTAGCCCCAGACGCCTTGCGGCGCGTTACCATTGCGGAAATACTTTTCCCGCCGGAGCCCGAGCCCATGTTGAAGCATGCTGGTGCGGTACTGTTGTTTTGTGTTGTTGCCCTTCCGGTCGCGTCCACAGCTCAGAAGATGGATCCCGACTATGCGGCCCACGTTAAGGAGTGGACCACCAAGCCCGAATTCCTCAGCCCACTGATCGACCATCTTCCCGCAAGCTCCGGCGTTCCCTCTCCAAAAGACATCCTCGGCCACGACATCGGCGCACCCAAACAACTCACCTACTACGCCGATGTCCTCCGTTACTACGATGCACTCGCCGCCCACACCGGCCGCGTCAGAGTGCTGCGCATCGGCAAGACCGAAGAAGGCCGCGACTCCATCATCGTCTTCGTCGGCTCCGAAGATTCCATCGCTCACCTCGACGACTACCGCGCTAACCTCGCAAAGCTTGCCGATCCGCGCGGCCTCACCGACGAGCAGGCAAAAGACCTCATCGCCAAAACCAAACCCATCTACACCCTCTCCGGCGGACTCCACAGCGCCGAGCTTGGCCCGCCCGAGATGCTGATGGAGCTGGCCTATCGCCTCGCCACCGAAGACTCGCCGATGATCCAGAAGATCCGCTCCGAAGTCGTCGTCGCCATCATGCCTGTCGCCGACCCCGACGGCCGCGATCGCTCCATTGATTGGTATTTCGCCCACAATGTCGACATCACCGACTATCAGAAGATGTCCGGCGCGCCCTACTGGGGTGAATACACCAAGCACGACGACAACCGCGACATCAACTACGCCGGCCTCGCCAACCAGAACTTCCTCCGCTGGTTCCTCCAGTGGCATCCGCAGGTCATCCACGACCTCCACGAATCCGTCCCGTTCCTCTACATCTACAGCGGCCAGGCCCCGCAAAATCCGCTATGGAGCCCCATCGTCTACAGCGAGCTACCCATGCTCGCCAACTGGGACATGACCCAGCTTGAGCGCTACGGCATGCCCGGCGTCTGGACCCACGCCTACGTCGACGCATGGTCGCCCGGCTACGTCGCGCAGATGGCCACCAATCACAACGCCCTAATGCGCTTCTACGAGATCATGGGCAACGGCGGCGCAACCACAATGGAGCGCACCATCGTCCAGCACAACCCCGCCATCATCGGCGGCGGAGGCCCCGGCGGCGACTACACCAAGCGCGAATGGTACCGTCCCAACCCGCCCTACAAGACCGTGCAATGGTCCATGCGCGACAACACCAACTACGCCGAGACTGGCGTTCTCTCCTCGCTCCAGTTCGTCTCGTCTGTCCCCCAAGTCATGCTCGAAGACTTTTACACCAAGGGCCGCGACGCCATCACCGCGGGAACAAAAGACGAGCCCTACGGCTACATCCTGCCCGCCAGTCAGGAAGATCCCACCCGTGTAGCCTTCGTCATCCACATCCTGCGCATGCAGGGTATTGAAGTGGGCCGCGCCAAGTCCGCCATCAAGCTCAAAGACGGCGAGTACCCCGTTGGCTCGCTCATTGTAAAGACCAACCAGCCCTACGGCCCGCTCGCCAAAACGCTGCTCGAAAAACAGACCGACCCCAACCCCGAACTAACCACCTACGACGACAGCGCATGGACCATGAGCCTGATGACCCACACGGAAATCAAGCCCTCCACAGACATCGCCATCCAGGCCCTCGCTGTCGATCCAGTCGACAAGTACGAGCCCGAAGGCATCGTCAAAGGCGCGCACGATGCAGCAGTCTACGCCGTCCCCGATCACGGCTCACCCAACCTCGTCACTCTTCGCTACGGCCTCAAAGACGTGAAGATACAAATCGCCGAGAAGCCCTTCGAAGCCGCCGGCACAAAATTCGCCGCAGGCACATTCCTCATCCCATCGAGCGCTGGCGACACTCTGAAGCCGCTCGCAGAAAAGCTCGGCCTCGACATAGTCGGCCTCGCCGCAACTCCTAAAGTCGCAACCCACGACGGCGCACTGCCGCGCCTCGCCATCTTCAGCACCTGGGCCGGAACGCAGGATGTTGGCTGGGTGCGCTTCACCTTCGATCAGTACAAAGTCCCTTACGATCTGATCTTCAAAGAGCGCGTCCTCAAGGGCGACCTCGCCAAAGACTACGACCTCATTCTTATCCCGACGCAGGCGCGCAGCGCAAAATCGCTGGTCATCGACATCCCCAAATCCGACAAGCCGCTCGCCTACGAAAAGACTGACAAATTCAAGTTCCTCGGCGACTACGGCTCCTCACCAGACATCTCCGGCGGCATGGGCGGAACAGGCGTAGCCGAGTTCGAGAAGTTCGTCGAAGGCGGTGGAACACTCGTCACCCTCGGCGCATCCAGCTCCTTCCCACCCGACTACGGCATCACCCCGGAAATCGACACCAGCAACACCGGAGCAAAGTTCTATGCACCCGGCCCCATCGTCGATGCTGATATCCTCCAGCCCGAAAACCCCATCTTCTACGGCTACTCCGACAAGACCGTGCCCGTGCGCTACGCCAACGGCCCGCTCTTCCGCATGACCGAAGAGATGGATAAAAACGACGTCCTCATGCGCTTCCCCGGCGGCGACAAATCCGTCCTCAGCGGCCTCTTCAACGGCGCCGACGACATCAAGGGCCGAGCCGCCATCGTAGTAGCCCCCGCAGGCAAAGGCGAAGTCGTCATGTTCGCCACCAACCCCATCTGGCGCTGGCAAAACCTCGGCGAGTACCGCATGATGTTCAACACCCTGATGAACTACCGCAACCTGACCCCAAAGCCCGAACCCACAAAACCCGAATCGGTAAAACCCGACTCAGCAAAGCCGACACACAGCAGCGAAAAGAAAACCACAATCTCAACACGCTGAGACAAAACAGGCCGAGGATCACTCCTCGACCGTTGTCTTTGCTGTTGCCGTTGTCTTTGCTGTTGCTGTTGTTCTTTTCTCTGTCATCCCCGCAGGGGATCTGCTTTTCGCCCACATCACCGCAAAGTCGCCGTGCCCCATTCATTCCGCTCACTATGCGGAATGAGTGGGAAACCACCAAAGCCTCAATGACCCCAATTGCCGTTGCCGTTGTCTCTGCTGTTGCTCTTTTGTCCGTCATCCCCGAAGGGGAATCTGCTTCTCCCTGAAAAAGCCGAAAAGCACAAGCACCCTCTTCCCAGCCATGCACACAATATCTCGAAGAGATATGGGCCAAATTCGCGCGCAGCGCGAACCGGAGTGAGCAGGGGCATTCATGCCCCTGAAAAGCCAGCGACGCCAGAAAGCAGCTTCAGCCGCGGCCTCTCCAATGCCAAGACGGGCATATCACTATCCACCGGAAAGACATGCGCGACATCACAACAGCCCTTTCCTATCGAAATCAAAGACGATCTCTCTAACGATTCTGTGCATGTTGTTTAGCGTGGAGAGAATCTCTTTCCCCCGCATAGAAGCTGGCTCTCCGAAGGCCATTTGAAATCTGAACTGCATGTCATCGTCGACCTCAGAGATCGGCAGGGTGCACAATTTGCTGCCGTCTTCTAGAGGCACGCTGAAGTCGATAGACGATCCAATCATCACCCTCGCGCTTTCGCTACCAAAAGCCTCACGCAAAGTTTCGGCCATTTCTGTGCGCTTAGTCTTGGTGATGCTATGGGCGGGTGCAGCTGCCCATGCAGGAATCAAAAGGCGATGCTTATCTTGCACGTTGAGAGCGCTCAGCCAATACAGAGCAAGGTTTCCGATTCCGGCACTGAGGTTATTCTTGTCCAACCTTCCGTATGGCTTGATGTCATCAATGGCTTGTATCGCAGCGTCGGTCATGCCTTCTATCTTTCGAAGCTTCCCCCTTTGATATTCGCTGGCGTCCTCAAAGATCGGGAAATAAATGTCCCTATCTCTGGCCTTAGGAGTGACAGGGCTAGTTTGTACCAAGTGCCAAGCCAAGTGATCGAGAGCACTTCTCAAATTCTGAGCAATATCGCCGATGATCGCAGAGAACTCGCTCGGTATTCGTTTGTGCACTCGGAGATAGTAAGTTCTCTCTCGCGTCAGAGAGTCGTCCTCGGGGATGATTTCGTAGGGACCGGGTGGATCGAAAAATCGCTGGACCTTAAGCTGCAGATCGATGAGATGTTGGCTTGCTCTATCGACTTTGACTAATAGATCAAGAATCTTTTTCGAGGGTGACATGCTTTAGCATACCGCGTTACTTGACGTGATGAGATAGACGCCTGTCAGTCTCGATCTCGCTACCTTTCGAGAGGTTTGCCGAAACCGTCTCTAGCAATACACCGTGCACATTCCTCACGGAGAAAAGGAGCCATTCCCTCTCATACGTCACACTCACCTCACGGCTCGAACGAAGGCGGAGCATCACCCACCCCAGTTCCCCACTCCTTATTCGCCGCAGTCCCAAGCTCAAACTCAATCCGCCCGCCATGCTCCACAAAGCTCTCCGGCAGCCACGTCTTCGAGGTCGCCGCACCATTCACCTTCACACCCTGCACATAGGGCGCATCCGTTCCCGCTCCCTGCGCCGTGATCGTAATATCCCCCTGCGCGCGCCGGATATGAATCCGCGAAAACAGCGGACTCCCCAGCACCAGCTCCGCCCGCCCCGGAATCTCCGGATACATCCCGATCGCTGACCACACATACCACGACGACATCTCGCCTAGATCGTCATTGCCTGGCATGCCCTTCGGCGAATTCGTCCAGATGGTATTCAGCACCTTGCGCACCGCCTCCTGCGTCCTCCACGGCTGCCCCATAAAATCAAACAGCCACGGCGTCTCAATCGAGGGCTCGTTGTTCAACTCAGCATGCAACCCGCCTGACTCCGTAACCGCAAGACTCCCATCCGGCTTGTAGAAGAAAGCATTCAACCGCTGGCTAGCCTTCTCCATGCCGCCCATCATCGTAAACAGACCCTTCGCATTGAACGGCACCATCCACACATACTGCGCCGCGCTGCCCTCGACAAACCCATCATCCGAAGCCGGATCGAACTTCGGCCACGACCCATCCGCATTGCGATTTTGAGCATACCCACCATCCGCCGTAGCCTGCGGATTGAAGATGTTCTTCCAGTACTGCGCCCGCTCCAGGAATTGCTTGCGCGTCGCATCATCGCCCATCCGCCGCGCTAGTTCGGAGACAGCAAAATCCGCAGTCGAATCCTCCAGCGTATCCGCCGCAGGACCCCACGCTGGAGCGCCCACCGGTATGTAATGCAGCTTCAGCCATTGATCCAGGCCCGGCCGCTGCCCCACACACTCGACCTCGCATCCCTCGCTGCTCAAGTCATGCGCTGTTGGAACCGTAGCCGCCGCCAGCAGTGATTTATAAGCTGCCTTGGCATCAAAGTTACGACCACCAAACGCGAGAATATCCGCAATCGCCGGAACCGCCGGATCGCCGTTCATCACATGCGTAATGCCCGAGTTATGCGTCCAGCGATCCCACTCGCCGCCATTCTGATCCGCCTGGTTCAGCAGCGAGTGCGCAAAGTCTCCAGCAATCTCCGGCTCCAGCAGCGCCAGCAACTGCAACTGTGAGCGGTAAACATCCCAGCCAGAAAACGTCGCATACTGCGCCTTCTGCGGAGCGGCCACCGCATGCACCTTGCCATCCATCCCCAGATAGCGCCCATCCACATCGCTATACAGGTTCTCGCCCATCAGCGAGTGATAGAGCGCCGTGTAAAACACCACGCGCTCATCCGGCGTGCCACCTTCAATCGCAATGCGACCCAGCAGATGATTCCATGCCGCATGAGCCTTCTCACGCACTTGATCAAAACCCGTTCCCTGCGCATTCTCCGCACGCAGATTAGCCTCCGCGTTCTGGGTACTCACATACGAGATGCCAACGCGCACACCAACGCTCGGCGACTTGGCCGTATCGAGCACCACCCATCCGCCCGAGCCTTTACCCGCAGGCACAAACCCCTTCTCGCCATACGTCGTGCCGCCCTGCGCCTCCGTCGTCCCCGCACGCACAGCTGAGTCCTGCCACGTTCCCGTGCTCACGAACGGCGCGTCGAAGTGCGCCACAAAGTACAGCGTGTAATAGCTTCGCCGATCCGTCGTCCCGATATATCCGCAGAAGTTCCCACTCGTCACCGACCCGGAAATCGTCCGCGTAGCCACGTCGATCTTCACCGTCGCGTCCGAGCTTCCCGGCTCCGAGTTAGCCGTCTTCACCAGCATTACCGCCGGCTTTCCCGCGGGATACGTAAATCGTCCCGCGCCTGTCCGAAGCGTCGCGGTCAACTCCGCCGTCACACCGTCATCCAGCTTCACGCTGTAGTAGCCAGCCTTCGCCGTCTCATTGTCATGCGAAAACGTGCTGCCGTAGACCTCCGCATGCGCATCATCCGCAGGCGAAGTCGCCACCTCTCCCACATACGGCATGAATGGAATATCACCGCTCGCGCCCGCGCAGCCAGTGCCCATCAGATGCGTCAGCGAAAACCCGCTGATGCGGTTCGACGTGTACTCATAACCGCCCGGAGCGGCAGGCCGCCCGGCATCGTCGCGCATCGACCCAGGCACACCCTGCACCTGTTTCCGTGGCCGGTTGCGCGGCTCTTCCGGACTCCATGCCACCATGCCCAGCGGCAACGTGGCACCGGGATAATCGTTACCCCCGTTCGTCGTCCCAATCAGCGGATTCACCAGCCCCGCCGGATCGCCTGCCGCATCATCCTTCGCCTGCGACCACGCACAAGCAGTACCCACTGCCAGCACCACCAGCAACCCAGCCGACCACCCAATCCATCGCTCACGCCATTCCAGCTTACGCATCGCCACTCCCGCAGAATTTCTATGGAACCGTTACCACAGCCCTCTCGATTGTAGACGCCGAGCCCGCCGAACGATGTTGTGTCATCACAGCAAAGATTCAGATGAGAGAAGATCTATACGCAGCGGAGGTAAGCAGAATTTCTGCCTTGGATTATTTCGGGAAAACGATGCTGAACGTCGATCCTTTGCGAGGTCCTGTCGTAGCAGATCGCATCTGAATCAAACCTTTGTGTTTCTCTATGATCTGTTTCGATACCCAAAGACCCAGGCCAGTGCCAACATCTCCCTTAGTCGTATAAAGCGGCTCGAAGATGCGATGCAGTGCGGCAGCTTCAATTCCCTTGCCGTTATCCGCAAACGTAACACGCACGCCCGGTTTGCCTGAACGCAGAATGCAATTGGAAATCCGCATCGCAATCACGCCTTCGTCAGAGACGGCGTCCACACAGTTTGCCAGCAGGTTGGAAAAAACCTGACGCAACTCGCCCGCGACACCATTGATTTCACAGGTTGCTTTCCATTCTTTCTTAATCACTATCTTCTTTGCCGCGATTTTTGCCTTCAGTAAATCGATGGTCGACTCCAGCAACGAGTTGACATTGATGGCCGAAGGAACTGTGGATTCGCGGTAGAATCCGAGTGCCTGACGCGCAATATGAGCAATCCTTTGCAACTCCGCCTCTGCTTCGTCAAGCCGATCACGGGCAGTCTGCGGAAGACCCTCCGTCATGCCCGCAAGAAACAAAAGATTCGTCAGCGCTTCAAGAGGATTGTTGATCTCGTGAGAGATCGTCGCCGCCATCCTTCCTAACGATGAAAGCCGCTCGCTGCGCAGCAAAGCCTCTTCGGCCAATTTGCGCGTCGTAATATCCGTTGCCATGCCGAACCATTCTTTAATCGTCCCTGCTTCATCCATTAATGGAACGGCACGAGAAAACGTCCAACCGATCGAGCCATCAGTGCGCAACACCTTATGTTCCAGCTCAAAAGAGCTTTTCGTCACGATCGCATGTTCGACGGCAGCTAATACACCCGGTTGATCGTTCGGATGGATATATCGCTCCAGCCAGCTTTGATCAGGAGATTCCGTACTCGAGATGAATTGACGCCCTTCCAGATGCCGCATTACCTTCCAGTCAGGGCTCATCTGATACACCACATCAGAACTTGCTGCCACGAATGCTCTGAACCGTTCCTCGCTTTGGCGAATCTCGTTTTCAGATTGCCGTCGCAATCGCGCCAGCGCGAGATGGCTCTCCACTCGAACCAGAAGTTCACGCGCGGAGAACGGCTTCACCATGTAGTCGTCCGCGCCCTTTTGGAGGCCTTCGACACGGGACTCCTCTCCCGCGCGTGCAGAGAGCAAAATGATCGGTGTACTGTTCACGTCAGGATTACTTCGGATTGCTCTTACCGCAGCAAAGCCATCCAGAACAGGCATCATCACATCGAGCAGCGCAAGCGCTGGCTTCAATCTGTTGATTGCCTCTATCGCCTGTGCTCCATCACTGACTGCTTCAATCCGGTAGTGCGGTTCAAGCATGCGCGAGATATAGGTGCGCATATCGGCGTTGTCGTCGGCAATGAGAATTAACTCCTGATTCGCTGCCGTTTTCAGATCTTTAACTACCGCAACAGATGGACCGCTGACCGCCAGCTTGTCATAGTCAATAACCCATCTCTCTGCCTCTTGAATATAGGTCTTCGCCGAAAAACCTGTTGAGATGGAAGAGTGTTGTAGCTTCATGTTTCCTGCGGATAGATGGGATGCTTCCAGCGGTATGGATACAACAAAGCTGCTGCCTCGATCCGGCTCGCTTTCGACACGAATTGTGCCCCCATGCAGCCTCACAAGTTCCTGCACCAGCGCCAGGCCAATTCCGCTTCCTTCATACGAACGGCCACGCGCCCCCCGCACTCGATGGAATCGATTGAATAACTGAGGAATTTCTTCAGATGGAATACCTGTTCCTGTATCACTCACCACCATTTCCGCGTGGTCATCAACCACACGCAGGGTCACCCTGATTTCGCCTTGAAAAGTGAACTTGAATGCATTGGAAAGCAGATTGAATACGATTGCCTCCCACATCTCGCGATCAACATAGACAGGAACAGACAAAGGCTCGCAATCAATAATGAGTCGGATTTTGGCTCGCTCAATAATCGAACGGAACATACTGGCCAGATCCGCGGTGAATTCTGAAAGATTCACTGCTTCAAAAGAAACCTGGACCCGCCCTGCTTCGATTCTCGAAAAGTCGAGCAGCGAGTTGACCAGCTTAAGTAGACGCAAAGCATTGCGCTGAGCAAGTTCCAACCGTTCCCGGTCAGCCTCTGTTTGACCTTCAGTCTTTGCGAGAATGTCATCCAGCGGGCCCAGAAGCAGCGTCAACGGTGTACGGAACTCATGGCTGATATTGCTGAAAAACGCAATCTTTGCCCGATCGATTTCCGCGAGCGCCTCATTGCGCCTGCGTTCCGCCTCAATTGCACGCGCGCTCGCAATCGCGGTTGCGATCTGGGCAGATGCCAGCTCCAGAAAAACACGGTATGAATCATCAAACTTCAGACGTGAACTGATTCCTGCGACAAAAAATCCTGCGAGTTGATGGGCAAAATTAGATTTGATAGGAACAACCGCTGCCATTGACGGCGGATCAGCCCACGGACCATCTGGGATTCGATCAAAGCGTTGAGGAAGATCGTCCACGACGACGATGTTTTCACTCCGCATGCAGCGTGCAAGAGGCCATCCTTGCGACTCATGCCGCAAATCAATCTGTTCTGGGCAGAGAGCGAGACAATCTTCTGTTCCAATCTTGCCCGCGAGCCACGCAGATTCACCATTCTCCTCCATCAGATAAATGAGACAGAACGGAATATCTTTGCTGTAGGGAGCAAGTATCCTCGCAGCAGCATTGCAGGCATCCTCTGCTCGCTCCGGATCTGCAGTTCGCGCACCAAGATCGCTAAGCGCCAGAATCCTGCGATCGGCTACGATCTTGGTGCTGATTTCGTGAACGATCGCGAGCACGCCCCCAATTCCATTGGGCACTGTCGCATCCGGCACAGGACTATACGAAATCGTGAAGTGAGCCTCTTCCTGATATCCGTGCCGATTCAGTTCAACAGGTATGTCTTCGATCCAGGTAGGCGGCCCGCCATGAAAGGGTTTCTCTGCCAACGGTCCAAGAACGTGATAGACCTCGGACCAGCATTCTCGAAACGGCTTTCCGAGAGACTGATGTGGATGCTTGCTGCCTAGAACAGGTATATATGCATCGTTGTACAACTGAATGAAATCCGGACCCCACCAGAGCAGCATCTGGAAGCTGTTCGCCAGCAGCATGCGGGTCATCATCTGTAGTGTTGGTGGCCACTGTTCCGGAGGCCCGAGTGGAGTGGAGGACCAGTCGAACGCGCACATCAGCGCGCCCATTTCTCCACCGCCTGCAAAGATTTCACTTCTGCTGACCGTAGATGACGACAATTTCCTTCCTCAGATACAGGGAATCGAGAAAATTGTGACCGCCAGACTTGTACCTTTCGCTCAAAAGCCTGAGGTCATTGCACGATGAATTTTACATACGATTTTTTGGGATAGCTGCACAGCAAAGAACAAAAATTTTCAAAAGCGATGGGGAGGCCGCGCTTCACAACAGAGTTTGCAATTGCTCCACACCGAACGTGGAATATACCTGTTGTGATATGGACAAAAATGTCGCATATCGCCAATACACAAATCAGGCAAATTCAGCGCAAACGCAACACGCGCTCCGCGCACCACTTCCAACAAACTCGCTTGACATGCGTCCAAGATCGGCTAGCCCAGCAAGTTGCTCCTCGTGGAACATTCTGCTGCGCGTGGAACAAAATTGCTCCACGTGGAACATTTTTGCCCGTTTATCTATCGACGGTAGTACACATCGTATCCGTCGAGCTTCCGGACAAGCTGAAACTGCTGCTCGATCTGCTGCATGATTTGCGCTCGCTCCAGCAACGGATCTTCATTCGACTGCAGCCGTGTTTTCATCACCACCCAGCGGACTCCCAACCGCTTTACTTCGGCAAAGAGTTCTTCCGGCGTATACGGATCTGTGGTGTGATCGAACAGCACCACCGGAAACCGTGGCACCCGGCCCGTCACATAGAAAAACGGCTCCTCGCCGGGCAAAAGAAGAATGCCGTCACTGGCCGGAATCTCTGCATCTGCGAACCTCACCAACTGCTCGAAATCCGGCAAGTATGTTCCACGTGCAGCCATGCCATGAAGCACAGGTAGCGTGGCCCTTACCAATGGTTCGTCTGCAGAGTTGTAGATATAGTCCAGACGTTCCAGACTTGCTGCGTAGAACCCTCCACACACCAGCAAAGTCACTCCCATCGCTGCCGCCAGCGCAGGCACAGCCCGGGACGCCCGCGCCGGTAATGCCATCAGCAGGTTTCCCGCCAGCAAAATCAATAACGACCAAATCGCGTAAGTCGAACCCCACACCTCTTGCGAGAGGAACGTTCCATGGATCGCCGCAAGAATCACGAATGGAATCAGACGTGGAAACGTGACGCCTTTTCGGAGTTCTAGCAGAGAGATTGCCATTGCAGCTATCAGCAGCAATGGCCACAAAGCAAGCAGGCGATCTGCACGATCTTCCGCATTCGGCTCCAGGAGCAAGCAGACGAGGGTGGCTGCGAATGGGATTGTAGCCAGACACACGCCAATCGCATGTATCCACGCACGCCTCAAAGGACGACAAAAGAGCAGAGCAATTCCCGCAGCGAACGAGGGTAGAGCCCAGACGAGTGAGGGCTCGCCGTAGAGGGACAGCAATGTATTGGCCGCTGGCAGACGCCGTTGCGCTGCGAATTGTACTGTCCAATGAATGTAGTTACGCAGACCACAGGTAATAGCAAGGCAAGCAGTCACTACTGCCAAGGCGGCGAGAGCGCCACCAGCGATCTGTAAAATCGCGGCGCTGCTGAGATGATGGCTGGGTTCCGTTTTTCTACCCCGCTGCGTTCTACGGACAGCAAGGAGAAGCATGGCTGCAACAAGGACCGCAAGCAGAAAAGGGAGACCTATATTCTGCTTAACGAAAAGTGGAAGCGCGCAGCTTGCACCCGCAACTGTGCGGGTTTTCCATGAAGCATCCGGTTTGGCTGCGCGATAAAGAAGCAGAATGGCTGCAAGAATTGCCAGAACGGAGTCGGCATCATAGATGGGATGCGGATAGATGCTGTAAATACCAAGAACTGGAAGCGGCAGGGTGAGGAGAAGTGATATGAGCCAGGCGTGAGATTGACCGCAGACAATTTCGCGAATGATCCACCAGGTAAGAAGCGAGGCAACTCCGCCAGCAAAGGCCGCGTAAGCAACGACGTATTCATAGTGGCGACCAAAGATGTGCTCGATGACGGCCTGGACAAAGAAAGTGATGGGAGGGTGGACTAGAGAGAAGTCCCGGTACGGGATCTGTCCAACAGCGATGCGATGGCTGGTGTTGAGCAGGTAGCCGAGATCCCAGAGGACGGCGACGCGAGAGTTTTGCCAGAGTGTCCAGAGGGCTGTGGCTGCGAAAAGAAATATCGCGATACATAAATCGCGAATTTTGAATCGGTTTATCGGCGGGACGTCGAGCATCTATTCCGGGTCTCGACTTCGATTCTCTATCAAAAGACGGGCGTGAGTGAGACGAGTGAACGACTGGTAGTGCTGGCGGTGAAAAGCAGATCCCCTTCGGGGATGACAGACAGAAAAGTAACAGCAAGAACTAAGCAAAAGCCCCCCGGTTGGGAGGGCTTTTGGTGTTTGAAGTCCAAGTGTGTTTAGGCTACGACTTCGATGCCCATGGAGCGCGCTGTGCCCTTGATGCTCTTTACGGCAGCATCGACGGATGCTGCGTTCAGATCGGGCATCTTGAGCTCGGCGATCTCGCGGACCTGCTTTTCCGTGACCTTGCCGACCTTGTCCTTGTTAGGAGTGCCAGCGCCCTTGGCAACGCCTGCGGCCTTGAGCAGCAGGTTCGAGGCCGGAGGGGTCTTGGTAACGAAGGTGAAGCTACGGTCACCGTAAACGGTGATGACGACCGGCACGGTCATGCCGGTGAGTTCCTTGGTCTGGGTGCGAGCGTTGAACTGCTTGCAGAACTCCATGATGTTGACCTGAGCCTGACCGAGCGCGGGGCCGACCGGAGGCGCCGGCGTTGCTTTGCCGGCTTCAATCTGGAGCTTTACGTATCCTGTGATCTTCTTTGGAGGCGCCATTTCGGGTTCCTTTGGAACCCAGCTATTAGCTCCTAGCTTCTAGCTACTAGCTGGTTTTTCTTTTCCATCAATTTTGGTAGAGGAGATCTAGCGTTCGCTCACAACCAGAGGCCGCTAGGAGGCGATCTGGCTAGAAGCTGGAAGCTAGTAGCTAGAAGCTGCTCTACTCAATCTTTTCGACTTTGCCGAACTCAAGCTCGACAGGCGTGGAGCGGCCGAAGATCGTAACCATGACCTTGAGGGTCTCGCGATCTTCGTTGACTTCGTCCACGATGCCGTTGAAGTTGGCAAATGGGCCGTCGGTGATACGGACGGACTCGTTCTTCTCAAACTTGATCTTCTGCCGCGGCTTCTCTCTGGCTTCGTCGGAACGGTTCAGAAGCGAGGAAATCTCGGCGTCGCTGAGGGCAACGGGCTTATCGCCGGTGCCGAGGAAGCCCGTGACGCGGGGCGTTTCCTTGATGATGTGCCAGATCTGATTGTCGAGCTCCATCTCGATGAGTACGTAACCGGGCAGAAAAACACGCTCGACGGTACGCTTTTTGCCGTTGACCGTCTCGGTGACCGCTTCGGTGGGGATCACGATCTGAGCGATCTTAGATTCGAGACCAAAGGCCTGAATGCGGCTCTCGATGGACTCCTTAACCTTGCGCTCGAAACCCGAGTAGGCGTGAAGGATGTACCAGTGGAGATTCGGGTTTTTCGCAGGCGGCTCTGGCGCCGGTATCTGTTCGATTTCTTCCGTCATTACGCGTGTCTCATTTTCCACGATTAGGAACCAACCAGCTTGTCCATCAGTTTCGTCAAGCCATAGTTGAAGACCGTGTCGACAACCCAGAAGTAGAGGGCAAAGACGAAGACCGTGACCAGAACTACAGTCGTGGTCGCCTGCACTTCCTTGCGGTTGGGAACCACCACCTTGCGCATTTCAGCGCGAACGTCGGTGAGGAAGTTGCGGGCCTGATCATAGTAACCCGTAACACGCTCGGCCAATTGATTGGGCTTGGCGTTGCCGGACTGCTCACCTGCAACCAATGCTGTCTTAGCCATACTGCTACTTCCTTTGTTGCTCCGGACGAGGTCCGGAAGAAATCTTTGGCAGGGGCGGAGGGATTCGAACCCCCAAGTTCGGTTTTGGAGACCGACAGTTTAACCGTTGAGCTTACGCCCCTGTTTAGCTGCTAGCTTCTAGCTACCAGCTACTAGCCGAATCTGTTGCAAACCGGAACGTCAGTTCCCGTGCAGAACAAGCTAGAAGCTGAAGGCTAGCAGCTAGAGGCTGCTTTTACTTCGTTTCCCGGTGCGGCTTGTGGCAGCGGCAGCGCTTGCAGAACTTCGAGAACTCGAGGCGGCCGGTGGTCGTCTTCTTGTTCTTCGTCGTCGTGTAGTTGCGCTCCTTGCACTCGGTGCACTGCAATGTCACGATTTCTCGCATCTTTTTATCCTAACCGATTTGCGAATCGGGCGCTTTTTCAGGCAACCGACGCAGATCTGAAATTACCTTAGAGATCAGTTGTCAGAGATCAGAGATCAATCTTGTTTCCGCCTGATCCCGTTTTTGATCTCTGACCCCTGTTCTCCGATCTCTCTTACGCGATGATCTCGCTGATGGCGCCGGCGCCTACGGTGCGGCCGCCTTCGCGAATGGCGAAGCGCAGGCCCTTTTCCATGGCTACTGGCGTGTGCAGCTCGATCTCCAGCTGGATGTTGTCGCCCGGCATCACCATCTCCGTGCCCGCCGGAAGCTTCGCCGTGCCCGTGACGTCTGTCGTGCGGAAATAGAACTGGGGACGGTAGCCGTTGAAGAACGGCGTATGACGGCCGCCCTCTTCCTTCGACAACACGTAAACTTCGCCCTTGAACTTGGTGTGCGGCGTGATTGAGCCGGTCTTCGCCAGCACCATGCCGCGCTCCACGTCTTCCTTCGGAATGCCGCGCAGCAAGAGACCCGCGTTGTCCCCAGCCAGGCCTTCGTCCAGCTGCTTCTTGAACATTTCAACGCCCGTCACTACCGTCTTGCGCGTCTCGCGGAAGCCCACGATCTCGACTTCCTCGCCTACCTTGACCTTGCCGCGCTCGATACGGCCGGTCACCACGGTGCCGCGGCCGGAGATCGAGAAGATATCTTCGATCGGCATCAGGAACGGCAGATCCACCATGCGGTCAGGCTGCGGCACGTTCTTGTCCACCGCATCCATCAGCTCGTCGATCTTCGCCTCCCACTGCGCTTCGCCATTCAGCGCGCCCAGGGCCGATCCGCGGATTACCGGAACGTCGTCGCCGGGGAACTGGTACTTCGACAGAAGCTCGCGCACTTCCATCTCCACCAGGTCGATCAGCTCCGCATCCTCTACCGCGTCGCACTTGTTCAGGAACACCACGATGTACGGCACACCCACCTGACGGGCCAGGAGCACGTGCTCCTTGGTCTGGGGCATCGGGCCATCGGTCGCCGCTACGACGAGAATTGCGCCATCCATCTGCGCCGCGCCGGTGATCATGTTCTTGATGTAGTCGGCGTGGCCGGGGCAGTCGACGTGGGCATAGTGGCGGTTCGCCGTCTCGTACTCCACGTGCGCCGTCGCGATCGTGATACCGCGCTCGCGCTCTTCCGGTGCGTTGTCGATCGTGTCAAACGAACGGAACTGGATCTTCGGGTTGTGCTTCGACAACACCTTCGTGATCGCCGCCGTCAACGTCGTCTTGCCGTGATCGATATGCCCAATCGTCCCCACATTCACATGCGGCTTCGAACGATCAAATTTCTCCTTCGCCATGACTCACTCCAGTCCTTATTCATCAGCCCTTACGGGTGTGCAATCTAAAACCTGAAAACTCAGTAGTACGCGTACACCTTGAGGAAGCGCTGCCGAAGCTCGACCGGCACCTTTTCGATGCGTGCCAGGTAGTGCTCGCGGACCAGGGCCTGATCGCTGGTGGGCAGGCTCTTGTAAAGCTCAGCCGAATCCTTGCCCAGCAGTCCTTTCGTGAGCACTTCTTCAAACTGCCGAACGCGCAGTTTCTTACCGGCTACCGATCCGAGGAAAAGGTCGGCTCGATTGGGAGCCAGGGCTGCCTCGATCCGCGAGGTCATCTCTTTGTAGCCCTGCTCATTCTGTACGGGAAAGACTGCCTGCTCGAACATTCCGCTCAACTCTCGTTCTGCCAAAAACCGATGCCTTAAAAATTGGAGCGGGAGACGAGGATCGAACTCGCGACCAACAGCTTGGAAGGCTGTGACTCTACCACTGAGTTACTCCCGCGCAAAACAGCTTTTAGCTTCCAGCCGTCAGCTTTTTAGCTTCTTCCCGTCAGTATGAGCCTACAGGCTCAATTCGCCACTGCCCAGGCTAGAAGCTTAGAGGCAACAAGCTAGTAGCTGATTTCTGGAGCTGATGACCGGGATTGAACCGGTGACCTCTCCCTTACCAAGGGAGTGCTCTACCAACTGAGCTACATCAGCCCTTCGTACAAACTTACCCGACCTGGCTGGGCCTTACTCGGTCTGGCTGCGCCGCCGGACTTTATCCGCTTCGCGGGCCAGCCAGGTCCGGAAGGCGAAGAGTCCGATGATAAGCAGCGGGACCGCTCGAATCTCAACCCGCCTGCCGTAGGCGAGGAAAGTTCCCTCACCTACGGTAAACCAAATTAAAGCTGCCAGGATGAGGTACACCACCATGGCCATCCGGAATTTCCTGCTCCGGATTTCCACCCCGGCATCTTCCACTTCCAGGGCTTGCTCCGAAGTCCGCTCCGGCAAGTTCTCCAGAACGGGTTCCGGTAATTCCTGCATCCTGATGCTTCCTTCAAACTGCTGGTGCACAGGGAAGGATTCGAACCTTCGTAGTCCCAAAGGACGGCAGATTTACAGTCTGCTGCCATTAACCACTCGGCCACCTGTGCCCATCTTCAAAAACCCCGACGGCTTACCCGTTTTGGCGCATCCCTACCCATCCGGAGGCTTCCGGCGATTGCTACGGTTAGGGCAACGCCTCTGGGGATTTACCGCGGAGGGCTGGACTGCGGATTCTGTCGGCGGATCGGGAAACTTCCTGCCCCGATCGGCTTACCCCGGCAATCCGGATATTGCTAATGCCTTGCCTTGCTTCTACTTCGGCGACACGGTAGCCGCTCACTGCTACTACAAACTCTTCAGAAACTGGAGCTGGCGAAGGGATTTGAACCCCCGACCCTCTGATTACAAATCAGATGCTCTACCAGCTGAGCTACGCCAGCAAACTTTTACCGCAACCTGCGGCTTTTCCGGACCCCAAACGTATGGGCGCACTACCCCTCCCGCGTTTGCGGCACAGAACTCAAGATTAGCACACACGGATGGGTGGGGCAAACGCGCGAGAAGCGCGGAATTGATCGAATTCTTCAACGCGAAACTGTAACGAAATAGCGCAGAAAAACACGATGGAAACACGGGGTTGATTCGCGATTGCTACAGGGCGCTGCAGATAAAAGCAAACAATATCGTGAATTAGAAATCACCCTTGCAATCGCATTGGACCGGCAATACACTTGGGTGGCTCAATTCGCGGTTACCGGTTCCCCCGATCTACCAGCTCAATTTCAAGGGAGACTCCTTCGGTGCGCAAACTTGTTGTAGTTGCTACGCTCGCTCTTCTCTCCGCTGCCTCTTCACTTATGGCCCAAGACACTGCCGGGCAAGCTGCTCCGGCCCATAAACCGCGCATCGCGGTGATGGATTTTGACTATGCCACGGTGCGTACCTCTACCTCTGCACTGTTTGGCACAGATGTGGATGTAGGCAACGGCATTGCGCGGCTGCTGGAAGAAAACCTGGTGAAGGATGGACGCTATACGCTGATCGACCGCAAGATGATCGATAAGGTGATGGCAGAGCAGAACTTTTCGAATTCGGATCGCGCCGATCCAATGACAGCGGCCAAGATCGGCAAGCTGCTTTCGGTGGATGCGATTCTGGTGGGCAGCATTACTGAGTTTGGCAACGAGACGAAGAAGACCAACATCGGCGGCGGCATGTGGAAGTGGGGCGGCAACGGTGGGGGGGGATTCGGGAAGTCGAATACCAAGGCGCATGTGGGGATTACGGCGAAGCTGGTGAATATCGACACGGGCGAGATTATTGCGGTTGAGGATGGAAGTGGTGCTTCGCAACGGGGCGGGCTTTCGATGGGGGGCAATGGCAACTCATGGTGGCATGGCGGCGGGGGCGGCAATATCGACATGGGCGCCAGTGACTTTCAGGAAACCATCATTGGCGAGGCGACGAAGGCGGCGGTGACAGACCTGTCTACGAAGCTGGACCCTGACTCCGGAAAGATTGGGGTGCGGACGGTGGTGGTGGAAGGGATCATTGCCGGGATCTCCGGGTCGCAGATTGTGCTGAATATCGGTACGCGGGCTGGGATCAAGGTAGGGGACCAGTTCAACGTGCTGCGGGTGACAAGCGAGATCAAGGATCCGACGACGGGGCAGGTGATTCGCCGGCTGACGAATACGGTGGGCGTGATCAAGGCTACGGATGTGGATGAGGTCTCGGCGGTTTGCACGCCGGTAAGTGGGACGGATTTTAAGACTGGGGATCGGATTAAGACGGTGGTGCAGTAGGCGCTGCCGGAACTGTTTTGAACGCTCGGCCTCGCTTCTTGGCGGGGCCGATTTTGTTTCAACGAAACGGTGCGCTGAATCCGGGATGCTACCGTGGTGCTGACGGTATTTCATGCTTCGACGAACCCGCAGGACACTTTGGATTGTCGCCGTGGTGGTGCTGGTATTGGCGGCTGCTGTTTATTTGCGCTTTAAGGCTCCGCCGGAGGCGGCGCGGCTGCTACCGGAGTCGGACGGCATTCTTTACATGAATGTGGGGCTGGCGCGGACGGTGATGCAGTTAATGCATACGCCGCTTAAGCCGATCACGAAAGATCCTGAGTACCAGAAGTTTGTGGATGCGGTGGGGTTCGACGCGGAGCGGGATCTGGATGAGGCCGCGATCGCGATGCATCGCATGGATAATCCCAATGGGCCGAATGGACCGGTGGCTTACTCGATGGTGCTGGAAGGCAAGATCGACGGTAAGAAGCTGGCGGCATGGCTGGCGGCGCATGCGACGAGCCAGGAATCGTATGAGGGGCACACAGTTTACGGTATTCCCAGTGAGGGAAGGACGGTGCGGGTGGCGCAGATTGCGTATGACACCGTAGCGGTTTCGAACTTCCCTTCAACGGAACCGATTCACTCCATACTGGATAGGCACAGGACAGCGGCGCTGCCGTTTTCTGGATCGACGCTGCTGGCGGAGCACTACTCGGAGATGCCGTTGCTTTCGGTGGCGTGGGGTATGGGGCAGATTGGTTTGCCACTGGGCGAGAATGGGCAGATTCACATCTTCGGCATGGGACTGCCGATTCCGGCTAGCTCTACGTTCCTGGCTTCGGTGCACTGGGCAGGCGGGCTGAAGGTGCGGGTGGAGGAGATTGCCGACAGTGATGCGACGGCTTCGCAGCAGGCTGCGGACTTGAGCTTGCTGCTGACGCTGGCGCGTGGTGCGACGGCGGGGTTGGGAGCGAATCCGGCGAATAACGGACTGAAGGAACTGCTTAAAACCGCGACGGTAACGCAGAAGCGCAATCGCGTTGTGATCAATGCTGTGTTGCCGAAGACGTTGCCTGCGGAGCTGGCGAATGGGGATGGGGCTGGTAGCCAATTCTGAGAGAAGCGCGCGGCGAGTGAGCGGGTCTGAAAAGACGGGCTTCGAGCAGTTCGCTCTGACTGACGTCAGGATGGAAAACTCGCCTCAGGGGCTGAAGCCTCGATGATTGCGGTAGCTTGATGCCGGGGATGAATCCCCGGCCTACCTTGGGTTCGCGCTTCGCGCGAAGGTGAAGCAGATTCCCCTGAGGGAATGACAGACAAGAAAAACAAAGGCAGCTACAACAGCAAAGGCAAAGCAACGGTCACTTGGTAACGCACGACAAGTCAACTCGTGCGCCTTCAAAGCAGCAGGTTTGTCAGCAAGCAAAAGGGACAGGTTTAAACCTGTCCCTTTTGTGTTTTCAGGTCACGGAACCTATTCGCCGGTAGCTATTTACCGGTCTTGGCCACCGGGGATGGCGGGGGTGGAACGTTGTTGGCCATCAACTGGGCAAAGGTCTCGTGCAGATACTTATGCGGATTGACTGGAACGCGGTTGATGCGAACCTCATAGTGCAGGTGCGGGCCGGTGGAGCGGCCGGTGTGGCCGACGTAGCCGATGACCTGACCGCAGGTAACTTTTTGACCGGGCGTGACGGCGATCGACTTGAGATGGCCGTAGACGGTCATAAGGTTATGGCCGTGATCGAGAACGATCTGTTTGCCGTAGCCGCTGCCCATGTCGAGATCCGTGACAAGGCCGTCGCCAGTCGCGCGGACCGGAGTTCCATCGGGAGCGGAGATATCCACGCCAGCGTGGAATGCACCCTCACCATTAAACGGATCTTCGCGTTCGCCGAAACTGGAAGTAATGGGACCTTCGACTGGCCAAAGCGAAGGCGCATCCGCGATTTGTGTCCAGTCAGTGAGTGAAGAGGTTGAACCGGGAGCAAAGCCGCCCTCAAGAGCACGGGAAACGCGGCCTGAGAGCGCCTGATTGCGCAGCGCGTAGAACTGGTCCAACGAGACCTTGACGGACTGCTGATTTACGTCGTCGGAAACTGCCAGGGTTGAGGGCGTGGGAGCTGAAGCGGCGGCAGCGATGGTTGAGGCGTGTTTGCCGCCGAGAGTCTTGTTCTGCTTGAGGCCGTAAATTGCGGTGACTTCACTGGCGAGAGCGCCTAACGATGCGACCTGAACATCGCGCTCGTGAGCAACGGCTGCCATCTGCTGATATTTATTGCGGAGAGTTTCGCGCTCCTGGCGGATTTGATTAAAACTTTCCGTCTTCAGCAGCATCCTAGTGTATGAGCCGGCGAGACCGACGATGGTGAAAGCGCCGACCAGAGCGGCGGCTACGAATCCGTAAGCATAGTGCACCGGAAGAGAGATCTTGCGGCATTTACCGTCTTCGTCAGCGGCTACAAAAAGAATGTAATAGCGTTTACGTAACATTAAAAATCCTCAGCAATCCGCGTGCGTTGCCTCTTTCAGTTCGAAAGGGCAGGGCAGAAAAGATGCCCGCTCTGAAGGAGAACCGCCAGCCTCGCTCAGAACCTTACAACTGAACAGACGTAACCGGAACTGGTTTCGGCAATTGTAGTGGAAGCCAGCCGGAAGTCTATCGGTTTCTCTCCCTAATAGTTTAATTCATCGGCATAAGAAAGCCGTAAATCGAGCGGATTGCCGATTATGCTGCATATATGGTGCAAAAGCGGCGAGCTGGCGCGATTTTTTCCCCTGGGAGCGAAGGTGGAGGCGAGCTGGCCCTGCTGGAGGCGATCCGCCGGAGAGCCGGACAGATTAGCTCCAGCAAGAGCGGCTCCCGCATCCGGCTGGGAATCGGGGATGATTGCGCGTTGCTGCGGCCGGCAAAGGATGAGGAGATTGCGATCACGACGGACCTCTCGATCGAGAGCCGGCATTTCAGGCTGGACTGGCACCCGCCGGAGTCAGTGGGACACAGGACGCTTGCTCGGGGATTGAGCGACCTTGCGGCGATGGGTGCGAGACCGGTGGCAGCATTTCTTTCGCTTGGCATTCCTGCACGGCTTGCGACGGCGGGCAGCGATGGCAAGCGATGGGTGGATCGGTTTTTGGATGGCCTGATGGCGCTGGCGGAAGAACACCAAGTGCCTCTCGCGGGCGGTGATCTTGCCGAATCTCCTGTGGCGCTGGCGGATATTGTGTTGATGGGCGCGGTGCCACGAGGTAAGGCGCTGCTACGTTCGGGAGCGAAGCCGGGTGACCGGATTTTTGTTACCGGCAAGCTTGGTGGATCGGCTGCGGAACTCGCCGCATTAAGCGCCGAACCTGAGGCATTTGCGTCGAAAACCGCGGCTTCGGCTGATTCGCCTCATTTATATCCGCAGCCGCGCGTGGCGCAAGGGATGTGGCTTTGCAAGAAGAGAACTGCCAGTGCAGCGATGGATTTGAGCGACGGCTTATCGACTGATCTCAGACATATTTGCGACGAATCGCATGTGGCTGCGGAGATTGATGCTGCGAAGATTCCACTGGCAAAAGACGCGACGCTGCCGATGGCTTTGCATGGTGGCGAGGACTATGAACTGTTGTTTACGGCGAGGCCCTCAACAAAAGTGCCTCGCCGTATTGCAGGGGTTGCGGTGACGGAAATTGGGCGGATTGTGCGCATACGTAAGGGGCGGCCGGTGGTGACATTGTTGACGGATGGCAGTGTGGTGGCCCTTGAGGCGAAGGGGTGGGAGCATTTCGCGGGGCGATGAAGTGGATTTTGTGAGTGTGAGTGCTCCGGCTCTCTCTGGTTCGCGCTACGCGCGAATTGGGTCCAACGGAACTATGAAAGGATAGATCGGGCTTTCAGCCCTTCAGAATCATTACGGCCTCTAACCCAGGGCGTTGCCCTGGGCTGGGATAATATCGCGCCTTTGGCGCTAAGTAGATGGCATACGCATACTTTTCGGACTTTGCTTTAGTTGACGGAGAAGTCTTCCTCGTCTTCGCCGATGGGCTGGCCGGGAGGGGTGGCAAGCTCTTTGGGAGCTTCAAATTTCGAAGGGTCTTTCCAGAAGCGCTCAATGTCATCGACGGCTGCGGACCAGTGGGCCTGACGCCCTTCCGGCACTTCCATATCAAGCTGATCGTTGAGCCATGCTTCGAGATCGGAGAGCTCTTGCGTGGCGATGGCGCGGGCCTGCGGCGATGCCTGCTGTGAGGCTGCCAACTGCATGAGGTGATTAAGAACAACGCGCTCGACGACGTATTGCGTTTGTCCGGAGAGACCGGGCAGGCGCGGGGTCTGCCAGGTGTTCTGGATGATCTCCTGAATTACCTCCTGGAGACTGGGCGCGGTGGGATTGATGGCATGGAACTCTACGAGGCGGCTGGCCCGGGTGGGCTCGAAGAGCAGGGATGCGGTCAGGTTCGCTGCGGCTTCGACGGCTCCGTTGGGGTCGAAGGTGAGGCCGGTGTAGCCCTCGAAGGACTCGCGCGTGCGCGGGTAGCCGGGAGGGTTGGGGGGCAGGATGACGAGGAACTCGGGCGAGAGCGTAAGGGTGGTTGGCTCCAGCGTATGCAGCACGGCTTCAAGGGCTTTGCGCTGCTCGGCGGGTGCGATCATGCGCGTGACCATGCCATGGTCTCCTCGAACGGCGTAGCGATAGTCGAGGCCGCCGATGAGCTTGGACGCTGCCTCGGTCTGATAGCGGTGAAGGAGGTAGAGCGGCACGAGCGTGTCTTCGAGATTAGACATCGGCTCGCCGATGCGGATGGCGTCTTCTCCGAAGCGATCGAGAGCGGCGCGGCGCACTTTGAGGATGCGCTCCAGCTCCAATGCGGCGTCGGGGCCGTTATCCCAGAGATGGCCGTAAGGATTGGCGCTGCCGAGCGGGCGCGAGTCGGCATCGGAGATGAAGCGCAGGCCCTGGGCGTCCTCGTCTTCGAGGAGCTTGTTGAGCGCGGCTTTCTCATCGGTGCCGGGCGCGAATTGCGAGTAGCCGTAGGTGATGGCGGCCTTGTCCCATGCTCCGACGCCGGTGGTGTATGCGTTGGCGAGAGTGGGCCTGCCTTCGGCGTCGAGGGTGATCCATGGATGCGGATAGTCCATGACTGAAGTGCCGGGAGCAACGGAGGATGCGGCGAAGTTGTGTTCGAGGCCGAGGGTGTGGCCGACCTCATGCGCTGCGAGCTGACGGGTGCGGGCGAGGACCATCTGCTCCATATCGGGCGGAATGGGCTTGCCCTCCATATAAGGAGCGAGCAGGGCCTCGGCGATCTTGTAGTCCTGGCGGGAGCGCAGGCTGCCGAGAGTGACCTGGCCTTTGATGATTTCGCCGGTGCGGGGATCGGCGACGGCTTCGCCGTAGCTCCAGCCACGGGTGGCGCGATGCACCCACTGGATCATGTTGTAGCGGATGTCCATGGGATCGGCGCCTTCGGGAAGGACTTCGACCTTAAAGGCATTTTTGAAACCGGTGGCTTCGAAGGCGGCGCTCCACCAGTTTGCGCCCTCGACTAATGCGGAGCGGATAGGCTCAGGCGCGCCACGGTCAACGTAATAGACGATAGGCTGCACTGGCTCACTGACGGCGGCGTTGGGATCACGCTTGATTAAGCGATGGCGAACGAGCAGATGTTTTTCCAACGGCTCGCCGAGGGGCGCGGAGTAATCACGATATTCGACGGAGAAAAAACCGGAGCGCGGATCGTTGTAGCGAGGGGTGTAGCCGGGGCCTGGTAATTCGATGAGTGAGGTGTGCTCGCGGACGGTGATAGCGTGCGGATCGGGCGTGACGGAGGCTACATATTCGCCGTGAGGCTGACCTTCGGAGACGAAGGTCAGGATGGCTTCGATTTCGGTGTTCTTGGGGAAGTTTTTGGTGTTATCGAGAGTGATGGCGCTGCGGCTGGCGTCAAGCCGATAGGAACCCTGCTTGGCCTGCGCGACGCGCTCGGTTACGCCGTGGGCGTCACGCAGGAAGAAGTCGGTGGCGTCGACGAGAAGACGGCCGTTGTCTTCAGCTTCGACTTTGAAGCCCCAGAGGACGGATTCTGGAAAGGACTCCTTGACGTCGAGACGCTGGTCTGCGTCGGACGAACTGGAGCGGTATTCGAGATTAGGCTGAATGAGGAGGACTTTGTTGCCAACGCGGGTGAAATGAACGACGCGGCCCTGGCCTAGCTGGCCACGATCGAGGCCGATGTCATTGGAGCCCATGCCGTAGGGAAGCTGGTCGAGCAGGAGGACGTCTTCGTCGGTCTTGGGGATTTCGAGATAGAGCTTGCCGTTTTTGGCGTCCCAGTCAAAGGGGAATAGACCATCTTTGTGATCCATTCCGGCGATCTTCTGCGCGAAGGTTTGCGGGCTTTCGCTGAAAGTAAGTGATGGAAGCGTGAAAACGGCCAACGCAACGACAACAACGCAGCTTCTTGAGCAAAGGGAACGGCTCAGCATGGGAAACCTCGAAGAGTCCGACGTAGTGACAGGGTAACGCACGGGGTTGGGTAAGGCACCATTGAAATGGTTTCCTCTGCTCTTGCTCTATTAGCGATGTTGATCTAGCTCGAAGGGTTTCAGCTTAATGACCGATACTTAGAGACAAGATTGATGGATGTTGAACTACAGAGCAGGGATATGACAGATCGCGCGGTGCACGAGTCGTTTGAACATAGCTGGACTGCGGAGATATTGCCGGGCAGGCCGTTGATTTTGCCGAGGCGGCAGTATGTGTATCCGAATGCGGCGGAGGAGGTGGAACGCGGGGCGCTTGAGGTGATGGTGAGGCCGCGTGCGGATTCAGGGCATGAGCCGTTTCTTGCTACGTTTGCGCTTGGTTTCCGCGATCCTTTGGCTCCAACTGGAGTTTGGGCGATGCCCAATCCGGAATGGCTGTGCGCGGTGTCGGGTGGATACGCCTATTGTGTGCATGTGATGGAGCCGGAGCGGTTTGTCTTTCTGAGATACAGACCCGTGTTGCAGGTGCTGACATATGCTCCCGAGAATGGTGCGGCGCCGGAGGGGCTGATTCTCTTTGTGGGTCATTATTCAGTGCTGGCGTGGGGACGCGATGGCGAAGCATGGGAATCGGACCGGCTCTCGTGGGAGGGCGTGACGGAGTTGAAGATTGAGGCGGAGAGCACCGATGCAGGGACGCGCAATGTGCTGCGCGGCATGGGGTGGGATCTGATACAGGATCGTGAAATTCCGTTTACGGTGGACCTGGCTACGGGCCAGAGAGTCTAAGGTGGAGTGAAATGAGATGCAACTCCGAGTGGAAGTGCGCATCTTAGGCGAAGGAGAACCTACCATGCCTAGTATTACCGGTCGCGCCGTACAGGTCACAGACAAAGGTGGCCCGTTTGCTGTGGTTCAACGTGAGTTTCCATCGCCGGGTCCTGGGCAGGTGCGCATTCGCGTGCAGGCTTGCGGGGTTTGCCATAGCGATGCGGTGACAAAGTTTGGGTTATTTCCGGGAATTGTCTTTCCGCGGGTGCCGGGACACGAGGTGGCTGGATACATCGACGAGATTGCGCCGGATGTGAAGGGGTTCAATGCAGGCCAGCGGGTCGGTCTGGGATGGCATGGCGGGCACTGCACCTATTGCAGGCAATGCAGGCAGGGCAACTTTGTCCTTTGCGAGAATCAGTTGATTTCGGGCATCAGCTATGACGGCGGCTATGCCGACTATGTGATTGCTCCGGCGAACGCTCTGGCGCTGATTCCGGACGATCTTGGCCATGTGGATGCCGCGCCGCTGATGTGTGCGGGAGTGACGACATTCAACAGTCTGCGCAACTCTGGTGCGCGGCTGGGTGACACGGTGGCTGTGCTGGGCATTGGCGGCCTTGGGCATCTTGGCGTGCAGTTTGCGGCCAAGGGCGGATTCAATACGGTTGCGGTTGCTCGTGGCGCGGATAAGGGCGTGCTGGCGAAGGAGCTGGGAGCGCATCACTACATCGACTCGACCACGCAGGATGTTGCGGCAGAGTTGCAAAAGCTGGGTGGGGCGGACGTGGTGTTGTCAACCGTTACCGACGCAGGAGCGATGGAGATTGCGGTGAACGGATTGGCTCCTCAGGGCAGGTTGATCCTTCTCGGGGTTCCGGAGAAGCCCCTTACATTGAACACGATGCCTATGATTCTGGGTGAGAGGGCGGTGAAGGGATGGCCGTCAGGAACAGGCTTTGATTCGCAGGATACGCTGGAGTTCAGCGTGCTGACGGGCGTGAAGCCGCGTATCGAAGAGTATCCGCTGGAAGAAGCCTCAGCCGCGTTTGACCGCATGATGAGCGGCAGAGCAAGATTCCGCGTGGTGCTGACCACAGGAGCGTGAAGCGCGTAGCGGTAGAGAATTTGGATCTTGCAAAAGCGGTGCATGCGCACTTCTCCACGCGCCGCTTTTTGATCGTTGGAATTTGCACGGGAACAACGAGGATCTACTTTTTTCCAGCGTCGCTCTCGCCGATGATTTCCAGGCTCCCGTACCAGCACATGATCTCTCCGTTATCATCCCGGCGCGCTGAGCCTCGCGACCGCAACAACTGCCAGGGATGATCCTTGGATCGGCGCACGCGATAGTAGATATCAATCGGCTCGCCGCTCTGAAAGGAGCGGTGCATAGCATCGATGGTGGGCTGACGATCGTCGGGATGGAGAGAATCGAGCCAGGCGAATCCCCGCCACTGGTCATCGTTGACTCCGGTCAGCTCCAGCCAGCGCTGGCTCACGTCGAGCGCGCGTCCTTCGGGATCGATGATCCACGGTATCTGCGGAATGAGCTCGATCATGTGGCGGAAGTGCGCTTCGCTTTCCCTCTGTGCCTCTTCGGCGCGCTTGATGGGAGTTATATCCAGCAAGACAACCGACACGCCGATGACTTCTCCTGACTCATCGAAGGCCGGTTCGTAGGAAAGAAGAATTGTCCTCAATTCTTTGGGATTCTGCGTAGGCTTGGTTAATTCCACCCCGGCAACCACCTCGCCGGCAAGTGCGCGCTCGATCAAAGGGCGAACCGTCGGAAAGAATTCCGGAATCATCTCGGCGACGGTGCGGCCTAGGTGTTCTTCCATCGGACTGCCATTGATTGCGGCCAATCTGCGATTGATGCTGAGGTAGCGCATCTCACGGTCTAGAAACGCAAGACCAACGGGAGCGCCATCATAGATGGCTCGAAGCTGGGCGAAGCGCTGCATTGGGGGAATTTCGAGCGCAGTTGCAGACTGGCGGCCGGTCATGCCGTTGAGGATTGCATTGGAGGCATGCGGTTGCCTTCGCTTCATCATCTCGTCAAGCTGTTCCGCAGGCACTGGCTTACCGTAGAGCCATCCCTGTCCCAACTCGCAGCCGAGCCACAACAAAATCTCCGCCTGCTCTTCCGTCTCAACGCCCTCGGCAACCGTAGTAAGTGAAAGGCTCTGTCCCAATCCGACGACCGCGGCGACGATCTGACGGCTATCGTGCTTTTGGGTCATGGAGCTTACAAAGCTCCGGTCTACTTTTAATTCATCGAAGGGAAGCGATTGCAGGTGCAGGAGACTGGAGTATCCGGTTCCGAAATCATCAAGGGCTAGCCGGCAGCCGGCGATCTTAAGGCTCTGAACTGTTTTAGACACCGAGACAATATCTTCCGCGAGAGCACTTTCTGTAATTTCGAGGATGAGTCTATTCAAAGGAAAGTTTGCTTCAGCCGCAGCCTCATGTACCTGGTCAACAAAAGATGTGCCATGAAGCTGCGGCGGCGAGATATTGACAGATAGAGTGGGTTCACCTGGCAGTGGCGCGATCTCTTTAAGACCCTTGCGAAGCAACTGATAAGTAAGCTCGGATATCCAGCCATCGCGCTCTGCCTGCTCAATAAAATCACCCGGAAAAATCAGGCCTAATTCTGGATGCGCCCATCGCGCGAGCATCTCGAATCCATAGAGCTGGCCGGTTCGCAGCCGGATAATCGGCTGAAAGTGAGGCACAAACTCTCCACGCTCGAGTGCCTGATGCACGTCTTGTTGAGAAATCTGCATCTTAAACTCGCGGGTAAGCTCTGATGTTGCGGATTATACGCCGGATACTAATTAACCTAACTGTCCTTCGATTTCATTTTGAGTAAGGATTTCCGTTTTGGATTAAACTTTTCGCGGTTGACCTATGGACAACGAAAAAGTACGGGAAATTTGTCTTGGATTGCCTAATGTGACCGAAAGTGTGAATTGGGGACATCACCTGGTTTTCTGGGTCGGAGATAAGGCAATCGGTGGAAAGATGTTCGCATTGATCCACCTGGATGGCGAGGGTACCGGAGTACTCTGGTTCCACTGTGGTGCCGAGCGTTATGCGGAACTGCTGGAGATCGATGGAATCATTCCCGCACCCTACATGGCGAAAGCATACTGGGTAACGGTAGAGCGGTGGGATGTGCTCCGTCAGCGGGAATTGGAAGACGAATTGCGCCGCGCGTATGAGCTGATCTACGCGAAGCTGCCAAAGCGGACCAAAACTCTTTTGGATATGCCGGAAAAGGAACGCGGCAAGATCATCCGCGAACGCCGGAAGGCTCTGGCAGCGAAGGAAAAGAAAAAGCAATAACCTGACTTGTCTGGCGCTATACTTTTCGCCATGAAGCGACATGCCACACATCTTAGTGAATCTGGCACTGCTTCGCGTTTTCAGAAAAGCATATATCGCGGTGTATTTCACCCCTTTGTTGGAGCATTATGGCTCGGATTGGCCGCCCATCGATGGAGGGATGCTTTTTTTGCGGGCGGCTACCTTATTCTAGGAATCTATTACATTGGCGTTGCATTCTGGCGCCAACCGGACCTTCCGGGGCTTGCACGAAATGAAAGTCGATTGTTCGATTCAAGATCGCGGACACTCATGGTTTGCGCCGGACTCGCTGGATTCTGCGCCGGTGGAAGTATTGATGGGCTTGTCTATAGTCTGAGTGACTCGCCTCATCACAACGCTATTTCCGGCCCGTTTGTAACCGCTGTTTCGACAGCTCTATTGATCAGTAGCTGCCTCTCGGCAGGTCTATTAATTCGCAGAATCATCAGTCGATCCTTCATCGAACCAAACGCCGTAAATTGACAAAACCGACAGTGAACGCATCCGTGAGCCAATCTAAGTCTTTGCATAGACGGAAAAGCGCTGCGTAAACACCTTTGAGAGGAGTATGCGGAACTGACCTGTATTTTCGTTCGTACTTCTAATTGCCGGTCTAAACCGGCTTGGGACTTCATTTTATGATTAAGTTTCTGCTGTGGTGCCTATTGTTTGTTTTCTGCTGGCCGCTGGCGCTGGCAGCGCTCATTCTGTATCCGCTGGTGTGGCTGTTTCTGCTGCCCTTCCGCGTTGTGGGCATTGCAGTCGAGGGTGTTCTGGAACTGGTGGGAGCGATCATCACGTTCCCTGCCCGGCTGTTGCGAGCGGTATAGGGGATGAGGATATTCGCGGCGGCATGCCTGCTTGTCACTGGATTGTCGTCCACGATTTGCAGTGCGCAGACGACCACATTTCACTCGGAAACCCGGCTGGTTACGCTGACCTTTAGCGCGCGCGATGCGGATGGGCGAGCGGTTGGCAGTCTCAATGCCGATGACTTCTCGGTTTATGAGGATGGCGTCGAGCAGAAGATCGGCATGTTTTCCAGGCAGTCTGAACTGCCGCTGACGCTGGGGCTGCTGGTGGACTCATCCGAGAGCCAGGACAAGTTCTTGAAGGAACATCTTCGCGATATCCGGCTCTTTCTGGCTAGTGTGCTGCGTCCGCAGGATCAGGCGTTTGCCGTTTGTTTTGGAAACCACCTGCGATTGGTGAGCGATTTCTCGTCGGACGCTGCCAAGATTACGGACGGGCTGGCTCGATTCAATAAGGGCGATAGAGATTTTCCGGAGATGGAGCCCGATGACTCGCGCGAAGGCGGAAGTGCGGTTTACGATTCGATATTTGCGAGCGTAGCGGAGAAACTGAACAGCACGGGAGCGCGGCGCAAGGCGCTGATTCTCTTTAGCGATGGCGAGGAGAACGCGAGCGCCCACGACGAGATCGACACCATCGCTGCAGCGCAATCGGCGGATACGCTGGTTTACGCCATTCGGTACACGAAGATATCGCATCACAAGCTCACGGCGGATAACCGTCACGGAATAGCGGGGCTAAAACACATCGCGGAACAGACCGGCGGACGCGATTTCGACGCGCTACATGTGGACGTGAATGAGGCTTTTCGGCAGATTGGCGATGAGCTGCGGACCATGTATTTCGTTGGGTACTACTCCACCAACAAGGCTCAGGATCACAGCTTTCGCAAAATCGTGATAGAACCGCATACCGAGGGCATAACCCTGCGGGCGAAGACGGGATACTACGCACAGTAGTGAAAGGCGCTGCTCCGTTGCATTGCAATAGCCCGTTCCGCTAGCGTGTTCGTATGCATGGAGTTTCGTTGCGGTTGGATGAGAAGGTTGCGCTCGTTACGGGCGGTTCACGAGGCATTGGGGCCGAGATCGTTCGACTGTTCACGCTGGCGGGTGCGCGGGTTGCCTTCAGTTATGTAAAGGCTACGGATCGCGCTGAGGCTCTGGCGGCATCGTGCGGCGGGCCTGATTATTGCCGGGCGATTCAACAGGATCTACGCACGCCAGGAGATGGACGCGCACTGGTGGATGCGGCTGTAAAAGCTTTTGGCCGACTCGACATATTAGTGGTCAATCACGGAATCTGGCCGCCGGTGGATGCGCCAATTGCGTCGATGGCCGATTCGCAATGGCGCGAGACGCTGGGCATCAATCTTGACTCAGTCTTTGGACTGATCCAGGGCGCGACGGCGCGGATGCTGGAGCAGCAGCCGATCGCGGATGGAGCAGCTCGTGGACATATCGTATTGATCAGTTCGACGGCCGGGCAGCGAGGCGAGGCCTACCACGCAGACTACGCAGCAACGAAAGGTGCGCTGATCAGTCTTACCAAGAGCCTGTCATCGGAGCTAGCTCCGAAGGGGATTCTGGTGAACTGCGTCGCTCCGGGGTGGGTTAAGACAGAAATGTCGGCTGCGGCGCTGGATCATCCGGAGGTTGGGCCGAGAATTTCTGCGGGAATTCCAGTTGGGCGGCCGGGAGATCCGCGGGAGATTGCGGGGCCTGTACTGTTTTTGTGTACGCCGCTGGCGGGGTTTATCAGCGGGGAGATCCTTAATGTGAACGGTGGAGCTGTGCTGGTGGGCTGACGTCAGCTTCCTCTGGCGGGAGAAACAAAATACATGCGGATTGTTCAGGCCTCCATCCTGATTCTTTCTTTGTTGACAGCATTGCCGGGCGCGCGAGCCGTGCAGCAGGATGACGCTGCCGCTAACGCGAAGCAGGCTCGGGCAGTGCTGGATGCGATGGTTAAAGCGCTAGGCGGGGATGCGTGGCTCAACATGAAGAACCGGGAATACCACGCGCGGAGCGCCGGCTTTTACCATGGCAAGCCATCGGGCGCGACAGTGGAGTATTGGGAGATAGATGAATGGCCCGACAATGACCGTTTGGAATTTACCAAGCATCGGGATGTGGTGCAGATCTACAACGGCCATGAGGGATGGGAAATCATCTACTCCGGAAAGAAAGAACTGCCGAAAGATCAGGAGCAAGATTATCTGCGGCGACGGGATCACTCGATCGAAACAGTTGTAAAGAAATGGCTGAAAGATCCGAATACGATTCTTGTCTATGAAGGCCAGCATATGTCGGAGAGTCACATGGCTGACCAGGTAACGGTGATCTCAGCGCAGAACGATGCGGTGACAATACAGACAGACGTCGGCACTCATCTACCGCTACGCCGAAGTTTTCAGTGGCGCGATGAGACTTACAAAGATAAAGACGAAGACGCCGAGGAATATGACAATTACAGGCCCGTCGATGGCATTATGACTCCCTATAACATCACCCGCTTCCGCAACGGAGACATGGTGAATCAGCGATTCCTGTTCGGCGCCCGCTATAACCAACAGCTTCCAGCGGATGAGTTTGATATTGACTCTACTGCAAGAAAAATCGTGAAAAAGTAGTCGCGCAAGTTAGCGATCGCCGAAAAACAGGCTCAATTTGCTCTTGACCGAAGCCCACCGCAGACACATGTGCCTTCTTTTACAACTTTCGTGACCAAATTTTCCACCCAGTGGTATGTCTTTGGTTACGTTTCCACCCTAGACTTAGTAACTGTTACGTTGTGCGGTATTGGCAAAGCTGCACCAAACGATGCTGTCGGGTTCGATGGGACTGTCACCTGCCCTCAAAACTCTGCTGCGTGGTCCAGGGATGTCGGCCGATAACGATGTAACAGGGTAAGAAATAGTCAAAACGGCCTTACGGAGTCACAAGACACCGGAGAGCCAGCACTTCAGTCTTTGCAGTTTGTTGCGGAATTTGGTTTGCCTCGGATTTTTCTCGCACTGTGGAACCACAGTATGTGGCAATCCGCCAACTTGCGCCGACGAACTCCGCGCGGAAAGGGATGCCTGATGAAGACCGGAATGCGAGAGACGCTGGACGAAGATTTTCGCATCCGGCTGCAGGACTACGGGTTGCAATTTGACCCGACGACGGGCATGGCAAACCAGGCATCCTTCCGGCGATCTCTGCGAGAGGTGCTCGAAACTGCCGGCCAGTTTGGGCAGGAGCTTTCACTGCTATGGATCGATGTGCTAAATCTCCGGCGCGAGTATTCGATAGGCGGCGATGAAGCAGCGGAGCGTCTGATCCAGAAGGTTGCGGATGGATTGCGCCCATGGATCGATCCCGGGGAGCTGATCTGCCGGTTCAGCGAACAGAGCTTTGTGCTGGTTCTTCGTCGCGATGAGCGTACGATGATGCGGTTGAATCTCATTCTGGACGCAGGGTCGCATAACCACGGATTCAGCGCGGAAGGCAAACCGGAACTTGCCGGCGGAGTGGCCTTCTTCCCAGAACATACAACCGAGCTGGACGATCTGATTCGCTTTGCGAGTCTGGCGGCAGTCGGGGGGGCGAGGACTCGGAGCCACGCGCCGGTGACGTTTGCGCCGGTGATGAACTCGGCCATCCTGCTGGAACGCGAGCTTGAGACGGATTTACGAAACGCCTTGCGTGGCAATCAGCTGAGCCTGGTGTATCAGCCTCAGATCGATCTCGTGACAGGCAACATTCTGGGCGTGGAAGGGCTGACACGCTGGAATCACCCCGTGCGGGGGGCGGTATCGCCCGCACAGTTTATTGCGATTGCCGAGCAGTCCAATCTGATTGATGAGATATTCACGCATTCGCTACGACGGTTGCTGGTGGATGCGGCACGATGGCGGCAACTCGGCGTCATTATGCCGGTGCTGGCGGTGAATGCTTCCGCGGCGAATGTTCGGAACGAAAACTTTGTGTCGATGGTGCAGCGTGAGATTGAGGCCAATCCGCCGATCGGATCGCAGCTTGATATCGAAGTTACCGAGTCGCTAATGATGGACGATGAAACGCTGTTTGTCGAACGGCTTACGGCGCTGCGCAACATCGGCGTAAAGGTCACGCTCGATGATTTTGGGACACGCTATACCGGTTTCAACGCGCTGAAGGGGCTGCCGTTGAATACGATGAAGATCGACAAATGCTTTGTACATGGAATCGATCGCTCTACGCAGGCGCAATCGTTATGCCGGACAATCGTAACAATGGCTCGGCATCTGAATCTGGCGACCATTGCCGAAGGAGTTGAAACAGCCGGAGAGCTGCGCGCATTGCGCAAGATTGGTTGCCTGGGCGGTCAAGGCTATCTGTTTCAAAGACCTGTCGCTTCCCAGAAATTTCTGGAGTTTGTGAAATCGTGGCCACGCCAGAAACTGGTGTTTGAGATGGGAACATACGGCGACGGGGACGAAGCGGCGGTGGAAGTCGAAGCCGATCCGCTTTTCGGCGTGGTCTAACCGCACATCCGTTGCTTTTCTACTCTTGCAGCGATCCGCAACTGGTTCTGCATCTCCGGAAGCTGAGTGCCCGCCATATATAATTCCCATTTGCGCCGGAGTGCGCAGCAATCAGCCGCCGGAGCCTTAGCGTAATGGAGTTGCAATCAATGGATATCGGGCAGATTATGGATTTTCTGCCCCATCGCTATCCTTTTCTTTTGATCGACCGTGTGGTCGAGATCGAGCGCGCCAAGCGCATCGTGGCTATTAAAAATGTCACCATTAATGA
The DNA here is from genome assembly GCF_025685685.1 of Acidicapsa dinghuensis. GTDB lineage: Bacteria > Acidobacteriota > Terriglobia > Terriglobales > Acidobacteriaceae > Acidicapsa > Acidicapsa dinghuensis. The sequence goes on from NZ_JAGSYH010000002.1 coordinate 491,431, forward strand.
GCCCTTTTTTATGGGACATTTCCCTGGCTATCCGGTGATGCCCGGTGTTCTGGTGGTGGAAGCGATGGCGCAGGCAGGCTGCATTCTGCTGCTGTCGGAGATACCGAATCGCGAGGACAAGCTGGTTCTCTTCACTGGAATCGAGAATGCAAAATTCCGCCGGCAGGTAACGCCGGGCGACCAGCTCAGGCTGGAAGTGGATGTATTGTCGTTCCGTCCACGGCAGGGGCGCATGGAAGGGCGCGCATACCTCGGCGACAAGCTCGCCTGCGAAGCGACGTTGACGTGTGCGATGGTGCCGCGCAGCGCGAAAAAAGCTGAGTCCTCAAGTGACTCTGGGCCGGCGGCTGGAGTTCCGGAGTGAGCATTCATCCGAGCGCGATCGTAGCAGACGGCGCTGTTGTACCCGAATCCTGCACAGTTGGCCCGTTCTGCACCATCGGCCCGGAGGTCATCCTGGGCGAAGAATGCCGTCTGGTCTCGCATGTGGTGCTGGATGGGCGTACGCGTATCGGATCGCGAAATACGATCTATCCCTTCAGCTCATTGGGCATTGCACCACAGGATTTGAAATATCACGGTGAGCCAACCGAAACGGAGATTGGTGACGACAACACCATCCGCGAATGCGTGACGGTTTCACGGGGCACAACCAAAGGCGGAGGCATTACGCGCATCGGCTCGGGAAATCTGATCATGGCGTATGCGCATATCGGGCATGACAGCCAGGTGGGCAGCCACTGCATTCTGGCAAATGCAGCCACGCTGGCGGGGCATGTGACGATCGAGGACTATGCCACGGTTGGAGCATTCAGCCCCGTGCATCAGTTCTGCACAGTGGGCGCGCATGCGTATATAGGTGGCGGAACGATTGTGACGCAGGATGTGCTGCCCTATTCGCTCACATCGTCGCGACGCGAAAACAAAGCCTTTGGAATCAATAAAGTTGGTTTGTCGCGCAAGGGATTTTCGCCAGAGCGGCTGCAAATGCTGCAAAAGGCGTACCGGCTGCTGCTGGCGGCGAAGCTTAATACCGGTGAAGCGGTTGAAAAGCTAAAGCTGCTGAAAGGTCCGGAAGATGCGCTGGCCGATATACGGCACTTGATCGAGTTCATCGAACGCAGCCAACGTGGGGTTATCAAGTAGCCGTGCCTGACAGATCTGGACCGGAAAAGCTTGGCCTGATTGCCGGCAACGGACGCTTCCCTTTTCTGTTGCTGGATGCGGCCCGCGCTGAGGGCGTCGAGGTTGTCGTGGCCGCGATCAAGGAAGAAACCGATCCAGAGATAGATCGACGTGCGCAGGCAGACTCGGGCATTCAGGTTCACTGGCTCTCGCTTGGCGAGCTATCGAAACTGATTGAAACCTATCAGCGCGCAGGCGTGACGCGGGCGGTAATGGCTGGGCAGGTCAAGCACAAGCAGATTTTTTCGAGCATTCGTCCGGACTGGCGGCTCGCGAAGCTGCTGCTTAACCTGCGCACACGCAACACGGATATCTTGCTGGGCGCGGTAGCGAAGGTGCTCGGCGATGAAGGCATCGAGCTTATCTCATCGACAGCTTTTCTAGAGCCGCTGCTGGCTCAGGAAGGCGTGTTAACAAAACGAGAACCCGACGAAGATGAACGGAAGAACATCGAGTACGGACTGAGCGTTGCGAAAGGCATCGCCAGCTTCGATATTGGACAGACCGTGGTCGTCGCGGCACAGGCGTGCGTAGCTGTGGAAGCGATGGAGGGCACCGATGCCACGATTGAACGCGCCGGTGAGCTGATGCGCACGCTGGACGAGGAGGCGTCGACCTTGCAACGCCGGCTCACGGTGGTAAAGGTCGCCAAGCCGAAGCAGGATATGCGGTTCGACGTGCCGGTGATCGGCATGCGGACGATCGAGACGATGATCAGCGCAGGAGCAAGCTGTCTTTCGGTGGAAGCCGGCAGGACCTTGCTCTTCGATCGCGATACGATGCTGCAAAAAGCGGAAGAGTCGGGAATTGCTATTGTAGGCGTGCCAAGAGGATACTGAGTGCGGATTGCGGGACGATCGCGAGGCAGCCTGTAACTTCGATTCATTCCAATCGCTCTCACTTTTGCCGGATGCACAAGCCAGGGCTGATTCGGTGTGTTCCGAAAATCGTTGCATCCGCTTCCCCAGGAGGACTCCGTTCATGACGAAACGTACTCTGCTTTCTCTGGCAGCTGCGATAGTGCTGTCGCTTACCGCGTCGTACGCAGTTGCTATCGACATGCTTGCGCCGGGAACCACCGCTCCAGACTTTACACTGCCCTCTCAGGACAACACGCCCATCCACCTGGATCAATACAAGGGCAAGTGGGTTGTTCTGTACTTTTATCCGAAGGACATGACCAAGGGCTGCACCATTGAGGCGCACAACTTCCAGCGTGACCTGGAAAAGTTCAAAGCCGCGAACGCTGTCGTGCTAGGCGTGAGCCTGGATACCACGCAGAGTCACGAGACGTTTTGCACCAAGGAAAGCCTGAGCTTTAAGCTTCTGGCGGACCCTGAGCATAAGGTTGTGGATATGTATGGCGTGCCGTTGAAGACCTTCCAGACGCCCAATGGTCCGATGACCATTGCAATGCGTAAGACATTCCTGATCGATCCGTCGGGCAAGATCGTGAAGACCTGGCCAGATGTCGACCAGGACTTGAACAACCACAGCGCCAATGTGCTGGCGGCGATTGAAGCCGGGGGTAAATAAACCGCTCCGGTTGGGTTCGACGCTCCTCTCATCCAAAGTGGATTGAAACAATCCGTTGCAACATTCTGGCCACGACTCGGGCTTCTTCTCTGAGGAAAACCCGAGCGTGGCCAAGACTGTTCAGCACGGTCCACGCCCCTCATGGCAGCCTGAATCAACGGATGCTGTGAGCCGCACACTTTGCGGCACGCGAAACCTCATCCCCGGAGACTCGCGAGTGGATAAGCTGATTCACTACTGGCATGGCTGGTTTCTGATCCTGTTCCTCTTCTGCACGGCGATGGTCTTTTCCAACTCTATCCACTGGGTGGTGTTTGCGCTGGTGCGGCGAAAGAAAACTACCGGAACATCGCACGCACTCGGTTTTGGTATTCAACGCTATCTCGGTGCGCCCTCGCGGGTGATCTTCATTCTCACCTGCATTCTGTTGATCATTCCGTTTGCTCCACAGCAACTCAATCCCTATTTAGGCATGCTTCATCAAGGGCTGGCGATTGCGATGGTGGTGGCTCTGGGGTGGTTTGTGATGGGCTCGGTTTATGTGGCCGAGGCCGTGTTCCTGCGCAAATACGATGTCACAGCCGAGGACAACGTTCGTGCCCGTCAGGTGCACACGCAGATGTTGATGTTCCGGCGCGTAGTCATCTCGTTCGTCGCAATCCTGACTCTCGGCGGGGTGCTCTGGACGTTTCACGATGAGCGGTTATGGAAGGCAGGCACCGGATTGGTGGCATCGGCAGGCATAGCTTCACTGCTGCTGGCCGCGGCTGCGAAGTCTACTGTGGCAAACTTTCTCGCCGGGCTTCAGATCGCCATTACTTCTCCGATCCGTATCGATGACGTGGTGGTGGTGCAGGGCGAATGGGGTCGCATCGAAGAGATCAACTCAGCATACGTGGTGGTGCGGATATGGGATGAGCGCCGGCTAGTGGTGCCTCTCTCCTGGTTTATCGAGAACTCGTTTGCGAATTGGACGAGGCGCTCGGCTGAGATTCTCGGCACGGCGTTTCTTTATGTCGATTACGCCGTGCCAGTGGACGACTTGCGCGCGCAGTTGCAACGCATCGTGTCGGCCGCGCCGCAATGGGACAAACGCGTTTGCGGACTGCAGGTGACGGATCTCAGAGAGCACACGATGGAGATACGCTGCCTGGTCAGTTCGCGCAACTCTGGCGATAACTTCGATCTGCGCTGCATCGTACGGGAGCGGATGATTGCCTACATCCGCGATCACTACCCTGAGGCATTTCCGCGAGTGCGGCTCGATGGACCGATTGGAGCGAGAGAGGAAACTCCCAACAGACCATTCCATCAGACTGCGCTACCGCAATAGACGCAATCCGCGAAGGGGATGGCCAGTGTATAGACGCAAAAAAGCCCGGCGGTGGGAATGACTCCCGGCCGGGCTCTTTTGCTTGCCTGGGTTACTGCTAGTTAAGGGTTAAGGTTAGGCCTTCTTGGGGGCTGCCTTCTTCGCTGCGGCTTTCTTTGCAGGAGCTTTCTTCGCTGCCGCCTTCTTGGCCGGAGCCTTCTTCGCTGCCTTCTTCGCCGGAGCCTTCTTGGCGGCCTTCTTTACCGCTGCCTTCTTCGCAGGGGCCTTCTTAGCTGCTTTCTTTGCTGTTGCCAAAGGTTTACCTCTCTTGGTTGATTTGGGGTTGCTCTTGGGGGCCGCAGCTTTCTTCGCTGCACCCTTCTTTGCCGCCGCTTTCTTAGCCGGAGCTTTTTTCGCGGCAGACTTCTTTGCGGCCTTCTTCGCTGGAGCCTTTTTCGCTGCAGCTTTCTTGGCCGGAGATTTCTTGGCCGGAGCCTTCTTCGCCGCTGCCTTCTTGGCAGCGCGCTTCTTCGCAGCCTTAGCCGGCGCAGGTGCCGATTCAGCGACTACGATGACTTCCACAACCTCGGCATCGACCACCGCGGGGACAACGATCACATCATCGTCCTCTTCGAGTTCGATCTCCTGGGCGGGACTGCCTTCGGACGGGGTGATGTCGTCGCCGAAGTCGCTGCTTGCGTACATCCGAATTTCTTCTGCCATGCCTCTTTGCCTCCAGCGCCTCGGCGCTGCCTCTCAGTCTGTGCGGTGCTACACGCAAGCAGTTACAGAATCTCTTGCTTGAGCGCGTTCGCCTTCGGCGCACATTTTAGCAATAGCTTGCACGTATTTTCCACTCATGACAAGTGTGTAACTAGCTACTTTTGAAGTTTTTTATGACTTGCCTTCTCATGATGGGCTTTGTCACTGGCTTTTGCACTCGCAGACTTCGAAGAAGAGCTCGTGTGCGCGCTATGTGACTTCGATGAAGGCTTGGTCTTGGCAGGCGGATCACCCGCGGCCTGCGCATGTGATCCGTGTTTGCTTGATTGGCTCTTGTGTTCGCTACTGGGGGTTTGTTTCTCGTCCTTCGCTCGCTTGTTGCTTCCGTTTTCGCTCGTACGAGGCGCTGCGTGCGAAGGCTCGCTGACTCGAATACGCGCGCCCGCCTTTACTGAGTTGCCAATCAGATGGTTCCAGTGACGCAGCGATTCAAGCGAGACACCAAAACGGTCGGCGATCGTCACCAGCGTATCGCCACGGCGCGCGCGATAGGTTTCGGCGCGCCTGGGTGCGGAGACTACGGGCGCAACGGGAACTACAAGGGCATCGACATCGCTGATTGTGTCGGAGGCGCTCAGATCGTTGACCTCCGCCAGTGAAGCCACGGATACGTGATAGCTGCGCGCCACGCTGGCGAGCGTGTCGTCCGGCGTAACACGATGGTAGCGCCACTGATTGCGGCGGTCTGCCGGGATATCCGCGATGCGCTGCTGGAACAGCGTTGCTGTTCCAGGCGGAAGATGCAACTGAAATGGGCCGTTGAGCAGATCGGATGGCGGAGTGGTGAGTCGCAGGAGGGATGGATTCAGTTCCATGATCTGCTGCGGTTCTACATCGGTGACGTCTGCGACAAGACGAATGTCTACCGAATAATCGATAGGAACGGTATCGAAGACAACTGGCGGATCAAGCGTAATGTCGTCGAATCCGTACTGCTTGAGATTGCGCGAGATGATGATGGCTGCAAGGATCTCCGGCACATAGTTCTTTGTCTGCGCAGGAAGATTGTTGCGTTTATACAGTTCCCAGAAATCGGCATAGCCGGTCTTCTGCACCGCGCGCTGCACCATGCCGGCGCCCCAGTTATATGCAGCCATCGCCAGGTACCAGTCGCCGAGCTGGTCATAGAGAAACTTCATGTACTTGGCGTACGCGCGTGTCGACTTCTCCGGGTCAAAGCGCTCGTCGACATAGCCATTCGCCGCGAGACCGTAGTACGGATCGTGCGGCATGAACTGCCACATGCCTCCGGCCCCCGAACCGCGATTGACCACCTGCGGCTGAAATGCGGACTCAGCCACAGCCAGATAGATCAGATCTTGCGGCACGCCCTCTTCTTTCAGCACGCGCTCGATCATGTCTTTGTATTTGCCGCTGCGCTCCAGCGAATGTTTCAGCGTATTGTGCCCGCGCTGGGTATTGGCAAAGGAATTAATATAGGCGGCCACGTAGTCGTTGATAACCAGCGGAAGATCGGACTTGGTGGTCGCCAGTTCGGCCTTGGCTTTAGCGACTACGTTCGGATCGACGACGAAGGTGACTTCATTTGCGGCTTCCGCAGGGGTCAATTCCGGCGCCGGTGTGAAGCCGTTGCCCTGCTTGAGCGCTTCCATCTCCAGAGCATTCACGGCATCCAAAATGCGGTTGAACTCATCGTCGAGCTGAGGGTCGGCTTTGATATCGAGGCCGCTGGCTAGCATCATGTCGACCGCTTTGTCGAAGTCTGCCTTGGCCTTTCCGAGTTCCCCTTTGCTGTAGTGACCTTCTCCACTGGTGAATACACGCTCCACATCCGCAATCAGTTTTTGCGACTTGTGCTGCTCGGGAGAAGAAGGTACGGCTGGTTGCTGAGCCACGGGATTTTTTGCCGCCTGCACCGGAGGAGCCGTGACAGCTGGAATTGGTGCAGGAGAGGCGGCTACAGGATTCTGCGAAGAGCAGCCATTCAGGAGAAAAGCCGCGCTGGAAAGAAGCGCAGAGATGAGCAGAAGAGGTGCCCGCGGACGACCGGATTTGGCAGGGAATTCAATCAGCATGCAAAAGAGGGCAAATGGAGGCGCGGCGCGCGAGCCGGTGTAGAAATCTTCTACTACTCCCCCGATGATAAGCTATGAACTTGAGGGCAGCGCGCAGAGTGCGCCAGAGGCCCGCATGATAGCTCTCCGATGGATTCAAGCCTCCTCCGTAACTTCGCAATCATCGCCCACATCGACCATGGCAAGTCGACTCTCTCCGACCGTTTGCTGGAGATGACCGGCTCTCTCACGGCCCGCGAAATGCAGGCTCAAGTGTTGGACGCAATGGATCTGGAACGGGAGCGCGGCATCACGATCAAAGCGCATGCCGTTCGCATGATGTATAAGGCGAAGGACGGAATCACCTACCAGCTCAACCTGATCGACACGCCCGGCCACGTGGACTTCAGCTATGAGGTTTCGCGCTCGCTGGCTTCGTGCGAGGGCGCGCTGCTGGTGGTTGACGCAAGCCAGGGTGTGGAAGCGCAGACGCTGGCTAACGCCTATCTTGCGATCAATAATGGGCTTGAGATCATTCCCGTCATCAACAAGATCGATCTGCCATCCGCGGACATTACGCGGACTCAGGAGGCGATCGAACAGGCGGTTGGACTGGATGCGACAGACGCGATTCCGGTAAGCGCCAAGACTGGTCTGGGCGTAGGAGACGTGCTGGAAGCGATTGTGCATCGGCTACCACCACCAGCGGGCGACATAGAAAAGCCACTGCAGGCGCTGATTTTTGATTCGTGGTTCGATCCCTACCGCGGCGTGGTGGTGCTGGCGCGCGTGGTCAATGGGCGCATGTACCGGGGCCAGAAGATCCGTTTTCTCTCAAATGGACGAACCTTCCAGATCGACGCGATGGGCGTGCTGACGCCGAAACCTGTCGCGATTGAAGAGCTGACTGCGGGTGAAGTTGGATTCTTTACGGCGACGATCAAGAATGTAGCCGATACAAAAATTGGCGATACGGTCACGGATGATGAGTTTCCGGCAGCCGAAGCATTGCCTGGCTTCATGGAAATTTTGCCGATGGTGTTCGCGGGGCTTTACACGGTGGATTCGCACGAGCATACGCTGCTGCGTGATGCGCTGGAGAAGCTGCGATTGAACGATTCCTCGTTCTTCTTTGAGCCGGAAAGCTCGGTCGCGCTTGGCTTTGGTTTCCGCTGTGGTTTCCTGGGTCTGCTGCACATGGAAATCATTCAGGAGCGCATTGAGCGCGAGTACAATCTGGACCTGATCACGACGGCTCCGGGCGTGCGCTATCGCATTACCCTGACGAGTGGCGAGGTGATTGAGGTCGAGAACCCGTCGCGCTGGCCTGAGCCCACCAACATCGAAAAGATCGAAGAGCCGATCATCAAGGCGATGATTCTGACCAACGAAGAGTATGTTGGCGGCATTCTGAAGCTGGTGGAAGAGAAGCGCGGCAAGCAGTTGAACTTTGAATACGTCACGCCAACGCGCGTGATGCTGACCTACGAACTGCCGCTGAATGAGATCGTGCTGGACTTCTATGACCGGTTGAAGTCGGTCTCCCGCGGCTATGCTTCGCTCGACTATCAGCTTGCGGGTATGTGGACTTCGCCCATGGTGAAGATGGATATTCTCGTGTCCGGCGAACCGGTGGATGCGCTTTCCATCATCGTGCACCGCGATCATGCTTACGAGCGCGGCAAGGCGCTGGTAGCAAAGATGCGCGAACTGATTCCGCGCCAGCAGTTCGAAGTGGCCATTCAGGCGGCTATCGGATCCAAGATCGTGGCGCGCGAAACCGTCTCTCCGTTGCGTAAGAACGTCATCGCCAAGTGCTACGGCGGAGACATCAGCCGAAAGCGGAAGCTGCTGGAAAAGCAGAAAGAAGGCAAGAAGCGGATGAAACGCATTGGCAAAGTTGATATTCCGCAAGAGGCGTTTCTCGCAGTACTTCGAGTTGGAGAAGACGCACAGTCGTAATGCCTGTAAGCGTTACCTACGTGCGGGGACGCGAAGAGCTTGTCACCCTTCATTCATCGTGAATTGTGGAAAGCTTATCGGGAACCAAATCAGGCATCAGAGCGCTAGAATTTGTCAAACCCCTCACGATTATTCTCTGCAAATGATTGATAAATAGAGAATTAATATTCCTACCAAACCCAAAAGCGGATTGGCAAGCAAAATATCTGCCTAATCCATGGAACCTTCGATAAAGATTTTCACAAAATTTTCCACAGCTGCAGCATGGTCATCAGCCCTAGGTCCGAAGCAGGAAATTACGACCTGTAAAAGGCTTGAAAGAGATTGCCAGAAGATTTACCTGGCGGCGATCAGCACAAGCAGAAGCGGCCGAGCTGATGAGCCCGGCCGCAGAAAGTGGTTATGCGGTTAGTTCTTTGGAGCCGCGGAGCCAGGAGTCCTGGTTGCCGGACGTGGGGCTGCCGGCAGGCCCGACTGCGCTCCCGCCGGAGGCGCAGGCACACCCGACTTCGCGTTGTAGGCAGCGATGATCGGCTTTGTGATGTCGGTGGCCTCTGCTGCCCACAGGATCGGGCTTTGCTGCTGACTGCCGTCGAGCACCAGCGTATAACCGTTCTCCTTGGCATAGCTCTGGACTACTTCGAAAACCTTGCCGGCAAGCTGGTTATACATATCGCCGACAGCCTGCTGATAGTCGTTGCGAGTGTCTTCGAAGTTGCGTTGCAGCTGCTTCGTCTTGTCGTCGATATCCTTGGTCTTGGCAGCCTGCTCAGCCGGGCTGAGCTTATCGCCCTGAGTCTGAAGCTCTTTTTTCAATGCGTCGATCGCATCGTTTTGCTGCTTGAGCTGAGTCTGCTTCGGTTCGAACTTCTTTGTAATATCAGCGTAGTCGCGCTGGCCTTCGTTGGTTTGCGCAACAGCAACCTGGAAGGCGATAACTGCAACCTTCGCCGGAATCGCGGCGGAAGAGGTGGATGGAGCAGCAGGTGTTTGGGCAGCGGCGTTCAGCACAAGGCCAGAAGCCAGCAGGGCAGCTAGGGCGGTGATACGCTTCATCTGAGTTTGAAACTCCTTCAATATTCCTGATGTTTGCCCGCATTCCGTTGGGAAGCAAGACGACGCTTCCTGTTAAACCTCTGGACTCTTGTACTGGGTTCATCGCGGCAGGAGGGCCGGGGTGAAACTGATGTACGGCGCGGACAGAGACGTCAGCAGGAACCATTTCGATTATAGAAGCAGAAACAAACACGTATCTGCCGGAAAACGGCTGACCTGCTCCATTCTAACTCTCCCAATCTTATTGATTGGGAGAACTCGGCGTTTTGGCGGCAGGGCGTGGTGCTGCTGGTAGCCCTGATTGCGCACCAGCCGGAGGCGCCGGCACACCCGACTTCGTATTGTAGGCGGCAATGATGGGCTTGGTGATGTCGGTCGTTTCAGAGGCCCAGAGGATCGGGGTCTGCTGCTGGCTGCCGTCGAGCACCAGGGTATAACCATTCTCCTTGGCGTAGCTCTGGACTACTTCAAAGACCTTTCCTGCAAGCTGGTTACCCAATTCGCCTACAGCCTGTTGATAGTCGTTGCGGGTGTCTTCGAAGTTGCGCTGCAGCTGCTTAGACTTGTCATCGATTTCCTTCGTCTTCGCCGCCTGTTCAGCAGGGCTCAGCTTATCGCCCTGGGTCTGAAGCGTCTTTTTCAGGGCATCGATTTCATCGTTCTGCTGCTTGAGCTGGGCCTGTTTTGGTTCAAACTTCTTCGCGATGTCCGCATAATCACGCTGAAATTCATTGGTTTGGGCCACGGCTGCCTGAAAAGCGATTACCGCAACTTTGGCCGGAATGGCTGTAGCGGAGGTGGATGAGGCAGGCGTTTGGGCGGGCGCATTCAGCGCGAAGCCTGAAGCCAGCAGGGCAGCTAAGGCGATAGTACGCTTCATTGAGTTGGAACTCCTTCAATATTCCTGTGTTTGCCCGCATTCCGTTGGAAGCAAATGATGCTTCCTGTCAAACCTCTGGACTCTTGTACGGGATTCATTCCTGTGAGAGGGCCTGGAACGAAACTGATGTACGACGCGGACAGAGACGTCAGCAGGAACTACTTGGATTATAGGAGCGGGCATAGGTGTGGTCAAACCGCAGAATGGCGAATTTTTGCCCCTTTTTACTGGATTTCCGCGATTCGAGGAACAGGCAAAGCTCGCTCCTGCCTTCACCTTGATAACAGCCCCGCATAATTCAGTTGAGCGCCAATTGAGTAGTTGCGGGACGTTGGATGCAGCGATAGACGCAATGAGGGGCTGCCCGTGAGCAGCCCCTCGTTGGAAGTTCGTTTGAATTGAAATTTAGAAGGTTGTCGAGACCGTCAGACGAAATGTCTTGGCCGGTTCTCGAAGCTGATAACGCGATCCATAAAGCTGAATTGCCTGGGCGTAGGAATAATCGCCTGCACCACCCGGCGGAAACATATCGCGGGTGATCAGGTTTTCGCCATCGACCTGCTCATTCAACTTGAGCGGGTTAATAGCGTAGTACAGGCGAACTGGAGCATTGATGATCGGCATCATGGAGACGATCTCAGCTCCGAGTGACATACGCGGCTGCAAGTTGGTTCCAGGCAGCGGACGGATGCGCGGATCGAAGGTGACATGCGTACCACCTTCGCAGGCGCCATTGTTATAGACCGGGCAGCCATAGAGCGGTGCATTCAGAGCGGCTGCGCCTTCAGGGCTCTCTCTGAGCTGTCCACCGTTCAACGACGTATCGACGCTGAAGTCATCGAAGAACGCAAATGTAACGGGCCCGGCGATCGGGATACGATATTCGAGGTTGTTGGTCAGGTTGAAGTCACCGCCAACTGAAACCACGCTATACACGGGTAACAGAACCTGGATGCATTGATTGAGCTGCGGATTGTTGGGATCGCGCGGTACGCAGGTGCCATCCGGATTGGTCAGATTGAAGTTGATCTTGTTGGGAATGTACGCGTAAGGCGTTGCCGTACGGATGTCGAAGCCGCGAATATCCGCTTCGCCGCCGGCATAGAAGCGGTTGTTCGGCGGGGCTACGTCGCCACCCCAGCCCTGGATATATTTCGCTTCGAGGCGCCATCCAAGGATGTTACGTCCTTCCGGATCGAACTTCAGATTGTGCATCGGGAAGAACTGCTTGTAAGCGATGGCTGGAAAGATATAACGAACATTGCCGCCGATACCCGCAATTTGGAAGACAGCAGAGATTTCCTTTCCATTGCGTGGGCGAATCGGGTTGCTGACGGTATTGAAGGTATAGCTGAAAGACGCGTTGCTGTTTACGATGCCGTTCAGCGCGTTCTGCCCCTGAATTCCGGAACGGAAAGCGATGTTCTGGAAAAGGTTTTGCGATGCTGTGCTGAAGGCCGTGATGTCGGAGTCGGTAAGCGAATAGGTAAAGCCGACGCGCTGGAAGTTATGCCGCGGCAGCGGATAGCTTAGCGAGAAGTTCATGCCGACGGTGGAGTTGTTGTAGTTCTGCAGCAAAGACTGTTGCTGCGTTGTCAGGTTGGCGGACTGGCCGCTCGTTGCCTGTAATGCCTTGGCCGAGTTGTAGTCGGACTTGGTGTTGAACAGCTGGATACCAAGATTGATCGGCTTGTTCTTGAAGTAGGGCTGGGTAAAGCCAAACAGGAACTGGCGGTTGATATTGCCGATGTTAGCCTGCAGGCTCAGCGTTTCACCCAAGCCAAGGAAGTTGTTGGTCTGGTAGTTCAGGCCGAGGAAGGCACCGGAAAGGCCGGATACGCCGCCATTCAGGCCGATGGAGTTCTTGCCCTTTTCCTTGACCTTGAGCAGCAGATCAACAGTGCCGTTCTCCGTATCCTGATGCGCTTCGGAGTCCTGATCGACCTTGAGCGGATCGAAGTAATCGAGCTGATTGAGACGCAGGAGGCTCATTTCCCAGAGGTTGGAGTTGTAGACCTGGCCTTCCTGCAGCAGCAGCTCACGACGGATGACGCGATCACGGGTCAGGGTATTGCCCTGGATCTCGATTCTGCCCACGTAGAAGGGCTTGCCTTCATCAATATCCATGGTCATCGTAACTGTCTTCTTTGCTTCATCGATATCGGCTTTGGGAATTAAGCCGAAGTTGATGTAGCCAAGCTGGCCGTAGGCCTTCTTGAGGTTGTCCATACCTTTCTGCGTTAGAGTGGCGCTAAACCAATCGCCATCCTTTAGCGGAAAGCTCGCACGTAAAGCCCGGACATTCGTGACTGCCTTGTTGCCGGTGAAATGGATCCCAGCCAGGCGATAGCGTTCGCCTTCTTCAACCGGCATCAAAATATCGATGCGCTTGCCCTTATTGGGCCGGAAGGTGAAGAAGTTCAAGCCGCCCTGGTCGCGAATCTGAGTGCGCGGGCTTTCGACGGCGGCGTTGTAGTAGCCCTTGTCGCGATAGGCCTGCCGTACACGCTCAGCGTCTTCTTCAAGCCTAGAGCTGTCGAAGGTCTTGGCGAAGAGATTCTCAAAGACGATTGAGTACGGAATGCCGATCGGTTTCAGATTCTTCATCGAGCGGCGCAATACAAGGCTGCTGATGTGCTGGTTGCCGACGAAACGGATATTGCCGACCTTGACCGTCGGGCCTTCCTTGATATTGAAGATGATCTGCACTGAGGCCGGAGGAATATTCTTCACTTCGGTCTTGATAGTGGCAAACTGATGTCCGTGCTCCGCCAAAAGCTCCTTGATGACCGTCTCGGCCTGTTTCACCTTGGTGGCGTCATACTGGCTCTCCTGCGACAGTGACACCTTTTCTTTCTTGTACCGGTCAAGGACGTCGGATTCGGTAACGGAATTCAGGCCGTTGTACTTGATCTCGCGGATATTGGGCTTTTCCTTGAGGTAAATAACAAGGACAACGCCCTTCTCAGTGTCTTCGCGCTCAATGCGGAGATCTTCGAAATATCCGGTATTCCAGAGCGAATTGAAGTCGCGCTCGACAGAGCTCGGATCGTAGGTATCGCCGACATGGGTGAACAACCGGGCGAGAATGGTTTCCTTCGGAATACGGCGATTGCCGATGACGCGAATCTGATCGATCGTCAACGATTGGGCTAACGCCGCAGCGCTGGCCGCAGTCAGCAACAGAACCGCACACAGCCGAAAAAGAATGGGAGAGATGCCGCCCTTCCGCTGAAAAAACGACGTGGAGGTGCCCCCGCCGGTGTAACGGATCGAGTCCCCGTCCCGAACTTGGGTATGCCTGGACTTCACCGAAGCGAGTCCTTGCGGTGAGCAGTTGTTGCGTTGCAGTGCATGGATCGACTTGACGGGAAAGATAAGCACACCCTCACGACTCAAAAAATGTTCCGGACACGGGCTTCTAAACCCTCTCCGATCGGGGAAAGCCTGATTATATTGGACCGCACCAACGCAACCCAAATGCGCCGGCGGAGATGCCGGGCGAATGCTCCCTGCTTGTTTCCTGCTCATGTCTCCAGCTCGTACTTGATTTCAACCGGCTGCCTGCCGCCGGTTCCGCGCTTTGCGGGTCCTTTGGCGATGAGCCGGCCGGGCACTACTTCGTTCGCCTGGCCGCCCGATCTCGGCCGGGAGGGTGTATTTCGCCCACCGGCTTCGTTCCACTCCCGCAACCTGCACACGAAGAAACCGCTCTTGCTGGATGCATGGATTCTGTTTGCTTGCCGCATTCAGTTTATCGGACGCGGCCCGGAATTGTTCTACGTTTGCTGCGTCTAAAGGCAGTTCTCCTTCTGGTGCACGTCTCGATAGATTGCGACGGGCGGTTTTTCTTCATGAAAAACCGCAATGACTTCTGTGGCTTTGATATACATCCGAAGGAGAACTGCTTTTAGCGATCGGGAACTGCATCCTTTAGACGCAGCGCATCTGATCTCGTGAGGTCAACATAATGACAGTAGCTTCGAATCCTGGTGTCTACGATTTTTCCGCTCGTTCCATCGACGGCCACGACGCGCCGCTGGCTCAGTACAAAGACAAAGTCCTATTGATCGTCAATACAGCCAGCCAGTGCGGATTTACCCCGCAATATGCCGGTCTGGAGCAGCTTTATCAGCAATACAAGGATCGCGGTCTTGTGATTCTGGGCTTCCCATGCAACCAGTTTGGCGCGCAGGAACCGGGGACGGAGCAGGATATCGCCCAATTTTGCGACCTGAATTATGGCGTCACTTTTCCTATGTTTGCCAAAATCGATGTCAACGGAGCCGACGCGCATCCCCTCTATAAATTTCTCAAAGAACAAAAAGGCGGCCTGCTCGGCGGAATCGGGCTGGACGCAATCAAGTGGAACTTCACGAAATTTCTCATAAGCCGCAAAGGCGAGGTCGTGGGACGCTATGCTCCGGCAACCACTCCAGCAGACCTGTCTGAGAAGATCGAGCCGCTGCTGACGGCTTGAAGCGCTCAACAATCCTGAATGAGGCTACCCCTTCCCCAGGGCAATCGAAAGACCTGTAGCAATTTGCGCTGCTGTTTTCTGGCGTTGCTGGCCTATACTGCTAGGCAGGTCGCCCCGACAACCGGCGGGGTGAGCGGGATGTGCAGGCATAACTGCCTCTCGTATTGCGTGATAGCTTCCGCAGTGTGCCGGTTTCGGAGGTTGGAATGGCGGGTCGTTCCGCATCCAGGTCTGCATCGAAATCAGCACCAGGATCTTCCACGAAGGCGAGTTCCGGCTCCGTACCGACGATGACCACCACGGTGGAAATTCCAGATCGTCTTTACTTCAAGATTGGCGATGTTGCCCGTATTTGCGGCGTTGAGCCTTATGTTCTGCGATTTTGGGAGACCCAATTTCCAGCATTGAAGCCCAACAAAGGCGGGACCGGTCAGCGCCTCTATCGCCGTCGTGAAGTTGAACTGGCACTACGTATCAAACAGCTTGTACATGGCGAAGGATATACCCTGGCCGGAGCCCGTCAGGCCATCGAGGCTGCTCCGCGCTCGCGACCCAAGCAGCAACCCGTTTTGCCTCTGGCCGGCGAGCAGGCGCAGAAAAAACTAGACCTCGCGGCAACAGTAATTGGCCGCGCTCGCGCAGAACTTCGCGATCTTGTGCGGCAATTAACAGTTGAAACTCCGACCATCCAGGAGCGAAAACCCCGCATCTCATCTTCAAGACAGCGCGGGGAACCCCTCTTCCCTGTTTGATGACCGAGCCGTGATTTAAATCGTTATTTTGAAGCTGAAACGAGCTCAGCAGTTGTGCTGCCTGAACCATACTGAGCACTTAGGTAACCCGCGATCCCGTTTCGAGAAGCACATGTTCGCAGGGAGGTCACACTTTTGTGTTACGTTGAATAGCTCAGGCTCCCAAAATACCGCATTTCTATTTATTTTTGCCAGCGGTGATTCATCTTCGATCGAGGAACACATTTATGAACTGCCCTTATTGCGGAACTCCTAAATTTCGCACCTCCCGGGTCCGGATTTCGGACATTCCAAGGCTGGCATTATTGCAGTTCCCCGTTCGTTGCCGTCTTTGCCGGGAAAGATTTTATGTGGGACTTTCGCTTGCACTCAACCTGCTGCAATCTCAAAAAGTTCGCGAGCGGGAAGAAGAGGCACTTCGCAGAGATAAATACAAAAATGAGAAGAGCGGCGAGACGATCGCCTGATTTGCGGCATATAGCGGGTCAAGCATTCGCGCTGGACGAATGTTCCTCAAGGACATAATGCTCATCCGCAGATTCCAAAATTTTCAGAAATTCTTTTGATTTGATTGGTCGGGACGGGCAGATTTGAACTGCCGACCCCTCGCACCCCAAGCGAGTGCTCTACCAGGCTGAGCCACGTCCCGACACAGTGCAGCCGACCCAGGGATGAGCCAGCGTGGGGTTCCTGATTAGTTTACATGAAGATGCGGTTCGAAGTTCCTGCGCGGCCTTGCGCATAGCAACTCGATCGATCGCATGTGCTGCGTATCTAGCTCTTGGGCGGAACGTATTCCGCTGGAAGCGCTGCTCCGTCCCCGAAGAAGAATTCCTGCATCTGCTCCACCAGGAATTGCTGCGCCTGCGGCGTCCAGGGCTGGAGCCGATACTCGTTGAGCAGCATCTTCTGGCGCTCGCTCCATTCGAGCCAGGCAGCCTTGGAGACATTTTTGTAGATCTTCTGGCCGAAATCGGAATCGAAGGGAGGCTCATCAAGGCCTTCCATCTCTTTCTTGTAACGAACGCAATAAACCATATGTGCCATCGTGCGACGCTCCCTCAATCATTGTATTGGATGAACATCTCACAATTGCGGTATCGTCATAGCTCAGTCCAGGGCTGGAACCGACTCGGACCAAGCTCGATTCGAGCCATACGTCCGGTTCAGCGCCGCTCCTTCTTCGGAAACCTTCGCTTCCCTGCTCCTTTGGGCGCGGGAATCTTTGACTTTGCAGCTTTAGCCTGCTTGCGTGCCTTCTTACTCTTTGCGCCAGCTTGCGTCTTCGGCTTTCTAGCAGGTGGAGCAGCGAGTATGCTCTCTTCGACAATAGAAAATTGCAGTTTGCGTTCGAAAGCCAGTACTCGGTCGAGAATGACGTTCACTGAAAGTCCCGCGCGGTAGGCTTTGCCGCTGTTCACGCCGACAATTTCGCGGGTGTTTTCGCGATAGGTATAGCGGTCATCCATCAGGGACTCAATCGGCACCAGCCCCTCGACAAACAAATCCTTGAGCTCGACAAAGAGACCAAATTTAGCGGGGTTGAGGACCACCGCTTCAAACTCCTCACCCACGCGATCCTGCATGAACTTGACCTTCTTCCACTCGACCAGCTCGCGCTCCGCTTCGGCTGCTCGACGCTCGGTGAGACTGGTTTCAGCGGCTATCGCGGCCAGCTCGGGCTCGGGGATTGGTGGCTCTACGGATGGAGAGCCGATGCCGTGCGCCTGAGAGTCATTCTTCGGCTTGCGTAGATCGCGCACCCCAAACTTTGCTCCAAGCCCTTCATTGGTGTGGGACCAGGGCGATGCGTGACGTTCTTCATGAACAATGCCTCTGCCCGATACACCTGCGCGCAGCAATGCTTTCGCAATACGGTGAACGATTAGGTCGGGATAACGCCGGATTGGAGAGGTGAAATGCGTGTAGGTCGGCGCGGCGAGGGCGAAATGCCCCTCGTTCACCTCGGAATACTTCGCTTGCCGCAAGCTGCGAAGCATAAGGTAACTCAGAATTCGCTCCTCAGGCTTGCCCGCTATGCGCGCGGTCAGCTTCTGGTACATGCGTGGGGTGACGGCTATATCTTCTGGAATCTCAAACGACCGCGCATCGCGTTCATTGCGGCCGCGGCGCTGCTGTTCACGGCGCTCGCCACGCGGTTGAAACCGCTTTACCGGCAGGCTGCCGATGCCGAGCGAATAACCGAAGGCGGCAGCCGCATCTTCAAAATCGACAACCCGGCGCGGGTCGGGCTTTTCGTGAATGCGATAGAGCGACGGCACGCTCAGGTCTTCGAGCCACGTCGCAACGCATTCATTCGCAGCGAGCATGAACTCTTCGATGAGACGATTGGCCCAGGTGCGCTGTGCACGCGATACACCCTGCATCGCGCCTAACTCGTCGAACTCGATCACCGGCTCTGGCAGATCGAAGTCGATGCTACCGCGGTCGCTGCGCCGTTTGTTCAGCAGCCCAGCAAGCTTGCGCATGCGTTCGATCTCCGGCACCAATGCTGCTCGCCGTTCACGAGCTAACTCGGATTCGGGGCCAGTCCACTCAAGAACGTTGTGTACCTCGGTGTACGTGAGCCTTGCCGCAGAGCGGATGACCCCCTCGACAACTTCATAACTTGAGATGTGCAGGTTTCCATGCTTGTCCGGCGTGAGGTGCATGAGACAGCTCAGTACCAGGCGATCCTCTTCCGGCTTCAGCGAACAGATATCGGTGGAGAGCTCGTGCGGCAGCATCGGAATGGCGCGATCGGGAAAGTAGACGCTGGTGCCACGCAGGCGCGCTTCGAGATCAAGGTCCGTGCTGTCGCGAACATATTGCGCTACATCGGCAATATGCACCTGGAGGTCCCACTCGTCGTTTGGATACTCACGCGCGTAAACAGCGTCGTCGAAGTCGCGCGCCGTTTCACCGTCTATGGTGACGATCGGCAAATGGCGGAAGTCATGGCCGAGAGCGACGCGACGCGCAACTTCCTCGTAATCGAGATGGGCAACTGAGCGTGCTTCCGCTAAGACTTTCTCAGGAAAGATGCGCGGCAACTGGTGCTTGCGGATAATCATCTCGACATCGACGCCGAAGTCATCTGGCGCACCAAGAATTTCGATTACGCGGCCAAAAGCCGGTTTTGTTGGTGTAGGCCAGCTTGTGATCTCGACATCGACAACAATGCCTTCCAGATCGTCGAAAGCGGACGCATTCTGTGCCTCTGTGCCAAGCACTCGATGACGGCCCGGATCACCCGCCTGCGGTGCCTCGGCACCCTCTGGAATGACAATTGGCTGCGCCATCCGCGAGTCGAAAGGAGTAACGAAATTGCCGCGATATTCGCCAGGCACGAACTGCCCCCGCCGACCGCTCCGCGCGTAGTGAAAGATGCCTACGACGGTTGCGTTATACCGCTCCAGCACGCGCGCGATGCGGCCTGAACGCCTGCCATCGCGGCCTGGTGGATCAAGCTCCACCAGCACCTGATCGCCCTGCATGGCTCCGTTGATTTCATGCGGTGGAATGAAGATGTCGTCTTCGCCCGATCGTGTTCCGAGGCCTGATCGCGTTCCGGGCTGCACATTGGGACGGACAAATCCGAAGCCATCCCGATGTAAATCAAGTTTGCCGGCCACGAGATTATCGCGTGTGCCTCTGCCGGCTGATTTCGCTCCAGCCGCATTCGCCGTGGGTGCCGGAATCTTCCAGTGTTCGCGATCAACTTTTACCAGTTCGCCGCCCTGCGTCAGCCGATCAAGCTGCTCTCGCAATTGGCGTCTCTCAGCCCCGCCACCGAGGCCCAGTTCGCGGATGAGCTGTTTGTAGCCGGCTTTCTCCCCGGCAGAACGGCGTATGTGACGCAAAAGATCACGGTCGGTCATGTTTTCAAAGTATGGCAGATTCGCATCTAACACCAATGTACCCGCGGAGTGCCTGGGCCAATCTTGTACAGATTCGCGCCTGGTACCGGGCATAAAATCCCAGCGTGGAGACCGGTATGATCGGACACCGGCCGAGAGGGGGCTTTATGGATGCTGTACGATCAGAGGCCGAAATACCGGCACATCACGCAGAAACCATTCGCGAGCAAGCGCAACACCTGCTCAATGATTTTTCCAGCGAAATGAAACTGGAATTCGGTGAGATTCGCAATCATGAAGCGCCGACACACGGCGGTCAAGCGGACATGTTCGTTCGGAACCACGTCATGGGATTGATTCTCATCCTCTTCGGGCTGGTTGCATTGATCCTGCTGATCGGAGTTGCCGTGGTCGCATTCTACGGACACCATGGCACGCATATGCCTGGAATGTTTCTAGACCTCGCAGGCCAGCAACGGGCTTACTTCACCACGTAACCCTCGCCGCGCAGCACTTTACCCGGCAAATTGCCGGTCATCTGTGTGTGCGCGATGACTGGCACGCCATTCACCAGGACGAAATCCATTCCGCTAGCGAGCTGATTGGGATTTTCGTAGGTCGATCGGTCCGTGATGATTGCCGGATCGAAGATCACGATATCGGCCCACATTCCCTGCTTTAGCACGCCTCGATCAGTGAATCGCATGCGCTGCGCGGGCAAGGATGTGAATTTACGGATTGCATCCTCCAGCGTAAGCACGTGCTCTTCGCGCACATACTTGCGGAGAACTCGCGGAAAGGTTCCGTAAGCACGAGGATGCGGATGTTCGCGGCCCAGGACACCCTCAGGTGATGCACCGGAAGAATCATTGTCGAGAGAAACCCACGGCTGCTTGAGCGCCAGCGTCACATCCGGCTCGGACATGCCGAAGACTGCGACATTGGTGAATGCCTTGTCTTTGATGAGAATGTCGCAGAGTGCGTCGATGGGGTCTTCATGCCACATAGCGGCGACCTCTGATAGCCGCTTCCCCTGCAGCGGCACCAGTTCCGGATTCTGGACGACCGCTATCAGAATGTCCTGAGGACCGGAAATCTCCTGCCATTCGTTATCCCAGTCGCCATGCGGGTTGAGCATGTCGGCGCGGATGCGAGCGCGAGTCGCCGGGTCTTTTAACCTCTCGATGAGCTTTGCGTCGCCACCGTCATGCGCCCATGGCGGAATGAATGCCGAAAAGGTATTGAACCACGCGGTGTAAGCATAGGTGTCGGCAGTGATATCCACGCCGACTGAACGCGCTGCGTTGATGCGCTCGACAATCTGTGGCATGCGGCCCCAGTTGGCCTTGCCTGCAGCCTTCAGGTGCCAGATTTCGACGGGCAGATGGCCCTCTTTACCGATGCGCACTGCTTCATCAATCGAATCGAGCACTGCATCGCCCTCGCTACGCATGTGCGTGGCGTAGATGCCGCCGTATTTGCCCACTTCCGTCGCAAGCGCAATCAGCTCAGGTGTCTTCGCATACGGTGCGGGAGCATATTGCAGTGCAGTGGAAACGCCAACCGCGCCGTCCTGCATCGCCTGGTCCACCAGCGATTCCATCTTCTTCAGTTGCTCCGGTGTGGGCTGCACGTCCGCATCTCCAAGCACCATGCGCCGCACGGAGGTTGCTCCGACATAACTGGCTAGATTGATACCCATGCCCTGCTTTTCAAGCCGCGCGAAGTAGCCACGGAAATCCGCCCAGTCCGGCTTGATGCCCAGATGGTCATAGCTGGCCTTGTCGTCTGCAATCATCGCCGCATTCAACGGAGCAGCCGAATCGCCCTCCCCTGTGACCTCGGTCGTAATGCCCTGGTAGATCTTCGATTGCACGCGTGGATCGACCAGCATTGTCATCTCAGACTGGCCGAGCATGTCGATAAATCCCGGCGCAACCACTTGGCCATGCGCGTCGATTGTCTGTTTACGCGGCGCCGCGTCGAGCACGCCAATGGCGGCAATGCGTCCATCGCGAATGCCAATCTGGCCGGAGTACCAGGGAGAGCCGGTGCCGTCGATGATGTGACCGTTCACGACGACGATATCGAAGGGTTTTTGCGACGGAGAAGCGGTCTGTGCAATAGCAAATATCGGAACGAGAGCCAGACCTGCAAGAGCAAGAGAAGAAATCAGCTTCGACGGCATGGAGTCTCCGGGAGAGAGTCAACTCATGATTGCACGGTGATTTGATCTTTAGGGCAATTTGCCGCAATTCCTGTGCAACGAAGCCGCTTTTCCACAAGGGGATTGCCTGCTTTGAGTCTTCTTCCGCAGGTGTTCCCGGTGAAAAATCCCCAACATGGCCCATGAAGCTACAATGCCTACAGTCAGATGTGCGATGCGGTGGAGCGCTTTTCCGGCTTTTTTCGTTGCCTTACCGTCATACCCGGGAAAAACACGCTCTGATAGGCAATTCCAGGATTTGCAGTTGGGTTGCGTCGCACCTGCTTCATCGGTCTTATTCCGAAGTTGAGGAAAGGAAGTTAGCAGAATTATGTGGAAACCGAGTCAACCAGGCGGATCGTCGTCTCCTACCCCGGCGCCGGAGCCGGTGCGTCCCACTCCTACCCCCGCGCCCTCGTACGAACCCCCGGCGCGTACGGCCGCTCCTACCGGCGATCAGGCCACGATCGGCAAGGGCTTGGTGATCAAGGGTGAGATCAACGGCAGCGAATCGCTGTTCATCGACGGCAAGGTCGAGGGCACCATCAACCTGCCCGGCAACCGCGTCACCGTAGGCCGCAACGGCCAGGTGGCGGCCAGCATCAACTCCCGCGAAGTCGTAGTGTTGGGCAAGGTGCGCGGCAACATCACGGCCACTGATCGCGTGGATATCCGCAGCGAAGGCGCGCTCACCGGCGATGTTACCGCGGCACGCATCTCGATCGAAGACGGCGCCTTCTTCAAGGGCGGCATCGATATCCGCAAGGCCGATGCCAAGACGGAAGCTAAGCCGGCTGCAGCCCCGGAGCCGGTAAAGGCGTAAGTAATACAGCGAAACAACAAAAACTCCCATCCACGACCGTGGAAGGGAGTTTTTGCTTTATAGGCAGTAGAACCGTTACGAATTGAGCTTCAAAAAAAGCGGCGGCAGCTCCGATGCTGGCTGCCGCCGTGCTATGGCCGGGTCATTCAGCGATTGCTGAGGCCACGGCAAGGTGATTGGTGACATTGAACACTCCGGGAACAGAGTTCGCCTGCATATAAGCGATCTGCCGGTCCATGTCGTTCAGCACCACTCCGGTCAACTCGACATTGCCGTTGTCCACAATGATCCGAATGGGGGCTTGCGGATCGATTGCGTACTTTTGCAGGGCAGAGTTGCCGTAGATGGCACGCGCCAGACGAATGCGCAGTCCGTCGTCAAAGCGCGACACCGGAGCGACAGCAATCTCGTCCACCACATCCTTAACACCCGCCGTTGTGGCAACGATGGCAAGCGCCGAATCGCGATCCGGATAATCGCGTACATTACCCGACACCGTGACTACGCCATCGTTCACGCTCACCGCAAGGCTATTGAAGACGATACCGTAGCCGATGCGGTCATAGCGCAGCTTGTTCCCGAGGTTCTCTTGCACTTCCTTATCGGTCGTCGCAGCGCCGGCAACCGTGATATGGTTGCGAACGCCGTCGATGCCCTTGACCTTATGAACACGCTTCTCTGCGTTGACCTTGTCGATGTAGAGCGGCACGTTGCCCGAGAGCGTGACGACGCCTTGATCCACCGACGCCGTCACGCCGCGAAGATTGGACTTTTTGTCCAGTTGTTCAGCGATCTGCCGGGTGATCTTGCTGTCCTGCTGCGCCTGGCGCATGCCAGGAGTTGTCGTGGTTTGCGCGATAGCCAGAGCAGGCAGCGCCATTCCGGCCAGTAGCACGAGTGAATACAGTTTGCGGTTCATTGTTATTCTCCTTTACACCTCGACATGCAGCGTGGCTGCATCGAGTGCATGGCGGTTGATGGACGATCATCCGTTGGCTCGCTGGATCGTCTGTGTTGTTGCGTGCTGCGTTATTGCTCGCTGCCAACTCGCAGCGATTGGGTTTATGTTCTGGGCAGCGGACCAATGAAGATCTGCCGCCCGGAGTGTCTGGTTGAGGAGTTACTTGGCTTAGTCGTGAGCAGTGATCGCTAGGCCCGTACCGGATCCCTTAAGCTGAGCTGCGCCGTAGTCACCGGTGGCATCGGCTAGCTGAACGAGAGTGCCTGCC
This sequence comes from Acidicapsa dinghuensis, assembly GCF_025685685.1. Lineage (GTDB taxonomy): Bacteria > Acidobacteriota > Terriglobia > Terriglobales > Acidobacteriaceae > Acidicapsa > Acidicapsa dinghuensis. The sequence goes on from NZ_JAGSYH010000002.1 coordinate 515,510, forward strand.
TGATTACCGATCTTGTCGACCAGCACTGCATAGTTACGGTCCATCGTCACCGGCTTCACATGACCAGCCTCATTCCGGTTGAGAATTGCGGAATTGGTGCTCGAAGCCAGCGAAGCGGCTGAAGTACGCATCTGGTCGATTGCATCCTGATTCCACTTCGGAAGATCAGGCTTGAGCTCTGCCAGCCGATCGAACGCCGGGTTGAGCTGCTCGTTGACCTGAACTGCGATACGATTCAGCTTCTGCTGGTGCGAGCGGCTTGAGATATGGCTATTCCGCTGCATCGCATCCAGATGGTCCGCCTCGGTCTGTATCTTGCGCGCCGTCGCTTCAATGTGCTTCGTGATCTGGGCAGCTTCCTTTCTGGTTTTGGTTTGCTCGCTTGTCTCCGCCACCAGAAATGTGGCAGGCAGCATCAGCGCGAGGGTGAGAGCGGCAATGGTTTTCTTTAAAGACTTGTGCATGATGTTTCTCCTTTCTGCCCCACGATCCTGTGTGGCATGCCATATCTATTGCAGCGCGTATGCCAAACTCAAATAATTGAAAATAAGATACTTAAACTTTCGATCTCGTTTGAATTCTTGAACATGCCTCCATTCTGTTCAAACTTTTGTACAAACGCATGGTGTGGCAACGATGTTTTGGGGCAAACTTTGAGGATGCTGCATGCGCGATTCGCGAAGTCTCGAGCTAAAAACAGGAGGTCGATGTGGCTGAGGTTTTGATCCCTGCCGAGATATCAGCCGCGTCTGACTTTCAGTCGTATCGCCGTCAGGAAACGATCTTTGGCGTTCTCAGCCTGTTGCTTCTGGCGCTGCTGTTTGCCGCGCAGTTTCTCTGGAAGCAATATCTCGGCAGCCCGGACGTGCAGGTGCTCGTCATCCTCAGCGCGGGCATCGGCGCAAATGGGCTGGAGCTGCTCTGGCTGCACCGCCGCGATGATCTCGATACGGCAAGCATCGCACGACTTACCTGGACAATGATCGCGATCAACCTGGCAATAGCTTTTGGTCTTGCAACCTATTCGTATAAGCCAGATGTACAGTTCTTCGCGCTGATGATTCCGCCTATCCTGCAGGCGGCTTCCCGCTTCTCATTGGCGGCGACGGTGCTTACGGTTGGCGTCAGCGATGGTCTCATCTTCTTCTGGGTGTGGAACTACTTCCGCTTACATCCCCCTATCGATCCGAATGAGTTTGTTGAAGCCGGAACCATCGCTCTCATCTTTGCCGTCATGGGTTTGCTTGCGTCAACGCTGGTGCGTCAATTGCACTCCAAACAGATGGCCTTGGCAGCCAGCATGACGGAGCTTGAGCGAACCGAGGCAAAGCTTCGCGTGGAAGAGAAACTTGCTGCCGTTGGCCGCCTCTCGAGCGCCATTGCACATGAGATTCGCAACCCTGTCGCGATGATCTCCAGTGCGCTCTCCACCGCGCAGAACTACCCCGCAGAAACCACCGAACGCCATGAGATGTATGACATTGCGACCAAAGAGTCGGCACGGCTGGAACAGTTGACTTCGGATTTCCTCGCCTATGCACGCCCTCGGCAGCCGTCGAAGACACTGCATAACGTAGCTGATTCCATCGGCTATATCGCCGATGTTGCAAAGCCGCGCGCCGCAGGCAACAACATCGCCATCATCGCGGAATGCGAAGACAATCTGCGAGCTGAAATTGATGATGGACAACTGCAGCAGGCTCTTCTCAATCTCGTCATGAATGCAGTAGAAGCATCAGAGCCGCAATCTACCGTGCTTTTGCGAGGAGAACGTAAGAACCACCAGATCCTGATCGGAATCGAGAACGGCAATGGCCCTATACCCGCAGCCACAGCAACCTGCATCTTCGAGCCTTTCTTTACCACGAAGGCCAGCGGCACCGGACTCGGGCTCTCCATCGCACGCAACATCGCCCTGGCCATCGGCGGCGATCTCGCATTGACGCGCAATGATGAGCGCATCCAATTTACGCTGTCGCTGCCCGCGAGCGAGACTTCGAAGGAGGCCGTGTGAGCAAGATTCTTATCGTTGATGACGAAGCCAATATGCGCAGGATCCTTGCATCGAATCTGGCCTTCGATCGTCACACCGTAACGCAGGCAGCTTCGGTTTCTGAAGCAGTGGGCCTGCTCGCGATCAACCGCTACGACGCCATCATCACCGACCAGAAAATGCCCGATGGCGAAGGCCTGGATGTGTTGGCCCGCGCTCATGAAGTCGATCCGACGGTGGCCGTGGTCATGCTCACCGCCTTCGCTACCGTAGAGCTTGCAGTGGAAAGCATGCGGCAAGGCGCATTCGACTTTATCACCAAGCCATTTCAGCCAGACGTGGTGCGGGCGGCAGCGCGCCGCGCCTGTGAACACACGCAACTACTGCGCGAAAACGGCCTGCTGCGCATGACCATCGATCGCCTTGAAGGCAGCGATGAGATATTCGGCAACAGCGCAGCAATGCAGGCTGTACGCGAACGCATCGCGCGAGTCGCTCCAACGCACGCCACGGTGCTGATCACAGGAGAAACCGGCACCGGCAAGGAGCTTGTCGCCCGAGCCGTGCATAAGGGCAGTAACCGCGCTCGCAATCCCTTTGTCGCTGTGAATTGTGCCGCTTTCACTGAGACACTCCTCGAAAGCGAACTGTTTGGCCATGAGAAAGGCGCATTTACGGGTGCTGACCGCATGCGGCAAGGCCTCTTCGAAGCCGCGCACGAGGGTACCTTATTCCTCGATGAAGCCGGAGAGATGTCGGCATCGACGCAGGCCAAGCTCCTGCGTGTGCTCGCCGAAGGAAAGATCTTGCGCGTAGGCTCGACAAAGCCGCGCGACGTAGATGTGCGTGTCGTCGCCGCTACACATCGCAATCTTGAAGAGCTCGTGAAACAAGGCGATTTTCGCCAGGATCTCTACTACCGCCTCGCTGTTGTTCCAATTCACCTGCCTCCACTGCGCGAGCGTACGGAAGATATTCCCGGCCTGTGTACACTCTTCTGCCGGATGGCTGCACAGGATCTCAAGGTACCTTTACGCGCCATTCGCAGAGACGCCATCGAGAAGCTGCAGCAATATGCCTTTCCCGGCAACATCCGCGAACTGCGCAACCTCATCGAACGCGCTTTGATTCTCGCTTCTGGCTCCGAGATCGGTCCGGAAGATTTTCCATTTGGACCGGAAACCAGTTCCGGAAGCAGCCAGACAGGCTCTCTGCCGGAGTGGATCGAATCGCTTCCGGAGAGTATCTCACTGCGCAAACTGCTTGAGGATGTCGAGCGGGGACTCATCGTGCGCGCTCTCAAAACCAGCGATTCTGTACAGGCAGAGGCGGCACGACGGCTAGAGCTCTCGCGCAGTGATCTCTCCTACAAGCTCACGAAATTTGAAATCAAGCCGTGAGACTGGGCGAAATTCGTAGAAACACGTTACGCGCGGCGCAAGCCTAATTTCTTCATCATTACCTGTGGCAGCGCCGACCCTAGGCGGCTTAGCGTAAAACCTGCAATCGCGAACCACGCCGCAGAACCAAGGAGCAGCTCGGCAAGATCCATCCAGCGGGTAGTGGGCACGTGCAGCCGATGAAGGCCATGCATCGCCAGCCAGATAAGACCGGCTGCTGCCACGCTCGCAACAAGGCATCGGACGAGTTCACGGTAGTCCACACTCGCCAGCGACACCATGCGTCGTCTGTGCAGCAGCACAGCTAGCGTCAACGTAAGCAGCGTTATCCCGAAGTCTGAAGCAATCGCTAACCCGGCATCGCCGTGCCAGCGATACAGTACCGCGTAAACCGGCAGCGAAACCAATGTGACGATCGTTCCCGCGATCATCGGCGTGAGCGTATTGCCCGCCGCGTAGAAAGCGCGCGCATAAATAGCCTGTGCAGACCAGAGAAAGAGTGCGATGGAGAAGATGGCGAAGTACGCAGCGGTCAACGCTGCATCCGCTGACGTGTACTTGCCGCCCCGCATGACCAGGTCCACCAGCGGCCCACTGAGCGCGATCATGCCCGAAGAAGCCAGAAGTCCAAGTGCGGCTACTCGTGAAACCGAGTTGGCAACACCAACTGCAAAATCGTAGCGGCGATTCTGTGACCAGAGATTTGCGAAAAATGGCATTGAAGCAGCGCCAGCAGCCTGCGCCAGTACAGCAATCGGCGCGCTGAAGAGTTGCTTGGCGTATGTCATCACCGAAACGCCGCCACCTGTTGCGGAAGCAAAGTGCGAAATGATCCAGTTGTCCGCCGCGACGAGCGAAACGCCCACCATGAGCGGAATCGACATGCGCACCCACTCGTGTAACCCCGAGTCCCGCCAATCCAAAATGAAGCGATAACGGGTGCCGAGACGCCATGCACCTGCCGCATTGATCAGGAATGGCCCGAACAATGCGCCCACCACCGTACCGTATGCCAGCGAAGAGACTCCGATGCGATGCGCAAGAAATAGGCCGCCAACAATTGTTCCTGCGTTATAGATAAGCGGCGTCACTGCCTGCGCATAAAACCGCTTCTGTACCAGCAAAACCGCACCGAAAACGCCGCCGGCAAAGAAACAAAGTTGCGCCGGAAGCAAGATGCGTGTCAACTCCACACAGAGCGCGGCTTTGGCGCCTTGATAACCCGGAAACATCCAGGCAATAAACCATGGTGCGACGATCTCTGCGATCACAATCGCGCTACCCAACACAAGCGCCATGGTCGAGAGGATGATGGAGAGAGAGCGCTCACCTTCCGCTTCCCTGCCCGTATCTCGATACTTTGTAAGAATCGTGACGAAGGTGATGGATGCGGCACCGCCGACAAGAAAGTACGAGATCATGTCAGGCAGTACGAAGGCAGCGTTGAGCGCATCTGCCTCCATGCCGCGGCCAAAGACCAGCGCGATGTACTTGACTCGGACCAGGCCCATGAACCGCGAGAGAATCGCTGAAACCATCAGCAAGATCGTCGCCGTATAAGCGGTATGGCTGTGGGAAGGGCGCAGCAGACGAAGAGCGCGCGCCAACCGCGAACGGGACGGCTCCGCCTCCGGCGGCAGTGCAGGCGCAGGCGTCACGGGCTGTCCCGGTCCATCATGCGGCCCGATGCCGGGCAGATAATTCTCTTGCGCGTGCTTTGCCACTCAGATGATTCTACAAAGCCCGGTGTTTGCCCGTGTGCAAATAGAAGCCCCGCCTGCTGCAACACAGACGGGACTTGATGGGGTGCCGAACGAAATCATGCTGCCGGGTTCTGGAGAATCACCGCCAGCGCATGCATTCGCGCTGCGTCAGCAGGCGTTTTTGCGCTATTTGCACTTGCTTCCAGAGAGCCAGTCATCGACTTCAGCTTTGCGACTTTGTTTGCTGCTAGATGCGACTTCTCGGCGTTGCGAATAGCCTTCTGCAGATCCGAAATCTGCGAAGCAGAAAGGGCCTGCGACCGGCTCAGTTGATCGAGATAGGCCTTGGCGACAATCAGCTTCGACGGCCACTCGATCTTCTGCTGATTCTGCACATTCTCTTCTTCGACCTGAACAGCCTTGGCGGCATCGATCTCATTCTGCGTCAGGAACTTCGTCGGCGTCAGCTCAAATACATCAATTCCGCGCGCAATCTCCGAACCATAGATGTTGCCGTTGTACCAGTACGCCGACCAGTCACCACCAAGTACCAACATCTTGGGGTCGATCGGTCCGCGATCGAAGTAGGCAATCTCAAACGGATGCTGCGGATCGGTAAAGTCCATCACCGAGATACCGCCCTGATACCACGATTGCACTTCGATATCGCGGCCCGGCACCGGAACCAGCGATCCGTTATGCGCGACGCAGTTTTCCGTGTCGCCCTGCGCGGCAGGCAGCTTGTAGTAGGACTGCAGGCTCAGCTTGTCGTCTTTCAGGTCAAAGATTGCATCGGCACCCCACTTGTTCGGATCAGTAGGGCGGCAACGCGCACCCATGCCGCCGCCCCACTCATCGGTGAAGACGACCTTGCTGCCATCATTCGAAAACGACGCCGAATGCCAGTACGAGTAATTCGGATCGTTGACTGCATCGACGCGCTTCGGATGCACAGGGTCCTTGATATCGAGCAATATGCCATTGCCCGAGCAAGCCCCCGCGGCAAGCCCGATCGCCGAATAGACCGTGATGTCATGGCATTGGTTGGTGTCCACGGGCTTCTCTTCGCCCTTGCCGTGGCTGCCGCCATTGCTCAGGCCGTTGAGCGCGCCAGTACGCGCATCGATAAACACGCGCGGGCTGGAGACGATCTTTGCCTCTTGCGGAGCAGCAAGAGGTACCTTGATAACCTCGATGCGGAAGAGCGCCGTGTTCGGATCCTTATCCGGCGCCTCGTTAGAACAACCTGCAAGCTCCTCTGGCTGACGCACAAACGATGTGCCGGAAACATAGATGTAGACGTTGTCCTTGTCGTTCGGATCGAGCACCAGCGTGTGCGTATGCGAGCCGCGGCAGGTCTGCACGGCAGCAACCTGCTTCGGATTCTTGATGTCGGAGATATCGAAGATGCGCACGCCGCGGAAGCGATCTTTCTGCGCGGCTGGAATATGGCGCTCGTGCTCGTGACCGGCCGCCGGCGGCGGCTCTGGAGGAAAGCCTTCTGAGCCACAATCAAGGCGGCCGTTGGGCATCTCAACCGACATAAAGAGAAGATTCTTGTAGACCGAAACATCGCCTTGACCTCCGGGGCACACCAGCGATGTCAGCAGCGATGGTTTTGCCGGATTGGCTATGTCATAGACATTGATGCCGTAAAAATTGCCCTGGAAGAGATGCGTTCCCTGGAAGGCAAAGTCGGAGTTCGCAAAAGCGAGCTGCGCGATCACCATCTGCATCGACTTGGACATCTTCGCCGGGTTGCCTACGCCTAGCTGGTCCAGTGTCTTTTGCACTTGCGGGTCATCTGGAGTCGTCGCAGTGATTTGGAAAGCATCTGGTTTGCGCAGAAATGCCAGATGCTTCATGCCCATGGCAGCTTCTCCGGCATCATAAAGACCCGGCTTGAGCGTGTATCGCGGATCGTTGGTATTGGAGCCAGTCATGCCCGGTGGCAGCGGAGGCGCGGGTTGCGGCGCAAACGGATCTTTTTCGGCCTCGGCCTGAGGCTTTGCAGGAGCTTTGGAATCCTGCGCCGAAGAAGAAGACTGCGCGTAACCAACGCAGATGTGGCCTGCGAATCCGAATAGCGCAATTGCAGCTAGAGAAGCGAAGAGCTTGCTGGATCGAGTCAACGTTGGTCCTCCGAAAGTTCTTTCAGCATGTTTTGCATGATCCTGATCTCCGCTTGCTGTGAATTATCCACATCCGTCGCGAAGTTGAAGATGTCGGCGTCCTGGCCTGCGCCTGCTGTACTGAAGAGATCTTTCACCATGATCAGTGCGCCATTGTGGTGCTGAATCATGCCAGTCAGAAAGAGATGATCGAATTCAGTTCCTCTGGCATTGCGCAGCGCTTCCATCTGCGCTGGCGTCAGCATTCCCGGCATCGGAGCCATCGGCTTGCCCGACATATCCATATCCGGCATCGTCATCGATGTAGGCTGCCCGCGCACTGCAAGCCATCGCTCCATCATGTGAATCTCGTCCGCCTGTGAGCGGCTGATCTTCGCGCCAAGCGCACGCACGTCCTTGTTCTGCGTATGCGACGGAATCAGCGCTGTCATCTCCACCGCCTGCGAGTGGTGCATGATCATGCCCTGCATAAATGAGATATCCGCTGCGGAGAGCGGCGGCAGACTGGGACGAGTCGTTGAAGGCAGCGTCTTGCTCGGTTCTCCGGGTGCACCTGGCTGCACCACAACCGGCGCAGACGGCTTATCGGCCTGCTGCGCATAGGCACCTGCAGTAGGCATGAGGAACGTGGTTCCCAGCCATCCGCAACGGAGAACAATCTTCGCTATTTCCAGTCTCTTACTGGCGCCCCGCAAGCTTTTAAGGAGCATTTCGTTTGTGAGTACCGACATTTTTGATGTCTCCTAAGCTAGCACGAGCGAACGTGACACGAAAGGTAATTTGCAGGCTTTTGCCAACCTTCTTCAGACGGTAGGCTGCAAAGGTTGGATTCTCATGCTGGATAGCTACCGGGCACAGGTTTTCCGCGCGGTTGCCGAGCAGGCGAGCTTTCGCCATGTCTCCGCTACGGCCTCACTCTTCGCTATTCATCAAGGATGGAATGTGCCCTATCGCCGATAACTCAACATGCAGCAACGGGAGGCCAACTCAGCGGTGTATGTTGGTGAGACGGAGCCTTTGATGAGATTCTCTGCCACCGCTGCTCAAGCGCTTCTCTTCCCTGCCCTGGTAATGATGACCATGTCCTCGCACATGCAGGCCCAGACACCGCAAGCCTCAGCCGATACTATCCATGGCCGCGATCACATTCGGCTGCCGCTGCCGCCCGAGGCCGAGAAAACACCGGTCGTCGATGACTACTTCGGAACAAAGATCACCGACGATTATCGTTGGCTTGAAGACGCCAAAAGCCCAGAGACGCGCGAGTGGCTCGATCAGGAGATTGCCTACACCGATCGTTATCTCAAGCAAGCCAAGGTGCGCCCGGAGATCGCCGACAAACTCGACTCTCTGATTCACGTAACAAGCTGGTCCACTCCGATCCAGCGTGGCGACAGCTATTTCTTTATGAAGCGCCTCTCCGACGAGGAACAGCCTTCCATCTATATGCGGCACGGATGGACGCCACCAGCCCATCCAAAAGCCAAAGAAACAAACGCAGATCTCGGTCGCGATGTTCGCCTGATTGATCCCGCCAAACTGAGCCGCGATCCCAACACGTCCGTTTCTCTGCTCAATGTGACAGAAGACGGTACCATGATGGTCTACGGCATCCGCCAGGGCGGCGCAGATGAGGAAGAGATTCACTTCCTCACCATTGCCTCGCGTAAGACTCTTGACGACACGTTACCTGCGGCCCGTTACAACAGCGTCGAGATCTCCCCAGACAAAAGCGGGGTCTACTACGCACGATTCACGCCGCATAAGGGCTCGCTGCTCTACTTCCACAAATTCAATACACGCAATTCGGAAGATGTACTCCTCTTTGGCCGCGAGTTTCGCGGCGAACCACTCGGCGAAATGGATCAGATCGGCGCACGCGTCACCGACGACGGCCGGTATCTCGTCGTGATCGTCAGCCGCGGAGTTCCTGCCAAAAGAGTCGATATCGTCTATCGCGACCTGCATCAGCCGGAGTCACCATTCAACATCCTTGTCTGGGGCATCGACTCGCGCTTCTCTGCCATGTACGCCAGCGGCGACTGGTATGTCCGCACCGATTATCAGGCTCCAAACGGAAAGATCCTCAAAGCCATGCCCGGCGGTGTTGCGCCCGAAGCGTGGACCACAATCGTTCCTGAAGGCTCTGACGTAATTGATGGCTCAAGTATTGTCGGCAACAAGTTGTTCGTCCATCGTCTCAAAGACGTGAAGTCTGAAAGCACCGTTTATACCCTCGCCGGCAAAGCCATCGGAGAGCTTCCATACGCCGGCATCGGTGATGCCTCTGGCATGAGCGGCAACAGCAAAGACCGCTATGGCTTTTACAGCTTCCAGTCGCTCATCCAGCCTCCAACGATCTATCGCTACGACACGCAAACGGGCAAGCAGGAAGTCTTTGCACAACCGAAGACACCGTTCGATACGAGTGAATATGAGCTGAAGCAGGTCTTCTACAAGTCGAAAGATGGCACGCACGTGCCTATGTTCATCGCCGGACGCAAGGGATTGAAGATAGATGGAAGTGAGCGCCTTCTGATGACGGGCTACGGCGGCTTCAACTCGAGCGAAACTCCCGCATGGAGCCCACTATGGGCGGCGTGGATGGAACAAGGCGGATGGTTTGCCCTGCCCAACCTGCGTGGCGGCGGCGAATACGGCGAAAACTGGCACAAGCAGGCGATGTTCGAAAAAAAGCAGAATGTCTTCGACGACTTCTTCGCCGCTGGTGAATACCTGATTGCGAACAAATACACTTCGCCCATGCATTTCGCGCTTAGCGGCCGCTCCAACGGTGGCTTGCTGATGGGGGCGTCGATCACGCAGCGTCCCGATCTCTTCGGAGCAATCTGGTGTGGGTTTCCACTGCTCGACATGCTGCGCTATCAGAAGTTCCTGATCGGCCGCCTCTGGACCTCGGAATATGGCTCGGCGGAAAATGAAAAGGGCTTCGATTACATCCGCAAATACTCGCCCTACCAGAACGTGAAACCAGGCACACCGTATCCGGCCATCATGTTTTTCACCGGCGATAGCGACACACGCGTCGATCCATTGCACGCACGCAAAATGGCCGCGCTGATGCAGAATCTGCAGCAGCCAGGACAACCCGATTCAGGTGCGAAAGCGAGGCCGATCCTGCTGCACTACAGTCTTAAGAGCGGCCACAGTGCCGGCGTCTCCGCGGCACAGTTGATCGACGACTACGCAGACCAACTCTCGTTCCTCTGGACCGAAACCGGCTCGAAGTAGAGCCGGTGTGCGGGTCACATCTAGCACACGTACTGAACCGGAGGTAGCTGGTTCCGCGCAGCTCACATCATTCGCGCCCCCGCGAACCTGCTCGCTGAATCTGAATTGGAATCCGTACGTAATGCGGTTCGTCTTCGGGAATCAATTGTCATGGAGATATCGGATTGTATGAAGTAAACCGTCATGGCCACGATAATCTGCGCCCATGCCCCGCAATGCCGCCATCACTCGATCGCACGACGACTCCTTCGCCGACACACTTGAAAGCGTCTACAGCCCTTCTACAGGAGTTGCTACCACGAACAGAGAGAATACAGATGCAGCCACAGATAGCCGATGGAACCAGGAGGCGCTGAGAACAGCAGTGCGCAAACTCCAGTCCCAGGCAGCTCCGAACAAAGATGCTGTCATCTCCTCCTCGCGTGCTTCTCGGCAAGGCCGGGACCAACAACCAAGTGAGGGAACTCTGAGCTACGAGAGAGCGCTGCGGTTGCTCGCACGCGTAGACCTTCATGCCTACGACGATCTGGAATTGACGCCCGCGCGTCTCCCAGCTAACCCAGATCTGCCGTACGCGCAATCCGATAAATCCAACATAAAAAATCGGCACTCCTCAAAAGCCGATTTTCGATCCAATCGAGATGAGAATAGACCTGGTTTCCAGGCTGGCAATTCACCACTCAAACGAAGCAAGTCTCAGGGCGCTGAGACGCCGTCGGCCGATCTTCCTAAGAAACCAGAGCGTGGAAATGCACGAATCAGAAAAACAACGCGCACTACCGGGCATTCGAAAAAATCGCCTCATCCACCCCGAGCAAAAGCAGTTGCAAATGAAGACTCTCTCATCAGCGAAGTATCTATTACAGTAAGCCCTCGAAAAGCTGCAACCACCTCGGCCAAAGTCAGAAAAGCTGTCCCGATCGAAGCAGAAAACCTGACAGCCATCGCAAAATCAGGCTTGACACAACAACGGCGAACGATCGTCTCTCTGCGCTTGACCGATGAAGAGATGGAACAGCTACGTCTGCGTGCAGAAGAGTCTGGAATCAACGTTTCCGCCTACGTTCGTTCCTGCGTGATGGAGGCAGAAAATCTGCGCTCCCAGGTGAGACATGTGATGGCGGAGATACGCGCTTTAGGCGCGGCATCTCTCATGCAAAGACACGCCCTTCCTTTGACTCCACAAGAGCCAGCGAGCACAAGAAAGAGTTGGCTTCAGGCTCTCAAGAGCGCTGCAACCCGTTTTGGCCTGATTCCGTTCACGCTCTTTCGGCGCACCGCATAACGATCGGTTAAGAAGACAATAAACATCCAGCATCGAGATCAGAGCAGATCACGAGACTGTGAAGCGCTCACTTCTTTGCCGATGAAATGTAGGCACCCGAGCCGGAACCATAGTAGCTGCCAGCTCCATATCCTTTACCGTAGTAGCTCCGATAGTTTCCGTAGCCGCCATAGTACGTTTCAGAGTGAGGCAAAGCATTTACAACGACACCGATCTGCTTGCCTGGGTATTTCGCGAGATCCTGACGTATACGCCGCAGCGCCCGCTTCTGCGCCACCCCAACACGTGCCACTACGAGCAGAGTGTCGCAATGGCTCGCAATGATAAGCGCATCGGTTACAAGGAGAACGGGCGGCGTATCAATCAGCACATAATCGTAGTGATCTCTCGCCCAGATGAGTAACTGCTCCAATCGTCCCTGCCCAAGCAGCTCAGACGGAAAAGGCGGAATCTCCTGTACGGGAATAACATCCAGGCCAGCAACCTCGGCAACTCTCTGAACGCAGTCTTCTTCAATAACAGAGGAATCGCTCAGATAGCGGCTCAACCCCGGCTGGTCTGATGCGGGCATCTTGAGGCGTTGCGCAATCGTCGGCTTGCGCAGGTCGGCATCGATCAGCAGCACGCGCTTCGATTGCGTCGCCAATACTACTGCAAGATTTAATGCAGTCGTCGATTTGCCCTCACCCGGACCGCAACTAGTTAGCGAAATAACGCGATGAGACTGATTCACCGGCATCAGCGTGATCGCAGTGCGCAATAATCGATATGCTTCTGTTCCCGCAGATCGTGGCGCCAGCAAAGTGACAAGCGGCAGCACTTCATCTGAGAGACGCATCGCCGCGAGGTCGTCTTTGTACTCAGGTACTGACGCGAGAACAGGAAGTCCAATCGCTTCTTCAACCTGTTCTACTGTTTGGACAGTGTCGCTATTGAGAATGATAATCCCGACAAAAACCAGACCGATCAGAAAGCCCGCAGCAGAACCCGCCATTGCGTCCGCACGCACATTGGGATAAGACTTGATTCCAGGAATCTCGGCGGCGGTGAATCGATTCAACTCCTGCGATTGCATACCAGCCTGAATCGATCCGGTGCCCATCGCAGTAAGCAGAACATTGTAAAGTGTCTGATCACTCGTATATTGCGATTTTAGAATCTCGTACCGAACTGTATCCGGAGTACGTCCCTCCGCCTCATGTTGCAATGCGCCGAGACGATCGTTGATGCTTTGCTCCGCCTTGCGGCTCCGTTCCAGATTCAACTGAGCGCTTCGCAGCACCACCTGGCGAAGGTCGTCTAAGCTCTTCTGTAAACTCGCCTCTTGCGCTTCTGCCTGCTTCAGCGGAGGATAGTTCGGCCCATAGCGATCCTTCAAAGCAGCCGTCTGCGACTGCGACTGTGCCAATTGAGTCTGCAGCGCCGAAAGCCCACTGGCTGCCGGGATATCAGATGGAGGCGCGCTATCAGGGTGATTGAGAAGATTCTGATACTCCGCTTCAGCAAGATATTCGTCAGCCTGCACTCTGACGCGCTCAGTGAGCAACTGGGTCGCTTCATCGACAAGCATGCTCGAACCTGTCGAGGGTCCTTGCGAAAGAATGCCCAGTTTGGCTTCCATCGACAGAACCTCGTTCTGCTCTCCCTGGATCTTCTGCCGCAGATCGTCCATCTGGCGCGTTAGATAGCTGGTTATGTCCTGGGTGCTTCTGTACCTTTGCGCGAAGTTCTGCTCGAAATAGACATCAACGATGGTATTTGCGACAAGGGCAGCTAACGCCGGACTCGTACTGCGGAAGCGAATCGAGAGGAGTTCGGTTTTGGGAACCTGCGTGACCTGAAGGTTTCCAAGAAACTGATGAACGAGCTGATCCCGCTGTTGAGGATCCTTCATCGGATCCAACCCACGGTAATCCAGCTTGGTGCCGAAGAGCGGGTGCTTGGTGAGATCCAGCCTTTCAATTGTCAATTCCGCGATATACGGGCTTTGGAATCCTGTAATCTCGGTCTGCATCTTAAGGGAGTACTCATCGCTCACAGCCGCGCCCGCACTACCGAGACTGATGGAATTATGTTGATCCAGATGAACAAGGGCCACGGCATCATATTCCGGAGTTTGAAAATGGGCCCAAATCCCCGCAAGCAAACCGCCGATGATCATCAAGCCTAGAAGGTATAAGCCATACTTGCGCAGAATGCGAGTAATGTCCGTGATGCGAATCGCACTCTCGGCAAATTTGTTTGTTGCATTTGTCAAATCAGTGGTCACGCATACCTCACAAGCTGGGGATCGATCGCAGCGTCTGTGACTGCTGCGTGGTCAGGGTGAAAGTAGGCGCTGAGAATAAAGCAACAACCAATCATCACCTGTGTAGCGGTCATCGTTGCAGAGCGGGTGAGATCTCCAATGTATCCGTCTGTCGCAATGAAAATTGCCAATGGCAACACATGCGGACTCGATCCGGAACGAACAATCCGAAAAGCTAAAAAGACGATCCCAAACAGGAAACCTATGCGCACCGCGATGTACAGGAGGCCGACTACAGTTCCCAACTCCATAACGTTTCGTATCGTATCCTCTTCAGAGAGTTGATACGTATAGTTATATGCATCGACACTTCCGACGTGCGCCGCATCGACGCCAACACCAATCCCAGCGCCTATCAGGCTCAACGGCGGCTCCGTCAAGAACCCGTCCAACGTCTGTTCGACTCGGCTCAGACCTTCCTGCTGATAACCCTTGCCGGTAAAACGCTCGACAATAATGTTGGCTTCATTGGGAGAAATCAAATAAGTTACGCCGGCTACTAACGGCAGCATGAGCAGAATGCCCAAGATGACGGCAATCGCGCGAACTGAACGAACCGCCACGGCGCAAATCACGCCTCCCAGAATAGCAACAGCCGCATTCGAGATAGCCAGTCTCGATGCACTTACCAGATGACAAAGATTGATCGAGACAGTGCAAACAATGAGCAACCATCGGCGCTGAATAACTCTGCGCTCCCGCGGCATGAGCCACTCGCCAAGATTCAGCGCGACGCCAATGCCCACCCAGAGCGCATAGAAAAGGACAAAGTTGAATGTTCCTGAAACCCGCGCCACATCCGCTCCGGGCACGCCAAATGCGTCTCCTTCCGTTGTGTGATTAATAAAAGCCGTCAACGGGGATTCAGCTTGTGCAATCGCCAGAACACACATCGGAATACTTGACAAAAGGTACCAGCGGACAAAATTGCGGCGATGCTTCTCGGTAAGACAGACGGGAAAGACAACTAACATTGGAAGATAGAAGAGATAATTATGTAAGCCAACCGCAAATACAAACGGATTCAATCCGGAAACAATGATCTGCAGCAGCCCCTGTAACGTAAGAATGACGCTGAGCAGGAGGATCCCAGCCAGCAGCATGCCCCGATCAAAAATGCCCTTCGAGAACGCATAGGCATAAGCCATCGCGATCGGAATGTCCTGCAAAATATATAGGATCGTTGCGTTGGGAAACATCCACTTACGAATCGCCCCGGTAAATATCACGAGCCAGAAGGTCGCAAAAAAGAGTCTTGCTAACGTGCGTGCAGGAGCGTATTCCCGGGGAATATCGAGAGTATGCTCTTCTCCGTATTGGAGCGATGTTGCCAAAATACTAATCCGATGCCTCCGCGTATCCCTAGAAGTTTGCCGTTTTGATTTGGGTGACAGCGTATAAGCTGCTCAGCGCGGTCGAAAACAGATTATTTGTCTGCTGCCGAAGGTAACTTGGGGGAATATATACAATGTCGTTCGGCTGTAAAACAGGATCAGCCACCTCGCCGTTCGACAGCTTGACTTGATCGACATTGATATCCACACGTTTCCCGTTTTCGGTCCTTAAGATATGCAAACGCGACCGTTTTGCAATTGCGGTAATTCCGCCGGCCTGTGCAAGCGCCTCAAGCAGAGTGACGTGGTCAACCAATCCATATCCCAAAAGTGCTGAGCTTTGACCAGCCGACAGCGCACCTCCTATGGGGAAAATGCCCGGATGGTTCACTTCACCACCGACGAAATAGACACCTTCATATGTGACATTGATGATGTCTCCCGGAACGATAAGAGTGTTCATGGCTGCACTGTTCGGCGAACGGGTGTCGTAGTCCACCAAGGTGGGCATTTCATCTCCACGATGAACAATTGTGAGCTTGTGGCTCGCCAGTCCGGTCAATCCCCCAACTTGGCTCAAAACATAGGAGAGTGGCGCTGGGGCTGTTATTGCCACTGAGCGGGGATTGACAACCTGCCCCTGAACCAACACGTTCAATGCCATAGAAGCAGTAACATCTACGGTCACATTAGGCTGCTTCACAATGCCCTGATCACGAAGGGCTGCAACAATAGCTTGCTGAAGTGCACCAGGGGTGAGACCCGCAGCGTGAATCTTCCCAGCATATGGGAGTATGAGCGTGCCGTCCCCCTCAAGGCGAAGTGATATGCCAGCTGCTGCCTCCGGAAAATCGTACATCCGGACCAGGACCTGATCGCCCGGTGCAAGCCCGGGCTCCGAGTATCCACTCTGCTGGGGAGCTGAAGTCTGGCCCAGCATAAAAGCTGGACACGCTAGGACTATGAATAAAATAGGTTTTGTCAGTCTCACTCGGTATTCGTCACCTGGGGCACGTGGGTGGCGCCCGCGCAAGTTTGTGGCGCGTGGATGTCGATTTGAGAACGTTCGTGCTAAGGATGCACTAGCAAAGCTGCACTCCACGACTCACTTACAAGATAACACGCGGTACTGTCTTCGATTACGAAAGATTCGCAACAATGGTCTCTTTTGGGCCATCAAATGTTTCCGAGATATTAATCCAAAGTCAAACGCTGGATTCTGATAGAGAACCGATCATCCAGAGCTTTCCAACTTATGGAAGCCCGAGCGCGGCATAAAGCGCCTCTGCGGCATTGTTGAGTGCAAAACGCCGTCGGTAGCAATCAAGAGCACAGCTTCGCATTCGTTTTAACTCTTCGGACGACATGTTCTGAAAACTCGCGATTAGACGAACTGTTCCTTCGACAGTGTCCGCCTCCACCCATCCGGCCCCGTCAGTGGCTATATCCGCAGCGATATTGACTTTGTCAGAGATCAGAGGAACCACTCCACATGCCAACGCATCAGCCACGGCGATGCCGAAGTTTTCCTGGTGCGATGGCAAAATGAATGCCTGCGATCCATAAAACGCTCCCCACTTAACCGCCCCGCGCAGCATCCCGGTCCACGTAATGCGATTTTCGATCCCCAGGCGTAACGCCCGGCTGCGCAGTTCCGCACCCCAGCCAGATTCTTCTTCCGGCCCAGCCATGACCAGATGCAGATCAGGCCTCGCCACCTGCGCAAAAGCGTCCAGCAACAAGTCACAGCCTTTCTTCTGATGGATTCGCCCCAGGAACAACAGATATTTCTTTCCCTTCAGCATGGGCCACTGATCCCAAAAGGCTTGCTTAAGAGCCTCAGGATCTCCCTCCGGCCCCATCGTTCCGTACGGAATGATCTCCCGTCGAAAATTCAGGAATGGGAATCCTTCTGCTGCTACGCGCTTTTCTTCTTCACTTGTAAAGCAAACGGCCGTGGCAGCATTGAGCGTGCGGTGTTCCTGAAAGATCCAGTAAGCCAGCTTCTTCAAATGCTTTAGCGGAAAACGGCGTTTGAAATAAGGGTCAAGCATGCCGTGTGCAAAGACAACATAGGGCTTTCGACCAGCGAAAGCATGTCGCGCTGCAACACCGTGATACTGCCAGACGCCGTTGACGATGACACCGTCAAATCGATCGCGATTCTCAATCAACCAGGAATCTAAACGAGGGCAATAAAAATAATTCGGACGAGCCGGACCACAAGCATGCACCGGACACGGCATCAGGCTTTGATACGCATCTCCGGCAGGTCCTTCCCCAGGTGCGTCTGTAGTGGCGATTTCAACTTCGTTGCCGGCACGCTGGTGGGCACGAACAAACATACGGACTGATTCGCTGGGCCCCCCAAACTCAGGATTCAATGTACGAACCACGTGTAGCAAGCGCATTCGGACTCAGTATATCGTTTGGTGCACTCTGAACCTGCGACTTAGGAAAGTACTAAAGGCATCAGGCAAGGTATTCAACGCACCAAGCTAACCGTCCCCTAGAAAGAACTTGATATTCTCAGCACGGCGATGCCCATTGATCTCGAACAATATCCTCACTAGGCGCCGCCGAAGAAACAGTTCTGTGTGATAGGCGGCGGAATTGCCGGACTGTTGCTATCCCGGCGACTCGCATAACACGGCTTCGAAGTAAATCAGCTTGAAGCCGGAGGAACAGAGCTGGAGCAGATAAGCCAGATCCTTTACGACGCCGAGATGGCGGGCACCCGTCATCTTGGGACAACTGAAGGTCGGTTTCGAACACTTGGAGGCTCCTCGACACGATGGGGTGGGCAGTTGCTGCCCTACACCGACGAGGTATTTCAACCGCCAGCAGGATTGCTTTCCGAGCGATGGCCGATCACATCAGCCGACATCGGCGGGTACTACCAGGAAATCCAGGATATCTTTGGCGTGGGTTCGTTGCCATTCACAGAAGCTCTGCTGACGGCGTTAGGGCACTCCCCATCCCCATTTTCGAGTGACATTCGCGTGCGCTATTCGAAGTGGCGCCGTTCTCGAAACGCAGGATTAGCGCAAAGCCCAAGCGACGCCAGTTCTACACCATCATGATCGTTCAGGAACGGTTGAGGCGGGTCACGCCGCGCTTCTGCGTCTGGTCAGTTCCACACGAATCAGATCGAGCTCCTCATCTGTAAACCGGCAATGATCCAGTGCGCGCACGTTGCCGGACAAGCTGGCGGATCGCATCATCGATGGCAGCACAACTGAAATACCAGTTCCGCGAAGGATCGCATTCAACAGCAATTCCGGCATCAGTTGAGGATCGTTTATATCGAACTTATCGCGCAGTTGCACAGTCACACCAGGCGCATTTCGCAACGATGCGAGCGTATCCGCCCACGTTGCAGCACCGGCAGGTCCGCCGTAAGGATGATTTGCGATCAACAGCAACCGTTGCGCCTCCGGGGTCTGCGTAGCCGCAACAAAGTCGAAACAAGCTCGATTCAACGCGAATTGAGCAAGGGTAATGGCTTTCGGCTGACGGCGAAAGGTTTCGCGAATCACTGGATGATCTCCCGAAATGCCTGCCATGCGAACTTTGCCGGACTCAACAAGCCGCCCCAGAGCGTCGAGTAAATCATCCTGATCGAGAACCGACACTGGAGCTGCATGAAAGATGAGCATATCCACGTAGTCTGTTTTTAACTCGCGCAGACTGGTCTCAAATGATTCGCGCAAGACAGCTACGGAGAACTGATTTCCCGTGCTTTCTCCGCTTGCCTGACGACGGGCGAACTGGCGCATGCCGGGAAAGACGCGAATAGCCGCCTGTGCCAGCGGCTTTACCTTTTGCTTCCACCCTCCTTTAGGAGGGAGAATTCCAAATTTGGTGCAGACTACCATCGAGGCGCGGCGGCCTCGCAGGAAGTCGCCCAGCAGCCCCTCGCTTTCCCCATAGCCATAAGAACGTGCGGTGTCAAAGAAGTTGACGCCAGCCTGCTCGGCAGAGTGAAGCGCTTTGAGTGAATCGCCACGTCCGACTCTTCCCATAAGCGGAGCACAACCAAAACCAAGCTCCGAGATTTTAGTAGCGCCTCCATTGTCAGAAACAGGGAAGTTGATGTAGCGCATGTCTCTATTTATACGATACCGATGTTGCAATTCTTCGCTGTTACAAGATGAAGACGCTCGAATGCAGACTGAGAAAAAGGAATGAGCCTGCTCCTTTTTACGAAGCAGGCTCAGCGGTAATCCA
Source organism: Acidicapsa dinghuensis (assembly GCF_025685685.1). Classification (GTDB taxonomy): domain Bacteria; phylum Acidobacteriota; class Terriglobia; order Terriglobales; family Acidobacteriaceae; genus Acidicapsa; species Acidicapsa dinghuensis. Next base: position 535,147 of record NZ_JAGSYH010000002.1, read on the forward strand.
TAGATACAGATAAGAGACTTCCGACTCGGCCCTGACGCGTTTTGAGACCTGTTGATAAGTTCGCTCTTCGCGAAACTTCCAGATTCTTAGAGCGCCCAGACCGGTGCGTTGCCCAGAATCGCGGCGCCGGAGAAAGCAATCGGACCGTCCCACTCGGGAACCAGGAATCCTTTGACCGGGTGCACATGCGGTCCGTCACCGGCATGGTGATGATGACGGAGAGTTGCTTCAATCTCGCGCATCGCTTCGTTGCGCTCATTGCGGGTCTGGCGCTCCCAGAACATCACAAATCCTTGTCCACATACACTGCAACGGGTTTCAACGGCGGTTTCTGAACTCTTCAACAGAACTTGCATTGGGCTCTCTCCTCAACGTCTTTGCCGGTATCTCCCGGCCACACTCTGAAAGTAGCCCGGTGAGCGAAATTGCAACATTCCCCGAGCGGGTCCAAACCACATGTCTTCAGCGTCACCTGACTGTTACCATCTGGGTTGGCATGCATACCACCCCTGGGTCATTCATTCGGCTTTAACTTGCCGAATACATGAAGAATGTGAACTGAGGCTGAATAGCGTTTCTTCTGTCGTTTTTTGCGTCTGACAGCATGCATCTGCTGCCGTACCAACTACGATGCAGGTTCCGCTGTGGGAATTGCCTCGACCGTACCGCATTTCGAGGCGCCAGTAACCTGCCGCGAAAACAGGTATGCTGAAAGGTTGGCGCCCTCCTGATAAGGCCCCTTCTAAATTCACACCAATGTCAACTGCCATGAGTACGATCGTTGTCCACCTGCCCGACGGAGCCATCCGCGAAGTGCCCGCCGGGACCACGCCGCTAGAGATTGCCAACTCCATTTCGCCTCGCCTCGCTGCAGCCTCGGTAGTTGCGCGCATCACGCCGCTGACTACCGCATCGGATACAACCGCTGGCGATACGGCCGAGAAAGACAGCGACGCCGTAATGTACGGCACAGAAGACCCGAATGCCCCGCGTCTTGTGGATCTCAGTACGCCATTGACCGAAGACGTGAAGCTTGCGCTGATCCGCGAAAACGACCCGGAAGCCCTCAAGGTCGTGCGGCACTCAGCGGCGCATGTCATGGCGACGGCGGTTCTTGAGCTGTTTCCGGAAACCAAGCTTGGCCACGGTCCGGCAACGGATCAAGGCTTTTTCTACGACTTCTATCGCGAAAAGCCCTTTACGCCGGAAGACCTCGAGGCCATCCAGAAGAAAATGGCGGAAGTGATCGCGCGTGACGACAAGTTCGTGCGCGAATATGAGCCTCGCGAAGAAGCGCTCGCTGAATTTGAACGCGAAGGCGAGTTCATGAAGGCCCACTTCGTTACGAAATTCACGCACCCCGGCGACAACGTCTCTTTCTATCGCAACGGTGGGTTCATCGACTTCTGCCGCGGCCCTCATGTGCCATCCACTGGCCGCGTAAAGGCCGTAAAAGTCACCAATCTCGCCGGTGCCTACTGGCTCGGCGATGAAAAAAATCCACAGCTCCAGCGCATCTACGGCACCGCCTTCTTTTCACAGAAAGAGATGGATGAGCACTTCGCGCGACTCGAAGAGGCAGCTCGCCGCGATCATCGCGTGATCGGCAAACAGCTCGACCTCTTTAGCATTCAGGAAGTTGCCGGCGCAGGCCTCATCTTCTGGCATCCCAAGGGCGGCATCATCCGCAAGATCATGGAAGACTGGATGCGCGAAGAGTGCCTCCGGCGCGGCTATTCGCTCGTCTTCACCCCGCACGTAATGCGGCGCGAGCTCTGGAAGATCAGCGGCCACGAAGGCTTCTACTCCGGCAACATGTACACGCCGATGGAGCTGGACGACGCCGAATACCGCCTCAAGCCCATGAACTGCCCAGGGCACATCCTGATCTATAAGAATTCGCCGAAGAGCTATCGCGATCTGCCCGTGCGGCTAGCAGAACTCGGCAATGTTTACCGGTACGAGCGGTCCGGCACCATGCACGGCCTGCTCCGCGTGCGCGGCTTTACTCAGGACGATGCCCACATCTTCTGTACCCCCGGCCAAATCGAAGATGAAGTCGTAGCGTGCATCGAATTCGCCGAAACAGTCCTCAAGACCTTTGGCTTTGCAGAATTCAAAGTTGAGCTCTCAACTTGGGACGAGAAAGACCGCGCCCATTATGCGGGCTCCGATGAGAACTGGAAGCTCGCCGTCGACAGTCTGGAGCGCGCCCTCAGCCGCAAGAACATTCCATATAAAACCATCCCCGGCGAAGCGGCCTTCTACGGCCCAAAGATCGATGTCAAACTCGTCGATGTACTCGGTCGTCTCTGGCAGCTTTCCACCGTGCAATTTGATTTCAATCTGCCTGCCCGCTTCGAGCTCGAATACGTCGGCGAAGACGGCGAACGCCACCAGCCAGTCATGGTCCACCGCGCCCTCTTTGGCTCAGTGGAGCGCTTCTTCGGCGTTCTGATTGAGCACTATGCAGGAGCATTCCCGCTTTGGCTCGCGCCGGTCCAGGTTGGCCTCGTGCCCATCAGCGAGCGGCACCACGCGTACGCCCAAAAAGTGAAGGAAGAGCTGGAAGCCGCAGGCCTGCGCGTAGAGGTCGACAACCGCAACGAGAAAATGAACGCCAAGATCCGCGATTTCGCCAACCAGAAGACGCCATACATCCTCGTCATGGGCGACAAGGAAGCCGAAGCGCACGCCGTAAGCGTTCGTACCCGTGGCAAAGGTGACCAAGGCTCTGTGCCTGTTACCGACTTCGCAGCAACTTGTAACAAATTGGTGATGGAACGATCTACAGGACTCTGAGACACTGCTATCTCAGAGTTCATCCATTCGAGGGAATCATGGTCAACACAAAGAAACTGACTGGTTGGCGGGCAAGCCTGGCAAGGATTGTCTGGCTGCCGTTTTCTCTCGTCTGGGGAGCAGTCGTCCTTGGCGGCATGTGGGCTCTTGAGTTCGTCTTCCGTCGTAAACGGCAGCTAAGGCGCGAAGAGGGCATGCTCTGGGGAATCCTGAGTGTTTCCTACTGGATTTTGGCGGTTGTATTTACTGGAAAGCCAGCCACGTCCAAGACGGAGATCCACTCTGCAAAAGCATAACCAGCGTATCGAAGCTGTTTCGCTGCAAATCCCTGCTTGGCTACAAGTCCATCTGAACTTTCAGGCAGTCTCCGGTTAGATACCCATCCCGAATTCCGAGTTCGCCGGGGTTGCCGCATGGGAGTAGAAGTCGTACGGCGTACGATGGTTGAACCGGTACCAGTTACGCAACTCGCGGCCAACGTATAGACCAATAGCCGCCACGCCAAAGCCCAGCGAAACCCATCCGATTGCGCGCAGTGTGTTGGTGGTGGTGGATGCGTTTGCCCCTTGGACTTCGTTCTCCTGCATGAAAGGCCCCTCTCCTGACGCCATCATAGCGCAATTCGTCTTAATTCCGCGCGCGGGGCAGTTGATAACCCGTGCCGAATCAGTTTCACATTCCTAAGACGGGCAAAAGCGCAAACCGTTTCAATCGAAAGCTCTAACCTTTGCAACCCACGTCTGTTTCTGCTCCTCCGGAAGAAAACTAGCCTCGAACGATTGCTCAGCAAGCTGCTTCAACTCCTCGCGGTTGAAGCCATGCTCGTGCGCCATCAACCGATACTCGTTCTCAATCGTGGATCCGAAAAAAGCCGGATCATCGGAGTTCAACGTCACCATCAGGCCGGCGTCAAAGTAGGCCCGGACCGGATGATCCGTCAGCGCCGTACATACGCCGGTCCGGCAATTCGAGCTCGGATTCAGCTCCAGCGGAATCCGCCGTCGCTTCAGCTCTTCCATCAGCGCCCCATCGCGAATCGCCGACAGTGCATGTCCCAGCCTCTCCGAACCAATCGAAAGCGCTTCCCAGATCGCTTCCGGTCCCGTCGTCTCGCCAGCATGATTCGTCAACCGCAATCCAGCCCTAGTAGCCTCGGAATACAGCTCTCGGAAAGGCTCCGAAGCCGCCACCCTCTCATCGCCTCCCAGACCGATCCCGATGATGGATGGGTACTGCCCTCGCATCTCGGCTGCCATCCGAAAAACGCGCCTCGCCTCCTCCACAGAAAAATGCCGTACCGCATCGAAGATCCAGTACAGCGTCAGCCCAAGCTCCCGCTCGCCGCGCTCACGAGCGCGCTCCAGGCCAGCAAAGATCTTCTGAAAGAGCAGCGGATCGGCAGCATCCTCTTCCTTCCGCCAGTAATAAATCACCCCAACGGAGATATAGACCTCCGCGTGCCGAACGCCCTGCGCAGCCAGCTTCTCGATCATCCGCCACGCAGCCAGCTCATACTCCGCTGGCCCGCGCAGCCGCGCGGTCACCGCCTTAAACGCCAGCAGAAATCCCGAGAAATCCTTGTACTCATAAAGCGCCTCAGCCTCGGCAAGTGTAATCGGCCGCGCGCCAGAAGCCGCGTCAACACACTCGCTCAACTCCACGAGCGTCGCCGGCTCGATCGTGCCTTCAAGGTGAAGATGCAGTTCAGCCTTTGGCAAACCGCGAATGAAATCATCCAGCGGCTTTTCACCCAGAGTATCCATGTCCGGAGTCGCCACAACATTCTCCAATCGTCATATCGAGATATCTCGATATGTATCAGGAGGGCTTTTCATCCGTCAAATCGCGGCCAGAAATCAGGAATGCGGTGCCGCCATATCCTGTACGGCAATAATCTGCCACTTGCCGTTACGTTTCACCCAGGTGTCTGTCCAGATCAATTCCCGCTCGTAGTCCTTGCCGTGTGGATCTTTGTGAATGGCAGATTCGCGGCCATAGACCACCGCCAACCCAGGCGCAAAGAAACGCACGCGTGCGTCGATCAGCTTGCATCCATGCACCGTTCCGGTGGGAGGGCGATGCTCACTCAGCGCGTCTTTCTTCGTGTACCGCCTCCCATCTGGAGCGGTGCCCACAAAATCGTCGGCCAGCGCCTCTTCGACGACATTGCTGGGCTGACAGGAGAGCTCAGCCCACTTGCGTTCCAGATCGATCATTCCCTTGGCCGTTGCATCGCCAGGCTCCGCCCAGTGCGCCTCCTGCGCAGTAGCTGGTACAACGGTTGCCATAGAACAAGCTAAGGCTGCGATCAAAACCGTGCTACTCCAGATCCGCATGCGCATACACTCTCCTGACTCTCTGCATGTTAAGGATTTGCTGTTAAAGATTTGCGTTCACCGCTGGTTCCGCATGGGAACCAGCCCTATTTCACTCCAGCAAACTCCGACCGGTGACGGCTGTAGAAGAAGTAAATCGTCAGCCCGATGATGAGCCAGCCGAAGAAACGTATCCAGGTGATGATGGGAAGCCCAGCCATCAGCAACAGACAAAAAACAACACTCAGCACCGGAATCACCGGACCGCCCGGCACCCGGAATCCACGATGACGCTCTGGCTCCCGCAATCGCAGCACAATCACGCCAATGGATACGAGAACGAAGGCGAAAAGCGTTCCAATGTTGGAAAGATCAGCCAGCGTACCGATATCGAACAGCCCGGAAGGAATGGCCACCACAAAACCCGCAACCCAGGTTGAAAACGCCGGCGTGCGATAGCGCCGGTGCACTTTGCTGAACACATCCGGCAGCAGCCCGTCGCGCGACATGGAGAACCACACTCGCGACTGCCCAAGCTGGTAGACCAGCAGCGACGAAATCATGCCCATCAGCGCGCCAAGCAGCACCACCAGCCGCACCCAGTGCAGCGGATGCCCGTCCGGAGTCAGCGACAACTTCTTGAGCGCATTGACCACCGGCGCGGCGTCGCCTGCCATCGACTGCCACGGCACCAAGCCTGTCAGGCAAACGGCAACCGCGACATAAAGAACCGTGCAGATGACCAGCGTCGCAATAATGCCAATCGGCAAGTCGCGCTGGGGACACTTACATTCCTCAGCTGCGGTCGAAACGGAATCGAAACCAATGTAGGTGAAAAAGATAATCGACCCGCCGGCAAGAATCCCCGAAAATCCATTGGGGGCGAAGGGATGCCAGTTCGTCGGGTGAATGAACTCAAGCGCCGCAAAAATAAAAATCAGAATGGCGGTAAGCTTCAGCCCCACCATGATGTTGTTCGCTTCCGCCGTCTCCCGAATGCCGCGCACCAGCACCACCGTCAACAGCAGCACAATTAGAAACGCTGGAATATTGAATCCGAAATGCCAACCGGCTTTATAGATGTCATGGCCGGCGAAATCCTGCAATCCCTCTGGCAGATAGGCTGGAGAGATCCACTTCGCTGAAGGGTGCAGCCCAAACCAATCTAGTAGATCGACGACGTGCGCGGCAAAGCCCACGCTCACCGTCATGTTTGATCCTGCGTACTCGAGTATCAAATCCCAGCCGATGATCCACGCGATCAATTCGCCCAGCGTCGCATAGGTATAGGTGTACGCGGACCCGGCAATCGGGATCATCGAAGCCAATTCCGCGTAGCAAAGACCGGTCAAGCCACAGACAAACGCGACGAGGATCAGAGAAACAGCAAGAGCAGGCCCAGCACCAGGCCGACCGGCAAGCGCCGTGTGATGAATCAGATAATCCGCAACAGGCGTGTTCAGGATGCTCGTGGTGTCGAACTGCTCGCCCGAAATCGCCGTTCCAATAACCGTAAAAATCCCCGACCCAATGACAGCGCCAATACCAAGCGCCGTCAGCGACCAGGGACCAAGTGTCTTCCGCAAGCTGTGTTCCGGATTCTCTGAATCCCGAATCAGTTTGTCGATCGATTTGCGGCTCAGCAGTTGGCTTGCCAGTGGAAAGCTCCTCGCCCGCGAAATTGAATTGATTGTAGTGCGGCGCAGACGAGTGCGCCCGACGGGCCCGAGCTTTGGAGGGAAGAAAGCCGGGACCTGCTGTTACTACTCCACTGCAGGCCCCGCCGGGCACGCTATGCGTGCTTACTTACGCTTCGCCTGTCCGCGAGCTGTCTTCCGGACCTTTGCCTTCATAGAACCGCGAGGTTCGGTGCGGGGGCCTTTGGGAGCTGCCTTTTTGCGGGCTGCGCGCTTCAGTTGCTTGCGTTCAATCTTGTCGGTAGTTGCCTTGGTGTTTGCCATGATTCGTCTCTTTTCTATTACTCAAAATTGCCGGAAGCGAATGATCTCGGCTCCTGCGGCAAGGAAGTGGTGCGAGGGGTAATCGCGTAGCGGACGCCAGCGTTAGATTTTCTCTAACTGCGCGAACTTTTCCACCAACTTCTTCAACCCAAATTTAGCAAAATGTACGGTAACTTTGGCATCTTCTCCGTCGCCTTCCCGCAGAATTACCGTTCCTTCGCCATATTTTCCATGCCGCACCCGCACACCCTTAGCCAATCCCGAAGCAGAAGGCTTGGCTGGAATCTCCATCTTCGGCCGCGAAAAGCCGCCACTAGTCCCCCGCCCGGAAAAGAACCGCGCGATGTTATCCATGGAATCCGGCTGCTTCTCGTCCGTTTTCCCAGTCCCGGAACCACTAGCCGAACTGTTCCGCTGTGGCGGCCACACCTCCACCCGCGTTCCAGACCCGGCCTTCGGATAGGGGGTCGCGCGAATCCCGGCATGCGGCGCTTTCTGCGGCGTTCTGCCCGGCATATGCGACGAGCTCTGATCCTCATCTTCGTAGCTGTAGTGGCTACCTGAGTAGCCGTCCTCATCCCCGCCAGATCTGCGATTTCCACCATAGCCCGTTCCGCTTGACCATGCACTCGTTCGCATAGGGCTGCCGAGATCCTCCAGCAACCGTCCCGGCACTTCTTCGAGAAACCGCGACGGCAAACTCGCCTCCGGAGCATCATTTCCATACCGCCGCCGGAAACGCGCCCTCGTCAGCACCAGTGTGTCCATCGCCCGCGTCATGCCCACATAGCAGAGACGCCGCTCCTCTTCGAGGCCATCCGGATCGTTCATCGTACGTGAATGCGGAAACAATCCCTCTTCCATTCCCGCTAGAAACACCAGCGGAAACTCGAGCCCTTTCGCGGCATGCAGGCTCATCAGCGTCACCCGCGAATTCGGCTCGTACTGGTCGGTATCCGAAACCAGCGCCGCATGGTCCAGGAACTCGCTCAACGTCTCACCACGCTCCTCGGCGTCTTGCGCCGCATTGGCTAGTTCCTTCAGGTTTTCAATCCGGCTGATCGCTTCCGGTGATCCCTCCGACTCAAGCGCTTTGATATAACCGCTCCGGTCAATCAGAAAACGAATCAGCTCCGGCAGCGTGCCGCGCTCACCCGGTTTGCGGAACCCAGTCTCATCCACGGCCTCAGACTCCGTCTTCGCTGCTGCGATGCGCTTCGCTTTCTTCGCCGATGGTCCCGCAGTACTCGCCTGAAACGGGGACAGAGCACCCAAATCAAACGCTGGGAGAGCTGCCTCTGTTTCAGAGCTCTCTTCAGCTCCAAAATCGAAGGCCGTATCGAGATCATTCGCCGTCGTTGCTTCGTTCTCGAGCACCGGATCGCCTGCCTCGGCATTCGTACCGAAATCGAAGCTGATGTTCTCGCCGAAGTTGAATCCGAAATCCGCCGACGCTTCCTGCGCGGCCTCGTGTACCGGCTCCGGCTCACTCGCTCCCCCCGCCAGATCGGCCGCGAGCTTGCCTGCGAAATCAGGATTCTGAATTGCCTGCGCATCCTCAATCAACCTGCGAAAATCCTTGAGCGCCGAAGCTGCCCGCGCTGGCACAAGCTGATTCCGGATCGCCTGCCCAACCGCTTCCCACGTCGACGTGCCGGTTTCGAGCGCCATCCGCTCCAGCGTTCCCAAGGTTGTCGCGCCAATGCCGCGCGCCGGTGTGTTGATCACCCGCTGCAGCGCAATCGAATCATTCGGATTCAAAACCAATTTCAAGTAGCTCAGCAGATCGCGAATTTCAGCCCGCTCATAAAAGCTGAACCCGCCCACCATCGTGTACTTGATGCCATACCGCCGCAAAGCCTCTTCCACCAACCGGGACTGCGAATTGGTGCGATACAACACCGCACACTTGCCCTCTTCCCGATCTCCGCTATTGGCCGTCTCGCGCAGAAATTTGTTGATCCTGTCAGCGATAAACAGCGCCTCATTCTCACCATCCGGAGCCTCGTAATAACCGACCATCGAGCCACCATCGCGCTCCGTCCACAGCGTCTTGCCCTTGCGCTGTGCGTTGTTCGCAACGACTGCCCCCGCCGCCTCCAAAATCACCTGCGTCGAGCGGTAGTTCTGCTCCAGACGCACGATCTTCGCGTTGGCAAAGTCCTTTTCAAACTCCAGAATGTTGCGAATGTCCGCCCCGCGCCAGCTATAGATGCTCTGATCCTCATCACCCACGGCGCAGACATTGTGCCGCTCGCCGGTCAACAGCTTCATCAACTCATACTGCGGCCGGTTCGTATCTTGATACTCATCCACCAGCAGAAACTGAAAACGCCTCTGATACCGCTCCCGAACCTCGCTCGAAGACTTCAAAAGCCGCACCGTCTCCAGCAGCAGATCGTCGAAGTCCAACGCGTTGTTCTTGCGCATCTCCTTGCGATACAGCTCAAAGATATGTGCGATCCGCTCGCTGTTCGGGTCCGCCGAGTTCAAATAAAACTCCTGCGGATCGATCATGTGATTCTTCGCCCACGAGATGCGCCCCAGCACGGTGCGCGGCGTCAACTGCTTCGTGTCCAGCCCTAACCGCTTCATGATCTGCTTCACAATCGACTGCTGGTCGTTCTCGTCATAGATCGCAAAGCTCTTCGTCAGTCCGTCCTCTCCAATGCGCAGCGCCTCGATATCTCGGCGCAAAATACGCACGCACAGCGAGTGGAAAGTAGCGATCAGCGGCTTGGTAAGCGATCCGCGCTCCAAGAGCTTCTCAATGCGCTCTTCCATCTCCCGCGCCGCCTTGTTGGTAAACGTAACGGCGAGAATTGAATCCGGGGCAACCCCTTTTTCCTGAATCAGATAGGCAATTCGATAAGTAATGACACGCGTCTTCCCCGACCCGGCTCCAGCGAGGATCAGGACAGGCCCATCCGTGGTCTCCACGGCCGCACGCTGCTGCGGATTCAATTGGTCTACAAGATGCTGCAAGGCGAGGGATCCGGAGGGAAAGCTTCCTTCTCTAGTGTAACGTCCAGGGAGAAAATCTGGGAAAGGTCGTAAAATGTCCACTTTGTCTCAATTGCACAAAGTGGATATTTTGGAGACATGCAGACCATCTCCGCCACTGAAGCCAAACGGCGCTTTGACGTAGTTCTTGACGTGGCCCAGCGCGAACCTGTCCGTATCCAGCGGTATGACCGTGATGTAGCCGTGCTCGTTTCCGTGGCCGAGTTCGACCGCCTCAATTCCAATCGTTGGAAAGAGTTCAACCGGCTGAAAGAATTGGCCGGCGCGCAAGCCCACGCCAACGGACAGACAGAAGAAATTCTTGCCGAGATTCTGGCCAGTCACTGACCAGTCTCCAAGTGAAACAGCCCTTAATTCGGCACAGACCGCCCCAGCCGGCAATCCTCGCACTGGCAATGCCGCCGCAGGAAGTCCCAGGAGTAGATCCCGCTGCTGTGCCCATCCATCCAGTTGAACTGGATCGCGTAACGGCCCACCGGATGCGCACTCGCAGGTCTCGCCGGAGGCTCATACATCTGCAATAGCTGTTTCGGCTTCGACTTCGGAACTCCAGCTTCGCGCCCCTCAAGCTGCCGTTCTTCCACGCAGGTCGCGCACGGGCAAGCACTGCGCAGCCACGCAAAGCTCCAGTGGCTACGGTGCCCATCTTCCCACTCAATCTCCATGCCGGTGCCTTCGGTCTTGTGCACCTTCACCTTGGCGGGAGTAAGCGCCTGCTTCGTCAGCCCCGCCGCGCGCCGATCCTCGCGATCCTGGCGCTTCTGTTCTTCCTCCGTGAGGAAGCGAATTCCCTCGTGACTCATATCTCTATTGTGCCTGAAATCGGAACCGCGGCGTGAACCTGACCAGTCCGCAGGAGCGGTCTAAGAATGGTTTCTCCAGAAGAAATACGCCGCCATCCCAAGGCCGATCACCACCACCATGGCCCGTAGCACCCTTGGATTCGCCCGCTGCGCGATACGCGCCGACGAATATCCGCCGATCGCGCAAGTCACCATCGCCGCCAGGCAAAACCGCCACTCCACCTTGCCGCTCACCGCGAAGAGAATGCACGCGATTCCGTTGGCCATCGTTGTCGAAACCACCTTCATTGCATTCATCTCGTTCAGATCTTCAAAGCCAAAGACCGACAATAACGAAATGATCAGAAACCCCGCTCCAGCTCCGAAATAGCCGATATAGAAGCAGATCACTATCGTCGCCAGCACCAGAATCAACTGCCCACTCTGCCGCGCCCGTTCACGTCTAGGATCAACAGCAGGCAGCCCCTTCCGGCGTTGAAGCCGCTTCATAACCGGACCGCTGAGAGCAAAAATCAGCGCGGCAAACAGCAGCAGCCACGGCACCAGAAACATGAAAGTCTTCGCCGGAGTATTAAGCAGAACAACTGCTCCAAGCGATCCACCAAGAAGCCCCGCAATCCCCATCTTGATCGCCAGTTTCGGATGCTTCTTCACCTCGACCCAATATCCGGCAATCGACGTCAACTGCCCCGGCCATAAAGCCACAGTATTCGTCGCATTCGCCTGGATCGGTCCGAGCCCAACACCCAAGAGTGCGGGGAAGCTAAGGAATGATCCACCGCCTGCAACAGCGTTCAGCGCACCCGCCAGAAACGCCGCCACAATGACCCAGAGCAGCCGTGAGCCCATCCCCGAAAACAAACTTTCCGCAACGCCAACAGCACTCCATCCATGCGGCGCAATCACAGCTATCCATGCAAGCATCTGTCATCAATTTTACCGGCGGCGACTCGCGGCCACTTTACTTCGGTCCATAAGCAAGCCAGAAGAAATAAGCGGCGGTCACATAACCAATACCGGCCACAATACGACGCAGTCGTTTCTGGTTGATTCGCTTGCTGTAGCGCGCAGCCACATAGCCGCCAATCGCGGCCAGTATCGCCATCTGCCAGCAGTAACTCCACACCACGCGGCCATTCCAGACGAAGAGAAAAACTGCAATGCCGATCGAAACTGCTGCTGTTACCACTTTGAGCGCATTCATCTCGTGGATGTCTGTGACACCGCAAAACCCAAAGAGCGCCATCACCAGAAATCCACCACCCGCGCCAAAATAGCCCACATAAAAGCTGACGACAGCCATGCCCACAATCAGCCAGAAATCAGATCGGGTAACTCCAGACTTGTTCCGCGCGGCAATCCAGCGTCCGAGTGGCTCCGAAAGCGAAAACATCACTGCCGCGAAAAGCAGCAGCCATGGCAGCAGATCCAAAAATCGCTTGTTTGGAGTAATTACCAGCAGCCACGCTCCTGCCAGCCCCCCGACGAAAGACGCCGCACTTAGCGGCAAAATGCGCTTCGAATGGTTTTTCAGGTCGTTCCGGTAGGCGTAAACCGAGGTGAGTTGCCCCGGCCATAACGCCACGTTATTCGTTGCCTGAGCTGAAACCGAACCAACTTTGCTGCCTTGCAGTGCAATCACCTGGAGTAGTGCCGGCAGGGAAAGAAACGATCCGCCACCCGCAATTGTGTTAAGCGATCCGGCAAAAAATGAAGCCACGGGCAGCCATAAAAGCCGCAGCACATGCAATAGACCTGAAAGCATACCCCACTGTAATGTCTGCTTTTCACTTTCCCAAGAGCAATTTACATTCAATTGCCGCAATTAGAATTCAGCCCGAACACTCCCACAGACACACTCCGAGGAAGACGCTTCACATCGTATCTCGCCGCAGCCTGATAGACTCGCCCTGAACCCTCACAGGAGTCGTTGCTCTTCGTATGAAATCCATCGCACTCGTTCTCTTTGCGCTCGCCGGCACATTAGTCTCGGCGCAAGCACCCGCGCCAAAGCCCAAAACCACAAAACCAGCCACTGCAACTGCCGCGAAACCACATCACGCCGTAGCGCTGCCATGCGAGGCCAAACTCCCGGCAACATCGCCAGCAGCGGCCGGCCCTTGCCACACCGAATTCACCGTCGCACTGCGCTACAAAGACCTCAAAGTCGGCACCGGACCTCTCGCCGAACCCGGCAAGCTCTACAAGGTCCTCTACACCGGTTATCTCGCCTCGGATGGCACCGTCTTCGACTCCACTGACAAGCATCGCCGCCCGGTGCTCGACAAAGACAACAAGCCCGTAAACGGACCGGACGGCAAGCCCCAGCTGGGCGAGCCCGAACCATTCACCTTTCCGCAAGGCTCCGGCCGCCTCATCCCCGGCTGGGACCAGGGCTTCGAGGGCATGCACGTTGGCGGCAAGCGCAGGCTCTACATCCCCTATCGACTCGCCTATGGAGAACTCGGCCGCCCGCCCGTGATCCCGCCCAAAGCAGACCTCGTCTTCGACATCGAGCTCCTCAGCGTGGAAGACATGCCGCAACGGCCCATGATGGGCATGCCGCAGCGCCCCATGCCGCGTCCTGCTGCTCCCGGCGGAGCTGCAACGCCCGGCGCTGCTCCTGCACCGTCATCGCCACAGACACCACCCACGCCGCCGAAGACCGAAACTCCGTCTCCAACGGAGAAGCCGTCCAACCCTGCGCAGCCACAATCGCCTCAGCTCTAGTTATTACCGCTACGCCGCAGGCAGTTCCGGTGTCGCGGCAAGCAACTGGCGCGTATACGCCTCGCGAGGCTGAGAGCAAAGCTCCTCGGCCTCGCCCATCTCGACTATCCGCCCCTGCTGCATCACCGCAATCCGCGTCGAGAGATACCGCACCAGCGGCATCGAGTGGCTGATAAACAGATACGTCAGCCCATGCTCGCGCTGTAGTGTCCGCAGCAAATTCACGATCTGCGCCCCCACGCTCACATCCAGCGCCGACACTGGCTCATCCAGTACCAGAAACTTCGGCCTCAGCGCCAGCGCGCGCGCAATGTTGATGCGCTGCCTCTGCCCACCGCTGAACTCATGCGGAAACCGCCCCAGCGCCGACTCATCCAGCCCCACCGCAATCATCAGCTCACGCGCCCTCGCACGCAGATCAGCGTTCGCGATCTTCGTGCCGCTCTCGCGATGAATCACCAGTGGCTCAGTAATCAGATCCAGCACACGCATACGCGGATCAAGCGCTGCCGTCGGGTCTTGAAACACCGGCTGCATCTGCCGCCGCAGCGCTCGCGTCTCCGAGCCGCCAACCTCCACGCCGTCCACATGAATCGAACCACTCGTCGGCTTAACCAGCCCCAGAATCATCCGCGCCAGCGTGCTCTTGCCTGACCCCGATTCACCCACCAGCCCCAGCGTCTCGCCCTCAGCAATCGACAGCGTCACATCGCGCACCACAAGGTGATCTTCTTTACGCAGCCCCAGAAAACCACCGCGCCGCGCATAACTCTTGCTCACCGAAGACACCGTCACCATATCCGCCGTCAAAGCAATCCCCTCAAATCACTCTGCAAAATTCCGCACACCACGCCTTACCTCAATCCAGCTTTGGATGCAGTTTATGAAAGCCCGTAGCATCCTGGTACGCGCGCCCAAAAGCGCAAAGCTTCGCATCCTGATAGTGCCCAGCCAGAAAGGTGATACTCACCGGCGTTCCGGGGCCGCCTTCATTGTCATAATCTCCGGGCGTACTCTTAAGCGGCTTCGGCGCATCGTCCCCGCGCAACCCGTTCGGCACAATCAGCGCCGGATGGCCGGTCAAATTCGTCACCGTCAACTGAGTTCCACCACTCGGCGCAACAATAATATCCACCTGCTCAAATAGCTTCGACACCTCGCGGATAGCAATCGACCGCGCCCGATTCGCCTGAATATATTCAACCGCCGGATAGAACCGCGCTATGCGGAAAGTATTCGGCCAGTCCCCTTCACGCTGTCCCGTCAGCAGCTTGTCGCGTCCTGTCATCGTCAAATCATCAAAAGCAGCAGCAGCCTCCGCCTCAAGCACCGGAGTGATCGCCCCATACGGCAGCTTCGGCAACTCCACTGGAACAAGCCCCACACCCATACTTCGCAACTTATCCAGGGTCGCCGCAACATATTTGTGGTCATAGATACGCATCTCGCGCAATGCCCGTGACTGCGCATCGTCTTCTTCCCGCTTCTTCTTCGCCTCCGCGCTCTCATTCGCCGGAGCCTTCGATGGCTCAAAGGGCTTCGGCGCATCAAACGCGGACTTGATATACCCCACCCGCAGGCTCTTCCAGTCAAACTCTGCATCCCATGCAAACGCCGCATCGCGCACCGACAGATCCTGCCCATCCGGACCGTAGATAGCGTTCAGCACCATCGCGCAATCTTCCACCGTTCGGCAGATTGGCCCCAGCTTATCCATCGACCAGCTCAAAGCCATCGCACCCGTCCGTGGAACAAATCCAAACGTAGGCCGCAGTCCGGTGTCCCCGCACCGCGTAGACGGCGAAGAGATCGACCCCAGCGTCTCCGAACCAATCGCAAACGCCACACAGCCCGCAGCCACGCCGCTTGCCGGCCCCGCCGATGATCCACTCGATCCCTGGTTCGTATTCCACGGATTGCGCGTAACGCCGCCAAACCAGTGATCGCCCATCGCCAGCGCGCCCAGCGTCAGCTTCGCTACCAGCACAGCGCCTGCCGCATCCAGCCGCTTCACTACGGTCGCATCTTCATCAAAGTTCTGCTTTTCAAATCCACCAGCACCCCACGTCGTCGGATATCCCTTCACCGCCAGCAGATCCTTCGCACCCCACGGTATCCCATGCAACGGCCCGCGATAGATGCCTCCCGTGATCTCCGCATCCGCAGCCCTCGCCTGTGCCAGCGCGCGCTCCTCCGTCAGGTTAATCACCAGATGCAGCTTTGGATCGTACCGCTTCAGCCGCGCCAGATACATCTGCGTCAGCTCCAGCGAAGTTACCTTGCGCGCCTCAATCAACGCCGCCAGTTCTCGTACGGATGCAAACGCCAGATCCTCCACATTGCCCGTAACCGCAATTTCCGGAGCCTTGCTCCAGCGCGGCTCGCGCCTGCCCGTCTCAATCACTGCACCCGGCGGTAGCGGATCGAAAACAATCGCCGGCGCAACACTGTTCGGTATCTTCAGTTTGCGAATCTCCGCATATGATCCGCGCTGTCTCGCCAGCCCATCCAGCATCATCTTCTTCTGATCCGCCGTAATGGTGAGGCCCGCCAGCTCCGCTGCCTCATCAATCATCCCATCCGTAATCTTCGGCAGTTCGTCGGGCTTTGCATCCTGAGCCTGCACAGCAAGCGTATAAAGCGTCCCCGGAAAAAATGCCGAAGCAATACCCGCCTGACTGCAGACAGCCAGAAATCCCCTGCGATCCAGTTTCATGAATGCACGCCCTTGAAGAATCAAATCTATTCGCAACCTAGCGAACCAACCCGCATGAGAGCAAGCGGTTTATCGAGTGAGACGATCAGAACGGTAAATCTAACTAAGTCAAACACTATGTCATAAAGTAAACGGCGCAGCGCATGTGTAGCCATCTTCGTCACACACGTGCTGCGCTGTCGCACTACTTTGAAGCCGTATCCTCAACCGAAACCTTCAGCACATACGAGTACTCGCAGCTCATCGAAGCCGGCAGCTTCACATTCAACGCATCCGGCGTCTGCATCCAGTCAAGCTTCGCATCTGAGCCAATCAAATCAACTGAAGCGAACTTGATCCCGCTCGCCTCATTCCCCGATCCCAGCGCGTGAATGCTCGCATAGCTCTCCACGCCTTTTTCCGGACAAGCCATGCCGATCGCATAGATTGTGTTGTCCTTCGCCGTAAACCGGAAATCTTCCGTCGTGTACGGCTTCGTGTCCTGATCATGGAACGCGCCGCCAATCACCTTCGTCGGCCCCTCTCCATATACCTTCCATGGCGTAGTCTCGTAAATAGCCTCGCCATTCGCCTTCAGCCAGCGCCCCATTCCGCGTAGCGTAGTCTGAATCTCCTCCGGTATCGTCCCATCCGACTTAGGCCCGATATTCAGCAGCAGATTGCCATTCTTGCTGACAATATCGATGAGCTGATGAATCAGAAAATCCGGCGGCTGATACTGATCATGCTCAATGTATCCCCATGAGAGCTTGCTGATCGATGTATCTGTCTGCCAGTGTTCCGGCTCAATCGAGGCAAGTTGTCCGCGTTCAAAGTCGCGCACCGCGGAGGACCAGTCCATCGCATAGTTCTTGAAATTCACCACGCCCTGATAACCATGCGCCACCGCGTAGTTGTAATAGAACGCGTCAAACTCCGTCACGCGCTGCCGAAAATTCGGCTGCCCGATCCACCAGTCGAAATACACCAGCTCCGGCTTGTACTTCTCCACCAGCTCCGTCATGCGAGCCATCCAGTCCGCCGTCCACGCCGGGCTCGCATACGTCCAGTCATCGGTCAGTCCCGGATCGTGCCCACCCGCCGTCCACGCATGCGCCGGCCCATACAGTGACGCATATTTCGGATCGTTCACATCCGAACGAATACGCCGCCCGCCATCGAAAAAGAAATCATGCTCCGCGCGATGCGACGACAACCCAAAGTGCAGACCATCCGCACGCACCGCCTTCGCAAGCTCTCCAACCACATCGCGCTTCGGCCCCATCTTCACAGCTGTCCAGTCCGACAACCCCGAGTCATACATCGAGAAACCATCATGATGCTCGGCTACCGGCACCACGTAGCGCGCACCTGACTCCTTAAACAGCTCCGCCCACTCCTTCGGATCCCACTTCTCCGCCTTGAACATGGGGATCAGATCCTTGTATCCGAGCTCATCTTTGTGCGCCGGATCTTTCGAAGCGAAGCGATTCTGAAAATCCTTATATGCAACTTCATCCGGCCGGTACATATTGCGTGGATACCACTCGCTGTCCGCCGCAGGCACCGAGTACACACCCCAGTGAATGAAGATGCCGAACTTCGCATCCTTGTACCACTGCGGAATCTCCATATGCCGCAGACTCTCCCAGTCCGGCCGGAACGGCCCATCGTGCGCTTGCCGGTCCGCTTCTTTCAATAGGCGATTCCGCTCCGTGTCGTACTTCGACACCGACTTCTGCCACTCCTCGTCAATCTGTTCAGCTGATTTGGTGTACCAGGTAGGGGCCAGCGGATCGGCAGCAGCCTGAGATGACTGCGCGTAGGCCTGTGAAGACAAAACAACAGTAAATACTGCACCGAAAGCGAGAAATTGTAAGCGTTTCATCGCCAACGAGCATAATGATCAAATCACTGCAAAGGCAAGCAGGATTTCACACATGCATGAATGAGAGGATTGGCACGAACCCTTTAGAAAGTTCTCTGCAACTGCGCTTCTGGTTTGGTCGTTTCACTGGGTGAATTAAGAACACGTTGCAAAGCCATTTCGGCGCTTTCGGGCCTGCCCAGCAGATACCCCTGCGCCTCATCGCACCCCAGCTCGCGCAGTATGCTTAGTTGCTCTGTCGTCTCCACGCCCTCGGTCACCACGCGCAGCTTCAACGCGCGCGCCATCGCGAGCACAGATTGCACCATGCTGACAGTCGCCGAGTCGATGCTCAGGTCGCTCACAAATGATCGATCCAGCTTCACCGCATCAATCGGCATCCTCTGCAGATAGCTCAACGAAGAATAGCCGGTTCCGAAATCATCCAGCGCAATGCTCAGACCCAGCCGTTGCAACTCGCGAATGCGCGCAATCGCCAGATTCAGATCGCGAATAAATATTCCTTCCGTAATCTCCAACTCCAGCAATTCCGGAGCGAAACCCGCTTCCGCAAGCGCCTCAGCCACAGACTGCGGAAAATCAGGCCGCATAAACTGCATCGGCGAGATATTGACCGCAAGACCAATCCTTCGCCCGTTTTGCAGCCAGCTCTTCGCTTCCTGCAGCGCCGAAATGAGCACGCGCCGCCCAATCTCGGCAATCAATCCGGTCTGCTCCGCTATCGGTATAAAGCGGTCCGGCGGAACCATCCCAAGCTCTCCGCTGTTCCAGCGGCAAAGCGCCTCGAAGCGTACCAGCCTCCCATCGGAGATATGGAATTGCGGTTGAAACACCACGCGAAACTCATTCTCACGAATGCCTCGCAGCAGCGCTGACTCAATCTGGTGCCGCTGTGCCGCCCGGTCACGCAAATGAGGATCAGCCACGCAAATCGAATCACCGCCGCGTGATCGCGCTTCCAGCATCGCGGCCCGCGCAAATTTCAGCAGTGATTCTGTGATCGACTCCTTATCTCCATTTACGCCAGTCAGCGTCGATATAGCTTCATCGGAAAATGCAATTCCGACACTCGCCGAGAGAGGCGCCGTATTGCTTTCGTCGTAGTTGACGTTGCGGATCGCATCCTGCAGCTCGCGTGCGCGCTGCATCGTCGCCTCATCATATGAGGCTGCCACCATCATCAGCGCGAACGCGTGGTCATCCACGCGCCCTATGACCTCGCCATCTTTACGGAATCCGTAAAGACACTTTCCTACCGCCCCCAGCAGCTCATCGGCAACACTGCGGCCAAATGTTCCCTTCAGAAAATCGAAACCATCAATCTCGAGGTACAAAAGCGCAACGCATTCGCCACGCCGGCGGTTCGTCAGTGCCGACGTAAGTTGCTCTTCAAAATAGCGCCGGTTGGCCAAATTCGTAACTGGATCGTAATTCGCCAGATAAGCCAGGCGCTCATTGGCCTTGTGCTGCTCTGTAATCTCCTCGCTGGTCGCAAAGTAATACGGCTCCAGCCCTTCTTCTCTCAGCAGCGTCACCGTATTGCGCACCCACACTTCGCGCCCATCCTTGCGTAGGACGCGCCGTTCTGCGCGATACCCACCCTCTTCCGTCATCGGCGTGGTCGCCAGCTTTTGCAAATGATCTTCCACATGCTCAGGCGCCATGATCCGGCTCACTTTTGTGCCTATCAGCTCTTCTTTTTCATAGCCAAGTATCTGGGCCGCCTTTTCATTCACCGAGAGCACCGTTCCATCGATCGTGAAGATGCCCATCCCAACGCCCGCCGCTTCATACGTCCGTCGAAAGCGTTCTTCACTCGCTTTCAGATCGCCGCTCGTCTCCTCCAGTTGCTTCAATGCATGCCGTCGCTTCCAGTCGATCCAGATCAGTAATACGAGGACGGCTATCTTCAACCACAAAACCGCAAAGGCTCCTGTCAGAAACCGCTGAATGGAACGCGAAATCTCCTGTAGGTTATTGCTCTGTTCCAGGTGAAAGGCTTCACGAGCCTGGTCAAGTGTTTGCTCGGCAGCATCGAACTCTTTCCTGCCCAACTCGCTGTCTACCTCGTGTACGCCCGCTACGCCATGGCTGCCAGCTGCTATTAGCATCCGTTCGCGAAGCGACTGATAGCTTGACCAATTACTCCGGAAGCGCATCAGCCATTGTTTTCCTTCGCCGTTTGATGCCTCGAGGCTCGCCTCCGACCGTGCAATGGCTTCATCCGAACTGCGCAGGAATTCCATATCCCGCTTGAATCTGACAGGATCATTCGCGTCAACCAAAGTCTGTAAAAGAGCACTTCGATTCGCTTCCGTGGCAGACCTGAGGTCACTTATCGCCCGAAGATGGTCCTGGCCCAATCCGTGAGCATCGCGTAATACCTGTACATCGCGTTTCAGTTCAGGCTGTATCACTACCAGATATACAACCAGTGTGATCACGATGACAGCCGCCACCCCATAGCTAAGGGATAAGGTGCGCTTAGTGGAAACAGGAGACCGGCGCACCCGGGCGAGCATACTCAGGGAGTTGGACATTAGATATAAGTTACTACGGTACCAAACCGAATCTTCCGAATTTAGCACAAAAGTAATTTATTAAGATCGAATTTAGGAAAACCGCGCAGAAAACCTGATTTCGTGGATCACACCCGACCCATTCTTTTCAGGTTTATTTCGATCAACATCGAATAATTGCGCACCTTGTGCCATCGGAAATAGGCGAACCTGAATAGGCGAACCTGGAAACAAAAGAACCGCCGGAACGGAGTAGTCCGGCGGCCTTGTCTGCTGAAGATCAAAATTCTCAGATATCGAGATTCTTCACATCCAGCGCATTGTCTTCGATGAACTTGCGCCGCGATTCGACATCCTCGCCCATCAGCGTGGTAAAGATGCTTTCTGTTTCGGCAATGTCTTCCAGCTTCACCTGCAACAACGTCCTTGCCGCCGGGTCCATCGTCGTCTCCCACAACTGCGGAGCCGTCATCTCGCCCAACCCCTTGTAGCGCTGCACGTCATAAGCCTTCTTGCCCTGCTCCACAACATACTCAAAGAACTCGCGAGCGCTCTGCTTCTCTACCGGCTCACGCGTGGCGCGGGCGGCTTTCTTCGGCGCCTTTGCCTGCACTTCCGTAGATTCGCTTGCCTCTGACTCGTCCCCGTCTGCAGCAGCCGTATCGTCGGCTTTGCTCTGGTACTCAATCAGGAATGGCGGCTCAAGCTGATCCTTGATCTGCACAAACTTCGCCATCATCTGCTTGAACTCAGCGCTTGAAGCCAGTGCCCAGTCAATCTTGCGCACCGCACCCTGCTGGTCGGTAAAGCTCAGCGACCAGGTCTGGTGCTCTTCATCGCGCTCCAGCTCGCTCAGAGCCCGGAACTGAAATTCCTCGGATAGCGGAACCAGCGCAGCCCGCAGCTCCACCAGCTTCTGCGGAACTTCGCTCTCTTCCGACGACATAAAGTCGGTGCGCTTGGTGAACTCAGCCTTGGCGATCACCTCTGTCACTCGCTCATTGCGGATGCGTTTATCCACCTTGCCCATGAAGCCGAGATAGTCTTCCAGAGTCGAGATAAACCGAGTCAGCGTCTCGCCCTCGATCGCCACAGCAGCATCGCCATGCCGGACAACAAATCCATCCGATGCGCGCTTCACCGCGACTTTGTTCAGCTCCCGCTCATCCTTGATGTACTGCTCGAAGCGGCCCTTCTTGATCTTGAACAGCGGCGGTTGCGCAATATATACATAGCCGTGCTTGATCAATTCCGTCATATGCCGGAAGAAGAACGTCAGCAGCAGCGTCCGGATATGCGATCCATCCACGTCGGCATCAGTCATCAGAATGATGCGGTGATAGCGCAGCTTTACAAGATCGAAATCATCCTTGCCAATGCCGGTGCCAAGCGCCGTAATCATCGCCCGGATTTCTTCATGCCCGAGCATCTTGTCATAACGCGCCTTCTCGACGTTGAGAATCTTGCCCTTCAGCGGCAAAATGGCCTGGAATTTCCGGTCACGCCCCTGCTTGGCCGTGCCGCCTGCCGATTCACCCTCGACCAGGTACAGCTCACACCGTGCCGGATCGCGCTCCGAGCAGTCCGCCAGCTTACCCGGCAACCCACCGCCATCCAGCGCTCCCTTGCGCCTCGTCAGATCACGCGCCTTGCGAGCCGCCTCACGCGCACGCGCCGCATCGATCGCCTTGCCGATAATCTTCCGCGCGACCGGAGGATTCTGCTCCAGGAAAGCACCTAACCGCTCATTCACAAACGCCTGCACCGACCCGGCAATATCCGAATTCAGCTTGCCCTTGGTCTGTCCTTCAAACTGCGGCTGAGACAGCTTTACGCTCACCACCGCGACTAATCCCTCGCGCACATCATCGCCCGACAGGTTCTCCTTCAAGTCTTTAAAGAGCCCCATCGATTGACCAATCGCATTGATCGTCCGCGTCAGCGCGCTGCGAAATCCCGAAAGATGTGTGCCACCGTCGACCGTATTGATATTGTTCGCAAAGCTAAAGATCGTATCCGAATAGCTGTCGTTGTACTGCAAAGCAATATCGATCTCGACGCCGTCCCGGCTGGCTTCCATCGTAATTGGCTTGTCGTGCAGCACAGCCTTGCCCTTGTTCAGGTGCTTGATGAACTCGGCAATACCGCCGGCATACCGGAACTCAGCGCGCTTTGCCTCACCCGTCTTGGCATCGACCGTCCGCTCGTCCGTCAGCATAATCTGCAAGCCCTTGTTCAAGAAGGCCAACTCACGCAGCCGCTGTGCCAGCGTGTCGTAGTTGTACTCCGTCACGCTGAAAATCGTCTTGTCCGGCAAGAAGTGAATTCGCGTCCCCCGGCGCTTGCTCGTGCCCGTCTGCCGTAGCAGCGTCGTCGGGTCGCCGCACGAGTAGTCCTGCTCCCACGTGTACCCATCGCGCCAGATCTCGACATTAAATTCCTGGCTCAACGCGTTCACGCAGCTTACGCCCACGCCGTGCAACCCACCTGAAACCTTGTAGGTCGAGGAATCGAACTTGCCACCTGCGTGCAGCTTGGTCAGCACCACCTGCACCGCAGGCATCTGCTCGCCATTCGGCAGCGTCTTCATATCCACCGGAATGCCCCGCCCATCGTCAACAACCGTAATCGAGTTGTCGAAGTGGATCGTGACATCGATCGTGTTGGCATACCCCGCAAGCGCTTCATCGACCGAGTTGTCCACCACCTCATATACCAGATGGTGCAAGCCAATCTCTCCAGTCGAGCCGATGTACATTGCCGGACGCAGGCGCACAGCCTCAAGACCTTCCAGGATCTTGATGTTCTCACTCGTGTAGCTGCCGTTATTCGGCGCGCCGTCGTCGGGGGTACCGTTTTTTGTAGCCATTAAACCTCTCGTGCAGAAGTTCAGGGAAGAGCGGATACGGCCTCTGGCCTGTGCGTACGTCAGTTGGAATCGCCTTGCAAGAGAGCGCAAATCTGCTGTCTGACTGACCGCAAATCCTTGGAAACGCTATGAGATTTGCCTAACCGGGAAGGAGATGTTCGCACCATCTGCTCCCTTGATTTTATCACCTGGAGGCACCTGAAACTTGCCGGAAAGGTTACCGCGGAAATGTATTGAATGGTGCCCGTCGAGGCTGGCTAGCGCGCCCGGGAACGATCCCAACCGGGCTATCGAATGATTACTTTAGAAATACTACCTTCAGTCACTAAATTATTGAATACTAAGTAATTACACCGATTATTCTGGACTTAAACTACGCCACAGTCTATTCCTGGGTTGTCGTCATGCCCGCACCACAAAGGGTCAAGAAACCTACAACTTTAGGAGAGACTTAATATGAAGGTAGTCCTGCGTGTTTCCCTTCTCACACTCATCTTGGGCGCTGCATTCGGTGGAAACGTATTTTCCAAAACTCAGGTGGCTGCACTCACCCCAACAAGTGTTCCCGGAGGCGGCGGCCCTATGCCCACCTGCGACCCCTTCAAGAATCCGAACTGCCAAACCATCCGTTAGAAAAGGGTTCTTTGGTAAATTTCCGCTAGCACGAAAGTGTCAGGGTCGGATTACCGAATTAGTCAATGGCTATCTATTTGAACGCGCTATTCTAAACGTACTTTACGGGTAGCCCGGAGCCGTTGCATGAATCCGACCCTCGCGCACACCGTTGCAGTGAACTTGGATGTAATATTTTCGCTCGGGATTTGGGCCTTTTTTTCGCGCCCATCGGTACGCAAGCAATACCCATGGATGTACGCGTACCTGACCGTCCGTGCGATTACCGCCGTTATTGTTGAGTTTCTGTTCTACGGCCCGTTACTGGCATCCCCGCTCACCTATACGAAGATCTATTACGTCGTCTTTTACGCCAGCACGCTCATCTCCGCCGGACTGCTCTTCATGAGTTGTCTCGACGTTTACCGGCAGGCCATGGCCCCACTTCCCGGCCTCGCCAGCATGGGCAACACCGTCTTTACCTGGGCAGCTATCGCATCCGTTCTGGTAACAGCGACGACATTTACGTCCATTGTTTCCGGCCCGGACATGATCTCCAAGGCCGGGCTGCAGCTTCTACGCTGCGCCGGGGCCACTGAGCTCTGCCTGTTGACCCTGCTCCTGTTGAGCATGCGCGCCATCGGATTAACCCTGCGCAGCCGGCCTTTCGGCTTTGCCCTTGGCCTCGGACTGATGGCCGCCATCGACTGTTCTGAATCCATCGTGACCGCAATCGGCGTTCACGCAACCCCAACCGTAGGCGCCATTTTCGAGCTCTGCTCTGTCCTTACACTGAGCATTTGGATCGCATACTCAACCATGCCGGAACCTGCCCGAAAAACTATGACGGTACCCGTGAACTCAACTATCTATAAGTGGGATCAAATCGCCTCCGCGCTCGGCCACAAAGGAACCCAAGTGGCCATGCAGCCCTCCCAGAGCTTCTTCCTCGTCGACGTCGAAAAGGTCGTCGAGCGCGCCTTCACCCGTACCCTTCAGGGCAAGGAATCCGAAAGCTAAATTACCCGACCATACAGATCGCCTTAAATATAAAAGGGCCGGAACCCGAAGGTTCCAGCCCTTTCTATTTTCTCTGCTGAGAGCTTATTCAGCCGTCACTGGATCAATCGAGGCAAAACGGCCCATGCGGCCACGGTCGCGGAACTGCACCACACCGCTCACCTTCGCGAACAGCGTGTCATCCTTGCCGATGCCGACATTCAGGCCCGGCTTGATCGGTGTCCCACGCTGCCGAACGATGATCGAGCCACCCGTAACGAACTGGCCGGCAAATGCCTTCACGCCCAGCCGCTGCGCGTTAGAGTCGCGCCCGTTTGTTGAACTACCGCCACCTTTTTTATGTGCCATGACTCAAATCCTTTCCAATCTCTCGGGCCCCAAGCCCTGAACAGCGACCAAATCTCTAGACGTTGATTCTCTAAACGTTGATCGACTTGATGCGAACTTCCGTGAACGCCTGCCGGTGTCCCTGCAGCTTCTTGTACTGCTTCTTCCGCTTCAGATGGAAGACCAGAATCTTCGCATGGCGGTCATCGCGAATCACTTCTGCGGTCACAGTCGCGCCTTCCGCCTTGGCCAGGGTTCCCGGCTCACCGGAAACCGCGAGCACATCGGTAAAAACCACATTAGGGGCTTCCGCCTCTGGCAGCTCCAGTTTCTCTACCTTCAACACATCGCCTGGGGCGACCCGGTACTGCTTACCACCGGTGCGAATCACTGCGTACATACATCCTCCAGCGCTGCTTTTTCGAGCGCAGCCTGCCCAACTCGGGCCAATATCAGGAATGGGCAGAATCAGCTCACCCGGCCAGCACTCCAGTCCGCATCTTTAATCATTTCTTCCAGCTACCTGGAAAACTCGCGGACGAGCACTGACAAACAGGGCTCTAGGCAGAATCGCCAAACTAAGGTAGTGTATCGCCTTTCATTTCCAGGGTCAATCCACCGTTCATCGCCCTGACTTGGTGACCAACCCGGCCCCCACTACCAATATGACGATTTTGCCGTATTTTTACGGAACACGCCTGAGTCAGCATCCGTAACCCCACTCATGGCACACGACCTGCGTTTTGCCCTACGGATGATCCTCGCCCATCGCTGGTTCTCGGCCGCCGTGGTCGTGACCCTGGCCCTGGGCATCGGCGTCAAC
This sequence comes from Acidicapsa dinghuensis, assembly GCF_025685685.1. Classification (GTDB taxonomy): domain Bacteria; phylum Acidobacteriota; class Terriglobia; order Terriglobales; family Acidobacteriaceae; genus Acidicapsa; species Acidicapsa dinghuensis. The sequence continues at coordinate 561,535 of NZ_JAGSYH010000002.1, forward strand.
ACCATGGTCTTCACTCTGGTGTACGCGGTCCTGCTCAAGCCGATCAACGTTCCGGGCGGCTCGCGGCTGATGACTGTCAGCCTTCGCAATCCGAATCCGGAAGATGGCTCGATACGTCTCTCGCTGCCCGCTCTGCGCGATTACCGGGCACAAGCCACTTCGGTCGAAGCGATTGAGGCCACCACCAACCTGGACGGTGTCCTCAGCGAGCACGGCAACCCTCCGCAATCGTTCCCGATGCAACTAGCCACAGCCGGCATTTTCGATATGCTGCACATTCGGCCAGTATTGGGACGCGGTTTTTTACCTGGCGATGACAAGCCGGGCGCACCACCAGTTCTACTTCTCGGCTACGGCATCTGGAAGAACCGCTACGGCAGCTCGCCGGCCGTCATCGGCCACATGGTCCGCGTCAACGAAAAGCCCGCCACCATCATCGGCGTCATGCCCGACGGCTTCAAATTCCCCTTCAATTCCGAGATGTGGATGCCGCTGATGCCGACGCCCGCATTTGAGAAGCGCGATAACCACGCCCTCGAAACCTTCGCCATGCTCAAACCCGGCGTAAGCGCCCTGCAAGCCGGCATCGACCTGAACGCCATTGCCCACCGTCTCGCCGCTCAATATCCGCTCACCGACAAAGACCTCACTGTTAGCGTCGAAACCTTCAATCAGCACTACAACGGCGGAAATGTTCGCACCGTCTTCCTGCTTATGCTTGCCGCAGTTGGATTCGTGCTGCTGATCGCCTGCGCCGACGTCGCCAACATGATGCTCAGCCGTTCTCTCGGCCGCCAACGCGAAATATCCATTCGCACCGCGCTCGGCGCTTCGCGATGGCGCGTGATCCGTCAGTTGCTCATCGAGAGCGTCCTGCTCAGCGTCCTGGGCGGCACGCTCGGGCTGGGTTTGGCCATGCTCGGCGCATACTGGTTCGATCTCTCCACACGCATCGTGCGCCCCTATTGGATCGACTTCTCCTTGAACTACACCGTCTTTGGCTACTTTGCCGCGTTATGCATCGTCAGCGGTCTGCTCTTCGGCATCGCACCCGCCTTGCAATCCTCGCGTGTAGATCTGAATGAAGTCCTCAAAGATGGCGCGCGCAGCGTCGGCAAACATCGCGGTGGCTTGTTCACGACTGCGTTGGTCGTCTTTCAATTTGCGTTGACACTCGTGCTGCTCTCCGGCGCCGGAATCTTCGTCCACGGCCTGCTCCAGAGCCTCTCGGCCAATAAGACCGTGCCCGCAAATCAAATCATGACCGCGCGTATCGGCCTTCCTGACAGCCGCTATAAGGATGCCGGCTCGCGGCAGCAATTTTTCGATCAGCTATTGCCGCGTCTTCGCGCGATTCCCGGCGTGACCCACGCGGCAATCGTCTCCAGCCTTCCCGGTCTCGGTGCTGGATGGCGCGACATCGAGATTGAACATTCGGCAGCCGACACCAGGGCAAAGCGCCCTCAGGCTGCATTCATCGCGCAGTCGCCGGGCTATTTCGACGCCATCCATCTGCCGCTGCTGCTTGGCCGCGACTTCAACAATACAGATGGCGCCGCGAGTCACAAATCCGCGGTGCTAACTCGTGATTGCGCCGAGCATTTCTGGCCTAATCAAAACGCGATCGGCAGGCGATTCCGCCTGTACGACGACGATGGAAAGCCGGGCGACTGGATCACCGTCGTCGGAGTCTCGGCGAACCTTGTACAGGATCTCAACGACAAGCATCCGAATCCGCTGCTCTTCTTGCCCTATCAGCAGGAGGGCTGGGGCAGCATGGCCCTGGTCGTTGAATCAAGCGTCGATCCGACCGCCGGAGTGCGCGCAGTCGTCGACAATATCGATCCTGACCTGCCCCTGCGCGATGTCTCCATGCTCACCGAAGCCGTAAGGCATCGGCAGTGGTTCCTGCAGGTCATGACCAAAGTCTTCATAGGCTTTGCCCTGATCGCGTTGCTGATGGCCTCAGTCGGCCTCTACGCGGTGATTGCGCACGCCACCGGCAGCCGCACTCAGGAAATTGGCGTTCGCATGGCTCTGGGAGCTAACACGCGCAACATTATGTTGCTCGTAATGAAGCGCGGACTCTGGCAAATCGCCGCCGGCATCGCTTTCGGCCTCGGAGCGGCAGTTCCCGTATCCCGGCTCATGAGCAGCCTTCCTATCGGCAGCTCGTCCTCCGATCCGGCGGTCTTCCTCGCGGTCGCAGCGATACTGGCCGCGGTAGGCCTTGCCGCCTGCTGGCTGCCCGCCCGCAAAGCCGCTGCGCTCGATCCAGTCAAGGCCATTCGCTACGAATAACGCAGGATACGTAACTCACAGATCGAACTGGCAGCAAGAGAAGTGGTCGTTGCCGAATCCCTGCGCCGTGCTTTCACATCCATAGCTAAGATGGAATCTGGAACCCGGCAATGACCTCTCCTGCAGTTACTGTTCAGGAAGTGAAGGCTCTGCAGCCCGCCACTTCGCCCGAGCAAACGCTCCTCCGCGTTCTCGCCGCAGCCAGCTTCTGCCATCTCGTCAACGACATGGTGCAGTCGCTCCTGCCCTCCATGTACCCGATCCTGAAGTCCGGATTTCACCTCAACTTCAGCCAGATCGGCCTCATGACCCTCGTTTTCCAGCTCACCGCCTCGATCCTGCAGCCCTTCATCGGCCACTTCACCGACCGCCGGCCGCTGCCGTATTCACTGCCCATCGGCATGACAATCTCGCTCGGCGGACTCGTCCTTCTGGCCTACGCCCCCACCTTCAACACCCTGCTCGTAGCCGCCGCGCTCTTCGGCATCGGCTCCGCGGTCTTCCATCCGGAATCCTCCCGAGTCGCCCGCATGGCTTCCGGCGGCAAACACGGCTTCGCGCAATCCTTCTTTCAGGTCGGCGGCAATACCGGCTCAGCCATCGGACCGCTGCTCGCAGCCTTCCTCATTCTGCCCATCGGCCAGCGCGGATCGCTCTGGTTCGCCGTAGCCCTCGTTACCGGCATCGCTGTCCTCCTCTGGATCAGCCGCTGGTACAAGAACCGCCTGGAACATCTCCGCAATCGTCCCGCCGTTCATAGCGAAGCCCACCACGGCCTGCCCCGCGGCAAGGTCCTCGGAGCTCTCTTCGTCCTCATGCTGCTGGTCTTTTCCAAGTATTTCTACATCGCCAGCCTCACCAGCTACTACACCTTCTACCTCATCAGCCGCTTCCACGTGTCCGTAGCCAGCTCCCAGATCCACCTTTTCCTCCTCTTTGGAGCCATCGCCGCCGGCACTTTCATCGGCGGACCCGTAGGCGACCGCATCGGCCGCAAATACGTCATCTGGTGCTCCATCCTCGGGGTGCTGCCCTTCACTCTCATGCTGCCCTATGCCAATCTCTTCTGGACCAGCATCCTCAGCGTCGTCATCGGCGTCGTCATTGCCTCGGCCTTCTCCGCCATCCTCGTCTACGCGCAGGAGCTAGTCCCTGACCGCATCGGCATGATCTCCGGCATGTTCTTCGGCTTCGCCTTCGGCATGGGCGGCATCGGAGCAGCAGTGCTGGGTCGCATTGCCGACGCCACCAGCATCGTCTACGTCTACCACCTCTGCGCCTATCTGCCCGCAATAGGCCTGCTGACCGGCTTCCTGCCCAACATCGAACCACAGCGAAAGAAAATTAAGTAATTCTGACTTTTCACCGGCCAGAAACGTCCATCAAGACAGCTTTGCGCATTGACATAGGCCGTGTAACTCTTAGTCATAAGGTCTGCAATAAACTCAGGATCACGCTGAGGTGACACATGTTTCAAGAAAAGAGCCGCTCGAAATCTGCGCTGATTACTCTTTTCCTTTACGCATTGACTGCTTTGGTTGCTATCGAAATCTGCGGATGCGGAAATAGATCTTCGCAAACCAACATTGGAACGATCGCAACCGTTGCCGGAAACGGAAAATATGGCGATTCCGGCGATGGCGGTCCTGCTGCAGCCGCGCAACTGAATCAACCGACATGCGCGGTAATGAACAGCGCTGGCGACCTCTTTATTGGAGACATAGCCACGTACACGGTGCGCAAAGTGGCCGCCGGTACCGGAATCATCTCTACCTATGCCGGGAACGGCATTGAAGCCTACTCTGGCGACGGTGGGCCGGCAACCGATGCGGCCATTGCCGGTCCGTCGGCCTGCGTGCTCGACTCCGCGGGAAATCTCTACATCGCCGATGCAGGCAATAACGTAGTGCGGCGCGTCGATGCTGCTACCGGCATCATCACGACGATTGCTGGTTATGCCTATTCTGCCCAGTATGAAATCGGAGGATTTGCCGGCGACGGTGGGTTGGCAACGAAGGCCAAACTTTATCTCCCGCGCGGGCTCGCAATCGACGCTGCTGGAGACCTGTTCATTTCAGACTCGAGCAATCAACGCGTTCGGAAGATCGATAGTAAGACCGGCATCATCACGACCATCGCTGGCAACGGCACTTATGGCTATTCCGGCGATGATGGTGCAGCCGTTCAGGCCATGGTGAGTAATCCAGAACAGCTTGCGCTCGACGGCAATGGAAATCTCTACATCACCGAACAGGGAGCAAGCGTTATTGTCCGCGTAAACCTGACCTCTGGACTAATTCAGACAGTCGCAGGTAATGGGGCCTCTGGAGACGGTGCTGGAGCAGTTATAGGGGATGGTGGCCCCGCAACGAAAGCACAGCTCTCTAACCCACAGGGCGTTGCACTCGACTCTTCGGGCAACATTTTCATCGCTGATAGCAATAATCAGCGGGTACGCATGGTTTCAGCCGCAACAGGGATCATTACCACCGTAGCCGGAACTTCGGTTGGCTATGTTGGCGACGGTGGACCCGCCGATCTCGCCAAACTCCACAACCCCGAAGGACTATTCTTCGATTCCTCCGGGGTTCTCTATATCGCAGACTCGTACAACAGCGTGGTGCGAAAAATCGCCCCGTAATCCAATCGTCTTGGTACCGGGTGGATTTCAGAGATGGACCCATAATTTGGCCCAAAACAAGATTCACGCTATACTAGGGATTCGGCAGCAGGCTTGCGGCCACGCCTTATTGCGCCCTGATTTTCGGACGCGCCTCCGGCGGCAGCATCTGGTTGCAGCAGCCAGCCCGATTCAGGCCCTGATTGATCTCCGGGCCAACCCTTTTAGAAGAGTTTGGAGTCTTCGTCATGGCACAGATTTGCGACTTATGCGGCAAAGGCCCGCGCTTCGGCAACAACATCTCTCACGCGCACAACGTAACCCGCCGCCGCTGGAACCCCAATCTGCAGGCTGTGCACGCCGTCGTCAACGGCGCCGCCAAGCGCCTCCGCGTATGCACTAACTGCATCAAGAGCGGCAAGGTCACCAAGGCCTAAGCTTCCTTTAACAAGGCTTCACTTCGCCTGACCCCGCCACTCCGGCGGGGTTTTGCTGTTTCCCTACTTCGTCTTCGCCAGCGGATCGTCCCACGGAAACGCCTCCGCATCCAGCCCAGCCGGCGACCAGCGCTTCACAACCGCGTCGCCGATCCTGCCCAGCGTCTTCTGCCCCTCATTATCGCCAGTCCACCGTTGATCCTGATTGTCCTGCGTAAACGCCGCAATCACCACCGGCCCATTCTTCGTCGCAATCAGCGCCACATCGTTCCGCACCTGGTCCAGCGCACCCGTCTTGTTCCCGATCGCCGACCCATGCTCGCTCGTATCCAGCGCCTCGATGTACCGCGGCAGATCGTCGCGATCCTGCTGACTGCGCAGCATATGCAACATCGCCCCGCACAACTTGCCATCCCCCGGCAGCGGCGCTCTCTTATCGAGTGACAGGTGGCACTCCGCCAGCCGCTCCATCACCGACGCCATCTCCCGCGCCGTCGTCTTCCCCAACCCAAACTTGGGCTGGTCCGCCGGCATCGGCCCCGTCGCCGGCTTGAACACCTTTTTGTACAGGTACGTGTCCTTCAACCCCGCCTCGCGCAGCGTCTCGTCGATATGCGCCAGCCCCAGCCGGTCGATCGCCACATTGGTCGCCGTGTTGTCACTCACCACCACCATCAGCGTCAGCGCATCCTTGAGCGTCAGCGTCAGCGGAGCATCAAAGACATTCAGCACCCCCGACCCCGGCACCTGGTTCTCCTTCGTCAGCACCACTTTCTCATCCAGCGAAGCCTTCCCCGCCCGGATCTGCTCCGCCGCATCCAGCAATATCCCCAGCTTGATCACCGAAGCCGTCTGCACCAGCTCATCCGGAGCCACCGAAGCCGTAGTGCCCGTCTTCAAGTTCCGCGCAAACACCGTCATCCGCCCATGATGCGCCGCAGCGATCGCACGCAACTGCCCATCCAGCGCCGCATCTTCCTGAGCCCGTAACATCATGGGCACAGCAATAGCCGCCAAAAGAATCAGCCATTTACCCCGAATCAACATGCCACCAGCATACGCGCCTTCACTCATCCCGCAGATTCCGGTGTAGCGCCGTTTCATAACCAAATCGGTGGGATACCCATTCTTATCCATTTACACCCATTCTTCGCGATCAGGAGCAAATCGCGGAGCTGCAAACTCACCCCAAAAAGCCTCCAGAAAAATTCTTGACGATTTCTCCACGCATGATACCTTGACTATCTACAACTGGAAGTGTAGATAGTCAAGGTATGGGTAAACCAAGCGATCTCGTCCAGGGCACACTCGATCTCCTCATCCTGCGTACGCTCCAAACCGAGCCGAAGCACGGGTGGGCTATCGCCAAGCGCATTCAGCAGATCTCCAATGAAGTCCTCCAGGTCCAGCAGGGCTCGCTCTACCCCGCGCTCCATCGCCTCGAGCAGCAGGGTTGGATCACCGCCAAGTGGGCCGAAAGCGAAACCGGTCGCCAGGCCAAGTTTTACTCCCTCACCACAGCAGGCCGCGAGCAGCTCGAAAAAGAGACGGCCAACTGGACCCGGCTCTCGCAAGCCATCAACCTGATCGTCTCCGAAGCCTGATTCATCGGCATTTTTGCAGTACCCCGTCCCGAACTAAGCACAAAGGGGAGAACAGTATGAGCTCATTCCGTTGGCTCCATCAGCTAGCGATGCGTCTGCAAATGCTTCGCCGCGGACGCTCCGAAGACCAGCTTGACCAGGAGCTCCGCTTCCACCTCGAACAGCAGATCGCCGAAAACCGCGCCGCCGGCATGAGCCGCAAAACGGCCCGCGAAGCCGCTCTCCGCACCTTCGGCAATCCCACGCTGCTTCGTGAACAGACCCGTTCCACCTGGTCCTGGACCACCGTCGAGCTCCTGCTCCGCGACCTGCGCCAGAGCCTTCGCGCTCTCTTCCGCACGCCCGGTTTCACAGCAATCGCCATCGGCGTCATGGCGCTCGGTATCGGAGCCAACGTCACTATCTTCGCCGTCGTGCGCTCCGTGCTGCTGAACCCGCTACCTTATAGTGACCCCCAGCGCCTGGTGGCGCTCTACAGCCACAATCCCGATTCGAAGAAGGACAATCTGTCCATCCCCATCGATGCTGGCAGCTTCTTCGCCTGGAAGCAGGCGGCACAGGGCAAGGCTGAGATGGCACTGATCTCGCCTTTTCAGAGTTACAACGTCTCGGCGGAAGGCGGCCAGCTTCCCGAACATATAGACGCTGCCTGGGTGACTGGGAATTTCTTTTCGACGCTCGGTGTGGCTCCGATACTGGGCCGCGGTTTCATGGCTTCCGACGACCGCCCCGAAGCCGAAGCGGCCGCAGTGCTCTCTTACTCCTTCTGGAAACGCCGCTACGGCGGCGATTCGAAGATCGTTGGTCGCAAGATATGGCTTGACGCGCAGCCCTTTACGGTCGTCGGCGTCATGCCCGAGTCTCTGGTCTTTCTCGGACCCTTCTCTTCCGGCAAGATCCAGATCTGGACGCCGGTCAACCACGAGGCGCCGCGTTGGCTCATGAGCACCTTCGAGGATCACGAGTTCGTCGGCGTAGCTCGCCTCGCACCGGGCGTGACGCTGGCCCAGCTTCTCAGCATCACTGGGGCTATACAGGCGCACATCAAGGCTGAACACCCCGGCGCGGGGGTGCGCAGCCTCACCAGCGGACGGTCATTGCTCGACGATGCAGTGCATGCGTATAAGACGCCTCTCTATGTTCTCTTCGCCGCCACCGGCTGCGTCCTGCTCATCGCTTGCCTCAACGTCGCCAGCTTGCTGGTCGCGCGCACCGCATCGCGGCGCAAGGAGCTCGCAATCCGCACTGCACTCGGCGGCGGACGCGCACGCCTCATTCGCGAGCGAGTTCTGGAGAGCCTGCTGCTCAGCTCTGCAGGCGGCGCAGCTGGTATTGCCTTTGCAAGCGCGGCAATCCACTGGCTTCAACATGCGCGGCCCGATATGCGCCGCATTGAGAGCATTCATCTCGACTGGACCGTTATTGCCTTCACCGCTGCGGCCGTAGCTCTCTGCGCGCTCTTCTCGGGGCTCATCTCTGCCCTCAGCATCGATAGCCGCAAGCTGCTGGCAACGCTTCAGGAAGCTTCACGATCTCAAAGCGGCGGACGCGCCCGAGCGGGTCTGCGCCGCACGCTTCTTGTTCTTGAAGTCGGCCTCACAGTTGTTCTTCTCGTCGGTGCGGGTCTGCTGCTCAAAAGTTATGACCATCTGCGCTCAGTCAATATCGGCATACCGGTCGAGAACACGCTGACCATGGGAATCGGCCTACCTAACGCACGCTACAAAACACCGGTCGAACAGGGCAGCTTTTTTGAACGGCTTATTGAGCGTGTCCGCGCTGTTCCGGGTGTCGAGTCCGCGACGCTCATCACCGCCGCACCGGGCCAGGGCTGGGGCGGCGACCGGATGGTCAGTGTCGCTGAGCATCCTCCACTGCCCAAAGGCGCTGAAATCGACATGATGATGCGCGGTGCCGATCCCGGATATTTCGCTGCAGTTCACCTGCCTATCCTGCGCGGCCGCACCTTTGCTTCTGGCGAGCGCCTCACGAAAGGCAACGTAGCCCTCATCAGCCAGATCGCCGTCAAAGCCTGCTTCCCCAACGGCGACGATCCCATCGGCAAACACATCAAGTTCGACATGGGCGGCGACACCTTCGAGATTATCGGCATCGTCGGCGACACCCGTTACTCCATCACACAACCTGTAGCGCCCACAATGTACCTTCCCCTCTACGGCAACAGCTCCGGCGCTACCGTCCTGATTCACTCCACGCGAGACGTCGACGCCCTCGCTATACCCATCCAGAAGATCATCAGCCAGATGGATCGCGATCTTCCCGTCTCTGATGTGATGACTCTGCAGGAATCGCTCGACAAATCCACCCTCGACTCGCAGTTCGATTCGCTCCTCGTACTCGGCTTCGCCATCATCGCGCTCATCCTCGCCGCAGCTGGACTCTACGGCGTCCTCGCCTATCTCGTCACCCAGCGCACCAGCGAAATCGGCATCCGCATCGCTCTCGGCGCACAACGCGATCAGGTCTTGCGTCTCGTCCTCATCGATGGTCTGCGCCCCGCGCTCATCGGCCTCGTGCTCGGCCTCGCCGCCAGTGCCGGACTCACTCGCCTTATCCGCTCCATGCTCTACGGCGTCGAGCCATTCGACGCAAGCATCTTCGCTGCCGTCAGCCTTACATTGCTTGCCGTCGCCGCATTCGCCTGTCTGCTTCCCGCATGGCGCGGCTCACGCCTCAATCCCATGCAGGCCCTACGCACCGAATAATTCAGAGGAGAAAGCCGTGCCCTCGTTCATCACTCGACTGACGATCAAGCTTCGGATGCTCTTCGGCAGAAGAAAGGCCGCGGAACAACTCGACTCGGAACTCAGCTTCCATCTCGAGCAGCAAATCAGTGAAAATATCGCTGCCGGTATGAGCCCCGCTGAAGCCCGCAAAGCCGCGTTACGTATATTCGGCAGTCCCGACCTTGCACGCGAGCAAGCACGCGCCACGTGGAGCTGGACCGGCCTCGACCACTTCCTCCTCGACCTGCGCCTCTGCATCCGCGGATTACGCCGCGCTCCCGGCTTTTCCGCGGTTGTGATCCTGGTTCTGGCCCTCGGCATCGGAGCCAACGTCGCTCTCTTTTCGGTCGTTCATTCCGTCCTGCTCAACGCTCTGCCATTCCATGATTCCGGCCGTCTCGTCCGCGTCTTTGAAGCCGACAGTCGCGGCCGCTACCAGGACAACATTGTCGCGGGCGGCTCATTCGCCGTTTGGAAAGAGCAGCAGAAAAGCTTCGTTGATCTCGCCATCAAACGCAGTGCCGGATACGACCTGGCTGGCGGTCTCTCTGGTTCAGGCAGCAAGCTTCCCGAGTACGTTCACGCTGAAATCGCCTCTTGGAATCTCTTCCCCCTGCTAGGCATTCAATCCGCGCTCGGGCGCCTCTTTACCGCGGACGATGATCACCCCGGCGCAAATGGCACAGTTGTTCTTTCCTGGAGCCTTTGGAAACGACGCTACGCCGGCGACCCCGCCATCCTTGGTAAAACCATCGAGCTCGACGCCCGTCCCTTTACCGTCATCGGCATTCTGCCCGAGTGGTTCCAATATCCCGACGCAAAGATTCAGCTATGGACCCCCCTCTACCACGAGAAATCAGCCGAGATGATGCGCATGGTAGAGGCGCACAACTTCGATGTCATTGGCCGCCTCAAACCCGGCATCACTCCTGCGCAGGCCACTGCGGATCTCTCCGCGATCCAGGCCGAGGTTCGCCGTCAGCATCCTAGCGGCCCGGTAAGCGACGCCGTCAATCTCCGGCCCATTCTGGACGCCGAAGTACGCGGTGTGAAATCCGGCCTCTACGCGCTTCTTGCCGCCACAGGCTGCCTGCTTCTCATTGCCTGCCTCAACATTGCCAGCCTCTTCATCGCACGCTCCGCGGCGCGTCAGCGTGAGACCGCTGTTCGTACCGCTCTTGGCGGCAGCCGCTTACGCCTTATGCGCAACACTCTCCTCGAAAGCCTGCTTCTCTCATCTGCTGGAGGACTCGCCGGACTCGTCCTTGCCGCCATCGGGCTCCGCTGGCTAGTCGCAGTACGCACCGACATTCCTCGCGCCGAAAACATTCATCTCGACGGCTGGGCACTTCTCCTCGCTCTCGGCGTCGTCTTTCTCTGCGCCGCGCTCTCCGGCCTCGTTCCAGCCCTCGCTGCTACCGATCGCAATATCCTCCGCTCACTTCAAGCCAACACTCGTACCCAGGCAGGCAGCATTGCAGGAGTTCGCCTGCGTCGCAGTCTTCTCGCGCTCGAAGTCGGCCTCACCGTCGTTCTGCTTGTTGGCTCTGGCCTGCTGCTCAAGACCTACCAGCGCCTGCGCTCCGCCAACCCTGGCTGCGCCACCCGTGACGTGCTCACCATGGAACTCGCGCTTCCCAAAGGGAAATACAACACCGACATCAAACGCGTCGCCTTTGCCGAAACCCTGACACAGCGCCTTTCTGAAGTCCGCGGAATCTCAGCGGGACTCACTACCCAGCTCCCGGCCGAAGGCGTGGGCCGCAATGATACCTTCTCCATCCAGGAACACCCGCCTCTGCCGCTCGGTCAGACGCTGACAGCGGTCACCGTCTTCGTCGATCCCGGCTATTTCTCCGCCATGCAGATTCCACTCATCTCCGGTCGTCTGTTCCAACCCGATGACCGCTTCGATCATGGACAATCCGTTCTGATCAATGAATCCCTGGCCCGTCGTGACTTCCCCAATGAAAACCCCATCGGCAAACACCTCTTCACGAACGTCGTCTCTCTCGACCCACATCCCCTTGAGATCATCGGTGTCGTCGGCGACACCCGCGCCGATATCGCCGCTCCGCCTGAGCCAACTTTCTACTTCCCGCTTTACCTGGGTAGCGAGCGCGGGCTCATCCTCACCATGCGCACCCGCTCCGATGCTTCATCGATCGCGCTCACGGCGCAAAAGATCATCGCTGGCATCGATCCTGATCTCCCCGTCTCCAACATCCTGACGATGGATCAGGTCATTGGCGAGGCCACACTTGCGCCCAGCTTCGACGCCGCTCTCCTGATATCCTTCGCGATCCTCTCACTCGTTCTCGCAGCCGTCGGACTCTTCGGCGTGCTCTCTTTCCTCGTAAGCCAGCGCACCTCGGAGATCGGTATCCGGCTCGCTCTCGGTGCTGAGCGTGGCCAGATCACACGCCTCATGCTCGCCGACGGTCTCAAGCCTGCTCTCTTCGGCCTCGCACTAGGCCTCGTAGCCAGCGCCGCGGCCACGCACCTTATGCAATCCCTGCTCTATGGGACACAGCCGCTCGACCCAGCAATCTTCACAGCCGTAGCCATCACCCTTGTGGCCGTTGCCGCCGGAGCATGCCTGTTGCCCGCTCTCCGCGCATCCCGGCTCGATCCAATGCAGGCCTTGCGTACCGAATAGCCCAGAAGTGCAGGATTTGGAGGAGAAAGTATGCCTTCTTTCATCACTCGATTGACCATCAGGCTTCAGATGCTCTTTGGCCGCCGCAAAGCCGCCGAACAACTCAATGACGAGCTAAGCTTTCACCTTGAGCAGCAGATCCACGAAAACATCGCCGCAGGCATGAACAAGGACGAAGCTCGCAAGGCCGCTCTGCGCACCTTCGGCAGCCCCGGCCTCACCCGCGAACAAACTCGCGCAACATGGAGCTGGCACAGCCTGGAAAAGTTTGGCCGCGATCTTAAATTCGGCGCACGCACTCTGCTTCGCTCACCCGGCTTCGCATTCGTATCGATCCTCATCATGGCGCTCGGCATGGGAGCGACAACATCGCTATTCACCGTTGTCCGCGCCGTCATGCTGCAGCCACTGCCTTTCCGTGATCCGTCGCATCTCGTCATGCTCTACGAACACTTCCGCGACGACAACAGCAACAATGGTTACAACATTGTCTCTCCCGGCGACTACCGCACCTGGCGCGCCGATTCGCACAACTTCGAAGGCATCGCTGCGCTGCGCAACTATGGGGGTATGGTTTCAGGGGTGAACTCAGAGCTGCCTGAGGTTGTGCAAAGTGCAGGCGGTTCGGCAAATCTCTTTCCGCTTTTGGGCGTCAACCCTGCCCTTGGCCGCAGCTTCACCGAAGCGGAAGATCAGCCGGAAGGTCAGCCCGTAGTCATGCTGACATGGAGCTTCTTTCAGCGCCGTTTCGCCGCGGATCCATCCATCATTGGCAAGCAAATCCATCTGGATACAGTCCCAACCACGGTGATCGGCGTACTGCCGCCCTGGTTCACCTATCCGGATAACCGCATTCAATTCTGGATGCCCTACGCACAAACCTTCTCACCCGGCCAATACGGCATCTACGACGGCCATCAAAGCCTCGTCGTTGCACGTCTCAAGCCCGGCGTTACCGTCGCTGCAGCCACGCGCGAAGTAAGCGCCATCCAGTATCAGATTCACGTGGCCAATGCATCCAAGCCCGTTGCAGAAGATGTGTGGTCGCGTCCCATGATCGACGACGTCGTCAAAGACGTCCGCACTCCACTCATCGTTCTGCTCGCCTCGGTTGCCTGCATGCTTCTCATTGCATGCCTCAATCTCTCCAATCTCCTCATCGCCCGCTCCGCAGCTCGCCGAAAAGAAGTCGCCATCCGTGGAGCTCTCGGTGGCGGCCGCCTCACACTCATTCGCGAACAGATGGTTGAGAGCCTGCTCATCTGCCTCACCGGCGGAGCCCTCGGCATGCTTCTTTCCTTAGCCGCAACAAAATGGCTCGCCGCTCACTGGAGCCGCCTGCCTCGCGCTGAAGCAGTTCACGCCGATGTCGGCGTTCTCTTCTTCGCGTTCGCTCTCGCAGCCATCACTGCACTCGCATCCGGCCTTATCCCTGCCATCTCGTCCACCGGAAAGGGCCTACTCTCAGCCCTTCATGATTCCTCGCGCACCATCGGCGGCAGCACTTCTCGCGCACGCTTGCGCAAAGTCATGCTCACTGCTGAAATCGCACTGACCGTCACACTCCTCGCATCAGCAGGCCTGCTCTTCCGCAGCTTCCTCCGTCTGCGCACTGCCGATCTCGGCTGCCGCACCGATCACGTCGCCACCATGCGCTTCGGTCTCCCCATAATCCAATACGACACCCGCGAGAAAGTACTGAACTTCCACGAGTCCCTGCTGGCACGCGTCCGCAGCCTGCCCGGCGTTCGTGGAGCAGCACTCGTCTCCACCGTTCCCGGCGCGGGCCATGAAGGCGACAAAACTTTCACCATCCTCGAGCACCCATTGCCAAGCTTCAGCGATCAGGAAGACGCCATGTATCGCTCCGCCGATCCGCAATACTTCAGCGTCATGGGTATCCCCGTCCTTCGGGGCCGCATCTTCACCGAGCACGAGCGACTCAACAACGACCACTACATCATCGTCAGCAAGAAATTCGTCGATCAATTCCTCAATGGCGACGATCCACTCGGCAAGCACGTTCGCGTCGGTTGGGATAACGAGCCCGAACTCTACGAGATCATCGGCGAAGTAGGCGACACACTCTACGACGTCACCAAGCCCGTGCAGGCCACCATGTACTTCCCCATCCTCTCCGGCATCCCCAACCGTACCAGCGAAGCCAACATCGTTGCCTGGACCGCCGTCGATCCGCTCTCGATGACCACTCCCATTCAGCAGCAGATCTCCGCGCTCGACCCACAACTACCCGTCTACAACGTCTTCACCATCGACCAGATCATCGGCCGCACCACCGCAAGCCAGGGTTTCGCCGCCAACCTCATCCTCGCGTTCGCCGGAATATCTCTCCTCCTCGCGGGCGTAGGCCTTTACGGAGTACTCTCCTACCTCGTCACGCAACGCAACGCTGAGATAGGCATCCGCATCGCCCTCGGCGCACAACGTACCGAAGTCCTGCGCGTCATTCTCATCGATGGCCTGCGCCCCGTCCTCATCGGTGCAGCCATCGGCATGGTCGGAGCAGCCATCGCCGGCTCGCTCATCCGCTCCATGCTCTATGGAGCCAGTCCCTGGGACCCCATCGTCATCGCAACGACAACCGGCTGCCTGCTGCTAACCGCCATCGCAGCCTGCCTCGTCCCCGCCTGGCGCGCCTCGCACATCAACCCCATCCAGGCCCTCAGATCTGAATAACGCATATCCGAATAGACCGGAGGCACTCATGCGCTGGCTCACACAACTCAAAATGCGATTCCTGATGCTCACAAAGCGCCAACACGCCGCCGAGCAGTTAGAAGACGAATTCAGCTTCCATCTCGAACAGCAAATCGCTGAAAACATCGCCTCCGGCATGAGCGAAACCAAAGCCCGCCAAGCCGCTCTACGCACCTTCGGCAACCCTACGCTCCTCCGCGAACAAACCCGCGAAACCTGGAACTGGAACATGCTCGAATCCCTACTTCGTGATCTCCGTTACAGCGTCCGCACCCTGCGCCGTACCCCGGGCTTCGCCGCCATGTCCATCCTCGTCATGGCCCTCGGTATCGGAGCCAACGTCGCCCTCTTCACCGTCGTCCGCGGCGTCCTGCTCAAGCCGCTTCCCTTCGCCGATTCCGACCGCCTCATCGTCATCACCGAGGGCGGAGACGAAGTCTCTCCCGACCACCCCGTCGCCGGAGGCATCTTCGAAGCCTGGAAGCAGCAAAGCCACAGCTTCTCCGGTCTCGCTCTCACCGGCGGCGCAGAATTCAACTTCTCCGCCGGCGACACCACCGGTACGCAGCTAGCCGAATCCCTCCACGGCGCCAACATCAGCGCAAATCTCCTCCCGGTCCTCGGCGTTCAGCCAGCCTTCGGACGCGGCTTCACCCCAGCCGATGACCGCCGCGAAGCCCAGGGAACCGCAATCCTAAGCTGGCAACTATGGATGCGCCGCTTCGGCGGCAATCGCGCCATCCTCAACCAGACCGTCCATCTCAACTCGCAGCCCTACACCGTCATTGGCATCATGCCCGCATGGTTCTCCTATCCAGATCCCACCACGCAGCTCTGGACCCCCCTCTATCACGACAAGCCCACGGCCCTCATGATCTCTCGCGACCAGCACGAATTCCGTGCCGTAGGACGTCTGCTCCCAGGCGTCAGTGAATCCACCGCCCGCGCTGAGATATCCCTCATCGTCAATCGCATCCGCAGCCAGCACGCCGACGACCCATACATCAGCCTCAAGGCCAACACCCGCCCGCTCCTCGAAGACATGGTCGGCGACATCCGCCGCCCGCTCTACGTCCTGCTTGCGGCCACAGGATGCGTCCTTCTCATCGCCTGCCTCAACGTAGCCAATCTGCTCGTAGCCCGCGCCGCCGCGCGGAAGAAAGAACTAGCCATCCGCACTGCTCTCGGCGGCAGCCGCCTCCGCCGCATCCGTGAACGCATCGTCGAAAGCCTCCTGCTTTCCACCGCAGGCGGCGCATTCGGCCTCGCATTCGCAGCACTCGCGCTCAAATGGCTCGTGCAGGCACGCAGCGAGATGACCCGCGTCGAATCCATCCACATCGACGCTACCGTCGCAGCCTTCACCATCGCTGTCGTCGCCTTCTGCGCTCTGCTCTCCGGGCTCATCTCCGCATTCAGCTCCGGCGACCGCAACATCCTCGCCTCACTGCAAAGCGCCTCACGCTCCACGAGCCCCGGCCAATCCCGCGTCACTCTGCGCCGCGTTTTGCTTTCCCTTGAAGTTGGCCTCACCGTAGTCCTGCTCATTGGCGCAGGACTCCTGCTCGAAAGCTACGCTCGCCTTCGCTCCGCCAATCTCGGCTGCATCACCGACAACGTCCTCACCATGCGCATCATGGTGCCGCGCATGCAGGGTAGCCAGCCCGCACAACTCGTCAACTTTTATGAACAGCTCCTCGATCGCGTCCGCGCGCTACCCGGTGTAAAGGCCGCAGGATTCACTGATGTCATCCCCGGCCAGGGCTACTGGGAAGACGCCAACTTCTCCATCCCCGAACACCCGGCTTTACCAGCAGGCGTGGGCCTCTTTGCCATCAATCGCTGGGTTGATCCCGGCTACTTCAACGCCATCGGCATTCCGATCCTCAAAGGCCGCGGCCTCGATCCCAGCCGCAAGCTCGACCGCGTCGACGAAGTCGTCATCAGCAAGCTCTTCGCCGATAAATACTTCCCCGGCGAGGACCCCATCGGCAGGCACCTTCGAGTCACCGACGGCACCGCTGTCTATCTCTTCCGTGTCGTCGGTATCGCAGGTGACATACGTTACAGTCTCGGCGAAGACCCAGCACCGATCCAGTACTTCTCGCTGCTCGCAGGCGTTAAAAACAACGGCTCACTCATCGTCCGCTCCAGCAGCAACGTCGAGCAGCTCGCGCTGCCCATCCAGCGCATCATCCAATCCCTCGACCGCAACCTGCCCGTCTCCGA
Organism: Acidicapsa dinghuensis; assembly: GCF_025685685.1. GTDB lineage: Bacteria > Acidobacteriota > Terriglobia > Terriglobales > Acidobacteriaceae > Acidicapsa > Acidicapsa dinghuensis. The sequence goes on from NZ_JAGSYH010000002.1 coordinate 578,850, forward strand.
CATCCTCACCATGGATCAGCTTCTCGGCCGATCCACCGTCGATCAAAGCTTCAACGCCACCCTGCTCGTAGGTTTCGCCGCGCTGTCCCTCATCCTCGCCGCCGTCGGACTCTTCGGCGTCCTTTCCTACATCGTCGCCCAGCGCACCAGCGAAATCGGTGTCCGCATCGCCCTCGGCGCACAGCGAGAACAGGTTCTGCGGCTCGTCCTAGCCGACGGCCTGCGCCCCGCTCTCGTTGGATTGGCACTCGGCCTCATAGCCGCCGCAGGCACCACCCGGCTAATCCAATCCATGCTCTACGGCACCCGTCCGCTCGACCTGACAGTCTTCACCGCCGTCAGCGCGCTCCTGCTCGCGGTAGCCGCGGGCGCATGCCTCGTCCCAGCCTGGCGCGCCTCACGCCTAGACCCAGTCCAGGCCCTCCGCTCCGAATAAACGTGGAATATCACAAACAAAAACGGCCCGCCGGAAATCCAGCGGGCCACCTATCTTTTTCTAAATTTCTCCAACGGTTTTTGATAATCAGGTAGCCGGTTCAAAAGGTAGGCCGGGGATTCATCCCCGGCATTAACCCATCTTGACTACACGGGCCTTTAGGCCCTGAGGCGAGCTTTCAAATTCAAGCCAGAATCAATCACTTATGCTCAAACGTCAGCGAAGCCGAATTAATGCAATACCGCAACCCCGTAGGCTTAGGCCCGTCCGGAAACACATGCCCCAGATGCCCTCCGCACCGCGCGCAGGTTACTTCAATCCGGCGCATCCCGTAGCTGTTGTCCTCATGCTCGGCAATTGCCTTTGAGTCCGTGGGAATATAAAAACTCGGCCAGCCGCAGCCCGAGTCGAACTTCGCATCGCTGCCAAACAACACCGCTCCACAACCTGCGCATGTGTACTCGCCCGTGTCGTGATTCTCCGTCAGCGCCCCGGTCCACGGACGCTCCGTACCCTTCTGCCGCAATACGTGATACTGCTCCGGCGTAAGCTGCGCGCGCCACTCCGCGTCGCTCTTCTGAACCTTCTCGATAGTCTCAGACATGTATCGATCCTTTCAGCTATTTGATCCAATCCTACCCCTCGCGGTTGCAAGATGGCCTGCCACCCGCATAGAGTGCAAGCGAGTTCAAGTAGACGCGGAATGACATAGCCGCGGCTGCATATCAGCCAACGCTCATCACCCTGCTCATCGAAGCAGGCGCGAACATCCATGCGAAGAATCGCCACGGCGACCAGCCGATCCATTCAGCCGCGGTCGGTACTCCGGGATCATCAAACTGGAATCCCTCTACTCAGTCAGAAGCCATCGTACGCCTGGTAAACGCCGGTGCAGATCCAGATTCAGCCAACAAACTGGGCGTTACCCCATTGCATCGTGCCGTTCGCACTCGCTGTGCCGCGGCTGTGCGTACTCTTTTGGCGTCCGGCGTCAACCCTGCTCGCAGAAATAAAAGTGGTTCTACAGCAATATCTCTCGCCACACTCAACACCGGTCGCGGAGGGACAGGTTCGGAGGAAGCAAAATCTCAACAGCAGGAGATAATCCGAATGCTCGAACAGTACATGCGGCAAGCACCAGATCTGCCGCGTTAAGAAGCACTTTCGTGAAGAAGCGATTTGCTCTAGCCCAACGGCGCCATGTGTTTCGTATTCGAGTAGGTGTACATAATCCGGTTCACCACCGTAATCGTCGACAGCACCGCCAGCACCCACAACACCGGCGCCATCACACCCCAGTGGTTGAACAGCGCGCCAAGAATAATCAGCACAATCCGCTCCGGCCTCTCCATGAAGCCAACCTTGCAGGAACCAATCAGCGCCTCAGCCCGCGCCCGCGTGTAGCTCACCATCAGGCTCGTCACCATCACAAACGCCACCAGCACCACGTAACGGAAGTGGTTGACCCGCGCGTAGTACACCAGTAGTCCAAAGAACAGCACCACGTCTGAGTAACGATCGATCACCGAGTCAAAAAACGCCCCGAATACCGTCACCTGCCCGGTGCGCCGCGCCACGCGGCCATCCACCATATCAAAAAGACCGGCTCCGATAATCACCAGCCCGGCATACAAAAACATCCGGCCGGCATTCGTCACCGTCGCCTCGCCAAAGAAAAAGGCGGCCACGATGTTGATCACCAGTCCGATAAAGGTCAGTACATTGGGAGAAATGCGGGTCAGCGCAAGCCCGTTCACAATGCGATCGAGCAGCCATCCGCACGCGCGGCCAAAGGCGCTTGTCCAGGTCGTTGCCACCGCTTACGCCTCGACTTCGTCGTGAATCGTCACAAGCTTCAGCACTTCCAGCTCACGCTTGCCACTCGGCGTCACCACTGTCGCGGTATCGCCTACCTGCTTGCCAATCAGCGCGCGGCCGATCGGTGAGGTCGTCGAAATCAGCCCCTTCGCCACATCCGACTCCTCGCTCGTCACTAGCTTGTAGACGATCTCATCGTCCTTGCTGGTATCGAACACCGTCACCGTCGAACCAAAAGCGACCTTGTCCTTCGGAATATTCGCCAGGTTCACCAGCGAAAACTCCGCCATCCGCTTCTTCAACTGGCCGAGACGCGCATTCACGAACTCCTGCCGCTGCTTGGCCATGTGATACTCGGCGTTCTCGGAAAGATCGCCAAGGGCCACAGCCTTCTTGATCTCCGCGGGTAGCTCGTGCGCCAGTTCATGCTCCAACTTGTGGATCTCTTCGAGAAGTTGCTTTTTGATGTGATCCGTCATTCGTTTCCTGTTGCGGCGTTAAACCCTTGCGAAGTAGCAAGATACAAATACTGCTTATCCCGCGGTGCGTTCCTCTTTCGCACCCCGCGATCCAAACATGCTGTCGTGTGAGTTCCGCCGCGAAATCTGAGGTTAAGCCGCCCCTGATGCACACCACGAAGCAGCTGGGCGTCCTGGCCCTGAAACCATCATTATACGATGTCCCGTGAATAACCCGCCTTGAGAGAATTCTCCCAGCCGAGCCTCAAACAAACATGCAGGTTATCCTGTTTGCCCGGACAGACTAACCAGAGAATCCCTGTGAATCTGGCAAACTGGGGACGCATATGAATCAGCGTGAGTTGTGGATCTCGATCGAGCACGATCTTGCGCGTGCTCGCCAAGTACTTCCAGACAGCGTATTAACCCATGAGGCGATAAGCCAATATCACGAATTTCTTGGACACAATGAACTGGAGCTGGCCTGTGATGCCCTTGAGAGGTATGCCAATGAACATCCCGTTCCTAACGATTTTTGGATAGCTCTTCGCGACGCCGCGATGAAGATGAATCTATCGGATCATGCCGCTAGGTACGAAAAGCGAATTTCAAACTGAAGCACTTCTTATCTATCGAATTTGAAACCTGGGACCACATTCGTGCTAAGCACGGATCGAAGGTAACAGGAGATTTCAGGCCTTCAGAATCGCTCCGAGGCGCTCAGGCCTTCAGCTAGATTATTTCGCGGGCTTCACAGGCTTTGGTGCATCCGCCTTCGCATCCATCGGCTGATTCTTCCCCCGCTTCAGCGTCAACGTCGGAGGCTTCGTCTTACCCGGCAGCTTCTTCTTTTCCGTCGCCAAATCACACGTCCTTTCCACTGGGGCGAAAGCATAGCATGAATAAACATCCGGCCCTACCCCCGCTTCGCATCCAGAAATGACTGCAAAATCAACACTGCCGCCACCTGATCCACCACTTCCGCATGTTCCTGCCGCTTCTTTCCCGCCCGATACAGAATCTCGTGCGCCTCACGGCTGGTCAGCCGCTCATCCCACAACGTCACCGGCAGCCCCGTCATCTCCCCCAGCTCAGCCGCAAACTTCCGCGCCCGCTCTGTCTGCGCGCTCGCCTCGCCTGACTGCAGATACACCGGATCACCCGCCACAATCCCTCCGCAGCCATATCTCCGGCACAGCCGTGCCAGCGATCGCAGATCCTCCCGCGGATTCCGCTTCCGTTCCAGCGTCAACACCGGCTGCGCCAGCAATCCCAGTTCATCCGAAACCGCCACTCCAATCCTCTTCGTCCCAATATCCAGCCCCAAATAGCGGATCTGAGAACCGGAAACAGCCGCCTCATCCAAATTTCACTCCCCCGCCCTAAAACCAAAGCGCAACCCTGTCCGCAAGCATACCGCGTGCCCAAAAGAGTACCGGAAAGCCCATGCCAGTTCGGCCTAATTGCACAACTCAACCGATACAATCAAAAGGAAGAGAATCCCCGCGGCCCTGAATCGCGTCTCATCTCTTGAGTTAACTAGCGGAAGGGTTTGTTCCAAAGATGGTCTCCCGCAGACGGACGAGCCGCAAGAAAAAGGGTTCCGGCGCGGCAGGCATCCTCATCTTCTTGTTTTTCTTTGCCTTAGTCGCCCTCATGGGTGCGACGGCTTGGTTCGTTTTCACTCCTTCCGGTCCAAGTCAGGAAGTCTTCGTGGAAATTGCCCCAGGCAGCACCAGCCGCCAGATCGCAGCACAGTTGGAGTCATCCGGCGTCATCCGCAGCCGCTACGCCTTCGACGCCGTCCGCCTCTGGAAACACGGCTCCCTCAAAGCCGGCGAATACCGCTTCAACGAACCCGCCACGGTGCCCGAGGTCTACTCCCGCATCGCCCGCGGAGACGTCTTCACCCTCGCCGTCACCATCCCCGAGGGCTCCACGCGCTTTGATATAGCTCAGCGCCTCGTCCAGGCCGGCTTTCTCAACCTTACCCAGGAAAAATTCCTCGCCGCCACCCTTACCGAGACCCCGCTGATCGCCGACCTCGACCCGCACGCCGCCAGCCTCGAAGGCTACCTTTTCCCCGACACATACCGCTTCCAGCGCCGTGTCACCCCCACGCAGGTCATCTCCGCCATGGTGCGCCGATTCCGCACCGAAGCCGCCCAAATCGGCCTGAAACAAAGCCCCCGCTCGGTCCACGACACCGTCACTCTGGCCTCCCTCGTCGAACGCGAAACCGCCATCCCCTCCGAGCGCCCATTGGTCGCCAGCGTCCTCACCAATCGCCTCGATAAGAACATGCCGCTTATGACCGACCCCGCCGTCATCTACGGCCTGCAGTTAAAAAATCAGTGGCGCGGCGCCATCTATCAGTCCGACCTCAGCAGCGCAGCCAAGGACACCCCATACAACACCTACCGCCACACCGGACTGCCACCCGGACCCATCGCCAACCCCGGCGCAGCCTCTCTGCGCGCCGCCATGAGCCCCGCGAACTCCAACTATCTCTATTTCGTAGCCGCCGGACTCGACCCACAAGGCAAATCCCTCTTCGCCGCCACCCTCGACGAGCACAACAAAAATGTCGCCGCCTACAGAAAAGCCATCAAAGAAGCTAACAAGGAAGCCAACGCAAACGCTTCCGGGAGTTCGAAGACCCATTGAGTAGGATCGTCATCACAAAACGGGCTGAACAATCCCGCCTGCGAAAAGTCTGCCAGGTTGGCATTGCCGCGTTTCTTCTCGCAACCACGCTTCCGGCAGTTACCGGATGCGCCAGCCTCTTCATCTCCAAGCGCAAGCTTCTCCAGCCCATCCCGCCATCAGTCGTCCAATCCGCCTCACCCGACGACCTTGTGGCCCAGCTCAACGCCAAATGGGTACAATTTCAGAGTCTCACTGCCACCGTCGACATCCGCGCCAGTCACCTCAAGCAAAAAGAGGGCGAAGCCACCGATTACCCGTCCTTCCGCGCCTACATCCTGGTGCGGAAGCCGGAGATGCTTCGCATCCAGGGCAAGCTGCCTTTTGTCCAAACCACCATGTTTGACCTCGGCAGTGACGGCAAGACCTTTAACCTGACCGTCCCACCCAAAAACAAGGCCTTCACCGGCGAAAACGAAAATAAGGGCACCTCGCCCATCTGGTATGAAAACCTGCGGCCCGGTCCGTTCTTCACTGCCATGGTAGTCCGCGGCCTCCAGCCTGAAGAGCTCTACTCAGTCATCTCAGACAGCTCAACCGAGCCAGATCCCGCCACCAAGCGACTGCGTCTTCACCCCGAATACATCCTCAACATTCAGCGCCTCAAGCCCGGCAGCCAGCAGCTCTATCCGGTCCGCACCGTTACCTTCCGCCGCGAAGATCTCGAGCCTTACGAACAGGACCTTTACGACGACAACGGAATCATCCAAACCCAGGTCATCTACTCCGCGTACCGGGACTTCGATGGCGTGAGGTATCCAAGCCACATCGTCATGAAGCGCCCGCAGGAGGAGTACCAGCTCTCAATGACCGTTGAACGTGTCAACCAGAACACTCCCCTGACCGACGACCAATTCCAGGTAAAGATCCCCGAAGGTATGCCCGTCACCCACCTGCACTGACCTTGTCATACAGCGGGGGAATTGGATTCCGCAGTTTCGCGTCCGAAATCGGGTGCACCCAGGTCTTGCTCACCCAGGTATCGCTTCTGAGACCCGGAGCGGCTTTACTGATCTCTTAACCCCGAACCACCGATCCTTGGTCCCCTTTAAAACGCCGGCTCCGGCGCCTCCACCGGCACAGTCTCCCGCACCCGCTTCGCCAGAGCCCACTTCAGCTCCTCGATCCCCTCACCTGTCACGGCAGAGATCGCATAAAACTCCAGCTTCCGCCGTTTCGCCGCAGCCTTCAGCTTTTTCAGTTTCTCCGGGTTCGCCGCATCGATCTTCGACGCCACCACGATCATCGGCTTCTCATCTAATCCATGCCCAAAGCTCTTCAGCTCCGCGTTAATGACCTTGAAGTCCTCCACCGGATCAGGCCGCCCCGAAGCATCCGACACATCCACCAGGTGCAGCAGCACTCGCGTCCGCTCAATGTGCCGCAAAAACTGGATTCCCAATCCCGTCCCCAGATGCGCGCCTTCGATGAGCCCCGGCATATCCGCCACCACGTAGCTTTCCGTGTTCGGCTCCTCGCCCACCGTCACCACACCCAGTTGCGGCTCCAGCGTCGTAAACGGATAGTCCGCAATCTTCGGCCGCGCCGCCGAAATCCTCGAAATCAGCGTCGACTTCCCGGCATTCGGATAGCCCACCAGCCCCACATCCGCCAGCAGCTTCAGCTCCAGTCGATAGATGCGCTCCTCGCCTGGCCGTCCCGGTTCCGACTCGCGCGGAGCCTGATGCGTAGGCGTCGCAAAATGTTGGTTTCCGCGTCCACCGCGCCCACCCTTCGCCACCACAAACGACTCATCCGGAGTCGAAAAATCATGTACCAGCTCGCCCGTCTCAGCGTCGTACAGCGCCGTGCCAACCGGCACCTGCAGCGTCACCGACACGCCATCGCGCCCCGTGCAGTTCGAGCCCTCGCCATGCCGCCCGCGCTCCGCCTTGTGCTCCGGGTTGTACCGGAAATGAATCAGCGTATTGTGCCGTTGGCTGGCCTGCATCACTACATCGCCGCCGCGTCCGCCATCGCCACCCGACGGCCCTCCGCGCGGAACAAACTTCTCCCGGCGAAACGCGACGCATCCATTTCCTCCATCGCCCGCCTTCACCGTTATCTTTGCTTCATCAAAAAACATTGCTCAAAATCCAATCCAAACCACAAACAAAGTCTTCCTGCCCGCGCTGCCACAACTAGGGGTGCCCCATTCATTCAGCGTTCTTTGCTGAATGAATGGGAAACCACAAAAAATCGCGTCATTAACGTCCTTGCCGTTGTTCTTGCTTTTCTATCTGTCATTCCCGCAGGAAACCCGCTTCACCTTCGCGCGCCAGCGCGAACCTCTCGCCAACTCGCCACGATCCACAGTTATCCTCTTTCCAGTCTACCGAAACCCGAATATACTCGCAGGTGACTACCCGCACCTGCCAATTACAGCTATAAATCGAGCCAGCCCGGCCGTAGTCGCTTCGCCTTTTTCCCTGAATCTGCAACCCCACAGCAGGTCCAAGGGAACCACATGCCCCGCAGTCGATTCCGAACCAGACACCTGACCTGCGCTCTGCTCGCAATTCTTGCGGCAACATCCTCATTCGCCGCCCATCCACCCGAAACCACCGGCTCACTCGACGGCAAGCTCACTGACACCCACAGCGCCCCGCTGCAGCAGGCCACCGTCACCCTCCGCAACCTCGTCACTGGCAAAATCGCCCGAGCCATCACCGGCAAAAACGGCAGCTACCGCTTCACCAGCCTCAATCCCGGCGAATACGCCCTCGAAGCCAATGTTCCGTCGCTCGGCAAGGGCAGCATCGACGGCATCCTGATCTCCGCCGGCCACGCCACCCGCATGCAGGCCGCGCTTATCATGACTCTGCCGCCGCTGCCCACCGGCACGCCACGCATCGACCCCACCGAATCCATCGTCTCCACCACCCTCCCTGCCGAAGACCTCCAGAGCCTTCCCGTTCCCACCCGTAACTGGCAATCCTTCGCAGCCATCACCCCTACGGCCCAGCCCGCTTCAGCCGCCGGTTCGCCCGACACCGCCCCGCTCGGTGAAACCACAGCCGCCAACCCCGAGCCCCTACGTCAGCCGCTATCGCTCAGCGGAGCATCGGCCTATCAGACCGGCAGCACCATCGACGGCATCGCCAGCCCGCCCAGCTTCCGAACTGCTTCCGGTCAAGGACACGAAGTAGATCCCATCGGCACATCCGCCGTAGAATCCATGGAACTCCACGCAAGCGCCACCGGCACAGACATACGTAAGGGCGACAGCACGGGATCGGGCGACTTAGGCCTCACCACCCATCGCGGCAGCACTCAGCTTCACGGTCAGGCTTTCTACCTCAACCGCCAGAATCTCTGGGGCGCGCAAAACCCCTTCACCCAGCAGATCGTCCAGACCGCCCCCGCTGCGGGCGCACAAATCGCCCAATTCACCCCTGAGCCCTATACCCCGCCCTATACCCGCCAGACCTTCGGTGCAGGAGCAGGTGGCCACATCCGGCGCGATAAACTTTTCTGGTTCGCCGCCATCGACGGCCTCCTCAATCACAACCCCGCCCTGGCCACCGTCCGTCACGCGGACGACTTCTTCGCCCAGCCCACCAACGACGATCTCCAGGTACTCTCAGCGCGCCTCAATCTCCCGCAGCCAGCCATCCTTGAAGAGGCCGCCTCCACCTACTCCACCTGGCTCGGCAACATGACCAACCTGCTCGGCCCTGTACCCCGCAGCACCACGCAAATCCAGGGCTTCGGACGCATCGACTGGCAGGCCACCGAGCGCCAGCACATCGCCATCGAAGCCAACGCCGCAGCTTCCAACGCCCCCGGCAGCGCTCTCAGCCGCACCTCCGAAACCTACGGCAGCCACAGCTTCGGCAATGCACAAGCCACTGACACCTTCGCCATCGCCCGAGCCGACAGCTTCCTCACTGAAAACCTGCTCAACTCACTCGACCTGCTCTACCGCCGCGACATCCAGAGCGAAACCCCTCAATCACCCTCTGCCTTCGAAGCTCCGCTCCTCGCCAACTCCCTCGGCCAGCTCCCCGAAATCGTCGCCGACTCCAAGTATGGATTCATCCTCGGCCAGCCCTCTCGCATTCATCGCGGCAGCGATCCCGACGAGCACAGCCTCTCCGCACAGGACACCCTAAGCTGGGTCCGCGGCAAGCACCTCATCAAAATCGGCCTAAGCGCCGACCACATCGCCGACATCGTCAACGCCCTCGACAACCAGAACGGCACCTACTCCTATACCGACATTCTCAACTTCATCTCCGACGCAGCAGGCTTCGAGCAGTACGGCTACAACGGCGTCGGCAATCCCTTCGGCGCCCAGCACAACTGCGACGCCACCGGCCGCGTCCACGTCGCTTCCGCCAGTGGCGTCTCTACCCTCGAAGGCCTCGGCTACCTGCCCTGCTACGCCTGGTACTCGCAGCGCATCGGCCCTGCAAACTGGAGCATCAGCACCAACGACTTGGCCGCCTTCATCAACGACCAATGGCAGCTCGCCCGCAAGCTCACAATCTCCGCAGGCCTCCGCGTCGAAACCCAACAGCTACCGCCCCCCATCTCCAGCGTCTCCAATTCCGACCTGCCTATGACGGAAAAGCTACCATCCATCGGCCTCAACTTCGGACCGCGCCTCGGCATCGCATGGTCGCCATGGAACAAGACCGTTATCCATCTCGGCGCAGGCCTCTACTACGGCCGCATCAACAGCTCTGTCCTGCTCGCTGCCCTCACCCAGACTGGCTCCCTCAACGGCGACCTTGACTTCTTCTTCCGCCCCACCGACACCGGCGCGCCGCCGTTTCCGTATGTCTTCTCCGAAACACCACAAACCGTAGTCAAGCCCGGCGCGGTCTCCTTCGCTGGCAACTTCCACGTCCAGCAAGTAGATCAGGCAGTCTTCGGCATCGAGCAATCCTTGCCCAGCCACTGGACCGTCTCCGTCAGCGCGCTGGCAAGCCTCGGTCGCCGCCTGCCTGTCTCAATCGACACCAACATCGATCCATCACAAGCGCCGCAAACTATCACCTACGGCATAGTCGACAGCCTTCAGGCCGGGCCAATCAAGTCTCAGCAGCTCACCGTGCCCTTCTACGCCGCGCGCCTCAACCCCAATTACCAACAGCTAGCATCCATCGAGAGCCGAGCCAACTCCACCTACGATGCCGCTCTCATCAAGCTAGTCCGCACCGGAGGCCGAGGCCTAACCTTCCGCGCCCACTACCTCTACGCCCACGCCACCGACTGGAATCCCAACGAATCCGGCCAGGTCGCCGTCAACGACGTTCTCGATCCGCAGGATTTTCGTCAGGAATACGGCACCTCCAACCTCGATATCCGCCACTCCGCCGCCGCCACTTTCGAGTTCCGTCCCACCTGGCGCTTTCAGCATCTTTTCGGAGAGGCCGCCAATGGCTGGTCCCTGGCTTCCATAGGTCAATACCGCAGCGGCCTTCCCTTCACCATGCGCACCGGCGGCTATATTCCAGCCTTCTACGGTGCAGAGGGCCAACTCATTCAAGGCATCGGCCCCGGCATCAACGGCTCTGGAGGCGACCGTCGCCTCTACGGCATTGGCCGCAACAGCTACCGCTATCCCCAGACCTGGACCGCCGACGCTCGCGTTGGCAAGCGCTTCTACGTTGGCAACGAACGAGAAATCGAACTGGTAGCTCAGAGCTTCAACCTCTTCAACCATCAGAACATCACCCTGCTCGAAACCACCGGCTACACCATCCTGCGCGGCGACAGTTCCGGCAGTCTGCCCACTCTCAACTTCCTTACCGGCCTCACCAGCCAGGGCCTGCCTAGCCAGATTCCCGAATTCGGCAAGCCCCTCGACGTCAACGCCACCGACTTCTACCACCCCCGGGAAATCGAGCTAGGCCTCCGCACCCGCTTCTGAGCAAACAATAAATTGCGCTGATGCCTTTCGACTGCGAAAGCTCAGTCGGGAATTCTTATGTAGGTCCATTCGATTCCTCCGCAGGTCCATGTTGTTCGTCACAACTGGCTTCTCCGGTCTCAATCGAATGGACAATCCTCCGGAAAGATCTTGGGTGCGTCCCGAAATTGATGACAGATGTTACTCTCTGGCTTGTTTTTCTTCGCTCATAACTTATTTCCAGTTCGGGATTGCCGATCGTGGTAGCGAGGCCCCAAACTGCTAGGATTGATGCGACTGCCAGCGCTCGCGATCAACCGAATGCATGAGTGAGGGACGTAGGCGTGATCACTTCTCCGGAACTGAAAGTGGCCGACGAAAGTCGCGGATATACTCTCCACCCTCGATCATGGACGGTTCACCCCGGGATTCTGATCCCAGCGCTTCTAGCCGCATTTCCCCCCTTGCTGTTTTGCTCCATCCTGCTTCAAAGGGCGTTGAACCTTCCAGATTGTGACGATTACGATGCGGTACTCGAATTTCTGAATCGGTTCGTCACACTAAAGACTGCGTCCTCCCGCGCATCAATGTTCCTAAGCGCACAGAATGGCGAATTCAAATTCTTCTTTCTGCATGCGGTGGCGTTGGTGCAGTTCTATCTCTCGAGGCATGTGGACTTTCGCATCCTGTGCGACATCGCATGCGGCGTGACGCTGCTCCTGGCAGTTCCGCTATGGAGGATGTTTTTGCCCCGGACAGAGAATCTGGGTCTGCGTTTGGCGTTATTCGCTCCGGTTTCTTGGCTAGTGTTTCAGCTCCAGTATGCCGAGATGCTTGACTTCGCCACGCCTCAACTGCAGCACATTGCGGGGTTGGTATTTTCGCTGAGCGCTTTATCTCTGCTGGTGCAAAACGAACGCGCAGCATTCTGTGGGGCCCTTGCCTGTTTCGTGTTGGCGGTTTCCGCAGACGGCAACGGAATGTTCCTCGTCATCATCGGTTTGCTTGTTCTAGCCCTGGCTCGTAGGTTTGCACACATGGCAGCGTGGATTGCGGTTTCTGCCACTTGTGTGGCCGCCTATGCTTACCGATACCAATTGTGGCAGCCCTCTACCCACCCGCATCAGTCGATCTTCACGGCCGTGCTCGCCTTTCGTCCGGAGCACTTTCTCGCCTTCATTGGAGGCGTTGCCAGCTTTCCTTTCGGCTTTCATAAAGCAAGCATAATTCTCGGTCTGCTTCTCTGCGCATTTTTTGCATGGCTGGCCTGGAAACGATATTGGCGCAAAAATCCTGCTGTATGCTCCTGCATTCTGTTCCTTATCGTAACTGCGGCCGGAGTTGGTGGCCTGCGATCCATCACGATACACTCTTTATTCGGTCCTCCTGTTTACATTTGCGTGGTTCGCGCTGGCGGAGGAATTCGTGGAGCGTAACCAGACAAGCTTGCTCAACAGCGGCCTGTACCTGGCGACCTTGGGAATAACTGTTCTGTTTTCACTCAGCATGGATATGATTGCCACGCGTTTGATCGATCAGCGAAATGAGCAACTAATCGAGGCCATCGCACATTTTGAAAATCCCTCGGCCGCGGACCGTGAGCCTTCACCGTCTCCGCAGCAAGTGATGCCAGTGAATCCGGATCAAGGGCCAAATGCATTCCCTCACCGGGCGCGTGCGATCCTCATGGAGTCGATGCGGATAGGAGTCTATCGGCCGCCACGATTCTAGTGTAGTCCGCCATAAGATCTTCGCTGTTGTTCTTGCCTTCTGTATGTCATTCCCGAAGAAAATCCGTTTTACCTTCGCGCGCAAGCGCGAACCGGAGATAACCGGAACATTCATGCCCTGAAGATCAATTCAGATCAAAGGGACTTAAGCCCCGAGCTTTTCCTCAGAGTCGCGGAAGCCTCTATTTCATTGCTCCACAAATGCTCCACAGAGCCGCCCGGAAAAGGAAATCCCCATTCGCTGTAACAAGGCACAAATGACCTTAATTCCACGCAACTGGAACACATTGAAACCAGAGGATTTCCAACAAACCTCGCCAAACCCGTTACCATTCACCCAAAAGTGTTCCACGAGGAGCAATTTTGCCTCACCATCCGCAAGCCGTATCAACATCCAAATTTGCTCCACGTGGAACATTCCGGCATCTCAGCGCTCAAACAAAATTGCTCCACGTGGAGCAATTTCAGGCCGTGTGATCCAGCACAATCTTCCATCCATCCGGCCCCTTGCGCCACACCAGGCTGAAGATCCCGTCATCCTTCGTCTGTGCCCCCTTCGCTGTCCGCTCCAGATGAAATTTGCCCGTCACGATCGCGTACTCCACCACCCCCGTCGAAGTGGGCAGCAACCGAATCTCCGTATCCTTGAACGTCAGCTTCCCCATCTGCTCTTTTGTCGAATAATTCGCTTTGTATCGCGACAAAATCGGTTGAAACCCTTTGTTTACCGACGCGGCGCCAACAAAAGTAGTCTCCGGCGAGTCTTCGTAGCTCTTCATGAAATCTGTCACATCGCCACGATTCCACGCGGCAACCTGCGCTTCCATGACTGCGTGGATTGCAGCTTTGTCGCCTGCTTTGTCGTCTGCTGTTTTTGCACCCTGAGACCATGCCGGAACGGTAAGTACTGCAATCAAAGCTAACCAGACCAATCTGCGAATCCGCATAACTTCCTCCGCTGTCACTCTACAATGAATCTATGGCTACCAGCGCTGCAAATCAGGCTTTTCGAATCGTGCATTCTGTTTGCTCGCATGATTGTCCTGATTCCTGTGGCGTGCTTGTGACGGTTGATTCGGAAGGCAGGGCGGTCAAGATGCAGGGCGATCCGTCGCATCCGGTGACGCAGGGATTTTTGTGCGGAAAGGTTGCGAAGTATCTGGATCGCGTCTACTCGCCGCAGCGCATTCTCTATCCGTTGCGGCGCAAGCCTGGAGTGGCGAAAGGGCAGCTTCCGAAGGGGAGCGAGCATGAGGCGTTCGCGCGGATTTCGTGGGACGAAGCGCTGGATGCGATTGCGAGACGCTTAGGCGAAATCAGCAACACATATGGGCCGGAGTCGGTGCTGCCGTATAGCTATGCGGGCACGATGGGCGTGCTTGGCTATGGGTCGATGGACCGACGGTTCTTTCACCGGCTGGGCGCTTCGCAATTGGATCGCACGATCTGTGCGGAGGCTGGCGGGCAGGCGTGGAAGCTGGTGTATGGCAAAAAGCTTGGGACGCCCAATCAGGATTTTGTGCATTCGAAGCTGATTGTCTGCTGGGGCGGGAATGTACACGGCAACAACGTCCATCTGTGGCCGTTTATCGAACAGGCGCGACGAGATGGAGCGCGGCTGATTGTGATCGATCCGTATCGCACGCGAACGGCGGCGCTGGCGGACTGGCATATTCAGGTTCGGCCGGGGACGGATGCGGCGCTGGCGCTGGGCTTGATGCACATCATCCTGCGCGATGGGCTGGAAGACCGCGCGTATGTGAAGGAGATGACGCACGGCTTTTCGAAGCTCGCGGCGCGCGCGGCTGAATACACGCCCGAACGAGTGTCTGCGTGGACCGGGCTAAGTGTGACCGAGATCGAGCAATTTGCCTGTGAGTACGCGACGACGAAGCCTGCCGTAATCCGCATGAACTATGGCGTGCAGAGGTCGGAGAATGGCGGCGCAGCGGTGCGGGCGATTACCATGCTGCCGGCGTTGACGGGAGCATGGCAGCATCGCGGCGGAGGCGCGCAGCTTTCAACATCTGGCGCATTTCAGTGGAACAGCAAGACGATTGAGCGGCCCGATCTGATGCTGGCTTCGCCGCTCAAGAGGCCTGCTCGCGTGGTGAATATGTCGCTGCTAGGGCATGCGCTGACTTCGCTTGGCTCACAGCTTGGCGAGGGGCCTGACGAGGGGCCGCGCGTGCATGCGCTTTTTGTATATAACTCGAATCCTGGCGCGGTGGCTCCGAACCAGAACGATGTGCGGCGCGGCATGCAGCGTGGCGATCTCTTTACCGTGGTGCATGAGCAGTTCTTTACGGATACGACAGATTACGCGGACTATGTACTGCCTGCGACCACGTTTCTGGAGCATGACGATATTCAGGGTGCTTATGGGCACTACTTTGTGCAGCGCTCGCACAAGGCGATTGAGCCATTGGGCGAGGCGCGATCGAATGTGTGGCTGTTTTCGCAGCTTGCACGGCGCGTGGGGTTCACGGAGCCGTGTTTCAACGATACGGCGGAAGAGATGATCCGGCAGGCATTGAACCTGGGTGAAGATGGGTTATCGCGCAATCCGGGGATGGAAGATATTTCCGACGAGCGGCTTGCTGCCGAGGGGCATATTCAGTTGAGCTTTACGCGTGAGAACGGCAAACCGTTTCTGCCGTTCAGTCATGGATCGGTTCCAACGCCGACGGGAAAGATCGAGTTTTATTCGGAGGCGCTGGCTGCCGCGGGCAATGCCGATCCTTTGCCGGCATTTGTGCCACCTGTGGAATCGCGATTCTCTGAAGCTGCAAAGCAATATCCGCTGGAGTTTTTGCCGCGCAAGGCGGACAACTTCATGAACACGACGTTTGCGAATCTCGACAGCCATCGCAGGATGGAAGCGAGGACGGAACACGGTCTCGAAATGCGCGCGGAGGATGCCGTGCCACGCGGCATTGCGGACGGCGACACGGTACGCATCTGGAACGATCGCGGCAGCATTGAGTTGACGGCGCGGATCAGCGATCGCATTCCAGCGGGGGTAGTTGCGGGCAAGTTGGATTGGGCGAAGTTCAGCCCCGGCGGGCAGAATGTGAATGTGCTGACGAGTGAGCGGCTAACCGATCTTGGGCGCGCGCCTACGTTTTACTCGACCCTGGTGGAAGTGGCGAAGGCTTGAAACGGGTGAGCAGTGGACAGTGACCAGGCTGTTGGTGCGAGCTTTTGTGATCCTTATGATGAGGCGGGCCTTCAGCCCGCGTGAGGTGGATTTTGGCTTCAAACCCAGGGCGTCATGCCCGGTGAACCTTGCGGTTCGCCGGGGCTATTTTGCCCTGGGCTGGTATGAAATGCGCCGTTGGCGCATTTTGAAAAGCCTATCCCCTATGGGAATGACAGACAGAAAAGCAAGAACAACGGTAAAGGCCTCAAACCCGGGCAAAATAGCCTGGCGTTTGCTAGAAGGTTGTCACGAGGCGCAGGTTGTATTGGCGGCCGGGGCCGATTGCGTTGCCGGAGAAGAGGCCTCCGAAGTCTATTAGCTCAAGGGTGTTGCTGAGGTTTTCTCCGTCGGCCTGCAGGCGCAGCGACACATTTTCGCGCTTGTACAGGTCGGCGCTTACGGAAGCATTTTGGGTGAAGTAAGGGTTGATGCGACCGCGATCGAAGTTGAGATGATTTACCACTGTCTGGCCGTATTCCGTAGCGTATTGCTGCGGAGTCAAATCTGCCTCGAACGGAAGTCCACTGTTGTAGTCGGTGCCCAGAGCTATCCATAGGCGTGAGTTGACCTGATACCGGATACGATCGCGCACGGAGTTTCGCTGGTCTTGAGAGTCGGGGAAGTGGCCTGTGAGCTGACTCGTTGCATCGGTAGCATCACCACCAAGGAACAGGCCGCCAGTGACTGGATACCAGGCATTGCCGACGATGTAGGAGTAACTGGCAAAGCCGGAGAATTTGCCCCACTGCTGCACTTCAAGCTTGCCCTCGGCTCCGTAGAGCACGGCTTTGTCGAATGAGATGGGAAAGCTGATGCCAGTGCTGAGGATCTGTGAGTCGTCAGCGTAATTGTTTACGTCGCGGCGAAACATGTTTGCGTCAAGCCGCAGTTTGCCGAACAAGGCTTTGGTCGCTCCGAGCTCGTAGTAGCTGCCATGCGAAGGCTTAAGCGGCAACTGCAGGATGGGAACCGTGGTGTCGAGGGCCTGAGCTGCCGGGGAGCTGGACAGGAGAATGTTTTCGAAAGAGGGTGTCTGGAAGATTCGATCATAGGAAGCATGCAGCTTCAGGCCGGCGGAGGGGAAGTAACGCGAGATGGCAAGGCGCGGACTGACGGCGTTCTGGTTGGCCAGGAGCTGATAGTGATCCCAGCGAAGGCCTGCATCGATCTCCCACCGGCGGAAGCGAATGGCGTCTTGAATGTAAGCTGACTGTTCGAGGTCTGGGCGGTTGCCAGTGAAGGCAAAGCTCGTTGCCGCGGCGTCGATGATGCCGAGATTGATTGGGCATTGCTCATCCGAGGGATCTCGGCAATCGGGAATTACATAGCTGAAATCTTCATTTAAAAATTTTGCGCCCGATTCAACGCCAGCCTTCCACTCCTGGTTACGACGGTCGATGGATACGCTGCCATTGAAAAAAATCTCTTTGAAGTCGTTGTGTTGCGTGGCAATGACTGGCCAGGAATTGGGATTGGAATAGAAGTCGTTTGAGTTATCCCGGGCCATTCCTCGCAGCTCTCCCATCGCATTGGGGGAGAATATGTGCTCGTAGGAGATGCTGCCCATTGTTTCGAAATCGTCGCTGGTCTGGAGTTGACCGCCGGGGACAAAGACGCAATCGCCGGGCTCTTGACCGATGGGGCCGTTTGGGCAGCCTACGGTGTTATCTGAATTGGGCAGATATGCGCCGTTTTGTTGTACGAGCTCGTTCGGAATTTCGTAACGCGCGAGCTCATGACGAACAATCGCCGTGAGATGATCTTGGGGCGTGAACTGCCGCTCGTAGTTCAACGAAAAATTGCCGGTTGTTCCGTTGTTGGTGTAATTCTGCGGAACCACAGGGTTGAGGTAGTGACCGGTCATGTCTCCGGAAGCGCTTATGCCGAGCGTATTGCCTTTCCACGTGTATTGATCCTGCGTATCGATGCCGCCTGTGGCGTACGAACCACCCAGCAGGGTGAGCTGGCCGTGGAAGCCTGGATCTTCATTTCGCAGGGTGTTGACTGCAACTATGCCGCCCATCTTGAGGCCATATTCGGCGGGAATGCCTGCGGTGTAGACAGTCATGGACTGGAGACGGTCTGCATCGATCTCAGGCCCGAAACCGGGAGAACGGTTGTCGGTGAGGGGAATGCCGTCGATTACAAATTGTGTCTGATATTCCGAGCCGCGCGGGTGAAGAACCGCATTGCCTTCATAGAGCCAGCCGGGCTCGGAGTTGACGAGGTCTTGTATGGAACGGCCGGGCAAGGAGGTTACCCGGTTCTGAATAGTCTGCAAACCCATTTCGTTGACTGAGCCTGCACGGTATGGATCGATCAATGTACCGGAGGCATCGACGCTGACCGATTGAGAGACTGGCGCAACCTGCAGGTGGATTGAGCGGTCAACAGGCAGAGCGGAGCGAATGTCAATGGACTCGGAGACCTCGGCAAACGATGGCGCCTGGATCTGAACCTGATAGATGCCGTAGGGCAGCCGCCGGGCATCGAGGCTCCCCTGGGAGTCGGTAGTGAAGGTATAGCGATACTGGCTGGCTTCACTGACGAGCTGGACCTTGGCCTGGACAGCGTGACCGGATGGATCTGTGACGGTTAGGCGTAGTTCACCGGTGTTGAATTGACAGAGGGCAGGCGTCGAGCCAAGCAGCAGGATAAGAGCATACCGTTTCAAAGATTATTGCCTCACAAAGTGCCGGTGTCTTTTTGTTATGGAAAAAACATTTCTGAGCGCATGGATGCAAAATAAGCACTCTCAATCGAAATATTCCAAGAGACCTTGTTTTGTTCAGCCTTTTTATCGGTACCGCTTTCGGAGAAAAAAAAATGGAACAGCTTCGGAGCTTCAGGCAGCGGTCACCATCGAGCTATAGAACGCAGAACCGGCTGAGTATAGAGAAATCATCGGCAGGATACGGGAAACTCTTGCCAAGGGCGATTGGGGCAACTACACTCGCGTTTTGAGTAAACCTTTTCTCAAACGAGGTTCCTGAAATGCCGCACGTGTCCGCCTGGAAG
This sequence comes from Acidicapsa dinghuensis, assembly GCF_025685685.1. Taxonomy (GTDB): domain Bacteria; phylum Acidobacteriota; class Terriglobia; order Terriglobales; family Acidobacteriaceae; genus Acidicapsa; species Acidicapsa dinghuensis. The sequence goes on from NZ_JAGSYH010000002.1 coordinate 598,078, forward strand.
CGATTTCGCCATGTTCCGGTCTTATTGCCTGCACTTGCTCTGGCTTCATTCGGCGTTGGACAGACGCCGCAGCCAGCTACGCTCTCGATTGATGTGGACAAGCCGCTGCACAGTGTCAGCCCTACGCTGTATGGGCTGATGACGGAGGAGATCAACTACTCCTATGACGGCGGTCTGTATGCGGAGATGGTGAAGAACCGCACGCTGCGCGATGGGGACTGGAGCCAGCAGGATTGGCTGGTGATGCAGAATGCGAGCGCTGGCGCGAAGTTTGATCAGGACAAGAGCACGGGACCGTCGGAGGCGCTGAATGACAGCATGAAGCTGACGGTTACTTCGGCATCGCCATCGGAGCCGGCGGGTGTGCGGAACATGGGGTACTGGGGTTATCCGCTGAGACCTAATACGACGTATCACGCGTCGATCTATGCGAAGACCGATGCGTCTGATCTGGCGCTGCACTGGAACCTGGTGAGCAACAAAACGGGCAGGAGCGTGGCGTCGGCTGAGGTTCCGGCGATTGGAAGCGATTGGAAGCAGTACAAGGTGACGCTGCATACGGGGGCGATTGAGGCATCGGAGGCTTATCATCTGGAGCTTACGGTTACGAAGCCGGCGACGCTGTGGTTTGATCTGGTGTCGGTATTTCCGCCGACGTATCACGACCGCGAGAATGGCAACCGCGTGGACATGATGGAGATGCTGGCCGGGATGCATCCGGCGTTTCTGCGGTTCCCTGGCGGCAACTATCTTGAAGGCGACCATATCAAGGAGCGCTACGACTGGAAGAAGACGATTGGTCCGCAAGTGGACAGGCCGACGCATCCGAGCCCGTGGAACTATCACTCTTCGGACGGTTTGGGGCTTCTCGAATTTCTGGAGTGGTGCGAAGACCTGCATATGAAAGGGGTGCTGGCGGTGTATGGCGGGTACTCAATGAAGCAGGAGCATGTGGAACCGGGTAAGGATCTGGAACCGTATGTGCAGGATGCGCTGGATGAGATTGAATACGCGACTGGCAGCACGGATACGAAGTGGGGCGCGCAGCGCGCGAAGGATGGGCATCCGAAGCCGTTTGATGTGCCGTTTGTTGAAGTCGGCAATGAGGACTTCTTTGACCGATCGGGCAGCTACGATGGGCGATTCAAGCAGTTTTATGAGGCAATCAAGGCGAAGTATCCGAACATTCAGATCATCGCTACTACGCCGGTGAAGAGCGTGAAGCCGGATGTGGTGGACGATCACTTTTATCTGAGCGCGGAGAAGTATTTCGACGACGTACACCACTATGACAATACGGACCGCAATGGGCCTAAGATCTTCATGGGCGAGTATGCGACGATGGAGGGCTCGCCGACGGGAGACTTTGGCGCGGCGCTGGGCGATGCGGCGTGGCTGACTGGCGTGGAGCGCAACAGCGATGTGGTGATCATGTCGAGCTATGCGCCGCTGCTGGTGAATGTCCATCCGGGTGGGATGCAGTGGCATCCGGACCTGATTGGCTATACGGGGCTGTCAGTGTATGGGTCGCCTAGCTACTACGTGCTGTCGCTCTTTGCGGGCAATGTTGGCAATGAGGTGCCGGAGTCTTCGTTGAGCGGTGCTGGGCCGAGGATTGCTTATTCGGTGACGACGAATAAGGCGACGGGTAAGGTGTATCTGAAGATTGTGAACGGTGCGCCGACGCCGCAGGCAATTGAGATTGACCTGAAGGGCGTGGGTCATGTTGGCTCGACGGCGAAGGTGGAGCGTTTACATGCGATGTCGCCGGTAGATACGAATACGATCAATGATCCGAAGCATATTGTGCCTGTGGCCAGCACTCTGCCTGTTGCGGGAGACAATGTGAAGTACACGCTGGGTGGATATACGTTTGAGCTGATTGAGTTCGATACGAAGTGAGAACAGTGGGTCGTTTGCGAGGATGCGGGCTGTCTGCGTGAGCGTACTTAGCTGGTGCTGCGTATGAATCGCGGCACCTGAGTAGTAGAAAATGAAGGGGATGATGGTTTCATCCCGCACGTCTCCTGCTGAAGAATACAAGCGACGACAGCTCGTTCACGAGGGCGAGGCCGAAAGGTTCGAAACGAGACACCTCACGCTCGGATATGTCAAATTACTCCTGGTATTCACGATCCTGGTGATGGCCTGGTCATCGTTTTACCACCACTACAGTTCCCCACTGCTGATCGTTATCCCCGCTGTTCTGTTCGTTATCACGTCGGTCATACATGAACGCGTGCTGCGGCATAAGTCCACGGCGATTCGTGCGGCTGAGGTTTATCGCAAAGGTTTAGCCCGCATTGAGGATCGTTGGCCGCGAACGACAGAAAGAGTCGTGCCTGCGGAGTTGATCGAGCCAAGCATGTATGCAAGAGATTTGGACATGGTTGGCAAGGGAAGCCTTTTTGAGCTTTTGTGTGTTGCCCGCACCCGCATGGGCGAGCAGCGCCTTTTGGAATGGCTTCTGAAGCCTGCCCCATTGGAGACGATCTATCGGCGCCAGCACGCGGTAACCGAACTGCGCGACCAACTCGATTTTCGGGAACGAATGGCCGTTTCAGGAGAGGACGTTTCAACAGGCGTGAAACCTGAAGGCCTGAGAGAGTGGGCAGGATCATCCTCAGGATCAATGCGCCCGTGGCTTCGATGGGTGGCTGCGGGTCTCGCAATCCTCGCGATCTGCGGAGCATTCCTCTGGCTGAACTATGGCCTGTTCCTGCCTCTGCTTGGAATTCTGTTTGCCGAATGGTGCTTGGCCCGCTTGCTGAGGAACCAAATAACGGCAGTCCTAAGAGGAACCGACAAAGCATTTGAAACTCTGAAACTGTTTTCGGCACTGCTGCGAGAACTGGAACAGCAGACTTTTCAGATGGAGTACCTCAACGAGATCAAACGCGATCTGCTGTCTCACAGGATTGCCGCCTCGGATGCAATTGCCGGTTTGGGGACTCTGGTGTCATACAAAGACAGCCTGAACAGTCTCATGGGCAAAATATTGGACCGGACATTGATGTGCTCCCTGCAACTGGCATTGGCTGTTCAGCGCTGGCGCGCAGATCACGGGAGTGCGGTCGGCGTGTGGCTTGATGTTCTGGGAGAGTTTGAAGCGCTTCTGTCCATCGCAGGCTATAGTTATGAGCATCCAGACGATCCATTTCCGAGCTTTGTAGACGGTCCGGCATCCTTCGAGGCGCATGAGATCGGCCATCCGCTTATTCCTTCACATGTGTGTGTCAGAAACAGCCTGAAGATGGATTGGAATACAAAGGTGTTGTTGATCAGCGGCTCGAATATGTCCGGGAAGAGCACGTTGATGCGCACTGTAGGCACCAACACTGTACTGGCAATGTGCGGTGCGCCGGTAAGAGCGAAGCAGTTGCAGCTCACGCCGCTTCGCGTGGGAACAAGTCTGCTGGTTAACGATTCGCTCACGCAGGGAACATCTCGCTTCTATGCCGAGATCAAAAGGCTGCAGCAGATATGTGAACTCGCCCGGCAAGACGGTCTGCCGGTGCTGTTCCTGCTGGATGAACTGCTACAGGGAACAAATTCTAGCGATCGCCTCATTGGCGCGCTGGGCATTATCCGAGAGTTGATGCAATCTGGTGCGATCGGCATCCTTACTACGCACGATCTTTCGCTCACCGCAATTGAGAATGGTGATGGCTGGATCAAGAACATGCATTTTCAGGATTCAATTTCGAATGGCAAGATGCAGTTCGATTTTCGATTGCGGGACGGTGTCGTAACAAAAAGCAATGGAGTGGAGCTTATGCGGCTCATCGGCCTGAACGTGTAGGAGACCATGCGCAAGAGTGCTCGAAATAGTGGCCTGTTGCTAGTAGCAGCTTCAGGTTTTACTACCGACAAGCGTGCTCGTCGCCGGAAATTGTTGTTTCGCGCTTGCGTGCGAAGGTGAAGAGGATTCCCTGCGGGAATGACAGAAAGAAAGAAAAGCTAAAGGCCATCTGAAGGATGCTTCAGACGGCCTTTGTGTTTCGGGTTCACGTTCGACTCTTATCCGTTGAGAATTTCCTGCAGTTTGTTGACGGTGCGGTTGAGGTCCTTGTCGGCGCGGCGCTGCTCATCGATTTTGGCGATGGAGTGCATGACGGTGGTGTGATGCTTGCCGCCGAACTGGCGTCCGATTTCGGGCAGACTGGCTTCGGTGAGGTGCTTGGCCAGATACATGGCGATCTGACGCGGCACGACGACGGCACGCGAGTTGTTGCGCTGCTTGAGCTCGCTGACACGCATGGCGAAATTTTCAGCTACGGCCTTCTGGATGGCCTCGATGGTGATCTTGCGCACCTGCGTATCGATGAACTGTTTGAGGCACTGCTGCGTGGCCTGCAGCGTGATCTCCATGTTGTTCATGTTGCACCAGGCGATGAGCCGCACCAGGGCGCCCTCAAGCTCACGCACGTTGGTCCGTACGTTGGAGGCGATGAAGAGCGCAACGTCCGTGGGAAGAACGGACTGTTCGCTCTCTGCCTTCTTCTGCAGGATGGCGACCTTGGTTTCAAGATCGGGTGGCTGAATGTCGGCGATGAGGCCCCACTCGAAGCGCGAGCGCAGGCGGTCTTCGATTTCTGCCAGCTCCTTGGGAGGACGGTCGGAGGCGATGACGATCTGCTTCATGCTCTCGTGCAGAGCGTTGAAGGTGTGGAAGAACTCTTCCTGCGTGCGCTCTTTCTGCGCGATGAACTGGATGTCATCGATGAGCAGCACATCAACGCCGCGGAAGCGGTCGCGGAAGCTGGTCATGCGGTCATTGCGCAGCGAGTTGATCATCTCGTTGGTGAACTTCTCGGCCGAAACGTAGCAGATGTTGTAGATGGGCTGGCGGCGCTTTACCTCATGACCGATGGCGTGCATGAGATGCGTCTTGCCCATGCCGACGCCGCCGTAGAGGAAGAGCGGATTGTAGGCGCGCGACGGACGCTCGGCCACTGCGAGAGAGGCCGCGCGTGCGAACTGGTTGCCGTTACCGATGACGAAGTTGTCAAAGGTGTAGCGGGGATTGAGCTGCGCGGCGCTCGACCAGTCGAAGCGGCCCTGCTGCTCGACGGGATGACCGTTGCGCCGTGCTCCTGGATTTACATGATCGCTGTAACGATGATTCTGATTGCTCTGCTGCGGAGCACTCGCGGCGTGCGAAGGCACAGGCGGAAAGCCGCCATCCTTGCGCGCGGGAGGCTGTGAGGGATCTTCTTCCTGGGTGACGAAGACAACATCGTCAACCTCGAGCTTGAGGTTGTCGATGGCTTCGCCGACAAGGTCGCTGTACTTGTCGCCGATGTGCTGGAATTCCTCGGTGGGAATGCGCACGTAGAGAATGCGTCCAGCGACGTGGCTGTAGCGTGTGGGCTTCAACCATGTGTCGAAGGATTGGCGATTGACCTTTTTTTCAAGTGCCGCGAGGATTTGCATCCAGGGGTTGAGTGTCGAAGTTGGCGTGGAGACGAATGACATCATGAATTCCTTACGCGCTCTCTATTAACCAACGACTCCGGGCGCTCGATATGAGCCTGCTACGCAGTTAAAAGCAATGCTTCGCCCCCGGCGCGATCAACAGTCAGCGCGCCGTGTGGGGATTCTTAGTCTGCCGTGAGACATTCAGGCTGAAATGCCTGTAGTTCGCATCGACTTCGTAGACAGAAACTCAGTTGAGCGGAGTGTCTGGAATCTTTGTTGAACGGGTCCGATACTAGCACAAATTGAGGCGTCTGCAACGTCTCATTCACACAACGGAATGATTTGCACCATTGATGGTGAAACCCGCGAGTTGAGCGGTGACGGCTGTCATGTAAATAGTATTCAACAGCCTTTGTCACAGCGATGCGCACGTGGGATTTCACCTTTGATTCGAGGCCTGTGGGTGGCAGGCAGCGATTGGGTACGAATTCGGATTCTACACCTGCCGGGCGAATGGGTGAAGGGCAGTTGAGAACAATCTTGAATAGACACGAACCGGATGAGACTGGATTCCTAACCGCATCTCGGATATACTTGAATCTTGCCGTTCAGGCGAAGATTTTCGCATATAGACTCAGGAGCGCACGTTTATGCCTAAGCGCACATTTCAGCCCAACCGCCGCCGCCGCGTGAAAGTTCACGGCTTCCGGTCCCGTATGAAGACGAAGAGCGGAGCCGCCGTGCTCAGCCGCCGTCGCGCCGCGGGCCGCAAGCGTGTTTCGGTCAGCGCCGGATTCCGCGACTAACCTCTTTCCGGCCGATTCCATTACTTTGGTGTTGGCCTTTTTTGTGGAGCGCCGGTTTTCATGGCTTGTACGAACTGGCGCGAAGCAGTTTCTTCCCGCCTACTGCCCTTCCAAGGCACAGTTCTCTTCCGTACAAAGCCCGATCAGGCGCACCCAGTCGATGCCTGCAATGGCTGACGATGAATGCCCTTCCTACATCTCCGCACTCCCGAATACCGGCGAGCAGTGACGGCGCGCAGGCAAAGGCGCGTGATCTGCGGCTGCGCAAGCATGCCGACTATCAGCGTGTATACAAGAGCGCACGCAAGCAGTTTTCGAGCTCGATGAGCTGGTTTATGGCGCGGCAAGCCGATGCATCTTCAGAGCTTGCGGCGGCGAATACAATCCAGATTTCTGGTGCAATCCGTGCCTCAGCCGCTGGACCGCGCGTGGGGCTTACGGTGGGCAAGGTGCTGGGCAAGGCGCATGACCGCAACCGCATTAAGCGGCGCATGCGCGAGGCAGTTCGGCGGCATATTGCGGAATTACCCGTTGGTGTCGATCTGGTACTACATCCGAAGCATTCCGTGCTCACGATGGAATTTGCGAAACTTGATGCCGAGGTTCTGCGTATCTTCCGTCAGGCGGCAACACAATTTGCCACGCAGACGACAGGGCAAATGAAGACGCAGGCCCACGCATGAGCGAATCGATGATGGAACCGGCAATGCAACCGGCAATAGAGACCGCGACGCTGAGTGCTTCGCAGCGCATGTTGCTGGCATTTCTGGAGTTTTATCGTCTCTGGCTCTCGCCCGCTCTGCACTCCATTACTCCTGCGGGCGGATGCGGCTATGAGCCGACCTGCTCGAATTACGCTACGGAAGCGATTGCGCTATACGGGCCGATTCTCGGCTCATGGATGGCGCTGCGGCGTATTCTGCGCTGCCATCCGTTTGCGCGCGGCGGGTTCGATCCTGTGCCGCTACCGGGCCACGTACCACACACCAAGTGTCAGCATCGCGCGGCTGCCGATCAGGTACCGGCATGCGCTCTGCGTGAGCCAATCCCTTAACGCGCGCTGACGTTTCATCGCACGCGACCTCTTTCTACTATCCGAATTTTCAGACGACGGGCATCGATAAGGCATGCCCGAGAGTTCAGGACTATATCCTTGGCCGAAATACGTAATCCCAATGCATCCACGCAGGGCCCCGGCGGCGGCAGCGGCCCTGGCGGCGATATGCGCTCCACGCTTGTTTTTCTGTTGCTGGCCGTAGTTGCGCTCATCGCCGTGCAATACTTCAAACCACCGGCGACACAGAACCAGCCGCAGCCACAGACACAAACGGCGCAACAACAGCAGCCTGCGCAAACAGCCGCGAGTTCACCATCCACCAGTACAGCCAGTACGTCATCGACCAGTACGGCGGCGGCAAAAACTGCGGCTGCCTCTTCCAAAGCAGCAGTCGTCGCCACGACCGAGACGGAGACAGTTGTCGAGAACGAGCTTTACCGCATCACCTTTACGAATCGCGGAGCGCAGGTCAAGAGCTGGATTCTCAAGCGCTACAAGGATTCAAAGGGACGCCCGCTGGATCTGGTGAATCATCTGGCGGCTGCCAGCTTCGGCTACCCGCTTTCGCTCTATACCTATGAGCAACCGCTGACGACGGAGCTTAACTCCGCGCTCTATCAGGCATCGGCTACGGGCACCATCAGTGCTCCATCGGGCATTGTCTTCAAGTACGCCAAAGGGCCTCTTACGGTTACCAAAACATTCACCTTTAACCAGAGCTATGTGATCGGCATCAAGGTGGATGTCAAGCGTGATGGGGCGTCGGTGCGCGCGCTGATTTCGTGGCCTGCGGGTATGGGCGACCAGGAAGAAGCTACGCAATATGCCTCCAGCAAATTCGCGTGGTCAATCGACGGCAAGCGTGACTCCACAGGCGCCAACCATAGCTGGTTTTCCAAGGGTGTAAGTGGCGGAGCAACTTATGACGGCAGCTACGACTATGCAGCGGCCATCGATCTCTACTTTGCCGCTGCCTTCATGCCCAATGCTCCGACGCAAACGACGGTTGTGACGCTGCACAACCAGGTGCAGGCTCCCAAGGACGCCACGAATCCTAACGGCGACAAATTTCCTTCACCAGTTCTCGGCGTTGCCGTGGGCGATACCAGTGGTGTTATCAATACCCGCCTCTTCGCCGGACCGCTGCAGTTTGACACGCTGGCGGACACACACACGATGGCGGCCAACGGCACTACTACCGGTGAAGATCTCAAGCCGCTGATCCAGTTTGGGTACCTGAAGATCATCGCCGAGCCGCTCTTCCTTCTGCTGCGCTTTGTGAAAGGTTTTGTGGGTAACTGGGGCTGGGCGATCATCATCGTCACCCTGGTCTTTAACCTGCTGATGCTGCCGACTCGCGTCATGATGATGAAGTCGTCGCTCAAGATGCAGCGCATTCAGCCGAAGATGGATGCCATCAAGCGCAAGTACGCGAATCTGAAGGCGACCGATCCGAAGCGCGCGGAGATGCAGTCGGAGCAGATGAAGCTGTACAAGGAAGAGGGCATCAACATGTACGGCAACTGCCTGCCGATGCTGGTGCAGATTCCTCTCTTCTACGGCTATTACCGCGTGCTGCTGAATGTGATCGAACTGCGTCAGGCTTCGTGGGGCTGGCTGCCGAATCTGGCTGTTGCCGATCCGCTGCATATACTGCCGATTGTCATTATCGCCAGTATGTTCCTGGTGCAGATCATGACGCCTTCGCCGGGCATGGATCCGCAGCAGCGGCGCATGATGGCGTTTATGATGCCGGCAATCTTCGGCTTCTCGATGTGGAACTTCTCGTCAGGACTGGCACTCTACTGGGCTACGGGCAACCTGCTCAACCTGGGACTGCAGTATGGCATCAACAACTCGTCGATGGGCAAGGAGCTGCAGGCGCTCGCTGCGAAGCGCGCGGCGAAGAAGGCAGACAAGACCATTCAAGCCAAGCGCTGATGTGAACGCATGAGCAAAGAAAGGCGGCGGAGCGAATGCTCCGCCGCCTTTTTATTTTCCTTGCTCGGATTTAGTTCCCAGGTTATTTGGCTGCGACTCCTGGCGGCGCGGTTGACTCGCGAATGACGAGCTCGGGCAGCACGGGAACGGTTTCCTCTTCAGGCTCGTCTGCTTGATTCTCAGCGTGTGCGCGGATGCGCTTGAGCACGATGCGCGCGGCTGTTTCGCCCATACTGCGGAGCGGCTGGCGGATGGTCGTGAGGCTGGGGTTTTGAAAAGCAGCGGCCTGAATATCGTCGAAGCCCACGACGGAGATATCTTCCGGGACGCGCAGGCCTCGTTCGCGAATCGCGCGAATAGCGCCGATGGCCGCTATGTCGTTGTAGCAGACAAGGGCGGTGAAGTGATTTTCGGCAGATGCATCCGTGCCTGTTCGCTGATTGGCTTTGCGGCTCAGCAGCTCAATCGTCGGCATATAACCTAGTTCGGGCCTAATTACTTTCAGCTCAGGACGCACCTGCCACTCTGGACGAAGAGGCAACTGCAACTCCTGCGCCGTCTGCATGAGACATTCCCATCGGTCATCCGCATCGGAGCTATAACTGCCGCCGCGCATGAAGGCTATGCGGCGGTGACCGAGCTTGTGCAGATGTTTCAAGATGAGCTCGGCGGCACGCTTCTGGTCGAGCACAACGTTGGTGACGCCGCGGATGGTGCGATGTCCGGCGACAGCTACAACTGGAACAGGCAGCTCATGCTGCAACATGGTGTCGATGGCGATGAATCCCTCGACGGACCGGGATAGAAGCAGGTTCGGGTACTCTTCCAAAAGATCCTGACGGCGGCGATGGCTGGCAATGAAGTAGAAGTAGCCTTCTTCGATCAGCACATCTTCCATGCCTTCGAGTACCTGCGTGGCGTAGCCGTCGCACAGATCGGGTACGAGAACTCCGACGGAGAATGTCTGCCCTTTGCGCAAGGAACGGGCGAAAAAGCTGGGGCGGTAGTTGAAGAGCCGGGCGGCTTCGCGGACGCGTTCACGCGTCTCCTGGGGAATGGATCGCACACCCGCCGCATTATTGAGTACCAGCGAAATGGTCGCCGGGGAAAGGTTCAGATACTCGCCCAGAGTGCGCAGACTGATAGTCTGGCTCTTCGGCGAAGTGGAAGCTCTGCGCTTGGTCATGGAGATTTTGTAGCATCTTGAGCCGATGTCTGGCGCAAAATGCGTTTTTTGTTCCTATAAGGAAGAGGAAAGGACCGAAATTCCGGTATTTTCATGGGTAAATCAATCGAAGACAAAGCGGAAGGCGCGGTTCCCGAACGAAGCCTGCAACTGACGCAGGTGATGGAGTGGAACGATGGCGCCGTGCATCGGCAACAGGATGAGTTGTCGGCCGAGGAGCCGCTCGATATTCGAGTTGGAGATGGCGGTGGTGATTTTACGCCGATCAGTGTAACGATGCGCACGCCCGGCAATGATGAGGAGCTGGCTGCGGGTTTTTTGTGGACGGAGGGCATCGTTGAGGATGCGGCGCAGATTGCCGGCGTTGCGTTGCGGGTTTCGTCGGCGTCGGGCAAGAGGAATGTGGTTGAAATCGAGCTGGGTGACAGCAGCTTTGAGCCTCGACAGTTACAGCGGAATTTCTTTGCTGCTTCGAGCTGCGGGATCTGCGGTAAGGCGTCGATTGAGGCGATTCGTCGACGCGGATTGCGGGCGCCGAATCAGGATTTTCGCATCAGTCCCGGCCTGCTGTGCGAGTTGCCGGATCGACTGCGGGAGAAGCAAGCGGTGTTTCGCCGCACCGGAGGGCTGCACGCGGCGGCATTGTTTAACGCAGCCGGAGAGTTGCTGGTGCTGCGTGAGGACATTGGCCGTCACAATGCAGTCGATAAGATTGCCGGATGGGCGTTGATGCGTGGCCTGTTGCCGCTGTCGCAGCACATGATGCTGGTGAGTGGACGTGGAGGCTTTGAGATTGTGCAGAAGTGCCTGGCAGTGGGATTGCCGGTGCTGGCGTCGGTCTCTGCGCCGTCGAACCTTGCTGTGCAGTTGGCGCGGGAGCTTGGGCTGACGCTGGTGGGATTTTTGCGCGAGCGGCGGTTTGTTATCTACGCTGGCGAGCAGCGGCTCGGCCTTTAACAGACTTTAACAGCGGTTGTTGCTACCGTTATTTCCGGGTGCTGACGTTTTCTTTCGCGCATCTCCAACTCTGCTGGCTGCGTCTTACTTTGGTGGGCTGTTCCCGGCAGGTCCATTCTTTATCGTCGAAGTCTTGCGGCAATTGACACATTGAGCGAGAACGCCAATACTCATCCCCCGGAGGATTTTCTGCATGCCTTCCAGTCTCGCTGGTTCAGCGTCGATATCCATCAACGGAAAATCCGTCGCCATTACGCCTGGCGAATTGCTGATTGCGGTAATTAATCGCTCGGAAACAGAGCTTCCGCATGTCTGCTATCATCCGCAGCTTGACTCTATCCAGACCTGCGATACGTGCATGGTTGAGATTGACGGCAAGCTGGTGCGGGCGTGCGGGACGAAGGCTATGACGGGAATGAAGGTTACGACAGAGTCTTCGCGCGCGGTGGCCGCGCAGCATGAGGCCTTTGACCGCATCCTGGGGAATCACATGCTGTATTGCACGGTTTGCGATAACAACAATGGCAACTGCACGGTGCACCAGACGACGGCGATGCTCAAGGTGGAGCATCAGTCGATTCCCTATAAGCCGAAACCGTATGAGAAGGATATGTCGAACCCCTTCTACCGGTACGATCCGGATCAGTGCATTCTGTGCGGGCGTTGTGTGCAGGCCTGCCAGAATGTGCAGGTGAATGAAACGCTTTCGATCGGATGGGAGCTCGATCATCCGCGCGTGCTGTGGGATGGAGGCAAACCGATCAACGAGTCGAGCTGTGTTTCGTGCGGGCATTGCGTGACGGTTTGCCCGTGCAACGCGCTGATGGAGAAAAACATGCTCGGCAAGGCTGGCTACTTTACCAATCTGCCGGCAAGTGCGCTGGAACAGATGATCGATGTGGTGAAGGGTATTGAGCCGGAGATGGGCTACGGCGCGATTCTGCAGGTGTCGGAGATTGAGTCGGCGATGCGGCACAATCGCGTGAAACAGACGAAGACGGTATGTACCTATTGCGGCGTTGGCTGCAGCTATGACGTATGGACGCTGGAGAATGGCGCTGATCCGAATGATCGCCACATTCTCAAGATTGAGCCGTTACATGGGGCGGCTAACGGTATCTCTACGTGTGTGAAGGGCAAGTTTGGATGGGAGTATGTGAACAGCCCAGACAGGCTGACGAAGCCGCTGATTCGCGAGCGTCACGCTGAGGGCGATCGCTTCCGCGAGGCTACTTGGGATGAAGCGCTGAATCTAATTGCGACGAAGTTCTCGGAGATCAAGCGGGAGCATGGTCCGGATGCGCTGGCGTTTATTTCTTCGTCGAAGTGCACGAACGAAGAGAGCTATCTGATGCAGAAGCTGGCGAGGGCGGTGATTGGCACCAACAATATGGATAACTGCTCGCGCTACTGCCAGGCTCCTGCTACGACGGGGCTGTGGCGCACGGTGGGCTACGGCGGTGATTCGGGATCAATCACAGATATTGAAGCAGCGGGGCTGGTGCTGATCGTTGGCAGTAACACGGCGGAGAGCCATCCGGTGTTGGCGACGCGTGTGAAGCAGTCGCACAAGCTGCGCGGGCAGAAACTGGTGGTGGTGGATCTGCGCGAGCATGAGATGGCGCATCGCGCGGATCTGTTTATTCGTCCTAATCCGGGGACAGATCTTTTATGGCTCTCGGCGATCACGCGCTACATCCTCGATAACGGGCTAGCTCATACCGAGTTTCTAAAGCAATGGGTCAACGGTACTGACACATACTGGAAGAGCCTGGAGCCTTTCACGATGGAGATGGCGAGCGAGCGCTGCGGCATCTCTGTTGAGACACTGACGCAACTGGCGCGCATGATCGTTGAGGCTGATGGTGTCTGTGTGTTGTGGGCGATGGGAGTGACGCAGCACTCGATGGGTTCGGATACTTCGACTGCTATCTCGAATATGCTGCTGGTGACGGGCAACTACATGCGGCCCGGTGCGGGCTCGTATCCTCTGCGCGGGCATAACAATGTGCAGGGAGCGAGCGACCATGGCGCAATGCCGAATTTCTACACCGGCTATCAAAAAGTGGAAGATGCAGAGGTGCGCGGGAAGTTTGAGAGGGCATGGGGTGTGACGCTGCCGCCGAAACCGGGGCTGGATAATCACCAGATGATCGGCGCCATCCATGAAGGCACACTGAAGTGCATGTATCTATTTGGCGAAGAGATGAGCCTGGTGGATTCGAATGCAAATGTTGTTGCCGATGCGCTGGCTAAGCTCGATTTTTTTGTGATGCAGGAGGTTTTCTTCTCGGAGACTTGTAGGTTTGCGGATGTGATTCTGCCGGCGAGTCCGAGCCTGGAGAAAGAGGGCACCTTTACCAGCACGGAGAGGCGGATTCAGCGGCTTTACAAGGTCTTTGAACCGCTGGGTGAGAGCCGCCCGGATTGGTGCATCATCACGGACATTGCCAACCGTCTCGGCGCGAAGTGGAGCTATCCGAGCCCGAAGGAAATCTACGACGAGATTGCGGCGCTCACTCCGTTGATGGCTGGGGTTACATACGAACGCCTTGAAGGTTACAAGACGCTGCAGTGGCCAGTAGCCGAAGACGGGAGCGATCAGCCGCTGTTGTTCACGAAGCAGTTCAACTTCCCTGACGGAAAGGCGCGGCTGTATCCGCTGCAATGGAACGAGCCTACCGATCAGCCTGATGCCGAATATGATCTGCACCTCAACAACGGACGGTTGCTGGAGCACTTCCACGAAGGCAACATGACGTATCGCACCGAGGGTATTCGCGAGAAGACGCCCTGTGCTTTTGTCGAAGTGTCGCCTTCCCTTGCGCAGGCACGCGGCATTGAATCTGGGTCATGGGTGCAACTGACATCGCGTTATGGACAGGTCAAAGTACAGGCCGTTGTTACGGATCGCGTCTATGGCAATCAGCTCTACATGCCGATGAACTCCCTGCAAAACCTGGACGAAGCCGTCAACAAGCTGACCAGCAGCCATACGGATTCTGTAACGCATACGCCTGCGTATAAAGAGACATCGGTTCACATGCAGGTATTGACGTCTCGCGGAGATCGCTCTGTCAAAAATCCGTTACCCCCAACCAATCCCCGCTTCGGCCATCCCACGCCACAGAATGGCGTGGAAGTAGAGCGTAAATGGAAGCGCGCCGACTATCGCATGCCCGGCGAATCGCAGCTTGTACAGATCCAGACGCAATCGAAATAGGCACCCGAGGAGATTTCATCATGGCTCAGCCCATCACGCTCACCAAGCCCACGCGCGATCCTAAACAGGAGCTGCTCGATCGTCTGGAACAAGCGCCCGCAGATCACGCCGCGGCTTTGCTCGACGCCTGTGAATTGTTGCAGGGACTGCACGAACGAGGCGTGCTATCGACGCTACGTGGGGCGCTCGCCGCGGGCGACAAGATCATCGATACGGCAGCCGCCGAGGCCAATTCGCCGCAGGCCATTCGCGCGATGCGGAATGGCATTTTGCTCTTCCAGATGCTCAGCTCCATCGATCCCGAGGTGCTGCAGGGCACTGCTGTCGCTGTCAGCCAGACCTTTGGCAATGCGAAGGCTGTAGCCTATGAGCCGCCTTCCCTGTTTGGCCTCTTCGGCAGTTTTCTCAGCCGGGATTTTCGCCGGGGCATGGGCCTGATGAACACGCTGCTCAAGAACCTTGCGTATCAATTGAAGATTCGCACCGAACCCAATCTGAAGCGCTAAGGTCGATTCGCAGAGCTTAGAGCTGCCTCGAAAGAGACCTGGACTGCAAGTTCGCAATTAAGCAGGAATTTTCGAAGTGGAGCTAAACGAGATTCCGCTAAATACACGCGCAGCGGTCAGTCTGGCCCGGGCGCGATAAAGCCGCGACTTTACTGCGGCCTCAGAGATCTCCAACATTTCCGCGATATCGCGTACGGAGCAGTCATGTCGCATCTGAATCTCAATCACTGCGCGCAGACGCGGCTCCAGTTTGCGGATGGCCCGCATCAGGCGCAAATGCCTTTGCCGCTGGTCACAGAGTTGCTCTGGCGTGGGGGCGGCATCGGGAAATTCGAAGACTTGCAGCGCATCCTGACTATCCGCACTCGTGGCGAATGATATTTCGGGCCTGCCGCGGCGTTTTCGTAAAAGCATCAGCGCTGAATTGATGGCGATTCGCGTGAGCCAGGAATAAAAATTAGCTCGCCCCTCAAAGTTATTCAGCGCCAGATAAGCACGTAGAAAAGTATCTTGCAGCGCATCTTCGGCGTCTTCATGAATCTTGGTGATCGCCAAGATCGTTCTGTATATGCGCGCGGAGTATATCTCACGCAATTCCGTAAAGGCCGCAGACGAGCCTGATTGGGCAGCTGTGACCAGCGCAAGGTCACGCGAGAGATTTGGATGCTGCATGGGGGAAGGCTGTATCGCGAGATTTGAATTCAGAGAAAGGGAAGAGTAGTCCGTTGCAAGCGAGGCCATTGAGATTCTCCTGAGAACTGCGTGGGAAGGCGTACAGGAAGAGCAATGTGAGTCTCGTCTCTGAGCTGAACGGCATCGCATCGGCAAGGAGTTGGTCCTGGAGAACCGCCGCTGCGCTGCACAGGCAATTGACTTTAGAGTTGCGAGATCGTCTTTGAAATTTGATTACTGCTATTCGTATCGAATCGCCATCTTCACAGGCGATTTCATTCTCCGGCGCATGCGGACCCGGAATTTGTAATGACATTTTGGGTCATTCCCTGATCGAGTGGAGAAGGAAGCGATCAATTCAAGACCATTGTTACCGTCATGAGGACATCCCGCCAGACCCGATGGAGCTATCAAAAACCCCCAATAATGGTTGGTTTTCTTCCTATCCATTTCTACGAGTTCCCGATAAGCCAGGCAGGTACTCGACAGCTGCCCCGATTGGTCAAGCCTGCCTGCGGCATGCAACACTGAGACCGTAGAAATTGTCTGCCAGATGCGGTGAAGCCGTGTGTCCGCTGTGGCTTATGGGTTCTTACGAACCTTGCAGCGATCACCCTGTCAGCGCCAGGCACGACCATGGAGAATCGCATTGATTCAGAAATCGCTTTGCGCTTTACTGGTTGCCGCCGTTGCGGCCTCTGTTCTGCCATCCTCTTCTCTGGCTGCCGAGTCTGACGTAACCCGCGCCACTCTCGACAATGGCCTGCGAGTGGTCATCATCCGCAATACACTCGCGCCGGTGGTCACGGTTGAGATGAACTTCCTCGTGGGCGGCAATGAGACGCCAGCGGGGTTTCCGGGCATGGCTCACGCCGAAGAGCACATGGCTTTTCGCGGATGTACCGGCATGAGCGCCGACCAGACCGCAGCTATTTATGCGCAGCTTGGCGGCGACGACAACGCGGATACCGAGCAGAATATTACGCAGTACTACGCCACTGTTCCTGCCGGCGATGTGGACATTGCGCTGCAGGCGCAGGCTGCATGCCTTCGCGGAGCTGATGACACAGACGCCGAGTGGGCACAGGAACGTGGCGCGATTGAGCAGGAAGTAGCTCGCGATCTTTCGAACCCTACGTACAAATTCATCAACCGGCTCAACACCGATATGTTTGCCGGCACGCCGTATGCGCATGATCCGCTGGGCACAAAGGAGTCTTTCGACGCTACGACCGGCAAGATGCTGCAGGACTTTTACAAGCAGTGGTACACGCCGGCGAATGCCATCCTGATTGTCGTTGGTGATGTTGATTCAGCGGCGACAATGGCAAAGATCAAAGAGCATTTCGGCAGTATTCCGAGCCATGTTTTGCCTAAGCACCCTGACATAAATCTCACGCCAGTAAAGAACGAGAGCTTCACGCTCGACAGCAATCTGCCGTATGTCCTCGGCTTTATTGCGTACCGGCTTCCGGGCACCGATTCACCGGACTATGCGGCTGCACAGATTCTCTCCGATGTACTCGCGAGCCAACGCGCCGATATCTACGGTATGGTGCCGGCAGGCAAGGCGCTGGCTGCTGAGTTTGGCATTGCCGAGACGTATCCCAAGGCCAGTGTTGGCTTCGGGCTTGTTGCTCAGCCCGCCAACGCTGACGTTACAGCCGCCCAGGACGAACTGCGCAAGATCATTGCTAACTATGCCGCAAATGGCGTTCCGCAGGATCTGGTGGATGCTGCCAAGCGCAGTGAGATTGCTTCCGCAGAGTTTCAGCGCAACTCGATTCCTGGACTCGCGAGTGTATGGTCCGAGTCGCTTGCGGCTGAGGGGCGTACATCGCCGGATGAAGATATCGAGGCGATCAAGAAGGTCACGCTGGCGGATGTGAATCGTGTAGCTAAGCAATATCTGTCGGATCAGAATTCTATCTCTGCCGTGCTGAAGCCGCGGCCCAACGGCGAGCCGGTGGCGGAGAAGGGATTTGGCGGCGGAGAGAAGATGACGAATCCGCCGACGAAACCGGTTGTGTTGCCTGCGTGGGCTGCAAGCGGACTTGCGGAGCTTAAGGTTCCGTCCAACTACATTCAGGTGAGCGACACGACGCTCCCGAATGGTATTCGGCTCATCGTCAAGACCGATCATACGAGCCCGACAGTCTCTGTGGAGGGATCGGTTGATCACAATGCGGACCTGGAAACTCCGACCGGGCAGGAGGGTGTTTCCGATGTGCTGGATGGGCTCTTTTCCTATGGCACAACGACGCTGGACCGGCTTGCGTACCAGAAGGCGCTGGATGATATCGCTGCAAGCGAAAGCGCTGGCTTCGGCTTCTCGCTGAGCGTACTCAAAGAGAACTTCTCGCGCGGCGTGCAGTTGCTTGCGGATAACGAACTGCATCCGGCATTGCCAGCCGAGGCTTTTGCGGTGGTGAAGAAGCAGACGCAAGACTTTGTTGCCGGCAACTTGCAGAGCCCCGGCTATCGCACCTCGCGCGCGCTTGATCTCGGACTGCTTCCGACCGGCGATCCTTCTTTGCGGGAGGCTACTCCTGCGACGCTGGGCACCATCACGCTCGATGATGTGAAGAAGTATTACAGCGCGGCGATTCGTCCTGATCTTACTACCATTGTGGTCATTGGCGATGTCTCTGCCGATGAAGCACAGCAGGTGATTACGAAGTGGTTTGGCGACTGGAAGGCTACCGGCTCTAAGCCCAACACGACTCTTCCGGCAGTTCCGGTCAACAAGGCTTCGTCGACCAATGTTCCAGACCAGGAGGCGGTGCAGGACTCGGTGACGCTTGCGGAGGAGCTGAAACTCAATCGCTTCGATCCGGACTACTATCCGCTGCAGTTGGGAAATCATGTGCTTGGTGGCGGATTTTACGCGACGCGCCTCTATCACGATCTGCGCCAGGTTGCGGGCTATGTCTACACAGTGGATGTAAGTCTTGATGGTTCGAAGACCCGCGCCACTTACTCGGTCTTCTATGGGTGCAATCCGGAGAATGTGGAGAAGGCGCGTGTGCTGATTCAGCGTGATCTGGACCAGATGCGCACGCAGGATGTTTCGGAGGCAGAGCTGCACCAGGCGAAGGCGCTTCTGCTGCGGCAGATTCCTTTGAGCGAATCGAGTGAAGATGCGGTTGCCGGAGGGTTGCTGCACCGCGCTCAGATGGGCCTGCCGCTAGATGAACCTATTCGCGCGGCGAAGCGCTATTATGCGCTAACTGCCGATGAGATCAAGGCGGCCTTTGAACGCCAGATTCGCACTGGAGATTTTGTGCAGGTGGTGCGAGGACCAGCGCCGCACTAATCTATTTAGTTCAGCGCAAATTGGACAACGAGCCGGGCACAACTTCTGCCCGGCTCATTGTTTTGCTACTTGGACTCAAACACAACCGTCACCTGTGTATCGACCTCGATGGGATCTCCATTGAGAAGATAGGGCCGATAGCGCCATTGCCTCACAGCGTCGAGCGCGCTCGTTTGAAATACCTTTGGGCCTTTCACAACGCGAAGGTTTTCCACTACGCCATCCTTGCTGACATGAACCGCGAGCACGACAGAGCCACTCAACTTGTCCTTCTTAGCCTCTTCGGGATAAACCGGATTGACCTGATGCGTCAACGTCATATACTTTTCCGCTACGGCAACCCGTTTGACGGCCTTCTGCGAAGGCGCATTGACATCTACACGCCAAGCTAAAGCTGAAGCGCATGTAGCAATAGCAGCCAGCACGCACACTACGGCGACGATTGCGCGTCGCGCACTGGTGACTGGGAACTGTTTCTCTCTCAATTGCATAACTCTCCTTTCAAAATTGTTGGAATCGAAAATTCCTAGAGCGTTGATAAAGGCGGGTTGGGATCGATTGGGAAGTTCGGATAGAGTCGTCACAAGCCGCAACAACAGGCGCGCGTAGTTCCCTCGCCCACCCGAAACGTCCGCTGCTATCGCGTCACATATCTGCTCTCGTGTTTCCGCCAGCCTTGCGCGTGTGAGCCACAACAGCGGATGGTAGGCCACCAGCAGAGACGTGACCTCGTAGAGCAGATTTTTCGCGAAGTCGCGGCGCTGCATGTGAGCAAGCTCATGCCCGAGCAAGGCTTGCAGTTCCCCCTGGCTCAGCCGTTGTACAAAGCCACTCGGCATCAACAGCGTTGGCCGCCACACTCCAAGCATGGCTGGTCCAGCGACCTGCGATGACACAACGACGCGTAAGGACTCCGTCTTCGTGCGAAGCGAATGATCCAACCCTGTCATCGCGGTGTTCCAGGCTTCGCTCTGGTCGAAAGCCGTGGCTCGCTTGCAGATCACTCTCGTTTTCCATGCATTCCAGCCAAGCTGAGCTGCAAAATAGACCACGCCTGCCAAATATGCCGCAGCGATTGCCAACAATACGGTTGGCGAAAGCCACGCCAGCGCTGCACCCGCAGGGTGCGGGGGGCCGAGCACAACACGCACAACACCGTCCGTACTATTTCCTCCACGCAGCCACAAAAGCAAACTCCATGCGGGTTGCCAGAGGTTGTCCGCACGAAACGCGCACATCGGCAAAACGGCTTCCAGAAAGATCGCTGCTACCCAGATGCGATGTTCCATTTGCGGACCGGCGTGCCGTGCCGAACGGGCGGCAAGCCATGCCGCGCAGAAAACCAGCGGCACCTGCCAAAGCGAGTTCACAAGATATGCGAGTACCCACATCTCTGCGATTCTCATGCTTTGCCTTCTTCCTCTTCGAGCTTTTTGCTCAGTTCCGCAATCTTCCTGGCGTCGATCTGCCGGGTCTTGATGAGGCTCATTACCAGCTCTTCGCTCGAACCGCCAAACATGCGATCGATGAGATCACGCACGGCATGTCCAAGAGCCCTGGCCTCTGTCACAGCGGCGCTGTACTCATAGGCACGCCCTTGCAACTTGCGCTTAAGCGTACCCTTGCGCCACAGAATATTGAGCATCGTCTGCACCGTCGTATAAGCCAGCTCCTGCTCCAACGCCTGCTGCACCTGGCTTACATTGCTTGCACCCTGTTTCCAGATCACCTGCATGATCTGCAGTTCCAGTTTTGTCAGCGTGTTTTTTTCGCGCTTCGCCACTCAATTCTCCTAATGAATTAGGAGGTTATGCCGAACCCCGCAGGCCTGTCAACTAAGTTTTTAGGACTTGATAAAAAGCGAATGGGCACAGGCTTGAGTGCCCGTGCCCATTCGGCTGGCTCGCGCCCCGCCAGGCGCGAGCGCAAACTAATACACTACCGGTCGATGCGGTAGGTGTACCGTTTCTGTTCGCTCTACCTTGAGCTTGCTGATGTGTACCGGATAGCCGGTTCCGGGCAGCAGTGACTCCAACACGAATGTGTCGGTTTCACCCCACTTGATCTCTTTGTAGCGATATATTCCGACCTCGCCTTCGCTTGTTTCGTTTCCGCCCACGGGCGAATTCAAGAATCGCTGCGCATCCTCGATGGTGGTCTTCCCATGCGGCGCTCCGTTATCCAAACTCTCTGCTGCGTAGGAGCGCACCAGCTTTGTCCAGTACCGCGCGAGCAGATCAGAATCCGCGAAGACATCAGCCCAGATAATTTCACCGTGGACGGCGACTACTACACCCACTGCATCTTCCTTGCGTAGCTGCGCCAGTATCTCGTCACGTGACTTCATCAATGGAGCCGCTGCTGCGTCTACTTTGTCGTTCACCGCTTCACTCTGCATCGTCTTCGCGTAACTGGTTGTAACCGTTGACCGCGAATATCCATGTGTGCTTGAGGAACTTATGCCTGGGGAAGGGGTAGCGGCGCGGTTCATCGTCGAGATTGCTCCTCCCACTGCGCTCCAGACCTGCTGCTGATCTTTCTCAACCATGGCCCGCTGACGCACTTGCGGTTGCACCATGAAGCTGCCTACTGTGCCCTTCGCCGCCGTACCGAACTTCGCCGAGCTTTCTGTCCATCGCCCAGGCTCAATGCAGAACACCGAGAGATCAATTGGCTCCGCATTCGCAGGCACAATCCGGTCTTTTGCTATCACGCGATCCTGCTTGCCGCCCGTCACGATTTCTCCGGCAAGCATCAGCAGAGGCCGCTTCGAATGATTTACCAGGACCAGCGTGTTCACCTGATCGCCGCGATAGGGCTCTGGCTGGACCATGCCTCCATGGCCGTCGCGCGAACGAACGAGACCCTGCGCTTTTCCTGCTTCGGTCACTTCCACTTCACCGCTCTTCAGGCCTTCATCCAGTGTCAGAAACGGTGTTTCGCTCCGCGACTTCGCGTTTTCCCGCACCACTGGAAACAACAACAGATCGCCGCTTTCGATCGGCGCCAGTACGCGATATTCGCCGCTTGCGGGCGCGGCTTGCACTACGCCTCGGTCTGTGAACGAAAACACACTTATCCCCGCCAGGGCGCACACGGCACCTACCCACGTCCATCGCATGGTTTTTGTCCCGTTCGCGAATGCCGCATCCTGGCGCCTGGTGCTTTTCTTCGCCCTTTCTGCAGGTAGATCGTTGTGCTTTGGATTCCTTGCGGCGAAATTTTCGCGTATCTTGAGCTCGTGGGCATTACGCCTTCCCAACCCGTTTCGATCAGCGCAGGCGAAGACTCTATTCCTTCCCTGCCTGACGAGCCTCACGGGGCTTTGACGGAAGACGCAGTTCATGAGCTTTTTGAATTTTCCGGAGGTTCAGCTTACAAACTGCCTCGCGGCGTTTTTGAAGCAATGCTTACTGCACTCTGCGAAGAGCAGGCACGCAGCTCAGGTGTTGCGCTTGATCCGGCACAGCGCGTTGTATGGCTTCGCAGCCTGCGTCTCAATGAAATTGTTCTTGCCCGTGCGTGCGCACAGGGGCATGAGGAGGCGTGGAACTACTTTCTTGAGCGCTATAGTCAGCCTGTTCTTCGCGCTGCTATGGCGATCACCGGCAATGAGACCCTGGCCGCCGATCTTGCCGACAATCTCTATGCTGAGCTTTATGGACTGAATCTTCGCGACGGCGAGCGGCGGAGCCCGCTAGCGTCGTATCAGGGTCGTGGATCGTTGCTTGGCTGGCTCCGTACGATTCTTGCCCAACGGTTCGTGGATCACTATCGGCGCACGGGACGGGAACAGCCGCTCGAATGCGAGTCACGCGATGGCGAGACCTCGCGTTTCGATCCTCCAGCTAAGGCAGCGGAGGCGGTTCCGGACTCGTCAACGATGAGCAGGCTTTCGAACGCGATTCAGGCCGCACTGGAAGGATGCGATGCGGAGGACCGGTTTCTGTTGGCCTCGTATTATCTCGACCAACGAACTCTGCTGGAAATCTCGCGGATTCTTCATGTGCATGAGGCGACCATCAGCCGTCGATTGCATCGCACCACTGAGCGTCTTCACAAAGAGCTGCTGCGTCACCTGCAATCTCAGGGACTTAGCAAACGGGCCGCTGATGAAGCGCTCGGAGCAGATCCGCGCGACATCGAACTCAATTTACGCCAGCTGCTGCAAACTTCGTCATCGCAAGCGTTCCCTCAGGAGGAAGGCCAATGACTCCGACCTCCCAATTCGCGCATCCGGATCTCGATAGCCTCAACGCCTTTGTCGAGAATGCGTTGCCTGCGCAGGAGCGCGAATCGGTTCTCGCGCATCTGGCTACCTGCAGCCGTTGCCGGCAGATCACCTATCTCGCTCAATCCGCTGTTGAGGAAGATGCGATCAATGAACCGGTGCCTCAGATGGTCGAGCCGGCTAAGAGTAAGCGGCGGCGATGGTTTACCGGCTTCGGGCTCGGCAGTCGGCGACTGGTGATCCTTGCTGGAGCCTGTACCGCTCTTGCGGCTTTTACGATCATTTCCCTGCCTAAGCACAAGGTCGTGCTTGCGCCGCAGCAGGAAGCGAAAAACAATCCGGTACTCAATCCGGTTCCGAGCCCGGCTCCGAATACTGTTCAGTCTGAAATGAAAGCCGTTATGCCTGAACACTCAAAATCGGCAGCCACGGTGCGCCCATCGGTATCGGCTGTTTCTCGTTCGGGGGCCGAGCAGCGCACTGTCGTGCTTCCACCGCAAGTGCCTATGCTCTCCCGGCAAGAAAGCCTTGGCGAGGTCGCAGGCAACGCTTACAAATCCGTCTCACCGCCAGCGCCGCAGCCGATCCCGTCTACGACCGTCGGCTCAGACACAGAAACCGTCGAGGTTTCCCAACTACCGTCCTCGCTTCAACCTGCGCCACAGCCCCAGCTCCAACAAACCATTTCTGTTGCGCAGATAGAAACGATGGACGCCAACGTCGCCAGCAAGCCCACTCCTGCTGCGGCTAAACCCGCACCTTCTCGCACTGCTGGCATGGGCGGTCAGGGCTTTGGCAGAGCCAGAGGCGGCATCGCGACATACGGCACCAATCATGCCGTCGGAGCCCCGCAAACAACGGCATCTGCGACTTTCTACTCACGCGCCGCGAGCGTCAATGACGAACTCCTCGCAGGCAAGGCGATGCAAACGCTTTTGCCGACCGGCTCGCATCCGACCATAGCTGTGGCAGCGCGCCAGCGTGTGGTTGCCATAGATCCCAAAGGATCTCTTTATCTGAGCCAGAATGCCGGTGTTCTCTGGCTTCCGGTCACGCAGCAGTGGACGGGGCGCGCCACAAGTCTGCGAATCTTCATGCCTCAGCTTGTCAGCGGCAAAACGCCGGTTGCCAGCGATAAAATCACTTCCTCCGGCGCCAGCAATGCGCCGGTGCCGGATGCCAACGTTCCCAAGCAGTTTTTCGAACTCACGACCGATCGGGGCGCTCTGTGGTTCAGCGAAGATGGCACTACGTGGAAGCCGCGCGATAAGCCTTAGGCCGACCTCTCATTGCCGCAATCGCCCTCGCGTTGACAGGCCATCCTCCGCGCCGATATGGTTGCGCCAGCCGCTGGGCCCGGAGTAATCCTGGGCTCGCAATCACAGGCCGACCGCATCTCTCAATTCGGACCAGTACGCATGCCACTTCTTCAAACCACAAGGGCCATCTTCACGGACAGTCACTTTCTGATTCCGCTAGCGGTCTTCGCCATCGGCCTTGCCCTGCTGATTACATTGCACTAATGCCACCTTTCGAGGCACGATGACGACCAACGCAATCAAAACTTCTTCCAACTCCAGCCATCTCATCGGCCAGGCCTCCTATCACGGCCTCGGCGTCGCCTGCGGGCTGGCTGCTGGTGTGTGGCTTGGAGCGGCTGAGGCGCCAACAAAGCTTGTTACTACGGGGCTTTCGCCGTTTGCCATCTCGCTTTGCATGGTGGCTGGGGTCTTTACGGCGCGCTGGACACTGCCTACACTGCTTAAGGGTTCGCGTTACGTCTTTGCCGATCTGGCCGCCAATTCGCACCTGCTGGTGACCGCCATCCTTGCCGGCATGCTGTGGGCAGTCGCCAATACGCTCACGGTCTTTGCCATTCGCGACGTTGGCCTGACCATTGCGTTTCCACTGTGGAACACGAATTCGCTCATCGGCATTTTGTGGGGTCGCGTGCTTTTTGGCGAGCTTAAGGGCGCGGGTCCGAAGAATATAGCCAAGGTGGTCGTGGGTACCCTGACGATTATTGCTGCCGCCATCCTGCTTGGGTTCAGCACGATCCATGGCGACGGCTCGGGAGCGGCGCATACGCATCGCGCTGTCGGAGGCATACTGGCTGCGCTTGGCGCCAGTCTGCTGTGGGGAACGATGTACATCCCCTACCGCAAGGCTTACATCAGCGGCATGAATCCGTTGTCGTTCGTCACCGCATTCACCATTGGCGAGCTTGGAACGATGCTTGCGCTGGTGCTGGCTTTCGATGGTGGAATGAACGCGCCGGTTTTCCATTCGCAGGAGGCACGGGGAATGTTCTTCTGGCTCTTTCTCGGCGGATTCGTCTGGGTGATCGGGGATCTCTTTCAGCAATTTGCTACGAAGTATCTTGGCATTGGCCGCGGTATTCCGCTTTCGAATACCAACCAAATCTGGGGCGTGGCGTGGGGAGCACTGGTGTTTGGCGAGCTTGCTCATGCCGATGCGCAGCATAGGCTGCTGGTGATTGCCGGAACTGTGCTGATGGTGCTGGGGGCGCTGGCTGTCAGCACCGCAGTCGCTACCGCGCGGGAGCACTCGTCGACGCATGACTCGCTGCTGCGTGAGTGCAACCGATATGGACTGGACTACGACACGGTCATCCGCTCGTATGCCTGTTTGCCCTCGCTGACTGACATGGAAGACGGCAAACAGGGCAAGGAAGGGCGCGCCTGGTGGGATTACCTGATTGTCGCGATCGCAGTCGGCGGCTTCGTTTATCTCGGCATTCACGCGAAGGTGCCGACGCTGGCGCTCAACTTTACCTGGCTCTGGCTTCTCTCCGGCGCGCTGGTAGTGACGGCACTGGGCTGCGGCTATGCGCTGTGGAAGGTGACTCGATTTTCGTGAAGGGCTGAGGCCGAAGGCTTGCTATTGCCTTCGGCTCGATACTTACGCCAGTGCGGCTTTTACCATTTCACTGACGGCGCGACCCTCGGCTCTGAGGCCATCGGCTGCGAGTTTGGCCTGAACGGCTTTGATTACTGTTCCCATCTCTTTCGGGCCGGGCTTCTGACCTGCACCTTCAGCGATCTGAGCGACGACTAATCCGACGAGCGCCTGAAGCTCTTCGGCGGAGAGCGCCTTGGGGAGAAACTCTTCAATTACGGCGATTTCAGCGGTTTCCTTAGCGGCAAGTTCGGGACGGCCACCCTTGGTGAACTGCTCGATGGAGTCGCGGCGCTGCTTGATCATTGAGGCGAGCACTTGCTGCTCTTCGGCGGCCGTCACTGCTTCTTCCGAGCTGGCGCGCTTCTCGATGGCCTTGTTTTTCAGCGCGGTGGTGATCAGGCGCAGGGTGGTTGTTCGCTCGCCGTCGCGGGCTTTCATGGCTGTGATGGTTTCTGTTTTGACTCGTGCCTCAATTGTCTCGCTCATCTCATTGACTCCATTGATCGCTCTTATGGATTGTATCGATTCGATTTCATACCTTGAGGGTGTATAGCCTGCGGCGATCCAACGCAATTCTCCAGCCGCATTCACATTTATCACATTTATGTGTATTATGTGATTGTCGCGTGATCGTAGCTTTTATTCAGGAGACGCTTTCATGTTTCGTAAAACCCGCCTATATACCCCCGGACCCACGCCTCTGCTTCCTGCCGCGCAGTTTGCCATGGCGGCTGCCGATCTGCATCACCGAACCCCTGAATTTCGAGCGCTTTACACCCGCGTGCTGGCGCAGTTGAAGGAGTTTGTAGGGACGCAAAATGACGTATTGCTCCTGGCTTGCAGCGGTACGGGAGCGATGGAATCTTCTGTTTCCAATCTCACGTCGCCGGGTGACCGGGTGCTGGTGCTGACTGCAGGTAAGTTTGGCGAGCGCTGGACGGCGCTGGCGAAGGCTTTTGGCTGCACGATTGACCAGCTCGACGCTCCCTATGGGCAAACCTTCGATCTGGCGACGGTGAACGCTGCTCTCAAGCCTGACACAAAGGTTGTCTACGTACAGGCCACGGAAACTTCGACGGCCACGCGCCATGACATTCGTGCGATCGCAGAGACAATCCGCGCCGTTACCCCCGAAGCTCTCCTGGTTGTGGATGGCATTACTGGCCTTGGCACTACGCACTTTGACGTGGATGGTTGGGGCATCGACATTCTGATTGGCGGCAGCCAGAAGGCGGTGATGATTCCGCCAGGACTTGCTTACTTGTCGGTAAGCGACCGCGCATGGGCGGCGATGGAGAGCAGCAAGAATCCTCGCTATTACTTCGATCTGCGCAAGGAGCGGAAGAATGCGAAGAACGGCGAGAGCGCTTACACTCCGTCGGTCGCTCTGATCGCCGGACTTGGCGCAGCCCTTGACTACATCGCAGGACAAGCAGGCGGGAATCTTGCCGAAGGCCGCATTGCGCTGATCGAGAACGCGGAGACCTGCGCCGTGATGACTCGTGCCGCTCTTGCTGCGCTGGGCTTTACGGTCTTTTCGAACGCTCCGGCTGCAGCGGCTACTGCCGTTACGGTTCCCGAAGGGCTGGATTCAGGTGCGGTGGTCAAGGAAGTCAAGGCGCGGTTTGGCGCAGTGATCGCGAATGGGCAGGGCGAGATGAAGGGCAAGCTATTCCGCATTGCACATCTTGGATTCTTTGATTACATGGATACGATTGCGCTGATTGGTGCGCTTGAACTTGTGGCACACGACACGCTGAAGCTACCAGTGAAGCTGGGACAGGGGCTTGCCGCGGCACAGGAGGTTTTCGCGAGCCGCAAGCCCAATCAGGCGCTGCATGAGCAGCTCGGCGAAGCAGTGGTGGCGTAACCAACAACCTCGCGTTCCGCGTCTGCCTCGTGGGCTGGCGAACAGACGCGGATCCCTTTTCGAAATCAGGAAATGTTTATGTCGGAACTTACGTTCGGCGAAAAGCTCATTCTCGCGCGCAAGCAGCTTGGCCTGTATCAGTACCAGATGGCTGACAAGCTCGGTGTTCACCCCAACTCGATCTGGAAGTACGAGCAGGGCGAAGGCAAGCCGCAGGCAGCGGTGGTTCGCATGTTTGAGATCTTCTGCGAGCAAAACAATATACGTTTCGACCAATACGAGCACCGCGACACGGAGAAATCAAAGGCCATGAAAATTGTTCTTGCTGAAAAGGTCTCACCTGCAACGCTTGCCGTTCTAGCCTCGGAACCGGAATGGAAGATTCTTACTCATGACGATGTGGCGAAGCTGTCTGGCAAACTTCCTGAAGCGCTTGCTGATGCCGATGCGCTGGTGGTTCGTTCGGCGGTACAGGTGGATGATGCGCTGCTGGAGCACGCGCCGAAGCTGCGCGTGATTGGCCGCGCTGGTGTGGGCGTTGACAATATCGACACCGGAGCAGCGACGCGACGCGGCATTGTGGTGATGAACACACCGGGTGCGAATGCTGTTGCGGTAGCCGAGCTTACTATCGGGCTGATGCTTGCTTTGGCGCGTAAACTGCCGCAGGCCAACAGCAGCACGCATGCGGGCAAGTGGGACAAGAAAAATCTGCAAGGGCTTGAGCTGCGCGGCAAAACGCTGGGCATTCTCGGGCTGGGACGTATTGGTCTTGAAGTCGCCAAGCGTGCGCGGGCTTTTGGAATGGAACTGGCGGCGCATGATCCGTTTGTTTCGGCGGCGATCGCGCGCGAGGCAGGCATCAAGCTGGTTTCGCTGGAAGAGCTGTTTGCGACGTCGGATTACCTGACGCTGCATGTTGGCCTGACGCCGCAGACTGCGGGCATCATCAACGAACGCACTTTGGCCACCATGAAGAAGGGCGTGCGTATTTTCAACTGTGCACGCGGGGAGCTGATTGAAGATGCTGCGCTGCTGGCTGCTCTGCAATCGGGGCAAGTGGCCGGTGCGGCGCTGGATGTGTTTACCAATGAGCCGCTCAAAGAATCGCCATATTTCAATTTGCCGAACGTGATTCTGACTCCGCATATTGCAGGCTCTACGGATGAGGCGCAGGAGGCGATCGGCATTCAACTGGCGCGGCAGGTGCGTGAGTACCTAAAGCTGGGCGTGGTGCAGAATGCGGTGAACGTCGCTTCCCTCACCCATGAGGAGTATCTGCAGCTTGCTCCGTTTATTGAGCTGGCTGGACGGCTGGGCAGCTTTCTCTCACAGGCAATACCGCGTAACCCAGTATCGGCGCGGCTGGAGAGCATTCATCTCACGTATGCAGGATCGATTGCCGAGGGCAAAACGGATCTGATTCGCAATGCGGCGATTGCTGGATTGCTGTCGCACACGGAAAATGTGAATCGCATCAATGCTACGTCGGTCGCGCAGGAGCTTGGCATTCGCATTCACGAAGAGAAGCGCGAGTCGACGCGGGGCGGCGCGGCCAATGTGCTCTCGATTACGGTGCATGACCCGACGGGCGCGAACAAGGCTGCTGGAACGGTCCTGCATGAGAGCCTGCCGAGGCTGCTTGCCTTTGACGGCATGGATATTGAGGCGCCGCTCGAAGGCAGCTTGCTGGTATGTCGCAATCTCGACGTGCCGGGCGTGATCGGCAACATCGGCACGGTGCTTGGTCAGCAGGGAGTGAACATTGCTAACTTCGCGCTGGGGCGCCAGCGCAATCGCGAGAGCGGCGTTGAAGGCCCACTCAAGGCCATGGCTGTGGTGCAGGTGGACTCGCCGGTTACGCCGGAGGTGCTGGACGCTGTAGCGAAGATTCCGAATCTGCTGCAGGTACGTCTCGTCGAACTCCGCTAACAAACTATCTGGAATGGGGTAGCTACTTCTTACTGCCGCTCCACTCCAGATACGACTCCCACTCTGTCCGTCCCGGCGGCTCGGTTTGGAACTTGCCTGACATGACTCCACCTTTGAGGACATAGATCAGACGGAAAAGCGGACCGGCTGCGGCAGCATCCGAAACGAACACTGCGGTGTTTGGCTCCGGCACGGTTACATCGTAGTGAATGACGTGTCCTTCATTGTCGAAGAAGATGGCTTTGAGAGCGCGTCCCTCGGCGTACACATACAACAGATCATGATGGCCGCAATCGTAGTCCGCAGGCCCTTTGCAATCGGCCGTGGAGCTATGCCGGGCGAGAACGTGATTGCCTAGTTCCAGATTGAAGGAATAAGAACCACTTGCGGCAGCGCCAGCGTTGCCTTGTGTATTGGCTGTCCATGTACCGACAAGGAACGACAGCGGTGCAAGAGGATCACCTGCAACCTTAGGAGCTTGCGCATGAAGACTCGCAGCGCACAGAGCCAGAAGCATCAGTACGGTTTTCATAGCAGCGAGTTTATCTGAAATTCGCACGTCGCTATCAAAGCGCCCGCAGAATCCATATCAAGACTTTTGCTCTACGCGCAATTAAACTAGTCTTCGCATGAAGCCAATGGAGGAGTCGCGGTAATCGTGAGCCGGACAGGTGTAGTCATTCGCTGGATATGGTTTGTTGCGGCTGTGGCGTCGTTAGCCTACGGATTGGTCCTGGCATTGCAGGGATCTCCACCGGATGCGGCGCAAGGCAATATGATTCGCGCCTTTTATTACCACTTTCCTAATTGGATTGGTGTGGGTGTATTTCTTCCGCTGAATCTGGCCGCGTCTATTGCTTATCTGTTTCTTAGAGCCAGGAATTCTGCCGCAGCGATGAGATCGGATGCGATTGCGCTGGCTACTGCGGAGATGGGCGTTCTTTACTGCACTCTGGGGCTTGTATCCGGCTCGCTGTGGGGCAGAGAGGAATGGGGAATCTGGTGGACATGGGATGCGCGGCTATCAACGACTTTGCTGCTGTGGCTGATTTATGTCAGCTATCTTCTGGTTCGTAATGTAACCTCCGGCTCTGCGAGATCTACGATTTGCGCGGTGCTCGCGATTTTCGGATTCTGCGATGCTCCTATCGTGTATATGTCGACGCAATGGTGGAGAACGCAACATCCCGCGCCGATCTTTGGCGGTGGTCCGAACTCAGGTATTGCGCAGAGCATGGCGGCGCCGGTGTGGTGGAATGTGGGGGCGTGGCTTGCCTGGGGTTTGCTGATCGCCAGCATTCGATATGCGGCGGAGTATCAACGGCAGAACACGGAGATGCTTCAAGCACTTCGCCTTACCGAGACGGTTGAGCAATAGAATTCAAAGCAACAGGAATTCAGCATGGTTAATGTTTTGGCATGTTTCGTACGAGTGTTTCCCTATGACCCGGCAATAGACACGCCGCTAGGCCATCGCAATCTCGTCATCATTTTCTGCCTTACGTGGGGTTTTCACATCGCTTATGCGGCGTATGCATTGAATAGCTGGAGGCTGGCGAAGAAGGGTGCTTCACTAGAAAAGCACGAATAGGCAGATGCCTCATCTTTGCGGGAGGCATCTGCGTGTGCATCGTAGTCGTTCGGTTTTATTTCTTCTCATCCGGTTTCTTCTCGTCGAGCGCGAGGAAATCGAGCTCTACAGGATCGATCAATGGCTTGAGCCATGAGAGCAGCTTGAGGTGCTGCGGGTGTGTCATATAGGCGTCGCAGGCTGCTTTGCCGGTGAAGCGCATTACTCCGGCGAAGGTGTAACCCTGGCCGTGCGGTGAGAGATTGGGGCCGACGTGGACTTCGAGCAGACCCGGAATGTTGCCCCGAAACGCAAGAATATCTGCCTGTGCCTGCGCCTTCTGCGCATCGGTTACATCGGAATGCCATTTAAAGCCAAAGATATGGAAATACATGCGCTCGCTCCCGAGATGAAGTCTCCGTTCCCATTGTGCCGCATGGAGCCGGTTGATCTATTTATACCCTGCAGGCTGCGCGTTATATCTTGCAGGCCGCGCGTCTTATGTCTTGCCGTCTGCGCGTCGCACTGTTAGCCTGACCGCGCCAGCGGGGAGTCGCCATGTACACCTCAAAACACGGAAAGATCTGCTATATCGAGCTGCCGGCCGAATATCCGGATCGCTCTGCGCGCTTTTACAGCGAGATTTTCGGATGGAATATTCGCACGCGCGGTGATGGAGCTATGTCCTTTGACGACTCGATCGGAGAAGTCAGCGGCTCCTTTGATCCTGGCAAAACACCCGCGGCTCATCCAGGATTCATCGTATCGATCATGGTTGATGACATTCGCGCGACGATTGCAAAGATCGAAGTCTTTGGCTGCGAAATTGTCAATCCGCTCGGTTTTCATCCTACGGAGCTGATTGCGCACTTTCGCGATCCAGGCGGCAATCTGCTTGGCCTTTATCAGGAGCCGGTGCAGGCTTAAGGAACCGGTGATCGAGTCTCGGATTTCAAGAGACCCTTCCCTCGGGGACTAAAGTCCCTTCTATTTTGCGTGTTTTACGGCACGAGTAAACTCGTGCCCTTTCAAAGCCCCAACTTCTAGAGGTTCCCTAGCCATTCAGCGCGAATTCACGACCTGCTTCGAGCAGCTTTGCGACCGACTCTTTCGAACAGGACTCGGAGTAGATGCGCATAAGCGGCTCGGTGCCGCTGGCGCGCAACAGAAGCCATGTTTCCGCGGCGTTGGGTTTGGTTTTTGCCTCGGGGTTGTCGAGGTAGAACTTTACGCCATCGAGTGTGTCGATGCGCAGGATCGGCATGCCTGAGAAAGTGGTGTCGCCGGCTTTTAATTGCTTTGCACGTGCGATGGCGCTGTTCTTGATTTCATCAGCGATGTGGAGATCGATGCGGCCGTACTGGTGCTCGCCGTACTCGGCCTGGAGATCGGCGACGAGTTGGCCGAGCGTCTTCTTTTCCTCGGCCATGACGTTGGCGAGCAGCAGCGCATTGAGCAGGCCGTCGCGCTCGGGGAGATGGCGCTGGAAGCCGATGCCGCCGGACTCTTCGCCGCCCATGACGATGGGCTGCTTCTGCATGTAATCGACGACATATTTGAAGCCGATGCCGTGCTCGTGCAGGGTACGCCCGTACTCTGCGCAGATGCGGTCGAGCATCTTGGTGGTGTTGAAGGCGCGGGTTACGTCGCCGGGCCATTTTTTGTACTTGAGCACCCAACTGAGCAGAACGCTGTAGATCTTGTGCGGATCGACGAAGTTGCCGTGCTCATCGGTTGCTCCGATGCGGTCTGCATCGCCGTCGGTGCACAGGCCTGCGTCGCACTTGTTGGCGACTACGGCTTCGCCGAGTGCGCGGATGTGCGGCTCGATGGGCTCCGGGTTGATGCCGGGAAAAAGCGGATTGATATGTCCGCGAATCTGCACATGGTCCACGCCAATCTTCTGAAAGACGCCAGCAAGCAACTCCCGGCCTGCTCCGTACATGGAGTCGATGCAGAACTTGAAGCCTGAGCTTGCGATCAGATTGAGATCGGCGAACTTCTCGATGGCTTCCATATAGGGGGTAATGAAATCCA
The DNA here is from genome assembly GCF_025685685.1 of Acidicapsa dinghuensis. GTDB lineage: Bacteria > Acidobacteriota > Terriglobia > Terriglobales > Acidobacteriaceae > Acidicapsa > Acidicapsa dinghuensis. The sequence goes on from NZ_JAGSYH010000002.1 coordinate 631,725, forward strand.
CTTCTTCGATCGGCGCGGGCTGTGAGGCTTTCTCGGGAGGGACGCCGAGAAACGATTCTATCTCCGCGATAATCGAGGGACTGCCGGAACCGCCGAACCAGGCTTTGTACTTTACGCCGTTCCACTGGGCGGGGTTGTGCGACGAGGTGATCATGATGCCGCCCGCTGCGGCGCGCGCATGGACTCCGTAGGAGAGGGCCGGAGTGGGCGTGATCTCCTGTGCGAGCTGTACGGGAATGCCGGATGCGGCGAGGACTTCGGCGCAGGCTTTGGCGAAATCGTGGGAGAGAAAGCGGGAGTCGTAGCCGATGCAGACGCCGCGGGTGGCCTTTTGCGCATCGTCTTTTTGCGCTTGCAGATAGCAGGCAATGGCTTTGGCGGCTGTGCGCACATTGTCAAATGTGAAGTCGCTGGCAATTACGCCACGCCAGCCGTCGGTGCCGAACTTGATCACGGGATGAGCCATTCGCTTGAGTCTGTCCTCCGTTGGGATCAGTGTATCGTGCGGGAAATCTGCGATGTATCGTGTTTCGGACAGATCAGACGTACCCCAGCCGCTACAGATTGGAGCAGGATCTGTGCAGGTTCGGGCCTTCGGAGAGCCGGCTTAAGGATGGGAGCGGTGGAAATCGCCGCTTTTGCCGCCGGATTTGGATTCGAGCTGGATGGAGCGGATGGTGATGGATTTGTCGAGGGCCTTGGTCATGTCATAGATGGTGAGGGCGGCGATGGTGGCGGCGGTCAGGGCCTCCATTTCTACACCAGTAGCGGCGGTGGTGGCGGCAGTGGCGAGAATGCGGATGCCTTGGGGACTCAACTCGGTCGCGATATCGACGAAGCTAAGCGGCAGCGGATGGCACATGGGGATGAGCGACGAGGTTTGCTTGGCGGCCTGGATGCCGGCGAAGCGGGCAACTTCAAGAGGGTTGCCTTTGGGGTTTTGTGGAAGCGAGGCGAGAACGGCGGGTGAGAGCTCGATAAAGGCGGAGGCTGTGGCTTCGCGGCGGTTTGGGTTTTTGTGGCTGACGTCAACCATGCGGGCTCGGCCGGTTTCGTCGAAGTGGCTTAGCGGTTGGGGGGTGTCGGGCATTGGGCGCTCCAAGACAAGATTAGTGCAGGGGCTGGTGTGAGTGGGAAGTGTGAGTGTGGCCTGTGGATGCCGTATCAGGGAGAAGCAGATTCCCTTCGGGAATGACAGACCAGAAAAACAATGACCCGTAACTACGAACACCGGAAACGCACAGGCCAAAAGCAGATTCAGAGAGTCTGGTTTAGCGGGTCCAGGGAATGCCGATGCCGGCTTGGGTGCGGAGGCGCTCGATGATCTGGCCGGTGTGGTGGGCGGCGTGGCGCAGGTTGTAGAGCATGACGCCTAGCTGGTTGAAGGGAAGCCAACTGAAGCCGCTGGGAGCTTCGGGATCGAAAGTGGCGGTGCGACGGTCTATCTCTTCATGAACAAACTGGGCGTATTGGAGGATTTCTTCGCGGGTGTAGGGCTGGTCGATGGTTGGCTTGTAACCGGGCTTCCAGGGGATGGAGCCGAGGTAGTTGTATTCAGGCCGGTGCTGTGGCCAAAAGATAAAGGCTGAGTCAGACGGCGAGAGATAGAAGTGGATATAGAAGAGCGTGTGGTAGGCGAGGTGCCAGGTGTGATTGGGAGATTGGCCTGGGGCAGCGAGCCAGAGTGGCTCGGGACATTGCTCGACAGCCTGGGTGAGCATATTGACGGTGGAGTGGAACTGACTAGCGAGAGATTCCTGGATGGTCATGGCCTGCTCTCCTGATAGGAGCAAGGTTAATACGGCACGAATGGAAATGCTGTCAGGAATGTTTCAGGCGGTTGGGCTCAGCGTGCCGGGGTAAGCTTCGGAGCTTAGAACGAGCTCTAACGGAGTATGGTTGGCGCGGATGCGAGGCAGATAACCGTCGGTGCGATGCGCGATGGCGAGTTTTTCACGGCTGAGCAGCTTGCGAATCTGGCTGCGGGCGTGGTCGGCCCATGGCCCGGTTTTGTCGAGGCGAATGTAGGACTGCCAGTGACGCAGGGCGCGGCGACGCTCGCCACGGCGTTCATAAGCGAGAGCGAGATTGTAGTGGGCATCTCCGTAGCCTGGGGCGAGAGCAGTGGCGCGCAGATAGGAGTCAATGGACTCATCGATGCGCTCTAGCTCGTCGAGGACGTTACCAAGGTCGAAATGAGCGAGGACATAGGACGGATCAGCCTTGGTGGCCTGGCGATAGAGATCCTCGGCCTGCGCGTAGTTTTTGTTGTGGTAGTTCAAGGTGCCGAGGTTGATGAGCGCGGCGGTGTAGGCCGGATCGATGGCGAGGATCTGGCGATAGAGATCCATCGCAGAGGCTTTGCGGCCTTGTTCCTCAGCCTGGACTGCTCGGACGAAGAGGTGCTGGAGTTCGGGGTCGCGGTTGCCCTCGGTGCGCGGAGGCGGAAGCATGGCGACAGGAATAGCGCGGCGGCCTGTGGGATGTCCGGGAGCTGCTTCGAAATCGAAGAGAAGCTGGCGGCGGATGGGATCGACCATGGCGCCGTGATGCCGGAAGGCCAGGCGCGAGCCGGTGGGAATGACGGCGGCCTCGAGCAAGGGATTGCTGAGCCCGGAAACAGCCTGCATGGCTTCAACTGAATCGCGGATCGAGCGGGGACTCATGCGCGAGTGCTGCAGGGCGCGCAGGGTACGTAATTGGCTCAACTCACGAAAGCTGTATTGCTCGCATACGGGAATCAGGTTCGCTCGCTCCCAGCCAGTGAGCTGGCGGGCGCTAATTTGAAGAATCCTGAGAACATCCTGGCGGCTGTAGCGGGTCACGGTTGAGTGTCCACCTTTCGGCCCGGATTGCTCGCCCGAGTCTTAGTGGACTGAGGCGATTATGCCGCTATTGTCCGTGGATAAGGTGGTACGAACAACCGCCGTAGAAAAAATTTCGTGGATAACCGGTACCTAATGTGGTTCGTAGCGGAAAAGGTTCGGAGCATTCAACGTCCATCAATGGCGTTCGAGCGAAGTGACGGATCGGTAGCGATTGTTGCTAAAGCTCCAGATGGTGGGACGGCAGGAGTTGGCCGTGACCAGCTGCGCAGTGGAGCACTGATCTGGAATGCATACATCGTGAAACCCATTGTGTTGCGCTTCGAGAACGACAAAGTCTCCGCAAGCCACGTCGAAGCCCAGCAGGCCATGGCTGTCTGTAGTATCGCGCCATTTTCCGCCGACCTTGGCAATGACGAGTGCGCCACACGGGCCGTGGGCTGATTCCCAACAGCAAAAGTCGTAAGCAGACGATCCATCTGTCCCAAGATTAACGATGCTGCCGTAATCGTAGTTGGAGCCAGGGCCCACATCGCATTTCTTAAGCTTGAGAATGTGAACGACACCGCCGGGAAGGTCGTTATAGCTCACGGAGCGGCAGGACGCAAGGATGGCGGAGGCGGGTTTCGCGCAGCCAAACCAGCGGGCAGCTTGATTGAAGTCCTGAGGGACGCCTCGGCCCTCGAAATAGATTCCCCCGAGCTCTTGACGGGCCCGTAGATCACCTCCGCTGGCCGACTTATCTAGCCACTTGACTGCTTCGGGAATATTCTTTGGAACCCAGTCGCCGAATTCATACAGAATTCCCAACTCATATTGTGCGTGTGGATTACCACGCTCAGCTTTAGATTGGAGATCTTTGAGCTTCGCCGGATCTGAGTAGTTACCGACCTGAGCAAAAGACATGGATATGCACAGAGCGAGAAGAGCAGCGCAGGGGATGACTCGGAACATGGGAGGACTGTAGCACGAGTTATCCTCTGTGCTGTGAAACGAGATGATTGTTTTCTGTCTTGCTGCGCAGCGGTTCTGCTTGGACTCGGTTGCGCGTATCAAGCACTCGGACAAACGAGTGTGCCGACCACAACCAACCTGCTGCGAGAGACGTTTCGAAATCCTCCGGATGACAGCCGGATCATGATGCGGTGGTGGTGGTTTGGTCCAGCGGTGACGAAACCGGAGATTACGCGCGAGCTGGAAGAGATGAAACATGCGGGAATCGGCGGCGTGGAGATTACGCATCTCTACGCGCTCGGCCTCGATGACGCGAAGACCGGGTTTCACAATCAGCCTTTTCTTTCGGCGGAGCATCTCAATGCGCTGCGGTTTGCGGCGCAGGAGGCGCGGCGGCTAGGGCTGCGCGTGGATGTGACGCTGGGCAGCGGTTGGCCACTGGGTGGAACGGAGATTCCGGTCGATGAAGCGGCGGGCGAGCTGCGGGTGGAAGAGATCGATGTACCTCCTGGGGTGACTTCTGTCAAGGCGCCGTTTCTGGATCAGGGTGAGGCGCTCATTGCAGCGTTTGTTGGCGATGCGTCGGCGGATATCAGAGCGGATGGAATGGTGCTAGGAGTGGCGCGTGAGTTGGCTCGATTGGACGCGCCAGTGGATGGGAGGTTTGCGATGGCTGCTGCGGAGCGGCCTCGGCGCATTCTGTGTTTTGTTTCGAGCCGGACGGGGATGATGGTGAAACGGCCCGCGGTGGGCGCGGCGGGGTTTGTGCTGGATCACTATAATGCGGCGGCAATCAAAACACATCTAGACTCGGTGGGTGCAAAGCTGCTATCGGCGTTTGGGGATCGGCCGCCGTATGCGGTATTCAGTGACAGCCTGGAGGATTATGGGTCGGACTGGAGCCCGAAGCTGCTGGAGGAGTTTCAGAAGCGGCGTGGCTACGATCTGACTCCGCATCTGCCGGCGCTGGTGGAGTATGCGATACCGGAGACGGCAGCGATACGGCATGACTGGGGCAGAACTCTGACGGAGATGGCGGACGAAAATTTTCTGGAACCGATGGAGGCGTGGGCCAAGGAGCATCACACGCGGCTGCGGGCGCAGGTCTATGGAATGCCTCCGGTAACGCTGTCGAGCAACCGGTTAGTGGACTTGCCGGAGGGTGAAGGCAAGGCCACATTTCGGATGTGGCGCGAATTTTCGGACACGCGATGGGCGGCTTCGGCGGGGCATCTGTTTGGGCGCAATGTGATTTCATCGGAGACCTGGACGTGGTTGCATTCGCCAGCGTTCCGGGCGACTCCGCTGGATATGAAGGCGGAGGCCGATCTGCATTTTCTGCAGGGGATCAATCAGCTTGTAGGGCATGGGTGGCCTTACTCGCCGGAGAGCGCGGGCGAGCCGGGATGGCAGATGTATGCAGCGGCGGCGCTGAATGCGCATAATCCGTGGTTCGATGTGATGCCGGAGCTGATGAAGTATCTGCAGCGCGTGAGCTGGGCGCTGCGGCAGGGCAAACCGGAGAATGATGTGGCGATCCTGTTGCCGAATGACGATGTGTGGGCTAAGTTTTCAGCGCGCGTGCAGCCGGCGGCGAGTGCTGCCAATCCACGGCCTTTTTCAGAGAACGGACATAGTGTGAGCATGGACGAGATGATGCCGTGGGTGCTGGACGATCAGGTGGTTGCGCAGGTGCTGGATGCCGGGTTCAACGTGGACTTTATCGATGCGGATGCGATCGATCAGGTGGGCATTCCGTATCGCGCGTTGATTTTGCCCGGCGTGGACCGGCTGCCGGTGGCGACTTACGGGAAGATCGCGGCCTATGCGCGCAAAGGCGGCGTGGTGATTGCGACGCGGCGTAAGCCGGCGACTGCACCGGGTTTTGAAAACGCAGAGCGAGATTCGGCGCGGTTGCAGGAGCTTTCTCGCGATCTGTTTGGCGGCGGCGTTGGCACGGCAAAATTCGTCCCTGAGGATGCTTCGCTTGGGGCGGAACTCAAGAAGCTGACAGCTCCGGATATGACGCTGACGCCGGCTATGCCGCAAGTTGGGTTTATTCATCGCAGGCTTGAGCACGGGAATCTATACTTCATCGCGAATACGACGATTGTGGCGGAACATCTGACGGCGCATTTTCGGGACAGTGCCAGGCGAGCAGAGGAATGGGATGCGTTTACAGGCGAGGTGCGCGGAGTTGCAAACAATGATGGCGTAAAGCTGGACCTGGAGCCGTATGGGTCGCGGCTGATCTACTTTGCGGATGACGCGAAAGCGGGCGATCCTGAACCGCGACGCGAAGAGCATTTGGCTGCGGATCTCTCGCATGAGTGGACTGTGCGGTTTGGTGATGGCGATGTCGCCGAGAAGATGGATGCTCTGCGGTCGTGGACGGAGGATGCGAAGACCCGGTACTTCAGTGGACGAGCTGCATATGAAAGAAAGTTCGACGTAATGTCGAAAGACGAAACGCCGGGAACCCGATGGATTCTGGATTTTGGTGAAGCGAAGACACCGCCGCTCTCTTGGCTGACAGGTGAGCAGCACAATATGCAGGCGTATCTGGATGCGCCGGTGCGCGAGGCGGCGCAGGTATATGTGAATGGCAGCTTTGCAGGCGACGTGTGGAAGCCGCCTTATCGCGTGGATGTGACGCGATGGGTACGCGCGGGCGTAAACCGTTTGCGCATCGTGGTGGGCAACACGGCGATGAACGAGATGGCGGGCAAGCCGCTGCCGAATTATCGGCTGCTGTGGGATCGGTATGGGAGGCTGTTCGAGCCGCAGGATATGGATAAGGTTGAGGCGCTGCCCTCAGGATTGCTGGGGCCGGTGCGATTGATTCGCTCCGATCCGCGTTAGGGCTTTGGATCTGGCGCTGCATTCGCCTTCGGCTCGGAGGGTTCGGGGGTTGGCTCATCCGCGCTGAGCTTGTAATCGATGGCGGTGGCGGAGTATGGCGGCAACGTGAGTGTAGTTGGAGCTGGTACGCCCTGGGTCGTCTGATTGATCTCGGCTTTGAATCGGCCAGTGTAGCTGCCGGTATCGGCTTCATTCATGGCGTTCGGATCGGCGGCAACGGAGTACTGGCGCATGGTGACGCTGCCGGTGGGAAGATGGGTCCCGGCGAAGGAGATGGTGTGGCTGTCGTGCGTGTCCATGTTGAAGAGCAGGATGGAGCGATTAGGACCGTTTTTGAAGCAGAATGCGTAGAGATAAGGAAGCTTCTCGATGGCGGGCAATGAGCCTTCGGGACCGTTGGTGGTTGAGCCCTCGAAGCGGTAGTGCACATTTTCAGAAATAGGGCACGAGAACATGGGGCCAATGACGGACTGGTTGGCGAGGCGCATGGCGACAAAGTCGGGACGGGGGATGTAGCCACCAAAGGAGGGGTTGGTTGCGGACTCCGCGCCGCCGGCTTCAACGAGCGCTCCCCAAAGCTTGGCGGTGGCGTGGCCTGAAGTGCCGTTGCGGAATTCAGTGAGTGAGAAGAAGTTTTGTGGACCGAAGGTGTGAGGTGCGGCCTGTTGATGCAGCAATGCCTGCAAGGCAGCGGCGAGCCCGTAGCCTGCACCCGCGGTGATGTGATCGAGATCGCGCTGTGAGTTGGCGATGGTGCCAGCAATGGTGCCTTCACCCTGCTCATAGATATTGACGATGCAGTGCTCGGTGCCGGATGCGCCGCATGTATGCAGGGCGGTGTAATCCTTCCAACTGGTGTAGAAGTTGTGGGGGTCTTTGGGGCCGAAGGATTGCAGAGCGATCTCTGCGTAGAGCGGCTGATAGAGATGTTCCGGTGTGTCGAAGAGGCCAATCTTGCCGTAGCTGTAATCTTCGATCTCAACGGCGTCGGGGCGTGCCTCCGCAACGGCTTTGTCTGCCGACCAGTTGGTGGCTGTCTGCAGATCCATGGTGAGGGTGATGTTGCGGGGATAGTAGCGATTGGCGCGCATTGCGGCGAAGATATGGCCGGTGCGTGTGGCGTAGTCGTGATAAACAGTGCTGGCTCCCGAGGAATCACCGCGGATGTTCTGATTGCCGAAGGACTGATTCCAGCACTCGTTGCAGTAGCTCAGATTGATGTGCTGGAAGACGCTGGTCCATGAGTCGGACTGACCTAGAGCGACGCGACGCTGGCCGTATTCAGAGGTGGTGGCTGACGCGGGTGCGGCGAGGAACTCGATAAGGTGGGCGGCTTCGGCGTTGGTGAAGGTGACGGGAACCTCGATGTAGGGATCGACGGGGCAACCGGTGACGGTCTGAACATCCTTGACGACGTCGAGGAAATCCTCAAGACTGAGCTGAAACTCATTCTGCCCACCGGGAGAGATGCCATAGCTTACACCGGAAGGGCTGCGCTTGTTGTTGGGGCGAGTCCAGTTATCGATGGTTTCTGCGTTCTGGTTGACCCAGTAGCGGATGGTGCCGGGAGCTGCGCATGGAGCCGGGAAAGCGTCATAGAGCGGCTGCATGACTTCGTCGCGGAAGGCACTGGTGTTGGCGGCGTTGATGGGTGAGGTTTTTTGAAAGCTGAGCTGATCGAAGTAGATGTCGCCGGGGCCGGTGGTGTTGGAGGCACGCACGGTAATGCCGGCATTGCCATCGTAGGAGCCGACAATGGCCGCGGATTCACGCGTGTCACAGGTGTAGGTGTATTGGGTCCATGCGGTGGTGAGCGCAGGATTGAAGGGGCCACAACTGAAGCCTCCTGCTCCGGAACGCGATGCTTTGACGGAGAGCGTTGGATTGCCTGAGGCTGCCTTGGCCCAGAAGCTGAGCTGATATGTACCGTTCATGAGCACGAAGATGTCTTCGGTGGGATTGGTGTCCCAGGATTGAAGGAACTGGATGGAGCCACCGGTATTGGGAAAGTGCAGATCGAGAGACTGAGAGCCGCATGATGCGCAGAGATCGCTGATCTCGGAGAGCATTTGCGCGCTGCCGAGCAAGGCGGAGTTGAAGACGCCGCCGTAGCCGTGTTCCCACCATGTTTGCGGTGTGGGGCTGAACGTCTTGGTGAGGACAAGGATGTCTCCGGGCTTGAAAGAGGCATCGCAGCCGGCTTTGCCCTGGTTTGTTGCTGCGTGGATGGTGTACTTGGGCGCTACATACTTTTCCGCTGTCTGGACGAAACCGAAGTCTTCAGAACTGGAAGCGGGCTGAGGAATCGGCGCTTTGAATCTGACGGTGAAAGTATCGGGGGTAGCAGCAGTGACAAGACCTGACTTGCCCACCAGGAACCGGCCCTTTTCGAGCTCAGGGATAACGACGTTGGATTCGCCTGCGATGAAACTGTTGGGGCCGGTAAAGGTGATGACGGAGCCATCCCACTTCCATGCAGAGATGTAACTACGATTGGGACCGGTGGACGAAGCAACCGTGCCGGAACAGCCTTTTTCCGGACCGCCGCGGATGGATTCGACGATCTGAAAGGTGGCGCCGTCGAGATAACCGGGAGGATCGACGGCGTATTGGTTAGGATCGTTGAAGGTTGTGCGCGTGCCTTCCGCGGTGAGATCGAGAATACGACGAACTATGGAGGGCTCAAAGCCGGGATTGGTGTAGCTGACGAGATCTTTGTTGGTCTGGCAGTTGAAGTAGTAGTTGATGCAGCCGATGTTGAAACCTTCGCGCCAGGGATGAGCGATGAGGGTTTCAGCATCGTTGAGCTGGAGGGTTTGCGCACGCGAAGCGGGCGCTACCGTAGCAAGAATGAAGAAGAGGGCTAAGGAGATTCGCTCGATGCGCACAGCTAGAGGATACGGGGCAGAAGGAGCGATGAAAAACGAAAAGGGCGAAAAGTCTGCCGTCCATGAGACAGTGACGCTCGCCCTTTTGGAAATTCAATGGAGCCGAAGACCGGATTTGAACCGGTGACCTACTGATTACGAATCAGTAGTAGCTCTTTGCCAATCAGTTGCGCGGACCGCAATCCGGCAACGGCTGAAAACTCATTCACCTATTCAGTGAAATTGACTGAGATTGAATTTACTCCAGAAAGCGGAGTGCAAGTCAACAAAAAGAAAGTACGGCCCTGTGGGAATCTAGGAAGTAATCAAAATCCCGTCGTCGACGAAATCCAGAACATACCCGCCGCGCGCGCCAGTTTAGGCTTTTCCTGCCGCACTGGAGGCTTCTTCGGAGCCGGAGCTGCCACAGGTTCATCCGGCACAACCCTTCTCGCATGACGCCGCTGCGCAGCGATCGAGATCTGGATGTAATGCTTCTGCGTATCCTCGTCGATATGCCCGGCGCGGGCCAATAGCACATGAATCGGGGTGCCACCCTCCGCGAGCCGCGTCAGCCCCGTATGTCTGAACCCGTTCGGCTTAAAGAACTTCGGACCGGCCACATCTCTCACTTCCTGGAATCGCTTTTCAAGTCCCCACTCCGACATGGGCTTCTTCGGGTTATAGCTGCCATCCATTTCACGAAACGGAAAAAGGTGATCCTGCGGACCCTTGGCGCCGAGCTCCTGTGCCCGCTCGATCAATCGCTCAAGCGCCCAGATCGTCCGCTCCTCAAGCAACGCGATCGTCCGCTTGCGATGCTTGTTCTTCGCCAGCGCGCGCCGCACCATGATGATGCCATCGTCCGGAGTGCAATCGCCGATCTTCAAGCCACGCATCTCGCCTTTGGCGCACGTCGAGTCAAACGCCAGCAGGCTGTACCAGTAAATGAAATGAAATTCAGCTTTGCCTTCCGCAACGCGGAGCCAGTGCTCCTGCTGCTCCGCAGAGAGCGCCTTCTCGATGTCGAGATCTTCTTTCTGCACCCGGATCAACTCAGCGTCCTGCTCTTCCTTCCACACGCCGGCGTCGCGCAATACCCTCAGCAGCAGGTCCACCTCTTTGCGAATACAGTTCGCGCCAGCACGCTTCGCCCAGTGCGCAACCTCCCGGTCGCAGGCCGCCCGAGCGTTCTGATAGATGCTGATCTGCTCAGGATCAATGTCGCGTAGCCGCATCCAGGCAAAATACTTGTTCAGCGCTTTCTTGCCGCAGATGTAATCCTTCTTCGTCTTCTGCGAGATGTACTTGACCTTGATGACGGCCGCGACTTCTGGAATTGTTCGTCGATCCAGCCATATCTCGATCGCTTCAGAAAAAATCAAATCCCCGGTGAGTTTGTAGGAGCCCATCCCATATGCCCTGACAGCGCCATCGCGGGTGGAAGCGTCAGCCCCGTGTGCCTGGCCTGGAAATCGAACAATTTTCGTCACCGCAAATCGAACCTCGAATGGATTAGAGACGAGCCCCGACTTACTTTATATGTCTAAATCAGTTGCGATTCAACACGTTTCGACACGATCGGACACAAACGTTATAGGAATTTACGGAAAGTGTCGGTTCGAGATATAATCCCCCGCATGGCAAAAGCCAAGACCCCACCACCAAAACAGCCAGGCGTCACGGTTCACAGTAAGCTTTCACCCGAGATCGTCGAGCAGCTCGACAAGATCGCGGCCAGCAACAGCATCACTCGGGCTGCAGCGATAGCCATTGCAGTGTCGCGTCTCATCAAGACAGGTATCTAAAGTTTCGGTGAGGTGAATCTATAGCGCGAATTCTAGCCTCAAGTAACGATTCGCGCATGCCACGTTACGGCCATTGACAACAGGGCATTCTTAGTGCGCAAACGTATCCCATTGCATATCTGATAGATATACAAACCGCGCTTTACGATGAATCATGGCCCCGAAGAGGCAACGGGCGATCCGCCTGAGTGACGTCCAGGAAGCGCAGCTCGCGAAGCTATCCGAAAAACTGCAGGTCGACGAAACCAACGTCATCCGCATCGCGATCAGCCGCCTCGCCGAACAGGAAGGCATTAAAGTTACGCAGAAGCGCCAGTGACTTGTTCCTGCCGCTTGATCAATAGATCCGGATACCGCGCCATCAACTCTTCAATCTTTCGGCCGCCCTGGCCGTAGTTGTTCCCAGGAAACGAAGCCCAGCGCGAGCTGCACGCGGCGATCGCCGCCGTCACCTGGCCAGCTTCGATCAGCCGGATCGCGCGGCATTCAGTAATTAGCTGGATGGCGAGTTTGTCCTGCGACGCAGGCCCGAAGTCCGGCAGCTCCAGTTGCGCCTTGTACGCAGGCCAGTACTTCAGCATCTGCTGGTAACGCCCCGCAGCGTCCGACAAGATCGGCGGCGGCGGCTCCATACGAATCAGCTTAGGCTTGCGGCCGCCGGCAAACGGATGGTCTGCGTAGTCCGTGAAGATCTCCGGTGCCCCGTCGGCTCCGGTCACAATCACGTCGTAACCATCGTTGCGCGTAAGCGGGTGCGTGCTGGTCCCCTCGCTCCACGCGATGAGATCGAGAAACGCTGTCAATTGCGGTGAAGGCATAGTCTCCTCAAGAAAAAACGGCCCCCGATCCCATCGAGGGCCAAGTTGCCTTGATTCTCTCCTGTTGCGAGAGCTTATTCAGCCGTTGCGGCCTAAACCTACTTACCCCTACATGCGATCGAGGCATTCGCTGTCATAACAGCCTCTCGCACCTTGCGCACAGCTGCAGTTTTATCTGCAGATTCAGGGCAACATTCGTTGATGGTTTCTGCGAAAACCTTGCCGGCGCTGCGCAGCTTTGCGTAGCGTTCCAGGTCATCACCTTCCGGCGCGTGATAACTGAACCAGTTATCGAGCTGATCTTGCGTCATTGACTTCCAGCTTTCTCCGGCTATTCCGCCGGTGTGAAATTAACTTCTTAGAGCCTCAATGCATGGCCTGCTCAATCCAGTAGGTAGCTTCCCCGGCATGTGCAGCAAAAGTGCTCAGGGTTTGAATATCCATCCAGCTCCGTTTCAGCCAGCACAGCTTCCCGGCGCACGGCGGAGGGTCCATAATCAGCGACCACTTCTTATCCGTCACCTGCGCCATGTGCGCGAAGCTTCCCGTAACGCTCGCGGTGTTGTGTACCATGGCCGCAAGCTCTGGATTCTGCGCCGCCGCATGCAGCTCGTTTAGAAACGCCGTCGCGGAGTCTTCCGTTGTACCCAGCTTCTGCGCCGTCCCACCGATCTGCGCAACTGCCGGTGCAACCGAGTCCACAGCATCTTTCGCCGACGCTAGCAACGGCCCCACGCCGGCGAGCTGCGCATTCGCCGTCCGCAAGGTGGCCTGCAGCTGCCCAGATGCTGCACCGAGGCTCGCGAGCGTATCCTGCGCCTGCTTTCCGATCGCGTTGACCTGTTGCGTCTGCGTCTTCGAGGCGGCCGCCCAATCCTTCGTAGCGTTATCCAGATTGATGGCCGTCGCGTTCAGCTTCGATTCCAGGCCTTCGGCGCGCGTCAGCACTCCGTCCACATGACGAACGATCGGCCTCGCCGCCAGCACTTCATACCCGGCCGCCGCAAACGCAAAGGCCCCGGCAAGCGCCAGGGCAATGCGAGCGACAGTTAGAGTTCGGTCGAGCATCAGGCCGCTTTAACAGCCGTGGTTTCTGCAGCCGCGGTATTCGAAACGCTCTCCAGCATGGCTTCAATCGCAGAGACAATACCCTGCGCTTTCGAGAGGCTCGCCGGATTCGAGATATGCGCCTCCGAGGCAATCGTCTTCAGGTTGGTAACGATGGCGCTTGCAAAATTGGGGATGCTACTGAAAGCACCCTGCTTCGCAAAAGCCTGCACCGTGCCAAGGTCGCCCACCACTTCGGTGGCGATCGGGTTGACGATCGCCGCGGCCACAGGGTCGACCAGGGCGAAGACAGCTTCCGCTTCCGGCGCCACCTGGTTGATGGTTGCAATGATCGCAGGGCCTTCGCTTTCGACCTTCTTGAATGCCTTGCCGATCCAGTTCTTGACGTCATCGAAGATAGTTACGATTGGATTTGCCACGTGTTGCTCCTTTACTTGGGTTGCGCCGGTTCTGCCGGCTGGTAAGGGTTTGGGGGAGGGTCTGGTTCGACATGCCGGCGCGCAGGGATTGCCGACTGCAGCGTCTCGCGTAGCCACGTCCACCACTCCTGTGCGGATTTCGGAAAGGCCTTCGGCATCGCGCTCACCGCGCTCACAAATAGCGCGCCCGCAGCGACCTCAATCTCCGGGGCGTACTTGGCAAAGAACATAGCGATCACGGTTTCACCCGTTCCTTGCGGAGGTTCGCATTCTCCTGCTGAAGCTCGGCGATGCGAGCGCGCAGCTCCGTGATCAGCTCGGCCGCTTCGTGCAGCTCACGCAATAACCGCGCATCGCGATGGACAATCTGCTCTTCGGTTTTGTGAATGTCATCTAGTGCTGGTTCTTCCATAACTGCCTCCTAGAAGCGGTGATTCGCGAGCCACTGCAAAAATGCCCAGACACCGGAGATCGAGAGAAACTCGATAACGAGCTTCAAATAGTCGAAATGGCGCTTATGCTTGGCGGAGTTTTCCTCGGCTATTTTCTTGCGAATGTCGGCTTCGATGCTTTCGCGGTTCTTCTGCTCCAGCAGCCCCTGGATCTCGTCCCAGCGATCTTTGTCTTCGCGACGAGCTCGCTCAAAGTAGCCCTGCTTCTTGCCGCTCCCGTTCGCGTAGACTTCGTCTTTCCATTCGGAGATGTTCTTGACGTCTTTCCTCACCTCCGCCAGCCGCGAGTCAAACGGTTTCAGCTGTTTCGCAACCTCTTCCACGATGCTCTCCTGCAGAAACTCAGGATCGACATTCATCCCGCTATCAACCTTTCTTCGATCCTGAGTCTGTTATCGACGCGCTACCTTCAAATCCTGCCGCCTGCAATGCAGCGACGAGTGCCGGTCTTCGTAGTCCGGCACTGAGCTTTCGTTAAGCCGGATCCATTCACTCGCCGGCGGACCAAAGCTGCGAGACCGCCCAAGCCGCCACAGGTGATACCCGCTTGAGCAGAAAGACAAGCCGTTCTTATGAAGGACTGGCGTCTCCACCGGCTTGGCATGGAAAGGCCAGATAAATAGAAAGGCGATCAGATAGAGCATGTACTCTCCTTAAAAATCGGGCCGGTGAAACGAGTGTCGAGCTTTGCCCCACTGGCCCAGCTGCATTAGTTGCTTTGGTTCCCCCGCATTGCAGCGAGAGCTTGATCAAGGCTGTGAGCAATTGACAACAACCGTGAAACTTGCGCTGGCTACGGTGACTGCGGCATCGACCGTAGTGCCTGTAAGCGTGGTGCCTGATAGCGGCGAACTCAGGCCGTGCAGCGAAGTGTTGGCTTGCTCATTCGCGCTGCACAGCGGGATAGTCGCGAAGGTTCCAGACGGCCATGCCAGAGTGAAGATCGCACCCGTCGTCACTGTGCCGCCCGAGAACGTGACCTGACACCTACTGGCCGTGCACGGCGCAACCGCCGTCGCCGTAGCTCCGCTCGTGGCCGTCACCGTCGCATAGTTATGCGGCTGCGTAGTGCCGTTCGGCTGTGCCTGCGTTTGTGGCGATCCGACTGTGGGCGAGAACGGCGTCTCCCAAGTAC
Source organism: Acidicapsa dinghuensis (assembly GCF_025685685.1). GTDB lineage: Bacteria > Acidobacteriota > Terriglobia > Terriglobales > Acidobacteriaceae > Acidicapsa > Acidicapsa dinghuensis. Next base: position 646,933 of record NZ_JAGSYH010000002.1, read on the forward strand.
GGAAGAAAGTCAGCGCCGGGCTGACGTTGTTGGTGGTGTTGTACGGCGGCGTCGTGGCTGTGCCGTTGGTAAAAACGCCAGCATTAAGATGGCAATCGACGCCGGTACCCGGCGTGCAATCGTTGAGCTGTACGTTTACGGCATTGACGTTTCCCAAGGCGTTGAGTTGGGCGATCATCCCTGCGCTCCAGGCTGTCGGTACAACAGAGTCGCCGGTTTCTGTCCAGGACTGAATGGGGATCGTTGAGAGACCTGTGTAGTTGAGATATGGGTCGAAGGGCGCGAGACTCGCGATGGTCCCCGAGTACGGCACTTCGACAAGGTCATTCTGGTTGTAACTCGTCCCCGAGTTATAAGCTCCGCGATTTTTGAAATGCGTGCTTTCCCAGCCCAGCGAAAGGCCATTTGCGCCTGCGCCGAGACAGTTCCAATCCACCGGCGAACTGAGAGGCGAATTGTTCTGATTCCCACCCACTAGCGACTGGCACCACGTACCATAAGCGTTCTGGATATTAGCCTGAAAATTCGAGTAGCTTCCATACGGAGCAGCGCCACTCAGATTCCACGCACCGGTCAGATTCCATGCCGGAGAGAAGACAGCGATAGCCGCTCCGCCAGGGTGAAGAATCTCATCCTGCACGACATCTCCAGCGCCCATCGACATACCCATGCGGAAGAGCTGATTCGCGTTAGGGAGATATTGCCGAATCAGTCCGACCAGATTGTTTCGGTACTTGTTGCCGGTGAGCGAAAACCAGTCAGTAGAAGTCGGTGAGCAGTAGATGTTTGTCCCCGCCGAGCAACCGTTGATCGTGGTGTTATAGCCCGCTCCACTATCGCCAGTGATCGAGGCTACGATCATGCCAGCGTAGTTGTTGTTCGGTCCTCCATCGCTAAAGAAGTTCGGGTAGAGCGGGCTGCCCGGACCATTGAGCTGGTTCGTGTTGGCGTTAGCATGAAATATCTCCGCGATCGGATTGCCTGTCGGTGGGCCATAGTAGTAAGGAATCCAGACGTTCGCCGGGTAGGTGCGCGAGTACGCTCCATCATCGCCGACGATGAAAGAGACATACCCAGGTGTCGGCATGAGGCCGTCTGTAGGGCCGTCCAGCCGTCCCTGCGAGACATAGACTCCAGTGACAATCGTGTTGACCGAGGCGTCGCTGATGTAGATTCCGGTGATGTTCGCAAGGCTCGCGGGGGTAATGGCTGTTTCATGCACAACTGGCCGCGACGTATACGCTACGCCGAAAGCGGGGATACCTTCTTCTTGCAGAATGCTTACTGTATCGGGTATCCATCCGCCCCAGGCATACTCATTTCCCGAGGCATCCAAACCTCCGGCTCCGGTGCCGATGTAATCCAAGAAAAATGATCCAGTTGTGTAGCTCGGAATCCCACCCGTATTGCCGTACTCGTTAAGAACTGTTCCACCAAATTGGGTGGTGTTCATATAGGTCTGAGAGACGTTCGACGCTATGAATCCATAGCTTCCGCTTCCACCGCTGTTCGATATGGCAACTTTAAGAAGATTCGTATCTGGCGTAGTCGTGTTGCTGCCGATGCAGGTATGCACCACGATTCGCGTGGGCAGCGTCGGATCGAGCGGCTGCAGAAACGGAATATAGGCCGTGCCGGCCGTACCAGCCGTAGTCGCTCCCACACCCGTGCACGTTCCCACCACGGTACCGCCGGTGTTCTCATAACTCACCGTGTAGTTGCTCAGGTTTGTCGAGGTGCCACCCTGCGATGTGATGTTCGTCGTCGTCAGCGCCGGATAATAAAACCCGTTCAACGCTGGCATCTGATAGCCTACGCGCGGCGCGGCGCTGTAGTTGATTGCCAGGTTCGAGTAGTTCGCCGCCGTCTGCGAGATGCCGTTCGCCGCCGGCGTGCTCGCCGATGCAGGGCACGTCCCGTTGAAGTAGAGAAAGCCATTGCAGCTTCCCCCCGCAAACAGCGCCACAACATCCCCGTAGGCCGCCGCGCTGTTAGTCGTCCCGCTGCCCGTGCCCTTCACGATTCCCTGCGCCAGGTTGAGGTTGCTGAGGCAAGGCCCATTGCTCCCATTCGTATACCAGCAGTTCGAGCCGGATCCGCCATTCGCCGCGGCTACGCCCGTTGCCGTCAACGCACCAAGAAAGATCGGGTTCATCAGCGGAGCCTGCGTCAGCGTGCTGTCCATCGCCACACGCGCCAGGCTCCCCGCGCCGCCCGTCCAGCTCGTCGCCCGCACCCGCAGATACGTCGAGCCGCTCGTCGCCACCGTCCACGTGCCATTCGTCGTCTCGGTCGCCACCGCCGTCCAGGTCACCGTGTTCAGGTTCGAGTAGTTCGCATTCGGCGCGCTGGTTACCGCCGTCTCCAGCGTCCCTGTCCACGTTCCCGTTACCGTCACCGAAACCCACTGCGTCGCCGGCGGCAGCTGGTAGTAAACGCAGTTCGCCGCGCCGCACGGCACGCCCATCGCCACGATGTTGCCAAACGTGGTCGTGTTCTGTGCCTTCAGTGAACCGGCCAGCGCGCACAACAGCGCGACGGCGCAAAGCAACCGCTTGATCATTCGCTTTTCCTTTTAGGGATAACTACACCGTTTTAGGGATTAACTAACTCGATGCCGGGGTGAGATACTTCCAGCGCTGATTGGAGAAGCTATGAAGATCCGCCGCGACTACCAGATACCGTGTCCCGCCTGCCACGCCCGCACCGGCCGTCCCTGCCAGGGCAAGCAAGGCGAACGGCTCCACGGAGTCCACTTCCAGCGCACCACCGCCCTCCGCGCACAAAGCCTCGCCGCCTTCAAATCCCTCTACGCACCGCTAACGGCGCGCACGACCATCGCTGGCCGATAACACATTCTTGGGATGGGCATGGCGAGTTATCCAGTGAGATACTTGCCGGACCCTCGGAGGAATGGAATGAAACGATTGCTTTCAATTACCTTGTTGTTATGCGCCAGCCAGTGCTCCTTTAGCCAAACACCAGCGCCAGCTCCTGCCCCAGCCGCCCAGCCGCCCGCAATGGCGAATTACTCAATCATGCTGGTAAATCCCACCGGCGGCGGAGTCGTAATCATGCACGACCCGCAAAACATGCTTGCGCTCGTGGATGTCAGCAAGGTTCAAACCGCACTCAACATGGGCTATGCTCCCGTTCGCGCCGCCGAGCTTGTCGAACTTATTGACACTTTCAAGGCAGAGATTGCTAGGCTCTCTAATGAAAACAGTCAACTGAAAGCCGTCCAGGACAAGCAGGCATCATCTGCGACTCTCTCTGAATTGAAAGACCAAGCCAATATTCAAGCTCACCAGCGGTCACAAATCGCAGATGATAAAGCAGCTCATCGACAGCAAGTGCTTGCGATGTGGGGCCTCGCGATGATAGGTATGAGCCGCCAGCAGCCTTATCAATTGCCGATGCCCGTCAATCCCAATGCGGGACGGCTAAAAACCAACTGTACAACTCAATACATTGGGACAATGGCATACACTAACTGCAACTAAGGACCAAATCTAAACTAAATAGCTTTCTCTACCCGAAAACCACGAGGCACGCGACAAATAAACCGCCGGTCAGCAAGAGGCGTCCGAAGCTCTCTTTGGGCCAACTCTTGGTTTCCCGCACCTCATAGAAAGCCACGAGACCTGATCCGATGAATAAGAACAGCGCTAGGACAATAAAGAAAATAGCGATCATTGGCAACCTCGCGAGAGAGAGTGTACCACATTCATTTTTGCCCGCTTGCGTCCTGCTGAGCCCGCGCAACATTGAAACGCGCCTTATCGCGTAGATAATAATCGGGAAAGAAACCGGGGCGTGTGGCTTCAGCCTCGCTCTTCAGCCTGTTAAACTCCGCATCTTCGGGTGATTGAGTCCCTCCGCCAACTACTATTGCTGGTACCACTTGATTCGCTCCTTCCGCAGCCATCGGCCCAGCGGCCTCGGCCTCTTTTCCCATTGAGTAGATTGTCCGTGCAATTGCCATTTGGAAAGTCGGACTAGCAAGAACCTCCGGTGCGATTAAGCCGCTAAAACCGCCAAGAAGTGCTCCCATCCCGCCACCCGCCGCGTGGCCGGCGGCTGCCCCCGATACAGTCCCCACCAACGCTCCCGTAGGCCTGGCAAATCGTCCGAATGTACGCTGCAATGTATTAGCGTTCAGATCTACTTCACTGGCGCGCTGAGCCACCGGTATCAGGTCGTGCATCGTCGCATCGATCGGTGCGATCTCCGGCACGGCAGAGTGAATACTGTCGCTCATCGAGCCATACATGCCGCGAACCATTCCTCGCAATGGATCTGCGGATGCTTTCCCAGTCCATGGCTTGTCCGCTGAATAATTGCCTACGCCTTCCCTTAGATTGAGCGCCTCAGGCGTCTCTACCCATGGCGGAATCGGCCTTCCCGCCGGTCGAGGTGGCTGTACACCGATCGGCCATCCATCGCGAGGCTCGCCCTGGGTTCGAATCTGCTCCGCTAGAGGGTTCATGCGGTCTATCTGCGGTATGGCGTTACGCAGAGCCTGCTCCTGCATCGCATCGGACGCGACCTGCCGCGCTGGCCCAAAATTAACGGGACCTGGATTAGCGTGCGCTAGGAGCCCGCGCTCCAATTGGAGGTCTTCTAAGCGCTGCTGGGCCTCCGCAGCTATCGTCGAAGGTTTGTATCCCCTCGTTTGCTCTAAGGCAGCTTCACCAGGACTCGCATCAAAGGCGCGATCCACGTTGCGTACCCCCAGAGCCGACTCTGCAATCCCTTCTCCGGCACCACGCAAACCACCACCAACCCCCTGAAGCGCAGCATCGACCGCAGGCCCGCCCCACGCACGCATCCCCGCGCCGCTTACACGGCCACCCTCATACATCCCCAGCAGATTCCCAATCAGGTTCTCCGCAGCAAGAGCATGTCCGCCCTGTTGCCTATCCCAGAGATATTGCTCAACCATCGGTCCAACCACGTCCTCCCCGACAGACGCAGGCCCTTCGGTTGCGTAATCGGAGGCAAACTTTGCCGTTCCTTTCAGCGTATCGATTGGGTGCACAACAGGCTGCGCTGCCGCCTTGATCGCCTGACCGCCAATCTGCCTTGCGCCGCCAACAACTCCTTGATCCACGCCGCTGCCAACCGGATTAGTCAGTCGGTCCCAATATTGCCCAAAGCCCGATTGATCCTTAACGCCGAGTTGCGCGCGCAAGTCCTTCTCGTACTGCTCGCCAGGCGCCAGCCCGTTCGCGTCGGCATTCGTGTCGAACTTATAGCCCGCAGCAATCGCATGCGGCACCTGACCGTATGGAATGTCGAGACGATGCCCCGCCGTATCCCACATGTTGTAGGTGCCCTGGGCGCCCTTGTTCGAGAGGTCGATCGAGCCGCCGCCATTCGAAACGGGGTTGCCATTGTCGTCCAAATACACTTTGGCAGGCGCAGCGCCTGCCTGCGCCCCTCCAATAGGGTTCCCGTTCGCGTCAAGATACGTTGGCATTATTGCACCGCCCACCCATGGCCATCCCAAACGCCCTTAGCGCCGTTTGGAAACGTCTTGACCGTACCTACCGTTGGTTGAGCGCTACCAGCTGCGGGTCGCGCCGACGCGGGTTGTGCTGCTGCAGGCTGCGCATCGCCATACATACGCTGCAGAATCGGGTTGTTACCAATCCGCGAAACCTTCTGCGAATTCACCGCGCCCCTGATTCCTTCGATCCCTCCCGCCCTCTGGTCCGGGCTCTGACTGAGCTTCAGCAGGTTGAGCGCCTGCAGTCGAGAGGTATCGCTGCCCTGGCCACCGCCCATCACCTTGGAGTAATCGTCGGCAACTCCGAGCGCCAGCGACGCAGCTTTTGCGATCGGTCCGTCACCAGTCGCCACCCTCTCCCAATCCGCAATGCTATTAAGCGCGGGGAAGTGGCCGCCCGGCAGATCCTTCGCCGCGGCCGCGAGCTGGTCGAGCGTTCCACCTCTGTCGGTAAGCGACTTCGCAGATCCAAAGAAAGCCACATTCGCCGGCGATTTCGCCACCTGGAAATCGGCATCTGCGCGCTGCGCGTTGTACTGACCATTGCTCAGCTGATGCGCGGTCGCCAATGTATTCGCAATGAAGTCCGGCGTCGCCCCGCGCGCCTTCAGCTCCGATAGCGTCGCATCTCCATTGATCAAAAGCTGCGCCGCTGCATTCGGATCGCCCTGCGAAAGAGCTTGGCGCTGCCGCGCGAGCGCCAACTCTCCAGGCATCCGCGCATTCTCTTCGGCTGCGGCCTTTGCCCCGGCCTGCTTCACTTCACCAGCCTGGATCTGCGCCGCGCCGGGTGCCGTGCCCATCGCAACCGAAGCCGACGTCGGCGCATACAACGGGCTGTTCGGGTCGGTCTGCCCCTTGAGCCGTGCAGCCTCCGTCTGCGACGAAAGAGTCCGCGCATCCGCCTGCTGCTGCGCAGCCATAAGCTCCCGCTGTTTTGGCGAGTTTTGAATCGTCGTGTCGATCAGCTGCTTGAGCGCAGCAGGGTTATCAATCTGCGCGCGGATATGGTTCAGTTGCGGCGACTGCGGCAGGGTATCGAGTAGGCTATGCGCCAGCGTCGGATCATAGCCCGCGGCTTTCACTGCCGAGGCCGCAGAGCCAAGCATATCGGCCTGCTCGGTCTGCAACTTCGTTACCGAGCTCTGCAGGTCGACGCGGCTCTTGTGGAAGTCGACAATCCCCTTCATCACTTCCGGCGTCTGGTAAGCCGCAGGGCCCTGCGCCAATCCTTGCGCAAGCTTAGTCTCGTCGATGGTAGGGTTGCCGTTCTCGTCCTTTGTGATCGCCCCGCTATACGCGGCATTCAGAGCCTGCCGCGCCGCGATGTTCTGCTGCCCTATCTGCACCTGCTGCTGCGCTTCCTGCCGTTGCAGCGGCGCTAACGCCGCGCGCTGCGCCTGTTCCTGCTGCGCATTCTTGATACCCATCAGCTGCGCCATCGTAGCGAGCGGGCTGGGCCCCGGCTCGATCGGCCGCGGCTGTGGCAATTCAGGCATGCGAATTAATGGAGGACTTGACATTGTTTACCCCGCGTAGTTCAGTTCGTCCTGGCCACTTCCACCCACGCCGCCAGCGCCGTTGTAATTCGCATTGCCGTTCATCATGGCGTAAAGCATCCCCAGTTGACTGACATTGTTTCCGATCCCGTTGAATGCTCCGCCCCACGTGTTGGCGCTGTTCAAATAACCCGTAGCAGTGGCACTCGCGGCATTCATGTTGTCCTGACCAATCGCTGCTCCGGTATTGCCCAGCGTCTGCGCCACCTGACCCGCCGACTGCATCCCCGCGGCGCCGAGCTTCTGCGCGCTGGTCTGGCCCATTCCAGCCATCGCCGCCAGCCGGTTAAACTGGTTCGCCTGATTGTTCGCCCAGGTGTTGTAGTTCGTGTTGTAGCTCTGCAGCGCCTGGTTGTAGACATTGTTGTAGTTCGTGTTGGCCAGCCCCTGCCCAAACTGCTGCTCCGCATTCAGCGTGCCGCCCGTCAGCAGCGAGCCATTCGCCGCAGCGCTGGCCTGCACTGCGTTCTCACCCTGATTCAGCGCAAACTGATAGCCAGGCGTCTGCGCTGCCTGCGCGGCCGTGGGCGCTGTGAACTGGCCGCCAGGATACTGCTGCAGGAGCGATCCGAACGCCCCAAGATTCGTATTCGGAGTCCCGGTGAGACCTTGCACTCCGGGGATGGAAACTGACCCGTTAATGCCAGGAATGCTGAGCGTCTGTCCGCTCGACGCGCTTCCCGCTCCGGTTCCCGTCCCGCCTGGTATAGCGTTAGGAGAACCCTGTCCCAGCAGATAATTCAGCGTCGCAAGATTGTTCGCGCCGCTCTGCAAAAAGGGCTGCTCGTTCGCGCGATCTTGCTGATACTGGTAATTTTCGTATCCAAGCGACTCCTGCCCCAGATCCCCCTGCAGCTGCTCGGCCTGCTGTGCGGCATTCGCCTGCGTCTCCGCAGCTTTGTCGGCAGCACTCGACTCCATCGCCGCGCTGCCCAGGCTTCCGAGCGCTCCAACGCCTGCCATGATTCCGCCCGTTACCGACATCAGGAACCGCCTTTCAGAAGCTTCACAAACGTCAAGTCAGAGAGTTCCCATCCCAGCGCCCTCAGAAACTCCGAGTGATCTTCATGCACCTTGCAGCTGGTGATCGCTTTCACGACTCCGCGCCGGCGCAACTCACGCTCGCTGGCCAGGAAGAGCTTCGCGCCGGTTCCCCGTCGGCACTCCGGCAGCACGAAGTACATATCCGTCAACCCCATCGGCCCCGAAGACGCGTAGTGCAGGTGAGGCATCAGAAACCAGAGATAGTACCCAACCAGTCTCCCATCCTCGCGCGCCGTCAAAATCAGCAGGATGCCAAGGCGGTCGAGATTGGCGTACTTTTCTTCGTCGATCGACAGCTGGATCTCGTCCTGATGCAGCGCAAGCTCCCGCCAGTGCTCCGGGAAAACGAGCTTGCTGTCGGGATAGAACTCAGCCCAGCGCTCGACCTGAATCGCGATCAATGCGACTCCCGAATGAGATCGGCAACCGTATTGAGATCCACGGCTTTCTCCAGCGGGATGTTTAGATCCAGCAGAAGCTGCACGAGCTCTAAAGAATCGAGACCTAAAGCGTCTACAGGCGTCTCCTCTGTCACGCTCGGATCGACTTCCGTCTGAATCTTTTCAAGAGTTGTCATCAATACCCAATCACATGGAAGTAGCAAGCGGCCGGCGACGTCACCGTATTGCTGCTCGAGTACACCACTGTCGGCGCCGTCAGGCTCGCCGTCTCGATAAAGCACGCATAGATGTTGTTCGACGATCCACCAGGATTAGCGGCGCACGTCGACGGGCCGCCGCTATCGCACTGCGTGGGACTGAAGACGGCCGTAATGCTCGCCAGATTCGTGAAGGCATGCGGCCACGTCATCGAGAAGCTGCCGCCATCCTGGCCGCCAAAGGTAGGCGTCGTTCCCCACTCCTCATAGCTGCCATCCGTGTTCGCGCGGTAGCAGTTTCCACCGCTGCATTGCACGCTGTTTGAGCCGCTGCCGCTCGTCCCTACCGTCACCCAGTTCGTGCCGTTATAGAGCGCAATCAGGCCCGTGGTCGCTCCAAGGCCATTCGCCATCACCGGTGGATTGATCAGGTTCGCCGGCCATGAAACCGTGTAAGTGCTCGATGTCGGCGGCAGCCCCGGCGTCCCCGTGCTCGGCACACCGATCTGGATATACGAAGCGCTCGATGTCGTAAACCAATAGTTCTCCGCGCCCGTCCCCGTGCCGATATAGAACTTGTACCCCGTCACTCCCGCACCCACAGGGCAGTTCCACGTGATCGAGTTCGTCGCTCCGGAGCCCGTGGTTTCGCTCGCCTCCGAGCTGGGCAACGATTCCTGCGTTCCTGTGAGCCAGGTGCATTTCGCGTAGTAGGTCGTGGTGCCCGGCAGGTTTCCGCCCGTCGTCAGCGTCGAAAAAGTAGGCGCAGAGCCAGGCCCTGAAGCGCTCGACGATCCCTGCGTCAGCACAATCGAAATCAGCTGCCCTGAAACACCACCCGAGATCGAGCTCGACGTCACATTGCCCGAGAGCGTCATCGCAAACGAGCTGAAGTTCTGCGTCGAAAAGATGGGCGTGGCAGTGAAGGGGATGGTATCGAGATTGCCCGTCAGCGGCGTAGTGCTCGTCACCGAAGAGTTCGCCACCACTTGCCAGTTCGTGCCGTTGTAGACCGCCGTTGCGCCCGTACACGAGCTCGCGCCGGCCGAGACAGTTGGCGCGTTCAGCAGGTTCGTCGGCCACACGAAGGTATTGCCGCCCGTGCCGTTTTGGCATATATCCAGCGTCACGATCTGCCCCATCACGCCTCCGGTCAGCGTGCTCGAGGCCACATTCCCCGTCAGCGTGATGGCAAAATTCGAATAGCTCGCCGCAGGAAAGATCGGCGTCGCGCTATAAGGCACCGTGTCGAAGTTTCCGTAAACAACCTGCGGCGTATAGGACTCGACGTACCAGAATCCCCCGTTGCCATAAGCATTCACAATCGTGCACGAGTTAAGAATTGGGTTGATCGGCGGCGCGTTCAGCAGATTCGTCGGCCATGCAAAGGTAAAGCCGGTTGTGATGCCACCTATCGTCTGCCCCGTTCCATTCTGGCAAATATTCCAGGTCAGCTCCTGCCCGTTCAATCCTCCCGTGATCGTCGACGATGTCACGTTATTCGTCAGCGTCATCGTGAAATAGCCGTAGGACCCGGCATTAAACACAGGCGTCGAGCTGAACGTCATCGCATCCAGACCGCTGGCCAGGCTGGTAAATGAACCGGTTGAGGGAGTGGTCTGACCTACCGGGGATGAATCGATTGTGCTGTCCGTGATCGCCGTGCCTGTAATTGTGCCGCCGCTGATCGCCGCTCCGGTGATCGTGCCGCCCGTCCACGTACCTCCGGAGATCACCACATTGTTAAAGACATTCCCCGGCACCTCATCGACCGTCCATTGCAGCGCGCCGCTCGCGCAATTTATGCCCCCATTGCTCCAGATAGCGAACTTGTAGTTCACCGGCCCCAGCCAGATGTTCGCGCTCCCCGAGGCGTCGAGAATTACCGGATTCGCATTCGGCGTGTTTCCAGTCGAATCGGTATACGTCGCCTCCTGCGTCGACGTCCCGCCGAGATACGTGAATACGCATCCGCCAGCCAGCGGTACGCCGTTCTGGTCGCTAAACGTCACATGCGGGCTCTTCCACGGCGACACCGCCACCTGCGCCATTGCGCTCGCACAGCACAGCGACAGCACAAACCAAACCAGCTTCTTCAATTTCCTGTCCCTTTCTGCAATGCAGCTACCTGCGCCTGTAATGTCGCTACCTGACTCTGCAGCTCAGTGATCGCAGACTGCCACTGTGCCAGCGCTTGCTGCGCGCCGCCTGTCAGCATCCCCGTCTTCGGATCCGTATATGCCATCGCCGCAAATACGGGCTTCGCAGAAGTCGACATCAGGTCATCTTTCCGTACTGCTTCGCGAGCCGCTCCGTCGGCACATCAAAGCCCGGCGTCGCCCGCAGATCCGCATCGATAATCTGCCAGGGCATCGGGTCGCTCACCACCAGCTCATACACGCGATCGCGGGCCCGGCCCATCCTTAGCCATCGCACGCGCGTGTTGTAGTTGCCACCCTGGCCCACATCTGCCCAGTGCTCATTGCCCCAGGTGCGGCCGCCGTCGTTTGACCAGCGCAACATCGCCTGAGGCCCGCGCGGATTCCCCGCTCCATCCACCAGCGGCGGTATCGGCCCGTCGCCCGCATCCATCACCACTTCGAGTTCGTGAAAGGTGATCCACTGGCGCTCGCTCGATACATGCGGCGCGCGCCTCGACCTTCGCAACGGCGTCCCGTTGTCATCAAGGTAAGCAATGTCCATCACGTAGATGTTGCCGCTGTTCCAGTCGCCCACCAGGTGCATGTTGAATGCCCAGCAATGGCAGGTCGACAGATGCGCCTTGTACCCGGTATAGCCCTCTTGCGACCAGTAGCCGCGCTCATGCCACATCTGCGTCGCCGTGTCGTACACCCAGGTCGCGCCAAAGCCATTGTTGGCACTCGGGAAGCGCAGCACCCAGAACGTATGCCCCTGGTCCCGGTAGCTGTAACCGATCGCATCGCTGCATTTCTTCGGATACTTCGCCCAGGCCGTTTCTTCCGCAAAAGTCGAGATTCGCGTCGGCGTGTATCCATTCGCCCGCCAGGCTATGCCCGCGCCGTTCGCGTTGCCGCCAATCCAGAAGGGCGCGTTGTCCAGCACCGCCAGCGAATTCGGCGCGTTGATCCCTTCTTCCATAAATCCCACGCCGCCGGCGCCGATCACATCAAAAGGTGTGATGGCATTCGCGCCGCTGTTGTAATACACCTGCGCGTGGCCGTCGACGCCATAGATCCAGAGCTGCCGGTAAGCCACTTCCATCCCGCCGATATTCTCCGGGAAGACTTCCACCTGTTGCACCGACAGCGGATTCCAGCTCGTCCCATCCTCGAGCGCCGACACCTGGAACTTGTTGGTGTTCGCCAGCGTCACCGCAAAGTAGCCATCGCAGAACCGCACCTTCGAGGCAAAGCCCTGCAGGCCGCCCATCGTACCCGAAAGCGTGTTCGGCGCAAGGCCGATGCTTCCAGTAGGCTGCAGCGCGCTCAGGTTGTAGATGTAGATCTGCCCCGCCGAGCAGATGCAGAGCTGGTTGCCCGCGCTCCCGTTCGTCGCCATCGAGACGGGCAGAAAGTCATTGCCCACCGGGCCGATCGCCGTCGCCACCCCGGCAGCCGAGACTTGATAGAGCACCCCGCCGCCCACCCAGAAAGATGTTCCACCTGCAGGCCCCGCTGTCACCGCCAGGCATCCGCGCACAGGCCCGGTCGGCAGCGTCACCAGCAGCTTCAGCCCCGGCGTGCGGTAGAGCGCCATCTGCGACTGCCCCTGCCCGCTCTCGATCACCTCCGGATACCAGTTCATGCACCGCTGGCTATCCGCAATGATCGACTGCGAGGTATACGTAGGCCCCACAAACCCGAAGCGCGCCATCTATCCGCGCATCCCTGTAAGGAAGTTAAAGTCAGGGCGCCCGGTTCCCGCAGTCCCCGGCATCCCGCTCGCCGTATCGATCCGAGGCGGCGGGTCGTTGTTCTCAAAGATCGTCTTCACCGCCGCCGCCTGCCGAGCTGCCAGTACCGGAGAGGGCTGCTTCTCAAAACTCGGACATAGCGCAAGCGCAAGCGTTGCCACCAGCGCTTCCCAATAGCCCTGCACCAGACCCAGCTGCGTCTGCAGGGTCAACGCCTGGGCCAGCGAGCTCCACTGCTCCAGCCGCACGACGCCGTTCGTATTGCAGATCGGGAAGAAGTTCAAATTCCCGTTCGGCGACGCCGGCTCATAGTAGCAGTCGGTAATGATGCTCGAGGTCAGCGACTTCAGCGGGTTTGCCGCCCACCAATCCTTGTCTCTCATCTGCACCGGCAGATCAACAGGATTCGTCGAGCCAGGATTCAGCACAAAGCTCGCCGAGGCCACGCGTACCGGCCGGTAGTTGGCGGCAGGTCCAGTATCAAAATCACCGGTGGGGCCGATGGTATGCGGGCCATGGTTCGCGGTCAGGTTATATAGATCGAAGCTGACTGCGTAGATCATCCCGCGCTTCGCATTCCACTGATCAATGATCCGCTGCAGCACTTCCAGGCCCCATAGAGCCTCCGCCGGGTTCACGGCCTCGCCAGGCGAGAACGCGCCAATCTCGTAGGCCGCCGACTGGATCAAGTCAGCGGCCCGCGCCGTTACAGCGGATCCATTGAACGTGACGGCCATTTACTTGGCTTCACCCGTTGCAACAAACTCAGCGAGCTGCTTGAGAAAGCCCCTGCGGTCCTTCGCCGCCATCGCCTTCACATACTCGGCGGCATCCTCCGGCGTTTCCGACTTATAGCCGCGCGACCGCAGGAATCTCTGCGCTGCCGCAGGATCAAACTCCGTTTCGGTTTGCGGCTGACCGCTCTTTCTCGCAATGTCCGCCGCGATCACCTCGGCGTAAAGATCATCCATCGGGTCTGGCGGCGCAAGCTGAATATAAGGTTCATTCTTCCAGCCTTCTGCCAGCTTCTGCTCATGCTCGCTCTTGCTCTTGCACACATGCGTGCGATGGTCGGCCGACTTCACCTCGCGGTGCACTACCTCATGGTTCACGTTGCGGTGCTCTTCCACGTAGAAAGGCGCATTGGGGTGCTTATAGATCACCCGCGGATACTCCTGATGCGGAATCTGCTTCACCGGCAAGCCTTGCGCATATCCCTGAGGCTTGCTCAGATCAAGAACCTTCATCCCCCCCAACTTCTCGTCGTCAATTGCTGTGGGTGCCATTTTTCAATCTCCTTCAAAGCGCAAGGCGGTCACACGGCACCGCCCTGCTTTTCGTTGTGGTTTCTTGTTGTGCGCAGCCGTTAGTACAGGTACCCGTAAGCCCCAGACACGCTGTTAAACGCAGTAGGCGCAGTGAAATTGGGCAGCGTCCCAAACGTCCCGGCCGACGCGGATTTGAAAGTAAGAATGTTGTCATCCTTCCCTGTCGTCACCGTATCGATCGTCGCGGTTGTCCCGTTGCTCATCAGGCACGCGTAGTACTGCGACGGGCCCACCGCGTAGTAAGGCGAAGTAAACGCCGTTGCCTGCCACGCATTCCCGCTGCCCACCGTAGTGCCGGCAAGAGCGCTGTTGGCCAGCAGATTGCCGCCCGAGTCGTACAATGCCACAATCCACTTGTCCGTGCCGCCCGTGGTACCGATGTGCGGCGCGTAGCCCGTCAGCAGCCTGCTATACGGCATCCTCACTTCCGTGCAATAGAGTTCCGCCGCTACCGCCGTCGAGTTAGTCCCGATCACAGCCGCATTCGACACCGCCCCAATCGTCGGAGCTTCCAGCCGATAGAAGGTGCCGCGCGTGGTCTGCGAGGTGTCTCCGTTCACATACTGGCCGCCCTGGCAGTCAGTGATGATGCCCGAGCTGAACTGGATGATCGGTAGATATATCTCTTGCGTTCGCGAACAGCTTCCTTGGCGTGCATTTTGCTGCAGGCTGCCGCCACTCCAATAAGCCACCGCGGGCGCCGGGATCACAAACACTAGCGCGCCCGAAGCATGCGACGCTGCAGACGTTGATCCTACCCCCCGCGCCACAGTGATGAAGGTTCCATTCACTGATTCAACCTGCATCAGCTCACGGTCGACATAGAGGTAAGTGGATGCATTCGATGTGGCAAGTCCCGCCACATTCCCCGTATTCGGCATCGGGCCGCTCACCCCAGTGGCCGAGGCCAGCGAGATAACGCCCATGTTGCCAGTCGTCAGCGCCGATGAAACCGTATTACCGACGGCCGACGAGAGCGTGGTAGTAAGCAAGATGGTCTGGGCGTTGCCGATGCTCGCCAAAACCACCAGGAAAGACAGTACTGCTGCAAATCGTTTCACTGTAGTCTCCATGGTTGGCTATTTGTTGGTTCTCACCCCGGCCATTACTGGCCGAGGCGAGAGAGCAAAGGTTTAAGCTCCAGCGATAGCGATACAGAGTTCGGGGTAGTTATTCCCGAATCCATAGGCCATGTCGTAGCGGTTGGTCATCTTGTAGTTGTATTGATCCCACGCACGCACAAACGCGATTCTGGCGCCAGTGTCAGGATCGACAGCCTGCTCAGCCCGTTCCACCGCCTCGGGGTTCTCATACTTTCCATAAGCGATCGAGAAGGCATAAGGGGACATTGCCAGCGAAATCGTGCCGGTCAGACCAGAAGGGGTTGTCGTGCCCGGCCAAAAGGTAAATGCCGCCGCGTTTGCGGGCAGCGCATCCACATTCTGATATTGCGAGCCAGGTCCAAAGATTGCCGGCGAAATCGGAATGACGTCATTTCCGCCCGTCAGCACCCACGGAGCGCCTCCCGCATAGACAAATTGCTTGAGCCCCAGCGAGGTCCTGATACGAGTCCGTGGGTTGACAGCATTAACAGCAGCAATGCTGAATTTGTCGCCCGGATTGATCGTCTGCCCAGCCGACCCTGTCACCGTCAATGCGGCGCCGGACTGTCCAGCGCCCACCACAGTCACGCCACCCGTCGGCGCAGTGCCGCAGGTATGCGAAACCAGCGAGTTCGAGCGATACCACTCAAATCCAGCAGCTGTACCCATCACGCCCTTGCGGAACATACGGCTGATTTCCGGCGCAGGATTGAACTGCGTTACATTGTTCTTTACGTAGCTGCGCATCAGACTGGGCGTCATGCAGAGATGCCTGGTGCCTTCCGCGGGGCAAGCCAACGTGAAGAGGGTCTGATCGGCTGCCAGCGCGAAATCGATGGTTGTCGAATCCGTACCCAGCGTGCCTACCACGTTGTTAGTCCATGTAGCCGCCCAGTTCGCTGCATCCGAGTCCACCTGCTGAGCCAGCTGGGCACCGGCGGGGCGCAGAAACTTCTCCTCAATTTCCTTTTCGCTGCGATTCAGCTTCAACATGCGTTCCAATTGATCCCAGCCGAAATGTATGCCTTTCGTCTGGTCAATCGTCAGCGTGGTCATCATGTTGTTGATGCCTTGCTCCTGGTAGGCCAAGCCACTCGTTACCAGCCAGCTCTGAGGAAGTGGAATCTGGATAGACGATCCAACCGGAAATCCCTTTTCAAAGTCCTCCTGCCAACCGTTGTTAAACATCGACGCGATCTCGCAAGAGTTCTTCAAAAACCAAAGAACTTTCATCGAGATCCAATTAGTTGTTGCAAAATTGTTTGCCACCTAGATTCCTCCGGGGCCTTATCTGCGCGAGGCCAGAGCGCGCCGGGTCATTTCCGCGTCGAAATCACGAAAATTCCCCGCTTTCGCGGCCGAAATCAGAGCATCCTCTCCAGGCGCTCCTCGCCCTCCTACCTCAGTGGGAGGCTTCGGCGCACGCGGTTTCTGTTCTGCAGGAGTAGCTTTGCCATCGCCTTCAGGCTTCGTCGCCGTCTTCCCCTTGCCGAGCTCCTTCGCGATCTCCTGCTCAGCCAGCAGGGCCACGCGCAGAGCTTTTCCGGGGTTGTTGCGGCAGGCGTCCAGAAAATCGGCCTTTGAGGCCTCTGTGCCGCCTATCACGTAGAGAAGGTCAGCCAGCACAGGCGATTGATCCAGCACCGAAATCACTTCGCGAGAGATATCGGGCTTCATCAGCTCGGTAAAGAGCGGCTTCGCCACCGAATCGTAATCCGCATAGCGTCCCCGCGCCTCTTCCAGCCTGCCCTGCAAAGCTTCCGACACCTGTTTCGCCTGTTGCTCGCGTTCACGAGCCGCCAGCTTCTGCTCGACCCTCCAGTCGGTCACCGCCTCCTGGAATTCCTCATAGTTCCCATACAACGGCTTGCCATCGGCGCCCTTGTCTTCGAACTTGGGTTTGGGTCGCGTTTCCAGCGCCGGTTGCCGCTCGTTCTGCCGTGCGGTCGACGACTCCGCTTTCGTCTCTTTCTCCCCACTGGGAGCTTTCGGCTTGCGAGCTTCTTCCAGCTCACGCTGCAGCCTGGCAACTTCTGCCTTGTGGTCATCGGTCAGCTTCTTAAAGCGTTCCTCGACCGTAGGCCTGCGAGTTTTCTCCTGCCTATTCTTGGCCGCCGAGTCAGCCACATCATCGGTTTTCGTCTCTTTCGACGCGTCAGCGGATGCCGGCTCCGCCCCTTCCGGCTTGTCTTCTTTGCTGGGTTCAGCTTTGTTCGTGACAACGGGGTTTCCGTCATCATCCCAGCCATCAAACTGCGTAAACTTCGGTGCTTCCACCGCGGCTGACGGGGCCGCGACTGCCGTCTCTTCTGCCATGTTGTTTTCCTTGGGCTCTTACGCCGAGCAGGCGAGAACTTCCTTCATTGCCTGAAGCTTGGTTGCTGGGGTGGGAGTTGAACCCACTACGCCTTTCGGGTTATGAGCCCGACGAGCCACCGTTGCTCGATCCCAGCGATAACTTTCTATTGCGCTAGCGGCGCTTGAGCCGGCTGTTGCTGCGCCTGGGCAGCCGCGGCCTGCTGTGCCTGCTGCTGCTGCGCCATTGCGGCTTGCTGCTGCTGGCTCTGCATCGCCAGATCATGGGCCTGGCTATGCCACTGCGCCATCATGTCTTCGAAGGCCTTCATCCGCTCCATCAGGTTCTGCGCCTTCGTGGAGATCTCGGCAACCAGCACCTTCGTCTCCTGCTCCTTATCGGCCAGCGCCATCTTGCCCTGGAACTCCGTGACCTTGCCCAGCTTCTCGAGCTTCAGTTGCTGGATCTCCGCCATCGCCATCTGCAGCTGCGATTGCGCCTGCATCACCATCGCCCGAGCCTGCGGCGGAATATCCTGCTGATTCGGCGGCGCCAACAAATCGGCAATTTCATCGCCATAGGTGCCCACATTCTTCAACCGGATCGCGATCGCAATGATCTGCTGCATCAGCTGCGGAGCCAAACCCATCGACGGCAGCGTCTGCAGCAGCGTGTCCACAAACTCGGAGACCTCATCCCGCTGCGACATGTCGCTCGGCCCATCCGAGATCGCCACCTCAAACTCTCCGCGATGCGCAAAGAAGAGATCAGCTTCCGGCAGATGCTGCGAATCCGCAGCTTCGGTAGGCATCTGCCCCTCTTCGCCCTCCTGCCGCTGCGGCGCAATGCGCAGCGTCTTGTCTTCGCCTTTCTGGTCGCGCCCCAGCACCTGCTTGGGCAGCGAATCGAGCTCCGCCAGGCGCGTGATCAGCTCATTGATCTGGATGCCAGTGTTCGTCAGCGCCCGCACAAAGTTATCCGTAAAGTGAAAGCTGCCAATCGACTCCTGGCTCTGAATCTTCGTCAGCGCAATCCCCGACTTCTCATTCTGCCGCTGCGCCGAAGTAGGCAAAGGCATCACGCCCATCGACGCCTGTATCGACCGGCGCCAACGCTCATACGCAATCTCATACGCCTGAGCGTTGGGGATAAACGGTTGCCGCGCGGGCATCGGCGGCGGCCCGAATTGCTGCACATTCCAATCTTCCGGAGGGAACCACTCCAGGTACGCCGTAGGCTGCTTATTAGCAAGCTTCCACTGCTGCGAATCCACGGATCCCTTGACAACCAGATACGGAGCCCGCGGGGCCATCCCGAATTCCTCAGCCTCCTGCGAAGCAATGTACGCCAGCATCTGCTGCGATCCCCGCGCCCGCCGCACCAGCGACAGAAACACTCGCTTCGATGTCCCACCCGCGCGCTTGTACTTCTCCAGGCCAAAGCATCCGATAATCGGGATCCACGAACCGATCCACTCATTCGTCTCCAGGATCTCGAGGCCATTCGTGATGCGCTGCGTCACCGTGTAATGCTTGACGCCGTCTTTGTCGACGTGCTCTTCGCGCTTCCACCACTCAGCGACGGTGATGTTATCGCCGTCGAGCCACCCCGGAGCTTTCTCGCTATCCGATCCTTCGAAGCTGCGCTTCTGCGCCTTCGGGTAGCGCTTGGCAAACGTCGTCTGCCGCATCGTGTCCGTCACGAAGTACACATTCGAATCGCTGAAGTCTGACTCGCGCGCATCGGGATCTGGCAGCACCGTCGCCCAGTTCGGAATACGCCGGATCCGCGGTTCCTGTTCGCCATTCGGACCCGTTACTACCAGGTGCACGCGCCAGTAGCCAAATCCGCACTCCACGCAGCTCTCAAACGCCGTCGCATAGATCGACTGCGCTTTCGACGCATACTCGATCCCCTGGATATACGCCTGGCGGTGCTCCGCGTCGACGTCCTTCGCTTCTTCACTGCGCGGCGAAACCTTGATCGCTCGCTTGGTCTGCCGCAGATTGTTGTTCGTCTGGTTTACGTATTGCGAGATCTCGTCGGGCCAGAGGCAAGGCCGGCCCGCACGATCGTTGCGAAAGTCCTCCGGCGGAATACACAGGACGCAATCCATGTCCTTCTCCGCCTCTTCGTAATTCTCCTGCCAGTACGACTTGGCGTAAGTGAAGTCCTTGCGCACTTCCACTAGTAGTGCTTCATCGCTGCCTGGCTTCGAGTCCGCTGCCGCGTCCTTCACCTCGTCGGCCATCAGTTCACCCTTCTAGCTGCAGCGTTGCTCGTAAATGAATTGCCGAAGATCTTCGCAGGCATCATCGCCAGCCTGCATTCCGCGCACCACAGCGTTCCAGCCTCGGTCCCGCGTCCCCATCCGGCTTTCTTGGCATTGCCCATCGCATCCGCGATAGTCTGGCCAGCGTGCTCTTCCCCCTTGCCGCAACGGCCGCAGGTGTGCACCGCAATCACTTCCTCAATCGGCGCGTCGGCTGGGCGCTTCCCTGGCATTCCCCTCGGCCGGATCATCCGCTCCGCTCTCGCCGCGATCCGCGCCTCACACGCATCGAGCGACGGCACCGGAAACGACAGCCGCGGTCGCATCGCTTCGTACATCTCGCGTCGCCGCGGCCCTTCGCACTCGTTCAACATCTCGCAGAAGAAGTCGGCCCGCTCCGCAGGATACGGATATCCATTCACCAGATCCGCCATCGCCTGCACTAGCGCCGGATCGTCCAGCCCAGGCAGCCCCATCACCATGAGCTCGTTCTCGAGTTGCCGCTTCTCTTCCTGATTCACCTGACCCCCCCCTACTTGATTGCCTTCGACCGAATGTGCAAGTGAAAATGCTCGCTGATCGACGGCGCGTTGCGAAACCGATCGAACTCCTCTTGCGTAAACGGTCCAAAGGGATGCGTACCGCCTGACCGAAACCCAACATGAATCGTCTTCGTCTGCGGATCGTACCCTACCTGCGAAATCGCCGATGACTGCACCGGCGTTTTATCAATCGCCATGCCTACCTCACTTGTAGCCGCTGCCAGTCGAAGTACCGACACCCTTCGGCGAAGGGCTGCGCGCCGGCCGGTTAACCATTGGCACGCGCAGCGGCGTCGCCGCCTTGGGCGCTGCCGTGCGCAAGAGCAGCGCATGAATCATCGGTGCAGACCAGGCCATCAGTCCGCCGCCCCGGCCGCAGAGTCCTTGTCGTCTTCTACGTCGCCACTTGGCTCAGGCAGCTTGAGCTCGTTGGCAACATGCGCCAACATGGCCTCATGATCCCCCGCGCCAAACGGCTTCTCCGCACGGCGCGATCGGCCGTACTCTTCGCCGCTCTCACGATGAATCGTATGCACCACATGGCCACCTCCCTTCACTGGCTTACCATTGGCGCCACGTTCCGGATGGATCTCCACATGATCCAGCTGATAATCCTTCTTCTTCTCACGCGACTTCGCGTTCAGGTCCATCACTTCCGACTGATTCATCGCTTTGCTCCTGCCTTTTTGGGCGGCCTTCCACCGCCCCGTGCCAATTTGCCTGGCTCATCCCGATTTCCACCCGCATCGGGCCCGTGCGCGGCCGGCGCGTCCCGGTTGCCCCTCGTTTCCCCGTCCCAATACTGGCGGCGGTTCATTGCCGACTATCACCGAAGGGCCTAAGGCTGCAGCCATCATGTCCGCAGCCGCTGGGAATCCTTTTCCTGTCTACTCGCCCAGAATCCGGTTAGCCTTCGCGCGGATCCGCGATGCAGCAGCAGATGAAAGCTTGCCCTTCTCCACCATCTGCGTGGCTCGCGCCTTCGCATTCGCCGCGTGGCTCTTATCCGGCATCGGATACTTCCGCGATCCTGGCTCACCAAACTCACTGCCCGGCAGACTATTCCGCGTCGCCGCTTTCAACTTTCCCATAACATAGGCTCCTTCTCCCCGCCCGTGTGGGCAGTCTTCATCCGCGTCAACGAACGCCTACCGCTCGCCCGATACTCAGTCAGCACATACTTCAAAGGGCCCGGCGGCATCCACACCATCGATCCGCCGTCACCTCTCAGGACAGTCCCCTTCGGCTCCTCGCTCAGGATCAGACCGCGCAGAGCCGCAAACTGACGTTCCGTAAGCACTCGCACATCTGAATCCACTACCCGCTGCGTCCGCGAGAAAATCTCGGCAACCAGGTACTCAGCCGTCATGCGTCCTTTGTCGACGCCCTCAAACAGCTTTGCCATGGCTCCTCTGCCGCAGCAACCAGGCAAACATTCTGATCGCCTCATGGATTAGCAGAACGCTTCCATCCTCAGATTTAGCCAGCATCCAGTCGCCAGTGGGGTACTCGCATCGCCAAGCGCCTTCCCGCATAAACATTTTCGGCTTGTTCATTAGCTCCACACTCCCACCCGCACCGGCGGCGCCTGCGCTTCCACGCGCGCCTTCTCCCGCTCCGGCTCTCGAATCGATACAGCAAAGTAACGAAAGGCATCCGCGGGATGCGACGCCCAGTCATGCATCGGCTCTCGCTTGAATACCTCATGCTTCGCGTCGCTCATCTGCTCATCTTTTTCATAGCGGTAATGCTTCAACGCCTGGATGCCTTCGGCGCATTTCTCCGCGTCAAACCAGCATCGGTTAAAGATCGCCCGGACAGCAGCCATGCCATCCACCAGGCTGAGCTGCGGCACAATCCTCACCCTATAGCCGCCGGCCTCGACGAGCTGCTGCACGCTGCGTCCACCGGCAGCCAATGTCTTCGCACGCGCATCGTGCGGCAGAAACGCTTTGCCGTAGACATAGTCCCGCTTGCCGAGCTCCTTCAGGTAAAAACTCACGTCCTTCAGCGAGTCCGAGACAAAGTCAATCAGCCGAAACTCGAAACCGATCGACTGCGCAAACCAGATCGAGACATTGTCGCCGAAACCGAGATCCCAGAACGTGTCAACAGGCCGCGAAGCATCGTACGGCACACTCGTGATGCGGTTCGCCTTCTCTGCCGCGATCAGCTGCTCCTTGTACACCGCTCCCTGCACCGCAGGCCTGCAAACACCCTCGTACACATGCTCAAACTCATCCGGATCGCGCGCCTTCAGATCTTCCATATCCTGCTTCAGCTCGTCCGAGAGATACGGATTGTCGCGATAGCTCGTCTGTACCACTACTGCACCTTTCGGCGGATGCACCACAAAGCGCTGATACGTCTCATCGGTCGCCAGTACCGGATTAAAACTCGCCCAGATCTCCGAGCCCGGCTTGCGGATCGTCGGAACCACCGTGTTCCATGAGTTCTTCGTTACGTTCTGCGCCTCTTCCGCCCACAGGATGTCGACGGCCTCGAGCGACTTGATGTTGTGCACACTGCGATCTCGCAACCCGTGATACGTAAACGTCGATCCATTGCGCGCCCGAATCATCTTCTTCAGCGGAAAGAAGAAGTCCTGCATCCCCAGCGCCGCGATCTGATCCTGCAGCAGCTGATGCACGCTATCATCGATCGACTTCATCGTCTCGCGCGCGCAGCCGATACGAAGCTTCCGGGATCGCGCCAACACCAGCAGAGCCCGCGCAATACTCCAGCTCTTCACGCCCCCGCGGCCGCCCCACATCACCTTGAATCGCGCCGGCTCAAACAGAAACCCCGCGCACTCCGGAATCTCGACGTTCATCCCGCTCGCACAAGCGTCACAGTGATCTCACTGTTCGCTGGCAACCCTTGAGGTCCAGGGTTCATCTTGAGCCTCAACTCCGGATCACCGAAAAGCCCGAAGTACTTCCCAAGCCGCTCCAGGTTCTGACCCTTCTCGGCCAGCTTGATCCGTTGCTTGCGTTTGACAGTCTTGAGCGCTTCCGGCGCCGCCCCCGTCTTCGCTTCCAGCTTTGTAGCTTCGGTCGTCTCATCCTCGACATCGCACACGGCTGCGCGCGTCACGTCGTCCAGCAGATGCACCGGAATACGGTTCCCATCGAAGTCGTACAGGTTTCCGGCATCATACGTCGCGAGCTTATAAAGCTCATCCAGCACACGCTCAGCAGTGATTTCATACTTGGCGAGATTGCGCGCCTTCCAGGCCTCAACAGCTGCGGAAACATTAGCATTTCTTAGCATTCGGGCGCCGTCCACGGCGGCACTCGCCTCCGACGATCCGCAGACACGCGAGGCGCGAGATGCATTGAAATCCTTGATGTATTCCCCGTACCACTTTGCCTGCTTCGGCGTCATTCCTTCACCATCCCAGCGTACCCTGCGCCTCACGCACAGCAGCCAGCGCCTCACTGCTCTCCAGTCGCATCTCCGCGCGCGTGGCCTTCAATCCTCCATCGCGTCGCGGAATAAGCTTCAGCAACTCCCGGCGCACAGCCGACTCTACCCACTCCTCGTCGCGATCCCATTCCGCTGCCAGCTCCGCGATCGACATGCCGCCAGCAAACTGCATGGCTGCCACCTCCGCGGCCAGCTCACCCTCATCAGGCGGATTGCTCGGCATACTCCGGCTGTGCAAACCTGTTCGCCTCAACAGCGCGCGTACGCTGCAGGCGCGTGCCAGCCTCACGCCCAGCCGCAGGCCTGTACAACAGCCCAGGCAGCTCCGCAAAGGGCAGCGGCTCGCGCAGCCTTGCAGCCTCATTGCGCGCCCTCACAGCCTCAGCCGGCGTGAGCTTGCGAAACGACACACCCTTCACCACCCAGGCCAGCAGGCAGTCAGCCACCCGCTTCTCGACCTGAGAGAACTTGAGCGTATATCGACCCTTCGAGTCGACATCGAAGACACGAGTATTTTTCATATGTTTGGGGAGCCGAGCCTATCGGCGCTCGGAACCGTGAAGCGAGGAGAAACGCTTGCTTGGTTATTCCGAAGAAGAGATTACAACGCTTTTTCGCTTTCAAGTGCAAAACGAACCTTCGATGGTGAATCTTGCAAAAAATCCTCGATTTTCGCGTCCATGGCTTGCGCGATTTTCCACAGCTGCAGGATTGTGGGCACCGTCAAGCCTGCTTCCGCCCGATAGATCGTGTTGCGATGAACGCCGCTGCGAGCCGCTACCTCGATCTGCGTGATTCCCAACTCACCGCGCCGGAAATAAATCCGCGAGCCAATCCTGCGCCGAAGCATCTCCTCCTGGCGGTCATCGCTCATCGCATCACCCCCACGCTCGCTTCAGCATGCCGATCTAGCGCCCGCTTATCCCACGGCCAGCTCCCAGGGTTGCGCCAATGCCCGTCCCCAAAAAACTTTTCCACCCCGTACGGCGCGCAGCTGAAGAAACCTTGAGCCGCCGTAGCGGCTTGCTGCTTCCACGCCGCAATCATCGCCAGCGCAACCGACGGCGCAGGCTCACCCTTGTCCACCTCCAGCTGAACCGCCCTTCGCAAAAGCGCTCGCACCCGCCTCCGCCCAAAACCACACCCCTGCATCACCTGGTCTACCGCCTGCTCAGTCACCGGGTTCATCACGGCAACGGCACGCATCGAAGCCAAGCCACCAGGCGCCGGCTGCTTCACGGCACCATCGCCCCCGCCTTGCGGGGGTTGGGGGAGTGGTTCTTTGTTGCTTTTGTTGTATTTGTTACTCAATATAGGGGACCCCGTTTTTGTCACCCTTCTGTCACCCTTCTGACACCCTTCCTGCAAAAAAAGGGTGACAGATTGACACCCTTTCTCATCGGTTTCCACACCTCTTTCTTGCCGTTTTGAACCGCGTTCATCGAGCTCCGGAAAGTAGTAATACGTCAGCTTTCCGCGCCCTTTTCCGTCCGGCCACTCGCGCCGGATCACACCCTTGCGCTCCAGCTCCGCGAGGTTCCGCTGAAAGGTGCGCTCGCTCATCAGCGCGTCCTCAGCCATCGAGGGCACGCTCGGATACGTCTTCCTTTGCGCGCGCTGTTGATGGTTGTCTGCGAGAATCAACGCCGTGTACTTCTCCATCACCGTTATCAGCTCACCGTTCGGACACATCCGCAGTTCCCGAACATATCCGCTAGCTCTGTCGCTCACCTCGAACCCCTTTAACCGCTGAACCCGAAGCAAGCTCGATTGAACTTGGCACGTCAAACAAACCCGGCATGCCGCGCCAGGGCACCGGCAGCGCAAACGCCACCGGATTCGCAAGCTGGAAACCAAATTTCCCTTCGAACCACGGCGATGGGCTCTCCCTCACGCAGCCAACGATGTCGACCTTGCCCACGATGCAGCCGGCCGCGCACTTCAGATTCATCACAAACGGGACAAAGTTATTCGAGTCGATCGCATCTGCTCCCGGAAGCTTCACGCCAGGCATGCGGTTGAAGATCGTCCACAGATCCTCGACAATCTCCTCATACTCAAACGTCTTACCGACATGCAAGTACACCGTGCCGCGATAGTTCGTCGGCCAACTGCGGTTTTCGATGTCTTTGTAGCCATGCAAAATAAACCACCACCACGGTGGCAACACACTCAGCGCTTTCATTCCCCTCACCCTGCTACCCTTCCAAAATCGCCGCTCGCGCGGAGCCATCGCCCTTAACACTCAGCCCACTTTCACCACTACCCTCCGCCACTTGCTCTCAAACACGCGGGATCGACTTTCCCCCCTCGGACGGCGGCGCTGATATCAATTCACCTACATCCACATAACCCACGCGCTTTGAAACCTCATCAAACTTCGCACCCACAGCTTCGGCCGTGCTGGCCCCCAGCTGCGACAGCATCAGATCCGCATAGATGATCACGTCAGCGAGCTCGTCAATCACAGCCTGGCGCGCCTGCTCGTAAAACGGACCATCCAAAAGAAATCGCTCATCCGTCGCAAGCGCGCGCCGGTTCTTCTTCAGCAGGTTGCACAGCTCACCGGCTTCACCGACCAGCGCCACGGCCCAGTCGTTCAGTGACCAGTCGTTACACGTCGGAAACGCAATACGCGATCGCGCTATATTCCTTCGCTGAAACTCAGCAAAGGTCATCTCAGCTCTTGACATCCTCTCCTCCCAAAATTCCCGATGATCCCGCACAATCTTCGCCGCGATCATGTAGCTGTCTGCATAGCAGATCTCGCCGCCCGTCCCGTCAATCACCCGCCTGGCATCGCGCGGATCCACGCTCCATCTCACGAGCAAAAGTATTCTTCGGCTGATTTATCCAAACTCACCACGCTGTCCGAATGAAAGTGCAGCAGCCCCGCTAGCTCCAGATACAAAGCATCCTTGCGCATGAGCCAGAAGACATCTCCTTTCCCGGCATTCATCGATATATCGATCCATCCGGGGTGCCCCGACACCACCGTGCCGCGACTTACGATGGAGGACAGCGCCGAGCGCACTGCGATGTCAGCCGCCAGGTTTACCGCCCGCATATCTTCGCCTGGATCCACCGGCGCCGGCGGCATCCCCTCGATCGAGACACCATCGCCCAGCCGATCCTTCAGCACTACCCACTCCGCAGCCGCGTCGCTGGCCGACTGCTTGCCGTTGAAAATCCAAAAGCGATCGCCAACCTGCACACCCCACACCGGCTCATTGAGCGAGTACCGCCGCCGCACACGCGGCAAATCCTTTCGCTCCTCACCCACACGTCACCCCCGCAGCTACCCGGCGCAAGCTCACCCGTGCAGCGCGAGTTACATCCGCCACGGTGTCTGTGGCCAGCTGCCGCAGCGTCGCCGGCGGCGTGGCAGCATTCTCCGCAACGCCCCAACGCACATCCGCCACGGTGTCTGTGGCCAGCTGCTGCAGCGTCGCCGGCGGCGTGGCAGCATTCTTCGCAACGCCCCAACGCACATCCGCCTCGGTGTCTGTGGCCAGCTGCCGCAGCGTCGCCGGCGGCGTGGCAGCATTCTTCGCAACGCCACAACGCACATCCGCCTCGGTGTCTGTGGCCAGCTGCCGCAGCGTCGCCGGCGGCGTGGCAGCATTCTCCGCAACGCCACAACGCACATACGCCACGGTGTCTGTGGCCAGCTGATCGAGGACGTCAGAAATTGTGCAGTGTTCAGCCAGCCACCTATACCAATCCATGCGATGGTCGCGGAGGTCGGCAAAGCTTCGCGGCTTCTTACGCAACCAGCTCAAGCCCGCTTCGCACGCATCGTTGATCTCACAGTTCTCTATCACTTTTTCGTCGATAACCGATTCCACAGTCAGCACGCTCATTCCTCTCCCTCCCCTGCTTCGCTCTCGTGATCTTCCAGATCGCAATAGCACGTTTCGCCACACTCCGGACATGTGTGCTCATGCCCTCCTGCCAGGCCACCGAAGCCGGGCGTTCCCTTCCCTCTCGCGATACACGGGGGTGCGAGTTGCCTCAAGATGGCCTGGCAGCAGGGCACAGCCCCGCTGGCTCAAAACAGATCCACTCAATGAGCAGTTGGCATAGATGGAGAGCACCTCCTTTGGTTTGGATTGACTGCAACAACATCGTCGAGCGCGTGCGGCGGCTCGCTGGCTCCGGAGTCATCAAGCACCTTGTGCAGATGCGTAGGGCAAAAGTGATACCCGCGCCCTGCATCCGTCGCGCACACCTCGCAGATCGGCGCGTCGCACGCCTGGCTGTCGTGCGCGCCGTAATCGCAGGTCAGCGTGGCATATCGTCCGCACGCGCAAAACACTTTCTGCCCGGTGCTCAGGTGAACCATCGGCCCCGTGTAGCTCATCGCTTCGCCTCCCTCTTCAGCAGCTTCGCGCGCTGCCCATCCCTGATCTCGCGCAGCCTGCCCAATAACTTCGGCATGCTTCCGTCCCACAACCGATCATGCACATCCAGTACATCGATCTGCTCATCCACTGCCAGCGCCCCATCCTGCGGCCGAATCACCACAACAATCAGCGCATCCGATTTCTTGCGCAGCCATTCCGCCGCGGCCTCCAGCGAATGCGTGCTCGTCAGATCCCATTCCCGCGCCATCGCAAAGCCTCAGATAACCAGGTTGGCCGCAACGATCTTCGCCTTCGCAGCCAGAGACAACGTGCTCCACCAGGCATCCACACCCAGCGGAGTAAACCGCACCGCGATCTCAATGCACTGCGCGTCTTCAGGAGTAGGCGCGGGCCTCGGTGCAGGAGCCGCCGTGAGCGCTACCGGCGCTTGCGCTGCCTTAGGTAGCTTGGTCGCAGACTTCGATGGTTTGCTCGCAGCCTTCGGCGTCAGATATCCGGCTTTGACGGCGGCACGCTGTTGCCGAAACTTGTCGCGCTGGTACCAGCAAGCCGGCTCATTGATGCCCAACCGTCTAGCCAGGGCTGCGGTTGTCTCACTCGCCGGAGCGATACGAATCGCCTCCAGCTGCTCATCTGTCAAAAATGTCGGCTGCTTCACGCACTCCTCCGTAAACTCGTCAGGCGTCGTCGGCGACGCCTTGCTCAAAACGTTTTGCCCATGCCGCTCGATCCTTGGCTTCGCCTTCGGCGTGCTCACCGCACCCGGCATAGGCTCGTAAGGCAGCCGCCGTACCGGCGCAGCTTCCTTCACCACACGGTGCGCTGGGTCGATCGGGATACGTCGCACCGGAGCCACTGGATGATCCGGCCGGACCGGCCCAAGCTCCTCCATGAGGTCCTTCTCGATGCCGCGCAACTTCGCTCTCACCACATCGCAATCCACCCCATTGGCACATGCACGGCAGATCGGCTCGTCACTGCCGCGATAGCATTTCGCGGCGCACCAGTGTCCCATCGAGCGGCAAGGAACACACGCCGTCCCCGCCGGTGGCACATCGTCGCTGGCGAGATCCAGCCGCGCCCTATCCGCAAAGACCGGCGCGGGCTCGTTCTCGTCGAAGTCCATCAGCGCGTCAGGCACAAACCGTCTCCACCGAAGCCACTGGCATCTTCCTCGGGCCGCGCCTGCGCGACGTCATCACGCGGATGCGCTCCAGCAGCTCCAGGCTGCTATGACCAGCACCATGAAAACCGTCAGCGGCATGCGTACGCTTCTCGCCCATTCCCTTCTCGCTCACGAGAAGCACGGGCAACTCCGGATACGCCGCCTTCACCCTCGCGCCAAACTTCCAGCCATCGAGCTGCTTCGAATCGCAATCCACCAACGCCACATCTGCCTGGGGAAACTCCAGCTCACGCAGCCGATCGCAGCACAACTCGGCATACACTCGAAACCCGCGCGTCTCCAGCACAAACCGCAAGCCGCTCAACCATTCCTCGCTCGACGAAATCAGCAGTATCCGTCTTTTCGGTCGCATTCCCTCATCCCTTTTCTGTGCGGCGCCCTGGAGTCATCGAATCGGCTCCACTCGTCCAGGACTGCCCTGCGCTGTGTTCCCGCGAGGTCTATGGGCGAGCTGCCTCGCCGATCTCCCGCAAGTCAAGCCGGCGGCCGCGCCGCACATCCCGGCCCCACGGACTGGCGCCGGAAGCTCGAAACGTTAGAAGTTCTCAGACGCCACGCAATAGACGCCCAGGCTTTCGTCGTACTCTTCTTCGAGAGTGGTGAGCTCATCGGTTGGCTCATCGTTCTCGTCGCTGACACGCATCTTCTGAGTGCCGGGGACCTCGAATGCCCCTGCAATATCGAAGTCATCGGAATCAGCTTGCATCTGCGCGAGCACCGCTTCTTTCGACGGCCCTCCGTAGATATCCCCACCACCCGTATCCATAAAAATCGCCATGACAGTTCCCCTTTCTCACTTCAAAGCAAACGCCGACTTCGCCGGCGCAAATTCCACCCACAATCGCGTGAAGGCAAAGCGCTTCACGAAACTCCAAACCTCATCCGCGGCTGGGATCGCGATCGCTACCCACAGTTCCGTCAACTTTTCGTTGCGCGTGAAACGAAGATCTTCGAGATCGACAGCAACAAACGTGAAGAGCTCCTCTTTGCTGTCGGCCAGCGGAAAGAAACGGCACCGCTGGTCCAGCATCATCACGTCGATCGATAACGCAGTAATGCGGTGGTCGACCGTCTCGATCGCTACCCAGTTGGTTGCGATGATGTCGCTGCATTTCGCAATCTCTTCCGGCTTGCACGTAATCGCAAAGTTCAGATGCCAGAGGATAGTGCCCGTCTTGTTGTCTTTTTTTTAGGCGCGCCATGAAAGTAGAACTCCGGACGCACGCCCTCAAAGAACGCCTTGTCGTCTGCCGGCATCAGCGGCTTCCTCGCTTTGTCACCTTCGGAAAGTTGCGGTGCAGACAGCCATTCCTATCGCGGTAATAGAGCCCCTGCATCGACCTGGAGAGCGCGAGCGCATGCTCCTTCATCCGCAGATCATCCAAGGCCTTCGCAGCTTTGAATGCACTCGAAAGCTGCTGCCGCATAGACTTCGCCTTCGCTTCCGATACTTCACGCACCCATCTGAAGATGCGTCCATTGCGCGCAGGCCAAAGGGATCGATTGTACGGATCCGGATTGCGCTCCAAACTCTCACCCATCACACTGAACATCAATTCCCTCCCGTCAAAAACTGCACCACGAAATACGCGAACAACACGAACACCACCGCCGCGCCCGCGTAGTAAATCCACTGTGCCCGCGCAGGCCTCGCTACTTCGCGATCGCACCGCCCGCGCCTGAAATACATGGCATTCAGCGCAGCCACTTCCTCCGCGCACTTCGCACACATCCCCTCACCAGGCACCGCACGCCCGCAACCGGCGCTGCATCGATACCGCGTTACAACCGCGTGACTCATGCCGCCTTCTTCTTTCTGCGCGCTTGCCGGCGCGCCTTCCGCTCCACCGCCGCATTCCTCCGGCCGGCGAGATAGCCATCCCATCCAACCCTCTGCGCGCGCTCCTGGTCGCTCAGGTATTGCCCGCGGCATGGGTCATTCGTACACACCGTGCGCTCCTGGTTAAACCAGGCGCAGGGCTCTCCCGTGCTGCAGGTGCATGGATCGCTCTCCGTGCACCTGCAGTACTGGCAGCGCCCCGGCTCGGCACTCACGTCCCACCGCCCGGCCGATAGTTTCCATCCGGATATTTCGCCAGGAACTGCTTGCACGAAGCCCAGCCCTCCTGCCGCCCGCGCACATAGCCCCAGTTCCAGCCCAGCCACCACACGAGATAGCCGCACAGGCCAAGCACGGGCACAGCAATAGCCAGAGGCACACGAAAGAGTTCATGCATCATCGGCGCACCGCCTTCTTCTTCGCGGCCTTTTTCGCGGGCTTTGCGACTGCTTTCTTAGGCGTCGCCGTCGCCGCCTGCTTCTTAGTGGGGGCTGCAGCCTTCGCAGGCGTGACGGCCTGTTTCATCACCTTCTTCGGGGTTGCTTTAGCAGCAGAGGGCGCAGCAATCGACGCGCGGATGGATGCGTAGTCCAGGCCGAGAAGCTTCGCCACCTTCTCAAAACCTATCTCCTCTTTCCTGCCCCCCTGTACATCATGCTCGTGAACTGTGAGCTCGTTGACTTCCAATCCGACAAGAGCAATCCTGATCGCGTCGGCCGGAGTCAGCGACATAAGCTTCGCCGCGCGCGCCTTTTCGCCGCGCCAGCTGAAGATGTCCTTGTCCCATCCCAGAGCCTCGGCAAATTGCGCTTCTTTCGTGCTGTCGATTCGAGTGAAGGCAAACATGACCAGCGCCCGCACCAAATCCGCCGATGGCAGATCCGGAACCGGCTTTGCGATCAGCTCCTTGAAAAGCCGGAGGCGATAGTCTTTCTCAACTTTCACTTTTGCCAGCAGCGCTTTGCGATCAGCCTTCTGCTTCTCGCTCGATACAGCGCGCGTCGATCCAGAGCTCCGCGATCCGTGCACCTTGCATTCCGGCCCGATGCAGATCTCGACTACCTTCCCGATACTGCGGCCATCCACATGGATCGCCTCGACCAGGAACCCGCATCGCTTCCCGCCAGCCTCCCTGAGGCCGTTGTAGAGGTAGTGAACCTGCGGGCCTTTCTTGTTCCACTCTTCGGTGATCTGATGGAGCGGCTTCTTCGCTGCCTTCGCCTCAGCCATCTTGCGCGCGACGAACGCCTTGACCTTTGCGTCAAAACAAGCGCGGTCAGTGCAGACATCCTCTCCCTCGACGTCGCTGAAGAGGAGCTGATTCGCGCCGCTGCGTTTAAGGCATGGCCCACAGCTGCCGGCCTCTGATACAAGGTCACCGTCGTTTGGATCGAACGGCGCCTCTCCGAGCACGCGAAGCGTTGTCTGGCTGATGTACCTGCGAAGTTCGTGCAGTGACTTGGAAGTTTGCCGAGCGCCTGCCCGAGACAGAGGACCAGGCTCTGGCTCTTCGCCATCGACCTCTTCGTCGTCGAACTCTTCGTCGTCTTCCTCATCTTCCTCGCGGTCATCAGGCGCGACGTAGCCAATATCCAGATACGCGAGCAGCCGTTCCTGTTCTGATTCGGAAAGCCGCGCGAGTTCGAGAGCGTGCTCGACGCCGATAAGGCCGTTCCTGAGCGCGTCTTGTACATCTGGGGTCGCGTCGAGAAGCGTGAGACGGCGGCTGATATACACGGGAGACTTGCCGAGACGCGCAGCGAGATCCTGAACGCTGAGCATGCGATTCTTTGCCAGCGTCATGGCATCATTGAAACCCTGCGCTTCTTCCAGCGCCGGAAGCTCCTGGCGCAGAAGGTTCTCGACGATCTGCAATTCGCGAGCTTCGTCGTCCGTCAGTTCCCTTCGAATCGCGGGAATAGTTGTCTTGCCGGCAAGTTTTGAGGCCTCCACGCGCCGGTGGCCTGCGACGATTTCAAGCTTTACAATCTCGCCCTCGACCGGCAGCTCGCGGATGATGATCGGCTGCTGAACACCTCTCAGCCGGATCGACGCGGCAAGCTCTCCCAGGCTTTCGTCGTGGCGGATAACGCGGGCATTGAAGGGAGAAGGCTCTAGTTCGGCAAGTACTACTTCTTCGATCTCGCTTGCGAAGTCAGTCCAGTTGTCCTGTTCGGTTTGAGCGGCCACCGCCGCGGCGCCCGTCACAGATCCACCGCCCCTCTGAATTCATGCAGCCAGGGAAGAGCGCGGCACAGGTACTGGATCTCCTCAAACCGCACACGTTTCGAACTGGCCAACGGCAACTGCCTTTTCAAAATGTCCGTGGGAATACCGGCGCAAAAACTGATGCAAATCGCAATCCGCTTGCGGGCCTCGATCGCCGCGTCGCTCAAATCACGCGAAGCCTCGGTCGCCGCCCCCTGAACCTCTTGATCCACCGACCGATCTTCCGAGGCAGTAGGCTCCTCAAAAGCCGCCGCCAGGATCTTGTCGAGAATGCGCTCAACGCGCTGCACCTTGCATTCGCGACCATGCACAACCGATAAGCCGTCCATGGACGTCCCACCGCAATGGGCGCACCGCCGATACCTTCCTTCCAGGCCATGAACGTAGCAATCATTTGCCAGATCGCGAGTCGCAAATAGCAGCTCGGCTAACAGCCCTGCCGGTACTCCAACTCCATCGACAGCGGCAGGCATCGGCGGCCGAGAATCGGCAGCCGGAAAATGAGCGGTCCGTGTTTCGCCCATGATGGTTCTCCAGATAGTGAATTGCCAATCCAGAGAGCAGGCCGCAGGCTTTCACGCAGCGCGCCAGACCAACTGTTTTGAGAACAGTCGCTCCAGCGCCGAGAGGTGACCAGAAATGCAAAAAGCGCCTGAACAACGGTCAGCAGACAGTTGTTCAGGCGCTTATTTGACTCGAATCCGATGCACATCCTGCGATAACTCCAGCAGAATGAACAAGCCTTCAGAAGACTGGAGCCGAAGACCGGATTTGAACCGGTGACCTACTGATTACGAATCAGTTGCTCTACCAGCTGAGCTACTTCGGCGGGTCCAAGTGCGATTTTACAGGGATCGGGAACGAAGGTAAAGACAAGCAGGGAGCGTTGATCGTTCTCCTCCACTGCACTTTGTTTTTTTTGACCGAGCCTCGTTTCATTTTCGGATCAGCTTTCGATACCAAAGACGATTTTTCTCTTCCGAAGAATTTCGAAAATCGCCACGATAGAGTTGGCTACCGTCCCTGCCCCAGACCCAGATGTTGTTCCATGAGCACTCGAGACGATGCGGTAGTAGCAGGTTTTCGAAATCGATGCAGGCTTTGAGGCTGCGGTTTTGGTTTCTACGTTCACCGCGATGAGCGAGCTGTTTGTCGACTTTGGCACTGGAAGTTCCAGTAATAGCAATGAATGGACGACGAGTGGAACGGCTCAAATTATTCTCCTGGTCGCGAATGCGTACCTAGGTCATGGCGTCCTCCTATGTGAATTAAGCAGCCGAACAGAATAGCGGAAAATCAGGCGCGGTGAGCTTGAACGCTGGCTCAGGCACGAAAAAGCCGCCCTTTCGAGGGCGGCTTTTTCTTTAGGGAGAATAGTTCCAACGGAGGCAAGGCCATCAGAACTTTCTGGCTGCATAGTAGGTGCGGGGGATGGCGGTGTCAAGGAGAAATCCATCCAGAAATAAGTGCCATTCCATCAGTGGTTTACAGAATTGATTCCGGCTGGGCGGCATGTGCTTTTATTCGCCTGATGTTCGCCACGCAAGCTCGGGTTTATTTCCAGTTGTGGCCGGATTTTACCGGGTTTTGTACCGTATTTTCCACAGGATTTTCCTCCGATTGCAGCCGTTGTCACTTCCGCGATACGGTGGGCTTGATGAGTGGCGACGCCAGTGTCGTAGGTTTTCTTCCTGCGCGGCTATTCCTTCAAGTCATTCCTTAAGATCCAGCCGGATGAAGTCGTCGTCATTCATCACGGAGGCGGGCTTGCCACGCATCACACGAAAGATGGCGCGGCCGCTGCCGAGGGAAATTCCGATGACGACGGCTATGCCGAACATAACGACGACGAGGAGAACGATGCCGAGAATGAGGTGCGCGTAGTTCTGGATTTCATTGGTGGGTGAGCCGGGTATGGCGGACATCTCGACTTCGTAGTGAACGCTCTGGAGAAGCTTCATTGCGTCGTCTTTGATGGGGTCGCCGCTGACGATGGCAACTAACGGTCCACTGCGGCGCACGGCAACGGCTGTGGGATTGGAATCCTGGAGTGGTTTAGTCCAGGGGTGTTGCGGTGTATTGCCTGCGTGGATGTAGTCGGAGATGAGCTTTTCCTGCGCTTCGGCGATCTGCGGGGTTGGATAGCTCAGAAGCGTGAGGGTAGCGGGGCCTGAGGTTAGGGCGTAGCCGGCGGTTATGGCTTCAGCTCCGTGATCGAAGCCGATGAGCGATACCGGGAGAACAGCGGGCGAGGCGGATTGCGCCGCAGGACCGGTGTAGCCAGCGGGACCAAGGGCGTAGTGCGTGGACTGGCCCTGGATGTCGCGCTGTGGAAGGTCGCCGAGGATGGGTGGGGGAAGGTTCCGGGTTCCGGAGGGGATGGGCAGCTGGCTGGCCATGTCCCGCAGTTCGGAGGCGGTCATGGCGGAAACCTGGGAGAAATTGGCGTCAATGAGGATGTTGCCGGTCCAGAAGAGAACGCGCTTATTGTCGGAAGCGGCTCCAGCACCGATTTCGACTTTGGGCCAGGCGGAGGCGCGATAGAAGCTGTAGGCTCCGTATGCGCCGCTGGCGTCGGAGAAGCGAAGCGCGCGGATAGTGACGGTTTCGCTGCCGCGGGAGTAGTTACCGAGCAGGCCATCGGTAAAGCCGTATTCCTTGAGAGCGGCGGCGTTGGCGCTGTCAGCGTGAGATGAGTCTGTGAGTGCCTGCGGCGAGCCCGACTGCTGCCAGCCGGCAAAGACGGCCGGTAGCAGCGGGGCATTGGCACGAGCGGCGTCGGCATCAACGGCGGATTTGGCGGATGCCTTGACGGATTTGTCAGCCTTGACGGTCTTTGCGCCTTTGGGAAGTTCGTGGACTGTGGTGACGGAGACCTGCGCGGTGGCAACTGGGGAAAACGCGAAGATGCCCGCTGCGAAAAGGATGGCGGGGATTGCGATTATGCGTGTGAGGGCTGGGAAGGTAGCGGAATTCTTCATTCGGATCACTTTTCAGCGTATACCCCGGTCACTAAGACTGTCAGTGTCCGGACAGAGACGGCTTTTGAGTTCTTTGATTTAGACACCGCAGAGACGAAATGTGGCCGAAATGTCAGAAGGATGCCAGACGCTTACGCGTTTATGATCGCCGCAGGAGGAGGACACGATGGCGAAGGCAAAGCTTTTGATGATTGTGGGCGACTTTGTGGAGGACTACGAGGTGATGGTGCCGTTTCAGGCGCTGCAGATGGTGGGCCACACGGTGCATGCTGTCTGTCCGAACAAGCGGGCTGGGGAGACGGTGCGGACGGCGATTCATGACTTCGAGGGCGACCAAACGTATTCGGAGAAGTCGGGGCACAACTTTCATCTGAACGCTACTTTCTCTGAGATTGAGATTGAGGATTACGACGGGCTGGTGTTGCCGGGTGGCCGCGCGCCGGAGTATCTGCGGCTAAATGAGAAGGTGCTGGACGCCGTGCGGTATTTTGACCGCGTGGATAAGCCTATTGCCGCGATCTGCCATGCGACGCAGATGCTGGCTGCGGCGGGGATTGTAAAGGGCAAAGAGGTGAGCTGCTATCCGGCATGCGCGCCGGAGGTGAAGCTGGCGGGTGGGCGATATGCGGAGATTGCCATCGATGGTGCGGTAGCCGATGGGAAACTTGTGACTGCTCCTGCGTGGCCTGCGCATCCGGCGTGGCTTAGGAAGTTTCAGGAGGTGCTAGTGGCGCACCTGGCGGAGCCGAAGCGGACGCAGGTCTAGTTTGAGCCGATGCGATCATTTGGTTTTGAATGGGATGGCGTCAGCGGGCGCAGGCAGCCAATGCTGCGTGAAATGCGTCCTATCGTGATGATCTGCAGCGGGATGCGACGGGATCGGAGCGAACGATGACAGAACCGGGAATGGGGCCGGAAACAAATCCTGAGACAAACGCCGAGCACGGATCGATGGAACCGGCGACTGTACCTCCGGCTGCAGCCACACCCGGCGCACCTCGACGCAGGCGGCGGTGGACGCGGTGGCTGATGTGGGTTGGCATCTGCGTTGCCGTGATTCTGGTGGTGCTCGGAGTTATTGTTGCTGTGCTCTTGGAGCGAGCGCAGCCGATGCTGAAAGCAGCATTGATCGATGCGCTGGAAAAGCGGTTCCACGCGAAGGTGGAACTGGACGACCTGCGCGTTTCAGTAATGAATGGGTACGAGGTTGAGGGGCGCGGTTTGCGGATCTGGCTGCCGAAGCAGGCGGTCGATGAGCTATCGGCAGAAAATGCAGCGACAACGCAGCCGAAGCCGAGTCCGTCTGGAAAGACCGCAGCTGGACAGACCGCTGCTGCTGAAGCTGCGACCATGGCCGCTCCTACAGCTTTTGAAGCGTGGCGCACTGAGCCGTGGATTGTGGTGCAGCAGATCAAGTTTCGCGCGACCTGGGAGATACTCTCAGGGAAGCCCATCAACATACCGGTGATTCATGTAGTGGGTGTGCGCGTGATCCTGCCGCCTAAAGCAGAACGCCCTCACCTGAAGTTCTCAGACGAACAGAAAGAAGCGGAGGCTGACGCACAATCGCAAGAGCAACCGATGTCCCCGGATAACAACACACCGGCAGATAACAGCTCTTCTGGCAAATCAAAGCTATTTAAGATTCCGGCGGTGATGGTGCGGCGTGTTGAATGCTCGGGCGCATTACTGGAAATCACACGCGCACAACAGCCGGGCAAACCCGCGAAGGTACCGCTGGACTTCACGTTTCAGAACATCGTGGTGATCCCTGACCTACATGGCGGGCCGATGGGATTCACGGTGGACATGGTGAACGCAAAGCCGGTGGGAGATATTCACTCGACAGGCAAGGCGGGACCGTGGACAGCGGGCGATCCAGGCGCGCTACCGGTGGAGGGCGATTATAGCTTCAAGAACGCGGACCTGAGCACGATCAAAGGGATCGCTGGAACGCTTTCTTCCACTGGCCACTACGAGGGCACACTGCGAGCAATTACCGCCGACGGAGACACGCGGACACCCGATTTCAGACTGGAGCGGGTA
The DNA here is from genome assembly GCF_025685685.1 of Acidicapsa dinghuensis. GTDB lineage: Bacteria > Acidobacteriota > Terriglobia > Terriglobales > Acidobacteriaceae > Acidicapsa > Acidicapsa dinghuensis. The sequence goes on from NZ_JAGSYH010000002.1 coordinate 685,160, forward strand.
AGCCCGAATGCTGGCGAACTGTTGACGACGCACTATCACGCGCTGATCGATGGGACGAATGGAGATACATGGTTGCAGCCTGTGAATGCCATGCTGGGCAACACGCACATTCTGGCGAAAGGCAAGGTGGTTCGCGCTGAGGATGCAACCGGCCAGAAGCATGGGCACGATATTCAGCTTGATGTGACAGTGGATCGCGGGAATATCGAAGATATTTTGAAGATCTCTGCCGATCAACAGACTCCATTTGTAATCGGCAATCTGACGCTGCACACGGATTTTCATCTGCCACCAGGTCAGCAGAACGTGATCGACAAGCTCGAATTGAACGGGCAGTTTCACCTGGCGCAGGCAAAATTTACGAGTGACAAGATTCAGGGGCGAATTGAGGAGTTGAGTTTGCGTGGACAGGGCAAGCCAGACGAGGTGAAATCGACGGACCCTACGACGGTACTGTCGGAGATGCAAGGTCACTTCAAGCTTGGCGACGGACAACTTGACCTGCCGGATCTGGATTACAACGTGCCGGGCGCGGAGATCAAGGTTCACGGCAGTTATGGAATGCAGCAGGGCAGCCTCAACTTTCAGGGAGATGCCAAGCTGCAGGCGTCGCTGTCACAGGTTGTGGGCGGATGGAAGGGATTTTTGTTGAAGCCGGTCGATCCGCTGCTGCACAAGAATGGAGCTGGCACCGATGTCCCAATTCACGTGGAAGGAACACGGCAGGATCCAAAGTTTGGCGTGGATTTCGGACGAATCGGAAAAACGGATAAGACAAATAAAACGGAAGATCAACCGAGTCCCCAATAAAATGCCTGATCACGAATTCTGCACAATTGAGCCGAAGATTCTGTACTTTGGAACGCCTGTGGCATTGATCAGTTCCCTGAACGAAGATGGGAGCACAAACCTCGCGCCCATGTCGTCGTTCTGGACGCTGGGATGGACGATGATGCTTGGATTGCTGGACGACACGAAGACAGCAGAGAATCTGAGCCGGGTTCCGGAGTGCGTCGTTAATCTGCCATCTCCTGAGATGTGGCAGCAGGTGGAAAAGCTTGCACCACTCACGGGAAAGACTCCGGTGCCGGAGAGCAAGGCTAAGCAATTTCGTTTCGCGGCGGATAAGTTCGCCGCAGCGAACCTGACTCCATTGACAAGTGAGGCGGTTGGGCCTGCACGGGCGCAGGAGTGCCCTGTACAGATGGAGGCGCGCGTAAACAAGATGCACCGCATGCATGGCGAGCGGTTGGAGCGGCTTGGCGGTGGTCTTGCTGCTGAAGTAGAGGTTCTGCGGGTATATGTATCTAAGGAATTCGTATTGAGCGACAGTTATGTCAATCCAGCAAAGTGGTCGCCGCTTATCTATAACTTTCGCCACTACTTTCGATTAGCCGAAATCGAGCTCGGAAAGACTTTCCGCGCAGAAAAGTAATGGTTTTCATTTCTAACAAGAGGTTTCCGGTAGCGGTCCGCGCTAACATTTGCATATACAAAACGGAACAAATGCATTAGTTTGACTGCTGTCACACCTCTGCCGGCAAACAGCCTATCCTCAGGCACGAGCAGCGGGCGACACTACGGAGGAAACAGAATGAACCGCAAGTGCGTTACTGCACTTCTAGCGGGTGGGCTGGTGTTTGCCCTGTCGCTTGGAGTGGTGGCCCGTCCCGCAGCCAGCCAGGCACCCGATCCCTCAGAAAAAATGCAAAGAGACTCTGCCAGTGCGGAAGAAAACTGGTGGAAGAATGCTGTGATCTACGAGATTTATCCGCGCAGTTTTCAGGATTCGAATGGAGACGGTGTAGGCGACCTGAACGGTATTACGTCGCGGCTGGATTACCTGCAGAAGCTGGGCGTGGATGCGATCTGGCTGACGCCGTGCTATCCCTCGCCGCAGGTGGATTTCGGTTACGACATCTCGGACTACGAAGCAATCGATCCGCAGTATGGAACGATGGCGGATTTTGACCGGCTGGTGGCCGAGGCTGGCAAACGCCATATTCGCGTGATTATGGACATGGTGATGAACCACTCGTCGGACAAGCACAAGTGGTTTCTCGAATCGCGCAGTTCTCGCGACAACCCGAAGCGCAACTGGTATGTGTGGAAGGACGGCAAGGGAGAGACGGAGACGAGCAAGGGCGAGCCGCCAAACAACTGGCAGTCGGATTTTGGTCACTCGGCCTGGGAGTGGGACGCGAAGACGCGGCAGTACTACTATCACAAGTTCTATATTCAGCAGCCGGACTTCAACTGGAACAATCCGGCGGTGATGAAGGCGTTTGACGATATCTCACGCTTCTGGCTGAACAAGGGAGTGGCTGGGTTCCGGTTCGATGCGATTACGACGCTGTTTGAAGATCCAAACTGGATTGACGACAAGCCGCTGCTCGACAAGAACGGACACACATTCCTGAACCCATACGGCGATATAGCGCTGGACGATGCACGAACGAACAATCTGCCGGGCGTGTATCCCGTGATGGCGCACTACCGCAGGCTTTTCGACAGCGTGAGTCCGACAGTGTTTCCGGGGCGGCGGGTGATGATCGGAGAGACATATGTGCCGACAATCAACGATCTGCTGAAGATGTATGGTCCTGCGGACAAACCGGAGTTTGAGCTGCCAATGGATACGCAGCTTGGGTTTATCAACAAGCTGGATGTGGATACCTTCCGCAACAAGCTCGCGGATGTGGAAACGAAGATCGGCGACAACGTGCCGATGCTGGTCTTTGATAACCACGACAACCCACGCATCGATGCGCGTTACGGCGATGGCGTACATGACACAGAGATCACGCGGGTGATCTCGACGATCCTGTTTGCAAGCAAGGGCGCTTCCCTCTTCTATTACGGCGCGGAGCTGGGCATGAAGACTACGCCGCCGACGCGCAAGGAAGATGTGAAAGACCCAGTCGGACTGACAGGATGGCCAAAGGAAAAGGGCCGTGACGGAGAGCGCACGCCGATGCAGTGGGATGAATCGGAGTATGCGGGATTCTCAACGGCGAAGACGTGGCTGCCGGTGCCGCCGAACAAGGCCGAGATTAATGTGAAGGCCGAGGAAGCGGACCCGAACTCACTGTTGCACTGGTATGAGGAGCTGATTCATTTGAAAAAAACAAATTCCTCATTGAAACTTGGGTCTACGGTGATGATTGATCCGTCGAACAAACAGGTACTTAGCTGGCTGCGCAAGGGTCCTGGCAGAGATGAGGTTGTGGTTTCGGTGAATTTCACGGCGGAACCTCAGACCGTAAAGCTAGCTTCCCCCGAAGTGCGTGGCAAACAGGCTCAAACGTTGCTCAAGTCGCCCGGAACTGCTGACCCGGCAAGCCTTGAATCAGTGGCGTTGCCGCCATTTGGTGTTTACATCGGTGAAGTGAAGTAGTAGGGGTTGATTTCAGCCTCTCTGACTGAAATCTCTCGCGCTTCGAAACACAAACGGATTCCTGAACTTTCGTTGTGCAGTCGACAACCTGTAGTGCTTGGCGGGGAAATGCCGTATCGCGAGTCCGGCGTGACTTCCCCGCCATTTCTTTGTCTGCAATCGATTGGGCATAATCAAGGTGCGTTAGGCAGCAGACCCTGCTGGACCAGTACTGGTGGGTGGCGGTAGTGGGTGTGCTGCTCGTAGTCGTAGGCCCAGCTGAGCAGGTCGCCGTCATGCCAGGGGCGGGTTGAGATTTCAAGGCCAAATGGCAGGCCACCGGGGTACCAGCCGCCTACAACGACCACTGCAGGAACGCCGATGATGTTGGCCCAGCTTGTCTCCGAGTGCGGGCCGCCGCTGATGCCGCCGTCCTGGGGCATGGTTTCATCTGGTGGAGGCATCTGCGTGGCCGGGTAGACGTAGGCGTCGAGGTGATAGCGATCCAAGGTATCGAGATAGATCTGGAGGGTCTTTTCGCGAGGGTCGTAATAGTTGGCCTGGGCTGATGGGTCGGATTCGAGCAGGGACGGTGGCTGAGCAGGCAGGCCGCGGCGGTCAGTGGTTTGCTGATAACCGGAGATGACCTCGGGGATCTTGTGGCCCGTGAACTTCTCATACTCTTCAATGGAGTGGTAGTACGACGGGCCGTAGTTTTTGAGGAAAGATTCGGTGCCTTCGCGGATGTAGGGTAAGGTGCCGACACGGCTGGCGGTCTTAGCGAAAGAGTCGGGGAGGAGATTGTCGTCGAAGACGATCTCCGCTCCGGCTGCCCGCAGGGCTTCAATAGATTTGAGGAAAGCGGCGCGGGTTTCAGGACGTAGCGGAGTGGTGTCGTGTTCTTCCTCTGTCTCGGCGGCGTCTGCGGAGACTGTGGCGGCCAGTCCCTGAAATGGGACATCTCTGCCATGCAGGATGAAGGACGGAACGCCGAAGCGTTTGCCTTTCAAGGAACCGGGCTTCAGGTAGTTGGTGTATGGACCGCGCTCGGCTTTGGTTGCTGAGTCCGCAGTGCGAGGGTCGGCTGGGTCGGGCGTGGGATGGCCGCTGGAGCCGATGCCTGCCATCACGTCGAGTGCGATGGCCGCGTCGGTGACGTTACGCGCGATGGGGCCAGTGTTGTCGAGGAGCCAGTCTAGTGGGGCGATGCCGGCGGTGCTGACGAGGCCGCGCGTGGGGAATACTCCGATGACCGCCGACGTGGCTGAAGGCATGCGGATAGAGTTGCCGGTGTCGGTGCCGTTGCCGAGAACAGCCATGTCGGAGGTGACCGCCGTGACGGTGCCTCCGGAAGAGCCGCCAGGAGAGAAGCGAACATCATAGGCGTTGCCGGTGCGGCCGAAGGAGCTGGAGCGATTGGTGTCGCTGGCGGCAAAGTCAGGCATGTTGGTGTGGCCGATAAGGATAGCTCCGGCGGCGCGCAGGCGGGCGACTACGGTTGCGTCCTGCGGGGCGATGAGTTGCTTGCGGGGGATTATGTAGCCGGCCCAGCCGTCTGTGGTGATCTGGCCTTTGATGCTGGTGTTGGCCTTGATCACGATGGGAATACCCCAGAGCGGTCCATGCGAAGCAGATGACGATTCGGCGTCTTCCTTCGCGGCCTGCGCGAGAGCATCTTTTTCCATCACAGTTTCGACGGGGCGGTAGATGCCGTTATAGCGATGGATGCGGGCGAGGTGCCACTCGACTACCTGCGTGATGGTGTACTTATGTGCGGCGTAGAGGGACTCAAGCTTTGGGACTGTGACTTCGAAGAGGTCTCTATCGATTTGCGTTGGGGCGATTTGCGTTGGAACGGGCTTCGAGGATTGTGCCGAGGACAAAGAAGAAACACCGATGGCGATGAGAGTAAACAGACTCGATTTCCGCATGAGCCATCTTCGCATCTGGCATCGCCGCGACGGATGGAATTTGTGAGACCCCCAGCCGATGGAGGATTACGAGGCGGCCGTGAGGGAATGGCAAAGATTTTCGGGCAGGATGCTTTCGTAACCCGCGTAGACGCCTTCGAAGACGGAATCCCAGGAAGCGGTGAGGGCGTAGGCGCGGGCGGCGTTGCGCATGGTCTGGTGTTGGGCGGGATTTGTCAGGACGCTGAGGATTGCGTCGGTGAAGCCTTCGTCGGGAGCGATGCGACCGGTGGCTGATTCATCCTGCGTGTCGCGGACGATGTAGCGCGGGCCGCCGTCGGGGGTGACGATGGCGGGAACGCTGCTGGCGAGCGCTTCGAGAACAACGTTACCGAAGGTGTCGGTGTGAGAAGGGAAGACGAAGAGATCCATACTGGCGTAGGCCTGCGCCAATGCTTCGCCGTGGAGGACTCCAGCAAAATCGGCCTGTGGCATGCGCTCGCGGAGCCAGGCTTCTTCCTGTCCATGGCCGATGATGAGAAAGCGGAAGTTGGTGAAGCCGCGGGCGATCAGCTCATCATGAATGGCCGCGAGATGGGTGACGTTTTTCTCGATGGATAGACGTCCGCAGAAGCCGAGGATTGCTGGCGCATCAGGACGGAATTCGGGGCGCCTTGCAGGCGAAAAGAGTACAGTATCGACGCCACGCGGCATGAGATGGCAGGTGCGGCCGGTGGCAGATTCGAGAAGTTCGCAGAGCTCGCGGTTGGGCGCGTAGAGGACCTTGGCGATGGAGTAAAAGCGGGCGGCTGCGGCGAGGGTGAGATCCTGGATCTTTTTGCCGGTCGATTGCGAATGCTTTTCGGGGAGCAGGCGCAGGAGCCAGTCAGAACGTCGGGCCAGGTATTCGTGGACGTTGGTGTGCCACGAAGCAGCTAGTGGTAGCTCGCGATGATAGGCAAGGCCAGCGCCGAGCATGCCGACTTCGCTGGGGCCAGTGATGTGGATGAGATTAGGCTGAAAGCGGTCGAGGACCTCGTGCATGATGGGAATGTGGCGCGGGAAAGCGGGATCGAAGCGTAGGTCTTTCTCAAGCGCGAAGGAGAAGATGCCGCGCGGTAATTCGAGAGTCCAGACGTTACCGTCTTGCTGGAAGCTTTCTGTGCGGTCGCCCGCCCGGATGCAGAGAAATGGTATGTCGCGGCGGCGCGCGAAGGCTTCGAAGTGGCGGCTGGTGTGCGCCACTCCGTTCACCTCATGAAAAGAGTCAGGAAAATACGCTACTCGTGGTGGGGTTGATTGCATGTTCTAGACAGATAGACGGCGCGGCAACTACAAGGAAATGAATAACTGCTGATTGTTCCCTCGCTCTGTATCGACGAGCCAGGCTTATTGATCTCCGAGTTCAAAACGAAGTTGAGTAGAGTCGTCCCAAGCATATCGCAGGCTGCTTGAGACAGGCCCTTTCCCCATCATACGTATCATGGCGAGCAGCGCTGAAAGTACGCGCGGGGGACGGTTGTTAGGCCAGAGTTCGCTGAGCGGGCGAACGTCGCCTTTGCTATCGGGATGGAAGACACGCTCATCCCAGGTGCGGGAGCCTTGCGGGAACTCGGGGTAATTGCGGATAGCATCCATGGTGGACTGCAGGATGCGGTGCTTCCATGGCTCGGCGTACTGATTCATGAAGAGCACAGAGCTGCGGCGCTCTTTGCGGATCTCGTTGACAAACTCATTGAAGCTGGTGGCGCCGGTGAGGTTGATGTTCGCGTTGGGCTCGACACCGTGACGGTCGCCGCCGGAGATAAGCACCATGTTCCAGCGCTCGGCGAGACGGCGGACCTTGCGATTCTCTTCCCAGTTGCGCAGGCCGTTGAGTTCGAGCGCGTGGAGATAGGCGCCGTTCTTCTGCAGGAATTCATTGACAAGAAACTCGTGCTTGTCCTGGCCGATGCGGTAGAGATCCCACAGCGGATGGTTGAAGATGACGAGGACGTTGGACTCCTGGTTAAGAGCGACGAGAAGCTCCGATAGGCGCGCGTCCGAGGGATTGGCCGTGAAGTCGTTGAGCGTGGCCATCCACTGTGAGGCGCGGGCACTGGGCAGATTGTGAATGCCGAGGTGGAAGGACTGTTCGCCGCCGTAAGGTGCGCTCCACTCAACGGAGATGGGAATGTGACGCGTGGAGGGCACAGAGCGCAACAGTAGCGGAGCGTTGATGTTGTCGTGATCGGAGACGGAGACAAGCGGCGCGAGATTGAGCTTTTCGATCTGGCGGCTCTCAAGATCGAAGGCCAGCTTCGGAGTCAGAGGTGGGGTCCAGTAGCTGCGCGCCCAGTTAATTTGAATGCCGTGTTTGCCGGGCGAGCGGCGCTCAAGGCGGTTGAGTAAAGGACGGATGAGCTTGTACTGCGCGCCCCAGTCAGCTACGAAGTCGAGAGTCTCCTGTGACTGATTGGTATGGCTGTGCAGCGAAACCCCGGTCTGATACGTGCATGCCGCGCGAGAATCGCGCCACAGGTAAGAGATCGTTGAGTTTGGCATATACGCTCCTGTCCCCGCTCAAGTTCTGGGAATGCTGCTACAGTATGCCCAGTTACCGGTAAATATGCTGTGAAAACGGTGCGAATGTCGGTTCAAAAGCGCTAGGAATCAAGGAAATAACGTTTATGTAATAAGCAAGGCTTTATATGCTCTGAGTCGAGCATGGGAAACCCGGTTTTCGATTGTGGTTCTATGCCCTTGAATCTGCGGCTGTAAGGCTGGTCGCGCAATAACTATCTGGTTTTAGCAAACTCAGGGCCTGCCTGCTCTTCAGAAGCGGGCAATTGGGTGGATTCCTGCGCGATATTCGTTTTTAGTTGGGCCGACTGGAGATGGTGCTCGGTAAGGCCTTGCTTCAGAATCTCAAAGGCTTGTTCCGGGGTGTCCGCGAAGTGGAAGAGATCTACGTCGCCGGGTGAGATGGCGCCGGTGTCGATGAGCCATTGGAAGTTGAAAACTTTCTTCCAATAGTCAGAGCCATAGATGACAACGGTGATGTTTTTGGCGAGCTTGTGGGTCTGCACAAGAGTGAGGATCTCGAACATTTCGTCGATGGTTCCGAAGCCGCCGGGGAAAACGACAAGCGCCTTGGCCAGATAGGCAAACCAGAGCTTGCGCATGAAGAAGTAGTGAAACTCGAAGTTGAGCGCCGGGGTGATGTAGGGGTTGGGGCGCTGCTCGAAGGGCAGACGGATGTTAAGGCCGATGGTTTTGCCGCCGGCTTCGTGCGCGCCGCGGTTGGCTGCCTCCATAATGCCGGGGCCACCGCCGGAAGTGATGACGAAGCGATGGCGTTTGTTTCCATTGGAAGGAATGGTCGCCGCCCAGGTGGTGATCATGTGCGCAAGGCGGCGGGCGTCTTCGTAGTAGCGGGCCATTTCGACAGCGGCGACGGCGCGACGGCGGCCAAGTTCACTGGCTTTGCCCTCAAGAATGTCGGGAATGGACGCTGGCTGCTCATGGGGTGGCGCTGGAGTGGCAGAACCGGTGTTATCGAGCAGTTCGAGCGCATGATCGGCCTCGGCCTTACTGTGAAAGCGCGCAGAGCCGAAGAAGACCACGGTGTCCTGGATGTGTTCTCGGCGAAAACGGGAGAGAGGCTCGGTGTATTCGGCGAGGATACGGATGACGCGACCGTCGGAACTGTTGAGAAAAGCCGGGTTCTCATAGGCAAGGAGGGCTTGCTCAAGCGCGGCTGGGATCGGGTCGGAATCGGATGCGACAGCAGACGGGGTAGCGGTAATAATTTTGTTTTCCGGTAGATCGCTCATGTTCTGTCTCGATAAGTCAACTCAACACATCAACGGGCAGAGCGGACTTGCCGCTCAAAAAGATGCCCGGATGATGAGTGTAACCGGTCTGGGCTGGATTGGCAGAGCAGAAGGGGATGCCGGAAGGGGCGGACGAGATTACTTTAGCGCGGGCCAGGGCGGTAGGGGCCGCCGATGGCGTCGCGGATGGCGATCCAGAGATTGAGAAGGCCAAGGCCGGAGATCAGACCGCGCACGGCTCCATGGGCGATGAAGGCCTGTAGCGAGGGTGAGGTGGAGAAGAGCGGGTTATTGTCCCACGCGGGCGGATACCAGGGAGCACAGCAAACGAGAAGTCCGAGATACATGCGAACGATGACGCGCAGGAAGCGCTCAGCCTGCTGTAGCCAGTAAGGAATGCGATGCGGAGAAGCGACAGGTTCTGCCTGGATGGGCAATGGTGGTGGAGGCGGAGGAATAGCGGGTGCGGTTGGCATTCCTGGATTTACTGGCGCCCGCTCACCGGCTTGTCCGTTCGCCGTCTCCGGGTCGAAGAGCGGAGGATATGACTCGGTAGGCTTGGGCAAACTCTCGGGCATTCCTGATTGATGGGACACCGCTTACGCGGCGCCCATAAGTGAACGGTACCATACCGGCTGCTGATGGGTCTTCCGAAACCCGGCTACTGAGGTCCTTCTCAGAGATCTCTGCCACCCCAACGACGAAGACCTGCTGCTGGGAACCCGTACAGCGCACCTCGGGTGCCCAGAGATGAGAAAAACACTACTTTACTCCTGGTTGCGGCGCTTAGGACGCTGATTGGCCTGGAGGATTTTCTTGCGCAAACGGAGGTTCTTAGGGGTGACTTCGACCAGTTCGTCCTCGGCGATGAACTCAATGGCTTGCTCGAGATTGAGGAGACGGTGCGGGGCCAGGCGAAGGGCTTCGTCTGCGCTGGATGCGCGCATGTTGGTGAGCTTCTTTTCTCGGACGACGTTGACGTCGAGGTCATTGTCGCGGGAGTGCTCGCCGACGATCATGCCTTCGTAGACCTCTATGCCATTGCCGAGGAAAAGAATGCCGCGATCCTGCAGGCCGTGAAGCGAGTAGGTGGTCGTCGTGCCCTGGCGGTCGCTGATGAGCACGCCGGAGGGCCGCTGCGGAATCTCGCCCTGGTAGGGGATGTAGCCGTCGAAGAGCGTGTTCATGACGATGGTGCCGCGGGTTTCGGTGAGCATTTCGCTGCGCAGGCCGATGATGCCGCGGCTGGGCACGCGGAACTCCATGCGGACGCGGCCGGAGCCGTGGTTGTGCATCTTGGTCATTTCACCCTTGCGGGGTCCTAGCTTTTCGATGACCACTCCGGTGTACTCTTCGGGAACGTCGATGGTGACGTGCTCGACCGGCTCCATGCGGACACCGTCGACCATGCGGGTGACGATTTCGGGACGGCCGACCATAAGCTCGAAGCCCTCGCGGCGCATCATTTCGATGAGCACGCCAAGCTGCATTTCACCACGGCCTAGGACCTTGAATGCATCGGGACTGCCGGTCTCTTCCACTCGGATGGAGACGTTGGTGAGCAATTCGCGATCGAGGCGTTCGCGCAGGTTGCGGCTGGTGACGAGCGAGCCCTCTTTACCGCAGAAGGGCGAGTTATTGACGGAGAACTGCATCGCGATGGTCGGTTCGTCGATGACGATAAGCGGCAATGGGGCAGGACGGTCAACATTGGTGATGGTTTCGCCGATTGTGATGCCCTCGACACCGGCGATGGCTACGATGTCGCCGATCTCGGTTTCGGTGGTTTCGGTGCGCTTGAGGCCGGCGAAGGTGAAGAGCTTGGTGATGCGTGTCTTGGTCAGCGAGAGATCGCGGCGGGAGATAGCGACTTCATCACCGGCATGCAACGTGCCCTGGAAGACGCGGGCGATGGCGATACGGCCGAAGTATTCGGAGTAGTCGAGGTTGGTGACCAGGATCTGGAGCGGAGCTTCGGCATCGCCGGTGGCGGGAGGGATCTCCTTGACGATGGCCTGGAAGAGTGGCTGCAGGTCTTCACCGGGGGTGGCGAGATCTGTGGTCGCGGTGCCGAGCTTGGCTACGCAATAGAGGACCGGGAAGTCGAGCTGGTCTTCCTGGGCGTCGAGGTCGATGAAGAGGTCGTAGACCTCGTTCAGTACCTCCTGCGCGCGGGCGTCGGGGCGGTCGATCTTATTGATGACGACGATGGGCTTGAGCTTGGCTTCGAGGGCCTTGGCAAGCACGTAGCGGGTCTGCGGCAGCGGGCCTTCGGCAGCGTCGACGAGGAGCATGACGCCATCGACCATCTTGAGGCCGCGCTCGACCTCGCCGCCGAAGTCGGCGTGACCGGGCGTATCGATGATGTTGATCTTGCCGCCTTCGTAGAAGATGGCCGTGTTCTTGGCGAGAATGGTGATACCGCGCTCGCGCTCGAGGTCGTTCGAGTCCATGACGCGCTCGGCTACCTGCTCATTGGCGCGGAAGGTGCCGGACTGGCGAAGCATGGCATCGACGAGGGTTGTCTTTCCGTGGTCGACGTGGGCAATGATGGCGATGTTACGGATAGTCTGGCTCACGGGCGTAGCGGTTCCTTTTGTTTCTAAGCCTTTGGGCTATGTCTGGAGTGAATTTCTGGTGGCCGAATGTGCGGCGGACGCCGGAAGGGCATCGTGCTGCGATGCGCTACCGCTCCCATTCGAGCGGGACGAACGCGCGGCCCGAGTAACGGGCGCGACCAAAGCCAGCTTTGCTCATGTTGCGAACGAACAAAGACTGGGATGATGCACAGTACGGCATAATTCCATTCTACCAGTTTGTGCAAATGCGGTTTGTTACCGGGAGTTGAATCGGCTTTTTCACCACTGGGTTCGTCCTATGATCAGGTTTTTGTGTAATCGTTTACAAACAGTGCGGAGGAAGCGGTGAGCTTATTTGCCTCGGTGGGTCTGGGAAAATCTGTCGAACGGCTGGAGAGATGTCGGAGAGTGGTTTCGCGTAATTGGGTAGCTGCGACTCTGATGATGGTGCTGCTGGGAGTCGGGGGTGCCATTGTGCGGGCGCAGGCGAGCGGCGATGGATCCATTAAACCGGGAGCAGCGTGGCTTGATGATCGCGGGCAGGTGATTCAGGCGCATGGTGGGGGCATCCTTTACTGGCACAAGACCTACTACTGGTTTGGCGAGGATCGGTCGCAGAGCAACGATCCGGAGAAGCGCTATGTTGCCTGCTACTCATCGAAAGACCTGACGCATTGGAAGTATCACCGGCAGGTGGTGGCGATGGCTGATCCGGAGCCATGGGGTGCGCATTATGTGCTGGAGCGGCCAAAGGTTTTCTACAACCGAAAGACGAAGAAATTTGTGATGTACGTGCATCTGGACGATGCCCGCTACGGCGAGGCGCGGGTCGGAGTACTGGTCAGCGACAAGGTGGATGGGGATTACAAGTATCAGAGGAGTTTTCGGCCGCTCGACCAGGAGAGCCGCGATATCGGGCAGTTTGTGGACGATGATGGATCGGCTTATCTGATTTTTGAGTCGAGGCCTACACATGGGTTCTTTATTGCGAAGCTTTCGGATGATTATCTGAATGTTGAGAAACAGGTGAGCTTTATCAAGGCTCCGCTGGAGGGTGGAGCGGTGGTGCACTATGGCGGCCTGTATTACGTGCTGGGGTCGCACCTGAGCGGGTGGAGTCCGAACCCGAATGTCTATGCGACGGCGCCGAGCCTTGCCGGGCCGTGGACGGAGATGCAGAATGTGGCTCCGCCGGAGACGAAGACGTATGACTCACAGTCGAGCATGCTGCTGAAGGTGACGGGAACGAAGAAGACGACGGTGATTTACATGGGTGACCGCTGGGAACCGAAAACGCTTTGGGACTCGCGGTATCTTTGGATGCCGCTGGAGATTGGGGATGGGAAGATGACGCTGCCCGAACCGCGGCCGTGGAAGATTGATGTGAAGACGGGAGAGACAACTAGAGGCAATGTCGAGTGAGGCAATTCTCATGCAATAAATTGCTCCGTACACGATTTCCTAACGTGTACTCTGTTCTCTAAACCATCATGAAAAAGCAACTGAAGATCGATGCAGTCAAGCAAGCTCCGCATCTTATTTGGAACTCATTTATCGATGTGATTGCTCGTAATTACTCAGAGATTGAGGATAATCAACGTTCCGCACATCTTGTTTTTCTCTATGACGTCGAAGTGCAGAACGGTGGTCATATGCAGTACTTCGAAAACCATCGCGCGACACGACTGAACGAGACCATGCAAGCTCTCATGCTGCTTGGCGCCAACTGTCAAGCGACTATTTTGGAAGATGCTGGTAGGCAATTTTTGAGTAAGAAGCGAAAGATCATTCGATCTATTTTTGAGTATGTTGAAATCGCACGGGAAGGTGAGTTCAACCTATTCGACCAGCGATACCATCAGTGCACTCCCGACTTGACGCTTTGCCTCCAGGCGCATTTGCATAATCACCTGCCGGACTATATCGAATTCGTTTGAGTTTTTCGTTTCTCTCTGTTGAACCGCCGCGTTCGCTGAAACGATCCGGTTGCCAAACGCACATTTGTGGAGTACGGTCTTGTGCACTGCTGGCTGGACCGTTGATCTCCGCGGCCGATTGTTTGTAGGCAATACGGCAAGAGGCAAACAAGGCCAAAGTGCGGCGCTGCCGCTGATGGAACACGGGAGATTCTCTTCTTTTTAGGGTTGTCCGGATCGATTGCGGGGCTGTGCTTGGCTGCGTTTCCGGCAACTTCCTTACCTCTCCTCCGTGTTTCCCTACCCTCTGCGCAATCAATCGATGCTCTTCCCGCGCGGCACAACGCTGCGGTGGATGGTTGTTGCCATTCAGATGCTCCTGTTGCCGGGCGGGGTGAATCTCACCTGCTCTGAACCCGGAAAGAAGGAGTTGCTATGTCTGATACATCTCAACAGGACAAGATCTCTCAGTTGCAGCAAACCGGTGAAGCGATGGGAAAGCTCGCCGCGGATGAGGCTGCGTTTACACGAGCAGCGGAAGCATTTCGCGCCCAGAATGCCGCTGCATTTCAGGCGGAACTGAGCAGGATAGGACTGCTGCCACTCTGCAGGCTGGTCTGTAGCTGGTTTTGCAGCAAGCACTGCGTTTTCTACTGCCAGAAGCTATGCCCGCCGCCGGTTGCCACGGAAGCGGAGGTGCCAATCTCGGAGTGGCGCGATTTTGCGGTCGTCACGGCGAATCTGACGAAGAACCAGCCTCTGTTGGAGCAGTTTCTGGCAGCGGTTGAGGATGAAGACGCCAAGCAGTTCCAGGCGTTGCTGGCGCAGAACAAATGGCAGATCTATTGCCATCAGCTTTGCCACTTCCTATGCGGCGTACGCTGCCGGCTGGCATGCAGGCTGATGTGCCCTCCACCGCCGCTGATCACTGAGGTATCGGAGATTCCGGCGTCGCAGTTTACTCCCTCCGGACCGGGACTGGGCCTGGCATCGGGTCCGAGTTTCCCTCCGGGGCCGACTCCCACCGATAACAAGCCGGCAGGAGTCGGGGATCATCCGATTGGTGGCTTGTCGAACATCCAAGGAGTCTTTGAGATTGCATCTCCGTTTCAGTACAAGGTGGAGTTTGCAACCTCTACGGCTGGACCATGGACACCGATTCTGACGCCGATCAGTGACTACCGCTTCAATCCCGGATATCCGCCGCCACCGCTGTTTCTGTACTACTCGCGGGTTCCCGATGCGAGCGGGTGGTACAACGTTGCGGACATGGGATTGCTTGGGCCTAACTATCTGACGGACTGGAGCACTCCTGCAGCCGCCGCGAACGATCAGTACTATTTGAAGCTGACAGTGCGGAACCCGGCGCTGGCGGAGTTTGAGAGCCCGATCATTCCGGTCAGAGTTGACAATCAGGCGCCGTCGAAGCCGGTGATCACGCTGCAGTTGCAGATGCCGGATGGATCGCGACGGACGCTCGGGTGCTGCGAGACGGTGAAACAGGGCGACGGGAACCTGGTGATCATTACGCTCCAGGCCTCGGACCCCAACTTCAGCGCGATCTCGGTGGAACTGCTCGGCGGATGCGGGGCGAGCTACGCCATCGTCGACACTGGCGGCAACAGCCTTTCGAAGACCTATAACGGGAACATCAATGACACTGGCTATCCGGTGCCGACGGAGTTCAAGTGGAATCCGTGGGCGGCGAAGATCAGCCCGTGCTGCTATCTGATCGACGTGCGTATCGACGATCGGGCCGTGGTCAACAATGCGTGGTCAGGTGGCCACTCGAACGGGAATTGGCAGTCGATTACCATCGCGTGATCTGCAGTCGTCTCATTTGTGCATTTGAGGAGTCCGGCGCAGGTTATCTCGCCGGACTCCGTTGTTCTTGAGAACGGTTGAATACTGAAATTGGCTAGATGAGAATCTTCTGCGAATCGTAGTCGGGGTGAGGTGTGAACGTCAGATCGGGCAGGTCTTCGACTGCGTTGCGCAGGGAGCGCTCCCATAGAGCGTGGATGGTTTCAAGCTCGCGGTCGCCGGCGGGCAAGCGACGGTAGTTGTCCAGGTGGAAGCTGTCTTTGCGGTAGAGAAGAATCTCGATCGGCGGGCCGACCGTCACATTGGAGCGCATGGTGGCGTCGAAGCTGAGCAAGGCATATTTCGCGGCGGCTTTGAGGCTGGTTTTCTGATAGACGATGCCACGATCTAGGATGGGGCGGCCGTACTTGTATTCGCCTAGTTGCAGAAAGGGTGAGTCTTCGGTGGAGCTGAGTGGGTTTCCCTGCGGATAGATGAGGAAAGAGCGAGGCTCTTCACCGCGCACCTGTCCGCCAAGCAGCAGATGGACATTGAAATCGTACTTATCGCGTTCCAAGGCGGCACGATCAAGATCGGAGACCTGTCGGACCACCTGGCCAACTTCTCGCGCAGCCTCATACATTGACGTGGCCTGGGCAATTCCCTCCCCTGCGTCAAAGCTGGCGCGCAGCAAGTTCATGATGGATTGCGAGAGCGAGAGGCTGCCGCTGGTGAGGATGACGAAGACGCGCTCGCCGGGCTGAACGAAGGTGTGCATCTTGCGGGCGATGTTGAGATCGTCGAAGCCGGCGTTGGTGCGTGAATCCGATGCCATGACCAGACCCTCACGCGTCATGATGCTCAAGCAATAGGTCATGCCATCCCCGAAAATTTTGAATGACGAGCGACGTTCTGCTTCCATCTTTCCACGGTGAGCTGCGGGCTGCAACAGACGACGTCCAAAGCGCATCCAAGACGAGCATGCTGATTCGATTGGGCTACGATATGCAGTTCGATCTGCCTGCGCCGGTAAGCAGCATTGCCCAATTGCGAATCCATCCTTCGCGTATACAAGATCTGCGGGAAAAAGACGAATTACGCGTTGAAGGAAGCGAGGGAACGGTCGCGACTCGCGATTACATCGACGCGTACGGCAATATCTGCACCCGTTTTTATGCGCCGGCTGGCGAGTTGCGGCTATGGAACTCGACCCTGATTGAAGATAGTGGGCTGACAGATGCCGTAAATGAGGAGGCTCTTGAGGTTCCTGCCCAGGATCTGCCGGACGATGTGTTGATTTATCTGCTAAGCAGCCGATATTGTGAGGTGGATTTACTGTCGCCGGTAGCGATGGATCTATTCGGAGAGACAGCACCGGGATGGCAACGGGTGCAGGCGATCTGTAGCTGGATTCACAGCAAGGTAACGTTCAATTACGCAACAGCGAGAGCAACGCGGACGGCGCTCGGTGTGTTCACAGAACGAGTCGGAGTGTGCCGGGACTTTCAGCATCTGGCGGTAACGTTCTGCCGGTGCTTGAATATTCCAGCTCGATATGTGGCGGGCTATCTGGGAGATATTGGCGTGCCCGCGACTTCTGCACCTATGGATTTCAGTGCGTGGTTTGAAGCGTATCTGGACGGGCGATGGTGGACATTTGATGCCCGGCACAATGCTCCCCGGATTGGCCGGGTGCTGATGGCCACAGGACGCGATGCAGCTGACGTGGCCTTTTTAACTTCATTTGGGGTCGCAAGCCTGCGAAGTTTTCAGGTAACTTCGGAGGAAGTTATGCCGGTTGCGGAATAGGCTTAGACAAAGAGAGAATTTACCGGCGATTGTTGGCGAAACCGTTGCAGCGTAAAGGTCTAACGGCGTAGTCTTGGGCCATGCCTCGATGTCGTTAGTGCCGTTTGGTGCTGAAGCCGAGGCGTACTTGCGCGGATTTCGGTCGTTCCTCTGAAATCCTTCCGCCGCAAGAATGGATAACCCGGCAAAATTCAGGACCTTGACACCGAGAGCATTCATCTTCTGGAGTGTGAGGGATTTGTCATGAGCATTGCAGCGGACATAACCGAGTTGATCGGGAAAACACCCCTGGTTCGTCTGAATCGGGTCACGGCTGGACTGCCCGCCACAGTCGTAGCCAAGCTGGAAAGCCAAAACCCGATGAGCAGCGTCAAGGACCGCATCGGGCTGGCAATGATTGATGCTGCCGAGAAAGAAGGCAAGATCAAGCCAGGCGAGACTGTGCTGATTGAACCAACGAGCGGAAACACCGGTATCGGCCTTGCATTTGTTGCCGCGGTGAGGGGATACCGCATCATCCTGATAATGCCGGAGACTGCATCGATGGAGCGGCGTATCGTGTTGCGCAGCCTGGGAGCGGAACTGGTTCTTACGCCGGGAGTAAACGGCATGAAGGGGGCCATCGCAAAAGCAGCGGAGCTTCTGGCCAAGACTCCCCATGGCTTTACCCCTGGGCAGTTTGATAATCCGGCCAATCCGGCGATTCACTACGCTACAACCGGGCCGGAGATCTGGAATGATACGGACGGCAATGCAGATATTCTCATCTCCGGTATTGGAACCGGCGGAACGCTGACGGGTGTGGCAAAGTACATCAAGGAGCGCAAGCCGGAATTCAAGGCAATCGCTGTAGAGCCCACAGACAGCGCGGTTCTGAGCGGAGGCAAACCCGGTCCACACAAGATCCAGGGGCTGGGGGCCGGATTTGTTCCGTCGATTCTGGACACACACCTGATCGATGAAGTGATCACCGTAACCAATGAAGAGTCGATTGTCATGGCACGGCGGCTTCCTCAGGAAGAAGGTTTGTTTGTCGGCATCAGTTCAGGCGCAGCAGTACATGCGGCGTTGAAGGTGGCGGCGCGGCCAGAAAACGCCGGTAAGCTGATCGTGGTTGTCATCCCGAGCTTTGGCGAACGCTATCTTTCGAGCGTGCTGTTTGAAGCGATACGTGCAGAAGTGCAGGCACTGCAGCCGCAGTCGGTGAATCTGTAGAAGCAGGAGTGAGTGTGAAAGTGTGAGTGCGGTCAGCATTTACGCTTTTATGCGCTCTTAAGGGATCATTCCATGGAGTGGCTTGCCAGAATTCGCGAGGATATTGACTCGGTGATGCAACGAGACCCGGCCGCGCAATCGCGACTGCAGGTCTTTTTGTGTTCTCCAGGGTTGCATGCGGTCTGGAGCCATCGACTGAACCATTGGCTCTGGAAGCATGGCTGGAGGTTTACCGCGCGGATACTCTCACAATGGACTCGATTCTTTACCGGTGTGGAAATTCATCCGGGGGCATTGTTGGGGCGAAGGCTTCTGATTGACCATGGCATGGGGGTGGTGATCGGCGAGACATCCATTGTTGGCAGCGATGTTACGCTTTATCAGGGAGTTACGCTGGGCGGAACGGGGAATGCTGCGTTGGGGAAAAAGCGGCATCCAACGCTATGCGATGGGGTTTTCGTTGGAAATAATTCGAACATTCTGGGCGACATCACGATTGGCGCTAACTCTCGCGTGGGCGCGGGGTCTGTAGTATTGCGTGATGTTCCACCAAATTCGACGGTTGTTGGCGTTCCGGCGCATATCATTTATAGAAACGGTCAAAGGGTGCTGATTACCGATCCGCACGAAGTAAAGGATCCTCTCTCGGATGCGTTAATTGCCTTGGCCGAACGAGTGGAAAGGCTGGAGCGGGCGGAAACTGGAGTGAACGAAACCCTTGCAGCAGCGCACGCGTTTGAGGCAGAAGAGGAAGAGCGCGAAGCGTACCGGCGGGAACTGGACCAACTTCGCGATTATGTATCGATGGGTGAGGGTATCTGAGGCGGAGAAATGTACGTTGGTAACCGCTGATAGTCTCACCAGGTTGCTACTACCATCCCCCGAATTTGGGATACAAGATTTGCGCTTTTTTCGCTACTCTTTGGCCATCTACTTCGGGAAGAATGATTTCCCGTCCATGCGCAGCTTGTATCGCAAGTTTCTGCTGTTTTTTGCTTTGGCTCTCACCTCAGCCCCGTTCGCCGGGGCGAGGGTTTGGCCGGTTCCCGTCCCGCCTGAGTTACGCTCGACGCGTTTTACGGTGGCGGTTGACGGGAAGCCGGTAGACGTAGTGCATGCAGCCGCAAGCTACGACTACGTCAGCATTGAAACCAACTCCGCAATCAAGGTAACGATCACTGCCGCGCAGCAAGGTTTCTGGGATCGTGGAGTGGATGTGCAGCCGTGGCGGCTTGGATTGCGGCCGACACGCAAAGGGCAGACGATTGAGCTGGAGATCAAGGATCCGGTTAAGCTGGCAATCTCGCGGCCGCAGGATTTCCTGAATCATGCGACGATGCTTTTCTTGTTCGTGACCAAGCCTACGGTCGAACCGAAGAAAGCTGTTACCTCGCTACCCAGCTATCACTACGTTGGGCCCGGAATTCATAAGGGAAGCATCAACCCAAAGAGTGGTGAGACGTGGCTTCTCGCGCCCGGCGCAGTGGTTCTCGGTAGCCTGAATCTATTTCACGTGCACGATGTCAATGTGCTAGGCCGGGGCGTGATCGTTTATAGCGGACCGCAGAACCCCGCAGACGATGACGGGTGGATGCAGAAGCCGGACTGGCACTGCATCGGCGCGCTGGATGCACACAAGATCCACATTGAGGGAGTGACCTGTCTGGTGCGAAGCCGCACATGGTCAATCCAGATGAAAGACTCAACGGACTTCTCGTACGAGGATCTGCGAGTTATCGGCGGCAACCCCGGAAATGCGAATCAGGATGGAATGGATTGGCTTGGTGGAGGCAACACAACCGTCAAAGACTCGTTCTTCCGCACGTCGGACGATGTGTTTGCGATCCAGGGAAACTGGGATGGATATGGTCACGACAAGATGATCCTTCCGGGCCACGATGTGGCCAATATTCTGATCGAGAATTCCGAGCTTTCGACGAGCATCTCAAACATCATGCGCGCAGGATGGCCGGAGAAGATATTCAACTCGCATAACGTGACCCTGCGGAACTCCGACGTCATGCATGGAGGAATCGGCTCATGCGGCCCGTCATTTGCACTATTTACTTTTTGGGGTGCGGATGGAGCAAAGGGCACGCATACCGGCTATACCTTTGAAAATCTTTGGCTCGATGACTGGTACACGCTCTTTCAGATTGAGCAGGAGCAGCCTGGGCTAAGCGGATTTACGTTCCGCAACATATGGGCGCTGCAACAACCACCTTTGCTGTCATCGAATCTGAGGGGCCCCATTAAAAATGTGCGCATCGAGAATCTGAAGTTCGGACAGGGGGTAGTAACGTCGGATACACAGATTCCGTTGCGTGTTTCAGACGGGGCGCAGCAGCCTGTGATTACGCCTGGCGACAAGGACCTTCACGCGTCATTTCAGTTTGAGCCTGCGTTCGTTCAGCCAAATACTCCCGTGATATTCAGCGCAGATACGGTCCTGGACAAGCATGCACGCTATACCTGGTATTTCGGCGACGGAACAACAGCACACGGGCAGCAGGTAAAGCATCGCTATGAGGATGCTCTCGGAACAGAATTAGATGGTACGGCGGCAAACGGGACGGGGCGTTTTCGTGTGCTGCTGGAAGTCGAGGACAAAAAAGGGAACCAAGATTGGTCAGAGCAAACAGTGGATGTGGTAAGCCACTTACGCGATCCAGGAGCACCGGGATATAACAGCAAAACCGCGGCGCCTGGACTTGACTATCAAATCTTTCCGGGAACCTGGCCAGAGTTACCGACTTTTTCAACGCAGACGGCGGTGTTTCGCGGCGTTGCGTTGACCGTCGGCAAGGCTGACTCTCGTGGCTTTACGCGATATGCGGTGGAATATGGCGGATATCTGCATACACCCACGGATGGAGCATATACCTTCCATCTGCTGGCGCGAGACGGTGCCCGGCTGAGAATTGACGGACAGGTCGTAGCGGAGACGGGACCACCTTTCAGCGAAGTGTGTGGCTCTTCTGTCAACGCCATGCGGTATGACTCAGGCTCAATTGCACTGCGCGAGGGCTATCACGTTGTCCAGCTTGATTCACTGGAGTCCATGAGTCCCGGCGCGCCGAGACTGATGTGGAGCGGGCCTGGGTTCGCATTGCAGGAGTTACCGGCCAACGCACTCAGCCATGCGACAGGCAACTCGATTCAGACACGGCTATCAAGCGGAATCAGCACTTTGCAGCCTTGAACGCACCATTGCTGCTCATGTTCGAAATAGCTCATTAAGCAATGTTCCTGCTTTATTTGGAAAACAAATATCTGTTTTTGCTTTCCGAGTCAGGAAATAGCCTGAAGAGTTACATTTAGCTGCTGATGCTGATGTTACATACCAAGGCGCCAAGACTCGTTTTGAACAGCCCTTCTTTGCATAAAACAACGTGGCACTTGCCGCAAGCATCCATGTATCCGTTCGCTTCGTTCATAAAGCGGCGAGGCCTAACAAGGAGAAAAGCAATGACACCAGCAACTACGACAACTACAAGCACTCATGATCGCGTCGAGGGCAAGGTTCATGAAGTGAAGGGTGCGATCAAGCAAAAGGTCGCTGACGTCAAAAAGGATCCCAATCTCCATGATGAGGGAACTGCTGAGCGGATTGATGGAACCATAGAACGGAAAGTGGGCGATATTAAGAAGGTGTTCGATAAATAGTCGCCATTTAGTTAAAAATTCCGATTTATACAAAGGGGCTGGCTCTGCGCCAGCCCTTTTGCTTTACGAGGGGCGCGGGCGATACCGCTGAACTACGCTCAAGAGCGCGTCAGAAAAAAATCTGCTGGAATCTTAGAGTGGTGGCCAGAGACGGGATCGAACCGCCGACGCCGGCCTTTTCAGGGCCGCGCTCTACCACTGAGCTATCTGGCCTCAGGGTGATGGAGGTTGCTCAAATCTGCGCGGAACCGGGGTGGAGCTTCCCGGTTATCGGGACTTCCCATGGTAGGCGGGAGTACAGCGCTTGTGCAGCAACCTGAAACAGTATAGCAAGAGCCGGGCAAGCAGCCAAACGCGGGAGCTACAACTCTAAGACCTGACGGCTTCGCTAAATCGGATCGGTTCCACAGGGCTGTATGCTCATCGATGTCATGAGTATGCGGAGATCGGAAAAGGCTGGCTCGCGAAAATCTGCGATCGCAGGACTGCTGTCTTTAAGTTTTCTGATGGCCCTGGGTCCGCTGCGGCGGGATCTGCTGCCCAATCTGACCGCAGCGCATGGCTTATCGGAAAATGCCAATCAGGCTGTCGTGCTGTCGCTTGTTGCTGTGACGACGTCTGTATTCGCGGGTTTACGGCGCATCCGTTGGCCGCGTGGGACAAATCTGCTTGAGTGTGGACTGATTGGACTTGGGCTATTTGTAGCGCCATCTCTGGCGCGAGCGATGCCGGAGCCAGTTCCTGCACTCACCGCCGTGGCACTGCTTGCTCTGGCGACGGTGTTCGCAGCCGTACTGGAGCCATATCTAAGGCGGTTCGAAGCACAGCCGAGTGGGCGTATTCTGCCGGCGATGGCGTGCGTTGGAGGAATGTTCCTGATCTTTCCGATAGCGACGCCGCGAACATTCGCGGCAGCCGAAGCGTGGATTGTCACCATCGTGGCTGCGGCGTGCCTGGCAGCGACGAATTGCGCAGGCGTGGCGCTGCTGCGGAAATCGGTGAATGAGAAAGCTCCAACACTGGCTGTTGCTCCCGCGCTGGCTGTCGCTGCGGGAACGGGCGCGATGGCGTTTGTTCTTCTGGCGATATTTCGCGGAAATGCTCTGCAACGTCCACTGGAGTGGAGCGACATTGGAGTGAGTCTAGTCTGGCCGGTAATTGTTGATTTGCCTGCGATTTTTCTGCTCTTCTGGCTGATGCAGCGAATGGCAGCGGCGCAGATGACTTTGCGATTCGTGATGTGGCCATTGATGGCTGTGGTTATTGAAGCGCTCGTGTTGGCCCAACGCTTGACTCTGCAGACCTGGACTGGCCTGGCGCTTGTCACCGCAGGTTCATGGTGGGCACTGCGGAACCGTGTACCGTCGGTCGATTCGCAGGGGCTGTTCTCTACAGACGAGCCATGAGAACCGCTCTGAAATCGATCCCCGAATATTCTGGCTTCATGTCTGCTTGTTACGGCTTACTCATGATCTTCCGTTACACTTACTTTCATTCCTTTGACTTGATGTGAGGCTCTATGCGCAATTTCCTATATCGATCGAGCGTGCTGATTGTTACTACTGCAGGATTGCTTTGTGGATGGCAAGGCACTGTCTCAGCGCAGGCCGTAAGAGACATTGGTCAGGCGCGGGTAGAGCGGGCCTTTGAGGCTGCCAAGAAGCAGGGACCGCTGGCGTTGCGCGACTTTCTCGTGAACATGCCAAAGGGAGCCGATCTGCATGTGCATCTGAGCGGCGCGGTCTATGCCGAGAGCTGGATTCGTGCGGCAGGCGAGGATGGGCTATGCATCGACGAGAAGGGATTGAAATTCGCAAAGCCTGATACGGATGGATGCTCGAAGATCTCTGGTGAAATCGCAGCTTCAGACATGCTGACGCATATGCAGGTTCCGGCCAATCAGGATCTGTATGACAAGCTGATCGATGCGTTTTCGATGCGCAGCTATGTGCCGTATGCGGGATGGAGCGGACACGATCAGTTCTTCGCAACCTTTGCGCATTTTGGGGGCACGGACAAAAAACATACGGGCGAATGGGTGGATGAGGTAGCAACCCGCGCAGCCGCGCAGAATGAGCAGTATATGGAGTTGATGGATACTCCGCCATTTCAGCATGCAACGGCGATTGCCAAGCAGATTGGATGGGACGCGAACTTTGCCGAGTACCGCCAGAAGCTACTGGATGCGGGACTCGATCAGGAATTGGATGCGGCGAAGGAGCGCGTGGAGTCGGCGCTGGAGTTGCGCAACCAGCTTGAACACTGCGGACAGCCGGATGCAGCACCCGCGTGCAAGGTTGAAGTGCGATTCATTTACCAGATACTGCGCGGCAATCCGCGGGAGCAGGTCTTTGCGCAGACGCTATTGGGGTTTGAAACGATCTCGAAGGTATCGGAGTTTGTGGGCATCAACTTTGTGCAGCCTGAAGACGGATATCTCTCGATGACCGACTACACGCTGCAGATGAAGATGCTGGATTATTTGCACTCTGTATATCCGAAGGTGCATATCTCGCTGCACGCAGGTGAGCTTGCTCCGGGGGTGGTGCCGCCGGAGGGGCTGCGCTTTCATATACGGCAGGCGGTGGAAATTGGCCATGCGGAGCGCATCGGGCATGGAGTGGATGTGATGTACGAGGACCGTCCGCAGGAGTTGCTGAAAGAGATGGCTCAGAAGCACATCATGGTGGAGATAAACCTAACGTCCAATGAAGGCATTCTCGGCATCAAGGGCGTGGATCATCCGCTTCCCCTCTACCGCAAGGTCGGAGTGCCGATGGCTCTGTCGACGGATGATGAGGGTGTTTCACGTATCGATCTGACGCATGAGTATGTGAAGGCTGTCGAGGACTTCAACCTTAGCTATGCAGAGCTGAAGCAGATGGCGCGTACGGGGATGGAGCACGATTTTTTGCCTGGGAAGAGCCTCTGGGCGAAAGAAGATGTATTTGGTGCTCCGGTAAGTGAATGCGCAGGACAGCCGCTGGGGGGCGAGAAGCCGACGGCGAAGTGCACGGCATTTCTGGGAGCAAATGAAAAAGCAGCAGCACAATGGGAGCAGGAGCGACGGTTTCGGGTGTTTGAGGCGAAGTGGTAGCCGGATTCGTCCGGTAGCATGAGCGAGGAGAGTCCTGCGTACCCGTGCGAATCGTTCTTTCGAACATAGGCACCTTCGGCGACATCAATCCACTGATCGCAATCGCGCTGGAACTAAAACGGCGCGGGCATGAGCCGGTGATGGCGGTGCCGGGGGTCTATGGACCGAAGATCCTTCCGCTTGGCCTGGAGTTCCGGGCGATCCGACCTGACCTTGACCCCGCAAATACTCTATTGGCGGAGATGGTGTATGACGTACGCAAGGGGACGGAACGGGGCTTAAGGGAATTCTTGTTTCCTGCGTTGCGGCACACCTATGACGACCTGCTGGGAGCCGCTTTGAACCCAGTACGGGCGGACTTGCTGCTGTTCGGCGAACTGAACTACGCCGGGCCGATTGTGGCGGAGATCACTGGAATTCCGTGGGCGAGCTATGTGCTGGCGCCGCTGTCCTTTTTTTCCGCCTATGATCCGCCGGTGCTGCCAATGTATCCAAGGCTGGCGCGGGCCGATAAAGCTGTGCCGGGAATGGGGCATGCGATCAGGCGGCTGGCGCGGCTGGTGAGCCGGAAGTGGCCGGAGCCGATTTACGAGTTGCGGCGCGAGCTGGGTCTGCCACGGGGACGGAATCCTCTGTTCGTTGCGAAGCACTCGCCGAATATGGTGCTGGCGCTGTTTTCGCGAGTGTTGGGGCATGAGCAGCCGGACTGGCCCGAGAACACCCTGATTGCGGGATTCTGTTTTTACGACGCGGATGCTGGAAACACGGCGTTGCCGGAGCACCTAGAGAAGTTCCTTGCGGCTGGACCCGCGCCGCTGGTGTTCACGCTGGGATCTGCTGCGGTTCTGGCTGCCGGACGGTTTTACGAGGTGGGAGCCAGGGCTGCACAGCGGCTTGGGATGCGCGCGGTGCTGCTGATCGGCTCGGACGAGCGGAACCGGCCCAAGCACGCTCTGCCGGAATCGATCTGCGTGGCGGAATATGCGCCTTATTCTGCTCTGTTTTCACGGGCGGCGGCAGTGATCCACCAGGGTGGGGTTGGGACGACGGCGCAATGCCTGCGGGCTGGAAAGCCGATGCTGATCATGCCGTATAGTCACGATCAGCCGGATAACGCGCGCCGGATGCGACGCTTGAAGGTCGCGCGAATCATCCGGCGGCAGGACTTTACGCCGCGCCGAGTGGTTCGGAAATTGAAGATATTGCTGGACGAGCCCGTTTACCAGCGCCGTGCGGCCCAGGTAGGCCAACGAATTGCCACCGAGAACGGCGTGGTGACAGCGTGTGACGCGCTTGAAGATCTGCTGCGTAGAAAGACACTGCTGTCCGGCAATGCGGACACCTGAGAAGTGCTTTCAAAACGGGACAGAT
Source organism: Acidicapsa dinghuensis (assembly GCF_025685685.1). Lineage (GTDB taxonomy): Bacteria > Acidobacteriota > Terriglobia > Terriglobales > Acidobacteriaceae > Acidicapsa > Acidicapsa dinghuensis. The sequence continues at coordinate 711,717 of NZ_JAGSYH010000002.1, forward strand.
AAGGTCTAAGAGACCGGAGGATGCAGACAACACGCTGTGGCCCGCCGGTTTGCCGTGAGAAACCGCTCAGGAGCACCATAGAGCAAAAGGGTGAAGCACAGAGACCTCACCCTTTTGGATACTTCTTGGCAGATTCCGCCAGGAATGCCTGGGACTAGAGCGGCTGAACGTCAGCAGCTTGCCAGCCCTTGGGACCCTTCACTACGTTGAACTGAACGGCCTGACCTTCTTGCAAGCTCTTGAAACCATTCGAGTTGATTGCCGAGTAATGCACGAAGACATCCTCGCCGTTCTGACGCGAGATGAAGCCGAAGCCCTTCGCGTCATTGAACCACTTCACAGTACCTTGTTCCATTTTGTTTCGTATTTCCTGAACTTTGAATTGCGCTGGAGTGAAACGGAGCGACCACTGGCAGAATCTTGCTCGGGTTTGGGCGAGTACTGCTCACGCCCGGTTCGGATCTAACGCTGAGGTCATCTTAGCATTGAACCGAAAATACCGGTAAGAAATTCTGCAACCGTTACTAACGGAATCGTTTTAGAACCAAGGCGATAGATCATGGTATGGTTTCCATCGTATGCCTTCGGCGCTCGATCCCGATTCTCTTTTGAGGCTCCTGGAGTCACCCCTCCACCGGCTTGACCAACAATTTGAGGAGCTTCCGGACGCAGTTTCTCCAGCGAATGAGCCCGCCGTGCAGAATGCAATGGCGAGTGTTCTGGAAGAGGTCGCCACGCGCATGGGCGATAACTATCCCTACTTCCATCCGCTCTATGCCGGGCAGATGTTGAAACCTCCGCATCCGGTGGCGCGCGCAGCCTACATGCTGGCGATGGCCATCAATCCGAATAACCATGCACGTGATGGCGGACGCGCCAGTTCGGAGATGGAAATTGAGGCGGTTGCCGAGATCGCGCGGATGTTCGGATGGGGTGAGCGCGGATTTCTGGGGCATCTGACTTCGAGTGGGACCTTCGCCAACCTGGAGGCTCTGTGGGTTGCCGGTCAGCTTGCGCCCGGAAAGCGGATTGTGGCGCAGGAGAATGCCCATTACACGCACAGCCGTATCAGTGCGGTGCTGCACCTTCCCTTCTCCAAAATTGCAGCCGACCGGCAAGGGCACATGGATCTAAATGCACTTGAGAATGAACTACGGCGCGGAGATGTGGGCACGGTGGTCGTTACGATGGGCACTACAGCGCTTGGAACGGTCGATCCACTGCCAGAGATTCTTGCGCTGCGGGATCGATATGGCTTCCGGGTACATCTGGACGCTGCCTATGGCGGTTATTTCCGACTGATCGCGGAGAATCTATCTCCTTCGGTACGAGCGGCTTACGAAGCGATGGGACACGCCGATTCGATAGTGGTCGATCCTCATAAACACGGACTGCAACCATATGGATGCGGCTGCGTGCTGTTTCGCGATCCTGCGGTTGGACTGCTCTACAAGCATGATTCTCCATATACATACTTCACATCCAATGAGTTACATCTAGGCGAGATCAGCCTGGAGTGCTCGCGGGCCGGCGCGGCCGCAGTGGCATTGTGGGCGACGCAAAGGCTGCTGCAGCTAGTGCCAGATGGCGAGTTTGCACGCGGTCTGACAGACGGGCGCAAAGCAGCCCTCGAGCTTGACCGGAGATTGCGGGAAGACGGGCGATTTGACCCATTCCCCATTCCTCCGGAATTGGATATTGTGGTCTGGCGGGTTCAGTCCGGCTCGGCCGAAGTGAGCTCAAAGCATGCTCAGGGAATTTTCGATGAGGCAGCCAAGCTGAATCTGCATTTGGCGCTAGTACAATTGCCCGGAGCGATGTTTAACGGAACCGTGTCCCCGGCGGCAAGCGAGCTGGCTGGTTCGCATGTTACCTGTTTGCGCTCGGTTTTGATGAAACCCGAGCATCGTGAGTGGCTTGAAGAAATTTGGCAACGGTTGGATGCAGCGGCGCATCGCATCCTTGACTCAACCGGGGTCTGAAGACTGAACTGGAGTCTGAACCCGACTCATTGGAGTCTAAATCCAGACTCAACCGGGTCTGAACCCAGGCAGGGGATGTAAGCATGGCAAGCTCGGTGGGTCCGATTGGCGATAACGCGGCTGCGGAGGAAAACGTTGTCATTTGCTCTGGCGGCTGTTCCGTCACCCTACTCCCCGCATTCGGCGGCAAGATCAGCTCTATAGAAGTAGACGGGCAGGAACTACTGCAGACTCCGCTGAACCCTTACAGCGCGCGCGGTCCTGAGACGGGCTTTGAGGAGAGTGACGCGGGTGGCTGGGATGAATGCGTCCCTACAGTTGCGGCGTGCAGGGTCGAGTATCCGGACGGGGAACTGCATGCTCCAGATCACGGTGATTTGTGGGGTATTCCGTGGCAGGTGCTTGAATCTGCAGCAGACTCGGCGACATTGCGCGCGCGCTGCACCTCGTTACCGCTGGAGCTAACCCGGTCATCGATTCTGACAGAAACCGATTCTGGATGGACGCTGCACTTGCTCTACACACTCGTGAATACCGGCAACGCGCGCGTGCCGTGGCTCTGGTCTGCGCATCCACTGTTTGCCGTTGACCCCGGAGACCGCGTGATCTTGCCAGAGGACGTTGCATCGGTGCGTGTCGAAGGTTCAATGGACGGGAAGCTGCGCGCAGGCCAGCAGATCTTATGGCCAGTGGCGGAGCAGACAGATGGCTCTCCAAGAGATTTGAGCGTAGCGCTCGATCCTGAAGCGAAAACAGGAGACAAGCTCTTCGCAGGACCGCTGCAGGATGGCTGGTGTGTCCTGGATCGCCGGCAATCAGGTCTTCGCCTGACGATGAGCTTTGAGAGTGCGATTACTCCGTGGCTTGGGCTTTGGCTTTGTTACGGAGGATGGCCAGAGCGGCCTGGGGCAAAACAAATATGTGTTGCCATCGAACCTACTACTGCTTCAACCGATTTGCTGGCCGCTGCCGGTGAATCGACGCGATGGCTGAGCCCCGGAGTCTCGGTTACGTGGCCTCTGGAGTTATGCATCGATCGAGTGACGAGGGAGACAGTCTAGGATAATTACAACTTTCTCTTCTCCAAAACCAAGAGCGGAAAACGTTTTAACCCTTTGAGGAACAAAATGCGATGAAGGACCCTGCCGCAGTTCGCACGTTGCACGAAACGAAATATGGATCTGGAGCAAAGGTCTTTGTCGCTCCCGGACGCGTGAATCTAATCGGCGAACATACCGATTATGCGGAAGGGTTTGTAATGCCGGCCGCCATCGATTTTGCAACTGTAGCGGCCATCACGTCACGTAACGACAGCAAGATCGTGATTTACTCCGAAAACTTCCACGAAGAGCGGGTATTCGATGCCGAATCGCTGCCTGCCACGAATACGGGCCACTGGAGTGATTATCCGCTAGGCGTGATGGTGTTGTTGCGCAGCGAAGGATTCACGGTGCCACCGTTGAGCATCACGTTCTGGGGCGATGTGCCGGTAGCATCAGGATTGAGTAGTTCGGCCTCTGTTGAAGTAGCAACCGCGTCGGCGATCCTTGGCCTCACCGGCGAAACGCTTCCGGGCCCGAAGCTCGCGCGATTGTGCCAGCGCTCAGAGAACGAATTCGTCGGCGCGAACTGCGGCATCATGGACCAGTTCATCTCAGCAATGGGCGAGAAGGATCATGCGCTGATGCTGGATTGCCGTGACCTGAGCTACCTGCTGGCGCCGATTCCACATGACATCGACCTTGTGATCGCCAACACCATGGTCAAGCATTCCGTAGCAGGCGAGGGGTATACAAGCCGAAGAGCGCAGGTAGAGGAAGCCTGCCGCATTCTTGCAACACATCGGCCTGAAATCAAATTCCTGCGTGACGCAACGATGGCCGATATGGATGCGTGGGGACATGAGATTCCACCGGTCTCATTTAAGCGCGCACGCCACGTCATCACGGAAAACGAGCGCACCGTCGCAGCCGCCAATGCGTTGATAAGCGGCGACATGAAGACGCTTGGCCGTCTGATGCACGAGGCACACGTAAGCTACAGCAAGGACTTTGAGGCAAGCTGTCCGGAAGCCGACATTATGGTTGATCTCGCGCAGGATCTGCCGGGGCTTATGGGCGCACGACTCACGGGCGGCGGTTTTGGCGGATGCACCATCAATCTGGTAGATAAGGCTCATTCAAAAGCCTTTGCACAGGCGTTGAAGTCCCATTACAAGAACGCGACAGGGATCGATCCTGAAATCCACATCTGTCACGCGTCACGCGGAGCGCATCCAATCGATTAACAGGGTCAGTTGTAGAGGGATCACTACTTTCTTTGCGAGTGTCAATGGGTAATGACAACTCACAAATCGCTCTGCAAAGAGGATTTGTACTACTATTTCGCTCCCGATGCTGTTTCATCTCATTGGACGCGAGATGACTGCACCATTGTGGGATGTGCGTTTCTGAGTACTTCGGTTACGCTCCCTACAGTCAGCCATCCGGACAGAATTCGCTATTCCTGAATTTTGTGTCTTGCTAAAATCGTTTGAGCTACCCGCTCGAAAGCAAGGCTTTCGGCAAAACCGGCCGATATTACAAAACAGGTCAGGAATTGAAGAACCAGGCCGGTTAGAGGTTGCGATTGTGTGGAAGGCAAGCTCTTCCACTCGCGATTCGGAGACAACCACATCATGTCCAACTCCTCTTACAGCAATTTCTCCTCATCCTCATCTGCGCGCCAAATCTCATACGAACCGTACATGCAAAGCGGCATCGTTGCGTATTTCTCGATGGAGATCGCCATCAATCCCAGCATGCCCACGTATTCAGGAGGCTTAGGGGTTCTGGCAGGTGACACGCTTCGTTCGGCAGCGGATCTTGGCGTTCCGCTGGTGGCCTTCACTCTGTTGCATCGCAAGGGTTACTTCCGCCAGCATCTGGATGCAAACGGAAAGCAATCGGAGGAAGCCCAGCCTTGGACAGTCGGCGACTTCTGCACCGAAGAAGCCCCGCGCGTAACCGTAAATATCGAAGATCGCATCGTCACGCTGCGCGCCTGGCGTTACGACATGGTAGGCCGGTCGGGGCATACGATTCAGATTTATCTGCTCGACTCCGACTTGCCCGAGAATACGAATTGGGACCGTAGCCTGACCGATCATCTCTATGGCGGTGATTCGAACTATCGCCTGCAACAGGAGATTATTCTCGGCATGGGTGGTGTACGCATGCTCAATGCGCTGGGCCATCGTGTAAACGTCTACCACATGAACGAAGGCCACGCCGCGTTGCTCACGCTTGCGCTGCTGGAAGCCCAGATGGGTGGCGGCCCGGCAAACAAAATCACAGAGCAGGACGTGAACATCGTGCGGCAGAAGTGTGTGTTTACAACGCATACTCCAGTGCCCGCTGGTCACGACCGCTTCGGCAAAGATCAGGCGATCCGCGTTCTCGGCAGCGACCGCTTTGGGCGGCTCGAATTGCTGGGCTGCTGCCATGAAAACATGCTCAACATGACTTACGTTGCACTGCGCTTCTCGCGCTATGTGAATGGCGTCGCGCTGCAGCATGGGAATGTCTCGCGTGAGATGTTCCCCGATTACGTGATTGATGCCATCACGAATGGCGTGCATGCGCCGACCTGGATTTCTGCTCCGTTTCAGGATCTGTTTGACAAGGGCATTGCTCACTGGCGGCGCGACAATCTATATCTGCGCAACACCATCGAGATTCCGACCAGCGAGGTGCTCGCTGCACACGCCCAGTCAAAGGAAACATTGCTTGCCGAGGTTGCATCGCGCACTGGACTGGTGCTGAACCCCAAGGTGTTGACGCTTGGCTTTGCACGACGTGCCGCAACATACAAGCGCGCCGATCTGCTCTTTACTGATCCGGAGCGTCTGTTGCAGATTGCGCAGGCTGCCGGTGGATTGCAGATCCTGTATGCAGGCAAGGCGCATCCGCAGGACGAGCCCGGCAAAGCGCTGATTCACAGCGTGATTGAGAAGGCGCAGAGGTACTCAGGCTCAGACCTGCGCGTTGTGTATCTCGAAAACTACGATTGGGAGCTTGGCGCGCTGCTCACCGCGGGCGTGGACGTTTGGGTGAACACGCCGCGGAGGCCGTATGAGGCCAGCGGCACCAGCGGCATGAAGGCCGCGTTGAATGGCGTGCCGAGCCTTTCAATCCTGGATGGATGGTGGATTGAAGGCTGCCTGGAAGGCTACACCGGCTGGGCCATCGAAGATGGCGAAGACGATGCTGCTGAAGCGAACTCACTCTACGAGAAGCTGGAAAACTCAATAGTCAAGCTCTATAACAAGTCGCCCGAAGCTTGGGGCGGCATTATGAAGACTACGATCGCCTACAACGGTTCGTTCTTTAACACCAATCGGATGGTCAAGCAGTACATTCGTAATGCTTACTATCCGGTGACGATGGTGGAAGAAGCGAACGTGGAGGAGCCTGCGGCTGTCGGCCGCTGATTACAGAACGACCCATCTGACAATTCACGATAAATAACATGCGCATCTGCGCGAAATCTCTAGCGAGATTCTGCGACGATGCGCATGCTTATGTCTGCGGCCTTTGCCGAGTGCGTAAGCGCACCTACAGAGATGAAATCAACACTCGCAAGCGCGTAGTCGCGGATGTTCTCAAGAACAATACCGCCTGAGGCTTCCGTCGGAATCCAGCGTTTGGGTTTCGCGCCCGGCTCCAGGGCTGCGCCTTCGGCTTCCGCCTCTGCCTGATGAATGCGCGCGACACACTTCTCTATCTGCGCAGGCGTCATGTTATCGAGCAGGATCGCTTCTGCTCCATTCGCCAGCGCCTCATCCAACTCCTGCATGGTGCGTACTTCAATCTGCACGCGCTGGCCGGGCTTGCGTCCTGCGAGTGCTTTCTGCAGCGTCTGCTTCACGCCGCCACCGAGGGCAATGTGGTTGTTCTTGATGAGAATGCCGTCGGAGAGATCGAGGCGGTGATTGGTGCCGCCGCCGCAGAGGACTGCGTATTTGTCCAGAGAGCGCAGGCCGGGCACCGTCTTGCGTGTATCGAGCACATGAGCCTTGGTACCGGCGAGAGCATCGGCATATTGGCGGGTGTTCGTTGCAATACCGCTGAGATGCTGCATGAGATTGAGAATGACGCGCTCGCAACTCAGCAACGCACGGGCATTGTGGCGAATGACAGCAAGGGTCTGGCCATTGCGTGCGCGCACGCCGTCGAAAATCTCAGGATGGCTGATCACCTCAAAGCGTGTCTGCGCCGAGGTACGTTTATCGAGCTTGCTAAAGATCTCGAGAAAACGCGGAATGCAGCCGAGGCCACAGACGACCAGATCCTGGCGCGCGATCACCGTGGCGGTGGCGCGCAGATCGGGATCGATGATGAGATTCGTGGTCGCGTCGCTGGCGGCCTTGTCTTCGACAAGAGCCAGTTCGAGAAGAGCGTCGATACGGTGATTTTTCCAGTCCACGTTGTTTATCGAACCACCTTGGGGGTTGAGTTGACTAGTCCTGACTCTTCGCGTTGAAACTGCTGTTTCTTACGCACGAGATAGCGATAGATAGCAGACTTGGCCTCATCGGTGACAAGGCCGGTAAGAGAGCAGAAGTGAGTTCCGTCACCACGGTAGAGATCAAGTGAGAATCGCTCTGGAACACCATGGAAATGTTCCGCGAGCGTGCTGACGATTCGCTCGCCAAGCTTATCCCAAAAACCACGTTTGGTATCTGATTCGCGATTGAGCAACTCAACCTGGCCAAAGTCTTCGTAACGCAGAAGTGCGACTTTGCCAAGTGAGTCTTTGAAAATGGCACCGTGCGAGGCAAGGAGAAAGAATCGGCGGAAGCTGCCGTCATATGCCAGATCGAAAATGGCATTTGGGTAATCGAAGAAACTCAGATGCTGGCTTACGACAGCGTCGGCTGATGGCGGGAGATCAGGTGGAACAAAACAGTTGGAAATGTTGGCGAAGAGCACCGAAGGCGCGATGGAGTTCCATTGGATACTCGGATTCGGCGCAGCTTCAGTTGCTTGCTCCTCCACGCTTTCAACATCGGCTGTAGCATCGTCGATCTCGGGCTCGTCCTGAGTTTCAGGATTATGCTCTGCCAGTTCACGATAGGCTGATTGAGCCTGCTTAAAATGCTCCTCTGCCTCATGCATTTTGCCTGGTTCACTGGCAAAGCGGTCAGGGTGCCAGGCCATTGCAGCGCGACGATAAGCCTGATGAATTGCTCGACGGGAAGCAGGGAATTTCTTCAGGCCCAGTGTGGCTCCATGAATGCGGCATTGGACACACGAGCAGGACATTCCCTACGCTTCCGGAGGTAAAGATGAGAGCGCGGCGCGAGCTTTTTCGAGAAGCTGCCGGTTCTCTTCGTATTGCTTTTTGAGGCCTTCAACAATGTTGGCCGGGGCCTTGGCGAGAAAGCTTTCGTTACCTAACTGCTTTTCTGCGGAGGCGAGATTCTTTTCGAGCTTGGCGATGTCTTTGGTTAGGCGGTCGCGTTCGGCTGCTACGTCGATGGTGCGCTCGTAGAGCACTGCCAAGTCGAAGTCTGGCGTCGAACGTTTGGTAAGCGAAGGAGAGATCTCGTCAACGAAACGAATCTCGCTCACGCGAGCAAGACGCTCAATGACGGCGCGATTTTCCTCTATCGTCGAGCTACTATCTGCACCAATACGCAACTCGATCGGCACTGTAGCCTTTTCTTCGACACCGCTTTCCTTGCGCAGCGCACGGACCTCGACAATGAGGTTTTGCAATTGCTCCATAGCCCTATCCGCCTGTTCGTCGAAGTCCGGATCCTCGGAAACGGGGAAAGGCATAAGCGCGATGGATTTGACCGGAGGCCGGTCTTGATAATACGCATGCCAAAGTTCTTCGGTAAGAAAAGGCAGGAATGGAGAAAGTAAGCGAAGTGCCGATTCAAATACGGTAAGAAGAACCAGCAAAGCCAAAAGCTTTTCCGGTCCATCTGGTTTGACGGGATCAAGCGGGAGCTTGATGATCTCGAGATACCAATCGCAAAAATCACCCCAGAAAAACTGGTATACGACGGATGCCGCATCGTCGAAGCGATAGCTTTCAAGCGCAGCATTGACACCGGCTGAAGCGCGATGCAGACGGGAAAGGATCCATCGATGCTCTAACGGGGATTGGGACTCGCTGGAAGCAGGTGCTTCGGGATTGGCGGGATAGCCCAGGAGCACGGAGTTGTGCCGGTCTACCTTCGTCAAATCGAAGCGGTGAGACATCGCGCCACCAGTTTGTTCAAGGTAGCGATCACGGGTCATGAAGATGAATCGCGCGGCGTTCCAGATCTTGTTGGCGAAAGCGCGATAGCCTTCGGTTCTGGCTACGTTAAACGCGATGTCGGTACCGGGTGAAGCCATCGAGGCCAGCGTGAAGCGCACGGCGTCGGTGCCGTACTGCTTAACGATCTCAATAGGATCGATAACGTTGCCTTTGGTCTTGGACATCTTCTCGCGGTTGGCGTCGCGCACCAGCGCGTGAATATAGACCTCGCGGAAGGGTACAGAGTCTTTCAGTGTCCGCTTCGATCCGTCGGCGAGCGGAACGTCCTGCGAGAACCAGCAATCGAGCATGACCATGCGCGCCACCCAGAAGAAGAGGATGTCGAAGCCGGTAACCAGCAGGCTTGTTGGGTAGAAGTTGTGAAAGTCCGCACTCGCAGTGCCGTCCGCGTCAGGCGCGAGGAATGGCCAGCCGAAAACGCTGACCGGCAGCAGGCCTGAAGAAAACCATGTATCGAGAACGTCGGTTTCCTGCGTGATCTCGGCGCTGCTGCAGTGTGTGCATGCGCTTGGATCGTGCGCGTCGCCGGGCTTGGGCACAGTAATCTGATGGCAGACTGCGCAGTGCCATGCCGGAATGCGATGGCCCCACCAGAGCTGGCGGCTGATGCACCAGTCGCGAATGTTCGTCATCCAGTTGAGATAGGTTTTCTCATACATGGATGGCGTGAAGCGCATGGGCTGCTGGCCGTATTCATTAGCTTGCACAGCGGCAATGGCGAGCTCGGCCATCGAAACATCGCGGCCCTCGGGACGCTTGTTGACAGCGACGAACCATTGCGTCGAGAGGCGCGGCTCGATCACGTCCTTGCTGCGGTCGCAGCGGCCAACCGAGAGCTTGTGATCGTGAATGGCTCCTAGCAGCCCTTCGGCAGCGAGGTCATCGACGATGCGCTTGCGCGCTTCGTAGCGATCAAGGCCATCATACGGACTGCCCGGCAGCGCAATGCGCGCGCGGTCGTCCATGACGTTGATGGACGGAAGATTGTGGCGCTGGCCGAGCGCGAAGTCGTTGGGGTCGTGTGCTGGCGTGACCTTGACCGCGCCGGTGCCGAAGTCGCGGCTGACCCAGGTGTCAAGCACAATCGGAATCTCGCGGCCAGTTAGCGGCAGAATCAGCCGTTTGCCATGCAGATGCGTGTAGCGCTCGTCGTCTGGATGAATAGCCACAGCCACGTCGCCCAGCATGGTTTCGGGGCGTGTCGTTGCAATCGTGAGATATTCGCCATTCGAATGTACGACCGGATAGCGGATCTCCCACAGCTTGCCGAGCATTTCTTCGTGGACAACTTCGAGGTCGCTGACGGCGGTCTGGCAGCCGGGGCACCAGTTGACGACGTACGCGCCACGATAGACCAGCCCCTCATGATAGAGGCGCGTGAAAGCTTCACGAACCGCAACCGACAGGCCTGCGTCCATGGTGAAGTATTCACGGCTCCAGTCGACCGAGGCGCCGAGACGCTTCATCTGGTCGAGGATGGCCTTGCCATACTGCTCGCGCCACTGCCAGACGCGTTTCTCGAAGGCCTCGCGGCCCAGTTGCTGGCGCGATGAGCCTTCGCTGGCAAGCTGCCGCTCAACCATCATCTGGGTGGCGATGCCGGCGTGGTCGGTGCCCGGAACCCAGAGGGCCTTTTCGCCGCGCATACGGTGCCAGCGGATGAGGATATCCATCTCCGTCTGGTTGAGCATGTGGCCCATGTGCAGGCGACCGGTGACGTTAGGCGGCGGCAGCAGGATAGTGAAGGCTTCCTGACCGTCTTTCTCAGTCGGTGTATCGACGGCAAAGAGGTTTTCGCGGACCCAGTATTCGGCCCATTTATCTTCAATGGCGGTGGGGTCGTAGGCTTTGGGCAGGTCGTGAGGCATGATCGTAAGGCGGCCACAGAGGTGTACGAAACGCAGGTATTTGCGCGCCGCAACGGGAGATTTTTCCGCTCAGGGCCAACTTTTCACGATAGCACAGCAACATGTTCCAGATGAGCCGCGCCCCATACGGCGAGGGCATTCAATGCCGGCCGAAGGGTTTCTCCATAGGAGCTTAACCGGTACTCGGACTGGAGCACTTTTTCGCCATAAACGCGCCGGGTAACTATATCGGCGCCCTCAAGCTGTCGGAGCTGTTCGGTCAGCACCTTGTGGCGGACACCTGGAATGGCGCGCCGTAATTCACCAAATCGGCGAGGCCCATCCTTGAGCTCCCGCAGAATCAGAGGCTTCCATTTGCCACCAATGACGTCAATGGCGGATTTGACCGGGCAATCCTCGATACGCATGAACGTAGTTTAGCGCCCCGCGATTCACACCATCACCCGGGCACAAAATTGTGCGTAATTGAGTGGTAAGCATGCCGCGCACTATAGATGGGTTAGCAGTTTGGAGTGGGCTGATGAAAATTGCAATTTTAGGGACGGGACACATCGGCAGTGCGCTGGCAGATCTATGGTTACGACACGGTCATTCGATCGTGCTTGGCGTTCGAGACAAAGGCAAAATTTCGGCTGCGGAGTCTTCGCATACAGGCGCAACTGCAAGCCTCGTGGCGGATGCCGCGCAGTATTGCGAAGTTGTTGTTCTGGCGGTGCCATGGGATGCGGCAGAATCTGTACTGCGGACAACAGGGGATCTTGCCGGAAAGGTTCTCATCGACACTACAAATCCTCTGAAGAAAGACCTGAGCGGACTAGAGAACCTCGGCGGCCGATCAGCTGCTGAGTTAGTACAGGAAGCGCAGCCGCAGGCACGGGTCGTCAAGGCATTCAACACAGTCGGAGCTCCGTTCCTTGGTCACGGTCAGGTGGGTGGCGCTGTGGCTGGCGGGTTCTACTGCAGTGACGACCTGGGAGCCAAGGCGATCACCGCCGGGCTTGTGGAACAGGCGGGGCTTTTTCCCACCGATTGCGGCGCTCTGCGTAACGCGCGTTATCTGGAAGCGATGGCGATGCTGTGGATCGACATGGCTTTCGGGTCGCGGCGCGGCCAGCGCTTCGCTTTCCATCTTCTGAATGATAATCAACCACTCAACTAAGAGCCCCAGTCCTTTACGAGGTCAACAATGGTCGTTGAATATATCCGTTATACGGTCACCGATGCGGCTCGGCGCCAGGAACTGGTAGCCGCGTACAAAGAGGCTCGGGCGAGTCTGGACGCAGCTCCGGAGTGCCTTGCCTACGAACTCACCGAATGCGAGGAAGATGAGATCTCTGCCGTGCTGCGCATCGAGTGGATCTCGACAGAGGCGCATATGCAGGGATTTCGCAAAGGACCGCATTTTTCTTCGTTCTTCAAGGCAATCGGCGGCTTCGTGAAAGAAATCACGGAGATGCGGCACTATACCCTCACCGAAATCCACCATCGCAAATAAGTTGATTCACAAAAACACATGCCGCCCGCGAAGGGCGGCATGTCGCGTACAGTTACCGTTTTAATTCGCAGCCAACTGCCGCAATACATACTGCAGAATGCCGCCGTGTTCGTAGTAGGCAATTTCCTGCGGGGTATCGATGCGGACCTGGGTTGCAATCAACTTAGTTACGCCGTCCGTGGAAGTGACCTTGACGTGCAGGGTCTTGCCGTCGGCAAATTTTGAGTCAAGCATGGCTTTGAGACCAGAGAAGTCGTAGGTCTCTTCGCCAGTGAGGCGGTGAGATTCGACGGACTCCCCGGGCAAGAACTGCAGCGGCAAAATGCCCATGCCGACAAGGTTGGAGCGGTGAATGCGCTCGAAGCTTTCGGCAATCACCGCGCGGATGCCAAGCAGTTTAGGACCCTTGGCAGCCCAGTCGCGCGATGACCCGGAGCCGTACTCCTTGCCTGCGAGAATGATCAACGGCACTCCACGCTCGGCGTACTTCACGCTGGCGTCATAGATCGACATCGTCTCGCCCTCAGGCAACAGGCGCGTGACGCCACCCTCAGTGCCGGGCGCAAGCTTGTTGCGCAGGCGCACATTGGCAAACGTACCGCGCACCATTACCTCATGATTGCCGCGGCGCGAACCGTAGCTGTTGAAGTCAGCTTTGGTGACGCCGTGGTCCGTGAGGTAAACGCCGGCAGGTCCGGCTGCTTTGATGGAACCGGCGGGCGAGATGTGATCCGTCGTGACGCTGTCGCCGAGAATGGCGAGCACACGAGCATTGGCAATGTCTTCGACAGGCGTGGGCTTAGATGTGATGCCGTCGAAGTAGGGAGCCTTGCGGATGTAGGTGGAATCACCTTCCCATCCGTAGGTGTCGCCAGAGGGAAACTTCAGCCCCTGCCAGTTTGCATCGCCGAGTGTGACGGTCGCGTATTCATGGGTAAAGCCTTCGCTGGTAACTCCGGCAGCGATGGCGTCGCTGACTTCTTTCTGCGAGGGCCAGATATCGGCAAGATAGACCGGCTGGCCTACTTCGTCGGTGCCGAGCGGCTCCTTGTCGAAGTCATGATCTATACGGCCGGCGATGGCGTACGCCACAACCAGCGGCGGCGACATGAGGTAGTTGGCGCGCACGTCGACGTTGACGCGGCCCTCGAAGTTGCGATTACCGCTGAGAACCGAGACTGCGACAAGACCGTGATCGTTGATGGAATCGGAAACGTCAGAAGGGAGCGGACCAGAGTTGCCGATGCAGGTGGTACAGCCGTAGCCGACGACATTGAAGCGCAGCTTTTCGAGATACGGCAGCAGGCCCGACTTCTGGTAGTAGTCAGTCACGACGCGGGAGCCGGGCGCGAGCGATGTCTTGACCCACGGCGGAACGCTGAGGCCCTTTTCAACCGCTTTCTTGGCAAGAATGCCCGCGGCGATCATGACCGAGGGGTTTGAAGTGTTGGTGCAGCTTGTGATCGCGGCAATGACAACTGAGCCGTGGTCAAGATAGTCATCCGGATTGACGCCGAAGCGGCCCTTCACCGTGCCGTTGTGACCATTACCCTGTGCGACGGCCTTTTCGAAGCCGCGATCGAGGCCTTCGTTCGTACCGGCGGCAACCGCTGAGACAAGCTCGCTGTCCTGGAAGGGTGTACCGGCGGCCCAGCGCAGAGCGGCGCGCTCGCCGAGGGGCTTGGCGGCAGGTCCAAGCAGGCTTGGAAGCTGCTTGCGGAAGCTTGCGCCTGCCTCGGAGAGCAGAACGCGATCCTGCGGGCGCTTGGGACCGGCGATACTGGGCTGGATAGTCGAAAGGTCTAGCTCGAGAGTCTGCGTATACATGGCTTCGGGCGAGTCGGCCGTGTGGAAGAGCCCCTGGGCCTTGTAGTAAGCCTCAACGAGCGCAATCTGCTCTTCGCTGCGGCCAGTGAGGCGCAGATAGCGGAGCGTTTCCTCATCTACCGGAAAGATGCCGCATGTCGCACCGTATTCGGGAGCCATGTTGCTGATGGTCGCGCGGTCGGCGAGGGGCAGTTCGCTGACGCCGGAGCCGTAGAACTCGACGAATTTGCCGACGACGCCAAGCTTGCGCAGCGCCTCGGTGACGGTAAGGACGAGGTCCGTGGCTGTTGCGCCCTCGCGCAGCTTGCCCGTGAGCCTGTAGCCCACCACCTGCGGAATGAGCATCGACACCGGCTGGCCAAGCATGGCTGCCTCGGCTTCGATGCCGCCGACACCCCAGCCAAGAACACCCAGGCCGTTGATCATGGTCGTGTGGCTGTCCGTGCCTACGAGCGTATCTGGATAGGCGATGGACTCACCGTTTTCATCCTTGGTGAAGACGACGCGCGCAAGGTATTCGAGGTTGACCTGATGACAGATACCCATGCCCGGCGGCACGGCTGAGAAGTTGCGGAAGGCCGTCTGGCCCCACTTCAAAAACGCATAGCGCTCGCGGTTGCGCTGAAACTCGAGCAGCGCGTTTGCATCATAAGCGCGAGGCGAGCCAAACTCATCCACCTGCACGCTGTGATCGATAACGAGCTCTGCCGGAACGAGCGGATTAATCTTTTCCGGATCGCCACCAAGAGTTTTCATCGCGTCGCGCATCGCGGCCAGATCGACGATGGCCGGGACACCGGTAAAATCCTGCATCAGCACGCGGGCGGGCATGTAGGCAATCTCGCGGCTCGGCTCGGCCTCGGCCTTCCACGTTGCGAGGAAACAGATATCGCCTGCGGTGACATTCACACCGTCTTCGCGGCGCAGCAGGTTTTCAAGCAGGATCTTGAGACTGAAGGGCAGACGGGCTAGATCGAAGCCTTGCGTGCCAACGGCGGGAAGGCTGAAGTAGGTATAGGTGCGCTTGCCGGATGCTGTCTGAACTTCGAGGGTCTTCCGGCTTTGGAAGGTGTTCATCTTCAGATGCCTTTCTAAGGTTGCAAATTCTAGCTGGCAGGTGCGCGTCTTCGCAGCGGGCTGCAACCGGAGGACCGCACGGTGCCGCTTCTGGTTGCGAAACGCATTAGCTGCGGGAAAGCTTGGACCGGCTACTGCCACGATCAACGCGGCCAAACCGGAAGCGCTTGGGCCGCCGGACGGGTGAAACGTAGCCGGCTTGGTAAATCTGGCTTGAAACAGCCTCGATAAGAAGAAATGCGGAGCACATACGACGCCAACATTTTAAGGCATTCCAGCAAGAGTTGGCTTGCGCGGCGCAGAGGGCTTTGAAACTCTAGCATCGCTACCAATTCATGAGAAAAGCTACTTCGCCGCACCTGGAGCAGGTGGTTGCGACGCATAGCCGGGTTGTCCTTTAAAAGGTCCATTGTTGTAGGTGATGATGAGCGTCTCTGCTACATCCACGGGCTGACCGTCGAGCTTGAATGGCTCATACTTCCAGCCACCTACACAATCCGAAGCCGCCTCGTTCAGATCAGGAGGCCCGCCAAATCCGCCCCCATTGCTCTTGACGCTGCCATCTTTGTGGATCACAACGGGTACCATGATGATGCCGCTCTCGTGATTAGTCTGAGCCGACATCGGATACTCGCACTCGCTAATGTGCGTCGATACCAATGGCGCATCGGTAGCCATGTGGTTGTAGGGCTCAGGCACTGTCTTTCCAGATGGAGCGACCTGCGCCTGATCTCCCGACGCCAACGGCTCCAGTGTGGTGATTTCAGCAGCAACATCCTGCTTGCCACCGTAGTTCACATCCATCTTTGTTGCCACCGATCGATTACCAAGCGGTTTGAAATTGGCGTACGTGGTCAACCGGTAGGTCGTCTTGACGTAACGCAACGTCGAGTCTGTCTCATCGAAACACATCGTTGGGTAGAGCAGATCTGGATCGACTTTGCCGGCCAGTGAGGCTGCATTGCCGACTGTGAGACAGTCGAGCGTGAGGCCGCCGAAGGTTCCAGCTTGATTATTGAGATCCGCATTGGAGCCATAGTTGACCAGGTAGTACAGGGGATTTGTCAGAGGTGTTGCCACACGCGCATCGAGCATCACGAAGTTCAGCTTAGCGCCCTTGGTCATGACGGCGTCGCCATGCTTCAGGCTCCACTCGCTACCGGCCTGCTTCTTTTCCGTGTAGACGCGATGCCAGGTCCAGGGTCCGGAGGCCCATTCTTCCAGCGTGCCGGATTCTGACTCATTGCCGCGGTCGTAGAGTGTGTAATTGGCCTTGATATGGAATCCAGGTCCGTTGGCAGCGGTGAGTCCGGTGATGGCCACTCCTTTGTCGAGAATGGAGCGCGGTGTTGCCTGTCCATGAAGAAAGGCGGTGGCCAGGCAAAATGCGATCGATGAAAAGACGAAGGGGACGGCACGCCTCATAAATTGCATGTTGGAAAGGCTCCTCGTAAGCGAAGAAAAGTGTATAACAACGAGCCCGCTGAACGCGCTATCAAACCCTCTACACAATCGTTTTATCTCGGCTGCAGCAAAACGCTGCCCATCCTCCTTCAGATAGAGCCGGACGGGCAGCGAATGACAGGTTAGGCCTTCCCGAGAGCAGCTCGGATAAAGATCATCAGCTCCGGTTTGGGCATGTTCTTTTCGGCTTCTGGCGAGACCGTACCAGAAGGCCAGTTGGCGCGATCGGCGTAGAGCTTATTCAACCCTTCAAGCACCGCCGGATTGCCGCCGGTGAAACCTTCCACCAGCTTCATCCAACGTGCCGCAAGCGCTTTGCCTTCGTCGCTAACGGGTTCGACGTTGCGGTCGATAGCGCTCTGCACATCGGCGTACATCTGCTGCCAATCGGCAGTGACCTTGGCCTGCATCTCTGGATTCCAGAGTGGCCGGCGCTCTTCGATTGCCTGTTGCGCTTCGGGCGAATAGTACTTCTGTGTCCAGTCTTGTGTTTCCTGCATGTGAATCTCCTCAAGGATGGTCTGGTAGAGGGACCAATCGGGCTTGTCGTTCTTCTTCATCGCAGTGCTTGCGCGGTCGATCGCGTGCAAGACGCGGTCGATACCGTCGCGCCGCTGGCGCAGAACAGAGGCCTGGCGAGCGAGCGTTGCCGCGAGATCCTGTTCCGGAAGCTGAGCTCCGGTGGCGAGCAGGTCGGCAATTTCTCGCAATGAGATGCCCAGGTAGCGCAAGAAGAGAATGCGCTCAAGCTGGGCCAGATCTTCCATGCGATAGAGCCGGTAGCCGTTCGCAGAGCGGAGCGTGGGCGAAAGCAGTCCTATCCGGTCGTAGTGATGCAGCGTTCGGACAGTAACGTTGGCAAGTTTGGCGAATTGCTGGATACGGAGCATGACCTGGTGTTCCTCTACTGAAGAGGAGTCTGCGTTATGACGTTACGTCAGGGTCAAGCGATAAAGCAAAGAAATCTCCGGTTCAGTGGATGTTGTACTGGAACCGGAAGCGAAGCTGCAGGTACGGACCGTGGAACTCTCGCGGCAACGGCGGGTAGTCGGCGCCTTCGATAGATCCCCAGGCCGCGCGGTCAAGAGCTACGTCGCCGGAGCGCCCGGTCAGGGTCATCGAATGCGCCTGCACGCGCCCATTGGGCAGAATAGTGAAGACTATTTCGCACTGGCCGCGCTTCAGGATGGGTGGATTGACCTCTTCGGGAATCAGCGGATCCCAGGTGCGGTACGTCTCGCGAATCACTTTTTGCAGATATGGGTTGAAATCAACGCCCTGTGTATCGGAAAGCACCTGAACGCCGCCGTCCGCGCCGCTGTGCTGATTGAGTGAGGGGCCGCTTAATTGCCCACTATCACCTGGACGCATGGAGTCGCGCATCGCCTGGCGGAGCTGATCGGCTGGATTCTGTGAGCCGAGCGAGAAATTCGGCTTGGCCGGCACCGGCGCAGGACGCGGAGCTTCCGGGGTAATCTGCTGACTGGGCTGCGGCATCGGTGGAGGCGGAGTTACCGCAGCCTGCTGCTGTGGCTGGGGTTGTGGTTGCGGAAGAGGTGCAGATTGTTGCTGCTTTACTTCCGGCGCAGGCTCCTTGGGCTTCGGCTGCGCCTTTTCCATCGCCTTCAGTGCATCAAGTGTCTTTTTATCGACCATCGCCTCGTTTGGCTTAAGTGCCGGAGGCTTCGGTTTTAATTTCTGCGCCTGCTTGATCGCATCGGGAAGCTCGTCCAGGTATGTCAGGTCCTTACGGTTGCGAATCGCCTGAATCGGATCGATAAGCTGCACCTGATGAAAGACATAGCGCGGAATATACGCAATCCCCAGGAAAAGCAGGAAGTGCAGAATGATGGAGATCCATATGCCTTCGCGGATGCGCTGCCAGCGGCGCTCATCTTCGTACTGGGAGATCTTCTCCAGCAGTTCGTGGGTGTCGTAATCCACCCAACGTGAGCTCGAATAGCCATCTTTGTCGCGCGAATTTCCCCGCCCGGCTGCCTCGGCTTCTGAGCGGTCGCTTTCTGTGGGCTCCGGTTCTGCGAGCGCAACCCCAGTAGGCATAGAGTCGTCATGTTCACGATGCGAGGAAGGCGAATTCGAAGGCGGCTGGTTGGTTGGCATCACTTTAGGTACATGAAAAGCGGGTGGGCTGCGATGACCGTAGCTTCACCGGAACGCTCTTCAATCCAAAAATCTCCCGGTCTTCCGTTTATTCTCTCATTCTCTGGAATTAGGGCCAACCCGGACTTTATCGCTATCGGCGCTTGTAGTTGCCCAGCGTCGACGACGAAACCCCACACCGTAGAATGGCATCAGTCTAAAAGACGTGTCCTAGAAGACGTGTCAAAGTCCGGCGCAGGACTCAGCCGATTAGACGAGTTCTGACCATGGTTGTTACAGCACAACAGGTAAGAAACACAGAATCAAGCTGATCGCGCAGAAATATGTTTGAAGAGATCGAGAGATTCCTGATTGAAACAACTGATTGTAAAGTGGATGTCCCGCTGGAACCTGGTGATCGTGCCGGCACTCATCAAGATGGGTTTCTGGGGCGTCGGCCTGATCGCCCTGGCCGATTCCAGCACCATTCCGGTCCCGATGGACGCGCTGCTGGCCGTCATGGTCTGGGAGAACAAGTCCCATTTCTTCATCTACTGCCTCGCCGGAGCCGCAGGATCGGCAATCGGTGGCCTGCTTCCCTATGGACTAGGCCGCGCTGGCGGCGAGCTTTTTTTGCTCAAACGTGTAAACCGTCAGCGCTTTGAGAGCATGCGCGACAAATTTGAGCGGCAGGAATTTCTGGCGGTCCTGGTGCCGAGCATGCTGCCCCCGCCGACTCCCTGGAAGGCCTTTGTTTTTGCTGCGGGTGTCTTTGAAATGCGGGTCTGGTCATTTGTGCTCGCAGTCTTCTGCGGTCGGATGATCCGTTGGACAGTCCTGTCACTACTGGTGATGAAGCTGGGACCTGGCGCTGTTTCGCTGATGCAGAAGCTGATCAGCCAACATCTGATCCTCTTCCTGACATGTCTCGTTTTGCTGCTTACAGCGATTGCGGTCTGGGCGGTACTGAAATTTCGGCGCAAGGGCGCTGCACAAACTAACGCAGCGGATTCGTAAACAGCCGAGGTTATCGCCGGCCCTATGCGGTCAGGAGAATTGATACCTCGCTTCCGGGATGTAATTCCTCGCAATCCGAGGGAAGTACCAGCAGGCAGTTGGAGCGGGCATAGGCGGCCAGATCGCCCGAGCCATGCCATGGAACAAGCTCTACCTGTGGATTCAGACTGAAGTCGCAACGCGCCGGCAGAAAACGTGTGAGACCGGGCTTTCCGCGCCATTCGCTAGCGTAATGTGCCGCGGCAAAGCGAGGCACTGCGGCAGTGTTTCCTCCCAGCGCAGCCAACACCGGTGCAGCGAACAGATGAAAGGTTGCTGCGCTGGATATAGGGTTGCCCGGAAGCGCAAGAAACGGAACCATGCGTCCAGACTGGGGTAGTGGAACCTCGCCAACGACAACCGGCTTGCCGGGCTGCATCGCAACACCTGCGAACAGGATTCGTGCCCCTGCACGTTCCAACCCGCCCCTGCTGAAGTCAAAGCGACCAGCCGAAATGCCGCCAGTGAGCAACAACAAGTCGGGATGTTGGTGAAAAGCCGATGCCAACGCGGCATCGACCGCTGCTTCCTCATCACGAACTACCGGCAAAATGAGTGGCTGCCCACCCGCAGACGCGACGAGAGCGGCCAGCATCGGCGAATTGGAGTTGCGAATTTGGCTAAGTGCCGGTGTCTCTGCCACGGCAACGAGTTCGTCGCCCGAAGAAAGAATAGCTACGACCGGCATGCGAAACACGGTCAACTCCGGATAGCCGCATTGTGCGGCAAGCGCGATATGCTGCGCTTCCAGACGTGTACCGCGCGGGATCACGAGTTCACCAGTGCGCGCTTCCGCTCCGGCCGGAACAATATTTTCTCCCTCGGCAATCTGGCGCGGCTCGCGCATGCGCACCGTGTTCCCGATCCGCTCGGAGTGCTCCACCATAAACACTGCATCCAGTCCATCCGGAACTGGAGCGCCCGTCATAATCTCCCATGCTTCTCCCGGCCTGGCTTTACTACTAGCTATTTCACCCGCCCGAACCTGACCGGCTACATGAAGCGGCTGATATGTATTGGCATCTGCGGCGCGACAGGCAAATCCGTCACGCGTCGATCGCGGAAACGGGGGCTGGTCGCGATCAGCGCGGATCTCCTGCGCAAGCACACGGCCAGCTACGTCCAGAAGAGAAACGGCCTCGGTAACAGCAGGCGAGGGCAATTGCCCGATGTAACGGCAAATCTCTTCCGCAGCCTCGGCATAACTCAGCAAAGTCTCTGCCATGACCTGAATTGTAGCCTCCGCCAAACACACAAAAGCCGCTGCTCAGGTGAGCAACGGCTTCGGCGCATTTCGTATTGCAGCTTATTTCTTGGCCTTGTACTTGGTTTCTACCTTCTCATTGCTCTGCGCCAGGATTCCCTTCACGTCATTGGCGAACTGGCCGTTAGGGGCAAGATCCAAGTATTTCTGGTAGGCCTCCGCGCATCCGGGGGGCAGTATGATCTTGTTGGTCTTGGAGTCCATGGTTGCCTTGCCGATGAGCGCCTGGCCCTTGAGATAGTAGGCAATGGCGTTATTTGGATCGGCCGCGATTGCCTTGTCCGCAGCAGCGCCCTGCGCATCAGCGTTGCCCGCCTGCGAAAAGACGATAGTTTCGTTGGAGTAGTAGAAACCAGCCTTTGCCGGATTCGCCTTGGCTGCCGCATCGTAGTCGGTCTGTGCCTCGTCAGCCTTATTGTTGCGCGCAGCCGCTTCGCCCATGCCGGCATCGGCTCCGCCCAACAACTCAGGATTGGGCTTCTTGGAGGCCGTTCCCAGATCCACTGCCTTCTTGAAGCTCGTGGTCGCATCATCCCACTTCTTCAGGCCAAGCTGCGAATTGCCCAGTTCGTACCAGAGTAGTTCGCTGTCCGGCTTAAGCGCTGTGTCCTTGAGCATCAAGGCCTCAGCCTCGTCGTACTTCTTATCCTTGTTGTTCTGGCGCGCTGTCGCAAGGTCCGCGTTCAGGTTCTTGATCACCGCGTTGTTCTTCATGACGTCGGCGTTCTTCTTCTTGAACTCTTCGACTTGCTTGCGCTGGTCCGGAGTCATTCTGGCGAGGAATTCGGCGCGCGACATATCGTCGTCCTGTGCCGTGTCCTGCCCCGCAGTGATCTTCACGTTCTCGATCTGATCAACCACCTTATCGGGCGGCGTGTCGGGAAGACGCAGGGTCATCAGGTACGTTCCGGGTGCGATTCCATCACCTGTAAAATCGCCGCTTGCATTGACCGGGAAGCTGTACTTCGCCGTTTTACCGTTATCGGTTGACAGGCCAATGGTGGCCGGTCCCTTAGGCTGACCAGTCGGGTCTGTCACGTGCCCGTGAATTTTGCCGGTAGGCTCCTGGGCAATAGCCATCGACGCAGAGATCAAAAGCGCTCCGGCGAGAGGAAACAACGAACTTAGCTTCATAACGTTCTCCTTAGAAATAGCGAGGGTAAGAGTCCGGCACGGTCATATTGACGAGTGCTGCGGTCAGATAGTTCTTCCTTCATGCCTCATATTCCGCCGGCTTTGGACGTCCCGCCGGTCGCGGCATAAGGAATCGGATCTTCTACGCCCGCCGCCGCAAATGCCCGCAAGCGCAACACACAGCTTTCACACGCCCCACAGGCTTGCTGCTCCTCCCTGTAGCAGGACCACGTTACATCCAAAGGCGCATTGCATTCAAGACCAAGGCGCACAATCTGAGCCTTATTGAGCGCAATCAACGGGGTCACAATCTGTATATTCCCGTCCCGGGTTCCCGTACGGATAAGCTGTTGAAACGCCTCGTAATACGCGGGCCGGCAGTCTGGATAGCCGGAGCTGTCCTGCTCCACGGCTCCGATATAGACGCGCGAGGCGCCAAGCACCTCAGCCCAGCTCACGGCTGCAGACAGAAAATGCGCATTGCGGAAAGGTACGTAAGTCACCGGAACATGCTGGTCGAGAATCCCCCGCTCGCGAAACTCCGGGCTGGCGTCGGGAACTTCGATGGACGAATCGGTGAGCGCCGAGCCTCCGATCCGCCGGAAAACATCCGTGTGCAGATGCAGAAATTCGCGAATATCGAGGCGGCTGGCGACGGCGCGGGCTGCCTGCAGCTCCCGATGCTCCGTGCGCTGGCCATAACCGAAATGGATGGCGTAAGCCTCGGTGTCACGCGCCGCCAGGGCGGCGGTGACGCAGCTATCCATGCCGCCGGAAAGACAGACGACCGAACGTTCGCGATATGCTGGAGTTTCCACGTTCCTATCGTATCGCTCGCAGGCGCAAAAACGCGCGGCACGGATCACGCATGCTGAGACAACCAGCCGCCCCTACAATACCTGTAGATGGCAACTACGATTCGCAAGGCCGTCCCGGAAGACGTGCCGCAAATTCTCGAATTCATTCGCGCTCTCGCCACCTATGAGCGCGAGCCTGACGCCGTAACGGCGACGGAAGCCGACCTGCTGCGCGACGGTTTCGGCCCTAACCCGTATTACCACTGCCTCATCGCAGAACACGATAGCCGTCCGGCTGGATTCGCCTTTTATTTCTTCAACTACTCCACCTGGACGGGCAGGCCTGGACTATATCTCGAAGACTTGTTTGTGAATCCGGAGTTTCGAGGTCTGGGAATCGGCAAAGCCCTGCTGGCGCGCGTTGCCGCGATCGCAGTCGAACTGGGCTGCCCGCGCCTGCAGTGGGAAGTGCTCGACTGGAACACACCGGCAATCGATTTCTACTCCGGTTTGGGCGCCAGCTTTCTGGATGAGTGGCGCAATGTGCGAGTCACGGGTGAGGCGCTCACGAAACTTGCTGCCATGGACACTCTCGAACCGAACGACGCAGTCGTAACATCGGACGCGAAAGGCTGATGATTATGCCTCAAAAGATTCGCGTTATCGGCGGCGGCCTTGCCGGTCCCGAAGCGGCGCTGACAGCGGCTAGGCTGGGCTGTGAAGTCGATCTTTACGAGATGCGCCGCGAAGTCGCCGGCAAGCCTGTCCTGACGCCCGCCCATCAGACCATCGACTTCGGCGAACTGGTCTGCTCCAACTCGCTGAAAAGCGAATCTCCAAATACTGCTCCGTGGCTGTTGAAGCAGGAGATGCGTCGAGCAGGCTCATCGCTGCTGGCCCTCGCTGATGCCACGGCCGTGCCAGCGGGCCACGCGCTTGCTGTCGACCGGGTCGAGTTTTCCCAGCGCATCGCCGAGGCCATCGCAGCCGAGCCACGCATTCGCGTTATCCGCGAAGAAGTGACATCGCTGGAGCCAATTGCCGACACGCTGACGATTGTCGCCACTGGCCCGCTGACTTCTGACGCCTTGAGCGCCGAGATCGGCAGACTTACCGGCTCCGAGCATCTTGCCTTCTACGACTCGATCTCACCCATCGTCGATGCTGAGACAATCGACCGCGATCGCGTTTACTTTGCCGCGCGGTGGGATAAAGGCACAGCCGACTACATCAACTGCCCCATGAACCGCGAGGAATACGACGCATTCCTTGCCGCTCTGCTGGCCGCAGAACCCGCTGAAACCAAGGACTGGGAGAAGACTGAGTATTTCGAAGGCTGCCTGCCGATTGAAGTCCTGGCACGGCGTGGCCCAGACACGCTGCGATTCGGGCCAATGAAGCCCGTCGGCCTGCGCGATCCACGCACCGGCAAAAATCCGTGGGCTGTTGTGCAGTTGCGGCAGGAAAATCTGCGCGCCGACAGCTATAACCTGGTCGGATTTCAAAATCACCTGAAGTACGGCGAACAGGCTCGCGTGCTGCGGATGATCCCCGGGCTGGAAAATGCAAAGTTCCTGCGCTACGGTCAGATTCACCGCAATACGTACATATGCTCTCCGCGTCTGCTCGATAACAGGTTGCGATTGCAGATACGGCCCGATCTGTTCTTTGCCGGGCAAATTTCCGGCGTTGAGGGCTACACAGAATCCATCGCTTCAGGACTGTTGACAGGTCTCTACGCCGCGGCGATTGCCCATGGCATGGATCCGGCTCCGGTTCCACGCGCAACCGCGCTTGGATCGCTGACTCACTACATCACGCATGCGGATGCTGCGCATTTTCAGCCGGCGAACATCACCTTCGACCTTCTACCGCAACTGGAAGAAGAAATCCGCCGAAAAGTGCGCGATAAGAAGGAGCGGCACCGGATGGTCTGCGAGCGCGCGCTGTCTGCTTTTGCCGAATGGCAGGCGGTACTTCCGGTTCATGCCGCCGTATAAGTGACTGTGCTAGGCTTCTGCGCAAGCACCCATGGCAACCTATCCAGGGCCCTACACCACTCCACCGATCTTCCCGCTAACGTACTCCGCCATGGATGCGATCAGCCCTGCCATCCAGCGAACCCGCGATTATCTCTTTCGCCCTTTCCGGCTAGGCCGGTTCGTGCTTCTCGCTCTAGTGGCGACCGTTACCGAAGGTGGAGGTAGCGGTGGTGGAGGTAGCTTCCGCTCGCCGTTTCCCAGCGGCAACACTGGCAAGGTTCCGATCCAGCCGATTCCCCATCCTCACCTGCCGCCCGTTTCGGCCTGGCTGCCATTTGTGATTGCCGGTGTAATCATCCTGCTGATTCTCAGCGCAGTACTCGGCTACCTGGTGATCCGGCTTCGCTTCAGCTATTTTGACTGCGTGCTCGATCGTCATGACCAGATCGCAGCCGGTTGGCGAAAATACAAGACGCAGGCATGGCGATATTTCGTTGCCTCGTTTCTGGTTGGGCTCGGGTTTGTAGCCGTGTTTGTTGCCGTCGGCGTCGCTTTATTCCTGCATTTCAAACCGCTTCTTTCCCTCTATTTTCCGGCAATAAGGATGAAACGCAGACGGTTCATTTCGGAGCTGTTTTAGCGGCATTCGCGCTGATCGTGGTGATCATCTTCACGCTGGCGATCATAGCCATCGTCGTCGAGACTGCGATGAGCCAGTTCATACTGCCCCGATTTGCTATCGAAGATGCCTCGTTCCGCGACGCCTGCATTGACGTATGGGACGATATACGGACCGAGCCGGGACAATTCGCCTTGTTCATGCTCATGCGCATACTCGTACCGATGGCAGCTGGCATCGCCTTCTTTCTGGTGCTGCTGATTCCAATGCTGGTGCTGATCGTGGTCGGGGTAGTGATCGCGTTCGTTATACACTCCACGCCGCATGCTTCGTTTTACTTTGCCCCGTTGGCGTGGTCCGGCATTCACTTCGCCCTTGCGTTGATCTTCCTGCTGACAATCTCCTTCAGCGGAACCTTAGGCACATGGCTGCGGAATTACGGAATACTTTTCTATGCGGGCCGCTACCCTGCATTGAGGATCCGACTCTGGCCTCCGCCAGAACCCGCAGCCCCGATAGAAACAGCTTCAGCGCCGTCATAAGCAAAGTTGGTTTTACAGACGGCCAATTTCTCCCGCGCCGGTGTCTAAGGAAATAGAGGGGGACCAGCGAGCGCATGACGGACTGGGGGGGGACGGAGCTTTTGTCGAACCGGTTCGTCGCCTGTGGAATCCGTGTTGCCCTGGGCGGATACGTGGCCTGGATGGCGCGCCGCTTCTATGCCGACCCGCTGGCCTACTTTCGCCGCTGGATGCCGCAACTGCCAGAAATGCCCTGGATGCGGTCCTTCGTCCGTTTCTGGGCCGCATTTTGCATCTGGGGCGGCTGCTTCATCGTAGCCACCGCCATCGCCACGCAGATTTTTGAAATGCACGGTTGGATCCCTGGAGCGCTGCTCGTGCTGCTGTCGGTCGCTGCGGCATTTCTGCTTTTACCCCCAAAGGCCGACGAACCACCGCCAGAATATCCGGGGGAAAATTCCGTCAGCCGCTGGAAGTAACCCGCCAGCTGTCGCAACATTTCCAATTTTGCTTGCAACAGCGCCGGCTATTCCTTGTCCTTCGCGTTGCGTGCGCGTACCTTGAACCAGATTGGCGTGCCCGCAAAACCGAAAGCGGCGCGGATCTGGTTCTCCAGAAATCGCTCAAAGGCGAAGTGCAGCTTCACATCACGATCTACAAACAGCATGAATGTGGGCGGCGCAACCGCAGCCTGCGTGATGTAGAAGATGCGCATTCTGCGCGACATAGGCACAGGAGCGCGCTGGAAATCGATCTTCTCCAAAAAGCGATTCATCTGGCCCGTGGTGACACGCTTACGCCGTTGCGCCGCAACGCGCTTGATCTCCTTCTTGACCTTGTCAAGATTCATCCCTGAAGCAGCGGAGATAAAGATCAACGGCGCATAGTCGAGATACTTCAGCGCACTACGCACCTGCTCTTCGTACACTGACTTATCCGCAGGCGGCTTACCATCGGTGCGCGCCGTCGTAACAAGATCCCACTTGTTCACCAGAATGATGACGCTGCGGCCGCTCTCATGCGCATAACCGCCAATGTGCGCATCGTTGGCCGTCACGCCTTCCGTCGCATCGATCATTAGCAACGCAACATCGCTCGCTTCCAGATGGCGGCGCGCCATGACCACCGACAGCTTCTCAGCCATCAGCTCAGTCTTGCCTTTACGTCGAATGCCTGCCGTATCCACTAGCCGGATAAGCTGGCCGTCGAACTCGATCACCTCATCGACCGCATCACGCGTTGTTCCGGCAATCGGCGAAACGATAGCCCGCGAAGTACCCGTTAGAGCATTGAGCAATGTCGACTTGCCCACATTAGGCCGGCCGATGATCGCAACCGAAGTCTCGCGCTGTTGATATTCGCCATGGGTGCGATGCACAGGCTTGCCGTCTTCATCCAACACCTCTTCCGGCTCGGAATCGTCCAGCGGCTCTTCGATGTCATCCTCCGGCCCCATGTCTTCCGCGGATTCCTCTTCCTGGCCTTCGTCGAAAACAACTTCGCCGTCGATATCCGCCTCTTCTGGCTCCGGCACTTCGCTGTAAACCGCAGACTCTTCCGCAGGGGAGCCAACCGGCGCAGGCAGCCGTTCAAAAACGCCATCGAGCAGATCACCAATTCCCTGCCCATGCTCGCTGCTGACCATGTAGACATCGCGGAAGCCGAGCTGGCGAAAATTCTCTGAAGCCGCAGCAATGGCAGCCGTTTCCACCTTGTTTACCACCAGAAAGACCGGCTTGCGCCCGCGAATCAGCGTACGCGCCAGATCAATATCGGGTGAAGCCAGCTCCGTCCGCGCATCCACAACAAACAGCAGCAAATCGGCCTCATCGAGTGCCGTGCGTGCCTGCCGGTAAATCTCGCTGGGGATCAGTTCTGGATCGTCAGGGATGATGCCGCCCGTGTCCACCAGACGAATGACCCGGCCATTCCACTCTACTTCGCCGTAAATGCGATCGCGAGTTATCCCTGGCTCATCACCGACGATGGAGCGGCGGGAATGCGTGAGACGGTTAAAAAGCGTCGACTTGCCCACGTTAGGCCGCCCGACGATGGCAACAAGAGGTATCCCGGAAATCGGCAATGGGGCGGGAACGACAGACTTATGGTACTTCGACATGAATTTGGCTCCGATCGGTGTTCCTCCGATCGCGGAAACCCTGCAGAATCGAGAACCCTTAGCTCTATTGTCGCTTATCCCCAGATTCGCTGCACGCCATAAAGGTCGAAAGCCCGATCCCGGCCAACAATTGGGATTTTCATATCCAAAGCCTGGACAGCAAGCATTCGGTCGAAAGGATCTCGATGATGGCGAGGAAGAAACCCCGAGGCTATAGCCTGATCGACTGTGAACGCCAGAATCGAGAATCCCGCTGATGATTCCCTGCTTTCAAAGCCATTCAAGAGTTGTGCTGCACTAAGCTTCCCGGTTCCGGACTTGATCGCAATCTCCCATGGTGTTATGAGCGAGATGTACCCCGTATGAGATGTATTGGTGAGCAAATCCAGAACATCCGGCGGCAACAGATGCGGAGCGCTACGAAACCAGAGATAGGTATGAGTATCGAAAAGGTAGGTCATTCCGCAGATTCAGATCGAGCCCTTCCTGTATCCACAAAATCCTTGTATCGCTCATCTTTTGCGGGATTATCGAATCCGTATTCGATCATCTGTTCATCCGTGAGGGGATCAAAGACACTATCGTCAAAGGAAACAAGCCCCTCGAAACCACCAGCCATCCGACGTTTAGCCGTATCAGGAACCGATGAAATCGGGATAATCTTCGCCACCGGCTTCGACCCGCGCATGACAATCACTTCCTTTCCCGCTTCCGCTTCGCGCAGCAGTTTGGAAAACTGCGTCTTCGCCTGATGAACCGTATATGTCATGGACTAAGTCTACTTAGTCCATGTTTCTTAGTCAACCGGACCGCATTTTGCCAACGCGAGGCTTCATTTCTACCACCGGCTTCGCAGTCGCGCCCGATCCTCACTATGATGAATTAAGCGACTTTCGCCTTTTCGATGCCCCCCAACGAGCCCTCATCCCGATCTCTGCCGACCCTGCACGCGTTTTTCGCACCCGGCGGCATACTGGCCTCCAGCGCACTGCCTTATGAGTACCGTCCCGGGCAATTGGAGATGGCCAAGTCCGTTGAGCGAGCACTCGAAGAGCGGCGTCACCTCATCGTCGAAGCGGGCACAGGTACCGGCAAGACGCTCGCCTACCTGCTCCCGGCGCTCCGAACCGGCCGTCGAGTCATCATCTCCACCGGCACGAAAGCTCTGCAGGATCAGCTATATCTGCGCGACATCCCTTTTCTTGAGTCGCTGCTCGGCGAGCTGCGCGTCTGCTACATGAAGGGCCGCTCCAATTACCTGTGCCGGCATAAGCTCGTGACGCTGACCACGCATCCAGTGCTCTCCGGTCTTGAAGAGATCGACCAGTTCCACAAGATCTCCGAGTGGGAAAAAGAGACGGAAACCGGCGATAGAGCGGAACTCGCCGGTATCCCCGAGGCCAGCGCTCTCTGGTCGCGTCTCGACGCGCGAAGCGAGGCTTGCCTCGGGCAAAACTGCCCCGATTACCAGCGATGCTTCATCACCGAGATGCGCCGCAAAGCGCAGGAAACCGACATCGTCATCGTCAACCACCATCTCTTCTTCGCTGATCTGGCCGTGCGTCAGCAGGCCTCTGGCGCGCCGGACGCGGGTGTTCTGCCGGAAGCCGGCGCGGTGATCTTCGACGAAGCACATGAGCTGGAGGAGGTCGCCAGCAGCTATTTCGGCCTCTCCGTGAGCAACGCACGCTTCGAAGACCTGGTGCGCGATACCGAAGCCATGCTCCGCAAGAGCGCCAGCTACGCCAGCCCCGAGAACACCGCGATACTCACGGCGGCGCAAAATCTGCGCGACCGTGCGCGGATGTTCTTCGCGCAACTACCCATGAGCGGCGATGGACGCCAGGGCGGGCGGGAGCCATTCGACAACCGCGAAGAGTTCCTCGAAACGCAGGGCGATCTTTACCTGAGCGTCAAGAATCACCTCGTCCGGCTTGACGCGGCGCTCGATCAGTCCCGGGGTGAAGACGAAGCGCCTGCACTGCGCAAACGCGTCGTCAATCTGCGCACCGAGCTTGAGTTCCTGATGGAATCGACCTCCGGCAATATGGTCTATTGGCTGGAGCGGCGCGTGCATGGAACAGACGCCTCCGCAGCCGGCGGTCGCGGAGGTGCGGGCGCGCTTCGTCAGTCGCGAACGACCTTTCTGCAGGCTACACCCATCGACGTATCCGGTCTGCTCGACGAGCAACTGTTTCAGCGCTTCCCAACCGTCGTGCTGACCTCGGCAACGCTCACGGTGCAGGGCAGCTTCGAGCACATCCGCCGCCGTCTTGGCCTTACGAACGCGCGCGAGCTCGTCGTACCAAGCCACTACCGCTATCAGGAGCAGGCACTCCTGTATCTGCCGCCCGAGATGCCCGATCCACGCGCCGCCGAGTTTCAGCAATCCGCTGCCCGCTGCATTCAGCGCGTGCTCGAAATCACCCGTGGCCGTGCCTTCTGTCTCTTCACCAGCTATGCGCAGATGCGCGATCTCTACGAACGCCTTCTACCGGTGCTCGACTACTCGATCCTGCTGCACGGAACAGCCCCGCGCAACGTGTTGTTGCAGCAGTTTCGCGAGACGCCCAACGCCGTTCTCTTCGGCACAGCCAGCTTCTGGCAAGGCGTCGATGTACAGGGTGAAGCGCTAAGCTGTGTCATCATCGATCGGCTTCCCTTTGCGGTTCCGAACGATCCAGTTGTAGCGGCACGCATGCGATTCATCGAAGAATCCGGCGGTAAGCCATTCTTCGACTATCAGGTACCCTCAGCCGTCATTTCGCTCAAGCAGGGCTTTGGCCGCCTCATTCGCTCACTTGAAGACCGTGGCGTACTCGTACTACTTGATCCGCGCATTCGTCAGATGCGCTATGGACAAACCTTTCTCGCCAGCCTGCCGCCCTATCGCATCACCAGCACCATCACCGACGTGCAGGCATTTTTCGAATGATTCGCTAGTTTATGTTCTTTTGATTCAAAGATCGCTTTGAGCGATAGCGCTCAGGTTTCTTGGGTCTTAGTGGCGCTGAGGCAGCTTCGGGGGCTCGGGTAGGATCAGGTGAACCTTCAGTAAAATCACCCAAGCAACTGTCCTCTACTTTCCCCGCTTCACGCAGCATCAATTCCCCACTCACTGTAAAGACAAGGCGATCTCGATGATCTCGGCCAGACCAGTCTGCGCCCTCCACTTCCTTGCTTGATGCATGAAAAGGATTCCATGCTGCGTCCTGGATAAATGAAATATTCAGCCCGACACCTGGATGTTTTGGATGAGCATCAGTGGGAAGCCACGGGATATGCCTCAGTACAACGCTCCGATCATCCGTGAATCTGCCACCACCTGCGTAAGTAGTTCCCTGCGGCCAGAGCCACAAGGCATCGAGCCATGGGCTCCTGCTTATTGCACTCCATGAGTCTTTGTAATCTGTGCCCAATTTGCTGCTCTTGTGCATAAAGCATAAAAGCAATTCTCCGTTTGGGGAGAGGTCGCATCGCTCCGGATAAATGCGGCCTTTGAACCACGCTCCGTGGAAAAAGGTATCGTTATCCGTATTCCACCGGATTAGATGAAACCAAGCTGAAGGACCTCGGCGAAAAATTATGGCCTCATGCGCCTGACAGGCGAATATAACGAATAGCTTGGGCTTGGCTTGTTTACGAGGCTTCGCTGAATTTTCCGACGCATTTATTAGTGGCATTGTGAGTGGCTCAGGTCGAGACTAGGATCGTCTGACGCCAGTCGTCAACTGGACTGTAGAATCAAGATTGGCGACATCCGCCACTTGTTATGTCCCGCAACTTCTATCTACTGGCCGCAACACTCGGGCTGCTCGCACTGGTCTCCTGCGGCATGACCTTCGTGCCATCGAGTTTTCAGCCGGGGCTTCCAGCCAACGGCACTCTGTGGAAGACGCTTTCCGAGTTTCTTCTGCTCCTCGCGCTCATTTCGGCTCTAATCGGGTCTATGTCGCATCTATTCGAGCAGGTTGACCGGCGCAGCGAGGAGCGGCGGCGAACCGAGCGCAGCCGCCGCAGAAAGAATCTCTGAAATCCCGGCACGCCAACTTTGATTTAAGGAAAGAAAGCAGATAAGAGCATGTATGAAGTAACCGTAGATGCCGGTTTCTCCTCTGGCCACTATCTTCGTAACTACTACGGCAAGTGCGAAAACCCGCACGGACATAACTACAAAGTGCGCGTGACGCTCGCCGGGCGAGAGCTTGATGAGACCGGCCTGCTTCTCGACTTCAAGCTGCTAAAGAATGTGTTGCGGCCCGTGATCGACCGCATTGACCACCAGATGCTTAACGATCTCGAGCCGTTCACCGTGCTTAATCCCTCAGCGGAAAATCTGGCGCGTTACTTTTATGACCAGACCAGCGCGCAATTGCGCGAGATAACCGGCGGCCGCGTGCGCGTAAAAGACTGCACTATCTGGGAAACCGATACCACGACTGCCACATACTACGAATAATCAAAGACCCCATTTCAGAGCACATTACTTAACCATCGCCAGCATTTTCCGCATACCATCGTCCTCAGGAAAAGTCTGGAGATAACGCTCCATCGCGGCTTGCGCCTCGTCGTAGCGTTTGCCATTGATCAGACGCAGGATCAATGTCTTTTGTATCGGAGCAGCATACGGATCAAGCTCGGCGGCCTTCTTTGCCGATGCAATCGCTGCCTCATTCTGCCCGCTCTCATCCTGTGCCTTCGAAAGATCGATATACGCCTCTGTGTCCATCGCATTGAGACGAATCGCATGCTGCAGATGATCGATCGCCTCGGTCAGCTTATGATCGGCAAGATCACGATGACCAAGCGCCGCCTGCACAATTGCGTTTTCGGGTAACGATGTCTCCAGGCTGGACAATGTCTGCAACCAGGAAGCGTGAAAACGCGAATCTCCTCGCTCCAGCTGCGCATATGCCTGCAGCCTGAGAATCGCAGGCGGAGCCACCGCATTCGCGCCGCGCTCGCCCTCGGGATTCAGCTCGATCAAGTCCGGCATGGCAGCCGTAGTCTGGTGAAATGTTACGTCGGGAAACGGCTCGTCTGGCGTCTTCACTATACGATGATTCGTCGCGCTCGAGTGCGAGATCACGCGAATGTCCCGCTGCTTCATGTGACAGCCGATGCAATTGTCGGCCGGTGTCGTTGCTTCGCGAAGAGCCTTGGGAGCGGTACAGCTCGCAGTCGTGTGGCAGTTCAAACACCTCGCCTTAAAGTACGCAGGAGCCTCTTCCTTCGTTGGTTCCACATGCGGATCATGACAGCTAATACAACGCAACTGTTTATCCGGAGCCAGTCCTCGCGTCGCCCGGAAGCACTTGCTCAGGCTCATCGAGTAGTAGTGCTCCACGTGATCGTCCTGTGGCGGCTTCTCCGGTGTCGGAGGAATCTGGAAGATAGCGACAGTGTGCTCAAGAGGCTGGCCGGGGCGAAAGTCCTGATAGGTCTTGCCCGGCTGCAGTACGCGCGCATCGCCCGCCTGATGACATGACATGCAGATGTCGTCCGCGCGCGGCTCGCTCAGCCGGTAAGGATTCACAATCTTGCTCAGTCCGTTCGCAAAGTCTCCAGTGCGCATCGCTGCGACATGCGCCGCACCCGGCCCATGGCAGTTTTCGCAGCCGATTGAATTCTGCGTAAAAACCGGCGTCTGGTATCTCCCGTCCTGCCCCGCTACGGGCCGCGAGCGGCCGCTATGGCAGTAAATACAGCCGGGAAGAATCAGTCGATTGAAACTGTAATTTTCGTTTTGATAACCGGGCGACAGGTTCCAATGCGCCTCGCGCGTGTAATACGACAACGGCCCTTGAAAAAGGAAATCGTCACGCTGCAGCAACAGCCCAAAACCATTCTCACCCGTTCCGATTACCCAACTCATCGGGTGCGAATTGCGAAACACCTCGCTGCCGTCTTGCGCTGTTTCATATTCCGTCTCGATCACCTTGCCATCAACAGCGCGCACCTCGAAATGATGATTCGAGTTGGGATCGAAATAACTCGTCGCCTCCGGCGAACTGAGCGGCATTGTCTTCAGCGATTCAGGCGTAATCGTCGTCAGCGAACGCCCCATGCTTGTTTGCGCAAAGGTTTTCGCGATCCCCGTGTGGCATGTAGCGCAGGTCTCACTGCCCACATAGCCGTCTTTGGTCGCTTCAACGGGAGTAGCAGCCTTTGTCTTATTCTGCTTATCCTTACCGGCAAAACCCGCGGTAAGTAAGACGAACGCAGCAATGACACAAATTCCCCAAAGACGGCGCAGCATCGGTGACAAAACCATCGCAGGTCAAAGGAGCAGTTGTCCAGCGCCAACACGCGGACAATCGCCCCTCTTACTCATTGGCTTAACTCATGCCATCCAGGATCGAACCGACGATACCCCCAACAACACCTGCCTGTGTCGTCTCGGCTCGCCCAGTCGGCATGTATTGCTGCAACTGGTGAGCAAGGCGCGAGATCGGCAGCGTCTGCAGCCATACACGGCCTGGCCCTGTGAGCGATGCAAGGAACAGTCCATCACCACCGAAGATCAGGTTCTTCAATCCGCGCACCATGGTGATCTGGAAGTTGACGCTCGACTGGAAGGCCCCCACATGCCCCGGGTGAACGCGCAGATTTTCTCCCGGCGCAAGATCCTTCACAATGACCTCGCCGGAAAGCTCAAGCCACGCCGTGCCAACACCGTTCACACGCTGCAGCAGAAATCCATCGCCGCCAAAAATTCCCGCTCCCAGAGACTGCTGGAATCCGACTCCAAGCTGGATCTGCTCCGTCGCGCACAAAAAGCCGTGGCGATGAATCATGTACTCGTATCCCGGCTGTACTTCGAGGGGCAGAATGTGACCGGGCACGCGCGTCGCAAACGCTACTTCCCCGGCCGATCCCCACGCGCGGTACTCGGTCATAAAAAGACTGCCGCCGCCGATCACGCGCTTGAATGCGCCGAAAAAGCCGCCTCCGCCCATCATCTGCGTGTGTGTCGTCATCTGGATGGAGCTGGACATCCAGGACAGTTCACCTGTCTCCGAGATGACGCATTCATTGGGCTGCAGTAGAAATTCGAGAACGGGCATCGTCGTGCCCACGATCCTGCTTTGCATCTCTCTTCACCTCAAAAGTTGCCATACAATCGGCATCTCCGCGCTGCGGCGTTTTCTCGGGAAGTATACATGCAACCGGGACAGGGCCTGTGAGAGATTCACCGGGTGAAATGCATCTTCGCCCTACCGCCAGGCTCCGAGAATCGTTCCCATTACTACTAAAGCGAAGGTAAGATAACCACCATTGATCAGCATGTAGCGGAAAGAACGGCGCTCAAAGAGCGCGACGATGCTCAGCCCCATCGCAGCCCAACCAAATCCCGCAAGGAAACCAGCAGTAGCGCCCCAGGCGATGGTGGTTTTCGCGTCATTCAAAAACATGGCAAGATTGAAGGCCATCACCAGGCTCAGTAGAAAACTGATCGCAAAGATCTTGGGCGTCGCGGGCGGCGGCTCGTTTGCCCCAAAGCCATCCGCACGCTTCCATGCGCCGGCAAAGAGCAATGGTGAATACCAGAGGCCACCAAGCACAAAGGCTGAAGCCGCCGCCGCGAGGATCGCCCATAGATTCAGAGTTCTTATATCCATGTCGCATCACCCTCTCGTGAAATCTTTCGTGGCACCGGACATCTATTGCGAAGCGTCGTCGCCCCATTCTTTTTTCCAGTCGATGGGTCCATTCAGGAAGCGTTTATGGAGCGTGGCCATCAACTGCGCGTTTCCTACCGTCAGGTACTCATAAGCCTTATCCCATTCGGGGCCTGATTTCCACCCTGTCTCCGTCAGGCGCACGACGGTCGAGCTTCCGTTGGCGCGGAACTCAAATTTCGCGCGCATTCTTTCTACGCGAACCGTTGGAAACGCCTCCGGAGCCAGTGCAGCCAACACAATCTCCTTCTCTGAAATGAAGCTCACAATCGTTCCGCCACCCGTCTTGCCTCCCGGGAAGTGCGCGGTCCACTCGCCGCCTGGACGCAGATCGACAACCGCACCGGGAGTCAACCACGTGCTCAGACCGTCGCTGGTTGAGAAAGCATGCCAAACATCGGAGAGCGGAGCAGGAACACTGATTTCGATGACCAGCGCCTTTTCAGCGGCCGGCTCCGGCCGATCCGGCCCAGCGAACACTGCCAACGGAGTAAGTGTTGCTGACGCCACAGCAAAACCGAGAATCCAATTCTTCACGTGCATGGGATTTCACCAGCTTCTTAGTTGATCGTTCAAGTAAACCTTCGATAACCTCATTCTGGCAAGCAAAAAATGTCAGAAAAATCTCCAACGACTCGTGAGCGCCTGATCAACTCTGCCCGTTACCTCTTCTGGGAGCGTGGTTATGCAGGCACCAGCATGGCCGACCTGCTTGCGCACGCGCAGGTGAATTCAGGCAGTTTCTACCACTTCTTCGAAAGCAAAGAAGCACTGTTGCGCGCGGTACTCGAAGAGTATTTGGTGATGTTGCGCCCTATCGTTATCGATCCGGCATTCGCAAGCACCAACGATCCAGTTGCGCGAATCTTTGCTGTATTGTCGGGCTATCGTGAGCGCATTCTGATGACTGAGTGCCAGTATGGCTGCCCTCTCGGCAGGCTCGCGCTTGAGATCGATCCGGAGAATCGGCCAGCGCATAAGCTCATCGCTGAAAACTTTCAGGGGTGGATTGCCGCTATTCGCGAATGCCTTGAGCAGCTTAAGCCTCAGCTTCCAAAGAACACAGACCTCGATGCACTTGCAGCTTATGTACTCATCACCATGGAAGGTGGCGTGATGCTGGCGCGCTCATACCGCTCTGTCGAACCATTCGACAAGGCCGTGCGGCAGTTGAAGCAGCATTTCGATCTATTGCTGAGTAGCCACATGACGCGGAGTCTGAAGCCGCAGCCATCGCGGCGCAAGTCCGCATCCCACTCGAAACCATAAGTTTGCCTCGCATACCTCTCCCTCGCGCGGCATTTGTGTCGAGCCCGTGAAACGTCGCGTGCCTCTGCCGCACTAATTCCACAAAGGCGGCAGGCAATGGTAGTGGTTTCTGCGCGGCCCGCTGTTGGACTCACCTGAGCCATTCCAAGGAGGGGTCAACATGTACACGAAACAGTTCGTCGAGAAGCAGATCGCGGTTGATAAGGAATTCAAGCGCGAATACAAGGAAATCAAGGACAAAGACAAGGAAAAAGAGAAAGAGAAGGAAAAGGAGAAGGAGAAGGAGAAGGAGAAGGAGAAAGAGGCATACAAGGAGCAGCACAAGGAAATCAGCAAGGAGCTTTATAAAGAAGCCCTGCTTGAGTATCCTCAAGGGCTCCCTCAGGCTGCTTCTCCAGAAACGGCCAAAGCTGAAGCAACGCCAGACTTGACCACCAACAAACTCGTTGAGCAAAAGCAGATCGTCGAGAAGTACATCTCGAAGGAATACAAAGTCGAGAAGCTTGAGCACAAAGAGTTCAAGGAGTACAAGGCCGAGATCAAGGAGTTTGCCAAAGAAAGCATTTTCGAAGGCAAGCAACTTGTCGACAACACTGGCTACGGACAGGTTGGCGGCGATCCTTATGAGCAGCGGCTTAGCGCTCTTGAAGCTGCAGTATCACAGCTTTCGCACTTTATTCCTGCAGAACTCCGTCCCGATCTTAGCCAGGGCGCGTTGAAGCAGGAGCCGGATGCACCCCAGGCAGCAGCGTCCGCTTCAGCTCCGACGAAAGATGTGAAGAAGTAAACCAACCCAACATCCTCTCGGGCAGGATTGTCGCACCTGGCGCCTGCCCGGATTCGGGAGTTCATGCCATGTGGCTCGTATTGTGTTCCTCGTCAGATGCGTCGGCGCACTGGGCCTTTCAGGGCCTGCTGCAGATGGGCCTTGCACCCTTGCAACTGGTCACTGCCGAAAGCCTCGCCTCGGCGCGTGCCTGGGAGCACCACGTAAACAGCAGTGGAGCACACGTTACGATAACGCTCGCTAATGGTGCCGTCATTCGCAGCTCGCAGATTCGCGGAGTGCTCAATCGCCTGGTTGCTCCAAGCGACTTCACTGCTCGCTGCGCAGTCGATGCGTATCGTCAATACGCGGCCGCCGAGACGCAGGCCTTTTACTTGAGTTGGCTTCATGCGCTGCCCGGAGCGGTTATCAATCGGCCCGCGCCACTTGGTCTCTCCGGTCCCTGGTTCCACGCGTCCGAATGGACATTGCGTGCGAGCCGCGCAGGTCTGCGCACATGCACCTATCGTCAAAGCGCGCGTGATTCAGCGGCAATCACTGATGCGCGACGCGCTTCTTTCAGCCGCGAACGCACTGCCGCCCATCATGTGATAGCACTGCACGGAGAGATCTTTGGAGCACAGGTGCCCTCTGATGTAGCACACGCCTGCGGACGACTTGCAAAAGCTGCAAATACCCGGATGCTGGGCCTTCAGCTCAATTCGCGCGAAGGCGACGAATGGACCTTTGCCGACGCGACTGTGCTGCCCGATCTTCGTGCCGGTGGAGTGCCCTTGCTGCGCCGCATGGCGCAGATTCTCGTAACTGGAGAACCATCATGATACTTCTATGCGGCATTCCCTCCGAAGCTCCTTTGCGCATGATCGCTTCACGCCTTGAAGAGATGAGCGCCGATTTCGTTCTGCTCAATCAGCGCGATTTCGCAAAGTGCGATCTATGGTTTGAGATTGAAAGTAGCGACATCACCGGCGAACTGAAGACGCAGGATCGCATCTTTCGTCTTGAAGACTTTACCGGCATCTATCCTCGCCTGATGGACGACCGCCTGTTGCCGGAACTGATGGGTGAAGCAGATGATTCTCCTCTGCGCGCTTTCTGCCGCGGATTTCATGACACGCTCATTCGCTGGATGGAGATAGCGCCGGCGTGCGTAATCAACCGGTGCGCGCCGATGGCCAGTAACTCGTCCAAGCCCTATCAGGCACAGCTCATCCGCCAACACGGCTTCTATGTCCCCGAGACACTGATCACCAACGACCCGCAGCTTGTGCGCGAATTTCGAAAGAAACATGGACGCATCATCTACAAATCCATCAGCGCCATCCGCTCCATCGTGCAGCAGCTTGACTCGGAAGACGAAGCGCGGCTTGAGCAGATTCGCTGGTGTCCAACACAGTTTCAGGCCTATGTCGACGGCGTCGACGTGAGAGTGCACACCATCAACGGCGAAGCATTTGCAACTGCTATCGACAGTGATGCAACCGACTATCGCTATGCTGGCCAGCAATCAGGACGCCCCGCCGGATTGCGTGAGGTAGAGCTCTGCGATGAATTGAAACAAAAGTGCATCGGCCTCACTCAATCGCTCGGGCTGGAGTTTGCAGGGATTGACCTGAGAATCACGCCTGAAGACGAAGTGTATTGCTTCGAAGCGAACCCCAGCCCCGCATTCAGCTATTACGAATCGCACACTGGGCAGCCAATTTCGCAGGCCGTCGCGCACAGGCTGGCAAGCCGCCCTTTCGTTCGCCATGAGCCAGAATTGGCGCTCATGGCGAGCTGACTCCTAAAATGCCGACATCAGTTCCAGGCACCTAGCAGACGACGTAAAAGGATGAGTTGGCCGACGTGGTAGGCATTATGGTCCGCAGTCAGGAGTGCTTGGCGCAGAATCGTCTGGCCCTCGCCATGAGGAATCTTCGCGTAGAGATCTGTCGCCGCATCTGTAACCAGATCGCATATTTCTTTCCGGTCGGAAAGAAATTTCTCTACGCTTTCATCCCACGCATTGTCATCGGCAGGCTCAGGCGATTTAGGCCAATAATCTTCAGGCCACCTCATATGCTCGTACTTCGGATTGCGCGAGAAATCGAGAATATCCCACTGAGCGATGCGCAGGTGTTCCAGCAGTTGCCACGCGGAGTACTCTGCTCCGTCAGGCACGATACCGCGCAAGCGCACCGGGAAATTCTCCACAGCCGCTTCAAAGTTTGCGTGAGCCTCGCTGCCAGTCAGAAGTCGAATCAGATGCTGGCGTAAGAGTGCGTCGTGATCCATTGTGATTTCCTTTTTTGTGATCTTGAATAAGTTTGACGATTTTGACGAGTTGGGCCGGTCTTCCTGGCTGCGCTTGAGTTAGGAAGCAATTTTCACCCTTAAGAGATGGCTGAGCAGGCATCAGCGGCGCAGAGGATTTTCAAGAACGGCAATAGCGGATCGGATCGGCCAACTACCAGTAGGTGTTGCGGTAAGGCATGAAATAGGTTTGAAGGTACCAATTGATTAAGAAGAGCACGAACAACACCGCGGTGGTCCAGCAGAAGATCTGCACTGGGAAGCTGCGGTAGAGACGCAGGATTGGATCTGTAGGCCTCATGTGCTGGGCGTAGAAGCTGCGGTCGTACCAGGGAATATCGTCCAGCGGATCACGTTCTGGAAACGTCAGACCGCTCAGCAACGCTATGCCTGCGGCGATAACCAGCATGCAAAGCGTGTTGTAGACACGCTGCTGAAAATCGATCTCAGGGCCGAAAAACGCAGTGCGGAGCAGCACCAGCAGCGACAGGATGGTGCCGAGCAGCGTGACCGGCCTGACCAGCTCAAGCCACATGCGTAAGTCTCTCCCGGAAGAAGTGTAGCGCGATTCTTTTAGCAGCGTCTCCTCCCACAAATCTAAAAGTTTCTCCCAAAAAAGATTGCACGAGGAATCAAAATAGTCATATTATAGGCGAACAAAAGGCGTATTCGTCTTTTGTTCGCCATTATATCGCTGTTTTGAGTAGGCTTTCTCAGAATTGCGTATTCGATGCAATCAACCAACCGAGGAGACAGGAGCATGGGAACCCAAGGATTTACCCAGAAGATGTTTGGAAATGGAGAAGAAGCAGTTCGTCTGTTTAACGCAGCGGTTGATCAGACCACTCTTTCGATGTCGCCGCAGATCATCGGTGTGAACCAAACTACGGCCGTTGTTACTACACAGCACAATCGCATCGCTGCATTGAAAAGACACTTTTGCGTGAAAAAGCATGATGCGACAAGACTGCATTACGATTTCAGGCTGGAATGGAACGGCGTGCTGTTGAGTTGGGCGCTTCCAACGGGTCCGAGCTATTGCATCGAAGACCGCCGGGAAGCAATTGAAATGGAAGACCACGACCCCGCAAATATCGCCTTCGAAGGAGTAATTCCTGAAGGAAGATATGGGGCTGGTGTCGTGATGTTGTGGGAGGTTGGGTACTGGGAGCCATTGCCCGAATATCAGGATGTTGAGCTTTGGATGAGGTATGGATACTTGAAATTTCGGCTGATCGGCAACAAATTGCAGGGTATTTGGATACTTCGCCGATGTCCAAATCGATATGCCAAAGGTGGTCAGCCTATCTGGTACCTCATTAAGGAATCTGACAGCTTTGCAAGAACCAAATCCGAGCCGGACATTCTGAAAGATATGCCAAATGGAGTACTTTCCCGAAGAACTTTGGCGGAGATTGAGCATTATTGGTTCGAGGGAGAAGACAAGGACTGCTTGCTTTATCCGAGACTTTTTGAGTTCTAACCAACCTCACACATTAATGTAGAAAATCACATGTTGCCCTCAAGAGATCCCATCCCAGAGAACGTCTGGGATGGGATCAGGTATTTAGTGGGGGTTGGCCAGCGATCCAGAAGGGTTCTGGGGCGGGAACGAATTTGATTGGGACTTCGGAGATGAAGGATTTTAGCCAGTCGGCGGCGAGGATCATGCCGCCTTGTTCGCTGAGGACGTGGCCGACTACGATCAGGGCTTTTTTGTTGCCAGCGCGGATGGAGTCCTGGCAGTACTCAACGAGCTCCCACTCGCGGGTTTCGCCG
This sequence comes from Acidicapsa dinghuensis, assembly GCF_025685685.1. Lineage (GTDB taxonomy): Bacteria > Acidobacteriota > Terriglobia > Terriglobales > Acidobacteriaceae > Acidicapsa > Acidicapsa dinghuensis. Next base: position 754,148 of record NZ_JAGSYH010000002.1, read on the forward strand.
CAGATCAGGACTTCGGTGTCCGGTGAGGCGAAAACTGGGATACCTGATTCGCGCCCCATGTAGCCCCAGCTTGTGGTCACGTTGTGCACCGGCAGTGCGGGGTCGCCGAGGACTCTGATGCTGCGGGCGTTCAGGCTTTGGCGCATCTGGTCTACGAACTGCGCGAGCGGGATGCCGTCGAACTGGAGTTTCTTTGGATTTGCGGGATCGACTACGTTCTTTTGCCAGCCTAGCTGCGCGACCATGCCCTGGGCTATGCCGTCGGGATGGTGGGCATGCCAGTGGTCGTGGAAGTGGAAGATGGCGATGTCGCGCTGCTTGCAGTAGTCGAGTTTGTAGTTGAGGGTGGGATCGGACTTGATGTCTTCGATGTGATCCTGGTGGAGGTAGAACGGGGTTTCGTGGGTGACGATCATGTTGAGGTCATGTTCGGCGCAGTGCTGGACTACTTCGAGAGTGGCCATCATGGTGGTGGCGATTCCTTTCACCTGCGTTTGGGGCGTGGCGGTGAGGAGGTTGTCGACGGTTCTTGGAAACCACGGAACGCCGACGTTTTTCTTGATGCGGTCTATTACTTCACCTGCTGTTAGCTGACCGGAGGGGGCAAGCTGGGCCTGAGCTAAGTCCGTGCGGCTGAATGCGAGGTTGGCTGCGAAGGCGCTGCCTGCGGCTACGAAGGTGCGGCGGTTGAGCGTGGTCATTGGTCCTCTTTGCTTTCAGAGGACGAGTGTAGCGGATGCCGGGGCGGCTGGGTTTGGCCCTTCAAGTGTGCGGCTAGCGGGGGTGGGCGTGTGATTTTCGCAGGAAATGCGGCTTAGCCTATTGATTATGCTCAAGATGTTTCTTTTTGCATGGTGCGTCTAAGGCGGGTTTTCATGCGTTTTTGGTGCGTATTTCGACGTGTTTTTTAATGCCTGCTCTGTGCCTGATGGATGAATGTGAGAGCCGCCATGCTTCGATTGTGCCTGAGGTGCGGGTAATTCTACGCAACGGGCGAATTGAGGCAGGACACGGATGGGTGGCGGCGGAAAACATCGTTTACAAGTGGCAATGCGCGTGTGACGTTGCGCAATATTTGTCGAGCAATGCGCAATCGGTGTGCTGCAAAGTGCAATCCGCGCGCGACGATGTGCAATCGGCATCACGCAAAGCGCAGTCCTTGTGTGGAATGGAGACTTGACATGTGTTCGGTTCCGACGATGTCGTCTCGCGCTGAACTGATGGGGTGCCGTTCTGCCGGTAAAAGCGGCGCTTCGGGGATGAGAGATAGAAAGGCAAGAACAAAAAAGGTTCGCGCTATTCGCGAATTTGGTTTGCGGACTCAGTGTGTAAGCCTGAGCTGTTTCCCACCCTTTCCGCATAGTACGCGGAAAGGATGGGGCACCCCGAGTGGTGGTGATTCGAGCGAGAGGTCGGTTGTGTTGCGCCAGTTCTTACCAGACGTGGCAGGCGTTGGTGGGCATCATGGGCTGACCGGCTTTGCAGCCGAACGCTTTGCCGAATTCGGGCATGTTCTGGACTACTCCGAGGATGCGGAATTCTCGTGGGGAGTGAGGGTCGGTCTGGACTTGCAAGCGAATCTGCGCGGGACGGTTTTCGCCGCACCAGTCCTGGCCGTAGGAGAGGAAGAACTGCTGGACGGGCGTGAGGCCGGATGAGTCTTTGGCTTCAAGGTCGACGCCTTTACGCTTTGCGTCGATTTCGAGAGCTTTGAGGGCGAGGCGCAAGCCGCCGTTGTCGGCGGTGTTTTCGCCGAGAGTGAGCTTACCGTTGATCTTGAGGTCATCGACGGCGGTGAAGTTGCCGTACTCTTTCACTTCGCAATCGGTCATGCCTTCGAACTTCTTCTGATCGTCGGGTGTCCACCAGTTGGAGAGGTCGCCGCTACCGTTGAACTGGCTGCCTTCGTCGTCGAAGCCATGGGTGAGCTCATGGCCGATGATGGCACCGACGTGGCCGTAGTTTTCGGCGTCGGTGGCTCCGGGCGCGAAGAATGGCGCCTGCAGGATGGCGGCGGGGAAGTTGATGTCATTCATGCTGGGGTTGTAGTAGGCGTTAACGGTGGAGGGTGACATGCCCCACTCGCCGCGATCGACGGGCTTGCCGATCTTGTTGAGCTCGCGGTGAGCCTCAAATTCGACAGAACGCTCGGCGTTACCGATGGTGTCGCCGCGGACGATCTTGAGCGCTGAGTAGTCGCGGAAGTGATCGGGATAGCCGATTTTGTCGGCGACCTGATGGAGCTTGGCCTTGGCTTTTACTTTCGTGTCGGGGCTCATCCAGTCGAGCGTGTCGATCTCCTGATCCATGGCGTTCTCGATGTCTTTGACCATCTGGACGGTCTTGGCTTTGTTCTCAGGTGGGAAGTAGGTTTTGACATAGACCTGGCCGATGGCCTCGCCGAGCGCATCATCGGTGGCCTGGGCGCAGCGCTTGTAACGGGCGCGCTGCTCAGGCTGGCCGCGCAGATCGTGGCCGAAGAAGGCGAAATCTTCATCGTCGAGCTTGGTGGGCAGCGCATAGCCAGGAACACTGTTGACGTATTGCCAGCGAAGGTAGGTCTTGATGGTGTCGAGATCGGTAGATTCTAGAACGGTCTGAAGAGTTTTGAAGAACTCTGGGTTGGTTACGTTGAGATCGGTAAAGGTGGGCGCGCCAGTGGCGGCGAAGAACTTTGGCCAGTCGATGGCGGGCGTCAGCTTTGTGAGATCGCTGACGGACATCGGGTGGTAGATGTTATGCGGATCGCGCTCGGAGGTGATGTCGAGCGAAGCCTTGGCCAGCGTGGTCTCGAGATCCATGATTTTGTGCGCGTCGGCAGTGGCTTCGGTGTCTGACTCGCCGATGAGCTTGAGCATGTTTGCAACGTGTTCAACGTATTGCTGGCGGGTCTTTTCAGCAGCGTCGCCGGTGCGGAGGTAGTAGTCGCGCTCGGGAAGGCCCAGGCCGCCCTGATCGACGGTGGCGATCTGTTTCTTCGCATCCTTGAAGTCCTGCTGCTCGCCGTAGCCGAGGAAGGCATTCGCGTTGATTAGCTGGAAGTGGGCGAGGAGCGTTGTGAGCCCGGACTTGTCTTTCATGGCTGCGATGCGATCGAGCTCCGGCTGCAGAGGCTTGAGGCCGAGAGCGTCGATAGCGGCGGTGTCCATGCAGCTCGCGTAGTAGTCGCCGACCTTTTGTTCGGCGGGGGTACGGGATGAATTGTTTACCTGCATCTTATCGAGCAGGGTGTGTAGTTCGGCTTCGGTGCGGTCGAAGACGATTGCGCCGGTGCCGTAGCTGGAGCGATCAGAGGGGATGGGGTAGTACTTTGAGAAATTACCGCAGGCGTATTTAGCGAAATCGACGCACGGGTCGACGGACTTATCAAGAAAACGGTTGTCGACGGGCGCTGGAGCGGGCGGTACGCCTGCTACATCGGGAGAGAGAGCGTTTTGCGCTTGCATAGCCGGAGCGAGAGTGAGGAGCGAAGCACTGGCGAGGGTAAAGACAAATTTTGGAATTCTCATTCTGTCTGCTTTCTGAGTGAAAAGTCACTGGCCGGACGGTAGCGAAGCGATTGTCGCATATCGGTTGGCTCGCACGCCGTATGGAAAAGTGCTTAGGTGGCGCCTCAACCGTTTGTTGTAGCAGCTGATCGAAGTGGCCGGATGCAGAGCAAGGCGTTCGATTCACATACGTTACGCGGACGTGCAAAAGCCAGTTCCCTTTTTGTGGTGAACAGGGTAACTGGCTTTGTGTATGAAAAGCAGATTATCTACGGCGAAAACCGCCGCGACCGCCGCGGTCCCCATAGCCGCCACGAGAAGGCATGGTTGGGGTGGGGGCGGGAAGGTGGGTTTTGCCCTTGGGATAGACGACCAGGTAGCGCTCCTGACCCTCGCCGAGCGAGTGGGACTCGACGTCTTCCATGTCTTTGAAGGCGAGGTGAAGCATACGGCGCTCGCGAGAGTTGGAGGGCGGGAAGGCATAGGGCTGGCCGGATTCGCGAACCTTGTTGGCTGCGGTCTCAGCGGCCATCTGGATCTCCTGTGCGCGGAGGGCCTTGAAGTTGAGGGCGTCGAAGCTGACGAGGTCGTGCTCGCGCGGGTCGAGGCGGAGGATCTGTAGGGCGATGTGCTCGAGGGAGCGGAGAAGTTCACCGCCGCGCTGTGTGAGCATGGGAGCGTCGGGGCCGGCGATCTCAACGTTGAGCACCTGAGCTTCCGAGTCATCGATCAGCGAATCGGCAGGAAGGGCGCTGGCGCTGATGCGGTACTTGAGACGGAGACCGCCTAGACGGATAACGTTGTTTAGAAAGTTGGCGACTTGCTGGGCGGCCTGTTGCAGGTTGGCGAGGGGCATAACTTGTCAGTATCGCAAATCTGGGGTCGAGACGGACTCAGACCCCCCATTTCTTTATTTCTTTTACCCGGAAAAATCGCGGGTAGAAGAAACATGAGTTCAGGAAAGGATAACAACTCGAACGAGCTTTGCGGATGAGCGATAAGTTTGAGTTACAAAGTGGAGTGAGTAGGTAGAGCACGATTGTGCGCGAAGTGGCGGATGGCTACGGGCACTCCGAAGGCGAGAGTGAGCACGATGCCGGTGGAGAGCAGGTCGCGGCCATAGAAGGGCACGCCGGCGATGTAGCTGGTCATCAAGCCGGAAAAGGTCGGCGCGTAGATGCCGCCTGGCTTGCTCATGCCGAGCCACGCGGCGTAGTTGGAGGCGAGGAAGAAAGCTGTGGGGCCGAGCAACGTGGCAGAAGCTACGCGAACCACGGAGACCCGCGTGGAGAGCAGGATATGGCCGAGGACGATGGCGGCGGCGTACCAGGCCCAGGTGATGGTGTAATCCTGCCAGGCGAAGGCGTAGCCGTAGACGTGGGTGGTGAGGTAGTAGTCGACGCCAGCGAGGACGGCTACGGGAAGGAGTGCCTCGCGCCAGTTGCGGCGCGCGCCGAAGTAGAGCAGGGCTGCGCCGAGCATAGAGAAGTCGAGCCAACCGGGATGGGGCAGGATGCCGGGGCGAATCAGAATCGCGGCGAGTAGAAGCAGATAGGCGACCATGCGCACCTCAAAATCAGGAAAATCGAACGTTTGAGCCAGTGACTGGCTGAAACCGGAACAGGTCTTATTGTGAGGATAGGCCGGTTCGGGGTCAACTTTGATTGTTTCATAGAAACAGGGACCAGGAATCAGGGATCAGGGACCTGCCAGAAAACTCGCCACTGGATCAGATTTCGCCACCAGCCGGTTTCAGTACGGCGAAACTACTTCTGTTCGCGGCGGCCCATGAACTCGCCGGCGTCTTCGTGGCCGTCGAGGATGTAGACCCAAGCGGAGAGTCCGGTATGGGCGACCATGTGATCCAGTTGCTGGTTGGAGCTGCCGGCCATGCCTGTGTCGAGATAGGCGTAGGCGAAACGGAGGTCACTGAACTCGACGGAGGACCAGTCGCGGTTGGGGGCGACGCTGGGCGGGTCCTGATCAGGAATGGCCTGCTTGCCGAAGTCGCGGACGACGGGCCAGCTTGACCAGTCGAGGTAGACCTTGCCTAGCTCAGTCTGTTTGGCGGCCTGCACGGCTGGGGTAAGCGGAGGTTTATAGAGAGTATCAATATGCGGGTCGCTCTCGACTGCGCCGGTGCGAGTGTCGACCTCGGCGGTTTGCCAGGTGGCGTCGGTTTCGAGCAGGGCGTGCCAGCGCCACGGGTTGCTGGGGTACGGCTCCAGGGCGATGCGCTTTGCGGGGGTGGGGGTGACGAGGGCGGCCTGGACGAGATTGTAGGCGTCGGTGTGCTGCACCCAGCGGTAGCACCAGAGGAAGACCATGCCGCAGAGGGCGAAGATGGCCCATCCGCGGCCACGGAAGCGCTTGCGGCGCGCGCCGACTTCCCGGTCGGCGAGGGCGAAGATGGCGGGGAATAGCAGCGCGGCAACGAGCAGTCCCCAGAGGATGGGCTCGGCGATAAAGACGAGGTCGCCCTCGTACCAGTGGCCGTTGAAGGGATAGAAAGGGCGGATGCCGTAGTTGTTGGTCCAGTCGAGGAGCAGGTGGCTCATGTGAGCGATGAGAGCGGAGAGCCAGACCCACCACCAGCGGATGGGCTGGGCATCGGTTTTTTTGTTGCGAGAGAAGATGAAGCGGTCGAGGAGCCAGATGAAGCCGGTGATGGCAGCAGCCATGAAGGGCGCGGCGATGAAGGTGTGCGTAATGCCGCGATGATGCTTGAGGCCGATGACGGGGCCGAAGAAGTCCCAGATAACGTCCATGTCGGGCGCTTCGGCGGCGAGTGTAGCGGCCAGAGTGGCGTAGGCGGTTTTGCGGTTGAGCCCGGCGCGTCCGATGCAGGCCCCTGTAAGGAAGTGAGTGACGGGCTCCATGCTGGACCCATTCTAGTGGCTTGTTTTCCCTGGCGCTGCGTCTGAAGGCGCAGAGGATGGTTATAATCGCTGCCATGCCTCGCCCGTCATCTTTGCTTGGGGCAGAACGAGCCATCGTTCGCGCCGACGCATCGGATCCTGATCTGCGCATTTTCAAGACCAACATCTTTGTTCACGATCAGGACCGCAGCCTGGATTTTTATGTGAATCAGCTTGGATTTGATTTGCTGGCCGATGCGAGGTTTACGAACAACACGCGCTGGATAGCGGTTGCTCCCCCGAACGGAAGCGCGATACTGGCGCTGCTTTGCGGGACGCCGGGATCTGCGGAAGAGAAGTTGATCGGCAGGGAAACGCAACTGGCCTTTATCACCGAAGACATTCACGGCACATACGATCGCTGGCGCGCGCGTGGGGTGCGGTTTACGCAACCGCCAACAAGCATCGGTTGGGGAGGAACGCTGGCGCGCTTCGAGGACATAGACGGCAATCATTTTGAGCTGATGACTTCTGCTCACCTGAATCAGGAGATCGAGGGGGTGCGCCGCGAGCAGCAGACAAAACTGGAAGCAGAGCGGCGAGCGGCGCAGGAGCTGGAGATTGCACGGGATGTGCAGGCACGGCTGTTTCCGCAGGCCAGGCCGCAGCTTGAAACGCTTGAATATGCGGGGTTGTGTTTGCAGGCGCGGCATGTGGGTGGCGACTACTTCGACTATCTGTCGCTGGGTGGCGGACGGGTTGGGCTGGTGGTGGGAGACGTTTCAGGCAAAGGCATTGCCGCGGCGCTGCTGATGGCGAATCTGCAAGCGAATGTTCGCAGCCAGTGTGCGGGTGGGGGGTGCGATCCGGCGGGGATGCTGCGGCGGGTTAACGACCTTTTCTATGCCAGCTCGGCGCAAAGTTCATATGCGACGCTGTTTTTCGGGGAATATGACGACTGCTCGCGGCGGCTGCGCTATGCCAACTGCGGCCATCTGCCGGGTATGGTTTTGCGTGCGGACGGCGGGGTTGAGATGCTTGAAGCAACCTGCACGCTGGTTGGTTTGTTTGCCGAGTGGGACTGCTTTATCGGAGAGTGTCAACTCAATGCGGGAGACACTCTGCTGCTGTACACCGATGGCGTGACGGAGGCCTTCAGCGGCGATGAGGAGTTTGGGCAGCAACGGCTGCTGGATGCGCTGTGCCGCAGCCGGGGCAAAACAGCGATCGAAACGATAGAAGCCATTGCCGATGAGGTGCGGAGGTTTAATCCAGGCGAACAGAGCGACGACATTACTCTGATTGCGGCGCAGGTCAAAGATACGGCGGCTGAGAGTGCGGGAACGGCTGAACAGGCAAGTGCGTAGAGGTTCATCGGAACGGAGGATGCTTCGGGAGCTGCAGCTTGAATTAACTGGCTGACTCTGGCAGCATCGGTTCAACCCTCATGCGTAAGTCTCGCGAAGTACCTCTTACTCTTCTTGCCGTCGCGGCTTTGGCTTCGGTAGGCGCTGTTGGAACTACTGGATGTCATGAGCAGCCGGGGCATTGTGTCGATCAGCAAAACCGGTTGATGCCGGACCAATATTGCCGGGATCATGCTTCGGCGGGTTATCACTACATCTATGGCGGATCGAGCGGCGGCCACATTGGCGATATGGTCGTTGGCGGCAGTGTCAGCCGTGGTGGGTTTGGCGGCTTTGGCGGCGGCGATGGCGGGGGTGAGTGATGCGACGCCATACGATTGAGCCCCGGCGCAACTGGCAGTCCACGGTGGAACGCGTGGGGCTGACGTATCACACGCTCGACAATGGCGCGCCGTACTGGGATGAGTCGGCTTACTGGGAGTTTTCTGCTGCGGAGATTGACCGGCTTGAGGCTGCTACGGCGGAGATTCAGCGGCTGGCGCTGGCGGCGGGGGATGAGATTATCAACCGCGGCTGGATGGACAGGATGCATATTCCGGCGAAGGCGCAGCAGGCGATTCGCGATACGTGGGTGAGTGAGCCTCCGGCGCTGTATGGACGGCTGGACCTGGCGTATGACGGGCGGAAGATCAGGCTGCTGGAGTACAACGCGGATACGCCGACTTGCCTGGTGGAAGCTGCTGTCGCGCAGTGGTATTGGCTGGAGGAGCGGTTCAAGGGAGCGGACCAGTTCAATTCGCTGCACGAAAAGCTTGTGGCGAAGTGGAAGGATCTTGGGCCGTATGTTTCGGAGCCGGTGTACTTCTGCTTCGACGGGCCTGAAGAAGATGCGATGACGGTGACGTATCTGCGCGATACTGCACATCAGGCTGGGCTGAAGACGGTTGGGCTTGCGATGCGCGATATTGGGTGGGATGCGCAACGGCATGTGTTTGTCGATCTGAAGAATCATCCGATGGAGACGGTGTTCAAGCTGTATCCGTGGGAGTGGCTGCTGAATGACCGGTTTGGCGATGCCGCGATCGCTACGATGGATGCGCAGAGCCAGAAGCCGGTGCGCGGCAAGGTGCAGTGGATTGAGCCGGCGTGGAAGATGCTCTGGTCGAACAAGGCGCTGCTGGCGATTTTGTGGGAGCTGTTTCCGAATCATGAGCTGCTGTTGCCTGCTTATCTTGACGGGCCGCACAACATGCAGAACTATGTGCGCAAGCCGCTGATTGGACGCGAGGGCGCGGGGGTTACGGTGTTTCGCAACTGGGCTGAGGATGGGGTTGCTGCGCCGGCTAACTCACGCGATGCGTTTGCTGCAGATGGCGGTTATGTCTACCAGGAGATGGCGCGGCTGGCGGAAGCAGACGGGCGCTATGCAGTGCTGGGGAGCTGGCTGATCGATGGCGAGCCAGCGGGGATGGGGATTCGGGAATCGGAGGGGTTGGTTACGAATAACTTCAGCCGGTTTGTGCCGCATTTGTTTCGGTGAGGCTTCCGGACGAGAAGCGTCGCTGGGTTTGGCGGTTGGTTCTTTGTTAGCTCGGCTACAGGAATATACTGGTGCTGTCCGCGGAGCAAAACTAGGCGCTGGATAGTTCTAGGCGGCGTGCTGACGCGCTTATGACGGAGCCTAATTGGGGTAGACGCGATGAACAATACAGCGGCTGAAAAGGATAATCCACGAGTTCAAGAAGAACGGATAGTGCGGATTATCTCAAAGATAAACCCCATTTTCCGCGTGGAATTTTACCGTAACCGCGTAAATCCGCGCACGACAGGCATTCGATTCAAAATCTACGATACTTCCACCGATAGGATTATTTACTCGATAAAAGCGGACGGGGAATGGGAGTCGAGCGAGATAGCAGACAAGAGCGATTCAGAATTGCGGCGACGAATTATCGCTCTTATAAATGGCCAAGGTGCTGTCCAGAAAACACCTTAGGCTGGTATCCGTCCGGCGTGCTGCGCCCAATGCAGGCCTCACAGCGGATACTGCGTCGCTAGTTTTTGCGGTTCCCACTCTTACTGCAAAAAAGCTCTGGAAAAATGGGGCACATGGCCTCTTCCCCACGGTCCAAATTATCTGGTTTGGTGACATAAAATGGCTCCGAAAGGGAAAGCTGGAGATGAACAAAGAGGCCTTCGTGAGATTTGTCTCGATTGTCGCTGTACTGGTTGGCTCTATTTTGATTTACGGCAATGTGTTTAGCTACATTGACAACCTTGTGGTTCCGTACCATCCAGAAATTGGCGCCGGTTTAGGCGTAATCGTCCTTGCGGGTGGAATTACTGGATTATGGATAAAGAGACGGTAAGCTAAGGCTGAATTGGCGGCGTATATCGTGCTGTCATCCCCACGTCAAAGCAGGAATATCCGAGCAGTCATCTCGTCATACTAGCGGCTTCCGTGGCGGGAGTTGAAAAGCTCGCATCAGGCGCTGAAGCGCCCGTTACTTTGCTGGTTTTCGTGCCGGGGATGAATCCCCGGTCTACCTTGAAAGCAAAGACAAAAGCAAGTGCAAGAACAAATACGCGTTGATAGAGCTTGTGGCTTCTTCATGGAGAAGCAGATCCCCTTCGGGGATGACAGACAGAAAAACAAGAGCAAAAACAACGACCAATCTGCCGGTGCATGAGGGCTTCAAAATGGTTTTGGCATATACTTATGTATATGCCAGAGCGGGAGGCTTCCGTGCAACGTACAGCCAAGCTTTTTATGAACAATCGCAGTCAATCGGTACGCCTGCCGAAGGAGTTTCAATTCAACGTACAAGAAGTATTCATTCGCAAGGAAGGCGATGAGGTGATTCTTTCACCCAGGCCAAACGATTGGTCCGAATACCTGGCCACCGGTCCTGTAGCGTCCGAAGATTTCATGGAAAACGTGGAGGATCTGCCGGTACAGGAGCGGGATCTCTGATGCCGGTCTACTTGCTCGATACGGACATCTCCTCCTACATCATGAAGCGTAACAACGCGATGGTCCTGCGACGGTTGCAGACGATTTCCATGGGCGACTTAGCCATCTCCGTTATTACCAAAGGGGAATTGATGTTCGGCGTGGAAGTCTCTCCGCGCAAGCTCCAAGACCGCCTCGCGCTTGAGGGATACCTGAAGCATGTCGAAGTGCTCGATTATCCCGCTGACGCAGCCCAACACTACGCCGAGATTCGTGCGGCGCTTAAGGTTGCCGGGACGATGATTGGTGCGAATGATCTGCTGATTGCGGCGCACGCACGCTGTCTTGGCCTCACTCTGGTTACCAACAACATACGTGAGTTCGGGCGGGTTAAGGGACTTGCTCTTGAGAACTGGACTGCCGGTGTCCTAAAGAAATTGCAGAGTTAGCCTGTCCCTTTGCTCTTGGTGTGAATCAGCTAACAAGCTTGAAAAGCTCGCCTCAGGCGCTGAAGCGCCGTTTGCTTTGATGGGTTTGTGCCGGGGATGAATCCCCGGCCTACCTTAAGAACGAATGCAACTGCAAAAGCAACGACAAGAGCAAGGGCAAAAGCAACGGTAGTGAAATGAGTCACAGCAAAGGCGAGACTCATACAAAGACGCGTTGATGGGGTGGCGTGAGTTAGAAGCAGATTCCCCTAAGGGGAATGACAGAAAGAAAAGCAAGTGCAACAGCAAAAGCAGATCCTGCGCTGCGCTCAGGATGACAAATCTTTGGAGAGCTAATTCTCTTTGAAGAATTGGCTCTCCTTGAAGAAGCGAGTCGCCTTGGAGAATTGGATCGGGAGTGAGCCGCGTTTATTCGCGGCCCATGAATTCCTGGACTTCTAACATGGTTGGCATGGAGGCTTGTGCGCCTTTTCTTGTTACTGAGATGGCGCTGGCTGCGCTGGCAAACATGGCTGCTTCGAGTTTGGACTGGCCTAGCATCAGGGCGGCGGCGAAGGCTCCGTTGAAGCAGTCGCCTGCGGCTGTGGTGTCGATGGCGTTGACTTTGAAGGCCTGGATTTTGACTTCGCTGCCGTTGGCCTGGGCGAAGTAGCTGCCGCGGCTGCCGAGCTTTAGGATGACGCCTTTGGTTCCCTTTTTCATGAGCTGCTGCGCGGCGTCTTCTGCTCCGTTGTCGGGGATGGCGCGGCCCAGGTAGAAAGCGGCTTCGGTTTCGTTTGGGGTGATCCAAGCGAGCTTGCTGTAGAGCTCGGCGGGGAGCTTGCACGCGGGTGCCGGGTCGAGCATCAGCGGGACGTTGGCCTGGGCGCAGAGATCGGCGAGGTGGGTGATGGTTTCGAGAGGGATCTCAAGCTGGGCGAGGACGATGCCTGCTTTTTGAATGAGGGCGGCGTGCTGGTCGAGATGAGCGGGCGTGACCTGGAGGTTAGCTCCCTGGGCGACGATGATGCTGTTTTCGCCACTGGCGGCGACGCTGATGAGAGCGACGCCGGATGTGCCCTGGACTGTGCCGACACCCGTGGTATCGACTCCGGCCATGTTGAGGCCGCCGCGGAGCTGCTTGCCTATGTCATCGGAACCGAGCTGACCTATCATTTGCACACTTGCGCCGAGGCGCGCTGCGGCTACGGCCTGATTGGCTCCTTTGCCGCCGGGGTGGGTCTGGAAGTCGGTTCCGAGAATGGTTTCGCCGGGCTTGGGGATATGCGGCGCGGAGGCTACGAGATCCATGTTGATGCTGCCGACGACGACGACTGGCTTGGATGATGGCATGGTATAAGCTCGCTGGTCTTAAGAATGAATGACTGGCTGGTGATGAGTGAACAGTGCACGGCGGACAGTGTCCAGCAGTGATTAGTACAACGGAGCCAGGGCAACCAGGAGTAAACCGAACAGAAATAGTACGAACATCCAAAATAGCAGGCGCTTCGCACTGGATGGTGCAGAAGAAAACTCTTTCCAGATGAAAACACCCCATGCGGCCGTTACCATTGTGGCACCCTGCCCGATGGAGTAGGAAACGGCGGGGCCGACGATGGTGGTGCGGGAGGCGACGAAGTTGAGGGTGGCTCCGGCGCACCATATGAGGCCGCCGACGATTCCCCAGAGATGCCAGGAGGGCCTGGCTGCGGCGTATCCGCTCATGGCTACGGGGGCGCTGCCGTCGAGGGGTTTGCGCATGAGCAGGTAGTTCACAGGGATGGAGCAGAGGGCGACGCCGAGGGTGAAGATGAGGGATGTGGCGTAAGGGCCGGCTGCGTCGGAGCCTGACATGGCGCGCGAGACAAAGGGATAGAAGGTGCCCATGAGCAGGCCGGCGATGAGGCTGATGAGGATGCCACGGACGCTGGTGGTCTGGCGTGAGCCTGTTGCACTTTCGCGGGCGCGGTAGGCGAGGGCGTCACAGACAATGGCGGCGAGTACGAGAGCTACTCCGCCGAAGAGCATGAGGGGGTTGCCCTGGGGTGATTGCGCGTAGCTGGTGACTGCTCCGACGACGAGGGCGATGCCGATACCGATGGGGAAAGCGACGGCGAGGCCAGCGATGTCGATGGCGGCGACGAGGAGCAGGTTGGCGATGTTGAAGTCGATGCCGGCGATGAGCGCCCACTCAATGCTACTACTGCTGGCGTGATGGAGGTCTGCGAGGAAGGGCAGGCCGGTGTTGCCGATGCTGCCGAGAGTGAAACCGAAGAGGAGTGCGCCCAGAATGAGGCCTACGACGTAGTCCCAGTAGAAGAGCTGGAAGCGATAGCCGGGGGTGAGCTTGAGAGTGTTGGCCCAGGAGCCCCAGCACAGCATGGTGACGATCATGAAGGCCAGGGCTACGGCGTAGGATTCGGGCTGATACATGGGCTCGCCTTACGCTAGATGCGTTGTGGCGGAATCTTAATGCATTGGGGTTGGAGCATGTTGAATTTCGATGACGGATTTAGGCTGGGCCTGATGTTTATGCGGGCTTAATGGCCAGTTCGCTTCCTGAGCTGGGCTGGCACGGGTGCATGAAGGGCAGCAAGCTTTCAAGGCTTAGGGATGTTTTTCGAATGATCGGATTACTTCGATGGGACCGATGATCTGTGCATTGAATTCATCCATCCGCTCGGCCGGAATCCAATACTCGAGTGCCTCACGCGAACCGACCTTCTGCACGTCAAACTGGCTTAGATAGTCGGTCTTCACAGAAAAGCGGGTAACAAATCCGTCAAATCCAGAGGCTTCATCTTTCGTGTTCCACTCGCGCGCAATGAAGTCCGCATATTCCTCCGTCAACACCGGGTAAAAGATCGGCTGATGCTCCAGCCGAGGCGGAAACGCCTGAAACCCGCTTATCGCGATCAGCTCCAGTTCTTTTCGACCTACTGGCCGGTACAAGGTTGTTGTCTGTATCTCCATCAATTCGTCACCGATAAACATCGTGGTGAAAGCTCCCTTATATACTCCACTTAACGCTCCATCCCCGGTACATTTTCAACAGAAAGCTTTTGGAGACCGCCCGCAGGATGCCGCTCAAACGTTTCAGTTATCCACTCTGGATCGCCTTTCTGGTTGTTATGGCGGCCCTGCATGCCTGGCATCTGCGCGCCGATTTTCCTAATTTTTCCCCGTGGGAAGACTGGTCCAAGTATACGGACGAGGGTTGGTACGGGAACGCCGCCATTCGCGCTCATCTCTTTGGCAACTGGTACATTCCAGGCGACTTCAACCCAGCTGCAGCCTTGCCCGTCTGGCCATTTCTGCTGTGGATTATCTTTTTCGCCACTGGCGTCACCATCCAGGCTGCCCGCGGACTCGCGGTCGCCATCTTCTTCGTCAACCTCTTCCTCTCCTACAAGCTCTTCCGTGATCGCGGACCCCGCTGGGCTGGCCTGCTTGCGGTCACTTTCCTCGTCACCAGTCCGTTCCTCTACTGCTTCAGCCGCCTTGCCCTGCTGGAACCACTGCTGCTGTGCCTGACTCTGAGCGCGATGAATTTGTCGGTTCGCCTGTCGCGATTCCGTCATCCGGAAGCCATCGGAGCGCTCATCGGCCTGCTTTTCACAGCGATGATGCTCACCAAGACCACCGCTCTCTTTCTGCTGCCAGCCCTGGCGTGGACCATTGCCCAGCCCTTCTGGCGTGAGAAGGAAAGAATGTTTCGCCTGCTGGCTGCGGCCGGTGGCTCGGCTGCCATCAGCTTCTGCATCTGGATGTACCTGGTGGTCAGCAATGGCCTCTTTGCCGACTACAAATATCTCTTCTTCATTAACAGCTATAAAAGGCCGCACGACTTCTACGGGCACGTCATGAGCGCATGGTGGGCCTTCCACGGCGCGCTCTGGGCCGATATCATCCTGATTCCGCTCTCGGGCGCTCTGGTCGTCATCGCGATTACGCACACGATTGCGCATCGTCGTGAGCCCCGCCAGATACGCTCGGAGCGCTGGACTGCGGGTTTCTGGTCCGACCCGCTCTGCACCGGCTCTGTACTCGCCGCCTTCGGCTACATCGGCTTCATGGCCTACCAGAACCATCCGCAGCCGCGTTATTTCGTGGTGGTCGCTTTCTTCTGTTTCATTATCGTGGCGCGGGTCATCGCTCAGCTCTCGTACGCGCATCGTTCGCTCAATCCGTTGTCTGCGCGCAATCTTGGATTGGCCGCACTCACGGTTGCTCTGGCGACCGCCGCATTCAACACACTCTGGACTATCCGCTACGCGATTCATCCTCAGTACACCTGGATAGCCGCGGCGCAGAACCTGACCAATTACATCGACGAGCACCCCAATGGCAACCGCATCCTGCTGTCGATCAGCGGCGATGAAATCACGCTGATAACTCATCTTCCATCACTTTGCGACGACTTCAGCACCATCGATCTGCCTGCCAAGATCGCCCGCTATCAGCCAGGCTGGTACGCCACGTGGGACGATCTCGATCCTGACACACTCGAAGATCTGCATGTCCACGATTCGCTCGAACAGGCCGGCAGCTTCCCCGCCTTCGACGACCCCGATCGCAACATGCTTTACCTGCTCAAGATGCATCCGCTGCCCAATGGAGGGGCGCGCGACCCTGATAAGCAGAATCTCAAAGTCCAGCTGCCGGACGACAAATTCACGATCGATGTGGATTAGTGCGGAGCAATAAAAAAGGCGGCCGCAGCCGCCTCTTCGCTGTGATCGAGATTTCTTATTTTCCCAGATAACTCCGGTACTGCAGCTCAAGTACGCCTGTGCTGCGCGCCAGCCCAAGCTTGGCTACGTTGTACTGATACAAGCTCTGCACCAGATTGCTCTGCGCGCTTTGCAGCGTCGCCTGCGCCTGCACCAGTGGCAGCGTATCGTCGACGCCCGACCGGAAGCGATCTGTCTCATCCGAGAGCGACTGCTTCGCCAGATCGACGTTTGACTGTGCTACCGCAACCAGCTCGTGCGCCGCGTTCACGTCCAGAACCGAGGAGCGCACCTGCTGATCAATTCGCCCGCGCAACTCGTCGAGTTGTTGATTCACCTGGTCAAGCTGTGCCCGTGCGGCAGTACTGTCGCCGCGCAGCGAAGCTTCGCGGAAGATCGGGAAAGACAGCGTACCCATTGCCAGCAGAGTTCCGTGGGCACCGGCTCCGGTAACATCCGTCACACCATAGTTGCCGTTGAATTTCAGCGTCGGCAGCCGTTCCTGCTTCGTCGCGCCCAGTTCCATCCGGGCTTCTTTCTGTTCGTACTGAGTGTTCTGGTAATCCTGGCGGTTTGTATACGCTTCGGTCTTCAGATCATCGATTGATCGCGTGGCCAGATCGCAGTAAGGATTCGGATCGGTCAGTTCGATCTTCTGTCCCGGCGTGATACCGATCTCGCGCTTCAGCAGAATCTCGGCCTTTTCAAGCCGGTTCTGCGCGGCAATGACTGTCTGCTCCTGCTGCTGATACTGCACACGCGCTCGCAACTCATCCAGATTCGCCGCCACACCGGCGACATGCTTGTCATGCGCCTGATCGGCCAGCACCTTATCGGCATCGAGCAGCGCCTTGGCATTCGCCACGTCGGCCTGATCGGCAATGATCGCCAGATAGGCCGTCGCTACGCGCTGCACCACCTCGCCGCGGGCCGACATCTTCGCGTAATAAGCGGACTTTTCCGCCGCCCGCACCGCGCGATAGCCATCGATTACCGGTCCGGAAAACAGCGTTTGCGTGTAGTTGATCTGCCCCTGCGTCACGTCGGCTTTGGTAATGGTCGAAAACGTGGTTGTACCCGACGCGGGAATCAACGAGCTGAACTTTTTCACCACACCCGAACTGAAACCCAAGGCCACCAGGTTGTACTCGTTGTATCCGGTGTTGCCTGTCACAGTGATCGTTGGCAAAAAGTATTGCAGTGCCTCGTTTTCCTCGCCGTGCAGGTTCTTTTCACTCATCTCGGCTTCGCGCAGCCCGAGATTGGTTCCGAGTCCCCGCTGCACCGCATCGTCCAGCGACAACTTCAACACCTCATCCGTAGCAGGCTTGAGCGTAACACTGCCGTAATAGGGGCTCGACAGAGAGCTGGGGTTCGGATTTGGATTAGACGGCAGGTTGGCGTTCTGCGCCATGGCAGCTACAGAGGCAAGCAACCCGACGCCGGATAGTCCCGCGGCGCAGATTCCTGCCACAAACACCGCCTTCCGGCGCAATGTCAGACCTGTCTCGTGCATAAACATCATTGTCTCAGATGAAAAATCCGCCGCCAGGATTCTCGGATTCATCGATTTCCGAGCGATTTCTCATAAACCGCTAAGGCCTCAGCCCGTTCAAGCACCCTGCCCAATCCCGTCACTTAGCGTCCGTTCTTCTTATACTTCTTGGGATGCGCCTCGCCATACTTCTCGCAATTTCTGTCCTTCCCGTCGCCGCACAAACTGCCGTGCAGCAACAGATTCGGGCTGCCGCTCTCGCCGCCCACGGTAAGGTGTCGGTCGCCTGCTCGCTCCCGCAATCGCAGCTCAACTGCGACCTCGACCCACATGCTCATCCGCCGATGCAATCCGTCTTCAAGCTGCCGCTGGCAATCGTTGCCTTGCACCAGGTCGAGCAGGGCAAGTTCTCTCTCGATATGCCTGTCCGCTTTCGTCCAGAAGACCGTATCCCGCACGCCTACAGCCCGTTACAGGACAAGTATCCCGACGCCAACACCGATGTGCCTCTGCGCGAGCTCCTTCGCCTGTCCGTCTCTCTGAGCGACAACGTGGCCGCCGATATCGTCCTGCGAAAAATCGGCGGCGCTGAGGCAGCCAACGCCTACATTGCGTCTCTCGGCGTTCGCGGATTTCACCTGCGCGATGGTGAGGCCGCTTTGCATCGCGACAAACCGTTGCAATATCGCAACTGGTTTGAGCCCGCAGGCGCCGTGGCTCTGCTGCGCCGTATCGCCGATACATCTCCGCTCACCCCGGAACACACGGCGCTGCTCATCGACTGGATGAAAACTTCGCGGTTGTCCACACGCCTCAGCGGCGATCTCCCCGCCGGTACGCCTGTGGCTCACAAATCGGGAACCTCCGATGTCGATAACGGCCTTGCGGCCGCGACCAATGACATCGGTCTCATCACCCTGCCAGACGGGCGGCAACTCGCCATTGCCGTCTTCGTCACCGACTCGACCGCCGACGAGCGGATTCGCGACGAGGCGATCGCAACGATCGTCCGGGTTGCCTACGACGCCGCAGTCGCACAAAGAGAAAACGCCGAAGGCTACGTTTAGCGCAATTTTGAACGCACTTTTCGTTCGGACTCGCCGTTTCCTGGTGGTCTTGCGGTTGAAAACGTATCGCAAGCAACAGTAGTCCGCCATCGCGCTTCCTATCCATCGTGCTTCGTATCGGGCGTACAACTTGTCTGCATGTCGCGCGATCGAGGCGCAACAACAATGAGAGGACCTAATGTCACATCCATCGACGACCCTGCAAAATCAGGAATACGCGCTGCAAAACATCATCAAAGCACTCATTGACGGACAGCAGGGATTTCAATCCATTGGCGAATCCATGCAAGATGAAGCCCTTAAAACTTTTTTCCTTGCCGAATCGCTCGAACAAGCCAGATTCCGTGGAGAGCTTGAAGCCGATCTCCATATTGAAGGCGTCCGCGATATCGAGACTCACGGCACAGCCAACGGCACACTGCTCCGCATCTGGGGTGAGCTCAAGAACAAGCTTGGGGGCGGAGACAAAGCGCTGCTCACGACTGCAGAAGAAGCAACCCGCGACACGCTGCAAACCTACAATGAAGCGCTCGGCTATGAGCTACCCCTGCCCGTACGCCAGATCCTCGTAAACCAGGGCACACATCTCGAAGCCGTTCACGACCAGATCGAAGCGGCGCTGCTCGCCCGCGGTTAACTCAATAAAAATGCCCATGCCAGGAACACCTGACATGGGCATCTTTGTTTCACTTGGCGATCTATTCTTCTTCCGTCTCCACAGGCTTCTTCGCCGTAGCCAGAATTTTCTCGGCTACAGCCTGCGGCACCACATCGTAATGCTTCAGCTCCATGTGGAAGCTGCCGCGTCCCTGCGTCAGAGAGGTCAGTATCGTGCCGTAGCTCAACATCTCGGCCATCGGCACCTCCGCCTCAATCACTGTCGACTTGCCGCGCGGATTCATACCCTGCACACGTCCGCGCCGTCCGTTCATGTCGCCCATGAGCGCTCCGGCAAACTCCTCTGGAGCCTCGACTTCGACCTTCATGATTGGCTCGAGCAGGCATGGCCGCGCCTGTTCCATCGCCTTGCGAAAAGCCAATCGCCCCGCCACCTTGAACGACAGCTCGTTCGAGTCGACCTCGTGATAGCTACCGTCATACACCGTCGCCTTGAAGTCCACCATTGGGTAGCCTGCGAGATATCCGCGTAGCGCTGTCTCGATGATGCCTTTCTCGACCGCCGGCACATACTGCCTCGGAATCGACCCGCCAAATATTTCACTGGCAAACTCGAATCCCGCGCCGCGCGGCAAGGGCTCAAAGCGCACCTTGCAGTCGCCAAACTGCCCGTGACCGCCTGACTGCTTCTTGTGTCTCCCTTGCGCATCGGCCTTGCCGCGAATGGTCTCGCGATAAGGCACTTTGGGAGCTTTCAGTGTCACCTGCGTGTTGTAACGCCGCTTCAGCTTCGAGACAATCGCCTCAATGTGCTGTTGGCCAGAACCTGCCACGAGAAATTCATGCGTCTCGGCATCACGGAAGAAACGCACGAGCTGATCTTCTTCCATGATTTTGTGCAGTGCGCCGGCCAGTTTGTCTTCATCGGCGCGCGTCTTCGGTTCGATTGCGTAGGTCATCGAAGGCTCGGGCATCTCATAGAGCTCCACGCGAATCTCGCTGCCCTTCTGCCCCAGCGTGTCGCCGGTGAAGGTGTCGCGCAGCTTCGCGACGGCGCCCAGATCGCCTGCATGCAGCTCCGGTACCTCAACTGCCTTGCGTCCTTGCATCACG
This sequence comes from Acidicapsa dinghuensis, assembly GCF_025685685.1. GTDB lineage: Bacteria > Acidobacteriota > Terriglobia > Terriglobales > Acidobacteriaceae > Acidicapsa > Acidicapsa dinghuensis. The sequence goes on from NZ_JAGSYH010000002.1 coordinate 774,268, forward strand.
CTCAGATGGCTTAGCTTCTCCTGCCCTTTGCGCGCGTAGTTCTCAAGACACATATCCGTCTTCACCACGCCGCTTACCACTTTGAAGAAACTGATGCGCCCAGCAAATGGGTCACTCATTGTCTTGTACACAAAGATCGCTACCGGCTCATGGTCATCGACTGATCGCAGCATAATGCCGCTGTCGCTTTTGTCCATGCCGCGACCGTTGCCGAGACCTGTGCCGTAACCCGAAGGCTCTCCTTCAGTATGCCCGTTCGAAGCAGTAGCGACACTATTGCCGCCATTGCCGGCGGCTACCGCCTCCATCACTCCATTCGCAGCGCTCATCACCGCCATTGCTGTGCGTTCAGCGGCTGCCGGTGCATATACTTTGATGAAGTCCAGCAGATGATCCGTCGCAATATTCGTCTCGCCGCTTGCGAACAGCACCGGGAAAATTCGATCCTCACGAATCGCCTCATGCAGAGCTGTAATCAGATGCTGCTCTGGGATCGTGCCCTCGGCAAAGAACTCCTCCATGAGCTCGTCTTTGCCCTCGGCCACCAGCTCCACCAGCGCCTCATGCGCTGCCTTGGCCTGCGGCATCATATGTGCCGGAATCTCCGCGATTCTTCCCGAGCCGCTTCCATTCGGCTCATAGAAAAATGCCTGCATCGTCACCAGATCCACAACGCCCTGAAATCCCTCAGGCCCGGTGATCGGCAACTGCACCGGCACGCATGTTCGTCCCCAGCGGTCGTGCAGATCTTCCATCAACGCCGCGAGCCCACCACTGCCACCGGCACGTGGAGAATCCATCTGATTCAGCACCACGAAGCGCGGCAGATTCGCCTCTTCGGCAAATCTCCAGACCCGCTCCGTTACTGCTTCCACGCCGTTCTGCGCATTTACCAGCACCATCGCAGCCTCTGCCGGCAGCATTGCCGCACGCGACTCATGGGAAAACATATGAAAGCCTGGCGTGTCGATCAGATTTACCTTTACGCCCTGCCACTCGGCGAACGCCACTGCATTTTGCATCGTAGTGCCGCGGGCAATCTCTTCCTCGTCGTACGCAGTCACTGCCGATCCATCGGCCACACGGCCCTGTGTATTCGTCATTTTTGCGGCATGCAGCAGCGCGGCAATCATCGTGGTCTTGCCACTGCGCGCATGCCCCACTACAGCTACGTTGCGGATCTCACTTCCCTGGTACGTTTTCATGCAATCTCTCCTTGGGGGAAAAGAAATAAAGACAGCCGCTTCAGCAGCGATGACCGTTCATGCGCTTAAATTCGACGCAATGTTCGTCATCCTATACGAAACGAAGGATCTGCTTTTTTTCAGCGCCGGAAGTTCAATGACCCGCCCGCCCACAGCCGAGGAAATCCGTACTGAAGATTCCCCGGCGTGGGCACACCATGTCTCGCCTGCGAGACCTTGATTCGTAGAACTGTGCGTGGAAAGAGACCGTCCCGAGCCACAGGGACTTCGTTGCGGCGTCCAAAGGGGCGTCTGACCGGCCACCGAAGCCATTGTCTCCAGCGACCCATTCTCCGCTACTTCTGCCGACCATCGTCATGCCGACGTCTCCGGCAGGCGCATTTACCGGCCAGTAATACAGCGGCCACAAATGCGTCGTCACTTAAGAACGGAAAGGCTATCACAGCCGCGCACGACCCTCAATGTGATCTGGAACACCTTGAGTCGCATTGCCGCGTACATAATCCGCATCCATCGCGGACTTTGCTTCATCAAAATATTTGTTGCAACAACTATTTTCAAGGTGCGCCATGCTCGAAACTACCAAGCCAGACTCCACCAACCGTCAGCCCGTCATCTTCCTCCCCCACGGCGGAGGCCCGTGTTTTTTCATGCGCTGGACCTGGGGTCCGGCTGACACATGGGATAAGACCCGCGCCTTCCTTGAAAGCATCGCTGCCTCGCTGCCCGAAAAGCCCAAAGCGCTGCTGGTTATCAGCGGCCACTGGGAAGAATCCGTCCCTACCGTCAGCACCGCCGCCCATCCTGAGCTGATCTTTGATTACTCCGGCTTTCCGCCGGAAACCTACCAGATCACCTGGTCCGCTCCCGGTTCACCCGCCCTGGCCGCGCGCGTTCAGTCCCTGCTGCAGCAGGCCAATCTGCCCGTCGCGGCAAGCCCAGATCGCGGCTATGACCACGGCGTCTTCGTTCCGCTCAAAGTAGTCTTCCCAGCCGCAGACATTCCGGTCGTTACGCTTTCGCTGGCCAGTTCTCTCGATCCTGCATTTCACATCGCCGTGGGCCGCGCGCTTGCTCCGCTGCGCGATGAAGGCGTCCTTATCATTGCCAGCGGTATGAGCTTTCACAACCTGCACGCTTACTTCGGTGCGGATACACTCGCGCGCTCCGAAGAGTTTGACCAGTGGCTAACGGGCGCTGTCCAAGCCCATCCTGCCGAAAGCCACGCGCTTCTCACGAAGTGGTCCAGCGCACCGAGCGGCCGCTTTGCCCATCCCCGCGAGGAACACCTGATTCCGCTCATCGTCGCTGCCGGAGCAGGTCAGCCGGACCATGGCAAACAGGTCTTCCACGACACGCCTATGCTGGCCGCCATCTCTGCTTACCGCTGGGGATGATCTGCGTTACGATGGCGCATTCACATTAGCTCGCCCGGATATGCCATCCTGTCCTCAGCCGTGAAATACCTTTTTCTCCTCACCATTCTTGTTCTCGTCGGTGTCACGCTCTATGCCGACTACCTCTGGAAACGCTGGCTTCGCAGCCGTCAGGCGGAACACGACCGGGACCGCCGCGCTTAGCATCATAGCGATCGCCTTCCCCCGCCTGCACCGTTACAATCGCAGCGAGGCCCAGTCCAAACGCTATGTCCTTTTCTTTTCAGCTTCACTTCCGTGCATTCCTCTTCGGCACGTTTGCCGCATTTTTTGCCGTTACGCCTAATGTGAATGCGCAGACGCCGCAGTCTCCAACTCCAGCAGCGCTGAGGCCGCCAGCCGGTTCGCGCGTCGCTATTGTCGAGTTTGCTGATCTTGAGTGCCCCTTCTGCGGCAGCATGAACTCAACCGTCACCGCCGCTGCCGAGAAGTATCACATTCCCCTGGTACGCCACGACTTCCCGCTCTCGATGCACCCCTGGGCATTCCAGGCAGCGGTCGACGCACGCTGGTTCGATTCGCAATCCAAAAAGCTCGGCGAGGAGTACCGCAACGCCGTCTTCTCCAACCAGTCCTCCATCTACAACCTCGGCGTGCTGCACAACTTTACTGAAGATTTCGCATCCGCTCACAAGCTCCAGCTTCCCAGCCCCATCGATCCGCAGAACAAATTCGCGGACGAAGTGAAAGCCGATCAGGCCCTCGGTCTCAAGCTGGGCGTCCACCTGACGCCTACCATCTGGATCGTCGCCAGCCCCACCAAAGGGGCGCCCTATACCGAAGTCAAAGATCCGCAACGCGATCTCTACACCACTATCGACCAGGCCCTGGCTGACTCCAAAGCCGCCAAATAGGGCTTCGCCAAGGGGGCTCCGTTCGGATCGCCGCCATCAGCCGATTCCCGGCGCGTCACGCCGGTGTTCTCGCTACAATAAAACTCAAAGGACGCCGTCCAACGCATATGGCCCGAATTCGTCTCATTCCTCTTTCGATTGCCGCCCTTGCCCTGATCAGCCTTTCTTCAGGCCTTTCTGCCCACGCCCAGTTCGCCGGCTCGCAGGGCACACAGGTCCATGATGCTACCGCTCTCAAGCCCCCCGCCGGAGCGCGCGTTGCCATCGTTGAGTTTGAAGACATGGAGTGTCCGGATTGCGCCCGTGCTAATCCGCTGCTCAGGGAAGCTGCCGAGCAGTACAAGATTCCGTGGGTTCGTCACGACTTTCCGCTCAGCTTCCATCCCTGGAGCTTCCAGGCCGCCGTCAATGCGCGCTGGTTCGACCTGAAATCGAAGAAGATCGGCGACGACTACCGCGACGCAGTTTTCGCCAGCCAATCCTCTCTGACTTCGTTGAATGATCTCCGCAGCTTCTCCGAAAAGTTTGCCAAGGATCACGGTATCGCTCTGCCATTCGCTGTCGATCCCACGGGCAAACTGACCGCTGAAGTCAAAGCAGACTACGCTCTTGGTCAGCGTGTCGGAATTGAGCACACGCCTACCATCTGGGTCGTTACCAACCACACCAACGGCGCACCGCCGTTTGTCGAAGTGGTTGATCGTACCAAGCTCTATCAGCTTATCGATGCTGCTTTGGCCGAGACACGCGCGAGCAAGTAAACGAGCTACTGAAACGAGAAATGGCGTGTCTTAGGACACGCCATTTCTCGTTTTCGATTCAAATCGTAGCGTCCGCTCATTCGGGCGTGCGCACCATCCTTTTATTTATGCCAGACGTGAGATTTTCAAGTAATTTTGAAAATTAATTTCGCGGTTAATTTGCTTACCGGTTGCCTCCAGTAACTGGACTTGCTTTTGGTGCTCGGCCCATGTGGCAGATATGCTTCCGTTTTTCAACATATGAAGAACAACACCCGAATCGTATTTTTTGCGTGCACCAAAGTTCTTCGTCAATAAAATCGTATCATCTTGAAAAAGTGTGTGATATTTAACTCCAAACTGGAGCGCGTGGGCATATGTAGTTCTGTCACTCGAATTGAGAATTGAGTATCCAAACACCAATTTTGATCCATCTTCTATGCTTGCCACCTCTCGATTCAACACCATTATCGTAAAAAGAAAAGCTGGGTAAATCAGAAGAAGCCGATACAGTGGAAAAGCCTCGCCATGGGAAAATAACGGGCTAAATTCCAAATCTCGCAATTGGTTTAATTGAGAACGATATCGATGTTGGATTCTACGTTCAAATCCGGGGGAAACAATTTGTATACACTCAACGGTTCCAACAAGATATTTGCCAAATAAAGACAATATCCAAAACAAAACGAGGATTGCAATTTGGACCTCCCCAGACACGTGGGCAATCTGCAGTAGAGCGTTAAAAGCTCCTAATAATAAAACTGTCAAAACAAGAAATCTCACAATGCCCACGTAATTCTCCTCGTAAATTGGAGCAATTGAAGAACAACGCCGAAACTCAATTGAGGGAGTGTTCTCGAAGACTAACACAACCCGGCAGCCAATCGGAAAGCACTGATCGACTGGCTACACGCCTGCAGTTATCCTGCTTTGAATGTGCTCTGACGAATGGGAATTGTTTTCTTTGCGCACTCTCTCAGTTCATCTCCGCTTATCTGGACAGAGGCAACCGCCTCGATCCTTTTGCGTGGAGAATCACAATGATCTTCTATGGCTGGGGCAAGCGCGTACATCCACTACTTAACATCGGCACCTATCACTGCTCGCAGTGCGGCGACCGCCCATTCCACATCATCGTCAACTACTCCTACTTCCATCTCTACTGGATCTTCGGGTTCATCACCGGCCGCCGCTACATCGCCGCCTGCACTAACTGCAGCCGTGGAGCACTGCTTGAGAAAAGACAGGTTGCTCCACTCTTCGCACCCAAGCCAATCGCAGATCCTATCCCGTTCATGGAGCGCTGGGGCTTCGCCGTCCTCGCTTCGGCAGCTATTGTTTTCTTTATGGCCGCCGCGCATCGCTAATGAGCTTTCGCAGCTTCCAGGCGATCAGAGCTGAGTCATACTAACCAAATCGCGCGACTCAGTTTTCGCTCCGAATAAATCCATTGTGTGCTGAAGACTTTCGTCCTAACATCGCAGCATCATGGTCACCGCGGGCCCCGAGTCCAACTTCCTCCTCGATACCAGCCGCCAACGCCGTTCTCTCTGGACAGCCATCTTTGCCGGCCTCTTCGCGGCGCTGTCCGCGGCAATGCTCCTCTGCCGCTCGCCGCAGACAAGCATCTCTCAGATGACCGTGGTCCTGCTCGCAGGTGCGTATCTGACCGCCACGGCCCTCTTTGGCACCACTGGCAGCTATCTCTACTGGGTTCGCTCCTACGCCCGCTCTGCATCCAGCATTGCATCGGGGCTTCCGGCGCTGCTGCAAAGCACCGTCCGCGGCTGGTACTGGATTCCCGCCATCGTTCTGCTCTTCCGCAAAGACTCCGCATTCGCCCCTGCCGTCGCTGCTGCCGGGGCCGCCATCCTTGCGTTCTCACTTCGTCGCGAGGGCCCTGCTGCACTCACTCCCGAGTTACCTGCGGCGTCAGAGCAGCTCGACCATACCCTCTTCGCCCAGTCCCTGCGGACCGCGCGCGCCGAATGGTCGGGCTATGCTGTCGCCATCTGCGTCTACGCCGCTGTTCTCGTCCTAACCCGCGGATGGCTCTTTCTTGCCTGCACATTCCTCGCGCTCGCCGCCTTTGTCTTCGCGTGGAACCGCACACCTGCCTCCAACGCGGCCCAGTACAGCCTCAAGCTGCGTTCCATCAATCTTGGCCAGGCCCGCTCCGCCATCCCTGCCCTTATCGTGACCGCGCTCGCCATGCTCGCCGGCGCCGGTCACGATCTCCATCTCTGGGGCATGGGTCTTGGCCACGGCGGAGCCACAGATCTACCGAAGCTTCACCATCCACCCGTACCGGCTGGCCTTTCCGGCCACGTCAGCATCATCCTGCTCACCGCACCGCAAAAGCAGCAGTTCTTCGCTCCGCACCCCACGCAACCACTGCTGCAGGGTACACATCTCAACAAGCCCCTCGTCATCCAGTTCGACGGTGAATACTGGTATTTTCAGCCGCCCGACTCCGGCCCCGGACCCGGCGCATATATTGCCCGCGAGAGCCCGCTCGTGGCTAACGTTCACTCCGTGCTGCACATCCCGCTGCTTATGCAGGCTCATCAGCGCCTTGACTCGCCGCTGCCGCTCACCTGCTGCCATGCAATTGAAATCGATCTCGAAAACCGCGACCAAAGCCCCGGCGCACTCGACCTGAGCATGTCGGTTTCGAACTCTGCCAATCCCGGCAAACCGGTTCTGCTTGGGCTTCAGCATCTTCAATCGAGCGAGGGCAATCTCTGGCAGACGCACGCCACTCCAGCGCACGAAACCCTGCGGTTTTCCATCCCCGTGCACGCCGACATCAACCAGTTCAACCAGATCGATATGCTCATCATTCCCGGCCTCACACGCATGCAATCCGGAGCAAAAATCGCTATCCAGACCATTCGATTGCTTCCATGAATCAGGCAAAATACGGTCGTCTGCACGAGTCATCCGTGCAATCCTGAGCTACTATCATGTGAGAGAATTTTGAATCGGCCGGTTCTCCTGCCAGACTCCGGCTCGATTCCGACTCATTCCAATGCGATTTGGTACTCACAAGCACACGCTCGCCGCACGCCTGCCTCAATGGCTGGCCATACGCGCAGCTGTGTGCCTGTTCCTGCTTGTCAGCGTCAGCTTCGCAGGCGTCGCACATAACCATACTCTCGGCCTCTCAAGCGCCAGCGGTCCGACGACCGTCGTAGCGGCGCACCACGGCCCGCATTCGAATCTCCCTGGCAGCGAAGAGACCTGTCTCCTCTGCGTCACGATGCACTCGGTGCTGATCGGCACCGTTGTCATCGCCATCGCGACAGCGCTGCTTGCCATCCTGGCAGCTACTCTTTTCCAGCAGCGGCCGATCGCGCAGCTCTGGCATTTCTGCCTTTTCAGCCGTCCTCCGCCCTGCCTCCTCTAAAGCGAATTCCGAGTTTCCGTTCCGCTGAGCTGTTCAGACGCGCCGTTCATTCCGCGTCTGAATATGCTTCGCCGACTCACGCAAACTCCGGACTCGCTCCATATCTCTCCATCGGATATTCCAGAACACCGAATCGCTCGCGCTCCGCAGGAGTTCGCGCATTCGTCCATCCGTCTCGTCCGCAGCTCATCGCGGACGAAGAGATCAGGAGTCTTTATGAAGGCGGCCAATCGTCGCAGTCGTTTCCTATTCGCATATTGCCTGCGAAATGCATTCATCCTCGCTCTTATTGCAACCGTTCTCCCTGTGGCACTTCTTGCGCAGAGCACCTCGGGCGTTCTCACGGGCACCGTCAAAGACCCAACGGGCGCAGCCATCGTGGGCGCTACCGTTACTCTGCAAAACCAGGTCAGCGGTTACTCCCACACGGTGAAGACTGGCTTTGACGGCACCTTCCGTTTCCCCAACGTGCCTTTCAATCCTTACCAACTCGTCGTCACCAATTCCGGCTTCCAGGCGCAGAGCAAGACCCTCGACGTTGAAACATCTGTTCCGCAAACCATTTCTGTCACTTTGCAGATTGGCGCCAGCACTACCGTCAGCGTTGACGCAGGTCCGGAGCTGGTCGAGAGCGATCCAACTTTCCACGCCGATATCGACCGCTCCGTAATCGACCGCCTGCCGGTCGAGAGCCCGTCGAGTGCTTTGAGTTCGATCGTCACGCTGGCCTCGCCCGGCGTCGCTGCCGACTCCAACGGGCTCATGCACGGCCTTGGCGACCACGCAGAAAACTCTTTCAGCATCGACGGCGAGCCGATCACCGATCAGCAAAGCAAGGTCTTCTCCAATCAGGTGCCCGCTGCCGCTGTGCAGTCGCTTGAGGTCATCGATGGCGCACCACCGGCCGAGTTTGGCGACAAGACTTCGCTCGTCGTCAAAGTCACGACTCGCTCGGGCCAGGGCATCACCACCCCCACCGGCAACGTGCGCTTCTCTTATGGATCCTTCGGCTCAAGCGATGTTGCCTTCGACACCGCATACGGCGGAACGAACTGGGGCAACTTCATCGCCGCTGACGCTCTCGAGAGCGGACGCTTTCTGGACGCTCCCGAGTTCTCTGTCTTCCATGACAAGGGCAACGAAGAAAATTTCTTCGACCGCGTTGACTACAACTTCTCCAACCACGACTCTGTGCACCTTAACGCGCAATACACGCGATCCTGGTTCCAGACACCCAACGATTTCGAAAACGTCGGCGTCCTCGATCCCTCGGGCAACAACATCGGTGACACAGACCAGCGCTCCAAGATCGGGACCATTAACGTTGCTCCTACCTGGACGCATATCCTTAATCCCAACTCCGTCGCCAATCTCGGGTTCTACTTCCGCCGCGACGCCTACAACTACTACCCCAGTAACAATCCATTCGCCGACTACGCTCTGGATCAGCAGCAGGAGACCGTCACACAGGACCGCACCCTGACCAACACGGGCGCCCATGGCGACATCTCCTATGTTCGCGGCATCCATAGCGCCAAGTTCGGAGCCACCTACGAGCAAACGTTCCTGCGCGAAAACGACTACGTCGGCATCATCGATCCCTCTGTTAACCCGCAGTGCCTCGACGCCAACGGCAACCCTGCAAGCTGCACTACAGCGGCAGCCACTCCCAACCCCAACTACAACCCCATCCTCGCTCCGTATGACCTGACGCAGGGCGGATCGGACTATGGATGGCACGGCCGCACTGATGTGAAAGAGCTTGCCCTCTACGGTGAAGACCAGATCACCGCAGGCGACTGGCAGTTTAATCTCGGCCTTCGCGGTGACTTCTACAACGGGCTCACCGTCCAGCGTCAGGCTGAACCTCGCGCAGGCATCTCTTACAACGCGCACAAAACCCACACGGTACTGCGCATCTCCTACGCTCGCACCCAGGAGACGCCCTTCAACGAAAACCTGGTGCTCTCCTCTACCGGCTGCGCCGATCCGGTCGTCTTCAGCATCTTCGCCACCCTTCCCGCAGGCAGTTGCGCGCAGGAAGCAGTCACGCCGTTCAACCCCGGCTTCCGCAATGAATTCCACGCGGGCTTCGGCCAGTCGATCGGACGCCACTTCGCTTTCAATGGCGAATACCTATGGAAATACACTCACAACGCCTACGACTTCAGCGTCTTTGGCACCACCCCTATCACTTTCCCGATCGAGTGGCATAACTCCAAGATTCCCGGTGTTGCCATGAGCGCCACCTTCACCGATTGGAAAGGCCTTTCGGTCCGCTTCAATGCCTCATCTGTAGCGGCCCGCTTCTTCAATCCGCAGATTGGAGGCGTGGGGGCCACTCCCGGCATCGCAGGAAGCAACTTCCCCTTCCGTATCGATCACGACGAGCACTTCAACGAAACCACGCACTTCGAATATGCAATGCCATTCCGCAAGAGCCTCTATTACGCCTTCAACTGGCGCTATGACTCAGGCCTCGTCGCCGGAGCAGTGCCCTGCTACGGCATCACCGATCCCAACAGTGGCTGCGGTGCTACTTCCATCACCATTAATGGGCAGCCGGGCGTCAATCTCTCTGGTCTGAGCCCTGACCAGCAGTTCCAGGCCGGTATTACCTGCGACGGAGTTCGTGCCACGCGTACCGCTGGCCTCACGCAGTGCCTGGCTTCGCAATACACATCTAATCTGGTCAAGATCCCCGCGGCAGGCACCGAGGATGATGACCTTAACCCGCCCCGTATCCAGCCGCGCAATGTTTTCGACATGAGCCTCGGGGATGACCGGATCCTGCAGTTCGGTGAAAACGACCGCTATCGTCTCGGTCTGCGCCTGACCGCCATCAACATCGCGAACAAATACGCGCTTTACAACTTCCTCTCTACCTTCTCAGGCACACACTACCTGACCCCAAGAGCCATGACCGCTGAAGTGGCCTTCCACTTCTAACGGAAGTCAACCGCAACCGGGGCGCCCTATTTCTTTCGGAGCATGTTGCGAATGAATGGGGCGCCACCAGAGCACGCACCACCACCGAAGGCAAGACTCCACGGAGAACCCCATGAAGCCCACCATGCGCGTCATCCGTCAGGCTCTTCAAAAACAAACCGTCTGGTATGGCAAGCTCCGCAAAGATTCGTTCGCGGTTCACTTCACTCGCGACGAACTGATCAGCCTCTTGCCCTGGATTGTCGCCATCCTCATTGCCATGGCGGTTGGCACCTGGCTTGGCCTGACCTTCCCCGGCGATATCATTTCTGACTGAAAACGGAACCCGAGCTTCTCAGAGGCACCCGAGCATCGACTAAGTCACAATCTGGGCGCAAGTACTAAGCTTGCGCTTGTTCCAGAGCCTTTTTCATGCCGGCCCAGCTTATGCGGGTGGAGGCTTCGGGGGTGCCTGCGCCGCGCCAGTGGGTTTCGAGGCTGACGGCCTGGTGATAGCCGATAGCTTTGAGCGCTTTGAACTGGGCGACCCAGTCAGGCAGTCCACCGCCTACGGGAGCCCACTCGAAGCCGGATTTGGTGCCGGGTTTAGAGACGGCGCATTTGACGTGGCAATGGCCGATGCGGTCTTTGGGCAGAGCATCCCATCCGCCGGGGAAGGCGTCGAGCTCGCCGCGGGCTACAGCGTTTCCGGGGTCCCAGTTGAGCCTGAGGTGCGGCGACTGCACGGCGGCGAGGGTGCGGGCGGCTTCGCGGCCGGTGGCGGTGTTGCACTCGTATTCGTTTTCGAGGACGAGAAGGATGTTGTGCTTACCTGCTGTGCCTGCGGCTTCGATGAGCTTCTCGTCGATGGATTTGCGATAGGGAGCCTGATTGTCGAGACGCCAGAAGTCGAAGCAGCGGACGCGGTCGGTCTTGAATTTCTTGGCCAGCTCGATGCTCTTTTCGAGCACTTCCTGCTGCTGCTTGAAGGTGAAGTCAGCTTTGAAGGTGTCGGACTTCTCTTTCTTTTGCGGGCTGTAGCTGGAGACCGGCGCGCCGGGCCAATCAACTTTAAAGAGTGGGCTACCGATGTCGGTAACGCGCAGCTTGTACTTGTCGAGGACGGCGTTGGCTTTGGCGATATCGGCGTCATCGAGGTCCATGATGTTTTTGCCCCACATGCCGCGCAGCTCGACCCAGCTTAGGCCGAAGTCATTGGCGATGACGGAGCAGGCATGGTCGAAATCCCGCGATATTTCGTCGCTGATGACGGCTACGCGAAAGGGCGACGCGAAGGTAGCGGCGCGCAGAGCGGGAGCGAGTGTAAAGGCAGCAGCGGTACCAGTTGCGGCTTTGAGGAAAGTACGGCGAGAAGTAGGTGACATCGATGAATCCTCACAGGGAAAGACGGTTGAGGCGTGCGGATAGTCGCGAATGGAATGGCGTATTGAAAGCCGTGAAGTTGCGGTTTAGTGAATTTAGTTCGAAGACTGGACAAAATCAGCGAAGCAAGTTTAGTATCCCGGCCATGAGGAATGCAACGGTGACGGATGCAGTGAAGATGGACGCGATGAATTTGCAGGCAACTAGCCGCAGAGGATTTTTGCGAACGGGAGCGATGGCAGCCGCAGCGGCATGTGCGCTTGGTTCCGATGGCTTAAGCCTGAAGGCTGGCGCGATGAGTGGCATGGCGAAGAGTGAGGGCAAGCCGAAAATCAGGCTTGGCGTGTGCAGTTACTCGTTTCACGAGCTGGACCGCGCACATGTGATTGAGGGTATGAAGCAGCTCAATGTGAAGTGGCTGAACGCGAAGGATGCGAAGGATCATTTGCCGATGTCGCCACCGTCTGCCACGCTGGAAGCAGTTGCCGCATATAAGGCTGCGGGCATTGAGCTGACATCAGCGGGGGTTATCTATTTCCAGAAGAAGGACAGTGCCGATATTCGCGCGAAGTTTGACTATGCACAGCGAGCTGGTGTTTCGCTGATCATCGGCGCGCCGACGCGCGAGGTGCTGCCGGATGTGGAGAGCTTTGTGAAGGAGTACGACATGCGGCTGGCGATTCACAACCACGGGCCGGAGGATAAGGAATGGCCTTCACCTCTGGATGTGTTGAAGGCCGTGGAACACATGGATAAGCGCATCGGGTTGTGCATCGATGTGGGACATACGGAGCGGGCGGGAACTGATCCGATTGAGGCAATTCACAAGGCGGGGCCGCGATTGTTTGATTTGCACATGAAGGATCTGGCCGACCTGAAGGTGAAGGAGAGCCAGGTGGCGGTGGGTGATGGAAAGATACCGATACGCGGCATCTTTGAGGCGCTGCACGCGATTGGGTACAACGGCTATGCGGATCTGGAGTACGAAATTCATGCGGATGATCCGCTGCCGGGGATGATCAAGAGCTTTGCTTATATGCGGGGTGTGCTGAATGGGATGGGGTATGAGGATTAGTTAGCAGTGGACAGTGCGCAGTGGATAGTGATTTGTGGTTTGTATATTAGATTATTCACACGCCTAAGTCGGATATAAAGGAACAAGCTGGAAAGGGGGGCTTCGTTGAAGCTCCCTTTTCTACTTTGGCGAAGTCTTTGGGCTACAGCGGGATGGATTGATGTGTATTCGGATACGTTATAGAACGCCGATGGCAAAGTAAGGCGCCTAACTACGCTGAATTGTGACGGCAGTAACGCCTGTGATTGCTATCCCGTGGAAAATTGCGCTTCACTTTATTGTGCTGGAGCATCGGAGAGAGGTGAGATTAGCTGTATGTAGCTGAATACGTACAACGCAAGCCTGAGTGAAGCGTGACGACTGAGGTGCAATTGTGTACAGGCGGCTATTGGTTTGACGCGAAAGAATGTTGATATTCCAGCGGCTTCAATGCGATACGAAATCATGAGGGCCGCAGAACGAGGATATAGAAATGAAGATTTCCCCCCGAGCACAAATCTCTCTGTTTGTAGCAGCAGCCGTGATCGCACTGGGAGCGGCTGGCTGCAAGTCGAAACAACAGCAGGCAATTGATCAGGCGCAGGCACAGGCCGCGAAGACGGGCCAGCCGCAGACGATTACAACGACGGACAGCAATGGTAATACGGTAACGACGACAGTGCAGCCGCCTGCGCCGGGACAGAAGGAAGGCGCGGTAACAACGACGGTCACTCCGAAACCTGCTGCGGGTACGGCTGCGAGCAGCGCCGCTACGAGCAGCGGCGCAACGGGTAGCGATGCGAGCGCATCGGGCGGCCAGACGGCAGGTTCCGCTACACCACAGCCTGCTCCTGCACCTGCTCCGCCTCCAACGATTGAGGTTGCCGCCGGAACGCCGCTGACTATCCGCATCAATGAGCGGCTCAGTGCAAGAAGGAGCCATGCGGGCGAGCGGTTTACGGGTGAGGTGGTGGACCCGGTGATGGATAGCGCGGGCAATGCGGTGATTCCGAAGGGTGCGCCGGTGACGGGCAAGGTGGTGTTTGCGAAGGCTGCCGGACATTTCAAGGGTGCGGCTCATCTGGATTTGCGGCTGACATCGTTGACGCTGAACGGCAAAGAATATCCGCTGGATACGAAGAGCGTGCAGCGTTCGAAGAAGGGCAAGGGCAAGCGCACGGGCGCTTTCATCGGAGGCGGAACCGGCCTTGGGTTGCTGCTGGGCGGCGTTGCCGGTGGCGGCAGTGGGGCTCTGATTGGCGGACTGGCTGGCGCGGGCGCGGGAACAGCGGGCGCGGGCCTGACGGGTAACCGTGATCTGGTGATCCCTTCGGAGTCGATTGTGCGGTTTAAGCTGGCGGATGATCTGGAGATCCAGACGGCGGGATAGATCACGCGAAATACTCGAAGGAACCGAGGGCGCTTGCATGGAATTGCAGGCGCCTTTTGGCTTTTGCAACGAAGTCAGTAAATACGCATTGTTTTAGAGAAGCTGGTCTATAGTGCTTGCATGCAAAGCGACAGATTTACCAAGTTTCTTCTGGCGGTGATTGCCTTATCGCTTGTGGCGCTCGTGGGCGAGGGCTGGAGACGACAACCGGTGGTGCTGGCTGCGGATGGGACGGCGGCAAAACAGGTGTGGGAGTACAAGGTGATCGAGCGGTCGTTTCGATGGAAAGACAATTACGTGACCGGCGTGGATAAGTGGTACGAAGACGGCAGGGCGCTGCCTGCTCCGGGAGAGGATGGGTGGGGTGCGCTGCGAACGAAGCTTGCGGAGCTTGGAGCGCAGGGATGGGAGCTGGTTAGTGTGACGCCTTACTCCGATGGCATGCGCATGACGCTGAATACGAATAAAAGCCCGCTGGGACTGACGCTGCCGGTGTCGGAGGCGAGCTCGCTCAGCGGTTTCTCTGCGGGCGGAATGACAACAAACGATCAGTGGGTGTTTAAACGGATCAAGCCTTGATTGCCCGTTCATTGTCATATCGGAATCGTGAGTGGCCATACGCGCTAACTCAGGTAAGAAGCTACTTTTTCTTTAAGCGTGGCTACCAGTTCGTCGTCCATGTATGTGTAGCGATCAGGTATGCCAAGTACAATCACTCTCCGGTCTTTGAGCAGGTGAGGAAATCGCTGTTTCAGCTTGTTCTTGTGCGCTGTTTCCATCGCGAAAATCATGTCCGCCCACTCGACCAAATCGGCTGAGACCACATTTTCGGCATCCGCAGCGGTTCCAGCAGATGCCGTAGCTATCCTGGGATAGCCGGAAAATACAGTTTCAGCGGTAGGGCTACGGAGTCTATTCCGACTGCAAACAAACAAGACATTCACTCATTCAGAATAGTTGAAGACTTGCTCCCTCGAAAAAGCCCTCTACGGTAACTAACTCAGCGTTGAGATGTTAGCTAAGGCTGAACTGCCCCCAGCATATGAATTGTGTGCAGCCATTTGTCTACCAGATGCGGCCATGCGGTGACGGGCCAGTTGGCTTGGGGGCGCAGGCCGTAGCCGTGGCCGCCTTCGGTGTAGATGTGCAGCTCGGCGGGGACTTTTGCCTGTTTTAGCGCGAGGAAATAGGTGGTGACGTTCTCGACGTGGACCGGATCGTTTTCGGCCTGGACGAGGATGGTGGGCGGGTTGTTGGCGTCGGGATGGATGTCGAGTTCGTCAAGCATGCTGTGTTCTGTGTCGGCCAGATAGCCGGGGTAGATGACGACTGCGAAGTTGGGCTTGCAGGAGAGCTGGTCGGCTGCGTCGATGGGGGTGTATAGGCGCTTGTCGTAGTGGGTGCTTAGGGCTACGGAGAGATGACCACCAGCGGAGAAGCCGAGGACGCCGATGCGGTTGGGATCGATGTGCCACTCTGCAGCGTGACTACGGACTAGACCGACGGCGCGCTGGGCATCTTCGAGCGCGGCCTTGGATTTGGGATAGGGGCCGGTGGCGGCGAACTTTTGATCTGTACCGGGGACGCGGTATTTGACGAGAATGCAGCTGACGCCCTCGGCGTTGAGCCACGCGCAGACTTCTGTGCCTTCGAGATCGATGGCGAGGATGCGGTAGCCGCCGCCGGGGAAGACGACGACGGCTGCGCCTGTGTTTTTGCCTTTGGGCGCGTAGAGCGTCATGGTGGGATCGTTAACGTTGCCGAGGCGGATCAGGGGCTTACCGGCGATGAGGTTGTTGTTGCCGGGGCCGGTGGTGTCGACTTCAGAGCCGGAGGTTACGGGGCCATCTGGCGCGGCGCCGGGCCAAAGGCGGACCTCTTTATGGCCGGGGGCGGGCTGCCATGCGGGTTTTTGTGCATATGACGTTATAGCGAAGAACGCAGCGGCTGCTGCGAGAGCTAGGAGTGGTTTACGCGCCAAGTTGCCCCCTGAAGAATGAACGCTGTCATGATTGCAGCCCCGCGTGAGGATGGCAACCGGGGATTCAAGGAAGAGTGTAGAGCGTGGATGTTCGTCGGGAAGCACCGGTTTCGGTGGGGTGCAGACAAAAAGCAACGGTGATTCGTGCTTTCGCACGAATTTGGACCAACATCTCTCCACACAAGACGCGGATAGACATGAGGCACCCGGCGTCAGTAGACGAACTTCTGCGGTAGCATGGCTGGCATGAACCTTAGAGACCGCGCTCGCTGGACAGTGTTTGCTATCGCAGTCTCTTTCAGTTTGTATGTGTCCTTTTGGGGTACGGCCTTTATGGGACTATGCTCCGGACCCTCCGCAATCCAATGCTGGCCGCACACCTTCGCATGGACACTTCTGGCTCCATCTCTGCTACTGGTTAAATTGTCTTTTCGCGCTACTGCAATCGCAGCAGCATTGCTTCTTATCACGCATTTATATGTTGAGCTTCATTTTTATGGGGAGAATATCGCGGCTCTTTGGGACACAGACATGGGACTGGATAAATGCTTCTTCGCAGTAGTGGTTCTTTTAGTCGTTTCAGCATTGTTCCCGAGGGAAATTTCAAACCGACCCACTACCCAATAGAGGATTCATTTACCGGAAGTATGGCCCATGATTTATCTTGGCTTGCAGCCGACTAGAAAGCTCGCAGTACAGCATGAGTGGCGGGCAGCCGCGGCCGGGGACGCATGAATTGGACGATGCGAGGCCGCCTGGGCCTCATGATGTTTATGGAGTACTTCATTTGGGGCGCCTGGTATGTGACGTTTACGACCTGGCTCTCGCAAACGCTGAACTTCTCAGGCACAGAGGCTGGCGTGGCGGCAGGCGCTACGGCGATTGGCGCGATGGTTTCGCCATTCTTTGTCGGGCTGGTGGCGGACAGGTTCTTTGCTACACAACGCTTACTCGCTGTGCTGCATGGATTTGGCGGCATCGTGCTTTTCCTGGCGGCGCGGCAGGTGCAATTCACCGGTCTTTACAGCCTGGTGCTGATTTATTGCCTGTGCTACATGCCGACGATGGCGCTGACGAATTCGCTGGCGTTCCGGCAGATGAGCGATCCGCAGACTGAGTTTGGGCCGATTCGCGTGATGGGCACGGCGGGATGGATTGTGGCCGGGCTGACGATTGGGTCGCTGCGCATTGAGGCGACCGCGGTGCCGATGCAGATTGCGGCCGGATGCTCGGTTCTGATGGGCATTTATTGCCTGACGCTGCCAGATACGCCTCCGCTGAAGACGGCGGATGAACTAACGCTGGCGTCGGTCTTCCCTGTGGATGCGTTCAAGCTGCTGGCAGAGCGATCGATGGCTATCTTTGCGATTGCTTCGTTCCTGATCTGCATTCCGCTGCAGTTTTATTACGCGTTTACGAATCCGTTTCTGAACGAGATCGGCGTGACGAATGCCGCGGGCAAGATGTCGGGCGGGCAAATGTCGGAACTGATCTGCATGCTGCTGATTCCGTGGTTCTTCCGGAGGCTGGGTGTGAAATACATGCTGGTGGCCGGCATGTCGGCTTGGGTGCTGCGGTATCTGTGCTTCGCTTACGGCAATGCGCATGCGGGCATGTGGATGCTGTGGGTGGGCATCGTGCTACATGGCATCTGCTACGACTTCTTCTTTGTGACGGGGCAGATCTATATCGACCGCAAGGCGAAAAAGGAGCTGCGAGCCGCGGCGCAGGGATTGATCACCTTCCTGACGTATGGCGTGGGCATGTTTGTCGGCTCGTGGATTTCGGGGGCGGTGGTACAGCGCTACTCGACGAGCGCGACACAGCATAACTGGCCGGCGATCTGGCTGGTGCCTGCGGCGGGGGCTGGCGCGATTCTGCTGCTGTTCCTGGTGACGTTCTCGGATAGAGCGAAGGGGCGCGTGGTGATCGATCCAGCGCTTGAGCCGCAGACTCCGTAAGAGCAAGTTTGAGGCAGCGTGATGTGCTGCCTTTGTTTTTTGCACGACACAAATATTCGGCCAGGGAGGGCACCTTGATGAACGCGATTTCACGACGTGATTTCTTGTCGCGCACGGCATATGCCGGTGCGGGCGCGGTGGCGTTATCGGCTTTGCCGCGAGCTTCATGGGCGAATCCGCTGGGGCTGCCGATCGGCATTCAGCTTTACGCGGTGAGCAAGCCGCTGCATGACGATCCGGCGGGGACGCTGAAGGAGCTTTACAGCATTGGGTATCGCGAAGTGGAGTCGGCGGGTTCGCAGGCTGGAATGACGACTGAAGCTTTTCGCAAGCTGATTGATGATGCGGGCTTGAAGTGCCCGAGCGCTCATTTGCAGCTCGCCGAGGGCGACCTTGGCAAGCAGTTCGATCAGGCACATGCGTTGGGCGCGCACTATGCGGTGAGCTCGGTGTTGCGATCATTCAGTCCCGAGTTTATGAAAGCGGTGAAGGCTGCCATGGATAGTGGCGGTAAGATTCCGGCTCCGAAGATGGCGCCCATGGGACTGGATGATTTCAAACGCACTGCCGAGCGCATGAATGTAGTGGGCAAGGCGGCGAAGGCGGCGGGGCTACAGTACACCTATCACAACCACAATTTCGAGTTTGTGAAGATGCCGGATGGCGGCCCCGGATATGACGTTCTGCTGAAAGAGACCGATCCGGAGCTAGTGAAGTTTGAGGTGGACTGCGGCTGGATGGTGGTAGCCGGAGGCAATCCGCCAGAGTATTTTGCGAAATATCCGGGACGGTTCCGCATGCTGCATATCAAGGACTTCAAGCCGGTTGCAGCGCCGACGACAGACCTGATGGGCAAGGGGCGCCCACTGGGGACGGATCTCGGGACTGGGTTTATCGACTATGGGCCGATTTTTGCCGCGGCGAAAAGTGTGGGGATCAAGCATATTTTTGTGGAACAGGAAGCTCCTTTTGCTGTGTCGCAGATGGCGTCGGCGAAGGTGGATTACGCGTATCTGCAGAAGTGGAGTTAGGCAGAGGCGAGTGTGATGCTTCGTCAGGGAAAAGCAGATCCCCTTCGGGGATGACAGGCAAGAGAGACAAGAACAAAAGCAAAAACAACAAAGCTTAAGACACAAACAATTTGCGTTATTGAATTATTGGAAGGCAGACACAACAGTAGAAAAAAACAACGGAGGGGTTGCAGAGGAGATGTTTGAAATCAATCGAAGGAAGTTTTTGAAGACTGCCAGTATTGCGGCAGGCTCTATTGCCGGAACCAAATTGCATGCCTTGGCTTCAGCGCCCATGGAAGGCGCACGCACGATCTCAGCCAACGATCACATTCAACTCGCTCTGATCGGCGCAGGTGGCCAGGGACAGGGCGATACAAAGACAGCGCTGGAAGTACCCGGCGTAAAACTGGTAGCTGTTTCCGACTGCTATGAAGGGCGTCTGGAACACAGTAAGGAGCTGTGGGGCGAAGACATCTTCACCACAAAACGTTATGAGGAGATTCTGCAGCGGAAGGATGTGGACGCAGTACTGATTGCAACGCCTGACCACTGGCATAAGCAGATTGCCGTGGACGCAATGAAGGCGGGCAAGGATGTGTATTGCGAGAAGCCGATGATCCATCTGTACTCGGATGGCCCGGAGTTTATCGAAACAGCGAAGTCGACGGGGCAGATCATTCAGATCGGCAGCCAGCGCGTGAGCTCAAAGATATACATCAAGGCGAAGGAACTGCTGGAGTCGGGAGCGATCGGCCAGTTGAACATGATTACGGCGTACTGGGATCGTAACTCATCGATTGGCGCGTGGAACTACACGGTTCCGCTGGATGCTTCGCCGGAGACCTGCGACTGGCCGCGCTTTCTGGGTACGGCGCCGAAGATTCCGTGGAATGCGGAACACTTTTTCCAGTGGCGTAAATGGAAGGCTTATGGCTCGGGCGTTGCGGGCGATCTGTTCGTGCATCTCTTCAGCGGCACGCATTTCATCACCAGCTCGAAGGGACCGACGCGGGCCGTGGCAAGCGGTGCGCTGCGCTACTGGAAAGATGGGCGCGATGTACCGGATGTGATGCTGGGTATCTTCGATTATCCCGAAGGCTTCAACCTGAATCTGCGCGTGAACTTTGTGGACGGAGGCGAGGAAAGTGAAGGCTTCCTGTTTGCCGGTTCGGAAGGCACGATGGAGATCAGTTGGAAGGGTGTGTCGGTGCATCGTTCGCCGCGTGAAAAGGGACCGGGATACACGGTGAATACGTTCACGGAAGCGATGCAGGCGCGGCTGCTTGCGCAGTATGACAAGAAGTATCCGCCGCAGCATACGGGCCAGAGCTACCAGAACGAAGAGATGTATGATGTGCCGCCGGGTTATTCGGATAGCTATGATCACTTCGCGAACTTCTTTGAAGCAGTGCGGACGCGCAAGCCAGTAGTGGAGGATGCGGTTTTTGGCTTCCGTGCGGCGGGTGCGGCGCTGCTCTCGAATCTCAGCTACGAACGCGATGCAGTCGTGCACTGGGATCCGGTGGCGATGAAGATTGTGGAGAAGGGGTAATGCTGCGACCGTCAGATTTCCGCGTTGTCTCAGGTCTCAAAAGCGAGACCTAGGGCAATCGGTAATACATCCCTCAGCGGCTGAAGCCGCGTTTATTTGTGGCTTTTAGGGCACGAGTAAACTCGTGCCCTTTCAAAGCAGAGATTTCAGCGGTCTAACGAGGTGTCCGGAAGCGGACGCCTCGTTTTGTTTTTGAACATAGAAGATGCCGCTTACGTACCGGAAGTGCAAGGAAAGCAGTGTGCGCCGAATGGCGTTTGGGTTGCAGCTAGTACTTTACTTGATTTCTCGGTTTGCTTTCCGTTCCCTTTCCGTTGAATCCAAATGAGGAGGCTTGGCATGTACGCAGTTTGGCAGGATTTGCGTTTGGCGTGGAGACAGTTGCGGCGGTCGCCTGCGTTTACGATCGCGGTGATTCTG
The DNA here is from genome assembly GCF_025685685.1 of Acidicapsa dinghuensis. GTDB lineage: Bacteria > Acidobacteriota > Terriglobia > Terriglobales > Acidobacteriaceae > Acidicapsa > Acidicapsa dinghuensis. The sequence goes on from NZ_JAGSYH010000002.1 coordinate 795,594, forward strand.
ACGCTGGCTGCGGGCATTGGCCTGAATGCGGCGATCTTTACGATGGTGGATTGCGTGCTGCTGCGGCCTCTTGGCTATCACGATGCCGACCGGATTTATGGACTGAACACGCGGTTTCTGGATGAGCATCGCGCGATTCCGCGGCTGGGTGGTGGCGATTATGCGGATTTGTCGCAACACATGCAGTCGCTGGAATATTCGGCGTATTACCAGGGAGCGTTTGATGACGGCCTTGAAGTCAGAGGACGGACGCTCTATCTGCGTATCGCCAATGTGAGCCCGGAGTTTGGCCAGGTAATGGGCGTGGAGCCGGTGGCCGGGCGGATCTTTCTCGCGACGACGGGGCAGGTAACGGCTCATGGCAAGGAGAACGTCAAGGATCCAACGGAGGCGATGGTTTCGAATGCCTTTGCGCGTGAAAACTTTGGCGGCGCAGCACAGGCACTGGGTCAGACGCTGACAAACAACGGCAAGCTGCGGACGATTGTCGGAGTGCTGCCGGATGGATTTGGTTTTCCGGACAAGGCGCAGGTCTGGCTGGAGGCACCGTCCGTGCCGGAAATTGCCGCGCGGTCTGCATATAATCAGCGCGCTATCGGGAAAGTTAAACCCGGAGTCAGCGCCGAGCAGTTGAATGCAGAGATGGACACACTGTCGAAGCAACTGGCCAGGGCCTATCCAGAAGACAAACGAAAAGCGTTGGAAGCAGTGCCGCTGCAAGAGCAGATTGTGGGCAAGATCAAGCCGGTGCTGCGGCTGCTGATGGGCTCGGTGGGCGTGCTGCTGCTGATTGTGTGCGCCAATATTACTCATTTGCAGCTTGTACGTGGAACGCAATTGAAGCGCGAGATTACGATCCGGACAGCGTTGGGAGCTTCGCGATGGGTGCTGGCGCGCCGCGCTGCGCTTGAGGTGCTGGTGCTGGCTGTTTCTGGATGCGTGGCCGGCATATTGGTGGCAATGCCGGCACTGAAGCTGCTGATCAGGATGGCTCCGCCGGAGATTCCGCGACTTGGGGATGTGCATTTGAATCTGGACGTGATTCTGTTTTCATTCCTGATCAGCTTGGTGACGATGGCGGCTACGGCGCTGCTGCCACTGTGGCGAAGCTGGCAGGTTGATCCTGCCTCGGCGATAAAACAGGATGCGGCGCGCGGAATGGAAAGCCGCGGATCAGGGAAATTGCGGCAGACTCTGGTTGTGGGCGAGGTAGCGTTGACGCTGATGCTGAGCGTGGCGGCGATTCTGCTGGTGCGGCAGTTAATTGCGCAAGCACAGCAGGATCTTGGCTTCTCGCCAGAGAAGCTGGTGGTGCTGGACACGCATATGACGAGTCATGTGCTGCCATTGCTGATGGCTCAAATACCGAATTCACAGCCCACAAAGGAACAACAGGCGGCGATTGCACAGGCAGTGACGATGGATGTGCAGGCGCTTCATTCGCTATTGGAAAGCATTCGCGCGATACCGGGAGTGGCTGGCGCCGATGCGATCTATAGTGCACCGATGCGGCCCGCGGGCTCCGATGTGTCCTATGCGGTGCACGGGGTCAGCAAATTCGAGCCGGGCGCGAAGCTTCCGGATGCCAACATCACGTCGATGACGCCGGGTTATCTGGCGACGATGGGGATTCCATTGCTTAAAGGTCGAAACTTCACCGATGCGGATGGGCAAGGGTCGGAAAAGGTGCTGTTGATCAGCGAATCGATGGTGCAACAGAGTTTTGCGGGGGTTGATCCGATCGGCAAGCAGATCATGTGTGGCTGGGACTCGAGCGGAGACTGGATGACGATTGTGGGCGTGGTGGGCGATGTGCGGCAGGATTCGCCGGGCAGTCTGCCCGCGCCGACTATCTATGTGCCGGTGACGCAGCATCCTTTTTCTGCGTCGGAGATGCAGGTGGTAGTAAGGACGCATGCCGATACGGGCGCGATGATTCTGACGCTGACACAGTTGCTGAAGCGGCAGTATCCACAGGTCGCGGTGAAGACCACCACCATGCGTGAGGATGTGGGTGAGAGCGAGCGGGCGCAGCACTTTCGCACGCTGCTGTTTGGCAGCTTTGCGGGGGTGAGCATTCTGCTGGCAGTGGTTGGAATGTTTGGCGTAACAGCCTATACCGTGGCGCAGAAGCGGTTTGAGTTTGCTCTGCGATTTGCTTTAGGCGCGCAGCGCGGGCAGGTGCTGGGGTCGGTGGTGGGCAGTGCACTGATGATTTCTGCCATAGGGGTGGTGTGCGGAGCGGCTTTGAGCGTGGCGCTGATGCGGGTGATGGGAACGCTGCTGGGCAAGGTGGCAGGGTTCGATCCGGTGGCGTATGGTATTGCTGTAGCGGGGGTGCTGCTGGTGGCGCTGCTGGCCACGCTGCAGCCTGCGTGGCGGGCGGCTACGGTGGATCCTATGTGCGTGCTGCGGGATGAGTAGTTAACAGGGCTTGGTGTGGCCGCGGCTTCAGGCGGTGGTGATTCCCACCCTTTCCGCAACGAACGCGTCAAGGATGGGGCACCCGAATTCCCGAAAGAAGCAGATCCTTCGCTACGCTCAGGATGACAACCTTACAGAATTAATGACTACTCGGCCAGTGGCTTGAGCATGACGGTGCGGCCGGTTTTGGCGGATTCGCGGGCTGCTGCGAGAATCTGAACCACGATCATGTTCGTTGGCAGCGAGGTCAGGTCGTGGTCGGGCTGGATCTGACCGTGAAGGACGCCAGCGAGGTAGTCGAGCGAATCCTGCTGGCCGTTTTCTAGGGCGGGAACATTGACCTGCGATTCGGCCTTTTCGGGGACGTAGCGAGCGCGCATGTGATCACTGGCTTCGGTTACGACGTAGCCCTTGTCGCCGTAGACTTCCATATCTTTGCGGGCGAAGCTCCATGCCCATGAGGGCTGCAGCACGGCCTCTGCGCCCTTGTAGCGGACGATGATGGTGGCGTCGTCCTCGACTTTGGGGTAAATGTTGGGCTTGTCCTGGAGAGCGACTGCGGTGACACTGACTGGTGTTTCGTCGTGCATAAGCACCGTCATCAGGTCCGCGCCGTAGCAGCCGAAGTCGAACATGGCGCCTGCGCCGTTCTTGACCGGGTCGGTGAGCCAGCCAAAAAATGTGGGGCTGACGCCGATCTCCTTTGGCCCCTCGTGGCCGTCGTGGACGACGACGCGACGAATGGTGCCGAGCTTGCCATCGTTGGCTTCGCGGATGGCTTCGGCATTGCTGGAGTACCAGGTGGTTTCATAGTTGACGAGAACCTGGACGTGGTGTTCAAGAGCGGTTTTGCGGATGGCGAGGGCGTCTTCGACGGTGGTGGCGAGCGGCTTCTCGACCATGGAGGGAATGCCGCGCTGGGCGGCGGCCTCGATGACTTTGCGGTGGTCAAGAATGTCGGTGTAGACGAGAACGGCGTCGGGATGGAGCTTGTCCATCATCGTGTTCATATCGGTGTAGAAGAGGGCGTGGTCGAGATGGAAGCGGTGCTCGTACTGCTCGGCCAGCTTGGTATCGGGCTCTGCGATGCCGACGAGTTGAACACTGCTGTTGGTGGGCAGCGCGTGCAGCAGCCCCAGGGCATGGTCATGCACCAGCCCGATGATGGCTACTCGCACGGGAGTGTTGGCGGCTACGGGAGCGCCGGCGGAAGCGAAGAGTGGAGTGAGCGAAAGAGCCAGGGCGGGAGCGAGAGCTGCGCGAAGAATTCGATGCACGGGAGACCTCATGTTTGACAGGAAGTGGGTGTAGGCGCGATTTCCGGGCGATGGAACCGATACCAATCCTATTCCCCGAGGCTCGCTATGGCAACGGACGTGTGTCCTGGAGAAAAGTTGCAGATGAGAGATTGTGGTGGAATTGCGGAGGATGGAAACGGTCCCAATCGGATATACTTCGGCCACGGTACGGCGGCACGGCTCAAGCGTAACGAAATGTTGCGTGTCGATTTCGAAGTAAAGATTGCATTCACGTAAATCGAGGCCGACTCCATCTCCGCTGCCGGTTGCTGTCCGCTCCTCAGCTTTACGGATTGCGCCGGATGTATCGAGATAACTTACGATGCGATTCAATTCTTCCCGTCCCATTGCCTTGGCCGCCCTGCTCGCCGTGGCTGCTCCGTTGCTGGTTCAAACAGCGATCGCTCAACAAACAGAAAAGATGAAACCGGAAGACACCGAGATCTGGCAGCCTGTTCCCAAGGTTGTTACGCCGGGCGCAACGTGCAGCTCCGCACCATCTGACGCCATCGTTCTCTTCGACGGTAAGAATGAAGACGAGTGGGTTTCGGCGCAGGATCAGACACCGGCGAAGTGGGTTGTTCACGACGGCATTCTGACTGTGAATAAAGATCATGGCGTCGGCAATATTGAAACCAAGCGCAAGTTCAAGGACTATCAGCTTCATCTTGAGTTTCGTATTCCGGCGGACATTGCGGGAACGGGCCAGGGACGTGGCAACAGTGGCGTCTTTCTTGCCTCGACGGGACCGGGCGACGATGGTTATGAGCTGCAGGTACTGGATGGATATAACAATCCCACGTATGTGAACGGCATGGTCGGCAGCCTGTATAAGCAGGCGATTCCGCTGGCGAACCCGGCGCGCAAGCCCGGCGAGTGGGAGACGTATGATGTGGTTTGGACCGCACCTCGTTTTAACGAGGATGGTTCACTGAAGTCACCGGCCTTCGCCACGGTCTTTCTGAACGGCGTGCTGGTTGAGAACCACTTTGAGCTGAAAGGGGAGACGCGGTATATCGGTAAGCCGTTCTATAAGGCATTTGACGGCGCTCCGATCAAGCTGCAGGCGCACGGGGACAAGAGCGAGCCGCTGAGCTTCCGGAATATCTGGGTGCGGGAGATCGAGTAGCTGTTCAAGTAACCTGCGTCATGAGAGTTGCGGGCATCTTGACGGCGGAGATGCTCGCGCTAGGATAGCCGCGAGGCTTCGTCCGGGCGCTTGTGGAGTGCAGCTACCTTGGAAACGCTATAGGATAGCGACCATGCGTCTCCACCGTTGTGCTGCACTTGTCGCCGCTGTTGCCGTTCTGCCCACACTATTCGCGCAGAAAACGCCGGTCCCTCTCAATGAGAGCAAGGGATTTGCGGGCCTGAACGAAGCCTCGTTGCGTGCTGATCTGAGGTATATCGCCTCTGACAAGCTGGCGGGCCGCATGAGCCTGCAGGCTGGCGATGATGCCGCGATCCAGTGGATTGCGGATCAATTTGCGAGGGCAGGCTTGAATCCCGCGGCGACAGGCCCGGACGGCAAGTCGAGCTATCTGCAGAGCTTTGAGCTGATTGAATATCGGCCTGACAGAGACGAATCGAGCATTGAGATTTCGCGGAAGTATCCTGCCGGTACATGGATGCCGATTGAATGGAAGGCTCCGAACGCTATTGGCGCCTACAAACAACAGGTGGATATCAAGGATGCGCCGGTGGTGTTCGCCGGGTATGGCATTACTGCGCCCGAGCTGGGATATGACGACTATAAGGGCATCGATGCGAAGGGGAAGATTGTCTTCGTTTTCGATCATGAGCCGCAGGAAGACGATCCACACTCGATTTTTAACGGCACTGGCAATACACGTTATGCCACAACGCGCGTGAAGCTGCTGAATGCGCAGGCTCATGGGGCGGTTGCTCTGATGGTGGTTGCCGAGCCAAACCGCAAGCACCCCACCAACGCGGAGCGTGCGGCACGCATTGGGGGCAGGTCCAATCAGTCCCCGCCTATACCGAGTCAGGCAATTGCGGACGATGAACTGTACATTCCAGCCATTGTGATTCGCGATGAGGTTGCTGTGCAACTTTTCTCGACATCGGGAAAAACGGGAAGTGCATTGCAGGCGGCGATTGACAAAAATTTGAAGCCGCAGAGCATGGACCTGCCGGAGACGAAGATGTCGATTCATCTGCGCAATACCATTTCGCGGCGAGGCATGACGAGCAACGTAGCCGGCATATTAGAGGGCAGCGATCCGACGCTGAAGGCGGAGACGATTTTGATCACGGCGCATCACGATCACAATGGAGAGACGCCGTGCCCTGAAGGCGAGGGCGGAGTGGACGAACACGGCAACGCTACGCCTGCTGGCCCAGGATGCATGTACATATTTCACGGTGCGGACGATAACGGGTCGGGGACGGTAGGTGTGGTGAATCTGGCAAGGGCCTTTGCCGCAAATGGTTTGCGGCCGAAGCGGTCGATTCTGTTTGTCGTGTTTGCCTCAGAAGAACGTGGCTTACTTGGCGCCTACTGGATGTCAGCGCATCCGTTGCGTCCGCTGACGACTACGCGTGCGCAGATTAACTTTGACATGATTGGCCGCGATGAGAAACCAAGTCCGCAGACCGATGGGGCTATCGAAATTCCAGCAGACACCACCAATCGGCTGAACCTCATTGGGGCGCTTTACTCGCCGGACTACGACCGCGTCGTGAAGCAGGAGAATGAACACATTGGCCTGACGCTTGATGACCGCTTCGATCACGAGAATGCGCTCAATGTTTTCTTTCGCTCGGATCAGTTTCCGTTTGTATTGCACAATGTTCCGGCGTTCTGGTGGTTTACCGGGTTTCACCCCGATTATCACCACATTACCGATACGGTGGAGAAGATCGACTATGCGAAGATGAACCGAATTCTGCAGCTTGCGTATTTAAGTGCGTGGCGGTTTGCGGACGATGCGCGCACGCCAAAATTTGTGGAGAATCCGATGCCAGCTGGGGCACGGCGTTGAGAGCTTAGGTTGGGAATGGGTGCTGGGTCGCGAACTTCGATACACTGGAGAGAGAAACGGGCCTATAGCTCAATCGGTTAGAGCAGCGGACTCATAATCCGTTGGTTCCAGGTTCAAGTCCTGGTGGGCCCACCAGGTTTACGCACAACAAGAAAGGCCCGGATACGCTGATTCGCGTACGGGCCTTTCTTGTTGTGGCTGATCTGAGTCTATGGCTGCTCGTCGCCCAGGGAAGGCGGTGCGTCGTTTGCGGCTGATCCCCAGGACTCGTTGGGAGATGCGCCGAGGACGAAGCTGATGGATCCGCCGTTGCTGATGCTATGGAAGTCGATCCAGTTGTGCGTGTTGTTTGCTCCGTTGAGTTTCACACTCTGGATGTAGGGTGTGCTTTCAGGGTTAGGAGTGGCCTCGATGGTGAAGGTCTTGCCCTTATAAGGCGCCTGCAGGTGGATGACGACCTTAGTGAAGACGGGGCTGGTCAGCTCGTAGGCGAGACTCGCGGGATCGACCGAGTAGAAACCCATCATGCTCATGGCTGCCCAGGAGGACATTTCGCCGCAGTCATCGTTGCCGGGGATGCCGTCTGGGGTATCGGGATAGTCTTCCCTGAGTACACGGCGCACGACACGCTGCGTCTCCCACGGCTTGCCTGAGAAGTTAAATTCGAAGGGTGCTTCGAGATCCGTTTCGTTGTAGGGGTTGTAGTATTGGCCGTACCAGCCGGGGGTTTTGTAATTGAAGAATTCGGTGAGGCGCTTGTTGAAGAGATCCTCGCCGACGGCGTTCACCAGCCATTTCAGATCAGCCGGAGCGAACCACTGATAATGCCAGCCGGAGCCTTCGATAAAGCCGTGACCGTCCTGCGCGGGATCGAATGGCTCAACCCACTTTCCGTCGGCATTGCGCGGGCGGAAGTAGCGGTCTTCTGTGTCGAATAGGTTGCGGTGAAAGAGGGCGCGTTCGTAGAGTTTTTTCGCGTCATCCGTCTTGCCGAGCGCTTTCGCGAGCCTGTAGAGCGAGGCATAGGCGATTGTGTCCTCTTGTAACTGAGAGACTGAGCCGTAGTCGACTTTATCGTTGGGAACATAGTGGACGTTGTTGATCCAGTCCATTCCGAGCTGGCCCTGATAGAACTTGCCTGCGGGCGCGGCTTCGGTAGCGTCCTTCCACATGCCTTCCCACGCGGTATTGATATCGAAGTCATGCAAGCCGTCGAGATATGCGGTGCTGACGATGACGGAGAGCGGGCTGCCGGCCATGACGTTGGTGTAGGCATTGATCTGAGGCCAGCGATCGATCCAGCCGCCCTGCCGGTACATGAGGGCTACGGATTCAGCCATGTCTTCGGTACGCTTTGGCTCAAGCAGGGCAACGAGAGGCATCTGGCTTCGATAGATATCCCAGCCCGAGAAATTGCCGTAGAGCAGGTGGCCCGGTTTGACCTGGTGGATGGCGTGGTCGAAGCCAATGTAACGGCCATCAACATCGCTCAGGATATTTGGCATGAGCAGGCTGTGATAGAGAGCGGTGTAGAAGACGCGCTCATCGGTTTCTGTTCCGCCGGAAACGTCAATGACGCTCAGGGCCTCGTTCCATGCGGCCTCGGTGCTGTGGTGAATCTGATCGAAGGTCTTGCCGGTGGCTTCGGTTTTGAGGTTGTTCTTTGCGCCTGCGAGATCGACGTAAGAGATACCGATTTGCGCGGTTACGATTTGCGGTTGCGCAGAGGAGGGCCATGTTGCATAGGCGCCGACCCACTGATCTTGATTTGTCTGCGTGATAGAGCGGGTGCCTGCGGCTGGTGCGGCTGCTCCTCCCTTAAGAGTGCCGTTCCAGGTACCGAACTGGCTGAAGGCTCGGTCGAAGTGAATGATGAAGTAAGTTTTGTAGGTCTGCTTGACGTCGCAGAATGCTTCGTTTTCAACGTAGCCTTCGATGTCGCGACCGCCCACGATGCGCGCCTCGGCGGCCGTGGTGTGATTGAGCGTGTGGCTGATGGGAAGCAGGAAGTTAGCAGGCTGACCGGCGGGATAAGTGAAGCGCACCATGCCGGTGCGTTCTGTCGCTGTTAGCTCAGCGTTGACGCCTGAACGGTCGAGACGGACCTGAAAGTAGCCGGGCGAGGCTGACTCCTGATTGTGCGAATAGGGCGACTGGAACTCGGACTCCTGCGTGGCGACTGCGCCGGTGGTCGGCATCATGAAGACTTCGCCTTCATTGGGACATCCCACGCCGCTCATGTGGGTCATGCTGAAGCCCTTGATCGTCATCTGGTCATAGTGGTAGCCGAGGCCGTGATCTTCCGTGTCAGGGCTGAGCTGCACCATCCCGAAAGGCGCGACCGGACCTGGGTAGAGATTTTCGGTGTCTCCCGGTCCTTTTCCTGTTCCGATGAAGGAATTGACCTTGCGCGCGAGGGTTGCTTCGCTGGCGGTTTTACCGGCGAAGGCGCTGGCAGTTGTTCCATTGATGGCGAGAGAGACCAAGACCAGTGAAACGACGCCTATCCGGCTCGTGGAAGAGAGTTGCAGGAAGGGAGATCGGACGGACATATGCTGCTCCTGACTGAGTTTGTAGCCGTTGCGCGAGGCAGAACAGAAGGCGGAGCGGAAGTGGCCTGCGGCGGTTCGCAACAATGGTATCGTTTCCACCGCTGTTCTGGATAGGGACGTTACACTGCAGTTTGCGTAAGATCAATCGTGGCGCAGAGCTTGCCTGAAACCATCGATTTCTACGCATACGAGGAGACATTGACTGAACAGCGCGCAGAGATAGCCGTTGTAGGAGCAGGAATACTGGGCCTGGCGCATGCGTATCTGGCCGCGAAGGCTGGCAAGCGCGTCGTGGTGCTTGAAAAGAGCCCCCGCGTGACTGGGGCATCGATTCGCAACTTTGGCATGATCTGGCCGATTGGGCAGCCTGCAGGAGAGATGCTTTCGCTGGCCCTGCACAGCCGCGAGCTTTGGATGGAGATTTTGCGCGAAGCTGGACTGCCGTTTCGCGAGACGGGTTCGCTGCACCTGACGTATCGAAGCGATGAGGCGCACGTAGCGCAAGAATTTGCCGCGGTTGCGCCGGGGCTTGGCTATCGCTGTGCGTGGCTTGACGCCGCAGGAGTGTTGGAGCGATCAGGAGCTGTGCGGTCCGAGGGGCTGCTCGGTGGACTTTGGAGTGATACTGAGTTCACTGTCGATCCGCGGCAAATCATTGCTTCACTGCCACTATTTCTTGAGGAGCGCTACGGGGTGCGGTTCGTCTTCGGCACGCTCGTGCGCGAGATTACGCTGCCGGAGATTCACACGAGCCGTGGCATCTGGCATGCTGACGCAGCGGTAGTGTGCAGCGGCGATGATTTTCAGAGTCTGTATCCGCAGGAGTTTGCCGCGAGCGGGTTGACGCGCTGCAAGCTGCAGATGATGCGCACCGTGCCGCAGCCTAATGGATGGCAACTTGGACCATCGCTGGCTGCGGGGTTGACGCTGCGGTTTTATCCCGCATTTCAGGTATGTCAGTCGCTGCCGGCTCTGGCACGGCGCATTGGCGAAGAGACGCCTGAGCTTGACCGTTGGGGGATTCATGCGCTGGTTTCGCAGACGGCGGATGGTGCGCTGACGCTTGGCGATTCGCATGAGTATGGGCTTGACGTGGATATCTTCAACAAGCAGGTGATCGACGACTTGATTCTCGATTACACGCGGGGATTTTTGCGTGCGCCTGATCTAACGATTACGGAACGATGGCATGGCGTGTATGCGAAGCATCCGGAGAAGGCGGTGGTGACGATGACGCCTGCCCCTGGGGTGCGGATTGTTGTTTCGCCGGGAGGGTCGGGTATGACGTTGTCATTCGGTATGGCGGCGCAGTCGATGGCCGCGATGGGGGTTACGTATGACGCCTGAGAGCAAGCCACTCATTCCGATGGTGGTTCTGGACTGGGCCGGTACGGTGGTCGATCACGGCAGCGTTGCGCCGGTAAAGGCGCTTGAAGACATCTTCGCCGCCGAAGGCATCGATGCTCCGCACTCACTGGTGCGCAAGTACATGGGATTGGCAAAGCGCGATCATGTGGAGGCGCTATTGTGGGAGCCCGAGATTGCCGCGCAGGTGGCGCATCTGCACGCGCGACGTGTCACGGAAGAGGATGTCGACCGGCTCTACGCACAGTTTGAGCCGCAGATGATGGCTTTGCTTCCGGGCTATGCCGAGGTGATCACTGGAGCCGCGGAGGTTGTCGAAGAGCTTCGCTCGCGGGGGATTCGCCTTGGCGGCACGACCGGCTACACGCGGCCGATGCTGGATGAGTTGATGCAGCTTGCGGCGAAGCAGGGGTATCGTACCGATGCCTCGTTATGTCCGGAAGATGTGGGCGCGGGGAGGCCGCATCCGTGGATGTGTTATCGGCTGGCAATTGATCTGCGCGTGTATCCGCTGTCGCGATGTGTGAAGGTGGGCGATACGCCGTCAGATATTGAAGAAGGTCGTAATGCAGGCATGTGGACAATTGGGTTGACGCGCAGTGGCAACGCGGTGGGGCTGACGGAGACAGAGTGGAAGGCACTTGATGCCCCGGAGCAGAAGCGGTTGCTTGCCGATGCTGAGAAGGAACTTAGGGGCGCAGGTGCGCATCTTATGGCTGAGTCAGTTGCGCACATTTTGCCGGTACTGGGCGAGATTGAGGAACGTATTCGGACTGGTGAATTGCCGCTATAACTGCTCCGCTGGAGCGAGACATGCCGCAGCGGCTACACTTCCATCGAGGGCTTATGAGTCAGGACGGAGAGAAGCGCAAAGTTGCTGTTCGTGCGGCGGGACTGGTGCAGGACGGCATGGCTGTGGGCATCGGCACCGGTTCTACATCGCGCATGTTCATTGAAGAGCTTGGCGCGCGCGTGAAGCGCGAAGGGCTGCGTATTCGCTGCGTTGCATCATCCAATGCGAGCCATGAGCTGGGAGCATCGCTGGGACTCGAAGTGGTGACGCTGAACGAGTTGCCGGAGCTCGATATCTACATCGATGGCGCGGATGAAGTTGGTCCGGGGCTGGCGCTGATCAAGGGTGGTGGTGGTGCGCTGCTGCGAGAAAAGATTGTTGCGAGCGCGGCGACACGTTTTGTTGTGATTGTGGATTCGTCGAAGGTTGTGCCGCAACTCGGTAAGTTTCCGCTGCCTGTGGAAGTGATCAAGATGGCGAAACCGCTGGTGGAGGGGAAGCTGACGAAGTTGGGTTACAACCCAGTGCAGCGCAAGCATGTGGGTGGATCTGACTACCTGACGGATGAGAACAACTTCATTCTGGATTGCCACTGCGACACGATTCCCGATCCGGTGAAGACGGCTGCGGAGATCCGAGCGATTGTTGGTGTGGTGGAGCATGGGCTGTTTCTGCACATGGGGTCGCTGGCTCTGGTGGCGACGCCAGAGGGTGTGCGCGAACTCAACCCATAGATGCGTAACTATGCGACGCCAAGCACTTTCACGATGACTCTCTTGCGGCGTTGACCGTCGAACTCGGCGTAGAAGACGCGCTGCCATGTTCCGAGATCTAGTTTGCCGTTGGTGATGGGCAGCGTTGTCTCGTGGTGCAGCAGCAGCGCTTTCAGATGCGCGTCGGCGTTGTCTTCGCCGGTCTGATGATGCCTGTATTCCGGCCGCTCGGGGGCCAGCTCTTCGAGCCATTTGCCGATGTCTTCAATGAGGCCGCTTTCGAGATCATTCACGTAGATTGCTGCAGTGATGTGCATGGGCGAGACGAAGCAGAGACCGTCTTTGATGCCGCTGCGGCGCACGATCTGCTCCACCTGATCGGTAATGTGCACCATCTCTTTGCGCTTCTTTGTTTCAAAAACCAGGTATTCGGTGTGTGCTTTCATTTGGCCGCTCTCCATGTCAGCTTTTACTCGAAATGCTTCCATTCCGTTACGGAGTAGTCCGACTTGGAGTACGCGCTACCGGATTGTTCGATTAGTCCCGAGCCGTCACTCCACTTAAGCATGAGATGGTTTATACCAGCATGCCACTCAAATGACTTCGCGCCATCTCCGTAGACGCGCACGATCAGCTTGTTGCGCTCTGGTGCGCCTGTATGAGGACCCACTGCGGCCCATGGCATGACGCTGCCGCTCGCGATGTAGACTGGAATATGTTCACGCGTATGTGGCACTGTAAACTCGCGCGAACTGACGATCTCGCCGGTCCAAAAATCATGCCATTTCCCTTCGGGCAACACGATCTTACGCTCGGCTTCGCCGGCAAAGAGTGGAGCGACGATGATGCGGTCACCCATCCAGTACTCGTCATCGACATCACGCAGGCTGTTATCTCCAGCATCTTCGAGTGCGAGCGCTCGAAACGGCGGCGTGCCATCCTCGGCATAGCGTGCAAAGGCGGCTTTCAGATAGGGCACGAGCGACATGCGCCAGCCAATGATCTCCCGGCATCGTGCTTCGAGCGCTTCCCAATCGGGCAACAGCTCTCCGGCATTGTTTTTCTTCCGGTCAAGCTGCTTCCATGGAGGCGACTGGATGTACCAGCCGTTGACCATGGCCAGTGGCGAGAAGATTACGCTTTGCAATCTTCGGATCAGGTCTTCTTCGCTGGAAGCGTCGCGGACCTCGGGGCACCATAGCAGCCCGCTGAATCCTGAGTTGACCAGCGCGCGAATGAAATCACGATGCTGATAGAGATCGCTGTACAACACGAAGGGATACGGCGCAGCTAACGCGCCACTGGATCGTACAAGATTGTAGGTTGGCTGTCTGCGCTTGAGAAACTGATCCCAGATGGCGCGTTGATAGCCGAGTCCGAAGAGATTATGCATCTGCTCGCCATCGACACCGGAAGGAAATCGGCTGTGCTCCGGGAAAGACCATCCGCCGGTGTAGTCGGAGTTGTCGCACTCATCGAGCTTGAAGCCGCTGATGCCGAGATCGATCAATGCGTTGCCGTGATAGTCGCCAAAAACTGTGCGTGCAGGCGCACCGACGAGGTCCGGCACCAGGCCGCCCCATACACCATAGTCGCCCGCGTGAGGCTCAAGTGGTGCGAAGACCGGCGATGCTGGATGGGTGAAAGCGTGCTCCCAGAGATTGACTTTGTAATCAAGCTGCGTCGCTGCGTCGACAAAAGCTTTTGGATCGGAGAAGCGCGACGGTTCCCACACAAAGGTGCAGGAGTACGCGTGCGTCTGCCAGCCCGGTTCCAGGCCCAGTACGTCGCAGGGGATGTTGCGATCGCGAAACTCCTGCGCCAGTGCAAGCGCACTCTTTGTGGTACTGTGCGCGTCGGCGCGGTACCAGAAACCCAATCCCCACTCGGGAGGCACTACGCCGCCGCCTGAAAAGATGTTGTAGCGCCGCACTGCATCGAGTGTCGTTGGACCCGCGAAGAGATACACATCCACGCCTTTCGCTCGCGGCACTTCAATGGTGATGGCTGCTTGTTCGGTTGCGGTATCGCTCTGCGTGTAATTTGGATCGAGACTGGCACGAGCGGTGGAGGCCTCAGGCTGGCTGGGCTTATGTCTTACGTCTCCAAAGTAGAAAGTGGCGTAGCGTGCGGTGTCTACAAATATGCCGATGCCGTTTGTGGTCACGAAAAACGGAACCGGAGCATGCGTGTCCCCTGTATCTCCGCGAGGATCGGCGTTGACGCGCACTGTTTTCTTTTTGCCGCGCTGAGCGAAGGAGAGCAATTGCAGTCCGAGGCCATAAATCTCCTCCTCGGGCTGCAAAGGCAGTTGCAGCAAGCATCCGCGCTCTGTTTGCTGTGCTTCGATGGCAGATATAGGCGGCATTGCAACAGCAGGTAGGTGCGCAAAAGCAGACTCAAGAGGTGGCACCGCTCTTACAGTCACTGGAGTGATACGTTCCGGCTCTCCAATTCGAGCCCGCCAGACACCGGGAAATACCTGCGTCCACGCGGCGTGACTCTTCTTTTCGCCCACAGGGGGCTGAGCATAGGTTAGCGACGATGCTGCTGCAGCCGCTCCCGTCGCGGCCAGTCCTCTGGCAAGGTCACGCCGTGAAATCTTCACGCATCCTATCCTTTTCTTCTTGAAGTCGATTCAATTTGCTTTCTAATCTTCCAGCGCCTTGGCATATTTCGATTCTGTCAGGTCCAGCTCACGTTCGAGGCGGCGCAGTACCTGATCGTTGATGCGGCCTTCATTGCGCAGGCGGATGGCGGTTTCACGCTCGATCTTGGCTGCTTCTTTTGATAGATCGACGAAGCGGCGATGATTCAAGCTGACCTCTTCATCTTCGCTGGAGCTCAGGCCTGCGAGACGTGAGCGGTAGTGACCCACGACATCTTCGTATGCCTCGTCCACATCTTCACCGCTATCGGCCTGCGATTGCTCGAGATGGGCGACGGCTGCTTCGAGCACCAGACGGCGGGCTTCGCGCTCTTCACAGTCAGGTCCGCCTGAACCTTGAAGCTTGAGCGCGCGAATGAGCGCGGGAAGTGTGAGTCCCTGTAGAACGAGGGTTACGAGAATGACGCAGAAGGTTAGGAAGACGATGAATTCGCGCTGCGGGAAGGGATTGCCGTTATCTAGCACGGCGGGAACGGCCAGCGCCGCAGCGAGCGATACTCCGCCGCGCATGCCGGTCCAGCCGACGACGAAGATCTGGCGCGTGGGTGGTATTGGCTCAAGCTGATGGTCAAACTTGCGGCGAATGAAGTGGGAGATGTGCGCGCCGGGAAAGACCCAGAGCAACCGAAGCACGATCAACGTGATGCTAAAGAGCGCGCCGTCGCGAATGAGATCGAGCATGCCGTGATCGCGAATCATGCTCAGGATCGTGCGCAGTTGCAGGCCGATGAGCACGAAGACGAGTCCGTTGAGGATAAACGTGAACGACTGCCAGAAGGACCATATCTGGATGCGCACCGGCGGAGAGAACATGGTGGCGCTGCGGCGGGTGAGGAAGAGGCCGCTGGCTACGACGGCGAGTACACCCGAGGCGTGAATTGCATCTGCTGCGAAATAAGCGCCATAAGGAACGAGCAAGCTTAGAGCGATCTCGATAGGTCCGTCGTCGATGCGGCGCTCGGCGTAGCAGACGATCCAGCCGATGGCCAGGCCTACGGCGACGCCGCCAATGACCAGCCATAGCAGAGTGAGGACACCTTCAGAGACTGTGGGGATCTCACGACTTACCACCATGGCCACGGCGAACTGCAGGGCTAGCAGGCCTGTGGCGTCATTGATGAGGCTCTCGCCTTCGAGAACATCAACAATGCGGCTGGGCAAACCCACCTTGCGCGCGATGGAGGTAGCTGCGATGGCATCAGTGGGGGCAACGATCGCGCCGAGCACGAGGCCAAGACGCCAATCAAACCCGGACAGCAGACGCGGCGTGAGCAATGCGACGCCGACTACGGTGAAACCGACAAGTCCGAAGGCGAGGAAGAGGATGCTGACGATGTTGAAGCGGAAATCACGCCACGATGTCGTCCACGCGGAAGAGTAGATGAGCGGCGGCAGTACAACGAGGAAGATCAGATCGGGA
The DNA here is from genome assembly GCF_025685685.1 of Acidicapsa dinghuensis. Lineage (GTDB taxonomy): Bacteria > Acidobacteriota > Terriglobia > Terriglobales > Acidobacteriaceae > Acidicapsa > Acidicapsa dinghuensis. The sequence continues at coordinate 811,832 of NZ_JAGSYH010000002.1, forward strand.
TCGAAAGTGATCTTCGGTATCCACGGCACGAAACCGAGGAGCAGGCCGCCGATGATCATGACGATGGGGTAGGGTGTGCCAATCTTGCGGGCGATCTGTCCGAACCAGATGATGAAGAGCAACAGGAGCAGGAAGATGAGTTCTACGCTTCTCAGTTCGGTCATCGTATGCTCCTCTCTATGCAGATGATAGCGATGGGCCGGCTAGCGGCGGGCGATTCCTGTCTCTGTAATACCCCATCATAGATAAGACTCGCGAACGGAGCTGTCCGTGCCGGACACTTCGCTCGCGTGCGACGATAGATGCAGCCGCACATGCCTGAAGCGCTACTTGAAATCCGCGATCTGCATATCTGGTTTGGCTCGACGGAGGCCGTGCGCGGTGTTGACCTCTCGATTGCGCCGGGTGAAGTGTTGGGGTTGGTTGGTGAGTCAGGCTCAGGCAAGAGCGTAACGGCGCTGGCGGTGCTGGGACTGCTGGATCCGGTGGCTCGGGTTGCAGGGTCGATTCGATGGAAGGGTCAGGAGTTGGTTGGGCTGAATGAGCGCGGGCTTCGGGCAATTCGTGGGAGTGAGATTGCGATGGTCTTCCAGGAGCCGATGACAGCGCTGAATCCGGTGATGACGGTGGGGCGGCAGATTGCCGAGGCGATTGCCGTGCATGAGCCGCATCTCAGCAGTCGCAAGGCGAAGCGGCGGGCGATTGCTGCGATGGAGTCGGTGGCGATTCCTGAGGCGGCGCGGCGGTTTGCTGACTATCCGCACCAGTTTTCGGGTGGGCAGCGGCAGCGCATCCTCATTGCAATGGCGCTGGTGCATAAGCCGCAACTGCTGATGGCAGACGAGCCGACGACTGCGCTGGATGTGACGGTACAGGCGCAGGTACTGGATTTGCTTAAGACGCTACAACGCGAGCATGGGCTGGCCATGCTGTTTACCAGCCATAATCTTGCCGTGGTGGGTCAGGTAGCGGAACGGGTGATGGTGATGCGCCATGGCGAGGTGCTTGAGACCGGGTCGGCACACAAGGTGCTGACAGCCCCAGAGAATGACTACACAAAGACCCTGCTCAACGCGGTGCCTACGCTGAGGACGGATCGCGACAAACCGCTCGCGACGCTTTAGAAAGTACGTTTCAGATCTTGTGAGATGATGCTTCGAACAGATGGTAGAGGGCTGGTATGAAGACGACTACTTCATTCTCTTTGCAGATTCTGAAATAGAGGATGCAACACATCGTTATGGTGTCTCTGAGATCCTACCTGGCTTTCGATTGATCGGCTTGCGAACCTGGGATGACATGATCCTTCGGGACAAGACGGGCAAAACGTATCTCATGCCGACTGTCCCCGCCGATATCAAATATCTTGAGTTTTTCGACTTACCGAACTGCGCCAACGAACTAGAGCCCGACGAACGTTTTCAAAGAAAGATCAAATGGTGGGTGAAACCTATCGCTTTTGGCGGCAAAGCAGACGACTCTTCCAATGAAACATGGCTCAGCTATGAGCAGCATCCGGAACTCGTGAAGTGGTGGAATCAATTGTATCGGTCCATCAACGCAGGACGTTGAGATTCACTCCAGCCGGTGATTCTCAAACTAGTCAGCCACGCGAAAAGAAGACCGCTATACGTTCCGACTGTGAAGGGCTTTGGGTTTCAAGCCACTCTTTCGCCGCAAGCGCCTCGACACAAGGCCCGAAGGCCGCTATACGGATCGATCGGCATAGAGCCTGATCACGTAGTTTGCCGAGCACCGTTGTTAACAACGTGCCCGTGAATGGCGTGTAGAGATAGAAGACCGTTGCCCTGGATAGATTGGATAGATCGGCTTGGCTTACGTCTTCCGTAACGAAATCGACATTGCTCACGCCGAGGTCCGTGGCGCATCTTCGTGCGCTTTCGATATATGCGGGCTCCAGCTCGATTCCGATGCACTGTGCGGGCGTCGTGATTGCAGCGAGCAGCGGCACATGGCCCAGCCCGGAGCCAAGGTCGATGAGCACATCATCCGCACCCAGATTCAATGAACTGAGCATTTCGAAGATGTGCCGGGCTGGAGTCGGCTGGTAAAAGACCATCTCGCCACCTGGATGGACCGGTGGGCTATCCGGTTCTTCCAGTTCGAGGATTCCGGTAACGAGGTCGTCTCGCCAGTCGTAGGACAGGCCCGGCTTAATCTCGGTGCCTTGATCCTGGCTGGCGCTGATCCATCGGCCAAGCGCCGCATGCCCGTTACCTGACTGAATCTCACTCCGCAGCTCGACAAAAAGGGCGTTGTTTGCAGCCTGAAGCTGCGAGGTCAGCGCTTGTGCGCGACCCAGAAGCGCCTTGTCGTTTGTAGTCTCATCCGTGCCTTCGGCGAGATCGAGAATCACCTCCAGCCGGTCCAGCGCAGCTATTCGCTCGGCGAAATGCAGCGGATCAAAGAGCGCCGACTGGCCCTCGCACCGGTGCAGCAGGGCCTCCAAATCGGTGTTCCTTCGATGGCTTCCGGGAAAGCCGGAATCCTCAGAAAACACGAACTGGGCGCGACGCATCGGCACCGAAAACTTCCGTAAAGGGATTTAGGAGAGAGTGAGAAAGGAGTGTTACAGGAAACAGGCGGTAGGTACACAACCACTGTTCGCGTCTGAGATTACCCCTGTGGAGAAAGCGGCAACTTCGTGGACAACCAAAAATTGGAGGAGAACTGCGGCGGAACCCAGAGGAATAAATGTGCCGCCGCAGGTCTCGAATGTGCGAACCGTGACGCGTTAGACTGCGGCGACGGCTTCCGCTGTTTCGGCCTCGGCTGCGCCCTCGGCGGCAACCGTTACCTTCACATGCGCGGTGACTTCGCGGTAGAGCTTGATCGCGACCGAGGTCTCGCCAACGGCCTTGATCGGCTCCACGAGCTGGATCTTGCGGCGATCGACGTCGAAGCCCTTGGTTTCGAGCTCGTGCGCGATGTCGGCTGAGGTAACCGAACCGAACAGGTGGCCGTTCTCGCCCGACTTGCGGGTGAAGGACAGCGTGAGCGGTTCGAGCTGGGCTGCGAGCGCCTCGGCCTGAGCTTTCTCAGTCGCGGAGCGGCGGGCAGCAGCGGCCTTCATCTGTTCAATGACCGCTTTGTTATTGGCTGTAGCCTGCAGCGCGAGCTTGCGCGGCAGCAGGAAATTGCGTCCGTAGCCGTCGGCTACCTTCACCACGTCGCCGCGGTGGCCGAGATTTGCTACGTCTTCCTTCAGAATCACTTCCATGGTGACAACTCTCCAGTGTTACGGGCGGCAACTCAGTCCCTCTCTGGGCTTGTGCAAAAAAGGGCAACACAAAGCCGGAAACTGCGCCGCGCCGGATTATAGAGCCCTACCACGTTAGTCTGACTAGTCCACAAAAGACGCAAGGTTACGATTATGTTCCAATTCGGTAATTTCTTGCACTTAAGTGAGTTACCAGACTACCGGGCTCTCCTAGTGGCGTGCAGCAAACGGCAGCAGAGCAATGTTGCGCGCCTGCTTGATGGCTCGTGTGAGCCGCCGCTGATGCGTGGTGCAAACGCCAGTTAAACGACGGGGAACGATCTTTCCACGCTCAGCAACAAAGCCCTGCAGCAGGCGAACATCCCGGTAGGGAATGGCGTCAATCTTCTCGGTACAGAATTTACAAACCTTCTTGCGGCGGAAGAACTTTCCGCGGCCGCCGGGTCCACCACCCGCAGGACGGGGACCACGACCACCCGGGCCACCAGGACCCGCAGGTGCTCCAGATGCTGCGCCACTCTCGGGCGCCTTGACTTGGGTTTCGTCAGACATGTTGTTTCCTTTTCCTCAAGCGTTGGCCGGAATCTCCGGTACGCAGGTTCCTGCTGCCCTCCATGGAGTTGGTGCCCCAGCGGAGAACGGCGTTACAAAACTTAGACGGTCGCTTCGGCTGGTTCAGCAGCAACCGGGGCCGCTTCGACTTCAGGAGCAGCCGGCGCCGGCGCCGGCTCGGCGCTGCGCTTCTTGCGGGAGGCGCGGAGAGCCTTGACCTTGGCGAGGCGCTTCTCTTCCTCATCGATGCGCACGGTGATGAACTTGATCACCTGTTCGGTAACGCGCAAGCGGCGCTCCAGCTCGGCCACAACCTTTCCATCGGCTTCGATGGTCAGCAGCACGTAGTTGCCGTCGTTGAACTTGCGCACGGTGTAGGCCAGCTTGCGGCGGCCCATTTTCTCGCTGGACTTGACCGAACCGCCGCCATTGGTGACGGTGGTTTCGAATCCGGCAACGAGCTTGTCAACATCTTCATCGGCCACATCGGGGCGAACGATGAACATTACTTCATACAAACGTTCCATGGTTTAACTCTTCCCTTCGGCTGACTGCGCCGAAAACTCAAATTCAGCGTTCAGAGATCAGAGAACAGAGATCAGAAAAGTCCGCTGCTGCATTGGAACCACTCCTGATCCCTGATCTCTACTCACCTTTCCGGTTGAACTCATTCATCGCGGCGGCTGGGCCGTCTTCGATGATCCTTCGGACCGCGGTGGCTACCCGGTCCAATACCGGGTCAAGCTTCTCGAGGTCCGCCCTGCGCATCGGCGTCAGGAGATAACCCACCCCGCCTCTGCGTTTTGCTCCGGCTGCGATTGCCTCGGGAGGCAAATCTGGCCCTACCCCGATGCGAATCCGCAACCACTCATGACTTCCCAGTGCGCCGGAGATACTGCGCGCTCCGTTGTGCCCTGCCGCCGAGCCTCGCTCCTTGATCTTGAGCGTGCCGAGCGGCAGATCCAGCTCGTCGTACAGCACGATCAGGCTGGTTGGCCGGTCCGCTTCGCCAATCCGGAACTCCTTCAACAGGGCGGCTACGGCTTGCCCGCTCAGGTTCATGAAGGTTTCCGGCTTGGCCAGAATCACTTCCCGGTTGCCGATCCGGGTTACCCCGGTCTGGGCCTTGCATCTCCGGTTCAGGACCGTAACGCGTTCCTGCTCAGCGATACGGTCGATTGCTAAAAATCCCGCGTTATGCGGCGTCCACATGTACTCCATGCCGGGGTTCCCGAGGCCGGCTACGATGACTGGTCCTGTGGGCTTTTCGGGTTGTTCCGGCAATTGCGCTTGATCTTCCATTGCTTGAGTGTGAGTGTGAAAGTGTGAGTGTGAACCGATTACGCTTCATTGCGTTCTCACACTCACACTCCACACTCACACTGTCTTTCTTACTTCTTGGCCTCGGCAGCAGGAGCGTCGGTCTTGCCCTTCTTGGCCACTTCCGGTTCGGCCGGAGCCGCTACAGCCGCAACAGGCTCAGCCTCGGCACGGATCGAAACAACGTGAGCAACAGTCGCATCTTCAGCGCTAAGGAACTTGATGGAGCCAGAGTGAGGCAGATCGCTCACGCGGATGACACCATGTAGTCCGAGGCTGGTCACATCTGCATCGATATGGCTCGGAATATCGCCGGGCAAGCATTCGATCTCGACTTCGCGTAGCACCTGATCGAGAATGCCGCCTTCGTTCTTTACGCCGATGGCTGTACCAATCAGGCGAACCGGCACGCTGACCGTGATGGCCTTATCGAGCGCGATGCGCTTCAAGTCGATGTGCAGCAGGGTGTCCTTGACTGGCTCATACTGCCAGTCAACGATCATGGCCTTGGCTGCCGGATGACCGGTAACGTTCAGATCGAAAATCGTGTTGTGGCCCGACTCCGAGTGCAGAATGCGTAAAATCTGCTTGGGATCGACCTCGATGGCCACTGAATCTTGTCCGGCGCCGTAAACCACGGCCGGAATCTTGCCGGCAACGCGCACGCGGCGGGCTGCGTTCTTGTTGAATTTGCCCTCGCGGGGCTTGGCTGCAACTACTTCAGGCATTGCTCTCTCATTTCTCGGGCACCGCATTTGCGGCTCCCTTTGTTGCGCCAGAGATCAGAGATCAGGGTCAGAGATCAGCAAAACGATTGGTGAAAACCAAAACTGATCTCTGATCTCTGTTCTCTAACCCCTGCCTTTAGTTAAAGAGCGTGCTTACGCTCGTCTCCATGTGAATGCTCTCGATAGCCGCGCCGAGCAGGCCGGCAATTGAAAGCACCCGAATCTTGGGCAACTTCTGCGCAGCTTCGCGCAGAGGAATCGTATTGGTGACTACCAGCTCTGTGAGCCGTGAGGCTGCGATGCGATCTACTGCAGGACCGGACAGTACTGGGTGGCTGGCGCAGGCGTAGACCGACGCGGCGCCATTGGCCAGCAGTGCGTCTACCGTCTTTACCAGCGTTCCTGCCGTGTCGACGATATCGTCAAACACCACACAAGTCCGTCCTTTCACATCGCCAATCACGTGCATCACTTCCGCCACGTTCATATCTGTCCGGCGCTTATCCACAATCGCCAGCGGAGCGCCCATCTTGGTAGCAAAATGCCGTGCGCGCTCCACGCCACCGGCATCGGGTGAAACCACCGTGAGGTCGGGCAGGTTCATCTCCCGGAAGTGGCTCACCAGCACTGGGCTGCAGAACATGTGGTCCACCGGGATATTGAAAAAGCCCTGAATCTGCGCCGCATGCAGATCCGCAAACAAAGCCCTGTTGGCGCCGGCCGTTTCGAGCAGGTCGGCGATCAACTTCGAACTGATCGGCACACGAGGACGGTCTTTGCGGTCTTGCCGTGCGTAGCCGTAATACGGAACCACCGCCGTGATGCGCCTGGCAGAAGCGCGCTTCAGGGCGTCAATCATGATGAGCAGCTCCAGCAGATGCTGGTCGACCGGATAACAGGTTGGCTGCACCAGAAACACATCTTTGCCGCGAACATTTTCGAGGAGCTGAAAGTAAACCTCGCCGTCCGCAAACCTCTGCAACTTGCACTCCCCGAGCTTGACCCCGACAAACCGGGCGATCTCTTCGGCCAGAGGCAGATTGGCTGTTCCGGAGAACAGCTTGAAGCTCTTATCGTCTCCCAGACCCCGGCTGCGCTTACGATCCGCGGCGGCTTTTGCTTCTTTCATCTTCGAAGCGCCGTCCTGATCCGCACCAGATGCCCTGGCTGAACCGTCGTGCGATTCCGGCTCCCCCGCTGACGGGGTTGCCGGAGCGTCTTCCATGACTGCCTGCTCGTCTGTACTCATCGTTCGTGATCCTCCCAAGCTGGTTGGCTTTGGGGGCTGCTCGCCCTCGTACTCTCGAACTTACCTTCGCTTCTTCGCGCCAATTTTCGCGCTCGGAAAGAGAAGGCCTGAAGTTGGCTGGGCGACTAGGATTCGAACCTAGACAAAGTGCGTCAAAGGCACTTGACCTACCATTAGTCGATCGCCCAGTAACATCGGCTGCCGTAGCCGAGGGGTGAGTTTCTCTCTCCGCCGGTACGGCTGTCAATCCTGAAGCAGAATCATGCTTCGCCAGTAAGGTGCGCGGGGCAGGGTGCGGGTCACAAAACTCTCGACTCCCAACTCACGCAGCCGGTGACGGGCTGCTTCTGCATCTCTTTCGCCTCGGTAAAGACCAAAGAGTGCCGAACCGGACCCAGACAGGGAAGCATAGAGGGCTGCCTCCGGAGTACCGGAAGCCGCAAGAGTGCGCTTGATCTCGCTTAAAAGGGGATGCTGCGGAAAGACAACTCGTTCGAAGTCGTTCGCTATCCCGGTGCGGACAAGCGCGGACACCTGTGGTCCGGCCAGGTCCCCGCCCACGGCAAGGACACCGGAGGAGCCGGACTGTGCTTCGTATCCCGCTTCGTTCGGGGCTTCCACCCCGGCAAAGCAGGCTGCATAGGCGCGGCTCAACTCGTTTAGTTTATCTGCGCTTGCAGATTCGGTCAAACCTTCCTGGGCACAAAGTTCGTCCCAGTCGCGAAAAGCCTGCGGCGTAGAGACGCCGACAGCAGGGGTAGCAATCACGGTCCAGATTGGCGGGAGATCAGGTAATGGGAAGACAGACTGGCCGCGATCAAGGCCGAGGATCGCTCCGCCGATCAGAAATAACGGCACATCGGAACCGACACGCGCAGCCAGATGCAGACGCTGGGCAGGCCAATCGGGGAAGGCTTCCGGGGAGATGCCAAGTTCTGCCTCCAGACCGACGAGAGCGGCGACGGCGTTGGCCGATCCGGCGCCGAGGCCGCCTTGCACCGGAAGCTGTTTTTCGATGTGGATATGCACGTCGGCGTGGATTCGCAGCGATTCGAGAGCGAATTCCGCCATCTTCCACGCAGTGTTGCGGTGGTCCGTCGGTACGCGGCGGTCGTTAGAGCTGAGCTGGATTTTCGTCGCTTCAGCCCGCTCCGCCGTAACCCGCACACGATCATGTACTTCCAGCGTCTGGTAGACCGTAGACAGCGCGTGGAACCCGTCGGCACGCGGCGCACCGATGCCCAGGCCGAGGTTGATCTTCGCGTGTGAGCGGACGGTAGTCGGCATGGCGAACTTCCAGTGTACCGGGCTGGAAGTCCGTGTGCTACGGCTAGTCCATGAGCTTGCGCGCCAGATAGGTATAGATCATGGCGTCGGTCCCGGCCTGTTCTTTCAAGTCTGCTCCTGGGCCGTGGCCGCCTTCGGTAATCTCGTCGTAGAAAAAAGGCTTGTGGTACTGCTCCATGAGGGCTGCAAACTTGCGCGCATGCACCGGGCCGACGCGATCGTCTTTGGTGGTGGTGAAGATCAGCGGCTCAGGATAATCGACGTCGGGCTTGAGGTTGTTGTACGGCGAGATCGAGGCCAGGAAGGCACGCTCGTCGGGATTCGAAACGGAGCCGTATTCGCCTGTCCATGAAGAACCTGCAGCGATATGTTCGAAGCCGAGCATATCGAGCAGTGGCACCTCGATGACGACGGCGTGCCACAAGTCGGGATGCTGCTCGAACTCGACGCCCATAAGCAGACCGCCATTGGAGCCACCCTCGATTCCGAGTTTGCTCGGATTGGTCACCTTCTTGGTAATCAGGTCTTCACCTACAGCCGCGAAGTCGTCATAGATGCGCTGCCGATGGGTCTTGAGGCCTGCATCATGCCATGCAGGGCCAAACTCCCCACCTCCGCGGATATTTGCCAGCGCGTACGCGCCGCCGCGTTCAAGCCAAAGCTTGCCGCGAATGCCGCTGTAGACCGGTGTCTCGGAGATCTGAAAGCCGCCGTAGGCGTAGAGCAGGGTTGGCGTGACGCCGTTGTACGGCATGTCTTTGCGATGGACGAGGAAGTAAGGAACCTTTGTGCCGTCTTTCGACGTGGCTTCAAACTGCTCGACGACGTCCTGCGAGGCGTCGAACTGCGCCGGCAGCGTCTTGGCTACTTTAAGCTCCCGGGCCGCGGCGTCGCCCAGTTCAAGCGAGGATGGGGTCAGAAAGCCTGTAAGCGAGAGGAAGAATTTGTCCGAAGCATCATCAGTATCGACAACGCCGACGGTCTGGTTGTCGGGAATTTCGAGTTTGGTCCGCTCCCAATCTCCCCGCTTGCTCCGCGAATACAGGTAGGCCCGACCCTGCACGTGCTCGAGCGTGGTAATCAGCAGATGTGTGCGGGTGGGAACGACTTCCTGCACGAATTCCTGCGACGTGGGAGCGAAGACAACGGCCGGTTTGGGGTGCGAGGGATCTTTTTCAAGGGCTTTGAGATCGAAAGCGACGACCGATCCAGAGGCAATGGTTGCGCCGCCTTCTGGCTTCCATTCTTCTTCGAGGCTTGCGATCAACTGACCATCGACGAGGCCGTTAAGCTCTGTTTTACCCGGCAACGCAAGCTTATGAATGCCGGATGACGTGTAGAGAGAATATTCACTGGAGAAGAAATCGAGATGCCGCATCACGAGCGCGGCACGATGGCCCTGTGCGTCGTTCATTACGACCGGGTATGCGCTGGTGTCGGTAGCGGCGCCGCGATAGATTTCTTTGGCCTGATCAAGCGGCTCACCTCGCTTCCATATCTTCACGACAAAGGGATAACCCGACGCAGTCATGGAGCCGGCGCCCCAGTCGCGGGCCACGAGCAACGTGTCTTTATCGAGCCACGCGGCATTTTGCTTCGATCGCGACAGCACGAAGCCGCCAGTGACGAACTTGCCTGTTTTCAGGTCGAACTCACGCAGGGTATCGGCGTCTTCGCCGCCAGCTGAAAGGGCTACCAGGCACAGTCCATCGCCGGGATAAAGGCAGTTGAGACCATGCTGCACCCATTTTTCGTTATCGGCCTTGGCAAGCGCGTCGTAGTCGATCACTGTTTCCCAGTGCGGATTGGCGCTCATGTAGTCGTCGAGTGTGGTGCGCCGCAGTATGCCGCGAATGTGCTGCGCATCCTGCCAGGTGTTATAAACCGTGCCGTTACGAAAGACTGGATATGCCAGCCGCTCCGGCGACTCCAGCACCTTCAACGCCTGCGTTTTGAAGTCCGCGTAGTGCGGATCGGCTTCGAGTATCTTGGCTGTTTTTTCATTTTCGGCATTCACCCATGCGAGAGGCTTTGCGCCATTGACATCTTCAAGCCACGCATAGGGATCAGTAAGTGCCGAGCCGCTTCCAGTATCCAAATGCACTGCTGTCGGCTCAGTGGACTGGGCACCTGCGGCTACTGGCAAAAGCGCAGCTATGATCAGCAGCGCGCATTGAAACCTGGCATGCAAGTTTGGGTTCGGCATATTTTTACAACTCTCCATGGGAAACTCTTCGCGCGGACGGAAAAAGACTGACCGCAGCGTACCGTAACCGCAGCGGCGCGGACAAGCGCAACATGCCGCGCCTCAAACCGGTTCGCATGCGCAGAAGTTTCGGAAATTCCACGAACCGGCGCGCTATCATGAACCCAATCCGATGAGCCTCCTTAAACGTTTCCCTTGCCGCCCCGCCGCCATTACCACTGTCCTGCTTCTCAGCTCTTCAGGCATGTATGCGCAGTCGAACTCCATCGACTACATGAGTGAGCAGCCTGCGCGGGCGCAACACGGGATGGTTGTGAGCATTCATCACCTCGCTTCCGATGCCGGTCTGGAGGTTTTGAAAGAAGGCGGCAACGCGATTGACGCAGCTGTGGCTACTGGATTTGCGCTGGCAGTGGTGCACCCGGTTGCAGGCAATCTCGGTGGTGGTGGGTTCATGCTGATCCGGCTGCATGACGGTAAAAGCACCTTTATCGACTACCGTGAGGAGGCTCCCAAGGCCGCAAGCGCCGACATGTATCTCGATGCGAACGGAAATGTGCTTCCGGGCAGCGATCCGCATTCGAGCATCATGGGCTATCGGGCGATTGCCACGCCGGGCTCCGTGGCCGGCATGGCTTATGCGGAGAAGAAGTACGGCAAGCTGGGATTAAAGAAAGTGATGTCTCCGGCGATCCGGCTGGCGGAAGACGGCTTCGTGTTAACCGAGGAAGAGGCGCATGAGTTGCACGACTCCGACCTTGCGCGCTTTCCGGACACGAAGCGCATCTTCCAGCGCGACGGGAAGTATTACGAGACAGGTGAGACTTTCAAGCAGCCAGAGCTGGCGAAGACGCTGAAGCGCATCGCTGCCGATCCTGGCGACTTCTACCATGGCAAGCTGGCCGCGGAACTGGTAGCCGATCTTCAAAAAGGTGGTGGCCTTATCACCCGCGAAGATCTGGCGGGGTATGAGGTGAAGGAGCGCACGCCGCTGGTCGGCAGCTTTCACAATTACACGGTGATCAGTGCGCCTCCTCCGTCGTCGGGTGGGGTGGTCTTGCTGTCGGCGCTAAACATTCTCGAAGGTTTTGACCTGGCCAAACTCGGTGATCGCAGTCCCGAGTGGATTCACCTGATTACGGAGGCCTACCGGCGGGCCTATATGGATCGCAGCGATTATCTGGGTGATCCGGATTTCAATGAGATCCCAGTGGCCGAGCTGACGAGTAAGAAATATGCCGCGGCATGGAGCGCCAGCATAACCGATAAAGCTTCACCGAGCGCGGAACTGCGCAGACCGGAAGACTTTTTGCCGCCTGCGCCGAAGACCGCCGGACGTAAGAAGGACTCGCCGGATACGACGCACTACTCAGTAGTCGATGGCCAGGGAGATGCAGTTGCTGTAACGACCACGCTCAATAATGCTTTCGGCTCGGATGTCACGTCGGGCACTCTCGGTTTTTTGTTGAACGATGAGATGGATGACTTTGCCGCCAAGATGGGTGTCCCGAACATGTTCGGGCTGATCCAGGGACCAGCCAACGCGATTGTGCCCTTCAAACGGCCACTCTCGTCAATGACGCCAACCATCGTGCTGGAGGATGGCAAACTGCGGTATGTGCTTGGCTCGCCCGGCGGCGGACGCATCATTACCACCGTGGCCAACATCTTCCTTTCCGCGGCAGAGGGCGGCCTCAATATTCAGCAGGCCGTGGACGCGCCACGCTTCCATCACCAGTACCAGCCGGATGTACTTTTTATGGAGCCCGGCTTACCGCAGGCCACACAAGATGCGCTGACTGCCGAGAGCTACAAACTCAGTGTGCGCGGACACTGGTCCAATGGCGAGTGCATCGCAATCGATCCGAAAACCGGCGAGCTGCTTGGCGGGCAGGACCATCGCAGCCACTTTGGAAGCGCGGCGGGATATTAAGAGATCTTGGCAGGGGTATTCGCCTGATTCATCAAGACTTCTTCATCTTTTCGCCCCGGAAATGCGACAATGGAGATAACGCCGCCGGTCCGGGGCGTCCGGGGGTCTTGACATCATGCTGCGATGCCTTTCGACGCACCTGTTTCTGAAGGAGCGTCTGCATCCTGGGCTGTTAGAGTTCGTCGGCCGCAGCGGAGCTCAGGCTGTTGAGATTTTTGCCGCCCGCCAGCACTTTGATTACACCAGCCGCGAACACGTGCGTGAGCTTGGCGACTGGTTCGCATCCGATCCACTCGAACCCTGGTCGATGCACGCGCCGCTCTTTCCCGATCGCGAGATGGGCCGCGCTGGTGCGCCTGCAGTCAATCTGATCCATCCGGAAAAATCACGCCGCATCGACGCCATGGACGAGGTCAAGCGCGCTCTCGAAACAGCGGAACATGTCCATTTCAAAAACATGATCATTCATCTGGGAGAGAAGACGGATTCCTGGTCGCCACGCACTATTGAAAACGCGATGACGGCACTAGAACATCTGGATGCTTTTGCCCAGCCGCTTGGCGTGCGATTGCTGGTGGAAAACCTAACCAATGAGCCGACGACTCCTGAGCGCTTGATGGCGATTCTCGATCTCGGTCATCTGACGCGCATCGGTATCTGCCTCGATCTGGGCCATGCACATATTGCCGTGGGCATTCCTGAGGCGATTTCGGTGCTCGGGCCACGCATCGGATCGGTACATGTTCACGACAACAAGATGGTGCGCGATGAACATCTGTGGCCCGGCGAAGGCACCATCGACTGGCCTGCCACAGTGAAGTTGCTCAAAGTGCTGCCTTGCATTCCAGCCTGCGTGCTCGAAATTCAAGCTACGCCGGCCGATACTCATGCCGGCATTCAGGACAAGATGCACGCCGCGTTCGATCTGCTCGAGATCTAACACTGCCATCTAAAGCCGTCGCACGGCTGGCCGCAACGCGGCGAGAATCAGTTGCTGCCTGAAGCTATATTGTGTTCCCGACACGGCATCGCGGGCGGTTCCTGAGATCGTCACCTGCGCATTCCCACTGTGAGTCCCATCGTTAACGAGGCCGAGTGGAACAACAGCTGCGCCTGCTGCGTTGATCGTTGGTGTTCCCCATACGGCGGTAACTCCGTCGGGCAATCCTTGTACGGAAAAGCTGAAGTCTGAGGTATTGGCTGTCAGCTTTACTCCGCCTATCGGAGTCAGCGTTAGGTCGATCGTCTGCATAGCGGTAGGTTGCACCGTAATCTGTGCCGGTGATATCGCTGCCGATACAGCGGGAGCTGCCGTTACCTGAGCAATCAGAGAAATTGCTGCGGAGATACCGTCTCCTGTTGCGGTAATGCGGATGGTGCTGCTGGAGAGCGCCTCGCCTGTGGAGGCTTTGAGCGTCAACACGGACTGTGTTGCAGTTGAGCCGCTCTTTGCGAGAGAGTTGCTGCTCCATGTGGCCGACATGCCCAGCGGCATGCCGGTTGCTGAAAGCATGACGGAGCCGTTGAACGATCCTCCTGTAGTCACGGTGATCTGCGCCGTACCGGATTGCCCCTGAACCATGGCTACCTTGCCCGTGCTGGATGCCAGGGTCAGGGTGGGCTGGACGCGTGTCACATTCAGTACCAGCACCGCGTTGGCGGCATAGCTTTTGCCGCTCACAGAGTCAGGAACAGAAACCGCGATACGCGGCTGCGTGGATGTGGAGGCCGCAGTAACGCTGCCGGTGAGGGTAAGTTTAGCCTGCAGTGCGCCCGCGGCGGTCAGCGTTGGAGTGCTCCAGCTTCCTGTAATTCCGCCCGGCAGCCCGGTTACAGTGAAAATCGCGCTGGAAGCGCTGGAGGCAAAGGAGACTCCTCCAACCGGCGTGACCGTCGCGGTGACTGTTGCGCTCGACATCGACTGCATGCTCATCGATGCTGGAGAGAGAGCGAGGGTGACTGCTGGAGCCGCTGTTACCTGGAGCGATAGTGGAGCCTGTGCCGTCAGGCCGTCGCCGGTAGCAACGATTTCGAGCCGCGATGCGCTCACAGCCGCAGTTGTCGAAGAACGCAGCGTGAGCGTGGAGGCCACGCTGCCGTCACCTGAGGGAGAAAAGGAGCCGTTGGTCCAGCTTGCTGTAACACCTGTGGGCAATCCTGATAGAGAGAGACTGACAGCACCTGACCATGTACCTCCGATGGTGGTCGTCACCTGCACAGCGCCCGACGCGCCTTGCGTCACCTGCACTGTGCTCGCACCGAGCGCAATGGCCAAGGTGGGCTTTGCCGCGACCGTAATGGAAACTGTTGCCGTAGCCGTCATCGTGACGCTGGTTCCGGTGATGACGATGCTACCCACCGATGCCGTCGCTGTGCTGCTCACCGTAATGGTGGCCGTGGTACTTGCGCCGGCGCTGACATTCGCTGGGCTGAACGCCACCGTAACGCCACTCGGGGCAATGGCTTTGAAGCTGATGGTTCCTGTAAATCCGCTAGTAGCGCTGGTTGCAACGGTGAGCGAAGCTGCTTTGCCCGGTAGCAGCGATTCGCTCGATGCCGACGCTTTCAGAGTGAATCCCTTCGCCGTGTTCGTGCCTCCGGAGGGCCAATCACCAGCGAGCGAATTCGCATTGACGGAGCCGAGGCCGGTCGCGAGATTGTAGACCGTTCCGGTGGCGTTGAATCCTGTCACCCCAGGAACCGAATTGTTGCCAGTTGGCGTCGGATGAAACGGACTCTGGCCTGAGCTGGCCATGGAATAGAGCGTGGGATTGACATTGCCCTGGCCAGTGCCGCCCAGCTTCTGCTCCACCACGGCCATGATGCCTGCGAAGGAAGGTGATGCTGCCGATGTGCCGGCGATTACCCACCATGAGCCATTCTCATTGATCAGGTATCCGTCATGGCTCGCGGCGGTTAGCGCTATATCGGGAACGGCGCGCTTGCCTCCACTGCTTGCTCCGGCTATGCCCTGCTGCCATGTGGGTTGTGCATACGTGATACTCTCCCCGCCGGTCGAGGCCCAGAGACCCGAACCGCCGTCGCTCGCGCTTTCATTCCAGACTTTTTCCGGGATATAAGAAAGAGCCGAACCACCGCCCGATCCGTTGGTGCTCGACCAGTAGGCAGCTGTATTCGATCCCTCATTGAACTCGGTGCCACCGACGCAGGTGGAGTAGGGAGAGCTGCAGAGGCCGTTGACGCCCTGTTGCATGCCCGTCGTAGATGAGCCGGAGTTGCATCCGGCTGCGCCGCTGTCCCCGGAAGATACGAACGAAGTCATGCCTTCAGCGGCGGCTTGTTGCCAGAGATTGTTGTAGAAGACCAGCTCCGACGCACCCATATAGGCTTCGCAGCTACCGTAGCTGGTGCTGACGATGTCGGCTGTTTTGTGGTTGACGATGTACTGGGCTGAGAGATCAACACCGTCCGTGGTGGCAGTCGAAGCTCCGACAACGAATGTTACGGAAGCTCCCGGCGCAGTTGCGCCCGACCACTCCACATCGAGCGTCGATTCGTCCTGATCGCCTGAGACGAGGCCTGGATTGCTTCCTTCCAAAACCACTGAGGGTTGATTAGCCGTGAGGCCTGACCCGCTGCGGAAGGCACTGATATCGCTTAGATTGATGTCGCTGCGTCCGACAATTGCAATGGAGACGCCACTGCCATTTTCACCAGCGGTATATAGCGGATTCAGGTTGTAAATGGTCGCGTAGTCGGCGGGAAAGAGATAATGCACACTGCCCTGAGTATTCTGAGGTTGCGCCACCTGTGCAATGCGGTGGGTGCTGGATGTGCGTCGGAAGTCGTGAAGCGAAAGAATGCCTTGAACAACGCCTGCCATGGCCTGTGGAATCTCGGGGTCTTGCACATTGGCCAAGTGGATTGCGCCGCGCACATTGAAGTGGTGCATCTCGGTGTGAAATGCTTCGGCAACCTGTCCTGCAGTACCGGAAAAGACGATCGCACTGCGACCTGCTGGAACAGGTTCTACGAGGAAGCCATGTGCTGCAAGCCACGTAGCGATCTGCGCTACATCGCTCTCTGACGCTCCAAACCGGCTGCCGAATTCGTGCGGCGTGAGCCACTGGTGATAGAGCGGCGATGCAGGGTCCTGCTGGGCTGCCGTGAGCGCATTCAGATCGGCCTGCTGCGCTGAGCTATGGCCCAGCACCAGCACCATACGGTTGAGCGGCGTTGCATCAGTCACTATTCCCAAGTCGTAGCGGGCCTGTGCCAGCGGATGTACATTCCCTTCGAGCACTACTTGGTCTGAATCGACAATCGGGTGAGTGATCCTGGCCTGCGCTGTCATGAGCGGTGCGCTTTGAGCAATTGCCGGTGAATTGATTGCGAACAGGAGAAAAAATACTGCGGGGGCGATGACGGAAAATGGGGACAGTTTTACCGAGTGCGTCATAGTGTACTTTCGGGGTGTACCTTCGGGCCAGATTAAGCACATTGCGCGCAGAACGCATTTGCCATCCGCGTGCCACGAAGAGATCCGCATGAGCTTTCCCATACCGCATCGGCTGAAAACAGCGATCGCATGAGCGATCTTTCAACGCGAAGGTAACAAGCGGCGGAGCGCGAGACGGAAGGGCCCGCAGCCATTTATCCTGAGAGGGCAAAGAAAACCTTTTATGTCTGATTCCGCTGCATCTCTCGCCCCTTCGTCCGCACCAGTGACAACCATTACCGAACTCGGCAAGCATGACGGCCAGATCGTTACGCTGCATGCCTGGCTCTACAACCTTCGCGAGAGCGGCAAGCTGCTGTTCCCGATCTTTCGCGACGGCACCGGCACGGTGCAAGGAGTGGCCCACAAAGCCGGCGTTGCGCCCGAGGTTTTCGAGGCTCTCAAAGGGCTCACACAGGAGTCGAGCGTTGCCGTGACAGGTAAGGTTCGCGCCGACAAGCGCGCGCCAGGTGGCTATGAGCTCGATGTGCAGGGTATTGAGGTCGTGCAGCGCGTGCCAGAATCCAACCCTTATCCGATCACCCCAAAGGAACATGGCGTCGAGTTCCTAATGGAGCACCGGCATCTTTGGGTGCGGTCGCAGCGGCAGGCGGCGATTCTGCGCATCCGGGCGGAGATCATGCGCGCCGCAGCGGAATATTTCGACACCAACGGATTTGTCCGCACCGATCCGCCGATCCTGACCCCGGCGGCCTGCGAGGGCACGTCAACACTCTTTCCGGTGGACTACTTTGGCGATGAGGCGTACCTGACGCAAAGCGGCCAGCTGTACATCGAATCGACCGCGCTGGCGCTGGGCAAGGTCTACAGCTTTGGCCCGACCTTTCGCGCGGAGAAGTCGAAAACGCGCCGTCATCTCACTGAGTTTTGGATGATTGAGCCGGAGGTTGCGTGGTGCGATCTTGACGGCCTGATGGAGCTGGCGGAGAACTTCATCGCGCATATCGTGCAGTCGGTGGTCGCAAAACACCGCTTGGACCTTGAAACGATTGGCCGCGATATCACGAAGCTAGAAGCAATTCACGCGCCCTTCCCGCGACTTAGCTATGACGAGGCCGTAGCGATGCTCAACCAGGCGCACAAGGACGGCCATCTCGAGCAGCCCTTCGAATACGGCAACGACTTTGGCTCGCCGGACGAAACCTGGCTCTCGAATCAATTCGACAGGCCGGTGATGGTGCATCGCTATCCGGCAGCGGTGAAGGCGTTTTACATGCAGCCCGATCCGGTGAATCCGAAATATGCACTGTGCGTTGACGTGCTCGCGCCTGAGGGATACGGCGAAGTCATCGGCGGATCGCAGCGGGTGGATAGCTACGAACTGCTGAAGAGCCGCATCGAGGATCACAAGTTGCCGCTCGAGGCTTTCCAGTGGTATCTTGATCTGCGCCGCTACGGTTCGGTGCCGCATGCGGGGTTTGGCATGGGCATCGAGCGTGCGGTGGCTTGGATCTGCGGGCTCGATCATGTGCGCGAGACGATTCCCTTCGCGCGCACGCTGAACCGCATCTTCCCTTAAAACTTTCGCACTTCTCGATTTAGAATCCCGGCGGGCGCTGGCTGGCGACGGCGAACTCGCGTTCGAGAAGCAAGCCAGCCTCGCAGAGCAGACCTTCATCAAAGAGGCGGCCAATCAGCGTCACGCCATGCGGCACACGGCGTGGCGGTGAAAACTTCGGCAATGGATGCTGCGGATCGGGAGCCCAGTCGCTGCGTGCCTCGCTCACTTCGACAAAGCCCGCTCGGAGCGTCAGCGACGGATGCCCTGTGTTGTTGGTGATCACCAGCATCTCATCGCGCAAAGACGGAACGAGAAGCAGTTGGACGCGGGAGAAGACGCGTTCCATCTCCTGAGCGACTTTGCGGCGCATGCGGTCGGCCTGCACAAAATCGACCGCGGAGAGGAAGCGCGCCTGCCGGAAGCAGTTGGGCCAGGCATCGGGTGTCTGCGCCTTTAGTTGATCCACTAATCCGCTCAGCGTGAGCTCTTCAAAGGCTGCTGCGGCTTCGGCAAAGAGGATCAGGTTGAGAGAGTCATACGGCCAGTTCGGAATCGATACTTCAACCAGCTTCATGCCCAGCCGTTTCACCGCTTCTAACGCAGCGCGGTCCACATGGGTCGCTGGCGCCTCTTTCATCCATTGAGGAAAGTAACCGACAGTTACATCATGCATCTGTGAGGTTCTCGCGTTGAAAGCCAGCCTTGCCGAGCCGGTGGCGGCCGCAGCAATGCTGGCCAGATCTCCGGAATCTGGACCTGAGATCGCATTCAACACCAGTGCCGTATCCTCAACGCCGCGCGCCATTGGACCCAGCTTGTCCAGCGACCAGCACAGGGTCATTGCACCGGTTCGCGGCACGCGGCCGTAAGTCGGACGCAGGCCCGTTACTCCACAACGCATAGAGGGGCTTACGATGCTTCCGCCCGTCTCGCTTCCGATGGCAAAACCCACCAGCCCTGCGGCTACCGCTGCGCCAGGCCCTGCGCTCGATCCAGAGGAGCCCTCTTCGAGCAGCCACGGGTTCATCGTCTGCCCGCCAAACCAGATATCGTTCAAAGCCAACGCACCAAGGCTTAACTTGGCCACCAGCACCGCCCCCGCGCCATCCAGCCGCCTCACCACTGCGGCGTCGCGATCGGGGATGCGGTTGCGGTACGGCTCAGCACCGTAGGTTGTTGGAATGCCCATGGTGTCGAGCAGATCTTTCGCACCCCACGGAATTCCATGCAGCGGCCCCAGATACGTTCCCGCCGCGATCTCGATGTCGGCTTGCCGCGCGTGCCGGAGCGCACGTTCGCGAGTCAGTGTGATGACACAGCGCAGTTTGCCGTCGAACCGCTCCAGGCGGTCCAGGTAAATCTCGGTCAAACGGGTCGAGGTTAACTGTTTCGAACGGATCCAGTGCGATAGCTGCCATACAGGCGCGAAAGCAATGTCCGCATCGTTGCTGGGAAGCGGCAGATGTGGATCGTCGCTGGTAATGAGAGTGGTCGAAGCGTCCACTCCATTGAGCGACATTCCCGGAAGCACGGGATTCCATTGCGTCGCTGGCGCCAATGTGTCTTCCAGTTCCAGATGCTTCGGTCCGGTGCGGCGTTCGTACAGCGGAGCCATCTGCTGACGCCAGTTAAGTGCCGCCTGTGCCTGATCTTTTGCCGTCATCTCTATCTGCACAAGCTTCTCAGCTTCGGCTAATGTCGCTGGCGATACCTCCGGCCCCACGGCTGGAGTCGTACCGAAAGCCGTCGGCGCTCCGGGTGTTGCGCTCTGTCCGTTCGGCAACTGGCCGGAAGGTGTCTGCGCCTGCAATGCCGCTGCCAACGCACTCATGGCACTGCCTACGAGAAAAGTCCGGCGAGAAGAGTGCTGGGATTCGTCCGTCAAGGAATGCCACCTCTCTTGCTATGCGAATGAACCCATCCTATCCGCCTAGCCAGCTTTAGAGACAATAGAGGCCGCCTGTACGGCGGCCTCTGCGTTGCATTTCGTAGAACGAAGACTACACCTGCATGATATCGGCTTCTTTTTTCCTGGCTGCCTCTTCCATGCGCTTGATCTCTTCGTTGAGCATGCCCTGCACTTCTTCCTGTGCGCGCTTCTCTTCGTCTTCGGAGATTTTCTTGTCCTTGGCGAGCTTCTTCAGATGATCGTTGCCATCGCGGCGCACGTTGCGCAACGCAGTGCGGTGGTCTTCGAGCTCCTGATTGAGCTGCTTGACCACGGCCTTCCGGCGCTCCTCGGTCATCGGCGGAATCGGCACGCGGACCATTTTGCCGTCATTCTGCGGATTGAAGCCATGCTCCGGCGCGCGCAGGGCCTTTTCGATCTCCTTGACCAGGCTGGCATCCCACGGCTGCACCAGGATCATGCCCGGTTCCGGCGCCGAAACCTGCGCAACCTGATTGAGCGGCGTGGGCGTACCGTAGTAGTCCACCCGCACCTGATCAAGCAGATGCACGCTGGCCCGGCCTGTGCGCAACGAAATCAGGTGCGTCTGAAAATCCTCTACCGCCTTATCCATCCTGCGCTTCACATCCGTGTGCAGTTCCTTCAGCACGGGGTGTCCTGCCATTAACGACGCTGCCATTTTGATTTCCTCTTCCCGCGTCCGGAACGGAATCCCTCCCGGCGCAAATGCCAATGGCTATTCTACTAAAGCTCTGACGATGGTACAGTTGCGCGAGGTCGTGCGCCCGGTCATCGCATGGTGGAAATTCTTCTTCCCTGCCGGCTCTAAATCCTGAACTTCATGAAACAGCGGGGAAAATTTCCGGGACTGGGAGGCCTTATAGCGTGATGCGTCGATGCTCGCATGAGCATCGTTACTGCTTAATTATGGCCTTCGTTATGGTTCCGGTGCATTCGCCGAATCCGATCCGAGGCAAGCCCGGTTTCTGCGCGAAGGCGCGCAGAATGACCCGGTCTCCATCTTGCAGAAACGTCCGTTGTTCTCCTGTGGCCACGCGCAAGGGCTGCGCACGGTGACGCATTTCTAGAAGGCATCCCTCCGATCCTTCCTCCGGCCCCGATACCGTTCCGGTCGCCAGCAGATCGCCCGCGCGCAGATTGCATCCGTTGCTCGTGTGATGCGTTACGAGCTGGGCAATGCTCCAGTACAAATCCCGCAGGTTACCGCAGCTTAGCCGCTCCGGCTTTATGCCCGCCTCGCGCATTTTCCGCGAATCAAGATACACCTCGAGCGTGAGATCGATTCCATCGCTTTCTTCATGCGAACTTTTCAAATAGCTGAGCGGATCGGGAGCGCCCTCTGCGCGTTTGCGCGCCGGAACACGATACGGAGCCAAGGCCTCCAGCGGCACTACCCATGGAGAAATTGTCGTTGCAAAGCTCTTTGCCAGAAACGGACCCAACGGCTGATACTCCCACGTCTGCATATCGCGCGCGGACCAGTCGTTTACGAGGCATAGACCGAAGATATGGCGCTCAGCCTCGTCGATAGAGATTGACTCTCCAAGCAGGTTTCCGGGGCCAATAAAAATGCCGACTTCCAACTCGTAATCCAGCGATTTTGCTGGGCCGAATGTTGGCTCAGCCTCAGGCGCTTTCGTTTGCCCACACGGGCGGCAGATATCGCACCCGCTGATAACGATTGACGAAGCGCGTCCGTGGTATCCGATCGGTATATGTTTGTAGTTCGGCAGCAGTGGATTATCCGGACGAAACAGCTTGCCTACGCGCGTCGCGTGATCGATGGATGCGTAGAAATCGGTGTAGTCGCCGATTTGAGCCGGAAGCTGCATCGTCGCATCACTTATGGGTAGCAGTGCTGCTTCTGTGTGCGCCTGCGTTTCGCCACTTGCACCCTGCGTGTCTAATAGCGATGTGACAAGCATACGCAGCTCGGACCAGGCGTCTGGTCCGAGCGCCATGAGTTCGTTCAGCATCTCCGACTGGCAGGCGCGCTGTATTTCTTCCGGCAGGCTCTTGAACAAGCCGCTGGATACGCATGCGTCCAAATCAAGGATCTGATCGCCGATGGCTATGCCGATGTGTGTCTGGCCGCGGTAACGAAACACACCATACGGCAGATTTTGGATAGGAAAATCCGAATCGAGTTCGTTCGCCGAGGCGAGCCAGCTTTTCACAGCCATCCAAACGCCTCTAGGTCTCTTATCGGTTCGGTAAAGGAGCATGAACCGATACTCATGAGAAAACGCTCGCGCACCTCTCGCAGTTGATTTGCGCTCCATTCCCATGAGCGCCATCGGATCGCATCAGCCGTTATGCGAAAGGCCTGCGGCGACTGCTCCTCAAGCAACTGCGTTGCTTCGTGAATATCGCCGCCAAACCAGAGAAGTGCCGAAGCGCAGAGCAAATTGATAAAACCATGCATTAAGCCAGAGTCGCTGTTCGGCTGGTAGGTGAAGCGATGCCGAGATCGTAGCGGATGATGCAGCCCTGCCGTTGCTTTGAACGCCATCCTTCTTTCCGCAAGCATCTTGAGCATCGCGGCCACAGATGCTGCCGATGGAAATGCTTCGGCAACCACGCCGCCCATCCTCAGCTTTGCACGCAGTCCTGCTTCGTTTATGGCGTCGAGGATACTTGCGTCTCTAAATTCCACAGACACTTCAACGTAAGCCGAGACATCTTTAGGAAGATGCTCCTTCAGATGCATGATTTTGCCACGATCCGCCGCTTTTATCTCAACCATCCCGATTGGCAGGCCCTCTTTAAGATAATGCCGGACCATTTCGAGATTTTCACTTGTTGCGATCACGCTTAACTGCAGGTCGTGTATCTTGTCTCGGGCTTCGCTTTGCAGCACAGTTAACGTATTGACATCGACCACCATGCAGCCCAGCGCGCATGCATGGTTTTCGTGCCTATGCGCGAGATACTCGTGGAGTGCAGTGCGCAGGTCACGCTCTGCCGGTGGAAACATTCCTGCGTAATCGAACAGACCATCGAGCGCGCACTCCATAGTGCGAGGCTGCGTCTTTATCGCTGATTCATTTGGCATGAAAGTGTTTCTTTAACCCCTGCCAGCACTCGAAGTACTCATGCTGCAAAATGCTTGTGCTCATGGCAAATTCAGTGGGGCGCACGACAAGCTGTGTCTCAAACATGAATGCCAGTGTGTTGGCAAGGTATTGAGGCTTGAGGTCGGCATTGCTGGCGCGCTCAAATGTTTCGGCATCGGGCCCATGCCCGGACATGCAGTTGTGCAGGCTCGCTCCACCGGGAACAAATCCTTCTGCCTTTGCATCATAAGCGCCAGACACGAGGCCCATGAATTCGTTCATCATGTTGCGATGAAACCACGGTGGCCGGAAGGTATGCTCCGCGACCATCCACCGCGGCGGGAAGATGGCGAAGTCGCAGTTCGCCGTTCCGGGAATCGCGGAAGGCGAGCTCAGTACCGTATAGATCGAAGGATCGGGATGATCGAATGACACAGTGTTGATGCAGTTAAACAGCGAGAGATCATATTTGTAAGGCGCATAGTTTCCGTGCCATGCCACTACATCCAATGGCGAGTGATCAATGGCCGCCGACCACAGCCGACCCAGGAACTTCGCTGTGATGTGAAACTCCCCTTCGCGATCCTCGTAGGCAGCAACGGGGGCCTGAAAGTCACGTGGATTCGCTAATCCATTCGCGCCGATCGGCCCAAGCTCCGGCAACCGGAAAGTGGGTCCATAGTTCTCGCAGATGTATCCGCGCGCCTCTTTTTCCATGAGGACGACGCGATACTTCACGCCGCGTGGAATCACACAAATCTCGCCCGGCGCAACTTCGAGAATCCCCAATTCTGTGTGAATGCGCAGCGCGCCCATCTGCGGCACAATGAGAAACTCACCGTCTGCGCTGTAGAAGAATCTGTTCTCCATGGATGCATTCGCGGCGTATAGATGAATCGCAAGGCCAGTCTGCATCGCCGGATCGCCGTTTCCGCCCAGTGTGACAACGCCGTCTATAAAGTCCGTTTTCTTTTCTGGCATCGGCAGCGGATTCCAACGAAGCTGATTCGGCGTAGTTGGCGTCTCATTGAATGGCCCACTGCGAATCATTCCCATCCCGCTCTCTTCATACGGTCTGTGAGTTACGGAAGGCCGTATGCGATATGTCCACGTCCTGCGGTTTGTTGCCCGCGGCGCGGTAAACGGTGTGCCGCTGAACTGCTCGGTGTACAGCCCCAACGGATGCTTCTGCGGCGCGTTCTGCCCCTGCGGCAATCCTCCCGCTACCGCCTCCGTCGCAAACTCATTGCCGAATCCCGATTGATAACGAATCTCTTTTGCCATTACAAGAACCCTCACAACCTGCCGCGCATCGCGCGCCGTTCTGCTTCGCGCATTGCGTCGTATATCTGATCGAAGCTATCGATGGCAAACAGCAGCTTATGCAGCTCATCCACCTTCACTGGCGTCTGCAGCACTTCATCCAGTGTGAGGTCGCGAATAGCGCAGCC
Source organism: Acidicapsa dinghuensis (assembly GCF_025685685.1). Taxonomy (GTDB): domain Bacteria; phylum Acidobacteriota; class Terriglobia; order Terriglobales; family Acidobacteriaceae; genus Acidicapsa; species Acidicapsa dinghuensis. The sequence continues at coordinate 836,766 of NZ_JAGSYH010000002.1, forward strand.
TCCGCTGACTACGTTCGTGCACTCTCCATGCGAGCTGATGAGTCCGCTGCCATATACCTTGATCTCGCCGCTCTGCCGGATCACTCCGAACTCTACCGTGTACCAGAAGAGCCGCCCCAGCTTTTCAAGCACCGCGCTATCGGAGATTGCCGCGCAGACGCGTCCGTAGTGTTCGAGGAAATCGGCAAATACTGCATGCGCGTGCATCGGCACATGACCGAAGACATCGTGAAAAATATCCGGCTCCGGCGTGTACTCCATCGACTCCCTGCTCCGCAACCAGGTTGTCGTCGGGAATCGTCTTGATGCGAGCATCTCAAAAAAAGCAGGCGCGGGCAGAAACCCACTCACGGGTGTCGAGTTCCATCCTGTCCTCGGTTCAAGCCGGGCGCTGATCGAGCCAAGATGCGGCAGGCAATCCCGCTGCAGCCCGATGATCTGGAATCCTTCGAGATACTCGCGGGCTGCGTGCTTCTCAAGCTCTGGATAGACGCGCTCGACGAGCTCAGCCCACACCGCATGCTGCTCCTGTGTATAGGCTGTGTAGTCCTGGCGAATGATATACGGCTCTGCTGCCGAAAGCACTTCCGTACGCATTGCATCCTCCTGTATTAAAAGCTCAGCAACAAGCTCGACTACAGATTTCCGCGCGCCTGTTGCTCGCGTTCGATGGCCTCAAACAGCGCCTTGAAATTGCCCTTGCCAAAGCTCCTGCTTCCGCGGCGCTGAATAATTTCAAAGAACAGCGTCGGCCTGTCTTCCACCGGCCGCGTAAAGATTTGCAGCATGTATCCCTCATCATCACGGTCCACAAGAATCCCAAGCTCTTCCAGTTCTTCAAGCGGCTCGTCAATGTTGCCGACACGGCCCTGTAGTTCCGTGTAATACGTGTGCGGAACGCGCAGAAACTCTACGCCCTGTTCGTGCAGCCGGTTCACTGTATGCAGAATGTCATTGGTCGCCAGCGCAATGTGCTGCACGCCCGGCCCCGGAAAGAAGTCCAGATATTCCTCTACCTGCGATTTGCGCTTGCCCTCCGCCGGCTCGTTGATTGGGAACTTAACAAACCCGTTGTCATTTGCCATCACCTTTGACATGAGCGCCGAGTAATCGGTGGAAATATCCTTATCGTCAAAGTGCTGGTAGAGTGAGAAGCCCATCACCTTGGAGTAAAAATCGACCCACTTATCCATTTCGTGCCAGCCAACATTGCCCACCATGTGATCGACATGCAACAGGCCTGTCGGTCTTGCTACAGGATCGCTCTCAATCGCTCGATATCCCGGCAAGAACGGGCCTGAATAATTCTTCCGCTCTACAAAGGCATGGATCGTGTCGCCGTAAGCACGGATGCTAGATAGAACAACTTCTCCATACTCGTCGGCCAGCACGCGGGGCTCTTCGAAACTGATGGCGCCGCGAGCCGTCGTCTCCTGCCAGGCTTTGCGCGCATCGTCCACCCACAGCGCAACTACACGGACGGCATCTCCGTGACGATGAACATGCTGCGCTATCGGATGAGCGCTCCTGAGCGGAGTGGTGAGCACAAATCGAATCTTGCCCTGCTGCACAACGTAAGAGGCGTAGTCATGCTGTCCGGTCTCCGGCCCTGCATACGCGACTAACGACATACCAAACGCTACGCGGTAAAAATATGCGGCCTGACGCGCATTGCCGACATAAAACTCAACGTGGTCGGTCCCGTTCAGAGGCAGAAAGTCTTGCTTTTCCATTGCGGACTCTGAAGGAAAGCGCCCTGGAAACTGCGTGGAAACTGGTTGCTGCGCTGCGCTCATGCCAAAACCTCCTTACCGGGGATCGCATCAGGGAACGCGAGGAAATCATTTCCCGGCCATGCCATTGGCACCGTAAAAAGCATAGGCCTGCTGCAATAGCAGCGAAAAGGGCGCTTCAAAGGAAAAATGTAGCTTTTACTTAATAACCTTAAGCATATAAGGACTGTTATTTAAGAATTAATCGCTTAAAGCTGAGCAGACCACACCGAATGACGTTGCCCTCGGAACAAGGAGTTATCAGGAGAAATCAACCGCAGAATCGAACGGCACAAATCAACCATGCCTGGAGGGACAAGCGTTTACGCCAGCACCCGCAGCCCGGTCGAAGCCGCCTGCTCATGCGCGTGGTAGCTTGAGCGCACCAGTGGCCCTGATTCCACATGGCGAAAGCCCATCTTTAGCGCTTCGGCTTTAAGCTCGGCAAACTCCTGCGGCGCGTAGATCCGCGTCATCGGCAGGTGATCACGCGAGGGGCGCAGATATTGGCCGATGGTCAGAATGTCGCAGTGCACCGCGGCCAGATCGCGGAAGACATCGAGCAATTCATGCGTCTCTTCGCCGAGACCGACCATCACGCCTGACTTGGTAATGCCGCTCGGATTCAGCTCCTTGGCGTATGCAAGCAGCCGCAGCGTGCGTTCGTAGCGCGCACCGGAACGCACCACGCGATAGAGGCGCGGCACTGATTCGGTGTTGTGGTTCAGCACTTCCGGCTTCGCATCGACGACCACCTGGATCGCTTCCTCATTGCCCTGAAAGTCAGGGATAAGTACTTCGACCCGGCAGCCCGGCGCCTGCTTGCGGATCTCTTCGATCACCATGGCAAAGGCGCGAGCACCGCCAACCAGATCGTCATCGCGGTTCACGCTGGTGATCACGGCGTGCTGCAGGCCGAGGGTTGCGACAGCCTCGGCGACGCGGCGCGGTTCATCAAAATCGATCGGCTCGGGACGGCCTTTGGGAACTGCGCAGAATCCACAGCGGCGCGTGCAGAGATTGCCCAGCATCATGAACGTAGCTGTCTTGTGCTGCCAACACTCGCCGATGTTCGGGCAGTGCGCGCTCTCGCATACCGTATGCAGGCCCAGCGACCGCGCCAACTGCTTTAGACTGTGATAGTTCTCGCCCATGGGTGCACGCGCCTTCAGCCACTCCGGCTTTGGCGCAGGCGTCTTGCGCGCAGGCTCGATCTGAACCAGTTCCATCAACCTAATTGTAACGTCTACTCAAAATGCCGTGTCCCAGGCCGGCTGCGCGGCCTGAGGAACTGACCCCATAATGGAAAACTTAGCCGAGTACTGATCCAGCTCTTTCTGCATCAGCAGATACTTGGTCCGGTCGAAATCATACGCGCCGGCTGCCGGCAGTTGATTTGCCATGGCGGCACCGCGATGCCAAGCTGTATGCGCTGCATCGAGGCTATGTTCGCTCCATTGCAACGCGCATTCGGCAATCCAGTAGTCCACGTTGCGCCGCACATAGGTCTTGGTCTTCCGCTCCAACTCTTCCATGTCGGTCCAGTAGCGCCGTGCGGAGGCTGCGTCGCGTTTCACGTACGCCACGGCGAAGATCAGACTCGGCAACAGACTTGCTGACACCGAAGCCTGCGATGATTCGTAAACCAACTCGGCCCTGGCAAGAGCCTCGCGTGCCTGATCCATCTGTTGCCGGTCGAGATAGTGCTGACACTCGCAGAGACGGAACCGCAGCAACTGCGTCCCTTGCGCCGCCGCAGCCGCACGCTCGATGAGCTGCATATCGTAATCTGCAGGGCGCAGCGATGTGACCAAACTCGAAGAAATGAAACTTTGAGCAAAATAGATATCCGCGGCTGGCCCGCCATTCAAAAGCTGCAGAAGCCGTGCACCATCCGAATACCCTTGCCGCCTGGTACGAAAAGGCAGAAGATTGGTTGCTCCTGTAATAAGAGAAACGATCCCGAACATCAGCAGCGCGCCACCTGCGTTGACTGGCGAGTTGGGATCGAGAGTAACGGCAAGCCCGACAGCAATCAGTCCTGTTCCCAGGTTGATCGATGGACCGGCAACGATCATCAGCAGGCTCTGCCATACCTGATGTTCTGGCCCGCTGGGAACATTTCCTGTCAATCCGCCGGATGGGAATATCTGGCTCGAATCAAATTTGAATTCCCATTTGCCGTCGCGGATTTGCCAGCTGAAAGGGCCAAAGGCAAACAGCCGCAGCTTCATGCCGACACTCCATCCGCCAAAAGCATGGCCGAATTCGTGCACGAGAATGGAGAGCAGCGTCACTACTGCATATTCCGCATAGAGTACGAGCCCATGCGGATACCAGATGCCGTTTCCGCGCAGGAAGCCAATGCACCACGTCTCTCCATAGATCCAGGCGGCTGCAGCCAACAGCCACACCAAGACGTCCAAAACAGCGTTGGTGCAGTCTCCCTTGATCCGGGGCGTCTTTGCCGCTCCTGAGACGAGTGACGCACGTGAGTCCGAATTCAAAAACAAATAGAGACCTGCCGCACCGGCCGCTGGAATGATCCACGCCGCATTCACAGCCGCAGAGTGTCTTACGAATAGAAGTGGTATCAGAAACAGCAGGTTGAGCGTGCTGGCGACCACGCCCCAGATACGCATCGAAGGCCAGCCGCGCTGCATCGTGAAGAGTGCACCAGCATACACGACACCGATCGCCGAAAGGGCCACGCCAACCTCATATACGCTTTGCGGCGTAACGCGCGAATTGGGAAGCCCATGCTTCGACACGAGGTAGATCATGGCGGGCAGCATAGGCAAAAAAGTTAACGCCTGGAGTCCAAATACAAAGCGTACAAGTCTCTTGAGAATCGCCTGCATGCTATACCGTTCCTGAGTCGAGGATGACTCAGGCTAACTCGGTTATTGTTTCGTTACAATTACTCAAAAGTAAGGTGCACAGTAACACGTTGGAACGGTAAGTAACTGATTTGGCGCGTCGTTGAATGCCCGCTTTTCCCTTTTCAAGGGTTCGGCAATGCCGTGTTTCGAGACAGTTTTATTGTTCTCCAAACATCATCCGTGCCGAACCCATCCAGAAGCGATTACTGGCTCGCGTTGCAAGTCCAGGTTGCTTGTCGCACAAACGGCTCCGCGCCTCATGATACGGACCTACAAACCGCAGCACAGCGGGCATGCGCGGAACGATATGCCGCAGCCACCGCTGCGCTCGCTGCCCGGAAAGTTGCTGACTCTCATCGAATGGAAGATTAAATTCGACTCTCATCCGATCGGGCAGCCAGGCCGCGGTCAAAGCTCGATACCATCCCGGCACGGGAATCCATGATCCTTTCCCATGCAACACGTCTCCTGCCATCTGCCGGGCTACCGGATCGACTCCAAGTTGATCACCCGCCACCACGTCATGCATGTATTGAGCAAAATCAGACCATGCGCCAGGCATCGCTTCGGCAGGGATGCCGAACAATGCCGCGAGCATCTTGCTTTCGGTGTAGTACGCTTCGCGTTCTACATCGCTCAGCGGAGCCAGCACACTTTCATACGCCAGCAGGGCACTATCAATCAGCGTCGCAAAGACCCACAGCAGCGCATTCACTTCATTGGCCATGTAACGCGAGCCCCGATGGTACGTGCCTATATCCGTGGCAAGCTCACCCTCAATATGCGTATGCAGCCGGTAGAGATGATGCGAGGCTGCCATGGCCTGCTCGAAGCTGCCGAAGACCATGGTGAAGACGATGCGGAATGTATTGTGGAACCGCGCTAGCGGATCTGCTCGAAGCGTGGAGTGCTGATCGAGCGAGGCCGCAACCCATGGATGCGCCAGCTGCAGCAGCGCTGCACGGCCAGCGCCGAGAAATAGCGCCGACTCACGGTTGACTCGCCAACTGACAGAACCGGGACCGAAGATTCCGGCGCGGCGGTCGAACCCAGGCGCGGCAGCCCGCTCTTCAAGCTGCAACCACAGAGCTTCGATGTTTTCGCGCGAGACGGGCCGGAAATCGCTCCCCATATCTCCAGTCTCGCGCGTTTTCGCGACTATTGTCCCGTTTGTTTCTTTTCTTCTGGCTTGGCCGCCGGTTTCGGTGCAGGCGTCGCCGGAACATTTAGCCCCTTCACGTAGTGGTCATACCATGCCATCCACCGCTCGTAGCGGTCGCGGATAAAGCTGGGCCGGGTGAATCCGTGAAACTGTCCCGGATACACGATCAGCTCTGTCGGCACATTGAGCGCGCGCAGCGTCTGATACATTTGCTCGCCGCCAACCAGAGGCACATTAAAGTCGCTTGTGCCGCCCATGTAGAGCGTCGGGGTGTGCATACGCTTATCAGCCTCGAGCAGCGGGTAGCTCAGTTTGATGTACAAATCTTTGTTTTTCCAAGGCACGCCAAGCTCGTAGGCATACTGCTTGATGTATTCATCGACGCCAAAGAAGGATAGCGGCGCGGCCATGCCTGCTCCGCTCGATGCGCCTTTGAAGCGGTCTGTCGATGCTGTCGTGTAATCGGTCAGGATGCCGCCATAGCTCCATCCGCCAATGCCGAGCTTGTTTGGATCGGCAACGCCCATGCTGACCACCTGATCGACCGCGCCGAGCAGATCCATCACTTCCAGATGGCCCCAGTCGGCAAAGATGGCCTTGGCGTAGTCCTGCCCGCGCCCGGCGCTGCCACGATAGTTCACGTTGAGAAATGCGTAGCCGTTAGCTACAAACCACTGTCGGTCGAACGAGAATGAATGCGCATCCTGGCCGTTCGGCCCGCCATGAATGAACAGGATCATCGGCACTTTTTCTCCAGGCTTGTATCCGAGCGGCGTGGTCAGCAATCCATGAACTTCTGTGCCATCCTTGCTCTTCGAAGTGATGTCCTGCGTGGAGGCCAGATTGAGCTCAGCTTCAAGCTTTGCATTGACGCTTGTAAGCTGCCGTAACGAATGGCCTTCGAGTGCGAAAAGCTCCGGCATGTGCGTGTCATCGCTGTGCAGCAACGCGATGTGGTCGCCTTTGCAGACCATGCCCATAGCCGCGCCGGGCTCAGCCAGCAGCCGCTGCGCACTGTCGCCGTTCTGCTCCACCTCTGCTGGATACTCTGATCGATCATCGCTGGCGAGGTACAGCAGCTTGCCATCCGGCAGCCAGCACGGCTGGTTCATGGCGCGGTCATACTTTGCTGCGGGATAAGTTACCTTGCCGTCAAGCGTGACAACCGCCGCTTTTCCCTGGCTATAGAGCGCAAGCGCGGCTCCCGCACCCTGCGTATAGGCGATCGACTTGCCGTCCGGAGACCAGGCAAGATGGCCGCCATCCTGTCCATCCCATGCCGTCAACTTCTTTGCGGTTGATCCCGCCTTAGCCGCAGCCACGAAGACGTCGCTGTTATAGGTGCGGTCAGGATCAGCATCGTGGTTACTCACAAAGGCTATCGACTGTCCATCCGGCGACCATACGGCATCTTCCTCATCGACATTTTTGTCGATCGTGAGCTTGTCAAATTTCTTCGCCTCGATGTCATACAGATAGAGCGCGCTACGCTCATCGTCGCGTAGATAGCCCTCTACATCCTGCTTGAAGTGATAGCGATCAATCACAATCGGCTTCGGAGGAACGGGTTTGCCATCCTCTGCGTCAGGCTCGTCCTTTGGCTGCAGTGTCAACAGCAGACGCTTCGAATCAGGCGACCAGGTGTAGTCCTCAAGCTCATAGTCTTTGATCGCCGTGAACTGCTCCGGCTCGCCCCCTGACCGGCTCATCAACCAGACCTGGTTGCCCTTCGCCGGGCCGGTTCGCGACGAGAGGAACGAGATGTACTTGCCATCAGGACTGAACTCAGGATGCGACGCCCCTTCTTTGCCGAAGGTGATCTGACGGTTGTCTGAACCGTCCCAGCGCTCGATCCATAAATCGGAGTGGCCCTTATCCTCTTTGAAATCGGGGTGCGAAACGGAATAGATCAGCCATTGGCCATCGGCAGAAATTACCGGCGATCCAACCCGGCCGATTTTTCCCAGATCGTCGAGCGTGATGGCTCGCTTTGCCGGCGCTTGAGCGACGGCTCCCATTGAGCCGGCTAGCAGCGTAGCGGCGAGGGTAAAGGCAACGGCAACAACGGAATTCCCAATCCGGTGGCCCCGGCGAAGCAAATCAACTGTGGCAAGCATGGGGGGAGATTACCACTCCTTCCATGCCCTGCCGAAGTCTAATTTGCCGCCGAGATCGGTGGTATAATCAGACATGGTCACATGACCATGGTCATTTGGTGAGGTTTACCATGCGTACAATCCCTGCAGGTGAGTTCAAGGCCAAGTGCCTCGCGCTCATGGATGAGGTTGAATCGACAGGAGAAGTGATCGTGGTTACGAAACGAGGCAAACCCGTTGTGCGCATCGGACCAGCGAAGATCGCTCGTAAACATCAAACGCAAGAAAACGATATTTTTGGCTTTATGCATTCCCAAGGCGCGCACGCGGGCGATATCGTCGGTCCGATTATTCCAGCCGAGGAATGGTCTCACCTGCAAATCGTTGACGAGGGAGAGGAAAGCGTTTGAGCAGCATATCTCTTCTTCTTGATACACACATTATCTGGTGGCTTGGCTACCAACCGCAGAAACTGTCGGATGCATCCAGGGAAGCGATTCGCGCAGCTTCATTAAATCGAGACAGAATAGCTTTGTCTGCGGCCAGCCTATATGAATTGGCATGGCTTATCCGGCAGGGACGTCTAATTGCCGATGTTGCACCCGAAAATTTCCTCGAAGAGATCAAACGCCGGTTTGTGATTTTGCCTATCGACGGAAATATCGCGGAACGCGCTGCCTTACTGGCTAATCCTTTTCACGGCGATCCGATGGACCGCATCATCGTCACCACAGCAATTGAAACTGGCCGCCAGCTTGTCACAGCCGACCGGGCCATTCTTACTGCTAACCTCTGCGCCACTTGCTGGTAATCTTGCATGTTTCTTTGGCAAAGCCTTTTCCGATTCCTGCGATAATGAAATCAGGAAGGTATCTGCTTGTATCATTTCTCTTTGTTCTCGGCACCGCTTCTTGCCGCTCTCTCGCTCGTTGCCACCGTTGGCTGCAAAGCCCAGATACCGCCGGCAGGCACTGCCATTCAGGACCCGGCTCTTGTTCGCAAGATCGAGGTTGAGGTTCGCAGCCAGTTCAATATTCCTTCGGAGTACGACGTGAAAGTTGGCACACGGAGCCCCAGCGATCTTCCGGGCTTCGATGCGCTGACCATCACCATCTCTCACAACGGCAACGCAAACACCTCGCACTTCCTCATTTCGAAGGACAACAACACCTTGGCCCGGATGGAAAAGTTCGACCTGAACAATATTGCCGGCCAGCATATCCCGGTGGACAATCGCCCGATCCGCGGCAATCCCGATGCCAAAGTCACGGTCATCACTTTCGACGATCTTGAGTGTCCTTATTGCGCGCGCATGCACCAGCAGCTCTTTCCTGAGACTCTGGAGCACTACAAAGGCAAGGTGCGATTCATCTATAAAGATGACCCGTTGGTTGAGATTCACCCGTGGGCTCTGCATGCCGCTATAAACGCTAACTGCATCGCGGCGCAGAATGGCAACGCTTATTGGGGCTACGTGGATTACCTGCACGCCCATGGGCAGGAAGTCACCGGCCCGGACCGCGACGTGAAGAAGAGCTACGAAACACTCGACAAGATCGCCCGTGAACAGGGCAAAATCTTTAAACTCGACTCGGCCAAGCTCGATGCCTGCGTTCAGAAGCAGGATGAAACCGTGGTCCGAGCCTCGATGAAAGAGGCCGAAGACCTGGGCATCGAGGGTACGCCATATCTCTTCATCGACGGCGAGCACATTGATGGAGCACAGCCTCTGCCGCAGGTCTGGGCGGCAATCGACCGCGCCTTGCGCGCAGCCGGAGTCGAGCCGCCACCAGCCGAATCGCCGTCAGCTCCTGCACCGACGTTGGGCCACTAGGCAGAAGCGGGTTTCCGCACGGCAGGCCGGGGATTTATCCTAAAAGACTGAGGCTGCGTCAAATGAGAGTGCCAGCCCGGAGATCTCGGTTTGCCGTCAGCTTCAGATATGTATCGAACCTGCTCTTTCCCTGCCGCGCGTAAGGCCGCAGGGGTTGTTTCACTTGCTCTAGTCCTCGGCGTTGCGGGATGCCATCGCTCGCCCTCGGCTAACGTGATCGCTACCGTCAATGGGAAAGAGATCCCTGTCTCGGAACTGGACCGCGTTTACAAGCAGTCTGTGGATCCCAGTGCGCCGCCCCTCTCGCGGGAAGAGGAAGGCGTCAAGCGCTTGCAGTTTCTCCACAGCCTGATTGAAAACGAAATCCTGCAGCAACGCGCCGCAAAGCTCAATCTCGTCGCCACGGATGAAGAAGTCGATGCCAAGGTGACGGACATGAAGTCCCCTTACACGCAAGAGGAGTTCGACCAGAAGCTCAAGGAGCGCAATGAGACCCTGCAGGATCTGCGCCGCGACATCCGCAACGATCTGACACGATCAAAGCTGATGAATAAGGAAATCGAGTCGAAGATCAACGTCACCGATGCCGACATCAGCAACTACTACAATGCGCATAAGTCCGATTTCAACCTCATCGAGCCCGATTATCATCTTGCTCGTATCGTTGTCTCTAATCAGCCTTCCAAGCAGGTAGCGAACCTGCAGAACAACAAGGCCACCAACGATGCGGAGGCTAAAAAGAAGATCCAGTTACTACGCAGCCGACTCGACTCAGGAGCGGATTTCTACTCACTCGCAGCGCAATTTTCCGAGGATTCCACCTCTAGCCCTAGCGGTGGAGACATTGGCTTCATCCCTGAGTCTCAACTGCGAGAAATCCCGGATGTCTTCAACGCCATTGATAAGCTCAAAGCCGGTCAGGCCACGGATGTGCTGCCCACGTTTCAAGGCGAAGGCAGCAGCCGCAAGACGACAGGGTACGCCATCTATCTGCTCATCGAGAAACGGCCTGCAGGTCAGCGCGAACTGAATAATCCGAATGTCCGCCAAAGTATCCGGCAACTACTGCGCAACAACCATCAGCAGTTGCTGCAGCAGGCTTACATCGAGATGCTCTATGACGACGCCAAAGTCCATAACTACCTCGCGGAAGATATCTTCAAAAAGGGCGGCCTCTAGGCCGCTCGTCCGTATTTAGACATCGATAAATCCAGCTTTGCATTTGTCATCCGCTCGTCTAGTCCAATCTGCGTTTACTCTTGCCCGTCCTGCAGCTATTTCTGCAGAGAATCTGCTGCTCTCTCACATTGCCAGCAAATGCCTGACGGTGCGTGAAGCTAACAAAAAGAGCCGCCCTTCGGGGCAGCTCTTTTTGTTAGCTTAAGCTGCTTCGAAATCAGTCCCCGGCAACCGGTTCCTGCTCTTCGATGCGCTGCGCCGCAGGCTTGGCCGGAGCAATCGCATCCAAGCGAACCAGACCCTCGACCGGCTTCTCGCCGAGGACGTGCTCGCGGTAGAGACGAGCCATCTTGGCGTTTTCCGCATCCTGCTTCAACTTCTCGTCGCGGGCGCGGATCTTCTCTTCGCGGGCGTTCTTGGCGATGCCGAGCTCGTCCAGCGTGTGGTTAGCTTCGGAGTTGACGTGCTCCATGTTCAGTGCGAGCTTATGGCCCTGCTCGCCCATGCCGACCTTCTTGCCGCCAGCGAAGATCTCATGGCGTCCATGCTCGTCATACCACTTGGTGAGCGTGGCCGTCATGTGCATCTTCTCAATGATGTTGCGCCAGCCGATGCCCGTGTTGTACGCGCAGAAGCTGATCTCGCCTTCCTGCGTCGCGTACGGAATGATGCACTGCTCGGTGCGGCGGAAGTCATAGTTGAACAGATCCTGGAACCACATGCCTGCGATGAACAGGAAGTTCCAGCGGTCTGCGCGGCGCTTCTTGATATCGTCCAGCGTACGGTCGCCCTTGACGGAGCCGTAGTTACGGCCGGTTGCTCCGAAGGTCTTGTCCATCTTCTTCATCATGTCGGAGATGCGGAAGTGGGTAGGAGCCTGGAACGGATCGTAGTTGCGGAGCAGGGCCAGTCCGAAGCCGAGTACGCTCAGGAATTTACCTCGTGCCGCATCATTGACCTTTGCCAGATCTCTGGCAACCTGATCGATCTTGAGGAAGGCCGGCACCGGTGCCGCTTCCTTAGTTTCCTTGTCGATCATCAGCGCCGTGCCGATGCCACAGTTCGGGTGGCATCCGCAGGAGAGCTGCCCCCACTCGGCGGCAGGCCCATGAATCAGGTCGGCCCAGTCGGAGAAGGTGCTCATGAAGCTGATCGGGAACCAGTCGCGCGCCGGCTCGCCAAGGCCAGTCTGGCTCTTGACGTCATGCGCCAGATGGCTCAGTGTGTAACGCTGCGCATGGCGGCGCTCATCTGAAATATCTTCGTCGCGGCCTGTGAACGAAACCGGCTGGAAGCTCAGGAAGCTGATCGTCTTCGGATTGTCGAGCGCGAACTGAATGATGCGGCCGACCTGCTCGTTGTTGATGCCGTTGATGATGGTGGTCACCGGAACGATGTCCACACCGGCTTCATGCAGGTTATTGATTGCCTGCAGCTTCACGTCAAACAGGTTGCCGACCTTGCGGTGCGAGTTAGCAGCGTTGCCGATGCCGTCAAACTGAAGGTAAACGTAACGGAGACCAGCCTCCGCGGCGGCGCGGCAGAGTTCCTTGCTCTTGGCAAACTCAATACCGTTCGAGGCAGCCTGCACCGAGTTGTAACCAACCTTGCGGGAGTATGCGACGGCGTCGAGGAAGTACGGCGACAGCGTTGGCTCGCCACCAGAGAACTGCACCGACATCTGGCGGCGCGGCTTGATGGTGATGGCATTGTCAAGCATCAGCTTGATCTCATCCCAGGTCAGCTCGTGAACGAAGCCTACCTGGTTCGCATCCATGAAGCACGGGTCGCACATCATGTTGCAGCGGTTGGTCAGGTCGATCGTGAGTACCGAACCGCGGCCATGGGTCACCGTCGAGGTGCCATGGTTGTGCAGTTTCTCGTCATTGTGGGCGCGCATATCGCGGCCGGGGAAGCTCTCTTCCAAGTGCTTGAAGAAGGCGGTGTCCATCGACATCAAGTCTTCGAAGTGACCGTGAATGGGACAATCCTTCACCATCAGGATCTTTCCATCGCGCTCGATGATCTGAGCCTTGATCTCACCTACCTTCTCGTTCAACAAAACTTCGTGCGGCAGCTTGCCATCCAGAATCTGTTGGCGGATTGCCGGAACGCACTTGGGGCAGAGCGAATCGGTCGAACGCGGCCAGCCCAGAGGGGGCTTTTCCTTCTGCCAGCTCTTTAGCAGCGGCTTGTCGCTCCACTTGGGAGTAAAGGAATCGTTGGGGCTGATGCGGTTCAGGCGTTCGAATACCGCCCAGGCACCTTTGGCGGCATATACAGCGGCTTTCTCAGCGTACTTAACGGCTTTTGACATCGGCGCTCGAATCTCCTTGCTCGGCTGGTTCTGAATTGGATGTCCGGATGATCTCGGGTATTGCAAAAAAACGAACTTAACTTCTTAAAATCTGCGGCTTGGAGGAGCGGAAAGCGCTCCGACCCTGAATATGGATCGCCACGGTTATCCTAGTTCTCCCATTCCCGCAACCCAATGAAAGGACAGTGAATGGCGCTTTTGGGGGGATCAACGGTCCCAACGGTCACCGAATGGGAACTCCAACCCCGTGCTCTATACTTCGGTGCATCCTGAAACAGCTTTACATCGGAGGTCCTCTTCGTGTTTCGTGCCTGCTCCCGTTTCCGCTTTCCCGGCATCGCTCTTACCTGTTGTCTCCTGGGCATCTTGGAATTTTCTGTTCCCTCGTCGGCCCAGGATTCCGCGTCCGCTCCTGCTCCGGTGGTTTATGTCAAGGCAGGTCATCTCTTCGACGCGACGTCCGATAACTTGCGCGACAACGTAGTTCTGACTGTCGAGGGCGAGCGCATTACCAAGATTGTGCCAGCCGCAGAGGTCTCCATTCCCGCCGGAGCCAAGGTCGTCGATCTTTCGCAGGACTGGGTGCTTCCCGGTCTCATCGATTGTCACGTTCACCTCGAATCCCGCGCCGACGAGTACAACCCGATCAACGAAGTCCGCATGACCCCGTTCAAAGGCGCATTCAACGGCGTCGTCAACGCCAAGGCCACGCTCATGGCCGGATTCACCAGCGTTCGCGATGTTGGCTCGCAGCCTTTCTTTGCGGTCGATCTGCGCAATGCCATCAACTCCGGCCTAATACCCGGGCCACGCGTCGTCGCCAGCGGACCGCCTATCTCTATCACCGGTGGCCACGGCGACATGAACGGCTTCGCCCCCGCCGTGAGCAACTGGATGTATCCAGCTGAAAAAGATTTCCAGATCGCCGACGGCCCCGATGAGGTCCGCCGCGTTGTTCGCGAGCAGGTTAAGTACGGAGTCGATGTGATCAAAATCCTCGCCACCGGCGGCGTGCTTTCCGCGGGCGACAAGCCGGGAGCAGAGCAGTTCACCTACGAAGAGTTGAAGGTGGCCGCAGACGAAGCTCACCGCGCCGGGCGCAAGATTGCCGCACACGCCCACGGAACGCAGGGCATCAAAGACGCCGTCCGCGCCGGTATTGACTCCATCGAGCATGGCAGCCTCATCGACGACGAAGGCATCCAGCTCATGAAGGAGCACGGCACCTACCTCGACGCCGATATCTACAACGACGACTACATCCTGCAAGAGGCCCCGAAGTTCGGCCTGCCACAGGAGATGGTCGATAAGGAAAAGAGCGTTGGCCGCCTGCAGCGAGAAAACTTCGCCAAGGCCGTCAAAGCCGGGGTCAAAATCACCTTCGGCACCGATGCCGGCGTCTATCCACACGGAGACAACGCGAAGCAGTTTCACTACATGGTCAAGTTCGGCATGACACCCGCGGGCGCCATCCACGCCGCGACTTCAAGCGCCGCCGATCTCATCGACCGCAGCAAAGACGTAGGCACGCTCGAAGCCGGCAAATACGCCGACCTGATCGCCGTTACGTCCAATCCGCTGGATAAGATTGAGACGCTGGAGCATGTGAGCTTCGTAATGAAGGGCGGTAAGGTTTACAAGGATGAGGTGGGTGCGGAGAAGCAATAAGGCGGCTTCCCGATGTGCATGTTCAGTGAGGAAGAAACTCCTTGAACTCTTCCTCGCTGAAACTGATCAGCGCATCAGCATAGACGGGAAATCCCTTCCACAACGCAAGAACACATAGCATTCCTTGCACTTGCGAATCGCTGACATTTCCCTTGATGACTTTGAGACTTGCCAGGCTTAGAGCTTCGATAGCATCCGAGTAAGAAGCCCGAAGCCAGTCCGGAAGTTGGGGATTGTGTTCTTTCGTCCGTGCCGATTCGATCCAACCAATCAAGGCAAAAAGCTGCCACGGATAAACTTCCTTTGCGGTAAACATATGCACCAAGAGAGGGATTGCCGCGTACGAAGCTGTATCCACATCACCCTGATGGTAGAGTTCCTCGATCAGCCTACTCCAGAGTTGGTCATCTTCGGGAGAAGCCTCAAGCTGCCGTGTCAACGGACGTGGATCGAAGGGCATGCGATAGCCCCCGATTAGGTTGTTCCAGCGATCATCGTCCAAGCTCAACACGGACTAAGTTTAAAGCAGCGCCGTGACCATTTAGACCTCATGCAATTTCTGCTATTCCACTCGCAGTAGTGCGCTATTGTTCACAACGTGCACCTGATCAAAATCCCACCCCTAATGCTCCACTCTCGTCAAAATGAGGGACTGACCGCGCCCATTGCGGACTCGTCTGCCAAATAGATTGGTAAACAGGGCCGACCGCAATAACCGGCAGCAAACGAATCCGAAAGAGCATTGACGGCGTACCTCAAAGCATGAGCAAACATCGGCGAACAGGGCGAGTCATCATTCTTGGCGCAGGACCAGGGGGCTTGGCCTCGGCAATGCTGCTGGCCAAAGCTGGCCTCGAAGTTACCATCCTCGAAAAGCGCTCAGTCGTCGGCGGACGCACCTCGACCATCGAGATCGACGGCTTCCGCTTCGACACCGGGCCCACGTTCTTTCTCTTTCCCCAGGTGCTGCGCGAGATTTTCGCGGCGACCGGCCACTCGCTCGAAAAAGAAGTTCCGATGCAGCGGCTCGATCCGCAGTATCGCCTGGTATTTGGATCAAACGGCGGAGAACTGTCAGCCAAGATCGATGCCACAGCCGACGTCGAGCGCATGAAGCGCGAGATCGCCGCCATCTCTCCAGCAGACGCCGAACGCCTCGACGCATATTTCCGCGACAATCGCGAAAAACTGCAGCGTTTCACACCCATCCTGCAGACGCAGTTCGAGAGCTGGCGCGACTTGCTGCGGCCCAATATTCTGCGCATGCTGCCGCTCGTCCGCCCGTGGCGCTCGCTCGACTCCGATCTGCGCCGTCACTTCGAAGACGAACGCATCCGCCTCGGCTTCAGCTTCCAGTCGAAGTATCTGGGCATGTCGCCGTTCTCGTGCCCCAGCCTATTCAGCATCCTCTCGTTTCTCGAGTACGAGCACGGCGTCTTTCATCCCATCGGCGGCTGCGGCGCGATAACACAGGCAATGGCTCGTGTTGCTGAATCAATGGGGGTGCGCGTTCTGCTGAATACGCCCGCGACCGGACTCATCTTCGAAGACCGCCGCGCCGTCGGCGTGCACACCGCCAACGAAGACCTCCGCGTCGACGCCGTCGTCATCAACGCCGACTTCGCACAAGCCATGCAGCAGCTCATTCCTAACCATCTGCGCCGACGCTGGACCGACGAGCGCATCGCGAAGAAGCGCTTCTCCTGCTCGACATTCATGCTCTATCTGGGCATCGAAGGCCACTACGACAATGTGAAGCACCATACCATCTACCTCAGCAGCGACTACCGGCAGAATCTGCGCGACATTGAACACGATCATCAACTCACGCTCGACGACCCAAGCTTCTACGTGCAGAATGCCTGCGTAACCGATCCAACGCTTGCTCCAGACGGCATGAGTACGCTCTACATACTTGTCCCCGTCACACACGAGAGCAGCAATGTGGACTGGATTCAGAAGGAAGAAAAGCTTCGTGCGATTGCTTTGAAACAGATAGAGAAGATCGGAATTTCAGGCGCAGAAAAACGCATTCGCGTCGAACGTCGCCTGAACCCCGCCACATGGAACTCCGAATTTCACCTACACCTCGGCGCAACCTTCAGCATGGCCCACTCACTGCGTCAGATGTTGCATCTGCGCCCGCACAACCGCTTTGAAGACTTGGACGGCGTTTATCTTGTAGGTGGCGGAACTCATCCCGGCAGTGGCCTGCCCGTCATCTTCGAGTCCGCCCGCATCACCTCGCGCCTGCTTCTCGAAGACCTGGAGCTCGAACCCGGCTGGCATCCCTCACCTCAGATCAAAGGAAACGCTGTTTATGAGGTCGCTCCCTGATTGGATGCGTCCGAGACACCTGCTCATACACTCATGGGAGACAATCGTATGCACAGTCTGATCTCGTGCGAGGAACCGGTCACCATGGCGACCCTCAATCTCGACTCCATGCGACTCGCGCAACGCCAGTGGGCCTCGGTGCCAGTCGCCCGCCGCGTGAAGATTGTTCGTTCCCTGCGTCATCTCATCGCGGCGGACGCCACTACAGTGGCCGAGACTGTGCCCCTCTCGCTGCCTGGATCGCTGCACCGCACCGTCGCCGACACGCTTGTGTCTGAGGTCTTGCCGCTGCTGGAAACATGCCGCTTTCTCGAACGAGAAGCCGAGTCCATCCTGCGCACCCGCCACGTCGGCGACGATGGCCGACCAGTACTGCTTGGCCGCGTCACAGCCGAGGTACAGCGTGCCCCGTGGGGCATCGTCCTCATCCTTGCGCCTGCCAATTACCCGCTGTTGCTTGCCGGAGTGCAGACCCTACAAGCTCTCGTTGCAGGCAATGCGGTGCTATGGAAGCCTGCTCCAGACACGGAAACCTGCGCATTTGCGCTGAAGACTCTGTTCGCTGAATCCGGCCTTGATGCGGAGCTGCTCACCATCCTGCCATCGGATATTGCATCTGCCGAGGCCGCCTTCGCCTCCGGCGTCGATCATGTGATTTTGACCGGTTCGGCGCAGACTGGGCGCGCAGTGCTGCATCAGCTTGCCGAAACGCTCACTCCCTCCACCATGGAACTCTCCGGCTGCGACGCAGCTTTCATTCTTCCCGGTGCAGATCTCGATCATGCTGTTCGCGCCCTCGCTTTCGGTCTGCGTTTCAACGGCTCAGCCACCTGCATGGCCCCGCGCCGCATCTTCCTCGTCGATCTGTCACAGCCAGAAGCAGCACGTTTTGAATCAAGCCTTGCCGCAGCCCTTGCCGAAATCGGTCCCGTCGCGCTCCCGCCGGCAATCGAAAAGCAGTTACGTGCAATGCTCGACGACGCCGGTGAGCAAACCGCTGAAATCATGCTGGATGGCCTCGCTGAAGCGAACTCAAAAGCAAGCTCGAACCCGGAAGTGGGCTGCCGCGCCACTCTGATCACGCGCGCAACGCCTGCTCTACGCTCCATGCAGGAGGAAATCTTTGCGCCTATACTCTCGGTAATGCGCGCAGCCAGCTCAGAAGAAGCTCTGGCCGCATACGCCGCCTGCCCTTACGCGCTCACTGCTTCCGTCTTCGGCTCTGAGCGAGAAGCCCGGCGCTTCGCACATCAGATTCGCGCCGGCAACATCGTTATCAACGACCTCATCGTTCCCACGGCCGATCCGCGCATTCCCTTCGGTGGACGCGGTCAAAGCGGATTCGGAGTTACTCGCGGCACGGAAGGACTGTTCGCCATGACCACTCCGTGCGCGATTCAAAGTCAGAAAAAAGTGATGCCCAAGGTGTATGAATCGACCTCCAGCAGGCATGTTCCCCTTTTTGCGGGACTTGCTCTGGTTATTCACGGATCGGGATTCAAGCAGAAATGGAAGGGATTTTTTACAGTCGTCCGGAACGCATTGCAAGTTACGACAAGACCAAAGTAGGGCTGATAGGTATATTCGTTTCGCTCATAGGAATGCAGGCCATGTTGTATGCCTATGAGCGGCCTAATCTTTGTCCCTATTACAGAGGAACGAAAAATAATTTTCACGAATTATCGCAAATGCTTCAGTTTTTACCTTTTCGCGAACGTTACAATTCCGAGCAAAATGGTGCAGGAGAGCAGAATGGGGTTGAAACAAAGCATTCAGGGACTCGAGGAAATCCTGATCTTCGACAACTGGCCAATGTTACTGCTTGGCAGACTACTCGACCGGAAGACGGGATTTGTGGCATACCGAAAGAATGGCTTGGATATCCTGATCGATCTTCGCGGCGGCGATGCGTGTGGAACACGTCTCTGTATTGCCACCGATATGTATCGCAAATACCTGCCCTTATTTCACCTTCCTACCGCGCCAAATGTGCTGGATCTGGGTGCCAACGGTGGAGGATTTCCACTGATGCTCGCAGTCGAGGGCATAATGCCGTCGCGACTGGTATGCATTGAGATGAATCCATTCACCTACAATCGTTTAAAGCTCAACCTGGCAACCAATTTTGGCCAGAAGGCCGTCGCGATCAACGCAGCGGTGTGTGCCTATCCTAAAGGTGATCTTTTCATCAAACCAACGCGCGGTGGCACCGGTGACAGCATGCGCACGCTCGGGGTTGCCGAGACGGATCCTCACGTGGCCGTATCGACCGACACATTTCCCAGTATTTATGAACGATTCTTTGCACCTGAAATAGTGGACCTGTGCAAAATCGATATCGAAGGCGAAGAATTCGCGATGTTCGCTGCGCTACCGGACGCTCTGGTATGCAAGATTCGCTATCTCATCATGGAAGTGCATTATTTTGAAGAGACGGCACCCGCCGCTACTGCCAAGCTTATGGACCGCTTCCAGGCGCTTGGCTTCCGCGAGATCATGAAAAACAGCAATCCTAAACAGGGTGTTTTCGCGGAGGTTCGTGCATTTGCCGGTCCCGAGGCTCTCTTGGACCCGGCTTCATCCGGCGCAAGACCTTTCTGACACCGGAGCGCCGTAGCAAGACCGCATTATGCTTGTGCAGTCCGACGACAAATCGCAGGCAATCGGCCTGCTGATGACCTCCACCGGTGATTGATAAGAAGAGGCGGTTTGCCATGCGAATTGCAGTCATCGGTTCAGGACTCGGCGGCCTCGCAGCCGCGGCTACTCTCGCTGCGCGTGGATATCAGGTCGAGGTCTTCGAAAAGAATCCGTGGCTCGGCGGCAAGGCTGCGGTTTTAAAAGAGAA
This sequence comes from Acidicapsa dinghuensis, assembly GCF_025685685.1. Taxonomy (GTDB): domain Bacteria; phylum Acidobacteriota; class Terriglobia; order Terriglobales; family Acidobacteriaceae; genus Acidicapsa; species Acidicapsa dinghuensis. The sequence goes on from NZ_JAGSYH010000002.1 coordinate 856,861, forward strand.
CGGCTTCCGCTTCGACATGGGGCCGACGATTCTCATCCGTCCTTCCGTACTGCGACGCATCTTCCTCGAAGCAGGCCGTCAGATGGAGGACTACCTGAACCTTGTGCGTCTTGACCCGCAATGGCGCTGCTTCTTCGATGATGGCCTCGTCCTCGATCTTGAAGACAATCACGCTGCGATGGCCCGCAAGCTCGACCAGCTCAAGCCCGGCATGGGCAACGGCTTTCTGCGTTTTCAGGGCTTGTCTGAACAACTCCACTCCATCAGCAACCGCTTCTTCTTCTGGCGTCCCGTCGGCTCCATGCGCGATACCTTCGATCTAAAAAACAGCTTTTCGCTCGAAGTGTTACGCGATGTCATGCGAATGCGCCTCGGCAAGACTGTTGCCGGAACTATCCGCGAATACATTCCGGATCATCGCGTCGCGCAAATGCTCGACCACTACACGCAGTATGTTGGCTCCTCGCCCGAGGCATCTCCGGCTATCCTCTGCGCCATCGGCCACATGCAGTCCGAAGAAGGCATCTGGTACCCCATGGGCGGCACGCGCGCCGTCCCTGAAGCACTCGTGAAGCTTGGTAACGAGCTAGGCGTGATCTATCACGCCCACGCCGAAGTCGAACGCATCATGGTCGAGTCAGACCGCGTAACAGGGATTGTAATCAGCGGCGAGGCTCACCATTTTGACACCGTTGTCTCAAATGAAGACTCCGTGCGCACCTACCGCGAACTGATCGGCGGCGAGTTCGCCCGGCGCTTCAACGGCGAACGCACATACGAGCCCGCTTGCTCGGGCGTTGTGCTTTACCTTGGCCTCAACAAGCGCTACGAACACCTCGCGCATCACTGTTTCGTTTTCTCACGTGACCCGAAGGAGGAGTTCGACGCCATCTATCGCAAAGGCAAGCCTGCTCCTGACCCGACCTGCTATCTCGCCTCAACCACCCGCACCGAGGCTGCCACCGCTCCTGAAGGCGGCGACGCGCTTTATATCCTTGTACATACGCCTTATTTGCGTCCCGAGCATGACTGGAAAACGATGCTTCCGGCGTACCGCCAGGTCATTCTCGATAAATTAAAACGCGCGGCCGGTATGCCGGATATCGAGAACCGCATCGTATTCGAGAGCGCGCTCACTCCGGTCGATATTCACGAGCGCTACAAAGTCCTCAATGGAGCTATCTACGGACTCGCCAGTCATGGCCGCTGGAATGGCGCTTTTAAGCCCTCCAATCAGCGCCGCGATATAGACGGTCTTTTCCTTGCGGGCGGCGCGGCCCACCCCGGTCCGGGCATGCCCATGGTAATGATGTCCGGTTGGATTGCTGCAGACGCGCTCGATCGGCGTTATCGTGGAAGTGAGGCCGCCGGAACGTCCAGGCGGCAGGTTGAGGAGCAGTTGACGGCGGTATGATGCGAGCTCAAGCCATTCCGACGCGACCAGGCGGAGATCTCCGTGCTCCCTCCCGGCGTGCTCTCTCGCTCTTCTCCTTCTACGTACGCTCGTATGTAAGTCGCCATTTTCACGCAATCCGCGTTGCCAATCCGGGGCGCATCCCGCTCCACGCTGAGCCGTTGATTCTCTTCGCCAACCATTCTTCCTGGTGGGATCCGCTGGCTGGCATGCTGCTGGGGCAGGCCCTGCTGCCCCATCGCGAGCACTACGCCCCCATGGATGCAGCATCCCTCAACCACTACGGCATCTTCCGCTCCATGGGCTTCTTTCCAGTGGAGAACGGCTCCCCGCGCGGCGCGGCCCAGCTTCTTCGTGCCGGATCGCAGATCCTCCATCGCCACGGCTCCGTTCTCTGGATCACTCCGGAAAGTCAGTTTCAAGATGTGCGCAAGCGTCCCATCGTCTTTCGCCCTGGTCTCGGTGCTCTGATGAGCCGCACAGGACGCCTGACCTGCGTGCCCATCGCCATGGAGTACACCTTCTGGAATGAGCGCCTGCCAGAGATCCTCATCAACATCGGTGAGCCGCTGAATGTGGCCGACGGCACGATGGAAGAAGCCTCAACCTGGACCAATCTCTGCTCCTTTGCCATGGCCGCCACGCTCGATGAGCTGACCATGCTTGCTACCGAGCGTGATCCCGAGGCCTTCGTCACCATCCTCACTGGATACAGCGGCATCGGCGGCATCTACGAGATGTGGAAACGCTTCACCTGCTTATTGACAGGCCGCAGATACGTCCACGATCACGATAATCTGCACAATAGATGAATCTCTGCCTGCTTACCTGCATTTTTGCCTCTCTCGCGCCCGCAACGGTCAACCAGATTTTGACCGTGAATGCAGTGCTCATCCAGGCTTCCTTCTTCGTTGCTCTTCTCACGGCCCTGCACTTCGTCATCAATGCGGTCCTCTTCCGCCGCCTCGGCCCTGAATGGAACCGTACCCTGCTTCCGCCAATCTCGGTTCTCATCCCGGCTCGCAATGAAGAAGCCAATATCGAGGCCACGCTCACGGGGGTGCTCAAATCCCGTGGCGTCGATATCGAAGTCATCATTCTCGACGATGGATCCACCGACAACACCGCTGCGATCGTCCGCGCCATTGCGGCGCTTGACTCTCGTGTGCGGCTTGAAACAGCGCCGCCTCTGCCCGACGGCTGGAATGGCAAGCAGCATGCCTGCTGGGTGCTGGCCTCGCTGTCCAATCGATACGTCTTCTGCTTCCTGGACGCCGACGTCCGCCTCAACACCGAAGCCTTGTATCGCCTGACCAGTGAGCTTAACCATCAGGGGAAAAAAAAGGCTGAGATGTCGCTGGTCTCCGCCTTTCCACGTCTCGTTACGGGCTCCTTTGTAGAGCATCTCCTGCTGCCGCTGATCCACTTCGTTTTGCTTGGCTATCTGCCATTGATTGGCGAACGACTCAGCAACTGGCCCATGTTCGCAGCGGGTTGCGGACAAATCATGATGGCGCGGCGCGATGCCTATTTCGTCTCCGGCGGCCACTCTGCCCATAAGCTCACGATGCACGATGGCATCAGACTGCCCGCCCTGTTTCGCAAGCATGGCTTTCGTACCCGCGTTTTTGATTTTAGCCGCGATGCGCAGTGCCGCATGTACACCAGCGCCGGCGAGGTCTGGCGCGGCCTCTCGAAAAACGCAACGGAGGGCATGGCCACCTTGCCCCGCCTTCCAATCTTTTCTCTGCTGCTCTTCATCGGTCAGGTCTTACCGCTGCCGCTGGCTCTTGTCGCGCTGCTTTTCCGCAATGCACAGGAACTCTCGACTGCACTGTTTGTCTTCACCTTGACCATGCTGGTGCGCCTCTTTGCTACGTGGCACTATCGCGCAAGCTGGTACGGAGCACTGCTTCATCCGATCGGAATTTTTCTACTGCTGGTGTTGCAATGGAGTGCATTGCTGGGGAAACTTTTCGGTCGCCGTGCAGTCTGGAAAGAACGGGAGTACAGCCTGCGCTGATTCCTGCAGCTTGGACGGATAAGCTGAACTACCGCTATCAGCAATAACTTGTAACGAGGAGTGGTTTTGCCGGTTCACAGCCATCTGCGATCTTTACTCACAGCGCTTTGCTTGTTACCGTTCGCTGCTTCGCAAACGTCTCACGCGGTTGCACCAGAGCGCTCGGCGCCCAATGCGTCTGACGGCGCTGAGTATCGAAGTCTCCTGCAAGACACGCGTATCGCGTATTTTAAGGTAGTCGCAGGGCAGGGAAGAGACGCAGATAACGAAGCGCACACTGCGCTGTCTCGTCTAGAAAATGCCTATCCCGGCGATCCGATTGCGAAGGCCTATCATGGCAGTCTCCAGCTTCTTGATGCTGCTCATAGCTGGGCTGTCTGGAACCTGCATCAGCAGTGCGCTGAGGGCCTCAACCTGCTGGATGAAGCTGTCAATGAAGCTCCCGATGATCCCGAAGTCCGCTTTCTGCGCGCTGCCACCGACTGGCATCTGCCCGCCTTCTACCATCGGCGCGCCCAGGCTGAGTCCGACTTCAGCTGGCTCGCGGCTCGTGCGGAAACCGACGCCCGCAACGGCAACCTGCCACCAGAGTTAGCGGCGGCTGCATCGAGTTACTGGGGACAAATTCTTGAGAAACGCTCTGACGAAGACGGCGCCCGCCGCGCATGGCAGCAGGCCGTCCACATCGCTCCGCAAAGCCCCGCAGGGCTCGATGCGCAACGTCGCATTAGTCAACTCAATTATTGATTTGGCTGAAGCCGCTTCCAAGTTACTCTCCTATCTTCGGTCAAGTAAAATGAGTTACCGGAGTTACTTCTCCATAGCTCTGAGTTGTGTGGTATTTTCATAACATTTCTGAAAAGTCGCGGCATTGACGCACAAAACTCGCGGTAAACTGCGCTTGCCTTTCGTGGTAAATGCTGCCTTTGGGGACATCTCGATGAAATTCCTCGTCCGTTCGTTCGCAGCGCTATTTCTTCTGTATGGCATGGTCTTCGCCATCGCGGATATTTATATGCTCCACCACTCGCTTTCGATCGCGTGGGGTATCGTGTTCCCCATCGTCTTCATTGGCGTGCAGTATCTACTGTCACCCTGGTTCATCGAGTGGATGCTCTCCATTGACTGGTACGACGACGCGTTGCCAACCGTCTATCGCGAATACATCGAAAAGCTCTGTGCGGAACAGGGCCTTCCCGTGCCTCGCATCGGAGTCATCCACAGCGCCACGCCAAATGCTTTCTGCTTTGGTCGTCTTCGTTCCGACGCCCGCATGGTTCTCACCGACGGCCTGATCGGTGCTCTCTCCGAGGATGAAGTGAAGGCCGTCATCGCCCACGAACTCGGCCACATCGCGCACGTCGATTTCGCAGTCATGGCGGTTGCTTCGCTGGCTCCGCTCATCCTCTACCAGATTTTTGTATGGACCCGCTCCGTCAAGGAGACCCGTGTCATCGCCTTCACCGCCTATGCCTTCTACTGGATCAGTCAATTCGTGCTATTGGCCCTCAATCGTGTGCGCGAGGCTTCCGCGGATCACTATTCTGCGTGCGTGACCCACGCCCCCGAAGCGCTTTCGTCGGCGCTGATCAAGATCTCTTACGGCATGCTGCAGTTCGAGTACGACTATCGCGAAGCCGTTCGCAAATCGGGCAAGAAGGAAGCCGAAAAGCAATTCGCCAAGCAGCGTCACATCGGCAATACCGTCTCTCTCATGGGTATCGCCAACCTCAACTCAAACCGGACCCTCGGTCTGGCACTATCCGACCCCGCCAAGGCTGCGGCTGTCATGCGCTGGGATCTTGTCAATCCCTGGGCTTCTGTTTACGAACTCTCCTCTACCCATCCCCTCGTCGCCCATCGCGTTCGCGCCCTGAATCGTCAGGCAATCGAGATGCGCGGTGTTCCTGCATATCCGCTGCCCGAGACCGATTCCATCTCTTTCCCGTGGCGCTTCCCCATCGAATTCCTCATCTGGGCAGGTCCATGGATCTCCGGCATCCTGCTCCTCTTTGGAAAGCCTGTCTCCGAGGTACTCGCGCATTATCACGTCCATTTCTCGATACCGCTGCTGCAGTCACCTGCGGCGCCGCCCACTCTGCTCACCGCTCTTGGTGTCACCTGGATGATCCGCATCGCCTATCGCTATCACGGAGAATTCCAGCCCATGCGCATTGAAGCCATGCTCGAAGATCTGGAGGTTTCCGAAATGCAGCCGCGCGCGATCGAACTCCACGGCGAAGTCGTCGGCAATGGCTTCCCCGGCGCTTTCTGGAGTCCCGACCTTGTCCTCAAAGACGATACGGGCCTCATGTTCCTGCTATACCGGTCATCTATCCCGCTCGGGCGGCTCTTCTTTGCGCTTTCTAAAGCCGATAACTTCATCGGCGAGCAGGTCACCGTTAAAGGCTGGTACCGCCGAGGCGCACGCCCCTACGTAGAGATTTCAGAAATCAGCGCCACCGTTACTAAGGTCGAAACCTGGCATGAGGTCTTCACCGTAGTCGGCAAAGCAGCCGAGAATATAAAAACCTGGCGCGCCCCACTCACCCAGCGTTCTTATTCACGCTGGATTCAATTCGCGGTTTCCAGCGCGGTCACCGCAGCCGGCATTCTCTGGCTCCTGCAATAAACTCAAACCAGCCCGCCACATCGTTGCAGCTGATGAGCGTCGCTACGACTTACCCATAGGCTTGCGCGCAAAGTAGTAGAGCGAAAACGCCAATGCACCAAACATCAGCACCGACACCAGATCATGATGAAGAAAGTTCGTCTCCGGAAACTGGATCGGCACATGCGTATCCGCAAGCTGTTCGTAAGCCTTGATCGCCACACCCAGCAAGCCAACGATTCCGCCTGCAGCAATCAGTCCTGAAGCGTAGAGTGAGCCGGGACTGATCTCTCCCTCATCCTGCTGCCCTGCCTTTTCCAGTGCACGATCGACGATCCATCGCACTACACCACCGGTAAAGATCGCCAGCGTCGTCGCAATCGAGAGATACGAACCGACAGCAAACGAGAGCGACCGCACACCAAGTAGCTCGACTGCGATCACGATAAACACACCAAGTAGCACCAGCCCCCACGGCAGCTTCTGGCTGAGGATGCCGTTGATTACTGTTGCCATCAGCCGCGCCTGTGGAGCAGCGGCCCTTTCGCTGCCGATACCCTGAATCCACTGCACCTCGATGCGGTGGGTCGTGGGTGAATAGAGATATTTGCCATCGGCCAGCTCCGGTGAGCCCAGCGCGTTGAGTACGATGTATTCGCTTGCGTGATGGGTCGCCGTCTGGTTCGCGCTCTTTACATCAAACTGCTCCGGCAGCTTCGCATTCTGCTGCACGGCAACTCCCTGGTGCTGCGCGTTGATATCCCATGTCTGTGAAGCAGCACGAAACTCCTGCAGCCCGGTATTCATGGCGTTGAGTGTCAGCCCAATCACCACGGTAGAAACGCAGACACCGATCATCAGCGCAATCTGCTGCAGCCGCGGCGTCGACCCGATCAGGAAGCCGGTCTTCAGATCCTGGCTTGTGTCGCCCGAGTTTGAAGCCGCAATACAAACCGCGCCACCCACCGTGATCGCAAGCGCGCCGTAGGCCGGCGCTGTCCAGCCCTTCACCAGAAACACCGCGGCAGTCGCCATCAGTGTCGCAATCGTCATTCCGCTTACCGGGCTCGCCGAGCTGCCAATCAGGCCCACAATCCGCGAGCTGACCGTCACAAAGAGGAATCCAAAAACCACGATAAGCAGCGATGCCGCGAGATTCGCCATCGGTCCCACGAATGTTCCCGGCACCGGTTTGAACTCAAGAAAGAGAAACATCATGACCACTAGCGCAAGCGAGCCGAGCACAACCACGCGCATCGATAGGTCATCTTCCGTACGAATTGGTTTCGCCGCGCCCGCCTTGTTGCCGCGCATTTTGCTGAAACCGCTACTCAGCGCACTGACAATCGTCGGAATCGTCTTGAGCAGCGTGATCAGCCCCGAAGCAGCGACCGCGCCTGCGCCCATAGGCCGGATATAGCTCGACCACAGCTGACTCGGTCCCATCTGCGCAATCGGAACAGTGCCGGGATAGATAGGATGGTCGATTGTCTTACCGAAGAAGTAGATCAGTGGCATGATCACGAGCCACGACAGCACGCCGCCAGCAAAGATCGTTCCCGCTACGCGCGCACCGATGATGTATCCCACCCCCAGATACTCCGGTGTCGCATCCGCGCGAATGGCCGCGCCCTTCATGATGTGCTGCGGACCGAAATCCGGCTGCCAGTCCGGCGTTCCGGGCCACGCGGCAAAGAGGTTTTCATTCTGAAAGAGCGTATAAAGTCCGCCCAGCCCCAAACCATAAAAGACACGGCTTGCAAAGCTGCCACCGCGGTCGCCGGCAATCAGCACGTCTGCGCAGGCAGTTCCCTCGGGATAGGTCAACGTCCCGTGCTCCTCCACAATCAGCTGTCGCCGCAGCGGAATCATGAACAGTACACCCAGCCATCCGCCAATCAGCGCCAGCATGAAGATCCGTGAATATTCGAGATCGAATCCCAGAAAGATCAACGCGGGCAGCGTAAAGATGACGCCCGAGGCAATAGACTGGCCCGCATTGCCTGTCGTCTGCACGATATTGTTCTCGAGAATCGACGACTTACCGAAGACACGCAGAATACTGATCGACAACACCGAGATCGGTATCGACGCAGCCACCGTCAATCCAGCGCGCAGCCCTACGTACACTGTGACCGCACCGAAGACAATGCCAAAGAACGAGCCAAGCAGCAACGCACGTGCGGTAAATTCAGGGCGCTGCTCCTGGGGAGAAACATACGGTTGAAACTCAGCCAAGCGACGGCCTCCGGCGATTTGGATACTGCGACTATACGGGATCGGTGCGGAAAGTGAGAACGCAATACCCTTCAGCTTTCACCTGGGCCACTTTTTCTGCGATTTTGCTCTCCACCTCTGCTAAGCTTCTCCGGTCCTTCTCAGCTTTGTTTCATTTGGAGGCTATCCATGAAACGATGGACTGCTTGCATTCTCTCTATCCTCGTCAGCGTCCCTTTGATTGCCAAGACTCAGGCCCCCGACGAAGCTGCACGCAACGCGCGCCTCGATCAGATAGCTAGCTCGTACACCAAAGACAATGCCTTCATGGGTACCGTCCTCGTCGCTGAGGGAGACAAGATTGTCCTCGACAAAGGCTATGGAATGGCCAGCCTCGAATGGAATATCCCGGACGCACCAGATGCCAAGTTCCGTCTCGGTTCGCTCACCAAACAATTCACCGCTACGCTGATCCTGCTACTGCAGCAGGATGGCAAGCTTTATATTCAGGACCCCATCGGCCAATACCTCACCGATACGCCGAAAGCGTGGTCTAAGATCACCATCGCCGAACTTCTCGGCCACACTTCCGGAATCCCTAACTTCACGAGCCTCAAAGAATTCGGCAAGTGGAGAATGCCTCCACACACGCCCGATGAAATCCTCGACTTCTTCCGTGATAAACCGCTCGATTTCGAGCCCGGCAGTCAGTTCTCCTACAGCAACTCCGGCTACGAAGTTCTTGGTGCTGTCATTCAGAAAGTCAGCGGAAAGCGATACGGCAACCTGCTGCGCGAGCAAATCTTCGATCCGCTTGGCATGAAAGACACAGGCCTCGATAACGATGAACTGGTCCTACCCAAACGCGCCGAAGGCTATCTGCCGTCGGAACACGGTCTTGAGGTCGCGCGCTCCGAATCCATGACTGTGCCCTGGGCAGCCGGCTCCATTTATTCCACCACGCACGACCTGCTCACATGGGAGCACGCACTCTTCAGCGGCAAGATCCTCTCAGCCGATTCGCTCAAGCTCATGACCACCCCCGGCAAAGGCGACTATGGCATGGGACTCGGCATACAAACCAAAGATGGCGTGCGCATCATCTCCCACAACGGCGGCATCGAGGGATTCAACACCAGCCTGACCTGGGTTCCGGATCACAGCCTTTGCGTTGTGGTGCTCAGCAACGTAAACGGCGGCGCACCAGACCAGATGTCGAGCCAGCTCATCGACGTCATGCTCGGCAAAACCGTGACCCTGGCCGATGAGAGAAAAGCCGTTCCCATCGCGAAGAGTGAGCTATCGGAATTCACCGGCGTCTACGACCTCGCGCCAACCTTCGCCCTGACCGTCGCAGTCTCAGGCGACGGACTCACCGTGCAAGGCACAAACCAGGGCGCGCTTCCCATGATGTATCAGGGAGTAAAAGACGGTCACGCACGATTCTTCATTGCACAGGTGAACGCTGAGATCGAATTTATCCCCGGCCCCAGCGGCTCCATCGATTCACTCATCTTGCACCAGAACGGCCACGACATTCCTGGCAAACGCCATTGAAGCAATGCCTGCTTTCATGAAGTCGTGTACGGAAAGATCGCACGATAGCGCTCTTCTTCGAGCTTGAAGCAGTCGCACGCATGCTTGAAACCTTTGAGTGACGCAACCGTCTCCAGCAGCGTCTCTCGCATTGACTTCGCGCAACGCTGCATATCCAGCTCCGGGATCATGGGCACATCCAACGGCCGCAATCCCTCGCCGTAATTCATCACCATCAGCAGCGTCGCATAGTGAATGCCTGCCTGCTTGGCATACACAATATAGGTCCCATCTAGCGTGCACGTCAGGTCCGCGCCTAGTGTGCGCAGCATGCGAATCTCCGCTGGAGTCTCCCATCGGTCGGTGTGCGTCTGCGCCAGCGTACCTCCGTAATGCACGCGCGCAAAATGATGCGTCAGTGACTGGTCATACATCGCCCTTCGCAGGTCCGGACACATCACCGGATTCATCCGCGTACCCCAGCGCTTCCACGCCACATCCGGCTTGCCTTTGAAGAAGTAAGGCAGTACCGATTGCGGATGATTCGGCTTGAAATCGATGAAATCGTCCGGCAGCGCAGCATCCGCCAGCGCATAGTCCGTGTTCACTGCGCCAATCAGATTGCCATGCAGCACGTTGCGCACGCCCAGCGTCATCAGCGTGACCCATATCTGCACCGAGCGCTGCCCCGGAAATTCCTCATCATCCGTCGCCGCAATCTCACCACTGCCTGCGTCGCCATAGCGCGGCAGGTAGTAAAACGGAACATCCTTGTACCGCAGCTTGCGAATCAGCGGACTCTTGCCGATCGGAGTATCGATGTTGAAGCTGCGCTCCAGCGTCGCCATTGATTCCAGATCAAGCCATTTGCGGTCGCGGTTGATGATGGCCAGATCAACCCGCTCTCCATCGACTCCCGATTCCACAGGTTTCCCCGTGCTTTGCGTCTCGGCTGGCGCAGGAGAACCGACGGCGTTGCGTGCCGATGCCGCCATCATCGCAGTCCCCGTCAGCCCCATCGCTAACACCTCGCGCCGCGTCAGCTTACGCCCCACACCCGATTCCTTCATCGCCGCATCCTCATCCCTCATCGCGCAAACATTGGCGGATTCACCTCGAAGGCGGCAAATCTCCGCTCGAGTTCCCACTGTTCTGTGGCTTTCTCGCTGGTCCTCAAGAATGCAGCGCACTTTGCATCCGGTTTGCTGTTTGCCTCTATCGACGCGGCGCACGCAGCAATGCGATGCGTGAAGACATCGTTCTGCGTCCACAAACTCGCGCCCGGCAGAAACGCGTGCTCAAACGACGTCCGTGCCATCTGCTTCATATCCAGATAACCGAGCCCCTGCTCTTCCGCGCCCTTCACATACTCGTGTGTGAGATCAATGCGCGAGTTGCCCTCATCATCGGTATTCAGCGCCACAGGCACGCCCATTGCGCGATATCCGGCAAGCGGATGGTCACGCCCTTTGACGCCCAGAATGACATCGTTGGAAGTCAGATTAATCTCGACCATGATGTGCTTCGCCGCCATCTCTTTCACGAGGCCCGGCGCATCATCTTCATAAAAGACATCCACACCGTGCCCGATGCGTTCCGCATGGCCCAGCTCAATCGCCTCGCGGATATGGAAGCGTAGCCCTTCCGGCGGCACTAATCCCGGCGCAAGCTCACCTGCATGCAGCGACAGATGCACCTGCGGATACAGCGAATGCAGATAGTCCAGCATCTGCATGTGCAGATGATAATCCCGCATCGCTATTCGGCCATCTTCGGGAGCAGCGATGTTGATGCCTACAAAACGTGGGTCAGCCGCGCACAGCGCAAACCCGATCAGCGCTTGCGCGAACACGTTCGCAGGCGGCTGACCGCGGCCGATGGTGAAGATGTAGCGCAGCTTGATGTCACACGCTGCATCCGGCTGCGCGGTGCGGCACTGCTCGATTTGCCGCTGCGTTGCTTCGGCCTCGTCCATCTGCCTGCGGCCATCCGGGATGCCATTCAACACGCCCGCCGCAACCAACTCGTCGCGCATCTTTGCCAACCGAGCGCGATCCATACCCTCGCCGGAATCTCCAGGCCACGCTACCTGCGAGCTGAGGGCTATCCATTTCCTGAAGTCCGGCGAGGTCATCACTTCGAGATACAGCTCGTTCTGGTCCGCCGCGCGCACGGCTACCTCAGTCAGCCACTCGCCCGTCCAGCCCGATGGTCCATTGGTTCTGTTTCCCGAGAAAAACTGATCATGCCCGGTAAACCCATCGCTCGGCACAAAGCTCCGCATCGAGAGCGCATCCACCAGCCGGTCATAGAGCTTCTGGTCTTCGACCGCTTTGGCTACCGAAATCGTCCCTTCAGGACATGGCTCCGTCGGCAAAGTTGTCGATCCCGCTGGAGGCTTCGCGTAGCGCGCTGTGACCGGATCGATACATAAGTGCTGCTTCACCGCATCCTGAAGAAATGTTTCGGCATAGATGCCGCCGGAGAGGTGATAGTGCAGCTCCGCACCCTTCGGCATCGCTTTCAGAAAGGCATATAGCACCGGCGTGCCTAGCTTTTGCGCAGTTTCAAAAGCTCGCACCGCGCGCGCCTCACCTGCGCTTTGCGGAACCTCCGCCATAACCGCCGTTGCCGCCAGCAAAGACACCACCGCACATCGAGCCGCAATCCGGCCCGCAATCCGCATATCCATGGGAAAGCTCCGTTCTTCGCAGAAACGATCACGCCGCGGCCCACGCACACCGCAACAACTGTGGGGATACTGCGAATATACGGAAGTTGTCCAGCGCTGCTTCTCTTTTTGTGAAACGCATACTCCTCATTCGGAAACTGCCGAATCTTTCGATCAGCATATTCGCGTCATCCCAAAGGCCCCTTCGATTCAGTGCCTTACAGGTACGTTGCCAAATGTTGACCAGATCGTAACCTTCCTCCTGTGGATTCTGCGGAAAACTCTGCGTATACTGAAGCCACGGCAGCGTATCCGTTCGCCCCCTTGCTGCCAGGCTGGAGGTGCGACTTCAGTAGCGACCCTCGTTCCGGGCAAGCACGTCATCCGCAGGACAGCTCCGCTGCGGTAGCATCTCCCTGGAGCCTCGCGGGCCATGCGTCCGCGATCCTGTTCGGACGAATAGGTCACGCTCTAAGTTGCGTCTTTCTCCCCTCCGTATGTGTACTCTGCGACTCGCCACTTCCTGAAATTTCCAGTTCACCCGTCTGCCGCGCCTGCTGGTTAGAGATCCCTCCCCCGCGCGAACACACCTGTACCCGCTGCGGAGAAGACCTGTTCACGCCCGAGGCGGCATCAGGCGGTCAGGTTCTTTGCCGCGCCTGCCGGCTCGCGTCACCCGCATTCCTCCGCGCAGTCAGTTTTGGCGAATACGACGGCTCCTTGCGCCGCGCCATCCACGCCCTTAAGTTTGAGCGGATTACGGCCCTCACGAGCGAACTTGGCGCACGCCTTGCCACCGCCATATCGCAAATGGCGCCGCAAGTTGATGAAACAACACCCTCTGAGCTGCTCATCGTGCCTGTGCCGCTGCACCGTGCACGCCAGGCTGAGCGCGGCTTCAACCAGGCACGCAATCTCGCGATCGAAGCCATTCGCGTGCTGCATCAGTCCCATCCGGAGTGGAGACTCGAACTATCGCCCAGTTCTCTCATGCGGCAAAGGGCTACGGAGAGTCAATCCGGACTGACTCCCCGCCAGCGCCGCCAGAATCTGCGCGGCGCTTTTTTTGTCTCTGATACCCAAGCAATCAAAGACCGTCACATTCTGCTCATCGACGACATCTTCACCACCGGCGCTACAGTCCGCGCCTGCAGCAAGATTCTGATGGACGCAGGCGCAGCCTCGGTTCGCGTCGCAACTCTGGCGCGCGCACAGCTCCGCTTTCCGGCACGCATACCGAACCCGCAGGAAAACAAAGCAACGAACACTGACGGCAGAGCTCAGCGCCAGCCGTCGAAATCCGCAAGCATTCAATAACCAGACGCAGCGAGGCAACAACGAACAGAAATAAGCCGGCAACCAAAGACAGATAACAGGGATTGGAACTCTAGAAAATCAGGATGGAATTCCAAGAGGGGAAGCGATGTCGCTGGGAAAAGCCATGATCCACGCACGTAAGCAAAAGTCTCTCGCCAAGGCAGCGGCGCATGCGGCTCATGCAGATAGCCAAAGCTGGACGCAATCCAACCAGGTTATGCAGATGCCGGTACTGGTGCTCAACGCCTCGTATGAGCCGATCAATATCTGTGGCGCACGGCGCGCACTGGTGCTGGTGCTCAAAGGTGTCGCCAAGACCGAAGAAGAGCACGGTATGATGCTCCACGCGCAGCGCAGCCGCATGGCCATGCCTTCGGTTATCCGTCTGCTCGAATACCGCCGCATCCCCCATCAGACCCGCGCCCTCTCGCGCAAAAATATTCTGCTGCGTGACCGCAACACCTGCCAGTACTGCGGCGTTGTGTTGCCCTCAAGCGAGCTCACGCTGGATCACGTCATGCCTCGCTCCCGCGGCGGCAACTCCACTTGGGAAAACCTCGTGGCCTGCTGCCATGGATGCAACCGGCGCAAGGGCAATCGTCTGCTGCATGAGCTTGACGACATGAAGCTGCTGCGCGAGCCTCGCTCATTCAGCCTGCACACCAGCCGTCAGATCATGCGTATGCTCGGGCGCGGTGACGACCGCTGGCGAAAATACCTCTTCTATTGATTTCGTTTTGTATCAAAATCAAAAGCCCCGGCCACCATCGGCCAGGGCTTTTTTGCGTATCTACTTCGTTCTGGATTTCGCGAGTGATCTAATCGGCTTCTTCCACGCCGATCACGACATATACTTGTCCTTCTCCATGATGGTGCTTGTGATGCTTTCCGCCTCCAGATCCTGTGCCGCCGCTGCCGCCTGAACCACCAGTTCCTCCTGATCCACCAGTTCCGCCCGAACCGCCAGTTCCCCCTGACCCGCCAGTGCCACCGGTACCACCTGAACCGGTGCCTCCACCACCACCACTTCCGCCAGTACTGGACGAACCCCCAAGCAGTGAAGCCAGAGCAGTTCCGATCGGCGATCCCAGACCAGTGCAGGGATCCCATCCCGCGCCCGCAGAATAGGTTCCGTTGTTGCCCTGCGTGATGTCGTTAAAGGCTTGCGTTTCATTCAGAGCATAGAGCGTCGGATTCAAGTAACCGACACGTTTGCCAAGCTGCTGATTCAGCAAAGCTACAAGCCCCGCCCACAAGGGCGCCACCGCGCTCGTGCCGCCGACCACCTCTTGAGTGCCATCTACCAGAATGTTGTATCCGGTATTGGGATCAGCCACGCCCGCCACGTCCGGCACGCCACGTCCTGTCTGGCTTGCATATTGTGATGGGATATTCGACTGATAGCTCGGCTTTGAAAACTGCGTACTAAATCCGCCGCCCGTCGCGCCGCCTTGAGAGCCATCATTCCAAACTGTTTCGCTCGTAATCTGTCCGTTGGAAGAATTCAGCGTCGTTCCGCCACAACCGAGAACATTCGGGCTCGACGCAGGAAAATCAACCTGATCCGATCCGTCACTCGAACCATCGCTCGATCCGTTGTCACCCGAGGCCACCGTAATCGTCACCCCCAGCGCAGCCCCCTCCTGTGCAACCTGATCCATGCTGGTCATCAACTGCGACGTCCAGCTATCTTCCGGGCCGCCCCAACTGATCGAGATCACCGAAGGATTATTAGTCGTGTCATGAATCGCCTGGCTCAACGCATCCTGAAAACCCTGCGATGAGTTGTCCGCAAAATACACAACGATATTCGCACCCGGCGCAACGCCGCCAGCTACCTCGATATCCAGCAACACTTCGCCATCCGCGCTATCTGGCGTCGATGGACTGTTCGTGCCGCCATCTACCGAAACCGCTGTAACGGTTGGCGGCGTCAAACCAAGTTGCTGGAAGTAGGTCGTAATATCTGATTCCTCATACCCGCCACCCAGCTCAATAATGCCGATGGTTTGCCCCGCGCCATTGACGCCTGTCGGAAAGCTGTAAAGTTGTGCAACCTGCGGCGGCGTATACGTCACACCCTCCGCTGCTGCCCGCGGGGTCAGGTTCGACGTGCCTCTATATCGAAAGTGAGCCCTCGCTTGCGGCCGGTTATCCAGGCCAAACACTCCCTGGACAACATCCGCCAGTTCGGCAGGAACATAAATCGATCCCGTACGGCCGCGATATTTGCAAGTCGGATGGCTATAGTCTTCGAGCTTTACCGAAAAGGCATTTTCCATCTGGGCAACAGTGCCGCGCACACGCACTGTACGCCGCGCCAATGCATCTGGCGTCTCAATGACAGTGAGGCCTTGCTCCGAGACAAAAGCCTGCACCCGCTCGATGTGGTTAGGATCCGCCCCATAGGTCGCGGCAAATTCGTCATGACTCAACGTCCGCCCCTGCAAATCGTCGAGATTCAGCTCCCGGCGCTGCTTCAGCAGAATCGAAACCTCAACAACCTGGTTCGGATCGGTAGGGCCGGTTGCCACGGCTCCCGTCATCGGCTGGCGTTCGCTGCCGGGTATCGCAATTCTGGGGGACTCTGCCATCGGTACACTCCTCGGTGAAGTCTTTCCCACATAAGATGCCCGGGCGAGTTTGCGGGACCGTCTCGCCCGGTGCTTCTTTGTGCAGAGGAGCAGTGTACCGTTTCCTGGTCAGGATTGCTTGTGCTTATTGATGCTCTCTTCTGTTAAGACTTGCGCTTGTGCGCGCGGTACCGCCGGATCAGCGCATTCGTCGAGCTGTCATGCTTCAGCGCGGGCTCGTCGGTGTTTTCCAGCTCCGGAATGATTCGCACCGCCAGCACCTTGCCCAGTTCCACGCCCCACTGATCGAAGGAATCGATCTGCCACACCGCGCCCTGCGTAAAGACACTGTGTTCATACAAAGCGACCAGCTTACCAAGCGTCGCGGGCGTGATCTTCTCCGTCAGAATCACTGAGGAGGGACGATTGCCCTCAAAGGTCTTGTGCGGTACCAGCCACTCCGCGATACCTTCGGCGCGAAGTTCCTCCGCCGTCTTTCCAAACGCCAGCGCCTCGGCTTGCGCAAAGACATTCGACATCAGCAGATCGTGGTGCCGTCCCAGCGGATTCAGAGACTTGAAAAACCCAATGAAATCACACGGAATCAGCTTCGTGCCCTGATGAATGAGCTGATAGAAGCTGTGCTGCCCATTCGTGCCCGGCTCACCCCAGAAAATCGGCCCGGTTTCGTACGTCACATGCCGCCCATCCAACGTGACGTGCTTGCCGTTCGACTCCATCGTCAACTGCTGCAGGTAAGCAGGGAAGCGCTTCAGGTACTGGTCATACGGCAGCACCCCTACGGTCTGCGCGTCAAAGAAGTCGTTGTACCAGACCGCCAACAATCCCATCAGCACCGGCAGATTCTTTTCGAATGGCGTCGTGCGGAAGTGCTCATCCATCTCGTGAAAACCCGCCAGCAGCGCACGGAAGTTCTCCGGCCCAATCGCCACCATCGTCGACAACCCGATAGCAGAATCCATCGAGTAGCGGCCACCGACCCAATCCCAGAAGCCAAACATGTTCGCCGTATCGATGCCGAACTTCGATACTTCCGCTGCGTTGGTCGAGACGGCAACAAAGTGCTTCGCAATCGCTGCTTGGTGCTCAAGCTTACCCAGCACCCATGCCCGAGCGGTGTGCGCGTTGGTCATCGTCTCAAGCGTTGTGAAGGTCTTCGACGAAATGATGAACAGCGTCTCTTCCGGATCGAGATCGTGCGTGGCTTCCGCAAAATCCGTTCCATCCACGTTCGATACAAAGCGGAAGGTCAGATCACGGTCTGAATAATGCCGCAACGCCTCGTATGCCATCACCGGACCGAGATCAGAACCACCGATGCCCACGTTCACGATGTTCTTGATCGGCTTATCGGTATAGCCCAGCCACTTGCCCGACCGGATGCTGTCAGCAAAGACCGACATCCTGTCCAGCACCTCATGCACCTCGGGCACGACATCCTTGCCATCGACGAAGATCTTTTCGCTCTTGGGCGCGCGCAGCGCTACATGCAGCACAGCGCGGTTCTCGGTGATGTTGATCTTGTCGCCACGGAACATCGCATCGATCTTCGCGCGCAGCCCTGACTCCTCGGCCAGTTGCAGCAGCAGCTTCAGCGTCTCGTCCGTCACGCGATGCTTCGAATAATCGAGAAATATGCCGGCAGCCTCAGCCGTCAGTCGCTCGCCACGCTTCGGGTCACTCGTAAACAGTTCGCGAAGATGGGTCTCCTTCAGGCTCGCGGCATTCGTTTCCAGCGCCTTCCATGCCGACAGTTGTTCCAGTGGGGTAACGCTCTCGCTCATCGCTCTCTCTCCTGCGCAAATTTCAATTCATCCAAACTTTTTGAATTACCGGAAACGCCGCCAGATCAGCGCATTCCGCCGCATCTCATCGGGGATTATACGCTCCGCGATGACCGGCTTAGGTCAACAGCAGAGACAGCCGGGGCTCCGCAAAAACGAAGCGCCCGCATGAAAGTAGGATTCACGCGGGCGCTCTTTCGCTACATCTGAGTTTGCAATTTGTCTTACTTCGTGGGCTCTTCCACTGCCCCAGGCATAATCTCCAGCGGCTTACGCTTCTCCTGCTCTTCCACCGGGTTCGGCAGCGGCTTGCGCGGTAGCATCTGATCGCGCATCGCCGCGTTATAGACAAAAATCGCCTCCACCGTAGCAATCTGCTTCAGGTCGGCAGGCTGCAGGCGTTCATACGTATCCTCGTTCGAGTGGTGCGTGCGAGTCTCGTAATCCAGATCGTCCTGAATGAACTGGAAGCCGGGAACGCCGACTGCATCGAAGCTCAAATGATCCGTACCGCCGGTGTTGCGGTTGGTAATCGTCGTGACGCCGAGATCTTTCAACGGCGCAATCCACTGCGCAAAGATAGGCGCAATCGCCGAGTTGCCCTGCGTGTATATGCCGCGAATCTTGCCGCTTCCATTATCCACATTGAAGTATCCGGAGATCAGCTTCTGTTCCGGCTTCACCTCCAGCGGGCCCGTCGCACGCCGCATAAACTCCGGCAACGCCATCTGGTCAGGAGCCGTCGAAGTCTTCGCCGAACCAAAGTGCTGTGTGCAATAGCCCTTCGATCCAAAGATGCCCTCCTCCTCACCCGTCCACAGCGCAATGCGAATCGTACGCCGCGGCTTCACGCCCAGCGCCTTCAGAATGCGCACCGCCTCCATCGCAACGACCGTACCTGCGCCATTGTCCGTCGCGCCTTCGCCGGCAATCCAGCTATCGAGGTGACCACCCAACATCACAACCTGATCTTTCAGCGCAGGATCGGTACCCGGAATCTCTGCAACGGTGTTATACCCATGCTCATGCTCGCCCGTGAACTTGGTCTCTACATCAATCTGGACTGACACCGGCACATGCGCGTCAACAAGGCGATACAGACGGCCATAGCTTTCAATCGCCGCTACCGCAACAGGAATTTTTACTTGCTTATCGGCAAGATAGGGAGTGCGTCCCAGCGTCACGCCATTGTCATCGAAGAATGTGCCGCCAGATCCGCCGCCATTTTTCGCATCACGGCTCGGCTCAATCACGGCCGCCACTTTCTCGTCGGCAAAGAACTGCGCAATCTTATCGATCAACCGCAGCCGCTCCATGCGTGCCTTCATTCGCGCCTGCATATCCGGCGGCAGGCCGCCCGCACTGGCGCTTACCGGATATTCAGCTTCCTTGGCGAGTTCCTCGTCGGTAGCACGGTCGAACAGCGGCTTATCCACCGGCGGCACATCGCGCATCGCTCCAAACAACACAACCTTGCCCGCCAGCTTGCCGCGATAGGTGTCGAAGTCCTTATCGCTCTGAATACTCACATACACCACATCGCCAGTCACCGGCCCCGGCGTCGAAGGAGACCACGGCGTAGCCTGCAATATCAGCACAGCTGTATCCGGCGTTACCATGCGCGCCCAGGTGTTGAGCTGCTGCCAGCCAAGGCCGAACTCACCCCAGTCTTCCAGATGCGCATTTTCCAGGCCAATCTTCGTCAACGTATCGCGCGTCCACTCATTCGCCTTCTTTAGATTCGGCGATCCTGTCAACCGCGGCCCGATACCATCCACCAACGCTGAGGCAAAATCCATCACGTGTGAGTGATTCAAACCTTCCTCGCGAATCTGCTGATACATAGCCAGATCCAGCTTCTCCGTCTCCGGCTGTATCTCTGTATACGGATCCGTTGCTGCTGCTGTGGCAACCTTTGCTTTTTGCGGCTTGTCTCCAGGGGCAGCGTAAAGCGTGAATGAGGTTGCCATTACAAGAGGCAACAAACAATGGTGAAATTTATTCGGCATCAATCCTGGCTCCGTCCAAAGTGATTCGATTACATGCAGGCATTGTAGGACACGCCCGCCACTTGACGGTCGACAGAGCAAAGAAACATGGCTTTCTTCATGTGCTCATGCCCGACTCAAACGTAACCTGCTCAAAACCTGAGCATGATACATTGAAACCATTCGAGGGCAGGAGAGCTTGATCGATTGATCTTCAATACTTTCAGCTACTACATTTTCTTTCTCTTGCCAGCAGCGATTCTTTTCCGATTTGCATCGCAGCGTTTTCGACCCTGGGTCATCGTTGTATTTGGCAGCGGCTTCTTTTTCTACTTTGCCTACGGTATGGCTGGAGCCTTTGGTGCGGCCTGCCTTCTCATCTTTCTATGGGAATCGATTGTCAGCCGCCTCTATAAGCCGGGCTCACTCTGGTGTGTGCTGGGGCTTGTTCAGAGCGTGGCGCTGCTCGGTGTCTTCAAGTACTGGAATTTCTTTACCGGTCTCTTCTTTTGGCATGCCGCCAACCCTTTACGATGGCAGGGCGCGTTTCTTCCTCTCGGTATTTCTTTCTTCACCTTCGAGTTCTATCACTACGCGTGGGACAGACGTGCCGGCAAAACCGAGTCCGGTTCGCTGGGTGAATATCTTGCCTTCATCCTATTCTTCCCTACCATGGTCGCCGGGCCTATCAAGCGCTATCAGGACTTTCTCCCTAAACTTCGCAAGGAACTCGGCGCATGGAACGTCGACTGGGAGTGCGGCCTCACACGCATCCTCACTGGCCTCGCGAAGAAATTCGCAATTGCTGATCTGTTAACCGCGTGGACAGATCATCTCAATGCACACGATGTAATGCAGGCACATCGGCCTGTGCTGCTGCTCTGGGGCTTCGCCTACGGCATCAAGATATACGCCGATTTCTCCGGCTACTCGGATATCGCGATCGGCTCCGCACGGCTCTTCGGTATCAAAGTGCCCGAGAACTTCGACTGGCCCTACGGCCGCCGCAATATCCAGCAGTTCTGGCAGGCGTGGCACATCTCGCTCACGCGCTGGCTCATCGACTACGTATACATTCCCCTGGGGGGCTCGCGCGTCTCTAAGCTGCGCATTTATGCCAATATCATGACGGTCATGCTGGTCAGCGGCCTCTGGCATGGCGCCGGGCTCAACTTCATAGTGTGGGGTTTGTGGCACGGACTATTACTCACAGGACATCGGCTCTGGCGTCAGTTCCGCGGCAAACCGAGCAACCACCCAGCTGCCGTATTTTCAAGCCGTGTCCTCACCTTTTTGCTTGCCAATGCGGGTTGGCCCTTCTTCTGTATGAATCTGCATACTGCTATTCTTTTTTATAGGAGGCTTCTGTTCGGCTGATGCTGGCGAATCTGTGTGCGGTGATTGAATACCTATGCGGCGAGCGTGATGATGCCCCTCCTCTTTTGAGTGGGCGTTGGACATGGCTTGCCCGTTGTGCAGTCTGGGCTGTCGCGATACTTCTTATCTACGCCTTCTCTGGCCAGTCATCCAAGTTCATCTACATCGATTTCTAGCGATGATGAGAAAACCTTTGTTGCCGGTCGTGACTGCTGCTATTGCAGTCCTGTTGCTATTGAATTGTGCGCTGATTCAGTGGAGTCACCGGCTGCCATACTACAAGAAACTTGAACAGATTCGCATCGCGCAGAATCCAAATCTTCTGTTCGTCGGCAACTCCCTTCTCGATCATCACGTCAATGAAACAGCTTTTGAACAAGCTGCGGCAGCGCATGGAGCAAACTGGATCGCACTGAACTCCGCGCTCGGAGCATCCCTGGCCCCAGAGCAGCGCTTGCTGTTTCAATACGCCGAAACATGTCATCCAACCATCACTACGGTTGTTATTGGTTTTTATGATTTTCAGTTGACAGATACCGATCATTCACACGTTGCAGATTTAGTTGGCAATCGAATAATCGGCGTCGATCATCGCTTTCCGCTTTCTGAAACGGCTGCGGCATATAACTTCGGTATGATCAGTCGCGCCGAGCTGGAGCTAGTCCGGTCAGTACCCATGGCAGCCTATCGTGCCAATGCGTGGAAAGATGTAGAGATTTTACGCCGCCGCATGGCTGCCGTCGGTATGCCACAGGTAGCCATCAACAGCATGGGCAGAGTCGATGATTTCACCGCCCTTGAAGCTGATTCCACGCAACGCTTTGATGAGGAAGCACAGACGTTTCTCGCTGCCCCCGAACGCTTCAACGTGAGCTTTGAAGCGATTCTTGCGGAAGCACGGCAGGCAAACATGCATGTGGTCCTCTTGGCGATGCCGATGTCGCCGTACCATCTCAAACGGTTTTATTCGCGACCCTCATGGTCTGCTTATTTTTCGGCCCTGAAACGACTCGCATCTACTCGAAACATTCAGATTGTAGATGCAAGCACATGGATGCCAGACGAGAGCGATTTCGCCGATCATTTGCATCTAAGTCCGCAGGCTGTATCTGAGTTTTCAATGCGATTGGGGATATCTCTAGCACACGCAGAAATACCACAGGCGAAACAAAGCGCCGCCATTCATTCGCCTTCTTGAGATTCGGCGAACTAATCACCGTGTACCAATGCCGTCCGCCTGCGCAGAAACAAACTCCCTCTCATACGAGTGGTTCATTCCTTTATCTTGAATCCACCGATACATGGCCAGATCGAACTTCTCTGTCTCCGGCTGCATTTCCGTATACGGATCAGCTTCCGCCGGAGCCGCTTTCGGCTTCTCAGTTTTGTTCTTGTACGCCGCATATAAAGACAACGAAAAGCCAAACGTCGCGGCGGTGCAGCCCGCCAAGACAAAACTCAACAACTTTGTGCGCATCTGGCAGTTTCCTAAATCAGAATTGATCGTGCTTGTGATTGTGCACGATTGTAGCTGTATCTCCGACGGCTTCACTAGTTCGCGAACTCCCGCTATAAAACCGTACGATGGAGAGATGGCGCACTCGCTTTCGAAAACCTCGCAATTGCCAGCGCAGTGGCGTTTACGCAGCCATATCCTCGATCTCAGCCCATCTCCACTCATCATGGGCATCGTCAACATCACGCCCGATTCCTTCTCCGACGGTGGCCTCTATCTCGCCTCCGAACAGGCCATCGCTCACGGCTTGCAACTTCTCGACGAAGGCGCGGACATCCTCGATCTCGGAGCTGAAAGCACTCGTCCTGGCTCTCACGCAGGCGATCCGTCGCATGCAACCGTCTCTGCGAATGAAGAACAGACCCGCCTGCTTCCCGTCATCGAAGGCATCCTCAAAGGCCGCCCCGAGGCCATCCTCTCCATCGATACCTACAAGGCGTCCACGGCCCGCGCGGTCATTACCGCCGGAGCGGAGATCGTCAACGACGTAAGCGGTCTCCTTTGGGATCAACAAATGGCGGAAGTATGTGCCGAGCTGAACTGCGGCGTCGTCCTCATGCACACCCGAGGCAAGCCGGATGAGTGGCGTTCTCTGCCAGCACTTGCCGATGACGAGGTCTTGCCTATCGTCCGCGATGGCCTCGCAGCAAGCCTCGCAATCGCGCGCCAGGCCGGCATCGCAGAAGAAGCCATTGTCCTCGACCCCGGCTACGGATTCGGCAAACGTATGAATGAAAATTACGCTCTGCTCGCGCGACAGGCCGAACTGCTCTCACTTGGCCGCCCACTGCTCGCCGGCCTCTCGCGGAAGTCCTTCCTCATACGCGCATTAACGACCCTGCCTATCTACGCAGATCGCGAGATAACCCTCGACTCTCGCGATAATGCAGGCATCGCCGCTCTCACGGCGGCCATCCTCAACGGAGCCTCCATCATCCGTGTACACAGCGTGCGTCCCGCTCTGGAAGCCGCAGCCATCGCAACAGCCATCCTGGCCCACGCGCCCCACCCTGAATCTCTCTAGCTCCTGCCTCATACCCTGCCTTATGTTGTGATACGATCTCCGCACACTGCATTCCAGTAAAACGTCGTCCGGCACGATCGCACGACATACCTTTCCTTTACATTTCCGACTTTGGAGGCTAATTGTGAAGCTGTCTCTATCGCCACATGTGCTCGCGCTGACCATACTCTGCGCGGCGCTGCCGGTGGTAGCGCAATCTACTGCGCCACCGCCAGACATTCTCATCAAGAACGCCACCGTCATGACCGCTAGCCACGGCACCATCCCGAATGGTTCCGTATGGGTCCACGAAGGCAAGATCGCTGGCGTGGGCACGTCCGTCGATGCACCCGCATCCGCCGTTGTAATTGATGCCTCCGGCAAATACCTGACGCCCGGCATCATCGATCCACACTCGCACTCGGCATTGGATGGCGACGTGAACGAAGCTACCAGCCCCGTCACACCCAGCATGATGATGATCGACGCCTTCGATAATCGCGACGCAGCGCTCTATCGCGCACTCGCCGGTGGCGTAACCACCGAACTGCTTCTGCACGGCTCGGCCAACATGATCGGCGGCCAGGCCGTGGTTATCAAAAACAAGTTCGGCCTCTCGCGTGACGAAATGCTTTTCCCCAACGCACCGCGCTCCATTAAGTTCGCCTCCGGAGAAAATCCGAAGCGCGTCTACGGCAGCCGCAATCAGCTTCCCTCCACGCGCATGGGCAACTTCGAAGTCATGCGCCAGAGCTTTGAAGACGCCAAAGCCTATATGGCAAGCTGGGACGCCTACAACGTCAAAGTTAAGAAAGACCCCACCGCCATCGCGCCCAAGGTCGATCTCAAGCTCGAAGCGCTCGCCGATGTTCTGCGCGGCAAGCTTTATGTGCAAATCCACTGCTACCGCGCCGATGAGTTTCTCACAGAAGAAGCCATCGCCAAGCAGTACGGTTACAAGATCCGCGCCTTCCATCATGCGCTTGAGATGTATAAAGTCGCGCCCGAGATCGCCAAGGACGGCACCGGCATCGCCACCTTCACCGACTGGTGGGGATTCAAAGACGAAGCCTGGGATGCCATTCCGTGGAACGCCGTCATGAGCATGCGCGCCGGCGTTCGCGTCGCACTCAAGAGCGACTCCAACGACCACATCCGCCGCCTCAATCAGGAAGCGGGCAAGATGGTTCACTACGGCGGAGCAACCGAAGACGAAGCCATCCGCATGGTCACGCTCAACCCCGCGTGGATCATCGGCGTCGATGACCATACCGGATCGATCGACGTCGGCAAAGACGCCGACCTCGTCATCTGGAACATGGATCCGCTCTCCACCTACGCACGCGCCGAAAAGGTGTACATTGACGGCGACCTGTTCTTCGACAGCTCGTTACCCGGTCTCGGCGCCACGCATTTCAAAGGCGCCATGCATGACGCAGGCGGCTTCGGCGGTGAAGACGACAGCGAGGGGGGAATGAACTAATGCGATACCAGACTCACTCCATCCTGCTCCTCGCCCTTGCTGCAGCAACAGTACTCTGTGGCTCCAACATCGCGCTCGCAGCCGGACCAACCTCCGTACATCAGACCGGCACAATCGCCATCGTAGGCGGCAAGCTGCTCACCGTCAGCCACGGCGTCATCGAAAACGGCACCGTGATCATCCAATACGGCAGGATCCAGGCCGTCGGCGATCCCAGCAGCGTCAAGATTCCCACCGACGCAACCATCATCGATGCCAAAGGCCTCACCGTCTATCCCGGCCTCATCGATCCCGACACCACACTCGGTCTTACCGAGGTCGCCGCCGATGAAGAGAGCAACGATCTCTCAGAACCTTCCGACGAGATCATGCCCCACATGCACGTCGCTGACGCCTTCCACGCCGAAACAGAGCTCATTCCCGTCGCGCGTCTCAATGGCGTCACCAACGCAGTTGTCGCTCCCGGCACGGCCGACTCCATCGCCGGGCAGGATATCTTCATCCAGCTTGGCGGCGAAAACCGCGACGAGATGATCGTGGGCCGTGACGTAGCGCTCGCCATGAACTACGGTGCAGAACAACGCCGCCGTGGCGGAAGAGGTGGTGGTGGCTCATTCCCTTCAACACGCATGGGCCTCATCACCCAGCTTCGCCAGAGCCTGCTCGATGCTCAGCACTACGAAGCCGAACAGAAGGCAGCGGAAAAGAAGACCGATGCCAAACCCGGCGACGACGCGAAAAGCGGCGACAAGGGTCCTGGCAAATCCGACAAGCGAGATCTCAAGCTTGAGGCTCTGCTGCCCTACCTGCACGGCGAAAAGCCGGTAGTCATTGGCGTCTACGAGGGCTATGACATTGAGAGCATCATGAAGGTGGCTCAGGAATTCCACCTCAAGGTCATCCTCAATCACGTCACTCACTCGCAGGAAGTCCTCGACGAAATCGCAGCGTATAAAGTGCCCGTCATCGTCGGTCCCATCTACGACTTTCCCCGAGCCGACGAACGCTACGACGCCGTCTACACCCTTCCCGCCGAACTCGCGAAACGCGGCATCAAGATCGCCATCTCTTCCGGCGAAGCCGGTGGCCCCGGCGGCGCTCACACTGTTCGCAACCTGCCTTACTCCGCAGGCTTCGCTGTCGCCTACGGACTGCCCTACGATGAAGCCCTCAAAGCCATCACTCTCAATGTCGCCGAGATGTTCGGCTTCGGGGACAAACTCGGCTCGCTTGACGTAGGCAAACTCGGCAACGTCGTCATCGCCAACGGCGACCCGCTCGATGTCCGCACCGATGTCAAGCAGGTCTTCATCGAAGGCGTCTCGCAACCCATGGTCAGCCGCCAGACCAAGCTGCGCGACGAATACAGCAAACCCTAATAGCTTGAACAACAGTGGCTTCAAAGGTAGTTGCTTTTAAAGGGAGTGCCGGGGATTTATCCCCGGCACTAAACCAACAAAGTGACCGGCGCTTCAGCGCGGGCTGCCTGACAGCTATTCAAATAGACTGCGCACCGATGTGAGCAGAAGAGCTTTCCTGCCCAATTCCATGAGCCGATTGGCTGTGAACGATCCTCAAGATTCTTCGGAATGTTTTCGCTTCCGAGCCGGAATGACCAGCACATCCGCGACTCTGCGAGTAAGTTCGAACAGACTGGAGAAGTGTCTTGTTGAAGTGTTCCGCTTGCGGAAGCCGGCACCTACGTCCTTCGCGCTGGCAATTCACGGATGTTCCACTCTTCCTAACTCTTCGCCTGCCCATCCGATGTGTATCTTGCGGGGAACGAGAATATCGGGGAGTCTTGGAGGTCATACGGCTGCGAGGATTGCAGCAAAGGCATCTGACTCGCTAAAACTTCATCTCATCAACACAACGATGCAAAGAGGACTCGTATGAAACCCGCAATCAAAGCGGGTTTCAAGCAGCATCCAGGAACGGCAACTGCATATATGAGATGAGTTCTAACATGGTATCCCATTGAAGCACCGGACCGGTTTCAGGCAACACCAACAAAAATGCCCGACGTAGCAGGCCTCTTCTCGGGGGCTCTTCGCGCAATGCAACCTGTGACTACGCTCATCAATTGATTGATTCCAACCGGGTACGTCAGAAACGCATCGCCGCCATGCAGTATTCCGGGCATCTCGCCCGTTCCGGTGTAGTAGATGAATGCCACACGGTCAAACTTCGGCGTTGCTCTTATACGACGGCAGAACTCGTAACCGTCCATGCCTGGCAGCGATACATCCGAAAGAATGACGTCAACATTGACCAAGTCCAGATCGCGCAACGCCGCTTCTGCACTCGAAACATGCCAGGCCGCATAGCCTCGTATCGATAACAATTCGGCAAGACCTTGAGCCTGAGCCCCATGATCATCGACGATTAAAACCCTCATTTCGGTCACGGCTACGCCCCCTCCTGGGGCTTAACGAATCTCAAAATGATGGCGGAACGGTTAATGGGAACTTAGATATACAGCGGCAACGCGAAAAGTATCCTGCGAAGAATTGCCCTGAATCAAGATCAAAATTGAACACATTTTGGGCTAATCAAAGAGGCTTTCCATTAGCGGTAAATCAACGCTTTTTGTTTTTCTTCTTCGCAGTCTTCGCCGCTGGCTCACGCGCAATGCGCTCCTCATCCGTCTTCGTCACAACCAGTTTCTCCGGGCTCAATCGAATGGACAAGCTCTCGAAAGATCACAGCCACGCGCCTGCTTTGCGCCTGCTTTTGTTCTTGCTTTTGTAGCTGCTTTTAAAGGTAGGCCAGGGATTTATCCCTGGCACAAACCAGCAAAGTGACCGGCGCTTCAGCGCCTGAGGCGAGCTTTTCTGCCTCGTCAGCAATCTGACTCTACAAACGCCGTGTGCCGGCAATTCTCCTGGCTGATCCCACCATAACTCTCAGGGTGCCTCATCCTTCGCGCATTTTGCGAAGGGTGGGAACGCAACAGCCCGCGCCATCCGTGCACATTCGCGCGCAGCACTAATCAATCCTTATTCGGGGTGCGTTCCAGATCTAGACTCAAGCCACCGGCATCGTCCTACCTGTCCATTCCCTAAATCAAAATCTATCCCCGCTTTGCGTTGAATTACCCCCGCATCAGGC
The DNA here is from genome assembly GCF_025685685.1 of Acidicapsa dinghuensis. Taxonomy (GTDB): domain Bacteria; phylum Acidobacteriota; class Terriglobia; order Terriglobales; family Acidobacteriaceae; genus Acidicapsa; species Acidicapsa dinghuensis. The sequence continues at coordinate 885,506 of NZ_JAGSYH010000002.1, forward strand.
ACACTGAAAGCAAAGGAAAGCCATGTCACAACACACGGATCAACTCACCCCGTCCTTTACCGTAAAATAAACAGCAACACAAAACCTGTTGCCCGGAAAAATAATCACCCCCTCCCTCTCCCCCTCCCGCTCGCTATCTTCTGTGTTTTCAGTCATCGCGTCGGGTGAAACGCGAGTTGGCAAGCGGCAGCACAACGCAAAAATGCAGGCTTCTCCACGGATGACTCCCCGGAAACACGAGCCTAAAACCTGCACACCGCAACCATGCAACAAAGCAAAAGGCCCGCGAATACACCGCAGGCCTTTGCTGTTTGCTTCGAAGGAAGAGCCGCTAAGCTTCCGCCTCTTCCAGCAGGTCCGACTCCATCTCGGCCTGCCGCACCACAGACCACTTCTCCAGATACACCACACCCAGCACCAGACCCACCAGGAAGATCGAAACCGACCCATACTCCAGCGCCGACAACCGCTCGTCTTCCTTCACCGTCTGGTAGATCACGATGCCATGCACATTGCGCGGCGTCATCCGCTGTTCGCTCGGAGTTGGTGACTTCGGCAGATTTTCCAGGTAATCAGTCGATACCATCGCGCTGAAGACCAGCCCCGCCAAACCCGGCAGCAGGAAAAGCAAAGCGAAAAACTTCAAAATAGCCAGATTCTTATGACGCATCTCAAACTCCTGTCTCGATGAATGGCCGCGCGTCAATAAGGCAGACTGGCGAAACCTGCGATGCCTATGGGGGAGACGCTGCGGCGCGGATTAGAAATCCACTCGATCCCTGGAGAGAAAAAGGGGAAGTTAGTCTGCCTTTAGGAGACTCCAGTCGTTACTCAAGTGTCAATCATTCAAAAAGTAATTGGCAAAACGCCCAAAGGTAACTGTACTTGATGCGGATTTCACCAATTTCGGTGCATTGAAAGCCCGTTGGCTAATAGTGTCTATTTTCGTTCTTCCGTATCTTCAACTCTGCTTGCTTCAAAGCTCACGATCTTCCATTGCCCTGCCGAATTACGCACATACACCCGCGTATACCGGTAGCGCCCTTTCAGCGTCTGATCGTTTCTCGTTCCATCAATATCGGCAACCGAAGTTACCACCGCTGTTGAATGATAGATGCGAACTTTCTTGTCCGAGACTTCCAGGCTGGTCAGCTTGAACTTGCCGGAGCGGACACCGTCCACAGCTTCGTCCTTGGTCTCGATCGTACCCGTCGACGAGATCGCCGTGTAGTCATCGGCCAACAGACTTGCCAGTTCCGTGCTGTTGCCGTTCAGCATGGCTGTTCGCCACGCCTCTTCGCATTTTTCTATCTCATGCTTGTATTCGTGTCGTTGCGCGCGCGGCATGCCGCGCTTCGGCGTCTGGCCTATGCCTTGTGGCATGACGATCGTAAAGACCACAGCCAGCCATGCGGCCCATAGCAGCCGCCTGCTGGCAATCGGCATTTGAGTCAATATTGTCCGGGGCATACGCGTTACGAATCGTAGCCTTGGACGCGATCTCAGGTCAAAAGGAATCGACGGACCAATTGCGGTGCGCACGCTCAGGTAGATGCAGACCGCAGCTTTCGCGCCTATGCCAGAGCGGTTAAATTCTCCACACTCCGGTCACGCATCTTCTGGTAAAGCCCTCCAACAGCAAACTTGTTGAAGTGCTCAGTAGCACGATGCGCCGCCAGCGCCTGTGCATCTTTGTACTGCTCGTAGATGATCACCGTATCGGGGTCATCTTCAACCTGGTGAGGGATATAGCTCACACACCCCGGCTCTTTGCGCGAAGCTTCGGCCAACTGCCGCAGCGTTTCTGCCATGTCGGCACGGTCCTCTGAGGCAAATTTCAGACGTACGGTGAAGCTGACCATTTCGGCTCCTGTATTCCATCGTGCCGTATCCGGCCGGTTCGTTACGAATGCAGAGTTTCCAGCATATCCGCAAAGCCCGGCAAAATCATCGTCTGATCTCGATCCGGTCCTGTGGATACCATGCCGATCTTCGCGCCGCTCTCCCGCTCCTGAAAGCGCAGATACTCCTGCGCCGTTTGTGGAAGCTCGTCAAATTCCTTGATCCCCTCAGTGGATTGCTGCCAGCCCTTGAGCGTCGTATACCGCGGCTTGATCGACTCCAGGCCCTGCACGTCCGCCGGAATGATGTCTGTAAATTTGCCGTCGATCTCATACCCGATGCACACCGGAATTTCGGCCAGTCCATCCAGCACGTCCATCTTCGTCACCACCAGCCACTCCGTGCCGTTGATCTGGTTCGAATACCGCAGCAGCGGAATATCCAGCCATCCACACCGCCGCGGACGCCCTGTCACCGCACCAAATTCATTCCCGCGCGCACGCAGAATATCAGCAGAGCTGTCATGAATCTCAGTTGGGAACGGGCCTTCGCCGACGCGCGTCACATACGCCTTCGTCACGCCGATCACCGTGCCGATCTGCGTCGGACCAACACCAGTTCCGGTCGCAGCCCCGCCAGCGGTAGCGGACGAAGACGTCACAAACGGATACGTCCCATGATCGATATCCAGCATTGTGCCCTGCGCACCCTCGAACATGACGCTGCCGCCCTTGGCAATCACGCCGTACAGCAGATTCGCCGTATCGGTCACAAACGGTCTAACCTGCTCGGCTGCCGCAGCGTATTCGTCATACATCTTTGAGGGGTCGATCGGCTCACTGCCGAAGAGCGCCTTGGCAATGGCATTCTTCTCCTGGCACGCGTTCTCAATATGAGCCTTCAGAATTTTCGGATTCAGCAGATCCACAACACGCAGACCGTTGCGCGCCATCTTGTCTTCATAGGCCGGACCGATGCCGCGGCTCGTCGTCCCGATCTTCTGCCGCCCCGGAGCGCTCTCAGCCGCCAGCTCAATCATGCGGTGATAGGGCAAAATCACCTGCGCGCGGTTCGACACCCAAAGGTGCCCATCCACCTGCAAGCCCAGCTCGCGCAACTTAGCCACTTCCTTCAGAAAAGCAATCGGGTCCAGCACCACCCCGTTGCCGATCACGCCCATGCAGCCGGGCCGCAGCACACCACAGGGAATCAACTGCAACACAAACTTCTGCCCGCTGATGATGACCGTGTGTCCGGCATTGTGCCCGCCGGCATACCGCGCCACAGCGGAAAACTGACCGCTGAGCACATCCACAATCTTGCCTTTGCCTTCGTCGCCCCACTGAGCGCCGAGCACTACCGCTGTCTTTGCATGCATGAATGTCGTTGTCCTGAACTTGAGGGGCTGATCTCTGAGTTGACCCGCAGATCTCCGGTACGCAGCTAATTTACCTACAAATGACTGGAAAACTGCCTGACACTCAGCAAGCCACGGACTCACCGGTCCGAGCCCGCGCCACCTCACATGATATACCGCCCGCACTTCTCGCTGGCTTCTTGATACAGCTTCGTAGAAATCGAAAAGACAGTCAGTGAAGTTGCAACATATAAGTACTTGCTTATATATTGTGGCCATGCACCAACCTGCCGAACTTTTCCGAGCGCTCGCTGACCCTACCAGGCTTGCGGTTTTTGAATCTCTCGCGGCAGCCGAGCTTAGCGTCTCAGAGCTAACGGCAAAGTTCGACGTCTCGCAACCTGCGATCTCACAACATCTTGCAGCTCTTCGCTCCAGTGGTCTTGTGCGCCCGCGCAAGGCGGGCCGCCAAATTTTCTATAGTGCCGATCCCGCCGGCATGCAACCAATTTTCAGTTGGATCGCTCACTACCAGGCCTTCTGGACTGAGAAGCTGCCGCACCTCGAAGCTCTGCTCAAGCAATTACCGGAAGCACCGCCCTCCCAAGGAGAGGATCTATGACCGAAACCACCTCAACTTCCGCCGTCAATGAAAAGCAATCCATCATTGTTGATTATGTTCTCGCCGAGCCACAGGCAAAGGTCTGGCAAGCTCTGACCGATCCGGAGCTTCTCGCTCGCTGGCTTATGCCTAACAACATTTGCGCCGAGGTCGGCCATCGATTCACTTTCACAGCTCAGCCTGTACCCGGCTGGGATGGAATCGTCCACTGTCAGGTGGTCGAGGTTGTGCCCGAACAGCGTCTTGTCTATACCTGGCAGGGCGGCTCGAAAAAGCTCGACGGCTACGGCCATGAAATCGACACAATTGTCACCTGGACTGTCACCCCCGATCCCTCTGGAGGTACCCGGTTGCATCTGGAACATTCCGGCTTCGATCCGAACAGCTTCGCATTCAAAGTCATGGGACAGGGCTGGCGCGGCAAAATTGCCGAGCGCATCAATCAGATTCTTGCGGCAGCTTGAACCGCTACATGCTCCGGACACATCAATAGTGAGGGTGGGCATCTGCCCACTCAATTCACAGGCAACTCAAGATAAAGCTATGCCCGAACTACCTGAGGTAGAAACTATCGCTCGAGGCGTCCACGAGCGTCTGCGCGGCGACCAGATCCTGGAAGCCTGGTTTGGCTCGCATAAAGAGCCATTCAAGAATTCGCCTGGACGGCAGGCGGCAGGCCTCGAAGGCCGCACGATCCTTAGCGTTCACCGCACCGGCAAGCATATAGTCGTCGAACTCGGAAAATCCGGCGCAGGTAATCTGAACGAGCCCACAGCACAGTGGATCGTCCACCTGGGCATGACTGGACGCCTGCTCGTTACAACGCCAGACGCCGAAGTTGCCCCGCATACCCACGCCCGCCTGCGTCTCAAGAGCGGCCGTGAGCTCCGCTTCGTCGATCCGCGCCGCTTCGGCCGTCTTGAATTTCGCGAATTGTCCAGCGATGCAGCATTCACCGGTCCCGGCAAGGAACCAACCACCATTACTCCCGACGACTTCGCAAAGCTCTTCAGAGGACGCCGCCTTGCCATCAAAGCTGCCCTGCTCAACCAGACCATCCTGCACGGCGTAGGCAATATCTATGCCGATGAAAGCCTCTTCCGCGCCGGTATCCGCCCGAAACGCATGGCTGGCCGCCTTAAGCGGGATGAGTTGCTCCGGCTGCATGCGGCCATTCAAGAGGTTCTCGCCCACGCCATCCAGCTCGGCGGTTCCTCGGTTTCCGATTATGTCGATGCAAACGGCGTGCGAGGCTTTTTTCAGCTCGAACACCGCGTCTATCTCCGCACAGGCCAGCCCTGCTTAGTTTGCGGAACTCCGATTCGGCGCATCCTCCTCGCTGGCCGCGGCACGCATTACTGCCCTACTTGCCAGCGTTAGCTACGCTCGATGCGCAGCCCTGTTTCCGGGTTGCCCGTATCAAAAACCGTAGTACCCAAAATCAAAATCTTCTATTTTTAATAGATATTGCGCACCTCGTCCACCGTAAGTTGCACAAAACAATGCATCGTCAGAATGGCGCGTCGATTGCTAATAAATAAGCGCCAGTGATAAGCGGCATGCAAAAATGCAAAGCCGCACTCATCGAGGGCTCCAAACTGAGAAGAACGCCAAAATGAGCGTTCCCCACTGGAGCCACTCAAATCAGCCTGAAGGGTGATCGTTAGAATCACCAACAAAGGCAAAAATCTTGGGAGGCCAGTGCCCAAGATAACCTGAGATTGAATCGCAAGAGCAAACGCCACCGGAACCGGTGGCGTTTCTGCTTTTGAAAAACCGTAAACGCATTCATTCCAATGAGCCTTGTTCTATTTCACAAACAGCTCTCTGCACAAACTCGTTTTCAGGTTGGAACTCTCCAAGGAAATTTGGCTGTGATTCTTCGTTAGCTACTTGCGCGTTTCTGGCTATTGCTGAAATACTCGAGCGCAGCCGGGGTTTCGCCAAGGCAGAGAGATCGAGGGTGGCGGCTCCGGTTAGAGTTAGTGGCGTCTACTGCGACCTTGCCAGTTTCCCCGCTTCTATGTACACTCGGAAATGCCCCATCGCATAGCGATTCGGAGCCTACCTGTGTGACATTGCCGCTGAGTAGAGCTGGATGGCTGCGACCGCGAGAGTGCAATACACGAGAGTACATTGAGCGAGTTCGGAATAGTGCCGATACATTGCTCAACGGAAACCGGCAATTGGGGAGACTCAGTAGATAGTAGCGTGTGCGCGGTTCCGCTGAAGCTTCGTGACGGCTTCCCGGGCTTCCTGAACAGCGACGGACAAGGCAAAAACAATAGTGCGAACAGAAATCTGTAGCCTCGGGAACGCAATAAAGGCGGTCCGAATAGCAGTTTCCTGATCGATCAAAAAAGATTCCTGCATCGGCTGGTTAAGCCGGTCATCTCTGATCCCAGTTTCCACCCCCGAACCGCAGTCTCTTGCGGTGTGGAGCCAGACGGAACAGATATGCCAGTACCGGACGCATCTCCAGGGCCGCAGCGCCCCCGCAGGCGAAGCTGCTGAAAGCATTTGAATTGGTGGATAAGCACCAGGAAGTGCAAGCATGACGACAGAACTGACGCAGCCCCCCTCTGAGGCGGGGCAGGCTCAGGCATCCGCGCCTGGGCAGTCGCAGGAGCACCGGCGTCGTCGCCGGCGCCGCCGCAAAACCAAGTCCAACCCGGCGGCACAGAACCAGCCTCAAAACCAGAACGGTCAGCAGGTTTCCGCTTCTCCAGCGCAACCACCGATCCAGCAGAACCAGCCACGGCCACAGCAGCAGGGTGGTCAGCAACAAGGTCAGGGCGCCTCCGGTCGTAAGAAAAAGAAGAAGCACGGAGGAGGCGGTTTCCAGGGTTCACCTGGCAACAACGCAAACCCCGGCAACTCGATTAACGGCCACGGCGGTGGTAAAAAGAGACAGCAAAAAGGCCCGCGTCAATTCGTCGGCCCTATGGATCACAGCTATCGCGGTGCAAACGGTAATGTTGCCGATTCACCGCCCAGCACCATCCCCGTACACGGCAACGGCAACATTGGCGGCTACTATAGTGACCTGCAGAACGTGCGCATCGCAGCGCCCCCAATCGCTGCCGATAAGCCTCCGCGCATCTATTTCTTTGTGGAAGACCTCTTCTTCGTGGCCAAGATTCAGGAAGTGAGCCGCAAGCTCGGCGTCAAGGTCGAGTTCGTCAAGGGCGACGGCAAAGATGCGCTCGTGCGCATCACCGACGCTCCTGAGAACGAGCGCCCTGGACTATTGGTCTTTGACCTGAATAGCAATACGGCGAAGCCGCTGACGTTGATTCCCAAGGTCCGCACCAAGCTTAAGAAGTCGGTTTCGATCATCGGCTTTCTTTCTCACTTGCAAGGTGATCTGAAGCTCAAGGCCACCGAAGCCGGCTGCGATACCGTCATGCCGCGCTCAGCCTTTTCGCAAAGCCTGCCCAACCTCATCATGCGCTACGGCCTTGAAGAGGATGAGGATAACTACCCGCAGCCGGTGTAGATTTAATCGGCCGAACACGTCAAAGGCGCTCCATACGGAGCGCCTTTTGTTTTTCTCCGAACGCTCTGTGGGCTATCCTGGCGGCCAGTGCATGGGCCGCCCTCCAAGTACATGCAGATGCAGATGATCCACCGTCTGCCCGCCATCCTCGCCGATATTCACCACCACGCGATAGCCCTTTGCCAATCCCTTCGTGCGTGCAATCTCGGCTGCCACCCAGTGCAGATGCCCAAGCAGCCCGCGATCATCCGCTGCAGCCTCAGCCAGCGAAACAATATGCTTTCGCGGCACAACCAGCACATGCACCGGCGCCTGCGGATTGATATCCGCAAACGCGTAGCACTCGTCGTCTTGATAAACACCAGCCGAGGGAATACTTCCCTCGACAATCTTGCAGAACAGGCAGCTCATAACCCCACCAGTGTAATGCTCCCGCACCTACCTCTTGAAGAACTGCGACCGTCGACCCTCAACCCACGGATCATAGTGCTCGGCAAACCGCGCCCGGCTCTGAATCGAAGGATGGTCGTAAGTCCACCACACCACAAATGCATTCGGCTGTTGATCATCCAGATACGCCTCGCCCAGCCGCTGAAACGAAGCCACAGCAGTCTTCTGCGGATCAGCTACAAGGCCGTGAATCGCCTCCTGCCCATATACATCTGCCTCATGCTCAAAGTGCCGGCTGATGCCGTTCTCTATCGGCTCCGCGATCACCTGCACCAGCGAGATCGCCAGCACCAGCACTACCAGCCCCGGCGGGCTCGTCAAGCTTTGCATCTGCCATAACGCGCCGAACTGCCGCTGCAACCTGCGCGCCAGCCAGGCCACAATCCAGAAGAAGAAAAATCCGCCCACCGAAGCCAGCGCAAGACCTTTTGGAATATGCAGCAGCGCATAGTGTCCCGTCTCATGCGCAAAGGTGAAAACAATCTCGTCCACAGGCATCCGGTCTGCTGTCGTGTCCCACACCACAATGCGCTTCGATGCCCCGATCCCTGTCACATACGCATTCAGCCCGTTGCTTTTCGCGCTGGCTTGCATGAGGAACATCCGCTCCGGAGGGATATTCGTTCCCGTCCGCGCGACTACTTTCTCCAGCTGCTTCACCAGCTCCGGATGCGTCGCCGCCAGCGGCTCGAAGTGATTGAACATCGGCTCCACAATTTCCGGCAGCAGAAATGTGCCCAATACCATCAGCGGCACAAAGGCCACACCAAACCAGACCCAGAAACGCCGCGGCGACCACCTCACCAGCCAGGCCGCAAGCAGCAACAACGGCGTTTCGATCGCTACCGCCAGCGCGAGGCTTTTCGCCATATCCAACAACCATGCGCCCCACGGCTCGACACTGATGCCATAACGCAACGTAAAGAAGTGGCCCACAGCTCCAATCGGCGCCTCAACCACGACAAAGATCCCCGCAGCCAGCATCGCGGCAAAGATTGTCGTCTGCAGCCACCAGCGCCTGCTCCGCCGCTCAGCCCATCTCCCCAGCTTCCCGGTTACGCCCGATGCCAGCAAAATCACCAGAAACACCGGCTGCCACAGCTCATCCCCAAAATGCAGCCCAGTGAAAACCCGTCCCAGTAGCTTGGCTTTCTGAAACTCATCCGGAGGCAGTTTGTAAGGCTCGTCCATCGAAGACGGCAAAGCCACTCGCGCTCCAGCCGCTCCAGCTCCGCTCTGTGCCACTGCCCGCTGCCAAGTAAAAAACACACCCAGCAACAGAACCGCAAAGAAAGCCTTTTCGGGGCGGACGCTACGAATCGTAGGCAGCGAAAGCTTCAATCCCTCGCCGATTGCGTCAAACTTCTGCGACAATAGCCGAAAGAAACGGTTCAAGCGCACCCTTTCTCCAGTACACCATGAGTATCCCTGTCTCCCGAGTGCCCTCGCCGTGCCAACCTGGCCGGTCTTCGCTGTCACCGTTTCCGCTCAGGCGATTGGCAGTTGCATGCACTGCCATCCTGCTCGTCGCACCCAACCTCCGCGCCCAGCAATCTGCGCCGCTGCCTCCGCTGCTCGACGTGATGACCTCGGAACTGAACCGTGCCATGGGCTCGCTCGGCAAGCAGCCCGACAAAACAGGCAAACAGATCGCACCTTACTTCATCAGCTATTCCGTAGCCGACGCATCCTCCATGACCATCCGCGCGCAGTATGGAGCATTGGTCGATTCCTCCGATGAGCACTCCCGAGTTCTCGACGTACAGGTCCGCGTTGGAGACCCCACGCTCGACAATACCCACGGTACACATCGCGGCTCCGCCGTGAACACCCTCCAGCTTCCACTGGCTGACGACCGTCATGCCCTGGCCAGTTCCCTATGGCTCGCCACCAACGCCGGTTATGGCACTGCGCTCGATAACTACCTGCGCGTCAAGACCGAAGCCGAAGTTCGTGCAAAGGAAGAAGACAACTCCGGCGACTTCTCCAAGGAATCGCCGCAGGTCCACATCGGCAATCCGGCGTCAACGCCAGTTGTCGATAAGACCGTCTGGGAAGACCGTGTCCGCGCGCTCTCCAAAATCTTCCGCGAATTCCCGGATGTCAACGCCAACATTGTCGCTCTCGCCGCGCAGAGCGAGACCGAATACTACACTTCTTCCGAAGGCTCACGCCTCGCAACGCCCCATCAGCAGGCGCGCCTCATCGTCTTTGCCGTCACCCGCGCCAACGACGGCATGGACCTCTTCCGCGCCCAGACCTTCGAAGCACCCACGGTCGATGCCTTGCCCGCGCAGCCCGAGCTTGAGGTCGCCATACGCGATCTCGGCAAGAGTCTCGAAGCACTCCGCAAGGCTCCCGTCACTGAGCCATTCAACGGACCGGCTATGCTCTCTGGCCGTGCCGCCGCCGTCTTCTTTCATGAAGTCCTCGGCCACCGCCTCGAAGGCCAGCGCCAGCGCGGCGACGAAGAAGGCCAGACCTTCACCAAGAGCGTGAACCAGCCCGTCCTGCCCAGTTTCCTCTCCGTCTCCGACGATCCCACCCGCACCAAATTCGGATCCACCTGGCTCAGCGGCAGCTACGATTATGACGATGAAGGCCAGAAATCTCGCCGCGTCGATCTCATCCAGGATGGCGTTCTCAAGACCTTCCTGATGTCGCGCTTTCCGATCACCGGTTTCGGCAACTCCAACGGCCACGGCCGCGCTCAGGTCGGCCGCGTACCCAACGGACGTCAAGGCAATCTCATCGTCACTTCTACCCACTCCGTACCCGAACCGGAACTGCGCAAGATGCTCATAGAGGAAGCGAAAAAGCAGGGCAAGCCCTACGGTCTTTACTTTGAAGACATCTCTTCCGGCTTTGCCGTTACCACACGCAACTCGCCGCAAGCTTTCTCCGTAATTCCGCTTGTCGTCTACCGCGTCTATGTCGATGGCCGCCCCGATGAGCTCGTTCGCGGCGTCAGCATCGTCGGCACACCGCTTGCCGCCATGAAACGCATCGTCGCCACCAGCGACAAGAGCGAAGTCTTCAACGGCGAGTGCGGCGCTGAATCCGGCTCCATTCCCGTCTCCGCCGTCGCCCCCGCCATGCTGCTTACCGAGCTCGAAACCCAGAAGCAGCCGCAGGGAACCGATCGTGTGCCCATTCTGCCCAATCCCAGCGTCATCGCTGCGAGCCACACTCAGCTCGCTGGAAAGGGGAACTAATGAAACATCTCAGCCTGGCAGCCTCTTTCGTTCTTCTTATCAGCGCCTGCGCAGCTTTGGCCGCTTCACAATCGGCATCTCCGCAGCAAACCCGTGCCGACGCTGAAAAAGACCCTGTGCTCAGCGCCATGCTCGCCGAGCTTGACCGCAACAACAGTGCGCTTCAGCTCAAGGGCTTCGACAAGCCGTTCTTCATCCAGTACCGCATCGAAGATATCGACGACTTCCAGACACACGCCGACTTCGGAGCCAGCCTTGGCCAGGACCATCGCCATCAGCGTGTCGCCCGCGTTACCGTGCGCGTCGGCAACTACAAAACCGACAGCTCCACCACGCGCGGCGACGGCTCCGTCGAGCTAACCTCGCTCGATAACGATCCGCTCGCCCTGCGCGCCGCGCTCTGGCAGGCCACCGACGAGGCCTACAAGGCCGCGCTCTCCGCCTACGCTCGCAAGCAGGCCGAGCTCAAGCAAGTGCAGACTCCGCCGCAGCAGGATGACTTCTCGCAGGAAGCGCCCGTCATCTCCATCGAGCCGCTCGTAAAAATCGATATCGATGCAGACTCATGGGCAAAACGCATTGCGGAGGTCAGCGGGCTTTACCGCACCGACTCCGCGCTTAAGTCCCTCGACACCAGCGTTCAATATTCCAGCGCCGCATTTCAGGCACGCGCCATCAACACCTACCTGGTCAGCAGCGAAGGAGCCATCGTCCGCAAAGGCACAACCTCCTATGAGGAGTCCTTTGCCGTAGGCACGCAGGCCGCCGACGGCATGCACCTCGACCGCTCCTATGGCTCCGACGGTGTTGCACTCACTGATCTCGATTCAGAAGCAGCCTTCAACAGCCACGCCGCCAAGCTCGTCGTCTCACTCGCCGACCTGCGCAAAGCCCCGCTTGTTGAAGAGGAGTATCACGGTCCCGTACTACTTTCCGCAGATTCCTCCGCCGACGCCATCCACACTCTCGTTGCCGGAGCCGTCACTGCAGTTCGTCCTGAATTAGGCACCGAGGCACGCACGCAGGGACCATTCGCCTCCAGCTATCACACCCGCGTTCTACCTGACTTTCTGGACATCGTCGACGACCCAAGCCTCGCCAGCTACAATGGAAAATCTCTCGTCGGCGCTTACAAGATCGACGACGAAGGCGTCCCTGCGCAGACCGTCAAACTCGTCGCTGATGGCCGACTTGAAAACTACCTCATCGGCCGCGAACCTGTTCGCGATTTCCCCAAGTCCAACGGCCACGGCCGTGCTGCATTGACCGGTCCAGCACATCCGCAGATCGGCGTCCTCAACGTCACAGCCCACGAAGGCCTCACCGATGACGAACTCATCAAGAAGATGCTCGCTCTCGCCAAGGACCGCGGTCTCAAGAGCGTCTACTACGTCGATACTCTTGGACCCGAGCTGACCCCGCGTCTGCTTTACAAGATCAGTGAAGACGGCAAGCGCGAGCTCGTCCGCGGCGCAACGCTCGATGATCTCGACCAGCGCGCTCTGCGCTCCGGAGTTCTCGCTGCCGGCAAGGACTCCTGGGTGGCCAACTACGACGGTGCAGTGCCCGAAACCGTCCTCTCACCCGCACTTCTTTTCGACGATGTGACCATCCGCCGCGCCAACGAGAAGAACGACAAACTACCCTACTATCCCGCACCTCAATAGCAATCCAGAGTTAAGATTAATCTGCCGCAAGCATATGCAATGCTCATGTGCTTGCGGTAGGCGGTCGCTCATGTCCGCAGAAATCTTCCACCGCATTCTGATCGCCGATGACGGATCACCCGACGGAGAACGAGCCGCCGAAGTCGCTGTCTCACTCGGCGCCCGCCTTCACGCTGAAGTCATTCTGCTCGGCGTTGTCGAGCTACCCAACATCCAGGCCGAAGGCGAAGGCCTTCCTCTCGAAGATCCCTCCACCACACGCCGCCGCATGGAAGAGCGCTTTGAGCGTTTCCTGCGCCTGGGCCGTGCTCGCGGCATCTCCATGATGGTTGAGATCGTCGAAGGCCGTCCCTCCGAACAAATCCGCAAGCGCGCCCAGATTGATTGTGTTGACCTTGTGATCGTAGGCCGCCGCAAAATCTCCGGTATCCGCCGCTGGTTCGAGGGCTCAACCTCCGAATCCTTGCTTCGCGAATGCAACTGCTCTGTGCTCGTAGCCCGCTGAGAGCGCAGTTCCGATCAGCGACACATCGCGCTGGTGATACGATACATACAACGGGAATGAGGTCTCCCATAACCGCCCGCAGTCCGGGCTGATGACTTCTGCCAAAATCCCGCGTTCCCCTGGAACGCATTACGAGGCGGAAGATGTCCTATCTGTGGGTTGCTATTGGCAGTGCGCTCGGCGGTCTGCTGCGCTACGTCATTACGCGCTGGACCATCAACGTCAGCGCCAATTTCCCTTTCGGCACGGTTCTCATCAACGTCGTCGGATCCTTCGTCATTGGCTACTTCGGCACACTCACGCTGCAGAGTGGCAAGTATCCAGCCTCCGATAACACGCGTCTCTTCGTCATGGTCGGCATCTGCGGCGGATTCACCACTTTCTCCAGCTTCAGCCTACAGACCTTCGACTTGCTGCGTACCGGAGCCTGGGGCAAGGCCATCGCCAACGCTGTCTTTTCTGTCCTGCTCTGCGTAGGCGCTGTCGCCGTCGGACATATCCTCGCCCAGCAATCCGTCGACCGCTGGGCCATCGCCGAGACAGCAGAAGAAGAGCAGACCGGCTGAAGTCAGATCGTCTTCCCGATCTCCCAGTGATGGCCGAAGGGATCCATCAGGCGCCCTATCCGCCAGCCGTATTCCTCATCCTGCACCGGGCAGATTGACTTTGCCCCTGCTGCTATGGCCGTTGCGAACACTGCGTCCGGATCGTCTACCACAAGGACCATGCGCAGCGTTGTGCCGTTCAGCGACTCAGGGCTGTGATTCTGATACTCCAGCGCTTCATCCGCCAGCCAGAAATCTGACTCGCCAATCCCCAACTGCGCCACTACACTTCCGTCCGGAGCATCGAAGCGATGCAGTATCTTCGCGTCAAAAGCAGCCTGATAGAAATCAATCGCCTTCGCGCCCTGCCGCACATTCAGAAACGCCGAGACCTTCGCCGTCGCAAGACTCGGTGAGAACTGGCTCATGCATACGCCTCCGTAATCACCCACCAAAGCTAGCAGAAATCTTGGAAGAGAATTGCACTTCGAGGCAGCTTGAGCCTAATCCAACCTGACCAGATATGCATCGCCCTCTTCCGGCTGCACGCGGTTCAGAATCTCTTCGGCTCGCGTCCGGTCATCTCCCTGCGGCCTGATTCGCACCCAATATCCGGTAGGCCCTTCGAAGTCGATCACATTCGCCGTCTCATAACGCCGCTCAAGCTGGTCGCGCAGCTTCTCCGCCTTGCGTTCGTGCTCAAAAGCTCCGATCTGCACACACCACCGGCCACCCGCTTCCATCGGCTTCGGTGTCTCGTATACATCGATTCGCACATGCGCCGTGCCCGGCAGATACACTCCCGTCGCTTTCGCCGAGGCCAGAGAGAGATCGAGCGTGCGTCCCGGCACAAACGGCCCACGATCCGTCACCCGCACTACTGCCGATTGGCCGGTCTTTTCGTTCGTAACCACAATCAGCGAGCCCATCGGCAGTGTCCGGTGGGCGGCCGTCATCGCGTTCTGGTCATAGATGCGCCCATTCGCGCCTTGCCGCTTGTTGTACGGCGGCCCATACCAGCTCGCGACACCCTCTTCACTGTAGATAGGCCGGTGCGTCTCCACATACTCCGCATCCGCCGACGAATCTGAATCCGACGGCATAGCAGGCGTGGGCCTCGTTGCAGGCGTTCCGGATTCCCCAGGAAATGCAGGATGTACCCGGTTGTCTGCTGTTGCTCCAGAGGGATAGCTGCTTCCGGAACTGTTCGTGATCGGCGGAGCCGAAGCCTGCACCGGATAATTTTGATGATGGCTGCAGCCGGCCATCACCAGCATCGTCAGCCCTGCTATCGAAAAACCGCCCGTGCGGCGCATCCATCCGCCTCGTGTCTCCGCTCGGGGCAGTTGGCTGCCGTCTCGCGTGGCGCGCATCGCTGCGGCAGTTTCCGTCACAGTCCTGAATTCGCTCCCGGCCCGGCAGTCCAGCTACTACCAGCCTGCCGCGCTCCGTTAGGATCGAGCTTATCCGCCAGCCGGTCCAGACACCGCGCCACGGTGCGCGCCGCAGACCCAGCCTCGCGTCGCGCCTCGGGCACAATCACGCGGTCCACATATCCCACCGCATAATGGAACTCCTCTTCGACGTGCTCCCACAGCGACTCCATGCGCTGCCCGAACGAGTCCCCCGCTGTAGCATAAGCATTCATGATGCTCAACACTCCGATCTCAGTTTGACGACTGATTTTCCGCCGCGTCAACGGCTCCGCAGTCACACCTTTGGGGTGGGTGCCGCAAACGTCAACTCCCGCTTCTATGCATCCCAATCCGGAACTGTTCCCTTCCGGCCACATCAAGGCGACCTTTTCCCACCCTTGGGCGTCGAATCAAAAACGGCGGAAGTAAAACATTCAGTGCGGCATAACCGGGATCATCGACTGCATTTCCATGGCAAGACCGCGCTGCTGGTCCTGGTCTTCGCTGTTACCTGCCTTGCCGCCACGAGTGCACACGCTCAAGATCCTCAATCCACTACGCCGGACACGAAACCGGTAGACACCGGCTCATCTCCTGAAAGCCAACAGCCAACGGCTCCTGACTCTCAAAAACCGGCACAAACTACTGCGCCAACACCAGCCACTGCCCCCTCACAGCAACAATCTCCTGCTACTCTTCCGAATGCACCAACCCCAGCCAAACAAAACTCAGACGACAAGACCAATAAGCCCAACTGCGCCAAACTGCCTTGTCCCACTGAGTTCATTAACTGGTACATGCGCTTTGAGAACGGCCCTCAGGTCAAGCCGCTCACGCCCAAAGAAAAAGCCTGGCTCGCCACCAAAAACGTCATCGATCCCTTCAACGCCATCACCATCCTTGGTGAAGCCGGCATCTCCGTCGCAGCCGACTCGCACTCCGCTGTCGGTCCCGGCTTTCCCGGCTGGGGACGCGCCGTGGGCATCAGCTACACCGAAGACATCACTGGCGAATTCTTCGGTACTTTCCTGATCCCATCCATCGTCCACCAGGATCCGCACTACCATCGCATGCCGCAAGCCTCGATCAAGCGGCGCATCTTCCATGCCGCCTATCAGGTTTTATGGACACAAGGCGATAATGGCAAGGGCATGCCTAACTATGCCAATATCATCGGTTTCGGCATCGACGATGAGATCGCCAACCTCTACGTTCCTGGCCGCCGTACCAACGTGCCGGCCAGCGCGCAACGCTATGGCATCGGCCTGGCGACCGCACCTATCGACAACTACATCACCGAGTTTCTGCCCGATGTGGCCAAGCACGTTCACGTTCAGATTGTCGTCGTCCAGCGCATCATCAACCAGGTAGCCAACAAAGACGGCAACGGCTTTTGAGCGATCCAGGCCTAGTGAGCGATCGAATTTGGCACGAAAAGTGCGCCTTTATCCGGGGCAGTGACATCGAAACCGTACTTAAATGATTGATAATGTTACGCTTAAATCGAAATTAAGGTGTGCTTATGGCACGATATGCTGCGCTTTTGCGCCATATTTGGATCAGTCAAGACATGTGTTCGACCGCGTCAACTCTGAAACGATCATTCAGGTGACATTTTCAGTATGCGCCGGAAGAGCGAAATTCCCTGCAAGAGCGGCCCTGCTTCAGTCCTGATGCACTAATCTCTCCAGTCCCTGTCGCGCCAGCTTCTCAAGCGCCTTCGTCAGCAGCGGTGACCCATTCAGCGACTCCGGCCTTTCCAGCCGAATCCCTTTGCCTGCGGCGTACTCACGAAACGCGATGTCGATGTCGTACAGAATTTCAACATGGTCGCACAGGAATCCGACCGGTTGCAGCAGCACCGCCTTTACCCCATCGGCAGCAAGACCCGTCAACGTTTCCTCTACCGTCGGACCAATCCACGGACCGCCGCTCGCACCCTGGCTCTGAAAGGCAAAGACCCAATGTTCTATCTCAGGCACGCGCTCGGCAACGACTTCTGCTGTCCGGCGCGCATCGTCAGCATAAGGATCAGGGCCGGCGGCCGCAGGCCACATCTTCGGCTGGCCCTCCTGCGCCTCCTGTGGCTGCACCGTCCGCGTTGGCACACTGTGAGCCGTGAACAGCACCGGCACCGGTCCATCCACCTGGGCCTTCAGCTTCGCGTAGGCCGTGCGAAGCCGTTCTGCAAACGCATCGGCCAGCAGCGGCTCATCAGCCCAGCCCTCGAGGAAATCGATCCGCATACCGCCCGCCTCAGCCAATACCGCCCGGCGGTACAATCCCACGCTTGTCCGAGAGTTCTGCGGAGCAAGGCAGATGACTGCTGCTTCCTCCACTCCATCCGCGCGCATCTGCTTCACTACATCGGCGATGTAAGGCCGCCAATTGCGCATGCCCAAGTAGACCTTCAGGGGCTCGTCTGATTTAGCAAGCTCCATCTCCAACAATTGAGCCTGCTCCATGGAGAGATCCGTCAGCGGCGAATGCCCTTTCGGTTCGCCGATGAGCGAATATCTATGCTGAATTTCCCCCACCACATGCTGCGGCATTGGCCGCCCGCTAACCACATTCCGCAGATATTCCGGAATCTCCGCCACCGTTTCCGGCGTGCCATGCGCCAGCAGCAGTACCGCCCGCTTGACGCTAAACCCTCCGGTTCCACCAACCCTAGGCAAGCTTCACCTCACTAGCGGCCTCGCCGCCCGCTACCTTGGAACCCACAAACCGCGAAGCCAGTTCCCGCACCATCTTCACCACCGCCTGCACATGTTCCACAGACGTTCCCGGAACAATGCCATGCCCCAGGTTGAAGATGTGCCCAGCGCGGCCGCCTGCCTGCTCCAGGACCTGCCTGACGCGCGTCTCCAGAACAGGAAGCGGAGCAAACAGTGTGATCGGATCGAGATTGCCCTGTACCGCGCAGCCATATCCCATCGACCGCCAGCCCGCATCCAGCGGCGTGCGCCAGTCCAGCCCGATCACATCCGCACCCGTCTCATGCATCGCCGGAAGCAGACTTGCCGTCTCCACGCCAAAGTAGATCACCGGCACGCCCATCTCCTGCACCGCGCGCACCAGCCGCTTTGTCACCGGCAGCACATAATCGCGATAGTCCTCAACGCCTAGTGACCCAACCCACGAATCGAAAATCTGGATGACGTCCGCGCCTGCATCTACCTGCTGTCGGCAATAGGCCGTCAGCACTGTGACCAGCTTGTCCAGCAGCCGCTGCCAGGCCGTCGTCTCGCCATACATCATCTGCTTGGTGAAGATATAGTTCCGCGAACTGCCACCTTCAATCATGTAGCTTGCCAGCGTATACGGCGCGCCGCAAAAACCGATCATCCCCTTCGAATCGCCAAAGTGTCCAGTTACCTTCTCGATCGCCTTCGCGACATACTCCAGTTCACTCGCGCGATCGGTTCTCAGCCGGTCAATGGATTCGGGGCTTCGCAATGGCGCATGCACCACCGGCCCCTCGCCCGCCTGGAACTC
Source organism: Acidicapsa dinghuensis (assembly GCF_025685685.1). GTDB lineage: Bacteria > Acidobacteriota > Terriglobia > Terriglobales > Acidobacteriaceae > Acidicapsa > Acidicapsa dinghuensis. The sequence goes on from NZ_JAGSYH010000002.1 coordinate 904,121, forward strand.
GAAATCCAGCCCCATGGGCTCCAGCGGCAGCAGCAGATCGGCAAAGATGATAGCCGCATCCACGTCGAGCTTCTCGGCAGCCGTAATCGTGACCTCGGCTGCAATCTCTGGCCGCTTGCAAATCTCGACCAATGAATGATGCTTGCGTACCTCGCGATACTCCGCCATGTAGCGGCCTGCCTGCCGCAAAAACCACACCGGAGGCCGGTCCACAGGCTTGCGTAGACACGCGCGCAAAAAACGGCTCCCGCCAGTCAATTCCAGCGGCACTTCAGCACTTTCAATCAGAGAACTCATCTCTTCAATTCTATTTGCCGGGAAACCACCTGTGAGCGTCGCCGTAGCTCAACATCGGTTCATCTCGCCATGGGAAAAACCCGGTACTCCACGCTCACTCGGTCCTGCGTCATCCCCACTGCCATCTGTGTTCGATGCAGCACACTGTTCTGAAACACCACTGCATCGCCCGGCTCCATCTCCGGAGCCCAGAACCGAGCCATATCAAACCGCTGGCGTAGGTCGCCGTCGGCCAGCTCTGTAAAATGCAGTAACCCCGGCTGCGGACCACGCACAAACTCCAGCCCAGGCGCATCCACACCACAAGCATCCAGCGGAATCCAACAGGTCACAAGTTCCGTCATCGGCGCAGTAGAAATCCAATATCCGCGCTCATCATAAGAACCCGCGGGCTCCGGGAAGTGCACTCCCAGCCCGCCATCCTGATGCCATCCCTGCGAAACATTCCGCCCATCCGGCGAGTCTCCGGGTGCAAACTTCTTCCGCAGCCACGAGTGCTCCAGCCTGCAGTCCCAATCTCCGCCCAGAGCCTTGGAAAACAACGCCGCCGGCTCAGGACTCGTGACCGGCGCAATCAACTCTTCTTTAGGAAGCGGAGAATCAACGAGCGAGGCATCCGCAAGCGCCTCAATTAGCAGGGAATTGGAAAATCGGTTGAGCCGATGGTGCTTAGCAACCGTGGGCCGATCCTCAACCGCTGTGAAGCAGCTAACCGCGGCGTGCCAGAATCGCTCAACCAGCGAAGACGGCAAAACACCGCGCAGCAGGACGACTCCATCCTCCCGCAATCTTTCGGCAGCTTCTTCGCTGCTCATCCCCGCTCGTAATGGAAGTGCAGTTCGCGCTCGCTCGGCACCGGCACACCGTCTTTCTTAGCCGGCGTGTACCGCCATTGCTCCACCGTCGCGATCACGGCGTTGTCGATCGGCGCGCCCAGCCCTTTTAGCAGCGTCAGCTTCGAGACCTTCCCGGTCTCGTCAATCACCGCATCCAGCACCACATCGCCTTTCGTCCCGGCAGGCATCGTCGAAAGATCCGGCTGCGGAGCAGGGAAGTAGCTTTCCAGCGCAATCGTGATGTCGCCCTCGCCCAGTCCGCTCTCGACAGCGCCACCCACGCCGGGATCGGCCTTGGTTGGCGTCGCGAGATGCGTCTGCGGAGCCTCGGTCTTGTTCTTTTCGATTGAGGTTGGTTTCGCCTTATCCGGGCTCTTTGACTTGTTTTCCGAGGCGACCGCCTGTAAGCTTCCAGGGCTGAAGTACACCAGCACCGTGTTCCCCTTATCCGTACCTGGCAACCGGTAGGGAGCAATCTGCGCAGTGCGGATCACGCCAGTCCCCAAGAACAGCAGCACCGAGAGATGCAGCACCGCCGATAGCACCGTGCCCCGGTTTTGTGCGACGAATTTCCATGCCCGGAAAATAAAACCCTGCACGACGCCTCCGTGCCTAATAGACGAACGCAAGGCCAGTTTAGGTGAATTCCGCTGAAACTGCACCCACGCGCGCTATATTTGCAGGGCCAACTTACTTTTTGTGCCCAAACCGCATTGATTCCGCAACCGGAATTCCGGTCTATTGTGGCGAATCAGGCTTGCTTCCGTCGTCATCCGTGTCCGCGCCGGTCAATAATCGCGCTTCGGAACGAAGCACATGATAATTGTCAAAACGGGCGTCGTTTAGCATTTTTAGAGTCGGCCCCTTTTGGTTTGGTGTCAAAAAACCTCTTTCATCGAGCTGCACTTTCGCGGAGTAACTTTCGGTCATCGCAACCGTTCGCACCGGACAGATGTAGCTTTGTTTTCCTATCTCAACGCGACCGTACTCCACCATCAGATCTGCGCGCTTCATGGGATCGTCGTCGGACAAATCCGCCTGCAGTGTGATTCGCAGAATCGTTCCGTTGGCTGGGTCGATTGCGATTTCACCGTGATATCCCGGTCGTGTCTGCGTCGGTTTACTGTGACCGGCAAGTTCCACTTTGAGCCTGTAGTGAGATTGATGTCGCGGGACAGAATAACGAAATAACGCGGTCTTTGAATCCCCCATCGCCTCCCAGTGGCTCCACGTCAGCTTGCCGCTTCGCGCATCGGTAAGCACCGTGTGCAATACCGGGCCAAATTCACCTGAAGATAAAAGCTGACCGGCAAGAGTGATCGTTTGATCCTGCTCGGAGACTTCACTCGACTTGGTTTCCATCACTTCTTTGCCGTCGCGATAGAGCACCGTAGCTCTCTTGAAGTCCGAATAGTGCATAGGCTGGTAATTCGTGTAGACCCCATAGTCCTGGCTAGCTGGGGTGTCTTCAAACGTTGTGATGGATTCCGACGCGAAAAAGTTAGGCAGCTTGACGAGGGTTGTTTCTACATAGGCCGAGGCCAGCGATAACATCTGCCGTTGCGCTATCTCATTCGGCGGAGTAGTTTGCAAAATCTCGCTGGCTGGCGCACGGAGAAAGGCTGACGCATCCGCCAGCAGCGCCACAGCTTGTTTTGACTTCGGGCCGGGTGCGGTTTTTCTCCATTGCGCAAGCTGCGCTGCGTCCGCGCGTTCGGTCAATTTCAGTCCGTCGAGCCAGTGCGCAACCTCCGCATCTGGTTTATCTTTCCACTCGGTAAGCGCCTGATCGACTTGCTTGATGTCGACGCGCTTTGCAGCGAAGGCGGGCACTGCCAACATAGCGAACAAAAACAGGCTCAAATTTTTCCGCATCGCATAACCCCAGCGAAAGAACTCGCCCATCATCCTATCTCTAAAAGTCTATGGAGGATATGGGCTTTCATATGGAGTTATAAGAGCTCGTTCCCGTCTCAGCTTGCCGATCCAGCTACACTGTCTTCATGTCCAGCCTGGAGGAGTATTCTCTACAATTCGCGCGCGTCATCCTGTTCACGCGCCAAATGGAAATAATGAGTGACTACTACGGCCGCATTCTCAGCCTGAAACTTGTCTCGGAAGAAAAGGGCTGGCGCGAATTTGCTGCCGGCGCCGTCAACATCGCCCTGCACTCAGGACCACCATCGCCCGGCGCAAAAGGGCCGAAGATTGTCTTCCACGCTTCCGACGTTGCGTCTTTGCGGGAAGCACTCGTTGCGCGTGGCGCGAAGTTCGGCAAAGTTCGTCAGGGTGATCCATTCACTCTCTGCGATGGCAAAGACCCCGACGGCAACCCCATCCAGCTATCCAACCGCTGACTCTATTCCCCGTCGCGAAGCCTCATTGACGCGACAGCCTGCCTGCCCCTGCCGCGCCCTCGCCTCAACGAGCCCCGTAATTCGTCTCCATCCAGTCTCGGTACGCGCCTGAAGTCACTTCTTCGACCCACGTCTGGTTGTCGAGATACCAGCGCACCGTTTTGCGCAGACCAGTCGCAAACGTCTCTTTAGGACGCCAACCCAGCTCTCGCTCCGCTTTCGTTGCGTTGATTGCATAGCGCCGGTCATGCCCCGGCCGGTCCGTGACAAACTTCATCAACTGTGCGTGAGGCCGGTGAGGCGAATCCGGCAGGAACTCATCCAGCAGCGCGCACAGTATCTTCACTGTGTCGATGTTTGCCTGCTCGTTCCATCCGCCAATGTTGTAGGTCTGCCCCGGCACGCCTTTTTCCAGCGCCACACGCAGTGCTGCCGCATGATCGCCTACATACAACCAGTCGCGCACCTGCATGCCATCGCCATAAATCGGCAGCGGCTCACCGTGGATCGCGCGGTTCAGCACCAGTGGCAGCAGCTTTTCCGGAAACTGCAAAGGTCCATAGTTGTTTGAGCAGTTCGTGACGACGGCAGGCAGACCGTAACTCTTCACCCACGCACGCACCAGCATGTCGCTAGCCGCCTTCGACGCCGCATATGGCGAATTGGGCCGGAAAGGAAATGTCTCTTCAAACGGAGCATCCCCCGACTTCAGTGAGCCATACACCTCGTCGGTCGAAACATGCAGAAAGCGGAACTTTGTGCGATCTTCAACATCGAGCTTGTCATAGTACGCCCGCGCCGCCTCAAGCAGCGTAAATGTGCCGTGGACGTTGGTATTGAGAAAGTCCTCCGGCCCCATCAGTGACCGGTCTACATGGCTCTCCGCCGCCAGATGCACAATCGCACGCGGCTCAAACTCCTTCAATAACCGATCCACCAGCGTGCGATCCTGAATGTCGCCGCGCACAAAGTGATATCCAGACCGGTCCGCGATCGGCTGCAGGTTCCTCAGATTGCCCGCATAAGTCAGCTTGTCCAGATTGACGAGTGGCGTGCCGATCTCGGCAAACCAATCGAGCACAAAATGCGACCCGATAAAACCGGCGCCGCCCGTCACAAATATGGGAGAGTCTTGCGTAAGCATCGCCATCAGTGTACCCGCTAAGCCCAGACCGCCCTATGCCTGTTTCGTGGCAGTATTGTCCTTTTCCAGCGCAAATAACAAAGGCCCCCATCTGCGGAGGCCTTTGCCATTCGAATCGCGAACCGAACTTTACTTCATGTTGCCATTGGAGTCGAGCGTGATTCCGCCCGATCCCTGATTCTTCTTGTTCTCATTCTCCTTGCGGGTACCCATGGCCTTTGCGCTCCAGTCCAGCGCCTTAGCAACGTCATCCTTAACCGCCGCCGCGTCGCCACAGTCAACATCCGCCTTGCGGCGATACGTCAGGTTCATGTACGACATGGCATCGTCATAGTTCGGACGGTTATCGACAGCCTGCTGCAGGTACTTTATGCCTTCCTCGACCAGCGGACCATTCTCCTGTTGAATCTCTGTACAGTTGGCCTTCGTCAAGGCCTTGACGTTGCCAACGCCGTCATCGTTGTTGTTCAACATCTTCAGCAGATTTTCATGGGCTAGCGTCCAGTCAATCACGCCCACCGTATACGCTGCTTCGGGGTCCTTGGGATCAACTGCGAGAACCTTCTTCTGCCACGTTCTCGCGTCGTCAAATTTCTTCATGTTGAAGTACAGGCTGGCAATACCCTTCATGCTGTTGATATTCGAGGGATCCGCTGCCAATACTTCCTGGAAGGTCTGAATCGCCTGATTTGCAGTCTTTAAGTTTTCGGGGGTTGAGAGTCCAGGTACCACATTCTGTGAGAGCGCCGTTGCCAGATACGCCTTCGCCGTCGGCAGGGTGGGATCGAGCTGTGAGGCCTGCTGGAAGTGGTTGATCGCTTCTTCGTACTTTCCGGCCTTGAACGATTCAACTCCCTTATTTAGCTGGTCACGGGCCTTCAGCTTGGCGCAGCCGGTAAGCGCGACCATGAGGACCACGAGAGACGCCGCAAGCACCGGCAGACGTGCGATTCGATTCATATTCTTATCCTTCTCCTTCGAGTCGTCGCCAGGTGTTACGCGCCTGGTTCGCCCGCGCGGCCAAGTGCAGTGGGAGACTCCCGCCCCAGCCGTTCCATCCTAATCAAACTGCATTCATTTCGAAAAGCTTTTCTGAAAGGCCGCCGGTCCACGGGCAAATAAGGCCCGGCAAGAGCACGGCCCTGCACAGGGCAGGGCCTCTTTTCTATTGACCAGCCAAAATCTTCGGCGTCATGAGACCGACATGATCCACGCCCGCACCATGTCCGATATCGATGACATCAGCAACCGCTGCAAAATCAACATCATCGTCGCCTTTGACGAACATGATGCGCTCAGCGCGGTTCTGATAGATCGCAGTCAGACGCGCCAGCAGATCCCCATGCGCGACGTCATCCTGGTTGATCTTGTACGCGACCCGATTACCAGCCTTTAGCACCGAGACGACGATCGTACGCGGATCTGGCGGTTGAGGCGTTTTGTCCTTGGGCGGCTGCGGCACCAGCGCACCCAGTCCCTTTGGCGTTACCGGCACGATCACCATGAAGATGATCAGCAGCACCAGCAGAACGTCGATGAGGGGAGTTACATTGATGTCCGAGGAAATTCCACCCGGACCACCACCACCTGTCATTGCCATGTCTTGAACTCCTGAAATCTGTGGTCGAAACCTGCTCTACTCGCCGCCTATTGCACCGGGTTGTCGCTTCTCAGTCAGCAAGCCAACTGATTCCACACCAGCGGTGCGCACATCGTCGATCGCATTCTCGACATCGAGATAGCGTGCACGGGCATCCGCGCGGACAAAAATCTGCTTGCCCGGCTTGTCTGCCAGCATGTCACGAATCTTGGCGCCAACTTCGGCGGGATTGATTCTATTCTGGCCAAGATAAAGCGTACCGTCGCGCGTCACCGCAACTACGATGGCGTCGTCTTTATCCGCATCTGGCATGGCCACTGGGTTATCGGTCTTCGCGAGATCGATGTTGACCTTGTTCTGGAGCATCGGAGTGATGACCATGAAGATGATCAACAGCACCAGCATTACGTCCACCATGGGCGTAACGTTGATGTTCGAGTTTACCTTCGCGCCTTCGTTTCTTACTGCAATTGACATTGTCTAAGCTCCACGCATCAAGTTCGAAAGTCACCGATGCAGAGAAGGTGACCAATCGCTCAATCTCGGCCTTTTACGCGCCTTGATTGAGCCGCCGGATCGAAGCTCCTGAGGGTAGTGGTCGGAAAGGCTGGCAGAGGATGCACATTCCACTGCCAGCCAAAGACTCTCGCCCCGTTTCGGTTGCTGCGTCCCGGCAGTTGCCGCTGCGCCTTGTTAGCGCTTGTGGCTCTGCTTGATGAAGTAGTCCACCAGTTCGCTCGACGAGTTGTCCATCTCGACATCGAAGGCTTCAACGCGGCCGGTGAAGTAGTTAAAGGTCATAACGGCCGGAATCGCCACAAGCAATCCGAACGCGGTGGTTACCAGAGCTTCCGAGATACCACCGGCGACGGCAGCGATACCGGAAGACTTCTGTACAGCGATCTGCTGGAAGGCGTTCAAGATACCCATGACGGTACCGAGCAGGCCGACGAAGGGAGCGGTTGCACCAATCGTTGCCAGAACGCTGAGGCCACGCTTCAGTTTCGCGTGAACGATAGCTTCGGCACGCTCGAGAGCACGCTTGGAGCTCTCAATCGTCTCTTCAGTCACCATACCCTGCGAGCTGCGGAACTCCTGCAGGCCGGCGGTGACAACTTCGGCGAGATGCGACTTCTTGCTGCGATCGGCAATCTTGATTGCCTCTTCGAGCTTGGCATCCTTCAGGGCGCCTGCAACCTTGGGAGCAAACTCACGCGACTGCTTACGGGCTGCGGTGAAGTACAGATAGCGGTCAATCATCACGGCCAGCGACCAGATGGACATGATGAACAGTACGACGGCAATGCCTTTGGCAAAGAGACCCATGTTGCCCCAGAGGCCAACCAGGCTGAAATCGGTTGAGGCCTGTTGGTCCTGGAACATTGCCAGGCTGGAAGCATGCGAGGCGAAATGTGCAAACTGAGCGAGAATCACTGAATCGTTCCTCCTGGGGATTGCTCATCTTCTCTTGAGCGAAGATTTGTTTCTGTTTACCGCGGGGCTCCCACGGGTGAGTGCGCACTGTGCTGGCACGCATTCAGAGGATGAGTAAAAAGGGCGGACTTTCCTCATCGGAAATACCGCCCCGCGTAGACTAACCGCCGCCCAGGTTGAAGACGACGTTAATGGTAGTGTCAACCTCGACCGGATCGCCATTCAGCATGTAAGGCCGATAGCGCCACTGCCGCACCGCATCCAGCGCGGCCGACTGCAGCATTGCATTGCCGCTGACTACGCGCAGATTGGTAATGGTGCCAGTCTTAGAGATTGTCGCCTGCAGCACGACCGTGCCGGAGACACGCGCCGCCTTGGCGATTGGAGGATAAATCGGCCGGACTTCCTGAACCAGTAGACCGGTCGCAACGCCTGAAGAGATAGCGATCTTCTTCGGAGGCGCCTGTTTCACTACCGGCGCCGGAGTCGCATTGCCAAACACGCTGCCGATCACGCCGCCAGCCGCGCCTGAGCCCATGCCTTCCATGCCGGCTACACCAAAGCTCTGTGGAGCTTCCTTCTCCTGCACCATCTTGATTTCTTTGGGAATACGCGTAGGAGCCGTGAGCTGATTATTCATCATCATCGGCTTCACCGCTTCCACGTGCACCTGCGGCGGCGGCGGTGGAGGTGGCGGCGGTGGTGGTGGTGGTGCTACAAGCAGCGTTGTCATTGCTGCCTTAGGCAACGCCTCATAGTTGACCAATGGATAGATGATCGCTGCCGCAAGAATCACAGCATTCAGCGAAAACGTTGCGATCACCCACGGATTCCGCTTCTTCAGGCGGTTGCTTGATTCGAATGTTGAATCTTCAAACATGGCCAACCTCGATGCGAGTTGCTCGTTCCTCTCAAGTTAGACACCGATGCCGAACGGAATGTTCCCGGTTGCCTCAATGGCAACGTTTCCGTCTCGTTTTCAGAATCTGTCCCTCTCGAAAATGCCCCGTCGCATCCGCCAAAGCCCTGGGCGGCATGCTCATCTGAATGAGAAGGGAGAATCTTCGTTTAATTCTGAATAACGCTCGAACACGAGTGTTCCCAACCTATATCAGAACAACCGCACACCTGCAAAGCATGCAAAATTGCATGCCCCGAAAACAGTGCAGCCGAAGAAGCATTTCGCTCCTCCGGCTGTACCGTTTTGCACTGTATTTACGCTTATTTTCCGCGCTTCGCAGCAGGCAATACTGCAGCCTTGCCCTTGCTTGCACGATAGTCCTGGTACGCCACAAGCATTGGCGCTGCCACCGCAATTGACGAGTACGTGCCGATCAAAATGCCCACCACCAGCGCGAACGAGAACCCATGCAGCACTTCACCGCCGAAGAGAAACAACGCCAGCACCGTCAGGAATGTCAGGCCCGACGTCAGCACCGTTCGGCTCAGCGTCTGGTTGATGCTGCGATTCACCAGATCCGACAGCTTCTCGCGACGCGACAGCCGCAAATTCTCGCGGATACGATCAAAGACCACGATCGTATCGTTCATCGAGTAGCCCACCAGCGTCAGAATCGCCGCAATCACCGTCAGGCTTAGTTCCTTATCGAAGAGAGCAAAAAAGCCCACCGTGATCAGCGTGTCGTGAAACACCGCCACGACCGCCGCCACGCCATAGATCAGTTCGAAGCGGAACCACAGGTATACCAGCATGCCGATCAGCGAATACAGCGTCGCCAGACCTGCCTGTTTCTCAAGCTGATGGCCTACGGTTGGACCCACCACCTGTGCGCTATCGCTCACGACCGGGTTGTTGTAGTGCGCCGCAAGCGCACCCTTGATTTGCTGCCGCCCGGCATCGAGCGCCGCTTCGTTCATGCTCTCTGGCAGGCTGATCAGCATCTCCCGCTGGCTCGCATCACCAAATTGAACGACGGTCGCATCCTTGATGCCCGCAGCCTCAACCGCCGAGCGAATCTCGGCTTGATTTGGCGGGTTTTGGAACTTGACCTCAACCTGCGTGCCGCCCTTGAAATCCACGCCCAGCGGCACCGGGCTGCCGATCTTCGCCCAGTGCATGCCCATCGAGATCACACCGGACACACTGAAGATCAGAGAAAAGGCGAGGAAGTACCACTTCTTCCCCAGCCAGTCGATATTGACATCATGAAAAAGTTCCACGTTTCTTTACCTTCCTCGCGCCCACTCACCTTGGAGTTTCGGCTTTGGCGTCGTCTGCATTTCACGCGAAGACGCCACGCATTTCTTGATTCCGCAAGCTTTACGGATCGTCAACCCTGCTAAATTGAAACCTTCTGACCCACCGCCTTCGGGTCCACGTGCGAGTCAAAGATCACACGCGACACAAAGACTGCCGTGAACAGGTTTGCCAGCAGACCAAACGTCAGCGTTGTAGCAAATCCCTTCACCGGCCCGGTGCCGAAGAGGAACAGGATCGCCGCCGAAACAATCGTCGTGACGTGCGTATCCACAATCGTGATCCACGCATGTGCGAAGCCCAGATCGATGGCCTGCGCCGCGCCTTTGCCCGCTCGCAATTCTTCGCGGATACGCTCGAAGATCAGTACGTTTGAGTCCACGCCCATACCGATGGTGAGGATCACTCCAGCAATGCCCGGCAGCGTCAGCACCGAGTTGCTGTAGCCCATGAACCCAAGCAGAATCACCAGGTTCAGAAACAGAGCCACATCAGCGTTGATGCCCGCGCCGCGATAGTAGATCAGCATGAAGATCATTACGGCCAGCATGCCAGCTACCGCCGCTGTAACGCCCTCCCTGATCGAGTCAGCACCCAGCGACGCGCCCACCGAACGCTCCTCGATGTAGTTGATCGTCGCCGGCAGCGCGCCTGTGCGCAGTGTGAATGAGAGAGCATCGATCTGCTCCTTCGTAAAGGAGCCCTCGATCTGTCCCTGGTCGCGGATCGCGCCCTTGATGACGGCAACGTTCTTCACCGTGTCGCCCAGAACAATCGCCATGTAGCTGCCAACGTGGCTCGACGTGTAGTCGTAGAAGCGGTCGCCGCCTGAGTTTGTCAGCACAAAGTTCACGCCCTGCGTGCCGCGATCGTTTACGCCAATCGCGCTCGCATCGCGGAAATCTTTGCCGCCCACAATCGAGAGCCGTTTCAACAGAAAGTACCGGTCATTCGAGGTATCGCCCTGCGCATTACCGCGCAGCAGCTCCTCATCTGGAGGAATCGTTCCGCCCAGGCTCGTTAGCGCTTCCTGCTCGCTTGCGTAGCCGGCCGAGTCACCCGCGACCTCATGCACCGAAAGCTGCGACGTCGACGAGATGGTGTCCTTTACTCGATCTTCATCGCTCACGCCCGGCAACTCTACCAGGATCTGATACTGGCCCAATCCGTACGGTTCGACCTTAGGCTCGCTCACGCCCAGCTTGTCCACGCGATCCCGGATGGTTTCTATGGACTGCTCCACGGTGCGGTTTTCAAGATCGGTCACCTGTGTCGGCTTCATCGTCAGCGTCATGGTCTTGTTCGCGCCAGGACCCGTGATGTCATACTCTGCGCCGTACTTGTCGCTCAGCACGTTGCGCAAATCGCCGGCCTTCGACGGATCGACCCCGGTGATCTCCACCACCTGTGGGTTGTTCGGATCCAGCTTGATCGGCGTGCCCTGAAAGTGATTCGTCGCCAAATCCTGCTGCAGACGGGCAACCGTATTGTCCGTCTCAGCGTTAACCGCATCCTTCACGACCACCTGCAGAATCAGATGGGCTCCGCCCTGCAGATCCAGTCCCAGGTGAATATGATCCGTGAGTGAGTTCAACAGAGCCTGCCCCGTCACGCCCTTCGGAATACCGAAGATGCCGTAAAAGCAGACCAGCAGAACCCCAACAATGGCCGCCACTTTGGCCTTCATGTTCTTCTTCATCGTTGCTTTCGCCCATCCCCGCGGGCTGCCAGAGTGCTTCCCGGCTTCTCGTGCTCACGCACCCGCGTTCGCCTCTGCTTGCTTAAATTCTCTACTTGCTTTCTTCCGTGGTGGTTACCGAGCCAATAGAGCCCTTCACCACTTCCAGCTTGATTCCATCCGGCGCAACACGAATGATCAGCGTGTCATCCTTCAGGCTCAGAATCGTTCCCTTGATGCCGCCCGTCGTCGTGACACGGTCGCCGGCCTTCAGCTTGCCCAGCATCTCATTCCACTGCTTTTGTTTCTTCTGCTGAGGCCGAATCATCAGCAGGTACATCGCGCCAACCATCAGCACCATCGGCAGAATCAACGAAAGACCCGCTCCACCCGCCGGCGCCGCCGCAGCCATAGAACTTACCAATCCACTCAACACACTGTTCCTTCATCCGCCCGGCATCGTGCCCCGAGCCTTATTCAAATCCACCTGGAAGACGCACGGAAGATCACTCCATGCCCCTCCAGCCAACTCTCGCTTGTCTCCGGGAACGCTTTCGCACAGGAACCGGCATCTCACTGCCGCACTTCCCGCGCATTCGGCCGGCCCGGCGCGCCATCAATCTGGCTGCCATGCCGCCGTCACTTCCTGTTCGACACTCTCAAGCGCTGCCGCACTCCAGCAAAAGCAAGCACACGAATCCATCCCCAATATGCCGCTGGAGTACCGCCCTAAGTCTAACAAACCCCCAGCCGTCCCCGACTATCCCAGGTCTCGATTTTGGAATCGAGAATTAAATTCGTGCGAAGCACGAACTCCCTATTCCCTCGCCTCTGGTCCCTGATCCCTACTTCTCCAGTACTTCAACCCCGGCTCCGAACAGCTCAAACACAGCCGCACCGTTGTGCCACCCGGAATCACGCGCTCCACAAACCGGTCAAAATTCACGCCCTCGCCGCATTCGTCGCAAGTCATCCGCGCACCCTTGTATCCGGGCATCTCCTGCGGCGGCAGCTCCACCGTAACCCACTGCTCCTGAAAGAGTTCCGCATCGCTCAGCTCGCGATAGGCCGCCAACTGCTGCTTGCTCTTCTCTTGAATCTCCGGAAACCGCTGCGCAGCCAGCTCCCGCGAATTTTCGAGCGCCACAATCCGTATCGCCTTCCCCGACTCCAGATGCACAAACGTTGCCGCCATCTTGCCCCAGTCACGAAACTTCAGCGCTCGCCGTCCCAGCTTGCAGTTCGTGACCATCCCGATCGCATCCGTCGCGCACCGGTCGATTTCCACAAACGTCACCAGCTTCTTCCGGTCCGCACCTCTGGGATCTTCGACACCAAGCTGCCGGCAGCCCAGCATCGCCATCCGCACGCCGAGCACCTGCCCCGCGCACATGTGTCCGTGCGCCTGCTCCGCCATCCCAAGCAGATCCTCAAACGACTCCATACATCCCACTCCTGAGAACAGCCTACGCTTCAGGCGCCCTCAACCCAACCGCGCGAATCTCGTATACAGAAACTCCTGCCCCCCGCCATCAGGCGTCCGATGCTCTATCATCTCCGTCTCGACTACACGAAACTCCGGTGCAAACTCCCGCGCCATCGACTCGGCATCATACCGGCACACCGGTAGCCCGCTACAGCTCTGCGGCCCATTCATCGAAAAAGTCGCCAGTACAACCTGGCCGCGCGGCTTCAGCGCCTTCGCCACCCGCTCACGGTAAGCTGCTTTGTCTGCTTGTTCCGTCAGAAAGTGAAAGACCGCCCGGTCATGCCACACATCAAATGCCACCTCGGGCAGCTCCACTTGCGTGATATCCGCCGCAACCCACCAGATTTCTCGCGCGGCGCTTCCCATCCGCTCCTGTGACTGCCATAGCGCATCGCACGAAACATCCAGCACCGTCAGCGCACGAAATCCCTGGAGATACAGGTCATCTACCAGCGTCGAAGCTCCACCACCGACATCAATCACGGATACGACCGGGCGTGGAACCGGCGCTGCAGCCTCTATCACCCACTCCAGCGAAGTGGCCAGATGAGGCGCATACCAGCTCACCTGATCCGAAGGCGTCGCCGCGTAAACCCGGTCCCAGTGCGCAACCCGATCCATAAATCAATTCATTTTACGAATCCGGTCTCCGGCGGTGCATGTTTCCCTCAAGCAAATGTGCACACACTGATACTGTCGGCTTGTCCTTGGTCTTTATTGGCTGGTCCCTGTCTCATCATCCTCCCCCTCCACCAGCGCCGCCGACCCGCCCACCAAATCAAATCCTGCTGCATCCCGCCCCGCCGGGTGAAACGTTACCCGCAGCGGCTCTCGCTGCCACTCGACCGATCCGCATACCGGCGTTGCATGATCGCCCGCGTCATATCCCTCCAGCTTCTTCGCCAGTACGGGTTTACGCACTCCAAGCTGTGCCACCACTGCATAAAGGCTCTTCCCCGAAGCCGTCACCCCGCAGTACGCCGCATAATCCCGAAACCACACCACCTGGCTCACCCCAGGATCGTAATCCGGCAGCTTCAGCGCCGTGACGTGCCCCGTTATGCGATCCACCAGCAGCCACGGGCCCCGCTGCCATACCCAATGCACCGGTTCAGCGTGCGCTGTTTTCTCGTTCTCAGCTTTGGTGTGGTTCGATTTTGCATCCGGATTGGAGCCCGCAGGCAGCGAATCATTTACCCGCAACGCCCGCCGCACCACAAAGCTGCGGTCCGTCACGTCATGCGCGTCACCGGTCGTCCACTCACTCACCCGGCCATCCACCAGCAGCGGACGCGTCTCCAGCGCCGTCTCATCCGCCGCAGCACCCGCCGGGTCGCCGGCCTTCGAATACGGTACTGTCCTAGCGGCCCCAAGCCCCACCACATGCGGCTTCTTCGGCGCAGCCGCCATCGACGGCACACTCATCCCCACGGCAGACAACACCGCAAGACACACAACAACCCTGAACCGACTCATATGCGAACAGATACTACCGGCAATTGTGTCGAGGAAAAATCCGATATCTATATCGCGTTTGCCGCTTCCACTGCCCGCGCCACGCGAAACGCCGTCGACTCCTGGAAATGGGCGCCAAGCACCTGCATGCCGACCGGCAGCCCGGCAGAAGTAGCACCGCACGGCACCGTCACTCCGCAGATACCCGCCAGGCTCGCCGTCACCGTATAGATATCCGCCAAGTACATCGCCAGCGGATCGTCCGTCTTCTCACCCAGTTTGAAGGCAGCCGTCGGAGCCGTCGGAGTTACGATCGCATCCACTTCGCCAAAAGCAGTTAGAAACTCTTCCGCAAGTATGCGCCGCACCTGCTGCGCCTTCTTGTAATACGCGTCGTAGTAGCCCGCGCTCAGCGCATAGGTACCCAGCAGAATCCTGCGCTTCACCTCTGGCCCGAAGCCCTCTTCACGCGACAGCCGATACATCGACGCCAGATTCGTCGCCTTCGCCGAACGGTGCCCATAGCGCACTCCGTCAAATCGCGCCAGATTCGCGCTTGCCTCTGCCGTAGCAATCAGGTAATACACCGGAATCGCATACTGCGTGTGCTTCAGGCTGATCTTCTTGATTTCGCATCCAGCCTTGCGCAATGAATCAATTCCCGACTCAACCGCGGCTCGCACTTCCGGGTCCAGACCTTCGCCGAAATACTCCTCCGGCACTCCGATCCGCAACTTATCCAGATCCTTCTCTGTCTCACCGATGTAATCCGGTACAGGCCGCGCCGAACTCGTGGCATCCTTGGGGTCCTGTCCGGCAATCACCTGCAGCACCTCCGCCGCATCGCGAACATTGCCCGCAAACGGACCCACGCGATCCAGAGACGAAGCAAAGGCAATCAGCCCATACCGCGAGACGCGTCCATAGGTCGGCAACACGCCGACCACGCCGCAAAAGCTCGCGGGTTGCCGGATCGATCCACCCGTATCCGTGCCTAGCGTCGCGACGGCCAGATTCGCCGCAACCGCCGCAGCCGAGCCGCCACTCGAACCGCCCGGCACCCGCTCCGTATCTACCGGGTTGCGTACCGGCCCATACGCCGAGTTCTCATTCGACGAGCCCATCGCAAATTCATCGCAGTTGATCTTGCCCAGCAGCACCGCACCCGCGGCCTTCAGCTTCGCCACTGAAGTCGCATCGTATGGCGGCTCATAGCCCTTCAAAATTGCCGATCCCGCCGTAGAAGGCGCGCCTTGCATCGTCAGCACATCCTTCACACCGATGGGAATTCCGGCCAGCGGTCCAAGAATCTCGCCCTTCACCGCCGCTGCATCCACCTTAGCCGCCTGCTCCAGCGCCTGCTCTTTCGTGAGCGACAGGTACACATTCAGCAGAGGATTATGTGCCGCAATCCGCGCGTAGTACTGCTCCGCCAACTCCACAGCGCTGATCACGCCCGAAGCGATGCCCTCACGCAGCGAAGCAATTGTCGCCGGCTTCTCCACCAGATCTTTCGTACCTACACCCAACTCGGCCATCCCATCTCTCATGATTCTTGCGTTTGCTTTTCTTGCTGTCATTCCCAAAGGGAATCTGCTGTTGGCGAGCCGGAGCACGAGCACGTTCACCGGCACTCCACACCCACACTAGCGTTCAATCACCTTAGGCACCTTGAAGAAAGCTCCATTCGTCTCCGGCGCTTCCTCCATCACCACCTTGCGATCCAGGCACGGCCGCGTCTCATCCACCCGCAGCGCCGCCCCATCACCCTTGTCAGCAGTCGAGCCCGCGTCCAGCAATTCGCTCACCTGGGCCAGCGGCTCGACTGCCGAAGTATCCAGCGAATTCAACTGCGCCACATACTCCAGAATCGCGTTCAAATCCCGCTGCATGCGCGGCTTTTCATCCTCAGCCAGCTCCAGGCTGGCGAGTTCCGCCACGCGCTCCACTTCTTCCAAACTGACGCTCATACCACTCCTGACCAGTCTGCCCCATACAGACGGAAGACAAATCCCGCACACACTTCACCGAAGACACAGCATCAATGAAAAGACAGGCGAGAGCTTCTGCCATTGCACGCCGCGCCCAAAAACCCTCACGACCTCAAGTATAGCCGCGCCTCGCAATGCACCCCGGACTTCGCCCCGGCCTCTTTCTCACCCGGCAATCCTGCAGGTACACCTGCCTGCGAGTTACATCCATATCCCACATGAACCCCTCCGGTAAGAGCGAAAATGTTACGAATGATGTATTGCCATATCAGGCTCGGGCACTCATAATTGGGAAAATCTGAAAGCAAAGGCTATCTGCTGTACTGTACGGCTGTCACATGCGGGTGACTCTGACCGTCAATTCCCCCAAAAGACGCTATCGGTACCTCAAAAGTGGTTGTTCGTATAGAGCCGACCCAAAGGATACTTCTGTTCAGGCAGCTCGATTTTCCGGAGGACTATAGTACCGCGGCGCATGGCTTGTGAATGTTTATGACCGCGTTATAGGTCCACGGAATTCTTGCGAATACTGGACTGTCTGCAAGAGAGATAGAAAGTGTCTGACCGCCGGCGCATAGGTAACCTGTGCCGTGGGTGAGTTACATGAGATTGTTACGCGACGAGAACGGACAGGCTCTGATAGTGGTGGCGCTGAGCATGGTGTTGCTGCTGGCCTTCGCAGCAATTGCCGTGGATGTAGGGCGGCTTCTTTACATACAGCGCCAGCTACAAACCGCAGCCGATGCCGCCGCAGTGGCGGGCGCTATCGAATTGCAGCAGTGCGGTACAACTGCCAATTGTTCAACCATGCAGACCGCTGCAAAATCGGCGCTCGCCGAAAACAATCTTTCTGTTTCCAGCTCCAACTTACTCACTCAATGCGCGACAGGCAGCACCACGCAGTTAACCTTGACGGTCAATAACGGGCCATGCGCTCTGGGCGCCAGCGATCCCAACCACGGCAATACAAAATATGTGGAGGCAGTTGTTGCTGAGCCGGTGATAACCCTCTTCGCAGGAATTCTCAGCGTCAAGTCATTCAACATCTCCGCGCGTTCCGAAGCTGGTCTCGGTGACCCCACAGACTGCGTATACGTTCTCAACCCGACCGCCACAGATGCCCTGCTGGTCAACGGCAACTCTACCCTCACCGCACAGTGCGGCATTATTGTCGACTCAAACGCGAACACAGCCGCACTCTTCAATGGCCACCCCACCGTCTCGGCATCGGAGATCGATGTCGCCGGAGGCGCTGTCAGCAACGGCAATCCTTCAGTCAGCCCGACCCCAACCACCGGAGATCCTCCGCAGTCTGATCCCCTGGCAGGTCTGCCGGCTCCTCAGGTAGGAGCCTGCGGTGCAACCACATCGAGTCCCTTCACTGGCTCCCCGTCGAGCGGCGCGACAGTCAACGGCAACGGGAGCGCCGTCTTCAACCCCGGAACTTATTGCGGAACCGTCACCCTCAACGGGAGCTCTACTGCCACTTTCAACCCGGGCACCTATATCTTTACCGGGAACTTCCAGGTTAATGGCAACAATACCCTTACTGGAACTGGCGGAGTCACCTTCTATTTCTCCTCCACCGCCGGTTCTTTCACCGTAAATGGCAATTCCCATGTGGATCTCGTCGCCCCCACTTCTGGCACCTACGAGGGCATCCTGCTCTACCAGAACGCCAGCGACACCAACACCGATATCATCAATGGCGACAACACCTCGGTCTGGCAGGGAACCATCTATCTCCCCGGTGCTCAGCTCACCGTCAACGGTAACGGCAACGCCGCCGCCTACACCTTCCTCGTTGTGAACAAGCTTCTCGACAACGGCAACTCCACCTTCACTCTGGGCGATGATTATTCGTCGCTGCAGGACGGCCCTCCGGTTAAGGGTAAAGCTCATCTGACGGAATAACCCATGCGCCTGTTTTCCTATTTTCGTGCTCTCCTGGCCGCGGACCACGGCTCCAGCCTTGTGGAAGTGGCCCTCACTCTGCCATTCCTGCTGTTAATCCTTGCCGGTGCTGTCGATTTTGGCCAAGCCTATCATCTGACCATGGAAATGGCGGGCGCAGCTCATGCCGGAGCCGAGTATGGTGCTCAGAATCCGACCGATACAACGGGCATCACGACAGCGGCACAAAAAGGCGCCCCGAATGTGCCCAACTTAACTGTCACAACCCCCACCTACGGCTGCGAATGCTCAGACGGCACCTCGTTTTCTGCAAATTGCACGACCATCCCTTCCTGCACATCGAATGTGGTTTACCGGGTAACCGTCAGGGTATCGGCAACCTACAAGCCATTGGTGCCATGGGTCGGAGTCCCTTACCCAATGTCCCTTTCCAGTTCCGCAACGATGCGTGAGGGAGGAGCCTAAAAGATGGCTGGAATCATCCCTGGAAATTTTCAGCGTGGCTTACTGACGCAAACGAGACAAAGGTTTGTGTTCAAGCAACACTTCGGCTTTTTGCGTCGCGAAGAGGGCAGCCAGATGGTGGAATTTGCCCTTTCGATATCGGTGTTGTTTGCAGTACTCTGCGGCATCTTTGGATTCTGCGAGGCAATCTACTCCTCCCATTTCGTCGCCTACGCGGCCGAATCGGGAGCGCGCTATGCCATGGTGCGTGGCGCGGAGTGGAAAACCTCGTGCAATACATCGGCGCCGCCTAATTTCACGCTAGGCTATAACTGTCAGGCAGTCGCAAGTGACGTGCAGAATTATGTGCGAAGCATCGCGTTGCCCGGAATCAACCAAAGCGCCGTCACAGTGAGTACCACCTGGCCGGGCACAACCCCCGACTGCACAACGGGCTGCACCGTATGCACTACCACTACTAGTCAGGGCTGTTTTGTCACAGTTCAGGTAACATATCCGTTTCAGTTTCGGCTTCCCTTCCTGTCCCGCTCCACCATGTCCTTGACCAGTACTTCGGAGAAGGTGATTCAGTAGTTCCGTTTGCCGCAGAAGGCTCACGTTGGCCAGCCTACTCGTGTGCGTCACATCTCAAACCTGGTACTGACTCGTCCTCCTACGGACGATCGTTGCAAGTTATCTCAGGTCTCATGCGCCGTGGCGATCTCATCGCGAGACCGCCACGCTTGCTTCCGCCGCAAACCGCTCCCGCAGCTCCCGCCGCAGCATTTTGCCGTTGTGGTTCTGCGGCAACCCGCCAGCTTCGACAATCCATACCCGCTTCGGAGCTTTGTACCCGGCAAGCCGAGCCTTGCACCACGCCACCAGCTCCGCCTCATTCACTTCGGAATCGGCCCGCAGCTCTACCGCGCCTACGGCAATCTCGCCTTTCTCCGTGTGGGGCAGGCCAAACGCCACGGCCCGCGCCACAGCTGGATGCGCAAGCATCGCCTCTTCCAGTTCCCGCGCATACACCGAGTAGCCGCCGGACTTGATCACGTCCTTGCTACGACCAACCAGCTTCACCAGTCCCAGCCGGCTTCGCACTGCCAGATCGCCGGTCCGCAGCCAACCATCTTCCGTGACAAGCTCCGCATCCTCATATCGCCAATACTGCGGCCGAATGCCTCGCCGCCTGATCTGGCATTCCCCGGCCATCCCCGCGCGCACAGGTCTGCCATCCTCATCCACAACCCTCACCTCAAATGGAGGCACCGGCACTCCCCAGTCCCCGCTCCCCGGCGCAAACGAGAGATCGACGCCCATCATCGCGAGGCCGCCCAGTTCCACCATCCCGTATCCATTCAAAATCACGGGAGGAATACGCTTTCCCCCCGGCAACCGCCGAAATGCTCCGTAGTGCCGCAACCGCTCGCGGACAGCGGCAGGCAAAGCATCGCTGGCCGAGAGCCAGACTCGCACTGTCTTTAACCTCTGAGGATTCGGATTGCTGTTCAACAGCCGCGCAAACATCTCCGGCACACCCACAAACGTCGTAATGCCCAGCCGCTCCACCAGCAGCAACGCCCGCTCCACGTCAAACCGCTCCAGAAAGCAGCCCGGAATCCCGGCAATCATCCCATTCAGCGCAATGCTCACCGCCATGATGTGCGACCACGGCAACGCGATCAAAGCGAGATCTTTCGCGCCTAGAAACATCCCAACCACTACAGTCGCTGATCTTGCTCCCAGCAAGGCCCGGCTCGACAACGCCGCGCCCTTTGGAGACCCGCTCGTTCCCGATGTGTGAAAAACGGCCACCGTCGTACTCTGCTCGACCTCCACCGGTGCAAATACCTCGCCCGCCTCTGTCAGCCGCAGAAACCCCGGCATCGTTTCCCGCTCGCCGTCATCCTGAATCCACGTCTCGACCGGCAGCGCTGTGCAATCGTGAATCGTCCGCTCAAACACCGTCTTGTCCGTGATCAGGGCCGCCGTCCCGCTCTCGCTGAGAATGCGCTGCACCTCAGTCAGCGAAAGCATCGGATTCAGCGGCACGGCAATGCCGCCGGCCCTCACAATCGCCAGCAGCCAGTGAAAGCAGACGCGGTCGTTGCTGCGGTAAATCGCCACCGTCTGCCCCGGCGTCAGCCCCACAGTACGGCGTAGAAAGGCGTCCATCGCGCAGACCTCGCGATGCAGCTCAGAGAGATGGTACGCACCATCTTCGTTCACCGAGAGCACTGCATCCCCGCGATGACGCACCAACTCATCCACCAGGTTCGCAACCGTCAGCTTGCGGTCGCGGGCCATCTTCCAGCGGGATGCTATTCCTGTTTTAACTATTCTCATTCTCGTCAAATCTATTTCGCTTGTTCCGCGGGAACCGGCTTTCGTCCCCACTCACTCGCCACGCAAAACTCTAACAGCCGTTCAAAATAATCCAACACCTGCGGAGCCACAATCCCTGCCGGCCGCAGCAGCCGCTCCGCATTCGCCGTATCAAATTCCATCCGCATCGTGAAATACTCCCGGTACGCTTGGCCATCCACAAGTACCCTTCGCTTTTTACCCCATAAGATCAGCATCAGCAAAGGCCGCACCGTCGCAAAAAACAGCCTAGGATCCACATATCGCGGTCCCAGAACGTGAAAGAACTCCGCAGCCCGCTGCGCCAACTCACCCAGCTTCGCACTGGCTCTCGGCCCTGCGCACAGATGCACCGTCTCGCCTAGCGCCGCCTCATCAAAGGTCAACTGCGCCACTGCAGAAGCCACAAAATCTACCGGCACAATATCCAGCACGGCGTCAGGATACCCGGGCACCGTCCGCCACAATCTGCGCGAGAAAATCTTGAGCGGCCAGTAGAGCATCTTGAAGCTCGAAGTCGCTCCCGTCCGCGAATCGCCTACCACGATGCTCGGCCTCAGAATTACGCCCGGTATCGACCGCAGTTTCGATCGCACCAGTGCCTCAGCTTCAGCCTTTGTTCGCTCATAGGTATTGCGATATCCCTGCCCCACATCCAGCTCATCCTCGCGAATAAGCCCGGTCCGCGCCCCCGCAACATAAGCGGTGCCCACATAAGCAAAGCACTTTAGATTCGGAGCGGCCTCGGCCAGCTCCAGCATGCGCCGCGTCCCCTCCACATTGATTGCGCGTGCTTCCTCAAGCGTATGATCGAACCGCACTGTCGCCGCGCAGTGAATCACCCGAGTCGCTTCGCCCGTTATCCGTGACCACGCCGCATCCTCCAGACCGCAGCGCGACAGGCTTACGTCACCCGCATACACATCCACACGCCCGTGGTCCAGCTTCCCGGCAATCTCCGCACCACGCTCCTGCGCGCTTTTATCGCGGCTCGCGCGCACCAGCAGCGCCAGCCGCGCCACCGGATGCCGCTCCAGCAGTTCCCGCACCAGGTGCTTGCCTACAAAACCCGTCGCACCCGTCACCAGGATGACTTCCGGGTGGTCGATCCGTTTACCTTCTGAATTGTCTTTTAAATTCATCATGGACTATGCGCCATGATAGCTTGCGGCCCCTGTGTACTTCCGCATGTGCACGCGCACGGCCCGAGAGCCAGGGCTCCTAAGCGGTAACCACCTGTACACCTAATGCGGTAAAGGCATTCACCGCATCTTCAGCGATACCGTCGTCCGTGATCAGCACATCGATATCGCTCACGGGGCAGATCACCGCTGGACTCGCCAACCCGACCTTACTGGAATCCGCCACCACCACGACCTGTTTCGCACGCCGCACCATGGCTCGAAATACAGCGGCTTCCTCTGGCTCAATGATCGTCGCTCCGTGCTCCGCATCGACGCCGCAGACCCCCAGAAAGACCCGATCCATCACCACCACATTCAGCGACTCAAGGGCCATCGGGCCAATCAGCGAAAACGCGCCCGGATAGCGCAGATCCCCGCCCGTCAGCGTTGTTTCCAGGCCCGCGGTCGAGCTTAGCTCCATACCGATATTCACTGCATTGGTAAAAATGTGCAGCCCGCTGCGGTGCCTCAGTGCACGAGCGACCTGTGTCGTTGTCGTCCCGGCGGTAAAACCTACTGTTTCCCCTTCGCCAATCAGCCCGGCGGCGGCAGCAGCAATTCTTTGCTTTTCGCGCGCGAACCGGTCCTCACGCTCACCGTAGGAAGCATCGAACCGGAATGGCTCATAGGTCGCTTGGCCGGCCAACATCACGCCGCCGTGTGTACGATGCACCAGCCCTTTTTCTTCAAGCCGCATCAGATCACGCCGTATGCTCGCAGGCGACGTAGCAAACCGCGTCGTCAGTTCCTCGACTGACGTCTTACCATGCGATAACAACAGCCGCAGGATCTCTTTTGCGCGCTTATCTGTCTTCGAAGACATACCGGCTCGTTCTTATCGATAAGATCGTTTCGTTGCGGTGCGGTACTGAAACTATGAGGAATGGAAACGATACCATCTACCATTCATGGCACGCAAACCGCTCTCTGTTTTAACCTCGATCTATGCGGAGAGTCTCCGCGAAAGTTCTCTCAATTGCTTCGCGCAACTGTTGCACATCCGAGGTGCGTAATACACAGCGCGCGTAGTCCTCATCGCCTGCACCGCTGATCTTCAGCTCGGGCTTGCGAAATCTGACCGGACCGGGTACCGACCGGCGCAACGACGCGTGAAACTCCAGCGCCCCTGTCGCCTCTACAATCTTCGATACGTTGTGCGGTCGGACGCATCCGCACACCATCACAGCAATGCGTTCCCGCGCTGTTTTTATCAGTCCCGCCATACAATCCAGCCCCAGCATCGCGTTTGGTGCGCCTCCCGATGTCAATACACGGTCCGCACCGCAGTGAATTACATCTTCCAGTGCCGCCTGCATGTTCTGCGTCATGTCGAGCGCCCGATGGAAGGTCACCTCGATTGGAGGTGCAGCTTGATGTGCCACCTCTACGAGCATCCGTGTCGGTTCCACGTCCACATCGCCGTCTGGAGTGAGCAGGCCCAGCACCACGCCGTCTGCGCCAGCCTCACGTGCCGCCTCAATATCCGCGCGCATCACGGCAATCTCTTCGCCGGAGTAGCAAAAATCCCCACCACGCGGGCGGATCATCACCTGCACTTCAATTCCAACGCTCTCGCGCACTGCGCGAATCAAGCCCATACTGGGAGTCAGGCCACCTTCGGACAAGGCGCTGCACAACTCGACGCGTTGTGCGCCCCCAGCTTCCGCGGCCTTTGCCGCCTCTACAGAATCAACGCAAATCTCCAGCTTCCACATCACCCCATCCAATAAAAAATTCCGGACCTCTGGTTGCACCGTGCCCATCGCACCGGGCTTGGTTCGCCAGAGGGCCCGGAAGTTG
Organism: Acidicapsa dinghuensis; assembly: GCF_025685685.1. Classification (GTDB taxonomy): domain Bacteria; phylum Acidobacteriota; class Terriglobia; order Terriglobales; family Acidobacteriaceae; genus Acidicapsa; species Acidicapsa dinghuensis. Next base: position 928,329 of record NZ_JAGSYH010000002.1, read on the forward strand.
AAAAGCTTCCAATCAATTTTTGCCATTCGAATCAGGCCACAGCAAGCGCTGCGGCCTTGGCGATGGGCTAGAAGTTATAGTGCAGTGAGAACTGCAAGTGGCGCTCCTGCGAACGAATCGAGTTCTGCTGGGCGATGTATCCGAAGGTCGTGTTGTTGATCCCCGTATCCGGATTGCCGTAGCTCACAATGTTAAATGCGTTGAAGGCATCGAAACGGAAACCAATCGTTTGACTCTCCACGATGTGGAAGTCCTTGAACGCCGAGAGATCGGCATTGAAGTATCCCGGCCCGCGCACCGCGCCGTTCCGCGAAGTACCAAACGTGTTCGTGGCCGGAGCGCCAAAGGCGCACACACCGTTGTCCACACCCGGCGTTGTACAGGGCTGCGCCGAGGGGTCATCACCGAACCAGTGATCGATCGACTGGTGCACGATCCTCATCTTGCGGTACTGGTTTGCGCGCTCCACGCCATACGGATTGCCGGAATTGTTGCTCGTGCTGCTCGACATCGTCTCTGGAAAACCCGTGTAGCCAACCAGCGCCGTCGAGAGCTTCCATCCGCCGACCACTTCATCCAGCGCGCGGCTCGTATTGGGCAGGAACTGCTGTCCCCGTCCCAGTGGTAGCGCATACACCCCTGTCGCTGAGATGTTGTGTTTGATGTCGTAACCCGCCGGACCGTAATCCGCCGCACTGTCATAGTAGTTCTGAAACGCTCCGCTGTATCCGTTCACATTGAGCGCATAGTTACCCAAGCTGTTTGTCATCGCCTTGCCGTACGTGTAGTTAAAGGTGTACTCGAGGCCATGCCACTGGCGTTGCCGCAGAACCACCTGCAGCGCGTTGTAGTTCATCATCGCGCGTGACTCTGTCACGAGTAGGACACCCGAGCCAACCGCCGTTGCCGCAGGCGTATTCACGCCAATATAGGGACTGTTGTAGAAGGGCGCCGAAGTCGGGTCGCCATTTACCGTGTACTGGTTCAGGTCGCCATAGTCCTCAATATGCTGGCCTTGTTCTCCCAGGTAACCCACCTGCAGCGACAGCGTAGGCGTAACCGCGTACTCCGTCGTCAGGTTCCACTCCTGCACGTAGGCTGGCTGAATATTCTTCGGATACACGTTGTACGTGCCGCCGTAGCTGATATTGCCAGTGAACCCCTCTTCCGCAGTGCGCGGCGCTGGAATTCCTGAAGACGAAGGTCCGTTGATGTTGATGTTGATCGCCTGAATGAATGGAGTAATCGACGTCAGGCGCTGGTTTGAAGAGTTGCCTTCGAAGAAGCTGGAAGCGCTGTATCCGCCGCGAATCACAGAGCGTGGCGTCGGCTGATAGGCAAAGCCAAATCGCGGCACAATCTGGTGGAAGCTCCAGTCATAGCAGCCGCGGTTGCTGCACAGCCCCGATCCAGGCGGCACAACGCCCGCCGGAATCGCATGCGCGTACAACACCTGCCCCGTCGTTTCATCCACATTGCCCGTCTTGTTGTTCTGCTCCGCCCACGGCTCGTCCAGCTCCCAGCGAACACCCAGGTTCAACGTCAGGTTAGGCAGCACGCGATAGTCGTCGTTCACAAACTCTGCCACGCGCCACTGTCGCTGACCGACATTGACGCTGGCCAGCGTAACCGCCGCCGTACTCACGCGATCCAGCAGAAAGTCCGCGCCGCCGTAGCCCGAGTTCGCCACCGAAGGATCGGAGCTGAAGTTGCCGTTATAACCTAGTGAGCCGAGGTATCCGTCGTTGTTCGCTGTCGGATAGTTGTTCTGGTAGCGTAGCGCCTGTACGCCGGCCGTGACGACATGGTGTCCATGCTCCCACGTGATGTTGTCGATATAGCTGTAGGTGTTGTCGATCAGCCCACCGCCATACACCGGGTTGCCACCCGCAAACAACCCACCACTGATGCTTTGGTAGGTGTAGCCATCAAACGACTGGCTCGGGAAAGAAATACCCACTACCTGATTGCCGGTAGTCCCGAACTTGCCAGTTGGGTCGGTCGGAAAGTTCTGCGCCCACACCGTTCGCGTAAAACCGATGCGGCCGGTGTTGATGAGATTAGGCGAGAAAGTATGCACCCACGTCGCGCCGCTCAGCTTCGTCGGATACAGGTTTACTCCCGGAAAGCTGATCGGCAGCACCGGCGTCGAGCCATCATACGCTGTCGACATCGAATAGAAGCCCGTCAGCTTGTCTTTAGGGCCCCAGTCGTACTCAATCTTTATGTCGCCCTGGTTATTCGCCTTGTAGCTGCGTGTCGGCGCCTGGTAGTTGCTGTTCGCGATGCCATCCGTCGGCGTCGCATTCGGCAGTGGATACAGGCTCGGGTTCGCAAACAAGAACTTCGCCACCGGGTTCACCACCGGCACGCCCTGGTTATTGGCATACGGTGCGTAGTTATTCAGCGTGTCATACAGATGAACCGGATTATCGCCGGCCAGCAGCACCGAGAAGTCGCCATTGCGCATCGCTTGTGGAAACACGCTATCCGAGCCAGTGCCGCCTGTGTGATAACGCGACCCAAGGTAGTCGACAAAGAAGAATAGCTTGTCATGCAGAATCGGACCGCCAAAGGTGCCCCCAAACTGATCCTGCGAGTACGGATTGATCGGAATAATCGGGCTCTTGTTGTTGTTCTGCCACGAATTGGCATTCAGCCGGTAATCCTGCACATAGCCATACGCTGACCCGTGAAAATGGTTCGTGCCGCTCTTGAGCACGTTCACCACGCCGCCGCCGTTCACATTGCCAAACGTCACTGGCGAATCAGCGGTGACCACATCCACCTCCGCCAGCGCAGCCGGAGCGGGGCTATACGAGATCAGGTTGTTGAACGTCTCGTTCATATCAATCCCGTCCAGCGTGTAGTTATTCGCCTGGGCGCGATTGCCATTCAGGTTGATCGAATCCGTGAAATACGTGCTGCGCTCGATCGAAGTCGGTCCCGAAGTGCCGGCTGTGTTCACCGCGCCGGGGAGATACAGAGTCAGCGCCGAGAAATCCAACCCGTTCAGCGGCAGATTCGAGATCGTATTCTCTGTAAATGTGCTTTGCAGCGTCAGGTCGTTGGTATTCAGAATCGGCGCTGCAGCCGAGACGCTCACCGTCTCAGTGCCGCCGCCCACCGTCAGTTTCACATTGAAGTTTGCAACCTGCACTGCTTCAAGACTGAACTCCGGCAACGCTTGCGAATTGAATTCACTCGCCTTCACCGTCACTGTGTAGTGACCGATTGGCAGTCCAACGATCCGGAAAAATCCGGTCTCATTCGTCGCCGCTGCCGTATCCACGCCGGTCTCTACAGCATGAGCCGTCACCTGCGCGCCCGGCACCGCCGCATCGCTTGTGTCAGTGACTGTTCCGGTAATCGAACCACTTACCGTCTGGCCCATCGCAACAGGCAAACAGCACCACCCCACAAGCAGCATCACCATCACAATGGCTGCATACATTCGTTTCATCATGGCCTCTCCACAGTTCTCTTGCTGCCAAATGCGCCTTTAATTGAGTCGTTCCTTACAGCCAGAGCCGTCCAGCAAGCTCCGGTTGTCTCTTGGTACCCGATTCGCGCCATCCTGCCGCTCTCGCCACATATTTCCGCTGGCGAGGCGGCATCCTTTCCTCCGATGCCAATCGTCCTTGCCGACGCCGGAGAGACTCACCGCATTGCAATCAGACAGTGAGGTCTTTGCACACAAAAACTACGCCGTTTTGATTGCTTTGTCCACAAAAATGATCATTTCAATCAGAATTGGCTGTTTATCCTAAGGTCGCTCTAAAAACAAAACGGGCCGCCGCATCCTGCGACAGCCCGCTAAGGTTGGTATTCTCTGGTCTCTAAGTCATTTTCCTTGTCTTCAAACCGGCATCGACGACTTAGGCCGCGTCTCCTCGGAGCGTCCAAAGCCAGGATCAGCCGCATCCGTCATCTCGACCACGAACCGTCCGCCCTCCGCCACATCCGCATGAGCAAACCACGCATTCGCGTGTGGCTTGCCGTCCAGCTCCACGCTCTTGATGTACACGCTGTCGGCTGATTGGCGCTTCGCTTCGACCACCAGCTTCTTCCCGCCGGCCAGTTGCAGCGTCACGCGATCGAACAACGGTGAACCGAAGACATAATGCGTGCTGACCGGATCAACCGAGTAGAAGCCGATCGAGCTGAGCACATACCAAGCCGACATCTGCCCGCAGTCCTCATTGCCCGCCATGCCGTCGAGCGCATTTGAATACATCTTGGTGTTGAGCATATGAATGCGCGCCGCTGTCTTGTCGGGCCTTCCGGCAAAGCTGTAGAGATACGCGATGTGGTGGCTCGGCTCATTGCCATGCGCATACTGCCCCACCATGCCTGCAATATCCGGAGGAGCATCGGGCGGCAACGTCGAGGGCTGGTCAAATAAAGTATCCAGTTTCTGCACAAACGCCTCATCGCCGCCCAGTACCTGGATATACCCCGTCACATCATGCTGAATGCCAAAAGTCGTCTGCCACGCATTCGACTCCGTGTAGTCGCGCCACTTTTTCGAGTGGCCCAGCTCGATCGGATCGAACGGCACAGCCCACTGCCCGTTCTGAAACTTAGGTCGCAAGAAGCCTGTGCTCTGGTCCCAGTAATTGCGGTAGTTCCGCGAACGCTTGCGCAGCGCCTCGGCATTCGCTTTGTCGCCCAGACGATCGGCCACATGCGAGACGGCCCAGTCGTCGTAGTCATACTCCAGCGTCTTCGAAACCGACTCATCTTCGCGGTCGCACGGAATGTATCCAAGGCTGCGATACCAGTTCAGGCCGCGATAATCGTCGTCAAAGGCGCGCTTCTTCATCGCCGTATACGCGGAGTTGTAGTCGATGCCTTCGAATCCCTTTACCATCGCCTCGGTAATCACGGCAGCGGAGTGATAGCCGGTCATCGTGCCGGTCTCTTTGCCCTGCAGTGGCCAAACCGGCATGCCCGCAGGACTCTGCTCCGCCATGTGAATGAGGCTGTTGATCATATCCGGCACGCGGTCTGCATGCACCATCGTGAAGAGCGGATGCTCAGCGCGGTATGTATCCCACAGCGAGAACGTCGTGTAGTTGTGCTGACCCTTGGGCAGCTGATGAATCCCGCCATCCATGCCCATGTACCGGCCATCCACATCGTCAAAGAGCGTCGGAGCCACCATCGTGTGGTAGTAAGCCGAGTAAAAGACGCGCTTATTGTTGTCGCTCGCCGACTCCACGCGAATCTTCCCCAGCTCCTCGCGCCAGCGTCCCTCGGCAGCCTTCTGCACCGCATCAAAATCCCAGCCATGAATCTCGGCCGCGAGGTTCTTCCGCGCGCCGTCGGTACTCACACCTGACAACCCGGCCTTGATCTGGATTTTCTCTCCGGCCTTCGTCTTGTAGTACACCACGGCCTTGAGATTCTTCGCCTTTTTCGCACCGTTCGAGTCGGTTGCGTTATCGTCTTCGAAGAACTCCACGCGATCGAACGGCCGCGAAAACTCCAGCGCAATGTACATCTGCCGTCCTGCACCCCAGGCATTCGTCGCATGACCTGCAACCAGCATGCGGTCGTTCACCTTCTCCAGCGAGCACCACTCGATGTTGCCCGGCCCCTGTCCGTAAGCATGAGTCAGGTCCAGCACAATGTGGCTCGTATCGCTTTCCGGAAACGTATAGCGATGAAAACCCGCGCGCTCGGTCGCGGTCAGCTCCGCCTGGATGCCGGTGTCCTTGAGCAGGACCGAATAGTAGCCGGGGTGGGCATGCTCATCCTCATGCGAAAACCGCGTGCGATAGCCATCGCCCTTACCCTCAGCCGCCGACTTGCGATCTCCCGGATGCAGCCGCACATCGCCCGTGCGCGGAACAACCAGAAAGTCGAGCAAATCGCCGCATCCCGTGCCGCTCAGATGCGTATGGCTGAATCCCATGATGGACACATCGGAGTTGTGATATCCCGAGCACCAGTCCCAGTCATCGTTGTAGGTGTCAGGGCTCAACTGCACCATGCCAAACGGCATTGTCGCGCCCGGATACGTGTGCCCATGCCCGCCCGTACCCCAGAAGATATTCACCAACCCCAACAGATCCTCATCTGACGGCCCATCTGCCAGCGCAATCTTAGGCAATCCAATCGCAGAAACTGCACCAGCCGCGGCCATCCCCTGCAGTACCCTGCGCCGCGTCCACTTTGAATCAACTGCTTCTTTCATTGAATCCTCATGCATTCGGTAAAGCCGGCAATGCCGGCAAATGAAAAACCTGATCCACGACAAGCGTATAGTCTCGAAACGTATTTCAACCCTCTGTTTACGCGGAAAACGCACGGATCTTCGACGAGCGCGTCTTCCGCTCGTTGGGATAAACAGAAAGGTGCTCGCGCATTTTGCGGAGACAGGACGTCCAGATCCCCTTGCTGCGGACCGGTTCTCGAACCGGTCCAGTTCATGAATCAATCCTGTCTTAATTGTTCACCATTCAGCACAGGAGGATCTTTTCCGTTTATATACCGGCATACCCTATCTTCCCGCCGCAACTGCCGCCATGCTCTCCTGTTGCAACAGACGCACGGCTTCACGCACATCGTCCGTCAGCACTATCCGGTGCGAAGGGTCTTCTTTCGGATGCTGAGAAAGCGATCCATGCAGGCAGGTAATGCCCGTCCGCCTCACCACCTGGGCGAGATTTCCCAGCCTCAGCCCGCCCCCTGCCATGATCTCGATACGTCCGGCGGCTTGTTCATGCAACTTCGCAAGCGCTGTCGAGCCCTCCAGCACATTCGCCGCGCCGCCTGAGGTCAGCAGAGTATCGGCGCCTGTCGCAATTACATCTTCAAGAGCCCGCTGTTGATCGCCGATTTCATCAAACGCCCGATGAAACGTCACCCGCATCGGACGCGCCAGGGCCACCAACTCGCACGTGCGCTTCACGTCTACGTGTCCATCCGCCAGCAGCACGCCAACAACAATCGCTCCCGCCCCGGCAGCCTTGACCCGCAGAATCTCTTCCCGCATTTGCGCAAACTCGGCAACCGAATAGACAAAATCCCCAGCCCGCGGCCTCACCAGCACATGTACCGGAATCTTCACCGCTTGCAGCACGCTCTCCAGCAGCCGCAGCCGCGGAGAAACCCCGCCTACATGCAACTCCTCGCACAGCTCAATCCGGTCCGCGCCGCCAGCCTGACCGGCTTTCGCCGCGTCCAGGCTCTCCGCGCACAACTCAAAAAGAAACGACTTCCGCATCAAACACTCGACGAGCCGCAACCGCAGACACACTCTACTTTCCAGGCCCGGTGAAAATTGAAATCCCTTTCGATCTAAGCCGCCCGCATCGTCACTGTCAAGGACAATAGGCCTAGATCGCGCCGAGCCGTCTCCTTAGATTCACCGGCATCTTAGGATTCGAAACGCCTGACTCTGTCTCGAATGAAATTTAGTGTCCTGAGTGATAAGGATGATTGTGCAGAATTGTGAAAGCGCGATACATCTGCTCAGCCATTACCAGCCGCGCCAGATCGTGAGCCAGCGTCATCGGGCCAAGGGACAACAGCATACCCAAAGAGCTCTCACGTACGCGCGCCAACGCTGTTTCGCTCCAGCCATCTGCCGGACCTATCGCAAAAACCAGGTGCTGCGCTCCGTTATCGCGGCGCGTACCCACCCATGCGGCAAACTCTTCCGAACGAAGCTGCCGTCCCCGGCTGTCCAGCAGCACTGGAATCGGCGCAGCGCGCGATATTTTGCCGGATGATTTGGTCCCTGCAATCCAATCAAGGAATGCTGCCTCTGTCGCGAACCCTTGCATCTGGCACTGCGCATACGGCTGCACGCGCTCAACATAGAGACGGATCAGGGATTCATAGTCGGCTCGCTTCGCCGCGCGCGCTCCCGCAGATTTCGATCCGATGTGGGCAAGAGTAATCAGCATCGACTGCGCCGTTGGCCGGCAAGCCATTGAACCGCAGGCCTTCATGGAGACCGGTTGAGGTCATTCCCGAAGGCCTTTCTGGAAAGTGAAGGCCTGTCTAAAAAGTGACGGCCCATCTGGAAACTCGCGCCAGCGAAAATCTATCGCCGTTTTACAGCCTTCTTGGCCGCTTTCTTAATGGCAGCCTTTTTAGCGGGAGCCTTCTTCACAGACTTCTTAGCTGCTTTTTTCACCGGAGTTTTCTTCGCTGCAGTCTTCTTGACTGCCTTCTTAGCCGCCTTCTTGACTGCCTTTTTCGCTGCGGTCTTCTTCGCGGCCTTCTTTACCGCTTTCTTCGCCGGTTTTTTGGTGCCCTTCTTGGCAGCGCTCGCCGCTACATCAACCGAAGCGGACGCGTCCGGATCCTCGCATCTCACGATTGGCGGTTGAGCGCCAAAGTTCGGAGGTGCTTCTGCTCCTGCCATCACCACGCCACTGGTGTTGCGAAGGATCGGCGGCCCTGCGCCCTCTACCTTCAGCGGTTCGATGGGCAGTTTAGCCGCTGCCGTATCGCTCGAACCACTTGCGGCATTGGCTGCGTTGTTGACACGTCGGATAACCACGTTGGAGTCTCCTTTGGACGATTTCTGTGGCTGCGCGGGGATAGACTTCGCGCTTGATGCAGGGGAACTCTTGCGTACGGCGCGCGTTTTCTTTGCCAGAACATCACGCAACTCAGCCTCAAGCTCGGCCGGAGTCAACGGCCGGGCCGATTTGCGCAGGCGCTCGATGTCGTAAAAGGCGCGCTTTTCCGAGAGAAAGACGTGTATGACGAGATCGACGTAATCAAGCAGAATCCACTCGGCCTGCCGCCGTCCCTCAACCGAGGTCGGATATACCCCAAACTCGCGCTTCAGCCGCATCTCAATCTCATCGGCGATGGCAAGCACCTGGCGATCGTTCGTCGCCGAGGTGATTAGAAAAAAGTCGGCCAGGCCTGAGTCAGCAGGATCGAGCTCGAGAATCCGTGTATCTTCGCCCTTCTTGTCTTCGCAGGCTGCTACGGCAGCCAGAAGCATTTGGCGTGTTTCCGGTGTTGGCATCTTATGTATAAGTCCCTTTGTACCCGAAGAGGCACGACCTATGTTAGCAGGAAGTTCAATGCGTACCTGAATGGAAACGGCTTACTAAGATGGACGGTCCTGAGGCGCGATCCGGCTATCCCTGGTAAAGCCCGTGCTCCCGGATATACGCGAGCACCGCCGGATCGATCAGCATCCGGCCCTGAGCATCCCCGCCGCCCGTCTGTCCGCCATCTTGCAGTTGACCGCGAAGCTCGGTCGCGCTGATCTCGTAATGCAGATCCGGCAGCACCGTCAGCGAAGATTCCCGCCCCGCTCCGTCGGTAATCCTGTACTGATGCGGCCTCCCCGGCATTGGTTCGCACGTAAGCCCTGCGGGCATGCAGCAGAAAAGATTCTCATTGCCGCTCTCTACCTCTTCGGTTGACGCGGGCCGCGAAGCCACAATCAATCTCGCTACAAACGGAATCTCTGCCGCCTGGTGCCAGTGATGCAGCGTCCGGAATGAGTCGGCCCCCAGCAGCAGAAACAGTTCCGATCCTGCCGGCAGCATCTTTCGCAGCCGCCTCAGCGTGTCGATAGTGTAGTTCGCGCGTGTAGCTCCGGTCTCGCCCGGCTTTGGTGCATCCAGAAGCGAAACTTCAAAGCCCGGCTCCTGCGCGATCGCCAGGCGCGTCATGGCCACCCGATCATCAAAGTTGGCCGATGACCCAAGCGGCTTCAGCGGCTGCAGCCCGACCGGCGCAAACAGCACACGGTCCAGGGAAAGAGCCTCGCGGGCTGCACGGGCAATCGCTAGATGGCCCAGATGCGGCGGATCAAAACTGCCGCCAAAGAATGCGACTCGTCTCAGATCGGCAGGCGCACGGAGCATGGGGATATCCTAGCCCACCCGAAAACCCGGAATACCATCGGCAATGAAACCGTTCTCCGACTCAAAAGGTAACAGGTAGCGGCAACCGATTCCAAATTCGTGATTTGAAATCATTTCAAACGAAATTCGTGACGATTTTCCTTGACGAACTCTAGTAACCAATGGCTTACAATTGGACAACCAACCGATTACCAATGTCACTTCTCACGTGGTTCGATCCCCGTACGCTTTACGGCTGTCAGTGCATGCTGGCGGTGATGTTCGCCATCCTATTTCTCTGGATGGGCCGGGCATTCCCCTCGGTGCGCGGCGTCAAGTCGATGGCGCTGGCCTTTGTGTTAGGTATTCCCTGCACATTTTTCCTGATGGGCAGAGGCCATATTCCGGACTGGCTTTCCGTAATCGTGGCAAACCTGTTGGCAGCCACCTGTTTTCTGCTTGTTTATGACGGCATCCTGCGATTCGTCGGTGGCCGACGGCAGCTCGGATTGCTTTGCGCCATCTCCGCCGCCGCTCTCTGCGTGGTCGTCTACTTCAGCGAAATAAAGCACGATATCGTTCCGCGAATCGTCGCCATGGGCATCGCGACAGCCACCATCCGCGCCTTTACCGCGTGGGAACTGCTACGGATCGCTGGATGGAAGTGGCCGGGACGGAACGATCTTCGTGCCCGCTCCTCAGCCTCAGGTAATGAGTCGCGAAAAGTCATCCCCATGCCGCACGTAAACCGCAGCGCCATGCGCTTTTTCGGTGGCTTCCTCGCCATGCTCTCCGCTCTTGGCGTATCGCGTGTCGTGCTGACAATGATCCACGGCGCGCCACAGGATTTCATGCAGCGCGATTCGGTTCAGATTTCCACCATGCTGATGAACGTCGCGTACATCGGCGTCTATGGCCTCTGCTTCCTGACCATGGCCGGTCAGGAGCTCATCCTGCGTAGCCAGGAAGAATCAGAAAAAGACGCGCTATCCGGCGTACTCAATCGCCGAGGCATTGAGGCCCGGCTTTCGACCGAGCTCAAGCGCTGCAGCCGCAGCATGATGAAGCTGAGCATCGCCCTCGTCGATATCGATCACTTCAAGCGCCTCAACGATGCCCACGGCCATGCCGCCGGTGACGCTGCGATCCGTCAGGTGGCCGCTGCCATCGGCTTCAGTCTGCGTGATGCCGATTATCTGGGCCGCTACGGCGGCGACGAGTTCCTCGTCATTCTTCCCATGACCGCCTGCCATCAGGCCGAGATTGCAACCGCGCGCTTTCGCCGTGCGGTCGGCACGCTTCAGCTTGGCAGCTATCCCGGCCTCACCCTCAGCGTGGGCCTCACCGAGGCAAGCCCCGAAGACGACGCCATCAGCCTCATCGCGCGAGCCGACTCCGCTCTCTACCGTGCGAAGAGCGATGGCCGCAACTGTACTCGTTCCGCCGTACCCTCCAGCACCTATCCCGTCATTCCCATCACGCAGCCTGTGCGTGTCCAGGCGCAGTCGTAGCGTCTCCCCGATTGCGCTTTACCGCAAGACAAGCTGCTAGCATCAGAACTATGCGGTACTTGGTTTCCCTGTTGGCAGTCGCCGGATTCGTGGTTTCGATATTAGCGTTTCAGGTTCACTACTCCACCACCACAGCACCCTGCGACATCAATGAGAAATGGGACTGCGGCATCGTCAATCATTCGCCCTTCGCCATGATCGGCCCCGTGCCTGTCGCTGCCCTCGGAATCGCCGGATACGCACTTCTGGCCTTTCTCGGCTTCCGCCGCCACAAGCGCCTGCTCATCACAGCCATCGTCCCGGCCTTCGGCTACTCCATCTACCTCACCAGCATTGAAAAGTTCGCGTTGTCTGTCTGGTGCGTCTACTGCGTGACATCTCTCGGCATCATCTGCCTGCTGACGCTGCTCGCTCTAGCCTGGCAGTTCTTCCCCGATCGAAAGAAACCATGAAAGAACTCAGCGCAAAACTCTTGCAAACGATAGACAGAGCCGAGCCCTCGCTACGCGCTGTGAGCGAATCGGAAAGTGAAACTCCGGCGTTGGCCGGCGGATGGTCGCGCAAGCAGTTGGTATGCCACCTGATCGACTCAGCCTCCAACAACCATCAGCGATTCGTCCGCACCGCACTGGTAGGTGAGCTCGCCTTTCCCCGCTACGATCAGGACGGCAGCGTCCGCATCCAATCCCCAAACAAGGCTGGCTGGTCCCTGCTCGTCGATCTCTGGGCAGCCTACAACCGTTATCTGGCGCATGTTATCGCGCATTTGCCGGAGGAGAGCCTCAACGCCCTCTGCCGCATCGGCGACGGAGAACCCGTCACCCTGCGCTTTCTCGCGGAAGATTACCTGGCCCACCTCAAGCATCATCTGCAACAGATAGGCCTCGCGAAGTGAACCAGCCCTAGTTACTCCGCAGCGCTTGCATCGGATGAATCCGCGAAGCCCGCCGCGCCGGCAAATATCCGCTCAGCAGCGCAATAGCAATCAGACTCGCAGCCATCGCAACGTAAGCCACCGGATCCCAGGGCGAAGTATCGAAGAGCAGCGAAGCAATCAGCCGGGCAACACCCAGCGAAGCCACTGTGCCCAACGCCAGCCCCGCCAGAGCCATCCGCAGGGTCTGCCACAGCACATCGCGCTGCACCCGCCCCGTAGTAGCTCCAAGCGCCATTCGCACCCCAATCTCCTGAGTCTTCTGCGTAATCGAGTACGAGATCACGCCATAAATCCCCAGCGCCGCCAGTAGAATGCCCAGCGTGGCAAAGATCGTCACCAGTAGCACAAAGAATCGCCGCGGCGATACCGAGTGATCCACCAGTGTGCGCAGCGGCCGGAACTCCGACGCAGGCTGCGATGGGTTGAGACTGCGCAGCGCCGCAAGCACCTCCGCTTGATTCACAATCGAGTCCAGCGAGCGCACGATAAGATTCGCACCTTCGACATCCGAGTTCTGCGTCATCGGCACGTAAATCGTTGGACTGGATTCCTGTTCGAGGCTGCTTTCGCGTACATCAGCAACGACGCCAATAATGCGGTCCGAATTCTTGCTGGTCGCGTGCGCAAGCTTGCCGACAGGGTCTTCGCCCGGCCATTCGCGGCGGGCCGCAGCCTGGTTGATGATCAGTACGTGCTGATCGCTCGGCGCATCATGCCAAGTGAAGTCGCGGCCTGCGACAAGGCGCATACCCATCGCTTGCAGATAGCCCGGCGTCACCAGATAGACAAGCGCGCCCCTATCCGCGTCCTTCGCGTGATAGCGGCCATCAGATTCAAGTCCCCATTCCCGGTTGCGATCCAGCGGCAGCAGATCCGTCACACCCACCGCTTGCACACCGGGCAGCGCGCTGACCTTGTCGATCTCAGCCTTGAGAATATTGGTTCTCTGGATGAGTTGATCGTTGTTGTTCGCCGGAGGCAGATCGATCTGCATCGCGACGGCATGGGCAGGCTTGAAGCCAAGATCGACGTCGAGCACGCGGAGGAAGCTGCGGAGGAGTAACCCGGCGCCGACGAGGAGCACACAGGCCAGTGCGACCTCGGAGATCACCAGCGTCGACCGGAACCGCTCATGACTGCGGCCTGCGGCCATACCCGATGCATTGTCCTTGATCGCCTCCTGAAGATTCACGCCCGACATGCGCAGCGCCGGAGCCAGCCCAAACAAAATGCCGGTAGCAATCGCAATCAGCAGCGTCCACGCCAGCGATTCCAGATCCACATGCATCGTCGCCAGCAACGGCAGCGAAATCGAGCTCTGGTGCGCGAGTTCATACACGATCGCGTAAGCAAATCCAAAGCCCAGAACCGACCCCGCCGCCGAGAGAATCAGACTCTCGGTCAGCAGTTGCCGTATAAGCCGCCCGCGCCCAGCGCCGAGAGCGCGCCGCATCGCAAACTCCTTGCCTCGCGTGGCTGCCCGGCTCAACTGCAGATTCGACAGATTCACGCATACAATCAGCAGAATCAACCCGACAGCACACCACAGCACCACCAGCGATCGCCGCAGCTTACCGGCCACATGATCCTTCAGCGTCGAGAGATCCGAAGCATAGTCGTAGTACCAGTCCTGATGCTGCGTCTTCATTAACGGGAAGAGCCGGTTGGCCTCATCTTGCGCCTGAGCCTCGGTCACCCCCGGCTTCAACCGCCCGACCATCGCCAGCGTATTGCCCCAGGTCTTCCAGTAATCCATCACGACGGGCACAAACAGATCGACCTTCTTGCCTGGAGAAAACACCGCCCCAAAATCGAAGCTCGCAGGCAACACGCCCACAATCGTCACCGGCCCATTTACTCCGGCCGGGCTCGTATTGATCTCAACCGTCCTGCCAATCACGCCGGGATCTCCAGCAAACTGTGTCTTCCAGAAGTAGTAGCTCAGGATCGCCGCAGGCCGTCCGCCCTTCAGCGTTTCTTCGTTCGTAAAGTTGCGCCCCAGTGCAGGCGTCACGCCAAGCATCGGAAAGAAATTACCCGCAACCTCAACAGCGTCAAGCTGCCTCGGCTCGCCAACACCCGTCATCTTGTACTGCAGCGAACCATAAAACGTCTGATACGCCGTCACATCCTGAAACGACCGGTTGTTGCGCTGAAACTCGCGATACACATCCACCGTGTATGTATCCGCCGAGAGCCCGCCCGCAGCGCGTATCTTCGCATCAAAGCTCTTGCCCGCCCGGAACCACACCAGTTGCTGCGCTTGCGGAAACGGCAGCGGCCGCAGCAGCATCGTATTCACGACGCTGAAGACAGCAGCATTTACACCCACTCCCAGCGCCAGCACCAGCACCGCAATCGCAGTAAACGCAGGATTCTTGGCCAGCGTACGCAGCGTATACCGCGTGTCCTGCTGACACTCGGCGATGTAGTCGGTGATCCGTCGGCGTCGTTCCATGTGCTCTCCTATGCGCTCGCCTGCTCTCTGCACAGCGAGTATGTTGCCAAACTGCTGTTCGGCTTCTTTACGTGCTGCCTCGGGACGCCAACCACACGCGATCAATTCATCAATCTTGCAATCGATATGAAAGCGCAGCTCAGCCTTTATATCTGCCTTGTTGTCCTGACCGAGTAGCCGGTCATACCTGCGCCAGATAGGTGTTTTCTTCATACAAGTCCGGTCACCGCCGCATAGGGTATAGCTAACTACGCGGCGGCGCCGCTAATTGTTTCGCAGCGCTTCCATCGGATGAATACGCGAAGCCCGCCGCGCCGGAAGATAGCCCGACAGTAGCGCTACGCCCATCAACGCAAAGACCGTCCCGGCATACGCCAGCGGATCCCACGGCGAAGTAGCAAACAGCAGCGTCGCAATCAGCTTTGCGATGGCAAACGATCCTATGCCGCCAAGAATCAATCCGCTGACCGCGAGCCGCAGCGTCTCTCCCAGCACATCGCGCCGCACCCGCGCCGTTGTTGCACCCAACGCCATGCGCACGCCAATCTCCTGCGTCTTCTGCGTCACCGAGTAAGAGATGACGCCATAGATGCCAAGCGCCGCCAGCGACAACCCAAGCAGCGCAAACGCCCCCACCAGAATCATGAAAAACCTGCGCGGCGAAACCGAACGATCCACCATGCTTTGCAGTGTCACAAACTCCGCCGCAGGCTGATTCGGATTCAGCTCGTGCAACGTCCGCAGCACACTCGACGCCACAGCCGACGGCTCTTCCACATTGGTACGAATCACCAACTCCGCGCTGTTGGGGCCAGCCTGCATAAATGGGTAGTAAATCTGCCAGCTTGTGGAGTTCTCCACACTGTCGGCGTGAACATCATCGACGACCCCGGCAACTGTGGCGTCACCGGTTCCAGTTCCGACGAGAACCTTGCCGACGGCATCTTCGCCAGGCCAGAAAAATTTGGCCATGGAAGAGTTGATGATTACGACATTCTGACCGTTGGGATCATCCGACCAAGTAAAGTCCCGGCCGTGCAATCGCATCCCCATGGCCTGCACGTAACCCGGAGTAATGACATACACCAGTGGATTCGGTAGTGATCCGTCCTTGTACTGGTGCCCCTTGGCACGGGGCGCACCCCACGAGCGATTAGCTCCGAGTGGCAGATAATCTACAACGCCAGCGGCTTGCACTCCTGGAATCGCAGATACCTGGCTGATCATCTGTCGGAAGATCGCGCCGCGCTTCATCGCGCTGGTTTTGCCATCCGGAGCGCTGTCGTCGTACTCGGCCTTGACGGCAATCGCGCGTGACGGCGCAAAGCCCAGATCGATATCCAGCACCTTCATAAAGCTGCGCAGCAGCAGTCCGGCGCTTACCAGCAGCACACAGGCCATCGCCACTTCCGTCAGCACCAGTGCCGCGCGTACGCGATTATGCTTGCGGCTCTGTCCGCTGCCCGCTCCCGAGTCCTTGATCGCTTCATGCAGATTGCCCGAAGCCATCCGCAGCCCGGGAATCAAGCCAAACAAGAGTGCCGTAACCACAGCCACCAGAATCGTCCAGCCAAACGCCTGCCCATCCAGGTGCAACAACTCCAGCATCGGTAGAGCAATCGCACCCTGGTGTGACAGCCACCCCACCAGAGAATACGCAAGCGCGAGCCCGAAGGCCGCCCCCGCAAATGAAAGCATCAGGCTTTCCAGCAGCAGTTGCCGTATGATCCGCCCACGGCTCGCTCCCAGTGCTCCGCGAATCGCAAACTCCTTCGCCCGCGTCGCCGCACGCGCCAGCAGCAGGTTCGAGAGATTCACGCCCGCAATCAGCAGAATCGCACCCACCGCGCACCACAACACGACCAGCGAGCGCCGCAGTCTCCCACTTACGTAATCCTTCAGCGTACGCAACTGTATCGATGAATCCTTGCCACCATACGTCCCGCACGACTTCGGCTGCTTCACATTCCAGCAGAGGCTAGGCTCAACTCGCAGTGCATCCGACTGCGCCTGCGGCAGTGTGACACCGGGCTTCAAACGGCCAAGCAGTGTAACGATGTTGCCCCAGTTCCGCGAAGCATCAAGATCAAGCGGCGTAAACAGATCGATCTTCTCGCCCGGCGAAAAGAACGCGCCAAAATCAAAGCTCACAGGCAACACGCCCACCACTGTGTACGGCGTTTTGTTCATGTCGATGACCTTGCCGACAATCGCCGGATCGGCATTGAACTGATGACGCCAGTAGGCATTCGAAAGCAGCGTTACATGGTGCGCTCCGGGCCGCGTCTCCTCCGCGGTAAACAACCGCCCCATCGCCGGCTGCACGCCCAGCACCTGAAAGAAATTGCCGATTACGTCAATGCCCGTGGCGGGCTTCGCATCCGCCTGCGCCGTCAGCCGCACATTCCCCGGCCCCGAAAACGCAAAGTACCCTGTCACGGCCTGATACACGCGGCTGCCATCGCGAAACTCCTCATACGCATCCGACGAATACGTCGCGCACGACAACCCGCACTTCTGTGGTGGCGGAGCAATCCACACCAATTGCCGCGACTCCGGGAAGGGAAGTGGCCGCAGCAGCAGATTGTTCACCACGCTGAAGACTGAAGTGTTGGCGCCAATCGCCAGCGCAAGAATTAGAACCGATACGATGGTGAAACCCGGATCGCGTCCCAGAGTGCGCAGCGTATAGCGCACATCCCGCACGGTATCTGACCAGTGATCGCTCAGGCGTTTACGTTGTTCCATCTTCCCCCCTATGCGCTCGCCTGCTCTCTGCACGGCAAGTATGTTGCCGAACTGCCGTTCGGCCTCTTTGCGGGCTGCCTCGGGACGCCAACCTTGAGCGATCAGTTCATCAATCTTGCAATCCACGTGAAAGCGCAGTTCAGCCTTGATATCGGCCTTTTTGTCAGGACCGAACAGTCGGTCGTACCTGCGCCACATCGGAACTTTCTTCATGCGCTCTCGTCTGCTCTACGCAATCTCCTGCGCCGGCGGATGCGTCGCTTCCAATACCTTTGCGACCGCCATCGCATACGCCTGCCAGATCTTCGTCTCCGAGCGAAGATGACGCTTGCCCTCGCTCGTCAGGCTGTAATATTTCGCCTTGCGATTATTCTCCGACAATCCCCATTCTGACTCGATCATCTGTTTGCTCTCTAGCCGCCAAAGAGCCGGATACAGCGTGCCCTCTTCGACCAGCAGCGCATCGTCGCTTTGCCGCCGAATCAGGCTGGTGATCGCATAACCATGCAGCGGTCCCCAGATCAGCGCCTTCAGAATGAGAATGTCGAGTGTTCCTCGGAAGAGTTCAAGACGGGTCTTTTCCATATCGTTGGGGTTCTCCCCTTTGGTTTCATGGGAAGCATGCCACGATCTCCCCTTGCATGGCAAGGGGAAACTTTGCAGACCTCGCCTCTACCCGGCAACCGTGCAATTCGACTTCATCTTCGCATCGACGGTTAGGTAGAAAAAGGTAGGCCGGGATTTATCCCGGCGCAAGATCCAACACCACCATCGGGCTTTAGCCCCTGAGGCGGGTTTTCCGCTTCTCGTGGGACGGCATCCACAAGTGCGAGAATGCTATTCCTTCACCGGCACTTCGCCCCGCACATGAAAATGCACCAGGATCGATGCATGTCCCGTCGGACATCCAAGCAGCAGACTGTGCCCGTGCCCCTTGAAGGCATAGGAGATATGCGCAATCCCACCGGGATCAACCCGCGTCACCACTGGCGGCGACGTCTCCTTGATCTTGTCCTTATCCACCAGCTCCACTTCGGCAGAGATAAGCTGTTCGTGCAGCGAAACATCCAGCGCAATCGGCACCTGCAAATCGCTTCCCGCATTGGTCCGGTTGCAATCTACATTCAGCCCTGAAATCTTGTTATCCCGCACGCTCTCCACCACATTGATCACCGGATTGTTCCGGTACATCCGCGCAAAAAACGTGTACGCGTCCGCCGACCGGTTCGCAGGCCGCACAATGTTGATGTGGTCCGCCATCACCTTCTGCGGAGCCACATCCCCATCGCAACCATACGTCGCGCTGTAGTAACTCACCACCCGCGTGTGTGCGTGAAAATACTTCCCCACACCTTCGCCCGCCGCCGTATCCAGCCCCTCATATGCACAATAACGATGAATTCCAAAGACCGATGGCGTACTCCTCCACCTCTGCTCCAGGTCCATGAGAAAGCTATTGTCGTTGCTGTCGCTCAAATCCGCCAGCAGCGGATCACTGTCGTAGATCTTCGCCAAGTTTGCGACAAATGACCCCTCATGCGGCGTCGCATACGAAACAACAAACCGCACATGCGCCGCGTCCGTGGGATGACTCAGCAGCATCTCTTCCGTCAGCAAACCGCCCAGGCTATGGGCAATGATGACAATATCCTTGTGATCCCACACCCGCTGCTGCTTCAGGCCCTTGTACAAGATTTCCGCAAGCTGCACCGTCGTGTACTGCCCATGCTTCGAAGGCGTCGGATACTGCGCCACCACCACATCGGATTGCTGAAAGTGCGCATCCGTCTGCACCATCTGCGGCCAGTACGCACCATTCGACGCCCGCCATGTCTCACGATCTCCATGCAGACCATGCACAAATACGATGACTCGCGGTTTGAGATCCTCGGCCTGAGCCCGCGTCGAGCCAAAACCGGTTGCCAGAAAACTTAGAAATAGCGCCCAAACAAAGGCGGCAGCGCTGCGCAAGGCAAGATTCTCCTGTATGCCAGATGCCTGACAATTGGACGGTCTAGGAAAAGATTAGCTCTTTTTCCCGAGCCGATAAAACTCCGCCGCCGTCAGACAGGCCGCATTGTGAAAAGCCCTCCGGTCTCCACCTTACGCAACTCAATGCCGTAGCCTGAGAACATGCAGCAAGTTGTTCGTCACCCCAGCGAATGGAGCGCAGCCGCTGCGAGCGAACCGGGCTCAGTGCTGTTGCAGCGCGTGCCTTCACACGGTGATTTGGGCCGCAGCATGCTCTTCTCCAACCCCGCGCGCATCATCGCCGCACATCATCCTAAGCACCTCCCGGAAGCTCTCGACGCCGTCGAAGAAGCCCTCGCGGAAGGCCTGTACATCGCGGGATACATCGCCTACGAGGCCGGTTTCGCATTGGAACCATCCCTGGCAAACCTCAGCAGCACTCTGCCGAACAACGAGCCTCTTCTCTGGTTCGGCTGCTATCGCTCTCCCGAAATCTCTCAAGAAACTATCGTCTCTCAAGTCGCCACCACTCCGTCCGTACACCCACAGTTCCTTCTGTCAGCCGACGAACACGCAGATAGAGTCGAAGCGATCCGCAGCCTCATCGCCGCTGGAGAAACCTACCAGGCCAATCTGACAACCGAAGTGCTGTGGCACACGAACGAATCGCCAGCAGAGATGTATCAGCGCTTCCTGCGCGCGCAGCCCGTCCCCTACGCAGCCATGCTGCACCCCATCCCCGGATGGCACATTCTCTCGCTCTCTCCCGAGCTATTCTTCGCCCGCCATGGCGATCGCATCATCACCCGTCCCATGAAAGGCACAGCCGCGCCAGGAATGGACGCAGCCGAACTGCGCGCCAACTCAGCATGGCTTCAATCCGACGAAAAGAATCGCGCAGAAAATCTCATGATCGTCGATCTGCTGCGCAACGATCTCGGCCGCATCTGCAAAATGGGCTCCGTTCACGTCTCCGATCTCTTCAAAGTCGAACAATACCCGACAGTCCTGCAGATGACTTCCACCATCGAAGGCACGCTGCGCGAAGGCGTCGGCTATCCCGAGATATTCCGTGCTCTTTTTCCCTCCGGCTCCATCGTTGGCGCACCCAAAATTCACACCATGCGCCTGCTGCACGCCTTGGAAAATCAGCCCCGCGGCGTCTACACCGGCGCCATCGGATACATCTCTCCCCACGGAGAAGCCGAATTCAATGTAGCCATCCGAACCATCTCACTACGCGGAAACGAAGCGCGCCTCGGCGTCGGCTCCGGCATCGTCTACGACTCCCGTCCCGAAACCGAGTACGCGGAGTGCCACACAAAAATCAATTTCCTCACTCGCGAACCGGTCCAGGACTTCGAGCTGATCGAAACACTGTTATTGCATCGGGGAAGCTACACATTGCTCCCCGAGCACATCGAGCGCATGCGGCAATCAGCGGATTATTTCGACATGCCCTTCGACATAACCCGCGTGCACGAAGCTCTCGAAGAAGCCGCTCAAGCCAGTCCGAGCGAAGCACAAACCCGAGTGCGCGTGCTGCTACGCCAGGATGGCGCGGTAACGTGGACCGCATCTGGCATCACCGGGCAGCCGGAGACACCCGCAACACTTCTGCTCTCGCCCGAAAAGACCGACCCATCCGACCGTTTTCTTCGTCACAAAACCACACGCCGCGCCTTCTATGACGAAGCCTTTCGTCATGCACAAACGCTCGGACTCACCGACGCCCTCTTCCGCAACACGCGTAACGAGATCACTGAGGGCGCAATCCACAACATCATCGCGGTGGTTGATTCACTCTGGCTTACACCGCCGTTAGCCAGCGGAGTTCTGCCGGGAGTGTATCGCCAGCACCTGTTGCAACAAGGTCAACTCACCGAGCGTGTACTGACCATCCACGATCTGATGCAAGCCAGCACAATTTACATCTGCAACTCAGTGCGCGGCCTACGTCCCGTCGAACGAATCGTAGAACACATTGTCGAGCAAAGCGGCCAGGATGGCTTTGAAACCATCTGGCACGATCCCACGCTTTGCTCTGCGTGAGCGCTCAGAATCCGTGCAGGTACAGCGCAAAGACGCCAGCCGACGCCACCAGGCAATAGATCCCGAACAGATACCACCGCCCATTCTCCAGCCAGCTTGAGAGCCAGCGCAGCGCCACCAGTCCCGCAAGGAACGAAAACACCATCCCCAGCAGGCTCGCCAACAGCGAACCATGCAGATCCATCATCGACCCCGCAGGCGAACCGGCGCTGATCGCCACCGTGTGCGCCTTTTCCAGCCGCAACAGCTCCATGCCCACCACCACCGGAGTCAGCACCACCGCCATCGCAAAGCTGAAGCGCTCCGCAGGCGCCTTCTTCGCGCCCGCCAGCATTGCCGTGGAGATCGTCGATCCCGACCGCGAAAATCCGCGGAAGGGCAGCGCCAGCCCCTGCACAATCCCCATCCAGGAGGTTTGCGCCAGATTCACCGTGCCTTCACTCTCCGGCTTGAACGCGGCATACGATGGAATCCGGTTCGCAAGCTGCCGCCGCTCCATCAGCCCCGAAATGAGAATCAGCAAGCCAGCCGCCGCCAGTGCCGGCGCAATCAGATCAAGCCTGCTGAAAAGGTTCTCGATCTCCGCCTTGGGCTGATGGGCAAACAGGGTCTTCTCAATCAGCTTCTTCAGCGCCTCGCCCACAATACCGGTAAGAATCGTCGCCCAGATCACTAGGCCAGCAAAACGATTGAAGTTCTGGCTAGACGAGAAGTATGCCTCCTTCCACGTCCGCCAGAAATAGACGATCACAGCAAACATCGTTCCCGTATGCAGCATCACCAGCAGCAGCGTCATCTGCGGCGCAGACGGATCAAGTCCCATCAGCTTCTCAGCAACAATCACATGCGCTGAGCTTGAAACCGGTAAAAGTTCGGCTAGGCCTTGCACAATGGCCAGAAGAATCACTTTCCAAATCGGCATAGCCTCTAGTGTATTTGCCTCAAGCGCAAAACCATATGAATCTGCGGCCAGTAAAGAACAGCCCCGCTCCACCCGCTACAGCAACGCCCTGAGATCCAGCCATCCCAACGCAATCTCAGCCAGCCTTGCACCGCCAATCTCAATCTCTCGCGAAGCAACATCCACAGCCCCAAGCCGCCGGTAAAACCCCGCCGCGGAATTCGCCTCCAGCAGCCACACCATCATGCCCTTTCGCCCCTCATCCCGCAGAATAGCCGCCAGCGCCTGCACCATCGCTCTGCCAATTCCACTGCGCTGATACTCTTCCAGCAGATAGACCGCGTATAGCTCCCCATCGTAGACATCGCTCGGGTCCGGTTCGCGATTCAGGCCGCCGCTGATAAAGCCAAAGACCGCCACATCGTCTCCAGCTACCAGAGTCGTGACTTTCTGTTCACCAAGCCATTGCTGCCATCGGGAAGCGAAGACAGTTTCCTCAAGCGAATCAAGATACGCCTGCGGCACAATGCCGCCGTAAGTGCTGCGCCAGCTTGCCACATGCACCCGCGCAATCGAGGCGGCATCAGCTATCTCCGCCCGGCGAATCGTGAATCGCATATCTGTACTCCAAAGCAATCCAAATGAGGAACAGTCGCTCGTCCTATAATGGGCCCATCGACTTAAAAGAATCTTAGAAACATCTGAGCACACCCCTGTCTCTCTTTCCCTCCGGATTGCTTCCAGATCTCTGTTGAAGATGCCATCGGGCCTCGCCGCCCGTGCGCAGCCGTACGCAGATTGGAGCACTCTGTGCGCAGATTGGAATGGATAAGTCGATGGGTGGCGCTGTGCCTCGCCTGCCAGGCAGCAATTGCAATTGCTGAACCCCCACAAACCCAAACATCGGCCCAGCCGCCCCAGGTCCGCGCAGCGCAGCGTTTCCTCGCCCACCGAGGCGGAGCAAAACAGCTTCGCCAGCGCGCGTTAGCAGCCACACATCAGGCCGCAACAGCCTCGCGCAGTCTGCTCCCAATGGCCTCAACAAACTCCACCTGGACCCCCGTCGGTCCGCTCGCCGTCAGCTCCATCACATCCGGCCTCGTCACCGGACGCATCTCCTCCATCGCCGTCGATCCCTCAGATAGCTCCGGAAACACCATCTACGCCGGCACCACCGGCGGCGGTGTCTGGAAGAGCCAGAACGCCGCCGCATCCACCGCGTCGAGCGTACAGTTCACCCCACTCACCGACGGCATAGCCGGGCTCTCCGGCTCGTCCGACGCAGGCGCGAGCATCGGCGCTGCCACAGTCCAGCCTGGCGGCACGGGCATCATCCTTGCCGGACTCGGCGACCCCAACGACGCGCTCGACTCCTACTACGGCGCAGGCTTGCTCCGTTCCACCGATAACGGCAAAACCTGGTCCCTTATCACCCAGACCGACGATCTTGAAACCGGCCTCAGCACTCAGGACTATGCCTTCACCGGCGAGGGCTTCGCCGGTTTTGCCTGGAGTACCACCAACACCCAGCTTGTCGTAGCCGCCATCAGCCAGGCCTTCGAAGGGGCCATCACCAACGCCACCATGCAGGGGCAAAGCTACGAAGGCCTCTACTACTCCAGCGACGCTGGAGCCACCTGGCATCTCGCCCAGATCACCGACCTCGACGGCCAGGATGTGCAAGGTCCTGAAGACGCCTTCATCCTTCCCGACGGCAACGCCGCGACATCAGTCGTCTGGAACCCCATCCGCCAGCTCTTCTTCGCTGCCGTCCGCTATCACGGCTACTATCAATCTTCCGACGGCATTCACTGGACGCGTTTCGCCAATCAGCCCGGAACCAATCTCACCATAGCCGTCTGCCCCACCGGCGCCAGCGTCCTCGGCTGCCCCATCTTCCGCGGATCACTCACTGTCAACCCCCAAACCGGCGATACCTTCTCCGCCACCACACTCAGCTTTCCCAACACCGTCGAAGGCCAGCCATCCGCTCCGCTCACCGTCACCCTCACCAACAGCGGAGGAATCCCACTCACCAGCATCAGCACCTCCGTCACCAACAACCAGGGCAGCTCCGATTTCCAGGCGATCAGCAGTTGCGGCACCCAGCTCGCAGCTAACTCTTCCTGCACCATCTCTGTCACGCTCACGCCGAGCGTAACCGGCACAGAGTCTGGAACGCTCTACATCGGCGATGCCCTCAAATCCCAGTCCGTAAAACTGAGTGGTTGGGGACTGTCTCCTCCCCTGATCTCTTTGTCCACCACTTCATTTGCCTACGGCAGTCAGGAGATTGGTGTTGCAACTGCGGCAAAGTCTCTCAATATCTATGACCGTGGTGGATCTTCGCTAGCTCAGCCCAGCGTATCGATCTCCGGATCAGGCGCGGCTGCATTCTCCATTGCGGCAAATAACTGCACCGCCTCCGTTGCCGTCAGCCAGTACTGCACAGTGCAGGTGGTCTTCACCCCCGTCATAGCGGGCTCCGTTACCGCGACCCTCACCGTTACCAGCGCCAGCCCGAATGTGGCCCCTGCGACCCTCGCTCTCAGCGGAACCGGCCTCACGCCCCCGATCCTCGGCGTACAACCCGCATCCATCAATGTGGGCATCGTAGACGTGGGATTTTCGAGCAACGCCTACTCGATAACAGTCCAAAACCTGGGCCAGATCGCCATGACTGCGCCCACCTTTGCCCTCACAGGATTCACCGGTCCCAGCGGTGCATTGCCGACCGACTTCGCGTTGAGTGCTCCCTCCGATGTAACGGCCTGCACCGCCAACCTCAGCCCCGGCGGCCTCTGCTATGAGCAAGTCATCTTCTCTCCCTCGGCAATCGGCACCGAGAGCATAACTCTTGTCGTCTCGAATCCGCAGGCCAATCCGTCCTCCGCGACTGTCACTATTACCGGAACAGGCTCACCGCCCATCTCGCTCCAGTCCAATGTCTCGCAGCTCGAGTTCGGCCAGGCCACGGTTGGCTCCGCCAGCCTGCCTCTCACGCTCACCATAAGCAACGTTGGCCGTCAGGCGGCAAACGGGCTCACCTTCGCCCTCACAGGCCCATACAGCCTCAACGCCAGCCCCACCGCCTGCGGCAGCACGCTGGGCGGACAGGCTTCCTGCAACGTAGCGCTCGTCTTTTCCCCAACCGCCAGCGGCGACCAACCCGGCACTCTCACCGTAGCCGCCGCCAACCAGGGCGTAGCCCCTCTGGTCGTAGCGCTCGATGGAACAGGCCAGGCAGTCGGCGGATTCTCCGTCCAACCCTCGCAATTGACCTTCGGCAGCGTGCAAACCGGAACCATTTCCGCATCCCAGACCCTCACCATCACTAACTCCGGCGGTGCCACCCTCGCCGGAATCCAGCTCAGCATGGCCGGCGACTTTTCTCTCACCGCCGACGGCTGTTCCGCCACGCTCGCCGCAGGAGCCACCTGCACCACCGGAGTGGTCTTCAAACCCTCCACCACCGGCAATGAAACTTCCACCCTGACCCTCACCTCAACCTCCGCAGGCACCACTCCCGCCGTTGTCCCCATGAGCGGAACCGGCATCCCCGCAGGCTCCATCTTCGCCACCCCTGCAGTCCTCGGCTTCGGCTCCGTTACCGTCGGTGGAAGCGCTGCCGCACAGACCGTCTCTCTTCAGAACACCGGAGCAATCACGCTTTCCGGACTTCAGTTCTCCGTCATCGGCGACTACAGCCTGCTTTCCAACACCTGCGGCACTGTCCTCGCACCCTCCGCTGCATGCACCCTGAGTGTCAGCTTTGCTCCCTCTCAAGCCGGCACCCGCATCGGCTCCATCACTGTCAACTCCGCGGCAACCGGCTTCACCCCCACCGTCATCGGTCTCACCGGCACCGGACTTCCCGCCGCGCAGCTCGCCGTGACCCCATCCCATCTGACATTCAGCACCATCCCGGTCGGCAGCAGCAGTTCTCCGCAAACCATCACCGTAAGCAATCCCGGCACTGCTGCTCTGCAAGGCCTCACAGCAACAGCAACTGGTCCCTTCACCACCGGTTCCGGAAGCTGCGGTTCCACCCTGGCCGCAGGCGCGAGCTGCGCGATCACCGTCACTTTCTCTCCAAAAACCGCAGGCGTCCTGACCGGCGTCGTCACCCTGTCTTCCTCATCGGTCGGAGTTCCTTCCGTTGCCATTCAAGCAAGCGGTACTGGTCTCGCCCCTGCTTCTCTTGCGCTCACACCCTCGCCAGTCAATTTCCCGAGCGTAGAACTCGGCGTCACCAGTCCCTCACAGACCGTCACGGTAACGAACAGCGGCGGACAATCCCTCGGCGGCCTCGCCATCTCCCTTACCGGTTCCGAATCGCAGGACTTCGTCCTCGGAGCCAATACATGTACGGCCACTCTCGCCGCGGGTGCAAGTTGCGCCGTCTCCATCACCTTCACACCGACCCTCGCCGGAGGTCGCCAGGCATTCCTCACCGCAGCGTCCACCACTTCAGGCGTCGCCAGTGTGACCACAACCCTCTCCGGTGCCGGGCTCACTCCTCCAGTGCTTAACTTCGCTCCTACCCAGTTAAGCTTTCCCACAACTCAGATCGGCCAGTCCAGTGCCGCGCAACAACTCAATCTCACTAACTCTGGCCAGTCCGGCATCTCCGATCTCCAGCTCACCCTGACCACCGGCTTTGTTCTGAATGCGGCGCAAACTACTTGCACTGCCGCATTGTCGGCAGGAGCATCCTGCATCGCGGCCATTCAGCTCTCGCCGGCCAGCTCAGGAACCACGACCGGAGCTATCTCCGCAGCCTCCCATCTCACCGGCGCATCCGCCACCGCGGCCCTCACCGGTAACGGCTCCGTTCCTCCATCCATCGTTACGTCACCGGCCAACACCATACAGTTCGGCACCACAGGCGTTGGATCATCCTCCCCGCAGCAAACCGTTACCGTCACCAACCCCAGCGCCGTCAGCGCAGTTACCGGCCTATCCCTAACCCTCGATGCCAATGCCCAGCAAAACGGTTTCGGCCTCGGCTCCAATAACTGTGGCAGCACAATTGCCCCTGGTGTAAGTTGCACTGTTAACATAAATTTCTCGCCCGCCACTTACGGCCCGCTTACCGGCATACTAACCCTTCAGGGAACAAATGGCGTCGCTCCGGTTCAATTGCAACTCGCCGGCATCGGTTACAGCTTCCAGTTCACCGTTAACGGCGACAACTCCGCCACGGTGGTTCAGGGCCAATCCGCGAACTATACGCTATCCCTCACCTCATATGGCAGCGCAGCGAACTCCGGTACTAACTTCAGCTTTGAGTGCGACAACCTGCCTGCCAACGCTATCTGCGTCTTCAATCCTGTTCAGTTACCGGTGCAGCAATCAAACGTGACCGGTCAGGTCCTGTTACAGATAGGCACGGGCGCACCGTCGATCGCCGCTGATAGGAATCCCCCTCGCAGCGGGCCAACATTTCCGTCACATAATCTGATCGTTTTGGCTTGCGGAATTTGCTGCATTCCGTTCACCCTGCGCTGGCGAAAGAAGATAAGTAGCCTTCTCGTGATTACCCTGGTTTTCGGTGCAGCCATCGCCATAGCCGGTTGCGCCGCGTCCAGCGGCAGTGGCTCATCCGGACAGCAAAAGACCGGTGGAGGCACGCCTCCAGGAAGTTATACCGTCACAATCTCCGCAAATGCAAACGGAGTAACGAAGAGCCTCACTGTAACACTGGCCGTCAACTGATTTCCGTCCGCGAGAAAGATCAAGGCCGTCGTGCGCAGCAAAGCACAACAAGGAGTGACCCACGCAGTAGTATTCAACACACCGCTGGAACCGTTGCTTAGAACTCATCTCATATATGTCGTTCCGGTTCCGGGCTGTTTCCTGAAACCCGCTTTGATTGCGGGTTTCATACGAGTCCTCTTTGCATCGTGGTGTTTATGAGATGAGTTCAACGCTTGACTTAGTTCGTGAAGCCGATTCCTCAGATGTGCAAAAGTGAACGAGAGGCGCATTTTCGCATACTGCAGATCGACTTACCCACAGAAATGGGATATGCTCTCGCTATGGCTATAGAAACTATTATTGCTCAATTGGATGCGGAGATCGCGCGGCTCTACCAGGTGCGTAATCTCCTGTCTTCGACCGGCAAGGTTGAAGGAAAAATTAACACCACAAACGGAACCGTAACAAGAAAAACTCGTAGTTCGGCAAGCGGAAAAGGCAAAGGGAAGCGCGTACTTAGCCCTGAAGCTCGTAAGGCAATAGCAGATGCACAACGCCGCCGCTGGGCCGCACAAAAGGCTAAGGGATAAAAAAGGACGCATAAAGTATTTTTCGGAATTATTGCGGAGCAAAACCCTGAATCGCTAATCCTTGATCGCTAAGTGGGTCGTTGATTAAGAGAAATGGAACTGCTCTCGTTTTATAAGCATGCACAGTAATTCCGAAACAGGATTAAATCCTGAGCTACCGCATCCTATTTGCCGTCCTGTATGTGCTGTGGAAGATAACCTTCCCGCTCCCACAGCGAGCCCATTCATAGGATTCAGTCTTGTCCCAAGACAAAAACCGGGGCGCCGATTTTCCCGGCAATAAACAAAAACTTCCTGATTAGCTACCAGATCTCCACAGCGCGAAGCTGCGGCGGCCCCGCGTGGCCGTCGATAACCTGCGTCTCGATGACTGCTTCAATATTCTTGTTGCGCCAGTCCGGCGGCGCATTGTGCAGCAGTGCTTCCAGATCGGCAGGATTCGAAATCAGTTCACCCGCCGCTTCTGTTCCTTCTTCTGAAATTCCCGACGCAATCACCACCGGTTGTCCCGTAAGGGTGTCACGATAGCGGGCGACTATGGCATAGTCCGCCGCCAGTTTCTCATACGGAATCGTCCACGCAAACGTCCAGCTCGTTTTTGCCTTGCTCTTCCGGTCGACAATCAGCGCGTTGCCATCCACGGAGTCAAACCCAAACCGCAGATCCCGCGTCAGTCGCATCGTCCATAGATTGTCAAAGGCGCCGATAAACACCGCCGGCCCCTCGCGTAACTGGGCAAAACTCGCCTCCGAGGCTGCTGAAACCCGGAAAGCCTTGTGCTCCCGTTCCAGCACCGGCACAATACGGCTCAATGTCGTCACATCGGCCAGAGCAAATAATCCTGACTGCCGCAGCCGAAAGTACAAAGGCTCCGTCAGCTTCGGATGCTGGATCACCTGCGCCGGGTCCGTATCCTGGCTCGAATCGCGCGCCGGTTCGCCCAGGCAGATCGTCACCGTCGCCGGCCCCGCCGTTAGCGGCCTCCAGAAATCGTCCACGATCTGCGTCGGTGATTGCGGAGGCGGCGTATGAGCCTGGCGGTACTGCCGGAACCAGTAGCCAGTCACCAGCCCCAGCACCAGCGTGATCACCACCAGTAAAACCGTCAGAAACGGGTGCCCCGCCGGATGCGCCGAAATAGGATGTGCCGAAACCGTGTATCGAGGCTGAATCGGATCCACTGCTGCCGATTGTGCCGGCGCCGGCAGCGTCTCCCACGCCTCAAATGGCTGAGCCGGAGCCGTCTGTACCACCGGCTCAACCACGCGCTGAAACACGGGAACATAGGAGCCAACAGGCAGCTCGATCCGCAGCTCGTCGGCATGCGAGGGATCGTAATAGTATTGGGCGAGTCGTTTTCGGGTCTCACCCGCCGTAACCCTCACCACCGGATCGGCGTTCGCGTCGTACTCAGGCGGCCGTCCGAAAACCTCGATCCCGATCAACCGCTCCTTTATCTGATCCGCATTCCCTTCCAGCGTCTGCTCCACCACAAAGCGCAGCAATGCCGGGTAGCGTTTGCTCTGGAAAAAAAGTGGGTGAGTCAGCAGCAGTTCAAGTTGTGCCCGCACCGCCTCTTTGTCGGTCGCCGATACAGGTGCCCACGGCTCCAGCACTGTGCGGGAAGCAGTCGGAGAGGTCTCCTGCGTCGTTTTTGGTGAGGTTTCCACGCCTTGTATGGGTCTCGAAACGGTATGATACGGGGCCGTTGAAGTATGTGTCCACGATCTTACCGCCAAACCTGCCGAAATCCATAGAAAGAGCTCCCGGCCTATGATTTTTGCGGAGATACAACGAAACTTCCAGCCAATCACTGTTGTCCAAACAGCCTGGACCTACGTATCAAACGAGCCACGCTACCCGAAAGACCTTGCCGGATTCCTCACCATAATTAGGATCAGGGTGAGCTTCACTGGAACCTCCGCGGTGAAGAATTGGCAGTTTGAGCTCGAGATCTGTTTTCCCCGCAGGTCGGCCTTATGTCATCCGGGACAGCGGTCTGTTCGCAGGATGTACGTACGTCGACGTGGAAAGCCAGGTATAGGGAAGAGGAGCCCTGTGCCCGGTGGTGTGGATTGGGTTCACGGGTGACGACAGCTGAGAACGGCTAAGCCGCTTGTCTTCGGAAGAGCTAATCTTCTGCGGCAAGCGGCTCTTTTATTTCTCTTGGATTTTTCGCCAGCGCAACGTTGTAAAAATGAGCTGAACCGGAGCAGGTGCCTGTCCCGTCCGGTTCAGCTCCCCCAATTGGTTACTGCACGATCGACCATCTCTCCTGCTGCAGTCTTCGCCGCTACATCTTTGCCGTTGCTTCCCCTGCGCAGTGCGCATGTCCACACTTGCACACTACCTCAGTCTGTTTGCCCATTCCCTCGCAATGCGCGCTACAGTACTTTTCGTTTTTCTCCGGTACACAGCTACACGCCGGATTCGCACATTTCTTTGCATCTGTCATGATCTGTACCTCGCTCGCCCAGGCATGCCACCCGGACAGCCAATTGCCCGGGAAGCCTTCTCCTGCAAGCCGGGCAACTCATTCCCGCAATAGGATGCATGCCCTCTCACCCGCGTCCGCGCCCGGCGTTACAATTTGCACAGTCCGCCATGTCAGATTTCATGCCAACGCAGTCCGTGCACATCGCCATTCCCGAGCCTACCTCCTTCGACACCGCCTACAACCAGCGCGCCCTGCCGCAATACCTCCATGCGCTGCATTCCGCAGGAGCCACCCCCATCCCTATTCCGCTCCATGAGTCACCTCAGCGCGTGGCCCGCATCCTTTCAACCGTCCAGGGCATCCTGCTGCCAGGCAGTCCAGCCGACATCGACCCGGAAAAATACGCAGCCGCACGCCAGCCCCACACGGCACCACCCGATGCACCGCGCACCGCCGTAGACGAACTGCTTCTGCAAGATGCCTTCAATCTTCACAAGCCCATCTTCGCCATCTGCCAGGGTCTGCAATCTCTCAATACATGGTGCGGCGGCACGCTCATTCAGGACATCCCCACCGAAGTCGGCACCATCGTCAATCACGCTCCCGGCCGCACAGTCCTGGAAGCCCATCCCATCGCCGTCACCGTCAACACATGTCTATCGGCCTTGATTCCGGGCGCTCCGTTAGCAAACGGCTCCAGCCACCACCCCACGGCCTTCCGGGCACCACATCATCACGACCCGAATACCGAGCCTCTTCGCGAAGACCCCGCCCACCTCTACGTCAACTCCAGCCATCACCAGGCCATCCGCACCCCGGGCGACAATCTCATCGTCTCCGCCATCAGCCCGGCAGACAACGTCATAGAAGCCGTAGAACTCGCCTCACCGCATCACTGGGTTGTCGCCGTTCAATGGCATCCCGAGCGCACTTATAACCAGTCCACGCTCAGCCGCAACCTCTTTCACGCCTTTGTCCACGCCGCTCAGTCATGGACCCCGCGCAAGATCGAGGACTCCGTCGTTACCGCCTGATAATAGCTTCGCTAATTCTTGATTTCTGCTTTCACAGTTTCCGATGATCTGCTACCACTCGTAGCAACTTCTACTTCCCAGCTATCGCCAATAGAATCCCTGCACGCGTGGGCTAAATCGAGAGCGGACCCGCTCAGGTCGTCAGAGCGATGCGGATTCTCCAAAACCTTGGAAAATTGCACCATGGCATCTTCAACCCTGTCGTCTTCCACCACCGCCATTCGCCCCCAATAAAGTATCCAGAATCTCTCCGCCGCTTTCTGCACCGCTTCTTTGTCGGTGCTTACAGCGATCGTTGCCGCGCAATCAGCAGCCTCAATGTAAATTTGGAGCCTCGTATCGAGAAATTTCTGTTGCGCCGCTAACTTATCGGCAGCAATCTGATGTTTACGCGATATCCGGTACACCGTCAGGGTCCATATACCCGCTGCAATCAATCCCAGAGTAGTGGCCCATTTCGAAAGTGGATCTGCCATGGAAGTCCACGAAGAGGGGGAAACGCTATGTTGTAGGAGCATAGCCACTGCTTATAGCACACCAAAACAAAGTTCCGAAAGTAACTATTTCAATCGTTAAATGACCAAGCCTGATAAATGAAAAATCGAGAACTAGAGCTCCCAGGCTCCTACTCATTCCGCGTTCTTCGTGAAAAGTGGGCAACCCCGCCCACAAACACGCCCCAGCCGCCCACTCCGCGCTATCCTGTCGCCATGCCTCGCAAGCCCACCGCCACGAAAAAACGCAAATCCCCACCCTACCCATTCCTCACCGAAGCTCTCGCGCCTCTCGATCCAGAGATCCGCCCCATGTTCTCCGGATACGCCGTCTACATTGGCGACAAGATCGTCTGCATGCTGCGCGACAGCGCCAAAGCTACCGAAGACAATGGTCTCTGGCTCGTCCTGTCCGAGTCCACCGATCCCGCAGACCCCAGCCTCCGCAAAGAATTCCCCTCGCTCCGGCGCATTGTCCTGCTCGGCGACAAAATCAGTCACTGGCTGCTCATCCCAGCCGATGGTCCAGACTTCGAAACCGAATCCCTCCACGCCTGCGATCTCATCCGTAGACACGACGCGCGCATCGGCCGCATCCCAGAATCCCGCAAGTCCAAACCGAGCAAACCCAAAAATCGCTGATTTGCCAATCGCAAAACATCGGTCAGATAGTCCCGGTCCCCATCGCAGCCTTCAGCGACTGCGCAATCCGCGCCGTGCCCTCCACATTCGGATGTCCCACGGAAGCCCGGTCGCAGATGATCCACGGAAACGCGTCCACCACATCTCCATACAGATCGCTGCATTTCGCATCCCGAATAGACTTCACCTCATCTTCCGCATTCAGATCCCACGTCAGTTGCCATAGCTGTCCCTGCGGAGCCCACAACGCGTTCTCCTCCTTCAACGGCGACTCCACAAACACGCATACCTCGCGCCCCAGCGTTGCATTCGTCTTCGCAACCGCATCCTTCAGGCACGCCGTCGAGGTCTGCCAGAACGCCATCGAATTCGCAACAATCGCGGGTATCAGCTGCTCCGCATTCGCGCTCGCTCCAGTCACTGACGAGGTTGTCGGCACTCCATGCATCTCCAGCAGCATCTTCGGCTGCCTCTCGTTATCGAACTTCGTTAGCGGACTTACGATCGGGAAATACCCCATCACTGCAACCTTCGCTCCCGGCTTCATCAGCTTCCCCGCCAGTACAGGCAATAACTCCCCCATCACCTTGCCGCAATATTGCTGCGTCAGCTGCGTAATTACATCCGTCGCAACCCATGGATTGATAATCCGCGTCACGGAAACATCGTTGATCCCGCCATTCACAATCGCCCAATCCACATCCGTCCACGGCTCAAATTCAAGCACCTGCTGCCACACCGATGGATATCCCACCGGTATCTCCGGATACACCAACTGCGTCGAGTTATCCGTCTCCGCGCCCAGCAAAGCCCCCGAATGCGCCGGACGCAACAGCAACCCCTCTGGCCCCGCTACAATCCGGTCAAACTTATGCACATCCAGCAGTCCCTGCCCCCATGTCACCGAATCGCCAAACGTAACGATCATGCTCTTTGTCCCTCCGTTTCGCGTTCCGCAAAGATACCATTGCAGCGTAACGCGCCAGCCTGATCAGCGCGACAGCTTCGCGCCTAACTCCCGCATCGTGGCGCGCAGCCACCCATGCGCAGCATCCGTAGTTACTCGCGGATGCCAGTTCATCACATAACGAAACCCCGCTATCTCCACCGGAGGCTTCAACAAGCGAATCGCTGGATTTGGCGCTGCTGTCTCCGCGAACCAGCGCGGCACCGTTGCGATATATCGCGTACCCTCCACGCAACGCACCGCCGCCTCGTGATACGGAACATGCATCGCAATCTTGCGCTTGTATCCCATCGCAGCCAGAGGCTTGTCCGGCGCAACCTGCATGCCTCCAAAGAGACTCACGCTGATATGCTGCGCATCCATATACTGCTTCATCGTTAGCGCCCGCTTCACAGGATGCTTCGCATCCACCGCGCACACAAACTGCTCGTCATAAAGACTCTGGCTTTGAATTGGCGGCGGTGCTTCCACACTGCTCGCGCTGAGAATCAAATCCAGGCTGCCATGCACAAGCTGCTCGTAGATCGTCGGATGCCACGGCACAAAATCAACACGAACCTTCGGCGCTTTCGGTAGCACATCGCGGCACAGAATTGGCGCCAGTATCGCTGTCGCGCTATCCGTAGCCGCAATACGAAACGTCGCAGGCTCTGTCTCTGGATCGAACCCGCGCCCGCTCAACAACCGGTCCAACTTAGGCAGCATCACCTCCAGTTCGCCCAGCAACCGCTGCCCCTGCGGCGTTAACTCATATCCCGCAGCCCCGCGCACAAACAGATCGTCGTGAAACATCTCTCGCAGCCGCTGCAGTGCCCGGCTCACCGCAGGCTGGCTCAGCAGCAACCGCTCCGCTGCCCGCGAAACATGCCGCTCTTCCGCGAGCACAGCAAACACCACCAGCAGATTCAGATCAGCCTGACGCAATTGCGTTAAACGCATAACACATATTATCACTATGCATTGGATTTATGACCTGCACGAGCGCATGCTCTTTTCATAAGCGGCTTCGATGCACAGATAAATCGAAGCCCGGAGGATAAGAATCATGGCAAAGACAGCAATCGTTACCGGAGCATCCCGCGGCATCGGCCGCGCTATCGCAAAGCGCCTCGCCGCCGATGGATTTGCAGTCGTCATCAACTACGCAGGCAACAGCAAAGCCGCGCAGGAAGTCGTCGATGAGATTCGCCACGCAGACGGTGAAGCAGTCGCGCTGCAAGCCGATATCGCCAACCCTGAGCAGGTCGCGCAGCTCTTCGACAAAACCATCGCCACCTACGGCCACGTCGATGTCGTCGTGA
This sequence comes from Acidicapsa dinghuensis, assembly GCF_025685685.1. GTDB lineage: Bacteria > Acidobacteriota > Terriglobia > Terriglobales > Acidobacteriaceae > Acidicapsa > Acidicapsa dinghuensis. The sequence continues at coordinate 963,905 of NZ_JAGSYH010000002.1, forward strand.
ACAACGCCGGCATCATGGAAAACTCACCCATTGCCAAAGGTGACATCGCCAGCTTCGACCGCGTCATCGCCACCAACCTGCGTGGTAACTTCATCGTCTTCTCCGAAGCAGCCAAGCGCATCGCCGAGGGCGGACGCATTATCGGCTTCTCCTCCAGCGTTCTTGGCCTCAATCTGCCCAGCTACGGCGCTTACATCGCCTCCAAGGCAGGCGTCGAAGGCCTCGTGCGCGTGCTCGCCAACGAAATGCGCGGCCGCAAAGTTACCGTCAACGCCGTAGCTCCTGGACCCGTCGCAACTGAGCTCTTCCTCACCGGCAAGACACCCGAGCAGATCGACCACCTGAGCAAGCTCAACCCCCTCGAACGCCTCGGACAAGTAGAAGATATCGCCAACGTCGTCTCCTTCCTCGCTGGCCCAGACGGTGCATGGATCAACGGACAGATTCTGCGCGCCAACGGCGGGATGTCCTAATTCGCAATCCGCAAACAAAGACCTACGAGTGAAAGAAACAGGAGACCGTCATGAAATACGTAATCGTCATCACCGGGGCATCGAGCGGATTCGGAGCACTTGCAGCACGCTCACTCGCCAAAGCCGGACACACCGTCTACGCCAGCATGCGCGATACCGCAGGTCGCAACGCTCCGCAGGTAGCAGCAGCAAAGCAATTCGCAACAGACAACAACGTTGACCTGCATACCGTCGAGCTCGATGTCGCATCGCAGGCATCAGCCAACGCAGCCATCGCGCAGATCATCGCCGAAGCAGGCCGCCTCGATGTCGTCATCCACAACGCAGGCCACATGGTCTTCGGTCCCACCGAAGCCTTCACGCCCGAACAGCTAGCCGAACTGTATGACGTGAATGTACTCAGCGCCCAGCGCGTCAATCGCGCTGCGCTGCCGCAACTACGCAAGCAGAAGCGCGGCCTCGTCGTCTGGATCGGCAGCAGCACCGCCGGCGGAGTGCCGCCTTACCTCGCGCCCTACTTCGCCGCCAAGGCAGGCATGGAAGCACTCGCCGTCAGCTACGCACGCGAGCTTTCACGCTGGGGCATCGAGACAACCATCGTCATCCCAGGCGCATTCACCAAAGGCACCAACCACTTCGCCCACGCCGGCAAACCCGCCGACGCAGCGCGCGCAGCCGAGTATCAATCCGGCCCCTTCGCAGGCTTCGAAGAGCCGCTGCTTAAAGCCCTCGCCGCCACCGTTCCAGACGATGCCGATGTGCAGGCCGTCGCCGATGCCATCGTCAAAGTTGTCGACACGCCATTCGGCAAACGTCCCTTCCGTATCACCGTCGATCCCGCGCAGGACGGCTCCGAAGTGGTCAATGCAGTCATGGACCGCGTCCGCGCCGAGATGATTCGCCGCCTCGGCTTTGAAGACCTGCTGCATCCGGCCAATCTCCTCGACTAAAACCGAATACCGTTGCCCACATCGAGCCTCGTCCCACTAACATGAGGGCGAGGCTCTTGTGATCCCTTTCTTCCAGTACCATACTGCTCTTTTTGCAGCCACAGTCTGCGTGGCTGCCATGGCTCCACTTTCACAGGCGCAGGATGTGCAATACAGCCCCCAGGGTGAACAGATCTCCGGTCCCGCCTGCGCTAACCTGCCGCAGTGGTATCAGGGCAAACCGCGCAACTGCTCTGCTGGCGAGCTGACCTTCTGGCTGCATGACATCGAACACTGGCGCGACGAGCGCCGCTTGCGCGTCGGCTACGATCCCTCCGCCTACGACAATCCCGCGCTCAAGTGGACGCAGTCCAGCTTCATTCAGCCTCAGATGATGATCCACGATCGCTACTTCTACGATCCCGTAGCGCACAAATACACAGTCGATAAATACCTCGCCGATCTCGACACCCGCTACGGTGGCATCGATAGCGTCCTCATCTGGCCCACCTATCCCAACATCGGCATCGACAGCCGCAATCAATTCGATCTCTTCGCCGATCTCCCCGGCGGTACCGCAGCGGTCAAACAGATGGTCGATGACTTCCACCGCCACGGCGTCCGAGTCCTCTTTCCCGTCATGGTCTGGGACCAGGGCACGCACCTCGATCCGCACATGTGGCAAACTCTCGCCAACGAACTCGCAGCCGTAGGCGCCGACGGCGTCAACGGAGACACCCTCGACGGCATCCCCATGACCCTGGCCATCGACTCCGCCAAGAGCGACCATCCTCTCGCCCTTGAGCCGGAAACCGGCCTCGCCGCCGACGAAATGGTCAACTACAACACCATGACCTGGGGCTACTGGAACTACGGCTTCGTCCCCGCCGTCAGCCGCTACAAGTGGCTTGAGCCGCGTCATATGGTCAACATCTCCGACCGCTGGGCACGCGACCACACCGACAATCTCCAGTTCGCCTTCTTCAATGGCGTCGGCTTCGAAAGCTGGGAAAACATCTGGGGCATCTGGAACCAGATCACCCCGCGCGACGCCGAGGCCCTGCGCCGCACCGCCGCCATCGAACGCACCTTCGCCGCACTCCTCATCAGCCCCGACTGGCAGCCGCACGCGCCCACCCTCAACTTCGGCGTCTTCGCCAGCAAATGGCCCGGCAACGGCCAAACCCTCTGGACGATCGTCAGCCGCAACGCCTACGACATCGAAGGCCGCCAGATCCAACTCCCTCGCGAAGAAGGCGTTCACTACTACGACCTCTGGCACGGCGTCGAACTTCAACCCCGCATTGAAGACAACCAGGCCACCCTCGACTTCGACATGGAAGCCCACGGCTTCGGCGCAATCCTCGAAACAAAGCAATCCCTCGCCGAGTTATCCCCCGAGGTTCAAAAGCTGATCAGCGAAGAAAAGCAGTGGTCCGCTAAACCCCTCAGCGAATACTCCCACGAGTGGGAACCGCTCCCGCAGAAGCTGGTCGACATAGCAAAAACCACCCCAGCATCATCCACCCGCAAATCTCCCGATAACATGATCCTCATCCCCGCCGCTGACTACACTTTCCGCGTCAACGGCATCGAGATCGAGGGCTCCAACGACGACGGCGTCGACGTGCAATATCCTTGGGAGGACAGCCCGCGCCGCTTCCACGACCACCGCATGCACATCGATACCTTCTGGATCGACAAATACCCCGTCACCAACGCAGACTTCAAGCGCTTCCTCGACGCCACTCACTACCGTCCAGTCGACGATCATAACTTCCTTAAAGACTGGCAGCAGCAGAACGGCGCACCCACCACTTATCCCGACGGATGGGCCGGTAAGCCCGTCACCTGGGTCAGTCTCGAAGACGCCCGCGCCTACGCCTCCTGGGCCGGCAAGCGCCTTCCTCATGAGTGGGAGTGGCAATACGCAGCGCAAGGCACCGATGGCCGCCGTTATCCGTGGGGCAACTACGAAGGCCCCGCAACCCCCAGCACCCCCGCCGTGCAAACCCAGGTCATCTCACAACCTCCGCCACCCTCCGCCGCACCTGAATCCGCACCCACTCCCGCGCCCATCAAAGGCTCGCAGCGCAAGTCTCGCCAGAATCCTGCCCCACCACTCGTAAAGCCAGCCACGCAAGCCACCACAGCAACCGCCGCAGAAGGCTGCCCTACTTGCCCGCCCATCGCCATGGGAGCCACACCAAATCCCGATCGCGGACGCGACGCTCTCCCGCCCAGCGAGGTCTACACCCACCCCAACGGGGCAAGCCCCTTCGGAGTAATGGATCTGACCGGCAACGTCTGGCAATGGACCGACGAATACATCGACGAGCACACCCGCTATGCCATCCTCCGCGGAGGCAGCCACTACCAGCCGCAAGGTTCACGCTGGTACTTTCCCCAGGCCTACGAGCTCTCACAGCACGGCAAATACCTGCTCATGGCCCCCAGCATCGACCGCAGCGCCACCATAGGCTTCCGCTGCGTCAAAGACGCCAACTAGGCCTCTCACCTTACTGAGAAATCTCCCTCAGATTTCCCAGTAAGTGTCTTCTTCCGCGGATGAGACCGCAAGCTCCTCTTCCCATAGAACGATGGTGTTCCGGCCGCGGCTTTTGCATTCGTAAAGAGCGCGGTCGGCCTGCTGAATCAGGTATGCAGTTTCAGAGGTGTAGCGCAAGGGCCATAAAGAGATGCCAATGGAAACCGTGACGCGACGAAACGGACTGTCTTCGTGCTCAATGTTAAGCCCTGCAATGGCGTCAATCATGTTGCGGGCAACAAGTCGCGCACCGTTGGCATCCGTGCCGGGCAATAGCGCGGCAAACTCTTCGCCGCCGAGACGAGCCACATGATCCGAGGCGCGCCCTGCAGTGCTGGCAATTGCCTGAGCAATAAGCTGCAGGCATTCGTCACCCGCAGGGTGGCCATAGCGGTCGTTGTATTTCTTAAACCAGTCGACATCGATCATGAGCAGCGCGATAGGCTTTTCAGAACGGGTCTGACGAGCCGTCTCGTGCTGCAGAACCAGCTTGAATGCACGGCGATTGGCGATACCCGTAAGTTCGTCGCGATTGGCGATATGAGCCAGGTGCTGGTTTTCCTGAGCCAGCACAGCACGTTCCGCCATCCAGTTTTCCTCTGTCTCCTTAAGGCTGGAGATGTCGCGAACCGTGGCGACATATCCGCTGACGGTTTGTGAGTTGGGCTCGTAAAAGCCACGGACAAACCCCTCAACCCATCGCCACGAGCCGTCCTTGCACGGGATGCGATAGCGGAAGGTATGGTCGAGCTTGCCGGCGGCGAGGCTGGCGATCACAGTGCGAGCAAGGTCACGGTCCGCGGGGTGCACGGTCTCGAGATGGCGCAGGGCGAGGAACTCTTCTTCCGTAAAGCCGGTGAGCTTGCGCACAGCAGGCGAGACGTAACGGCGGCGACCGTCAAGAGTGGAGAGGATGATCATATCCTCAGCGTTCGCGATAAGCGTCCGATAGATGGACTGTGCCTCTTCCGCAGCGCGCCCCACGCGGCGGCGTTCGTCCAGCAGGGCTCCAACCGCGAGCGCAACAGCGGAGACGGCGCAGAGAAAGATCTGCAGCACAAGCGTGCTGTGATGAATGTCCGTGCCGGACTTGAGCCAGATAGGCCCGCGGCCTTGGGCAGTAGCAAGACAAGCAACAACGGTAACGATAGGCAGGGCAAAGACCGCGCCTTCAAGGCCAAGCGCAAAAATTAGCAGAATGAGTGGCGGAAAAATGAGGAACAGGAAAGGATTGGTGTCTTGAAAAAAGATCGCGATAGAAGCGGCGACAAAGAGCAGGATCGACGGCGCGGCGCGAAGCAGATGCGGCAGCAGCTTGCTCGGTGAGCGGTATTCGCCGGTAAGGAGAAAGAAGAGGGCGGGGAAGACGACGGCGTAGCCGAGCGCGTCCGAGGGCATGACGGTAAGCCATGCGATTCGGACAGTGACATGAGTAAAGGCCGCGACAGGAAAGGCGACAGGGATCAGCGCAATCGCTGGGACGACCACCGCTGCGGTAGCGAAGCGCAGAACCTGGGAACGGTGCTTGAGCCGGTCAAAGCTTTGGATGCCTGGGGATAACAGGTAACCCATGACAAAGAGTTCCGCGGCTCCTGCGACGGAGAAGCTCAGCGCAATCCAGATCGGCACGGAGAGCAAAAGTAGGCTGCTGAGCTGTCCTGCGGCAGCGGCAGCCACCTGGCGATACCGGGAGACAGGATCGCTCCACCAGGGAAGAAGGAAAGCGATCTGGATGGCTCCGATTGGCCAGACGTAGAGCAGATGCTGCCGGCCGCCAAGCCACACCATAAGCGCCCACATGACGACGCCCGTAACGGCGAACTGAATCAGAGGCAGCACTACGCGGGCTCGGGGGAAAGCCATGGTTCATTCTCAGAAGAGATTTAGATCATCAGCAAGAATAATCGGCCTGAAGTGGGCACTTGAGTACCGAATCCGCACAAAATTCTTACGAAGGATAAAAATCAGCAGCAGATTGGGGCGCACGACAAACCTGCAAGACAGCCGTTTGATACCGGATGCGGTTTTCGCCTCGGAGCACTCGTCGAGCTGCCTCGAAACGTCTTGTTTCCGTCATCAAAATGTCAGCCGTCTTTCTCCTTTCGCTCTCTTTCCCGCTCCACCCAATCGGTTTATCGTGAATTTCAGTAAGAGCACGCGGCCCATATTCCCCAAGGAGATCACTCCATGCCCGACGCCGCCCTTTATACTCCCACGGCCATCATCGGCTCTGAACTTCCCCGCATTGACGGCCCGCTCAAGACCTCCGGTACGGCCATGTACGCCGCCGACTATCACTTCCCTCATCTTGTCCACGGCGTCCCCGTCACCAGCACCGTAGCCGCCGGCAAGATCCGCTCCATCGACACCTCAGCAGCAGAAAAAATGCCCGGCGTCCTGCTCGTCATCACGCATGACAATGTAGGCCCACTCTTTCGCATGGCCCCCGGCGGCCACGACGGACGCACCAGCGAATCCCGCCCGCCCCTCGAAGACGACATCGTCCGTTACTGGGGCCAGTACGTCGCCATGGTCGTCGCCGAAACTATCGAACAGGCCCAGATCGCCGCCCACGCCATCAAGGTCGACTACGATCCGTCCTCGTTCAATGTGTCGAAAGTCCTCGACGACTCGCCGACAGAGGAACTGCCTCTTCACACCGAATCCAAACGCGGCGACGCCATCTCCGCATTCGCCTCAGCACCCGTCAAGATTGACCAGACCTACGTCACCCCCGCCGAAACCCACAACCCCATGGAGATGCACGCCACCGTTGCCGTCTGGAACAACCCCAAATTCACGCTCTACGAAACCACACAGGGCGTGATGAATCACCAGCACGTCATGGCCGAAACCCTCGGCGTTCCCCGCGAGAACATCCAGGTCATCACCCGCTTCCTCGGCTCCGGATTCGGCGGCAAGCTCTTTCCCTGGCCCCATTCGGCACTCGCCGCGGCAGCAGCCCGCCAGCTCAATCGCCCCGTCAAAGTCTCCACCAATCGCCAAATGATGTTCCAGAACGTCGGCCATCGCCCACGCACCCAGCAGCATATGCAGTTCTCCGCCACCCCTGACGGCAAACTCGTCAGCCTCCGTCATGACTACCGCAATCACACCAATCTAGGTGACGACATCCACGAAAATTGCGGCGAGGCCACGCCCTTCATCTACTCCGTGCCCAACCTGCTCCTAACCTCCGCGCTTGTCCGCCGCAACGTCGGCACTCCCACCCCCATGCGTGGCCCGGGTGCAGTCCCCGGCCTTTTCGCCGTCGAATCCGCAATGGATGAGTTGGCCATCGCCCTCAAAATGGACCCCGTCGAATTCCGCCTCAAAAACGACACCCTCACCGACGAGTCCAACGGCAAGCCATTCTCTTCACGCCATCTCAAGGAGTGCCTCCAGCTCGGCTCCGAAAAATTCGGCTGGTCAAAGCGCAACCCCAAAGTCGGCTCCATGTGCAAGCCCGGCGATCCAGATGTAATCCTCGGCTGGGGCGTTGCCGCAGCATCTTGGGGAGCAGGCCACGGCCCATGCCAGGCCTCCGTCGCGTTGCTCAATGATGGTACAGCCCGCGTCTCCTGCGGTACCCAGGATGTTGGCACAGGGACCTACACCATATTTGCCCAGATCGTCAGCGACCGCACCGGCATCCCCATCGATAAAGTCCGCGTCGTCATTGGCGACAGTGCACTCCCGCCCGGACCCACCTCCGGCGGCAGCACCTGCACCGCCACCGTCCTGCCCGCCATCGCCGAAGCTACCGACAACGCCATCAAAGTCGCCCTCGCCACAGCAGCCACAGCCAAAGACTCACCCTTCCACGGCAAGAAGCCCGACGGCCTCGCTTTCCACGAGGCACGTGTCCACCTCGAGGACCGGCCCGCCTCCACCGGCACACCCTACCAGCAACTCCTCAAGATGGCCAACATCGACGCCGCAAACGGCGAAGGCAGCACCAGCGCGCTCAACTCCAATCCCGAAGCCCGCAAATACTCCACCCACTCCTTCGGCGCACAGTTCATCGAGGTCGAGTGGGATCCCGGTATCGCCCGCCTCCGCGTCAGTCGCGTCGTCTCCGTCATCGACGGCGGCCGCATGATCAACAAGAAGACCGCTGAAAACCAGATCCTCGGTGCCGTTGTCATGGGCATCGGCATGGGCATGCTCGAAGAGACCATCTACACCCCCAAAACCGGCCAGCCCCTCAACTCCAATTACGCCGACTACATGGTTCCCACCCACGCCGACTCCCCCAGCATCGAGGTCCACTTCATCGAATACCCCGACCCCATCCTCGGCGAATACGGTGCACGAGGCATCGGCGAAATCGGCCTCGCCGGCGTAGCCCCCGCCATCACCGCCGCCGTCTACCACGCCACCGGCGTCCGCGTCCGCGAACTCCCCGTCCGCATCGAGCGGTTAATGCAATCAACTGTCCAGGTATAAACTTCTGGAGAATCAAAAGCCGCGGATTCGAGGTGTTCAGCTGTGACGGGTGACCCGACCATCGTGCTTGATATCTACGGCAACAATGCCGCCGTCATTTGCCCGTCATGCGGGAAGGTCTTTGTCTTCTCTGGTTTCTTGGATAAGAAACGAGGACGTGTCTGCCCACACTGCATGGGTTCAAGAGCCACGGTCTATGACAACAAGCTTTCGGTAACGAAACACTGATTGGTAAAGTCGGGACTCCAGCCTCGGCTTCAAAACAAGCCTATCCGGCTCGGCTAACTGGCTACCACCTTCTACCGACTTCCCATCCGATTCGACAATTCACACCCTAGCAAACCTTTCCCACCATACTTAAGGCTCACTTCAGCTTCACTGCGTTACCGTAAATACGCTGTCATTCAAGAAGGAGCCTCACGATGCGCCTCGCAAAACCCCTTTGGATCGCTGCTGTCATTCTCTGCAGTCACACTCTGCTCTCTGCTCAATCCACCTGGCATGTTGTCAAAACCCTGCCCATTGGCGGGCCCGGCGGCATGGATTACATCACCATCGATCCTGTTTCCCATCACCTATACGTCACCCGCTCCACCCACACTCAGGTCATCGACCCGGCATCCGGCAAAGTCATCGCCGATATCCCCGGCCAGCAGCGTTCGCATGGTGTAGCCCTCGTTCCCAAGCTTGGCCGCGGATTCATCACCGACGGCGGTGGCAAAGGAGCCATCGTTGTCTTCGATCTCAAAACCAACGCCACTCTCGGCACTATTGCGGCCGTACCGGACGCCGACGGCATCATCTATGACGCCTTCACCAACCGTATCCTCGTTTCCGCCGGTGACAGCAACGCCCTGCTCACCCTCGACCCCAACATCGATCCTAAGACCGGTAAGATCGACACTCCCATCGCACTCGGAGGCGCGCCCGAGTTCCTTGCCACCGATGGCGCAGGCAAGGCCTTCGTCAATCTCGAAGACAAAAATCAGGTAGCCGTCGTCGACCTCAAGGCCCGCAAAGTCATCGCTCGCTGGCTCGTCGCTCCTGGAGGCCACCCCGTCGGCATGGCCATCGACCGCAACAGGCACCATCTCATCCTCGGCTGCCGCAATCCGCAGAAGATGATCGTCCTAAGCACCGAGACCGGCAAAGTTCTCGCCGGCCTGCCCATCGGTCAGGGGGTCGATGCCGACGCCTTCCACAACGGACAGCTCTTCGCCAGCACCGGAGATGGCGCCATGACCGTCGCCGCCGAAACCGCCCCCGGCAAATTCGAAGTCGTCCAGTCTGTGCAGACCCGCATCGGAGCCAAGACCATGGGCATCGATCCCTCTACCAGCACCATCTACCTGCCCACCATGGAGTTCGAGCCGCAAGCCCCAGGCGCAACCGGCCGCCGCACCCCCAAGCCCGACTCCTTCATGATCGTCGTCGTTGCAAAGTAGCCACAACCAGGCGTCGGGCGCGTGGATCACAATCCATGCGCCCAGCCATCGTTAGCTTCGCGCAGCCACCATTCCCAGTCCCGTCTTCTTCGCCGCAATCACCCGCTGAAACGTCTCCGCAATCCGCTGCGACTTCTCAATAAACACCTCGGCCTTCTCGCGCGGCAGTATCTCGATCGCAGTCTCGCGAAACAACCCTAGCCACCGTTCAAAGTGCTTCGGCTCCAGCTCCATCTTCAAATGCGTCTCCAACGGATTCCCCCGGAACGTTCCCGCCGCCAGAATCACCGTCGCCCAGAAATTCTTGAGCAGCGCCAGATGCGCCGGCCAGTCCTCAACCTGTGCGTTAAAGATCGGCCCAATCACCGGATCTCGCTGCACCCGCCCGTAAAAGGTGTCTACCAATACATCGATTTCGCCTTCGCTGATCTTCACCGTTTCAACCATTTGCTTGTCCCCAATTCAAAGATCATTATGGTCTTGCTCAATCTCATAGGTTTCAAGTGATGGGAATCCACAGCAATGCGCGCGTTCCAATGCGCGTGTTCCAATGCATGAGCGCTGCATGAATCGAATCCGGCTTCGTCCTGGCATCTCTGACATCCACGGCCTTGATCCCTGCGCTTGAAATAGAAGCTCGCAATAACTTATTTCCACTTATGACTTGCTAAATACATTAATCTATGCTGTAGTAGTCAAGTCCAGAAAAACTCAGGAGAAACTCATGCAGCCCCAATATCTCAATCCACGCAGCCATCGCAGCGAAAGCGGCATAAACAGCCGTTTTATGCTCGATCTGCCGCGTCTCAACTGGGGCATCTTGAGGACCTGAATCGCATCGCGAGTCTAAGTCCACCGCGCCCCAGCCCACAGCTGGGGCGTTTTATTTTCGGGTGCCGCATAAGTCGTGTTTTTACGGCTGCGGGATACCTGCGCTTTGAAGTTATCCTGAACTTATCCGGACTAGAGGAGAGAACTAACATGAAAATGGTCGGAAACATCCCCGTGTGGGGAGCGCACGAGTCAAAGACTCTGCGCCAGATCGAAACCTGCGCCGCTACTGCCGACCGGGCCGCGCTCATGGCCGATGGACACCTCGGCTATGCCGTTCCCATCGGTGGAGTCGTCGCGTACAAGAACGCCATCAGCCCCTCGGGCGTCGGCTTCGATATCGCCTGCGGCAACAAGGCAGTGCGTGTCGATATGCCGGGCTCCGAACTGCGCGCCCGCGTCGCAAAGATCATGGATGATGTCTGGTCCACGATCAGCTTCGGCGTTGGCCGGAAGAACGCCGAAAAGGTCGAGCACGCTATCTTCGAACCCAACCACCCCGGCTGGGACCTCGAATCCGCGCAGCCTCTGCGACAGAAAGCGCAGAACCAGCTCGGCACCGTTGGCTCCGGCAACCACTACGTCGATCTCTTTACCGATGAGCAGGACCGCGTCTGGATCGGCGTACACTTCGGCTCGCGGGGCTTCGGCCACGGCATCGCAACCTGGTTCCTTAAAGCAGCAGGAGCTAAGGACGGCATGGAAGTCGAGCCCTGCGTCATCGGCACGGATACGGATCTTGGCGAGCAGTACATCCGCACCATGACTTTGGCCGGTGAATACGCCTACGCAGGCCGCGACTGGGTCTGCGACAAGGTCACATCCATACTCGGCGCTCCCATCGTTGAGAGCGTCCACAACCATCACAACTTCGCCTGGCGCGAAGAGCACGGTGGCGAACAATACTGGGTAGTGCGTAAAGGCGCAACTCCCGCATTCCCCGGCCAGAAGGGATTCGTCGGCGGCACCATGGCTGAGCCTGCCGTCATCCTCGAAGGCGTCGATAGCGAAGAGTCGCGTACCGCGCTCTACTCAACCGTCCACGGCGCAGGCCGTGTCATGGGCCGTCGTGAAGCAGCCGGAGTATTTCACCGCAAGTCGGGTGAGATGATTCGTCCGCCCAAAATCACGCAGGCCATGATGCGCCAGAAGGTCCGTCAGGCCAACGTCGAGCTTCGCGGAGCAGGCGTCGATGAGTCGCCGCACTGCTACAAGCGCCTCAACGAAGTCCTCGAAGCGCACGGCGAAACCATCCGCATCCTGCATACGCTCACGCCAGTTGGCGTAGCCATGGCCGGAGCCGATGAGTTCGACCCCTACAAAGACTGAGGCAGCTTGCACGTCAAGCTGTCTTCTGTTGGCGAAGCAATTCAGATCCTGAGAGCACTGCACATAGCGCTCTCAGGCTTTTCTTCTGGAGTCTTAATCCCGTTGCAAGCTGGCGCTGGCCGCCGCCTCTGCATGTTCCACGAGTGCAGGGGACGCTGCCCGCAGCTTCTTCTGCAAGGACTTTGAGATCCGCTTCGAGGTAAATTTCGCTCCGCATGCAAAGCGGCACATCGGCCCAAAGTTGTTAGCCGAGGCAAGACCGGTCATGTACAGCCCTTCGACAGACGACTCAAAGTAGGTGTTCAGTACCGGTGTCTCCTCCGCGGTACGGATCTTCGCCGCAAGCTTTTCATCAAGAAACTTTAGCGCGCTCAACAACGGCTTAAATCCTGTTCCCGCCATCACGTGATCCACCAGCATCTCGCCCGGCTTGCCATCAGGACCGGTGTAGCGCACCTTCACCTTCGAGCCAGCCTCAGTTGAACCCGTCTCCGTCACCTCTTGCAGATGACATTCGAGATGAGCCGGCACATGCCCTTCAAATCCATCTCGCGAAAACCACCCTGGAGCCGGCCCCAGATGCAGCGCCACCACACGGTGCCGTAGATCTTGCGGCAATGCGTGGAACACGAGAGGCAGTTCGACAGCCGCCTTCGATCGCCAACCGGTTCCGATCACCGAGCGCGGACGCCGCAGCCTCTCGATCAGCGACCTCACATCATCAGACTTGGTATGAAAATTGATCCTGTTGGTTCTGGCGATGAGCTCCGGCATCGCCCCCGCCTCTCTTAGCGCCACCGCCGCATTCACAGACGACGCACCAGCTCCGATCACCAGCACTCGCTTTCCTGCAAATGCATCCATCGGTCCGTGATCAAAGGTATGGCTCACCAGTTCCCGAGGCCGCCCCTCAAGCACCTTGGGCAGATATGGAAAGTGCGTAATACCGACCGCCAGCACCACGCGCCGCGCCTGGACGCGCTCTCCCTCGGCGGTTTCCAGCTCGAACCCACCAGGAACCTCGCTGAGCCGGACAATCATCGTCTCTTCCAGACGAGGCACAAGCCGCCGCTGGAACTCCTTGCCGTAATCGACAAAGGTGGCTCGCTTCACCGGCATGCCTACCGGCGCGTATGGGATGCCATATTCCGCGCAATACTGCGAAAGCCTGTACCCCTTTCCCGGCGCATACAGATCGGAAGCAAACCCGTCCGATTTCAAAAACATCCCGGGAGGCATATGCTTCTCCCATGCCTCCATGCAGGGACCAAAGATGCGGTAGCTCACATCCAGAGGATTCAAGTGCGCGGCAAGCGACAGACCGTATGGACCGGAACCGATAATGGCGACTGAGACCATAGCTATTTCCAACTTCCCATAAGTAGGAACACCTGTGCGAACCGAATAAGTCTAGTTTTACGAAGAAAATAGTAACCTTACGACCGTTGACCCGCTATACGGGATGCTTCTCCATCACATCGAAACCTACTTTGACTGGCTGAAACTTCCAGCAGCGTCAACTTTCCGTCTCTCCGCCGCCGCATCTTCTGTCCGCCCCTGCCGCTCATATGCCACCGCAAGCTGCGCATGTGCCTCGGCATAATCCGGATCAGCCGCAATCGCATCCTGGAACTTCGAAACCGCGTCCGCAATCTCGCCGCGCTGCAACAACTGGCTTCCTGCATTCGTATTCAGCATCGCCCGCTGCCGATTCACCGCGGTCCGGCTCAGATTCGCGGCAATTTTCCTCTCCGCCGTTGCCTCATCATGCTTGCCTTCTTCAGCCAGCACCGCCGCCAGAGTAATATGTGCGCCCGGCTGATTTGGCATCAGCTCAATCGCCTTGCGCAGCGCAGCCTCAGCTTCATCACGCTTCTCAATCTGCTTCAGCACACTGCCCAGAATTGCCCATCCATCCCCATTCCCGGGCCTCAGTGTCAGCGCCGCGTGCAACTGCGTAGCAGCATCCTCAAACTTGCCCATCTGCATATACAAAATGCCCAGCGTATACGGCGGATCGGGCAGCATCGGATCAAGACTCGCCGCCTTTTCCAGCTCCTGGATCGCGTCGTCCGTCCGGTCCTTCAGCTTGTAAGCAAGCCCAAGGTCGTAATGGAACTGCGGATTGTTCGGATCGAGATCCCGCGCTTTCATGAACTCCACAATCGCCGCGTCAAAATCCGACATCTGCAGCCGCGCCGCCCCCATATCCTGGTGCACCACCGGATCGTTCGGCGTTTTCGCTAGTGCCTGCTGTAGATATGGCAAAGCCTCTTTCGCCTTACCCGTCTGCGTCAACGCCAACGCCAGATTCGTGAGCGCCTCCGCATTCTGCGGCTGCTGTGCCACAGCCTTTTCAAACAACGGAATCGACTCTGTTTCTTTGCCCAGCCTCTGCTGCGCCACCGCCAGCGCCAGCCAGCCACCGGGCAGATCGGGACTCAACCGCACCGCTTTTTCCAGATGTGGAATCGCCTCCTCATCCTGCCCTGCGGTGGCCAAACCACTTCCCAGTTGAAACTGCACCATCGCATTTTCAGGCGCAACTGCCTCCGCTGCCTTCAACTCCTCAAGCCCCACCGCAACGTTCTTCGCCGCAATGAGCGCGACTCCCAGGTGCATATGCGCAGCCGCTCCATTTGGCATCAGTCGGATCGCCTCGCGAAACGCCGTCTCAGCCTCCGTCCATCGTTTCTCCTGAGCCAGCACCGAACCAAGCTCATCCTGCATCCCCGCAAGCATTGCGTTTCGCTGTGCAGTTGTTGCCGCATCCGAACCATCCGCACTCGCAACCGCCTGCATCAGCGGAATCGCCTTCAGCAAGTGACTCTCTGCCTCTTCCGGGCTCCCTTTGCCAGCAGCCGCTTGCGCAGCCGCTTCCTGGGTCTGCGCCAGATCCGTCTCCGTCAATACATCTCCAGGCTTCAGCTCCAGAGCTTTCTGCAACTCAGGAATCGCCTTCGCATGCTGCCCAAGTTGTTCCAGAATCGCGCCAAGCGCCAGATGCGCTTCCGGCACCTGTGGCGCAAACCTCACAGCCCTGGCAAAATCGGCTCGCGCCTCTTCCAGTTTCCCCGCCTGCATCGCCGCATATCCGGCCTTGAACGCAGCATCCGCCTGCTCCAGCGCCACTCTGGTCTTTGCATTGTCAGGCGCAGCGGGCTTCTGCGCCATCCCCGCGCTCACTGCAACCACTCCGGCCCCGGCTGCCAACACAAATCGCAAACAATACCGCATTCGCTACTTCACCTGCGCCGGCTTGGGATCGCCGCGATGCTGAATCTCCACCGCCATCTCATATTCCCGGGTCGCCCGTTCACGATCACCCACAGCTCGATATGCCTGTCCCAACGCATTATGAGTCACATAATTATTAGGGTCCATCGACTCCGCGCGTGCAAGGTAATGCAGCGCCTGCACAGGCTGCCCCAATCTCACCAGCGCCTCGCCCAGCAAAATATAAGGGCCGGTCGAATTCGGCTCCAGCAATACAGCCCTGTCTAAGACCTGGCGCGCTTTTTCATAATCGCCGCTGCGAAAATACGCGTCGCCCAGCCGGTCATATACATCCCCATCCAGCGGATTCAGCTTTCTCTCCATCTCCAGTTGCTTCTCTGCTTCGGCTAGATCGGCCTTGGCCAGCGCAATCTCCCCCAGCAGCTCATGCGCTCGCGGCAGCCCACGATTGATCTCCACCGCCTTCTGCGCAAATTCCTGGGCCTGAGCAGCAAACTCCCTGCGTAAAAACAACCGCGCTGTCACTAGGTACGCCTCCGCCGAATCCGGCGCAAACCCAAACTGCGCCGCAAACGCCCGCCGCGCATCGTCGTAGCGCTTCGCATCCGTATAGCAAAGCCCCAGCACATACTTCGGTTCTGCGTTGGCCGCATTGCTGGCACTCTCCTCCGTCGCCTCCAGCAACGGAATCGCCTCCTCCGGCTTCCCCAGCCGGTATAGCGTGATTCCTCGCATCTCCCTCGCTTCATGGTCGCTGGCATTCTGTACCAGCGCTTTCGCAAAGGCTGCTTCAGCTTCGGTCAACTGATCTCTCTGATAAAAAATGATCCCCCGCAGCCGCTCCACTCCCGCAGGCTCCGGCTGCTGCTTTGCCAACGCATCCAACTCCGCCAAAGCCTGATCCAGCCGTCCTTTTCCTGCCAGAGCACTGGCTTCTTCAAACGTCGGAACTGGTTTTGCCGCAGAATCCTGCACACTCGGCGCCGGGCTCTGCGCCATCGCAGAACTCGCCGCGACAACTAGGCCCATCACTATTTCAAACTTCCGCATCCGTCACCAATACGAGTTTAGTCCCTACAAAAACAAGGGGGAGCCGAAGCTCCCCGCTTGCTGTTCGTTGTAGATTCAGGTTAGAAGGTAGCCTTCAGAGAAAGCTCCAGGTAACGCGGTCCAGGCCCAGGCGCCTCTCCGTTGATAGTGCCTGGAGACTGAATGTTCGTCTGCGGATTTCCTGGGTTGATATGGTTGAACGCGTTGTAGGCATCGGCACGTGCCTTCAGATCCACCCTCTCCCAGACGGCAAAGGTCTTCTGCACCGAAATATCGGTGTTCCAGAAGCTTGGCCCCCAGTAAGTGTTGCGGCCGTTGTTGCCAATGTTATCAACTCCCGGATCGGAGAAAATTCCTCCGCCGATCGTTTGCGCCGGGAAGAAAATTCGCGTCTGCGTGGCTGCATCAAAAGATGTCAAGGACGTCTTCATTCGCGCACCACTCGTATTCGGATAGCACGGCGCTGACCCAGGGATTTCACCGTTGCAGTTGAAGGACAACGTCATCGGCAATCCGCTGGAGATATTCACTGTGCTGGAGACTTCATATCCACCCAGCATCAGATCTTCCGCTTTGTTGGCCCCTCCCATGTATTTCTTGCCGTGGCCAACCGGAACCTGCCAGCTGCCGTAAGCCGTAAACGCGTTTTGCCGCACATTGCTGTCGCGACCATACGCCACGCGCTTGCTCCACGTCGCATACCCCGATGATTCATCGAACGCGCTGGCCCATTGATAGTTGGCCGTCAAATCCAACCCCTTCCAATGCTGCTCCTGCAATACCACCTGCAGTGCATTGAAGTTGGTGTTCTGATCGTCACCATCAAACTGGATTTGCTGCGTCCACAAGCACGGACCACCGCATGCCGCTAACGCGCCGCCGTAATACCGCTGTAGAAGGTTCTGGTTGGATGTGTTGCCGTTTGCGTCGGGCAGGCTGCCGCTCGATGCCGACGGATCATAACGGATCGACTGTCCAGTAATGCTCGATAGCGTCTGACCATAAGCCGTCGTCGATCCAGGCAATACAATTGCAGCTTCGTTCGTGTTGGTGCTGTTGCCATCACCGTCGCTAAGTGTGTTTGTTCCTTTATTGCCCACGTACGTCATTGTCAGCGAAAGGGTCGGAGTCAGCGCACGCTGGAAGCTTACATTCCACGCATCGAGCGTCGGGAAACGAAGTGGGTTCTGACGGCCCTTCGATTCAACCTCTGATCCAGGGTTCGGTAGAAGCCCATTCGAAGGAACCGACGGGAATGAGTACGGAACCGGGCCACCGGTACTTGCAACTGTCGTGGATTTCGAGAAGTTGGCTCCCCCGACACAACCTGGATTGTCCGCATCGGAGCCAAGGCAGAAGGCAACACCGGTATTAGAGTTAGCCGCATTCGAAAGACTCTGGTCGGCAAGAACCGGCAGGTTCTGTGTCGCCGTATGGCCGAAGATCGATCCGAAGACTCCGATATCGAAGCTGCGGCCATATCCTGCACGCACAACGGTTTTTTCATTGAGCTGATAGGCAATACCGACGCGCGGTTCGAACTGGTGCGACATCCGAGCGCTCCAACCCATGTTGGTTCCGATGCCGCCCACACCGGCTACATGGAGATAACCATCGCTCATGTTTAGCAGAGCGCCCTGGTTGGCTCCGTTGACGCTCTCCGGGAAGTAGTACTCCCAGCGAACACCCAGGTTCAGCGTCAGTTTCTGCGTCGCGCGCCAGGTGTCCTGCCCATAGAAGAACGTCCTCTTCTGGAACTCCTTGGCATTGGTCGAGGTCGATACATACCGGTTAAAGGTTGCAACATCGCCCAACGCCATACTCGCGAAGGGAAGGCCATCCGCTCCGTTGTTCGATGTAGGGCCGGCCGTGATGTTGTACTGTCCGGACCGGTTTACATCGGATGGTACGCGCAGGTTACGTCCATACCGAAGGTCGGCGCCAACCTTGATCTCATGGTTGCCGAGCGTCTTCGTCCAGTTGTTAACGATCTGGAACTGATCCTCGCGCTCAATCAGAGGGCAGTTGCAACGGCTGATATTCAATCCATCGCCCCACAGAGGTTGCGTACCTCCGCCAGCCATCGTCGAGATATTGAACGACGGCAGGCCATCTGTTGTCACTACTCCAGTATTTACGCCAGTTAGTCCAAGTGCATTGCCTGATTGCGCATCTTGGTCGTTCTTCGCGTCGGCGATGTTGTAGCGCAAATAGCCAAGGCGAAGATCGGTGATGAGCTTGGGATTAATGATGTAATCCGTGCCCACCGCGACGCTGTCATCCGCGCTGCTCGAATTTCCGCCGTAGCCACCGATGCCAAATCCGCGGCCGCCCATACCTGCGTACATCTGGCCGCCGCTCAGCGTGTTCGTCCAGCGCGTGAACCGGACAAACGCATTCTGTTTCTGACTGATCGTATCGTCGACACGCACAGCCCACATATCGCTGTTGAAGCCGCCGCCGCCGGTGGCCTTGTAGTTCCCATCCAGACCGCCGAGGCTGCCGCCCGATTCTGCGTTGATATATGGCAGCAGCGTCGTCAGGATGTTCTTCCATTCCTGCGAAACCATCGCATCAGGAATAATGTTTCCCGCAAAGGGCTGGGATTCAAGTTTACCGGTTGCAGGGTTGATCTGCTGCGGGGCAAAGTTGTTGTAAATCTGACCCTGCCCAGTCGGTAGATTGGCAAGATACTCACTGAAGTCGCATCCACTGCCGCTGAGACAGCTTGTAGCCACAAGCTTGGAAGGCAGAGTATCGACGTTCGATGTTCCGCCCCTCTGCCTCTGCCCCTCATAGCTGCCAAAGAAGAAGAGCCGGTCCCGGATCACGCGACCACCGATCGATCCGCCAAACTTGTTCTTGATACCCCCAGGAACTGCACTCGGAGAGCCCTGTGAAAATGGTTCACGCGCCAGAAACGCATTCGACGTACGGAAGTCGTAAGCGCTGCCGTGAAGCGTGTTCGAACCCGATTTCGTCTGCACCGCCATAACGGCCGATACAGCTTTGCCCAGTTCGGCGTCGAAGTTCTGCGTGGTGATTTTGGTCTCGGTAATCGAGTCCATCGACGGATTCACGACCACGATACCCAGAATCGGGTCTTGGTTATCCGTGCCGTCCAGTTCGTACGCCACACCGCCAAACGCCTGGCCGTCAATCTGAATCTGCCTTGATGCCTGCGGGTTTTCATCCGCCGCATGCGACCATCCGAGAAGTTGCGCACCCGGAAGCAGAAGCTGCAGGTTTGTAAAGTTCTGATCGCCCACTGGCAGATCGGAAACTTCCTGCTGATCGAATACTGTCGCCACATCGGCGCGGTCGGTTTTCAGTTCGGGAACTGCATCTGCGCTGACTTCGACCGTCTGCCCCGTCGCGCCTGCCACCTTCAGCGGCACATCCACGCGCGGCGAGGTATCCGCCTGTACCGTGATGCCTTTGCTGACGTAGCTATCGAAGCCTTTGGCCTCGACTTTAAGGTCGTATACGTCGGGGATAAGGTGAGAAACCGTGTAGTCGCCGGTCTCATTCGAAACCACCGTGACGACGGTGCCCTTAGTCTCGTCCGTAACCGTAACCGTTGCGCCTGGTACTACCGCCCCAGTCGTATCTGTCACCGTGCCGAAAATCGATCCGTAAACCGATTGCGCGCGCGCGGGTGCAAGTGAGAGCAAACATCCGATGGCGAGGAGTGCCATCCAGGATGCTGCCCGCAAGTGTCTAGTCATGCGGTCTCCTGAAATCTTTCAATCCGTTTGTTGGACAAACCGTTCCTCAGCCCGAAAAACGTTCGTCATTTCCCTCCATCCCCGTGGCTGCTTTCCTTGCAATCATTTGCAAAACAGTCGTCTCCGAGGGGTTACAGGAAACTTCAAAAACACTTGCCGGCCTGAAGAAACGTCTCGGCGGGTCCCACACATGCTGGCCCGCTCTTACTCGCCATTGTTCTCTTCTATTCACAACGGCCAGTCCGAAGCGACCGCTCTGGTCATGGCAGCTCCCCTGCTTTCCAGATACGGACAAAAGAGACACTTCGGAACACCGACGAACTTTAGAGGAAACAACACACGCCTGTCAACGGATCAGCTCAGAATTTTCGAGCCCGCACCACGAAATACGACATAACAAAAGATGAAATCGTTTTCATCGAGCTGTCACCGTCTACGCTCGTTTCGACTCTTTTTATACCCACCTAAATCATTCATTAGCCGCAACTTAATTTGTAAGTAAAACTTTTCACAAACCGCGCGCATCTCCATAGCCGAATTAATCTCTCCCGCGAATAAACATCCAATAGAGTCATGTCCAAATGAATTGTCATATAAATGACATTGCATTTATATGGACAGAGATATCGCACTTTCCTGGCCCGCATTGCTGACTTTTTTCCTTCCAGCTCAATTCCTCTGTCCAGTTGCGGACAACGAAATTCTCCGCAGTAAATGCCTTTACCTGCAGCTCAACAAAAACGTTTAAGTAGCGAAATTCTCTCTTTTCAGATATCGGAAATGAACCAGGGAAAGCCCAAAATCAGACTGGCTCTCGATCCCTTGAGTCGGCAGCGCATCCACCCTTGGTATGACATTTGTCCTAGCCGGGTGTCTTGCGACGACCCACGAAACGCCGGCACGTAACTGTTGAGGATCGTTACCGCGTTCCTGCTCGCGCCTCACAGGTTCCCCGGTCTGACCGTATCTCCCGGTCCAGCTTGTGCGCTGCCGCATCATCGGGAGAAAACACAAAAATACGCGCCAGCGTCGCCAACGCCGCCTCTTTGTCGCCCGTAGCGCATTCCATCACCGCAAGATTATGTCCTGCGCCCAGCTCTACTGGATTCTCCTCAAACGCCTGCCGCCATAGCCGCACCGCATCCGAATAATCCTTCGCCCGCGCCCGAATCAACGCCAGATCTCCCGCCGCCACAGCATCATGCGGATCGGCAGCCAGAGCCATGCCATATTCCTTCTCTGCACGGGCAAGATCGTCGCTCACCTGATCCAGTAGTCCAAGGCTCTCATGCAATGGCGCGTCCGCTTTCTCCGCCAGATCTGCTTCCGAAGCCCGCAACAGCTCCAGCGCACGCTCGCCTGCAGCCCGGTCGCCGCGCAGCGCTCGCTGTGCATACGCCAGGCCAAGATCGCGCTCCGAACTCGCTTGAGCCACGCCAGGCTCGGTCCCAATAGCTTCCAGCGTCTCCTTCGTCGCTACGGCAGACTGCCCACCCTTCTGCGCAATACGCGGAATACTGTGGTCCGTCACCTGTTCATGCGCGATATCCTCCGCCCGCACTCTCGGCATATGGCACGCCGTGCAATCCCGGTTCTCTGCATGATGCGTCGCCGCAAATCCGGTCTTTGCCTCTGCTCCTTCCGCCTTCACTGCCTCAGGATCATGGCACTGCAAACACTTCCGCCGGTAATATTCCGCGCGTTCCTCAGCGCTCATCACCGACACCGACCCATGTGGATCATGGCAGCTTGTACACGTCAGCCTGTCTCCCTCCCCGCGTTTGCATCCGCTCTTCAGCAGAGCTTCCCACTGGCTCGTCGCACGCTCATCTCCTGTCTTCCCACCCTCCACCACAAAGTAGCTGGCATAGTCGAAGATGCTTTCCCCCGGCTTGAACTGCTCCCAACGCTTCCCCTTGTGCTCAATCGCCACATCACCCTCAAGATGACAGTTCAGGCAGATCGAGTCCCGCTCCAGTGGTTTCAGTGTTTTTAAATCCAACATCCGCATCTTGCCACCCGAAGCCACATGCTCCGCGGCATCCCCGTGGCAGGCCGTACAGGTAATCCCGCCATGGAGAAACGGCGCCGCGGCATATTTGTTTCGCGCCTCCGGCAGCGACGACTGTGCCCCCGAACTATGACATCGCAAGCATCCCGGATCCACCGGCATCGTCAACGGCATTTCCGTCGCATGTAAATAGTTCGGAGCCATGTCCCAGATACGCTTCTTCGCATACCAGTTCACCGGAATCTCAAACCAGTACCCATCCTGTTCAAAGAGATACGTGCGCCCGCGCCGCCCTGAGCCGAGAAAATAACGGAGCTCACGCTGTCCTTTCAGCGGCCAATCAGCGGAATTGGCGTTCTCACCTCGCCCCGCATCCACATCCCGCTCAAAACTCAGAAATACGCGGCCATCTGTCTTTTCCAACCTGAACGTCACGCCGGATTCGGCATGCGTAAACTCCCCCGGTAAAAATCCAGCCGCCGCCGGCCCACTAGCATTCGCCATCGGCGTCTTGCGATAGCGCTCATAGATCGCCTGATGACACCGGGCACACTCTGCATTTGGATCAGGCTCATCACTCCCTTGCGTCCATGCAGCCGTACCGGGGCGCGCAAAAACGACCCCAGATCTGGTCGCACCCCCGCACCAGACCAGCAAACCGGCTCCCATACCCAAGGAAACCGCCGCCAACACCCGCCAAAACCGGCTCAGACCCTACACCCCACCAGCTCTCGCTGCCGTTCTTGCCGTACCGTTCAGGCAGACGAAACTTCGTGGGCGTAAGTTGAACCCGCAATCACTTTTCTTTGAATCGCGCCATAACCACGCGGAATGTGTTTACCCAAACCACTGTCGAAAACAGCTACGATTTACCTGCCTGCGCAGCGTAATCGACAGTCTTCAGAACCTTCCCGCCCTCCTGGATCACATACAGCTTGTTCACATCCAGGTTCTTCAGCGTATCCACCGCGCCCGACGGCCAGCGAATCTCCACCTGATCCACCTTCGCCGCCTGGTCCAGCCCAAAGTGCAACCGCAGATCGTTCTGCGAGTAATAACTCCCGCCCGACCGCACTTCATCGATCTGCACCATCGGCTTCGCGGCTTTCGGATCGACCTGCGCAGTCACCATCACCCGCGCGCCAATCCCCGTCCTATTGCTCTTCGTCCCCACCGTCCGGATCTTGATCCAGTTCCGCTTCTTCGTAACATCGTCCGTGCGGTCACAGCGCAGCAACTGCGGCCCGCTGTTGATGCAGTTCACCACCACATCCACATCGCCGTCATTGTCATAATCCCCAAACGCACATCCTCGCGCCGGAGCCGCATCCGTGATTCCCGGTCCGCCCAGCTTCGTAACTTCCTCAAACTGCCCATTTCTTAAGTTGCGATACAGATACTTGTGCTCCGCATACGGCGCATCCACTTGCTTCCCATCCACCTCTGGATACACATGGCCGTTGCAAATCAAAATATCCAGCCATCCATCGTTATCCATATCCAGAAATCCCACGCCCCAGCCCAGAAAGCGCGTATTAACGCCCAATCCGGCTAAGTACGTGTGATCGTCAAACGTCCCATCGCCGAGATTTAGATACAGCGAATCCGTATCTCCGGCAAAGTTGGTCTTCACAATATCCAGCAGTCCGTCGCGATTGAAATCGCCAATCGCCACGCCCATTCCCGCTTGCGGCTTGCCATCCGGAGAGTAAGCAATCCCCGCCTCGATCGCTACATCCTTAAACGTGCCGTCCTTCTGGTTCTGGTAATAAGTCGCCGCCGTCGAGTCATTCGCCACATAGATATCCGGCCAGCCGTCGTTATCCATATCTCCCACAGCGACAGACAACGCATAAGTCCCGATCGTATCCCAGATACCTGCCTTCTGGCTTACATCCGTAAACGTCCCATCGCCGTTATTGCGGTACAGTATGTTCTTCCCACCCAGCAGCCCCGGTGGTCCACACGCAACCGTAATTCCCTTGTAAGCGCAACCGGCATCCTGCGGCAGCGGAGCTGTTTTGATATCGAAATCAATGTAGTTCCCGACAAACAAATCCAGATGCCCGTCCTTGTCATAATCCAGAAACGCGCATCCCGAGTTCCACCGCACTTTCGACTGCAACAGCCCCGCCTCCTTCGTCACCTCAGTAAATGTGCCGTTGCCATTGTTGCGAAACAACGCATTCTGCCCGTAGTAACTGACGAATAAGTCATTCCACCCATCGTTGTTATAGTCGCCTACGCAGCAGCCCTGTCCCCATCCCGACCTTCCCAGCCCCGACTTAGCGGTAACATCCGTAAACGTTCCGTCCCGATTGTTCTTGAATAAGTGACAGATAGACTCCTGGCCCTTCGGAAATCCCTCCAGCCGCCATCCATTCACCAGAAAGATATCCACCCAGTCATCCTGGTCATAGTCGAAGAACGCGACCCCGCAGCCAGTCGTCTCCAGCAGATATTTGTTCGTGTGCTCCCCGCCATAGATCGTCTTTACATTGAGCCCCGACTGTTTCGCCATATCGGTAAACTCAACCCCAAGCGGCGTCCCCGCAATCGGCGAAGTCAGCTTCACCCCACGCGCCTGCACCTCATACGTAGGCCGCGACATCTCACCGGGTTTTGCCGGCTTCTGGCCCTGCCCGTCCTGCCCTAACAAAGGCCGCGCCAGACTGAGCACATCCTCAAGCGAAAGCACCAGCGCCGTCCGCGACAGCGACTTCAACACCCCTCTACGCGTCCACGTCACAACCTGATCCCGTCCCCTGTTCTCTGACCCCTGATCTCTGTCTGCTGGTCCCTACAAAACCTTCGCCGCATCTTTCGCAAAATACGTCACAATAAAGTCCGCCCCAGCCCGCCGAATCCCAATCAGCGGCTCCATCATCGCCCGCTGTGGCTCGAGCCATCCCCGCTGAAACGCGGCCTGCAGCATCGAATACTCGCCCGAAACCTGATACGCCCCCATCGGCACATCAAACCGGTCCCGCGCCGCCCGAATCACGTCCAGATACGGCATCGCCGGCTTCATCAGGATCATGTCCGCACCCTCACCCAGATCCAGCTCAATCTCCCGCATCGCCTCGCGCACATTCGCGCCATCCATCTGATAGCTGCGCCTGTCCCCAAATTGGGGAGCAGAATCCGCCGCCTCGCGAAACGGTCCATAAAACGCCGAGGCAAACTTCGACGCATAGCTCAGAATCGGCACCTGCTCCAGCCCATCCGCATCCAGCTCATCGCGAATCGCCTCCACACGCCCATCCATCATGTCGCTCGGAGCCACCACATCTGCTCCCGCCCGCGCCAGGCTCACCGCCGTCTTCGCCAGCAGTGCAAGTGAAGAGTCGTTCTCGATCTCATATTCCTCACCCGACTTCCGCACTACCCCACAATGCCCATGACTCGTGTACTCGCACAGGCACACATCCGCCATTAGCACCAGCTTCTTCGCCGCAGCCGTCGCCTTCATCGCCCGCAGCGCCTGCTGCATAATCCCGTTCTCGTCCCACGCACCGGTGGCCTCTTCGTCCTTCGACTCCGGCAGCCCAAAAAGCAAAAGGCCGCCCAGACCAAGCTGCGCAGCCTCTTCCGCTTCCTTCAGCGCCTCATCGACACTCAGGTTAAACACCCCCGGCATCGACCCAATCTCTTTCCGAACACCCTCACCCGGACAAATAAATAGCGGATAAATCAACTGCCCCGGCTCCAGCCGCGTCTCCCGCACCAGCGACCGCAGCGGCTCCGTACGCCGCATCCGGCGCATACGAATCAAAGGAAAATCCATATCCTCGATTCTAGTCCCACCTCACCCGCAACCCATACAAGCCCGGTCCTCAGCAGAACAGCAGTCCACTGTTCACCGCCCACTGTCAGCAAAGAAACTGATCTCTGACCCCTGGTCCGTCCGGCAACCGCTGGCTGGTCCCTGGTCCCTATTCCCTGGTCCCTGCCTTTTCACCCCGCCATCGCTTGATACCCCACCGCATTTTCCCCTTTCAGCAGCACCACCAGCGTCCAGATGCCAATCGCCGTTCCCAGCGGCGGATGAATCAACGAAAGACACGCCGCCACAATCGCCGCATATCGGGCCCAGCTATACTTCTGCAGCAGCCCCCACCCCGCAGCAGCCGCCAGGGCCGTTCTGCCAAGAACAGCAAACCAGCCAAACTTCAAAAAGAACAGCGGAAAAAACGGCCCATGCCAGTGATGCGGACCCCACACCTCATGCCCTTCCAGAGCGTGTCGCGCAATCGTCAATCCCACCGCGCCCGTCAGGAGAATCAGCCCCGCATATACCAGCCACGCCACTCCCAGCGCATCTACCCGCCGTTCCACCACAGCCAGCGGAGCCATGGGCGCAACATATATCGGCGCTACCATGCCGCTTGCCCTGCCACATCGCGGACAGTACGCCTGTCCCGCCACCAAAGCCTGGCTACAACCCGTGCAATACATACGCGCCTCCGGCATCCACTTCGAATGCCAAACCGCTCTGCCTCACGGATACGCAACCCGCTGGCGGCATGTTCCTCTCTTTCGACCGAAATCCACCCGGTCCACATCTACGTTGACCCAATCAACCTAGCCGCCAACATGCTATGAAATACGGAACTATCATTGGCGAATCCCTATGAGAGAAACAATCTTCAAGTAAGTGATTACGTTCGACATCGAACACAAAAAGGGCACTTGTACAATTCTCGATAAGTTACTTTCCTATCATTAGTAACTCACTGAACAAAAATGACCTAAATCACTTATTCAGAATGCTACGATCCCCCCATGCGCGCCTCTGCCCTGGTGGCTGGCCTGAGCTGCGCGTCCATCATCTGCAGCACACTTTGCGGGTGCTTCTGGCGAAAACCTTCGTCCGCCGAAGCATCTTCGCTTCCTAACTCTGTTGCGGTGGACCGTGCATTGCGCCTTTGCGCTTTAAGCGAAGGAGATCAGCCATTCCACCTCATCCTCGCCATTTCCCCTCCCGCTGGCGCCACATCTCCAGCGGACGCACCGGCGCGTACCGATCCCATCCAGGCCCGCATGCAGGCCACCATCGAAATCTTCTGGCTCAACGCCATCACCTATCGAACGGAAATCCGATCCCCCGGCTTTCGCCAGACCCGCATCGTCAACGGCAATGTCGTGGAAGAGCACAATTCCGGCGATTACTACCCTCGCTGGATACAGGACTTCCTCGCAGGCATCCTCAATCCTGTCCCCGAAGCCACACGCCTGCGCCGCGTTCCCGGCGAAGTCCCTATCGGCCTCAGTTCCGAGGCCTGTATCTCCACCTCAACCAGCGACGCGTCACCTGACACCGCTCAACTCTGCTTCCGCAACGCCGAGCCCCGCATCGCGGGCATCACCGATATCCACCGCTCCCTCTGGTTCGACGATTACGCCCCCTTCGGCAGTCAGCAGATCCCGCACACCATCGTCGATAACCTCCAGCCCAACCTCCTCGTGCGCGGTCACATCGTTCGGCTTGAACCTCTTGCCCACTCCTTCTACCGGCTCCTCAAAGCCACACGCTTCACCTCGTCTCAGGAGCAGCTCGCGACCTCCACCGTTTCAACAGCAACCGCGCAAACATTGTTGCAACTCCCGACCGCGCTTTATGCACGCCGCTACATCGTCTACATAGGTCGGCCGACCTCGCAGACTCCTTCACCTGACTTAACCGAGGCCGCTTCAGCCGAAACAGCCTCCTCCGAAAATCACCCCACCTTGGAACAAACTCCCATCTATATCCGCACCGACCGCGCCGGACGCGTTCGCGAAGCCTACCGCAGCCCTTCCGACCACTACGGCGCCGAACAAGCCGCACTCGTCCGCGCCTTCACACTCCACTTCAAACCGCTCATCGTCGATGGTGCCCCTCGCCAGATGGAAGCCCTTGTCTATCTGCCTGCAGACAGCGAAATCGACAGCGAGATCAATGCCCGCTGGCCGCAATCCCGCCCGGCACAGCGATGGTCTTCCATCGCTCGAAGCAATCCGGGATCTGCCGATTCCACTCGCCCCAGTCATGCCCACCCGGCTTCACCTGAAACACAAACGCAAACCCCCGCCGCCGCAACCGCCCCGCAAATCGCCGCACCGGATCAAGCAACGGTTCCCGCTCCCCCGCCCCCAGATAAACAAAACCAGTAGCCTCAGGCCGCACCGAATCCACCAGCGCAAACACATCCCGCTCTCGCCGCTGCTCCGACCCCATTGGCCCCAAAATCTCGCGAAAGTTCCACCACTGCCAGAACCGCCGCCAGCTGAACCCGCGTTCCGGCGCATCCACCGGCGGGCTCATCGCCCCTACAAACCCATACTCCTCCGGATGGCTCAGCCCCACCTTAAGAGCCGCATACCCACCCATCGAAACCCCTATCACCGCTCGTCCAGCACGATCCCTTCGCGCCGGAAACCGCTCCGCCACATCCTTCACTAAATCCTTCGTCAGATAATCCTCATACCGGTCCTTCGGCCGCCCCACCGCATTCAGAAAATACGAAGCACCACCCTCTGGCATCACCAGAATCGCCCCGAGTGCTGCATACCGCGCCACATCTGACTCATTCGACCAGTCCCGAAATCCACCGCCATTCCCATGCAGCAAATACACCACCGGCAGCGGCTCAGCATTATGCCCGTCCGCCACGCTCTGCGGCAAAAACACCCGGTACGACATCTCCCTCCCCAGCGCGGCCGAGCGGAACGACACATCTAGCAACTTCACATCAGGCGATAATCTCGGGTGGTCCTGAACCGACAACTCTGCGTGGCGGCATCCGATGCACAAAAGAGAGAAAGCACCCGCAATCAGAATTGAAGTTCCAACCGCAGGACGTCCGAATACCGACGCAGGTCGAGAACAGTCACTGCTTCGAATCATCTGAATTACTCGCCCGCATACGCGCGTTGCGCCGCTTGGTCAGTCCCGAGTACACGAGCCAAACGCCTAGCGCCGCGATGAGGACATAGGAGACTTCCATGCCCATTCGTTGCGTTGCATTGTCTGGCTTCAGATATTCGGGGACATTCGGGTCGGGAAAGAACTGCACCCTCACCACATCGAGAATTAACAACACTCCGACGATCAGCCTCCACCAAATCGGCCCCATCGCAGAACGCTTCTTCAATGCCTCATCGTCACTCATGACCCATCCAGTTCACTTCAGCTTGAGAATCTGCAATAGATCCTATCCTCTCTGTCGCAATTCAAAGTTCTCCAGCATTCACGATCCGTTTGAATTCTGGTTCGGTTGGCATTAGCCACTACCATAGACAAGGAATGTCCACAGATATCCAATCCAACGATGTCCCCACAGGCCTGCTCGATCCCACCCCATCTCCCGTCCCCCACCTCGACGCAGTCTCCTTGGAGTGGCCGCAGCTCCTCGCCCTCATCACAACTTACGCCTCATCCCAGGTCGGCCGCGACGGCATCCTCACCCTCCTGCCCTCCACCGATCCCGCATGGATCGCTCATCAGCATCAGCTGGTCCACGAGCTCCGCACCCTCCTCGACTCCGGCATCACCCTCAGCCTGGGCAGCCTCTTCGACCCCACCGAACTAGCCGACAAGTCCCAAATCCCCGGCGCAGCTCTCGAACTCGAAGAATTCCAATCCATCGCCCGCCTTGCCCACGCCATCGCCTCCTGGCAATCCATCATCCAAAACGGAGCGCCCCAGGTTTCCGGTCAATCAGAAATACGGGTGCCCCCGGTCTCGATACTGAGACCGGGGAGGGATGCTTCGGAAACCACAAAATCCCCAGTTTCCGGACTCCTCGATCTCTCATTACCCCTCCACCAATCCCTAAAGCCCCTCGCCGAATCCATCCAGCGCAAGTTCCTCCCCGACGGCACCCTCGCCGACGACGCCAGCCCCGAGCTAGCCCGCATTCGCCACGCCCAGCAGCGCCAGCAGCAGGCCATCGCCGCCTCACTTCGCGCCGCCCTCCGCCGTCTCTCCTCCGACGGCCAGACACAGGACGAGCTCATCACCATCCGCGGCGACCGTTTCGTCATCCCCGTCAAAGCCGAGCAGAAACGCCGCGTCTCCGGAGTCGTCCACGGAGCCAGCTCCTCCGGCCAGACCGTCTACGTCGAGCCCCTCGAAACCATCGAAGAGAACAACGAACTAGTCCGCCTCCTAGAAGAAGAACAAGCCGAGATCCACCGCATCTTCGTCGCCCTCACCCGCCTGGTCGCCACGCACGCCCCGCAACTCATCGCCGGAGCCCGCATCCTCGCCGTCCTCGACACCCTGCAGGCCCGCGCCCGCTTCGCCCGCGAGTTCAACTGCACCCAGCCAACTTTTCCGGATCAGGCCAAACAAGCCAACGCTGATAGCAATCAGAACATCGCGAACCAAGGTGGCGAGGCCACGGCGGAGGGAGCCGGGGGCTTCAGCCCCCGGAAAACCAGCCCCAGGGCAGAAGGGGCTTTAGCCCCGGGCCTTCCTCAGCCAACCCTCAAGCTCGAATCCGCCCGTCACCCTTTGCTCGAAAAACGCCTCAAAGCCTCCAGCGGTGAAATCATCCCCTTCACCATCGAACTAGGCCATCCAGCGCGCCAGCTCATCATCAGCGGACCCAACGCCGGCGGCAAAACCGTCACCCTCAAAACCGCCGCCCTCTGCGCTGTCATGGCCCAGGCCGGAATCCCCGTCCCCGCCGCCAGCGCGACCCAGCCCATCTTCACCGCATTCTTAGCCGATATCGGCGACGCCCAATCCATCGAACAAGCCCTCTCCACCTTCTCCGCTCACATCGTCAACCTCAACCGCATCTCACACCTCGTCACCCCATCCTCGCTCATCCTCCTCGACGAACTAGGTTCTTCCACCGACCCCGACGAAGGCAGCGCCCTCGCCGTAGCCGTCGCTGACTTCTTTCGCACCGCAGGCGCTTGGTCCCTGATCAGCACCCACCACACCAGCCTCAAGGTCTACGCGGCCAACACTCCCGGCGTATTGAACGCCGCCGCTGGAGTCGACCCCGACACCCTTGCCCCCACCTACCACCTCCAGCTCGGCATCCCCGGAGCCAGCGCCGGCATCGCCACCGCAGCCCGTCTCGGCCTCAACACCGCCATCATCACCGAAGCCCGCCAGCGCCTCAGCACCCAGCAAGCCGACATCGGCCGCTTCCTCGCCAATCTCCACAACCAGCTCACCGAGCTCGAATCCGAACGCAAAGCCGCCCGCGCCGAACAATACGCCCTCAACCAGGAGCGCGCCCGCCTCACCCGCGAAGGCGACATCGAAACCAAACGCCGCACCAAAGAGCTGGAGCAGAAGCTCGGCTCGCTCCTCAAAGACTTCGAATTTCAGATGCGCCAGACCGTCTCCGCCATTGAAGACAAAGGCGCACAGCTCAAGCTCTCCAAAGAGTCCGAGCGCCGCATCGCTCGCCTCCGCCGCGACTTCGAAGAGCAGTTCAACTCCACCGTCGTCGCCCATCGCAGCGGAGCCGGCTCCGGGGCCCCCACGGACAGGTCTTCGTCCGTGGGGTGGAAGGACGACCCCAACGCCCAGCCGCATCTCGTCCGCAACATTGCCGTCGGCGATCAGGTTCGCATCAAGTCCATGAACCGCATCGGCAACATCACCCGCGAGCTCGAAAAAGACCTCTTCGAAGTAGCCCTCGGCACCCTCAAAATGCGCGTCCGCCGCGACGACATCGCCGCCGTCTCGCCCACAGACAAACCAGCCACCAAAGAAACACCACTGGCCGCAGTAGCAAAACAAAAAGGCGTCCGCGTCTCCATCACCAGCAGCGCCAGCGACAACATGAAGACCGAGATCAACCTCATCGGCCACACCGTAGACGAAGCCACCAACGAGCTCGAAAAGTATTTAGACCAGGCATTCTTAGCCGGCCTACCAAGAGTGCGAGTCATCCACGGCACCGGCATGGGCATCCTGCGCCGCGCCCTCCGCGACTACCTGCGCACCCACCCCCACGTAGCCGGCATCACCGAACCCAGCCAACTAGAAGGCGGCGCCGGCGCCACCGTAGTAGACCTCCGCCAATAACGCAAAGATCTTCACGCGAAGCCTTGTCATCCTGAACGCAGTGAAGGATCTGCTTTTGCTCTTGCTTTTCTGGTCTGTCATCCCCGAAGGGGATCTGCTTTTAGTCCACCTCAACCACAAATCGGGAGTGCCCCATTCATTCAGCGTTATTTGCTGAATGAGTGGGTAACGACCACCGCCCGCATCACCAATATCCCATTTTGTAATTGCCTTTATTTCTGTCATCCTCAAAGGAGATCTATTTCTCCTTCAAAATTCTTGAAGAACTACGCACAGAGAATGAAACACTAGCGCATGGACAATCTCCCAACTCCACCGAGCCCAGACCATCGATGGACCGTCCAAGGCCCAAACATTCTTTCATCGGATAATTTGGGGCGCATCCAACAAGCACTCTCCGAAGATTGGATTGTGGGCGCTCACTTCTACTACTGCGCAGGTCGCGGTGGGGAGCCAATTGCGTTTGACAACTTCGACGCAATGAAGTCACTTATAACCGCGTCCAGACCGGGTGATCTCTTCATCCTCTGGTCTATTGCAGAATTGCGTAGAAAGGGCCTTCTCCTGGCCGATTGTCGCCGCCAGCAGTTAGAAACGTCGAACGATTCATTGCTTTCAACGGCCGATCTCGCCCGTATCAGGACATACCTCGTCGAATCAAATCTCAACGAAATTCTCTGCATAGTATCCGGAGAAAACAGCCAGTTAAAGGTGTTTTGGTCTGACTTGGATTCATCGGATTGGGAACCATTCCTCGACGCGTGCAGACACGCGGCAGTCCTTGGCGGTGCTCTCTGCGTGCTGCCATTCACGAAACTGGACAGTCCCGAGTTTTATCTCGTCAACGCCAAGCGTCCCAACGAAAATGGGGAAACGCCCCTAGGCGGAGCCTACTAGTTCGAACCTTGGCAGTTTAGATTTCGAGAAACATCGAGCTGGCTTGATCACCTCTTCTCTCCTTGACAACTAAGGCAATGGAGCCACGCTCTCTCTTTACCCTCGCTGCCTAGGGTAGACATCTCGGGCAAAGCGACGTCACTGCTTCAGATCGGCAGGCGGGCAACCCGCTTCTGGTGGGCCTATAGCAAAACCAGAGCCGACGTATCCCGAAGCCACGACTCGAACTCGACGCGACCTACAGACCGTGGCCAGCAATCACAGGAGCTGGAAAGGACACAATAACTCTGGCTTCACTCTACTTGTGCAGTTCTACAGAGACGATCTGACCGTCGATGGTCTTGTCTGAGCTTTCAGCGTAGGTGACTTTAGCGGTGAATCCGTTTAAGTCGCGACAAGGATTCATCTCTTTCTTCGGCTCGAAACCCAGGGCCGAGAGGTCGAGGTTGAAGTAGTCGCTGGAATAAAGGGAGACCGCCGTGGGCTTGCCTGCGATCTGGACCTGAAGCTCCAGATAGGAAGGCGAGTCGCAATGAACATTGCGGATAGATCCCAGAACGGTGTGCCTCGGTCCTTTCGCTGGTTCGACGGGATGCTTCGGCGGATTTTCTATAGGAATGACCTTGACGCTTGTGCCAGTGTCGGCAACTGTGGGGAGGTTGGACTGGGACACGAAGGTAGCGCCGGAGGCGCGTGCTTTACGCATGGAGGCAATGAGTTTCACGCGGTCCTCGATCATCGCGGCCTGATCGGGAGTCTTGGCCAGAGTCCGGGCAAACTGCAGGGTCTGATCGGCCCGATCGAGTTGGTCGCGCATCATGTACAGGTTGGCGGCATTGAGGCGAAAGTAGAGATTCGTGCGGTCTAGCTGCACAGCCTGTTGGTCGAGGGCCTGGGCCTCATCGAGACGATCGTGTTTTCTGGCGTACCACGCAGCCAGTTCGTCGTAGGCCGGCGCAAACCTGGGGTTGAGCTGGATGCAGGTACGGAGGCTGCTTTCAACCTGCTGGCCGACGGATATATCGGAGCTCGACATCGAGAGAGTGGCGAACTGATAGTAGACCAGAAAGTCCTGCGAGTGGAGTTGGACGGCCTCTGCGTACCACTTGCGCGCGGCTTCGTGGTCTCCGGCAGTCAGCGTCAGGTAACCCATGGTCTCGTGGGGCTCGGGGAGTTTGGGGTCGGCGGCCATGATGGATGTGGCCAGTGCCCGCGCCTCGTCGCCGCGGCCCGCATATGCCAGAACATCGGCGCGGCGGCCATCGAACTCGGCTTGGGTCATGGTGCGGACCTTGTAACTGGCCGAGTCGATAGGCGCGGCAGCGCTGTTCAAAATAAATTCCTTGTATTGGGCTCCGCGAATGTAATACGCAAGCTGTTTTAGCAGCTCGTTTAGGTCGCCGAAGGCTTCCTGGGCTGCGACGACCGGATCTTCATGCTGGCTTACGCGGGTCATGTAGTCGCCGATACGATCCTTGCCGCTCTGATGGCCGGTTACCTCCAGGTAGTGGGTGAGTGCCCAGGATTCCGCGTAGAAGACTGAGCCCTTTTCTTCCTGGTGGTAATAGGGTGAATTGTGATCGACGCGAAAGAGCGTGGCAAGGGGAATCAACGATGCCTCGCGCAGATAAAGGATGTCGGCGGCGCTGGGCTCGCCGAGTAGGACTTGCTTGTCATGGAACTCGGTGTTTTGGAAGAACTCCGCAATACCTTCGTTCAGCCAGAGCGGCATCGAGTCCCCGGCATCGCGGAACTGGAGGTGTGTGTACTCGTGATAAACGGTCGCGTAGGGATGATCTTCAGACTCTGCGTCTAGACGGAGCAGGACATAGTTTCGCTCGTTGGTGTTAAGGAAGTATCCGGCCAGATTGAGCTGGCCCTTGGCAATGTATTCCTTAGGCTCAAAGGTCTGGAACTCTTTCTTGTTGCGCAGGGCAATGATGATGACAGGAGTATCCGGATCGACCTTGGCCCTGGGAAAAAGAGTTTGAAACATCCAGCGCATGCGCTCGAAGTTGTCGAGAAGATGACGGCCCTGCTTCTCGCCTGCGGCGGTGATTAAGGTAAAGTGCGGGCTGGCGACCTCAATCGGTGGTTGATCGGCATGGGCGGGCAGACTGCCGAATAGGACGGCAAGCAGACACAGGAACAAAAATGGCGCACGCATGGCTGTTGCGATGATTGCATTGGTTCGGGGCGCGGTCAATCCAACGAAAGTCACGGGAAGTTTCCTGCACGAGATGGAGATTTCGACACCTCACGAACTCATGGACGCAAATAGTTCTTCCCTTGACAACTAGGGTAAAGAAGCCCTACTCTTTCCCTACCCTCGCCGTCTAGGGTAGACATCTAGAGCAAAGACCAGGCACATGGCAAAAAACGATCTCCAGGGCGCGCTCGATCTCCTGATCCTCAAAACCCTCTCGCAGCTCGGTTCCATGCATGGCTACGGAGTAGCCATGCACATCCGCCAGGTCTCCGGCGACCTGCTCATCGTCGAAGACGGCTCGCTCTACCCCGCCCTGCATCGCATGGAACAAAACAGTTGGGTCCGGGTCACATGGGCCGTCACCGAATACGGACGCAAAGCAAAGTACTACGCGCTAACGGCAGCAGGCAAAAAACAACTAGCCGAGCGTGAAAAGAACTGGCAGGACGTAGCCAAAGGCGTGCAGGCAATCCTGCGCTTCGCCTAGATTTTTATGTTGTCTTTCGCGCTCCCGGCTTTTCATATCTCGTCGAGCGCATCTCCCGTGAGCTCTGAATTGCATGAGGTGAATAGATGGCCTTGTTTCGGAGACTTGCAGGTCTTTTCAGCCGCTCCCGCGTAGAGCGCGAGATCGAGCTCGAACTGCGCGAGCACATGCAGATGCGCATCGACGACAGCGTAGCGCAAGGCATGAGCCGCAAAGAAGCAGAGCGCACTGCGCGTCTCGAATTCGGCAACCCCGCAGCAATGCGTGAGCGAGTCTCCGCTGAAGACGCAGCATTAGGCCTCGACGGCATCCTGCGCGACGTGCGCTACGCACTGCGCGGCTTCGCAAAAAGCCCCGGCTTTGTTTTCGTAGCCATCGCAACACTTGCACTGGGCATTGGCGCCAACACGGCGGTCTTTGAGCTGCTGGATGCAGTGCGATTGCGCAGCTTGCCGATCGCGCGCCCGGATGAACTCGCAGAGCTGCGCATCGTTGGCGGAAACCACGGAATTGGCATCAACGAGGACAATTACTCGACGTTCACGACCCCGATGTGGCAGGAGATCCGGCGGCATCACGATCCCTTTTCAAGCGTCTTTGCCTGGCATACCGAAGAGCCGATGGTCGGCAAACTGAGCGAAACGCGGCACGTGCACGGATTGGAAGTAAGCGGCGAGTTCTTCTCTGTGCTCGGCATCCGGCCGTGGCAGGGGCGCCTGCTCGGGATCCAGGATGAGGGTTCGTGCGAGCTCTCGAAGATCGTTGTCAGTTATCCGTTCTGGAAATCGGAGATGGGCGGCGCACCCATCACGCCTGAAAGCACGCTGATGGTCAACGGCAAGACGGTGCAGGTGCTGGGCGTGACGCCACCCTCGTTCTTCGGCATGATTGTCGGCCAGCAGTTTGCCGTCGCGTATCCGACGTGCACGCCCTCGAATCCGCGGCGGGAGTACTTCAAGTACTCGGTTATGGGACGGCTCAAGCCCGGGTGGAACATTGCGCAGGCCACAGGCTATCTAGCCTCGTTGAGTCCCGGGCTCTTCGCAAGCGTGGCCCCTACGGATTACGACGCCGCGACGATCCAGTTATTCAAGTCATTCAAGCTGGAGGCGGCCCCGGCAGGTGCAGGAATAAGCCCGCTGCGCGAGCACTATGATTCCTCGCTCAATCTGCTGCTGGCTATCACTGGGTTGGTGCTGCTGATTGCATGCGCCAACCTGGCCAATCTGATGCTGGCTAGGGCCAGTGTGCGCCAGCGCGAGGTTGCGGTCCGCATCGCGCTGGGCGCAACGCGAGGAAGACTGGTGCGGCAGATGCTCATCGAAAGTGGGCTTCTGGCATTGATCGGAGCAGGCTCGGGCATCGTGCTGGCACAGCCGTTGAGCCGGTTGCTGGTGCATTCGCTCGGCACCAGCCAGTCGCCGATTCAGCTTAACGTTGCGATGGACTGGCGCGTGCTGTTGTTTGCCGCTGCCGTTGCGGCGATCACCTGCATGGTCTTCGGCACGTTTCCTGCGCTCCGCAGTGCGGGCGTCGATCCCATTACGGCGATTCGTTCCGGAGAGCGCGGCGTCTATGGCAGCCGGGAGCGATTCTCTGTGCAGCGGACGATGGTCGTGGTGCAGATCGCGATCTCTATGGTGCTGTTGGTCGGCGCATTGCTCTTCGTGCGCAGCTACCGCAATTTGATGACGCTCGATCCTGGAATGCGTGTGAAAGGCATCACCATTGCCTATTTCGATTGGGACAGCCTGCACATCAAACCCGAAGACCAGGAGGACTTCAAGCGCCAACTGGTGGCCGAAGTGAAGAGTCTGCCCGGAGTGGAGAATGCGGCGGTGACATCGAATACTCCACTCACAGGACCAACCTGGAGCCACGAAGTGCATGTGGATGGCAACGAAGGTTCGATCAGGTTCACATACGTGAGTCCAAGCTACCTTGCCACCATGAACATTCCGCTGTTGACGGGGCGCAACTTCACTGACCAGGACACCAACCATGCGCCGTTAGCGGTCATCGTGAACCAGATGTTTATTCGCAGATTTCTTAAAGGACAGCCGTTGGGAAAGATGGTGCGCGTAATGCCGGAGCCGCAGTATCCGGAACGCGTGATGCAGGTGATAGGAACAATTCCGGATACGAAGTACAACGACCTACGCATCGCAATGGAGCCAATGGCTTTTGTGCCAGTTGCACAGACTCCAGTCACAGCCGATGGACCATGGGCTGCAGTAATGATCGCAGCAACAAATGGTCCTACTGTAATCAATGAGGTGCGCCAGAGGTTTGCGGCGAAATATCCGCAGATGATTCTGCAGTTCGATAACTATGAGCAGGATGTACAGGACACGCTGGTGGGCGACCGCATGATGGCCATGCTTTCAGGATTCTTCGGAGTGCTGGCAGCGATACTGGTGATCGTCGGCCTTTATGGAGTGCTCTCCTATCTGCTCGCGCAGCGCCGCAACGAAATCGGAATACGCATCGCCCTTGGCGCGCGTCGTGGGCAGGTAATCGGGCTCGTCATGCGCGACACCGCGAAGATGCTTGCGCTCGGTGTAGCCGCCGGCGTCGTGTTCGCCCTGCTCGCAGGCCACGCAGCGAGTGCGATGCTCTTCGGGCTGAAAGCCTGGGATCCACTGACTCTGGGCTTCGCTGTGTTGCTGCTGGCAGCAGTAGCCATCGGCGCAAGCTGGTTCCCGGCCTCACGCGCGTCGAGGCTCGATCCAGCAAAAGCCTTGCGGACGGAGTGACAGATGGGATATTCGGCGGGGAGTGCCCGACGCAACGGATGGCACGATCTTATTTCCGAAATGGGTACACACGAAAGTTCGCCTGGTACGAGGTGAGTGATGGCAATGTTTCGCCGCGTGGCGGCACTTTTCCGGCGTAGCCACATGGATCGCGAGATTGAAAGCGAGCTTCGCGAACACATGCAGATGCGCATCGACGACGACGTAGCGCAAGGCATGAGCCGCAAAGAAGCAGAGCGTGCTGCGCGTCTCGAATTCGGCAATCCCACAGCAATGCGCGAGCGCGTCTCGGCTGAAGACACCACTCTCGGCCTCGACAGCATCGTGCGCGATGTACGCTACGCATTGCGCGGCTTCGCAAAAAGCCCTGGCTTTGTTCTGGTGGCCATCGCAACGCTGGCGCTCGGCATCGGCGCCAACACTGCGGTCTTTGAGCTGCTCGACGCGGTACGGCTGCGCAGTCTGCCGGTCGCTCGGCCAGATGAGCTCGCAGAGCTGCGTATTGTTGGTGGCCCTAGTTTCGGCCTCACCGAACGCTACTACGCAAACTTCACCGTCCCCATGTGGCAGGAGATACAACGGCATCACGATCCGTTCGCCGGAGTCTTTGCCTGGCAGTCCGATGGGTTGACGCTAGGCAAAAACCGCGAGGGCCGGCATGTCTCCAGCCTCGAGGTAAGCGGCGATTTCTTCAACGTATTAGGCATCACTCCCTGGCAGGGAAGGCTCATCGGCCCGCAGGATGAGGCTTCGTGCAAAGCCTGGAAAGCGGTGGTCAGCTACAACTTCTGGCAGTCAGACATGGGCGGAGCGCCGATCACGCCGGAGACTACGCTGGCCGTAGAAGGCGAAACGGTCAGAGTGCTGGGCGTAACACCTCCGGGCTTCTTCGGCATGATTGTTGGAGACAGATTCGACATTGCTTACCCGATGTGTCCCGGCCCGAACCCGCGGCGCGATATGTTTATGTATTCCGTGATGGGACGGCTGAAGCCAGGATGGGACCTTGCGAGGGCTTCCGGATATCTCGCATCGTTAAGCCACGGCCTCTTCGAGAGCACAGCGCCAACGGGTTATAGTGCGAAGCAAACTGAACACTACAAGTCGTTTCGCCTTGAGGCGGTCCCCGCAGGCTCTGGGATCAGTGCTCTCCGCGAACGGTACGATGCGTCGCTCAGGCTGCTGCTGGCCATCACAGGGCTCGTTCTGTTGATCGCATGTGCAAATCTGGCAAACCTGATGCTCGCGCGGGCAAGCGTCCGACAACGGGAGATTGCCATCCGCATGGCGCTGGGCGCATCGCGAGGCCGGCTCGTCAGGCAGATGCTTATCGAGAGCGGACTGCTGGCAGGGATCGGAGCTGGTCTGGGTGTGGCCGTGGCCCAGCCGCTGGCGCGGTTGCTGGTGTTATCGCTGAATACAAGCCAATATGTAATTCAGTTGAATGTCCAACCGGACTGGCGCGTGCTACTGTTTGCTGCGGGCGTGGCAGCGCTAACATGCGTGATCTTTGGAACAGCCCCCGCATTGCGAAGCGCCGGAGCCGATCCCATCGCGGCCATTCGTGCCGGCGAGCGGGGAGTAGTTGGCAATCGCGAGCGGTTCAGCTTGCAGCGACTGATGGTAGTCACTCAAATCGCAGTGTCAATGGTCCTGCTCGTCGGAGCTCTCCTGTTTGTGCGCAGCTATCGCAACCTCGTCACGTTGAACACCGGTGTGCGGGAAACCGGCATGAGCATTGGCTATTTTGGCTTTGAACGCATGAAGATCGCGCCCGAAAACCAGGCAGCGTTCAAGCGGCAGCTCATCGAAGAAATCCGCAATGCTCCCGGTGTGGAGAACGCCGCAGGAACAACACATATCCTCATGCTCGGCGGAAGCTGGACCCATGGAGTGCATACAGACACCGCGGAGGGATCGAGCAAATTCACATACGTGAGTCCCACCTTCTTCAAAACATCCGGCATTCCGCTGCTGACGGGGCGCAGCTTCACTGACATGGACACCAACAACACGCCTTACGTCCTCATCGTGAACCAGACCTTCATCAAGAAATTTCTTGGCCGTGGCCCGGCGATAGGCGTAAATGTACGCGTCATCCCGGAGCCGGACTATCCCGCGCGCACCTATGAGATCGTAGGCACCATCCCGGATACAAAGTATGACGATGATCTGCGCCATGAGACACCTCCCATGGCCTTCGTACCATTGGCGCAGCTGCCCCCGGCAGCAGAGCGATCGTGGGTTGCAGTCATGATCGCAACCAGTGATACCGCAGCCGCAACCAATGTCGTGCGCCAAAG
The DNA here is from genome assembly GCF_025685685.1 of Acidicapsa dinghuensis. Classification (GTDB taxonomy): domain Bacteria; phylum Acidobacteriota; class Terriglobia; order Terriglobales; family Acidobacteriaceae; genus Acidicapsa; species Acidicapsa dinghuensis. Next base: position 1,004,626 of record NZ_JAGSYH010000002.1, read on the forward strand.
GATTGCAGCAAAGTACCCGGAAATGTCGATGCAATTCGAAGATTTTCAGCAGGACCTGCGCGACAACCTCGTCGGCGACCGCATGATGGCCATGCTTTCGGGATTCTTCGGAGTGCTGGCGGCAATATTGGTGATCGTCGGCCTCTATGGAGTGCTCTCCTATCTGCTTGCGCAGCGCCGCAACGAAATCGGAATTCGCATCGCATTGGGAGCGCGTCGCGGGCAGGTAATCGGGCTCGTCATGCGCGACACCGCGAAGATGCTGGCCCTTGGTGTGGCCATCGGAGCGCTGCTCGCGATCCTCGCCGGACGCGGAGCAAGCGCAATGCTCTTTGGGCTCAAAGCCTGGGACCCGCTGACTCTGGGCTTCGCAGTGTTGCTCCTGACCGCCGTGGCTGTCGGAGCGAGCCTGCTCCCAGCCTCTCGCGCCGCTCGGCTGGACCCGGCAAAAGCATTACGAACCGAGTAAAGCAGTCAACCGAATCTCCGCGCTCCCATCCTCCGGTAGGATGGTTCCAACATGGCTTCTCCCGCGAACCTCAACCTCGCCCAGCTGGTAACCGAATCCCGCAACCCGGCAACCAACCATCTCGATGAGCTCCCCACCCTCGAGATGCTGCAGTTGATCAACAGCGAAGACGCCAAAGTCGCCGAAGCGGTTCGCCTCGAGCTTCCCTCCATCGCCCGGGCCGTCGATGAAATCTCCGCGCGCTTCCGGCAACGTGGCCGCCTCTTCTACATTGGCGCTGGCACCAGCGGCCGCCTCGGCGTCCTCGACGCCAGTGAGTGCCCGCCAACCTTCTCCGTCTCCGCGGACCTCGTGCAGGGCCTCATCGCCGGCGGCGACCGTGCTCTCCGCCTCTCCAGTGAACACTCCGAGGACTCGCCCGAAGATGGCGCCCGCGACCTCGAGCAAGCGGGCTTTGCCCACGGCCAGCGCCACGACATCGTCGTAGGCATCGCCGCCAGTGGACGCACCCCTTACGTCCTCGGCGCCCTCGCCTGGGCAAAGTCACAGAGCTGCCTGACCGTCGGCCTGAGCTGCGTCCCAAACTCCGCGCTGGCCCTCGCCGCCAACATCGCCATCACGCCCGTCACCGGCCCCGAGGTCATCACTGGATCCACCCGCATGAAAGCCGGTACCGCCACCAAGCTGGTGCTGAATATGCTCTCCACCGGAGTCATGGTGCGCACCGGTGCCACCTACGGCAACCTCATGGTCAACGTGCGCCCCACCAACGCCAAGCTCGTGGATCGCGCCCAGCGCATCATCGTCGAAGCCGCTGGCTGCAAGCCAGAGCAAGCAGCCAACCTGCTCCGCGAAAGCGGCAACGACGTAAAGACCGCCATCGTCATGGCCCGCCTCAACCTCTCGCGCACCGATGCTGAGTCTGCCCTCTACCGCGCCAACGGCAGCCTCACCCACGTCCTGAACCCCGAGCGATTTCCGCAGCAGGAGCCATAGCACCAGCGCGCGAATCTTAAAGCCAACCTAAGGCCGATCGCTCTTCGCCCGCACCACGCCACCAGCACAATTGATATACGCCGCAGCCGCAGCCAGCCGCACCGGCAGCTTTGCGTCATCAAACAGCGGCTCAATCCGCTTTCCATCCTGCGCCCGGTGATAGCTCCCCACCACCCTCAACGCAGCGGCCCGCACCCCCGGGTCCTTGTCATCCAGTGCCGAGAGCATCTGATCGCGAACGTCCGCCGTCCGGTCCTCCGCCAGCAGCTCAATCGACTTCACCCGCGCCGAGTCCGACCCATTCTTGCGCGCATACTCAATCGCCGTCACCGAAAAACCAAACGGCCCCAGCACCAGCCCCGCGCCTGTCGTCACGCCCAGCTTCGTCAGCGCCGAAGGGCTATGCAGCGTGCGCGAAATATCGTGCTTCGCTCCCTTTACCAGCGTCGGATTCGCCTTCCTGTCCCCCGCCGCAATATCTTCCAGAAGATCCTCGCCGCTCCTGTCCTTGAACTGCGTCCACAGCGTCGTCGCCGCGGCATACATCACCTGCGGCTCCGCGTCATCCAGCAGCTCCTTCACCGGCTCTACAAGCGTCCGCGACTTCGCCTTCCCCGCCGCCAGCACCGCTGCCGTCCGCACGTCCAGGTTCGTGTCCTTCATCGCCGCGGCAATCAGTCCGTTCGCTTTCGCATTCGCACCTAAGCTGCTCAAGGCATCCAGCGCCTGCGTCTGATTCTCAAAATGCTTCGTGTCCTGCACGTTGTCCGTCAGTATCCGCCAGCTCCACTGCACCATCTCCGCTGGCGACATATCCGCAGCACGAGGCGAGCCTGTCTCCTTCTTCTCATCCTGGCCCTGGCTCCCGGCCGACGACGAAGAAGCGCTGTCCTGCGCCACCGCAATACTGGCCCAAAACGTGATAGCGAGTAGCGGCAAAACACCACAAACCGCAACCCGCCGAACAGAGGAAATCCGAAGCAGTCTCATCTGGGCATTCTATGGCCTGCGCGTCTAACAGCCATCCCAATTCTGAAACCGCATCGCCAGCACCAGTCCGTCTCGTCCGAAAGCTCGGCCCGGCAATGCTCTACCAGACCCCAGGAATCAATGCCTTTGTTCTTTCCTGATATGCCGGATAAACGTCTGGGAAAAGCTCCATCATGTAGCCTTCTTCGCGATGGATGCGCCAGAGGAACATGACGATCACGAAAAGCAATGCCACCATCCACAGTGGCCCATACACCAGTCCCGCGCCGAGCAGCGCTACCAGTAATCCCGTGTAAATTGGGTGGCGAACGATGTTGTACGGCCCGGATGTAATCAGCTCATGCCCAACTTTCATACTCGGCTGCCCGCTCCAGTTGCGGCCCAGATGCACCCGCGCCCAGATGGCAAACCCAAGACCCAGCACCGTGAGCACCACGCCCGCGATCCGTGCTCCGTCGCTATAGAAAAACGGCAATCCATAAGCAAAACGCCAGAACGGTCGAAACACCGGCAGCGTGTACAAGAGATACACAATCAAGATCAGCAACAGACGCGCTCTCGCCCATCGCCCAAAACCGCCTTTTCCCGGCACATTCTGCTTCGCTCCAAACGCCGAAATGGCCCAATACAACAGGAAAGCGATCCAGCAAATCGAAACAATACGTCTAAGCAGGTCAAATGACTGGTGATCCACGCCTCTTCATCCTCGAAGCAATTTTCGTCAACGAGCTATGTAGGAAAAACGAAATCAGCGCCGCGAAAGTTCCCCGGCACTCAGAAGATACAAGCTCTCCGAGCATTGCCGAAAATTAACCTGCCTTCGGGATTTTCTTTTCGCGTTTCTTCGCCCGTCCGATACATCACGCCCCCGGCGCAGGCACCACCCCAAGCTGAATCATCAGCCCCATCGTGTCCATGATGATCCGCGTCTCCTTGATTTTGGCCTGCCCGTCCCGCCCCTCCACCAGCCTGTCAATTACCATGCCCCACACGCGCACAGATCGCCCCGTCGCCGGAATTCCAAGAAACTCGCCCCGATGCGTCCCCGTCCATTCAAACCGGCTCGCAACCTTGTCGCCCTCCGAAATCTGTTCCTCAATGGCAAAGACAAGATCCGGAAAGCCCGTGCGAAACGCGCGCAGAATATCCTTCAATCCCTCCAACCCCGGACCCTGCCCCGGCAACGGCACCTGCTCCACCACATCTTCCCAGGCAAACTCGCCTGCGCGGTCAATCTCTCCCTGAGTAATCACCTCGTCCGCAAAACGGCGCACAATTGCTGCGTTATCCAGCCCCATCCGATTCTCCTTTTTGAATTGCAAACGGAATTATACCGGCCACTTATCTCCACCCCCTCACAGGCCGATGAAACGATCCATTTCCTATCGTCACTTTTTCTTTGTCAGCAAGAGCAGCACACAGCTCTTTGCAAGGAGGGTCCATGCGATTTCCCCTACCCTTCGTCCCCGCCACCAGCTATAAGGGCGGCAATGGATTCGGCGCCAGCCGCGACAGCGTGCGAAAAGGGCTGAAACACGCAGCCAATGATCTCGCCGCCGACCCCGGAACCCCAGTGCTCGCCATGGATGACGGCGTGGTCCTGCAGGATCCTTACCTCTTCTTCTTCAATACCTATGCGCTCGAAGTGCGCCATCCGCAATTCATCGCCCGCTACTGCGAGATTGACCGGAAGGCCGAGGTAAAGGCTGGCGACAAGGTCAGTGCCGGACAAGTCATAGCCTACGTCGGCGATCAGCCCGGTCAGGACATGCTTCATCTCGAGTTCTTTCGCGGAAACAAGGTCGGCGACCTCAGCACTCCCAAGGGAACGCATCCGCCCTTCGATCGCCGCGACGATGTCTTCGATGGAGCAACCATCCTCGACCTGGCCACTCACTCAGACCTCAAGGCTGAAGATGACTGGCTCGTCGTAACTGAACCAGACGGCCGCAAATTCCTCAAGACCATGCAGCTCAAAGATATTTAGGACATCTGAGTTGAGCAGCCTGGAGCGAGGCTGGTCTAAACAGGCCGTCGCCACAGCTTAAGATTTCAGCTCCGCGATCCACCGCCAGACAGCAACGTGAGGGCTTTCCCCTTATGAGCCGCGACATGCTCCGTCTTGTCGCTTTTGATCTCATATTGGGGATCGCTCTGCGACGCATGGTGCACATGCCCCTTATAGTCAAAGTCCCGGGTATGGATGGCAATAATCGTTCCCGACACCCGGCCCGCCTCGGAGTTCCAGCTAACGTGATCGCCAATCCTGAACGCTTTCGCCATCTCGCAATCCTCTCGCCGTTAGAGCAAAGTCACAGCACCAAACCGTTCAGATCGTCTTTAATCGATCTCGACGTTCACAGCTTCCGCAAGCTTCTTCGGCGCCACCATCACATAACTGTGCGCGATCAGCTCCGCAACTTCATCCCAGTCCACTGCGCCAACATCCAGCCGCAGCCCAACCCATCCTCGCGGCCCGACATACGCGGGCATATAGAATCGCGCCTGGTCTGCTGCAATAAGCGCCGCATTATCCCCCGGCAATACTTTGCTCACCAGGCCGACAATGCCATCTCCATGATGATTGTCCAGAAAATACGCGAAGACCTTTTTGCGGACGAGGAAAGAGACATGATGCCCCGAAACCTCGCATGTAGCCTCCGGCAGCCCCAGACAAATCGCGCTGATCTTAGCAAGCCTGTCATCTCCGTTCACTGCCTTCTCATCTCGCTTCATGCAAGCGTCACAGCCGCAACTTCGTAGTCCCTTACTACTGGAATAGTGAAGCGCAAAATCTGTTCGTCTATGTGAAACGGCACTGTTTGTTCCGCCATCAGCAGATCGATGGATTTCACTCGCGCGCCCGCTGGTAGTTGCATCGTCACGTGCTGCGCGCCCAGCGGTGTCACCGATTGCATCCATCCGTGATACGAGTTGGGGTTGTTGTAATTCAGCAGATGCACCGCATACCCAGGCTCCGTCTCCCAACAAAACATCTCTGCCAGCCCATCGCCATCGACCTGTACTTCACTCTCGTCATGCAGCACCCAGTGAATCGCGTTGTGCGCCAGACGCAATAGGTCGCCATGCCCCGTCGCCCAGTAGGTGCGCTCAATGTCACCCGCAAACCACGCTGTGCGGCTCTTGCCCGATTCACGCAAAACCACGGCAGGCTCGGTGGTATGCGACACCGGCGGATACGCCAACTCCGGCGGATAGCGCACAAACCCCGGCACCACCGTAAGCAGGGGATTGTCGATTGCCTTGAGCGGCATGCGGTTCTTCGCACCCGGCAGCCAGTTGGTATCGTGAAAGCCTCTCAGCAAAGCATGCGGATTCGCCGCTGCCGGCGCTTCAATCCGCGCATAGTACGGATTGCCGTTCGTGCCCACGGCATCGGCTGCTTTGCTAATGCCCATCAGCTCCGCAAGTCCAAACTCCGCGCGTGGCTTTAGATTTTCGTCATAGAGGCTCGTCTCAAAGCTCGCCATCAGCGATCCGCCGGCCTTTGCATACGCACTCAGCTGTTCGCACTGTCGGTCGCTCAACATCGCCACATTAGGCAGCAGCAGCGCACGATATTTGCCGATGCGCTCCAATTCAAGCCTGTCCTCGTGAACGAAGTCAAAAGCAAACCGCCCGCGCAGCAAAATGTCGTACAGTCCCTGCGTCGTCTCATACATATATCCGCGCGAACGTTCCGTCGTAGGCCCCGGATATAGCAACTGCGTCGCCTGTCCGAAGAGCACGCCCAGGTTGGCAATCGAGCGCCAAGTCCTGAAATGCGCATCATGCCGCGCGGTCCACTGAAAGTACTCAGCGCCTGTCTTCTGCCATCGGCGGTCCTCGCCAAATCCCGTCTCCGCACCGACGAAATGCAGATACGGCTTCATCCCGCTTGCGACGGTCTGGCTGAGCCACATCCTGATCTCATCGGCATTCTTGCTCAGGTTGCGCCAGCCCGGATTACCCGTTGAATAAGCCGCCGTCACATTGGCAGCAACTTTGCCATCGAGCACCGCGTTGCACACGCGCCCCTGCAGGCTGCATCCCCACACTGCGGGTTCTTCATACGTGCGTCCCTGATTGTCCGCCTGAAACCACGCCAGCGTCTTGCCCAGCCGATCGAGATTCGGTCCGCCACGCACATTCCCACCCGAGTTGGCGAAGAAGAAGCTGTCTGCCTTCTTCTCTTTCGCAATCACGTCGTATCGCTGCCACAGATCCAGCACGCGGTCGGTAAACACACGCCAGTACGCCGGTGTCCCCGAGTCCGGCAATTTGCTGCAGATCGCGCAATGACAATTCGGCAAGCTGCCCAGCGGCGGCCATCCGTTGGCATAGAAACAATCCACATCATAGAGCGAGTTAATCTCGCGCATGATCGCCGGAATATAGTCATCCATGTAGCTTGAGAACATGCAGGTCTTGAAGAGTTGCGGCTCTTCGCCGCTGTGCTGCACCGTACCATCCGCATGCCGCATCGCCCATTCGGGATGGGCCTCCAGCGCGTCGCCCCAGTTGAGATCGGGGCTCATGCGCGCCACCACATGCATGCCTCGCTTCTTGGCCGCAGCCACGCATTCACCAAAGAAATCGCGTCCATGCAGAAACTTGCCATGCTTGTGAAACGGAACTTTCGACGGGTAATAGGCAAGGATGCCCGTAACGCTGATGAAGACGATGTCGGCCTTTGCCTCGCTCCAGTAGTTCGCCCACTCCTCAACGTTCATCACGGCAGGGTCGTGCTCCGTCATGTTGGTCTGCCCGACACGCCGCACACTGTATTGCCACGGTAATGATGAACGGGCCTCTACCGGCATACGCGCCGGCAGAGGCACCGTCATAGTGTCTTCGGTTGAGCGGGCAGCATTCTTCGCGGCATTCGCCTCCGCGGCTCCCTCCCGCTCATGCAGCAGCGGCAGAGCTCCCACTCCTGTTGTAAGTCCTGTCTTGAGAAAATCGCGTCGATTCAGCACACGGATCCCTTCGCACTCGATCTCGCAAGCAGTGTACTCGCCTGCACACACTGCATGAGCGGGAAGCCTGCGCTTTTGACGAAGGACGCTGCATGTGATTCCACATGCAGTAAACAATGACCTAGGCGTTGCGTTTTAACGGACTCTTATCAAATGCCTTTTACCTCGCCGCCATCCATGCGCACCGACGTTCCGGTCATCCACTTCGCCGCGGGAGAAACCATGAAACCCAGAAGCTCAGCTATCTCTTCCGGCTGTCCATAGCGGCTGATGCCGGCCTCCTCCGGAAACTTCGCCATTGCCTCTTCAACACTCATATTGTGCGCCGGAGCCCACTTCTCTAGGAATGAGCGTCGACGGCCGGTCATCACAGCTCCCGGAATGACGCTGTTCACTTGCACGCCATCTTTGATGCCTTGTTCTGCGAATGCCTTTGCCATGGCTATGATCGCGGCGTTGGTCGCCGCAACGGCAGCAAATGCAGGCTTGGGATCCAAAGCTGCACTCCCTGACATGAAGACAACTGAACCCCTGGCTTGCTTAAGCGCATCCCAGGCGCGAATCGTGAGCCGGCGTGCGCCATGGAGCTTCAATTCCATGCCTGTCCGCCACTGTTCATCTGTCATCTCAAACAGGTCGATCTGGGGCACGGCGCCAGCGATATTCAGCAGCGCATCGATCCGGCCAAACCGATCGAGAGCCGCTTTGATCACGGCTTCTGACGCTTCTATCTGGCTTAGATCAACCGCAACGGATAACGGCTCTGCTCCGGCCTGCCTCACCGAGTCTGCAACCTGTTCAAGCGCCTCGCCGTTTCGCGCAGCAAGCACAATGGCGGAGAAGTCGCGAGCCAGACGCAAAGCCGTCGAACGCCCAATGCCCTGGCTCGCTCCCGTAACGATAGCAACTGAAGCCTTCATGATCTTTCTCCTTTCACCGATGTAAGCGCTCAACCTGTCTTGGAAGCGAGCCTATTAGACACCGATAAAAATGTCAACGTAGGTGTTACAGTTTTCTTGCGATATTTTTGTTGGAGAGGAACTATGAGGCCTGCTTCCAAGGAGTCGAATGAATGGGTGGATGGGTTTCTTTTTGTTGGCAATCGATTGATCCTGGATTTCCTGAACACAAAACCTGTACTGGCGGATGGTCCTGCAGAGTTGCTTCCAGATGCGCATGCGCTGGAACGATGGCTGATTGCCGCAGGTCTGCTGGCGTCCCCCAGAGCAAAAAATCTACCTCGAAGCTGGCGCGGCTCGGCTGCTGCGGCCGCTTTTCTCAGAGACCTGACCGCATTCCGGGAGAATCTGAGAGAGGCCGTTCTGTGTATCGAGAGCGGCTCGGTGCCCGCGGATGCTTTCCTCGCCGAAATAAACGCATTGCTGGTTTCTCATCCCCTGCAGACCACATTGCGTAAACGAAGTGGAAGCGTGGTGAGAGAAGTTAATTTCGAACCTCAAAAGCCGTCAGACTTCTGGGCTCCGATCGTCGATGCCGCGGCAGATCTTCTTTCGGAGACGGAAACCTCGCGGATTCGCAAGTGCGAATCCTGTGTGCTGCATTTCTTCGATACCAGCAAGAAGGGTTCACGTCGATGGTGCAGTATGAATATCTGCGGCAATAAGATCAAAGTCGCCGCTTATCAACAGAGAAAACGAGATCAGCAGGCGATTCAAGAACCGTAGTAACGCGTCATACGACGAGAGCCTTGCCGCCCGGCTGTAGAACATGACCGTCACATCTCAGGGCCGCGACAAACCCGGCATTATGGTCTTCAACCGCGAATGAGTTCGTCGCGCTTGTATCTTTACAGCTCCGCTTAAACGATCGGAAGCCGTGCCGCGTCCCAGGCTGCCAGCCCGCCCGCCATCTCCACCAGCTCCTCGACTCCATGCCGCTGCAAAATGCTGCTCGCAATGGAAGATCGGTAGCCGCCCGCACAGTGCACCGCAATACGCCGCCCCTGTGGAATCTCAGCAATCCGCTCTGGCAGGCGATTTAGTGGAATATTTACGCTGCCCGCAATATGTTTCATAGCCCATTCCTGCGCGCTTCTCACATCCAGCAGCACCGGCGCATCCTGGCTTTGCATCTCCTCGGCGATCATCGACGCGCTCGCCTGCTCGGTGCTACGCATCCATTCCGGCTTCGATGCGAGCGCTGTCATGCCTCCGGCGAGATAGCCGCGTACATAGTCAAAGCCGATGCGCCCCAGCCGGAGTGCTGCTTCCTGTTCCCGTCCCGGCTCGGCAATGATCACGATAGGCTTGGCGCGGTCCAGCAGGGTACCGGCCCACGTGGCATATTGGCCACCCAACCCAATGTTGATACTGCCCGCGAGATGCCCTTTTGCAAACTCCGCGGCATCGCGCACATCGAGTATCTGCGCGCCTTCCTTACCGAGCCGCACTACTTCTTCAAGCGCCACCGGTTGCAGCACCTTTTCAAGGTTGCTGTCGAGCGTTACGCGCTCCTGCGTATTCAAAATCGCATCGTAAGTGAAGTACTGCGGAGCATCCGGCTGATCCGCCGTCACCAGCCGAGTAAATTCCTCTTTCGACATCGGCTTCAGCGCATAATTCAGCCGCCGCTGATCGCCCAGCGAAGAGACTGTGTCGGAAGAAAGCTGCTTGCCGCACAACGAGCCGGCTCCATGCGCGGGATAAACCAGCGTCTCATCCGGCAATGGCAAAAGCTTTTCGTGCAAAGAGTCATAAAGGTAAGCGCCGAGATCGTTGGCGCTCCATCCCAGCGAAGCCCGCAGATCCGGCCGCCCCACATCGCCGATAAACAGCGTGTCGCCTGTCAGCACTGCGTACGGATCCGTCGCGCTTTTGCTGAGGTCAAACACCAGAATCGAAATGGACTCAATCGTGTGTCCCGGCGTCTCCAGCACCCGCAGCCGCATCCCCAGAAAATCCAGCACATCGCCATCTGCCATCGGCACAAAAGCATACTCCGCCTTGGCGCGGCTGCCGAGATGAATTGTCGCTCCGCAGCGATCACGCAGCTCCAGATGCCCGGCAATAAAATCCGCGTGAAAGTGCGTCAAAAAAACACGGCGGATCTGGAGCCCCATTCGCTCCGCGTCCGCCATGTACTGTTCGATATCCCGTTGCGGATCGACAATCACCGCAGTCGAGCTTGCCTCATCTCCCAACAGATATGAAGCATGAGCCAGGCATCCCAGATAGTACTGTTTCAGAATCATCGAGCTATCCTTGAACCATCTATCTGATGTTATGCTCTGGTGTCCGGTTATTTCGGCTGAGCTGCCGTTCGCAGATACGGCTTCACTGTCTTGTATCCGGGAAAGAGCTGGTCCGCTTCTTCGTTTGAGATCGCGCCGGTAAGGATGATGTCGTCGCCCTGCTTCCAGTTGGCCGGCGTCGCCACGCGGTGTTTGACCGTCAGTTGTATCGAGTCCAGCACGCGCACAATTTCGTCGAAGTTCCGCCCCGTGGTCATCGGGTAGGTCAGCATCAGCTTGATCTTCTTGTCCGGCCCAATCACGAACACCGAGCGCACCGTGGCATTCGTAGCAGGCGTGCGGCCTTCGCAGGTTCCAGCCTCGTCGGCGGGCAGCATATTGTAGAGCTTTGCCACCGCCAGATCCGTGTCGCCGATCATTGGGTAGTTCACCCGCGCGCCCTGCGTCTCTTCAATATCCACAGCCCACTTGCTGTGGTTTTCCACCGGATCGACAGACAGCCCGATCAGCTTTGCGTTGCGCTTGGTAAACTCCGGCTCGATCTTTGCCATATATCCAAGCTCCGTGGTGCATACCGGAGTGAAGTCCTTGGGATGCGAAAAAAGTACCGCCCACTGATCCCCAATCCACTCGTGAAAGCTGATGGGGCCCTGGGTCGTCTGTGCTGTAAAGTCTGGTGCAGTGTCGTTAATGCGAAGCGACATTCGTTCTCCTCTGTATCGCGCTCGGCGATGAGCTGTGAAATTTATGCTGCGGGGGAAATACCTAAAAATAACCGAAGCCATTATCGGCGACAGGGCTTACGTCCTCTGTGAGAAAAGTTACAGAGGCAGGATGAAAAGTCATCTTGCCTGGTTCGTTCAGCGGGACCGGTTCTATACCTCGACAAATCGCCGCAGCGCCCCCGCATCCAGAATCTCGATCTGTTCTCGTCCCAGCTTCACCCATCCCTGATCGGCAAAGCTCTTGAGCAGGCGGCTGACAATCTCGCGCAAGCTACCCAGTTCGTCTGCCAGTGCCTGATGCGTGGTTCGAATCGGAGTCGACTTGGCAACCAGCGCAGCCGCAAGCCTCTGATCGAGCTTTTGAAAGGCCACGGCCGATACCAGCTCCATCATTTCCGTCAGGCGATGTGAAAATCCCTTTAATATGTGATCGCGGAAGGGTTCAAGGCTTGAGAACATCTGCCGGAAGGCCTGCGGTGAGAGGACGACCAGCTCCACGTCCTCCTGCACCACGCACCGAGCGCGATATGTCGAGTTGTCCAGCAGGCAGCCTGTAGTCAAAATGCATGAGTCGCCAGGCAGCACCTGGTATAGGTGCAGTTCCCGCCCGCTTGGAGAAGCCTTGATGACGCGCACGCTTCCTGCAAGCATGAGCGCAAAGCCGCGGCAAGGCTCATGCTCGTCAAACATGACGGTTCCTGTGGGAAGTTTGAGAAAAGCCGCGCTGGATAGCAAGGTATCCAGTTTGTCGGCTGATAAAGCAGTGAGCATGGGATAGTGCTGCAAAATCCGGCTTCGGATCGCAAAATGACTCATCTCGGAAGTCTTTCTTTGCCGAGCAGCGCTGAAACGAGCAACTTCGGCGGTAACTGGGATACTGACTCTAGTATCGCGCAGTTTCCCGCCGAAACGCTCTTCTCACCACCGAATCACTGCCGACCTCACTTCGGCCCATAGGACAGCTTCGGATACCAGTCCGTCCCGCGCCCTTCCGGCGTCAGATCCAGCATCAGCCACAACGGATCGAGATCCGGCGCGCCGCGCGGATCCTGCCCTGGATCGCACATCTCACCATTCATCTCATTTGTGTAGAAGTGGTAGATCTTCCCAGCGCGCCGTGTGAAAATGCTGATCCCCGCCATATCCGCATCCTGAGCGCTTACGTAGGTCCGCGTGTAGTTGCCCGTGCCATCCGAAACAAACGGCAGATTTGCAAAGCCGCGCTGCTTCTTGTATTCCAGCAGCCGCTCCATCGGGGAGCGCGCCGTTACTACGATGGCAATGCGATCACGCAGATTCAGGCCAACACCGTTCCACGCGCTTAGAAACGAAGTACACACCGGGCACGGCGCCTTGCGCTGTGGCCCAAACATCATGCTGTAAACCATCAGCGTCTGCTTATCCCCAAAGAGACTCGAAAAACGCACAGGACCGCTCTCGCCAGTCAATTCGAAATCTTCAACAATTTCGCCACCCGGCGGCAACGCTCGCCGCTGTTCCGCGACACGCTCAATAAGCCGTCGCAGTTCCAGTTCCTGCACCAGAAGGCGGTTGCGCGCGCTGCGGTAGTCCTCGCTCTCGTTTGGATAATGCGCTCTGTTTCTCGCCGCCAGCTGTTCAGCGGGAACCAGCTTCTGATCACTCATAACCACCTCCGGAGCAAACCATGTTCTTTCAGATGCCAATTTACATGCAGCCGCATGCCCGCTGCAGCTTTGACGGATTCATGCGGTTATGCGATGCGGCGCGTTCGCAGCGCCATCCATCGCACGGCTACGAAGAGCAGGGAAGCAGCAAATACTATTTCCGCGGCCATGCGCAGATGTGCCGCGACGGGCATCGCCACGCTCGCTCCAGCCCACACCGCCAGATACGCTGCGATGCACATCGGACACTTGGGCAGCAACACGAGCAGCACTCCTGAGCTCACACAACTCCCAGCAGAGCGCCACAACCCGCGCGGCGGCTTCAGCTTCGTATCGCAGCAGTGCATCCTTCACCTCCATCTTTTACCTCCATGACGACTCTACTTATCCAGCAGAGTGCCGGGTGCCCCCGGTCTCGATTTTGAGACCGGGGAAGCGCAGCATCCCATCCCCACAAACGCGAACCCGCTTCAGTGCCCGCAACACGAAGCAGCCGGCTTTGCCGTCTCATAGCGGTCGTGGTGTTTCACCCACGCCATCGGCCACGGCAGGCCATCCTCGTTGCGTCCCTTGGGAGCCACGTCAAGCATCGTGTAGACACCAAGCAGCCCTTCGAGCCCGCGCGCGTACGTCGAATACGTGTGGTACACCGTGCCATCCTCGTCTTTGAAAAACGCGCTCATTCCCGGTCCTTCTTCTGACGGATGTCCCTGTGTGCCGAAGTTGTACCAATGGCTCTTGAGGTCGCCTGCTGGCAGAGAAACGGCAAAGTCGGTATTGAACTCCGTGCCGCTGGAAGAAACCCACTCCGCCTTCCACCCCATGCGCTTTTTGAATGCAGCAATCTGATCCATCGGCGCCCGCGAAACCATCGCAAACGCCACATCTCTCGCCGCCAGATGCACCACGTTCGCATCCATCGTGTCCGCCGCCATCGAGCACGAGGGACAACCCTGCTCCCACTCAGGACCGAGCATGAAGTGATAGATCAGGAGCTGGTCTTTGTCGCCAAATAGCTCACCGAGCGTAACCTTCCCATCCGGCCCGTGGAATACATAGTTCTTTTCGACTCGCACCCATGGCAGTTGCAGCCGCTCCTGCGCCAGCGCATCGTGCCGGTGAGTCAGATCCTTCTCCTTGGCCAGCAGCGCAAGCCGCGCATCCAGCCACTCTTGCCGTGAAACTACACTATGTGCCGTCATCCACTCACCCTCTCGTTTCCTGAGTTATGTCCTGTAGTCAACAGGCCTGTTTTTTCTTGTGAGCCTGTTACTTCGTGACCGCCCGCGTGCGAATCCGCTCCAGCATGCTGCCCCATCCCTGCTCAACACCGGGCCACTGCTCGGCGATCTTCGGATCGAAAGAGATATACGCCATCGCGCGATGCATAAACTGCAGCACCGTTAAACCGTTCTCTTCCTTAAGCCGGTACTGCACATTCGAAACCGCAGGGTACGACATGAAAAGTGGTCCATGAATCTCCAGCAGCGTGGGAGCCTTGATTGCCTGGACCGAACCCCACCAATGCCCCATGTTGTTGCCAAGATCGCGATACCATCGTCCACCCGGCCATGGCTCAAGCTTCAGGTTCATGTTGGCTCCTGCCTGACCCGGCAGGCTGGCCATCTCTTCAAGCACCGTCTCAAAAACAATATCGATCGGTGCTGCAATCTCCTCATTCTTCGCAAACTCCAGCGTGTGCACTACCTGCTCTGCAACCGTTACCGCCATCACACTCTCCTCTCTGTTACTTGTCGCCGCGTGTCCCGTTTTCGTCAGATTGGTTTTCACGCGCAATCCTGTCCATGGCCTTTTGCTCAGCACGTTGCTTGATCCGGCTGATCTGGCCTGTCCAGAGCTTCTCGTACGTCTTTGCCCATTCATAAATCGGCTTCAAGCGTTCTGCCTCCAGCCGGTACATTCGCTGCTGGCCGCGCTTCACCACTGTCACTACGCCCACTTCGCGAAGCACCCCAAGGTGCTTCGAGACGGCAGGCTGGGCCAGGTTCACGCGCACCACCACATCGTTCACCGCCCACTCGCGTCCATCGCTCAGCAGGCCAATGATCTCTCTGCGCCGCGGCTCCGCTACCGCATTGAAAACATCCGTTGTCGTTGCCGCTCTTGCCATAAGCAACAATGTATGTCGATATCGGAATATATGTCAAGACGAACTTGGAAATATTTTTGCCGCAGCGGAATGCGCACATTTTCCAGAGCCCCGCCATGATCATCTGTTATCGAAATTGCATTTCGAGAAAACTCACTCGCTTGACTCTTTTCGATGACGGCCGTCATCGTATATCTGTATGCGCTATCCCGCCGAACACAAGGCCGAAACCCACGCCAGTATCGTTGCCGCCGCATCACGCATCTTCCGTGAGCGCGGCGCTGAGGCCAACGGCATCGGCTCCGTCATGAAAGAGCTTGGCCTCACCAAAGGCGGCTTCTACCGCCATTTCAAGAGCCGCGATCAGCTCTACGCCGAGGCAGTCATCCAGGCTTTCGTCCAGATGGGCGACGCCATGGTCGCCGCTGCCGAGGCTGCACCGCCCGGCAGACAGTTGCAAGCCCTCATCGAGCGCTACCTCAGCGTCGAACATCTCAAATCCCCCGGCGCAGGCTGCGTCATCGCTACCCTCGGCTCCGATATCGCGCGCCAGTCTCCGGCCCTGCGCAAACAGATCGCCCGCTCCATGCAGGCCTATCGCGAACGGCTGCTTCCGTACATGCCGGGCAGCACCATGGAAGAAAAAACCGCGGCGTATGCAATTCTTTATCCCTCCATGGTCGGCGTCATGGTCGCGGCTCGCTCCGTAGTCGATAAAGCCTATCAGGAACAGATGCTCGCCCGGGCGCGCGAGCACTTCGTTCGCGCATGGTCCGCACCAGAATAAAATTTTTTGCACCTATTAGATTACGACTATGCTCTCATAGCCAAGGCAGTCCACGGGCCTCCAAAAACTTTACTCAGGAGCTTATCCATGAACATTGCCACCAACAGCCTGCGCAGCCTGCTTCTGGCCATAACACTCACCCTCTCAGGAGTAATCGCCATGACCACCCCAGCATCGGCTCAGACCCAGCCCACCGCACCCACCGTCACCGGCGTCCTCGTCTTCATCACCGCCAAATCCGGCGTCAACCGCGAACAGATCATGGCCGTCCTTCCCGCTGAGATTCGCGCCACCACGCAGCTTTATCTCGATGGCAAAATCCGCGAATGGTACTCACGCGGTGATGGACGCGGCGTCATTATCCTCGTCGATACCAAAGACGTTGCCGAGGCCCACTCCCTCATCGACAGCCTTCCACTCTCCAAAACCGGCTTCATGGATCACGAATACATCCCCGTCGGCCCGCTCATGCCGCTTCGCCTTCTTTTGAATACTCCGTCCGCCACCGACCACGCCCATTAGGGCGCCGCACAGGAGACAACACGTATGTCCACCAACACAGCACTCGCCATCTACGGCGTCATCACCGGCCTGCTGGTGATTTCGGCTACCCTCTGGGCTCTCTGGCTCGGGCTCAAACGCGCCCAGGTCAACGCATCCACCCGCCTCCAGTCGTGGAGCACAACAGCCGCGATTCTTGTCATCTGGTATCTGGCATTTACGATTCTCGGCGCGCGCGG
The DNA here is from genome assembly GCF_025685685.1 of Acidicapsa dinghuensis. GTDB lineage: Bacteria > Acidobacteriota > Terriglobia > Terriglobales > Acidobacteriaceae > Acidicapsa > Acidicapsa dinghuensis. Next base: position 1,021,279 of record NZ_JAGSYH010000002.1, read on the forward strand.
CTTTTTCGCGACGCCCAGCAAGCCCACGATTCCAGTGCTTCCGATCGCAGTCTTGCTGGGCGTTAGCCTCGGCATCTGGTACGCGCTGCGCAACACAACCCGTAAAGCAGTCGCGGCGCTCCCTGCAGCCGCTCTCATTGCGGTGCAGATGTATCGCGTCAACGGCCTGATCTTTCTTCTCTACACCGTGCGCGGCCAGCTTCCCGTTCTCTTCGGCCTCACCGCGGGCATCGGAGATATATCCGTCGGTCTGCTCGCCATCGTCTCCGCACGGCTGCTTGTAACCGGCCATCCGTCCGCGCGGCGAGTCGCGTACCTGTGGAACGCACTCGGCATCCTCGACCTCACCACAGCGCTGACCATCGGATTTCTATCCTCGCCCAGCCCGCTGCAACGCTTCGCCTTCGATCACCCGAATACACTGATCAGCACCTGGCCGCTGGTGATGATTCCAATCTTCGTCGTTCCGCTCTCACTTGTCCTTCACATCCTCAGCCTCTGGCAGCTTCGTCAGCAACATGCCACCACAACCGAACACCTCAGCACACCAGCCCCTGCAGTTTCACATATGCATTGAAACGTTCTTAACAACGCAGCGTGGAACGGCCTCCAGGCCGGCCACGCTGCATCATCGCACTGGAATCTCCACCGAAAAAATGGCCCCGCGCGGCGCGCGCGGCTTCAGCGTGATCGTGCCGCCATGCGCCTCCACGGCCCACTTCGCAATCGCAAGCCCAAGCCCCGCGCCACCCACATCCCGCGTGCGTCCTTCATCGACACGGTAGAAGCGATCAAAGACACGCTCACGTTTATCTTCCGGAATCCCCGGCCCTTCGTCCTCAATCGCAACGGCCACAGACTCGGCAGTGCCTTCCGTATCTTTGTGGTCGCGCAACGTCACGCGAATCGTGCTCTCAGGCGGCGAATACTTCACTGCATTGTCGAGCAGGTTGATGACAGCCATGCGCAGAAATCCGCGATCCGCCGAGATCTCCAGCTCACTCTCACCTGTGACCAAAATATTCTGCTTCTTGTCCTCGGCCAGCACACTCACCACCGTCACCGACTCCTGCACCAGCTCCGCAAACACAAAAGTTGTGCGGTGCAGGTCCACCTCACCCGAGTCTGCCTGCGCAATCGTCAGCAGAGTATCGATCATCCCCGTAAGCCGCGCCACCTCCTCAAGCATGCTGCCGATGATGTCGCGATACCGCTCCGCACTGTGCTCCTCCTGCAATCCCACCTCGCCCACGCTACGTATCGAGGCCAGCGGTGTCCGCAGCTCGTGCGATACATCGGACGTAAAGTGCTGCAGCTTTTCAAAGGATTCACCAAGCCGCGCCAGCAATCCATTCAACACTCGCGCCATGTGCCCGAACTCATCATCGGGATTCTCCACGACTATGCGCTCATTCAACCTGCGCGCAGTGATTTGTTCGGTGCGTCGCGCCATCTCTTCCAGAGGATTGAGCGCCTTGCCTGCCACGCGATATCCCGCAAATGCCGCGGCTATAAGCGCTATCGGCATCGCCAGTATCAGTAGTCCCAAAAACTCCAGAAGCCTCGTCCGTAGCGGCTCGGTGCTGTAGGCCAGGCGAATCAGCAGCGGCTTTCCGTCGAGAATGTGAATATGGCTGATCGCCAGCACCGGCGTGCCATCCTCAAGCCGCCACCGTCGCGGCGCATAGCCGACATTGCCTTCCTGCTGAGCAATCGCGCCTCCCAGGCTCATCGCACCCAATCGCTCATTGCGAAGCAGCACATCTCCTTGCGGGCTCAGCACCTCCATGTAGCGGTCCAGCAGCAACCTTGACTGCGGATGGCTGTGATAATCCTCACGCAGATGAAGCCGGCCATCGGGCGTAAAGTACAACAGCCCTTCTACCGTTTCCAGATCTTCAATCTCCGCGTGATGAAGCTGATCGTTGAGCTGCCAGTACTGCAACCCGCATGCCCCGCAGATATAAATCGCCAGCACAATGCCGAAGATGCCGGCATACCACAGCGTCAGCCGGCCGCGAATATATCTCGGCCTCAACCGCACTCCTTCTCCTCCGCCTTGCGCAGCACAAAACCCAGGCCTCGCACCGTGTGCAGCAGCTTCACCGGAAATGGATCATCGAGCTTCTTGCGAATCCGCGCAATGTGTACGTCGATCACATTATCCAGCGACGTATAACGCACCGTCGTCTTCCATACATCGCGCGCCACCATCTCGCGCGAAACCACCGTTCCGCCATGCAGCAGCAGATATTCCAGCAGATCAAACTCGCGCCCCGTCAGCTCAATCGCTACATTCCCACGCGTCGCCATGCGGCCGCTTACATCCATGCGCAGATCCGCCAATTGCAGCACTGACGCCGTTGTAGGCTTCGCTCTACGCTGCAACGCCCGTATGCGCGCTAGCAGTTCTGGAAACGCAAATGGCTTGATGAGGTAATCATCCGCGCCTGCGTCAAGCCCGCGTACGCGATCATCCACTGATCCACGAGACGTCAGCACCAGCACCGGCATTCGGTATCCGCTGCGTCGCATCTCGCGCATCGTCTCCAACCCACCTTGCTGCGGCAACATAATATCCAGCAGCACCAGGTCAAACGCGGCCTCGCGCATCCGCCGCATGCCCGCTTCCCCCGAGTGCGTCACGATCGCCTCATATCCATTGCCCCGCAACCCTTCCGCGATCGCTTCGGCGAGCTTACGCTCATCCTCAATGATCAGGATCCGCAGTACTTCTTCGGGCCAGTCGTCTGATGCACTCATCCTTCAAACTTTAATCCAGTCTGCGAACCGCTGGCATTCCTGAACCAAGAGATAAGGCAAACTTCAGAATTGCTTAAGGCAGCTCCGTGGTCAGATCAGAAGGTCAGATCACGGAGGAACCATCATGATCAGCAACCGCATCATGGTTAAAGCATTCGCCGCTGGCTTTGGATCGCTGCTCTTCAGCGTGGCTGGCATTCAGTCCCAGGCCGTCGCGGCGTCCGCTGCCGCAATTCCAGCTTCGACAGCAATTCCAGTGCGCTTTGAACATTCGATTGACACGAAACACGCGAAGACGGGCGACGCCATCACAGCAAAAACCATGCAGGAAATCGTTCTTCCCGGCGGTCAAAGCATCGCCAGGGGCAGCCTGTTGACAGGGCACATCGTCTCCTCCGAAGCATTCCGTTTCGATACCACTCCCTACGCACATCAACAGTCCTCGACGCTTTCAATCCATTTCGACAAGCTCGAAACCGGCGGCACAGCCATCCCCGTCAATCTCTCCGTACGCGCCATCGCCAATGCACTCGACTCGAAAGACGCGACCTACGCGCACGGCATCGACGAGACCGATCACCTTGGAACCATCACCCTCATCGGCGGCCTCAGCTATTCACCGCTCGACAAGACCATCCTCTCGGAAGACGGGGACGCCATCGCCTACAACCGCAAACATGGACTCTTCGCGCGGCTCATTCCATCCGGCTCGTGCAGCGGAACCGAGACCGAGCAGTCCGTGAGTATCTTCTCGCCCGATGCCTGCGGTGTTTACGGTTTCGCGGACGACTACATGCCTCAAACCGGCAGCGACGGCAGCGGCACCTTTACGCTGGCCACCCGCGGTCACTCGCTGAAGCTATACGCGGGCAGCACCGCGCTGCTGCAGGTCAACGAGACAAAGTAGCACTACAGCCGAGCCGATTCAGGCTGCTCCATCAAACCGTTATGATTCGGCTCGGAAAGACTGCGTAAAGATCGTCACCAAATCCAAAGCCATAGGCCAGACAGTTCCCATCGTCACCAGCCATCCCAGCCGCGACCACACCGGTCCCATCGCCTCTGCATACACCACCAGACACAGAGCCGCATTTGCCAGATAAGCTGTTTCGATGCCCGCGATGCAGAGCTGCATTGGCGCAATGGAGCGACGCTTGACCCACAGCATCGCCGTGCACACCAGCGCAATGCCCAGCCCCAACCCAAGCACCACCAGCCTCTGCCACTCGCTTGTACCAGCAAGATGTCGCAGAAACGGCAGCTCCACCAGCACCGTTCCCACCAGCGAAAGCCCAATCACCACCCACAACACTCTTCGCCCCACCCGCGTAGGCAATTGCTTTGCAGACAGCGCTCGCAGCCGCAGCCAGAGCATGGGAAACGCCAGAAAGAGCGGCACGCCCACCAGCACATGCCACCAGTTGCCCTGATTCCCCGGCACATGCAGCGTCACCGCATCCAGCGCCGATGTGTCGCGCGCAAACGGCACAAAGACCGTCACTGCAGCCACCAGCCAAACCAACAGCATCAGCGCGTTCCACCACCCAACCCCGCGCCATTCACGCAACTCATCCGCCTTCATATCCGACCCTACGCAGAACCTCCAGCGAAAGTTCAAAGATTAATTTGGCTTCGGACCGGCAACTGCATTTGATTGCTCTTATTGAGACTTCGGCGAGGATGTGGAAACCAGATATGACGATCATCCCGCCACTGAGTCAAAGACAATATCGAATCAGTCGGATGTTACATTGAACCCCATGAAGTCTTTGCCTCATGCTTTGTTCGCATTGGTCTTGGCAGCATGCGGCTGCGGGCAATGGGTTGGCCCTCCACCTCCTGAAGAGTACGCAAAGTCCCAAAAGGCTCTGGCATCGAAGGGCGACACAGAAGCCGCCTGGAATCTCGCCAATTGCTATCTGCACGGCAACGGAGTTCCGCTGGATTTCGCCCTCGCCGAGCATTGGTTTGAGATTGGCGCTAATACACCAGACAAGAAAACTCACGTCGCTCAGATGTATGCAAGCGGCAAGGGCTTCCCGAAGGATATCGAGGCCGCAGCGAAATGGTTCATTGCCGCAGGCCGCCCTTTCGACTTCTTCGAGCTCGCCGAACTTTACAAAGCTGAGGCAGAAGCCGATCACTCGATGGCGGCCAAATACTATTCAAAGGCTACGACCATCTACCTCGACCTTATCCGCAAGCATCAGACCGAAGTAAAACGCTCTGAGATGGAGCTGGGCAACTTCGTCATCGACGGTATCTACAGCGCTGGCGACACGCCCGCCGCTAGGGCTCAGGATCTTGAATGGGCGCGCATGATTGCACAAGAGCTCCTGGGCCAAAAGGAGTACCAGATCTCTGTTGAATATGACATCGGTGAAGAGGATCTCCCTGAAGATCAAACGATGCGGCTGTATTACCTCAAACGCGCTGCCGCCTACGACGTTGATCTTGCCCTGCACTACTACATCGAGGCTCTCAACGAGGGAAAGACCAAAGATTTTTCGGGATACGACTACATTGCCTGGGAGAGAATCGCGCAAGGCGAAGGCGGCGGCGAAAGCCGATTACTAAAGGCTTTCATCGAAAATATGAGTGCGCTTCAGCTCGACAGTGTGCAAACAGCTTACGATAACCTCATTGCTACCCGTGAACAATGCGGCGCGTACTACACTGCCGACGATCCACTTCGCAATGTGACCCCAGCCGTCCTCGCAGCCATGGATCAGGACGATCCCGACGTTAAACTCCGCGAAGCTTTCAATCTTGAGAAAGCCGCTGCAACAAACGAACACACATATCAGCGAGCCCTTGCACTCTATCGCGATGTTCGAAACACTCGCGGCCGTGCCCCGCGATTCATCCTGGACAAGTACGCTCTCTTCGGACGTAACGGCGTTCCTCAGAACCGCATGGTCGCCGAATACTGGCTTCGCGAAGCCATTCGCAGCGGTTCCGAACCTGCGCAGGATCTGCTTAGTTCCATCGGCCGGCGACCATCACACAATCCTTCGTCTGAGTCTCACTGACAGATGTATTTGAGTGGTCGTACGGTCAATAAGTCCCAGCAGACCACTTCACCATTTCAGCCATCTATTCTGAGACTCACACGGAGTGACTTCGCTTATGTCTGAAACCCTCATCCCCATCCAGCCGTCTTTCGCCGAACACCTCGCCAGCGAGTGGATCGACTCCTGGAACACCCACGACCTCGAACGCATCCTCACTCACTACAGTGACGACATCACCCTGATCTCTCCAGTAGCCCTCAAGCTAACCGGCGACAGCGCCGTTCGCGGCAAATCCGCCCTGCGCGCCTATTTCGCGAAAGGCCTGGACGCCTACCCCGATCTTCGCTTCGACCTCATCGAGACTCTCTTCGGTGTCGAAACCATCGTCCTCTTCTACCGCAACAACGTGCGCGGCAACAAAACAGCAGAAGTACTACGCCTTAACGCCGAAGGCAAGATCACCCACGTCTGGGCCAACTACGACAAGTAGACATCTCTCTGCAAAGCGTCGCGACTGCTCTCACACTCACACTTCACACTCGTCGTTCTCAAAACATCCTGAAGTTCACATACACCTGAATCCGCACCGCCACAGGCCTGCCGTTCTTCTTTGCAGGCTTGAACTTATATCGCGCCACGGCATCCAGCGCCTTTTCATCCAGTCCCATGCCCAGATGCCGCAGCACCTGCAGATTGCGCGGATTGCCCTGCGCATCCACAATCAGCCCAACCACGCAGATGCCCTCATACTTGTTGCGCCGCGCTTCGTCTGAGAACTCTGCTTCAGGAGCAACCACCAGTGTCGGCGCGGAGACGTCGCCACCCGGCGAATAAACATCCCCTCCAATACCGCCATCCTTCCCAGGCCCGTAACCTGGACCATCCCCGGGACCATCTCCGCCATAGATGCCAGTACCAATACCCGCGCGCTTGCCCGGACCATTCGAGTCCAGCGTCACATTCACCGAGCGCTGCACGCCCACCGTCATCAGCGCCGGATTCTCCGGCAGCTTCACCTCCGGCGGCGCGGCTATTGCATTCTCAATCGCCAGCAGCGGCTTCGTGATCGACGGAATCACAGGTGGTATCAACGGCGCACGCTCGAATTTCGGCGGATTGCCCTCTCGCGGCGCGATCAGGTCATGCGCTCCGCCACCCCCACCGCCGCTCATCGCGCCCTGTGTCAGCAAAGGCGCATAGATCGCCTGATCCTGTGTCTCTATCGAATCGAGAGAACGCCCATATGGATGAACGAAAGCATGCGGCCTGATCCCGTTCAGCAGCAAAAGCGCAATCAGGCCTCCATTCACCAGCGTCGCGGTGCCAACAGCCCATGGGCTCGTGCGCTTCTCAACGCAAAGATCTTCGAGCGTGCCAAATCCTCGATAGCCCGCACTGCATGCATTGTTGGACGATTGCCGTAGCATAGCGACACCTCTCTTGCAGGGCTCATACATGAGCCTCATTGAACAACTGCATGATTCGTGATCTGACTTATGCTCGAGCGTTGACAACGCATAGACGCGGTGGGGATGCGGCCGTTATCCGCAAATTTACGCAAAAGATGAGCCTATCGTGGTCCCGACTTTTCGCAGCCTTTATATCGCTGACGAACTATGCTTTTCTCGCCGAAATCATGCAATAGGTCATCGGTCCCAGTGGAGCACTGACCAGCGGCAGCAATACCGGAGCCAACACATTATTCCAGCGTGCCCGCGTCATCTTTCTCTCTCCAAAGACCACATCTGTGAGCAGAAACTTCATCGTTACCCACGGCACGTGCGCGACCGACGACGCCACACGCATCTGCAAATGTTCAACGCGGATGTCAGTAAATCCCAATGCTTCCATCCTTTCGGTGAACACATCAAGCTGCGCCAGCTCGCGGATTACCCAGCACTCGCAAAGTCTGCGGTAGATTCTGCGCTGCCATTCATTGGCAAATCGCCTGTGCCCCAAAAACCCATCGGCGACTACCAACCGTCCATTTGGCCGCAGCAGTCGGTGCGCCTCGGCTAACAGCAGATGCTTGTCCGCACCCGTAGCATGACAGCTGCTTTCAAGTGCATAAACGGCGTCATAGCTTTCATCTGGCAATGCACAATCTTCGTAGTTTCCTTGCATCACGCGAATACGATCACCACATCCAGCGAGGGCGTTTAATTCCTCCGCCTGCGTTACCTGCCATGGAACGCGCGTGAGCCCGTGCAATACTGCCTGCGGCAGCCTCCGCGAAAAGCTACGCAGCGTTGCACCAAGTCCACACCCCAGATCGAGGATCTCAGGCGTTGAATTTGCATCCACATCAAGTCGCGCCAACACCTCAACATTCATCTGTTCAAGCATCGCCTCGCGTGCGAACGGATTCATGCCCACACGATAGAACCCAAAGTGCATGTTGAATTCGTTGCTCCACGCCGCGTAATCAGGCCCCGCTTCGCTGTAATACTCTTCCAGGCCAATCTCAGGTTTGACCGGGGCCGGTAGCTCTACGGCGCGTCCGCATACGGCAAGATTGCGAGACTCCTCTACCTGCGTTGCAATCATCGCTCCCCCTTCGCCTTACGCTGCTTTGGAAGCCACTGCGTGATACCTGCTCCTACACTCATCAGGTTGCGCAACGTAGATGTGGGCAGCCCCTTTATTTGCTCGTACCATCCGTGTGTTTCCTTGAGGAACGCGAGCATATCTCCGACGCGCGACGTCATGAGCGTGTCTTTCTCCTTGCGCGCTTCAATAGCCAGCCGGTCCAGTGCAGCGATTGTCGGCTCAATCTCGCGCCCTACACGCTGTTGCACGACCGTCAAAAATAATTCCCATACGTCATGCGACGTCGAAAAGAAATCCCTTCGATCTCCCATCCTCTGCGTGGCCTGCACCAGTTCCCAGTTCTGCAACTCCTTCAGGCTTGTGCTCACATTCGATCGCGCCACCGATAATGCATCTGCAATCTCCTCCGCGGTCATCGGCTCGGCCGCCAGGTACAGCAGCGCATGCACCTGCGCCACGGTGCGGTTTACACCCCACCGGCTCCCCATTTCTCCCCAGTGCAGCACAAATTCACGGCCAACCTTCGACAGCGCCATACCATCCTCCTCTACTTTCTGTAATTTCAGTATAAACAGAAATTACAGAAATAACAGTATAGAATTTCCTGGCAGCACCGCGATCTGACGAAAAATGCTTGCGCGCCTCCCGCAGCGCACTTTATAGTTCGCTTCTGGAAATTTCATTGAATAAAATTTACGTTTCTACTGCTGAAACAGTCGCATAGGAGCAGATCCTTGACCATTCCCAGGCTGAACGATCGCATGCTGGACCGACGCAATTTTCTCAAGCTCGCCGGAGCCACTGGGCTCGCCGCCTCAGTACCCTCCATCGCCCGCGGCTTCGATAGCCAGACCTACCAGCCAATCTGGGAATCAGTCGATAGCCGCCCCGTGCCCGCATGGTTTACGCACGACAAATTCGGCATCTTCATTCACTGGGGCGTCTACTCCGTCCCCGCTTATGCGCCTGTCATTCCGGGCCAGCTCGCCTACGCCGAGTGGTACTGGCACCAGATGACCGAGGGCCGCGACAACCCCAAAGCTGGCGCGCTTGAAAAGGGCACATGGGAGTTTCACAAGAAGTGGTATGGCGCCGATTTTCCCTATCAGGATTTCGCCCCGCACTTTCGCGCCGAGCTCTACGATCCCGATCAGTGGGCCGACATCCTCTCCGCTTCCGGCGCGCGCTACGTAGCGCTGACCTCGAAGCATCATGAAGGCTTCACGCTGTGGCCGAGCAAAGAAGCGACAGCAACGTGGGGACGCCCATGGAACGCAGTCGAGATCGGCCCCAAGCGCGACCTCTTTGGCGAGCTCATGGATGCAGGCCGTAAGAAGAATCTGCGCATGGGCTGCTACTACTCGCTCTACGAGTGGTACAACCCGATGTGGCTCTATGACAAACAGCGCTATGTCCGCGAACACATGTTCCCGCAATTCAAAGAACTCGTCACGCGCTATCAGCCCGCCATCATCTTCAGCGACGGCGAATGGGAAATGCCTTCCTCCGACTGGCACACCGCGGAGCTGATGGCATGGCTGTTCAACGAGTCTCCGGTGAAAGACGAAGTCGTCATCAACGACCGCTGGGGCAAGGAGACTCGTCACAAGCACGGCGGCTACTGGACCACCGAATACACCTCAGGCATGAGCGGCTCGGAGCATCCATGGGAAGAGAATCGCGGCATGGGCGTGAGCTACGGCCTCAATCGCGCTGAAAAGCTCTCCGGCCATCACACCGGCAAAGAGCTCGTCCTGATGCTCTCCGACATCGTGAGCCGCGGCGGCAATCTGCTGCTCGATATCGGGCCCGCTGCGGATGGGACGATCCCATTGCTGATGGAAGAGCGGCTAAGAGAAATCGGAAGCTGGCTGCAAATCAACGGTGACGCCATCTACGGTACAAAGATGTCGAAGACTACGCGGCAGTGGGGCACAGGCCAGGTTCCATCGACGCATTACAACGATGAGTTCAGTGGCACCTACGATGTAGCCAAGCTGGCCTCGCAACCCAAAACTGGCGAAGCTCCGCTCGAAGCGCTCTTCACCGCAAAGGACAACACTCTCTACGCCATCCTGCCCAACTGGCCCGGCTCTTCCTTCCACCTCAAAGACACCCCAGGTATAAAAGCAGCACACCTGCTCGGCTACTCAGAGCCGCTCAAGTTCAAGACCACCGGAGACGGCGCAACCGTAACACTGCCTATACTGCCGGACAACCTGCTTGCGCAGTCCGTGTGGACGCTCCAGTTCACGTTGTAAAACCGCTGCTTGGCAATCGTTTCGATCCCGTCAACCTCGGGATCGAAGCGTCGCAGTACTCGTCTGCAAAAAGATCCTTTTCTCGGAAACGTGCACCGAATGAGCCTCGATCGCTACTACCGCCCAGAGCTGGACGCCTTGCGTTTCCTCGCCTTTCTCAGCGTCTTTACAGTTCACCGCATGGATCACCTGCCTATCGATCCGGCTCAGCACTTCTGGCTCTACAACATCTGCCTGCTTGGTAACTTTGGCGTTCCCGTCTTCTTTCTGCTCAGCGCATTTCTTATCACTGAGTTGCTGATGCGCGAGGAGGATCGCCTCGGAACGATTCATATCCGCTCGTTCTACATGCGCCGCATCCTGAGAATCTGGCCGCTGTACTTCGCCGTCTTCTATGGTCTCGTTCTCCTCATGCATTTCATTCCCCACACTGGTCCTCCTGACCCTCTTTCGTGGCTGGCCTTCACATTGTTCGCGGGCAACTGGTACATCTGCCTTCACGGCTGGATTCCCGCTTTCCCCGTAAACCCGATGTGGAGCATCTCTGTCGAAGAGCAGTTCTATATCGCCATTCCACTGATTGCCCTATACGGTCGCCGCATAGGCCTGAAGATCATCTCATTCACGCTGATGGCTGTTTCCTATGCAATGGTGACCTGGTACGCCTCGAAGGGATTTCACGGCTTCAGCAGTCAGTGGACAAACAGTTTTGTCGAGTTCCAGTTCTTCTCTGCTGGAACGCTGCTCTCGCTGGCCCTCAAAGGCCGCACGCCTCGATGGAGCATCGCCGGTCGCATACTCGGCATTTTCGCAGGCATTACCTGCCTCTTTGTTGCGTCCGTGTATCTCGGCGTGCAGGCCGATACCCCCAGCTCCACGGTGCTACTGGCGCCTTTGGGATGGGCGCTTGTACTCGCCGGAACAATCCTGTTCTTTCTCAGCCTGCTTGGAACGCCCCGCCGTTATCTGCCTGAACCGATTGTTTATCTCGGACGCATCTCCTATGGCCTCTATCTCTTTCATGAGCTGATATACACCCTCACCTTTCATACGTGGAGAGCGCAGCTCCAGCACTTCAGCTCATTTCTCCATCTCTCCGAATGGTACGGAGGAGTAGGAACCTTCATTGCCTTCTGCGCGACTGTACTTTTAGCCCATCTCTCCTACCGGTTCTATGAGCGTCCCTTCCTCCGGCTTAAGCGTCGATTCACCTTCGTTCCGTCGCGAGACTAGGCCACCCGGTCAATCAGCGGTGTTCAATAAGCCGTTGACGTTCTTTTTGCATCGGAGCTATGATGCGGCCCCTATGGAACTGACAGGCACCATCGGCTCTCTGATTGGCAAAAAAGGCGGACAGGTGTGGTCGCTCGATCCAGCAGCATCTGTCTACGACGCCATCACCATGATGGCGGAAAAAGAGGTGGGCGCTCTACCCATCCTCGACGGGCGAAACCTGCTTGGCATCGTTTCCGAAAGGGACTACGCCCGTAAGGTCATCCTCATGGGCAGATCATCGAAAGACACCACTGTCACCGATATCATGAGCTCCCCGGTTGTTAGCGTTAGCCCCTCGCAGACCATCGAGGAATGCATGCGCATCATCACCGAGAAGCGCATTCGTCATTTGCCGGTGATGGAAAGCGGCAGGATCGTCGGCATGGTCTCAATCGGCGATCTCGTGAAATGGGTCATCACCGCGCAGCAGGAGACCATCCGGCACCTGGAAAGCTACATCGCCGGCACTCCTGCATATTAAGTGGGCTATTAAGCCGCTTCGTATTCAGTCACCTGACCACCAACCACCCAGCCTGCGACGGGTGTGAGCTTGTGCTGCGCATCAAATCCCCGCGAACCACGCATATCCAGCCTCGGCCGTAGCCGAGCCCCGTCCTCTGCCGAATTTCTTCATGGAGTCGGTGACAGTAATACTGGTGAGGTACTTCACGCTCTTGTAGCCAAGCTGCCGCGGAATCCGCAACCGCAGCGGGCCGCCAAAGCCCACCGGCAGATCGCCGTCATTCATGCCCCAGGTCAGCAGTGTCTGCGAATGCCATGCGTCGGCCATATCCACACTCTCCCACCAGTTCGGCTGGATGGAGCGATACACCACATACTGCGCCTGCGGCAGCACACCCACCTCCTGCAACACCATCGAGAGTGGCGTGCCGATCCACTCCGCGATATACGACCAGCCCTCTTCGCAGGCCACTTCCGTAATCTGGCTGCGCGTCCCCATCGCCTTTACATCCGCCAGCGACAGCATCATCGGCCGCGCCACCATCCCGTCAATCTTCAGCGTCCAGTCGCGGAAACCAAGAGCCTGATGCGCCAGAAACTCCTTGCCCAGCGGCGCAACCTCATTCATAAACGGTGTCTTCGAAATCATCCCACGCGAGAACTCCATCGCCTGCGAGTGACGCATCAGCAGCCGCTGCGCCGCGTAGGTCAGCGCCTCACCCGGCCCGTAGCGGCCTCGCGCATCAGGAGGAATCAGCCCGTACCGCCGCGCCACCCGGTCCGCAACAGCAAGGCCAGACAAGCCGGCAACCGCCGCTGCACCACCCATCATCAGCTTGCGCCGCGATATCCCGCTCATACTCCCTTTCCCTTGCGGCTGCCAATCGTCATAGCACGCATTCTCCCCCAGAACCCAGACACCGACACCATCACCACATGCACCACAACAAACAGCACCAGCACCCACGTGAGAAAGAAGTGCAGCGTACGCGCCGTCTGCCGTCCGCCAAGCAGAATCACCGTCAACGGAAACGCCCCCGCAAATGACGGCGACATCGCAAGCCCGGTCCAGATCATCAGCGGAAACACGACAAATACAACGCCAAGATAAGCCGTCCGCTGCATTACGTTATACGATCGCGTCTCATTCGCGTCCGGCTTCTCGCGCCGCAGATACTTCGTAATTCCGCCCCAGTATGCGCCCCAGTTGCGGTCTTTCTTCTCCGGCACAAGATCGCGTCTGAAGTGCCCGTCCCATAGGCCTGCGATTGCATATACAAGACCGGTTAGCACCGCCCCCCATGCCGCTTCAAAGTGAAGATACCGGCTCCATCCATTTTGGTCCGGCATCACATAGCCGTAGCCCGTCGGCACCGTATCGCGCGAAGAAGGAATCGGTATCGTGAAGAGTGGCTTCACATTCACATTGCCCTCTTCACCCAGATAAAACCGCGGATGCGACACCACAATTTCAAGCCCAGTAGTCAGCAACGCCACGAACGCCACCACCGTTAGCCAGTGCGTCACCCGCACTACCAGAGTGTGGCGCGGAGCCGTCGTTGTCGTCTCAGTTACTGTTGCTGGCACGAGCGGAGCATAGCACAACCCCTGTTCGAAACGCGGAAAATAGCGCCTCGGGTCGCGTTCGGTGTAATCGGACTCACAGCCAATCCTGACCCGTCAGCGTTTCCACTCCATCAAAGCCCTAATTGATAGACAACATTTACCGTCGTCTCCACTTCCACCGGTGCACCATTCAACATATAGGGCCTGTACTGCCACTGCGACACGGCGATCATCGCCGCGGCAATCAACGACGCAGAGGGCCCATCGATCGGGCTCAAGTCGTGCACGCGCCCATCTTCCCCTATGACCGCACGCAATCTCACTGTTCCCTGCACGCGCGCACTTTTCGCATCCTGCGGATACACTGGCTTGATTTCTCTAACGAGTAACCCTGTGGCTAGTCCGCTGCTCACTGGCACGCGGTTCGGCGTTGTATTCGGCTTAGCGTCCTTGGTTGGAGTCAGCTCTTCCGCTGTGGCGCTGATTGCGTTGACTGAATCCACCGACGCCTTCAGGTAGATCCTCTTGCCCTCATAGATATCGATCTCCTGAGCAAGATACATTCCTTGAATGCGAGCGATCTTGTTATAAGCCACCGATGTCGCGCCGAAAGCAAAATAGGCTCGCAACATCGGATAGGCGGGGTCAAAACAGTATGTCGGAAACAGCCCCATCGGAATAACTTGTGACTGGTCATGTAAAAACGTGTTTCTGATCACCGTCACACAGGGCAGCTTTACCTTACCGAATGCCTCCTCTGTCTTTTGCAATCGAACCTTCTCCGGATCGAGTTCAGCTGTGCTCGGCAGCGGCGATACCAAATCCGACGACAATTTTCGCTCAAACACTGTGATGTGACCTCCTTCGTGGAGGTAATGATACTTACCCGCAACATGCCATTCCGAAAAACTCATATCCCCGCGCTTCCAGGTACTTCTATACGTATCGGGTGAGGCCCACCAGTAGTCGTAACTCCCAGGCGAGATCAGCTTACCTTTGTCATCGTAGAGCTGATAACTTACTTTCACATGCCAGGGCTTTAGCTTCGGCGAATAAAGAAGCCCGGCGGCAGCCATGATCTCTGCAGGATCTTGAGGCAATGTCGACTGATTCGAAGACTGAGCCTGCGCCAGGCAATTTGACGACAGCAAAGTCAGAAGCACTGTTACCAATACTCTATGCATAGTTTCCGTCAGATTAACACGCAACGTGAATCTCCAGGAATTACGCAAGTGCTACAAAAGAGCGTGTGACGTAACAAGCCTGTGCTTCAACTTTGCATTACGGAACGTTCCTGCATTCCACGCAAAGCATTACAATCCCCACAAGCCCTGAGCGATGACGCGACCGGCCGCCAGAGATTCCGCTATTTCGAAGAGCGTGACCATTGCGTTCCTCATCCGATCTCAAAAAACGTTCGCAGTCTGACCGGATACGCCACACCAGCGGACCACTCCCCGAAGGCAGCATCAATGTCTGGAAGAACATCCCACGCTCCACCATCATTGTCTTCCTCGCTGCGGTCTTCTTTGTCTTCACCTGCATCGGGTTCGCCGGCGACATTACCGGCATGGGCCGCGAGCCTATCCCCAGATTCGTCGGCAGCGTGCTGACCTCCGGCATCTTCGCCATCTTCTACGCCATCGCAGGCACAACGCTCCGCCGCAAATCCTGGAAAGCCGTCATCCCCATCTTTGCTGTCCAATACCTCGTCGCGTGGCTGCTCGGTTCGCATTACCATGACCTTCCGCAGCATTTGCCCATAGGCATTGCAGAAATCGCGCAGCTTCACTCGCGCCTCTCTCTCGACGCCACCGCCATCATCATTGCCGTGTCCCTGGGGTACACAGGCTTCGTCTGGGTCTCCGTCAGCGAAGGCCGCCGCTACGCCCGCGCCCGCATGGAGATGGCCGTTCTGGAAGCGGAAATGGCTGCTGCGCGCGAGATCCAGCAGGTCATGCTTCCCGAACACGGCGAATCCTTTCCCGGCTTCACCATCGACTCCATCTACAAACCGGCCCGCGAAGTCGGCGGCGATTTTTTCCAGATCCTTCCCGCTTCCGGCGGTCTTCTGATCGTCTTCGGCGATGTCGCTGGCAAAGGCCTTCCCGCCGCGATGCTGGTCTCCATGCTAGTCGGCTCCATCCGCTCCATCGCCGAAGACACAACCGATCCAGTTATCATCCTGCGCAAGCTGCATGACCGCCTGCTCGGCCGCGCCTCCGGCGGCTTTTCGACTGCCGTCGCCGCGCGCATCACCCCCGACGGAGCCATCACCATCGCCAACGCCGGCCACCTGTCACCTTATCTTGACGGCGGCGATCTCAACCTTCCCGGCGCATTGCCTCTCGGCATTCCCAACGCCGGGCAGTACGAGAACATCACAATGCAGCTTTATCCGGGCAGCAGGCTCACCTTTGTCTCCGATGGAGTCGTGGAAGCGCAAACCGCAACCGGCGAACTCTATGGCTTCGACCGCACCCGCGCCATCTCGATGAAGCCGGCTGCTGCTATAGCGCAAACTGCCATCGACTTCGGTCAAGCCGACGACATCACCGTCGTTACAATTCAACGCTTGCTGCAAGAGTAGCCCGGACGAGCGCTTATCCGCGCCTCACATCCTTGCTTCCATCCGATGCAGGCGCCTCCATCACCGTCAGCTTCTTCGACCGCACCGAAGCCCGCATCTCAAAGCTCGCCCGGTTGCGTCCCGCATTCTTCGCCGCGTACAGCTCGGCATCGGCGCGCCGCAGTATTTCAGTAGCATCGTGCGCATCGCGCTCCGGCAAAAAGTTCGCCACTCCAATGCTGCACGTCAGAAGGATTTCCGCTTCCTTCGTCTGCAACGCTCGCCCACTGATTGTGTGCAGCAGGTCTTCGATCCGGCCTGCACCCGTAGCCGCCTCCCATCCAGGAAAAAGCAATAGGAATTCTTCGCCGCCATAGCGTCCCACCATATCGTACCCACGCAGGCTGGCGCGCAGACGAGCCGCGCTCTCCTTCAGCACCGCGTCACCACACAGATGCCCATGCTCGTCGTTGACATTCTTGAAGTGGTCCAAATCTATCAGCACGACGCCCAACGGAGACCGGTCGCGCACAGCACGAGACAGCTCACGCTCCAGATGCTCCAGAATCGCTCCCCGGTTGGCAATCCCCGTCAGCGAATCGTGCGTAGCCTGTATCTGCAACTCGCGTCGCGCCGCCTCCAGCGCAGCCTTTTCTTTTTCGAGCTGCTGCGTCCGCTCTTCCACCATGCGCGCCAGCTCATACTGCCGCCGCACCAGCACACGCGTGCGCAAAGCCACAAATCCCCATCCCGCCAGCACGACAACAATGACGTACAGCCCATACGCCAGCGGCGTACCCGTCAACGGTGGCGCCACCGAAAACTCCAGTGACGATCCACTCTTGCTCCACAACTCGTCACTGTTCTCGGCCATCACTTCAAACCGGTAGCGGCCCGCCGGCAGGTTCGTGTACCAGGCTGTCCGTCGCCGTCCCGCATCCACCCAGGCCGAGTCGAACCCTACCAGCCTGTATCGATAACTCACCTGCTGCCCCGCATAAAAACTGGGTGCGGCAAACGAAATCTCCAGGTTCCCCGAGCCAGGCCCAAGCTGGATTCCATTGGTAAAGTCCACAGCATGCGAATCAAAGAGCACCCGCTCAATCCATGCCTTCGGCAGAATGCTGTCCATCCGCATGTCTGCGGGGTTCACAACCGCTGCGCCGTGGATCGTTGCGAACCAAAGCCGTCCGTCGCGTCCCTTCCACACGCACGGCGAGCTGCCATACAGCGTCTCCCGCGTCCGCAGTCCATCCGACAGGCCATACATCTGCGGATCGACTTTCATCCTCGGATCACCCGCGGAGCGATTCAAATCTGCCTTCGAGATCTGGAAGATTCCGTCATCGGTTCCAAACCATAGATAGCCCAGGTTGTCTTCTACAATCGATCCGATCGTGGTCTGCCGCAGCCCCTGGTAGCGTGTCCACGAAACCACCTGGTCGCCTCGAATCCGGCTCAACCCGCCACTCCCCGCTCCGACCCACAGATCACCGTCGGGGTCGGCATAAAGGGCCAGCGCGTGGTTGCTGGGCAATCCGTTTTTCGTATAAAAGCGCGTCATCTGGCCATTCCGGTAGCGCTCCACGCCATTGCCGTCCGTCGCTACCCACATCGCGCCATCCGGCGACTGCGTTATCTGCGAGACCCGTGTGGCTCCGTCCACATGCCGGAACTGGCCACTCGCAAGCTCCGCCAGACCTTTCCCCCAGTACCCCACCCACATGCGCCCATCGCGATCCTCAAACAGGGCGTTCAGTGAAACTTCTTTCACCGTCGGGTCGCTGTACAGCTTCACTTTGCCGTCGAAAATCCGCGCCAGCTCTCCGCTGCGATACCCCACCCACATCGCGCCATCCCGGGTCTGCAGTAGCGAATACACCGCATCGGCCGGCAATCCCTTGCTCTGGTTCCAGATCTCGACATGACCGTCTGGCAGCAGATGATTCAGCCCATTACTATCTGCGCCAAACCACATCGTCCCGTCCTTCGCCTCAAGAACGTTGCCGATATAATCGCCGCTCAGTCCCTCCGGCTTACCGAAAACTGCAAGCTTGTCGTCCCGCAGTTGCGCCACGCCCCCATCCACCAGCCCGAACCACAGGTCGCCTTCGCGATCCTCAAAAATGGCCTTGGTGCAACGTTCGCTGGGGAATCCATGCGCTGTATCCTGCAATTCCAGCCGCCCATTCGAGAGCCTTCCAATCCCCTGCCGGTCCAGCGCCATCCACAGATTGCCGTCGCGGTCTGAGAGCAGCCCAAGCACCGTCTTTGCCGGCAGCTTTACATCCGGCTTGATCAAATGCCCATCTGCGATCTTCACCAGCCCGCCAACCGGAAATCCAGCCCAGATCGAGCCATCCCGCGCCGCCGCGACGCTTGCCACCGAATCGTTCGGCAGCCCGTTTTGCGCCGTCCACCGCGCCTCTATTTCACCGCCTCGAATGGCGAACAGTCCGCTGGCCGTGGCCGCCCAGATAGTGCCGCTTCCATCCCGCGCGAGCGCATGAACCTCGACCTTGTCCAGAGACTCTGGCCTCAGCCACGTGCGCACTTCTCCGTTCTCGATGCGAAAAAGCCCCTGCGTCGTGCCAACCCACAACACGCCTGCGTCCATCCGGAGTGCCGTTACGTTCTTGCCCGTCAGTGCATCAATACGCGCAATCGTTTTCGGGTTATCGCTGGCGCCTCCGTCCGCTCTTGGACGAACCATCGCCAGGCCGCTGTCTGTACCCACCCACAGCACGCCATCTTTGCCGGCTTCCAGTGCCTGTATGAAATCCGAGGGAAGCCCCGGAAAATCTCCGTGGTTATATGTCTTGAAAGCTACGCCATCAAAGCGCGTCAGGCCCTCTTCGGTTCCCAGCCAGACATAGCCATTTGCCGTCTGTGCCACCGCATGCACTGAGTTCTGCGGAAGCCCCGACTCTGAATTCCAGGAGTTCTCAATATATTGGGTGATCGCACGATGCGGATCGAGCGCCCTTGCGCGCGTCCCAGACAGAATGCCGCACAGTAGCATAACTGCGCATAGCATCCTGCGAAGCGGGATTGCGTGCTCTCCGGTCATCATCTCCTGTGCATTAGACCCGGCTCGATGAGTGCCACACCTCTCCCGTCCCGATGGGGCTTGCGCAATCATGTCTCGTCAGAAAGAGGTATCCCTTATCTTATCGGCCTTCTTGTGAATTTCTGCTTCCACTTTGGTCGCAGACACAAAAAACTATGGTCCGTCATTTCGGTATCACCCGCCCCGGAAGGTGCTAACCACAGGCCCACTCTCGCCGTTCACGGTCTACTCGCCTCGTTCTGCTATCGTTGTCCCGTCCGACCCACGACCAGCAAGCGCATCCCAAAATCACTCCGGAGCCCATTATGCGCCGCATCGTTCTTGCCTTCCTGCTCTCTGCCGCAACCGCCAGTATTCCGCTCTTCGCCCAGCAGTCCGCGCCCCAGCCCACCACCGCAGCCAACGCAGCCCAGCGCGACTCCAGCTTCATCGATTCCGACGGCCGCGCCCACGTCACCCGCATCATCCCTGTTCCCAAAGATTTAAGCCGTCAATCGCAGTTTTGGCTCTCCGAGCCGGTTCCCGACGCAGGCCCGCCCGAATCCCTCGAGCACCGCCGCTCCGCCACCGACGCCTGGGCCGTCACCGCCCGCGATCAGTGGCTCCAGCTCTACCCCGCCAAAATCACTGAAGACAAAATCGCCGGCGTCCCCGTCCGTCTGGTCGTGCCCGACGGCATGCCCGACAGCAATAAAGACAAAGTCCTGCTCAATCTCCACGGCGGCGGCTTCAACTCCGATTCCGGCTCCTACACCGAATCCATCCCCACGGCCGGCATGACCAGGATCAAGTGCGTCGCCGTCCTCTACCGCCTCGCGCCGGAATACCCATTCCCAGCCGCCCTAGATGACTCCATCGCCGTCTACAAAGAGCTGCTCAAGACCTACAAACCCGACCACATCGTCATCTACGGCACCTCCGCCGGAGCCATCCTCACCGCCGAAGTCGCCGCCCAGATCAAGCACCTCGCCCTGCCCATGCCCGCCGCCTTCGGCGTCTTCTCCGGCATGGGAGACTTCGCCCGCGATGGCGACTCCACCGCCATGTATGCGCTCAAAGGCCTTTCCGGCCATCTCGACCTGCCCGACGAGTCCGGCCATCACGACCCCTACTACACCGGCAAAACCGACCCCGCCGATCCCATCCTCTCGCCCATCTACTCAGACCTGCACGGCATGCCGCCAACGCTCTTCGTCACCAGCGGCCGCGACCTGCTCCTCAGCGGCACCGTCAATCTCCAGCGCGCCTTCTACAACGCCGGCGACGACGCTCAGCTCCTCGTCTACGACGCCCTCCCGCATGCCTTCTGGTACAGCACCAAACTCCCCGAAGCCCTCGAAGCCAACCACGCCATGGCCAACTTCTTCCTGAAACACCTCTCAAAATGAGCCAGACAAAAAAGTAGGCCGGGGATTTATCCCCGGCACAGATCGATGACAAACCTCGGTTTTGAAAGGGCACGGATTTATCCGTCCCGTTAAGCAGTCTGGAATGAATACGGCTTTAGCCGCCGAGGGATGTATTTCTACTCCCACTAAACTTTGTCAGCAGCCCGACGGCAGCTTCCGGCTCGCCGTCAACTATGGATGCGTTCCTTGCTCCACATACCCCAGATCCCGCAGCGAAGGCAGATCCTTCTTCTGATCCATCGCGTGAATCGTCTCGTCTGAGAACTTCCATCCCCGCTCCTGCCACATCTGCGTCGCCAGGTCATAGCGCACCGTCACGTTGTCCAGCCAATAAGGCCGGTTCTCGCTCAGCCACACCTGCTTGAACTCATTCTTCGTCGCAGAATACGCATCGCGCAGATCCTGAATCAGCCCATTATTGCTGCTGATCTCATACATCAGCCCATACGCCTCATCGCGCTGCGTCTTGTCATACTGCATCGATACGGCACGGCGATAGTCGCTCACCATCTGCTGCGTCAGCTCCCACTTCATGCCGATCAGGTCCAGCCGCCGCGCGCCCAGATCCATCGCATCCAGCGCTTCCGGCTCTTTCAGATGCTTATTCTCGGCCCGCGCCTGTTCGATCAGCACAATTGCCTTCTCCGCATGCAACCTCAGCTCTTCCACATACGGCTGCAGCTTCGCGCCCACCGCCTGTCCGCGACCGCTCCACGGATCAAGCCAGAACAGCTCATCGCTGTTCATATTCGTCTTTGCCTTGCCCAGCGTCTGATGCGCCTGCATCAGCTCCTGCTCAGCCTGATCGATCTTGCCGCTCGTGTCTCCATGAAAGACCGTGCCATATGCAGCCTGGTATGCCGGAATGCTGCTCTCACCCTGCTGCCATGCAGCCGTAGCGCCAAACAACACACCATACCAGTCTTCGTTGAAGAGCCCTTCGCCATCATCGTTCCAAACCGTGATGTACACGCCCTTCGCGCCCATCTGCTGCCCCTCGCGAATGAATCCCTGAATATTGCCAAAGAAAACATTCGCGTCCGGATACACCTCATTCCAGTTCGCATCGCCCGGCGCAACCCACACTTCCATCCCCGCGTCGGTAAACGGCTTGATCATCTTCTCGAAGCCCTTGGTCTTGCCATACTCCCACGGCACCGCGATCATGTCCTTCGGCAACCCCGGCACAGCCTTGGGATCGGACCACGAAATATCGCCCCAGAAAAGCAGCTTCTTGTTCAGAGGCTCCAGCGCATCGTGAATCTGCTTCATGAACCCCACATACACCGGCCCATAACCCTGCTGCTTGACTGCATCCTTTGTGCGCCCGCGTCCAAGATCCGAAGTCTCATCCGCGCCCAAATGCACATACGGAGAAGGGAACTCCTTCGCAATCTGCGTAAACCAGTCCTTCACCAGCGGCAGGCTACCCGGCTGTCCCGGAGCCAGCACATTCCCATGCGGCGTCTCCGCCACATCGGAATAAATGTCGTACTTCAGCACGTGGTGCAGATGCCCAAACGCCTCCTGCTCCGGCAATATCGTCACGTGATACTTCGCCGCGAACTTCACCAGCTCCGCCACGTCATCCGGCGTCATTGCCGACCCCGGCGGCGCAGCCAGCGGCTCATTCGGATACTGCAGCGTGTGCTCGAAATACGGCGCATAGATATTCGCCTTGAACGATGCAATCACCTCAACCTGGTGCTCCTGAAACTTCAGCGTCGGAAAAGGCCCCCGCGAAAGATCGTCGTCAATCGCCCGATGCGGCATCGCCGGCCAGTCGCGAATCGTGCCCGTCGGAATCGCCTTTTTTTCACCCTCCAGCGGCAGCAACTGCTTAAAGGTCTGCACACCGTAGAAGATGCCCGCCCCAGACTCCGCCACAATCTCAGCGCGCTTCTCGCCGACAATCAGCACATATCCTTCGTCCGCCATCTCCGGCGTCAGCGTAAGATCGTGGTCTTTCAGCGCAGCCTTGCCCTCTGCTGAGGTCGCGCGCAACAGCACAACGGTATAGGTCCGCGCCGTGTGCTCACCCGCCGCATCATCCAGATCCTTCGCAGCAAACTCGTCCTCGGCATTATGTCCCGGCGCAACTGCATGAACACCACCGGAAATCTCCACCTGACCACTGAGCTTTACTTCGCGCGGCTGCGGCAGCAGATGCACATTGCTCTGCGCCTGCGCCGTCATTCCCGGCGTCAGCAGCGCTAACGCGGCTAATCCCGCTCCACTACAAATCGCTCCCGCAATGCGGCTCATGCCGCGTACCCCGACGCCCCGCACCATCGCAATCTCCCATTCACAAAAATGATCGTTTCAATTCAATACGCTCATTGTATGCTGATCCTGCGCAGCCCTTACCTGATATGACTTCGAACGCAACCACACCTTCCGCCCTCCGCCGCTACAATCTCTTCCTGCAACTCGTCGCCGGACTCGGCGGTCTGCTCTACGGCGTGGACGTAGGCATCATTGGCGGCGCGCTGCCGTACCTCAACGCGACCTCGCACCTCACACCCGGCCAGCTCTCCGCCATCGTCGCCGCGGTATTGCTGGGCAGCGTCTTCTCTACTCTCTTCGCAGGCATCATCGCAGACTTCATCGGCCGCAAGCCATTCATGATTCTCTGCGGCCTCTGTTTCATCGTCAGCATCCCCGTCATCGCGCTCTCGCAGAGCTATGAAGCGCTATTTCTCGGCCGCCTGCTGCAAGGCGTCAGCGCCGGATTCATCGGCATCGTAGTCCCCCTTTACCTCGCCGAATGCCTCTCCGCCTCCACGCGCGGAAAGGGAACTGCCATCTTCCAGTGGTTCCTCACCCTTGGCATCGTAGCCGCCGCGCTCGTCGGCATGTACTACAGCTACCGCGTGCAAGCTGTCACCGCCAGCTCCGATGCAACCACCATCTTCCACTTCAAAGACCAGGCATGGCGTCGCATCTTCTGGCTTTCGCTGCCCCCTGGCATCCTCTTCGTCCTCGGCGGCCTCATGGTCACCGAATCGCCGCGCTGGCTCTTCCGTCGCGGTAAAAAGGACGCGGCGTATCAGGCGCTCCTGCGTTCGCGTACTACCGAACAGGCCACCTCTGAGCTGCGCGAGATGGAAGAGACCGCCCGCGTCGCTCCCGGCTCGGGCGACAAGCCAAAGGACTCGCTCTTCAGCCGCAAGTACGTCATCCCCTTCATCCTCACCTGCGTTATCCTCTCCTGCAACACCGCCACTGGCATCAATTCCGTCGTCGGCTACTGTACCGCCACGCTGCTGCAGAGCGGTCTCAGCGATCTCGCCGCGCATTGGGGATATGTCATCCTCACCGCCACCAATTTCAGCATGACCATGATCGGCATGCTGCTCGTCGACCGCAAAGGACGCCGCTTCCTCCTCACCCTCGGCACCGCCGGCATCGTTCTGTCGATGATCTCCGTCGGCAGCCTCTTCCTCACCACCGAGAAGTACAACATCGATACCGCAAGTCTGCTGCAATCGCAGATCACGCCAACCCAGGAGCTGACGTATAAGTTCGACTCAGACTCCGCCGCAAAGCTCCTCGCCACCTCCGGCTACACCGGCCACGACATCGATGCGTCACGCGCCTCCCTCGGCATCATCTACGCCTATGGCGACTACCCATGCTCTACCAGCTTCGTCCGCTCCGACGACACAGCGGCCGCACCCCTGCACATCTCACGCGAAGACTGCGTACCGTCCAGCGCCGTCGAGTCTTTTTTTAAAAATCCCTTCGCCAATCTTGAGGCAGCCCGCACCGCACCGCTGCGCATCACCAAAGCGCCACTCGCTCGCGTCCCTGACGCCAGCCACGGATGGCTCGTCGCCATCGGTCTCTATGCCTTTATCGCCTTTTATGCCATGGGCCCCGGCGTCGTCGTCTGGATAGCTCTCTCTGAGCTGATGCCCACCCGCATCCGCTCAAACGGCATGAGCATCGCGCTGGTTCTCAACCAGTCGGTCTCCACGGCGCTCGCAGCCGTCTTCCTGCCCTTTGTCAGCCGCTACGGCTACTCGCGCATGTTCTTCCTCTTCGCCGCTTTCGCTCTCATCTATTTCCTGGCAGCCGCCTTGTTCCTGCCCGAAACCAAAGGCAAAACCCTCGAAGAAATCGAAGCCCACTTCGCCGGCAAAGCCAAAGCCTAACCAGAAAGGTAAGGCAAGGCTTCAGCCTTGCCTTACACCAGCAGTCGCAATTCGCTGCAACTTCTCTTCAATCCTCCACAA
The DNA here is from genome assembly GCF_025685685.1 of Acidicapsa dinghuensis. Lineage (GTDB taxonomy): Bacteria > Acidobacteriota > Terriglobia > Terriglobales > Acidobacteriaceae > Acidicapsa > Acidicapsa dinghuensis. The sequence goes on from NZ_JAGSYH010000002.1 coordinate 1,046,456, forward strand.
AAATTTGCCATTCTGAGCGCAGCGAAGGATGACAACCCTCAATCGTCCCCTGCACCAAAATCAAAGCCAGCCTTAACACCCCAATTCTTAATCGACAAACAACAAGAACTCAGGCGTATCCGCAAACCCGCTAGCCACCACCGTCCCCGCGCCAAACACCGGAGGCAAGACCGCCTTAGTTCCCAATCCATAGCTATAGATCGACCCGGTTCCTGTCGTCCCTGTGCCTTGTTGAAACGCCACATAGGCCGTGTTCGTCTTCTCATCAAACGTCACGCCCCCCACCTTGAATCCCGCTGGGGCGGTTAACACGCTCGCGAATACCAATCCCCCGGGCGTCACTGGGTTCGCCAGCGCACTCCAGTAAAGCTGATCACCCGCGCTCACAAACAGTCCGCCATTAAAAATCGCCAGATGCGTCGGACCCGCCGCCAACGCCTTGCTCGCGCCCTGGTACGTCCCATCCGCCAGCGAATATATCCGGATCACCTTAGCCGGCTCATCGCACACCAGCAGCACTCCGTTCGACACCGCAAGATCACGCACCGAGTTCTGCACCTTCGGCTTCGATTTCCCCGTCACATCCGCATCCGTTCCAGTCGCTTTCGCAAATTCCACCGCGAGTCCGCCATTCGCCTCGGGAACATTCGTCGCTGCCGTCGCTACATCCGGCAAAGCCCCATTCTGCGAAGCAGCAAACGTCCCATCCAGAAACACGCATCCGTTTTTCGGGCAAATCCCCGTCAACCCTTTCAGATACGCCGAAACCCAACCCTTCGCAATCTTTGCCGATTTCCCTTTGCCCGACACTGCAGCCTGCGCCACCACATTCGTATCCTGGTTGGCTACATAGCAGTTCGTGCCAGATCCATCCTGCGACGCCGCAAACAGCAGCGCATACGGATGCCCAATCGCGTTCTGAAATTTGCCCTTCGCATCAAGCGACGGCCCAAGAAACTCACCCACATATCCGAAGTGATATTTCTGGTCCGTCTTCCCCGGCAGCGTAAAGCAGACAATGTTGCTCGCCCCCTTCGCTCCGTTCACTACATACAGCATTGAATTGGCAGACACCAATCCCCGCAGCTCAGGATTCGTGAGCGTCACGCCCTGCAGCGCCTTCTTCGAATTCAACGTCGGCGGAGCGCTCGACGTGTCATAGGCATACACATTTCCAATCCCGCCCGCACCCCCATGAAAACTGACCAGCAGCATCGCAACCTCCCCGGATACAACGCAAAACACCTGTTGTCTGGAAAGCCGCAAGCATACCACATTCTCAGATTCAAACGACTTACGTCTCACGCAATAAATATCCTTACAAAAAGAATCCTTATATAAGGATATTTATCTCATATGTAACTGCCCGCCAAACCGGCGGAGATGTTGAAGGAAAGCGCGATGGCCAAACAAACCGAAATCACGCCCCCCCACTTGTGGCCCCCCCATCTATGGATCGTCCTGTCGCGCTGCCATCACGCACTCCGGCAGGCAGCCGAGTGCAGTATCTCGGGCACCGGCCTGGTCCTCACCGACTTCATGGTCCTCGAAGCCTTGCTCCATAAAGGCCCGCTGACCATCACCGAAATCCAGAAAAAGGCGCTGCTCGCCACCGGCTCCATGACAGCGGCTGTTGACCGCGTCGAGCGCAAAGGGCTGATCGTGCGCCGTACGACATCCACCGACCGCCGTGCCCGCGTGCTTGAGCTCACCGATGCAGGCCGCACGCTCATCGAAAAGGCATTCGCACAACACGCCAGCGACCTCGAATCCATCATGTCCGTTCTTTCCAATACAGAGAAAGAGCAACTCTACCGCCTCACCAGGAAACTCGGCCTCGCGGCAGCCGAGGCAAAGGCAGAGCGGGAAACCGCACAAGCCGCCACAGGAGATTGAAATTGATTACCGTACGCAAAAGTGAAGAACGCGGCCACGCCGATCATGGCTGGCTCGATTCCCATCACAGCTTTTCCTTCGCCAACTACTATGACCCCAAACACATGGGTTTCCGCAGCCTTCGCGTCATCAATGAAGACCGCGTCGCACCGGGCCAGGGCTTCGGATCCCACCCCCACCGCGATATGGAGATCCTCAGCTACGTACTCTCCGGCAGCCTCGCGCACAAAGACAGCATGGGCCACGAAGAAGTCCTCGGACCCAACGAGATCCAGCGCATGTCCGCAGGTACCGGCATCAGACACAGCGAGTACAACCCATCCCCGACCACCCCGGTCCACTTCTTCCAGATCTGGATCGAGCCGGCCACATTCGGCACCCCATCGAGCTACGAGCAGTTCAAGTTCGATCCTGCCGAAAAACGCGACCGCATGAAACTCATCGCCAGCCGCGAAGGCGGCAATGGCATCGCCACCATCAATCAGGACGCGAAAGTTTACGTCTCTGAAATCACCAACGGAACACCGCTCGACTATGCTCTCGGCGAGAACCGCCACGCCTGGCTGCATGTCATCAAAGGCAATATCGTCGTCAACGGCGCCTCGCTCAAGACTGGCGACGCCGCAGCCGTCTCCAACGAGAACCGGCTTCAAATCGCAAAATCCGGCATCGAAAGCGAGCCGGCTGAAATCCTACTTTTCGACCTCGCATAACCTCTGCGCTCTCGGGCCGCGCTCCCATGCGGCCCAGCCCAGACCCAACCAGAATCAACCGCATCCAAGGAGACACACCCATGGCCACCACATCCGTATCCGCCCCTACCATCAGTTGGAAAATCGACCCTGCCCACTCGCATGCCGAGTTCAAGGTCAAGCACATGATGATCTCCAACGTAAAAGGCAGCTTCAGCGGCCTCAGCGGCACCCTCACCGAACACACCGTAGACGCCTCGCTCTCGAGCATCGACGCATCCATCGACGTCAGTACCGTCAACACCGGCGATGCACAGCGTGACGGCCATCTCAAGAGCGCCGACTTCTTCGAAGTGGAGAAGTACCCCACCATGACCTTCCAGTCCACCACGGTTGAGAAGTCCGGCGACGAAGAGTACTCCGTGACCGGCAACCTCACTCTGCACGGCGTAACCAAAGAAGTGACTTTCGCCGTCGAAGGCCCAAGCGCGCCTGCCGTCGATCCGTGGGGCAATACCCGCATCGGCCTCTCCGCCACCACCAAGATCAACCGCAAAGACTTTGGCCTCAACTGGAACGCCACCCTCGAAGCAGGCGGCATCCTCGTCGGCGAAACCGTCCAGATCACCATCGACGCCCAGTTCATCAAAGCGTAAAACAGCCCAGTCCCATACCCGAATGAGTGCAAAGAGAAAGGGCGAGGTCTATCCTCGCCCAAACCTGTTGAGATCGTCAGGCTTTGCTTTGCGTCTTCAGGAATAGCTCTACACGATTCGTCGTCCACACGGCGATACCGCTTCCGAAAAAATCCATATCCTCGGTCCAGATAGGACAGTTGAGAGCAAGTGCGGAAGCGAGAATCGGCCAGTCGTCTTCATCGCGGCGCCGTAGCCTTAGTCGAGCATCGCCTTCAAATGGTTTATACGCATCCACATCAATTTTTCGTACGAATGCTTCGAGGTAAGCAATGGAACTCGCACCATCGGTACCCGAAATCCCTTTCTTGTTCAGAAGAACCGGCAGATATTCGGCAGCTTCTTCGAAAGCCAGATCTGGCGCATAGAAGCGCACACCGGCAGCACTATAGTCCTCAAGTATCTGCCGAACGCGCCTGCCCAGAATCGCCCGGATGAGAATATTGGCATCCAGAACGATCATTTCGCCGTGGGGGTCTTTCGCAGCCTGCGCCAGCGCTTGAAATCTGCGATGACCTCTTCTTCATCCTCGCCGGAAAGCGCCCGCGCAATCCGGTCGGCCGCGGCCTTCAGCTCATTAAGATCAGCCGTCTTCGCACCCTTATGCGGGGTCGGCACGTACACTCCCAAAGTCTCGCCACGCCGCGTTACCGCGACCGGCGTTTCCGACTCCAGATACCGCGCCATTTGCTCCCGAAACTCCCTCACGCCAACCTTGATTGCAGGCATTGAAATCTCCTGTGCGTACACATAAGTGTACACCTGTCAGGATTTCTAAGATATTCTTAATGCGCTACACCCGCTCAATCACAGCCTTATTCAAATTTCGCGGATGATCCACATCCACACCATGCTCCAGCGCCATGTAGTACGAGAACATCTGCAGCGGCACCACCTCTGAAATCGGCAGCAGATGCTCCGGCGCAGGGTCCACATACACGCAATCTGAAACCAGCCCCGGCACCACTTCATCTCCACGATTCGCCAGCGCAATCACCCGCGCTCCCTGTGCCTTCATATCCGCCAGCAACTGCAGCGTCTTCTCATACCGCAGCACTGAGCCCTCCAGCGCATGATCCACCGTCGCAATCACCACCAGCGGCACACTCTCGCTCACCAGCGCATTCGGCCCATGCTTCAGCTCGCCCGTCGGATACCCCTCCGCGTGAATGTACGAGGACTCCTTCAGCTTCAGCGCACCCTCGCGCGCCATCGCGTAGTGAATCCCGCGCCCCAGATACAGGAACGTCTTCGCCTCGCGATACTTCACCGCCAGCCCCTGCATCTGCTCGGCCCATCCGTCCAGTTGCGCCTCGATCGCGTCCGGCACCGCCCACAGCTCGCGCAGCCGCTGCGCTAATCCGCCCTCAGCCACGTTCATCCGGTTCAGCGCCACCGACTCATACAGCCCCAACACTGCCAGCACCGTAAGCTGGCAGGTAAAACTCTTCGTCGCCGGAATAGCCTTTTCCCGCCCCGCAGCCAGCGGCATCGAGACGTCTGCCTCCCGCGCCATCGTCGATTCCTCGACATTTGTAATCGCCAGCGTCTTGTGCCCGCGTTCCCGTGCCTCGCGCAGCGCCGCCAGCGTATCCGTCGTCTCGCCCGACTGCGATAGCACAATCACGCTCGGGCTGCGCAGATCCTTGCCGCCCCGCAGACTGTATTCACTGGCATACTCCACATCCACCGCCAGCCCGCACTCGTCTTCCAGCAGAATCTCGCCAAACAACCCGCTATGCCGGCTCGATCCGCTCGCCGTAATCAACACCTCGCCATGCGGATTGCCCCACGCAGCCAGCGGCGGAAAATACTCCGCATTCAGCTCATACCCGTCCGCCGTTTCGCTTGAGTACAGCGCCAGCGTCCGCCGGATGGCCTCCGGCTGCTCAAAAATCTCCCGCAGCATCGCATGCTGAAACTCGCGTTCCAAATCTCACCCCCGGTCCATCTTTTACGATTTCGGGCCCAAATTGATAAATTTTTCGTTGCATTGATCATTTTAGAGGTATTCAATCAAAACATGCTTCGATTTTCTACCGTTTCCTCTATACCCATTGGGATAGAGTGAATGGAATCCCATTTGCAGGAACTTTGTACGTCTATGTCCACGCTAAACTCCCGCTCGGAGCAGATCATGAAATTCCTGCTCCGCTCCGGCACCGCCAGCATAGAAGAGATCCTCGCTGAAGTTGGCTCCTCGGCTCCTTCCATCCGCCGCGACCTTACCCAGCTTGAGGGCCGCGGCCTCATCCGCCGCACCCACGGCGGCGCCACGCTTGTCGAACCGCTTCTCTACGAGCCCTTCCGTTACGACCGCTCCTTTCAGGCTCGCGAAGAGCGCTTCGCCAGTGAAAAGCGCCGCATAGGTCTTGCCGCCGCTGAGCTCGTTCTGGCCAACGAAACCATCGGCCTCACCGCCGGAACCACCACCACCCACATCGGCCGCAGCCTGCGCCATCGCGAGCACATCCAGGTCGTCACCAACGCCATCAACATCGGCATGGAGCTCTGCAACCAGCCCGGCATCCGCACCTTCCTCACCGGCGGAGCTGTCCCGTGGGCCTGGTCCTTCTCTCTCACCGGTAACGCGGCACTCAACTATCTCAACGACGTCTATCTCGACAAGGTCTTCTTCAGCGTCACCGGCCTCGATCCCGCGCGCGGCTGCACCACCCTCGAAGCCGACGAAGCACTCGTCTTCCGTAAGATGCTCAAGCAGTCCAAACGTGTCATCTTAGTTGCCGATTCAAGCAAGCTGGGCCGCGTCAGCCCCGCCTTCATCTGCACCCTCAACGAGATTCACCACATCATCACCGACACCAGTGCCACCGACGCCCAGCTCATTCCCTACCGCGACCTCGGCATCGAAGTCACCCGCGTCTAACGAGATCTGTCTTTGAGCAAATCCGGCAAGGAACAGATCTTGTCTAGGGAAGCTCTGATTAAGTTCGCGTTTTGAAAGGGCACGGCTTTAGCTGTGCCACAAATACCGCAAGTTCAGCAGGGCTTTAGCCCCTGAGGGATGCGGTATCTTCACAGAACAACGTAATCAAAGCCTCCCTAAACCATTCGGAATCCGCCGGATTATCATCCTCAATGTGGTGACGGATCGCAAGCTTTGTGTGAAAAGGCACGAACGATTGTTCTGAATTCTCCCCAAGCCTCGATGCTTTAGACTCGTTGGCACTATGAGAATCATGACGCAAGGCCCGCTGCGCGTACTCCTACGCGTAGCTGCCTCGTGCACATTGACGCTGTTGCCATTGGGGAGCATCGCGCAGCAGCCATCGGCCTCGACCACAACCGCCGCAACTCCCGATCCTGCGACAACCCTCGATTACATTCACAAGACATGGGATGTGCTGACACGCTCGATGACCGACTGCCACTCACTTGTCGATGTGAAGGTGACCACGCATCCGGTACTGTATCTGCCCGCAGGCATGACCGCCCCGGCAGAGATAAAAGCCCTGACGGAGAAATGCGGCGTGCGCATTGCATCGTTGCCACGCGCAATCGAGAAGATCGGCGACCTCATGCCGGAAGACGCAGGCGCGCCAGGACTCCTGTATCTGCCCAAACCCTATGTGGTGCCCGGCGGCCGATTCAACGAGATGTATGGATGGGACAGCTACTTCATTGTGCTTGGGCTGATCGCCGATCATCACGAAGCGTTGGCCAGGGACATGGTGGAGAACTTCTTCTTCGAGATCGATCATTACGGCGGCGTGCTCAACGCCAACCGCACCTACTATCTCACCCGGTCGCAGCCACCGTTTCTTACCTCAATGATCCGCTCGGTATACGAAGACCCAGCCAGCTTTGCAAATCGCGCGGAGGCGGACGCATGGCTTGCACACGCCTATGCCATGGCGTCAAAGGACTACCAGACCTGGATGCGCCCCGAGCACCACGCCGGAACCACAGGACTGGCGCGGTACTACGACTACGGCGAGGGGCCGGTGCCGGAGATGGAAGACGACTCGACCTACTATGCCGATGTAATTCGCTGGCTGGTCGCTCATCCAAAGGAGAATCCTGGCTTCCTGCTCAAAGGTTCTGACAGTCCCGACGAGGCAGAAGCGGCGCGGCTAAAGAAGACAAGCTGCGATGTGACGAAATCAAAAGTGTGCCTGCGCGCCTATGCGGATGGCTACCGGCTGACGCGTGATTTCTACAAAGGCGACCGCGCTATGCGCGAGTCGGGCTTCGACCCCAGCTTTCGCTTCGAGGCGTTTTCAGGCGCGACGCATCACTATGCACCGGTGTGCCTCAACAGCCTGCTCTTCCGCTATGAGCGCGACATGGCGCACTTCGCGCATCTGCTCGGCAAGGCCAACGACGCACATCAGTGGGAGATGCGGGCCAAGCGGCGCGACATCGATATGCACCGTTTTCTATGGCAGCCCAAAGCAGGCGCCTTTGGTGACTTCGACTTCACGCGCGGACGCGCTTCGAGCTACGTGTACATCTCTTCGCTGTATCCGCTGTGGGCAGGCGTAGCGACACGCGAGGAGGCCGGGAAAATGGAGTCCACGCTTGGCCTGATCGAGCGCAAGGGTGGCCTGATGATGAGTGCGACCAACACCGGCCTCCAATGGGACGATCCCTACGGCTGGGCGCCGACGAACTGGATTGCTGTTTCAGGACTGGACACCTACCAGTTCCACGACGATGCCAAGCGGATCTCGACAGAATTCACCGCAACCGTGGATCGCGGGCTGGCCACGGATGGCACGATTCGCGAGAAGTACAACATGGAGGGCGCAGGCGAGAAGGTGCAGGTTGCCATCGGCTACAAGTCGAACGAAGTAGGCTTCGGCTGGACCAACTCCGTTTATCTGAAGATGAAAGAACTCATCGGAGGAAATTGAGCTAAAATTAGCTAGATTGGCTAGATTATGGAGAGTGAAGATGGAATGGCAACTTGCCGACGCCAAGAATCGATTCAGTGAGCTCGTTTCGCGGGCGCTCAGCGAGGGACCGCAGCGCGTCAAGCGGCGAAACGATGCTGTTGTGGTATTGGCTGACGCCGAGTATGAGCGGTTGACTGGCAACAGACCCGGATTCAAGCATTTCCTGCTGCACGGGCCTGACCTTTCCGGCCTGGATCTCTCCAGAGACCGCAGCCCGATGCGCGACGTGAACATGGAAGGCGACAAAGGCGAATGAGGGCACTCCTGGATACCTGCGTCCTCTCTGAGCTAAATCGAAAAGGCGGCAGTTCCCAGGTGCGGACGGCCGTGGACGCTCTCGAAGACGAGGATCTCTATATCAGCGCGATCACCGTTGGAGAGCTTACGAAGGGCGTGCTTCGGTTGCCGCCAGGGAAGCGCCGATCGGAGCTTACTACATGGCTGCTTGCCCTCAGACAGCACTATTCGGGCCGGATTCTCGCTGTGGACGAAGACACTGCAGAGTTGTGGGGAGAAATTGCCGCGCATGCCGAGGCGCGAGGAAAAATCATTCCCGCACTGGATGGGCTGATCGCCGCTACGGCCATGCAACACGGGCTGCATATCCTCACTCGCAATACGGACGACTTTCTTGCCACGGGCGCAATGCTCTCCAATCCCTGGGAGTCGTGAGCAGAGACTCATGCTCCGCGGCAGCGCCGAGCAAAACAGCATAGGTCAGTGGCAGTTTGCATCCTAATTCTTCGAGAGTTAGGAGGAACCGCCATGACTGTCGGCATCACCTGGCAGCAGATTGCTCTGCGTCTCATCCTCGCAAGTCTGGCCGGTCTGGTCATCGGTTACAACCGCGACGAGCATGGCCGTCCCGCAGGCATGCGCACCGTGATGCTGGTAACGCTGACGGCCACACTAGCGATGTTGCAGGTGAATCTGCTGCTGCCGCTGCGCGGCAAGGTATACGACTCCTTCAACGTGATGGATCTGATGCGTCTGCCGCTTGGCATTCTAAGTGGCATCGGATTCATCGGCGCGGGCGCCATCATCAAGCGCAAAAACGATGCTGTCGGAGTAACGACGGCGGCCACGCTCTGGTACTCGACGATGCTTGGTCTGCTGTTTGGAGGCGGTCAACTCTGGCTCGGCTCCGCCGCAACCATCCTCGCTTTGATTGTGCTTGGCGTCATGCGGCATGTAGAGGACTTCGTGCCTCGCGCGCATCGCGGCACACTGACTTTGCGCTTTGCAGATGATTATTTCCAGGGACAGGAATTGGAACGGGAAATACTGAAGCTGATCCAGGCCTTGCACTGCGACATTCACGGCGTCTCGGTACGCTATGAGCCAGCCAAACGGCTCGATATGCTGCGGTGCGAGCTTAAATGGAAGGCCAAGGGCCGCCAGGCGGCGGGCATGCCGCACGCGCTCGAACAACTGCGAAGCATGACCGGGGTGCGCGAGTTCTTGTGGAAAGAATAGCTGCGTGTATCTGCCGATGTAGAGTAAGTTTTTTTTGCTAAAACAATTTACTGAAACGCCTAACTCGCGCGTTTTTCCCGCGTAAAGACGCTATTAATTTCATTGAAAAAATACGAATCAAGTTATGCCTCGCCCGCATCTGGCCTCGCTGCTGAATTAGTTTGCGATCACACCAACTCTATATCGCAAGTTACCTTGACAATGGTTTTCCGGGGTCAATACCTTTCGATTGCTCGCTTATTGAGCGAAAAAGTAAACGTTAACAAAATTACCGGCAACCCACCGCAAGCCAAGGAGACCCCGCCCTATGACGAACCGGCTCGTTCGCTCGTCCTCGCAACTCTCCCACCCCCTATCCGAACCTTCGCAACGCAGCCAGCATCTGCTGACCCTGCTCTTCACGCTTGCCCTGCTCGTGGCGTGCGCTCCCGGCACACAGGCACAGGCCAACTCCACGGGCTATCGCCCATACTCTGGCTGGAGCACCTTCAGCGAGCAAACCATCACCTCGAACTTTCTTACGCAGGCCAACATGACTGCGCAGTCGGATGCGCTAAAGGCCTCGGGACTGGAAGCGCATGGCTTCCAGTACATCAACATCGATTCCGGCTGGCAGGGCAGCTTCGACGCAAACGGCAGGCCGATTCCCAATACGACTACCTTCCCCAATATCCAGGCGCTCGTCGCTCACATTCACCAGAACGGACAGAAAGCCGGCATCTATTGGATTCCCGGCGTCGAGTATCCAGCGGTCGCGGCTAACTCGCCGATTCTCGGCACGCAGTATCACATTCAGGACATCCTCACAGTTCCATACACCGCAGGAAATGCCTTTGGCGGCTCCGGCACCTCGCCCTATCACTACAAGATCGATTACACCAAGCCCGGCGCACAGGAGTACACGAACTCCGTTGTCGCCCTGTTCGCTTCGTGGGGTATCGATTACATCAAGCTCGATGGCGTAACGCCAGGCTCTGACAGCTATGGCACGTCGATCGATAATCGCCTCGACGTAGCCGCGTGGTCCAAAGCGATTGCAGCAAGCGGCCGCACGATGTGGCTCACCATCTCCTGGGATCTCGATGAAGACTATCTCAGCGTATGGCAGCAGTACGCCAACGCACGGCGCATCGACCAGGATGTGGAGTGCGAAGGCGATTGCAACACGCTGACCAACTGGCCGCGCATCTATGAGCGCTTCCGCGATCTGCCCGGATGGGAAAACGCAGCAGGTGAGACGGTTGGATGGAATGATCTCGACTCACTCGACATCATCAATACCAACGCAACCGACGGGCTCTCGAATGAAGAACGTCGCAGCGCGCTGAATCTGTGGTCGCTGGCCAATGCGCCGCTGGTGCTCGGCGGCGATCTGACGGCAATCGACAGCTTTGGCACGCAACTGCTCAGCAATGACGAAGCGCTGGCTGTCGATCGCACCGGCCATCCCGCCGTACAGGTGCTCGATGGCGACATCGAAGTGTGGGTAAGCAACCTCGGACATGGCCAATACTACGTCGGCATCTTCAACATGAATGCGGCGGTGACGCATGCGCAGATACCGTGGTCGCTGCTTGGCTTCCGCAATGCCGTAAGCGTGCGTGACCTCTGGACGCACAGCGATCTTGGGCCAATGCCCGGAGGCTTTTCGACGCTGCTCGGATCGCATGCCTCGCGACTGCTCAAGGTAACAGGCGTAGGCAGCCCGGAGGCATCACCTTCAACCGCGTATGAGGCAGCATCGGCCATCCTCGGCGGCAATGCTTCAATTGCCGATTGCCCACTCTGCGCAGGAGGAGAGAAGGTCGGCAATCTTGGTCTGGGCACGCAGAACACGGCGACATTCAACGCCGTATACGCACCGCGCGCAGGTGAATACCTGATGGAAGTCGACTCGATGACCATCGGCCTCCGCTCGTATCTCTTCAGCGTCAACGGAGGACCCTATCAGACGCTCAACTGCAGCGGCGGCAGCTTCCTTGTTCCCGCAAGCACCACGGTGCCCGTCCATCTTGAGAAGGGCATGAACTCCATTCAATTCGGAAGCCCGGTAAGCTATCCGCCGGATCTCGATGAGATCGTGATTCACGGCAACGGCGATTTCCCTGTTCCTGACTCCACCACCTATGAGGCTGAGGTCGCAACTCTCGCCGGGTCAGTCACCGGCGGATTCAGCAACTACTCCTCTGGCCTCGCAAAAGCCGGAAACATCGGCGGCGGCGCAGGCAATACCGTGACCTTCACAAACGTCACAGTGCCAAGCGATGGAACATATCAGCTTGAGATCGACTACCAGACCAGCGGCGAGCGCTCCTTCTTCGTTTCCATCAACGGCGCAACACCAATAGAGCTCGATCTGAACAGCAACACCTTCAGCGATCCCGCTCCAACGGTAATCCAGGCCCAGCTAAAGGCCGGGGTAAACACGATCCAATTCAGCAACCCCAGCAACTACGCGCCCGATCTCGATCGCATCGTCGTAGCGCCCTGGTACGGCACGCACTAAGTTGTTCCTGATCGATGTAACGCATTGTTTTGAAAGGGCACGGTTTCAACCGCGCCACAAAAACGAACAAAGTCAGCCGGGCTTCAGCCCCTGAAGGATGGATTTCACTCTCTTTGGACTTTGCCCGCAATCGTTGGCCCTGGGCATCTTGCCCAGGGCCAACGATACCAACAAACTGTTCAAAAGCTAGGCCCGAGAATCAAAAGCTAGACCGAGAATCAAAAGCTAGGCCGAGGAAAGGTAGGCCGGGGATAGATCCCCGGCACAGAGAAGATGCCATCATCGGGGCTTCAGCCCCTGAGGCGAGTTTGTGATCTTAGCCAGCAATCGAGACCCTGGGCATCCCAGCCCAGGGCTCTCTTTTTGCCCCGGCCTCGCTCTTGACAGGTGGGCGGACCCAAATCCATAGTTCAATTCCCGGTTTGCGGTGTTACTGTTAATTCTCAATAGAAATTTGAGGCACTCCGCAGTACGCCGTCCCGCGTGTACGACTGCGGCATATTCAAATCCCAGTTCAGCAAACGACAACATCGCCTGACCCAACCAGACCTGCTTCGTGCAGGTCCACTTTCTATTCGAGGTCCGTCCCGCATGCGCTTGTTTGTAGCTGCTGTATCTCTCTTTGCACTCACCGCCCAGGCCGCCGACACAGGCCGTCCCCTGCGCGGATACACCGCCGAAACCTCCGCCACCGAAGTCCAGTGGGAACAGAAATTCCGCGAGATTCCCGACCGCGACCGTCTGCGCGAAAACATGCGCCGCCTCAGCGCACGCCCGCACCACGTCGGCTCGCCCTATGACAAGGACAACGCCGAGTGGCTCCTCGCCCAGCTCAAATCCTACGGTCTCGACGCCAACATCGAAGAGTTCACCACACTCTTCCCCACTCCCAAGTCACGCCTGCTTGAGCTCGAAGGCCCCAAGCCCTTCAAAGCCACTCTCCAGGAACCGGTAATCCCCGAAGACCCCACCTCCAATCAGACCTCCGAACAACTACCCACCTACAACGCCTTCTCGCACGACGGCGACGTCACCGCCCCGCTCGTCTACGTCAACTACGGCCGCCCCGAAGACTACGAAGTCCTCGATCAGATGGGCGTTTCCGTCAAGGGAGCCATCGTAATCGCCCGCTACGGCGCAAGCTGGCGCGGCATCAAGCCTAAGGTCGCCGCCGAACACGGCGCAGTCGGCTGCATCATCTACTCCGACCCGCATGACGACGGCTACTCCCAGGGCGACACCTACCCTGCCGGTCCTACGCGTCCGCCTGAGGGCGTCCAGCGGGGCTCCGTCATGGATATGCCGGTCTATCCCGGCGATCCGCAGACCCCCGGCGTTGGAGCGAAGCCGGGTGTGAAGCTCATCCCGCTCGACGAAGTAAAGACCATCACCAAGATCCCCGTCCTGCCCATCTCCTACGCCGACGCGACGCCATTTCTCGAGTCGCTCAAGGGACAGACCGTGCCCATTCCCTGGCGCGGCAGCCTGCCACTCACCTATCACTCCGGCCCCAGCATCGTGAAGGCGCATCTAGCCCTCGCCTTCAACTGGGACCGCAAGACCCTCTACGATGTCGTCGCCAAAATCCCCGGCAGCAAATATCCCGATCAGTGGGTCATCCGCGGCAACCATCATGACGGCTGGGTCAACGGCGCGGAAGACCCAATCTCCGGAGCCAGCCCTGAGCTCGAAGAAGCACGCTCTCTCGGCGAACTCGTCAAGCAGGGCTGGAAACCCTCCCGCACCATCATCTACTGCTTCTGGGATGGCGAAGAGCCCGCGCTCCTCGGCTCAACCGAGTGGGCTGAGTATCACGCCGATGAGCTGAAGCAGCACGCCGTCGCCTACTTCAACACCGACGGCAACGGACGCGGCTACTTCGGCGCCGAGGGCTCCCATACCCTTGAGAACTTCGTCAACGACGTCGCCAAAGACATCAAGGACCCCGAAACCGGCATGTCCGTCTGGAAGCGCGCCCGTCTCGTCGATATCTCCCGCGCCACTCCCAAAGACCGCGCCGAGATTCGCAGCCGCGCCGACATGCGCATTCCGGCCCTCGGCTCCGGCTCCGACTACACCGTCTTCATCGACCACCTCGGCGTAGCCAGCGTCAACCTCGGCTACGGCGGCGAAGACACCGGCGGCCAGTACCACTCCATCTACGATGATTTCTACTGGTACACCCACTACTCCGATACCGACTTCAGCTACGGCCGCGCCCTCGCGCAGACCGCCGGCACCATGATCCTGCGCATGGCTGACGCCGACGTCCTTCCCTTCCAGTTCACCGACCTCGCCGACACCGTCCACATGTACCTGACGCAGCTCAAGGAGCTCGACACAGAAGAGCGCGATAAAGCCAAAGAGCGCGACAAGGAAATCTCCGAAGGCGTCTACGATGCACTCAAAGACCCCAAGAAGACCCTAGTCCCACCGCCCACGGAAACCATCCCACCCTACCTCAACTTCGCCCCGCTCGAGCAGGCCTCCGACGACCTGACCGAAGCCGCGCAAGCCTACGACAAGGCCTACAGCGCAGCCGCCGCAGCCAACCCCGACCCCAAACTCAATGAAGACCTCATGCGCAGCGAGCGCCTGCTCACCGATAGCCGCGGCCTTCCCAACCGCCCGTGGTTCGAGCACCTGCTCTACGCCCCCGGTTTCTACACCGGCTATGGCGTCAAAACCATCCCCGGCGTCCGCGAAGCCATCGAGCAGAAGCAATGGTCCGAAGCCAACGAGCAGATCAACCACGTCTCCGAAGCCCTGGAGCACGAGGTAGACCTGCTAAAACAAGCCACCAAGCTCCTGCCCGCCAAACCCAGCGAATAGAAGAACAGTATCTAGCTCGACCTTTTGAAACAAACTCACAAAGAACTCATGGCCGGGCACAAGCCGAATCTATGCCCGGCTATTTTTTACTTTTCCATCTAGATCCACTGTTCTCATTCTTCTGGACGGAAAACTATCTCCAGCTTATTCTTGTGAGTCATGGCACCTATCAAACCTGTTCAAGTTGTCGGCCCAATCGAGCCGTTTGAGTTTTGTGAATCTGAATTGGTGATTGGATTTACTTATGCGGTCGGAACAAACTATAGACCAGTCCAAGAATTTATCATCGAGATACTCAAGCAGTATCACTATAAGCCAAATGTAATACGCGTCAGCGATCTTATAGGCAATCTCTCGCGCTTGGATCTGGATGACAAATCTGAGGTCGGCAGAGTTTCTACGCTGATGGACGCTGGAAATAGTCTCTGCAGAACATCCGGCCACCGTGATATTTGGGCGCTTGCTTCAATAGTAGAGATCAATAAAAAACGTGGCAGCAACGCAGCTGATCAAAAACCTCTTGAGAGAACTGCCCATCTTATATTTTCCTTAAAGAGGCCCGAGGAAGTCTCGACTCTTCGGAAGGTGTATGCTGCAGGTTTTTTTGTTATTGGCGTATTCGCTACCGAAACTGAACGGCTGGAGTATTTAATCGATGGCAATGCGCCAAAGATATCTGCGAGAGAGTTGATCAAACGTGATGAAGATGAACTCGCAGATGATGATGGCCAAAAAACAAGCAAAACATTTCAATTAGCAGACGTATTTGTACAACTGAAAAATCAGGCATATAGAGCTGAACTCTCTCGGTTTTTTTCGCTCATTTTTTCTGATCCGTACCAGACACCTACACAACACGAACAGGCTATGTTTCTAGCCTATGCCTCTTCATTGCGTTCGGGACAACTCGGGCGACAAGTAGGCGCGGTAATCACATCAAAAACAGGCGATGTGCTTGCGGTTGGATGCAATGACGTTCCGAAACCTGGCGGAGGCCTTTACTGGCCAGGGCAAGATGATAATCGTGATCACGTCCTCGGCGAAGATACAAATGACAAAAGAAAGGCACAGATCATCGATCAGTTGATTTCGAAGCTCCCTGAAAATTTAGAGGAATCTCTTGCGGTGGCTCTTCGAAAGAGCTTCCGTGAAGTCTTGGACATCACAGAATACGGACGAGCTGTACATGCCGAAATGGATGCACTCCTTACCTGTGCAAGATCGGGAGTCAGTCCCCAAGGTGCTCTTTTATACACAACAACATTTCCTTGCCACAATTGTGCTCGACACATCATCGCAGCAGGAATCGAGCGCGTTATTTACATTGAACCTTATGCAAAGAGTAAGGCTCAGGAACTCCATGAAGATGCTATCGTAGTGGAGGAGAAAGCTGAAAAGAGCGCACGAGGACCCAAAAGAAAACTGCCTTTTACGCATTTTGTAGGGATTGGTCCGCGTCGATATTTTGATCTCTTTTCTTTGAACCAAAGCACCGGTCATGAGCTCGAACGAAAAGAGAACGGGAAGAAGTTCAATATCCAAACGGTGAAGTCGTGGCCGCGAATTCCACTTTCGCCATATACCTACATGGAACGAGAGAGAATGGCAATAGAGGTACTGTCTTCAATTCCGAAACAACTGGACATGTTCGAGCCAGAAGAGTAAGAATCGCGGGCAACACTGGAGGATTTTATGAACGTCGTAAAAAACAAGAGCACAGATAATGGGCGACAGTTCTGGTCGCACGTTGAATCCATTGTGCGGCAGGTCCGTAATCTTGATACGACGTCCGATACAGATAATGCCGAAGAAAGGCGATGTGCCGAGAGTGATTCCAACATGAATCATGAGCCGGTACATCCTGCGCATTGCGACAACTCGGAGGATTAGATTGCGCAGGCTTATTCGGTGCAAGATTTGCAAGATGCAACCGAATTTGTCTTTGAGATCTGGCGGCTCATAGCCGAGCGCATGACTTTGGTCATTTCGGTGACCTTTTAGCTTTCCTCTGCCTGCCACAGAAACCATCCCAGACCGCTTCCTCCTCCCCGGCAATCACGCCTACAGGGCATTTCCTCAAACCAGCCCGTCATCTGTATTGAATTGAACTCCCGCGAAAAAATTTATCGCCGTGGACGACCCGGCACGGATTTCGGGCCTACAATCCCCTGTAGCCATCGGCCACTTCTGCGGACGGCAGCCAAGCCTGTCTGCAGGATCTGCTCACCGCTTGAGCGAGAAGACTGAATAAGACCTGGGCCCCCGTCAAATCAATCTGACCAGGAGATTCCCCATGACCTTGCAGAAGACCGCTCGCGAAGGAATCAAGCTCTACGCTCAAAAAATGGGCATCGCCGTGGACTTCTATCCACCGCCGGGAAGTTACGCGCGCCAGTTGCGTGAACTGCTCACAAAAATGGAAATCAATGTCGTGCTGGATGTCGGTGCGTTTATCGGCAACTATGCAACGCTCCTGCGCGAATCAGGATACAAAGGGCACATCATAAGCTTCGAGCCCGTTCCCGACTCCTATGACAAGCTGCACGCGAGAATGCACCACGATCCTCTTTGGTCCGGCCAGCCCTTTGGATTGAGTGATGAAAACCGTGAAGCGCAGATCAATACCTTCAGCCGCGGCGATTTCAACTCTTTGTTGCATCTGCGTACGGACGCCGAGGCAGCTTACGCGCTCGATCCCGCGGATCATCACCAAACCACAATCCAACTCCGCAGGCTGGATTCAGTTCTCATGGAACTCATTCAGGGAATCCAGTCTCCTCGCATCTTCATGAAGATCGACACGCAAGGCCATGATGTCAGCGTCGTCAAGGGAGCCACCGGCGTACTCAATCACATCCTCGGCCTTCAAAGTGAACTACCGGCAGTTCAGCTCTACGACGGCATGACCTCCATGCCCACTGCGCTGGAGTTCTACGCCTCCTGCGGGTTCGTTCCTATCGGATTCCACCCGGTAAATACCTTGCGCAACACCCAGATTTCCCCTGAGTTTGACGTGCTGTTCAATCGGCTCGAAACGCAACACTGAGTCCTGATTCGCGCATGTAGAGGCCGCCTCAAACGGCTTGATATTCATCGCGCGCGAATCACTCCTGAGCTCTCACCGTCTGTCCACTGGATCAAGTGGCCTCGCCTTTGTTGTCTGTCCGCAATCGCCTTCAGCTTTGGATAGCGTGTGGAAAAAGCCCTCGAACTGCAAGAGAAACGTAAGAATAAAGACGATACCCCGCGTTTTTGAAAATGCTCCTATAAGTGCTTACACACATGTGTATCGTTGCAGCAAGGAGATGGAATGCGGGCTGTATGGAAGTGGATTGGCATAGTTGCCGTGATAGGGATTGCAATGCAGTTGGTGCGGCCGCGGATCGGAAATCCGCCGGTGACGGCAGAGCTGCAAGCGCCACCCGAGGTGCAGTCAATCCTGAAGAATTCATGCTACGACTGCCACTCCAACGAGACCCGGCTGAAGTGGTTTGACCAGGTTGCGCCGGGGTACTGGCTCGTCGCGCATGACGTGAAAGAAGCGCGCCGGCATTTAAACTTCTCCGAGATTGCAAAACTGCCTGCCGCACAGCAACGAGGCGCGCTCTTCGAGGCCGTGAACATGATCCGGCTGGGCGCGATGCCGCTGCCGCAGTATCAGGCAATGCATCCGGGCACAGCAGTCACACCCGAACAGTTGGCAGTGCTCGAGAAATATCTCGCTCCCTTTGCAGAAACGGACTCCGTCAGCGCCGCACCAACACCCAACGCGACGCAGGCGCCTGCTCCAGAAAACACAGTGCGTCTCGTCAATGATGCTCCGCAGCCGGCGTCAGGAAAGATGTCGATACAGACGATTCTTCCCGAGTTGAATGGGTTCGCCTATCCTGCGGGATGGGAGACTTGGAAGACAATATCGGCAACGGATCGCGGCGATAACCACACGCTGCGCATGATCCTCGGCAACGAGATCGCAGTAAAGGCGATCGCTGAGAAGAAGATCAACCCATGGCCCGATGGAGCAGCGTTTGCGAAGGTCGCGTGGCAGGCTGCTCCTGACGACAACGGTGGGCTGAAGCCGGGTAAGTTCATTCAGGTGGAATTCATGGCAAAAGACGCCAGCCGGTATGCGAAGACCGATGGCTGGGGCTGGGGTCGATGGCGCGGAATGGATCTGAAGCCCTACGGAAAAGATGCGCACTTCGTCGAGGAATGCACGAATTGCCACGCGCCCGTAAAAGGCAATGACTTTGTATACACGATGCCGCTGGAGAAGTAGAGCAAGTGTGGAGTGTAGAGATGAAGCGCGAGATAAAGAGCCAGATGAAAAGTAGAACCAGTTGGATTGTTGCAGCGGCCGTTGTTGCACTCCTGAGTGGCTGCGGAATGAAAAAGCCGCAGGAGGCAGATGTATTGAATGTCGAAGCGCGGACGCCATCAGGGCTGCCAGTCGCGGCGCTGGAGTGGCGCATGATTACCTCAGGCATTGACCGGCATGACCGTGAGCATGGCACCATGACCATGCTGACCGGCAACGATGTGGCCGTGAAGTACGCAGGGTCCGGGATCTATCCGGCTGGATCGGAATTGGCATTGACGACGTGGCTCGAACGTGACGATCCGCATTGGTTCGGCGCGCGTATACCGGGCACGTTTGTCTCTCTGGAAACCGTAGAGGTAAAGAATGGCCCCGACGGCAAACCCGCTGCGGAGTATCACCGCTACGAAGGAAATCCTGCCCACGAAGTGAAAGATGCGACAAACGCCAACAGCCGAAAAACTTATCTGCTCGGAATGACAGCTTCCGAGATGCCGTAAAGCGGGTCTTCGTTCTCCTTCGATGCGATCACATGCCTGCTAAGCAAAAACTCAGCCTGATCTTTAGGCACAGGCCGGGAAAAAAGAAAACCCTGAAGCTGATCGCACGCGAGAGCACGCAGTGCGACAAGCTGGTTTTCTGTTTCGACGCCTTCAGCAACAACCTCAAGCCCCAGCGTATGAGCCATGGAGATGATAAGGCCAACGACAGTGCGATCGGGACCTTCCGTAGCCACGCCCTCGACGAAGATGCGATCAATCTTGAGAGTATCGAGCGTAAGCTGGCGCAGGCGGCCAAGCGACGAATAGCCCGTGCCGAAATCATCAATGGAGATGCGAATACCGTATTCGTGAAGACGTCGCAGGTGGTGCTCGGCAAGCTGAAAATCATGCAGCAGCGCGGACTCGGTAACTTCCAGCTCAATAGCCTGCGGCGGCGTTTGGTACTGCTGCAAAGTAAAGATAACCACATCGGCAAAGTCCTGCCGAGCCAGCTCGATACTCGAAACATTGACCGCAATATGTCCACGAAACAAGCCGCGGCGATGCCAGTCCGAGGCCTGCCGGCACGCCTCATGCAAAACGAAGCTGCCAATCTGCACAATCAGCCCAGTCTCCTCGGCAAGCGGAATGAATTGATTCGGAGGAATGTTGCCGCGCAGCGGATCGGTCCAGCGAATGAGCGCTTCAAACCCAACAATGGAGCAGCCGCCTGAATAGATAGGTTGATAGTGAACCTGAAATTCGCGATGCTCGATCGCGCGATGCAAACTGCGCTCGCTCTCGATACGCTCGTTTTCAGGATCAGGCAGAGCTGCGGAATGCATCTGGCATCCATTGCGGCCCGATCGCTTCACATGAAACATCGCGCGATTGCTCTTAACGAGGAGCTCACTTTCGTCCAGGCCATCCTGCGGATAGCGGCTGATACCAATGCTGGCTCCCAGATGGAGCGTACGGTCCACGGCGTGAAAAGGCTGCAGTAGCGCACCCAGAATGGCGCGTGCGGCCTCTTCGGCGCGGTGCGGTTGGTTCTTGATTTGAGGCACGAGCGCAACAAACTCATCGCCACCGAGACGGGCAAGAAAGCAGTCCGCATCGAGGCATTGCTGGATGCGCTTTGCCGCCTGGGCAAGAAGAGCATCGCCAGTCAGATGACCGAGATCTTTATTGATCGATTCGAAGCTATCAAGATCGATGTAGAGACAGCAGAATCCATCGGGAAGGACCGGTGTCTCAGAGGCGAAGGATCGGTTCGCGGGGTCGGCTACGTCGGCAGTTTGCGCCGGGTTGCGGATGGCGGCATTGCATTTCTCGCTGAGAAAGCTGCGATTCGGGAGGCCTGTCAACGCGTCGTAATGCGCATGACGCAGCAACTGGTCGCGCTCCAGATCATGACGAATCAGGCGTCGCAGGCTGCGCAGGCGATCCCGCGCGGCAATAAGAAGAAATGTGTCGCAAAAGGCGATCCATCCGCAGAGTTCAACCCAGTGCCATGGTCGATCGGCATGATAAAAGAACACGGAAAGCGGAAAGTAGCTGGCGTGAAGGACATGATCGACAACGATCGTAATCGAAGCGACAAGCAGCACCTGGTAGTCGAGATAAAAGGCCAGAAAAGCCAGCGAGCCAAAGATGTGGAAGTGTGCTTCGGCATGACCGCCCATGAGATGAATGAGCAGCGACGACATCAGCATCTGCATCGCGGCAATGGTCAGGCGCGTGCTTTGGTGGCCCGGAAAGAAGCGGATCAGCAAAACAGGAATGATAGTGAGAAATGCGCCATAGGCGACGGCTGTCACAACACGCGTCTGCAACGAAACTGCGCCGCTAAGAGGAACGTACAACCAGCCGATAGCGATAGCTGCCACCCATTGCAGGATCATCAGCCAGCCAAAATAGCCATCGACGCTCGCGCAAAGGGCCGTACGCTGCTTGCGAAACCGCGATTCCGCGACCGCATTGCGGTGAACACGAGCGGCATATTTATCTACAGGCAATTCGGACGAGGCGGAAGCAGAAGTGGGAATGCCTTGCGCTGGCTTTGAGCATTTTTCCGCGCCTGAACACGTGCCCGAATACGAGTCCGAGGATGAGTTTGGACACGTGGAAGACACGGAATGAGCCGAGGGCGAGACGCTGCTCGAATAAAGTGGATCAGACACGGCAGCTCTACTCAGTCTGCCCGTCAATCGGCGGGCCCAGGTGTGAAACATAGCGGCTCCGATAAACCGCATAGAAAACAGAGACAGAACCGCTGGCTGCAATTGCCAAAGACACTCCGCCCGCCAATAGTGTGCTTTCCCTCATGCTTTTTGGCTTCTTACTGCCTGTTATCGGCAGAAGATTGGGTTTGCCCAACAAAAAGCGAGACGCTGCCGCAAAGGTTGCAGCAGAACGCCCGGGCATAAAACTGCCCACCGAGGAGAGTTTTATCTAACCTGTTATGTCGCAGCCGTTTGCAGGGCAGATATCTCGTTGTCCATCCCTGCGTTTTGATTTCTGCGTTCCTGCCTCGAATCCTTTTAACCCCTCAACCCACGACAAGTTAGTCGCGAGTTACTCATGGCGCAACGCCTGGTTGGGATCGATGTGCGCAGCGCGGCGTGCCGGACCAAAGGCCGCAAGTAGCGAGATCACAATCAGCAGCATGGCAACGAAACCCAGCGTGATTGGATCGGAAGGTGTCAGCCCATACAGCATCGAGCGGATAAACCGGGCCAGCCAGAGAGTAGCCACAAGACCGCAGAAGACCCCGGCAAGCGACATCCACGTGGCCTGCCGCAGGATAAGCACAAGCACCTGGCGCGATTGCGCCCCAAGAGCCATCCGGATGCCGATTTCGCTCGTGCGCCGGGAGACGGTGAAAGCCATGATGCCGTAAATACCAATGCACGCGAGGATCAGTGCCAGCACACCAAAGGCAGCCGTGAGACGGGCAAAGATACGCTCGTTCACTAGCGTCGAGCGTACCTGCTCATTCATTGACCGCGCATCAAGCAGCGGCAGGTTAGGGTCGATTGCGGCAACGACAGCGCGAACCTGCGGAAGCACGGTAGCCGGGTCAGCAGCCGTGCGCAGCGTGAAGACGCGACGGCCCGACTCGTTCTGCTGCCGGTAGCTCAGGTAAAAGGTTGGCGGTGTAGGAGCGCGCAGATCGGCATAGCGGGTATTGGCGGCAATTCCAATGATGCGAACCGGAACCGCAATCTCATCCGCATCGATCTCGAAGGTGAGGCCGATAGGATTCGTGTGCGGGAAGAAGCTTTGCGCAAGCGCCTGATTGATGACCGCGACGGGCGGCGAGGCTGGAGTATCAGTGGAGTCGAAGCGGCGGCCCTGAAGCAGCGGAATACCGAGCGTGGAAAAGAAATCGTCCGTAATACTGTTTTCCTGAACGCGAATCTCGGGATTATGGTGCGGCGTACCGGGAATGTGGAAGCTTGAGCCGGAATGTCCGTCACCGATAATCGCGATATTGCTCATCGAAACAGAGCGAACACCAGGAATAGCGGCAAGATTTTCCTGCAGCCGGCGGAAAAGTGCCACGCCTTTTGCGTCATCGTAGAGCGAGCGCGGCGGGTTGAGCCGGAAGAGCAGGATGTGATTCGACTCGAAACCCAGCGAAACATGGCTCAGATTGATAAGGGTGCGCACAAAGAGCGCCGCGCCCGCGAGAAGAATCGTGGAGAGAGCAATCTGAAGGACAACCAGCGATGCCCCAAGTCCGAGGCGTGCCGAACCAGAAAGTGAGGGGCTGCTTGCCGCGTACGGCGAATCTTTAAGAGCCGCAGCGCCCTGCGCGGCACGAATAGCGGTCAGCGCCGGAAGCAAGCCCGTAAGCATTCCGCAGAGAAGTGAGATGGCTGCGGCAAACGCGAGAATGCGGAGATCAAACGCGCTGGTAAGCGCGGAAGGTATTTCTGAGCCGCCAGAGCGCGCAAGCATGGCCGGTATAGCGTTGCGAGCGAAAAACGCAAGACCGAGCCCGGCAAAGCCGCCAAGAAGCGCAAGCAGTACAGTTTCCGTGAGAAGCTGGCGCAGAATATGAGAGCGCCGAGCACCGAGTGCCAGGCGTGTAGCGATTTCACGACGTCGGCTCGCCGCACGCGCCAGCAGCAGATTGGCAAGATTAACGCAGGCCAGCAATAAAACAAGCCCGGAAAGCGAAAGCAGAATCCAAGCCGATTCAGCATATTGGCCATGAAGATCATCGACGCCGCGGCTCCCCGGCTGTAACGCCAGATGAAGCGAAGCAAAGGCATGCGCCGAGGTCGCAGCTGGCTGCGCGGCCTGACGCAGCGCAGAGTCGAGTTGTGCCTGAATCTGCGCATCGGAGACACCGGGCCGAACACGCAGCATGAGCTGAAGCCACCAGGATTGCGGATTGTCCAGCACCGATATGCTGCTGTTCTGCGGGCGTGGAATAAGCACCGGCTGCAGGCTCACTGGAACAAAGAGATCGATAGGTGTCGCAGTATCCAGTCCCGTAAAACGCTGAGGCGCAATGCCGACAATGGTGACGGGAACTCCGTTGAGCGCGATCGTCTGGCCGATCACGCCTGGAGCGCGGCCAAAGCGCCGCGACCAGTACGCATCCGAAAGAACAACGGCTGGCGCGGCGGAGACCGTGTCGTCGGCAGGAGTGAGCACACGACCCAGCGACGCTGAAAGGCCAAGTGCGTCGAAAGCGTTTCCGCTCACGAGCTCCGCACTCGCAGGCGCAGCATTGTTGTCAGCCGTAGCGGTGAGCGAAATATCTTTAAACGCGAAGAGCGCCGAGTAAGCTTCCGGATGCTGCTGGAGCGCTTGGTAGGCCGGATAGGAGAAGCTCGGACTAACAAGACCCCCGCTGTCCGATTGATAGATATCGCCCCAGACAGGCGGGACGGGCAGCTGGGGACCGCTGGTCCAGGTCAGAAGCCGAAGCTGCTGCGGCTCGCGCACCGGAAGCGGATCGAGAAGCACGCCGCGGGCAACCGAAACAATCGCTGTGTTGGCTCCGATACCCAGGCCAAGCGAAAGAATCGCGATGACGGCCAGCAGCGGATTGCGCAGCAGCCGCCGAACAGCGAACCGCAGGTCGCGACCAAGCGCCAGGAGCCCGGAGAACGTACGGGAATCGCGTCTCTGCTGGTGCTGCAGGTCTGCATTGCCGAACTGGCGGCGAGCAGCCCGTGTCGCCTGCTTTGGCGTCATCCCCTGCTGGATAAATCGTTCGCTGAGCAGCGCGATGTGCGTCTCAATCTCAGCTTCGAAGCGCGCGTCGTCGCGGCTCCCGGTAACGAGGTTGCGCATGCGGGCGAGAAATGCAATCACGGCGCGCATCGTTAACCGCGCCCTTCCTGCGCCAGCACGCGACCAATCACACCTGCGATGCGCTGCCAGTTTTCGGTTTCGGCTTCAAGCTGCTTCATGCCGCGCTTGGTGATTGCGTAGTAGCGCGCCTTGCGGTTGTTTTCTGATAAGCCCCATTCGGAGCTGATCCAGCCGTTCAGCTCCAGCCGCAACAGCGCCGTATACACAGTTCCTTCATTCAGCGTAAGGACATCCTCACTCACCTGCTCGATGCGCCGCGCAATGCCAAATCCATGCTGCGCGCCCATCGATTGCAGCGTCTTCAGAATCATCAGATCCAGCGTTCCTTGAAGGACTTCCGATTTTTCCTCACTTTTACGCGGCATTTCTCACTCCTATGGGCATTGCAAAGGAGAGTAGCAAAATTCCTTTGCAATGTCCATAGGAGAAAAGACAGCAACGGAAAATACGGATCGGAGAGTTTAAAACTGATCGGGATGAGATCAGTGCGCGTTAGCTTGCCGGACTACATCCTGAATTGCCTCCGCAATCGCATCCGGCCTCTGCTGGTGCATAAAATGCCCCGCACCGGCAACTGCCCGAAGCTGCCCATACTTGGACCGGCTGGCGAGATCCACCTGATGGTTATGCCATTCCGCGTTCAATGCGTCGAATTGCTGCTCGTTAAGCGATGGAAAAGCAGAGCGCGGAGGCTTCTCCGTGCGCTCCAGAACGATCAGTGGAATATCCGCGTGCCAGGTAAGCTTCTGGCTATCGGGAAGAAAGCCATTCGCCCGTAGAGATTCAGGATTATTCCAGTTCGGATCAAGGTCTTTCGAGATCGCAGCAATGCGCCACACTTGCTCCTCATGCGCCGAGTCTACAAACACGAGCCCGGCGACCTCACGCGGATACTGCTGCTGATAGCGCCGAATCAGGATGCCTCCCGCCGAAGCCCCGGCAAGCACATAAGGCTGCTTAAGATGTGCAGCCTCGAAAAGCTCGTGCATTTCCGCAACCACCTGATCGATAGGACTCAACTCCGGATGGGGCTCCTGAATGTGATCGCTGCGTCCCGCCCCGATCGCATCGTAACTGCACGTTCGAATCGACAAGGGCACCAGTTGCTGAACCTTCACCCACGCATCGGCAGTGCCCAGCCCCTTCCCATTAGCGAGAATCACGGTTGGCCGTGCATTGGGATCTCCCGAACACTCGAGATACATGTGATGCCCATCGGGAAGCGGAACCACGC
Organism: Acidicapsa dinghuensis; assembly: GCF_025685685.1. Classification (GTDB taxonomy): domain Bacteria; phylum Acidobacteriota; class Terriglobia; order Terriglobales; family Acidobacteriaceae; genus Acidicapsa; species Acidicapsa dinghuensis. The sequence goes on from NZ_JAGSYH010000002.1 coordinate 1,072,843, forward strand.
TGCCGGATGACGCGAGTTGAGCGCTGCTTTGAGCACTCGACAATCCCTGCACGCTGGCGTGGACTACAGGAGTCGGCCCAAGCGTACAGAAGCCGAAAGCAGAGCCGACAGTAATCGCGGTTGCCAGCGCGCTGGCAGCAAACAACAACCGCACTCGCGCAACATAGCGCGGCATAATCAGCGTAATGGTTTCCGCCAGTATCTCCAGCCAGACGCGAATAATCGCTACTGTGCCTTGCTGCCACGCGTCACTCAGCTCATCTTCAAAGACCGACCGCATCTCCTCTCCGTATCGAGCAAAGAGCTCATCGCTCTGCAACGTCAGCAGGCAGTCGAAGAGATAGCAGTGAGCACGGTATGCGCGATTCATTTCTGCTCTCCGATCCGCAGAATCCGCTTCCTGCGTGCAAGATCCAGCAGTTGCTGCTGACGGCGAAACTCCGCATCCAGAAGACGCTTTCCCGTCCGCGTCAGAGCGTAGATTCTGCGTCTGTCTTCGCCCGAATCGGTCGTTTCACCAATGAAACCCTGATCCGACAGCTTCTTGATCGTCGTGTACAGCGTCGCAGGCCCTACCGAAAAAGTGCCTCCGGAAAGCTCGCGAATATCCTGCATGATGCGGTATCCATGCTTCTCTCCTTCGGCAAGCGCGAAAAGCACAAAGAAAGCTGCGGTTGGCAAAGGGAGATTTTCCAGCAAGTCGTCATCAATCTGTCGCTCTCTGCTCATGAAGTGCTCCTCTATATCGGTTTATGATATATCCAAAATCGATATTGTCAAGCACATCGCAACCGCTCACTTTTTGAGCGCAGTCTATTAACTCCGATGCTGCTGAATCAGGTCGTCGATCGCATTCCGCAGTTCTTCCGTCAGCGCTTCACTTTCGCGCGGACTGTGGCCCTCGGTAGAGATGGGCCGCCCGAAGACTAGCTTGATCGGCGTTCGCGACGGGTAGAAATGCCTGGTGTGAATCGGCAGCAGATCGTACACGCCGATCAGCGCGATCGGCACCAGCGGCGCCTTCGCCCGAATCGCCAGAAACGCAGCGCCATTCAGAAAGGACTGCAGCTCGCCCGTTGGTGTACGCGCACCCTCCGGAAAAACAAACACACTCAGACCTGCACGAAGTGTCCGCACCCCCGCCGCAAAGCTCGAAAGCGTAGCCCGCGGATTGGCCGTATCGATCGGCAGTTGTCCCGAGCGCGTGAGATACCAGCCGATAAAGGGCAACCCGAAAAGCTCTTTTTTCGCGAGGATGCGAAACTGCACCGGCAGCGAAGAGAAGACAACCGGCGTATCCATGTACGACGTATGGTTCGCGGCGAACACGCATGGCTGCGCGCATGGAATGCAGTCACCCGGTTTGCTGCCCGGTGGTTGCGGCGGAAAAAGACTCGCCAGATTCTCCACCCCGATAACCCGCACCCGCGATAGCGAACATGCAACCGAAAAGCGCGCCCAGAGCTGCGCAACGCGATGCTGCACACGCCCGGATTTATCAAACAGTGACGCGACAAGAGCGATGCTGCCGAAAAAAGCCGTACCCAGAAAAAAGACAGGGGCCAGCATGATGTTGCTGCGTATCCGAAGCATGAGGGGTAGCGTGCGGGGTCTCACCGTACGAGATCCTGTGGCGCGGCAAGCGTCAGCAGATGATGCCGCGCTTCGCCGACAAGATAGACGCTGCCGCTAATCACAATGCGGGCAGGCTTAAGGCTGAGCGCTGCTTCGATTGCGTCCGGTACTGAATTCGTTGCACTATGAGCAACGCCAACCGCTTCCGCCGCAGCAACGAGATCCTCAATCGGCGTAGCCCGCGGCGAATGGATCGGCGCCAGGATGACATGGTCGAAGATCGGGAACAGAATCTGCGTCATCTCAGCCAGCGGTTTGTCACGCAGGCAGCCAAAGATGAGGACTTGCGGAGAACCCGCATCCGCGGCATTGAGAGCGGCGCGCAGAGCCCACGCGCCCGCAGGATTGTGAGCCACATCGATCACAATCTCCGGATACCCGGCCACGACAACCGGCTCAAGACGTCCCGGCCAGCTAGTCGCGTGAATGCCGCGTTCAATCGAACCGGCAGTAATGGGAAAGTGATAGGTCCCCGCCAGCTCAACCGCAGTAGCAATGGCCAGCGCGATATTGCGATGCTGATGCGCTCCCTTGAGCGGCGAATCGACGACGATCTCGCTGCCCATCACCTCCAACGGGTACGACGCTGTCGGGCCAGTTCCGATCGGCGGCGTATAGACCGCCGCATTGATGCCGCGAACATTCAGCTCTGTCGCAATTTCTCCGAGTGCCTGATTCGCTTCAGGATGTTGCGGCAGCGTGACCAGCGTGCCATTGGCGCGGAGAATGCCCGCCTTCTCGCGAGCGATCAAAGTGATCGTAGAACCAAGCCACTCCTGGTGGTCCAGCGAGATATCCGTGATAACCGAGATAAGCGGAGAGACAATGTTGGTTGCGTCAAGGCGTCCTCCCAGGCCCACTTCAAGAACCGCCAGATCCACCGGAGCCGCGCCAGCCGCAGGCTCGGCGAAATACACAAACGCAACAGCGGTCAGCAGTTCAAAGTAAGAAGGGTAGTGAGCAAGCCCGCCCTCGGCCACAAGCTTGCGCGCAGTGTCGTCGACACGAAAGTAGGCGCGCGCAAAATCATCATCTGTAATCTCGTGAATAGCTCCCTCTGGACCGGGAGTTCCGATACGGATGCGCTCATTCACACGATCCAGATGCGGCGATGTGTACAAGCCAACCCGCAGACCCGACTCGCGCGCAATGGCAGCAAGTGTTGAAGCCGTAGAGCCTTTACCGTTCGTGCCCGCAATCAGCACCGACGGAAATTTCTTCTGCGGATCGCCAAGAGCCGCGCAGAGCGTACCGATCTCATCCAAAGAAAACTTGCGGCGCGGCTGGCTCGGATTGGGTGCCAGTTCAGGCACCAGCGCGCTGAGATGATCGATGGCTTCGGCGTAAGACATGTCTTTTTATTCTAAGGGAGCAACGACCCCAGCCGGCCCATAAGCGAAACACAGAAAAGCAAAAGGGCATCCCGCAGGACGCCCTTTCTCTTCGGCTGAGAGCCGGCTTAGAACACGAATTTTGCTTCGAGTTCGGTGTTGCGGTTGCCGCTCTTGAATGCAAACATGCCCGGAACCTCCGAGACATCCGCGTCAAAGCCGCCATTCACAAAGGTGTTGGCGTGGTTGAAGACGTTGATGAAGGTAGCGCTGAGGTTGATTCCATAACGCTCACGGAACTTGAACGCCTTGGCAACACGCAGATCTTCATCCCAGGTACCGGGGCCGTAGTAGGAGTTGCGGTTATCCATGCCAGTGACGAAGCCGCCATTTGCGAGACCAGAGCCGCCAGGAAGCGGGGTGTCTGAGCAGCAGATCGGCGTACCTGCCGGGGCGCCTTCAATCTCATCCCAGTAAGCGTTGAGTGCAGGATTGACCCACTCGTTGTAGGCAGAAAGATTGTTGCTGCCGTCCGCGTTGAAGTAGGCCGGAAAGTCCTGATAGGAGTAGGTATTCGGACCGTACGTGCTGCTGATGTCCCTGAGCGTGCTGTTCTTCTTAGGACGCTGCCCCACGAAGCTGGCGCGAACGCACTCGGTGTAACCGAAGTAGCAGTCGTAGAGACTGTACGGGTTGCCGGTTTGGGCCGTGAAGATCGTGCTGGCGACGAAACCGCCTAGTACTGACTTCAGGATTCCGTTGCTGCTGTGCTCAAAGAACGGCAGGTTATAGGTAAGGCTAGCCGCGACGCGATGGCGGATGTCGAAATCCGAGTTACCGAGATCGAGACCATGGTTGAAGGGATCGAGATAGCCCAGAACAGTGCCACCACCGTCGGTGTTCGCGCCGTCGCTGAAGGTGGAGCTGGTGTTATCGAGCGAATGACCGTAGGTGTAGTTCGCCGTCACGGAAAGGCCCGTTTTGCGAACGTTATTGGAACGAACACTAAGGTTGACTGCTTCGTAGTAACTGTCGCCGTCCGCACCACGCCAGTTGATGTTGGAGTACTGCGGATTGAGGCGGTTCTGTGTAAAGCCCGTTACCGTCGTTGGCGCGTCGTCCAGGTAATTGATACCCGAGAAGGAGCGGTTGAAGTTGGAAATTGAGTAGTTGTGAATACCGCGCGTACCGATGTAGCCGATGGAGACCAGCGTGTCGGTTCCGAGCTGATGCTCCAGCGTCAGGTTCCAGTTATGCGCGTATGCGGGCTTGATGTTCGGGTCCACGGCGCGAAGAGTGACGGGCGGCAGCGGTTGCGGTCCGATGGCCGTGCCGAAAGCGCCGAGATTGTTCGTGCTGATCGGCGTCGGGTTGGTCGTGCTCGTCAGTGCAATGACGCCGTAGTTCGGCGGGTTCTGGATGACGTTGTAGGTTACGTTGTTAAAGTTGCGCTCGTAAGAGATGCTGTAGCCGCCACGGATTACAGTCTTGCCATTACCGGCGACATCATAGGCAAAGCCGAAACGAGGTCCGAACTGCTTGAGGTTAAGGTTCCAGAGGCGTCCATTCGGCGCAGTCGCACGAGTCTGCACGATGCCATTGCGAATGTCGTCGAACTCATTGCTGCCACTGGCCATGAAAAAGTTCGCGTCGTAAGCGGCACGCTGAGAGTGCTGCGGACCATAGACTTCCCAGCGCAGGCCTGCAGTCAGTGAGAGCTGCGGGGATGCGTGCCAGGTGTCCTGAACGTAGAGAGATGAATCGTCGTAACGATTGCTGCGGGAGAAGTTCGGCGACGTCGCCGGAGTCTGAATCTGGCACGCAGTGGTTTCGTTTAACACACCGGTCGTCAGATCACGAGAGCAGGGAAAGGCCCCGTTGGGGTTGAGAGCAACCTGAACCTCATCGAGTGAACCGCTGAGGAAATTGACAAGAGCTCCACTGCTCCCGGTGGTGACAAGAGCATCGACGGCATTCTCATATGCGCCGAAGACACGGTTGTCCTTGATGTACAGGAACGAACCGCCGAACTTGATGTTGTGCTTGCCGTGGGTCCAGCTAAGGTCTTCGCCGACCTGAATGAAGTTCTGTGGACCACCGAACGGAATGGCTGCACCGGGAGAAGTCGGCAGATAGCCGGGGAAGTAGACTGAGCCGGAACCGACAGTCACCGATCCGCCTGGATTGGTATAGAGCGTGGGGCTAACCGGCACCGCACCTAGAGGCTGCTGGTTGTTGAAGCGAGTCAGCAGGATCTTCGTATTCTCGGCGAAGTTTGAGGTAAAAACGTGCGTGACCGAAGCCAGCAGGGAATGGTTGTACTGGGTGATGCCGGTGTTGTAACCAGCATAGGGGCTGGTGTTGTTGCTGCCTGCGGGGTTGACGGTGCTCTGCTGGATATAGCGGCCATAGAGCGAAGTCTTCGGGGTCAGAGTCCAGTCAACACGATCGAAGTTGATCCACTGGTTGACAGGAGTACCGCCGCCGGAGTCACCGGGGGTCTGGTAGGTGACGGTTCCAAACAGCGCGGTAGTGCAGATTGGGGCGTTTGCGATCCTTGGATCACTGCAGCTCGTGATCGGATCGGCTTTTGTACTCACAGCGCCTGTCTCAGATTCGGCGATCGTAAGTACGTCCGTTCCGAAGACACCTTCTTGCAGGATGTCCGCACCAGTATAGGTACGGCCGTTGATCGGGTCGGCAAGGGTACCGTACTGAGCGAAGTAGGCCTGCATATTTGTCGAGGACATGCCGATGAGCTGCGGCGTCGGAACCTCGGAGACGACAGTGGCTTCGCTGCGGATGCGGGTCCACTCCGTCGCAGACGAGAAGAAGAGCTTGTCGCGGACGATCGGCCCCCCCGCGTAGTAGCCGAACTGGTTGTGCGTGTAGCGTGACTTAGGGTTCGCCAGGTCGCCGGCAGCGTAAAGGGCGTTGTTGTTGAATCCATCCGAAGCGAAGGTCGAGATACGGTTGTAATCGTAGACATCGCCATGGAACTGATTGGTGCCGGACTTTGTCGAGACGTTCACAGCGCCACTGGAGGAGCGGCCGAGCTCAGCGCCCTCACCGGAGACGACGACAGAGAACTCCTGCATTGCGTCCTGCGGGATAGTCTGGCCGACGCCGACAGCATAGACATCCGTATTCTCAGCGCCATCGAGAAGGATATCGACCGAAGCAGAACGGCCTCCGGCAAGGTTATAGCCAACGCCACGGTTGCCGCCCATCGTCATGGTCGAGGCGTTTCCCGCGAGATCCACCAAGCCGTATGGATCACGGTCAGCCAGAGGCAGGCTCTGGATCTGCTGATTCGTAATGACGGTGGAAACTTCAGCGTTCTCGGAATTCGGAGTCGTGGTGTCATCGGCAGAGACGCTGACCTGGGTCTGAGCACCGGCGACAGCGAGCTGGATGCTGATGGCTCGCTCGGAGCCGACCGTAAGCGTGAAATCCTGAGTGGTGGTGCCAAAGCCCGAAGAGGTCACGCTGATCGTATAGTCACCCGGATTGATCTGCGTGATGGAGTACTCGCCTTTGCCGTTAGAGGTCGTGACCCGTTGTGCGCCCGTGGCCTTGTTGGTTATTGTGATATTGGCGTTAGCGATCACAGCGCCGGATGCATCGGTGACGGTACCGGAGATGGAGCCGAGATCAGCCTGAGCCAAAGCAACTGGAGCAATAGAATTAACTACGATCAGCCCAGTCGCGAGCGCAAAGGCGCAAACGAGCGAGGCCAGATACTTCTTTGAGTACAGCATTCAGGATTTCCTCCCAAGGGACGGTTATGGGTTGGGAATGGCGGCAGCTTTGAATCCATCTGAATCCTTCCCCAGAGGATCTTCGGTCTTGCCTTGAGTCAGTTCAAAACTTGCAAAAACTGCATGTTGCAATACAAATGAATTAAATCTAATAACTGCATTTTCGGGGCCATTCTGACCACCCACATAACTATTTAGGAGTCTTTAACTTAGCGCAATGGAATGCGCAAACGCGGTTATGGTTTTTTGTAGAAACCCGAAAAACATATGAATTTTCGTGGAAAATCAGTTTTCGCGGCTTTCCTAACTATAAAAACCTGCGAATCACCCAAAATCGATATGCGATTTTGTATAGATGGTATCGATTTCAATAGATCGAGTCGTCAGGTTATCCACACCGATCCGAGGGTGCGCGCAATAACATCCTTATAATGTGCGACTTAGAGCTTAAGCCTGTTAGGTCGGCAGTTTGGTCATAAAGTTGCGTAATATGGTGAGTCCCTTTGGATTTTCGTCCCATACCGACAATATTCCGTCCGCACTAACAGAGGCACATTTCGCGGGGTGTCACGCACTAAAAACCGCACGATATCCCGCAATATAGATGCCCACACATATATGAATCAGATTCCGTGTGCTTGCGGAAAATTTGTAAGTGCATAAACACAACGGATTTGTTGGAGGTAAAGAATGCCTTTTAAAGGTATGTTGGCGAAGACTTGGCTCTTCGTTGCCTTGTTGCTCTGCTGCGGAGTGACCTACGCTCAGGATGCATCGTCCATTACTGGCACAGTTACAGATACGAGTGGCGCCGTAATTCCAGGTGCGGCCATTGAACTCACAAACACAGCCACCGGGGCGAGTTTCAAAGCAACATCCAATGCTGAGGGCTCCTATACGATCACAAGCCTTCCCCCCGGAAACTCATATAAGTTGACGGTGTCGCTCCAGGGCTTTGAGACATTCACGGTTTCAGACTTGGCTCTGAACGTCGGTGTGACTCGTACCCAGAATGTTCATCTGGCGCCCGGCAACGTCGTGCAGACCGTTGCCATCTCTGCGGAGAATGCAAATGTAACGCTGGACACAACCGACGCATCGATCGGCAACAACCTCAGCATTGAACAGCTAAATGAGCTTCCGGTTTATGACCGTACCGCCGGAATCCAGACCCTCTTTGTACAGCAGCCGGGCGTCGATTCCTTTCAGGGCTCTGTCACTGGCGCACGTATCGATCAGAGTTCGGTTACAGTGGACGGCCTGGATGTGAACGACATCGCAGCGGCGAATGGGACCTTTGCCATCGTTGCCACGGCTCCAGTTGACTCAGTGCAGCAATTCACGGGAACCGTCGCCGGACTGACCCCTTCCATCGGAACCGGAAGCGGCGCGCAGTTTCAACTGGTGACGAAGAGCGGCACCAACCAATTTCACGGCAACGTCAATGAGTACCATCGCGATACGACGACCGTGGCGAATACATGGTTCAACAATCTCAACGGACTTCCGCGCACGCCCCTGATCCGCAACCAGTTCGGCGGCAATCTCGGCGGACCGATCAAGCGGGACAAACTCTTCTTTTTCTTTGATTTCGCCGACTCACGCATCATCCAGTCGAGCACGGACGAACGAACCGTTCCTCTCGATGTTTTCCGCAACGGAGAGCTCAATTACATCAACAGCGGCGCAGGATGCGGCGATAGCAGCCGCCTCAGTACGCAGCCACAGTGCATCACGACCTTGACGCCAGGACAAATCGCTACCCTTGACCCGGCAGGTATCGGTTTCAATCCCAACGTGCAGTCCCTGATCACCTCCCGCTATCCGGAAGCCAATGACCTGAGCCGGGGCGACGGCGTCAACACCGGCGGCTATCGTTTCACCTACCCGACACCCGATATCGACACCACCTACGTCGGCCGCGTCGACTATACCCTGACCTCCAAACAGAGAATCTTCGGACGCTTCACCATCAACCGTGAGAATGCCGTGGAAAACCTCCCCGAGTTCGCAACGGACCCGTCCACGCATCCTTATACCGATCGCAGCTACGCCTATGTCATAAGCCACACCTGGGCGATCGGCGCCAACAAGGTCAACCAGTTCTACTATGGCGATACCATCTCCAAGTACAGCTTTCCGGATCTCTACAATCCAACCGGACCCGACCAGTACAGCTTTTCCAATATAGATGGACCCTACACGTCCTTTGACGGACAGCAGCGCCGCGTTCCCATTCCGGTCGTCCGCGATGACTTCAACTGGCAGATCGGCGCGCACAGCCTGACCTTCGGTGGAACCTTCAAGTTCATCAAGACGAACAGCAACCTGATCAACAACTTCAACTTTGTCGGCGTCGGTTTGCAGGGCTCGGCGCTTAGCGGTGGCCTCAATGCATCCCTTCGTCCCGCCGACATCAACCAGGGCCCGAACAACGTTGCAATCAATGACTACGACAATCTGTTTGCCAGCGCTCTCGGTGTAATCGGAGACATCTCTACCAATTTCGTCTACAACAACCAGGGCCAGGCACAGGCGCTGGGCGGCGGCAGCCCAAGAGCTTATCGCTATTACCAGACCGAGGCTTATGTCGGCGACACCTGGAGAGTGAACAAAAAGCTGACGCTTTCCTATGGCCTGCGCTACCAGTTCTACACCGTGCCGTACGAGGCGCATGGAAGCGAATCAGTTCCAACCCCCATTAACCTGAACACGTTCATCAATGATCGCTTGGCTCAGAGCACGGCGGGCGATACCAGCAGCACAGGACTGCCCATCTATAGCTTCGTACTGGGTGGCAAGGTCAACCACGGACCGGACATGTACCAGCCGTCCTACAAGGACTTTGCACCCCGCATCGCCTTTGCTTACACTCCGTACGGCTCAGGCAAGACGGTGATCAACGGCAGCGCTGCCATTGTCTATGACCGCGCCGTGATCAACTCGGTCAACTTCCTGCAGGACCAGGTTCCCAACATGTTCGCGAATACGGTCACGAACCAGTTTGGCGGCTCCACAGTCCGCGCATCGCTCGCAACCGACCCCCGCGTCGGCGCCAACCTGGCGTACGATTCAACTCTGAATCCAGCGCCTCTGCCTGTCACCACGCCATACGTTCCATGGATAGACAGCACAGGAACCCCATTCGGACTGGCGGCTGGAGAAACCGGTTTTGTCATCAGCCCCAACCTCAAGGATCCCTATTCGATTGCTCTCAACGCTGGAATCCAGCAGGAGTTTCCGGGCCATCTGATCATGAAGCTGAATTATGTCGGCAGACTCGGACGTCGGCTGCTCACGGATGCCGATGCGAACCAGGTCATCAACGTTCCCGATTACACAGGCCAATCGAACCAGACAATGGTCCAGGCCTTCGCCGGCTTGACAACCGATTTGCGGGCGGGCGGAAACCTGAGGACTGAGCCATGGTTTGAGGATGTTCTGGCTCCTGGCACTGGCGCGGCGGTAGGACCACTTCCCGGCTGCCCCAACATCACCAATAACACCACCCTGGTGGCTTGCCTGGCCGGCCAATTAGCCGTCCGCGGAGACATATCCGATTCCCTCCAGACGTTGGCCTTTTATACCTACTATGAAGGGCTGACGGGATTTCTACCCACGAACATCGGAATTCCGTCTCAGTTCGGCACCAACGCCTACCTGACCAACATGGGCAACTCAAACTACCACGGCCTGCTGCTCACGTTGGACAAGAACCTGTCACAGGGTCTGCAGTTCGAGTTCAACTACACCTGGTCGCACTCCATCGACAACAGCTCGTTGAGCTCCGCCAACAACTCGCTGTACAACAACAGCGGCTTCATCTGCGACGTCCTGCAGCCGCGCGCATGCCGTGGCAGCTCCGACTTCGACGTCCGGCAGGAGATCACCTCTAACTTTGTGTATGCCCTGCCCTTCGGGCGCGGCAGAACATTCGCAAGCTCAACTCCGCGATGGGTCGATGAGACCATCGGCGGATGGAGCTTATCCGGCCTGCCCAGTTATCGCACGGGCCTTGCCGTCACTCCCTTCGCCGACGCCTTCCTGGCTTCGTTTGACAATAACGATCCGGCTATCTTTACCGGTAACAGCACAAGCGACCTGAAGACCAAGGTAAATGTGGACCACTCCAGCAACACCGTCTACGCCTTCGCTGGCGGAGCCGATGGTGCAGCCAAAGTGCTCTCCGAGTTCCGCGGACCGATCGGCTTGGAATACGGACAGCGCAACCTGGTACGCGGTCCTGGTGCCTTCTACTTCGATGCAGGACTCGCGAAGACCTTCCCCATCATTGGGGACAGGGTCAACCTGAAATTCCGCGCGGATGCATTCAACCTCTTCAACCACCCCAACTTCGGCACGCCAAACATGAACATCGTCACCAACGCTTCCAACTTCGGTCAGATCACAGGCGTCGCTTCCACAGTGGCGAATGCACTGACCAGCGACGACGCGCGCGTGGCGCAGTTCTCGCTGCGGCTGGAATTCTAGAAAACCTTCGGTGGCATTCATCAAGGGCTCCTTCGGGAGCCCTTTTTTATTGCAAAGAAACCCGCTGTTTTGAGGCAAACCCGCCGTCTTGAAAAGGCACGAGTTTACTCGCGCCGTAAAAGCTGCAAATCGAAACGGCTTCAGCCGCCAAGAGATGCAACTCCTGCCGGACTTTGTCAGCAGTATGAAAATGCGCCAAAGGCGCATCTCATACCAGCCCAGGGCAAAGCCAGCCTGACAAAGTCAGGCGCGACGCCCTGGGTTAGCATCCCCGACGACCCACGCGGGCTGAAGGCCCGCCTCATGCCTATGCTTCAATCCCACGCATACCGCTCATCAAACTCCCTGCCAAACCACGCTCTCACCAACTCACTCCACCAATCCTGTACCGTCAACTCTGAACGCAAACAGCGAACAAAACCGGCTATCGAAGATGTTTCGCTGGAGTTTTCACGACATCCATATGGTCGCAACCTAGTTCCGACGCGATCTGACTGGGAGAGACAGAGGTTGTGCCGAGGCTGGTCATCTGCTCCTCCCGAAACTTCAGTAGGTTCGGGTACGCAAAGAGCTGGCACGTATGCGCATCGGCGATGTCGCCCGTTTGTATCCGGATCGAGTAGGAGTGAACAACCTGGCCGTCGCTGTACAGGACGATGGTTTTGTAACCAGCGTGAAGCGGCTGGCCATTGGAATTGCGCATCTCGTCAAGAAACGTGCCCGGCGTATTCGGCTGATAGCCTTCATCCCGCGCCGCCATCGTCGCGGCCATCACTTCTTCCGAGGTGGGCAGAGAGTAAAGCCGCACATCCCCCACCTGAGGCATAAGCAGAAACGGAGTCAAAGCAATAAGGGGAAGCATCACACTCCAGGATCGCCAGTATAACGCCGCAGGCACGCTGCCATCAGGCCCACTCGCGCCAGACTCGACCGCTCGCCACTCAGGCTGGCGTCTTCAGAAAATCCAGCGCCCGAATCAGATAAGCCTTCAGCTCCTGCCGATTCACCACCGCATCCAGAAATCCATGTTCCAGCAGAAACTCACTCCGCTGAAAACCCTCCGGCAGCTTCTGGCGTATCGTCTGCTCAATCACGCGCGGCCCGGCAAACCCGATGTGCGCGCCCGGTTCGGCGATGTTGAGGTCACCCAGCATGGCAAAGCTGGCGGTGATGCCCCCCATCGTCGGGTCGGTAAGGATGCAGATATAGGGAATGCGAGCTTCATCGAGCTCGGCGAGACCAGTGGCGATCTTCGCCAGTTGCATCAGGCTCACAACCCCCTCCATCATGCGCGCCCCACCCGAAGTAGTGACGATGATGAGCGGTCTGCGCGTGGAAAGAGAGCGGTCGATGGCGCGGGCAATCAGCTCGCCGACGACGGCACCCATGCTGCCGCCGATGAAAGTGAACTCCATGGCCGACAGCACCACTTCGTGCGGACCGATGTTGCCGAGAGCGGTAACAAGGGCGTCGTTCAGGCCGGTTTCGGCCTGTGCCTTCATCAGCCTCGATTTGTAGCTCTTGACGTCCTGGAAATTGAGCGGGTCGTTGGAACGGAGGTTGCCGTCGACAATCTCGTAGCCGGGATCAAGCAGCAGTTCGATGCGCTTGTTCGCGCCGATCTTGAAGTGATGGTTGCACTTGGGGCAGACCATCTGTTTGGCTTCCAGCTCGGCCTTGAAGAGGATCGTTCGGCAGCCCGGGCATTTGATCCATAGACCTTCAGTGCGCACGCGGCTTGGTTCTCCATCATCGGATACAGGCGCAAAGGTGGATTCAGCAGCGAAGTCCTGATCGGGATCGAAATCGCCGTTGTCAGTGGGAACAGCGGCAAGGTTTGCGGACGGGCGCTTGAACCAGGACATACCTCGGCTATTGTACAGGGACCAGGGGGCAAAGTTCAGGTGTCAGGGATTCGGCTTGATGCCGCGCGCGGGACGGCCTGCACCGGGGCCTCCCTGGCAAAGAGCAAGATTTGCAACTATTTCTGCTCAGAGTTTTGCGGAGGAGCATTGCGCAGGTACGCATCATCCCCCGAAATCCAATCCTGCCGCGGCGGCGCAAAGATATCGATGTCGATCGTGTCTTCAAGCGCCAGCGCTTCATGAGGCACATTCGCCGCGATGATCAGGATCTCGCCCGGAGTGACAACCACTTCTCGGGGCGCAGGCTCATAGAGCACAAATTTAAGCGCACCCGACAGAATGCAGACCGCCTGTTCATTCGGATGAGTATGTGTCGGAACATGCGCACCCTTCGCAAGCGTAATGCGGCCCACCGTGAGCTTCTCACTCGAAACAAACTGCCGCCCCAGCAGCGGGTTCATCGGCTCAAGCGGAACATCGGACCAGCGTGTAAAGACAGTTTCAGACATGGGCAGCTCCAGATCGGAATGCTTGCGTTACCACGATAGCGGATAAGAGCGCTGAGCGTGAAAAGCGGTACACAAAACCCCTGCTTTCTATTCAGGACGACGGCTGCTGACGGTCAAGCAGCGCCTTGACCGCAGCACTTCGAATACGCAAACGAAGCTGCTTCGTCGCCTCGCGATGACAACGCAGACACAGCGTGCGAATGTTGCCAAGGTCGCATTCCCCGCCGCCCTCGGCCACTGGCAGAATATGATCCGCATCCCAGAGCGTGCGGCGCACACGTGTTTTCAGTCCCCAGTGCGCAAGCAAGGCCTTGCGATTGCCGCCACGCGATGCGCGAAGCCGGCGCGCAGCGGCAAGCGTGTCGATATGGCAGGCCGCACAGCGTCCCCTGTCCCGCAGAAAAACCTGCTCGCGCAGATAGGCAGGCTGTGTCCGCAACTTCCACTCGTGAACGCAGTACTCCGAGCAAAAGGTATAGCGCCCGCGCGGAACCTCAAGCGAGCACCAGCGGCACAGGCCGCGGCCATTCGGTCCGCGCGGTATGGATTTACGGTCGACCCAGCCGCCGCTCATGACGCGGCTCCGGCTGATGGAAACAGCAAGCATGAGTAGGTTGTATCGCATGAACGTGCCACGGTGGTTGACCGGCGAGGTTCGTCGTCATTTCACAGGGTGATTCCAATGAATAGCGCTCGAGACCGCGCAATTATCTTGCCGTCGCGGCAAAGTGCTAGTAGCTTTGCGGAGTGCTGGAAGTTGCTGAAAAATCGGGGAGTAAAAGGAGAAACATAATGAAAGTGATGTCGACATGGTCGGCACGACCGGGAGCATTTGACGACGCAATCGAGCGATTCCTCAAGGGCGAAGCAGCGCCCGTCGAGGGAGTAAAACTGCTGGGGCGATGGCACAGCGTGGATCTGTCAACCGGATTCAGCCTGTATGAGACGGACGATCCAGCGGCGCTCCACCGGGGTGCACTGCGGTGGGTCGATCTGCTTGAGTTACAGACCTACGTCGTAATCGAGGACGCCGAAGCTGGAGCCAACTTCGCTCAATTCGCCGGCAAGTAACACAGGCAGCAGCACGAGACGCGCCGGGGATCCTCCATCCGGCGCATTTGATTTTCAGGCTCGCGTCTAATTCGCGTATGTGATTGGCTATGAGGACCGTGTTCGATGTGGCTATGGGCTGAGACCGAGGGACGTTGTCATGCTCCGTAAGGAGAGGTTGTGCGCTGAAATCAGCGCTATGTGGAGGTTGCGATGTTGCAGACAGTAGCGACGATGAGCACGACAGGGTTGGCTATCTTTGGTGCAGGAATGGCCCTAAGCTGGGGCGCACTGGTTCGTTGGCGCGGACTAAACCGGTTGATCGCGCTCGGCCCCGTGTTCGTAGCGGCTCCACTGGCTACCTTTGGATCCATGCACTTTTCAGCCACCAAAGGCGTAGCGCAAATGGTTCCTTCCTACATGCCGTGGCACATCTTCTGCACCTATCTCGCAGGCACCGGCCTGATCGCCACCGCAGTAAGCCTCGTAACGAAAAAATTCACGCGGTGGTCCGGCCTGCTCTGCGGATGCATGATGTTGGCGTTCGTAGCCATGATTTTCGTGCCAGGCACCATCAAACATCCCGAGAACCGATTCCTCTGGACAGTGGACATGCGCGAAGGCTGCTTCGGCCTGGGACTGCTCTCACTCGCGGCAATCTCCACTGGCGCCCCGCGAAGCTGGCGATGGCTCGTCACAGCCGCCCGCATCTGGCTCGGAGCAACATGCATCTTCTACGGAGTGGAGCACTTCCTGCATCCGATGAACACGCCGGGGCTGCCCCTGGAGCAGATAACGCCGGCTTGGTTTCCCGTACCCTGGCTCTGGAGCTACCTCACCGGCATAGTCCTGTTGGCCACTGGCGCGCTGCTCCTGGCCAACAAATGGGCCTACGAAGCAGCCGTCTGGCTCGGCGTAGCGGAAACGCTGGTGACCGTAGGCATCTACGTGCCGCTCCTGATAGCCTGCCGCGGAACCGCACAGATCGTAGAAGGCATCGACTACGTAGCCGACACACTATTATTCGCCGGAGCGGCATTCCTCGTGGCCGGAGCACTCAGAGCGGATGAATCCTCGCAGGTCGTCAAACGGCTGGAGCTTGTTCGCGAAGACAGCTTACGAGCAAGCTGACAACTAATTTGCCGTGGGCTGTTCCACGTGATCGATGACGAGGGTCTGAATCGGGGCGCGACCGTGTTTTATCTTGAGGCCAAGACGGTCGACTACGCCGAGGATATCGGTGACAGCGTCTTGGTTCTCTGGATCGTTGGGCGGCAGATAGTAGTCGTATGAGCCGGTGATGTTGGTCTGATTCAGCACAGGCAGTCGGAGGTACCGGCTCAGCATCTTCGCGAGATAATCGGTCGTAGTGTTCGTGCCCTCCGCTTCTCCATCGGCGATTCCGCCCTGCTTCAACACCACGATAGCGCGGGGATCTGCTGTCGGGTCTTTTGGCGGTTTCAGTTGGAGAGGTTTTTTTCCGCGGGTGAGAATGTAGACCTCGCCTTGCTTCGTTTCCATATGAAACTTGAAGGCAAAACGATCGCGCAGGAGACTCTGCAGCATAAGGCGTTGGTCTGCGCTCGGCTCCGCATTACCCACCCTGATGTTGCGCGAGGGCGAGGTTTCCGGGGGCACGGCGTTGATCTCGAACCACTGTGAATCAGCCCGGTCGCGACCGCCAGTAAGCTGGTAGTCCTGAAGATTGAAGGCACATTCAATAAGCATCCTCAGGTTTCCACCAAAGAAAACGCGGCCTCCAGGTTTCCCGTAGAAGCCGGCAATTCGGCCGGCATTGGGATCAGGCGGCTTGATGGTGGCGGCGTCAAAGGCGGGGAGATCGGTGGAAGCGGGAGCTGACTGAGCAGATATTTGTGGCGAGGCGAATGCGAAGGAAGCAGCGAGAATCAGACTAAGTGTGGCCCGGAGCATCGAGTGAGTTCTCCGCTGGAATAATACACGCGGAGAGACGGACTATCGTTCGAGATGCTGGCTCAGCAAAACCGGCGCTCATCTTTCAATAGCTTCCGACGATGCGTCAATACTCAATCCCCCGCTGCGCCTGAATCCCCTTCTGATACGCATGCTTCACCTCACGCATCTCCGTAACGGTATCGGCAATTTCCACCAGCGAAGGATGCGCATTCCTCCCCGTCAGAATGACATGCACCATCTCAGGCCGCGCCAGCAGCGTCTCACGAACCTTCGCCGGATCAAGCATCCCGTATCCAATCGTGTAGTTAATCTCATCGAGAATCACAAGATCCCACTCACCCGAGAGAATAGCCTCGCTCGCCTCGCGCCACGCCTCATCCACCAGCCGCTGATCTTCAGGGTCCGTCTCCGCGCCGCCAATTTTTACAAACCCCCGTCCCATCTGCTTCAGCACAAAGCTCTCGCCAAATGGCTGCACAGCATCCAGCTCACCGTAATGCCACGATCCCTTCAAAAACTGCAGCATCAGCACCCGCATGCCAACACCCACCGCGCGCAGCCCGGTACCAAGCGCAGCGGTAGTCTTGCCCTTCCCAGGGCCAGTGTTGATAAGAATCAGGCCTTTGCGCGATTGTGGCTCAACAGCAACGTCAGACATAAATCACTTCTCCCGGACTGCCTTTGCAGCTTACAGCAAAACCAGAGTCGACGTAGCCCGAACTCATGGCTGTTGCTTCGACGCGACCGGCAGGGAGCGGCCAGTTGCCACCAGGCAAGGAAAGGACATAGTAACTGAGATGGATGACAAACCGCGGTTTTGAAAGGGCACGAGTAAACTCGTGCCGTAAAGGCACGAACGGGGCGCGGCTTTAGCCGCTGAGGGATGTATTTCATCTCTTGTTGGACTTTGTCGGCAGCCTGAGTAACTCTGGTTTTGCTCTGGCAGCTCAGGCAGCAGCGGTTCGCAGCAGCGTGATGACGCTGATGTCATCCTCCTGTCCGAAGTTCTGCGCCGCCTCGGCGATGCTGGCGGCGTTGGCGCTTGCGCGGAGGAGTGTGTGCACGCGTTCGAAGCCAAACAGCTCACGCGCCGGATTTGTGGCTTCGAGGATTCCGTCAGAGATCAGGACAAGGCGGTCATCCGGCTGTAGCTCGAACCGCAGCGTCGTAAACACAGGCGATTCGGTAAGGCCCAGCGGAAACGAGCCATCCAGTTCCATCGCCTCGCCGTTACGGTAGGGCGGCAGATGGCCTGCATTCGCCAGCGTGACGGCTCCTGCCGGTGAGATGTGCAGCACTTGGCACGTAGCGAAAGCGTCGCCTCGGCCCATCAGGCGCTGGTTCAGCGCGCGCAGCACCTGTTCCGGGTCCTGCGTCCACTCCACCGTGCTGCGGATGCCGCCAACCAACAACGCCACAAGCATACCCGCCTTGAGTCCTTTGCCCGCAACGTCTCCCGTAACGATCAACAGGCTGCCGTCCGTCGGGTGTGGAATGATCTGGAAGAAATCACCACCCACCTCGCGCGCCGGGCGGTATTCGCTCTCCACAACAAGGCCAGGAAAGACCGTGCGTGCCTGCGGCAGTATGACGTGCTGCACCTCCTGCGCCTGTTTTACATCCAGCGCCATCAGACGCTGTCGTCGCACGGAATAGACCAGGCGCCGAATCAGAAGAACAGTCAGCACAAGGATCAGCAAAAGCTGCGACGCGACCGGCAGCGTGATCTGGACGCCAAAGGGAAACCAGTTCACCGTGAAGCCGATGTGCGTAAGCTCGCGGGCGAACTCAGCAGCCCCAGCCAGCAGGACAGCAGGCAGAACCAGCCATCCCTCGATGCCATACTCGCGGATGCCGTTGAAGACAATCTGCAGCAGAAAGGCAGACATCGCAAACCGCGTCAACAGAGAGACAGCGTGGGCGTCCGTAATCAGGGTCGGCGAGCTGAACTGGTAAAAGATGTTGCGGCTAAAGGCAGTAGCGGCGATCAGCAGTATCACGAGTGGGATAAGAGCCCACGGCATCCAGACAGGCCGCCGCTGCCGGAACCAGGTACGCCAGACCATCACCCATCCCGCGTACTGGAGCGAGAAAAGAACGATCTCGTGAGAGATCAGGTCGTAGCGCGAGCTGATCCAGGTCGTCCACACCGACATAGAGCCGGAAAAGCCATCGATGGAGAGCAGCAGCAGCAGGCCGCCGATCCAGAGGTATACGCGATCGGAGCGGTCGAAGAGAGCAAGACTGAAGGCCACGATGGCCAGCAGGGCAAAGGTGCCGGCTTCGAAAGGCGACCAGAGATAAGCGCGAATAAGATCGTCGAAAAGCACGCGCTCCAGGTTATGAATAGCATCAGCCTCACCGATCAGTGGCGCGCTCTCGAAGCCCCCGACATCACTGGCCTGGAAGAGAGTCGGCGGGGCCATCCAGAAGCGGAAGGCGATGATGTGGATGGATTCCCCGGCAGCCGCCTGCGGCTGCATCGGAAAGGTCAAAGGCCGCGAGTAATAGTCGGCGATGTGCTTGCCGGAAAAGTCGCCAAAAGACCCGAGCAGCACGCCGTTGTCGAAGACCTGATAGGAATCATCAGCGGCAGCTGGCCCGGCAAGCGCAAGCTGCAAACCGCCGCGCGCGTCCACGTGCACGCGGATGCGATACCACGCATAGCCCGCGTATCCAGCGTGGCCACGCGCGGTCCACCCAGGCACATAGTCAGACAAACCGGTGATGGGGTTCTGCGCGCCCGATTTCGGCGTCAGGTCAACATCTTCCCAGTGAGCATCATCGAAAGCCGGATCGGCCCAGACCGGCTTCCCGGTAGCAGGATCAAGAGGAGAATCCCCGGTCGAAAACTTCCAGGGGCTATTGAGGGCAACCACGCTTTCGCCAAGGTGGATCTCGGCGGTTTTGGGCTGGACCGGTACGGTCTTCGATGAGGCAGGCTGAGCAGCAGCGGCCCGAACCGTGACAGCAGGAGCAGCAACAAGGAAAGCACCAGCGGCCAGTGCCGCAAAGACGAGTCGACGCACGACGAGAGCCCTCGATTGTATGGGGAGACCGCTGAAGGAACTATACCCATTTCGGAAAAGAACGGGAAGAGAGGATGACGTAGGGTAATCGGTAGTTTCAAGGGTGCGGGCTTCAGCCAGTACATCCACAATGCCGCCAATAGGGCTTCGGCGGCTGCATGAGAACTCATTTCGGCGCACTTTCGACGTGCGAGTGGGGAGGAACAGCAGCCTTCAGGCTGCCGGGAATGCTGACAAACCCGCCGTTTTGAAAGGACATGAGTTCACTCGTACCGTAAAAACCTGCAAATAGAACGGGGTTTTAGCCGCTGAGGGATACCTTTCAATTCTTACTGGACTTTGTCAGCAGCCAAAATGCGCCAAAGGCGCATCTCATACCAGCCCAGGGCAAAGCCAGCCTGACAAAGTCAGGCGCGGCGCCCTGGGTTAGCATCCCCAATCACCCACGCGAGCTGAAGGCCCGCCTCATCTCCCTTTTAACCCGCGGAAGCAATGCGGCTAAGCGTGAGAACCGTGATGTCATCCTCCTGGCCAAACTGTTGGGCGTACCGAGCGATAGTCTCCGCCGACTGACGCGAAAGAGCCGATGTGCGGTCAAAGCCGAAGAGCTCCCCCGAGGGATTGCGCGCTTCGACCACTCCGTCTGTCA
Organism: Acidicapsa dinghuensis; assembly: GCF_025685685.1. Taxonomy (GTDB): domain Bacteria; phylum Acidobacteriota; class Terriglobia; order Terriglobales; family Acidobacteriaceae; genus Acidicapsa; species Acidicapsa dinghuensis. The sequence goes on from NZ_JAGSYH010000002.1 coordinate 1,093,098, forward strand.
GCAGCGTAAGCTGCAGTCCGGATTCCAGCTCAAAGCTTGACTCGGAGTATTGGCAATTGGCGACCAGACCCAGAGGAAAGCTCGAGTCGATTTCGACTTCATGGCCATTGAGATAGGGCGAAAGGTGCCCGGCGTTGGCTACAGAAACCACACCCTGAAGATCTGCCCGAAGAATAAGGCAACTGGCAAAGCCCTCCTGCTGACGCGACAGCATGCTGTTGTTCATTCCCGCGAGGATTTTCGCGGGCTCGTGCGTGAATTCGGTCAAGGTGCGAAATGCTCCGACGAGAAGCGAAACCGTCATGGCGGCGGGCAGCCCCTTGCCGCTTACGTCGCCGATGGCGACCAGCAGAGAGCCTGCATAGCTGCCGGATTGGATGGGGAAAATCTGGAAGAAGTCGCCACCTACTTCGCTGGCAGGGCGATAGACATTCTGAATGGAATAGCCCGGAGTATCCGGCAGCTTGTCGGCAATAAGAACCTGTTGAACAGAACGGGCGGCCTCCCGCTCACGCTCGTAAAACTCTTCGCGCGATCGCGTGCGAGAAAAGCGGCGAAGCAGAATCGCAAGCATGCCAATGAGGAACAGCAAGTCGGCTACATCGAGCAGAGAAAAGGAGAACGGCCACGCCGAGATAAAGAAGATGCCGGGGATGTAAACACGGAACCATCCCGTGAGAAAGCCTAGATTGAGGATGCGCGCCGTCGAGTAAACAAGCTGCTGAAGCAGGACCGGAAAGCAAAGCAGACGCGCGTCGGGAACGCCCTCGATGGCGCGCCGTATGAGGAGGGGAATGCTCCAGATCGCCAGCGGAAGGGTAAGAGAAATACCAATGGGGATCCAAAGCGAGACGGAGATTTTCTGCAGGACACCGAGCACAAGCAACGTAAGGTTTGCCGGAATCGCGCCGACCGCAACCCAGAAGAGAAAAGTTGGCCGTCCGCGAAGAAATCGGTAAAAGAAAGTCATCGCCGCGATCAGCGTGCAGTTGTACAGGATCTGATTGAGAAGATCGTGAGTGGTGCGGCCGATAGGGTGAAACCACACGTACGTGGATAGGCAGCGAAGGCTCGAGGAGGCTAAAAGCAGCAAGCCAAACCACAGGTATTCCGCTTCTTCGGTACGAAGAACGAAGAGTGAGATAGCGGCAAGCCCTGCAAGACACTCAAGAATTGCGAGAACGATATTGTGGACCTGACGCCACGCCGTCTCGCGCTCGTCGAGCACGAAGCGCTGCGAAACGAGAGCCCGATTGCCGATAAGAATGCCACCCTGCAATCCTCCACCCATCGCGCGAACCCAGTACGGCGACTGCCAGACGCGAATAGCCAGCACCAGCTCATTGCCGTTACGCGGAGCTGGAATATTGAAGAGCCGTGGCACTGAGCTGTAAAGGATCGATGGGTGCGGCGGCATCGAACCAAGCGTCGCAATCAAGTTGCCGTCCGCGTATAGCTGATAGTTCGTGGCTACGGCTGGAATATAAAGAGCGAGTGGCGGCGGATGCTGTGGCAGAACGATGTGAACGCGATACCACGCTGAACCGCCGTAATCTCGATAGCCCTGAGCGGTCCATGATTTGTCGGAGCGGATGATGGACCACGAAGAATCGTCGTAAGTAGCGTCAGCCCAGCCACTGGTTCCGTACAGATCGTCGCCGGTGTGAAAACGCCATTGCCCATCGAGAGAAGTAACCGCGATGCGGCTGTCCTGAAAGTCGAATGTTGCCGGAGACGTCTGGGCACGAGTCTGAGGCGCGAATAAAAACAGTATGCACGCGAGGAGTCGGACGATTCGCGTAAGGTGTCGAGACATAACTGGGACCGCTTCGAACCGGGATCGTAGATGCAAGAGTTGCACACGAAGACGTGGCGGGCAAGCAGATTTGCACGTCGGCATGTGTGCGTGCGCAATCGGGTTGAAAAATTTTACTGCGCCTGCGTAGAAAGATTTATGGAAGGTTCAGACCAGAGGCCTCAAGCATCGTAGCCACCAGCGAAATCGGCAGCCCCACCACATTGAAGTAGCATCCATCGATACGCGGAATCCACCGCGCCGCATAGCCCTGAATGGCATAAGCCCCAGCCTTGTCCATCGGCTCGCCAGTCGCAATGTAGTCCTGGATCTCGGCATCACTCAACGAGAGAAACTGCACAGCCGTAACTTCCGCCGCCGTTTCCGTGCGCACCGAAGAGACCAGCGACACACCGGTGATAACGCGATGTGTACGCCCACTCAGAATACGCAGCATGCGCGCGGCATCCTCGGCAGATTCCGGCTTGCCCAGAATCTCTCCATCAACCGTTACAGTCGTATCCGCGCCCAGCACCACAATCCCCGGCTCGGCAGCCACAAGCTGCCCATAAACCGCCTCAGCCTTTTCCCGCGCCAGCCGGCAGACATAAGCAATTGGGTCCTCGTCAGGCCGAGGATCTTCTGGAATATGCGCCGGATGGATGCGATACGTGAAACCGGCCTGCGTAAGCAGTTCACGTCGTCGCGGAGATGCGGAGGCAAGAATAAGCTGCATTAAAAAGTATTTTAGCTATTGCTACTTCACCGATCGGTTAATGCAATCGAAATGAGTTTCCGATGCTTACCAAAATTTGGTTAACGAGCCGGCAACATGACGCTCAAGCCTGAGTTTGGCCCAGGCGGAAGCCCCAATGCTGTATCTGTGCCCTGGTGTATCCGCAAATCTTCAAGGAGTTTATCGACAAGCATCTTCGATCCAATTAATTGAATGGAGATGGAGCGGGGAGTTTCCACTTCTTTTGCTCTGTAAATTTCGAGATGAGTTATATCCGAGGCCATTGCCAGCAAACACAATCCTCTTGCATAGAAGCGATTGAACTCGCCTTCAGCTAAGGTTTGTGGAGCAGTAATCGGCACTGCCGCTGAAATGAGACCCTTCTTTGTGTTTCTTGTTTCAGACAAGTTCAAGCGACCGGGCACACTTAATTCTGACGCGAGAGACGAATCGTCTCCTCCGATTACTGAATCCCTGAGCAGTTGCGGATACTCCAAAGCACCTCGCGAACTCAGGCGCGAACTAATATAAAGCTTGCCAATTTGTATGTCGCGCTCGACCTCGACCAACATATATTTTCTGGTTAGTGTGTCGAGATTTCGCAGAACCAGAGCCATTGGATGCCTCCATGGTTTAGATGACACTGAGATCAGGTTTCGAATGATAGAGTAGCACTCATCTGGCGAGAGTGGTTCTAGCAGATAGCAAAGTAGCACTCGATCGCGAATTTTAGATAAGTCCAATGGTACGCCAGCACCCCTGATTCTTCTCTTATATTCTGGCTCATATAGCATCCGATATAGAGTCTTGGGAATTTCTTCGACACGCTAAACGCGTAAAAAATATTTCAAAAGCTAATATTTTAGATCACGCAAAGCAGTTGATTCTTCCTTAAAATCTAGTGCCTATGCGGCGTCGCCTTCACGCTGTTGCTCAACATCTCCTGATATTCCCCGCGCGCGACATATTCGCCAAAATTGCGCACCTGCTGGCAGATACCAGAGACATCGATCCGATGCAGCTCCAGCGGATCACCCAGCGCCAGGTTGATCACGATCGCGACGCAAGTGACGATCAGAACATACTTGAGCACGGCGATCCTCCGCAGGTCAGAGTCCACCGGGGAGGGATGATGGCGACGGTGACAAGATCATAGCGCGATTTCACACGCCACGGAAAAACTCAAAAACTAATTGACCGCCCGAAACTTCACCGGGCAATGCCCTGTAGCGGCGCACGAGTTCACTCGCGCCGTAAAAGCTGCAAAAAGGAATACGGCTTTAGCTGCCCGCAGACGCAGTGCTACCTCACGAAATTTGCCATCACATCAACTGCACATGTACCCGCGTTCGAAGCGCGTGAAGGCCTGGGTCAGCTTGCAGGGTGTCCCATATCTCTCCGAAATATAGAACCAAATTCACGTAAAACCGCGAACCCACCAGCTATTCCCTAAGTCCCCTAGTCCCTTGGTCCCTTTAGTCCCTCAATTACTGCTTCACCGCAATCGCCGAAATCTCAATCTTCGCGTCATCGATCAGCCCCGCCACCTTCACCGTAGCCCGCGCCGGCTTCGGATTCGGCATCAGCCGCTTGTACACCTCATTCATCTTCGGCACATCGTTCAAGTCCGTCACATACACTGTCACATTCACCAGATCCGTCATCTTGAACCCAGCCTTCTCCACCACGCGCTGCACCGCCGCAATCGCATGCTCCGTCTGAAACTCGATCGTCGTTCCCGTCACCTTCCCATGCTCATCCGGCCCCTGCTGCCCGGCAACATATAAAGTGTTCCCCGCCACAAACCCATCCGAAAACGGCATCTTCGGATTGAAATCAATCGCCCTGTTTTGAGCCTGAGCAGTCAATGGAGCAGCCACCAGCAAAGCCATCCCCACGCGAACAAGAAACTTGGTCATCGATGTAAAACCCTCCAGTTCGGAATGCCTCTATTCTCCCATCCCCCAACCGCCGGGTACCTTTACTCTTGCTTTTATCTCTGAACCCGCTTGACAACCGATAGTCGAATGTCTACCATCACCTTTCAACGAGGGTAGAACGTCTTCTATGGCGAAAAAAGAGCAACCAAGAGCCAATCTCCTCCAGGGCACGCTCGACATGCTCGTCCTGCGCACTCTTCTCTACGGTCCTGCGCACGGCCACGAGATCGGTAAGCACATTCAGCGGACGACAAATGACTTTCTCCAGATGCAGCACGGCTCACTCTATCCGGCATTGCACCGCCTCGAAGAAAGAGGCTGGGTCACAGCCAAATGGGAAAAGGGCCCTAACCAGAACCGCGAATTCAAGTATTACCGTCTGACAGAAAAAGGCCGGAAGCAGCTCCTCGTCGAAGAATCCCAATGGAAGCAGATGGCCGAAGCCGTGGCCCGCGTCATGTGGCCCGCCGCCGAAGAAAGCTGACCCCAGGAGATCGGACATGAAGTGGTGGCGGATGCGCGAGCGCAACGACGACTTGGAGCGTGAGCTTCAGTCCGATCTCGAGCTCGAAGAAGAAGAGCAGCGCGAGCGCGGATTGTCATCGGAAGAAGCACGGCGCGCTGCGCGGCGCGCGTTCGGAAATACGACACTGATCCGGCAGCAGACGCGCGAGACCTGGGCCGAGACCTGGGGATGGGCGCGCTTCGAACACATCCGCCAGGATCTTCAATTTGCGTTGCGGCAGTTCTCCCGAAATAGAAGATTCGCAATCGCATGCATTCTCACGCTTGGGCTCGGCATCGGTGCCGAGGCAACCATCTACAGCGTCATCCACGCCGTGCTCATCGATCCGTATCCCTATCGCGGCGCAATGCGTATGGTGCACCTGCATCTCTACGACAAAGACCCGGTTCCCGATGACCTCGCTCTAAACGGGCCGCAGTTCCGCGAGCTGGAGAAGTCGCCAGTGCTCGACGGAGCGATCGCTGAAGACGTCTACACGATGTCGCTCACTGGCGAAGAATTGCCGGAGCAATTGAGCGTGAGCCGCATGTCGCCCAATGCCTTCGAATACTTCGGCGTCTCACCGCTTCTGGGAAGGGAATTCAGCGCCGCCGACGGCAACCGGGTCGCGGTCCTGAGCTATCACTTCTGGAAGTCCCACTACGCCGGCCGCATCGATGTCCTCGGCAAACCGCTGCAATTGAATCGTGAGGATTACACGATCATCGGCGTGCTTCCTCAGCGGTTTGCGTGGATGTGGGGCGATGCCTATGTTCCCCTCGCCTATTCCACTGACCCTCGTCGGATTTCCAATGTGTTTGCACGCACGCGTGAAGGCATAAGTGATCGTGCAGCGGAGCTGGCGTTGCAGCCGCTCCTCGACACCTTCGCAAAAGAGACTCCTGCCGACTTTCCGCAGCATTTCAAAGTACATCTCGTCCACATCAATGAAGTAGCCATTGGGCAATTCCGGGGAGTGCTTGAAGTTCTCTTCGTTTCTGTTTCGTTTCTTCTCGTGCTTGCATGCGTCAACGTAGCCATTCTTATGCTCGCGCGCGGTGAGGCGCGGCAAACCGAGATTGCCATGCGGAAAGCGCTCGGAGCAGGAAAGCGGCGCATCGTCACGCAGCTTCTGACAGAATCAATCCTTTTATCCGCCGCAGGCGGAGCGCTCGGCATATTGCTGGCGTATGCAGGTGTACACGCTATATTGCGCCTGACCCAACCGCTGCCGACGCTCTTCCCCGCCGAGGCAAACATCGCAGTCAATCTTCCCGTGCTCCTGTTCTGTGCCGGAATATCGATGGTGACTGCAATTCTCTGTGGCGCGTGGCCTGCGCTTCGTGCGTCGCGCACTGGCTTCCGCCATGTCATGAACAGTGGAACCAACCGGCTTGCAGGCCGGCGCGGAGGGCGCAACGCGCAGATGTCGCTGCTCACGCTGCAGGTTGCAATCACTATTTTGCTGTTGGTGTGTTCCGGAAGCACTGTGCAAACACTGCTGCGCTTGCTCCATGCCAATCTCGGCTATGACCCGCAAAGCCTTGCCTCAGTTTCACTCGTTTCGCTCGAGGGCTCGCATAACAAGTGGGCCGATAGGGTCCACTACTTTGAACAGATCCGCTCGGCCATTGCCGCCGATCCCGACGTAGTCTCAGCGGCGATCGGCGCGCTTCCCCTCACGGGCTCTGAACCCACACCGGTCAGCATCGCGGGGCAAAAGGAATCGTCCGGATCGGTAATCGCGCAGAACGTAAACGAAGATTATTTTTCCACGTTGCGTATGCCACTACTGGCAGGCCGGATGTGGACCCGCAACGAAACAACGCGCGGCGCACACTTCGCTCTCATCAACGAGGCCATGAGTAAGCGCTACTGGCCGGCAGCCAACCCCCTCGGCGCCACCATCGTACTCAACAACGGCGTGGTGCACGGCACAATGTGGAAGCTCGTCGCACCCGGCAATGACGAGCACTTTCAGGTCATCGGAGTTGTCGGCAATGTGCTGAATCACGGCCTCGACGAAGCAGTCAGGCCCGCGGTGTACGTTCCTTATTCGATGACTCCCTTCGATGGTTTCACCATCTCCTTTCGGGCACGAACCAATCCCGCCAGCCTCCTGCATGCAATCAAGGAACGTGTGCACAGCGTCGAGCCCGACCAGGCAGTAGGCGAGATACTCACGGCAACGGACGTCATCGAGGGGCAGAGCCTTGGCCGCGAAAGCTTCGTAGCCAGCCTGTTTACAGCATTTGCATTTCTGGCACTGGCCTTTGCCGCAAGCGGGCTTTACAGCATCCAGTCGTATCTGGTCGCGCAGAGAACGCGTGAATTGGGAGTGCGCATCGCATTGGGCGCGCGGCGATCGCAGATCGTCGAAGAAGTCACGCGAGCGGCAGCAGTATCCGTCCTGACCGGCGCCGCAGCCGGTATTGTTACCAGCGTCGCATTGAGTGGCGTCTTCGCCTATTGGACAAACGGAAACGCACGCGATCCTGTGTTGTTAGCGATCGTCGCTGGGGTTCTGTTTTCAGCGGCAATGCTCGCATCGGTGGGCCCGGCCCTGACCGCGGCTTCTATCGATCCGATGCAGGCACTGCGCACCGAATGAGACAAATCTCAATGAGATAGATCAAGGAGAGCGAAGATGAAGTGGTGGCAGATCCGAAAGCGCGATGAAGACCTGCAGCGAGAACTGCAATCCGATCTTGAATTAGAAGCAGAGGAGCAGCGCGAGCGCGGCTTGTCACCGGAAGAGGCACGCCGCGCCGCCCTCCGCGCCTTCGGCAATCCCACGCTCATCCGCGAGCAGACCCACGCTTCCTGGTCCACAAGCTGGCTTGAGTCCTTCGCGCAGGATCTCCGCTACGGCATCCGCGGCATGTTTCGCAATCCCGGCTCAACCATATTTGCCATCCTCATCGTCGGCCTCGGCATCGGCGGCGCTTCCACCGTCTTCAGCGTAGTCAATGCGCTGCTGCTGCGTCCGCTACCCTTTCACGATCCCAGGCAACTGGTATGGATCGGCAATGGAGACTGCTGCACCGCGCAGATCGAACAATACGTGGACCTCCGCAACCAGAACAAATCTTTCTCCGATCTCGCCGGCTGGGCCGGTGACTACAGCGCTGGCAACGAAGAGCTGACCGGCAGCGGAGAGTCCCAGCGCATCACCGCCGTTGCCGTCACCGGCAACTTCTTCCCTTTGCTCGGAGTCAACCCAATCATCGGCAGATCCTTCACCGCTGCAGAAGCCGAAGGCATATACAGAGCCCCCACCGCCCTGCTCATAAGCAATAGTTTCTGGCGTCACCATTTCGCCTCTGACCCCGGCATCGTAGGCCGTAAGATCACACTCAACAATCAGCCCGTAACCGTCATCGGCATTCTGCCTGCGTCTTTCGACTTCTCCAGCATCTTCGACCCCGGCACTCCTGTTGATGTCTTCATTCCCTGGCCATTGATCGACCAGAAAAAGCCCAGCGGAAACACAACGAAAATCATCGGCAGGCTAAAGCCCGGAGTCACGGTTCAGAACGCCACAGCCGAGTTAACCACCCTCGCGCAGCAACTGAACACGCAGCATCCAGAGCGCAATCCCGTTCACCCTAGACTCGTCCCGCTTGAGCAATACGTAAGCGGCCAGGTCCGTCCTGCACTCATCGTCCTCATGTGCGCCGTAGGCGTGGTAATGCTGATCGTCTGCGCCAATCTCTCTCATCTGCAACTCGCCCGCATGAGTGCACGGCAAAAAGAGATGGCGGTACGAGCCGCTCTCGGAGCCAGCCGTATGCGCCTGTTGCGTCAGGTCCTCACCGAAAGCATCACGCTCTCGCTCTGCGGCGCAGCTCTAGGCCTCATCCTCGCCATAGCCGGCACGCGTGAGCTCGCGCACCTCACCGCATTCAATCTGCCACTTCTCGCCAGCATCCACGTCGACACCGGCACGCTCGCCTTCACCTTGTCGATGGCCGTCGCGGCAGGCGTCCTCTTCGGCCTCGCTCCCGCGCTCCAGGTTCCCGCGTACAGGCTCCGCGAAGGCCTTCAGGACGCAGGCCGCGAATCCAGCGGCGGCAGCCGGCACAACTGGTTCCGCAACAGCCTCGTCATCTCCGAGTTCGCCCTTGCCTGCATCCTTCTCGTCGGAGCTGCCCTGCTCATCCAGAGCTTCCTTCACGTACTCGACGTCGATCTCGGTTTTCAGCCCGAACGCGCCGCCACGCTGCGCATCGACCCAAGTTTTAAGATGGCCAATCTTCAGCAACAAAATTCCTTTCTCGACGATGCCCTGGGCCGCGTCCGAGCCATCCCCGGCGTCACGGCTGCCGGCGTCGCTGATGTGCTCCCACTCGACGGCGACCGCTCCTGGCAGATCACCGGCAAAGGACAGGTCTACGACAAGAACAACCACCCCGAGGCATATATTCGCGTCGTCACCGATGGATATTTCGCAGCTCTCGGCATCCAGTTAAAGTCCGGCAGGGAATTCACGCAGAGCGACCGCGCAACCACCGAGCCCGTCGTCATGGTCAATGAAACATTCGCGCGCACTCTCTGGCCCGGTCAGAATGCAGTGGGACAAATCGTCACTCAGGATGGCGGTCGTCGCGTCATCGGCGTCGTCGCCGATGTTCATCACGGCGGCCCCGAACTATCCGGCGGCCTGGAAATGTACATCCCCATGCGCCAGAGCAATGATTATCCGTCCATGCGTCTCATCGTCCGCACCGCGCTAACACCCGATAGTCTCGCAGCCGGCATCCGCACCGCACTGCGCCCCATCGATCCCAATCTGCCCGTCACCGAGCTTCAGACACTGCAGCAGTTCGTCGACAGACAAGTCTCGCCGCGGCGCTTTCTCGTCATGCTGTTGACCGGCTTCGCGGCATTCGCCTTGCTGCTCGCATCGCTAGGCATCTACGCGCTCATCTCCTACTCCGTCAGCCAGCGCACCAAAGAGATCGGCATCCGCATGGCCCTCGGAGCAAGCGCCAGCCTCGTTCAGCGCAGCGTCCTCACCCGCACACTGCAGCTAGCTCTCGCCGGTGTTGTACTCGGAACCCTCGGCTCCTTCGCATTAAGCCGGTGGATGACATCCCTGCTCTTCGGCACCACACCCACCAATCCTGCCGTCTTCACCGGAGTAAGCCTGCTTCTCTGCGCCGTCGCCCTCATCGCAGCCTACGTTCCCGCCCGCCGCGCCGCGCGCATTGAGCCACTGCACGCACTGCGAACAGAGTAATTCTTCTACGGATACAGGACCCCAGGTCCGGAACCCACTAAATTGTCATCCTGAGCGCACCGGGGTCCCCGCGGACAGGTCTTCGTCCGTGGGGTGAGAAGCGAAGGATCTGCTTTTGTAGTTGCCCTTGCTTTTCTGTCTGTCATTCCGAAAGGGAATCTCCTTCTCGTTCGAAGCCCTTACCGTCCGTGGGTGCCCCCGGTCTCGATTCTGAGACCGGGGGCACCACCACCGCTCGCGCCACCACAGTCCAGCTCTTGCTTTTGTCTTTGTAGTTGCTTTTCTGTCTGTCATCCCCAAAGGGGATCTGCTTCTCCATGAAGAAACGTCCACCTCCACATCCTCCGCACCGCGCATCAGCCAATGCGCCAAAGGCGCATCTCATACCAGCCCAGGGCAAAGCCAGCCTGACAAAGTCAGGCGCGACGCCCTGGGTTAGCATCCCCCAGCAACCACGCGGGCTGAAGGCCCGCCTCATCCACCCCAATTGGCTATGGCCCTCCAACCTCATCCCCGCTATAGTCAATCCCTAAGCGCTAGATCCCTCTTCCCGCAGGTGAAAGCCTTGGCCACCCTCCTTCAGGACCTCCGCTACGCCCTCCGCATGCTCGTCCGCTCCCCTATCTTCACCGCCATCATCATCGGCACACTCGCCCTCGGCATCGGAGCTAACACCATCGTCTTCTCGGTCGTAAACGGCATCCTGCTCAACCCCTTGCCGTATTCCCACTCCGGCCGCCTCGTCGCTCTCTACGAAAAGAACGCCGGCATCCCCGAAGCTCCCATCAGCTACCTCAACTTCCTCGACTGGCAGCGCGGCGCAAAATCTTTTTCCTCCATGGCCATCTATCGCCATGAGGATTTCAACCTCACCGGCGCCAGCGTCGCCGAGCGCGTCAACGGCCTGATGATCTCCTCCGACTTCCTCACTACCCTCGGAGTGCGCCCAGCGCTCGGCCGCGACTTCGGCACAAGCGACGATCATCTCGGCGCAGCTCCCGTCGCGCTCTTGAGCGATGGCTACTGGCATCGCCACTTCGCCGCATCGCCAGCGATTCTCGGCAACATCATCCAGCTCGACGGCCTCAACTACACCATCGTCGGCGTCCTCCCGCGCGGCTTCAGCTTCTACAACGTCGACCGCGACGTCTTCGTCCCCATCGGCCGCTGGGACGATCCTTCTTTCCGTGATCGCCTCGTCGACATCAGCTCCCACGCCATCGGCCGTCTGCAACCCGGCGCCACCCTCGCCCAGGCACAATCCGAAATGGACGCGATTGCCGACCATCTCGCGCAGGAATACCCCGAAGCCGACAAGAACGTAGGCATTAACGTCCTCTCCATGAAGCAGGACATCGTCGGCAACGTGCAGCCCATCCTCATCCTTCTGCTCGCCGCCGTCGCCTTCCTCTTGCTCATCGCCTCCGCCAACGTCGCCAGCCTTCTGCTCGCTCGCGCCATGCGCCGCTCCGGCGAATTCGCCCTCCGCGCAGCCATCGGCGCACGCCGCAGCCGCATCATCCGTCAGCTTCTTACCGAGAGCCTCCTGCTCGCGTGTACCGGTGGAGCACTCGGCACGCTCCTCGCCATCTTCGGCACCAAAACACTGCTCGCCAGCCTTCCCTCAGCCCTGCCGCGATCAGCAGACGTTGCGCTCGATCTCCGCGTACTTCTCTTCTCTCTCGTTGTGTCGTTGTTGTGCGGTATCGGTTTCGGGCTCGTGCCTGCCATTCGCTCCTCACGCGTCGATCTCCAGCAGGCTCTCCGCAAAAGCACTGCCGGAGCAGGCAACTCGCGCTCTCGCCTTCAGCGGCTCCTCATCTCCGGCGAAGTCGCCCTCGCTGTTGTCCTTCTCGTCGGAGCCGGCCTCATGCTCCGCTCCCTCGCCGCACTCTGGCGCGTCAACCTCGGCTACAACCCCGAGCACGCCATCACCTTCTCGCTCTCGCTGCCCACCAACACCAAAACCACTGAGGCTGAAACCCGCGCCCGCCTCCGCCAGTTCGACGCAGCCATGCGTGCCATCCCCGGCGTCGATGCCGTCTCCGTCACCCTCGGCTCCCGCCCCATGATCCACGACTCAGAGCTCCCGTTCTGGATCAAAGGTCAGCCAAAACCCACCAGCAATAACGAGATGCCGCAAGCCATGTTCTATCTCGTCGAAGACGGCTTCCAGCGCGCCATGGGCATCACCCTCCAGCGCGGCCGCTTCGTCACCGCCAACGACAAAGAAAACTTCCCCATCGTCGTCGATATCGATGACGCCTTCGCCCGCACTTACTTTCCCAACCAGAACCCCATCGGGCAGCACATCCACGTCGTCGGCTTTGATGTCGAGGCCGAAATCATCGGCATCGTCGGGCACATCCGCCAGTGGGGCCCCACCAACGATCCCAAATCAGCCGTCGAGCCGCAGTTCTTCTATCCCTTTATGCAGATGCCGCCCAAGCTCATGCATCTCGCCGCCAACGGAGTAGCCGTCGTCATCCGCACCCGCGAAGGCTCCGGCAACATCCTCCCCGCCGTCCGCAAAGCCACCACCGAATACGACCCCCGCGCCGTCCTCTACAACGAGCAGACCATGGATGAAGTCATCTTCAAGGCTCTCGCCGCCCGCCGCCTCTCCATGATCCTGCTGACCACCTTCGCCGCGCTCGCCCTCGCGCTCTCCGCCGTCGGCATCTACGGCGTCATCTCCTACCTCGCACAGGAACGCACCCGCGAAATCGGCGTCCGCATCGCCCTCGGAGCAAGCCGCGCCGACGTCCTCCGCCTCATCCTCAGCCAGGGAGCAAGCATGACCCTCTTCGGCATCGCGCTCGGCGTCGCGCTCTCGCTCGGACTAACACGCCTCATCAGCAACCAGCTATTCGGCGTCGCGCCCTGGGACCCGCTAACCTTCCTCAGCGTCAGCTTTTCACTGCTCGCCATCGCACTCGCCGCCTGCTATCTACCCGCACGCCGAGCCACCCGCATTGATCCCATCGTCGCCCTGCGCTGCGAATAGATCACAAACCACTGGATCAAATTCGCGCAAAGCGCGAACCCGCCTGTTATTCCCTGGTCCCGGCCCCACCGCATCCCACTCACTCCGCACGCAGCGCCTGCACCGGATCGACACTGCTCGCGCGCACTCCGGGCAGCCACACCGCCGCCAGCGCCACCACGCAAAGAATCACCGGAGCCGCAAAAAACGCCACCGGATCCCACGGCCTCACCCCAAACAGAAAGCTCGACATCAGCCGCGTAAGCCCCAGCGCCGCTGCCATGCCAACCACAATTCCGGCCATCGCCATCCGCATGCCCGACCACACCACCAGCCCGCGAATCGCCACCCGGTCCGCGCCCAGCGCCATCCGTATGCCCATCTCCTGGCTGCGCTGCTCAACCGTGTAGGCCATCAATCCGTAAATCCCAATCGACGCCAGCGCCAACGCCACTACGCCAAAAATCGCCAGCAGCAGCATGTTGAACTGCTCCCGCGCCGTCGACACACCCATCACCTCATCCATCGTCCGCATGTGCGCCGCTGGAGCTCCCGCGCTCGCCACGCGCAATTGTTCCGTCACCGCAGCCATCAGCGCATGCGGATCGCTCCGCGTGCGCACCACCCAAAACAGCGGCTGCACATTCGTGTAAGAAATCGTGTACGCATCCGTGACCTGGGCAATCGGAACCATCACCATCGGATCCGGTGGACGCCCCGGGCCCGCATTATGCGTATCCCCAACCACCCCAACAATCGTAGACGTGGATTCATTCATCCCCGCCCCCAAGCCCTTGCTGGTGATGATTCGCTGTCCCACCGCATCGCGCCCCGGCCAATACCGCTTGGCCAGCGCCTCATTGACAAGCATCACGCCCGGAGCCGACGCCGTATCGTTCTCATTGAAGCCGCGGCCGCGCAAAACCGGAATGTGAAACACATCCAGATATCCCGGCGAAACGCTCATCCACCGGCTGCCATATTCGTGATCCTTATCCAACGGCTGCCCAGCAATCTCAAACGGCAGAGCGTCACCCACATGATTCGGCAGCCAATACGCCACAGCCGAAACCTCTACACCCGGCAGCGCATTCAGCCGGTCGCGCCCATTCCGTGAGAGCTGCGCCACGCCCGCCGTCTTCAGATAGCGTTCTCCCGTCAGCGACATATCCATCGTCAGAACATTCTGCGCGTTGAATCCAGGATCAACCGCATGCAGAGCCGCAAAGGTGCGAATCAGCAGCACCGCGCCGATCAGCAGTACCAGAGCCAGCGAAACCTCGCTGATCACCAGCAGCGCACGCACCCGGCCCTGCCGCATCCCCGTGCCCGACCGTCCCGCACTTTCCTTCAACACCGTGTTGAGATCGGTGCGCGAAGCCGTCACCGCAGGAAACAAGCCAAAGAGAATTCCAGTTCCCAACGAAACCGCAAGAGTAAACACCAGCACGCGCCAGTCAATGCCAACCGCGGAGCCATTCTCCCCAAGACGCGGCAACCCCGCCGGACTCACTGCCAGCAGCGCCCGCACACCGGCAAACCCCAGCGCCATCCCGAGAACACCGCCCGCCACTGACAACAGCACACTTTCCGTCAGCAGTTGACGCACAATGCGCCCATGCCCCGCTCCCAGCGCGCTCCGTATCGCAAACTCCCGCTTCCGCGCCGTGGCCCGCACCAGCAGTAGATTGGCAACATTCGCGCATGCAATCAGCAGCACCAGGCTGACCGCGCCCAGCATCACCAGCAGCGATTTGCGCGCCTCGCCCACAATGCTGTCGCGCAATGGCTGAATATGAAATTCCTGCCTCTGATTCGACTGCGGAAATTCGCGGTGATATCTGACCGCTGCAACCTTCAGCTCGGCCTGCGCCTGCGCCATCGTAACCCCCGGCCGCAGCAGCCCCGCTACCTGGAAGTAGTGGTTCATGTCGCTGGTCACCGGCTCGAATTGAAACGGCAGCCAGATATCCGCCTGCGGATCGGAGTGAAAGTCCTTTCCCGTGACGCCGACAATCGTGTACGGCTCATTCCCCAGCAGCAGCGACTTGCCAACAACCGCAGGATCGCCCGCAAACCGCCGCTGCCATAGCCCGTAACTCAGCACCACGACCTTTCCGCCATTGGGAGAGTCTTCCTGCCGCGTAAACGTCCGTCCCGCAATCACCGGCGCGCCAAACAGACGGAAATATCCCTCCGTCACATGAATCCCGCGTATCTGCTCCGGATGATCGCCGGTAAGATTGAACCCCGGCCCCGCTGAATCATACGCGGCCACCTCCGAGAAGACGCTGCTCGCCGATTGATATGCGTGAAACTCCGGAACCGACGTAAAGAAATTGCCCAGCGTCGTCGAAAACGTCCCGAACTCAACGATCCGCTCCGCATCCGGATAACTCAACGGCTTCAGCAGCACGGCATTCACCACGCTGAAGATCGCCGTGTTCGCCCCAATACCCAGCGCAAGCGCAAGCACAGCCGCAATGGCAAAGCCGGGACTCTTCATCAGCCCGCGAACCGCATGTTTCAGATCGCTCCCCACGCCAGTCATCCTCCGGATGATCAAATCGGCGAAACATGCTTCTTGTGCCTGATCTGCTTCGTTCCTAGAGAGCCATCCTAACAACTTCTGACCGCGCTGCCGGATGCCCCATATCTAAAAGAGATGTAAGTCCAGATGCACGTCACCATGACGGCTACCCATATCTCGAAGAGATGTGAGTCCACATTCGTGCGCAAACACAAACTCACCCGCATCCCCACAAATCGGGGTGCCCCATCCTTTCGGCGTCCCGTGCCAAAAGGGTGGTAACCACCACTGTCCGCACACCACAGATCAGAAAACACCTTCGCGCAAAGCACGAACCAGAGAGAGCAGGGCATTTATGCTCCTGAAATTTCCGCACAACAAAACGCGGTCTCAGCCCTGGGTCCCTGATCTACCGTCCCTCTATGACTAACCGCCATCCACTAGCTCCCGAAATCCGATCAGCAGATAGTCAAAATTCTCCAGCACTCACTCAATCGGCCTGAACGTAGCCGGATCAAGCCCAAACAATTCGCATTGGCTTTCATAAAACCGCCGCACATCCAACTCCGCATCGTGCCCCGTGTTCGTGGCCAGCGCCACGAGCTGCCGGTCAAAATCCTTGAATCGCTTCCGCAATCCTTCAGCACTTTCTGTCGAAGACTCACCCGCCTGCCCCGCCACCAGCCTCAGATAATTCAGGAATCGTCGCACCTCGCGCGGCGCGCGGCAGTTCTCCAAAATTGATCCCGACTTCTCCCTTAGCGCCTCCGCGAAGCTCTGCGGATCCTCTGCCTCCGCCTGCTGCTTCGGTCTGCTGAACCAATAGATCAGAAACCCCGCCGCCAGCAAAACCGCAGTCCCACCAATCACCCACTTGCCGCCTTCCCATCCCACCTCGTCGCGATCAATGTCTGCTGCCACCGTCATAGGCTTCGCAACAGGCTGTTGCGCACTCGGACCATTCTCTGGCGCTGCAACTCCTGCCTCGCCAGGTACCGCCTTCGCTGGATGCTCCGGAACCGCCGCAGTCATCGTGCTTATCTGCGTCTTCTCCGCGTCACTGCCGCTCTGTGGATACAAGAATGCGAAGAACGCGATCGCGCCAAGCGCAATAGCGCCAACAGTCATCATCGCTCTCTGCTTCAGGCGCTCCCATCCGTGAAACTCCTGTGGTCTCGCGCTCAAAAAGTCCTTCAGGTCCAGCGACTCTGAGCGTTTCAGATTCAGCCGCAGGTTGATAATCTTCCGCATGTATAACCGCGCATAATCCACGCGCAGTTGCACCGGGTCCACTTCATTTGGTCCCCCCGCCTGCCTCCTGTTCTTGAACTTCTCCCGGTTCTCAAACTCCTGCACC
This sequence comes from Acidicapsa dinghuensis, assembly GCF_025685685.1. GTDB lineage: Bacteria > Acidobacteriota > Terriglobia > Terriglobales > Acidobacteriaceae > Acidicapsa > Acidicapsa dinghuensis. The sequence goes on from NZ_JAGSYH010000002.1 coordinate 1,110,189, forward strand.
GCGATCGCTTCAAACTGCTGCGCTGCCAGCGCCTCCACCTTCTCGTAATCCGCGCCTACAAACACGAAGCACTTCGACACAGAACTGAGAAAGTTGATCGCCTCCAGTATCTGAATCACCTGCTCCGGACGGCATCGATCCAGATCATCCAGAAAGATCACCAGCCGCTGCGGCTCCAGCGCCTCCACCACATCTTTCAGATTGGCCGCAAACTCCTCCCGCACATCCGTCTTGCCCACCAGCGACGGCAGCGTCAACAGATCCTTCACCGTCCGCCGCGCCCACTCGCCTGTTCTGTCCATCAGCTTCTCAGGGTCGGTCTTAAAGGCTCGCAACGGCTGCAGCACCAGCCACGTCAGCACCACGGCTCCGCCGCCCCTGGCCCAGTTCGCCCAATTCGAGTGGGGAACATGAAATATCGGCAGCCACAGCGAAGACGACGCCAGAGCACCCAGCGCAAGCACCGTAAGCGCCAGCCGGTCCCGATTCCCAAACAGCCGCACACGCAGCAGATCCAGGCGAAACGAAATTCCCACAGGCGTGAACCACGCAGGCACAGCCTGCTTCTGCACCGCTTCCATCAGGCATGCAAGCAGTTGATCTTCTTTCTGGTGATGCCATGCATTAAACCAAACCGTCAGCGCGGCGCGCTTCTCCTTCAGTTCCGACTCAAGCATCCGCATCATTGAGCTCTTGCCCATGCCCCAGGGAGCCTGCAACGAGAGAACAAGCGGTGGTGACGTTTTAGGATTCTGAATGAACCGCGCTAACCTCTTCACCAGCACGCCATAGTTAAGCGTGTCCTCTTTGAGCGTCGTAATCGGCAGATCAGAGTTGGCAATCTCCTCAATGCTCTCCAGCGCCGCAGGAGGCACAGGCCAGCATCCATAGACCATCCCTGCAGCGCAAATCGCCATCGCCAGATAAAACCACGGAGCCGGCCATCGCCGATACCCCATCCACCGCCAGTGCTTCCCCCCATCCTCCGTATGCAGGATCGTGCCTCCCCATCCCACAACCCATCCCGACTGTGACGTTACAAAAGCTACGGAATGGAGACCTTCCTTGGTATGGCCTGTTTGTCTCGACCAGCTCGCGCCCGCATCGTCGGTATGTAGGATCGTGCCATTGGTTCCCACAGCCCATCCTGACCGAGGCGTAACAAATGTTACGCAATCAAGATTTTCGGTATCAGGGCTTGCCTGTCTCCTCCAGCTCACACCCCCATCCTCGGTGTGCAGAATCATCCCTTCGTCACCCACCACCCAGCCCGACTGCGGAGTGGCAAAGGTGACCGAAGTGAAAATGTTCGCAGTATTGCTGATCTGCCTCTTCCAGCTCACACCCCCATCCTCGGTATGTAGGATTGTGCCGCCGGTACCCACTGCCGACCCCGACTGCGGAGTGGCAAAGGTCACAGAAATGAAATTGTTCGGAGCATTGGCCTGGCTCTTCCAGTTGACGCCCCCATCCTCGGTATGCAAGATCGTACCGTTCAGACCCACAGCCCAGCCCATCTGCGTCCCTGCAAAGGCCACGGAATCAAGACCGGCCGAAGTATAGCTGGCCTGCCTGGTCCAGCTCACGCCCCCGTTCTCGGTATGTAGAATCGTGCCGTTCCACCCCACCGCCCACCCCGACTGAGGCGTAGCAAAGGTGACTGAATTGAGAACGTCCGAATCATTGGTGGCCTGCCTCTTCCAGCTCGTGCCTCCATCCTCGGTATGCAGGATCGTGCCGTTGAAACTTACCGCCCACCCCGACTGAGGCGTAGCAAAGGTCACCGAATAAAGAGAGTCTGAGGAAATATCAGCCTGCTTCTTCCAGCTCGCGCCCCTATCCTCGGTGTGAAGAATTATCCCTTCGTCGCCCACCGCCCATCCCAACTGTGGCGTGGCAAAGTTGACCGAAGAGAGAAGGTACGGAGTTCTGCTGATCTGTTGGTTCCAGCTCACACCTCCATCCTCCGTGTGCAGAATTGTGCCGTTCGTGCCCGCCGCCCACCCTGACTGTGGCGTGGCGAAGGTTACGGAAGTGAGATGGGCCGAAGTATTGCTCGTCTGCCTCTTCCAGTTCGCACCCCCATCTTCCGTGTGCAGAATCGTGCCGCTGCTACCTACTGCCCACCCTGACTGCGGAGTGATGAAGGTTACGGAGTAGAGATAGTTCGAACCACCGCTGGTCTGCCTCTTCCAGTTTGCGCCTCCGTCCTCGGTGTGCAGAATCGCGCCGTTGCTGCCCACCGCCCAGCCCGACTGCGGCGTAGCAAACTTCACCGAACGGAGATCGTCCGAAGCATTGCTGGCTTGCCTTTCCCAGTTCGCGCCCCCATCTTTGGTGTGCAGGATAGTACCATTGGTTCCAACTGCCCACCCCAACTGCGGCGTGGCAAAGGTCACGGAATTGAGCTCGTCAGAAGTATTGCTGGCCTGCCCCTGCCAGTTCGCTCCTCCGTCCTCGGTGTGCAGAATCGTACCGATGCTACCCACCGCCCAACCCAATCGCGGCGTAACAAAGGTCACCGAATTGAGAACATTCGAAGCGTCGCTGGCCTGCCACTTCCAGCTCGCGCCTCCATCCTCGGTGTGAATGATCGTGCCGTTCTTGCCCACCGCCCAACCCAATCGCGGCGTGACAAAGGTGACTGCGGCCAAATTGTTGGAGGTAACCGCAGGTCGAAGCACAGAGCGCTCTTCGAGGAGCATACTCCACCACCGCCAGCTCAGTGGCGTCGGCCTCTCTTCAAATTGCGGTGGAACGGATTGCCTCCACGCCAGCCACGCAGCAAGCGCCAGCATCACCAGCGAACCGGCAAAGACAAAAAGCCGCCTCTGCCCAGCCCGGTCCGCAGGCATCAGCGCCGCACCGAAACTCCAACGTCTTTTCCCACTCTGGCTCGCCATACGTTCCAAGCTCCGCCAGCAATCGCAGATTCCGGTAACTCAGAAATAACAACGAGCCTAACCCGAACAAAGCCCCCGCGCAACGCCCCAATCATCTGGTCGCAGTTCTGCGTCTTCAGGAGAGAACAGGCCATTCACGAGCATGCATCGTCAACCTTGGCTTTTCACACTTCACACCCGCGGATGCCCCCATTCTCGATTCTGAGACCGGGGAACCACCACCGTGCGCACCACCACCAAGATTTGTCATCCTGAGCAAACCGGGGCCCCGCGGACAGGTCTTCGTCCGTGGGGTGGAGAAGCGAAGGATCTGCTTTTGTCTTTGCATTTGCCCTTGCTTTTCTGTCTGTCATCCCCGAAGGGGATCTGTTTCTCCCTCAAACAACATCAAACTCCACAACCGCGCATCAGCCAATGCGCCAAAGGCGCATCTCATACCAGCCCAGGCAGTAACAGCCGCACGGAAAGCCAAAGGCGTTCCGTGCGCGTGAAGGCCTGAGTTAACATCCTCCCGACAACCCACGCGGGCTGAAGGCCCGCCTCATTTTCATCTCGCTGAGTTCCCCATCTCCCGAAGAGATATGGGTCCACATTCGCGCGCAAACACAAACCGTTTTTGCCTTTCTTTCTGTCATTCCCCTCAGGGGAATCTGCTTTTTCCTGAAGAGGCAGGGTGCCCCATCCTTTCGGCTTTCCGTGCCGAAAGGGTGGGAACCACCACCGTCCGCACCACCACACATCAGAAAACACCTTCGCGCAAAGGCGAATCTCCAATATCTCTCTGCTGCGAACCAGGCCGATGCCGATTCACTGCGGCCAAATTGATCTCTGACCCCTGATCTCTGACCCCTGGCTCACACTAAAATCTCCTTATGGCTCCCGTCGCCCGCCTCAACCAACTTCTCGCCGAGGCCAACTCCCCACCCCTCACCGAAGACCAATCCGCAAGATTCACCGCCTACCTGACCCTCCTCCAGAAATGGAACGCCCGCACCAACCTCACCGCCATCCGCGACGAGGACGGCATTCTGAGCCGCCACTTCCTCGAATCCATCCTCGCCGCCCATTTTCTTCCTGAAAACGTTTCCAATTTACTCGACTTCGGTTCCGGCGCCGGTTTTCCCGGACTTCCCATCGCCATCCTTCACCCAGAGCTGCCTGTCACCCTCGCCGAGTCGCAGCACAAAAAAGCCGCCTTCCTCCGCGAAGCCGTCCGCACCCTCGCACTTCCCAACGTCACCATCCACGCCGCCCGCGCCGAAACCCTCCCCACAAAATTCGCCTGCATCACCCTCCGCGCCGTCGACAACATGCAACAGGCCATCTCAGCAGCCATCCAGCTCCTCGCCCCTTCCGGTTGGTTAGCCATCCTCACCACCCGCTCCGACGCCGCCACTATCGAGTTGCTGGCTGCACAATCCACTCAGCCCAAATCCCTCCGCTTCACCTGGCAGCCCCACCATTCGCTCCCACCCGGCACTGACCGAATCCTCCTCCAGGGTCAACTTCTCCCCTCTTCCTGATTGCTCCACATTTAATTAAAGAAAGCGTATTTACCGTTTAACCCAATATTTTCCCCATTCAATGCAGTTTATTGCCGTTCGCCGTGCATTGCTCTACGTAGAGCAATGCACTAGCCATCGTACCTCGTTCAGCCAGGCCACAAATTGCTCCACGTGGAACACTCCAACATCCAAAACCCAACTCCGGAATTGCTCCACGTAGAGCAATTTCACCTTTCGCATCTCTACGCAATTGCTTCACATGGAACATCACCCCTACCTGGATTGCTCCACGTGGAGCAATCCGTTCCGTTTCCTTCCACCCTTCCCTGTTTGCCAAAAATGTTCCCCATGGAACATTTCCCTGCCGTTGCATCTTTTCTGCGTCACAAGCAACCGACATTTCCACCGCCGTCCACAGCCCGGCCTGCGTTCCTGTGCGTTCCAGCATGCCCTGCAACTCACATCATTTCCATTACTTACAACCGGTCCGCCGTTAGTTACAGAAAGTTCTCCACAAAATTCGCAAATCCATCCAATGTCAACCCCTCAATCCAACCGGATACTCTGGATTCCCATGGGTAAAATCCTCGGAATCGTCAATCAAAAAGGTGGCGTCGGTAAAACCACCACCGCCATCAATCTCGCCTCGTGCCTCGCTCTCAACGGATTGAAAATCCTGCTCGTCGATTGCGATCCGCAGGCCAATGCCACCAGTGGCATCGGCTTTCCGCGCGACGATGAGCGGCACTCTATATATGACGTGCTCACCGGCGACGCCACTGCCAAAGAAGTGCTGCTGCCCACGCAGGTCGAAAATCTTACGCTGCTGCCGGGCAGCAAGAATCTGACCGGCGCCAACATTGAACTGGCCAACGCGGAAGATCGCGCACTGCGTCTTCACAAAGTACTGGAGCCATTGCAGGGAGAGTATGACCTGATCGTGCTCGACTGTCCGCCGGCATTGGATCTGCTGACCTTAAATTCGCTCTCCGCAGCCGACAGCCTGATTGTGCCCATGCAGGCCGAATACTTTGCACTCGAAGGCATTTCCGAACTAGTGTCGACCCTGGAGCGTGTTCGAGCCAGCTTCAATCCGCGGCTCACGATTGAGGGTGTGTTGCTGACGATGTATGACGACCGCACCAACCTGGCCCAGCAGGTGACGGAGACGCTGCGGGAGTTTTTCAAAGAACGGCTGTTCAAGACGGTAATTCCGCGTAATATCCGGCTGGCGGAGGCGCCGAGCCACGGGAAGCCTGTGGCACTGTACGATCCGCGGTCGCGTGGGACCGAAGCGTATTTTGAGCTGGCGGCTGAATATATGGAACGGAATAATATTCCGAATCCGAAGGCGGAGGCGCGCAAGGCGGCTGCAGCCGAAGCGGCAGCTGCCGGAAAAACGTCGAAGACGGTGCGTTTCTGGCCTTATGGATGATGGTCAGAGGCAAATTGCTCCACGTGGAGCAATTGATGGCGGGGCTGATGTTGGATTGACCCGAAAATGTTCCACGTGGAGCAAATTTGGTGAGGCTGCCCTTGGGAGAATGTTCCACGTGGAGCAAAATGAGGATTTGGGACAGGGGGAAATTGCTCCACGTGGAGCAATTTGGTTGGTGGGATCGGGAGGATAGAGCCGGTCCGGGGTTAGTTTAGCGGATTTTGGGGTAATTGCAGGCAAGTTGGAAGCGGATTTTGGATGAATTAGAAGAAAGCAGATCTCCTTCGGGGATGACAGACAGAAAAGCAAGGGCAACTCAAAAGCGACGGAACGGCAAGAACGATTCGCGCTTTCGCGCGAAGAGGGTTTTACGGCGTGGGTGTGCGAGCTTAGGCTGTTTCCCACCCTTTTGGCATAGAACGCCGAAAGGATGGGGCACCCCCATTTAGAGTTAGGCAGGATTTTGGATTTTGAAGCTTGAGATTTAAGGGTGAAAGGCGGAGCGGTGGCCGGTTTGGTGGCCCGGCTCCGAGGGTGATGTGGTGAGTTCGGTGGATGCGAAGCGTCGGGCGTTAGGTAAGGGATTGGATTCGTTGCTGCCGCGGGTTGCGCCGGCGGCGGGAGCGGTTACTGGTTTGAAGGCGGAGGCAGAGACGGGGAAGCCGCTGGAGATCCCTATTGGGGAAATTGAGCGGAATCCCTACCAGACGCGGACGCATTTTGACGAGAAGCTGCTGGCGGAGCTGGCCGAATCGGTGGCGGTGAATGGAGTGATCCAGCCGATCCTGGTGAGGACGATGCCGGGTGGGAAGTACCAGTTGATTGCCGGTGAGCGGCGATGGCTGGCTTCGCAGCGTGCGGGTAAGGCTACGATTCCGGCGATCTTGCGGCAGGTTTCGGATGAGCAGGCGATGGAGATTACGATCATCGAAAACCTGCAGCGTGCGGACCTGAATCCCATAGAACAGGCGCGGGCGTTTGAACGCCTGGGGCGCGAGTTTGGAATGACGCAGGAGCAGATGGCGCATCGGACGGGCAAGGATCGGGGAACGGTCTCAAATTTTCTTCGCCTGCTGAAATTGCCGGAATCGGTGCAGGACAAGGTTTCGTCGGGAATCCTGAGCTTTAGTCACGCGAAGGTTTTGTTGGCGCTGGAGCACGGAGAGGATGTTGAGCGGGCTGCAAAACAAATATTACAACTTTCGCTTAATGTTCGCCAGACGGAGACGATGGTGCAGAATATGTTGTTTCCGGAGCGGCCTGCGAGGCCGGACGAGATTATCAAGCAGCCGGTGATCGATCCGAATGTGCGGGAGGCGCAGGAGCGTTTGCAGCGGGCGCTGGGGCTGCGGGTGAAGATCGAGGACAGGAACGGGCGCGGGAGGGTGATTATCGAGTATGGGCGGCTGGAGGATTTTGATTCGCTGCTGGAGATGATCGCTTCGCGATAGTGTGGGTGTGCAAGGCCCTGGGCTGAAGCCGCTGTTTTCTCCGGTCCGCGCTTTTTTCTCTGTGGTGGTGCGGGCTTTGGTGGTTCCCAGGTCTCAGAATCGAGACTCCCCGCAGATAAGAAAAGGTGACAGCGGTTATCGGAGTGGACGCTCGGTTGAGTTGTACTTATGCTTGACGCATGTCCTTCGATCCGCGAATTGTTGAAGCAAAGCTTGCGCTGGGGATGATTGGTGCGGAGGAGATGCCGGAGCTTGCGTGCGATGCTCTGGAGGCCGGGCTGGATGGCGCGAACATTCTTCGGATGGCAGCTCTGATACGACCGTCGGGGTGGGAAACGGATCAGATATTGCCGCGGTTCATGATAGAAGCGGGCCTAAAGAGGATTTCGTACGAGGAGGCATGTATTCGCTTGGCCCGGCAACTGGCACGCAGGATTCTCGCGGAAGAGCTTGATCCTTTGGACTACACGCGCGACTTTGAACTGCTTTGGATACGAGCGAATTATTCAGCGGCTATACAGGATGCTGGATTACTCGATGATCAAAAGGCGACTGCGGAATATATTGGCCAAACGAAAGCCGAACTTCGAAATTACGCCACAGATATCCTTCGTGCGCTAATCACGCCAGGCGAGCCAGGGGTGGAAATTTTATGCTAGGTCAGGCTTCTTGAGGGATTGCGCACCTAGGGTGCCGCGATTCGTCGAACTCTGGCGCTCACGAATGCACTTTGTCCTGGGCTGGGATTGTACACGCCTTTGGCGCTTGGCCTCAGGCCATCGGTTGGCGGGGATTGGTGGTGAGTTTATGCGGAGGTTGAAACTCCTGCCTCTCTCTGGTTCGCGCTTTGCGCGAATTTGATTCCTGGGTTGGCGGTGGTGCGGAAGGTGGCGGTTCCCAGGTCTCAAAATCGAGACCTGGGGCATCCAACTTCCGAGGCTACTGAGACGATTGAGATGCTCGCCTCGGGGGCTGAAGCCCCTCGTTGATGGCGTGGGTTGATGCCGGGGATGAATCCCCGGCCTACCTTTTTGCTTTCTGTGCGGCCGGTCTTCTTCTTTCTGAGGGGTTTGAGTGCTGCTCGCTTCTTTGGGTTCGTGCTGCACATGAATCTGGGTTGTGAACGCCTGCGTTTTCCGGTGAAAATTCTTGAGTGGGCAGTGGGATGAGGCGGCCCTTCAGCCCGCTTGGGATTTTTGGGATGCTAACCCAGGGCGTCATGCCAGCCGAATCTTGCGATTCGTCTGGGCTATTTTGCCCTGGGCTGGTATGAGATGCGCCTTTTGGCGCATTGGCTGATGCGCGGTTGTGGAGTTTGATGTTGTTTTGGGGAGAAGCAGATCCCCTTCGGGGATGACAGACAGAAAGGCAACCGCAACTACAAAGACAACAGCAACTACAAAAGCAATAACAAGAACAAAAGAAAAAGCAGATCCCCTTCGGGGATGACAGATAGAAAAGCAAGGGCAACAACAAACCAAGTGCTGGACTGTAGTGACGCCAGCGGTAGTGGTTCCCCGGTCTCAGAATCGAGACCGGGGGCACCCTGCGCATCTTTGGGCTACGTCTGCGCTGATTTAGAAATGCTTTAGTGGCCGGCTGCTTCTGGTGAGGGGAGTTCTCTTGGCTGGGGTTTGCGCATGATGAAGGGTAGTGGGGCGAGGAAGAACAAGGCTGCTGCTAGGACGACGAAGGCGTTTTTGTAGCTGAGCATCGTTGACTGTAGTTGCAGCTCGCGATAGGCCTCACCTACTGCCGCTTGTCCTGCCTGCGCGACAGAGAGGCCGCGCATCACTAATAGCTGGGTGATGCGATCGATGTATCCCATGTACGCCACGCTGCCTTGTACCGCATGCGCGCCGAGTGACTGCTGGTGTGTCTGTGAGGTGCGGGCGATGAATGTGGTGAGCAGCGCTGTGCCGGCGCTGCCGCCGATGTTGCGTGCGAAGTTTGAGAGGCTCGAGATCTGGTTGTTCTTTTCGAGCGGCACGCCTACGTAGTTGAGCGTGCTGATAGGGATGAAGATGAAGGGCAACGCCATAACCTGCAGCATGCGCCACTCGGTTGCCGCGCCGAAGGAGGTCAGCAGGTCAAGCCGGGTGAGGTTAAACACGCCAATCGCCGTACAGAAGTAGCCAAAGGCCGCGAGTGCTCGCGCGTCTACCTTGCCCACGATGCGCCCTGCGACCATCATCATGAACATGAGCACAAAGCCTGCGGGCGAGAGGACCATGCCCGCCTGCTGCGCTGTGTATCCGAGCAGCGTTTGGAGATATTGCGGAATGAGCACGGTCGATCCGAAGAGGACCATGCCGAGGATCAACTGCAGAAATACTGCTGTGCCGAAGTTGCGGTTTTTCAGGAGACGGATATCGACGATTGGGTCGGGATGACGCCACTCCCACCAGACAAACAGGATGATCAGCACGATGGCTGTGGCAAATGTGGTGCGGATGCCGATGTCGCTGAACCAGTCTTTTTCCTGGCCTTTGTCGAGTGTGTATTCAAGCAGGCCGACGCCGATGCCGACGAGGCCGAGTCCGGCGAAATCGACCTTTAAGCCTTTTGAGGCCTTGCGCTGCTCGATGAGGTGCGGCGGATCTTCGACCATTCGATTTGACAGCCATAGGGAGAGCAGGCCTACGGGCAGGTTGATGAAGAAGATCCAGTGCCAGTTGAAGTTGTCGGTGATCCATCCGCCGAGCGTAGGCCCGATGGCGGGGGCGAAGACGACTGCCATGCCATAGACGGCAAAGGCCTGGCCGCGCTTTTCGGTGGGGAAGGTGTCGGCGAGAATGGCCTGTTCACTTGGCGCGAGGCCGCCGCCGCCCAGCCCCTGGAGTACGCGCGCGAGAATCAGGATGGGCAGCGTGGGCGCGAGGCCGCACAGCAGGGAGCAGAAGGTGAACATCATGACGCAGGCCATGTAAAACCGCTTACGGCCGAAGCGCGTGGCGAGCCATCCGGAGATGGGCAGGATGACTGCGCTGGCGACGAGGTAGCTGGTGAGCACCCATGTGGCTTCGTCTTCGCTGGCGCCGACGGAGCCGGCGATATGCGGGAGGGCTACGTTGGCGATGGAGGTGTCGAGCACCTCCATAAACGTGGCGAGCGTCACCGTCAGGGCAACGGCCCAGGGATTATGCTTCGGTTTCCAGTTGGCAAAGGCGGAAACGTGTTCAGGCATATCAGTCTCCTGATACTATATCAGGAGACTGATAATGACGAAACGAACGGCCGGTGAATTCGAAAACGAGTTGGACGAGGACGAGCGCAGGGTCACAAAGCTCATGAAGCGCATCATGACGGAGTTTCGCGCGCGGATGAATGAGCGGCTGCAGCCTTATGGAGTGACTACGGCGCAGGTGCGGCTGCTGGGGACGATTCGTCATGCGCCGGGCAGCTCGGGTGCTCAGCTCTCTCGTTTATGTGAAATTACGCCGCAGTCCGCGCAGGCGCTGATTCAGCGGGCGGAAGAGGCTGGGTGGATTGTTCGTGAGAAGGATCAGGTTAATGACCGCATCCTTACGGCCACGCTGACTCCCGAGGGGGAAAAGATTTTGAAGACGGCGGATCGGGTTTTGCGCAGCATTGAGTCGAAGCTGTGGCAGGATATTCCTCCGCAGAAGCTGGCGGCGGTTATTAAGGTGCTGGAGACCTGTCTTGGGAATCTGACCGAAGAGGGATGAGGCGGGCCTTCAGCCCGCTTTGGTTGATGGGGGATCTCAACCCAGGGCGTCGCGTCTGACTTTGTCAGGCTGGCTTTGCCCTGGGCTGGTATGAGATGCGCCTTTGGCGCATGTGTGCTGTGAGGGATCGGGAGAAGCAGATCCCCTTCGGGGATGACAGACGGAAGAGCAAGTGCAACCGCAAAGACAAAAGCAAATCCTTCGCTGCGCTCAGGATGACAAACGTTTGCGGGTGACAAGCATTAGTGGATGATGAACTTTTGCTGTAGTTGCTATTCGGCTCTGAGTGCTTCTACGGCGTTGACTCGTGCTGCGCGTATTGCGGGGACTGCGGCGGCGATTACGGCGCTGCTTAGAATCACGAGTGCGGAGACAACGAAGGCGAGCCATCCGGGCTGCTGAATTCCTGCTACGTAGCGCGCTACGATCTGGGCTGCCGCGAAGCCGGTCACTACGCCGACGGCTACTCCGATGGTTGCCATGGTTATGCCCTCGCTTAGGACATTGGTAAGAATGTCTTTTGGCTGCGCGCCCATGGCCATGCGTATGCCGAACTCGCGCGTGCGGCTGCTTACGGAGAAGGCGAGCACGCCGGCGACGCCGACGACGGAGATGAGCAGCGCGACGGCGGCGAATCCGCCGAAGACTACAGCATTGAGCTTGTCAGGCGTGAGTACTTCGGCGCGAATATCTCCGAGGGTGCTGGCGCGCTCGATGGGCTGGTCCTGATTCATCGAGTGAATGGTCTGGGTGATCTGCGGCACCATGGTGTAGGGATCGGCCTTGGTGCGGACGAACAGCCGACCGCTCCATCCCTCCTGATCGGAGGGTTGATAGATGGTCATGCCGGGGTTAGGGATGATGTTTTCGTCGTCGAGGTCGGGTACGATGCCGACGATTCTGCGCGGCTCATAGCCGATGCCGATGAACTTCATTACGCCATCGGTCCATCTGAGCTCGCGGTTGAGTGCTTCCTGCCCTGGAAACAGGGTCTTTGCGAGGCTCTGGTTGATGATGACAACTTTTTCTGTGCCGTCGCGGTCGGAGTCGCGGAAGTCGCGGCCCTCGATGAGGGGCATGCCGAGCGTGCCGAAGAAGTTTGGCGATACGGAGCGGAAATTCGCTCGCCAGTCCGCTTTACCGTTGAGCTGTTTCGCTCCATCGACGGCAAAGGCGAACTGAATGTTGAGTGCCTGCCCATCGCGCCACGGAACGCTGAAGCCGGTTGCTACATTTTCAACTCCGGGCAGATCGCCGACGCGCTGTTTGACGTCGCGATAGAACTGCTGCACCTGCTCGGGGGTCTTGCCATAGGAGAGGACGGGCAGATTGACTGCGAGTACCTTTGCCGTGTCGAACGGGGGTTGCACCTGCTCCAGCTCGTAGAGGGTGCGCAGCAGAACTGCTGCACCGGCGAGCAAGAGGAACGAGGCTGTAATCTGCGCTACCGCGAAGGTGCGCAGCTTGCGGTTGCTGCCGCTGGTCACTTTGCCGCCGACCGCGGCGAGTCCCGCGCTGCGCAGTGCGTCTTGTGCGGGCAGCCGCGGAATGTAGGCCAGGAAAAATGCAGCCGCCAGAGCCAGCGCGACGCCAAACCATACGAGGCTTGCATCGAGTGTGAGGCCGTCGGCGCGCACGGAGAACCGCGCGGCATACTTGCCCAGCACCCTGACCATGGGCCACGCGAGCAAGAGGGCAGCGGCTACTCCGCTTACGCAGAGCACGAGGCTCTCGGCGAGCAGCGACCGGCGCAGCGCAGCGGTTGTTGCGCCCAGCGCTGAACGTACTGCCAGCTCGGCCTCGCGGCGTACTGTGCGCGCGAGCACGAGATTTGCCACGTTGGAGCAGGCGATTACGAACAGCAGCCCCGAAGCAGCGAACAGCACCCAGAGAATCATGTTGGCGCGGGAGTTGATCTGGTCATGCATGCGCGTGACAGCGATCGTGTAGTGATAATCCGGCTTGTAAATCTCCGGATACGACTTCATCATGGCTTCGTCTGTTGCGGTCAGCTCTGCGCGTGCCTGCTCCAGCGTTGCATTCGGCGCGAGCCGGGCGAATATCTCGGTCATGCGGTGCTCGCGTCCCTGCACCATTGTTGCCGAGAGGTGATGCGGGCTGGTCACGACGTTGGCGATGATTTCGGTTGCGACGGGATAGGGAACCGAAGGCTCCAGGACGCCGACAATTGTCGCGTTCCGGGCGCCCATGGTGCTCTCAAGGCGCACTACTTTGCCCAGAACATTCGGGTCTGAATGCAGCGAGGTCTTCCAGAACTTGTATGTCAGCACGACCGCGCCCTGTGCGTTCGGGCCATCATCTCCGGGACCGAGCAGGCGTCCCAGAACCGGCCGCAATCCCATTACCTGGAAGTAGTTTCCATCGACGACGCCGGCAGGTACTTCGCGCGGGGTTCCCAAGCCAACGATGGTGAAATCGATCTCGGAAAAAGTGCCTACCTGCGAGATGGTCTTCAGCCCTTTGCTGAGGTCGGCAATCTCGGGTATCGAAAAGTCTGTATTTGCCTCGTGCAGTCCGGGGGCGCTCTGACGTACGTAGAGCAGACGGTCCTCATCGCGATTTGCGAGCGGCTTCAGCAGCACTCCACGCACTACGCTGAAGATGGCTGCATTGGCGCCGATGCCCAATGCGAGCGTCAGCGCTACCGTTACCCACACTGCCGGCACGCGCGCCAGCGAACGAACCGCAATCTTAAGATCCCGCAGAAAGCCCATGTCAATCTCCAATGTTTGGCTCCAACGTTTCGCTCCGAAGCGTTGCTTTGCCGTTATAGCTCCGCCGTCATATAAGGGGAAGAAATTTGTGACAAGCTTATTCGGGCAGCTTCTGGAAGCTGCCTGACCGGACTTTATGTTGATATCAACTGAATGGGCTGATGTCAATCGCCGATTTCGTATGCGCCGGCATGGCCACCGGAAGTCTATCGACTACGGATTTCTCTTCAGGAACTCATTTCGCATCGAAGCTGAGAGGCGAAAGTTTGTTGTTTCGAGCTTTGCGAGAGCGGTTCGAAAGTCGATAAGTCCGCGCGGTCCTGTTCGAGATCTTCAAGACCATACGCATGCTCCCACACGTTATGAGCCTTTAAAAAACCATCGAACTCATACCGTGTCGTAAATCCCAGCATGCAACGCGCCTGGAAAGCGGATAAAACTCCAGAGCGGTATCCCTCAAGCGCAACGGCCTCCAATGCCGCGCGCGAAGGATACTGTCCTTGCGCCACAAGCTTTTGCGCAAAGTCTTCCGGAATTTCTAGCGTTACCTGCATATCCAAAGGGTAGTCTGTTCACTGTGCCAAGTCCATAAATCCGACCAGTAGAGAGGCGCTTCAGCTCACCCGTAAATCGCTCGTCACGACTCCAAACGCAGTTCGCAGGCGCTGGGTTTCGTCTACTGGTGAATAGCCGAAGAGGCGCTTGAACTCGCGGCTGAACTGGGAGGCGCTCTCGTATCCGACTCGATCGGCGGCGAGCGCCACGGGCAGCGATTCCTGCACCATGAGCATGCGCGCTTTGTGCAGGCGCACTGTTTTCAGATATTGCAGCGGCGAGCTTCCTGTGACTTCTTTGAAGTGGTGATGCAGGGCCGAGACGCTCATGCCTGCATCCGAGGCGAGCTCGGGCACTTCGAACCGACGGGTGTACTCCGAATGCATCTTGTGCAGAATGCGGTGCATCTGCAGCTTAGTGCCATTCATCTCCAGCAGCGCGTGCAGTGCGCCGCCGCGCCGGCCTTGCAGCACGCGATAGATAATCTCCCGCACTATCTGCGGTCCAAGGACTGCCGCATCGACGGGGGACTGTATGCACTCGAGCAGCCGCACGGCGGCGTCACTCAGCGCCTCGTCGATCTCTGTCGCCGTGACGCTGCTTTCACCTGTTCCCATGGCATTGCGTCCTGCTGTCCCGAGCTTCATGGTCAGCTCGCTTAAGACGGACAGATCGATCCGAATGCCGATTCCGAGAAATGGCCCATCCTCGGCCATTTCGGTCGAGCACTCAAAGGGCAGCGGCACGGTGAGCGTGAGATAGTGCCTGGAGTCATAGACAAACCGCTGATCGCCCAGATAACCACGTTTTCTTCCCTGCGCCACAATCACGATGCAGGGCTCATACATCACCGGAATCCGCTTTGTGGCGCAACCTGCCCGTAACAATTTCACCCCGTCCAGCAGGGACTCGCGTATACCGTCCTGCGTGGCCATCTGGCGCAACAGCTCTGCCATTCTGCGCCGGTGTTTCTCCAGTCCGTCCATGTATTCCAGCCTATTGCATTCCGATTTCTCATGCTGAATCATGGGCGCACGGCCGGGAAGGCCGTAGCCGGCTTCTACCAACCGGCCACAGCCGTCTCCGCGAGCCTCGGCGGTGTTTTATTGTCTTGCTTCGAAAATCAGATTGAACGGCGTCTGCACGGCTTTGCGGAAATGCGTGAATCCACCCTCGGCAACCACATGGCGCAATCGTTTTTCTCCCGCCTGTGCGCCCAGCGCCAGCCCGACCTCCTGCGACAATGAAGCCGGCGTGCATAACAAGGTGGACGCTCCATAAAACGCGCGTCCGATCGGATGCAGGTTGTCCTCCAGCTTGTCTCCCGCGCATGGCTCGACAATCATCCATGTGCCATCTTTCTTCATCGTGCTGCGGACATGCGCCGCGGCGCCCGCGGGATCGCCCATGTCGTGGAGACAATCGAAAAAGGTCACAAAGTCGTAGTCGTTGCCGGGATACTCCTTTGCCTTGGCTATCTTGAATTCAATGCGGTCTCCGACACCCGCATCTTTCGCGCGCTGCCTTGCTGTTTCGATGGATTTGTCGTGGTAGTCAAATCCGAAGAAATTCGATTTCGGATACGACTTTGCCATCAGAATCGTCGATGCTCCCAGGCCGCAACCGACGTCCGCCACAGTGGCTCCCTGCTGCAGCTTCTCCTCGACGCCTTCAAGCGCCGGAATCCACGAACTGATCAGATTTGCTGCATAGCCAGGACGGAAGAATCGCTCCGTGCCAATGAACAATTCCGGATGATGCTCGTGCCACCCCAACCCTTCGCCTGTCTTGAACCGTTCCGTGATCTGCTCTTCTGCCTTCACCGCCGCCAGCGCCACCTGGAACATCCCCGGCAGAAATGCGGGACTATCTTCGTTCGCAAGCGTGAATGCCTGTTCTTCACTTAGATAGAACTTCTCTGCCGCGCTGTCATAGGTCACATATCCGCCGGCCGCCTGGTTGCACAGCCATTCCCGGACATACCGTTCTTTGGTGCCTGTGCGTTCCGCCAGCTCCGCGGCGGTCTGCGGTCCGCCCGCTGCCAGCGCCTTGTACAACCCGAGCTTGTCTCCCACCCGCGCGAGCGCAGCGTGAAACGTCGCGCCGAAATCGACAACCGCTTTCCCCAGAAGTTCATGCAGCTTATCCATGTCAATCGCCATGATTAAAGACTCCTTTCATGCAATCCTTCGTACCCGCATGGCACACCCATCTTGTTGCGGCCGTCATCTGGATGCCAACTGCTTGTTACCGCAAATTCATGTCATCGGCAGGCGGTGGAATTATAGCCTTCGCCCACGAATCGCACGAATCGGCAAAGAAAGGATCTGGAGAATCAGGCAAGAAACAGGCAATTTCAGATATGGCGCAACTTGCCCCTCGTGCGTTCTGATGTAATTCGTGACTGAATGCCCGCCGGAATTCCCCGGCCATTGCGCGACACCTGAGGGCAAAGCCTGTCACAAGGAGAATTTTCAGTATGTCTACTCCAGCGAAAGCTTTTGCTGCTCAGTCTGCCACCACTCCACTCGGCCCATGGAATTTCGAGCGCCGCACTCCGGGCCCAAACGATGTGGCCTTTGAAATCCTCTTCTGCGGTGTATGCCACTCCGATCTGCATCAATCCCGCGACGAATGGCACGACTTCGCGCCTACGACCTATCCCTTGGTTCCCGGCCATGAGATCGTTGGCCGTGTCACTGCCGTCGGCTCAGAGGTGAAGAAGTTCAAGGTGGGCGACACGGTGGCGACTGGCTGTATGGTCGACTCCTGCGGCGTCTGTCCTCTGTGCAAGGCAGACATGGAGATGTTCTGCATTCAGGGCATGACGCTCACCTATAACTCGCCGGACAAGCACACGGGCAAGGTCACCTATGGCGGTTATTCCGATTCGATCGTCGTCGATCAGCGCTTTGTGCTGAATGTGCCTGAGAATCTTGATCTGGCCGCGACCGCGCCGCTGCTGTGCGCGGGCATCACGACGTATTCACCGCTGCATCACTGGAAGGCGGGTCCGGGGAAGAAGGTTGGCATTATTGGACTCGGTGGACTTGGCCACATGGGTGTGAAGTTTTCTCATGCTCTCGGCGCGCACACTGTGCTGTTTACGACCTCGGCCAACAAGGTGGAAGACGGCAAGCGCCTCGGCGCGGATGAAGTGGTGATCAGCAAGAATGCGGATGAGATGGCGAAGCATGCATGGTCGTTTGACTTCATCCTCGATTGCGTTTCGGCTGAGCATGATGTGAACGCTTATCTCAGTCTGCTTAAGGTGGATGGTACGCTGTGCACTGTTGGCGCGCCGCAAAAGCCGCTGCCTGTCGCGGCCTTTAACCTCATCTTTGGACGCCGCAGCTACTCAGGGTCGGCCATTGGCGGTATTGCAGAGACGCAGGAGATGCTCGACTTCTGCGGCAAGCACAACATCGTCAGCGATATCGAAATTATTCCGATTCAGAAGATCAACGAAGCTTACGACCGCATGCTCAAGAGCGATGTGAAGTACCGCTTTGTGATCGACATGGCTAGCCTGAAGGGGTAAGTGAGAGATGAGCCCGGGCCTCGTTTTCGAGGTCTGGGCTCCATTCACGCAGCACCAGACGGTATATGGGTATGAGGCGGGCCTTCAGCCCGCATGGGTTATTGGGGGATCTCAACCCAGGGCGTCGCGCCTGACGTTCGTCAGGCTGGCTTTGCCCTGGGCTGGTATGAGATGCGCCTTTGGCGCATTGACGCGTGGTGGGCGCCTCTTCAGGGAGAAGCAGATTCCCCTGAGGGGAATGACAGACAAGAAAAGCAACTACAAAGACAAAAGCAAGAGCTGGACTGTGGTGGTGCGAGCGGAGGTGGTTGCCCGGTCTCAGAGTCGAGACCGGGGCACCCGGCACCCGGCACCTGCCTCAAGGGCTAATTGAGAGTGGAGTTCCAGGTCTCATGGATGAGGCCTGGAACTTATTCGCACAGGGTAAAACTGTATCGCCAATTAATCTGCTGGATACATCGCCGTATATCGCTTCGAATCAAACTTCTTTCCGGTTGATTCGCCGGACATGTAGCGGATGAGGCCGAAGACCGGGCGGTCGAACCATGGCCTGTCATGCTTGCCGACGATGGCCCATGCGATGCCTGAGTAGCCGTTGGGATCGCGACCGTCGAGCTCGTATTTGTCGTTGAGCATGACGGCCCATTCGAAGGCCTTTGCGGGGTTGGGCGACCACTCGAGGATTTTTTTTGCCCAGTACATGCGCATGTAGTTGTGCATCCATCCGTCGCGCGTCATCTGCCGCTGCGCGGCGTTCCATAGCTCATCGTGGGTTTCCGCGCGCTCCAACTGCTGCAGCGTGTAGAGCCACGGACGCTTGTCTCCTGCGTGCTCGATGAGCGTTTTGCGCGCCCATGGTTCGGCGCACTCCCAGTTGTCGTAGTTGGGGTTGTGCTTGCAGAAGAGGACCGACAGCTCGCGCCAGCCGATCAGCTCGTCGAGGTATTTGTCGGCCTCGTCACGCGTTGCTTTGTTTTCTGTGACGGCGTCTTCGATGGCGAGTGCGATCGTTAGCGGGGAGATGTGTCCGTAGTGCAGATACGGGGACATCTGGCTGGTGCCATCGAGCTCCGGATGATTGCGCTGTTCGTCGTAATTTGCGAGCTGCGAATGGGTGAAGCGGCGCAGGCGCTTGAGGGCGGCCTTTGTTCCGCCGGTGAAGGTATCTGCGGGGGCGACGGTGCGGTCGAGTTTGTTGAAGCCCTCTGTGATGTCTTTCTTCAGGGAATAGCTTTTGAGCTTTTTATTCCACTCGTAATCGGGCTTCACTTTTTTTATTGGCTTCAGGTACTCGGGCAACGCTCGTTTGAGATGAGGCCGGAAGTGATGGAGCAGAACGTAGGTTTTGCCGAAGATGGCGGAGGGAACAACTACGTCGGCATCGACGGTGAGATAGGGAATTTTGAGCTTGCCTGCGAGCACTTTGCGCCATCGCTCGGGCTCGCGGCAGACGTTTTCGTCGCCGATGAGCATGGCTGCGTTTACTTCTTCGAGGAAGGCCTCGAGCGAATCGCCGTCGCCTGGCCGTCGCACTGCGAATGCTACGCCGCGCTCGGACATCTCTTCGGCAACATCGTGCAGGCCTTGCTGCAGGAAGTAGTAATGGCGGTAGTTGGCATTCGGGTAATTGGAGATGACGAAGAACGCGGCGATTACGGGCAGTCCCAGTGCGTTGCCGCAGGCGATGGCCGCTTCGAGAGCTGGGTTGTCGAGTGCGCGCTGGGCGTGCTGCATCCAGTAGACGACGCATTTGCCGTCCGCTCGCGGCTCGCCGCCGCGCCGCATCTGGACGCGCTTGTCGTTGGCGATCTCCTGCAATGCTGCGGGTAGTTTCTGCGCCATTCATTTCTCCAACCGAAAGCTTTATCGTAGCGACACGACGGCATCGAACCTGTCCGCAAACAGGCCTTTTACTGCTCTGTTCTGATTGCACGAAACAATCGGGCTGCAATCTTTATCTCATCACTGCAGGGTCTTCTGGAGTTTGCGTGAGGACTCGGGTTGAAGGATTGGTTTCCGAGGCCCGTGGCTGAAGCCACTTCTATGTTTGGCCTTGAATTCAGCAGCCTGAAGGCTGCTGCTCCCTCCGGTTCACGCTGGGGCGTGAATTTGGTCCCACATCTCTTCGAGATATGGGGCACCCGGCGATTGGATGAAATGAGAACAGTGATTTGAAGTTAGCTTTGGTCGCAATACGAGCCCGTCCGACGTGTCCGTGCCACAAGCGAAATCATTGGATCGGGATCTTGTTCTAGTTTGAGAAGAATCTCTGAGGGAACCTTGCGATTACGCACAAGCCGAGCGCGAACTTCATAAGATGGGTCATCTGCCAAAAGAGAGAAGAGTTCTAGTGAAAGCTTGTTCTTTGTCGCGACGCAAGCTCTCACCTCAGGATCAGCATCCTTTTGTAGAATCTCTAGAATATCCAGAGGTATCGTCCTGTTATGCGCGACCCACTTTCGCATATCAGGAAATTTTGAAATGACATCTAACCAGACGGTGATAGGAGCTTCATCTCTAGCTGCGCGTAAATACTCCTCGGGATTCTTACTAGACCTGAGTGATGCAAACTCTTCTGCGGAGTGGATCATAGATTCTTCGCTATTTGAAAAACCTCATCTTGAGTCAACGAAAGAAGTCTCCTAATCCCGCTCTCTTCGCATGCTCCGCCATGCCGCGCTGGATTTCGAGGGCGAGGGCGAGGGCTTCGCGGGCTTGCTCGCCGGTTACGCGGGGCTTTTGTCTTGTTCGTACGGCGTGGAGGAAGGACTCGATTTCGAGCCGCAGGGGCTCGCCGGGTACTATCTCCGGCTTAGTGAATGACAGGCCCGGCAGGCCGTCCTGGAAGCCTGAGGCGGCGCCGAGAGCCATTGCCTTTTCGATTGAGAACTCGGGATCGACTGCGATCACGAGTACATCGCGGCGCGCGTAGTCGATCGACACGTACTGGCGCGGCTCGAAGAAGCGTAGCTTGCGTACGCGCTCTGTCGAGACGCGTGAAGCTGTGAAGTTTGCGACGCAGCCGGACTCGAACTCGACGCGCACGTTGGCTATGTCGACCTTTTCGGAGAGTACGGGCAGGCCTACGGCGCGCACTTCTTTTACATGCGATTTGGAAAATGCCAGAACGACGTCGAGGTCGTGGATCATGAGGTCGAGAACGACGTCGACGTCGAGGCTGCGCGGCGTGAAGACGCTCAGGCGGTGCGTTTCGAAGAACATGGGCCGCGTCAGCTTCGGCTCCATGGCGACTACGGCGGGGTTGAAGCGCTCCAAGTGGCCGACCTGCAGTATGCGCTTGTTGTGCGCCGCTGTGGCGATCAGCGCGTCGGCTTCCGGCAGCGTTCCGGCAATCGGCTTTTCGACCAGGCAGTCGACGCCAGCTTTGAGCAGCTCACTTGCGACGGCTGCGTGGTGGACTGTGGGCACTGCGACCGAGGCCGCGTCGAGATGCAGATCCGCGCTTAGCGCGGCGCCTACGCTTGCAAAGACTGGAATGCCGTATTGCTCTTCGACTTCGGCTGCGCGCGCGGCATCGGCCTCAATTGCAGCGGCCAGCGTGACGCCCTGATCCGTCAGCTCGCGATAGACGCGCAGATGATTGCGCCCGAAGGCGCCGGTACCGGCGACGGCCACGCGCAGCGTCGATGCAGCTCCGGAATGGTCTTCCGGCGCTATGCTTTCACTTCCTTGCCATCGACGACGTGCAGGCAGCGGCTGTAGAGATCGAGTAACTGATTGACCTGCTCCTCGAGTTTCGGGGCAGCCGTCCCGCTGAATCCAGCCGAAGGCGTCGTTGGCCGGCCAAACCCGGTCGATCCAGCCACAAACTTCAACAGATCCAGTGCGATGTCTTCGTTCCGCCGAGCGCCCAGACCGCCATTTCCAATTGCTTCCATGCCATCCTCCAAAGCCGATGCTACCAAACCTGCCTTTGGCCTTAGCAACCGCCTGCTACTCCCGCTCGATGGTTGTTTGCAGGACTGCTACCACGCGCCCGACCAGCAGCTCTTCGAGGATTGTCTCCTCGCCGAGCCGGATCAGTTCCGCATCCGCGCTGCCCGCGTGGCCGAGCAGGACCGCAACGTCCCCCAGCGCCATACCGTGCCGGATCGACAACTGCGCCTCCCTCGTCCGCGACTCGCGCCGCTGCGCCATCCGTCGTACAGCGTACAGATTTACTTCGCCTTCGCGTATGGGATCGAAGACCAGATACTGCCGGTCCAGGACCACGATTGCGCCCGGCATCACGACGGGAGCCATCCCGCGCGCCTCCTCGGCATTGACCTGCACGGCGACGTAGCGATCCCAGCTCCTGCGAAAATTGGAGCACCGCGTTTCTCCTGTCCCGAGCAGTTCGCGGGCCAGCTTCAGCTCCCATTGCAAGCTGCTCGCGCGTATATATGCGTCGTGCATGGCGACGTATGAGGGCACCACCGGCACGGTCTCAAGCCGGTCCGTTTTGTGCGCACTTGCCTCCCTCGGTCTTGGGAAGAGATCTTCGACTCGCATCCGCAGCGCATCGAGCACCAAGTCCAGCGCATCGAGCGAGAGCCGGCGGTGCTGGCGGAGAAAGTTTGAGACATGAGGCTGCCCGAGCCCCGTCTGGCGTGCCAAAAGCGACACGCTCATCGTGCCCTTGCTGATTCGGCGCAAGACCTCCAGCCGAATTCGCTCGTGCAACTGACCAAAGTCCATGTGGAAAGTTCGCGGACGGCAATAAGAAAGCTAAGTGGAACATTGCGCAGGGAAATCGCAGAATCGCCAGAAATGGGGATACCGTGAGCCTATGCCGTCACCCATGCAAGGAATCGCAACGATCCACGTACGCATCGTTGACGCATTACACCCCGACACGTAGATTAAGTTCACTTTCTCAAATTACTGGCGGTGGAAAAATCTGGAACTCAAATTGCCTGTAGTGGATTACATGAACCAGGAGTCATATTGCACGTTGTGCTGCTGGTCATTACAGGTCGAGGGCTCCGTGTCTTTCTCTCGCAAGCAAGGTATCCAGGATTTGAGTTTCCAGGATCTGTGCGTCACAGACATGACAAAACGGCAGCAACGAACGAGGTCCATCCCCCAGCCGGGCATAAGAAACCGGCACGGACTTTGCTGGTTGCAAATTTGCTCGCGGTGGGCAATCCGACCGGATGGAGTCGCCGGTCGAATTACCGATCTGGACGCGAGAGAAGACGCACTTCGGAGAATCAGTCATGGATTTGCGCGTGCACTTGAAAGTTTGCGAGGGATGCGGTTGCTTGTGGTACCGCTCTCAGTTTGAGGCCGGTGTTTATTGTGTTTCGTGTGACCGGCGTTTCCAGGAATTTCCCGCGCCACAGAGCAGAAAACGCCGTGGCCGACCGAGAAAAGCCATCCTGCCGACCGTTCATGCGGTCGAGGATACGACGCGGAATTCCACCGCCAGCAACAGCCCTGCTTCGGCCTTCAACAGCCAGAGCCGCCATCATCGCGCTACCTCTTCCGGCTCGTGGAGCATGACTACGCCGCCACGCAAGCCCGTCGCTGGCATATGGTCTCTTGCTTCGCGTCATGCGAGCGTCCGTAAGCAGGAACCGGCAGCCGCTTTGGCAAAAGGCGGTGCTCAATGAGCGCGGCCCTGCAGTTTCCTTTTCTGCCGGCACGGCATTCCGGACCCATTGGGCCGGTTGGGCCGATTGCATTCACTACATCGCTGCAGGCATCGGCTCAGCCAGGGAATTTGCAACGCGGCGCGGCGCCGCAATCGAAGCCTGCGGAGGTCGAGTCATCGAAGCCTCTAGCGTCTGGGCCTCATACTTCCTGGGCCTTCTATCGCAAGCACACGGAAAGCCTGCTGCGCCGTTACCTGTATGCGTCCATGCAGGTGGGCCGCGCTCCCAATATCCTCGGCGATCCGGTCGGGCGCGGCTGGGTTTCAAGCCGCCGCATCCGCACCTTTGAAGATGCATTGATTTTTGTACTCGATGTGGAGCGGTGCCTGAACCGGCTCTCACCACTCGACCGCAAACTTATCAGCCGCATTCTTCTGCAGGAGTACACACACGCAGAGACAGCCAGCCTCGTGGGTATAAGCGTGCGGTCGGTTTGCAACAAGCTGCCTGACGCCATCGACAGGCTTACGGAACTACTGGTCAACGCAGAGCTGCTGGTGATCACAAGCTAACCTTCCAACAAACGGCCCTCCCCCGGCAAAGCCCCCGGAGACTCGACGGTCTCCGGGGCTTTTCTTCGTGATCAAAAGAAACAATTCCGAAAAGAATTCGGGTTCAATCTATGCGATACAACTTCACCTTGTGATACAGGCCGCGTTCGTGGATTCATCCAGGCCCTTGTATCCTTGCATTGCCGTTGACGGATCGGTTTCCCCGGAGATTTTTGTGAGCTTTCGTACCAAGGTAGGGCGACAACGTATTCGACAAGGAGTATCCTTTCGCTTTCTTCGAGGGGACTGCTCACCTGCGCTTGGCATAGATGCTTCAGCAGGGCATGACACGAAGCGGGAAAGCGAATCACCTTTCGAAGAGAACGATTTTTCTGACCTTGGTTCGACGACTATGTTTGCCCGCGCCAAACCCACGCTGCTGGTTCATGGGGGAGCTTGGGCCATCCCTACGGAAATGGCCGAAGATCACGAGCGCGGTGTCAGGCGCGCACTCGAAACCGGCTATGCGATTCTCAACTGGGGCGGCACGGCTACCGATGCTGTCGAAGCCGCCGTCACCGTTCTTGAAGACGATCCGACATTCGACGCGGGCCGTGGCAGCTTTCTCACCTCCGATGGCCGCGTGCAGCTGGATGCACTGCTCATGGATGGGGCCACGCTTCGCGCTGGCGGCGTCGCCTGCGTCGAGCACATCCGCAATCCCATACAGGCAGCCCGTCTGGTGCTGGATAAGAGTCCCCATGTCTACTTCGTAGGCGCAGGAGCGGAGGTCTTCGCCGCAAGCCACGGCATGCGCCTCATCGACAACGAAGAGCTCGTGCTCGACCGCGAGCGCGAGCGGCTCAAAGAGGCACAGGCTCGTCTGGCCGCCGGTCTCGCCGATATCACCTTCAGCGGTCCTCTGGCTCAGGATGACAAAAGCCCCGAGACCCCTGCGGGCGCGCAGTCTGGTTCCTTGTCTCATGACACTGTGGGCGCTGTGGCGCTGGATCAGTATGGCAAGCTTGCAGCGGGCACCTCCACGGGCGGCACTCTGAACAAGACGCCGGGCCGCGTGGGCGACAGCTCGCTCATCGGCTGCGGCTGTTACGCGGATAACGCGTCCGCGGCCGTCTCACTGACCGGATGGGGAGAGCCGATCATGAAGCTCGTGCTGGGCAAGTGGGCTTGTGACCGCGTGGCCCAGCAAGTGGCTCCGGCAGTTGCTGCGCGCGAAGCGATCGATTATCTCTTCAATCGCCTCGGCGGTCATGGAGGCATCATCCTTCTCGGCCCAGACGGCCGGTTCGGCTTTGCTCACAACACGCCGCATATGGCGTGGGGTATCGCTACAAAGCAAGGGCTGCGGGTAGGGCTTACGATCGAAACAGCGTCGTGAGGCAGGGTACAGCGACGATGGCATAGAGGGTTCTGGGCGGGATGAGGCGGACCTTCAGTCCGCGTGTGGTGTTTGAATACTGTAACCCAGGGCGTCGCGCCTGACTTCGTCAGGCCAGCTTTGCCCTGGGCTGGTATGAGATGCGCCTTTGGCGCATATGTGCTGTGGAAGCCTGATCGGGAGAAGCAGATTCTCTTCGGGAATGACAGATAGAAGAGCAAGCGCAACTACAAAAGCAAAAGCTGGGCTGTGGCGACCGCGGCCTTGGTGGTTCCCCGGTCTCAGAATCGAGACCGGGGGCACCCCGATTGGTGGGAGGATGAGCAAAAGCAGATCCTTCGTCGCTTTGCTCCTCAGGATGACAAGTAGCGGTGGGCTTTAGTTGGTGGTGATTAGTTTGGGGCGGTATTCGCTGGCCCATTTTGAGGGGTTGGGGCCCATGGTGAAGTGCAATGTGCCGCCGGACTGGATCTGTTCCCAGGTTAGGACGGGGATGGTTAGGGGCTTGCCGTTTAGGGTGGCGGACTGGATGTAGACGTTCGTCGCTGAGTTGTTATCGGCTTCGATGCGGAAGGTTTTGCCGTTGGCTAATGTCAGCGCGAGGTGCTGGAGCATGGGGCTGCCGATCATGTAGTCGCCGCTGGCGGGGTTGACGGGATAGAAACCCATGGCGGTGAAGAGGAGCCATGCGGACATCTGGCCGCAGTCGTCGTCGCCGTCGAGGCCGCCGGGGGTGGCGTCGTATTCCTTATTCGCGATTTCACGGACTTTGGCCTGGGTCTTCCAGGGCTCGCCGCCGAAGTCGTAGAGATAGCCGTAGTGGTGGCTGGGCTCGTTGTTGTGGACGTTGTGTCCGCCGGCGAAGTGCTGGTCGAGTTTAGCGTCGTATTTCTCTGCGCCGCCCATTAACTCAAGCAGGCCGGCCTGATCGTGGAGTGGGGACCAGGTGTAGACCCAGGCGTCGCCTTCGGTCCAGCCGGAGGCAGAGCGATTGTTGTTGTCATCGCGTCCGCCGCCGATGGGGGCCCATTTGCCGTCGGAGGTTTTGCCGTTCATCAGGCCGAGGGCGGGGTTAAAGAGGTTGCGGTCGTTGAGTGAGCGCTTGAGGAAAAACTTATAGTCTTGTTCGCGGCCGAGAGCTTTGGCGATCTGGGCGACGCACCAGTCGTCGTAGCTGTCTTCGAGGGTGCTGGAAGCGGCTTCGTCGGTTTTGTCGGTGGGGATGTAGCCGAGCTGTTTGTAGTAGGTCAGTCCGGCGCGGGCTTCGTAGGGGGTGTGCTCTTCGCGGTCGAGCCAGCGGCGGGTGGTGTCTCCGTCGGGCGGGGTCATGGCGTCTTTGTAGACGGCTTGCCAGGCGAGGTTGCGGTCGAAGCCGTGGAAGCCTTTGCGGATGGCTTC
Organism: Acidicapsa dinghuensis; assembly: GCF_025685685.1. Classification (GTDB taxonomy): domain Bacteria; phylum Acidobacteriota; class Terriglobia; order Terriglobales; family Acidobacteriaceae; genus Acidicapsa; species Acidicapsa dinghuensis. The sequence goes on from NZ_JAGSYH010000002.1 coordinate 1,136,951, forward strand.
GGCGACGAGCGAGTCGGCGTGGGTGGCGATCATGATGTTGGTGTAACTGGGATTGGGCCACTTGGGCATCCAGCCGCCCTCTTTGAAGTTTTGCAGCAAGGCGGTGATCATGCCGTCGACGCGCTCGGGAGCGAGAAGGGTGAGCATGCTGTTTTCGGCGCGGAAGGTGTCCCAGATGGAGTAGGCGGTGTAGCTGGAGCCCGCGTGGATTTTATCGTCGAAGGCGCTGTAGTAATGGCCGTATTCGGAGAAGACACGTGGATAAAGCAGGGTGTGATAGATGGCGGTGTAGAGCAGGGATTTGTCCGCGTTGGATGCGCCGGAGAGCTGGAGGCGGGAGAGCTTCTGGTTCCAGGTGGAGCGGAGGTTTTGCTGGACGGTGTCAAAGTTCCACGCGGGGATTTCGCGGCGGAGATTTTCGCGAGCCTGGTCGATGCTGAGGAAGGATGTGCCGACGCGAACGAGAATGATTTGGCCGGGCTTGAATTCGGCGTAGGCACCGCGGCTGGTGGTGGCTTTGGGATCGTCGAGGCCGTAGGTTTGCATGGCGGTGGAGGCCTGCTGGAACTGGACGACGAAGTAGCCCTTGAAGTTGGGCAGGGCGAATGGGCCGAGGTGGGCGTCCATGCGATGGGGGTTGTAGCCGGTGATCTCGTGGGTGGCTGGATTGACGGAGGCGCTGCCCTGAATGCCGGGGCGTGAGGCTTCGATGAGGATGCGGGCCTGTCCGGTTTTGGGGAAGGTGAAGCGGAAGATGGAGCAGCGCTCGGTGGCGGTGAGTTCGGCGTGGATTTTGCCGGCTTGTCCGTTACTGCCTGGGCCAGAATCGAGGGTGACGCCGTAGTAGTCGGGGCGGGCGGTTTCGGTGCTGTGGCTGAAGGCCATTCTGCGGTCGAGGGGTTTGGTGCGTAGTGCGCCGACCTGGGGTATGACGGTGACGTAGCCGTAGTCGCCCATCCAGATGGCTGGTTGATGGGTGCCGATGAAGCCGGAGATGGTTGGGTCGTCGTAGTTGTAGGAGACGATGCTGATCTTGTTCTGGCGGGTTTGCGGGGTCCAGTTGGTCATGCCGAAGGGAGGGGTGACGAAAGGCATGGTGCCGCCATAGCCGATGGCGCTCTTGTGGGTGCCGATGAGCGGGCTGACGTGGGAGACGGCGTCGTTTTGCGCGGCGAAAGCGGAGAGAGAGCCAAGGGTCAGCAAGAGGGCAACAAGCTTCTTCATCACGGGGGAATTTTATCGTGCGGGTGGGAGACTAGTGTGAGTGTGAAGTTTGAGTGTGAACCGACATCTCTTCGAGATATGGGGTACCGCCCAACGATAAGTTGCGTTCCAGCGAGTTTGTGTCATCGCGTCTTTGAGTTGCTATCTGCATCAATCGATGGGATTGGCGTATGGAAGAGACTTTGGATATCAGTTCCCCTGGGTGCCAACGAGGCTGGATAAAAGTTGGGGGCGGGATATGAAATGCTGCGCCGGGGATTCTCTGGAAAGTACAACACGCATATCGTTGTGCCGGTTTCGATGAAATCGGGAGACGAGCCTCTTCCCGTCCTGGTTGTTCCATCATCTGTCTGGAATAGGTAACGGAGCAAATAGCTGTTTTTGCCCTTATAACAGCTCGTAACTTTGCCGGAGGTGGGTGTGCCAAATCTCAGTAGTTGTCGCTCTCGGAATAGCAAGGTGAGCAACCATACCGGCACTATCGTGAGGACTGCTGGAACTAGAATGTTCCCCCAATCTGACCAGATTGAATATTGCCACGCCGCTGGATGGTTTATGCGCGGGTTCTCGGAAAGATAACTGATGGTGATGGGGCCAAACTGCTGGAGTTTGTGCGCCATTTCTGATGGTGCTTGCGAATCACCCTTGTAGACCTTGCCATCCACGATGAAGGTGTAGCTCACGCTTGGCGCAGACGAGCGCCGGAAATACCACACTCTCTGCACTGTGCCGTCAGCTTGTCGTGCGCCAGCGCGCAATGCAGATGCTTCTCGAATCCGCTGCGGTACAGTCACGCAAAGTGGCGCGAGCGCGGTGGTTTCTCCGAAACAAATCAGCGCAAGAACAAGCAATAGAAATACGGCGTTGCCCGACAGGCGTAGTCTTCGCGGTAGCGGGCTTATCAATTCCACTGGAATGGTGAAGGCTTCGGTGAGGTTGGGGTCTGGAGCCATGATGTGAGATTGAGGGCAAGTGTATCGCAGACCATGATGAGGCGAACTTGTTGATCGCGAGGTGTGGTGGTGTGAGGGCAGGGACCAGGGAATAACAGGCGGGTTCGCGCTTTGCGCGAACTTGGTGCCACATTTCTTCGAGATATAGGGTATCCGGCGAGATGAGGCGGGCCTTCAGCCCGCGTGGGTCGTTGGGGATGCTAACCCAGGGCGTCGCGCCTGACTTTGTCAGGCTGGCTTTGCCCTGGGCTGGTATGAGATGCGCCTTTGGCGCATGGACGCATGGTGGGATTGGTGCCTCTTCATGGAGAAGCAGATTCCCCTGAGGGGAATGACAGATAGAAAGGCAAAAGCAAATGCGATTGTGGCGACTGCGGCGGTGGTGGTTCCCCGGTCTCAAAAACGAGACCAGGGCACCCGGCGGGTTGGAGGCTAGTGTGAGTGTGGAGTGTGAACTCACATTTCTTCGAAATATGGCGCCCGGCAGAGCCTTGCTGTCAGTTCTTTTCGCGGCTTTTCTTTTCTTTTGTCAGATCGAGAAGAGCCTTCATGCTGCGGTCGAAGGGGCCGAGATTGCCGGTGGCGGCCTGCAGTATTAGAGCGCCCTGCAGGCGGGCAACCCAGTCCTCTGCGAAGTTGCGGGCGCGGGCGGGCGAGATTCCGCTGTCGGCAGCGAGCCTGGCGATAGCGCCGATCCAGTCGGAGAAGGCCTCACGCAGATTGTGACGGGCGGCGGCACCGATAGCGGCAGTGGAGAGCTGTCCGAGAACGCAGGGAGTGCGGCCTGAGGCATACATCTGTTCGAGCTCGGCAACGATTTTTCGAGTGCGCACGCTGAGCGGCTCGGCAGATTGGGCGGCGGCGACGAGTGTCTCGCCAATGAGAACGACGGCCCGGTTGAGCACCGCTTCGGCCATCTGCTCTTTACCCCCGGGAAAGTAGTGGTAGAGGCTGGATTTGCCAAGTCCCGTGGCGCGGGAGAGGTCGGCAAGCGACGCGCCGTCGAAGCCGCGATCACGAAAAACGGTAAACAGGCGGTCGATGATCTCTTCTCTGGAAGCCAGTGCGGCGGGCAACGGTGTCTCCTTGCAAACAGACCGTTCGTTACAAATCAAAGTATAGGATTATGCACAAACATTCACAATTATTCTATTGACTCCGCACCTTTGCTCGCTGTATTGTACCGATTGTTCGGTTCAATACAGCGAACTGTTCTATTTTATTCATTTTGGGAGATTTCATATGTCAGCACTGACCACGTATCAGACGGTCTCAATTGACGATCGCCGCACCGGATCGACGCTCAATCTCTTTTACCGCGAAGCCGGGCACAAGGACGCGCCGGCGGTGCTGTTGCTGCACGGATTTCCCACGTCGAGCCATCAGTACCGTGGGCTGATCGACCGGCTCTCGGACAAGTACCGCGTGATTGCGCCGGATCTGCCGGGGTTTGGCTTCTCGGATGCACCGGAGGCGAAGAGTTTTGGCTACACGTTTGACCATCTGGCTGAAGTGATCGAGAGCTTCACCGACGCGATCGGGCTGACGCGCTATGCACTGTATGTCTTTGACTATGGCGCGCCGACGGGTTTCCGTCTGGCTGTCTCGCGGCCTGAGCGGGTGACGGCGCTGATATCGCAGAACGGCAATGCGTATGAGGAGGGACTGAGCGACGGGTGGAATCCGATTCGCGCGTACTGGCAGGACCCGACGGAGGAGAATCGCGGCAATCTACGGGCGTTCCTGCAGGCGGGTACGACGCAGTTTCAATACACGCATGGCGAGTCGGATACGAATCGGATTGCTCCGGAGAGCTACACGCTCGATCAGCATTTTCTGGACCGGGCGGGTAATGACGAGATCCAGCTCGATCTTTTTGGCGACTATAAGGCCAATCTCGCGCTGTATCCGAAGTTCCAGAAATATCTGCGCACTTACCGGCCGCCGACGCTTGCGGTGTGGGGAAGGAACGATCCGTTCTTTCTGCCACAGGGCGCGGAAGCATACCGGCGAGATGTTCCGGACGCGGAGATTCATCTGCTCGAAGCGGGACATTTCGTTCTCGAAGCGCATCTGGACGAGGTTGCGGGAATCATTCGCGGGTTCCTGGCCCGAACACTGGATACCGCGCAGGGGAAAGCGCTCTTTGGAGAACTCAATGATGCATCGGTGCCGGAGGGTGCGAAGGAGCTGGTTGCGGGGATGAAGGGGATGTTCGGTTTTGTGCCGAATCTCGGCTATGCGCTGGCCGCGGAGCCAGCGGTGCTGAAGGTGTACATCGGAATGCTGCAGACGCTGGGCGAGACGGTGCTTGATCCGGTGGCGCAGCAGGTGGCGCTGGGAGCGGCAAGCCGCGCGAATGCGGGCGAATACGCGGTTGCTGTGCATGCGACTCTTGCGGCGAAGCTGGGAGCGTCCGCAGAGGTGGTGAAGACGATTCGAGATGGCGGATCGTTTCAGGATGCGAAGCTCGAAGCGGTTCGCCGCTTTGCCGCTGCTATTGCGTCGAAGCGGACTCAGGTTTCCGACAGCGATGTGAACGCGTTGACGGCCGCCGGGTATGACCGCCGGGCGGCGGTTGCGATTGCGCTGGCCGCGGGCGCGAAGGCGCTGGCTAACACGGTTGCGCATCTGTCGCGCGTGGAGACGGATGCTGGTTTTATGGATAATTAACCCTCAACGGCCCGTAGCTAAAGCCACTTTCTTGTTTTGCGTCGAATTCAGCAGCCTAAAGGCTGCTGCTCCCTCCGGTTCGCGCTGACGCGCGAGGGTGATCCCATATCTCTTCGAGATATGGGCACCCGAGGATAGGGTGTCGGGCCATGCCAATTTGGAGGTATGAGGCGGCCTTCAGCTCGCATGGGGTGACTGGGGGATGCTAACCCAGAGCGTTGCGCCTGACATTCGTCAGGCTGGCTTTGCCCTGGGCTGGTATGAGGTGCGCCTTTGGCGCATGAGAACGGATGCTGAACTCGCTACTGGAATGAAAACGACCTCAGCCTTTGCGGCGCATGCGATAGTGCAATTTCAGAAGTTTGGCGCCAAAGAACCATAGCTGGTGGTCCGTACGAACCGTTCCGGGGCCATCGGGATAGACGTGAATCCGCTCTGTGAGAGCTTTCAGATAACGAGCGGAGACGACACCGCTGTCTTGATGAACAACAAAGTAGAATCCTGGATCTCCGAAGGATCGTCCCAATGACCAGAGGCTTAATGAGCCGTCGGGGTGAGCCTCTGTGCGGAGCACGACGATGGCGCTTCCGTTGGGCAAGGGAAAGATGACCCTGACACAAGGGCTTGCATCACCCGGGACGCAACATACGGAATAGGCTCCGGCGTAGAGAACGTTGCCTGTGGCGTGCAGCTCTCGAATCCAGGCGGTATGAGTGATCTCGCCCGTTACCGGATCTCGAAGCGGAATAACTTTGCTGGTCATTCCGCGCGAGGTATCCAGGGAGGATAGCGGCAGGTTCAGTTGCTGGAGGCGCCGCGAAAAGATGAGGCCCAGAGCTCGCCCGAATGGTTTGAATATGCCGCTCCACTCGGACCATATATCAAATTCAAATTCCGAGGTCTTCTCGTAGAAGTCTTTGACAGGCTGCGCGACGGAAGCGAGTCCGGAGTTCTGCTCCAACGCCTGAAAGGACGGAATGAGGCCATGGCTGCCTGTCTGGACTGATTCATAGCCGTGTCGCTCTGCGTAACGTGCAAAGAAATCCGAACCGATGGAGCGGGTGTCACCGACCGGCCCGTCGAGCCAGGGATGATCGGCAAGGGAGATGTTCCGGCCGGTTGCGCGGACCCATTGCTGGGTTACCCAATCGGAAAGCTGACCACGCTTCTCTCCTAACCAGATCATGCAGCGATTTTACTGACACTTTGGGGGCTTCGCGTCAGATGCGGGACTATGGGATGAGGCGGGCCTTCAGCCCGCGTGGGGTTGACGGCAATCGAACCCAGGGCGTCGCGCCTGACTTTGTCTGTCTGGCTTTGCCTTGGGCTGGTATGAGATGCGCCTTTGGCGCATTGGCTGACGTGCGGTGTGGAGGATGTGGAGATGGATGTCTGTTCATGGCAAAGCGGATTCTCTTTGGGGATGACAGACGGAAAAGCAGGACAAAGACGGTTCGCGCTTTTCGCGCGAATGAGAGTCGCGGAGTTGGTGGTGCGGGCTTGGGTTGTTTCCCACCCTTTCCGCAACAGCGCGGAAAGGATGGGGCACCCCGAGTTGTGGAAGGGTGAGCAAAAAGCAGATCCTTCACTGCGTTCAGGATGACAAACAGAAAAGCAAAAGCAACTGCGAAGACAAAGCAAAAGCAACGACAGAAGCAAGGACAACCTGATGGTGCCGATTTGCGGGCTATTCGTTGCGGAGGGCAACCATTGGCTCTACTGTGGCGGCGCGGCGGGCTGGGACGATTGAGGCTACCAGGGCTGCTAGGGCCAAGAGGATTGTTGCGGTTGCGAGCATTGCGGGGTCCCAGGGGCTGACGCCGAATAGCTGATCTTTCATGAGCTTGCCGGCGAGGATGGCGAGTGGGATGCCGATGCCTAAGCCGATGCCAATCTGAAGGAATGAGCCGCGGAGGACCATGCGGATGACGGAAGCGCGGTCGGCGCCGAGGGCCATGCGGAGGCCGATTTCGCTGGTGCGCTGTTCGACGGTGTAGGCCATGACGCCGTAGAGTCCGACGGCGGCGAGGATGAGGCCGAGGATGCCGAAGAGCGAGGTGAGGGTGGCGATCATGTTCTGCTGCTGGAAGTCGCCGCTGACGATCTGCGTGTAGGGATTGACGTTGTAGAGGACGAGGCTGGGATCGACGCTGGCGAGGGCATGGCGCACCTTCTCCTCCATGCCAGGAGGATTGCCCGGAGCCCAGATGATGATGCTGTAGAGGAAGTGCGACCAGCTATCGCCGAGGGTGAAGACGGGATCGTCGTATTTGACGGTCTGGGTTTCTGGCACGAAGAACATGGGGCCGATGGGGTCTTTGTAGCCCCAGGTCATATAGCGCATGTCTTTGACGACGCCGATGATTTCGAAGGTACTGGCGTATTTCAGGCGGTCCATGCCGAAGTGGTGGCCGATGGGGTTCTGGTCTTTGAAGAAGCGCTTAACGAAGGCTTCATTGACGACGGCTACAGGACGAGTGGCGGCGGTGTCGTCTTCAGTGAAGGGACGACCGAGGACCATGGTGGCCCCGATGGTGTCGAAGAAGCCGGGCATGGCGCGAACCCAGCCTGCGCTGTCATCTTCTTTTGGACCCGGCTCGGGTTTTCCCTGGATGCGGATGCCTTCGTTCCAGCTATCGCCGGTCATGGGGCCATAGAGGGCGGGAGAGACCATGCGGACACCGGGGATCTGGCGGATGCTGTCGTCGATGCGGCGGTAGAGCTGCTCCATCTGCTCGGGCTTGTAGTTGCTCAGCGTCGGATTGATGGACGCGACGTAGCGGCCCTCGGTCTGGAAGCCGAAGCTTTGGTGCTCAAGGTTACGCAGGCTTTGCGCCAGCAGAGCTGCGGCCGATAGCAGGACGAGGGACATGGCGGCCTGGGCGATGACGAGGGATTTCTGAGCCCAGGTGCGGCCTCCACCGACGGAGCGGTTGGCTCCGCGGAGGGCTTCGACAGGATCGGCGTGAGAGGTCATCCATGCGGGGGCGGTGCCGAAGAGGATGCCGGTTAACACGGATATGCCGAGGGCAAAGAGCAGGACTGGCAATGAGGGTGATGGGCTGATAGGGACGTGGTTGTTGGGAGAGCCCATCTCGAAGGCGAGATAGAGGATGAAGCGCGTGCCGCCGTAGGCGACGGCGACGCCGAATACTCCGCCGATGAGGGCGAGTAGGACGCTTTCGACGAGGGCTTTGCGGACGAGGCGGAGGCGGGATGCACCGAGAGCTACGCGGATGGAAATCTGGGCACGCTCTTTGAGGCCTCGGGCGAGCATGAGGTTGGCGAGGTTGCCGCAGGCGACGAGAAGAACGCAGGCGGCGGCGATGAGGAGGATACGAAGGCCGTCCTCGTAGTTCTCACGCATGGAGGCTACGCCTGCGCCGCCGGGGATGATGTGGAGGGTCTGCTGCTGCCAGAGCTGCTTTTCGCCGGGCTCCATGTCACCGACGTGGCTTGCCAGCCAGTCATGAAACACGCCGCGTAGCTTGGTTTCGAGCGCTGCTGGATTCACGCCGGGACGCACGCGACCGAGGATGTCGAGGTAATTTTCCTGGGCGCGCTTGAGGCGGGAGACGTCTCCGGCGAGGGTGTCTTCGGCGGTGATGGGCAGCCAGAAATCGGGCATGCCGCCACCGTCGAGCTTGGCTCCGTAGAAGCCGGGGGGAGTGACTCCGATGACGGTGAAGGCGTGACCGTTGATCTGGAAGTTAGATCCGGCGACAGAGGGATCTGAGCCGAACTTCTGCTGCCAGACGCGGTAGCTCATGACGGCGACGGAGGGTGCGCCGCGCTGGTCGTCAGCATCCGTCAAAAGACGGCCTACCCAGGGCTGAATGCCGAGGGTGCGGAAGAAGTTTCCGGAGACTTCCTGGCCGTTGTAGGTGTCGGCTGAGGCTTGCGATCCGGCGCGACGGACGCCGAGGGGCGCGTTGCCTGCCTGGAGGGCGGCCAGGTCGCTGAACTCGGGAGTGTTCTGGCGGAAGTTTTTGTAAGCCTCCCAGGAGAAGAGAGAGAAATCACCATCATCGCCCTGGTTGTAGCCGCCCCAGTTGCAGCAGCGGATCTTGTCGCCGACGCGCCAGAGCTCCTCTGGTTTGGTGACGGGGAGGGACTTGAGCATGACCTGATCGACGAGGGTGAAGATGGCGGTGGTGGCTCCGATGCCGAGGGCGAGGGTGATGACGGCGGTGGCGGTGAAGCCGGGGGCCTTGCGGAGCTGGCGCATCGCGTCGCGGAGGTCATTGAACATGGCGTACTCCCTTGTGAAGGAGTACGGATGCAAGCAGGCGACCGTTCACGGGAGAGATCGCGGTTGATAAGAAACGAGTTCGCGGGCGGGTGGGGTATTGGCGTTGTCCGCTAACGGGATTGTGCTGTTCGGAGGTGGACAGTGGGATTGAACGGGAAACAGATCCTCTTTGGGGGTGACAGACGGAAAAGCAAGAACCGGACGGTGGCGCCAGCGGTGGTGGTTCCCCGGTCTCAGAATCGAGACCGGGGGCACCCGCAAGAATAAAAGCAGATCCTTCGCTCCGCTCAGGATGACAAATTCGTGATGAGGCGGACTCCTATTGCTGATTATTCGAGGCTGGGGGCTGGCTGGTTTAGGGTGGCGCGGCGCAGGTCTCCTGTTTCTTCTTCAAGGAGCCAGCGGCGGAGCTGGAGGATGTCATTGGCGCGGACTACGCCGAGGACCTTCATCGTCTGCCGGGATTGAACGACTACGACGTTCTCGACATCCTTGAGCATCATGGAACGATGGACCTGGTCGACGGATTCGCCGGGATAGGCGAGGACGTAGTCCTGGCGCGCCAGCTCCTGCATGGTGAAGTGATGATCGGGCGGCTCGATGCGCATGAGGTCATGTGCATCGACGATGCCGAGAAGGGTTTCATCGGAATTGACGACCGGCATGAAAGCGACCTCACTCGGCTTGTATTTCTCGACGACGGAGTGCAGGGTATCGGCGGCGTGAACGACGTTGAACTCTTTTTTCATGACCTGGTCGACGCTGGCGCGCATGAGCACGGGGACTGAATAGTCCTGGCTGATGATGAGGCCGCGCTTGACGAGCTTGATGGTCATGATGGAATCGCGGCTGAAGAGGCGGACGAATCCATCGGCGATCATGACGGAGACGACGAGCGGGAGCAGAGCGTTGGGATTGTGGCTTAGTTCGAAGAGGAAGACGATGCTGGTGAAGGGGGCGCGCGCGATGCCACCGAAGACGGCGGCCATGGCGACGAGCGAATAGAAGCCTGGGTCGCTGACAAGATGCGGGAAGAAATGCTGGCAGGCTGTGGCGTAGGCTGAGCCGAGTCCTCCGCCAACGACGAGGGAAGGCGCGAAGACGCCGCCGGTGGTGCCGGAGCCGAGCGAGATGACGAGCGCCCAGAACTTGGCGACAGCGATGCTGATGAGGCTGGCGACGCTGAGATGGTCGTTGAGCATTTCGCGGATGGTGCCGTAGCTGGTGCCGAAGACCTGCGGAACGAAGTATCCGATGACGCCGAGGATGAGCGCGCCGATTGCAGGAGACCAGATCGCCGCGTATTTCCAGGGGAGCTTGTCGAAGAAGTCTTCGAGCCAGTCGAGGGTGCGGATCATGCAGAGGCCAACGACGCCCATGAGGATGCCCATGAGAGCGAAGAGCCACAGCTCGGTCATGCCTGTGAGCTTGAATGCGGGGGTGGGAAAGAGCGGTGTCCATCCGGCGAAGTAGATGCGCACACCGGTGGCGGCGGCGGATGCGAGCGCGACGGGAATGAAGGAGCGGGCGCGGAGTTCGAATAACAGCAGCTCGATGGCGACGAGGATGCCAGCGAGCGGAGCGGTAAATGTGGCAGCCATGCCAGCGGCTGCTCCGCAGGCGAGAAGGACGCGGCGGTAGTAGGGTGTGAGCCCGAGCACCTGGCCGAGCAGAGAGCCGATGGCGCCTCCGGTCTGGATGATGGGACCTTCCGCACCGAATGGGCCTCCGGTGCCGATGGCGAAGGCCGTGGCCAATGGCTTGAGGATGGCGACGCGAAGGCGCATGCGGCTGTGGCCGAAGAGGACGGCTTCCATGGCTTCAGGGATGCCGTGGCCTTTGAGCGTGGGCTCAAGGAAGTAGATGAGAAGACCTACGAGCAGACCACCGATGGGCGGAATGAGCATGACCCAGAGGCCGAGATGGTTGTTCGTGGGATCGGTTACGGCAAAGGATGCTCTGCCGTAAAACATGAGGTTGGTGAAGAAGTAGATGAGCTCAAGCAGGCCCTGGGCGACTAGTCCGCCGATGATGCCTACGACGACCGCGATGCAGCATATTTTGACGACCTGAGGCTCGAGAGCTACGCCGAACTGGTGTTTAGCGAAGTCTCCCGAGCTGAGCTCTGCTGCATTTGCATTTGAAACCGGACTATCCGCCATGAAGATTTCCTCTTTGTCCGCAAAGAAGCTCTCGCAGTGGCAGATAACCGAATCGGCGGAAGATCAGCTTATTGAGCGGATCTAACAGCCGGTGGAGACAAGCGGCCTTTCTTCGGTCTCCGTCATACTTTCTCTGCGCAGCTTCAATGCCTGCAATATGTCTGTCTTTGTTACAACTCCAACTACCTTGTCCTTGTCTGTTTTGCCGGCGGCGTGAACCGCCAGGAGCATAGGCTCGCTGTCTTGCGCGAGCAACAATCGAAGCGCTTCTGTTGCGTTTGTGTCGGACGGAACTTTCTGCACCCGACGCTGCATGATGTCGCGTACGTGCGTAGTGCTCCATTTTTCCGGAGGCACATGACTGAGCGCCCAGAGACTCAGGGCGCCGACGATTTTTCCTCCGTCACAGACGGGATAGATCTCATGCCGTATATGCGGCGAGAGCGTGGCGGTGAACTCGCTCAATGTGATGGCGGCAGAGGCGGAGATCAGTTCGGTCTGCATGATCTGGCTGACCGGGAGATCCTGCAGTTCGGTGACGCGCACTGCCTCGTGGAGGCGCTGATCGCCGGATGCAGAAGCATCGCCGGAGACGGCATAGGCCACGGCCGAGCCGATGAGCGCGGGGATGATGAAGGCGTGTCCGCCGGTGGCCTCGGCGACGAAGACGACGGCGGCTAGCGGTGTTTTGTATCCCGCGGAGATGAAACATGCCATGCCTACGGCTGCATAGAGCGCAGGCGTGGCGCTGTGGGCGATGGTCTGCGAGAAGGCCAGGCCGAGAGCTCCGCCGGAGAGGAAAAGCGGCACGAACATGGCGCTGACGCCGCCCGCGCCGAGGGTGAAGATGGTAGCCGCGAGCTTGAGAACGGCGAAGGCTACGAGCTCAAGGCTGCTATGTGGTTTCGAGAGAATGAGCCCGACGGCCTCGTAGTTGGCGCCGATGGGAACGAGGCTGCCGTTGTAGAACTGCAGGAATGCGAGGCCGCACAATCCGGTGAGCAGGCCGCCGGTAGCCATCTTGAGCCAGTGAGGCCATGCTAGATCGACACAGAAGCTGCGAACGCGGCGGAAGGTGATGACGAAGGCCATGGCGATGAGGCCGATGATGAGGCCGAGGAGCGCGCTCCAGACGAGGTCTTTGCGCGTGAAGGACGTTGCCGATATGAAATCAAAGAGAGGGTCGCTGCCGAGAAACGAACTCAGCGTCATGAAGGAGACGACGGAGGCGATGAGGGATGGCAGGAGAGCCTCATGCGCAAGATCATCCTTGTAAGGCATTTCAAGCGCGAAGACGATGCCGGTGAGCGGAGCGCGGAAGACGGCGGACATGCCCGCGGCGGCTCCGCAGATGAGCATGATGCGGCGGTCGCGCGCGTCGAGATGGAACCCGCGAAGGGAGCGGAAGCGTGTCCAAATCCATGATCCGATAGCGCCGCCGCCGTAGATGCTTGGGCCTTCAAGAGCGGCGCTGCCGCCGAGACCGACGGTCGCGGCAGCAGCAAGAATCTTGGCTACGAACGGACGCAGATTGATGTGGCCCTGATGCTCGTGATACGAGCGAATGATTTCTTCGGTGGAGTGCTCGTCAGGGTCAGGCGTGAAGAACTGCATAATGAGGCCGGCAATCAGACAGCCGAGAACGAGTCCGGGAACGATGGCCCAATGATGGGCGAGGTAATACTGCAGGACGGGCGGCCACACCTTCTGCAGAATGAGCACTGCGATTGCAGTAATGGCGAGGCCGGTGATGACGCCGATGATGGGCGCGATGATCAGCCACTTCTGGAGATCACGCGCGTAGACGATCGTGAGGTCTTCATGGACGAGCGGAGCGTATTTGCGTAACAGCGGATGCCGGAGGAAACTTCTCCAGCCTTGATGTTCTTTCATAAATCAGTCGCAGTAAAAAGACTTTCCTTATCAGATGTATGAGTCGATGATGGCCGGGAAGCCGGCTTCAGTTTGCCCTGGGTTGCGAATCGGAGCAGCTCTTCGCGCAGCCGATTCAGTTCGTCGCGATGCCGGAGCGACAGCTTTTTCAAGATGCCACGGCCGCGCGCGGTGAGGGAGACGACAACGACGCGACGATCGGATGGGTTGCTTTCGCGGCGCACCAGGCCGCTCAGAACAGCGCGATCGATCAGGCCAACGACGGAGTGATGGCGTTCCTGCAGGAACTCCGCCAACTCGGATACCGTGGCTTTGCCGCTGCCGGTAAAGCCAGCGATGCCAAGCATGAGCTGATGCTGTTGCGGCGTGATATCAAGCTCACGCGCGGCGCTCTCGCTGAAACGAAGGAACTTGCGGAGCAGATAGCGGAAAGATGCGAGTTCGGAAAGTACGTGATCGAATTGCTTTTCGTCTGCTTCAGCGATAACTTTCGATCTTTCCGTCACATATCCAACTATATCGCAATGCGATGTTTTTTGCAAGTGCGAGGGAATTGCAATGGAACACGATACATGGCGGTTGCTGACCGGAATGAGGCGGGCCTTCAGCCCGCTTGGGGTTGAGGGGAAATGAACCCAGGGCGTCGCGCGCCTGACATTCGTCAGGCTGGCTTTGCCCTGGGCTGGTATGAGATGCGCCTTTGGCGCATTTATGCTGCTGCGAGGCGTGGCAGATGCATGGACATCGCACACGAGAGAGATTGCGTGTGCTGTGGCAGCTCTTTACGTGAGCCGTCGCAGCTTTCGCTAGTGCTGGGCGTCTCTTGTTTTGCTGCCGGAAGAGTTCGTTGACGGTTATTGAGGCAGCTTGCCCGTGTAATGAGCGGCGATGATGTTGGCCTGGAGTTTGTCGAGGGTGGCGGCGCTGGGCATGCCTTTGGTCATGACGCCCTCGAAGAAATAACCCTTGGCCCAGTTGCTGTTGTCTCCACCGATGCCGAGGATGATGGCGCCTTCCTGCTTCATGGGCTGATAGCCCTTGGGCAGCGGAATGACGCCGGTGGTGGTGAGTGCTCCGTGCTGTGCGTTGCCCTGATAGATGGCGTAGTTGTGCTGGCCGTCACTCGCGCCAATATCAGTGACGAAGGTAGTGCTGGCGGGAACTTTGAGATGGCCGTAGATGCCATCTTCCATGTCTAACCCTTCATCGGGGCTGCATGGATCGCGGTGACACATGATGTTGATGGCGTCCATGTGTCCGGCTTTGTTGTCGAGGTTGTTGGCCTCGGCGTTGCCGAAATCGAAGCAGCATTTGCCATTGAGATTGAGGGCTGAGGTGACCATGTAGACGCCTTCGGGCTCTCCGTTGACGGCGGTCTGCTTTGGCGTGTCGTTGCGGTAGCCCATGCCGGGAACGATGGCAACACCGTAGGCTTTATGTCCGTCGACGGTGACGGGTAGAGCGTCTGCCACGGCGGGAATGTCATAGCCGTTTGGGCCGGGACCCTTGGCTGCGCCGCCCGGAGGCGCGGGAGTGAGGTCGTTGTGATTGGGGGACTGGTCGTAGATCCTGGTGATGGTGCAGGTAGTACCGGCGCAGAAGGCATCCTGCTTTTTGGCATCGGCGTAGCCATCGCGTAGAAGGCCGATGTTGGTATGGGCCTGATCGGACTTGCGTGTCACTTCATAGAGCGGACCGGTGTATTTGCTGTAGAGAGCGCGCGTGGTGCTGATGGCCGCGACGCATGGCGTGGTGGAGGCGAGCACATCGCAGGGGCGCGATGTGACGGTCTGCGCGGATGTGAGGCAGGGCGCAATGCTTGCGAGTGCAAAAACGGCAAGACATGAAACGGCAAGGCAGCGAAAGGAGTTGCGTAGCGATGACTGCGATTGGAAAGGCATGATGTTCGTGAGTCCTTTAGTGAAGTGGTTTTGCTTCTCTCGAACGTGCTGTTGCAGGCATCGGAATTCTAGCATTCGGTGGGAAGGTGATTTGTGTTTTATTGGACTGCCGGTAAGGCATGGCTGGGTGCATCGAGTGACGCAATTCCCCATCGCTGCCTTCAGCGCGCTCTGACACTCATCTGCGACCTGCCCGGACATCCCGCACACCCTCAACAATTCCTTCCACGACAAACTCGGGATCCTCGTGCGGCAGCTCATGCCCTGCTGTCGCCGCAATATGCTGTGTCGAGTTCGTGGATAGCCGAAGATATTCCTTCTGCATCTCTTGCGTGGCGTCCTCCAGTTTGATCGCAAGCGGCTCGGCCAATCCTGGCACCATGCGAAATTTCGGACTATGCGTGAGCACAATCACGGGCTTCGCTCCCAACGAATGCAGTTCTCGCGCCTGCGCTTCACTTGCACCCACGTCGAGCCGCTCTGGGTTCATGTGCGGATCGGTCTGAATCGTGGTCAGAAAGGTCCGCACATCCGTGAGCGCTTTCGCTTCTCCATCCGCGGCGGGCGGCAACAAACTCAGCCATCGATTGAACTGGTCCGGATGCGTCGTGGAAACAAGAACCAGCCCGGCCACCTTGGCCGGATAGCGAGCTGCAAAGACCTGCGCATGCAATCCGCCGATCGAGTGGCCTGCCACGAGAAAAGGCCCTTGCAGCCCGGCGACCTCCAGCACGCGAGCCATATCCGCTGCTGAATCCGCACTGGTAATTACCGGCTTGGGATTCGGATCGCTTCCGCCAAGCCCCGCCCGGTCATAGAGACATACGCGCGTCACAGCGGCTACTTTCGCTGCAATCTGCTGCCACGCGCGATCTTCCACCGGCGCAGTTCCCATCCCGGCATCGATCACAACCGTGGGCTCTCCGCTCCCCTGGCACGCCAGCCGGATATGGCGGCCGTCAACGTCAAACTTGCCGTCGATCCTCTGCGCGAACATCGAAGGAGCAATAGCGGTGAGGGCAAAGAACAGGACAAATCGGAAAGGCGTTCTGATCGCATCAATCGTGTGCATACACACGTACAACGTGCGCAGCGCCGTAATGTTTCATGCGAACCGGAACATTTCAACCCGCTACGGTGCCCAAGTGGCATGTAGAAGTCACATCTACTTCTGCGCTACCTTTTGGCCCGTAGAGCCAGTGTCATTCTGCTTGGTGTAGGTGTACTGGATCTTACTGTAGTTGAGAGAGAGTTGCTCGGTGGGCATCTCCGCGCCCACTTTACCGGCATGCGTCTTCTTTTTACTTGGACCTGGATCGGGGCTGAAGCCTGAGATGACCACATCTGTCATCTCAATAACCAGGTATTTGACCTGCTTGCCTCCCGAAGGCCGCATGACCTCAATCGTCGCTTTTTTGATGTGCGTGCCCTTGCTGCACAATTCATAAAGCTTCGGAGAAGAGCTGTCGACGTGCTTGGCGATCGACAGACTGCCGTGTTGGGACACGTTCGTTTGCTTGGCCGCTGCCGCCTTCAGAGGCTCCGCCGCTGTTGGAATGGCTGCACCGGAGTAAGAAGCAATTTCAATCCAATCCTTATGTTGACTGTCCGTGCTCTCACCCTTGACTCCATCGATGTACAGATATGCGTCAGTCGCCATCGCATCTCTCCCTCAGATCACTCGATTCAGGATCGCCGCAACTATACCCGGTAATCCCTGCAAAGACTACTTGTTTCTGCGAAAGAAAACGATTGTCGAAGTATGTTTCTAGAGCCGATCAATGCCTGATAGGAATGCGGTCACAGCACGGCAAAATTCCTCCGGGCTGTCGGCGTGAACAACGTGACCTCCGGGAAGCGTCAACAGAGTTGTGTTTGCGCGACGCTCGGCCATGTTTCGCATCTCGGTCTCTTTCGTGATTGGGCTGTGCTCTCCGCGAATCAGCAGTGCTTTGCAGTTGCTTGCCAGCCAGTCAGACGAGTGGTCTCCATTGAGGTGTTTTTGAGATATCTCTTCATCGGCAGGATTGAAAGAGAGTTGCCATCCGGCTGCAGTTTGCCGAAATGAGTTTCGCACGTAAGGAGCCAGGCGAGATCCAATCCGCTCTTCCAATGCTTGTTGCGTCGGAAATGTGCCTGACCAGGGCCGGATAAAACTCACATCACCCGAGACGGTCGCGCCAATATCCTCAATGATCATTGCGCGAACGCGCAGCGGATTTCCCGCAGCAAACTGATATGCATTCACCCCGCCAAGCGAGTGCCCTAAGAGAACAGCCGAGTCGACTCCCAGATGACGAAAAAGAGCCGCAATGTCAGCAAGGTAATCGGATCTCCCGTAAGAGGCTGCGTGATCCGAATAGCCATGGCCTCGCTGATCCAGAGCCACGAGACGCCAACTGGGCCATAAGCAATCGGCCAGTGGAATGAATGTTGCCGCTTCCATCCAATGGCCGTGCAGCGCAATCAGTATCTGGCCGGCTCCCCCCGAATCCAGATATGACAGTCGTAGCTTTCCATTCGAGAATGCGCGACGCTCCATAGCTAACTTTATGGATGACAAATGAGACGCCGGTGATGTCCGCCAACTCCGCAATTGCTAACCGCAAATCGGATCGCCAAGAGCAATTCATTACATCGCGCAGGGAGAACAAAACTACTCTCCCGCGCGATTTAGCAGCTTGAATGAAAATGACTAGCTTTGGATCAAACGCCCCAGCGGAGCGAGCGGACCTACGAGAACATACTCGAAGCTCAGGAATCCGCCTTCGACCAGAGGCAGCTTGGCCAATGTAGCCTTGGCCTGGTCTGCCGATTCTGCATTGATAAGAAAGATCACGCCCTCCCGATCCTTGCGATGCCAGAACTGCTCAATCTTTCCGTCAAGATAAAGTTGCAGCGTGTCCGGTACTTCCTTCGCCATAATCGGCTTGGCTTGTTCCAGCGTAAGTGGCTTGATGATCGATCCGATTGCAAATACCTTCATAAAAATTCTCCGTGTCAAACCATGAATCAGGCGTCTGACAAACCTAAATCTAGCGATCGGGGGCTTCAAATGGTAGAGTCGTAAACGACAACATTGTTGTCATTCACGCCATGCGTATTTTTATACTAGCCCTTGACGATCTGTGGGATACCGGCCTCGCCGTCTCCCTCGATGCCTTTGCCCTCGCCAATAGCTTCTCTGCCCAGCTAATGAAAGGCGCGCCGCACTTCGATGTCTCGGTCGTAGGTGTTCGCAAGAGAGTTCGATCCCGTCACGGATTCCCCATACCAGTGCAAGCAATCTCGTCAGAACCTAAACCGGACTGGGTCATCGTTCCGGCTCTCGCGAAGGGAACACCTGAGCAGCTGCTCCCCGCTCTTCAGCGGCCAGATGTGAAGCTTGCGAAAACACAACTGCTCAAATGGCATGCTGCTGGCGCCAGTGTCGCCGCGTCCTGCATCGGAACATTTGTCCTGGCGGAGACGGGCCTTCTCGATCATCGCGAAGCAACGACAACCTGGTGGCTGGCTCCGGTATTTCGTCAGCGCTATCCGCATGTACTGCTCGATGAATCGCGCATACTCGTTTCATCCGGCACCGCCGTTACCGCAGGCGCGGCGATGGGCCATCTCGATCTGGCTCTGTGGCTGATCCGCACCGTCAGCCCGCAAATCTCCTCTCTTGTCTCGCGCTACCTGCTCGCGGATCTGCGCTCTCTGCAAGCCCCTTACATCATCCCCAATCATCTGGCTCAGTCAGATCCCTTGATATCGCGCTTTGAACAGTGGGCCAGGGAAAATCTCAAGCAGGGCTTTTCGCTGCAGCAAGCCGCGAAAGCCCTCGCAACCAGCTCCCGCACATTGCAGCGCCGTTGTGATGCGGTACTCGGTAAATCACCACTGGCCTACTTTCAGGACCTGCGCGTCGAGCACGCTCAATCTCTTCTGCACGGCAATGATGCCGACATCGAATCCATCGCGGCGGAAGTCGGTTATGCAGACGGCGCAACGCTGCGAACACTCCTGCGCGAGCGATTGGGCCGCGGAGTGCGCGACCTCCGCGCCAGCCTGCGCTGAGAAGCCGAAATCATATTGCCAAATCTGCTTACGGACAAACCCGCTGCAATTGCCACTTCACTTAGACCCCAGCACAATCGGCTCAGTCTCCACCAGCGTCAGCGCCTTCACCATCCCCTGCGTCGCCGTCTTGTATTTCTTAAAGTGCGGCGTCTGCAGATGCGCCTCATACGCAGCCTGATCCCGATAGGTCTCAAAGATCCGTATCTGCTCCGGATGACCTTTCACCGCTACCGCATACAGCGTCAGCACTCCCGGCTCCACGCGAATCGAAGTCTCAATCTCCTCTTTCAGCGCCGCCCTGTACGTCTCCAGTTGCGCCGGATCGATCGTCAGCTCAGCCAACCGCACCACACGCCCATCTTTCGCCGCAGTCTGTGCCCACCCGGCCGCCGCCAGCATGCAGCACGCAATTGCCAATACACCGAGAAACCACCCTTGCATCTTCATGCCCTCAGCTTATTCGAACCCGCACTGCAACCTACGCGCTCTCACTGCAACCCGCGCGCGCAATCGAAATTACGCCTCAGGCGCGTCCGGAGCCATATCCCCAATCGAGGGGATGCCACGATGTACGCCGCATCCCCGTCTCGTGTCATCCCATGCCACCACTGTGGCCTGCGGTCCCACTCCCGATGGATTGAGGCTCATCCCTCGGCAAAGCTACTTTTCCTGCATGCGAATGAATCTTATTACCCACGCCCTCAACACTTCGCGGTCAGTATCGGGTAGTTTCCCCGTGAGCCTGACGATTCGCCCCGCATGCGGCCTGCCCGGCGAATACATCTTCTCCACCGACAACACCTCCCTGCTGCGCATGCTTCACCGCCAGACCGATCTGCCTGAATCCGTCCTCGAAAAATTCGAGACCACGCTTCTCGCTACCTCCAACGCCAAACTTCTGGCTGTTGAACTCAACGACCAGACCCTGACCCAGATCGGCTACTTCGTCGACTAAGCGGTGACTGGCTTTCGCTCAGGAAGCCTTCACCGCGTCAGCCTCAGTATTCGACTCTTTGCGCCTCAGCACGCCTGCTGAAATGAGCGTCATCACCAGCCCCACCGGCAGCGGCTCCAGAAACGTCATCGCCGCGTTGTACACCGGGTTGTCGTACATCTGCTTTGTCTCGTCGATGGCCTTCAACTTCTTTGCAATCTTCTCCTCGCCAGCTCCTGAAGCCTTTATCTTCGCTACCTCGGCCGCCCAGTACGAGTCCATGAAGTGCGGCATAAACCCGAAGTAGACAACCTCCCATGTCGCTACGTAGAACACGCAAGTGATCGCGGTAATCCCAAGCCCGACTGCAAGCCCCTTCGCAAAGGTGATTCGCCCCCCGCTGTTCTTCTCCCGGTATGACCGGATGCCGAAGTACACCAGCAGAAACGACAACACCATCGTCGTGTAGCCGAGCAGCAACGCAAGGTCGGATCCGATCCGGTGCGCAAACGGCATCGTCCCCAGCATCAGCGCAGCGCTCACCGCGCCGCCAGCCAATCCAAACTTCCAAACGGTCTTTCCCATCGCTCTCACCCTTTTGCCTTTCCGGACCGTCACCCGGTCAACGTGATCCCAACGTAACCTGCTTTCGGCCGTCAACGTCGTCATGCTTTCGAGTGATTTTGGGTGATTTTTACCTATCGGGGTACAAAATCACCCTTTCGTGTAGCGCTTGGGCTATGAATTTACGGCAACAATCCCATCTCTTTGCCCAACTGCACTGCCTGCGTCCTCCGTTTCGCGCCCAACTTATCGAAAGCCCGGCTGCAATGGGTTTTGACCGTGTTCTCGCTTACGAAGAGCCGCTCGGCAATCTCGCGATTGCTCAGTCCCTCGGCTACCAGCGTCAAAATCTCCATCTCGCGGGGTGTAATCCCCAATTGTTCCCGCTTTGCCTCGTCCCGAGTAAAAGGTGCGCTCGCCGGTATGCTCACGGGCACCTCGACCGGAACAGTCACTTCTCGCACGACGACCCGCTCCCGCCGTTCGTGCATCCGCACTCCCAGCCAGATCCCAAGCCCGGCAAATAAAGCAGCGATCAGAGCTCCGTATATTTCAAACGAGTGCTCCAGGACCAGGAACCGGTACTCGGTCCACTTGAGCACCGTTATGAGCACGCCGCCCACTACCCCGAAAATGAGCACTTGCCGCTTCATCGCATCCGATCCGCTCTTTGCCCTATCGACGGCATCACAGCAAACTTGCGCTCATCTTACGCGAGACTCAGCCCGGCATGACGCCCCGGGGCATCGAGTCTAACCCCACACGGGCTGTATAGCCGCCCTATCGCCCGGCGCGCTATCCGTCACTCACTCGCGTCTCCAATCATCTTCTTCATCGCCTCGAACGCTGACACCTGTTCCTCGGTCACTGCCGCATCATCTATCCCTAACTCCTCTGAGCTCTTGGCACCGTCGGGAAGATCGCCGTTCGATGCACGATGCTGCTCCCAAGGCATCTTCAGCGCCTCTTTCAATTCATGAGCCGATCCGCCATGGCGGTCTGCCAGCACGTCAATCGCTGCATCCTGCGTTGCGCCGAGCACAGCATCCTGCAAGGCATCGGTCAGCTTTCCGCGCACGCCATCTGCAACACGCGCCAGGCCCTCGCGCAATGGCATGCCGGAATTCGTTTCGTCAGGCATCGTCAACCTCATCTATGAGTCAAATTCTAGTCAAAGGTGAAACCGCGGAGTCTGAGCGTCGTATTCGTCATTCCCTAATCTCTATTCCCTATTGCCGGGTCGCTGCTCAATAATGGTCCGTCCCACTGGAAGCCAATTTTGCTCGTTCCCAGCTCATAGGAGTCTCATGTCCAATCAGCCCTTCGCCACTACGCGCCGCAGCTTTCTCGTTGCCTCAGGACTCACCGCTCTCGCTTCCGCTCGTGCCTTTGGCGCCAACGATACGCTACGCGTCGGTGTGATCGGCGCGGGCCAGCGCATGGACACGCTCCTCAACTGCGCGGAAAAATCGGGTCCGCACGAGATTGTCGCCGTCGCCGACCCTTACAAACCGCATCGCGAAGAGGTCTTGAAGCGTGAGCCTGCCGCTGGAGCCATCCTCCACATCGACTATCGCGAAGTTCTCGACAATCACTCCATCGACACCGTCTTCATCGCCACGCCCGACCACTGGCATGTCCGCATCGCTGCCGATGCCCTTGCAGCCGGTAAAGACGTGTATCTTGAAAAGCCCGTCACCCACACCATCGAGGAAGGCGAAACCCTTCGCAAAGCTGTCCGCTCTTCGAAACAGATCTTGCAGTGCGGCATGCAACAGCGCTCCTGGATTCATTTCCGCGACGCTGCACGCATGATCCGCGCAGGCGAAATCGGCCGCGTGCTCCAGGTGCGCACCTACTGGTGGCAAAACTACCAGCGCGCCTCAGCCCCCGGTTCCGCGCGCACCGGCAGCTTCAACATGGCTGACCTCGACTGGAAGCAGTGGCTCGGCAGCGCGCCCGATCAGCCATTCAACGAAGACCGTTTCTACCGCTGGCGCTGGTATTGGAACTTCGGCGGCGGAGCGATGACCGACCTCTTCACCCACTGGATCGACGTCGTCCACATGACCCTCGGCTCCGACTCGCCCAGCCATGTCTTCATGCTCGGCGATAAATATCACTTCCAAGAGTGGGACTGCCCCGACACTGTTCAGGCTGCTCTGCGCTATCCTGCACCCTCCGCTGCCGAACCGGCCACCATCGCGCAGCCAAGCCCATTCGATGTCGTGTATGAAGGCATGATGGCCAGCTCCATCGATGATGGCGGCCTCGAGTTCCGCGGCACAGATGCCACGCTCAAGATCAACCGCAGCGGCATGAGCCTCTTCCGCGAAGGCGTCCACGGCGACATCAACCCCGTGCTCACCGAACGCTCGACCGGCGACGGCACCGTTACACACATGCAGAACTTCTTCGAGTGCGTCCGCTCACGTAAAGAACCGAACGCTCCCGTTGAAGCAGGCATCAGCGCCGCTCACGCGAGCCATCTCTGCAATCAGGCTTACCACGGCAATGGTCAGTGGTCACAATAATCCGGTGAGTCCGTTTCAGGGGACATAATTTGGATTCGAGCTGGAAGCCACTCTCGATGAGTGCTTCGGCCTGTTATCACTAGTTGACGTGCGGCTCGGTAAACACAAGCGGACTTTCTATGAGCAGGTCACTGGTGTCAAGTTTCATTCCTTATCAGGGTTTTTGCTTTTGATGTTGCGGTTGTTGTTGCTCTCTACCTTGTTTCTATTCGCACTCTTGATGAGCTGTGTTGGAGCAGGCTCGGTG
>NZ_JAGSYH010000003.1 GCF_025685685.1 Acidicapsa dinghuensis
GGAAGAGCCGTTTTGCGGCGTCGAAAGGTACGTTGAATCGCGCTAACAAGCAGCTCACTCTCGAAGTGGAAAAGCTCCGACAAGGTCTTCAGATCGTGAAAGTCCTTCATACGCGTATTTGCCATTCCAAACTTGACCATAGCTTCAAATTTCTCGGCAATGACTGTCTCGCGCAGATAGGAAAGTAGCTGCGGTGCAGGGCTTTGCAGCAATGTTGGAAAGTCCGCTTCGATGGGACCCGGCGTTACGGCATCACCAAACCCTATCTATCTGCACTGGTAGACGAGCCGCCTCCATAAAACCGGTGAAAGTCACTCGGAGACCTTCATAGTCCTGCTCCTCTTTGATCTTCTCCACCTGGACGGTATTTCGGTCAAAACGAACGCCATCATCCTCGACCGTCATGTCGCAAATCTCATCGAAGATCTGCTGATATCGTTCGGAGCTGTTATCGCCCATCGACAGAAAGTCGGCGTCTCTTGTGGGACGGTATCGCTGTTCTGTCCATAGCTCGAATAGCAGCGCTCCCTTGAGTACAAAGGAGTCTTTGTACACCGACTTGCCGATTCTGTATAGGATTCACTCTAGCCCATATTTGGTGAGGAGAAGATTGAAGTCTTCCTTCCGTTCTCGGGCGCGATTGAGAAGTCGTTGTTTGATGGACGCCGCGACGTTGGTAGGTCCAGCCTGGCTCACGTTAGCGACTCCATATAGGGACGGATAACGTTGCTCACTCGGCAGACTTTTGCAGCCTTCCAAAGCTCATCCATTGTGGCCTTCTTTTCGCGATAGACAGCTCGAAGCGCCTGAATCGCGATCTCGGTTCCAATTTTGGACCGGAACTTGAAACAGTCGGCTACGGTCTTGGCTGGGCTGTAGATGCGAAGCTGCAGGCCGTCTACAGCATGGGTCTCAATACCAAAGTCAAAAGCTGGCCTCGAAACGTGAACGATGCGAACGAGTGGGAACTCGATTTTGGGAGTCCAAGTGCCCCGTTCGATTGCGAGCCAGATCTCCGACGGATTCTCCGTGGTTAGCTCGTTATAACGAAGCGCAGAGGAAAGACATAGAACACCAGGGGTACTCGTTTTGCAAGCTCCACGTAGGCTTCCTTATCGGAGATGGGAGAGTTCCTGTCCCGGTAAAGGCCGCGACCAATGCGTTCGAGCTTACCCGATTTCGCAAGGTTCCAGAGATGAGAGCGCGAACCCGCTAGAGAAGATAGATCCTTCGGGCGTACGATCTTCCGTTGTCGAACTTCTCCTGCGATGCGATCGGCCTTCGTCTCCATAAAATCAATAATTTGCCAAAACCTATACATTTGTTAATATGTGTAAATGTTTTGTTAACCAGCGGATGTGTAGAGATTTGCCAGCAAATCAACTTCTTCGGAGGCCTTCAACACGTACGTGCTGCAACAAGCAGCGTATGTTCATAGCCTCGATCAAATCGGAAGAGATGTAAGTTGCTCCCGCCACATGCACAGTTCATCGCCGTTCGAGGTTTTCAGCGAATGTAATGCTTTCAACATATGTTGAAAGCATTACATTCGCTGAAAATCGTGCAGAGACCCAGAGATCTGGAAAGCCATCACCCTGTGCCGGGAAAGGAAAATACAACCCCACAGTAGCCCCACAATAAGAATTACCTACCATTACTTTTCAAGGGTTTTGGCTGCCGACTATTCCCCACTTAACTTGTTGATAATAAATTATTTGTTTATCTCATAACCCAAAGGTCGTCGGTTCAAATCCGACCCCCGCAACCAAAAATCCTATAATTTACAAGATTCACCAAAATCAGTAAGTGAACTATAAGGGAACAGCGGCTAGATCTGATCCATTTTCGTTTTCCGGCATTTTCCCTCGCCATTTCTACGATCTGAGCGTTCGCCGGACGGATCACGCTGGGCATCGAATTCCGACCATTACTCGTCTTCATCGCGATGCTGGGGCTTAAGGAAATCGATAGCACTACTATGCCAATGTGTATGATTCTGGTCTTGCGGAGTGCCCCTGACTCAGGCTGGCTTCCGATAAAGTCAGGACCTCTGGCTCGATATACGATTCCTGCTGCAAACGATAACGAATTAACTCGGCGACAGTGATCATTTTTAGATTGTGTATGTCACAGAATGCAACAAGATCGGGAACTCTTGCCATAGTTCCGTCTTCGTTCATAATTTCGCAAATCACGCCAGCAGGAGTCATGCCTGCCATGCGTGTCAGGTCAACTGCCGCTTCTGTCTGACCGTTGCGCACCAGAACGCCGCCCTCCTGGGCACGCAGAGGAAATACATGTCCGGGACGCCCAAGATCGGAGGGGCGTGTAGCGGGATCGATTGCACACAAGATTGTTTGAGCGCGATCAAAGGCTGAGATGCCCGTAGTTACTCCACGGCCCAAGGCGTCAATGGACTCCGTAAATGCTGTCCTGAACTGCGCAGTATTCCGGGAGGTCATCTGGCGGAGATCAAGCTCATCAAGCCGCTTCTGCGTCATTGCAAGACAGATCAGTCCGCGCCCATAGCGAGCCATAAAGTTGATGGCCTCCGGTGTAATGGCTTCCGCAGCCATGGTCAGATCGCCTTCATTTTCCCGGTCTTCATCATCGACAACTACGATCATGCGTCCGGCGCGAATTTCTTCAAGAGCGGATGGAATGTCTGCAAACGGTGCGTTTCTTTTCATACGATTACTCCTCGATGCCCAGGACCCATGCTGAATGCTTCGGAAATAGTGCCAGGTAGAAAAGGATTGCCGCTCGCTGTTTTCTTGAAGGAAAACGGCTCGCAACAACCTTTCGTTACCCTACATCTTTTCCGAATCCGGTATAGACGGAAGAGGATGTCCTCGTGCTCCAATCGTCATCTGCCGTCAATCTAGGCTGCGACAGAGATGGAGTTGTCACTTCACTGTCATTGGATTGTCACAAAGCCAGAAATGTATTTCTTAAAGCTCACAGCTTTAACTATGGAAGATCTGAATACGGAGAGGTGGAATCCTGAGCATAAGGCTCACCGTACATGTTCGTATGAGAGCCTGCTCGCGCAGCGGCAATAGGCGCCCTTATAGTGCCCAGATCAACAACGCTTGATGTGAGCCGCACAGTGCGGCTCAATTTATCCAGAGAAGATTGCGGTACGCCTTCAATCCAGAAGTGCAGCTTGTATTCTCCGGGAGGAACATACCGTAATAACATCGTGTCTTCCGCATCTGCGATGGCGTAGAGTGGCGTGGCCAGTGAGATGATGACAGCGCTCATCTCCGGATGAATATTGCAGAAGATATAAGAGACACCGGCACGTGAGAAGGTAACCGACTTGCTCGATCCGGCCTCATAAAGCCCCAGATTGAATCGCTTGCCATCGAAGAGCGAGAAGACATTGTGAAAAAAAGGATCCTGGTTCGGAAAGGTAACGACACTGCCCACAGGAATCACCTGAAGATGCGGAAGGAAGGTGCGGTTCTTTTGCAGCAGTGTGTAATGCTCATGCGGAAGAAACGAGGCGCTTGTC
Source organism: Acidicapsa dinghuensis (assembly GCF_025685685.1). Classification (GTDB taxonomy): domain Bacteria; phylum Acidobacteriota; class Terriglobia; order Terriglobales; family Acidobacteriaceae; genus Acidicapsa; species Acidicapsa dinghuensis. The sequence goes on from NZ_JAGSYH010000003.1 coordinate 3,518, forward strand.
GTTCCCGGCATTGGATCAAGCCAGATCACAGCCGGAACTGCGCGATGTTTGCCTTGCAGCGAAGAGGCAATGCGAAGATGCAGCTCTGCCGACGACACTTCCTGGGTGTGCAATGATCCGAGCACCAGCGTGGCGCTGGTGAACATCCAGATCCCGAAGATGACCAATCGTTTCAAAACTTGTACCCTGCGCCCACGCCGATGATATTGCTTGTCGAGGACGAGCCTGTGACAAGCGTGCTCTGAAAATGCCGGTATTCCAGCGAGAACAAAAGATACGCACTGGGGCTGTAAATTACATTTCCAGTGTAGGTGCGGGTTCTGTCCAGGTTTTGGTACAGAGTATTGCCTGAGATGTTGTAACGCCGCAGCTCATTGGCAAACACGTCATCGATTCCAAAAGCAGCGTTCAGCTCCAGCCTCTCCGCAAGTTTTTCTTTAAGCTGCGCCCAGCCTCCAACGTCGTCCAGCGGGCGAAAGTAGTATCCGGTCGAGTCATCGTTTGGCTTCAAGGCGAAGTCCTTGTATGCGCCTCCTCCCAATCCGCCGAGTGCCAGGCCCCGGTAGAAGCTGCCCGTAAATTGAAGCCTGGCCGGCAGAAGCAATCCCGCGTCGAGCGTGGCTGCCCATGAGTCGAATCCGTGATTGACCAAAGTTGAGGAATGCGACGCAAAATATCCACCTATGCCGAAGTGGTTATGGGGCTGGTCATTGCTTGCATGGTCTCCCAGCAAAGCAATGTGCGTTTCTACGCCGGGCCACCGGCTCTGCTCCGCACTGCTTGGCGGTGATGTAGTTGTTCCTACTTGTTCCGTCGTAAGCGGCGCATCCCCTACATCGACCAGAACAGCCTGTAGCCGGATCGTCCGTCCGTGCAAGGCTTCTACGTCCTGATTAATGCCAACCTGCGGATTCCACGTCCACAGGTTCCCCGACCATGCGAGTGCCGGGATGGCAACCGCTGTGAGAGAGGTGGGTGTATCGGGAGTAAAGATTGGGTGATCGAGGGAGAAGTAGGCTTCCGTATGATTCCACCGGAGCCCGGCGTGAGCGGTGCGAAGCCGGAGGATTGCCGAGTTGGAGTTGTAATAGCCGGTGTAAGGGCCTGTGCTGGAGGAGCTGCCGTTAAAGTCCACACGCAAGTCGGCATAGCTGCTTGCTCCAAACAGATGCGGGCCGCGTGCATCCAGTCCCAGTATGCTCTGGCGAATAGATGCACCTGTGCTGCCAGAGCCGGGGATCGCCACAGTCGGCGTTGCTGGCATATCAACCGCTCCGGTATTGACAAAACTATTCAGCAGCAGCAACCCGGTGATCTTTACCGGATAGCGTGACGCGCTTTCCACCTTGACCTGCTCCTGCGTGGCAATTTGGGTTTCATCCATCGCCTGACGCTCCCGTATTTCTTCTACCGCGGCACTGAGGTCGTGCGCATCGCTAGAAGACGAAGCAGGATCAGCGGACTCACTCACCGCATCGGTCTTACTTTGTGCCATCTGGTGCTGCAGTTCGATCAATTGTCTGCGCATCTCTGCCAGCGCCTGCTGTGACTGTTCTAGTTGGGCTTGTGTGCGCGCCAGGGCTTCGGTCAACTTCTGCACCTTCTGCTCCAGAGGTTCGGGAGCTTCACTCTGCGCATACACAGAGGGGATTGCTGAGCAAGCAGCAAAAATCAGGAGAGGCAACGCTCTCCATCGGCCACGGAAATCCAGACCGAAAGGCTGAGTCTGTTTAAATCCGTATATTCCCATCGGATATCACCTGATCGTGAATGCCGGCCTCTGGCAGAAGTGCTGTATCTTGCAGAGAAAGCACGCGCGCGACGGTTAATTGAAAGATCGTTTCTCCGGGACGGCTGCTCAGCAAAACGACATCTCCTCCATGCTCCACGGCAATGCAGTTGGCGAGAGTCAGTCCAAGTCCGGTTCCCTTCTGCTTGCCTTCGCTCACAAAAGGTTCAAAGAGGCTCATGCGGATATTTTCCGGCACGCCTGGACCATTATCCGTCACACACACAAGGATGCGCTGTTCTTCGGTCTTCATTGCCACGTGGACGCTGGCCTGAGCGCTGAGGATAGCAGCCTGGCATGCATTCAACAGCAAGTTAAATACTGCCCGCTCGATCTGCTTGCAGTCGACAACAGCCATTGTTTCTGCCGGATTACCGTAACTGGCTGTCAGCATCACGCCTTCTGCGTCCGGATGAGATCGAATCAGGTTCACCACCTGCTCAACCAGGGTGGCCATCAATTTCGGCTGCCTTTGTATATTGGCGCCGGTGCGGCTAAAGATCAGCAGGGACTCGATCATGTCTGCCGTGCCGTTTACCGCTGCGCGGATGTCAGCGAATATCTCGGCGCGTTCTTTGTTGGACAATCGATCGGAAGCGAGGAATTCGGCATTGGCAAATATAGCGGCAAGATAATGCCGCAGGTCATGGGAGACAGAGCTAGCCATGCGTCCAATCGTCGCCAACCGCTCTGATTCGAGTATGGTCTGGTTTGCTGTCTGGATTTCACTGCGCATTGACGCAAACGCAATGCTCAGTTGCCGCACCTCCTGCGTGCCGTGGCGCGGCACTTGGTGTTTTACATCTCCAAGGCCAAATGCACGCACACTGCGCGAGAGCTCTTCGAGAGGGCGCGTAACCAGCCGCGAAATCGCAGCCATCAGAGCCATTCCGGAGAGAAGCGCGAGAATGCCGATCACAAGCACCATGCGGTCGATACGGTTGATCCACTGCTCCGCAGGCTCAAGAGATTTCAGAACTACCAGTTGCAAAGGATCTGTGGCCGTAGCGGAGAGGTCTTTGGTAGTGGCCAGGAACCGTGAGTCTCCAAGCTTTACAGCTACGGGCGCCTGCGGCATTACAGAGAGCGAGCCAGACTGCTGCACAAGACCTACCTGGAGTTTTGTGGCAAGCGTGCTTGCTAGAATCTGGTGTCCGCTGAGGAAGGTGGCTTCGACCCCTGTGGGCTGGCTGATTTGCGGCACCGTGCGTTCAATCGAAATGCCGCTCAGCACATATCCCAGCAGCGTTCCATCCCGATCGCTGCCGAAATAGAGCGGACGTAGCGCGCAGGCATACAGCGATTCACCATCGATCAGATATTGCATGCGGGGCGAAGCAAGCAGGCGTTTCATGCCTTCGCGGAGGGTGTTATCGGCTGGTGCGCCTTTGACGTAGGCCGCAACAACCCTCCCGCTTGGGTCGGCAAGCATGAATAAATCAGTGCCGCTCAACTGCCAGAACTCGGCCGCCCCATCCTGGATCGTAAGGTCATCCCCGCTTGTCATCAGAGCCTTCAGCGTGGGCAACTCTGCAATCAGAGCATTCTCGCGCGCAAGTGCTCCAAGTCTCTCTGCCTGCAGATTTTGAAAGGCTATTACCGATTGATCCAGATCCCGCGACAAGTTGCTGGATACTTGCTCGCGCAAATGGTGGCGGATCAGCAGCAGACTGACGCCAGTTACAAAAGCGATTACCAGCGCCATGCTGATGACCAGGAGCGCGTAGGTGCTGAATCCTTGCTTCTCTCCGGCGCGCGTTTGTATCTGCGCGATTTCGTCCTCGGAGCGCGGGCCGCGCTTGGTATCAGGGGACAAATTTGTATCCTGCACCATAAATGGTCAGCAGATATATTGGATTCGCAGGGTCCGGTTCCAGCTTTTGACGAAGTTTCAGGACCTGGTTATCCACCGTCCGCGTCGTTGGATAAAGATTGTATCCCCATACCTCGTTCAGCAGGATGTCGCGTGTCAGTACCCGCTCGACATTTTCCGTAAAGAACTTCAATAGCTTGAACTCATGAGATGTAAGCACGACAGGTTTTCCGCTGCGCTTGAGGGTCATCTTTCTGAAATCGACTTCACAGTCGCCAAAACGATAGACGACGTCCGACGTGGGCTTGCGTTGCCTGCGAATGGCTGCCTGTACCCTCGCCATAAGCTCCCTGGGGCTGAATGGCTTGGTGACATAATCATCCGCGCCCAGTTCCAGCAGCAGCACCTTGTCCGCGACTTCGGTGATGGCGCTCAGAACGATGATAGGAATATCGCTCGCAATGCCCTTGAAAGTCTGACAAAGCTCCCGCCCAGAGATATTCGGAAGAATTAAATCAAGAACCACTGCGAGAGGTTGTTCACTCCGGAACAGATCCAATCCAGTGCGCCCGTCACCGGCAACGACTGCCGTGTAGCGTTCTTCTGCGAAGATTCTGCGCAACACCTTCTGCATCCGAGGATCGTCTTCGACAATAAGGATCGTGCCCAGGCTTGTTTCCACAGGAAGATCGGGTTGGGTGTCTGCTGTCATCTCCGTGCCATGGACCATGATTTTAGTTCCCTTCTATCTTTCTATTTTGGCTGATTCATCGTTGTCTTCGGGAGATATAAGCTAGAAATTACAATCGGATGACAATTCAGGCGATATATTTTGCGGCGCCATAACTGCCGATTGAGTGCCACGCTCAGTTGTAATCGCACCGATCAGGACTACGCTCCACAGTGGAAGAAGAAGATCGAATGCTTCCGCTTCGTCAAGACCTCGGATCACAATAAAAAGCAGGAAACAGAGCAGGAGCGGTTTCGTCGGTTCCTGTACCAGTCTGCGTAGCTGACGGTACAGGCTTCCATATATACCGGCTAGCACGACTATTCCTGCTGCACCATACGCATAAAGTTGCTGCAATACCTCATTCTCTGCATGCCGCGCCTCAAATTGCTCGTTTCCAAAAGGTGGCACTACCTTCCACCAAGCATCGAATCCATGCCCAATCCATGGAGTCCAGGCGTGATCGAAAACCGCACCAAGTGCATATAGCCAGATTGCGATGCGGCCGGTCAGCGTCGTCGCCTGATTGCCAGCCGTTGTGTAGACATCATAATAAGCTTCAAACAGTCCCCAGAACACCAGTGTGAGCACTAGAGCCAGGGAAATCAATGCTGCCTTGGTCTTCCGGCTCATTGATCGATCGCAAAACAGAAGAACGCCCTCGCTGATGAAAAATGCAATGATCGTTGTTTTGCTCAGGCTGCGAACCAGCGTAATCGTTAGGAATAGCGCGGGAATTCGCCATTTTCCATCGTTGCGGCGCGCGAGATATTGGGCGAAGAAGATCGCGAATGCGCAGACGTTTCCGATTTCATTGGCATTGAAATAAAGCTCGTCTCCAAGCCGTAGGTCGTCCCTCAACGGCATGATCCATGCAATGAGAGCCAGGAAACATGTGCTCCAGATAAAACCCTTTAGCAAGGACTGCGATTCTGCAAACGCGGATTCGCGGCACAGGAGCAGGGAAACGATGCCGACATCTGCGGCCAAGCCAATCCAGTAAGCTAACGAATTGACTATGGAAGCAGTATCGCTCCACAACAGACTACAAAGCGACAGAAACAGGAAAGCCAGCACCCACCGAAACGTGGACGCCTGCGCCAGCCGCTGAAAGACTGCACGCGATGAAAAGTCAGTATCAAAGCAGACAACGCCGAAGAGCAACAGGTCAATGCCGATGGCCATGGCGGTTCCTGTGCTGGGTTCCAGCCCAATAAGCCAGATGCCGAGTAGCGGGAGCGCAAGCCGGAAGGAAAAAAAGAAACCTGCCGCAAAGGCGAGCCCCTGCAGGGAGACTGGTTTTGCGGCTGTTTCTTCGATGAAGATGCTTGAGCTCACATCCTTCTCTTCCGCCGAAGCCATCAGGCTCCAGCATTCTCAATGGGTATACATGTCTGGAATCCCCTGACTTCCTGCCGGGGGTAAATGACGAAGATATGTGACGATCGACCATAACTCGTCATTACTCAGTGTGCCCTTGGATCCGGGCATGCCCGAAGGCTGTATCCCGTAATCGAGAATCCACTTCAGTTGACCGTCTGTATAACTTTGCACTTCAGGCGAAGCCAACGAAGGAATGGGTGGCGAGATGTGATCGGCGAAGGGAACACCGGTATTCTGCCCATCCATCCCATGACAGGCAACGCAGTAGTGGGAAAAGGCTTCTTTCCCATCAGCAAGTGTATTCGCATCATTTGGCAGAGGGTTCTTTTCGTCTTTGTTGCGGATGAGCAGGTGATGCTTGGCGAATGTAACCGTCTTGGTCTCGAATGTTCCTGGCTGGGTAGCCTTGCACCCAACCAGGCCCACTGCTACGAGCCCGCATAAGATGCTCATAGATAGCCGCATCTTATGCCACCACATGAATCTTGATAATCATTTCGCCATGGCCGGACCCGCAGAAGACCGAGCAATGGCCAATGAAATCTCCCTCCTTATCCGGTGTGAACTCAACTTGTGCTGGATTGCCTGCTTTTGCCTTCACATTGACGTTCCACTCGCGGATGCGAAGTCCATGCGTCACGTCTCCACTTTTGAGCACCAGAATAACTGGCTGTCCCCTTTTTACAGTGATTTCGCCGGGAGTATAGGCAAATCGCTTCGCCGTTATTTCAATTCGCTGCGGCGAAGCCTGGGCCAATAGCCTGGTGCCGGATACCGCTCCCATCCACAGTCCAAAGCCACACACCAGCAGTATGCATTTCTTCTTCATGAAGTTCTCCTCAATATTTGAATGCGCCATACAGGCATGCCAATGGACAAAGCTTGGACCGGCAGGGATCTGCATTGGCTGACCTCAGCCCACCGTATCCGGATCAGGGAAAAGTCTTGTCACTATGCCGTTGTTTAAAGGTCAGTTCCTTGTCATCGATAAGGATCAATGTCGTTGGAGGGCGATTATGGGTTGAGAAACCGCAACAGCGCCGTGTAGTCATCTTTGCTGAGGTTGGCCCGTACGCGCATGTGCATGGCAATCGTGCCGGATATGCTGGGACCAAATCCTTCCGGCGCGTTATGGCAACGGGAGCAATTCTGTTTAAAAACCTGTTGCCCTCTGTCAGGATTCACTGCATGTACCGGCGGCGAAGGCTTGCTTGGCGGGCTCTGCTGTTTCGTCTTTGTTTGCCCCGTGGCAGTGGTTGCTGCTGCAAGCACCAGGAGTACTGACAGCAGCGGTGCGGCGAACTTCATGGTCTATGTCCTTTCAGCACTGGTGTGCGTGGAGTGCGCCGCGAGGCCAAGATCGGCACGAATAGACAGCATGAGGTCCATTTGCAGGGACGCAATTGCTCCACAACCAAAAGGTATGCGTGGGCCTCTGCTTGCATGTCACGGAGGCGTCTGAAGCATGTCATTAGATTGTCTTTGCGCCCAGACTGCAGATCTTCTGCTTAGCCCGAGACAATTGGTTGACAATTGAAAGACCCATATCTGACAACTCCGTCACAATGCGCCAGTAGGCTCGGAATGTGACCAACCACTCATCCATACCCCTACCTCGCAAGGCCGATGAAGCGGAAAATACTTCTGCAGGCAGGTCAAGCCTTCGTATCGCATTCGCGTTGCTGAATACACGGCAGCGGCTCGCATTGGCCTTGCTGATCGTTGCGCGGATTGTTGTTGGGCTATGTGATCTCGCTGTAGCCGCAGCGATGTATCTGTTATTTCTATTGCTGCAGGGCCGTCCCATACCGCATTCACTCTGGTGGCTGCCCGGAACGACCCTTTCCGCTGCAACGGTTACATCGATTCTTGTCGCTCTTCGCGTCGGAATGGATATCTCTTCAGGCCGTGCGGTCGTCCAGTGGATATTCGGGCTTTATACGAACCTTCTTCTTCGACTCACTCGTGGGTATAGTGAGATGCAGTGGAGCCGTTTTGTAGCATGCAACCGCGGCATACTATCGAATCATGTTCTTCATACCGCCCGTGACGCGGCGGAGTTTTATCAGCGGCTCATCGACCTCACTGCCGCAGCAGTCATTGTCACGACGATGACTGCAGCGCTCGTCTATCAGAGTCCGCTTGCAGCCTGTGCGTTCGCAGTTGCACTCGCTGCGTTCTTTATAGCTCACAGGTTTTTCATTCGCAGCAGAGTTCAGCAGGCAGCATCCAGCCGAGAGACCTCTCTTCGCATGCTGCAGAGAAGTCTTGCGGATATGTTTTCGTCGGGTAAAGAAGTTCGCACCTATCGGAATGCCACCTTCTTTTATGAGCGCATCCGGAAACAAGCAGAAAGCATGGCCGGCAGCAGCATTCGCGCTGTGTTTCTCCCTCAGGTTGGCGGCAGCCTAGCCGATCAGGGCGCGGTGTTGCTCTTTCTCTGCATTATTATTGCGGTTCAGCTACGTCATGGCGATGCAAGGCAGGTGCTTTCGCTGCTGGCATTCTATTTTGTGCTTTCGCGTCGTCTCATACCTCTCATCAGCCAGATATCTCTTATCTCCGGCCAGCTGGAAAGCTCTATGGAAAGTGTTAGGTTAGTCAGCGACGAGGTGGGCGAATGTGAAAAATACCGCGAGCTTCCTACAACAGTGCGACTACCTGCGTCTGGTTTTGTTCTGCAGCTTCACAAAGTAAGCTTTGCGTTTTCTCATGGATCGTCCATTCTGCGGGATATAAGCTTCGAGCAGCTTGAAGGAGAAATGATTGTCTTATGCGGGCCATCGGGCATGGGCAAAAGCTCCCTGCTGAACCTGATCGCCGGTGTCTCTGAGCCCGTTATGGGTGAGCTTTGCGTGAATCGTGCCAGGATTTCCTATGTCCCGCAGGAGGTACCGTTACTCGACGACACGATCCGGAACAACCTGCTGTTTGGAATAGAGAATCGCAGCGACGGAGAGCTGATGCATGCACTCAGCGCCGCAAATCTCGATGAGTTCGTAATGGCGCAACCTTTGGGGTTGGAAACAGGAGTAGGCGATAATGGGGCGCTGTTTTCAGGCGGTCAACGACAGAGGCTTGGACTCGCACGTGCGTTTCTGCGTGGCAGTGATCTGCTCCTTCTGGATGAGGCGACCTCGGCTCTGGATATGGAGAGCGAGAGACAGGTTCTCGAAAACTTGAAAACCTCGGGAAGGGCTGTTCTGTTGGTCACACATCGCATTCCGCTTCGTGCATTCGCGCAACGCGTCTTTCTGTTATTGGACGGAACTCTGGTCGAAGAGACGGAAGAATCGACGGCAGCCTGCAAAAACTAAGTCGGCATACACGCCAGGCAGCGCCTGCATACGCTGCCTGTCATAAGCATATATAGAAGAGAAATTTATATCCCAGGGGCCTATCGCTGCTATCTAGCTTTCCAGGCCGGAAACAGGAAACGATAAACGATACCGGTTTCCCAAATATTTTCATCACCTGTAGAGGCAAACTGACGCGAATAGCTCGTGATGATCCTCGTACTGTGTAGCAGATTGTAATCGAGCCCGAAATCTGCGCGTTGCGTGTTGACCAAGGGCAGCCCATCGCTGGCGATCGTATCGCGGCGGAAGCTCTGCTGTATGCGAAAGAGCGGCTCAAAGCGGCCAATCCAGCTATTCAGGCCGCCAAAAGCCTGCGTACGATAATCGGCCTCTATCCAGTAGCCTTGCGCATGAAAGCCTCGTGCAAATTCTGAGCGAAGACGAAATGCAGTATTCGCCGGCTCCCACCATGCATGCGCGCCATAGAAATGTTCCCGCACTCCCTGCAACTGCTTGTCATAGGAAAGACCAACCTCTAAGCGTTTTTCCGGCAGATACAGGCTGGCGCGTGCACCAGCAGATCGCTGCGTGTCGAATTGTTCATTTCCGCTACGAGCGGAAAACCATGCCTTGTAATCAATGGAATATTTCGGCTTGGAAACGGCGGATCCGGCCAACATACCCCCAAGGCCGGTTCCGGTTGACAGTGTTCCAAGGCTGGAGATCAGTGGGCCATCCTGAAAATTGCTGATCCAGATAGGAGACAGGCGGTCGTTGTAGGTATTGAAGGGAAGCAGAAAGCTGCCGCCGGTAACAGTCACATGAGGCGAGAGAAAGTAGCTCCCTTGCAGATAGGTAAGCGCAATAAAACCAGTGCCGCTGTATCCGGACTGGCCATCTCCCTTTGGTGAATAACTCTCATCGAGGTAGGCTCGTGACTCTATCAGAAAATGCTTGCCGACAGGGGCGGCTAACAGCGGTTCGATCACAAATTGGTAGTTCGTGTTACCGCCGGTGGTGTTGGTGAAAAATCCACCGCCGCCTGATAGCAGCGGAGTGTCCTGTGCGCGGCTCTGCCAGGAGGTGCAAAGCAGGAACAGTGCGAAGGTCATAAGCCCAATGATTCGGGGCTTGCCGAGGAAGCGAATCTGCGATATCGAAGGCTGCATAGCAGTCACGATAGCGGGCAGTGTATATGGGCGTGTCTCCAGATCTTCTGCTTATTGTCAGTTGATTGTCATCCTGAGGCGGACCGGTCTTGAACGATATTGCGATTCTGCGCCTGTCAAGCGAGCTGGCACAACATTCGCGCATAACGCGCTCTTTTTTCCGGTGGTTCAGCTGTTTGCGAAAGCTGCTCTATCTCAGCCTCAGAAGGTTGAAGCGTGAGAGGCAATCTCTTCCAGTAATACTTCAGCTTGTCGGATCTCCATCCGGCGTATGTCTTTTCCCATGATTTTCCGGATTCACCGGAGAACACCAGATTCGCGGGATTAAGCGAGCGACGATAATCCTGAAATCTGCAGTCCAATGAAATGCGCATTCGATCAGAAAGATTTGGAGAAGCCGCATGCACAGTCAGGCTGTGGAAAAGAAGCACATCGCCAGCGTTGATTTGGCCGCTCACCCAGTCGTCTTCTTGCAGCGTATCGGACAATATCTCTGGCACATGCAGATTTTCATCGGCATGCTCTACATATCCGGCGCGATGCGAGCTTTCCAGAACTCGGAGCGGACCTGCATGGACAGGGCAATCGTGAAGTGGAATCCAAGCAGTGAAGCATTCGGTGTCTCCGCCCATGAAACGGTAATCCTGATGAGCGTGTACGGTAAGCCGCTCACAGTTTGGAAAGATCAGCCGTCCAATCGGCTTGGGGTGTACCAGAACACGCTCTCCCACAATCATCTTCATAGCTGACTGCAGCGCTGGATAATGCGGCAGCGCATGGAATGATTCGAGATCAAAAACAGTTTGATACGTGCTCTTGAACTCTGGATCAGGATCGCCGCATGCTGCATCCGGATTGGCGAAACGTTCCAGTGGATCATGCCCGGGCAGCAGCCAGCCTGCTGCGGAAAGAACCTCCGTGATCGCGTTGAGTGTGTGGGAAACATCTTCTAGCGACAGCAGGTTGCGAATCAGCGCATAGCCTTTCGTGTGGATCTCGTTTTGTAGAACTGAACCGCACAGATCACGCGCTTGTATTTCATGAAATTGTCGCATGGTTTCTCCTCTTTTGAATCAGTTCTGCTCTTCCTCGCTCGCAAACCTGCAAGGAGCAGGATCCCGCGGCGTTTTAAAATGCCGTGCAGCGCTGCAATCAAAATAGTGATCTGCTGTGGTTCGCGTGTCTCCGCATCGTCGTCTCTTTGTCAAAGAATTGTCATGAAGCAGCAAGCAGCGGAAACAAAGAGTTTCGTATAACTCTCGATTCAGGCGGTCGCGCAGCGGTAGAGCGCGATAAGAGAGTGACAATCGTCTTACATCCGCATGACAAATCTACGTGTTCCGCCGGATAGTCTGCTGTTGATTGTTCTCCAGGCGACTGAGTCGCTTGGGAGTACCCGAGGTGAAACTAGATTGTCACAGCGCTCTGTCTCTGAACATCCTGGTATCCATGAGTGGAGCGGTGCAGGTAAAAAGGCAATATCCTCACCGCATGGTGCTTCCGAGCTCACCCTGCTCCATGGCGTAATGCCAAGGAATACTCCTTTGCAAAACCGTGAACAGTACATACGCGAAGCCATCTTGATGAGCTTCTGCGACCCATATCCGCAGCGCTGTTCCATACTAGGGAATCTCTCTCGAAGAGAATGGGAAAGATCGCTTCGCTGGCTCGATATCAGCGGATTGGCGCTCTATTTTCTACATCGCATGATTGAGCTGCGCCTCTCTAATGATCTGCCTGAGTTTGTCTTGGCGCGCTTACGCAAGAACCTGGAAGATAACGCAGAGCGGACACAAAGCATGATTGCCGAATCGATAGCGATCCAGCGCGAGTTTCAATGTTCCAGCATCTCTTACGCTGTTCTGAAAGGGCTGTCTCTATGGCCGAGCTCCGTACCGGCACCGGAGCTCCGATCGCAATTCGACCTCGATTTTCTTATCGCAGAGAGAGATGCCTCCAGGGCAAGAAGCATACTTGAGCAGAGCGGTTACCGGCTTTACCACGCAAGCCGCAGAAGCTTGGAATTCAAGCGTAATGAGAAGCCTGGGCTGTCTCTTAAAGATTTATATAAGGCGCAACCATCGCATGCGGTAGAGCTGCATATTGAGCCGGACCGTGCGGGACATCCCACCCCGCTCGACAGAATCGAGATGCGTACACTCTATGGATGCGAGATGCCGGTGCTCTCTTCGATAGATTTGTTGCTGGGGCAAGGACTGCATGCATACAAGCATGTGTGCAGCGAGTTTTCTCGCGCCTCTCATCTGCTGGAGTTTCGGCGCCACGTTCTGGCACACTTTCATGACTCCGATTTCTGGGCCAAGCTCCAGACAACCGCCGAAAACAATACTAGAGCGTCGCTCGGACTTGGCGTGGTCACACTGCTGATCACGCATGTGATGGGTGATTTCGGTCCGCGAGCGTTGACAAAGTGGACTGTGCATTCACTCCCGGAATCCGCTCACCTATGGATAAACAGGTACGGCAAGCGCGCTGTTTTGGGAAACTTTCCCGGCACCAAGCTATACCTGCTTCTGCAAAAGGAGCTTGAGGTTGCCGGAGTTCCAGCAAAGCGTCCACTACGGAAGGTATTGCTGCCTCACCGTCTGCCACCTCCCGTCATCCAGGGATTCCCCAAGGAGACAACCGCCGTGCGGCTTGCGCGCTATCGTATGCAACTCGTATTCATTCTGTCTCGTCTTCGCTTTCATCTTATGGAAGGACTTCGTTTTGCATGGGAGTCTCGCAGTTGGCGTCGGCAAAAGGGTCGTCTGGCATTATGATGACCTCCTTGCGTCCTTCTGCAGAGGCATTCGATTCAATTGCTCCGGTCTTCGATGATCGCTTCGGGCAATGGCTCAGTGTTGCAGCACAGCGGCGAATGGTGCGCACAGCGCTGCTACAGGAGTTTCCCGCAGGCGGACGAATTATTGAATTAGGCGGAGGCACGGGAGAAGATGCGCTTTTTCTCGCACAACAAGGATTCAGGCCTTTCCTAACCGATCCTTCACCCACAATGATTTCGCTCGCTAGCGCCAAGCTGGCTCCATTCCATGCTCAGGCAGAAGTAGTCGCCGCAGAGGAATATGACGACTTTGCGTCGCGCCATGTTGCAGCAAACGGCACACTGTTCGATGGGGCATTCTCGAATTTTGCGCCACTCAACTGTGTCGCCAATCTGCAGCCGGTTGCAAGCGGACTTGCAAAATTGCTGAAACCAGGAGCCCCCGCCATGCTTGTTGTATTTGGAACCTTCTGTCCAGGCGAGTGGATAACGGAAGTTCTGCGAGGACGCCCCGGGCATGCATTGCGTCGCTGCCGCAGAGATGCAACACCTGCGCGTATTGCCGGGCATAATTTTCATGTTGTCTACCATCGGCGTACTGATCTGATGCAAGCGTTTGCGCCATGGTTCGTTTTGGAAAAACGCCTTGGCATTGGCGTTGCTTTGCCGCCCAGTGCGGCAGAGCCATGGATATCAGGCCATCCGCGCCTTCTGCGGCTAATGGAAACGATTGATCGCGCCGTTTCTCGAAGGATGGCGATCTTTGGTGACCACATTCTCTACCAGTTTCGCCGCACCAGCGTGTAAGTGGTACGGCATACAAAGGCAGGATATACAGATGCCTCTCAGAAAAATTGCTGACATAAAGTTTCCAACCTGCCACGCTAATTTTCGCCTTCTGGCATTTGAGCGTGACCGTATTGGCGCGCAGTTTGCGGAGGCGCACACGGAGACGGCATTAGCCTTGATACTGGGTGATATTCACAGTGTTCCTCCCATTGTTCGCATTCATTCTCAGTGCATCACGGGAGATGTTTTTCATTCTCTGCGTTGCGATTGTCATGATCAACTTCATCTGGCACTCAACAGGATTGTGGAAGAAGGTGTGGGCGTCCTAATTTATGAGCAGCAGGAGGGCCGGGGAATCGGCCTGTTAGAAAAGCTGAGAGCTTATGAGCTTCAGGAACAGGGATTCGATACCGTTGATGCAAATCTGCATCTCGGCCACGAAGTTGACTTGCGTGATTACGCGCTGCCCACGGAGATTCTCCGATTTCTCACTGTACGTTCCGTTCGGCTGCTAACCAACAATCCAGATAAAATGAACGCACTCCATGCCGCGGATATTGCAATTGTGGAGCGGATAAGCGCGGATGTTCCGCAAAATTCGCACTCGGCGAGCTATCTTTCCGCCAAGCGTGAGCGTCTGGGCCACCTGTCCGGTCAAGAGCCATTCCAGCTTCAGCACGTAGCAGACACTGTCTTTGCCGCAGCCAAATGACATTGAGTTGACAATTCCGCGACAAGCGCAAACGCGCAGAAAACTAACCTGAGCGATGAGTGCGATACGTGCAAGCAGAGATCCTTTCGCATGCGCATGCAGAAATGGGCTATGCCTGGAGTTGCCTGCGCGCAGCCGGATGTTTAGAGGTGAAATTGTGGCACAGGTATTGGTAACACATTCGTATCATCTCCCTTTTGACTCGAAGCAGCTTCGCAAAATGCAGCCGTACGCTCCACTCGGCACTCTCTATGCGGCTACCGCCTTGCGTGAGAGCGGCATATCCGTAGAAGTGTTTGATTCCATGCTGGAAGACCCCTCCGCAAAACTGCCGGTTCTGTTATCGCAGCATCGGCCGGATATCGTAGTTGTCTATGAAGACGACTTCAACTTTCTTTCAAAGATGTGCCTCACACGCATGCGCGAAGTAGCGCGGGAGATTGCCTCCGCAGCGCGCGCTATCGGTGCCATTGCCATTGTGCACGGGTCTGATTCCACAGATAATCCTGAGTTGTTCCTGGACAGCGGATTTAACTATGTCTTATGTGGTGAAGCCGAAGAATCGCTTGTGAGACTGTGCTCCGCAATTCTATGCGGTGAGGAACCACCTCGAATCGATGGTCTCGTGAAGCGCGACGATGCAGGAAGAATCGTTCGCAGCACGGTGCCACTCGCAAGAAATCCAGACTGGTCCTCCCTCCTGCTTCCGGCGCGCGATCTGATTGATCTGGAGTCGTATCGTGAGGCATGGAAGACGGCACACGGATATTTTTCAGCCAACATGGTGTCGAGCCGCGGATGCCCTTATCACTGCAACTGGTGCGCGAAACCGATCTCTGGCAACAAGTTTCATCTACGGGCCGCCGCTGCCGTCGCGGAGGAGATGCGAATTCTCAAAACAGTTATGCACGTTGATCATATATGGTTCGGCGACGATGTCTTTGCATTGAATCACCACTGGATACATGAGTTCGCGGAAGAGTTAACAAAAAGGGATGCAGTCGTTCCATTCAAAATTCAGTCACGAGCCGACCTGATGACGGAGCAGACTGTGCAGAATCTCAAAACTGCCGGATGTGCCGAGGTATGGATGGGAGTCGAGTCGGGATCGCAAACGGTACTTGCCGCTATGGACAAAGGTCTGAGCCTTAGTTCTGTGGTAGCTGCCCGCAGCCTTCTCGGACAGGCAGGTATTCGTGCCTGCTTCTTCCTGCAGTTCGGTTATCCAGGCGAGACCTGGAACGAGTTGCGGCAGACCATCGATTTTGTACGGCAGACGCGTCCCGACGACATCGGCATCTCATTTTCATATCCGCTCCCGGGAACGGTATTTTACGAACGTGTTCGTCAGGAACTAGGTTCCAAGCGCAACTGGGTTGACAGCGACGATCTCTGCGTCATCTTTGAGGCTGCTTATACTACAGATTTCTATCGCGCTGTTCGTGATGCATTGCATGCGGAAGTGGATTCCTGGAGCGATCCAGAAGATGAGACCGCAGAGGAGCGGATAAACGCTCTGTGGAAACGAGTCGCCGTACTGGAGCCCAAAAGCCGGAATACCGAAGCCTTCGTACAGGTTTCTTCTGCTCCTTCTCGTGTCTCTTCCGCGTTTGTATCTCTTGAATCTCTTGTGCCGGCAGAAAGAATCTGAATGGTGCGTTCAATGAAAATGGAAAGTTCAGCAAACACGCCACATCCGGATACGAATACTGTGGTTGAAAATGAATGGCCGCGGGATGTACGCCTGCAGTGTCCGCAATGTGGCGTAGGCATCGAAGCGGGTAACAGCTGCGCTTGTGGATCTCTGCTTCGTGTTTGCAACGGCATCCTCGATGCGCTGCTGCCGGCGCGAAGGGCACATTATGCGCGTTTTATGGAGGATTACGAAAGAATACGAATGGTGGAAGGGCGCGGCAGTATAAGCGAAGACTTTTATCTCGCGCTTCCCTATAAAGATATCTCTGGCAGAAACGAGCATCAATGGCGAATTCGCTCGCAAAGTTTCGACTGCCTCATGCGCCGAGTGTTGAAGCCAAACCTTCCGGAGGCTGGAGCGCGCATACTCGATCTTGGCGCAGGTAATGGTTGGATGAGTTATCGTCTTGCGGCGGCGGGCTATCATCCCGTCGCCGTAGATCTTCTGGTGAATGATTTCGACGGGCTCGGAGCGATCAAACATTATCACTCTCGTCTGCGGGGCCTCTTTCCGCGCATCCGCGCAGAACTCGTACATCTCCCATTGCGGCAGAATCAGTTTGACGCGGCGGTCTTCAATGCCTCCTTTCATTATGCGGAAGACTATACCGCATGTCTGCGCGAAGCTTTTCGGTGTGTGCGAGAGGGTGGCCTCGTTATCATCAGTGACACGCCGTGGTATTCCAGTGAGCAGAGCGGGCAGCAGATGCTTGCAGAACGTCGCAGTTCTTTTCTTGCGCAATTCGGTTTCGCCTCGGATTCAATAGCAAGCCTTGAATATTTGACACACGAGCGTCTCTGCACGCTCGAAGAGCAGTTATCAATTCGGTGGACTGTCTATACGCCGAACTTCGATCTGCGCTGGCGCATGCGTCCCCTTATAGCCCGGCTACGACACAGGCGTGATCCTTCAAGGTTCCGCATTTATGCTGCGCGGAAGCCTGCAGCATGACGGAGAGCATACAACAATATTCGTTCACGCTTTATGGAGCACGCTACGTAAAAGGACCATGGGAAAGCATTGCTGCGACAATTCAGATCAGAGCAGGGAGCATCGCTGATATTTCCCAGACCCTCTGCCATGGGCCTATCTCGCGAAACGATATCGATCTTGACGGGTTCTTGCTCATGCCCGGCCTCATCAATGCGCATGATCATCTAGCATTCGCACTCTTTCCTAAACTTGGAAATCCCCCTTATCGCAATTACATCGAGTGGGGAGAGGATATTCACCGGCAATTTTCCGAATGCATAGCGAAGCATAAAAGCATTCCGAAAGATGTACGTGTCTTGTGGGGCGGTATACGAAACCTGCTTTGCGGCGTCACCACGGTTAGCCATCATGACGCGTTCTCACCGGTGATGCTAACGAAGGGGTTTCCGGTAAAAGTAGTGCAGACGAATGGCTGGGCGCATTCGCCCGCGCTCGGCGGAAACCTGCATGCTGCACGCAAAGCTACGCGACCTGGAGGCACATTTGTCCTTCACGCCTGCGAAGGGATTGACGATCTTGCGTATGAAGAACTTTGGAAGCTTGACCGAGTCGGCTTACTCGATGCTGAAACCGTTCTCGTGCACGGTTTGGCCATTGATGCCATCGGGGTTGAGCTCATGCGTCAACGCGCAACATCTCTCATTGTTTGCCCCTCCTCAAACAATTTTCTCTTTGAACGTTTGCCTGATATATCGCTCCTTGCAAAAATAGAAAAGATTGCCCTTGGAAGCGATTCTCCACTAACCGCGGAGGGAGACCTATTGGATGAGCTTCATTTCATAATGCGTTACTGCGGTGTCGCCCCGCATGCTGCATATCGCATGGTTACGGAGACTTCATCTGAGATCCTCCGTCTGGAAAGTGGTACGGGACGTATAAAAATAGACGGCCCGGGCGATCTGGTTGCTATACGAGATACGGGCCAGGATATAGCGGCCAGGCTGCCTCAACTCTCACACCGAGATATCGAGCTGGTCATCATAAACGGCAGTGTGCAGCTTGCCTCAGAGGCACTCATAGACAGACTTCCCCATTCTCTAAAACAGTGTATGGAACCGTTGTGGGTGGACGGATCGACTCGCTGGCTGCGGGCACCTGTCGGCATGCTATTGGAGCAAGCGGAAAAGGTTCTCGGCATAGGTCAGGTGAAGTTGGGCGGTAAATCCATTCACATTCCGGTGTAGAAAGAATCAGCGATCTGGCTTGCGAAACAAAAATGCAGCCACAAGCTTTAGACCGATATGATTTCTATAAGCCTTCATGCCGATACCGCGGGCATAGAAATCACGAATCGACGGCCCGACTACCCCGTCCCGCTGTGCAACCAGAGACAGGCACGCAGCGCTGGCAAGCACGGCGTGATCACGGTGGACGTAATGCACAATTTCGTGCGCAGTTCCTACTGCATCGGTAAACGTGCGCTGGTGCCCGGCAGCCACCGCATCGGAATGAAAGTCAGTTACAAAGACATGCCCTCCCGGTGCGCAGACACGTGCCAATTCCCGATAGGCAGATTGTGCATCCGGCAAATGTCCCAGGACCAGACGACACCACACCATATCAAAGGTGTCCGCCATAAAGGGCATGGCTCTTACATCTCCCCTCACTGTATTGCGGCAGCCGCCAGCGGCCAGCATCTCCGGACTTGCATCCAGGCCGACAGCATCGGGAATATGAGCGATGCGTCTTCCAACCCCGCAGCCTGCATCCAGCAACTTTGTCTGTGACAGGTTGCCTAGCATAGTTCGCGCCAATTCTTCATCCAGAAAGCTGGTTGCTGTTTCATCTGAATAGCAGGAGGCCCAGAGGCGATAGCCTTCGTACGCATCGACTCTGTCTGCGATCGCACGCTGCGGTTTGCCATGCAGCCACAGGATGCGGGAAAGCTTGCGCTTCATTCGATCGTAAAAGCTAGCGGCGCGGAAGTCCTTCATTGCTTTGCATGGAGCATATCGTTCTCTCCGCTCTCCATATGTCATCGGATTGTCAGAACATTGTTCGTGCCGTCTCGAATGACATTTTGCAAACAACTTTCTCTGCGATGCATGGAAACATAAATGACGTGCAGCATGATGCTTAGTCAATTCCATTGTGCTTGCAGTCTGGAAAATAAAGTATGGCTCATTTCGGAGTACTGTCCTACAAAGGAGCCGGTCATCTGAACCCGCTTATTGCCCTGTCGCGGCAATTAATGGTGCGCGGGCACGGAGTTACATTTTTTTTGAATGCCGAGATGGAGAACTACATAGACGCTCGCGGGTTGGGATTTGTTCCCATTGGCGCGTCCAATAGCGACCATGTAAAACATGAAAAACCTTCCGGAGGTATCGCAGTTCTTCGCTACCGGATGCGCCGTACCATCAGCGAAATGGAAATGTTCTTGTATGAAACACCATCTGCGCTGCAACGCGTCAAGGTGGATGCACTCATTATCGATGAGTTGGCATTGGCCGGACCTACTGTGGCACAAATCGTGAATCTTCCGTATTTCATCCTCTCCACATCCGTCCCACATAACTTTGGCTGGTCTGCTCCACGCCACATGATGCCCTCAAGGTCTTTGCTGGATCGCATTCAGTGCGCGCTGCTTGAGGTTTCGGTGCTCGATATGAGAGGCCCGGTGCTTCATAGTCTGGATCGGTTTCGGTATAAAGCTGGTCTCGGTTCCATTCGAGAGATTCGCAATACCTTTTCTGAACTGGCACACATCACGCAATTACCACGATGTATGGATTTTTCGCGTTCGCACCTGCCAGCCAATTTCTGCTACGCCGGACCTTTCATCGATGAATCCGCAAGGCCGGCAATCTCCTTTCCGTGGGAGCGACTTGATGGACGGCCTCTGGTCTATGCATCGATGGGAACCACACGGAGATGCGAAGCAACAGTCTTTCACCGTATAGCAGAGGCTTGCGAAGGTCTCGATATACAACTGGTTATATCGCTCGGAGGCCGTCGTGATCCTGGCATCTTTCAAACACTTCCTGGAGATCCACTCGTTGTAAGCGAAGCTCCACAACTCGATCTCTTGAAAAAAGCCGCGGCAGTAATTACGCACGCTGGCCCCAATACTGTATTCGAGACGCTCATGTACGGTAAGCCTATGGTGGCTATCCCCACGGCATTTGATCAGCCAGCAATTGCAGCACGACTTGCATGGCGAAAGGCAACGATCGTATTACCGCCTGGAAAACTCTCAGCCAAACGCCTGCACACTGCGCTGAGAAAAATCCTGGAGGACCCAAGCTACAGAAAAGTAGCCGAAGAAATACAAGCGGAGTTACATTCGCATCGCGGCTTGGAACGCGCAGCGGAGAGGATCGAAACAGCCTTCAAGCAATACACAGAAAGTAGAGCATTGTCGAACATTCATTCTGCCGAACCTCGGGTCGAAAAAGAATAAATCGGTCGTGCGAACAGTCCTAACGGATAAAAATGCATTCGAAGAATTCTAGACAAAATCCTGCACCAGGAGATCCAACTGCTGTATGGCATTGGCAACGCCGGAATACTGCAGCTCATATGTAGGAACAGGAGAAAGGATTTCCAATATCTTTTCGTGTTTTTCGCGAATCTCTCCAGCGGAAAAAAGTTCCTGCCGGCTGCGCAACGCGGCCGTTCCTGCGGGTAGTCTTATCAGCGTTGCCGTCGACGTGGCAATACGGTTCAGATAGACAATCGCATGCACGCTGGCCTCGGCAGAAGCCTCAAGAATGGGAAGCTTGGACGTCGGCACTTCGATCGAAGGCTTTCCCTCCATACGGGGCGTAATTGCGCAATGTTCTAACTCAGGAAAGAACTCTTTCGCAGCAGGCCGAAAACGAACACGGTGCGAATGTCCAATGACACGCGGTTGTTTCAGTTTATTGATCAGATAACAGGTATCGTCCGAGGTATAGGTCCAGCCGTCTCTCGCACATGCATACGCCAACGTAGACTTGCCTGCGCCTGAATCACCAAACAGCAGAATCCCCTTTCCGTATTTGCTGACACACGCGGCATGCAGATCGGTAACGACCGAAGCGCCCAGCAGCAGGTACACAACTTTCTCAAGAAAGTTAT
Organism: Acidicapsa dinghuensis; assembly: GCF_025685685.1. Taxonomy (GTDB): domain Bacteria; phylum Acidobacteriota; class Terriglobia; order Terriglobales; family Acidobacteriaceae; genus Acidicapsa; species Acidicapsa dinghuensis. The sequence goes on from NZ_JAGSYH010000003.1 coordinate 24,738, forward strand.
AGCGAAAATAGAGCCTGTTCCGAAGCGAAGATTGTGTCAGCCAGAGAAAACTGACGCACGTCTTCAGATCGAGGAGTGCTTGATTTTCTGCATCAACAACTAGCGAATATAAGTGGCTGTATTCGCGTCGCACAGGTTCGGACAGACACTCCGAGGTACCGCCCTCGGTGATACCAACTCGCACCCGTAGAGCGGTATTTCCGCGACACAAGCGTCTGTGGCCAAAGCTTTCTGCTGCCGCATGCAACACATCGACATTATTCGTAAGAATCTCCACCGCAAATCCCAGCGGATAAAAAGTCTGGCGAAGCGGCAGATTCATATCGGCCAGAAGTGCAGCACGCAATTCTTGATGTTTAGCAGATCCACCTGTCAATCGCTTTTTTTCATGAACAGAGGTAGTGGTCACATCTTCGTATTCATTGCCGGCGGCAGACAATGGCGTTCGTAATTGTATAGAGGAATCAACGGATGCCATAGGAACTCCGGACAAAGAATGGCTGTTGCGATCATGCGTATTACACAGGATCTGCCTCGAAGGATAGCGTGTACATGTCTCGATGTTGTCACCGCAGCGTAATGCAATTGTCACTCCTGCTGGTATGCGTTCTTACAGACAATTCAGCGTTTGGCACGCAATTTCTGGACAACAAAGGAGTGACAATTCCCTGACGAAGGCATGACATGCACGGCGCATGTGTTCTTTACGTTCGAAAAAGTAAGAGAACAATGTCTATGCCCCTGCTCTTCAATTTCTGCGTGTCCGCTATCTTAATCAAAGTCCGATCATCGCGTACGAACAGCGATGCGGCGCTTGCTTCTCGGATTCTGCGCGTTGTCTTCGCATTGGTGGCCCTGTCATGCGCATCGGCCCATGCGCAGTTTCCATCTTCTTTGGCACAAGCGCAGGATTCGACGTCACCACAGTCAGACTATGGCGATAATAACGCCGCTATTCCTATGCAGAGAGGAAGTACATCTTCTTCCGAAGATAGTACGTCTTCATGGGGTCTAGGCAGTCTCGATTCCGGAGCCGCACTTTCCGCCGATCAGATCGTCCATATTCTGGAACAAAACCCTGACTTGGCAACGGACCTGAAATCCGAGCTGTCGGATCGATTGCAGCAACAAGGGGTGCAGGTTGACCCAGATGGTATCTCGGATCAGATGCTCTACAGTCAGATTGCCGCAAGCCCCGATTTGCGCGCGAACATCACAACAGTTCTGCGAGCCCGTGGATACATATCGGAGGATAGTCTTAGTTCGGCCAGGCTCGGCTCGGCAGCAGAAGATGACACTGATCCACACGTCCAGTCTGATGAGAATCTATCAAAATCTAACACCGAAGGAAGCGCTCAGACCACAAGTGGATCTCGCCTTACAAGCGACGCCGATAGGGCACTTGTGCTTCAGAACATGCCTACAGCCCACAACGGCAAGAAGCCTTCGGAAAGCCCTCGCGGCGAAGAGGAAACTAATGCATCCACGGATCTGCCAAAGGTCGTACAGAACCGCGCTCCATACAACATGCAGTCGCTAAATGATCTCTATACACAGATACCGTCTGACACACATGAGTTAAAGCGCTTCGGATCTGATGTGTTTATTCATCGCGACGTTTCGATTGCGACCTCTGCGCGCAATTCTGCTCTTGATGTGCCACTTGGCCCGGATTATGTTGTCGGTCCTGGAGATACCCTTTCTATCGATATATGGGGCGGCCTCACACAACATGTGTCACGCACGATAGACCGGGACGGGCGCATCCTGCTGCCTGAAGCAGGCTCCATCAAAATAGCAGGGCTGACACTCGGTAAGGCTCAGACCCTGATTGCGGCTGAACTGCAGCAGCAGTATCGCAACGCGCAGGTGGCGATCACAGTCGCGAATTTACGCTCGGTACGTGTGTATATCGTTGGCGATGTGCAGCGGCCAGGTGGATATGACATTAGCGGGCTGGCGACGCCGGTCAATGCGCTATACGCTGCTGGCGGCCCTACAGCCGTGGGGTCACTGCGCACACTATTCCACTATCGCGGCAAGCAATTAGTCGAAAAGATAGATTTGTACGATTTTTTACTGCACGGTATTCGCAACGGCAGTGTGTCTTTTGAGAGCGGAGATACGCTACTTATTCCACCGGCAGGCCCACAGATCGCAATCTTCGGGGCAATCAAACGGCCGGCAATTTATGAATTTAAGGAAGACGAGACAGTTCTCTCCAAGGTCATCGAAAATGCCGGTGGCCTTACCACTGCGGCATCGTTGGACCACATCAGAATCGAGCGTATTGACGCTAACCAGCAGCGAGTAACCATAACCCTGCCCGGAGACAGCGGACAAAATCCGCAGGCTGACCAGAAGGCGATTGATGATTTTCAGGTAAAGGATGGAGACCGGATTCGCATCGAGCCGATTCTTCCCTATAGCCAGCGTGCCGTATATCTTGCCGGTCATGTCGTTCGTCCGGGCCGCCTGCCTTATAGCGAAGGCATGCATCTCAGCGAGGTGCTCGGTAGTTATCGCGACATGCTACCCGAGCCGTCTGATCGTGGAGAGATCGTTCGCCTCGTCCCTCCTGATCTGCGTGCCGAAACCATCGAGTTCAATGTGCCGGATGTTTTGATCGGCAACGCTAATGTGGCACTCAGACCCTTCGACACGATCCGCATCTTTGGCCGATACCAGGCGGATGCACCGATGGTGACGATCCGCGGCGAGGTGCTACGTCCGGGAAGATATCCCATGTCCAAAGACATGACGGCTACACAACTGGTACGCATGGCGGGCGGCTTTAAGCGCGATGCACTGCAGGAGACTGCCGACCTTACCAGCTACCGAGTCGAGGATGGAAAAAGGATTGTTGAAAATCTGGCAACGATACGAATTGGGGCCGCCCTTGCGGGGAACAATCCCGATGCGGATATTTTGCTTAAGCCGGGCGACATTCTGTCCATTCACCAGATCACAAGCTGGAACGATATCGGTGAGTCAGTAACTATCAAAGGACAAGTGCGTATTCCAGGTAGCTATGGATTCACAGATGGAGAGAGGCTCAGTTCGGTTCTGCTGCGTGCAGGGGGCATGCTGCCAACAGCTTATCCGGCTGGCGCTGTGTTGATCCGCGACCAAGTGCGTGAGCTGGAGTTGAATAGTCGCGATGAGTTGGTGCGGCAGATCGAAGCGAGTTCCGCTGCCGCCAGGCTCTCGCCGGCACTGGCCGGATCAAACGGCTCTGGAACGCTCCAGTTGATCAAGGCTCAGCAGGACCAGATACTCACCGATCTGAAAAGTCATAACCCCTCCGGACGCATGGTGATTCACATCGCTGCCGATATTGGTAGTTGGGCTAACACACCCGCGGATATTGAGCTGCGCCGTGGCGATGTATTGATGATTCCTAAGCGTCCGGGTTTTGTATTGGTGACCGGGCAGGTGTACAACGCCACTGCGCTGGCCTATACACCGGACAAAACGGCGAAGTGGTATCTCAGCCACGCAGGCGGGGCAAACGCAGCAGCAAATCAAAAAGAAGTTTTTATCATCCGCGCCAACGGTTCGGTTGTGGGCCGGCGCTCCGGTGGATTGTTCGATGGGAATGTTTTGTCGACAAAGCTGAATCCCGGAGATGTCGTTGTCGTGCCACAGAAGATCATTGGCGGATCACTTTTCTGGAGAAACCTGTTGAGCGCAGGACAACTTGCTGCTTCTGTGGCAATCACCTCAGGTGTGGCCGTTGCGACGCTCTAGCAACGTGATAGCAACGGATATTTCGTTTGTGAACTATAGATGCCTCATGACGACTTTTGGACATAAGTTGACCATCCAGGTGCGCGGGAGAGAGATACGATGAGTTCGCATTCCGTTCTTGCGTTACCTGAGCAGCAAGCGCCAGTGCGTGGTGCTCAAAATCCTGTATGGTTTGTCCGCGCTTCGCTGCTCTGGAGACACAGGCATCTGCTCGCGCGTGTCACAGGTATCTCTCTGCTGATAAGCCTGGTTATCGCTTTCATCCTCCCCAAGACATACAAGTCCACCACGAGCATCATGCCGCCGGATCAGCCGGGCTCTGGCGCCATGATGTTAGCAGCACTCGCATCACGCTCGCCGAGCTTCGGCGCACTGGGCACGCTGGCTGGCGGCCTGCTGGGAAGCCATTCTTCTGGAGCTTTATTTGTCGATCTGTTACGCAGTGGAACCGTAAGCGATCATCTTATTGATCGTTTCAACCTGCAGCATGTCTATCACAAGCGGTACCGCATCGATACAGCCAAGCGGCTGGCACACCGCACAAAAATCACAGAAGACAAGAAAAGCGGCGTCATCACTGTCGTCGTGGAAGATAGAGATCGCGTGCGGGCGCGTGACCTCGCACAGGCATACCTGGACGAGTTAAACAAGATCGTTGCGAAAACAAGTACATCTACCGCACATCGGGAGCGCGTCTTTATCGAGCAGCGTTTGCGTGAGGCACAAGAGAACCTCGAACACGCCGAGCAAGAGTTAAGTCAGTTCTCCAGTAAGAGCAATGCAATTGATATTCAGCAGCAGACGCGCGCCATGGTGGACGCGGGTGCACGCGTGCAGGCCGAGTTGCTCGTTGAGCAATCTGGCCTTCAATCGCTGCGTCAGATATACGGCGATGGCAACGTCCGCGTGCGTGAAACCCAGGCGCGCATTGCCAGTCTTCGAAGTGAGTTGGAAAAGATGACCGGCTCTACGCCAACGGAACCTGCTGGCGATGCGGGTGCTCAGATCAGCTCCAACGATAACGCAGGCCTCTATCCTCCGCTGCACCAGCTTCCTCGTCTCGCCGTTCCATACGCAGATCTCTATCGCCGCGTAAAGGTACAAGAGGGAGTCTTTGAGCTGCTTACCCAGCAGTATGAAATGGCGCGCATAGAGGAAGCGAAAGACATTCCGGTGGTCAGCGTGATTGATGCTCCAGGAATTCCTGAGAAGAAGTCTTTTCCACCGCGTTTGCTCCTTTCCTTGCTGCTTACATTTCTATCTTTTGCGGCCACTTCAGCATGGCTGCTCTTCCGCGAGCGATGGGCGGCAATGGACCCCGCTGATCCAAGTAAACTGCTCGCCGCTGAAGTCTTGCCTGTTATACACCACAGAGCACATGCCATCTTGTCTTTCCGCCGGAGGGTTGAATGAACCATTTTTCCAGAGCGCCGGTACCTGCACAGATAAAAGTTTTGATTGCTGCGGCTTCATGGGCCTCAAACATCTCCGGAATTCAACGTCACGCACTCAATCTCACGCGCTGCCTGCTGCAGAGGCCGGAGATCACGGAACTTCATCTTGTGGTTGCCCCTTGGCAGAAAGATCTTGTACAGACTGGAGGCATTCCGGAAGATTCGCGTGTATCGGTGCATATCGCGGAAATGCAGATGGGTACGCTAAGCCGGAATCTCTGGCATTACCGCGAGCTTCCGAGACTTGCCGCGCGACTGAATGTTGATGTCGTTCATCTCAGCTATCCGGTTCCTGTCGTGGCTGCATCCTTCCATTGCCCTACAGTAGTGACTCTGCATGATTTGTACCCTTATGAGATCCCTGAAAACTTCGGCTTTCCGAAGTACATCTTTAACCGGGCTATGCTTCAACACTGCCTTCGGGGCGTGAATTCCATAGCGTGCGTGTCAGATACGACGCTCCGTACATTGCGTTGTTATGTACCGGAAATCATATGGAGAAAATCGGTCCGTATCTATAACTGTGTCGAGTCGTACCCACACTGCGTCGCTCAGTCGCCGATTCCAGGCTGGCAATTGGAGCCGTTTTTTCTCGCTGTTGCCCAGCACCGTCCGAATAAGAATCTTCCGCTTCTTGTTCAGACCTTCCATTCGCTGATCTGCTCCGGGCGAATTGACCCGCGTACGAAGCTCGTTATTGTTGGCATCCAGGCAGCTCAAACCGGCAAGATACAGCAGTGTGTTGCCTCGTCTGGCCTCCACCAGAATGTGCATTTTCTTGAGGGTCTACCCGAACCGGATCTGCAATGGTGCTATCGCCACTGCGCAGCATTTGTTGCTCCTTCGATTACAGAGGGCTTCGGTCTATCCGTTGCCGAGGCGTTGCTCGCCGGCTGCCGCGTCGTCTGCTCTGACATTCCCGCACATCGAGAGATCGCCGAAGATCACTGTATGTTTGTCGAGTTGCGAGGGAATGTAGAACAACAACTCGCCGAAGCAATTCTTACCGCACTCGATCAGCCCCAAAAGCAGCCTGTCGCATTGCCCCATTTTTCTGCTTCGGTACTGGTCGGGCAGTATGTCGATCTCTATCAAAGACTACTGGCATCGAGAGTCCCCGACGCAGTCAGCAACAGCCCCATCTCGGTTGAAATACCGGACGCAAAGAGCCAGATGCTATGAGAGCAATTCCCTTTGGGCGCGAATTCTTTGAGGAGCGGCGATGAGTACTTCTGATTCTGTCGCGCCACATCTTTATGCAGAGCCCTTCGAGACTTCGCGCGCAGAACGTCAGGCCGACCCGGACAAGCTTCTTGACGGCTTCTTATGCGCATGCGAAATAGCAGCGGATTTACTTGTCTGTATTAGTGGCATGGTGTCTGCGTTTTGGCTTCAACATTATTTTCACCTCGGGGGAGAATCTCCTGTGCGTGTGCAGCAAAGCGCTGCTCTCTTCCTCAGTGTTGCTTTCTTTACCGTGTTTTTTCTCTATCGCGATGGCATGTATCGTGGCGGGGGGCTGCTCCAGATCCGCACAACTGAGAATGTCCTGCGCGCGTCTGTTCAGGCTATGCTCATCATGTTCGTATTCGCTTGTTTGTTCGGGCTGCAGTCTGCCACTGGAACACTTTTAATCGCAATTGCCTTGGTTCCTGTATTGTTGATTATGGGCAAGTACGTATTCATGCTCTCCACTCGCCATCTGCGCCGCCAAAATAATGTGGTTCTATACGGTGTCGGTGATGCGGTCAAGCGTATCTTGTCTGCTCTATCGCATATACATGACCCAAGCCTGAATCCTGTATTGATAATTGACGACGATCGCCCGCATGCAGGTGAGTCAATATCCCAGATCCGGCATTGGCAAGACCGTCTTGTGCAGACGCGGCGCGGCCCCATCAGTGCTGCTCTGCTGCATTCCTGCCAATGCAACACTTTGGTTGTGGCCCTCCCCAACTCAACGCCGGACAAGGTGCATGCAGCTATCCAGGCCGCGAACCAGGCGGGAGCAAACGTAGCGTTCCTCTATGGAACAGAACTCGGAAGACAGCCATTCACAAAGACAGTGAATCTCGATGGCCTGTCTTTGGTCCCACTGTACAAGCCTGGAACAAACCGTTGTTCAGCAGTTGTAAAACGAGCTTTCGATCTTGCCGGTGCTTCACTCTCACTCCTGCTGTTGTCTCCGCTGCAGATCCTCATTGTGATCCTCGTAAAGCTCGATTCGCCCGGGCCGGCAATTTTCTGCCAGGAGCGAGTCGGCTATCGAGGAAAGCATTTCAAGATGTATAAGTTTCGCTCCATGCATACAAATGCAACTGTCTATGACGTCTCCCCCGTTACATCCGACGATCCCAGAATCACGAGAATAGGCAGATTGCTCAGGAAAACAAGCTTGGATGAATTGCCACAGTTGGTCAATGTTCTTCTGGGGCATATGTCGTTAGTGGGCCCTCGACCGGAGATGCCTTTCATCACACATAGCTACACGGCTGAGCAGCGGCTGCGGCTGCAGGTTATTCCAGGTATCACCGGTCTTTGGCAGCTAAGCGCCGCTCGCGCATTCCCCATCCACGAGAACATTCAGCACGACTTTTATTACATCCGCAATCGAACCTTCTTCATGGATATCGCGATCCTGATCCACACATTGTTTTTCGCCCTGAACAATGGCATATGAAACAGACCGGAAGTAATCACTCGCTGTGAATGGATCATGGCAATGCATTCAAGAGCACTGGGGTGTCACATGTCTAGCTTAGGAAAGTGCAATGTGCTTGGAATCATGGTGGACGCTACGGATTATGAAAGCACCGTAGATTTTATATTTGAGTGCGCCGCGCGGAGACGTGGAGCCATCCTTTCCGCGCTTGCAGTGCACGGCATTATGACAGGTGCCCTGGACCCCGAACATAAATACCGCCTGAACAGTTTTGACTTGCTCGTTCCTGACGGCCAGCCAGTGCGGTGGGCTATCAATCTTCTCTACAAGGCAAAGTTACGTGACCGCGTCTACGGACCGGAGTTGACCCGTCGCGTCTGTGAACGAGCCGTTCGCGAAGGCACGTCGATCTATCTGTATGGCAGTACACAGGAGACTCTGACTTCATTGCTCGATTCCCTGCAGGAAAAATTTCCGGGAATCAAAATTGCTGGAAGCGAGCCATCTACGTTCCGCAAATTAAGTCCTGAAGAAAGAGCCGCTGTCGTGCAACGCATACAGTCAACCGGAGCTGCAATTGTCTTCGTCGGGCTCGGTTGCCCCCGGCAGGAGGTTTTCGTCTATGAGCTGCGGAACATGATCTCGGTTCCCCTGCTTGCCGTAGGAGCTGCTTTTCCTCTTCTGGCGGGCATATTACCGCAGGCTCCGCCCTGGATGCAACGCCGAGGATTGGAATGGATGTTTCGTCTGTTGATGGAGCCGCGCCGGCTCTGGCGGCGATACCTCTATCTGAATCCTACATATCTATTCCTCACAGCATTGCAGTGGCTTCGTATTTGGCGGTTTTCAACCCATGGCCATCCACCCGCAAAAGAGATTTTGGTCGGTTAGTGGACTCCATCACAGCTATCTGAATCAATAAGGTCTGGTAAAGCTCTGAAACTGGCTGGCAATCTACCGGTCAAGTTGTTGCACGGATACAAACAAAAATCACGGTCGAGACGGGTGCGCTTGGGGCCAGCCGCCAGCCAAAGCTTTATACAGGCTAACCGCATCGGATGCACTTTCCAGGTGACTCGTTGCGTAAGCGTCTTCTGCCTGGAGTTCCACCCGTTCAGCGTCCAGCAGATCAAGCAGTCCAGTTGCGCCCTCTTTGTATCGGACATTCGCCAGATCGGCGGCTCGCTTACTGTCGAGAGCAGCTTTATGGAGCTGAGCATCTTGCTCACGAGAACGTGCATACCTCACCAGTGCGTTATCTACGTCTTCCAGCGCCAGCAAGACGGTTTGCTGATATTGAGCAAGTTGCGCATCTCCATCGGCACGGCTGGACGCGATTCGGGCCTTCACTCTGCCTCGATCCAGAAAGGACCAGTCGATATTGAGCGCTGCAAGATTCGCGGGACTGACACCATCGAAGGGTGAGTCGGCATGATACTCCATCATTCCCAACAGACCCGCGAAATTGACCCGCGGGAATAAGTCGGCCGTGTTGATGCCGATTTGCTCTGTCGCTGCATGGAGACGTTCCTCTGATGCATTGATATCCGGCCGGCGCCGAACGAGATCTGCAGGCGTTCCGGGATCGATGCTCTCGGGCAGATCAGGAAGGGATTTCTGCATGCCAAGCTCACTGACAAGGGAATCAGGCAGCTGGCCGCACAGAACCGCGAGCCGGTGTTCGTCGAGGGTGATCGCAGATTGCAGCGCAGGAATCCGTGCGGTGGTGCTTTCATATAGTGCGCGAGCCCTGGCTGTATCGAACTGCGTTCCTCGACCAGCCGTGTAGGTAGCCTCTATTAGCTTCACGGTTCGCTGTTCGTTGTCCGCATTCTGCTGGGCAACACGGAGACGCTCCTGCTGTCCTCGAAGATCAACGTAGGTAGACGCCACCTCTCCCACAATGGCAACCTGCATAGCAGCAAGGTCGTTGCTGCTTGCAAGAAGTTGCTGGTGCTGAGCCTCGATGTTGTGGCGGATACGTCCATAGAAGTCGAGCTCCCAACTGGCATTGATCGTGGAAGTCGAATAGCGATTGTTCCTTGGATAGCCGAACGCCTGGTCAGCAGCGAGTTTCTGTCGTCCTGTATCCTCGCTGGCTGTCACTGTCGGGTATTTGTCGAATTTGCTCAAGCGCCACAGAGCAGCAGCCGCATCGTAATGAGCGAGAGCCGAATGGAGATCTTTGTTGGAGGAGAGAGATCGTTCCACGAGGCTGGTCAGCTCCGGATCATGAAAGCTGTGCCAGAACTCCGGATCGTCCGGTTCCGCCTTGGCAGCGCCATCGGCCGGACCAGTCGCTGCTGGAGCTGTAAATTGAGATGGAAGAGGCACATCTGGCCGATTGTAGTGAGGACCAACGGAACACCCAATACTCCCAAGAAGCAAAATGGTTGCAAACAGAAAATTAGACACGCGCATGGCTGGCCTCCAGTTCTTCATCAAGGTCGTCTGTGCTGTGGTCGTGGAGCGTTGCTCCGCTCAACTTCCGCAACATTACATAGAACACCGGCGTTAAAAACAACCCGAATAGAGTGACGCCGAGCATTCCCGAGAACACGGTGACGCCCGTGACTTTTCTGACCTCACTGCCTGCGCCCTCGCTGAGAAGCAGCGGAATCGAACCGGCAATAAACGCAATCGAAGTCATGATGATGGGGCGAAGACGCAGGTGGCAGGCTTCCAAAGCAGCCTCCACCGTAGTCATTCCTTGCATTTCGAGTTCGCGCGCAAATTCGACGATCAGGATCGCGTTCTTGCAGGCGAGTCCCATCAGTACCACCAGGCCCACCTGCACGAAGATGTTGTTATCCCCTCCCGTAAGCCACACGCCGAACAGCGCCGCGAAGATACACACAGGCACAATGAGGATGACGGCTAGTGGCATCGTCCAGCTCTCATAGAGTGACGCCAGAACCAGAAACACTAGAAGGATGGCCAGGGGGAACACGATCACGGCAGAATGGTTCTGCGTCGTTTGTTGATAGCTCAGGTCTGTATATTCCAAAACCATGCCTGGGGGCAGCGTCTTCTTCGCAATCTCGTTGAGCTTGTCGATGACCTGCCCGGACGAGAGCACACGTGGGTCCGCATCGCCGATGAGATCTGCCGCGGGATAACCGTTGTAACGCATGACAGGGTCAGGGCCGAACGTTTGCGTGACCGTTGCGATTGAGCCAATCGGAACCATCTCCCCGTTTCCGTTCCGAACCCGGAGATTTGTGATGTCCTCAGGGCGCTGACGGTATTGGGCGTCCGCTTGCACCATCACGCGATAGACACGGCCGAAGTCATTAAAGTCGTTCACATAAATCGAGCCGAGGTAGATTTGGAGTGTGTCGAAGACTTCGGTGAGCGAAATGCCTTGAGCCTTCGCCTTCTCTCGATCGACCTGAACTTCCAGTTGCGGAATGTTCGCCTGATAAGAAGAAACCGGAAATGTCATCCCCGGTGTCTGCGCGACGGTAGCCTGAAATGCCGCCGTTGCATTCTGCAGAGCGCCGTAGCCCAGACCCGCACGATCTTCAATGTACAGCGAGTAGCCCGATCCGTTGCCTAGACCCTGGATAGGCGGCGGCATCAGAGCATAAGTGATTGCGCCATGAACGTGGGAGAACTTCTGATTCAGCTCAGCCACAATCTGCTGGGCTGTCTTGCGGCGGTGTTTGAAGTCCGTGAGACGAATATAGGTCGTCGCAAGGTTTGGTGTGTTTGCAAGCTGCAATGCGTTATAACCCGACATCGCTGGCAGATAGTCCACGCCGTCGACTTCGTGAGCAGCTTTTACCATCTGTCTTACAACATCGTCAGTACGGGAAAGTGATGCACCTTCAGGCAGCTTGGCTCCGCCGAAGACATAAAGCTCGTCTTGCGCCGGGATGAAGCCACCGGGTACGCGATTGAACAATACGTAGATCGATCCGAGCAGTACGGCATAGATAAGGAATACGCCGCCACGTAAGCGGAAACTTCGCCCAACAGCCTCTTGATAAGCTTCAGAGCTTTTCTTGAAGAGCAGATTGAAAGGACGGAAGAACCAGCCCAGTGCGCGATCGATGGCACGTGCGAGCCAATCCTTTGGAGCCCCGGGCGTATGCAAAAGTTTTGCTGCGAGAGCGGGCGAAAGCGTAAGCGAATTGATCGCTGAAATGACTGTCGAGATCGCGATGGTCACCGCAAACTGCTTGTAGAACTGACCGGTGATTCCCGTCAGGAACGCCATGGGAACAAAGACGGCGCAAAGTACAAGAGCGATGGCAATGATCGGTCCCGAAACCTCCTTCATTGCCTGATGCGCAGCCTCGCGCGGAGTCAGTCCATGTTCAATGAATCGCTCGACGTTCTCAACCACAACGATGGCATCGTCGACTACGATGCCGATCGCTAAAACCAGACCGAAGAGGGTTAGTGTGTTGATCGAATACCCGAGCACGTAGAGCCAGGCGAATGTTCCAACGATGGAAACAGGAACCGCAATCAACGGAATGATCGAGGCTCGCCATGTCTGCAGGAAAACAATAACCACGATCACTACAAGAATCACGGCTTCGATCAGCGTATGTTGGACCGCTGTGATCGAATCCTTGATAAAGTCAGTCGGGTCCCAGACGTTCTTATATTCAAGGTCTTCCGGAAACGCTTTCGATAGCTCCGCAAGCTTCGCGTCCACGTCTTTGGAGACGCCGAGCGCATTGGCTCCGGGGGTCAAAAAGATGCCGACGATGGCAGTGTCGCGGGTATCAATGTGGGGATGGAGCGTGTAGTCACTCGATCCAAGTTCTACGCGCGCGACATCTGAAATGTGGACAACCTGGCCGTTGGGACCAGACTTCAGAACGATGTTGCCGAATTCTTCCGGTGACGTAAGGCGCCCGCGAACATTGATCGAAGTGAGAAAGTCCGGCTTGTTCGGCGAGGGCTCAGCGCCAAGTTGTCCCGCGGACACTTGCACGTTCTGCTCTCGAATCGCATTTACGACATCATCTGAAGTGATGCCACGGGCTGCTAATCGATTGGGATCAAGCCAGACACGCATCGAGTAGTCACCGGATCCCACCAGTTGCACATCTCCGACGCCTGGCAATCGTGACAACTCGTCCCTGACATGCAGAACGGCGTAGTTGCGCAGATAAAGCGCATCGTGCTGTCCGTGCTTTGAAAGCAGCCCTACATACATCAGAGGCGTTGGTGACTGCTTCTGCGTGGTAACACCGAACTGACGCACTTCATCCGGCAGGCGGGACAATGCCTCACTGACTCGGTTTTGCACGCGAACAGCCGCAGTATCAGGATCGGTACCCGGGCGGAATGTGACGATGACTTGAAGGCTGCCGTCTGATCCAGCAACAGACTTCATGTACATAATCCCTTCGACACCGTTAATCGCCTCTTCGAGTGGTTCTGCAACCGTGTCGGCAATCGCCTTGGGATTAGCGCCGGGGTAGTTAGTGCGGACAACCACACTTGGTGGGACAACTTCGGGATACTGCCCCGACGGCAGGATGGGGATCGCGATGAGCCCAAGGCAAAAGATGATGATGGAGAGAACAATCGCGAAGATGGGACGATCGATAAAGAATTTAGAGATGTTCATTGCCGTGGCCCCTTATTTCTTTTCCACTGCGGCTAAGGTAGTGAGGCTCCGATTCGATGCCTCCATCTCGGTCTCCCTCGGCGTCACGGGAGCACCCGGGAAGAAGATCAGCTGAAAACCTCCAACAATGACGCGGTCTTCTGAAGTCAGACCTGACTTGACGATGCGTAATCCGTCCGTTGTGCTCCCGAGGACGATGTCTTTACGCAGCGCGGTGTTCCCCGGACCGATGACATAAACATACTTTCGGTCCTGGTCCGTCAGAACAGCTTTGTCATCGATCAGCAGCGCTTGCCTGGGAGCGGCACTCTGCAACTGAACGCGCGCAAACAAGCCGGGTGTTAACGTGTGGTCCGGGTTAGGAAGCACAACGCGAGCTCGAATCGTACCCGTGGATGGATTGAGTTGGTTATCGACGAAGTCGATGTGGCCCGCGTGGGGGAAGCCCTGTTCATCAGCCAAAGCAACACGGACTGGATTCTCAGAGCCAACACCAGTACCGGAATGCGCGCTCTGCTGAAAACGCAGATAGCTCTGCTCGTCGCAATCGAAGTAAACATACACTGGGTCGACCGAGACGACGGTAGTTAAGACAGTTTGGTCAGCCTGGACAAGATTGCCCAGTGTCAATTGCGTCCGGCTTATCCTGCCATCAATCGGTGAACGCACCTCTGTATATGAGAGGTTCAGTTCGGCAGAGGCCACCGCCGCTTCGGCGGCTTTGACGCGAGCTCCGCTCTGAAGCAGGTCTGAATCTCGATTCTGGAGTTCTTCCTGGGAGACAGCATCTGACTGCTTGAGCCGCTGCGCGCGATCTTCCTGAATCTTGGCGAAGTCCGCAGCCGCATGCTCTCGATCGAGTTGAGCCCTGGCATTGTCGGCCGCATCTTTGTAGGGCCTGGGATCGATCACGTAAAGAAGATCGCCCTTGTGGACCATCTGTCCTTCGCGGAAGGCGATGCGGTCTATATAACCCGTCACGCGCGGCCGAATATCTACGTAGTCCGTAGCCCACACCCGGCCGTTGAACTCGTCAGAGACGCGAACGTCTCTTGTAATGACCTGTGCTGCGTCGACCGGGGTTGCCGCCAACGCCGGCTTCGCTTGTGGCACCTGCTTGCAGCCGATTGCGGCGGCCGCAACCGCGGCCAAAACGATCATCCGCAGCCCCGCGCTCGCTAGCGATGATCCCTGCTTAAAAAAGACCAGCATGTTGCTCCTCCAAATCTTTGGAAATCACTTGCGTCACATCCGCCATCGGGATGCGTATTAGAACGATCGTTGCAAAATAGATGTTGCCCCGGACACTTTGGATTCGAGTGCTGTAACCTTTTTTGGAACGCGCACTCCAATAAAAGAGAAGGAGGCGACGGATGGGTCAGCGCGGGCGCCCAAAGAGCTTTGATAGGGAGGCGGTTTTAGATGCGGCTATGCTGCTGTTCTGGGACCGTGGATTCGAGCAGACAAGCGTCGATGAAGTGGCAGCAGCGATGGGGATCTGCACATCTAGCCTCTATTCGTCGTTCGGAGACAAAGAAGCGCTCTTTCTTGCGGCGGTCGAACACTATCGGACAGGTATGGGGAGCGTCTACGACATCGCAGTCAATAAGGGCAAGACAGCCAAAGAAGGTTTCACCAACTTGTTTGAATTGGCCGCTACCGAAATGACGCGCAATGACCAGCCGAAGGGTTGCATGCTTTCGCTTGCACTTCCTACGTGCTCTCCGGAATATGACGAACTGCAAAAAGAGTTGGAACGGCTTCGGATGATCTCCGAGACGGTCTGGGTGAAACGGCTGCAGACTGCCGTGCAATCCAAAGAGATTCCAAAGTCAACGGATGTTCACCTGCTGGCTACTTTTTTCAAGACAACACTGATGGGTATGTCCTTTCAGGCACGTGCTGGCGCAAGCCAGCAAAAGCTGATGGAGATCGGGAAGTTAGCTCTTCAGGTCTGGCCTGGCCGCTCCTCCTCAAAGTCATGAGGATCTGCCGCATGACGCCTCTTAATGGAAACAAAGACAGTGTATAGAAACTCAAGAGGTTGTACCGATGTATGCGCTCGAAGCGAGTCGGACAGCGTTCCTTTGAATTCCTCTGATCTGGCGCAGCTCAACAGACAAAATTAGCTGATCTCAGTGAAAATCATGCGATCGAACTTCTATGGCTCGGTCAGAAAGGGCGCTTAGGCGAGTAGCCTTTACATGGATTACATTGTCCCGGTTCTGAAGCGGCCCCTCGACTAGTAGAAACTTACTGCGGGTGACAACCAGCCTATCCCGATCGTAAAGGTCAGGTGTGACGATGACATTGGCAATACCTGTCTCATCTTCCATCGAAATGAAGATGAACCCCTTCGCTGTGCCCGGTCTTTGCCGGGCGATGATGCAACCAGCGATCCGGACATACTCTCCGTCACGGCGGCATCTCAGCTCCTCAGCAGAAAGGATATTGCTGCGCCGCAACTCTGGCCGGCGATAGTGCATAGGATGCTGCCCAACTGTGAGCCCTGTTCCCGCATAGTCCGCGACTAGACGCTCCTCTACGTTCATCGGCTGCAACGGGCGAGCGTCGGAATCTTCGCGCAGCGATTCACTGTCCCTGAGCAAAGGTCCCTCCAGCCTGCCGGCGCGCTCAACCTGCCAGAGCGCATCGCGTCGATGCTGAATACCATCGAGCTGGTTTAGTGCTCCAATCTGCGCAAGCCGTGTCAACTCTCTCCTGTTCAGGAACGGAACACGCCGGGCCAGATCTTCGACTGAGCGAAAAAAGCTAGCTTGCCGACGTGAACGCACCAGCGCTTCGGCGGATTGCTTCGTTAGGCTCTTTGCATAACCGAGTCCTATACGAAGAGAGAGAGTTCCGTCGCTTTCGTGTTCGACAGTGCAAGGCCAATCCGAGACCTGCACGTCGATAGGTTTCACGCGCAGACCATGTCGCTGCGCATCCTTGACCAGAACCGCTGAACTGTAAAAACCCATGGGCTGATTGTTGAGGATTGCCGTTGTGAATGCAGCGAGATATTTCACCTTGAAGTAAGCAGAAGCATAAGCAATCAACGCAAAGCTGGCTGCATGTGACTCGGGAAAACCATATTCCGCAAATGAGCTGATGCACTGAACAATATGTTCCTGCATGGCCCGGTCGATGCCATTTGCAGCCATACCGTCACGGAGATTGCTTTCGAGATTCCTCATGCGCTCCCATGATCGGCGCATTCCTACCGCACGGCGCAGTTCGTCTGCTTCTGCTCCTGAGAAATTGGCGACAGTCATAGCCATGCGCAGCAACTGTTCCTGGAAGAGCGGCACGCCGAGAGTGCGCTTTAAGACTGGCTCTAACGAGGGATGAGGATAGGTGATTTCTTGTTTTCTCTGTCTCCGTAGCAGATATGGATTCATCATTTTGCCAACGATAGGACCGGGGCGGACGATAGCAACCTGCACCACGAGGTCATAAAACCTATCCGGTTTGTTGCGTGGCAATGAAGCCATTTGAGCTCGACTCTCAATCTGAAACATCCCTACAGTATCGGCGCGCTGAATGGTCCGATAAACTTCCTCGTCTTCTGGAAGTTGCGCTAAATCGATCGGTTCCCCATAGTGCTGCGGAATCAACTCCAGGCAATCGTGGATCACGGCCATCATGCCCAGACCAAGTAGGTCCACCTTGATGATGCCAAGATCTGCGCAGTCTTCCTTGTCCCACTGGATGATAGTACGGCCTGGCATCGAGGCTCGCTCCAACGGGACAATTTGATTTAACTGTCCCTGGCAGATCACCATTCCCCCGGAATGCTGGCTGAGATGGCGCGGCAGATTCTGGATACGCATGGAAAGTTCGATATATTTCGCGATTCGCGGATGTCGAATATCGAAACCTGCATGATGGAAAGAATGCGCCATCGTCTCGCCCTTGCCGCGCCACTCCCATAGACCGGTGAAGCTCGACAGACGTCCCAGAGATTCGCCATCAAAGCCGAGAGCCTTACCAACTTCGCGGGCAGCAGACTTCTGACGATAGCTGCTGACATTGGCTGTCATGGCCGCTCCCAGTTCACCGTAGCGTTGATAGACATACTGGATTGCCTGCTCACGCTTTTCTTCTGAAGGCAGGTCGAGGTCAATGTCCGGCCATTCATTCCGGCTTTCGCTTAAAAATCGCTCAAAGAGCAATTCCATTCCAATGGGGTCGATAGCTGTGATTTCGAGGCAATAGCACACTGCGGAATTTGCTGCGCTGCCACGACCCTGTACCAAGATGTCGTGCTTTTTGCAGAAACGAATAATGTCCCACACGATGAGGAAGTATCCAGCAAATCCAAGCTTTGCGATGAGCGTCAACTCACGTTCGATCTGCTTCTTCGCTTTCTCCAGCTGGTTGTGGTCATTCTTGGGGCCATAGCGACGCTCAACGCCCTCCATAACACGTTTGCGGAGAAAAATGTCCATTGTTTCTCCGTCCGGTACTGGATAACGCGGGAACTCATAACCAAGATCGTTGAGCTGAAAGCCGAGCCTGGAAGAGAGTTCAACAGTGTTTTCTATTGCGCCCGGGACATCCCGAAACAGTGCCACCATCTCGCGCACCGTACGGAGGTGCCGAAGATTGTTGATAGCGAGAAGTCGGCCTGCCTGATCGAGCTCAACGTGGTTCCGAATGGCCGTAAAGAGATCTTGAATCTCGCGGTCATAAGCAGTTGCATGGCGGACGCCATTGGTTGCGACAACAGGTAAATGCAGAGAACGGGCGATGCGAATGGCGGCCTGATTGCGCCATTCTTCCTCGCGTTCCAGATGGCGCTGGACTTCAACATAGACGTTCTTGTACCCGAAGATGCGAGTAAGCTGCTCGACAGTGTCGCGGCCAGCGGTTTCTCCGCCGCGCGCAAAGGCCGCAGCCAAAGGTCCCTCGTCGCCTCCGGTAAGACAAACCAGACCAGAGGCGTATTGCTGGAGATCATCGAAGGTTGCCGCGCCATCTTCCTTAGTCGTTTCGCGCATCTTGAATTGCGTAATGAGCTGGCAAAGGTTTTGGTACCCCTGTCGCGATTCACAGAGCAGCGGAACCCGTGCGGGTTCACTCTTGTGCTGATGCGGAAGCCATGTCGGCGGAGTCAAACGTGAGCCAAAATCAGATACGGATATTTCCGCTCCGACGTGTGCACGAACTCCTTTGCGTTGCGCGCTACTGTGGAAGCGGGACACACCATAGATACCGTTATGGTCGAGCAGTGCCATCGCCGGCATTTCTAACTCAGCTGCTCTTTCAATCAGACTTTCTGGCTGGGATGCAGCCTGAAGAAAGCTGAAAGCGCTCGCGGCGTGCAGCTCAATATACTCAGTCATACAGCCCCATCATCTGCCACTGATTCTGCTGCAAATCACGAATCATACAGACACAGAGCATGGCGCCATCATGCGCGCGGGCCGCAATATCCCATTGCTCATATCTCCATTTCGTTGCAGCCCACCACTCTCCCCCTGCCAGCCACGGACCATATGCGCGCTCCACGGAATAACGACGCTTTCTAAACGTGAACACCCTGGGACGCTCGCTCTGCAGCATCACTGATACGGTTTCTGCCGGACGCAACCGTCGCATGGCTGGGCGCAGCGAAGCGTATGGGATTTCCGAAGATTCAGTTGAGGAGATACTGAAGGATTCCATGCGGAAGCCGTCAAGCTGATGTGTGTCCGCGAGAACGGCTCGGCCTACGTTCTCATCGCCGACGATGGCGCGAATACGCGCGAGTGTGACGTCGAGACGTGATGGTTCCGGTAACTGCGGCGAGAACAACCCAAGCTGCACCTGGCTCGTACTTCCTGGTTCTGCGTTGAGCTCGGCGGCTAAAATCGCAGCCCGAGGTGGATGGGCTTCGAGATCGAGGTGCAGTAACTTGAGCCAGATCTGGCGGTCGCTCGTGGGTAATGCGGGACGAACAGTGCGCGTGTGGGTCGCTCCATCTTCGAGTAAAAGAATGATAGTGACAGAGGTTAGCGACAGCACGCGCGCGGTTGCGCGGAGAATCAACTGCTCAAGCATCAGATTTGCCACGAACATCAGTGCATCGAGAACCTCGACGGGTGAGTCTAGCTCTATGCGCTCTTGCAGCGAAAAGGCAGGTTCGAGCGGCTGAAACAGATGTGTTGCTTCTCCGCGGGCCATTTGGCGAAGCCGCCTGCCTGCCTGTCCCATGCGGGAGATGAGCTCTTTCTCTGGCAGCGCGGCCAGCTGACCTAGTGTGCCAATCCCCCAAAGCGCAAAAATCTCCGCTTGTTCTTCGGTTGGATCGAGTACCGAGAGCGGCAACACAGCCAGCGCCATGCTCTCCTCGCCGGAAGGTATTATCTGTACCAGCTGCGGCAACGATGCCTTAGCAACAGCAACTGCAACATGGAAATTGCTGCTAACCGCAACGTGAGCAGTGATCCCTAGCGCACCGGCTCGAGTGAGAAGATTCCGAGCCAGCGTCTCCGGCGGACCTAATAATCCTGTCATTCCCGCGATATCTTGCACGCAAAGAAAGGAGCTATCATCGCTGCAATCTTCAACACGCGGCGAATAACAGCCGGCACATTCAAGCAAAACCCCCTTTGCCGTGGCCTCCTCTTTCAGGGATCGTTGCAATACAGTGATATCGGAAAAGGTGTCTATTTCCACCTGCGTCATACCTCGCGCTATACCGAGACTTCGCGCTTTGCGAGTAAGAGAGCATACCTCTTCGAGAGGTGGCTCACCTTCCATGACCACACATGGTTTGTTTCGCAACTCCGGTCGGAGACGGAGCAATGCTTGCACCGGAAATTCTTTTACATAAAGGCAGGCATAGATTTCGGATTGCTTTGTCATCGCGCACCTGACCAGGTAGTTTGGCTCTTCCAGTGCGTGACATTCGCCCTTTGCTGCAGCTTGTTCAGCAGGACTACATTTGCGGGTTCTTGCGCGAAGCGCATGCGCTCGACCCGCAGGTGGTGTTCGATTCCCATGAATACAGTCGCCTCATCATTACGCGCCTCGCCTGGCAGGAATCGCAGCAGCAACTCGCCACTGCTCTTGGCGCACGAATGCTGCGTGAGAAGCAGAAAGATAGCTTGCGTCCGTTCCGCCGCTGCACGGTATCGGAACCATGTAGCCAACGGAACGCGAGAGGCGTGTTCCGGGCAGATGCTTGCCATGTCGAGCACGATTGCACTGAAGCCCCCAACCTGCAACAGCAGGTCTGTCACGTGGAGGGCCTGCTCGATGCGCGACCACGGCTTGTCGGTGTTCGTATGCATATTCGGGCGTGGCATGTTGGCATGTGGTTGCAGCGTGAAGATCTCGCGATCTGGTCGCATCCTTCGCTGCGGCTCCGCGCAGCGCACGATGACCTCTGGGCGAAGCAGACCGCTTACTGCTTTTGAGAGTCCTTTGCCCTCATTTCGCGGATGTCCTCCACCGCCATCGCCGGGCAAACCTTTCTTGAGAGTGGTGGAATTCAGATACTTTTCAGGTAGTGAGAATTTATACTCGACGGCTGGTTTCTCCTGCGTTTGAGAAACACCGCATCGCACCCATAGCAGACGGGCAAGATTGACACCTTCCGCCGCCACGGATTCCGGGGAGAGCATGTCGGAAACGTCGACCCAGGCGCAGACTCTTCCTGCGTGAGTAAGGTGGCGCAGGAGCGAAAGCGCGATTGCCGTACGTCCACTCGATTCTGGCCCCACCATCTCGGTAATGGCTCCAACAGGCAGTCCACCGTCAAGCAGCGCGTCTACTTCGCTCACACCGGTCGGCGCAATCGGGTGAATCACCCGTGGCGCCGGAGAGAGTGCTGCGGGAATCTTACAGGCGAGTTCGGCTTCGACCTGGAACCGGATTGTGGCGGCGGAAAGCATGGATATATTCGCCTTATTTTCGCCCATCAATACTCTACAAAGTCAACTGACCAATGCTCCGAATTAGGTGCAGGCTCGGTCTAAGTTGAAGATTTTAAACATTCATAAAAGATGATGAAGGTGCATCTGACAGAGGCAAGCACTGCTGTCGACATCAGTTTGAACCTGTCCACGTCGGTGACGTGGACAGGACTAAAACCAGAAAGACAAGGCCACTACAAGAAAAAACCAACAGGCGGTTATAGCTTGCCAAGGTACCGTAGCCGAGCTGCACATCTGTAAGCAATTCGGGGATGCCGGCGAAAGTCTTATAAATTATTGATTTTATTGGCGTCCCCGACGGGATTCGAACCCGTGTTATCGCCGTGAAAGGGCGGTGTCCTAGGCCGGGCTAGACGACGGGGACGCAGGAGCAGGGATGGGTGGAGCTTGCCACCGCACTCTTATGAGCCTAACAACTTGCCTTCGGGGTGTCAAAACACCTGAACTGGTACTTGCTAGTCCTTAAAGCAACCTTCTCAGAGATTTCTTCCTGATCACTCCTGATACGTTTGAATGGACACGTTTGAATCCGCATCGTGCCAGTTGCCAGGATGCAGCATGGCGGCCTGCTGAAAATCAGATATGCTCCTGCATTCCGAGCGGTCCGCTATCCTTTGGCAATGCCTCCACGTTACCGCTATCTCGATCTGCTGACCATCGGATTCGTGATAGTTCTTCTGTCTCCAATCTCATCGGACCCAAGATATGCCAGATCGGTCCATTCCTCGTCAGCGGAGCGCAATTACTCTTTCCTGTTACATATATCTGTGGAGATATCTTCACCGAGGTCTATGGCTATTCTGCGGCGAAGCGAGCCATTTGGATGGGGTTCTTTGGCATGTCGCTGCTCGCCGCAATGGGACAGGTGGCCGTTTCTCTGCCGCCAGCTCCCGGCTGGCCCAGTCAACAAGCCTTTGAGACTGTCTTCGGTCTCGTGCCACGTTTTGCAATAGCAAGTCTGATCGCCTATTGGGCTGGCGAATTCACCAACAGTTACACCATGGCTAAACTTAAGCTCTTTACCAATGGGCGTCATTTGTGGACCCGAACGATCGGCTCAACCATTACTGGTCAACTCGTGGATAGCATCATGTTGATATTGATCGCATTCTGGGGCGTACCACCGCTGCCGAAGATTCTTTTGATGATTGCCTCCTCGTATGGCTTCAAAATTGCCTATGAAGTCGTTGCCACACCACTCACGTATCTGGCAATTCGGAAGCTCAAACGCATTGAAGAAGCTGACGTTTACGACCGGGGAACCAATTTCAATCCATTTGCGTTGTTCTAAAGGGTTATTGGGCTTCGGCAGAACTGGCAGAATCGTTAGTTGCTAAAAATGACTTCTCAAGCGAAATTCTTGCGACATTTTGGCAACCAGCTTCATCTACCATGCGAACTTCGACTTCCCTGTTCAACTGCAACCGAGTCAAAGTTGTTTTAGGACTTTGATGCTCCCCGTTAACCCGTTTAAGATCTATTGGATACAGAAAACTGCCCCATTGCCAATCTATGCTTCAGTGTGAGGTTGATCGTTGAAACGTCTTATTTTTTCATGCACTCTCCTTTCAGTCCTGTCGACCGTCGCGTCTGGCTGCAAAAAAACGGAAGCGGCAGCGAAGACTCCCACAGGACAGGCAGTCCCTGTACAGACGCTTTCTGTGACTCTCGCTCCTGTTCAGCAAACCTCCGATTTTGTGGCAACCGTCAAATCTCGCCGCTCCGCAACGCTCATGCCGCAGGTTGACGGCAACCTGACACGCATTCTGGTTCGCTCTGGAGACCATGTTCATTCTGGCCAGCCTTTAATGGAAATCGATCCACGCCGTCAGCAGGCGCTTGTGGATGCACAGGTATCGACCGAAAATCAGAAGAAAGCTGTTTACGACTACGACACCATCGAGGTAGAACGCCAGCGCAAGCTCTTCGCGGCAGGTGTAACCAGCCGTGATGTGCTCGATCAAGCGGAGCAGGCCTACAGCAATTCCAAGGCTGATTGGCAGTCCGCGATCGCTACCCGAAAGTCCCTGGAGCAGGAACTGGACTACTACAATGTCAAATCTCCGTTCGATGGCATCGTAGGCGACATCCCCGTTCACGTCGGCGATTACGTTACAAGCACCACCACGCTCACGACAGTAGATGAGAACAAGGATCTCGAAGCCTACATCTACGTGCCGACCGAGCGCAGCTATGAAGTCCACATGGGGCTTCCGGTTCAGATTCTCGATGCCGATGACAAAGTCATCGAGAACACATCGGTCGATTTCTATTCTCCGCAGGTTGATAGCCAGCTTCAGGGAATTCTACTCAAGGCTCCTGTCCACAGCACGGCAACGGTTTTCCGCACAGCCCAGTTGGTGAAGGCGCGCGTTGTCTGGAAAACCGCACCACAGCCATTGATCCCGGTGCTCGCGGTTTCTCGTCTTGGCGGACAAACTTTCGTCTTCGTTGCACAAAAGCAGAGTGATGGGCACTATGTCGCTCGCCAGACACCAGTTATGCTCGGAGACACCGTCGGGAACAACTATGCTGTCAACTCGGGCCTGCAAGAAGGTGACAAAGTGATCGTGTCCGGCACTCAATTTCTAGTCGACAATGTCCCCGTTACACCAATCGGGTAGTCCGGCTGTATTTCTGCTTGACCCAGACCTTCGTTCTTCGTGATCTGGCGAAATTAAAAAGAGCTCTATGTGAGTTCATCCACTCTCGCATATAGCTTCATTTGCTGAAGAAGAGCTGTATTTCCAGCTCCGCCCGCCGGCGGCGAATCGCTCGGGAAGGATGACTTAACTTGTTTGTTGATTTCTTCATTCACCGCCCAGTCTTCGCAACGGTCTCGGCCCTGCTCATCATTCTGGCCGGCGCTGTCTGTATTCCTACGCTGCCAATTTCTCTCTATCCAACACTGGCGCCTCCGCAAGTCGTCGTTACAGCAACTTACATTGGCGCAGATGCAGAAACCGTAGAGAAAGCGGTCACCATTCCGCTGGAAGAAGCCATCAACGGCGTCGAAGGCATGCACTACATCAGCTCAGCCAGCACCAACAACGGCGTGAGCACAATCACTGCGACCTTCGATACCGGCTACGATCTCGATATCGCCGCGGTTGATGTACAAAACCGCGTTTCGAGCGTTACTGGCCGCCTCCCGGCAGCTGTCAATTCCGCAGGTATCACCATTACCAAGGCCAACAGCAACTTCGTATTTGGCGCTGGCTTCTACACAACGGACAACCGCTACTCCAACGAATTTATCTCCAACTACCTCGATGTTTACGTCAAAGACGCAGTCAAGCGTGTCAAAGGCGTCGGCGACGTAGTTATCTTTGGCGAACGTAAGTACGCGATGCGCATCTGGCTCGATCCGGCCAAACTCGCTGCCCGATCGCTCACCGCAGCCGATGTAGTCAATGCGCTCACCGAACAGAACGTTGAAGTACCCGCCGGTCAGCTCGGCCAGCCACCGTCCGACCCTCACCAGTCTTACCAGGTTGCGGTTCGCGTTGTAGGGCGCCTCAGCGACCCGAAACAGTTCGATGACATCATCGTCAAGAATTCGCCCAACGGTCTGGTGCAACTCAAGGACGTGGGGCACTCTGACGTCGGCGCGGAGGACTACAGCAGCGATCTCAAATTTCAGGGTTACACCGCCGTTGGTCTCGGCGTGCAGCAGCTCTCCAACGCGAATGCACTCGATGTCGATCGCAACGCCAAGGCCATGCTGCAGGAACTCTCAAAGACCTTCCCGCCTGGCCTCAAATACGCCGTAGCTTTTGACTCGACCACCATCGTCGGTGACTCCATTCACGAGGTGATTATCACGCTCGGTGAGGCCATCGCGATCGTCATCGTCGTCATCTTCCTTTTCCTGCTCGATTGGCGCGCCACCATCATCCCCGCCGTTACCATCCCTGTCTCTCTTATCGGCACATTTGCGTTCATCAAGATCTTCGGCTTCTCCATCAACTCCCTTACTCTTTTCGGAATTACGCTGGCAACTGGTCTTGTCGTTGATGACGCAATCGTTGTTATCGAAAATGTTCAGCGCCACATAGCGCTCGAGCACTGCGACCCGCACAAAGCCACCTCTGAGGCCATGGGAGAAGTTACTAGTGCGGTCATTGCAACTTCACTGGTGCTCATTGCCGTTTTCGTTCCTGTATCGTTCTTTCCCGGAACGACCGGTATCTTATACCGTCAGTTCTCACTAACGATCGCATTTGCGATCGCGATCTCAGCCTTCAACGCCCTCACGTTGTCACCTGCTCTCTCGGCGCTGTTCCTGCGCGGAGAAGAAGCCAAGTATCACCAGCTTGACTTCACTCGTATTCGGCCACTTGCGAAAGGCTACTCTGCCCTTGCTCACGGCATCGATGATTTCATCCTTTGGATGTCTCGCACCTATGCACGCATCATTCACGTCACGCTCAAACTGCGTTATGTCTTGCTGATTGTCTTCTTCGCCGGTCTTGCAGCCACAGGCTGGATTTACATTCATGTGCCTACCGGTTTCATTCCTCAGGAAGACCAGGGCTACCTCATGATCGTCGTACAGGCGCCTCCGGGAGCTTCACTCTCCGATACGACATCTATCGCCGACCGTGCCCAGAAGATCCTCGCTCAAGATCCTGAAGACATTGAGGGCGCCTTCGCTGTCACCGGCTTCAGTCTCAACGGCGCATCACCGAATCAAGGCATCATCTTCGCCGCTCTTACACCTTCGGATCAACGCCGCGGCAAAGGCCACTCCTCCTCTGAGATTGTCGCTAAACTCGGCCCGAAACTCTTCATGGTCCCCGGTGGCACTGTTGCCATGTTTGAACCACCTGCAGTTCAAGGTCTCGGTTCGTATGGCGGCTTCCAATTCATGCTCCAGGATCGCGGTCAGAATACGTTGGCCGATCTCGATCGCGTTGCCCACACCATGGTCGGCGTCAGCCGGCAAGATCCGAGCCTCGGTCTTACAGGCCTCTTCACGAGTTTTTCGGCCAGCGATCCGCAGCTTATCGTCAATATCGATCGCGAAAAAGCCAAAGCCATGGGCGTCTCCTTCACGCAGATCTCCACTGCGCTCAACGTATTCATGGGTTCTGAATACGTCAACGACTTCGACTACAACAACCGCACCTACCGCGTTTATGTCCAGGCCGATGAGCCATTCCGCATGAACGCGCGCGATCTGCACTCCTTCTACGTTCGCTCCGACACCACCAACCAGATGATTCCGCTCGACAGCGTCGTGATAGCAAAAGAGACATCCGGCCCGCAGGTCATCTCGCACTATAACCTCTTCCGCTCTGTTGAAATCGACGGCTCAGCCGCACCGGGCAAAAGCTCCAGCGAAGGCATTGCTTCTATGGAGAAGCTCGCGAACAAGGTCATGATGCCCGGCATGATGTTTAGCTGGACCGGCCTCACGCAGGAAGAAATTGAATCCAGTGGCAAAGCCATCATTATCTTTGCCCTTGGCCTACTCGTCGTTTACCTCACGCTCTCAGCACAATATGAAAGCTTTGCTCTGCCCTTCATCATTCTGCTCGCCGTGCCCATGGCGGTGCTCGGCGCCCTTGGAGCGGTCGCACTACGCGGTCTCTCAGACGACGTCTATTGCCAAATCGGACTCGTCATGCTCATCGGACTATCCGCCAAAAACTCGATCCTCATCGTCGAATTTGCCGAACAGCTCCGGCGTAAAGGCCGATCCATTGTCGACTCAGCCATTGAGGCCGCCGAACTTCGTCTGAGACCCATCCTCATGACCTCGTTCGCGTTCATCCTCGGCGTTCTTCCCCTCTACTTCGCAACAGGTGCCGGAGCGCTCGGACGTCACTCTGTCGGCACCACCATTGTCGGCGGTATGTTGTTTTCAACCGTGCTCAACCTTATCTTCATCCCGGTCCTCTACGTGATCTTGAGCAGCTTACTCGTACGCATCAAACCTCGCAAACGACCTGAGGGCTGCGACGAACCATCTCCCGCCGAAGCGAGCGCAACGATCTAGCTCGTTCGCACTGAAGAGCCCATCCTTTCACTGATTGACAGGAAAGGATGGGCTTTTTCTTTGCATGCATTCTCGCTGTCTCTATTGCACGCTCGCCTGTTTATCTTTTTCGTCAGTAACGCGATGCGCAATCAGATAATCACGAATCTTCCCGTATTCTTCTGCCGATACAACACCGCGATCCACCAAATCCGTCTTTCGACGATACGGGCGAAAACGCACAATTCGCTTCGCCCATACCTCTGTCATCCCTGGCACTGTCATCAGCTCCGCAACGGTCGCTCGATTCACGTCGACAGCCGCCGTTGAGCTGCCAAAAGATTCGGATACGCCAGGAGTCGCAATTACCAATATGATCCCCGCCGAAATTACCAGACACCGCAGCCAACCATGAATCGTCATAGCGCAATTTTGCGCGATCACGGCCGCTTAGACAAATAATCTGGATCGGAAACGTTGACAAATCGAGCCATCCTGCTTAACGTTGTCCTTGAGATGCAGACGCACCGCCATCATCGTCACCACCATCATCATGGGACGACCATGCCGGCGGACTGCTACGGCCTGAACTAGAGGCCAGATCAAAGCAGACAAGATTCAGAAGCCCGCCGGCGATCAACGCTGGCGGGCTTTTCGCTTTGTCCAGCACCGGCGCAAACACAACCTCAACCACCATGAGGACCCATGACTACCGCAGTGAACGCACCAACCATCGACTTCGACAAAATGGACGGCCTGGTTCCCGGCGTCGTACAAGATGACGCCACCGGCCAGATTCTGATGCTCGGCTTCCTCAATCCGACGAGCTACGCCAAATCTCTCGAATCCGGCTTTGTAACCTTCTGGTCGCGCACACGCCAGAAGCTATGGATGAAGGGCGAAACCAGCGGCAATCGCCTGCGCATCGTCTCCGCCTTCACTGACTGCGATAACGACACACTCGTCTTTCGTGTGGTCGTCGAGGGTGACGGCCTCGTTTGCCACGAGGGCACTGTCTCCTGCTTCACCAAGCAGATTCCCCTGCAGACCACCGCTACAGCGGAGGCTGCCAATGTCTAATAAAATCCGCCTCGGCATCCCCAAGGGCAGTCTGCAGGATGCCACTATCGCTCTCTTCAAGCGCGCAGGCTGGAACATCTACGCTGACGGCCGCAGTTATTTTCCTTCCATCGATGACAAAGAGATTGAGTGCATGCTCATTCGCGCCCAGGAGATGGCGCGCTACGTCGAGCACGGCGTGCTTGACGCCGGACTTACCGGCATCGATTGGGTCGTCGAGAGCGGCCTCAACGTCACCAGCATCACTTCCCTGGTCTACGCCAAGCAGAGCCGCCGCAAGGTTCGTTGGGTTCTGGCTGTTCCCGAAGGCAGCGGCTACGAAAAAGCCGAAGACCTGGAAGGCAAAACTATCGCCACCGAGTTGGTCGGCGTAACAAAGAACTACTTCGAGAAAAAAGGCGTTAACGTCAAGGTTGAATTCAGCTGGGGAGCGACGGAAGTGAAGCCTCCAATGCTCGCCGACGCCATCGTCGAAGTCACAGAAACCGGAAGCAGCCTGAAGGCCAATCGCCTCACCATCATCGACACGGTAATGGAGAGCGAAACTCACCTCATCGCCAGCCAATCCGCAGCCGCCGATCCATGGAAGCGTCAGAAGATCGAATCCATTGCATTGATGCTCCGTGCCGCCATTGATGCTCAAGGCCAAGTCGGTCTCATGCTCAACGTACAGCGCCAACATCTGCAGACGATCATCGAAGTACTGCCCGCTCTCAACTCACCTACGATCTCCGAACTAAGTAATCCAGCGTGGGTCGCAGTCAACACTATCCTCGAAGAATCCTGTGTTCGCGACGTCATACCCAAGCTGAAAGCGGCAGGCGCTACCGGCATCGTTGAGTATCCCCTCAACAAAGTGGTGTTGTAGTCAGAACTATTGCCCGACTTCCAACCTTTCCATCAGCAAGTGGAAAGGTTGGGCCACAGATTGAACACAAACCTCGCTAGCCACGCTAGCTCCAAGAGCCATGCGACTCTACCGAACTCAAGGCCGTAGCTCCAAACAAACCGAGACCGTTCTCCGCGCTCTCGAGCAACGTGGCGGCTCCTCGCTGGAAGAGGTTCTCCCAACCGTCCGCAAAATCCTGCGTCGCGTCCGCGAGAAGGGCGATACAGCGCTGCTCGAATACGGGAAGAAGTTCGACGGGTTGGCAAGCAATGCCAAAGAAGCAACCGTTCTTCGCGTTTCGACAGAAGAGATGTCTGCAGCCTGGGCACAGCTTGATCCTGCTCTTAAGCAATCTCTCAAAACCGCCGCAGCTAACATCCGCTCCTTCGCCCGGCGGCAACTACCCCGGACATGGAACTTCTCTCCTGCGCGCGGCCTCAGCACAGGTCAGCTCGTGCGCCCTCTCGACTCCGTTGGTTGCTATGTTCCAGGCGGCCGTCATCCTCTCCCATCGACTATGCTCATGACCGCGATTCCCGCGCAGGTCGCCGGCGTCCCGCGCATTGTCGTCTGCTCCCCACGTCCGGCGCTTGAAACACTCGCGACTGCCCATCTTCTAGGCATCACCGAGTTCTATCGCATCGGCGGAGCACACGCTATTGCGGCGCTCGCTTATGGAACCAGCAGCATTCCTCGCGTTAGCAAGATCGTTGGTCCCGGCAGCCTCTATGTCACCGCAGCCAAGCGCGAAGTGTCTTCCGATCCGCAACGCCCCTGCGCCATCGACATGCTTGCCGGCCCGACTGAGATCGTCCTTACAAGTGATCGCGGCAATGCTGCGTTCATCGCATCTGATCTCGTCGCGCAGGCAGAACATGATCCAGCAGCACTCGCCATCTTCGTCACTACGAATGAAACGCTGGCAAACGAAGTAATGGACGAAGTTAAGGAACAAAGTCGTACTAACGCGACAGCGATACAGGCGCTAAAGAAGAACGGCTACATCTTCCTTGCATCCACTATTGAAGAGGCGCGAATCATCACCAATCGCCTGGCTCCTGAACATCTCACCATCGATACCGAAGACGATCTCAATTGGGTGCAGAATGCCGGCAGCGTTTTCATCGGCAACCTTTCCGCTCAACCCCTCGGCGACTATATCTCCGGTCCCAACCACACGCTGCCCACCGGAGGCATGGCCACGGTACGCGGCGGCCTGAGCGTAGTGGATTACGTAAAGCTCATCACGGTTCAGCAATACAGCCCCAAGGCCATCGAAAAGCTTGGTACACAAGCCATTCGACTTGCAGAGGCCGAGGGGCTCACCGGTCATGCAGAGGCAATCCGTATTCGCACAAACTCCTCCGCGAAGGAGGCGAAATGATGAAAGTTGCCAGCACACCGCAACCACGCGCGCGTGTCTTGTCGATGCCCGAATATCATCCGCCGCTCGGCAATCGTGATACTCTCCGCCTCGATTTCAACGAGAATACCGTCGCCTGCTCACCAGCCGTCGAACGCGCCATTCGCAACATGACTGCCGCTGAGCTCACACGCTATCCAGAGCGCGAACCGGTTGAAGCTTTGGCCGCACAGCAACTGGATCTCGCACCGGAACAAGTCATCCTTACCAACGGCGTCGATGAAGCAATCCACGTTCTTTGCCAGGCGTTCCTTGATACCGGCGATGAACTGCTGCTTCCCGTGCCCACGTACACCATGTACGCCATCTACGCCTCGGCCACCGATGCAACGCTATGTACAGTCCAGGCTGACTCAACCCTAGCGTTCCCGTTTGAAGCTCTCAAAGCCGCTATCACTCCGCGAACCAAGCTCATCGCTATCGCCAATCCTAACAGCCCTACCGGCAGCATTGCTACGCGCGAGCAACTGATTACACTCGCCGAAGCAGCGCCGCACGCAATCCTGTTAGTCGATGAAGCCTACTTCCACTTCTACGGTGAAACCGTCATCGATCTCATCGGCAAGCTGCCAAATCTCATCGTTGCCCGCACATTTTCCAAAGCCTACGGACTCGCGGCGTTGCGTCTCGGCTTACTTGCGGGACCTGTGCATCTCCTGCGCTGGACTCGCCGCGTATTGTCTCCTTATAGCGTCAACTCCGTCGCGCTCACGGCTCTCACTGCAGCACTTCAAGACTCTGCTTACATCGATTGGTATGTCCGGCAGATCAAACAGGCCCGCACTGAGTTCCTGGCTGCACTGGACACGATGGGCCTGCAATATTGGCCGACTGAAGCCAACTTCGTCCTCGTGAACATCGGCACGCTGCATCGCGAATTCGTCTCGGCCATGCGTGATAAGGCAATCCTGGTACGCGACCGCTCAGCAGATCCTGGCTGCGATGGCCTAGTTCGTATCACTATCGGCACTCCCGAGCAGATGCATTCCGCTATCACAACCATTCAAACCTTTGTCAGAACATACAAACTTGCCGGAGTAGTTCGATGACCGCAATGCGTACCGCAGAAATCATTCGCCACACTACCGAAACCAAAATCGATCTGCATCTGACGCTTGAAGGCACGGGACAATACAAAGTCTCTACCGGCATTCGCTTCTTCGATCACATGCTTGAGCTTTTCACACGCCACGGCGCCTTCGATCTGACACTCACATGCAAAGGCGATCTCGACGTCGATCAGCATCACACCGTCGAAGACGTCGGCATCGCCCTCGGGGAAGCCTTCGCCCGAGCCGTCGGCGATAAGAAGGGCATCAACCGCGCCGGCTACTTCCTCATGCCCATGGACGAAACCCTCGCCATTGCAGCTATCGACCTAAGCGGACGCACCGCCTACGCCGTTGACACCAAGGTTCGCACGCGTCTCGTGGGCGATCTGCAATCCGAGCTCGTCACCGATTTCTTCGAGGGCTTCGCTCGCGGTGCGCATGCCAACGTCCACGTCAAGACAATGTATGGCCGCAGCAATCATCACAAGATCGAAGCGATCTTCAAAGCCTTCGCCCGCGCGTTGCGCGTTGCGGTATCGCGCGATCAACAACTGGCTGAGACGCTTCCCAGCACCAAAGGCCTGCTCTGATGCGCGTCACAGTCATCGACTACAAAGCCGGTAATCTAACTTCTGTCGTAAAGGCGCTGCGCCATCTCGGCGCGGATGTCACGGTCACCGACCGCCCCGAGCCGTTGGCGCATGCCGAACGCATCATCCTTCCCGGCGTTGGCCACTTTGCCGCGACGCGACGCCTCGACGATACCGGCCTCACTGGCGCGATCCGAGAAGCCATCGGCCGCCACGTTCCGTTCCTTGGCATCTGCGTTGGCATGCAATGGCTCTACTCAGGCAGCACGGAGGCACTCGAGCAACCTGGCCTCGCGGCCTTCACCGAGCAATGCACGCGCTTCCCCAACGCAGCAGACAAGGTTCCCCACGTCGGCTGGAATTCCATTGACGTTTCATCTTCCTCGCGTCTCTTTTCCGACGTCGCCTCCGGCGAGCACGTCTACTTCACCCACTCGTATCACGCGCCGATCACAGCCGATACCGCAGCAAGCACTCATTACATCGAGCCATTCGCATCGGCAATCGAACGCGGCAACATATTCGGCGTTCAATTCCATCCCGAGAAATCCGGCGAAACCGGCCTAAAAATCCTCCGCAATTTTTTGGAGCTTGTGCAGTGACATTCAAGTACACGGTCAGTCTTGAAGACTACAAAGCAGCCCTCGCCTTGCATTCGAGACGATCTCTTTCTGCGAGGATCGCACACCTATGCCTGTTTTGGCTGCCAACAACGGTCGGTACATTCATAGGTCTGCTGATAATGCATTTGGGATTCCACTTACAATACATGCGTATTTTCCCGTGGCTAAGCGCGCTCTTTTGGGTCGCTGTTGTATGCATAGCAGCACCCATTCAACACGCAAGTTATATGCGGCGTGTCTTTGACAAACGGATTCCCGCCGGAAATCGAGCGAATTGGACAGACATAAACGACCAAGGCGTTACCTCTGCTATTGTCGGGACAGAAGAAGGCGTATTCTCGTGGGAGGATGTGGCTGGATTCGCGCAGAACGAGAAAATTACCCTTCTATATTTAGACAAGAGGCGGTTTCTGTTTTTCCCAACTTCGGTCTTGAACCAATCTCAACGTGCAGAACTAAAGGACCTCGTCGCGCGTAACTTGGTGAGGGACAAATGCTGACCCGACGCATCATAGCCTGTCTCGATGTGCGCTCCGGTCGCGTCGTCAAAGGCGTTCAATTCGTTGATCTCATCGACGCCGGCGATCCCGCTGCGCTTGCGCATCGCCATGCGCTGGAAGGCGCGGACGAGATCGTGTTGCTGGATATCACTGCTACCCATGAAGGCCGCGGCACGTTGCTTGAAACAGTCCGCCGCACAGCCAGCGAACTTTTCGTGCCCTTTACTGTTGGCGGTGGCATCCGTACTGCAGACGATGCAGCCGCTGTCTTCGATGCCGGAGCGGACAAGGTCAGCATCAACTCTGCCGCACTTGCTAACCCCGAGCTGATCGGCCAGATCGGCGCTGACTTCGGCGCACAGGCAGTTATCGTCGCTATCGATGCGCGCCGCAATACCGACTCAGGAGATCCGGTGCGCGATGCTCATGTATTTACCCACGGTGGCCGCCGCGATTCGGGCCGCTCTGTGATTGAG
Organism: Acidicapsa dinghuensis; assembly: GCF_025685685.1. Classification (GTDB taxonomy): domain Bacteria; phylum Acidobacteriota; class Terriglobia; order Terriglobales; family Acidobacteriaceae; genus Acidicapsa; species Acidicapsa dinghuensis. The sequence continues at coordinate 58,738 of NZ_JAGSYH010000003.1, forward strand.
TGGGCACACGAGGCCGAGTCTCGCGGCGCAGGCGAGATATTGCTCACCTCGATGGACTCGGACGGCACCCGTGCCGGCTTTGACTGTGAGCTTACCGCTGCTGTCAGCGAAGCTGTGCGCATTCCAGTGATCGCTTCCGGTGGAGCGGGCACAGTTGCTCACTTTGCCGATGTCTTTGACCGAGGTAAAGCTGATGCGGCTCTGGCCGCGAGCATCTTCCACTTCGGCGTTTCCACTTCGCGCGCGCTCAAGCAGGAGCTTGCACAACAAGGCATTTCCATGAGGCTTCCATGCTGATTCCCTCTATCGACCTGCTTGGCGGCAAAATCGTTCAACTGGTGCAAGGTGAAAAACTCAAGCTTGCTTTCGACGACTTCGAATACTGGATCGACCGCTTTTCCAAATATCCGCTTGTACAACTTATCGACCTCGATGCCGCGATGGGTTCTGGCGACAACTCCGAGCTTGTTACGCAAATTGCCAAACGGCTCCCATGTCAGGTTGGCGGCGGCATCCGCAACGTTGAGCGTGCAAAGCAAGTTCTCAACGCTGGTGCTCAGCGCGTAATCATCGGCTCATCCCTGTTTACCGAGGAGAGCGGCATCGGGCGCGTCAACACCAACTTTGCGAGCGAACTCGCCGACACTATCGGCACCGGCCACATCGTCGCCGGCATCGACTCGCGCAATGGCCGCATCGCTATCAAGGGATGGAAGGCCCAGGTCGCGCTCACTCCCGATGAAGCCATACCGCAGCTTGATCCATACGCAGCAGCTTTCCTTTATACCCACATCGATGGCGAAGGCCTGATGCAAGGCTTTCCAATCGACATTGCCATTCGCCTTCGTGCTCTCACACAGCGCGAACTCATCGTGGCCGGTGGCATCCGGTCACAAGAGGAGATCGACGTGCTCGGCGGCCATAACATCGATGCCGTTGCGGGCATGGCTGTGTATACCAATCTGCTGCCGGCGTAATCCCAACGCCGGTCACGACAGCCGTGCATGGCCCGCAACCAGACACGAATTGCGCGGAATGGCACGCAAATTGTGCCAATGGGGAGGGGGGCACACGAAAAACCCTCTCAAGCCATTGATAAATCTATAGTTACGCCAGAAATCAAACACACTTATGACGGGATTTGAGCCGTATTTGCGCTATATTTTGATCGCACTTTCGCGTGCATCTCGCGGCATGGCAACTTCCAAAGAAGCTGCCGCACAATCAGTATGCAGCAGAGCAAGGTAATTCCACGCAATGTCAGCTCTCTTGCAGATTAGTTACGACTCGATCCCACTTCCCTTCACACTCCGAACTAAACCTGTGCTACTCTTGAACCACTTACTCAGGCGATCCCTTCGCCGAAAGGAAGGTCCCATGAAGACATTTGATTCGTCCCGCGCCCCCAAAGCGCCGTGGCCCGTGGACCCTTCCGGAACGATGCGACGTTAGAACCAACACTCAGTTCCTAAGCCCCTCCACAACAAAACCAAGGCAGCTAACGGGTACCCGCTAAGGTTTCGCGTTCTGTATTTTTCTGCACGCGTTGAAGCCTATGCCAACGCAACTTCCCAGCCGAAGTTCTGTTTCTCGGCCTTACCGAATCCTTTGCCGGATTCACCGATGGGATCATTATGAGTCAACCATCCAAACAAGACTCCAGGCATCGTAAAAGCGCAATGCAGCGGGTGCTTTCTTTCCTCTTTCGCCACTGGAAGCAGGAAGGTTCTGTTGTGCTGCTCATCGCCACATTCATGATTCTTGCTACAAGCGCCGACCTGTTGATGCCGATCTATTCCGGCAGGCTGGTTGATGCAATTGCGTCGCATGCCAGCGGCCGCGCCGCTGCGCTTGCCGTTGCCGTGCGCTGCATTGCCATCATGGCTGGGCTGGGGCTCATTCTGCTTGCGGCGCGTCATTGCGCATTCCTCGGCATCGTACGTCTGACACTAAGGCTGATGTCGCGCATGGCGAGCGACGCCTTCTGGCGCGTACAACGCTTCTCCACCGATTGGCATGCGAACCATTTCGGCGGCTCGATCGTTCGCCGCGTCACTCGCGGCATGTGGGCCGTCGACCTGATGGACGATACGCTTCTGCTGGCTCTGCTGCCGGCGCTGCTTGTGTTATGTGGCTCTTCCATCATCCTTGCCTTGCGCTGGCCGAGCATGGGTTTGCTGGTCGCCGTGGGAGCGATCTGTTATGTCTCGCTCTCGATCTCCCTGTCACTGGGATACATCTCACCAGCCGCGCGTCTTTCCAATGCGCAAGACACGCGACTGGGCGGCGCAATGGCGGATGCGATCACATGCAACACGGTCGTGAAAGCATTTGGGGCAGAGGATCGTGAAGATTTCCGCCTCTCACGTGTTCTCGACAAATGGAATCGCCGCACGCACCGCACGTGGATGTCTGTGACCAATAGCGGTACGCTGCAGCTTATCGTACTGCTCGCACTACGGATCTTGATCGTGAGCTATGCAGCATGGCTGTGGTGGTGCGGCCATGCAACGGCGGGCGATGTTACGTTCGTATTAACCAGCTATTTCATCATTCACGGATATCTGCGCGATGTTGGACAGCATGTTGCAAACCTGCAGCGCTCGGTGAACGAGATGGAAGAGATGGTCGATTTTCACGATCAGCCGCTCGGCATCGCCGACCATGCGAATGCCTATCCGATTCGTGTCTCTCGCGGAGAGATCGTCTTCAACCGCGTCACGTTTTGCTACGACGCGCATGTGGAGCCGCTCTTTCGCAACTTCTCTCTGCTCATTCAGGCCGGCGAACGCGTTGGACTGGTCGGCCATTCCGGCTCAGGCAAGAGCACGTTTGTGAAGCTGCTGCACCGGCTATACGACATCAACGGAGGCTACATCCTCATCGATGGACAGGATGTTTCCCGCGTTGCGCAGCAATCGTTGCGGTCGCAGCTTGCGCTTGTGCCGCAGGAACCAATTCTGTTTCATCGCTCTCTTGCTGAAAACATCGCGTATGCGCGTCCCGATGCTTCTCTGCGCGAGATTGAGAAAGCTGCTCGCCTCGCCAACGCGCATGAATTCATCATCCGCCAGCCAAAGGACTACCAAACTCTCGTAGGTGAACGCGGCGTCAAGTTATCCGGTGGTGAACGCCAGCGTGTCGCGCTCGCTCGCGCGTTTCTAGCTAACACGCCGATCCTGATCCTTGACGAAGCGACTTCCAGTCTCGACTCAGAATCGGAAGCGCTGATTCAGGAGGCGATGGAGCGGCTGATGGCAGGACGCACCTCGATCGTCATCGCGCACAGGCTCTCGACCGTGCGCATGCTCGACCGGATTCTTGTCTTCGACGATGGGCAGATTGTGGAACAAGGCACGCATGATGAACTCGTGCAGCATGCCGATGGAGCTTATCGGCGGCTCTTCGAAAAGCAAGCCATGGGTCTGCTCATTGACACTTTCGACGGAGAAGAAGCAAGTCTGAAAGACAATGTCTCCGAGGAATTTGAAGATCAAGCGATTTAGCTCTGTTCCTCGACGATGAACGGGCCGAGAAACGGATCGGCCCGCTTCTTATCTTCTGAAAACAGCAGCCAGCTCATCGGTTCTATCGGCTATTCTGTCGATGAATTAGCTTTTTCATGTCCGGGAGCCTTAATGACTACGAAAGCCATCCGTCTCGCCAAGCGCCTCGATGAAGTCGGCTTCTCCGATATCGTCCAGATCCGCAACAAGGTCATGGCTCTTCGAGCTGCCGGCAACAAGGTTCATTCACTCCACGGTGGAGAGCCTTATTTCGAGACTCCAGAGGCCATTAAATACGCCGCTATTCAGGCGCTTGTTGCAAACGAGACGCACTATGCGCCGTCTTCCGGCATTCCAGCATTGCGCGAGGCACTTGCGGAAAAGATCAGAACCAAAAACAATATCCCTGCAACGGTTGACCACATCATCGCAACCGTTGGTGGCTCGCAGGCCCTCTATGGAGCTTTTCAAGTTGTCCTCGACCCAGGAGACGACGCGCTGGTCTTCTCGCCCTATTGGACACCTATCGCCGATCTTGTACGAGGAGCGGAAGCGCGGCCACTGCTCGTACCTACTTCCACAGCACGGCGCAACGGCATCACCGCGACGTTGACCCAGTTTTCAACACCAAAGACGCGATGTATCTACTACAACACCCCGCAGAATCCTAGCGGCGTGGTATTCACTCGTGCGGAAGCAGAGGAAGTGGCAGCCTTCGCGCGGGAGCGCGATCTCATCGTGGTCGCCGATGAAGCGTATGAAGATCTTGTCTACGATGGCAGCCACTTCTCGATTGCATCGCTGCCGGGCATGGCTGAGCGCACCATCACCTGTTACACCTTTTCCAAAACATACGGCATGACGGGCTGGCGCGGAGGATATGCTGTCGCACAGGAACCGTTCATGACGGCTCTGCGCAAGATTGTCCTTTACTCCACGAATGGCGTGCCTACCTTCATTCAACATGCCATGCTTCACGCACTGCAAACACCTGAGTCAGAAACCGCAGCCCGCCTCGAAGAATATCGCAAACGCCGCGATCTGCTCGTGGCCGGGCTTAATGCGGTTGGCCTGGAATGCGAACCGCCAGCAGGCGCTTTTTACGCTTTTCCTAACGCTGAAAAGATCCATAAGAACAGCAGAACCGCCGCAGAGATTCTTCTGGAAAAGGCGCACATCTCCACGATTCCCGGATCTGTCTTCGGAGCGCAAGGCGAAGGTCATCTCCGCTTTGGCTACGCTATTTCCATACCTGAAATTGAAGCCTGTGTCGAAGCTCTCAAAGCTTTCTTACACTAATATGCGATCGCCGACTATCGAAGTCTGACGCTTAACGGCCACCGACCGCATGGTTCGTCTCGAGCCGTGAAGTTCGCAGCAGACGCGCTAGTTGCTTTAGGTGCAATTGCACTGCATAGGCCCGCAAAATTTCGGCCTGTGGGAACTGGAAGTTGTCGGGGCGGACCTGCGCCATTTTCTGCTCCAAGGCTGTTACGTCATCCTCCAGCGAGATCCCTTCCGGCGTCTCTTGAAATCGCCAGCGATGCACACAAGTGGCGAGAGATCGAAATCCGCGGCCAATATCAACTACCAGATTGCCCAGTTCCGGATCCAGCTGCGCAGCATATTTGTGCGACTCCGCAGATTCAAGCGACTCTCTGGCGCGCACCGCAATGTGCAGCGCTTTTAGCAGATCAGCAATCTCAATTTGAAAGTGATGCAACATCGACAAGCCTTCGAGCGATGCCGCTCCCAAAGAAGGCTCGTTGCGCGCTGCATCCAACAACTGGCTATCGGCTTCGATTCCCGAATCGACAGCTTTCCATGCGGCGTCGATGTTCTCCACCGCCTGCCCGCGAAACTCACGCAAGATCTCTTCAAACAGTGGCGCCATCTGCAGATATTCCTGCGCCAATCCATCGCGCAGTCGATGCTGGGCACGGCTGGGAAAAACGACAGTGGAAACGACGAGCGCGACTACGATCCCCAAGAGCACTTCCAGGACGCGATGTGCCGGCAGAGTCCAGTTGCCTCCGGTGCGATGCACCAGCATGAGGATCGTGACCGTAACGCCAGCCAGACGGGAGCTGTTTTTGAGCCCCAGGAGGCTGCAGGTCACCATCGATAGGATGACCGCCAGCAGATAGAGCCACAGGCCGGCTCCGAGCAGAGAAATGGCTCCTCCAACCAGCGCGCCAATCAGCGTTCCGATCATGCGGTCCCGTGATGCAGTGACTGTTGAGCCGACATTGGACTGCAGTACGATGATTGCGCTGATCGAGCCCCAGTAGCCGTCCTGCAGATGAACCAGCGTTGCCAGCCAATAGCAAAGACCGGCCGCCAGAGCGGTTTTGCCTGCGTTCAGCAGCATGGTCTGCTTTTCGTAGCTCAACCACACAAAGCGCTGTGGATTTGCCAGCCGCTTTTGCAAAGCTGCCGTGTCCTGCGACCAGCTCTCCTGTATGCCTCGGCTCATGCGAAATGACTTAACGGCCAAGTCTTATTATCTCTGTTGGAGTTGATTTAAAAAGCTGGCGGTCGACGTTTCTCTTGTGCGAATTATCGTCTAAAGATAAGTGCGACATAGTACAGCGTGGAATCATCAGAGAAGGTCAGAGCCGCAGATTTGCAGCACCTTTTGCCGATTTGCTGAGTCCAATACCTGCTGGATTTGCTGCTAGAACTTAATTTTGGAGCGCTATTTTTAATGCAATTCCCTTCTCTACTTGTTCTCCCCCTTGCCCTGGCCCTGCCTGCTTCGATATGCCACGGCCTTGAAAATGCCGGAACTTCTGCCCCTCCAGCAACTCTTAATAGCTCTGTCGCGGCACTAACGGCAGCGGCAAATGACAAATTCTCTTCCGCCTCAAATCTGGACGCATTAGACAGCGACAGCGCATCAGCATCCAGCACAACCTCTTTGCCTGATGCTCTTGATGTGCAGGCATCGTCTTCGCCGCAAAGCAATCAATCGCCACAGGATGGTCCCGCCCCGAAGCAGACCAAGCGGATTCTCTTCATCATTCCCAACTTCCGTTCCGTTACAGCGGACGAGAAACTGCCGCCTACCACGACCAAAGAGAAATTTAAAATCGCGTTACTCGACAGCTTCGACTACTCAGCGTTTGTCGAGGTTGGCATTCTCGCGGGCCTGGGGCAGATCGAGAATTCCGAACCGGAATTCCACCAGGGAATGGCTGGATACGGCCGTTATTACTGGCACAGCTTCGCCGACAACCTTGATGGCGATCTGTGGGTAGAGGCAATCATTCCTACTGTTTCACGCGAAGACCCGCGCTATTACACGCTGGGACATGGTGGTTTTTTCAAGAGAACCTACTATTCTGTTTCGCGCCTTGTAATCACCCGTGACAACAACGGCAACCCGACTCCGAATTTTTCCGAGGTTGTCGGCAATGGCATTGCGGCCGGCATCTCGGAAACTTACTATCCAAGCTCTGAGCTGAGCTGGACCAAGACCGGCCAGCACTGGATCACGCAGATCGCCATCGATGGGCTCTCCAATGTGGTTAAGGAGTTCTGGCCAGACGTCAATCAGAAGATCTTTCACGACAAATACTGAGCCAGATCATCTGCCCGGACAAGAATCCCTGGTCGGCACTGTTTTAGTAGCATGGCTATGAGGACTCTTCTCATACGCCATGCTTAAAGTTGGATACCCTGACGCTATCGGTGTGGAACTGCTTCAGCAGTTCCCGAGCGGAATCGAATTAGTTCCAGTTCCAGCGACTCCTGCCCATGAAATTGCGCTTGATGTCTGGATTGCTCCACCGGTAGCCGGATGGGGCCGCAAGGTCTGGCCTCATCTTCGAGGAGTGAAGACAGTGCTGGCACTGACCGCCGGTACTGAGTGGATCACCGAAGTAGCAGGTCCGTCTGTAACCGTGTGCAACGCGCAGGGAGCGCACAATGTTTCCACTGCCGAGTGGACAGTTGGCGCAATACTCGCGATGCTGAAATATTTTCCGCTGTATCGCGACCTTCAAAATGCGTCGGACTGGAGGGGGCGCTCGCGGGCAAGTCAGGATTACAGTGCAATTCACAACGACCATCGTGCACAGTATCCGCCCATTCTGCAGGAGGAGTTAAATGGCAAGCGCGTGCTCATCGTAGGATACGGAGATATTGGCAAGACGATTGAGCGCTACCTTGCTCCCTATGATGTCGAGCTGACCCGCGTAGCCCGCAGCGCTCGTACCAATCCTAAGGTTCACTCTGTCAGCGAACTGGATCGCCTGCTGCCTGAAGCAGAGATTGTCATCCTGATCCTGCCGCACACGCCTGAGTCGCACGGTCTCATTGGGGCAGCGCAAATCGGCCTGATGCAACAAGGAGCGCTCCTGGTCAACGCTGCACGTGGCCCTATTGTTCAGACCGATGCGCTGGTTGAGGCGCTCAACTCATGGCGCATCCGCGCAGCTATCGACGTTACCGATCCTGAGCCGCTGCCGTCTGACCACCCTTTGTGGAAATGCCCCAATCTGCTGATTACTCCGCATGTGGCCGGCTCCACGCCACAGTTCAGCGCACGCGCCATGCGTATTGCCGCAGAGCAAGTTACGCGCTTAATCTCCGGTCAGCAGCTTATCAATGTGGTGCAGCAAGGAACAGCAACTGTCACAGCTTAAGCAGCAATATGATTTGGCTTTCGTTGATGACTTACTCTCAGCAAAGCTCTCATAAAACTCAGGCGCCGCATCTGGCTAGGATGCGGCGCCTTTCCTGTGTAGACGGGCTTACCTCATCGTTTTATTTTGCTGACTCAGTGTTCTTAATAAACGCAGCGACATCATCGTGGAAGTGCTTGAGCACATCGCTGTTCACATAGATCATGTGACCTGCCTCGTAGTAGTGGTAGCTGATGTTGGACTGAAGATTCTGTGGGATCGGCAGATGATGCATCTCGTACATGCCTTCAAAGAACGGCGTGGCGAGATCGTAGTAGCCACCTGCAAGGAACACCTTCATCTTTGGGTCCTCCTTCATCTTCAGCGCCAGATCCGGCATCACATTCTGTCCACCTTCGGAATAACGCATCTGCCAATGAAAGCCTTCAGCGCCGTAAGCATTCGGCCGGTAAGTCCAGTTCTGTCCATATTTCAGATCGTTCCTCAGATACTCATTGATAGCTGTCGTATATGCAGCCGAAACAGCCGAGCTTTGAGGATCGTATTCGGTCTGCTCACTCAGCGGATCGAAATCCGGCCCCTGATAACGAGTGTCCAGCCGCCCGACCGAAATACCCTCGGCGTCCTTGAGCGTCTTTGAGAATGCTCCACCTTCCACACGAAGATTGCTCTTCATCAGGTAGTCGACCGGTAGTCCTGTATACGAGTGCAGTTTCTCCGCAACGGCCTGTTTACGCGCCTCTGGTAATTCAGAGCCCTGCAGCAATGCGCTCATGTAATCACCCAGCGCGTAGTCTTCCACTTCCTTAAGAAACGGCTCCAGGGCTGGCGGCTGCGACGGCAGCTTCTTGTGATACCACGCTGTCGCAGCATACGTCGGCAGTGCAAGTGCATAAGCCTGGTCCACGCCAGGATTTTCTTTCGGCCCATCGACGCTGTTGTCAAAGCTGAGAATTGCCGACAGCAGGATGACGCCATTCAAATCTATGCCTTGCAGATCCCTGCTCAGCACGGCGCTGCGCGGAGTTCCGTAGCTCTCGCCGAAGATGTATTTGGGCGAGTTCCAGCGATCATACTGCGTCATGAAGCGACGGATGAAGCGCTCAAAAGCGCGAGCGTCCTGGTCTATGCCGAAGAAGTCCTTGCCTGCATCCTTACCATAAACACGGCTGAAGCCCGTTGCCGGCGCATCGATGAAGACCAGATCGCTTACGTCGAGCAGACTGTAGTCGTTATTTTCGATCTTGTAAGGAGCCGCAGCCTCGTGCACCGTATCCTGCGTGACTACGCGTTTGGGTCCGAACGAACCCATGTGCAGCCACATGGTCGATGAACCCGGACCGCCGTTGTAGCAGAACGTGATAGGCCGCGATTGATTCGAAGCGCCTTTCTTGAAGTACGCTACGTAGAAGAATCGCGCTGTCGGCGGCTCATCGCCGGGCTTTACGCCAGCCTCGGGCAACCAGTGGCCTTTCAGATCCAGCTCCGAATCCTGCGCTGGCGTTGCACCCACCGTTATAGTTCCAGCAACCGCCGTATAAGCAATCGCCTGCCCGCCAACCGTCACCGTACCTTCGGTCGTCGAATCCGGCTGTGCGTCCGCTTTCGCAGCTTCAGCGTGCTTCTCATCAGTCTTCTTATCGTCTGCCGACTGCGCCTGGAGCACACTTGCGCTCATCAGCAGTCCAGCCAGCACATAGACCCAGGTACGCCTTTGCATGGAACATCCGCCTCCAAATCTGGATTGAAATCGAGATTTAACTATAGCGGATGAAACCGTAATCTTTCCGTTTTTTCGAGTTATTGTCGACGCAATGTTTAGAACTTGTATTGCATCGACAGCCTTACCGTCGTCGGCGCACCAAGATGAATAAAGGTATCTCCATAGCTAGCGCCGGTATCTTTCCAATACCGTTTGTCGAGCACATTATCTGCATAAAGATGAACCGCGACACGGCCTTGCTCTCCGCCAGGATGATAACTGGCGCCAATGTTGAAGAGGTTGTAGCCGCCCACCGATACCGCATCATCTCGCGTGGCAAATTTGCGATCGGTATAACTCCAACCGGGCATCAGGTGAAAATCAGCAAACGAAAACCCTTTCCACTGCGGGGCATGCGCTGAAAGCCACGCAAGGTCTGCGAAGAGCGTGGTCTTGAACTTTGGAGCATTGATGACCTGCTTGCCATTAAAGGCAATAGTTCCGGAATCATCAGAAACGGCGCTGATACCAGCCGCGGAAAACGATAGCCGAGCCCAACTGGCAGCCTTGCCTTGTGCAGTAATTTCCGCGCCGTCATGCGTTTCATGCCCGTCCGCCTCAAAACACTGGCCAACTTCCGTCACATCAGTACAAAACGCGTCCGGCTGAGAAATGACCTTGGGATAGAAGAATGGCGCGCGCATACGAAAAACATCTGCACTCAACAAAATCTTCTGTCCTGGCTCGAATTTCGCACCGATTTCCGACTGCCGCGTGAAGAATGGCGCAAGATAGGCGCTTCCGTTGATTGCCCAGAAAGGAGCCTGCGGTCCGAGCGATAACAGCACACTATAACTTCCGTACAGCATCAAGTTATTGACCGAAGACCACGTCACGGAATACTGCGGCAACCATATTCCTCTTGCACTCGCATAGTTGAAATCGCTCACAGACGCATACCGGCCACCCGCGGTCAGGCGTACGCGCTCCGGCAATTCGATGCGATCCTGCACGATGCCCGCGGATTGATGATTGAAATCTGCAATAGACAACGGACCAGCCTGCTGCACCGGGCTCTCGATGGGATAAATTACATTCGATTGATAGATATTCTCGCTGCCGATGTAGGTGTACACCGCGCCATCCTGCACCGTATCCGGCGCATCCGGTCCCGGCGCACCGGGCAGATACACGCCGCGGTGAAAGATCGATCCGCCGAAGACGAGATTGTGCTCAATCGCACCAGTCCTGATGCGGCCTGCGGCAATCACTTCGCCGGTCGAGTCGTAACGCCGCTCACCAGGATCGCGATAATCGTAGATATCGTATGTGCCATCGGGCGCGAAGAAATACGGTGGCGCAGTACCACCCTGCGTTGGATCGCACGCCGCCTCGTAATAGCACCCGTACGGATAGATGACATCGTCATCTATGAGTGAGTGACTGTAATTAGCCTGCTCGTAGACATGCCATATCGGTGTGACGTCCAAATCGAGCCGCGCATCAGTATTGATCGCGTCGAAGATGTTCGGCTTCGACCAGATCTGATTGCCTAACATCACCGAAGGAAATACGCTGCTCAGTGAAGGAACCTCATCCCCGCCCAGCAACTGATACCCGGCTACGGACCGCTCGCGTTTGTGCTGATACTCAAAGTCCGTTTTCAGCATTGCGACGGGCGATATCTTCCAGTCCGTCGAAAGAGTCCCCAGACCACGCCAGCCATTGGCGCTCTCAACGTAGGTATGAATATCCTCGCCGGCCATGTTGGTTCTAACGCCGAACTGCTTCTGCGCGCCAAACAACGCACCAAGATCAAGGTCTGCAAAAGCTGTTCCGCGATGATCCGTCGCCAACTCCACCGTCTTCACAACTGCCGGCCGTTTCGTCACATAGTTGAATAAACCACCTGCTGTTGTTACGCCACTCTCGATTCCAGCGATGCCTTTCAGTATCTCCACGCTTTGCTTGTTCTCAAGCGGCACATCCTGCTCGCCCGCCACAGGCATGCCGTTGATTTGAAATCCGGTCGCCAGATCGATTGTGAATCCACGGATCTGATAGTCGCCGTAGTAGCCAACCGGTGCGTAATCCTCGCCGACCGAAGCATCGTTCTTCACCACATCGGAAAGCAACCGCGATACCTGGTCATTCAGCAGATCGCGCGTCATCACCGTAACCGTAATTGGCGTCTCTGCTAGTGGCAGGTTATCTAGGCTTCCAACCGAGTTCTCCTGCGGCAGATAGTCATCAGGAGCCTGCCCTGTAACCACCACAGTGGTAGTAACGGGCTTCACCGTTTGCGCGCTCTGCTGCTCATCCTGTGCAGATGCTTGAGTTGATGCAGACTGTTGCGCATAGCCATGGATCGCGTAGACGCAGCAAAGCGCCAGAATGATAATCCTGCATGATCTATTGCGTTGTTTAAGACGGAAAAATCGCGGTACTGCAAGGTCGAACATAACTCTCTCGTTTCTGGCTCAAATCAAAGCCATCGAAACAAGAGGCGCTCGCTAGACCGAGCTATGACGCTCAGGTCTTGGAAACTTCCCACGCCGGTATTATCCGGTTCGGGTCCAAAGGGACTCTCTCAGCCCCGCCGCGATCGGCGGAGCACCCCTGTTTCATTTTCTTGAATATATCGTAATTAGGCATGAACTGCCTGACATTACCGCCAAAGCGTCTTAAGAAGCGGTAGATATGTCTCAGCCTGCGGAACTTTGAGCTCCGGGATCTTGGCTTCATCATCCCATCGCCGCAGCTTGACCGCGTCCTGCGCAAAGGGGAGCGCCATGAATGATCCAGCTTCTTCTTCCGACATTGGACCGCCCTGCAACTGCAGGCTCAGCTCCGAGGAAGACGAGAGCGATGCGCAATAAGCAGGCTCGGCAAAACAGAGATAACGCTTGGCTGCTACATGCATGTGGATCGGATCCATCACCGCCGCAGGCAGATGCTCGGCGAGCAAATGAACCGCCAGTTCTTCATGGCGCGTATCGATGCCCTCGCCGGCAATGTCTTCCGCTTCGTTATGCAGCAGATGCCCGACATCGTGCAGCAGCGCGGCTGCCACCAACTCCGGCGAGCTTTTCGTCTCTACTGCAAAGTGCGCTGCCTGCAGGCAGTGCTCCAACACTGTTACATCCTCGCCGAAATAGGATTCGCCGCCGCGGCTGTTCATCAACTCCAGCACGTCTTCGGGGGTCTTCAATTGAATCGCTGCAATCTCCATTTTCTCTCCGTCTATACGGCTGTCTGCGCGCGTAGCTTTGCCGCTCGTCTCTGACTGATGGCAAGCACGAGAGCCACAGCCGCCGTGAGCAAGCATACCGCAGCCAAACCAAGAAACGCGTTACGCCAGCCGTACTGCACGGTAACGCGCGCCATCGTATCGCCTGACATGACGCCAGCCAGGTAACCGACGCCATCGATGATCCCTGCTGCGGTCGCACTTCCCTTTTCGCCACCAAAATCCATGGACATGGCGCCGGCGAGATACGAGTAAGGCCCCAACAGAAGAAATCCCACAAGCGCGACCAGTGCAACCGGAATCCACGGACTGCCGTGTTGTTGCACGCGCCCCAGCAGAAACAAGCATCCAGCCCCGGAAGCGAGACCCCCAAATAACACCAGGCTTCTGCCATTCAACCCGAGGCGATCGCTCAGGAAACCAGCCAGCAATACCGATACCCCGCCAAATAGCGGAAATAACGCGCTGCGGCTCGCGGCATCAGCATTGGAAAGCCCCACGAAATCGACAAAGTATGTCGGCGTCCAGAGATTGAATGTCTCGCGCAGCAAGGTGGTGCCGAGAGACAGCAGACAGACCAGCCAGAAAAAGCGGCTTGCCAGCAGGGGTTTGAGAATCTCCATCAATCCCGGCTTCGCGATAGTTTGCGGATGCTCATCTTTACCCGCATAGACATTTAGCGGATTCGTTCGCGGTGCTGGTAATCCACGCTCTTGCGGCGTCTCGCGCAACAGCAGCAGATTCGCCACCAACAGCACCGCAAGAAGTGCCGCGCCAGTAAAAAAGATGCCGCGCCATCCCATGCCATGTTTCAACAGTTCAGACATGATCTCTCGCGAGGCCGCATCACCAAAGAGGTAGCTCAGACTCAACACGGCCATGACTGTTCCGTATACCGAATACGAAAACCACCGCGATGAGACTTTCACAAGTCCCACCCATCCAGACGACTGCACCAGGCGATTGCCCATCCAGGCGAGAGTGAAGATAGGGAATCCTCCGCCCAGCGCAAACATCACCGTAAACAGAATCGCTCCGGCCATACCGGCAAGAAAGCTGTTGCGTCCGCCAAAGATATCGGCGAGCGATCCGCAAACGAATTTGCCAATTGCGTAAGCCAGCACCCCAAGCGAAGCAATAAAACCGAGCCTCACCTGCGCCACATCGGCGGGAATGCCATGCTGCCCGAGATCGCTAATCAAGAGCGGCAGCACGACAGAAAGATCAGAACGGCAAAAATAGTAGCCCGAGTAACCCAACACCAGCAGCGCGACAGTAATGATGTGCCATCTTGTTAACGCTGAGCTCTCTGCGCCGGCAGCTTCGGAGCCAGCCACTATAGCTTCGCGGCTGAATCCTTCATCCTTGATTAATACCTCTGTCGAGATATCTTGCTGATCAAATGCCATTTGCGCCTATGGTACGGAAGATTAGAGCTTGCCGTTTGACACGCCCGGCGGCAAGCCTCAGAAAAGGCACGCCATGCCGCAAGCGTTCTGTACGCAAAGCTTCCTTTTCACAATTAACAAAGAATTCTTGACTTGCGGTGAAAAGTACCCGAGAAAAGCAGAAATTTCCTCATTGAGGAATCCTTCTTAAAGGAGGCGAGCGCTTTACAGCTCTGGGCGGTCTTCTGATCGCCATGCATTGCCACGTAACAAAGACGCCAGAGACAGGAGTGCCGCCGGCGTTTTCCTTGTAGAGATGTCTGGGTTCAGCGCATTCCAGCCGCCAGTTGGGTCTTGGTCATTTCCTGTCCTGAGCCTTCCTTGAGAGTGATAATCCGATCTACTCCCGGCGCGCTGAACTTCTCGACCTTCCCGCTCGGCCAGTGCACTTCGATGGAATCCACGCTCGTCGCATCACCCAGCCCGAAATGCGGACGTTGATCGTTCGAAGAGATATAGCTGCCGCCACTCATCACATCCTGGCGCTGCCGCATATTGTTCGCTGTCACGTACACTGTTGCGCCGACGGCATCACGAGGGCTCTTCGATCCGCCCTCGAGTTTCAGTTCCAGCCAGTGATGATGATCCGGGCTTACATTCTTCAGGATCACCGGATGCTGATCCTCGACATTGATCACCACATCCAGCTTCCCATCGTTGAAGAGATCTCCGACCGCCATGCCGCGCGCCGGAATGACCAGCGCCAACCCTGTGCCCTCCACAGCCGGAACGTTTTCGAACTTCTTGCCCTGCATGTTGTGGAACAGCATCGGCCGCTCAGCCCACGATGTTCCCCACGGATGCTGATCTACCTGCGGATAAACATGTCCATTTACAGACAAAATATCCTTCCATCCATCGTTGTCGTAATCGATGAATGCATCGCCCCACCCCAGAAACGGCACCGAAATCTCAGCGATGCCCATCTGGTAGCTCACATCTGTAAAGCTGGCATCGCCGTCGTTCCGATACAGGGGCTTATAGTCATCCGAAAATGTCGTGTTGTAGAGATCGAGCTGGCCGTTGTTTTCGTAATCGCCGACAGCTATGCCCATCGTCGCCGTTTCGCGCCCTGCCTCATTGAGTGCATAGCCCGAAGCATAACTCACATCCTCAAACGTGCCGTCGCCCTTGTTGATGTAGAGATAGTTGGGCGTCGAGTCGTTACCCACTACCACGTCCGGCTTGCCGTCGTTATTGATGTCCACAAAGATCGAGGTCAGCCCGTAATAGCCGGGTGCATCCGCCACGCCCGCCTTCACGCTCACATCGGTGAACGTGCCGTCCCCATTGTTATGGAAGAGATGATCCGGCTCACCCTTCAACCCATGCGGTCCGCAATTCACCGCAACGCCGCGGAATGAGCAAAACGCGAACGAAACGCCTTCCTGGCCGACCACGGGCAGATGATTGCGGTCGAAATGCACATATCCGGCAACGAAGAGATCGAGCTTTCCATCGCCGTCATAATCACCCCACGTCGCTCCTGACGACCAGTTGCCCAGCGTCACGCCGGCTTTTTCCGCCATATCGGTAAACGTGCCGTCATGGTTGTTGTGATACAGCCGGTTCTTGCCCCAGTTGGCCACAAAAATATCGGGCCAGCCATCGTTGTCATAGTCTGCGATCGCCACGCCAAATCCCCAGCGATCGTTGGTCACTCCAGCCTTTGCTGCTACATCGGTAAACGTGCCATCGTGGTTGTTGTGGAAGAGTGCCGCATGCGGCGCAGGCTCCTTGCCATCCATCGCCTGAAAGGTCGATCCGTTCACAAAATAAATATCGAGCCAGCCATCGTTGTCGTAGTCGATCAGCCCCACTCCAGAGCCGTTCGACTCAATGATGAACTGCTTGTCGGGGTTGCCCATTTTATGGACCCAGTGCGTTATGCCAGCCTTATCTGAAATATCTTCAAAGACCACGGGTCCTGAGGACACGAATCCTCCTGCCGTAATGGGACGCCGATGACTGTCATACTGTGTCGGATGCGGTGAATCCGCAGCCGTACCGGAAGCTGAGGCCGGTTGCGCTACCCCGGCAGAGGCCGTACCGCTTTGCGCAAACAGGAAAAACCCGGACAAGGAGCAAAATACTGCTCCAAAAACTACACCATGACGTACTGCCGAGAGCATGCAAGATAGTATATGAGGCTCCGGCCTCGAAGGCATACTCCGGCGAAGGATGGAGATTCTGGTTGAGCGACACACTGCATCAATCCGCGGTCCTAGACTTGATCACCCCATATCTCACACATTTCACGATGCATGAATCCTCTTCCTTCGGTCTAATCGTCTTTTGAGGAAAATACCGGCCACAAGCACGACTACGAAAATGCCTGCCCATAGCTTAGCCCGCGTCGGATGCGCAGTATAATCCCGATGAAAATCGGAGAGCAGGACCGGTACGTAAAAAAGGATCAAGGCAGCACGCCAGATGATCCCGAATTTCTGACGCACCATCGCTGAACGTTCTGGGTGTTCGCGAACATACACCTCGCAGGCCCAATCAGAAGTAAAGAAAGCAATACCAATCAATCCAACGATGTGGATCCCTAAAAGGTGAACGAAGACCTGCCATGCGTCGCCGTAAAAGATATGCCGGAAAGTCAGTACCCATGAATCGAGAGCAGCGAGCGCTCCAACAATGGCGCAAATGAACCAATACTGCCCATAACCCTCAGCTCCGCCGACACTTCGAGGCGCATTCTCGACTGCAAGATAAATCAACGCAGTGATTAGGCCAAGCGCCACAGTCGAAAGGAGTATCAACCCAATTCCCCAGACGGTATAGGTTGCGTGACCTAAGGTGCTCTTAAGCTCACACGAATCTGCGATCAGCGCAATCCAGACGGTAGATAGCGAAAAGACTATCCACTGGGTCCGTTTTCGTATAGACAAATCCATCCGTACGATTCCGCAGAACTAGAGTTTAATTAGGGGATAACTAACTATAACCCTACTCTGGACCTAACTCGTACGAAACCCCAAACCGGCCGATCTGAAAAATCTGCCTGTCACCCGGCGGCCAGATGCGCAGCGAAGCAATCCCAACCTTGCCGGTCAGCTCGTGCGCCTCAACTTCGCCCACTAGCTTTCCTGTAAGCGCCTCGTTAAAGTGCACCTTCAGGGCAGTATTATCGCGGTCGCGTACGAACCCGAGCACATACTCGCCCGCCGCCAGAGATACTGTTCCAATCCTGATCGGCTCCTGCACCAGCAGATAGTGCGAATATTTTCCCTCTGCAGAATATCCAGCAGTAATCAATACCACGCCGGCTATGAAATGCCCCTTGCCATCCGTGATGCCAGTCGCCGTCCGCATCTCGGTTTCGATGTGTTCTTTCTCCACCGGAGCGCGCGCCGGTAATTGCGCGGCGAGTTCCGCATCGGTCGCCTGGCGCCATATCGGCTTCTCCGCATGCGCCAGAGTCGCGATTCCCAACAGCAGAACCGCCGCGACCCGACCTGCAAAGGCTAGCCCGGCGCCACGGCTCATAAGCGAATCCCTCCTTTAGGATCCAACTGCACCAGCCCGCGTTGAATGGCAGCTGTAGCTGCCTGCGTGCGATCCTCTACGCCCAGCTTACCAAGCAAATTGTTGATGTGCGTCTTCACCGTCGCCTCGGAAACTCCAAGCTCCGAGCCTATCTCCTTATTGCTCTTTCCGCGCACAATCTGCTCCAGCACTTCCTGTTCGCGCTGCGTAAGTGGTTCGCTTGCCATGCGTTCGGCCAGTTTCTGCGCAATCGCCGGAGGAATGATGGATTTGCCCGCATGAACCGACTTGATCGTCGACAGCAGCACATCCACGCTCATGCCCTTCAGTAGATAGGCTCGCGCTCCAGCCTGTAGCGCCCGATAGATATCCTCATCCCCATCGTAAGTGGTGAGCACAATAAATCGGGCATTCGAGTACCGGCTCCGTATTCGCTGAATCGCCTCCACGCCGCTCAACTTAGGCAGCCGCAAATCCATCAGCGTAACGTCGGGCTGCCTGGCCTCGAACTCCTTGACCGCTTCCATGCCATCCGATGCCTGCCCCACCACTTCCACATCATCGGCAACACTTAGCAGCGCCACCAAACCCTGGCGCACAATCTGGTGATCCTCTACCACCAACACTCGAATCGCATTTTCCTTCACAACTGCTCCTTGCTCGATTCTGTCATCCCAATATCATCCACACCGCGCTCAGATCCTTCAGCCGGCACACGCAGTGTCACCGTTGTCCCCTGTCCCAATTCACTTGCAATCTCAAGCTCCGCATGAATCAGAGCCGATCTTTCCCGCATGCCAGTCAAGCCATAATGTCCCGCTCCATTCAATTGCCCGTCGGCTGCTTCGGTCGCGAAACCATGTCCGTTATCGCTCACCGTCAGCGTAAGCGACCGGGCATCGTACTCTACTCGCACAGAGAGCCGTGAAGCATGCGCATGCTTCTTGACGTTGTGGATGGCCTCCTGCGCGATCCTCAGCACCTCACGCTCAACCTCTGGCACCAATGGCCGGTACGCACCATAGACCCGGATCGTCGCCGTCAGCGCTTCATCGCGCGCCCGCTCCACAAACCGCCGCAGTCGAATCGGCAGATTCTGTTCTCTTGAGTCCTGTGAACGCAGCGCCCATATCGACTGCCGGGCATCATCCAAGCCCTCGCGTACAAGCCCCTGCGTCTGCTCCAGATGTTTCTGCGCTGCATCAGCCTTACCCATACGCAGCAACTGCCCCAGTATCTCAAGTTGCAGCGAGATTCCCACATACCCCTGGGCCAGTGTGTCGTGAATCTCCCGCGCGATCCTGTTCCGCTCGCCCATCACCGCGGCAAACTCCCGTTCCACACGCACCACTCGCCGCCGAACGACTAAAACCACCAGCACCAGCGTTGCCAAAACAGCCAGCGCCCAGAACCACAGCGTTTGATAGTAATGCGGCACCAACCTGAACTGTAGTGATGCTTGTCGCCACCTGCCTGTCCCCACCGGTGTTATGAGGTGCGGCTCCAGCTCGCATGCGCCGCCCGCGTCCACAAACGCTCCCTCGCCCAGCGCCGCCTCTACGCAAAAGCGGTAGGCTCCAGGAGGAATGTTCGTGTAATACGCAGTCCTGCGCAGCCCTGCATCTATCCAGCTATGATCGAATCCACGCAGCATGTAGCGGTACCGCACCTTCTGCGGCTCCGCAAAACTCAGTCCAACGTAGTCGAACTGAAACCGCATAGCTCCGGCGCCAATCTTCAGAGTGCCTGTCTTGGAGCTCTCATGGTCATCCACTGAAAAGCGCTCGATCGCAACCGGAGGCGGCCCAGGTAATTCGGCAAAATGCAATGGATCTACCACGATGACGCCACGTGGTGTCGTAAACCATAGTCTGCCGTCGCTTGACTTCATGCTCGTGGGATGGCTGTTGCTGCTCATCTCGCGGCTGCGCAATCCATCCGCCGTTGAGAAGTGCGCAACATGTTCGCTTTCCTCACTGCAATGTCCTGACCGCAAGCAACTCCACAAAAAGAGCGCGTCTGCCCTCGTCAGCCCGTTATCTGAAGCCAACCACAAATGCCCGCGATCATCCGGCGTAATAGCATGGATTACTTGCGGCAAGATCGAATTCTCTCCGCTCGCACGTAAGGCGAGAAATCGCTGTCCGTCCCAGAGATTCAATCCGGCATTCTGCGTTCCCACCCAGATCAACCCATCGGGAGTAACGCTTAGCGCCGTAATGACATTGCTGCTGAGACCGTCCGTAGTGGTGTAATTACGCAGCTTTCCAGCATGCAAACGCGACAGTCCGTGAAACGTGGCAATCCAGAGATCTCCATCTGCTGTCCGCGCCAGCGCGCCGACCAGATCGCTGCCCAGCCCATCCGCCTGCGTCAGCGTCGTAAACCGTCCGTCAACCAGGTGCGTCAGTCCCCGCCGCGTTCCTATCCACACCGACCCATCCGGTTCCACCAGTAGCGAGCGTACAAAATCATCCGGCAGTCCGTCAGCCGAGGTATAGCTGCGCACCCCGGCGGAATCGATCCGGCTCAAACCATCCGGCGTTCCGACCCAGATATCACCGTGATATCCGGCTGCGAGAGAAAGAACCACATTGCTGATAAGGCCCTGGTTCGCCGTAATACTCCCGACTCTCGGATTATTTGCAGCGTCCAAAGAGACACAGTTGACTCCCCCATCTGCGGTCCCAATCCACTCGCGGTGCAAAGAGTCTTCCACAACGGCCGTTGTCGCATCAGAACTGAGCCCTTCCGCATTTCCGATCCCCTGAAACCGGGCGTCGCGCAGTATGTGCAACCCACTGGTTTCGGTACCCGCCCACACATCTCCTTCCTCGTCTTCACGTAATGAGACCACTGAATTTTCGGCAAGAGGATCGCTCGCCGGAAACTGCTCGACAACATGCGCCTGCCCTCGTGCCGGAGAGTAAATTCGCGTCAGTCCGTGGTTTGTTCCCACCCACAAACAATCTTCCCGATCTGCCATCAGCGACTCGATTCTTGACCCAGGCAGCCGGTCGCCTACCGTGTACCGTTCCACGTGGCCCTGCCGCCAAAGCACCAGCGTCGATTTAGTCGCTACCGCGATCGTGCCATCTGCGAGCCGTTCCAGATAACTGACATTGCCTTCTGGCACATCCGACGTCGGAATGATGCTCGAAACAAACCCCGTGTGGACAGAAAGAACTCCGCGTGCGTCGGCAATCAGAACATCGCCATCCGGCATGGTCTTGACCAGCGCACGACCCGCTCCGTGAAGTAAATCCCGCTGCTCTGCCGCGTTCACTGACCATCGGCCATTGCGAAATGACGCCAGCCCATTCTCTGTACCGACCCAGAAACCACCGGCTCCGTCCGATGCAATCGAGGTAATCTCCGCCTTTGGCAATGCCCCTGTCGGAACCGCTGCAAACGCGCTACCCGACCATCGCGCCAGCCCAGCGTCGCTCCATACCCAGACTGTTCCGTCGGCAGTTTGCGTCAGACCGCGGATGGAACTGCTGCCCAGTCCGTCGCTGGCGTTAAAAATCTTCAAGACCCCGTCGCGCCACGAGATCAGCCCGTCGCTGGTGCCGATCCACAATCCACCCTTCTTCGCATCCTCCAGCAGGCATCGGATCTCGGCATCAGGAAACGCCGGCATCGAAGTATGATCGAATATCCGGAACGCCGTACCGTCAAACCTGGCCAGGCCAAGCTCCGTCCCTGCCCAAAGATAGCCATCGGAGGATTGCATCAGCACCGGTACGGTGTTCTGCGGCAAGCCATTCTCCATCGTCCACGCCTGCCGGTTCAATCGGGCCAGTGGAGTCGCCGGCTCCAAAGCGGCACTCGTCTTCGCCGCACCGATTCCGGCAACCAGAATCGCGCAGCAGAGCAGCTTCCGAAGACGACGACAGCAGGGCATATCCTCAAATCCAACACGGAATCAACGCGATATGCAACTGAAGAGGGCTGTTTTGGACCTAAAATCCGCATCGTTTCCACCTATAGATGGAGAAGACACTCAGCCCAATGGCCCAAGATTTTCCACAGGAAGTTTTCTACTCTATGTATGTCTCTTGGATCTATTTAGGGGCAGCCGGTAATCTTGCGAGCCGCTGCCCTTTTTCTATGCCTCTGAGTTACCCACCGGGACCAGATTCGCAGCGAGTTAGACCGAGACCGGTAATGCTTCCGGTATGGTGCTCATTACCATGCCCCGAATCGACTCGATAACCAGATCAGGCTCATCCAGATGAATCCAATGAGCGCTGGCGGGCGCAATAATCTGCTGCACATTATCGCCAATGCGAGCCAATCGCTCCTGACACAGCGGCGAAGATTTCGCGGGCGTCAATATAGTCACCGGAATGCCATGAATCGGCTCGGCATCCATCATTTCGCGCACAGTCTGCGGTACTGCTCCAACATGGCTGCTCATGCCGACGTAATAGCTCGGCCTCGACCAGTGTGCCGCCACCATTGGCCACGTTTCCGGAGGCATTTTGCCTACCTCTTCGCGCACTCGTCCCAGCACATGCTTGCCGCCCTCACCCGCCGCGCCGGCAAGCTTGCCGCAAACAAGGCCAGACCGGCATAACAGCGAAGTCACCGCCAGCCGGGCCAACCCCACTCGTGCAATCGGTACCGCGTATGCCGTCAGTTTCACCCCGCGATCGATCTGCGATTGCTTGCTCGGATCCAACGGCGGCCATTCCTCGCAACGCATCGGGTCCACCAGTACGATTCCGCAAACCTCTTCCGGATACGTCAGCGCAAACCGTCGCACCACCAGCCCGCCAAACGAGTGTCCGACCAGCACGTAGGGAGGCTCAATACCCGCGCTGCGTAGCATCGCATGCAGCTCAGTCGCAATATTGCCTGGCGTCCTCACCGAGCTCGCTGGACTGCTCCAGCCCAGTCCGCTCCGGTCATAAGAGGCCGTATGCGCAAACTGCGCCACATGTTCCTGGATATGAAACCAGTTGAGATTTGTCGCCGCAATTCCCGACTCGAAGATCACCGACGGGCCGCCTGCTCCCTGCTCGCGCACGAACAACCGGCAACCGCCGCCGATCGTCACCCAGCGTCCCATGGCGGTAAAACGCTTCTGGTCACGGCGTGCGCCGACGCGCTGATAGACCACACCGAGAACCGCGAGTACTGCAAACATAGCGAAGGGCGCGAGAAGGAGAATCATGATTCGTCCTAGAAATGCGTCAATTCTGCCGTACTAAAATCACCGGCGCCGAGCTTGGCTTTAGGGCTTCCTCTATCCACAATCAACAGGCTCGATCCCGCCTGACCACGTATCTTGACTTCTATCTGGCTCGCCGACCAGACACCTTCCGTCTGGCGCAGTCCAAAATACGTAAATTCCTTCGTTGGACCGTTTGCCTTGAGTGATTTTTCTACGTATACCGGAAATCCGATCCCTCGGTCCAGCCAAGATTGCACAGACGCATAATGCGACCTCTGTCCGGCTCCCGGAACACTCTTTAATACCTCACAATCCCGCGCACCGTACCGAGTCTCTTTCTCTACCGTCTGGCCAGGCCAGAAATACTGCGCCTCAAGCAGATCCTCGTAGCTATACCCCGCCGTCGTACCAGATGTGTTCCACTTGCGCACCGGACTTTCTGACCATCGCTCGAACGGAACCGCGCTCGCTGCCTTATCTCCCGGCCTTGCCTCGCGAATCGTAATCTGTCCTTCGGGCCGCATCTCCAGCAGCACATGCACCCGCGCTGGCCCGGACGACCCAATCTCCGCCAGCACTTTCAAGCCATCTGAAAACCAGTGCCCTTTGATCGTCACCGGCATATTCGACCGCGCGCCCTTCGCGTCCACCCGCACCAGGCGCCCAACCGCGCGAAAGTCCGCTGCCTCAGTGCGTTGTTTCGCTTTTGCCAATACCGCGCGCGCATCCGGTGCCTGCGCCGATAACGCGCACGCCGCCATCACCAGAAATGCCGCCAAACCCCACCGTTTCATGACTCTACCCTTCCGTCGCGAATCCGGATGTGGCGCGGCGCCATTTCAGCAATATCGTTCTCGTGCGTCACGATAATCAGCGTCATTCCATGCTTCTTCTGAATACCCGTCAACATTTCCATGATCCGCGCCGAATTCACACTGTCCAGGTTCCCAGTCGGCTCATCTGCCACCAGGATTGAAGGACTGTTCGCCAGCGCCCGTGCAATTGCCACCCTCTGACGCTCACCTGCGGAAAGCTGATTCGGATACTGCCCCATCCGGTTTTCCAATCCCATCTCCATCAGCAGCGTCTCGGCCCGTTTCACACGGTCGTCCGCGCTCGTCTTCAGCGCAAGCATCGGCACCTGGACATTTTCGATCGCTCGAAGCGTCGGCATCAGGTGGAACGCCTGGAAAACAAACCCTACGTGTTTCGCACGATAGGTGTCCAGGTCTATTGCGCTGCCCAGCAGTGATCCCTCGAAATAAACTTCCCCGCTCGTCGGCGCATCCAGACCGCCGATCAACTGCAGCAGGGTCGACTTTCCGCTTCCGCTTGGTCCGCTGATCGCCAGAAATTCTCCGTGCTGGATAGAAACACTCACTTCTCGAAGCGCCTCGATCCGTCCCTCATCATAGCTTTTGAACAGATTGCACGCCTCGAGAATGGGACCAGGTTTCGCCGGATTACTCATACCGCAGTGCCTCCACAGGCGAGAGCTTCGCTCCACGCCATGCCGGCACTGCCCCGGCAAGCAGCCCAGCCAGCACTGCAACAAACACTGCCTCGATGAGCAACGAAGGAGCAATGGTCGAAGTGACGATGCTCGCCGTCTGCGGCAGCCGCGACAACAACCGCAGTGCTGCTACGCCAAAACCTATCCCCAGGATGCCTCCCGCAAAGCCCAGCACTGTCGCTTCAAACTCGATCAGCAGCAAAATGTTCCAGCGTTTCCAGCCAATCGCTCGCAAAATTCCAATTTCCCTGGTCCGCTCAAAAACAGACATCGCCATGGTATTCGCAATTCCCAGAATTCCGATGATCAGGGCGATCAAAGACGTTCCCCAGGCTGCAGCATGAGCGGCGCCCACCAGTTGATTGTTGGCAGCGCGTTCGGCAGCCGGAATTGCCTTCAAACCAGGTAATGCGGCCTCAATCTGACCTTGCGCCTGCTTCAGATATTGCTCGCTGGACACTCCCGGTGGGGCGGGTTTCAAGCGCACGTGAAACGTCGTCACCTTACCCTGCAGACTGGAGATCTCCTGTAATTCATCCAGCGGCAAGATCGCCGCGCCTTCTTCAAGCGCCGAAGCCCCATGAAAGATGCCGACCACCTTGAAACCTGTACCCTGAATATCCAGTGTGTCCCCAACTTGCTTGTTGAGGTTCTGTGCCAGCAGTTCACCCAGAATCACTTCGGACTTGCCGTCGTGAAACCGGCCACCCGATACAAAATGCAGCGATTCAAACTCATACGTATCGGCCGTCCAGCCAAAGGCAAGCGCATTGACCTCAGGGGTCAGGTCCATCATGTTCAGGATCATTGGGCTGATGCTCGCCACATCCGGCAGCTTCATCAGCGTCGCGCCGTCTGATTCATCGACCGAGGTATTCAGAAACGTCTTCTGAACTACCGCAATATCCGTACCGCTGCTCTCGTAAGCGCGTTTCCACTCGGATTCAAAGGAGTTAGAAAAGCCCACCAGCGCCACAAAGGCCGCAATAGCCATTCCAATCCCGAAGAGTGTCAACAATGTTCGGAAACGCCGGCGCCAGAGATTTCTCCAGGCAAACCGCGCAAAGGACAGATGGGCACTCATGAATAGGAGACAACCTCGGGACAACAGCGTCTGACGGGCCGTAAGAGACTCAAGTGTAACGGCCACACCGTTCCCTGTCCAAGCAATCTGTATCAAACAAAACAGCGCGACAGCCTTCTGCCGTCGCGCCGTCCATATGTGAATGTAGTGTTAAGGCTACTGAACCGGCACTGCCTTGACCAGCCCCTCAACAGAAGGCGCAACCGTCAGCAGCAGTACAGCCTGCGGTTTCTTCGCTGCTTCCAGCGCAGTAACCTCTTCGCCCTGCATGGCGGCCGCCATCGGCTGCTTGCGCTCGATACGGTCCAGTGCATCGAGGCCAATCTCAGCCACGGTATGCAGCGATTGCGAAAGTGGCACCAGTTCCTTCGTCAAATAAGTCTTTCCCAACTCCGGCTGTAGCTTCGCATCATTGTCACGCCACAAGGTCAGCCATCGCTGCGCCGTATGCAGATCGCTTTCTGAAGCATTACCAGCCGCGATCCGCGCACAGATCAAAGCAAACTCCCGCCCAGTCTCGCTTTCCGGCGGCACTGTATCGATCAGATGATTCAGTGATGAACTGGTATCGTTGTGCTCCAGACCCTCGCGCTCATAGCCCTTCGGAGGCTGCACTACTGAGGCCAGGACGCGCAATGCCACAGGATCTGTGTCGCCGCTCAGCCGCTCCAGCATTTGCTCTTCGGTCGCTTTCGGCTCGATTCCGTAAGCCTGCAGGCGCACTGCCTCTTCATTCATGCGTGCATACATCGAGGGCACATCCTTCACCGATGCAGGGGACCAATACCGCTCCGCAATCGCCGCCGTACGAGGCCAGATGCGGCTGTCGACATTTTCCCCATCAACAAACTCCGACCACATCGTCGCTTCGCCGCCCAGTATGCTCGCCGCCTGTTCCGGCGTCAGCTTGTCCTGAATCCCTTCCAGCGGATCGACCAGATAATGCTCCGATGCAGGCTGGTTCAGGTCGATGTAGTATCCGTTTGAAAGCAACCCGCGATATCCACGCTGCGCTGCATCCAGCAACGATTTCCGTCCTCGCCACGACTGGATCACCACATCTTTCGGTGTATCGGACTGCAGCACCTCGTCCCAACCCTCCATGATCTTGTGGTGGCTTGTTACGATCTTTTGCACCCGGCTCGAAAAATACGCCTGTAGCGCCGCGTTGTCTTTCAGATTGTGTGCCTGCTTGAACTCCTGAATCTTCGGGTTCGCGTCCCACTCCTTGCCATTGCACTCGTCGCCGCCAACGTGGAAATACTCATCCGGGAACAGCCTCGTCATCTCCCCAATAAAGAGGTTCAGGAACTGATACGTGCTCTCCCGCGTCGGGTCCATCGCCGGGTCCAGCACACCCCACTCCTTACCGATCTCGTAAGGCCCTTTGCCGCTAGCGAGGTTCGGATAGCCCACAAACCACGCCGTCGCATGGGCCGGCATGTCGAACTCCGGCACCACGCGAATACCGCGATCTCGTGCATATTCGATCACATGCTCGATCTCGGCCTGCGTGTAATAAAACCCGTTTGATCCCTTCATCTGCAACAGTGGAAAGACCTTGCTCTCTACACGAAATCCCTGATCGTCGGAGAGATGCCAGTGGAAGACGTTCAGCTTCACCGCCTCCATCGCGTCCAGGTTGCGCTCGATCACCGGCAGCGGAATGAAATGCCGTCCTACATCGATCATCAGCCCGCGCCACAGGAATCTGGGCTTGTCCTCGATTGTTACGGCTGGCGCTGAGAAGCCCTCAGGCGTAATCCGCACCAGCTGCAGAAACGTCTGCAGCCCATGCAGCACACCCAGCGGATTTGCAGCTTTCAACTGCACTCCATCCGCGCTCACCGTCAATGAATAGGACTCATCCTCGCCCAGCTTCTGGATCACCTGGCTCGGCCCATCGGTGTGCACCACAAATTTCGCCGAACTCTCCGGCGCGTCCAACAGAAACGGGATTCCCGTCTCACTTCTCAGCGTTCTCAGAAACCGCTCCCTGGCCCGGTCAAGTCTCGGCTCCTTAAATCCTTCAAATCGCACCGCAAACGAACCTTCGATGGCAAATTCACCCGATCCCACCTGCACGCTCGAAGGCATCGGCATCAAAGAAAGTGTCGAAGAAGATTGCGCCCCGACGCATTGCGTTAGAACAGCAGCGCCCGGAAATATCACAAATAACAGGAGGAAACGCGACCAAAGGCGAGAGGACAAGACTGTATTCTCCATGGATTTAGCTTCTTGGTGGGCAGGTTCAAATTGCCTGCAACCTGCGCTTTTGGTAACATCAGATCATACATGGCCGTTGCCCACCCATACCGCTGTTGTTGTCGTCCGTCGTACATCGCTGACGGGTGTCTCTAACCGGTTGCCGGCCACTTTTCTCAATCCATCGAGATTGATCCCGAGAATCCAGACACACACCCGTAGCTGAACGCTAGGGTTCTTTGCACGTTTGGATCCAGTCTTCGGTGAATTATCCCAACATCACCCTTCACTTCAGGAGCAGTCCCGTGACCACGCCCCTCACCGCCGAACCCGCTGCCAAACCCGTCAAGGAAACCAAAGCCCAGAAATCCGAGCGCCTCAAGCTCGAAAAGAATCCCTGGGAGGCACTGGACGAGATCCGCGAATTCGCCCGTCAGGGCCATTCCAGCGTTATTCCGGATTGGGCTGAGTTCTACTTCAAATGGTGGGGCATCTATACCCAGGGTGACGGTGCAGGAGTCACCGGCGGCAGCGGGGGTCACGGCAAGTCTACGGAGTTCTTCATGCTCCGCGCGGGTATTCCCAACGGTCTGGCGACTTCCGAACAGATACGCGCCATCGGCAAGCTCTCACGCGATCACGGCCGCAATCTGGCCGACATCACAACGCGCCAGGCGATCCAGCTTCATTGGCTTACCATCGAGTCTGTTCCCACTGCCATTGAAACCCTCTTCAGCGTCGGCCTGTCGCCGAAAGGCGCCTGCGGAGATGTGGTTCGCAACGTCACCGGTTGCCCGCTCGCCGGCCTCCACGCCCATGAACTCATTGACGCCTCGCCGCTCGCCAAAGCCATCGCCCGCGAAGTCAACGGCAACTCTGAGTTCTACAACCTACCGCGTAAGTTCAAGATCACCGTTACCGGCTGCCCCCTCTGGTGCTCCTACCCCGAGATCGACGACATTGCCCTCACCGCCGTTCGCCGAGGCGATGAAGTAGGCTACTCCGTCCACGTAGGCGGTGGCCTTTCGAATCAGCCGCACATCGCCATCAAGCTTGATGCTTTCATTCACGAAAATCAGGCTGTGGCTGTCGTCCGCGCCATCACGGAAATCTTCCGTGAACAGCAGGGCCTGCGCCAAAGCCGCGACCGCGCTCGTCTCAAATACCTCTTCATGAACGAGGGCTGGACCGCGGAGCGATTCCTTGAGGTGCTGCAAGGCAAGCTGCCGTTTCAACTCGATCCCGGTGTCGCTGATCCAGTGCCGCAAGACGTTTTTCGCGATCATGCAGGCGTCCACCCGCAAAAGCAACCCGGCTTTTACTCCGTCGGCGCAAGCGTGCTTAACGGCCGCGTGACCGGTGAACAGCTCATCGCCGTTGCGGACCTCGCCGACGAGTACGCAGGGGGCGAGGTCCGCACCACAGTCACGCAAAACTTCATCATCCCCAACGTCCCGAAAGCAAATCTGCAGACCGTTCTCAAGCGCCTCTCCGAAATCGGCTTTACTGTCGAAGGCACAAACTTCTGGCGCGGAGCAGTCGCCTGCACTGGCACTGAGTTCTGCAAGCTCGCCATCACCGAAACCAAGGGCTTCGCCCGCTGGCTCGTCGCCGAGATGGAAGCCCGCATCCCCGGCTTCGATCAGCAACTTACGGTGCACGTCACTGGCTGCCCGAACAGCTGCGGTCAGCACTGGATCGCCGACATCGGCCTCGAAGGCAAGAAGCTCAAGCACGAGGGCAAGCTCACCGATGCCTGGTCCTTCGCCCTCGGTGGCGCGCTCGGTCAACATGCGGGCTTTGCGCGCGTCGTCAACTATCGCTGTGTCTCCGCACAGGTACCCGATGCTCTCGAATACCTGCTACGCAGTTATCTCGGCACGCGCAACCGCGATCAGAACCTTTGCTCGTGGTTTGCAGCACGCACCAACGATGAATTGCGCTCGCTGCTGGAAACCGGCGTGCAAAGCATCCCTGTCGAAGCCTGAGTCTGTCCGCTGCCGTTACACTCATTCGAGAAGTAGATCGAGGTAAGAATGAACCGGCAGCAGATGTTACAGCAGGCAATAGAGCGCTCGACACCCTGGGACATGATCGTCATCGGCGGCGGAGCCACCGGCGTAGGTGTCGCCATTGACGCGGCGGCCCGAGGCTTTTCAGTCCTGTTGCTCGAAGCGCAGGACTTCGGCAAAGGCACCTCCAGCCGCAGCACCAAGCTCATCCACGGCGGCGTTCGCTACCTTGAGCAGGGCAACGTCTCACTCGTGATGGAGGCTCTTAAGGAGCGCGGTCTACTGCGCCAGAATGCGCCACACCTGGTTCACGATCTCGCCTTCATCGTGCCCAACTACTCCTGGTGGGAAGCACCGTTCTACGGCATCGGCATGAAGATCTACGACCTTCTCGCCGGCAAATACGGCTTCGGCCGCTCGCGCATCCTTTCCTCGGAAGAAACTATCGAGAAGCTGCCCAATCTTCAGACCGAGGGCCTGCGTGGCGGCGTTATTTACTACGACGGCCAGTTTGACGACACACGCCTGCTCATTCATATGGCCGCAACCGCCGCCGATCATGGCGCAACCGTGCTCAACTACGCCCCCGTCACAGAAATCACCAAAGATGAAGAGGGCTTCGCCAACGGCGTCGTCTTCCGCGACGAGGAAACCGGCCGGGAGCATCACGCGCTAGCCCGCGTCGTCATCAACGCCACCGGCATGTTTGCCGACAAAGTGCGCCGCATGAGCGATCCGGAAGCCCGCCGCCTGATCGCCCCAAGCCAGGGCATTCATCTTGTCTTCGAGAAGTCCTTCTTGCGCGCGGACGCAGCGATCATGGTCCCGCACACCAGCGACGGCCGCGTCCTCTTCGCCATCCCGTGGCACGACCACACCGTCGTCGGCACAACCGACACACCCATCGAAGAGGCCAGCTACGATCCCCTGCCCTTTGAAGAAGAAATTGCCTTCATCCTCGACACCGCCGCGCGGTTCCTCAGCCGCCCACCCGAGCGCAAAGACATTCTCAGCGTCTACGTCGGCATCCGGCCATTGGTAAAGCCTGCTGAAAGCAGCGCGGGCAAAACCTCCGCGCTCTCACGCGATCACACCATCGATATCGATAGCTCCGGCCTCATCACCATCGTCGGCGGCAAATGGACCACCTATCGCCACATGGCCGAGGACTGTGTCGACCACGCCATCACCATCGGCAAGCTTGACGAAATCTCCTGTAACACCCGCAACCTGCGTCTGCACGGCTATCACGAACACTCCGAAGACTTCGGCCGGCTATGGATGTACGGCTCCGACGCACTCGCCATCCGCGAACTAGCTGCCGGCAATCCAAAGCTACTCCAGCCGATACACCCGGACCTGACCTACAGCGAAGCCGAAATCATCTGGGCCGCCCGCCGCGAGATGGCCCGCACCGTAGAAGATGTTCTCTCACGCCGCACCCGCGCACTCTTTCTCAACGCCAAAGCCGCCATCGACCTCGCGCCGAAAGTAGCCAGCATCCTCGCCCGCGAACTCAATCACGATGAACATTGGATCACCGAACAGCTCCAATCCTTCAATGCCCTGGCGCAAGGCTACTTAGTCACATAGTAACCACGTGAATATCGCACTCCGGAGTTGTCATCCTGAGCAATGCGAAGGATCTGCTGTTATTTTTGCTTTTGTCTTTGCTCTTGCTTTTTTGTCTGCCATTCCCGCAGGGAATCTGCTTCCAGCGAGCGCAAAGCGCGAGCCCGATCACCCACTCACACCTTGTGAAGTAGCGTTGCTACTTCGTCAGCCCGTCCAGATCCAGATTCAACTCCAGCACATTCACCCGCGGCTCACCCAGCAGCCCGAGCGTCCTCTGCGTAGTGTGCGCAGCAATCAGCTTGTTGATCGTGTCTTCGGAGAGATGACGAGCCGCAGCCACGCGGGCCGCCTGGTAATAAGCCGCATCCGGCGTGATATCAGGATCGAGCCCTGAACCCGAGGTCGTCACCAGATCAATCGGCACAGGCTTGCCGCCATTTGCCTTCGCCAGCTTGTCGATGTCGCCCTGAATACGGTCCACCAGCTTCTTGTTCGACTGCGCAAGATTGGAACCGCCAGAGTTCGTCGCGTCATATCCATTGCCTGCCGCCGATGGCCGAGGATGAAAGTACTGGTCGCTGGTAAAACTCTGCGCCAGCAGTGCCGAACCAATCACCTTGCCGTCTTTCAGGATCAGGCTTCCATCCGCCTGATAGGGAAACAACACATGCGCAATCGCCGTGAGTGCCAGTGGATACGCGAGGCCCAGCAGCAGCGTCGTCACAATCGTAAACCGAATCGAAGTCTTCCAAACCGAATGCACAGTCAATCTCCTTACGCCAGCTTCAGCGCCACAAGCAGCAGATCAATCGCCTTGATGCCGATAAACGGCACAATCACGCCGCCCAGTCCATAAATCAGCAGGTTCTGCCGCAGCAGCATTGCCGCCGGCTTCGGCTCATACTTAACGCCTTTGAGCGCCAGCGGAATCAGCGCAACAATGATTACTGCGTTAAAGATCACCGCCGACAAAATTGCCGATTGCGGTGTCGCCAGGTGCATGATGTTTAACGCGTTCAGCACCGGAAACACCCCGGCAAACATCGCCGGAATAATCGCAAAGTACTTCGCCACATCGTTCGCAATCGAGAAGGTCGTAAGCGCCCCGCGTGTCATCAGCAACTGCTTGCCAATCTCGACAATCTCGATCAGCTTCGTCGGATTCGAATCGAGATCCACCATGTTGCCCGCTTCTTTGGCCGCCTGCGTACCCGAGTTCATCGCCACGCCTACATCCGCCTGCGCCAGCGCTGGAGCATCGTTCGTGCCATCACCGGTCATTGCCACCAGCTTGCCCTTGGCCTGCTCGCGCTTGATCAGGTCCATCTTGTCCTTGGGCTTCGCCTCGGCAAGAAAATCATCCACTCCTGCCTCGCGCGCAATCACAGCAGCCGTCAGCGGGTTGTCGCCGGTAATCATGATGGTGCGAATACCCATCGCCCGCAGCCGCGCCAGCCGGTCTTTCAAGCCGCCCTTCACAATGTCTTTCAGGTAAATTACGCCCAGCGCCGTCGCATTCTCCGCGACAACCAGCGGCGTTCCCCCTGCCCGCGCAATCTCTTCCACCTGTTCACGGACCTTGCGCGGCAGCGACGAGCCCTGCTCCTCAAGAAACCGTGAAATCGCATCCACCGATCCTTTGCGAATCTGCGCTCCCGGCAGATCCACACCCGACATGCGCGTCTGTGCCGTGAAAGGTACAAACGTGGGATGAATCCCTGAAAGATCGCGCCCGCGCAGGCCGTACTTCTCTTTCGCCAGCACCACAATCGACCGGCCCTCAGGCGTCTCGTCCGAGAGCGACGACAACTGCGCCGCATCCGCCAGCCGCTCCTTCGACACATCCGGCGCAGGATAAAACTCCGTAGCCTGCCGGTTGCCCAGCGTGATCGTTCCAGTCTTGTCCAGCAGCAGCGTGCTTACATCGCCTGCCGCCTCCACTGCGCGCCCGCTCATCGCCAGCACGTTGTACTGCACCAGCCGATCCATGCCCGCAATGCCAATCGCAGAAAGCAACCCGCCAATCGTCGTCGGAATCAGGCACACCAGCAGCGACACCAGCACAAAGACTGTCTGCGGCGCATGCGAGTAAATCGCAAACGGCTGCAGCGTCACCACCGCCAGTAGAAAGATGATCGTCAGACCCGACAGCAGAATGCTCAGCGCGATCTCATTCGGTGTCTTCTGCCGCGTCGCTCCTTCGACCAAAGCAATCATGCGATCCAGAAACGTCTCACCCGGATTCGAAGTGATCTTCACTTTGATGAAGTCTGACAACACCTTAGTTCCGCCCGTCACAGCAGAGCGATCTCCGCCTGCTTCGCGAATCACCGGTGCCGACTCGCCCGTAATCGCTGACTCATCGACTGATGCAACACCCTCGATCACCTCGCCGTCGCCGGCAATGAAGTGCCCGGCCACGACATAGATCACATCGCCCGCGCGCAGCAGGCTGCTCGTCACGTCTTCAAGCGAACCATCTGCGGCATAGCGCTGGGCGATCGTCTCACCTTTAGCCTTGCGCAGCGTGTCGGCCTGCGCCTTGCCACGGCCCTCAGCCATCGCTTCGGCAAAGTTCGCAAACAGCACCGTAAACCAAAGCCACAGCGTGATCTGCAAATTGAATCCGAAGCTTTCAGCATGCTGCGCGGCCCCGCCATGATGCATGGCATTGGTAATCAGCAGCGCCGTTGTCAGCACGCAGCCCACCTCGACCACAAACATCACGGGGTTCTTCGCCATCGCGCGCGGATCAAGCTTCTTGATCGAATCGACCGCGGCCTGCCGCACAATTTCACTATTCCAAAGATTTTTCTTCGTCGCCATCGCCGATCCTCCGTTAGAAAAGCTGCCCCGCGTGCAGCAGCAAGTGTTCAAGAATCGGACCCAGGCTCAGCGCCGGGAAGAACGTCAACGCACCCATAATCAAGATCACCGAAATCAATAGCACCGTGAATAATGGTGTATTCACCGGAAATGTTCCCGGCGAAGGTGGAATACTCTTCTTTTGCGCCAGGTTGCCTGCGAGCGCCAGCACCGGCACAATCATCAGAAAACGCCCTGCCAACATCGCGAAACCCAGCGCCACGTTGTACCACCACGTGTTCGCGCTCAGCCCCGCAAACGCCGATCCGTTATTGCCAACTGCGGAAGTGAACGCGTACAGAATTTCGCTCAGCCCATGCGGTCCCGCGTTGTTCAACGCACTTAACCCGATGTTGGGAGAGAGCACAAACGCCGCCGTCAATGCCAGGATGATCAATGGAAAGATCAGCACATACAGCATCGCCATCTTCACGTCATACGCTTCGATCTTCTTGCCCAGATACTCCGGCGTACGCCCCACCATCAATCCGGCAATGAAGACTGACACCACCACAAAGATCAGCACCCCGTACAGTCCCGCGCCCACACCGCCAAACACTACTTCGCCCAGCATGATGTTGGTCATCACCACCATGCCCCCCAGCGGAGTAAACGAGTCATGCATCGCGTTCACCGCGCCGCAGCTTGCATCCGTCGTAATCGTGGCAAAAAGCGACGAATCGGTGATACCGAAGCGCACCTCCTTGCCCTCCATGTTGCCGCCTGGCGCCGTCGCAGTATTCGCCTGCACTGCGCCATGAATCAGTGGATGCGGTTGCGACTCCGACCAGTAAATCGTCGTAAAACCCACCGCAAACAACACGAACATCGCCGCCAGCACCGCCCATCCATGCCCAGGCGAGCCAGTCAGCCTTCCCAGCGTCACTGTCAGCGCTCCAGGAATCACAAAGATCGCCAGCATCTCCAGCAGATTCGTCAACGGCGTTGGATTCTCGAATGGATGCGCGCTATTCGCGTTGAAGAAACCGCCGCCATTCGTGCCCAGCATCTTGATCGCTTCCTGCGATGCCACAGGCCCCTGCGCAATGGTCTGGGTCTGCGCCTCCAGCGTCGCCGCCTGCGTATACGGATGGAGATTCTGGGGCACGCCTTGCCATATCAACAGCAGCGCAAAGATCACACATGCCGGCAGCAGCACATACAAAATGCTGCGCGTCGCATCCACCCAGAAGTTTCCGATTGTTCCCGACTCCGTTCGCTTCACACCGCGAATCAGCGCCACCGCCACAGCAATGCCCACTGCCGCGCTCGTAAAGTTGTGATACGCCAGGCCTGCCATCTGCGTCAGATAGCTCATCGTCGTTTCCGGCGTATACGACTGCCAGTTGGTATTGGTCGTGAACGATGCCGCCGTATTCCACGCCAGCGCCTGCTCAACACCCGCCAGATGCTGGGGATTAAGCCATTGAATCGCGCCCTGCAGCCGCTCTAGCGCGTATGTCAGCAGAAGGCTCACCGCCGAGAAGCCCAGCAATGCAAACGCGTACTCGCGCCAATTCATCTCCTGATCGGCCTTAACGCCGCTCAGCTTGTAAATCAGCCGCTCAAAAGGCCGCAGTACTGGATCGAGCCAGGTCCGCCCACCCTCCAGCACGCGCGCCAGATAAAGCCCCAGCGGCTTCACCAGCGCGAGCAGCACAATAGAAAAGACGGCAAATTGCAGCCATCCATTGATTGTCATTTCAGAATTTCTCCGGGAAAAGAAGGGCTGCCGTTAGATAGGCAAATAACAAGACTGACAAAATCAACACAATCGCCGTAACTATACTCATCGGGCTACCTCAGTTTGTTGCAGGCCCGGATATAACCAAAGGCGAGCGTGAAAAATAACACGGTAAAGACCAGCATCCAAATGTCCTGCATCTCAGGCCCTCTAGCGTAACTTCTCGCAAAAGCGCTCACTATCTTTCACGCGGCGGTTCTGCTCATACCCATTCTTCTCTTCAGACCTTCATAACTGGCTAATTCTTTCGTAAAGAAAGCGTAAGAACTGCTATCCCGCAGGAGCCTTTCTCTCGAAATCCCGGCATCACCCGTCGCACGGTGCCAGGTGATAGAGTGGTCTGTTAATGGTGAAAGT
The DNA here is from genome assembly GCF_025685685.1 of Acidicapsa dinghuensis. GTDB lineage: Bacteria > Acidobacteriota > Terriglobia > Terriglobales > Acidobacteriaceae > Acidicapsa > Acidicapsa dinghuensis. Next base: position 95,325 of record NZ_JAGSYH010000003.1, read on the forward strand.
GTTGTTTCAAAAAATGAAACAGCTTTCGCAATATGTGATTTATCCATGACCGCCCCAAAAGCCATCCAACTCGACCATCGAGACAACGTCCTCGTCGCGCTTGCCGATCTTCCGGCGGGCAGCACCGTTTCTGTTACAGGCACCAAATACTCCGTCACTGAGGCCATTCCTGCCAAGCAAAAATTCGCCATCCATGATTTCCCTGCCGGCGCCGAAGTCATCATGTATGGGGTTATAGTGGGCCGGGTTCGTCATGCCATTCCCCGCGGAGGCCTGCTGACCACTGCGAACGTCACCCATGAAGCCGCCGGCTTTCATAGCCGTGACACCCGCGCCGCCTGGCGGCCTCCCGACGTCGCCCGCTGGACCAGCCGCACCTTTGACGGCTACCACCGCTCCGATGGTCAGGTAGGCACACGCAACTACTGGATCGTGCTACCCATGGTCTTCTGCGAAAACCGCAACGTGAAAGCGCTGCAGGAGGCCTTCGAGGAAGAGCTCGGCTATGGCCGCCCCACGCAGTACCGCGATCAGGTGCGCGCCCTGCTTTCCGAACTCCACGGCAACGGATCCTCAAGTCAATCAAGCGCCGGGCCTTCCACAGCCACCTACGCTCCCGTCTTCAAAAACATCGACGGCATCAAGTTCATCACGCACCAGGGCGGCTGCGGAGGCACCCGTGAAGACTCCGGCGCTCTCTGCGGCCTGCTAGCCGGCTACATCCACCACCCCAATGTCGCCGGAGCCACCGTCCTCAGCCTTGGCTGTCAGCACGCGCAGGTCGCCGACATGCTCGATGAGTTGAAAAAGCGCGATCCCGCTCTCTCCAAGCCCGTCCTCGTTTTTGACCAGCAAAAGTCGGGTAAAGAATCTGAAATGCTTGCCGAGGCCATCCGCGCAACATTTCAAGGCCTCGTTGAAGCCAACAAGATCGAGCGCAAGCCCGCTCCGCTTTCAAAGCTTACCGTCGGCCTTAAATGCGGAGGCTCCGACGGCTTCTCCGGCATATCTGCCAATCCGGCCCTCGGCTATGTTTCCGATATGCTCGCCGTCCTCGGTGGCAGCACCCTGCTCTCCGAATTTCCGGAGCTCTGCGGAGTCGAGCAAAGCCTGATCAACCGCTGCGTCGATGACGTCACTGCCGACCGCTTCATCCAGCTCATGCGCAGCTACGAGGCTCGCGCCAAAGCCGTTCACTCCGGCTTCGAGATGAACCCATCGCCCGGTAACATCCGCGACGGCCTGCTTACCGACGCCATGAAATCCGCAGGCGCAGCCCGCAAAGGCGGCACCTCGCCCGTCAACGATGTGCTCGACTACCCGGAATACGTCCGCAAGCCCGGCCTCACCCTCCAATGCACTCCCGGCAATGATGTCGAGTGCGTCACCGGTCAGGTCGGTGCTGGCGCCACCGTCGTCCTCTTCACCACCGGCCTCGGAACCCCCACCGGCAATCCCATCGCGCCCGTAATCAAGCTCGCCACCAATACCAAACTCGCCGAGCGCATGCCCGACATCATCGACATCGACACCGGCCCGATCATCGAGGGCACAAGCTCCATCCCATCGATGGCCGATCAGATTCTCGAGCTGATCGTTTCCATCGCCAGCGGCAAAACGCACACCAAGGCCGAAGGTCTTCGGCAAGATGATTTCATCCCCTGGAAACGGGGCGTTTCGCTCTAGTCTGAGCTTCCCTTCACCGAAAACTGACCCACAATAAACGTTGTTAGATCGCAGTCTTAGATAAACTCCACACTAGATTGCTCCACGAATCTCGTGACATCCAACGTTCCGCCAAAGGTGGCGATGGCTTAAACTTGCAGCATTCCTCACTGAGGACAAACTGATGTGGCCGTTTGGAAGAAAACCAGGGAAACCATCTAAGGATCCGCAGCCCACTGACTGGATCCTCGGACGAGGAGAGCGGGACGGCTTTCCAATGATTGTGCGCATGGCCGACGCTTACTCGGGACTTGCCCCCATCTCGGGCTACGACCATCACGTCATTGTCTCGGTGCGTTTTCGAAACCCCCAACCGAACGGATTTCCATCCAGCGAAGAATGCGATGAGCTAGAAATGCTAGAAAAGAATCTATCTCGGCTGCTGGAAACGGAAAATGAGTGCCTTGATGTCTTGGTAGTCACAAATAACGGACTGCGCGACTTCATTTCTTACACACGAAATGTTGATTACGTCTGGCGAAAATTGGAAGACAACGTTTCCTTGTTTCACGGTTTCGTCGTTGAGTTTGCAATTGAACCTGATCCGAGGTGGGATATTTACCAAGCGTTTTGCCGCATGTTGGGCCGAACTACCTCCTATAGAGGTAGCAACTGAACATGTGACCTTAGTCCCCACCGGAAGCTCTCCAGCCGATCACTCAGAAGGAACACACCATGCTCATCCGCGGCATCCTCAACCCGGCCATCAACTCGCTGCTCAGCCGCGTCCGCCACACCAACACACTCATCATCGCTGACCGCGGATTCCCTTTCTGGCCGCAGATCGAAACCGTCGATATCTCCCTCGTCGATGACATCCCGCGCGTTCTGGACGTTCTAACCGCCATTCGCAGCAATTTTGTCTTTGGCCGCGTCTTCGCCGCGCAGCAGTTCGTTGAGGTCAACACGCCACAGACCGTCGGCGCCCTTGAAGACGCGCTCCTCGGCGTCCCCATCACCTTCGAGCCGCATGTGGAATTCAAGAAGCGCGTTCCCTCCGCCATCGGCCTCATCCGCACCGGCGACACCACACAATATGCCAACCTGATCCTTGAGTCGGCATGAACCATTTTGACTCGGCATAATAAGACTTGCCTTCACCACTTCCCCACACCCAGGCGTAAGGCTCAGGAGTCCTCTGGTGGAACAGACCTGGCGCTGGTTCGGTCCGCACGATAATGTCACTCTTTCCGATGCCCGCCAGGCAGGCGCATCCGGCATCGTATCGGCTCTGCACGACATTCCACCGGGCGAAGTCTGGCCTGCCGAGGCCATCCGCGAGCACCAGCAGATCATCGCCGCCGCCGGCATGACGTGGTCCGTCGTCGAAAGCGTCAACGTCAGCGAACAGATCAAACAGCGTGGCCCGCTCTGGCGTCAGCATATCGACAACTACATCGACACTCTGCGTAACCTCGCCTCCTGCGGCATCCATATCGTCTGCTACAACTTTATGCCGGTCGTCGACTGGGTGCGCACCGATCTCGAATACCCGCTCCCCGACGGCTCCATCTCCCTGCGATATGAGAGTTCGGCCCTCGCCGCCTTTGATCTCTTCATCCTCAAGCGTCCCGGCGCAGATTATGACTGGACACCCGACCAGCAACGGCAGGCTTCGATCCGCCTGAGCCACATGAACGAGACCGAGCGCGACCGCCTCACCCGTACCCTTCTGGCGGGTTTGCCGGGTACCACAGAGGTCTATTCGCTCGACTACGTTCGCAACGCCATCGCCGCGTATCACGACATCGGCCGCAACGGTCTACGGGCCAACCTGGGCGAATTTCTCCGCGCTGTCTGCCCATCCGCGCAGGAGCTGGGCGTTTGCCTCTGCATCCATCCTGACGACCCGCCATGGCCCGTCTTCGGCCTGCCTCGCATTGCAGGCACCCTCGATGATCTCCTCTTTCTGCTCGATCAGGCTCACGAGCAATCGAACGGCATCACTTTCTGTTCCGGCTCCCTTGGCGCACGCTCCGATAACGATCTGCCCCAGATCTTTCGGCGTATCGCGCATCGCATCCGCTTCGTTCACCTGCGCTCAACGAAACAACAGCCCGGCGAACACGCCTTTTACGAGGCTCCGCATCTCGCCGGCGATGTTGATATCGTTGCCCTCATGAAGGAACTCGTCTTAGAAGAACGCCGCCGCCACGCCGCGGGTGACTACCGTCCAATCCCGTTCCGTGCAGATCATGGAAACAAGATACTTACCGACATTGGACGTCTCTCCGTTCCCGGCTACCCAGCCGTCGGGCGGCTCAAAGCATTGGCCGAGCTGCGCGGAGTGATGACAGCAGTCGAGGCTTTGGCGTAGACTGCTCTCGCATTTTGTTCGCATTCACAACGAATTGCAAAATGGAAGGCTCAGGATCAAAATCAATGCCGTTCTTGGATGAAAACTTCCTGTTGGAGAGTGACGCCGCACGGCAGCTCTATCAGGAATACGCGGCCCCACAGCCCATCTTCGACTATCACTGCCACCTGCCCCCGCGCGATCTCGCTCGCAACCGGCAGTTCGAAAATCTCTTCGAAATCTGGCTCGAAGGCGATCACTACAAGTGGCGCGCCATGCGCTACAACGGCGAGCCCGAGCGCTTCTGCACCGGCGACGCCACGCCCTATGAGAAGTTCGTCGCCTGGGCCCGCACCGTTCCCCACACCCTGCGCAATCCTCTTTATCACTGGACCCACCTTGAGCTGCAGCGCTATTTCGGCATCTACGAGCCGCTGAACGAACACACCGCCGCCAACATCTGGGAACGCGCTAATGCGGTGTTGCAAGATGGCCTTGACGCACACGCCATCCTTGCCAAATTCAACGTCCGCCTCATCGGCACCACCGACGACCCCGCCGACACCCTCGAATTCCACGAGCAGATCGCCGGTTCCACGCTTGCCACTCGCGTCGTTCCTACGTTCCGTCCCGATGCTTCACTCCGCGTCCATCTGCCCGTCGCATGGAACGCCTGGATCGAGCGTCTCGCCGAGATCACCGGCAACAGCATCGACACGCTACCCGCCCTGCTCCGCGCCATCGAGCAGCGCATGGACGACTTCGGCGACCTGGGCTGCCGCGCTTCTGACCACGGCCTCGATCACTGCTACGCCGAACCCTGCACCGAGTCCCAGGCCGCAGCCATCTTCGACGCCGTCCACGCAGGCCATGCCGCCAATACTCAGGACCATCTTCGCTTCGCCAGCTTCCTCATGCACTTCCTCGGCGCGCAGTATGCGCACCGCCAGTGGACGATGCAGCTTCATCTCGGTGCCCTGCGCAACCCCAATACCCGCGCATTCAAGCTTCACGGCCCCGATACTGGCTTCGACGGCATGGGCGCAACCCCACAGCTTCACGCTCTCGCTACCTTCCTCGACAACCTCGAGCGCGAAGGCGGTCTGCCGCGCACCATCGTCTACAACTCCAACCCCGTTGAAAACTACGCCTTCGCCACCCTCATCGGCAGTTTCTCCGCCTGCAACATTCCCGGCAAAGTCCAGTTCGGCAGTGGCTGGTGGTTCCTCGACCAGAAAGAAGGCATGGAGTGGCAGATGAACGCACTCTCCAACGCCAGCCTGCTTTCGCGCTTCGTCGGCATGGTCACCGACTCACGCTCTTTCATGTCCTACCCTCGCCACGAATACTTCCGCCGCACGCTCTGCAACCTGCTCGGCAGGGACATTGAATCAGGGCTTCTGCCCAACGACATCCACCTCGCCGGCAGCATGGTCAGCGACATCTGCTACGCCAACGCCGAGCGCTATTTCCAAATCCCCGCACTCAACACCGTACCCGTCGCGCAGTAGGCGGAACGCCCAGTAGCGGCAAAGGAATAAGATGAGCGAGCCAGTCACCCAAGCACCTCCGCCACCCCCATCCCTGGCCGCCTCGCTCGCAACCGGCCTCACCAGCTACCGCTGGCACATCTGCGCGCTGCTCTTCATCGCCAACACCATTAACTACATGGATCGCCAGGTGCTCAGCTTCCTCGCGCCCATGCTGCAAACCAAAATCGGTTGGAACGAGGTCCAATACGGCTACATCGTCGTCGCCTTCCAGCTCGCCTACGCCATCGGATTGCTCTCCGTCGGCGGCATCATCGACAAGATCGGCGTCAAGCTCGGCTACGCGATTTCTATCGGCGTCTGGAGCCTCTCCTCCATGAGCCACGCGCTCGCCCGCACCGCGCTCGCCTTCGGCACATCGCGCTTCTTCCTCGGCCTCGGCGAATCCGGCAACTTTCCAGCCGCCATCAAGACCGTTGCCGAGTGGTTCCCAAAGAAAGAACGCGCACTCGCCACTGGCCTCTTCAACAGCGGCACCAGCGTCGGCGCCATCCTCGTTCCGCTCACCGTTCCCTGGATCGTCGATCACTGGGGCTGGCAGGCTGCCTTCCTTTTCACTGGCGGATTCAGCCTCATCTGGGTCATCCTCTGGCTCATTACCTACAAAAGTCCAGAGCACGAATCGCGTGTGAACGCCGCCGAGCTGGCCCACATCCGCAGCGATGCTGGCGAAGCCGTTGCCTCCACTCGCATTCCCTGGCTACACCTGCTCGGCTACCGTCAATGCTGGGCCGTTCTCATCGGCAAGTTCCTCACCGATCCCGTCTGGTGGTTCCTGCTCTTCTGGCTGCCCAAATACTTCTCCACACGCTTTCACCTCAAGCTCGAAGGGCTCGCCGGCCCTATCATGGTCATCTACATCGCTGCGTGCGTCGGCAGCGTCTTCGGCGGATGGCTCCCTGCCATCTGGCTGCGCATGGGCCTCAGCATCCGCGCCGCACGCCGTGGAGCCATGCTCACCTGCGCCCTCTGCACGCTACCCATCGCCATGGTCGGGCACATGAGCGGCCTCTGGAGCGTCGTCGCCGTCATCAGCCTGGCCTGTGCAGCCCATCAGGGCTGGTCTGCCAACATCTTCAGCCTCTGCTCCGATCTCTTCCCGCGCGCCGCTGTCGCGTCTGTAACCGGCATCGCCGGCTTCGGCGGAGCAATTGGCGGCATGCTCGCCGCCTGGATCGTCGGACTAGTCCTGCAGCACTTCCACACCTACGCCAACATCTTCCTTGTCGCAGGCATGGCCTACCTCACCGCGTGGCTTGTCATCCAGTACCTCACGCGCAAACCGGAAATCAGCTTTTCAATTTAGAAATTCGAATCAGTCCGCAACAATCACCACGTCAAAGAACCGCGGCCCATGCACGCCCTTGATGCGCGTCATCTCGATATCCGCAGTCGCCGACGGCCCCGAGATAAACGTCGTCGGCAGCGAAGCCGTAGGCATCAATCGATCAAACGCGTCCGGCACCGAAGCTACAACCTGCGAAGCAAACACCACACACAGGTGATAATCCGGCACCAGCGACATTTGCCGCGCACCCTGCCCCGGAGCGTTCTGCAGCGCAATCGATCCCGTCTCCGCGATCGCCACCGTACACGCCGTCAGCACGCCTTCAACGCGATCAAGCTGATGCTCATCCAATCCGCTGGCATCGGTAAATACAAACCCATCCGGCAGCCACTCAGCAGGAATTCCAGCAGGCATAGCCAACCCAGCCTTCCCGCGTGAAGCAAGAATCTCCGCCACCACCTGAGCAATCGACGTGGTTGATGCCCTATAAACACCAGCGTCATACTCCCTCAGCCGATCCTCAAAGTGCTCCAGCAGCGCCTCGCGCGTACGCTCCTCAGGCCTGCGGTAGTCGCGCATGATCCCGGCATACTCCGCAGCAATCACCGTATCCTGCCGACGCTCACCCAGCGACATCCGAATACTCGCCAATATCTTCGCGCGGCTATCGACTGCGTCAGCCATTGGCTTTCTCCTTCGGCTTTTGAGTACTGTGCTCCTGCGCCCACCAGTCCCGAAACGACTGCTCCGGAATCGCCTTCAGATCACGCGTTTGCGTCCATCCGCTCAACATTCCAGGCATCCACGAGATAAACCCGTTCTTCGAAACCAACGGTTTCTGCGCTACCTGCGCCAGATGCGCCGCCATGCTCAGCCGTCCACTGTCCGCCAGCGTAAACGCCGCGGCCTGCATGCCGATATTCCACAAGCCCAGCTTGCCGCTCAGCGTCTTCTGATCCTCTTGCACCACCTTGCCGCGCAGATGAATCAGTACCTCGGGAATGTTGATCTTCACCGGACAAACCTCATAGCAGGCCCCGCACAGCGACGAAGCATACGGTAGTGACCGTCCTTCTTTCATTGCCAGCAACTGCGGAGTCAGAATCGCCCCAATCGGCCCCGCATACACCGACTCATACGCATGACCGCCGGTCTGGTGATAGACCGGGCACGCATTCAGACACGCCGCGCAGCGCACGCACTTCAACGTCTGCTGCGCCTCCTTGTCTGCCAGAATCGGCGAACGCCCATTGTCCAACAGCACAACATGAAATTCCTTGGGCCCATCCCCCGGCGTCACACCGCTCCACGTCGAGTTATACGGATTCATTCTCTCGCCCGTAGCCGACCGCGGCACCGTCTGCAGAAAGATCTCCAGGTCGCGATAGCTCGGAATCACCTTCTCTATGCCGACCAAAGAAATCAGCACATCGGGCAGCGTCAGGCACATGCGCCCGTTGCCTTCGGACTCCAGAATGCAGACCCCGCCCGTATCGGCAATCAGAAAATTTGCCCCCGAGACCGCAACCTTGATCCTCAGATACTTCTCGCGCAGATAATTTCGCGCCGCAGTCGCCAGATCCACCGGCTGCTCACCCAACTCCGGCAGATGCATCTCGCGCTGAAAGATCTCCCTTACCTGTTGCCGGTTCTTATGCAGCGCCGGAACCACAAAATGCGAAGGCCGGTCTTTTCCGAGCTGAATAATCAACTCCGCCAGGTCCGTTTCGATCGGCCTGACTCCATGCGCTTCAAGATGCGCATTCAGCCCAATCTCTTCCGAAGTCATCGTCTTGATCTTGATGACCTCTTTGGCTTGATGCCGCTGAATCAACTCCAGCATGATGCGCCGCGCATCGGCCGCATCTGAAGCCCAGTGCACATGCCCGCCTGCCCTCGTACAGTTTTCTTCAAACTGCAACAGGTAGTGGTCCAGATGCCGCAGCGCATGCGCCCTTACCTGCGACCCGGCCTCGCGCAGATCCTGCCACTCCGGCAGCTCTCCCACCACGCGGTTTCGCTTATCCTGAATCACCGTAGTCGCATGCTGCACGTTGCGCCGCGTCTGCGAGTTCTCCAGCATCTCGCGTGCAGCCTCGGGAAACTCATGCTGGTGCCACTGGTGCGGTTGTTGATGCGGCGCGTTCATCCTTCCACTCCGGACGCCAGAATCTCTGCAATGTGAGCCGTCCGCACCAGCGTCCTTTGCCGGTGCAGCGAGCCGTAGATGTGCATCAGGCAACTGTTATCCACCGCCGTACAAACCTCCGCGCGTGTATTCAGCACACAACGCACCTTGTCCGCCAGCATCGCCGAAGACACATCCGCATTCTTGATCGAAAAGGTGCCGCCAAACCCGCAGCATTCCTGCGCATTCTCCACTGGCAGCAGCTCCAGTCCCTTCACGTTCTTCAACAACCGTATCGGAACATCGCCCAGATGCAGGCTTCGCATCGAGTGGCAGCTCGCATGGTAAGTCACCTTATGCGGAAACGACGCACCCACATCCTCCACGCCCAGCTTCTTCACCAGAAACTCGGAGAACTCAAACACCCGCGGCAGCAGCGCCTCAACCTCCGTCACCAGTGCCGCGTCGTTCACCATCTCGGCGGCCTTCACATAGTGATCCCGCATCATCGCCACGCAAGAGGACGAAGGCGCCACCACCATCTCCGCATCGCGATAGACATCAACAAAGTGGCGAATAATCGGCACCGCCTCGCTCAGGTATCCCGTATTCCAATGCATCTGCCCACAGCACGTCTGCGCCGGGCGAAACTCCACCTCATGCCCCAACCGCTCCAACACGCGCACTACGCTCTTGCCCGTCTCCGGGAACAGCACATCGTTATAGCAAGTGATAAACAGCGATATACGCAACGGAGCGCAAGCCTCCAACTACATTGCCAAAGTCCCACCAGTGTACGACGCCAGCAGTATCACTAGCCCACACTATGAGCCACACTCCAGATTGTCATTCTAAGCAGGTGAGAAAGATTTTTAGATTGCCGTTGCAAAACTTACCCTTTGTGAGACGTGCTCGCCGGCATTGCTTGCTGCGCTTCATCGCTTTCGTATTGCGCTCAGCTGAGTTCCTGGGCGAGTCCGATGAGAAGTCCTTCAGGCCCGCGGATGTAGCAGAGCCGGTATGAGTCTTGGTAGCGAACTACTTCACCTACGAGCTGCGCGCCGCGCTTGCGAAGTCTCTCAAGCGTTTCGTCGATATCGTCAACGGCGAACATAACGCGGAGGTAGCCGAGAGCGTTCACCGGGGCGTTACGATGATCTGAGACCACAGGCGGCGTGAGGAAGCGGGACAGCTCGAGACGGCTGTGGCCGTCCGGCGTACGCATCATGGCAATCTCCACGCGCTGATCGGCCAGTCCGGTCACACGTCCTGCCCATTCTCCTCCGATCATAGCCCGTCCTTCGAGCTCGAGGCCTAGTTCTCGAAAGAAATCAATTGTCTGTCCGAGGTCTTCGACGACGATTCCTACGTTGTCCATCCGTTTGAGTGCCATGTGTCGAGTCTATAAGATGTGTGAACGAAGCAAAGGCTCTGCTTCCTGCTCGTGCCATCACGACTTGCGCCGCCACCCACCCTCACGTTTTCCCAACCAAACCACTAGAATGGCGATGTATCGTCCGTCCTCGATTGACACTCGCATACGTATCGCCAATCATGAGGAAACATAGCCGTATCGCGCTACGTGCAACCCAACCATCTTCATGGCGACAACAATCCAATCTGACCCCGCAATCGTCTCCAAACCCGGCCTGCCCAGTCCGGAGCAGATTCGCGAGCACCTCAGCGATCGCATCGACCCCACTCGCATCCTCATCCGTCACATCGACCGCATCGCCTTCGCCTCAGACGCAAGCTTCTACCGCCTCATCCCGCGCGCCGTCGTTCAGCCGCAGGCTACGGAAGAGATCAAACACCTCTTCCGCTTCAGCCACCAGCACCAGATTCCCCTCTGTTTTCGCGCCGGAGGCACAAGCCTCTCCGGCCAGGCCATCACCGACGGCATCCTCGTCGACATTGGCCGCTACTGGCGCAGCATCCGCGTTGAGGAAAACGGCAAAACCATCCGCCTCCAGCCCGGAGTCATCGGTCAGCAAGCCAACAATGCGCTCAAGCTTTACAGCCGCAAAATCGGCCCTGATCCTGCATCCATAGCAAGCTGCCGCATCGGCGGCATACTCGCCAACAATTCCAGCGGCATGTGCTGCGGCGTTGTGCAGAACGCCTACCACACGCTGCGATCTCTCACCTTTGTCCTGCCCTCCGGCACACAGGTCGATACAGCCGATCCCAAGGCTGGCAGCCTCTTCCAATTACTCGAGCCCGAGCTATGCAAAGAGCTCCTGCGCCTCAAGCACGAAATAGAAGCCGACACCGAGCTATCGAGCCGCATTCGCTCCAAGTACCGAATGAAGAACACCACCGGCTACTCCCTCAACGCCTTCCTCGATTACACCGAGCCACTCGACATCTTCACTCATCTGCTCATCGGCTCCGAAGGCACACTCGCCTTCATCGCGGAAGCGGTTCTTAACACCGTTCCCGACTACCCACTCAAATCGACCGCACTTTTGCTCTTTCCGGACCTTTTCGCCGCCTGCTCCGCCATCGAAGCCTTCACCAAAGCCGGAGCGGCAGCCCTTGAAGTCATGGACCGCGCCTCACTGCGCTCGGTCGAAGGCCACCCCGGCGTCCCGGAATATCTGAGTACCCTACCCGCAGACGCCGCAGGCCTGCTCGTAGAATTCCAGGCCGCCAAAGAAGACGTGCTCCGTGCTTACGAAGCCGCTGCCGCGCAGGCCATCGTCAGCCTCTCTTTGCTACGCCCTGCCGAATTCACCCGCGACCCCGCGCAGCAGGCCATTTTCTGGAAGATCCGTAAGGGCATGTTCCCCTCCGTTGGCGCGGTGCGTGCGGCCAAAACCACAGCGCTCATGGAAGACATCGCCGTCCCGGTGCCGCATCTCGCGCACGCCGCCAATGACATGCGTGCCCTCTTCGACAAACACGGCTATCCGGACGGCATCATCTTCGGCCATGCGAAAGACGGCAACCTGCATTTCGTCATTACCCAGGGCTTTAACACAGATCGTGAGATAGCCCAATACCGCGACTTCATGGATGACGTCGTCAACCTCGTCGTCCGCAAGTACGACGGTGCGCTCAAGGCCGAGCACGGCACCGGACGCAACATGGCGCCCTTTGTCGAAACCGAGTGGGGCGCTGAAGGCTACCGCATCATGCGGGAGCTTAAATCCATCGTCGATCCGCACAACCTGCTCAACCCCGGCGTCATCGTCAACCCCGATCCGCTAGCCCACGTAAGCGATCTCAAGAACATGCCCGAGGTCGAACCCGAGGTCGACAAGTGCATCGAGTGCGGCTTCTGCGAACACTCCTGCCCCAGCCGCGACATCACCCTCACCCCGCGCCAGCGCATCGTCGTCCGCCGCGAACTGCAGCGCCTCAAAGACGATCACGCTCCCACATCTGAATACACAGCCCTCGACCGCGACTTCCCCTATATGGCTCTCGACACATGCGCAGTCGATGGCCTCTGCGCCACCGACTGCCCCGTCTCCATCAACACCGGCAATCTCACCAAACACTTCCGCGCCATCCGCCATTCGCACACTTCAGTAAAGCTCGCAAATTTCGCCGCACGCCACTTTGGCCTTGTCGAAACCGGCTCGCGAATCGCCCTCGCTTCCGGCCATCTTCTGGAAAAACTCTTCGGCAAGAGCTTCATGATCTCGTTGACCGGGACGCTTGATCGTATCTCCCACAAGCTGACCGGAGAGCCCTTCTGGCGATGGACCGACCCGATGCCCAGCCCCCGGCGCGGTGCGATTCCATCCGCCAGCCCTGCTTCCGCCGAAGCCGTCTACGCGCCCAGTTGCATCTCCCGCATGATGGGCGCTTTACCAGGCGAGCCGGACGACATCACCAACATGCAAGCACTGCTGAACATCGCAAGCCGCGCGGAATTGAAGCTTCGGATTCCCTCAGGGCTAGGCGGTCACTGCTGCGGCGTTCCCTTCTCATCCAAAGGCTTCGACACGGCACACGACATCTCCGTCAATCGCATGATCGAAAGCCTCTATCAATGGTCCGACGCGGGAAAACTACCGATCGTGATCGACACCAGCCCATGCACCTACGGACTCAAAACCAGCCGCCCGCATCTGACCGCCGAGAACCAGCAGAAATTCGACCAGCTCCGCATTCTCGATTCCATCGAATTTGCCCAAAGCATGATCCTGCCCAAACTGCCAATTGTGCGAACCATGCCGTCCGTCGCGCTGCATCCAGTCTGCTCGGCCACCAAAATGGGCATCGCAAACAAACTCGTCTCCATCGCGCAGTCCTGCAGCAACAACGTCACCGTACCCATGGAAGCGGGCTGTTGCGCCTTCGCGGGCGACCGCGGATTTCTGCACCCAGAGTTGACCGCATCAGCTACACAGAGTGAAGCTGCTGAGCTCGCCGAGCACGCGCACGACGGCTACTACTCTTCCAGCCGTACTTGTGAGATCGGCATGACCCGCGCCACAGGCAAGCTCTATCGCTCCTACCTGCACCTCCTCGACTACGTGTCAAAGCCCTAAAAAGAAGCGTCAGCTAGTCCAGTGCATCGCGCGGGTAACGGCTTCCTTCCATCGTACGCGGCTGGCTTCCATGTCTTTCGCGCCAGCCCCAGGATCAAAGCGACTATCCTGCGTACGTTGTTTCCGCAACTCCTCAGTACCGCTCCAGAAGCCCGTCGCCAGCCCAGCCAGGTAAGCAGCACCCAGCGCCGTCGTCTCCGTCACCGCAGGGCGAATCACCGGCGCACCCAGCACATCCGCCTGAAACTGCATCATCAGATCGTTCACCGCCGCGCCGCCGTCCACGCGCAGCGCTGGCAGTTTAATCCCCGTTCCAGCCTGCGAATCCTGCTGCATCGCCTCCAACGCATCCGCCACCTGGAAGGCAATGCTCTCCAGCGCCGCCCGAGCAATATGCCCCGGCTTCGTGCTGCGCCGCAAACCAATCAGCAATCCAGTTGCATGCGGATCCCAGTGCGGCGCTCCCAATCCAACAAAACCCGGCACAAACACCACACCATCGCTATCCGGAACCGATGCAGCCAACGCCTCCACATCCGACGAACTGCGAATCAATCCCAGATTGTCCCGCAGCCACTGCACCACAGCCCCGCCAATGAAGATGCTCCCCTCCAGCGCATATTCAAGTCTTCGGCTGGTACTCGCAGCCAGCGTCGTCACCAGCCTGTTCTTCGATTCGAGAAACTTACCGCCGATATTCTGCAACAGAAAGCAGCCGGTTCCATACGTATTCTTCGCTTCACCCGGCTCAAAACAGAGCTGGCCAAAGAGCGCCGCCTGCTGATCGCCCGCAATGCCAGCAATCGGAATACCCAGCAGCCCCAACGAGGTATTCACCTCGCCCACCCGCTCGCTCGACCAGCGCACCTCAGGCAGCATTGATGCAGGGATGCGGAAGAGCTTCAGCAACTCCTCATCCCAGCGGCCTTCGACAATGTTGTAAATCAGCGATCGGGAAGCATTCGTCTGGTCCGTCACATGCACCGGCTTGTGCCCCTCACCATTCGTCAGGTTCCAGATCAGCCAGCTATCCACCGTTCCCCACGCCAGCTTGCCCGCATCCGCCTGCGCTCGAGCTCCCGGCACTTGGTCCAGAATCCACGCCACCTTCGTCGCCGAAAAATACGGATCGAGCAGCAGCCCCGTTCGCTCGCGGACCATCGGCTCCACGCCATCCGCCGCAAGCTTCGCGCATACATCCGCCGTGCGCCGGTCCTGCCAGACGATCGCGTTATAAATCGGCATCCCGGTCTCGCGTTCCCAGACAACGACCGTCTCGCGCTGGTTAGTGATGCCGAGCACGGCGACATCATGCGGCTCGGCAGCCGCACGCACCAGCGCCTGCACAGCGCAGCTCATTTGCGAAGTCAGAATTTCCGTCGGATCATGCTCCACCCATCCCTGCTGCGGATAGATTTGGTGAAACTCCTGCTGCGCGGTCGAAACAATCGCGCCGGATTTGTCGAAGAGAATAGCGCGGGAACTCGTCGTTCCCTGATCAAGTGCCAATACGTATCGCATAACCGCCCTGTGTATCACGCAAGCCTGATTGGCTGCAACAAATCAGTCGTTCACAGTTCGTACTCAAAAATTGAAGAATTGGCTAGTCAGTGTCGGTAGCCGCTAGAACCCAAAGGTTGCGCAATCTGCTATCGAACAAGATTGCGGTCCAATCCCAAGCAACGTCATAGAACCAATTCGTCCACGCATCTGAACAACGGTAATACTCTATCTCTGCAAATCGTTCTTCAAAGATCGCTTTGCAAAAAGCGAGGGCAAATTGTTTCTCGGTCCTGCCATCGCCGGACGGCTTCCAATACGCACCTCCATGCCAGAGATCATGTGCGAGATCTCCATCAAACGTAAAAGGACTTTTCCACGTAAAACAACCTGATGGACCCTTTGAAAAAGGAAACTGAAAGAAATCTGTTGGCAAAGCAACAGGGATCTCAAGTTCCGGGAGAGCCTCTCGAACTTCTTTGCCGGAAAGCATAGCTGAATACACGTCATACGGAGCCAACCATCTGCGTGAAACGAAATACTCGAACTCCTCATCTGACTGGACTTGAAATCCAGCTAAGAGGATTTTGCCGTTGGGATGAGTTTCCAAGTATCGATCGAGAAGTATCTGAGATGCATCATTCTTTACTGAAATTCTAGTCAGTTGGAGACGCTGAACAATCTCGCCTACCTCCTGCAACGTAGGCCTTCTGCCTTGAAATTTGTTTAGCGATTCGTTCATTCGTCGACTTCGGTCTTTCTCAAATTTTCTCGAATATATACGGACACAGGAGCAGTCGTAGAACCGTTTCCATTCTCGTAACGCACCACGACATCTACTTCTTCACCTTCTTCAACTCCCGCCAATCCTTATCCGTCTGATTAGCATACTTGCGCCCAAACTCAGCCAGCGTCTCGGCAAACCCTTCGCCCGAGCCAAGATACGCCGCAATCTGCCGTGCATCGCCTGATCGCGCATGACCGCGCGCCAGCAACTCGCCGCAGACCACTGCATAGCCAAGCAGGCCATCACCACAGAGAATCGCCGGGTCGACCGACCCCTTGTGATCCGCAAGCTGACGCACCAGATAGTCGCGTCCATCCAACGTGGTATAGCCCAGCAGGATATCTGTGCCGGTCTGAAAGAGCCGTTGCCCTTCTACCACGCGCTGCCCCTGGTGACGCGCCACATGCGGATCCTGCAGATACGGCGCATACGCCGAGTGCGCTTCTTCCTTGATCTGAATGAACAGCGGATCGTCCGGCCCGTTCCCCTGCAGATAAATGCAGTAATCGCGCAGCCCCACCGATCCGGTTCCGACAACCTTAAACGCCACATCGACCGGATGGTACTCCGCCAGAAAACGCTGCCGCTGCGATTGCAGGGTTGGCCGGTACTCTTCAAATGCTTTAAGCACAGCCTCTGCCTTACTGCCCGTGACACGCGTAAGAATTGGCTTCTGCTCTTTGAATCGCCGTGGCGCGCCAGGCTTTGTAGCATCCGGCCCCGGCACCGGTTCGGTCAGCTGCTCGAGCGTGTGCATCGGCGTGCCACGTACCGCTTTTTGCAACGCCTGATGAACCGGAACGATCTCTTCGATGCGGCTGATCTGGTCCCGCACCTGAGTAAGAAAAGGCATAGGAGCGTAAGCCCGCATGCGCTCCGTGTAATTCGAAATGCAATCGATCACGGCGCGCGCGCAAAGCTTGTCGTCATTGCCGGCTTCGCGCCCGGCAACCACCAGCGAAGCAGCCATGCGTTTCAGATCCCATTCGAAAGGACCACGAAACGTCTCGTCAAAGTCATTGACGTCAAAGATCAGCCTGCCGTCCTCCGCCGCATACGCTCCGAGATTGCGAACGTGAGCATCGCCGCAAAGCTGCACCATCAGTCCGGTATTGGGCATCGATGACAGATCGGCAGCCATCACCGGCACGGCTCCCCGGAAAAACCCAAAAGGCGAAGCGCACATACGCTCATGTTTCAGCTTGAGCAATGCCGGCACGCGCCCCTTCTCGGCTCGCTGCAGCAAAACCAGCGGCGGCGTCAACCGCGCCTTGGCTGAAAAATCAGCATGTGCGCGCCGGGCGATCTGTTTGCGACGGGCCAGCCCCAGATTCTCTCGTTCTTCAATCGTTGCCAATGACATGACGGGACCATACAACCGGAAGGCAACAAACTGCAACTCTGTTTCAGAGCCGAAGTATGCTACTGGATATACTGGAGCAAGCCACTCCGAGCCATACAGGATATGTGCCCGCATGAGCGAAGAAAACTTTGCCTCTCAAGCGGCTGCGGTCGCATACGAACCTGAGGCCAAAGATACCGGCGTGCCAGTCTGTGTCGATCTGGACGGCACCCTGGTCAAATCCGACACGTTTTACGACTCCGTCTGCCTCCTGCTGAGGATGAAGCCGGCGAGCCTCCTTCGTTTCCCGCAGTGGCTCCTCTCCGGCGGCAAGGCGCGGGTGAAGCAGGAGGTCAACCTCCGTGTCTCCATCGATGCCGCTCACCTGCCTTACAACCAGCCGCTTCTCATCTTTCTCCGCGAGCAGCAGGCGATGGGCCGCCCCATCTACCTGACCACCGGCGCAGATATAGGCCTGGCGGAGCGAGTAGCCGCGCATCTCGGCTTCTTCTCTGGAGTTCTGGCCTCCGATGGATCCACCAATCTCACCGGCAACCACAAGCTAGCCGGGTTACAACAGCGTTTTCCGGTCTTCGACTACATCGGCAATGCAAAGCCTGATCTGCCAGCGCTCGCGCATGCCCGCAAGGCATACCTGGCCAATCCAACTCAAGGCCTGCGCATGGCCTTGAAAGCACGCCGCCTCTCCACGGAATACACCTTTGAAGACCGCCGCAAGCTTCTTCCCGCCATTCTCAAAGCGGTTCGGACTCATCAGTGGGCAAAAAATTTCCTTTTGCTCGTTCCGTTGCTCATGTCGCATCAGCTCACGGTCCGGTCCGTCAGCCAGGCCATCACGGCCTTTTTCTGCTTCAGCTTCGTTGCCTCAGCCAATTACCTGATCAATGATCTGCTGGACATGGAAAGCGACCGGCGTCATCACAAAAAGCGGTTCCGGCCCTTCGCCCACGGAGATCTAACCGCCGCATTTGGCGCCTTTCTTGCTTTCGTGGCCGTCGCCGTCAGCGCCGCTATGCTGCCGTTTCTGCCCATACCCTTCGCGCTTTGGCTGATCGTATATGTGGTGGTCACTTCCGCGTACTCGTTCTACTTCAAACGTGTCCCGATCGTCGACGTACTGGTCCTCTCCGGCCTCTACACGCTTCGTCTCATGGCTGGTGGCGCTGCAACCCAAACACCTATCTCGCCCTGGCTTTCAAGCCTGTCCATCTTTCTGTTCCTCTCTCTGGCAATGGTCAAGCGCTTCAGTGAGCTGGCAAACCTGCGCGAACGCGGCGTCTCGTCAACGCACGGCCGCGGGTACCACGTCTCGGACATGGAGCAGATCCGCGCTTTCGGCACATCAAGCGCCTATGCAGCCGTCGTAATCTTCTCCCTCTATATCTCGCATCCGGACGTCTCCCGCCTGTACCGCCATCCGGGACGATTATGGCTCATCGTCCCCCTCATGCTCTATTGGCTCACCTGGGTATGGCTCAAAGCCTCGCGCGGCGAAATGCACGAAGACCCGGTTATTTTCGCCATCCGCGACCGGCAAAGCATGGCGATCGCCGTCTGTATTGGCATTCTGGCTTTGTTTGCTGCTCTCTGAGCGAGCATGTCAGTAAATCGTCAGGCTTTACCTGGCGATCCAGACCCACCTTCCTGCATCCTGCGGGGTCACAGGTCCGTCTTATAAACGAAAACCTTTCCTCTGTTGGAATCAGCCGCTGAAGATCCATTCGCTGACTGTTTCCGGCTTGCAATGCACATCAACAGCAGGACGGCGTGATCGGGGCTGTAATTCCCCGGAGCGGACAGTCGACCATATAGGCGAAGAAACGCTGAAGCCATTGATTTTTCATGGCTTCGTGCTTCCAGACCGTAAGCCTGCCGTTCTGCTCTAGACTGAACTCTGGGCTACCGTTTTCGGCGAGCTTCCAGGAGCGACAAACAGTATGTGGATTGTCCGGCTTGCCTTACGGCGGCCTTACACCTTTGCCGTCTTTGCCATCCTCCTGCTTTTGATTGGCACCGTGAGCATCCTGCAGATGCCAACGGATATCTTTCCCAATATCGATATTCCTATCGTCAGCATCGTCTGGAATTTCACCGGTCTCTCCGCCCAGGAAATGTCCACGCGCATCGTCGCCAACAGCGAGCGCGGCATGACCACCACCGTCAGCGATATCGAGCATATTGAGTCTCAGTCGCTCAACGGCATCGGTGTCATCAAGGTTTACTTCCAGCCCCATGCAAACGTCGCGGAAGCCGTCGCCGAAATCACCTCTATCAGCCAGGTGCAGTTGCGCTCTCTGCCTCCCGGATCGACACCGCCATTCATCATCCAGTACAACGCATCGAGCGTGCCGGTTCTGCAGCTCGGCCTTTCTGGCCAGGGTCTGAATGAGCAGCAGTTAAATGACCTTGGAACAAACCTGATCCGTACCCGACTGGCAACCGTCGAAGGAGCATCCCTCCCTTGGCCCTATGGTGGCAAGCAGCGTCAGATTCAGGTCGATCTCGATCTGCATGCGCTGCAATCCAAGGGTCTCTCGCCCACGGATGTGGTCAATGCCATCAGCGCGCAAAACATCATTACTCCGGCCGGCACAATGAAAGTCGGCAACTATGAGTACGCGGTCGAGACCAACTCTGCCCCGCTCATGGTCAATGAGTTGAACAACCTGCCCATCCGCACTGTCAACGGAACTGTAATCTACATCCGCGATGTAGCCCACGTCCGCGACGGTTTTCCGCCGCAGACCAACATCGTGCGCGTCGATGGCCAGCGCGCCTCGCTGATGAACATCCTCAAGACCGGTTCGGCATCTACGCTCGACATCATTGCCGGTGTTCGCGAAAAACTGCCCGGCATCCTCGCCCAGATGCCTCCGCAGCTCAAGCTTGAGGCCCTCAACGACCAATCCATTTTTGTCAAGGGCGCCATTAGCGGCGTGGTGCGAGAGGCCATCATCGCCGCCTGTCTCACCGGCGTAATGATCCTCGTCTTCCTCGGAAGCTGGCGCTCGACGCTGATCATCGCGGTGTCCATTCCACTGTCGATTCTGAGTTCGCTCATCTGCCTGGCCGCTCTGGGCGAAACCATCAACATCATGACGCTCGGCGGCCTTGCCCTGGCCGTCGGAATTCTCGTAGACGACGCAACCGTCGAAATCGAAAACATCAACCGCAATCTCGAATCCGGCAAGGAAATCGAGCAGGCCATCCTCGACGGCGCTGCGCAGATCGCAGTGCCCGCGTTTGTTTCAACCCTCTCTATCTGCATCGTCTTCGTGCCCATGTTCTTCCTCAGCGGTGTTTCACGATACCTCTTCGTACCACTCGCTGAAGCCGTTGTCTTCGCTATGCTCGCCAGCTACCTGCTCTCACGAACCGTCGTCCCGACGATGGCGAAATATCTGCTCAAGGAACATAGCGACGAAGAAGCGGAAAAGCGCCGCACTAGCCGCAACCCCTTTATCGCCTTTCAACGTGGCTTCGAGCACTACTTCGAGAAGATCCGCCATGGCTACGTGCGGCTGCTCACCTTTTGCGTCGATCACGCCAAGGCGTTCATCTTCGTTTTTCTGCTCATCTGCGCTGCGTCGGCCGCTCTCATAGTGCCGTGGCTCGGCGAGGACTTTTTCCCATCGGTAGACGGCGGCGCCTTCCGTATTCACGTGCGGGCCCGCACCGGCACGCGTATTGAAGATACCGCTGCGCTCTGCGATCACATCGACTACACCATCCGCCGTGAGATTCCTCCCGCCGAAGTTACCACCATCATCGACAACATCGGCCTTCCCTACTCCGGTCTGAATCTCTCGTATTCGACCTCAGCCCCAGTCGGCACAGCCGATGCGGACATCACCGTCCAGTTGGCGGAAAAGCACCACCCCTCCGATAAATATGTGAACGACCTGCGCAAGACGCTGAGCCGCGAATATCCAGGTGTGACGTTCTACGTTCTGCCCGTGGATATCGTCACGCAGATCCTGAATTTCGGCCTGTCTTCACCAATCGATATTCAGGTCATTGGTCCCGATCTCGAAGATAACCGCGTGTATGCCGAGAAACTACTGAATGACGTCAAATCCGTTCCCGGCACTGCTGACACGCGCATTCAGCAGCCATTCGATCTACCCAACTTTACAGTCAACGTGGATCGCACTCGCTCAGCAGAGGTTGGTCTGACGCAGAAGGATGTTGCAACAAGCCTGCTCGTGGCTCTCAGCGGCAGCTTCCAGACAACGCCGAATTTCTACCTCGACCCGAAAAACGGCGTTTCCTACAACATCGCGATCCAATCACCGCAGTACAACATTCAATCGCTTCCCGATCTGCAGAGCCTACCCATCTCGGTTCCCGCCAGTAGCGCTCTGGAACAAGCGCCACAGACTATATATGGCGCAAGCGCCACAGCCGCACCTGGAAGCACGCAGTCCGTTCAGGTGCTCGGCAATCTCTCTTCCATATCTCCCGGCGCGGAAATGGGCACGGTCAGCCACTATGACGTTCAGCCTGTGCTCGATATTTATGCCAACGTGGACGGTGTGGATCTCGGTACCGTAACGCGCAAAGTCGAGAAGATCGTCGCAGAGCACAAGAAGGATCTGCCCCGCGGAACCCAGGTTGTGCTGCGCGGTCAAAGCGAGACCATGAACAAGTCCTACATCGGCCTGCTCTCCGGACTTGCCCTTTCGATCTTGCTCGTTTACTTCCTCATCGTTATCAACTTCCAGTCGTGGCTTGATCCGTTCCTCATCATCTCCGCGCTGCCTGCGGCCATTACTGGCATCGTCTGGTTCCTCTTCCTCACTGGAACGCGTTTGAGCGTACCCGCGTTGACCGGCACCATCATGTGCATGGGCGTCGCCACCGCGAACTCGATCCTTGTCGTAAGCTTCGCTCGCGAGCAGCTTGAGGCGCTTGTCGGCGATGCCCGCAAAGCCTCATTGAACGCGGGCTTCGTCCGCTTCCGTCCAGTGCTCATGACCGCCCTCGCCATGATCATCGGCATGGTTCCCATGGCATTGGGTCTGGGAGACGGCGGCGAGCAGAACGCGCCTCTTGGGCGTGCAGTAATCGGCGGCCTGATGCTGGCAACCTTTGCAACCCTCTTCTTTGTGCCAACCTTCTTCTCCGCGCTTCATGGAAGCCTGGAGCGGCGCAGACGCGCGCACGCACCGGCCCAGACTGTCGTAGAAGATCAGTTTCCGGAGCAAATATGAGCCCTGAACAGACATCGAACAGCGAACACAAACAAAACGCTCGCGCGGAGCACGGACACGACACCGAGACTGCACCCGATCAAAAGCCGATCAAGGTCAGCCATGCCATCACGGTGCTCTTGCTGATTGTTGGGGTCATGGTGGTGCTCGGCGTCATCGGCATTCTGCCGCGAGAACACGCTGCGTCCGCGCTTGAGGATCGCACCAAAGAGCTCGCTGCGCCTTCGGTCATCACCCTGGCCCCTAAGCCCGGAAACCCTGTAGAGGAGGTCACATTGCCCGGCAACGTCACCTCTTACAGTGACTCGCCTATCTATGCCCGCACCTCCGGCTACCTCACGCACTGGTACTACGATATTGGCGCAAAGGTGAAGCAGGGCGCACTGCTCGCCGAGATCGCCAGCCCTGAAGTAGACCAGCAGCTAGCTCAGGCAGAGGCTGACCTCAATACAGCTCTCGCCAACGCCAACAATGCGCGCATTCAGGCAGATCGCTACAAAGGCCTCGTCACCGACAACGCCGTCTCGCAACAGGACACCGATACCTTCGTCAATCAGGCAGCTTCTACTTCCGCACAGGTCAAGTCCGCACAAGCCAACGTGCAACGGCTGAAAGAACTGACATCATTCGAGAAAGTCTATGCGCCATTCGACGGCGTCATTACAGCTCGCCGCGTCGATACCGGTCAGCTCATCGATGCCGGAGCAGGCCAGACACCAAGCTCTGAGCTATTCCACATGCAGGCCGTCAACACGCTGCGTGTCTACACCAATCTTCCCGGCGTCTTCTCCGCATCGGTCAAACGCGGCGAAACCATCAACCTCACCTTTGCGGAGCACCCCGGCCAGGTCTTTCAAGGCAAGCTGGTCCGTACTGCCGACGCGATCGATCCTGCAAGCCGCACATTGCTTGTAGAAGTCGACGTCGACAACCGTAAAGGCAACCTGTTGGCCGGAACGCTTGCCGAAGTCCACTTCAAAGTCAATCCAGTCGGCAATGTCTTTGTACTGCCCGTCTCCGTTCTCATCTTCCGCAATGAAGGCCTTCGCGTCGGCACCGTTACTGGCGACACGGCGCATCTGGCGCCCGTAACAATCGGGCAGGACGATGGCCGCACCGTACAGATCATCACAGGCCTCACCGCGCAAGATCAGGTCATTCAGAACCCGCCTGACTCGCTCATCGATGGCGAGAAAGTCCACGTACTGACACCGCAAGAGATGAAGGCCGCCGAGGGAGCACAGAAGAATGGCGGCATCTAAATCAAGCCGAAAGATCGTGTACTCGGCCAGCGCGCTGGCGCTCGCGCTGACAGTCGCGGGTTGCAAGCCCGTTGGTCCTGACTACCAGCGCCCTGCATACACGGCACCGTCAGCCTACAAAGAAACAGGCGCCGCAAACATCACCGTCCCCCCTCCGCCTGCGCCGAATGGCGGTAGCTGGCAGACGGCTAACCCATCCGATGGCATGCTCAAGGGCAAGTGGTGGGAGATCTACAACGATCCGCAACTCAATAAATTCGAAGATCGCATCGCCACCGTAAACCAGAACCTGCATCAGGCTCTCGAAACCTATCTGGCCGCGCGCGAGCAGGTAAAAATAGCGCGTTCTGCCTTCTATCCCTCCCTGTCAGCAGGACCTGGTTTCAACCACGCCAAGGTATCCCAGAACCGTCCGCTCGTTCTTCCTCCGCAAAACAGCGTCGTCACCAGCTACAACGACCTGACCCTCGAAGGTCAGGCCTCATGGGAACCCGATTTCTGGGGAGCCATCCGGCGCACTGTCGAGAGCGCGCGTGCCGCGGCTCAGGCCAGCAATGCCGATATGGCCAACGTAGAGCTAAGCCTCGAATCCGAAATGGCCGAGGATTACTTCGAGCTGCGCGGACTCGACCTGCAAACACAGCTCCTGACCAATGACATCGACGACCTCACCAATCAGCTCAACCTGACCAAACGACGGCTCAAAGGCGGCGTCGCCACAGACGTTGATGTAGCCCAGGCGCAGACCCAGCTCGATCAGACACGCGCCCAGCTCATCGACGTAGGTGTAGCTCGCGCCGAGTTTGAGCATGCCATCGCCTCCATCGCCGAATACGATCTCTCAGGCTTCAGCATTCCACCCGCGCCGCTGGTTCTCAATCCAGACCCCGCGCAACCTAATCAGGACTTGCCGAAAATCCCCCTCGGCGTCCCTTCGCAGCTTCTGCAGCGCCGCCCCGATATCGCCAGCGCTGAGCGCCGGGCAGCACAGGCCAATGCGCAGATCGGCGTAGCCACCGCCGCTTTCTATCCGACAATCACGCTCGGCGGCGGCGGCGGATTTGAAAGCACTCATGGAGGCACCTGGATTCAAGGCCCCAGCTCGCTCTGGTCACTCGGTGCGCAGGCCTCGGAACTGCTCTTTGATGCCGGCAGGCGTAAGGCGACCACCCAGCAGGCACGCGACCTCTTTGAATCAAGCGCTTCGAACTACAAGAACGTGGTCTTCCTCGCCTTCGGTGAAGTGGAAGACAAACTCTCCGACCTGCGCATCCTTGAGCAGGAAGAATCAGCGCAGCGCGAAGCCGTCTTCGACGCTCAGCACTCGCTTGATCTCTCAAACAAACGCTACAAAGGCGGAGCCACCAGCTATCTCGAAGTACTCACCGCAGAGGCGACGCTGATTCAAAACCAGCGTACGCAAGCCACGCTGCGCAGCCGGCGATTTGCTTCGAGTGTCGAGCTCATCCGCTCGCTCGGTGGTGGATGGGATGCTTCGCAGATTCCCAAATAAACCTGGCGTGCTGAGCCTAAGTTCGTATCAATAAATGAAAGACGCGTCGGTCTAGGATGACTCGACGTCAGCGTGGCAGGGTATTCATCTCTTGCTCAGGAGACAGTGAGCTCCGCGCGAGGCAAGCGCCTTATCGAAGGTCACCAGCACACCTCCAGCCGCGTCTGCGCTGGATAACAGCCACGCATCCATCCAGAGCTTGGGAGAGACTGTATTGTCCGAAGCCATGCGCCGAAACCTTGCTTCCGCTTCGGCAGGATCAGGATGAAACCTCACGCGCTCATCCTCGTAAAACCGGTCATATGCTTCCCACGCCCGAGCCATCGTATACGGTTTCCCATCCATGGCGGCGGCGGTGGTCGCTAAGCGCAGGAATCCGAGCTGCGTAAACCTCGTAAAGCAGATCATTCCGTCCTGTTGTTCCCACCATAACGCTGCCGTGGCATGATGCTCATGATCGGGAGAAGCCAAAGCACGCCATACATTGAGATCAGGGAAGCTCAATAAGTTCATAGATTTCGTCATTAGTCAGGAGTCGAAGCCGCCGCCCTTCCGAAGGAATGGGCGGGTTGGCATCCAGATCGAGCCGCTGCGTCGGCCGCGGCAAACCCTTTTCCCGTATGACCGACTCAATCCCTTCCAGAATGAGCTTCCGCGCCGAACAACCTGTGCGTGCGGCAGCCTCATGCACCCTGCGATGAAGATCGCGAGGCAGGTCAATCGACGTCCTCACTGTGTCTGGCTTTGTTTCTCGGTTCATACCAGCTACAGAGTATTCTTGCGACTTAAATAAGTCAAAATGGCGGTCCGCTCAATTCACGGCATCGCCACTGTCGCAAACATCTGCTCGGCGGAGCCACGCAGCACACGATACAGCGCAAATTGCCGCTGCCCATCGCCGCGCAGCTCAAAGAGCAGCTCAGCGCGGTTGTCGGCGGTCGCGTCAACCGCATCGATCAGCCGCATCCGCGGCGTTTCGTCAAGGTGCGCAGAGTCGGTGACGCTCTTATAGAGCACCAGTACCCCACCATAGAGATCGGGCTGCGCAATCAGCGTGACAAACTTCTGCGGCGCAGGCTTCGCGGGCAAACCGCTCTCAGATGGTGCTGAGCTATCGTCTTTCACCTGCGACTGCACCGTCGCGGAATTCTTCCCCGGCGTAGAACGGCGAACAATCTTCGGAGCACTACCGTCAGAAGCTGTCTGCTGGCTCGAATCAGTCTGAACCAGCTCAGGCTTGGGAGTTGCCGCAGTTAGCACGAGCGTAGCCGAAGCGCCATAAGCCAGCTCATACACTTGAAACTGCTCGTCAGCCAGCGGCTTCGGCTCATCGCTGGCAGTCGCCAGCAGCGATGTCTTTTTCTTTGTCGTCTTCGCTGTTGAAGTTTTTGCAGTTTTCGACGCGGCGGTTTTCGTCGTCTTCGACGGAGTCGCAGGCTCATCCATCCCCAGCGCAGTCCGCGCCAGCGCCTCCATCTGCTGCTTGTAATGTGTCTGGTCTGCCGGATCGGACCAGCTAAACGCCCACGGATGTACCGGGCGATTCGCGGAATCGGACACAGCCACCACCTGCTGCATCGCCGGCGGATTGCCCTTCAGCCTCGGAAGCTCCGATGGTTCCAGATCAGCGGGCTTACCATGCATCAGTCTCGGACGGTCCGGATCTGGCGGAGCGTTCGAAACACCCGCCGTATCGCTGTCGTCCGCGCTGTGATGACGCCGCAAAGTTGGTCGATCCGGATCAACAGCTTCGTGCGATCCAGAACCAGAGCCGCTATCACTCCCTGACGAGCTTGTCGTCGATGAAGTCGATGAAGTGGACGAATCCGAGCCGGACTTGCGATGCAGCGTAGGCCGGTCCGGATCAGCTTGCGAACCCGAGCCGCCGCCCGATCCCGTCGAAGCACTTCCACCACTCCCGCTGGTAGACGCGCTCCCGGTATTTGGCGAACCAGTGCCCGACGATCCCGATGAACCATTACCCGAGTCAGACTCCTTCGGATGTTTCCGGTGCAGCACCGGTTTATCGCTGTCATCACCAATATCGACCTTCGAGTTGTAGAGCGAGCTCTGGTTGTAGGCATCCTTTGACCGGGTCTCAGCCGCGGTCGATAGTGATTTCCATACCCCCACTCCCTGCCACGTACCACTCATCTCACCCGCGCCGAAAACATCGTAAAGCCCAGTAGGGCGGCCATCCTTCTGCAACACATATTCCACGCCGCTATCAAGCGCCAGCGGCTGTGGACGATCCAGATACAGCGTTCCATCGTTGAGCTGTTCGCCATCAAAAACCGAGATCGGCACCAGCCTGCTCGCCGACGGTTTTCCCGGCTGCCCGGTCCACTCCAGCACCGCAATCGAGCGCAACACCGGCGCATTCTTATCGCTCTTCTCAATGCGGCCCGGATACTGCGCAAGCCCGGCGACGGAAACACCCAGAAGCATCAGCCCGGCCGTCGCAATTCGCATAAATCTGGCGCTTATCGATCCGGCCACAAACTGCAACACTTTTCTACCCTCCCGGCGCCATGACAGACGGCTGGCCGGTCGGGAATAATCGATGAGAGCCTGCTGGGATTCGCCTCCCGGCAAGGATGGATTCGCAGCACCGGTCACACGCTGCCATTTCCAGTTCCACCACGCACGTGAGCGCAGCTCACGCAAACCCAAGCCGCACAACGAGGTTTTCTTCATGGAACTGAACAAGAAAGTCGCCAACTTCACCCTCCAGGATGACCAGGAAAACACTGTAAATCTTACCGATTTCGCCGGCAGCCCGGTTGTACTCTTCTTTTACCCCAGAGCCGACACTCCTGGCTGCACCATTGAGGCCTGCGGCTTTCGCGATACCTTCGAAAAGCTGCAAAAGGCCGGCGCAATCGTCCTCGGCATCTCCCGCGACACTCCAAAAGCGCAGCGCAAATTCCGCGAGAAGTACAACCTGCCGTATCCGCTCCTTGCAGATGTAGACGAAAAGGTCTGCAATCAGTTTGGGGTCATGAAGGAAAAGAACATGTACGGCAAAAAGGTGAGGGGAATCGCCCGCACCACCTTCGTTATCGGCCCAGACCAGACCCTGCTCCAAGTCTTTGAGAATGTGAAGCCCGAGGGCCATGCCGAAGAGGTTCTCGCAGGAATCAAGGAGTGGAAAAGCGCCCACAAGGCGTGAATCTCAAATGAGCGGCCGATCGACCCATCGCGCCCCAGTCCGGCTTCCCGCCGGCTGGGGCCACATCTCTCGTGAATTCCTTCTTCCCGCGCCGGAAATCGTCGCTCCCCGGCTGCTCGGCAAGCTGCTCGCGCGCAAAACCACAGACGGTTGGCTCGCCGGCCGCATCGTCGAGCTCGAAGCCTACCTCGGTCCTCACATCACCACAACACCCGACCCCGCAGCGCACAGCTTCCGCGGCATCACAGATCGTAACCGCGTCATGTTCGGAGAGCCTGGCCACAGCTACGTCTATTTCATCTACGGCGCGCATTTCTGCTTCAACATCACCTGCGAACCGGAGGGCTTTGCCGGCTGCATCCTCGTCCGCGCCCTGGAACCGATTCTCGGTAGAGATCTCATGGCTGCGAATCGAGATATTTCAAATAAGAACAACGTCTCTGATCGAGACCTGACCTCAGGCCCCGGGCGGCTCTGCCAGGCACTCGACATCACTCGTCCCGAACACAACGGCCTGAATTTACTCAGTACCAGTTCACCGCTGCAGCTTCGTGATGATGGCTTCCCCGCTCCCGCCGTTGAAATCACCACCCGCATTGGCATCCGCCATGCCGCTGAACTACCGTTGCGCTTTTCCATCGCCGGCCATCCTTGCGTCTCACGGCGAACTAACTTGCGTCCTCGCCGCAACTTTGCCGTGTAAACTGGCGTCGTACGAGCCCGTCTATCAATTCAACCGCCCCTGAATTCCGAAAGGATTTTGGCATGATTCGATCCCGCTTTCGGCAGGCCACTCTGGCAGTGTCTGCATGCGTTCTTACCCTTGTCTCACTGACCCTGATACCTTCGCATTTCGCGGTCCAGGCGGCTCAGGAGTCGCCGCAGCAAGGGCCGCCACCGGGAGGACCACCGCCGGGTGGAATGCCTCGGCAAATGCCGAAACCCACCAATCTTAAGGTCCTTCCGAAAGACCTCACTGGCAAGGAAGTTCACGACATCATGGACAAATGGGCTGGCCAACTCGGCGTGCACTGCAACACCTGCCACGCTGCCGATCCCAACCGCGTAGGGCCTAACGGCCGTCCCATGCTGAACTTCCCCGACGACTCAAAGCAAGAGAAGAAGACCGCGCGGGTCATGTACAAGATGGTTCAGGACATCAACAGCAACTACGTCATGAACCTGCCGAATGCCAAAGATCCCGTTACCTGCGGCACTTGTCACCGCGGCCACCAGAAACCCGAAGCCTTCGTTCCCCCGCCCGAAGAAAACCACCCACACTAGGCAGCAATTAGGACTTCAAAACAAACTGGCCTGTTCTCTGAAAATGCTCTTGCAGTCAGAGAACAGGCCAGTTTGCTACAGCACGCAATTATCGATAAGCCGAGTCGAACCTACCCACGCCGCAACGGCAAATAACGAACCCGCCTCAGCTTTCTCCACCGGCAGCAGCGTCTCCCAATCAACCAGCGCAATATAATCGACACGCACCTGAGGCTCTTTCAAGAACTCCACCCGCGCTAAAGAGATCAGCTTGCCAGCATCAGTTTCCCCGCCACGATAAGCGCTCTCGACCGCTCGCACCGCCCTGCTCAGTACAAGCGCCTGCCAACGTTCATCCGGGCTCAGATACCGGTTCCGCGAGCTCAACGCCAGCCCATCAGGCTCGCGAACGATCGGACAAATAATCAACTCCAGCGGCAATCCCAGATCCGCCGTCATGCGCCGCAGCACGGCAACCTGCGCCGCATCCTTCTGGCCAAAGTAAGCGCGGTCCGGTTCAGCAGCGATAAAAAGCTTCGCCACCACCGTAGCCACGCCACGAAAATGCCCCGGCCGCGATCCACCATCCAGCCGATTGCTCAGCCCTTCCACTTCAACAAATGTCGCAGCTCCCGCTCGGTACATCTCTTCTGGAGCGGGCGCAAACACCGCATCCACGCCTTCAGCTTCGAGCAGTGCACAATCCGCCTCAAACGTCCGCGGATATTTCGCGAAATCCTCATTCGGCCCAAACTGCGTCGGATTTACAAAGATGCTTGCAACCACCGCCGAATTACCCGCTCTTGCTGCACGCACCAAAGTCAGATGTCCATCATGCAGCGCACCCATCGTCGGCACCAGCCCAACTGTGCCCTGCTTTACATGAACCGCACGCGACCAGGCGCGCAATTCTTCAATCGTTTTAAAAATCAGCATGGAAATCCTTCATGTATCCAAGCAGGCCCGCTCATTGACAGACCGGTGCTTTGCAACTTGCTCAACATTGGATGATTCAAAAAGCGAGGCGCTTCTTACCGGTCACTCGCCGTAACAGCCGCACGCATCGCAGCAGGCAGATGGTAGCTCTCCGCATCGGACGGAAACGCTCGGCGCTCCACATCTTCGCGATAATGCTCAACCGCATCGCGCATCACCGCAGCCATATCCGCATACTGCCGCACAAACTTGGCATGCGGAGCAAAAGTCATATTGAGCATGTCATGCAGCACCAGGATCTGCCCATCGCACTCCGGCCCCGCGCCAATGCCAATCGTAGGAATTGCGAGCTCAGCCGTGATGTCTGCTGCAACCTCACGTGGTACGCCTTCCAGCACAATCGCTCCCGCACCAGCTTCTGCAAGAGCAACCGCATCCGCTCGCAATTGCAGCGCAGCCTCTGCAGTCTTGGCCTGCACCTTGTATCCGCCCATGCGATGCACGCTCTGCGGAGTAAGCCCCAGATGCCCGACCACAGGAATCTCGGCCTCCGTCAGAGCGCGCACCAGCTCCACACGCGGCCCTTCAATCTTCACCGCCTCAGCGCCTGCCTCTTTTACAAACCGAACCGCGTTGGCTACGCCCTCTGAAATCGTCCCGTGATAGCTCCCGAAAGGCATATCAGCAACCACCAGCGCGCGGCGTACTGCCCGTCGAACAGCACGCGTGTGATGCAGCATTTCATCCACCGTAACCGCCAGCGTATTGTCATGGCCCAGCACCACCATGGCGAGCGAATCACCGACGAGGATCATGTCGATTCCCGCTTCATCCACCAGGCGCGAGGTCGCATAGTCATAAGCCGTCAGCGCAGTAATGGGCTTGCCTTCGCGCTTCATTCCTGCAAGCGCCGGCATCGTAACTTTGGTTGTAAGGGAATTAGTGGGAGCAGCCGCGTTCCGGCCCTCGGCGGGGAATGTAGTAAGGCTCATGGCATCTCCAGTGCCGCTCCGTTCACTCAGGATGCGGTCCGAACCAAGAAGAGTCTACGCCGGAAGACCAACCGGCGCAAAACCCTCTGACTCTTAGATTCCCGTAAACTGAGACTCGTTGCAATTCACAGAGGCAGAGGCGAATGTTAGGCGAAATGATCGAAATCGGCGCATCCATCGCAGCTTTCGCCGGAGCCGCTGCGGGAGGCTATTCGTACGCCTCGCTTGCGCCCTGGTCGACGCTTTTCGGCGGAGCGCTTACCGCGCCATCCAATCCAGTCTCCGGTCCGCGCCAGATCGCGCTAACCTTCGATGATGGCCCCAACCCGCGCATGACTCCTCAATTGCTCGATCTACTTGAAAAAAACAAGATCAAAGCGACTTTTTTTCTAATCGGCAGCTATGCCACGCAGCAGAAAGAGCTTGCACGGCGCATCCATGCCGCAGGCCACGCAATCGGCGATCATACCTGGACCCACCCAAATCTCTCGCGCACTGGCGCAGCCAAAACGCGTGAAGAGCTAAGCCGCACCAAGGACGCCATAGAACAATTACTCGGAGCGCCGGTGACGCTATTCCGGCCGCCCTTTGGCGCGCGCCAGCCTGCCACCTTTCGCATTGCACGCGAATTGGGCCTTACGCCGGTGACCTGGAACATCATTGGCAACGACTGGAAAGCTGAATCTTCCGAGTACATCACAGCGCGGATTAATCGGCAGATCGCCCGAAACGATCGCCAGGGCAACGCTACCAACCTGGTCCTGCATGACGGCAGTCACCGTGCCCAGGGAATGGATCGCTCGTTCACCATCGAAGCAGTGCGCAGGCTCATCGCCAGCAGTACAGATCGCCACTTCGTAACGCTCGACGCCTGGCTCTGATTAAGCCGTGACCGCAGCAAAGGCCGCGCGCGCCGCGGCGATAGTCGCTTCTATTTCAACCTGCCCATGCGCCGTCCCAAGAAACGCCGCCTCAAACTGCGATGGCGGCAGCCAAACTCCAGACTCCAGCATGCTGCGATGAAACGCCGCAAAGGCCGCTGTATCGCTGCGCGCCGCCTCGGAGTAGTTCGTAACCGCACTGTCACCGAAAAACCAGGTCCACATCGCTCCAACGCGGTTGGTCATGATCGCAATACCCGCATTGGCTGCTTCCGCCGCAACACCCTCCGCCACCGCCTTAGAAGTCTCTTCAAGTTTCGGATAAACCTCTACGGCGTGCTCTCTCAAATAGCCCACCGTAGCGATGCCCGCGGCCATAGCCAGCGGATTACCGCTCAGCGTCCCCGCCTGGTACACCGGCCCCAGCGGTGCCAGTAGATCCATAAACTCCCGTTTGCCGCCAAACAATCCGCAGGGAAGCCCTCCGCCGATAATCTTGCCCAGCGTCACCAGATCCGCGTCGATACCGTACAACTCAATCACCCCGCCCAGCGCCAACCGGAAACCCGTCATCACCTCATCCACAATGAACAGCGCACCATGACGCGACGTTAGCTTTCGCAGGCCATCCAGATACCCTTCGCCCGGCGGAATACATCCCGCATTGCCCACCACTGGTTCAAGAATCACCGCAGCAATCTCACCTGGATACTGCTCAAAAGCCTCGACTACGGCATCGAGATCGTTAAACGGCAAGGCCAGCGTCAGAGACGCCACTTCTTCCGGCACACCCGCCGATCCCGGAATGCCCAGCGTCGCCACGCCGGAACCTGCTTTCACCAGCAACCCATCCGAATGCCCGTGATAGCAGCCCTCAAACTTGATAATCCGCTTACGCCCCGTCGCAGCCCGCGCCACGCGAATCGCCGACATCGTCGCTTCCGTCCCGGAGCTGACAAAACGCATCTTCTCGATCCCCGGATAGCAGGCCTGCACCAGCTCACCCAGGTCGCCTTCCGCACCGGTCGAAGCGCCAAAACTCGCTGAGTTCCGCGCCGCCCGCTCAATCGCCTCCACCACCGGCGGAAAAGCATGGCCCAGAATCATCGGCCCCCACGAGCCGAAGTAGTCGATATAGCGATTCCCGTCTGCGTCGTACAGATACGCACCCTCGGCCCGCGCCACAAACGGCGGCTCACCGCCCACCGAGCGAAAACCGCGCACCGGCGAATTTACACCCCCGGGAAACAGCTTTTCCGCTCTCTGCTGCAACTGCCGCGAACGCTCGTGCACCGCCATCGTTTACTCCTTATCTCTCAGCTCAAGTATAAGTAGCAGCCAACCAGAGCGTGCTGTGCAAACACCTCCCGATTTGCGCTGATAGAATCGGAGCTTACGGCTCGCACAGTCCGGCCGGAAAACCCCTCCCTGAAAGGCTATCCATTGCCCGGCTCAGACGCGATTTCCGCTGCCCATAAGTCCGTTACCTACGCTGATGCAGGTGTCGATATCTCGTCCGGCGACCGCACCAAGGAGCGCATCAAGTTCCTCGCCAAGCGCACCTTCAACCGCAACGTCCTCGGCGGCATCGGCGGTTTCGGAGCGCTTTTCCAGCTAGACCTCAAGAAATGGACAGAGCCCATCCTCGTCAGCTCCGCCGACGGTGTGGGCACCAAGCTCAAGCTGGCTTTTGAATTAGGCATACATAACACCGTCGGCGCGGATCTGGTAAACCACTGCGTCAACGATATTGCCGTGCAAGGTGCAGCACCGCTCTTCTTCCTCGATTACCTGGCCACAGGCCGTCTTGACGCCTCGATAACTGAGCAGGTCGTCGAAGGTCTCGCTGACGCCTGCAAAGCCAACGGCTGCGCGCTCATCGGCGGCGAAACAGCGCAGATGCCCGGCTTCTATGGTGACGGCGAATACGACCTCGCCGGATTCATCGTCGGAGCGGTCGAAAAGAGCAAGCTCATCACCGGCGCCACCATCGTACCCGGCGACATCCTCATCGGCCTGCCCTCCACCGGCCTGCACACCAACGGCTATTCCCTCGCACGCAAACTTTTCTTCGAAGTCGCGAAATACAAGCCCACGCAATACATCGGAGCCATCGGCGACAAAGCCGGCAACGCGCTCATGAAGGTGCACCGCAGCTATCTCGCCATTGTGCAGAAGCTGGTTAACGCAGGCCTCGTCGCCGGCATGGCCCACATCACCGGCGGAGGCATCACTGAAAACCTGCCCCGCGTCCTTCCTAAAGGCACCGCCGCGCACGTCGAGCTCGGCTCATGGCCTGTCCTGCCCATCTTCGAGCACCTGCGCGAGCTCGGCCAGGTGCCGCAGGACGAGATGATGCGCACCTTCAACATGGGCGTCGGCATGATCGTCGTCGTTCCCGCCGACAAATTCAGCAAAGCAAAAGCTCTGCTCAACCGTGCCGAAGAAAAATTCCACGTCATCGGCCGCATCATCAAAGCCGACAAAAACGATAAGGACAGCCGCAGGGTGCTCTACTCATGAGCTCTGCCGAACCCGCCTCGAAAAAGCGACTCGGCATCCTGCTCTCAGGCCGCGGATCGAACTTCCTCGCCATCGCGCGCTCCATCCGCGAAGGCCGCCTGCCCAACGCTGAGATTGCCATCGTCATCTCCAACGTCGCCGATGCCCCAGGACTCGAAGCCGCGCGCGAACTCCGCCTTTCCACCGCACAATTCATCTCCAAAGGCCGCAAGCGTGCCGAGCACGATGCCGACGTCGCAGCCTGCCTGCGCAAGCACAACGTCGATCTCATCATCCTCGCCGGCTACATGCGCCTGCTCTCACCCGAATTCATCGCCGCCTTCCCCAACCGCATCCTCAACATCCACCCATCACTGCTGCCTGCCTTTCCCGGCCTCGATGCGCAAACGCAGGCCTTCGACTACGGCTGCAAAATCGCCGGATGTACCGTCCATTTCGTCGATGAACACCTCGACCACGGCGTCATCATCCTCCAGCACGCCATCCCCGTGCTCGAAACCGACGACGCCCACTCGCTCGCAGACCGCATCCTCGCCGAAGAACACATCGCCTACACCGAAGCCATCGCTCGCGTCCTCTCCAGCGAATATCACTTCGAGAACCGTCGCTATGTTCAGAACAAAGCGTAGTCGCGGCGTGTCAAGCCGCTAAATACCAGTAGCTCCCATAAATAACGCAAAATCATGCATTTATGCGACGCCCCCCTTTGCGTAAAATTTACCCTTGAACGCCTAAGCTGAAAAGTGGCCGGGAAGATCCGCATGCGCGGCGATGCCATGCAATGCAGCCCTCCCCTGAGTCAGCTCTCCTCCAGCAACCTCTACGGCAAATCAATCGCAAGCCGCACGCGCTTCGCATAGCGACGACGCACGCACACAGGTGTTGCCCGGAGAGAAAGCTGTCAATCGCTCGTGCTCGTCACGAGATGGTGGCGCGTCGCGCGGCACGCGGAGATACCCGGCCATAAATCCATGCCTGGTGCGCATCGCGCGCCGGGCAGAATGAGGTTCCAAATCGTATGGCAAACATCCTGTTGAACATCGAAAAAGGCATCGAAATCGGCGCTGCCGACGCACTCAAGTGGCTCGGCCACGCGCAGACCGCAATCTCGGCAGCTCCTGCCGTCGTCGCCGGTCTCGCCACTCTCATCAGCACTCTCGATAAGCCGCTCACCGATGTCAGCGGCGTCATCGCCAATCCACTCAACATCCCTCTCGATATCCAGACTGCCAACGATCTCAAAGCCGTCTGGCCACAGATCAAAACTTTTCTGGGCACTCTGGGCGTCAAGTTCTAGGCAGGAAATTCGCTCAGAAACAAAAGGGCTGCGTCCAACCAGACGCAGTCCATGCAGTGCTTTCTTACCACCAACTTGTCATCCTGAACCTAGTGAAGGATCTGCTTTTGCTCTTGCTTTTGCTTTCGTCTTTGCTTTTGTTTTTGCTGTTGCTTTTCTATCTGTCATCCCCGAAGAGGATCTGCTTTTCCGTGGACAAGCATCAAAGCTCCATCAACATGCCTTTGTTATTGTCCTTGCATTTGCATTTGCATTTGCATTTGCATTTGCATTTGCAGTTGCAGTTGCTTTTGCCTTTGCAGTTGTCCTTAAGGTAGGCCGGGGATTCATCCCCGGTATCAGACCAACACCATCGGTAGGGCTTTAGCCCCTGAGGCGAGTTTTCACCTTCGTCAGGCCCCTAAGCATTCATATCGTGCGCATCGCCAAGCTGCAGCCGCACTTCCATCTTCCTGCGACCCCGATACAGTGTCACCGAAACGGTATCGCCCGGCTGATGCTTCTCCATGACCGCGCCAATGTCTGACGTGTCCTGAATCTCCCTGCCGTCAATTCCCACAATCAAATCCCCGCCAATCAGGATCGACATGTTGCCGAGATAGGCCTCTTCGTTGCCTCCGCGAATACCGGCTCGATCCGCCGCTCCGCCTTGAACAACCTTCTCCACCAGTACGCCTGAAACCGCAGGTAATCCCATCTGTTCCGCCACATCCGGTCCAATGGCAAGCGATGTAATCCCCAGCGAAGGCCGCCGCACCCGCCCGTAGCGCATGAAGTCGTTCAGCACCGCCTTGGCCGTGTTGATCGGAATGGCAAATCCGATGCCCGAGCTCTGCTCCGCGCCACCCGTCGCAATCATGGTGTTGATGCCGATCACTTCGCCGCGCGAGTTCAGCAGCGGCCCCCCCGAGTTGCCCGGATTGATCGCCGCATCCGTCTGAATCGCATCCTCAATCGGCGAGCCCTGCGGCCCGCGCACCGAGCGAATCGAGCTGATGATGCCGCGCGTCATCGTTCCGCTCAACCCAAACGGATTGCCGATGGCATACACCTTTTGCCCCACCATCAGGCTCGTAGAATCAGCCAGCGTCACCGGCTGCAGATTCGGAGCATTAATCTGCAGCAGCGCCAGATCATGCACCTTGTCCGAGGCAACGATCGTCGCCTTGTAGGTGTGCTTGTCGTGCGTCTTAACTTCAATGCGGTTCGCATCGGCGATCACATGGAAATTCGTCAGCACATGTCCCGCGCGATCAAGAATGAAGCCCGATCCCTGACCCTCTTGCGGCACCTCGCCATAAAAAAAGTTAAAAGAGACCGACCGTGATGTAATGTTCACCACCGAGTCGACGGTCTTCTTGTAAACCACAATATTGTTCTGCTCTTCAGCATCAAAAGCGGGCGCAGCCTGAGCTTCCGTCAACTCCAGCGGCGATCTGGTCACACTCGTTCCATGCAGACCCAATCCACCCACCGCATCGACAAGATGATCCGGAAAATGACTGGTAACCCACCAGAATCCACCTACAAGCAATACAACCAGCAGCAATCGGCGCAAGCGCATACCTCTTTCCAAGCCTTTCCACAACGAGGCGCAAGCTGCAGTCTTCTTAGACCGGCTCGTCGCCCGCTGTTTCTATTGTATGAACTCAGTATTCCGCAAATTGTTGCCGAGCTCCCGCAGCTGCATCCAAACCGCATCCACCTGCCGCTTCAGGTCCTCAAAATCCCCGGAATTTTCAATCACGTAGTCGGCGCGCGATTTCTTCACTGCATCGCTCAACTGCTGCGCCAGCCGCGACCGCGCATCGGCGGCAATCTTCTCGTCCCACGCTCCTGGCGAAAGCCGCGCCACATAGCGCGCAATCTTCACCTCATCAGGAGCCGCAACCACAATCACGCGATCAAATCGCCTGCGCCAGTAAGTCAGAATCCCCTCCGACTCACCCCTCAGCCGCGCATCGCGTTCCACCTCAAAAATCAGCGCCGACTCCACCACCGCCACGGCCTTTGGATCGCGCAGATACACCTGTCGCATCCAGTCGCCCTGCGCCGCAATCACCGCCGGATGCACAATCGCATTCAGCTCATGCAGCCGCCCTCCGCGAAAAGCCAGCTCCGCCAGCCGTGCGCGGTCCAGATGCCCATCCGGCCCAACCACCTCCGGCCCGAAGACTTCGACAATCTCGTCAAAAACTGCGTGCCCCGGCTCCATCAGCTCCCGGCCCACCTCATCCGCTTGAATGACCTCAGCGCCCAGCTCCTTCAGATAGCTCGAGACGGTGCTTTTCCCGCTCCCCAGGCCACCTGTCAATCCCACTCGCACCATCGCAGCTAAAGCCCCCGCCGCAGCCGCGCTGCCCGCACCGTGTTCGCCATCAGCATCGCAATCGTCAGCGGTCCCACCCCACCCGGAACCGGCGTATACGCTCCCGCAATCTCAAACGCCTTGGGATGCACGTCGCCCACAATCGTCGATCCGCGCCTCGCAAAGATATCAGCGCGCTTGCCGTCACCCGCAAAGTACTTCTCAAACTCCACCGGATCGGTAATGCGGTTAATGCCCACATCAATCACCGTCGCCCCCGGCTTCACCATCTCTGGGGTAATGAATCCCGGCCTTCCAATCGCCGCCACCAGAATGTCCGCCTCACGCGTCACCTCTGGCAGATCACGGGTCTTCGAGTGGCAAATCGTCACCGTCGCATTCTCATGCAGCAGCAGCATCGCCGCCGGCTTGCCCACAATATCGCTGCGTCCCACCACCACCGCACGCTGCCCCGCGATCGGGATGCCGCTGCGCTTCAAAATCTCCACCACTCCAGATGGAGTACACGGAGCCAGCGCTGGCCGTCCCGCCTGCAGTCTGCCCGCATTCACAGGATGAAACCCATCCACATCCTTTTCCGGCATCACAGAATCCAGCAGCAACTTGGTATCCACCTGCTTCGGCAGCGGCAGCTGAATCAGAATGCCATCGACATCCTCGCGCGCGTTCAGATTGGCGACCAGCTTCAACGTCTCTTCCGTTGTCACCGTCTCCGGCGGCTCAATCATCTCGCTGAACAGCCCCAGCTCGCCGCACGTCTTCACCTTGCTGCGGACATACAGCTCCGACGCCGGATCATGCCCCACCAGCACCGCGGCCAGCCCAGGCTTGATTCCCTGCTCCGCCAGCTTCTTTACATCCTCGGCGACCTCTGCTTTAATCTCCGCCGCAATCGCCGTACCATCCAGAATTCGACTCATTCGCAACTCGACTCCCAACTTGCCATCCTAACAACTCACCATCAGCCTCGCACGTCTACCAATGCTAAGTAGCGGTACACGATACTGGAGTTATCCTGACCACATGCCTCTGCGCCCGCAGCGTTCCTGGGTCTTCGCAGCTCTCCTTCTGAGCCTGGCCACCGTGCTCGCGCAGCCATCCCCTGGCATCGCCGCTGCTCCATCCATGCTCGACCTTAAGGATGTCGGCAAAGGCGCGGTTCCCATCGATGGCTCCTGGCTCTTTCAAACCGGCGACAACCCTTCGTGGTCCTCGCCCGCCCTCGATGACTCATCCTGGTCGACCATCCGGCCCGACGAACCATGGGGCCTGCAAGGACATCCCGCCTATTCCGGATTCGCCTGGTATCGCCGTCACATCCGCATTACCGCAGCCCCAGGCGAAACCGGCGAATTCCTGATTCTCATGCCCGCCATCGACGATGCCTATCAGGTCTTCTGGAACGGCATAGAAATCGGCCACATCGGAACCCTGCCACCACGCGCATCATGGCCCGCTACCCGCGCACCACACATCTTCAGCTTTCCCGGACCCGGCGCTGGCGTGCTCGCTGTCCGCGTCTGGAAAGACCCACCCGGATCGAGCGATTCCGGAGCTATCGGCGGCTTTCGCGACACCCCCATGATCGGCAATGCCGACTCCATTCAGGGACAGATGGCGATCTCCAACTACGCAAATCTGCTCGGCAACGCCTATTCCATCGGCATCAACCTGCTCTACGGGCTTGTCTCCCTCATTGTCTTCATCGCATGGTTCCGCAACCGTCAATACACCATCCTGCTCTGGTTCGCCATCTTCACCGGATGCCCCTCGCTATGGGGCGCCTTCTACACCCTGCGCATGCCCATCGACGCGACCGTCGCTTCAGGCCTGCTGCAACCCCTCTTTGCCCTGCGCAACATTGCTCTCTGGTACCTGCTGCTGGAGTTGCTGCAAGTAGACAAGGATTCCCCACTCCGCCGCTGGGCGCGCGTGCTCGCCATCATCTCCATCGCCTGCGGCACACTGGACGGTGTCCTCAACTTTCTCTACTACTTCATCGGTTGGTATGACCACCCCTGGATCGACATTACGGATGCCATCCTCACCACCGTCACCACGGCAGTCGAAGTCTTTCCGCTCGTCATCGTTGCCCTCGCCATCCGCCGTAAACTCAGCCCCGAGCGCTGGGCCGTTGCTTCCGCAGCCTTCTTCTCCCACATGCTGCTGGTCGTCACCGCAGCCAGCCAGCAGGGGCAACGGTTCACCCACTGGTCGATCTCCAACAATCTCAGCCAGCCGCTCTTTTCGCTCTTCGGTACCTACTTCACCCCGCCCATCCTCGCCGACACCATACTCTTCATCGCCATCCTCTACGCCCTCTACCGCTATGGACGCGAACAGTCTCGCAAGCAGAGCCTGCTCGCGGCAGATCTCCAGCGCGCTCGTGAAATCCAACAGGCGCTCATCCCCGAAGCCATCCCTCCCATCGAAGGCTTCACCATCACCAGCGCCTATCAACCAGCTCAAGACGTAGGCGGCGACTTCTTCCAGGTAATCCCCTGCGAAGACGGCTCCATCCTCATCGCGCTAGGTGACGTCAGTGGCAAAGGCCTCCAGGCCGCCATGAGCGTGTCCATGATCCTTGGCATCCTCCGCACTCTCGCCGATTCGACAAACAGCCCAGCCGAAATCCTCTCCGGGCTCAATCGCCGCATGTATCAGCGCATCGGCGATGGCTTCGCCACAGCTATCGTCGCGCGTGCATCTCTCGATGGAAACCTCACCTTCGCCAGCGCCGGTCATCTTCCGCCCTACCTCAACGGCAAAGAGCTCCAGATACCCGGCTCACTGCCTCTCGGCGTCGTCCCCGACCTTGCCTGCGAAGAAGTAACCATGCGCCTCTCCGCCAATTGCCAGCTAACTCTCTACACCGATGGCCTTCTCGAAGCTCGCAACGGCTCCGGCGAACTCTATGGATTCGCCCGTCTCAACACCCTCTTCGCCTCTCGTCCCAGTGCCGAAGACGCAGCCCAGGCTGCCGTCCGTTTCGGCCAGGAAGACGACATCACCGTTCTCACCCTCAACCGTTCGACCTCCCAGTCGCTGCGGCTCGATGAAAAGTTTGCTCCCATTTAGGAACACTTGTCGTCTTTCTCCTTTGTTGGTGCTCTAAACCCTTGAGAAAGCGATATTCTTCCCACATGCGTTCTAAACGCTGCCGGGCCTATTTATCTTTTGCTTTATTTGTAATTGCCTTATCCGTTGCAGTCGCCCAGAAGCCGTCCGTTTCCCCACAACGCAGCACGACCGCCATTTCTCCAATGGTGCTGCGTAACCTCGGCTCAGGAGCGATTCCACTTGACGGCATCTGGCAATTCCACACGGGAGACGATCCCGCGTGGGCCGACCCGTCTTTTGATGATTCCCAATGGGAACAGCTCACATCCGGTAAGCCCTGGGGCGAACAAGGCCACGCCAGCTACGCCGGTTTCGCCTGGTATCGCCGCCACATCTCGTCCGATCTCACAAGAAGCCCCGGCAATCTAGCCATCCTGATCCCTCACATCGACGACACCTACGAGCTGTACTGGAACGGCCGGCTCATAGGCAGTAATGGGAAACTTCCGCCACACCCGGCCTGGTATTCCGACTCGCAGCCTTCGCAGACCTTCGGCTGGCCGGTCCATGATTCGGGCGTTCTGGCTATACGCGTCTGGAAAGCGCCGCTGACAACCGAAGACAACGGCCTTCGTGGTGGCTTCGAAGCTCCTCCGTTAGTCGGTAGTTCTCAAGCCATCACAGCCGCAAAATCCGAGCTCGATTATCAATGGCTGCGCAGCCGTCAGTTCGTCTACGCCGAAGACCTCCTGTATTTCATCGTCGCATTGCTCGGTTTCCTGGCATGGCTGCGCGACCGGCACCAGTGGACACTACTCTGGATCGCCGGCTTTGCATTCGCCTCCATCACCCGCGTCGCACTCTATGGCATGGGATTTCCCATACCACGTTCCCTCGCTGATACTGTCGCCAGCCTTTCCTCTTCCATTCGCGATATCTCACTCTGGTTTCTGTTGTTAACGCTGCTTGACCTTCGCAATTCCCCAGGCATCGTACGCCTAACCCGCGCCTTCGCTGTAGCGAGCCTGTTATCGACAACCCTGGACGGTGTTGTCGTTATGTTCCTGTGGCCGTCCTCCACTTCGCACCATGAAGTGCTTCTGATCGACGCCTCTCTTACTGCGATCTATATCGTTACAGCCGCACTCCCGTTGTTCCTCGTTCTCTACGCATTTCAGCGCAACCTCGGGAAGGGTCTGGCTTCCCGCATCCTCGCCATCACGGCATTCGCCTGCGGCATGCTCCAGGTAGTGCAAAACATAGCGCCCCAGGGTAGCCGTTATACCCACTGGACCCTTTCCGATCGCATGTCCGCGCCGCTGTTCGTGCTCAACGGCAACGCTGTCTCATTTACCACCCTCGCCGGCCTGCTTCTTCTGGCAGCATTGGTCTTCGCCGTTTACCGGCACGCCCTCGACGATCGCCGTCGCCAGATCGCTCTGCAGCAGGAGTTCCGCAGCGCCCAGGAAGTCCAACAGGCTCTTATCCCCGAGGCCGAAGAGCGCGTCCCCGGTTTCATTCTCACCAGCTCCTATATCCCCGCAGCCGAGGTCGGCGGAGATTTCTTCCAGCTAATTCCCGCTGAGGGCGATTACGAAGGCTCCACTCTCGTGCTAATGGGAGACGTCAGCGGTAAAGGTCTAAAAGCTGCCCTCGTCGTCGCACTCATTGTCGGAGCTGTCCGCGCTCTCGCGGAAACAACTGCAAGCCCAGCCGAGATTCTCGCCGGCATTAACCGCCGCGTCTGCGGACGTCTCCAGGGCGGCTTCGTCACCTGCCTCGTCATGCGCCTCGACTCCGACGGCAACTGCGTCATCGCTAACGCCGGCCATCCGCCACCATTCCTCAATCACAAGGAAATGGAAACGCCCGGAGCATTGCCGCTCGGTCTCATCAACGGTGTTTTGTACCATGAGCTGCGCTTCGAAATTCAAGCGGAAGACCGGCTCAGCCTCTACACCGACGGCCTTCTCGAAGCCCGCAGCGAAAGCGGAGAGATCTATGGCTTCGAACGTGTGCATGCTCTCTTCGCGCGCAAGCCCAGTGCAGCCGAAGCTGCCCAGGCCGCGCTCGATTTCGGCCAGGAAGACGACATCACCATCCTGACCCTGACCCGCCTGGAAGAACCAATTACCCAGACAAGCCAGGTCAGCTACGCCATTTGATTGGGAGAACGGAGACATCAAGAGCAAGCAGAAACATCGGAAGTGTTTTTGTCTTTCTGTCTGTCATTCCCGCAGGGAATTCGCTTTTCCCTGACAAACCATCGATCACTTCACATCACACTCACTTCTACCGGATCGTATCCTTCAGCACATCCGCTTCCGCGGCATATGCCTCTTCCGTGCTCTTGCGCACCTGCTTCACGATCTTCGTCCACACCGGATTGAACTCGGCCGTTGGCAGGGTGCCTTCGGCAATCTGCTTCTCGTACTTCTCATAAGCACGAGTCCACTTCTGATACGACGGCAGTTGCTTCACCATCTCAAACGCCGCCGCCATCACCACGCCCACATCGCCCTTGTTCTCCTCGGCAACATGAGCATAGACCTCATCGTGATGTTCCTCGATCCACTGGAAAGCCACCGGCATCATCACTTCGCAAACCCAGAAGTTATAGGCATTCAACGCCTCAATGCCCGAGATCCATGACGGATGCATCTCCCAGTCCGGATGCACCCCCTTCAAGCTGAACTTCGGATGCTGCCTCGCAATCAATTCTGTTGTTTTCGTTTTGCATTGACCCATGGGGGAGTTCTCCTTTTGTTTTTCTTTGGAATGAATGTATCGATTGCTCTCAAAACAAGCCTTCTTCGACAAGCGCACACGTTCGTGGCGAAAAGAGAAGTCACTTTTCACTAGTTACCGAAGTAAGGTATCGAATTGGTGTGTTTATATCAGAACTGCGTATACGGCACGCGAAAAGATTCCCGATGTGCCTTTCCCGTCAATGGGATAGCTTCTGAATCGTCTCGAAATAGCGAGGAATTCCATCAGATCTCGTTTTCTTTCTTGACAGATCTATTGCTTATACGCAACATAATCATGTGAGTAATAACGGAAATCCGAGCAATCAGGCCGGCGAAAGCGGTCTCTACAACCGCATTTCCGTTCTGCGCGCCGAGCGCGGCATTACCCGGCAGCAGTTGGCCGATGCTCTCCACATCAACTATCAGACCATCGGTTTTCTCGAACGAGGCGATTACGGCCCCAGCCTCAAGCTGGCCTTTGGCCTCTCTGAATTCTTCAGTCTGCCCATCGAAGCCATCTTCTC
This sequence comes from Acidicapsa dinghuensis, assembly GCF_025685685.1. Lineage (GTDB taxonomy): Bacteria > Acidobacteriota > Terriglobia > Terriglobales > Acidobacteriaceae > Acidicapsa > Acidicapsa dinghuensis. The sequence continues at coordinate 140,182 of NZ_JAGSYH010000003.1, forward strand.
GACCCGGCCATTCCAACCGCTAAGCCAACAGGTCTACGGCCGTCGCACCCCCGAAGATGATCCGTTCAATCACCAGTAAAAGGAGCAACTATGCGCGCGGAGCTGATCCTCTTCGGCAAACCCATCGATCTCTCCCGGCAACATCGCCGCCGCATCCTCGTCGTCTGCGTCTACGCGGCTCTGCTGCTGGCTCTTGCCTCTCTCGCATGGTTTGCCAGTACCCCCTCGAACCTGCTGGTCGGCTCAACCTATGTATTCTTTTTCACCCTCGGCATAAATTACGTTCTGCTGGGCGGCTATGCACGCAGCGGTCTCATCCGCGCATTTGCAAACACACCTCCGCCAGAGACGGCGCGGACGCCATTCATTCCCCTGGCCCTGCGCGTGCGTCCCATAGAAATCGTCGACACCGAATGGCGCAACGATGAGCGCGAACTTCAGGTTCGGGACCGGGCACACTACAGCGCTTATCAGGTCGTTTCGATAACTCTCGTTTTCATCTGGCTGTTGAATAGCTGGACCATCTCACCATTACGCTTCGTCAAATGGTGGCCGCAGACAATCGTGCACGACACAGCATCCCTGCTTGCACTCGTCGGCGTTCTCCTGTCCATCACGCTGCCTCAGGCCATCATCCTCTGGCGTGAGCCCGACATGGCAGAACTGCCCTTGGATGACGAGAACTGAAGCGAGACAGTCCTACTCAATCACCGCAGCCTTGGCCCGCTTTCCAAGCCGCACCACCAGCCGCGCCGGCAGCTTCTCCAGCGCAATCACCGGATTCGTCGCCGTCTCGCCATCCAGCTTCACAGCCTTCTCGGTAATCTTGCGGCTGGCCTCAGCGCCCGAAGCAGCCAACCCGAGCTTCACCAGCAGCTTCGGCAGCCGAATTCCCAGCGTCCCCGGAGGTCCAGACGGTCCGACCACATCGGCATAGACCACCGTCACCTCTTCCAGGTCTTCGGCAACTTCCTTCTGCTGGAACATCCGCGCCCAGTTCTCATCGGCACGTGCTGCGTCTTCCGCCGAATGAAAATCCGTCACAATCGCGCGCGCCAGCCGCTTCTTCGCATCCATCGGATGCAACGCGCCCGACGCAACCTCAGCCCGCATCGCATCGATCTCCGACTGCTTCAGATCCGTCAACAGCGTCCAGTACTTCCACATCAGCTCGTCCGAAATCGACATCAGCTTGCCGTACATCTCCGCCGGCGTCTCGTGAATGCCAACAGCATTCCCCAGCGACTTCGACATCTTCTGTCCGCCGCCCAGACCCTCAAGAATTGGCGTCATCAGCACAATCTGCGGCTTCTGTCCAAACACGCGCTGCAGCTCGCGCCCCGCCAGCAGATTGAACTTCTGGTCCGTGCCGCCCAGTTCCACATCGCACTCCAGAGCAACCGAGTCGTATGCCTGCATCACCGGATACAAAAACTCATGCAGACTGATCGGCTGCTCCGCCTCGTAGCGCTTGTGAAATTCGTCTCGCTCCAGCATCTGCGAAACGGTGAAGTTCGCAGTCAGCCGAATCGTTCCCTCAAAGCCCAGCTTGTCCAGCCACTCCGAGTTGAACCGCACCTCAGTCTTCGCACGATCCAGAATCTTGAAGACCTGCTCCTGGTACGTCTTCGCGTTCGCCTCAATCTGCTCGCGCGTCAGCGGCTTGCGCGTCACATTCCGCCCCGTCGGATCGCCGATCAGCGAAGTGAAGTCTCCCACCAGAAAGATCACCTGGTGCCCAAGCTGCTGAAAGTGCCTGAGCTTGCGCATCAGCACCGTGTGGCCTAGATGCAGATCCGGCGCCGTCGGATCGAACCCCGCCTTCACCCGCATCGGCCGGCCCGTCTTCCGGCTCTCTTCCAACCGCTCCCGCAGATCCGCTACGCGAATAATCTCCGCAGCACCCTTTTCGAGCAGATCAAGCTGCTCCTCAACCGGCAAAAACTGTGACATATCCTCTCAAGTATAAATTTCAAAAGACGCAACCGTGATCGAGATCAACCGATAGCGGGTGCCCCCGGTCTCGATTTTGAGACCGGGAACCACAAAAGCCAGCACGGCAATCCCGCTTCTGTTTTATTCCGAATTGAGACACTACCTGCAAACGGCAGCAGGCTTAATTTCCCCCGCGCCCAGCCGAAGTTTCCTCACGATCATCCGCATCGCCCGCTCCACTCGCGTCAACCAGCGGCCTGAAACGATGCACCGGCGAAGGCATCGGCGAATCCGCCCCCTTGATGCTCTTCCACAAAATCTCGTTCAGCGCGTGCATCGGCGCGCGATCCAGATCCGAAAAGTCCATCCGCTTGCTCTCCGCCGCACCATACGACCTGTCCGTATTCTTCATATTCACGTCAATCAGCGGCTGCATCACGTTAAATGGCGTCACCTCCGCCGCAGTGCCAAACGACGCATACATCGGCATCGCCGCCGCATCGTACTGGCTCATCGGCGGCAAGCCCAGCAACAGTTCGATCGATCGCACCATCGAGCTAGTCGAATACAGCGTGCTATCCACAATCCCGCGCTTAACGTAAGGACTGATCACCAGCCCCACCGTACGCCTCGCATCCACATGATCCGGCCCATCCTGCGCATCGTCTTCAATGATGAAAATCGCCGTATTTGGCCAGTAGCGGCTATGGCTCACCGCATCCACAAGCTGCCCGATCGCGTAGTCATTGTTCGCCACCATCGCCTGCGGAGTATAAGACCCCGGAGCCGTGCCATGCGTATGATCCTCCGGCATGCTCATCACAATGAAATTAGGCATCCGCTTGTTCGCATCAGAGCTGTCGAAGTTCTCCTCATATCCCTTGAAGTCGCGCAGAAAAACAGCCACATTCTCCGTGTCCCGCTGATGCGATCCCAGATAATCCTTCGACACATGCCCCATCAGTCCCTCAGCACCCGGCGCGGCATCCATCGTAGTGCCGGTGCTGGCCCGCGCCGCATATTCCCCATACGACCGATAAGTCAGCCCCTTGCGCTGCGCCTGATCCCACAGATGCCCCGCCGCAGGAATATAAGCACGCGAAGGAACAGCATTGCTGCGCCCCGCATACGTCGGCGGCCAGAAGCGTTCATTGAAATCCGTGGCATAAGCAGCATCCGACCACGAGTGCCCATCCACGCTCACCTCGCCATCGCAGTAAAGATTGTCCAGAATCACATACTGCTTCGCCAGCGCATGCTGGTTCGGCGTAATCTTCTCACCAAAAATCGTCAGCGCCGGATCGCCATTCGCATGCGGCAGATCGCCAAATTCCTGGTCGTACGTCCGGTTCTCCTTGATGATGTAAATCACATGCTGTATCGGCGTCTCCACTCCCACAGCGCGCGGAATAATTGTCGGCTCCGCCGGAGGCCTTGCCTCCGAAAGCAGCGAATCGTTATACGGCGTATTCTCGACCACCTCGCTCGTCCAATGCGCCAGCTTGTGCTCAAGCTCCGCCACGGACATAACCTCAACACTACCCGTCTGCACCGTCTTCACAGTCTCATCGCCATCCCACTTTGAAGCCAGCGGGCTGCCCGGTCCCTTGCGATCCGGATGCCCCGACTCACCCTTCGCCGTTCCGATATACAGCGTGCGCGCACCATCCGCCAGCACAAGCGCCGAAGGATACCAACCCGTAGGAATAAAACCCGCAACCGTACTATGCGAGCGATTGCCAATACGGATCACCGTAATCGAATTGTTATCGGCATTGGCCACATACAGCAGCTTGTGCGCCTCATCCAGCGCAAGCGCATCCGGCGTCGATCCCTCCGGCGCAAAAGGCGTCAGCGTCGTTGAAAGCCGTTCGATCACCTGCAGCGTGCGCGTATCGATCACATGCACCGTGTTGTCGTTCGAGCACGCAACAAAGAGCCGCCCATCCGCCGCAAGCTTCATATCGTTCGGATTGATGCCCACATGCAGCGTGCGAATTACCTTGTTGCTGCCGGTATCAATCACACTCACCGACTGGCTCGCCCAGTTCGAAACAAACAATCGCTTGCCATCCGGCGTCAGCACAAGCTGGTACGGATTAACCTCCACCGGAATCCGCGTCACGATGCTGCCCGTAGCTGCGTCAAAGACAACCACATTGCTCGGCCCCGCGCCAGTACCGCGATTTGCCGCATACAGCCAGTGCTTCGCCGGCAGATAAGCTACACCCGCCCACCACACCTCTTTCGGATCCACCGTCTCCAGCAATTGCCCCGTGGGCTTCTCGCTCAAACGCCCATCCGCATAAGCAAACTCATAAATCGGCGCGGCGCTCTGCTCAATCTTCTTCGCACCCGTCGCATTGCCGCCCGAAACATAAAGCGTCTTGCCATCCGGCGACCACGTCATTCCCAGCCACGTCGTCTTCAAATCGATATGCTCAATCAGCTTCTGCGTCCGCGTATCGAAGACATCCAGCCCATGCGGCTGATACCCCGAATGGCTCGCCACCACAATGCGCCCATCCGGCGACACCTTCATGTCCAGCACCAGATCGCCCACCGAAGCGATCGTCTTGCCCGCCGGAGTAATCCGCCAGCCATTCGGCAAAGCAAAGCCCCCAGGCACCGCATGCGGAGCCTGAGTAGTCGCCATTCCAACACGCGACACAGTCTCGGACGAGGAGTGCGCAGCGTCCTGCGCAATGAGTTTGGTTGAGAAGGCAAACACCGAGACAACGAACAGCATCAGCGCCAGAGCGGGAGAGAGTGTGAAGCGGCGGCTCATACCACCACATCTATCAACTCACCCATGCATGCATTGTCAGAGCACTGTCAAAATTCGTAGTCGCGCCAAATCGCGTAACCGCGCCATCCCACCGCGAACTTCACCGCGCGCACGAAGACGGCGTCTTATGCCCGTTCACCACCACCCAGCCATTGTCCGCCGTGGGATGCGTCGAGCAATGCACATCATGTATTCCGGCGACCCATTTCCCGTGCGTGATATACCCCTGTCCATAAGCAAACACAGAGTCACCCGCATTCGCTGACACCGCCCCATCCAGCGAATCGTTAATCGCAATCTGGATATACTTCGTTCCATCCTGCGGCAACTGCACCTTCACCGTGATGATGTGATGCGACCCATGCGGCCCGCCATTGTTCACCCGCGTCCCAGTCGACATCCCGCAAGCCATCACATTCTCCGTGTAACCCCTCGGATTGGCCTCAATCATCTGCTGCAGCTTCGCATTCACCTGAGGCGTACAAGCCGAAGGCACCGGCACATCACGCCCCTGCGCCAACGCCGCCCCAAGACTCAATCCGAACAACGCAACCGCAATCACAATCTTTCGTGTCATTTCTTACTCCTGTTCATGCGATTTATAACGCTACCATTCCCGCATCCAGGATGCGATGCATCTGCCAGGAAAAAGTGAAAATTCATCTGAAAATAGCAAGTCTTCCCCGCAAGCAGGTTGGATATACTTAGCGCACGACTTACAGAGCCCATGAAAGCACTCAGCCAACAAAACATCCCAGGCAAGTGGATCGCAATGAGCCGTCTGCTGCAGTTTCGCTCTGTCCTATTAGTGGTGCCATTTTTATTCTCAATAAGTCACCCGATTCTGGCCCAATTCGTCGGTAGTTACGTCACCGAGGGTTACATCAATAAGGTGGAATCGCCTACAGCTTTCGAGGTCAGCAATTGCCACGTAACACTGACCCCAAAAACCACGTACGGCGATATAGAAACCACCCTCGCAATCACTGAAAGTCCCCTGCGCAGCCATATCTTGCTGGGCGCCTACGTCAAGATCTACGGCAAGAGAAATTCCCGCACCAAAACGGTCACGGCAAATACCGTTCTCTTGCGCGAGGACTGGAAGAACAAGCTCAAGGGTCTTGGAGTCATCGATAAAGTTATCGCCTCAGGTCCTCAAACACTCTTGAGTGCCGACGGTTATCGCATCGAGATCACTCCCAAAACTCAGATCACCTACGTCGGCGATCTGCATACCCTCTCTGACATCAACGCCAATCTTTGGATTCGCTACGAAGGCCTTCGCAATCCCCAGGGACTTCTCATCGCTCAAAAGGCAACTTTCTTCCCTGCCAAGCCGACTCATTTCAAGGCTCTGAAAGGAGTCGAGATCTACGATCTCGGCTTCGAGCCCCCGCATGCTCCCGGCGCCACTGCCTCGTCAGCTCCCGCTGAAACACAAAATCCCGACGCCGACCTCACAGGCCAGCAGCCCGGCAAAGTGCATCTCGGCGCCTGGCGCAAATCCCACGACGTTCCGGCCGACACCGCGTTGCAGCAGCGGATTGCGCGTATCGGCGCGCGGCTCATCCCCGCCTATCAACGCGACCTTGCAGAAAACGACCCTACCAAGATTCATTTCCGCTTCTATGCCGTTGACGATGCAAAGGCGCGCGATGACATTGGTGGCCTGGACGGCCTTGTTCTCGTGCCCCAAACCGTCGTCGCACGTATGCAGAACGATGATCAGCTTGCTGCCATCCTCGCCGACGGCATAGCCGCACAGCTCCAGCGCCAGACTGCTCGCGTCGTAAAGAACTCTCGTATCCTCACCGGTATGGAACTAACCGGAGACATTGCACAATTTGCAGTGCCCGGCCTCGGCATCGCCACCTCCCTGACCAGTCTGGGTGTGGGACACCAGGAGAACATTGCATTTCAGGAGGAGCGCTGCCGCGTTGCTCTAGCCCTTATGTCTAACGCCGGCTTCGATATCCTTCAGGCCCCCGAAGCATGGCGGCGTCTCGGCCCAAGGCATCTTCCCACCAACGATCAGAAGCTCGCGCAGCTTCCTTATCCCGACCGCAGCGGTTACATGCTCAACATCATCGGATTGCAGTACCAGAACACCACAGCAATAGGATCCCAGGCGCAGCAAGACTTAGAGTCCACCGCATCTACATCTGATCAATAGGCCAATGGGCGACAATACCGTCATCACATCCACTCGCGATCACGCCACAATGCTGCGCATTCGACGTACCGTTCCTCCACGAACCAGACCGCATCTCCTCCTCGCTGCGCTCATGGCGATCACGGCCTCCCTTGCAGCGCAGACCAGTTCCCCTACCCTCACAACCATCGACGGCTACGTCACCTCGGTTCAGTCCCCGACGCAACTTGACGTCGACACCACCCACGTCGTCACATCCCCGACAACAATCTTCGGGCGCACCTCTAAGCAGGACATCGCCACCGCTGCCGACAACGTCCAGATCCAACTCGGCGATTACGTGCAGATCAGCGGCATCCTCGACAAACAAACCCACCTCCTGCACGCCACGTCCATCTACCTCCGCGATCTCCGGGCTCACGACAGAGACGCCATCTCCAGCACCGCCGTCATCGACCAGGTCTTCGAATCAGGATCGACTCCGCTGATCGGTGCCGATGGCTACCGGATTCGCATCTCTTCCAGTACACAAGCCGTCTTCTCCAAAGAGATTCAGAACTTGCAACGGCTTCATCCCGGCCAATGGATACGCTACGAAGGCCATCTCGATCCCCAGCGAATCGTCCAGGCAAGCAAAATCTCTTTCCCTGTCTACAAGTCCGGCGGGTGGGCAACCAACCCCTCTGTTGTAGCCGATCCAAAGCTGATCGTCCGTGCTCGCATACCTGCCGCATATCAGCCCGCGATTGCACCAGGTCCCATGTCGCAAAGTGACGTCGAAGAGTGCCTCAAGGACTCGCTCGAAGTAGGCCCACCCCGCAGTAAACAGAAAACACGCTACAGCCAGATCGACACCTTCTTCCGCGCCTCTTCTGACGCCGCGCTACAGGCCCGCGTCTGCCGTATCGGCCTTAGCCTCATTCCCGGCTACCAGAGAAACCTGCCCGATGGCGATCCAAACAAGATTCATTTTCACTTCGTCGCTCTTGAGAACGAGCACGTCTACAACGGCGTAGTCCCAGTCGATGGATTGGTTTTTCTTACCAGCCGCGTCACCGAACGCCTCAAATCAGACGACCTGCTCGCCGCCGTAATCGCAGATGGCATCGCCTTTCAATCCGAGCGTCAACTGGCCCGCATCCGCGAACTTTACAAAATCGAGCTCGCACCGATCATCGCAGGCGATGTTGCCGGAGCATTCGTGCCCGGTCTGCTCTTAGTTCCACCCATTGCCGATGCTCTTCCCGAGCACAAGCTCTCTGTAGCTCTTGAGGAACAACGCTCGCGCGTAGCCCTGGCTCTGCTCCGCGACGCTGGCTATAACATCGATGCCGCGCCCGAAGCCTGGCGGCTGCTCGCGCCCACGCATCTCCCCATCGGCACCGCGCAGTTGAAATATCCGAATCGCAGCAACTACCAGCTAGATCTCATTCACAAGTTCTACACCGGTAGCGATAGCAACAGCCCGTCATCCTCGCGCTAGTTGATCCGGAACACTGTTAGACAGCAAACCAGTCGAGTTCTACAACACCGCCATCACATCCGCAGGCTCAGGCCGCACGCGAAAATCCGCATGCGCCTCGGCAAACAGCACCCGCCCATCGCGCCCCAGCACATATGTCGCCGGAATCGGCAGCCGCCAGCTCGACTCGCCATTCAAAAACGGCAGATTCACCAGCACCGATTTCAAATATTGCCGGAAGTACTCAGGCAGCGTATACACCAGCCCAAACTGCTCCGCCAGCTTCGCCTCCGCATCATGCAGCAGCGGAAACTGAATTCCATGCTGCTGCACCGCAAAGTCCGACTGCCGCTGCGTCTCCGGACTGATCGCCACCAGCAGCGCCCCGCGCTCGCGAATCTGCCCATACAGATCGCGCCACGCCTCCAGCTCCGTCACGCAATACGGACACCACCGCCCGCGAAAAAACTTGATCACCAGCGGCCCCAGCGTCAACAGATCCGCACTCCTAACCAGCCGCCCCGCAGAATCCTTCAGCGCAAACTCCGGCGCCAGCGCCCCGACCGGCAAAATCCGCTCCTCGATGCCGGTAGCAAACAACTCCTCGACCGAGCGCTCACCAATAGCCAGCCGCTCCGGCTGCACCAGCTTCCGCGTATTCGAAGTAATCTCGTCGAGTTGATCCTGCAGCGAAACTCGAAGGCTATCTGGCATCACGGCTCCGCAGAAAGTCGTTGAAGTTGAATTGCTTTTCGCCATTTTCGTGGATTAACAACAAACGCCTGTGTGTCATCAGGAAACGTGCCTCTAATGCCAGCTTCTGCGCGAAAGCCGAAGGAATTCTGCCGGGAAGCTTTTTCTTTGATTCAATTTTTCCGTAAATAATTAGCGCCGCGATACGAGGACTTCGATTCTCGTCTTCTTCCCACATCGCAAGCGTGCTCTCCACTTGTTCATACGCGCCACTCTCGCCGGTAAGATTTCTGTCTGAACCTTTCAGCTCAACGATCACATCAATTTTGACCAAAAGACTCACGATGAAATCGGATTGCCGTGCCTCCCGCACTTTGCAGTAGCAGCCGTCGTAATGGATTTTGCGGATTTGCTTACCACTTGGATTCCGAAAAGTTGCTCGTACCCCGCGATCCTCTACAAAGAAGGTACGCGCCGTGCAAATCTCGACGCATTCCTCTATCCATTCACAATCCGGCTGGCTAGGAGGCATGCGTGTGGTCATACTCCAGCCTTAGCAGTTGGTCGAACTCGCTCCCGATCACCTCTGAAACTTTGTCGAGGTAATTACCTTCGATAAATCCACTCTCGTTCAAGATGGACACAAGTTTGCCATCCTCGATGCTATATGCCTCGAAATCATCGTCCTTGATCCAATACTGCTCGGGAATGATCCTCGCGACTTCATTGCGTAGTTCCGGATGATCGCGGGCTACTTGCCCCGCTTCAATCAAGTTATTGAATGATGAGAGAATGTATGGGCTGTGAGTTGTAACTGTGAAATGCGGCTGACAGTTGGCTTCTTTCGACAATGCAGCCAACTCCTTAACCAGTTCATATTGAGTTAGAGGAAACACGCCGGATTCAGGTTCCTCAATGGTGAAATCGTCGTGCACATATAGTCGATCACCATAAAGTTCTTCGTGAAGAGAGCCCGACTGTCCTCTTTGATGCTCGTAATAATCAAGGGCTGCTACGATTGGAAGGACTTCTTTGCCTCCCGATGAAAGATGACTGAACGGCAAAACCCGCCCATCGTGAAATGCAAGCATCCATACGTTCTGGAAAGATTCAACATTGCCCTTTAGGAATGCCGATATGCGTCGATTTATTGCGGAAGAATTGATGCTACTGGCGAAGAACTCCGCAAATCGGGCAGAAATTGGATCCAATTCTGCTCCCAGAACGCGATAACCCTTGGCCGTATCTACGAAATAAGATCGTTCCGTTGGAATATAAACACCGAAATCCCAGACCGCCCTTCCTACAAGTTTCATAAATGCTGTGGCTGCTAGCGATTCCAATGCCTGCGTTATGAGTATCCCTCTCTTTTTTTGTTCTTCGAGTCTCGCTTGAAAACGTGCTGTGTACGCAGTCCGAAATGACTCCGCAAAATCCAAGACCGGCTCGCCAGCCCCAACAAAGGACGCGGAAATTGCTGCCACGAATTCATGTGAAGAGAAAGCTATGGACCATGAATCGTTTCCCCATCCGCCTCTCGGGAACCATCGAACGAACTCTTGTCGGACCGCGGCTTCAAAATCTGAAAAATCGAAACCCTTAGCAACGCGATCGATCGCAATGGTGATCACTTCTCGGCCCAAAAAATACGCCAGCTTACAAAGCAAGCTCTTCCCGCTAGCTTGCGGCCCAATGAGCACAGTGATCTTCCCGAACTCCAGCTCAGCGTCCTTGATCACCGAGAAGTTCTTCACCGTCAGCTTACGCATCTCGCTCACCTCGTGCCCATCACTCTAGTGGAAAAAGAACAACAGTCCTACCGCCCAAATTTCTGCCGTCCACCCATCATCCCCGACATCCCGCCGCGCATCATCTGCTTCGCCATGCCGCCCTTGCCAAACTGCTTGAACATCTTGCTCATCTGCGAATACTGCCTTAGCAGCGCGTTCACATCCTGCACATCCACACCCGCGCCGGCCGCAATGCGCTTGCGCCGTGAGCCATTGATCATGTCCGCCTTGATCCGCTCCTGCTTCGTCATCGAGTTGATGATCGCCTCAAGTCGCACAAACTGCTTCTCATCCACGCTCTTTGAAGCCTGCTGCAACCCCGCAAACGGACCCACCGAAGGCAGCATCTTCAAAATCGACTCCATCGACCCGAGCTTCTTGATCTGCTTCAACTGATCGCGAAAATCCTCCAGCGTAAACCCATCGCCCAGCAGCGCCTTCTTCGCAAACTCCTCGCTCTTCTTGCGGTCCAGCGCGCCCTCGGCCTTCTCCAGCAGCGTGGCCATATCGCCATGCCCCAGAATCCGGCTCGTAATACGGTCCGGATGAAACGGCTCAAAAGCATCCGGCTTCTCGCCCATACCGATAAACTTGATCGGCTGTCCCGTCACATGCCGGATCGACAGCGCCGCGCCGCCTCTCGCATCGCCATCCATCTTCGTCAGCACCACACCCGTGATGCTCAGCCGCCGATGAAAGTCCTGCGCCGAATTCACCGCATCCTGACCGGTCATTGAATCGGCGACAAACAAAATCTCCTGCGGATCAAGCAGCTTCTTCAGCCGCTCCATCTCCTGCATCAGCTCTTCGTCGATACCCAGACGGCCCGCGGTATCCACAATCAGCGTGTCGCAGCCCATGATCATCGCTTCGCGCTTGGCTTCCTTCGCCAGCCGCTCCACCAGCGCCGTGCCCGCAGCCTCGCCTTTCGTGTCGCCCTCGTAGATGCGCGTCTCGGTCGACTTCGCAACCACCTTCAACTGCTCACGCGCCGCCGGACGGTACACGTCCACCGACACCAGCATCGGCCGATGCCCACCCTTTTTCAGCCACACCGCCAGCTTGCCGCTCGTCGTCGTCTTACCCGAGCCCTGCAACCCCGCCATCAAAATCACCGTCGGCGGCCGCGAAGCAAACTTGAACCGCGCCGTATCCTTGCCCAGCAGCTCCAGCAACTCATCGTGAACGATCTTGATGACCTGCTCCGTCGGCGACAACGCCGTCATCACCTCGGTCCCGACCGCCTTCGCACGAATGTGCTCGATCAGGTCCTTCACCACGTTCAGGTTCACGTCGGCTTCCAGCAACGCCACGCGAATCTCCCGCAGCGCCTCGCCGATGTTTTCTTCCGTCAGCACACCCTGCCCACGCAGGTGCTTAAAGGCGCGCTGCAACTTCTCTGTCAAATTCTCAAACATATCTCTTCAAGTGTACCGTGGACCGCACTTCCGCCCGCCCCGCTCCTGTGAAACATCTGGTGATCAGTGCGAACCCCGGTTTTGGCTATCGTGCTCCAATCAGCGATTGAGTGACGAGATCGGCGTTTCAGAGGAGCAATTATGAACAACCGGTATCCCGCTATGGACGCATTTGCCAGCGATTTCCGATCCATCCTGCGATCCACGCGAGCAGAAACCCGTAGCAAAGGGTCCAGATGACGCGGCTTTGGGCGCCACCCTTGGCTCCAGTTAAGACGATCACGAAGACAACTACGCTGACAACCATTGTCGCTTGAGCTGGCAGCGATCGGATGTTGCTCGAGGCGCGGTTGATTAGAGGGGAGACTTGCCACTGTTTGCCCGACCATCCGGCGAACCATCCGAAAATGTAGCCGAAACAAAAGCTCTCAATTGGGCGCTGGCGTGCAACGGCGTGGCGCTCGGTGAATACCAGCAGAAGGGTGAGAACCAGGACGACGATTGCGGTTTGCCCGCAGAGTGTGCGGGCCAATTGAATGCGAAGACTGACAGCGAGGTCTCTCGCAAGGAACAGCCAGAGCGCCACTTTGGATGGCGATTCTTGTTCGAGATCCTGGAAGTTCTGCAGCATCTCCGCTCGATGATGCTGCAAATACGGGCGCGGGTAGAGTTCCAGCAGCAATGCGTAGATTGCCTGTGATCGAGAAGTTCTGCTGGGGCCAGCCTTCATCAAGGCGCTATGTCGCCTTCAACTGCCGGCGGGCGATGGCAGTCACCGCTAAAAGCCGGTCGCTTTCGGCCCTCAGTGCCGTGTGACCGAGCGCGGTGAGTTTGTAATAGATCCTCCTTGGGTCCTTGGTGTTAGTTCTTGCGACAAGGCCTGCTGCAATCATCCGATCGAGCGAGCCATAAAGCGTTCCAGGACCCATCTTCACTGCGCCCTGAGAGTCCTCCTTGACCTTCTGCATGATGTCGTAGCCGTGGCGCTCTACGCCATAGAGGGCAAGGAGAATATGAAAGACCGCCGGAGTAAGCGGCCCAGCGGGATTGGACTTGCTCATAGGCCTCATGATAAGCGCTACTGTGTGGATTGCGAATTGGTGGACGGTGCGAGTTGAATCTGTTTGGTCAGGCTATAGGCGGTTGGTAGATCGCTGCCGCTGTAGACGAGGATGCGGCCGATCAGGAGAACTGAATTGTTTGGGGAGAAAATTTCCTTCATCCCCGACGGCATCGATCCTCGCCAGCCGGGACCGGTGATGAGGTAATCGCCCGCTTGGGTGCCGGTTGCGCGCGTGCCGACATACGCGAAGTCGACATCATATGGGTCGGTGAACTGCACGCTGTAATAGCGCCCGGAGAAGTCTGGCACGTGCAGGACCTGCGGCCCCCGGGTGAGGTCCAACCAGCCGACTATCAGGAGCGTGTCATGGTTGACGCCGACCTGCATCAGCTTCGAACTGCCGGGTGGAAGCACTGTGTGAAGAGGGTCTGCGAAGAGCGCTTGCGGCTCAGTAAAGAGCGTATTAAGGGGGACGGGGCCGTCGCCGAATCCTTGATCAACGATGGCTTTCTTGAAGTTGCTGTTCACGAGGTGTGGCCAAAAGCGGATGAAGAGAAGCGTGCAGAACAACCACGCCACAACCATGGCCGAGCCGAATGTCTTGAGGTGCTTGTGTTTCATGAGCGCATTCATTGTGTTTCCACGACCGGCGGCACGTTGTACTTGCCGTTAAGAATGGTTGTGCCGGGCAAGTAGACGCGTAGCCAAAGCAGAAATCTGCCTGAGGGTGCTGGCAGCCAGTTGGACTGATGGCCGGCGGGAGCGGCGTTCTGGATGTAAATGTCGACGGAGCCATCGGCATTCGCAACCAGGCCGGAGCGATTGCTGACGCTGTATCGATTGATCGGATTTGGAACAAAGCGATTGCGCGCGGTGCCCATGGTGAGCGACCAGAAGGCATTGTTTGGCGGCAGTTGGCCTGCTGGGAAGTGCATAACGTAGTTGTGCTGGCCGGAGAGGTTCTGATTGGCACCGTCTACTCTCGTCAGCCAGTACATAGCCTCTTCCGGGACGTTGATGGGGCCGGGGAATTCAATGGCACATGCGGCGCGCAAGAGCGTGCCATTGCCAGGCTCACCGCATCCGAGGATGGTAGTCCACCCATTAACCCTGGTGACGTAAGCGTGCGCGATGAGATGGAAAGTGATAAGTGCCAGCGCAAAGCCGATGAGGAGGCCTTGTACGGTGTCTGTGAAGACATTCCTTGGACCCAGGGTCGCGAGCAAACGGCGAGGGCGTTTTGTATTGGTCAAATCCTATTCACCTCCGATGGTCGCTCGCTCAAGGGAAGCCTGATTGATCACAGCTGCAGTATACATCCGTTACGGATATATCAAGCATGAAATGAGGAGAAATTCCTGTTAAAGTGCGCATGATCTCCAGCCGATCGGTGGCCAGTATTGATAAGCCTGCTTCTCGGAAGGGATGGCGTTCTTCCTGAATGAGGTTTTGGCAACCTCATATCAAACGCCCCTGTTTGTCTCGGGAAGGGTATGTTTGGAACACTTCCAACGCTGCGTTAAACACTGCTTGTGTTTCCCGAAAGTCTGCCCCTCAATGAGTTCTGAAATGCGGTTATGTATGGACATCGATCGACGCCGTCAGTGGTCTTTGTAGTTGAGAATCAGGCAGGCTCGTAGATTACGCAGGGGCTAAAGTGGCTGTGAAAAGCATCCTTCAGGGGCTGAAGCCCCATAGATTTGATTGGGTTTAACGGCACGGCTGAAGCCGTGCTCTTTCAAGTGACGCACCCTTATTCCCCCAATCTGCCTCGCTAAGCGTAAGTTTTGGGGCGAGCGCGAAGTTTCCGAAACGTGACTCTGCGGGAACCAGACCCGTTGGTAAACAGAAGAGCGTTTGTCGTTATTAATTTCCCTATACCACTTGACCGTGTACTCGATAAGCGCATCGGCGCCGGTCACTCAATACTGACTGTTATTACTAGTCCAGATCCAGATCTATTCGGCCACAAGACAATAGCCGTCAAGCTGATGTTGTGATTAAGTCAGAGGAAATCAGGCGCGGCCATTGAACGAAAGTAACGATCGATACCTTCCTATCAGCCAACATTCCGTCCCGAATATTTCATGAGTGGCAGCTGTTTAAGGTCGCTGAGTGCCTGAATTGGTGGACTGCACAGGATGCAGCCTTCGTTGTCATTGACCGACCTTGATCTCAATCCGAAGCTCCGGTGGATCAGAAGCATGTTCCATTTCATCCTTAGGTGGTGAGACGACTTCAATTGAATGCATGGGTTCTGGCTTCATCCAATGAATTTCCCACACGCCTTTGTGTGCGACTGCCTCAACGGCAGGAATGTCTTTTGCGGGTTGGCCGGGGCGTAGATAGCGGATATGAGCAGAGTCTCCACCTGTATCCCAATCGATAGCCAATGAGGGCCATCGATGGTGGTGCATCGGAATTACGCCGCTCCTGGGCAAGTCAACCTGGAGGACGCGGACAAATTCGTTCTCAAATAGCAGCTTGTGGGAGTTGGGAGCAGCCTGTAATGCATCGAAGCCGGGAGGGAAGTCGCTCGGATTCTGCGAGTGGAGAGAGATGGCAACGCCCGCAAAGTCCGCGATCAATAATGTGAGGGCGATATAGAAGACAAAACGTCTGGGGCGATTCATTTCAGGGATGCTATCACGGGGGCTATCAATAAACGTAGTAGCGAAACACGAGCTATGAAACCGGCCGATTCCTCGTAGACGTCGTTCCGGTCAGTTCAATATCGTTCAATGATTGCCAAATCGCTAAGTCACTCCCGTTCTGCTTTCGATTCGTCTACGTTTAGCTGTTCGAACATGAATGGTCTTTCCGATGTGTCCGAATTATAGGTGCGAACGTCGTCCGACAGCACCGAGCGGATTGCCGGCTATACGGGAGCTTCATCTGGGTGATTTCGGAAAGGGTAGGTTTCTGAAACAGTGTTCCTCACCTCAGGTCGCCCTTGCTGGTGGAAATTTTCCTTCTCCCGTTTGTTGTTCGATTTCGAAGCCCGCCAGGGATAACTGCCGGTGGGTGGGTCCAGCCTGTACCGAAAACCAAACACGCTGCCCACCCGATTCATAAAAGCAGCGCGGCATTCCCGACGACGCTAGCGCTTTCCAAAAGGAGTAGTGCCCGTATCCTCGGTAAGGCTCGTAGAAATAGACACCATCAGATGTCGGCAGCGTGCCTCCCCCGGAAGAAGCCGATCACCTGACCACCCACCATGAAGAAGTCACCTGCACGTGCCATGGTCCTCATGATAGACCGAGGGTCTCAAAATAGTTCCTTTAGGGAACAGGCTTGCTTTGCGTCGATGCGTCAGGGCATGCGATACACTCGCTTTTCAGGCGATATGCAGCGCATAATTCTTCTCTTCATGTTTGGGATTTTCTGCACAGATCTATTGAGCGATGTTGTCGCGGCAGGCTCCGGCGGCTTCATTCAACTGTTGATCAAAAACTCGCCTCAGGGGCTGAAGCCCCATCGATCTAATTGGGTTTAACGGCACGGCTGAAGCCGTGCCCTTTCAAAACAGTCGATCTTATGGGTTTTCTGCAGTCTGTGAAGCCTCACTGATGGCGCTGCTTTTGTGCCGGGGTAAATCCACGGCCTACCTTATCTTTGGCTTACCTTTTTGATGGGTTTATCAGCATCTTCAGCAGTCTGAAGGCTGCTGCTCCCTCCCATTTGTATACCGAAAGTATGCCGAGGCTGCACCCACACGGCACGTTTCAGAAAGGGTCCTGTTGGTAGGCGTCTAGATCTGAAACATGACCTCGGAGAAGCAGAAATCGCATGCTACGGTGTGTGTTCCGGGAGCGAGTGGCAGTGAGACCGGAAAGGTTCGCAAGCAATCGGTGCAGGTGACAGCGATGTAGTTGTCACCTGTGGCCGAGGGAATCCATACAGCTGCCTTTGACGGTTTTTCCGGGCGTGCGCGGATCGGCCCTTCAAGCAAGCTTGCGATCTTTTCGAAGAGTTCGGGCGGAGCATATTGCCCTTTCTGGAAGAAAGCGTCGGCAAGAATGCTTTCCGGTACGTCATGGCTGGTGAATTCTCCACTGATGGCGATGACAGGGATTTGCGGAAAGCGCTTGCGCACCACAGAAAGAAACTCGAATCCGCCCATTTTGGGCATCTGCAGATCGGAAATGACAACATCCGGCAGGGATTGTTTGAGCGCAGCAAGGCCGGTGAATCCATCATTCGCGCAGAGGACTTCATATCCCTGCGATTGGAGAACGGCTGCTCCCACTTTGCAGACCACCTCATCGTCGTCCACCATAAGGACCCGGTAGCGGAATGGGCTCATGTCTCAAGCCCTCCTGTGAGGAGATTGCTATTGAGGGTAACAGAAGGATGGATGCGGTCCGGTAAATTGCGATGCGCTTCTAGTTCTTAACCGCCGCTGCGAATAGGCGAAGATAGTTTCCTCCTCCGATCTTTGTAATCTCTTCGGAATTGAAGCCGGTCTTCAACATTGCATCGACGACAACATAGTAGAAACCGAGGTTCTCATCGGCCCATGCTTCGTTGGTGCGCTCTCCGATGCGAGCCTTCTGCGGGCCTGGGCCACCTCGCCCACGCGGCCCTGTTCCGCCTGGCGCCATCTCGTGTGGTGGTGGACCGCCGAAGCGCGGGGTTGGCGGAGTGAGCTTTGTATCAGTGCCGATGCATACGTGATCGACGCCAATCACATCTACCAGCGCGCGGATATTCTGTGCAAACTGCAGCGGGGTATCGGACAAGTGTGTCCACACTCCGATTGCTCCGCCGCCGTCGGCAACGATTTTGGCTTGTTCTTTGCTGATGAGCCGTGGACGCATCATCTGCGCCATGGCTGGGTCGTTTCCGAGCTGCGTATCGAGCCCTGTATGCGAAACGATCACGGGCCGCGTGGTCACTTTCAGCGCGGCCTGCGTTGTATGGATATCGGCATGCGCGAGATCGATGAGCATGCCTAGCCGATTGCACTCCTTGATGACAGAAGCTCCGAATTCTGTGAGTCCTCCGAAGCGCGGGGGATTGGTGTACACGTCGCCGAGCGGCACCTCAGCGTCACTGTCATGCAGCAGCCCAAAATGGCGCATTCCGCGGCGATATGCTTCTTCAACCCGCTCGATTTTTCCCTGGAGAAAATGCGCGCCTTCAATGGCCTGGATGACGGTCGGGGTGCCCGCCTTGTGGGCCGCTCGAATTTCGCTCACGCTCAGGGAACGTTGCATGTTGTTGCGCTTAAGCTGACGGTCCATGGCTTCCATTGCGCTCAGAAATCGTTCGTAGGCGTTTCCCTTTTGGTAGTCGGTGGCAAAGGTCATGCAGATAGCCGAAAGACCAGACCGCTTCATCTCTCCTGCGAGGTCGATATCCGGTCCCGGCATTTCGGTTTCTGTCATGGGAACATCGATGTGATTGTGGGTATCGATGCCGATGGTCTTCGACACAATGTCGGCGACTCGTGGATCTAAAGTGTCTGCTGCCCAGGCACCGCGCGGACGCAGGATCATGGCGCCTGCTGTCATTGCGGCGGTGGAAAGGAATTGCCGCCGTGAACTGCTACCGTCATGGTTCATAAGAAATGTCTCCAGTAATAACGTGAGATGAATGCGGCTACTGATTAGGCCTGAAGATTGCGGCGACAAGACGTTGCTGAGAGCAGGGGTGGTCAGGGAGCTGGATCGCCGAAGATGGCTACTCCGGCGGAGCGGGCTGCGGAGGCTAGTTTTTGGTCGAAGGTGGCTAGCTGGGAGCTGGTGCGGAGGGCTAGTTCAAGGTAGGTGGCGTCGTAGGTTGTCAGGTGGAAGGTGCGCCCGAGTTCCAAGGCTTTCTTTGCGATGGCCTCTGGATCAGCCGAATCCAGGTTGATATCCAAAGTAGCTACATCGGCCAGAAACCTTGTGCTCGATACGAGCGTTGAAAGCCCTTGACGCTCCGCCGTGAGCAACGCGTTTGTGAACTCTGGATAGAAGATGGCAGGCACCCTCGCGCCGTGTTTCTGGACCCATTCCAGCGCGTCTAAAGCTATCCCAGCTTCGGTTGCCTCCGTACGCCTTAAAAGCCAACTCGCAACTACGGACGCGTCGAGAATCAATCTCACTTACGGCCCTCTCGAATCCACTCAAGCAGGGTGTCGGTAGGTACGCCGGGAATCGTGGGATTGCGCAGGCGTTCGAGCGCGGCGGCACGCTCTTCTTCGGAGATACGGACTTCTTCGACAGGTTCAAGCCGGGCGACGGCCCGGCCGCGGTGAGTGATGGTAAACCGTTCTCCATGCTCGACTTTGCGCAGAATCTCGGAGAATTTGGTCTTGGCCATGAAGGAGCCTATTTCAGTTGGCATGGTTTTGCCTCTAATTTCTATTTTGATGACGAATCAACTGGTCTGTCAACTGGTTGGTTTGTAGTTGATAGAGCCATTCTGGGCGGGATGGATGGAAGCGGTGCATCAATTTATCAGAGGATAGAGCAGGTTTTCAGCCCTTTCGGTTTATTGCGATCCTTCAACCCAGGGCGTTGCCCTGGGTTGAGATAGCGCCGCGCCTTTGGCGCAGGTTGAGTGGGATGCATTCGCCGATTACGGAAAACCAATGTCCCTTACAGCAAAATCCTAAAGCATTCTCTGAATGGGTATAGGTCTACGCCAATTTAGAGAATGCTTTTAGAAAGAGAGCTTGAGGGCTAGCTGGACTAGGCGGGGGTTGTTGACGGTGGAGTTTACGGAGCCGAAGCCAGCGGCGCTTACGTCGTTGATGGGCATGCCGAATTGCGGATGATTGAAGAGGTTGAAGAATTCGGCGCGGAAGTTGAGGCCCATGCCTTCACGCCAAGGCAGTGCGAATTGCTTGATGACGGAGAAGTCGGAGTTGACGAAGTCGGGGCCGACGACGGGGACGCGGGCTGCGTCGCCCAGTTCACCGACTGGGGGCGCGGAGAAGCAGGAGGCGTTGATCCATTGGAGTTGGCTGTGGCTGGCGTTGTAGACGCTGCAGCCGGTGGCCTGGTTGGGACGGTTCCAGTTGTTGCCGTTGCCTCCGTTCTGGAAGTAGACGCCGGATTGGTTGTTGCTGTCGATGAGGGGAACGGGGAAGCCGGAGGAGATGTGTTCGATGAGCGTGACCTGCCAGTTGCCGATCATGGCGTTCGTTAGAGGGTTCCAGTCATTGCCAATCGCTTTGCCTTTGCCGAAGGGCAGGTCATAGATGACGCTGGCGGTGAAGCTGTTGTCGAGGTTGATCTGCGAGAGGGACCAGTCGAGGTTTTCCCAGTTGGGAAGAGGGAAGTACGGGGCGCTTAGCAGGGAGCCGAGGCCGTCGGAGAGGCCGTTGTCGTAGGTCCTGGAATAGGTGTAGGCGATCAGAGCGTAGAGGCCGTGCTTCGGGGTTTTGGTCTCGGCTTTGATCTGCAGGGAGTTGTAGTGGGTTTTGCCTACGTCGCCGAAGAGGAAGACTGCGTTTCCATTGGGCGGGTTGAACGATGGCGCATAGGATGAGCCGTCGGCGTTGCAGCCGAGTGTGTATCCGGAGATGGTCCCGCAGCCGGAGGGGCCAAAGGTGTAGAGGTTGTTGCCGATTACCAGGATGTGGCTGCCAGTGGAACCGGCATAGCCAGCCGTGAGCACGAGTCCAGCCGGAAGCTGGCGCTCGATATTGGCGTTGTACTGGCGGACACGGCCCATTTTGAAGTCGGTGGGCTGGTAGTAGAGGGAGCCGGTGAAGGTATCGAGCGTTGGGGCTGTTGGAATGGCCTGGAATCCGGCGGAAAGGCTGGTGGGGGCGAAATTGTCGGACTCGGCGAGGAAGGGAGGATTTTGCCAGAGACCGTTTGCGCCCTGGCTCCATGCCGAATCGTTGAAGAGGCCGAAGCCGAGGCGAAGCACGGTTTTTTCGCTGCCCAACACTTTCCAGGTGAGGCCGACGCGCGGCTCAACGGCGGTCCAATCCATCTTGACGCCGGCGGAGGCGTTTACGCCGTTCTGATTGGCAACGAGTAGCTGGTTGGTGGTGGGGATGTAGTTAGCGAGTCTTCCGGCCTCTTCGGTCATGGGGGTGGTCATATCCCAGGCGAAGCCGAGATTGAGCACAAGGGAAGGAGTCACGCGCCAGTCATCCTGCACGAATGGCCGGTAGATCTTCCAGCGGCGGCCGGTTACCGCGCCATTGAAACTTTGATCGTGGATGGCGAGACCAGTGATGCCGAGCAACAAGTCGGCCTCGGGATTGCCAGGTACGCTGTTGCAGCCTGTAGTGCCGGTGGGACAGGTGTAGCCGCTCTGGTTGCCGTCGTTGCCGATGATCCAGAAGCCGTCTTGAAATGCTTCTGTACCGACGTTCATTTGATTGCCCCGGAAATCGAAGCCGATCCGAATGTCGTGCTTGCCGCGGATGAGGTCGAGGGTGTCTTTTGCGGAGAAAATGTTGGTGCCGCCCTGGAAGGGTGAGTAGCCGCGATCGCCAAGCGCCCAGTAGCCGCCGGCGACGATGGTGGAAACCAAGCCGCAACTGTAGGAGCCGGGAGTGCAGGTGGTTGAGCCGGCGGGGCAGCCCAGGTTGGCGTTGGGAATGCCTAGTGCGGCGGAGGCGCAGGTGCCGTTGTCCTGCGAGCGGATGTAGTCGAAGATGCGGTCGTAGCCGAAGCTGAACTGGTTGAGCATGTTGGCGGAGAAGACGTGGCTCTCGCCGATGGCGATGTTGCGGGCGTGGTTCCAGATGCGCTCATTGCTGCCAAAGGCGTTGCCTTCGGCGAGGTATGGCGCGGGTGCGCCGCCGGGCACGTATGAGTAGGCCTGGTCGTAGCTGAAGCGGGCGAAGGCGGTGTCGGCAGCGGAGAAGTTGTGATCGACGCGGCCGTCAAATTTGGTTTCGAAGAGGCTGCGGACGGGTTCAGCCGTGTAGTTGTAGGAGGCATTGGGCACGCCGAAATTGGCGTTGGGCGTGGGATAGTAGGCCATCATTCCCTGACCGATGCTGTTCATCAGCCCGGTAGGAATTTTGTCGCAGGCGACGCCATGCGGCTGAACGCCATTGGTGGCGGGGAGTGGATTTCCCTGACTGTCGCACTGGAAATAGATATTGCTGGGGGCATTTGGATCGGTCGATGCGCCGGCCATGTTGGGATTGGCGATGGGATAGGGCACAACGTTTCCGTTGACGTCGAGAACTGGGGTTCCGGTGGGACCGTTGGTGAAGTCGCCTCCACGCATAGCAACGGAAGGCACAAGACCGGTAAACGCCTGCGCGTGCAACTGGTCCTTCTGCTCGCCGTCGACGAACCAGAAGGTCTTGTTTTTGCGGAGCGGACCGCCGATGGCGCCGCCGAACTGGTTGAGGTTGAATTTTTCGACCGAGTTGGCGAAGTAGCTTTTGGAGTCGAGGTCGGTGTTGCGGACGAATTCGAAGAGGGAGCCGTGGAAGTCGTTGGTGCCGGATTTGGTGGTGACGAGGACGGTGGGGCCGGCGCGGGTACCGAATTCAGCAGAGTAGGTGTAGGTGAGGACTTTGAATTCCTGGATGTCGTCGATGGAGGAGAAGACGCCGATGCCTCCGGCGGTGAGCTCGTTATTGTCGACGCCGTCGAGGAGCCAGTCTGTGCTGTTGGGGCGGGAACCGCCAACGGAGAGCGAGAAGGAGCCGCGCGTAGCTACTTCGCTGTCACTGCCGGAAGTGAAAAAGCTGCCGGGGTTGGTTTCGGCGGTGGCGCCGGCAGTGAGGGTGGCGAGTTGAACGAAGTCGCGGCCGTTCAACGGGAGCTGCGAGACCTGCTGTGAGGTGATGACCTGACCGAGTGAGGGATTGGCGGTCTCGACGGCTACGGCATCGCTGGAGACGCTGACGGTGGTGACGACGGTGGCGGGAGTGAGGGAGAAGTTGAGCTCACGGGCTTCGTCGACCTGGAGACGGAGATCACGGGTTTCGGCGCTCTGGAAGCCGGTGGCGTCGACATGCACAGTGTAGGTGCCGACGGGCAGCAATGGTACTAGATAGTGCCCGGAGCTGTCGGTTTTGACGGAGCGGATTTGTCCGGTCTCCTGCGAAGTGACGGTGACGGAAGCGTCGGGGACGGCAGAGCCGGATTTATCGGTTGTGTTACCGGAGAAGCTGCCTGTGGCTTGTCCGTAGAGCTGGGGCGAGAAGAGAACGGGAATTAGGAGGGCGATGACGCAGAGCAGGCGAAGCGGAGTTGTCAGAGTGGGATGGCTTTGTGTGCGAAACCGGCTGAGCAATTGACGATCAAGAGTACATTGCATCGTTTGATCCCTTTCATGAGGCCATGTATGTGTTTTGTTTTCAGGTTGGAAAACACCTGAGCTGCCCAGGGAACGAGACGGATAGCTTAAGTTAAGAATGGTTTACAGGAAAGTCAACGGAAAGTTTCGGCGGGATTGCGTGTCTTCGTGTGCGAAATAACTCGCTGTAACACGAGTAGTCGCGACGAACCATAGGGATAGTTCGCCGGAGATTGTGTGTGCAGTACCGCTCAGGCAGGCAGAAGGGGCACGAAGGTGCGCTGCTGTTCGTCGTAGCGCTCGACGCGGCCGGAGAGGATGTCGTAGTACCAGCCGTGAACTTCGATGGAGTGATGAGCGAGGGCGCTGGCCACTGAAGGCTGGGCGCGCAGGTTGGCGAGCTGGGCTACGACGTTTCCACGAATGATGGAGCAGAGCTCGGCCTGGTCGCCGTCTTCCGGACGGAGGGGTTGACGATGGCTGAAGGCGGCCTCAACGTGATTGAGCCAACGGCTAGCTTTTGGGAGTTTTTCGAGGCCCTTGCGATGGAGGGCGGCTTTGAGCGCGCCGCAGTCGGAGTGTCCGCAGAGGACGACGTGGCGGACTTTGAGGACTTCGACGGCGTACTCGATGGTTGAGGTGACACCGTCCATGTCAGCGCCTGTAACGGGGACGACGTTGCCGATGCAGCGGGAGAGGAAGAGATCGCCGGGGCCAGTCTGGAAGATCAGGTCGGGGACGATGCGTGAGTCGGAGCAGGTGATGAAGAGGTATTCAGGGGCCTGCGACTCGGCGAGGAGATGGAATTGCTCACGTTTGGCGGGGAAGACGTCTTTCTGGAATTTCGAGTATCCCTTGACCAGCTTGTCCATTTGCTTTCGTCTCCTGCTTTGCGGTGATGCTGCCTTGTACAGGGTAGCTCATGGGTGATGGGGATTGTGAGACGGATTCGAGCGGCTGGAGGACAGGACGTTATATTGTCCTCATGAGTGAGGCGCTGCTTTACGAGAAGGTTGAGGAAGTGCTGGCTGCGGAGATTGCCACAGGAGAGCTGCGGCCCGGTGACCGGCTGCCGAGCGAAGATGAATTGCTGACGCGGTTTGGGGTGAGCCGGATTACGGTGCGGCGGGCGATTCAGAATCTGGTGCAGCGCGGGGTGGTGGAGATTCAGCGGGGGCGAGGGACGTTTGTGCTGGCTCCGCGGATTTCGCAGGAGCTCACGAAGCTCACCGGTTTTGTGGAAGACATGATGGTGCATGGCCGGAAGGCTTCGGCGAAAGTGTTGAGTCGCGACGAGGTGGCTGCGAATGCTACGGTGGCGCGGCAGTTGGGGATCAGCAAGGGCACGCGCGTGGTGCGGATTGAGCGCGTGCGGCTGGCGGATTCGGTGCCGATGTCATTGGATGAGACGTATCTGCCGCTGGCGATTGGGAGGCAGATTGTGCGAAATGATCTGCGAGTGAAGCCGATCTTTACGCTGCTGGAGGAGAAGTACGGCGTTCCGCTGACGGAGGCGGAGTATAAGCTCGAGGCTTCGGCGGCTTCGGCTCATGTGGCAGAGGCGCTGTCGATCGAGGAGAACGCGCCGATCTTGCGGATTGAGCGGACGACGTTCACTACGGACGGCAGGCCGATCGATTACGAGATGCTTTCGTATCGAGGAGACCTGATCCGGTTTGTGACGCGATTGATACGCGGGGCGAAGACGGAACCGGGTCATTCGACGCGACGCCGTCTTAAGGCGTGATAAGAGTCGAATGACCATGGAGTGGGAGCGCTGAGAGCGAGCGCGAGGAAGCAAACGATGTAGAGCAGGTCGCATTCGTAGCCGGGAGGGCCGAATTGTGCGCGACCATTGACGATGCCTGTGAGCTTGATGGAGCTGAAGCCGTAGGGAAGATGCACGGTGACGATGGCGACTGCGAGCAGGATGATGGCGGGGATGCTGACGAGTGAAACGAATGCGCCGAGCAGAATGCAGAGGCCGCCGAGAATTTCGGTGCCGATGGTGAGCCAGGACATGAGGTGTGCAGCGGGAACTCCGGCGGCGTGGAGGATGTTGGCGAAGGCTGCTGGGCCTTTGGACCATTTGGCGAGGCCGTGGGCGAGGAAGCCATAGCCTACGAGCAGACGGAGGGGCAGTAGGGAGTATTGCGCGGCGTAACGATGGGGGCCGTCTTTGCGGGTTGTCGATGGGCTGTATGTGTTCATGTCAGGACGCTTCGCTTTCTGGTGTATCAGAAGTTCAATTTCGACAATATGACGTTATAATGTCTTTAGGAGTTACAGAAGATTTTGCCTGCTGCTTTGCAAGATGAGACTGTGGCTCCGGCCTTTGGTGAGGCGCTGCGGTTCTGGTGGAAGCTGGGATGGATCAGCTTTGGCGGTACCGCGGCGCATATCGCGATCATGCATGACGAACTGGTGGTCAGGAAGCGCTGGATTGGCGAGCCGGAGTTTTTGCATGCGCTAAGTCACTGCATGATGCTGCCGGGTCCGGAGGCGACTCAGCTTGCGATCTATATTGGACGGAAGCTGCATGGAGTGAAAGGCGGAGTAGCGGCGGGAACGCTGTTTGTGTTGCCTTCGACCGCGGTGCTGCTGGCGCTGAGCGTGGTCTATGTGCGGTATGGGAGCGTGCGCTGGATTACGGCGATGATTTATGGCCTTAGATCCGCCATCGTTGCGCTGGTGACGGTGGCGCTGTTGCGTGTGGCGCGGCGTACGCTGCTTATGAGGCTGCAGTGGATTGTGGCTGGATGCGCATTTGTCGCGTTTACTTTGCTTCATGTGTCGTTGCCGCTGGTGATGCTGGCGGCGATTGCGATTGGCGTGCTGCTGGCGCGGGTTGCTCCGGGATTGCTTGGTGCGGATGAAGAGCAAAGCGGCGTGGCTAAGGATGGCTTGCGCATCTGGAAGCCTCTGCTGCGTGGGGTTTTGCGTGTGACTGCCGTTGGGTGCGCGCTCTGGGTTATTCCGCTGATTGGGTTTTTGTGGAACAGCCGCGATTTTTCGTTCTGGTGGCGGCTCTCGACGTTTTTTACGAGGACGGCGTTTGTCACGATTGGAGGCTCATACACAGTGTTGCCGTATGTGGCGCATGAGGTGGTGACGCACTATCACTGGGTGACTGGCGCGCAGATGCTGGATGGATTTTCACTGGCGGAGACGACGCCGGGGCCGCTGATTATTGTGGTGGCTTACATCGGATTTATGGCGGCGTACAACTACTTTCATGGAGCGATGATGCCCGCCGTCGCTGCGTTGTTCGTCACGGTTTTCTATACGTTTTTGCCGTGCTTTGTGTTTGTCTTTGCGGGGGCTCCGGTGATAGAGCGAACGCATGGGAACAAAAGCGTGCAGGGTGTGCTGCGGCTGATTACGGCAGTGGTGGTGGCAGCAATGCTGACGCTGGTGTTGTTTCTGGCGCGTGGCGCGTTGTTCTCTGCGGAAGGTGTCGCGTTCGCGAATCTTGATGTGCTGGCGGCGGTGTGGGTTGCGGTGTCGTTTGTGTTGCTGCAAGGGTTTCGTGTGGGTGCGATGGGTATTGTGGGGTTGAGTCTGGTGTTTGGTTTGGTGCGATTGTGGATTGTGGGTTAGAGACAAGGTGGAAGCTCGCCTCAGGGGCTAAAGCCCCGTTTAGTGGCTTTGGTTTAATGCCGGGGATGAATCCCCGGCCTACCTAAGTGCAAAGGCAAGTGCAACGGCAAAGGCAAAGGCAACGGCAAGTGCAACGGCAACTGTCAAGGCATGTCGATGGAGTTTTGATGCCTGTTCATAGAGAAGCAGATCCCCTTCGGGGATGACAGAAGAGCAAGAGCAACAGCAAAGGCAACGGTAGATCCTTCGCTGTACTCAGGATGACAAGGGTTGGTGGTAATACCGGCTTTTTGACTTGAAGCGTTGGTTAGCGGTTGACGAGTTTTTGCATTTGTTCGGGGTAGCGTTCGCCGACGATTTTGATTTGGGCCAGGGCGGCTTCGATTTGTTTCAGGTCTTCGGCGGTAAGTGTGATGCTGGCGCCTCCTAGGTTTTCTTCCAGGCGATGGAGCTTGGTGGTACCGGGGATGGGGACGATCCAGGGCTTTTGCGCGAGGAGCCAGGCGAGGGCGATCTGGGCGCGGGTGGCCTGTTTCTGGTCGGCGATTGAGCCTAGTGTGTCGACGAGGGCCTGGTTGGCTTTGCGGTTTTCTTCACTGAAGCGCGGGACCTGGTTACGGAAGTCGTTGGCGCTGAAGGTAGTGTCGGCATTGATGGCCCCGGTGAGAAAGCCTTTGCCGAGCGGGCTGAAGGGGACGAAGCCGATGCCGAGCTCTTCGAGGGTGGGCAGGATGGCTTCTTCTGGCTCGCGCCACCAGAGAGAGTATTCACTTTGCAGGGCGGTGACGGGCTGCACGGCGTGGGCGCGGCGGATGACCTGGACGCCGGCTTCAGAGAGGCCGAAGTGCTTAACTTTGCCCTCGGCGATGAGTTCTTTGACTGTGCCGGCGACGTCTTCGATGGGGACTTCTGGGTCGACGCGGTGCTGATAGAGCAGGTCGATGCGATCGGTGCGGAGACGCTTGAGTGCGGCTTCCGTGTGTTCGCGGATGCGCTCGGGGCGGCTGTTGGCGCCGATGATCTTGCCGTTTTCGTATTTGAAGCCAAACTTGGTGGCGATGACGACCTTGTCGCGGATGGGCTCGAGAGCTTCGCCGACGATTTCTTCGTTAAGGTAAGGGCCGTAGGCTTCAGCGGTGTCGAAGAAGGTGACGCCGCGGTCGAAGGCGGCGCGGATGAGAGAGATGGCCTGGGATTTTTCGGTGGCTGGTCCGAAGCCGAAGCTGAGGCCCATGCAGCCGTAGCCGAGGGCGGAGACTTCGAGATTCTTGCCGAGGGTGCGCTTTTGCATGATTGCTCCTTAACGCTATGAGGGTCCGCGGCGTTAGCGCTAGTGCGTACCGCGGCGCGGATGCCTATGTCTTGACGTTAGCGAAGCTATCGAAAGCTTGCCATGCAAAACACGTCAATCTTGCTGCGAAACACGCCGTTGTTTGGCGCAGGGCAAGTATGCTGGAGGACGAATGGCATTCATCAACTTAGCAGAGGTTAGATAGTGAATATGCTCAGACGAGCTTTTCTTCTTGTTGCGTTTTGTTTCGGTCCATGCCTGATGGCGCAGACGACTCCCGACGGGGCGGCCATTGATGCGAAGGTTGGCGGCGTCATGGCGCAGACGGGCGCAAAGGGCATGGCTGTGGCGGTGATTGACCATGGCAAGGTTGCGTATGTGCATGCTTATGGGGTGCGCAATGCGAAAGGCGATCCACTACAGACGGATACGGTGATGTATGGCGCGTCGCTGACGAAGACGGTCTTTGCGTATACGGTGATGCGGCTGGTGGACGAGGGAAAGATCAAGCTCGATACGCCGATTGCGGATGATCTGGACAAGCCATTGCCGAGTTATGGGCCTGATCCGGCGTATCCGGACAAATATGGACCGTACAAGGATCTGGCGGATGATCCGCGATGGAAGAAGATTACGCCGCGTATGTGCCTGACGCACTCGACGGGATTCAGCAATTTTTATTTCCTTGAGCCGGAGCAGAAATTGCGTATTCACTTCGATCCGGGGACGCGTTTCAGCTATTCGGGCGAGGGCATGATTCTGCTGCAGTTTGTGATTGAACATGGGCGGAAGGATCAGGGACTGGGACTGGATGTTGGCGATCTGACTCATGCGAACTTTGCGCGGCTGGGGATGACCCGGACGAGCCTGACATGGCAGGAAGGGAAGGACAGCAATGAGGCGGACGGTTGGAATGACAAGGGCGAGCCGCAGTCGCATTCGAAGCGAAGCAAGGTGCGCGTAGCGGGATCGATGAACACTACGATTTCGGATATGTCGAAGTTTACGGCAGCACTGGTGCGGGGAGATGGATTGACGCCTGCGTCGCGTGCCGAGATGACGAAGCCTTCGCTGCATATTCCAACGGCGCATCAGTTTCCGCTGTTTCAGCCTGATTTGCCGGTAAGTGAGCAGCGGAAGGATCTGGCCGCGGGACTGGGTGTAGTGGTGTTCGACGGGCCGCAGGGGCATGGGTATTACAAGGGCGGCCATGACGGGCAGACGGCGAACACGATGGTGTGTGTTGAAAAGAGTCAGCGTTGTGCGTTGATTCTGTCGAATGATGTGCGGTCGGAGGCGGGTTTTGCCGATCTGGTGCGATTCATACTTGGCGATGCCGGTGTGCCGTATGACTGGGAATACGGGGATTATGCGGGAAAGTCGTAGCTTGCTGACGCGCCGATTCCGTGGCGGGATTTGCGTGTAGATTGGCGTGTTATGCGTGGCATGCGAGTGCTTGATCCGATACGCTTAGGTCGATAGAGGAGCGTGGAATGGGCAGGCATTTTCGTGTGGCGGGGCGGCTGGCACTGAAGCTGGAGGAACTCGGAGTTTCGGTACCTGCGGTACTGCGCAAGGCTGGGCTGCCGCAAGATCTCTTTGAGCAGACGCGAGTGCTGGTTTCAACGAATGAACTGTTTGCGCTATGGCATGCGATTGGCGCGGTGAGCGCCGATGCGCTGATTGGATTGAAGCTGGGTGTGGAGGCGCGGAGGGAGCGGTTTCATCCGATGGGGATTGCGGCACTCTCGACAGAGAACTTTGTGGCGGCGGTGAAGCATATGGCGCGGTTCAAGAAGCTGACGGCGCCGGAAGAGATGCCACATGAACTCGACGATGAGGAGTTCAGTGTGTCGTTTCGCTGGCTGCTGAGTGTGGAGGCTGAGCCGCAGGTGATGCTGGACTATTGTTTTGCGTGGATGCAGACGATTGCGCAGCATGGGACGGGACGCAAGGTGACTCCGTTGCGCGTGGAATATGTGGCGCAACGGCCGCAGATGCGTGCGATGGAGCGGCACTTTGGTTGTGAAGTGCGATGCGGAAGCGGGCGTAATGCGATTGTGTTTCGCGCGGCGGATGCGACGGCTCCGTTTGTGACGCGGAATGCGGAGCTGCTGGATATGCTGGCTCCGCAGTTTGATGCTCAGATGAAGCTGCATGCGACAGAAGACAGCTTTGTGGAACTGGTGCGGCGAGCGATCCAGGACAGGTTGACGGGGCATCGGCCATCGATCGACACGATTGCGCAGGCGCTGCATATGAGCTCGCGGACACTGCAGAGACGGCTGCAGGAGGCGGGTTACAGCTTTCAGCGGGTGATGGATGAAGCGCGGCATCAGATGGCGCGGTATTACCTGAGCAATTCGGTGCTGGAGTTGAATGAGGCGGCGTATCTGCTGGGGTTTGAAGATCCGAACTCGTTTGGACGCGCGTTTCGAGGATGGGAAGGCATGCCGCCGAATGATTGGCGTGAGATGCACAGGGTAGCTGCGAGGGTCTAACTCTCAGATTGAGTGCATAACAAAGTGTGCGGGCTCCTAAACATTAGATAAGACGCGAATTATTTACTGGCTCGATTCAATCGCACTGGTTGTATACTGCCGTTCAATCCGGGGATGAGTTCGGCAGTGTCTTGCTTTAGCCGAAAGTATTAGGCCCCTATCTTGCTGCGATGCGTCGAATGGAGACCTCATGCGTTCTTCTTTGTTTGTCAGGCTGCAGGCAGTTTCCTCTCTCTTACTCTTCCTGATTCTGGCTGGTGTGGTTGCGACGGGACAAGGCTACTTCGGAACTGTGAGTGGCGTTCTTAGCGATCCTTCGGGCGCAGTTATTCCAGGCGCTAAAGTTACGCTGACGGATCAGGAAAAAGGCTTCAAATTTGAGACAAAGTCGGATGAGTCGGGACGGTATCTGTTCCGGGCGGTGCAGCCTGGGCTTTATACCGTGACGGCTGAGATGACGGGATTTGAGAAGACGGAGCGCACGGGTGTGCGCGTGGATGTGAGCGAGAATCCGACGGCGAATCTGCACTTGAAGATTGCGGGAGCGTCGCACTCAGTGGAGGTGACGGCGCAGGAGCAGCATCTGGATGTGGAGGATGCAACGACGGGGCTGGTGGTGAACCGGAAGTTCATCAACGATCTGCCGCTGATTGACCGGTATGTGCTGGATCTGACGGCGCTGACTCCGGGCGTGACGGAGGCGGACGATCAGTGCCCAACGGGCTGCACCGGGACGAACTTTGTATCGAATGGCAGCCGCAATTCGACGGCCGATGTGCTGATGGATGGCGCGACGATTACAAACTTTGAGCCGAATGGTGGCGTGACGCAGGTGACGTATACGCCTTCACCGGAGGCAGTGGACGAGTTGCGCGTGGAGCAGTCGAACTTCAGCGCGGAGTATGGTTTTTCGGGCGCTTCGGTGGTGAACATGGTTACGCGCTCGGGGACCAACGATATTCATGGCAGCCTGTATGAGTTTGCGCGCAACACGATCACGGATGCGAACAACTGGTTTAACGATGCGGCTGGGATTCCGCTGCCGCCGGTGCACCGGCATAACTTCGGGGGGACAGTTGGCGGGCCGATCTGGCGCAATCATGCATTCTTTTTCTTTGACTATGACGGCACACGCCAGAGCTCTGCTGCTACTTATCAGGCAGGTGTGCCATCGGATGCCGAGCGCACGAACGGTGACTTTGGCGAGGTGTGTGCAGCGAATGGCGGAACGTTTGACGACACGGGGCTCTGTTCCGTTGCCGCGGGGCAGATATGGGATCCGTATAGCGGCGTTTATGTCAACAATGACAATGGTGCGGGCGCGGTGCGCAGTGCGTTCATTCCGTACAACAACATCGGGGCCTACTCGAGCCCGGGGAATCCGAATCTGCAGGGCACGCCGTATCAGCTGGCGGCTGGACCGGGGAATCTGATCGATCCAGTGGCGAAGACGCTGATGAATCTTTTCCCAGAGCCGCAGACGAATGTGCCGGGCGAGTCGATCTATCGAAACTGGATCGGCTCGGGCGCCACGTCTACGCCGAATGACCAGTTCGACGTGAAGATCGACTATCAGGTGAACAAGAAGAACCTGTTGAGCGGCAAGTATTCGCAGCAGTGGACGAGCACGGTGGCTTATAACTGCTTCGGTAATTTTGCGGATCCTTGCGCGGGTGGGCCGAACAAGTCAGGTTCGCATCTATTCACTCTCAACGATGTGCATACCTTCAGTCCGACGCTGCAGTTGACGAGCATCTTTGGCTTCACGCGCGGCATGGAGCGGATCAGCGCGTACAACGGCGATGGAGGCGTGACCGATCCGCTGAAGACTTTGGGTTTTCCGGAGTATCTGAATTCGAATGGATTTCCTGGCGTGCCGGCGATCTTTATCGATCAGGGCTCTTACTTTTCGGCGGGTTACACGAGCATCGGCGGCGATCCGTATGGCAACTACAAGCAGGGGCAGGATACGGGGCAGATCACGGTGGCTATCGACAAGGTGATCGGGCCGCACGATCTGAAGATTGGATTTGAAGGCCGCCAGCACCAGATGAACTACATCCAAACGAATGCGCCCAACGGCATCTTCAACTTTGACCGGACGGGATCGGAAGGCTGCCCGTATGACTTCGGAGATTGCGGCGGCGACGGCATGGCCAGCTTCATGATGGGGCAGACGAGTGTATCGAATGTGAGCTATTACGAGATTCAGGATCAACCTGCTACCGAGGACCGCCAATATGCGTGGTATGCGCAGGAAAACTGGAAGGCGACTCGCAGACTGACCGTGAATATTGGGCTGCGGTATGACATTTCTGATCCGCGCACGGATCGTCATAATCGGCAGAACTGGTTCGATCCGAATGCGACGCTGCCGCTTCAGGTGCCCGGGCTGACGCTGAAGGGCGGCGAGGTCTTTGCAAGCTCGGGTAACCGACACATTGTGAACACAGACTGGCGCGATATTCAGCCGCGCTTTGGCTTTGCTTATCTGCTGACGCCGAAGATGGTGGTGCGCGGCGGGTATGGCATTTACTATTCGCAGTCGCGTGCGGGTGCGACGGGTGTGGCTCCGTATGGCGCGCAGGGATTTAACCAGTACACCAATATGATTCCGACGTACAACAACGATGGTGCTACGCCGTATCTGCATCTGAGCAATCCGTATCCGAATGGGCTGATTCAGCCGCCGGGCAATACCCTGGGAGTGATGAACGATGTGGGCCAAGGCGCGACGGGGCCGCTGCGCTCGATGACCGATACGCCGTATGAGCAGAGCTGGAGCTTTGGATTTGAACAGCAGTGGCCATCGAACATACTCTTCAGCCTGACTTACATTGGCAAGAAGGGCACGCATCTCTACTTCTCGGGCGCAAACTACATCAATCATCTTGGGCCGCAGATTGAAAGCTACAACTCGGACCAGATCAATAACCTGACCAACTATGTGAATAATCCGTTCTACGGCATCATTACGGACCCGACGAGCACGCTCTCTTCACCGCAGGTGCAGGAATACACGCTGGAGATACCGTATCCGCAGTTTCCGGGCGGGGTTTCGACGGAAGCGTGGCCGATAGCGAACTCGATCTATCACGGGATGCAGGCCGTGGTGGAGAAGCGCTACTCGAATGGGCTGCAGTTTCTGGCGACGTATACGTGGTCGAAGTCGATCGACGACGCATCTGCTCCGGATGACAACACGACATGGCTGGGCAGCTTTACGAGTTTGCAGGATCCGAACAAACCGTGGCTGGAGCATAGCCTTTCGACGTTCGATATTCCCCAGGTGTTCCAGTTGAGCTACACGTACGATCTGCCAATCGGGCGCGGTAAGATGCTAGGCCACGATATGCCTAAGTGGGCCGATGTGGTGATTGGCGGCTGGAAGACGAACGGCGTGTGGCGTGTCTCCGAGGGACGGCCGCTGGCTTTCTCGATGTATGACGGCGTCTCGCTGCCGACGTATGGAGGGCAGCGCCCGAACTGGGTTGAAACGCCGCAGAGGGCCGGGGGTAAGGACTCGGATTGGATCAACGGATACATTGCGAACCCGGGGTCGGTTGTGAGACCTGTGCCGTATACGTTGGGCAATGTGGAGCGTGCTGTTGGGGCGATTCGTACTCCCACTGCATTTAACACAAGCGCCAGCGTGGAGAAGGAGTTTGCGCTCTCGGCGATTCACGAGGGCATGCGGCTGGAGCTGAGGCTTGAGGCGCAGAATGCTCTGAACCATCCGGTGTTTGGAACGCCGGATACTGCGGTGGATGACCCTAATTTTGGTGTGATCGGGTATACGTCGAACTCGCCGCGGCAGATGCAGCTTGGGGCGAAGATTTATTTCTGAGTGGAGGTTTCAGAGATGGGAACGGCGCCGGGTAGATACCGGCGCCATTCTTCGCTTTCCGCGATGGTTTTGAGCATCTGAAAGCGGCGATGCAGGACGTCATGGATGTAGGGTGTGAGGATGCGCTTGCCTGCGGCGTAGCCCGCTGATCCCCAGGGCAAGGAGAAGCGGATTTCATCCTGAAGCAGAGTTTGGTTGTCGGGCTGGGATTCGAAGCGATGGTCGTGTTCGAAGATGGCGAAGCGGCCGGAGAGCATGCGGTCGCGCAAGAAGCTATTGGGTTTGAGGGCTTCTATGATGCTCTCGTGATATTGGGGGAATCCGAATTTCCAGCCGCGCCATAGGATCGTGTCACCGCTTTGCACGAAGCCCGTGGTGCGACCGCGGATGGGCTTCATGTGAAGCTCGCGCTGAACCAACTCGACACAGGTGGAGAGCTGGAAGCAGCGATCGATGGGGGCGTTGATTTGGATCTGACCGCGGACGGTGAACTGATGGGTTGCGGGCATAGGGAATATTTCTACGATAGAGGCGCGGACGGCGGCAGTTGCGCGAAGCGACCGCTTTGCATTCGATGGGGTCAAAGCCGGGGCTATTTTGGGCGCAGGTTCGGAGTGCTTGCAAATATCAAAAACTCACCTCAGGGGCTGAAGCCCTGAGTATGGCGTTGGTTTTGTGCCGGGGATAAATCCCCGGCACACCATTTCGATGAGTTTGTCTTCGACGGGTTTGTCTGGATCGTTGATCGCACTTAATGACGCGGCTGGTAGAGTGAGTTGTCTGGAGGGTCTGCAGAGATGAAAGGTTCTTGTCTTGTGCCGTTAGCTGCGGGGGTGTTGACGGTTGTGCTGTGCCAGGCAGTGGTGGCTCAGGATGCAGTCGATACGATTACGCCGGAGCTGAAGGGGCGTGTGGATCGGATTGCGGCGCAGGTGATGGAGATGCGTGGCGTGCCTTCGGTGTCGGTGTCGGTGGTCGAGGGCGGGAAGCTTGTTTACACGCATGCGTATGGGCTGGCGCATATTGCTCCAGATAAGGCGGCGACGCCGGAGATGCGGTACTCGATCGGGTCGGTGTCGAAGCAGTTTACGGCTGCGGCGATTTTGTTGCTGCAGGAGCAGGGGAAGTTATCGCTGGATGATGCGGTAGGGAAGTATGTGCCGGGGCTGACGCGCGGGGATGAGGTGACGATCCGGCAGATATTGAGCCATACGTCGGGGTATCAGGACTACTGGCCGGAAGACTACCTGATGACTCCGATGATGAAGGCGACGACGGCGCAGCAGATATTGGATACGTGGGCGAAGAAGCCGCTGGATTTTGAGCCGGGGACGAAGTGGCAGTACTCGAATACGAACTTTGTGATTGCCGGGCTGATTGTGGAGAAGGTCAGCGGTGAGAAGCTGATGGATTTTCTAGGGGAGCATATCTTTCATCCGCTTGGGATGAGGTCGGTGTGGGATTCGGATGAGACAAAGCTGACATCGACGGATGCGACGCCGTATATTCGCGCGGCGCTGGGGCCGTTGCGGGCTGCTCCGAAGGAAGGGCGCGGGTGGATGTTTGCCGCAGGTGAGCTGGCGATGACGGCGCACGACCTGGCGCTGTGGGATGAGAGCCTGATTCACCAGACGGTGCTGAAGCCGGAGAGCTACAAAGAGATGTTCACCGAGGTGAAGCTGAAGGATGGCAGCGGCACGCATTATGGGCTGGGCGTAGAGGTGACGGATCTGAATGGACATCGGGAGATTGAGCATAGCGGCGAGGTGACGGGGTTTGTCTCGGAAAATATTATGCTGCCGGATGATGGGATTGCTGTAGCGGTGTTGACGAATCACATGGCGAATGGGGCGGGTGAGATTGGGCGGCTGGATGCCGATGCGGTGCTGGGGCCGGAGTCGCTGAGTGGACCGGCTAAGCAGGCGCTGGAGATTTATCGGGGATTGCAGAAGGGGCAGATTGATCGCAGCTTGCTGGCTCCGAATCTCAGCGATTACTTTGATGCGCAGACGGTGAAGGATTATCAAAACAGCCTGGGGCCGCTGGGCGAGCCGATCACGATTGAGGGTGGACGTGAGTCGCTGCGGGGTGGGATGACGTTTCGGGCATTCACAATTGTGTATGCGAAGAAGAGGCTGTCGCTGACGACGTATACGTATTCGGATGGGAAGCTGGAGCAGTATTTGATTTATCCGGTGAGTTAGGAGCCGGTGTGAGTGTGATCGATTGATACCAGATTAGGGAGAAGCGGATTCCCTACGGAATGACAGACAAGAAAGGCAAATGCAAGAGCGATCTTGCAGCGCGTGGTAGCGATACCAGCGTATACTTCGTGCGTTCCCGAATTTCGTTCCCGAGCTGACTTATGCGTGTTTGTGGTTTATCTTCCTCCGCTGTTTCCTCCGCGTTTTCTTTAACGGCAATTCTGATGTGCGCGAGCGCTGCCCTGGCGCAGGCACCGTCGTGTCCGGTAGTACCGGAGCACGCTATGTCGCCGGCAGAGACGGCTTATGAAGAGGCGCATTATTCGCGGGCCGAAGACCTGTTTACGCAGGAGCTGGCAACCAAGCCTGGAGATCCAGCGCTGACGTCGAAGCTGGTGGCGGCGGAGGTACGGCTGGGGGAGACGGCGCTGGCGATAAGCCATGTAGATAAGCTGTTGGCGGCGCAACCGGATTCGGCTGCGGGACTGACTTCACGGGCGGAAATTGCGGTTCGGCGGGGTGAGCCATGGAAGGCGATGGAGACGCTGGATGAGGCCGTGAAGGCCGATCCTTGCTGGGCGAGAGAGCACTTGATTCGAAGCCGCATTTTGAGAATGCAGTCGATGTATGCCGAGGAGCGGGTGGAGCTGGACAAGGCTTACTCTATCGATCCAAATGATTCGGACATCAAGCATGCATGGCTAGGTGTGGTGCAACCCGCGCAGGAGATCAAGGGAGTCGCGGATGGACTGGCGACGATGAAAGATCTGGATGCCGACACGCGCAAGAAGGCAGAAGACCGGATGCACGACATGATGTCGCTATTGTCGGAGAATTCGGGGACATGCAAGGTGTTGCCGGCGCAGGCATCGGCGGTACTGCCGCTGCAGCGGATTGAGTCCGACCCAATGCACATTCAAGGATACCGGCTGGAGGTAAAGTTTCCGCAGACGACTACGGGTCTGCAGATTGATACAGCATCGTCGGGGATGTATATCAGTAAGGCGCTGGCGGATAAGAACGGGCTGCAGCCACAAGCGGGCGACCCGCAGGGTACGGTGCATGTGGACCATGTGCAGATTGGCCCGCTGGAATTTCACGATTGCATAGTTGGTGTGACAGAGGCGGGATTTCCAGATGGATCAGAGGGATTTATCGGGACGGATATGTTTGCACAGTACCTGATTACGCTGAATCAGCCAGCGGAGAAGATGGTGCTGGATCCGCTACCAAGCGAGACGGAACTGCTGCCAGGAGACCGGTCGAAAATTGCTGAGGCACCGGAGTTCGCGGGGTATACGCCGGTATACCACAAACAGCAGTATCTGCTGGTGCCGGTGATGCTGAACCAGAAGATGCAGCGGTTGTTTGTGCTGGACACGGGAATCAGGTTCAGCACGATGACGGCTGAGGTCGCGCATGGGATCTCGACAACCAAAATTGGATTTACAAACCCAGCCAAAACGCCATCAGGGTCAACGCTGCAGATATATCGGGATCGCTTCGCATTTCGTTATGCGAATCTCGAGGTCAGCGACGGAGGAGTGCTGGAGTATGATCCCGCTGCAATTGATCAGAACACCGGGATGGACGTGGCCGGAATGTTGGGTTTTGACATGCTCCACTCGATGGTGCTGCATCTGGATTATCGCGACGGGCTGGTGAAGCTCGAGGCGCCGAATGCGGATGTATTTGGGAGCAAGAACAAGGGCACGATGACGGCGTCAGCAGGGAGCGGAGCGGATGCGTGCAGGCCACTAAGCAGCAGCGCAGTCGGAGTCAACTCAACGATGGCGGTTTCGGTACCGCTGCTGATGGATGCCGGACATATGAAGCCGGGAAAAGAATTCTATGTGAAGGTCGTAAATGGATGGAAAGATCCGGAGTGCACGCTGGGTGACGGTGACTTCATCTATGGCAAGGTGATGGAGGCGGGAAAGTCAAGCAGTGGAAAGGTCCAACTTTCACTTAAATTTGAAAGCGCCGATTGCAAGGGGCACGCGAAGCGACCGCTGGGATTGCGGTTGATCGGAGCGGTCGGGCAGGCGGACTTTGAGGGCATGATGGATGCAATGCCATCTGAAGTGAAAGGAGGCGGACGAAGTGTCGGGCAAACAGTGGCGAGTATGAACTATCTGGATCTAAACCTAAACCCCGGCGGAATGCCGCATACCGTTCATCCGGGAATTGTATTGAGAATTCCGAAGTTACAGATTGGAGTCGGCGAAGGTCCCAGCTGCAGCGATAGGCTGACGACGACGGATTCGATTTTACGGCTCGCTCCTGGTACGGTGTTTCTGCTGGCGCGGGAATACACGCCGTAACGCTGGATGCTACGGTGAGAGAATGCGGATCGCAGCTGAGCAGCGCCTGCAACGTGCGCAGACTTTCGACGAGATTGCGGAGCTCTATGATCAGGGACGGCGCGAGCCGCCAGGCTGGCTGTACGACACGCTCTTTTCTTCCTCGGGCCTCGATCCTGCAGTTGCGCGGATTTTAGAAATCGGCTGCGGCACTGGCAAATCGACTCTGCCGCTGGCACGGCGCGGATGCTCTGTTGTGGCGCTTGAAATGGGCGCAAACCTTGCGCAAGTGGCTCAACGGAATCTGGCGGAGTTTCCGAGAGTGCGCGTTGTGCAGACGCGGTTTGAAGACTGGATCACCGACTATCCTTTCGATCTGGCATTGGCGATCACGGCATGGCACTGGATTGATCCTGCAGTGCGTTATCAGAAGGCCGCGGCTTGCCTGAAGGCGGGCGGAGTGCTTGCTTTTACGGTGACGGAGCATGCTTTTCCGCCAGGTTTCGATCCATTTTTCGAGCAGATTCAGGAGGCATATCGGGCGATCGGCGCGGACAATCTTTCGTGGCCGCCGCCGCTGCCTGAATCGATTGCAGACCAGCGCGCGGAGATTGAGCGGAGCGGCCTGTTTGGGGATGTGCATGTGATCCGGCGGGTGTGGAGTGAGGAGTTTACCGCGGAGGAGCATGTGGCGCTGATGCAGACGGCTTCGGATCACCGGTTGATGGAGCGGGAGAAGCGGGAGTGGCTGTTTGGCGAGATGCGTCGCCTGATTGAGGCGCGGCCTGGAGGGCGGATTCGCAAGCACAATTTGACGATGCTGCACCTTGCCCGGCGATTGCCTTGAGTAGCGGCTGCTCTCTGGTTTGGATTGGCGCGGTGGCTGGTGTATGGTGCTGGCATGCCTGCTCATCGTCTTGCCGCCGCTCTGGTTTTGTTCTCGCCGATTGCCCTGATTGCACAACAGAATAAAGATCCGCTGGCGCCGTATATTGCGGTTTCAGAGCCTGTTGTCGCGTTGACGCATGTGGAAGTGATCGATGGGACTGGGGCTGCTCCGGTAGAGGATCAGACGGTGGTGGTGGATCACGAAAAGATTGCGTATGTGGGGGCGGCGGATGGGGCGCAGATTCCCGCGGGTGCGAAGGTGCTGGATCTGCATGGGCGGACGGTGATTCCGGGGCTGGTGGGGATGCATGAGCATCTGTTCTATACCGAGCCTGAGAACGATGATTTGCAGGAGTTTGTTGTAGGTGAGTCGGCGCAGACGGCTCCGCGGCTGTATCTGGCGGGTGGGGTGACGACTGGGCGCACGACCGGCAGCATGGAGCCGTATACCGATCTGCAGGTGAAGAAAAGTATTGATGCGGGGCAGGAGCCGGGTCCGGATCTGGATATTACTGGACCGTATCTGGATGGGCCTGGGACGTTTTCGCCGCAGATGGTGCGGCTGAAGGATGCGGCGGATGCGCGGCAGACGGTGAACTACTGGGCTGACCAGGGTGTTACTTCATTTAAAGCGTACATGTATGTGAAGCCGGAGGCGCTGAAGGCGGCGATTGAGGCGGCGCATGCGCGCGGGATCAAGGTGACAGGGCATCTGTGCTCGGTGTCGTTTACCGAGGCTGCGGAGATGGGGATCGACAACCTGGAGCATGGGTGGGTGGAAGATTCGGACTTTACGCCGGGGCATACGCTTGGGGTTTGCGTGAGTGGCCGTGCCGGTCTCGAGAACTTTGCCAACAAGATCGATGTGAATGGACCGGAGGCGCAGAAGGTGATCCGCGATCTGGTGGAACATCATGTGGCGATTACGTCGACGCTGGCGATTTTTGAGAGTTTTGCGCCGAACAGACCACCGTTGCGCTTTCTGGAGCGCGAACATGAATCGATGATGCCAGAAGCTTGGGCGAGCGTGCTGGAGCGGCGTGCGGCGGTGGCCGCGACTGCCGGGAAATCGCTGTGGGAGCCTGCGCTGAAGAAGGAGATGGCCTTTGAGCGGGCGTTTGTAGCGGCGGGCGGAGTGTTGATGGCTGGTTGCGATCCGACGGGATATGGGGCGGTGCTGCCCGGGTTTGGCGATCAGCGTAATCTGGAATTATTGGTCGAGGCTGGATTCAGCCCTACCGAAGCGATTGAGATTGCGACGCTGAATGGGGCTAAGTACCTGGGTCGCGACAAGGAGATTGGTTCGATTGCGGCGGGGAAGCAGGCGGATCTTGTAGTGATAAACGGTGATCTTGGCAAGGACGTGAGCGCGATCGAGAAGACGGAGATTGTGTTCAAGAAGGGCGTGGGTTATGACCCGCAGAAGCTGATCGATTCGACGCGGGGAATGGTAGGAATTCGTTGATTGAGGGAAGCACAGAGAAGCGGCGAGAGTGGGAGAGGATCGATCGCTTCACGTTTGCCGCAGCGATTACGGCTGCAAGCCGCGCGACGACTCTGCATGACCGGTTGATTGCGCATGCTTGGCGTCTGGCGCGGCTGGAGATGAAGGATATTCGGGTCTCGCGGCAGCGCATTACGACAGACGCGAGCGTGCTGGATGCGGCCTATGTGGAGCCAGCGCTGAGACCAGTCGACACGGTGCTGCTGATCTGCCATGGCATTGGTGAGATTGTGGATGGGTGGCTGCCGGTGCAGCGGCTGCTGGCGGCGCATGGGTGCGCTTCGCTGGTGTTTGATTACTCGGGGTATGGACGCAGCCGGGGGCATGTGGGGGCGGCGCAGTTTGAGGATGATGCCGTAGCGGCGTTTGCTCATCTGCAGGAACTGGCGGAGGGGAAGCCGGTGGCGGTGCTGGGGTTTTCGCTCGGCACCGGAGTTGCGGCAGCTGCGATGGGCCGGATGGCGGCGAACCGGTTGGTGCTTTGTGCGGGATTTCCGTCTTTTCGGGAGGCGGCTTGCAGTTTTCTGGTGCCGAAGCGGTGGGGGCATTTGGTGCCTCCGATATGGAAGGCGGAGGAGTCGCTGCGGGATTGCCGTGTGCCGGTGCTGGTGGTGCATGGGGAGAAGGACCGGATGTTCCCCGTGGAGTTGGGCGAGGAACTGCATGCGTTGTGCGGGGATTGCGCGGAGTTTCTGGTGATTCCAGGGCAGGGGCACAATGAGCCGTTTCGGAGGCCGACGATGGAATATTGGGGGCCGATTTTGGAGTGGCTTAGAGACAGGGATCAGGGATCAGGGATCAGGGAATAGCCTGCGGTTCGCGCTACGCGCGAAGGTGGTTCTCGTTGCTGTGGGATGGCAATTGTGGTTCCCATCCTTTTCGCCAAGTGCGCGAAAAGGATGGAGGACCCTGCAGCATTGGTTTCCATGCGGCGCATGGTGGCAGTCCAGCCACGTTCAAGAATGGCTTATCAGCGTTGTCAGCAGGTGCAGGATAATCACCAGAAGGATCAGGCACGGCAGCAGAATGACTTTGAGGCTGAAGGAAGGCGGCAATAATTCCAGCTTTTGCCAGAACGCGGGAATGCTGGCTATCTGGGGCCGTTCGGCGAGTGGGGGAAACGCCAGCCGGATTGTGGACACGATCAGGACGCTAAATGCGCCTCCCCAGGCCAGAATCGGCAAAGGGAGTGCCCATCCGCGATTCAATTCCAGGACATAGGTGAGAGCAAATCCTATTGTTGGACCTAAAAGCGGTTTGAGCGGCGAATGCTTTCTGGGGTCGCTGTAAGCATCGGCGAGGATGATTGCTGCCAGAAAGATTGCGGATGGAATTGCAAGCCGCGCGAAGCCATATTCGCGAATCAGCATCGGACGATTCAACCACCACGCGGCCATTGCGTATGCCGTAAATATGGAAACCGCTTCCATCAGGGCGATGACCGCGTCCGTTGTACGCCGAATCCGGCTATAGATGACGGAGGGAACCGTAGATGCAGC
Source organism: Acidicapsa dinghuensis (assembly GCF_025685685.1). GTDB lineage: Bacteria > Acidobacteriota > Terriglobia > Terriglobales > Acidobacteriaceae > Acidicapsa > Acidicapsa dinghuensis. Next base: position 183,335 of record NZ_JAGSYH010000003.1, read on the forward strand.
TTCTACGAGATATTGAGCCGGGCCGTGATATCGTTCCCGCATATCGCCAAGAACCTCTTCCCGGCAGGCGGGCGGCACAAGCCAATACACGAAGAGCTCGGCTATTTTGGGCGGCTGGGATTCCATTTCGGGCGCCTCCGCACGCCACCAGCAATGCCGCCCCAAATCTCCTCGACCGCCTCCCAGACTCGCCTGGCTGTAGCAGCAGATTCTTCAAGCGCTTGCTCGCCCAACGCCTCCAAACGGTAGTAGCGTTTCGAGCGGCCCCCCCTCTCGGGAGTTGGGTCGGAAAGCCGCGACGAAATCAGACCTTTGTCTTCAAGGCGGTCAAGTGTGACGTAAACGGCGCCCGGCGAGATCTTTTTGGGCTCGGCAAGCTCAGCGGCTTTTTCGTGGATGGTGACGCCATAGGCCTCATCACGAAGACTCAGGATCGCGGTGAGGATGATCTGCTCGAACTGGCCAACCGATTCCGGCATATTTACCTAACAGCGTAGGGGAAATCGATGTTGGCGTCAAGAACAGATTCTCTATCGGTTGGGATGCGGTTTTCCTGACTTCCGGCTGATGGCTGAGCGGAATGAATGGGGCATCTCTTGTTGAGGGGATGGGGAGTAACTGGCGGTTCGCACAACTATGCTCGCGCGGGGCGGCGCACGAGGTAGATAGAGACGGCGATCAACCAGATGAAACCAAGAAAGCGAGCGATGGGCAGGCAGGGAGCGAAGATGATGCTCAGCAGTACCGGTGTGGCTAGCGCCGAGACGAAGCTTAGAAACAGGCCCGCGCGCTGGAGGCTACGTGGCAAAAGGTTGTGAGCGCCGATCGAGATTCCTGCGAGAAAGAGGGCGAAGAATCCGGCCCATGCCGGTCCGCCGAGCAGAAAAGGAATGAACTGAAATGAGTGGAGGGCGGGGCCGAGATCGGTAGCACCCGGCGACACGATCGACCATGAGAAGAGCGCTGAGAGCGCGAGCATGATCGCGGCGCCAAGGCCTCCGGCGAGTGTGAGCCATGAGGAACTTCGCCGATCCGACTGTGCGAAGACATCGCTGAGAAGAGGGCTGAGAGCGGCGAGACATAATGCGGACGCGAGTTGCAGGAAGTCGCTTACCCGAATTGCCGCGGATGCAGTTTGAAAAAACGTGTGCATCTCTGCGTTGTTGTCGAAGGGGTTGGGAATTCTCGACCCCGGAGCGAGGATAGGAATGGCAATCAGGCTGGCGAAGAAGAAGAGGAAGTGGAGTGAGGCCAAGATGATCAGGGTCTTCGCGGGCCGCTTTGCTGGGCTGAGTGATTGTGTTGTGTCGAGGGTCATGACGTCTCCTGTGACGCGGGATCTGATGCTTAATGCTGTGCAGCAATGATTTTTAGATATGTGCGGCCTCCTGATGACGGGCGCCATCCTTGCCGAGGTGTTCGAAGATGGCGTCGAGCGGCTCGGCGTGCGGGGATAGCTGTCCATTATCGGGTGATCTCAGTCGAACAGCGGCTGAGGACGAGTGCGATAAAGATTGATCAAGCGGTGTAAAGATTTGTTAAGTAGCGACGTAAAGATATGAGAACGGAGCTGAATTTCTGGTTCGAACGTTGTACTCGGCGCCGCGATTGTTGGCTCTTCAGTGCGAAGCGCCCGGTCTTTGCTCAAGCTGATTATCGCGGCAGCCCACGGTCGAGTACGGGGCCGATTTTGGAGTGGCTGGCGACGGACCAAGGGAATGGACTGCGGTTCGCGCTGCGCGCGAATTTGGTTCTTGGTTTCACGCGCGAAACTTAGACGCCCGGGGACGCATGTACGGCCTTCACGCGGAATCAATCATCATTTCCGATAAGCCGACTTCCCGAGATCTGCTGAGCGACCAGATGTGCCAGTCAATTCACGTAAACTTGCAAATGAATGCTCCTGACGATTTCCACGACACATCAACCCGCTTCAGACTTGGGTTACCTGCTCCACAAGAATCCCGCGCGAGTTCAGACGGAAGACGTGTCTTTTGGTACGGCGACGGTTTTCTATCCCGAAGCGTCTTCTGAGAAGTGTACGGCGGCATTGCTGCTGGAAATCGATCCTGTCGGCCTGGTGCGCGGTCGTGGGCCTTCCGGGGACGGAGGGCAATTAGAGCAATACGTGAACGACCGGCCTTATGCCGCCAATTCGTTCCTTAGCGTGGCAATTGGTCGCGTCTTCAATACAGCGATGACGGGACGAAGCAAGGAGCGGCAAGAGCTTGCCGACTCCGTAATTCCTCTGTCTGTAAGCCTCCCTGTGCTTGCAGCACGAGGCGGGCATGATCTGGTGCGCAGATTGTTCGAGCCGCTGGGATACGAAGTGACATTGACCGGCGGAAAGCTGGACGCAGAGTTTCCCGAATGGGGAGAGTCTCCCTACGTCTCGCTAACTATCGCAGGTGAAAAACGCCTGCAAGATCTTTTGACCCACCTATATGTGCTGATTCCGGTTCTTGACAACGAAAAGCACTATTGGGTCGCTGGCGATGAAATCGACAAGCTCCTGCGAAAAGGAGAAGGATGGCTAGGAGCCCACCCGGAAAAAGACTTGATCGTCTCGCGCTATCTCAAGCGCCAGCGCTCCTTGGCGCGCGAAGCGCTCGATCGCCTTATGGCGTCGGACACTCCGGTCGAACAGCTTTCGGAAACGGAGAACGCTACAGCTAATGACATGACACCAAAGCGTTCACTCCATTCGGAGCGATTGGAAGTCGTAGCGGCTACGGTGAAAGCTACCGGCGCAAAACGAGTGCTTGACCTGGGCTGCGGTGAGGGCAAACTTCTCCGTCTTCTTTTGGCTGAGCCTCAAATCGAGTTCATCCTTGGTATGGATGTCTCGTACCGCTCACTCGAAAGAGCCAAAGAGCTTCTTCGTCTTGACGGTATGCCGGAACGTCAGCGCCAACGCATCGATTTGATTCAGGGTTCACTCACGTACAGAGATAAGCGACTAAGTGGCTTTGACGTTGCTGCCATTGTCGAAGTCATCGAGCATCTTGATGCTGCAAGGTTGGCGACCTTCGAGCGGATCGTGTTTGAATTTGCGCGTCCACAGCATGTGGTGCTCACAACCCCAAACGCCGAGTACAACGCCGTATTTGAAAAGCTCCACGCTGGCGAATTCCGGCACGACGATCATCGCTTTGAATGGTCACGGAAGCAGTTTGAGGATTGGGCAAACCCTTTGGCGGAGCGGTTTGGATATCAAGTACGCTTCGAACTTGTCGGCCCTGTCGAGGAGCAATACGGAGCACCGACTCAGATGGCAGTATTCGCGAGAAAGGAGGTAACGCAGTGAACATCAGCATCCCAGAACTATCACTCGTCCTCCTGGTCGGGCCGTCAGGATCGGGCAAATCCACATTCGCGCGAAAGCACTTTCTTCCAACAGAGGTCATCTCGTCGGATTTCTGCAGAGCCCTTATCTCTGACGATGAAAACGATCAGTCAGCGACAAGCGATGCGTTTGATGTACTGCACACGTTGGTGAGGAAGCGGCTGGCTCGCGGCAAGCTCGTTGTCGTGGATGCGACGAACGTTCAGCCGGAAGCTCGAAAATCTCTAATTGCATTGGCGAAGGAGTTTCATGTCTTTGCGGAAGCAATTGTTTTTGATCTCCCGGAACGGCTCTGCCAGGATTGGAACAAGATTCGCCCGGATCGACAGTTCGGGCCTCACGTCATCCACAATCAGCTCCAACAACTGCGCAAGTCTATGCGGGGATTGGAGCGTGAAGGTATTCGGCACATTTTCAAGCTGTCCTCGCCGGAAGAAGTCGATTCTGTCACGATGGATCGCCATCTTCTTTGGAACAACAAGAAGAGCGAGAATGGACCTTTCGACATCATCGGCGATGTACATGGCTGCTTTGACGAACTCGTAGAACTGATGTCGAAGTTGGGATACGAGGTCACTGCGACGAATGAAACATACGCGGTTACATCTCCTGCTGGACGCAAGCTCGTCTTCGTAGGCGACCTCGTTGACCGTGGGCCTGGCACGGTGCAGGTTCTCCGGCTCGTGTCTGCAATGGTTGAATGGGACCAAGCATTCTGTGTGCCCGGAAACCATGACATCAAGCTCGTTCGCGCACTACGCGGTAGGGATGTGAAGCGTACTCACGGCCTGGCTGAAACGATGGAACAGCTTGAGGGGGAAACTCAGGAGTTTCGGAACCACGTTTCGAAGTTCCTCGATGGCCTGGTGAGTCACTACGTCTTTGACAATGGAAATCTTGTGGTTGCTCATGCTGGCCTGAAGGAGTCCATGCAGGGACGCGGCTCCGGAGCTGTCCGTGAGTTTGCGCTCTTCGGCGAGACGACAGGTGAGACGGATGAGTTTGGCCTTCCTGTGCGTTACAACTGGGCCGCGGACTATCGCGGTAAGGCTCTCGTCATGTACGGCCACACGCCTGTGCCGGAGCCGCTCTCACTCAACAACACGATCAACATCGATACCGGATGCGTATTTGGTGGCAAGCTCACTGCCTTTCGCTATCCCGAGCGCGAGATTGTCTCGGTCGCTGCGCATAAGACGTATTACGAACCCGCACGCCCTTTCTTGCCAGAGATAACACAACAGGAACGTGACACGCAGCAGATTCATGATGACGTGCTCGATATCGAAGATGTTGTCGGCAAGCGGCTAATCGACACGCGGCTGCTTCCGAAGATTACGATCCGCGAAGAGAATGCGATTGCAGCTCTCGAAGTCATGAGCCGTTTCGCCTGCGATCCGAAGTGGCTTATCTACCTACCACCCACCATGTCTCCGTCTGAGACAAGCCAGCGTACTGACCTTTTGGAGCATCCCGACGAAGCATTCGCTTTCTATCGCAAGGAAGGTATTTCCACGGTGGTCTGCGAACAGAAGCACATGGGCTCCCGCGCGGTAGTTGTGGTTTGCAAGGATGAGAGCGTGTCGTTGAAGCGCTTCGGTGTCGTGGAGCCTTCACTCGGTGTGGTCTACACGCGCACCGGACGTAGGTTCTTCGAGGACGCTGCGCTTGAGAAGGCATTCCTTGAACGAGTGCGTGATGCTGCATCAGGTGCAGATTTGTGGAACCGCCTGGGTACGGACTGGCTTTGCCTAGATTGTGAACTCATGCCTTGGTCTGCGAAAGCTCAGGAACTCCTCCAGAAGCAATACGCTCCAGTAGGCAATGCTGGTGTGAAGACGCTCCACGCTGAGGTGGAATCTCTGCAAACAGCCAATGGCCGGATACCAGGCCTGGAAACACTGATGCAAAGAACGCGAGACCGGCTTGGAGCGGTTAAGAGTTACGTCCGCGAATATAGGCAGTATTGCTGGCCTGTAAAGGGATTAGCTGATCTCAAGCTGGCCCCGTTTCATTTGCTGGCAAGCGAAGGCGCTGTCCATACAGATAAGCCGCACACATGGCACATGGAAACTTTGGCTGATCTCTGCAAGCAGGACTCTGAGGTTCTGCTTACGACTCCATATCGGGTTGTCGATCTGGCCGATACTGCAAGCTGTGACGATGCTGTCGCGTGGTGGACTGAAATGACTTCCCATGGTCGTGAAGGAATGGTGGTGAAGCCCTTGGACTTCATCAGTAGGGGCCGTCGAGGTGTCACGCAGCCCGCGATGAAGTGCCGTGGCCCGGAATACCTGGGAATCATATACGGCCCCGAATACCTCTTGCCCGGCAATCTTGAACGTCTGCGTTCGCGAGCCGTCGGAGCTAAACGCTCTCTCGCTTTCCGTGAGTTCTCACTAGGTATAGAAGCGCTGGAGCGCTTCGTCCGACGTGAGCCACTCAGGAAGACTCACGAATGTGTGTTTGGAGTTTTGGCTCTCGAAAGTGAGCCCATCGATCCACGTCTATAGACGGAAAGCCTAACGTTTCCAGTAAGCCCGATTTTGTTGGAGCCAGTTGGCGGATTACTCCCTATAAACGCCGTTCAGTTCACCAATGAGTCCACGTTCCCGCCAAAGTCACATTTTTGGAAACTTCGCGCTGGCCCCAAAACTTACGCTTAGTGAGGCAGATTGGGGGAATAAGGGTGCGTCACTTGAAAGAGCACGGCTTCAGCCGTGCCGTTAAATCCAATCAAATCCATGGGGCTTCAGTCCCAGAGAAACGCCTCTAATCCGGTTGATAACCAGCTCCTCCACTGCTCACGGGTGCCCCCGGTCTAGCCCTTGAGACCGGGGAATCACCCCCTCACCCCAAAATCCCTCCCAAAACGGTTCGCCAGACCCTCCTATGATCGAAATAAACTAAAGCATCCTTGACAACAACTCACTCATCTATAACACTGGAACCGTATAAAAAGTTCGAAATCTACAGGCAGGTAACCCCCAACATGGCAAAAATCATCGGTATCGACCTCGGCACCACCAATTCTTGCGTCGCCGTCCTCGAAGGTGGCGAGCCTAAAGTCATTCCAAATGAAGAGGGTGCGCGTACTACCCCCTCCATCGTCGCTTTTACCAAAAACGGCGAGCGGCTGGTCGGCCAGGTCGCCAAGCGTCAGGCCATCACCAACCCCGAAAACACCATTTACTCCATCAAACGCTTCATGGGCCGCCGCTTCAATGAAGTCAACGACGAAATGAAGATGGTCCCCTATAAGGTCAAGCAGGCCGGCGACCACATCGTCGTCGAAGCTCAGGGCAAGGACTACACCCCGCCCGAGATCTCGGCCATGATCCTTCAGAAGCTCAAGAAGGCCGCAGAAGCCTACCTCGGCGAGACCGTTACCGAAGCCGTCATCACCGTTCCGGCCTACTTCAATGACGCACAGCGCCAGGCCACCAAGGACGCTGGCAAAATTGCCGGCCTTGAGGTCAAGCGCATCGTCAACGAGCCCACGGCTGCCGCGCTCGCCTACGGCCTCGACAAGAAGAAGGACGAAACCATCGCCGTATACGACTTCGGCGGCGGCACCTTCGATATCTCCATCCTCGAAGTCGGCGAAGGCGTCATCGAAGTTAAGTCCACCAACGGCGACACGCACCTCGGCGGCGACAACCTCGATCAGCGCATCGTCGATTGGCTGATCTCCGAGTTCAAAGCCGAGGAAGGCCTCGACTTGAGCTCCAAGGGCAATGAAATGGCTCTGCAGCGCCTCAAGGACGCAGCGGAAAAAGCCAAGATCGAGCTCTCGACCACCATCGAGACCGAGATCAATCTGCCCTTCATCACGGCAAATGCCAGCGGGCCGAAGCACCTGGTCCGCAAGCTGACCCGCGCCAAGCTTGAGCAGCTCGTCGAAGACCTGCTGGAGCGCTCCCTTGAGCCCACGAAAAAGGCTCTCTCAGACGCCGGTGTCGCAGCGAAGGACATTGACGAGGTCATCCTCGTCGGTGGCCAGACACGTATGCCGCGAATTCAAGAGCTGGTAAAGCAGCTTTTCGGCAAAGAGCCTCACCGCGGCGTAAATCCCGACGAAGTTGTCGCGATTGGCGCAGCAGTACAGGCTGGCGTGCTAGCAGGTGACGTAAAAGATCTGCTACTGCTCGACGTAACTCCGTTGACGCTGTCAATAGAAACCCTGGGCGGCGTGGCCACAGCCATGATCCCGCGCAACACCACAATCCCGACCAAAAAGTCGGAAACGTTCTCCACCGCGGCCGACAACCAGACCGAAGTAGAAGTACACGTGCTGCAAGGCGAGCGCCCGATGGCTGGGCAGAACCGGACGCTGGGCAAGTTCAAGCTGGCCGGCATTCCGCCTGCTCCACGTGGCGTGCCGCAGATCGAGGTCACTTTCGACATCGACGCCAACGGCATTCTGAACGTGAACGCCAAGGACACGGCAACCGGCAAGGATCAGCGCATCACCATTACCTCCAGCTCAGGTCTGAGCAAAGAGGAAGTGGAGCGAATGGCCAAGGAAGCCGATGCGCACGCGGCTGAGGATAAGGAGCAGCGCGAGCAGATCGAAGCCCGCAACGGACTGGACTCGCTGACCTACAACATCGACAAGATGCTGAAGGAGTCCGGCGACAAAGTGCAGGGACCGGAGCGCGCTGAAGTGGAGTCCGCACTGGCCGATGCACGCAAGACTCTGGAGAGCGGAGCGAGTGCTGCGGAGCTGAAGACTGCACAGGAGAAACTGACTGCTGCGAGCCACAAGATGGCCGAGGTGCTGTATAAGGCCAACGCTGCTGGTCCGGCTCCGTCCAATGTGACGGGCCAGGGTACGGAGCCGCAGGCGGAAGCGAAGAAGGACGAAGGCGTGATCGACGCCGAGTATGTGGACGTCGATGAGAAGAAGTAAGCGGAACCGGCGCAGTTAGTGGCGCTGGCTAAGTTAGAGAGGGCGGATTGCGAAAGCAGTCCGCCTTTTTGTTTTGCTCCACGTGGAGCAATTTTTCTTCCGCCATCCTGCATGATCGCGGATTGCTCCTCGTGGAACATTCTGCTTCTGGGCGATGAGGGCTGAGAGGCTGTGTCAAGGGACGCTTCCTGCAAGTTACTAACTCGGTTAGTGATGTTTTTGCGTGGAATTATGGGTGTTTGTGCATAGGTTTACGTGTTGCGTTGAATTTATAGCTGTTGTGTTATGTTCACACACGATGACGATGACAAAGCAGGAACGGGATGAGCGGGATGCGGCCTTTGAACAACTGATAGAAGAGATGCGGCAGGAGCACTTGCAGCGGCGCAAAGCTCCTGACAGCGCGCTGTATCGAGAGCTGCGCGAAAGGCGAAAGAGGCTGGGATGGACGCAGGCTGAGCTGGCTCGGCGGGTTGGGACGACGCAAACTGGGATTGCGCGGCTGGAGCGCGGGCAAATTATGCCTCGATTACGAACACTGCATAAGCTGGCTGAGGTGATGGGAGTGAAGCTAGTCGTCCGGTTAGAAGTGGATTGAAGTCGCGCCGCACTGTGGGTAGAATGCTTTGCAAACCGCTGAACATGCTGAGGCCAGCTTGAAAGTAGTAGCAGCTACACTGGACGATCTATTACATGAAGTATTCCGCCGGTTACTGGCTACCGGCAGACCTGTGGTAGCATCCAGAGGCCCAAACTTAGAAAAGACTGGGGCGCTCCTTGAACTGATCAATCCTCGCGCCCGGATGAGCAGGACTGAGTCTCGCTGCCTGCTTTTCAGCGCTCTAGGTGAGCTTCTTTGGTATTTGTCAGGTAGTAACGATCTAGCTTTTATTAAATATTACATTCCAGACTATCCCGAAGATGGTCCTGGCATTTCGACTGTTCGCGCGGCTTATGGACCACGTTTCGAAGAGAAGATCGACTGGGTGATTGATGCCCTACGAGCCAAGCCCAATTCAAGGCGAATCGTAATTCCAATCTACGAACCCATAGATTGCAATCTGGATCACGCGGAGGTTCCTTGCACATGTACGCTCCAGTTTCTTTTGCATGATGACCGTCTGGAGTTGCTCGCACATATGCGTTCCAATGACGCATTCAAAGGGTTGCCGGGGGATATATTTTCATTCACAATGATTCAGGAATTGGTCGGGCGTGCGTTAGGTGTTGAGATCGGGAGGTACAAGCATTTTGTGGGAAGCCTTCATCTCTACGACGAGGATCAACAAAAAGCACGAAACTTCATCGATGAAGGCTGGCAGAGCAAGGCCTCGATGCCTCTCATGCCTCTCGGAGATCAGCGACCTAATCTCGGGCAGTTATTGATACTAGAGGAGGGAATTCGGAACGGTCTAAACCCGGAAACTCCAACCGCACTGCCTGACTACTGGAAAAATTTGGCATATTTACTAAAGATCTATCGTGCTGACAGGGATAAAGCTCCAGCACAAAGAGTGAGGACCTTACGGGCAAAGATGAGCAATTTGGTTTTTGCGCCGTATATCGACAAGCGCCAGCGAAGCGCGGAAAAACGAGATGCGGAATTGCCGCGTCCAACACCGACGCAGCTTTTTACTAATCCAACGAATGAATGACATGAGAACTGAAGACAGAGCCCTTGGAAAGCAACTATCGACTGATCTGCGAAGGTATTCAGAGGAAATCGAAAGGCTTCCTGGCATCGAAGACGATGCTGCGCTAAACACGTTTATCTTCCAAGTCATCGAGAGCATCAGGAGAATTCGCTTCATCGAAGAAGTTGCGAAACGAGATATTTCTTCCGAACGAAGGAATCCAGCCAGTGAGCTCTTCGATCCTATTCGTGCCGCAATATTAGAGAAACGGGCGGGCAATTTCGAAGAGGCATGCTGGTTGGTCTTCCTGTTTACTCACTTCGGCAAGAATCTCAGGAGCGGATATAGGCTATTAAGGGATGTGTATGGAAGGTTAGGCGAGTATCCTCGATGGACTTGGGATGAAACTAGAAACGACGCTTTCGGTTTTCGTCGTTGGTTGGATGCGAATTTGACTGAATTGCGTTCCGGAGCTGTGCATCGTGCTTTTGGTAATCACCGTAAGTATCAGAGCCTTGATCCTTGGAAAGCAAATGGGACTGGAGCAGCGATAGAGAGCTATGTCATATGGGTGATGGGTTACGGTTCACATCAGGAACTTTTTCAGGTTGCTGCTAAAACCACTCACGATGATTCTGAGAAAAGCTTCCGGTATCTTTATGAATCGATGACCGCGGTAATCTCTTTCGGGAGGACGGCACGATTTGACTATCTCTCAATGATCGGCAAGCTAAAGTTAGCGAATATACGCCCAGATTCGGTGCATTTAGGATCAGCGACTGGACCGGTTGATGGCGCCAGCCTGCTCTTCGGCGGTTCGCAAAAAATGGATATCACCAGAAAACAGCTTGAAACATCTGCAGATCAACTCTCTGAATATCTCCACCTTGACAAACAGATAATGGAGGACAGTCTATGCAATTGGCAAAAAAGTCCCACTGTTCCTATCGCATTTAGAGGTTAAGCTCTTCTGCCAAATAGCGAACCTTCATCAGATTGTATGAGCCGTGATTAATTTTTTTATTATGTTGAAGCTGGCCAACAATTAGCCCGGCGGATACGCGACAACGGCGGGCAAAGCGAGCTATTGAGAACTTGTTTGGATGGAGTGCCATTAATTCACCGCGACCGAGCGGATCTAGAATGACGTCCTGAGCAAACGCGTTGGCTTCCTCTTCAATAGCTGACGATTCAGCTTCTTTTTCTTCCACGCAAGCTTCATTTGTATGCAGAACAAGATGCCCAGCCTCATGAAAAAACGAGAACCAAAACTGGTCATCCGACAAGAATCTCGCGCTCAACAAAAGGAGCGCGGTACCGCTTTCGAGTAGATGAGTTGCTCCACTGGCCGCGCACCCTGACACGCAACGAGCGACAACAACTGCAACACCGTGTTTTGCGCACTCTTGCTGTAGAACCGGAATGAAGTGGCGAGGGCTCTTTTCAGGAGTAAGGTTTTTTATTTCTTGTAGGCTCTTTCTGAAGCCGACTTTGTCAAAGGCACCACAGTTCATCTCTTCTGCAATAATTTCACCGTGTCGAATCCAAGCCGTTGTCGAGCCGACACTATTCTCAAAGCTTGCCGACGTTCGGAATTTGGTATGCCCCAATCTGGCTTGATAGTTTTCCCGCCATTCAGTCAAATTTGAAACACCGAAAAACTCAAGTAGCTCTTCTGCTACTTCACCCGACGAAGGCCTTACAAGCCAACCGGCCTTGACCATTTGATTTAGCGGAAAGGAACGAGACCAGCGCGTGAGTTCCGGCGTGGCAAGTTCAATCGCTTTCAGACTTGCATGATACTGCTTATCTCGCTCAAGCCAGAAGCGAGGCGTCGATCCCATCACAGCCGCAAGGCGCTTCGCTAATTCTGAGGAGATATGGAGTTTTCCCGCAAGAAGACCTTTTAGTTCATCCTCGCGTATCGCGAGTGAATCTTGAACATATGCCGATGACAAGCCCCGAGCGCTGATGATGGCCCGCATTGTTTCTCCAGGAGCCGATGCCCAGTTCGGTTGGAAAGTCCCGTCAGTCATTGTTCACCACGACGTCAATCATTTTGATTCTGCTCACCCCATGCCACTTTGTAGTCTGATGCGGCGGTGCTTGCCGATCACGTAGGTGGTTTGATTCGAATAGTGCATATCCTGAGGCACCCAATGGTATTAAAAAGCGCTTTGGATGATCGTCCAGAAGCGTGAAGCCAAGAGGCAGTTCTGTTGGGCTTCTTGCGGCCAAAAGATCAGCCAAACGAGCGTGAAGGGCTGCAGCAACTAAAACGCCTAGCTTGCGAACCGCATGACGCTTGCTCTCCGACAATCTCCGCAACGCTTTTGTAGAGAAGGAAATGATCAAGGTTCTTCGGCAACATGCGTGGGTACATCCGTGTTCTAGCAGTCTATGAAATTCTCTTGCAAGAGCAATCGCAAATGACGTGCAAAAGCTGGTACCAAACTAAAAATCCATTATAGCGAACAAAAGGCGAATAAGCGGAGGTTGCGGCAAGATTTTTCGTCAAATCTAGTCATGCGAAAGGGTTGCCGGAAGGTTGGTCATCAAACATGAGGACTTGGGCCAAGAATGTACGGTGTTTTTCCAACGGCCCATGGCTAAAGTCACTTCTATGTTCAGCCTTGACTTCAGCAGCCTGAAGGCTGCAGCTCCCTCCGGTTCGTGCTGCGCACGAATAGGGTGTTTGAACTGCGGGCATTTGCTATCCCACTCTTTCTACTAAGAACATAGAAAGGATGGGGCACCCGTAAAGTTTTGGTGATTTGAAAATGGAACGACGACAGGGTGCGACTGGCATTGGTGGTACCCACATCTGCGCAAAAACGTGCGTAGATAGGGGGCACCCGCATTTGTGGTGGATTCTGGTGAGTGAGACTTAGGCCACCCGGCAAATGGAGTAGAGAATTGCGCTGCGCTACACGCGCTTACGTACAACTAGCACGGTCATATCGTCGGATGCGGGATGGGTTTCGCGGAATCGAGCTATGTCGTGCAGGACTCCGTCTGCCATTGCTTCCGGTCCGTGTTCGAATCGATCGCGTAGAGAGCTGACGAGGCGTTCTTCCTGATAATCCTCGCCTGCGGGACACTGAGCCTCGGTAATGCCGTCGGAATATAGGACGAGACTTTCGCCTGCGCCGAGAGAGCGATGCGTTATCGTGTATTGGCCACCGCTGAAAAGACCCAGCGGCAGGCCGTTTGAATCGAGCCGCTCGGTTCCCTCCTGCCGCAGAAGCAGCGGAGGGCAATGGCCTGCGTTACAAACTTCAACTCCTGTGAGGGTCGTGCGACCGCATACCAGGGTTGCGTAGTGAGCGGGTCCGGTGCTTTCGCAAAAGAGCCGGTTGGCGCGCGAAACCATCTCCTCCAGAGGCAGATCCATCAACGACAGACTACGAAGGATAGCGCTCAGGTGCGTCATCAATAAGGAAGCCGCGACTCCCTTGCCGGCTACGTCACCGACGGCAAAAAAAAGGGATTGGTGATTGCTTGAATCGGCTGTCTTGACTATCAAATCGCAGTAGTCGCCTCCGACCGCGCCTACGGGCTCATAGCGATATTGCGTTTCCCAGTTATCGAGGGCGATGTTGCGGCATGGCAGAAGCTGAGACTGGATTTGCGTTGCTAAATCGAGATCCTGCTGATGGCTCTTCCGTTCTGCCTGGTTGAGGTGATCGAGACAAAATCGGCAGAGCGGGTTGTGCTTCAACCGGTCTGCCTCGATCGTGTCGTGGCAGCTCTCGCAGATGCCGAACGAGCCAAGCTCGATCCTTTCGAGAGCCGCATCGACCTCGGCGATCAACTCGCTGAGATAGTCATCGGAAACTGTGCCGGAAGCAGCCTGCAGCCGCGAGCGCCGCTCGAGGAGTTGAGGCCGGAATGTGTCAGCTGCGATCGCCATGACCGAATTCATTTTGAGAACTCCTTTCCAGATCTGCGGAAGCGAATCTTCTTTATGCCGTTCCCCTATGGATGCCTCTGGGATCGATCAGGCTCAGAAAATCCTTTGGATGGCGATTGGGTTGAGGGTACAGGGTGGACAAGTCTGACTGGCAACTCGGGGCGGGCAATTTGTGGCTCAGTGATGAGTATGGCGGACGCTCCCGACATCCCATTACACGCATCCGCAACACGCAAATCTCCTAACCGGTGATGTCGACCTGGGGCCAGGTGCCGGGGACTGGGGAGGGTGCGGCGGCGCCGGCTTTGACCAGGGCTTCGTGCATGCCGGTCCAGCTGATGCGGGTGGAGGCTTCTGGTGAGCCGCCGCCTCGCCAGTGGGTTTCGAGGCTGACGGCGTGGCGGTACTTGATCTTCTTGAGAGCTTTGAACTGCCCAACCCAATCCGGAGAGCCTTTGCCTACCGGGGCCCATTCGAATCCTGCTTTGGTATCCGGTTCGGCGATGGCGCACTTCACGTGGCAGTGGCCGATGCGGTCTTTGGGCAGCAGGTCCCAGCCGGCGGGGAAGGCGTCGAGCTCGCCGCGTGCGACGGCGTTGCCGGGGTCCCAGTTGAGCTGGAGCCAAGGTGATTGCACGGCGGCGAGGGTTTGCGCGGCTTCGCGGCCAGTGGCGGTGTTGCACTCGAATTCGTTTTCGAGGACGAGGATCAGATGCTCTTTGCCGACGCGGTTGGCGGCTTCGAGCAGCTTGGCGTTGACGGCGGCGCGGTAGGGCGTGGGGTCGTCGAGACGCCAGAAGTCGAAGCAGCGGATGCGGTCGGTCTTGAAGCGTTTGGCGAGGGCGATGGATTTTTCGAGGAGTTCATCCTGCTCTTTGAGATCTGCGCTTGCGCCGTGCGTATCGGTGCGCGGGCTGGATTTGGAGATGGGCGCGCCGGGGAAGTCGGTCTTGAAGAGCGGACTGGCGATGTCGGTCACTTGCAGCTTGTATTTGCGCAGGGTGGCTTCGGCGCGGGCAAGATCGTCGTCGCCCATGCTGGTGATGTTTTTGCTCCACATGGTGCGGAGCTCGGCGTGGCGCATGCCGAAATCATTGGCGATGACAGAGCAGGCGTGATCGAAGTCGGGCGAGATTTCGTCGGTGATGACGGCCAGCTTGAATTCACAGCTGGTGACGGTGGCGGCGTGGAGTATTTGCGGAAGCGCTGCGGCGATAGCGGCGGCACTCGAGGTCTGCAGGAAGGTACGGCGCGAGAGAGTAGACACTGGAAACTCCGAAATAAGTAAACAGCTAATAGTTGGAAAAACGAGCTGTTGGAGAAGACGAGCCCAAACGGGATTGGGACCAATACACCATAGCAGGCTGAACTTGTCTTGCACCTCTGCGGCGCAAATTCCAATTTGACGAGACTGGAACAGCCACGAATATGCAGGTTGATCCGATGCGGTGAAGGGCAAATTTGCCTGGTCGATATCTCCATCTCTAGATTGAATTCATACCCAACCTTACGGTGGATGCGCCAGGCTATTCACGGACCTAAGCTGTGGTTTAGTTCTTTCCAACTATCAGTATTGAGCGCTTTTTTCAGGAGACCATTCCCTTGCATCTTTTACAGCTTCGTCCTTCGGGGCGCCGCTCCCTCTCTATCGGCAGCTTGTTTTCTGCCCTTCTTCTTGCTTCGACGGTTGTTCAGGCACAAGACAATTTCTTCTCACGCTGGCAGGCGCGCGCAACGGCCACACTTGCGCAGCAGCCCAAGTGGGCTCCGCCAGTGGTTTCGCCGTATCCACAGCTCATCCAGGTTGTGCGTGCGGATTTCTACCGGACAGTCTCGCCCACTCATGTGACCACATGGAACTATGGAGACAGCCGGGGCATCAATCTTATTCCGCTGAAGAATACGGAAGTTGATATCTTCTATCCGGATTACTTTCAGCACAGCAATGCCACAGTCGATGGTTTTGGCGACCTCGGCTTTTCTGGAAAATACCGGTTCCTGTCGCGGAATGAAAAGGAAGGCAATTACGTCGTCAGCGCCTTCATCAACGCGACGGTGCCCACCGGCGATCATAAGAACGGTGCGGCACACCCGACCATTGGACCCTTTGTAGGAGCGGGAAAAGGCTTTGGAAAATTCAACGTCACCTCCTGCTTTGGCGCAGCCATTCCAACGGAGCAAGCGGATACACTGGGCCGCACGTTGTCCTCTAATACCAACGCTCAATACCATTTCGCCAAACAGGGGTGGGTTGAGGTGGAAGATAATGCCTCCTTTTTCAATGGTGGCCCGAATGACGGCAAGAAGCAGAACTTCATTACGCCGGGCGTGCTGGCAGGACCGTTTAAGTTTTATCCAAGCGATCCGAAGCGTCGTGAGGGTCTGATGTTCGGCGCGGCGATACAGATTGCGACTTCGTCGTTCCACACCACCAACCACAATGTCAATTTCACGGCGCGTTATACCTTCTAGCAGGCTGCTGAAAAACGAACTGATTCAGGCATAACCTGCCTCCTGTGGGTCTCTTCAAGCACTCCGTCGCCTGAATTGAGGTTGCAACTCACACAACGCCTTGTCGGCCATAACGCGCAGGGGGCGAAGCGGATGGTCTTGAGGGATTCGCTGCTCAGGGCTTACATAGCTGAATACTTCCAGCTGCTGCCCGTCGTCTCCACGCATCCCTTCTTCTTACCAGCTTGGACCGTGGAAATAGCTAACTTTCTGATTTCAGGAAGCGGTGCGCATCCTACGGAGCACTAGTATTCAGCGGTCCCCCGGTTAGGTTCGCCTGCGCAATCGCCTCTTTACCGCTACTCTGGTAATGTACGCGAAGCTCGGCTGGCTCTTGAAAAGTCTTCTTTACGTTATCGTGGAGGTCGAACCAAATGTCTAGAGCTTCTGTTTTTCCCGGTGGCACTATCAGCGGATACGTTCCGGGCCGTCGAGGCTTGTTTGCGTAAATGACGCTTCGCGCAGCCAGCTCGACACCAGTAACGGCAATCGACGAATCGGACGAATTGGTGACCTTAACTTCCGGCGCATACCAAGTCTCGCCAATTAATGGATGGCTTGTCTTGACGTAAACGGCTACACTCGCTCCTTTTGCCGCTCCAATCGATGAGGTCTGCCGGATCATCATTCCGGGGTCGCATCCAATCGTCAGAACCATCACCGCAGTCAAGAATGCTCCTTCAGCCTTTTTCACTCTCCGTCCCCTCGCACCTACTGCTGCCCTGGGTGATTGTAGCGACTCCCCAAGAAACTCAACCGGGTTTTTCAGCAGCCTGTTAGAGCGATTCCTGAGTCACTGTGTCTTTTTGAGTGCTGCCCTAGATTGCCGATCCCTGATGATGTCGCAGCTTCGGGATACAGCAACTCAGGAGTCTCTGTAGTTTTCGTGCTTTGCACGGTTCTACCGCACGCTTTGACGCTAGGTGATGCTCTTCAATCCGGCATTCGCATACGTGACGATTTCTCGATCAGCGGTAATCAATGTAAGGCCCTCTGCTATGGCCTGCGCGATCAGCAGCCGGTCAAACGGATTTTTATGCAAGGACGGCAGTGAGTAGACTCCGGTGACGTGATTGGGACGCACCGGAAGCACTGTAGCGGAAAGCTGTTCCAGAGCATTGCTCCACCAGACGCGCGGATCACCTACGTCGAGAGACCCTTTCATGCTCTTGATGGTGACTTCCCAGTACGACAGGACGCTCAGGGCATTGTTGCCGGAAAGAATGGCCTTACGAGCCGCGCTGGTGAGCCTTGCCGGATCTCCGGTTGCGAAGAGTGCGATGTTGGTGTCCAGCAGATGGGCAGGCAATCTAAAGTCTCGATCCGAGCAAATCTTCTTCGGTTATCGCCTCATCCCATCCAGGCTTGAATCGAATCTGCCCTTCCATGCCACCCAGAATGACCTTGCGCTTTGTTGGGGGCGGCGGAGCAATCTGCGCCACTGGAACGCCATGACGAGTGATAACGACCTGTTCCCCTGCTTCCACCGCGCGGATCAGTTCGGGCAGCATATTTTTGGCTTCGGCGATGCCAACCGTGGTCATCTATTCATTATAGCCATAAATTATGGCCATAATGCATGGGTAAGGGGAAACAGAGTTCGGGGTTCATGTTGCGTACGAATTAGGTTTGTGGTGGTGGTACGATTTCAGGTTGGACCGCACGGCCAAAACAGTCCGGCGTGAAATTGACGTTAGGCAAGAAGCTTCCGTGAGATCGACTGCAATGACGATGTTTGCCTTTCCAATTCTCCTGGCATCTTTGTTGGTCCCAGGCGTGCACGCTCAATTAGTTCATCCAATCGCTGGACCAACACCTTCGTTTGAGGTAGCCACAGTCAAACCTTCGCCTAACGACTCTCCAAGCACCAACTTCGGAATTGCGCCAGGGAGATTCAGCGCAAGGAGTGCGACGGTCGAAGAGCTAATCAAACTCGCTTACAACGTGAAGGCGAGCAACGGAATTGAGGGAGAGCCGAAGTGGGCGACTTCGGAGAAATTCGATATCCAAGCGAAGATCGACGATACGGAGGCGGAAGCGATGCAGAAGCTTCAGCCTGCACAAAGGCTCGATCAATATCGCCTGATGATGCAATCGCTGCTAACAGATCGCTTTGGCTTAACTACGAGTACGCGCACCAAAATGCTTCCGGTATATGCACTGGTTGTGGCGAAGAACGGACCGAAACTCGAGGTGGTTGAGCACGGGAAAGCGCATATGCCCTCGCTCTGGGGCGGATCGAGAGGAGAGTTGCATGCATCAAGCGTGTCAATGGGTATGTTTGCTGATTGGCTTTCAGGCAACGTCGACGTTGGTGGGCGCCCCATAATCGACCAAACTGGATTAAAGGACAGCTATGACTTCACGCTAAAGTGGACGCGGAATGAAAGCGGAGCAAACGCAATGGCTGGGCTGGGTACAAGCCATCCAGTCACAAGCGTAGTTCCTACAGAACAAGGAGGACCGTCACTATATACGGCACTCCAAGAACAGCTTGGCTTGAAACTGGAATCACGAAAGGGACCCGTTGAGGTACTCGTGATCGATCAACTGAAGCGACCGACGCCGAACTGAAAGATGAATGATTGGCTGGTCGTGCTCAGGATCAGGAAGCACACGAACCAATTCCGGCAATTTTATCTCGGCGTTGGTCAATCATCTTTTACGATCTACGCGGTAGCCGCGATTGACGGATGGCGCAGGTTTCGCATTTGAGACCTGGAGTACTGGGCATCCGTATCCGATCATCTTTCCAGGCCTACGGCTGAAGCATCCACGTGAGGACTTCGACCAAGAGGTGTGGATGCGCGTCAAACGGCCCGCGGCTAAAGCCACTTTCATGTTCAGCCTTGAATTCAGCAGCCTTAAGGCTGCTGCTCCCTCCGGTTCGTGCTGCGCACGAAGTTGGTTTAATGGTGGCGCGAGTGGTGGTGTCCCGGGTCTCAAAATCGAGATCTGGGGCACCTAGCTGAAGCACGTTTTGCCTGCGTCCTGCCCGATACCGCTGAGGCCATTGAAATCGCGTATTCTGTCCCCATGCAATTGGATGCTATTCAGGCCGCGCTGCAGGCCGCTTCGCTGGACGGCTGGCTGTTTTACGACCATCATCATCGCGATCCCATCGGGGAACGCATTCTTGGGCTTGATCCTCATGCGCATGTGACGCGGCGCTGGTATTACCTGGTGCCTGCCGTGGGCGAGCCGCGGAAGCTAGTGCATCGCATCGAGTCACAGCGGCTGGACAGTCTGCCAGGGAGCAAGGGGCTTTACTCAGGCTGGCAGGAGCTGGAAACGACGCTCGACACGATGCTGACGGGCACGCGGCGGCTGGCGATGCAGTATTCGCCGCGCAACGCGATCATGTATGTCTCGATGGTGGATGCTGGGACGGTGGAGTTTTTACGGTCGCTGGGTAAGGAGATCGTGAGCTCGGCAGACCTGGTGAGTCAGTTTGAGGCGGTGCTGACGGCGGAGCAGATGGCGAGCCACACGGTAGCCCAGCGGAAGATTGATGCGATTCTGGCGCAGGCTTTTCGCGAGGTAGGCCGGGTGTTGCGGCCGGCGTCGGGACGACCGGGGAGCATTTCGGAGTTTGACCTGGTGGAATGGTTCTCCGACGCGATGCGCCGCGAGGGGCTGACGTGGGAGAACGGGCCGAATGTGAGCGTGGGGGCGAATGCTGCCGATTCACATTATGAGCCGACGCGGGAGAGATCTCAGCCAATCCGCAACGGCGACTTTCTACTGATCGATATCTGGGCCAAAACCGAAGCGCTGGCGAGCGGCAGGCCGAGCATTCATTACGACATTACGTGGACGGGCGTGATTGGACGCGAGCCGACGGAGCTGGAGCAGCGGGTGTTTGTGGCTGTTCGCGATGCGCGGGATGCAGCTATCAAGAAGATCGAAGATGCTTTTGCAGCGGGGATTCCGATTCGTGGGTTTGAGGCGGATGACGCTGCGCGTGAAGTGATCCGGCGGACCGGGTTTGGCGACTACTTTACGCATCGCACAGGGCATAGCATTGCCACCGATCTGCATGGAGCGGGGGCGCATCTGGACAATCTGGAGACGCATGACGAGCGGCTGATTTTGCCGAATACGTGCTTCTCGGTTGAGCCGGGGGTGTATCTGCCGCCGGGGTATGCCGCGCAGCCGCAGTTTGGGGTGCGGAGCGAGGTGGACATGATGACGGCTCCGGGGAAGGCCTGGGTTACGGGACCGCGGCAGCAGGAGTTGGTGAGGATCTGAGTCTGGCGCGAAAGCCCTGGCTGGCGGTTCTTGTCGACTGGAAAACCGTTCACTATCCTGAAACCCTTTGAACTGCTGCAACAATCAAAACTCGCCTCAGGGGCTGAAGCCCCGATGTGTGTATTGGCTTGATGCCGGGGATAAATCCCCGGCCTACCCTTTTCCTGCCTATCCCTTTTTATGAGTCCGCCCGTACTCCATTGTCGAAGACACCATCGTTGCCGACCGCGGCAACGGAAGCGTGTGCGAATTCGCAAGAGAGCCCGCGGCTGAAGCCGCTTTCTTTTATCGCCGCCATTCAGGGGCATAAATGCCCCTCGGGCTGCCAGCAAAGTCCAGCAGGAGTTGAACTACATCCCTCGGCGGCTGAAGCCGCCTTCTATTTGCAGCTTTTTACGGCACGAGTAAACTCGTGCCCTTTCAAAACAGTAGGTTTTTCAGCAATCTAAGGGCATAATTGCCCTGTTCTCTTCATTTTCCAGCCGGCTTTCGGAGCAGCCTCTATCCACCGCTGGAGTGGACCCAGACTTCTACGCGGCGGTTCTTGGCCTGACCGTCGGGGGTGACGTTGCTGGCTACGGGCATTTCGTCGCCGAGAGCGTAGACCTGCGCGTTGATGCCGTTCTGTTCCAGCTCGCGAGAGACGCTGTTGGCGCGGTCCATGGCGAGCTCCTTGTTGGATTTGAGGCGGCTGGGGCGGCTGTCGGTGAAACCGAGGAGCGTGATCTGGTCGTTGGGGTGCTCCTGAATGTAGTTCTTGAGGCGCAGAACATTGTCTTCGGCAAGGCTGTCGAGCGAGTACTGATTGCCGCCAGCGAGGTTGGCGTTGCCACTGGTGAAGCGGAAGCTGATGCCGAGGCGGCCTTTGCCGTTGACGGCTTCACGGTAGTCCGGCGGGGCGTCGAGCGATACCTCGAAGGGATGCACCTTGGGGATGAGCGAGACGAAGTCGTTGGAGGCTACGACGTTTTGGCCGTCTGCGCCCTGAGCGAAGGCGATGAAATCTGCAGCTTGCTTGCTGGAGTCGCGCGGCTGGTAGAGATAGAGGCGGCGGGTGAGAACGTAGTCCTCTGTGGAGACGGTGAGGGCGTTGGCGTAGAGCGGCATCGTTCCCTGGTCGGAGACAGCGACTGAACGAACGCCGCCAGCCTGAGTGAAGGTAACGTAGCCGATGCCGTCGGGATCGGAGAGCACTTTGTCTACGACGGACTGGCCGTTGGAGAACTGGTCGGCTGAGTCGATGGCGGTGAGCTTGCCTTTGCTGCCGACGAGCTTATTGCGGAACATCTCGTAGGTGCCGGAGGTGAGTTCGCGGCCGTAGCAGTGGATGTGTCCGCCGGTGCCGCCGATCTCAGACCATTGGCTCGTGGAACCGGTGAAGATGCCGCGCAGCTGGCTGATGGACAAGGATGCGATGTGGTTGGCGGGATTCACGATGACGGCGATGCCATCGAGGGCGACTACGTGCTCGTTGGCGTTGGATGAGGGCAGATAGCTCAGATCGGGCGAGTCGCTGCTGGAGTAAGGACGCGACGCCATGCCGAGATCGGCGGTCTGTCCGGCCAGCGCGGTGAAGGCGTTGCCGGAACCGTTGGAGACGATGTGGATGATCTTCTTTGCGCCGTTGACGCGGCCGGAGATCTCGAAGATCTTGTAGTCTTTGCCGTCCTTGTCCTTGGCGGTCTTTACATCGGTATGGATGCCGGAGGCGTGAAGCACGCGGTCCATATAGGTCGAGGCGAGAGCGGGTGCTAGCTTGTCGCCGACAGAAGTGGAGCCCTCGAGACGCAGAATGACGTCGCCGCGCATGAACCACCAGACACCTCCGCCGATTGCGGCCAGGAGCAGCACGGCGGCGAGGATCATCAAAGGCTTGGACAGGCCGCCTCGTTTCGGTTGTGGTGCGGGATTTAGGGTTGCGGACTGCACGGCGTAGGGATGCTGCGAGGGCGGAGGTTGGATGGGCGGAGCACTGTGCGGTCCGGATGGCTGCTGATAGACGCCAGATCCCGAAACAACACCGGGGGCTGAGGAGTTCGTGCCTGCCTGCCATGGGGTTTGCGGATACTGCGGCTGCGGCCACGGCTGCTGTGGCAGAGGTTGCTGCTGCGGCCATGACTGCTGTTGAGGCCATGATTGTTGTGCGGGGGCTTGAGGCTGCGGCGTGACCGGTCCTTGATATGGAGCCTGCGGATAAGGCTGCACGACGGTTGGCGGATGGGCCGGTTGCTGCGCTGGATATGGATTGGCCCAGGAGGAGGTGAGGCCGCCGCGATAAGAACGCAGCATCTCCATTGGCAGATTTTCTTCGCGGTAGGCGGCCAGCAGCGCCTGAGCCATCTCGTGGCAGCTCTGGAAGCGGTTTGCAGGGTCTTTCGCCATTGCCTTCCAGACGATCCACTCCAGACGCGCGGGGACATTCGGGTTGCGCGAGTGCAACGGGTCGGGCATGCGGTTTACATGGTCGGTCTGGATGGTGAAATCGGTATCGGTTGCGGTTCCGAATGGCGGCGCGCCTGTGAGCATCTCATAGAGCACGCAGGCGAAGCTGTAGATATCGCTGCCGGCGCCGACACGCGCCGGGGCGGTGATCTGCTCGGGGCTCATGTAGAGCGAGGTGCCGAGAACCTGCCCAGTCATGGTCTTACGCGCTTCGCGCGTGGCGAGAGCGATGCCGAAATCGGTAAGCCGTACCGCTCCGTCTGACTTAATGAGAATGTTGGAAGGCTTGATGTCGCGATGGATCAACGCTCCATCGGAAAGGGAGTGCGTGTATTCAAGCGCATCAAGCACCTGCAGCGCGATATCGATCGATTCGGGAACCGGCATGGGTCGGCCGTTTAACGTGGCGAGATGCCGGTCCAGGCTGCTCTCGACGTACTCCATGACGATGTAGTTCTGCTCGGCCTCGGTGACCACGGTGAAGATCTGCACAATGTTGGGGTGGTGCAGTCCGGACTGACGCCACGCCTCGTCGCGGAAGCGCGATTGAATTTCGCGGTTGGCGGCCAGATGCGGCAAGATGAACTTCACCGCAAACTGCCGGTTCATGTGAGGATTGCGCGCCAGCCAAACCTCGGCCATACCGCCTGTGCCGAGTTGCCGGATCATCTCGAAGTCACCGATTCGTGTACCCGCCTGCATAATTCCCTCGTAACCAACTCAGCGAGTTTTTTCGCAGCATCTGCTCAAAAAGCCGGAATGAAATGCCCGAGGGGGAATGCTGCGGCGCGAGGCGACGGGCGCAGAAAGCACCTACGCGAGCCTCAGTACGCAGTTCGGATGTGCTGCGAGCTTACTTAATGTTTGTAGCGGGATAAGTGTTTCGATTGTGTTAATTCCAGCGGATTTTCTGTGAGAAGCTGGCGGCTGAGTTAGTAACTCGGAAGATAGGCAGATTGTCAGCGGCTGATCCCGTCGAGCACCGGGAGACTGAATCTTGCTGTGCCGGGATTTCGTATGGACTTGAGTGCATACGCTGCAAGCGCCGCCCCCAAAGCAGGCGCGGGACGTCTATACGATAGAATGGGTCGATGAGCACTGTAGCCAGCAAGAGCTCCGCTGCGAGCGGATTCAAATATGGGCCTCTGATCGCGGGGTGGCTCATCCCCGGCGCGGGGCACCTGATGCAGAAGAAGTGGATTCGCGGGGCGTTGCTGTTTGTCGCCATCGGCAGCATGTTTGTGCTGGGCGTGGCGATGCAGGGCAAGCTGTTTACCAGCGCGCAGGGCATTCTGGATATGCTGGGACTGGCCGGCGACCTGGGGAGCGGGCTGTTTTACGTGGTGACGCGCCAGCTTGGCCTGGGAGCGGATGCCATTCAGGTGACGACGGCGGATTACGGCACGCGGTTTATCGTGATCGCGGGACTGCTGAACATTATTGCAGCGGTGGATGCGCACAACCTGTACATAGGCAGGAAACGATGACCCTTCATCCATCGCACTTTTCGGCTGTGCTGCTGTTCTCCTTCTTTGTCTCGATCGTGCTGGGCATTACGCAGCGCGATGAGGCGAAGCGCATGTTCAAGTATGGCGCGGCGGCGTTTGGGCTCTTCGTTGGGTCGGCGATTGTGCTGAGCTGGCTGATGTACTTCATGGCGCGTTGAGCACGACTTTCTGTACTTACAGAGCAACGCGGCGCGATTGCCCGCGGTTTCTATTCCGGATCTACAAGCTCGTAGTTGACGAAGGCCAGGTGCTGGCTGTCGGGAGCCCAGTTGGGCGTGTTCATGGTGCCTGAGCCGCCGAAGACATCGACAAGATCGCGAATTTTGCGGTCGCTTAGCGACATGAGACGCAGCGAAATGTCCTTGTTTGCTGGGTGGCCGGTTACGTCTTTGGGATAGCTCAGGAAGACGATCCATTTGCCGTCGGGCGAGGGATGCGGCGTCCAGTTGTTCCAGTCGTCTGAGGTGATCTGCTCGGCGCCTGTGCCGTCTGCACGCATGCGCCAGATCTGCATGGTGCCACCGCCACGGTCGGAGTTGAAGTAGATGTATTGGCCGTCAGGCGAATAGTCGGGGTCGTCGCTGATGCCTGCTGTGGTGGTGATGCGCGTTTCAGCACCACCTTGTGCGGGGATGCTCCAGATGTCTCCGCCGCCGGGATGGGGGCGGGTGAAGGCGATGGTTTTGCCGTCGGGCGACCAGCTATGGAAGTACGAAGATGGATTCTGCGTGATGATGCGTGGTGTGCCTCCGTCGATGGGCACTGCGTAGACGTGCGATCCGGACGCGTCGGGCATGCTGCAACTGATGGCCAGCTCTTTGCCGTCGGGCGAGGTTCCATGGCTGCCGTTGCATGCGGTGGCTGAGCCTATCTCAAGCGCTGTGGGCGCGCCGTCTCCCGCAGTCGCGGCGGGCACCGACATGATGCGACCGCTCATGTCTAAGAAGAGCGACTTGCCATCGCGCGACCAGTTGGGCGCCTGGAAGCGGCCTGCCTGCGAGGAGACGACTCTTGAGACGGGCGCATCGGGACTGATGGAGATGGTGGTGAGCGTGCTGTAAAGCGTCGGCGCTGAGGCCATCGGTTTCATATCTGAGAGCTGGTGAATTTCGACGTTGGAGAAGATGGCTGTTTCCGACAGATCTTTGTCATGCGAGCAAACACCGAGGCCGATATAGAAGGGTCCGTCAAGATGCACGCGGGCGGCTGCGCCCGAGAAATGCAATGGCTCGCCATGAAAGCTGACGAACATGAGAATGTGGTCGCCGTGCTTCTCGATGCGGAAGCGCGTTGGCGCGTCGGTGATCTTTGTGAAGTTCAACTCAACATCGGAAGTCATGGCGCCTATTTGCGGACGATATTGCAGCGCTGTCAGTCCAACCCCGTGCAGTGCCACGTCGGCATAAACTGAGTCGGCAGCGAGGCTCTGCCGCATGATCAGCACAGCTTTGCGATGAGGATTGCTGCCCACTTTGGGAAAGCGGATATCCGCCGTGACTGAAACATCTCCGGAGATTTTCTTCCATGCGAACTGGAAGGCATCTTCAGTGGTCCACATATTTGCGCCGGAGCCGGTGATGGTGTATGTCCTGTTTGCTGCGTCATAAGTTGTGATGCCGGGATGCAGCACTGTTCCAACGTCTGCATGGCTCTCGAACTCGCCGACGGCAGTGGAAGAAGCAGCGGCAAAAGATGCAGCAGAATCAGCCGCAAGGCACAGCGCGGCACAGAGAACGAGAGAAGAGCCAAAGCATCGCATGGGCGAACTGTAAGCTGCGACGGAGTGGGTGTCAAGATGGCTGGCGATTTATTTCGGGACTTGCAATATATCGATTTACCACTGTATAAAGATTGCGCCCATGGACCCTCTTCCCTTTCGCTGCGAGGCTGCCGTGGCCCGTATCGCGCGGGCCCTGGTGACGGTTTCTCTTTTGCTGTTTGCGGTCTGCTGCACGCTGCAAGCGCGGGCGCTTGGAGAAAAGAAATATGCCGGCGTTACGCCAACTCCAGGCAGCTTTGCGCTCGCGGTGAACGGCAAGACGGCAACTATCTTTGTCGATCCGCAGGAATATCCGGGAGTGACGCGCGCAGCGCATGATCTGCAGGCGGATGTGCAACGGGTTACTTCTCTTACGCCGCAGCTTGAAGAACGGAAGCCGTCGGGCGATGCGGTGATTATCGGCACCATCGGCAAAAGTGCGCTGATCGATGAGTTGATTCACAGACACAAAATCGATGTGGCGGAGATTCGCGGCAAGTGGGAGTGCACGCTGGTGCAGGTGGTGGAGCGTCCGATGCCGGGTGTTGCGCGAGCGCTGGTGATTGCGGGTAGCGATAAACGCGGGACGATTTACGGCATCTACGATATCTCGGAACAGATTGGCGTTTCGCCGTGGTATTGGTGGGCGGATGTGCCGGTGCACCACAAGGATGCGCTGTATATCGACGCGGGACGTTATGTGCATGGTGAGCCGGCGGTGAAGTATCGCGGCATCTTTCTCAATGACGAAGCGCCTGCGCTGACGGGCTGGGCGCATGAAAAGTTTGGCGGGCTGAATCATCAGTTCTATGCGAAGGTCTTTGAGCTGCTGTTGCGATTGCGCGCAAATTATCTGTGGCCTGCAATGTGGGGCAATGCGTTCAACGAAGACGATCCGGAGAATCCGAAGCTGGCGAATGAATACGGCATTGCGATGGGAACGAGTCATCATGAGCCGATGATTCGTGCGCAGCAGGAGTGGAAGCGGCATGGAACGGGTCCGTGGGACTACTCGGCAAACGGTGAAGAGCTACGCAAATTCTGGACCGAGGGGATTGAACGCAACAAGAATTACGAGAGCACGATCACGATTGGCATTCGCGGCGATGGCGATATGCCGATGACCGAAGGGCAAAATATTGCGCTGCTGGAAAAGATTGTCTCGGACCAGCGCAAGATCATCGCGGATCATCTTACGCCGACGCTGGCTTCCGATCCGCAGGTGTGGGCGCTCTACAAAGAGGTGCAGGCTTATTACGAAAAAGGCATGCGTGTGCCGGATGATGTGACGCTGCTGTGGTGTGACGATAACTGGGGCAACATTCGGCGGCTGCCGACGCCGGAGGAGCGCAAGCGGGCGGGCGGAGCGGGCATCTACTACCACTTTGATTATGTGGGCGATCCGCGCAACTACAAGTGGATCAATACGAACCCGATTCCGAAGGTGTGGGAGCAGATGAATCTTGCGCTGCATTATGGCGCGACGAAGATCTGGGTGGTGAATGTCGGCGACCTGAAGCCGATGGAGTTTCCGATTGAGTTTTTTCTTGATTTTGCGCGCGATCCGCAACGATGGGACAAGGATCATTTGCAGGAGTTCACGCGATTGTGGGCGGCGCGCGAGTTTGGCCCGGAGCATGCGGATGAGATCGCGGATCTTGTATCAACGGAGCTGAAATATCAGGGCCGCCGCAAGCCTGAGTTGCTGGAGCCGGATACTTACAGCCTGACGAATTACGACGAAGCCGACCGCGTGGAGCAGGAGTGGAAGGATCTGCTAGCGAGAGCAGAGGCGTTGCAGAAGGAGATTCCTGCGGATGAACAGGATGCTTACTTTGAGCTGGTGCTGCATCCAATCAAGGCTCCAACGATTGTGAATGAGATGTACATTGCGGCGGGCCGCAATCATCTATACGCACGCGAAGGCCGCGCCGATGCGAACGATTATGCGGATCAGGTGCGCTCGCTCTTCAAGGCCGATGCTGATTTGACGGACCAGTACAACCATGTGCTGGCGAACGGCAAGTGGGACCACATGATGGACCAGACGCATCTGGGCTACTGGTACTGGCAGCAGCCTCCGGTGAATGCGATGCCTGCAGTCACTGAAATGCAACCGCTGGCCGAGCCGCAGATGGCGGTGAATGCGGAAGGAGCATTCAGCTCTGAGGGAGCGTCAGGATACGCGCCGCCGCATTTGAGCTTTGATAACTACGAACGTGAGACTCGCTACGTCGATGTCTTCAATCGCGGAACAGGGTCGTTTCACTTCACCGCATCGGCTTCCGATCCGTGGATCGTGCTTAGCACTAACGGCGCTGAGGTTAGTAAATCTGTGCGCCTGCACATCAGCGTTGATTGGGATAAGGTTCCTTCCGAACAGGCCGAGGGAACCGTTACGATCGCATCTGGAAACGGTATGCCGATTAAGGTTCGCATTTCTGCGACAAAACCGGCAATGCCTTCGCGGGCAGCGCCGGGTGGCTTTGTTGAAAGCGACGGATATGTTTCGATGGATGCCGCACACTACACGGGCATCTCGGCGAGCGGCGATCTGCACTGGGATCGCATACCCGATTATGGATTGACCGGCTCGGCTATGAGCGTGTTTCCTGTGATCGCGGCGAGTGTGCTGCCTCCGCAGCCGACAGCGGCGCTCGATTACAAGGTGTATCTCTTCGACAAGGGCGACTTCACATTGCAGACGATCATCGGGCCTTCGCTCAACTTTGTGCCGGGTCGCGGATTACGCTATTCGGTTGCGGTGGACGATCAGCCTGCAATCGTTGTCGATGCGCTGGAGCGCAATACCGATCAGGACTGGGCAAAGTCAGTGAGCGATGAATGCCGCAAGATCGAGACGAAGCTGCACATCGATCAGTCCGGCTATCACACGCTCAGGATCGGTGTTGTTGATCCTGGTGTGGTACTGGAAAAGCTGGTGCTGAGTTATGGCGCGCTGAAGCCCAGCTATCTTGGACCGCCGGAGAGCTTCCACGGCGTGCTGGCGCAGAAGTGAGGCTGGCGTAGCGTAGCGTTATATTGTGAGAAACTCCGTCGCTGCTTCGTTGAAAGCATCGACTGCTTCGACATTGCAGAGATGTGCTGCATCCAACTCCACGAAATGCGCGTGTGGTATCTCATCAGCCAGGAATCGCCCGTCGTCAATGGTGGTGCTGACGTCGTGCTTGCCGGAGATGACCAGTGTTGGCGCCTTGATGCGGTGCAGCTCGTCGCGAAAATCGGCATCGCGCACGGCGGCGCAGTTGGCGGCATAACCCTCTGGAGACACAGAACGAAGCATATTCTCAACGATGGCAACGGAGCCGAAGGATCGAGCGCGGAAATCGGCAGTGAACCAGCGCTCCACCGTTCCAGGTATGACGGGGGCTAATCCTTCGGATTGAACCGTGGCTATACGCGCATTCCATGATTCGTCAGTGCCGATCTTTGCCGCCGTGGATGCGACGACGATCCGGCGAATCCGATCTGGTGCATGGATGCCGAGCCACTGGCCGATCTGTCCGCCCATGGAGACGCCGCAGAACAATGCTTCTTTGATCTCAAGTGAGTCGAGCAGGTTGAGAACATCGCCGCCGAGCTGATCGACCAGGTATGGGCCAACGGGTACAGATGAGCCGCCGAGGCCGCGCGTATCGTAACGAAGCACGCGAAAATGCTTTGCAAATGCGGTCATTTGCGAGTCCCACATCTCGAGCGAAACGCCGAGAGAGTTAGACAAGACCAGGACTGGGGAAGCATCGCTTCCTTCCAGCTCGTAGCGCAGGCGGACGTCCTTCAAGTCAGCAAACGGCATCGCAGTTCTCCTCTCGCATCTTAGCAACCCTCAACGTGCCACAGCGTGAGCCACACCTGATTTAATAGAACGAATGATGTCTCCAACATTGGTGATTCTGGCCGCGGGCATGGGCAGCCGCTACGGCGGCCTTAAGCAAACTGTACCCGTCGGCCCCGGCGGCGAATCAATCATGGACTACTCGGTGTTTGATGCTCTGCGCGCCGGTTTCGGCACGATTGTTTTTGTAATACGCAGGCAGATGCAGAATCTCTTTCACGAGAGCTACGGTGCGAAGATTGAGCAGCGCGTACCGGTGTTGTATGCATTTCAAGAGCTCGACATGCTGCCTGCCGGATTTGCAGTGCCCGAGGGGCGCACAAAGCCATGGGGTACTGCGCATGCGCTGCTGTCTGCTGAATCATGCGTGTGTGAGCCATTTGCGGTGATTAATGCCGATGATTTTTATGGAGCGGATGGTTTTCAGAAACTCGCCGCACATTTGCGCTCTGGCTCGCCTGACTACGCGATGGCAGGTTTTACTCTGGAGCAGACTTTATCTGAGCATGGCAGCGTGGCGCGGGGTGTCTGCGAGGTGACGGAGGCGGGCTACCTGAAGAGCATTGCCGAGTTGACAGGTATCATTCGCGAAGGCGATGGGATTATCAACATCGATGCTGCCGGACGACGGACCACGCTCACAGGCAAGGAAGCTGTCTCGATGAATATGTGGGCTTTTACGCCTGCCGTGTTTGCGCAGCTGAACGCAGTGTTTCTGCGCTTCCTTGCGAAGAGTGGGACGAGCTTGAGCGCGGAATGCTATCTTCCTACTTCTATCAACGAACTGATCGCTCTGGGTGAGGCGCGTGTGAAGGTGATCCCGTCCAGTGCGAATTGGTTTGGCGTAACCTATCGTGCGGACCATGGGCGTGTCGCTCGGAGCATCGCGCAACTTGTCAGCTCGGGAGAATATCCGGCGAGGCTGTGGGCATGAGCGTCAGTGCGGTTGTGCATGAGGCGGCACGGTCTTTCGATATTGAAGGCGATCTGGTTTCGATCGAGCGATATGGCAGCGGACATATCAATGATTCTTATTGCGCGGCATTTGATCGTGGCGGCGCGACGACACGCTTTCTTATGCAACGTATCAATCACCGGATATTCAAGCAGCCGCTATTGCTGATGGAGAATATTCACCGCGTTACGACGCACGTTGCGGAGCAGCTGAGCGATGATCCGGATAGCGACCGCCGCGTGTTGACGTTGATTCCTGATCGCGATGGACTGTTATGCCATGTGGATCGCGAGGGTGAGTTTTGGCGGGCGTACAAGTTCATTGAGCGTGCGCATACATACGACACGATTCAATCGCCGGCGCAGGCTTTTCAGGCGGCCAAAGCCTTCGGGCAGTTTCAACGCATGCTGGTGACGCTGCCCGCTCCGCGCCTGCATGAGACGATTCCCGATTTTCACAATACACCGAAGCGGCTTGAGGCGTTTCTTCGCGCGCTGGGGGCTGACCCATGCAATCGCGCCGCTGAGGCTCGCGACGAGATTGCTTATGCGCTGGAGTACCAGGCGTTGGCAAGCATCCTTACAGATGCCGACCTGCCCGAGAGAACGATTCATGCTGACACGAAGATCAACAACGTGCTGCTTGACGATGCGTCGGGCGAAGGCTTGTGCGTGATTGATCTGGACACTGTGATGCCGGGCTTGTCGCTCCATGACTTTGGCGATATGGTGCGCACGGCGACGAGTCCTGCAGCGGAAGATGAGTTGAATCTGTCGAAGGTGAGGATGCAGATGCCGATGTTTGAGGCGCTTGTGCGCGGCTATTTGGGCTCGACTGCGGA
Source organism: Acidicapsa dinghuensis (assembly GCF_025685685.1). Lineage (GTDB taxonomy): Bacteria > Acidobacteriota > Terriglobia > Terriglobales > Acidobacteriaceae > Acidicapsa > Acidicapsa dinghuensis. The sequence goes on from NZ_JAGSYH010000003.1 coordinate 215,263, forward strand.
CTTTCTCAGCGCGGGGGAGAAAACGCTGCTGGTGGACGCGGGCAAGCTCATTACCTACGAACAGGCTCTGCGATTTCTGACTGACTTTATCCTCGGCGATCCGTATTACAAGATTGCGCGCGAAAAGCACAATCTCGATCGCACGCGCACCCAGATTGCTTTACTGAAGTCAATCAACGAGCAAGAGGATGCAATGCAGCGATTTGTGGATCGCATTGCTGCTTCGCCAAGTTGAGCTCTCATGTACACGCGTTAATTTTCCGCTGATGCTAATGCGTTATGCTGCTCCACCAGCCAGCGCACCAGTTCTGTTGCGGCGGCAAAGTTATCGAACTGGCCATAGATCGCATGATTCTTCCGGCCGTCGGTGTACTCGTTGTAGGCCCATGGATCAACCATGGCGAAGACCATGCCCTTGCCGTACCGCACGGTTGCCATGACGACATCTCCGCGATCGTTGAGCAACGATTGCGCTGAACCGCTGAGGGTGATGGCGCAGGTGTCTTTCAAATAAATGGTGTGTGGATCGTGAAAGACAGGGCCTCCGCCGGGCAGATGGATTGTGCCATCTTCGATATGATCGCCGCGTACTTTGTCATTGACGATGTGATGATGCAGCACGTCATCGAAGTGGATGCCAAACTTGTCCGCAAGCAAGTTGAGATGGGCGATGTCGGCGTTTGGTGGATCGTTTTCAAGCATGACCAGGACTCCGCCCTTGCCGACCCATGCAGCGACTTCATCGGCGTCTTGCGCGGTCATGTAGTGCGGAGTGGGATTCTTGGCGGGATTATCGGGCGAGACGATTACGTAGTACTGCGCTTGGGCGAGATTTGCCTGCGTTGGCGCTGAGTACAACGCATCCGTATTGACTCCATCGCCTCGAAAGATATGACCGAGAAGTGAATCGCCGCTGTCGCTATAGTCGTTCCATTTGTAATGAAAATATTCTCGCTGGCCTGCGGCATTCGTGCGCTGCTGACTGTTGAACCATGCGTCGACGAGAACAGTCTGCCCTCGACCTAATGCTGCTGATTTCGCCAGATCCATCTCGGTTGCTGCAAGTACCAGAGCACCATCTTCTGCATCCGGCCTTAGCGGCTGGGCAATCAGTTTCTTCCATTCTCCCTCGGCGTGGTTTGACGCCTCCACGGGCAAATAACCGAAGCGCACTGCTTTCAATACCGCATACATATGGAGCAGTTTTGCTGAGAGGGGGGTATCGTTGTCCGGATGCCATTTGTCCGCTTCGCTTCGGAAGGCCTTGAGCAGGCGCTGCTCATCGACCTTATCGTGCTGGAAGTTTGGCAGAGCATCGGCTAATGCAGCCAGAAACCGCGCATGTGAGATTGCTGCTGGTTGCTTTGCGGCACTATCTTTCCGTGAAGGCTGTACATCTTTTTGCCAGCGCAGAAACTGGTCGGCGATAGCGCCTAGATCGGCATCGTGCTGAAAAGCGGTTGCATAAGCAGCGAGAAAGGGCTCGGCCATGCACGGCGATGTACTGGACTCTGTGCAATCCTTTGTGAGCTGCGAATCGAGAGACGTTGCTGCGTTGTAGTAGGCAGGTTGGCGTGTTATCTCATACATGCGCAGAAATTCGCCGCCAAGCAAGCCTGCATTCCAACTATCCTGTGGGCCCGTTGCAGCCTGCGTACTCGCCAATGTCATGCATTTATCCAGCGTGTTCTTCTCATAGGTAAAGAGGGCGCCATTTGCAGAGTTGTACCATGCTGCACGCATTCCCTTGAGCAACAGGCCCTGCGAGCAGTTGGGGATGCCCTGTTGCGACTGCTGCATAATCTGGCTGGCGAGCGGTGCTGAATAAACAGACGTTTGAGCCGCAGCCCCAGTGGCGCTGCATACACCTGCCAGGATGAGGACCATTTGCACTGCTGACCATATCTTTTGCGAGAGTTGCATCGTGGAGTATGCGCGAAGCTCTATTCGGACTCGTATCCTCATCTAAGCCTTCTGTTCCATTGGTAGAGCGATTCAGGCTCTATGGTCTCGCCCCATTGTAGTGTGACGATTTGCCGATGCCCCTTGCGTCCGCAGCTATGATTCCGTTTCACAGCCGCTGAGGCACCAGCTTTCGAAACTGTTGCAGCATTTAGAAGAGCACAGAAGGCAGCCATGCACCTTCAGGCTCGCTGTAAAGCCCCATGCTCATCAGCGTCATCGGCTGCACGACGCGAAGGCCCTGGTTGAGACACCAGCGCACCAGCTCTGTGTTGCGCGAGGGAACAAGAATTCCGGGACCTGCCAGGGACTCGGCGCCAGCAATGAGAGCCTGCAGGTCGAGATTCGACTCGGCTACGGTATGGCCTAAGAACCCCAAGTGCGATGTGTAACCCGTGATGTGTCCGTTGCTCTCTACAACACGCGCCAGGCCGCGTTCGATTCCTGTGGAGAGTTCCAGCTCTCGCGCATAACCATGCAACCGGTAGGCCAGAGTATTGCACGCTTGCGCATCCGCGGGAGTCGCATTGCGAACGGTGCGGCCAGGAATGCTTTGAGAGAGCGCGTGGCCCTGCATGCACGACAAGGGCTCGCGAACGTCGAAGCCCAGTGAAGCATAGAGGGAGAATGAGCGGTTATGAAATGCGGCCTGGACGAGCCGAATGCCGGCGGCGCCACGCTGTTGCGCTCGTTCAATGGCTACCTGCATCAGCTTGCGGCCTACGCCTCGATTCTGAATTGTGGGATCGACGGTGATGGGGCCTACACCGCAGATGATGGAGCGCTCATCGAGCGCATTGCTGCCGACGACGCGTCCATCAATCTCCGCCACGACACTATAGATTCCTGAATTTTCAAATATCCTGGAAAGCAGCTTCGTGCAATGCTCTTCCGATGGAAAGTCGCAGGGGAAGTTGTGCGCGGCATTGATGGCGCAGAATGCGGCGTAGCAGATCGGTCCGCACACGGCGCTGTCATCTGGCCTGGCGATGCGCACGATAACTTCGGATTTTTCGCTCACTGACATTCAGCCTCCTGGTATGTCGGATATCTCTAATCGGATAGCTTTGTAAGGATCACTGGAGTATAGCAAGCAGTTGCGAACGAGAGATACCAGACAAGCCTAAGAAATGCGAAGCTCGAAGATCAGTGCATCTTCATCGGGTGAATGATAGTAACCTCGGCGGAGACCTGTTTGCTCGAAGCCGGCGATTGCGTAGAGCCGCTGCGCGCCCGCATTCGATGCGCGCACTTCTAGGATAAGGCGGCCGACTCTGGAGCTCCGCAGATCGGCGATGAGAGAGCGCAGCAGGTTAGCCGCGACGCCCCGACGCTGGAAGGTCGGGGCAACCGCAATCGACTCGAGTTCGGCCTCGCCTGCGATGATATTCGCGATTGCGAAGCCTTCGATGCGCCCTTGAATCTCCGCCACTCGCGCCAAACGCTGCATGGGTGCATCCTGCGCAAGAGCTTTCTCATAGCTCTCACGAGACCAATGAGGCGCCATGGTCAACTGTGCTGCGATGTCCATCACACGATCGATATCGCTGGCCGTCATTGGCCGCGATATCGGCTCGGGCATGGAAGAGGATGCGCCGATCATGCTCTTCCTGCACGCGTGCTCATCTTCACTTCTGCGCCACGGAGATAATGTCCGTCGAGCGCGGCGACATCGGCAAACTGATGCGCGCGCCATTGGTTGAGAGCCATGCCGATTGCGTCCGAGGCGCGTGGAGCGCGGCTGCGCTTAAGGTTGACATCGGTCGCGACTGTCTCCAGCAGATGCGCTACGCTTTCTTCACAGAAGGCGACTGGGCCCGGTAGCTTACCAAGATTGGAAAACTCTCCAGCGGTCACGAGCATCTCGCGAGCTTGGGCGTTGTCTTCGAAGACGCCGAGAAAGACCTGTCCGCGATAGGCATCGAGCACGGCGCAAGGGACGCCTGCGACATGCGCCAGTACCGCAAGACGTGAGACTGTAACGACAGGAATCTCCGCAGCCTCGGCCATCGCCTTTACCGTTGCCAGGCCGACGCGAATTCCAGTGAAGCTGCCGGGGCCGTAGACAGCGACGATTCCAGCGAGATCATGAACCTTGATATTCGCGGCCAACAGCAACTCTGCAGTCGTGGAGACGATTGCGGCGGAGAACTCTCCGCTTGCAAGCTCTATCTCCTGCAATAGTGAAACAGTGTTTTCCTCAACACACGACAGCGCAACATAGCCCACGCTGCCGCAGGTGTCGATGCCTAACAGCCACTTACGTTCAGTCACTCAGTGCGATCCTCCGTCGACCAGCTCCAGCAGCACGCCATTCGCACTGGCGGGATGGATGAATACATAGCGATGGCCGCCTGCACCGATCTGGATCGTGTCCGACACCAGCTTTACTCCGGTCTGGCGAAGGCGCTTCACGGTTTCTTCCAGATTAGCGACGCGCAGCGCGATGTGATGCAGGCCCTCGCCACGTTTCGCGATATAGCGGCCGATGACGGAGTCTTCCGTGGTGGATTCGAGCAGCTCGATGCGGCTTTGACCGGTGGCGAGCATGGCAACGCGCACCTGCTCGTGTGCGATCTCTTCGACCGAAGAGATCGAAACGCCGAGAGCCTCGTACATTGCACATGCCGCGCTTAGCGAGCGGACTGCTATGCCGAGATGATCGAGCACCGGAGCTGAATTTGATTGTTCGATCCCGGGCTTTTGCTTCACAGGCATCGTCTCTATCGTTTTGCCTGCCCCGGCTGGCCCGGTAATGCCGACGTGCAGGGCACGCGGGCCGTTGCGCAATCCATCATTGCAGAGGCTGAGCATGCCGGTGCTTCCGGGTGCGCCATCTTCCACGAGCGAAATGGCGCGGGCTAGCGATCTGGAATCGCCTGCGCGCATGCTCGCAAAAAGCTGCTCGACGCCGGCGCGGGCCGTCTGCATCTCCGTTTTCTGGTTCCGGTCGCTCATTTCCGCCGTATTCGCTTCCCTCTTTTGCCGCCGGAAAGACGTTCCTCATCCACGATACATGTTTACGCCGCGACAGAGTGACGGGGCTGCAATAGAGTGATTGCAGCCATGTCCATGCCATCCATGACTCGCCGACAGCTATTGCAGAGCGCAGCCGCTTCTGCGCTTGCGCAACCCTTACTGATGCAATCTCAACCTGAGACCTCGCGTCGATTGAAAGCTGTCGTCTGCGGCGGCCATCCCGGCGACCCGGAGTATGGCTGCGGCGGATTTATCAGCCTCTGGACAGCTGCCGGGAATGACGCTGTAATGCTCTATCTCAATGATGGAGCGTGGCCTCCGACGCCTGCAGCTACGCGGCTTGCGGAGGCGGCAAAGGCTTGCGAAATTCTAAAAGCCAGGCCGCTCTATGCGAGGCAGGTCAACGGACATGCCGTTGTTGACAACGCGCATTACGAGGCTTTTGCACAATTGATTGCAGAGGGAAAACCGGATCTGTTGCTGACGCAATGGCCCATCGACAATCATCGCGATCACCGCGCAATGGCAATGCTGGCCTTTGATGCGTGGCAGGCTTCCAAGCATGCTTTTGCTTTGTATTACTACGAGGTTTCGAACGGCGAAGATACGCTGCAGTTTTCACCGACACACTATGTCGACATCACGGTACAAGAGCCCGCAAAGCGCGCCGCTTGCTACGCGCACGCCAGCCAGACGCCCGACCGCTATTACAAACTACAGGACGATGTGGCCGCTTTTCGCGGACTGGAAAGCGGCTACTCGCGCGCGGAGGCATTTCTCCTGCAACAGCGAAGCCCGTCGGATCCGCTGCGTGCATTTGTCTCTCGCTGACATAGATAACGGCGACGAATTATGCGTTTTCAGTTTTGACGCGGACGCGGCCTGCCTGGAATTTTGCGGTGATCTCTTCCTGGCGGGCGCGTTCGAGCTGCGACGCGGACTCTCTTACCTCCTGCCCGCAACTTGGGCAGACGAGGACTATCGTCAGCTTCGGATCAAACTCCAGTTTTGCGCCCGCGGCAACAGTGCAAACGGGCACCCGCATATAACATCCCGGCGTCGGACAATGTGCAACCAGGCAATCCATGCCAAACCTCACCGCTCATCATCGCGCCTGCGGCCTCGAAGCGCAAGCGGAGGTGGAAAATCTAACTCCAGCTCTGATTCCAGGCCCTAACTCCAGGCCAGCGTGACCAGCGAATCCGCGGGCATCTGGACATCGAGCCCCATGCTGCCCAGCACAAGCTGTGCGCGGCGCGATTCGCCACGATTCGCGAGAATCACGGCATGGCTACCGTCGGGATTGCGGAAGCCTGCATGCGTAAGAGCCTTCGACTGGCGATTTTCGATGAGGCCGCCGGTATCCGGCACGTCGGGGCCGTTGGTCGCAATGACACGTGCGCCGCGACGGACGTGGCGGGAGAAGTGCGCAAAGGCCCAGTACTGGCCGCTTTTGGTGATCGCGTGCGAACCGCTCTCGACGGTGATGACACCGCCGCATGGGAAAGGGCCGATATTGGGCTTGCCGTGCTCATCGAGAGCGATGTTCCAGGCGGTGATGGAGCGCGCCCAGTTGTTCAGCGCACCGTTGAAGATTTCGCCCCACTTGGCCCAGTCGGTCTTATAGTCAGGAGCTGTCACATCAGGACCGCCTTCGGTCCAGTAAGCGCTCCTTTTGGGATAGGCCTCGTGCACGCGGGTCATCGCTGTGGCGTCGCCTACGTAGGGATGCCACGCGATGCCGTCGATGAACTCGTAGGCCTTCGGGTCGGCAAGCTCGGCCATAGCGCGGCCCCAGAGATTGTAGTTATGGTCGAGCACCCAGATCTTCGTTTTGAGACCGGCATCACGCAGAGTTGGCCCAAGGTGATCCTTGACGAACTCGATCTCGTACTCCTGCCCCCACAGGCATGCGGGCATGCGGCCATCCTGATCGGCATCGACTTCGTTCTGCACCGTCACCGCATCGATGCGGACTCCGTCAGCCTCATAGCCTTGCAGGAATTTCAGAAAATACTTTGCGTATGGATCGTAGCTGGCCTTGCGCATGGAGCCGCCCATCATCGATCCGCCAGCCTTCATCCATCCGGGTGGCGACCACGGCGACGAGAAGAGAAACAGCTCGGGATTGACTTTGCGGGCCTCGCGCAGGATGGGCAGGATGTATTCCTTGTCGTGATCGATGGAGAACTTCTTGAGCTCGGGATCAGGCTCGCTGGACTCGTCAAAGGTGTAGGCAGTGCGCGAATAATCGCTGGCTCCGATGCAGGTGCGGCAGACGTTCATGCCCATCTCACGCGGGGCAAAGAGGTCGTGCATCGCCGATGATCGCTCATCGGCCTTCATCTGGCTCAACACCCAGCAGGTGGCGTCGGTCAATGCTCCGCCGAAGCCCAGCACTTCCTGGTTTTCAGTTGCGGGGTCGATCACGATCGCTTCCGCGCCTATTTCCGTGACGGGCTGCCATGCAAGAGGCTCTGCGGTTGCGTAACGCTTGTCGGCATAGGTCTGCCATACTTTTACGGAATGCGACTCGTCTGCTGTAGCCCATGCGGGCAATGCTGCGCTCATCGCGGCTGCGGCAGCGGTGCCGGCAGCCCCTTTCAAAAACTTCCGACGCGAACCAGCGATCATTGCCGTCTCCGATTTCAAAGATTGGCTCAAGCGATTTTGCAGGGAGGATGATAGCAGTCCGGGCGCATCTATGGGCAAGCGGATAGCCGTGAAATTCGCTGCTCAGGGATGCCGTTCAGCCCTGAGCAGCGAGCTTCTGCAGGAACTCTGCCTGATAGCTGTAGGAGTCTGGTCCGCTGCCGTTGTAGCGGCGCACAGCGTAGGCCCAGTCACAAGGAATCTTCGAACGGTCCGGGACATTGGAGTAACTGCCGATGTGGTAGATCGTCTTCTGGTAAACGTCATTCGCTGCGGCGCCGGTATACCAGAGCGTCGTACCCGCGGTGATCTGCAGCAACGGCGTAGCGGCTGCCTTGCAGTTGACGCAGTCGGTAAGGCGGCGCGCATCTCCGTCCGTATATTGGCATGGCCGTAGCGGTCCACTGCCTGCCTCGGCCATGCGATCGTCCGCACCGGCTCTGCCGATTACTTCGTTGTTGAATTTGTCCTGCAGCACCGCGATGGTCGTTCCCAGATTTCCAATCGGATCGAGAATGAACGCGGGAACGTCAGCCGGCTTCACGGGATGGTATTTCAGCGTGTACTGCCCGATGCCGTAGCCGCGCGAGGTAATGCGAAATGGGTTGTCTTGGTCGCCATGATCCAGCCCACTGACAACGAAGTTGTCGATGTTGCCGCGCGACGGAACCTGGAAGTGCATCTGGCTGCTCTCCTGCTGCAGGATTGCGAGCAGATATGGCATAGGCACCGGGCAATTCTGCATTGCCTTGACGGCGGCCAGAGTCCTCACATTATCGCCGTGCGGATCGTTCGATGAAGGCACCTTGGGGAAGTTACCGTCATCGAGCATGGCTCCGATGCACGCAACCAGGCCCTGATCCACAGCGCCGGTGATTTGCGCAACACTGCCGTTGTTGTAGCTCTTGAGAGCGACGGGTGCGCCCAGCGCGGTATCGTCTTTGTTGATCAGGTCCCACTGCAGTGCTTTAACTCCGTTGATCGTGCCGCCGCCGTATAGGCCGTCCAGCGGTCCTTTCACATATCCCAGCGAACGAAGATCACGCTGCAGATCCTGTACCTGCTGTGAGAAATCAGCGCTTTGCTGCAACACCAGTCCATCGACTGCATAGCTTTGATTTGCCATCGTTCCCTCCCCAGTTCTTCCCCGTTTTCTTCAGTTGTTCAGGTGGCAGTTCAGCATCCCACGCCGGACAGCGCCAGTCTATGAAATTCCCCCGCGAAAATAGCCAAGTGCCGCTTTTCAGCTTTCTAGGTTTCCAGCATTTCCTGTGTTTCACGCGCGAGGATGCGAACCAGTTCGCCAGCGGGGACTTCGCGGCATAATCCTACGCCCTGTCCGGCCCACAACGAAAGAAATTCCGGACGGTTGGCCTGCGCTGCCGCTCGGCGAATCGGGCCGCTCAGCGCATTCTGGATGGGATAGGGTGCAATCTCATGCTCATGTGGCGACAGGCGCAGCATGAACTCGTTCACCAGCCCGCGCGCGGCTCTGCCGGAGTAGACTCGCGAGACGCGCGTCGGATGCTCCGCACCGTTGCGCAGTGCATCGCGCCATAGTTGCGATGTTCCTGCTTCCGGGCAGAGCATGAAGGCCGTACCCATCTGCACGCCGAAAGCTCCGAGCATGCGTGCCGCGGCGATTCCCCGGCCATCCATGATGCCGCCCGCGGCAATGACGGGGATTTTCACCGCATCGCAAACCAACGGAATAAGAGCCATTGTGCCAATCAGCGAATTTTCGTAGCTGTCGAGAAAGGTTCCGCGATGCGCTCCTGCGTCTGCGCCCTGGGCACACACCATATCAGCGCCAACAGCCTGCCATGCGCGTGCCTCGGCGACGGTTGTTGCGGTGCCGCTGACGAGTATGCGGCGACGATGCAGCGCCTCGACTTGCGACTCGCTGAGGATGCCGAAAGTAAAGCTGGCTACTGCAGGCTCCGACTCAAGCAGCGCCTCGAACTGTTCGTCGAAGCTCTCGCAGAATTTGGTGATCGGAGGTTGCGGCGGAAGGCCTAGCTCATCGCGCAGCGGCTGCAGCAGCTTTACCGCATGCTCGACGACTTCAGGCGCGGGATGCGGCGTTTCCAGCACGAAGAGGTTCATTGCAAACGGCCGCTCGGTAAGCCGCCGCGTGGCCGCTATCTCTTCGCGAATCCTGTCCGGAGACGACATGCCACCGGCGAGTGAACCCATGCCTCCGGCATTCGAAACCGAAGCAGCCAACTTGGGTGTACTTGGGCCACCGGCCATGGGAGCCTGCAGAATGGGCAGCTCAATACCCAATAACCCGGCGAGGCGCGAATCGTGAGGCATGATCTCCTGTCCATGGAGCGCGCGATGCGTCAGCTATTGGCGGGATGAATCGCGCGTTTCGAAAGGAGGCTTTGGAAGCCTCCGACTTAGAAGCCCATGATGTTGTAGCCGCAATCGACGTAAATGGTCTCGCCAGTGATGGCGCCGGAGAGATCGCTGGCGAGGAATGCTGCCGCGCCGCCAACCTCGATCTGCTCTACGTTCTTGCGCAGCGGGGACTTTTCCGCATGCACCTTGAGCATCTCTCCCAAGGCGCCGACGCCGCGCGCAGCCAGCGTCTTGATGGGCCCAGCAGAAATGGCGTTGACGCGAATTCTGCGCGGACCAAGACTAGCCGCAAGATAACGCACCGTGGCCTCAAGCGCCGCTTTCGCTACGCCCATCACGTTGTAGTTGGGCACCACCTTCTCGGCGCCGTAGTAGGTGAGCGTGATGATGCTACCGCCATCGGTCATCAACGGAGCCGCAGCACGCGAGAGCGCGATCAGCGAATACACGCTGACATCGTGCGCTACGCGGAAACCTTCGCGGCTGGTGTTAACGAAGTCGCCGCGCAGATCCTCGGGCGGGGCAAAAGCAACGGCATGCACAAGCACATCGACCTTGCCGTAACGCTCCTTGATCTGTCCGAAGAGCGTATCGATCTCGGCATCATTCGAGACATCGCACTGGAAGCCTTCTGCTCCGGCCAACTCATCGATCAGACCCTGCGCCTCGGCCTTCATGCGCTCGTTCTGGTAGCAGATGGCGAGCTGTGCGCCCGCTTCCTGCAGCTTCAAGGCAATCGACCACGCGATGGACCGCTTGTTTGCGAGTCCAAACACAATCGCTACTTTGCCTTCCAGATCAATCAAATCCGCCATAGTTCATCCTCTTTCTTCTAGGCTCAGGCCCTTCCCTCTGAACGCAAACGCAAGACAGAATAGCAGTCCAAAGGGGGAAACGTTTCGCAATTGAGTATTCGCGTACCGCGATAGCAAATCCCTGCGCGATTGCAAATTTTTACGCGATTACAAATTCTTCTCCGTCACTACACTCAGCCGCCTAGATCCACCAGTTCCACGCGGCCTACAGGAACCCCGAGAAACCGTGAGCCGAGGCGCTCGAACTTCTCGACCGAATCGGTGGCAAAGCAACGAATCTGCGGGACATGGCCAAGTGCAGATGCATCGCCGCGCACAAGCTGCTGAACCTGCCTCGCAGCTTCCGCTGCTGTCGCTTCCGCTGAATCGATAACGCGCACGACACCAGCGCCCGTCAGTTCGTTGATTGTCCGTTCCAGTAATGGTCTCAGTAATGGATAGTGTGTACAACCCAGCACGAGCGTATCCGGATTTTGTCCCGCATCGTGTGCTTCTTTGAGTACTTCGGTCAGGTAGATCTTTGCGACCTCGGCTGTTACAGGGTGATCGATCCATCCCTCCTCGACCAGCGGCACCAGCAACGGACAGGCTTTTTCGACTCCATGCAGCCCGCGCCGCTGGCATGCAGCGGCGTAGGCATGGCTTGCAACCGTAGCCTCGGTCGCGATCACCAACACATTTTTTGTTGCTGTGCTTGCGTGGGCCGCGGCTGCTCCCGGCTCAATCACGCCCAGTACCGGTACCGTAACCGCAGCCTCAATTGCATCGATCGCCAGTGCGCTGGCCGTGTTGCAGGCGATCACCAGAAACTCCGCGCCCTGCTCGCGAACGAGAAACTGCGCGCTTTCCGCAGCATATTTCGCAATGGTGCGCCGCGACTTCGAGCCGTAGGGCAGCCGCGCCGTATCGCCCAGAAAGACGTATCGCGCCTGCGGCAGATGCTGTAGCAGCGCCTTGAGCACCGTCAAGCCACCAAAACCAGAGTCGAAAACCCCAATTACCGGCCCTGTCTGATTGGCCGTTCCTGCACTCTCATTCCTCAAGGCTTCGATCCCTCACTGGCCGCCGTGCCGGGCAGCTCTGCTGTTAGATAGGTGCGCGTGAGATCGGCGTGGCCTGCGAGCGTAGGCCGCTGCTGCCCATCCACGAGAAAGCGCACCTCACTCACGTTGGGCAGATTCGCATGCAACGTTGCGCAGATTGATTCCACCGTCAGCGACTCGGTGAGAATTCCTGAAGGATGCCCGTCGGCGAATGCGCCGGAAAGATTCACCACCGCCAGTTCGCCTGCAGAGTTGGGCGCGCCCTTCGCCACCGGGGCTGGCAGCAGAAACACCTGTTGCACCGCGCGGGCAACGCCCGGCACCGGATGTGTTGCGCCGGAAGCCGCATAAATCTCCAGCAGTTTTGCAAGAATTGCTCGCGCACTCGCCTCCGAGTCTTTGGGCAGAGGCAGCGAATGAGCCTCGGAGACCAGCGTTCCGTCGGAGTCGTTGGCTACCATCAACGTCACCTGCTCTTCAGGAGCGACCGCTGGAGCCACGGTCGGCGCGAGGTCTTCGCCCTTGAGCATCTGTTGATGATTTTTCTCGCGCAGCCGCACCAGCACCACCGCCATCGCAATGGAGGCAATCAGCAGCACGCCGAACAATATTTTTTGATAGCGGGGGATCACGGCGTCTGGCCTCCGCCCGATGCGGATGCGCCGCGTCCGGTATCCGCACCACCGTCTGTCTCGGACTTCCACTCGACGAGCGCGTTCACCAGCGCCTGTACCACCTGCATCTGATAATCGGCGTCAGTCACGTCGGCGATGACTTTGCCGTTAGCGGTGCGAACCGGCGCAATCTCAATCGCGAGCGCCGGGCAGGTCATGCTGTCGATTCCCGGCAGCGAGGCGCGGCCCAGAGTCGCCGGCACCGGTCCCGATCCGCCACCCTGGCCGCTCTGCTCGAAGGCGCTGTTGACCACGCCGGCAAATTTGGTGCTTCGCTCTACGTAGCCTGCCTGAGCCGTCTTCCAGGCGGCGAAGCGCGTTGGCGCTGTTGGTGCAAGAGACGAAACGAAGATGTGCGCTCCCGAGCCTGCTTCGCTGGCGTGCAGGCTCAAGCAGGCTGATCCAGCAGCAGATGCAACGGCGCGATTTGCAATCTGCGCCCGGGCGTCGCTATCGAGGGTGACGTTGCTCTCGCGGGTCGTCACCACGGTAAACCCACGCGCGGCAAGCAGCGACCGCAGACGAACGCTCATTGCCAGCGTTATGGACTTTTCGGAGGCCTGGCCTCCCTGCTGCCCGCCGGCAGCATCGCCCAGGCGCGCGCCATTGTCGTCGCCGCCATGCGCAGCGTCAATGACAACCACGAATCGCCCTGAGTTTCGGCCATTCGGCGTCTGCGCCATTGCGGGTCGAGCGACGAAAGGAAAAGCGGCGAGCAGGCAGATCAAAACGCCAGCAGCGCTGGCCCCCGTAGCACGGGGTTCAGACGTGTGCATGCCTCTCAATCGGAGGTTGCCAAGAGCCCTCAATGCGACGTCACTCCAGTCCTATCGGCAGCGTTAACCGCAACCGTTGTCAGCGGATAGCTTCTTCGGACTCGAAGTGGATATGTAACCAGCGTTGCGGTAGACCTATGTTGCATGCCAGGGGCCGTCAATCTTCGCTCGATTGTATCTTACGGCTCGTGCGCTCATTGGACGGTCAAGGCCGCCGGTCATTCCCGATGGCTACGAATGAGCAAAAGCTGTTGCTACGTAACGCGAATTCCGCAGGGTGAAACCAAATGACAATTCAATGACAGCCAACCGAAATAGGATCGTGCTAACATCCACAACACGCAGGAAGACTATGACTCGACTCCTACGTACGACACCGGCTTGTCTCCTTGCCCACTGCTGTAATGTGTTTTCCATCATTCCGGGGGCGAGTAGAGGCTGCTTGCGTGCCGTTTTTCTGTTCCTTTTCATCCTGCCGGTCTTCGCCTCCTCGCAGCTTCTCGCGCAGGATGATCCGCTGAACAAGGTGCATGTACCGGTACCTGCCTCTGCCGCAACGCCGGAGGTAGGCGCTCCGAAAGGCGCTGAAGCTCCAGCGGTTACGGGCCCGGGCGCACTACATGCCCTTCCGGGAGCACGCATCGCCGTCAACGTCGATCTGGTTCTGGTTCCCGTAACCGTCACCGATCCGATGAACCGGCTGGTGACTGGTCTTGAAGAGTCCGACTTCTTCCTCTTCGAAAACAACAACAAACAGTCGATCAAGACCTTCTCCTGTGAAGATGCTCCGGTTTCGATCGGCATCATCATGGATCTCTCCGGCTCAATGACCTCGAAATTGATCCGGGCGCGGGATTCGGTCCTTCAGTTCATGAAAACAGCAAATCCGCAGGATGAATTCTTTGTCATCGGCTTCAACGACCGGCCTGAGCTGATCGAGGACTTTACCAGTTCGGTCGACCAGATTGAATCTCGCCTGCAAACGGTGCATGCCGGGCACCGGACTGCGCTGCTAGATGCCATCTATTACGGCCTGGACAAAATGAAGACCGCCAAGAATGAGAGGAAAGCACTTCTGGTTGTCTCCGATGGAGGCGACAACCGATCCCGCTACACGGAGAGCGAGGTCAAGGCGCAGGTTCGAGAATCCGACACCGAGATTTACTCTATCGGCATCTTCGACCCCTACGCGCCGACGACCGAGGAGCGCATGGGCCCGGTTTTGCTGAACGATATCAGCGAAGAAACCGGCGGACGCATGTTCCGGGTTGACGATCTGTCGGAGATGGGTGACATTGCCGTCAAGATTTCTACCGAGCTGCGTAACCAGTATGTAATTGGTTATAACCCTTCCGCTCTGCAACGTGACGGTAAGTGGCGTAAAGTGAAGGTGAAGCTGGTGCCTCCTCAGGGCCTGCCTCCCCTGACTGTTCATGCCCGTACCGGTTACTATGCGCCTCTTCACTAGTCAAACTCTGGTGATTTTTCAAGCCAAACCTGCCGCGAAAGCGCGGATTCATGCAGGACGGACGCTTTTTTTTGCCGCCGTCGCGGCTCTCCTATGTTCGATTCCAGGCATCACGCAGACTCCTAAACAGCCTCCGCCGCTCACCGTAGACCGCGATCCGGTCCGGTCGCCAGATGCCTCTTCTGTGCCGACCTCGGGCCAGACGGCAACCAAGGAGGGCAGCGGCTACGTCGTTCACACGGACGTGGAAGAGGTCTCGCTCAATGTGACGGTTCTGGATAATCACGGCGTGGTGATCCAGGACCTCAAGGAGGGCGATTTCAAGGTGTTGGAGGATGGCGTGCAGCAGACGCTGCTCAGCTTCCAGCACGCCGATCTACCTGTCTCGATCGGACTGGTCATCGATAACTCCGGCTCCATGTATAAGAAGCGTCCCTCGGTCAACAAGGCTGCGCTGGATTTGGTGCTCGCTTCGAATCCGCAGGATGAAGCCTTCGTCGTCAATTTTGCGGACGACGCCTACATCGACCAGGACCTGACTTCGGACCCGAACAAACTGCGCGATGGCCTGGCGCATATCGAGTCGCGCGGCGGCACGGCTCTCTATGATGCCGTCGTCGCCTCCGCCGACAAACTGGCCGCCGACGCCCACCGTGCCAAGCAGGTTATCGTCATCATCACCGATGGCGAAGATAACGCCTCCACGCTCAATCTCGAACAGGCGATTCGCCGTGTGCAGCAGCTCTCCGGACCGGTTATCTACTCCATCGGCCTGCTCTTTGGCGATGAGATGTCGCACGGCGAAGTTCGTCATGCCCGGCGAGCGCTTGAAATGCTCTCCGGCGAAACCGGCGGTATTGCCTTCTTCCCCAAATCACTCGATCAGATCGATGAAATCGCCGCCGAGGTGGCGCGCGACATCCGCAGCCAGTACACGCTGGCCTATCACAGCACCAAGCCAAGCACACAGCCCGGCTTCCGGCATATCACCGTCGTTGCCCAGTCCAAGAGTGAGGGCAAGCTCAACGTACGCACGCGCACGGGCTATTATCCAGTGGTGAAGCCTCCGGCGAAACCCGCTACATCAAACCCCTGATCCCGGCTCGCGCTCTTTCGACACTTCGCGGATTGGATCAGAGGGTTTCTCCGCAACAGCATGCGCATCCTGGTTTCTTCTATGCTCGATAAAGATAAAAAAGTCAGAGATATAGCGTTATTCAACGCATTGAAGCAGGTGGCGCCAGCCGAAGCTCTGCCGGCGCATATTCCTGTCTCGGTTCTCTAAGTTTCGATCAGATTTGACAAGAGATTTTTTAGCATTCAACATTGCCGGCCGAAGAGCTGCCGCAGGTAACAGCAGATCTTCGGCTGCAAAAAAATCGAGCTAATAGAAGATCGCTCCGATCGACGTATCGCCGGCTAAGGTCACGGTACAAGTCGGAGAGTTCAACAGTGTATAGCCGGGAGCGGGAACACATCCTACCCCTCCACCCACTCCATCGCCCGAGGACCATCCGCCGAATCCCGCCCCCAGCGGAGAAGCCGTTATCACAATGGTAGATCCGGTTTCATAGGTTCCCGTGCACACTGAGCCTCCTGACGTAGAACCCGGTCCACAATGAATCAAGTTTGGAGTTCCGGTGTCTGAAGGAGCAGTGATGAGCCATGTCGTATTATTCTCGCCTGCGTTAAACACTGTAATGGTTGCGAATTGCGGATGAGCGATCTCCTGATCACACACCTGAGTTATGGGGTCTTTACAGGTAAATAGCTGAGGGCTGGACACCACAACGGTCCCATCTGGGTTGGTGGCTTCGGCAAAGATGTCGGTAAATCCGGTATAACCCTGCGCCGTGGCCAATCCGGCTGGTTCTCCCGAAACGCCAGCTGAATTAATCGACGCTACATCCGGCAAAGTGGTCACCCAGGTTACTTGATTTGTGAGGTCACGAACTGTCGGCGTGGTCGAGTACGTGCCGAACGCCAGAAATTGACCGGTCATACCGCGGTTAGAAACCGTGATTCCGTTGGGAACCACAGTGATCGAGATCAATGGCTCCTGAGCTGCGCCAAGAGTTACCGAATAGGTGCCTTGAGATACGATTTTACTGCCATCTTTGTTTGTCCAGGTCGCTGTAATCGATGCTGTGCCATTCCCGACCGCAGTGGCAAGTCCCGGCGTCCCGCTACCATTGGTTCCGATTGTGGCGACTGAGAGGTTGCTGGAAGCCCAAACTACCTGACTTGTGACGTCGAACTGCAGCCCCGTACTACCGTCGGTACCCAGCACAAAGAACTGACTCGTTTGCGCCTGCGAGGTGGCTGATTGCGACCCGGGGTACATCGTAAGTGCTGTAATCTGTTCAGGCGTGCCACCAACAACCGTAAAGGTTGCAGTACCGGTTACTACCGTGCCGTCTTCGTTGCTGGCCAACGCAGTGATCGTCGTCGTTCCTTGGCTGACTGCCGTTGCCAACCCCGTAGAGCTGATCGTGCCAATTTGCGACGAGCTTGACTGCCAAACCACTTGATTCGTGACATCCACGGTACCTCCAGCAGAAGTCGTACCGATGGCAAGAAATTGAGCCGTTACGCCGGGCGATTGTACAGACTGGGAACCAGGAATTACCGTAACTCCGGTCAGTATGGTCGAGTTGCCGCCATGTCCCCCGCCCGTCACCGTCACTTCTACTACGTTGCTGGTGATCAGGCCGCCAAATCCGTTCGTACTGGCTGTGATGGTTGTCGTTCCGGCGCCAACCCCCGTCACCACTCCGGTTGAGCTCACCGTCGCCACCGCAGTAATACTGGAAGCCCAGGTAACCTGATTGGTGATATTACTCTGGCTCGATGGATGGTTTCCGTGCGAGGTCGTTCCGGTCGCGGTCAACTGCACGGTAGCTCCGGCCGCCAGACTCACTGTAGATGGGCTCACCGCGATGGAATCAATTCCAGTCGCGGAGCCGCATCCGAAAAAGGGCACAAAGAGGCCAACCAGCAGAAGCGCTCCAACCAGGGCACGAACACGCATACTCTCTCCTCGCAGACGCAAAAGGGCGCAGCTTTTTGTGGTCATAGCTCCGCCCGGTTGCTTAACTTAAAGTCATTGCAAGTTCATTGCCATGCTTCAATCACCCTCAAGCCGTACGAATTGAACGGCTTACCTCATCCTTTCCCGGAGAGGTGTAACCATCCGTATACCTATCCCCGCAGCCAGATACGCCCGTTTACAGAACGGGCCTGGAAAGCAGAAAATTGCCGGCGAGCTATTAACTCACCGGCAAGAATTGTTCATCTTTCTCTTTTAAACCGCCTGGGACTCCTTTTCGAGTTCGGCGATGTACTCCACCACAGCCTCACTGAAGCCGTCGATATGAATCCATCCGCCATCACCAGAGCCATACCCGACTCCGTTGCGCGCACTGGCTACGTTGATTACGTACCCACGCCCGCGCGGAGCGGTAACCCGGTCATGCGACTGTTCGTCGGTGATTACCACCAGGCGGTCGTATCGCGGATGCTCCCACTCCACCTGCTTGAGAGCGGCTCCAAGATACGTTCCTCCGTGCGGCTGGCTCCGTTCAATCGCGTCGCGCAGCGCCAACCCACGCCTCGCCGGAACCTGCTTTACAGCATCCGAAAAGGAGTAGATCGACACCCGCTGCGCGATCTCCCGCAGCAGAATCGCCAGACCATATGCCGCGTCTGTCCGGTTCATCTCTGAACGCCGCGATAAAGGCGACTCCATCGAGCCCGAGACATCCACAAGCAAGATGGTGTGCCCGGCCAGCTTCGAGCTCCGCCCTTCAAGCGAACGGAACATCGCCAGCTCCAGCGCCTCTTCCCACTGCATAGCATTTCGCGCCGCAGCCAGGAAGCGGAAAGGCAGCACCCGCTCCGTCTTCATCTGAGCCAGCGCCGACAGTACCAGATCCTCACGTACCCCGGCCTGTGCCATGTTGCGCAGGTTACGCAACAGGGCCAGCGCTCCAAGCCGACGCTCGGAGAGCAGCCGCTCCCAGACCCCAGCCTTGGAGACCCCATCGGCCTGTCCGGCAGCCGACAGCGCCACCTCCCAGGTATCGGGAACCGTAAGCTCGTTGGCCACGAGGCGCTTCCACAGCTCTGCCTGCTCGCTATCCAGCGGCTTGGCGTGCGAAAGGAACAGCACGTCGCGCAGCCGAACAGACGCTGCCCGGTCGTACTTGGCCAGCGCGTACTCGTCGAACTTGACGAATGCCTCAGCAAGCCCCTTCTTCACCTGCGCCGACAAAGGAACGCGTCCTTCGGCCCAGTAGATGGCCAGAAACTCAGCCAACTCATCCGCTCGCTGAATCACACGCTGCAGCGTTTCCGCCACCAGCGCGCGGTGTGTTGCATGACGCGCCATTTCGCGCACCAGCAACAGCGGCACATGACGCAGCTTCATCCGCTCGCGAGCTTCAACAGCGAGAGCGGCAACCTCAGCCGCAGCGACCCGAGGCACTAGCATCCGGATGCGATCCGCGATCGACTGGCCGTCCTCGTAGAACTCCTTCTCCCACAACATGCACGAGAGGACCGAGCGCCGCAGCATCTGTTCCGCGCTCAGCACCTTCGCCGGAGCTCCCTCGTGGGTGCGCAGCGGAGTATTCTCGTAGTCGTCCAGTTTCAGTACATTCAATCGCATCGTTTGCCTCGTTTCTCAGGCGCTATGCCTGAAGTCGGTAATTCCCTGCCGGGGAATGAGTCGGGAACGGAACCAGGTGCTCTGCCTTTGAGCTACCCAGACTTGCGTCCGGGGCGGGACTCGAACCCGCAACCCCCCGCGTGTCGAGCGATGTATCCGTTCCCTGCGCCACCGGCAGGATTGTTATCGTTCGGAACTAGACGCTCAGTGCAACAGCGTCTACGTCCTCGAATTCTTCTTCACTGTCCTCGTCGTTTATCGGAGCCGGATCAAATTCCGGTTTTTCGGTCTCACCTGAAGTCGCACCGAATCCCCGCATCTTCTTCGAAACTCTGACAGGCTGAATTTCGATCGCAAGCTTCTCCATCTGCTGCCAGGTGGGTTTGAACTTGTCCTGAAAATCTGTGCATTGATGCACCACAAACGGGACCGCAATGCTCGGATACACATTGGTGCAGATCACCAGCATGTCCGACTCGCGGTATCCAGTCGTGATCTGCGCATTGCTGCAGCTCTGGCAGAGGTTTTCATTGCCGACGGGCGTCCCATTCTTCATGTATGTCTTTCCCATATCCTCATCACTCGCTATCCGGCGCGTGCCGGAAGAAAAGCTGGCCGGGGAATAAGTCGGCGACGGGCTCTTACCGTTGCTCTACCACTGAGCTATTGAAGCTTGCGCCTCACGAGGGATTCGAACCCTCCACACGCGGTTTATCGTCGAAGTATCCGTTGCCTGCGCCACCGGCCAGGTGGCTGTTGATTGCGTTGCACATCCACTGCGCCGGGGAATAAACGGCGAGAGTTCGGAAGATCGCCTGCGAAACCCAGTCCCTCAACACTGCCGCGCAAAAGACGCAGAGTTCTATTCCGCAGAGCGATCTTCCGGCGGGGTTTCCTTTCCCCGCTGTTTCATGGCAGGAAGTAGCTCTCTCCTGTCGCCACCGGCGCATAACTTAGAGACAGACTTACCTTGTTCACCGCGGATAACTTATCCTGGGCGTCAATTGATCTAATAAGTCTGAAACTCTTCCAGGTCTTCCCAGGGGAACAAACAGGAGCGGGGGTTATCGTTCGTCAGTCGAAGTACCCGCACCCTTCGCCACCTGGGAAGAGTTTGTTGGCATCAGGTCTGCTGCCTTCGCCATTGCACCGCTTGATCCCATTTGGGATCAAAGCAGCGAGATGACTGCGAGAAACAGCAATACCCTCAGCAGAAAATACGGAAATCCAATGTGCATGCGCTTTGCGTAGGATGCGCCAGCAAGGGGATTACTGGTAATCAGGAAGCCACGCCCGGACGCCGGTAAAGCCGGACTTCGGCTCTGCCAGCTCACGCACCTGGTAAATCGAGTTGTGCGTCATGTGTTCCATCGGGCGTTTCTCCTACGCGAAGTTAGATTGCCACAACTTACACGAAAATTGCAAGCACTTATGGCAATGTTTGCGAGAAATATATATAGCCCTGCCAATATATCGGTGGAAAACTTGCCGCTCATAGACCTTGGACTATCTCACTACCCGGATGGCAGGTACTCCACCGTGGCAATATATGACAACATCGTGAATTGCCAGCCAGTCACTCATTACAACCATGCCTGTCTCAAACTAAAAGACCCCGGAGCACGCCAGGATGGGGCTCACATTTGGAAATAGGTATGATGGAGATAAGTGTGCGGGTCAAACCGGCGCTCAACATCTCCTGCCGCTGACAGGCAAAAGCCGTCAGGCAAAATCTGACGCTCCTCCGGGCCGGTGCTTTACACCTCGGCTCGATGCAACGCACTCATCATCAAGGAGAAGCTACCGCTGCAACCCGTGAGCCGCCTGCAATCATTTCAAGCCATTTTCTTTCCAAGACTGCGGCGTTTCCTCCAGTTCCTGCCTTCTCAGGGAATCTCCACAGCCGCAAGCCTACTCTACGGCTTCCTATGCGTTCGCATGCTACCGAAGCCGGAATACGCTAAGTTTACCGTCGTCTTCGGCTTCCTCGGCACTCTTACCATCCTGTCCGACATCAGTCTCTCCAGCTCGCTGATCCCGCTTATCGGCGATCGCATCGATGACCTGCAGTGGATTGCCGACCACGTTGCATCTCTGCGGCAATTGTCACACCGGCTTTACTTCCTAGTAGCACCGGTCGCTATTATCGGGTTCCCACTCATCGTCCGCCATCAACCCTGGGATTGGCAGATCGTCGCCTCCATGATTGCCATCCTGCTCGTCTCCGCCTGGTTCTCGCGTCTTTCCGGCGCCTACGGCGCGGTGCTCATCGTTCGCCGCGACCGCGAGCGATGGCTTTGGGCGCAAAAGGCTTCAAGCCTCGGCACTCTCGCGCTGCTGCTCCTCTTCTGGGCATTGCATTGGCTTAACGCCTTTGCAGCCATCCTTATCAATGTCAGCGGCATTATTTTAATCAGCCAGATCTATTACTTTCGGGCCAGGCATCTTCTCGGAGTACGCGGAAACCCTTCCAAGGAAAAACGACGCGCCATCATTCACCTGGCGGTGCCCTCCATACCAGGGGCCATCTTTTATGCGGTTCAGGGACAAATCTCGGTTCTTCTCATCACTATTTTTGGACGCATCGATGGAGTTGCAAATATCGGCGCTCTGGGCCGTCTCGCACAAATTTACACCGTCTTTACGCAGATGAATCCACTCCTCCTGGAGCCTTACTTCGCCAAAATATCCAAAGCTCAGCTCAAGTCCAGCTATGTCGTCATGCTCGCAGCTACGTTGGGTCTCTGCGGTTCCATCACCGGCGCCGCAGCCCTCTTCCCGCGGCTATTCCTCCTGATATTAGGCCCCAAATACGCAGGCCTGAATCTCGAACTGTTGCTGGTTATAGCCGCGGCCTCCATCGGTTTTTTGGCGGGCGTTCTCTATGTTGTCCACTGTTCCCGCCGCTTTGTGTATTGGTGGAGCGGTCTTTTGACCATCGTGCTTACGGTCATTCTCCAAATCATTTACATCTGGCGTGTTGACCTCGGAACCATGAAGGCTGTTCTCACGCTGGGTCTGCTGTCTTCAATCATTGGCTTGTTCGTAAATGTGCTCACTGGCATATATGGCTTCGTGCGAGGACCGCGAGAACTAGCGATTATGCAGGAAAATGTAGAAGCGTAGTCCATTCCGGCCGCCTGCAGACAGCCGGACCAGTTCACTAAAGCATGCACACCCTGCCCGCAGGCTAAGTTTGCCATGCGCGCTACACTGGACGAGCATGTCCATCGCCGCTTCTGTCACACGCGTTTTGCACGTCGCCGACGACATTACCCAGCTTGTTGGCTCCACTCCGATGCTGCGCCTCAATCACATTGCAGCTGTGACTGACGCAGCGCTTTTTGCCAAGCTCGAATTCCTGAACCCAGGCGGCAGCATCAAAGACCGCGCCGCACTGGGCATGATTCTCGATGCCGAGGCGCGCGGGCTGCTGCATCCCGGTTCGACCATTCTGGAAGCAACGGCAGGCAACACCGGTGTCGGCCTTGCGCTTATCGGCGTGAATCGCGGATATAAAGTAAAGCTCTTCGTCCCCGAAGGATTTGCCGAAGAGAAGTGCATTCTCATGCGTGGTTTTGGTGCGGAAGTGATTCGCACGCCGGAAGCGGAAGGCATGAAGGGCGCGATCGACCGTGCGCGTAAGGCTGCGGAAGCTATTCCAGATTCATTCACCGCGATGCAGTTCAGCAATCAGGCCAATCCCGACTTTCATCACGACACAACCGCCGTTGAGATATGGGAGCAGATGGAAGGCCGCGTCGACGCCTTTGTTGCCGGCGTTGGCACTGGCGGCACGTTCAGCGGCATTGCGCGCTTTCTCAAAGAGAAAAACGCTGCCTGCATCACCGTAGCCGTCGAGACACAGGGATCGATCTTGCAGGGTGGCGCGCCGGGCAAGCACAAGGTGGAAGGTATCGGTGTCAGCTTTATCCCTGAAACCTTTCATCGCGAGTTCTGCGACCGCATCGTTGCCGTGAGTGATGAGGATGCGTTTGCGATGGTGAAACGCCTTGCGGCGGTAGAAGGCCTGCTGGGCGGATCAAGCGCCGGAGCGGCTGTACATGCCGCTGCACAGCTTGCACGCGAACTAGGCGCAGGCAAGCGCATCGCTCTCATCATTCCCGACTCGGCTGAGCGCTATCTCTCGAAGAAGATCTTCGAGGGTGGTGTGTGACGCAGCCTTGGCATCGATACAAGTTCGACGCGATAAGCTAATAACTGACTATGTCTGAATACAAATACGCAACGCTTGCCGTACACGCAGGCCAGCAGCCCGATCCACAAACTGGCGCCGTCAATGTTCCGGTCTACCTGACCTCTACCTTTGAGCTGACAGGAGTCGGCACAGACAAGGGATGGGACTACTCCCGCGCTGGAAACCCCACGCGCGCGCGGCTGGAAGAGGCTCTCACCGCGCTCGAAGGCGGCACGTGCGGCCACGCGTTTTCGAGCGGCATGGCGGCTATCACGGCGCTGGTCTCACCGCTCCATGCGGGGGATCATCTGATCTGCTCGCAGAATGTCTACGGCGGCACGGCGCGCCTGCTCGATCGGGTCATTCAACACTTCGGCATTGAGATTGAATACGTCGATCTCACTGATCTCGATCTGCTCAAGAAGTCCATTAAGGCCAACACAAAGCTGGTGCATGTCGAGACGCCGACCAATCCGCTGATGCAGCTTACTGATATCGCAGCGGTAGCTGAAGTGGTACATAAGGCCGGTGTCGAAGTCAGCGTCGACAACACGTTTATGTCGCCCGCGCTGCAGAGCCCCATCGCACTTGGCGCCGACATCGTCATGCATTCGACGACGAAGTTTTTGAACGGTCACTCCGACGGCCTCGGCGGTGCGCTGATTGGCACCAAGCCGGAGCACAAAGACCGCTTCCTGCTGATGCAGAAAGCCATGGGCGGTATTCTGTCGCCGTTCGAGTGCTTCCTGGTGCTGCGCGGCATCAAGACCCTGCCGCTACGCATGAAGCAGCATGAAGAGAACGGCCGCGCCGTTGCCGCATTTCTTGCGAAGCATGCAAAGGTGCAGAAGATTTTCTATCCGGGCCTTGAGACGCATCCGCAGCATGAGCTTGCGAAGCGGCAGCAGAAGGGCTTCGGCTCGATGATGACGCTGGAGCTTGGATCGCGCGAAGCCGTTGACCGGTTCCTGAAGAGCGTCAAAATCTTTTTGAATGCCGAGTCACTTGGCGGAGTCGAATCGCTTGCGTCGCACTCGGCTACCTCGACCCATGCCGCGCTCACCGAAGAGCAGCGCCTCAAGATTGGCATCACGCAGGGGCTGGTGCGGCTCTCGGTCGGCATCGAGGACAAGGACGACCTGATCGCGGATCTGTCCCAGGCGCTCGATCACGTATAGACCACATACATGCAAGATGTCCGGCGAAAGATTGCGCATCGCGGGACACGTATTGACCAGCGTCTGTCGAGTATTGCGCAACGTGGCACGCCGATTACGCAGTATCTGACGTTTATTGCACATCGTCACACGCGCATTGCGCAGCGTTTTTCGTCAGTTCAGCGTGACTACGATCTTGCGCGCGTCGCCGCCGGTTGAAGTCACCACAATTTCACCATCAGCATGCTTGCGGATGCTCTCGAACTTTTCTCCCCACTCGACGAGAACGATGGCGTCATCCGTTCGCATTTCTTCGAACCCAAGCGAATCCAACTGACGCTCGGTTTCGAGGCGATATAGATCGAGATGCAGCAGTTTCACAGATTTGCCGTTGAGCGTACCGGCATACTCATGCACCAGGGTAAACGTGGGGCTTGTCACTTCATCGGGATCGGCTGCGCCAAGCGCCGAGGCTATCCCCTTGACCAGCGTCGTTTTGCCTGCGCCCAGATCACCCCGCAGAATCAACAACTTCGGCGGCGTCAGATTGTCGACGAGCTTGCGGCCAATGGCTACGGTTCCGGCAGCGGATTTGCTCTCGTATTCGTGGCTTGCGGCAGCAGTCTTTGTCATGGCGCTCCTGTATGGCGAGAAAACCTGTTATGAGCCGAGGTCAGGTGAAATGCCCTGGAGCCAAACGTATCCGTTTTCGGCCTGTGGATGATAGTGGAAAGCACGGTACAGATTCGCCAGAGAGTCGGTTGCGAGCAGCGTGTGCTGGTCGCCGCCAATTCCGGGCTCCCTAACAGTAATATCGGCCGCTAATCCGTGAAGATACACGGCAGTTTCCACTGCTCTGGCAACATCGTGTGGATGCTGTGCGAGCATGGCTGCAACCATGCCGGTCAGCAGGTCGCCACTACCGCCCTTTGCCATCGCGGGGTTGCCTGTGGTGTTGACGGCGATCTGTCCATCGGGGTGAGCGATGAGTGTACGCCATCCTTTTAGCACCAACGTCAGCCCATACTTCGTTGCAAAATCGCGTGCGATGTTGATGCGGTCTGCTTCAATCTCAGCGGTCTTTTTGCCTGCAAGCCGCGCCATCTCACCGGGATGCGGCGTCAGCACGAGCGTACGGCCTTTCGCGATCGCGGCGATGCGATTCGGGTTTGCGGCCAGGATGTTCAATCCGTCGGCATCGACGACTGCGGATAATCTGCTCTGTTCCAAGAGGCCGAGCACGAACTCGGCGGTCTGCGGCTCGGTTCCGAGACCTGGGCCTATGGCCAGAACCGTGATGCGTTTGAGCAATGCTTCGAGCCGTTCCGGGTGCAGGTTCCCGGCGGAGATTTCGCCATCGGGATTGACGGCAAGTGCATGCGTCATCAACTCCGGCGCAATTGCAGCAACCAAGGGCAGCACTGAGGGTGTGACGGCGGCCGTCACCAGTCCCGCGCCGGAGCGCATGGCTGCGAGCGAGGACATTGCCGGAGCGCCTGATTTGCCGGAACTGCCCCCAATCACGAGCACATGGCCGTACATGCCTTTATTTGAATTTGCGGGGCGTTCGACATCCGCGATGGCCTTGGATGATCCAGACCAGTGCAGACCGAGATTGGAAATGATGGCTTCGTTTGGAGAGCCGATGGGCGCAATGATGACGGGGTCGGAGAGCCCACGTGTCAGCAGGCCGAAGACATGGGCCGGTTTTGGCGCAGTGAAGGTGACGACAGCATCGGCAGGAAATGCGGGGCTGCCTTCTGCCGTATCTGCGCTTATGTCCGCGCTCCAGCCTGAAGGAAGATCGATGGCGAGAATCTTTGCTTCGCGTGCCCCTTGCTCAACCCACTGCAATGCTGCCAGCGGCAGCCCTCGGAGCGGCGGTTGAAAGCCTGTACCGACCAAGGCATCGATGATGAGATCAGCTTGAAGAAGCGCATTCAGCGGCAAAAATTCTTCGGCCGATGTGACGAGGTGAATCGAGCTTTGCTGTCTCTGCGCGTGGGCAAAGGCTTGCAGTTCTTCCCAGGCAGCAGCGGCGTCGCCCTTCAAGCCATCAGGAGCACCGAGAAGAATGGTGTTGACCTGCAATCCTGCTTCTGCGAGAAGCCGCGCGGTCATCATGCCGTCGCCGCCGTTGTTGCCACGGCCGCAGAGTACAAGTACACGATGCGCATCGGAGAAAAGCTGCCTTGCGATAGCGGCTACGGCAAAGGAGGCCGATCGCATGAGCTTAAGAGATGGCACGCCATAGCGCTCGACCGTCACGCGGTCGCAGGCCTGCATTTCGGCGGCAGTTAAAACCTTCATACGCTTCATCCTAGAGCACTGCTATCTCATTCGATGCGCGAACGGGAGATTGGCTCACGCCTTGTGCGTAGCCGATACCACCTCAAAAGGACGCATCATCTCGCGGGCGGCATGCTCGAGCAGATGGCAGTGCCATACGTATCGCCCTGCATAGCCCTGGAAGGGCACAATGATGCGCGTCACCGTCTCGGGATGGGCCTTGACGGTGTCCTTCCAGCCGCGCTCATTTGGCTCCGGCGGAGCTGCGCTTCCCAAGTAATTGAGCTGCTTGTTATTGAGAAAGGTATCGACATCGAAGGGAAGACGGTCGAGAATCTGGAAGCGCACCAGGTGCAGATGGATGGGATGAACATCCTGGGTTGTGTTGATCAGACTCCATATCTCGACCGAGTCGAGCAGTGGCTTTTCGGTGACAGGATCATGCCAGTACTGCCCGTTGAGCAGCATGAGCATCAGCCGCGTCTTGGGGTCCATGTATTCGTTGAGCGTGAAACTGCGGGTGCGCACGGCAGAGGATTCGGCAATCGGCTCGATATGCCGCAACAGGGTTGGCATGCCCGATGCCTGCGTCTTCGCTGTGTTTGCGGTTTCAGCTACGCGAAACTGGAGAATTTCGAGCTTTCCGTCCTGCAATACAAATTTCGTTCCGGCAAGAGATGAGAAATCGATCAACAGATCGGCTCGCTCCGCGGGTGCAAGCATCAACTGCTTCATTTCCACGGGGGCGGCGAGCAGGCCCTGATCTGTTCCGATCTGATGAAAGGCGTGGCCGTTGGAAAGCGAGAAGAAATAGGTGCGCGAGTTGGATGCGTTAAGCAGGCGAATGCGATACAGGCGCGGCTCCACATCAAGATAAGGCCAGATCACGCCGTTCGCGAGGATGACGTCACCGTAGACCTCAGAGACCCACGGAGCCTCGGGGTCGCCGGAGTCGGGGTAATGCAAGCCTCCGTCGGCGTAGAAGAGGCGGTCGCTGATGGCGAGCGGAATCTCGTATTTGCCGCGCGGCAGATTCAATGCGTCTTCCTCGGTATCGCGAACCAGAAAGAAGCCGAAGAGTCCTGCGTATTGATTGAGGCGCTCGATGCCCATGGCATGGTCGTGGTACCAGAGCGTCGCAGCGTCCTGCTCCATTGGGTAGAAAGCCGTCTTGCTTTGTCCCGATACCGACCAATCTTCGGGATACCCATCGCTATCCGCTTCGACACGCGCACCATGCACATGCACAGCAGTCCGTACTTCAGGCAAATCTTTTCCGGCTCCGCAGAGCGTGTGATCGACGGGGAGGAAATGTTTCTCGGGCAGTTCGTTGACCCACTCGATCATCATCGGCTCGCCTTTGCGTGCTTCGATGGTCGGGCCTGGCGCTGTGGAGCCGTAGCTCCAGATGCTGGTGGGCGGCAGATCGCGATGCACCTTTACATCCACACGGCGCATGGCGATACGGTGATAGGCTACCTGCCCTCCGGGCTTGTGCGGATGGGGCCGTGTCTCTTTTGCGACGAGGGGCTCAGGTTTGGGCAGCGGATCGACGTACCTCGCCAGCCGCTCAGGATGCAGCCATGGCCGCACTGTGGATTGCTGCTTTGCCTGTTCGCTGACGAGATGGTGAGTCATGCCCGGCATCGGGCTTTGGGACATCAACTCAAGATTGCCGAATAAACCGCTCTGCCCTGCCGCCAAAGCCGCAATTCCTTTTGCGCCGCGCAACAGGATCGTTCGCCGTGAAGAATCCATATCTTTCAGAATGCTGGTTGAATGTTTCAAACAAAAAAATTCGCTGCGCTCCATTGCCGAAGCGCAGCGTCAGTTTGCTATGCAAAGTTAAGTTTGCCTCCGCAAAGCTATTCGACGATCGCGCCGGTGTTGGGATCGAGGAACAGCTTGCGCTTCTTGACTTCGTGCTCAGGACGATTGAAGTCGAACATCGGCGCGATGGAGTTGGCGACTGAGTCAAACGAGCCGCCCGGCTGAATCCGCTTGCCACCGAGGAAGTTGTCTTCGATGAAGCGGATGATGGAGGTCTGATCGAGCAGGGTGTGGTCGATGTAGTTGTCTTTTGCCCAGGGTGAAATCACGAGTAGCGGAAGACGCGTGCCGTAGCCGCAGCGTCCGAGAACCGGCAGGCCGCCAACGCCATTGAGCGGTTTTTTGCGATCCGGCGTCTTGCCGTCTTCCTTCTGCTGAGCGCCGGTCTGGCAGACGCCCGGAGCATTGAGCGCGTCGACCGTGAGGCTGGTGGAAGGGTTCACGATGGAGGGCATCTGGTGGTCGTACCAGCCGTCGGAGTCGTCATAGGTGATGACAACGGCGGTGGAATCCCAGAAGGTGCTTTCCTGGAGCGCATTAATTACGTTCACGACAAAAGCCTGCTCATCGACGGGATCGGAGTTGCCCGGGTGCGCGTCCTCGAAGGACGGAGCCTTGAGGAAAGTGACCGAGGGCAGGATGCCGTTGTCGAGCGCGGTGAAGAAATCATCCGTGTCGTACTGATGATTTGCGGGATCCTTCTTCTTGGAGCCCCACTCGTAGCTGCTGCCGATGGCCTTGATCGAGCTAGGACGGGCGTGGGTCAGGTTGGCCGTGGAGGCGTAGTACTGGAATGGCTCATGGTGCTCGACATAGTCCGCCTGAGGAACACCGCCGTAGCCGGGAATCGCGTTCGGCGTGGAGCGCTGGCAGCCTGTGGTGCCATTGGCGTTGGTCAGCTCAAGGTTGAAGCCGCCCTGGAACCAGCCCCAGGTGATGTTCTTGGAGTTAAGCAAGTCACCGATGTTTTTGCCGGCAAACGCGACATTGTCGGAAGCAGTGGCGGAGCAGGTATCACCGAGAGGCTCGGCATCGCCGATCAGTGTGAATCCACCCTGTCCGTCAAAAACTTCATGAGAATTGTGCAGCAGCGTCGTTCCGCTGACGACGTTGGTGTACTGGGCAAAGCCGTTGGTCTGGCCGGAGATCAGATTGATAGCGCCTGGGGTAGATGGGCCAAACTGCGAGGTATAGGTGTTGTCGTTGAGGGCGAAGTGGTTCGCGTAATTCCACATCGCAGTGACAGTGTTGCCGTCAAAGTAGCCCATCACCAGGCCCTTGCTGAGAGCAGCCTGAGAATCTGCGGTGGCGGAAGGCGGCGGACCAGCGGCGCCCGTCGATCCTGGGAACTGATCGACCTTGCCGTTGTCGTATGCGACTTGTTCCGGCTTAGGAGCGTGGCTCTGATCGGCTGTGCCGGCCTGGGAAGGAGCGAGACGGAAGGGATTGGCCGCCGAGGTGCCATTGAAGGTTGCGCCCGAGCCTGTGGGTCCATTCGGATTGTCGGTCAACAGGTTCAGGTTCTTGATCGGCGCGAAATCTTTAGTGGGATCGAGCGGCGTGATCAGGTTGTTTGCCACGTCGTGTCCGGGATGAGTGGAGGGGATGTAGTGGAAGCGAGTTTCTCCGGAATTGTTCTGCGCCTTGGGATAGGTGCCGAAGTAGTGATCAAACGAGATGTTTTCGCCAAAGATGACGACAACGTGCTTGATCGGTGTCGTGGTCTCAGGCTCGTCCTGCTGGCGGTTGTGCGATTCAGCAAAAGACGGGAAAGGGATGGTGCTGACTGCGATCATCGCCGAGAGCGACGCCGCGAGAAATCTGCGCATGCTACCTCCATATCATTGCTGCAAGCAATGACAGAAGAGTTGTAGATGGCTTCTGTAACACGTTGTTCAAAGTTGTGTGACTGTAGTGCAAATTCATGAGCGTTTTTGCTTGACAGGCCAAACGGAAGCAATTTCGCTCGTTTCGGATGAGTTCCAGCCTCGAAATTTGGGGGATTCCAAAGCAAAAGAGCCGCGAACCGATTTGGCTCGCGGCTCTAATGGCATCCGGCTACCGATGCCGGATGGATGCGCTTACTTTACCTTGACCTTCGGCTCAACTGACATGCCGGGGCGCAGCAGATGATCCTTGTCTTCTTGTGCAAGGTTGGTGAAATCGACACGAACGGGGATGCGCTGCACTACCTTGACATAGTTGCCGGTGGCGTTTTCCGGCGGGAAGAGCGAGAGCACGGAGCCGGTGGCGCCGCCAACCTGCGTTACCTTGCCTTGATAATCGCGGCCTGTCGAATCTACGTGGATCTCGACCGACTGACCAGCGGAAACGTGGCGCAATTGTGTTTCCTTGAAGTTAGCCGTGATCCAGATATCGTCGAGCGATACGAGCGTAAGCAGGTTCTGCCCAGGCGAGACATTCTGGTTAAGTTCAAGGTTCTTGCGCGTCACAATGCCGTTGGCCGGAGCAACGATCTTGGTGTAGCTGAGGTTGAGCTTGGCTTGATCGAGCTGAGCCTGAGCTGCCTCGACCTGCGCCTCAGCCTGTTTTGCGCGGGCATCCTGCGCGGCGACCTGTTGCGGAGCGGTTTCGGCGTACTTATACGATGCTTCCGACTGAGCCTCGCGCTGGTTGGCTACGCGAACGGCTTCCTGCGAGGCCTGCACCTGCGCCTGCGCATCAGCCAACGCGGCCTTGTCGGCGTCGGCAGCAGCTACAGCAGCGTCAAACTGCTGCTTGCTGATCACGTCTTTGGCGACGAGCGGCTTGTAGCGTTCCAGATCAGACTGCGATTTGATGCTGTTTGCCTTGGCCTGCTCGACCCTTGCCTGCGCGGCGATCAACTGGCTCTGTGCCTGCAATACCGAGGCGTGAGAACCGGTGACATCCGCGCTTGCCGAACGCAGGTTGCTGCCTGTGTTCACACTGGTGATCGGCACATTGACTCTCGCGGCCACGGCGGCGGCCTTGGCACTGGCGAGGCCAGCTTCGGCATTCTCAACGGCAACCTGATAGTCAGCCGGATCGAGCTCTGCGATCACGGTGCCTTTGGTAACGAACTGATTTTCGTCGACGTTGACCTTGATGACCTGTCCGTTGATACGCGCGCTTACCTGAATCAGATGGCCACTGATCTGGGCGTCGTCGGTGTCTTCGTAATAGGTCGAGTGCCAATAGAAGAGACCGCCGGCAATGACCAGAACTGCGAGGACAATCAGTAGAATGCCGCGACGCGACTTCTTGGGCTGAGGAGTTACCGCTCCCTTCGGGTCCGGCTGCGCGCCGGAGGCTGGAGTTGCGTCCGCCACGTTTACTTACCTCCTAGAAACTGTTTGTAGTTCTGCGCCACACCCATGGCACGGGCCAGATTGAGCTTGGCTACGTTGTGCTGGTAGAGGCTGTTGACATATTGACTGTTGGCCTCGGCGACGCTGCGTTGCGCATCGGAAACGGCGAGGTTGTCGCTTACGCCAGCCTTGTATCGCTGCTGCGCATCGGAAAGCTCCTGCTCCGAGAGATCCACATTCGATTTGGATACTTCTACCTGCTGCTGCGAGGAAGCGATGTCGAGCAGCGCATCGCGTACATCGGCTTCTATCTGCGCATCCAGATCGCTTTGCTGCGCTAGCTGCTGATCGAGCTGAGCCTGCGCCACCTGCGCTTCACCGCGGAACTGCATTTCCTTGAAGATCGGAATCGTCAGGGTGCCTGTTGCATCGACCGTGCCGTGCGAGCTGCGAACGTTGACACCAATGTCGCCGTAATCGGCGTCGGCCTTTACTGTCGGCAGACGATCGTAAGTTGCGGCCTTGCGCTCGTCCTGATTGGCCTTGGTGATCTCTGTCGAGGCCTGACGGTCTTTGCGCGTGTCGAGGGCCTGTTTGATTGCTGTCTGCACATCAGGCTGGTCGAAGGCTGCGTAGGGAGCTTTGTCTGCCACTTCGAATTTCTGAGCCAGAGGCAGACCAATGATGTGCGCGAGAGCCAGTTTGTCTTTTTCTGCCGTATTCTTCGCGACGATCAGTTGCTGCTGCAGGCTCTGGTAGTCAACCTGGGCGCGAAGCTGATCGAGGCGCGGGGCGGTTCCGGCAGCATGATTGCTGACGGCCTGATCGAGCGAAACCTTCGAGGTTTCCACCTGGGCCTGCGTGGCATCGATCTGAGCTTCATCGGCGAGAACCTTAAGATATGCGTTGCCGATGGTAAGAATCACCATTTGCTTCGCATCTTCTGCCGAGAGCTTGGATGCCTCGAAATAATGCTTGGAAGCAAGGTAGGTCTTGATTGAGTTCAGGCTGAAAACGGTCCAGGAAAGATTTGCGCGCAGATCGGTGTAGCCGAAGGGTCCGATCACGGTTGGCACGCCGGGAATGCGGAGACCCTCGGCAGCAAGATCGACCTGCTGGTAGGCCTCTTTGATATTGCCGTCCACGGAGGGAAGCAGCTTTTGCAGATCCTGGAGCCGCTCGCCACGAGCGCTGGTTATCTGGGTATTGGAAAGCAACAGGCCGAGGTTATTTTGCAGACCGCGCTGGACAGCGTCATCAAGTGTCAGAGACAGCGTATCCTGCGTGGCCGTCCCTTTGGTTACTCCGCCCTGGTAGCTGGATGCGGGCGGTGGCGTCGGCGCCGACTGCTGGCTGCCCAGACTGATCTGGGAGAAAGCCGGCATGGCGACCGCGGCTAACAACCCTGCCGCTAACGAGATGTTCGCCAGCCGGACCGGACACAGGAATCTCCTGGATGGGTTGGCTGGAGGAGAAGGTTGGTTTTGCATTTTTTCGGAGGTCACTCTCACTCAAAGCGTTTCGCTGGTCTGCTAATGGATGCGGTAAGGTGCGCGAAAGGTTCCAAAACAAAGCGCATACGGCTGCGAAAACTGCCGGACACAGCTCTGGGGTGCTGCAGCGGCTGGAAAACCGCCTTATGGAATCTCAAGAAGAATAAACCACGAACAGGTCATCGAACGCCTGTGACGGGCGTTCGTGCGCTATAGTACCAAGACAAGACAACTTACCGAGCTGCGGAGAGATGGATAAGCTGCGAGGCCAGAGAGCAAAGTGCCTGGCGGAAAGCAATGCGCACGCCATCTGGAGTCCAGCCCTGCGCCTGTTCACCGCCATCGAGCGACAGAAGTCCAGCGACCTCGGCGGAGTTCAGGCCCGCAATCGCCCGCAAGACAAAAATCACGCGAAGTTGCGGTGTGAGACCCTCGAGCCATTGGCGGAGCCTGCGATTTTCAGGACCGCTGATCATCTGTTCGAGCTCCGCAGGGGTGACACCGGCCGCTGAAAGATCATCGTCTTCGATACAGCTCGCCGGGCCGCTTTCGCCCTCTGGAGCTGCCAGTGAAGCCGGATCGCCCTGCACCAGACTGGCAATCGCGTTCTCGGCCAGCAGCATTCGCGCCTGATGCCGTGCATCCTCGGGATCGCTACAGGAGTTGAGGTCGATTGCAGCGACCACCCCTTCGACAGCAGCTATCGCTACTTCACCCTCGCCCAGCAGCATGGAAGCGATCCGATACTGCTCAGCGGCAATCTGATCTAATACACCATCCCACTTTGCCAATTCTGCCTCCACCTGCGCTGCATCCTTCGGGTTTCCGTCCAGCATGCCAACCATGGTTTGAAACACTCCCGGGCCATCCGGATGCAGCGGTACCTCGGGAATAAATCTACCGTCGAGTGATATTGGATTGGATGGCATAGCCCACCTCCGGGAAGATTCGGACTCGGCGATCGGGCAGGGACGGACTGCTGGACCTCTTATTTTATCCTCAATCCGGTTCATGTGTTGCGTCAACTCGACGAAGAATCCATATTGCGTTTTGACCGATGGTTAACACCTGCGCACTCACAAATGCGATATGAGTTGAGGAGTACTCTTGAGTCGGGACGCGCGCGAGTTGTGAATCGCCCAATAAGCGTCTAAACTTCTGAAATTCTTGACCCCCACCGCAAAAGGCTGACTGGCGGCGGATGCGGAGAACGACTGAAATGGCACGAGCCACGAAGCAGGTAAAGCATTTTGCCGGGCGCGATACGTCCTGGATGCAGTTCAACCGGCGCGTGCTGGAAGAGGCGCAGGACGAAACCAACCCCATTCTGGAACGGGTCAAATTTCTCGCCATTACCGGCAGTAATCTGGACGAATACGTGGAAATCCGACTGGCTGGGCTGCTGCAGCGGACGGAAGACGGCCACACCGAGCCGGGATACGATGACCTGCCCCCGGAGGAGTCGCTGGCCGTTCTGACGGCCGACATGCATGACTTCGTCGAGGCCCAGTACCGCTGCTGGAATGAGCAGATTCTGCCGGAGATGCGGCGCAACGGCATTCGATTGCTGCAATGGGACGAACTGACTGACTCGCAACGCGAGATTGCCAAGGCGTACTTTCAACGGGAAGTCGATCCGCTGCTGACTCCAATCACGATCGATCCGGCGCACCCGTTTCCGCGGGTGCTGAACCGGGCGCTTTGCCTTGCGATGCTGCTGCGCGTAAAGCGCCGCAGTTCTGGACCGACGGTTCTCGGAGTATTGACGGTGCCGCGCGCGCTGCCCCGGTTCGTGCGTCTTTGCGAGCCAGACGCTGCGAATCCTACCTTCGATTACATTCTGCTGCAGGATCTGGTTGCACAGAACCTTTCCGGCATGTATCGCGGATATGAGGTGATCGCCCAGGCAGCTTTCCGAGTGACCCGCAATTCGAATCTCTACTTCGAAGAAGAAGAAGCGCGGTCGCTGCTTGAGTCGATCCGCAGTGAGTTGCACAACCGGCGTAAAGGCGATGCTGTTCGGCTGGAGATCGTAACCGATGCGCATCCTGAGATCGTGGACCGGCTGCGCACCAATTTTGAGCTTGACGACTCGCAGGTTTACCAGGCGGATGGCCCGGTGAATCTTGCCCGCCTGATGTTTTTCTACGGCGACATTCAACGGCCAGAGCTCAAATTTGCCCCGTTCGTTCCCAAGCAGCTTCACCTGAGCCGCAAGGTCAACGACATCTTTGAAGACCTGCGCCAGCGCGACATTCTGCTGCATCATCCCTACGATTCCTATGAGCCGGTCGTGAACTTTATCCAACAGGGAGCGATCGATCCTCGCGTGGTTGCGATGAAACAGACGCTTTACCGCACGAGCTCAGATTCTATGATGTTTCAGGCGCTCACCGATGCAGCGGCGTCGAAGGAAGCTACGGTCGTCGTGGAATTGATGGCGCGCTTCGATGAGGCGTCGAACATTCGCTGGGCGCGCAGCATGGAAGATGCGGGCGTTCAGGTGTTCTACGGCGTGGTTGGCCTCAAGACGCATTGCAAGCTGGCTATGCTGGTCCGACGCGATGAAGACGGCGTGACGCGGCGCTATTGCCATCTGGGGACGGGCAATTACAACCCGATTACTGCACGCTTCTACACCGATCTGAGCCTGCTTACGAGCGATCCGCAGATTACGGATCAGGTTCACATGGTCTTCAACTATCTGACGGCCCATGCCGAGATTGATGATTACCGGCCACTGCTGGTGGCTCCGCTCACGATGGCGGAGACGTTTCTGCAACTCATTCGGCGTGAGACGGAGCATGCCGCCGCGGGCCGTCCAGCGCACATCATCGCCAAGATGAACGCGCTGCTTGAGCCTTCGGTGATCGAGGCGCTCTACACCGCATCGCAGGCGGGTGTGCAGGTGGATCTGATCATCCGCGGGGTGTGCATTCTGCGCCCAGGCGTTAAAGGCCTGAGCGACAATATTCGCGTACGCTCGATCGTAGGCCGATTCCTTGAACACAGCCGCATCTTCCACTTTGCCAACGGAGGCAAAGAGGAAACATATCTAGGCAGCGCGGACTGGATGCCTCGAAACCTCTTCGAACGCTGCGAGGTTGTCTTCCCGGTGAAGGATAAGGCGATTCGAGCGCGCATTCAGGAAGAGATTCTTGCCGCATACCTGGCCGACACGGCCAAGGCGCGGCTGATGCAGGAAGATGGCAACTATCTGCGCCAGAATGACGGCAAGAAAAACAATGGCGCATTCAGTGCACAAGAGTTTCTGATGCGTCGCGCGGAAGGCAAAGCAGATCTGGATGCGATACCGCAACCGGGAAAGGCAACCGCGCCAGTGGTGAGCGCTGAAACCGCGGCAAAGCCCGCAAAAAAGCGTGCAGCCGTACCGGCAAAGGCCGCAACTGCGTCTGTTGTGGAAGCATGAGATTTAACGTCTGGCTGAAGCGAGCCGTTTCGCTGGATGTGAAGGAGTCGCCTGCGAACTTCGCACTGTTTCACCTGCCAGCCGGGCGTACTCGGATTTGGCTTCTTTGAGCCGCGGCAAATCTGAGTCGGCGTCTTTCCATATCTGCAGCAGAAGCCGATAGGCCATCCGCGCATCATCGGTGCGCCCTGCCTGCACGTCGGCGCGCGCCAGTCCAAGCTGAGCCAATGGGTAGTCATGGGAGAGCGGCTCAACACCGGAGTGGCCTTGAATTTTGCTGAACTCTGCCGTGGCCTCCGCCGGCTGATGAGCCATCAGGTAGGCGCGTCCGCGGAGAGCCGGAACACCGAAGCCGCTCAGATCAAACGACTCCGCCGGCTTGAGCGCATCGATGGCATCGCTGGGCCGCTGCTCGTTGAGCGCAATCGCCGCTCTCACCTGCGGTCCGCGATACTCCTGCCAAAGCGTACTTGCCAGATGCGCATCAAGCTGCGCTTTGAGTTCTTCTTCGGTCCGTGTGATCATGCCTGCGTGCGCCATGGCGACAAGCGCGTCGGGATAATCTTCTGTTCCGGAGATGTGGCTTAAAGTAGATTCAGCCGCGTCGATCAGGCCTAGTTCCGCTTCGATACGGGCCATGGAAGCAAGCACCTGCGCCGCGCGGCTGTCGGCTCCGTGAGCGCGAAACCCTGCAATCGCGGTGTTTGCCATCGCAGCGCCCGCTTTCGCTTTGCCCTGGGCAAAATCCATCAGAGCCTGTTGCCATTGCATTTCTGGCTCGGCATCTTTGCCGCGAGCCCAGGCGATCTGTTCATCGATCCCGGCCTGATCGAGACGGAGAAACGCCGTCTGCAAAAGAAACTCGTGAATCTCCACTCCATCGATTTGCCGGTCGATGGCCAGACGACAGGTCTCGGCAACGCGCTCAAACTGGTCGAGATGCATCTGTGCGCGGGCCAGCACGACATAGGCCTCGGGATTGGCCGGATCGAGCTCAACTGCCCGCTGCGCAGGATCGAGCGCCTGAGCCGGATTACCTGACTCGATCTGCAGCTGTGCGAGCTTCAGAAATGGGGTTGAGCCATTCGGATACTCCGCAATCCAGTCTTTGTAATTGTGAATGCCGGCGCGCAGATCGCCTGTCACCAGTGTGTTGTACATGGCGGCAATGAAGAGCCGCGTCCGATCATCCACGGTGCTGCGAAGCTGGAAGGCACGGGTGATTGCCTGCACGGAGAAATCGCGCTGTCCGAGGTCGGCATACACGCCACCAAGATCGGCAAAGGCCAATGCAAACTGGGGATCGATCTCGACTGCGTGCTGCAGTGGGGCGACTGCATCTTGCAACTTGCCTGTGTTTGCCAATTGATCGCCATCGGCGAATGCTTTGAGAGCCTCTAATGACGATGCCCGGCCTTCGAAGAGCGATCTGCTGTACTGCGAGACCGAGGCAGGGCTTTCCCCAAGCTGCCGCCGCATATCCCATACGACACGGTCCAGAACGGAGACCAGTCCGTCGGTTGTCTCGGCAATGCCACGGCTTACCGCAGCCTGGCGGCCACTGCCGCAGCGGAAGGCAGAGAGTGTGAGCAAGTATCCGCGGGTTAAGCGGTGCACTTCACCGGTCAGGTAGCTCTCTGCTCCGAAGGCCCGGCAGACTGAGCCATACGCACCGGCGCCTTTTGTTTTTGCAGCAGCTAATGCCTGGTCGACTTTGGCCTGCGCGGGAACATCGAACCATGGCGACTGCTCAAAATCAAGATAGACCGCGGTCCTGGCAGCGGGGTCGAACTGCGGCACTCCTGAATTGTTGGTGAACTCGGCAATAATCAGCACGGGGGTGTGCACCGCGGACCGATGCGCCCACCGCCATAGAAAGAATCCGCCGAAGCCAATCACCGCGATCGCAAACGTGATGCATGCGAGTTGCCATGGACCGGGATGTAGAAGTCCGTTGAACACGCGGGCAGCAAAACTATGCGGCTTGTCGTCCTCGTCCTCTATTTCGCTTCTTCCTGCGGAAGACCGCGGCCCCGTGGCGCGGGTTCGTCTTCCGGATTGCGACTTCATTCTGCGTTCCGGGCGCAGACCTGGCTTTGTCCGGCTTCGAAATGGTTCGCGAGACAGGTCTT
This sequence comes from Acidicapsa dinghuensis, assembly GCF_025685685.1. Taxonomy (GTDB): domain Bacteria; phylum Acidobacteriota; class Terriglobia; order Terriglobales; family Acidobacteriaceae; genus Acidicapsa; species Acidicapsa dinghuensis. The sequence continues at coordinate 254,484 of NZ_JAGSYH010000003.1, forward strand.
CGAGGGATGTATGCGATGCTGCATCGAAAGAACGCAGAACCGGGGGCGGTTCATCGGTATTCGCGGGTGTTGGTGCAATTTCGACTTCCGGAACGATATCCGGATCTGGCTCATCTTCGACGGGAATTACGCGTGGGGTGAACTGAAACCCTCGTTTGGGGATCGTGACTATGAGGCGGTCTCCCGATTGGGTGCCGGAGAGCGCCTTTCTGAGCAGGAAAATGTGCTGGTTGAGATTGCTTTCTTCAGCAAGGGACTCTGGCCAGAGCGCCTCCGCGATTGTTTCTTTGCTTATGACGCGCTGTGGATGCCGCACAAAGAAAGACAGCACATCGAAGGTGCGCATGCCGAGAAAGATGGAATGTCCGTTGCGATGCAGAGTACGCCGACTGAGGTCGATCTCGAAGTCCTGAAAGCGAAACCTCTGCGGCTGGTTCGGTGACGAACCAGATGCCGAGATCGATGTGCCGATACGCGAAGCCTGCATGAACGAGTCCGGAAGTAACTACGGTAACAGGCTAAGACATTGCATTCAATACAACCTGGTACTTATGCCGCCTGATCGCCTGCATCCGTCCCGAACCGAAATTATCAACCGCAGTGCAGGACGCGGCTCCGAAAGCACCGTATAACCGGCTCATACAATCAAGAGAGCGCAATGGGGCAAAAGTCCTGTGTGCACGGAGAAGTGGTCAGACATTGGCAGCATTGGTAAATGGCAACGGACTCACGAAGTCCTTCGGTGCGGTTGCGCTCTTTCGCGGCATCGCGTTTCCAATTGACGAGGGCGATCGGGTAGGCCTGATTGGGCCAAATGGGAGCGGAAAATCGACGCTGCTCGGCATCCTCGGCGGAGAGATCGAGCCGGACGAGGGCGAGGTGGTGCGCCGTAAGCTGACGCGCCTGAGCTATGTTCCGCAGGTTTCGGAGTTCTCTGCCGGCTTCAGTGTTCGAGAAATCGTGACTGCGGCGCTGCGTGATGCGGCAGTTCCGGAGAGTGAATGGGAAGCTCGGCTTGCCGACACAATGGGCCGCGCGGGCTTTGAAGACTTTGAGACAGAGGCAGCCAGCCTTTCGGGCGGATGGAAGAAGCGCCTCTCTATCGCCCGCGCATTGGCGACGCATCCAGATGTGCTGCTGCTCGATGAGCCCACCAATCATCTGGACCTTGCGGGAATCGAGTGGCTGGAAGAACTACTGGAGTCAGCTTCCTTTGCCTGCGTGGTCATCAGCCATGACCGCTATTTTCTTGAGAATGTCGCAACGGAGATTGTCGAGCTGAATCGACAGTATCCGCAGGGGCTGTTGCGTGTTCATGGCAAGTACAGCGAATTCCTGATCAAGAAGGAAGAGTTTCTGGAAGCGCAGTCGCGCCGCCAGGAAGCGCTGGAAAATCGGGTGAAGCAGGAGATTGAGTGGTTGCGGCGCGGGCCCAAGGCGCGCACTACCAAATCGAAGGCGCGCATTGGCACGGCCAACGAAATGATCGGCGAGCTCAGGGAGATGAAGGGCCGCGCGCAGGTTTCCACCGCTGCGATTGATTTTTCCGCGAGCGATCGACAGACGAAACGTCTCGTCGAGATCAGTGGACTTCGCTATTCGATCGGCGAGCGGCAGCTGTTTTCCGGCATGGACTTCAATATCAATGCAGGCATGCGTATTGGGCTGGTCGGCGCTAACGGCAGCGGCAAGTCAACGCTGCTGCGCTTGCTGATGGGGCAAATTGATCCCGAAGCAGGCGAGATCAAGCGCGCACCCATGCTGCGTCTTGTTCACTTTGACCAGACTCGCGTGCTTGACGAGACGCTTACGCTGCGCAGAGCGCTAGCTCCGGAGAGCGACTCCGTTGTCTATCAGGATCGCGTTATCCATGTAGCATCGTGGGCTTCGCGTTTTCTCTTTACGGGTGAGCAGCTCAATCAACCGGTGGAACGATTGAGCGGCGGAGAGCGCGCTCGCGTGCTCATAGCAAAGTTGATGCTGCAGCCTGCCGACCTGCTGCTGCTCGACGAGCCTACCAACGATCTCGATATTCCAACGCTGGAGATATTGGAAGAAAGCCTGCTCGAATATTCTGGCGCGCTCGTTCTCGTAACGCATGATCGCTATATGCTCGATCGAGTCTCAAACGTGGTGCTTGGCCTTGACGGTCTTGGCAATGCTGCACGGTTTGCGGACTACGGACAGTGGGAAGAGTGGCTGGCTGCGCAGAAGCGTGAGAAGCTGAAACCAACACAGAGCACAAGTATTTCTGAATCTACATCGCATAAGCCCTCTGTCGAGAGCAAGAAGAAGCTTTCCTATATCGACGCTCGCGATTATGCGACTATCGAACAACGTATCGCCAGCGCTGAAGCAGACCTTACGGCCAAGAAAAGCGTCATGGAGCAGCCCGATGTCGTCATCAATGCAGCCCGTTTGCAGACCGCTCTGACGGAGTTAGAGAGCGCGCAACAGGCAGTTGACGCGCTCTACGCACGCTGGGCAGAGCTGGAAGAAAAACTCAGCTAACGATTGATGTGGATTGTCGATAAGTTCGACAGCAGGCCGAATGCCTCAAGCAGCCACAGCACCACTACAATGACCACGACGGCGTTGAGGATTCCCTTGATGCTGGATTGCATTGGGATGAAGTTGTTTACGAGCCATAGCAAGACGCCCACAACAACCAGGACGAGCAAAATATGCAGCAAGGGAACATCGATTACGGTGGCCACAGCAACAGCCGTTAAAGACAGCAACATGGTCCTTCCCTCCGGGAATATCGTTGTTCCGGCAGAGCTATCCCAGCCCAGCCGGTTTCGTTGATATTGGATGCGGAGAGAACAGCGAATCAGTATTTCAACAGGACAAAACTTGTTATGTATTGCATTGAAGTGTGCTTTTCAGCACAGAACTGTATGCCTCCGAACGGCTTGCCCGCGGCTGCAATAACGAACCCTGACGATTCCCTACCTGGAAGACTGCGACGAATTATCCTGCTGTGATTTATCCGGATTCTTGTCAGGCGGCATCGCTGTTCCAACCGGATAAATGAGTATCTTTATCTCGCCCCATCCGGACTTCGACACTTCACCAGGCTGCTTGCCCAGCGATAAAGTCTTCAGTTTGGTGTCGTCGAATCCGTAGTGCTGGACGATGTAATCTCGCAATGCCAGAGCACGGCCTTCGGCCAGCGTCATATCCGTATCGCTGCTACCCTTTGCGCCTGCCGCGATCTCAATTACAGCTACGCCAAAATCATTCCCGGCCAGATATTCCCCGGCGTCTTTCAGCTTCTTTTGTCCCTTCAGCCGCGCTGTGTCCTGCTTGTCGAAGAGGTCTTTCGCGTCATAATCGAATTCTTTTACGGGTGTGCCATCTGGCGCATTTGCGATGGCGTCCTTGCCTAGATCCGCAGAGTCTTCATAGCCGCGATTCTTGAAGAATCCACGAAGCAGAAAGTTGTGTTTGAGAGCCTCCATATTGTCCTGGAAGTCTTTGATACCGGTTTGCGCAGACGCCACGGTAGCGTCTGCCTTCTTCGCCGTCTCATCAAAGTTGTTGTAGATGGAGCGGTCATTGATCAAAGCACCAACTGTTCCCTGCCCCTGATCGATCTTTGCGCTTACCGACTTCAGATGTTCACTTACCTGGTTGATGTTCTTCATCGCCGCCTGGCCCTCTCCGAGCAGGCCGTTTGCCTTGGCCACCAACTCTGACATCTGCAGCGGCGGTACGCTGGCGATGGTATCGCCGCTTTTTACCTCCGCCTGATCAGACGCTCCGAATGAAACCGCTACATACTGATTCCCGAGCAGGCCTTCTGTCTCTATCGATGCTATCGAGTTCTTTCGCACGATCTTGCGCGTCGACTCATTCATCATCATCGTTACAGTGAGCTTTCCGTCTGGATTATTCGGCAGATCGACAGCTTTTACGGTGCCCGCATGTAGCCCGCCCACCATTACATCGGCTCCTTGCTGCAAGCCGGCGACATTAGCAAACTGCGCCTTTAGCTCATAGGTAGGCGTAAAGAGATAGCGTTTGCTGCCAATTATGAAGATTCCAGTCAGAAGGATTGCAAGCGTGAAGAGGATGAAAGCTCCAAGGCGCGCTGTTCGGTTCATACCTGCTCCAAATCTCGCTGCAGAAATTCCATAACGATGCGCTCTTTGCTTTGCTGCAGTTCTTCATAGGAGCCCTCAATCACGATCTTTCCCTCATCCATCAGGGCAATGCGCGTTGCGATTGTCCTCGCGCTCACCATGTCATGCGTAACGACGATCGATGCGAGGTTGTACTCCTTTTGCAGCTTCATCACAAGCTGGTCGATCTCGGCGGAACTGATAGGGTCGAGGCCGGCTGTCGGCTCATCCAGCAGCAGCACTACCGGATCAAGCGCCAATGCACGCGCAAGGCCGACGCGCTTCTGCATGCCGCCCGAGATGTCGGACGGCATCTTCTTGCCATGACCTTCCAATCCAACCTCAGCGAGCAACTCGTGGACACGATCTGTCCTCTGCTGCGCATTCAAATCACGGCGGTGATGGACCAGTGGGAAAGCAACGTTCTCTGCCACGGTCAATGAGTCGTAGAGTGCTGCGTGCTGAAATAGAAAGCCCATCTGTTTTCTCGCGTCATCTATCTCTCGCGCGCTTGCTCCATTCATGTCTACACCGAGAACGCTGGCATTGCCTTCGTCGGGTGGTTCCAGTCCTACCAAGATGCGCAGAGTTACGCTCTTACCCGTACCACTCCGCCCAAGAATTGCGAGCGTCTCGCCGCGCCTCACTTCAAATGAGATGCCATCGAGCACGCGCTGCGGACCGAACGATTTGACGAGATTGCTGACGATGATCGCAGGCGCGCTGTTTTCACCGCTCACCTCTTTGAACTGTGCTTCATTCTCCATTGCGTGCATAACGAGTCTCTCAATCTGTCTCATGACCAGATCAACAAGATGATCTTGACCAGTACAACGTCCGCAAGAATCACGAAGAGGGATGACAGCACAACAGAGGTCGTGGCTGAACTGCCCACGCCCTGCGCTCCGCCACGCGCCCGCATTCCTTGAAACGACGCAACGCAGCCGATGATCAATCCGAATACGCAGGTCTTGAATGTGGAGGGCAAGAAGTCCTTGAAACCTGCACCTTGAAATCCCTGGTTGATAAAGCGCACGAGCGTTATGGGCTCCATCAACGTAGATGCAACCCAGCCCATGAACACACCACTGAAAGAAGCGGCGAGCGTCAACAAAGGCATGGCAATGATGCAGGCTGCGATGCGCGTGGAAGCGAGCAATCTTCGCGGGTCGACGGCTGAGGTTGCAATGGCGTCGATCTGCTCTGTGACTTTCATGGCTGCGAGCTCAGCTCCAATACCCGCACCAACGCGTCCGCTCACGACTAGCGCAGTAATGATGGGTCCCATTTCCGTGATCACGGAATACACGATGGTGGTTGGCAGCAGAGATTTGGCGCCGAACTGCACCAGGCTCTGCCGTGTCTCCAGAGCCAGCACAGTTCCCGTAGCAGCTCCTGCGAGCATCACGAGGGGCAGAGAACGTGATCCAACCTCATCTAACTGGCGCACAAATTCTTTGAATTCGAAGGGCGGCTTTATGGCGGCGCACAGAACCTGCCATACAAAGATGCCAAACTCTCCGAACCACTCCAGCATGCCCAACAGCAGGTTGGGCTTTGAGTGCACAGCGGATACTGCGGTTGGATTGGTCGACATTCCGCTAGCTCCCGGCTTGTCCCAGTTGCTGACAGGTTGCTTGCATACGGCGCATTCGCGCCCTGTTCCGACAGTCTGCCAGTTTTTGAGACTAACGGTTTCATCGCGTCAGGTCTGCCCAAAAGCAGTCATACAAAGTGTTCCTTAAGGCGCAGTTTTGAAGGTCCACGTTCCCCACAGGCCAGGTGTCAGCTCAGCCTCGCTGGGTACATCGGAGACGATAGCCGTTGCCTTGTTGCTCCAGTAGACACGCTGCAGCGTCTGTGTTCCATCGCCGCGCAGGAGGCCAATATCCGCTCGAATGGTTTCTCCGGGAGCGGGCTTCAAACCAAGCTCCTGCAAGGGAACGGAGAGAACGTATGTTCCCGCATCGTTGCCGCTCAACGCAAGCAACTGCACCTGGCTGCTTACGTCCTGCACCGAATCCATGGTGATGGTTCGTAATGGCGAAGAGAATGAGACAGGGCTCTTTGCATCCAGTGAAACGGGGCGATACAGCATGGCTTTTGTCTGCTTATTAACCTGATATACAAGCAGCCTTTCATCCCCAGCGACGGCAGCGGTTCGTTTGGGATCTGCGCCGGGATTGTTGCCGATCATCAGATCCAGCGCACCACCACTCTTGAATGGTGCGTTGACAACGGCTGCTGAGTTGCGCAACAAGTTCGCATCTCCTGTACGGAAAACCGCATACAGGTTGCCGCCGGCGATCATAATCGAGGTCTCGGCGTCGTTTGCCAGGTGCCCAAAGCCCAATGTATTGGTGCGATGATCAATTGTGGCCCAGGAGGCATTCTTCATCAGCTCCGGCACTTCGCTCAACTGAGGCGCAGGCCCGCTGCGCATCGCCACATCCAGCGCTTTTGCTCCCTGCTCCTGCTGCCGCGCCGCCTCTCGCTGCTTGAAAAATGCCTGCGCCTGCATCAGATGCTGCGATGTTATCTGCAATGACAGGTTGGGCAAGCGGTGCACAGTATTCAGACCGTCGACACGCACCAAAGCTGTGCGGTATCCATCATCGACATATACTTTGCCATCGGATGTCTGTGTGATTGAAGGGAAGAAGTCCTCATCATGCAGCGATACCTGATTCAGGGACATGTTGCGTATGGCGCGAGGCATTGTCCATGGCTGCCCTGTACGCACATCCTGAAAAAGCTGGGTGACGAAGAACCCGTCCATCGTGAAGATATATAAATCACCCTCGTTGCTGTTAACACCCCAAAGTGTTTCAGTGCCAGGGCCGGGATGAATCGGCTCACCCAGCAGACGCGTGACACCTATCAGTTCTCCCGGATGATCGGGCACCGGAGCATCATGACTAGGATGAAGTCCGGGCCAAAGATTGGGATAGCTCCAGCGGTGATTTTGCGCATCGATGCCGCCGATCGCATCACGTGAGAATGGCTCGGGAGCTGTCGTCAGAATGACTCCTTGGGGAGAATACAAGGCTTGTCCACCACCATCGCCGAGAGGAAGCTGCGCCCCTGCGGCCAAAGTCTGGATGGAGTGCAGATCGTATATGGGAACGCCTTCAGATGTGAAGCGGGCTGGAACAAGCCGGACAGCTTTGCCGTCGAGATATGCGTCGACGATGGAAAGATCCGGCATTAAAGTGAGTGATCCAGAAAGTCCTTTTTCCATCGAAACTTCCGCGGGATCGACCTTGCCGTTGCCATTGACGTCTGACCAAGTGAAGAAAACTGCGTCTTGAGGCTTATTGCTTAACGGATTCGTTCCAGCAGGCCATAGCGACCGGAAAGAATCACTTTGCAGAAGAGGCCAGTCATTGGCCGTACCTGCAGCAGCAATCGGATATGAGGCTCCGTTTTTTATCCCGTAGAGCACTGCAATGGGCACTCCCTCGGTTCCATGTCCCAGAAATGTGTTGTGAAAGTATTGATGACCGTGTCCCTCGATCGGGGTAGAGGGATCACTATGTGCTGGGAAAGGAATTGGCCCTGACTGCGATTGATCGCGCAAATACAAAATGTCGGAAATGCTACTTGTCCCTTTGTCCCAGTCGAGTTTGAACTCCATTCCGTCGTAGTAGAACTTCGTCTTGTCGGCTGCATCCAGTGAGCCGCCACCGCCATATTCCGGTCCGCCATAGAAGGCTTTCACAAACTGCCCGTCGAGCGTCCAAATGCTCACGCGCTTGGGCTGGAAATTTTGCTCGGCAACCCAGAGATGCTGATTGCTATCGATGGTGAGGCCAAGAGGATGATTCATGTGCAGCGAATCGTAAGGGCCAACTTTTGCCGGACCGGCATGACCGATGACCAGCAGCAACTTGCCGGCGGATGAAAAGACTTTTACCTGGTTCGAATTTCCCCAGTCGCTGACGTAGATATTGTTTTGATCGTCGACCGTGATTCCATGTGGATCATCCAATCCGTCGGCCACAACAACATGCGGTTGCGCAAGAGTTGGGCTATTCGCTTTCAGCGGCATCGAAAAGCGAAGAATCTGCTTACCTGCCAGCACCAGCAGATTGCCTTGCGAGTCAAATGTGAGCCCGCGTGGATTTTGTACTTGCGATTGGCCCAGAACGTTTCCGCTGGCCGCTTCGACAAAGAAAACCTGATTGAGAAGTGGGAAGCTTACAGCCAACACGCCATTCCATGCCGCGAGCCCGCCAGCCTCGTCGGGCCACCTATCCGAGCCGCTTGGCTGGCCCGGTACAGGCTGCCCCATGTTGAAGTTGTATGCAAGAAGCGGCTTGTCGCCCTGCGCTGTTAATCCAGTCAGACGCAGCACAGCCGATTGTGTCTTTGCGGCGGATGCTCTATCGCCAAACACTGCCGCCGCGTATGCATAAAACCTGGCGTCGGCATGAGGTCCTCGATCCCGCGCGAGGAACGCTGCTCCTGTCCAGCCTCCTCCAATCCATTCCTTACCACCCTGTTTGTTACCGTTCAGATCGACCCAGGCAAACCCAGCTCCACCTTCCGCGACATAACAGCCCAGATAGACCAGAGGTTTGCCTCCGGGAGCTTTGTCCGCGGGAACAAACAGCGTTGACCACGCAGGTGTGTGTGTTGTCAGCCAACCGCCCGTACCGTCGGCTGTATCCCATGGAGGATTCCCCGGTTCATACACGGAGAATTCGTAGCTCAAATTGACGGCCTGATGTTCTATGCCGCGCACGGTGTATTGACCTGGCGCAACCAGATTCGTTGGGATGTAGTATTCTCCGTGACTGGCGGCATCCCGATCGCGCCCGGTATCACTGGAACCGTCCCACCAGACGTTATTCGAGCCTGCCGGGAAATAGGTATCGGAGACGAGGTTGCGCACACGATTGCCTGCTGCGTCGTCGATCACGAGCGAGACATAGCCTGCGGCAGGCAACGTAAACTGGACCGGGATTGGCGGATGAATAGCCGGCGGCGCACTGGATGCAATCATCGCGGGCAGTGCATTCCCGCCAAGCGGCGAGAGAGCCATCAACCCTGCCAGCCAAACACGCGTTCCGTCGTGCGTGCTTCCTTTCAGATGGGGATGATGCGATTCGTTAGTCACCTCCGTCATCCGTAAGCGGACAGCGCGAGTCGTGATGTCCGAGCCAAAATCAAACCAATCTACGCCTAGTTGCAGCGGATACTGATTACTCAGCGTGTAATGGCCCACTACTCGCCAATCCGATTCAGGAGCTCCTTCCAGCGCCACGCCGGCGGGTCCGGTAAACACCTCGACATCGGCGGCGTTGAATCCAGCCCAAAGCGTAGCCAGCCCGCGCAAAGTTACCGGATGCTGCCAGTGCAAGATAATCCACTCCGGTTGCAAAGCCGACACTGTATGCCGAAAATCCGGACCGTTATCCCATGGATGCCAATCGAATTTGTCGTTAATCAGTTTGCCGGACGCGGCATTGTTAGCGCTGACCTGGACGTTTCCAAGTGTCGCCAGATTCGCAAATCGCGTAGAGAGCACGTAAATACCGTCCATTGAGCCGGTGTATGTGGTGTCGGAAGCCGATGCCACGTGCGAAAAACGAATCGCTCGCGTTTGTGTCACTGACGGAAGCACCCATACCGTATAACCGTCGGTCGATACTTCCCCATCTGCCAGCTGTCCCTGAGAAATTCGCTGTGCAGGAAGCCACTGGCTGTCATCTGCCAGGTTACCGGGATACGGCGCTCCGGGACGCAGAACGCTCAATTGGCCACCACTCCGCACCAGCACCGATCCAATTGCAACGGGCTGTGTAAACGCCAGCCGCAGGTATCTTGGCCCCGGTTCGGCTGACGCACCATACGCCATTCCACTACTCGATGGCATGGTCGCCCGAGTCCAGACAAGCTGACGCAAAGCATTTGGGTTCTGCAGCGGCCGCTCATGGCCGTCGACCCATTCGGCGAAATGCGGCATGTCCAGACTTGCATCTGTAACGGGAGTCGCAAACGGTCCGGATTGCGGCTGTGGATCTGGAGCGGACAAAGCGGGGAGAGCGACAGCAAATAAAACAAGCGAGAAGGCAAGAAGGGAAATGCGGGGAGATAGCTTTCTCATGTTCTCTAATTGGATGCCGGAACACAGGAAATCTGCAATACCAGGTATCAACCTGATCCAATTTGGTTGCACCCATGTCATGGAAGATTGTCCAGAGCTAATTGTCAGCGATGTCGAACACGCAGATGCGCAAACCGGGTATCAACCAGAGAAAGAAGCACCGTTGCGGTTCCAGAATGCAGCACTGAAGGCATGCGATGCCTCGTAATTTTCCGTGAGATACAGATTGACGGCACGCTCATTAGCCTCGGTTACGGTCAGCGTCAGCTCCATCATGCCCAGACGGCGGAACTCGCGAGCTGCGACACGCAGCAGGTGACAGCCAAGGCCATGCTGACGCCAGGATGGATGAACGCAAACCTGAGTGATGTGTCCGCAGTAAAGACTTACACGAGAACCGAGAATGAGGGCTACCAGTTCACGACGGCGGCGGTCGTACACAACGTGCGAAGCTTGCGGAGAGAAGACGCCGCATCCGGGAAAACGAACGATGTTTTGCAGAAAACGCTGCGATCCGTGCACCGTGCGGTACTGATCGTTGATGCGGCTATCTGGATGGTCACGATAGGCTTCGGCGATGAGGCGTCCGGCTGGGTTCAGATCCTGGTCCGTCCACGGGCGGATTTCCAGTTCTGGTGGCAGGGCATCGACTGGCCCGAGCCCGCCTGATGCGAGTGACTGACGCATATACAAGCGGCGGTAGACTTCGAACCCCGAACGTCGAAGTATCTCGGAATGCTCCCCAGCCCGGTGCAGAAGAAGCTGTGATTCAATGCGATCTACTCCAGGGGAATGCAGGAGCAGTTCCAATAACCGGCTCAGCAGGCTCTCTTCCACTTCGCGGGCTGCTTCTTCGGCTTCCAGCAGGTCTTGAGACGAATCGCCTGACTGGTTGGGCAAAGCAAAAACATCGCCTATGACTGCCTTTGTATCCTCATAAACACAGAAAACATAGCCAGTTACGCGGCCATTGTCGAGCGCAACATAGCCCGGCAGCGAACGCGAATCGAGGTATTGCAGCAGAAGTTTGGCGGAGGCGAGATAATCCCAGTTCAGGCGCTGCCGCCAAACGACGCTCTCTGCCTCAAGGACGGGGCGCAGCATAGGCGATGCGAAGTGCCGCAGATCGAGAATCTCGACGGAAAGCCCTGAAGCCATACCGAGCCACACCCTTTACAGCAATAGACGATCAAGGGATCGTCAGCGCCACCCTAATTACGAAATCCCAGGACGATCGCAGCAGATTCGCGATTCTGATAAGAGAAAGAATACCGCAAAATCAGCTCGATGCCAGTTGGCAAGGTCAAGACTGAGCTCGGTTTAAGGCAGTTTTCCATCTACCTTGCGCCTTTTTATTCAGCGATATGCGGTTTTTCTTGGAAAAGGCCGCTTTACCTTCCAGATTCCGTATTGCCAGTGCGGCCCACGTCGCTATCTTGCTCCTACCAGGTACACCGTAAGCTCCTGTTCGGGAAACACGAAGAGCTGCTCATAGTGCCTGCCTTCCAAATATTCCTCTAGGGCGGCTTTAGAGCCAAGATCGACTCCACCTCTACCGGCAACGCGGACGACAAGGACATGCTGCTCATCGGGCACGCCACCTTCGTCGTAGTTCACCACTTCGTGGTTGCGGTAGAAGGCCAGGCCATACTCCACATCGCGGCGCACACGAAAGACGGCAATGGTCTCGTTGGGAGGAACCAGCGTAGCAATGCGCTCCGCCAGCGGGCGCGCGGAATAGTAGCGATCGAGCATGTCTATTGTGCGTTTGCTGGCGGCAACCCCAGGAATCCAGAAAAATGGGCCGATTCCATAGAGGAAGAGTTCAAGCACAACAACGATGCAGCAGGTGGCAACGCGAAGCCGGGCAACGCCCCACCGGTAAACGACGAGAAGAATGAGCGCCGCGGCAGAGATGGCTGAGATGCTTGCGATAACCGTCGCGTGGGTGGGTGGCATCTGCTTCGTTCCGTGAACCACGAACCACGGCAGCAACAAAACGGTTGCAGTAATAACGGCGACCAGAGTCACATGGCCTATCAATACCCAACGCTGCAGGCCGCGGGCGCGGGCGCGGAAGAGGAAGTCTCCACTGAGGATGGTAATGGGCGGCAGGGAGGGGAGGATATAGCCGGGAAGCTTGGACTGCGAAAACGAGAAGAAGACAATGGGGATCAAGGCCCACAGGACGAGGAATTCTGGAAAGGCATCGCCGGGTTGACTAACGGCACCACTGGTCTTCGGCTTACCGGGGAAGCGATGGCGGATGCGCCATTCCACAACCGAGACGTGAATGCCATCCCACATGGCACGCATTGCGACGACAGTCCATGGCATCGTGGCCAACAGGACCACGACGAGGTAGTACCAGAAGTGCTGCTGATGCTGGAAGCGGTTGGTGGCGAATCGCTCGAGATTGTGCTGAAGAAAGAATTCGTTGAAGAAGGTGGGATTCTGGTGCTGGACGGCTATAAACCACGGGAGAACAATCGCGAAATAGAGCAGGATGCCCGGCCACCAGAGGGACTTCCAGAAGATCCAGTGCTCTTTGCGCAGAAGCGCGAATGCACCGATGATGACCAATACCAGGAAGGGTGCGACCGGCCCCTTGGCCAGCGTGGCGACGGCAGTAAAAAAATAAATGTCGAAGAGCCAGAACTTGGACTTGGTCTCATACCACGCATACCAGCCGAGCAAACCTATGGAAAGCGGCGCGGCAAGCTGCATGTCCGTCGATGCGCCACGCGAAAACCCGAGAATGCCAACGCAGGCCGCGGTAATGAGCGCTGCATCGAGATGGCCTCCGGGGCGAAAACGCCGCATGTGGAGGTAGGTAAGTCCAACGAGCCAGAGGGCGAAGCTGACGGAGGGCAGGCGCGCGACCCAGTCACGCACGCCGAAATCCTTGAAGACATACATGGCGCGCCAGTAATAAAGAGCCGGCTTTTCGAGCCAGGGGCGGCCATAGAGATAGGGGGTGACGCAGGCGCTCAGCTTATCGTGCAGGGTGTGCGCCTCGTTGAACCTGTTGAGCATCTCATGCGCAATCTGCGCATAACGCGGCTCATCGGCACCCACTAGCCCCAGGCCCGCTCCCCCGAAGATGGGCGTAACGCCATAAAGGAGAAAGATTGCCATGAAGGCAAAGAGGCTGACGACCTCCCACGTGGTATCAGAGGAAGGCCACTGCTTTGGCAGCCATCTGCGCAAACCCGTAACAGGTTGAGGTAAGGGCATCTCCACTGGATTTTTATCTCAACTCGCCGACTTCAATCTATCGAACAGGCCACGTTGGAGGGAGATTGGCACGAGTCTTAGGCTACCAGATTTGCGAGACGAAACTTGTCTTTCGTATCACAGCAGTTTTAAGCCTTGTGTCCTATTTCGCGGCAGAGAGCTTCGAGAATCTCATCCGTTGCTCGCTGCATGGGGCCATCGAGAGAGCATCCAGCGGCGTTTTCATGGCCTCCGCCGCCGAGGCGCTCGGCGATTGAGGCAACATTTACCTTGCCCTTGCTGCGCAGGCTGAGGCGGATGCGGCCCTCCGGGAGTTCACGGAGAAAAACAGCGGCCTCGATGCCGGCAATGGAAAGTGCGAAGTTGACCACGCCTTCACAATCTTCTTCGGCCGCACCCGCATCGATCATGTCCTGATGTGTGACGGAGACCCAGGCAAGCGGCCCATCGCGACGCAGCGTGCTCAATGCCTTGCCCATGAGAAGGATCTTTGAAAACGGGTTAGCGAAATAAACATCGCGGGCGATGTGCACCGGATCGGCGCCCGCCTCGACCAGCTCGGCTGCAAGAGCAAACGTGCCGGGACGCAGCGTGCCATAGCAAAAGCCGCCGGTGTCGGTGAGGAGCGTGGTGTAGAGGCATGTCGCCATTTCCTGTGTCACGACACACCCTGCCGCCTTCACCAGCCGATGCACCAGCTCGCCGACTGAAGTTGCATCGAAATCGATCCAGTTCAACTCACCAAATTCCTTGCCACTGGCATGATGGTCGATGTTGATGTGGTACATGCGTTCGAGACCGCGCAGACGCGTACGCTCCAAACCGTCGCACTCCAATAGAACCACGGCGTCATAAGGTCCATGCACCCGCATCGCGTGACGAATATCCTTAGCTCCCGGCAGATTGCGATAGACAGCGGGCACGCGATCTGCCGCGACGAGATCGGCGCGCTTGCCCATCTGCCGCAAGAGCATCCCCATAGCCAGCATCGAGCCGACAGCATCGCCGTCAGGACGCGAATGCGAACAGACCAAAAACTTTTCCCCTTCGCGTAGAGCCTTGAGGATCGCCAGCATCGGAGCCGGTAGTGGCTGCGGCACAGCGGCCGCATCGACAACCTGCGGAGGCTGCATGCGGCGATGAGAAATGGGTTGAGGTGTAGCCATCAATCAGTTTGTCTCTCGGGTTACTGGCTCGGGCTGTGCAGCCGATTCAGAATTTTCTCCGCCGGCGAAACGTTGACGGCGTTTCGATCGCCCCAGTAATTCCTCTATTCGGGCATTGAATTTCTGTGTCTTGTCGATGTGAAAACTAAGATCGGGAACGCGACGCACACCCATGCGCTCCAGCAGCTCATGGCGGATATAGCCTTTTGCAGCAGTGAGTGCGGCAACAGTGGCCTTTTCAGCCTCTTCGTCTCCGTTGACAGCGATATATACCCGCGCGGATTTGTTGCCGGGGTGCATGGCAACCTCAGTTACATAGCAAACAGCGATGCGAGGATCGGAGAGCTCACCTTCCAGCATCGCGCCGATTTCTTCACGCAAAGTCTCCGCGACACGGCTGCGATGATATATGCGCGATCTTGGTTCGGCCATAGCTTTCCCTCCGAATAAACTAATTAGAATACCAGAGCGATTTTCTCTCGCCTTTCGCTACTGTGCGCTACGAGAAACCGCACGCTCAGCCCTGGTCTTTTACTGTCTGTTTTCTGGCAGTTGTAATCACGATCACGCTGATTAACACGCATACGGTACCCAGAATGGTTCGAAGACCCAGCGGCTCACCACCCAGGAAATATCCCACAATCACGGCAACAACCGGGTTGACATAAGCGTATGTGCCCACCTTTGTAGGCGACTCGTGGTGGATAAGCCAGAGATAGGCCGTGAAACCGATGATGGAACCGAAGACAATCAGATATAGCAGTGCAACCCATGCAGCCGGAGCGACACTCGCGAGATGGAACCGCTGGAATTCGCCTGCCAGGGCCGCAGGTACCATCAGCATCACGCCACCAGCCAGCATCTGTGTTCCAGAGCTCATGACTTTGGAGGCTGGCAGCGGCAGGCGGCGCGTGAGTACCGATGCAATGGACCAGCTTATAGCCGCGAGAATGAGTGCTCCCGCTCCGGCAGCATCTACCGGTGCGCCGCTGAGGCCGAGCGATCGGACGGTGAGAACACACACTCCAATGATCCCGATCAACAACGCCAGGGCCAAGCGCACGGTAAGCCGCTGCGTACGCAGAATGAATATCTCAGCCAAAGCCATAAAGGCCGGGATCGTAGCAAGCACTACCGCGGCTATCCCAGACGCGACACGCTGCTCTGCCCAGAAGAGCAGGCCGTAATCCATAACGAAGATCATGGACGCCAGCAGCAAAATCGACGGCCATTCGCGTCTGCAGGGCGCTGGTTCACGCTTGATTCCAGCCCAGAGCAGCAGCCCCAACCCGGCAACGAAGAAGCGCAGAGCGGCCAGCAGGAACGGAGGAACCTGCTCAACGCCGACGCGGATAGCAAAGAATGTTGAGCCCCAGACGAAATAAATGATGGCAAAGGCCGTCAATGTCTTCCAGAGTGGGCGGCTCGGGTCATGCGTCATGCTCAATACCCTGATGCAGCGTTAGCAAGCAGATGCGGGGCCAGGATTCGGAGATGCAGTTCTTGTTCGAAGCTCCGGCGCGTTCAGATCTCGAGAAAATCCCACCAGGCATCGGCGACCTCGGCGCCAAGATCGCGGACTATTCGAGACGCCGCCTTCTCAACCTCGGCCATCTGCCCCTGCAGATAATCGCGGGAATGCGAGATGGCAGCGATGCCAATGGTGGCGCTCTGCCAGGTAACGGCTTCGTCGAGTTCGGCGACGGAAATGTTGAATCCCTGGCGAAGCTGGTCTTTGAGCGAGCGCACCACCTGTCGGCGATCCTTGAGCGAGTGCGCGTACTCGATGCGGAGTTCGAGAGTAAGCTGGGCTACGGGCATGGATTCAAATGCGCTTATGAGAACTGCGCGAGTTGTTCTGAGGTTGGTTTGGGCGTAATGAGACTCACCACGATCATGACGGCAACTGCCGCGATCAGCGCGGGAAAGATTGCGTCACGCTCGGCCAGGATCGGCGGGAAAAGATGCTTGACGGCTGGCATATCCCATGTGAGGGTAACGGCGGTCCCGGTAGCGATTGCGGCCACTGCTCCCCACGCTGTGACACGCTTTGAATAAAACGCAGCGAGGATCACGGGCGTGAGAGCCGCTGAATAAACGGTATAGGCATAGAGCATCTTTTCGAGGATGCTCTCGGCGTAGAGCGCCTGATAGAGGGCCCAGCAGCCGAGCAGGACAACCGTGAGGCGCGAGACGATGAGGACACGCTTGTGGCTGGCCTCGGGCGAGATGTAGCGAACGTAGATGTCGTTAACGAGATTGGTCGCGGGCGAGAAGAGAAAGTTCGATGCCGTGGAGATGACCTTGGCAAAGACCGCGGCGAGCAGCAGTGCGCCCATAAAGGCCGGCAATCCATGACGTGCCGTGTAGGGGATAATTTCGCGCGGATGCTGGGCTACTTCTCCGGTCTGGAACATCGCCGAACCGGCGACCGCGATGATGATGATGACGGTTTCGAGCAACAGCGTACCGATGATCCAGCCGACAACGGCTTTGCGCGCATCGCCTTCGCTCTTTGCCGCGAAGAATTTCTGATACATCGCCTGGTTGCCGAGCATGAGCAGCAGCGTCGGTACGAGGAACTCCATGGCGCGAAGGAAGCTGAGATTGCCAAGCACCTGGAAGTGTGTTGCGGGCAGCACTGCTTCCATGCCGGACCATCCGCCTGCGCGTGAAACCAGATAGGGCGCGGCGATGACGCAGATGACGGTGACGATGGAGCCAATGATGAGGTCGGAATATGCCACAGAGGACATACCTGCGAGCGCGGTGAGGATGATGACGAAGCCAGCGATCAGATAGGTACCGAGCGCGGGTGAAACGACATCAGGAAAGATCAGATGCAGCACGTCGCCGCCGCCTCGGAACTGATAACTGGTGATGCCGGTGTAGGCGAAGAGGATGGCTATGGCCCCCAGGACGCGCGCGGTCTGGTTATAGCGGGCTTCGAGAAGATCGGGAATAGTAAATTGAGCAAATTTCCGTGCTCTTGGCGCAATGAAGTATATGAGCAGCAGTCCGAGCCATCCTCCGGCCGGCTGCCAGAGTGCGGCCATGCCGTTGCGGTAGGCATTTTCTGCTCCCGCGAAGAGAGAGCCGGCGCCGATCCAGGAGCTGAGCAGTGTGAAGACGAGGACGATTGCGGGCAGCGTGCGTCCGGCGACGAGATAGTCGGCCTTGGTTTTAACCGTGAATGCGCGATAGACCGAAACGGCCATCAACGCGACCGCAATGATTACCAGCAATACGACGTAAAGCGACGACATTAACCGCAGTTCCCTTCCCTGACTCGTTGGAAGACAGAGTAATGCGAGTGTAACGGATCGGGCCGCGGCCTAACCCTGAGGCCGTTGAGACGGAATCTCAGGCAGGAGTTCCGGGGAGGGACAGCATGTACTATCCGCTTATTCAGAATATGACTTGGACAGAGCAACTGTTGTGCTTTGGCATTATCGTTGCGATCTTTCTTTTTATCCTTATTCGCATCATCTACCGCACACGCTCGATGAAGCGCTTCGCCACGGAACGACAATTCCGCTGGCTGGGCAAGGAACTGCCGGATGGCATGCATCTGAGGAAGAGTTCTTTCGCCTGGCGCGATACGAAGATCACAAACAGCGTGGTAGGGTCGCTGCGAGGAAATGAGATTGCGGTGCTCGATGTTGCGTACGATCTGCCTAAGGAAGGTGGACGGCAGGCGCGAACAGTGAATCAGACTGTGGTGGCCTTTCGCAACGCGGGCGATCTGCGCTGCTCAGACACACCGTCTACGGGCGGGCGCAAGTTCCATCTTGAGGTGGCTGGCGACTGGATCATAGCTTATACCGAAGGCAAGCTGATTGCCGTGTCGAAGCTGGATGAGAAATGCCTTGAGATATACGCGCAGGCAGTGGTGCTGATTCAGAGGCTGCCTGCGCTCAGGAATGCTTGAGCGGCGCGAACGAAGGATGTTCTTTTTCTGGCGCCAGGCTTGCATAAGGGAGACTTGCTGATTGTCGCAAGCCCGAGCCTTGGTTGATACCTAGCATCGCCGCAAAGGCGGTGCTGAGCGCTTCGTCTTCTTACTCTCGAAGAGGCGAGTAGTATGCCCATGCCGAATTCGCATGCAGGATACGATTCGCCGGTGGCGCAGCATTGATCAGCTTCCTTCGCGCGCCCATCCAGTGACTCAGGTGTGGTGACTAATTTCTTCTTGCGCAGTCTTCGTGGTCCGTCATACCCTCGCATCCAACCAATTCGTTGGTCCTAACGCGTCAAATACAATCTTGCGCGGAATGATCAATTACAGAGGACAATTCCCCCCAGATCAAATAACGAACCCAAACATATAAGGAGAACGCACACATGGGTCATGGGCTTATCGCTTGGATTTTCATCGGAATCGTCGCGGGCTGGCTTACCGGCAAGCTGATGAAAGGTTCTGGCTTTGGCGTATTTATGGACATGGTTGTTGGTCTTGTCGGAGCACTGGTAGGAGGGTTTCTCTCAAGGCATTTAGGCTTCGGTGGCGTAGGGCAGCATGGCCTTATCGGAAGTATCGTCATTGCGGTTATCGGTGCCGTCGTTCTCACGCTGATCATCCGGCTCATCTCGGGCAACAGATCGGCAAACCTGTAACCTTTCGATACGCGCGGGGCTGATCCATAGCCCCGCATTCGAGCCCCGCATTCGAGTGAGCTAACTACAGGTGAGGCAGCCGCTCCTGTAGGTCGGCAGGGCTGATGCCGCGCACAAGGAGAACTTTGTTCCGGGAGAGTTCGCCCGAGAACACAGTTACGGAGGATTTTGGGAGTTTGAGTAACGACGCGAAGAACGCAATCAACGCATCATTGGCGCGGCCTTCGACAGGCGGAGCCTGCACCGCAACTTTGAGGACGATCTGATCGTCCTGGCCGTGGATGCCTAGGATCTCGGTCTTCTTAGCGCCGGGCTGTACTCGAACAGTGATGGTGCAGCCCTGTGCATGTTTACGTAGAGCCGCGGCTATCCGGGCTTCGGTCATTTCTGATAGCCGGGACGTGTGCCGAAGAGTGCTGTACCGACACGGATGCGCGTCGCTCCCTCGGCGATAGCGAGCGCGTAATCGCCGCTCATGCCCATCGAGAGCACAGGGAAGTTTAAGCGCGGGTAGGTTGCTGCGAGCCGGTCGCAAAGTTGGCGCAGATGACGAAAGCAGGCGCGGGTTTCGTCTTCACGAACATCGAGCGGAGCGATGGTCATGAGGCCTTCGGTTTCGAGGTTGGCGAGATCGGGCAGCTTTTCGAGCAGCTCGCTCAACTCGGGCGAGTCAGGTGCGAGGCCAGCTTTGGTCTCTTCTGTGCTGAGCTTGATTTCGATCAGGACTGGTAGCTTCTTGCCAAGTTTTGCGGCGGCTTCGTTGAGACGCTCGGCGAGCTTGAGCGAATCGACTGAGTCGACAGCGTCGAAGACTTCGGCGGCTTTAGTAGCTTTGTTCGATTGCAGGTGGCCGATGAGGTGAACACGGACGGCCTGACGCGCGGGCATTGCTGCTCCAGGAATCGAAGCCAGCGAGAGATCGACGGATTTGGAGGTGAACTCCTGCACGCGGTTTTCGCCGAAGACGTAGAGGCCGAGGCTGGCGGCCTCAAGAATGGCGGAGGCCGGGTGGTTTTTTGACACGGCCATCAGCTCTACATCTTCGCGCTGTCTGCCTGCGGCGTGACACGCGGCTGAGATGGACTCCTCAAGCCGCGCGTGTCTTTCTTCGAATTCGGACATTGCCTCAGTGACCGTGCTCTTCGAGATACTTCTCTGCCTCAAGAGCAGCCATGCAGCCGGTGCCAGCGGCGGTGATGGCCTGGCGGTAGCGGCGGTCCTGCACGTCTCCGCAGGCAAAGATGCCGGGAACGCGGGTCATGACATTGTCTTTGGTGACGATGTAGCCCTCGTCGTCGAGATCGATCTGGCCATGGAACATCTTGGCATTGGGTTCGTGGCCGATGCCGAGGAAGAATCCGGTGACGGGAAGGACCGACTTCTCGTTGGTCTTGATGTTGCGGATGTGCAGGCCGCGGACGGACTTCTCTTCGACGCCGAGCACTTCGTCAACGACGGTATTGGTGACAATCTCGATCTTGGGATGAGCGATGACGCGCTCAAGCATTACCTTGGAGGCGCGGAAGCTTTCGCGACGATGGATGAGATAGACCTTGGTGGCGAAGCGAGTGAGGAATAGCGCTTCCTCCATGGCGGTGTCGCCGCCGCCGACTACGGCAATGTCGTGACCTGAGAAGAAGAATCCATCGCAGGTGGCGCAGCTTGAGACGCCATGGCCGATCAGGGCCTGTTCACTAGGCAGACCGAGCCAGCGCGCGCTGGCGCCTGAGGCAATGATGAGCGTCCGGGTGTGAATCTCGCCCTGAGAGGTCTTGAGCTTGAAGGGATGCGACTTGAGGTCGACGGAAACCAGGTGGCTCAGCTTGAATTCAGCACCGAAGCGCGCAGCCTGTTTCTTCATGTTTTCAATGAGTTCCGGCCCCTGGATGCCCTCTGGCCAACCGGGAAAGTTCTCAACCAGCGTGGTGATGGAGAGCTGGCCGCCGGGCTCGTGGCCCTCAAGAACAAGGGGTTTCAGGTTGGCGCGTGCGGTGTAGATAGCAGCGGTGAGGCCGGCGCAGCCGGAGCCGAGAATAACTGTGTCGCGAATCTCTTCCATGATATGTACCTTGACGATTGTAACGGAGCCTTTCTGCGGGGCGCATCCGTTAAACCAACCGGCTTATCCATCGGTTCGACTGGGACCGAGGTAAGACGGCGTCTGGTGTATGCCTCCTGACAATGGATGCGCGGGAATCGCATTCGGCTCAAAGCGAAGATAAACCGGCTGTAAGATAGAGCGTATGGCCAACCTGACGCTGATATACGGATTGCGGCTGCTCCCTGAGGGAGAAGTGACTGAGGTAAAAGACGCGGTGTTACAGCTTGCCAACGGACATGAGGCGCGGGTCACGATGCATGTGCTGGAGGGCTCGCGCGAGGAGATCGAGCGGCAGCTCAAGATGAGCCTAGATGCTTTCTTCGATTTCTACCCCGAAATTTAGAGATCTCTGACCCCGGCACGTTAAAACCACCCTAGAAATCTCTGATCTTACGCATGAATTCTGGCCCTGCTCCTGCATGCGAGGCAGTGGATGCCAGCGCGTTCTGTGCGGTTAATTGAGCCGGAGCGAACGCTGGATTTGTTCCCTGCGGAGCAATTGGGTGGGTTTGGCTTTCAGGATAGGCAGGAAGGTTATCGGACGCGGGTGCGTGCTCGCGCTGGGCATCCATGCGTTGGCTATTTGCGTCTGCTTTTCCGCCGGTCTGGAAGATGCCTTTGCCGGAGGGCCGAAGTATGTGGCGGGAGCTACTTATTTCAACGCGGCCGTGATGGGCCAGCCCGTTGTCTGGGCCAACGGACGGCTGCACTACTTTGTGGACCAGGGCTCGCTGGGTCCATTGTTGAATGCGCAGGCCGTGGCGATGGTGGATGCTGCGGCGGCGGTGTGGAATGCGGTGCCGACGGCAGCTGTCCAGCTCACCGATGCGGGATCTCTGGCAGAAGACGTAAATGGCGGCAATGTCGTGGCCGGAAATGGGGTGCTGGATGCGCCGAACGATGTTGTGCCCGATGCGACAGCGACACCTGTTGCCGTGATCTTCGATTCGGATGGAGCGGTGATCGATGCACTGGAAGGATCGGGAGCGAGCGATCCGACATCTTGCCAGCTCAATGGGGTACTTTACTGGATCGACAACATGACAACCAACGCCAATTTTGCGCACGGCGTGATTGTGGTGAATGGCCGCTGTGCTACGTCGGCGAGCCTGCTGCAAATGATGAGCTATCAGTTGGAGCGGGCCTTCGGGCGCATCCTGGGGTTGGATTATTCGCAGGTGAACGACGATGCACTGAAGAACAGCAGCGAAACGAACGGTCCACTGGGCTGGCCGATCATGGAGCCGGCGAACTATGAATGCGGCGAGACGGGTGGAAGCTGCATACCGAATCCGACGCAGATTCGGTATGACGATGTAGCTGCGGCGAGCCGGATGTATCCGGTGACTGCGTCGAATCTGGCGAACTTTCCGGGAAAGCAGCTTACCGCTGCCAATACGGTATCGATTCAGGGAACGATCAGCTTTCGCAATGCGCAGGGGATGCAGGGCGTGAATGTGGTAGCGCGGCCGCTGGATGCGAATGGGAATCCGCTGTACCAGTACACGGTGACGTTTGTTTCGGGTGCGTATTTCACGGGAAATCATGGAAATGAGATCACCGGGTATGTGGATACGCAAGGGAATCGGTATGACCGCTTTGGCAGCAGCAATACTTCGATGCAAGGATACTTTGACCTGAGTGCGATTCCGCTGCCGCCAGGCGTGACCACGGCAAACTATCAGGTGACCTTCGAAGCTGTGAATCCGCAATATGCGAATAGCGAGTCGGTTGGGCCGTATGTACTCGGTTCGCCTGCACCATCGGGCACGATGACGACGATAACGTTGACAGGCCTGACGGCGGGCGGCAGCAAACAGCTTGCGATTATGGTGGCAAATTCGGCTGGTGAGACCACGCCAATCCGGATTCCGGTGGGACCAAATCCAAGACCGGACATGATTATGGAACCGGAATTCCGTCTGGTGATGCAGCCGGGCTCCGGCGCTTCTAGTGGATCAGATCTGCGCACGGCGATCAGCCCGGTACGTATACCGGCGGCACTTGGGACAGAGGCTGATCCAGAGCCTTTGCCTCCGTCCGGCGAGTGGACCAGCACCCTCAACAAAATTGGCGGAGGGGGCTGGTATTCGTTTCCGGTGCAGGCAAACCGGGTCTTCACTGTTGTGACGCAAGCTCTCGATGAGACCGGCACGCCGAGTTCAGTGAAGGCCATGCCCAGCATCGGAGTGTGGGATGCTTTTGCTGCGATCGGCTCGGCTCCAGCAGCGTTCGCCTCTGCTGCAAATGGCGTGGCTACGGGCGAAACGTGGCTGCAGGTTTCGAGCGCTGCAGCCGATACGGTGCGGTTGGGCATTCAGGATGCTCGCGGGGATGGGCGCTCAGACTACGCCTATCATGGCTGGGTTTTGTATGCGGATTCAGTGTCTCCAGAGCGGCTGCCTGCTGCGGGAGGAGCGTTTGTCATTAGCGGCATGGGATTTCGCACTGGAGACACGGTTTTTGTTGGAGGGGCCAATGCACAGGTAACGAGCATTTTGCCGAACGAGATTACCGCGATTGCTCCAGCAGCGGGAGCCGGAATTTCCAGTTCGCAGGATGTAACCGTCAACGATCTTCCCGGCTTTAATGCGACGGCCGTGATTCCAGGCGGAATTAGTTACGATGCAGTAGCGGGGGATGCTTTAAGCATCGTTGCGGCTCCGGCAAATCAAGTGCCTCTGAATGTGCCGCAGCCTTTCACGGTGAAGGCTGTTGGCTCGGATGGGACGCCTGGGGGCGGAGTTACCGTGACGTACGCGATTGCGTCCGGAGCGGCTTCGCTTGGGTGTGGGCAGACCGTTTGCAGTGTGGTCACCTCAGGCGATGGAACGGCGACGCTGCAGATAGCGGCGACAAGCACCGCGATTGCGATTGTCACCGCTTCACTGATCAATGGAGCCAGCGTGCAGGCGCACTTTTATGGCGGGCCCGCGGCAACGATAAGCGTGCTGACGCCCACGCTGTATCTGGCAGCGGGCGCAACGATGCAATGGCCCGTGCAGGCGCTGGTGCTGAACAACGGGATTCCGGTTGCGGGGCAGAGTGTGAGCTGGCAATCGGTAAGTGGCATCGCTGCGCCGGGCACAGCGTCTTTGACTAATTCCTCCGGCATTGCCTCTGCGACGCTGACGGTGGGACCGTTGGCGGAAGGAGCTACGGCAACCTCGAATGCGTGCGTGGCTGGCACGACGAGTTGCGTGGGTTTTGGTGTATTTGGCTCGCGGCCTGAGTTTGGATCTCTGATCGCTGTTTCGGGGACCGATCAGAGCATGGCTTCCGGCGCTACTCCCGTGCAGGTGGTGTTACGGGCTCTGGACATGGACGGCAATGCCATGGCGGGCGCAACAGTGAACGTTACACAGGCACTCTACGCGTGGGCTCCGCAATGTTCCGCACATGGCCGATGCGTTCAGGCTCCTTTGCTCGTAACACAAAGCTCGACTTTGACGTCTGCTCTGGATGGTTTTGTGTCGATTACTCCGTTGACTCGCTCAGGGGTTGCGACAAAACTGCTCGGTCTCGCGACGACGGGAAATTCAGCGAGCCTGATGTTCAGTGTTGAGCAGCATCCATGATGCGCGATGGATTCTTGTCTTCAATTTCTGGGTTCGATTATGGTCGATGGGATTGGCGTTCAACCGCTCAAAGGCGGCTGAAGATATTTCTCACACGCAGCAGATGCCGTTTATCAAGACCTATGACTCGTTTTCAGGCTTCGCCGCATCAGAAACTGTGAGGACTGGAAATGAACGAGACCAACACTTCTCCGTGGGCTGCACAAACCGGTGGCCGCAGACCTCGGGTGGCTGTGGTCGGCGGCGGTTTCGCCGGCATCAATGCGGCAATGGAATTGGGTAAGTTAGCAGTGGATGTGACGCTGATCGATCGCCGCAACCATCACACGTTTCAGCCGCTGCTATACCAGGTCGCTCTCGCGGTGCTGTCACCTGCGCAGATAGCGCAGCCGATCCGAGGCATTCTGAAAAACTTCAATAATACTCAGGTTCTGATGGATGAGGTGACGGGAATCGATTCTTCGGAACACGAGTTGCAGCTCGCCAGTGGAACGACGATCCAATACGACTACCTGATTCTGGCGACGGGTGCAACGCATTCTTATTTTGGTCATGAGGAGTGGGCGAAGAGTGCGCCGGGACTGAAGTCGATAGAGGATGCGCTTGAGATTCGCCGCAGGGTCTTGCTGGCGTTTGAATTGGCAGAACGGCACATGCTGGAACATGGGTGGCATCCGCCCTTGAATTTTGTGGTGATCGGCGGTGGCCCGACGGGAGTTGAGCTGGCTGGGGCGATTTCGGATATCGCGCGGCTGTACCTGCGGCATGACTTCCGCAAGATTCAGCCGAGCGAGGCGCGGGTGTTGCTGGTCGAAGGATCGCCGCGAGTGCTGGCGACGTTTCCGGAGGATTTATCTGAAAAAGCGCTGAAGCAACTGAAAGACATCGGCGTCGAGGTATGGAATAACAAGCAGGTGACGGAGGTTGGCCCCGGCTACGTAAAGGTCGGGGATGAGCGCGTTGAGGCCGCGGTTATTTTGTGGGCCGCAGGAGTAGCTGCATCACCGCTAGGGAGGATGCTGGGAGCACCGGTGAGCAAGCGCGGCACGGTCATTGTCGACAGATTCCTCAATCCGACAGATATGCCGGAGGTATTTGTCTGCGGAGATCTGGCTTATTTCGAGCAGGATGGGCATCCGGTGCCGGGAGTGGCGCAACCTGCGATGCAGATGGGGCGGCATGCGGCGCGAATGATTGCCGCTGACCTAGCGGGCAAGCCTCGCACCGGTTTTCGCTATTTCGACAAAGGGGATATGGCAACGATTGGACGGCTGGCGGCCGTGGCGAAGATCGAATGGCCGTTTAAGGCTCACTGGGGCGGATTCATGGCCTGGATCACCTGGTCGGTCATCCACATCTATTTCCTGATCGGCTTCCGCAACCGCCTGCAACTTTTCTGGTCCTGGACGTGGACGTTCTTCACCTTTACCGATAGCGCCCGGCTGATCACCGGAGATCAAAGGCTGCCGGGTTGGGAGGATGCAACTCACGGGTCGGCGCATGATCCCGAAAATCCCGTTCCGGGGCAAATTCCGGGAGTGGAGCCGGTTGGGATGGCGGCTGCCGAGGCACGCCAGCGCAGATAACACCCGGTCTAGTAATCTGGTAAGACCATGCTGGATCTGGCGTTTGTTCGCAACAATCTGTCACTTGTGGAAGAAAAGCTGCGCGCCCGCGGCGCCGATCCTGTTGCGCTATTGGGCGACTTCCGTTCGCTGGATGTCCGGCGCCGGGAGGCGATTACCCAGGCGGAGCAGCTTAAGGCGCGGCGAAACGAGCTGAGCCAGCAGGTTGGTGCGCTAAAGAAAGCCGGGCAGGATGCCACCGCTCTGATGGATGAGACGAAGTCTCTCAAGGAGCAGTTGGATGGGCTCGATACAGCGGCGGCGGCGCTGGACGACGAGATGCGCCAGTCGCTGGCACGCATTCCCAACCTGACGCGGGACGAAGTACCTGTGGGACGGTCGGAAGAGGATAATGTCGCGGTCAAGCATTGGGGTGAGAAACGGAGCTTTGACTTTACTCCGAAGCCGCACTGGGAGATTGGCGAGGCGCTGGGAATTCTAGATCTGGAGCGGGCGGCGAAGCTGAGTGGAGCGCGGTTTGCTGTTTACAAGGGCGCTGGAGCGCGGCTGGAGCGGGCGCTGATCAACTTTATGCTCAACCGGCATACGGAGCAGCATGGTTATACCGAGGTGCTGCCTCCGTTCATGGTGAACAGCAAGAGCCTGTTTGGAACCGGGCAGTTGCCGAAGTTTGGCGAAGATCTGTTTCGCTGCCAGGATGGCACGGATTTTGTGCCGGGCGAGTACCGGGACAACGACCACTGGTTGATTCCGACAGCGGAAGTGCCGGTGACGAATCTGTACCGCGACGAGATTCTGGATGAGGCGAAGCTGCCGATTTCGCTCACTGCGTATACGCCTTGTTTCCGGGCTGAGGCAGGAGCAGCGGGCAAGGATACGCGCGGGATTATCCGGCAGCATCAGTTTCAGAAAGTGGAGTTGGTGAAGTTTGCCAAGCCGGAAGAGTCAGACGCCGAACATGAAAAGCTGACCCGCGATGCGGAAGAGATTCTGGAAACTCTGGAACTACCCTATCGGCGTGTGCTGCTGTGTACAGGGGATACCGGGTTTTCTTCGGCAAAGACGTTTGATCTGGAAGTGTGGCTGCCGGGGCAGGGCGTGTACCGGGAAATCTCCTCCTGCTCCAACTTTGAAACTTTCCAGGCGCGGCGGGCGAATATCCGCTATCGTCCGGCGGCGGGTGGTGCAAAGGCAAAGAACGAATTTGTGCACACGCTGAATGGCAGCGGACTGGCTGTGGGCCGAACGTGGCTCGCGATTCTTGAGAACTATCAACAGGCTGACGGCTCGGTGCTGATACCGGAGGCGCTGCGGCCTTATATGGGAAATCTGGAGCGGATCACGGCGCAGAGCTAACATATTTGCGCTGACCCGGATCGATTCGCGTGTGGATGGTATGAGTCAAAACACGATTGGCAAGACATTTCGCAGTTACTTTTTCTGGACGCATCCGAGAGGCAGTTTTCATTACGACGTAATGGTGACGCTGATTCTGGCGTTTATTTTTATTACCCCACGCTTCTGGGATTTCGGCGATAAAGCTCCTGAGAATGGAGCGTTGGCTGGACCGATCCAGGTACTGCGCGATGGCAACTATGGGCTGGTGATTACGGTTCCGGCAAACAGCGTGAATGTAACACCGGACGCGGATATCCGCACGGTGCGAAAGGCGCTGCATGTGGCTATTCAGCCAGTTACGGGGGATGCGGTTTCCGTGGTGAAGTGGGAGACTGCCGATTATGACGCCAATGGCAAGCCGGGCTCATGGAAGGTCTGGGCGCATCGCTAGGATGAGCTATCCGGTGTGGAATCAAGGATTGCCGACGTTAGGTGTTCGGGAATCGGTGGTATGGCTGGCATCCTTCGTGGTTTTCTTTCCGTCCAATGAAGCTGGAGAGATATGAAAGACTTCAGGAAATTTTTACGCTTTGGATGTGTACCACTGGTGGCTTTTGCCGTAGCGGGAACCGCGATTGCGGCGGACAATCTGCAGCCGGTGCTGAGTAAGCTGGACGAGTCCTCCAAGACTTTTAGCTCTGCAGAAGCCGACATCGTATGGGAAGGCACGCAGGTCAATCCCGTTCCAGATACAGATACGCAGAGCGGGACAGTGGTCTTTGCGCGGTCTGGTGGACAGATGCGGGTTGCCGTGCACATCAAAGCCGACAATGGGAAACCGTACCAAAAAGATATGGTTTACGCCGACGGAGTAGGCAAACTCTATGAACCGGCGATCAAGCAGTTGCAGGTATTTCAGGTTGGGAATCGGCGCGACCAGTTGAACTCTTTCCTCACCCTGGGCTTTGGCGGGAGCGGCGCTGACCTCGAAAAGAACTGGAATGTGCAGTCACAGGGAGTAGAGGCGGTAAATGGCGTTCAAGCAGCGAAACTGCTGCTCACTCCGAAAGATGCGGCGCTGACCAAGTCGACGCCGAAGGTGCTTCTGTGGATTGATACGGCCCGCGGGGTTGCGGTGAAGCAGCAGCGCTATGACTCCGATGGAAATTACCTCACATTTACGTATAACCACATCAGGCTAAACGGTAAGGTGCCGGGAGATACGTTTGAGATTAAGACTGCGTCAGGGACGCAGACCGTCAATCACTCGGGATCCAACTAAGGTGCTCCAAAATGGTTGATGGTTCCCGTGCTCAGCGCGTCAGCGCATCCATTGAGCGCCGTCGGAAGATATGTTGTAGCGAGATGCCACCGGTAGCGAAGAGGAACGGGAAGAACTCCAGCGTATAGCGCGTTTCAGGCGCTTCAATGGTGAGCAGCAGCAGGCAACGTAATACGAGATAGGCCACCATGTACTGCCAGTAGCGCGGTTTGAGAAATAGCCCGTAGATTCCCAAGCCCAAGAAGAGAAGATTAACGACGCCGTAGACGATACTAAAGCGGGTCTCGGAACGGTGCAGGTGATACTGCCACCATTTGAGATCGATGGTGAGATTTTCGACACGGGGACGGAAGGTCATGTCCGCCAGACGGCCCAAAGGCATGAGAATCATGGTGCGGATGGGGTGATCGTGGGCGCGTTCCCGGGCGAGAGCGGCGAAGCGGACATCCAATTCCGGTGGCATGTCAGGGTTGCGATTGTAGATAGCGAAAATCTGCTCGGTTTCGGCCTTTTGCGCTGGCGAGTCGAAGACCCAGGATGGCAGATCGTTTAGATCGACAGTATCGTCGGGGACATTCCAGTAAATGTTGTAGGTGCAGGTGAAATCGAGGCACCAGGTTTTAACCCAATGCTGCCAGCCCAGGTGCGGGTCTTCGCCGGGGTCATTGGCGTAGCGCGGGGCCAACGGTTCGAAAACGTGGAAGACTTGCCAGTTGCGGACAGCCCAGAAGGCAAAGGGAAGCACTGCAAGGACACCAGCGATCAGAGCTTTGGAAAGCATAGGCCGTAGTGATTGAGTTGTGGCGCGCGCGAAGAATAGCGCCGGCCAGAGCGCGAATGCCAGAAGTGCGCCGTCGGGACGAAAAAGAGCCGCGGAGCTTAATGCAAGGGTGAATAGCAGAAGATATAGAATCGAGTGCTGCCTCCTGGTCAGATAACGGTCGAGGGACCACAGGGCGAGGCAGATTGCATCGAACGTAGGGGACTCGGTGAGCGGCGCTCCGGAAAAGACTGCCGTAAAGGGGCACATGGCAGCGAGCCAGAGTGCGTTCAATCCGGCGCGATCGGTTGAGATATTGCGGACAAAGTCGGCAAGAAGCAGGCATGAAAAGAGTTCGAGGGCGATCTGGAAATAACCGACGGCGTTGTAGTTTTCAATACCGAAGACGCGGAAACAGGTGGCGAGAAAGAGCGGATAACCGGGCAGACGGATGAGCGTGGGATGGATGGAATCGGTGCCAATGGCGAATGTCCCATGCTGCAGGAGATTGCGGGCTATGGTTCCGTAGATCAGGGCATCGCCGCTGACCTGGGGGAAGGCTCGCATCATCCAAAGCCTAAGAATGAGACCGCCGATTAACGCTGCCAGCGCACGCCAGCCCAACCACTGCCAATGCGGGAACGAGATGGGCGACACAGCGCTTACACTAGAGAAAGAAGAGACTGATATTTTGTCGTTCGCAGAAAGTTTCTCTTGTTTGCTCAGCGCATGACGCTTGAATGCGACCCGGTCCTGGCCGGACGCTTCCTCCTGTTGCTCTTGTACATGTTCTGTCTTGGATTGACGCCCCGAACCTGCTTCCATAGGATTCGAGTGTAACCGCTGCCAGCAGAATCGACTGCCGCAGACAGGGACAAGAGCAAGAAGGCACATTCACGCTTTCGATTTCGAAAGATCTGGAAAGAGCAAAGAGGTTTCGTCTGAGAGACGCATTTCCAGTTACCGAATTCGACTTACTATGTAGGAAATTTTTCCAATCCTCGCGGAGATTTATCCGGAACAGCAACAGCAATCCCCAATCATGAGCCCAGATCGCCAGATTTTTTATGACCCTCAACGCAAACGCTGGAAGCGCCTGCGCCGCATCATGGATGTCTCCGCGGTCATTTTCACCCTTGTCGTTACGATCTTTATCTTCAATGTACTGCGCGGGCAGCGCCTTCCTGAGTTACTGCTTCCGGCGCCGAAGCACAACTATAAGGCGCTGCACGACCGCCAGTCAGATCTGATACGCGCGGAAAAAACGAAAGCGAAATCGAGTCGGCGCAAGACAACGAAGAAGGCGTCGGAGGTTCCGTTCAATACGGGCGAAGGCATCCGGACGGCGTACTACAGGCCAGACGATACGGCGAGCTATTCCTCGTTCAAGGAGCATGTCCATCAGATCGACATCGTATTTCCAGTCTGGCTGCATGTCTCGCTGAGCAGCGGCGACCTGATGGAAGAATCGGGCGACGACCGGACCGAGTATCGCGCTGTGGATAACCGGAGTGTGCGCGACCCGGATGAGCTGAACAAGATCAAGAATGTGATTTCGGCGGCAAAGGAAGACACAGAAATCTTTCCCGACCTGACCAGCTACAATCCGCAGAACCAGAGCTTTGACCCGGCGATTGGCTCGATTCTCATGGATCAGGGGAAGCGGGACGCGTTGCGGCAGCAGATTATTCAGTTCTTTGCCGGGTTGCCCATGTATCGCGGCTTGTCGCTCGACATTGAAAACCTGCCGGATGAGGCTATTAGTTCGTACCTGCAGTTCATTCATGACTTGTATGCAGATATGCATGCTCGCAATCTGCGACTGTATGTAAACGTCGAGGCAGGCACGGATGACGATGATTTGAAGTCGATCGCAGCGAACTCCGACGGCGTGATTCTCATGAATTACGACGAGCACGAGGAGAACAGCGATCCGGGGCCGATTGCTTCACAGCAGTGGTTTCTGGGAAATCTGACGCGCGTGCTAAAGGATGTTCCGAAAGAGAAATTGATCTGCGCGGTTGGTAATTTTGGCTATGACTGGTCGATGTCGATTCCCGACCCGAAGGACAAAAAACATCCGAAGCCGAAGGTGCTGAACACGGACGATCTTAGCGTGCAGGAGGCGTGGCAGCGTGCTTCCGATGCCGATGCCGATCTCGATCTCGATTACGACTCACTCAATCCGCATTACTCATTCATTGATGAGGACGAGCACGTACGCCATGTGGTGTGGTTCCTGGATGGCGTGACGCTGCTGGATGAAATGCGTGGCGCGCGGACGCTGGGTATTCAGACATTTGCACTTTGGTCGCTTGGGCAGGAAGACCGCTCACTTTGGAATATATGGGACAAGCCGAGCAGTGCGGATGCGCTAAATCAGCTCTCAGCAGTGCAGCCCGGCCACGATATCGACAGCGAAGGTGTTGGCGACATCCTGCGAATAAGCGGAACACCTAAGCCAGGACACCGTACAGTGCTGCAGGATACGGATGAATCAGACCTGCGGCGGCGGTTGATTATTGACGAGCACATGGATGAATATCCGCTAAGTTACAAGGTCACTTACTACGGATATCATCCAGGGGAAATTGCAATTAGTTTCGATGACGGACCTGATCCGACGTGGTCTCCCAAGATTCTGGACATTCTTAAGAAGAAGAATGTAAAAGCAACGTTTATGCTGATCGGCTCACAGGCTCAGGAGAACGTGGGGATCATGCAGCGAATGGTGCGCGAAGGACATGAGATTGGAAATCATACCTATACGCACCCTGATATCAGTGAAATTTCGCCGCGACAGCTACAGCTGGAAGTAAATCTGACGGAGCGGTTATTCATCAGCAAGCTTGGAGTCCAGCCGCTGTACCTGCGTCCTCCGTATGACATTGATGAAGAGCCAGACACAGACGATCAGGCTGAACCAGCGTACCGCATACAGCAGATGGGCTATGTGATTGTCGGCAACAAGATCGATACAGACGATTGGAACGAGCATCCGCGGAAGACGCCGCAGCAAATGATCACTTCGGTGCTTTCACAACTCGACGAGATGAAGACTAAGCCGCAGTTTCAGGGCTCAATCCTCTTGATGCATGACGGAGGCGGTAACCGTGCGCCAACAGTAGCAGCGTTGCCCGAGTTGATTGATGCTCTGCGTGCACATGGATATAAATTCGTTACTGTGAGTTCGTTGATGGGCAAGACCACGGCAGAGGTGATGCCCAAGATCACCGGTCTGCAATATTGGCGAGCGAGGGCCGACTCAGTTACGTTTAGTGCGCTGAGCCTGGTGGGACACTTCGTCGTCTGGGTTTTCTTTGTGGGCGATGTGTTGATGAGCGTCCGGCTGTTGCTTATCGGAGTACTGGCGCTGATTGACAGGCTTCGCGGGCATAAGCCAGATGTGCCGGAATTTACTCCAGCCGTAGCTGTATTGGTCCCAGCCTATAACGAAGAAACGGTCATTGTCCGCACAGTGCGTTCGGTGCTGAACTCGACGTACAAGAATCTGCGCGTGGTTGTGATTGACGATGGATCCAGTGACAGAACTGCAGAGGTAGCACGCGACGCCTACGGTCCAGAGATTGCAGCAGGCAAGGTCACGGTGCTCACCAAAGCCAACGGCGGCAAAGCTGCTGCGCTCAATTACGGACTTGAGCATCTGACGGAAGAGTTCTATGTCGGCATCGATGCGGATACGGTGATTGCTCCGGACGCCATTACTAAGCTGATTCCGCATTTTGTGGATGAGCGCGTCGGCGCGGTTGCCGGCAATGCCAAGGTTGGCAATCGAGTGAATCTGTGGACCCGCTGGCAGGCGCTTGAATACATTACGAGCCAGAATTTCGAACGGCGGGCACTGAATCTATTTAATGTAGTGACCGTAGTACCGGGAGCTATTGGCGCGTGGCGGACAGGCCCCGTCAAAACTGCGGGCGGCTATCCGGTAAACACCGTGGCGGAAGATGCAGACCTGACGATGAGCCTGCTGGAGCAAGGTCTAAAAGTGGTTTACGAAGACCGCTCGCTGGCGTTTACGGAAGCACCGATTAACGCGACAGGGCTGATGCGGCAACGCTTCCGGTGGTCGTTTGGCACGCTTCAGGCAGTGTGGAAGCATCGCGCGGCGTTCTCGACAAATAAGGCAATGGGGCTGTTTGCATTGCCGAATATCGTTATCTTCCAGATGCTGCTGCCGCTGGTGTCGCCATTCATTGACCTGATGTTTGTGTATGGTACGCTGCAGTTTTTGTATAACAGCTACTTCCATCCGGAAGCCGCGAGCATGGCTTCATTTGAGAAGCTGGTCGCCTATTTTCTGACCTTCATGGTTATCGACTTCATCACCTCTACGATTGCGTTTAGCCTGGAACCGAGGCACGCGGCAAACAAAGGCGACGGATGGCTGCTGTTCCATATTTGGCTACAACGGTTTGCTTACCGGCAGGTCTTCTCGGTGGTGTTGTTCAAGACGATCAAACGCGCGATTGACGGCCGGCCGTTTAACTGGGACAAAATTGCCAGAACGGCAAAGATGAGCAAACAGACCGACCGGTTGATGGAGGGAGTGTAGCTCGTTTAACCATGATCAACGGCATTCCGGCTCTTCTCGTTTACATGGAAGAACCAGAACGAGAACTGGGGCGTGGATGGCCCGGAGGCAGAGTGCGCAGGAATGCGATGATCTGCCAGCGCTGATCTTCAGGAAGCGAGCTCCACTGTGGCATTCCCTGGTACGGATCGCCGTGCTGCAGCATCCAGGCGAGTTCACCGTCGGTTGCGTGACGAATACGCTCGGTACGCAGGCTCGGACGGTTGGGACGACCGTTCGCATCGGCTGCGTGGCATTTGGCGCAGTTTGCCAGGAAAAGCTGATGACCTGCCTCGGCTGCCTGCGGATTGTGTGCGAAAGGGTTCTTGCGGGCGCGATCTTCGTCGGGAACACGATGCAGCCATTTGCCGTCGAACACTCTGGTCTGCGCGAAGCTGATGGTCGAGTACCCCGCTGCCAGGATTATCAGACTCGAAACGATGATTGCGGCAGAGAGAAGAAGAGGTTGGCGCTTACGAGATTCGGCCTGGGGTGGTTTACGCTGGTCGCTGCTGACTTCCTGAGCGGCGGGAAGTGAAGACGGCATCAATACTGTTCCCTCTATATCGATGGTAGCCGACCGGAATGATGAAACGTAATTGCGCCGGCGGCATCGAACCACCGATGCTCACAGAATCGAGCCTGATTCTGATTTTGGACATCCGCTTTTATAGTGATCTCATGCACCCTGCAGCACTCATTGCCGGTTTGGCTCTTCTCGCATTTGTTCTGCTCGATGCGTTTCAGACAATTATTCTGCCGCGCAGACCGGTTGGACGGTTTCGTATCACCCGCCTGTTCTTTTTGGTGACATGGTATCCGTGGACCGCACTCGCGCAGCTGATGCGTGAACGTAAGACCCGAGAACAGATGTACAGCGTGTATGGACCGCTGGCTCTGCTGCTGTTGTTTGTGCTCTGGGCGGCGCTGCTTACCTGTGCCTATGCGCTGATGTATTTCGGCCTGCACGAGCCATTTGTCGATCCAGAGCATCCAACGAGAATTTTTGCGGTGTTCCGCAGCT
The DNA here is from genome assembly GCF_025685685.1 of Acidicapsa dinghuensis. Classification (GTDB taxonomy): domain Bacteria; phylum Acidobacteriota; class Terriglobia; order Terriglobales; family Acidobacteriaceae; genus Acidicapsa; species Acidicapsa dinghuensis. Next base: position 290,006 of record NZ_JAGSYH010000003.1, read on the forward strand.
GCCTTTATGTCAGCGGAACCACCATCTTTACCCTGGGCCTCGGAGATGTGCAACCGGCCAACCAGATTGCACGCATGCTGACAGTGCTTGAGGCGGGTACGGGGCTCGGCTTCGTGGCTCTGGTGATCGGCTACGTGCCGGTGCTGTATACGGCGTTTTCTAGTCGGGAAGTATCGGTGGCATTGCTGGATGCGCGGGCGGGTTCGCCTCCCAGCGCTAGCGAGATGCTGCTGCGGCATAATTTCAAAGGCGGCCACGAGGCGCTAATCGTGCTCCTGGCGGAGTGGGAGCGATGGGCAGCCGGCATGCTGGAAACCCACATCTCGTATCCCATCCTGTGCTACTACCGGTCGCAGCACGACAACCAAAGCTGGCTCTCGGCGATCACAGCGATTCTGGATACGTGCGCGCTGCTGATCACGACCATCGAGGGACCATGCACTCGTCAGGCACAGCTTACCTTCGCTATAGCGCGGCACGTGCTGGTTGATCTAGGGCATGTGTTTCATCGCGAAACCGAGGAAAAACGATATCGCGAAAGCAAACCTGTACGGTTGCAGGATGAAGAGTTTGCACGGCTTTGCGACGCATTGTCAGAGGTAGGGTTTTCACTCTGCGGGGATTTGACGACACGGAAGCGCCTGGATGCGATCCGCAAGATGTATGAACCACATGCGCAGGCAATGGCGGATTACTTAAAGCTCGACCTGCCTCTTTGGATGCCGCCTCCAACAGCAAAGCCGGATAACTGGAAGACGGTAGCTAATCTTCGGACCCCAACTGCTGTTGCCGACCGGCTGATAACGCAAATCAGCCTGCGTTCCGCAGCATCCGGGCTGCAGGATGACGAGTTACACCCGCTGTAATCGGATTGAAGATCGGAAATTGGATTCCTCGATCTCCAACCGTATCGACTTCGCAGCACTGCGCAGCTTCGGCTAGACTTGCAGCATGGCGCACGAATCGGTTTTCCCTATCCAGATGCTGTCGCCCAAGGGCGAATTCAAGAATGAACCGTTTGTCGACTTTGCCGATCCCGAGAATGCCCGGGCGATGCGCGAGGCGCTGGCAGATGTGGCCACCAAGCTTGGGCGTGAATATGACCTGGTCATTGGTGGGCACCGTGAGCGGACGACGGGCAAGATCACCTCGATCAATCCGGCGAAACCTGCGCAGGTGGTGGGTGTGCACCAGAAAGCAGGCGCGGAGCACGCGCAGGAAGCGATGGATGCAGCGCTGCGTGCGTTCCACTCATGGAGCAGAACACCGGTTGAGGTGCGGGCATCGCTGCTGCTGGGTGCGGCTGAGATCATTCGCAATCGCAAATTTGAGTTTGCCGCGTGGCTGACCTATGAGGTGGGCAAGAACTGGGCCGAAGCCGACGCCGATGTGGCCGAAACAATCGACTTTCTGGAGTTCTACGCTCGCGAGGCCCTGCGGCTGGCGCACGCAACGACGCCGATTCAGTATCCGGGTGAGAAAAACCGCCTGATGTACATTCCCCTGGGAGTCGGTGCTGTGATTCCGCCGTGGAATTTCCCGTTCGCGATTATGGCGGGGATGACGACGGCTGCGATTGTTACCGGAAACACAGTGATTTTGAAGCCATCGAGCGATTCACCGACGATTGCGGCGCAGTTTATGGAAGTGCTGGAGGAAGCAGGTCTGCCGGCGGGCGTGGTGAACTTCTGCCCTGGCTCGGGAGCCACCTTTGGCAACGCGATCGTGGCGCATCCGAAGACGCGTTTTGTGGCGTTCACCGGATCGAAGCCCGTGGGCCTGGATATTCACGAGCTCGCGGCAAAAACGCAACCCGGGCAGATCTGGATCAAGCGCACGGTGCTGGAGATGGGCGGCAAGGACTCGATTGTGGTCTGCGCCGATGCGGATGTAGATTCCGCGGCAGACGGCGTGGTGGCTTCAGCCTTTGGGTTCAGCGGGCAGAAATGCTCGGCCTGCTCCCGCGCTATTATCGAGGCGCCGATCTATGACGTCTTTGTCGAGAAAGTGCGAGAGCGTGTGGCGAAACTGACCGTTGGCGATCCTGCCAGAAACCCAAATATGGGACCAGTGGTCAACGCAGCTGCGCGCGACTCTATCCTTGGCTACATAGAGAAGGGCAAGGCCGAAGGGCGGCTTATTTCCGGTGGCGCCGCAGTCGAAACGGCGGCCGGTGGCTATTTCATCCAGCCGACCGTAATTGCCGATATTGATCCAGACGCGGTGATTGCGCAGGAAGAAATCTTTGGACCAGTGTTGGCGCTGATCAAAGTGGAGAGCTTTGAAGAGGGGCTGGCAGTGGCCAACAATACCGAGTTTGGCTTGACCGGCGCACTGTACACCAACGATCACGAACGGCTGAAGCAGGCAGCGGATGAGTTCCATGTGGGCAATCTGTATCTGAACCGCAAATGCACGGGTGCGATGGTGGGTGCACATCCGTTTGGTGGATTCAATATGAGCGGAACAGACTCGAAGGCCGGCGGTCCGGATTATCTGCTGCTGTTTACGCAGGCCAAGAGCGTCGCCGAGAAGCTGTAGCGCGGCGCACAGGTTAGCGAAATGACAACGAAGACAGACAGCCGGGTTGCGGTCATAACGGGTGGCGCGCAGGGGATCGGTCGCAGGACTGCAGAGTTGCTAGCTTCACGCGGCTACAACATCGCCATCATTGACCTCCGCGAGCCTGCGCAGACCGTCCTCGCTATTGAAACACAGGGTGGAACGGCGATTGGCTTTGCCGGGGACATCACGGATGAAGCCACGGTAGAGCGGTTTGCCGACAAGGTCTTCCACACGTTCGGCCCAGTCGACGTTCTGGTAAACAATGCAGGTATTAGTTGCATTTGTGCGGCGGAAGACACGGAGGCCCATATATACCGGCGAGTGATGGAAGTGAACCTTGTCGCTCCATTTCTGCTGGCGAAGGCTTTTGGGCGCGGAATGCTGGAGCGGCACAGCGGTGCAATCGTAAATGTAGCCTCGATCGCAGGGCTAGCTGGCGTCTCAGACCGCGCCGCCTACAATGCATCGAAACATGGGCTGGTGGGGCTTACGCGCACATTGGCAGCAGAGTGGGGCGGACGGGGCGTTCGCGTGAATGCGGTCTGTCCCGGCTGGGTGAAGACGGAGATGGACGCCACCGACCAGGCCGGAGGCAGCTATTCAGATACGGACATTACCCAGCGCGTACCGATGGGCCGGTTCGCGACTCCGGATGACGTCGCGCGGGCGATCGCCTTCCTGGCAGATAACGCGGAGAGTGGATTTGTGAATGGCCACACGCTCACGGTCGATGGTGGATGGACGGCAGACGCTAGCTGGGAATCGGTTCGCCTGCGCAAGCGGTGAGCGCTGATTCTCTGACTCTCTTTTCAAGGTCCAGAGGACGAGCAATCCGCCAACCCTTTGACAAAATCTTGCGCGTTTTCGGCCAACGCATACGCCTGTCTTCACATCTAATTCGTGGAAAAAATAAAACAGGTTGCGGGGCGTCTGCGATCGGGCCGGGGATTATCGCTGCATTCCGGGGTATTCAATCTGAGTCCTTTTATCTAAGCTTTGCTAAGAAAGTGTGCGTTTGCGAAGATAGAGACTCGATAAAATTATCTCTGTCCCCCTCTCGAATATGGAAAGGGTCTGAGCAAGCGCAGGGTCTTTCGCAGCCATTGATGACAAGGGCTCATGAATCCATCGTCTTTCCGGCTTTTGCTGCTACGCTTCGCTTTGCTGCCGATTCTGTGTGTCTGCTTATTTGTCGGCATCCTTAGCTGGCAATTTCATGAAATCGACTTACTGCGCACCCAGACGACACAGGCAACTACGCTGACGATTGGAAGCGACCGGCTTCTAAACAGTCTTGTCGATGAAGAGACTGGCGTCAGAGGATTTGCGCTGTCGGGAAACGCCGCGTTTTTACAGCCTTATCATGCAGCCACTGACCGAATTGACGACGAGTTGGACGCCATTGCCAATGCGGCGGACGGCAAAGCACTTGTAACCGCCGAATTGCACGAGATACGGCAGGATATTGCCAGCTTTGACAAAGCAAATGAGGCAATCGTCTCGGCGGTACCCGCACATATCGAAGATGCCGATGCTTTGCTGGCGCAAAAACAGGCGATGGATCGTCTGCGTACCAGGATTCGCAAGCTCGAGAATGAGCAGTCTGCACTACGCCAGCAAGGGCGACAAAAACTGCTAAAAATGTACGCCGCGCAACCAGTCGTCGCGATCGTTGGCGGAGCACTGGTTGCCATTTTTCTCGTGCTGGATGGAATCGGGCAGTTCCGCAAATTATCGAGAGCTTTTGCGGAGCAACTACGAGAGGTTGAGATTCAGCGCAATTCGCTTTCGACAACATTGAGAAGTATTGGCGACGCCGTCATTGTTTGTGACCAGGACGGGAAAATTACACTATTGAATCCGACCGCAGAAGAACTGACAGGCTGGAGTTCGCTGGAGGCCGTCGGCGAACACTTGGATGCAGTTTTCCCTATCGTGAATGAGACGAGCCGCAAAAAGGTCGAGAGTCCGGTAGCAAAGGTGTTGCGCACAGGACAGATAGTGGGTCTGGCGAATCACACCGTGTTGATTCGGCGCGATGGAAGCGAAATCGCCATCGACGACAGTGGAGCGCCGATTCGTGGCGAGAAAGATGGAATCGCCGGCGTGGTGTTGGTCTTTCGCGATATTGCGGAGCGCCGCAAAGCAGAGCGAGAACTGGCGCTACGTAACGCGGAGCTTGAATCGCTGCTACACAACTCCCCTATTGGATTTGCCACCTTTGACACCTCATATCACTATTTACGTGTCAACAAGGCCTTGTCTGATATTGACGGCATTGCGGAAGAAGCCCACCTCGGCAAGCCTTTAAGCGAGATGATGCCTGAGGCGTTTCCGGTGCTGCAGCCTTTGCTGGACAGTGTTTTGCGCGAAGGAAAGGTGATCCAGCGGGAATTCATTGGACGAAGACCGCAAGACGAAGGCGAGCGCCAGTGGCTCACGTGGTTTTATCCAGTGTTTGCAGGGGAATCGACGAAACCTGTACTGGCAGGCGCCATCATTCTGGACAACACAGACCGATGGCACGCACACGAAGCACTGGTGCGTACGGAAAAACTGGCTGCCGTGGGACGGCTTGCAGCTTCGATTGCGCATGAAATGAACAACCCGCTGACAAGCGTTACCAATCTTCTGTACCTGATCGGCTATGATCAGGCGCTCAGCGAATCTACGCGAGGATTTGTAGAGCGGGCCAGCATCGAGTTGGATCGAGTATCCAAGATTGCGACGCAGACACTGCGATTCGCGCGGCGCACGATGAATCCTGCTCAGGTGAATCTGGAAGAGATTGTCAGCGGGCTCATGCTGCTATTTGGAGGCCGCTTGAATCAAAGCCAGATTACGGTCAATATCCGCAAACGAAGCACCTCGACGTTTATCGGATATGCCAGCGAAATTATGCAATTGCTTACCAACCTGCTGGGCAATGCCATCGACGCAATCGGAACTGGTGGCCGCATCACGCTTGCAACGCAGAGCAGCACACATTGGAGCACGGAAACATCATGCGTTGCGGTCTCGGTGGCGGACTCCGGTCCTGGAATTCCTGAGAATTTGCGGAAAAAAATCTGGGAGCCGTTCTTTACAACAAAGGCCGATACCGGGACAGGCCTGGGACTGTGGCTGGTGGAAGAAACGATTCGCAAGAACGGTGGCTGGATTCGCATGCGCACAACATGTAACGAAGTGAGGCACGGCACCGTATTTCGCTTGCTGCTGCCGCTGGAGATGCCGCAGATATCGGAAGATGAGGCGACGGTACAGGGGTCGTAATCAAAACGGCTAAATCGACCGGGCCGGCAGCGAATCTACAATCGAGAGAGAAGTCGATTCTCAGTTTCAATGAGCGCGGCACATGTCTGCGCAAAGGTTTTAGCTCATCATCATGACATTTGACTCATTGCTACACCGTTTAACAGTGGCCTGCGCCGTTGCGCGTGAGGCTGGGATGCTGCAGAAGCGGCGCTTTCTCAATCGCGAGGCGATGATCTACAAGTTCAAAGGGCCGCAGGACTATCTGACAGCCACGGATGGCGAAGTCGAAAAGCTAATCCGCGAGCGTTTGCTCGAGGCTTTTCCGAACGATACTGTTCTCGGTGAAGAAGAAGGCGGCAAGGTGAGCGATGCGACGTGGGTGGTGGACCCTATCGATGGGACATCGAACTTTGCACGAGGCATTGCGCACTTCTGCGTTTCGATTGCGTTTGTCGATAAAGGGGAAGCCGCCATCGGCGTGATTTATCAGCCGATGCTCGATGAACTCTTTGCAGCCGCCAAAGGACATGGCGCAACGCTGAATGGTGAGCCGATCCATGTATCGAAGACGGCTAAATTGGAACAATCACTGTTGGAGGTAGGCCGCGCGGCGCGGCAGCCACAGGCTGGCTATCTTGCAATGCTCGATAAGGTGATGGCGACAGGCGCAGGCATCCGCGGCGCAGGCTCAGGTGCGCTGGCTGTGGCTAATGTTGCAGCGGGGCGCGTGGATGGATGTTATGAGACGCACATGTATTCGTGGGATTGCCTGGCCGGGCTGGTGATGGTGAAGGAAGCCGGTGGCCGGATCAATGATTTTCTGGCAGGCGATGGACTCACAAAAGGGAACCTGATCTTTGCAGCAGCGCCGGGAATTGCGGAGGAGCTTGCCTCGGTAGTTAGCGTATCGCTGAGCAACTAGTATGCTCTGGCACACTAGCTCCAGCTTTGGCCGTGAGATATGGCATCTCATTTGCTGAGTGCGGCGACGCTGCGCCGAGGAGTTGTGATGACCAAGGCTGCCAGGCAATCAAGTTCCACGAAGAAGCGCTGGGTTAAGGATGTCAAGACGGATTCGACTCATCCGCCTGAAGGTCTGTTTACCAAGGATCCAGAGACGATTGCCAGAACGCTGGCATCGAAAAAGGTTTCTCCGAAAGGGCCTGCTTCGGGGCTGCGCATGCTCACCTACTTCATCAATCGTGGCGGAAAAGGATTGAGTGCATCGCGGCGGAAAGAACTGGAAAAGGCGAAAGAGTTGCTTTCGGAGCGAGTTCATCCTGAAGAGGCTTCCACGCACAGAAAAGCGCACAAGAGAAGCGCCTGAGCCGGCGGTAATCTAAAAGGAGAGAAGGTAGAGATACTGGCGGAAGATGTGCGGTCGATTTCAGCGGCGGCTCGATAAGAAACAGATGATGGAAGCGTTTGGGCTTGGTGCGCTGGAAGAGATGGACGTCAGCCTGGAAGTGGGCCTGGCCCCGAACTACAACGCTGCTCCCGGATCGATGCATCCGGTTGTCGTATGGGATGACGACTTTGGCATGCGAGCGTTGCGCATGATGTATTGGCGATTTCTACCCCCCTATTGCACCGATCCGAAAAAGTTCAATTGGAGTACGTTGCACGCGGGCGCGGAGAATCTGCTGTCGAGCACGATGTGGAAGAAGGCTTTTCAATATCGCCGATGCCTGATCCCGGCGGACTCGTTTGTTGAGTGGAAGACGATCGACAAAAAAGCTAGCAAGAAGACGCTGAAGCTGCCGTTCTTATTTGCGTTAAAGACTGGCGATCCTTTTGGCATCGGAGGGATTTGGCAGCATTGGCGCTCTCCTGATGGGAAAACCCGGATGGACACCTTTGCGGTTGTCACCGTCGAGCCGAACGAGATCGTCCACGATATGACGGATCACGACCGGATGCCGCTGCTGATTGAAAAGAAGGATTACGAGCGCTGGCTGCAAGGCGGAGATGTCGAACGACCACCCGTGGATCTGCTTCGGCCGTTCGATGCCGACAAGATGAAGGCGTGGCGGGTTGGGACTTCAATCAATAGTGTGCGCAATAACGATCCCAGTCTGATTACTCCAGATGACACTCCCGAGCCTGGCGACGACGAAGGTGGGGAATCTTCGAATGGATCAGGGCAAATGGGATTGTTCTGATACTTTCAGTTCCAAGTCCAAACGGACGGAACTTCCTACGCAAAATTTCGTAATATATTTCTGGATTTTTGCTAACCGGCGGCATTATCCAGCGTCTTGACGCCAGTTCTAAATAAGCTTCTCGTTTCTATCTCTTCCCTTTTCTGGGTTTTGCAAGTTAACCGTGGGGCCTTCAGTAGCGTTGTAGTTGTCGAGGGAGTCCTGCGCCTGCATAAGGCATGACAGGCATCCGGTTTCATCTGCCATTTTTCATTCGGGGGTGGGTTGTGGGAGATCTTCGCGGGGACCTGAAGCATGCCTTGCACATGTTCATTAAGAATCCCGGCTTTACGCTGGCGGTAGTTGCCGCGCTGGCGCTCGGGATTGGGGCCGATACAGCGATCTTTTCCGTGGTGAATGCGGTGCTGCTAAAGCCGCTTACCTATCCGGAACCGGATCGGATTGTGCAAATTCTGTTGACTGGCCCAGGTGGCGAAGGACCGGGAGCCTCGGCCACGAAGCTGCATGTTTGGGAAGAACAAACCAGCGTCTTTCAGGATGTGACCGGATATGACTTCGGCGGCGGTATGAACTTGACCGGCTCGATTCCGGAGCAGGTGCATGGAGTTCATGTGACTGAGCCCTACTTCCGGGTTTTTGGCGCGAACTTCATTCTGGGGCGCGGATTTACCAAACAAGAGGACAGACCCAACGGCGGCAATGTCGTTGTGTTGAGCGGAGGGCTATGGAAGCGCCGCTTTGGAAGCGATCCGAATATCGTGGGCAAGGCGATTCAGATTGCGAATTTGCCATACACAGTGGTGGGTGTCGTCAACACTGATTTCTACACTGACCCGCCAGCGGATCTCTGGGTGCCGTATCAGTTCGATCCGAACACGACGGACCAGGCACATTACTTTGTTGCCGCAGCACGAATGAAACCCGGCGTAACTCTTTCGCAGGTGCAAGCGCAGTTGAAGCTGGCTGCGGTGGAGTTTAACCGGAAGTATCCGGGAGCGAATCCGCGTGGCGGTTTTGATGCGCAGTTGCTCAAAGACTCGGTCGTGAGCTATGTGCGTTCATCGCTGATGGTGCTGATCGGAGCCGTCAGTTTTGTACTGCTGATTGCCTGCGCGAACGTAGCGAATCTGCTGATGGTGCGAGCAGCCAGCCGCAGCCGCGAGTTCGCGATTCGTGTCGCGCTAGGGGCAAAACGCGGAAGGATTGTCCGGCAATTGCTGACGGAAAGCGTATTACTGGCTCTTACCGGGGGGCTGATCGGGCTGGTGCTTGGCATGACAGGGGTGCATGCACTGCTGGCCCTGAGCCCCGGAGGTATTCCACGCATCGGCGAGAAAGGCGCTGACGTCGGGCTGGACTGGCGTGTGGCGCTCTTCACGCTTGGCATCTCTGTTTTGACAGGCGTCCTGTTTGGCCTTGTACCCGCGCTCCAGGCATCGAAGCCGGACTTAAACAGCTCAATGAAAGAGTCGAGCCGAGGATCGGGCGCGAGCGTGCGGCATAACAAGCTACGGTCGCTACTGGTAATAAGCGAGGTTTCGCTGGCGCTGGTGCTGCTGGTCGGCGCTTCACTGCTGATCCGCACATTTGTAGCGCTACGCGCGGTTGATCCCGGGTTTAATGCGCACAACGTATGGACAGCGGAGATGGCGCTGAATGGACCACAGTTCGAGAAGACTGCTGGGGTTGCGCAGGTGATTCGCGAAGGACGTCAGCAGCTGGAGGCAACACCTGGAGTCATCTCGGCTGGAGCAACGAATGCCATGCCACTGGAGGGTGGATTCGGCCTCCCCTTCACGATCGTCGGACGGCCAAACAACGGGGAACCGGAAGGAGCGGGATGGATGGCGGTCTCTTCCGGTTTCTTCGGCTCCTTCAAAATTCCGATTTTGCGTGGTCGCGACTTTACCGACAACGACACCGCCGCTTCGCAAGGCGTCGCAATTATCAACGAAGCAATGGCCAAGCACTACTGGAAGAACGGTGAGAACCCCGTCGGGCAGCAGATTGTGATCGGGCATGGGGTCGGACCAGAATTCGAAGAGCCAGCGCGGTTGATTGTAGGAGTTGTTGGCGATGTGCGGGATGGAGGCTTGAATCGCGATCCGGAGCCGAAGATGGTGGTGCCACTGGCGCAGATGACTGACGGGCTGACACAGCTTAATTCAAAGGTCGCGCCTATCTCATGGGTAGTGCGAACACAGCTCGATCCGCACCAGATGACGAAGCAATTGACGGAAGTGCTACGCAAGGCAAGCGGCGGATTCCCAATAGCTCACGTCAAGAGCATGGATGAGATCGTCATCGCTTCGACTGAGCGGCAGGATTTCAACATGCTGCTGTTGAGCATCTTTGGCGGGTCTGCGCTGGTGCTGGCGGCTATCGGTATTTACGGCTTGATGGCGTATTCAGTGCAGCAGCGGACACAAGAGATCGGAATTCGCATGGCGATGGGAGCAGACCGCGGGCGGATTACCAAAATGGTAGTCTGGCAAGGCATGCGGCTGACACTAGCAGGAGTGGTAATTGGCGTCGGCGCGGCCTTTGGGCTCACACACCTTATCGCTTCCCTGCTATACGGGGTCAAGAAATGGGATCCCGGTGTATTTGTCGCGGTGCCGTTGATCCTGAGCGCCGTGGCACTCATAGCAGTATGGCTGCCGGCGCTGCGGGCTTCGAAGCTGAATCCAATGGAGGCCCTCAGAACGGAATAAACGGCTTTATGTGCCCGTACGAGTGATGCTTTGGACCTTTGAGGATCTGCCACCGCCAGCGGATCCAGCGCTTTCCTCCGCTTCGATGCGGCTGCCTACATCGGCTGCCGCCTCGGCCAGCACGCGATGATGCAGGGTGAAGAGCGCCAGCTCCAGGCGATCGCTTACTCCTGTTTTGTCATAGATGGAGCGCAGGTAGTTCTTGATGACCTGCTCGGTGGTCTTGAGGCGATTTGCAATCTCGCGATTCTTGCACCCCTGCACGATGAGCGCGACAATGCGCATCTCTTTGGGCGTAAGACGGTCGCGCACGCGGATGCCGACGAGATCCTGCTCGGGAGCGTCAGTTACGCGTGTATGCACCGGCAGCCATGTTTCGCCGGCGCAAACCTTGCGAACACACTCGACCAACGCAGCGCCGGTAGAGTTGCGCTGGATAACGCCGCGGAAACCAAGCTGCATGTAGCTCGTGGGAATCTCGGAATTTTCGGCAATGACAATGCCTCGGCTGTTCACCGATTCCAGTAGAGGTCTGAGGCGGGAATAGTCGGCTCTCAGTGCCGAAGCGAAAATGACGATGGCATGCGGAAAAGTCGTGATGGCATGCATCATGCGTTCCGCGTCAGAACACTGCGCAATGATGCGAAAATCGTCGTCCGCGGCAAGCACTTTGGCTGTGCCGGCGCGAAAAATGGCCTGGGAGTCCGCGAGTATGATCTTGTTCATTGCCCCTGCTTAAAGCATTTTTCGAATTACTGTGATCTTTCCCAAAGTGCACCCAGGTGAATTTCTCGTGAGGAAAAATCCACTCCGTCGTTTCTTTGGTCTACACCAATTCAGAAAATGCGTTAGTTTCCGGTTCTACATCCGGAGCCAGCCCGAAAACTCCTTCGCACGCAAAGACCCGCTCACACCTGAGCGGCGTTGCAGTGAGAAGATTTCCCCCTTAAATGGGTATATCGGCGGTAGGCGTAACAACTTTGCATTTGTTTTAATCTGCGACATCCAGGGACTAGATATGTCTCTTTGGTAAGCGCTTTTCCTATCCTGCGCCCATTTTCGTAACCTTACCAGCCGCCTTTAGAGTACGGCACGTTGCTGGATTTGCCAACCATAGGATTTCCAGAATGTTGCGCCAGACCTCGACAAGCTGGGGTTGCCTCAGCCGCGCTACCATCTAAACTGGATTTCAGATATGAACAGGCCCATCCTTCTCGCGGTAGACGACGACATCAATGTGTTGGAAGCGGTGGTCCAGGATCTGCGCCGGCAGTATGGATCGACGTACAGAGTTGTGCGCGCGGCCAGCGGTCAAGCGGCGCTGGATACCCTGCAACAGTTAAAGGCTCGTGAAGAGGCCGTAGCCCTGCTTTTGAGCGATCAGCGCATGCCGGGCATGAGCGGTGTCGAGTTTCTGGAAAAGGCACGGAGTTTTTATCCGCACGCAAAGCGCGTCCTGTTGACGGCGTATGCGGACACCGAAGCGGCCATCCAGGCGATCAACACAGCCCGCATTCACTATTACCTGACCAAGCCGTGGGATCCGCCGGAAGAGAAGCTGTACCCGGTGCTGGATGACCTGCTGCAGGACTGGAACGCCGGGTATCAGCCTAAATTCGACGGTATTCGTGTGATTGGACACCGGTGGTCGCTTAAGGATCACCAACTGCGGAGTTTCCTTTCGCGCAATCATGTGCCTTATCGCTGGCTGGATGCTGCCGCTAGCGACGATGCCCAGCAGCTGCTAAAAGAGCGTTCGCTTGACCCGGAAGCGCTTCCGGTAGTGTTGTTTGCGGATGGCAGCGCGCTTGTCGATCCGGAGCAGGAGGTGCTGGCGGCGCGCGTCGGCCTGCGGACGCAGCCTGCCCAGGACTTCTATGACATGGTGGTGGTTGGCGCCGGTCCGGCGGGCTTAGCTGCAGCCGTATATGGAGCGTCCGAGGGGTTGAAGACACTTGTAATCGAGCCGGATGCGCCGGGCGGACAGGCTGGATCTTCTTCAAAAATAGAGAATTATCTTGGATTCCCTGCAGGAATCACCGGTGCCGACCTGGGCCGGCGTGCGCATATGCAGTGCGTGCGGTTCGGAGCAGAGTTCCTGACGCAGCGAGCGATGAGCGTTCGGGCCGACGGGCAATACCGGTTTGTTTCGCTGGCAGATGGACGTGAGGTTTCGAGCCACGTTGTGCTGCTGGCTACCGGGGTGCAATACCGAAAACTCGAAATTCCGGGTTGCTTAGACCTGACCGGGCGCGGCGTTTATTACGGAGCCGCGCTGGTGGAGGCCGCCGCCTGCAAGGATGAAGAGGTCTTCATTGTCGGCGGAGCGAATTCCGCCGGCCAGGCAGCCCTGCACTTCGCAAAGTTTGCCCAAAAGGTGACGATGCTGGTGCGTGGGAGCAGTCTTGAAGCGAGCATGTCGAAATATTTGATCGACGAAATCGAGAAGACCCCGAATATAGTGGTGGAACCAAACACCCAGGTGATAGAAGCACTGGGCAATGAGCATCTAGAGGCTTTGAAGGTTCGCGGACCGGAAGGGGAAAGTTGCCGTCCGGCTGGATCGCTTTTCGTATTTATCGGGGCTGCTCCAGGTACGGAATGGTTGCCGGATTCGATTTTGCGCGACGATAAAGGCTTTGTTTACTCAGGGATGGACCTAAGCACTGCCGATCCGAAGACGTCCGCGAAGTTCAAGGTTCAGTGGAAGCAGGAACGGCCTCCGTTTTTGCTGGAGTCCAGCGTTCCAGGAGTTTTTGTGGCGGGGGACGTGCGCCACGGTTCGATCAAACGAGCGGCTTCGGCGGTAGGTGAAGGCTCGATTGCAGTACAGTTTGCACATCAGTATTTGGCGAGTTTTTGAGGTTAAACGGGTGCGGGAAGAGGCTAACGGGCAAATCTCAACGAAAGTGGAATGGAAGAAACGCATCTTCCTGGCTCACGCTACATCCATAGCTAATGGAAATGTACGAGTAGCGGCAGCAGAAGCTGCGGCATAAACAAAAAACGATGGATACCGAAAACCAAATCACTACCGAGCGGGTCTCGCTGGACGATTACGCGGAACGGCTCACAGAAGCCTTCCCTGGCACCGGCGTTAAGCCGGAACAGCTTTGCGGCCTTGGAGATGCGGACCTGCTTCGCGTACCGGCCAATGTAACTTTTTACGACTCAACTGCCGGTAATGCACCAATGCGCGCTCTTTGGGTTTTGCTTGAGGGCGAAGCGGTAGCTGACAAGGTGGAAGCGGACGGCTCGCAGATGCGTGCCTATGCTGGCAAGGCTCCGGAATCCTTCGGTGAAGTCTTCCTGTTGGCGGGCAAAGCTCCGCCAATGCTCGCCAAGGCCGTGCAGCCTTCCGTAATTTTGCGTATCGATGAGTCAAGCTTCTGGAACCTGATGGCTTGCTGTGAGCCGATCCGTAAAAAAGTACTCATAAATATGTCGGCTCGGCTGAAGGTTCTGCAAGCGGAAGCCGCGCATAGGGAAAAGCTGGTCTCTTTAGGAACGCTGGCTGCCGGACTCATGCATGAGCTGCACAATCCTGGATCGGCGGCAAAACGCGCCGCTTCCCAGCTGCGTGTAAACCTGACCCGGCTACAGGAACTTAGCCTGCGACAAGCTTCGAAGCCAAAGACTCCGCTGCAACTCGAGTGCATGCATGACCTGCTAGCGCATGCTATGCATAGCTGCAAGGCTCCGGCGATGAGCAGTCTGGATCAGGCCGACGCCGAAGAGGCAATGTCGGAATGGCTTGATTCGTCGGGCGTGGAAAATGCTTACAAGATCGGCCCCGCGCTGGTCGCTATCGGCTTTGAGAAAGAAGAGCTGGAATGCGCCCGAACCGCCTTTGAGAACGGCTCTCTGTCAGACGCACTCAACTGGCTGGAAGCTCTGGTATCGAGCATATCGTTAGTCTGCGCCATCGAGGAAAGCGTTTCCCGGGTTTCTGACCTGGTGATGGCAGTAAAGAAGTTTGCGTACGACGACCGCTGCACTTTACGAGACGTCGATGTGCATGACAGCATCCAGAGCACTCTGACGATTCTTGGGCATAAGATGCGGCAGAGACAGATCACCGTGCAGAAGCACTTCGATGCGGCACAGCCGAACATCCGGACGACTGGGGTTGCAATCAGCCAAGTCTGGACGAACCTGCTCGACAACGCCATCGATGCTTCGCCCGAAGGCGGCCAGATCGATGTCAAGACATGGTCCGAACCGGACTATCTCGCAATTGCCATCGTCGATCACGGATCGGGTATTCCGGAGGAGATCCGCGAAAAGATCTTCGAGCCGTTCTTCACAACCAAGCCGGTGGGCAAGGGCACGGGACTTGGTCTCGAGATTGTGCAGCGCATCGTGACGCAGAGTTTTGGCGGAAAGATTCAGATCGATTCGAAGCCCGGCGAGACGAAGTTTATCGTGCGTCTGCCGCAAGCCGCAGGGCTGCCGGCCTGAGCGACCAGAGCAACTGTTGTCGAATCACGGTTGCTCAAATTTCTTTTTCTAAAATTACGAAGTGAAGATCGTCGCGCAGTGACTTGCCGAATCGCTCGTCGCCGCTTGGAAATGGTTCCTGCTCACCTGTGAGAGCATAGCCGCGACGGAGATACCAAGCTAGGAGAGCATGACGAACATTGACTACTGTCATGCGGATACGCGTGGCTCCGTGTGCCTTGGCATATTGCTCGCTGGCCGCCAGGAGCGCCCGGCCAATTCCCTGATCTTGTAAATTCGGCAGAACCGTGAGCAGTCCCAGGTACCAGGTATTTTCGGACTTTGGCTCCAGCCATACGGTACCGATGATGCTGGCTTCAGGGCTTTCCCGCCACACCAGCAGATGCGCATGCGGTGCACGAATGAACTCCTGCCGCAGCAGGTCGTCAGTCAGACGAGTTCCTGTGATGTATCCGCGTTCCGAGTTCCAGCCCTCTGCGCCGCGGTAAGCGAGATTCGCCAACTCGATGATTGCCGGGTAGTCCTTTTCAGTTGAAGGAATGAGCTGCATCGAAAGCCATTCTAAAGCCCTGCATTGCCCCGTTTCAGGACATTCCTTATGGGTATCCACGTGACCTTGGTTTGAAGTTACCTGCAATCACGCCGATAGATGGGCATATACGGAACCGCACAGAGCCTTGGAGAGTGGCCTAAAGCCTGTGCTGACAGGCCTTCATGCAACGCAACGGCTAAGACGGTCGAAGGCCCGAAACCGGATCAGGGAGACAGGAATGTTCGCAATCATAGGCATCCTCGTGGTGTTCGGCGCCATCATCGCCGGATATCTGATGGAAAAGGGCAACATGCTTGTGCTGATGCAGCCGGCCGAGCTCATCATTATTGGCGGCGCGGCGTTGGGCACACTGCTGATTGCGAATCCGCTGCATATCATCCGCGCGATTGCGAACGGGATCGTTGGTGTCATTAAGCCGTCGCCCTTCGGCCAAGAGCGTTATCTGGAAACGATGAAGATGATGTTTGAGTTTCTCAACAAGATTCGCAAGGAAGGCATGCTGTCGGTTGAGAACGATGTTGAGAAGCCAAAGGAATCGGCCATCTTTCAGAAATATCCGGCATTTCTAAGCGACCACCACGTCATGGATTTTGTCTGCGACACAATGCGCATGGCCGTTACCGGTGGCGTAGAACCGTTTGACATGGATCAGATGATGGAGCGGGATATGGAAGTGCATCATCACGGCGCCGTTGCCCCCGTGACCTCACTGCACAGCATTGCCGATTCGCTGCCGGGGCTTGGAATCGTCGCGGCAGTGCTGGGTGTCGTGATAACAATGGGTGCGCTTGGCGGTCCACCGGAAGAGATTGGACACAAGGTAGCGGCGGCGCTTGTAGGCACGTTTCTCGGCATTCTGATGTGCTACGGACTGGTAGGACCTCTGGCGGCGAACATGACCAAACAGGCCGACGATCAGAACGCTTATCTGCAGGTGCTGCGTGTGCTGATCCTTTCCTTCCTCAAGGGCAACGCGCCGATGATCGCTATCGAGATGGCGCGCAGATCGATTCCTTCGCACGTGCGGCCAACTTTCACCGAGATGGAAAAGGCATGTAAAGGCAGCGGCGCCACTGCGGCAGAGGCAGCGTAAGAGAACACTATGCCCAGCCATGCGAAGCGTCCCATTATTGTCATCAAGAAAGTTGTCAGTCATAAAGGCCATCATGGCGGCGCGTGGAAGGTTGCTTATGCCGACTTTGTGACGGCTATGATGGCTCTTTTTATCGTGCTGTGGCTGATGAACACCAGCACCAAGATAAAGCAAGCCGTGGCCGGATATTTTCACGATCCGCGGAGCTCGCAATCGCAAACTGGAGCAAGTCATGTGGGCGATGCGGAGAATTTGCCGATCGACAAAGACAATGTAGAGAAGCTGAAAGAGCGAATTCAAAAGGCGATTCAAAACCAGAAGGATCTGGAGAAGCTTGCCAAGCAGGTCGAGATCACGATCACGCCAGAAGGGCTGCGCATTGAGCTCATCGAAAACAAGAATGGCACCTTCTTTGAAAGCGGCAGCGCAAAACTCAGTGATAGCGGTCAGGAGCTTTTGGGTATGCTGGCGGGGCAACTGAAGACGCTGCCCAACCATCTTCTGCTGGAAGGCCACACAGATGCGCAGCCGTACGCTCCAGACGCGACTTATACCAACTGGGAGCTCTCTGCTGATCGCGCCAATGCCGCGCGCAGGCTGCTGCGTACCGATGGTGTGCGGCAGGATCAGATATCGCAGGTACGTGGCTATGCCGACCAGATGCTGCGCGTGAAAAATGATCCCTATGACCCGTCGAACCGCAGGATTTCTTTGATTGTGCAGTGGGTGCAGATGGCTTCGACAACAGGAATAACGAATGAAATCGAGAAAGAGCCTGCCAAGCTAGCGGAATCTCTTAAAGTTGCAACGCCGCGGCAGTCAGAGAAATAACAATGCCGAAGTAGCGTTGAGCTATTCTCCTGGCTCTTCCGATTTTGCATTTCGTCGAGATGAGCGCGATGGCCGCTCTTCCGTAATGACTCGATATGCGTTTATCTCGCCTCGATTGCAGTAACGGCAACCGCAGAATGGTTTGCTTCCTTTCGCCTTTGGATGGATACGCCAACCGAGAACCTGGCTTGGAGAATAAATCCTTGTAATCGAGGTTCTGGACACACTATGGGGAACGATAACCTCCAAACCGAGCCCGTCATCATGCTCATTAAAAATGAGCGAGGCTTCTGCTGCGGTAACCTCAAGAAAATCGCCATTGTATTTGCCGATCCAAACCAGTGTTTCAGGAACCAGATCGAACTGCACTGCCTGGATAGTCTTGACCCCGGATCGCTTCAGCTCTCGTAGCCATTGATGAGTTCGAAAGTAATCGAGAACGACGGGCGTACAGTAAAAACCTTTTTGCCCAAGTCTAGTTGACCTTGCAAGAATACCGTTTCGCTCAATTCTGGGAATGTGCTTAGCATCTGCGAGATGAATGAACTGTGCCATCGTTTTGCCGTCGCCATTGCTAGCTTACTTGTGGACTGCGGTTTGAATTTTCCTGACGTGGAGACAGATGTTAGCATGACTGGCGACGGAGAATCCTACATGAAGCAAACAAGAATGAAAACCTTTCCAGCCATCCCATTTCTTTTTGCGTCCATCTGGGGGGCCTGCATACCTGGAACCGCTCAGAATCACGTTGATCCCACTGGGCCGGTCTTTCGCATGGATGGTGGCAATGTTACTTACGCCTTCGGCGTAAATGAGCGCGGTGAGCTGCAGCAACTCTATTGGGGTGGGCGCGTTGCTGCGTCCGACAAGATTGAGCCGGCGCATTCCGATCCCGAGTGGGCCTCATTCGATTCTTCCTACAACAACACGCCACAGGAATACGCGGGATGGGGTTCGGGGCTCTACATGGAGCCTGCTCTCAAAGTCACATTTGCCGATGGCGTGCGTGATCTGGTGCTGCATTACGTCTCAAGCAGCAAGCCTGCAGATAATGCGCTCGATGTAGTGCTGAAGGATATTTCGCGAGCTGTAACGGTAACGCTGCATTATCGAATGGATCCCGAGTCAGGCATCCTGGCGCGATCGGCAACGATCGAAAACAGCGAACCTAAGCCCATCATGATCGAACAGGCTGCCGCAGCCGCTTATTCGCTGCCTGCAGCGCACTACACACTTGAATACCTGAGCGGCCGCTGGGCTGGCGAGTGGACGCTGAACTCGGAGACTATCCATCAAGGACAGCGCGTACTCGAGAGCCGCCGCGGCACTACCGGTCATCAACTCAATCCGTGGTTTGCCATCGGCAAAGACGATGCTGATGAGGAACATGGTGACACATGGTTCGGCGAACTGGCATGGAGCGGATCATGGCGCATCACGGTCGAGCAGGACACGCTGGACAAAGTGCGTGTTACGGGTGGCTTCAACCCCTTTGATTTTGGTTATCAGCTCAAGACCGGCGAGAAGCTGGAGACACCGGCTTTCTATACGGGTTATTCCGACCATGGATATGGTGGCGCTTCGCGTCTCATGAACCAATTCACGGTTACACACATTCTTCCCGAGGCTCCGAACCCGCGCCCGCGGCCTGTGATCTACAACTCATGGGAAGCGACGGAGTTTCATGTCAACGAAGCCGGCCAGGAGGCTCTTGCCGTCAAAGCTGCGGCGATGGGCGCAGATCGCTTTGTGATGGACGATGGCTGGTTTGGCCAGCGCAAAGATGATCACGCCGGACTTGGCGACTGGTACGTGAATAAGGAGAAGTTTCCCAACGGGCTCAAGCCGCTGATCGACAAAGTGCATTCACTCGGGATGGATTTCGGACTTTGGGTTGAGCCGGAGATGGTGAATCCGGATTCGGATCTGTACCGCGCGCATCCGGACTGGGTGCTGAATTTTCCCGGCCGTCCGCGCCTGGAAGAGCGCAATCAGCTGGTGCTGAATCTGGCGCGGCAGGATGTACGCGACTACGTCTTCGGATTTCTCGACAAACTACTTAGCGAAAACCAGATCTCTTTTCTCAAGTGGGACTACAACCGCAACTGGAGCGAGCCCGGCTGGGATCAGATGCCGCCCGATCAGCAAAAAGAGGTCTACGTCAAATTCATCCAGAATCTGTACTGGGTCCTGGCAGAGCTGCGTAAGAAACATCCTGGTGTGGAGATCGAAAGCTGCTCCGGCGGCGGCGGGCGTGTGGACCTTGGCATACTGCACTACACGGATGAAGTATGGCCCTCTGATAACACCGATCCCTTTGATCGCCTGAGTCAGCAGGATGGTTTTACTCGTGCGTATCCTGCGCAGGTGATGATGGCGTGGGTCACGGACTCACCCCACTGGGCTAATAATCGCAGCACTTCCCTCACCTATCGCATGCTGGTCTCGATGCAGGGATCGCTCGGCATTGGCGGCAATCTCAATAAGTGGAGCGATGAGGAACTGGCTACAGCAAAACGGCTGATTGCTTCTTATCATCAGGTGCAAAAGACCATCACGCAAGGTAGCCTGTACCGGTTGATTTCGCCTACCAACGGCAGCGAATTTTCTGCTACCGAGACGGTGTCTCCGGACAAATCTCAGGCCGTCTTCTTTGCCTTTGTGCATTCGACGCAGGAGGGACGCAGTTTTCCAAGACTTCAGCTCTTGGGTCTTGATCCTGCAGCGGAATATGCTCTGACCAGCATCGAAGGTAAAACGCTGCCGGGTACGCCTGAACATGCCAGCGGGGCCTGGTGGATGAATCACGGTGTCGATATCGACCTACATGGAGACTTTCAGGGAGCGGCTTTCCGGCTCGACCGCCGCTAATGTTAAAAGCGCGTGCGTGCATTTTGTGGCTAATGCATACGCGCGCTCCTGACGATGAGCCGATGTAACTATTTACTCGCCGGTGGCACGAATGCCTTGCGGATCGAGGAGTTCGAAAATACAGAGTTTGCGTTTACTGCGCTCGATTCACCAGGAAGCATAGCGGAACGCACAGGAACGGATGGCGCCGGCATCACCACGGGACGCTGGGAAACCATGAGCGCAGCGGCAGTACGCGTGGGAGTGGTTAAGGTGGTGGATTCCACGGACGCTACATCTGGCAGCGCCACCGTGTGAACCGGCGCGGCTGGCGCCAGCGGAGCGGCCGAGAGATTTACCAGTAAAGCCGAGCGCGTGTTCTGCGAATGGATAATTAACTGAGCAGAGGTCGAATCAGACCAGATGGCAGCTTTGACAAACATGCCGGAATCGCCGCGCAAACCGGCTATAAAAGCTGGCTGCTCCTCAGAGTCAGTGCTACGCTGACCGGCGAGGGCGAGCCGCACCGATGGTGCGTTGTCTGTGGAAACAGTGGCAGTTTCAAGTGTGCTCTTACCGGCAACCCAGCCGTCCGGTGCAGCTCCACCAACAATCGCAAGCGTGCCATAACCGACCACAAAGGTATAGTTCGGCGAAGAAAGAGTCCCAGGATTGCCCTTGATAACGTAGTTTGCGTGCATGCCGGGATTCGTCGCTGTTGTAGTGAGTGTTGGATTGCCCGTAATGTGAGCCGTATCCGCAGTGTCGCTGTTCACAAATCCTACAAGTGAGTAGTTGGCGACGATGGGAATTTCGCTGCCTGCTGGCGAAACGATATTGTCTGGGACAACTGTGAGAGGCGCCTTATCAATCTGGAGATTGGGAAATTCAACACGCGTCCTCGCATCTCCAGATATCTGGGCAGATGCTTCCGTGATGCAGACTTCGAGGCCTGTGGCATTCACACTGGCGAGGCCGTTGCCATCGGAGATCGCATAAGAAGGAGTGATGCCTACACCGCGACCTGGAGTGAATTCAACCCGGACACCTGCGACCGGGCGATGCGCAACAGTGTCAACAGCACGCACCACCAGAGGATCGGCAAACGCAGACCCGTACGTCGTCACTTGATCTGATCCGCGCAGAACCTGAAGGCTTGTCGCCGCACTTGCGGGCAGAGCAACACTCGCGAACAAAATTGAGATCGGAAGTAAAGAACCAAAGAAATGTCGCGATGGACTCATGGAAACCTCCCCCTTAGAAACTTCCGATCATGCAAGGAAGTTGTGTCAGGACTCGGAATCCCGTTTCCTCAGGAAGTACGCCGCTGATCAGGGTTTATCCTGAGTATCTGGGTAAGATGGAGAGCAGAACTATCCAACTTTGTCTTATCTTGCTACGACTTTCCCATTTGTCGATGGCAAAATAGGCACTAAAAACAAATGTCCTTCGTAATAGTTACCTAAAAATTAGCGGTGTGAAAAATGTTTGCCCCTCAAACAAGAACATTGAAATAGGCCTTCACCGCATTCTTATTGCATAATTGTGCAATCTCTGGCGCTTTACAGGCCGGGAAATGCGTTGACGGTGTTATTTAAATACTTCGAAACAAATTTGGGTCAGATGGGGCCTGATCGAATGGAACAACTTCTCTGAAAGATTTCAGCCATGGAGAAAAGCATGAAACGACCTCAGTGCTCCCTGCCAATCCGATATGCATGCCCCATTGAGGTTAGAATGCAACCATGAGCCTGACCAATAAGATCTGGGGTGCTCTAATCGTCTTGCTCTTGCTTCTGTTGGTGAAGGAATTGCGATCAAAACATTAATCGACTTATCTGCAGCCTTTGAAGAATCATGTTCGACATTTCGGCGATGCCGACACGTTCCCGTCTGACAGTTTGAATTCAGGCGGAGAATGCTGGAAAGTAATCGCCAATCAATGGTTTCAGATAGGTCTTCACACAATGGCAGCCTCTGATGAGGAGGCTGCCATCTCCCCTCACTGCAAACTTTTCTCAGCCGGATCTGGCTTCTGTACCAGGCATGGTTCAAAGTGTGCCCTCATCCCGGTCGGAATTTGCCTGGTTTTGTGTCTTCATTGGCGAAGACAAGCAGTTTGGGATAGACTTCGTTAGATTTGAGTAATCGTTTTCTCGGAGAGTCTGGCATGGCTATTGTTGCTGGTGTCGACTTCGGCACGCTCAGCGTGCGGGTCACTTTAGTTCACAGTGAACGCGGACCGGCAGGAACAGCCTCAGCGGAATATCCCCTGCACCGGCGGAGAGAAGATCCGGACTACGCGACGCAATCGCACGCCGACCAGATGCAAGCTCTCCAGCAGGCAACAAGAGCCGTGCTGGAGCAGACCGGAATACCCGGCGAAGATGTAGCTGCGATTGCTCTCGATACCACCGGCTCCAGCGTAATTCCCGTCGACGGCCAACTACAGCCGCTGGATGAGTACTACCTCTGGTGCGATCATCGCGCAAAATCTGAGGCCGAAGAGATTACAGAGCGAGCTCATGCAGCGGGTCTCGAAGCAATCGAGTGGTGTGGTGGTGTGTATTCGCATGAGTGGGGCTTCGCAAAGTTGCTGCATTGGCTGCGGCATAACCCTGAAAAGCACGAGGCGTTCGCCACAGCGCTGGAACATTGCGATATGGTTGCGGCTACGCTCTGCGGAGTGAAATCTGTCGAAGACCTGAAGCGCAGCGCTTGCGCCATGGGCCACAAGTGGCTATGGAATCCAAGATGGGGAGGCTTCCCTTCTGAAGAATTTCTCGCCTCGGTCGATCCGCTGCTGGCAGGTGTTCGCAAAAAGATGGGCGGTCAATTTCTGACTTCAGAGCACATTGCCGGATATCTCTCAGAAGAGTGGGCGGCCCGGCTCGGTTTAAGAGCCGGAATTCCGATTCCGGTCGGAGCTTTTGACGCGCATTGGGATGCCATCGGAGCGCATGTTCGCGAAGGCGATGTGGTGAATGTCGTGGGCACCTCCACCTGCATTATTGCCATGGCAAAGCAGGCATCGCTTGTGCCCGGCGTCTGCGGTGTGGTGCCGGGCAGCGTGCATCCGGACTACACCGGCATTGAGGCAGGACTCTCAGCTACCGGGGATATTTTTGAAGCCATCGCCAGACGTGCAGGCACAACCGTTGCGGCGCTTTCCCAAGGGCTCGATTCATATCGCGCGGGGCAAACAGGCCTGTTGCGCTTGAGCTGGGATAATGGAGATCGCACAGTTCTGGTCAACCCAGAACTTGGCGGCGTAACGCTGGGCTGGAATCTGCTGCACACTGCGCAGGATGAATTGTTCGCAGCGATTGAAGGCACCGCATTCCACACGCGCATCATTCTCGAACGAATGGCGGAGTATGGCGTCCGCGTAGACCGTGTCATCAATGCAGGCGGCATTCCGCAGCGCAATGAGGTACTCAACCATGTTTACGCAAATGTGCTGAATAAGCCGGTGCTTGTGCCCGCTGGCGTGCCGACAAGCCTGGGCAGCGGCATCTTCGCACTGCTGGCGGCAAAGATCTACCCCACGATTGAAGCAGCACAAGAGCAAGTTTGCCTTCCTCTGCGCACAGTGGCGCCCGATCCAGTTGCGGCGTCGGTTTATGAGAGGCTTTACAAGCACTATCGCGATCTCTACTTTGCGCTTGGTCGTCGCGACGCATCCGCTATTGCGCTGGGTGGCGTCATGCCGGCGCTTCGAGCAATTGCTGCAGAAGCTCGATCCTGACATCTGACTGGAGTATCGATTATTCCTGCGTTTCTAGATAGAGGACGGCCGTTTGTAATTCGCGGAAACGATCGATGGTGTGTTGCGTGTACTCTCCATGGTGCGGATCGGCAATCAGATCGGCACAAGGCCCCTCACAAGCTGCCATAAACGGAAAGGCAGGATCCTGTAATTTGGCCTTTTGTTCAACAGAAGCAGCAAAGGCATCGAGATCATGTTGCATCCCTTGCCGCATCCTAATCATCTCCGGATTATGAATAAACTCTTTATCCCCACGCCGAAGCTCGGAAAGCTCATTCCATAGCAATGAAACAGCGGTCAAGGCCGCCCCAAGAATGGATTGCGCCTCACGCATGTGACGCTCACGATCAACGCCAAAGTCATACTCCACAGCGTCGTTCATCGAGCGTATGGAAGCCATTGTCTTACCTATGTGATCGCGCAGCACGTCGGTTTGCTGAATGAGACGTTCGTGCGGCAACGCTTCCAATTCCATCTGAAACAAACGGCTTTCCTCTTGCAGGATCGACGCAAAAGCGCGTCGCATGATCGTAACGGTACGTACAGGCCACATTTGGTCAAAGACAAACCACATGACAATAAGCGCAACGAGAATACCGATAAGGCGGTCACGTGGCGGAGCGAGCTCTGTCGGAGGCTGAAAGTCCTCAAATGCGACAAGGTAGAAAGAGAAAGCGATCTGCCACCCAACGTAGCCAAATTGGCGGCCTCCCGCGATCCAGGCAGATGCAAAGGCAATACAACCAACCAGCACGACCAACGATGTGATCGAGTCCATGTAGGGAAACAAGAAGATCGCACTGCCCAGTCCCAGGATGAGGCCTCCGATAAGCGCGCCGGCGAAGCGAAAGAGAAATCTTTGCTTCAGAGCTCCGGTCGAGCTGAGTCCTGCGATTAAGACCGTAGTTACCGAAGTAGAAATGCCGGGCCAATCAACCCCCCAATAAAAGAGATAGCAAAGCGTCGCGCAGAGGCTGATCTTCAGCCCGAAATACCAGGTTTGCTTATTGTGAAACGCACCCGGAATGAAGAGCGGAACTTTTGCCGAAGGAAGCGCTACCAGATTCTTGTCACGCGCCGAGCTAAAATCATGTGGCATCGAGGCAATGATGTGCAGGTTGCCCTCGACACGATCAAGGAGAGTCTCGGTCTCTCCAAAGCCCGGAGTACGATATCCCTCATGCTGAGGGACTCGATCATCCAGTAGCGCTTCACATTCTTTTGCTATCTGAGCACAGCGTTCCCGGGTCACAGGATCATCGACCGTGGCATACTGCAGACCAAAAGCTGACGCCACGTCCATAAGCTGCGCCAGCATGGTGATACGAACGCGCGTTCCGATAGGAAGATCGCCCACATCAAGATTACGGTCTACCACGGTGTTATAGAGGCGCTGCATTCCCGACTGACCGGCTACGGCCAGGCGCGAAACACTCATAACAGCGTCGCCAATCCTCTTTGCATCCGCGCCTTCGGCGTAAAGCGAAAACATTCTTGCAAGCGCACGATACCTGTTGCGCCGTTCCGCAATCAGTTGTTGAGCAGGATTCCTGGCGGCAAAAATGTATTCGATTGCTACCGACGATCCAACCGCGATGCCGGTCGCGGCCAGAATCCAAAGCGATGTTTTCACCAGTGGATTGGCTGGAGCACGCCGCTCCCATAACGCAATCAGCGTGCAAAAAATGAATCCCCACATGGATCCCAGCGTTGGAAGAGTGGTAGAAGCTACAAAAGTTCCCGCAATAAAGGAGACGACAATCACGCCTAAAACACGTGCTGCCGGATCATTATCTGTGATGGCGACCAAGGTCAGCTCTGTCGCTACAGCCAGCATGAGAGTAATGAGCGACATAATGCCGGAACGAAGCGAAATCGATGGATTGTCACGCCCGATGATAAAGATAAAAAACAAAGCCACCGACGCAAACGGCACCTGCCAGACCATCAGTAATATGAGCGTGATAAGGCTGGCAAGCGTGATACGCAGGCTTGCGCTCAGACGGCCTTCGGTCGGCTGCAGGTCGAGCCGGATGCGTTCGGCCCAGATGGACGCGCGACTGGGCATGTCTGGTTATCTCACCACGGTTACAGCGGTTGAACCGATGCGAAAGAGTTTTGGATCAGGATCCTGAATCCGAATGCGCACCGGGAAGCGCGATGAGAGATGCACCCAGTTCAATGTGCGCTCAATACTTGGCAGACCCTCAGCGACAGAGGAATCCTCGGGCAATACTCCAAAACCGATGCTTTCGACTACACCTTTGAACTTGCGATCGGGGTGCTCCATCAGATAGACATCGACGGGAGAACCAAGGTGAATTTCTTTCAGTTTGGTTTCACGATAGTTCGCAATGACGTACCAGGTCGTGGTGTCGATCAAGGTAAATAGTGGAGCTCCGGGATGCGCGTAGGCACCCACCGAGATATTGAGATTGGTGACATAAGCGTCAAAAGGTGCAACGACGCGGCACCGCTCAAGATCGAGCCGCGCCTGATCGATGCGCGCAGCCTTTGCCGGGCGCTCTGATTTCAACGTAACCAGCGTATCCACTGTATGGATAGCCTGACCGAGCTTAGCCTGCGATGCAACTGCGGCGGCATCGGCCTCCTGCCTGCGCGACAAGGACTGTGCCTGTTGAGCTTGGGCTTCCTGCAGCGCCGCCTGCGCCTGATCGTAGTTGCCTTGAGCGACGCGAAGGGCCGTGCGCGTCTCATCCACTTGCTCTACAGTTACGTATTGCTTCTGCAGCAATGGCTCGATGCGGTTGAGGTTATTGGTTGCTAGCTTAAGCTGAGCCTCTGCGGCAACGACTGCCGCTTTCGCGCGTTCCACCGCGGCTTTACTTACATCCACAACACGCCCTGCGGTTTCTACTCCGGTCGAAGACTGATGCAACCCGGCGCGAGCTGCTTCTACGCCGCTGCGTTCCGCAGCAATACGGCGTTCTTCATCGAGAATCTGCCCTTCGAGGGTCTGCTGATCCGCCAATGCCTGTTGCAGCGCATATTCATATGGACGAGGATCAATCTCGAACAGCAGATCTCCCTTTTTTACATAGGCATTGTCTTTGATCGGCAACCGAACCAGCCATCCGCTAACCTGCGGAACGATGCCAATGTAATTCGCCCAAACGCTCGCATCATCCGTCCGCGGATAAAGATCGGTGAGCAGGATTGCGAGCACCAGTGCGACTACGGCGCCTCCTGTAACGAGAATGCGGACATTACGGCCGATTCGCTTGCGCCTGGCCAGTTCGACGTCGCGCTCAATGTCTACGGCTGAATTGCTGGCAGCACTCATGCTTCACCTACCGGAACAGAACAAGCCATAAAAGGCATGTGATGAGGATGACGGAGCAGGGATAGAAAAGAGCCAGAGGTCCTACCTCCTGCTCGATGCGATAGCGGAGCAGCAAATAACGCACGCCAAAGGTGAGAATGACTCCAAGAGTGAGGCACACAAGCCACACAGGGAAAAATGAACCAATGATGTCGATAGAAGGCGCTCTGCTGCATCCGAGACAGCTCAACGCCGCGCTCAGCGCCATAACGGTAGTGACTCTCTTCTGGAAGCTTTCGATCATGGTTTCTGACCATCCTGCGTTTGCGTTGCAGCGGGTTGATTACGAAGCAGATTGCCGGTGACAAATTCAAGATTTACCGCCTCAACAAAGAGCGCAGAGCGGGATGCAACCCCCGCGAGCCTGGCTTGCGCAAGCTGGCGCTCAGCCGTAACGACATCAATCAGATTCTTCACACCATATTTGTATGCGTCGAGAGATGCTGAATACGACGAGTTCGCCGAGGTGAGCAGTGCTTCGGCTGCCTGCTCTTTACGCAATGCAGTGCGAAAACCGATATAGGCTGTCCACACTTCGCTGGTGGCCTCATCTTCTTTCTCCCGCATCTCGTCCCGGGCCGATCGTGCCTTTGACCGTGCAATTTCCAACTCATTCTTGCGCGCGCCACCATCGAAGATGCGCCACTGCACGCCTAGCGCAACAGACCAGGTCGGCTCGCTGACAGGCGCGAGTATGCCGTAGTCCGTCGTAGGCCACAGCGAGGTTTGTGCTCCATTCGCGGAGAGCCCAATAGTCGGAAAATATTCTGACTTGGCTGCGCGCGTTTCTTGATCCGCAGCCCGTATCTCCGCTGCCTGTTCCTGCAGGTCAGGACGGCCTTTCACGGCGCGGTCGATCAATGCATCGACTGACATCGTGAGGGCCGCGGGCAATGGCGTCTTATCCGTATTTTCAATCTGGATTTCCGGCGACGGCTCCGCACCGACAATCTGGCGTAGTTGCACGCGGGCCACCTTTTCATCGCCGTCGGCAGATTCAAGATCAAACTGAGCTTGCGCGGTCTCCGCTCTGGCATTCAATACATCGGGCAATGTCGAGCGTCCGTTGTTAAGCTGCGCCTCGGCGGCATCCTGCGTGGTCTGTGCAGTCTTAAGCGTTTCCTTTGATGCGATCAGGCGCTCCTCAGCCGTGACGAGGCCATAGTAAGTTCGCGCCACGTTGAACGCCACCGTCTGATTGGCTCGGATAAAGTTTGCTCCCGCCGCAATTTTTTCCGCTGCGGCTGCGTCTACTTTGCCTTCACGCTTGCCAAAATCAAAGATCAGATAATCGAGATCAATTTGCGGTACGACCGCCGGCACCTCGACCATCACATATCCACGTGGCGCCAGAGGTTTTGTGAAGGGCTCAATCGAGCGAGAATCCGCAAAAGCAGCAAGCCCAGACAAGATCGGATAGTAGGCACTGCGCGCGATGCCTAGATTCTCCGCAGCCTGACGGGCACGTTCCCAGGCAAGGTGCGTCTGTGGATTATTCGTTTCGGCGATATTGATCAGTTCAGCCAGAGAGTACGGATGCGAGGGATCGACTTCGGCCGCTTTATCGATGGGCGTATGCAGCCTGGCACATTCGGCCGCCGACTCGGGAGTAGTGGATACCGCTGCGCACGTCTGCTGAGGCTCTGCCTCAGTCGCTGCGAGAAAAATCATAGAGCACACTACGACCGTAGCAAACCAGCGCATCAGTTGCGCGTCGCGGCTGCGTCGTTGAATTGAGCTGCAATCCATATCGGTGTGGAAATTCAAGTATTGCAATGCGAGATTGTACGCCGTAAGGGTCCCTACAAAAACCATGGCAGCAATAACCTTACGAAATCAAGTACCAAAAGTGGTGTTTTGCGGCTGCCTGCACAATCAACACAACAAGACCATCGCTGACTCTTGTGAATACCTTAAGAGCCACTGTCTGAGATCAGCCTATCTGCCGTCTACGATGCGCAGATGCCATATTTAATTTTGAGAAAATCTTTGAGAATTGACGGCAGCGCGACACACAGTTCCTGCCAGGTAAGAATCTTGAGGCGCGTACGCAAATCGGCACTGCGAACCGCATGGATCACCTGAAACCATCGGGCTTTCCAGTCACTCCCCCGATCATCACAGAGCAACAGATAGGTTGCATCATACGCATAAGCGGCGAGAACTCCGCGAATGAATTGATAATTTTGGAATCGTCCAGCCTCCGAGACCAGCAGACTGACATCAAAGACTTCTTCAAAATCACGATAGCGTTCCAGGAGCCGTCTGGGGGCTGAAGGAGAATTCGACTCTGTCAGTTTGGCCTCAATGAAGAGATCGCCAAGGCGCATGTCCAGTTCGGTCCGGTCTCGCAAGCCATTGTGGCTGGAGAGATCTGGACGGAAGCCGTATTCCGGGTTCAAACCAGCTCCAATACCGAGAAGCGCACATACGGCCGGACGATGCAGCACTCGTGGATAGCAAAAGATATTCATAAGCAGAGCATCGGAACTGTTGGAACAATCCAGTTCGCAATGTTCGTTTTCCCATCCACGCACAATGGAGCGCGAAGCAGAGTAGCTTTTTCCAAGCCGCCTCAGCCAATCGGGATTTGCACAAATGCTGCGATAAGAAGCAGGGAGAAAATTGCCGTGGCGTCCATCCTCATCTTCCCTGTAGAGTGTGGTTGGAATTGAGCCGGTTGTAGTCTCATGAAGGCTGTCGTCGGCTACCTGCTCATTTCGCCACGCAAGTTCTCTGCGCAGCGCAGTCGAGCTTGTGAAACGACCGTTATGCCACATGCTTGCGATTATAGGCGAAGATAAAGAGAATCTGTGACCACTGATGTCCGGGGAGATCACATTTGCAGAGGCCGCTCCTTTAAGCCCCTCTGCTTCCAGCTTTGACCAATTAGAAACAGCCGCCTGAGGCAGAGCGGTGCAAAGCTTGACAGGGTGTTTTTTTGAACAATCCTCGGGTTCCGGCAAAGAGGTTTTTCGCCTTTCTGCCCCCTACTGTATAACTAAACAACGCGGATTCTGAAAGATGCGAGCAACGTTGCCATGAAATCTGGGTTTCTAAGTAACGTAATGAGAAAGGAAAACATGAAATCTGTCTTGAAGCCGATCCCGTTCCCGGTGATAGCTTTCGGCCTTCTTTTAGCCGTAACCGGATGCAAAAGCAATCAAAATCAGACGGCCACTTCGGATCAAAGCGCGCAGGATCAGAGCGCGGCCACAAGCGCCAATCCTCAGGACCCAAATGATCCCGCCAATGCAAATCTGGCTCCTATTCCAACAACCTATACACAATCTGCGAGCACATCTGGATCTGGAACTTCTTCCGGAGCCTCAAGTGCAAGTTCCGGCGCGAGCGATTCTGGTTCCGACTACAGCGCCGATTACGATGACGCCAGCTACAATCCCGAGCCGGATGAATATGCCGATCAGGCTCCGCCAGAGTTGCCTACCTACGAGCAACCGCCCATGCCGGCTCCGGGTTATCTCTGGACTCCCGGCTATTGGGGCTATCAATCGACCGGCTATTACTGGGTTCCGGGCGCCTGGGTTGAGCCTCCTTATCAAGGAGCACTTTGGACTCCTGGCTACTGGGCATTCAACAACGGCCGCTATGGCCATATCAATGGCTACTGGGGGCGGTATATCGGCTTCTATGGCGGCGTCAACTATGGCTTTGGCTACGCAGGCATTGGTTATCAGGGCGGATACTGGCACGGAAACCAGTTTGCCTACAACCAGGCGGTCAATAACTTTGGCAGTGTCCGTGTTGAGAACGTCTACAACCGCACGATCGTGATCAATCGGACAATCATCAATAACCACGTCAGCTACAACGGGGGCCCACGTGGAATCACGTTGCGTCCAACTCCCGCTCAGGTTGCAGCTTTTCGCGCTCCTCACGCTCCACCGATGAGCGCTCAGTTGGAACTACGGCGAACTGCCTCGACGAACCGCGCACAGTTTGCTGCAGTCAATCATGGACGCCCAGCGATGTTTGTCGCCGCCAAAGCCCTTCAGGCCGATCGCAACATCCATCCCGCCCCAGTCATCAGGCCACCGGTAGTTCATCCTGCAGAGAACCGGGCAGGTGAGCAGCCACGCCTTGAGAACCGTCCACAACCACAGCAGCCAGTTCGCCCCGAAAACAGGCCTGAACCTCAACAGCGTCCTGAAGCGCGTCCGGAGACTGCGCATCCGCAAGCTACGCGTCCAGAAGCTGCGCGTCCGGGGGCGCGTCCCGAGGAGCGGCCTCAACCGCAGCGCAGCGAACAAGCACGTCCCGCATCTCATCCGCAACAGCAACGGCCAGAGGAACGGCCCCGTTCGGAAGCTCACCCTCAACCTGCGCATCCGGCGGCGCATGAAAAGCCGGAGCCTAGAAAGCCAGAGGAAAATCCCAGATTTTAGGATTTAGTTACCTCAAATCGTGCCGGCGCGCAAAGCTTTGTGCGCCGGCATTTTTCATGGTTTGTTGTATCGAAACAAGAACAGATCCAAACCTTTCGCGAAAACGCCAGCCAATCTTTTCTTTTATGGCTGCTTCAGATCACGGCGCAATGCTCCGGCAGTCAACTCGTCGGCTTTGCGAAGATCGGGAAACAGGACTGTCCAAAGCCCGGTAACAACCATGGCTCCAATGCCCCCATAAATCGTTGCCCTCACGGCGCCAAGCCATTGAGCCGTCAAGCCGCTTTCAAACTCGCCTAGTTCATTTGAGGCGCCAAGGAACATCGCGTTTACAGCGCTCACTCTTCCACGCATCTCAGGGGGCGTTGCCAACTGCAGCACAGAACTGCGAACGACCACGCTGACCATGTCTGCCGCACCCGAAACGGCAAGTGCTATAAGGCTAAGAGCTAAATTTCGCGAAAATCCAAAGACAACAATCGCTGCGCCGAAGATGCCGACACAAACAAAAAGGCGCAGACCAGCCTTGTTGCGCAGCGGATAACGCGCCAGCATAAAGGAAACAATGAGTGCACCGGCAGCCGGCGCAGCGCGCAAAACACCAAGCCCTGTGGGACCGGTATGCAGGATCTCCTGGGCAAAGATTGGCATGAGCGCAGTCGCACCGCCCAACAAAACGACGAACAGATCAAGCGAGGAAGACCCAAGCAGGATCGGCGTATGGCGCACGTATTTGAATCCTGCCAGCACCACCTGTAACGAAAGATCGCGATGCTCCATGCGGCCAAGCCGGATCGAAAGCGATGCGATCAGCGCGAGAAAAATGACGAGAGTGCATAGGGTCGCGATATACACGATTCCCGCTCCGGCCAGCGCTCCACGCAACGGCAGCGTAAACAAAAGGCCACCGAGCGCTGGACCACCTATATTCGCAAGCTGGAAAATCGCCGCGCCCCATGTGACTGCATTTACGAAATGCCCCTCTGGCACCAGATGCGGAATAAGCGCGGAACTGGCTGGGCCAGAAAAGGAGCGTCCCGTACCGATCAGGAAAAGAACAGCGTAAATGAACATCACATTCTGCAAACCCATCACTGCAATAGTCAGCAATGCGCCGGTGCAAAGCACCTGCAGCGAATAACAGATCAGAATGATGATGCGACGGTCATAGCGGTCGGCAACATGGCCGGCTGGAATGAGAAAGAAGAGGTTTGGCAGAAAAAGAGCCAAGCCTGTAAACCCCAGGTCGAGCGCCCGATGTGTGATGGAGTAAACCTGCCAGGCTACAGCAACTGTCTGTGCTTCCGCGCCAGCGATAACAGCCATGCGCGCCATCTGATAACGCCGAAAGTCACGTGAACGAAAGGCAGCAAGTCCTCGTGCGGGCGCTTTTCCGGAGTCCATAGGTGTCCGTTGATCGAAGATCCTTGATCAGATGGGTCTCGCCGGGAACTGAAGCGCCCAGTTGTGTTCGTGTCAATTCTTGGGCGCGAAATAGCCTTCACGTGCGCGGACCTGATATCGCCGGTCGAGCGCAAAGAGATAGATGGTGCGGAATGAACCATCAGCCTTGAAGTCAGCCGGAGTATAGGTCAGATCGTACTGACTGCGCAGCTCATCTTCAATGCTCTGAAAACCGACGCCCATCTCGTCCACTGATGGAGGGAAGAATGCACGTCCACCCGTCGCCCTCGCCATCTTTTGCAGCACATCGTCACCCCTGCCGCGGCTCGGTGTCCAGTTGGTGCTGATGGCATAGATAATGGTTTCGGCACGCTGGCATTCCTTGATCGCGTCTTCCGCGTATGCGCGGCTCTGGTTGTCGTTGCCGTCGGAGATAACAACAATGGCGCGGCGCACAGGCTCCTGGAAGCGCTCCGCGCCGAGCAGCTTGTCGCGGCATGCAGTGTAGACAGCATCGAAGAGTGCCGTACCGCCGCCTGGGCGTAATTTGGTGACCCCGGTTTGCAGCGCATCGAGGTTATCCGTCCAGTCCTGCATGATCGTAGGTGTCACATCGAAGCCCATGACAAACGCACGATCTTTGCGAGAACGCAATACCTGTAACAGGAACTCATTCGAAGCCTGCTGCTCAAACTGGAAGCGGGAACGAATAGATGTACTGGCATCGATCAAGATACCGACACGCAGAGGCAGATTGGTTTGCTGGGTAAACGACGAAATCCTTGCAGGCGCTTTCTGATCGTCAAGCAGCGCAAAGTCGCTCTGCTTCAGGTTCGGAACGAAATTACCGTGCTTGTCAGTGACAGTGAAGATCAAATTGACTTCGTTCACTGACTGAATGATGCGGTAGTTATCATCGTTGCCACCCTGTTGCGCACCGGGCTGCGTTTGGGCCGGTTGTGTCGTCTGCGCAGGTTGCGGTGTTGCGGTTGACCCGGTGGATCCAGAAGGTTGGGGAGTTGCCGGCTGCTGAGCGCGGCCAATCACGGGTGCCGCAACGCTACACGCGAGCAGGCACACCATGGCGCAGACCCATTTAGCAGCCTTGGAGACTTGTCTGCTCATCTTGACACCTATTTTACCAATCTCTGGAGGGATTACCGGATTTCGTTTTCGAATCGGCAAGAGATCCGGCAGCATTGGACGCTTCTGGGCCCTGCTCGTGAGCAGGCTCTCTAAGCTTTGCGAGAAAACTCTCCAGCTCAGGCGGCAAAGCCGAGACAAGTTGAATTTCCTTCCCGGTGACGGGATGCACAAATGCCAGTTCAGCAGCGTGCAGAAAATTGCGGCCCAGTTCAAGGGTCTCGCGCACCGCTTTGCGTCTGGCATTTGCCGATTGCGCAACCAGCTTTCCGGCTGCACCATACAGCGTGTCACCAACCACAGGATGCGAAATCGAAGACATGTGGATGCGGATCTGATGCGTACGTCCCGTCTCAATACGAACCCGGGCAAGAGTAAATTTGCCGAAGCGCGTCTCAAGCCTCTCCACCACGCGATAGTGCGAAACAGCCGAGCGTGCGTTATCGCTTCGCTTAGTCGTCATGCGCGTGCGCCGAACCGAATCACGACTGATCGCTGCCTGAATCGTAGCGTGGTCCTGTGGCAGAAAACCCTGCACGAGCGTTATGTACGTCTTGGTAATCTGACGCGTTGCAAACATCGAAGCCAGCGCCTCATGCGTGCGGTCGTCGCGAGCGATGACGATGAGCCCGCTGGTCTCCTTGTCAAGACGATGAACGATGCCGGGCCGAAGTTCTCCACCAATCGTCGAGAGTGTTGGAAAGCGGTGCATCAACGCATTGACCAGCGTGCCGCTGCTGCGCTGTTCTTCCGTAGCTCCCGAACCCGCGTGCACCATCATGCCCGCTGGTTTATGGATGACCGCGAGATACTCGTCTTCGTAAACCACATCCAGCGGAATCTCTTCTGCTTTCGCTTCCAGAGGAGCGGTTTGCTGTTCGCCAATCACCACGATGGCTTCGCCGCCACGCAGCTTCAACGAAGCCTTTTCATGGCGGCCATCGACAAGCACCCTGCCCTCGGCGACGAGCTGTTGCACCCGCGAGCGGCTCACTCCGGCCAGGCTGTTCGCTAGAAACTGATCAAGGCGCCATCCAGCAACCTCAACAGGCGCAAGCAGTTCGTCGCGATCCTCGCTCATCGTAGCGCCTCCCCGGATGGGTTGTTTGCGGTGAGATGCGCCGTAGAAGAGACCCCTTGCATCGAGCCGAATTGCAACAGCGCGGCGCACCCGATAAGAACCAATGC
Source organism: Acidicapsa dinghuensis (assembly GCF_025685685.1). Classification (GTDB taxonomy): domain Bacteria; phylum Acidobacteriota; class Terriglobia; order Terriglobales; family Acidobacteriaceae; genus Acidicapsa; species Acidicapsa dinghuensis. The sequence goes on from NZ_JAGSYH010000003.1 coordinate 325,743, forward strand.
GATGGCTGCTATTTGCGGTGTGTCGATGGTTCCATGAAACAGAACACCGCGCCCATCCCAATCGCGAAAGCCTTCCGTGACAAACAACTGCATTCCAAGGCCAATGAGCCAGACACCGGCCACATCTCCTCTCCGATGCGGAATACTAAGCCAGCAATAAGTAATCAAAGCCAGCAGCAATGCACCTGCTACCGCATAAAGCTGCACTGGATACAGAGGCACGCCGAGTGGAGTGCCGCTCCAGCGCGCTGCGAAATCGTTGCTATAGGTAACAGCGAGCAGCGGCGAAGAGTGCAGGCTCTCGATGCCGAAATCGCTTCCCGCCATCCACGCTCCCACTTGTTCTGCGGCTATCGCCAGAGAGAGTGGAACGGCGAGGCTATCGCCAGCCACGGCGATCGGCAGATGCACCTTGCGTATGTAGACCAGAATCGCAAATGCGCCACAAACAATCCCGATGGCAGCCAGCAATGGATGATGAATCATCGATATGGCCAGCAGCCAGCGCGGATGCTGTCTCAGATTGCCCAGATTCATCGCAATCAGAAAAAGACGCGAGCCCGCGAGCGCGGCAAAAACGCCGAGTATCAGCATATTCCAGGCGTGACGTGGATCGATGCCGGCACGCCGTGATGTAAAGCGCGCCGCAGCAAGCGCCAGCAACACTCCAGCCGCGACGCACGCGCCGTACGTTGGCATAAGGAACGAACCGATCTGGAAGAGTAATGGATGCACAAATACGAATGCTACGCCGCTGACGCAATGGTATTGAGCCATAATCGCAAGTACCTGCGGTCTTCGCAAGGTAAGGTGCGTATCCGCCAACGGCAAGCACCTGAGACAGCGATTTCAAGCAGCAGAAAACCGACCCACTGGGCCGTGAGCGATGCGCTGGTGAACCCGTCCTAAGACGGTGGAGCTCTCCGCGGTTCATTAGGCATCCCGGACTGGCGGGCACTGCACACAGAACCGATTTTTCGAGTCGAGCCCCTGTTCAATGAATGTTGGTTCAACCAGCGTTAACCAACTCACCTGCTTTGCAGGCCGGTCTCTAGGTGGATGCTAGGGCATCTGCCAAATCTTGGCAAGTCTCGAAAGGCTCAATTTATCCGGTCGTCTGAGACTTGACGAAAAACCATCTTTCTGATTCCGCCTTGGAGTCAATTCCGCGCGATCTGCATAGGATGTCTGCCGACAGCAATTGGTTTCGCCGCGTTTGTGCACCGATCTGGAGATGCCAGTATCTCAGTCATCTCTTCACAACATCTGGCGCACTTTCAATTCCGCGCGTCTGCCAGCGTCTTTCCTTTCGAATCTTGCTTCGCCTTATCGATCAGTTCTTTAAGCTTCGCCTCGATCTCTCCGCTGCCCACCTGTTGATCCTGTAAGAATCCCTGCGCATCGATAGTGAATGTGGTCGGAATCGCATTCACATGAAATCGGCTTGCGAGCTCTCCATCAAAACCGCCATCCCGATACTGCGCCCAGGTCATACCGTTCTTTGTAATAAAGCTCTTCCACTCTCCTTCATCCGCATCGAGGCTGATGCTGACGATCACAAGCGGCTCACCCTCAAATTCCTTTGCAATCTCCTTCATCTTCGGCAATGCCTGCCTGCACGGGCCGCACCACGTAGCCCAGAAATCAAGCAGCACAACTTTGCCGATCATGCTGTCGAGGGAGATCGGCTTGCCATCGAGCCCGGTAACCCGAAAATCCGGAGCAACACGCTTGCGCGCCAGTTCTGGCTGCGCTGAAAACAACTGCGCCCGCGCGTACTGCGCTCCACTGTTGGGAACTGCCTTCATGTACTCATCGAATCTCGCTTTCGCATCTGCATAGCGATGCAGATGAGCCAGTGCCACACCATCCTGAAAAACGCAGGCGTGGTTATCTGGCTGTATCTTCAACGCCGCCTGGAATTCACTATCGGCTTGCTGAAAGGGCGCCTCAAAGATGCGATAGCCTCCCTCGGAAAGGCATGCTTCTCCGGCAAGATAGTGCGCCTCTGCCTGTTGCTCTGGACCGCTTGCGTGATTCAGCAGAAGTGCTGTCTGCTCACGCGCCGCTGCATAGTCCTCCAGGTGCATCGCTGTTTTGTAAGCCTCAAACTCGCAGGCAACACAGTGCCCGCCGTCTTCCTGATCCGCTTTCTGAAAGCCCGACAGCGCGGCCTGGTAATTACCGCTGCTCAGATCCTTCACCGCTTTGCTATAAAGCTTTTCCGCTTTCGATGAAGAAGGCGCTTGAGCTGAAGACAACGCAGGCAAATCTGTAACTCCCGCGCTGGAATTGGACTGGGCAAAAGCAACATTAAACACTGTAGCAAGGCACACGGAAACCAGGGTTGCATGGCAGGCAGAGATTCGAGTCATCATAGCTCCAGAACAGTGCCTCTACTCTAACATGAGATCTAACTCTCAGAGTGGGTCTCGCCTGCCAAAATGGACAGCCTGCGTGGCGATGAGTAGAGCGCGAATACTGACGGGGCAATCCGCACCACAGATAGAAGCGCGGCTCAATATAAGTTATCGCTGTCTGTTACTAATTCGAGATGAATGTGAGGGACCGCGCATGGCAGCCCCTCAAACACAAGCTATCGTCTCAGTCGCTTAAACCGAACCGGCGAGAGACTTCGCGAGACCTGCGGCCAACGGCACCTCATAACGCTTGCCCTGATAAGCGAAGACCATCAACATCACCCATGCAGCCAGTGTCAGGATTCCGACCGCAAATGAGATCAGCATATGGATGCCGAAGAATCCGTAATGATACGAGCCAATCCAGAAGAAAGTGAGAATGATGCGCAGCACAAACAAACTGCCAAACACCACGATCGACTGCGCAGCATGGAAGCGCACAAAAGGCCGCTTGTCGATCAGCAGGAAGATAATTCCCGTGAGCCATCCAAGCAGGTAGCAAAGCATCCCTGCGACATTCTCCTGCAATCCCGAAGCAGCAGGCTGTGGTGGATATCCATAGGGCTGCTGAGGCGGAACGTATCCCTGCGGCGCACCATAAGGAGGCTGTTGTCCACCGTATGGTTGCTGGCCGCCATAGGGTTGCCCCTGGTAAGGCTGTTGTGGAGGATATTGCGAAGGCGGGTACGGCGGCTGTTGTGGAGGCGCTGCCGCGATAGGCGCTCCGCATTGAGGGCAAAAAGTCGTTCCGTCGAGAACCTGAGTACCGCACTTGCTGCAAAGGGTCATGGTGTGCCTGCTTTCCGCTGCGCCCCGGCCGTGAGACTTGGCACTCGCAGACCGTTCTTTGCGCCGGGGCTGCTCAACAATTTTGTTACAGCGGAACGCTACCTGAAGGCAGCAGACCAGTCAACGAAAATTACACTCAATGTGCGGCAAACATCGCCTGGACATCGCTATGTAGCGCCTCTCGGCTCGACTGCCGGGTATAGAACATATGTCCACCAGGATATTCCTTCACAGCCACACGGCTTGGATCACCCATGATCGGCATCTGATTCACCGTGAGGATTGATCCCATAAACGGGCAGGAAAGATCATTCCATCCATGAACAATGAGCACGCGCAGTTTGGGGTCTGCAGCGACAGCCTCCCGAAGCTGTTCCGTCGATCCGCTTCGCAGCTCTTGATCGCGGTTCCATTCGTTGTTTACTTCATAACTGAGAGCGTTGTAACGCGCGTCGACCTTCCAGCCAACGGTCTGCGTCACAAAGTTGACCATCGCCGTCGTCGTCGGAGCAATAATGCTCGCCAAGATAGGATCATTAGCACGCTGGTCTGGCGAGAACGGAAAAGGATCAAACGCAGTCACGTTCGAGTCATACACAGAACCTAACTTACCCTGCTCTCGATGCGCTTCGCGAAGATAGGCTCCGGTTTCGAGCCGCCCTCCCGAATACTTCACAAACTCGGGATCGAGTCCAGTCATCTCTGTAACCTTCCTAATCAATCGTGGAGTCGCTTCCGGATCGTTATTGCCCTTGAGCAGATCAGTCGCATATTCGCCAAACGTGTAGGCCAGAACGTCTTTCATCGCTTCTGGAGTCAGCTTATGCTGACGCTCAAGATTGGCCGCAGTAATCGAAGGCAGTGTAACCATCCACGGAATAGGAGAAAGATCGCCATTCTGATCGATCGTCGGGTTCAGGTAAGGCGAAACCAGCACCACACCGTTCATCGCAACTCCCAACTGCGATTGCAGGAAATACGTGATACGCGGCCCTCGGAATCCTCCATAGCTCTCGCCCACAAGGTACTTGCGCGAACTCAGGCGATTGTTCTTCACCAGCCAGTCGTAGACAACGCGAGAGAGATATTCAATATCCGGCTCGGTGGAGTAAAACTGCTTCTTGGTCTCATCCATTGACACCAGCGAACGGCTGAATCCCGTACCAATTGGATCAATAAATACAAGGTCGGTAAAGTCGAGCCACGTGCCAGGATTATCGTGAAGCATCGCAGGATCGGAAGGGCTGTCCCCTTCGTTGCCGACGTTAAGAACCTTGGGCCCGATGGCGCCAAAGTTGAGGTACACCGAAGAGGCTCCAGGACCGCCGTTGAAAGCGAATGTCACTGGCCGGTTGGGACCATCGACAACATACGATGTGAATACAACCTGGCCACTCTCTTTACCGTCTTTGTCATACACGGGCAGCGTTCCAACTGTGACCGTGTACTTGAGCGTCTTACCGTTCACTTGTGCGGTTTGCTCTGTGTGTGCATCGGCAGGCAATGGAGGCATCTTCTCGCCGGGCTTGGCGGCCTGATCGGATTTTTCCTTCTCGCTCTTTTCCGCTGCTGGCTTATCGTTCTGCGCGTTCGCGGAAATAGTGAGGGCAGGCAGAGAAACGCAAGCGAGCAGAACGGCGGCACGCAAGGCAATGGAGCTGGGGGCACAGCAGAGATTTTTCAACATACCGATACGATACATCGCCGTGGCAGGTTTGCTTTGAAACTGGCTTGTATCAGCCGGGCGCGCCAGAGTCCACCCGGCTGAAACTTTTAACGGCCATTGCTAAGCTGACCTGCGGCGGCGTCCGCTTAGCAGATAGATCGCGGCCCGTAGCTCAAGCAGCGGATCGTCGGAGGGCTCAATGCCATCGACACGCGGGATCGGATCGAAGATCACGTGTTTCTGCTCGGCCTGATTGTCCTCAACCGGATGCGTAAGCACGAGATCTCCAATAGTGAAGATCTCACGGTCTTCCGGCCAGTGAATGGTGGCGTCATTCACCTCGTCACCCTCATTCGCAAGCTGCGCCACAATCTTGAATTTCACCGGTCCGGCAGCAACGCGGGAAACAATCTCGTCATGAAGATAATTCGCATCTTTCTTCGCAACCTCATCCGCGGTGAGATGATCGTTTCCTGCATCTGGCAATAGACGATAACGGCCGTATCTAGCAGTGCCTTCGCGCGTAATAAAGCGCGTCGCTGTCACACCGTAATATGTCTCACGCGCAAAGCTGGAGGGAGCCGGCTTTGGTGTCTGCACGAACGCCAAAGCCGCAGGATGCGTCCCGAGAAACGCCTCGACCGGTGTCGGATGTGGCGAATCTGCCTTGGTCGCTGCGACCGCCTTCAGAAACTCCAGAAACTCCTGGCCCGTATGCGTCGGAAAGCCATCGACCGAATGGCTGACGATATCTGTGTGTACGCGCTCGGCAAGATGAAAACGCACCGCCATGCCACGGGGATCCGCGTTCGGGTCATTGTCCGGAATCACAGGAACACCCGTAGAGTTAGAGAAGCGCAGTGAAACCGGCGTGGACTCGCGAATGAAATGCGGGGCACGCGAAAGACTGGCTGCATTCGGAGCGGGAGTAAATACCCCGCGCAACATAATCCCTTTGGCGTGCGCCGCACGAAACCCCGGATTCAGCCCGAATAACTGATCGAATTGTTGAAGTAGGTCGTTAGCAAGTGCGAGCAGCTTCTCATCTGTCGGTAATGGCATGGTGCAGTTCTCCTTTTGCGATCGGTATGCGCCAGCAGAGGATTAAGAACAAACTATTCATCTGAACATGGTCGCGCTACAGGGTTCCGCTCACGATATAGATTCACCCAGTCCAACTTCTTTTCCGTTTATTTCCCCTTAAATTTCAGAACCACGCTCTGCTGTCATTCATTTCTGAGCATAGCCTCGCAGAGGACCTCGTCTTAGAAATCGTCCCTCTTTCCTGCGTCAAATTGGTTCTGCGCAATTTGCTGTGCTGTGGAATACTCAATCTTTTTCTTGCCGATCACGTGCAGGAGTGATAGCGTGCCTAGAACCAAAACGCCGTGCAATTCTCTTGAAGCCAATTCACAGTTCCCGAACCCAGGAGAAACCATGAATCGGAGAGTCGGTCAGCTCTTACCCCTCTTTGCTGTACTCGCTTGTCTCTTTAATCCCGTAGCCCAATCGCAGACATTTAGAACCCACCATGTGCGGGAGGCTGCGCAAAATGGCACTGCCCGAATAATCGGTAGGCTGCCCTCCGAGCAGGTGATGCAACTCGACGTCGTGTTGCCTCTGCGTGATGAGACAAGCCTGAAACAGTTTTTAAGCGAGCTGTCTAACCCAGCCAGCCCAGATTACCGCAAGTTCATCACGCCCACTGAATTCACCACAAAATACGGCCCAACCGAAGCTGACTACAACGCGGCAACGGCCTATCTCAAAGCGAACGGATTCTCTATCGTCGGCGGCTCGCGTGATGGCATGGATATTCAGGTCAAAGGTCCCGTCTCTGCCGTCGAAAAAGCCTTCCATGTCGTGATGCGAACCTACCAGCATCCGACAGAGAACCGCACATTCTACGCACCGGACCGCGAGCCAACTACAACGCTATCCTTCAGCCTGTGGCATATCTCGGGGCTCGACAACTACTCGATCCCTCACCCGATGTATGTCAAGAAGAGCGACTATGCCGCCGCCCGCGGTATCAGCCCCGATGCAGTAGTAAAGCACGCAACCACAGGCTCAGGACCGTCAGCGTCTTTCCTCGGCAGCGATATGCGCGCAGCCTACTATGGCGGCTCAGCGTTAAATGGCGCCGGACAAAACCTCGGCCTCTTTGAGTACTTAGGTACTGATTTGAGCGATCTGAATACCTATTACGCCAACGTCAGCCAGACCAATTCCGTGCCGATCACGATTCTCTCCGTCGATGGCACCAGCGCTTCATGCGTATACAGTCGCGCAGGAGGCAACTGCGATGACACCGAGCAAACACTGGACATGACGCAGGCGCTCGGTATGGCGCCAGGCCTCGCCAGTCTGACGATGTATGTCGGCTCGACGGACACTGCAATCATCAGCGCCATGACCACACACAGCCCACTCCCCACCACGATTGGCTGCTCATGGGGATGGACCCCTGCTGATGCCAGCACTCTCGATCCTTATTTTGAAAAGATGTCTTCGCAGGGACAGAACTTCTTTGCCGCGTCAGGGGATAGCTCTACCTGGTCTTCAAGGAACGAAGCATGGCCAGCCGACGACGCGAATGTCGTCTCGGTCGGCGGAACCGACCTCGTTACCGCGAGCGCCGGCGGCGCGTGGAAGTCAGAAACAGCCTGGGCCGACTCAGGCGGTGGCATCTCCCCGGACAAGATCGCTATTCCCTCATGGCAGAAGCTTTCTGGTGTAATCAACTCCACCAATAAAGGGTCGACTACCTACCGCAACGGTCCCGATGTTGCGGCTAATGCTAATTTCACCTTTTATGTCTGCGCAGACCAAACAACCTGCACGGCCAATGAATACGGTGGCACCAGCTTTGCCGCGCCCATGTGGGCGGCCTACATTGCGTTGGCCAATCAACAGCTGGCCAATAATGGCGAGGCGCCTCTCCAGTTCATCAACCCGACCGTCTACGCGCAAAACATAACATCGAGCTACGCGACAAATTTCCACGACATAACAAGCGGCACCTCAGGCAGCTATTCCGCGGTGACTGGATATGACCTTGTCACAGGCTGGGGCAGCCCAAATGGCGTGAACCTGATTAACGCCTTGGCGGGCAGCACCTCAACCACCCCAACCTTCTCGATCTCCGCCTCACCTTCGGCGGTTTCGGTTCAGCAGGGAAACTCTGGAAGCTCGTCGATCTCGACCACGGCAATTAGTGGTTTCAACTCAGCAATCACGCTCTCTGCCAGCGGACAGCCTTCCGGCGTGACCGTCACGTTTGGGACAAACCCGATTGCCGCGCCTGGATCAGGTTCATCTGGAGTCACGCTGGCCGTAGCATCTACCGTTGCTGCGGGCACCTATCCGATCACGATTACCGGAACAGGCGGCGGTGTCACGCAGACCACAACGATCAACCTCACAGTAACCACGTCTGGCAGTGGTAGCTTCGCCGTCTCGGTCTCTCCAACCTCTGGTTCGCTGGCGCGAGGGCAAAGCGGTTACGCAGTTGTAACTACAACAGTCTCCGGTGGCTTCAGCGGAGCAGTGACATTGTCGGCCACGGGTATTCCATCCGGAGTCACAGGCAGCTTTAGCCCCAGCACAATCGCCGCCCCCGGTTCGGGAACTTCCGACTTCACCTTGACCGTTTCTCGCACGGCACCGACGGGAACCTCCACCATCACCATCAAGGCGACCAGTGGAAGCGTCTCTCACACCGCTACGCTGACCTTCACTGTCGTTCGATAGCGATAACTCAACTGCTTCCACAACGAAGCCCGGCCGCATTGGCCGGGCTTCGTTTTTCCTCATCGTCGCGGAAATGTCTTCGATTTTCGCCTTGATGATGTTCTTTGCGCCGTTGGGTGAACTGAACGATCTACCGTTACAATTGGGCTGACCAGTTCTGTATCGTCTCCCAACTCTTCTGGAGGTCTCTTGATCGGCAATATCTATAAGTGCGAAATCTGCGGACTGGAAAGTTCGGCCCCGGTCCGATGGTTCGTGATTCACTGCGGTGACACCAAGCTCGCCGTCATCAAATGGGACACACAGGAAGCAGGCATGTCCGGAGCGCTGCATTTCTGCGGCGAAGGACACGCACAGGTCTACATAAGCCGCTGGTTTGAGTCATTCTGCAGCTCTGCTTCGCTGCACAGCCGATAGCGCACATCGATCAGAGCGCGTTCTCCAGTACACCAACTGACTTACGACGCCGGCTCGCTGGGTTGATCCAGAACGGTATCCAGAAGCCCGCGCAGGCGCACTGCACGCGAGTGCAATTCCGCGGATTCCGCAGCTTCGCGCGTCGCGCCAAGTTGTTGCAGCTGCTCTTCAGCGCGTGCCGCCTCGTCAGCAAAATTCAGCGCCGTCAGTACGGCCACTCGAAGCGAATCCGCCGTCCGGCTCGCCGAAGCCACCGAGCGCATGCAGGTATCCACACGAGCGGCCAGGCGCTGGATCTGCGCCGGATCTGGACCGGAAAGATGGTACGTCTGATCGTAGATATCGACCGACACGAACGATGAGTCGGGGGTCGAACTGCCGTCACTACCGGACTTCGTTTGAGACATGGAGCCTCACTAAAGCTCTAACGCATCAAGCTGTGCAAGCAGCCGTTCCACACGCTGGCGCACCTGCTCGCGCTCCAGCCTGAGAAGTTCAATATCGCTTTGCAATCGTTCAATTGCCGGGTTTTGTGCATCAACCTGGGATTGAAGCTGTGCCGCGCGATCTTCCGCAGCGATGCGCGCCTCGCGCTCGGTCTGCACCAGTTTCACGGCTCTCAGGATACGCTCTTCGAGAGCGGAAAAATCATCGGCGCTCAATGGCGTCAGCTCCTCAGAATGTTTCGCCTCTGCGGCAGACGGTGGCTCTACTGTCTTCGTTTCCGGCATAGAGGCCGCCTCGAACGCTTCGGTGGCTACCGCTTCACCCTCAACCGGCTTCGCTGCTACGGCAGAGTAGCCGCTATCGGCATCCTGTTCACTGCCCGCAAAGAGAGCTTCGCTGTCCTCATCCAGAATCGGCTCCGGCTCGGAGATCTGATCCTGTCCCAGAAAACTCTCCACGTATTCCTGCGACTCTAGCTCTGCTGGTTCTGCAAACATCGATTCCTGCTGATCCAAATGGGCCTCCATGGCGTTTCTCCTGCGGCCCGCCTTCTGCTGGCCCTGCTGGGGAGTATAAGACGGTTCAACGTGGAAAACCGGTCACGAGCGCAATCGCGCCCCGAGAGCGGAAACAGTATCAACAACTTGCGCCGACCACGATTGAAGCTCCTGATCACGCAAAGTACGGTCCTGCGCCTGGAAAGTTGCTCCCAGCAACAGTGCATATTCGTCCGCAACTCCCGGCTCCTGCCGGATTTCGCGTACTCGCCAATCGATGAGTTCCGGGATCGTTTTGGTTGCAAGCGCCGCCAGAGATTCATCAATCTGTGACCACCCCAGCTTGGACGGCACCCGGAACGAGAAGTCGCGCCGCACAGGCTGGAACCGCGAGAGCTCGCGCACCGCAGGTTTTGCCACAGGTAATGCAAACAGGCGATCGAGATAAATCTCTCCAGCAAAGACCGTTGCCTTCAGCTTTCGCTCCGCCGCTAGCTTGGGATGAATCTGCCCAAACCATCCCGCTGTCAGTCCATCCGCTGAAACCCGCGCTGAGCGGTAAGGATGCAGCCATGCCGGCGTAATCCCAACCTCAGCCGGGAACGTATCGAAAATTACGGATTTGGTCCGGAATGACGCAAGAATCAGCTCCACCAGGCCCTTCACGTCGTAAAAATCGAGCGAGCGACCCGGCTGCATCGGTCCAGCCTGCGGAGCAGCGCCTGCTGCCCCAAAACTCAGCGCAGGGCGCTCCTCCACCCGCTCGGTCGTGCCGGAAAAGACCGTTCCAATCTCGAAGAGACGCACATCTTCCACATCGCGATGCAGATTGCCGGCGACCATGTGCAGCATGCCCAGCACCAGCGATGGCCGCATCATGCCCGCCTCTTCACTCAACGGATTGCCCACGGGCACCGCCAACCCCGGCTGAGGCGCAGTCAGCGCAGCATCCTGTGCGGAGCAGAAGGTGCTCGAAATTGCCTCGTAAAATCCGCTTGCCAGCAGCTTGCGCCTGATCACAGACTCTGCAGCCACGTTTGGCAACGCCCGGATCGCGCCCGCAAACGCAGGGAGTGTATTCGCAAAGCGGTTATAACCGTAAACGCGCGCGACCTCTTCGATCAGATCGATTTCGCGCTCCAGATCAAGCCGCCAGCTCGGCAGTGTCACCTGCCAACTCGCTGAGTTACCTGCTGCATCGGACACAAGCGCGCATCCAAGCGCAGAGAGAAAGCCTTCAACCGTCGAAGCCGAAATCCCCTCCGCATCGATCGTCGTGCCGAGATGTCGGTGTACCTCGCTCAACGCCAGTGAGACCGATTTCCGCGTAGCCGTTCGCGCCTGCAACGCCGCCACAGTCACATCCACGAGATCGCCCTCAATGTGCCCGCCACTCTCAAGAATGATGGCGCTCACGATCGCCGAAGCCACCGGTGCAGCATTAAAATCTGCTCCGCGCTCAAAGCGATGCGAAGCATCCGTGTGCAGCCCATGACGACGCGCAGTGCGGCGCACCGCCACTGGGTCGAACCACGCCGCTTCGACGAGAATGTTTTTCGTCTCCGGCGTGATCATCGAGTCCCATCCACCCATCACACCAGCTAGCGCCAGCGGCTTGGCATGGTCGGCCACAATCAAATCTTCTGGATCAAGCTGCCGTTCCACGCCGTCCAGCGTCCGCAGCTTCTCTCCTTTGCGCGCGCGCCGCACAACGATGCCGCCCTCGAGCTTATCGAGATCGAAGGCATGCGTCGGCTGCCCCATCGCCAGCCACGCATAATTCGTCGCATCCACGGCGTTCAAAATCTGTTTTTGTTCAAGCAGATTGAAATACCGCACAACTTCCTTCGACAACGGACCCGCAGCTGCACCCGCTGCAATCGTCACGCCTCGCAGCACGCGAGCGGTGAATCGGCCACAGGCATCCTGCGCTTCAATCTGGACAGAGAACGCTTTTTGCGAAGACTTCGCCGCTGGCAAAACCACCTGAATCGGCGCCAGCTCCAGCCCATAAATCGTCGCAACCTCTCGTGCGACTCCGTAATGATTCATCGCATCGACGCGGTTGGTCGTGATGTCCATCTCAAAGAGCGAACCGTTGCCTGCGCCAAGATCGAAGATGCCTTCAACAGCAATCCCGCGCAGGGTCAGATCTTCGGCGAGCTGACGGTCATCAACGATGAGATTTGGGAGATACGCGCGGAGCCAGTTACTGAGAATTTTCATGCGAATTGCTCCAGGAAGCGCATATCGCCAGAGAAAAATTGACCGATGTCGCTGACGCCGTACTTCATCATCGCAATGCGTTCGACACCCATTCCAAAGGCGAAGCCGGATATCTTTTTCGGGTCGTAGCCCGGCTGCTTTTCTGCGGCGAAAGCGAAAACAGCAGGGTCAACCATTCCGCAGCCAAGCAGCTCAATCCATCCGGACTGCTTGCATCTGCGGCATCCCTTACCACCGCAAAAAATGCAGCTTATCTGGACGTCGGCTGAAGGCTCCGTAAAGGGAAAGAACGATGGGAAGAAGCGGGTCTTTACGCTGGAACCGAAGAGCGCCTTCATGGCGTGATCCAGTGTTCCCTTCAGATCGCTGAAAGTGATGTTGGTGTCAACGCACAGACCCTCGACCTGATGGAAGGTCGAGGAGTGGGTCGCATCGTCGGCCTCATTGCGGTGCACTTTGCCGGGGATGACAATGCGCAATGGCGGCGGCTGCTGCTCCATCGTCCGCATCTGCACCGGCGAGGTATGCGTGCGCAGCAGTAAGCGGTCGCGCAATGGACGGCGCTCCTGGTTTGCAATTACCAGCGTGTCCTGCGTATCGCGTGCCGGATGCCCCGGCGGAAAATTCATGCTCTCGAAATTGTAAAAATCAGTCTCAACCTCAGGCCCCACCCCCACCGAGTAACCGAGTGCAGCAAACACCTGCACAATCTCGTTCATGGTGCGCGTAATCGGATGCTCGGCGCCTAGCAAGCCCCGTGTGCTCGGCAGCGTAATGTCGATAGCCTCAGCCGCCAATGCCGAGTCGCTTGGACCGGCTCCTGCGGCATCCTCCAGCAGCGACTCCACCACCGACTTCAACGCGTTAAATCGCTGGCCAATCTCGCGGCGCGCCTCGGGCGCAGCCGACTTCAGCAGCGAATCGGAAAGCTGCTTGAGCTTGCCTTGCTTGCGCCCCAGCCACACCAGGCGAAACTCTTCGACTGCCTCGGGAGTTGAAAGCGCCGAAGCAGCCTGCCGCGCCTCTTGCTCCAGCTCGGCAAAATATAGATTCAGGTCTTGAGGATCAGATTGCGTCATCTCAGTGCGAATGCGTAAAGAGCAGGATAAATGACCAGGTCCGGTGAAATAGAAACGGCCCGGAGACTTTCACCGGGCCGTTGGAGGGTTGATCGAAGTTGAGAGTTAAGCTGCCTTTTTCTCCGCTTCGAGCGCCGCCTTGGCCTGTTCGACCAGGCGGGTAAAGCCTGCCGCATCCTGCACCGCGATATCGGCGAGGATCTTGCGGTCCAGCTCGATACCGGCCTTCTTCAGACCGTTGATGAGCTGCGAATAGCTGATGCCGTTCAGCTTAGCCGCTGCCGAGATACGCACAATCCAGAGCGAGCGGAACTGGCGTTTCTTCTGGCGGCGGCCGGTGTAGGCGAACTTAAGTCCGCGTTCGACGGCTTCCTGCGCTGCCTGATACAGCTTCGATTTTGTGAGGAAGTAGCCGCTTGCGCGCTTGAGAATCTTTTTACGGCGGTCTGACCGCTTTGTGCCACGTTTTACGCGAGGCATGGTGTTTGTTCCTTTCTTTCCCGGTCCGGTCTTGCCGTTTCCGGTTGCGTTCTGTCTGGCGGCTGGAGGCAGGAGGCGCAATCAGCGCTTGGAACCTCTTCACTCGCTTATCGAGCCTGAATTCTGGAAGCTGTTTTTGCTGCTTTCCGGGGCCGCGCAACGCATTTAGCGTCGACCCGAGCTCACCCGGCACATTCTGCCAGGATCACTTTTCAGGCTTTCATCGATCCGAACCTAACTCGACAATCACGTCGATCAGGTCAGGATCAGGCGTACGGGATCATCCGGGCTACCTTGGCCTCATCGGCTTCCGAAACCAGCAGGATTCTGCCCAGCTTGCGCTTGGTCTTGGGGAGCTTCGAGGTCAGGATGTGGCGCGTCTTCGTCTGGCCACGCTTGATCTTGCCGGTGCCAGTCTTCGAAAAGCGCTTGGACGCGCCCGAATGTGTCTTCAGTTTGGGCATGATGTTCTCTTAATTTTCAGCGATTTGCCCGTGAAGGGCGCGCCGAAGATTTTCTTAACTGCTTCCATTTGTGCCACTTCGGGAACAGTAATCCCTGGGCGCAAAATGGACTTTCCTAGTATACCCCAGCCTCGGTTTTCATGCCATTTCCCTCGCTTCCAACTTCGATTGGAGCTACGGTGTTTCCATGGCTGTCCTGTCCGTTGATCTCGCCTGCCGCAGTTGGTCCGATCTGGGAGTCGTCGTTCTCGAGCAGAAAGGCGCGCTCATCCAGTGCGACATCATCCCGTGGCAGAGCCGTGAAGCGCCGCCGGTCGTTGAATTGGCCATCCGGCTCAACTCCCTGAGTGTCGAGCGCAACGCGGGCATTCTTATGCTCGACGGACCGCAGGCGTGGAAAGCCGAGGACAACGGTCACGAGCATTGCCGCGCCTCAGAACGCGAACTCAATACAGCCGCCAAAACCGGTCTGCCTGGAACCGTCCTCCCTGGCACCTACGAACGGTTTGTCTCATATTGCCTGGCTCTTTACGACGCCCTGGAGCGGCTGGGCTGGCGCCGACTGGCAACGCGCGACACCCCATCAGACTCGATTCCGCAAAAGATCCTCGTCGAGAGCTACCCTCACGCCGCCTGGAAATCGCTGGGCATCTTGCCATTACCGTCAAAACGCCGGTGCCGGGTGAGTGATTTGGCCACGGCATGGGCAGCGCTTACATCCCTGATTCCAATCACCGCCAGCCTGCCGCCTAATCACGACCAGATCCAGGCGATCGTCGGTGGCCTGCCCGGACTGGCCCTCGAACAGCGCAGCCACTTGGGCACTCGCATCGTCGGCCAGCCGCCTCGGCACGAAGGCGGCTACTGGCGCGAAGGATTCATCGCCGTCCCGGTCCCCCCTGCCAAAGATGGGCCTCTTCCTCACCTGCACTGGATCGACTAAAACCTTGCAAAAATCATCCGTTTGAAATTCTGAGTTAGTTTTCAGGTAACCATTTCCATTGGCGATTTGAACAATAACTCGAATTAGGCATGGACTTAAACCTTGTACATAGTGTGATGTAGAGTTAGATTCAAAATAAATCTCGTTCCTCTGCGGAACAACTCAATCGAAAGACTCGAGCTTGATGTCTTGTCATAACTTGTTTCGTCAGCCCACACAAAAGTTCCGAGCTAGAAGTTGAGCGGTGAGGGCAGCAAGTTGGGTGCTTTGCTTTCGGCACATCCAAAGACTTTGTGTTTGTTTGCAAATTCGCTTCGATGGAGACCAGAGAAGCAAGTACCATTGACCATGAGTTTCCTGCGTATTTCAAATTCAGTCGATTTTTAGCTTGCAGCCGGGGCGAAGCCCCAAAAGAGACCGTCCGTTCGAATGTTTCGCATTCCCCCGCGCCCGAAGAATGTCCGTGTAACGCGTGCCGCCGATTCACTATGCATCGGCTTCTGGCTCCTGCTATGCAGCATCGCGACGGCTTCCTGCTTTGCCCAGAGCCAGGGACATGTGCTACCGGCATCGCCTTCCGATTCCAGGCCGCGGGTCCATGTCCGCGCAGCCCAAGGCCCAATTGACATCGACGGCAAGCTCAACGAGCCCGACTGGCAGTCCGCCGACCCGGTCGAACTGGTGCAGCAGTCACCTCATCCGCTGCAACCCACTCCCTACAAGACAACCGTGCGTGTGCTGATCTATCGCGATGCACTTATCTTTGGCTTCGAATGTCACGATCCAAATCCGAAAGACATCGATGTCCATACGTTAGCGCAAGATGCAGACCAGAGCGGCGACGATACGGTTTCGATTCTGCTCGACACATTTCATGACCGGCGCACAGGCTACTACTTTCAGATCAACGCAGCCGGCGGCCGTCTTGACGGTTTAATCGCAGGGCCTGGAAATTTCTCAACTGATTGGGACGGCATCTGGAATGCGCACACCGCACGTACTGCCGACGGATGGACCGCTGAGATATGGATTCCGGCGCAGACGCTGAACTTTGTCGGCGGTAATGCACTATGGGGATTGCAGTTCGACCGCTCTATTGTGCGTGATCAGACCGAGCTGCGCTGGGCCTCACCAACACTCGATGCCAACCTATGGGATATGCGCCGCGCTGGTGAAATGGAGTTCGACACTCCACTCAAGCAGGGCCACGGCATCGAATTCGCCCCCTATACACGCGGCATCATGACGCGCAACAACGTGCCCGAATACCGCAATTGGACTGGCACAGGCGGAGGCGAGTTAACCTGGCGTATCACTCCGCAACTAGCTGCAATCGCCACCGTCAATACCGACTTCGCCGAGACAGAAGTCGACTCCCGCCAGATCAACATTACCCCTTGGCCGCTCTATTTCCCCGAGAAGCGCGCTTTCTTTCTTGAAGGCGCGAATCAATACGACTTCGGCCTCGGGCTCTCCAGCAGCTTCGTCCCGTTCTTCTCGCGCAACGTCGGCCTGCTCGACGGCTACGACATCCCCATCAATGGCGGATTCAAACTTAACGGCCACGTCGGCCCGTGGAGCCTGGCGATGCTCGACGCACAGACACGCACCGCCTGGGTTCCCGATGCTGTCGTAAGCTACCTTGGCTTGCCTTCTGCCGAGGTGAACGGCACAAATCTCTTCGCCAGCCGCATCGCTTACGACGTGGATCGCCATCTTCGCGTCGGCACTATCGTCACCCACGGCGACCCGGAAGCCCTGCTATCCAATACACTCGCCGGTGCCGATGCTGTCTGGAACACATCGAGCTTTTTAAGCCGTCACAGCCTTCAATTCGGAGGTTGGGGAGCAACCACCCAGGGTGACGTGCCCGATGGCAGCCGCGAGGCCTGGGGTGCACAGGCACTCTACCCTAACGACCTCGTAAACTGCGGCGCCGGGACCAGCCGTTACGGCGACGGATTCGATCCACTGCTCAGCTTCCTGCCCCGCCCTCAGACGCAACAGACCAGCGCTTATTGCTGGTACCGGCCGCGTCCCAATTCTGAAGGCCCCTTCGGCTACATCCGCCAGGCAAATTATTCTTTGTCTTATTCACGCATCACCGATACGCAGGGTAATCTGCAGTCACAGCTCTTCACCCTCCATCCGCTCTATCTCACCAATAACTCCGGTGACACTTTCCTGTTGACGGCTTATTTTGACCACGAAGTGCTCACCACGCCGTTCGCGATCTCCTCCAATGTGACTTATCCGGCAGGCTCCTTCGAGTTTCAGCGCTACGGAACGGAGTTAACGACCAGCCCACATCGCACCTGGCAGTTTTCTAACTCTTCTTACATCGGCGGCTACTACAACGGACACCTCTTCCATCAGACCAACTCCTTTGGCTGGACACCCTGGAACGGCAAAGTAGCCCTCTCTGCTACAGCAGATGGTGACTACGCCCACACCCCGCAAGGCAATTTCGTCGAGAAGCTATGGCAGTTCAAAGCCACACTCGCCTGGAGTCCCGATCTCTCACTCAGCACCTTCGTGCAATATGACAATGTCTCTTTTGACCTGAGCAGCAACACCCGTTTTCGCTGGACGTTCAAGCCCGGAGACGATTTCTACGTTATCTGGGACCGCACCTGGGTACGCAATACCACGCACCCAGGCGTCAATCTCGAACCAGACGCAGAATCTATCACCGCCAAGATCCGCTGGACATTCCGCCTATAACCACGACTCAAGGTTTCGGCGTCTCTCCGAAACCCTTCTCCAGAAACTCTACGATCCTCTGCCGTCCATCAAAGCCGTGCCACGGCTCGGGCACAGGATAACCGAAGATTCCCCGCGCCAGCGGCCCGTGATCCTCACGCGGATACTCCACCATCTCCACCGGCACACCAGCCTGCCGCAGGGCACGATACATCTCTTGCGACTGCCCTAATGGGTCAGTCTTGTCCGCCTCACCCTGCAGCAACAGAAACGGCGTCTTAGCCTTCGCTGCACCGGCGAGCGGACTCTGCCTCCAGGCATCTTCCATGTGTTCCCACGGCTTGCCAAAGTACCAGCGGTCATACCACGAACCGCCCTCAGTCCCGTATTCGCTGAACTGGTCGATCACCGGCGCGCCGGAGATGATGGCCTTAAACCGATCTGTCTTACCCTCAACAAACGCAGCCATCTCACCGCCATAGCTGTAACCCATCAGCGCCAGCTTGTCCGGGTCAATCGGATATTGCTTCACGACGGCATCCACACCCGCCATGATGTCGTGATAATCGCCACCGCCAAGATCATTCTTATTGGCCGCCGCGAACTTCACCCCATACGCGCTCGATCCGCGCGGATTCGGCCTCAGAATCGCCCATCCATGCCCAACGAGAAATCCTGTCCACTCTTCGTAGCGATCCTCCCACGCGCCCAGCGGACCACCATGTACATCCACAATCAGCGGAACCTTTTGCGTCGTTGCCTGCGGTGGAAGATACAACAATCCGTCAATCGTCAGCCCATCGCTCTTCCATGTCACAAGCTGCGATTTCACACTACGGAAGTGCTGCGTCGTCAGCTCGGGCGTCGGCAGCGTCTTGCACTCGCCGCCCAGCGTTTCGGCATAGCACAGCGTCTCTGCACGTGTGCTACCTGACGTCAGCCATATCCAGCCCGTCTGTTTTCGGTTCGTACCCAGGTTGGCCACAATTGACTCACTTTGCGGCAGCACATCCGGCGCAGATTTGCCATCGAGCGCTACCCGCGCAGCGCCCATCTTCGTCCCTACGGCAACCGGAGCAAGCACCTTGTCTCCAAGCAAAAAGACGAATTCCCCAAACCCGACTCCGCCATGAAAACCCGCCAGCAAACGCCGCGGCTGAACCTCCCCGGCATCGTTCGAAGGAATCGTCAGCGCAAAAAGCTCCTCGACTCCCGGAGGCGCATCTTCCGGCGTCTGCGCGGCGAACACTACCTGCTCGCCATCCTTGCTCCATCCAAATCCGCCGCGAATCGTCGGCGGCACGCCCTTCAGCGCTACCGGTTTATCAAGGGCGGCAGTAGTGACAATCCACGCAGCTGAAGCGGGCCCGAGATCGCTCACATCATTCGGTGGCTCCGTCACCACCAGCATGCGGTCACTCTTGGGTGACCATGAAACCGCATGCACATCGGGAGCAATCGACACAGGTTTCAGCTCGCCGTCTACCGTTCCATCGGCCTTTAAAGCGGCAAGATACAGCCGCTCGCCATGCCGCTCGTGATTTACCCACACAGCATCGGCCTTGGCGTCTTTGCCCTTCTTTTCGCCGGCTGTTTCCGGATCGTGCGCAATCACCGCAAGCCAATGCCCATCCGAGGAAAAGGCAAAATTGCCCACATCAATCGCAACCGGCTCTGGCTTCGCATCATCCTTCTTCGCATCCGCTTTCGGAGGAGGAATGAAACCCGGTTCCTTAGAGTCATCCACTGCGGGCGTAACCTTAAGCTCGTACGGGGCAGCCTCGCCACCCGTCAGCGGCAACCGGAAAAGCTGCGTATTCTCTCCGCGCTTCGCCAGAAAAAAGATCGCGCTGCCATCCGGCGCCCACGCGGCGCTATGTTCACCGCGCTTGTCGCTGGCAGGAGTGTAGGTGAGCTGATGCGCCGCGCCACCATTTACCGGAACCAGCCACAAATGCGACTTCGCCCCATCCGCCGTAGCGTCGGTCATCGTAAACAAAACCGATTGACCGTCCGGCGAAAGTAGCGGAGCGGCAATGCCCTTGATATGCCGCAAATCTTCACTGTTCGGGAAGCGCGGCTCATCGGCGGCATGCAGCGCAACGCTTGTAACCAGAAACCCAGCAATCAACAGAACAAGGCGACGGCCAAAACAGCCAGCAGAGACATCAGCGATCCGGATCATGCGGCAAGCATATAACGCCGGAGCCGGATTTCCAGCACAAAGCAAAGGGCCATCGCATCGCGATGGCCCTTTGTTCTTATCAGTCGACTTGTCCGAATGAATCGCTACGCCTGCGGCGGATTTGCAACGGGAGCCTTAGGCGGCGCAGCCTGCTGCGGAGGCGCTTGCTTCGGCTTGTTCTGATCCTTTTTGGCCGGCGCAATGATCGCGTGCAGAATCGTGCCTTCCATACGCGGCATAAACTCCACTAACCCGGCATCGCCGATGTCCTGGATGAGGCGGTTGATGATGTTGTAGCCAAGCTCGCGGTGCGCCATCTGGCGTCCGCGGAAACGCAGGCTCGCCTTCACCTTGTCGCCTTCGGTAAGGAAGCGGATCGACTGATTCTTCTTGGTCTGATAGTCGTGTTCGTCCACCGTAACGGAGAACTTTACTTCCTTCACCGTGATCACTTTCTGCTTCTTACGGGCGGCGTTTTCGCTCTTGTCCTTCTCATAGAGGTAGCGGCCGTAATCCTGGATGCGGCAGACGGGCGGAATAGCATTGGGTGAAACTTCCACCAGATCAAGCCCACGCTCACGGGCGATCTTCAGCGCTTCAAAAGGCGCCAGAATACCGAGCTGTTCTCCGTTTTCGTCGATTACACGGACTTCCCGAGCGCGGATTCTTTCATTAATGCGGATGAACTGTTTCGCGGAACGTTTGTCGAGTGCGATAATTCCCCTCCTGGGATCGGGCTTAAGTCCTCTCGGGACGCAGCCTCGCGCTCCGAGTATACCATTTCTTGGATGCGCGGTGCCCCAACACGGTCGCACCGGAAAAGCAGTGAAGCTAGCCGAATCGATTCGGGAAATTCCCCATCCTTAACCTCAGAAGAGTCAGCCGCACTAACAACCTCTGCCTGTAAGGAAAATTCCATGAAAGTAGCGCTTTATGGCGCAACCGGAAAAGCCGGAAGCCGCATTCTCGCCGAACTTTTGAGCCGTGGCCATCAGGTCACAGCAGTCGTTCGCACACCGTCCAAACTGGCCACTCAACCAAGCCTCACCGTCGTCCAAGGTGACGTTTCGTCAGCCGAGGCAATCGCCGCAAAGATCAAAGGCTTCGATGCAGTCATCGATTCCTTCGGCCCGCCAGCCGACGATACCGATCAGGTCATTACCGTCACCCAGCATTTCGTCGATGCGGTCACACAAGCAGAAGTGCCGCGATTGATCGTTGTGGGTGGAGCAGGCAGCCTGGAAGTAGCTCCCGGCGTCACGGTGATTAGCAGTGGTCACATTCCGGCGCAGTGGCTGCCAATCGCCGTTTCCCATGACAAAGCCCTGGCGCTGCTGAAGAAATCTGACATCAACTGGACCTACTTCAGCCCGGCCGGATTCTTTGAGCCTGGCGAGCGCACCGGTAAATTCCGCCTCGGTAAGGATCAGTTGATTGTCGGCTCTGACGGTGCAAGCCGCATCTCGCTGGAAGACTACGCCATCGCTCTCGTCGACGAACTGGAAAAGCCGCAGAACGAAAGAGCCCGCTTCACCATCGGTTATTGATGGCGAGCGAGCCCTCACTGCAGCTTCCTGTGTTGATCTCTACAGTTCTGCCAGCAACTTCTTCAGTCGTGCGTAACCCTCTTCGCGGGCCTTCTTGTTATCCGGGCTCGCGTCGGGGGCCTCGCCTGCGCGCATGAATCCGTGACCAGCACCCTCGTACGTGACTGGATCGTACGTTTTGCCATCCGTCTTCATCGTTGCGGTTGTCGCTGGAATCGTTGCCGAAATGCGCATATCGTTGCCAGCGTAAAAGCCATAGACTGGCGCGGTAATCGCCTTCATTGCCTCGTCCGGTGGCGGAGGCCCATAGAAGACAAATGCTGCGTTTATGTCATGTCTATGCGTGGCAAAAGCAAAACTCTTGCCGCCACCCCAGCAGAAGCCGGTGACTGCGAGCTTGCCGTTAGCGGCAGGCAGCTTCTTCGCATAGTCAGCCGCCGCATCCAGATCGGCCAGCACCTGGTTTGGATCGAGGCCCGAAACCGCTTTCACCGCGGCGTCCTGATCGGGAAAAGCGCTGCTGCCTCCGCCGCCAGGTCCTATGCCAGAGAGCAGATCGGGAGCGATGGCAATGTACCCTGCCGCTGCTATATCGTCCGCCATACTGCGTGCCCAGTCAGTCAGGCCAAAGATCTCGTGGATTACAAGCACAACCGGAGCCTTATGGCTCACCTCTGGATAGACAACGAAGGCCTGTATCTTACGTCCGTCATGTGTAATCGTGACCCACTCGCGATGACGTGGCGAGGCGTCCAGCTTTTTCTTGGCCCAGTCCTGCGCATGAAGCGGTGCAGTCATCAACAGCAGCAGGCACGCCATAAGGCTGTAAAACCCTGCAAAGCGGAGATCGGGGAAATTCCGGCGGTTTCGCATGGCGAGGATTCTAGTAGAGCCGCTGGCGCGGGGCAATGGATGAATTGTCACTCCTTTGTCGCGGTACTCGTCTCATACAAATGCTTTCATCGCAGGCTCGCAAAGCAGTTCTCCGTGGGAACCGATCCCGCGCACAAGCACAGGCAGTATCCGGTTTGGCGGCAGCACTTGATCGATGCGCAGCGGTAGAAAATTATCAGCGATACCAGATGTTCCATCACTGGCGTCCGCGTTCTCATTCGCATTGAGCGTGACCGCCGGAAGCACCTTCCCCACAAAAGAAGTGCGAAATCGATGCGACTTTTCACGAATCAACGCTCGCAACACCGCAAGTCGCTCCTGCACCGCCTGCGCGGGGACAGGCGATTGCCGATGCAGTTCCCAGCCACGTGTTCCCGGCCGTGGCGAAAACCGGAAGATGTGCAAATAGCTGAAGGGCAAGGCAGCGATAAAGTCGTGACTCTCTTGAAACTCCGCATGTGTCTCGCCAGGAAAACCGACCATCACGTCCGCTCCAAGACCAAGCTCATCACCTGCCGCCTCGCTCAGCTCCGCAACCTTTTGTGCGTAGTGCCATGGCCGGTAGCGGCGATGCATGCGACGCAGCACCGCGTCCGATCCAGATTGCAGCGGCAGATGCGCATGACGCGCCAGCCGAGGGCTGGTTTCGGAGAAAGATTCGTGAGCAAACTCGCGCATCAGTGCAATCAGCTCTGCCGTCCAGTCCATCGGCTCGATGGAGCTGAGCCTGAGACGCGAAAGCTTTGTCGTCTCCAGAATCTCGCGGACAAGACTGGCAAACGATCTGTTCTCTGGCAGATCGCGTCCCCAGCGGCCAAGATTGATACCCGAGAGCACCATTTCCTTGCCATCCGCAACGACAAAGCCGCGCACCTGCTCCAGCACTTTTTCCGCACCCATGCTGCGTGAGTTACCGCGCGTGGTGGGAATGATGCAGAAGGTGCAACGGTTGCTGCAGCCCTCCTGGATCTTGAGATTGGGCCGCGTCTGCGCGCCCGGACCAAAGCCAGGCAGAATCTGCGCTTCTTCAATCCATGAATGAGCGAAACCATCATCAACCCAGATCGTTTGCGGGTTTGCCGCAACCAATGCAGAGGCAGGAAGCAGCGGCACCTGCTGTTGTTTAGCCGAACTAACCAGATCAAACGCTATCTGCGCGGCGAACGCTTTGTGGCTATTCCCAACAACAGCGTCTACTCCGGCGATAGATGCTGCCTCCTCAGGAGCGCGCTGAGCGTAGCAACCGGTCACGACAACTTTCACTTCGGGATTGATGCGCCGCGCTTTGCGGACGAAGGCGCGAGCATCCCGATCGGCCTCAGCCGTAACGCTGCAGGAATTGACGATGACGAGATCGACTTCATCGAGCGCTTTTTCTGTCAATCCGCGGCTGCGCAGGCCGTTGGCGATGGCTTCGCCGTCAGCGCGTGCGGCGCGGCAGCCAAAGTTCTCGATGTGAAAGCCAGCCATTGCTTTATCAGAATAACAACGGAGAAGTTATTCCTCTGCGCAGTTCCGAAATAGCGTCCCATGGCGTCTTTAGGCTCTCTTTGCACCGTTCGGTAAGCCAATTGAATCCTATACTTGAGTAAGTCCTCTGGTTTTGCGCATATCTGCGCTTAGGTTTTTGAGAAAGTTATGGCCACGACCACAGCCGTAAGTTATTCCCAGCGGGAACTTTCGGCGCGCATTATCCCTTACGTTTTCTTCACCTTTGCCTGCTATCTCGCCATCGGCGTTCAGTTGGCGATTCTGCCGACGTATGTCCATCTGAATCTTGGCTTTAATACCGTTTTGGCGGGACTGATCATCAGCCTCGAATACGTCGCCACGGTCATCACCAGACCCAACGCAGGACGCATGGTGGACCGGCTTGGGGCGAAGCGAACCGTCCTGAACGGACTGATGATAGGTGGCGTGAGCGGCCTGTGCACTTTGGGCGCGGCGTTTTGTCCGCATCTGCCCTGGCTGGGGCTTTCGCTGCTGGTGGTTGGCCGTTTGTTGCTGGGCGCGAGCGAGAGCATGGTGGGAACCGGCGCGACGCTGTGGGGCATTTTGGCATTGGGCTCAGAACACACGGCTATCGTTATCTCCTGGAATGGGATTTGCACTTACGGTGCGCTGGCGATCGGCGCCCCGCTGGGTGTGCTGTTGGAGCGGGTTTTCGGGTTCTGGTCGATCGGCGCAATCGTTGTACTGCTTGGGTTTGCGCCACTTGCAATGGCTGTCCGGTTGCCACGTGTGCCGGTGCATCATGGGGAGAAGCAGCCTTTCCATCATGTCTTTGGCAAGGTGGCTCCGCATGGACTTGTGCTGGCGCTGGGCAGTGTGGGATTTGGCGTGCTGGCTACTTTTATCACGCTGGATTTCGCCCATCGCGGCTGGACTGGCGCTGCTTTCGCGCTGACTCTTTTTGGCGCGCTGTTTGTGTTGGCGCGGCTGATTTTTGCTCATTCCATTAACCGCGTCGGCGGTTTCTCTGTAGCTTCGGTATGCCTTGCGACAGAGGCTGCGGGACTGATTCTGCTGTGGTTAACAAAGTCGGAAGGGCTGGCCTTTGCCGGTTCCGCTCTGACAGGGTTTGGTTTTTCGCTGGTCTTCCCTGCCCTGGGAGTGGAGGCTGTGCATCATATTCCGCCGCAGGATAAGGGCACGGCGCTGGCTGCTTATGGCGTATTTATGGACTTTTCGCTGATGGTGATCGGGCCAGCTGCGGGAGCGATTATCAGCGGGTTCGGATATCCGCCGATCTACCTGTTTGCAGCTTGTTCTGTTTTGGCAGGATTAGCGCTGACGCAGTGGATGGCAGCGCGAGAGCGGCGCGCCAGCTAACTCCCGGAAACGGTGCGCAATCGGTGTGGCGCGATGCGCAATCCGCGTGTGACTTTGCGCAATATTCGTCGGACGATGCGCAATACTTGTGCGACGATGCGCAATCGGTGTTGGATGAGTTGCAATCCATGTCACTGGGGTATGAGGCGAGATTTGTACGGAGCGGGGCGGCTCATCTGGTGAGCGGAAGTGATTTTTACGAAATGCGATTGCAGATAGAAAATTCAGGAACGCGACGAAGGTAGAGCACCGAGAATTGCCTGGATGCGAGAAGCGATGTCGCCGGGCTCGATGAAGATGAGTTCGAAGCCGTAGCGGCGGTAGGTTTCCTGGTGAATCTGCTCGAAGCGGAGAGATTCTTCGAAGCTGATGCGGCGGGCTTCGGTGGGCTGAACGAAGCCGAGGTTGCGCAGGAAAAAGACGCGGCGGTCGAAGATGTTTTCGCGCAGGACGCGGGCGACCTCTCCGGAAAGAAATGGCGAAAGATCGTAGCCAAGGTATTCGGCAAGAGCGGCGGTGCAGATTACGGACCGATCGTGGAACTGGATTTCGTCTGGGCGAGAGCTCTGGAGTTGGCGCTGGCATTGGAGGGCTGCGATCTGATTGAGGAAGACTGGTTGCAGCCACGGCTCGGCGATGCCTTTGGCTTGCTCCAAAGCGATGACATCGGTGGCAGCTTCTTCGACGACGTAGAAGCCTTCGAGCTCAAGCTGGCGGAGGATGGTGGTTTTGCCGGAGCCGGGGGTGCCAGTGAGGATGTGGCGGGGCATGGTTAGAGGATAGATCGGGCTTTCAGCCCTCGGGTTCTTCTATGGTCTTGTAACCCAGGGCGTTGCCCTGGGCTGGGATAGTTTCGCGCCTTTGGCGCTAGGTTGATACGGTCTGTGACCGGGAAAGAATGGTTAAAACGACAGTAGTCTCGCCGGATATATGGAGAAGACCCTTAGCTACAAGCGTTGTAGGGCATCAGCAATAACAGCCGAACCGGGATATCCTGCACCTGCGGACAAGTAACTTCGCCGCGTTGCCAGAGCAACGGCCGTTCTGGATCGTACAGGTGCAGATAAACGGCAAATCGAAGCGGACCGCTGCCGTGCACGCAATTCATATCGCGCTGAATGAGAGTTTCTCCATCGATAGAGAGCAGCCCTTCGTCGTAGCCTACCTGCATGTACCGCGGGTTGTCAGGAAACTCGGCCTGCATTTGCCCGAACTTACCCATATCGAAGGGTTCGTCCAAGCCTTCCGCAACCGCTTCGATCAGAACTAGCTTGTCAAAATGCTCTTGCGTGGCATTGTCATCCGCCGTTACGTTCCATTGTTCCTGCCATGTTTCCGTGCTAATTTGCGGTCGATATACTCCAATAACCGCCAACGTCGGTTCTGCCATAACAATTACTATAGTGGCACGATAACCAGAAATAATAACCTTCCCCTAACTTTCGTTTCCATTCCTGATCGGCCAGCAAAAACAGCATTGAGTCATTTTTAAATTCTGCAGTAAATGAAAAGGCCACCCCTTGCGAGGTGGCCTTTGTGCTGAGTGGAAACAGCCGGACTTAGCGGCGGTTCTTGGACCAGTTGACCAGGTCGCCGAGGGTGGTGGTGGAGCTGCTCTGCGAGGAGTGGCTGGAGGGAGCCTTGTAGTGTTCGACTTCAGCGCGGCTGGCTTCT
The DNA here is from genome assembly GCF_025685685.1 of Acidicapsa dinghuensis. Classification (GTDB taxonomy): domain Bacteria; phylum Acidobacteriota; class Terriglobia; order Terriglobales; family Acidobacteriaceae; genus Acidicapsa; species Acidicapsa dinghuensis. The sequence continues at coordinate 352,759 of NZ_JAGSYH010000003.1, forward strand.
TCGCCTACGGCGCGGATGCTGAGGCCGACCTTTTTCTCATCAACGTTCATCTTGATGATCTTGAACTCATGCTCCTGGCCCTGCTCGAGGTGAATCGGCTGACCGTGTGCGTCGACCGCTTCGGAGACGTGGCAAAGGCCCTCGACTCCTTCGGCGATTTCGACGAAGGCGCCGAACTGCGCGGTGCGCAGAACCTTGCCGTGGACGACGTCGCCGACGCGGTGCTGAGCGAAGAAGGTCTCCCACACATCGGGCTGGAGCTGCTTGATGCCCAGCGAGAGGCGGCGGTTTTCCGGCTCGACGCCGAGAACGACTGCCTTGACCTTTTCACCCTTCTTGAGGACTTCAGAGGGGTGCTTGACGCGCTTGGTCCAGCTCAGGTTGGAGACGTGGACGAGGCCGTCAATGCCATCTTCGATTTCGATGAAGGCGCCGAAGTCGGTGAGGTTGCGAACGCGGCCCTCGACGATCTGGCCGGAGGGATAGCGGTCAGAGAGATTTTCCCAGGGATTTTCCTGGAGCTGCTTCATGCCGAGAGAGATACGACGGTCTGAGGGGTTGACGCTCAGAACGACGGTCTCAACTTCGTCACCCGGCTTGACCAGCTTGGACGGGTGCTTCATGCGCTTAGACCAGGTCATCTCGGAGACGTGCACGAGACCTTCGATGCCCTGCTCAAGCTCAACAAACGCACCGTAATCCGTCACCGAAAGGACGCGGCCGTGGACGTGTGCGCCAACGGGGTAACGCTCAACGGCGTCGAGCCACGGATCAGGCGTGAGCTGCTTAAAGCCGAGAGAGACGCGCTGCTTGTCTTTGTCGAACTTTAGAACCTTGACCTGAATCTCATCGCCGACGTTGACGAGGTCGCGGGGGTGGGTGAGACGGCCCCAGCTCATATCGGTGATATGGAGCAGGCCATCGATGCCACCGAGGTCGACGAACGCGCCGTAATCGGTGAGGTTCTTAACGGTGCCGGTAAGAACCGCGCCCTCTTCGAGGTGCTCGAGAGTGGTGGAACGCTTGGCGTTCTGCTCTTCCTCAAGGATTTCCTTGCGGGAGACGACGACGTTGCCGCGCTTCTTATTGAGCTTGATGACGCGGACTTCGATCTGCTGGCCGAGATAGCCGTCGAGGTTGCGGACGGGGCGAATCTCAAGCTGCGAGCCAGGCAGGAATGCCTTGAGGCCGATGTCAACGGTCAAGCCGCCCTTAACGCGGCTGACTACCGTGCCGATGACCGGGGTCTTCTCGTTGGCGGCCTTTTCGATGACGTCCCACACGCGGAGGCGCTGAGCCTTGTCGAAGTTGACCAGGTAGCCGCCCTCGGGCTCTTCGCGCTCGATGACAACTTCGATCGTATCGCCGGGCTTGAACTTGGGCTCGCCGTTGTGGTCGACGACCTGCTCGATAGGCAGGAGCCCCTCGGACTTGAGACCCACGTCGATGACCGCATGCTTATCAGTGATCTTGATGACGGTGCCGCTGACGATGCTGTCGCCATAGGCCTCGACGGCCGCGGCTTCTGCTGCCTGCTCGCGCTCGAAAGCTTCAAGCTGAGCGGAGAAGTCGTCGCCTGCGTCAAAATCATGATCGTGATCCGGCTCGGCTGCAGCAACGGGTGCTGGAGCGGCCTCGGCGACCGGCGCCGGGGCGGATTCAACTGCCGGGGTAGCAGCGGATTGCGATTCCACGTTGGCCAGAGCGGTAGCGACGGTGTGAGCGTCTACCGTTTCGGTCTCAGCCGTTTCAGCTTCGGCGGCAACGGGGTTGTGGGTGGATTCGAGCGACGAGGACTCAGCCTCAGCCGCGGACTCAAGGACAGGGGTTTCCATTTCGGTGTTCAGGGGTTTGCTCTCGGTTTCAAGATTGAGGACGTCTGCCATAACTGCCAGCTCCGCGATTCCTAGCTCGCCGAGGGCAGGAGGATCGATATCTCCTGTTTCGGTGATTGCCCAGCGCCGCGCAGTAGCACAGGGCGAAGGCGAGTGCCCGTCGATGACTGCACCTGGCAAATCCTTAACGATTGCGATTGCGAGTGGAGCAGGAAGAATCTTGCCGAAAGAAGGGCCGGAATCTACGTGTATCTACTCGGGAAATCACGTGTGAAGGATTGGCCGGCTGGCGGGCAGGCCTGACCCTTATGCAGGAATCCGGGCATAAGGGTACTCCTGAAGTGTAGCAATGCAGGTTAGCTGCGTCAATGCAAGCAGTTGCCGTGAAAGCCTTTGCAACGGGTTATTCAAATAAGGTGCTGCGAAAGTGGTGCAACTGAGCCGTGTACGTCTCAGATTGTGCGGATTTAGCTTCCTCAGAGTAGTGCATTGGGTTGTGAGCGGGTGATTCAAAGCATCCTTGCGAAAAACTCAATCCTCTTCTGTTGTTTCGGTCGAAGCGATAAATCTCGTCCGAGTCCCGGAGAAACAAAGGATTGCGAGCGCGATCAAATCGAGGCAGAGATTGAGCAAACGAATCCGAGAGTATCCCCAATACCAGATATGGGTGTGTGACAAGCCATACCAGCCAAGACCTGCACTCACTAATAAGAGAACTCCGGCACTGGATAAAAGCCACTTGCGGTTGTCGCCATTGCTCCCGTTTGGCTTCCAAATATGTATCGATAGAGGGCGGAAGGCAAGCGCAATTCCGGCTACGGTTTGGATAAAGAGAGCTGGGAGCAGCCATGGCGGCAGTTTCATTCCCGCCAGAGTAATGTGACTGGCACTTTCGGTCAATCCGTCAAAGCATACGGTTGTCTATTGTCCTGTACGGCACAGATTTTTGATAGTCCCGATATACTCCGGGCTATGGATCTGCTTTGGACGCCGTGGCGCTACCGCTATGTAACGAATGCCGAGAAGGCGATACGGCCGGGAGTTCCGGCAGGACTCGAAGAGTGGTCGGGAGATTTAGGCTGCGTTTTCTGCAATCTGCTGGCGGCGGTGGATCATGCGATTGCGAATGGGACGCCTGTTGACGAAGCGGAAAAGATGGGCGGTTTGGTAATGCGGGGCCAGAGTTGCTTTATTTGCCTGAACGCGTATCCGTACACGTCGGGGCACGTGATGGTGATTCCCAAGGTGCATGAGGCGAGCCTGGCGGCGCTGCCTGTGGAGACTGCGCACGAGATGATGGACCTGGCGCAGCGGACGGAGCGTGTGTTGACGAAGCTGTATTCACCGCATGGGATGAACTTTGGGTTAAATCTGGGACAGGCGGCCGGCGCGGGCGTGGCCGGGCATCTGCACCTGCATGCGTTACCGCGATGGGTGGGGGATACAAACTTCATGACCACGGTGGGCGAGACTCGGGTGATGCCGGAGGATCTGGAGATTACCTGGCGACGGATGCGGGATGGGTTTGCAGAGCTGCAGCAGAGCTAGAGAGGTTAGCCGCCCTGCGCTTGTTCGCTGAGTCAGGATTTGTCGGCTTCAGCGGCCAGCGAAAGCTGGATGGGGTCCTCTTCGTCGAGGCCGGCGTTTTCGAGGAGTTTCGGGGATAGCTGCTTGCCGGTTGGGAGGCCGAGGCGTTTCAGCTTTTCTGCTTGCCCAACGAGGTTGCCGGAGCCGGTGCTGAGCTTGTTCATGGCTCCGTCGTAGCTCTTGCCGGCTTTACGGAGAGCTTCACCAACGTCTTCCAGATCGCTGACAAAGTTGACAAATTTCTCGTAGAGCTTTGTACCGCGATCGACGATCTCCTGCACGCTGCGAGCTTGCTGCTCCTGACGCCAAAGGTTGTCGATGATGCGGATGACGAAGAGAAGCGTGGTGGGTCCGACGAGGAGGACGCTGCGCTCGTAGGCATCGCGCCAGAGGTCGCCGCCCTCTTGCATGGCGAGCAGGAAGGCCGGCTCGATGGGGACGAACATGACGACGAAATCGGGCGAGTCGATGCCGCGCAGCTTGTGGTAATCGCGCTTGGAGAGGCCGTCGAAGTGGGTCCGGACGCTGACGAGGTGACTCTTGAGAGCGGCTTTGCGCAGATCATCGGTGGTGGCGTTGACGTAGTCGGTGTAGGCGTTGAGCGAGACCTTTGAGTCGACGATGAGATGGCGGTTGCCGGGCAGATTGAGGATAACGTCCGTGCGGGAGGCGCGGCTGCGGGTACCGTCGTCGGTGGTTTCAGCGCTGAAGGATTCCTGAAAGCGGTACTGTTCGCCTTCGCGAAGGCCGGCTTTTTCCAGGAGGTCGCGGAGGATGAATTCGCCCCAGTCGCCCTGGGCTTTGGCTGAGCCGCGCAGGGCTGTGGAGAGATTGTGAGCTTCGACGGCAAGCTGCTGATTCATCTGATTTAGGCTGCTTACCAGGGTTTCGAGCTTGCCGACACCTGTCTGCGTTTGGACGTGGGTCTGCTCGACCTTTTCACGGAAGTCTTTGAGCTGGTCGCGCAACGGTTGCAGAAGATTGCCGAGTTCTTTTTGATTGGCCTCGGAGAAACTGCGGGATTTCTGATCGAGGATTTCGCCGGCGAGGGCCTGGAACTGGTTGGCGAGGGACTGCTTTGCGGTTTCGAGCAGGGCTAGTTTTTCGGCGAGGCTTTGGCGCTCGCTGCGCAATTCGGTTTCGAGGCGGCTGATCTGCGAGGACTGCTGGAGATTGGTTTCGGAGGACCTCAGGAGATCGGTGCGGAGGGATTCGATTTCGGAGCGGAGAGCATCGGCTTGGCGGTTGCGTTCTTCGATAAGGGCCGTTGCCGAAGCGAGCTGCGATTGAGCGGCGGTGTGGGCCTGCCCTCTCGATTCTGCATCGGAGCGCGATTGCGATAGCTCAGTCTGGAGGACGGCTATCTGGGCGCGGTTGGTGGCTTCGCTCTGTTCGCGGAGGCGCAGTTCGGCTTGAGCTTTTGCGGCGGAGATGCGGGTCGCGGCGATAGCGCCGATGGCGATTCCGACGACTATGCCGAGGAGCAGAGCGAGCGTTATGGTCACAGAGTAGAGGCCTCCGGTGTTTCGCCAATTCTACGCCTTTCGCTTGTGCAAACCTTGAGCGGCGGGGAGATTTTCGTTTGCCATCCCGCAAAGCGCGATTGAGCCTGTTTTAAGCAGGCAGCGCGCTTTACATGGCTTCGTGGAGACCGATAGACTTGGAGATTCTGGGCGCTGTGTTTTTTGTTTCTGCACAAGGCCACGGCTGCGGCGCAGAATGTGGTAGGCTGCGAGTCGGACCAGAAGAAACTTAGCGGGTCGAATTGCGCAAGATTTGAGAAAACTCTGAGGAGATTCAGCACATGGCAGTGGAAGAGAAAGTTAAACAGATCATCGTCGAGCAGTTGCAGGTCGATGAGGCCGAAGTGACGCCGAACGCCAGCTTCCAGGAAGATCTCGGCGCAGATTCACTCGACGTAGTTGAACTGGTCATGCAGTTTGAAGAGGCCTTCGACCTGGAGATCCCCGACGAGGATGCGGAGAAGATCAAGACGGTCAAGGACGCAATTGATTACATCGAGAAGAACGCAAAGGCGGGCAAGTAAGAGGTGAGACGCCGCGTCGTCATTACGGGCCTCGGACTGATCTGCGGGGTCGGCAATACAACCGATGAGGTCTGGGGCCAACTGCTGGCAGGGGCCAGCGGAGTTGGGCCGATTACCGCCTTTGACACGACGGGCTTCCGGGTCAACTTTGCCGCCGAGGTCAAGAACTTCGATCCACTCCAGTTCGTCGATAAACAAGAATCGCGCAAAATGGGCCGGTTTATTCATCTGGCTATTGCCGCGACGCATGAGGCGATGGAGCAGGCCGGACTGAAGATTACGCCGGAGAATGAAGAGCGCGTCGGTGTATTTATCGGATCGGGCATCGGTGGATTCGAGATTATCGAACGCGAACATCAGGCGCTGCTGGCTGGCGGTCCGCGTAAGATCTCTCCTTTCTTTATTCCGGCTTCGATTGTGAATATGGCGGCGGGCCAGGTGAGCATTCGCTATGGGGCGAAGGGGCCGATCTCGGCTACGGCTACAGCCTGCGCCACTTCGGCCAACTCCATTGGCGACTCATTCCGGATGATTCAGCATGGCGAAGCAGACGTAATGATTGCGGGCGGATCGGAAGCGGCGGTGACCCAGCTTTCGATTGGCGGCTTTGCAGCCATGCGCGCGCTGTCGACGCGCAACGACGATCCAACCAAGGCAAGCAGGCCCTTTGACAAGGATCGCGATGGCTTTGTGCTGGGGGAAGGCGCGGGCATGCTGGTGTTGGAAGAGTTGGAATTTGCAAAGAAGCGCGGCGCGAAGATTTTGGGCGAGATTATTGGCTACGGCATGAGCGCAGATGCGTATCACATGACCGGTATCGCTCCAGAGGGCGCAGGTGCGCAGCGGAGTATGCGGGCGGCGCTGCGGGATGCGGGAATTGCTCCCGAAGCGGTTGGGTATGTGAACGCACATGCGACCTCGACACCGGCGGGCGATGGCAATGAGTCGCGAGCAATTGAGCTGGTGTTTGGCGAGCATGCGACGAGCAGGAAGCTCAAGGTGAGCAGTACGAAGTCGATGACCGGGCATCTGCTTGGTGCGGCGGGCGGTCTGGAAGCAGGCATTACGGCCCTGGCGCTGATGCACCAGAAGCTGCCGCCGACAACGAATCTCGATACGCCGGGTGAGGATTGCATTCTGGATTATGTGCCGAACAAGGCGATCGATGCGCCGATTGATGTGGCGTTATCGAATTCGTTTGGGTTTGGCGGCATCAATGCAACGCTGGTGATGCGGCGCTGGACCGAATAGCAAGGTTTTCGAACACAAAGTAAAAGGCGCATCCGCGATGGATGCGCCTTTTATTTTGCGAGTGGAAGCTGTGTTAGAAGATTGCTGCCAATCCTACTCCGCCGAGCACGATCAGAATCCACCAGGCGAAGACAGCGACGAAGCCTGAAGAGCGCTTAACACCGGCGACGATGGAGATGCCGATAGCGTAGAGCACCAACGTCCAGATGGTCACAGCGTCGAGTGAGGTGGCGAGTCTGAGAAGGGGCTTTGCGGTATCAGGAGACAGGTAGTAGCCGATGTTGGTGCCGGAAAAGTTCTGCGAGTTGAAGCTCTCCGGAGCCATTCCCGCAAAGAGCGCGGCTACACCCATAACGACCTTAAGCAAACCGGGCAAGCCTCCATACCAGACGACGGCGAAGACCTGCCAGAAGCTTGCCTTTCCTGCAAAACCGAAGTTGATGGTGGCCATCAGCACTCCGGCGATGATGGCTACGCTGATGAGAGAAATGATGGGGAAGACCGCGAAGATGCCTTCAGTGACCATTCCGGCGATCTTGAGCTGGGTCGCACGTTGATCTGGTGTGAGTTTGTCGAACTGCTCGGACTGCTTGGGATTTTGCTTGATGCTGTTCTCAGCGACCTGCTGCCAACCAACCTTTGCTCCCACGGCGCCAAAGAGCGCATAGGTGAAGATCACAGAGAGTAGAAATGGCAGCCACCAGCTGGTGCTGCGCATGATGTCCTTGAAGGTCTTGGATGGAGCAGTGAAGGTGTAGATAACGCGCTGCCCCTGTGTGAGGGGTGGGGTATCGAGTGCTCCAGGCATTACGGGGACGGAAATGTCGCTCATTGGATTTGGCCTCTTGTGAAGATCCGTTACGACGTTGCGGGTTCGTATACGGGTTTTACTTTCCTATGGTTCCGCTTGGCCGAGATTGTACGCCGAAGTACAGAGAGGTTGATGAACAAAAGGTTGATATGGAATCTGATTGGTTGCAGGGTTAGAGCAGAGGATGGCTCGCAAAAAGAAGAAGGCCGGCTTTCGAGAGGAAAGCCGGCTTGGCTGCTTGTCGATGTGTTGCTCTAGCTGATTGCTCTAGCGAGCGCCGGGATCGAGGATGGTGGCTGACTCAATTGGCGAGACGCGCGGTGCATGCGAGGGCGAGGTGGGATCGACGTAACTCTTGTAGACGGAGATATGGAAGCAGGCCTGGCGGAACTCCTCTTCCACGTCGATCTTGCCCTGCTGCTCGAGGGGGATGAGCCAGGCGCGAATCCAGCCGATTTCGCGTGCGGAGAGGCCGGACTTGCCGATGTCGATGGTGCCGCCGGTGAGATGAGGGGACGCGATGTCTCCATCTGCAGCCGCTGCGTTGCCGTTGATACGGCGGAGTTGACGCTGGTACTCGACGGTGCGAACAGCCGAGGTGACCTCAAGCGAGTGGCCAGGGAATTTGGCGGCGTGTGCCTGGGAGAAGTCATGGAGGAACTGAGCTGTCCATGGACGGCAGTAGCGGTGGTTTTCGGGCAGGTCAGTATTGACGGAAAGAGCCGCTGACACTGGCACAGGCACGAGAGACCCCGAGGCTATGCGATTTTCCAGGTCGGTTTCATCGAGGATGCGCTCAAGGCCTTCGGCTTCGGCCATCTCGTTCTGGTGAACGAGCGACTCGTGCGATCCACGAAGAGGCGAAGGGATATTGAAGCGAACCTGCCGGAACTCAGCGGTCTGGTAACGGGAGTTGCGCGAGCGGCTGCGGTATCCGTAGCTGGTGCGAACTTCCGATCTCGCTGGGCTATATGTGGTGCGAGGACGGCGGGTGCTCGAAGCAATGCGGCGAGTGGCTGAAGAGCTGTGCCGACGCGAGGATGCGGCCGCGGTTTTCTTTGTGGATTGGGTGGAGTGCGCGTGAGCGCGGGCGTGACGATGGGCTGGCGCAGCAAAAGCGGTGCCTACGACACTGAGAACCAGGGCAAGACCGGCAGCTAGCGCGGTCCAAAACGAGATGAAAGACGAACGTCGCATCAAAGGGGGACTTCTGCGAGGGTTCGCGGAGAAACCTGAGCAGTATCAGTGTACTAGACGGGTTGCGCGGAGAAAGGTGGCGAGATTGGTGCCGGGAGGTCTGATAATCAGCGAGATTTTTGCTGCAGTTTACATAGTTTCCAGAGGGCAAACAAAACGGGCATCCGAGATGGATGCCCGTTTTGCTTGTGGCTTATGAGTTGAAGTTGAGCTACGAAAGCAGCGTACCCTGGTCGTCTTCCTTGATCTCTTCGGCGGGGATGACGACAGCTGCTGCGACCTTGTCTTCTGCTTCGAGATCGAGAAGCTTGACGCCCTGGGTGGAGCGGCCCGCCTTGCGGATAGAGGTAGTGTCGATGCGAATGATCTTGCCGAACTGGCTGATAGCCATAAGTTCGCTGGTCTCATCGACGGTGAGGACGTTCATGGTTTTGCCGACTTTGGTGTTGGCCTTGAGGTTGGCGACACCCTGGCCACCTCGAGCTGTCAGGCGATACTCATCGATGTCGGTGCGCTTGCCGTAGCCGTTTTCCGTGACGGTGAGGATGAGGGTCTTGGGAACACCGAGCTTTTCGTCGAGATCCTTGAGAGCTTTCCACGAATCTTCGCAGGCCTTTTCGGCGTTGCGCTCGGCGGTCTTGAGCTTTTCGTCCTCAGGGCTGCCGTTGCGGCGGGCTTCGCGGGCGTGCTGCAGGGTATCGTGCGCCTGCTTTTCGGCGTTGCGCAGGGCTTCGAGCTTTTTCGTCTGGTTGGTCTTTGCGGCGAACTCGTCGCGGATCTTTTCGCGAGTGGAGTCGCAGTCCGTGACGGCGACGCCGATCACCTGGTCACCCTTCTTGAGTGAAATACCCTTGTTGCCGGCGGCGTTGCGGCCCATAGGACGAAGACCAGCGCCGCTGCGCTCGGGATCATACTTCTCGTCGAAGCGGATGGCCATGCCTTCGCGTGTGGCGAGGAAGATGGTCTGACCGCCGTTGGTGATGGCGGCTTCGATGAGATCGTCGTCCTTCTCGATGGCGATGGCGATGATGCCGCGCGCCATGACATTGCTGAAGTCCTTGAGCGGCGTCTTCTTGACAATGCCGTTGCGGGTCGCAAAGAGGACGAACTTACCTTCCTCTTCGAGGTCGCGGATGGCGAGAATGGTGATGACCTTTTCGCCAGGCTGAAGACTCAACAGGCTTTGGATCGACTTACCCTTACCGGCTGCGCCGACGTCGGGGATCTCATAGACCTTGAGCCAGTAAACGCGGCCTGTGTTGGTAAAGCAAAGCAGGTAGGCGTGCGTGGAGTTGATGATGAGCTGCGCGACGAAATCTTCATCGCGGGTTTTCATACCGGTGCGGCCCGTGCCGCCGCGCCGCTGCTGGCGATAGGTGCTGATGGGCGTCCGCTTGAGGTAGCCCTGATGGCTGACGGTGACGGCGACCTGCTCATCAGCGATGAGGTCTTCCATCTGAAGCTCGGCGGTTTCGTCGACGATGACGGTGCGGCGGTTGTCGCCGTACTTGTCGCGGACTTCCTTGAGCTCTTCGACGATGACTTCGCGGAGGCGGGTGTCGCTGGAGAGGATCAGCTCGTACTCGGCGATCCTGCGGCGGATCTCGGCGAGCTCGTTGAGGATTTCATCGACCGAGAGCTGGGTGAGGCGATAGAGCTGCAGTTCGAGGATGGCATCGACCTGGCGATAGGTGAGACCACGCTCTTCGCCGGGCAGACGTTCACGGTCGAGATTGACGACGATCTCGGTTCCCTGCCCCCAAATGTAGAGATTCTCGCGAGCTTCGGCGCGAGAGGCCGATCCACGGATGATGCGGATGACAGTGTCGAGATTGTCGAGGGCGATCTTGTAACCCTCTAAGACGTGCTCGCGCTCGCGGGCCTTGCGCAACAGGTAGACGGTGCGGCGGCGAACGACGTCGATGCGGTGATCGATAAAGCTGCGGATAGCATCGACCAGAGGCAGCTCCCTCGGCGCGCCGTTGACGACCGCGAGGAAGATCATGGAGAAGCTGTCCTGCATCTGGGTGTGCTTGTACAACTGGTTGAGCACAATCTCAGGCTGGGCGCCGCGTTTGAGCTCGATGACGATGCGCATGCCGTCACGATCGCTTTCATCGCGGACGTCGCTGATCTCATCGATGATTTTTTCGTTAACCAGGTCGGCGATGCGTTCAATGAGTTTGGACTTGTTGACCTGGTATGGAATTTCGCTGACGATGATGGCTTGCTTTTCTTTCGTCAGGTTCTCGGTCGCCACCTTGGCGCGCATGAGGAAGCGGCCGCGGCCAGTTCGGTAGGCGTCGGCGATGCCGCTGCGTCCGAAGATGAAGCCGCCGGTTGGGAAGTCTGGCCCCTGAACGTGTTTGAGGACGTCAAGGAGACCGGCGCTGGGGTTGTTAACCAGGTCGATGGCCGCGTTCAGTACTTCCGTCAAGTTGTGCGGCGGAATATTGGTCGCCATGCCGACGGCGATGCCATTGGAGCCGTTGACGATAAGCGTGGGAAAGCGTGTAGGCAGAACGGAGGGCTCGGCAGTCGACTCGTCGTAGTTGGGGACGAAATCGACGGTCTCCATGTCGATGTCGGCGAGCATTTCGCCAGCGATGCGTTCGAGACGACACTCGGTGTAACGCATAGCCGCCGGCGGATCGCCGTCGACGGAGCCGAAGTTACCCTGACCGTCAATGAGCGGATAGCGCAGTGAGAAGGGTTGCGCCATGCGCACGAGGGTGTCGTAGATGGCCGAGTCGCCGTGGGGATGGAAGACACCCATGGTTTGGCCGACGACCTTGGCGCACTTGGTGTACTTCTTGTTGTGCTGCAGGCCCATCTCGCTCATGCTGTAGAGCACGCGGCGATGGACGGGCTTGAGGCCATCGCGGACGTCAGGCAAAGCACGGCCGATGATCACCGACATCGAGTAGTCGAGATACGACCGGCGCATCTCCTCTTCAATGTTGATGGGGATTACGTTGGAGCCACCCGGAGGAGTGCCGCCGGCTTCGAGGGGGAGTTGCGGATTCTGATCGTCTGCCATAGAAGGGGACGCGCACGAAGGGTGTCGAAAAAGGCTGAGAAATCAGGCGGTTAGGGCCTTCTGAGCGCTGACTTTATTGTACCGGCTGACGGGGTGTTGCGGCAAGGCGGAAACTGACAAATAAATCCTTATTTTACTTATATTTAGAGCCGGGATGCGATGAGCAGTTTTTCGGCCCGCAAAATGCGGGATTTTGAAGACGAAAATCGGCTCCAAAAGGCTTGCTGAAAAGGCTCAGGGATGAAGCATCAGCGAATCGAGGATGCGATATAACTTACTTTTCGTAGACCGGACGCCGGCCTGCCTAGATGAGGCCGGGAAGACTGAGGATGCAGACGACGGCCTGGAGAGCAACGATGGCTCCGGCGGCGGCGATGGCCAGGCGGCGGCGCGGGGAGTCGTAGGCATCAGCGAAGACTCCGGCGATGAAGGCGAGGAGAAACGGTACTCCCCAGAGGATGGGATTGCCGGGCACGCCGGCCGTGATGACGCTGAAGAGCAGGATCGCAGTGAGGAACGGGGTGGTGTTCCCGAAGTAGAGCGTCTTGCGCAGCCCGAAGTAGAGCAGCAGGGCCGAAGCGGTTGCAACGACGATGCCTGCGTTGCCAGGCGTGGGGAAGAAGCGCTTTGCGGGCTGGAGCGAGAGGCCTAGCTGTGCTGCGTCGGAACGGAAGAGATAGCTGAAGGCGTCGGGAGAGAAGCCGTAGCAGGCAAAGAGGAGGATGAACGCTCCGACGGCGACGACGAGTAGCACGGGGACAATCTGGCTGCGGCGGCCTTCGGCGATCCAGAGCATGAAGACAAAGCCGGCGCCGAGCAGAAGCAGCAGAGAGGCAATATGTGAAGCCGCCGCAACGGCAAAACATACGGTAAGCAGGATGATGCGGGGACGCCACTTGCGGCGCGGTCCCTGCATGGCATGTGCGACCCCGATGCAGGTGTAGAGGCCGCCGAAGAAACCGAGCGCCGTGAGGATCTCGGGATTTGGGGAGACGGAGGCGCGAAGGACCGCAGGCGAGAAGATGTAGAGCGCGAGAGCGGTGTATCCGCCGAGGTTGCCGAAGAGGCGGCGCGTGACCCACCAGAGAGAGCCGCCGAGTAGTAGTCCGGCGGCGATAAACGGAAGCCGGATGAGCAGGAGAACGTGGGTAAGCTGGTGGCGCATCTCCCAGGAAGAGATCTGGTCGTCGAAGGTCTGGACGACTTTGTCTTCGGGCTTGCGAAAATTGTCTGCAAAGCGTTCGTAAGCGAAGTTAAGGGTGAGCGGCAGGCCAGCGACGCGGTAGGCAAGGATGCCGTCATGGATGTTGCCGCATGAGGTGTAGTAGCCAGCGAGCGGCGATGGGCGCTCCCACATTTCGCGGCCACAACGCGCGTACTGGTAGTCGCGCTCAGTCAGAGTCTGGCGGCTGGTGAGCCAGAAGGCCTGAGCGAGAAAGATGAGCAGCATGCCGGCGGCTATGCGCTGGGGCAGATTAAAGCGAAAGCGGCGAAGCTTTCCAAAGCGAAAAGACATGAAGAAGGACTGGTTCCTGAACCAGTTTATCGGAGCGGCCAGGGCAGCTGACCGGAATGCGGACCGCTGCGTGCCGTGCAGCCGGATGTTGCAACACTGCTGCAACATTGCGCTGCTGACGCAATAGCCGCTGCTGTGCCGATAGATTACATGGAGCCGTTGTTCCGCCAACGACACTTCAGAGTATGGGCGAGGAAAACCAGCGGCCGACGATGACGCCTGGGTCGTCGATATGGTTGTAGAACATGATCTTTGCCTGTGGCGCGAGCGAGTGGGCCACATCGATGATCTGCTCCATGAAGTAACTCATGGCGGGATTGCCGGCTACGCCACCGCCGATCAGCACACCATGGCATGGCCGAGAGCGCAGCCGATGTGCGAAGGCGTCGAGGCCAGTCTCAGGTGAAGCATGGTGAATTTCGTAACTGTAGCCAAGGTCGCGCATACGCTGCTGCAGATCGCTGAGCCGCTTTGCGATGATGGAGCGATCGTCGACCGGGATGATGGGATGGTCGAGTGGAAAGCCGATGTGGACGATGTGTATCTTCATGGCGGTGACGCTGCTTGCTCAATTCCCAAGGGCGAGCTTGCGTTGGAAGAGATCGAGGGCGAGGCCGAAGCACTGGCGGGCAAGCTCAGGGTCGTAACGAGGGCCTTCGTCGCGCAGGAAAGCGTGGGCTCCGTTGACCTCGTGCCAGGTGAAGGTGACGCCGACTTCGTTGAGGCGGTTGAGCACGGCCATGCGGCCTTCCAGGGGGATATGCGGGTCTTGGCGACCCCAGACCATGAGCAGCTCGCCTTTGGTTTCGGCGACGCGGTCGATGGAATCGTCGTGCATGCCTTTGCCTAGCGAGCGCTTGTGGATGTCGGTGGCGTAGAAGCAGACGGTGGCGCGCACGTCGGAATTGAAGGATGCACGGAAGGCGAGATGGCCGCCGATGCAGATGCCCATGGCTCCAAGTTGGCCGGTGCAGTCGGGGCGGCCGGTGAGGTGGTCGAGGACGGCGCGGGCGTCAGCGTCGTAGCTCGCTAATTCTTTCGTCGTTTTGAGATCGTTGCCGCGGTCGGTGCCTGGTTTGTCATACGCGAGGACGGTGCCCGGAGCCTCGAACTCGTGGTAGATCTCGGGCATGGCGACGATGTAGCCGTGGCCGGCGAAGATGGCAGCGATGCGGGCTACGGGGCCTGTGATCTGGAAGATTTCGGAGTAGAAGACGATGCCGGGGTATTTGCCTGCGGCTGCGGGCTTGACGATGTGGGTGCGCATGGAGCCCCAAGGCGTGGTTAGCTCGACTTGTTCTTCTACGACGATCATGATGACGGTCCTCCGGAGGCATTGCGAGTTCACTGTAGCACTCCGGATACAGGAGTTGGGCGCGGTCCACAGGCGGCGTTGCTCTGTGGAGAGCCATACCGATAGACTTCCCACAGCATGGTGCACAATCCGAAAGACGATCCTGAGCGGCTGGTGAGCGCGGCGCGCGCCGGCGAGGAAGATGGCTTTGAGCTGAAGCTGCGGCCACGGTGGCTGCGCGAGTTCATTGGGCAATCGAAGGCGAAGGAGCAGTTGGCGATAGCGCTGGAAGCGGCGAAGTCGCGCGGCGAGGCGCTGGATCATGTGCTGCTGTTTGGGCCGCCGGGCTTAGGCAAGACGACGCTGGCAACGATTATCGCCAACGAGATGGATGTGGGTTTTCAGCAGACTTCGGGGCCAGCCCTGCAGATTCAGGGTGATCTGACGGCGATTCTGACGAATGTGCGCGAAAAGCAGGTGCTGTTTCTGGACGAGATTCACCGGTTGCAGCCGGTGCTGGAAGAGAAGCTGTACACGGCGCTTGAAGATTACAAGCTGGACATCATCATCGGGCAGGGACCGGCGGCGCGGACCCATGTGATGGAGATTCGTCCGTTTACGTTTGTGGCGGCGACGACGCGACCGGGCCTTTTGTCTTCACCGCTGCGGTCGCGATTTGGGATTCTGCTGCGGCTGGAGTTTTATACCGAAGACGAACTGCGGATTATTGTGGAGCGCTCTGCTGAGGTGCTGGGGATTCCGATTGATGCGGATGGGGCGGCTGAGATTGCGCTGAGGTCGCGTGGGACGCCACGTATTGCGAACCGGCTGCTGCGGCGTGTACGTGACTACGCGCAGGTACGCGGGACAGGAGCGATTGACCGCGCGACGGCGCATGCGGCGCTGACGATGCTGGAAGTGGATGCGCATGGGTTCGATGACATTGACCGGCGGCTGATGATGACGATTATTCAGAAATACGATGGCGGACCGGTGGGGATAGGCACGCTGGCGGCTACGCTCGCTGAGGACGTGGACGCGCTCGAAGAGGTGTATGAGCCGTTTCTGATTCAGATTGGATTTTTGGATCGGACGCCGCGTGGGCGTGTGGCGACGCGTTTGGCGTATGAGCATTTTGGCATTGGGATGCCAAACAAGCAGTCGCAGCTATTCTCCTGAGTCCGGCCGCGCAACCGCACACAACCAGATTGCAATCCAAAGGAAGTGAGGACGCTTATGGCTCTTACGGAATCGACGATGCTCTCACTTGGCAGTACTGCACCGGATTTTGCGCTGCCGGAGGTGATCAGCGACAACATCATTCGTCTTGATGACTTTCGCGGCACGACCAAGGCGCTGGTTGTGATGTTCATTTGCGCACATTGCCCTTATGTGAAGCACGTGGAAGAGGGGTTGGCCACCTTCGGGCGCGACTACGAGGACAAGCCGGTCGGCATTGTGGCGATCAGCAGCAATGACGCCGAGGCGCATCGCGATGATGCGCCGGAGTATCTCGCGAAACAGTCGGAGCGGCTGGACTTTACCTTCGACTATCTTTATGACGAAACACAGGATGTAGCGAAGGCATATCAGGCCGCATGTACGCCGGATTTCTATCTCTTCGATGATGAGATGCGACTGGTGTATCGCGGGCAGTTTGATTCGAGCCGGCCAGGATCGGAGGTTCCAGTGACTGGCGAAGATCTACGGTCGGCGCTCGATGCTGTGCTTGCGGGCCAGCCCGTGCCTGAGGAGCAGAAGCCAAGCATTGGATGCAACATCAAGTGGAAGACATAAAAACGCGGCTCCATGGAATCGGGAGCCGCGTTGAATTGATAGAGAAATTTAGAGCGGCAGAGTCTTTAGATACTCGGCGAACTTGGAACCGAACTCAGGGCGCTTCAGTGCGAATTCGACGGTCGCCTGCAGCATGCCGAATTTGTCGCCAGCATCGAAGCGCTTGCCTTCGAAGGTGTAGCCGTAGACCTTTTCGGTTTTGAGCAATGCAAGAATCCCGTCGGTTAGCTGGATTTCTCCGCCTGCGCCGTGGGTGGTCTTTTCGAGCGTTTCGAAGACGCTAGGCGTGAGGATGTAACGGCCGATGATGGCCTGCTTCGAGGGAGCGGCTTCAAACTTCGGCTTTTCGACCATGCCAGTGCAGTTGTAGAGGCGCTCGTTGTGCGAATCTTGAGAACCGGCGAGGACGCCATAGGCACTGATGCCCGGACCGTCAATCGTCATGGTGGCGAGTACTGAGCCCTGGCGCTCGTTGTAGACATCGATCATCTGCTTGATGCACGGCGTTGGTGCATCAATGACATCGTCGGGAAGCAGAACAGCAAAAGGCTCGTCGCCGACGAGATCTTTGGCGCAGAGAACGGCGTGGCCGAGGCCCAGCGGCTCTTTCTGACGGACGTAGGAGATGCGGGCCATCGAGGATATCTTGCGGGAGATTTCGAGCAGCTCTTTCTTGCCCTTCTTCTCAAGCGTGGCGTCGAGCTCGTAGCTGATATCGAAGTGGTCTTCCATGGCGCCTTTGCCACGGCCGGTGATGAAGATAATGTGCTCGATACCGGAGGCGATGGCTTCTTCGACGCCGTACTGGATGATGGGCTTGTCGACCAGCGACAGCATTTCCTTGGGGATGACCTTGGTGGCGGGAAGAAAGCGGGTTCCCAGACCACCTGCGGGAAATACTGCCTTGCGGACTCGTTTGCTCATGCGGCGGATTCCTTCCTCAACGTAGTTTTCGGTCTGAGGCACGGTGTCAATGCCCCGTAATTAAACGATATTACCAAGGATTAGTTACTTTAGTTTATCAGCCGCCGAGCCGTCCTTTGCTGATATTCGGAAGCGGCTTCACAGGGTTGGAGACTGATCGCCCAGCATGGCTTCGCGGACTATTTTGATGGGCGGGAATCCCTGGGCCAGGAATGCGTCGTGGAAGGATTGCAACGAGAAGGCCGCGCCCTGCTTCT
Organism: Acidicapsa dinghuensis; assembly: GCF_025685685.1. Lineage (GTDB taxonomy): Bacteria > Acidobacteriota > Terriglobia > Terriglobales > Acidobacteriaceae > Acidicapsa > Acidicapsa dinghuensis. Next base: position 370,315 of record NZ_JAGSYH010000003.1, read on the forward strand.
TCTGCAAGTCGGCGCGAAGCTTCATGATTTCGAGCTTGCCAAGGGTGTAGTAGAGGTAAGTGGGGTCGGAGGTGCCGCGCTTGGTTTCGACCAAAGCGGTCTCGTGGGACTGGTAGCCCTCTTTTTCGAAGAAGGCTACGGCGTCGTCAAAGCTCATGTTCTGCGTGTGCATTTTGATACCGACGATGAAGCGGGCATCGCGCAGAAGCGCATCCTGAAGCTGGCCGAGACGCAGGAGTTTGGATTCGCGGGCGTCTTTGGCGCCTGCGCCCGGCTGCCCGTAGCCCTCATCGAGCATCATCTGTTCGCAGTAGTGGGCCCAGCCCTCTGCATTGGAGGCAGCGCCGAGCAGCTTGCGCACACGGCTTGGAGCTTTGGGCACCCAGAGGAACTGAACGTAGTGACCGGGATAGGCCTCGTGGACGGCGGTGCTGATGACGGTGCCGACATTGAAGGCATGCATGTAGTCCTCAACCTGATCGGGTGTCATAGCGGGATCAGGCAAAGTGACGTTGAAGTAGGCCTCGGTGGCGTGCTGCTCGAATGGACCGGGGGTGTCCATGGACGCGAAGGTGGTGGCGCGCATGAAGGGTGGTGTCTCTTCGAGGATTGGGCGCACGTCGGAGGGAATGGTGACGATGTGGTGGTTGCGAATGAAGCCTATAAGACTGTTGAATGTGTCGCGAAAGCTTTGCAGTAGTTGATCGGGAGCGGGATGGTCTTTGCCCAACTCTTCGAGGACGGTGCGGTAGTCTTTTTCGGGTTCGAGCTCTTTGGCGATACGGTTGAATTCGGCCTGATTCTTGTGCATGTCGGCATAGCCGATTTCGAGCAGCTTATCGAGCGGAGTATCGACCATCTCGTCGTATTCGAGCTTCTTGCGGAAGGTGTCGGCGCCAATGCGGAAGTCTCCATGAGAACGTGGGAGCAGATCGGACTTGAGCCAGGATTCGTAGTCAGTGAGCGCGGCGATTACGGCGGTGTTGGTCTTGGCGAACTCAGCGTTGAGCGCAGGGTCTTTAGCCTCGGTGAAGGCTGCTGGGACGTCTTTCTTAAAGAAGTCAATGATGCCGGGGAGTTGTTCGAGAGCTATCTCGGTGTAGACCTTGGGAGGGTTCTGCAGATTGACGCGCGCCTGCTGAAAGAGCGCGGGCATCTGTTTTTCGCGGGCAATGAGAGAACGCAGGCGATCATCTGGCGGAGCGAATTTGCGCTCCATGAGAGAGAACGCGCCGTTGGAGACAGCGTCAGAGTAGGTGTCAGGATTCTTTTCCCAGGGGCGAACGACTTCGAGTTCAAGGATTTGTGAGCGGATGTTATTCAGGACGAGCTCGCGGTCGCCACGCGTGGCCTGGTCGAGTTGCACCGCGGGGATGGCGTCGATGCGTTTCTCCATTGCATGCAGTGCAGCAATCTCGGCTTCGATCTTCGACTTGTCGAAGCTTTCTAGCTGGGTGTCGTACTGGTGATAACCAGAGAGCGTACCCCCCGTGGGCCCATAAGGGAAATAGACCTGATCGAAGTACGCATCGGAGGCGGCGGAAAAAGCCTGCTGATCGCTGGACGCGAATGCGTGAGCAGTGGACACGATACTGACTCCCATGGCGCAAAGTGCAATTGTTCTTTTCATGTGACTCCGAATCAGGCGGGAACGGCCTCGAGTTGAATTGAGTCGAGCAGGGCACGGGCCTCTGTCATGAGCTGCATTGGGTTGGTACCGGCCGCCGGTGTCAAAGGATACTTCAGGATGCCCTGTGGTGTGAATACTGCGCCTTTGCGGGCGTTGCGAGCTACGAGACGCATGAGACGCTCGGGATCGACGGAGGCTTTTTCGGTGAAGCGCAGATGAAGCAGGTCGCGCTTGCGATCGATCTGTGCGACGCCGATGCGTTCGCACTCGATGCGTAACCGAGCTGCTTCGAGTAGATGGACAGTATGGTCGGGCAGCGGGCCGTAGCGGTCTTCGAGTTCGGCGTGCACATCGTTAAGTGATGCATCGTTGGCCGCACCGGCGATCTTCTTGTAAAGACGCAGGCGCTGATTCTCTTCCGGCACATAGTTCTCTTCGATCCGAAGGGCAATGCCGAGATTGAGCTGCGTGGCGGGGCGTTCTTCCGTGCTCTCACCTTTGAGTTCGCGGACGGCATCTTCGAGCATGGAGGTGTAGAGCTCGAAGCCGACCGCTTCGATGTGCCCGCTCTGCTCACCGCCTAGCATGTTGCCTGCGCCGCGCAGTTCCAGGTCGAGGGCAGCAATCTTGAAGCCTGCGCCGAGGTCGCTGAATTCCTTGAGCGCGGCAAGGCGGCGGCGGGCGATGTCGGTCAGTTCACGCTCAGGCGGGATCATCAGATAGGCATAGGCGCGGCGATTGGAGCGGCCTACACGTCCGCGAAGCTGGTAGAGCTCGCTGAGGCCGTGGCGGTCGGCGCGATTGATGAGGATGGTGTTGGCGCGCGGGATGTCGAGGCCGTTTTCGATGATGGAGGTGGCGACGAGGATGTCGTACTCACCATGGACAAAGGCGAGCATGACTCTCTCAAGCTCGTTTTCACTCATCTGGCCATGGCCTACGGTGACGCGCGCGGCGGGCACAAGTTCCTGAACTTTGGCGGCGATTTCGTAGATGCTCTCGACGCGGTTGTGGACGAAATAGACCTGGCCGCCGCGCTCCAGTTCAAGCTCGATCGCCGAGCGTACGACCTTCTCGTCGAACTTGGCGACAACGGTCTGGATGGCCATGCGGTCTTTGGGCGGCGTCTCGATGACCGACATATCCCGCAGGCCGACGAGGGACATATGCAGTGTGCGCGGGATGGGTGTGGCACTCATGGCGAGCACGTCGATGGCTTTGCGCATCTGCTTGAGGCTCTCTTTGTGGCGTACGCCGAAGCGCTGCTCTTCGTCGACGATGAGCAGACCAAGGTCCTGGAACTTGATGTCTTGCGAGAGCAGGCGATGCGTGCCGACGAGGATGTCGACTTTGCCGGCTTCGACACGTTCGAGAATAACTTTCTGCTCTTTGGGAGTGCGGAAGCGCGAGATCATCTCGACGGTGATGGGGAACTGCGAGAAGCGCTTCTTGAAGGTCTCGAAGTGCTGGAAGGCGAGGATGGTTGTCGGCGTGAGGACTGCGACCTGCTTGCCATCCTGAACGGCCTTGAAGGCGGCGCGCATAGCCACTTCGGTCTTGCCGTAGCCAACGTCGCCGCAGAGCAGACGATCCATGGGGCGCTCCGACTCCATGTCTCGCTTGATGTCAGCGATAGCGTTGAGCTGGTCGTCTGTTTCTGTGTAGTCGAAGGCTTCTTCAAACTCAAGCTGGAACTCGTTGTCGACGCTGAAGGCGTTGCCTTTGGCGGCCTGGCGCTGAGCATAGAGCTTGAGCAGCTCATCGGCCATGTCGGCCATGGCTTTCTTGACCCGGGCGCGAGTCTTGGCCCACTGTTGCGAACCGAGTTTGTTGAGAACGGGGGTAGGACCGGCGTCGGTGGAGCGGTATTTCTGGATGAGGTCGAGGCGCGTAAGCGGAACGTAGAGGCGCGCGCCCTCGGCGAATTCGAGGACCATGAACTCGACCTTGATGCCATCCTGCTCGATCTCTTTGAGGCCAACGTAGCGGCCGATGCCGTGCTCGACGTGGACGACGTAATCACCAATTGTGAGGTCTCGGAAGTCGGAGACGAAGGCAGCGGTCTTGGATTTGCGCGGCTCGATGCGTGCGGCGACGTCGGCGTCGTCAGAAAGATCATTGGCTCCGAAGAGGATGAAGTTTTGCTCAGGAACGCTGACACCGGCGGCGATCTGCGCACGAACGATGACGGGAACACGCATGTCTCCAGCGAGATGGCTGGTTTCGTCGTAGAGGTTTTCACTGCCGACGTGCATCGTGCGGCTGCCGAGGCGATAGGAGAGCTGATATTCGCGGAGAACGGTAGCGACGCGCTCGACTTCGGGCTGATTGGGAGCGGCGATGAGGATGCGCTGCTCCTGCGTGACGAGGTTGCGGATCTGCTCAATGAATGCAGGGATGGAGCCGTGGAAGCGCAGCGTGGGTCGCGTGGCGAATTCGATCTCGCCTAGTGTGGTGTCGTCGTCGAGGACGTCGACATTGCCGAGCTGATCGAGATCGAGACCGGGATGCGAGGCCAGCGTTGCCTGTAGAATTTCGGGGCGGATGTAGATGTCTTCGGGAAGGACGAGATTGCCGATGCCGGAGCGGTCATGGCGTTGCTGTACCTTGTTCCACCAGCGGTCGATCTGGTTGCGGACCATGGCCGGTTCTTCGACGAAGAGAGAGCAGCGCGGGAGCAATTTGAGAAGCTGGGTTTCGGCACCGGCAACTGCGGCGAAGTACTCCCAGCCCGGGAAGATGGTGGCGCCCTGGGCGGCTTCGAGCTGTTCCAGCGCGTCGGATTCGGAGGAAGCCGACGACTCGCCGTCTTCATCGTTCTCTTCGATTCTCTGCTTGCTGAGGCGCGCGTGGATAGCGGCGAGAATCTTTTCGCTGGCGGGGATTTCGACGAGCGGGAGAAGCAAGGCTTCATCGAGTGCGGTAGAGGAGCGCTGCGATTCGGGATCGAATTTGCGGATGGATTCGATCTCGTCGCCGAAGAAGTCGATGCGGATGGGGCGGTCGGCTTCGGGTGAGTAGACATCGAGGATGCCGCCGCGGCGCGCGAACTGGCCTGGCATCTCGACGAGATCAACCTGGGTGTAGCCAACGCTGCCGAGGTGGTCGGTGAGCATGCCGATGTCGACTTCTTCACCGCGTTCGAGCTTTAATGCGAGGCCGGTGTAGTGGCTGCGCGGAAAAAGGCGCAGGGCAACGGCTTCGACTGGCGCGACGATGATAGAAGCCGCGCCGGTGACGTATTTCCAGAGGACGGCGGCGCGCTGCTCCTGAATATCAGGGTGAGGCGAGAGGTTTTCGAAGGGCAATACATCGTGCGCGGGCAGGCGCAGGACGCGTTTGGGATCGATGGCTCCCGTGAGATCGCAGCCGGCGCGCAGAGCTAGCTCAAGAGCTTCAGCAGCCTTGTTATCCGGAACGACGACGATGACGGGTTCTTTAGCAGCACGGGCAAAAAGCGGAATGTAGAGGGCGCGGGCGGTGGCGGTGAGTCCAGAGACACGACGGCGCCCCGTAGCAAGCGAGAGGTGCCTGCGTACGCGATCGAATGTTGTAGATTGCTCCAGCTCCGCGAGGATTTCGCGGACGAACGGGAGGATCATCGCACTATCGATTTTATCAGCACGTGGCGAAGATGCGGTGAAAGCTGTGTCAATGCGGTGCCTGTGAGACGAGAGGCATGACCCCAACGCGGCGCATGACTTAGAGTGAAGAATTGTGGTGTTTATGCGCTGGGCTTAAGGCGCGAAAGGCGGTCTATGAAGGCATTAGTAAAGAGTCACGCTGAGCCGGGGCTGTGGCTCGAGGATATTCCGGAACCGACGATCGGAATTAACGACGTGCTGATCCGCGTGCGCTATGCGGGCATTTGCGGCACGGATGTACATATCTTCCAGTGGGACGACTGGGCGAAGAAGACGATTCCGGTGCCGATGGCGATTGGCCACGAGTTTGTCGGTGAGGTGGTCGAAGTCGGGGCGAATGTGAATGACTTCTTTTCCGGCGACATCGTGAGCGGCGAAGGACATGTGACGTGCGGGCGCTGTCGTAACTGCATGGCTGGCCGGCGGCATCTGTGCGCCAATACGCAGGGCGTGGGCGTGAACCGGCCCGGCGCATTTGCGAAATACATCTCTCTGCCCATGACGAATATCTGGCGGCATCATCCGGGAGTCAGCGAGGAAGTAGCGGCGATCTTCGATCCATTTGGCAATGCGGTGCACACGGCGCTTTCGTTCCCGGTGCTGGGCGAGGATGTACTGATCACGGGTGCTGGACCGATCGGGATCATGGCAATTCCGGTAGTGAAACATGCGGGTGCACGGCATGTTGTTGTGACGGATATGAATCCATTCCGGCTGGATCTGGCGAAGAAGATGGGTGCGACGCTGGCGGTGAATCCGATGGAGACGCCTCTGCTGGAGGTGCAGAAGCGGCTTGGCATGACGGAAGGCTTCGACGTAGGCCTGGAGATGTCGGGCAATCCCGCGGCGCTGAAAGACATGATCGCCAACATGAGTCATGGCGGCAAGATTGCGATCCTTGGCATTCCTGCGAAAGAGATGCCGATGGATTGGCGGCAGGTGATCTTTAACATGATCACGATCAAAGGCATTTATGGCCGCGAGATGTATGAAACCTGGTACAAGATGTCGGTGATGATCGACTCGGGACTCGACATTTCCCCAGTGATTACACACCGATTCGCGTTTGAGGATTTTCAGAAGGGCTTTGATGCGATGATCTCGGGTCAAACCGGCAAAGTTGTTCTGGATCTGACGAAGCTCTAAGATCACTCACTACAAAGGAGCCGGCATGTACGGGAAGTTTGAAGAGCATCTGCGCAGAAAGCTGGATGAGATCGAGAAGGCGGGGCTGTACAAGCGGGAGCGCGTGATTGCGGGGCCGCAGCAGGCAGAGCTGCAGGTGGCGGGCGGCGCGCCGGTGCTGAATCTTTGCGCGAACAACTACCTGGGCCTTGCAAACAATCCGGAGATCGTGGCGGCGGCACAGGCTTCGCTCGATAACTGGGGTTATGGTCTCGCGAGCGTACGTTTTATTTGCGGCACGCAGGCGATTCATAAGCAGCTGGAAGAGAAGCTGGGCGACTTCCTGGGCATGGACGACACTATCCTGTATGGCTCGTGCTTCGATGCGAATGGCGGCTTGTTTGAGACGCTGCTGGATGCTGAAGACGCGATCATCTCGGATGAGCTGAATCATGCCAGCATCATCGACGGCGTACGGTTGTGCAAAGCGCAACGGTACCGCTACAAGAACGGCGATATGGCGGACCTGGAGGCGAAGCTGAAGGAGGCCACAGGGGCACGGTTCCGGCTGATTGCGACCGATGGCGTCTTCTCGATGGACGGCTACATCGCGAAGCTGAAGGAAATCTGCGACCTGGCCGACAAATACGACGCGCTGGTGATGGTGGATGATTCGCATGCGGTGGGATTCATCGGAGAAAAGGGTCGCGGAACACCGGAGTATTGCGGTGTCGAAGGCCGCATTGACATTCTGACCGGCACGCTGGGCAAGGCGCTGGGCGGTGCAAGCGGCGGATACACGAGTGGACGCAAAGAGATTGTTCAACTGCTGCGGCAGCGCTCGCGGCCTTATCTGTTTTCGAATTCGGTGGCTCCGCCAATTGTGGCTGCTTCGCTGAAGGTGCTGGATCTGCTAGGTGAATCAGACGATCTGCGGGCGCATCTGCGAGCGAATACAGAGTACTTCCGCAATGCAATGTTGGCCGAGAGATTCAACGTGCTGCCGGGTGAACACCCAATTGTGCCGGTGATGTTTGGCGATGCGGTGGTGGCAGCGAAGATGGCCGAGGCTCTGCTGGCGAAGGGCGTGTATGTGATTGCGTTTTCTTATCCAGTTGTTCCAATGGGTAAGGCACGTATCCGCACACAGATTTCGGCGGCTCATTCGCGGCATGAGCTGGAGTTTGCGGTAAAGTGCTTTGCCGAGGCGAAGCGGGAACTTGGCCTCGGCTAGACGCAGCCTTCACTCGTTACCGAGAGCTTTGGTGTAGGCGTAGAAGAACTCCAACGACTTGGTGTAGGAATCTACTGGCAGACGCTCGTCCTGGCCGTGGGCGCGGACATCGCTGCGTTCGAGAGCTACAGCGGAGAAGCCGTAGCATGGGTAGCCAGCCTGCGCGAAATAGATGGAATCGGACGCGCCGTCTTCCATCTCCGGCGTAACGGGTGTTCCGGGCCAAAGCTGATCGACGAGCGCTGTGAGTGGTTTGAAGACCTCAGGCATCGGTGGAGGCGGAACGATCGCTTTTCTTTCGGGAGCGGTGTCGCTGACTTCGCCCGCGTCGGAGACGTATTTCACGGTGAGCTTGGAATCGTCGAAGAGCTTCGCGAGTTGCTGGCGGATCTCTTCGGGCGAGTGACCGGGAAAGATACGGCAGTTGACGTTAGCCTGTGCAGTCTGCGGTAACGCGTTGTTGGCGTGGCCGCCTGATAGCCGGGTGGCTACGCAGGTGGTGCGCAGGGTCGAGTTAAAGCTGGGTTGTTTGGAAAGGCGAGCTGCAGCTTTCATGTCCGGAGGTGCGGCAAGGATGGCTTTCATGTCTTCGGCTTCCTGTCCGCTCTCATGATTGCTCAATGCCTCAAAGTACGCACGGGTTGCCGTGTTCAGCTCGAACGGGAAGGTGTAGTTCTGCAGCTTTTCGAGTGCGCCGGTCAGCTCATAGATTGCGTTATCGGGGCGCGGTAATGAGCTGTGTCCGCCGCGATTGACGGCGGTGACCTGATAGTCGGCGTAGACTTTCTCTGTCGCTTCGACGTCGGCGACCATAGGCTTGCCGTTTTCCAGCTCCACGCCTCCGGCGTCGGGGTTGATGACGAAGCCCGCGTCGACGAGATCGCGATGGTTTTCGACGAGCCAGTGAGCGCCGTTGGATTTGCCGCCTTCCTCATCTGCGGTGAGAGCAAGGATGAGGTCCCGCTTCGGCTTGTAGCCTTCCCTGTGCATCTTGAGGAATGTCCAGACGAGGGCGGCGTCTGAGTCCTTCATATCTTGCGTGCCGCGGCCGTAGTAGTAGCCGTCTTTCTCGATGAACTGAAAGGGATCTGTGTGCCAGTCTTTCTTTAGTGCTTCGACCACGTCGATGTGGCAGAGAAAGAGAACGGGTTTGCCGCCGTCGGTGCCATGAATGCGGACAATGAGGTTCTTCTTGCGGTCGTTAGGACCGAGCAGCTTTACGTCGCCGGCAGGAAAGCCTGCATCGAGGAAGCGCTTCTGCATGGCTTCGGTCGCGGTGGTGACATTGCCGAGCGGGGTATCGGTGGTGTTGATCTCGATGAGCTGCTTAAAGATGCTGACGGCCTGTTCGTGGTCGGCGGGAGAGATGGGTGAGATGGTCTGCGCGAGAGAGAACGGAACGGCAAGTGAGGCTGCTGCAGCGACGGCGCAAAAGAGGGATCTTGGCATGGGTGGATTGTACGACGCTAAGGCGGCCGTTCTGTGGCCGGGAAGCATGAAAGCGAGGTAAAGGCATTTACTTCTGCGAAAAGTAAGAAATTTATCAGAAGAGAATGCTTGCGTTTTGCGGGTCTGGCAGCCTATGGTTTTTGCGGACGACCTAAGGAGATTTCCGTGCGCCATCCGATGTTGCTACTTTCTGGCCTGCTTGCTGCCTCTGTCGCTTTACCACCGGTCGCACGAGCGGAGCATCCGCGGCCTGCACTGACTGGAATTTCGCACATTGCGGTCTATACGTCGGACCCTGCGGCGACGAATCACTACTATGCGGACCTGATCGGAGCGGCGAAGGTTGCTGATCCGGAAGTCCCAAAAGGTGTGCGGTACATGATCAACGCGACGCAGTTTGTGGAGGTGCTGCCGCTGCCCGCAGATGCAGGAATCAATCGGTTGGATCATACGGGATGGAAGACGGCGAACGCGGAGGGGCTGCGGCTGTATCTGGCGGATAAAGGATGGAAGGTGCCGGAGAAAGTGACGCGCAACTCGGATGGGAGCCGGTCGTTTCGGGTGCATGATCCGGAAGGCAACCTGATTGAATTTGTGCAGCCGCCTACGAACGCGAAAGCTCCCAAGGCACCGCATGTGATCGGGCACCACATCATCCATGTGGGATTTATGGTGCGCTCGCGCGAGGCGGAGGATAAGTTCTATCGCGAACTGCTGGGATTCAAACCGTACTGGTTTGGCGGCATGAAGGATGACAAGGTCGACTGGGTTTCGCAGCAGACGCCGCAGAGCCACGACTGGCTGGAGTACATGATGACCAGCGGCACGCCGGCAACGGGGATGCCTTCGGACATGACGCAACAGCACCTGGGCGTGATGGATCATCTTTCGATTGGCGTGGTTTCGGTTCCGGACAGCTATAAGCTGCTGGCTTCCGAGAGCCGCGTGCCAGGACACGCAGACAAGGAACCGAAGATCGGCAAGGATGGGAAGTATCAGTTCAACATGTATGATCCGGATGGGATTCGGCTGGAATTGATGGAGTTCAATGCGCGGGAGAAGCCGTGCTGCTCGCCGTTTACGGCGGAGAATCCCAAGGCCGAATAGCGGAATAGCACTTCAAGGAGCGTGGCATGATCTCTGGCGCTCACGTAATCGTGTACAGCAAAGATGCCGAAGCCGACCGGACATTCTTTCGCGATATGCTCGGCTTTCCGCACGTTGATGCTGGTCACGGCTGGCTGATTTTTGCTTTGCCGCCCACAGAAGTCGCCGTTCATCCCGCCGAGAACAATGGCAAGCATGAGTTGTATTTTCTGTGCGACGACCTGGCGGGCGAGATTGCAGCTTTGAAAGCTAAGGGAGTGATTTGCTCAGAAGTGCATCAGGAACGTTGGGGATCGATTACGAAGATTCAGCTTCCGGGTGGTGACGAGATCGGGTTGTACCAGCCGAGGCATCCGGTCGCGATTGGGCTTGGCCATTCTTGAACTGGAGCGTGGGCGCTGGATGATCCCAGGCAGACATGCTGGCCGCTGCTAAAATCGTAGCTATCTATGAGCGCGACTGCTGTGCTGAGCCCCGATGTAATTGACAAATACGAACCTGTGATTGGTCTTGAAGTACATGTGCAACTGCTGACTGAGACCAAGGCTTTTTGCGGCTGTGCGAACAAGTTCGGGGCTGCGCCGAATACAAATGTCTGTCCTGTCTGCCTGGGGCTGCCGGGTGCGCTGCCGGTGCTGAATCGCAAGGCTGTGGAGTTTGCCACGTTGACTGGTTTGGCGCTCAACTGCCAGGTTCGTGAGCGGTCGATCTTTGCGCGCAAGAACTACTTCTATCCCGATTTGCCGAAGGGTTATCAGATTTCACAATTCGACAAGCCTATCGCCGAGCATGGGTGGATCGAAATTCCTACGCCGAATGGTGGAATCAAGCGCATCGGCGTGACGCGGGCGCATATGGAAGAGGACGCGGGCAAGAGCATTCACGATGGCTTTGCAGATTCGCTGACGAAGACGTATGTGGACTTGAACCGCTGCGGAACTCCGCTGGTGGAGATTGTTTCGGAGCCCGATCTGCGGACGCCGGACGAGGCGTTTGAGTATCTGACGAAGCTGAAAGAGATTCTGCTGTTTGCCGGGGTTTCGGACTGCAACATGGAAGAGGGCTCGCTGCGTTGCGACGCGAATGTGAGCGTGCGGCTGAAGGGCGCGCCGAAGTTCGGGACGAAGGCTGAGGTTAAGAATGTGAACAGCTTCCGGTACATTCGCGCGGCGCTTGAATACGAGATTGAACGGCAGATCGAGATCGTCGAATCTGGCGGACGTGTGGCGCAGGAGACGCGGCTTTGGAATGCAGGTGAAGGACGGACGTACTCGATGCGTTCGAAGGAACAGGCGCATGATTACCGCTACTTCCCTGAGCCGGATTTGCCACCGCTGATCGTTTCGGAAGAGTGGAAAGCGGAGATTGCGAAGTCGATGCCGGAGCTGCCTGAGGCGCGGCGCAAGCGCATGATTGCTGAGTACGAACTGAACGAACAAGATGCCCAGACGCTGACCAGTTCCCGGGAGTTTGCAGACCGGTTTGAAGAAGTGGCGGGGAAGGCTAAGAATCCTCGGCGCGTGGCGAACCTGCTATTGAGCGAACTGGGAGGTCGGTTGAAGGCTGCGAATCTCGAGCTGGATCAGTCGCCGATTTCGCTGACTGGAATTGGACTGGCCGCCGATTTGCTGGAAGAGAGCAAGATCAGCTCGAAGCAGCTCAAACAGCTCTTCGATATCAGCTTTGAAAAGGGTGAGGACTTCCCTGCCGTTTATGAGCGCGAGAAGCCGCAGCAGATTACAGATGCCAGCGCGATCGAAGCACTGATCGATCAGGTGATTGCGGCGAATGCGGCGCAGGTGGCACAGTACAAGGGGGGCAAGAAGACGGTGGCTGGTTTCTTTGTAGGACAGGTGATGCGAGCCTCCAAGGGGCAGGCGAATCCCGCGCTGCTGAATGAACTGGTGACGAAGAAGCTGGACGCGCAGTAGCACGGGGGTCAAAGATCAGGTTTCAGGGGTCAGTTGATGTGCTGGTTCCTGAGACGTTTGCGCATTGATCGAACTGTTTGTCAATCTTTCCGAATTGCGCGCAAGGTGCGGATAGTGATTGCGTCCGAATGGCGAGAAGATCATCTTCATGATGAGTTCTCTGATGACCATGACAAGCAAATTCAATTCGGCGGAGGCAGTGATTCGGAATCGTCCGCTGGGTTCGACGCATACATCTCACATCGACGAAGACACTGCATGGAAGCAACTGCTGGACCGCGATGGCAGAGGCGAGTTCTTCTACGCGGTGACGACTACCGGTGTGTTCTGCAGGCCGGATTGTAAGAGCCGGACACCTCTACGCACAAATGTGCGTTTCTTTGCGACACAGGAACAGGCGAGGACCGCGGGTTATCGCGCCTGTATGCGATGCAAACCGGAAGCACCACGACAGGCGTCACCGGTAGCGCGTATGTGCGCATATCTGGAACGAGAAATCGATCGACCGGTACGGCTGGAGACGCTGGGCAGGCTGGTTGGCATGAGTCCATTTTCCGTACAGCGGATTTTCAAGAAAGCGATGGGGGTTAGCCCAGCGGAATATCAGAGGGCGATGCGGGCGCATGGCCTACGCAGTCAGTTGCGCGAGGGAGGTACTGATGTGACAACGGCAATTTATGAAGCTGGATATGGCTCCGCGAGCCGGGCGTATGAGACGCAGCCCTTGGGGATGACTCCAGGCCGATTTCTGGCTGGGGGGCGCGGAGAAAAGATTGGCTTCGCGACCGGGGAGACGACGCAGACTGGCGTTCCGGGTTGGGTAATTGTGGCCGCGACACAGCGCGGGATCTGCTGGCTAGCTCTGGCTGACACGTGTGAAGCTGCCGAAGCCAGCTTGCGCGATGAGTTTCCTGCGGCGGAAATTGTGGCTAATCCAAAGCTAGGCGATATGGTTGAGACAGTTCTGAAACGGATGCAGGGCGAGAAACAGGCTGTCGATCTGCCGCTCGATCTTCGGGGGACGGCTTTCCAACTTCGCGTGTGGAAGGTGCTGCAGGAAATTCCCGAAGGCGTTACGAAGACTTACGGCCAGCTTGCGGCTGAGATGGGGATGCCGAAGTCGACAAGGGCAGTAGCGCGGGCGTGTGCCACGAATCGTGTGTCGGTGCTTGTGCCCTGCCATCGCGTTGTTGGGGCTTCGGGTTCACTGACGGGATATCGCTGGGGGGTGGAGCGGAAGCGCGAATTGCTCAAAAAAGAAGGCGCCCGGCTTGCGTGAGTCGCCGGGCGCCTTGGCTGAGTGTTGCACCTTACAGGCGGTTGCCGCCGGCAGCCTGAATGCTCTGTCCATTGACCCAGGTGGAGTCGTCTGAGGCGAGGAAGACCGCGATATCCGCGATGTCCTTTGGCTGGCCAATGCGGCCTAACGGGGTGCGGGCGATTACTTCCTTATGGAAGTCGCTGCCGAGGAAGCCGGCCGCATGCACGCCTTCGGTCTCAACCATGCCCGGATTCAGCGAGTTCACGCGGATTTTTTTCGCGCCAAGCTCATGCGCAAGAGCCGTGGTGATCGAGTCCACCGCGCCCTTGGTGGCGCTGTAAACAGAGGCTGTAGGCACGCCGCCCGCAGCGACCGAGCCGATGTTGATGATGCTGCCGCCCTTGGGGTCAAAGCTCTTGAGAGCTGCCTGAGTGGTGAGAAGCAGGCCGAGAACGTTGGTGTTGAACTGCTTATGGAAATGATCTGGCGTGACCGCGTCGATGGGAGCGAACTCATAGATGCCGGCGTTGTTCACCAGAATGCTGATGGGGCCGAGTTCCTTTGCAACGGTCGAAACCAGAGGACCGATAGCATCGGGATCGGCGACGCTGCCCTTTACCGCGACCGCCTTGCCGCCTGCGGCTTTGATGTCGGCTACGACCTTCTCGGCCTCAGCCTTGGAGCTTGAGTAGTTAACTGCTACGGCAGCACCATTGGCCGCCAGTTCCTTTGCGATAGAGGCGCCAATGCCTTTGGAAGCGCCCGTTACCAGTGCAACTTTGCCTTGAAGCTTACTCATAAAGCCATCTCCTGGATCGAACTCTATCGAAATCATTTCGACAATTCGATAACCGTCTAATTGATTAGACCAGGAGCATTAGGATTCAGGGATTCTGTGGAAATCTTTTTGCGGAGTCGACCGGAAGTGAGGGCTTATAGCTTTTGCAGGTCGGCAAGGAAGGCCTGCCAGATGTCGCGGCGGAGGGTGAGACGGGCGAATTTGCCTTCGCGCTCGATGTGGATGAGGCCGGCGGTTTCGAGTTCTTTGAGGTGATGCGAGAGGGTGGCGGCGGAGATCGGCAGGCACTCGCGCATGTCGCTACAACCGGTACAGGCTGTTGCAGCCAGGCGCTCGATAATCTCCATGCGGCGGGGGTCTGCGAGAGCTTTCAGGATCGCCAAACGCTGGCTCGCAGAAATGTTGATGGCGTCATTTTCGCCGCCGGTCGAATTGGCGTTTGAGTGCGCCACAAATCATTTTCTCATGAAGAGATTTTGCACTATAAAGCAGCCAACTCTGCGAGCTGCCTTCGCGTTACCTGCCAAAACTCTTCGTTATGAAAGGAATGGGAATACAGACTTGAGACGAGGTTCGCGCAGCCAGAGGCCGACCCAGACGAGAATGCCGAAGTAGACGGGAAAGAGAGTGTTGGAAAAGAGTGGATTGTGCAATCGCAAGTTGGTGGCGACAGCGCCGCCCAGATAGCCTGTGAGCAGGATCGCGCCCAGGACAGATGTTTTCGGAATTGCGTAAAGCAGCGTGCTCGCGAGCAAGATTACGCCGAGGGTGACTGAGAGATCGATGGGCCAGCCGGTACGAACGAAAGCGTCGGCGACAGGCTTGGGCTGGATGAATTTCATGGCAGCGTCAAAGAGATTGAAGGCAATCATTAAGCCACTGATGATCCATCCTGCAATTTTCTTTCCCATAGGAACACTCCTTTTTCAGCACTGCTTCTCGCCGCGTTCGAAGCTCACCGCATGGTAACGGGATTTGCATGGACGCGACAGTATGATCTTTCGCGCTAGCTCTGAACACAAGTGCGCGGAGGTCAGGCTTTGGTGCCGATGGCCAGCAGAGTCTGGAACTGGGGGGCTTCGGGGTCGCGGTCAACTATGGAGGTTTCAACCGAGGTGAAACCGGCTTGCCCCAGCATAGATTCGAGTTCGGCTTCGCCAAAACCTAGCCACTCGTCGGCGTAGAGTTCGCGGGCTTCTTCGAAGCGGTGTTTCGCAAGATCGAGCAGGACGACACGGCCGCCGGGGCGCAGGATGCGAAATGCTTCCTGAATGGCGCGCGCGGGATGCATGGCATGGTGGAGAGACTGCGAGAAGAAGACGAGATCGACGGAGTCGCTATCGATGGGCAGTTCTTCCATGTCTCCGAGGCGGAAGTCGAGATTTGTGACGCAGTGTCGGGTGGCGAGCTCGCGACCGACTTCTATCATCTTTGAGGATGTGTCGACGGCAATAACCCTGCTTGCGTGCTGGGCGAGCAGCATGGCAAAAGTGCCCTCACCTGCGCCGAGGTCGGCGATGGTCATCGGCGGCATGAGACGTAGGAAGGCTTCGGCGACGGACTTCCATGATTTGCCGGGGACGTAGTCTTTACCGAGGCGGCCGGCGACCGAGTCGAAGAAGCTGCGCATTTTTTCCTGGCGTTTTTTGACGATGCGGCGCATTTCGGCCTGGTCGGTCTTTGCTTCGGGCGTCTCTGCTCGAGCGCGGGTGAGCAGCGGGCTTACGATGCCTTCGGAGCCGTTGGGTGTGAGCCGGTAAAGGCTGCTTTTGCCGGTGCGACGGTCCTCGACGAGACCGGCGGATTTGAGCTGCGAGAGATGGGTTGAGATGGTGCTCTGGCCCATGGTGAGGATCTCCTGCAGTTCTGCTACGGAGAGCTCTTCTTGCTGGAGCAGGAGCAGGATGCGCAGCCGGTTGGGGTCGGCGGCTACGCGCAGAATTTTAACCAGCGATGGGGCGGACGAAGACATTGACGGCGTTGGCGGCTCTCTGATACATATCATCATATCGTGATGTGACGATGCAAGAGAGAAACTGAAGGAGATTCTGCATGGCAACTACCACCCTCGAAGTGACGGGCGCGCTCGCCACGAGCCTTCCCTATAAAGTAGCCGACCTGTCGCTGGCCGACTGGGGCCGCAAAGAGATCACCATTGCCGAGCACGAGATGCCGGGACTGATGGCGATTCGCAACAAGTATGCGGCGCAGAAGCCTCTGGCCGGTGTGCGCGTGACCGGCTCGCTGCACATGACGATTCAGACGGCAGTCTTGATTGAGACGCTGACGAGTTTGGGCGCGGATGTGCGCTGGGCGAGCTGCAACATCTTCTCTACGCAGGATCATGCGGCGGCGGCGATTGCTGCCAGCGGCGTGCCGGTGTTTGCGTGGAAAGGTGAGTCGCTCGAAGAGTACTGGTGGTGCACGTACCAGGCGCTGAATCACAAGGACGGCAAGGGTCCGCAGCTTGTGGTGGATGATGGCGGCGATGTGACGCTGCTGATTCACAAAGGCTATGAGTTGGAAGAGGGCGATGGTTGGGTGAACACGCCGAGCGGCAACCACGAAGAACAGGTGATCAAGGACTTGCTGAAGCAGGTGTATGCGGAAGACAAGCAGCACTGGCATAAGGTAGCGAAGGAGTGGCGCGGCGTTTCAGAAGAAACCACCACAGGCGTACACCGGCTCTACAAGATGATGGAGCAGGGCAAGCTGCTGGTGCCGGCGATCAACGTAAATGATTCCGTTACGAAGTCGAAGTTCGACAACCTGTATGGCTGCCGCGAGTCATTGGCCGATGGCATCAAGCGCGCAACCGATGTAATGGTGGCGGGCAAGGTTGCGGTGATCTGCGGTTACGGCGATGTGGGTAAGGGCTCGGCGCATTCGCTGCGCGGCATGGGCGCGCGCGTGATCGTGACAGAGATCGACCCGATCAATGCGCTGCAGGCTGCGATGGAAGGCTTTGAAGTAACGACGATTGAGGACACGCTGGGCCGGGGCGATATCTATGTGACCTGCACCGGCAACCTGGATATCATCACCTTTGAGCACATGCAAAAGATGAAGAATCAGGCGATCGTCTGCAACATTGGCCACTTCGATAATGAGATTCAGATGGACCGGCTCAACGAAGCACCGGGCGTCGAGAAGCTGAACATCAAGCCGCAGGTAGACAAGTACATTTTTCCGGAAGCTGCGGGGCAGGCCGGGCATGAGATCTTCGTGCTGGCCGAGGGACGGCTTGTGAACCTGGGCTGCGCGACGGGCCATCCGAGCTTTGTGATGAGCAATAGCTTTGCCAACCAGACGCTGGCGCAGATCGATCTTTGGGCGAACAAGGACACGTACAAGGTCGATGTCTACGTGCTGCCGAAGAAGCTGGATGAGGAAGTGGCTCGGCTGCATCTCGAAAAGATCGGCGTGAAACTGACGACGCTCTCGAAGAAGCAGGCGGATTATCTTGGTGTGCCGGTGGAAGGGCCATTCAAGGCGGAGCATTACCGGTACTAAGACAAGAAGTACGCCGGGTGTTCCATTTGCGTTGCGGAGTCAGGCAATTCAGGGAACACCCTTTCTTTTAGTTGGTATCATGCATTCCATGCAACAGTATGGATCTTGAATATGGGCTCTCAACTCCATCTCGTGAGCTACGGAGAAACAGAGCGATCCGGTTTGTCCAGGGAATTGGTACGCTCCCTCTTCCCTATCGATCAAGGAAGATCGAACGCGGATTGCTGGACGATCCAATATGATTCCCTAAATGGGTGTTCCATTTATGTGGGACCTCACGAAACCAATTCACAGACGCTTATCAATCTATGGTTCGAGCGGCCCTGCAGAGACATACGCCTATGGGACGCCATTTACGCCGTCTTAGACATGGGATCAGTTGTGCTCATCTATCCTAGTAGCTCACTAATCCTCGTGGCCAAAGGCGTGTGTGTCCAAGACATTCCTACGAAGCTGATAGGTGGGCGCGACAGTGTCGCGCAAGTCGAGTCCACTAGGGAGATGTTAGACGTGCTGGGACTCCTATGATTTTTAGGCGTGACTTCTTCTACTCACTCTCATATGCAATAGGTCATAGGTGTTTTCGCGACCGATGCAAAAGTTGCCACACCGCGCCATGCATCAGCCGCGTTTGCTCCGCTTTCAAGGCTTCGTAAGAGCGCTGCACATAGCCGTCGAACTCCGGCGGCCAACCGATCATGGAGCGGCGCTCGGAGTAATCGCCTTCTGTCCACCTAGCCATCACTGCTTTGTAGCCGACGACGTGAGTGACAAACTCGAGAAGACACTGCGGCATCTGCTCTTCGACGATGAGATAAGCCTTCTCGATAATGATCTTCTCGCGGACATCATTGAGCGGCGCAAAGATGGTCTTCATCCACAAGACCCACTCTTCAAGATCTTCGTCGCGGATGGGGTGCGCCTGCTGTTTGCCTTGTTTTTTTAGAAGTGCGCGATAGGCGATGTGACCGGCCTGTGAGGCGACGAAGAGTGGACCGTAAAACTCATTGAGGCGTTTGTTGACGAGCTTGAGCTTGTCGCGGCGGCGGGCGAGCATGCGGGCGCTGAGAAATGTCATCAGGTAGCCGATAAAGGCCAGAACGATGGTGATGACGGCAGCGCTCTGCACGTGGCTTACGGAAACAAAGGCCGATGGATCGAAGTCTTGCATTGCCGGAGAGTATAAAGCGAAACGGCGACCACCTTCTGTGACCGCCGTTTCCCGACTTCCGGGCTGAGACTAACTCACCGGCTTCGCAGTGCCATTCTGTATGGCGCGGTCGATGAGGGACTGGACTCGCTGGTTCATTTGATCGGCGAGCCTTCCCTGCTCTTCGCCGATGCGGCCCATCTGTTCACCGAGACGGCCCATCTGCTCGCCCAGTTCGCCCTGTTTCTCGCCAAGACGGCCCATCTCTTCGCCGATGCGGCCCTGAAGCTCACCGATCTGGGCCTGTATTTCACCCATCTTGGACTGCAGGTCCGAAAGCATGTCCTGGTTGACCTGTTTGTTGATGTCGTCGGTCATTTTCTTGAACTTATCGCTCTGCAACTCAGCTAGCTTTCGGTTCAGTTCGGCCATCTGCTTCTTCATCTCCGGGCTGTTGGCCATAACGTTTGCCTTGCTCGGGTCGAAGTCTTTCATGCGGCGATTGAGCTCATCCTGCTGCATCTGAAGTCGAGCCTGCTCATGCTCGAGGCTCTTGTTGCGCTGGTCGTAGCTGTTGAACTGCGAGAGGATAGAGGGATCAGTGATGACGTAGGATTTGCCATCGCGCTCGAACCAGATGAAGTTGTTATGGTATTTCCGCTTCGCCTCTTCAAGAGCCTTGCCGGGGTGGCCGGAGAGCGTGACGTTGCCGTTGCCGCGAATGATGGCGTAGGAGTCATCGTCATCACCGTCTCCGGAAAAGCCGTAGGCGAAGTTGTTGGGAGCCATGGCGGGAATTGGAGGCACTGATATTGTGGCGGCGGAGGGAGCAGGTAGAACGGGTGGAACGGGCGCTACGTCGGGAACTGGGGTCGTGACTGCCGCTGGTGTGGGAACGGAAGGCACTGGTGGCACGGGTGCGACTTGATCCACCTGGCCCTCGCCAGCTTGCCCGGTTGTTTCCTGCTGGGCGTCGACAGCTTCCATGCTTTCGGCCGTGGCGGGCTTGGCCTGTGCGGTACCTGTGCCCTCTGAAGCTGTTCCGGTGATGGTTTGCGCTTTCGAGGAGGCCTGTGCCTGAGCTGCCTCGACAGGCGGAACGATGCGGATGCAGGCTACGACCGCAACGAGCGCGACGAGCACCAGCGACGCAGTGAGAGCAATGTGACGCTTGCCTTCAGCTAAGGCAGGCTTGAGACGGCTGAGGTTGAGGACGCGATCTATGCGCGTGGAGAGACTGCCACTGCGGGCCATGGGAACTCCGGCGACGGGTGCGGTGCGCGGCATGGCTGCAAATTCGAGCAGCACCTGCGCATAGGTGGAGGCATCAGGAGCTGCTTCAAGACCTGCACCGTCGCTGAGGGCTTCGCCCAGCTCGGAGAGCTTGCGCTTGAGCCACCAGCCGAGCGGGCTGAACCAGAAGACAGCCACGTGCGCTGCGGCAAGCAGTTGTAGATAGAAGTCGCCCTGGCGCACATGAGAACGTTCATGCGCGAGGACGATGCGCAGCTTGTTTTCATCCCATTCGCCGAAGTTGGCGGGGAGAATCACAGTGGAGCCGATGGTGACAGGCGTTGCCAGATCATAGCTGGCGCGCACCGAGCCGGTGCGGGTTTGCCCTTCGACGTACATCGACTGCAACTCCGGCACTGGCTTGGAGCGGAACCAGAGGCGCAGGGCTACGACCAGTCCGGCAAGGGTGCGGAAAAATAAAAACGCAGTAACGGAAAGATATGTCAGAGAGAGCAGCGCCGGTGCGTGAGTACGGAGCCATGAAAAAAGCCCCAGCCGCTGAGACGACGCGGTAGGCGCGGAAGCAGAAAGTATCGCTCCTACGGATTGCAGCTTGCGGCTGTCGGATGCTTTCCACGTAGTATGAGCGATGCCCGCGTTGGAGCTGCTCGCGATGAGGGAGGACACGGTGTCACTCAGAGTCTCTGTGCGATGCGTGGCGTGGGGCTTGGGCAGATATGCAACGGCGTGCGTGGCAGGAGCGGATTGAAGGGTCATGGTTCCGCCAGCGGTGTGTGCGCCTAGCGGCTGGGTCATCGCAAGAGCCCAGCGGAGCTGCGAGATCAGCGGCTCAGCCATTCTCTCTACCTTCAACATTTCAGTGCGAAAGACCGTACGTGCAGGAATCTGAATAGCGCCGACTGCAACGGGAATAGGAGCGCGCATAACAAATGGCATGATTCCGGCAGCAAGCAATACCAGAACCCAGGCCAGCTTTTGCGCGAGCACCGCCTGCACGCGCATCATACGGATGCCCGCCCATACGGCGGCAGCCATCAACAACGACCGGAACGCGGCTTCGAGAATTACGGGGATCATTTCTTCACTCCCTTGCCGTTGGTATTGTTGCTCTGTTCACTCCGAGCATTGGCGATGCGCTCGGCAAGCCGCTTGAGCTCTTCCTTGTCGAGCACAGAGGAATCGACCATGCCTACCAGGAGCTGCTCAACGGAGCCTTCGCAAAACCAATCCAGAATGCGCTTAACTGCGCGGCCGGCAACCAGAGGGGCGGGTGCTGCCGGTGAATAAAGAAAGGTTCGATTGTCGATGATGTGGTTCAGGTAGCCCTTTTCCTCGAGTCGCCGCAGGACGGTGCGGACGGTCGAGTCCTTGAGTGGGCGATCCTGCATTTCGAGCTCTTCACGTACCTGGTCAGCCGACATGGTGCCGTGCTGCCACATGAGCTGGAGAATACTCCGTTCCAGCTCGCCGAGCTCGGCCGGGTCGTGATGAAGCTCACTGAGTCCCGGGTTGACCGGGCCTGCCGTCTTGCGACTATCTGTAACGTTACTCGCCATAATGCTACAGACGGTAACACATTTCCGGGGTGAGCGCGCAAGAGAAATTTTTTGCGTACATTTTGCCACCCGGAAACTTGCCGTCCTGCCGATACAACGGACGAGCATGGCCCAATGTTCCCGAAATCGCTAAAATTAAGGAAAAAGATTTGCGGAGGATAGGCTTTTGCCTCTCTACGAGTACCGTTGCACGTCGTGCGGCAATACGTTTGAAAAAATTCAGAGCTTCAGCGCTGAGCCGGAACGCGTGTGCCCAAAATGCGGTGGAGAACTTGTGCGTCCGATGACAGCGCCTGCGCTGCGGTTTGAGGGTGCAGGTTGGTATGTGAATGATTATGCCGGCAAGGGGGGAGCTAAGCCGGCAGACGCTGCAAGCTCCGCGGACGGCGGTAAAAGTTCCGCCTCTGAGGCAAAGCCAACTGCAGTGGAGAGCGCTCCGGCGGCTACATCTGCTCCGGCCAGTTCAACTCCAGCAGGATCGACTCCCGCATCCACTAAGAACTCCACGAACGGTAGCTAGACGATCGGCGTTCAATCGGCCGACATCAGACCGAGGCGTTGAACTGCGATCCGCTGGCTAGATCGATGCTCCGTCGCCTGCGACGGACGGAGGAACCGCGGGGGGATGCCCCGCCGGGGCTGAAGCGAACCTTGTTCGGGTGTCGGAGAGGATCATGCCGTCGCGCACCTGGAGGATGCGGTCGGCGATGGCTGCGGCTTCCATGTTGTGGGTGATCATGAGGGTAGTCTGGCCCAGTTCCTTGTTGGAACGGCGCAGCATGGAGAGGACGGCGTCGGAATTCTTCGTATCGAGATTGCCGGTTGGCTCGTCGGCGAGGATGATGGCGGGGCGGGTGATGAGGGCGCGGGCGATGGCGACGCGCTGCTGTTCGCCGCCGGATAGCTCGTTAGGGCGATGGACGAGACGACCCTGGATCGAGAGCAGGTCGCTGAGGTGGTCAAGATAGGCCCGATCCATCGGCTCCTTTTGGCCGCTGATGTCGTAAGCTATCTCGACATTTCCCATGGCGCTGAGCGTGGGCAACAGGTTAAAGCGCTGAAAGACGAAGCCAATGCGCTGGCGACGCAGGCGTGTTCGAGCTGCGTCGTCGAGCGTGGCGAAATCGACGCCATCTATGACGACACGGCCGCTGCTGGCGCGAGTGAGGCCACCGAGCAGGTAGAAGAGAGTCGATTTACCCGATCCCGAGGGGCCGACAATGGCGACAAATTCGCCGCGGGGCACGGCGAAGCTGACGCCGCGTACGGCCTGCACTTCAATCTTGCCGGAGCGGTAGACCTTGGTTAGATTTTCGGCCTGAATAATGGGGCTGGAATCGGCTGTCTGCACCATTTGATTGTAAATGGCGAGGGTTACAAAACTTGTTCAGGACGCGTCAGTTGCTCAGTGAGAAATGTGGGGCGATCAGCCTTTGCGGAAGCGGTTGGCTATCTCGAACTCCTCGCGCAGCTCAGGGGTGCGGAGGTTTTCACGCAGGTGGGTCAGACGTTGTTCGAGAGCCTGGATAGCTTTGGAGACGGCTTCGGTGTTGGTGTAGGCGACATCACGCCACATGGAGTAGGGGCTGGAGCCAAGCCGGGTCATCTCGCGCAGGGCACGGCCGCCTACGGCTTTTAGCTCAGGAGCGTCGCCGACTTCGGTTTCGAGCAGAGCTGTCAGAGCTGTCGCGAGGAACTGAGGCAGGTGGCTGACCCATGCGACCAGTTCGTCGTGGCGGCCGGCATCCAAGTCGATGGTGCGGCAGCCCATAGCCTGCACCCACTGCCGCCATTCTCTGCCGATATCTGTTTCCGATGGTGAGATTGTTGGGGGGGGTCCTGTGTCGCCAGTGAAGATCCAGACAGCTCCGCGGAAAAGCGCTCCGTCAGCTTCGGCTGCACCACTTACCTCTTTGCCTGCCATGGGGTGGCCGGGAAGAAAGGCGGCTTGGCCGGGCTGATTGTATAGGCGATTGGCGGCGGCGGTGATCTGAGCCTTGGTACTGCCTAGGTCCGTTACGAGATGGCTGGCGTTGAGAACCGGGGCCAGCTGCTCCATCCAGTCAAGGATGGCGAAGACCGGGGTCGCCAGCAGAATGAGCTGGCTGGCCTGAGCGGCTTCGAACGGGTCCAGCGCAATGGACTGAATGGCCTTGAGCCTGAGCGCGTCCTGCGTCTGGCGTTGATCTTTATCCCAGCCGATAACGGAACCGTTAAAACCCGCGGCGCGCAGAGCCAAGCCTGCTGAAGCTCCCAGCAGGCCCGTGCCCAGAATGAAGACGCGCTCGATCATCGGCCTCGCGGTTCTTGCTTTACGCGCCGGTTGCGACCGGTGCTCCCGTTGGAGCATAAACGCTTCGGCCTATCGCCTGGGCGACCCGCTTGAGCTCGGTGACGAGTTGAGCGAATTGTTCAGGGAAGAGCGTCTGCGCGCCGTCGGAGAGCGCTTTGTCGGGGTTGGGGTGCACTTCGACGATGATGCCGTCGGCTCCGGCAGCCACCGCGGCCCGCGCCAGCGCCGGAACCATGTCGCGACGGCCGGTGCCGTGCGAGGGGTCGCCGATGATGGGCAGGTGCGAGAGCTTCTTGATGACCGGAATCGCCGAGATATCCATTGTGTTGCGCGTGTAAGTCTCGTACGTGCGAATACCGCGCTCGCAGAGGATGACATCGTAGTTGCCACCGGCGAGGATGTATTCGCTGGAAAGCAGCCACTCTTCAATGGTGGCCGAGATGCCGCGCTTGAGCATGACGGGCTTGCGTACCTTGCCGAGCTCGCGCAGCAGATTGAAGTTCTGCATGTTGCGCGCGCCGACCTGGAAGCAATCGATGTAGGGCAGCATGGGCTC
This sequence comes from Acidicapsa dinghuensis, assembly GCF_025685685.1. Taxonomy (GTDB): domain Bacteria; phylum Acidobacteriota; class Terriglobia; order Terriglobales; family Acidobacteriaceae; genus Acidicapsa; species Acidicapsa dinghuensis. The sequence continues at coordinate 394,817 of NZ_JAGSYH010000003.1, forward strand.
GATCTGCGAGATCTCCATGACCTCACTGATGGCCAGCAGGCCGTACTCGTCGGCTGCTTCGCGCATCAGCTTCAGGCCGGGGATGCCCATGCCCTGAAAGGCATACGGCGAGCTGCGAGGCTTAAAGGCTCCGCCGCGGAGGAAGCTTGCGCCGGCTTCTTTGACCTGCTTGGCTGTAAGGAAAATCTGCTCCTTATTTTCGATGGAGCACGGGCCAGCCATGATCGGAATCTCCTCGCCGCCGATTTTCACGCCGTGGTTGAACTCGATCACCGAGCCTTCCGGCCTCCATGCGCGGCCGGCCAGTTTGTATGGCGAACTGATGCGATGCACGCTCAGAACGCCGGGCAAAAGCTTGTACTCTTCGATATCGATCGACGCCGTGGGGCCTACGCCCGCGAGAATCGTCTGCGTCGCGCCGGTGGTGCGATGCACGTTGACGCCCGCTTCCACCATCTTTTCGATGACGTTATCGATCTGCTCTTCTGTTGCCAACTCAACCATTGCTACGATCATTGCCTGTTCCCCGTCTCGGGCGCTTGTGCGCCTGCTTCGTGGCCCGCGGCGGATGCCTGGGCGTTTCTCTGGCTGGCCAGCTCATTTCTTTGGAGGGCGCGCATAACGTCGATGATGCGCTCGAAGATGTGCGTGAGCTCGATGTCGGGCAACGGGCCCTTGTTTTCACGCCGCACATTCTCGTAGATCGTCTTCTCGCGCACCGGCTCGTAGATGGGCAGCGAAGTGGACACCTTGAGGCGGCCGGCTTCGAGCGCATACTCCGCGCGCTGACTGAGCAGGATGACCAGTTGCCGATCCAGCTCGTCGATCTGTTTCCGCAATTCTTCCAACGTCATATTTGCCTCGTTCCGAGGCTGCGTTTCCGGTTGGGCGTTTTGTTACTTATGCCCGATCCGGCTGCGCTGCCTGGAGAAATCAGTTCAGCCTAAGTTATTCGGCGGCCTGCCCGGAACTCAACCGCTTTCTATGTCCGGGCGGGGCTGCCTGCATGGGTTCGTCGGCGAAGAGGCAGAATACCGGCTCTGCTCGTCGCGTTAAAGGGCCTGCGCCGGATGTAGCTGGCGCAGACCCTCGATAAATCGAGCCACCACGCCGGGCGCCTGCTCTTCTGTTGATCTCTCGATCAACTCAACAATCGCGCTGCCAATGACCGCCGCATCTGCGAATCTGCCGACCTCGGCTACATGATCCGCATGAGAGATGCCGAACCCGACGGCTACAGGCAGCTTGCTCCATCGGCGAATGCGCTCAACGAGCGCTGCCGCATCGGCGGCCAGTTCCTGCCGTTTGCCAGTAACTCCGGTGCGGGAGATGGCGTAGATAAAACCTTTGGAATGGGCGGCGATAGCCTTCAGCCGCTCTTCGGGACTGGTTGGCGCTGCCAGGAAGATAGGCGCAAGGTCAACGCGGTTCATCTCAGCGATGTACTCGCTTGCCTCTTCCACGATCATGTCGGTCAGGAGAACTCCGTCTGCTCCGGATTCGGCTGCTGCGTCGGCGAAGGCTTTGAGGCCGAAACGCAGAACAGGATTTACATAGGTAAAGATCACCAAGCCAGCGTTGGGGCGGGCCTGACGCAATTCTTTGGCGAGAGCGAGAACATCTCTAAGCCTTATGCCGCGGGCCAGCGAACGCTCACTGGCGCGCTGGATCACCGGGCCATCGGCCAGAGGATCGCTGAAAGGCACCCCCAACTCGATGACATCCGCTCCGGCATCAATGGCGGCGAGAGCGATTTCGCGCGTGACCACAAGATGTGCAGGCACATGACTGCCGGCAGTAGCGACGGGCGTACCGGGGCTCAAGCCTGCGTCCCCGGCAGTGAGATAGGCCACAAGGCCGGGATGTTGTTGGAATCGAAGCGCCATTTCGGTTTCGGGGGATTATTCGCCCTGTGCTCCCTGGAGATGTAATTCGCGGGCGAGGATACCCATATCCTTATCGCCACGGCCAGAAAGGTTAACTACAAGTATGTCATGCGGGCCCATCTTCGGCGCAACGCGAACGCATTCGGCGATGGCGTGAGCGCTTTCGAGAGCGGGCAGTATGCCTTCGATACGGGCGAGGCGGACTACGGCTTCGAGGGCTTCGATATCGTTGGCGGAGGTGTACTCGGCGCGGCCGAGATCGTGCAGCATGGCGTGTTCGGGGCCGACGGAGGCGTAGTCGAGACCGGCGGAAACCGAGTGCGTAAGAGCAACCTGGCCGTCATCATCCTGCAGCACGTAGGAATAGGTGCCCTGAAGGACGCCGGGCAGGCCGCCATCGAAACGAGCGGCGTGGTCGCCGAGTCTTTTGCCGCGTCCTCCGGCTTCGACGCCGATCAGGTGCACTTCCTTGTCCGCGAGGAAGGGATGAAAAGCGCCGATGGCGTTCGATCCGCCGCCTACGCAGGCGATGATGGCGTTGGGCAGACGGCCTTCCTTGGCGAGAATCTGCTCGCGGATCTCAAGGCCGATGACACGCTGGAAGTCGCGAACCATCGTCGGGTAAGGATGCGGGCCAAGTGCGCTGCCAAGGATGTAATAGGTGTCGCGGACGTTGGTGACCCAATCGCGGAGAGCTTCACTGACGGCATCTTTGAGTGTCTTGGAACCCGAGGTGACGGGGCGGACTTCAGCGCCGAGCAGGCGCATCCGCAGGACATTCAACTCCTGGCGGCGCATGTCTTCCTCACCCATGTAGACGATGCATTCGAGGCCGAGAAGCGCGCAGGTGGTGGCGGTGGCCACGCCGTGCTGGCCTGCGCCGGTTTCGGCGATGATGCGCCGCTTGCCCATGCGCTTTGCCAGCAGTCCCTGACCGAGGGCGTTGTTGATCTTGTGTGCGCCGGTATGAAGCAGGTCTTCGCGCTTGAGGTAGATTTTGGGGCCACCGTTGGGGCCCGCGAGTTCTTCGCTCAGGCGTTTGGCGAAGTAAAGCGGGGTAGGGCGGCCAGCGAAGTCTTTCAGAAGAGAGGACAGCTCAGCTTGAAAAGCGCTGTCTTCTTGGGCTTCGATGTATGCCTGCTCCAACTCTTCGAGCGCGGCCATGAGCGTTTCTGGCACGTAGCGGCCGCCGTAGGCTCCGAAGCGCCCGGGGCGCAAACCAGACATTGTTTGTGTCTCTGGAAGAATTCCCGATGCCATCGCAAGCCCTCCCGCCGGTCATCCGAAACCGGGCTGACCTTTCAGTGTACTAGGAGTGCGATGTATGCCAAGCGCCTACTCGTCCCAATCGGTTTCGACCGGAAGGCCTCGGCTGAGGCGCGCTTCGTTGACGACAGCTCGCAGAAATGAGGTTTTTCCTGCGATGTAGCGCGGCATGTCGTCATCGAATGCAACGCCAGATCCTGCTTCAAGGCTTCATACGCCCGGGTTACTTCGGGGTGCTGAATCAGCCAGTCGCGGAGCAACAGCTCGCTTTTGAGGGGCCACGTTGGGGCGACAACCAGATGGAGATGATAGGCCAGTTCGCCGTTATCCGCTTCCTTACGGAAGAAGCGGCGTTTGAAGAAACCGGCATCGATCTTGCGGTACCCGGCGGGTTGAATGAGGCTTCCCAGATCATCGGCCTTTTCCAACGAGATGACTGGAGCCATCATGTCGATGATGGGCTTAGCGCTTAGTCCAGGAATGGCCGTACTGCCGTAATGCTCAAGCTGATCTGCAATTTCACCAAGCATTGGCCGCAAGCGCTCGCGTTCGCTGGAGAAGCAAGCAGGCCAAGAGGCATTCGGCAGTGAGAGAGAAACACGGCCGAGCGCGAGACGAGTCTGTTCCGGAAACTGCATCCCGTTTTGTTTAGGCAGGGCTCCTGTGGCATCAAAAATTGGGTTCTCTGGATATTCCTGTCACTGCGTGGAGATGAGAGTTCGTCCAAAACGATATACTCCGGTTGACCGGAGATCCAAGGACAGGAGTCTCACTGATGAATTTTCACAACTACCGACGTATTCCGAGCGCTGCGCTTGTTCTGCTTGCTACCGCTGCAACGGGCCTCTGGACAGTCAACGCTGTTGCGCAGGCTGCATCTGGCAACGACACTGCTGCCTCCTGCGGGCAGATGCCGCAGGGGAGCGTTCCGACCAATCAGACCATCATTGCGAAGTCCCTCGGAATGGACTCGGGACATTTGAAGCCTGGGAAAGAAATATGGTTCAAAAATGCCAAAGCCGTGGCCTACCCCGGATGCACGATCGAAGTGGATGGCATCATCTATGCCAAAGTTGTGTCGGTTAATTCGACCAAGGACGGATCCGAGTTTTCGCTGGATTTTGGCCATGCCGACTGCGCAGGCGGCCATGATAAGCAGCCTTTTAAGATGCGGCTGATCAGTTTAATGGCGCCGGAGGGCGAAGGGAAGAAGTCGCACAACGACACCCCCTCGGAAGTGAGTAGCAGGGGTGGCCCACCAATGGGCGGAGGTAGTGCTGGTGGCGGCGCACCCCAATCGCATCAGTCGAACAGCGGTGCAGCAGATACGACTTCAAGTACGGGCAGTGAACCTAATACGATTCAGCCAGGATCCGTAGTTGGCATTCCAGCCACGAAGCTGGAACCGATGGGCGGTACGGGATGCAGCGATCGCATCACCAGCACCAACAGCAAGATCAAGCTTCAACCAGACTCGCAATTTGTTCTTGTTGTAACGGATACCAAATAGACTGCATTCGGGTCTTTTCTCGTCAAACTAAGGGGCTCGCCGCTCAGGCTGAGCCCCTCCCCATCGGCTTTTGAGTTCGGCATATGCGGAACGAGCATTTGCAATGAAGGCACGGACTTTCGTGGGGTCTTTGCGGCCGGGTGTTGCCTCTACTCCGCTGGCAACATCGACGCCCCAGGGCTCGAGCACGGCGATGGCCTGGGCCACGTTTTCGGGTTTGAGGCCGCCGGCGGCGATCAGTTTCAGTGCGTTGGCAGGAGTAAAGAGAGTGGCTTTGGCTGCTTGCCAATCGTAGGAAATACCGGTGCCACCAACGGCGCCTGCCGTTCGTGAATCTATCAGCACGCCGTTGATTGTTCTATCGTTTGCGGCGGCGCTAAGTTGCGCTTCTGCTTCGCTGCCGAAGTGAATCACACGCAGAATCCGTAAACTCGACCCGAATCTCTGGCGCAAGCGCGATGCAAGGTCACTTGTCGCATCGGAGTGAAGCTGGACTCCGGTGAGGCCGCAGGATTCAACGATGCTGAAAATGGTTGTGAAGTCAGGATCGACGAAGACGCCTATCTTTTCAACAGATGCCGGTAGATTGGGCGCGATTGCCGCAACCTGATCCTTCGTCACCTGCCTGGGGCTGGGGGCGAAGACGAAGCCGACTGCGTCAGCTCCTGCATCTACAGCCAGTTGCGCATCGGCCAGCGTGGTGTTGCCGCAGATTTTTACCCACAGGCTCATTGCGCGGACTCATGCAGTACTGGGATGGAACTCACTGCCTCGGCTAACAGAGTGCTCAGAGCCGCGCCGGGATCGGGTTGGCGCATGAGGCTTTCGCCGATGAGGAAGGCGTCAAATCCAGCCTCCCGGAGACGGACCATATCGGCTGCGGTAGCAATACCGCTCTCGGCTACGCGAACTACGTCTGCAGGGATGCGAACGGCCAATTCCAGAGAAGTTTCGAGACGAACAGCAAAGGTCTTCAGGTTGCGATTGTTGACACCGATGGCATCGGGCGCTTCATCAAGTGCGAGTACGCGATCAAGCTCTTCGCCCGTATGCACCTCGATCAACACATCGAGATCAATGGCGTGCGCTGTGTGCGTGAAACGGTGCATCTCTTCACTGGTCAGCGCAGCGGCGATGAGCAGGATCGCGTCGCCGCGATGCGCGCGGGCTTCTACGATCTGGTACTCGTCTATCGTGAAATCCTTGCGCAGGCAAGGGATGGCGACTGCCGCTGAGGCCAGTTCGAGATTGCGCAGGCTGCCCTGAAAGTAAGGCTCGTCAGTGAGAACGGACAGTGCTGCAGCGCCGCTTGTTTCGTACTGGCGGGCCAGATGCTCCACATTGAAATCTGCGCGAATCAGGCCTTTGGAAGGCGACGCTTTCTTGAGCTCCGCGATAACGGCGGGGCCGCAGGCAGAGCGGACAGATAGTGCGTTGGCCCATCCGCGTGGGCGGTGAAGGGCAGCTCTGCGCTCGAGTTCGCTGACTGGGACCCGGGCTTTATTCGCAGCTACCGTCTCGCGGGTGGTGGCAACGATTTTGTTGAGATGGGTGGACATTGCAGGTTCCAGTATAGATTCGTGAGCGAATTGCGAGATTCAGGTCCAGAGACGACGAAGCCCCGGAAGTCCGGGGCGAAGATCGCGTTATTTTTGGTGCCGAAGAGAGGACTTGAACCTCCACACCCTTGCGAGTACATGGACCTGAACCATGCGCGTCTGCCAATTCCGCCACTTCGGCACGGGCCTTGCATCCAGTAAATACCGGACAGGCAGTAATTTCGAGTGTCGCAAATGCGCCTCGGGGTGTCAAGAATGACCGAGGATGACGACTCCGGCGGTTTGAATCCAATGAGCAGAGAGGCTAGTATGCGTTACGTCCGGTTATCCGAAGTCCGGCCGGGCTGGATGGTCCACGACAATAAGACGCCCGTCGGTCAGAGCTTTGACGGAATGCAGGATGTTCGCGGGCACAATGGCGACGATGCCGGGCTTCGCAATCTCTGTTTTTCCATCGATGGTTAGTTCAAGTTCACCCTCGATCACTTCATACACCTCTTCCTCTGGGTGGAAGTGCTCGTGAATCTTGGAACCTGCCACGAACTCGTAGTGTGCGAGCGTCATGCTGGACGAGTGAACATAACGCCCCTTCCATCCCGGTAACCGTTCGACGACCTTGAGTCCATCGATATTTACAAAGGGCATGAGAGCTCCCTACCGTCAGCGCTGTCCGCGGTACATTCTAGCCCACTTCAACAGGAGCCGACTGCGCCGACTCTGCAACTCGGTTAAGGCCTGACATTGCCGCCGGCTTCCTGCTTTTGCGATCGTCAAAAATCCTCAAAAACTTCTTGACCGCACTTATGGTAAGTATTAATTTACGGTAAGTGAATTCTTACCAACAGTTCGCGCTAGATGCACTTGGCGATAGCACCAGGCGCGCGATCGTTGACCGGCTACTGCGGGGACCGGTTTCCGTTGGCAAGCTTGCAGAGGAGTTCCCGATCAGCCGGCCGGCTATCAGCCAGCACTTGCGCCTGCTCAAGGAAGCTAGGCTCGTCATCGACGAGGCGCAGGGAACGCGCCGGGTGTATCGACTCAATCCCGAGGGATTCGAGACGTTGCGCAGTTATTTTGATCAGTTCTGGATCATGGCGTTAACCGCATTCAAAGAGAAAGTCGAGGAGCAATAACTCATGTCGATAACCGCGACCGAAGTGCCACCACTCCGCAAACACATTTGCGTTCGCGCAAGTACCGCCCGGGCTTTCAAGGTCTTTACCGAAGGCATCGACACCTGGTGGCCAAAGACTCATCACATTGGCCCCTCGGCGCCAGTGCGAGGCGCGATCGAGCCTGGTGTGGGAGGCCGTTGTTACACAGAGCATACCGACGGGTCGCTGGCACAGTGGGGTCAGGTACTGGAGTGGGAACCGCCGCATCGTTTTGTCCTTGCCTGGATGGTGACGACAGATTGGAAGCCGGAGCCGGATCTAGGCAAGGCAAGCGAAGTTGAGGTGCGGTTTACGCAGTCTCCAGATGGAACCACGCTGGTGGAGCTTGAGCATCGCTGCTTTGAACGGCACGGAGAGGCTGGAGCGCTCATGCGGCAGCATGTGGAGGGCTGGACCAGTCTGCTGGAGCTGTTCAGAACCGAGTTGGATCGCGAAGGTTAAAGGGCATTTCGCCTCGATTGCCGCCGGTATCGCACAAAGGAGAAAGAGCATGTTGAAAAGGGTTGATTGCGTCTTTGGAGCGCTGCTCGTGCTGGCGAGTCTTGGCCACACCTTTGGAACACTCAAGTTGCTGCCGGCGTGGAGCGGCATGTGGGTGTGGTCATTGGGTGCGGCACTTGCCGGCTTGCTGCTGGGAGCGCTCAACATTGTTCGCGCAAGCCGCTCCAGCGATACGACCATCGCTGTGCTGACAACCGTGGGAACGGTCTGCTGGATTCTGGTAGTGCTGGCCTTTGGCAGGACTATCGGCAACCTGTTCGATCCCCGCGTGGTGGGACACGTGGCGATTTCGAGTGTGCTGGTGATCTTTGGGGTGCTTACTCTTGCGCGCGCCGCCGGAAGCGCGGCGGAAGCAGTTGTGGCGCGATCCTGATGATCATTTAATGCCCGGCAAGACTGTAGCACAGGACCGCCAGGACGATAGCCGAGATAACCACATACAAATAGTCGCGCTCGGCAAGGAACGCGATCACCGAGAAGACCACCCGGGCGATAGGCGTGGCGATCAACATCAACAGGCCTAACTGGATGATGGCGAGAGGATGGAAGTGAATAGCCCCGCGAAAGATACCGCCAAAGGTATTCAATCCATTAGGAGCTCCGTGAAAACTACTGTAGTCAACCGGGCGGTTACCCTGCTGGCTCAGATATAGAAGTGCCCCGATAAGCACCACAACGGCAGAGCTTAAAACACCGACTTGCAGCAGCATGCCGATTTTTGCGTCGAGCACGGAGTCATCTGTTCCTTGTGGAGCATTGCTCACAGGAGTCTGCGTGTCGGCCATCTTACAGCCTCCCCGTGATGCCGTTGAAGATCATCTCAAAGCCGAGCGTGGCGATGACCAGGGCAAAGACGATTCGGACTACTTTCGTGCGGGCGCGAACCAGGAACCTGGCACCGATGAGCGATCCGATGAGAACGCCGAGGGTCACAGGAAAGTCGAGCGCGGGATGAATATAGCCGCGGCTGAGATAAATTCCCGCGCTTGCTGCCGCTGTGACGCCAATCATAAAGTTGCTGGTGGTGGTTGAGACCTTGAAAGGAATTGACATTGCCTCATCCATTGCCAGCACTTTGACTGCGCCGGAACCAATACCAAGCAGACCTGAAAGCGTGCCAGCGCCAAACATCAGCCCAAAGCCCAGAGGCACTCGCTGTACTGTGTAAGACTGCTTTTTTCCTGCGGCGGGGTAACTGCCGTCGAGCTTGAGCAATGCAGCAAGCTTATTGGGCTCCGCGTGTGGATTGTCTATCTTCTTGCGCCAGGATGCTGCAGCGGAGAACAGCAATACAGCTCCAAAAACGATAGCAAGCGCATGTGTCGGAGTGGATGTGGCAAGGAATGCGCCTACGATCGCTCCGGCAGTTGTTGCAATCTCAAGAAACATGCCGACGCGGATGTTGGAGAAGCCTTCGCGCACGTAGGCTGCAGCTGCACCGGAAGAAGTCGCGATTACCGAGACTAGCGAGGCACCGATGGCGTAGTGAATATCGACTTTGAAGACGAGCGCCAGCAGCGGGACAATGACTACGCCGCCGCCAAGCCCGGTGAGTGCGCCAAGAAAACCTGCCAGCATGGATGCGGCGCCTATGAGTGCTGAGAACTCTATCGCATTCATCGTCGATTGCTCCGTGCGAACTCTTTCTCAGCCCAGGCAGGCCCGAAGCTTATGCAGGAAAATACAGCAACGACGGTATCAGATGAAAGCAGCGCGGAACAGAAAAATGTCCGCGCTGCTCCCCGCGAGAATTAGACCAGCTTGGCGTCGAGCGTGATCTCGGTGTTATTGGCGAAAAGCTTCGAGATGGGGCAGCCGGCCTTGGCGCCAGCAGCGGCGGTGTCGAATGCTTCCTTGGTGGCTCCGGGTACGTCGGCGGTGGTGGTGAGGGCGATCTTGGTGACGGCGAAGCCGCCATCGACCTTGGCCAGCGTTACGGCGGCATGGGTCTCGATCTTGTTAGGGGTGAAACCTGCGCCGCCGAGCTGCGCGCCGAGCGCCATCGAGAAGCAGCTCGCGTGAGCCGCTGCGATCAGCTCCTCAGGGGTGGTGCCTGCATCGGAACCCTCAAAACGGGTCGCAAAGGAGTAGTTCGCATCCTTCAGCACGCCGGTTGCGGTGCTGATGGTGCCCTTGCCCTCCTTAAGGGAACCTGTCCAAACTGCACTTGCCTTGCTCGCCATAATTGCTCCTTGCCCATCCAGGGCGGTCTGGTAATTACGCTCAAGTATGTCCGGCGGCCGTGGGGAACCCGGCGTCGCCGTCCCGGAATCAATTGCTAAACGGAATGCGAATCATTAAAACGTTGATTCGATTGCGGAAAATCGTCGACCGAGGCTTCGTCAGTCGGATTGAAGCGCATGCCCACTTACCATGCTAATCTCTCGATATGCTTCCCGAGCGGCCACGTGCGTTGGATGCTGAATTTGCGGCAGGGTTTTCACCGAATCCTCATGCCGGCGCGCAATCGGTCGAGACCCATATACAGCAGATCTGCCCGAACTGCGGCGAGCGGCTGACTGGGCATCATTGCAAGCTGGTCTGCACGCAGTGCGGATATTACCTGAGCTGCTCTGATTTCTACTGATATATTTCGGACCCGATTCATCCGGCAGAGGCACGAGCCGGTAACATTGGCGGAACGGCGGCAAGCTCAGGAATATCGGCCCGGAGAAGTACTTTACGCGCAAGTCCGGTAAGTGGCAGGCCGAGTACATCTCTCAGGCGTATCCATTTATGTTGACCTGAAGGCAGTGCCAGCAGTTCCGCGTCGTCTTCGAAGGCAGTGCGGATGCGCACGTAGTAATTGACCTGCATGATGGCATGCCGCACAGCCATGCGCTGATGCCTTTCGTCGAATTCCTTATCCGCAAGCGCAGGCAGCTCCCACATACCGGGCATTACGGTTTCGGCCTCGCTGCGCTGCTCCAGCAAAATTTCGCGATATCGAGCTTGGGAACGAATGACTAGGGCGTAGGCTGCGGTTTCGCTGCGCATGCGGGCACGGGTAGGCGCCGGATGTTCGCCTTGCGTCTTGCAATGCTCCCGCAGCGGGCAAGCGAGGCAGAGTGGAGCTTTGGGCAGGCACATGGTTGCGCCTAACTCCATCATGGCCTGGTTGAAATCTCCGGGGGCAGTGGGATCGAGGAGCCTGGTTGCATAGTCAGCGATCTTCCGATTCAACTCGGCCTGACCTTCGCGGGATTCGCTGCCCCAACCGGCGAGGCGTTGGACGACTCGCTCCACATTGCCATCGACGACAGCGACGGGCTCGCCATAGGCAATGCTGGCGATGGCTGCCGAGGTGTAAACGCCGATACCAGGCAGATCACGTAAGGCCGCAGCGGAAGCTGGCATTACGCCGCCAAATTGCTCGACGACGGTCTTTGCCGCTTTGTGCATCATGCGGGCGCGGCGGTAGTAGCCCAGGCCGCTCCAGAGGGCGAGCACATCGGCTTCGGCGGCGTGAGCAAGTGCCACGACTGTCGGAAAATTCTTCAGGAACTGCTCGTATCGTTCGACCACTGCCGCTACTCGTGTCTGCTGCAGCATGATTTCAGAGACCCAGATGGCATAAGGATCTCGTGTACGCCGCCAGGGAAGATCGCGCAGGTGCCGACGATACCAGTCAAGCAGCTTTGCGCGCATCTGTGCTGTATCTTCGGGCTTTAGATCGATCCTGGCTTCTTTAACTGGCGCCAATCTTTTCCGGCCTCTTTCCGCGGATTAATTTGATTTTAAAATTTCTCCCGAATCGGAATGCAATGGCATGGCCCATGACCAACGGAATATTGTGCAAATGCGAAAGGATGCTACCTTTGCAGCAATGAAGCGCTTTGTACTGCGCAAACATCAACGATGAAAAACGTCGGATCATTGGTTTGCCGTTACACAGATTTTTATTGGATCAAGATGAAGTCTTTCCACCAAAGGCAATTCAATCGTCCAAAGAAAAGTTGATTGAAGTCGGGCATGCTGCCGCTCGACCGCAGTATGCCTGTACAGTAACCCGTTCGCCACTGCACCGCAAAGTAGCGCGGATTCCCCCACCGCCGCTGACGAAGACATGCTCGCGTGTGTCCGCCCGCGGCCGTTGCATCACGAACGCTGGAGATCTCCCCTGAAACCCTCCGTTGTTGTTCTCGCTGCTGTCTCTGCCTGGGTGACGTTCGCTGTATTTCCCGGCGAAGTGTCGACCGTTCAAGCGCAAACGGGCACCCCCGTCACGCTCTCGTCGAAAGCGGCTCCCGGCCCACAACCAGAGTTGAACTTTGCATCCAGCATCAGCGAGGACGATGTAGGCCCAGCCGCCCCTGCACCACCTTCAGCGCCCGATCCAGCCGCAGCCGGATATGACCACTACGCTGTGAAGCCCGCGGCAAATTGGTATCAGGCACCGTTCTCCCGCATTGGCGTTGGAGCCGACATTTCGCCGCTGGGCATTGGAATCAAGTCAGCCGTGGTGCTCAACCAGGATTTCGATGCGCGCGGACTCGTGAACTTCTTTCACTTTGACACCGGTCTATTCGAGGTGGAGGGCTTTCATGTCGACTCGAAAGTACAGTTCACCTCGGCTGCAGCCGCGCTGGACTGGTATCCGTATAACAGTGTCTTCCGCCTGAGCGGCGGCATGTATTTCTATAATGGAAACCAGATTTCGGGCACAACTACCGTCTCGCCAGGTACAAGCTTTCAATTGCAGAATACTACTTACTATTCGGCAAATCCGAATCCGGCCACAGGCGCGACGCCGCTGACCGGTTCAGGCGTGCTTAGCTTTCACCAGCGGACGCCTGCGGCTTTCGTCTCTGGTGGTTTTGGGAAGTTTATTCCACGGTCGGACCGTCACTGGTCGTTCCCATCGGAATTCGGGGTTATTTTTACGGGACCACCTACGATCAACGTGAATGCTTCAGGCTGGGCTTGCCTCGATGCGAAGCAGACACAGTGCAGCAATGTCGGTGATCCATCGAATCCGATTGCGATCGAGTTTCAAGACAATCTGAGGGAGAAGCTGGCGCGTTGGCAGAACGATTTGAATAAGGTCGGCGTGTACCCGATCTTTTCCTACAGCGTGGTGTACAGCTTCAATATCAAGTGAGATTTCGCATCGAGCTTTTGACGGCCGAAAGATGAGGGCCGGCAGCTATGCTGCCGGCCCTGCCGTTTGAAGTCTGTCTGCAACGATTCCTATAACGTCATGAGGTACTGCTCCAGCTTTACGAGATTCTCAACCAGCTTCTGGTCGGCACCTACTCTGGCGATAATAGCCTGGCACTCCTCCGCCGTGGGGAAAAGCATCCATACTTTGACTTCCGTCCCACCGTCGACATCGGCGAATACTACTTCCATGCGGTGATGCGGCTGGCAGACATGATTCATGACCAGACGGTCGATCGGCTTCACAACTTCATACAGCTTATGATTTGGATAGTCGATTCCATCGGGTCCGTGCATGACAAATCGCCATTCGCCTCCGGGACGCACGTCCATGTGTTCGATAATTGTGGTGAAACCGTTTGGTCCCCACCAGTTTTTAATGTGCTCGGGCTCGGTACACAGGCGCCACACCAGCGCGCGAGGAGCGCGAAAGATGCGTGAGGCGCGAATCTCGCGACCGACTGTCTCGTGAGCCTTCGATGCGGCCGCTGCCGCGCGACCGTCCGCGCCGAACCCGACATAGGCTTCGAGTTTGTCGAGGCTGCTGCTCCAGCCCAGTTCCATGCCCTTGAGGTACTGTTCCGCGTCGCCGAGCTCTTCCACAACCTGCACGTGGAGCTCAATCAGGGTCTGGTTATCTTCGAATTCCTTGAAGAGAACAGTATTCAGATTTTGAAAAATAGGCTTGCCAGCGCCGTCGAGCGCTGAGGTGAGAAACACCAGTTTCTCAGGCGGGAGGATCTCGCGGAACTCGCCACCCATGGGGTAAACAGCGCCATCCGGGGCGCGCATGTCGACGTGGATCTTGCCGCCGGGGCGCACGTCCCAGTCACAACGGGGATTCGTAAAGCGCGCTGGTCCCCACCAGTTGGCGAGGTGGGCCGGATCGGTCCAGACACGGAAGACAAGCTCGCGAGGGGCACGGAAAAGGCGCGTGACAGTAAGCTCGCGCGCGGCGACGGCACTATTGTTTGTTGGCATTGGGATTCTCCTGATTCGGCTGTTTAACGGTTTTGCTCGAACCCGTCTCCGGGCTCAATTGCTGGATCTGTTCGAGATAACTGTCGAGACGGTCGAAGCTCTGCTCCCAGAACTGGCGGTATTCCTCAACCCAAGCAGCTATCGACTGAAGTGGCGCAGCTTCCAGGCGGCAGGGCCTCCACTGAGCCGACCGACCGCGCGTGATGAGGCCGGCGCGCTCCAGCACCTTGAGGTGTTTCGATACGGCAGGCATGCTCATCTGGAATGGTTCGGCCAATTCCGTAACGGAGGTTTCTCCCGTCGCCAGACGGGCGAGAATAGCTCGTCTCGTCGGGTCGGCGAGTGCGGCAAATGTGAGACTAAGTGGATCATCCATATTTAATCTATCGGTTAAATAACCGATAGGTTAAATATTATTCAAGACGAATACGTTGTCAAGAGGTTTTCTGGAAATTTTCAGAATGATTTTGCTCAGGCGGTCTCAAATACGAAGAAACTCAACGTGCGTAGAAAAAAAAACGGCCCCCGATCTCATCGGGGGCCAAGTTGCCTTGGTTCTCTCGTGTTGCGAGAGCTTGGTTGGCGGCCAAACGGCGGGGGCCGTTAGGCGCGGCTAAGAGCCTCGGGGCGTGGCTGCAGCTTTACTGCTGCACCGCACCTGACTGGGACGAGCCTAACCGGGGGGTGGACCCGTCCTGGGCCGCCAAACTGTTTTCCATCAACCGCAGATCTACGTAGCTGGCGCGGACTGGGGTCGGCTTCGTATCGCCGGTCTCCTGTGCCGATACCGGGGCGTTGCCCAGGGCCACTGCGTGCATGCGGTAGACTGGAATTTCGTGTTCGGTGACGAGGTAGCGCTTAACTGCCTCGGCAAGCCGATTAGAGTTTTGAATACCTACGCTGCCGGCTCCGGGGGCATGAGCTTCTACCTCAAGCAGATAACCCTTTTGTCCGTTGAGCTGCGTGGCGAGGTCATCGAGTTGCTTCTTGGCGTCGGCACTCAGTACTGAGGACCCGCGACGGAAGCTGATAGAAACGGTGTTCTTCTGCGAGTACTGGTCAATGCCCGCTACGGTGGTGTTGATCGTGTCCACCTTAGTGCTTGCCTGCTGAGCGGTCTGTCCCGCCTGCTGTGCCTGCTGGCCAGCAGCTGTGGCCGTCTGGTTGGCGGCGTCTGCGGTTGATTGAGCCTTGCTGATGCCAGCCTGAGCCCGGGCGTCTACATCCTTGATGTCCTGGGCATTCTTGGCGTTGACTTCATCCAGCTCGTTCAGTTCGCTTCTGATCGGCTCAATGCGCCTGTCGACCCACTTTTTGCGGGCGAAGGGATTCACATGACCCCAGAAGCCTTCCTTAGGAGGTTCACTCAGCTTGTTAACCTGCCCTGAAGAAGAGGGCTGGGCGTTTGAGCTAGGAAAGCCGCTACCGGTAGCAGTTGTGGATTGCTGTGCTACCGCAGAAATTGAAAACGCAGATGCCAGTACAAGTACCGCGGCCTGGCCAGGGAAGAATCTCCGAAACGAATTATGAGCCATCATGGGGTCTCCACTCTTGGTTCCCGGACTTGCTTTTCCGGTTATCCCGCGAAGTCACTGCCTCGCTTGCCGATAACTATTGCAAAGCCCGTGCCAAACCCGATGAATGGCAGGCTAAATCGTTAAATTACACAAAGAGAATTGCTTAGGTACGTTTCTGGTTCCTATTTGCAGGGAACGAGAGGGATTTGACGCTAATCTACGATGTAGTTTTTGCAGCGAAGTGTAATTTTTACCATGTAATGATGGAAACGATTCCGCACAATTCACAGATCACTGCGTCACGACATGAAGAACCTGTATTTCAGGAGTGTTGCCGGCCCAATCAGGTGAAACCGAGTCGAAGTTCAAGCGGAAGTCTGCCTGCGCGCCGGGCTTGAGTGGGGAACTCGACAGCGGGGCGGTATCTATATATGGTTCGCGCATGCGGACGATGGTGAGCGGCAGACGCTGGCTCTGCGCCACCTTGTTGGCATAATCGAGGAAAGTGATCTGAACGACCGCTTCGGAGACGGTTTTGTCGCCAAGATTGGCGATATGGCCATCGAGATAAGTGATCTTTCCGCCAGCCAAGTTAGAAGACTCACTCATCGTCACGTTCGAGACTCGTAGGTTGGTAGCGTATGCGTCGGGCGTGGCGGGAAGGTTAGAGAGATCCTGGGTGTGGTTATGGGACTTGCCGAGAACAAACATGACGGCAATGATTGCGAGGACAGCCAGACTGGCGATCACGATTGGCAACCAGTTCCGCTCTGGCCGTGGCGTGTTTTCAGTCAGAGAAAGCGACGGGGATGCACCTGCTGTCTGGGCACTTTCCGCAGCATTCCCTTTCGGATTTACCGATGCTCCTGACGCTGCATTCTGTTCCATTCCTCACTCCTCTTTCCATCGCAGATTCTACATCGAATCGGGAAGTCGACTGTATAGCTTCCCGTTCTGTGAGTAGCGCATGAATTTCTTATCGTTCCGGGCGACTTTTGCTGTGATTCTGCGTTTCTCCTAAGCAGAGAGGGTCAGGTGATTGTTCTGGCTCTTACCCCAAACGGGGAATGGGCAGTCATTGAAATTTAGCGCATCATCCGTGTGCAAAATGAGTCAAACAATATAGCGGGACGAATTTTGCATCTCAGCTTTTGTAGTAACTGACGCCGGAAAAATTGGCGCAGATGAGAACTACCTCTACCGATAAGACGTACATATTTTTGAACAGCACACGAAGGAGGGAGCGCCGTGACGACACGATCTGCTGATCCAGTTATCTCAGGCCTGCGAACCTCTGCAAGTGAAGGCGTCAGGGAATCCACACGCACTGGCAACTTGCTCTATCAGTTAGCTACTGTTCTTGCGATTCTGCTCTTCCTGGTCAGCTTCTGGTCTTGCTGATTCAAGCCCTGCTGACGCAGAACGAGAGATCACAGCAATCATCCGAAGCGGGCTCGTCCGGAACCCTGGCGGAAATCGGCGCCAGCCATCTCTACCCGAACGCACATCTCAGCCAGCCGCGAGCGCATACGCTCGCCGATACGGTCGCCGAGTGTTTCTTCGCGTGAGGCGCGCTGTGTGGTCGAGAGACTCGCGGCGCCCGGCGGAAGATCGGCGTAATTGGTGGTGATGATAGTGGTGCGCTTATCGTTGTAGCGCGTGTTCAGGATCAGAGCTACCGTATCCCAGACCCAATCGGTAGGCTTCTGCGCGCCAAGCTCGTCGAGGACCAATACTTCGGCCTCGAAGACCGGCTTGAGCACTTCGAGCTCTGTTGAGGCTACCTGGGGGTTGTAGCTGTGCTGAATCTGCTTGAGCAGTTCACGGTAGTCGTAAAAAAGGCCTTGAATTCCTTTTTCCTTGGACAATGCGAGCAAAATACCTACCGCCAGATGCGTCTTGCCGACGCCGATAGAGCCGGTAATCAACAGGCCTCGTCCGTCGGTTTCGACCGGATAGCCGCCAACAAATTTGCGGGCTGTAAAGAGCGCATTGTGCAGTGAAGGGCCGTGGCTGGGCAGGACGGTATAGCTATCCAAGATGCAATGCTGGTAGCGCTTTGGAATGCGGGCTGCGGCTATGCGAAATTCGTCTCGTGCCGCCTGCTGGCAGTTGCAGACCCGGGCTACGCGGACGCCGGCGTCATTGACCGCCAGCACCATTCCCGCACCGCTGCACTCGGGACAAAGTTCACTCATGTCTTTATCAGCCTAGCGCAACGAAGGCTTTGTGGCGGTACGCTGAGGTTCTGCAAATGTGGATTTTGCCAGGCTGTGCTGCAGCCCGAACCCGATACAATCCCGCTAACTGCCGGCCCGTACTTTTGCCGCGCATGAGCGGACCATGGATCGCAAACGAATGCTCCGCTAAGGATTGGCATGTCGAGCTCGCGGCTGCTCTTTGGTTGCACCATTTTCCTGGCGTCGTTTCTGCTTTTCCTGGTTGAGCCGATGGCGGCCAAGCAGCTTCTGCCTGTCTTTGGAGGCTCGGCAGCCGTATGGATCACCTGCCTGGTATTTTTTCAGACTGCGCTGCTCTTCGCGTATTTGTACGCACATTGGCTGACACAGCGTCCAGTGTGGAATCTGCACTCGACGTTGCTTTTTCTTGGCGCCGCTTCCGCGTTGATCTGGACCACGCATGCGCGAAGCTGGGCGGGAGCTGGGTCGCATCCATTTCTGGGCGTGCTGTCGGCGCTTGCGATCTCGATTGGGCTGCCGTTTCTGATGCTCGGCGCAACCAGCCCTTTGCTGCAGGTATGGCTGGCGCGCATTGAAAGCGGCAAGATTCCCTATCGGCTGTTTGCGCTTTCGAACCTTGCCTCGCTGCTGGCGCTTGCAGCCTACCCGACGCTGATCGAGCCGAACCTGACGCTACACGCGCAGCGAATGCTATGGGGCAGCGGCTTTGCGATCTTCGCAGCGCTCTCGGCTACGCTGGCTTTTCGAACGCGTCGGGCGACAGCGCCGTTTGCGGTTATAGTTGCACAGACAGACGAAACGGCTCCTGCTGCGCCACTCTCGCGCAAGCTGCTCTGGCTGCTGTTGCCCATGGCTGCATCCATGCAGTTGGCCGCGGTGACGAGCCACATCACGCAGAACATTGCGCCGATTCCGCTGCTCTGGATCTTGCCGCTGGGCGTTTACCTGATCACGCTGATACTGACCTTTGAGTTTCCACGCATCCTGCCGCGCTGGCTCATCTCGCGACTGCTGATTGTACTGCTGGCGGCGCTCGCGTATTGGCTTACCAAACCTGAAGGCTCGCTACCGCTGAAGCTCTCAATCGGCTTCTTTCTTACGGAGCTTTTCGTGGCCTGCCAGTTCTGCCACTCTGAGGCGTATGCGCTGCGTCCGGAGCGGCCATCGGAGAGCACGCTCTTTTATCTGATGTTTGCCGCAGGTGGAGCGCTTGGTGCATTCCTTATCGGCATTGTGGCGCCGATAATCTTCTCGTTTAACTACGACTTATCGGCGTCTTTCCTTGTTACGGCAGCGGTTGCGCTTGTTGCTGCATGGCCCGAGGGCTGGCAGTATCGGCTGGTGTGGTCGTGCTCGGTGATCCTTACGCTTGTGCTGTGTGTCATGCTGCGCAATGCTTTTTATCGCGATACGCCGGTGCATGTGCGCAACTTCTACGGCAGCCTGCGGGTGAAGGAGACGGTTGGCTATCCGGGAGCAGCAATTCATGTACTAACCAATGGCACGATTCAGCACGGAACACAGATCTACACGGACACGTTGCGAATCACACCCACCACGTACTACGCGCGTGACTCTGGAGTTGGCATTGCCATGGCGAACTGCTGCTTGCAGAACGGCTCAATGAAGCCACGCAACATTGGAGTGATTGGTCTTGGAGCAGGGACGATGGCGGCGTATGGACAGGCTGGCGATCACATTACTTTTTACGAAATCAACCCTGCGGTCATTCCGATTGCGCAGAATGTTTTTACCTATATCCGCGATGCAGAATCACGTGGTGCGCGTGTCGATATCGTGGAGGGCGATGCGCGCAATTCGCTGGCAGCCGAACCGCCGCAGCACTTTGATGTACTGGTTGTGGACGCTTTCACAGGGGACGCAATTCCGCTGCATCTGCTGAGCACCGAGGCTCTGGCGCTTTATAAGACGCATCTTGTCTCTGGTGGCGTGCTGGCGTTTCATATATCCAACCAGCACGTGGATCTGGAGCCGGAGGTGTTGCAGCTTGCGAAGGCTTCCGGCATGCAGGCACGCGTGGTTTCTACACCCGCAAATGAAGACCGCGGCGAGTTCATCGCAACGTGGATGCTGGTCTCTTCAAACGCAAATTTCTTCAATATTCCCGCTGTCTTCAACGCATCCCAGCAGGCCAGCGATACGCCGCATGTACGCGTATGGACGGACGACTACTCGAGCCTATTGCCGCTGCTGGACTGGTAGCGGTGTTAGCGATGCGCTAGGTGAGCGCCCGGTCTAGATGGACATAGCCGCCATCGACGATGAGGTGTTGGCCAGTGGTATGCGCTGATTGCGTTGGCGAAAGCAGGAACACCGTGGCAGCAGCAATCTCCGAATCAAGCGTCATGCGATGACCCAGCGGAATCTTGTTGGTAATCTCCTTCAGCTTAGCTTCAGGGTCACCGAGTGTGTCGAGCCAGCGGCGATAAAGCGGAGTCATCACTTCGGCGGGCAGTACGGCGTTGACGCGAATGTTAAAGGGTAGCAGTTCCGCTGCCCACTCGCGTGTCAGGGCGAGTTGAGCGCCTTTGGAGGCCGCATAGCCCGAGGTATTTCCCTGCCCTGTCAAAGCCACCTTCGAGCTGATATTGACGATTGCGCCTTGCGACTTTTTGAGCGCCGGCAACGCGTAATGGGCAAGGGCGTAGCAATGAGTCAGGTTTTTATTGATACTTTCCAGGAATTTCTCGACGGTGCCTGAAGCGAGGCCAACGCCGTCATTCACACCCGCGTTGTTGACCAGGCCGTAGATCGAACCATAGCGCTCCTCAACCTCAGCGATGACTTCTTTGCAACGGCCAGTGTCCTCCAGATGAATCTCAATCATCTCGCAAGAAGCGTCGGCTGCCTTCATCTCATTCATGAACTCCAGTACGTTCTTCGATGGCCGGCTCAGCACCACCACGTGCGCTTCTTCCGCCAGACAAGCGCGAGTAATTCCTGCGCCAATGCCGGCTCCGCCGCCGGTCACAATGATGACTTTATCTTTCAGTCCGAGGTTCATCCGCCGCTCCCACTAAAATCCTGAATTCATATGTTGCACTGTTCGGTTCACACAGTGGCACGCACGATCGCAAGTATACCGTGAAGCGCGAGCGTCGGACTATGCAGCGTGAAGGTGGCTTATTGAGGCGGTGGTCGGGGAGGCAAAGTCAGGTTTATGTTACCCCGCAGAGGAGGCGGGGCGGACTGGGCAGTGCTATTGCCCACGTTCGGCACAGGCCGGGGGTACTGAGGAACTTCGGATTTGTTAGAAAGAACGTTTCCCTCGTGGCCTGTTTGGATGACGAATCTTCGCGCAACCTCCTTGCCATATGCTGTGTTATCAAGCTCAGAGCGCGGCATCACAAGCTGCGTCAGCGAGTCACGCGGACCGGCGTAGAACAGGGCGTCCGCCGCATCGGCAAGCTTCAATTGTGTTGCAGGAACTTCGCCACCGGTCAGTACCGGCAGTGCCGGCAGATCGCCAACCCAGTTGCCTCGTAACGCGATGATGGCGGGGGTAGGCCACGCATCGAAGCGCCTGTCCAGATTGTCGTAACCGCCGATGGCGTTGGTCCCGAAGAGAACGACGTAAGGATCGGCACCGGCCGCGCGCAGTTCGCGTTCCACGTAGTTCGATCCGGCCTGGCCTCGCCCAGAACTTGGTTGCGGCTGACGACGAAAATGTCCGGCCCCCATGATCAGCAGCGCATGATGCTCTTTGGCGATGACTTCATCCTTGACCACCTGCGCGTACCATTGCTCGCGATTGGTGACATACGGGCCTAGATCCTCAACATTGTGAATCTTGTCCCAGTCACCGTAGGGATCGCCTAGCACAATACGCATCTTGTGCTTGTCGCCGCGCTTGAGATTTGCGTTGCGTATAGCCGCATAAAACTGCGGGTATACCGGCGACACAGGCCCGACGGCGCCGATCATGTTTCGCCAGGCCTTCTGTACCTGCTCGATCGGCACATCTTCCCCTGAGATGTAACGATCCACTGATTTCTGATAGAGCGAGTTGCCAAATTCGACGACGATGTCATCGACGCGATCGGCAAAGGCCGGCGTCGCCGCTAGTTTGCATAGCCAGTCGTACTCCTGTTTGTTGCCGTGGGTCTCGCCGAACATCACGATCAAGTGCGTCTTAAATGCATTGAGCATCGCCGTTGTTGCGTCTTCTGGTTGTGGTTGATTTGTTGTTTCTTGGGCGACGCAAAGACTGGAGCAGTTTGCGGCGAGACACACGAAAAGTAGGAGATGTTGAAGCTTCATCTCGGTTCTCCCAACGCGTTTTCGGCTACGGCTATCTCTGAGCCGCCAGTTTTTCTGCAACCGTCAGTGCATCTGCGGCCGGCACTTGTATGTCCGGCTCTACTCCTACGCCTTCCCAATCGGGCTTGCCGTATGGATTGGCTACCTTGACCTCTGGAATCGCAACGCCGAAATGATCGTCGATGCGGTGAAAAACGGCGGAATGCGTGGCTCCGGCAGTGGTTTCGCCGATGATCGTCGCACGCTTCAGCATCTTCAAGTTATAAGCGAACTGTTCTGCGCCTGAGATGGTCTTGTGCGAGGTCAACACGTACACGGGCTTGTCTGCCAACAGATTTCCGGCAACGGGTTTTGTCCACGATTGCGAAGAGACAGCTTCTCGCGGATTGAAGATCATCTCGGGGCGATTGAAGAGATAGTTAGAGACGAACATGACGCCCACGGGAAATCCACCTAGATTGTCGCGTAGATCGAAGATGACAGCCGAAGAGTGATTGAGCGAAGACATCGCCGAGGTCAGCGACGCTCCACAGACTTCGGGATCAGGGAAAGAATTCAGCTTGATGTAGCCGACGTTATGCGGCAGCGTCTCGACTTGCTCAATCGTGCAGTGTGACGCAGCCATGGCACGGCGATACGGCTCCGGCACTCCTGCTGTTGGTTCCGCAACTGGATGAGGCAATATGCCTGCGTCATAGACCACTTCCAAGTGCATGTCTCCGGTGGAGGCGCGAAGCTGGCGGGTCAACAGCTTTGCAAGCGTTTGATCGACCGGTACAGAATCATACGCACCAGCTGTGACGCGCGATTGCATGCTCTCGGCTAGTTGGCCAGCGGAGGCACGGTCGAAGTAGTGATACTTGAGGTTGCCTGCTATCTCTGCAACAACCCAGCGTGTGTAGGCTGTATCCATTTCCACGAGGGCTGGCTGGCCATTCGCGGCTGGCGTGGCGGTCTTTGCATCTCGCTTCCAAGGCTCGCCTGCCGCGTACGCATCTGCTTGCTGTTGAGCGGGGCTGGCAATGGTTCGGTCGGATCCAAGGCTGGAGTTTGCCGCCTCTACTCCCATTCCCGGCTGCTGGGGCGCCCGCTCCGGAGCAAAGCCTGGGCCGCTCAATTGCCGCTCTGGACGCATGGACAGGGAACGCAGCATCAGATGGCCGCCACCGTGGCCCATGAGATACCCAACTCCGGTGAAGAAGGCTATGGCAAACAGCCCGGCTAGCGCCAACGATGTGGGCGTTGGAGGCTTCCCCTCAAGAACTGCGAAGACCGGCCCACGCATCGGCTGAGTTGGCGCACCGGCGAGCGATGGCTGCGCGTAGCGAAATTCACGAGGAACGGAGATGGCAAAATCGGTCAGAAGATCCCAGCAGAGACGAAGTCGAGCAGCAAAGCCACGCTCATCACGCAACCTGTCGCGAACAAGCCGCGCGGCCTCCGCTCCGAAGACTTGCTGGAAGGCGGCAGGGTAAAGACGCAATAGCCAGACAAAGATTCGCTCAAGCATGCTCGCCTCCCAGAATCTTCCGTTCCCGTGCTATGCGCACCATATCCGCCAGCCGCTCAGCCTCAGTGCGAGCAAGCTTACGCCCGGTTGTCGTCAAGCGATAGTAGCGGCGGCGCTCCTGGCCGAGCTTTGCGTCCACGCCTTCACCGACTTCTTCGATCAATTGGGCTTCGACCAGCGACTGGATCGATCCATATAAGGTGCCTGGCCCCAACCGGACCCGGCCACTCGTCTGCTCCTCAACCTGCCGCATGATGCCGTAGCCGTGCCGGTCTTCGTCCGCAAGCGAGAGCAGAATTTGAAATGCAGCGGAGGGTAGCGGATCTAGTTTGCGTTTTGGCATCGATGACCTCGTTTATCGATATATCGATAAACGACTGTAATGCTGTTTTGAATCATTGGCAAGAGTTTTTTTGAAATCTTTCTCCGATCTGAAAATGAGTGAGGCTCTATCGATGGCCCCTTCGCAAATGACATAGCAAAGCGCACATATAGTCATATTTGCGGGAACGGGTTTATTGTGGAATGCGTTTTGGATTTCCACATTCCTACCATTTTTGAGGCCCGTCCGCATGCAAAATGGCAAGCTTATGCCCTTTGCCGCGCTTGTTACGGCAACATTGTTTTCGATTGCCGCTCAAGCGCAAAACCCGCTGGTCAGCCCAGAATCGCAACGCCGCGCTAAAGAGCTACTGAGAAAGATGACGGTCGATGAGAAGGTCGGCCAGCTTAATCAGTCCTCTGGCATAGTCATGCCGGGATTCGTCGATCAGAAGCCCGACGACATGATCGCCAAGGGCGAGGTCGGCTCGATTCTATGGCTGAACAATACTAAGGAGATCAACCGGCTGCAGCACATCGCAGTCGATCAGTCGCGGCTTCACATCCCGATCCTCTTCGCCTTCGACGTGATCCACGGCTGGCGAACTGTCTTCCCGGTTCCGCTGGCGATGGCTTCGTCGTGGGATCCATCAGTAGAAGAAGCTGCGCAAAAAGAGGCCGGCGAAGATGCCCGTGCCGCAGGCATTCGCTGGACGTTTACGCCGATGGTCGATATTGCCCGCGATTCGCGCTGGGGACGCATCATGGAAGGCGCAGGTGAAGATCCATATCTAGGCTCAGCGATGGCGCGTGCGCAGGTATATGGCTTCCAGGGCAAATCGCTCGGTCCTGACAGCGAGCTCGTTTCAGTGAAGCACTTCGCCGGATATGGCGCAGCCGAAGGCGGTCGCGACTACGACTCTTCGTATATTCCCGAAGTACTGATGCAGAACGTGTATCTGAAACCATTCCATGCCGCGGAGCAGGCTGGCGCAGGCAACTTCATGAGCGCCTACATGGATTTGAACGATGTGCCGGCGACCGGCAACAGGTGGCTACTGACCGATGTGCTGCGCAAGGACTGGGGATTTCAGGGCTTTGTGGTTTCGGACGCATTTGCCGTTGCCAGCCTGCAGGTGCATGGATTTGCCGCAGATCCAGCAGATGCAGCGTTGAAGGCAATCAATGCTGGCCTGAACATGGATATGGCGAGCCTGACTTACACCCACAATCTGGCCAAGCTAGTTGCCGAGGGTAAAGTGAGTGAGGCAACGCTGGATAAGGCTGTGCTGCCGATTCTTGCAATCAAGTACCAGCTTGGATTATTTGATCATCCATACGTTGACGACACCAAGACGGACGCCGTGCTTGACCGTCCTGAGGGGCTGGCTTTGGAGCGCAAGATTGCTGCGCGATCGATGGTGCTGCTGCGCAACGAGAATCACACACTGCCGCTGACTACTTCGGCGAAGAAGATTGCCGTCATCGGCCCGCTGGCCGACTCGATCCACGACATTGAAGGCGGCTGGACGGTGGAGGGACTTTTCGGCGGCCCGGCGAAGAGCCATCCAGTGACAGTGCTGGCAACGCTCAAGAGCCGCTATGGCGCGAATGCTGAGATCACATTCGTCCCCGGACCGCAGCTATCGCGTGTCTTCCCTTCTATGCTTGATGCGCTGACCGGCGTAAAGCAGGTGCCTCCGCCGACCGAGGCCGAAAAGGCTGACTGGATCAACAAGACCAAAGCTGCAACGGCAGACGCGGACCTGGTAATTGCCGTGATGGGTGAAGCGGCATCAATGAGCGGTGAAGCGGCGTCACAGGCATCGATGGCGCTGCCGGGAATCCAGCAGGAGATGCTGGAAACCGCGGTTGCCAGCGGCAAGCCGGTAGTGCTGGTGCTCGAAAATGGCCGTCCGCTGGATATTACCTGGGCTTCCGAGCATGTTCCGGCAATTCTGGAGGCGTGGTATCCCGGGACCGAAGGCGGCAATGCCGTAGCCGACGTACTGTTTGGCGATGTAAACCCCGGCGGCAAGCTGCCGGTTAGCTGGGCGCGTTCTGTAGGACAGGAGCCGCTCTACTACAACCACAACCTCACCCATGAGCCCGAAGACCGGCCCACGTTCACCTCACGCTACTGGGACGTCGAGAGCAAGCCGCTCTATGTTTTCGGCTATGGGCTCAGCTATACCAGCTTCAACTTCAGCAATCTGCGCCTGAGCCACGATCATATCCGGGCTTCGGAATCAACTGAGGTTTCTGTGGACGTGACCAATACTGGTTCTGTCGCGGGTGATGCCGTGGCGGAACTCTATATCCATCAACGTGCTGGCTCGGCATCCCGGCCGGTGCGGCAGCTTGAGGGCTTCGAGCGCGTTACGCTCAAACCGGGCGAGACGCAGACGGTGAAATTCACTCTGGGCAAGGATGAGCTTGAGTTCTGGAGCCCTCAAACCAAGGCATGGGGAGTTGAACCGGGTGCATTCGACGTGTGGGCTGGAGGCGACTCGAAAGCGTCGCTGAATACCTTGTTGACCGTGACCCAATAATTGAGTGCGGCGAGGAGGCTGCATCCGATTGCCCCCTTGCCGAATCCAAGGTAAACTAGAAGAATTGCAGGAAAGGTACCATCATGCCCAAAGCAGGAATTCATCCTAACTACGCAGCCGTGCAGGTTCACTGCTCGTGCGGAAACACATTTGAGACCCGGTCGACTCAAAAAGGCGGCAAGATCAGCCTGGAAATCTGCTCCAACTGCCACCCGTTCTTCACCGGCAAGCAGCGCCTGGTGGATACGGCAGGCCGTGTTGAGCGCTTCCGTCGCAAGTACGCTGACAAGGGCGCCGCGAAGTAAATCGTCGACCCAGCAGGAACAAACCGGCCTCCGCTGCGGCGGGGGCCTAGTTGTTTCGGCCTATTTTTCGATTGTTGAAACGATATGTCAGGCAGAGGCTTCACGGTGAAGAAGGACTGGGATAATCCGATCGCGCATGCGATGCCGGACGCCGTGCGCGTCCCAGCCGGTCTGCGCATTGGAAACGTCGAGGTCGCTCCAGCTACCGTGCTGGCTCCCATGGCTGGAGTGACCGACACCGTCTTTCGCCGCTTCATCCGCCAGGCAAGCCAGTTCATCGCAAGCCCGGAGAACGGAACTGATTCCGCTTCAGTCGAAACCGAGATTTCGAATCAGCAGTCGGGCTGCGGATTGATCATGACCGAGTTCACCTCGGCGGATGGTCTTTCGCGTATGCGCGAGTCGAAGCGCAAACGCTACCTCACCTTCTACGACGACGAGCATCCGATTGCGGCACAGCTCTTCGGGTCGAATCCCGAGACCTTGGCTGAAGCTGCGCGGATTGTGCAGGACACGGGTTTCGATCTCGTCGATCTAAATCTCGGTTGCCCGGCTAAGCGCGTCGTGGGCTGCAACGGCGGTTCTGGCCTGTTGCGCGACTTGCCGAAGATCGGCGAAATCTTCAAGGCTGTCCGTGCAGCGGTGACGATTCCCTTCACCGTTAAGTTCCGGCTTGGATGGAATGACTCGCAAATCGTCTGCGTCGATTTGGCGAAGATGGCCGAGTCCGAAGGCCTGTGCGCCGTCTCGTTGCATGCCCGCACTCGCGAGCAGGGCTATACCGGCCAGGCGCGCTGGGAGTGGATCGCCGCCGTCAAGGACGCAGTGAGTATTCCGGTCATTGGCAACGGTGACATCCGAACCCCTGAAGACGCAGCGGCGATGGTGGCGCAGACCGGCTGCGATGCCGTCATGATTGGCCGCGCTGCGCCGTCGAATCCATGGATCTTCCGCCAGATCGCCGAGTACACGGCTACTGGCAACTACACGCGGCCCACCGAACAGGATCGCTACCGCATGATCCGCACCTACTTCCAGATGCTGCTGGATGAAGTGGAAGCTGCGGCGCCGGGCGAGAAATCGGCTTACTCCGGCAAGGAGACTGCGGGCAAGATGAAGCAGTTTGCTAGCTGGTTTACGCATGGCGTACCCGGCGGCGCGAAGCTGAGGTCGCAGATCTATGCGGCAAGAACCGGTAGCTCCGTGCTGGATGCGGTGGATGCGTTCTTTGAAAAACGGCTATGTGCAGGAGACGAAGCGCCATCGGAAGTCGAAGAATGCTCCTCTATTGCATTTTCAGAAGAAGCGCTTTCCTGCGCTGATTGAATTACAAAGTGGACTCTGATTTACTTCATGTCATGAAGGGCACTCTGCGATGGCTGCGCTTAGGGCTAGCTATCTTACTTTTTGCTGGTACTCTTGCGTGGCTGGTCGGACAAGGCGAGGAATGGCGTTTTCGTTATTCCGCAGCCAAACTTCTGCAGAACGTAAAGGCTATTCGCGTTGGATACAGCTCGCCCGAAGAAGCGCGAAGACTCTTAAGTTCCTGGGGTGATAAAGACCACGTCTTTGGTGGATGTTTCGGAAATGAATGCCGATACTTCGTCAACATCGATAACGGTCTAACTTTTCTCGCATCCATGGATGCAGGTCCCGAGCACTTTCAGTTTTTCCACCATCTGCTGGATTCTCTCGCACTCCGACCGTCGTCCGCCGGAGCTGGCTTCATGTGGAACGGAGATTTGATCACCGAGAAGACTTTCGCTGCATCCACTAGCTTGCCCGTGCAAGACTGGTTTGTCAGGGACGGTGCGTACGTCCCCGACTTAGTGATTTCGTCGAGCGAGGTTACGCAATTTCGAATAAGCGATATCTCAACGACAAACGATAAGAACGTCTCCGCACGAAACGTCAAAGGCCCATACGGAATTACGATAAAGTTCCTCCCGCAGGAGTCCTCAGATCAGCAAGCCGCGCTTATGAATTTCAGGTTTAGTTGCTTCACGACCCTTGTCCCTTGTTCAAGTGAAAGCGATCTTCTTCCAGCAGCAAGCGGCCTTATTAAGCAGAAGTAGGAGTCGGGAAACAACCTCGTTTTCTCATACGTATTGAATGAGAGCTGCTGTTACTTTACCTGGTCCGCAGTCACTTCCACCTCCAGCCGATGCGTCGTCCCCGGCACATCGAGCGATCCAAGCACTACAGGCTTTCCCAGCGGCAGTACTGAGGTTGCGCTCAGCTCAGTCTGATGCACCACTGGATCTTCCCCACCAAAGCTTGAGTGCTCGTCACCGACACTCGACTCTGCGATCTTTGATGTCACCTTCACCCCGTCGACAAAACCTTCCGCTCTGGAATCGATGCCGAGGCCGATATCCATGTACTGGATCTGGTTTTCCTTGGCATTGCTGTCTTTGTTGAAGTTGCCGGTCCTGATCGGCACGCGCGTCCCCTGCTTCAGGTCGGCGCGATCACCGGAAGCAACAACCAGTTCAAAGCGCTGCGATACTCCATGCTTGCCGTCTTCAACCTGTGTAAGCGTGTAGGTCAAGCGGTAGGTGCGAACCGGCTTATCCATCTCTGCGACAATCTTCTGCGCCAGCGCAACATCGGCAGCAGAGGCGTTGATCGAGATGATCTGCGCCGATGGGTTCAGATAGGCACTGGCCCGCGGCATCGCATTGCGCAGGGCCTGCATGACGTCGTTAGCCTGGTCGTGCGAAACCATGTGCTGCAGCACAATCATCTGGTAAGTGTCCGCGTGGTAGCGCTCCTCGGATTGCGCGTGTGCTGTTGCCGCTGCGGTCAGACTCATCATCACTGCGATGATCGTTATTGTCAGGGCATTGCTCAGATACTTTTTTTCATTGCCCGCGTCCAAGCGTCGTGACATTTCGCCTCCTCAAGTCTTCACCCCGGAGACAATGTGAGGTTATGCGTCCGGTGTGGTGTCGATACACCCAGACAGACGCGGTGTAATCTTTTGCGCTCAAAAAATTCTTTCCGGCTATCCCTGCCTCCGATCTATGCACTCCTGTGGTAAGCTGCCAACTCATAAGGCCCCGTCGCAGTCCACACCTGTTCCAAGGAGCTCCAATGCGAGTCCGGCCCATTGCCATCGTCCTGCTTGTTTGTGTTGCAGGCGTCGCCGCGGCGACATTAAGCGCCGAGGGCAGAGGGTCAGGTGCATCCAAATCTGACACTCCTAAGGCTACGCAAGGCTGGGACGCCACTGCGGCTGCAAAATATCTCGATGACCGCGAGGTGTGGTGGCAGGCGTGGCCGCATGCACAGAAGGATCACGGCACGGTCTGCGTCAGCTGTCATACGCAGGTTCCCTACGCGCTGGCGCGGCCGGTGCTACGCAATGCGCTCGGCCAGCACACGCTGACCGATCCGGAATCGGCGATGATCGAAAGCGTCGTAAAGCGAGTAAATCTCGGCGATGAGGCAAAGACCTTCTACACGGATGCACAGCATGGACCTGGGAAGACAAAGGAAGCGCGCAACGCAGAAGCGGTCAACAATGCGCTGATTCTGGCCTCGTATGACGCCGCCGACACCGCCGGCGGCGCGCACATGCAGCCCGTTACTTTCGCTGCTTTCTCAGCTATGTGGAAGTTGCAGGAGCGGACGGGCGACAAGGCTGGCGCGTGGGTGTGGCAGAACTTTCACTTCTCGCCATGGGAAGCGCCGGAGAGCGAATACTGGGGCGCGTGCATGGCTGCGGTTGCGACCGGCATCGCACCGGATCATTATCGCGAAGATGCGCGCATCCAGCCGAATCTGAAGCTGCTGCGCGATTATCTACTGCGCGAAGAACCCCATCAGCCAATGATCAATCGCGTGGCGCTGCTATGGGCTTCCTCAAAATTGCCGGGCTTGATGTCAAACAAAGATCGCGATGCGCTGGCCCGTGAACTCGCCGAAAAACAGCATGCCGACGGCGGCTGGAGCGTAGCAGAGCTTGGCACGAATGCTAAGGGTGAGACCGTATGGAAGCGGCATGATGACTCCTCATTCAACACCAATAGCGACGGGGTCGCAACTGGACTGATTGTGCTGGCTCTGGAAGAATCTGGCATGAAGAAGAACAGCGCTGAACTCAAGCGCGGGCTGGCCTGGCTCGAAACAAATCAAAACAAAGACGATGGCAAGTGGCCCGCCTGGTCGCTTAATCTTAAGCGAGACCCCAATTCCGATGTGGGTAAATTTATGAGCGACGCGGCAACGGGATTTTCAGTGTTGGCGCTCGAAAGAAGCCGTTAGTTAAGTCTTAAGTTTTGACCCGTGGGCAATTCTGAAAGAGAAAGGAACCTGCCCCATGTACACTTCTTATCCAACTTCCATGAAGACAATCTTCGTTCCGGCTGCGCTGTTCGTGCTGGCCACTACAACCATGTTTGCCCAGGACTCCGAACACTCCTGGTCGAAGACCTATCAGCTCTCTGGCAAACCGACGCTTGTTTTCGAAACAGGCGATGCTGGTGTCGAGATTCACTCCTGCGGAGGCTGCCGCGAGATCCGCATCCATGTCGCAATCGAAGGCAAGAATCTGAGCGACTATCGCCTCGAAGAAAGCCAGACCGGCGATCAGGTCCAGTTCAAGCTTCACGAGCGTGAGCATCTTGGATTCCACATCGACCACCGTCAGTCCCACACGCAGGTCAGCGTCGAGACGCCTGCCCAGCTCAATCTCCAGGCCAAAACCTCCGATGGCAGCGTGGCTATCGACGGGCTTAATGGCCAACTCGAACTCATCACCGGCGACGGTAGCGTGACACTCGACCATCTCTCCGGCGATCTGCACCTCAAGTCAAGCGATGGCCCCGTCCGCATCACCGATTTCTCCGGCGCGCTTGATGCTCACACCAGCGATGGCAGCCTCAACGTCGATGGCGTCTTTCATGCCCTCACGGTACACTCCGGCGACGCCTCTGTGGATGTGAACCTGCGCCCCGGTACCAAGCTCACCTCCGCATCAACTATCCAAACTTCAGATGGCCAGGTCACGATTCGCGTTCCTGGAGATTTCGCCGCCGATCTGGAAGTGCATACGAGCGATGGCCATGTGGATTGCGCGTTGCCGCTGACGATGGATGGCTATCACAGCAATGGCGGCGATAGTCATCAGCTTCGCGGACGCATCAACGGCGGAGGAACGCTGCTGACCATTCACACCAGCGATGGCAATGTGAAGATTGAGTCGATCTAAAGGCTACAGGCCCATGCTGGCGCTACGCTTGCGGAAGACGACTTTCAGCTCGTTGCGCCAGTGCTCCCCCACTGCAATCAATTCCCACTCCACCTGCGGCGAGAGAAAACGCAGCACCGTCTCGTTCGCCGGATGGATGCGCAGCGCTGGAGCGATCAGCAGGAGCTTTGGCGGGCGCGGCGCAACCTCTGCTCCAGCAAAGTAGCCTTCGCGCTCGAATGCGCCTGTTTCGCGCGTGCCGCGAAGCTGCCGGTCGGCATTCAGCGCGCGCACGCGAAGCCAATAATCGAGCCCCTGCAGCGGCAGGTGCAGATCCTCATCTGCTTTGACCTCGATGATTACCAGGCGTCCCTGGCGATCGAGTGTAAGCAGATCGAGCATGCCGCGCTCGCCTGCTCCGATGGCCGGCACCTGAGAATAGAGAAACTCTCCGCGCAGGCCGGGCAACATCTCTTCGAGCGACCGGCGCAAACAGGATTCAAGCCAACGCTCCGGCTGCATTCGGAACAGCGGATCGGCGTGCTCGCCACCCGCCTGACGGCTTAAGCAAAGCGCTTCCAGCAGATTGCGGCACATCGGCTCGTTCTCAGCGGTAAGACGCGTTTCCTGGGCTCCGGCACCAAGCGTGATCTCTTCTTCGCGCTGGAAAGAATATGCTGCCGTTGCCTGACGGACGCGGGCAAACTCCAGGCCATGCAGCAGTAAAGCGACCTCGCCGGCAGAGCGCGGACGAAGCTCTACTCTCTTGCGGCCTGCGATAGGCACAAGCTGCATTACGCGCTCGATACTCGACGCAGCCTTCTCAATCGCTGCATCCACGTCAAAGGCACGCACCAGCCGCGACGCAACGTTGCCCGTATCGCGAAAGTCAATCTCGGTCAGCTCTTCGGATCTTTCATCGAGAGTAAAAAGCTGAAAATGCGCAGCAGCTTGATTGAGCCACGCCATGCGTTCTGCGGTGGTCTGCTGCGTACCGCGCGGCACAATCACTTTAAGCCCCTCGTAATGACGACTGGGACGCCTGCTGACCGAGTGTTCGCGGCAATGGCTGAGCCACAGCAGGCCAAGAGTGAGAATGCCATCGATCATCGCAGGCGACTCTTCGGAGCCAACGGCGATTACCGCCTCTGCGTGCGCACCCTTGCCGCCGCGTACCAGATGTCCTCGCACATAAGCCGGTCCGAAGCTGTGCTCGAGATCGGTCGCGGAAGTAAAGCCCTCGGGCTTTGCCTCGGGAAATCTTCTA
Organism: Acidicapsa dinghuensis; assembly: GCF_025685685.1. Lineage (GTDB taxonomy): Bacteria > Acidobacteriota > Terriglobia > Terriglobales > Acidobacteriaceae > Acidicapsa > Acidicapsa dinghuensis. Next base: position 428,003 of record NZ_JAGSYH010000003.1, read on the forward strand.
GCCAGGACACGCTCAAGCAGGCGCTGATATTGTCGCCGTGCTGTGTCGCGCGAGGTTGGCGTTCGGCGATCCTTATTCGGAACAATCTCCAGTGAGGTTGGCTTGGGAGCGCCCATGCGGCGGGTCATCAGCCGCAGGCTGGCAGTACGATGCTGCGCTGAGAGGACTGTGCGCACCATGTTGCGCTCTTCACTCCAGAGCTGCAGGACGCAACGACCATGCGATTCCGAGACCTGACATCGAGCCAGCCGGAGGTCGAAGATCACTCGCCCATCTTCCAGTACAGCCGCTTCCAGATGTTTGGCGAGATAACTCTCGATGATCGAAACCAGTTCTTCCGCAGAAGGAGTTTCTTCAGGCTTTACCGGCATTCGCGAGCTACCACCTCATGCGCGCGCGAAGCCCGGTGATGTGCGCCGTATGATGCCGTGAATGCCAATCGTACATGGCAAGTACACGATCCAGTTCCTGATGACCGCCTTCGGGGTGTACGTAGCCACGACGAAAATCTTCTGCGCTTATGGATTTGAGCAATGTGGTCCAGCGCGCATGCAGCGCTTCGAGAAGATTGAGTGATATCTGGACCGGCAGAGACGAATCAGGAAGCGCGGCCCAGGCTGCTTCGTCATAGGGCTTGATCGTGGGCCAGTCTTCTGTCAGGAGCAGCTTCATACGCACATACGCGTTGGCATGGCGATCGGCAACATGATGGACAACCTGGCGAACCGTCCATCCCTCTTCGCGATAAGGCGTGTCCAGTTGCTCGGTGCTCAGATCTGCAACCGCTGCCGCTAGCCGCTCCGGAAGCAGACGAAGCATTTCGATGCTGGCTTCGCGGCCACGAAGGGAATAACTTGCTGGAGGCGTAAACCGGCCTACGGGAAAGCGGAGTGTTTCAAGATCAGGCTGCTGAGTCATTGCATTCACCATAACAAAGCACACCATCGTAAAACAGTTATGCCCCAAAAGCGCGAGGCTCCCAAGCATACCGCTTTGGGAGCCTCGCATTCGCTGTATCCGTGCTAAGCGATTCGCTTAGGCGGCGCGGTGATGGTGGTGACGATGGTGATGGTGGCGCTTGCCGGCCGCGAAAGCAGGGCTCGCGACAACCAGCATCAAAATTGTGGCAACGAGGAACTTCTTCATGCCATGAAGAGTAGCACGATTTTGCTGAGGAAATGTGACGGCTAACACGCTTGTAGCATGCTGCGAACGCAAGAGGAACCAAGAGCGCCAAGATACTGTCTTAAGCCACTTTAAAGGCCTGGCAGCGTATAACTAAAACGTCGGCGTCGGGCAAATAGGCCGCTAATTTCCAGAAATCGAGGCATCTTTGCATTCTTTTTTAACCAAACGGCTCTCACTCCGAGTGCTGGCATTCTTTCTATTTGTTGCCGGCATAGCTCTTCTTGCTATTCCTTCGCGCGCGGCAGATCTTGCTCTTGTTCATGCCAAAATTTACCTTTCGCCCGATGCTCCGCCGATTGAAGACGGCACCATTCTCATTCATAAAGGACGAATCCGCGCGGTAGGGCCGTCGAATCACACGAAAATTCTTCGGTTGATTCGCCGCACCACCGTTATCGACTGCCACGGCAAGGTAATTACTGCAGGATTCTGGAACAGCCATGTTCATGTCCTGACGCCGGTGCTGCTGCACTCGGAGCTGCGTTCGAACGATGTCGTCTCATCTGAACTCGACCAGATGTTCACCCGATGGGGTTTTACTACGGTCTTCGATATCGCTTCGATCCTGAACAACACCAATGCTGTTCGCCGCCGTATTGCGCGCGGCGAAGTACGCGGTCCGCGCATCCTGACTGTCGGCGATCCATTCTTTCCGAAGAATGGAACTCCTATCTATGTTCGGGATCTTTGGCGGCGTGAGAAGCTCCCTTCCGACGAAATTCAGTCGATTCCGCAGGCGGTGGCTCGCGAAAAACGTCAGTTGGCCGCTGGCGCCGACGGGGTGAAGCTGTTTACTGGAGCTAGCGAAGCCAATGGGATCGTGCCGATGCCGGTGGACGCGGCAAAAGCGCTCGTTGCAGAGGCGCATCGCGCCGGGAAGCCGGTCTTCGCGCACCCCGGCAATTCGGAAGGAATTGAAATTGCCCTCGGGAGCGGGGTCGATATCCTCGCACACACGACACCAGACGGCAGCGATTGGACACCGGAGCTCATTGCACGCCTCAAGTCCGCGCACATGGCGCTGATTCCAACGCTGACGCTGTGGGACGTAGAAGCAAAGCGGCAAAACCTGCCGGACGGAGTCCGCAAATCATTTATCGACAATGGTGTGAGACAGCTGCAGGCTTATTCGCAGGCGGGAGGTCTGGTTCTCTTCGGAACGGATGCCGGCTATATTTCCGACTACGACACCGCTGAGGAATTCCAGTTGATGGCGCAGGCGGGTTTAACCTTTCCGCAGATTCTCGCCTCGATGACTACCAATCCGGCTGGCCGTTTCGGTTATGCGCGACGCAGCGGACGTATCGCAAAAGGCATGGATGCCGATCTCGTTGTACTCGCAGCAGATCCGGCGAAGGATATTACCGCTCTCGCACGGATTGATCGTGTCGTTCGAGCAGGAAGGGTCGTTTACCCAACCTATTAGTGTCACCCTGTTCGCTTAGAAATCCTCCTCGGGCGTACACTAAAAAGTACGATGAGTGCAGCTCAGGCCCTACCTAATCCCGCCGCGAACCCTAGTCACAAACGCTATTTTTTTGAGAAGTTTGGCATAACCGAGCGGCTGTTGGAGCGCTGCCTTGGAGAAGCGCTTTCCGCAGGCGGTGATTACGCAGATCTTTACTTCGAATCCGTTACGGCTACCTCGCTCGGCGTCGATGAACAGATCGTAAAGTCCGCCTCGACAGGCACGAGTGCTGGATGCGGCATTCGTGTACTCTCTGGCGAACGCACTGGCTACGCCTATACGGACAACCTGAGCCCCGAGCGTCTGCTGCACGCGGCCAAGACCGCCGCGCTGATCGCATCAGGTCCGGCGAAGGAGCCGATTCAGGGTTTTCAGGAAAAGCCTCTGACCGATCTTTATCCGGTTCCACTTGGCGGATTCGATCTCGATCTGGCCGCTCGGCTTGATCTGATCCAGCGTGCGGATCGCGCGGCCCGCGCCTTCAGCCCACATGTGATCCAGGTGCGATCGAGCTATAGCGAAGAGCTTCGCCGCATTCTGGTCATCGGTTCCGACGGCGCATTTGCTTCCGATACCCAGCCACTCTGCCGGCTCAACGTCTTCGTTATCGCTAAGGACGAGAAAAACACCGCTCGCGGAAACTCCGGAGCAGGTGGCCGCGGCGGACTTGAACTTTTTACGGGCTCGAAAAGCCCCGAAACTCTGGCTCGCGAAGCTGCACGCGGGGCCATTCTGCAGCTTAGCGCGGTGCCTGCGCCAGCAGGTGAGATGGAAGTGGTGCTCGGTCCCGGATGGCCGGGCGTGCTGCTGCATGAGGCCGTAGGCCATGGCCTGGAAGCCGACTTCAACCGTAAGAAAACATCGGCCTTTGCCGGACTTATCGGCCAGTCCGTCGCAAGTTCCAAGGTGACAGTGATCGACAACGGAACCATGGAAGGTCGCCGCGGCTCGCTCAACGTGGATGACGAGGGATCGCCCACACAAGAAACTGTGCTTATTGAAAACGGTATCCTCAAAGGGTACCTGACAGACAAGCTTTCATCGCGGCTGATGGGTTCAGCTAATACCGGCTCGGGGCGCCGCGAAAACTACCAGTGCATCCCGATGCCGCGCATGACCAACACCTACATGCTGGCCGGTCAAGATGAGCCCGAAGACATCATCCGCAGCGTGAAGAAAGGCCTCTACGCGGTCAACTTCGGCGGCGGACAGGTGGATATCACCAACGGTAAATTCGTCTTTTCCGCTTCTGAGGCCTACCTGATCGAAGATGGCAAGATCACGGCACCGGTGAAGGATGCGACGCTGATTGGCAATGGCCCTGAAGCGCTCAAGTATGTGTCCATGGTCGGCCACGATCTGAAGCTTGATGAAGGCATCGGAACATGTGGTAAGGCCGGGCAGAGCGTGCCTGTGGGCGTCGGCATGCCGACTGTGAAGCTGGATCGCATGACGGTGGGTGGAACGGGGCGATAAATCAGCAGCTTTATGCGCTCACCAGAATTGGCCGGAGTCTTTCATACCGCCAAATCTGCGGTCTCAGTGGAATCAGAATTCGCATCTACCTCCAAACGGCTCTGTTCGCCTCCAGGAGGAAACTGCACTTATGACCGATTTTCGCGTAGCACCCGGACAGGTTCACGAAGACCAACTCACAGCCTCCATTGAGAAACATACATCTCAAATTCCATCCAGCCTTTACCTTGGAGCTGCGCTTGCGGCGATGGTAGCGTCGGCCAGTTTTCATTTGGCGAAAAAGGAGCATCCGGCACTGTTCGTCTGCCAGTGGGCCGCACCGTTTCTGCTGCTCGGTATCTATAACAAACTAGTGAAACAGCACGGTTCTGATGGAACAACGCGCGTATCAATTTAGCCGCAGACGGCCCGGCCACGTTATCGTATCCGGGCCGCCATCGCTTCACCCGCTTGATGACGCTATAATTCCGCTTCATGTTCCCGTACGACCCGCAATTGCTCGCTCTGTTACAGACACCACCCAGCACCATCCCTCAAGTGTTGGGTACCATGCAAACCATCGACTCCATTACCGTCGATGGCGATGGTCTCAAATGGTTCAACTGGCTCTATCTGCAGGTCACGCAATCTGTGGAGTCACGGGTCAGCGCTGGTGGATTCACCGATCCGGCTTTTCTTGCTGAGCTGGATGTGCAGTTTGCCCAACTCTATTTCACCGCGCTGAAAAATTTTTTATTGAATCAGCCGCTGCCTGAATGCTGGCAAGTGCTCTTTGCCAGCCGCAACGATATCAAGCTCGCGCGCATTCAGTGCGCCTTCGCCGGCGTCAATGCTCACATCAATCACGATCTTGCTTTTGCTGTTGACGCCACATGCAAGATTCGCGGCATCACACCGCAGCACGGTTCTGTTCAGTACAACGATTTCACCAATCTCAACACTACGCTCGACAGCCTGATCGACTCAGCCAAGCAAACCTTGCACCTGCGCCTGCTCGGCGACCTGCTACCGCCGGTCTCGCATGTGGAAGACACCATTGCGGGATGGAGTATGAGCGCTGCTCGAGAAAATGCCTGGAATAACTCGGAGATTCTGTGGCAATTGACAACCGTGCCCGCGCTGGCGCAGCGCTTTGGCGACGGACTCGATGGCGTTGCGACCGTTATTGGCAAAGCGTTGCTGGTACCCGCGCCGTAGGAGTTGCGCTTGTCGTGGGGCCGTCTTTGATACCGTGAAGATATGGCTGGAGCAATTGCGCCCACAATTTCCGATCTTGATTTGAAATCACTTGCCGCCGATGTTGTCTCACGCGCACTTGCGGCTGGCGCCACCGACGCTGAGGCGATGGTCAGCGAAGGCGATGAGTTCTCCGCCACCGTACGTATGGGCGAGGTGGAAACACTGCAGGAGTCCGGCTCGCGCGGCATGGGATTGCGCGTTTTCATGGGCAAGCGTTCCGCGTCATCTTCCACCAGCGATCTCACACCGGGAGGCATTGCCGATCTCATCTCTGGAGCCCTGGCACTTGCTCGCGTAACCGAAGAGGACAGCTTTGCCGGTATGCCTGAACGCGAAGAATTCGGGCAGTTGACCAGCGACCTGCACCTCTACTTCGAGGATGTGTATTCGCTGCCCGCATCGGAACGCATCGCTATGGCGCGCGAGGCCGAAGCAGCGGCGTTGGCCTTTGACCCACGGATCAAGAACTCGCAGGGCGGTTCGTTCGGCGCGGCTACTGGTCGGCGCATCCTCGCAAACTCTCGCGGCTTTCTTGGTGAGTATCGATCAAGCTATTGCGGCATTTCGACGACTCCGCTGGCCGTCGATGAGGAAGGCAAGATGCAGCGCGACTTCTGGTATTCGAGCGCGCGCCGCATCAGCGATCTCGCTTCACCTCAGTCAATCGGCCAAGAGGCGGCGCGGCGCGCATTGCGCCATCTTGGAGCGCGCCGAGTGCCGACGCAGCATGTCCCTATTGTCTTCTCGCCGGAGGTTTCGCGCACTCTGATCGGACATCTCTTTGAAGCTGCTTCAGGCGATGCTATCTGGCGGCATGCTTCTTACCTGGCAGGCAAGCTTGGCGAACAAGTTGCCGCCTCAAACATCAATATCGTCGATGACCACACGATGCTGCTTCCGACGGGCGTCGGCGGGTTTGGCACCGCGCCCTTCGATGGCGAGGGATTGCCGACTCGCCGCACTGTTGTTGTCGAAAACGGCGTGCTGCAGACCTATCTGCTCAACAGCTACAGCGCTCGCAAGCTGGGCATGAAATCAACCGGCAACGCAACGCGCGGACTCGCCGGCAGTCCGGGCATCGGCGCAGGTAATCTCTATCTTGTGCCCGGCAGTCAGACGCCGGAAGCAATCCTTGCCGATGTAAAAGAAGGTTTCTACGTGACCAGCCTGCTCGGCCAGGGAGTGAACCTCGTCACCGGCGACTACTCGCGCGGTGCATCGGGCCTGTGGATCGAGAATGGTGATCTCACTTATGCCGTCGAAGAGGTCACTATTGCCGGAAGTCTGCGCGAGATGTTGCACAACATCACGGCTATTGGCGACGATCTTATCTTTCGCGGCTCCATCGCAGCGCCTACGTTGCGTGTTGATGGCATGACCGTAGCTGGCGCGTAACGGGAGAAGTAGAATCAGCCCATGGCCAGCCTGCTGCTGACGGAAAACCTCGCCTTCGATCCAGTTCGTCCAGAAGAGGCGCTGCGTCAGCTTCCTTCGCGTAAGGCTGTCTTTGCGCTTTATGGCGAAGACGAAAAGGCAGAGCCTTACATCGGTCTCACGCCCGACCTACGCCGCCGTTTGGAACGTCTGCTGCGCCCGGCAAAGGGCCAGACCAAGCGGCTGCAGCTTGTCTCGCGTGTACGACGTATTGCGTGGCGGCTTACTGGTTCGGAGTTTGAATCACTGCTGCTACAGTTCTCACTGCTGGAGTCCGTTTACGGAGCAAAAGCTCTTGAGCGTATGCACCTGCGCCCTCCGGCTTTTGTGAAGTTTCACGGCAGCAATCGCTTCCCGCACGTTACCATCACTAACCGGCGTGGCCAGCGGGAAGGCCAATGGGCTTTTGGACCTTTCCCCTCGCGCGCTGCTGCTGAGCGTTACGCCGATGAGCTGCTGAAGCTGTTCCTTCTGCGCCGCTGTGAGGAGAATCTCGATCCCAGCCCAAGCCATCCCGGCTGCGTCTACGGTGAGATGAAAATGTGTCTCGCGCCATGCCAGGTAGCCTGCACTGACGCTCGCTACGCCGAAGAAGCAGAAGCGGTGCGCAGTTTTCTCGCAACGCGTGGCGAGAGTAGACTCGTTACGATCCAGCGGCAGCGCGATAAGGCATCAGAGGATCTCGAGTTCGAAGATGCTGCGCGGCTGCATGCGCAGGTGGAAAAGATAGAAGCGGTGCGGGCTCTCGCATCGGAACTCGTGCACCCCATGAGCGAACTGCGGGCAGCGGTATTGCAGACTTCAGCCGCGTCAGACGAGGTTTCGGTTTTCCTCTTTGAAGACGGCGTTTTTCATGGACCTGAACCATTCTCGACCATCGGCATGCGCATTCAGAATGAGCAGTCAGGCTCGAGTTCACTCTATGCGCAGCCCATGGCGGTGCAGCCTGTTCCTGAACAAGGTGCTATGACTAAAGCCTCTCGCGACGTACTCGAAGCCCGCATGGAGTCGGTACTCGATGCATTGGGCTCGGAGGATAGCACTGTGAACACAACGCTGCGGCAGGGTCATCTGGCGTTGCTGGCCCGCTGGTACTACCGTCCACAGCAGAAGCGTGCCGGGGAAATCTGTTTCGCTGATGCAGAAGGCAAATGGCCGCTACGATCGATGATGCGCAGTGTGGGTCGAGTGGCAGGCAGCAACCTGCCCAAGCCGACCCCACCTGCCAAATAACTACTTGCTCACAATCAACAGCGTCACGCCGTGCGTCAGAATCGTGTCTGTAAAGACACCGGAGCGGTGTCCGAGGTCCTTACCTTTCCACACATCGCGCACGTTGCCCCCGTTTTTGAAACCGATTTGCGCCAAATCTACCGAGATATCGCGCGTTGACCAGCTTCGATTGAACAGGCCCACAGCTACCCGCCCGCCACTCAGCGGTTTCGTCCACACATCCAAATCACCGCTCTCGTAGAGCCGGTCGCCTTGTTTCGCCAGCGGGTCCTGATCGATGGCGATTGCATCCTTGTTCATCAGGATGCTCTTGTCCATGTCACTCATTTTGCTCAGATCGTTACCGGCCAGCAGCGGTGCGGCCAGCAGTACCCACAGGCTCATGTGCGTACGGTATTCATCGGCCGTCATCTTGCCGTTGCCAACTTCGAGCATGTCCGGATCGTTCCAATGACCGGGACCTGCATATTTCGATAGACCAGCCTGGCTGAATCCGATGGCGATCATGCGCCCATACGAGTCGTCGATATCGTCAGTCGTGCGCCACATGGACGCACCGACGCCAGGTCCCCACTTCCAGGGATCATCTATTCCATACTGGCACAGGCTGTAGACAATTGGACGGCCTGTCGCCTTGAGCGCATCGCCCATCTTCTTATATGCCGCGATCATCATGCGGTTCTTGATGCCTGTGTCTTCGGGGTGTTCCTTCTGCGCCTGGATCATCAGATCCTGATAGGAGCATAGGTCGTACTTCAGGAAGTCCACACCCCACTCGGCGTAGGTCTTCGCGTCCTGCGCCTCGTGATCGATGCTGCCCGCATAGCCGCCGCAAGTTTTCGGACCAGGCGAAGAATAGATGCCGAACTTCAGGCCTTTCGAATGGATGTAGTCACCCAGCGCTTTCATGTCGGGAAAGCGGTCATTGGGATGGATCACGCCCTGCGCGTCACGGGTGCCCTGCCAGGTGTCATCAACGTTTACATAGACGTAGCCGGCGTCGCGCATCCCGGTTGAGACGAGCATGTCTGCGGCCGAGCGCACGTCCGCATCGGTCACGTGACCGGCAAAGTGGTTCCAGCTATTCCAGCCCATGGGCGGCAACGGAGCAGCTTTCTCCTGGGCCCAAAGGGCGGTAGAAGCAACAAAGGCGAGACAGGCAATCCGAACCACGGCACGCATCAGACAGACTCCAATGTAAGCGTTTGCAAAGCGGGCACCAGAATAGCGCGTCACGCCATCAATAGTCGATCCGGTTCAATCGCCGCCGAAATTTCGCAGATACAGGAAAATGCAATCCGCAGACCAAATGGAGGATATTAAGCCTTTTCTGCCGGTGTGAGAGCATGATCCGCTCTCACCGCTTCACCGTTCCACACCCGCTTTGAAGTCCACGGCATCGATTCCGCGGCCCAGAAAGGATCGTTTGCATTCAGCCCCAGCGGCAGCCATGCGGCCGAGCAGAGATAGCAGCTTCCCGTTGAGATGTAGCTCTCAGCAATCGACGGCTGATGCCCGGAGAAGCCGATTTGCAGCCAGCCATTCTCATCGAACGTTCCCGGAGCCTCAGCCATCCGCCGCATCACCGCCGTCAGCACGCTTCTTACTTGCGCCGGATGGACACCTTCCGGCAGATTCTTTCGCAGCGCCATATCGGCCAGCAGATGAAACGCTCCAAACCGATAGCCGAGTGAGCGGCCGATCGGAGGAAACGACGCATCGGGTGCAATCATCCGCTCCTGAATTGCCGCATACCGCCCGGCGCGCTCCAAGGCTGGCTTTCTGAATCGGTCCCAGGATGGCGATGTTTTTGATACCGTATCGAGAACCGCCAGCAGCATTGGATGTATTACGAAGCTGTTGTAGTAGTCCCAGTGAAATTCCGGCCCGTCGCCGTAAACTCCATCGCCCTTGTACCAGCTATCGAGGCTGCGCACGGCGTAATCCACGCGCATCGGATCCCACCAGACGCCCATCATCGAAAGTGCGGCCTCAATTGTCGCCGGAAACAGGAGCCAATTGCTGTATCCGGGCTGGATTACACGCGTCGATTCGAGCGCGGCAACCAGGTTGCGCTGCGTCGTTGCATCGAGCTTCTTCCACAGCTCCGTAGGCGCGCGCAGTATCGCCAGAGCCAGAAATGCGGCATCGACAACCGGCTGGCCTCCTTTGTTGAAGTTCATGAAATCCGGCGACTTTGGATCCGTGCCAGCTTGAATCCCGGCCCGTGCCCACTCAGCATATTGATTGCGCAGCTTACCTTCTTCGCCCCCGACTGATCCCGACTCCAGCCAGGGAGCCATCCCTGCCAGCAGACGTCCCATTGCTTCTAGATGTGAGTACTGGCGCCGGTCCTGCTCGAATCCCGGAGCCGCTTCTACCGGCATCTGCTCCTTGAGACGACGCTCGCTAAGCGCATGCAGTACCGGCCCGCCCACCCGGCTCATGAGCGATATCCAGTACTGGTGGTCATCTGAACCGGTGACGCCTGAAACCTCCGCGATCGTCTGCGGAGGCAGAGGCGCCAGCGCAGGCAACGCTGCCGCTGCCATTGCCGCGTTTTTCAGCAACTTCCTCCGAGAAATGGACCCGGTTTCCGTCGTGCTTCTCATCATTCCCGTCGCCATTGTATGCCGCAGGGCATCTTAAGCTTGGGCAGGCTTGCAAAGCCTTTCATCAACATCGCTCCAACAAGCCCTGCGATACACTTTCATCGAAGAGGAATTTCATCGTGACCGGTATGGTTGAACTGCTGCCCTCGATTCTTTCCGCTGATTTTGCCCGCCTTGCCGACGAAGTAGCAGCGGCTGAGCGTGGCGGCGGCACCGTCATCCACGTCGATGTCATGGATGGGCACTTTGTCCCCAACATCACCCTCGGCCCCCCAGTGGTCAAGAGCCTGCGCAAGGCTACAAATCTGCCGCTTGACTGCCATCTGATGATCGAGAACGCCAACGAATATATCCCTGCATTTGCCGACGCCGGCGCCAATTGGATCGGCGTCCATTACGAGGCCTGCCCGCATCTGCACCGCACCATCGAGCTGATTCTTAACCACGGCCTGAAACCCGGCGTTGTCATCAATCCGGCAACCCGCGTTGAGGTTCTGCTGGAAATTCTGCCGATGCTGCACCACGTGCTCGTCATGAGCGTGAATCCTGGCTTTGGCGGACAGAAATTTATCGACTTTTCGCTCAACAAGATCCGTCGCCTCGCCGAAATCAGGGAGGAGTTGGGCCTGCGGTTTAGAATTGAAGTGGATGGCGGCGTGGCTCACGATACCATTGCTCAAGTCGTCCAAGCAGGTGCGGAGCTGTTGGTTGCCGGGAATGCAGTCTTCGGCAGCGGCAAAGCCGAACAAAATGCGCGCGAGCTGCTGGCTGCCGCCAAAGCGGCGGCAGGTATCGCGGTTTAGGGAAGTAGCACTGATTCCCTCGCGGGTTTGGGTGGGCCTTCGGTTAAAATTTTCTCGGAAAGCAGCGCGGCAGCAGGCAATCCCCGGCGGCGTGCAGCGACACAGAGGTGGTATGAGTCTTTTCACATGCACGATGCCCGGCAGAACTCTCCGCATCGTCTCCACTGCGAGCATTCTTGCGATCGCTCTTTCGGTCATTCCCGCCAACGCGAAGGAAAAACCGAAGAAGCACAAGAAGAATGAAGACCTTAGCGCCAACCCGCTGGCTGACGTCAACAGCAAGCAGCCTGACAAGCAGCTCTATGACAAGGCGATGCTTGCCCTGAAGAAGGGCCGCTTCGATGTTGCCCGCCTCGATCTGCAGACACTGCTCAATACCTATCCGCAGTCTGAGTACCAGATGCGCGCCAAGCTGGCCGTCGGTGACGCCTGGTTCAAGGAGGGCGGCACTGCGGCGCTGGCCCAGGCCGAGGCCGAGTACGAGGACTTCATCACCTTCTTCCCGACTGCTCCCGAGGCCGCCGAAGCCAAGATGAAGGTGGGTGACATCTACTTCATGCAGATGGAAAAGCCCGACCGCGACTACACCAATGCCGAGAAAGCCGAGCAGAAGTATCGCGAAATGATCCAGCAATTCCCCGATTCTTCCCTGATTCCGCGCGCCAAACAAAGGCTGCGCGAGGTGCAGGAAGTGCTGGCAGAACGCGAATATCAGATCGGCGCTTACTACTCCAGTCGTCTGAACTGGCCGGGGTCCATTGCCCGCCTGCAGACAGTGGCCGATACATACCCGCTCTACAGCAGGAGCGATCAGGTTTGGCTGACAATCGGAGACGACTATGCCGGAGAAGCTAAACAGGTGCAGCTTGCCAAGGGACTTCCGGCAGCGGTTCGGGAGCGGCTGCAGCAGGTGTACTATGACAAAGCCGCCGCTGCCTACGCCAAGGTTGTGACTCGCTACCCGATGGCCCCCATGGTCGAGGATGCCCGTGACCGCCTCATTGCCATGAACCGGCCCATACCTGAGCCGACGCAAGCCGCCATCGCAGAGAGTGAAGCGGAAGAACAGAGCCGTCAGCCTGTCCGGTTTACCGACAAAGCGCTCGGCATGGTCAAGCACGGACCGGTGGTAGTGGAAGCAGCCCATGTCGGTGAACCGACAATGACCTCGCCCACCCGCACCACGGCGCCCGAAATTACCAAGGAGAATCAACAGATTTTCCTCGCAGCCTACAAAACTTCACAGCCAGGATCGGCCTCATCTACGACAGAAGCCGCGGGAGCGGCGAAGCCGACGTCTCCAAACGAACCGCCGCGCTCCGACCAACCGCAGGCTCCGTTGCAGTTTGAGAAGGTTGGCGGCTCCGAGGATAGCGGCAGCGGAGGCAACTCTGTTGGCGTATCGATCGTAAGTGCGCCCAATTCAGCAGCGGATGCGAGTAAAGACGCTAACAAACCGGCTGAAGATCCAAATGCAGTTGTTAAGTCTGTCGGCACCACTCAGACCACACTGCCTGCGGCTGAAGCACCTTCTGCCGCTCCAGATCAGGTCAATGACATTAAGTCTGGTTCAAATCCGCAACCGGCTGCGCAGACCGCCGACGCGAACGGCAAGTCGGCGAAAGCAAAGAAACCAAAGCTGGACGAGAGCGAAGATGCCTCGAGCAAGAAGAAAAAGAAGAAAGGGCTCTCGAAGCTTAACCCCTTCTAATCTCTTCACATAGCACCAATCCAAGAATAGCCCGCCACTCAGGCGGGCTATTCTTTTTCTGGATCATTTGCGACCTACGCGGTTGTCTCCTCCGTCACGACGCGAATGCGCTCCAGCAGGTCTGTTGGATGAATCGGTTTGGTAATGAGGTCGAAAGCGTGTCCATTCTCGGAGGCTTCCTGCAACAGCCCAACGGTAGCTGCCTGGCCGGAAAAGAGTAATATTTTGCACTTCGGAAAGGATTTCCGTACCGCAATCGCCAGATCGACACCCGATAATCGTGGCATCATCACATCTGTAATGAGCAGATCGGGAGGGTTTTCGTGGATAGCCGTCAGTGCCTTCGCCGGATCGGTATAAGAAATCGCGTTGTAGCCGTTTTTCTGAAGAATGGTAGCTAAAGTGACAGCGATGATGGACTCGTCGTCCACGACGAAAACGCGACGGCGATCATGTAGTTCGGACACGGATTAGCCTCTCTTGTTTGACCTTCGGTTTTGCTGCATGCAGAGCCCATGACCGTCCACTCGCCCACAACGGTTCTTTCAGAGCGTATCGGGTTCGACTTTGCCCGTATGTTCGACATCGAACGTAGAGTGAAGAATTTTACGGATAAGCTGTTTGGAAACAGTATTTTGCCGCTGCAACTGAGGAGCACCAACAAGTGGAAGCAGGTATTTTCAAGAACACTCTATTGCGGATGCTTGATGCCAGGACGGTCTCACGCCTCAATCTTGCACCGGTCAAATTCGAACTCAACTACGAGATGGAGTATCCTCACAGACCTATCAAGTACCTGTATTTTCTCGAGTCGGGAATGGCCTCGATGACCGCTACCTTCAAAGATGGCTCACAGGTGGAGGTTAGTACCTTCGGCTTCGAATCCATCATCGGCGTCTCATCTCTGATGGGAGCCAAACGCTCTCTCAATCGCATCTATACGCAGATCGCTGGCCATGGCTACGCCTCGCCAGTCGATGCCGCACGCAAGGAGTTTCGTCTCGGCGGCGATTTCCAGACGCTTGCGCTGCGCTATGTTCAGGCACAGCTCGATCAGGCCACACAATATGTCGGGTGCAATGCCAAGCACCAGTTTGAGCCACGCCTGGCGCGCTGGCTGCTGGTCTGTTCAGACCGTTCGCACACTGACACCTTCCGCATGAGCCATGAGTTGCTGGCCGATATGCTCGGAGGCACTCGCGCTACCGTGACCCTCGCAGCGGGCAGTCTCAAGCGCAAGGGGCTTATCGAATACAAGCGCGGAATCATGCGCATCGTTGACTCTCCCGGCCTTGAAAAGGTCGCGTGCGAATGCTACCAGGTCATCAAATACCACCTGAAAAATTACGCCGAATTCGACATGCCCATCGCCGAGTAGAGCCAGGTATACTCCGATACTCAGCCGGTGTTGCGCAGTCCAGCGGCGATACCGCTGATGGTTGCAGAAATAGCGCGGTTCACTTCCGGTGTATCTTCTCCCTTGCGCTTACGCCGCAGCAGATCTACCTGGATCAGGTGCATCGGGTCAACGTAGGGATTGCGAAGTCGAATCGATCGCGCCAGCACCGCGTTGTTCTCCAGCAACGCCTTCTGTCCCGTAACCGCCAACACAGCTTCCACTGAGCGATCGAACTCGCGCTCAAAATCGTCATATATCCGTTGCCGCAGAGCTGTATCTTCCACCAGGGTTGAGTAAAGGCGCGCCGTACCCATGTCCACTTTGCCCAGTGCCATCTCTACGTTGCGAATGAGATCGATGAACAAGGGACATTCGCGCGCCATCGTACGTAGCGTAGCCAGCCGCCGTTCGCGCAGACTATCTTCGGCGAGATACTGCTCCACGGCGTATCCCACGCCGTACCATGCGGGAACCAACAGCCGGGATTGTGTCCATCCAAACACCCACGGAATCGCACGTAACGTATCTAAATTGAACGAACCCTTGCGTTTGGAGGGGCGCGAACCTATCTTGGCGTGTTCGAGCTCCGTCATGGGTGTCGATTGTGCGAAGTATGTCAGCAATCCCGAATCTTCGAGAATATGTTCGCGATAGAACTCGTAAGCCAGTGTCGAAAGCGTATCAAGCGCTTCTTCCCACTCCGGCTTCAACGCACCACTGAAGTGCCCCTCTGGATCGCGCAGATTGGGCCGCGCAAGCGCGTCGAGCGAAGCCGCAATCATCAGCTCCAGGTTGCGCTCGGCCAGCACCACGTCGGCATATTTGAAGTTGAGTACCTCGCCCTGCTCCGTGATGCGCAGTTGCCCTTCAAACGAGTCCAGCGGCTGGGCAAAGATGGCACGATGAGTCGGGCCACCGCCGCGACCGACCGTTCCTCCTCGCCCATGGAAGAGCCGCAGATGCACGCCTTCCTCGCGCGCAACCTGATGCAATTCACGATGCGCACGGAAGATCTCCCAGGTGCTGGTTAGCATGCCACCGTCTTTGTTGGAGTCGGAGTAACCGAGCATGATCTCCTGCGTGTTGCCCCATGTCTCTAGCAGTGCACGGTAGTCCGGCCGCTTCCACAGCTCGCGGCAGACCTCCGGCGCATTGCGCAGATCCTCAATCGACTCGAACAGCGGTACCGGCATCAAACCCGGATCATCCTCGCCGCCCTCAAATCGCACACCAGCCAGCCGTCCCAGCCGGATCACAGCCAGTACGTCATCCACGCATGTTGCGCCGCTAATCACGTAATGCCGGATCGCCTCCGGCGTCACGCCATCCTTCACTTCTCCGATCACGCGAAAAGTCTCGAAAATGCTCGCCGTTTCCGGGGACGGAGGCTTGGGCAGCGTATGCGCCATCGTGTCTTTGATCGCCTCTTTCAACGCCTGCGCATGCTGTTTCGCGTGTTGGCGGATATCGAGTGTATGCAGATGCAGCCCAAACGTCTTCACCAGCAAAAGAAGTGGATCTATCAGATTGCGCGCAATGCGCAGGCCCCGATTTGTCGCCAGTGAGTCGCGCAGCAATTCCAGATCGGCAGCAAGCTCATGAGCCGAGGCATATCCCGGCAATACCTGCTCCAGCATTGGTTGCGATTCAATCAGCGTCGATGGCCGCGGCAACCGTACAGTGTCGATGCCGGCGTCCTGCATGGTTCTTCGCGCACGCATACGAATGCAGATCAGGAACCGCCGGTACAGCTCGAACTCGAAGTTCTGCCCGTATGCTTCCGAAACCGCGGTGCGAATGCGTGTTTCGTACTCTTCCAGCCGCGCACGCAGCGCCTCGCTCACTGGAGTCTGCTGCGCTGAACTCGACAGCAAATCGATCACTTTCTGCAACTGGTCATCGTAAAAGCCCAGTAGATGCTCCCGAGCCAGTTGAATCGCGTTGCGTGTCACGTCGGGCGTCACAAATGGATTGCCGTCGCGGTCACCGCCGATCCAAGAGCCAAATGCGAGAACCTTCGGCAACTCATGCAGTTCCAGCTTGATTCCATAAGCCGAATTCAACGCTTCGGAGATTTCACGGTATAAGCTCGGCAGCGTGGCAAAGATGGAGACATCGTAGTAATCAAGCCCCATCTTGATCTCGTCATAGACGGTTGGCCTGCGGCTGCGTACCTCGTCGGTCTGCCAGAGCGATGTGATCTCAGCCAGCACCTGCTCTTCCAGTCGCGCCAGCTCACTCTCTGCCACCGGAATGCGGTCCAACAACTCCAGCAGTTCTCCGATGCGACGCCGCTTGAACATAACGGAACGCCGCGCAACTTCAGTGGGATGCGCTGTGAACACGGGTACCACCAGGATTTTGCGGAGCCACTCCAGCGCCTCATCGGCCGTAATGCCAACCCGCGCCATCGCACACAGGGTTCCGGCAAGCGAGCCGCGCTGCCGCCCCGTTCCACTGCTTACCTGCAATGCCAGTCTGCGGCGCTTGCGATGGTTCGTCTCTGCTAGATTGATTAGCTCAAAATAGAATCCGAAAGCGCGGGTCAGCAATAGAGCGCGATCGACAGGTAGCTTGCGCACCATGGCCATCGCGTTGGCAGCGTGCTCTGCGGCGGCTGCTTCCGCACCCTGGTCTTCAGCTTCACGGCGACGAATCGTACCCTGCCGCAATACTTCGACCTGCTCATACAGCTCGTCACCGGCCTGCTCGCGCAGCACCTCACCCAGCAACATGCCCAGCGAGCGAACGTCCCGTCGAAGCGGCGTCTCTTTCAGCTCACCTGAGTCATCCTGCAGCTCTGCCAGCCGTTGCTGCCAGCTCTCCGGATTCCACAAAACACCCATTATGTTTTGATTATGCCTGAGCCATTTCGCACGAATCCCAGCAGGCAGGAGAATCAGACCCCTGCCGCCCGCGCTCTACACCTGCACGCCAAACATTATTCGGACCGCAATGCGCGCATCGGATCGATGGTCGCCGCGCGCCGCGCCGGCAAAGCCGACGCAGCAATAGCCAGAGCAAAGACCGCGATTGCAGCTCCGGCCATCACCACCGGATCGAACGGGCTGACACCGAACAGTATAGAGCGCAACAGGCCCGATGCAGCCGCGGCACCAACCAACCCCAGCACGCAACCAACTACGGCCATTTTTGCTCCGGAGCTGATAATGAGGCGCATGATATCCGCGCGTTGAGAGCCCAGAGCCATGCGGATCGCCATCTCCTGAATACGTGACGCAACCGAAAATGCGATCACACTGTAGATGCCAAGCACCGCCAGCAGCACCGCGGCAAAGGCAAAACTACTGATCAGTATAGTGTTAAATCGCCGCGGAGCCTCGCTCTCTGAAACCGCGTGCTCCATGGTCTGCACCTGGGTCAGCGCCAGTTGCGGATCAAGCGCACGCACTGTGGCTGTCAACGAATTCTCCATCCGCTCAGCGGGCAACATCGAGCGCAACACGATATAGCCGCCGTTGCCGTTAATATCTCCAGGCTGTGCCATGTCTCCGATAGCATCTTCGGATTGATCGAGCGAAATATAGTATTGCTCCTTCGTCACCTCATCGGGAGAGTTCAGCTTTACATCCACCACTTCACCCACGACCGTCATCCACGGCGTCTTCATCTGCTCGGTGCCAACCCGAAGGTGCTTGCCGATCGGATCCTGATTAGGCCAATACTTCTGCGCCAGCTTGTGATTCACGATCAATACAAGTTGAGATCCATGCTTGTCTGCTTCAGTGAAATATCGCCCACGCAGCAACGGAATTCGCATGGCGTTGAAGTAGTCGCCCATGACGGTGGCTACTGTGGCAAGATTCATATCCGCGCCCTTTGGGGGCGTATATCCTTCAACGACAAAAACCTGGTTGTTATTGTTGCCGGAAGCTGGCAAGAAGCTCGTAAAGCCCACCGAAGCAGCGCCGGGAAGCTCTCTCAGCCGCCTCAGCAACTCTTTGTTGAAAACATCTACCTGTGTCTGAGTCGAATACTGCTTCTGCGGCAGCGAGTACGCAGCGGTGGTCACGTTCTCCGGCGCATAACCAAGATTCACATGGCGCATCTTGTCAAAGCTGCGCAACAGCAGCCCCGATGCCGTCAGCAGTACCAGTGCCACAGCGATCTCTGCAATCACAAGCGCAGAACGGAGCCGCGCATGACTTCCGCCCGCTGTCCCGCTGCGCCCTCCCTCTTTCAACGTGTCATTGACATTCGTCCGTAATGCTGCGAATGCGGGCGCAAGGCCACAAAGCGCACCGGTCACGATACCCAGCAGCAGCGCAAATCCAACCACACTCCAGTCAAGCCCAATCTCGCTGACTCTGGGCAGACTCTCAGGCAACAGCCGCTTGCCCACAAACAAGGCAAGCGCCGCAAGACCCAGACCGATCAGTCCGCCACTAACACTCAGAAGCAGACTCTCCATCAGGGATTGCCGCAACAGGGCAATCGCTCTTGCGCCGAGGGCCAGTCGTACCGCAACTTCACGCTGTCTTCTCATTGCGCGTACCAGCATCAGTCCCGCCAAATTTGCGCACGCAATCAGCAGAACGACAGCTACGGCGAGAAACAGCGTTCGGATCAGAGGACGCGACTGCTCAATCGTCTCTTCCTGCAATGGCCGCACCACAGGGCTAATGCGCAGGTTCGCTATTTCTGCCGGAAAGCCGCGCATGATCTCTTGCGCCACACGGTTAGCGTCGGTTTGCGCCTGCTGCGGCGAGACTCCCGGTTTCAGCCGGCCCACCATCTGATAGCTCCAGTTGGCAGCGGCCTGCGGCGAAAGCTCCTGCGGACTGAAACTCATCGGCACCCAAAGCTCGACATGATTAAGCTGCCCAGGCTGTAATGGAAATTCAAATCCCTTCGGCATAACGCCGATCACGAGATACGGCTTGCGATCCAGCAGGATCTTCGTGCCAATGACTCGCTCATCGCCGTGGAAACGGCTTCGCCACGCCGAATAACTCAACACGGCAACCTGCACGCTATGTTCGTCCTCGTCCGAGGTAAACACACGCCCGAACAATGGCGTTACCTGCAATGCCTGAAAGACGCCTGCCGTCAGACGCGCCGCATTGACCTGCGCTGGTTCGCTTACACCCGAGAGCTCATAGCCGTTGAAAGTATAGCCGCCCAATGCTGCAAACGTATGCGTGTCGCGAGAGTAAGTACGAATGCCCTGCACCGTCACTCCCGCCTCTCCGTTACCGCCAACATTGACGCCCGCAATCGTGTCCGCAAGCACCATCAGCCGGTTCGACTCAGGAAATGGCAGCGGCCGCAGCAGCACGCCCTCCACAATGGAGAAGATAGCTGTCGTCGAGCCAATGCCCAGCGCCAGCATCAGCAGCGCGGTAAGAGTAAAGCCGGGCGACTTCAGCAATTGCCGAATGGCCACCTTCGTGTCCAGAATTAAGGCCTGCATAAGAAACCTCGCGAACGCTCGGAAACGAGATGGGCATGCACCTCGCCTGCCAGACTATACGCGGGCACGGTCAGGTTGGTTCAATAGCCACTCTCAGGCTTATTCAGTGACCACTGAATTTCCTTGCTCTCGCGAGAAAGTGATTATCTCTCCATAAACGAACACGCGACCCGGAGGTTGCGTGTCTTGGCTGCAATCGGCTTATGGGCTGAGTCTCACGCAAATTGATTCAGATCCATGCCGAGCTCATACGTCTCGCCATGCGCCATCAGCTCATCCCACGTCACTTCGTGCTTCTGGTAGCCTGCCATGCGGCCCAGCATGCAGCTCAACGCCGTGTCCACGCCTGAGGCAATCTCGTTGATCGGCTTGCCTGAAGTAATGGTCTCGATAAAAGCGCGTTCCTTGTCACGATCTGCATATTTCAGATTGTCGAGGAAGGCGCCATTTGCGGCGAATTTACCGGATCCCTCCTGCGCCGCCGGCTGATCCGGGTCCTGCCACTCCCAAGCCTGTGAGCCAAGAATCTTTACCGGTCCTGAGTATGGACAGGTCGCCATGCCTTCGGAGCCATAGAACTTCAAGCCCGCATCGAATCCGCCGTACGCGCCAAACTGCGTCGAAGCGAATGACAGCTTCACATCGCCGGGATAGTGATAATCGACCTGATAGTTATCCCAGATGTCTCCCCAGTGATTCAGAACATTCCGGCCACCCGTTGCTGACGCCTTCACCGGCTTTGTGCCCAGGATCCAGTTGCAGAGATCGATGATATGAATATTCTGCTCGACAAGAATGTCACCCGAGAGAGCGCGGTCCCACAACCAGTTGCGCAGCCTGTATTCGTCCTTGCCTTCGCCCTCGCGCGTCTTCTCCGTAGAGGCCGGTGCGTTGTAGTTACCCACTACCACTGCGGTCTTACCAAGTGCTCCGCCACGAATGTGCTCGGCCAGAGCTGCGATCGGCGGCGCATTCCGGCATTGGAATCCGACCGCAACGCTCTGCGTCGGCTTGACGCGCTTGGCGATCTCAAGCGCCTGCCGCGCCTGCTTCACATCGATGCCTACCGGCTTTTCGCAATAGACATGCTTTCCACCGGCGACGGCCGCTCCCAGATGCTGCACGTGAAAGAAAGGCGGCGTCGAAATCTGGATCAGGTCCACATCCGGCGAGTGTGCCAGCTCTTCAAAGGCATGCGGCCCACGAAACAGAAGCTTGTCATTGATGGCCGCTTTGCCGAGATCAGCATTGACCTTGTTGAAGTGCTCGTGCCCCTTTGCAAGGTTGTCCGCAAAGATGTCGCCCAGCGCTACAATCTGTGCGCTCGTGTTCTGCGCAAACGAAGTGGCAACGCCAGTGCCGCGGTTGCCACAGCCGAGCAGCGCGTGCCGCACTGCCGAATTCGCCTGATAGCCAAACGCCGTGCTCGGCTTCACAAGAAGCAGCCCTGAAGCCACACCCGCTGTCTGTATAAACTGCCGTCGATCCATAGAACGCGCTCTCCCTGAAATCGATATTGATATCAATCGCTACGAAGCAAACACCTCATCCAGAATGCGCTGCAGATACACCTTCTCATGCCGCACATCCTCGATCTGCTGCGGCCCGGAGGTTTCGCGCTCAATTGTCACCGCGCCTGTGTATCCGAGCTTGTGTAGCTTGGTGAAAACTTCCTTGAAGTTTACGATGCCTTTGCCGATCTCCACCTCTTCTCCCAGCTTGTCCGGATCGGTAGGCCAATTGCCATCTTTGGCATGTATGCCGCGCACATGTGGCCCGAGAATATCGACCGCATCTACCGGATTCGCCTTGCCATACAGAATCAGATTCGCCGTATCGAGCCCCACAGCGAGATTTGGCATATTCACGTCGCGAATCATACGCGACATCGCCGTCGGCGTCTCCTGCCCTGTCTCCATCAGAAAGTACTGGCCATTGCCGTGACAATGCTCAGTCACCGCGCGAATCGCCTCCACCGCTCCTGGATACAGCGCGTCCGCCGGATCTTCCGGGATAAATCCACAATGCGTCTGCACTTGCTGGATTCCGAGCTGCTTCGCAAAATCCGAAGCCTGCTTCAGCGCATCGATGCGCGCCGTCCGCGTCTTCGGAGGCACCAAGCCGATCGTCGAAGGGCCGTGCTCGAAGTCCCACACCAGCGGTGGTGGACCAACCACCTCAACCGTCGTCACTGTGATGCCATATTTATCGATCAGCCCACGATACAGATCGACCACTTGAGGAGTAAAGCCGCTGCCACCAGGGTCGATATAGCCATCGAGCGATAGATAGCAGTTGCGAAGACCAAGATCTTTGAGCACCTTGAACTTCTCTTCCGGAGCAGAATACGGCACAATCAGCAGCCCAATTTCCATTGGCTTCAACGGCGCATGAGCTATGGCCGCAGCCGGTACAGCCTTACTCATTGCACCCGCAGCTGCCGCCGCCATTGCACCACCAATAAACTCTCTTCGGTCCATAGCTTAACCTCTTTATTCGAAACACCAGCCTACACCACGCATCCACACTCTCGTAACGAGCCGCAGCGCCAGGCAGTATCGTAGCCTGAAATCCCGCTAAAGACTTGTTACCTATGATTGCTCAGCCCCGATCGAACGAATCACCCGCGCGGGATTCCCTCCCACAAGAGTATTCGGTGGAACGTTCTTAGTGATCACCGAGCCCGCGGCAACTACCGAGTTTTCACCTACTGTAACCCCGCCGATAATAGTTGCGCCGGCTGCGATCCAAACATTGCGCTCAATCACTATCTGTTTTCCGATTGTCGCGATGCGACGCTTCGATGGCTCAAGCGGATGACCACTCGTGATGATGCTCACGTTCGGGCCAATCATCACATCGTCCGCAATGTCGAGTCCGCCAAGATCATAGAAAGTACAGTTTTGATTGATGAAAACATTACGCCCGACGCGGATTTCGTCTCCACCTGTCGTATAGAACGGCGGAATCAGCAGAAAGCTCTCGTCTACCTTCTTACCGATGAGCTCGCTAAATAAAGCCCTAACTTCGTCCGCGTCATTGAATGTCAAACGGTTCAGCGCAGCCGTAATCGCCATCGCTCGTTTGACATTCGCCAACATCGCCGCAGACTCCGGCGTCCTCCTGTGAATGATCCTGGCGCTGTTCTCATCCGACATTCGCGATTTTCCTTAACGTGCCATCAAACGTGCGTTCCAACTACGAGGTTGGCATTCTGATACCGCGCAACAGTGTTACTGCAGCGCTGCCTGCTCTTCCAGAGCCATCATCAGCTCTTCCCACTCAGCGGTCAGTTTCGTTAACTGCTCGCGCAGGTCATCGAGCAGCTTCGTTTGCCGTTCTGTTTCAGCGACGGAAACAAAGTTCCCCAGTGCCGTCTCGGTTGTTGCGATGGCGGCTTCAATGCGCGGCACCTCTTCCTCAAGAAACGCGCAACGATCCTCCATCTGCTTCAGCTTGATCGGATTCAGTCTGCGCACTTTCTCCTTGCCAGGGGCAGGGGCCGAACCGTCGTTCGCTGCCGCAACACTCCCCGCCACAGGTGCTACCGTGGGTGCAACCGATGCAGCTTCCGCTGTCTTCGGCGCCGTACCCTGCTCGGCAGCTTCACGATCCCGCACGAAATCTGCATAGCCGCCGGGGTACATCTCAATATTACCGTCCTTCACCTCCATCACCTTCGTCGCCAGCCTGTCGAGGAAGTAGCGGTCATGCGAAACGAAAATTACCGTGCCGGAGAAGGCCTCGATCGCTTCCAACAGCACATCTTTTGCGCGCATATCGAGATGGTTTGTGGGCTCGTCGAGCAGCAGAAAATTCGATGGAGAAACCAGGATCCGCGCCAGCGCAAAGCGATTACGCTCACCGCCTGACAACACACCGAGCGTCTTGAAAACATCGTCGCCTGAGAAAAGAAAACAACCCAGCAGCGAGCGCAGCTCCACCTCCGGCACTTTGCGCGCCGCGCGATTCATCTCATCGATCATCCGCGCGTCCGGATCGAGCACCTTGTACTGATCCTGCGCAAAGTACTCCGGCACCACGTTATGCCCAAGCTGTACAGTGCCTGAGGTCGCCGCTTCCACTCCTGTTAGCAGCCGGATCAGTGTCGATTTGCCCGCACCATTGTGCCCCACCAGTGCAATGCGGTCGCCGCGCTCAATAGTAAAGCTAATGCCATTGCTATTCGCGCCCGTAAGAACCTGCTTTTCGCCGTAGCTCTTTTTCAGATCCTTCGCCGTAACCACCGTGCGTCCCGAAGGCGGCGGCTGCGGAAAACTAAAGTGGATCACCGGTTCTTCTTCCGGAACCTCGATGCGCTCGATCTTCTCAAGCTCCTTGATTCGTGACTGCACCTGCTTCGCCTTCGTCGCCTGCGCGCGAAAGCGGTTGATGAACGATTCGAGATGCTCAATCTGGTCACGCTGATTCTTGTATGCGGCGATTAACTGCGCTTTGCGGTCTTCCTTCTGCTTCAGATATTTCGTGTAGTTGCCCGCGTAAATGTTGAGCTTCTTGTTCCAGACCTCGACTGTTCGGTCTACGGTCACGTCAAGAAAGTACCGGTCATGCGAGATCAGCACATAGCCAAAAGGGTAGGCACGCAGATAACTCTCCAACCAGTTACGCGTTTCCAGATCCAGATGGTTCGTCGGCTCGTCGAGAAGAAGAAGGTTAGGCCTTGCCAGCAACAGCTTCGCCAGCGCAATGCGCATCTGCCATCCGCCCGAGAACTCCTCTGTCCGGCGCGCCCAATCCTCTTTGCCGAAACCAAGCCCCGTAAGCACGGTGCCTACCTGAGCATCCAGCGCATATCCATCCAGCGCGTGAAAACGTGCCTGCAGCATCGAGTAGCGCTCAGCAGCCGAGGTATACTCCGCGCTCGCGCGATCAAGGATGGCCATCTGCCCGGCCACCGACTCGATCTCTGTCTCCATCGCGCGCAGTTCGTCGAAGACCGTCAGGCACTCCTCAAAGACGGTGCGCCCGCTGAGCCTTAACCCTTCCTGCGGCAAATACCCGATGGACATACCGCGCGTACGCTGCATCTCGCCGTAATCCAGGGTTTCCAGTCCAGCCAGCACCTTCATCAGCGTGGATTTGCCCGTGCCGTTGGCACCCACCAGCGCCGTTTTCTCCTTCGCTGTAATCAGCCAGTTGGCCTCAGTGAACAGAATTCGCGCGCCAAAGCGTTTGCCAGCATTTTGTAACGAAAGCATGCCTCTTCAGGGTATCGCCTTGGGGCAACTCGTTGCATCCAGCCGCATTTCAGCTCGAGATAACGGTAGATTTAGCTCGTATCTACGTCTACAGCTTTGGCTGTGACTGCTGATCTGAAGCCTTGGGGGTAGACCGCAACTGCGTTCCCGGCTTATTTGTCTGGTCGGTCTCGCGATGGTGTTGCGACCCAGGTGGTGGCTGATTTGCATCCTGGGATGGATTTCGCCTGGCAGAGTGGTTCGCCATTGCATGCTCCACTGTTCCCGGCTCTAGCGACGCCACAAATCTACCGTATGTCGCCAGGTATCGAAAGGAGCTTAGCGTTTCGAACTCGGTTGCCATCAGCAATCCCTTGCCGTCGAGGCTTTCAATGCCCTCATACGAGATCACCAACTGCTGCCCCTGTGCGTTAATCGCTTGCCCTGTGCAATAAACCCTCGGCTTGCCATGCACCGTGCTGGCCTGCTGCGCTGAATTCAGATGAAACGACTTGTAGCCGGAAGCCTCACGCCGCGACACATTCATGAACCATTCCGAAAGCGTACCCCACATAGGTTCTGGGGCCATCAAACGCATCCGGTTCAGCGATCCAGGCTGCGCCGGAATAAACACCATCGCTTCCGGCGTGGCCTGCGCGTGCCAGCCCGCAGGCGTCTGGTAGTACCATCCATTCCAGGTTTCGGAGTTAGCCGCATGCGAAGCACTCGATCCCTGGCTGAATGCGAACTGGCCCCTCACCGCCATCAGCAGAACTGTAAGAACCAGAATTTTCCGGAACCGATAGCGCATCGCAACAGAACTCTCCATTGAGATTTGCGGAAAGTCGTTACTTTTCTGCTCACAAATCTCGGCTCATAAATCCAGAGCAAGCAATCAATAGCATTAACTTGCTCGTCCAGAGTAGGCCTGTCCGGCCCTATCGCGTCATAAGAAAAACAAAAATTGCTGCCGCGCTGGACTCAGCAGATCATCCTCGCTGACTCCATCCTTGGAAACTCGGCGAAAATAGA
The DNA here is from genome assembly GCF_025685685.1 of Acidicapsa dinghuensis. Classification (GTDB taxonomy): domain Bacteria; phylum Acidobacteriota; class Terriglobia; order Terriglobales; family Acidobacteriaceae; genus Acidicapsa; species Acidicapsa dinghuensis. The sequence goes on from NZ_JAGSYH010000003.1 coordinate 454,230, forward strand.
GGTTATGCAAACCGTCCGCATGGATAAGTGGCTCTGGGCCGCGCGCTTCTTCAAGACCCGTGCACTGGCATCGCGCGCCTGCGAGCTGGGCCGTATCCGCTCGGGCGCTATTGAGGCCAAACCTGCTCGCGATGTCCGCGTTGGTGATCTACTGCATATCAAAACCGAAGGCGGCGAATTCGAGGTCGAGGTTCTCGTCCTTAGCGAAGTGCGCGGCCCCGCAGCCGCCGCTCAAGCTCTCTACCGCGAAACCGACGCGAGCCGCCAGCGCCGTGAAGAGCTCGTCGCCGCCCAGCGCGCACTACGCCAGATTGAGGGTGCGCAGCCAGCCGGCCGCCCCTCCAAGCGCGACCGCCGTGAGATCAACCGCTTCCGCGGCCGCGTGTAGTTGCTCATGCTCTCCGGGAAATCAACCGGAAGAGACATATCCATATAGAAAAGCCTTGAATACAGTCGGGATCCTCGATTGATGCGAAATCGCCGGGGATCTCATAGATCCACGAACGCCATAATGCAGCTTCCTGGCACGTCGTCGACACTTGGTCTAGCCAGATGCGGACGATCTGCTCTTTTAGAACGCGCCGCCCCATCCCTCAAGTACATTCAGCGGTTCGCATAACGTATTCGTCATCTCGCATTCATCCGCTGTAAACAAAATTAATGCATGGTAATCACAGTCTCTGCCCGAAGCCTTGTGGCGTCACGTGCCCTTTCTTTATCGCTCGATCCGGGCTGATCGCTTGTGAACCACATGCAAGTCCCCGCTTTAGCAAGAGATCGATTACATATTTTTGAAAAATCCTATCGGAGGTAGTGCAATATGCAGCATTCTTTGCGCGCGCGTTTTCGTGCGCTCGAGGCCTTGTGTGTCTTGATTTTCTGCTGGTTAACATTTGGTTTTTCGCTGGCGGCTCAGCAACCTGCTGACGCAGCATCGATTGCAGGGACCGTGGTCGATACCCGCGGAGCGGTGATCCCACACGCTACCGTTAGCGTGAACAGTCAAGATACGGGCAAGACCGCTAAGGCCGAGACAGATTCTTCCGGGCACTTTACCATCTCGGGCCTGACCGAAGGCCGCTACACGCTAACCGCTGCCGCACCGGGATTCGGCATGACTGTCGAAAAGGACCTGCTTGCCTCTGCGCAACCTGCAGGAATCACCGTCACGCTCAACGTCGGCAGCGTCTCGCAAGATGTCAGAGTGAGCGCCATCGCGGGCGACTCCGTTGCCGCCCAGCAGGCACTCTCGCAAAACTCTCTGGACGCCGAAGTCCCCATGTCCGAGATCGGCAGCAAGTTTATTCAGGAGTTCACGCCCGGCACCACCGACTACTCAGAAATTGTCAATATCGCTCCTGGAACCATCAGCTACAACTCCAACGGCGTGGGCCTGGGGCAGGGAACGATTTATTTCCGCGGGTTCATCGATGGCGATTTCAACGTCACGTGGGACGGCATTCCCGAGGGCGACACGAATAACTTCACCCATCACTCCTGGGTCTGGTTCCCCGGCCCTTGGATTGGCAGTGTTCAGTTCGACCGGAGTCCCGGCACTGCCTCGACCATCGGACCTGCTACCTATGGCGGTTCCATCAACCTGTTTTCTCCCGACGTTCCCACAGAGCAGTCGGTTCAGGGTGAGGCCACTTACGGCTCCTTCAACACGCTGCTCGTCGACGGCAAGTACAGCCCCGGGATGCTCGGTCCAAAGAAAAACATCGGTCTGACTCTCGATGTCCATCGCTTGACTTCGGACGGCTTTGAATCCTTCAACTATATCGAGCGCACCGCCGGCGACATCAAGGTCTTGTACAAGCTCTCCGACAACACCACTATCACCGGCTACAGCGGCGTTATTCACCTCTTCAGCAATGCACCCAACGTCTCGCCCTACCGCGCTCAGATCGGGGCTTACGGCTGGAATTACATGATGGAGACCAACGATCCCACCAGCGCGTTCTACCAAGCCTACAATCGCAACCTGATCCCCACCGATTTTGAGTATGTTGGCGTGCATTCCACGCTGAGCCACGGCTGGTTCCTTGAGGTTAAGCCGTATACCTACAGCTACAACAACGCACAGTACTATCCAAACGACCCCTCCGGCGATACGACCGGCCTGGCCACCGGCCCCGACGGTTCGAGCGGCTGGATAACACCGGCCTCGTGTTCCACGGTGGCAGACGGTGGAACCCTTACCGTCGCTCCGTACCCTGGCGCGACGCCCCCACCCGGCGTAACCTACTCGAAGCTCCCCTGCGCCGTCGACAAGCTGAACAGCTATCGCAAGTATGGCGAAACCTCCACCGTCAGCCAGAGCTCGAAGTACGGTATCTTCCGCGCAGGCGTATGGTACGAGTGGTCCAAAAGCAATCGCTATCAGATTCCCTCTGATCCCCTCACCGGCTATGACCAGCCGGTGCCCAACTTCCACGAGTACTACTGGATCAATAACTACAACCCTTTTGCCGAGTATGAATGGCACGCCACCCCTAAGCTAACCGTCACGGCAGGTTTCAAGTACGCTTACTATACCTTCGCCCTTCAGCAGTTCGCCGACGACGGCAAGGTGGTAGGGGCATTGCCCAACGGTGCGACCTCCGTAAGCACCGAGAGAGGCTTCGGCGCGAGCCTGCCTTCGGCTTCGGCCAACTACCGCCTGACAAATAACTGGTCCGTCTACGGCGACTTCGGAAAGGGTGATGAGATTCCGCCCAGCAGTTTGTGGGATGTGGCCGGCGGCGGTCCGGAAGTGGGCACGGTGGGCAGCCCCATGATGACCACTACCTATCAGGGCGGCACGGTGGCCAAGTACAACCGCTTTACCTTCGATGCCGACGTCTTCCGCGTCAAGTTCCAAAACAACTATGTCTCCTTAGCCGTCACCAATCCCAACAACCCGGCCTATGACCTGAACGAATATTACCTGGGCCCCGACTCGACCACCCTGGGCTTTGAGGCCGAGGCCAACGCTTCGCTTGGCTATGGCATTAACCTCTACGCCAATGGCACAGTCGACAAAGCTCAATATGCCGGTTCGGGCGTGCCTTCAGGGCTGAATGTTGCCGATACGCCCTCCTACACGCAGGGTCTGGCCGTGACTTATCAAGGACACGGTATGGATCTGGGCGTCCTGGAAAAGCGCGTAGGCAGCTACTACGACGACAACGGCTCCTATCACAACCAGGTCAACGTTGCTCCCTATAACAACGTGAACGTCTTCCTGAACTACACGATTCGCAAAAACTGGATGTTCGACGAGTCCAAGATCAAGTTCAGCGTCAACAACCTCTTCAACAGCGAGGACATCACCGACGCATTTCCCTATAACAGTCCGGTACCGACAAATAACTCCGCGTATTACGCCACGACGCCCACTTCTCCGCTCGATCAGATCAACCTGACTGCTGGCCGCAGCTTCACGGTCAGTCTCAAACTCGGCGTATTTCCCAATCGCCACGAGTAGCATCCATGAGCCCAAAGCCGCGCCAGCTTTTGAGCCAGCGCGGCTTTGGCCGGTTTACCGGCAGATCGGAAGCAATCCTGAAAGGTGCCGGCAAATGTTTTTCTTGGCGCCTGTTCCGTTAGCTCACTGGTTCTGAGTTCTCTCCGCAGAGATTTATCCGCCCCAAGAGTACGCGTGACAATCTCGACCTGTCCTCGTTTTCGGTACGGGCGGTATGCTGTTGCGGGTATTCTTGTTGGGTCGAAGTTTACCTCCGTCGGAGTAGCTTGTGAGCAAATTATTTGATCTCTCCGGAAAGACCGCCGTAGTTGTAGGCGGCACCACCGGCATCGGTCACTCTCTGTCGCTCGGCCTCGCGCAGGCGGGAGCCGATGTTATCGCTTCCTCGCGCCGTCTGGAAGAAGTAGACAAAACCGCCGCCGAGATCGAAGCGCTTGGCCGCAAAACGCTACGCCTCACCAGCGACGTCAAAAATCGAAGCTCGCTCGTCTCCCTGCGCGAAGCCGTGATTGAGTTCTTTGGCAAAGTCGACATCCTCGTCAACTGCGCCGGCACGACCAAGCGCACGCCTACGCTCACGGTTCCGGAAGATGAGTGGAATAACATCATCGAAACCAACCTCACCGGCACCCTGCGCGGCTGCCAGGTCTTCGGCGAGCACATGATCCAGCGCGGCCAGGGACGCATCATCAATATCGCCTCGCTGACCACATTCCTCGGCTTCAACGAGGTCGCAGCCTACGCTGCAAGCAAAGCCGCTGTCGGTTCGCTGACCAAGACTCTGGCGGTTGAGTGGTCCAAGCACGGCGTCAACGTCAACGCCATTGCTCCCGGCATGTTCCGTACCGCCCTCAACGCCAATCTGCTCGATAACACCGAGCGCGGCAAGGAACTCAAGCTGCGCACGCCGATGGCCCGTTGGGGTCACACCGATGAGTTGATCGGCGCAGCTGTCTACCTCGCATCCGATGCCTCCAGCTTCGTAGCAGGCGAGATCATCGCCGTCGATGGTGGTTTCCTCGCCAGCGGAGTGAATCAGTAACCAGACCATCCGAGGAGAACGAACTTGTCCGCCCCCATTCTGAATCTCAAACCCAAAGATACGTGCAAGTGGGATGAAGTCTCCCTCGGCGAAATCATGCTGCGCCTCGATCCCGGCATCGGCCGCGTCCACACCACGCGCCGCTTCGATGTCTGGGAGGGTGGCGGCGAATACAACGTAGCCCGCGGCCTCAAGCGCTGTTTTAACCTGCGCACCGCCGTCGTCTCCGCACTCGCAGACAACCCCGTCGGGTGCCTCGTCGAAGACCTCATCTACCAGGGTGGCGTCGATCAGTCCCACATGAAGTGGGTCAAGTATGACGGCGTCGGCCGCACCGTCCGCAATGGGCTCAACTTCACCGAACGCGGATTCGGCGTGCGTGCGGCCCTTGGCTGCAGTGACCGCGGCAACACCGCTATCAGCCAGCTCAAGCCCGGTGAAATCGACTGGGACGAAATCTTCGTGAAAGAGGGCACGCGCTGGTTCCACACCGGCGGCATCTTTGCCGCGCTCTCCGCGACCACCCCGCTCGTTGCCAAGGAAGCCCTCGAAGCCGCGCATCGCGACGGCGTCATCGTCTCTTATGATCTGAACTATCGCGATTCGCTCTGGAAGGCCATCGGCGGTAAGGCCCGTGCTCTCGAAGTCAACAGCGAGCTCGCCCCGCTCGTCGACGTTATGCTCGGCAACGAAGAAGACTTCACCGCCTCACTCGGCTTCGAAGTCGAAGGCCTCGACAATCTCGAAGCCCACACCGGCGATCTCGACACCGGCAACTTCCGCCGCATGATCGAGAAGGTCGTCGCCAAATACCCCAACTTCAAAGTCGTCGCTACCACCCTGCGCACCGCACGCACGGCCACCGTCAACGACTGGGGAGCCATCTGCTACGCGGGCGGCGAATTCTACGAAGCGCGCCCCATGCCTGGCCTCGAAATTCTCGATCGCGTGGGCGGCGGCGACAGCTTCGCTTCCGGCCTCATCTACGGTTTTCTAGCCGAAAAAGGCCCGCAGTACGCCGTCGATTGCGGCTGTGCTCACGGCGCGCTGGCCATGACCACCCCCGGCGACACCACCATGGTTACGCTGCCCGAAGTCGAGCGCGTGATGAAAGGCGGCGGAGCCCGCGTCCAGCGATAAGCTCTCAGCATTGCGAGTGATTTCGTATGAATATCCAACCTGATGAAGCCTCAATTGTCGGAACCTGGATCTTGCAGGAAGGAAAGATCGTCAGCGACACCGCGTGTAAACGCATAGAGTCCCTAGTTCAATCGGAGTTAGTTTTTGTCGCCAGAGGCAAGAGTGGATGGGAAGTACTCTATGTCGATGTAAACGACGGCCGCTATTGGGAGCAGACTTTTCCGCACAGCGAAATGCATGGCGGTGGTCCTCCGATGTTGCAAGTCATCGAACTCAAAGATGCAGCTCACAAATACGAACTACCTGATAGGTAGCAGAATCCGTACAGTCATAAGGCAAAGATCATGCACAAATCCGAAGTCCTAAAGAAAATCCGCCAGGTCGGCCTAGTCCCGGTCCTCCGCGCCGACAGCGAAGAAGAAGCTCTCCAGATCGCCTACGCCCTCGAAGCCGGCGGCGTCACCGTCCTCGAAGTTACTATGACGGTCCCCGGCGCGGTCGACGCCATCAAGCGCCTCGCCTCCGAAGCCGGCGACCGCATCCTCGTCGGCGCAGGCACCGTGCTTGACCCCGAAACCGCACGTGCCTGCATGCTCGCCGGAGCGCATTTCATCGTCAGCCCCGCACTCAACCTGCGCACCATTGAGCTCTGCCGTCGCTATGATGTTGCTGTCTTTCCCGGCGGCCTCACGCCTACCGAAGTCCTCACCGCCTGGGAAGCAGGCGCTGACGCCGTCAAGGTCTTCCCTTGCTCTGCAGTCGGCGGAGCCAAATACCTCAAGGCTCTCAAAGCCCCGCTGCCGCAGATCGAACTCATCCCCACCGGTGGCGTTTCGCTCTCAACCGCAGGTGAGTTCCTCGAAGCCGGAGCAATCGCCCTCGGCGTCGGCGGCGATCTGGTCGACAACAAAGCCGTCCGCGCCGGTAAACCCGAAGTCATTACCGAGAACGCGAAGAAGTATCTTGAAATAGTAGCCGCGCACCACGCAAAAACGAGTCACCAAAAATAACTCCTTGGACCCGTCACGATGAAAGCTGTTGTAATCGAAAAACCCGGCCAGGCCGCCGTGCAGAGCGTTGCCGATCCAACACCAAAGCCCGGCGAAGTCTTGCTCAAGATCCGCCGCGTAGGCCTATGCGGTACCGACCTCAATTCTTTCCGCGGCAAGAATCCCATGGTCAGCTATCCGCGCGTCATCGGCCACGAGATCTGCGCAACAGTTGTCGAGGCCAGCTCCGGCCACCCGCACCTAACCACCGGAACCAATGTTACCGTCTCTCCCTACATCCCCTGCGGCAGATGCCCGGCCTGCCTGCGTGGACGCGCCAACGCCTGCCAGATCAACCAGACTCTCGGTGTCATGTGCGACGGCGCGCTCGCCGAGTACTTCGCGATCGACGCAGCCAAGCTTTACACCGCCAGCCTTGGCCTTGAAGAGCTATGCCTGGTTGAGCCGCTCTCCGTCGGCTTCCATGCTGTTGCTCGTGGCCGTGTCGCTGCAGATGATGCAGTCGCCATTTGGGGTTGCGGTGGCGTGGGTCTCGGAGCCATCGCCGCCTCCGGTTTCCGCGGCGCAAAGACCATCGCCATCGACATGGACGACGCCAAGCTCGCGCTTGCCCGGAAGGCCGGAGCCACGGATACCATCAACGCAGCCACCGAGCCAGTGCACGACAAATTGCTCGAAATCACTAATGGCCGCGGCCCCGATGTCGCAATCGAAGCCATCGGCCTGCCTGCCACTTTCCGCGCCGCTGTCGAAGAGGTCGCCTTCACGGGTCGCGTTGTCTATATTGGCTACGCAAAAGAGCAGGTCGCCTATGAAACCCGTCTCTTTGTCCAGAAAGAACTCGACATCCTCGGCTCACGCAACGCCCAGTCTGCAGACTTCCGCGAGGTCATTGCCATGCTCGAAGCCGGGCGCTTCCCTGTCGACTCCGCCATAAGCCACACAATCTCCCTCAACGAAACACCCGAGACCCTGCAAGCCTGGAGTACCAACCCGGTCGCTTATTCCAAAATTATCGTTCGAGTCAGTTAGTCATCTTGTATACCCTGCTAGGGCACGTGGCCTTGGGTCTCTCGTTGTGGTCAGCTATCTCGCCGTGCGACTGGCGGCGTCTTTGGAGCCAGATAGGTGTGGCGCCACCTCTTCTCTTTTACAATCCGGAGGAATTGGCGTTTAATCCGGCGCCCAATACCGCTCGCGCTGTGATGACGCATCAGTTCAAGATACTTCCAACCTGCGGATGCTACAAAACCGTGACGCAAAGGTTCAACTTGACGGCTCTCCGACGACCGGCGCTCGAGAAATTGCCCGATCTCACCACCCAGCCTCACAAGATAATCCTGCCACCAATCGCGACATTCGTTCTGCAACGCATTCATCTTTGCAGGATTATTCCTAAGCGTCAGAATCAACTTTCTTGCGCCGTTCCATGAAGAAACCGTTGGCAGCGGATGCTTACCTAGCATGGACCTGAAGTAATCGAGCGTGAGCCGACGCTCAACAATTGGAATCGTTCCAGCTTCCAACGCCTCATAAACGCGAAACGAATCTAGATTGACGTTGCCCATTGGACAAGGAGCAAAAACCGATTCGTGCAGAACCTGGTCGCATTTTTGCCGCGTTAACAAAGCAGGACGCGTTCCATCAGGCCGAGTATCCGTTGTGTGGATAAAATTAGGTTCCACTGAGCGCAAAGCATGTAGCACCTCAGGCCTGCTCGATTTTTCCGCCTGCCCCAGAAAGCTCCATAAATAGGGACGTTTGGAAGCAGCCAACTCCGGCGCCTGCCATGGATCAGACTTCGGATGCCCCAATGGAAGAGTCATCACACCATCTGTATTAAAACCATCTGACCAGTAGTTGCGGAATACTCCACGAAAGTTTCGATACTGAGAATAATCACCACCCTCATAAGTCTCGTCATTGAGGTGAACCAGGAAAACATTCTTTCCATTAAATTGCGTGTAATATGACTTATCTCGAATGTGAACAAACTTATCGAAGAGTATTGCATTATCCAGAACGATCTTATACTCTCCGTCAAAGCACTGCTTTTCGATATAAGGCTCGAAAAGACGCATCAGCCATGCGTACTCTCCAAACGCCGTACCTTGCCAGATAGCGGTAAATTTCATTCAATCCCCTGAATAACAGATCGATTCATCGTCTTCTATTCGAAGTCAAGCCCTTTGAGTTCTCTTGCGCCATGAATAGATCTTATTTACGAAACTTCCCTGCAGGAGCGCACCTTCAAACCAGGTTTCGGCCCGACTCGCGATTAGAATATCAAAATACATTCGGTTCTTCGTCCCGCCCTCTAGAGCAGTTCTCCTTCTACTGTGCGCTCCCGAAAAATTGCGAAGTGCGGTTTTTCTTGAGGAAAAACCGCGAGGAATTCTGCGGTTTCGATGTACATCGGAAAGAGAGCTGCTCTAACGTCTGGTCCAAGCCAATCAGCCGTCTCCAAACACGCAATAAGAAAGCGACAAGCGAGAATCCGCTTGCCGCTCCAACACTTCGCTCCGCCATAAATGTTGCCCTTGCGGTAGCAGTGCAAACTGACTCTTTTGCCTCCGTTGTTAACTGCAACCGCTCGTTGACCCGCAGCTCATGCAGCGATAGCAAGATCCGTTGCGCACCATGATAGCGCCGCAAGTCTGGCAACTAGGCGCATCACCCATGTCATACATCTCCCGCATGGCGTCGGCTGCGTGATATACGCCGCGGTCTGCCATCCCCGGCAGTTTGACAGCTGCTGTTGAGGACGCTGCCTGCATCGGGTCCATCGCAGGAGTCGAAGCCATTCGCACCTGAGGCACCGAACCTACCGCCCCAGCATTCACCTGATTCAGCCGACGTGCAATGTCCTCGACCAGCCTGGTCAATGCCTCACCCGAAACGCCTGGAACACCCTCGCCCGGTGCAGGCTCGGCTTCCGGCTCCGGTTCTGGCAAAAGCGTGGGCGGAGGTGGCGCAATCTGGGCCGGCTGCGGAGCCAGCCCGGCAAACAGCGACAACTGCGTACCAGAGAGGAAGCGCAATTGTAGCCAGCGGAAGATGTAATCCATCAGGCTCTTCGCGTAGCCAATCTGCTCATTGCCTGTCCATCCCGAAGGCTCAAAGCGCGTGTGCGCAAACTTCTCGCACAGCACCTTGAGTGGAACGCCATGTTGCAGCGCCAGCGAAATCGAAGTCGCAAAGGCATCCATCAGGCCTGAAACCGTCGAGCCTTCCTTCGCCATCTTGATGAAGATCTCGCCCGGCTGCCCCGTGGGATACATGCCCACTGTGATGTAGCCCTCGTGTCCGGCAATCGAGAATTTATGCGTCACCGAAGCTCGCTCTTCCTGCAGCCTATGCCGCACAGCCTTCGGCGGAGCATTCAGATCCTGATTCGCCTCAATCGGCACAACAGGTACAGCCGACGCAACCCGAACCTGCTGCGTCGCCGCAGTAGCACTTGCCTGAGCTGCCGCAGTCCGAGCTTGTGCAGCTGATGCCTTCAGTTCCAGTGCCGCAATCACTTCCATCTGCTTCTGGAAGGCAGCAGCAGCCGCAGCTACTTGCTTCGCTGTCACTTCAAGCTTGTCTGCAACCTTCGTTTCCAGCGTCTTCACATCCGCATCAGGAGCATTCGCACCCGTCGCCATCGCAGCCAACACGCGATCACCCGCGGCATCCAACGCCGAGGGCTCACTCTTCTTCGTGTCAGTGCTCGTGTTCAGCGGCTGCACGCCCTTCGAACCATCGCGATAGATCGCCACAGCCTTCAGGCCCTGACGCCAGCTCTCCGCATACGCCTCGGCAATATCTTCCACTGTCGCCTCGTGCGGTAGATTCACCGTCTTCGAGATCGCGCCGGAAAGGAATGGCTGCGTAGCCGACATCATCTTGATATGGCCCATGTAGTGAATCGAGCGCGTTCCCTTTGACGGCTTGAATGAGCAGTCGAAGACGCTCAGATGCTCCGGCTTGATGCCCGGTGCGCCCTCGATCGTGCCCGTCGCGTCAATGTAGCTCACGATCGCATTCACTTCTTCGTCTGTGTACCCCAGCTTGAACAACGCTGAAGGCACCGTCTGGTTCACGATCTTGATCATGCCGCCGCCGACGAGCTTCTTGTACTTCACCAGCGCCAGATCTGGCTCAATGCCCGTCGTGTCGCAATCCATCATGAAACCGATCGTTCCCGTCGGAGCCAGCACCGTCGTCTGCGAATTGCGATAGCCGTAGCGCTCGCCGTAGATCAGCGCCATATCCCAGCACTCGCGGCTCGCCTCAATCAGCGGATCAAGCTGCGGCACCGTAAATGGCTCGCCGCTCGTTTTCGACTTGCCGATCTTGTTCACTTCAGCGCGATGCATCCGGATCACATCCAGGAATGGCTCACGATTCACATAGAACCCAGGGCATGCGCCCCCTTGACGATCCACCTGTGCCGTTAGCGTCGTTGCGGAACCGAGTGGCGGGCACGTCGCAGCTATGATTGAGGACTGCAGATACGCCTGACCGCACATAATCGCCGTCAGACATGCAGCATAGTCGCGCCCCGCATCCGAGTCATACGGCAACCCCGTCGCCATCAGCAGCGCGCCCAGATTCGCATAACCCAATCCAAGCGGACGATAGTCGTGCGAGTTACGCGCTATGTTCTCTGTCGGATAACCAGAGTTATCGACGAGAATCTCCATCGCCGTGATCACAACCGAAACCGCGTGACGGTAAGCGGCAATATCAAACGTTCCCGACGGCGTCATGAACTTCAACAGGTTAAAGCTAGCCAGGTTGCACGCCGAGTTATCCAGGAACATGTACTCCGAGCACGGATTCGACGCATTGATACGCGCCGTATTCTTGCTTGTGTGCCAGCGGTTAATCGTCGAGTCAAACTGCATGCCCGGATCACCGCACCGCCAGGTCGCCTCGGCAATCTTCGTCATAATCTCGCGGGCCTTGTAAGTCTTCACCACCTGCTGATCCTTGACCGTCAGCGTGCTGAATTCGCCATCACGCTCATATGCCCGCATAAACTCATCGTTCACACGCACCGAGTTATTGGCATTCTGGAAAAAGATTGAGGAGTACGCCTCGGAGTCCGGACCGGAGCCGTCATAGCCTGCGCGAATCAGTGAAAAGGCCTTTGCCTCTTCCTTCGCCTTGCACTCGATGAAGTCGATGATGTCCGGATGGTCGACATTCAGAATCACCATCTTCGCCGCCCGCCGCGTTTTTCCGCCCGACTTGATCACACCGGCGAATGCATCGAACCCGCGCATAAAGCTCAGCGGCCCTGAAGCCGTACCGCCGCCTGACAGCAATTCCATCGATCCGCGAATCGACGAGAGATTAGTTCCCGTCCCCGATCCCCATTTGAAGAGCATGCCTTCGGTCTTCGCCAGCGTCAGAATCGAGTCCAGCGAGTCATCCACGGCATTGATGAAGCAAGCCGAGCACTGCGGATTCCGATAGCCCGTTACCGAAAAACGCACCGCACACGTATGTGGATCCCAATGCCAGTTCTGCGCATCCGAATTTGGCTCGAGCCGGTCGCAGCCCACGTTGAACCACACCGGCGAGTTAAACGCCACTTTCTGCGACACCAACATCGCTACCAATTCATCGTGGAAGATCGCCGCATCCTGAGCGCTCGCAAAATACCCCCCGGTCAAACCCCAGTCGCGGATCGTCTCTGCCACGCGGCCCACAAGTTCACGTACGCCCGTTTCCCGCTCCGGCGTGTTCATCTGGCCGTGCAGGTACTTCGAAGCCACGATGTTGGTCGCCGTCATCGACCAGTCGACCGGCACTTCCACATCCTTCTGCTCAAAAATCGACTTTCCGCTCGCATCGGTAATCGACGCCGTACGGCGCTCCCATTGAACCTCGTCGTAGGGCGAGATACCAGCACGGGAAAAACGGCGCGCAAAGTTCAGGCCGCCGCGGGGAAAACCACTCGCCGGCACATTGGGAACGGAAGCAGATACGGAATTTGCGGTGGATGTCGTGGAATAGGCGTCGGGCATCAAATCTCCTTCAGAACCTTGGGGTTGAGGTTCGTAAAACGCGGCAGGGACCAATACCGGACCCTAACCATTAGATGAAACAGCCGCCGGCTCGAACTATCCGGAACGGCTTCACAACATCAGCTGCTCGACGCCGAAAAAGAAAAGCAATCCTTCTAAAACCAGTGTCTTCCCTGGTTTCCGGGTTCTACCCTGCCATTTCCGGGAAATCGAGCCGAAACCCTAAAACAACCCAAGTTGTTTCACGATTTCGTAACAGCCGCAGTTGCAAAAATACCGCTGTCAGTGGTGCAGGTCAAGCGAGAACCACAAGATGTGGTACTTTCATAACCTTACCGGGCACCATCCTCGCTAATGACTGGTTTTCGCTGTGCAAAACACAAAACCCCTCATTTTTGCGCGATTTCCGGCCGTCTTGAGGCACGCAAATACTGGCCAATCAGACAGACCAAAATGGAACTCCGCACGGACTTTCTTACCACGCACAAGCGCTCCGTTTCCAAGACTAGGCGTCACGCTCCACACCTTGCAAGGCGCAGAAACTGTGCAATCGGCGTACATGGATGTGCAAGCTGTGGACAACTGGCTTGAAGCCGCCGCGCGCCTTCAAAACGCCCTTTCCCGCACGCCCACGAAACGGAGCGCCCATCTCTTTCACCAGAACTCATAATTTTCTGCTCGGTGGAGGAAGTCGAAGCTACAATGGCTGGCACTTTGAAGATGTGGCTCACTACCGTCTGCCTGCTGGCGGTCATCTCCCCCGTATTCGCCGAATCCTGGACATGGAAGGATAGCAAGGGTGTTGAGCACTCCCGCGCCGAGTTGGACGAGATCCTTCGGGCGCATCGACGCTGGGTCGATAACGATGGAAAGGAAGGTACCCGGGCCATTCTCGCAGGCGCCGATCTAACCCGTGCCAACCTCTCTGGAAGCGTGCTCAACAACGCAGACCTATCCAAGGCAACCCTCGACCACGCCGACCTGAGCAAAGCGCAGCTCAAAGGCGCAATCCTAAAAAACGCCGACCTTACACGCGCGAATCTATCCGAAGCCGATCTTGAGGACGCAGACCTTTCCGGCGCACAGCTCTCGGGCGGAGACGAAGATTCGCCCGGTGCCGATCTCTGGAGCGCTCATCTTGATAACGCACGGCTCCAGAAATCAAATTTGACCCACGCTTATCTAGGCCAGACTGACTTGATGGGAACTTACTTCGACAGCGACACCGACGTATCGTTCATCAATCTCGATCAAGCGCTCTTTCAGCCCAGAGGCGATCTCGACCCAGAGATCTTCCGTACCGCGAGCAATCTTGCCGCATTGAAATATGTCGATGACCCAAAGCCCATCATCGACCTGCGCAACGCACTGCGCGACTCGGGAATCGAGCAGCCGGCAAGACAGTTGACCGAAGCCTATCTACGCCATGATCCCAATGTTCCCCCGCAAACCCCTGAAGCAGCCAAGACCACTCATCATCATCACCCCGAGGAGTCCGATCCTGAAAACGCGTTGCGGCTTTATACCGGAGCCGAATACTGGATTCATGTCGCTGGATACTGGGCCGGTGAAACACTCCAGTGGATGCGGGAAGCTGCCTTTGACTGGACCTGCGGCTGGGGTGCCGATCCTGGTCGCCCACTTATCATCATCGCCATCATGGCGCTGCTTTGCACCCCTATCTACTGGCTGGGCACTCATGTTCAGCGGTGCAAATGGGGTCTATTTCTGGTCGTCAGCGGCAAGCGCCGCAGGACCGGTCTGTCCCGGCAACATGTGTTTCACATCCGTGTTCGCCACACGTGGCGTACGCCCAAGCTGCGGGAACCTGATGCAATGCCCGGCCCCGGAGACTGGATGCTCCATCTCTGGAAGACCCGCAGCCAGTGGATGCGGGTAGAATTGCGCGCTCTCTGGACCGCCATGCTCTTCAGCCTCATGAGCGTCTTCAACATCGGCTTCCAGGGCTTCAACGGTGGTGAATGGATCCGCATGCTGCAGCCACGCGAGTTTGACCTGCGCGCCCGCGGATGGATGCGCACCGTCTCCGGTGTGCAGTCGCTCTTGGGCGTCGGCCTGCTTGCGCTCTCCATCCTCAGCTACTTCGGCCATCCGTTCGATTAACCCGATCCAGGCTGCAATCACTATCCAAAGGTTCAGCAGAATCGTCTGCTGGCTCTTCACAAGGCTTGACGCTTCAAAAAATAGCTAGGGCAGAAAAAGAATCCCGCGCTGCCTCTCGGCCGCGCGGGATGGATAGATGAGACTTATCGAGATACCTAGTAATGGAATCGCAACCCCACCTGGAGCGTTCGCGGGTTGCTTGTCGTCTTGCCTGTAACCAGGCCAAATTGCGACGAGGTCGGGTTCAAGTTCGGCCCGGCCAGGTTTGGATGGTTAATGAAGTTAAATGCCTCAGCGCGGAACTCAAATCCCGTTCCTTCGGTTACCGGGAAGGCCTTGATCATCGCCAAGTTCCAGTTCTGCAATCCGGGCTGATAGACCTCGTCGCGAATGCCGCCCTGCAGGTTGAAAGTTCCCGCAGTTGGAGCAGTAAATATCTTGCTGCCATCGCTGTTGGTCGTTGCAAACCACGCAGCGCCTGTAGCGGCAGCACCGGCAAAATGCCCCAGTACCTTTGGATTTCCGTTCTTTACATAGAACTCGCCTTCGCTGCCGCAACCGAAGCTTCCAACCTCGCCTACACCGGCATAATCCGTGTTTGTCCCGATGCCGCATGGTGTTCCGGTTTGGGCTTGCACGTTGCCGCTCAACTGCCAGCCGCCTAAGGTTTCACCCGCAAGGTTGTGCTCGTTCTTGAAGAAGGGTAGCGCGTAGAGCCCGTTGACAATCAGCACGTGGCGCACATCGTACTCCGACGGCCCCCACAAATTGCTTGTGTTGTAAGAGTCTGGCACGATATCGCGGTAGTTCGAGCTCGAATCCATGCTCTTTGAGTAGGTGTACGCCGCACCAATCGACGACCCCGAACGGAACCGGGTCGTCCATGAAGCCTGCAGCGCATCGTAGGTCGAGCTCACACCACTCTGCTCCTGCTGAATCGAGGCAAAGCCTTTGTACGGACGCAGCGCCGCCAGTTGTACGCCAGGATTTGCCTGCTGTGCCCCAACTGCCGGCTGATTGATATCGACCACATCCCAGTTATGCAGTCCCCGAGCGCCCACATACGCCACCTGAAACACGGACTGCAACGGCCTCAGCTCATGCTCCACAGTAAGATTCCAGTTCCATCGCGTGGGGGGCACCAGATGGTTGTTGAGTGTGGTCAGCGTAATTGGCGGCTCGACCGTAGGCGTCAGTGAGGCGCCTGGGTTGTCCACCGACACATTGGTCACCGTCACCGTTGGCTGGAAGGGCGAGTTTCCGCCTGGGAAGATGTTGTCCAGCAACCCCTTGTTGCTGATAAAGCGGCCCGCACCCGCGCGTATCACAGTCCTTGGGAAGAGCTGATATGCGATACCCACACGCGGCTGCACCTGCACCGTCGTGTTCACATATCCCTTAGGCAGGTTCGGTGCGAACAGTCCGGTACATGGTTGCCCGGCGCATTCGTCGTTGGAAGCGGTAGCCGCCGGCACGCGGTTGTTCTGGGTTGCCGAGCCGGGGAAGCTGCTGAAGCCCGGAATCACCACGCCGTCGTACGGATTGCCAGTACCCAGCGTGACGTTCCCTGTCGTCGGGCTTACATACGGCGCTGTTGCCGGATCGTAAGACGCCGGATCGAAGAATGTCGCATTGGCCCATTGCGCAAACGGTGGAAAAACATTCGTGATGCGCAGACCATAGTCAAGATGCAGTTTTGGAGTAACCTGCCAGCTGTCCTGCGCAAAGTACTCGAAGGTCCATCCGCGCCACTCTGTAAACGCCTTGGGTCCGATCTCCGTATAACTATCCGACAATCCCAAAGCCAGATTGGCTATAGACGCTCCTGAGGTTGCGCCAAGGTTGTTGTGGTTATCGGTAAAGCCAAAGGTTCCGTTCTGGTTGCTCGCGCCTCCGGGAACCGTACTCACGTTGATCTGATCGTTGTCGTTTTCGCCCATGTATGTGAGCGAGAAGCCACCTTTGAGGGTGTGATTACCCCACACTTTCGTCACGCTGTCCGAGGCCACGAAGATCAGACCCGAAGAGTGCGAGGGATATGGGCCGCCTGCAATGTTGGAGAAGTTATCGTTAAGGTTGGCGGTGGGAATCTTGTTTTCTTGGGCCTTGAGACCGGGAAGAATATAGGGAAAGTTAATCCCAAATGAGCTGCGGTCGTATCCTGCTCCGCCAGGAGCAGCACTGATATAGACATCGTCGATGCTGACACTCGCGCGCGCCTCGTTGATCATCGTCGGACTTACCGTCCAAACCCAGCCCACAGCATCAGTCTGGTTGGGCCTTTCATAGACGATAGGCACCTGCGGATTGCTCTGGTTGAACGGGCTCAACTGATAATACGAGTCATCCGAGCGGCGGAACTCCAGGTGGTGCACCGGCGTAATCAGCAGGTCTCCGTTGATTTGTCCCTTGCGCTGATTGATTGGATCGGGCAGCGACCCGTCGTAGTTCGACGTGCCTTGCAGAAATCCCGGTGTCGGTGCAGGATACGAGTTCAGGATGCCGAGGCCGTTGGCGCTCAGCAACTGCGGCGCGTTATCGGCAATATCGTTGTTCGGGATGGGCACGCAGGTTGCCGCACCAACCTTCGGGCAGGTTCCTGGGTAATAGATTTGCGTGGGTTTGTACCACGGATTGACAGTTGAATCCGAACTGAGCAACTCACTGAAATTACCCTGCCGCATTAGCGCCGTGGGCACTGCCATGGTTTGTGGCGTGTCGTAGCGGTAACGGATCCAATCCTCATTGACAAAGAAGAAGAACTTATCCCGCAGCTTGTCCAGCACTGGAACCTTCGGGGCCCACACTGGGCCGCCCACGGAAAAACCGAAGTTGTTGTACACAAATGGAGCGGTAAACTGCGTGCTCGGAGTCAAGTTGCGGGTCCAAGTATTAGCGTTCATCGCCGAGTTGCGAAGATACTCATACGCCGTTCCATGAAAATCCTTAGTTCCGCTCTTGGTGATGACGCGAATCTGTGCACCCGAAGCACTTCCATACTCAGCCGAATAATCAGCCGTCAGCACCTGAATCTCCTGCACCGCATCCGTATTTGCGCCGGCGATGATCTGGCTGTCGGCGCGTGTGCGTGCCGCTGGAGCATCATCCAGCGTGTAGCGCGTGTCGTTCTGCCGCGCGCCATTCACCTCGAAGCTGTCGCCGCTGTTGAAGGCAAAGTTGAAGTCGCCCATCGTCGTCGTGCTGAAGACGCCCGGTGACAACTGCGCCATGTAGAGCGGGTTGCGGCCGTTCAACTCCTGCTTGTCGACCTGCTCTCCTGTGACCTCGGCCTGCACCGACCCGGACTGCGTTTGCAACACCGTTTCGGTGTCCGAGACCTCAATCGTCTGCGTCTCCTGCCCAACCGCTAGTTGTGCATCAATGGAAATTGTCGTGTTCGACGCAAGGCGATTATGAACACTCGAGAACTTCTGGAAGCCGCTCAGCTCTGCTGTTACCGAGTAGACTGCCGGAGGCAAATCCGGAACCGTGTAATGTCCTTGAGCGTCAGACGTTACAGTGCGCGCCTCGCCTGTGCCCTCATTCTGCACAGTCACATGCGCTCCCGGCACAACTGCGCCGGATTGGTCTTTTACAAAACCCACAATGCTGCCCACGTCACTCTGCCCCAGAGCGCCTGTTGTACAGAAACCAATCAGCAGAATCGCGCAGATGCACGCTATCTTTACGTGCGTCTTCCAATGAAATGCCCTATTCGACCCGTAGAGATTCATAGATTGCCTCCTCAGAGAAAGAACCTTTGTCTTCGGCCTTCCCACTGTTTTGCAGATCGTGAGCCAGGGGATCGGCCGAGTTGCTAACGCTTCCGTCGAAGCCTTGATTGCTACGCTTTGAATTGGGATTGAATTGAGTGTGTATTGAAAAGCTGATGTGTTATGACTCTTTGAACTGCTCCAGATTGCTGTCAGTCATACGGAGGTCAGGTAAGTGCGGCGGCAGGCCCGCCCACCTCATCAATTCTTCATTGGTACCGATTCCAGCTAGCATCACAGCCGCATGAAATTCGGCAAATTGTCGGACTTTTTACATTGCCCCCTCAGGAGCAATCTGTGCTGTATCGCACTTCGCAGATAATTTATTAACTTCAATTAGATTAAGTCTTCAAACTTTAAGTTGATTTTGACTTCCACACTCTGACACAGGCAACAGAATCATCACTGCTGTTCCATGTTCCGCTGTTCCGGTATTTGACCTCAGCCGTATACGTCCACCATGCTTCTCCACAAGCTGTTTTGAAACCCACAAGCCCAATCCAGTTCCAGTAGAGCTGCGTGTAGTGAAGAATGGTTCGAAGATCTGCGTGCGAATCTCCTGGGGCACACCACAACCGTCGTCTGCGAACGTGATGCGTACATACTGCTTTGCGTCTTCAAGCACGCGGCTTTGACCCATTCTTATCCGGATATTCCCGCCATGCTTCATTGCCTCAATGCTGTTGGACAACAGATTGCAGAAGACCTGCCGCAGTTCTCCGCCCACAGCCTCGATCGCGATATCATCTTTCCACTCTTGCCTTATCGCTACCTGCTGTTTACGGAGCTTACCGCGAAAAAGCTCGATAGCAGACTGCATTACGGCCGCAAGGGACGTTATCTGCGCAGTCGAAGGCTCCCGGTAAAAGCCCAGCGATTGCCGCGTAATATGCGCCACGCGCTCCAACTCTTCCGAAGCCATGCTGATGTATTGCTGCGCTTCCTCTGGCAGGTTTGGTACATGCCGCGTCAGATAGAGCAGATTCGTAACCGCTTCCAGAGGATTATTAATCTCATGGGCAATAGAAGCCGCCAGGCGTCCCGCAGAGGCAAGCTTCTCACTGCGTATGAGAGCCTCCTGAGTGCGCTTTCGCTCCGTGATGTCAATAGCCGCGCAGCTGACCCCGGTAATATCTCCGTCTGCATCGCGCAGAGGTTCCACCTGCAAATCATAAATTTCATCCGCTCCTCGCGACCGTACAACGATCTCGCGCCGCTGTCCCACGCCGGTGCGAATCACTTCCCGTTTGATTGTTTCCGTCATCTCGGCATCACTGGCACGCTCGATAAAATCCCGATCACGCTTGCCCAACATCTCGTTCGGATCCATCCCTCGCGCCGGGTTATAAACCCATATGTAGCGCAGATCGCGATCCTGATGAAACACCGAAACCGGTGTGCCGTGGAGTGCAAGCTGGAAGCGCTCATGCGCCAATCTGGCTTGCTCCTCCACACCCTTCCGATCCGTGATATTTGTGACCAACGCCGATAAGCCTTCGCCTGTCGGATGTGCATGTACAAGAAAATAGCGTGTCGTGCCATCGCCCATGGGGTACTTCACTTCGAAGCGATGCGGCGTCCGCTCTCGCATCACCTTTTCATACCCAGCCTTGAACTCGGTCTCGAGCGCGGCAGGATAAATCTCCCATACCGACTTGCCTTGCATCTCGCTCCAGGCCATGCCGCGATGCTCCATCACACTGTCGTTCGCGTACTGAAAGCGCCAGTCCTTGTCCAGCACAATGAACGACTCGGAAATGGAGCTAAGCAACACGCTTAGGCGGTCATGTGCCGCTCGCAGTTCAATCTCCGCTTTCTTGCGGGCCGTTACGTCAATAGCCACACCAAGCCAGCGGCGCGCGCCACTCAAATCAAAAAATGGCTCCAGATGGGCAAGATGCCAGTGATATTCCTCATCACGTGCATGCCGTACGCGATGTTCGTCCTCAAATATCTTGCCCGATGCAAGACTTGCGCTGATCTTTGTCAGCATCCTCTCGCGATCTTCAGGGTGAAACAACTCCAGCGCTTTGCCCGCCTTCACTTCCTCGAGAGTCATGCCGCAGAACTCAAGGAAATACTTGTTGCAATAGTCGATCTTGCCGTTCTCGTCCGCAGTCCAGATATATTGCGACAACGTTTCGGTCAGCAGCCGGTATCGAGACTCACTATTCGCTAGCGCGGCCTGTGCGTGTCGTTCGCGTGTCGTTTCCAGGACCGCAGTTCCAACCGCCTCGATCTTGCCTCTTGCGTTACGCACCGGAAAGTAGCTCGTCAACCAGTAGCGCTGCTTGTTATTCGCCTCATGCGGATCACCGGCGATCTCCACCGTCGTGCTCTCTCCCGTCTCCAGCACGCGCTTCAGATGCGGTATCAGACTCGCCGCCAGTCCCGGCACGGCCTCTGCCAGGGTACGCCCCAGGTGCTCCTCGCGGCGCATCTCGTTCCACTCCGCGAGCTGCGGATTGATGTCGATATAGCTTGTATCTGGCCTGTGCAACGAAAAGCCAATAGGAGCGGAATGCGTGAAATCAGCGAATGCCCGTATTGAACGCGCTTCCCCGGCTCGCGCGAGTTTCAGCTTGTGCGCCAGCAGGCACACATAGCCGCTCAGCGCCGTGTACAAAAACTCCCGCACCATCAGCGAGACGCCATGCGTATACACGAATCTGCGCCAAAACAGCAGCCCCAGCAGAATATCGGACAACACAAGCGCGGTTATGCTCGACTGAAAATCGCCATAAATGGCCGAAGCCGTAACCGCACAGAGATAGAAACATGCCGGCACAGCGGGATACTCAGGGAGATATGGCGAAAACGCGAGACTGGCTCCGGTCGCTAATGCCACCCATATCAGAGCCAGTACGTGATGCCGCATCGATGTTCGCGGCAGATTTTCCGAGCTACCTAAAAGGCGCATGACATACCAGCCTCTGCGAGCAGTTCAATACACTTCAAACATTCACCCCTGCGCATGACCTCCATTCCTGGCATGCCTTCTCCGCCCATCGACGGTATCCGGCGTCCGCCCCGGAAATCAGGAATCAATCGCATGCTCTCAATCAAATCCGGCTGGCTTTCAAACACTATACCGCTTTCCCACATAGCTTCTGTATTGTGTATCGTAAAACTCCGTAGATCTCCTGACCCCAGAACGAATCAAGCCGCCTGTGGTAACATCCCATCCAACGGAGGAACCTCCACCATGGCTCCTTTCTCCCGACGCGCATTCCTCAAAACCACACTTGCCGCGAGTGCAGTCGCTTCCAGTACGCTGCCGCTTCAGGCTAAACAGCAGACTGCCACCGATTGGGTAACCCTTGGCAAATCTGACATCAAGGTCACGCGCCTTGCCTTTGGCACCGGTACCTTCAGCGGCCAGGTCCAGCGCGATCTCGGTCAGGACCAGTTCACCAAACTCGTGCGCTATGCCTATGACCGCGGCATTCGCTTCTACGAGACCGCTGAGTCTTACCACGAGATGCACACCATGCTCGGCATTGCGCTTCAGGGCGTGCCGCGCGACAGCTACCGCATCATGTCTAAAGTCACCACGCGCCCCGGCGTCGATCCGCAAGCCAAGTTCGATGAGCTGCGGACCATGGCGAAGACTGATTATTTCGACATCATGCTATTGCACTACCAGCACACACCCACCTGGCCGGAAGACACAAAGCACTGGCAGGACGCCATCATGGAAGCCGAACATCGTGAGGTGATTCGCAGCCATGGGGCATCCGTACACGGTCTACCTGCGCTGCGACAGGTACCAACGATGGACTGGCTCGATGTCGCCATGATTCGCATGAACCATAAAGGCACACGCATGGATGCGGAGATCCCAGATGCCGATGAGCTTGGAAATGTGAACGAAGTTGTCACCCATGTGAAATCTGCGCACAAGGCAGGCATGGGAGTCATCAGCATGAAGCTCGTAGGGGAAGGTGTCTTCAATCACGAAGACCGTCAGAAAGCCTTACGCTTCGCATTCAAGAATGCCGGGGTAGACGCCGTTACCATCGGCTACAAAGCCCCCAACGAAGTCGACGAAGCCATCGACAATCTCAACCTGGCACTGGCCTGAGATAGATTTCGGTCATAAAAACAAAGGGCGTCCTATTTGGACGCCCTTTGTCGTTTTGACTGACTTTATTACTGAGGCAGCGTAGCCGTACCTTCCCAGCGCACGCCATCCAGCCGCTTCGGATCGATCCCCAGCGACTTCAGAATCGTCGGCGCCACCTGGTTCGTCCCTACGTTGCTATACACCGTGTGGGGCACGATCCCGGGGTTCGACACCAACAGAATCACGTTCGTGTCATCATGCGCAAATCCGCCGTGCTCGGATTCTTTCTTCGTGCTGCCGGTATACACCACGCCCACATTTGGAGTCACAATGATGTCCGGCGTGCGCGGATCAAGTCCCGCACCCAGACCTGGTGTGTTGTAGTTCAGTGACAGAGAAGGACCGTAGAAGATCTGCCCAATCCCTGCCTGATCCTTGTTGGTTTCCAGAAGGCTAACCGCAGTCTTTGTCTCAGAAGAAGAATTCAGCCACAGCAGCGAGATATCGTCTTCCGTCGGTCCAATGCCCGTCGCATTGTTGGTTGACTCCGAAAATGGAAGCAGGTTGGCGTTGCTCAATATCGTCGCCGGCGAAGTTCCGGAATTCAGGATCGGAACATAAAACGCCGGATCGATCGGGTTCTGTCCATGTTTCGCCGTGATGATGATCAGGGTAGACTCGTACAGCCCACGATCCTTGATCTTGTTCACCATTGCACCAATCGAGTCGTCGATGAATTGGAATTCAGTCAGGAGTGCCGGAGTAGGAGTAGCGGCCGCATTCTGATATCCGCCCGTCGTGCCATTGCTCTTCTCTACCAGCTTCTGCCCCACACTGACGGCCTGGAAGTTCATGCCAAAGATCGTTGGCACCTTGGCATTCTTGCCATCGTGTGTCTTGCCTTCAATTTCATTCAGGATTGCGTTGACCTTGAGCTGGTCGTAGCACTGAATATTCTGGAAGCTGTTCGTCCACGCTGTCAGATCCGAGCCTGAATCAGGAACGACAGAACAATCAATGCCGGTCGGCGTCTTGACCCCTGGCAGACCCACTACGTTCGAGTTGATCTCCGGCGAATAGTAATCGTTCAGCGCTCCCGCGCCATCCGGATTGCGCCCGGCCACGGCTGAATACGCAGGGTGTTTGTCCGACCATGCCGTGTAGCCACCCTCTTGATGAATGACTCCGAAGATTGTGTTGGTCCGCACAAACTCCCACGGCCAGACCGGAGCGCAACCGCGTTTGGGATCACGAATCAGACGCTGCGGATCGATCGAAGCAATGCCACCGTCCGTCGGACCCGCTCCTGGAGCTCCACCGTTCACTAAGCCCTGATTCTTATCGATGCCCTCTTCATACTCAGTTCGGGTACCGGTCGGCGCCGCTCCCGCGGTGCATGGTCCGGCTGCAACACCATTACCTGTCGTCTTCGCCGGCGCATCCAGTGAGCGATCGTAAGATACGTCGTAATACACACCCATCGTACGCGGTGTGGCGCCGGTAACAATCGACATCAAGCCGGGGAAAGAATCAGATGGTCTCGACGTGCTCGCCGCCGTGTAGTTCACGCCGGTCGTCGTTAGGGCAGCCAGATTCGGACAATAAGGATCGCCCCCGTTCACTCCCGGGACGCCGTTTGCGCAGTTCAGGAGATCTACCGCATGCATGCCATCTACGCTGATCAAGAGCACATGGCGAATCGGTGTATGATCCCAGTCTTTGTTGGATTCTTGAGAATAACCAACCGCTGCGATGGCGGCCAGAGAAAACACTGCCAGGGATTTGAATTTCATTCTCCCCTCCTTGGCACGCAACTTTAGCTTTGCAACATAAAGAACGATGTCTTGCGCTCATGAATTCTCGGTGAATTCAAGACTGAAAAAGGAGAAAACTTTATTAAATTCTTATGTTTATCTGTTTTGACATGTGCAATTCAGCACACCGTCACGTCAAGAGCACACCGTCACGTCAAGGTAGTTCTTTTTTCCACCACTGTTTTTGGCATAACCAGATTGCCCGGCATAAAAGAAAGCTGACTCAAAAAGAAAGCTGGCTGCGATACACAGTCAGCTTTCAAATGTTTCACTCTGATAGTTACAGAAGGCCCTTTCGATGAAGCCGCGCTATTCGCTGGCCTCAACCTTCCGCCCATGCGGCGATTGCAGCATACGGCTGTTCACCGGATAGAGCGCGCCAAACGCCCGCAGTTGGCCACGCGACAACTCCACTGGCCGCTCCATTACAAACCATTGCACGCCCTCCGTGCATGGTGGTGCTGTCAGCGATCCTTCATACATCCAGTAACCCGGATCGCGTGGAATCAGTCCTAGCGGGCTCATCAGATCGGGCATCTTGTCGCTTGCGCCCACTGTCTTTGGCAGATGCTCCCACAGGGCGGCCAGCACAGCGTTGGCATTCCCTTCCATCAGCCGCACGGCGACCACCGCAATCTTGCCGTCCGCACTCTTGTGCACCAGATGCACGTCCATATCCGGCAGCGTGCCCTTCACAGCCTCCTCGCCCGGATGATGAAAATGAAACTGCACCAAGTCATACCGGGTGCCGTTCGCAATAATGTAGCTGCCCGGCGCAGCCGTCACCTGGACCGTATGTCCGGTATTTACCAGCGTCATCGGCCCAGCAAGATAGTGAAACTCGATCGGCTGCAGATTCTTATCCAGATGCGCGCCGCGAATATCGATCGGCGACTGCTCCTTACCGTCAGCGCAAGTCTTGTATGCCGGATCAAGCTTGCCCCAGTGAAAAGGCCCCAGTTTGCCGGTGTAGTCCCACGCAGCGCCGCCCTGCTGCTGTGCCAGCGTCGCCACCGGAATCGAACCAATTCCAGCACACAATCCCAATCCAATCACTATCCGAACCAGTCGTGCCATCGTCAGTAGTTCACCTTCCTCACAGAAATTTCCAAAATCTCAGGCTTAAGAGAATGGACGCACCAGATCAGAATCAGTCCTCTCTTTTAACCAAGGACATAACCCTGGGCACACAACTACAGACACAACCTCAGAATGCGTATGTCGGAGGCGTAATTCCCTTCAGCCGCAAATACACCTCAGCCTGCCCACGATGATGCGCCGTGTGCGTAAAGTACGACCACAACCACTCCGAACCCATCAGATGACGATTTGCCGGCCCAACCACCGTAGCCATGTTGCTCGCGGGCATCTCAGTAATAGCCTTCTGACAAAAAGCAAAGGTGTCCTGAAGAAACTGCACCGCCGTCTCCTTGTCCACATCCGCTTTCACCAGATCCTTGGTCCAGTCGCCGACCTTGGCCGGTAGCGCAGGCGCTGTGAGCCCGCTCGCGTTGGCGCACGCATTGCGATCAGCGGCGGCAATATGCACCATCAGCTCGCCAAAGCTCATCTCAGCCGGCACAGGGCGAAACGAATAGCCCTCGGAGGGCATGGCATTGGCTACTGCAATAGTGAGATCTCCCGAGGTCTTCCAGTGCTTCAACAGCACATCCTTGTCAGTTGTCTGGCTGAAACAGGGCAGTGCGACGGTTAGCAACATTAGCGCAAACAGCTTCTTCATTCCGGCTCCTCTGATTCTCTCGATTTGATTCTTTCGATTTTCCAACAGTTCCGCAGCCGCATCGGCCACATGCGGTTCCGCAGCATCCCCGGACAGACTACCTTGTTCCTATCAGCTTTCCAAAACAAAAGGCCTCCGCATCGCGGAGGCCTTTGTTATCACATCCAGGTATCGCTACTTCGCCGCTACCGCTACGCCGGCTTGCTCTGCAAGAGCAGCAGCCTTGTCGGTTGCTTCCCAAGTAAAGTCAGCCTCCGTGCGTCCGAAGTGCCCATAAGCAGCCGTCTTGCGATAGATCGGACGGCGCAGCTTCAGGCTCTCGATAATGCCCTTGGGCGTCAGCGAGAAGTTCTTGCGCACCAGCTCTGTCAGCTTCGCAGAGCTCACCTTGCCCGTGCCAAAGGTATCCACCAGCACCGAAACCGGCTCAGCTACACCGATCGCGTACGCAAGCTGTACTTCGCACTTGCTGGCCAGACCTGCCGCAACGATGTTCTTGGCAATGTGACGGGCCATGTACGCAGCCGAACGATCCACTTTCGTCGGATCCTTACCGCTGAATGCGCCACCACCGTGCCGGCCAGCCCCGCCGTAGGTGTCCACGATGATCTTGCGGCCCGTCAGGCCCGTGTCACCCATCGGACCGCCAATCACAAACCGGCCCGTCGGGTTGATGTGGTACTTGGTGTTCTCATCCAGCCACTCCGCCGGAAGAACAGCCTGAATTACGTGTTTCAGAATGTCCGCGCGCAGCTCCTCGTTGGAGACGTGCTCCGCATGCTGAGTCGAAATCACCACCGCATCGATGCGAGCGACCTTGCCGTTTTCGTCGTACTCCACCGTCACCTGGCTCTTGCCATCTGGCCGCAGATACGCGAGCTTGCCATTCTTGCGCACTTCAGAGAGTTTGTGCGTCAGCTTATGCGCCAGCGAGACCGCTGCCGGCATCAACTCCGGCGTCTCATTCGTGGCAAAGCCGAACATCATGCCCTGGTCGCCAGCGCCGCCCGTATCCACGCCCTGCGCAATATCACCCGACTGGCGATTGATCGACGAGATCACCGCGCAGGTATTCGAGTCAAAGCCGTACAGCGCATTGTCATACCCGATCGAGGCCACCACGCCGCGCACCAGCGTCTGGAAATCCACATAGGCCTTGGTCGTGATCTCGCCCGCAATGACAACCAGTCCGGTCGCCGTTAGCGTCTCTGCCGCAACGCGGCTGTAAGGATCCTGCTCCAGGCAGGCATCCAGAATGGCATCGGAAATCTGGTCGGCAATCTTGTCCGGATGGCCTTCCGTGACCGATTCCGACGTAAACAATGTGCGATCGCTCAAAGCGTCTCCTCCTGTGTTATCTGTGCCGGCTTTCTCCGGACCGAAACGCACGCATCGCCTTCAGCCACTCGAGCCCAAGACGCCTCGCACATTCCCACAGTGCAGCGGATAGCGCATCACGCCGGAATCCGCATCTTTACCATCATAATTTCCCGGCTAGCAACAGGGCAAAGACCCTCAGCCAATGGCTCTTTGAGCCATCTCAAAGGCGCTCCAGGCAGTCTGAGTGGGAAATAGCCATTTCTCTAAAAAGCGCGTGTTCGATCTGGAGGAATTGGCGATTTGAAACCTGTCAGTGGTCTAGCCTGAGCTGATAGGCCTCGGCTTGGCGGTCCTGCACCGCCGTCTCCCGGCCCGGCACCACTGTCGGCCACCACCCAGAGCGATAGCCGTAATAGCGATAGCCAAAAAACAACGCAATCCCGACAACCAGCAGCAGCAACACGGCTCCGGCCCACTTCAACCGCTCCGTCGCAGCATCCCGCGGCCTTACCCGCGCCCGCCCCACATTGGCGGCAAACTCCATCCAGTTGCGGTCGTCATCGAGCACATCACCTGAAGCGGCGTAGGCGCTCTGGAATCGCCCGATCCAGTCCATCTCATCCAGACCGAGAACTTTGACGTACCCGCGAACAATGCCTTTGTTCAGGATTCCACCCGGAAGCACACGAAACTGGTTCTCCTCCAGCGCAACCAAATGCCGCTGGCTGATCTTCGTGATCTCCGTGATTTTCTCGAGTGCGATGCCTCGGTTTAACCGCTCCATTCGCAACTCTTCGCCAAAGTTACCCATGCTCATCGCAATCGGGACACTTTTCCCTGTAAGGGATTTCCACAGTCAAAGATACTGCCGAATCCCCGCGCGGGTCAAAATGACTTTCGGAACTTCCCTTTATTTTCATACAGGTGGACTCGATTTTGCCAATACGGGAAAACCTTTGCCCATCCTCGCACTTTATCCCTCAAGTCCAGTATCTCTCTTCCAATCGGGCATAAACTATCGAATCACGCCTCGCCTGTTACCCTCATCCAAGGAACCGGAGCGGTTTTTCTCGTCCAAGTGGCTCGGCTATTCGCGAGTCACGGTGATCGCCAGTTCTTAAGGAGCTCTGAAGCCTGTCCCCAGGCTCGCCATTGTCTATGAACAAGCTCGTCTTCGCCAACCTGATCCACCGCCCGATGCGTTCGGTCATTTCCGCGGTCGCCATCGCGATTGAAGTGGTTATGATCCTCTCCGTATCTGCCATCTTCCTCGGCCAGATCGACAGCCAGAAGATCCGCACTAACGGCATCGGCGCCGATCTCATCGTCGCACCTCCCGGCTCCAGCTTTATCTCTGCTCTCGGCAGCTCACCTGTCCCGGCCAAAAACGCCGAAGCTATCCGCAAGCTGCCTCATGTATCCATTGTCTCGCCCGTTATCCAAAAAACTACCGTCGGCGGAGCGCTCGAAGTCCTCTATGGCATTGATTACCCCACCTACAGTGCGCTAAAGCCCTTCATTTTCCTCTCCGGAGGCCCATTTACCGGGGCCAACGATGTCATCGTCGACGATGTCTTCGCCCGATCCGACAAAGGTTACAAAGTCGGTGATACCATCCAGATCCTCGGCCACCCCTTCCACATCTGCGGCATCGTCGAGAGCGGCAAAGGTGGCCGCAAGATGATTCCAATCGAAACACTCGGCGATCTGACTGGTGCCGAAGGCAAAGCCACCCTCTTCTATGTCAAGAGTGATGTCTCCTCCAATCACGATCTCGTTCAGAAAGAGATTCTTGCAACGCCCGGCTTCCAGAATTACCAGGTCTGGACCATCGAGGAGTGGCTCTCTCTCTGGGCGCCCGAGCACATCCCCGGCTTCAACATCGCCCTCAACGTTGTCACTTTGATCGCTTCCATCATTGGCTTCCTCGTCATATTCCTCTCCATGTACACCGCAATACTCGAGCGCACACGGGAAATCGGCATTCTCAAATCCATGGGTGCCTCGAAAACCGCCATCGTCACCCTCGTTTTACAAGAATCCGTGCTCATGAGCATCGCTGGTATCGTTCTCGGCCTTGCCCTCACCTATGGCATCCATTCGTTTCTACTGGCCACCAAACCCACACTGCTCTTTGAGATCACGCAAAGCTGGATTATCGAGGCCTGCATCATCGCCTTCTGCGGCGCTGTCATCGGCGCTGCCTATCCTGCGTGGCTGGCCGCCCGTAAAGACCCCATCGACGCCCTGGCTTACGAATAGCCTTACGATGCTGAGAACAGAAAAGGCCGGAAGCAATTGCTTCCGGCCTTTTTCTTGAACGTTGACCTTAACACTCGCCTTGTAACAGAACGCGAATTGACTCGCTATTCAGCTCCGAGGCGGGCTTTTTCCTAATTCGCGCCCTGAATTGTCACTAGATGCCCACCCGGCGAAACCATATCCTTCTGCGGCGCCCTCCAGTGGTCGATGTAGCTCACCTGATGCACGCAACTGATCGTGCAATTCGGCGCGCACGACTTCGCCGTCAAGAATTCCCGCTTCAGATCCTCGCGCGTATACTGCGCAATCGGAACACCCGGAAAACCACGCTGCTGCGAGCAGTAATGCACCAGCCCGTCTTCGCAGATATACAGATACCTCGAGCCTGCCCGGCACCGCCATTCATTCGGCCTGCCCTGCGCAATCGCCTCTTGGAACTCATTGAAGCGTGAATAGCTCCTGCGCTCCAGTCCTCGCACCTCAAAATAGATCTTCGCTTCTTCCTCGCCCAGCGGCTTCAACTGCCCATCGCCATCGTGAATGATACCGATCGTGTTGCTGAACCCCAGCTCCAATGCACGCTTCGAAATCACCAGCGCGTCGTTTGGATTTTTAATGCCGCCGCCCACCACCGAGTTGATATTCACATGGAACTCGGCATGTTCGGCCAGCATCTCCAGCTTCTTGTCCAGCACCTTCAGGCTCTTCATCGACACATCGTCCGGATTGATGTTGTCGATCGAGATCTGCATGTGGTCGAGCCCAGCCTTGTTCAGCCGCTCGATCCGCTCCGCATTCAGCAGATATCCATTCGTGATCATCCCAGCCATCGCGCCAACCTTACGCATGCGCATGATCACACCATCCAACTCTGGATGCGTCAGCGGCTCGCCGCCCGAGATCGTAATGATGCTCGTCCCCAGCCGGCCCAGATGATCGATGCGCCGCTCCATCTCAGCCAGCGGCACCGGCTTCGAAACCTTGTCGTACTCATTGCAATACGCGCACGACAGGTTGCAGAACCGCATCGGCACAATCTGCGCCATTACCGGATGCCCGGTCGAGGCCAGCGCCTTTCCTACCAGCGCCAGCTCACGCGCCCGCCGCAACGCGGCCTTCGCGCGTCCTTTAGCCGTCAATCTTGCAGGAGTAGCCATCTTTACTATTGAATCACATCCATCGTTTCTCTGCGACGCAGCGCCCAAACGCGGTGACAAACCGCCCGAATCCCAAGGTTGCATATAAACCGCGAGCATGAAGAAATCACATGCGGTCTGGATTCCCTCCGCAAAGTTGTCGGGACTCATTTTCGAGATTTGCTACTTCCAGAAGATCGGGCGTGGGCGACGATGCTGCATTTGGGAAAGGTGGAAACGGCACAAGGGGTGCGAGACCGCACCCCCTTTTCGTCTTGGGGTTATTTTGCGCCGAGGGGTTGGGCGAGAAGCTGGATTTCTACTTTCTGAGCGTTGATCCCATCGCCGGAAGAAAAGATGGTGGTCAGCTTACCGAGCGGCACGATTGGGACGAGTGAATAAGCCAACCGGCGTCGTACCGGCTGGCCTTGCGCGTCGGAGGCGATGGCTGCGTCATTTTCGATGCGCAACTGCATTCCAAGCATCGAGTC
The DNA here is from genome assembly GCF_025685685.1 of Acidicapsa dinghuensis. Taxonomy (GTDB): domain Bacteria; phylum Acidobacteriota; class Terriglobia; order Terriglobales; family Acidobacteriaceae; genus Acidicapsa; species Acidicapsa dinghuensis. The sequence goes on from NZ_JAGSYH010000003.1 coordinate 485,641, forward strand.
GATTTGCCGCAAAGAATCGACATCAATGTTGGTTCCCACGTCAACGTATTGGTAAGTCGAACTTCCGGGCGCGGTTGGAACAGGAACATGGTCCGTGTCGCGAACAGAGGGATTGCCGAAGGGCGAGCCTTTGCCCCGGCTCGCGGCGGCCAGTGTGTAGCTTTGATCGATGGTTTTCTTTCCATGATCTGTGACGACGAGGGTGAGCGTGAGTTGGTAGGGTGCTGTTGTCCCGGGAGCCTCGGCGGTTGCAGATTGCGGCTCCTGTGCGCAAGCCATGGGAAGGACGAACAGAAGACAGAGCAGTAAGAGACGGTGATTGCGCATTGGTTTTCCTTTAAAAGCTGGGGTGGTCTGCCTGATCCATCGTGATTGCCTGGATCACGACGGGGGTGGAAGAGATAGGTTTGGTCTGGATAGGCTGAACCATTATTGGGTTATCTGCTATCGGGCTAAGGGCTGCGGACGCGGGTTTGGAGATGGCGAGAGCATCTTCGGTATGGAGTGCGACAAATTGAATGAGCAGACGGTCTTCTGAAGTGAGCTGCGGTTGGCCTTGTTCAGGTTGGGTGGCACGGTGAGCGCGGTGAAGGATGACCGGTTCCGCATGAGGAGTGACGGCGTGTGTTCGCGTTTGCGCGGGCCTTGGAATCGGCTGTGATGACGCCGCGCCTTGGACAATTTCCTGCTGCTTCCGGTTTGGGTAAGTGCTGGTTGCGATGAATGCAATGATTGCTGCGAGGGAGACTGCTGCCGCTGTTACCCAGAGAAAATTGCGGGCCGAAAGGTGCCGTGAGGCGTGCCCGGAGGCACGGGCAAGTATGCGGTCTTCAAGGCCGAGGCGCGGTTTGGCAGAAGAGTAGGACCGGAGAGCCTTATCGAGCAGATGGTCGAAGCTTTCTGGCGACTGAGTCATGCGCGCGCTCCTTTCTTGTTGAATGGGTTGAGTTTTCCCATTGACGGCGCAGCTGTTCGCGGGCGGTGTGGACGCGGCGGCGGACTGTGCCTTCGGGGATGCCGAGGATGGCGGCGACCTCGGGTGACGTTAGCTCTTCGATTGCCATGAGGACGAGCGGCTGGCGTAGCTTTTCGGGCAGGCGGTCGATTAGTTCATGGAGGGTGGATTCGGCCTGGCGGTGGATGACTTCTTGCTCGGGGCCGGCGGAGTTTGCGGGCAGGTTGAACGGGAGCTCGCCGGCAGGCTTTGGGCGGTGGCGGATGGCGATGCGCCATGTGACGCGGGCGAGATAGGCGCGGTGGTCGGCGATCTGGGGCCAGCCTGTCGTGCGGTAGAGCTGGAGGAAGGCTTCCTGGACAATGTCTTCAGCGTCATCGCTGTTGCGGGTGACGCTGAGGGCGATCTTGTGCATGAGGCTTGCATGAGCGGTGACGATTTCCGCAAAGGCGGAGCGACTCGCTTCCTCAGTCTCTGCCGGTTTTCGGAGAGATCCCAGCGTCGTCATCGTCAGCGCGTTTTCCATCTCACCTAGTAAAGAGCAGGAAATCGGAGAAGCGTTCGGATATTCGGAAATATTTTGTTCGTGGAAGGTGAATCGCCTGTGTTCTTCACAAAGCCGGGTCGGAAATCTGTTTGTTATTTGTCAGACCGCGGATTGTGCTGCGAAGGATGGGCAAGGCAGAGCAGTAACAGTGCGATGGCTCGCGAGAGGAGTCATTGGAACGGATGCGATGGCCGAGGCACAGCGCAGCTCAGGTTCCGAGAGCCAGATTCCGAGGAGTCAGGGTTCCGAGATGGTTGTGCCGGTCAGAATTCTTGACGTGGATACGAAGCGATGGAAGTCGCGGAATCGAATCTGGTTCAGCTCCAGCGTAGATCGGAGACTTCCTCTCCGCACAACGATCTGCGCTCCGACCGGAAGCAGGTATTGCTGGTTGTTGATGGAGACGAAGTCGTAGTCTGCACTGACAAGAGACTCGCGGATGAGAGATTTTTTGGGCACATCGTCTGCGATCTCAGTGATGCGCCGGACCACGTGAGTAGCGCTGTCGATATAAACCATACCGTGATAACCGACGAGAAAAACCTCCATGGGTCCGGAGCGCAGCGTTAGATTCGAGTTTTCTTTGGCGACGCGATACTTGAAAACCTGTACGGTTCCGTCACCGAGTGCGTCACTTTCAACCCACGTGATCTCCGCTTTAGCGGCTGGCCGAAACAAGCCGCGAATGAGGCCGCCGAAGACTCCGGCGCTGGTGACGCCGCCTCGCGCGTCGGAGCTGCTGTCACGGTTTCTCTTTTGGTCCTTCTCGAGCTGCTGGAATTCCCAGTCTTCTTGATGTTCGAAGTAGGTGAGCTGGCCGGAAAGTGTATCGATGTGTTCCCAGTTTTTTTCATTGTGGGAGCCGACAAATCGCTCGGTGACTTGGTGGCACATGAAGTTCGGCAGAGAATCCCAATATGCATTTGCATATTGCGCTGCTTCGGCAAGGAGCGCTTTGAGTTCATCGTCGGAGGGGCGTTGAACAGGATTGGGTGAGACGGCAATATTCAACGGACCGGAAGGCCGCGCGACAGATTCGACGCTTGAAGTGTTGCCTGCGGTGTCCGCTTCAGCGCCCTCCATACCGCTGAGCGTGAAAGAAGTGTCCGACTCCGCGCTCTTCCCATCCTGGGTGAGCAGAGCTTCAACCTGGTAGGTGCCATCGGTTGCAGGATTTAGAGAAAAGCTGCCGAGGTACGAATAGTACTCTCCCCCGCGGACTTGTCGCGCCAATAATGGGGCGCCTCCTAATACTTGTCCATCGCGGAGCACCTTTATCTCAAGCTTTGCCGGTTGCGGTGAGAGCGGGTTTTCGTGTACTGCGAAAAAAATGGAAACGTTGCTGTTGCCTGCTGCGAGGGCTCCGGAGAGATTTGGCATAATGCGAGTTTTGCCATCACGCAGTGGATCGGTTATATCGAGATCGCTGGAGAGAACAGGATCGGTCCGCCGCACGAGGATCATATTGCCGAGAGAGGGTGCGCTAGACCCGCTCGACACCTCGAAGGAAATCTGTTTCGCCGCAGCTTTGCCGCTCGTGGTGTCGACGATCAAAACTTCGAGGGTGTATTTGCCCGGTGGCAGAATGAAATGACGTTGCAGCGAGATGACTTCGTTGCTTTTGACGCTTGCCTGATGGGAACCGATACGCTGCGGGGTGTCGGAACTGAAGTGCGCCGCGACGGCGCCGGTCTCGTCTTTCACATTGGCGATCATCGCCACATGTGCCAGTGAACCGGGAGAGTTTGCGTCTTGCTGTAGATTCAGGTTTTCGACCGGAACCTCAATCGCCAGCGTACTTCTCCTGCCATCCTCACTATCACCCATATCAAGAACCGTGGCTCGGAAAGGGAATTGGGCAGGCAAGGGCGACTCTTTGAGCTGTTTCAACAGTGGCAGCTCAAACGGTTGCAGGCTACTGCCGTCCGCCGAGGGAGGAGGCAACGCAAGATAGGCAGTCTGGGTACGAATCTTGAGCCCTTTGCGAAGTGGGGTGACTACGAGCGGATGAAGCTTTCCATCGTATTCCTCGCTTCTGGGAAGAAAGGAAGCCTCGTAATATGTCGACATATCTCCGGTGAGTTGGCGCATCGATTTCAAGTTGTCGCCATTGAGATAGATGCCGCCCGTTGCTTCGGCCATGCGCTTCAAGTCTGTATCGATGGGTGCATCATCCACGACTTCCATGGTGCTTTCGCCAGTGCCGTAGTCACGGAAGCTCAATGCGCTGGCGATAGCCGCGCTGCCGGGATTTGTGAGTATTACCTTGGATCCATGATGGCCGAAGGAAGACACATCGACCACATCAACGCGGACGTTAGCCTGATTGGCTGCACCAGCGATCGACTCGATTGCCTGCGTGCCAATATCACTGATCTGATCCTGGCGCATCGAACTGAGATAGATGATCGTTTTTCTTCCAGCCAGATTTTGCTGTGATTGCACGAGGGCCAAAAGAGAGGAGAAAGATGGCAAGATATGTCGGTCCTGCGCAATGCGTGTCGAGTTGCGAAGCGCGGCATAGATTGACTGCGCCTGCAAGCGGTCATGCGTTGCAACCCTCTTGCCTTCCAGATCGGCTCCGCTGAGCGCGACCGAGATTATCTCTCTCTCGGAAATCGCCGCATGATCCTTGTCTCTGGATGCAATCGGCCCTGTAGCTGCTTCAATGGCGGCTTTTACCGCGTTCAGATCGGAAGTGAAGCTTTGCTGAAGATGCAGCCTTGAATCAATGCTGAGCACCGAAAAGTCACATCCGCTTTCAGTGAGCAGTGTAAGGATTTTCAAGGCTGCATCTCGCGCCGTTGCGATCCGCGACGAACTCTTCTGCGAGTGCGCGTCTTTCTCCGGTGGGAACGGATCGAAGACAAAGCTGACGAGTTGCTTTGCATCCTTGTGCTGGTCGACAAGCCGAAGATTGTCTAGTTTGACGGGCACACCGTCTTCCGTGATGGTCAATTCGTCTGGCTTGAGGTCGAGAACTGGCTCTCCTCTCTTGTCATGTGCAATAAGCGAGAGTTGCACGGCGTCGGCAGAGCCAGATGAACTCGGCGAAGCTGGAGCTGGAGCCGAAGCCGCTGACCCCTGTACCGCGCTTGCTAGAAAAAGCGAAGCGGAAAGAGCGACGGCAAGCAGCACACTCAATGTCAAGCGGTTGCTCATTCGATTCCACACTTGAGATTAGCTCTGATGCGGCCAGAAGTACTCATTTTCACCGCGCCCATGAAGAAAACACCCCTTCTGGTCCCGAATCCTGACCGAGTTAGGCATTAAGTAATGTGCAGGTTTTTCATTCGGGAAAGTATAGCCCACAAATTCAGGAACGGAGTGGCAAGCGCAGATCCATCGAATTTGTGCGTTCGCGAGCTGCAAGACTTTTTGTGCATTACGGGACGGCGCGAGCGAGATCTGTCAGGAAAACGACATCGAGGAATTGATTGGATCGCATCTGTTACCCATTGGTTATGGTCACGCGTGACCACGGAATCCAGGGCTTGTTGGTTGGCGAACGAACTATTAATTTCATAATTGACAAGCGGTGCCGGTAGCCGTATAAACATTTCGAACTATTAATTTCTTAATCGCTGGATGCGGAGGAAAGCGTTGGCAAGGAAAAAGTCATTCCATCTCACTGAGGGCGAGTTGCCGCTCATGGAAGTGCTTTGGAAAAAGGGGCGCGCGACTGTGGGTGATGTCGTGACGGCATTGCCGGCCGATCCGCCGCTTGCCTATAGTACGGTGCTGACCACTCTGCGCATCCTCGAGTCCAAGGGCTACCTGCGGCACACGAAGGAAGGGCGAGCCTTCGTTTATGAGCCCATCATTGTGCAGGAAGAGGCCAGCCGCAAAGCGCTTGGCTACCTGGTGAACCGTTTTTTTGGAGGCTCCTGCGAGCAGTTGGTGGTGAATCTGCTGAAGGAAGAAACGATCAGCCGGGCGGAATTGCGACGAATCAAAAAGATGATTGCCGAAAGCGAGCAAGGAGAGAAGAAATGACCCATGTCAATTTTGCGATGACAACTCTTCTCAACGGAATCTGGGAAGGAACACTGCTGGCAGCGGCGATGTGGCTCTTTCTGAAACTGTTTCCCCGATTGAACCCAACAACTCGCTTTACGGTTCTTTGGGTAACACTGCTCTCTGTCCTGGTGTTGCCTCTCGGGCCTCTTACGTCGAGAGTGACCCCCGCATACGCGCCGATGTCAACGAACTTGCCTGTGATTACCGCAGCGAACCAGCTCATGAGCGTAGCGGCCGCGCCGGATACGATTCAGCATCCCACGGCCAGCCAGCGGCACACGAAAGCGGCCTCTGAATTGCATCCTGTTGCAGCTCCGAAATCAAAGCCACTGCCATTGTTGAAGCAAGAGCCTGCAGTTGTTGAAACGCCGAATACCGCCCCCCGGACGGCATCGCCGGTGGTAACGGCCGTTCCGCACCCGCTAATTCGTATCCATTCTGCGAGCATTCTGAGCGCGCTTGCAACTATGTGGGTGTTCCTTTCTTTTGTGTTGCTGGCGCGTCTCGGATTTGGCCTTTTGAAGCTGCGTAAATTAAAGGCAGAGGCCGCAGAGGTCTCAACAGAGTGGCAGCTGCGTTTGGAAGACCTGAGCCGAATCAATGATGTGCGCCGGCAGACGCAATTGCTCGTTTCGAGCCGCATTGCCGCGCCCATGTCGCTCGGATTTTTCCATCCGGCGATTCTGATTCCGCAGGCTCTTTTCGATACTCTTTCGGACTCGGAACTTGAGCATGTTGTGCTGCATGAACTCGCCCACCTGCGGCGTCGCGATGATTGGACCAACCTCGCGCAAAAAGTGATTGAAGCCATGCTGCCGATTCAGCCGGCGATCTACTGGGTCGGTCACCAGATGACGATTGAGCGCGAGATGGCGTGCGATGACTGGGTTATTGCGGCAACTGGAACGGTTGAGCGATATGCGGCTTCGCTCACGAGAGTGGCTGAACTCTCGCAATGGAGACACGCGGGCATCCTGGCGGCAGGCGCAACAGGCAACCGCTCACAACTTTTCACCCGTGTTCATCACATGCTGGACAAAACCCGGAACGCGGCTCCGAAGCTCGCGCTGCGCCCGTTGGCTGCGGCGATTGCAGCAGCAGGAGTCTTGATCTACGTGGGTGTACGGACCCCGCAGATGATCGCCTTCGCGCAGAATACAGCGCATGACAACAGCCATCCGCAAGTAGCAGCGCTTACCCCACTGCAACCGCTGCATGCTGCACAGGTACAAGTTCCAGTACCGGCTCATAACGTTGTGCTGGAGCAAGGGACGCAGCTCTCGGCGCTAATTCCCGAATCTTCAGGCCAGCTGCCCCCGTCACCACTATCACCACTTTCTCCTGGCTCGCCGGAGTCGCCCTTGGCCGCTGTTGCTCCGCCCGCACCAATGACACCAGTCGCTTCACAACAAAGCGGCGAGACGCACATGGAGATGACGACACGCAATGGAATGACCTCGCTCAGTGTGAAGATCGACGGCTCCATTGAATTTACTGATGACGACAGTGATGTGAAGTCGCTCTCGCCGGGCGGCCGCTTCCGCATAGAAGACGGAAACTTATTTTCCGCGCGTGTTTATGACGTAAAGGCAGACTCGGCGGGGAATCTTACAAAGACATACTCGGTGGGCGGGTCTGTGAAGCCGCTGGATGCCGAGGGGCGGGCATGGCTTGCGCGGTTGATGCCGCAGATGATTCGAGAGAGTGGCGTTGGAGCGGAACGCCGTGTCGCTCGCATACTCCGTCAAGGCGGTCCGCAGGCGGTAATCACTGAAATTGGTTTGATTCACAGCGACGGATCGAAGCGCATCTATCTGGAACAACTGTTCTCACAGGCAACATTGAACATCGAGCAGTTAAAAGAGGCCGCCAGACTGATCCGTGGAATCTCCTCGGATGGCGACAAAGCGCAGGTGCTCACCACCGTGGACGGAAAATATTTCACTGGCGACTTGCGCGGGAATTTGTTCGACGCGGTTCAGAGCATCAGCTCGGATGGCGACAAACGCAGGGTGCTTTCCGACATCCTCAACAAGGACGCAGGAAATATCGATACGCTTCTCAGCGTGGCGAGGACAGCCGAACATATCTCCTCCGACGGGGACAAGGCCCAAGTGCTGATCGAGATGGCAAACCCATATCGTGCGAATGGCGGCGTCGCGATGGCGTATTTCGAGGCGGCGAAATCGGTGTCATCGGATGGGGATCACGCGCGTGTCCTGCTGGCCATGCTGGCAGCGCATGGAGACGATCACGACACGCTGGCTCGCACACTGCGGTCGGCCCAGAAGATTTCTTCCGATGGGGACAAAGCGCGCGTCCTCAAAGAGGCAGTTGCACGCTACAGCGATGACGAGATCATTCGCAAGGCCTTCATCGACGCTGCCGACTCCATTTCGAGCGACGGCGATCACCAGCAGGTGTTAGTGACGCTTGTTCACCGGCAGGGACTGAGTTCAACCACGCTGGGCGGAATTGCTCATTCAGCGCAGCGCATTTCGTCCGATGGAGATAAGGCTCGCGTTCTGGTCGAACTTGCTGGAACGAATGTCGAACCTGTCCGCGACGATTTCTTTGCCGCAGCCGACAGCATCAATTCGGATGGCGATCACAGCCACGTTCTGACGGTCTTGCTCGACAAGCCAGGCACTTCTTCGGCGATGGCGATTGCGGCGATTCAGTCGGCAACTCGTATTTCTTCCGACGGAGACAAGAGCCGGGTATTGCTGGATGCGGCCGACCGGTATTCGAAAGATCCGGCGGTAAATTCAGCACTGCGCAAAGCGGTGGAAAGCGTGCACTCCGATGGCGAATATCGATCGGTGATGACCGAAATTATGCGGCACGACCAAAACCATTGATGGCTTCAGCAGTTTTTATTCGAGACCTGCTCAGGCGAGATTGCCATTACGCGCAATGGTCTCAAATTCTGTATTTAGGTTTCGAGTATCGTGCCCCACAGGCAAGCGCTACCAACCCATTCCAACAAGTACGGTTACGCGGTCAATTCGCTCATCTTTTTACCAACGGCGCCGGGGCCGAAATTGATATGAGCGTCTTTAATCGAAAGTCCGACAACTTCAATACGCTTCAGATCGCGTGTTCCGATTCCGGCTTCTTCCGCAAGACGCAGTGAATTGTCGCCCCGGATGAACGGAGAAGAGCCGCGCTCCGCATACGTATCGTAGCCCATCACCGCCATCCCTACGGCGTCCACGTTGACTGCGTTGCGGCCGGCAATGATCACGCCCGGTGTCATCTTTTCCAGGCCCTGAAGCCACGGACCCTCTCCGCCGCGCACGGTCTCGACGCCGTCAACGATTGCGAGATCGATGGGCCGAATACCGTTCTGATCGACCAGAATGCGCGGAACCCGATAGCCCGGGTCGCGCGGCGAATCGGGATGCAGCTCGGCATCGACTACCGACGGAGCTGGCGTCGTTCCGCTGTGCAGCACAGGGCCGCGCTCTTGCGTCGGCCGCTCGTTCCCGTGGGGTCCACAGTCACCGCCATAGAGTGAGCAGGGCGTGTTGCCGAAGTTGTTCTTCATCGTCATGGTCACGCCTGCAATCCAATGGTTTTTCAGCTTGGCCATCGAAACGTATGTGTCGCACTCGAAGAACGCCGGGTTCAGGTGGTACGCCGGATAGGCGTATCCACCCCAGGGAACGGTCTTGCGCACATATTGCTTGTAGTTGCCGAGGTTCTGCACGTTTTCCCAAACCACAGGCACGCCCATGTTGTTGATCGCGTGTACGTCCAGGCCGTAGCGCGCCCACAACGAGAGATCCTGATCGGCAGGGAAGAAGCTTTCAATCATGCGAACGCGCCGCGCACCCGCCTTGACAAACAGATGCACCGTCGCGGCCACCGACTGCGGATCGGTCCGGTAAGGAAGCTCAGGAGTCAGCGGAAAATACTTCGGGTTCCCTGTGAGATTCAGCTTAAGTGCTACGGTTTTCCCGCGCACCAGCTTCTCAATGCCGCCGATCTGATCGAACGCGTGCGAGAGTTGCTGCTCATACTGCGCATAATCGCGACAACGCACGATCGCGACACTACTCGCTGGAGCGTCAGCCTTCATCAACTCCGGCATGCAAAATGCTCCGAGCGTCGCAGCACCCGTGGTAGCCAGCATCTCTCGTCTGTTCATCTCTTCCGCCTCCTCCACAACATGCTACTCGGATATGTTCCGTCACGCGCGCCATATTTGATATCCAGAGGATCCTTTGGTAAGCCGCTCGCTGTAGCCTTCTTTCCAGAACTTTCGCCTCACGACAGGACGCTCTGAACCCGTGGGTTCTACTGCTTGATCACCGTTCCATCCCGCTTACGAATCTCGCCCCATCCACCATTCAGATGGTTCGGGCCGTCCGTGAATGGATACTTTGCCGCGAGTTTCTCGTCAATCTCGATTCCCCACCCCGGCCTCTCGTTCACCCAGAAATAGCCATCCTTCATCTCTGGACACCCTTTGAAGACTTCCTGTGTCGCGGCGTTGAAGGGCGTGTATTCCTGGATGCCGAAGTTATAGCTCACAATATCCAGAGTTACGTTTGCCATGTGTCCCACCGGCGAAACATCCCCCGGTCCGTGCCACGCCGTCTTCACACCATACTGCTCAGCCAGGATCGCGATCTTTCGGGCAGGTGAAAATCCGCCAACCTGCGACACATGGCAGCGGATATAGTCGATCAGCCTCTGCTCGATAAGCGGTTGCCATTCATGAGGATTGTTGAAGAGCTCTCCCATCGCGATGGGAGTAGCGCATTGCGCGCGTATCTGGCGGAAGTAGTCGTTGTCTTCAGGCGAAAGCGGGTCTTCGAGGAAAAACATCCTGAATTTTTCCGCCTCTTTGCAAAACTGCACCGCCTCGTTCGGAGCCAGGCGTTCATGCATGTCGTGCAACAGCTCGACTTCTTCACCAAGCTCCGTTCTGCAAATCTCTAGCAGCTTAAGCGCGCGGCGCATTTGATACGCCGGCTCGAACAAAGGTTTGTCGTGAAGCGCCTTCAACGGAGCAGTGTTCGTGTGCGCCGAGCCATAGCCTGCCATCCCCGGCAGCCCGACCTGCACGCGGATGTTGCGGAAGCCCTGAGCCATCAGTTTTTTCGCGGAAGCTACCACATCTTCAAATTCAGGTCCGTCTGCGTGAGCGTAGCAGTCCACCGCCTCCCGGCACTTGCCTCCAGCCAACTGATACACCGGCATCCCTCCCTGCCGCCCCTTGATGTCCCATAGAGCCTGATCTATTCCGCTCAGCGCATTGTTAAGCACCGGACCATTCTTCCAGTATGAGCTGTCATAGCAACTCTGCCAGATATCTTCGATCCGGTCGGTCGTCTTGCCCAGCAGAAACGGCTTCAGATAGCGTTCCACGGCTGGTTTCACCAGGTCAGCTCGCTGCGTAAAAGTCGCGCAGCCATAGCCGTACAGCCCATCCTGATCGGTCGTGATTTTTACTACAGTCAACCGCGCGCCAGCGGGTGCACACTCAATGACGCTAATGTCTTTGATACGAGGCGATGCCATGCCCCGCGTTGCTTGCGCCAACTGCTCCTGCGCTCGAACAGCAGGCGCCGCCATGCCCAGCAAACCAAGGCCGCCCATGGACTTCAATAGATCACGCCGATACATTGACATAGAGCTGCTCCTATATGAACTGCGAATGCCTGAGAAGAATACCTGAAGACACTAGGCGTTCGATTAAGGCCCTGGGCGAGACGATCCTGTGGCTCCGCGTGTAAGCTCTCACAGCACAACCAGGCGCAGCACTAGACGCAATGAAAATTGCTCATCGCGCTTCGCTTCAGACTGCATGAACCGGCCCTGACATGAACCGGTCAGGCCAACCGTGGAAACCGACCGATATGTAAAGGCAATTGCGGATGGGGTGTTGAAGGAGGCTCAATTCCTTCTGGATTGCAGCTCGTTTGCGAGTTCATCTGGAGCGGATAACTCATTGCCAGACGCGAAGCAGGACAACTCCGCCCTTGGGCGGAATAACCGTGTATGAGTCATGAAGCAAGCCGAGGTCTCTGTGTGCCCAGAGATCACGCGCATGAACGGAACTGCTGAATCCAATGTCCTTGAAGCGCAGCGTGATTGGCTGGGGAACGTCATCGGTAACAAAGTTGAACAACGCAACAGCCTTTGATCCATCAGCAAGCGGTTTGATCCAGACCTGGAGCGGCGCGAGACGTGAGCCCTGGGTGCCCAGTCTGTCCTGATCAACGGCAATCACCTCCCGGTTCATCAGGATCGATTTGGTGGTATCGTCCATCTTGCTCAGGTCGTTTCCTGCCAGAAGAGGCGCGGCAAGAATGGCCCAGAGGCTCATCTGCGTACGGTACTCGTCCGAAGTCATGTGTCCGTTGCCGATTTCGAGCATATCGGGATCGTTCCAATGGCCAGGACCCGCGTATCGTTCGAGTCCGGCTTGCGAGAAGCCGATCAGAGCCATGCTGCGGAAGCTATCGCTGATGTCGTCTGTGGTGCGCCAGAGGTTTCCACCAACCTCAGCTCCCCACTCCCACACCGAGTCTGAACCGTATTGGCAGATGCTGTAGACGATGGGCCGGCCGGTTTTGACGAGCGCCTCGTGCATCTTGAGGTAGGCTTCGCGCATAATCGCGTTTGCCTTGTTCCAATCGGGCTGTGGTTTTTGACTGCGCATGACACTGCGAAGTCCGCAGAGATCGTACTTGAGAAAGTCAACACCCCATTCTGCGTAGGTCTGCGCGTCCTGCTCTTCGTGGCCGTAGCTTCCTTCAAATCCGGCGCAGGTTTTGGGCCCGGGTGAGGAATAGATGCCGAACTTCAATCCTTTGGAGTGGACGTAGTCGGCTAGAGCCTTCATATCGGGGAAGCGGCTATTGGGATGAATTCGACCCTGTGCGTCGCGCTGTCCCTCCCACGTGTCATCAACGTTGACGTAAACGTAGCCTGCGTCACGCATGCCGCTCGATACCATGACGTCTGCGGCTACACGGACATCTGCGTCGGTCACCTTCTCCGCGAAGTGATTCCAACTGTTCCAGCCCATCGGCGGTGTTGCAGCCAGTGGCGCAGTTTGCGCCATTGCAGGAACACCGACGCAGATGCTCAGCAGGCAGATAGAGAGTTTGGATTTGAGCAGGGAAGGTAGATCAAGACAGATCATTGACGGTTCTCAGTGGTTTCCGGAATGCCGCTCGGCACTTTCCCGGTGGAGGAGTGCAGATTCGGAGTATGGAAGACGAGAACCATCGTACACTCTGAGAGCTCAACGGAACACATGGTGATCTATGCGGCGGAGAAGCGCGGCTCTTTCAGGACAGGAATAAAGGATTAACTACTTTATCCGTCTCTTGCGCTTGCTCCTGAAGTTGCTTGCGTCGACAGAAATTTGAGGTAGCCATCACATGCAAGCGCTTCTTACTTCTTCTTCCCAGTCACCTGCAGCAGCACAAGCTGCTTCATCCGGTCCCGGAAAATCTCCACCTGCACCGGCTTCCCTTCGCTTGATCGCAACAACCGCTCCCAGTCGCTGGTTGTCGCCACCTGCTCACCACCTATCGCCAGCACTACGTCGTGCGCCCGCAGCCCGGCGGCATCGGCAGAGCTCTTATGCGCCACGCTCTTGATCATCACGCCGTTCTGCACACCCAGAAAATCCGCCATTTGCGCCGTCAGCGGTTCTACCATCGCGCCCACATGCAGCGAGCTCCCAAACGGCATGTGGAAGCCGGAAGGAATATCCCCAGCCCCGCCGCCAGCAACAAAGCCGCTCCCCACCGATTCCGAAGCGCCAAACGTTCCCAGCCGCTCCCGCGCCTCTTCCTGCACTTTGCGCTTGTCGGCCAGCTGCACCGTAACCTTCTGCTCCGCGCCGTCGCGGTTGATCACCAGCTGCAGCTTCTTTCCCGGAGACATCGTATGCAGCATCGTCTTGAGCTGCTCCGCGCCCTCGATCGTCTGCCCATTCATTTCCACGATCACGTCATGCAGCTTCAGCCCAGCCTGCCCCGCAGGCGCATCGTGATCCAGAATCGTGATCTCAGCCCCGTGATTGTTGTCCTTGAGATGCAACGCCTGCGCGCGCTCCTGATCCACATCGCCCAGATCCACACCAAGAAATCCCTGTGAGTGCGAGTGCAACAGCAGAAACCAGGGCCGCTCTTCCCGAACCTGAATCAGTCCTTGTGCTGTGGCCCGCGCTGAAAGGCCAAGAAACACGCCCGCAGCGGCCAACAATGCGACGCTACGCGTCCATTGCTTCCTCGATATATATACAAACGGCCTCAAAAAGTACTTCATCTTAACCATCTCCACGGTTGGCACGGTTTTAATCCGTGTCCTTTGCCAGCCGGAAGTCCAGCCCACTCCTGCGGCTCAAGCCTGATCCGCTTCTATCTGGTGGAACCGTTACCGCCGCCCATGCAATCGCATAACTGCCAGCACTGCTGGTAACCCAGGCCCACACTCTTTCTGACGGCGTGGTGCCCGGAACGTGAGTTATACAACGTGTGAAACTGATTCCCCGAAGTGTTCTGTGGAGCGAAGAAGCTACTGTATCTCCGAAACCCGTCGCAGCACCAGCCGCGACGCGTTACGAATACTGGAATTCTGGTCCGAAAGCGCCACCGTTGACAAGACCTGTCTTACACTCGTGTCCGCTTCCACTGGCTCCAGCATCGAAATCGCAGCCGACCGTACCTTCGCATCCGGATCGTTCAGCAGCGTTTCCAACACCGCATCACGCACCTGCATGTCATCGGCAATATACGGCTGCAACCCTTCCAGAGCCTTCGCACGCACCGCCGAGCTGCGGTCATAGCGCAACGCCACCATCAGCGCCTCGCGAATGCCCGTTCCCTGCGTCCCCGTGTCGTTGCAATCATGGCCTGCACGGCATTCATCCGCCAGCAGCTCCACCGAGTTGTCCCGCACTGCGGGATTCGCTCCGTTCTGTGAAGCCACCATCAGCAACTGACGGATCTGTGGATCGTCCAAAGATCCTTTGATCTGCCGGGGCTGCACCTGGTTAAACGTCACCTGCACCAGGTCCGAGTTCGGTTCCCGCACAATTCCCGATACATTCGCAACCTCGCCCGGCGAAATCGGCCGCATCTTCGGCTCAACCGAGATAGAAACTGGCTTGAAAGTGGAATCATCCGGATTCTGCGCCGCAACCATATGCCGCGCCGCAAACTCGTATCCACCCAGGCTCCCCAGTCCCGCGCCTGCCACCAACAGCAGCCCTGCCGCTACCGGCGCAGCCTGCAATCCCGTCGCTGTCCGCGTCATCCAGTCGCCCACGCGGTCATACCATCGCTTCGGCGGAATCGCGTCCAGCGCCTCTTCCAGCCGTGTTCGGCTTCGCGCCATCAGGTTGGGATCGAGCTCCGGAACTAGATAAGCCGCCGCCAGCGTCTTCAGCGCCAGCAACTGCTCCTGTTCCTCACGGCACTCCGTACAGCCTGCCAGATGCAGCGCCAGCGCATGTGCCTCGTCGTCTGGCAGCTCACCGTAGGCTGCCAGCACAACCCTTTCGTGACTCTCGTTGCAATTCATGGATATTACGTCCTGTTTGCCTCAAAATTTTGTTCTTCCCCCGGTTGCTTTCTCACCGGCGCTTTGCGCGCTCCTGGAAGCAACTCGTCATTGCATAGGCCCGTTTGTTATGGGCCGTCCTACCTCGCGCCAGCCAATTGGCCGCGCAACTTCTTCGTCGCACGAAAGAGCGTATTCTTAGCCGTCTCTTCCGTAGTGTTCAACATTTCTCCAATCGTCCTGAGCCTCAATCCCTGATAGTGCTTCAGTTCAAACACCATCCGCTCCCGCGGCGTCAGCGTCTCCAGCGCATCCTGAATCCGTGCGCCCAGCACCTTGCGGTCCAGCTCCCGTCCCGGATTCGAAAACGCCCGGTCATCGGAAACCGTAGCCATCAGATCAATCTCGTCGCCCGAGTGGTCCACTACCACCGCCGAATCCTCGCGCCGCGTCTTCTTCCGCCGCAACTGATCCAGGCAAAGATTAGTGACGATCCGGTAAATCCACGTATAAAACGAACACTCAAACCGGAAGTTATTCAGATACCGGAAGGCCTTCAAAAATGCTTCCTGATAAATATCTTCAGCATCCTGTTCACTGCCCGTCAGATGCAGCGCCAGTCGCAGCACCTGATGCTCATACTGCCGCACCAGGGCATCAAAAGCCGCCCGCGATCCAGCTTGCGCCTCGCGGATCAGGTCCATCTCCGTCGCACGGACCTTTAGCCGGTCATCCTGGCTCTGCTGCACATGGCCGCGCCCACGGGAATCCCCCCGCCCGCGCGCCTGCCCGTCGCTTGCCGTTGTCGTCATACCTGGCAAGGATTGTACGCTCAGGCCACCATTCCAGGCAGCATCGATCGGGGCAGTAAGTGGAACTGCGTCGGTCGCCATACGTCGGTTCTCCAGCGAAACAGGTGCCTACAAGCTCGGAACTGCGTATTTATCTGACCCCCAAACCCCGAATTCGTGAGCAAAACCTCGCAGCCGATTCACTGGCATTAGGCATAAATCTATCTTTGCCTTCTATTCCCTCGCCCTCAATTTCCCGGATTCGCAAAGACTACGTCCGCTTTCCGCATCGCCGGTGTTACCGTCAGTCGCGTAATTTTACCGGCCTCAACGTGCCCTTCGACCACTGTATTGTGCGGTGCGTGCAGTTTGAAATCTGCCGTCCAGTCCTTCGGCCATGCTGGAGTGAGCAGGATCTTGCGGCCCTCGGTCTGTATCAGCATGTTCTGCAACGTCAGCATCCCGTTGCCGCCATTATCAAGATCAGGAATCCAATCATGCCCCGCCCTCCAGAACCACTTAAACCGTTGGTCGCCGTAAAAGGTAAACTCCGCCACCGCTGCCTTTTTCGCATCCTCTGTCAAGCCGAGCAAGGCGGCCTCCACACCATCCTGCCCCCAGCAGGTGTCCTGCGGGAACAGACGCGCTGCGTAGGTGTTACGCGCCAGTTCCAGATCTGGCTTACCTACCTCATACAGCTTGTACGGAAACACCGTGTACAGCTCCGGATTCTCCACATTCTCCGTCTTGCCGTACTGGGCTGCAGGCAAAATCACAGGCTTCCCATCTGCATCGCCTTTGCCCAGAGGCGGAATCTTCCCTTTCGCCGTGGTTCCCGTCGCAATCGGCGACAGGTCGTCCAGCACCTTCTTCCACCGCGCCCGATCCGCCTCCGTCGTCAACCCCTCCGGCAGCGCCAGCAGCCGCGGCAAAATCGACTTCAACCCCGCAATATCCGGCGTGGGATTCACCGCGTCGAGTTGATAGGTTTCAATCGACTGCGAAGGAGACATGTGGATCTTTCCATCTGCGGCGCGTGGCCAGTGCTCGTCGTAGTACGTCACAATCGCGTCCGCCAGCGGAACCAGTTTCTCCATCGCAAACCCGGCGTTGCCCGTCACGTCGTACTCGTCCAGCATCTCCGCAATCACTTCCATCGAGCCCTGAATGTGATAGCGCATCCAGCGACTGTCAACCTCATCCGTCGGGTTGTCCCACCCGAAATCGTTCAGGTTCGGTGTCCCCCAGAAATACATTGTCTCGATAAACGAAGCGCCGCCATGGTGGAAGTACATTTGGGTACGATCCTTCGCCAGTGGCAGCGCGTTCACATACATGTTGAACCACGGCTGCAGCAGATCCAGATCGCCGCTCGTCACCAGAGGCCAGTACGGCAACCGGTTGTTCTGGTTCCAATACGAGTCACCCCACGCGCGGTAGTCCGGATTGTGATCCTTCGGCGTCGAGTCCACGTTGTCGGGCACATCGTGGCCCACGGTAAACAGACCGCCATTGAACTTGACCGGATACACGCCCCTCGACGAAGCAGCCATCATGTAGCGCTGCATCGCATACCCCTGCGAAACCGCCTCCGCATCGGGCGATCCTGACACACGAATCCAGCTCCGCCGCCAGAACTCCCGCCACCACAGCGCATGCGACTCCCATGTCTGCGCGGTCGGGAGCGCCTCCACCGTCCTCGCCAGCGCATCCATAGCTGGCGCCCACGTCTTTGCGTCACCCACACCCGTCTGCGTCAGCGCGACAACATCGACACGACTATCCGTGCCAGCTTTTGTCGAACGCAGCACGTGATCGTCCACCGGCTTCATGTCCGGACCCGTAATTGTTGCACCAAAGCACCGATGCAACAGCGGGTCAGGATATTTGCTTTCCAGTGCCTCGAGATGCTCCCGCTTCAGCACCAGCGGATACACGCTCTCGCGATTCCAGTGAAACCAAGTCACGCGACCCACACCCTGTGACTCCCCAACTCGCAAAATTGTGTCGGCCTCAAAATCCAGCGGCACCACGTGATCACCAAATTCGAACATCCCACCCCGCTGCGGCTGCTTCTCGCTGTAAGGCCGCGTCTGGGTACGCCAGTCTTCCAGCCGAGCCTCCACCGTTACTGGCTGTTCCGTATGCGCCTCCACATGCAACACGGGATGATTCGCATCCACCCACACTCGTACACGATTCTCACCCTGCGCGATCTCGATGCTCCCGTCTTCCAGATGCAGCGTCTGCCTGAACCCAGCTCCAGTAAACGGACTCGGCGTCAATCGCACACGCACCCGCCCCAGCTTCAACAACTGCCCAAGCTCAGACCATGCATCGTCCTTCGCCAGCAGCACCACCACATCCCCATTCGCTTCTGTCCAGACGTTTGCGGCGAGATCGCCGTTGCCGATGGGCATCGAGTCATTCTCATTCCGCCCCAGCGAAGTCCACGTCACATCGTTCGCCGCCACTGAGTCCCGGGCAGCAACCAGCCCATCGGGCACAGCCGGCATCTGGCCCTGCCCCCGCGCCACCACCCCGCACAACCCGGCAACCATCATCAGCCCGCACAGCCCCGCCCACCAGCGCATCCGCAACATAGCCCCGCTCCCCCAACAAAACTCAAACCCCACCAGCCTAACTCCTCCAACCCGCGCACAACTGTCCACTGTCGACTGTCCACTGGTCTCTGATCTCTGATCTCTGGTCCCTGATCCCTGTATCCCGCTATACTCCCATCCGAAACCAAAGTCCCCAAAGAGGACCCTCATGCGCAAACGGCAACTCCTCACCGTTCTACTCATCGCCGCCTCAACCACACTCCTCGCCCAGATCGAACCCCAACCTCAAAATTCCCATCTCACTAGCAGCACGACAGAACCCACCATGGCCTCAAACGAAAAAACCACCACCCCCGCCGCAGCCCCCTCCACAGACGCCTTCACCCCGGAAAACTCCGGCGGCTCCGCCCGCGGCGGCGGTGCCCGCGGAGCCATGCTCACCTCCGACGGCAGCTCCTCCCACGCCGGCAGGCTCGTCTCCCAGGCCGAAGGCCATCACAAAGACACCTGGTTCGACCACGCCGTCCTCTACGAGATCTACCCCCGCAGCTTCCAGGACTCCAACGGCGACGGCATCGGTGACATCAACGGCATCACCTCCCGCCTCGACTACCTCCATGACCTCGGCATCGGCGCCATCTGGATCACCCCCATGTACCCATCCCCCGGCGTCGACTATGGCTACGACATCTCCAACTACACCGCCATCGACCCCGAATACGGCACCATGGCAGACTTCGACCGCATGGTCGCAGCCGCCAAACAGCGCCACATCCGCGTCATCATGGACTACGTCATCAACCACACCTCGGACCAGCACCAATGGTTCCTCGACTCCCGCTCATCCAAAGACAATCCCAAACGCGACTGGTACATCTGGCGCGACGCCAAAATCGGCCCCGACGGCAAGCGCCACCCTCCCAACAACTGGCAGTCCTGGTTCGGCGGCTCCGCATGGACATGGGACGAGAAAACCCAGCAGTACTACTACCACTACTTCTACGTCCAGCAGCCCGACCTCAACTGGCGTAATCCCCAGGTCCGCAAAGCCATGTACGACGTCCTTCGCTTCTGGATGGACAAAGGCGTAGCCGGCTTCCGCATCGACGCCGTCAGCCGCCTCTTTGAAGACCCCGAGCTGCGCGACGATCCCTATCTGCCTGGCTACAACGCCTACGGCGACCGCAACATCCAGCACAAATACACCGACGATCTCCCCGAAGTCCACGACGTCCTCCGCGAAGTCCGCAACGTCGTCAACGCCTATCCCGGCGACCCTGTCCTCGTCACCGAAGCCGACGAGCCCAACATCACCCAGCTCACTAAGATGTACGGCAACGGCGACGAAGTTCAGCTCCCGATGGACTTCCAGATCGCCGACCTGAACGAGCTCTCCGCCCCAAAATTCCGCGAGCTCTTCAACCAGATCGAATCCAACACCGCCCACGGCCAGCCTGAATACTTCTTCTCCAACCACGACCAGCGCCGCCAGTGGGACCGCTACGGCGACGGCGTCCATAACGATCAGATCGCCAGACTCATGGCCGCCCTGCTCCTCACCACCCGCGGCACCCCGCAGATGTACTACGGCGAAGAGATCGGCATGCGCACCACCGACCCCGCCCGCATCGAAGACGTCCACGACCCCATCGGCAAACTCGGCTGGCCCAAAGAAAAAGGCCGCGACGGCGAGCGCACCCCCATGCAGTGGACGCCCGGCCCGCAATCCGGCTTCACCACCAACCCAAAGCCCTGGCTCCCCATCCCGCCCAGCGCCGGCGCCTACAACGTAGAAACTGAGTCTAAAAATCCCGACTCCATCTACAACACCTACAAGCGCCTGCTCGCTCTAAGAAAATCCGAGCCGGCCCTGCGCACAGGCGAATACCAGGCCATCGACGAAAACAATCAGCACGTCTTCAGCTACCTCCGCAAGAGCCAGGACGAAACCATCCTGATCGCCCTCAACATGAGCGCCCAGAAACACACCATCGACGCCAAAGAAGCGGGCTCCACAGCTGAAGTCCTCTATCGCAGCCCACTGGGCCCACACGGCCTCGCCACCGAAACCCTCGACCTCAACAAAGTCACTCTGGAGCCTTTTGGCTTCGTAGTAGCCAAAGTCAAATAGTGGCAAATCTTACATCACTCTCGATGGCATAGAGATTTGTCATCCTGAGCGTAGCGAAGGATCTGCTTCCAGCACGCATCACCACAACTCCAGGTGTCTCATCCATTCCGCGGGTGCGCGGGTTCCCCGGTCTCGCTTTTGAGACGGGGAACCACGACACTGCTAATGGCTCATGTAAAACGCCTGCATAAACCGGTACAGCGACCACAGATCCACCTTGCTCGACATCTCGTATGTCGCGTGCATCGAGAGCAACGGAATCCCCACATCCAGCACCTCCATATTGCGCCGTGACAGGAATCCGCCAATTGTGCCGCCACCGCCGACATCCACCTTCGGCGTCTGCGTCTGCCAGGCAATGTGATTGCTGTCAAGAATATGCAGGACCTGTGCAGTGAACTCTGAATTCGGGTTGAACCCCGCGCCATACATCTTCACGGCGACACCATACCCGACAATAGCTGAGTTCGAATTCTCGGAGTTGCCCGGAAAAAGCGGATTGACGCCATCATTGCAATCCGCCGACAACACCTTGGTATTCGCGAAAGCGGTGCGCAAATCCAGCGCAGTCGCTGGCTTTGAAGAAGCAGCCTGGGTCTGCGCATCGATGAGTTCGGTAAAAGCCGTATCAATGAAGTCGGAGCCGGCGCCCGTATTGTTTACGCTACCCACCTCTTCGAAGTTGCTGATGTAGGTGAAGGCCGTCTTCCGCGGCGTCCCCTTCACATCAAACAGCGCGCGAGAAGCGTCGTAAGACGAAAGCTTATCGTCCTGTCCCCACGATCCCGTCAACCCGCCGTCGACGCCCACGTCGGCTGGCTGCGTTGCAGGCACAAGCTCAAGCTCCGCCGCCACCAGATCCTCATCGCGAATCTGAAACCGCCGCCGAAGCTCGGACATTACCTCAGCTGCCACCGTATCGTGCACTCCGGGGATTGAGCCGACAACCGGGTTCATCTCTTCACCCGAGAAGACTTCCGTATACGTGCGGTTGCGCAGCAGCTTATCCGAGTGCGGTGCGGCATCAGGAATCACAAAGACAGGGTCACCCGGCGTAAAACCGATATTGACCTCGACATGTCGTCCATCCACCGTGTCTATATGACCCACCAGCGCCATCGGCAGATTGGACCACTGATATCGCTTGATGCCTCCATAGGGAATCGTCTTCAGCAGTGCAACTGAGCCAGGTGCGTCGATCACAGGCCGCGCCTTGAGATTGATATGCGGCGAATCCTCATGCGCAGCCACCATCCGCGAGCCGCTGATAATAGGGTCCGAACCAATAATCGCGAACAACACGGCACGGCCGCGATTGTTCACAACGAGCCGCGCGCCCGGTTTCACCTGAGACGACGAGGTGAAATCCTGAAAGCCCGCTTCATGCGCAAGCCGCACCAGCTCCTGGTCAGACAGCGAGGCAGACTTGGCATGGCGCATGTAGTCCTTGTATGGGCCCGCGAAGGCAAAGACCTGCGTGCGCTGGTCGGGCGTGAGCGTGATCCAGGCTGATTTGGCGGCTACTTTGCCGGTATCTTTGCTGGCTTCGGAGGGACGCTCATCTTCCTGAGCGAAGGCGGCGAAAGTGAGGGCGGCGACACAGACAAACAAAGCCAGAAGCTTGGCACAATGAACATGAGGCATACCTGAGGATACCGGGAGAGCGTCGATAAGGGAACGCTCGGGCTTCGCGAAAAAAGCGATGCACGCCGCACGCGCAAATTCGCCAGGCATGGTTGCATCGCATGCCCGGCGAGTTCTACGCGTATTTTCTGATCGTTATGCCGTCGCCTTCGCAACGAGGAACTTCTTCAGCGAAGCGAACCCCAGATAAGCCGCAGCCAGCAACGACACCCAGGCTCCCGCGCCTACCGAGATCTGCTTCATCACTTCTTTGCGCATCTCTTCGGCTACTTCCGCCGGCGCGCCATCCGCTGCCGAGCCCAAGCCATGCATAGCCAGTAAAGCCACCAACACCATGAACACCAGCGGCAGCAGTCCGCCCAGCGCAGCACGCTTATCCTTCCACAGCGCGCCGACAAACGGTCCGGCCAGAGCCACGATCCCGAGAAATCCATAAAACCCAGCGCTTCCATGGGTCGACATCTGCTGCATCGCCTCAATCACATTCGAAGCGTTCAGCAGCCCCAGCAAATGCCAGAACGTAAAGCTGAACTTGCCGACAAATCCGCCATCGACCGTTATAGTCGCCAGGAAGAACCACCCGACAATCAGCACAGCCGTCGCAATCAGCGTCGGCATACCAAACTTCGCCACTGCCGTCGATGCGAATGCAGATCCCTTTTCCTTCGCCAACGCCATCGCGCGTTCGGTTTGTTCCTTCGCAAGCTGCGACTCGGAGACAGCCGTCACTGAAAACACCATGCCATCCGCGCTGAAATCCACGTCCACTACCGTGCCCGGCTGCGGCAGCGTCGCCGATCTCCACACGCCTTCCATCGGAAACGTGTACTGTTGTCCGTCCACAATCACCAGACCCGGCCCGTTGGTCGGATCGCGCAAGATCTTTCCTCGCTTGCTCATCTCACCCTCCTCGCAACCCGTTTGAATTTCCCTTCGGTTTCGGGTTGTTACCGCTTCCCGCAAGTGCTACCATCGCGCCAAGAACGAATCAGCCAATTCTGTTCCCCCACAATGTCTTTCTTGCAAGAGCGTTCCTGCGGCCTTACCGCAGCTTTCTCTGCCATCTAGAGCGCAATTTCGGGGGGAAACTGGTCATGCAGCAGGAAAAATCTGAAATATTTTTCGATCCGTCTCGCGAGCCCATACATCCGGCGATGCCGCGTCACGCGCTCGACGACCTCTTCAGCGCGGCGTATGAAGAGCTGCGCCGTCTCGCCTCCGCCATTCGCCGCACTGACTCGAACGCCACCGTCAGCGCCACCACGCTCGTCAACGAAGCATGGATCAAGCTCTCGCACTCGCCTGACTTCGCGTATCAGTCGAAGCTTCACTTCAAGCGCATCGCCGGCCGCGCCATGCGCCAGTTGCTCATCGAGGCCGCACGCCGCAAGCACGCCAACAAACGCGGCGGCGATTTTGCTTTCGTCACCTTCGATGAAGCCATCCAGCATGGCCCTGCACGCGCCGGCGAACTCCTCGCCATCGACGCCGCTCTCGACAAGCTCACCGAACTCAGCCCGCGTCAGGCCATGGTCGTCGAGTGCCGTTTCTTCGCCGGCATGGACGCCACCCAAATCGCACAGGTTCTCGACATCTCCGAAGCCACCGTCCAGCGCGACTGGCGAGCCGCCAAAGCATGGCTCGGCTCTGCATTGCGCCAGGCTGACTAGAGCGGAGGGTGCTCATGGACACAGCAACCTGGGAAAAAATCCAAACCCTCTTTCACCAGGCGCTCGACCTGCCCGAGCTTGAGCGCGACGCATTTCTACGCCATGCCTGCACCGATGATGCCACCATGCTCGCCGAGCTCCACGCCATGCTCGCCGCCGATGCTGAAGGCACCTTCCTCGACAACGACCTCGCTCGCGTAGCCGCCGGAGTCATCGAAGAGCCATCCGCAACCCAGCACATCTCTCGCACCTTCGGCCCTTACACCACCGTTCACTTGCTCGGCGAGGGAGGCATGGCCGTCGTCTATCTTGCCCAGCGCAAAGACCTCGGCGGCCACGTCGCCATCAAGGTCTTGCGCGACGCCTGGCTAAGTCCCTCGCGCCGCGAGCGCTTCCTCAGCGAACAGCGAACACTCGCCCAACTCAACTATCCCTCCATCGCCCATCTCTACGACGCCGATACGCTTTCTGACGGCACGCCCTGGTTCGCAATGGAGTACGTTCAGGGCATCTCGCTCACCGCATGGTGCGCCAAACACAACTGCTCCATCACGCGCCGCCTGCAGCTCTTCCGCACCGTCTGCGACGCTGTGCAGTATGCGCATCAACAAGCCGTCATCCACCGCGATCTCAAACCCTCCAACATCTACGTCAAAGACGACGGTTCCATTCGCCTGCTCGACTTCGGCATCGCCAAGCATCTCGAAACTCTGGAAACACCAGCCTCGCAAACCGTGACCAGCCTGCGCATGTTGACGCCCGCATACGCCTCACCCGAGCAGATTCGTGGCGAAGCAGTCTCCGTGCAGGCAGATGTCTATTCACTCGGCATCATTCTCTTCGAACTGCTCACCAGCTCACTACCGTACGATCTCTCCAACCTGACACCTGGTGAATCCGCCACGCTCCTGCTCGATCACGACACGCCGAAACCATCTGCCCTGGTAGCTCGCAATCGCATGGCGGACAAGCCAGCTCTTGTGGCCAGCCGCCGCGAATGGGCCGACCTCGACGTTCTCTGTCTTGCTGCGCTGCACAAGGATCAGCAGCGCCGCTACCGCACCGTAGACGCTCTTATTCGCGACATAGATCACTATCTCTCCAGCGAACCACTTGACGTGCGCCGCGACAGTCTCTGGTATCGCGCCAGCACCTTCGTCCGCCGCAACCGTCGAGCCGTCGCCTTTGCTACCGGTGTTCTTGTCTTCATCGCCGCGCTTATCACCTGGTCAACCCTGCGTATCGCCCGCGCCCGCGATGCCGCTCTCGCAGAAGCAGCACGCACCGCGCGAGTCCAAAGCTTTCTCGTCAATCTCTTCGATGGCGGCAATGAAGATACCGGCCCCCCCGGTGATCTTCGCGTCGTCCAGCTAGTCGATCGTGGCGCCGTCGAAGCCAATGCCTTAAGTACCGCCCCGCGCACTCAGGCTGAACTCTTCGAAACCCTCGGCACCGTCGAAGATCACCTCGGCAAATACGACAAAGCCGACCAGCTCCTGCATTCGTCCCTGGCCCTGCGCACAAAACTCAATGGTCCCGACAGCCCCGAGGCTGCCGAAGCCCTCCTCGATATCAGCAAACTGCGCATGGATCAGGCGCGCTTCGATGAAGCGGAACAGCTCGCGCGCCAGGCCCTCGCCATCGACAACAAACAGCTTCCACCCTCACACCCCGCGCGTGCCAAAGCCATCTCCGTCCTCGGCATGGTTCTTGAAGATCAAGGCAAATACTCCGAAGCTATCCCAATCCTGCAACAAGCTGTCGCTCTCCAGTCCGCTCCCGGTGGCGTTGAAACCGATCTCTCCGCCAGTCTTACCGAACTCGCCAACTGCCAGTTCTACTCTGGCCATCTCGACATCGCCAACAGCCTCAATCAACGCGTCCTGGCCATCGACCGCCGCCTCTACGGCGACCGCAACCCCCAACTAGCCGACGACCTCATCAACCTCGGCGCTGTCCAGTACGAGTGGGGACACTTCACCGAGGCCGAAAAATACGACCGCCAGGCTCTCGACATCGAGCGCTCCTTCTACGGCAACGATCATCCTGAGACCGCCTCCGCCATGACGCTTCTCGCACGAGCTCTCAACGCAGAGAGCCGCCCAGCCGACGCCGTCACCCTTCTCAAGTCCGCACTCTCCATTGAAGAAAAAGCCTATGGTCTCGTGCATCCACGCGTCGCATCCACCCTCAACGATCTGGGTCACGCCGCGCAGAGGACTGGCAACTTCGACGAGGCCCGCGCCGATTTCCAACGCATGGCCGACATCTATCGCACCGTATACAACGGCAAGCACTATTACATCGGCGTCGCTCTCGGAAATCTCGCTTCAGCCGAGGCCGCGCAAAAGCAGTACGCTTCCGCCGAGCGGCACTATCGTGAAGCTCTCGCCATGTATGCCGATACGTTGCCTGCGAATCACAAATACATCGGCACCACCCACGGCAAGCTTGGCCGTCTGCTCCTGCAACAGGATCGCTACAAAGAAGCAGCACAAGAGTCTGTACTTGCATATCAGAATCTCAAGGCTCAGCCTACTCCGCCCACGGATGCTCTCCAGGAGATTCGCATCGATTTGCAGCAGGAATACACCGCACTCCATCAGCCGCAAGAACTCGCCGCCATCTTGCACTGAGCCAGGCAGCACAGGACGCCCCATTCACTCCAGATCGCACATCGTCACCTTAGTTCGGCGAAGGACGATCCATATGCTCAATCACCACAACCGGCACCGGACCTTTCGCCGGCACCAGCTTCAGCCCAAGCTGCTCTTTCAGCGCGGTAGAGAGTTGCGGTGCATCCGCGGAATCATCTGCCGCTTGTTGACCGTCAGGCGTCCACCTCAGCTCGAAGTCGAACTTCTTCTCGCCAAGCCCTGTCTTGTCCACAATCAGACGCCCCACGGAATTCGTAAATCCAGTCACGATGGCATCCACCTGCATGCCTTTCGCCACCAACCTTCCGCGGTACATCGACTCGGAGGCGTTTTCACTCGCGACCGCTTCTTTCATCTTCAGCCCGCCCTTGGCGATCACAAGATCATAGACAGGCAACTCTCTCGTCTCTTCATGTGCCTTGAACTGGCACCGCTCCTCCAGAATCGACCGGATCATCGGCTCCTCTTCTGCCCATTGCTGCTTCTCAGAGAGATGCTTCCATCGCTCAACCGTCTGTGCATCCACCTTCGCCACAATGTCATAGGTCTCTGACTTCGCCCAGCCAGGCAACCCCGAGATCTGATCCTCCATTTCAATGTCGTACGCCGCTTGAACCAACGAGTACATGCTTATATTCCACCATTCCATGCCATCGGGCAGAGTCCTCATTCCGCTGCCAGCCTCTCCGGGCTTATGCGGCTTGATCGAAACAACCTCATAACTCGGAGCTTTGTCGCCTGCGCTAACCGCGCCAGGAGACTGCGCATCAGCTGCCGAACTGCCCTGCCCGAACACCGGCAACATAGACACAATCCAACACGCCGCAAGAAAGATAAGCCTTTGCATAGCTCACGCATTGTAACGCCATTCCCTTGCAATAAACTCCAGATACGTCAGCTATCGCAGTTAAGGTTGGGCCATCGCCGGGCACCCATTCATTTCACCCTTTCTGTGGAATGAATGGGAAACGACCCCAGGCCATGCACCAACCTCGCAAACCCATTTGCGCAACACACGAACCGGAGAGAGCAGTGGTATTTATGCCATTGAATCGTAAGGCCAGCACAAACGGGGCTTCAGCCCCGGGCCTTTCACACTCACACGCACACCATCCACTAACCCATCCCAACCCGCACACTCCTCACGTTGATACAATCCGCCCTATGAAGCTCCTTTCCGCCGCAGTAGTCGCGCTCTCGCTCGCTCAACCCGCCCTCGCGCAACAAGTTCAGGACAAGCCATTGCCGCTCTCCGAGCCGCGCCCCAGCGCCGCCACCGTAGAGCAATGGCAAAACCGCAGATTCGGCATGTTCATCCACTTCGGTCTCTACTCGCAGCTCGGCGGCATGTGGCAGGGCAAGCAGATCGACAACGGCTACAGCGAGCAGATAATGGCCAATGCGCCTATCCCGCTCGACGAATACGCTGCCACGGCAAAGACCTTCAACCCAACCAACTGGGACCCCGACACCATTGTCGCGCTCGCCAAAGCTGCGGGCATGCGCTACATCGTCATCACTTCGAAGCATCACGATGGCTTCAACATGTTTCACACTGCGCAGTCGAAGTACAACATCGTCGACGCCACACCCTACCATCGCGACGTCGTGAAGGAGTTAGCTGAAGCCTGCAAGCGTGGCGGCATCGCCTTCGGCGTCTACTATTCCACTATCGACTGGCATCAGCCCGGCTTCGATCATTACATCGAGGGCAACAGCAATCCCATCAGCGACGAGCACGCCCGCTTCAACGCCGCACAAC
The DNA here is from genome assembly GCF_025685685.1 of Acidicapsa dinghuensis. GTDB lineage: Bacteria > Acidobacteriota > Terriglobia > Terriglobales > Acidobacteriaceae > Acidicapsa > Acidicapsa dinghuensis. The sequence goes on from NZ_JAGSYH010000003.1 coordinate 513,916, forward strand.
TGCGCGAACTTCTCTCCAACTATGGCCCCATCACCGAAATCTGGTTTGACATGGGCAAGCCCACACCCGAGCAAAGCAAGCTCTTCGCAACCACCGTGCATAAGCTCCAGCCGCAAACCATGGTCAGCGGCCGCGTCTGGAACTACGAGGGCGATTTCACCGTCATGGGCGACAACGAAGTCCCCGCCTACGGCATCGACGAGCCCTGGCAAACTCCCGCATCCATCTTTCCGCAGACATGGGGCTACCGCTCCTGGCAAAAACGCGACAACCTGCAGGGCAAGATCGACGAAAACATCACGCGCCTTGTGCAGGTAGTCAGTCGCGGCGGCAACTACATCCTCAACATCGGCCCTGAAGGCGATGGCTCCGTCGTTCCTTATGAAGCCGACGTCCTGCGCGGCATCGGCGCATGGCTCAAGCCAAATGCCGAGGCCATCTACGGCACCAAAGCCTCGCCCTTCGCCAAGCTCGACTTCGGCTATGCCACGCTCAAGGGTAACTCCCTGTATCTCTTCGTGAAATCCGAGCCCTCAGACCACACACTGCGTCTGCACCGCGCCGGTCACAACCAGTGGCAGTCCGCCACCGTGCTCGCCTCCGGCAAACCACTCGTCATACATTCCAGCAAAGGAGACGCCATCGTAGAGCTGCCCTCTGACGCAGTCTCCGGCACGATGCCCGTGATCAAACTGCAATATCGCGGAGCACTCAAAATCGATGAGGTACTGGCGCCCGCCGGCCCGGGCACCTTGCAGGTCGCCGATGCCGAAAAGTTCTACAACTACAACGGCCAGGGCTACGAAGTTCCAAAAACCCTCTACAAGCTCCGCTGGGCAGTGCAATCAGGATGCGCCGCCCTCACCTTCCACGCCGATGGCGAAGGCCGCGTCGCGCTCGTCAGCAATGGCGACGCGCGCACCGTCACGCTAAAAGATGGCGCGCAACAGAACATCATCATCGGCGAAGACCACACTCTCGAAATCACTCCACCCGAGCCCTTCGTCAAAGGCACAACACTGCCGCTGACCATTCGCTCCATAGATCTGATCCCCCATAACTGCGGCCGCTGATACAACCCGGTCGTCATTCTGAAACGTGGCTTGTCATCCTGAGCGTAGCGAAGGATCTGCTTCTCGCTCGCACCACCATAAACAGGAGTGGATGACAGAACGGCCCGCACCACCGCTGCTTTTCTGTCTGCATCCCCGAAGGGATTTCCAAGAGGAGAGGAAAGGCTAGAAAGTCGGCATTTTCGCTTTCCATACTTTCCGCTCCTCGTCATTTCCAGCGCAGGTCTGTCAATGCAGGATTGGTTCCAGAGCAATCTTTAGATTTGAGCTCGTTCCCTATACTGACGCTAAGCGGACAAGTCCACTAGACTCAAGCCATGCCAACGAGCAACGTTGGATCGGTGACGCGAAAAACGATCGGGCTTTTCGTGTGTCTGGCTTACGGTATCGCGTGGTTCTTGTGGTTGCCGGTTGTTCTTGGCCCCAAAGGACTTCATCTCACCCGATTCGATGCTTCCATTCCGGTCTTTGTCTCCCTTGGAACCACCGGTCCCATGCTTGCCAGCTTCATCGCCATCCGCATGGAAAAAGGCCGCTGGGCTATGCCGAGCCGTTTCTTTCCCTCCATCCGGACGCGGAGTTGGCTTAACCTGTTTACTGGTCCGGCGTTGATCACAATCGCCTTCGTGATCATTCCTTACACAATCTGCGTTGCACCAGGGCACAAGGTCATCACGCTTAGTTTTCTTGCCCCTCTGTTAGGGGTCTGGCCCAATATCCTTGGCGGACCACTGGAAGAAGAGTTCGGTTGGAGAGGCTATTTATTGCCCCGCGTTGGAGCACGGACAGGAAACGTCGTGGCCGCCATCCTGGTCGGAGTCGCCTGGGCCACCTGGCACCTCCCACTCATGCTGATCCACCTGTACAGCGTCTCCTTCTGGTACTTCCTCGCTCTCGAGGTCGCAGCAGCCATCTTCGCGTCGTTCGCGTACTTCGCGACAGGTCGGAGCATCCTGGGACCTGTAATTGTGCACTACTTCTACAACACCTGTACCTTCATGCTCTACACCGCACTTGCAGGACACCCATTGAATCCCAGCCGCGACGTGGACAAGATAGTGCTCTTGAGCATGATCGGCGTAGCTGCGATGACGATCGCTGTAACCCGAGGCCGGCTTGGCGCCGCCCCTGTAACAAAGCAAGACCTGTCTTGAAAAAATCTCGACACTTATGGGAACTGATGCCTCGTGGTACCCATTCATTCCGCGTTCTCTGCGGAATGAATGGGTGACCACCACAGCCCGCACCACAGGCGAGAACACTGCCCACTATTCACCGTATCCTGTTAGACTTTCCCCGCCATGAAAATCCGTCCCATCAGTCTTATCCTTTTCGCCATTTCTCTGGCTGCGACCGTCTACGCGCAGGATGTGATCCACCTCTACCCAGCCGACGCCGCAACGCCACCGAGCTATCCCGAAAAGGAGTACTACTCCAACGTCTGGCATACCGAAGTCGTCACCAACGTCACACAACCTACGCTGACCGTCTTCCGTCCCTCACCGGATGTAAAAAATGGCTCTGCCATCGTCATATGTCCCGGCGGAGGCTTCATGGCCCTCTCCATCTCCAGCGAAGGCACTGACGTAGCGCGCTATCTCGCCGCGCGCGGCATGACCGCCTTCGTCCTCAAATACCGCCTCGCCCACACCGGCGAGGACGCAACAGCCGAGTTCGGCACGCTCTATCAGGACAAGGCAAAATTCGGAGAGATGATGAAGACCGTCGTACCCCAGTCCGTCGCCGATGGGCTCGCCGCCGTCACCTACGTCCGCCAGCATGCCTCCGATTACGGCATCGCCACCGATCGTGTCGGCATCATCGGCTTTTCCGCCGGTGGCACCGTCGCAGCCGAAGTGGCGTTTCGTTACAGACCTGAAGGCCGCCCCGCATTTGCCGCCCCCATCTACTCCGGTGGGTTGCCGGCCGACATTCCCGTCCCAACCGATGCGCCTCCCATGTTCATCGCAGCCGCCACGGACGACAATCTGGGACTTGCCCCAAGAAGCATCGATCTCTATCAACGCTGGACCGCCGCCCACAAGTCCGCCGAGCTCCACATGTACGTCAAAGGCGGCCACGGCTTCGGCATGCACATCCAGCACATCCCCACCGACAACTGGATCGACCGCTTCGCCGAATGGCTCACGACTGAAGGCTTCCTGACCAAATAACCACCACATGCGCTGAGCCAGAATCTGCTTCTCCACCACAACCCGGGTGCCCCATTTATTCGGCGTTTGTTGCCGAATGAGTGGGAAACAACCCAGGCCCGAACACTCAATTCGCATACTCTTTTCGTGCAAAGCACGAACCGTAGTTTTTCCCTGGCCTCTGGTTCCTCGCTTCTACTCTCCCAGCTTGAACACCACCTGCACCGTAGTCTCCACCTCCACCGGCTGGCCATTCAGCAGATACGGCCGATACCTCCACTGCCGCACCGCATCCAGCGCCGCCTGCTGCAGCAGCGGAGACCCGCTGACCACGCGCAGATTCTCAATCGTCCCCATCTTCGAAATCGTCGCCGCCAGTGACACCGTTCCCGCCGTGTGCGTAGCCTTAGCAATTGCCGGATACTGCGGCGTCACCTTGTACACCAGACTGCTCTCTTCCAGATGCGAAACCGCGATCTTCTGCGGCGTAGCCTGCTGCTTCACCACCGGCGGCGGACTTGGCTGGAAAGCGGATACCGCAGCCTTATCCCCGCCAACCACCGAATCCGGCATCCCCACACTCTCCGGAGCTATCGTCGTCGCGATGTCCGGCCTCGTATCGATCTTCGATAGCTTCGTCAGATCCGTCGGCGGGATCAATGGATTGAATCGCGCGACCGTTGTCGTCGTCGTTGGCCGCGACACCACAGCAGGCGCAGCCGAAGGCACCGTGATGCCAAGCGTGCGATGCAGTATCTGTCCCGGCAATCCCTCGGGATAGATCAACGGCATCACAACTAGCACTGCGACAATCGAGGCATTAAAAGCCAGCGCAAACACAATCCATTTGCGCGTCTGCGTCGCAACAACTCCCCGGGACTCGAACGTTGCATCCTCGAACATACGGCCCTCCCGAACAGCATGAAATCTGTTCAGATAGACACCGCACATGCGCTGTGTGTTCCCGGCGTTCTTTAGAAATCCCGCTCGATACCTAATCCGTCGCCAACACCTGCACCGCTCCCCGCATCCAAACCCGAGTCGCAAGGAATTGCGAGAGGGAGCAAAAAGAAACACATGACTAACGAAAATAAGAAGAGCGCATACGCACATGACAACCAGAGCTCCGACTCCAAAAGCGCTATCAAAGAACTCATCGACGCCCTTAACGAAGATCTCGCCCGCGAGTACCAGGCCATTATCGCCTATACCGTCTATAGCAATGTCCTCTCCGGCGCCAAGTGGATGAACATCGCCGCCGAGCTCAAGCTTCACGCCGCGCAGGAGCTGCAGCATGCCATGATCATTGCCGATCAAATCGACTACCTTGGCGGCATGCCAACAGCTACGCCCAAACCAGTCAAGCTCACCAGCAAGGCCGAAGAGATGATCCAGGCCGACCTCGACAACGAAACCGAAACCATCAAGAACTATCGCCAGCGCGTCAAACAGGCCGAAGCCTTAGGCCACTACGCACTCGCCGAACAGCTTCGCACCATCATCTCTCAAGAACAGGAACACCAGCACGACCTCGCCACAGCTCTTGGCATTGATGTTCCCAAAGTCCTCGAAGCCGGCGCATAGTTGCTATCACCCAAAACAAAAGCCCCGCGGACAATCAGCTCCGCGGGGTTTGCTTATGTTTTTTCTGATGCCTAAATCGTAGGAAAGAAGCTCAGCACCGCCGTTATCCCCGCCACCACATTGGCAATAACGCCAATCTTCTTCGCCACATTCTCCATATCGCCCTGCACCTTCTTCAGGCCGGCATTCGCATCTGCCACAGTTTTCTTCAACGCAGTAAAACTCGCGTCATCCTGCGCAATGCGAGCCTCATCATCCGCTGACAACACATTGCCGATCCAGAGCTCGATATCTCCGAGCTCCTTGATCGTCAGCGTATCGTTCGTCTGCTCAAATGATTTCTTCGTCGACTCGTACAGATCCTCGTACGCTTTCCGCACCGCGGGACTCAGCGGATACGTAATCGCATCCACATTGCCTGCCGCCGCGCCGCTACCCCCTGGATTCACCGGTGTCGTGCTCAATGCAATCCTCCTCGCGCCGCGCGCGTCCACTTCGCTACTTCGCCAGACTCGACCCTGCTTCAGCCAGACTGCTCAGCGTCTCTTTCAGGCTCCCGGGGTTTCCCCCACTCAGCTGCACCGCCAGCGCGTGATGCTTCATGTACAGGTCTTCAAGCGCAGACTTCAGCTTCATCAATTGCTCATGCCCTGCGGTCTCCTGGCGCTGCCATTGCGGCATCTTCTCAATCTCATTCCGCTTCACCGCTGGATCAATAACCGCGCTGCTCGTCAAAAACTGTCGTTGCCGCACAATCAGGCTGTCCAGGTCTTTCTCTTCAGCATCCGCAAGATAATCCGCTTCCGCTGCCAGCTTGCCGCACAAATCCTTCATCGGACCATCCATCGCCGTGACCTTTGCTGGCAGCTCTTTCTGCTCTACGCGATACGTCAAAAACTCCCCCAGCGCCTGCACACCCTTCGTCAGTCCCGTAGAGATCGTGGATGTGATCGGCGGCGCAGGAGAAGTCGAACTGCTTACGGCGCTCGTCGTCGTCCCGCCGGAAACGGTCGTAGTCGTGGTCGTAGTCGTAATCGTTGAGGTAGCCAGCCCCAATCCCGATTCGATAATCGGCCCCTGCTGGTTTCCAAGCGCCGTCAGGCTTCCGCCCATCGACTTCGCCGAGGCATCCAGATCCTTCGTATCCAGCCCATCTGAAATCGCAGTGAGCTCTTTCACATACGTCTGCAGACCCTTCAGCACCTCCAGGCGCACCTCCACCTGGCTCTCGCTCAACAACGGCTTCACCTTTGCGTAATAAGCCGAATCGCCATTGTTGAACGCATCGATCGCGTCATAGTCTTCGCGCTGGTTGTGAATTGAATTCGCGGTGTCGTACGCCGCCTGCGACTGCGTCACCACGGGAGGCGTCGCATCCGCCAGCGCCTTCACCTGCTGCGTAATCGCTTTCTGGTTACATCCACATGCCGCGAAGCACAGGCCAGCGCTAACCATCGCCGCCAGGCTTCGCGTCATCCATAGGGAGTTGCATCCCGCGCCGTGACCCGCCGCACAGGAATCCACCGTCGTTCGCATGCCCGCATGGGACACCACAATCAGCCCCCTTGTCAATCGAATCCGCTCAAAACGCGGACGATTCTTTCATTTGTGTCTTCAGTCCCGAAATCGCTTCACCATCGCGCGAAAGCATCCACGCTGATCACTGCGGGTGGCCCCAGGTCCGGTTACTGTGTTGCTGCCGTCTCGCCCATTGCGCTCTATTCCTCTCCAATCGATCCGGTCTCAAGCCTTCCTGAATCGATTTGCAGAGTCAAGCACGAAATCTCCATCGCCAATTGCCCCGCGTCAGAGTATCCTCCTTGCGAAACTTCTTCTGGGTTCACATCACTAAAGAGCGTATCCGCGCAGAAGCAGCCTCCATCCGAGGCAAATCTCCTGCGCCAGCCGCATCGATAGGAGCAAGACCATGCCCAAACGAATCGTCTACCTCAGCGACGGCACCTGGCAGGGACCGCTGGACAACACCAACATCTACCGTCTCTCCAAAGCCTTTGTCGAATCTGCCGATCAGCACATCATCTACGACGACGGCATCGGCGCCGACGCCACCGGCCTTGATCGCATCCTCGAGGGCGCCTTTGCGACGACCATCTTCAAGAAAATTACTGACGGCTACAAAGCCATCGCCCACTCCTACACGCCTGGCGACCAGCTCTATCTCTTCGGCTTCTCCCGCGGAGCCTACACTGCCCGCTGCGTCGCCGGCATGATCGCCAACTGCGGCCTTCCTTCCGGTTCCTTCACCGATGATTGTGTCGACAAGGTCTTCTCCGCCTATCGCACCCCCGCACAGCGCGCCGCCATCCTCGCCACGCTAGGCGCATGCAACCTCGTCCCCGCCAGCATCTTTATGATCGGTGCCTTCGAGACCGTCGGTTCCCTCGGCATCCCAGCCATCTTCGGCAAAATCGATGTCGACAAGTACGGCTTCCTCGACACCAACCTTCACCCCGACGTCAAGAACGCCTTTCACTGCCTCGCAGTCGACGAGCACAGACCTCAATTCCCCGCCACACTCTGGACTCCGCTCGATCCCCCCGTCCCTGGCCAGACTCTCGAGCAGATCTGGTTCACCGGCTGCCACGGTGACGTGGGCGGCGGCAACCAGGCCGGCGGCCCCGTTGATAACAACACCCGCCTCTGCGACATCACCATGGGCTACATGCTCGGCAAAGGCATCGCCTGCGGACTAACCGCCGATCCTGCCGTCGTAGCCAAATACGGCACACTCGCCTCCGAATACGCCATGGACGCCTACACCGATAGCTGGAAACCCGTCGACGGCAACCCCTTCTATCGCCCCATTGCCTCAGCTTCCAACCTCTCCAACAGCGTCTCCATCCGCGCCAAATACCTGGACGCTTACCGCCCACAAAACCTAACCTTCACAGACGACGCCCTCGCCACCACTTACGCACTCATGGACCTCGTAAGCAACAGTCCCTTCTGACCAGAAGCAGGCTGTCCTGCGAAGTAGGTTTTTGTAAGAAGCAGGTTGTCATCCTGAGCATAGCGAAGGATCCGATTTTGCTCGCATCACCACAACCCTCGTGGTGCCCATCATTTTTCGCGTATCTTGCGAAAAGGGTGAGCACCACGAATATCTGCACCACCAGCAATCGCAGCGCCATCGTCGCCGTATTCCTCGCAGTCACGGCAGATCCACCTCGTGGTTCTCGATTAATCGGCCCCACCGATTTTCTACGGATTTTGCCCAGCATCCACATCCCGTTCGGATACATTGTTGCCTATGAGGCCCCTGCCAGCAACGATCCTCCATCTCAGCGCCGCTTGCCTTCTCGCTCTCGCTGTCTCCGCGCCCACCTCAGCCCGTGCCCAGGCAGATGCCTCCACAACCGCAGGTTCTGCACCCGCAGCCAGCGCACCCACCCTCACTGTCGAAGTTATCGGCAAACCCACCCTCTCGCTCACCGCCGCCGACCTCGACGCCATGCCCCGCGCCACCGCATCGCTCAGCTCCGACGGCAACACCACCACCTACCAGGGCGTCCTGCTCTACGACCTGCTCATCAAAGCAGGCTGGCAATTTGGCCGCGGCATGACCGGCAAAGGCATGGCCAGCTACATCCTCATCACCGCCCGCGACGGCTATCAGGTCCTCTTCGCACCTGCCGAAATCGACCCCGCCTTCGCCGGTGAAAAGGTCCTCGTCGCCGACCGGGCTGACAACGCCCCACTCCCCGGCCCGCAACAACCCTTCCGCATCGTCAGCCCTGCCGACAAAATGCACGCCCGCAGCATCTACTCCATCGTCAAAATCGAGCTAGTAAAACTACGACAGTGAAACCAAAGAAAGAGATCGCTGCTTGCGTTTGCCCAGCAGCGCAAGCAGAGGCCGCTCGATCGCGAGATACACTCCGATTCCAACGGCAACACCACAGCCAATCAACACCACCAACCAGACTCCTATAGGAACAGGCAATCTCCCCCAATGCGCATAACAGAAACGTGCTACCACCGAGACAACCATGAAATGCGCCAGATAGATCGAGTAAGAGGCATCGCCTAAAAACGTCAGCCAGCCCGCAACTTTCCATTTCTCATCTCGCTCCAGCACGGCCGCTCCATACAAAATTCCCGTCGCCCCAACACCTGCCACCAGGCGAACCGCCATCCCGCGCGTCCACCAACCATCAAGAGCCATACAAGCAACAAAGACAAGTGATCCTAACCAGAAAAACAGCCGTGGCCGCACATGCCAACCCTGTTCAAGCGCCCATGCCACAGCAATGCCCATTCCAAACAGGAGATGATTCGGAGAAAAGATTGTCGCCCAGTACATCTCCGTTGGATTCAGAAAGAAAAGCGCTCCCAGGAACCAAAGCGATAGCAGAATCGCACCAGCGCGCCTGTGAAAGAGCAGCACAGAAAAGAGCAGATAAAAGAGAATCTCATCGAAGAGCGACCACGAAACCACCATGATCGACTGCCACGAAAACAGATGCACCAGCAGCACGCTCGACGCAATCACCCACGGATCACGCATGTAAGCAAGATCGCCTGTGAATGAAACCGAGTGCTTCCACAGCGTGGGTAGCAGGAAGATCCAATACAGCGGATAAATGCGGCGAAAGCGCTTCCAGTAAAAGGCCGCTCCATTGCGCTGCCGCCTTATATCGTCTCGATGCGCCGTGTACAGCACAATGCCGCTCAGCACAAAGAAAAGCTGAACCCCCAGCGCCGTCCCTCGCAGCCACAGAAAGAGAGAGTATCGGTGCCAGAGAGATGGCTCCTCTCCAACAAAGGCCGCGGCATGGCAGATGACTACGAGAATCGCTGCAATTCCCCGCGCAGCCTGCAGGCTCTTGATGTGACGTGAGGAGGACATCTTGGCTCGGATCGCGAAAGCAATCGCAGGCTCAGGCTACTGCGGAGCGCCAAGCATGTTGTCTCCGGGATGTCATCACATTGTTTTTTGCATTCGCGCGAATGCGCGAACCGGACGGAGCAGGGGCATTCATACCCCTGAATTAGCCATCCACAAAAGCAGGGGCTTTAGCCCCGGATCGCGCTCAACAACGCGGGATACACGCTCCTACCAGGTCAGCGTAACTTTCATAGTCTGCCAACCATCACCTCTGGGGAAATGAAGCTGGAGGAACCACAACTGCAATCGTGGGTCCGAAGCCGATGTATTGCTTGGCAAATCATCGTCGGACCGGAGCAGCTTTGCCGCCTCGCCCCGATTCTCCGGGTCGCCCTTGATCTGTATCCGTCGATACGGCCCGTTCTGTCTCAGATAAAGAATCGCTGAACTGTCGGGCGTGCCGGAGAACTCCAGTGTCAACTCGTTCTCCTCGTAATGCTCCGACAGAACCTTGAGCTGAGCGGTCCGCGAACCAGGAACCGGCAAACTGTGTTCCGGCAAAATCGGTTCAACGGCAGGGGCAGGAAATTGCAGCCGCTCTCCCGTCGCCATCGAGTTCCGATGAGTACCCGCTCCGGCCCCTCGGACACCCGGAATATCGCTGCGCAACTTGATCTTGGCAAGCTCACTGCGACCGCCTTCCGGCGCATACACAGATACGGTCAGCAGAGCGTTCGCGCGATCCTGAGAGTTAGGACGGTCGATGTCGTTCGCCTGATCAAAACTCAAATCAACCACCTTGTTCCCCAAATGCAGATTCGAAACCGCAGCATGCGCCCACCAAGCCGGCAAATGCGGATTCACCGTCACCACATTAGCCGCCGCATCCAGCTCAATCCCAAACAACCCCCGCAGTATCGGCGTAATCACCATCGCGCTAGACCACAACTGATGGCTCGTGCTCCTCCCAAACGGAATGAAGTAATCGCCCGACAGCAGCTCCGTCACCGCGCCCGGATCCTGCGCCCATGTCAAATCCACATTCTGCATCAGCAACTGCTCACCAGCCAGCGGCTGTCCCGCGCGATACTCCGCCAGCGCCGCCCACCCCGTAAACAGCGGCCACACCGATCCCTGGTGATAGCTCATGCCGTCGTAGTAAGGCTCATCGTCAGCCACATCGCGCGTTCCCCAATCCGTGTCGATCGCCGGTGCTGCCCATTCCGATAAACACGCCTCCGGATGCGCCAACGCCGCTCCATCATCCCAATACGCAATCGCCGGATACACCGTCCGCGTATGATCCGCAGGACTATTGGGCTGGCCCGCCGGATTCGTAGCAAACGCATAGCATCCCTTCTGCGCGTCGTAGTATTCCCTCTCAATCGTCTCCGAAATCTGCTTCGCTCTCGCTTGTGCCGCATCCGCCTTCGTCGAATCCCCAAGCGCCGTCTCCATCACCCCAAAAGCCCGGCTGGCCTGCTCATCCAGCAACGCCAGATACACCTCCTGGTGCGGCATCGCGCCGGGCCAGCTCTCGACCCAGCCCGTTCCCTGGCTGTTGTCGTAGATTCCGTCGTGGTCCGTGTCATGCGCCGCATCCGTCTCAAACGCCCACGCCTTCTCAATCGCCTCCCGATGCGCTTTCAGAAAATCCAGATCGCCCGACGCGCGATAGTAATCCCGCACCGTCATCAGAAACAGCGGCGTAGCATCCGCCGCAGCATACATGTACGGAAAAGCCTTCCAGTCCACCGTCGGGTCATTCGCCGTCTGCGAATACTCGTGCATGATCTTGCCATCCGCACGCTGCCGCCGCATCAGAAACTCCAGCTCTGACCGCGTCAGCGCAAAATCCCCAAACCCATTCACCGCATACAGCGTGTACAGCGCATCCCGTCCAAAGAACCACCCAAACCCCGGCCGGGCCGAATCCGCCGACTGGTAATACCCCGCCACCATCGCCATCTCCGGCGACGTTACTCCCTGCGGCGAAGCCGATCCCGGATATTCCAGCGTCCGCAAGTGCTCAATCGAAACCACCGCCCACTGAAATGCCTCATTCAACTTCTTATCCGGCGTGTCAATCTTCGTCGAGCTCGCCAGCACCTCGCGATAGTGCTTCGCCTCCGCCTCATAGTCCGCAGCGAGATTGTCGTTCAGCCGCTTCAGCGCCTCGCCCAATGCTTCTTCGCTTGCCGTCTTCGCCGTTGTCCCCACCGCCATCAGCAGCGGAAAAAATTTATTCCCATCGCGCTTCGGATCGTAGTGCAGACGCAGCTCCAGCGGATGCACCTGCGGCCGCTCCTGGTACGGAGCCATCACTCCCGGCACCGCACCCGGAATCGTCACCGCACCAGCCAGGTCCGGATAATCCATATGCAGCACGTAATACCCCGGCGTCACTGCCGCAGGCTCTTCCGTCGAATTTGTCGGCACAGGCGGTACACTCGCGACCCAGTCCGCTCCCGGAATCCCATCATTCCGCCGCGGCCACATCCATTGCATCTCCGGCGTAAATCGGAAAACAAAATCCGTCGGATGCAGCGCATCGATCTGAAACATCACCACCGGCCCAGTCGACGGCTCATTGCTCCCACCAGCATCCGCCGGCGAAAACATAATCTGCCGCAGCGTAAACCCCGGATGGCTATAAGTGATCGTCGTGTGATCGGGCCGAACCTCGATATTCGCCGCATGATCGTTCACCGGTATCGGCACCGGATACCCCTCGATATTCGCCTCAATCGTGATGTGGCTCAGCAGCTTCACCGGCAGCACCCACGACTCAAACGTCCCCTCTTGCGTGCCAACCACCACTCCACGCGGACCCGCCACAGTAAAGGGTTGCGCCGGCTCAGCAGGCCGTGAAATCACCAGCCCATCCTGCGTCAAAGGAAACGCCGCCACAGGTTCAAACACAGGCCGCGGCATTGGTGCCTGCGCACCAGCAGAGAAAACAGCCACATCAAAAACGGCAACAAATACAAGCAGAGAAGAGAGAAGTCTGAGGAGTCTCATCGGCGGGTAGTTTACGGCATTTGCTCCGGCTGCGTCAGATTCGTTCCCGCATACACGGTCATTTCCTATCGGAAAACCATCACGCCACGCCTGTCTGAGCTATCGATGCATCGTATATTCCGGCGACGCGTCCAGCCTCGGCGCAAACCGCAACACCCTGTCTCCCGCGCCATCAAACACATACTCCTCGCAGAAGCGCGACTCATGCTCGCGGTCAAATACATCCAGATACGTCACCGAACCATACGCCAGCAATGCAAATCGCGGCATCGCTGCCGCATTCTCCACCGGCTCGTATCCCCGTTCCGTCTCTACGCCCCAGTATGTCGAGAGCCGTATCTCGTCCCCCGGCGCCAGCATGCGGTCATGCAGAAACACAGCATCGCCATAAAACGGCCTCTCCGGAATCTCCGCGCCAGCCGTCATCACCTGGCACCGCGCCTGCGTCTCCATCAGCCGCGCCGGAGTCTTCCCCACATTCCGAATCACCCAATGGAACGCCCCCTCGCGCGACCAGTCCTGCTCCCCGCGCGCTGGACCAATCAGCAGCCACGCCCGCTCCGTCGCCGCCAGCGACTCGGCATGCAACTGCGCCGCACTCGCAGCCTCGGCAGCCGCCTCCGTCTGTTTGCTGATCCGCGTCAGCAGCAGCGCACCCACCACCACGACGCCCAGCCCCGCCAGCGCCGCCAGATACTCCGCGACTACCCCCGCCTTATCCCAGGGGTCCTTCTCTTTCTGCGAATACGTAATGAACGTCTGCCCGCTCGTATCCTTCGCCTGATCCGCATTTTGCGACTGATCCTGAGCCTGTTGCTGCTGGCTCGCCGCATCGCTCTTCTTCGCAGCCGGTTTCGCATGCCGCGTCCTGGTCGCAGCGACCGCCATCTCTGGCGCAATCGCAACTCCGGACACCAGAGCCAACAACAAACCCACCACCACTACTCGAACCCAGTCCAATCGCCTCATAAGCCCGCAATCTATCACAGCCAGCCCCTCCGTCCGCCAATGGACACAGCATTCGTCTGTTCGCCGGTTCACGAACCCGCTAACCTGCTAAACATGAAAGAAATCATCGCCGTCCTCTTTGGCCTCGGCCTCGTCGTCAACGGACTCCTCTTCGTCCCGCAGGCCATCGCCCTCTGGCGCAAAAAATCCGCCGAAGGCGTCTCACTTGTCACCTTCGGCGGATTCAACCTGCTCCAACTCGTCGGCATCGTCCACGGCATCTACCAGCAAGACCGCTCCCTCACTCTAGGCATGATCGCTAGCTTCGTCTGCTGCGGCGCCGTCACCTCCCAAGCCATCCTCTACCGCGTTCGCAACTCTGCGAAATAGCTTGCCTTGCACGCATTGCCAATAAAGTTTCTGGAGAGAACATTGTTGTCATCCTGAGCGTAGCGAAGGATCTGTTTTTGTTCCTGCTTCTCTATCTGTCATCCCCGAAGGGGATCTGCTTTTCGCTCGCATCCCCACAACACGGGCACCTATTCATTCCGCGTTTTGGCAAGATGAGTGGCCGTTGCCAAAACCTTCACCGTCACAGTCCAGCCGCTACGCCAACAACCCAGGCCGCTCCTTAGCCACCTTCAAAATCAGCTCCCCAAACAGCGTATTCGCCCACGCAAACCAAGCCCGCGTAAAGTTCTTCGGATCGTTGCACTGAAACGACTCATGCATCAGCCCTGTCCCCGCCGTAGTATCCCGCAGCCATCGCAAACACTGCTTGATCTCCGCATCGTCAAGCGACGTAAGCGCTCGCATCATGATCGACATCGGCCACACAAACCCCAGCCCAATATGCGGACCACCCACTCCCTCTGCGGCCGTTCCCTTAAAGAAGTACGGATTATCTCCGCTCAACACAAACTTCCGCGTCTTCAGATACAGCGGATCGATCGGCGCGCAGCTTCCCAGATACGCCAGGCTCAACAGTCCCGGAGCATTCGCGTCATCCATCTTCAGCACATTGCCGTATCCATCCACTTCATATGCCCAGATCGCGCCCAGCGTGTCATGTAGCGCCAGCCCATGCTGCGCCGTAGCCCGCGCCACCTCCGTCGCGAGCGCATCGCACTCCGCCGCCAGCTTCACATCTCCCAGCGGACCCTTCGCCAACTCCTGCAACTGCCGCAAGCTATGCACTGCAAACAGATTCGCCGGCACAAACAGCGGATAAATGCACGCATCATCCGACGGTCTGAACATCGAATAGATCATCCCCACCGGCTTCGCAGGATTGCCAAATCCACTCAGCGGCACCGTGTCCGTCGGGATCGGGCTCGACCTCTGAAATGAATACGGCCCCGGCCCATGCTTCCGCTGCTGCTCGCGAAACGTCCGCACAATCGTCCACGCCGTATCCTTCCACGCCGCGTCAAACGGCTCCGCCGTTCCCGTCTCCTTCCAGTACCCATGCGCCAGCCGTATTGGATAGCACAGCGAATCAATCTCCCACTTCCGCTCGCCCACTCCCGGCACATGCTTCGTCTTGTCATCCACCGCCCAGCTCAGCGGCTTGTCGCCCGGTTCGCGCAAAAACGCATTCGCATACGGATCGAGCCGTATCATCCGCCCTTGCCTGCGAATCACGCCCTCAACAAGCTCCTTCAGCTTCGCATCACGCTTCAGCAGCGGCAGATACGGCCACACCTGCGCCGACGAATCCCGCAACCACATCGCATCAATGTCGCCCGTCACCACAAACGTGTCCGGCTTGCCCTCAAATGTCCCTGGCGAAACCGTGGTATCCAGCGTATTCGGATAGCAATTCGCAAACAGCACCGCCAGATCCCGATCGGCAATCTTCTTCTGCGTCGCGGCGATAGTCTCTTCCACCGCCGGACTCACAAACTTCCGCTCCGCCGCCTTGGGCCGCGCCTCCGGCAGTTGTAGCGCCGCTCCATACTCTGCCTGCGGCATTCCAAAGCTCGTTGCACTATACGCGGAAACGGCCAGCGCAGCCGCTCCCTTCATCCATTCGCGGCGCGTCACATCGTAAATCGGCATGTATCTTCCCAGCTTGAGATAGCAATTCTGCTGCAAGCCCATTCTAAAGAACCCAGCCTCCCGCCGGCTGCCTCGTCCTCCGTTTGCCAATAACACAAAATTCTCTCGTCTCTGATATCGTCTTGTGACGCCGCTTTTCAAGCCAGACTGACCAAATCGGAGCGACCCAGCATGCCCTGCGATCCCGAAGAACTCAAGCACGTTCCCCTCTTTCAACTCCTTGACGACGAAGAGTTAGCCGTCCTCGCCTCTCAGGTCGAGCCCAGAAAGTTTGCCGCGCGTCAGCGCATCTTCAAGATCGGCGAGCAATCCCTGCGAGCCTACGTGCTCCTCTCCGGTACAGTGCACGTGACCACCGTCGATGAGGATCAGCAGGAGGTACTCATCGACGCCCCTGCGCATGGAGGCGTCTTCGGATTTGCCTCCATGATGGACCAGACGGAGCACCAGTCGAATGCCATGGCGATGGAAGAATCCACCTGCATCGAGATCGACCGCCACGACATCTCGGTCCTGCTCGAAAAGAAACCCATGGCAGGCCTCGACATGCTCACCATGATGGGCCGCCAATTCCACGCCACACAGCGCCTCATCAAGATGCGTGCCGCGCGTAATCCCAACACGTTGATAGAGGAGGACGCGACCTTCGGCGAACGGATCGCCGACCATGTAGCAGGTTTCGGCGGATCATGGACCTTCATCATCTCCTTTTGCGTCGCACTCGTTGTCTACTCCACCACAAGCATTCTGCTCAGAAACAAATCCTGGGACCCCTATCCCTTCATTCTTCTCAATCTCTTCCTCTCCATGCTCGCCGCCATCCAGGCCCCGGTCATCATGATGAGCCAGAACCGCCAGGACTCAAAAGACCGCCTGCGCAGCGAGCTGGACTTCGACGTGAACCGCCGCGCAGAAGCCGAAATCCAGGCCCTCAGCAACAAACTCAACCTCGTCACTGAGAAGCTATGCGACATCGAAGAAACCATGCGCGAACGCGCCGCCTCACCGGATCAGGGTATTACGGGCAAAAAGTAAGGCGCAGTTCCGGCTATACTGTGGCTCACCTTTGACCGGGAGTGATTTCCATGCCTGTAGCCAAGACATTTGATCCACGCGCCTTCGACCCGCGTGTCGACATGTACATCACAAAGTGCAAGCCTTTCGCGCAGCCCATCCTGGAGCACTTACGCGAGTTGGTGCACAAAGCCGTCCCCGACGTAACCGAGACCATCAAGTGGAGCCATGCCTTCTTCGAGTACAAAGGCGTCATCCTCGCCAACATGGCCGGCTTCAACGAGCACTGTAGCTTCGGCCTCTGGGGCAAGGACATGGCCCAGGTCCTCAACGACGCTGGCCTGCTCTCCGGTGAAGGCATGGGCTCGCTGGGCAAGCTCACCAGCGTCAAAGATCTTCCTGCAAACAAGCAGATGATCGCCATCCTCAAGCTCGCGGCAAAACAAATCGACGAAGGCAAATACGTTAGCTCCATGGCGCGCCCGCGCGTAGCCAAGGAACCAAAAACCGAAGTCGAGATGCATCCCGCATTTGCAAAGGCTCTAAAGGCAAACAAAGCCGCAACCGCGGTCTTTGCAAAGTTCAGCCCCAGCTGTAAGCGCGAATACCTCGAATGGATCGCCGACGCCAAGCGCGACGAAACACGCGAAAAGCGCATCACCCAGGCCGTCGAGTGGATCGCCGAAGGCAAGCAGCGAAACTGGAAATACCAGAACTGCTAAAAAATAGCGAAGGTTGCTGACAAACCTATCAAAAAGATAGGCCAGAGTAAAAAATAGACCGCGTCAAAAAAGATAGACCGGGAAGGTAGGCAGGGGATTTATCCCCGGCACAAAGCAAACGCGATCACCGGGGCTTCAGCCCCTGAGGCGAGTTTTGATCCTTGCTGGGCAGCCTGACCTGCTGAAAGCAGCAGTATCTCTGCCTCCAACAAAATCGCTTGCAATCAGACTCGCAAATCAACCCCTCAGCCAGCAAAAGCAGGCATCGGCTCATCCGTCATAATCGATTCACACGCAATCGAGAGACAGCAGCCGAGCTCGCGAAAATCGCGGTCCCAGCGCGGTCGCTCGCCAGGGTCGTGCGCCGTCAGCGAGTGCGGCGAGCCGCGCATGATCTCGTACCAGATGTTCTGCGCCTGCCACAGATTCAGATCGAAGGGCAATTCGCAAAGCGTGCGCGCCAGTGACAGCGCGCGATCCAGAATATCGAGATTGCCGCTCGACATCGTCAGCTCTATCATCGCGCGCTTCATGCGCAGGTCCGCAATATAGCTCAGAGTGGGTTTATCAAGTTCGATATCGTCCGCCTTCGCCATGTTCAGCAGCGACTGCACCAGCGCAAGATTGATCGGCTCTGTCTCCAGCGCGCGGCGCAAGCCTGCATTGATCGCAAAGCTCGCCGCCATCGCCAGCGCCGGAGGCTTCGGCAGTCCCGCTCGCGAAAGAAAATGCAGCAGACTCGCGTGATCGTCGTAAATGGTCTTGAGCGAGCCCTCAATGTCCGCCAGCGTCGAATCCAGAATGATGCGCAGAATGCGCCGCTGCTCATCTCTAAAGAGCGACGTCAGCGAATAGTCGAGGTGATAGCTGCGGTCCAGCAGTCGAATCACTTCCGGGAAATTGCCATCGCGCACTTTGTCGCGAGCCTCATCCGTAACGCGTTCAAACTCTTCCACGCATTCCTTATCGTTGGGATTGTACTGTTTCACCGCGCACGTAATGTTCTGGTCTCCAAAGTGGAGAACGGCAAAGGAGAAATCCTGCCGCAGCCCAGTGATAGCCGACTGAATCGAAGCCCGCCCCAGCGCCAGCTTCCCGCGCCCCGAAGTGAAGGCTTCATACGAGTCGCGACGCACCACATAGCTGAAGATCTCCGTCTCGTCCGCAAACGACGAAAAAACCGAACTGATCGCATAGTGAGCCGCAACCTGCTCCAGTCCAAGCTCCATGCGCAGGCACTGCTCCTTGTAAATCTTCGCGCCATCACCCGCTGACGCAACATTCGATTTCGCAAGCGCAAGCTTATCCAGAAAAGTCTGTTCTATGCCGGCAGCCGCATCGCCGAACAGCTCCTGAGCAAGCTGAATCACCCGCGCCGCATACGCAATGATCTGCACCGTCTCAATGCCCGAGATATCGTCAAAGAACCACCCACAGCTCGTGTACATCAGCTGCGCATGACGCTGCATCTCCATCAGCTCAAGCGCGCGCACACGCTCCCTCTCCTGCAATACGTGCCGCTGATGCTGCGCAAAGAATCGGTCCGTGTTTTCCGGATGACGATCCAGAATCACCTCAATATACGCATCGCGCGCCGCCCATACATCCTTGAAAAGCTCATTACCTGTAATCTCTGTAAGCTGGATCAGCGTATCGCGAAGCTGATCCAGCCCCTCGCGCAGCGGCGTGCGCCACAGTTGATTCCATCCTGCCTTCCCGCCATTGCATCCGCAGTTTGAGCGCCAGCGCTCCACGCCATGATCGCAGCTCCACGATGAGTTATCGTGAATCTCCGCCTCCCACTGCGGCGGAAACTGCGCCAGAAAACTACCGTAATTCGCGAGCTGAACATCCTTATTCTGCTCGATCAGTCGCAGTGCGAAAGCCAGCGCCATCTCGCCATACCGGTGATGATGTCCATAGCTTTCCCCATCCGTAGCTATGTGTACAAGCTGCGCCTGTGTGCTCTCATGAAAGCCTTGCTTCAGGCGCGAAAAAAAAGTCTCGCCAGAGTTCAGCAGCCCTTCGAACGCAACCGCACGCGAGATAGGTCCATCGTAAAAAAACACCGCCAGCGATTTGCCAGAAGCAAACCGCACCAGATACGGATGCGTCGGATCCACCGTCGCATTCGGCGTATCAATCCATTCCTCCGGCGGCGCAGCGTCGTTTGATTCACGCTCAGCAATAGCGCGCACCCGCTTGCACTGCCGTGGAGCCAGCACCGTGAACTTGATCCCCTCCTGCGCCAGCAGCTCCAGCGTATCCGTGTCCGCAGCCGTCTCGGCCAGCCACATGCCTTCCGGAGCAAAACCAAACCGGTGCTTGTAATCTGCAATGCCCCATCGAATCTGCGTCAGCTTATCGCGCCGGTTGGCCAGCGGCATAATCAGGTGGTTGTACACCTGCGCCATCGCCGACGAATGGCCCTTAAACGTCGCCCGGCTGCGTGCTTCCCCATCCAGCAACATGCGATAGCTCCGCGGCGCATTCTCAGCCAGCCAGCTCAACAGCGTCGGCCCGAAGTTGAAGCTGATGCGGGCATAGTTGTTCACAATCCGAACGATCTTATTCTTCGCGTTCACCACCCGCGCCGAACCATTCGTCGCATAGCACTCCGCGCATATCCGCTCATTCCAATCGTGATACGGAGTGGCTGAGTCTTGCATTTCAATAGTCTCAAGCCACGGATTCTCACGCGGCGGCTGGTAAAAATGTCCATGGATACAGATGAATCGTTTATCCGAAGCAGAAGGCACAGGGGAGTCCTTGAATAATGGCGTTACCGCAAGGGCCATTCTAGTCGACCCAGAAGTCCCGGAGTAGACCACAACGAACACTCACCCAGGCATAGGTCCCAATCGCCAGTGCTCGTTCGTCGCTTTTCTTACTCATCTCCATCCGGCAGCACCATCTTGCGGTCGGCGGTATCCAGATCACACGCCCGCCACATATACCAAGCAGCCACTGACCGGTACGGCGACCACTTCTTCGCGCGCCGCAGCATCACCTCCGGCTTCGGCAGGTCGGCCGCGGTCAGCGCCCGCGATTTCGGCACGCGCATAAACGTAAGCGCAAAGCCCTTGCGCACCCCATAATCCGTCACCGGAAAAACATCCGGCCGCCCCAGCGTAAAGATCAGCATCATCTCTACAGTCCACGAGCCAATGCCGCGCACCTGCGAAAGCCGCTCGATGATATCCATATCCGTCAACTTGCGAATCGCCTTCGGATCGGGCACAGTCCCATCGAGCGTCCGGGCCGCCAGATCGCGCATTGCCTTGATCTTGTTAAATGAAACACCGGCTCCGCGCAGCAACTCGTCCGGCGTATCCAGAATCTGTTGCGGATGCGGATCATCCAGCAGATGCGCAAATTGCGTATGGTCGGCCCCACCCTCAATCGCCGCTCGAATCTCCGCCGAAGAATAGATCAGCCGCACCCGTCGGTGAATCGTAGCCGCCGCCTTGCCATGCAGCTGCTGATAAAGAATCGCCTGAAATAGCGAATGGAACGGCGAACGTGTGTGGCGCGGCTTCAGCGTAAACCCGCCAATGCTCTCCGTCCGGTCAATCAGTTTAGCGAGCTTGGCATCGGCAGCCCGAAGATGAGCGATCGCTTCAACGGGGTCATAAAGCAATACAGATTTGGCAATACCAGACTTGGCAACACGCGACATGGATGCAAGTGTAAGACAACAGGCGAATGACAAATGTCAGTAGTCTTCAACGAGCTGTGAGCCTCGTGCCCAGATCGACCTCGTGCTCGGATCGAATAGACAGCCTGTTGAAACTTCACATATCTTTCCTACGCATTACCCCATCCAGCGAATACCGGTCATACCCCGCAAACGCCGGCAGCACCGCATACACGAGTCCATACATGATCTGTGTCACCGCAGTCGCCCAATCCTGCCGCAGCGTCGTCCCAAACGTCAGCGCCACCATCACCAGCAGCCCACCCACAAGTGCCGCGCGGGTCTTGAACCCCGCCAGCAACAGCAGACCCAGCGCCGCCTCCACGCACGGCAGCGTTAGTCCAAACCCATAAACAAAACTCTGCGGAAGAGGCGTCTTCTGAAACTCCGGCAGCAAAGAACCCGCAAAATGTCCAGTCCCCGCCAGAATCCTCGCAATGCCATGCATCGCAATGTTCAGGCCCACCAGAACCCGTAAAAACAAATAGGCCATCTCGCCATCTCGCGTCAGGAATTCGCTTCTCACCCGCATCGCTCCTGCATTCAAAGACGGCAGCCATGGCCTGTTCGCCTCAGTCCACACCTTCCACCTACTGCGGAGTCGGCTTCGGCTCCGTCTTATCCTCTACCTTGTCCGCGGCCTTCTCCGTTCCCTTCGCCGTCCCGTGGACTACCTTCTTCGTCCCTTCCTTCGTCTTGTCGTATGCCTTTACAGTGCCTTTCTTCGTGTCGTGAGCCGCTGTCTTGGTCCCTTCCTTGGTCTTATCCGCAGCCTTTTCGGTGCCCTCTTTGCTCTTGTCATAGGCTTTCACCGTGCCCTTCTTCGTGTCGTGAGCTGCCGTCTTGGTGCCTTTCTCTACAGCGTGCCCCGTCTTCTTAGCGGCATCCTTCGTATCCTGCCCAGCCTGTTTAATGTCTTGTCCCGCAGTCGACTGCAGAGCATACGCAGGCTGCCACACCGCAAACGTCATTACCGCTGCAAATGCAGCCAGCACAGGTATCGAGCTCAAACGAATCGTACGCATTCTCTATCTTTCCTCCCGAAAAGCTCTTTCTTTCATGGATTCCCGAACAACCCATTAGGTTGTAACAGATTAGCGCCTTAACCATCTCGAACGCGCGGTTTTAGCTGTCAGACCCCTGCCACGCAAGCGCTTACAACCGCGTGCAGACCATTCTTATCCGCCTGCATAAAACCGCTCACTCCCCGCGCGGCAAAATAGCCACTTAGCCATGATTCACACGCGATTAACCCAGCATTCACATTTGCAGGCGTCTCAATCACGGTGCACGCGAGACCGCACACCTCATCTCCGGAGGTCCCGATGCCCGCAGAAATTACCCCCTTCCCCGGCAACGATTTTTCCGAGCTCGACAACGCTAAAGTCTCCGCCACCCACTGGAAGATCATGTTCATCTCCGGCATGGGCTTCTTCACTGACGCCTACGACCTCTTCATCATCGGCGTCGTCATGGCCCTCCTGCGCGATCTCTGGAAAGTCGGCAAGCTCGAGGAAGGCCTCGTCGAATCTACCGCGCTTCTCGCCTCGGCCTTTGGTGCGCTCCTCTTCGGCCGCATCGCCGATATGCTCGGCCGCAAGCGCATCTACGGCGTCGAGGTCCTCGTGCTCGCCCTTGGAGCCATCGCCTGCGCCTTCTCACCCGGCATCTGGTGGCTCATCGGCTTCCGCTTCATCCTCGGCGTCGGCATCGGCGGCGACTACCCCGTCAGCGCCACCATCATGGCCGAATACGCCGGCAAAGCCTCGCGCGGCATGCTCGTCACCCTCGTCTTCGCCATGCAGGCCGCCGGACTCATCCTCGGCCCACTCTTCGCCTCGGCTCTGCTTTCAACATCGCTCTCCCATGACATCATCTGGCGCGTCCTCGTCGGCTTCGGAGCCGTTCCCGCCCTCGCCGTCTACTGGGCCCGCCGCCACCTCAAGGAAACTCCGCGCTACCTCGCCGCCGCCGGCATGGAAGAGGATGGCTCCGGCAACCTCACCAATGCCGCTCACTGGGACAAGGACAAACACTCCGTTTCCTTCTGGGACGGATTCCATCGCCTCGTCAACAACAATCGCCTCCTCAGCCTGCTCATCGGCACCAGCGCAGCCTGGTTCCTCATGGATGCGGCCTACTACGGCAACACCGTATCCAGCCCGCTCGTCCTCAGCGCCCTCGGCGGCACGCACACGCTCCTGCAGAAAACCCTCACCCAGCTCGGCGTCTTCGTCATCTTCGCTGCGCCCGGCTACGCGCTCTCCGCTTTCCTGATGGATCGCCTCGGCCGCAAGGCCATCCAGGTCCTCGGTTTCGGCATGATGACCGTCACCTTCTCCCTCCTGGCCTTCATCCCCAATCTCCAGCAGTCCGTCACCCCCTTCCTGCTCATCTACGGCCTCAGCTTTTTCTTCACCGAGTTCGGCCCCAACTCCACCACCTTCGTCTACCCCTCTGAAATCTTCCCTGTCCGCGTCCGCACCACCGGACACGGTATCGCCGCCGCCATGGGCAAGCTCGGAGGCTTCCTCGGTGTCTTCCTCTTCCCTCCCCTCATGCACTGGAAAGGCCTCTTCGCAGCCGAATCCGCAGCCGCTGTTGCCAGCCTCCTCGGCATGTTCGTCACCATCGCCCTACTGCCAGAAACCAAAGGCCGAAGCCTCGAAGAAATCGAAGCCGCAGCCGCCCAGTTCCACCGTCACCTGGCCGCATAACAGCTATGTAGATGTCGTCATCCTGAGCGCAGCGAAGGATCTGCTTTTCGTCGGCATCACCACAACCGCTGGAACTCATTCGTTGTTCCTTAGTCCCTAATCCCTGATTAGGCGGGAACGGGCTCCTCCTGCGCGGAAGAGCCCGTCGTTGAGGTGGGATGGTATGGCAGGGTTGTGTTGCGGAACAGGTCAAAAAGCGGTTTGATTAGAAACCACGCACTGCTGCATCGGCCTCATCGGCTAGTTGGTTGAGAACCCTGAAGAAGGATTGGGGCTGGCCCCCGAACAGGTTCATGTCAGTCAGCGCCTTCGCCGCAGCACGAGCGCCAAAGAATCGATCCGTAATGGGCCGAATAACCGCGCACTTCGGCAGCTTCTTGCTGATGAAGTCCGCAGGCACCGGGAAAATGAGGTTCGGCTGAAACAACGGGCCTTTCTTCGTAAAATCCGGAAAAGTCAGCCCATTGTCGGTCACCGGTGACGTAGATCCGGAAAAGCTGAAGGCTCCGCCATTGCCCGGCTGTACCGAGTTTCCGGCAAAGTCCACCCACTCCAGAAAGTGCGCAACCTCGTCGCCGCCAATGCCCAGCACAATCGTCAACACCTCCGGGTGTCTCACCTTCTGCGCCAGCGACGCATACAGGCTCGTGCCACCCTGCTCGATCGTGCCAAAGTGAAAGGCCGCCGTATTCGCAATCGCCTGAATATGATTCGGCCCTTCAAAGTCTGCGTCCGTCGCCGGAATCGCCGGACGATTCGTAATCGTGATCGCCTGCGGAGACGTCGCCCCAAAATCAGGACTGGTCGTGCTGCGATAACGGATATACCAGCTCGTATCCACATTCAGATGCAACAGGTTCGTCAGCCTTCCGATGTTCTTCGAACCCATCGCCGTGCTGCCCTGCAAATTACGGAACGCATCCAGATCCACCGGCGGTGTACCCTTGGATTCGAGATACGCATTCAAAAAGCTCGCGTGGCTGGCCTCATCCAGCGTGTTGCTCGAGATGTATTGCAGTCCGTCCCCATCCAGGAACTCGAAGGCCTGCTGATATGTGTTGTTCGAAGTGTTATCCACGCCACCCAGTTCGGCGTACTGATCCCACAAGTCGGTTTCGATAATTTCAGCCGCGGCCAGGAATCGCAGAATCGCAATATCGCCCCGATCCAGTTCTCCCCGATCGTTATGATCGTCGCGATCAGCCAGTGCAGAGTTGGAGTGTGCCAGCATTCCAGCAGCAGCAATACTGCCAGCAATAAGCCCGCCTTTCAAAAGCGAGCGGCGGTTGACGGAGCCCTTTGCGGTCGTAGGGGAAATCTCCGCTGATTCTTCCATGAAGGTTCTCCTTTCGAAGCCGTCCGTTGAACGGACCTGCCCCGAAGAAAACCATAGATTCTACATAGAGCCCCTGTTGTCACTGCCTCGTAAGACCTTTGTCCGTTTTTTGAGACGAACAAATGACATTTGCCACCGTTGACGAAGATGATCGCCTGGCGTCGCATGCAAAACAGATCATCACCGTCACCCCTTCGGTCCCGCCACATTGCCTCGCAACCGCCGCGTCTGCTCCCGCGACTCCGCAATTGCCTCTCCCAGAAACTCGTGAACCAGCCTCAACTCTTCCACCGAATATCGCTCGCTCAACGCGCGCATTCTTTTCCCCAGAGGACCCAGCAGCTCATCCATCCGCGCTCCAAATCTTTCAATGTTGGTTGCCTCCACAAGCACCACGCGCCCATCCTCCATGCTGCGCACGCGCTTGGCATATCCAAGCTTCTCCAAACGGTTGATCACACTCGTGATCGCGCCCGTCGTCAGCCCCGCAAACTCAGCCAGCTTCCCCGCCGTCACCGGACCCACTTCGCAGAGCATCCCCATGCACTTGTGATCGGTGATGTGCAATCCGAGCCGGTCCGCTACTGCCTGATGCAGCATCAGCCCCGCCGTACTCGAGTCCCGAAAGCTCCGTTCCAACGCATCCAGCATCTCGGTCCGATTGCTTTTCTTCTCGGTTTTGCCTTTTTCCTTTTTCTTCTTACTCATTAAGATATTCTCTCAAATATTTTCCGGAACCACTGGAACCGATCTGACCCACTCCACGTTATCTTAATTATTAAAATAATTTTCCTTAAGGAGCCAATCATGCCAACTACCGCTACACAAATCATCGACTCAGCCACCGACCAGGCCGTCCGCGACACCATGCAGCACCTGTGCGAAGCCTGGGAAGCCGGCGACGGCAAAGCTTACGCTGCTTTATTCTCCGAAGACGCTCAGTACGTAACCGCCCCCGGCCAGCGCCTCCATGGCCGGGAAGCCATCGCCACCTCGCATCAACAGATCTTCGACACCATCTTCAAAAACTCAAAGCTGGGCCGAAACTACCCCGTCGCGTTCCACGCCATCGCTCCCGGCGTCGTTCTCCTTGAAGCCGCCGGAGCGGTCCTCTTCCCGGGCGAGCGCGAGTCCGACATCCCGCCCAACGGCCTCATGACCATGGTCCTCGCCCATCGCGATGACGCTTGGAAGATCGTCTCCTTTCAAAACACACCCACAGGCCCATCCCGCAAAGCCCGCTTCATCTGGAGATACTTCCGCTCTCGCATGCGCCTGTATTCCACCCCCAACAGCCCTACTCGTTCCGCAGCTTAGATCCACCGGTCCTTGCCAAGCGGCTCTTGAACCAAACTTGCTTCGAAGCTCATCTAACGAACATGAGCGATAGCCCGCGCAACGGTTTCCCAATCTCAGTTCTTGACCTCGTCACCCTCCGCAGCGGCGACCCCGCCGACACCGCCGTCGCCCAGGCCGTCGCACGCACCGTCGATCTCGCCCAGCACACCGAGCAGTGGGGATACCGCCGGATCTGGTTCGCCGAGCACCACTCCATCCCTGGCATCGCCTCCGCCGCCACCTCCATCCTCATCGGACACATCGCCAACGCCACCCGCACTATCCGCGTCGGCTCCGGCGGCATCATGCTCCCCAACCACGCTCCGCTCGTAATCGCCGAACAATTCGGCACCCTCGCGTCGCTCTATCCCAATCGCATCGACCTCGGTCTCGGCCGCGCCCCCGGCGGCGACTGGGCTACTATGCGTGCCCTCCGTCGTGAACTGAAGCAGGACGGCGATGACTTCCCCGCACTCCTCGCCGAGCTGCAAGGCTTTCTCGGGCCCGTGCGTCCCGGTCAGGCCGTCCGCGCCATTCCTGGTCAGAACACGCGTGTCCCCATCTACATCCTCGGCTCCAGCCTCTACGGAGCTCAGCTCGCCGCACGCCTCGGGCTGCCCTTCGCCTTTGCCGCACACTTCGCACCGCAGGCGCTCTACGAAGCAGCGCGCATCTACCGCACCACTTTCAAACCCGGCCTCCTTGCCCAGCCGTATCTGATGATCGCCGCACCCATCATCGCTGCCGATACTGATGCCAGCGCCAATTATCTCGCCACTACTCCGATGCAACGCTTCCTCCGCCTCATCCGCAACCAGCCTGTCGAGGTCGTCGCTCCCATTGAATCCATGGACCACCCCGCCCCCGGCTATGAGCCCTGGAGTCCGCTCGAACGCGAAGCCGTGCACGCCCGCTTAGGCGCAGCCATCGTAGGTTCCGACGCAACCGTGCAGGCAGGCCTGGATAAGCTGATCTCCGAGACCGGCGCCGATGAAATCATCGCCGTAACCGACCTCTGGGAGCACTCCGACCGCCTCGACAGCTACCAGCGTGTCGCTGCAATCGCTCAGGCAATTCAACCCGTCACCGTCTAGTCTTCGCTATGGCTGTGGCGAATGCGGTTGTCGGGAAGAAGTGTGCCCTTAGTCCCGTACACTAGACTCCGTGACTTCGACGCTCTTTTCCCAGCAATCCGGCTCCGGACTCCTCATCGCCCACTGTGACGGCGGCTCCCGCGGCAACCCCGGCCCTGCCGGTTACGGCGCCGTCATTGAGGACTCCAAGGGCCAAATCCTCGCTCGCCTGAGCGAATACATAGGCAAAAAAACCAACAACGTCGCCGAATACTCCGGCCTCATCGCCGTCCTCGCCTGGACTCTCGAAAATAGCCACACCGCCCTCCGCGTCATCGCCGACTCCGAGCTCATGGTCAAGCAGATGAAGGGCCAGTACAAAGTAAACAGCCCCGACCTGCGCCCCCTCTGGATCGAAGCCCACCGTCTCGCCAACCAGCTTGAGCGCTTCGAAATCGTTCACACCCTGCGCGGCGGCAACAAAGAAGCCGACCAGCTCGCCAACGACGCCATGGACCGCGGCATGGGCCGCACCCCGGCTCCCGCGCAAACCCCCGCGAAACCTTCCGCGCCAACGTCAAGTCCCACTAAGGCAGGTCCAGCGGCAGGTTCCAAATCCTCAACCGAGACCAAACCTCGCCTCGTCTTGGAAGGCTTCGTAAAAAACGGCGTAGTCCACCCCCTCGGCGGCGAACTCCCCGATGGCATCTTCGTAAAAATCATCCGCGAGTAGATTTCCCCTTACAATCCACCTATAGTAAGGAAAGCGGGGAAAAGTAAGGGACATGGCGTCAGCAACCGTCACTTCCAAAGGTCAGATCACCATTCCAGCCGAGGTACGTAGCGCTCTCGATCTGAAGCCTGGGGACAAAATTGATTTTGTGAAGGTAGGGGACCGCGATTTCCGCCTTTTCGCTCGGACCGGTTCGGTGAAGCGATTGAGGGGAATGTTTGGCAAATTCCCTAGAACCATCTCTATAGAAGAAATGAATGAAGCTATAGCAGAACGAGGATCGCGCCTGCGTTGATTGCACTCGATACAAACATTCTTGTTCGCTACATTATGCAAGATGATCCTGCACAATCGCCCCGTGCAGTCAAACTCATAGAATCTCTTACACCCGATAGTGCCGGTTTCGTGCCTCTCATCTGTTTAGTCGAGCTATATTGGGTTCTTGACCATACCTACAAGCTAAGCACTGCTCAAATAAGCGAGGTTCTGGAAGCTCTGCTTACCAGTGATTCACTCATCGTCGAAGACCACCTTCGCGCGGAAATGGCCTTCCATCGATATCAATCCAGCAATGCTGATTTTGATGATTGCCTCATCGCTGAGGCGGCATTTGCAAATGGCTGCAATCAGATCTTCACCCTCGACAAGAAAGCTGCCAAAGCCCTCAACATGACGTTGCTAACTTAGCTTGAAACAAAAACAAAGACGGCGACCCATCTACCCGGATCGCCGTCTTCTCAACGAAGCTATTCGAATTGTCGAAATATCAAAACGCCAGCAGTCTTCCAAACAGCGCCCTATACTTCTTCAGCGCCTGACGCATCTCCTCCGTCGAAATATTGCTCCCGTTTTCCCACTGTTTCTCGAGCTTGTTCCGTTCCTGCGCAAACTGTTCTTCAATCCGTTGCACCACATTCGCCACCAGCGAGTCAGCATTGCGTACCGCCTCCCGTGGCTCATCCACAAACGATGCCTGCACCTGATCCCACTGTTCGCGAAAACTTTTCAGTTCCGCATCCGCAAATAACGGACCAGCGAAATCCGAGTTGGCATAGTCCGCATCCGTGTAACTTTTCTTCCCCGGCGCCACATCTATATCTTTACCGGCCACATCTTTGCCGGGTTGATAACTTTCTTCCTCAATTGCCACCGCCGAACTCGTCCAGGTCTCAGAGTTCGCCGGATACGCAGTATTCGTAGCTGGATACGGGGTATTCGTCTCTTCGAGTCCTTCGTTTTTACGACGCAATTCGTTCATGCACACCTCCTCGTTTCTCGCCTGCCGGCGTTTCGAGCAATTCCTCGAAAAGCGAACGATAGTAAACCATCGCCTGCCGCATATCTTCCGTAGTCGCCTGCCCTTGACTGTGTCTGCCAACAATCACGCGGGCTGCGCGATAGTTCTGGACCACCCGCGGATAACTCACCGAAATATCCGCCGCTCTCTGTTCAAAATCCGTCATCGGGTAACCACGCGCCGTCATCAGCGCCGTCACTAGGCTGTCCGCTTCCATCACCGCCATCGCCGGATCGTCTACAAAGCGCCGCTGCACCGCGGCCCATTCGTTGACGTACCGCTCACGATCAGCCATTGTCAAATGCCGAATCGAAAACTTCGACACGCGCTTTTCGCGTTCCGCAAGCAGTGCTTCCGCCTTGCGCGCATCGCCTTGCTGCTGCACTACCCGGTCATATTCGGGACCGAACTTCTGCCGCAACTTTTCGCCTCTGCGCTTCCGCTCGATCAGCCAGCCAACGAGCACAAGCAAAACGACGACAACTACGCCAATCGCAATAAGAGTGCCCGGCTGCATAAGAGTGTTTGTGTCCATGGCTCCCAACCTTTCGTGCATTGGGATGCCGTACAAACGCAAGAGATTGCCTGCGATCTCAGATACCCTGTTCGCTTTTGACCAGTAGATATGCGGATAAAACACGGGTCAGACAAATACAAATCGGCAACGTTGCGCTGGCAAGTTTGGCATTCAACAAGTGTTGTTCGCGATCTATACCGCATCGGGTACCCATATCTACGCGCGTTTTTTTTCGCGGAGATGTGGGAATCACCTAAGTTCTCACACTCTACACTCACACTCGTAAATACGTCCGGTACCGTTCCTCATGGATCTCCGTAAACGGCGTAAGCACCAGCGGTCCATTCCCCGACTGCGCCATCCAGATCGCCTGCCCCTTCATCCGCTGCGCCCCCAGCAACTGCTCCCGCGTCACCTTCGGATCATCCTCCGTCAGCGCAAACAACACCAGCGGACCGCGCACCAGCGCCACCGTCTCCGGATGCGAAGCCTCAATCGCCTCCAACCGCATCGGCATAGGCAAGTTCAGTTCCACGCGGTCCCCATCCTTCCACTTCCGTGAAATGGAAGCAAACCCCTTCACCACCGAGACCTGCACCGGAAATCCGTTCACTTTAATTTGCGTCTCTTCCGCGCCCTGCGCCCACTTCGGAATCCGCAGCCGCATCGCAAAGTTCTCGCCCTTCGAAGCCTTCAGCAGAAACTCAACACGCCCATCCAGCGGATACTCCCCCGTCTGCGTCAGCTCCAAATGCGCCCCATGCGGCCCCGTCCACTTCAGCGTAGACGGCAGATACAGATTCACCCACAGCCCCTCCGCACCGCGAAAATACACCGAGATCCGGTAGTCCGCCGCCACCTGCGGCAGCGTCCCCGAGCAGCAAGGCCACCGGTCATCGTGGTAATACTTCGTCGCCGTGTTGCTGTAGTCCGAGTAGTAGAAAGAGTGCCCATCCGCCAGCAGCGGCTTCGCCCCCAGCACCGTGTTATAAAACACCCGCTCCATGCTGTCGCCATACTGCCCGTCGCGTGTCACCCGCAGCAGATACCGCGTCAGCTTAAAGTGCGCATAACTCCCGCACGGAGTCTCAAAGCTATGCTTGATCTTCGTCAGGCTGTCATACAGCGCTCCCGAGTTAGGCTCCCGAAAACTCTCATCCGGACCCCAGCCGCCCGTCGCAAAACTCTGCGTCGTCACAATCATCTCGTGCGCATTCACCGCCGCCCGCAGATGCCGTTCACTTCCATCGCTCAAATACGCCTGCATCGCCGAGCTAAGCGCATTGCAAAAGCTGTAAGCATGATGCCCCGGCAGTACATTCTTCCCATCGCTCAGCGGATAGAAGTATGTCTCATTCAGCAAATACTTGGGAGCCATCACGTGATACCGTTCGCCCGCCCCGCGCTGCCAGGCCAGATATAGGTTCTCCGCCAGCGTATACGGCTCATCCCAGCAGTAGTCGTCCGTCGTGTTGTCGCCCACCGCGGCACGCCACTTCCGCTGCACTTCATCGCGATCCATGGCCTTCGGCTCCAGATGCTGCACCGCCGCATCCGTCGTCTTATCCAGCAATCGAAACGCGCTCTTCGACCCCGCAAACTCATGCGCATCGATCAGCCCGATCACCATCTTGTCGTAGTCGTATGCAGGAAAACGAAAATTCTTATAGAACTTGTCCGAGATCGCCGGCTCATACAACTCCAATAGCCGATCCATCTTGGTCTTAGTCGCCGCATCGCCCGTTGCCGCATATCCCCGCGCCAGTGCCGAAACCCACTGCCCAAACGTCTCTGCCGGCGCAAACCCATGTCCATCCTTACGCAGCGGACCGGGCACCTCGTCGTACCATCCACCCATGTCCGGCCCCGGAGCTGGCAATCCCGCCCGCAGCCTCCACGGCTTCAGCAGTGCATCCTCATCCATCCCCAGCAAGATCGACTGCGTCGCCTCTAACTGCTCCTGCGGTTTTCCCGGCGACAACCGCACATCTCCATACCCAAACAACTCCAGCGGCTTAGCTTCCGTCTCCGCCTCCAGCCGTGCACCTACTCCAACGCCAACTGCCGCAACCGCACCCGCCTTCAGAAACTCCCGCCGATCCATGCACATCTCCCTGCCATCCAATTCGCTTTAGGCACACTTATGGTAAGTCTTCCACCCGAACATAGCAGCCTACTTTCCGTCCACCCCTAAGCTTCAGACCAGGCATTCGGCGAATAGGTCGTTGTTCACTGTCCACTGCCGGCTGATCCCTGTTCTCTGGTCCCTTCGTCCCTGTTTTTATTCCCTAAACCCTCAACTTCCACTAGACTCGTTCTAAGCATCGCAGTAAACGCTTTCTCCTCAAAGCCATCAAAACCCATGACCGCCCGCCCAGCAAAAAAGAAGACCGCCACCCGCACCCCGCGCCAGCCCGACAGGCCCGAGCGCACCGACATTCGCACCATCGCCCGTCTCGCCAACGTCTCCATCGCCACCGTCTCCCGCACCATTAACGGCGTAACTACTGTCGATCCCAAGCTCTCCAAACGCGTCTGGGACGTCGTCGAAAAGCTCGACTTCGTTCCCAACACCCAGGCCCGCGCCCTCGTCTCCGGACGCAGCAAGATCCTCGGCCTCATCATTTCCGAGATCACCAATCCCTTTTTTCCGGAGCTCATCCAGGGCTTCGAAGACATCGCCGTGGACAACGGCTACGAGATCCTCGTCTCCTCCACCAATCACGATCCCCAGCGCATGTCGCACTGCATCCGCCGCATGCTTGAGCGCAAGGTCGAAGGCGTCGCCATCATGACCTTCGGCATCGAAGAGCCCCTGCTCGACCAGTTAGCCAAGCGCAAAGTCCCTATGGTCTTCATCGACCACGGCCCCGACCGCGCCGGCATCAGCGTCCTTAAAATCGACTACCACCACGGCATCCGCCAGGCCGTCCAACACCTCGCCGCACTCGGCCATCGCAGCATCGCCTTCGTCAGCGGACCGCACCATCTCCACTCCGCGCAATCCCGCCTCGCCGCCTACAACAAATCCATGCAGGAGTGCGGCATCCAGCCCCTCTCTGAACAGATCGCTGAAGGCGACCACACCCTTGAGGGCGGCGGCGCTGCCATGGAAAAACTCTTGGCGCTCAACCCGCTCCCCACCGCCGTCGTCTGCTCCAATGACCTCACCGCCATCGGCGTCCTGCACAAGCTTTACCGCACCGGACTTAAGGTGCCCGACGATATCTCCGTCATCGGCTTCGACGACATCCACATCGCAGAGGTCATGATGCCTCCGCTCACCACCGTCCAGATGTCCCGCGCAGACATCGCCAAAGCCGCCTTCGAAGCCCTCCGCAGCCACGTCGAAGCCACCGACTCCAAACCCGCCCCCCGCGAATACAAAGTCCCCACCCAGCTCATCGTCCGCGAATCCACTGGCTTCCCTCGCGGCACCATGACCCACCTGCGCAAGAAGACGTAAACGAGCGCTATGACACGAATTCGCCACTGGGTTAAATACAGCCTGAGAAGTACAGTCTAAGAAGCGATTCTTGCTCTGCCTCGCGCGGTACGACGCCATTCAAAATTTCAAGAAAATTGCTCATTCGGTCAACCAGGTCATCAGGCTCTGAATGAACTTGGTCGTGCAGAATGCAGATGACTGCTCGAATTGCGCATACTTCAGGATCATCGAAGCTCGTGGTCCGCTTCTTTTTATCCAATTCCCGCCAGCATTCTGATAGTGCTTGTTGCACGGAAACTGTCCCCGCTTCTTGTCTCAAGTAAGATTTGGCAGTCTGTAGCGACTCAAAGGCAATCCGAGGCAATTCGCTTTCGATGAGAGATGCACATTCCACCATGAAAGGCAAACACGCCGCGGCGTACCGGCTAGGTTCACAATTCGTCTCAATATCGTTCAGAATCAGGTCGAGTTTTCGTCCGCCGTTTGCCATCGTGACTGCGTCGCATCTCCATCCATGGCATCATCAAGAAATCGTCGGATACCGAGCCTATCTCTATCAAAATTTCGCTTCGTCTGCGTCGCCGCTCTAAGACTACCCTACTCCGCTCAACAACCAATCCCCCAGTCGGGTGGCTGTAGATGATCAAGACGTTGTTCCATCTGAAAGATCAGATCAAGCAGTCTTACGGTCCGAAGGGTGGTGCAAAAGGCGGAGCATAAACACGCTCCTTGGAAATACTTACGACCGATTTCCGCTTTCGCACCGCCCCTACTACTGTCAATAATTTTTTTTCACAGAAGTGGAACAACGTGTTGAAAGATCACAGGTGCCCACATCTCGATTTTGAGATGTGGGTACCATTACCGCCTGCATCTCCGAGGACACACCTTCGCGCATAAGCGCGAACTGGAGGGAGCAGGGGTATTCACGCCCCGGGAAAATGGCTCATACAAAAAGCAGCTTCATCCGCAGAGGATGCTGATTTGATAATTTCAATATTTCAACTATTATCGAAATATGAAGGCAGCGAAGGCCAAAGAAACGGACGAACAAATCTCCCGCTACGCCGACATGTTCTCCGCTTTGGGCACGGAACCGCGGTTACGCATCATGCGCCTTTTGCTATCGGCCCACCCTGACGGCATGATCGCAAGCGACGTCAGCAGGGAAATCGGCCTCTCCGCATCGAATCTCTCCCATCATCTCGAAAAGCTCAAGCATGAGGGCCTCGTCAACGTACGCCGCGAAGGAACATTCCTCTGGTACTCCGCCAATGCCGACGCGCTGCGCGAATTGCTCGGCTTTCTCTACGCCGAGTGCTGTACCCGCAATAAAGCCGTAGAACCGAAAGCAATCGCCCTGTGCTGTTAGCAACGCGGGTGGGAAGAGAGACGATATGGAAATCAGGGAAACGGTAAAAGAAAAATACGGTGAAGCAGCGCGGCGCGTAACTTCCGGAGGCAGTTCGTGCTGCGGCGCGGCTGCCGCGCTTGAAAACTGTTGCGACCCCATTACCTCAAATCTCTACGATGCTTCGCAGACTGGCCTGCTTCCCGAGGAAGCAGTACTAGCCTCACTAGGCTGCGGAAATCCCACCGCTCTCGCCCAACTGAATCCCGGCGAAACCGTCCTCGATCTTGGCTCTGGAGGCGGCATTGATGTGCTTCTCTCAGCGCGGCGGGTTGGGCCATCCGGCAAAGCCTACGGCCTTGACATGACCGATGACATGCTCGCCCTTGCCCGCGAAAATCAACACAAGGCAGGCATCGAAAATGTCGAATTTCTAAAAGGCGAGATCGAACACATTCCGCTTCCCGGCGATTCAATCGACATAATCATCAGCAACTGCGTCATCAATCTCTCGATCGACAAGGATAAGGTATTGCAGGAAGCCTTCCGCGTCTTGAAACCCGGAGGCCGCTTCGCCGTATCCGATGTAATTACACGCGGTGAGGTCCCCGAGGACGTACGGCAAAGCATGCTGCTCTGGGTCGGCTGCATTGCAGGTGCTCTTCAAGAGCAGGATTACATTTCAAAGCTGCAGCAGGCTGGCTTTACCGGCATCAGCATCGAACCAACGCGTGTTTACAACATCGAAGATGCGCGCATCTTTCTGAACGGACAAGGAATTGACGTCGATGTAATTGCCCCGCAGGTTGAGGACAAGTTCATGAGCGCGTTTGTTCGCGCGATCAAGCCTGCGCCATCTTCTATTTCAGGTCACTGCGCATGATATCGGCACGACGCATCGCTGCTGAGGCCATCGGAACTATGTTTCTACTGGCCGCAGTCGTCGGCTCCGGCATCATGGCCGAACGCCTCGCCGGAGGGAACGTGGCCATCGCCCTCCTCGCAAACACCTTTGCGACCGGAGCAATGCTCATCGCGCTCATTCTCACCTTCGGCCCAATCTCCGGTGCGCATTTCAATCCAGTCGTAACTCTCGCAGATGCCGCGCAGGGAGGTCTTGCCTGGCGCGAAGTGCCGGGCTATCTCGCTGCGCAGATTGCCGGAGCCTTCGCGGGTGTTGCGATGGCGCACCTCATGTTCGGCGAACCAATATTCAGCTTTTCACACCACGCCCGCGCAGGAGGATCTCAGGTCTTCAGCGAGTTCATCGCAACCTTCGGCCTACTCTGCGTTATCTGGGGCTGCGCGCGGCTGCGCTCGTCCGCCGTTCCATTTGCCGTCGGCGCTTACATCACTGGCGCCTACTGGTTCACAGCCTCAACATCCTTTGCCAATCCCGCAGTGACATTAGCTCGGTCGGCAAGCGACACCTTCGCCGGAATCCGGCCCACCGATGTTCCGGGCTTCATCGCAGCGCAACTGATCGGCGCGGCAGCAGCAACAATCTTGTTTCGCTGGCTCGTACCGTCAATACCCAAAGACGCGGCCGCTGTCGTTCTTCCTCACACTTCTAAATAAAGGATCATCTATGAGCGATAAGAAACCTGTCGATAAAAAGCGCGTACTGATACTCTGCACCGGAAATTCCGCCCGCAGCCAGATGGCCGAGGGGCTGCTAAGGCACGATGCCGGAGAGCGCTTCAACGTCGAGAGCGCCGGCACCAAAGCCAGCCTCGTGCGTCCCGAAGCCATTGCCGTCATGCAGGAGATCGGCATCGATATAAGCAAGCATCGCTCGAAAAACGTCGATGAGTTTGACGGCCAGCCCTTCGACTACGTGATCACAGTCTGCGACAACGCCCGCGAGACCTGCCCAGTATTCTTCCACGCAGCGCAAAAACTGCATCACAGCTTTGAAGACCCCGCAACGGTGACCGGTTCTGAAGAACAGCGGCTGGCGGCATTCAGGCGCGTACGCAATCAACTGCGCGACTACCTACGCGAGTTCGATAACTCCGCCGCATAACCTACCAAATCTGGAACCTCGTCCCCACCGGCACACCCGTCGACATCCGCCCATGACAAAGCTCAACCAATCAGCAGCGAAACCCCAACCCCGCATGCTAAGGTAAAAGAGTCAAAGGGAGTTCCAGATGGATATCACTTCGCCATATTTCGTAGTGCCGGTGATGGGCGCATTGTTCCTGGCATGTATCTTTTGGGCAACGCTCACCGGCAAAAAAAACGACCACTCGCACCACTAGAGACACGTCCTGTCCGCAGCCCCCTGTTACCCCGCAAGCTGCACTTGCGACCCAAATTAGAGATTCGGCTGCGAAGCCGTTCCCGCATCCTGCTTCCCATTCGGCTTAGTCGCCGCCTTCGGATCGCCAGTCGGCTTCGCATCTCCGCCCGTTCCGGCCGATGCATCTCCCAGTCCCGGTACAGTATCTCCACTCTTTGGCGTCGCAGGCTCCGTCTTTGTCGAATTCGCTGACGTTGCCAGCGCCGCTCCCTCTACGCCGTTCGATCCCGCAAGACTGCCCGTCGGCGAAGCAACCGGCAAGTTCAGCGTCTGCACTGTATCCGGATCATCCCGCAGCTTAAAGTACAGCGTTCCCGTCATCCCTGTCCGTGAAACATTCGGCACCGTCAGCGCCGTCCCGGTGAACTGCGGCGGCACATCCACCGCATTCGACATATCTGGTACCGTCCCCACCGACGTAATCAGAAACAGGTTCGTCCCTGTTAACAGGCACGGTTTTGCCAGACTCCGTGGGCAGCGCAGCTCCTTCGCCGTCGGATTCCCCGTAAAGCCCGGCAACCGCACCAGCGTTCCCAGCGGCACCCAGTCTCCGCTCACCCCGCCCGCCGATACCGCGCGAAACTGAATCGGCCCAAACGCCGAAGCTCCAAACCGGTCCAGCGGATCGAGCGAAGCCACCGCCGTGTGCGCATCCTCCAACAGCAGGCTTCCATCTGCCAGCGACAACGTCGTGGAAAAGCTCCCATCCTCCGCCGCAACTTCGATCTTCTCCGCGCGCGGGAAATTCGCCGGCACCTTCGATCGGACAAAGAACACCACCCGGCGCTGCAGCGGCAAATCATCCGGGCTCCCAAGCTGCACCGGCTGCGGAGCAGCTTCATCCTGCGTCGGCTGCTGCACTCCCTTGCTCAACAGCTCCACCTGCGGCCTGGGCCGCTCCACCGTCGCAGGCACGTGCAGCGTTCGTCCATCGCGCAGCGTCACGCTGGCAATGTAGTCATCCCCCGGTTTCAGCGTCGCCGTCGATCCCGTCGCAGACATATCCAGCTGATCTTCATCCTGCACGCGGTTCAGCGCCGAAGGTGCAAACGAAATGCCCGCCAAATCGGCCGTCTCCACCTCGTCCAGCCGCTTGCCCTTCAGCAGCGCCAGCTGGTCTCCGGCGCTCAGCGTCAGATGATCGATCGCCGCCGCCTCCGCATATCCACGCAATGACAGCTTGTCCGGCACAGCCATGCCGTACTGCTTCACCAGCACCGACACATCGCCTGGCGCCGCGTCCTTCATCGGGACCGTCATCTCCAGCTGCTCCGGCTTCGGCGACTTCCAGGCCAGCTTCACCGGATTCGCAATCGTCTTGCTCGCCGCTGGCGGAATATCCGCCTGCACTTCCTGCACGCACAACGTACTCTCGCCCTGCAGATGCAGCGTGTCCTCGCGTCCCGTAATCAGCGCCGTGTGGTCGCCCGACGCAATCGTCCACTTGCCCGGATGCGGCGACACCAGGTTGAACTTAGGCCCTGCAAACGTATCGAATCCCCAGCTCCCGCGCAGCTCCGCCGTCGTTTCCGCTTCCGGCAACGCAACCAAAGGCTTATCCAGAACAAATCCGCCCTCTATCGCAAACGGTTCCACCGGTATATCAACACCCGAGCTCGACGCTACGCCGACTCCCGCACCAACCGTTGGCTTCAGAACCGCGTGCTCCTGGCCATCTCCCGCACTCTGCGGCGTCTGCGCTTTCGTATCGATATGCAGATACAGGTTGTGCGCCATCGCCGTCGAATACACCAGCGGCGCACCTTCCGCGTTGAACACCAGCTTGGGCTTCGTCGAGCAGTACGTCGGTACAAAGTTCGCCGGTGTGACCGCCGACGAAGCGTCTGCCTCGCTCGCATGCATAGCCGGCAGTTTCGTAGGTCCAATCGGCGGCAGCGCCACCACAATCACCGATTTTGGATTCCGGAATGAAGGCGCCACATTCAACCGCAGATTCAGCGTATCCTCCTGCGATTTTTGCGGCAGCGCCAGCGCCGGAATGTACTGATACTTGGCCGTGTGGATGCTGCTCAGAATCTTCGCCATGTCGACAATCGCGCCGACATACGGGCTGTAAACGCCGCCACCAAACGTTGTCGAGTAGCTCAACTGTGACATCATGTCCGCAGCCGAACCATTCGCCATCTGGTTCACCATCGACTGCGCACCCGAGTCATCCAGCACCATCCCGTCCGGATGCTGCGTCAGGCAAGGCGCCTGCTGTTCCGACGGCTTGTCATAGCACTGCGAATCAACCTTGATCCCCAGGCTGCGCGCCGCCAGCTCGCTTCCCTCTTTCAGTGCCTTCGTGTCCGTCGGAGGAATCGTCTTCACCTCCGCCAGATACTCATCCAGCCGTAAACGGTCCCAGCTCGCCTGCTGCAGATCCTGCCCCGCACGAACGAACGTACCCGGCCGGTCGTGCACCGTCTTCCGCAGCGTGTCAAAATCTCCCGAAGTCTCCGGAGCCAGGAAAATCAGCGCCTGCTGCGCTTCCTGCGGCACCGTAACAAATACGCCTTCCTGCTTCACTTCGCGGTTCCACGTCTCCACCCGTCGAAACCAATCCGGAGGCGGAGGATTCGTCGCTCCGCGCAGAAACGCCACCACCAGCACGAAGTGCGCCGACTGGCTATCCGGCAAATCGGGATGAATCCACAAACGGTCGCCCGGCAGTAGATTGGGAACCTCTGCAATCGGCAGCGTCACACCATTCCGCTGCACGTGCACATCGACTTTAGGACCGGTTAGATCAAACGGAGGGTTATCCGCGAACGCAGTTCCCAGAGCGGCACTCGAAAAGAGAACTAGAAAAACAACCATAAGCCGGAAAGAAAAGCAGCGCCACATACTGTTTATTGTACGGATGTGTAAACCTCCCGTGCTGTTTCATTTTTCCCATATCGGTAAACGAGTATTTCCGTATATTCGGAAACGAATATTTCCGCATATTCCCTTAAAACCCTCCGCACAGCTCTTTGTTTCGTTGATTTCCCTTCGTTTTTTGATTTGGTCAAAATTGAATTTACTTTTATTTCATTACAGACCTTCACTTCGTATCTTCTTTGATAGAGTCTGGCTCACATCGTATGTTCGCGCTAAGATCATGGGAGAGTTTCATTTGCGCGATTCAGTCCCGCAGTAGCTGACTCATGCAGCTGACGCCGCGAGGATTGTCGGTACTCATCTCACCGGAGCTGTTAACCGGAACGGTTTTTGTGCGCGCAAAAGACTGCTTGGAGGATTGAGATTCGCATCCGCATGTCGGATGCTTGACGAAAAAAAATAAACTGGCGTACATCAAGTGACGGGTTTCATCCCGGATTTACGCTTCTTATATTGTGGACGTTTTCGTGCTTTCCCCCAAAGCGCGGTCCAGAATCAAGAGACTCACCCAAAGAATGACAAAGCAGGTAGAAGTAGTGCCGCACTCAGTCGGCCTTCCTTATAGCGTCATCCCAGGTAATGAAAGCTCCTATAAGAGCACTATCGATGGGAACGTAAAAAAGGCGATAGAGCCGCGAATATGGAGAAAGCCATGAAAGCGATACAAAGTAATGCAGTACAAGAGTTAGACAATCTGACCGTTCCGGAAGCTGAAGAGATTATTGAAGAAGCTCTCGAGGAACTATCCTATTCCACCGACCCGGGCCTATCCCGCGCGCTCCGCTTCCTCGCGCCTGCGGGTTATCAGGCCATCGTCGAGTTGTGTGGAGAAAATGGCCGCAGCAAGCGCCGTAATGCGCAGGCCTCCACCTTCAATCCCGAAGAGGATGAAATCCGTATCTACTTCGAACGCATCGACGGAACCGAAGAACACGAACGCGCAGGCGCAGCCCCTCGCAACGGACGCACAGCACGCACCACGCACGCATTCGACGAAGCCGTCATTACCGATCCTCCCGCGGCTCTCCCGGCGGATATAGACGACCGCATCCGCGAGCTCTGCACCACCCTCGCCGAAGCCGAACGCGGCGGCCACGCCTTCATTGCGCTCAAATGGTTCCGCGACTCATTCCTTCCCCGCAAGACCTTCAACTGGAATCAGACCCCGGAATCTCGTCAGATGATCCTCGCCGAAGCTATCCTTCGCGGAGTCGTCCTCACCAGCAAGATTCCCAATCCCAAGACTCCGGCGTACCCCACCACCACCATCCGGCTTAACCGTGCAGAGGCAAATGTACCCGATGAAACACAGCGTTTCCGTCCCATTGCCATTCAAGGCGAGGCTTTCAGCATCAGCATCGAGCAAGACAGCCTCGATCAAGATAGGGAGGATATGTGAAGTGTTATTTCCTTGACTTCACCGCCTTTGCCAAGCTCTTCGTGCAGGAGCCTGGCACCGCGGCCATCATTCAGCTCATGGAGTCGACCGAAGATAACCGCAAGCTCATCTCCGCCGGAACCCCACTCGAGGTTTACGCGGCGTTGAAGCGCCAGGAACGCGCCGGCTCCATCAATCTGGAGGACGGCGAAGCAGCACGCTCTATCCTTCGCATAGAAGCCGCGCGCATAGTCCAACAGCCACTCAATCCGGCTGTCCTCGAAGCGGCGCGCCAAAGCCTTGACCGTCACGAGTTGCGTTGCACCGAAGCTTTGCAGCTTGGCGCAGCCATCGTGGCGCGCGAAATGTTTCAGGGAATGCAGATCGTCTTCGTAAGCTCAGACGCAAAGCTGCTCGAAGCTGCCGGAGAATCAGGATTTGAAGTAATGAATCCGGTGGAATACGCCGCCTGAGGCAATTTCCGTCAATTCATTGAGTGAGCACTCCCCCGCTCCACTCGATAAAATCGCCCGCGCTCGACCCG
Source organism: Acidicapsa dinghuensis (assembly GCF_025685685.1). GTDB lineage: Bacteria > Acidobacteriota > Terriglobia > Terriglobales > Acidobacteriaceae > Acidicapsa > Acidicapsa dinghuensis. Next base: position 555,961 of record NZ_JAGSYH010000003.1, read on the forward strand.
CTTAAGCCGATTTCTTTCGAAACAGCTCATCATTCTCTTTGCAGCCGCAGCTTGAGCAGCTCAGGCAGCAATAAATCAGGACTCCAGCGCCCAGCGTAATCACCACCGCCAGAACGGTTCCAATCGACGTCATCCAATGTACCAGCGAGTGCATAATTCCTGACTAAGCCGGCTCCGAACATCCGGCTAGTTTCAACCTGCCTGCAGAGTTCAACCCAAGGATGTACAGAAAGTCTCACGTGGAAACTCTCACGTCAAGTATTACATCGGTGCTTCCACTGAAACTTTAGACGTAGGGAGTGGAAAAGTAGTTGTGTTTTGGCGAAAATAAGGCGAAAATAGAACAGAGGATTTCGCAATGGCCACGTTTGCGCATCCCGTCCCTCCCCCAGCCACCCGCCGCCTTGTCACGCAGCAGCCTGAGGTCAATTGGCTCTTTCTCGACCTCAATTCCTATTTCGCCTCCGTCGAACAGGAGGTGCGCCCTGAGCTGCGCAACCGCCCTGTCGCCGTGGTGCCTTCTCTCGTCGACACCACTTGCTGTATCGCCGCCAGTTACGAGGCCAAGGCCTTCGGCGTCAAGACCGGGACCATGGTGAAGGAAGCCAGGGAACTCTGTCCCAACATCATCTTCGTGGAAGGCCGCCACGAGCTCTATACCGAGTACCACAAGAAAATCGTCGCAGCCGTCTGGACCTGCATTCCGGTCACATCCATCCGCTCCATCGACGAAATGGTCTGTCAGCTCATCGGACAGGAACGCCCCCTGTTGGCCGCCATGGATCTCGCGAAGCGCATTAAGCAGGCGATCCGTGAGCAGGTGGGCAGCACGCTGCGTTGCTCCATCGGTCTGGCCACGAATCAGTATCTGGCCAAAGTCGCCACCGACATGGACAAACCGGACGGCCTTATCGCGCTGACAAAGGATATTTTGCCCCAGGCACTGCCCACTCTTGAGCTGCGCGACCTGCCCGGCGTAGGCGCGCGCATGGAAAAGCGGCTTAACGACAAAGGCATCCACACCATGACTGACCTGCTCGCAGTCCTGGAGCGCGACCATGGCCGCGAGCAGGCTGGCGAACTCTGGGGCTCTGTCTGGGGTGAGCGCATGTGGCACTGGCTACGCGGCGACGATCTGGTAGAGGAAGACCGCGAATGCGCCAAATCCATGGGCCATCAACACGTGCTGGCGCCAATCTTCCGCACTCCCGAAGGCGCATGGGCAGTGGCGCACAAACTGCTGCACAAAGCAGCCATGCGGATGCGCGGTGACAATCTCTGGGCTTCGCGCATCAGCCTGACCATCGCCTTTCAAGGCAGGACGCGCATGAAAGGCTCATCACCATTCGGACCGGGTCGTTCGGAAAGCTGGTCGGCAGAGATGCGGCTACTGGAGTGCCAGGACAATCCCACGCTGATTGGCGCATTGCTCCGGCTATGGAATTCGCGACCCAAAGATCGCGAACACCAGCAGCCCTTCTTCGTAAGCGTGACACTAAGCGATCTCGTTCCCGACGAACTGCATTCGCTGACCCTCTTCGACTCACAGGACGGAACCAGCGAACGTCTGCGCCTCGCAGCCGCAATGGATACGCTCAATCACAAGTACGGCATGAGCACCCTCGCCCCAGCCGTCATGCTCAAAGCCTTCGAGGCCGCCCCCACTCGCATCGCCTTCCGCTCCGTACCGGAGATCTTCGACCACTCGAAAAAAGGCATCAGCCTGCGCCTGTAACGCAGCCTCCACGAACACACGTCGTCCAATTCGCCTAAAAATCTTCGTGAAATGCCACTTCACCGGCCACCGCCACCTGGTAGGCCGAGACGCGCCGTTCAAAGAAGTTAGTCAGCTCTTGAACATCCTGTAACTCCATGAAATCAAACGGGTTCTTCGATCCGAAGATAGGCTGCATGCCCAGCCGCACAACACGCGAATCCGCTACATATTCCAGATACTGCCGCATCTGCTTCACTGACAAACCAGCCACTCCACCCGAAAGCAGATCCTCCGCAAACTGCACCTCGCAATCCACAGCCTCACGCAACATCGTCACCACATCCCGCTCAAGCTCGGCGTCAAAGAGATGCGGATGCTGCTCCCGCACAATACTCACCACTTCAAACGCGAATTCCAAATGTGCGCTTTCGTCACGAAAGACCCAGTTCGTTCCAGCTGCGAGGCCATTGAGCAATCCCCGTGATCGCAGAAAATACACATAAGCAAACGCAGCAAAGAAAAACAGCCCTTCAATACAGCCGGCGAAGCAGATCAGATTGAGCAGAAACTGCTTCTGATGTTCTTCAGTGCGGAGTTCGTCGAGTTGCTGGATAGAGTCCATCCACTTCATGCAGAAGTCGGCTTTTTTGCTGATCGAGGGGATGTTTTCTACTGCAGCGAAAGCGGCGGCACGAGCGTCCGGGTCGGGCACGTAGTTGTCGAGCAGCGTCAGGTAGAACTGCACATGCACTGCCTCTTCAAAGAGCTGGCGCGAGAGATAGAGCCGGGCTTCGGGTGAGTTGATGTGCTTGTAGAGATTGAGCACGAGGTTGTTGGAGACGATGGAGTCGCCGGTGGCAAAGAAGGCAACGAGGCGCTGGATGAGGTGCGTCTCGGCTGGCGTCAATCGCGAGCGCAGGTCTACCAGGTCGGTCGAGAAGTCGACTTCTTCAACGGTCCAGGTGTTCTTGATGCCATTTTTGAACATGTCGAAGAAGACCGGGTACTGCATAGGGCGCAGGGTGAGCGAGAGGCCGGGGTCGAGGATGCTGTTCGGGGCTTTGGTGGACATTGAGAACTCCTGATCTTCTTTGGAAATTGCTCCACGTGGAACATTTTTGATGCGGGAAATTGCTCCACGTAGAGCAATTGCGAACCCAGGTCTCAAAATCGAGACCTGGGGCACCCGCTTGATTGGTACTTCGGAATTGCTCCTCGTGGAACACTTTTGGGCGAACGGTAATGGGTTTGGCGAGGTTTGTTGGAAATCGCCTGATTTCAGATGCTTGCAATTGCGTACAATTTTGGGTGTTTGTGCCTTGTTACAGCGAATGGAAAGTTGCTCCACGGAACGCGGTGTGGAGCAATTTCCTGTGGAGCAATTTGGCTACTGGCAGGCTTCGCAACTGCCGGGGTTTTCGAGGGAGCAGGCTATGGCCTGGCTGGCTGTGTACTGCGGTGCGGGCGGCGCTTCCGCGGCCGGACGGGCCGCATGTGCGACGGTTGTCTTGGAGATCTTGGTTGCGGGACGCGAGCGCAGGTAGTAGGTGGTCTTGATGCCGCGCTTCCAGGCGTACATGTACATGCTGCTCAGGCGGCCGATGTTGGGCGACTCCGAGAAGAGATTGAGCGACTGGCTCTGGTCCAGGTACGCTCCGCGATCGGCGGCCATGTCGATGAGCGAGCGCATGGGAATCTCCCAGACGGTGCGGTAGATCAATTTCAGTTCGGCGGGGATCTCGGCGATGGACTGGATCGATCCCTCGGCGAGCTTGATGCGTGTGCGCATCTCTTCCGACCACAGCCCGAGCCCCTTGAGCTCGTTCACAAGGTAGCGGTTGATCTGCATGAATTCGCCGGAGAGCGTCTCGCGCTTGAAGAGATTGGAGATCTGGGGCTCGATGCACTCGTAGCAGCCGACGATGGAGGCGATGGTTGCTGTCGGCGCGATGGCGATGAGTAGCGAGTTGCGCAGGCCGTGCTTGGCGATGCGAGCTTTCAGCGCGTCCCAGCGTGCGGCGTCCGTCGGCTTCACACCCCAGAGATCGAACTGCAGCTCGCCCTTCGCAGCGCGAGTTTCACCGAAGGCTTCATGCGGACCGCTGTGCTCGGCCAGCTCGCACGATGCGGAGAGTGCGTGGAAGTAAATCTCTTCCTGAATGCGGGCCGAGAGCTCGCGAGCTTCCGGGGAATCGAAGGCCCAGCGGAGTTGGAAGAAGACATCCTGCAGGCCCATGAGGCCGAGGCCGACGGGACGCCAGCGCGAGTTCGATCCGGCTGCCTGCGGGATGGGATAGAAGTTGATGTCTATGACGCGGTCGAGCATGGGCACGGCGTGGCGCACGGTGGCGGCGAGTTTGTCGAAGTCGAACTTGCCATCCGTAATGTGGCGGCCAAGATTGATGGAGCCGAGATTGCAGACGGCGGTTTCGGCCTTTGAAGTGACCTCGGTGATCTCGGTGCAGAGATTGGAGAGATGCACGACGTTGCCGGGATTGCCGATCTCGTTTGTGCCGGTCTGGTTGCACTTGATGTTGCAGGCGTCTTTGAAGACCATCCAGCCGTTGCCGGTTTCGGCGAGTGTGCGCATCATGCGCGCGTAGAGATCGCGAGCCTTGATCTGGCGCTTGTAAATCTTCTTCGCTTCGGCTTCTTCATAGGCAGTCTGGAAGGCTGGACCGTAAAGATCGGTCAGGTTGGGCACATCTTTGGGATCGAAGAGCGACCACTGGCCGTCGGCTTCGACGCGCTGCATGAAGAGGTCGGGAATCCAGTTGGCGAGATTGAGATTGTAGGTGCGACGGGCCTGATCGCCGGTGTTATCGCGCATTTCGAGGAAGCTCTCGACGTCGGCGTGCCACGGCTCGAGATAGACGCAGCATGCGCCTTTGCGCTTGCCGCCCTGGTTGACGGCGGCGACGCTCGCATCGAGGGTGCGGAGCCAGGGAACGATGCCATTGGACAATCCGTTGGTGGCGCGGATGAGGGAGCCTTCGCTGCGGATGCGATGGAAGGCGAGGCCGATGCCTCCGGAGAACTTCGACAGCAGCGCGACCTGCTTGTAGGTGTCGTAGATGGAGTCGAGCGAGTCGGACGGCGAATCGAGTAGGTAGCAGCTCGACATCTGGCTGTGCTTGGTGCCGCTGTTGAAGAGGGTCGGCGAGCTTGGCAGATAGTCGTGTGAAGCGAGCAGGCGATAAAAGTTGACGGCCTCGTTTACGGTTGTGGACAACCCTGACGAAACGCGGAGGAAGAAGTATTGCGGCGTCTCGATGACCTGGCGGGTGATGGGGTGGCGCAGCAGGTAACGGTCGTAGACGGTGCGCAGGCCGAAGTACTCGAAGCTGTCGGAGTAGCGGTCGTCGATGGCGGAGTTGAGCTTGCGCGCGTTGGCGGCGACGAACTCGGCTGCATCCTTGGAAACGACGCCTTCGCGCGCGCCGAGCTCGACGGACTGTGAGAAGGAATAGATGTTCTGCCCGGCGACTTCTTTGGCGATGGTTTCGAGCAGGAGACGCGCCGCGAGGCGGGAGTATTCCGGCTCCTCGGCGATGAGCGAGGCGGCGGTCTGGATGGAGATGGAGTCGAGCTCGCGGGTGGAGGCACCGTTGTAGAGGCCGCCGATGGTCTTGCTGGCTACGCGGATGGCGTCGACGTGGGGCAGGCCAGCGCAGCAGCGCTCGACGGCGCGGACGATCTTGTTGACGTCGACAGGCTCGTGGGCTCCGGAGCGCTTGCGCACCTGCATCTGCGGCGCGGCTTCGGCGGGTGGAAAGTTGGGATCGAGCTCGGTAAGGCTGGCCTGCTGGGCGGCTGGCCGGTCGGGCTCGAAAGCAGAATCGAAAGCGGGTTGCAATGTTGCGGCCATTGGGGAGGGGGTCCTTTCCGGTACAGGTAGAGCAAAAATCATCAGACCGAAAGGAAACGAAGACGGACCAGTGCCTGGAAAAACCAGCCAGAAGCCGCCCGGCCTTCCCCTCGGAGGCGGTTGCGTATCTCGCGTTCGCCTGGAACGCGTCTCCCGGCAGGTCTTCGGACTTGCAGGCTTGCCTACTTGCTCCAGCTTCCCAGCTCTTGCCGACCGTTGGGAGGATCGGGCGTTCGCCAGTGCTTTTGACCTTTGCAGGCCTGGAGGGTTCGTTCCTGTTTACCGCTGCGGGGCAGTTCCGGAGTTGCACCGGATTCCCTTTTCAGGTGAATCGGAGGATTCACCACCGAAAGCAGTTTCGACTATATCGCGGGTCTGGTGGCTGGTCAACGTCTATATGTTGGGGTGGGTGTGGAAATGGGTACAAGTGGGAAATGGGAGTGTGGAGTGTGAAAAGCGGAGGAAGCGGGGGCATGGGCCTCCCGCAATAGAATTCGAGAATCGAGGATATATCCATGCTTCGCGATTTCTTGGAGTCATTGCGGCCAGACAAGGACCTTCTGTTATCGGAGATTTCAAAGCATATTAGTGACGATATGCTCGCGAAGATTGCGCTAGCTGACTATGGCCAAGACCAAGAGCAGCATTTCGCAGCACTTCGATTGCTTCGAGATAAGCACATCTTTGCTGAACCGATGCATTGGTACCCCTGCGAGGTTCTAGAACTGGTTCGCTATTCCGAGCCGGACGGCAGCCCGGAGCCGGAGCGGGAAAAGGAACATTGGATTCGCGCATTCTCGAGCGCAGCACTACTTCGTGCGATGCAATCACCTTGGAACTACAGCGCCGATGGGGCGAGCCCGAGTCTCAGCTTGATCCAGTTAATCGGCAGTCTTGAGGCGCTGCCGATTAATTTCAGTGGAAGCGCGGTTCGCTTTCTTGCGTGGATGATGCTGCATCCTAATCTTGAACAAGGAGACGAGCAGCCGATTTACTACGGCATCGCCTTGTTGTGGCTCGCACTACGCATCCCTGATCTTCCCTTCGATCAGGACCTTTTAGAGCTTGCGGAATGGGTTGTCCGGCGAGAAGCCGAGATTCGCGAAGGATGCCCTTGGGCGTTTGATCGATGGCTGCTTGGCATTGCACATGATCCACCGCCGTCTAAGTGGGAGCCGCTTGGCACAAGGCTCGCCAATCTGGATCTCAGCGGTCGATCAAGGGAATTACGAAATTGGATAAAGCTCATTGGACTGGAACTGGCTGGACAGTCGTTTTCAGGGGCATGAATGCCCCTGCTCCCTCCCGGTTCGCGCTTTGCGCGAATATGGCTCGTCTTAAGAGCGATGAGGCTGCGCTGAAACTGGAGAATCTGTGGAGCTCAACAACTTCAATAGATCAGGCTGCTTTATCCCGTCGGTTTGGACGACGTGCCAGCCGTTCACATCTTGCCATTGCGCGTACCAATACCGGTACGAGTTGCCATCGGGTATGTAGGCCATTAAGCTGCCTCTCTTGTCCTTTTCCGATTCACCGCTGTACCAAACCAACAGCGTGCCGGGAGCAATTTCTGAGGCCTTCCTTCTTAAGGCATGCCTGCTTCGGATCTTTTGATGGATTGGCGATCCTGCGTCTACTTCCTCGTAATACGGTGCGGTGAATCGACGCTGTGAAACAACTCTGTTCGGAACGAACGGCGGAATTCTCGTCCCGCTTCCCCGATAGAACGCAGCGACATGCGGTATCGGCAGGCCAGAAAATCCTAGCCATTTTTGCCCGAACCAGTTGTCGACCTTGATCACGATCAGGCTTTCCGGCTTCTCATTGCGAAGCAGTCCCTCGATTACTTCGTTGACCGCAGCCACGAATCCCACAGCATCGTTTTCTGACGCTTCAATGCGCATGTGAACAAATATCCCATGAATGGAGAGTTGTTGAGTATCTCTGCGCGAAAAAGCAATCATTTGGATTCCGCTAGATCGGTGGTGACTACAAGGAAGGCCCGCGGCTGAAGCCGCTTTCTTTTCCGGGCTGATTTTTCAGGGGCATGAATGCCCCTGCTCCCTCCGGTTCGCGCTTTCGCGCGAATGGGGTTTGTTGGTGGAACCGCCTGGGCGGAATCCCACTCATTCGGCAGAGTGCGCCGAATGAATGGGGTACCCCGGTGATGGTGATTCGGGCGAAAAGCAGAGACAACAGCAGATCCCCTTCGGGGATGACAAACAAAAAAGCAAGGACAAAGGCAATGGACACTCCAGTGGCCGTTAAACTCGGTGGCCATTGAACATCTCTGCGCGAAAAAACGTATGGCTTTGCATCCCGATAGACCGCTGGTTGCGGAATAGAGAGTAGAAGCGCATGAGAGAGCCGAGATGGCAGCCGGATTTCGAAGAGTTAGTGGAGGAGCACCAGTCGATGGTCTTCTCGCTGGCCTGGCGAATAACCGGCGACCGGGGACTGGCGGAGGAACTGGCGCAGGATGTGCTGCTGGAACTGGACCGGAACCTGGGCAAGATGAAGTCGGCCGAGCATGCGCGCTGGTGGCTGCGGCAGGTGACGATGCATCGCTGTGCGGATGCATTGCGAAGGCGCAGGACGCGGACCACCAGTCTTGGCACCGATGTATGGGTGGAGCTTGAGGAACGGCACGTGTTGATCGAGCCATTCGATGAGGATGGTCCATTGAGCGCGCGGATTGAGGAGTTGCTTGCGGGTTTGCCGGAGTCGCAGAGGGCAGCACTGGTGCTGCGATACCAGGAAGAGATGACGCCGGAGGAGATTGCAGCGATGGTGAAGTCTCCGTTGGCGACGGTGAAAAGCCAGTTGCAGCGCGGGTTGAAGCTGTTGCGGGCGAGAGCCGGGGAAACCCTGAAGGAGTATGTGCGTGGAGCATAGCAGGATGGACCACGAGAACGAGCAGGAGCTGGCTGAGTTTGAGCAGCGGCTGCGGATGGCGATGCAGCGGCGTGAGGCTCCGATGGGGCTGAAGGCGCGGGTGCTGGCGGAGTCAAGGGCGCGGCGGCAGCACAGGTTTGCCGAGGGCGGCGGCTGGATGTTGCAGCGGATTGCGGCTTCGGCGGTGCTGGCGGCGATTGCGAGCGGAATTGTGGTCTACCACCAGATGGAAGTGCGGTCGGTGGAGCGGCAGAAGGGTGAAGAAGCGAAGGCACAGGTGATGCTGGCGCTTCGGATCACGAATCGGGCGCTCGACCGGATTAATGACCGGATTAACGACAAATCAAGCTCCAGCGAAGAGAATCGCTGATCGGCGGCGGGAGAAAGAGGACGGGATGAAAGCGACGAGAGTGTGGGCGGGAATGTTGGCGGTTGGTATGGGGATTGCGCTGGTGATGGCGGCGCGCGCGCAGGATGAGCTGCCGATGCCTTCGCCGGCAGAGAAGGTGTTGGCGGACAAGGCGAAGCATGTGACAGAGGTGACGCTGGATAAGAGCATGCTGGCCTTTGCAGCGAAGTTCATTGACAAGGATGAGGGTGACGATAAGGACTCGCAGGCCGTGAAGGACATGATCCGAAACCTGAAGGGCGTGTACGTGCGCGACTACGAGTTCGATAAGGACAATTCGTATTCTGCGGCTGACCTGGCCGCGTTGCGCAAGTACTTTGAGGGTTCGGAGTGGTCTCCGATGGTGCATGAACGGACGAAGGGCGAGCCTGAAGGTACGGATGTGTACGTGAAGCTGGTCAATGGCCAGATGCAGGGTTTGTATGTGCTGGATGCCGAGCCGAGGGAGCTTTCGCTGGTGCTGATTCTGGGGCCGATCGATATCGATAAGGTTGCGGAGTTGAGCGGGAACTTTGGGATTCCGAAGGAAGCGGGCAAGCGCATCAAGAAGGCTGAGAAGGAGGCCGGCAAATGAAGCAGGCATGGTATCCGGTGGCGGTGGGAATGGGCATAGCTGCCGTGATGACTCCGGCGATCATGCTGGCGATGGGCGGCGGTTTTGGCGGGGGCGGGTTCGATCCGGTGGTACATGGCATTGAGTCGCGCTATCACGTGCATGCGAACAAGATTCCGTTTATGGGGCTGATCAGCGGCATTGCACATGTTGCTTCGCATGGCGGCGTGGGCGGGCTGCATGTGGCGGAGATCGAACACTTCGACGAAGATGTGGACGGCGCGGAGCTGACGTCGATTGTGGAGCAGCATGTAGGCAAGGGCTGGGGACGGATGATTCGCGAGACGAGCAAGGACGGAAGCGAGCAGACGCTGATCTACACGAAACCCCAGGGCGACCGGATGGCGATGCTGATTGTGGATCTGGATGGGCATGAGATGGATGTGGTGCAGGTGTCGGTTGATCCGAATCATCTGGATGACGACATGTCGCCGTTCCATCACAAGCATCATCAGTACACGGGTGGGTCGGATAATCAGGATCACTCGCCGAAGGATGCGGACAAGAGCGATTCGGCGGATGAGGGTGCTGAGTAGATTTTCGGACAAAAAGTCGAAACAGGGTATGCGCGGTGTGGAATCAAGTCATCCATTCCGCGCATTTCTGTTTTGTGCGTAGACTTTGAGGGTGAGCACTGATCGGCTGCTGCCTTCGCTGACGATTACGGATGCGAAGGGCAGTGAGGACAACCCGGAAGAACACGCCGGCAATGAGCCGTATCGCAGCCCTGAGCTGTATCGCGGCCGGCTTGCGCCTTCGCCGACGGGGCTGATGCATGTGGGGCATGCGCGGACTTTCTGGACGGCTTATCAGCGGGCGCGGGATGCAAAGGGCACGCTGGTGATGCGGATGGATGATCTCGATCCGGAGCGCAGCAAGAGCGAGTATGTGGATGCGGCGATTGAGGATCTGCGGTGGCTGGGGATTCGCTGGCAGGAGGGTCCCGGGGCTGCTGGTCCGGATAAGGCAGATCGCACAGGCAACAACGGCCCTTATGCGCCGTACTTTCAGAGTAAGCGGCATCGGCTGTATGCGGACGCGTGGCGGAATCTGATGCGGAGGGGGTTGATTTATCCGTGCCGGTGTTCGCGTAAGGAGCTGGCCGCGCTGGCGAGTGCTCCGCATGAGGGCGCGATGGCGCAGGCGGATGATGAGCCGATTTATCCGGGCACATGCAGGCATCTCTCGGCGGATACGGCGCAGCTTCCGGGGCCTACCTCGGGAAAGATGGAGCCGGCGCCGGCGAACTGGCGGTTTCGCGTGCCGGATGGGGCGGTGGTGGAGTTTTACGACCAGCACATGGGACTACAGCGGTTCACAGCAGGCGTGGACTTTGGGGATTTCCTGGTGTGGCGCAGGGACAATGTGCCGAGCTACCAGCTTGCCTGCGCGGTGGACGACGCAACGATGGCGATTACGGAAGTGGTGCGCGGGGCTGATCTACTGAAGTCCACGGCGCGACAGATACTGCTGCTGCGCGCGCTGGGCTTTGCCGCGCCTAGCTGGTACCACTGCACGCTGGTGGCGGATCACCATGGGCAGAGGCTGGCGAAGCGTTATGATGCGCTGAGTCTGCGCGCGCTGCGGCAGCGCGGGATTACGCCGCTGAATATCTTTTCGGCGGAGCTGCCGATACTGGCTTGAGGCATGGCAGCAATGGTGACGGCTTAAGTTTTGGCGGGGAAAAAGATTGAAAAGCAGGTTCCGCTCTTACCTGGGCGCACGCTGCTTCGAGTCAGAATCGAGCCGCCAGCACGGTCTATGATCCCGCTTGCCACCCAGAGGCCCAGTCCGGTGCCATTGTCACCTTTGGTGGTAAAGAATGGATCGAAGATACGAGAAATGTTGGATGCGGGAATGCCGACTCCGTTGTCGGAAATGGTTACTCGAATACCCCGAATCGCCCGATTTTTCAAGTGAGACGTCTTGCGAGTGCGGACGGCAATGGCGCCGCCGGTATCGACCGCCTCCATCGCATTCAGAAGCAGAGTCGAGAATACCTGGCGAATCTCGCCGGGATAGGTTTTGACAGTCGTACCATTCAATCGATATCGCTTCATTACGCGGATCTTCTTGGCTTGAATGCGTTTGTCATAAATGCTGAAGACACTATCGATCACCTCTTCGACATTGACGGGCGTTGGAACAGATGACTCCCGGTAAAAACTCAGAGACTGTTGGGTGAGATGGCTCACACGACGCAGCTCGCTCTCCGCCATCGCCGCATGTGCCTGACCTTGTGCATCCAGTCCAGGAGATCGCGCCCAGATGTTGACAAGGTTCGTTATAGCCTGCAGAGGGTTGTTTATTTCATGGGCCAGCGTAGCCGCCAAACGCCCCGCGGTGGCCAGCTTCTCCGATCTGATCAAAGCGGCTTCCGTGAGTTTTCGACCGCTGATATCGCGCGCGATTTTTGATGCGCCCACAACCCGGCCAGCCTGATCGAAAATAGGGGAAATCGTTAACGAGACAGGGAGCAAGCTCCCATCCTTACGCCGTCGGATAGATTCGTAGTGCTCAATGTGCTCTCCGCGGCGAATGCGTTCCAGAATCTCTGATTCCTCATGGACCCGCTCGGGGGGCATCAGTATTGTGACGGACCGTCCGACTGCCTCCTGCGCTGTGTACCCAAATAAGCGCTCTGCCGCGCGATTCCACGACTGAATCACTCCATCCACGCTCTTGGCGATGATAGCCTCGTCCGAGCATTCGACGATGGCGGCCAGCCTTGCGAGAGCGGTCTCCGAGTGCTTACGCTCGGTGATGTCCTCAATAGCGAGCAGAATCATTGGCTGAGATTGATTCGGTTGCACGAGCGTTCGTGCGTTCAGCAGCATCGTTCTCGTGCCGATCGTTTCGAAGTCGTGCTCCACTTCAAAGTCCGTTACGATCTGCTTTTCAGGCAGCACTCGTTCGAGCAATTTCCGTAATGCGGGGATCTGCCATTGGCCGTTGCCAAGGTCATAGAGCAACCTGTTCGAAGTTTGTTCCGATGAAACCTTGAACGTATTCAGAAAAGACTCATTCGCGCTAATGACCCGAAGATCTGCATCGAGCACCAGCAGCGGTTCTCGAACCGTGTCGGAGATTCCACGAAAGAAGTCATTGGATCTTGCCAGCTGATCCCTGGCCGACTTAATGGCATCGATGTCCTGCAATGCCAGCACTGCGCCATCTATCTTGTTGTCCTGCGTTCGATAAGGCAGGATGCTCAATGCGTGCCAGCGCCCATCCAGGTCCCGCACCTCGCGCTCGACTGGCTGGAGATTATCGAGAACCTTTCCGATCTCCATTTCGAGATCGTAGGACGCCATGTCGATGTTGAGCTTGATGTCGGTAAACGGCCGCCCAACATCTGCAGGACGGACCGCGAAGAGGCCGGAAGCACTGGGGGTAATACGTCGTATGTGAAGCCTCCGGTCCAGCATGACAACGGGAATTCGCGTGCTGTTCAGCAGGTTCGAAATATCATTGCTCAGGTCGTGGAGTTCGGTGTTCTTGACGCGCAACTCAGCATTGAGCGTGCCGAGCTCTTCATTGGCCGATTGCAGCTCTTCCTTAGAGGTCTCAAGCTCCTCATTCGTGCTCTGCAGCTCCTCGTTCGCAGAGAGGATTTCCTCGTTCGCCGACTGAAATTCTTCCCTGAGGGAATCTTCCGACTCGATTGCGGACCGCAACGCGTCGCGCGTACCGGCAAGTTCCTGCTTCAGCCGCCTCGTTTCCTGATCGCCGGCTCCACGGCCTTTGGACCTGCGCTCCGCAGTCACCTCCTTCGGAGGGGTCCACAGTGGAGTCACGTCATCGAAGAGGATCAGGAAGAAGTCTCTATTCCGCGCACCTTTCTCGACCGCCCCCTTTTCTCCCAACGGCGTCACCGACAGGTTGAGTGTGCGCTTATGACCGTTCTCGTCGAACGCGACACTATCTTTCCTGACGGCTGCATCTTTTTTCGCCGCAGCGGTAATCAACGCCCGCAGTTCGATGGCCAGCCCATTTCGCGCCAGCTTCAACACGTTCATGCTGGGTTTACCCGGCGGAGGCGCAAGATATGGTGTCGTCTGTCCCCGGAACTGGACCACTTCCATGTCGCGGTTGATCACCACTCCGGCGGGAGCGTGCTCCCGTAGTACGAGCCGGTCGGCCTCAGCCTGAACATCGAGCTCATCCTTGTCGTTGAACTGCGATTTGAGCGCCTGGCCGCGAATACTGAGCGCGCTCTGCGCGGGATAATAACTCTGGACGAAGTCATAATGAAGGCGCGAAGCCGTGGCCTTTTTGGCGTAAATTTTGTGCTTCTTGTCCACCGTGGAGAACAGCTCAGGAAAGGTGGATACACTCTCCGAACTTCCCAGGACAAGGAACCCGGAAGGCTTCAAGGCATAATGCAGAACGGGGATGATCTTCTTTTGCAGTACCGGCTGGATGTAGATCAGCAGGTTGCGGCAGGCAACAACATTCATCTGCGAAAAAGGTGGATCGTTGGCCACGTTCTGCCGAGCGAAGACGCACATATCGCGCACTGCTTTGTTAACCCGGTAGCCGTCCTCTACCTTAACGAAAAAGCGCGCCAGGCGGTCCTGAGATATCTCTTCCGCGATGCTTTCCCGGTATACCCCGGTTCGGGCTTTTTGAATGCTCTTTTCGTTCAGGTCAGTCCCGAAGATCTGCACCTGGAAGCTGGAGGCACGGTCGCCCAGGAACTCCAGCAGGGTCATGGCCAGCGAGTAGGTCTCTTCGCCCGTCGAGCAACCCGGCGCCCACATCCGGATTGTGCCCTTGTTCGCCTTATCTTTCACGATGGCGGGATAGACCTGCGTTTTCAGAGACTCGAAAGCCTCGAAATCGCGAAAGAAACTGGTCACAGGGATGAGCACGTCTTCGTATAGCTTTTGACTTTCCTCGGGATGCTCTTTCAGATAACTCCCATACTCTCGAAGCGAATCGATTTTGAGAAGCAGCATCCGGCGCAAGGACCGGCGATGAATCGTGTTCGGTTTGTATTGGCTGAAATCGACCCCACTGGCCTTGCGAAGCTGAGTCAGGAGTACGCCGAAATCCCTCGCATGAGACGACGAGATTGAGTCATCGGAGTGCTCTTCCGGGCCTGACTTGTCCGAGGCAGGTTCCCCCTTGTCCGACTCCCCTCCGCCCGGTTGCTCGATCTCTGATTCGGCATCCTGTGTTTCCAGGTGAACATAAGGATGATGCTGGATGCGCCGCAGTTCCTTTGCCATCTCCTTTGGCGCAAGAATGAAGTCCGCGCACCCGGAATCGATGGCGCTGCGCGGCATTCCGTCATACTTGGCCGTCGCCGGACTCTGAGCAAAGGTGATGCCCCCTTCCGCCTTGATCTCCTCCATCCCGGCCGTGCCGTCTGTTCCCGTGCCGGAGAGGACGATGCCAATTGCACCACTCTTCCGCTCCCGGGCAAGAGAATGCATGAAGAAATTCACCGGCAGATGCTGGCCCGGCGTTTTGCCACGCGGTGACAATTGAAAAATGCCACCCGCCAGGGCCATAAGGGTATTGGGCGGAATGACATAAACGTGATTTGGGCGAATGGGCGTGCCGGATCGAACCTCTTCCACCGGAATTGTGGTGGCTTTTGCAATGATTTCCGTCAACATGCTTTCGTGGCTCGGATCCAGATGCTGGATCAGCACAAACCCCATCCCGGTATCGGACGGCAGCGCACGGAAGAACTCTTTAAATGCTTCGAGACCGCCGGCAGAGGCTCCGATGGCGACTATGGGAAAAGTGCCCTTTCGCGCGGGCGGGTCTTTGCGCGCGAGATTCTTCTTCGGTGAGGATGCAGGCTTGGACGGACGGGATTTCATCTTGGTTTTGCTCCCGCTTCTCTCGCTGCGTCTTGCAGGCACACGAAAATTGGAATCGCATACCGGGAGAAATCAGTGGCCTTTAGAGTATCGTGCAGAGGGGGCGTCGTACAGAGCGGTAACGTACAAAGGGCGAAATACTGTTGATGACGGGATTTCTTCCCAAGAATCGAGCGGCAAGAAGCGCTCAACAACACCTCTACTCCGGGCGGAGTTCGGTCTTTGCTGTGTGAGCGCGCTGGCCTATTGGCATCAGTTGACTCGGTCAGGCACTTTGAGCCGACACCCACAGTCTCAACCACAAGACGAAAGGACAGCAGGCACTGGCAAGGTGCATTTGCAAGTACCAGATCCGCTGTTCACTCGTATCGCAGCGCCACTGAGGGGTCTACGCTCATCGCTTTTCGCGCCGGCAAATAGCATGCAGTGAGGGCAATCGCTCCCAGTCCGATGGCTACCGACGTCATAGTTGCTGGATCGTTCGCCCCAATCCCGTACAGCAGCGGCGACAGTAGGCGCGCCGCCCCAAACGCAGCGCACAATCCAATCCCTAGCCCGATCGCTGTCATCCGAAGTCCCTGACTCATTACCATTTTCAGCACATCTACGCGCCGCGCCCCCAGAGCCATGCGCACGCCGATTTCGTGAGTCCGCTGCGACACCATGTACGCAATCACCCCAAACAAGCCGATCGTGGTCATCACTACCGCCAGAATCCCTGATACACCTAAAAGCCATCCCACCGTGCGCGCCGGAAATAACGGTAGCGCCATGTACTCCTCGATCGTCTGCACCCCGGTGGCAACCATGAGCGGGTCAACGATTGGGACCTCGCGGCTCACCTCGCCCAGCAGCGTACGTGAATCGCCAGCAGTACGTACCACCAGCGTGCGTGCTGCGGGAATCGTCCCGCGAAACACAACCGGCAGCGGCCCCTCGCCCAGCGAGCGGTACTTCCCATTCTTCACCACGCCCACAACCTGGCTCATCTCTTTCTCACCCCCTAACGCTATCTTTTCACCTACTGGATTTTTGCCAGGCCACAGGCTACGCGCTAACGTCTCATTGATCACCACCGCGTCGGGCTTGTCGCTGTCAGCTTCCTTTTGGGTCAAGTCCCGCCCGCGTAACAGCGAAATCCCCATTGTTCGGAAGAATCCCGGCTCCACACGGTACACTCCGACCCTGATTGCGCTCGGATCCTTGCCTAATTGCTTGCCTGCAGACATCTCTGAGCGCGAGGTACCCAGCGGGAGAAACTCCGCATAGCTCGCCGAGATCACGCCGGGCAGGCGTTCCACCCGCTCCAACAGCCTCGCGTAAAACTCGTTAACCTTCTCTGGCGTGTATTTCAGGTTGCCCGGGTCCAGCCTCGCCAGCGCTATGTGATGCGTGTCGAACCCCGCGTCAATCGCGTTTGCGTTGATCAGGCTACGCACGCACAGCGCCGCCCCGGCGAGTAGCACCACGCACATTGCCATCTGCACAACCACAAGCGCATTTCGAATGCGCGCTTTCTTCCGGTCCCCGCTCTGCGATTCCTCTTTCAGCACCCGCGCCGCCTCCACTGCGCTTGCCCGCAACGCCGGCGCCAGCCCGAATAGCACTCCTGTTGCCAGTGACACCGCTACGGTGAACAACACCACCCGCCAGTCCATCGGAATCGCTAGCGTGATCGGAATGTCCGCTGGCTTCAATTCCAAGAGCAGACGTGCTGTCGTCCACGCAATCGCCATACCTGCAGTTCCTGCGATGCCCGCCAGCATGAGGCTCTCCACCAGCATTTGACGCATCAGGCGCCCGCGTCCGGCTCCCAGAGCCGATCGAGTTGCCATCTCCCGCGTCCGCCCTGTGGCCCGCGCCAGGAGCAGACTGGCTGCATTCGTGCACGCAATCAGCAGCACGATCACAAAGACCGCCAGTAGCCCTCCAGTAAACGCTCCGACATATCCGCGAAACGGTCCCGGAACAAGCGTTAGCGGATACACCCGCGCATCTTGAAAGTCGTCTGCGCTCTTCTGCGCCACGTACACCTGTTTCGCCAGTACTTGCAGTTCCGCCTGTACGCTTTTACGGTCGCCGCTTCTTCGCATTTTTCCGGCGACGATCAACCAGTAGGAGTGCCGGTTGGTCAACCGGTTCTGGTCCTCGTGTGTGAAACGCCCCTGTGTCGTAAGCGGCGCCCAGAAGTCCGGCGCAGCGCCCACCATCAACCCCGTAAACCCAGCCGGCGCCACACCCACAACCGAAAATTCCGCGCCATCCAGCATGAGAGTCTTACCTACAATTCCTGGGTCGCCGCCCAGTTTCTGCCTCCAGAACGGGTAACTCAACACTGCCACCTGCCGAGGGTTGTTAATCCTGTCGTCATCCACTGAAAGCGTGCGCCCCACCACAGCGTTCACTCCCGCAAGCGAAAACAGATTTCCCGATACAAGCTGCCCGTGAACGATTTCTCCTGTCCCAGCTTGATTCCAAATGGCTTCCTGTCCATCCCCGTCGAAAGCCATCAAGCCTTCCAGCGATTTGCTGTGGTCGCGATAGTACGCATAGTCCGGATAATTGAAAGGTAAATAACTTTGTACGCCGCTGCCCTTTGGGTCGTGCAGAAACACCTCAACCAGCTTGTTGGTTGTGGCTACTCCCTGAGGCGGCCGCAACAAGAGTGCATTCACAAATGTGAATACCGCCGCATTCATCCCGATGCCCAGCGCGAGCGCCAACACCACAGCCACCGTTAATCCTGGGCTCCGCAACAACATGCGAGCCCCGTAACGAACGTCCTGAAGCAACTGCTCGAGCCACACCACACTCCACACTGCGCGCGTTTCTTCCTTCACTCGCGCCACGTTGCCGAACTTGCGCAGTGCCGCAGACCGCGCCTCTTGCGGCGACATGCCGCGGTCGATGTTGTCCTGTGTCTCCATCTCCAGGTGGTCACGAAGATCCTGCTCCAGATCCTCCAGCATGCGTTTGCATAGCCTCATGATTCACTCTCCTGCTCCCCGGGCCGAAGAATACGAGCAATCGCTGCTGCCAACGTGTCCCACTTGCTGGTCTCAACTGCCAGCTGCCGCCGCCCCTTCGCCGTCAAACGGTAGAATTTGGCGCGGCGATTGTTCTCGGAAGTCCCCTCTTCCACCGAAATCCAACCTCGCTTAATCAGCCGATGTAACGCCGGATAAAGCGACCCTTGCTCAACTTGCAGCACATCGTCGGACCGGAACTCGATAGCCTTGGCGATCGCATGCCCGTGCAGCGGACCAAGCTGCAGCGTGCGGAGGATCAGGAGGTCCAGAGTGCCCTGGAGCAGCTCAATGCGCTCTTTTTGTTCTTTGGTAGACATTCTAGGTGATCGTATTGCCATTCGGGTAGAATGTCAAGGGGAGCATTGCCGGCACAGCACCGGATCAGCTCAATGCATGCCCTGGCCTGTTATCGCCTGACAAGATTTCCCGATGTTCATACTTCCCGGACCCCACAATCCTGTCAGGGAATCAGTCTGATCTGGCAGAGCCCCTATCGGGCAAAGTCGCCTGCATTCCCCTTGACATCTAGGGTAGATCAGGGCTACGCTTCTCACTGCCCTCGCTGTCTAGGGTAAGAACTATGGCGAAAAATGACCTCCAGGGCGCACTCGACCTCCTGATCCTAAAGACACTCTCGCAGCTTGGCTCCATGCACGGATATGGGATATTGATGCAAATCCGGCGCGTGACCGAAGAGCAGCTGATTGTGGAAGAGGGCTCGCTCTATCCCGCAATGCACCGCATGGAGCAGAACGGCTGGGTACGCGCCAGCTGGCCGTTACGGAGTATGCCCGCAAAGCCAAATGGTACGCGCTCACGCGCGCGGGCCGGGAGCGGTTGACCAACCGCGAAAAGAACTGGGCTCAGGTAGTCAAAGGCGTCGATGCGATGCTGCGTTTTGCATGAGGTGAACGATGGCAATCTTTCGAAGAATTCTGTCGCTGGGTACACGCGAACGCATGGAGCGTGAAATTAATGCGGAGTTGCGCGAGCATATGGCCATGTGCGTGGACGACAATATGGCCCAAGGCATGAGCCGCGAAGAAGCGGAGCGCGATGCGCGCAGGCGCTTTGGAAGTCCCACTGCCATGCGTGAGCGTGTCGTGGCGGAGGACGCTGCGCTTGGCTTGGAAAATCTCTGGCAAGATGTGCGCGGGGCGCTGCGCGTCTTCCGCAGAAGCCCGGGCTTTTCCCTTGTCGTTGTCGTCACGCTTGCCCTCGGCATCGGCGCTAACACCGCGATCTTCGAGATATTCAACGCGGTGAGGCTACGGGCTCTCCCCATCGCAAACCCCGGTGAGTTGGTGGAACTACGCATCG
This sequence comes from Acidicapsa dinghuensis, assembly GCF_025685685.1. GTDB lineage: Bacteria > Acidobacteriota > Terriglobia > Terriglobales > Acidobacteriaceae > Acidicapsa > Acidicapsa dinghuensis. Next base: position 575,649 of record NZ_JAGSYH010000003.1, read on the forward strand.
CCAACGGCAATCCGACTGGAATTGGGATCCAAAGCAATACATTTACCGACTTTACCGTGCCCATGTGGCGCGAGATCAAAGAACATCATGATCCGTTGTCGGGCATCTTTGCCTGGGGCACAGGCCCTGCTCTGGTAGGGCCGCCCGGGCATTCCTATCAGGTGAATGCGATGGAGGTCAGCGGAGAGTTCTTCAACGTACTTGGGGTCACTCCGGTTCAAGGACGTCTGATCGAACCGGTGGATGAGGCTAACTGTCAGCAAGCGGGCGTCGTGGTCAGCTACCCATTCTGGAAGACGCATATGGGCGGTGAGCCGATCACCCCGAAAAGCACCATCGTTGCCGGAGGGCAACCATTGCAGGTTGTCGGTGTGACATCGCCGTCCTTCTTCGGCATGGTTGTCGGCGACCGCTTCGATGTTGCTTACACTACCTGCAGAAACCCCAATGGGCACACCGAAAATTTTGTATACACCGTGATGGGACGGCTGAAACCTGGCTGGACCCTGAAGCAGGCAACGGACTATTTTGACGCGCTGAGTCCCGGGCTTTTTCAAAAGACCGCACCGATGGGCTACAGTGCCGAGGCTCTCAAGGCCTGGAAAGCCTTTCGCCTGGCCGTATATCCGGCTGGAGCCGGCGTAAGCTATCTACGCAATCAATACAACTCTTCGCTGGAGATTCTGCTGGCAATTACCGGGCTCGTGCTGCTGATTGCCTGCGCGAACCTTGCCAACCTGATGCTGGCCCGGGCCAGCGTGAAACGGCGCGAGGTGGCGATCCGCATGTCCCTGGGCGCGTCGCGGGGGCGTCTTCTGCGCCAGATCCTGCTGGAGAGCGCGCTGCTGGCGGCCTGCGGCGCGACGCTGGGAGCGGCGCTTGCGCAACCCCTCAGCCGCGCGCTGGTGCACTCTCTCGATACCAGCCAGAGCGCCATTCAGCTGGCCATCGTGACCGACTGGCGCGTGCTCCTGTTCGCAGGCGCGGCATCCGTCGCGACATGCCTCATCTTCGCCACGCTTCCGGCTCTACGCAGCAGCAGTGCAGAACCGCTGACGTCGCTGAAATCTGGTGAGCGCGGAGTGGTTGGCAACCGCGAGCGATTCTCAGCGCAGCGCGCGCTGGTGATTACTCAGATCGCTGTGTCGATGATCCTGCTCGTGGGAGCATTGCTTTTCATCAGGAGCTACCGCAAGCTGTTGACCCTGAATCCGGGAATCCGGGAGAACAACATCACGATTGCATTCCTCGTACCAAATGTGAAGCCAGAAGGTCTTGAAGATTTCAAGAGGCAACTGGTCACGACGGTGCGCGCCATTCCTGGAGTGGAGAACGTGGCCACCAGTACGTTTATTCCTCTCAGCGGGGGCGGCTGGATCCATGACGTCGAGGTTGGAACGATCGGCGGGTCGAGCAACTTTTCTTACGTCAGCCCCTCCTTTTTCGCGACCTTGAGCATTCCAGTGCTCGAGGGACGCAACTTCACGGATTACGACACGATGGACAAGCCGTTGGTCGTGGTGGTCAACCAGGCCTTTGTCCGGAAGTATGTCGGTGCCCGATCTCCTCTCGGCGTTCAGGTCCGTGTGCACTCCGAACCCGGCTTTCCCGCGCGCATCTGTCAGATTATTGCGGTGGTTCCGGATACAAAATATGCCGATCTGCGCGCCGACCCTCCGACCCAGGCTTTTGCGCCCATGGCACAGCTACCGGCCATGGCGCCACTCGGATGGGGGATGCTGATTGCTTCACGCGATCCTGTCGCCGCGCAGTCGGCTGTGCAGCACATCGTGGACACGCAGTTTCCCGGCACGCAGGTCCAATTCTCCGATTTTCAGCAAGGCATCCTCGATCAACTCGTGGGTGATCGCATGATGGCCAGACTGGCGGGGTTCTTTGGCATTCTGGCGGCTTTGCTGGTCGTGGTCGGATTACACGGAATTCTCTCGTACTTCCTCGCTCAGCGTCGCAGTGAGATTGCCATTCGTATAGCGCTAGGAGCCAGCCGCGGCCGTGTGGTGGCAGGCATGCTGCGCAGTACCTGCGTGATGCTGGCGGGCGGCCTCGTGGCGGGTACGGCATTGGCGCTGCTCGCTGGCCGCGGAGTCAGCACATTGCTCTTTGGCCTGAAAACGTGGGACCCAGTAACTCTCGCTGGCGCTGCTGCGCTGCTGACATTGGTCACCGTCATTGCAAGCGTCATTCCATCGCTGCGGGCAGCCAGTGTGAATCCAGTCGACTCTCTCCGTGCTGAATAGGAACTTGATACCCCGCGGACTCACTCGACGCCCGCGTCTGTTGACCCGAAAGCGCCGAGGCGATTGTTGAAAGGCATGCTTGAAAATTCGCAGAGAGACTTCAGGAGATATTCAGGAATCGAGCAATTTCCAATACGAAATCAAGATGCGGCATTTGCCGCTGTCACACGGGCAATGGCTTCTGTTCAGTGCTCATGCGACCTTCCTCCCCCTTTCTCATCACCGAGAAAGGGGGTTCTTTTGCATAAGGGCCAGCATGTAATCACCGGTCACTCATCGAGAGCTGGAACGAGAATGAAAATCCGACTCGGCCGGGCGCATGCGCTGAGTGCTAATTTGTGATCGCAGCTGCAGACGGTGAGGTAATTGTCCTGTTTACTCTTCGCGGAGTACCTGAATCGGATTGACCGAGGCTGCGCGAATCGCCGGAAGCAAACTTGCTGCCATGGCGATAATCAGAAGTGCTGTTGTCGCGACGACCAAGGTCATAGGGTCGACAGGGTTAATGCCATAGAGTAACGCTCTTGCGCTTCTCGCAGAGGCGATCGCGATGGCTGTGCCTGCTATAAGGCCTCCAGCGACCAAACCAGTGGCCTCGCGCAGGATGATTCCGAGCACGCTCATCCTTTGGGCGCCGAGGGCGATCCGAAGCCCCATTTCGTTGCTGCGCCGGATGACCATGTAGGACATGATGCCGTAGACACCCACCATTGCCAGAATGGCAGCGAGAGTGCCATAGACACCTGACAGCGTGGCCATCAACCGTTCTCGAGTCAGTCCCTGGAGAACGGAGGTTCTCAGCACACTGAAGGTCAATACGATTTGAGGGCTGTTTCTTGCCGCAGTATTTTTCAACGACGGAATCAGAGACGCCGGGTCTTCCTCGGAACGCACGACGAAGGTGGAATCGGTGCCCGCGTCGTCTGTCTGGTACGGCGACACAAAGATGAGCGGGGTTGGCACATCGTGAATGTCACGGTACCGGGTGTTTCCTACGATTCCAACGATGCGGTAGATTCGGTTGGGCTTGCCTCGATCCTGCCGTATCTCAAATGTTTTTCCAATCGGGTTTTTATCTTCGAAATATGCATGCGCAAACTGCTCGTTCACAATCGCCACGTGCGGTGAGGTTGCCGTATCGCCGTCGTTCAAGTCTCTTCCTGCGAGCATGTGAATTTGGAGCGTTTGAAAATAGCCTGAACTTACAGCGCTGAAATACACGAGCTGACGGGAAAGACCGCGGTCTGGAATATCGATGAACTCGTTCCATCCATCACCATTGAGAGGAACGATCGTAGTTTCGGCCGCAGAGAGAACACCAGGCGTGCTCTTCACATCCGCCAGAAGCTTGCGCTTATATTCCGCGCGGTTCGACGGTCGGATGTGCAAAGGTGAGAAGTCGAAATCTGCAACAAGCACTCCATCTTGTCGAAAGCCGGCATTCACGGTCAGAAGGTTGCGGAATGTCTGGATAAACAGCAGAGCCGCAACAAGGAGTACAAGCGAAAGAGCGACCTGCGAAACGATCAGCCCTCTTCTCAGCAGGAAATGCTGGCGTCCCGCCATGATGCCGCGGCCATTCATTTTCATCACTGTACCGGGATCGACTCGCACGGCACGAAGAGCGGGAGCGACGCCAAAGAACAGACATGTCAACAAAGCGATGCCGATTGTAAACAGCAGAACGCGAAGATCCGGATAGAGCGGAAGGAATATCGGATCTTCAGCGTTTCCAATAAATGCGATGAGAACCCTTCCCAGAATCTGGGCGAGAGTCAATCCAACGGTGGCGCCCACCATGGCCAGAAGGATGTTCTCTGTCAGGAGTTGGCGAAGCAGGCGGCGCTGTGACGCGCCCAGCGCCAGGCGCAATGCTATCTCACGCTGCCGCGCACCGGCCCGAGCCAGCATCAGATTGGCGAGATTCGTACACGCCAGCAGCAGGACAAGAGCCGAGATCGCAAGGAGCGCTCGCAACGGATCAGCATAGTGGGCACGAAGCTCGGAGACCCCTGTGGCTGCTGACTCCGCTTTGAGGCTAAAGCGCAGATAGTTTTTTCTGGCAGCAGCGTCATATCCCGCAGGCAACGTTGCGGCGAATATTCCGGGGGCAATCGATGAGAGTTGAGCATTCGCTTTCTGAAGGGTCCAGCCGTCATCCAATCGAGCGATGACATCGAGCCACCAGGTCGTTGTATCTGCTGTCCACGAGCCCTCCGGACGGATGGCCGGTTCACTGCAGAGCGGCACAGCGACGTCGAAGTTATGGCCTATCTCGAGTCCGTAAAAACTTGCCGGTGTAACGCCGACCACTTCAAATGGATGGCCGTCGAGAGAAAGCTTGCTTCCAACGGCATCGGTGCGGCCTCCAAACGCCCGCTGCCAGAAGGGGTAACTGATGACCACGGCTCGAATTCCGCATCCTCGATAGTCGTCGCTCTCGGTAAGCAGGCGGCCCGTTGATGGCTGTATTCCGAGGGTATGGAAGAAGCCTCCGCTGACCCACATGCCATCTACGTAGCGCGCTTCGCCTCCTTGCCCGAGATCGAATCTCTCTGTACTCCACGCAGCTGTTCGGGAGAAACCTTTCTGCTGTTGCTGTATCTGCTGCCACAGAGCGAAGGAGAAATTCTTCTGCCGCGCGACCGTGCTTCCAATTCTGTCGTCGTGGATCTCTTCGATATTCGCCAGTCGCTGCGGAGCCTGTACGGGAAGAGTTCGAAGAAGAACTGCATCAAGCAACTCGAAAATCGCCGTGTTAGCTCCGATTCCGAGGGCGAGCGAGAGAATCGCTACGGCTGCGAAACCCGGGTTGAGACGTAGCATCCTTATGGCATAACGAAGATCGTTTCCCAGCCCTGCGAACGGCCTCTCCCGCTTGTCATTTCCTGGCGATATTGATTCCGAAGCTGGAGCGAGAATGCCTTTGAGTTCGGCTACAAGCCGGCCATCACCCAGCTCACTTCGAACCAGCCGGATGGCTTCCGCTTCATCCACACCTTCGCGCCTCAGCTCGTCATAGCGGTCTTCCAGGTGTTGCGTCAACTCATCCGCAACCGACGCTTCCTGAGCCACGCTCAGATTGAGGCGTTCAAGCGCCGCATGAATTTCCTTTGACCAGTCAGGCATGCTCATCCTCCGTGATCCGGTTGATCGCAAGGACAAAATCGGCCCAGCAACTGCGCTGGTCTTTCAGCACCTTCTTCCCTTGGGCGGTGAGCTGATAGTAGCGGCGTCTACGCTGGCCCTCTTTTTCAACCCACCGGCCAGTGATAAAACCGCGCTTTTCAAGCCGATAGAGCAGCGGGTAGAAAGAAGCGACATTGAACTTGAGGAGACCCTCGGAGCGCTGTTCGATCAGTTTGCTGATCTCATAGCCGTGGCGAGGACGGCGCTCAATAAGCGAAAGAATGAGCAGCTCGGCGCTGCCTTTTTTCAATTCCCGCTCGAACAGTCTTGCTCCGATATATTTCATAGCAATATATGACATCGTCGAATTTCATTGCGTCAAGCAAAGATTTACATGGCAAGGTTTATTACTGAAGTGGAGCGTGGAAAAGAGGTGTGTTGAAAGTGATTTATCGGGACTAACCTAAGTTCGAAGACTGGCACGGCAATCAGCATCACCTTAGACAACCTGATTGCCGTGCGGTGGCTGGCCATCGGGATCACATGGTCTTCGCAGATGCTTTCCTCGGAACGTCCGCTTTCGAACTCTGTTTCTCAGCTATGAACACACGTCCGCGATGTCGAGGCTTCTAAGTTGTTGATTTCAAGTCACTGACATGTGGAATGTGACGTGCTCTCTCCCAGTGGAACCCGAAGTGTGGAGAGGTTTGATCGATGCGGATTCTACTTCAGGACGTCACCTGCGCGCGGCGCCGGGTTCGGGCAGCCCAGTCTAGCTGCAGCCAACATCGTTGCCGATGTCCAAGCGGCAATGCAGCCGTCTACTCCGGGCAATCTGGGCGATCGCTTTATCTATCGAGTCCAGATCGAGCCCAAGGGGCCAAAGCTGCATAGTTTTTCGAGTAACTAATGAAGACACGTTCAAAAGCGCCCGTTGGAAGCAGGCCATCCTCGCGAGGATTGGGACCGCTGCCAACTTCATTCATGGGTGTTACGAATGACACCTGTCTCACCGGACATGCTCCCACAAGGATGTCTTGGGCGGGTAGAACAGCAAATATCTGCTCCACTCCGTTGACTACGCGCTTGAGCACTGGAGCCCGATTTACGGGAACTCTGAGAAGGCGCGGCTCTACCGCATACAACACTGCCGCGTTACTCCCCGAATCCAATCGAAGCAGCACGGGAGCCACATTCGCGGTCGTGAGTCGCACAGAAACAATCATGGGCCGCGTGAACGGCGAGTCATCTCGCGGACCGTAAGGCTGCTCCAGCAAGATATGGTCGCCCTTGATCGCATGCGCGAGGATACTCGACTCATCAAGGCACAGAATTTGTTGCCGGTTATCGATGAGCAGATCGAAATGCGAAAGGAAGTTTTCACCCAGTATCCCGCGTATGCGAGGATCCGCTGCCTTTAACTCCGCGATGTCCTGAATGATTGCGAGAAACTGTGAGACCGAATGCCTTCCAACCTCAACCAAGTCGACAAAGGTAAACGCGCTTCGAGATTGGGTGGCAACGCCGCTTACTCCCGTCAGACCTTCGATTTTCAAATGAAGGTCCGAGGCAAGGACAGGATCAATCGTCGTGATCTGGGAGCCTGTGTCAACCAGGAAGTCGTAGGGCCCGGTGCGGTTTATCCGGACTCGGACAACGATGAGATGGTCTTGAATGCGACGCAAGGCTAGACTGGCGACGTTCCCTGGACAGCGTGGTTCAGCATGAAGCGTGGAAAGGGTCAAGATGGCAAGAGTCGAGGCGATAAAGCAAGCGACAAAGCGTTTGATAAGCGACATTGGAAATCACCTCAGCCGCGTTGGCTGAATGCAATGTCGCCCTGTAGCGTCGCGAGGTCGTGATGCGAGTCTGACGATTCTCTGAAATGCGAGTGAGGGATTTGTGACGGACCACAAGTTCTCTGTTTTTAAGTTCGAAGAGATCGAGGTCAGGGAGCGTGAGTTCCTGCTGGTGAAGGACGGAAACTCCCTGCCGGTGGAACCGAAGGTGTTTCGCGTGCTTTTGTTTCTGCTGCGAAATCCCAAGCGACTGGTGACGAAAGACGAGATCCTGAACGCAGTCTGGAATGACTGTGCGGTTTCTGACAACTCGCTCACTCGTAGCATCGCTACATTGCGCAGGCTGCTTGGAGATGACAGCCGTGAGCCACGATTTATCGCAACTGTGCCCACGATAGGCTACCGATTTCTGTGCGATGTGGTGGCTGTAGAGGAAGGCGTCAACGAGTTTGCTATGGATGAAACTCATCTTCTACCAGAGATCGATACCAAGAATCATCCCAAGCCAAAATTCGAACCGGGCCGCAAGAGACTCTCTTATCTGTCCCTCTCAGGACTGTGCATTTTGTTAGTCGTAATCGTCGCGGCTTGGTTCTTAGTACGCCAGGCCGTCAGCACACGTGACGTGCACAGACCCTTCGTTCCACATCTGGCCACCGAAGAGCGAATCACATCAAATCCGCCAGAAGCGCCCGTTGACGATGCCATCCTATCGCGCGATGGCAAATATCTCGCTTTTTATGACAATTTGGGGCTTTATCTGCGGCAAATCGCTAACGGCGAAACCCGCGCTTGGGGCCTGCCAAAGGACTTCGTTGCATGGCCCGATGACTGGTTCCCCGACGGTACCCATCTGTTGGTGACACGCAGAGAAGGCCCGTCCAGAACACTCAGTCTTTGGAAACTTTCCCTCTTGGGCGACGATCCCGAAAAGCTCATGGACGATGCCGCAGGGGGATCTGTATCCCCGGATGGATCACGGATCGCCTATGTGCCCGGGCCCAAATTCGGCAGCGAACTCTGGGTCATGAACTCCGATGGCGCCAACGCCCGAAGAATAGCTTCGGCCAGAAAACCGGACCCGCCAAACCTGGGAGAGAGCTGGATCCAACATCCCGCCTGGTCACCCAATGGCACACGTCTTGCGTATGTCGAGGCCCGCTTCGCAACTGCCCAGGCTGATCCCGAGCAATTTGCTAACTCACTTCTGACTAGCGATGCGAATGGTGGCGATTTACAGGTTGTGTTGAAGGACGATGCCCGGTTGCGGCCGGCACTGTGGTGGACCGCGGATGGACGTATTCTCTTCGCCTACCTCAATGATCCGACGAGCGAACGTGAAGACACAGACGTTGACTCGATCTCGATTGACGAGCACACAGGGAAGGCCGCTACCCCACCGCAACGAGTAACTGAGGGGCAAGGGTGGATTGGCCGTTTGAGCGCCACGTCAGACGGGAAGCGGCTTGTTGTATCGAGAGAGAACACAACGCGTCAGGTATTTATCACCGAACCCGATCCGGGCAACCACTGGTGGAAAGCGCCTCGCCGCCTGACCCTGGATACGAACGAGAGTCTAGCCACGGCGTGGACCGCTGACAGCAAAGCAGTCCTTTTCGTTTCGGACCGGAATGGCAGCTGGAAACTTTTCAAACAGAATATCGACGAGACCACAGCCGAGGTCCTTGTTGAAGGGCACGGCATGCGTTTCCCGCGTCTGAGTGCGGATGGTTTGCAAGTACTTTATCTTGTTGAATCGCAGCCAAGCGATCACTCGTTCCCTCCATCCTTGATGTCCAGGCCGTTGGCCGGAGGGCCTCCCCGGTGGATTCTTCGGGAAAATGGAATCAGCAATTACCAGTGTGCGCGGGCTCCATCGCAATTGTGCATTTTCAGCAAGCTCGTGGGATCCGATCACGTTCTTGTCTCGTTCGATCCGGAACACGGCGTTGGCCGTGAGATTACGAGAATCGCGAGCGGCGGATATTACTGGAGTCTTTCCCCGGATGGATCACGGCTTGCGCTTGTCCTCGACCCCCATCGAATTCGATTTCTCTCGCCGGACACCGGCGCCGCTCATGATGTTAACCTCAACGACTGGCCTGCGTTTAATATCGATTGGTCAGCCGATGGTGCGAGGCTCTTCATACGGAGTATTACGCCGGCAGGCATTCCGGTGATTCTGGCCTTAAATGAGGCAGGGAAGGCGGAAGCGGTCATTGAAGGGCAAGTGGGTTCCAATTTTGCCTTCTTTATTCAGTCTCCCGACGGGCGACACGGGATTTTAGAGATGCCAACTCCAGGCGACAATAATGCCTGGATGGTCGAAAACTTTTGAGTCGCCCATCGACGACCTGTAAGTGCATAGCCGCGCTTTTTCTAACTGCCCATATCTAAAGGTTTGGGCCGACGGGGCGAATGATTGTTACTCAACGTCTTTGCGGAAACGGATAAGATGTTTTTTCATCGCTTCCAGTCGTTGCTGTCTTTCGTCGTTCGCTTACTTCTACATACCCTCGACTAACGACCGAAGAGCCTCCGTCAAAGTGACGCTGCCTTTGCGCGAGCCTGCAGATCCTGATTCAAAATCAATCCAGCCTTCATTGAAACCATCCAGCATGCGCATGCGAGGTGATGGATTCTTCATCCCTTGCGAACGAAACAACTCCTCCCAGCCAGAGCGAGGAACGGCTTGAATCCCAACATTGTTGCCGAGAGCGCTTCCAAGCGCGCCAGCCACATCGTTCGCGGAATAGCGTTCGGGCCCTTCCAACTCGACGACGCGGACTCCCTGCCATGTTTCGCTCAGGAGTTCTGTTGCGGTGCGAGCAATGTCCACTGTTGAGACCATTGGAATCTGATGGTCGAGCGGCTGCAGGAAGCTGTGCACCACGCCAGTTCTGGCGGACTCGACATCCCAGGACGTGTTCTCCATGAACCATGCCGCCCGAAGGAACGCCACTGGAACGGATACAGTGCGAAGCATCTCCTCTGTGATGCCGGAATTGTTGAGCAGGTTCGGCTCTGTTACCTGAGCGCCAACCGTAGACAGGAAGACAACTCTCGGGGGGCGCGTGGCTTCAATGGCGGCACGAATCGCTGCCGCGTTCTGCCGCGTGTCCGGGAAGCCGGGTTCGGGGTCATAGTCGGGAGGCGTCATCAGGAAGACGCCTTCGACATCGCGGAACGCCTCTGCCAACGCGTCAGCGTCATCAATGCTCGCGATTGATACCTCGCAACCGATCGCGGACCATTTGTCACCTTTTGACTGGTCCCGAACCACCGCTCTTATCTTCTGCCCCTGCGCGAGAAGATTTCGCGCAACTTCGCCTCCCACTTTGCCCGTGATTCCAGTAATCGCAAACATATTTCCTCCAAACGTGAGCCGAAAGCTCGGCACTGGTTATCTGATGTGGCTTCTATTGCAGCGTTTCACGCATAAAATGCATAGTAGTAATGCATATAGCGCAATGATCATGCGATTCGACGAGCAAACCTTAAGTGACGCGAGCGTATTTGTAGCGATTGTGCGATGCGGGAGCTTTGCCAACGCAGCCAGATCGCTGAACCTGTCTCAATCCGCCTCAAGCCGCGCCGTCAATCGCCTGGAGAAGCGTCTCGGCGTCAGGGTTCTTGACCGGACGACGCGATCCCTCTCCCTCACGGATGAGGGCAGGGGCCTATTCGAGAGACTGGAGCCGCTGCTGCATGGTTTCGAGGATGCATTTGCCTCGGTGCACGAAGACCGATCACGGATGCGCGGAAGACTGCGGGTGAAGATACATCCGACCCTGGCTCACGTGATTACCGGCGAACAACTCAGGACCTTCGTCGAACGCTGTCCGGAGCTTGCCGTCGAACTTATCAGCAGCGACAAGCTTGGCGACCTTGTCGGGGAAGGCATGGATATCGCTCTCCACGTGGGGGAGCTGTCTTCGTCCCGCCTGATTGCGAAGAAGCTCCTCGACACGCGTGTCATTACAGTAGCAGCACCCGCATACCTCAGAAAACACGGGAAAATCGTTCATCCCAAAGACCTACTCAAAAAAGAACACGCCTTGATCGACTACCGTAATCCGGAGACAGGCAGACCGTTCCAATGGGAATTTCATCGAGGCCGGGAGTTGGTTAAGATCGCCACACCAGAAAAGCTGGTGGTCAGCGATATCGTCACCTTGCATCGCATCTGCATGGCCGGATGGGGAATCGCGCAGGTGCTTGAAGTCGCTGTCAGGCCCATGCTTGTCTCGGGAGCGATGGTGAAAATACTGGCCGAGTGGGGCGATGAGCACTTTCCTATTTACGCGGTCTATCCATCCCGGAACTATGTTCCGCCGAAGCTGAGGGTATTTTTGGAGTTTGTTTCTTCTGTCATAAGTGAAGAGGATTAGCCGGGACTGCGTCCGATCAGGTACGAATCTTTCCTGGATAAAAAAACGAAGCAAAACCGCCGCTTGCTACTCGCAGCGAAGAGCCGTCATGGGATCAACGTGCGTGGCGCGGCGCGCGGGCAATGCGCAGGCCAGGATTCCAACCAGGAGCAGGAGACATGCGGTGAGAACGAACGTCGCCGGATCAGTAGGCTGCACGGCGTAGAGCAGGCTCTTCAAGAGGCGGCTAACACCGAGTGCCGCTCCGCATCCAACCAACACACCAGCCATCATCAGCACGATTCCTTGCCACACCACCATAGACCAGATAGTTCCACGCTGTGCTCCGAGCGCTGTGCGAATGCCGATTTCGCGCGTGCGGCGTTCTACCTCGTATGAGAGCAAACCATAGAGGCCAATGCAGGCGAGCAAGAGACCCACGATTGCGAAAATGCCAAGGAGCCGGCCTACCAGGCGCTCGTTAAAAAGCAGGCGGTCGATTGAATCGGATTGCGTACGCATACGCATGATAGGCAGATTGATGTCGACGGTATTCACTACGTTGCGTACGGCGGGCATGAGCGAGGAAGGTGCGGACTGGGTTCGAATTGCAAAAGTGGCGCCGTCGGACGCGAGCGGCATGTAGGCGGTCGGCGCAACTTCTTTGCGTAGCGTGTCATATTTGGTGTCGCCGACCACACCAACGATTTCCCATTGCGGGTCCTTCGGGTCATCTCCGCCGATATGCAAACCGAGCGGGTTCTGGCCAGGGACGTATTTTTGTACGAACACGCGATTGACGAGCACGCGATTGGTAGTCGCAGTATCGGCCTGATTTAGCAGCCGCCCCTCCAGAAGAGGAATCCTCATCGTATGAAAATACTCCGGGCCTACGGAGAGGGTTTGTACTTGGACGGAGCTTTTATCGGCGAGCCCTTGTACATGCATGGTCCGGCTCGAACGCCCGCCGTCGAGCAAAGCTCCGGAAGAATAAGTGACGTTGATGACTCCAGGCAATGCGGCAATTCTCTTCTGCAGATCTGTGTAGAGATTGGTGATTTGCTGGTCTTTATAGCCAGTCAGCTCGGGATTGATGGAGAAGAGGATCAGATTTCGTGTGTCGAAGCCAGGATCGATGTTGCGCAATTTGTCGAGAGAGCGCAGGAGTAGTCCGGCTCCCGTAAGTACGACCATGGAAAGCGTGACCTGGAGGATGACCAGGACGCTGCCGAGACCGAGAAGGCGTCCGCGGCCATGGCTGGCAGCGGCTGTCGTGGTATTGCCTTTCAGTTGCGCGGTCACACTGGTGCGAGCGCCGCGGAATGCCGGGGCAAGACCAAAGCCGACTCCGGTGAGAAACGCGACGCCAACGGTGAAGAGCAGAATGCGCGCATCGACATGCAGGTCGAGCTGCAGAGGAGAGTAAGAGTTCGCCGAGAAAAACGAGGCAAGGGCTGAAACGCTAAGAGGAGCAAGTAATACGCCGAGGCCGGCTCCGATGAATGAGAGCACGAGACTCTCGGTGAGAAGCTGGCGGATGACGCGACGACGCGACGCGCCCATCGCAAGGCGCACTGCCATTTCTCGCTCGCGAGAGGCAGCTCGCGCCAGCATGAGACCTGCTACATTGGCGCACGCTATCAGCAAGGTAAGGCCAACTGCCGCCATGAGCAGAAGGAGCGGCTCGCCATACGCGTTTCGAATCCCAGTCAGGGCCTCTTGCGCGGGCAACAGAAGAAGATGAGGATCGTCGGCCGGATCCCATTCCTTGTTGGGACCATGAAGCATCTCATTCTTGTAGATCGAGTCGAGTGCAGCCTGTGCCTGTACGCGCGAAACACCAGCGTGCAAGCGGCCAACAACCACGAGCCACCAGTCTGTCGGATCGGTTGGGTCAATATGTTTGAGCCCAAGCGTGGTTGTCTGGTTCAGTGAAACCCATAGATCGACCGATTTGCCCGGTGTGAGTCGCGTAAAACCGGGCTCCGTGACGCCGATGATAGTGAAAGGAGCATTGTTGAGGTGGATGATTCGCCCGATAACCGTCGGGGATCCACCAAAAGCGCGCTGCCAGTATCCATAGTCGAGCACGGCTACCGATGGCGCTCCGGGCTTCTCATCATCCGGCGACAAGGTGCGACCCAGCGCAGGTAGTACGCCGAGTGTCTCAAAGTAGCTTCCCGAAACAAGTTGTCCTTGCGCGATCGCCGCGGCTCCATTACCGCTGAGGTCCATTTGAAAAGGCCCGATGAAGGCCATTGCATCTTCGAGAACACTGTTTTGTTTTTGAATTTCCTGGAAGAGCGGATACGACATCGTGCATCCGGTTGTACCCTCAGGGTTGTGGGTACAATCTCCAAAGCTGCTCACGCCTACATGGCTCGGCCCGTGATGCGCCGACCATTGCGCCATAACCAACTGCTGCGGATCGCGCACAGGAATGGAGCGAAGCATGATTGCGTTGACGAGCGTAAAGATAGCGGTATTCGCTCCAATGCCGAGCGCCAGGGTGATGATGACGACTGTGGTGAAAACAGGCGATTTCACCAGCATGCGCAGACTGTAACGCAGATCCTGGACGAGAGAATCGAGAAACGAAATGCCACGGGCATCCCGGCAATCTTCCTTAACTTGTCCGACTCCACCAAAGTCGAGCCGCACCTGGCGCAGCGCTTCATCCTTGCTCATGCCAGTGCGCATGTATTTGTCTACCTGCTTTTCCTGATGGAAACGCAGCTCATCATCGAGTTCTTCGTCGACCTTCGCGCGGCGAAAGAGGGAACGAAGCCGGATATACAAATCGCTCAGCATCACGCACCTCCTAAACGGCTCTCAGCACCTGGGCGACAGCGGTTGTCAGCTTTTCCCAGACGTCCTGCTCGGCAGCAAGCTGTTTGAGGCCTGTCTTGGTCAGCTCGTAGTATTTGGCACGGCGATTATTTTCCGATGCGCCCCATTGCGCTTTGATCCATCCGCGCCGCTCCAGACGATGAAGCGCTGGATAGAGAGATCCCTGCTGAATGCGCAGAACATCCTCGGATATCTGCTGAATCCGCTCGGAAATGGCCCATCCATGCTGCGGGCCCAGGGACAACGTCCTCAGGATGAGAAGGTCCAGCGTGCCTTGCGGCAAGTCAATATGCGGGCTCGTCATTTCTACCCCTTCTACTTCTACAAGTGGCAATATATGCCAACTCTTGTAGAAATGCAAGGGGAATCCGCAGATCGAATCGAACGAAAAACCGTGGTGGTCGGCAGACGAATTATTTGGGCATGGGGATCGATACGGCTTTGCCTGCGCCGCGCTCGGCGATCCAGAGCGTGTCACCTGCGGGCTCTACGCCGGTTGGCGTATTCAATCCTTCCTTAACGACGGTGACGTGGGCCTTATCTCCATCGATCGTAAGGACAGAGATTTTGCCGCTGCCATTTTCGGCAAGGAAAAGCTTGCCGTTGGCTGCCCTCATGCCATCCGGTCCCTTGATTGGCTGATCCGTCCAGATATCGACGGGTGTGCCTGGTTTACCATCAGCGCCGACAGGGATGCGATAAAGCTTGTTGTAGATGACGTTGTTTACATAGAGCGTGCCGTCGAGAAAGGTAATGCCATCGATGCCCATCAGCGTCCGATGTTCCAGATAAAGCTCTGCTGAAGAAGCGCCTGCAGGCAGCCTGTAGATTCTGCCAGTCGCGGTGTCGGTGATGTAGAGCGCCTTGTCCGGTCCGATGGTGAAGTCGTTGCAGGTGGTGTTTTCTCCAGGCAGATTCCAGCGAATCTTCGGCGCGCCGGTGGAGAGATCAAAGCTTCTGAGCGCGGTGTGGCGCTGCACCGGAGTAGTGTTGGGCACCGGAGTCAGTTGGCATGTCCACAATGTGTTACTGGAAGCATCGGCGAGCATCCCGAAGAAGAATGTCCCGGGAACCTCGGCACTGGCGTCGATAAACTTTTCGGCTATCGATGAACCTGGGCGCACTTTGTAGACAAATGGCGAACTGGCGCTGCCGACGATCAGCACCCCGCCGGGCGCCATGGTCAGGCTCTCAGGCTGCGACTTCGCATCGGAGATCAGAATTTCCGCAGCAGACGCGACTTGCGCAAAACTCACGATCAGAGCGGCACAGGCAGCAAAACATCGAAGGTTCCGGATAGCCATTGTTAAATCTCCCTGGAGATGCTCTCGCGTTAAGGACGAATGAATCGGGGGGTGATGGATTGCAATCACGAAGAGAAACTGCAAAAAAGTCAGCCTGTACAGTATGCCGGATAGGATGCAGGCTTGTGGTTGTTAAATTTGTGCGGAAATTGCAGACTTGCCCGCAGGCGCCGCGACGGATGGGAAAACGAAGTGTCTCATGTGAAGCTGGAATGAAAAACTTCTGCGCCTGCGAGTACCGTATAAGAAGCCGCGCCGGAGCTGGTGTCTGTTGAGCTTTCATAAACCTGAGATGACGTCCGCGAAGCCAGTACCGTTGAGCAGAGCCATCGAGGTACTTTACCGGTCGGAGTCTGGCAGGATACTGGCCACGCTGGTGCGGCTGCTTGGCGATATTGACCTGGCGGAAGAGGCCATGCACGAGGCTTTTGCTACTGCCCTGGAAGCATGGCGCGACAGCGGTATCCCTGAAAGACCTCGCCCATGGCTAATTTCAACTGCGAGATTCAAAGCCATTGATGGGATGCGCCGGCGGGCCCGCTTCGACGCCACGCAGACGGATCTTGGACTTTATCTTGAGACGCAAATCCATGACGAGCCTCAGGAAGAGGAGATCGAGGATGATCATCTCCGTCTTATCTTTACCTGCTGCCATCCATCGTTAGCTCCGGAGGGGCAGGTTGCTCTTACGCTGCGAGAAGTCTGCGGATTAACAACAGAGGAAATTGCCCGAGCCTTTCTTGTTACACAGGCGACACTGGCGCAACGCATTGTGCGCGCAAAAGCCGTCATTCGCGATAAGGCGATTCCCTACCAGGTACCTGCACAGCAGGAGCTTCCAGAACGGCTCGGAGCCGTACTTCAGGTTGTCTATCTTGTATTCAACGAGGGATATTCGGCAGAGACAACGGGATCAGAGCTGAGCTGCGAAGCGATTCGCCTGGGCAGACTGCTGCATGAGCTGCTGCCGGAACCAGAAGTGATGGGCCTGCTGGGGCTGATGCTGTTGCAGGAGTCGCGGCGCGCGGCGCGAAGCTCTCCAGAGGGCGACCTAATTTTGCTCGATCAGCAGGATCGTTCTTTATGGAACAGAGATCAGATCGCCGAAGGCATTGGGCTCACCGAGAGCGCTCTTGCATCGCGGCGCTTTGGCGCTTACACATTGCAGGCCGCCATTGCCGCTGTTCATGCCGAGGCTCCAACCACGGCATCGACGGATTGGCGTCAGATCGTGGCGCTTTATGACGGGCTGATTCAGATACAGCCGTCTCCGGTTGTCGAGCTTAACCGCGCGGTGGCAATCGCTATGTGGAAGGGACCGGAGCATGGGCTTCGTCTCATCGATGCCATGCTGATGCGTGGAGAACTCACCAACTACCACCTTGCGCATTCTGCCCGGGCTGATTTATGCCGCAGACTTGGCCGGATATCCGAGGCCCGTACTTCGTATGAGAGAGCGCTTGCTTTGGTCCGGCAGGAGCCGGAGCGCCGCTTTCTGGCCGGACGGTTGCGGGATTTGAAATAAAAATCAGCTTTGCTGTCGATTTTGCACGTGCGTAACGACTATAGGGCGAACAGGCAGGCGCGCAAACGGCGTGGCTGACTTTCAGAGGAAGAGATGAGAGATGAAATACATCTGTTTGGGATATATCGAGCCGGGAAAATTTCAAGGCATGACGGAAGATGAGCGGCACGCGATGCTCGACGCCTGCTTTGAGTATGACGACCATCTACGGGCAAATCATCACTTTGCCGCAGGAGAGGCGCTGCAGCCCCCGGAGAGCGCGTTAACGCTGTACTGGAAGAACGGCAAGGTGGCAACCACGGATGGCCCGTATGCGGAAACCAAGGAGCAGCTTGGAGGCATTCTGGTGCTTGAGGCGCGAGACCTGAACCATGCCATCCAGCTCATCTCGCAGCATCCGGGCCTCAGATATGGGCCGTGGGAGATACGACCGGCAGCCGACCTGAACGAGATGGTGCGGGAGAGTGAGCTTCGGCGAAAAAAGAGCTCAGAAGGATAAGACTGTACAGAACGTGCAGGTACACCAGAAAACGACAAGAACAACATGGAGATGCGAGGGAGACACAGATGTCAAAGGTGCGTGTAGCAGGATTTAGCGTTTCGCTGGATGGGTTCGGCGCGGGAATCGAGCAGAGTCTCAGCGACCCGTTGGGCAAGCGAGGAGCAGAGATGTTCCAGTGGTTTTTTCGGACGAGGACGTTTTGTGCGATGCATGGGAAGCTCGGCGGCGTTGTCAATACCGATGATGAGTTCGCACAGAGAGCGATGGATAACTTCGGTGCGTTTATTCTTGGCCGCAACATGTTCGGCCCTGTTCGCGGCCCGTGGCCCGACGATTCATGGAAGGGCTGGTGGGGCGACAACCCGCCGTATCATACGCCAACCTTCGTTCTGACCCACCATGAGCGCGAACCAATCGTGATGGAAGGAGGGACAACCTTCTACTTTGTCACCGGCGGAATCGAAGAAGCGCTGAGGCTGGCTAAAGAGGCCGCGGGCGAAAAAGACGTAAAGATCGGAGGAGGTGTTTCCACCGTGCGGCAATATTTGCGAGCCGGACTGATAGACACACTGCAATTCGCGCAATCTCCAGTGGCGCTTGGTCAGGGAGAAGCAATCTTTGCCGGGATCAACCTGCCAGCGCTTGGGTTCCGCGTGACCGAGCACAGGGCTACAGAGCACGCGACACATATTGTGCTGGAGAAAGCGTAAGGAAAAAACCGGCAGCGATTCCGAAAGAGTTCGCTGCCGGTGAATTGACGATCAGAGCTCTCCGTTTTTCATCTGGTTGACAGCGTAGTCGCAGGCGCGGGCGGTCATGGCCATATAGGTCAGCGATGGATTCTGGCATGCGGACGAGACCATGAAGGAACCATCGGTGACGAACAGATTGGCGATGTCGTGTGCCTGATTGTGCGCGTTGAGTACCGATGTTTTGGGATCGTTGCCCATGCGCGCGCTGCCCATCTCGTGGATGCCTTCACCGGGTAGAGATGGTACGGAGAAGAGCTGGATATCCTTGGCTCCGGAAGCTTGCAGCATTTCAGCACCGGTAACCTGCATGTCCTTGACCATAGCCAGCTCGTTCTCTCTCCACTTATGGCTGACCTTGATCGTCGGAATGCCCCACGCGTCTACCTTGTCCTTGTTCAGCTCCATGTGGTTGTCGTGGTTGGGCAGGCACTCGCCGAAGCCGGCGAAGGTGAAGCGCCATGGGCCGGGATTGCGAAGCTGATGCTTGAAGTCCGCGCCGAAGCCGGCCATATCGGTGCCGCGCCGCCAGTCTTCGCGTCCGCCGCCGCCCTGGAATCCGTAGCCGCGCACGAAATCGGGATGCTTGTCGTGCATGTTGCGGAAACGAGGAACATAGATGCCGTTGGGCCGGTTGCCGAGCTGCACGCGATCTTCATGGCCGGGAATGATGCCGGAAGCGCCCCCATGCATGATGTGATCCATAAGGTTGTGGCCAAGCTCACCGCTTGAATTGGCGAGTCCGTTCGGAAACTCAGTAGTGGCCGAGTTCAACAAAATGCGCGCAGATTCGAGCGTAGAAGCGTTGAGAAAGACCACCTTGGCGTGGAACTCCATCGTCTCTTTGGTCTGCGCATCGATGACCCGAACGCCGGTGATGCGCCGCGTCGCGGAATCGAATACGAGGCTGTGCACCACGCTGAAGGGCCGCAGCGTCATCTTGCCCGTTGCTTCGGCCGCGGGCAATGTTGAATTGAGGCTGCTGAAGTAAGAGCGCGTGATACAGCCGCGTGAGCATGGGCCGCAGTAGTGGCAAGCACCGCGTCCGTTGTGCGGAACGGTGAGGATCGCTGTGCGGCCGATGGTGAGGCAGCGATCGGGAAATTTCTCTTTCATCGCTTCCTTAACGGCGATCTCGGCGCAGTTCATCTCCATGGGAGGAAGAAATTTGCCGTCGGGAAGCTGGGGCAATCCTTCTGTCTGGCCGGAGACACCGATGAAGTTTTCCACGTAGTCATACCAGGGCTCGATGTCTTTGTAGCGAATGGGCCAGTCGCTACCGTGACCGTCATCCGCATTGGACTCGAAGTTGACGTCTCCCCAGCGATACGACTGACGGCCCCACATGATGGAGCGGCCACCAACGTGGCGTCCGCGCAGGAAAAGATACGGCTGATCGGGCGGCGTGGTGTAGGGATTTTCGAGATCGTTGACGAAGAACTTGGAGTTCCACTCATCGCCGATGTGACGCTGGATGGGCTGATAGACCTCTTCGTATTTGCGGTCGCGCAGGCCGCGGAATTTTACGTCCCACACCGGCACGTGCTCGACATAATCGCGCTCGGGGACGATAGTCTGCCCTGCTTCAAGCACGAGTGTCTGCATGCCTTTTTCCGTCAGCTCTTTGGCAGCCCATCCGCCGCTGATACCGGAGCCGATCACGATTGCGTCGTATTTATTTGCTGTTCCGATTACATTCATTGGCGCGCCTCCTGCAGTGGGGCACAGCCCGAATGGCTTGCCGGGATGATGGACTGTCCCAGCTCGTTTTCAAAACCGACTTCCGAGGTGTAGTAGCCGACGAGCGTGAGGCGCTTGAGGGTGTAGAAGAAGTTTTGAGGAGCTGGTGACGTGTCATGCTGCATGGCACGTTTCCTTGCCTCGGCACCCTGATTGTGCGCGGATTCCATCGCTTCGCCGTCCATCTGCTTCATCAGTTGCGTCTGTTGCGCAACGGTGCAATCGACAAAATCTTTGCCGAAGAGCTTGCGGCTGCGGGCATCGACGGTTGCGAGACCTTCGAGGAAATGCGCAGTTTCCTGCTGCTCGAACCAATCGGTCAGCATCAGATCGAGAAACTCATTGACCTTGGCGCCGGTTGCGCCGGGTGTATCGGTCGCGGGAATGATGAGCTCGGAGATGGTGGTTACAGTTGCATTCTGATGAGCATTCAGCGTTCTCAGCCCTGGGAACGGGCCTGCGTCTGCTCTTGCCTGCTGCAATGCCATCATCGCTTCCATGGGCATCGCGGATAAGACCGCTGAAGAGGTCAGCAATCTCAATACATCACGCCTTTGCATTCTATGATTCCCCTCTAATTCATTACTCTGCCGCCGCCTGCGGCGCAGGCGAAATAGTCCCGCAAAGGCGACAGTGCCATTGAAGGACTTATATCAACGCGAGCCCCATGTCGGCCAGTCTCTAGTGGTAATATCCCGCGGTCCTGGGCCTTGTTCATGGTTTTTGCAGGTACTTTAGAGGCTGAAAATTCTGTAAGTCTTCATTGACATGGGCTTGCCGCTTTTCTAATCTGAATGCGTCAACCCGGGTAGCGCTGGACGCAGGGGCCTGAAATAACAGGTGCGTTTCCAGAGCGATGGTTGATGCGAGCTTCCCTAGCCGATTTGGGGAGGGCTCCGCCCAAAGCTACCCGGCGTCACTCCCAAAATCAGTTAGAGATGCTGCTCGATCCTTCCCGGACGTTGAGATATTCGCTGGACGCTGCTGCGTCCGAGGGAGTGTTTATGGGTACATATCGAACTTTGAAGATGAGTGTGTGCGCACTCTTTGCCGTCTTCCTTTCATGCATCGCGCAGGCACAGAGTGGAGCGGAAGCAATCCACTACGGTGCGAATCCGGCTGCGGGCCATTATCTTCGCGTGGACGACGTGAATATCTACTACGAAACTTACGGCAGCGGTGGAACTCCGCTGGTGCTGCTGCATGGCGGGCTGTACGGATACATTGAAGAGTTTGGCGAACTGATTCAGGAGATGAGCAAGCACCGCCGTGTGATTGCGATTGCTACGCGCGGTCATGGCAAGTCGGAGATCGGATCGAAACCATTTTCGTATGCGCTGTTTGCCAACGATGCCTATACCGTTATTCGTCACGAGACGAGCGAAAAGGTTGATGTGCTTGGATTCAGCGATGGAGCGGTGACTTCTTATACGCTCGCAAGCGCTCATCCAGAGCTGGTAAGGCGGCTGGTGGCGATTGGCGGCCCAAGGAAGTTTACGGATTGGACTCCCAATGCGCAGGAGGAGCAGAAGAATGCGAAGCCCTCGGATGTTGAGCGGGACTCGCCGCAGTTCGTGGCGGAGCGCAAGAAGCTGATGCCGCAGCCGGAGCGATGGATTGAGTTCAACGAAAAACTCAATGCCATGTGGCTCGGGCCGGTTTATGTGACGGATGAGCAGATCGAGTCGATCAAAATTCCGACACTGATCATTGCGGGCGATCATGATCCTTACAACCAGACGGAGAAGTTTGTTGAGCTTTATCAGCTATTGCCCCAGGGAGAACTGGCCCTCATTCCCGGCTGTGGTCATGTGGTGCTGAATTGCAAAGGTCAATTCACCATTGAGGCGGTCGAGGCATTTCTCGATGAGAAGGAAAAGTGAGGCGGAGGCTTTAAAAGAGACAGGCGGCTCATATGAAAGTGAGCCGCCTGCCGGGAACGTACTTCTGACTGCAACCATGCTTAGCCCGGCAGAAAGATGGCGACTAGAAAGAACACCAGCACGACGAGGAGGACGACGCAGAGAAGCGATGCGATCTTCGACCCGCGCGTGCGCTTGAATCCTCGCTGTGTGGCGTGGCGGCGTAGCCATGCCGAGATGCCGAAGCAGCACAGGCCTGCGCACGCAGCAAACGCAAGATAGAGCATGACGGCGCGAGTCTCGCGTGACCAGCCGGGTGAGAGTAGCATCATCAGCACGAAGTAGATTGCCAGCAGACCTGCTGCGTCACACGGTATGGCTGTAAGGAGCTCCCAGTAAGTGAACCAGCTCTTCCCTAACTGGATGCGCGATGGTGTGTCCTTGGAATCAGCAGCACTCATACACCATAGTTTGCCTTGTCAGGGTTGACCTCGTCAGGGCACTTGATCGGGCATCGTATCGCGCGCTTTGTGGTCAATTCTGAAGAATCTTGAAAGCTGCTGTTTTCGGCTCGGGAGCGGTTCTAGAGAACTTCTCCCGTACTGCCCGCAAAGACGTTCCGACGCGGTCAGATACATGGAGCAGATGGCCAGCGGTGAGGGGTCCGAGCACACGATGGTGCCCGACTGCGGCCAGCACCATGGAGGCGATGCAGCCGCACTCGGCGCAGTTTGGATTCCCTCCGAACTGGCAGGGGGTGATCCTGGTTTGCAGATCCGCGGAAATGGTGCGCGTTGTTTTGGCGAAGATGCACTCTTCCGGGCTTTGGGGAGGAGCGAGAAATTCCCGGAGGAGCGGTTCCGGCATCTCCAGGATCGGATATTGCACACGCAGACGCATCAGATCCTGCACGACGAATGCGCGCTGTTCGGGGGTCAATATTTCCTCTCCGGTTGCTCCACGCTGCGGGGTGAAAAAGCTGAACCAGACCCTATGGATCTCAGGACGCGCGCTCCAGAAGCGAAGGAACTCCTCCAGGTAGCCAGGGCGTCCCGCGATATTACCCGTGATGGTCGAGTGGATCGTTACTTTCGCGAAAGCGATGTTCTTGAGGATGCGATCGTACGTGGCTGGTTTACGCCGTTCATCATGCTCCGGCTGCAGACCGTCGATAGACACCACAACGTTCAGGCGTTTGAATCGGCCCCACTCCGCCGGTATCTGCCGAAAGGCGCTGGTGACGATCTGCGTATACACCCGACGGGCATCGAGCTCCGGCAGAAGTATTTCCAACTCGCGGTAGCGGACCAGAGGATCACCGCCGACAAGAGAGACGTGGAGCGGTTTTTCCCGATCAACGATCTCCAGAATCTTCGCTACCAGCTCTGCTCCTTTGAAATCGGAGAGCTCACGCAGCCCGGTTTCGCTTCCCAAATGAGCTGCGTCGAACGCATAACAACCAGGGCAACGCAACGGGCACTCTTTGGTGATCTCGATGGAAAGAGAAGGTTTACGTCCTATAAGAATCGCTGCCCATGCCTGTAAGACTTCAGATGTCTTCATTCACGCCCCATACGCACGTAGGTTAGATGCCTGTTTTGGAGTACATGGGCGCACGGAACAAGCTGAGAAGCGTGTTTCTTCTGCTTTTAGGGTTTTTACGCGAATTAGTATATGCTGTAAGTTGATCGAAGAATCCGATCTGGTCTTTTTTGCCTGTTCCGTGAACCGCTACTCGCAACCAATTCCAAATTGAGTTCGGCGGTACATTGTCAAAGGAACAAGTTAATGGAACAAGGAACAGTAAAGTGGTTTAACGACGCGAAGGGATTCGGCTTTCTGAGCCGGCCCAACGGCGATGATGTGTTTGTACACTTCTCGGCGATTGAGAGCCAGGGCTTCCGCAGCCTTCAAGAAGGCCAGGCAGTGGTCTTCAACGTCGTCAAGGGCCCTAAGGGCTTCCAGGCAGAGAACGTAAGGATTGCCTGATCAAGAGATAACTGATTGAAAGAGGGCGGTCATCAAGGCCGCCCTCTTTTTCATCCTCGAAAAAGGAATCCCATGGCAAAACCTGCTCTTCGGAACGATAAGTATTTCCTCCGCGATCTTCATCAAGAGATTGATCTTTACGATCGCAAGCTTTCCCACCTGAAAAACTATGTAGAGTTTGCCTCCGCTGCAGACCGCGAAGAGGCTCAGAAAAAATTGATCACGAAGCGGGCCACTCTCGAGAAAGCCGCGAGAGATCTTGTGGCATCCGGCGTTGAATTCGAGGAGAAGGATCTTCCGCGATCATTTCGCAAGGAAAACCTCGAACAAGATATCGAGCATGTCGAGCGCGAGAATATCTTCCTGGTCAAGCAAGCGTAAGACGCCCACGGCTGTTTCAGTTTTCACCAGCTATCGCTTCGCCCAAATCGCTGTATGTAGTGAATCGCTCCAAAGGATTGGTATCTCAATCCATGACATGCAAACAACAGTTCGCCCCGCTGTGCGATCTGCACCATACGGCGATGGAGCGAATGATGTTGGAAGAAGATGCGGAGGAAATCCGCTCTTATCATGCTTGCAGTCGACCCGAGTGTACGCGAGTATTCCAGGATTCTCTTGGCTACCTGGACTTCATTGAAGGAAAGTTCGATGATTCCCGGATCTCGGTGGAGAGATGTCCTCACTGTGGGTCTGCTCTCTATCTCGCAGAGGCGGATCACACACAAAAAATCGAGAGCTGGGATTGTCCGCAAAAGGGCTGCGATTTTTCGGGAGACTCTGCATCGCCGTCTGCACGATAGACGAAGATGCGTCACATGAGTATGCGTCTTGCTTGTGTCAGCGAGCTTTTGAAAAACCCAGGATAACCGGTTCTTCATTCGGCCATGTTACTTCGCTGCTGGTTCTATGGGAGCGGAGCCGCCGGCTATGAGACTGCTCAGGCTGCCGGCCAACTGCGGTTGCACCATGACGAAAAACATGCCGCCGCGCCCGTTCTGGCTGCTGGTGCAGTTGCCGGTGAGCGAGCCTTGCTGGTTCATGTCGCCGAAGATGTTGTAGGCCGTGTCGCCAGCGGTCGAAACGCCGATCTTGGCATGGTTGTGATTGCCACCTTCACCGCCGGTGAGTGCAAAGGTCTTGCCGTCCCATGTGCCGGTGGTGGCGATATCGACTGGTCCCGGTTTCGGCAGCGACGGACTCCAGCATCCAACAGGACTGTTGGCATCGGTCGAGTCCATGGCGGGGTTAGCCCACCAGTTGGCCGTGCGCAACGGCACGCTGCCGAGCAGCGCTGAGACAAGCTGCCATGGCGGCACATTCAGTTTCGATGGCTTAGAGATCAGCTCCACGCCCGAGGAGAGCGTGGTGTTGAAATAGGTGGTGCTCGCCGAGAGCTTGCCTAGCTGCGAGGCGAGTTGCTGAATATCCGATGGGCCGCCGTTGTGAACGACCTGCTGATTGGTTGGATCGGTGACGACGCTGGCATTGTTGAGTCCGCGCAGCACCGCGACCACATCGTTCTTATTGAGCCGCAGGGCAAAGAAATGCTGGCTCACTTCCACATCGTCATCCTTGACGCAGCCGAGTGTGTTGCCGTCGCTCTTGCGCGGAGACTGCGCGTTACCTGAGGCGGGCCAGGATGGCGTGGAGACCTGCATGATCATGCCGTCGCCGTCATCGTTCCAGGCGAGCATGCCTTTGGAGTGTCCCCACGGCGCGTCGCAGTTGCCACTGGAGCAGCCCTTGATCTGCGGGTCGGCATAAAACTGATCGTTCCAGACGACGTAGTTGAACTTGCCGTTGTAGACCTCATCAAACGTCGCGCCGATGGGATCGTTGACCGTGTCGCCTGCGCAGCCTGCCCCCTGTTTGAGCGTTGGCTCTTCACTGCTGGCGGAAACATACTGCTGGCCCCATCCGGATTTGTAGGGCTGCACTGTGCCGCCGAAGGGACAGGCACGATCGACACCGGAGCCGCAGCCGGGAAAGACAGATGAGTTGAGCTTGAAGACAAACCACCAGTCGACGGGATGGCCTTTCTGAATCATCGGATACGGCGCAGTACATGCGGGTGAATCCGATGTACCGGCGCCGCAATGCGTGTTGGAGAGCGTGATCGACGGCACGAAAGGCAACGTCGCGTTGGCCTGGATTGTGGCCGCAGGCGGCGCTTGCGTGGGCGCAGGCGCAAGAGCGCTATGCGCAAGCGCAACGGCAAGCGGCAGAACAGGCGCGATGGTGCGAACAGCGCTGCCGGGCTTCTTCGCCGGTGGATCGGGCGTCGCCGATGTTTTACGTGTGGTCATGCTGACACTCCGCATCGAATGGCAAGACTTGCCCGGCTACGATGGACAGCGAAACTATTCACCGGAGGCATTGCTGCCGCCTGTCGGATTCGTACTGGCATCAGCAATGGTGGCGGCAGCGACACTGACGTCTTTTGCGACATTGGCATCGACGGCAGCGTCTTTTGCGACAGCGGCACTGACCTGGGAGGCGACAGCGGCGCCGACGGTGGTTGCCTGCGCGACGCGAGCAGTCGTTGCCGCTTGTCCGGCGGCAGCTGCAGCCTGCTGGGCGGCTGCAGCGTGGGACTGAGCAGTGGCTGCGGCCTGCTCGGCGCGGATAACATCTTCTGGAGTCGGGTCAGGCTCGAGGGTTTGCGGCTGGCTGTAGGAAATGCCTTTGCCGACAGCATAGGTGGTCGCGCTGATGCCCAGGAGTGTGAGCACTCCTTCTGGGATATCCGGCAATGCGCCGTTCTTCATCACCAGCTCAAAGACGCTGATGGCGATAACGAAAGTAAAGAGAAGCAACTGGAAGCGCGACATGCTTGCCTGGCCGTTAACCTCGTTGAGCAGATGCGTCAGGTCAATCTGCCGCTTATGAGGCGGCGCCCACCAGATAAGAACGATGATGGAAAGAGCGAGCATGCCGAGAAAGAAACACGCCACATATCCAGCTAAGCTCGTAGGATCCCAATTGATTGTGCCCAATGCTGTTACTGCCTGCCCCATAACTTTCCTCCTAATTCCCTTTCCGGTTGCTCCACATCGACCAAGCTTTTTCGAGCACGTAGATACTGCTGCTGCCTCCAAGAACATAAAGCCAGTTGGCGCTTACGTCGGGCAGCTTTCCATCAGTGGACTTCGCAACCTCTGCGAGATATGAGCCGCACGCCGTGATGGTGGCCAACAACAGCTGCACTCGACCCGGACTGAGATTTCCCCCGGAGTCCTTATGCATCAGAAGGCCTGAGAGCGGGATGCGGCGCGTGAGTATCTTCCACGCGATGGTTGCCATCATCAGAAAGAGAAAGCCTTGCATCTCCAGGATCAATAAACGTGACGGAGTCATGCGGGCTCCTTTCTGCATTCAAAGAAGGTGTTGACGGGAGATCACGCCGGATGCTGGGCTCCGGCGAATAGATCTGGATCGAGGAAGGATCAGTATGCTGCGCGGCGCACCGTGCGTCAAGGCTTTTATTTGTCGCACTTTAACCGCAGATAGCGCTGGAGGCGAAGACAATCGCGCTGCAATCCATTGCAAACGCGCGACGGGTTCTCGATGAGTTGCCGCGCGAAGCTATAGATGAGGGTAGAGGCACGAAGGTACGCATATGGCGTGTCCTTGTGCCTCTGCTTTGAGCACCACTCCGAACTACTTTGACTCCGCATAATATGCATTACGCGTGTGTACAACCAACTCTGGGTTGTTCACCCTAACCGTGAGTGCATGATATTCGTCAGGGTGTTTTGCCTCGGGCCCGTTGAAGATGAAGCTGTAATCAGAATCATAGCTCGCTACATTGCTTGCAATCTCCTGCCAGAGATCCTTATTCGTAGGGCTGATTGCGCGGCCCCCGCTCTGTTCAGCCAGTACCTGTAGCGCGAGATTGGCAGCGTTTGCGTTATTCGGTTTCTGAACGCCCTTCAAATACTCCCGGTAATAATTCCAATGAAAAAGATCCGCGCCCGAATTTCGCACTGGATCAATGTCGAACAGAGTCACACGTGCTTGGCGCAGCCCGTTCGACATCAGCACAATCCATTGGAAATAGATATCGAGCGCCTTTCCCGATGGATTCACTTGTGTTCCGACAAGAAAGGGCCAGCCTGGGCTTACCCAGAACATCAATTTCCGCCCTGGTATCTGAGCTGAACCACGCGTGAGCATTGCCATCGTTCGTAAAGATCGATCGAGCTTCTCCTCATCGCCGTAAAAGCCTTCAGAGCGTCTCACCGGGTGCAGATTCGCACCTTGAACCTGCAGCGCAGCGGCAAGGGCATTTCCATCGGTTGTCTCTTGTCCGATCGGTACTGCGCCATCGCCATTGAACATAAATAGAGCGACAGGATGGTGTAGCTTTCCGCCATCGGACTTGAGATACTCCATCACCTGATCGCGCGCGTACGCCGTATCAACGAGCGAACTGTTTACTGTATCGAAGACAATAAGCACTGCCGAGATAGCGTCGGCCTTGGCTCCGTCAGCCGCAAAGTCCGTCAGTGTCACTGGATGTCCAGCGTCCAATACAGTGAAATCCTGCGCTGTCAGATTGGTCACCGGTTTTCCCTGCTTATCGGTCACGAGTGCATCGAGGTGAATAAGCCTGGGATCGATTGGCTGCATCTTGTTGCCTATTGGTTTCAGTGCCCCAGCATCCAGTTGCTCGCTGTGTGGATGGTTTAGCCCCGGCGGCGGAACTACCTGCTGCGCGTGCAGCAAAATGCTGCCAGCGGCCAAAACTGTAAGAGCAAGACCTGCGAGAGCCAAAGCAACACATCTGGAGCGATCTATTCTAGTGCGGTCCATCGTCTCATCCTCCTCAACATCAAACCGCTTGTAATGCCGCCAGGAGGGCAACGATCCATGGAAGAGACTTGCACTGATAACTTCCGTCGGGAAAAAGCACCCTCAACAGCGCATCCGCATACTACCACGCAACCAGCACAAATGGCTGCGTATCTTCCTGACTTTGAGACGGATCGGAGTTGATTTGCGGATAACTTAAAACACAATAAAGTTATGTCAGGTTTCTAACAGGTTTCCGGCAGACTTCTAACAGGTTTTGAGCCCCATCGGGCCAGCAAGCAACTCTTCAATCCGATTGAGGTCAACTGCGAAATCCTCGACTGAATCCTCGCCGCCTTCCCAGTTTCCAGTGACACCGTAGTGTTCCAGCCCAAGGCTGCGGGCCATGGTGTAGAAGTATTCTCCGGGATGCTTCTCGGGGTAAAGCACCAGAAGTTTTGCGTGCGTGGAGAAGACCATCCCGCCAAGCGCGCCGCCGTGTGGAGCGACGATTGCTTCGGCGCGTTGAAAAAGCTCTACCTGCTCGCGCATGGAGAGGCGCTCAGGAAAGGCGGTCTGGAATCCGTAGCGCTCCAGAAGCTGCACAAGCTCCGATTCATTAAGCACTCTTCTACGCCCTGCCGTGCCGCGCGACAGGTAGATACGCAGATCCGGCTTTGCGACTAACTCCGGAAGTCCGACTCCCTTGGCGATTCTGCAGCGGATCTCCTCGTAATAGCCCGGATGGATATAGCCGCTGCGCCTGCCGGAAAGATACGAAGGAAGAATGAACCGATCCGTCGCAATCCAACGCTCAGCCGGAACAAACTCTACCTGCATGGTTTCCGGCAGCATCAGTTTCAGAGTTTCGCGTTGGAAGCCGCCGAGGTTGTCTCCCATCAGCAGTGTCAGCGGCTCGCCTTGCATGTAGCGCTCCAGCGTGATGATCTGCGGAAGACAATCGGCAAACCAGTGCCAGA
Organism: Acidicapsa dinghuensis; assembly: GCF_025685685.1. Classification (GTDB taxonomy): domain Bacteria; phylum Acidobacteriota; class Terriglobia; order Terriglobales; family Acidobacteriaceae; genus Acidicapsa; species Acidicapsa dinghuensis. Next base: position 605,503 of record NZ_JAGSYH010000003.1, read on the forward strand.
AGCTGTAAGAATCAATGCGCTGAATGCTGGAGACAGGGCCGCTTCGCCGGTCAACCTGGCGTGGGCGAAAGCTCATGTATATATCGCTGGTTTCAAAACGATGCGGCAGCAGCACGGAATCGCCGAAGACCTCAAACGACTCGTTCGCGACAACGCCGAGATATGGATAAAACATCGCAGGTGAAACCTCGCAGACAAACACTTCATCGAGTCCGAGACTGCCGGTACGATATGCGCGAACGGTCTGCAGGAACTCCATTTCGTGTGGCGTATCCGCAATCTTCACTGTCTGTGCGGGATGAAAAACCCGATAATTCTTTACCTCTTGCCCAATGCGATCTTTGGCCCAGATAACCTTCTCGATCATGGCCTGACTGAGGCCTACACGATTCAGCGGCCGCAGCAATCCTTTCTTGATCGCTCTGCCTGCCTTCCAGCGCAGCCAGTGCGCTCGCGCCTTCACTCCACGCGGCGACGGATGCAGTCCAGAGCCATAAGGTTGACGCAAGGGTGTCCCTCTTTCGCTGACTAATCAAAATTAAGTGGATGCTGCGTGGCACGGCTGAGTCATGTTCTCGTTGCACAAACAGCCCGCATGCACTCAGGATCGGAATGGCTAGAATCATAACAGGCAGCGGAATTATGACCTATGTCACGAAAGCTGCATATCCCGGCCACTGAAAGCGATAAAAACTGTGCCTCTCGAAAGCGGAATTCAATCGACTGACCTCTTGCTCGTTATCGATGTGCAGCGTGACTTCTGCCCCGGTGGCGCACTGGCCATCAACGAAGGTGACGCAGTCGTTCCGCTTATCAACCAGCTGGCGCCTCGATTCGAACACATCGTGCTCACGCAGGACTGGCATCCGGCCAATCATCAATCCTTTGCCTCCACGCATAACAAAGATGCCTATAGTCAGCTCGAAGTCTCTTACGGGCAACAGACGCTGTGGCCCGATCACTGTGTGCAGGGAATGCCCGGTGCGGAGTTTCACCCAAGTCTCGAACTAACGCGCGCCGAACTGATTCTGCGCAAAGGCTTTCGCGCCAACATCGACTCTTACTCCGCTTTCTTTGAGAACGATAAAACCACCACAACCGGTCTTGCCGGCTACCTGCGCGAACGCGGCTTCCAACGTATTTTTCTCGCCGGGCTGGCCTTCGATTTCTGCGTCAGGTTCTCTGCTATTGACGCGGTCCGGGCCGGCTTTGAAGCGCTGGTCATCGAGGACGCTTGCCGCTCCGTCAACCTGCCCGGCACCGTCGATGCGACCCGCCAGGAGTTCGCCGCTACGGGCGTTCAGCTCATCGAGAGTGACATGTTGCTTAGCTGACCCGTTCCGCACGTAAACGGCTGAAAAATAGATGCTTCCTGCCTGAGATCGTCCAATTCCGCACAACTCGCCGGAACGCTCATGACAACTTCTGCGTAGCCTAACCTGTACGCCGCGCAAGGGAGACGTGAGACGCAACTTTCTTCTTCGGCGCGTATCATTAGTAGTAGGGCACTCGTTCCTGCATGGCGCTCGTCCATAAGCCATGGCGCGGGAACACGAGTGCCGGGAGAATTGGCAATGCCTCAACTGATGAAGACTTCAAACCCGGCCTTGGGAGCGAACACCTTTCGCAATGTCGCCGGTTATGGTGGATACGGCGACGTAACGGCGCGCATGACGCTGAACGGTACCGTGAACAAGACCGGCATACTGCTGGTATGCGCCCTGGCAACGGCTGGTTATACCTGGTTCCGTTTCTTTTCCACCGGCGATCCTGCTTCCGTCGCCGGCCTGATGATGCTCGGCGTCTTCGGCGGGCTGATCGCCTGCCTGGTGACCATTTTTAAGAAGGAATGGGCCGGCGTTACCGCGCCTGCCTATGCGCTGCTCGAAGGCCTCGTGCTCGGCGGCGTATCGGCGATGTTTGAGATCCGTTATCCCGGCATCGCCATTCAGGCTGTCGGACTGACGTTCGCCACGCTCTTCGTGATGCTGCTGCTTTACACCACGCGCATTATCAAGGTGACGCAGCGCTTCTACATGGGCGTGCTCGCGGCAACAGGCGGCGTCTTCCTGTTTTACATGGCAGAGATGATCCTCGGTTTCTTCGGCATTCATCTCGCAGCGGTCAATGGGTCAGGGCCGCTCGGCATCGGCATCAGCCTCGTCATCGTTGCAATTGCGGCTTTTAACCTCGTACTCGACTTCGCGTTTATCGAGCAGGGAGTGCAGTACGGCGTGCCCAAGTACATGGAGTGGTACGGTGCATTTGGCATCATGGTCACGCTGGTGTGGCTCTATATGGAGATCCTCAATCTCCTCGGCAAACTGCAACGCCGCAACTGATTCCGTTACCTATACCGCATCAGAATGGGGGAGCTTATGGCTCTCCCATTCTTGCGTTTTACCATTGCTTAGCCTGCCCATAAAAAGGCGATCTTCAGCTAAATTGGCTCGTCAACGCTCTCTTTTCTTACTGACCACCGCTTACCGGCGGTAACGTTCCGGCGTCTGCTATCTTGTCTTCCATCTGACTTTGAGGATGCTCCATGTTCACTTTCCCCATACGTCGATCCCTCTTCGTTTTGTGCATCTCTACTGCTCCTCTCGTATTGACCGCTATGCCTTCGACTGCATCTGCAGTCAGCGTTGCGCTCGGGGCTGCTGCTTCAAATCCAGCACCTCATTCCCAGTCTGCAATCCAATCTCCTGGTTGCGATGGCCTTGAGCCAAAGCAGTGTTTAAATCTCGCGATTGAGGCCATGGGCGGCCGCGATCGTCTCGCTGCAATTCACAATCTCAAGCTCGATGTCATCGCACACACCGCGCTTGTGGAACAGTCGTACCGTCAGGCTCCATTCATCACCTCGTACGAGCGCGACCAGATCGTCATCGATCATGAGCATCAGCGTCTCATGCAAAAGCAGCACTCCGTCTGGCCTGAGGCCGATCTCAAAGGCGCTGACTCTGACGTCACGCTCATCGTTACGCCGGCGGGCGGAGTCTATCGCTTTGGAACGAAAGACGCGCCTTGTGGCGCTTCCGACCTCGATGCGACACGCGATGCACTTGCACTATCGCCGGAAGCCGTTTTGCTCACCGCAGCCGAGGCAACCGACCTGCACTACGCGGCAACCGAATCTCTGCGCTCCACGCCTCACACCGTTCTCGCGTTTACGTGGAACAAGACCCCTGTCAAAGTCCTCGTCAACCGCTTTAACCATCTTCCGGATGCGGTCGAGACCACGCAACAGTTCCGCGATTTCTGGTTTTACTGGGGCGATGTTCAGCAACGCGTTTATTTCGATAACTGGCGTCTCGTGCAGGGCATCGAATACCCAAGCAATCAGATCACTGAGCGAAACGGCATTTTATGGAACTCAACACAGGCTCTCGATATTGAGTTCAACGCGGCATCGGATGATAAGGACTTCAACATCGACGCCAAAGCCGCGGCACAAAGCCTGCAATCCAAAGGCTGGAATCGTCCTTTCAGCGCTGCAAACAGTCAACAACTTGCACCCGGCATCGATCTCTTTCAAGGCTCATGGAACACCACTATTGTGAAGCAGAACGATGGCATCGTCATCCTGGAGACGCCCATCTCCGGCACCTTCACGCAGGGTATCTTTGATGAAGCCAGAAAGCGGTATCCGGAACAGAACATTGCGGCGATTCTCTCCACATCTGACTCATGGCCGCATACGGGCGGTGTTCGCTATGACGTTGCGGAAGGGCTTCCCGTCTACATTCTCGATCTGAATAAGCCGCTTCTCGATCGCATCGTTGCCGCTCCGCACACTCTCGATCCCGATGCGCTGGCTAAATCAAAGAAACAGGCGAACTGGCACATCGTCTCTGGCCGCACTGAGATTGGCGCTGGTCCCAATCGTATGATCCTGTATCCCCTGCGCGGCGCTTCGACGGAACGTCAGTACATGGTCTACTTTCCTGAACATCAGCTTCTGTATGCCAGCGATACTCTTGTTCTCAATCCAGATCACACGCTCTATGATCCCGAACTGTTTCGCGAAGTACAGCAAGCGGTCGAACACGAACACCTGCAGGTGAAAACCGTCTACGCGATGCACCAGGCTCCGGTTTCCTGGAGCGAGGTTATCGCTGTGCTTCAGAAATCTCTCGCGTAAACAAAAAAATGGGGAGGGCCTCAGCCCTCCCGAGATTTCCCATTGAGACACTTTATTTTCGGGTTGAGAGCGCGTAGCTGGACGGCGGCGTAAACAGCTCTACTAAAGGCTCTGTTGTCTGCAGATTGTCGAGCTTGTAGGTCGTTTGCCCATACCTCGGATCGTCCGTCGTCGACAGCACCACCGCGTCAATCGATGGCGCATACCAGGTCTCTGTCACAATCTCGATAGGCTTCTCATTGCCGACTTCTCCAGCCGGAATCGTGATCGTGTGCTTCGTGCCATTGCAGTCAACGCCTGCTATCGAGCGCACGCCAAGGTCCTCTTTCGTCTCGCCGCGCTTTTCGTTATCCCTCTGGACTACCAGCACATTCGGGTTTCCGGAATGATCGTCCCTGAATTGGATCATCATCTTCTGATTTCCCGAGCCCAATTGCTCCTTCTCGGCAACTGACTTCGACATGACCCGCGCCCCGTCGTCATCGCTATTGCGCTCGCTTAAAAAGAGCGGCGACCGACGTACCTTCTCCGCTGTCTTCGACCCTGGATCCAACACGTATGCCGTTTCCGCAACCGGATCATCGATGAACACCTTTACCTCATGTGGTGTGGGGTGCGCCGGATCCACATTGCCGAACGTCTCCTCGCGCCGTGTCCTTCCCTCGCTGTCACGAGCAAACTTGCTCACCGTCCGATGCACGATCCGGTTTCCATCGCTAAGCGTCTGCACCGTTTCTGTCGAAGTGTCCGCCGAATACGGCTTGCCCTTCACTATCGCCGCATCCGCAGCAACCAGCTCCAGCGTCACCTTCTGGTTCGCCTCCTGTAGCTCAGGACCGTTGCCATCGGGAATCACCGCGGCCAATTCCGCCGCATGCTTCGCCTGCTGTCCCGCATCCTCCTGCGCCACGGCCCGCGAGGCCATGCCAGCCATCGCCGCCGCACTCAGCGCCGCCAGCATCAACGGCGCACTTACTCGACCCATGCGAATTCCACTCATCTCCCGTCCCATCCCTTCTCGTTTGAATTGATTCCTATTTACCGCGTTCCCTAACAACCTTCACTGCACAATGCGAATAGCGCGCGGCAGTCCATCCTCACCAACCACAAACTCCGCCAGCAGGCTTCTTGCCGCCGCATCTGGAGGAGCCTGCAGGCCATACTGCTGCAGGTCACTTCCCGTTAATGTCACTCGCACCAGACTTAACTGATTCGCCGGCGGCAGCCCCTCACTAGTCGGCAGCGGAATGAATACATCGAGGCTGCCTGTATGCGCCGCAAGCGCCACCTCGTGCGCTGTTTCGTGTACAGCCCGACGCCTCTCTTGCATCTGGTCCACATCGCGATGCGCAGGCTGTATCACCTGTTCCACTGCCGCATGCGCATCCGCTCTGGGCGTTCGATTCTGCAGCTCATGTGGCGTCGCCTTGATCGTTGCCTCAGGACTCTTCCACGAATGCGAACGCCAAACAATGGTGCCCCACACAGCCAGTCCCGCCAGTACTGCTGCCGCACCCCAGGCCCACGCGCGCCGTGCCATGGCAGTTGACTGCTCGCGCTTTGCATTTACCTGCAACTCCCGCATTTTCGCCAGCAGCGCAGGCTCCAGCCGCTCGGGCGGCTCAATCGCGCGATGCTCACGCCCGACCTCCCGCAACAAATCATCGAACTCGTCTTCCAATCTCATTGAGTTCTCCTTCGCAATACCGTGCGCTCACTGACACCTGCCATATCGCTACGTAGCGCGCGAGCCAGCCTCAGCTTTGCCCGATGCAGCCGCGAGCGCACCGTTCCAACCGGAACCGCCATCGCTTCTGCCGTCTGCTCATAGCTCATCTCTTCCAGCGCGCACAACACGATCACTTCTCTCAACTCCGCCGGCAGCGTATTGATAGCGCTCTGCACGGCGGCGACAGCTTCGCTTCGTAACAGCAACTCCACCGGACTGTCATCGTCTGCAGCAGGTTCAACTAGCTCCTCATCGTCGTCCGCCAGACTTTGCCTGCCGGTTTTCTCGTAGTGCTTCCAAAGCTGCCTTCGCGCAATCCCACACAACCATGTCGGCAACGCAGCTCGCTCCGGATCGAATCGTTCAGGCTGGCTGAGCAGCGCAAGAAAGACTTCCTGCGTAATCTCTTCTGCCACCGTCGCATCGCAGCTCATGCGCAGCGTGAAGCGGTAGATCAGCCCGCCATGACGCCGGTAGAGAGCAGCCATCGCATCCGTGCTTCCAGCCAGCGCAGCCCGATGCAGTTCCGCATCGCTCGTCTCCGCTCTAAGCTGCCTGCTCCCGAGCCAGTTCCACATAGTCATCCATGATTACGCTGAGCTGCAAAAAAGTTCCCACGCAGATCAATCGCTCAACGGTTTTTATCCCGAAGCAACCTCAATGCACAGAAAAGCCGAAAGAAAAGACGCGGCGGCGCAAGGAAAGTAGCCCCGCACCGCCGCCAGAGGAAAGAAGATTTTAGGTCGGAAAGAACGCAGCCTGCGCGAACTACATCTCAGCCCAGCGCCGCAACAGATTGTGATACACGCCGGTCAGTTGCACGCCTGCAGAATTGCCCGGTACTTCCTTCGCTAGCTTCTGAATGGCGGTGTCGAGATCGTACAACAGTGTGCGGTCTCCGTCGCTTCGAATCATGCTCTGTATCCAAAAGAACGAAGCCAGTCGCGCGCCACGCGTCACAGGCGTTACACGATGCAGGCTCGTTGCTGGATACAGCACCATGTGTCCCGCATGCAGCTTCACGCTATGCACACCATAGGTATCTTCGACCAGCAACTCGCCGCCGTCATACTCATCCGGCGTAGAGAAGAACAGCGTCGCTGAAATATCAGTCCTGATCCGCTGGCCCGTGGAGGCCATTGCGCGGATCGCCGTATCCACATGCGTGCCGAAGTGACCGCCGCCGGTGTACCGATTGAACATCGGCGGAAACACCTTCAGCGGGAGCGCGGCCGACATAAAGAGCGGAGAGCGCGCCAGCGCGGCCAGCACCATCTCACCCAGTTTCACTGCCACCGGATGCCCCTCAGATAGCTGCAGATTTTCCTTCACCGTCTGCGCCTGATAGCCGGCCGTTACCTTGCCATCAATCCAACTGGCAGCCTCTAACGCAGCTCGCCCCTGCTCAAGCTCATCCTTTGTTAAAACATCCGTAATCGTAATCAACATATCGTTTTCTCCGCTGCTAGAACTTGAAGTTCAGTCCGAACTGCGCGTTGGCTCCGGCCCCTGGAATCAAATGGCTCGGATGTGGCAGGTCAATGTAGTAGCGATTCAGAAGATTGTTCACATTTACCTGGAAGTCAAACTTCTCTCCCAGCGATCGCTTAAGCATCGCGTTAAAGATCCAGTAGCCAGGCACCTGTTTCATCGCCACGCTCGTCACAATATACCCTGCTCCATTCGGATTCGGAGCATACGATGTCGGCACATACGGCACCGTCGAACTGGCCGTTCTGCCGCCCACATAATTACCGCCGAGGCCACCATCTAGCCTCCACGGCAACCGGTGTGTCACGAACAGATTGAACGTCTGCTTCGGCACGTTTGCCAGGGGATATCCAACCGCGGCAGGAAAGAATTGCGAATAGATCACGTCGCTGTCGAGGTACGCATAGCCTGCTACCAGGTCCATACCCTCCGGCAACCTACCAACGACGCTCAGCTGCACGCCTTTCACGAGCTGATTACCCGCAGCCACGATGTCATTGGAGTTGGTGGGATCGGTCTCGTGCGCATTGTCTTTCTCCGTGCGAAAGACCGCCCCCTCCATCATCAGCCGCTCGTTAAGGAAGCTCCACTTTGCGCCGCCTTCATAGGTCTCGTTCTCTTCCGGCTTTACGTTGCCGTTGACGAGGCCCGCGCTCAGGCTCAATGACTCAGCATCGGGATCGAAGCTTGTGCCCCAATCAAAATAGACGCTGCCATGCGAGGAGGGCTTGTAAACAAAAGCTGCGCGGTACGTGGGCTGCTTATCTAGACGGCTCAATGAGACAAAAGCTGCCGGCGCGCTGGAGGTTGGCACGACTGGCGTGTACACGTGATAGTCGGCATTGAAGTAATCCCATCGAGCGCCGCCACTCAACTCGAAGAGATGCCCTAACTTCATCGTATCGACGAAATAGATGCCTGTGCTGTCTGCCTTGGTGTGCACCACGGAACTGATGTAACCATTGCCTGAAAACGGCTGTGCTTCGTTGGGATCGAGAAGAGTCGTGTAAGGAACAGAATTGATCGTGCCCGTCGCTCCGCTGCTGCTCGTATAGGGCTGGCTGTAGCTGTAGCGGATGGGGTTGGAAGTCTCCTGTCCACCCTCAACGCCTGCGACAAGATCGTTGCGAATGCCATGGATCTTAAAGTCAGCGGCTATCTCGGTCTGATCCCAGAGATCCGTCTCGACGCTCTTCACCTGGATCTGATTGCGATTCACAACACCGATCTCGCTTGCCGGCGTGTTCGCGTCATAAGGACAGGCAATCGTAGAGTTGTAGGCCAGCGTTGGCAGCGCCGAAACCACCGTCCCTACTGGCACGCTCTGGCTTGCATTCGAACATATCTGAGACTCGGTAATCTGTACCTGCCGTGGATAATTCGCGCCACGCGCGGTCGTGTGAATATTCAAGCCCGGACGGAAGTCGTGCTGAACCTTCAGCGTCAGAATGTCGTCGTTCGTCTTGAGATAGTTCTCGTCGGCGAATCCAAAGTAGCTGTGCCGGTTCGCTCCTGACAGGTGATTGAACTGCCATGGCAATCCATAGTCGGGCGTATCGTCTGCTGTCAGGTGCTCATAGCTCAGTGTCGCGTGGGTCTTGTCATCGAGCCCCACCGAGACCGAGGGCGCCAGTCCGAAGCGGCGAATCTCCGCACCATCGCGGCCTGCAACCCCGCTTTCCTGCCCCATCATATTTACTCGAAAAGCAGTGCCACCCATCTCGGGATAGAGAGGAGTATTTGCATCGAGCGTCAGCCTTCGATTGAGATCGGTGCCGAACTGTGTATCGACATGCACGAATTGGCTGGCGCCGGGAACCTTGCTCTCCTGATTAATGACACCACCGGTCGAACCGCGTCCAAACTGGACGCCTGAGGGCCCTTCCAAAACGTCTACCTGCTCATAGTTGAACGCATCGCGATAATAACTGCCGAAATCGCGAATGCCATCGAGAAAGATGTCGTTGCGCGCAGTGAATCCGCGAATGGTGAGATTGTCGCCCTGCGCGCCCGACTCGCCTGCCGCCAGGCTGATACCGGGCACGTTGCGCAGCGTATCTCGCAGCGTCGAAACGCCCTGGTCCTGCAACACAAAATTCGGCACTACATTGATGCTCTGCGGCGTCTCCAGCAACGGTTCGGTGAACTTGTCCATGCTCACCGAATCCGCTGCCGAGGCTGTTACCGATACGGTGTCGCTTGCCTGCACGCCAACGGCAATTGTCGTTGCATCTTCGGTGCGATAGTTCAATCCTGTGTCTTTTAACAGCATCTGCATCGCCTCATCTTCGCGATACAGCCCATGCACGCCCTGCGTGGTAAATCCGGCGAGTGTCCCAGAAGGCAACACCACCTTTACTTTTATTCCAGTGATCTTTTCGTATTCGGCAATTGCCCCATCCAGCGGTCCTGCCGCAATGTCGAAGCGCTTGAGCGGCAGCGTTGCCGCCGTGCCTACCGCGCCTGGCTCAGCCTTTCCGCCAATCGCGGCCAATGCCGGCTGGCTTGTGCCGAGCGTCGCATAAGCTGCCAGTGTTCCCACAACGATCCAGCCGCGCGGCCCTTTAAGGGCCTGCCCGCTCGCCAGCGCCTTTTCGCGTGCCATCTGTCCAGCCCGGCCTATCCGCTTCGCAATCTTCCTGCTCTTCATCCGTCTCCTTCAGGTCCTGTCGTTAAAGGCCGTGTTCCACTCGCAGCGGCCAAGAGACACAACTTCGTGCACGCGTGCAGGCTTGCACCCGTTCGCCAATCTCTTCGCCTTCGGCCTGGACATCGCTCGCAGCCAACGTGCAATTGCGTAGCGCGCCGAGTTCTGTTGTCGATCTGGGAGTTCTCGAGAAGACGGGCCTGCGGAAAAGCAACCTGAGCGTCCGGTGCCACGGTTGCTCATCCCTGCCGCGCCTGGGGGGAAGGACACGGTACAGGGACACGAGATATCTGGCATTCACCAGAAAACGCCCTATAATGCAGGTAGCTTCGAGTCCACGAGGCTCAAGCTTCAGGGCTTTGCGGTCTCCGCCAAGAGATAACCCGCAAGGCCCTGTCCCTTTTCTCCTGAAGCACTACTCAAATCCGGTGTCGAGTTCCGACCTTCTGAATATACGACATAAATAGTCGCATATCAATGACGCCATGGTGAAAATCTCGCATGATGGATCGAAGCAACACATGAGTTGCGCAGAATGCCCATGCCTGCTTTTGCAGACAGTCGTGCTTTGCGAGCGGCCGGACACAAAAGAGAATGAATGAATTTTGCAATCGCCGTGGGTGGAGAATTCAGGCGTTAAAGGCGCCTATGCGATTCTCGCTGGCTGTAATGGCGTCACAGGAGCGGTCGAGCGCCTCGTAATCTGCATCATATTCAGCACGGAAGGCACGGAAAGCATCTTCGCTGTCCCAGCGGTCAATGGTGACGTACCGTCCCGGAACATAAGCGTCCTTGAGAAGTTCGGTGCCGTGGTAGGCTCCAGAACGCGTAAAGAGCCGTGACCATGAGCCGGTGGGCCCATAGGCTTCTTCGAAAGCGGCAATGCCGCCTTCGGCGATGTCGAACTGCCAGAGTATGACGAACATGCGAGGTCTCTGAGCCATTATCGCATTCGGCCACGCAGCGATTATCGGCTAGCACAGGCCCAGAGATGCGCACCGCAGGATCTAATTCCCATGTCAGAATTTGTGTTCAAGATGAGACAACTACGGAAGGAACCAGTGCATCCTACTCGCTGAAGACGAAGGTGTCTGGTCAAAACGGTACTGCCTGCCGTCCGCGCATCCGCATATCTCACCCACGATCAAGTATCTTTCACTTACCCACACGTTTATCTTCTTTGCCATGAAGGCAACTACGAAACTTAAGCACTTCTTACATCCAGATACAACCCGTGTATAAAATGCAACGTCCAACAAAGGCAAACGAGCTCCTTATTGCTCGATCTACAAATTCCTGGAATTCCCGAGAAAGGTTGTGGTTATGGCTGTAGGAAATGATGTTTTCGATCCCCAGGAGTATCTGTCTAAAGGTGGATTCGGCAAGACTATCCTCCAAGTCAGAAAGAACGAAGGGATTTTCTCGCAAGGAGATTTGGGCGACACTGTCTTCTTTGTTCAAAAGGGAAAGGTAAAGTTGTCCGTGGTATCACCCACGGGTAAAGAAGCCACGATCGCAATCCTAGGCGCCGGTCATTTCCTCGGCGAAGAGTGCATAACATCCGATCAACCCAGCCGCACTAGCTCGTCGCGCGCTCTTACACCTTGCACGCTGCTGCGTATCCGCCGGCAGGAGTTTGTGCGCACCCTGCTTGAACAGCAGATGATGTCACGCATGTTCATCAAGTACTTGCTGTCACGCAATAGCCGTATCCAAGCCGACCTTGTCGATCAGCTATTTAACTCAAGCGAGAAGCGTCTCGCCCGCACCTTGCTGCTCCTCTCGCAGACGGGCCGTGAAGATATGCCGCTGGCCCCGCTGCCGCGCATCAGCCAAGCCACGCTTGCCGACATGGTGGGCACAACTCGCTCTCGAGTGAGTTATTTCATGAATCGGTTCCGCAAGTTGGGCTTCATCGAGTACAGCGGGCTTAACCGCATTCAGGTGAATAGCTCCCTGCTCTCGATGGTTCCGATGCAGTAAGTTTAAAAACATAACGATCAGCGGTACTCACTGAAGTAACTTATGGCGCTCCTTGCATAAAGGAGCGCTTACTTTTTATCCATGAAGCATGGATATGAAATAAGAATCCGACAGTAACTATCTCTGAAAGACATCAATTGGCTTACTAAAGTCAGTTACCCGGAAGTATTTTGCCAGCGATGGGTACTGCCGCTGCACGGCAAGATACATCTCCCAGGCTACTTTACGATAACTGAAGTGCCCTGCCGGAGCGCTGCGCAACTCTGAGATATAGACCGCCTGCGCAAAGTCCATCTTGAAGAGCGAACGAATGCGCGTCGCCAGCGGCAGGACATAGAGCGCAGCCTGACCGGCTTCGAACGCGCTGCTTTGCGCGATGGAGCGGGATGCTGCTTGAGCAGCCTCTATGGTTTGCGTGTACTCAGAGATCAATCCCGCATCGGCCAGTCCGGCGGCGTCGCCTGACTCGGGAACGTCATAGCCGTGCAGATATGTGAATTGTTGAAGAATCTGTGTAGCCCGGCGATGCCGGTGCATGTCGCGAAAGCCGCCAATGTCCATCAAAATGTCGAAACGCAGTGCCGCTCCTGCATGGAAAGAACGGAGCAGCTCATCGTGACGGCCACGGCTGCGTGCGCCCAACTCGATGATTTCGGCCACACGGGCCTCGGGCAGCTCTGCAACCAGGTCTCGAATTTGACGGTACGGATGGTGACTGGCGGAATAGAGCAGTGTGGCCGCAAGCTCAACTTCCAGTGATTCCGTGCGCTCCACCAGATCGACAACGGGCGCTGGAGCTATCGGCAGATTCGACAGAAGCTCTGTCGCGGCCTGGGTAAGCTCGGTCCGCGTGGCGATCTCATACGGATTGGGACTGGCGTACTTCACAAGCGTAGGCGCAACGTGGATTTCTCGATCCAGCAGCGCTTCGGCTTCCAGCGCGAGGTCAGGATTTGCATCAGCGATCTTGCGATACAGGCCGTTAGACGCCTCGGCATATATGTTCCATGCCTGACCGGTCGCGGCAGCGCGCAGCTTCTCGCCGAGATCGCGAATCTCGGCCGCTGGATGCGAGAGCAGCCGCGAAACCTGTGTCTCCAGCGTACGCGCGTTCACAATCTGCCCAAGCGAGGTATTGGTGGCGAGCGGCAGCAGGTAGCGCGCAACGTCGAAGGCGCGGGCCTTGAGCGTACGCTCATATGCGTCCTGCTTCATGCCTTCCGGACAGGCGACCCGCTCTTTGAGCGCCTCGAAAACAGCCGTCGAGGTAGCCGAGTAGGACGCGAAAAGCTTTTCGACTGTCTGGATGTAAAGATTGCGGGCCTCGGCTGCGGGGCCGAACTCAGGAAGATACCAACCGGATTTCTGGAAATTCTGGTAACGGGTGCTGCGCTCCTGACCGTCCCAGCGCTGCTCATCGACCAGAACAATCGCCGCAAGCAGAGAAAGCCGCTCAACGGCAAAGGCGACGTGAGCCAGGTCAGCAATGGAGCGATGGCCGTACTGGAAGTAAAACGTGTTCAGGAACTGCTCAGCGCGCTGTGAGCTGATTTCGCGCAGCGACTGGCGCATGGAGAGTGCGGAACGCGAATATTTCGCCATGGCATACGCCAGTACTTCGGGATCGGCCCCGTGAACGGCAAAGACTTCGGTGCGATTTTCGGCGTGGACAGGAGTGTGCGCCTGGGCCTCAACTGGGGTGGATGCAGGGGCTGATTCCGTTGACTGGATGGGGGTCGTGGTCATGCGCTGGCGGGCTCTCCGGCGACCAGAATACGCTATCGACGGTATCGAATGGACGCGCGCTCGGGCTGTTCCGTTCAATGGCTGTGGATTCCGGCTGCAATATTCGGCGCCCAGCCTTGAAGCCTGCGAGAATGGAATTGAAACGGCTCAATTTAGCGCTTTCATGCCGTCTAAAACCGTGCGTTGGCAATGTATATTCGCGCCATTTTTTCGCGGCGTGCAATCATGTTGGACTAGCATAAAACTTGCATAGAGCGCGCCCTTCTTCCCCCAGAGAGCGATCTCCTGCGCAGACAAGCCGATCGTTGATGCGACAGATTCTGGAGAAGACGTCACACCGCCCGTGGCCGTTGCCACCTGGCCGCTGGGCTATGACCCAGCGCTGGAATGATTTGCTGTTTGCCCACTGGCCCATGCGCAGCGCAGAGATCGAGGCGCTGCTGCCGGAGGGGCTCGAAGCGGATATTTGCCAGGGATCGGCCTGGATCGGCGTCGTTCCGTTCTGGATGGACCGTATCCGGCTGCGCGGCGTACCTCCGATTCCCGGAGCGCGCAAGTTTCCTGAGCTAAATCTGCGAACTTACGTTCGCGAAAAGAGAACCAAGACACCGGGCGTGTATTTCTTCTCTCTCGACGCTGCCAGCCTTCTGGCCGTAATCGCGGCGCGAACTCTCTTTGACCTGCCGTATTACTGGTCGCAGATGAGTATCAAGCCGCGCGGAGACCGGGAATTTTCGTATTACAGCCGCCGCCTGCTCAGCGGAAAGCCGGTGCGGTTTGTCGCACGCTACCGCGGCCTCGGTCCCACGCACAAGCTGGCACAAAGCAAGGCTGGATCGATCGAACACTTCCTGACGGAGCGTTATTGCCTCTTTACAAAGAATGCGATGGGCAGACTGGTGCGGGCCGATATCCACCACATACCCTGGCCGCTCGAAGAGGCTGAGGCCGAGATTACGCAAAACGATCTGGCCGCGCACATCGGGCTAACGCTGCCTGATACGCAGCCGCTGCTGCACTACTCGCGTCATCTGGCGGTATATGTTTGGCCTGCGATGCTGGCGCAGGCGTGGCGTGCTCCTGAGCCGATCACGGCAGCGGCTGTGCCATCGGGATAGACTAGCCCGGAACTCTATAATTTTCATGCGCCTGAGGTTCGTTTACGGCGCCCATGAGGTAGTATGAGCGGATTGAATGGCCGGATTGCGCTGGTAACGGGCGCTTCGCAGGGAATTGGACGGGCATGCGCACTGGCGCTGGCCAAAGAAGGCGCAACCGTTGCCCTTGCAGCGCGAAATGAAGCCAAACTGGCCGAGGTACAGGCCGAGATCGAGACCGCCGGCGGCAAGGCTGCTGCGTTTGCTCTCGATGTGGCGAGCGAAGAGTCCATCACGGCGGGAGCGAAGGCTGTCGAGGAGAAGTTCGGCAAGGTCGAGATTCTGGTCAACAATGCCGGCATCACACGCGATGTGCTGGCGATGCGCATGAAGCGCGCCGACTGGGACGACGTGATCCAGACCAACCTGACCGGCGCCTTTCTGCTGACGCAGGCTGTATTACGCGGCATGATGAAAAACCGCTGGGGCCGCATCATCAACATCTCAAGTGTGGTTGGGCGAACAGGGCAGGCCGGGCAGGCGAATTATGCAGCCAGCAAAGCCGGCATGATCGGCATGACCCGCTCCCTGGCCCGCGAGTTGGCCTCCCGCGGTATCACCGTCAATGCCGTCGCTCCGGGATATATCGAAACAGCGATGACCTCAGCGCTCAACGAAGAGCAGACCAAAGCCATGCTGGCGACGATTCCCGCTGGCCGAGCCGGAACGGACACCGAGATTGCGCATGCCGTTCTTTATCTCGCATCGGAAGGCGCTGCTTACGTCACTGGCCATGTGCTGGACGTCAACGGCGGCATGTTCATGGGTTAGATCTCGTATCAGGACGTAACGAAAGGCCGGCATCTTCGTTTCCACGCGCGAAGGCCGGCCTTTTCTTTGCCCGGCTCATGTTACTGAACCGAAATGCCGATGACACCGGTAGACTCCTGCTGGTTGTTCTGCCGAACGGTGAACTCCGTGCGGCACAGCCCTTATATATTTACTGTTCGCGGTGATGGGCAAACGACGGGAAAGCTGGTGCGATGACTCTTATAACTCAAGCTCTCTCCACTGAGAGCGACGCTCCGCGAGAGAACAACTCTGAAAACGCTTCCTCGCCACAGCCCGAAAGTCTCTGCTGCGTTGCCCTTCAGCCCATTCTGGATATGCGCAGCAAGGTGTTCGGTTACGAGTTGCTCTTTCGTTCCAGTCCCACATCCATGGCGTTCGATGGCGATGGCAACAACGCCACGCGCACGGTGATCGACAACAGCCTGATTTTGGGATGGGAGCGTCTGACCAACGGCCTGCCCATGTTTGTGAACTGCACCTACGAGGCGCTGATGGGCGGACTTGTGCATCTGCTGCCGCCCAATCAAACAGTGCTTGAAGTGCTCGAAACACTGGAGCCGACACGCGAACTGGTCGAGGCCTGCCGCGCACTCAAGGCAAAGGGATTCCGGCTGGCTCTGGATGACTTTCAGGGCAAGGCCGGCTGGCATCCACTGGTGACGATCGCCGACTTCGTCAAGATCGATCTCAGCCAGACGACCGCGCAGGAGCGCATGGAGCTGCGCCATAAGGTAGGACGCCACAAAGCAAAACTGGTGATGGAGCGGATAGAAACCCGGGAAGACTGGGCGCGCGCCAAAGCCGAGGGCTTCACGCTCTTTCAGGGCTT
Source organism: Acidicapsa dinghuensis (assembly GCF_025685685.1). Lineage (GTDB taxonomy): Bacteria > Acidobacteriota > Terriglobia > Terriglobales > Acidobacteriaceae > Acidicapsa > Acidicapsa dinghuensis. Next base: position 622,021 of record NZ_JAGSYH010000003.1, read on the forward strand.
CTATTTCTGCCGCCCGATACTGATGAAGGGCAAAGGCATCCCAGCCAACCGCATGGTTCATATTGAGATTCTGCAAGCGGTGCTGGAGTCTCCCCTGCACGTGAAGCATGTAAGCACGCTGGTCAAACGCGATCCCTCACTGACGTATCGTGTCTTGCGTGTTGCCAATTCGCCGCTCTTTGCAACGAATAAGGCGGTGACCTCCATTGAGAGCGCACTGGTGCGCATCGGCGATGAGATGTTCCGGCGATTGGCTATCGTGGCAACTGTCGGCGCACTGAGCGCCAGAAAACCAGTAGAGTTGCTGCGCATGTCGCTGGTGCGTGCCCGGTTTTGTGAGCTGGCCGCGCAGAGTACAGGACAGGACGCGACGGAACCGTATCTGCTCGGCATGTTAAGCCTCATGCCGGCGATGCTCGATGTGCCCATGGAGAGCATCGCTCCAGCCCTGCCCCTGCGTGAGGAAACCCGCAAAGCACTTCTGGGAGAGACCAACGAGGAAGGCAAGCTGCTGCACTGGCTGGCGCATCATGAGCGCGCCGAATGGCAGGAGCGCGAAGAGATATCCCGCGTGATGGGAATCGGGGAAGGAACTCTTGGCCGTATTAATCTTGACCGTATTTATCAGGAGGCGATGAACTGGGCTGAAGCCATGGTGAAAGTCGTGACCAGTTGAGCAGCGAACACCCCGCAGCAGAGACCACGCTGAGTGTCACGGTCTCTGGCCTGCGATAACCAGCATCCTCGCTTACTGCGGATTGGGAGCCGCTCCGCCGTCGCGGTTGCGCGTTCTTCCCTGCCCTTGTCCCCCTTGTCCCTGCCCGTTGCCGGGCTGCATCGCCGCCACGGTGGTCGCGGTAAAAGCTCCGTTCTTCAATGCACCCTCGGCGCGGAGTTCCTCGCCCGGCTTAATATCTGCCAGCGTGATGGAGTCACGGCGTTCGCGGAACGAAGTGTTCTCATCCACGACGATGGCGTGCGGCTGGTGATCCATGGTGCCTTCAATCGTGATGATCGTATCCTGAATGCCTGTCACCTTGCCAGCCAGCCAGGTCTTGCCCCAGTCGGCCTGCATCTGCTTCATGCGCGCCACCTGCTCGGGGCTCATCTGCATGATGAAGACCGCGCCGACAGACTTGGCCGAAGCATCCACCTCGCCGCCGGTAGTGATCACGTCGCCAATCTTGATGTCGGTAGACTTCAGCATCTGCGGTGGCTGGCGCGGAGCCTGCGGCTGATCTCCGCCGGCTTCCCCTGCGCCTTGTCCGCCGCCCTGTCCAGAACCTTGTCCCGAACTTTGCCCTGAACCCTGTCCGCCTCGGCGAAAACCGCCACCGACCTGCTTCATGATGCGCGTGTTGGCGCTGAAATGCACTGTGTAGAGGTCGCCAGTTTCCGTCTTGATCGTGTAGTGGTCAGCGGCAACCTCCGTCACCGTGCCGATCACTCCGCGGCCACCGCCAAAGCCGCCGCGCATTCGTCCTTGCCCCTGGCCTTGTCCTTGTCCCTGGCCGTTACCGGCGGAAGAGGGACTGGTGGATTGGGCGTGGGTTGCCTGTGGCGAGAGAGCAATGACGGTCGAAAAGATGAGCGTAGCTGTCAGTAGACCCGCAAATTTTTTGTGACGCATGGCAGAGACTTCCACTCTTATGGATTTAGACGGAAGAACTGTTTCGAAAGCTACAGCACCAGAAGGCATCCGGTCGAGTACACTTCGACGGTCCGGTGCAAAAGCGATTTCCGGGTGGAAGGACGGTTGAACCGATGGCGACAATTGCTGTAGCAAGTGATACGGGGCTGCGCGAGCGGTATCTGGAGGTACGGAAGCGGAGCCTGGCCATCTGTGAGCCGCTGACCGCTGAGGACATGATGGTGCAGTCCTGTCCGGAGGCATCACCGGCCAAGTGGCACCTGGCCCACACGGCGTGGTTCTTCGAATCCTTCGTCCTGCGCGAGTTTCTGCCAGGTTGTCGACTCTACGATCCGGACTTTTCGTGGCTTTTTAATAGTTACTATCAAACATTCACTGAGTTTCCCGAAAAGAAATTACGATCCTCTTTCTCCCGCCCCGGTCTGATCACCATCCTCAGCTATCGCGATTATGTAGACCAGGGCATTCTGCGCCTTCTCGAAACCGGTGCGCCTGCGGAAGCGCTCACGCGCATCGAGCTTGGCCTGCACCACGAAGAGCAGCATCAGGAGTTACTGCTTACCGATATTAAGCATGCACTCTTCACCAACCCACTGCAGCCGGCTTATCTCGACCGCGATGACGAGGAGCCTATGCCGAAAGTGCTGCCGATGGAGTTTTTCTCTTACGACGGTGGCCTTGTCGAAATCGGACAGAACGAGATCGGGCAGAACAGAGGCGACGGCTTCGGCTTTGACAACGAGCGACCTCGGCACAAGACATGGCTTGAACCATTTCAGCTTGGCTCGCGTCTTGTCACTTGTGGCGAATATCTCGAGTTCATCGAAGACAAAGGGTACGAGCGGCCTGAGCTCTGGCTCTCTGCCGGATGGGATACCGTGAAAGCGCAGGGATGGCAGGCGCCGCTGTACTGGCAAAAGAGCGGTGGCCAGTGGACCGTAGTGTCGCTTCGCGGCAAGCAGAGGCTGGACGCAGCGGCCTCTTCGCCTGTTGCACATGTCAGCTATTTCGAAGCCGACGCCTACGCGCGATGGGCAGGCAAGCGGTTGCCGACCGAGGCAGAGTGGGAGTCAGTCGCAGCGAATGCTCCGATCACCGGCAACCTTCTCGATACAGGCTCACTTGAACCTCGTGCAGCTAATGCGTTCGATAGCAGACAAAGCCTCCCGGCACAGTTATTCGGCGACTGCTGGGAGTGGACGGCAAGCGCATATCTCGGCTATCCCGGCTTTGTGCCGTTGGGCGGAACGCTTGGAGAATATAACGGAAAATTCATGAGCGGACAGATGGTGTTGCGCGGCGGATCGTGCGTCACGCCGCAGCGGCATATCCGCGCCAGTTACCGCAATTTCTTTCCTCCGGAAACACGCTGGCAATTTTCCGGAATTCGACTGGCGTCCTCGTAACCAGACCCACACAAGCTGCATCGAAGGAGACTATGGCTACTCTATCGGCGGAAATTCTGCCATCCGATCCCTGCGTCCTTCTTGATACTTCCTGTACAACAATCGCTGAAACCGTACGCGAGGGACTGACTGCGTCTCCCAAAACCCTGCCGCCGTGGCTGTTCTACGACCGCGACGGATCGGACCTCTTCGATCGCATCACGCAACTTCCCGAGTACTATCTCACCCGCATCGAGCGCAGCATCTTTGCCGCCGATGCACCGGAGATGATGGCTCTGGCTGCATGCGGTGAAAAGCTGCGCGTCGTGGAGATCGGCGCAGGCTCTGCCGATAAGACTCGCCTGCTGCTGGCCGCCGCTGCTGACATGCAGGGCCGCGTCAGCTACCACCCCGTTGATGTCTCCGAATCTGCTCTCGAAGAAGCAAAGGAGCGCCTTCAGCGCGAGATGCCCGAAATCCATTGCCATCCACAGGTAGCCGACTACACGCGCGATCTGCGGCTCACGCCCTGCTTCGATGGGGAACGGCGCGTTGTGCTCTTCATTGGTTCAAGCATCGGCAACTTTTTGCCGGAAGAAGCATCAAGCCTTTTGCGCGGGCTGCGGCTTGCGCTGGATCGCGGTGACTCGATTCTGCTCGGCGTGGATCTTGCGCCAACCGCCGACGGCAAGAGCATAGCAAATCTGACGGCAGCGTACGATGACGGCGCGGGCGTCACCGCACAGTTCAACAAAAATATGCTCGTTCGACTCAATCGTGAACTGGACGCTGACTTCGATCTCGACTCGTTTGCTCATCGCATCCGCTGGAATGAAGACGAGTCACGGATTGAGATGCACCTGGAAAGCCTCATCGACCAGCGCATTCGAATCGACGCCCTCGACATGAATGTCGAATTCGCCGCAGGCGAAACCATCCATACCGAGAACAGCTACAAATACCGCATTGGTGAAGTGGAAAAGATGCTGCAGTCAGCAGGCTTCGGCCATCCGCAACGATGGCGCGATGAAGACGGCTGGTTTGCCGTATACCTGGCCCAAGCCGAATAATTCATCCCCAGAAATAAAAAGAGCGGTCCGAGATTCCGGCCGCTCTTTTCTTTGCTTACTCAACTTGCACTACATGCCAGGATGATCGATCCGAACCAGAAGAATATCGTGGCTGTCGAGTTGAATTGGCATGTTGTCGCTCAGCGTAACTTCCTTGCCCGTCCAGAGATCCTTGCCGGTCTGCGAACCGCTCAGATGCAGCTTGGCTAGATCCAGGTGGAAGGGGTGATTCGCTGTCTTGTCGCTGCCCACGTTGATGATGGCTACAGCCAAGGCTCCGCCCTGCAGATGACGCGTCCACACCTCAACTTCACCATCAGAATAGGCGCGTGTGCCCTGCTGTCCCAGCGAGTCCTGATCGATCGCGATCACATCCTTGTTCGTCAGAATGGCGCGAACCTCCGGCTTCATATGCGGCAGGTCATTGCCGGCCAGCAGAGGCGCGGCCAGCATCGCCCACCACGAGAAGTGCGTGCGGTTTTCAGCGGCCGACAACTTGCCGTTGCCGACTTCTAGCATGTCAGGATCGTTCCAGTGTCCCGGCCCGGCATACTTTGCCAATCCATCCTGCTGGCTGGCGATGTCATAGATGCTCTGCCAACGCGCCTGAATGTCGCCCGTAGTACGCCACAGGTTGCCGCCCAGCGCAGGCGCCCACTCCCACGGAGAATCCCATCCATACTGGCAGAGTGAGAAGACTATCGGCCGCCCCGTCTTCGCAGTCGCAGCCTTCAAAGCGTTCCCCATTTTGACGTAGGCATCGATCATGATCTTCATCTGTGCGGCCTTGTCATTGGGAGCCTGCTTCTGCATCACGTCGGGGATGAAGCTGCACAGATCGTACTTCAGATAGTCGATGCCCCACGCCGCGTAACTCTCCGCATCTTGTTCTTCATGGCCAAGCGATGCCGGATAGCCAGCGCAAGTCTTCGTTCCCGGCCCAGAATAAATGCCCAGCTTAAGCCCCTTCGAGTGCACATAGTCGGCCAGTGCCTTCATGTCCGGAAACTTCGAGTTGGTGCGGATCTTTCCATCCGGTCCACGCTCAGCTTCCCACGTATCGTCGATGTTGACGTAGACGTAGCCAGCATCTTTCATGCCGGAGGCGACAATAATATCCGCAGCTGCGCGGATACCAGCGTCATCGACCTTACTGGCAAAGTAATTCCAGCTGTTCCAGCCCATAGGCGGCGTCTGCGCCACCTGCGCATGAGCAGTGCTGACGGAAAGAAATACAGCGGCGGAGGCGGCAACGAGTGACAGAAGACGCAGGCGTGAACAGATCGTAGATTGGCTCATAGATTGGCCCTCAAAAACAAGATGGGGTTGATGATAAGGTTTACATTTTGGCGTACTCTTACTGGCGTGGTCTGCTGAATCAAGACGAACGCATACCAGTCAGCATGCGCCAACCTTTGTACACTGGCAGGGCTCAGCTTGGCTAGAGGATTCGCAGGCGGACTCGGTTTACAGCAGTTCTGTCTGCCCCGTAGCTGCCAGCTCCTTCACAATCTTGCCCACATCCTGCGAGTGCTTGCGGTGTGAAATCAACAAGGCATCTTCTGTCTCCACCACCACCAGATCCTGCACGCCCACGAGCGCCACAAACTTCTTCGGGCTATAGATGTAGTTATCGACCGAGTCAAGCGTCATGAGGCCGCTGGTCTCCGCTACATTGCCTTCTTCGTCGCCGCGTGACCGGGTCTCCACCTGGTACTCGTACAGCGACTCCCATGAGCCAAGGTCATTCCACCCAAACTCCGCGGGAATGCAATACAGCCGCGAATAATGCTCACCTTTCGCCGACCGCGGCTCCAGAATCGCGTAATCCACCGAGATGTTTTCGCACTTCGGATACAGCTTCGCGAAGACCTGCTCGAATTCAGGCGTTCCATAGCACGACGCAATCTCTTCGAGCAGCGGAGCCATCTCCGGCAGATGCTCTCGCACCGCATTCGCCAACGTCCGCGCCGACCACAAAAACATCCCCGAGTTCCAGAAATAGTTCCCCGCGGCTACGAACTCCTCGGCCCGGTTGCGGCTTGGCTTCTCCGTAAACCGCCGCACGCGCAGCGCGCTATCGTCCAGATCCGCAGGGCCGGAATCACCGGTCTCGATATATCCGTAGCCCGTCTCGGCGCGTGTCGGCTCAATGCCCAGCACCACCATTACATCGCCAGAGGCAGCCAGTTGAACGCCACGCTGGATGATCTTCAGAAATCGCGGTTCGTCGCCGATTACGTGATCGGACGGAAACACTCCAATCACCGCATCAGGGTTCGACTTTTCCACCAGAAACGCGGCCAGTCCACACGCCGGAGCCGTGTTGCGCGCCACCGGCTCTTCGACGATCTGAGACCGCGGCACTCCCGGCAACTGCGACTCGATCTCGGCTGCCAAAAGCTCGTTGGTAATCACCCAAACCTTTTCATTCCCGGCTATGGGGCTCAGCCGTTCCACCGTCTGCTGCAACATCGAGCGTTCTCCATCCAGCGCAAGCACCTGCTTCGCACGTGCGCGGCGTGAGCGCGGCCAGAATCGCGTTCCACTTCCACCGGCCAAAATTACTGGGCGAAAATCGATCTTCTTCGTCATGGAACCGTTATCCTACCCCACCAGAGGGACCGTTGCCTAGCTCACTCGAACCACACCTCGGTAACTGAGCAGGCAACAATTTCAGCTTTTAAAACTCTGTATATAAATTGCGCATTTCTGCAACAAATAAGACCGGTTCTGAGGCCAATTCCCACATTCTTTGCAACAATCCTTCACCGCGTCGGCGCCCACACTCCAGGAGTGATGACGAAAAGTAAAGCCGGCAGGACTTTCGCCGCCCGCCGGCTCCCTTCAGAAAACGAATTGTGATTCTCGTGGCGAAGCGGAGCCATCAACCAGCACTAAGCTCGTTAGTCCCTAATCCCTGGTCCTGTTTCGTGGTCCCTATTCCGTCCTCAACGCCTGCATCGGCTCAATCGCAGACGCACGCGTCGCCGGCAGATATGCTGCCAGCAGACCAGTGACCGCTACCAGTGCACACACGGCTGCCATCACCAGCGGATCGCGCTCCTGCGTTCCATACAGCATCGTCTTCATTACGGAAGCAAACGCCAGCGAAGCCGCCAATCCAATCGCTATCCCCGAGCCAAGCAGCAGTCCAGCGTCACGCAGAATCATGCGCAGCACCATCGCACGCTGCGCGCCCAGCGCGAGCCGCACGCCGATCTCACGCGTCCGCCGCGACACCGAATACATCATCACGCCATACAGCCCAACCACCGTCAGCAGCAGCGCCAGACCCGCAAACGTCCCCAGCAACACCACGGCAAAACGCGGCTGCGACATCTGCAGACTCATCAGCTCCGGCATCGTGCGCACATCCGTCACCGGCAGATCGCTGTCCATGGACGCGACAAGGTGTCGCACCGTCGGCTCAAGGCTCGCAGGATCCACCGACGTCCTCACCACTGTTACCAGGCAGCACCAGCCCGGCATCTGCGCCGACGGCAGGAAATACCCTGGCCGGTCATGCCGCTGTGCCATCGAGTGCACCATGTTCCCCACCACGCCAACCACCTCACGCATCGGCGGCAAGCCGTCGTCGCCCGCACCCGGCTTCAGCTTTTTCCCGATCGGGTTCTCTCCATGAAAATACTTCTCCGCGAATGCCTGGTTGATGATCATCACCGGCACAGACCCCTTCACATCTCCATCATTAAAATCTCGACCCTGCAATACCGGAGTTTCCATCGCCTTGAAGTAATCCGGCGAGATCAGCGAAATATCCGCAGAGGGCAACTGCCCCGGAGGAAGCGGATGCTCCGGATTCTCAAAGCTCACATCGGCGTTGTCATCCGTCATCGGCAGAATCATCGAGCCCGCCGCCGATTTCACACCCGGCAATGCGCGCAGCTTCTCAAAGTAGTTGCGATAGAACTCCGCCCGCGTCTTTCCATAACGCGCGTCCGGCGTCTCAAAGCGATACGTCAGCACATGATCCGGATTAAATCCCACATCCTTGTGCATCATCTTCATGAAGCTTGAGATCAGCAAACCCGCACCCGCCGTCAGCACAATGCCCAACGCTACCTGGCACACAATCACCAGCGAACGCATCCGGTCATGCCCCGACATGTCCGAAGCGCCACCCGCCTTCAGCGTCGATACCAGGTCAGTCTTCGATGCCGTCACTGCGGGCACCAGGCCAAACACCAGCCCTGACACCAGAGCAGCGGCAAATCCAAACGCCAGCACTTCGATGTTCACACCCGCATCCGCCGCGCGCGGCACGCTGTCACCAATCAACCGCAACACCGCCGGCGTACACAGGAACGCCAGCACACATCCGGCAACTCCACCCGCCACACTCAGCGCGATCGACTCAACCAACAACTGCCGCACAATGCGCGTCCGCGATGCGCCAAGCGCTGTGCGCATCGCAATTTCACGCCGCCGGTCTCGCACCCGCGCCAGCAGCAGATTCGCAATATTCCCGCACGCAATCAGCAGCACCAGCGCAACAGCACACAAGATCACTTCAATCAGAATCTTCGTATCGCCAAGCACATAGTCCAGCTCGCTCTGTACCTTCGCCGTATCGTGCTTCGTGTTCGTGTGGGGATACTGCTTAGTCAAACGCGCCGCTACCGCCTTCATATCCTGGTCGGCCTGCGCCACCGTAACACCGGGCTTTAGCCTTCCCATCGCATTCAGCCAGTGCATGCCGCGATTCGTCATCCCATCGCCCGTCGGCGTATCGTCCACCGCGAGAGTCGTCCACATACCCGTCTTCGGAGCTGTAATCGGGAAGCGGAAGTTCGCCGGCATTACCCCGATCACCGTAAACGTCTCGCCGCTAAGCTGAATCGTCCGCCCAAGCACATTTTTATCGCCTGCAAACTGCGACATCCATAGTTCGTGGCTCAGCAGCACCACGCGTGTTCCGCGCTTCTCTTCATCCTGCCTAAACCCGCGTCCGATCTCCGGATTGATGCCCAGCATCGGCAGCAGATCCCATGAGGTAATCTCCGCTTGCACGTGAACAGCCCTCGCCACGCCCGTCAGCGTATAGCTGTTGTCGTGATAGCTCACCAGGTGCTCGAAACTCTTGTTCTGTGCCCGCCAGTCCAGGAAGTCGGGATACGAGAGATTGCTCTCACTCGTGTTCTTGCTGTACCAGGACTCAGCCTCCACCAGCCGCTCCGGCTGCATATAAGGCAGCGGCCTCAGCAGCACAGCATCCACCACGCTGAAAACCGTAGTATTCGCGCCAATGCCCAGTGCCAGCGTGATCACCACCACCGCGGTAAATCCTGCCGACTTCCGCATCTGCCGGATCGCCTGCCGCAAATCCTTTAACAAGTTTCCCATCGTATCTCTCCTGACAATCCACTACCCAAACAAGACTGGCCAAATATCGGCCTCGTTGCGAATTGCTTTTGCCTTTCGTGACAGGTAGGCGAGGGCTTCAGCCCTCGCATTGAACCCCCATTGAAACTGGGCTTTAGCCCCTGAGGCGAGCTTGTCATTCCAGGCCAAACGGCTTCATCATTGGGGTGAAAGCAATTCACCATCCAACAATCCCTAAATACCATCCACTCATTCCGCAAGACTTACCCCCAAACACAAATGCGCCCGTGAACAAACCATGTTCGCGGGCGCACTCCGATGTCCATCAGCGGACACCCTCACCCTCCATGCCTCCGCAACAGCGCATCCGCCTCCGCATAACCCGTGGGAACAGAAACACTCTCCTGAGAAGCCCCAGCCTCCAGCAGCATCGCAATCGACTCCGGCGACCGCCGCGACTTCCAGTACGAATCCACACACGCGCGCACTGCAAACATCAGCGCCGTCCGGCCGCGCTCGTCCTTCGCATCCACCGGAACACCCCGCTCCAGCAGCAGCTTCACTGCTCCATGCTGCAGCCGCCATGCCCCTGAATGCAGCGCCGTCCCACTTTTGGCAATCTCGAAGTACGGATCTCCCTCAAGATTCAGTGCCGCCGCAGCCACTCCCAACTCCATCAGCACGCGCATCCCTTCTACGCAGCCTGTGCCCGCATACTGCGAAAGCAGAGCTCCGCCATGCGCCAGCACCATCGCCAGCGCCGCTGGATCTGCCGCAGCAACAGCCTTTGCTTTCTCCAGATCGCCACGCGCGCACGCTTCCAGCAGACGGTCAAATCCAAGCAGATCCGGCATTAGCCCGCGTTCATCCAGCAGCTTCAGTAGGTCCGGCCGACCACGCCGCACCGCCTGTTCCGTAGCACCCAAGATCGACGCTTGTACCTCCTCCGTCTGCTTACTCAACGGACCCTGCGCATCAGCAAGCATTGTCTTTACCAGCTCAATCCAGTTATCCCGCTTCACGCTCCATGCAAACGCCGTGTTCTTCCACTGCGTACCCCGGTGCGGATTGCCCCCAAACTCCAGCACCAGCTTCGCCCCCTCCAGATCGTGCCAGTCCGCCTTGCGCACCAGCAGCGTCGTCTTGCCCCCCTCAGCCAGCTTTCCGCTCTCCAGCAGCGCACGCACCGGCCCTTGTTCATAGTTTTCCGCCGCGTGATACGCCGTCTCCTCATCGTTCGGATCAGCCCCATACTCCAACAGCAGCCGCGTCAGCTCTGCATGCTGCGCCACACCCGCAGCACCATAGAGCACGCTCTCCCACGCCGGAGTCGCCTCGCCAATCCCGTCAAACCATCCCGTATCCACATCCGCGCCAGCCTCCAGCAACGCCCGCGCCGCATCCACAAACGCGCGCGATCGCGCCTCATCTTTACGCAGCCATCGCGCATACCGCGAAAAACACAGATACGTCAGCGGATCCCACGCATACACCCCGCCGCGTTGCGAAGCCAGCCCCTTATCCTTCGCCAGAAACGCCTTCACCGCAGCCGCATCGCCATACACCGCCGCAGCCCAGACGCTTTCGATCTCTACGCCCGGATGCGCCTTGCGCACCGCCTCCGCCGCATCGGTCGTAGCTCCCGCTCCATCATGATCTTCGCCGCGCGGAACACTAGCCGCCCGCAGAAACGCAGCCTCGGCATTCTCCTCAGCCTCAAGCCCCGCTCGCCGGGCCTCGATCGCCCGCACAAACTTCGGCCAGCTCAGAAATCCATGCTCCCGGGCAATCACCAGTTGCGCATCGCTCAAGGCAAACTCCGCCCCGCGAATCTCCGCCTCTGTCTTACCCCTGAATTGTGGATGGTATTGCTGGATCATCTTGAACAGACGCTTCAGTTGCATCTGCTGCTGACGGTTCTCTCCCGCCTCGCGCCGAAAGCGCACCAGCTCTTTAGCTTGTTTCTTGTATTGCTCCACGTTCGGAACGCGCGCAAGCTCTCTCGATTGAAACGACATACGAAGCTCCTCTCGGTAGTGGCCTGGAGTCCGCACTCGAACAGCATTTCGCCGCCCGTCAGGCTGAAAGAAGTTTCGTTACCGCAACTCAGATTGTGTAGGTGGGCACTGCCCTTCCCGCGGACCGGATGCGCCCTGCGCGCTGGAAACAGGCTACGAGGGCTGGTCGATGAACGTCAATTGAAAACTCGAATCTATGCAGACGAAAGAAGCTGATCGGAAAGTGTGGAAGTGTGAGTGTGAAAAGCGGGTGCCTGTAGAAGCTCAAGAGGTTGTTCCATCGGCGAGCGGTATCTCGGAGCGGCTGATGGGCGGGTTGTAGTTGAGGCTACCATGAGGTCTTTCGTGGTTGTAGTAGTGAGTCCATGGCTGCAGAT
>NZ_JAGSYH010000004.1 GCF_025685685.1 Acidicapsa dinghuensis
CTCAGTCGGGCATTCTTATGAATGTCCATTCGATCCTCCGAAGATTCCTAGTTGCTCGTCACAACCAGCTTCTCCGGTCCAAATCGAATGGACAACCTCCTGAAAGATCACAGGTGCCCCATCTTTTCCGCGTCCTGTGCGGAAAGGGTGGGATAGCGGACAGCCGCAGTACGCAACCAGATTCGTGCAAAGCACGAACCCCGTCACCATCCCCGTCATGCCCAAAAGTCGCCTGCCCTGGCTTCGGAATACAAATCTCTCTTTCGCGATCTAAGATTCGCGTATCCGCCAACCGGCAAATTGCTCCACAACCCCGCCGGGTGCCCCATATCTCCCGCACTGCCGGCTTACGCGCACGCCGATTGCATCTTGCGCTGCACCGATTGCACTTTGCCGCGCGCCGATTGCATTTTGCTTCGCACCGATTGCACCGTGCACGCCATGGATTGCACCTTGTTTGCCATCCTCCAGCCCCGCAACGCGCAAATCCGTGCCGTCGGCAGGCCACCGTCTTCGTCGTCGATCCAATGCACAGACGCCAAATCGCGGAAGTGGCGCAGCCGCCAAAGCTTTGCCGATAATTATCCCCACTTCAGGCACAATGGAAGAGATCGCATCGCAACCAACACCCGCAAAACATGCGCCCGGCAATACACCGCATCACAAACCTACCGTCGAATTACCAGAAAATACACGACAACCCACCCCTGTTGCTCAGAAAATTAATTACCCCCTCCCCCTCTTTATCTCTTTTGTTTTCAGCAAACGGAGTTATGGTTTCACTCCAGCAGCCACCAGCGCATCCGCCCAAATCTGATAACCAGTCTCACCAGGATGCGTCCCGTCCGGCATCATCTCTTTCGTCAGCGTCCCATCCGGAGTAAGAAACTTCTGTCCTATGTCCACATAAGTCACCAGAGCATTCCCGGCAAAGTGTTCCGCCAGCAACCGATTCGTCTCCTTGATCGGCGCGCGCAGCGGACCGTTCGGATCTTCTCCACGCGGAAAGATCGCCATCAGCACAATGTGAGTCTCCGGCGACATCCGGTGAATCTCGTCGCAGATCACGCCAATCGCTTCCACAATCTCCTTCGGCGTGCTAGTCCGCGCATGAATCGATCCCGTCAGGTTGTTGGTCCCGATATTCAGCACAACCCACTTCGGATGCAGCCCATCGAACTCGCCCTGCCGTAAGCGCCACAGCACATTCTGCGTGCGATCCCAGCCAAATCCCATGTTCAGCACCTGCGCATCCCCAAACAGATGCTGCCAAGCCATCGCGCCCGCCACGCGCGAAGAAGCCGGTTCGCCGCCCCAGAAGTGCGTGATCGAGTCGCCAATCATCACCACCTCTGGATCCAGATGCTTCTTCACCTCCAGCTCCGCATGGTGCCGCGCATACCAGTCGTACATATCCTGCTCCAGCGAGCCCACCGGAATCAGCGCCGTGTTGATATCCGTCATCTGGTCCAGCGGCACGCGCGGATCATCGCCCATCAGCTTCGCCAGCGTAGGCTCAATGGCCTCAGCCATCATCCGCTGCCCATGCGTATCCGGATGCAGCGCCGGAGGATGATACGAGAGACGCGGATCGTAGAAGATGCTCGTGTTCAAAGCACCGTTCGCATAGAAGATCGATCCCACATCCAGATAAGTCACACGCGGATCTTCGCTATAGCACGTCGCCAGATACCGGTTGATCGCCCGGTCTTCCTCCGACTTCTTCTCCGACATCGCGCTCGGCAACAAGCCCATCAGCAGGATCTTCGTTCCCGGCAAGCGCTGCTCCAGATCGGCAATCACCGCATCAATCCCGGTCTCCGTCTGTTCCGCCGTCTCCTTGTAGACCCCGGTGTTGTTCGTGCCGACCAGCAGCACCGCCGTCTTCGGATGCAGCCCGTCCATCTCACCATGATTCAGCCGCCACAGCACATGCTGCGTCCCATCTCCGCTAAACCCAAGATTTAGCGCCTTGCGCGGCTCATAGAACTCATTCCAAGTCGGCTGAAAATTCTCATCCGGCGGATTCGCCTTGTCATAGTTGTTGGTGATCGAGTCGCCGATCATGAGCAGTTGTGCGTCTGGATGGGCCTGAACCTCCTTGAGAATCGCCTCATGCCGCGCTGCCCACCACGGCTCGCTAAGGCGATCCGTCGGAACCGCAGCTGGGTTGCTATCAGGATCCTGGGCAATAGCGCTACCTGAAACCAGCAACATCAGGATCAGCGCCGCATAGATACGGCCACGTAGTGTGCAATTCACGGCAGCATTATAGATTTCCGGGCTTCGCCTGCATCTCACGCACGAGAGGTGACCGGCAATCCTCTGGAACCCAATCCCGAAAACATTCGCGCCGCGCACTAAGCTGCCATGCAGAAAAGAGAGTTCACTCCTGCCTCATGAAACGGGCAAGCTCTGCACCGGAAGCTTAACTCGACATCCCTTCATCCCAAACGCGAGGCCCTCACTTCGTTGCCGAAGCGATCAGAAGCTTCCAGTTCTCATAATCGGTATTCTCGAGCGTTCCAAGCGAATTCGCCAGAAACTCCAGCCTCGCGGTAGCCGGTGTCTTCGTCTGGCCCCGGTCCGCGAGGAAGTACGGCGGCATAGTCTGTAAGTACAGCTTTACAGTCGCGTTTATGTTACCGGCATTCGCCCCCGCTGGCAGCGGAATCTCATACCGCACAATCGACTCGCCCCTGCCGGACAGATAGGCCGGATCCTTGAGCGCATCGCCCACCGGCCAGGTAGCGTGCAAGTACGGCTCCGGAATCTTCAGGTCCGCCGGACCCTTCAATGACCATCCTCTGGGAAGCAGACGGTTGTCTTTGATGTCGAAGTCCCGGCGCGTAAAGCTGGTGGTGAACTGGCCGTCTGCGTTCTTCGTCAGCTCCTCATAAATCTGCACCTGGTCCGAAGACCGGATCGGGTTGGTCTGGCTAAAGTGCGCCTGATACTTGCCTCCCGCAAAGGACTCCGTAGGCAAAACCTGCCCCGCAAAATTCGTGATCTGCCCCTTGTCGTTTGTAGCCCCCGAAGTGAAGAACGGCTTGCCGTTCATCGTTGCCTGCAGTTCCAGAAAAGCCCGTCGAAAGCCCACGCCACTCGGAAAACGATGTCCAGCCTTGTTCACCACTGTCACTTCGACGATCAGCTTGGAGTCCTGCACCTCCCACTTAGTCACGACCACAGCCGCGGTAATACTCTGCGCCTGTTGCACGACATTGTTGGAAGCTGCTTCAAGGTCCGTCGTCAGGCCCGTCATGTAGTCGGCCATCCGCACGCCCAGCACCTCATTGTTCCCCTCGTCGTTGACCGGCTGCTGGAACATCTGCAGCAGAAATCCATTTGTGCCCAGCAATTCGTGCCGCCGGTATCCCTCTTCGCGATAACGCACGTTCAGCTCGTCGGGCGTCGCCAGATGATCCGTAACCGGATAAGTCAAATCCTGCACAATCGCTATCCTGTCTTTGATCGAGGACGCGTATAGGTTGGTGCGTGCATTGATATATCCCGATGGCATATGACAGTCCTGGCACGTTTTCGCAGTCGCCCCCACCGAGCCGTACTCATCCCGGTAGTCGCTGTTAAGCCACTCCGGATAGGTAGCCTGTTCTACCGATGTCGTGTCCGGCTTGGGACTATCCACAACCGGCAGCAGAATCGTGTGACAGGTGCCGCACATCTGCGGAGACTGAATATAGTCGTTGTGTTTGGGCTTGATGTTCAGGCCGGTATCCATCGGATAAGTTGTAATCACATCGTCTTTGAAAGGACCGTTCAGCTCATTCGATGGAGTGATGTCGTAGACGCCATTGATGTGATGTTCCAGGAAGTAAGGCAGGCTTGCATCCTTGGGAGGCGCCATGCGGTGGCACACCTCGCAGCTGATGCCATCGCGCGCCAGCCCGCCATATTTGAATCCCTCGCTCGCAGGATCGGTGTCATAGACAAAATTGACATCAAAGTCCTCCTTTGGATGTTCCGCGGCAAAGCTCCTCTTACCCATGGCTCCATGGCACGTCATGCACTTGTCGATCACCCCCTGCTTCTGCGAATGCTCCTTCAGAAACGCCAGCTCGCTGTCCAGTTGCGAGTAGAAGACCGGGTCACGTCCGGCGAGCCCCATCGGCGACCAGCGCCATTCTCCGTACGGAGAGACGTTGATCGTCGGACTTGAAGTTGAGGTAAGCACCATCGCAGGTCCAAGACTAGTGTTGGTAAGTCCGCTATGGCAGCCCAGACACTGCGACGAAGTTACAAAGTCAGGCAGACTTTCCGAGGCTTGCATCCCCGCCGCCTTGGGCCTGGCCAAAACATCGTCAAGGGTCTCAGGAGGAAACTTCTGAATCGCCGGCGCGTGAATCGCCAGCAATTGCCGCGTCGGCGTGCGAAGCTTGGCTCCAAACCGGACCCCTTCGACATCTTCCTGGATCGCTGCGTTCTTCTCATGACTGGGGAAACGCGAAGGCTCAATAACTTCCTCGCCCCGCAGTGTTCTCCACTCGGAAAGCGAAATCCCGGATTGCTGAATGAAGTCAATCAAGCTCTTGCCATTGCCGCAGGTCGTCGGCGGCGTATCCGCACTGTCGGCCATCCAGCTGTTATCCACCCGGAACTGCAAAGGCCATCCCGGAGCACCTTCGATATTGTTCAGCGAAGAAAAGGTAAGCTGCCTTTCCGCCGAAGCGTGACAGCGAAGACAATAGAGCCCGTAACCGGCATTCGGATATTGAAACTTATTTGTGAACTTCATCGAGTTGGACGGCTTGCTGCCATTCCACACCTCGGCCCAGAACCAGCCATCCAGCGATGCTTTCGAATTCCGGATCATGATGGTCCAATCGTTCGAACATCCAAGGCTCTGCTCGGGAATATCTCGGTAGCGAGCTGCCGGAACAGGCGCGAATTGTTCCTTGATGATGACCGCTCCATCGGGGATATCTCCCTGACGGCCATTCAGCAGCCAATGGGAAACCTCCGGGGAATAGTAGATATGTACGGCGGGATGCACGATGGCCGCATTCCCATTCATCAACGGCCCGGTGTCGCGGACCCACTTATCCCGGCACCAGCCAAGCTTTCTGTAATCGAGAGTACTGAGATACTTAAGTACCTGCTGCTCAAACTGAAAAGGTTCGCCAGCCGGCATCGTCGCGGGAAGATGTAATGGCGGTGGAACCGGCTGCGCATCCGGACACGGATTCTGCGCTTCCTGCGCCCGCGCGGTAATTGCAAGGAACAGTACGACAATAGCTATAAGGACTCGCATGGCAAGCTCCCCGGCTGGTCAGGAACGAATCTATTGCGGGAGTATAACTCCCCTGTCAGATCGGCGTGAGTTCAAAAATAGCTCTTGAAAGTGCAAGAGCCGTCGGCGATGGATCACCGGAAGGCCCGATGCAAGCGGACAGCGGAAGTCTGAGGGAAGTAGAGATCGCTGTCAAGAAATAACCGATTGCACTTTGTTCGCCGTGATTTCCCTACCCGCCCGCTTCAAAGGCAACCTCATCCCCCAATCACTGGCTCCAATCCCTGGAGCCGCGCACATCGAGCGCGGATCGCACAGCGGAAAGGAGCCACGATGCCAGAACAGCTTGAGGAACAAGCCACGCAGTCCATCAGCCCCGCAGAATCCCGCATCCTCAACGACTCGCTCGCGGAGCCCTTTCCGCCCGATCCTCACGCACCGCGCTCGTCAGCGCAACCATCGGCAGCACCGCGCGCGCCGCGTCGTGGCCGCATGTTTCTCGCCCTCGCCATCGGAGTCATGCTTGGCCTGCTCGGCGCAGTGTTCTTTTCACTCGTCCTGGGATACCTGTTTCATCGCAATACGCAGCTTGATACCTCAACCCCAGCCATCGTCGAGCAGATACGTAAGCTCTCTCGTCTCGAAACCGTCGATTACTCCATCGACAAGATCGTCGAGGGCCAGAAGAGCTATGCCCTGCTGCCCAACTTCCTCACTGGCGACAAGCTCTTGCTCATCGCTCATGGCGACGTCGTCGCAGGCGTTGACCTTGGCCAGCTTCGTTCCACCGACATCACAGTCAACGGCCAATCCGTCACTGTGCACCTGCCTCCGGCGCAGATCCTGAGTTCGCGCCTCGATAATCAGCACACCCGCGTCTACTCTCGCGATACCGGCCTTCTCGCCACCGCCGACCCCGCACTCGAGTCCACGGTGCGTCAGGCCGCTGAGCAGCAGATCACTCAGGCCGCGCTCTCCGACGGCATCCTCAACAAAGCTCATCAGAATGCCCAGAACAGCATCTCAGCACTGCTTTACGGCCTTGGTTTCCATTCCGTAACTATCAATTGAAGCACGGCTCCGCCGCGTGAATAGTTGCGCCGCCAAGCCCGCTTGCCGGTTATTTCCAGCCTCACAGGCATAATCGAAACAGGAAAAAACACGTACTTCTATTTAGAACCAATCCAGATGAATCTCTTAGATCCCTATACCCATCCCGCAAATCGCAAATCATGCTGCAAAAATACGCAGCCAAAGCCTTGGTAATGTACGCTTATGAACCTTGCAATCAACCTCGCATTTCAAAGAAAATAAGGCTCTTATACCGCAAAATTTCCGCGAAAAGCACAACCGCCCCCAGCTGTTGCGCACGTAAGCTGCCAAACTAGACCTGCGATACCATGGAACAAGGAATTAGCCGTTTATGCCCGCGAAGAAGTCCGCCAAAACCAAGCCGCTACGCTGCCCCACCTGCGGCACGCTCGTCACCGCGTCCGCTGAGGATTTCCCTTTCTGCAGCGACCGCTGCCGTCGCATCGATCTCGGCAAATGGGCCATGGGTGTCTACAAAATCAGCAGCCCTGCGCTCGATCCCGAGCTCGAAGAAGAGCACGAAAGCGGTCAGCGTGGGTAAGTTTCTTGGCAGCCGCAAGCCCGATCGCGACGCCGTTGCTGCCGCCATGCGTGAAGCCGCGAAAGGCGGCTGGCCTGAACAACCTATGTGCTCCCTCAACCAGCGCCGCAGATTTTGGGCCTGGACTGTCGCAACCTTCTTCGGCGCTGGCTTCGGCAAACCCGGTCCTGGCACATGGGGCTCTGCCGCGGCCACTCTGCTCTGGACCATTCCTGCCCTGCTGCTGCATCTAACCGCTGCGCCGTTGGCGGCCCTCACTCTGGCACTAGCCGCGCTCGCCACAGTGCTCGGCGTACCCGCCGCCACCATCGCCGCCCGCGAAAGCGGCCGCAAAGACCCCGGCTTCGTCGTCATCGACGAAGTTGCCGGGCAGTGGCTCACTCTTCTCGCGCTCACGCTTGGCAGCGCCTACGCCCGGCTCGATGGCGCACACATTGTTCTCGGTTTCCTGCTCTTTCGCCTCTTCGACGTAACTAAACCTTTCCCCATCCGGAGGATCGAAAAACTGCCCGAAGGCTGGGGCATAGTCTTCGACGATCTCGCCGCTGGCCTGTATGCTGGTTTGGCGCTGTGGCTCATCAGCCGATGGATTCACTGAACCAGCCCATCGCTGAGTCGCTGACTACCAAAGGCGCATCTCATTCAACGGAATCCTTCATGCCCAGGCTCTTCAAACAGGCCGCTTCGTCACCGCAGATCGACGGTGCATTCCCTACCGCGGCATTGCCAGGTGGCGACGTGGAACTGCGCGGTGCCCATCTCGGCGCGCGTACCCTCGTGCCTCCGTCCGTAACGGTCGATGGAGTACGGGCGCATCTGCTCATGAGCCGTAGTGAGTCTCTCGCCTTTCGCGTCCCCGATGGCGCAGCCGTCGGCCACGTCGAGGTACGCAACGGAGATGGAACCGGAACCTTCTCGCTGCTAAACATTGCGCGCGAACTCTCCGATGGGCTGCATCCCGTCACCAGCCCTGCCGTCAGCCGCAGCGGAAACATCTACGCCACCATCTCAGGCCCGCGCGGCAAGCAGACACCGGTCTCCATCGTGCGTATCGGCCCAGACCGCGTAGGCACTCCGTTCGTCAGTGGCATCCTCAACCCCACCGGCCTGGCCTTCGATCCAGAAGGCGCGCTCTACGTCACCTCGCGCGCCGAGGGTACTGTTTATCGCATTGACGCTGGCGGAGTCGCCACTAGCTATGCCGAGGGCATGGGCGTCGCAACCGGTGCGGCATTCGACGCCGACGGCAATCTCTTTGTCGGCGACCGCAACGGGACCATCTTCAAGATCTCGCCAGGCGATTCGGGCACGGACCACAAGATCTTCGTCTATGCCACCCTTGAGCCAAGTCCGGCGGCCTATCACCTGGCCGTCGGCGCTGACGGCACACTCTACGTCTCAGCACCAGCACTCTCCTCCAATGACACCATCTGGGCCATTGATCGCGACGGAGCAACCGCAGCTTGGTATCGCGGCCTGGGCCGTCCGCAGGGCCTTGCACTCGACAGTCATGGCAACATTTTCGTCGCCGCCTGCCTGCATGGACAGCGCGGCCTGGTCCGCATTATGCCGTCGGGACATGCCGAACTGGCCCTTGCAGGCTACGACCTCGTCGGTGTGGCATTCTCGCCGCTGGGCACTACGGTACTCACCACCCATGACGCCGTTTATGATGTCGATTTAGGAGTACACGGGCTGAAACTCTTCTGATTTCCTGCCAAACGACCTCATGAAATGTGAAATCATCGCTGTCGGCTCTGAGCTTCTGACGCCCTACCGGCAGGACACCAACTCTCTTTACCTGACCGAAAAACTCAACGAGATCGGTGTCATCGTACATTTCAAAACCATTGTCGGCGATCGCCATCGCGACCTGGTCAATGCTGTCCGCGCGGCTCTGGCACGCGTTGACCTCGTTTGTGTCATGGGCGGTCTGGGCCCCACGGAAGATGACCTGAGCCGCGAGGCTGTAGCCGAGGCGCTGGGCGTTGAGGTGCATCGCGATCCGCAATTGATCGCGGCGCTGGCTGCTCGATTTGCCGAGCGCCGCATACCGATGCCTGAGAACAATCTCAAGCAAACCGACATTGTCGAGGGTGCAAAGGTCATTCCCAACGCCAAGGGCACTGCCCCCGGACTTTGGCTGGACACCAAGTTTGCCGGTCACCGCAAGCTGATCATCATGGTGCCTGGCCCACCAAGCGAATGCAAACCGATGTTTGCGGATGAGTGCATCCCCCGGCTGCGCGCCATCATTCCCGTGCGGCATATTGCCAAGCGTGTGCTCAAGGCAACGATGATTCCCGAGTCAACCGCCGATGCACTGCTTGCGCCGATCTACACGACCTACAAGGATGTTGAAACGACGATCCTTGCCGGCAATGCGGAGATACAGCTTCACGTCACATGCGCAAAGCCTGTTCTGGAAGAGGCCCAGATGCGCGTGGATGAACTGGCGAGCCGCATGGAAGAGGCTCTCGATCAGCATCTCTACTCATCGCACGGCGAGTCACTCGAACAGATCGTCATCTACTACCTTGAAATGAAACAGGAGACACTCGCGGTCGCGGAGAGCTGCACCGGCGGCCTGCTGGCGCAACGGCTCACCAGCATCAGCGGCAGTTCGCGCTCGTTTCTGGGTGGAGCAGTCGTGTACTCCAATGAACTGAAGACCGATTTTGCCAATGTTCCACATGAGCTGATCGAAGCTCACGGAGCGGTGAGCGCCGAAGTTGCCGAAGCAATGGCGCAGGGCATTCGCAGACGCGTGGGAGCGAGCATCGGTGTGGGCATTACAGGCATTGCAGGTCCTGGCGGTGGCACCGAAACAAAGCCTGTAGGTCTTGTCTACGTAGCCGTCAGCTACAACGGCAAGACAGAATCGATGGAGTGCAACTTCCGCGGTGACCGCGACCGCATTCGCCTCTGGGCAAGCCAGCAGGCGTTGGATCTAATCCGTAGAAAGCTGATGTGGCCACACTAAATTCGCTTGGCTTACCGCTGGAGTGTTTTTGATGAACCGTCGCAAGTTTCTATCGCATTCCGCTGCCGCCATGAGCCTTGCCTGCCTTGGGCGTCCCTCGGTGTGGGCAGCCGGAGCCGATGCGCGGATTGAAGTCTTTCTGGATGAAACAATCGGCCACATCTCGCCCGACATTTATGGCCACTTCACAGAACACATCGGTGGAGTTGTTTATGACGGTATCTGGGTAGGCGAAGACTCGAAGATTCCCCATCAGCGCGGCATTCGTTCAGCACTCGTTGAACACATGCGGCAGATCAAAGCGCCTGTCATTCGCTGGCCCGGCGGCTGCTTTGCCGATAGCTACGACTGGCGCGACGGCATCGGCCCAGCCGCAAAGAGACCGCGGCGCACCAACTTCTGGGAAGTGGATGGAGATCTGGCACGGCTCAAGGAAAAAGGCGCTCAGGTTTTTGAGCCCAATTCTTTCGGCACCGATGAGTTCATGCGTTTCTGCAAGCTCTGCGGGGCAGAGGCATACCTGGCCGCCAACCTGCGCAGCCTGCCCGCGCTCGTCTTCGATCAGTGGGTCGAGTATTGCAATTCACCGGTCGGCAGCACGACGCTTGCCGAGATGCGCGCTGCGAACGGCTCGGCTGCGCCTTACGGCGTTCGCTTCTGGGGCGTGGGTAATGAGAGCTGGGGATGCGGCGGAAACTTCGATCCGAAAGACTATGCCTCGGAATTTCGACGTTTCACGACATGGATTCCGCGCTACGGGGTCGACCTGCAACTGATTGGGTCAGGCCCGAGCGACAACGATACCGACTGGACGCATGCATTTTTCGATCAGATTTTTTCCGGCCCGCATGCGTATCACAACGATCAATTCGCCGGATGGTCGATCCATCACTACTCGTTCGGATTCATGCGCGACAAAGCTACAGGAAAGGTAGAACAGAGTGACGCTCTGCAGTTTGATCGCGATGGCTGGTACAACCTGCTCAATGACTGCGCATCGCTTGAAACCATCATGAACGATCACTGGGCCACGATGGAGCCATACGATCCGCAACACCATGTAAAGCTCGTGGTGGACGAATACGGACCGTGGCATCGCGAAGGGACGGAGCTGGACCCGACGCACCTCTTCGGCCAGCAGATCACCGTGCGCGATGCGCTCGGCACGGCGCTCACCCTGGATGTCTTCAATCGCAACGCGGAAAAGATTCTGCTTGCGACCAATGCACAGCTCATCAATAACATCAATGCGCTCTTTCTTGCTCACGAGGACCGCTTTGTTGCGACACCCAATTTCTATGTCTTCGCAATGTATGCGGCGCATCAGGGAGCAGATGCGGTACGTGCCGACTTTGCTGCGCCAAACATTCAGTACACGGCGAACGGAAAGCAGGCGAATCTCTGGAGCGTGAATGGCTCCGCGTCGCGCAAAGGCAATACGCTCACCATCACTGTGGTGAACACTGAACTTGACCGGCCGATGGAGACACAGGTTGCCTTGCGAGGCGCTTCGGCAAAAGAGGCGAAGGCTGAAACGCTTGCGTCTAGTGATATGCATGCGCACAACACTTTCGCTGACCCACAGACAGTTATGACGAAGAACCTGTCATGTTCGATCACGCAGGGCGGCGTAGCTCTGACACTTCCACCTGCATCTGTAAACCGGTTGGCAATCGAATTGACCTGAGAGTGCCAACGTCGCAGCGGTATCGCCTGATGGTGCAAAGCTACGGATCGCGATACTCACGGCGTTTGAGCTCGCGCATTGCTTGCTCGTGCCCCTGAAGCGCAGCCTGACGTATCCAGTGGCGCGATTGTGCGTAATCATGTTCGACGCCCTGACCTACGGCGTACAGATGTCCTAGCTGAAACTGCGCCTCGGCATTGCCCTGCTCCGCAGCTTTGCGATACCAGGCCGCAGCTTGCGCATAGCTGAGTGGCACGCCTTGGCCGAAGTAGTAAAGCTCCGCCAGCTTCTGTTGCGCTTCGGCAAAGTTCTGTGCCGCGGCCAGGCGATACCAACGCGCAGCTTCGGCGTCATCCGGCGCAACGCCTTCGCCCTTGCGATACATCAGGCCGAGGTTGTACTGTGCCCATGCAAGCTTGCTGTACGCGGCACGCTGGCACCACGTAAATGCTTCTTCAAAATTATTTGCACTGTAGTAGCGAAAGCTCACATTCGCTTGCGCGTAGGCGTGACCCTGTTCGGCTGCTTTGCGCTCCCAGTGCGCAGCCTGCGCCGGGTCTTTCGCAACTCCTTGTCCCTCGTCGTAGAAGATGCTGAGGATGTACTGCGACTCGGCATGTCCCTGTTCGGCAGCTAGCCCGAAACCTGCCGCCGCCTCATTAAAATTTCCGGCACGGTAGTCGCTGACGGCGCGTAGATAATGGTTGCTCGAAGCTGCATCGGCAGCATCGCGCCGCCCACGGGCAATGATACTGGCGCGCGTGGAATGCGACGAAAGCGCCGTGCCAGTTGGTACATGCTGCAAACCGGTTTTGTTGCTGTCTTCCATTCGCGCTATCTGCCGTGCGCCTTGATCTGGCGATCTATAAGATCGAATCGGCTTTGAGCTTCGACGATCTGGTCGCGGAGCTTAGTTGCAAGTTCCGTTAACAGATCACGATGTTCCTTCGCAGCATCCTCAGTCTCTACATAGAGCTGCGCTATTTCACTGGCCAGCAGTGTATGCTGCTCAACTTCCAACGCGGCGATATCGCGCTCTGCATGCTGAATCTGGCGCGTGATGCGTTGCAGCTCAGCGGCCGCGTTTTCTCCAGCCAGAGACGCATCGATCTCGCGATGGTCATCGAGTAAACGCTGCAAGGTGTCGATATCGCCGCGCTTGTAGGCCTGAATCGCGCGAGCCATCAGAAGCGTGAAGTGCTTCTGCTCTGCATCGTCGCGTGCAAAATCAGGGTGGATGCGCTTAGCAACTTCGCGAAACAGTGTCTTCAGATTCGATGGTGGTTCGAACTCTTCCTGTTCGTTCAGATCGGCAAATGCAGCATCGTGGCTCTCCTGCGCGCGCTTGCGAGCTTCTTCCGCGCGACGACGCGCAGCGTCGGAGTCGTAAAGATCCACCTCGCGTTCAACGATACGAGCTTCGATCTCGTCCAGCTCAGCGTAGAGCACACCGACTTGCCGAAAATAGCGGGCTTCAAATGCGCTCAACTGAGCACGAAGCTGCGCAAGCTCTGCTTCACGCTCGGCAAGCGCTGAGCGCACCGATGCGAGTTGCTCGCGCTTTGCAGCAAGAGCAGACTGATCTGGAGTTTGCTTGAGAATAATCTCGGCTGGCATTGGCTTCGGTTCATCAACCTCGCACAAATAAGTCGATTACGAAGCCTTTTGCGATCGCGACAACGCTACGGCAGCTTCTGATGTCAGCATGCGAAAGACAAATGTCTCTTGAAGATACAGCTGCACAGACGACTCGCTATGGCTGAGATATCCGATCGAGACATCCTGCCCGATGCTGAGCTCGAAGTCGCCGCCACGCGTAGTTACGACGAAAGCTCCTTCGATTGCAGGCGCCCAGATCAAATTGCCGTCGACGATGCGCTTCACGTGCTCCAAGACCGGATATCCGTGGTCGCGAGTTTCCGCAAGCGCGGTGTACTCATCGGCACCCAGCACAATTGAGTAAGGACCATTCACGCCGACGAGCCGTAACTGGCTCAATGCGCGCGCAACGGCATCGGGATAATCCCGCACATCCGCGGGCAGCGCATCGATTGGATTGCTGGTGCTCTCACGAATGCCCTGAATGTTTGCGTCGTGATATCCGTCGAAAATGGCCCGATCCTCAGCGAAGGCCAGCGTCCTGGCAGCATCTTTTGCCGGCTGCCAATCCGAGTCATTTGAGCCACGCTCGACATCATCGATTGTCTGCCGCGACAGTTCAAACGGCACGCGCAATTCGACGAGCGGCTTTACCTCGCGTTGCCTTGCGAGTATGCCCTCGCCGGGCGCGGAGATTGGCTTCAAATGCCCTGTTCCGACTCCCGGCAGAGCGATGCCGCCCGCTGGAGGAACATCCACGACGCGACGCCCAGCCAGATATCGCTTCAGCGTTCTTGTCGTCTCTTCCTCAATCTGCTCCCATGCTGCGTCAGAGATAGGCGCCAACTCGCGATGGAGATTATTCATTGCTCGCTCCCTTTCAGTGATCCGATTCTGAGTGATGTATCGCGCGCTGTATCAGGCGCGGGCAAAGGCTTGGCGGAGAGTGGTTCGATCGGCAAAACTTCAGCACTTTCCGTGACCATCGGCAAGTCCGGCGGAACGTTGTCGAGGAATGTTCCGGTCGGTACGAAGAACAGGCTGCCGGTTGCCGGCTTGCTGAAGTCAAGAATGCGATCATAGTTACCGGGCGGGTTGCCGATGAACATGTTCTCGATCATCTGCTCCGTGACGCGCGGCGTGCGGCAGTAGCCGATAAAGTACGTGCCGAATTCGCCGTGCCCTGGACGGCCAAACGGCATATTATCGCGCAGGATCTGCAATTGACGTCCGTTCTCCTCGATATTCGTGAGCGCATTGTGCGCGTACGCAGGCTTGTCCGCGTCACTCAATTCAATATCGGAAAGCTTGCGGCGTCCAATGATCTTTTCCTGCATCTCTGTCGGCAGAGCATTCCATGCCTTGAGGTCATGCAAGTATTTCTGCACGATGACATAGCTGCCGCCTGCGAATGCTGCATCTTCGCTGCCAACGACCGCTGCCTCGCGCGCCGCATCCCCGCGTGGATTTTCCGTGCCATCGACAAAGCCCATCACATCTCGATCATCGAAATAGCGGAAGCCATGCACCTCATCGGCTGTTGTCACTATGTCGCCGATGCTGTCCATGATCTGCGCTGCGAGTTCGAAGCACAGGTCCATACGCCTTGCGCGAATGTGAAAAAGCATGTCTCCCGGTGTGGAGACGGCGTGGCGAGCGCCCGCATGAAACTCGCGAAAGGGATGAAGCTCCGCTGGTCGCGGTGATCCAAAGAGCTTGTCCCATACATCCGACCCAAACCCAGCCACACACGTCAGGCCCGCTTCAACATCGCGAAACTCCACGGCGCGCACCAATCCAGAAAGATTCGCACAGAATGCCCGCACGCGAGCGAACGCATCTTCATCCGGTCGAATGCATAGCACCAGAAAGATCGCCGACCGCGTAAGCGGACCTACTATATTTTGCGGAAGAACAACCTCATTGAGCTCGCTTGGAGGTGTCATTGCTTCGTTCCCAATCTGCATGCCCTTTCGCCCGAGTATCGCACTTTCCGTTGGATTTCATCTTGGATTCACAAGTTTCGCCAATTCGTTTACTTCTGTGCAGCGATCCAGGCAGTTACACGCTGGTCGAGCACGTCAAGAGGAAGCGCGCCAGAGTCCAGCACTTCATCATGAAATGCCTTGATATCAAACTTCGGTTCGAGCGCCTTCTGAGCCTTGTCACGCAGTTCCAGAATCTTCAACTGCCCGATCTTGTAGGCCAACGCCTGGCTCGGCCAAGCAATATAACGGTCCACTTCAGCCTGCACGCTGGTCTCACCGATAGCGGAGTGGTCGTGGAAATAGTCCACCATCTGCTGGCGGGACCAGTGCTGCGAGTGCACACCTGTATCTACGACGAGACGAATGGCGCGCCAGATATCGCCCTCCAGACGCCCGTAGTCCGAGTAAGGATCGGTGTAGAAACCAACGTCCTTGCCCAACCGCTCAGCATAGAGCCCCCAGCCCTCGGTAAAAGCCGTATAGCCGCCATACTTGCGGAACTCCGGAACACCTGTCAGCTCCTGCGCAATTGAGATCTGCAGATGATGCCCCGGCAGTCCCTCGTGATATGCAATCGACTCGACCTCACAAAGATTGCGATCGGAAGCGTTGTAGGTATCCACACGAATGCGCCCTGGCCTGCTGCCGTCCGGTGTGCCAGCTTCGTAGTAAGCATCCGCCGAAGTCTTCTCCAGATAATCCGGTACCGGAGCAACTTCAAAACCAGCCTTCGGCAAGCGTCCAAAGAGCTCCGGCAACTTGGCCTGCATCGGCTTCAGATATCCGCGATAGGCGTCAAGCAGTGCTTCGCGCGAAGCAGGCTTGAGTTTGGGATCGGTCTTCACGTGCTCTTCAAAGCTCTTGAGATCGGCAAAGCCAAGCTTTTTCGCAATGGCCAGCATGTCGGTCTCATCCTTCGCCACTTCGTCCAGACCGATCTGGTGAATCTGCGCAGGAGTCAGGTCAGTCGTCGTTGTTCGCCGGACCAGAAACGCATAGTACTTATCGCCATCCGGCAACGCCCAGATGCCGGGATCGGTGCGCCCGGCAGGCACATACGTCGATTCCATAAACCGCGCCAGCTTCTGGTACGCAGGCAGCACTTGCTTGGCAATCACGTCCAGCATCTCCTGCTTGATGCGTGTCTGATCTGCTGCTGAGATCGAAGCTGGAAACTTCTTCAGCGGCTGCGCCAGTGGTGAGTCTTCCGGCTTTTGATTCGCCAGCTCTTTTACTTGATCGAGTGCTTTCTCCAGCAGAAATTTCGGTGGCACGCGATGATCTTCCACTCCGAGTTCCATATCGTCGGTAGCCTGCTGGAACGCAGTCGGAATCGCCCGCAGCCGCGCGATCCAATCGTCGTAATCTTTGACCGTCTCGAAGCTCAACTGCGGCACCAGCTCCGGATAGGTGGTGTGAATACCGCCCATCTGGTTGATCTGGAATTCCCATTCCTTGAACTGCTCAGCTTCCTGATCATCGGTAAACTGCCGCAAAAGCAAATCGCGGCTAATCTTCTCTTGATCGGTAAACCCAGTAGGGTCGATTGCCGCCAGGCGCATCAGGTATCCCTGCTCGCGCGCCAGGTTTTCGTTAAAGGCTTTCACGGAGTAGTCAGAGATCTGGTCGTTGTACCGCTTGTCGCCAATCGACGAGGCAAACTCAGGCGAGTGCCGCAGATTGTCCTGCCAGACCTCGTCAAAGAGCCGAATCAGCGCCTTGCGCCGGTCCTCGAGCGACTGCGGTACGTTGGCTGCATTGGGATCGACCTGGAGTTTCTGTGCAACGGCCACAAGCGAGGAGAGCGAAAGAAGCACGGCGGAGACTAGGCGAAGACGAGGAGACATTGACGAAAAATCCTTAGAGTGAACATATTGCGGAGATTACGCGACCACTCAGGCTACGCGTGACTGTAAAGCTCAGACAAACCGTTACGTTCAAGGATAGCCGATGGCTCTCTGATGCCCTACAATGCGCTTGCAAGCCATGACTCCCGCAAAGACTTCGCCAAAGAAATCTCCAAGCAGCCCGCCACAGCCGGGACCGAATGCTGTCACGTTTCGCGGCAAGATCGAAACTTACCGCTTCGTGTACGGCGGTGCACCGGCGCGAGGCTGGTCAGCAATTGCCGTTCCCTTCGATCCTCGGGAGCGGTGGCCTGAGATGGAGAACTATCGCATTCGCGGAATGATTGAAGGCGTTCCAATTCGCAACCTGCTGGCGCATCCCAAAGGGTTTGGATTTCTGCTGCCGGTCAATCAGGCGCTGCAGAAGAAGGCTCACATAAGGTCAGGCGATATTGCCGAAGTCTGTCTCTGGCCCGACTTTGAAGACAGCTCCTTGGCGCCGCCAGCAGAGCTGATGAAGCTTTTTCGAGAAGACCGTGAAGTTAAGAAATGGTTCGATAAGATCAATCATTCCTCGCGCAGATATATCTGCGATCAGGTCAATTCGCGTAAGTCAGCGGAGGCGCGTGTGCGCTGTGCTGAGCAATGGGTTGAGTGCATGATGCTTGTGATGGAGGGAGAAATTGAGCCTCCGCCGATACTGCAGGCAGGCTTTCGCCGGCAACCCTTGGCCCGGGAGGGATGGGAGCTCATGACGCCGACTCAGCGGCGCTATACGCTTATGGGCATCTTTATGCATCGAAGTCCTGAGTCGCGAGAAAAACGTGCGCAGCAAGCCATTGTCGATGCACTACAGGTGGCCAGGCGCAGACGCCCCAAAGAGGATATGGAAGAAGAATTCGAATAACGAAATTCTGTGAGAATCAGTCGTCTCAATCCTACGAGGTTATGAGGCAGGATATGCAAATACGAGCCAACGGCACATTTGATGTAAAGATGACTCCACAGGGATGGGCTGAATCGCAGCCGGAAGCGGCTAAGACGCTCGGACGTTTTCTAATCGACAAACAAATTCATGGTGATCTCGAAGCCACGACGCAGGGACAGATGCTCGCCTGTTGCGACGGCAAGCCCAGTTCGTCCGGCGCATATGTAGCCATTGAGCGCGTAACGGGTACGCTGCATGGACGGAGCGGCAGCTTTGCGCTCTGTCACGTTGGCCTCATAGCGCAAGGCGCACCGGAGTTGACGATCAAAGTCGTACCCGGCTCAGGAACAGACGAATTGCATGGCATCGCAGGCGAGTTCAGGATCAAGCGGGACGAAGGCAAGCACAGCTATGAGTTCGACTACACGTTAACCACGGAGCAATAGCCGGAACGGTTGGGTACCGGACCGAGCGCAGCCTTACCTGATAAAGTCGTGGTGATGCACGTTACGAGCACAGTGTGGCTGCACTCGCTGGCGATTGTGGTCGCCGCCTATCTTCTTGGTTCTATTCCGACGGGCTATCTGCTGATGCGAATCTTTCGCAGGCAGGATATTCGTACTCTTGGCAGCGGTAATATCGGCGCGACGAATGTGCTGCGCTCGGGCGCGAAGGGTTTAGGCGCGGCGACATTCCTGCTTGACGTGCTTAAGGGCATGTTGGCTGTATGGGTCGGAGCAAAGATCGGCGCTTCCGGCATTCCCATGATCAGACCGCATGATGCTATGACGCTGGCAGCTCTTTGCGCCGTGCTCGGTCACATGTTCCCCATATGGCTCGGGCTCAAGGGCGGCAAGGGAGTCGCTACGGCATTCGGCGTTTTCATCATGCTCGTGCCTTATGCGGCGCTTGGTTCACTTGTACTCTTCATTGTAGTCTTTGCCATCAGCCGTATCGTTTCGCTGGCGTCGATTCTCGGCACCATCGTGTTTCCTTTGCTTGCCTGGGTGCTCGCGCCGTGGGCCCATACCTATCTGCCGCTTGTTATCATCTGCCTCATCTGCGGATTGATCCTGGTCAAGCATCAGCAGAATATTCTTCGCCTGATGGCGGGCACCGAATACCGCTTCGGTTCAAGTAAGAAGAATCCTCCACCTCCAACGGGAGCGGCATGAGCTCCATCACTGTAATCGGTGCTGGTTCCTGGGGAACAGCGATTGCTCTGTCCCTTGCGGCGAATCCTGAGCACGAGGTTATGTTGTGGCCTCATCGCGCGGAGGCTGCTGCCGTGCTGTTGCGCGATCGCGAAAATCATCAGTATCTGCCCGGCTTTGCACTTCCTGAAGCGCTCAAGATCGTTACAGACGAACGTGAAGCCGTTTCGAGCGCCGAGATACTCGTCTTCGTTACGCCCTCTGAATTTCTGCGCTCGACGGTATCGCGGCTCGCTCCTTACTTGGACTCAGGACAGATTTTGCTGAGCGCGACAAAGGGCATCGAGGACCACTCGCATCTGCGCATGACTCAGGTGATCGCCAGCGCCATCGGAGATGCGGAAGTACCGCCATCTATCGGCGCGTTGAGCGGTCCTTCCTTTGCGCAGGAAGTCGCTGCTGGCATGCCAACGGCGCTCACTGTCGCGTTCTCTGAGCCTGCCGTTGCCACTGCAATTCAGAAGGCGGTTTCAAACCCCTCATTGCGCCTTTACACCAGCGACGATCTCATCGGTGTGGAGATGGGTGGTGCGCTCAAGAATGTAATTGCTATCGCGGCCGGAGTACTTGCGGGTCTTGGGCTTGGGTTGAATTCGGCTGCTGGCCTGATTACACGCGGCATCGCGGAAATGACCCGGCTTGCCGTCGCCTGTGGAGGACGCAGGGAGACCCTGGCAGGCCTCAGCGGTATCGGCGATCTGGTGCTTACCTGCACCGGCTCGCTCTCACGTAACCGCACGGTCGGTTTCGAGCTCGGCCGAGGACGCAAGCTGCCTGAGATTCTCGCAGGTCTTGATGGCAAGGTCGCAGAAGGCGTTCGAACCACTCGCGCAGCTCTTGGGCTGGCACGAAGCCTTGGCGTGGAGATGCCAATCACCGAACAGATGGAACTGATCCTCGATGAAGACAAAGACCCCAAGGCGGCGATCCGTGACCTGATGCTGCGTCCCGGCCGCCACGAAGAGGACTGATCTTCAAGCAGCCGGGATTCAGGTACATTTTTAGTTCTGCGGCTTCTGTGGCGCGGGTTGCTGGGTCGAAGGTTGTTGCGTTGTGGATGGCTTAGGTTTGGGCGTTGTCTTTTTTCTGACAACTTTTTTCTTGGGCGGCACACACGGCTCAGGCTTTGGCGCCGGTGGAGGAGTCGCGAGAGCGGTCTGGAGCGCCTGCTCCTTCTGCCTCAAGGTCACTTGCAGCGTGCCGAATTGCTTGTCCTGGTCTGCCGCTACCGATTGCAACTGAGCATCGAGGATGCTGCGCGAGTGTTCAAGGCCAGCCTGTGCCTGCTGTAGAGACTGCACCTGGTCGGAAGGAGCTGAGATACGGGCCGCATCCACGACCCGCAGAAACACATCGTAGAGAGCGTCCACGTTGCGAGAGAGTGGAAGGGTTTTGCTGATCTGCGCGGGCGCGGAATCGGCGTCTGTCATCAGGCCGGGCAGCCGGTTCTGCATATCGGCCATGATGGAACTGATATGGTCCTGCGCCTCCTGCCGCACGTTGCCGCGCTTCCATTTGTCGAGATTGAGGGAGCTGATGGAGCTCTTCAATCCATCCAGAGATGGTTGCAGGATCGCCGATGGTTTCTGAACGGCAGTCGCTGGTGCAGATTGAGCAGGGGCTGGAGCCGGGTTAGGAGTGAGAGCCGGTTGCTGAGCAATCGAACCGACAGAAAGGGTAACAATCGCCGCGCTTAAGGCGGCTAAGTAAAAAGTCCGCATCTGTTTTATCTTCCTGCAAACGTCTGATGCTCGCAAAGCGTAAACCGTAAGCTGAACAATCGAGATCGGGGAAAAAAGTTGCCTCGCGCCGATAATTTTTGGGAGCTAGCTGCTTTCCGCACACCAAAGCAGTGAGAACCGGGAACAGCAACGCGGCTGGTAGACTCAAAACTGGATAGCGAGCATGTTTTCAAGGCTTTTTGGCGGGAAAAAAGACGAGCAGGTCGAAGAATCAGAAGCGTTAGAGCAGGTTCCAGAACCAGAAAAGGTTGCTGAAGAACCAGAAGCTGAGGCGCGAGGCAGATTCGGTTTCGGGTCGGGCTTTCTGGACCGGA
The DNA here is from genome assembly GCF_025685685.1 of Acidicapsa dinghuensis. Lineage (GTDB taxonomy): Bacteria > Acidobacteriota > Terriglobia > Terriglobales > Acidobacteriaceae > Acidicapsa > Acidicapsa dinghuensis. The sequence goes on from NZ_JAGSYH010000004.1 coordinate 21,187, forward strand.
TGCGGCAGGCGGTTACGCGCACCCGCGAGTCGCTTTCGTCGCGGCTGGAAGGGGTACTGGCGCTCACACGGACCGTCGATGAGTCGGCGTTGGAAGATCTTGAATCTGCGCTACTTACGAGCGATCTCGGGCTGCCGACGACGACCGCGATCCTGGATCAATTGCGTGACCACGCGCGACGCAAGGATATCGACGGCGGCGAGGAGCTGAGGGAGCTGCTGAAAGAGCAGATTCAGGCGATTCTGGAGGCTCCGGCGCGACCAATTGTTGAGCCTGCTGAGCCACCGAAAGTTATCTTTCTGGTGGGCGTAAACGGGACTGGAAAGACCACCACTACGGGCAAGTTGGCTGCCTGGTATCGCGCTGAAAACAAAAGCGTTCTGCTATGTGCGGCTGACACTTTCCGCGCGGCGGCGATTGAGCAGCTTGAGGTTTGGGCTGGGCGGTCGGGCGTGGAGATGATTCGCAGCCGCCAGGGAGCCGATCCGGCGGCGGTGCTGTATGACGCTGTCGCGGCGGCGAAAGCACGATCTGCCGACATTCTTGTCGTGGATACGGCGGGCCGTCTGCACACGAAATCGGGCTTGATGGATGAGCTTGAGAAGATGCGCCGAACGGCTAAACGATTGATTCCAGAGGCTCCGCACGAGGTGCTGCTGGTGATGGACGCCACCACCGGGCAGAACGGGCTGCAGCAGGCGAGGCTGTTTACCGAGGCTTCCGGCGTGACAGGGATTGTGCTGACTAAGCTGGATGGAACGGCGAAAGGCGGCATTGCTGTCGCGATTGCTCGGGAGTTGAATCTGCCGGTGCGGTTTGTTGGTGTGGGCGAGAAGATTGGCGATCTGCTGGAATTCGACCCTGCGGCTTTTGCGGATTCTCTGTTGAGCAAGTAGTGGCCTGATTTCCGGATCGATCCGCTGCGCAATCGGCGTCGGACGTTGCGCAATATTTGTACGACGATGCGCAATCGCTGTCGGACACTGCGCAATCTTCGTTGGACGTTGCGCAATCCTTATGCGACGAAGCGTAATCTTTGTTGCGGAGGCAATCAGGGGGTACGGCTTTTGGCGATGCTCCCAGGCTCGCACATCAGATGAACCACGATTCGGAAATTTCAACTCAGGAAATTGATCGCCCTTGGATGCTGCGTGCACTGGAGCTTGCGGCCCAGGGCATAAGCCTCTGCTCGCCCAACCCTGTCGTAGGCTGCGTGATTCTGGATAAGAATGGCGCACTTGCTGGGGAGGGCTGGCATGAATATGAGAGACGCGACCACGCTGAAGTGGTCGCGTTACGCTCGGCAGGTGACCGCGCCCGCGGAGGCACCGCGTACGTGACGCTTGAGCCGTGCAATCACACCGGACGGACCGGTCCCTGCTCTGAGGCACTGATTGCTGCGGGGGTGAAACGAGTGGTGGCGGCAACGCTCGATCCGAATTCGTTGACGGCGGGGCGCGGCGTGCGCAGGCTGCGCGAGGCGGGGGTCGTGGTTGAAGCTGGCTTGTGCGAGGCAGAAGCGCGGCGGATGAACGAGGGATTTGCCAAGTGGATTGTGACGCGCCGGCCACTGGTGCTGATGAAGGTGGCAATGACGCTGGATGGGCGCATTGCTCCTCCGGCGGGGCATCACAAGCAGCGGCAGCCGTATTGGATTACCGGTGAGGCTTCGCGGGCCACGGTGCAGACGCTGCGCTGGATGGCTGACGCGGTACTGACCGGTGTGGATACGGTGATCGAGGACGATCCGATGATGACGGACCGTAGTGGGATGCCGCGGCGCAGGCCTCTTTTGCGTGTGATCCTCGATTCGGCGCTGCGGATGCCTCTCGATTCAAAACTGGTGAAGACTGCTAATCAGGACGTGATGGTCGCGACAGTCAGCCAGGATCAGAAGCGAATTGAGGCGTTAACGGAGCGAGGAGTGCGCGTGGAAGTGCTGGCTTCGGAGGCTGGGCGGGTTTCGCTGCCAAAGCTGTTTGAGAAGCTTGGAGCTGAGTGTGTGCTCACGCTGCTAACAGAGACAGGAACGCGGCTCAACACTGCGCTGTTGGCTGGCGGTCTCGTGGATCGGATCAAGATTTTCTGCTCACCGCAGATCATGGGTTCCGATGCAGTGCCGGCGTTTCGCGGGCTTAGCCCGGCGGTGAATCTTGAGCACGCAGAGATTGAGCGGCATGGGAATGACTTCAGCGTGAGCGCGCTACTGCGTGATCCGTGGAGTGAGGCTGCGAGGTGAGTGCAAGGGCCGAAGCGGCGCGGCTTTTGGTTCGGCCTGTGATTCCAGAGCTTTGGCCAGCACTCGAAGATTTGTTTGGTGAGCGTGGAGCGTGCGCTGGCTGTTGGTGTATGTATTGGCGGATCGGCGCGGCCTACCGCAAGCGACCCGCGAGTGAAAATCGCAATGAATTTCAAGCCCTCGTGAGAGAGGGTCCGGCACCGGGTTTGCTGGCTTTTGCTGGAGAACTTGCGGTGGGGTGGTGCCAGGTAACTCCGCGCGATGCGCTGTCGTGGATCGACAAAACGTGGCGATTGAAACGAGCGGATGATGTGCCGGTATGGGCTATTTCCTGCTTTTATGTGCGTAAGGGATGGAGACGCAAGGGAGTGACGCGGGCGCTGATTGATGGCGCTGTGGAGAAGGCGAAGGCTGCAGGTGCGCCAGCTATAGAAGCTTATCCCTTGGATGGCACGGTTTCACCAAGCTCTACCAGCACCGGGTATGCTTCGACATTTCTGCGAGCAGGGTTTCGCGAGGTAGCCCGGTGGTCGCCAGAGAAGCCGATCATGCGATATGAACTTAGAGGAAAATGAGCGCTCCATACCTGCAACTCTCTGTTGTCGCGCAGCTCGAGGTTGAATTGCTCATCATCGGCCTTTTTCCTGACCAGCCCACATAGACTTCATCTCGCTTATCTGCAAGCGATTGATTTGGGTCGTATCACTTCCAGCTGCGAGTTCGAGGCCGTGGGCGCAGGTGCCGGTGGACAGCTCTCTTACGAGATAGCGTGCGCCTTGATCGACAAAAATCTCTGCTACTCCTTTGTCGATCAATATCTCGATAGAACCGCTGCCACTCTGCAGCTCTTCGGATTGGATTGTGGCAATCGGATTTCCGTTGTAGCGAATGGAGAGCGCATCATTGGTCGCGAGCGCGACGTTGAGGCTCACGTCGAGAGGATTCGATCCGGCTTCGTTCAACGCTCGATTGGCATCGGTTAGCGTCAAGGATGACAGCGTTTTTGTTGTCCGATGCAGCTTCTCTATTTCCGCAATGGGAGTCGCGCGCATTCTGAGGCCATCTTGCGTGGTTACCAGCTTGAACTCCGTGGGAAACAGCATCATTTGGGTGAAAGGCATTCCCTCAAACTTGATTCTTCCCCATGCCATTTGAATTCGCCTGCCATCGGGCATTTCAGCGAAGGATTGCGCCGCATAGAGAGCATCGTCCCCGTGGAGGTTTTTGCCTTCTGCGTAGTGAAGCTCTGGAGATTCCGGCGTGAACGATTCGCCGTCAAAGCTGCCGATGTAGTAGTTTACTGAGCCTCCGTGAAGAATCCACTTGGTGCGGTGGGGATCTCCATCGACTGGGAGCTCAAAAAGATCGGGACACTCGTAGAGGCCTTTAAAATGGCTCTTTCGCGTCCATTGCTTCAGATCGTTGGAAGTGAAGATGGACAAGCCATCCTTTTCAAACAGGACCATGACCCAATGATGGGTTGGCTCGTACCAGAAGACATGTGGATCTCTTGTGTCGTTGGAGCCCACTTCGCGATTGGTGTCGAGAACTGGATTGCCAGTGTAGCGAGTGAAGGTGACTCCGTTATCTGTGCTGTAGGCGATGCACTGCACCTGCTTTTTTGTGTGTCGATCAAAGGCCGTATAGAAGAGCACGAGAGCATCTTTGCCCCATCCTCCGACATTGTTGTGATCAACAAAGCTGCTGCCGGACCAGGGTGAGCCGAGGTGGTCAAGCATGAGTGCGGGGGCAAGTTCGCGCCAATGAACGAGGTCTTTGCTCACAGCGTGTCCCCAGTACATGAAGCCCGTGTCCCAGTTGTTGCCAAAGGGGAATGCCTGCCAGAAAAGATGGTATTGGCCCCGGTAGAAGATTGGGCCATTTACGTCGTTGTTCCAACCGCGTTTCACGGTGAAGTGGAACTGAGGACGATCACGTTCTTTGTAAAGGGTGTTTGCTCCTTCGATCTTGTCTGACTGATAGATACGATTGAGAGCGGCCTGTGAGGATGGACCTGAGAGCGTAATGGTCTGCCCTTTGAACTGGCTGACGTCGATGAATATCCAGTAGTCAGGAGATTGCTCTGCCAACTGTGCGGGGAACTCACGCTTTTGAACGCCATCGACCTGGATTTGAAAGACGTGCATTTCACTCGAATTTGCGATTGGGATATTGAGGTAGTGCTTTGAGATGTGGAGTGTTCTGCTTTGCGCGAGAAGACAGATCGGGGCAGTGAGTAGAACGATTGCGAGAGCAGTGCGAAGGGAGCGGAAACGAAGTTGCTGCTTCACGCCATGCGAGCATCGCGGATCGTTGCTATTCCCGGTAAGTACGAGAGGTGCGAAAGGAAGTCTGAACTGCACAAATGTCCTCCAACCGAGAATTTTCCAGGAATCAAATGACCGCGTTGATCAGCGAACGGGAGTCAACGAACAATGTCCATGCTAGTGGATGAAAGCCGGCAGCCGCATGGTAGCTTGAAGTTGCACCGCGAAGGGGTAAGCTGGAGATATGTTTACGGGAATTGTTGAGCGAACGGGAACGATTGTCGGCGTGGTGGAACACGGTGCAGTGAAGCGCATTACCGTAGATGCTCCGGAGTTGGCGGGGACGCTACGTGAGGGAGACTCGCTGGCGGTGTCGGGTGTGTGCCTGACGGCGCTGGAGGTGAATCCTCGGTATTTTTATGCGGACCTTGCGGCGGAGACGCTGGAGCGGACTTCGCTTGGATCGCTGAAGGCGGGATCGAAGGTGAACCTTGAATTGCCGACGGCGGCTGGTGCTCCGCTGGGTGGGCATATCGTGCAGGGGCACGTGGATGGGACTGGAACGCTGGTTTCGCTGGAACCGGTGGCTCCGCTGACCACGACTACGACGGCGGAAGAACTGGAAGCGGCACGCGAAACAACGGACTGGTGGCTTACGGTGAGAGTGCCGGAGCACGTGCGCGGATTCCTGGTGGAAAAGGGATCGGTGGCGATTGAGGGCATCAGCCTGACGATTGCGAAGACGACGATTCCCGAGGGCGGGGATACGATCTCGGTTGCGATTTTGCCGCTGACGTACTGGAGAACGAATCTGCATACGCTGAGCGCGGGCGCGCCGGTGAATGTAGAGGCGGATGTGTTGATGAAGCTGGCTGTACAGCGGATGGACACTGCGAAGAAGGCGGAGTTTGAAATTACGGAAGAGTGGCTGGTGACGAATGGCTATTGATGATTACATCTGGCACGTTTCTTTCTGAAATGCGTTCGTTCGTCTCTGTGATGCAAGCCATTATCCTGAGTTTGTGAGTGTACGAGCTGCCACACCTGCGTGGTTTCCGCGTCAGTGGAACCGGAAGAAAGTGATTGTTGCTGCGCTGATTGGGATTGGCGTTGTCCTCGTTGGTATGTGGTTGCTGGCGGCGGTTACGCTGGTGCTTTATCGATGGGTTGATCCGCCGACGACTGCGGTGCATGTGGAGCGGCGGTTTGAGGCGTGGGTTCACGACAAGCCGTATCACGAACGCTATGAATTTGTGCCGATGAACCGGATCTCGGTGAATCTGCAGCATGCGGTGGTGGCCGCGGAAGATGCGCGGTTTTATCAGCATCATGGGTTCGACTGGCACGCGATGGAGCTTGCTGCCGAGAACGACATGGATGGTGGACGGCTGCGCGGCGGGTCGACGATTACGCAGCAGCTTGTGAAGAATCTCTTCCTGGGGACGAGCCGTTCGCTGCTGCGTAAGGGAGTGGAGTTCACGCTGGTGCCGGTGGCGGAGCTGGTGCTGGGCAAGCGGCGCATTCTGGAGCTTTACCTGAATGAGGTGGAGTGGGGGCCGGGTGTGTATGGTGCCGAGGCCGCATGCGAGTATCACTATCGGACTTCAGCGCGGAACATCAGTGCGGAAGAAGCGGCACGGCTGGCGGCTGTTTTGCCTGCCCCGCTGAAGCGAAAGCCTGAGCGGATGAACCGTTATACGGGGATCATTCTGGAGCGGGAGCGGCAGATGGGGTGGTAGCTAGGCAGTGATAGCATCCGCGGATGGCAGGAGGATCTCGACGCAGAGACCGCCTGCGTTGTGGGCGCGGATTGTGCCGCCGTGCAGGCGAATAACGCGATCTGCGATGGCGAGGCCAAGGCCTGCGCCGCCGGACTGGCGGTCGCGGTCTGTACCGACGCGATAGAAGGGCCTGAAGATGTTGGCAAGATCGGACTCGGGAACGCCTGGGCCGTGGTCGTGGATGGATAGCTGGACGAAGGGCTTGCCTTGTTCCGTTACGTGCTGCAGATGGACCTCGACGGATGTTTCGGGCGGCGTGTAGCGGATTGCATTGCGCATGATGTTTTCTATCGCGCTGTGAAGCAGTTCGGGGTTTCCGTTGACGAGGAATGGCTGTTGTGCGGTGAAGCTGACGGCGTTGCTGCGGTCGCGTGATTCGAACTCTGCACTGCGCACGACGGATGCTACGAGATCGGTGAGATCGATCCGCTCTGTTTGCAATTCGCCGAGGAAGGTGTCGAGCTTTGCCATGGTCAGCATGCGGCCGATCATTTCGTCCATGCGGGCGAGATCCTGCTCGGCCTGATCGAAGGCGGGATCACTGCCTTTGCGCTCGCGGACGATGTCGAGCGCGATATTGAGCCTGGCGAGCGGTGATCGTAGTTCGTGCGAGAGATCATAGGTGAGCTGACGCTGGCGAGATATGAGCTCTTCGATCTGAGTGGCCATGGTATTGAAGTCGCGCACCAGAGAGCCTAGCTCGTCATTGCGCTGCTCCAGCGCGTGCGAGGCACGTGTGCTGAGGTCGCCAGCGGCGAGACTGTGCGAGGCCTTGCGCAGATGCAGAACCGGATCGGTGAGATAGCGGGTGAGTAGGTAACAGATGCAGAAGGAGACGAGAATCGCGATGGAGACACGGGTGAGGACGGCAGCTTTGCTGACGGTGGAGACGGAGGTGGGAATTTCAGCGGCGTAGATGTATCGCTTGCCGCTTGTGCTTTGCAGCGGCACCGCGGCGCTGGCTACGTGATTTCGCAAGATGACTTGTGGTTTGCCGGTAGAGATAGCTCGTGTTATGTCATCGAGGAAGAGTGTGCAGCCTCCGTCGGCAATTGTGTTTCCTGCGTTGTCGGTGAGACAGGCATGCGTGTGGGTGCGATTGCCTAGATCCTGCATATAGGCAGTTGCCGCAGTTGCGCCGTGAAGCTCGGCCTCCTCGATTGCTGATGTGCCGGCGTAGCGGGCTATTTGCAGGATGTTCTCATGCCATGGAGACGAGGTGTGCTGCGGTTCGAAAATGAATGTTATTACGATAGCTACGACGATGGCGACAACAGTCGCCCAGAAACAGAGGAATATCTTCCAGAACAACTTGCGGATAGGCAGCTTCATCTTGCCTCGGATCGGACGGCGAAGAGATAGCCGCTGCCGCGAATGGTCTTGATGCGCTCGCCTGCGTCAGCTACCAGCGCCAGCTTGCGGCGCACGTTGCTTACGTGGACGTCGATAACGCGGTCGAAGGGACCTAGTTTGCGACCTAGAACTGATTCAGTGAGATCGTCGCGCGTGAGCACCTGCCCGGCATGGTCGAGAAGCGCTTCGAGCAAGGTGAATTCCACGCTGGTGAGATCGATGCGCTTGTCTGCGATCCACGCTTCGCGTGCGGTGCGATCGAGACGCATGTCTTCGACGATCAAGGGAGCAGCGGCATTCTTTACATGCTGTGTGCGACGAAGAATCGCGCGAATGCGGGCGATCAGTTCACGGGGATTGAAGGGCTTGGGAAGGTAATCATCGGCTCCGATTTCGAGGCCTACGATGCGGTCCACGTCATCGCCGCGCGCTGTGAGGATGAGGATGGGAACGGCGGAGCGCTCTCGCACATGACGCAAGACGTCGAGGCCCATCATACCCGGCAGCATGAGATCGAGGATGACGAGGGCGTAGTCCTGCGAGAGCACGAGGTCGAGGCCGCGCTGCCCGTTGTGAACTGCTTCGATCGCGAAGTCTTCTGAGTGAAGACGCTCGGCGAGAAGACGGCACAGGTCTACATCGTCATCAATGATCAGCACTCTGGCGATGGCCATGAAGGACTACTCCGACTCTTCATGGTAGTGCGTAGACGCGCGCAAATACTGGTCTTTACAAAACTTTATGCAGCTTAAACAAGCTTGACGGCACGTGCATTGAGCCGGTGCTGGAATGAAGTTGCAAGCAGAAGGAGTTGTTGCGATGAAGAGGATTATCACGATTTCAGTAGTTGTCGCGGTGCTGACGATTGCCGGCCTGGCAGTGGCAAGAGCCAATACGCGCGGATGGCATGGATGCATTGGTCATCGATGGGGGCATTGGGGGCCTGCGGCATATCTGGGGCATGAACTTGACTTGAGCGATGCGCAGAAGAAGCAAATTGCATCGATGTGGCAAACGGAAAAGCCTGCGGTCGCAGGGCTGGTTCAGGAGCTAGCGGCAGAGAGTCATGAGATGCATGGCGCAACAGCAAACGGCGCGACCGATGAAAGCAAGGTGCAGGAGATTGCGGCGCGGCAGGGCGTGACGCTGTCGAAGCTGATCGTGGAGAAGGAGCACTTCACTGCGAAGGTTTACGCAAATGTGCTGACTGCAGAACAACGGCAGAAGGCAGACAAGCTGCAAGGCGAGTGGGGCGAACGGCTAGAGCATATCGGCAAGGGAATGGAGTAGATGATGACGAAATTTACGATGCTAACCAAGATCACTATGGCCGCGCTTGTTGCGCTGGCAATTGCGCTGTGGATACAGTGGCTTTCGGGCGATCCCTCCTATCCGAAATTTCCTCCGGGGCCTGTGATCTTTCTTGCAATTGTCGGGGTCATGGCATGGGGCAGGCGGTGGTGGTGGACGCCAGCGCTTGGTGCGCTGATTGCGTTGCTTGTAACGTCTGGTTCTTTTGCGCGGATGCCTGCGGAGATTGTTCGGCTGACACATCCCGGATCATTGGGACATTTTGCCGCGGGTATTTTTGTGGGCAAGGTGTTGCAGCTGGTTGCGCTTGTGGTGGCGGATGTGGCAGGTGTCGCTGCAACGATACAAAATTACAGACGCAGGACAACCACGGGCGATGGCGCGCAGATGGCCTGCCGGTTTTTCGGCGGAATCTTCGTGCTGATGTGTGCGCTGGTGATGGCGGGCGGAATAGGCGACAGATATCACAATCTTATGCATCTTGTCTGGGGAGCTTTGGCGCTGGGAGTAAGTTTTCTAGGTGCCACTGCATCCAAACGGTATTGCATTGGGTCGGGATTGTTCTATCTGACGCTGGCGATGCTGGGGCTGGTGTTGGGAAATTCGGCGATGAACAGGGCATGGTATTTCGGACCGATTATGCTGCACACGGGAGACGATATCTTTCACCTGGTGCTTGGCTCGATCTTCCTTGCGATTGGGATTTTTTCCGGACGGGAGCAGAAGCTGCACACTCTGCAGCATGCCGAGTGATAGGCCTCGCTATGCAGATCGTAGTTTTCACAAAAAACTCTTGCAGAGAGCAGGCCGCCTGGCTTGCCGTGACGTTGCCTGCTCTGCTGAGCGCCCGATGTGTTGCAGGTGCTGATGCAGCAGATCTGTATCTGACGGTACTACGCCTGACGACTCTGCGCCTGACGATGCCGGCGAATGAGGCGCAGCAACTGGAATTGGATAGCGATATAAATTCCCAGAAACAGGCCGCGCAGAAAATGCACGGGTGACGGGCTTAGGCCAAAGGTTATGTCCAGACTTTGCGAACCTAATGAGACCAGCAAGCAGCAAGCGGCGAAGATTTGCAGGACAGCAATGCGACGGTCCTTGAACGAAGGAAGACACATGGTTGTTTCTCCAAGAGCAATTAATCGTTGAAGTGATACCAGGCCATCGCGGCGAGCTTGACGACGACCATGGCGAGCAAAACGGACATCAATTCCCATGCGATGCGGTGATTGCGGATCAACTCGTACTCGAATAAACCACCACTCACGATTGCCGCGGCCATTGCGGCAATGCTGGTCGAACGGCGTCGATGATCGAGGAATCGCTCATCGATGTTGATGCCCAGGATGCGACGTGTCACTCGGACTCCTCCAAGGCGAAAATTGCCTCTACCGGGCACTGAAAGACACGCGCCAGAAGCAGAGCCAGCGGCAGGCTCGGTACATATCGCCCTCGTTCGATGGAAATGATGCTTTGTCGTGAAACTCCGACAGCATCGGCGAGATATTCCTGCGTCCAGTCACGCGCGGAACGAAGATCTTTCAGCCGATTTTGAATAGCGGGATTCACGTAAAGCCTGCTTTACATGAAAGTAGGTCTTTACGCAGAAAATGTCAAGCGAAGTTTACATTGGTTTCGATGTCGGATGACTTTCCGCATCGGTCAATGCAATTACTCGACCTTGAGAGCGTCGACGGGATTGACTGCGGCAGCGCGTGACGCCGGCAAAAAGCTCGCCAACGCGGCGGCTGCAGCCAGGATAAGAGGAACAACGGCGAAACTGATCGGATCAAGAGGGCTGACGCCGAAAAGCAGCGTCCTCATCAGGCGCGAAACCGCGAATGCGGCTCCGAGGCCAATGACGATGCCGATTCCTGTCAGCATCATGGCAGAGCGCACGAACATCAATCGCAACTCACCCTTCTTTGCGCCAAGCGCCATGCGAATGCCGATCTCCCGCGTTCGCTGCGACACTGCATAGGAGATGACGCCGTAGATGCCGATGATGCCGAGAGCAAGCGCCATGGCGGCAGCAATTCCCAACATCAGCAGAGTGAAAGAGGTGCGTGCCAGAGACTTCGAATAGATCTCCTGCATGGTGCGTGGAGAGGCCACGGGCAGGCTGCCGTTAACACTCCAAACGGCTTGCTGTAGCTCGTTGAGGAGAGTTTGCGTGCCCGCACGTTTGCTGCGGACCGCGAAGGCCATTGAGCGAGGCGCGAACGTTCCCATCCAGGGGTTTTTGATCAATGCAGGCCAGTACACGATGGCAGGAGCGCCTTGATCAACGCCGTCATAGCGAACGTCGCGGACTACGCCGATCACTTGAAACCATGGCTCGCTCGGAGCCTCCCGCATACGTTTGCCGATGGCAGCGCTGGCGCTTCCCCACTCTTCCCGGGCAAGGTTTTCCGACACGATCACCTTTGGCAGCAGGTTGTAGACATCATTCCAATCGAAATCGTGCCCCGCAATCAGGCTCGTTCCGAGAGCCTGAAAGTAGCCGGGAGAGATGTAGTTATAGAACCGGATCGGAGGATCGCCTTGATAGATCTTTCCCTCCACATAGATAAGATTCCAGCCGTGTCCTACTCCCTCCATGGGCACCGTCTGGGCAAAACCAACTGAGGTCACGCCCGGAACGGAAGCAAGTTTGTCTGCAATGTTGTTCTGTACATGAACGACCATGCGCGAGTCAGCGACCAGAGAGTCTGGAATTGCGACGTGCAGAGTCTGCAAACTGGATGCATCCGTGAATCCCGGATCGACCATGCGGAGCTGCTGGAAGGTGCGGATCATCAGCATCGCGCAAACCAGCAGCACAAGAGCCATGGCTACCTGAGCCACAACCAGAATGTTGCGAGACCGGTGCCGCTCACGGCCCGCGCTGACGGTACGTGCTGCGCCAAGACTCACTCTGGTGCGGGTGAGCGCGTACTTCCATGCAGGGATTGCGCCGAAGAACAAACCTGAAAACAACGAGATAGAAAAGGTAAACAGAATTGAACCGGCGTCGAGCGAGATTTCGCTGATGCGCGGCAGATTTGCGGGACCGAGAACAACGAGGAAGCGCAGGGCTGCCGCGGCTACGCCGGTACCCAATGCTCCCCCAAGCAGACCGAGCAGCGCACTTTCCAAAAGTAGTTCGCGCGCAATTCTGCCGCGCCCGGCACCCAGCGCCGCGCGAATAGAAAGCTCAAGCTGCCGCGCCTCAGCGCGCACCAACAGCAGATTGGCAACATTGACGCAAGCGATCAGCAGCACGATTCCAATCGTGCCCATCACGACCCAGAGAACACTTCCGACACTTCCGACCACTTCCGTTTTCAGGGAATGAAAGTCGGGGGTGATCTTCCATTTTACGTACCAGTGCGAATCGCTTCCGGGGCCGTTTGAGAATGAGTCCATCCAGATCGGAATCGTGCGCGCGATGTCCGCGTTCGCTTCGGGGATGGTCATTCCCGGCTTGAGGCGTCCAATTCCCTGAAGTCCGAATCCGGCGAGCTGTTGCTTATTGCGCTCAAACGCGAAAGGCACCAGGATATCGAAGTCGTGATCTACGACGCGGAAACCGCGCGGCATGACACCGACAATCGTTCGCGTTTGAGAATCCACGATGATTGTGCGGCCAATGACGGAATGGTCTCCACCGAAGCGCCGCTGCCAGTATCCATAGCTGAGCATGATGCTCTTTGGGCCGTTGGGTATCTGATCTGCAGCGGTCAGCGCCCGACCCGCCAGCGGAGGAATTCCGAGTGTTTCGAGAATCCCGTCCGTTACGAGAACTGTATTCACTTCCTCAGGCCGCGCCAACCCGGTAACGTTTGCCTTCTGCGCTATCCATACTCCCAGCGATTGAAAGGTCCGGTTGTTTTCGCTGAAGGCGAAGTACATTGAAGCAGAGAGCGGCAGCCCTTTTTGAAAGTTCGCAAGACCCGCCGCACCCGGTGCGTTAAGCCATAAAGAGACAAGCTGGTCGCTGTCGGGATACGGGAGCGGCTTCAAGAGTACGCTGCGAACGACGCTGAAGACCGCGGTATTGGCTCCGATGCCGATTGCCAGCGTAAGCAGAACGGTGATGGTAAAACCCGGTGACCTTCTCAATCGGCGAAGAGCAAACTTCAGATCCGCAAGAATTGACTCGAGCCTGGACCACTGCCAGACCTCTCGGCTCCGTTCCTCAAGAAGCGTCTGATTTCCGAAGGCGCGAAGAGCAGCCTGCCGGGCTTCGGCCCGGGGAAGATTTTCAAGGCGCATGATCTGCTCAGTTTTCTCTTCGAGGTGCGCCTGTACTTCTTCCCCTAGCTCGTCATACATATCCCGTCGATGAAAGATTCGCCCTAACCAGCTCATTGCAGAGCCTCCTAAGAATTCATTTCGCCCCTCTTGGGCCCCAGAACCATCTGAATGCCTTCCAGCATGCGGTCAAATCTCGAGATCTCTTTTTCGAGATGGAGCGAGCCGTTTTTCGTGATTTCGTAGACGCGCACCCGACGGTTGGTGGCGGACGAAATCGTCCATTCGGCCTTAACGAGTTTTGCTTTGAGCAATCGCTGCAGGGCGGGATACAGCGAGCCTTCCTCAACCTCAAGCAAGTTATTCGAGCGCTGCTGGATGTGCTGGACGAGGACATATCCATGCGCAGGCTGACGGCGGAGCGACTCGAGAATCATCATCTCCAAAGCGCCAGGAAAAAGATCACGCGATATATTTTTGCTGTTTTCCATAAGGCATTGAGCAAACAAGCCTAGAGTAGACAAGTAAGCGGAAACAGTCAATAGTTCGGTCAATCTGAGATGTCAGTGTTTGGGCGGTGGGGGTGGGTCGGTAGCGTATTCATCGCCGGTGCGGGCGAGGATTAGCTCTCGTTGGTGCTGGTAGAGCTTGAGTTGATTGGTGGCCTCGATGTATTGGGCTTTTTCGGCGGCGGTGAGCGCCGTTCCCTCTTTGGCTTTGGCGGCGTTCTGCTGATCGAGGGTAGCAACTTCGGCAATAGCTGGCGGGATCATGCGATCGATGAGGACGGTGTGGATGAAGGGCTCTTTTTCGCGGCCGCGCTGGATGTCGTTGCGGTTGTTTTCCTGCCAGGCGGGGTAGATGACGACGCTGCCTAGCTCGAAGCGCTTGCCTGCCGGGCCGTAGTCTTTCTCGATGGCGGCGAAGCGGACGATGAGGGATTGGCGGGGCTCGGCGGTTTTGTCGGGCATGAGGCCATCGATGTAGGTGCGGGACTGGTTAGAGAGGAAGTTGCCGAGCGAGTAGAAGATGACGGTGGTGCGGTTGTCGGGGGTGAAGTAGGTCTCGGCGGGTTGGAGGACGTGGGGGTGGTGGCCGAGGAGGACGCTGGCGCCTGCGTCCATGAGCTTGTGCGCCAGTTCGGTGTCTTCGGGGCGTGGCGCAGTGGCATACTCGATGCCCCAGTGGATGGAGAGGATGAGGAAGTCGCACTGGGCGCGGGCGGCTTTGACGGCTTCGAGGACGCCAGCTTCATCGAGACCGGGGGCGCCGTTGGCTTCGTTGGGATAAGGGAAAAAGTTGACGTGGGGCTGGTCGTCTTTGTCGGGATTGCGGTTGCCGTTGAGCCAGCGGGTCATGCCGAGGATGCCGATCTTGATGGGCTGGCCGTTGGGAACCGGTTTTTCGAGGATGATGGGCTTCCAGGCGTCCTGAGCGGTATCTGAGGTGCCGGCGAATTGAAGGCCCTCGGCGGTGAGGTGTTCGCGGGTTTCGGCGAAGCCGGCCCAGCCCTGGTCCATGACGTGGTTGTTGGCGAAGCTGACGACTTTGACGCCGCTGGTCTTGAGGGCATCGAGCAGGGCGACGGGGGCGTCAAAGAGAAACGGCTTCGATCCGTGGGAGTGGGCGGGGGCGACAGGGGTTTCGAGGTTCACGAAGCCGAAGTCGGAGGATTGGAAGAGGTCGGCTACATCGGCGAAGAGGGCGTCCCAGCCGTCATTATTGGTGTCGGTCTTGTGGGCTGCGGCGGACTGGACGACGGCCTGGTGGGGGATGACATCTCCGGCAGCGGTGAAGGTGACGCGGGCGATTTCGCGGGGGTAGGTGGCGCCGAAGACTTTGGATTCGCCGTGGAGATGACACCAGATGGCTACGGAGAGGCTGCCGATGAGGATGCCTGCGGCCAGAGCGGAGATTGCGAGCCAGTAACGGCGGGCGGCGTCACGGAGTGTACGGGACCGGATGGCGGGGGTGGTCATGGCTGGTTTCCGTTTTGATTTCACGGAGTTGGGACGAGATCAGCATACATGGAGCGGCGAGAAAGCTATCGTTTCCCTAATGGATGAGCGGGATGGAATCAATTTGCGTCTAGTTCAGTGCGGAATCGTGGAAACTGATACCCTTTGAGCTAGATAAAGGGAGGGTTAGGTGCGCCCTTTGAGAGGGATCGCGGCAGAAAAGCATGGCCGAATTTGTCGTTAAATTAGCGGATGAGCGAGGACGGGTGCTGGAGCAGACGCACTCAGCGGCTACGGCTGAGGAACTGCGCCAGCGGTTTGCCCATGGCGGGTATCACGTTTTTTCAGTGAAGCCCAAGAGCGGCGTTGTGCTTGGCGGGCGCGGTAAGAAGACCAAGCTTGAAACCTTCCTGATCTTTAATCAGCAGTTTCTGACGCTGGTCCGGGCGGGATTGCCGATCCACGGGTCGCTGGAGATGCTGGCAAAAAACCAGCGAAATCAGCGGTTTGCAGGACAATTGCTGGATGTGACGGGCCGCGTGAAGACGGGAGAGTCGCTATCGCAGGCGTTTGAGGCGCAGGGCGCATTTCCGGCGATGTATACGACGACGCTGCTGGCGGGAGAGCGGTCTGGCAATCTGCAGGAGGTGCTGGAACGGTTTGTACAGTTCCAGCGCGTGTCGCTGACATTTCGCAAAAAGCTGACGGCGTCGCTGATTTACCCATCGGTGCTGATCGTGATCGTGATTGCGCTGTTCATCTTTCTGATCACGGTGGTTGTGCCGAGCTTTGCGCAGTTGTATGACCAGATGGGATCGCGCTTGCCGCAGATTACGCTGCTGCTGTTGCAGTTTGGTGTAGAAGCACAGCATAAGGGACCGTATGTCGCCGTAGCGCTGGCCATTGTGGGCTTCCTTTTGAGCCGGTATGCGAAGACGCCGAAGGGCCGGGATCTGGTGGATGGTTTCCGAATCAGTTTGCCGGTGTTTGGGAAGATCTGGATCAAATACCAGGTGGCGTTGTTTGGGCGGACGCTCTCGACGCTGCTGACGGGCGGATTGCCGCTGGTGCCGTCTCTGGAAACGGCGGCGCGGTCGATTTCGTCCAACAGGATTGCCAAGGCGGTGGTTGCGTCCGTGGTGAAGGTGCGCGAGGGCAAGAGCCTGGCTTCGTCGCTGGAGACGACGAAGGTCTTTCCGCCGGTTGCGACCGAGATGATTTCCGTGGGCGAGCAGACAGGTGCGCTGCCGCAGATGCTGAATTCGGTTTCGGAGTTTTTTGAAGAAGATGTCGAGACGGCGTTAACGGCGGCGATGGCTCTGATCGAGCCGCTGATTCTGCTGGTCATGGGCGTTTTTGTGGTGATTATTCTGATTGCGCTTTATCTGCCGATCTTTTCCTTGGGACAGCTACAGGAAATGCAGCACTAGAAGCGAGTGTGAAGTGAACAGCGAGTTGAATTGCATACGCGGACTCGCTGATTGCAAATGAGGACACAATGGCTGATGCAGTAATGACTCCTCCGCAGAACACGCCTGGCAGTGGGGCGTTTGGCATGGGTACGGCTGCCGATGAGCGAGCGCAGGCTGAGCAGCTGGCGCGCCGGTATCGCGCGGAGTTTGCGGACCTGAAGCACTTCAAGATTCAGCATGAACTGCTGCGCACAGTTCCAGTGGAGTTGATGTTCCGGTACAACTTTGTGCCACTGGAGATGCGGGAGGACGTGCTGTTGATTGCTGTCAGCGATCCATCGAAGCTGATGGTGCTGGATGAAATTGCCGGGCTGCTGGGAAAGCGCATTGAGCCGCGGGTCGCGACACTGACGCAGATCACCGATCTGCTGAAGAAGACGGAACAGTCGCAGCGTGTACTGGAAGAGGCGAGCGAAGGGCTTACTTTCGATGTCCTGACAGGCGAGGATAACCAGGACGAGAATATCTCGATCGAGAAGCTGGCGGGCGATGAAGACCTGAGCCCGATTATTCGCCTGGTGGATACGACGATTTTCACGGCGCTGGAGCGGCGCGCTTCGGACGTGCATATCGAGACGTATGACGATTCGCTGCTGGTGAAGTACCGTATCGATGGCGTGCTGCAGCCAGCGATGGCTCCGATTGCGAGGGAGCATCATCAGACGATTCTTTCGCGTATCAAGATCATGAGTGAGCTGGATATCGCTGAGCGGCGTGTGCCGCAAGACGGGCGTTTCCGGGTTCGGTATAAGGGGCGGTTGATCGATTTCCGTGTTTCGATTATGCCGACGGTGCATGGCGAGAATGCGGTGCTTCGTGTGCTCGATAAGGAATCGATGAGCGAGAAGTTCCGCAACCTGAATCTAGATGTGGTGGGCTTTGCGGATGCGGATGTGGCTCGGTTCCGGCGATATATTCGCGAACCCTACGGCATGGTGCTGGTGACGGGGCCGACCGGTTCAGGTAAAACGACGACGCTATACGCGGCTCTGAACGAGATCAAGAGTGACGAAGACAAGATCATTACGATTGAAGATCCGGTCGAGTATCAGATTCGCGGCGTAACGCAGATTCCGGTGAACGAGAAGAAGGGACTGACGTTTGCGCGCGGACTGCGGTCTATTTTGCGTCATGACCCGGACAAGATTCTGGTGGGCGAGATCCGCGATGCGGAGACGGCGCAGATCGCAATCAACTCGGCGCTGACCGGACACCTTGTATTCACGACGGTACACGCGAACAATGTGGTGGACGTGCTTGGGCGCTTCCTAAACATGGGCGTTGAGGCATACAACTTTGTTTCGGCACTCAATTGCATCCTTGCCCAGCGGCTGGTGCGCACTATCTGCACGCATTGCATGCACACGGTGCAGCATTCGGAAGAGATGCTGGTCCAGAGCGGGCTTGAACCGGCGGAGTGGCGCGATTTCGAGTTCCGCGAGGGTTCCGGCTGCATCGAGTGCGGCGGCACGGGGTATCGCGGGCGGACGGCGATTCATGAGCTACTGGACCTGACGGATCCGATCCGCGAGCTGATTCTGGATAAGAAGCCGACTTCGGAAGTGCGGAAGCTCGCGCAGAAGGAAGGTATGACGTTTCTACGCGAGTCGGCGCTGGACCGCGTACGGCGTGGGTTGACGACGCTGAAAGAGATTAACAAGGTGACGTTTATCGAGGCGTCGCGATAAAGGTGTGAGTGTGAAGTGTGAGGGTGATTTCACACCGAAAGTTTGATCCATTTTCCGGGACATACGCCGGATTGGACGAAGACTCGCAGATTTCGCAAATGGACGTGTGACGAAGCAGTTGGTTCCGTGATGGAATGGAAAGGGAGATTCACTTCGCATGGCAGGGTTTCGAGTACCGATAGGCATCGCGCCGGGAGGGCGCCCCGCTGCGGCGTGTGAAATCTCGTCTGAGGGTGTTGTGGCAGCGTCGATGGCTTCGGGGCAGTTGCCGGTGTATGCGGCGGAGTCACTGCCGCCAGCGAGCGTCGAGCCGAGTCTGAATGAGGGGAATATCGCGCGGACCGATGCTGTAACGTCGACGCTGCGGTCAGCGCTGAACCGTGTGCAACCGAAGACGAAAGCTGTAACTGTGGTGGTGCCGGATGCCGCAGTACGAGTGTTTATCCTCGATTTCGATACGTTTCCGGCGCGGGAAGAAGAGGCGCAGGCCGTGCTGAAGGTACGGCTTCGGAAGTCGGTGCATTTCGATGTCGAGACGGCAGGTATTTCTTACCAGGTACTTAGTCTGGGTTCGGAAATCGCAGGGACTCAATGGAGAGTGTTGATAGCGGTCATACCGTCAGCAGTGCTGACGGAGTATGAATCAGCTGTGCGCGCCGCAGGGTATGAGCCTGGAGCAGTAATGCCGTCAACGCTGGCGACGCTAGCCGCGGTGGACAGCCAGGAGGCGCTGATGGCGGCGCACCTGAGCGAGAAGACACTGACGACGTCGATTGTTTCAGGGGACGATATTCTGCTCTATCGCATGCTTGAACTGCCGGACGAGCGAGAAACCCGGAAAGCAGAGGTGCAGCGGGCGGTTGCTGTAGCGTCGGCGTTTTATGAAGATAAGCTGCAGGCCAGACCGCATCGGATCTTTCACTCGGGCATGTTGAGCGCGGTGGAGTTCGCAGAGTTGCTGGACGATCCGGCGCTCTCGGTGAGCGAAACCGTGGTTAAGACTGGGCTGGGGCTAAGTGCGGCCGTGGGCCGCCACTCGATTGCCGGAGTAACCGGTGCGCTGGCAGGGACGGTGGCATGAAGATAACGATCAATCTCGCATCGCGCCCCTATACCGATCATGGGCCGGCGATCAAGCAGCTTCGGATCGCCATGGGCGTCCTTGCAGTGCTTTGCCTGTTGTTTGGTCTGGGGCTGATGCATTTTCATCAGGCGGCGCTGGATATGGCTGCGAAGGAGGAGCGTCTCGACCGCAAAGTGCAGCAGGTGCAACAAGAGCAAACGGGATACAGGCAGCAGATGCAGCAACCGGCAAATGCGCGGGTGCTGCAGCAGGCGCAGTTCCTGAACAGCCTGTTTGACGAGAAGAGTTTCTCGTGGACGGGCGCAATGGAGGATCTGGAGCAGGTGTTGCCTGCCGGTGTTCAGGTTACGGCGATTGAGCCATCGCGGGGCAAGGACGGGCGAATCACACTGCATCTGCGCGTATCGGGACAGCGAGAGCAGACCGTGGCGATGCTGCGTAACATGGAGCATTCGAAGCGCTTTGCGACTCCACGCATCTCAGGCGAGAACGCGGAGAACAGCTCGCAGGGAGGGTTGCAGCAGGTTCGGGAATCGGGACCGCAGAAGGTGAATTTCGAGGTACTTGCGGAATATAACCCTGCGACACTTGCAGAACGGAAGGCCGCGACGGAAGCAATGCGGAAGCCGCACCCCAATGCCAATCTGCCTCATACACGAGAGCGTCAAAGCGCGGCTCACCAGCCGGCGACCGGGCAACCCGTTCCCCAGCGATCGCAGCCAGAGCAGGTTCAACCGGGATCACAGCCGCATCCAGCGCAGTTCGGGCCCGGAGCTTTACCTCGGATGAATCGTCCCGCTGAGCCGGGAGCAGAAGCGCCAGTACCGCAGGAGAATCCGCAATGAGCCAGGTTACAGAGATTCGGGAACGGCTGTTTTCTCCCCTGGGACTGCATGGCGTGGTGTGCGGGATTCTGGCGGTAGCGACGATTGTGCTGGGAGTGCGGTTTGTACTGGATTGGCGCGAGATCAGCAGCGGCAATGTCGATGCCATGGCCCAGAAGCAGGCTCAATTGAACGTGCTGGAGGTGCAGACTGCCCCGCTGCGCGGCCTGGACAAGAAGGTATCCGAAGCCAGCAAGCAGATCGACGCTTTTTACGATAAGCGGGTTCCGGCGAGCTGGTCATCCCTGCTGGAGCAGCTTGGGGATATCAAGAACAAAGCTGGGGTGCAGTTGACGCGAGCACAATATGTGCGGGAACCGGGCTCCGGCGATCTGACTGAGATTCGCATCGATGCCGGTTTGAGCGGGGATTATGTTCCGGTCATGAAGTTCATCAATGGGCTGGAGCGAAGCCAGACGTTCTTTGTGATTCGCACGATGGCGTTGAGCGGACAGCAGAGCGGAACGGTGAATCTGCGCATGCAGTTCTCGACATGGATGCGGCCAGCAGATGCGGAGGCGGGCGGTGCGCCGCTCGACACCAATCCTGGAGCGACAACGCAAAAAGGGCGCGAAGGCAACAAGCCCAGTGGCCCTGAAGATATTTCCGCGGTTTCTCCTGCCGTGCGACCGGAGGGCCTGTAAGCATGGCGATGAAACTTGGCACGGAGAATAAGCGCAATGTGATCATTGCGGGAGCGCTGTTCTGCTTGCTTCTGTACCTGGTGATTACGCAGGTGTTTGGCGGAAGCTCGACGCCGGCACCACGGGCCTCCACGCCACAAGTCGTTACGCCTGCGAGACGAACTACTTCTCCGCAGGCGTCGACAGCCGAAGCGTCTGATCTCGAAGCGTCTAATCACGAAGCGCACAAACTGCCTGCCTTGTCGCTCGATCCTTCACTGCATCTGGATAAGTTGATGGCTAGTGAGGATGTGGAATATGCGGGGACGGGGCGGAATATCTTCTCCGCGGACTCTGCGCCGGCGCCGATACCAGAGCCGATGGGACCAGCGCGGCCAGTAAAGATGCCGGAGATTGCGCAAGGACCACCGCAACCACCGCCGCCGCCGCAGATCGATCTCAGATATTTCGGTTACGCCGCGAAGCATGACGGGCAGCGGGCAGCGTTCTTTCTACATGGAGACGATGTCTTCGAGGCGTTTGCGGGAGACATTGTGAATCACCGCTACAAAGTGGTTTCGGTCGATCTTCACTCCGCGCAGGTTACAGATCTGAGCTACAACAACACACAAACGATTCCGCTGGTATCGAACTGAGGAAATAATGGAGCAACCCCGTCATAAATCGAGACCTTTCCCGCGAAAGGAACGGGGTAAACAGATCTTCTCGCGCGAGGGTGGATATACACTGATCGCCGTGCTGTTTCTGGTGGTCATGGTGTTGATTACGCTTTCGGCCGCGGCGCCGAAGATGGCAGCCGATATCCAGCGGGACCGCGAAGTAGAGCTGATCCACCGGGGTAAGCAGTACATCCGCGCGATCAAGTTGTATTACAAGCGGTTTGGCGCGTATCCGCCAACCATGGATGCGCTTGTGAAGACGAATGAGATCCGGTTCCTGCGGAAGCGGTACAAAGACCCGATGACCGGTAAGGACGACTGGCACCTGATTCATTTTGGTGAGAACAAAACGCCATCGTACGGTTTTTTTGGCCAGCCAATCAGCGGCGCTGGGGGCTCAACGGTGGCTGGCGTTGGACCTAGCGGTACGACGGCCATGGGTCCGGGAGGTCTGTCCGGAGCGAATGGAAGCTCTGGAACAACTGGCGGGCCATTGTTTGGTGGAAGCCAGCTTACGGGAAGTACGCCAACGGGTGGTACTGATTCAAGCTCAGGAACGAACGGAGCCAACGGAACTACGGGAACCAGTTCTGGATCGAGCGACAGTTCTGGCTCTAGCAGCAGCGGTACCTCCGCGACTGGTTCGTCGGGTGGTGGTTCTTCTTCGAGTGGATTTGGCAGTTCCAGCTCGTCGGGCAATACGAATCCCCTGACGGTGGGTGGGTTGGGAATTATTGGTGTAGAGAGCGTGAGCCCCAAGCCGAGCATTCTGGTCTGGAAAAAGAAGACTCACTTTAACGAGTGGGAGTTCTGGTATGACCCGATGGCGGATCAGGTGATGATGATGAACAACCTGGGCCAGCAAGGGGCCGCGGCGACAGGAAATTCGACTGGTCAGAGTGGATTTTCGAATCAGAATGGACTTTCTGGAAACAATGGCTCTACGACTACTACACCGACCACACCCACCACTCCGCAGAGCACGACTACACCTCAATAAGCGGTTTGACCACTTGATTTCATGAATTTACAGGCAAAGCAAAAAGCCCGCTAAAGCGGGCTTTTTGTGTAGGCGAATTCAACAGCGGGCGATTAGACGCTGAAGGAGGAACCGCAACCGCAGGTGCTCTTGACGTTGGGATTGTCGAACTTGAAGCCGGCGGCTTCGAAGGTTTCGACGTAGTCCACGGTGCAGCTATTCAGGTACATGAGCGAGGTGGAATCGATGAAGACCTTGAGGCCATCGAAGGTGAAGACCTTATCCATCATTCCGGCCTGATTCTCGAAGGCCATGGAGTACTGGAATCCAGAACAGCCGCCGCCGACGACACCAACGCGGAGGCCTGCCGGGATCGGATCCTGGGTGGCCATGATCTCGCGCACTTTGGCGATTGCCGACGGGGTCAGGTTAAGAGGCTGCGGCTTTGCAGGCGCTACCGGAGCGGTTTGAACGTCCCCCGTGATTGCATTGGTTGCGGTTGCCATATGTGTGCTTCTCCCTGAGTAAACTTCTGCCAAAACTCTCTCATTTAACTGTACTGCGAGTGTGCTGATTGAAACAAGAGCGATTTGGTCCGATTTCTTCTTATTGGATGATGTAGAGCCGAATCGGTTTCAACGCAGAATAAGCAAGATACTGGAAAATAGATTGGATTTCCCGCGATGAGGGATGCGCCGGATCGTAACGAAAGTGACTCAGGTCACGAACGAATACGGGCATATATGGCAAATTAGAGCTATATTGTTTACGCGCTTCTCAAGCCGGTACAGGGAAGTCTGAAGAAACGGCGGATGTGGAAGGCTCGGTTGGCAAAACCGAGATTCACGATACCGACCCCGGCATGAGAGATGAGCAGTAAGCGGCCCCTCTACCCGCGAGACCGCGAAGTCGCCTAGTGAGTTGGCGGTTTCGCAGGCATGCCGGACCGAATTCAGGCTTGGTTTAGTTATTCGGGTTCCCGAAGGAGGAGGTACAACATGGTCACCAACGTAAGTCTCACTCTCTGGATTGTTTGGGCAGCCGTGGTCATTGTCGCGGGCCTGCTCTATGCGTATCGTACTGCCCTCTGTCGCGATGAAGAGGGTCAAATATTTCTGGATGATGCATTTGCCCATGAAAAGGCGGTGCAAACGGAGATTGTTGCGAAATGCAATCGCATTGAGCCTGTTATTCGGGCCAGCATGATTGCAGCGGGCGTTATGACGCTCGCGGTCATCGGTTATTACCTGTGGTTTGGTTATAAGGCGTTGTTTGGATAGTTTTGTTGCCTGTACATAAAACAGCCCGGCTGCCATGGCCGGGCCGTTTTATGTGCTGAAAACGCCTGCGATTTCCGGCGCTGCCGCGTTTTCTATTCGACCTCAGGCTTGGCGCGATAGCCGTTGCGGTAGATGAGCTCATATTTCAGCGGCTTGTGTTTCTCGTCCTGTAACTGCAGGGGATGGCCTTCGTCATCGACCAGCTCTACCTGGAGCTTTCGGAAGCTGCCGTCCTGCTTGCTGTTGGTGGGGTGGTAGACGAGCTCATATTTGGAGCGGATGGACTGGTTGATGGCATTGAAATCGTCGGGAAGCTCGCCGATGAAGCGGGGAGCGAAATTCATGCCGCCGGTCATGCGCGCCCAGGTCTGCATTTGATTGTTGGCCTGCAGATAGTCCATCTCCCGGATCTGCGCGCCCATGCCTCCGCCACCACGCGCTTCCATCATGATTTGAGCGACTGCGCCGGTAGAGATGGTGAAGATAGTGGTGTCCGGGGTTTTCTTAATCTTGTCCATCACTTTGTCAAGAGTGATTTTCGAAAAAGTGTCGCGGCCTGAGGCGATAAGAACGATGTATTTCTGGCCTTCAATGCGGCTCAGTCGATCGAGACCTTCATAGAGGGCATCGAAAACATCGGTTTCGGAGAAGCCGGGAATCCGCATCTGGTTGACGTCCTGCAGGATCTGGTTCTTGTCCTGAGTGAAGTCGGTAACGATCTGCGTGTGCAGGTCGAAGGTCATGAGCGCGACGTAGTCCTGCGGCATGAGGTGCTGGGTGAATACCCAGGCGGCGTTGCGCATGTCATAGACGAAGCGGTAATTAGTCGAGGCGAACTCGCAGATCATGAGCACCGTGATGGGGGCCTGGAATGGGTGCATGGAGATGATCTGCTGCTCTTTGCCGTCTTCAAAGACCTTAAAATTCGCCTTCTTGAGACCGGGAACAAACTGATGGGTCTTCTGCAGCAGGACGCCTACGTCCACGGTGACTTCCGGGACATCGACGTGGATGGAGGTCTGGGGCATGTTGTCGGGATTCTTGATCTTGGGGGCGATGGGAGCCGGAGGTGGGGTGTCTTCGGTATCCACCTTTTTCTTGGGCATGACCATCGGGCCGTTGTCGCCACTGGGACCGCCGTCGGCCGGGGTCGCGGTGTCAGGCTGTTGCGGCTGCTGCGGAGTAGCCGGCGTCGATTGCGCGTGGGCAAAGGCGGAGGCTACGGCAAAGCAGACTAGAGCAGCAGCGATTGGAAGGAAGCTGGAGAGCGGGCGCTGAGGGGCAGGAATCCTGGACATGACAACCTCGTTCAGAAGACAAGCTTACGAGTTTGACCGGCTGGAACGCCAATCGCGGCGAACTCATGGACCAAACCTGGCCTTCCAGCGGGAAAGAGATGCGCGCGAACTTGAGCCAATGCGCTGCCGCACCGTCTAAAGTGGTAGACGTGTGTAATTGGTTGAAGAGAACCAGACTGACCGGAATTTTCGTGTGCGCGTTTGCTGTTACGCAAATGGCCTGGGGCGCGCCTGCGGCGAATGTGGC
The DNA here is from genome assembly GCF_025685685.1 of Acidicapsa dinghuensis. Classification (GTDB taxonomy): domain Bacteria; phylum Acidobacteriota; class Terriglobia; order Terriglobales; family Acidobacteriaceae; genus Acidicapsa; species Acidicapsa dinghuensis. The sequence goes on from NZ_JAGSYH010000004.1 coordinate 46,570, forward strand.
TAAGGATGCCGAGGTGGGTCCGCCGCCGTCGAGTGTGGGATTTTTCCCGCTGAGCCAGATTCATCGGGGGCAGATGGGAACGGCATGGACGGTGTTTGAGGGGACGAAGCCGGAGCCGATGCAGGTGGAGATTCTGGGCGTGCTGCATGGAGCACGGGGACCGAAGCAGGATCTGATTCTGGCTCGGCTGCGCGGCGAGAAGCCGGAGTTTACCGGAGTGGTGGCTGGAATGAGCGGCAGTCCTGTGTATATCGACGGGAAGCTGGCGGGAGCACTGTCGTACCGGATTGGGCAGTTCACGAAGGAGCCGATTGCGGGAATTACGCCGATTGAGCAGATGATGCAGGTGCGCGATCTGCCGGAGCGTAATGGGATGATGCTGGCAGGTGTGGCTGCGAAGCCGGAGTCGCTGACTGATGGGGCGCAAAGCGATTCGGCAGCCGCTTTCGATGCGGGTTCGGGTTACACCTTTGCGGCGATGGAGACTCCGCTGCTGATGAGCGGATTTCAGCCGGAGGCGGTACGGCTGTGGAAGCAGCGGCTGGCGGGAACTGGGCTGGATGTGATTTCGGCTGGGGGAATGGCTGGGAGCGATAGCGGGGATGACAAGCCTGTACAGCAACAGCCAGCTCATTCAACGGGAGAGACGGGAACAGATTTTGGGCCGATTGTGCCGGGCTCGGCGGTGAGCCTGCAATTGGTGCGGGGCGATCTAGAGATTGCGGCGACGTGCACGGTGACGTATGTGGATCCGGAGCAGTTGCTGGCGTGCGGGCACCCGATTATGCAGTCGGGAACGGTTTCGCTACCGATGACAACGACGGAGGTGGTGACGACACTGGCTTCGCCGCTGAACTCGTTCAAGATTGTGAATACGGGCAACGTGATCGGCGCGTTTACGGAGGACAGAAGCGCGGCAATTCGCGGCGAGTTTGGAGTTTCGGCGCATATGATTCCGGTTTCTATCTCGGTGACGGATCGGGGTAAGACAGAAGTGAGTCATGTGGAGGTGCTGGATCTGCCTTCGCTGACGCCGCAGGCGGTGCTGGTTTCCCTGTACCAGATATTGCTGGAGAACAACGAGAGCACGGCGGACGACAGCTACCACGTAACGGGCGAGGTGGAGGCGGATGGGCTGGGAGCGGTGCCGGTGAGTTCGTGGGGAACTCCCGGCGAGACGATGGCGTCGCAACTGGCTGCGGCGTTGGGCGTGGCCGATGGGTTCAACCGGCTGTATGCCAATCCGGGGCGGCGCGGGCCGATTCGCAGCATTCATCTGCATGTGGAGACGATTCCGCAGGATATGCGGACAGAGTTGGAAAGTGTACGGCTGGTCTCGTCGAATATTGTCCATGCAGGTGACACGGTTGAGGTGGAAGCGACGTTACGGCCGTGGCAGCAGCCGGAGCGCAATGTGCGGATTCCCTTCACTATTCCTGCACGGTTGACGCCGGGAACGGTGCGGCTGGTTGTGGGTGGCGGCGTGACGCTGGACCGGACGCTGGATCAGATTCGGAAGACAAATGCTTCGTCAAGCGAGGCGGCTGTGGCGGCACGGCTGCATGAGATGCACCAGGCCGACCACATCTACGTAAGCCTATTGCTGCCGGAAACGGAGGCGAGTGTGGACGGGGTGACGCTGAGCGGACTGCCACTGTCGATGGCGAACAGCTTCGAGCCGCAGCGAAATGGGGATGACACACAACTGTTTGGGGAGTCGGTGGATGTTGCGGCGGACGCTCCGGCTGGGGGCGTGCTGAACGGACAGCAGATCCTTACGCTGCATGTGGAGTCCGGGGGCGGGACACACTGATTGCAAAATCACTGGTGGTTCACATTTCCAATTCGAAGCTGGTTTTCGCGAGTGGTTGCGCGTCTTCTACAAATCAACGGCGAGAGCCACAACTCTAGTAAACTCAGCGACAGCATGAATTTCAGTCTTCCCTTCTGCCTTCGGCAGCGCCCTCTGCTTCCGGTTCGAACTGCTTCCCTGCTCTTGTACGCGCTGGTTTGTGCGGCGCCTGCTGTGAGCTTCGCTCAAGGAACTCATCTGTGGACGCAGTCGCACTATGAGGAGTTTGAAAAGGGCACGCCGCAGGGTGTGGAGATTACAAGCGAAGGACGGTTGTTGCGTGGCCCGGAAGCAAAGGAAGTAGCGACGACACCGTCGAGTTTTGTGTGGGCAGTGGCTGAAGGCAAGAACGGCGAGGTTTACGCGGCGACTGGTACTCCAGCGACGGTGCTGCGCATTGGACGCGATGGAAAAAGTACGAAGATCTTTGAGACGAAGGCGCTGGCGGTGCAGGCGCTGAAGGTGGGTCCGGATGGAGCGCTGTATGCCGCGACGATGCCGGATGGAAAGGTGTACCGGCTAAAGGCCGACGCTGTCTCGCCGGAGAACGAATCGAGTGCCGAAGTGGTTTTCGATCTGGGCAACGCGGATTCGGAAGCGAAGGACGGCGATAAGGGTAAGGATGGTGCGAAGGAAAGCAAGTCGCACTACATCTGGGATCTGACATTCGATAGAGCAGGCCGGTTATATGTAGCAACGGGTGGGCCGGCGACTGTCTATCGGATCGATGTGGCGCAGAGTGCGAAAAATGAACAGAATCCGCAGCCGTTCTTTCACTGCGATGAGCAGCATGTTCGTTCGCTGGCGTGGGATAAAGATGGAAATCTGATTGCCGGCACGGATGGATCGGGGCTTGTTTACCGGATCAGTCCTGAGGGCAAGGGATATGTGCTGTACAGTGCTCCGAGGCGTGAAATTACTGCGCTGGCAGTGGGTGCGGATGGGACGATTTATGCGGCGGATGTGGGAGACAAGAGCCACAATCCGCTGCCGCAGTTGCCGGTGCAGGCGGGAATCGGGATCACGATCAGCTTTGTGCAGCCCGGGTCGATGCAAGCTGCGAATGCGAGCACGGCGCTGCCCGAAGGAACAGAGATTTACGCGCTGACTCCGAATGAGGCGCCGCGCAAGTTGTGGTCGGGCAAGGATGAGGTAGTGTACCAGCTTGCAACGGATGGCAATGATCTACTTGCCGTGACCGGCAATCGTGGGCGCATATTCCGGATTCACAAGGACGGGAGCTTCAGCGATGTTGCGCATCTGGGTGCGCAGCTTGTGGTGGCGCTGACCCAGGCCGATGGTGGATGGCTGATCGGAACTGGGAATACGGGCAAGGTCTATCGGCTGAATACCGCGAGCACGGCCGGGGCTGCGGCGGAACATACCTATGCGAGCGATGTGCTAGATGCGAGCGCAATGACGCGGTGGGGTCGGGTCGAGGTCGATCCGGAATCGCATGGATACCAGATCTGGACGCGGTCAGGGAATGTGGAACAGCCGGCGCGGAATGAGAAGGACTGGGGATGGAGCGATTGGCAACCGTTGCAGGCGGGCAAAGTCGGATCGCCAGCAGGGCGGTATCTGCAGTGGAAGGCTGAGTTGGAGCCAGGTGGCGCGGTAAGCGGCGTGGGCGTGAATTTTTTGCCGGTGAACTCAGCGCCTGTGGTGGATGAGATGGTCGTGGTGCCGGGTGCGCGGGTGGTTCCGCAGGGACAGCCGGGTGGGCAGCCGCCGACTGTGCAGATTGCGTTTCCGAGCCAGCAGGCGAATTCGGGCGTCATCAACTATGACGGTAACAATAGCAATGCCGCGCCGATGCAGGCGCAGAAGGACCGGACAGCTGTTACGGTGCGCTGGGCGGCGCATGACGATGATGGTGACGATCTGGTGTTCAACCTGTACCTGATGGGCGATGGCGAACATGTGTGGAGACCGCTCAAGAAGAAGCTGACAGATAAGGTGTACAGCTTCGACGGATCGGATTTTCCGGATGGCGGATACAGGATCAAGGTGGTGGCTACAGATGCTCCTTCACATGCGCCGGGACAGGCGCTGACGGGAGATAAGATCAGCGACCGGTTTGAGCTGGATACGACTCCGCCGGAAATTACGGCGCTGAAGGCTGGAGCGGCGGAGAAGACTACCGACTGTGGCAAGAACGTATGCAAGGCTACGATTGCGGTGAGTTTTGACGCACATGATGCGATGTCGCCGATCAGCCATGCGGAGTATTCGGTGGATGCGGGACCGTGGCAGTACATCGATCCGGTGGGCCAGCTTTCGGATTCGAAAGAAGAGCATTATGAGTTCAAAGCACCGGTACCGGGCAGCAATGACAGCGATGACGCTGCGGGAGTGGAGCACCTGATTACGGTGCGCGCGTATGACCGGCATGACAACATGGCGACTGCCAAGGTAATGGTTCCGGCAGGTTCGCGATAGCAGGCGGCCATGGCGATGCCCTTTAGATTTGAGCTCTTCATCGCGGCGCGCTACCTGCGCGCGAAGCGGCGGCAAGCTGTCGTGGGGCTGGTGACGCTGATCTCCGTTGGCGGCGTAGCTGCGGGAGTAGCGGCGCTGGTGATTGCCATGGCGGTGTCGAACGGGATGCAGCGCGACCTGCAGGACAAGCTGCTGGGCAGCACTGCGCATGTGATGCTGATGCGCACGAAGGCGGATGGCATTCGCGATTGGAGGCCGTTGCTGGATCGACTGCGCGGGTTGCCGCATGTGACGGCGGCTGCGCCCTCGATGTATGAGCAAGTGATGGTTTCGAATGGTCCGCGGGCTGGATTCTCGCTGCTGAAAGCAGTGATTCCTGCGGAAGAGCGGACCGTCAGCGATCTACTGGATAAGCTCACTTCGGGATCGACGAAGGAGCTGGCGCCTGGCGCGAGCACAGTGGGATCGACGACGGGCGAGCATCCGCCGATTGTGCTCGGAAGCGACCTTGCAGAGACGCTAGGAGTGACGACAGGCGACACCGTGCTCATCACCAGTCCCCAATGCCAAATGACACCGATTGGCGTGATGCCCTGCTCGTGGCCATTTCATGTGGCAGGAGTCTTTCATTCGGGGTTCTATCAGTACGACTCGGCGATGGCATTTGTGCGGCTGTCAGATGCGCAGAAGCTATTTTCGGAGCCGGACCTGATCACGATGATCAGCTTCAAAGTCGATGACATGTACCATGCAGACGTAATTGGCAAGGAGATTGCGCAGGCGGCGGGCAAAGGTTTCGATACGAACAACTGGATGGAAGAAAACAAGGCGCTGTTTCACGCGCTGGCGCTTGAGAGGGTTGTGACCTTCATCATCATTGGGCTGATTGTGGTGGTGGCGGCGCTGAATATCCTGATTGCGCTGACCATGATGGTGATGGAGAAGACACGAGATATTGCGGTACTGATGAGCTTTGGCGTGGAGTCGGGGCAGGTACGGCGAATCTTTCTGCTGCAAGGGCTGCTGATCAGCCTGTTGGGAACCGCGGCGGGACTGGTGCTGGGCTATATCGGGTGCTGGGCTGGCGCGCACTATCACATACCTCTGTCGGGCGACGTTTACAGCATCGACACGCTGCCGTTTGCCCCGGCATGGAGGGATGGCGTGCTGGTGGCAGCAGCGTCGATTGGGATATCGCTGCTGGCTACGCTTTATCCCTCGTCCACGGCGGCAAAGATCTTACCAGCCGAAGCGCTCCGATACGAATAAGGCTGCTTGATCTGAACAGCGGCAACGTCCTGAAATGAAAATTCTTACCGTTCGCTGGCAGGGGTGTTTCCGGTTGTGGTGCGAACCACCTTTACAGTGAGCAAAATCGGCCTATAATTCGTGCTGAAAAAATCAATCAGCTCAACGATGCCTCTGTTGCGACACCGTGAACTGAGGAGGCCGCTATGGTCAAATCTCTGCTGCTCGCTGCTTCGGTGATCCTGTTCGGAGCCGCGCCTGCCATCAACCCTGGCAGTGCCGCTTGGCAACCTTCCGAACCGTCTGCGACTGGAGTGACGGGCCAGGGCAACCCTGTCAAAGCCACAGCTGAGTCACAGGCCAAGGCTAAGAAGCTGTACAACATGGACTGCGCTCTGTGCCATGGAGAATCGGGTGACGGTAAGACCGACCTGGCGAAGGACATGCAGTTAACGCTGAGTGATCTGACCGATCCGAAGTCGCTGGCAGATCAGAGTGACGCAGTGATTTTTGACGTCATCCGCAAAGGCAAGGACAAGATGCCGCCTGAGGAACCAGCACGCGCGAAAGACGACGATATATGGAATCTGGTGATTTACGTCCGCAGCCTGTCGAAGGGTGGAGGTGCTGCTGCCGGAAGTGGGTCCAAATAGGAAGCGGCAACATCCTGATGGTTCTCTGAAATGACTTTGGGCCGGTGACTAAAGAGATCACCGGCCCAATTTTTTGATGGGGAGGGCTTAAAGCGATGAGGCCAGTCGAAGAGCCCCGGTGACGATGCGGTCCACAGGGACTACGTGACGATGGGGGTCAAACATGCCCTTAGTAAGAGTGCGATCACAAGAAAGATTACCCTTGGCAGAGCAAAGCAAGGTGCGGCCAGCTTCTTTGGTCTGACGTGGCGACGCAATCCATGAAGACAATAAGAGAAAAACAAAGACAGCCGCAGTCGTCGTAACGCGACGGTGTCTGCGGAGCCGTTCAGCAAAAGAAGAAGCTAGAAAACGCATTTCATTTGATCCTTGGCAGCCGGAGAGGATACCGGCCACGCCATTTCAATTACACGTGGCGTGCCAATCAGTAAGTTGGACGCAACCGATAACAAATAGATGACTTAAAGACCCGGCAGGTTTCAGGCGTGGGTGATGGAATGCCCGTGGACGGACTGCTTTGTCCGGGAATGGACGCTGGCGTGGGCGTAAGTATTGGGAGGAATGGGATTAAGGCATTTTCCGAATTACTGTGAACTTTACGAAAGTGTTAGCAGATGGATTTTTCTTAAGGAAAAATCCACTTAAGTGTCGCGGCTTCGGTCTACACAAATTCGGAAAATGCGTCAGCGGGGTGTGATGACGCCGCCGACGGGATGGCGTCGTGGCAGAAGAATGCCGCGATGATCGGTCTCGCGGGGGGGTAGACCGGGATCATCGAGATTTGGCCCGGGATGGGTGACGAGATTGCCGCCGCAGCCCGGGCAATTGGCGAGGGCGGTATCGGCGATTTCGGTGTGGCACTGCTGGCAGACACGGAGCACGATTTGAGGATATACCTCCGGATTGGATGGCTTGTATCTGTTTGATTTTTATCAGGATGCTTGTATTGGATGAGATTTTTTGAGAAGACGGCGGCGGTTCTTTATATGGAGTTCATCCCGGCTAATTCACGGACAGGTAAACTTAAGGTATATGGCATCTTCTTTACTTCCCCCTGCACAGGCGAGCGAAGGGCTTGTGCGCCCGGTACGGCTAGTTGCAATTGACATGGATGGCACGCTGCTGCCGGATTTTTCGACGGTGGTGAGCGAACGGAATCAGCGGGCCTTGCGCGAGGCGCAGGATGCCGGAATTGTGGTGGCGATTGCTACGGGCAGGCGGCAGGCTTTTACGGCTCCGCTGCTGACTGGGGTGGGATTGCGAGCGGATGCACCTCTGATTACGTCGAATGGTGCTGTGACGCGAAGTTTTTCAGGAGAGCGGATTGACAGCACGCGGCTGGAGCCGAGGATTGCGCGAGGGCTTTGCGGGATTTTGCGGGGGATCGGGCTGCTGGTCTTCACGCTGGATAAGACGGAGAAGCCGGACCTGATCGTGGAAGACCTGGTAATGGTGACGGGACGACTGTCGAAGTGGGTTGAGGCGAACCAGACGGCGATTCAGGAAGTGAACCCGATTGAGAATGCGCTGGGCGATGATGTGGACCTGATTCAGGGTATGGCGGCGGGGACGATTGCCGAGATGGCTGAGGCTGAGCGGCTGCTGGCTGAAAGCGAGTGGACTGAACAATTTGAGTGTGTGCGGACGGCGTATCCGGGGAGCGATCTATCGATTCTGGACCTGCTGCCGAAGGGAGTTTCGAAGCGATATGCACTGGAGAGGCTGGCGAAGCGGCTGGGAATTGCCCGCGAAGAAACAATGGCAATTGGCGATAACTGGAATGATGAGGCAATGCTGGACTGGGCAGGGGTGGGCGTGCTTATGGGCAATGCGACGGAGGAGTTGCGGGCGATGGCTCCCGAGCGTGGATGGACGATTGCCCCGCCAAACTCTCAGGACGGCGTGGCGGTGATGCTGGAAAAGGCGATTGCTACGCAAAGCTCTGCTACTCTTGGATGACACGAGCCGCTATGCTGCTGGATTTACATATGAAATGCGCGAGATCTGCGCTCCGGGCCGGTCGGGTAACGGGGTTAGTGTTGACGCTATTTGCCAGCTTGCCTAACGCGGCGCGGGCGGCTGAGCGTATTACTTTCCGTAATGGGTTTGATGTGGTCTGCGACCATTACACGGTGGCGGACGGACGGATGCGCGTGTTTCTGGAACGGCAGGGGACAGACTATTTCGAAGTAGACGCGGGTTCGGTAGCGAATGTGGAGACGGTGGCCGATCTACCGTTGGGAACGATGCCTGCTGTCGCGAAGCCGGCTGGGCCGCTGAAGAGCGTCCCTGTTGCTCCTGCTTACGAGCCTGAGCGGTTGAATGCTGCGGATCTGCATCCGATCCTGTCAAAGGCGGGGGCGGAGCATAACGTGGATGCGGATCTGCTGGCGAGCGTGGTAAAGGCTGAGAGCGACGGGCATACACGCGCTGTGAGCCGCACGGGAGCACGGGGGCTGATGCAGTTGATGCCTGCAACAGCGCAGCAACTAGGCGTAGAAAACAGTTTCTCGGCTGAAGACAATGTGCGTGGAGGTACGGCCTATCTGGATGGGCTGCTGACGCGCTACCACGACAATATTCCGCTGGCGTTGGCGGCTTACAACGCAGGGCCAGAAGCTGTGGACCGGTATCACGGAATTCCGCCGTATCACGAGACGCGGGCATATGTGGCGCGGGTGGTGCGGGAGTTTAACCGGCGGCTGGCGGCGCGTCGCATGAATGTTAGCGGCATTGAGATGGGATCGCGGTGAAATCGAAGAAGCTAATCATCAGCATTGTCGTTTTTGTGGCGTTGATCGGTTTTGGCATTTGGGCCTACCGACATGTCGGCTTCAATTTTGCGCTGCTGCGTGAACAACTGAGACAAGTCAACTGGACGAAGATTGCGATTGGTCTTGGATGCATCTATCTGGGCTACGTTTTTCGGGGCGTGCGCTGGGCGATGCTGATCCGTCACAACAAACGCGTGCCGCTCTTTTCGCTGGTGGGAACACAGGTCATCGGATTTACCTCGGTGGCACTGATTGGCCGTGTAGCCGATCTGGTGCGACCGTATCTGACTTCGAAAAAGACTTCCTTGCCTATCAGTTCGCAGGTGGCCGTCTATATCGTTGAACGGCTCTTTGATAGCGGGTCAATGGCGCTGATCTTTTCGATTGCGATGCTCTGGGTGCCGCAGGACGAGATGCTGCGCGCGATGAGCCACTCGAAGATGATGGCTTCGCTTGCTACGCGTTTTCCTCACCTGATGCCACTGGCTGCACGTTTCGGCGGAATAGTGCTGACGGCGTTGGGCGTGGCGTTTCTGGCAGCGGTGCGCATCGGTGGCGGAGTCTTCGCCAGCTTCTGCGAACGGACCTTCGGTATTTTTTCAAAAAAGCTGGGCGTGGCAATCGGCGAGAATATCCGAACTTTCCGCTCGGGCCTGGACACGATGCGGTCGTGGTCGGATTTCCTTATCACTGCCGCACTTTCGCTGGCGATGTGGGGGCTGATCACGGTAGCGTACTTTGTAACCTGCCAGTCGTTCCAAGCGAGCCCGCAACTGGCCGGAATCGATCCTTCCAAGTGCGTTCTGCTGATGATCGTCAGCGGAGGCGCCAGTATTTTCCAATTGCCGGTGTTGGGATGGTTTACGCAGATTGCGGCGGTGGCGGCGGCGCTCGCGGGCATTCTTGGCTCGTCTATCGAGGCGTCTACTGCCTGCGCGGTGATGCTGCTGGCGGTGACCTTCCTGGGCATTGTCCCGGTGGGGTTGATCTGGGCGCAGTTTGAGAACGTGAACCTGCGCAAGGTTGCTACGGAGAGCGAGCACGCGGCTGAGGATGTCGAGGCGCGTACCGATCCTTCGCCGGCCGTTGAAGAAGCGTAATTGCTCATGCTCCGCGTTGCGGGCACGCAGAGACGAAACTCCGCGTAATGAATAGAATGGCTGCAAGATGAAGTGTCCTTACTGCGGGTTTACCCAGGACCGGGTGGTTGACAGCCGCGAGAGCAAAGAAGCGGATTCGATTCGGCGACGGCGGGAGTGCGAAAAGTGCGAGCGGCGCTTCACGACCTACGAGCGCATCGATGAGATCCCGTACATGGTGGTCAAGAAAGATGGCCGCAGGGAGAAGTTTGAGCGTCACAAGGTGCTGAGCGGGTTGCTGCGTGCGTGTGAGAAGAGGCCGGTTTCGGCCAGCCAGCTTGAGGCAATTGTGGATGCGACGGAGAGCTATCTGATGGATGCTCCGGAGCGGGAACGAAGCACGGCTGAGATTGGTACGCGAATCATGGATGAACTGAAGACGCTGGATACGGTGGCCTATATCCGCTTTGCCAGTGTGTACCGGGACTTTAAGGATGTGCGCGAGTTCAAGGAAGAGCTGGAGCAGTTGCTGACGCGCGAGGGTAAGCGGAAGAACTGAGTCCCTAACGAAGCTCTGATTAAGCTGTCAGCCGAAGAGACAGCATCCCTCAGGGGCTAAAGCCCATCGACTTTATTGAATTTAGAGGCGCGACTGAAGTCGTGCCCTTTCAAAGCAAACCATCTCATGAGTTTTCCGCAGCCTGTAAAGCTGTGCCATCGCAAAATGCGTACTGAGTCAAAGCGTTTCTTACGCAAAATTTTGCACGGCGGTGGCAACGATTCCAATGCGGGACTTCCCTGCTTTATCGCGTTGCTGTTGGCGGATTCCGATACTTATCGGGCGTTGTATCTCATCTTGAACCCTCGCTCTCCTGTACACTGGAGGGTTCAACATTATGCAAAATCAGCATGAAATCGGCATCCTTGGCGCGACCGGAATGGTCGGCCAGCGGTTTATCCAGCTTCTTGAAAACCATCCGTGGTTCAAGATTACGTGGCTTGCGGCGAGCGACCGCTCGAGCGGCAAGCGCTATGAAGAAGCAGCCAAATGGCGTCTCGACACGCCGTGCCCTGAGCGCATCGCCAAGATGACGATTTCGCCGGCCGAGCCTTACTCGAAAGACGGGGCTGGTGCGCCGAAGATTATCTTTGCGGCGCTGGATGCGGACATTGCCCGCGAGCTGGAGCCGAAGTTTGCAGCGGCTGGCTGCGCTGTGGTGTCGAATTCGAGCGCGTTCCGGATGCATCCGAATGTGCCGCTGGTGATTCCGGAAGTGAATGCGGATCATCTGCACCTGATCGAGGATCAGGAGTGGCGGAAGGAGTCGGGTGGCTATATTGTGACGAATCCGAACTGCTCGGCGATTGGGCTGGTGCTGGCGCTGAAGCCGATCGAGGAGCGCTTTGGCATCGAACAGATCTTTGTGACAACGATGCAGGCGGTGAGCGGCGCGGGATATCCGGGCGTGCCGTCGATGGACATTCTGGGTAATGTCGTTCCCTACATCAAGAACGAAGAGCAAAAGATGGAAGAGGAAACTCTGAAGCTGCTCGGCAGCCTGGACGGCGAACACATTGCGCCATTGGCAGCGCGGATGAGCGCGCACTGCAACCGTGTGGCTGTCGAGGATGGGCATACGGAGTCGGTTTCGATCAAGCTGGGCAATAAGCTTGGCAGACCGGCGACGAAGGAAGATCTGCTGGAGGCGTGGGCTGAGTTCAAGCCACTCGCAGGACAGCATCTGCCGACGGCTCCGGAGCAGCCGGTGGAGTGGATTGCGGCGGAGGATCGCCCGCAGCCGCGGCTGGACAAGAACCGCGGACGCGGCATGGCTGCCTCAGTGGGCCGCCTGCGGCCTTGCGGATTGCTCGACTGGAAGTTAACGGTGCTCTCGCACAACACGATTCGCGGGGCTGCGGGAGCAGCCATTGTGAATGCTGAGCTGCTGCTGAGCCTAGGCAAGCTGGAGCCGGTGGCGGAAGCGGCCGCACGCGCCTGATCGTGAGGCAAGTGAGTTTGGTGAGTCCCGGTGTGCCTGTGATTCCGGGCGTGCGGGAACGAGTCTTTGGTTGCGGTTAAGACGATAGGAACGCTGGATGAGCCTGGTAGTGATGAAGTTCGGCGGCACGTCGGTGGAAGATCCGGCGGCCATTTCACGAACCGCTAACATTGTCGCGGGAAGAGTCGCAGCCGGGAAAAAGCCCGTGGTTGTGGTTTCTGCGATGGCTAAGGTGACGGATCAGTTGCTGGCTTGCGCGGCTGCGGCGAGCCGTGGCGACCGCGTGGGAGCGCTGGGCATCAGCGCGCGGTTGCGGAGCCGGCACAAGGATACGGCTGCGGCGCTGGTGAAGGGTTCGGCAAAAACGGCTGAGTTACAGAACTGGGTGGAACGCGAATTTGACGCGCTGGATGAAGTTTTGCGCGGGCTGGCGGCGATTCTGGAGTTAACGCCGCGTATTTCCGATCTCATTGTCAGCTATGGTGAGCGGCTGTCGAGCGCGATGATCGCAGAGGCGTTTCAGGAGCTTGGGATCAATGCTGTACACGTCGATTCGCGAAAAGTGGTGATCACGGACTCTCAGTATCAGAAGGCCGTTCCGTTGGATGACCTGATCGAGGAGCGATGTACGGAGCATGTGAAACCGCATACAGATGCGGGACGCGTGCCGGTGATGGGCGGATTTATTGGCAGCAATGAGGCGGGCATTACTACGACGCTGGGACGCGGCGGTTCGGATTTCACGGGCGCACTCATCGGCGGCGCGATGCATGCGGAGGCGATCGAGATCTGGACGGATGTGAACGGGATCATGACGACTGATCCTCGCATTTGCCCGGACGCGCTGAGAGTGAAGGTGATCAGCTTTGAAGAAGCAGCAGAGCTTGCCTACTTCGGTGCGAAGGTGTTGCACCCGGCCACGATCTTGCCAGCGGTGCGGCGAAATATTCCGGTGCTGGTGCTGAACTCGAAGAATCCTGAAAACGAAGGCACGCGGATCATCTCGCTGGCTCCGCATTGCAAGAGCCCGTTCAAAAGCATTGCGGTGAAGAAGCGGCTCTCGATCATTGATGTAGTCGCGAGCCGCATGCTGATGACGCATGGGTATCTGAAGGCCATCTTCGATATTTTCGACAAGCATCAATGCCCTGTTGACATGGTTTCGACCAGCGAAGTGAGTGTTTCTCTCACGGTCGACTCAACCGATAAGTTGCCGGCGATTGCGGACGACTTGGGTAAACTGGCGGACGTGAAGTATGAGGGCAAGAAGGCGCTGGTGTGCCTTGTCGGTGAAGATATTCGCGGCCAGAACGGGATTGCCGCACAGGTGTTTGCGGCGGTGAAGCATGTGAACGTACGCATGATTTCGCAGGGGGCAAGCGAAATCAACATGAGCTTCATGATCGAAGAGGAAGATGCGGAAGAAGCGATTCGCTCGCTGCATGCGGCGTTCTTCCAGACTCCCGATCCTGAGATCTTCGATGTGGAAGCGCGCAAGTCGGCTTCATCGGTCCAATAAGTTACGCATCCTTCGGTTCAGGCATGCGGTCTGGGGAGAACGCTGATGTTGATGCTGGTACTGGGCAAGGGGAAAACCGGAAGTCTGGTGGCGCAGGTGGCGCGAGAGCGTGGACACTCGGTGCGAGTGCTGGATTTTCACGAGAACCAAGGTGCGCGAGCGCTGACGGCTCCGACACTGGCGCAGATTGATGTGGCGATTGACTTCACCAATCCTGAAGCGGCTGTGGAGAACATGCGCGCATGCCTGGCTCTGGGTGGACGTATCGTTGTGGGCACGACGGGTTGGCTGGACAAGCTGGATGAGATGAAGGCCCTGGCCGCTCGCAAAGAGGGCGCGCTGGTCTATGGCAGCAACTTTTCGCAGGGTGTGCAGGAACTGTTCCGGCTAACGGGGCAGCTTGCCAAGCTGGACGGATTCCGCTTCCACATTGAAGAGACACATCACACGGCTAAGCTGGATGCTCCGTCGGGAACAGCTTTGTCGCTTAAGAAAGTGATCACAGACGTTCGCCCTGACGCGGATGTGGAGATTGCTTCGAAGCGGGAGGGCGACCATGTGGGGATTCACGTGGTCAAGGCTCGGTGCGAAACTGACGTCTTTGAACTGCGCCATGAAGCTCTGAGCCGACGCGCGTTTGCCGAAGGCGCGGTGAAGGCTGCGGAGTGGGTTGGCAGCAAAAAGGGTGTCTGGGACTTCCGCGATATCTTCGATCAAGTGTAGACGCCGGCGGAGGCAAAAGCGGAAGGTGTGGGGATGCGGACGAGAGTCGTATCCCACTCATTCGACAAAGTACGCCGAATGAATGGGGCCCCCCGGTGGTGGTGTTTGCGGAAGGCAGATTCCAGGGGAAGGGCGCGAAGCTGAGATGGGTCGGAAGAAGCTTTTGCCCGGGCTGCGCGTAAGAGAGGGGTTTCTACGTCATCCCTTTGACGTAGAGCATGGGGTACAGACCAGCGGGCTGGTGCTGGGGCAGCATCTTACGACCGGCCATCGCAACGACAAACACACGACTGCTTATTACGGCATTGCTCCGTCAGTGGTGGAGCAGTTGCTGGATCTGTGGCTACGCACCAGGCCTCGTGCGCCGCTTGAGGATTATACGTTTATCGATATTGGGGCGGGAATGGGACGGGCGATGCTGCTGGCTTCGCGGCTGCCGTTTCGCGAGGTGATTGGGATCGAGTTGCATCCGGACCTGGTGGCGATTGGACAGAAGAACGTCGCCAAATGGGGCGCTGCGCGGAAGGCGCGGGCTCCGATACGGATGGTCGAAGCCGATATTACGGAGTTCGACTTCCCTGCCGGACCCTGCGTGGCTTATCTGTTCAATCCTTTTCGCGATGCGGTGATGAAGCTGATGCTGAGGCGGATGGAGCTAAGCTTTGCTGCGCGGCCGGGGATGCTCGATCTGCTGTATGCGAATGATGAGTGCCATGACGTGATTGCAGAGCGGGCGCAGTGGAAGCTGCTTTGGCGGGGATTAGTGCCGCTGTCGAAGCCAGATGAGGATGCGGACCGGAAGATTCTGGATGCTCAGCCGAATGGGGAGTATGCGTGGAGCACGGAGGAGCCGTGCTCGATTCATCGACTGGTGGAACAATCTTAGTTAAATCTAACGAACTATGGAGCCTTCGCTATGGCCAGACCAGTCTTTCTTCCGGAAAGAAATCTTCTGCGATGCCACGTTTGACGGCTGTGAGATTTTCTGGAGTTGGAAGCAGAAGATCGCAAGGGGTCAGATCGAGATAGGGACGCGATTCGGCCATTGTAGGCGTTTCAAAGGCAAGCAATAGAGTCTGGCCGAGCTGCGCCGGCTGAGAACCCTGCCTAACAGGATCGACGATGACTCTAGACACATTGGTCTCGCGAACAGTTCCCTCTTTCCAAAAACTTGCTCGTTTGAGGCGACTTACCAGTTCGAGATGCAGATCAAACCTGCCTTCTTCTTCATACTCATTCTGGGTAATAGCGACAACTCGGGCGAGCGCGACGTTAGCTCGATCTCTTCCAAGGAAAGCAGGATCGGAAACACACCAATCGTATGGGCGATAGCCAGCCTTCAACGCCGCGTCAAACTGCAATTTTTCCTCGGCCATCTGCCTGGACACGCTCGGCATGATGTCTTCGCGGTGGCGACACGTGACCAGGCGCGTGATGCAGTCCAGACTGAAGCTCATTAACTGATTGACTTCGACAGGATCGGCAAATGGTGTGTAGCGCGCGTTGATTTCTTCACAGCCTCCCGTACATGCATCTGGCCGGTCAACAACGTACTCGGGGTGGCGAGGATTCTGCCAACGAAAATCGCGTACCCGCCACCTAGTAGTTGCGGAGCCAGAAAGCATGTACTCGCGATCATCATCGGGTAGCGTTCCCTCAAATACTCCCATCACAAGCACAAAATCCTTCGCCCAGATTTGCCCTTGAATCACATCGAATCGTGCTACCACCGCCGCATCCCGGCCACCGAAGATGTAGTAGATCACGAGAAGTTTTCTGCAGCAGCCAACGAGTGACGAAGATAATCGCTCGTCTAATTCGATCTGATAGCTGCAGCGCTCGGCGGCGCAAGTGCCTTCATATCTGCCCCACTTGCCCCATCGGTACATGAGCTGTTGCGCGTCGGCCCAGGTGCTTTTGCCCATCTGGATTGTGCGAATGTCGGAGAGCAGACGCTCGGCGCGCCAGCGGAGCAGGTATTGCTGGAACTGAACCAGAACAAAGAGCAAGGCAACAACCCCGGCAAATGCAAGGGCTGCTGTTCGAATTCGCTTTCGCCAGCGAGGACTGAGGGACACTGGTAGGGTAGACACCGTTGAGCCGGGCTTTGTTCCCTGCCCGCGTTAAACACGCGACCCATCTCAGCGGTATACACTCAGCCTTGGACTGACTGAAAGACTTGTAAAAGAGGAACTGGACACATGCAGACGACGGGTTGCGGCACAGCGTTGATAACTCCTTTCCGGAGCGATGGATCGGTCGATGACCGGGCGCTGGTGGCGCTGGTGAACTGGCAGATCGACTCGGGAATCGACTTTCTGGTGGCCTGCGGGTCGACTGGCGAGGCTGCGACGCTGGATGAGGGCGAATGGTTGTCTGTCGTGACTACGGTGGTAGAGGCTGCCGCTGGGCGGGTTCCGGTGTGGGCGGGGTGCACGCATAACTCGACGCGCGAATTGGTGCGGCTGGCGGAGAAGCTGTCGCGGGTGCGCGGGCTGGATGCGGTGCTGTCGGCGAATCCCTACTACAACAAGCCGACGCAGGAGGGGCAGTATCTGCACTTCCGGGCGCTGGCGGAGACGGTGCATCCGCTGCCGGTGGTGCTGTACAACGTGCCAGGGCGGACGGGAACGAATCTTGAGCCGGAGACGGTGGTCCGGCTGGCTGGGGATTTGGAGAATGTGACGGCGGTGAAGGAGTCGAGCGGGAAGATTCCGCAGATTGCGACGCTGGCGCACTGGGCTCCGCGGAATTTTAAGGTTTTCTGTGGTGATGACAACCTGGCGCTTGGAGCGATTGGCGTAGGAGCTGACGGGCTGATCAGCGTGGCCTCAAATGAGGCTCCGGCAGAGGTTGGGCGGATGGTGCGCTCGGCGCTCAGGAATGATTGGGCGCTGGCGCGGGAGATCGAGCGCAAATACATGCGGCTGTTCGACGCCAACTTCTGGGAGTCGAATCCCGGGCCGGTGAAGACGGTACTGAGCCTCATGGGGCGTTGCGATGCTACGGTGCGGCTTCCGCTGGTAAAGCCGGACCGGGCGGTGCGGCAGCGGCTGGAGCGCCTCGCGGGTGAGCTTGGATTGTTGCGTGAGGCTCCGTTGCCTGAGGGCGATATGCGGATGTTTTGAGAATTACTTCGGCTTTTTGGTTCCCCACGGATTACCTTCAGCTCTTTCTTGCAGCATGACCAGAGGCCGCTCAGGCGTCTGCTCATGCTGCAAGCAGGCGCGCCGATGATTACTTAAGGAACGGGCACACATCCCTTCCATCGCTGGTTCTCCGGGACATTACGCGCTCTGCAAAATCCTAAAAACTCAAGTACCCATTTCGTGTCATGGCCGCATCCAAAGGATGTTGGGGTAACCATACACGAGGGGCTGTAAATACAAGCGACGGCAATTCTAGTCACGGCAACTCCAGTTAACGCTTAATACCTGCTTCCGCGACCGGGGCAGTGAGGCGTTGAATGGAGTGCAGAAGATCAGGGGCTCTTCTGTTTCGTGTGTCCTCACAAGAGAGTGTGTGAGATCTCCTGGCTTGCTAAGCCGGTCTGGAGCACGAAGTCTGGTTCACCCGACAGTACGACCCGGACCATGTCCTGTAGCTGGGTTGTGCAGTGTGCAATGTTCTCAGAGTTGAAGCACCGAGAGGTTGAGTATGGTCGTTCAAGTAGCAAATCAGCGCAGAAGGACGACGGGGTTGCATGTGGGTGACGGCAATGTGCAGCGGTTTTTCCCGCCCGAAGTGCCAGTTGTGGAGTTGGAACTGGATCATCTCCGCATCGTATGTAATCTCAAACCAGAGTTCTGGGCAGGTGAGCCGGAGATCGACGATGAACGACTTGTCTGCTGGCTCGAATCAAAACGAATGAGCGGAAAGCTTGCATCGAAGCCGGCTCCGCTGGCTTTGATGCCCGCGGGCGAACATGCTTTCCGGCTTATTCCGATCGGTCACAATGAAGTAAGAACAACGCCTTATCCGGTCGGATTTTCAGGGTAACGTTTCCATTCCTTATTTTGGAGAGTTTGATATCGAACGAAAGCTTAGAAGGTATGAAAAAGGTACTCAAGGGGCGAGAAATTCTCGCCCTTTTCTTTGCTTTTGAAGGCGCAGTAACACTCAATTCGTGTTACTTGTGTATATAACAGTCATACAGTCTGTTTGGGGGCAGCTTACAGACGACGGTCGATAAGTCCGGCCAGTTACGATATTTTCCCTTCATTTCACTCGACATCAACTCCACACTTGGGCTCTCCGGAGGTGGATTATGGTAGTCCGAACGCACGAGAAGCACCCTGACAGCAGAGGAATCGTTGGACTGCACATCGGCGTGCTGAATGTTCAGGAACATTTTCCTCGCGGGCTCGAAGCTGTTGAACTGGAGCTTGATCATCTCCGCATTGTCTGCACTCTGGAACCTGCGTTCTGGAGTGACTCGCCTGTGATTCACGATCAGCGCTTGAGCCTGTGGCTTGAAGCAAAGCGAACAAGTGGCAAGCTGAGCGGCAAATCGGCTCCGGTTGTATTGGTTCCGCTGGAAGATGGACGTGCTTTTCGCCTGCAACTGATGAGCAAGGAAGAGGCCGAGCGGGCGGTTGCAGCGGAGGACGTAAAAGCAACTCCTACCGTCGTTGCGAACCAGCCTGCACGGTCTGTGGTTTTGCTGGATCGCCGGCAACGCGATGCCGAACATGTACCGGAGCGAAGGCGAACGGCCCGGCATAAGTTGTTAAACTTGGGAGGAGATGAACGTTCCTCCATTGCAGCGAGCCATTGAGCATTTCTTTTCCCACCCTGAACTAGCCACTGATTTTTCACTGCAAGCCAAAGCGCTAGAGGCCTTTGTTGAGTTGCGCGACGCGCTCGAAAAGGGCCAATTGCGTTCAGCCGAACCTGATGCCGCCAGTCCGACGGGATGGCGGGTAAATGCCTGGGTGAAGCAGGGCATACTGCTGGGATTCAAGCTTGGGGTACTCACCGAGTTGCCTGGCGTGGGTCTTTCCCTGATAGATAAAAACACCTTTCCGCTACGGCGGTTTAAGCCGGAGGACGGCGTGCGCATTGTTGCGGGCGGGTCGAGCGTGCGGGCTGGGGCTTATGTAGCGCGCGGCGTGATCTGCGTGCCGCCGATGTATGTCAATACCGGCGCCTATGTGGATGAAGGGTCGCTGGTGGATTCTCACGCGCTGGTGGGAAGCTGCGCCCAGATCGGCAAACGTGTACACCTTAGCGCCGCGGCGCAGATTGGCGGCGTGCTGGAGCCGGTGAATGCCAGTCCGGTGATCATCGAAGACGATGCACTGATTGGTGGGAATTCGGGCGTCTATGAAGGCACCATCGTACGCAAAGGGGCGGTGCTTGCTGCTGGTACGATTTTGACGCGGGGCACGCCAGTATTTGACCTGGTGACGGGCGAGACATTGCGCGCGACAGCTGAGTTGCCGCTGATTATTCCTGAGAATGCGGTGGTGGTGCCGGGGTCGCGAGCGGTGAGCCGCGGCAAAGGAGCAGAGTGGGGATTGAGCCTCTACGCTCCGGTGATTGTGAAGTACCGCGACGAGAAGACGGAGCTGAGCGCGGCGTTGGAGGATCTGCTCCGGTAGCCACTCCAGTCAGACACTTGCAATTCAAAGCAAAATTTAGCCAGCAGCCGGGCATTACGCCTGGCTGTTTTTTTGTGCGCAAAAACTGGAGAGATTTTCTCCATTGACTTTCTATCCATAGTTTATCTATATATTCAAAACATGGCTAAGAAACCCGACTTACTGCCCGGCACCCTGGACATGCTGATCTTGAAGACGCTGACGCGCGCGCCGTTACATGGGTATGGAATTGCGCAGCACATCAAGCGAATCTCGGACGATGTGCTGACGGTGGAAGAAGGATCACTTTATCCCGCGCTGCAGCGGTTGTTGCTGCAGGGATGGGTAAAAGCGGAGTGGAAGATGACGGAGACCAACCGGCGGGCTCGCTACTACACGCTGACGATTGAAGGACGGAAACAGCTGGGGCTTGAGGTCTCTGAGTTTGAGCGCATGATCGCCGCGATTGGGCGCGTGCTGCAGGATCAGGAAGCGTAGGCGGAGGCTGGAGATGCGACTGTTCCGCAAGCTGGCATTGCTGTTGGGAAGAAGGCGGTTTCATGACGAATTGCGTGAAGAGATGACGTTTCATCGGGAGCAAACGCAACGCGATTTGGAAATGGATGGGCTTTCGCGTTTGGAGGCGAGCCACGCGGCGCAGCGGCAGTTTGGCAATGAGATGAAGCTGCGAGAACAGAGCCATGAGATGGTGTCATTCCGGATAGAGAATCTGTGGCGAGACGTGCGATATGCAGTGCGGCAGATGTTGCGGTCGCCGGGGTTTGCGATCACGGTGGTGGTGACGCTGGCTCTTGGCATCGGAGCGACTACGGCGATGTATTCGCTTGTATACGAGGCACTGCTGCGCAATCTACCGTATCGCAATGCAGGCAGAATTTTACATATTGAGGATCAGAGAGCACATGGGCGCTCAAACGGCGGATTAGTGGGACTGCCGCGATACTTCGATATGGCGGCAAGGAGTCACGCATTTGAGCGCATGGCCTACTTCTACTTCGACCATCCGACGATGATTCCGGCCGGGCAAATGCCGCTGGCGGCGAAGGCAGCAACTACGAGCGGGTCGTTTTGGAATCTCTTTGGAGTGCAGCCGTTGCTGGGCAGAACGTTTGGCGATTCCGACTGCCTGCCGAATGCGCCGGACGCTGTGGTGTTGAGCTATGGAGCCTGGCAACAGTGGTTTGGCGGCGACGCAAGCGTGATCGGCAAACCTGTGTTGCTGGATCAGAAGGCAGCTACGATCGTTGGCGTGATGCCACAGAGCTTTCAGATTCCGAGCGGAATTGATCTGTGGCGGCCATCGCATTTTGCACCTGGGCAGTTTCGCGGGTACAGAGGTGATGGGACACGCTTCGTCAATGTTTATGCACGGATCAGAAACGGCGCAACGCAAAAGGATGGCGTGACGCAGCAACAGGCGGAAGCCGAGTTAGGAACGATCGGACACCAGTTGCAGCAGGAATATGCACCGACCGATGGTGAATGGCGGTTCTCGAGCGAAACATTGCGCGACAGTATCTATGGCTCTGCGAAGCCGGCCCTTCTTGTGCTGCTGCTCGCGGCTGCAACGCTGTTACTGATTGCGTGCATCAATGTGGCGAATCTGCTTTTATCGCGTGCTACTGTGCGCGCACGCGAGGTAGCGTTACGGCGCGCAATGGGAGCTTCGGATGGACGGATTGTGCTCCAACTGCTTGCTGAGAGCGTATTGCTGGCGTTGACTGGCGGAGTGCTTGGGGTTGCCGGAGCTCTGGTGGTGGTGCGAGTTGTTACAGCGAAGCTGCCGGGAATATTCGCTCTACAAAACGGAAGCTATTTGCAGTGGCCTGTGATGTGCTTTGCACTGGCGTTGTCGATTGTTGCGGGAATCGGCTTTGGGCTCGCTCCGGTGTGGCAGAGTCGGCGGAGAGATCTTGCCGGGGCCTTGCAAAGCGGTGAGGCGCGCATAGCAGGATCGGCAGGCACCGGTGCGCGTAGCGTCTTTATCGCTGTGCAGGTGGGCCTGTCGTTGATGTTGCTGGTGGGTGCGTGCCTGCTGGCGGAGTCGCTGTGGAAGCTGATGAAGACGCCGTTTGGATTTGATCCGGAGCATGTGCTCACGTTTTCGGCGAACCTGCCATGGAATGCGAAACCCGCCGAGATTCACCAATTTTTCAGCACCACGCAACAAGATATTTCGACACTGCCGGGAGTGAATGCCGTTGGGCAGATCGATGCGCTGCCAACGACGGACTGGCATTTGCGCAGCAACTTCGACGCCGACTGGCTTCCACGCATTCCCGATAAGCCTGCGATCAATGCAGAAGATAGGCATATTGGCGGCGATTATCTCAATGCTGTGGAGACAAAGATTGTCGCTGGACGCGGGTTTGAAGCGCGGGATTACAACATTCAACAGACACCAGTTTTGGTGAACCAGGCTCTGGCGCAGCAATATCTGCCTGCGGGCGATCCCGTTGGGAAGCACCTGATTATAGGCACTCAATCATTTGAGATTATCGGCGTGGTTGGCAATATACGCGGAACGTCGGGCTCTATCCGGCAGGCGCCTGGGCCTGAGGTCTATTTCCCGATGGATGACGATCAGGGCGTTGTCGAGCGGTCATTTGTGGTGCGCTCCAATCTGCCTGCCGATCAGCTTGCGAGGGAAATTCGCGACATAGCGCATCGAGCCGATCCGCGACAAGCCATTGCAAACGTAAAGATGATGGATGAGCTGCTTGACAAAGTTGTTGCGCAGCCTCGTCTGAATATGGCATTGTTAGCTTCCTTTGCGGCGATTGCACTGCTGCTGGCGTGCGTCGGGATTTATGGAGTGGTGTCGTATTCGGTCGCGCAACGCAAGCGAGAGATTGGCGTGCGCATGGCACTGGGGGCAACGCGACCTCAGATTTCCCTGCTCTTTTTACGGCGCACGATGATATCCGCAGGGCTTGGTCTCTGTGGAGGCATTATCGCCACTCTGTTGTTGGCTCGATTGCTACAAAGCCAACTCTACGGAGTTGAGCCGAACGATCCAATCATCCTTACGGTTGCCATACTTTTACTGCTCCTGCCTGTGCTGCCGGCTAGTCTGCGGCCAGCGCTGCGAGCAGCTTCTGTCGATCCCGTGGAAGCTTTGCGAACGGAATAGAGAACGCGATCGATTGCTGCGAGGACAGCAAGATGAATCGCATGGAGGACGTGTCTATGGACTGGGCGTCGGGATTTTTTCAACGACTTAAAGCTTTGATCTGGCGAAAGCGCTATCGCAGCGAACTCGACGAGGAGATGGCGTTTCATCGAGTTGAGACGGAGCGGGAGCTACGCTCCTCCGGCATGAAACCATCCGATGCGCGGCGCGCGGCAATGCGACAGTTTGGCAATGCAGAACAGCTTAAGAACGGCAGCACGAGTGTCGTCAGCTTTCGCTTTGAGGCGGTGATCCAGGACCTGCAATTTGCGTTCCGGCAATTGCGAAAGAATCCGGGATTTGCGCTGACCGCGATTGCCATACTTTCGCTGGGCATCGGCGCGAGCGTGGCGATCTTCGGATTCGTAGACGGTGCGCTTATCAAGCCTCTTCCCTATAGCAATCCGAATCGTGTGATGGGCGTATATGAGACATCGACCGCGTGCCCTCATTGCAATCTTTCTTACCAGGATTATCTCGACTGGAAGAAACAGAATCGCGTCTTCCAATCGCTCGATGTCTGGACGGGAGGTGGAATTCTGCTGCCCACGCCTGCAGGCGCCGAGCCGGTGCCCGCAGCGCGTGTAAGCGATGGTTTCTTTCACACACTCGGCGTGAAGCCGATATTGGGCCGCGATTTCTATCCGGGCGAGAGTGCTCCCGATAAACCGCGAACAACTTTGTTGAGCTACGCAACATGGCAGAACCGCTTTAACGGCGACCGCAGCGTGATTGGCCGATCTTTGACGGTGGATAGTGGCACGTACACGATCATTGGCGTCTTGCCGCCGGATTTTCAGTTCGCTCCCAAAGGACGTGCAGACTTCTGGATGACTCTTCATGATCCGACGGGGTGTGAGCAGAGACGCAGCTGCCACGACCTGAACGGAGTCGGCCGGCTCAATGACGATGCTTCTGTTGCAACCGCTGATGCGGATATGAAAGCAATTGCGGCACGGTTGGAACTGCAATATCCCGACTCGAATCTCGGCCAGGGCGCGATTGTGCTTCCGCTCGCCACAGTGATCACCGGGGACATCAAGCCAGTGCTTCTGGTACTGCTGGGCGGAGCAACGCTGTTGTTGTTGATCGCCTGCATCAACGTTGCGAGCCTGGTCCTGGTCCGAGCGGAAAGCCGAAAGCGCGAGATGGCGGTGCGCGGCGCACTTGGGGCTTCTCGATCGCGCATGATCGGGCAGTTCGCGACTGAGGGAGCGGCACTGGTTGCGCTCAGCACTTTACTGGGCTTATGTCTGGCAGGTTTCGGGATGCAAGCGCTGACTAGCCTTCTCCCTAAACCTGCACTGGACTCGATGCCTTACCTGCAAGGCCTGCACCTGAACCTGCACTGCGTGCTGTTTGCCATGTTGCTTGCGGTCTTAGCTGCGGCGTTGTTTTCCATCACGCCGCTGTTGCGATTGCCACTCGGTCGCGTGATCGATGGTTTGCAGGAAGGCGGCCGAGGATATGCAGGGCGCTCCTGGCGCAGTCTTGGGGCAAACCTCGTCGTACTGGAGCTGGCTACGGCGATGGTTTTACTTGCAGGAGCGGGACTGCTCTCGAAGAGTTTTTATAAGCTGCTGCATGTCGACCTGCACTTTGCGCCGGATCACCTCGCGATGATCACGGTACAAGCTCCCGACGCTACGTATGGGAAAGCTCCGCAATCGCTCAAGCTCGATCACGAACTCATGCGCCGCATTTCAGCTTTGCCGGGAGTAATTTCCGTGGGTCTCGCCAGCGATCCGCCACTGACTTGCCGATGCGATACAACCTGGTTTCGGATTCTTGGGCATCCTTGGCACGGCGAGCACAACGATGTACCAGAGCGCGATGTGACTCCGGACTATTTCAAGATGCTGAGGTCTCGGGTCATCTCGGGCCGTGAATTTACGGAAAGTGAAGACTCAACCAAGGCGCGTACCGTAATCATTAACTCCGCGTTGGCGAAGCAGTTTTTTCCGAATGAAGATCCTATCGGCAAGAAGATTGGGGGCCTTGATCTTTCGAAGGATTCTCTCCATGAGATTGTCGGCGTCGTGGAAGATGTGCGCGAAGCGCAACTGGACGCCGAGTTGATTCCGGCGATCTATTACCCCATGTATCAAGAGCCCAGCGACTTTATCGTCGTACTTGTGCGCACGTCCCAGTCGCCGGAGTCGATGCTACCCCTGCTGAGCGCAACGGTACATCAGATCGATCCGGGAATCGGGGTATCGAACCCTACGACGATGGATCAACAGATCGACGACTCGCAGACCGCCGCGATTCATCGCTCCGCGGCGTATTTGGTTGGTGGATTTGCCGCGCTGGCGCTGTTGTTGGGTGTAGTGGGATTGTACGGCGTGATTGCTTATTCGGTGAGCCAGCGTACGCGCGAGATCGGTGTACGCATGGCGCTTGGAGCTCCGCGAGGATCGGTGTACGGCATGATTCTGCGTGAAGCCGGGCTGCTCACTGTGCTCGGCATTGCGCTGGGAGTCGGCGCATCGCTGGGCGTGGCAACGCTGATGAGCAAGCTGCTGTTTGGGGTCGCTGCATGGGACATCGAGAACCTGACAGGTGTGGCTCTGCTGCTTGGCTGCTTCGCGCTGTTAGCAAGTTTTCTACCAGCCAGGCGCGCTGCAGGGGTCGATCCTGCTGAGGCATTACGCACGGAATAGGAATATGCAGGAGAGACGATGAAAACACTCAGGCAAATGAGCACGAAGCTGCTGCATCTTCTTCGCCGTGAGCAATACCGTAACGAACTGGAAGAAGAGATGGCGTTTCATCGAGCGCAGACGGAGCACGATCTGCGCTCTGAAGGCGTGGCGTCGACCGATGCGCGGCGCATTGCGAAACGCCAGTTTGGCAACACCGAAGGATTGAAGGAGCGAAGCACAGAGATGGTCAGCTTTCGATTTGAGTCTGTTGCACAGGATCTTCGGTTCGCTTTGCGGCAGTTGCGCAAGAACCGTGGATTTGCGCTGACTGCGATTCTGATTCTCGCGCTTGGCATTGGAGCGAGCGTAGCGATCTTTGGATTTGTCGATGCGGCTTTAATCCGTCCGCTGCCCTATGCCAATCCGACACGGCTGGCGATGTTGTATGAAGGCATTAATCTCGGTCCGCGGTTTCATCTCTCCTATCTGGATTATGTGGATTGGAAAAAGATGAATCACTCCTTCGAAGATATGGAGATCTACGCCCAGGGCATCGGCATGTTGAGAACACCGCAAGGGCTACAGCCAGCCGATGGAGCAGAGGTAAGCGCGGGATTTCTAAAGATGCTTGGGGTAACGCCGGTCCTTGGGCGAGGCTTCTATGCGGGAGAAGATGAGGCTTCTGCTCCACCCACCGTGCTGTTGAGTTATGGCATCTGGCAGCGGAAGTTTGGGGGCCGCGCGGATGTGCTGGGACAGACGCTGCAATTTGACGACAAGGCGATGACGATTATCGGCGTGCTGCCGAAGGAGTTTCATTTTGCTTTAGCTGAGCCTGCCGACTACTGGACTACGATGCATCCCGATGGCGTTTGTCAGAAACAACGTGGTTGCCATAATTACTTTGGCGTGGCGCGGCTGAAAGATGGCGTTTCGTTTGCCTCTGCCGCTGCCGATATTCACGGAGTTTCAGAGCGGCTGGAAGGTGTGTATCCGGACACGAATCGTGAACGAGTTGCTACGCTGTTTCCGTTGACGGAGGAATTTCTCGGTAATATTCGTCCGATTCTGCTGGTATTGCTTGGAGGGGCTGGCTTGCTCTTGCTGATTGCGAGCATGAATGTCGCCAGCCTGTTGCTCGTTCGAACGGAGAGCCGCAGACGTGAGATTGCCGTGCGAGGCGCTCTTGGCGCTTCGGCTTCGCGATTGATGAGGCAGTTTGTTATTGAAGGACTGCTGCTTGCCGGATTGGGTGGCAGTTTGGGCATTGCGCTCGGTACAGAAGCAATGCGGCTTCTGCATCAGTTTGTACCAAGAGATATGCTGGCGACGATGCCGTATCTACAGGGGACAGGCATGAATTTGCATGTCGCCATTTTCTCGACTGTAATTTGCGTCGCGGCTGGCCTGATGTTTGCGTGGATGCCCTATCTCCGCATCACACGCGGCGATCTACGCGAAGACTTATCAGAGGGAGCGCGCGGATCGGCGGGGACCTTGTGGAAGCGCTTCGGAGCAAATCTTGTCGTCATCGAGATCGCCACTGCGATGGTTCTGCTGGTGGGTGCAGGACTGCTCGGCAAGAGTCTGTATCGATTGCTGCACGCAGACACGGGTATGGAGCCGGATCATCTGGCGTTACTGCGCGTTGCTGCTGTGGGCAATACGTATCAGAAAGAGGCGGAACAGATTGTGCTGGAGCGGAAGTTGTTCGAAGAAATTTCGCATCTGCCCGGAGTGAACTCTGCGGGGATCACGAATCAACTTCCTCTTGGTGATGGAGATGGGGCCACTAGTTTTCATCGACTTGATCGGCCATATCTCAAGCTGAACCAGGAAGTAACACGGAGAAGCATCACTTCCAGCTACTTCGCTACGCTCAAAGCGCGAATCACGCGAGGACGCGCGTTCCGCGCGGATGAAGACGCATCGAAACCCTTGACAGCGATCATCAACTCCACACTGGCGCGACAGTACTTCGCAGGAGAAGATCCGGTTGGCAAACGCATCGCGTGGGACGGTGACTCGCCTGTTCATCCGATCGAGATTGTTGGGGTGGTGGACGATGTGCAGGAGGGGCAACTGGACGCGGCACCCCGCGCAGTACTTTATCAGCCTTTCGAACAGAATCCTGATAATGGCCTGGCGCTGGTGGTCAGGACATCGCAATCCGAAGAGAGCGTGCTGCGTGAGATGACGGAAGGCGTCCACCACGTCGATCCGGGACTTGCGATCTTTCCACCATCGACGATGATGCAGCGGATTCACGACTCGCCTACAACGTATCTGCACCGCTCGTCGGCGTGGATTGTGGCAGGCTTTGCGGGGATTGCGTTGATATTGAGTGTAGTGGGGCTATATGGCGTAATTGCGTATTCCGTCAGTCAGCGAACGCGAGAGATTGGCGTGCGCATGGCGCTGGGTGCGCTGCGCGGATCGGTGTACAGCATGATCCTGCGCGAAGCGGGACTACTGACAGCGTTTGGTATCACACTCGGAGTTGGCGCTTCGCTTGGCGCGGCTACCCTGATGCGCAAGCTGCTGTTTGGCGTTGCGGCGTGGGATGCAGAGACACTTGCTGGTGTTGCAGTCGTGCTTGCCTGCTTTGCCATGCTTGCCAGTTTCCTGCCGGCCAGGCGGGCCGCTGGCGTCGATCCGGTAGAAGCGCTGAGGAGTGAGTGATCTCAGCGCGATTGGACCGGATACAGAGCATCTACTCCGAGCGCAGAGCCTTTAGAGGATCGACCGTTGCAGCGCGGCGTGCAGGAATTATGCTCGCAGCCATAGCGACCATTGTTACGATCACGGCGGCTGAAAGATAACTGATGCTATCGAGCGGCGTGACTCCATAGAGCGCCGATTTTAGAGCCTTGCCAACAAACAAGGCCAATGGCAGGCCAGCGGCCACGCCAATGGCTGTGAGAACAAGACTGTCACGGAGCACCATCCACAACACCTGGCCACGCTGTGCGCCAACTGCCAGGCGGACGCCTATCTCGACAGTGCGATTGTTCACGCGATAGGAGAGCGTGCCGTAGAGACCAGTTGCGATAAGTACGACTGCGAGCAGGCCAAAGAAGCCAGCAAGACGGGCGAACAAAAGCTGGTGGGCGATAGTAGTGTCATACTGCGCCCGCTGCGTGATGGGTTCAATCAGAGGAAGATTGGGATCAAGCTGACGGACTGCTTTGCCTGCGGATGGCAAGATGGCGAGTGGATCGCCATGTACGCGTAGTTCCACTTGCATCTCGCCGAGCACCGGGATCTGCGCATACATCGCCCAGGCCATCGGAATTGGTGTTTCATCGATGCTGCGGTACTTGTGATTCTTGACCACGCCGACGATGGTCATGGGGAAATCGAAGCCGTCAGGACTAACGATGTGGCCGAGCGGATTCTGCCCCGGCAGGAAGCGTCTAGCGAACTCTTCGTTGATGATGGCGACATGTGGTGAGGTCGCTGTATCGGAAGAGCTGAAGTCACGACCGAAGAGGACCGGGATGCCAAGTGTTGTGAAAAAATCGGGACCAGAAACGTTCGAGCGAACCGTGCTTGAGCCTCCGTTGGGCACGTCTGGTAATTTGCCGTCGACCTTCATAGCGCTGTTATCGGACCATCCGGAACCGAGACGCTCTTCCATGATGGTTACATTTTGAACGCCGGGCAACGCACGCATTTTATCGAGAAGCTGAAGATAGAACACTCGTGACTGTTCCAGTGTCTGCGTGTTGGGCTTGATGCCGAAGACTACGAGTCCATCAACCTTCAGGCCGAGAGGAATGTTCTGGAGATTTTGAAGGGTGCGCACAAGCAAGCCGCCGCCCACGAGAAGAACAACGCAGAAGGTCATCTGCACCGCCACAACGATCCTACCCATGCGTGATTTGCCGGCGTCAGTATTGGCCGTGGATGAGGACGTTTTCAGAGCCTGCGCCGGGCCTGCGGAAAGCGCGACTCGCAATGGAGCAAGACCGAAAAATAACGCAGCGAGAACCAGGACGCTAAGAGTGAATGCAAGCACAGTAGCGTCGGGAGCCAGGCTCGACTCAATGTGCGACCAGGCGGCTAGCGCCCGAGTAGCGGAGGACGCAAAGAGCCACGCCAGGAGGCCGCCCGTGGAAACCAATAAGAAGCTTTCAGTGAGTAACTGGCGGAAGAGGTCGCCACGTTTCGCACCCAGGGCCAGGCGCAGTGAGAACTCTCGAACTCTGGTGGAGTTGCGGGCCATCAGTAGCATCGCCACATTGCTGAGTGCGATCAGCAGAACCAGCCCTACCATAGCCATGAGCATGCGAAGCGGCTCGCCGTACATGCTCTCGTAGCCGGGAAAACTTTTGGCTTCAGAGAGATTGAGCGTGGGCCTGTGCTCACCCGGTTGCGGATTGCCGGCACCAAAGTAGGCTGCAGTTTGAAAGACAGATTGCAGTTGCGCAGTTGCCTGGGTTCGAGAAACGCCGGGAGCCAAACGGCCGATCAGCCGCAGGCACCACCAGGTGGGATCGTTGATGTAGGTGTGTCCGTTTTCCGGTGGATTGCCGTAGGCGTTCAATTCCTGACGGCTCTGTAGGGGAATCCAGAAATCGGCGGAACGGCCGCTTTCGACACCTTCGAAACCTTCGCTTGCGATGCCGACTATTGTGAGCGGAACACCATTGACGTAGAAAGTCTTGCCGAGGACTTCGGGATCGCGCGCGAACCGGCGAGTCCAGTAGTTGTAGCTCAAGACAGCGAGCGGTGCGTGGCTGTCTTCATCCTGCTGAGTAAAGCCACGCCCGCGAGTCAAGCTTATGCCTAGTCCGGAAAAGAAGGTTCCGCTGACCATTTCGCCTTCGGCTTCCTCAGGCTGCGCTCCGTAGCGAACGGCTACCTTGCCCGACGACAACGGGACGTAGGCCATGACGGGCGAGATCGCCCCGCTTGTGCGGCGCAAGGCGTCATAGACAGGGTAGGAGACGGTTTCCTCCGTATCAATGGTGCCAGTGTTGCGGGGAGGGTTGGAGGGCCGCAGGTAGACAACGCGCGAGGGGTCGGCAACCGGGAGCGAACGCAGCAGTACGGCATTCATCACGCTGAAAACGGCTGTATTGGCGCCTATGCCCAGGGCAAGCGTCAGTATGCAGACGAGTGCGAAGCCCGGCGTTTTCCTGATTTGGCGCAATGCGTAACACAAATCGTAAAACAATACAGACATTTGTACCTCCGGCAGACCTGGCTGTAATTGCTGCAAGCCTGCGGCCAGTTGCGGGGCTCGTATGAATACGGTAAATATATGAATCAAAAACACTTAAATAGAAGATGCTGTAGAAAGGCTGATCGGAATTGGACGATTGCGTTCGAATACGGACACGATATGTTCGTGATTGAAACCAAACTTCGACATTGTTTTTACAGGTTGCATCACTTAAGTAATGCGGCTCATAGTACTAAAATCGTAGATTCTAAAAATCAATTGGCCATTGCATAAATGCGCTTTGGTGCGATACTGCGTCAGAGAATCACGTATTTCAAACCGCGAAGCGTCGGTCGCACCAGATAGATTCTGTATCTGCGGGCACCGAGCTGGCTCACTTTCATGGGAGTTTATGAGAAAAGGAAAAGTTTCTATACACCCAGACGAAGTGATACGGGACTTAGCTCCTGAAGGAGTCTGACGGGATCAGACGTACCGAGAAGTAAGAGAGAAGTAAGAGGTGGGAAATGAGAATTGCTCAAAATGGCAGGGAATCTGGGCAAACATTAATAATGCTGGCGTTGTCGATGTCGGTTGTGTTCGGTTTTGCCGCGATGGCCATTGATATGGGGTCGATGTTCCGAGCCAAGCGCAATATGCAGATAGCGGCGGATGCCGCGGCGACCGCTGCAGCGCTCGACAATCTCTACAATGGTTCGATCACGTCGGCGAAAGCTGCCGGGCAGGCCGCAGCAACTGCGAATGGCGTGACTAATGGCAGCAGTGGGGCAACCGTAACAATCAACAATCCGCCTTCGGCTGGTCCAAATGCAGGTTCAAGTGGCTACTTCGAAGCCATCGTGCAGACATCCAACCCCACCTTTTTTATGAGCTACTTGGGAACAAAAAGCATGGCAGTAGCGGCACGCGCAGTAGCAGGAACCCCGGCGGTGAATGATTCCTGCATCTATATTGCAAATCCTACGGCATCGGATGTTTTCCATGTACAGGGCAGCACCACCATCAGTGCTCCGAACTGTGGAATATATATCAATTCCAGTTCGACCAGTGCGGTGAAGATTACTGGAAACGCGTCGACGATAACGGCAGGATATTTCGACGATTATGGTGGGAATTCGGGCCACCAGACATCACCAACTCCGATTAGTACCAACAGTGCAGCTCAGAGCGATCCCTTCGGGAATGTTACGGGACCGAGTCTCTCAGCCTGTTCGGGAAGCAATATTTCTACGGCGACTTCTGTAACAACATCAAACGCCTCAACTGCGATTCCCACCGCAGCAAACGGTGTTGCTTGCTTCAGCAATGCGGTGACGCTCAATAACGGCGTTACTCTTCCGGGAGCAGCAAATGGTGTGGTTTACGTCTTTGAGAACGGTCTAACCATCGCGACCGGAGCAACTGTCACGATTGGCACAGGAACGGCGATTGGCAGCGCGACCACTGGAGCCACCATTGATTTATACGGTGGTACATTGAATCAAAACTCAAATTCTGTGCTCAATTCCTGGGCGCCAACGGCTGGAACATACAACGGGATTTCGATCCTGCAGCCACTTTCCAACACGACTACACCGCTTCAGGTTCAGTTCGGCAGTAATAACGAAACCCTGGATGGGGTTATTTACGCCCCTGGAGTGGAAGTTTATCTGCAGGACAATGGCGGCGGAGTTGAAGCAACTGGTGTTTACGCCAACACGATGTATATCAAGTCATCCACCTTGAACGTCCCAAGTTACAGTGCTGCAAACCCGAATACAACTCCGTTGCGCCTGGTCACCTTAGTTGAATAGACGACAGTCAGGGAGGAGACTGATTATGCTTTTTAGGCAAAAGAAGATCAAAGGAATATCAAACGAAAGCGGTCAGGCTCTCGTTGAAACAGCGTTGATTGTGCCATTTCTAATGGTAATTTTGGTGATCGAAGCCGTGATGGTGCAAGCCTTTTATTCGGCCATTGAAGTCGCGAACGCCGCCAAAGCTGGTGTCGCGTACGGATCTCAGAACATTACCACCGCTTCTGATGCCACAGGCATCGGGACCGCGGCGTCTATGGACGCGGGCAATTTATCGTCGACTCTGACCACGACCGCAACCCTCACCGGAATTTGCTCGAGTGGAGCCGCATGCACCGGGTCGAACTCGACCTGCACCAACACCGACTGTTCAACGCCTGGGGATCACATCGAGAATATTCTGACCGTCAAGACTTCTGCGACGGTTACTCCCTTTATTCACATACCTAGCCAACCCGCAACCTACACAGTGCGGGGTTCAGCAGTACAGAAAGTGATTCACTAATGGATCGGTATTCACGTTGCAAGAAATCCCGGCTCGCGAAAAGGTTCCGGCAGAATGAACTGGGTGCGACCCTGGTTGAACTGGCTCTATCGTCCGCGATCTTTCTCGGAATGCTGACGGGGGTTTTTGAAATGTGCTGGGCCTTTAACACCTATCATTATGTGGATGAGATAGCGAGGGAAGGGACGCGATACGCAATAGTGCGCGGCTCCACGTCCTGCACGAATACGCCGAGTCTGACCAACTGTAATGCGACAGTGGCGGAGATTCGAAGCTACCTACAGGGGATTCCGTATCCTGGCGTTGACGGCCCGGACAGGATGACTGTAACGGTCAACTACTTTACGCCCAGCAGCGCTACACCTACTACATGGACCGCATGCGCATCTGGTACCTGCAATGCCCCCGGGAATCTTGTGAAAGTGCAGGTTACTTATTCGTTCCCACTTAACATCGCGTGGGTTACCAAGCGAAACTTGAACATGACGAGCTCTTCATCACTGGTGATTGCGCAATAGCCGAAGAATCTGTGAGAGTTGCACTCGCCAATTCTGTGCCTCGATCTCTATTCCTAAAATCTCCTGCCCGTGAAGTCCGCCGAGGTCTCGTACGTTTCGATGTTAGCATCAGATTTATAGTGTTACGGTTTGGTTGATCCCCTGGACTCTCGGGGATGCGGGTGTGGCCGATGGCTTTGCCGGTTCGCATTGAGAGTCGCATACCTCCTCCATTGGAACTCGGCATCACCATGCAGACAAAAACTCTCAAGATTATCCCTCTAGGCGGTTTGGGCGAGTTTGGCATGAACTGTCTCGCTATCCGCTGGGAAGACGACATTCTCGTTATCGATGCCGGGCTGATGTTTCCAGAGACAGAGCTGCTCGGCGTCGATGTGGTTGTGCCTGATATTTCCTATCTGGTTGAGAACAAGGCCCATGTGCGCGGCATTCTGCTGACGCATGGCCATGAAGACCATATTGGCGGCCTGCCGTGGGTATTGCAGGAACTGAAAGTGCCGGTGTATGGCACGGAGTTCACGCTCGCGTATGTCGAGGGCAAGCTGGAAGAGCACAAGATGCTGGATGAGATCGATCTGATCGAGATTCAGCCGAAGAAGAAGTTTACGATTGGGCCGTTTACGATCGAGCCGATTCGTGTCACGCACTCTCTGGTGGACTGCGTTGCGTTGGCGATCGATACACCAGTAGGCGTGATCATTCATACTGGCGACTTCAAGATCGATCTGTCTCCGCCGGATGGAAAGCCGTTTGATCTGCATACCTTTGCCGAGTATGGCAAGCGTGGTGTGCTGGCGTTGCTGCAGGACTCAACGAACGTAGAGCGACATGGTTATACGCCGAGCGAATGGGCCGTGAAGCCACGGCTCGACGAGCTGTTTTCGCGGACGCAGAAAAAGCTATTCTTCAGCTGCTTCTCCTCTTCGATCTACCGCATTCGCATTGCGCTGGAACTGGCGCGCACGCATGGACGCAAGGTAGCTGTCATTGGCCGGTCTATGAATGAGAGCACGGAGATTGCGCAGGATCTCGGATATCTCGATATTCCGCCGGGGCTGATCATCAATCCGGGGCAGCTTCGTGATTTTCCGCCGGAGAAGCTGATGCTGCTGATCAGCGGCACGCAGGGCGAGCCGATGAGTGCGCTGAGCCGAGCCGCGGTGGATACGCATAAGCATGCAAAGATTGAGCCGGGTGACACGGTGATTCTCAGCTCTCGCATTATTCCGGGGAATGAGAAGAGTATCTTTCGCGTGATCGATCACCTGTACCGGCGAGATGCGAACGTGATCTGCGATGACGGGTCATCTGGGCTTATTCACGTAAGCGGACATGGCAGCCGCGAAGAGATGCGGCTGCTGATCAACCTCGTGAGGCCTGAGTATTTCATTCCGGTGCATGGCGATTATCGCTATTTGCGGCAGCACGCGCAGGTTGCGGAAGAGACCGGTGCAATCGGCGGCGCTATCGTGATTGAGGATGGCGATGTGCTGGAAGTGAATCAGCAGCAGGCGCGCAAGAATGGAAAGGTGACAGCAGGGCGAGTGTTGATTGATTCCGGATCGACGATTGATGTGGTGGAAGACCTTGTGATCAAAGACCGGCGCACTCTT
The DNA here is from genome assembly GCF_025685685.1 of Acidicapsa dinghuensis. Taxonomy (GTDB): domain Bacteria; phylum Acidobacteriota; class Terriglobia; order Terriglobales; family Acidobacteriaceae; genus Acidicapsa; species Acidicapsa dinghuensis. Next base: position 81,903 of record NZ_JAGSYH010000004.1, read on the forward strand.
TCCGAGGATGGCATTGTGCTGGCGGTGCTGGCGCTGAACAAGAAATCGGGACTTGTCGAACGTCTGCCGGAGGTAGTCATGCGTGGGTTTGGCGGTTCTGACATCACGGAACCGGCGCGCGAGGTGGTAATGCGATGCCTGGACTCTCTTAGCCCTGAGGAGAAAGCCGACTACGGCGTGGTGAAGGAAAAAGTGCGCGTCGAGTTGAAGCGGTTCATCCAAAAATCGACTGGGCGTCGACCGATGATCATGCCTGTGGTGATGGAAATTTGAGAAGGCTGCGCGCCGTGCCATCGATAAAATCTTGGCATGCTTCGATGCTCTATTCTCTCCATCGCCGCTGCGTTCATGCTGTGTGCTTCCCAAGTTCATGCTGCCGATTGCAAGCCCGCACACACGGTTCAGGAATTCTTGCAGATATGGAATGACGCGGTCATTGGTCCTGGGAATCGCAGTCATGCGTGCACTCTCAGTCTGCTAACGTTCGACGCGCGAATCACTGGTATTGTGCCGGATAAAGATGCTCATGCAAGGCGCGTGATCGAAAATCCGCGACAGTTTGTCGCCTGGTACCAGCAGCATCCCAAAGAGATGTTCTGGGAACGCACGCTGCATTCGACTGTGGATGTGTATGAAGGGGTTGCGCGGGTTACTCGCACTTACGAAGTACGGGATTCGGCGGAAGGCCCGGTGAAAGCGACGGGAATCGAAGATTTTGAGCTCATCTTTCAAGTCGGCGAGTGGAAGGCCTTTTCCATGCTTTGGCAGGACGCCATTCCTTCGAAGCCATTGCCTGAGGGATACCTTCCTTCACAGCATTGATTTACTGGATGCACTCGAAATCGCAGGTGAAACACTTCCGGTCGAGTATGTACCCTAGAGAGATGACAACTGCCACTGAAACGCTGGTAACGCTCGATACAATTCGCGCTGCGGCTGAGCGCATTGCAGGGATCGCTGTAAAGACACCTCTGGTTCGTGCGCCTTTTCCTGGCGTGGGCGGCGAGGTGTGGCTCAAAGCCGAGAGCCTGCAGCCTATCGGCAGCTTTAAGCTGCGCGGGGCGGCGAACAAGATTCTGCAGCTTACTGCGGATGAGGTTGCTCGCGGAGTGATCACGTATTCAAGCGGCAACCATGCGCAGGGTGTCGCGTACGCGGCGCGTGCGGTGGGTGCGAAGGCAGTGATCGTCATGCCATCAAACGCTCCGGCGATCAAGCGAGCTGCGACGCTGGCGCTGGGCGCGGAAGTTGTTGAAGTGGGCGTGGCGTCAAGCGAGCGGCTGGCAAAGTCCGATGAGCTGGTGGCGAAGCATGGCTACGTAACGGTTGCTCCATATGACGATGAGGCCATCATTGCCGGGCAGGCCACCTGCGGGCTGGAGATTGTCGAGGCAATTCCAGATGTCGATCTGGTGCTGAGCCCGGTGAGCGGTGGAGGGTTGCTGAGCGGGACCGCGGCGGCGGTGCGGCAGTTGCGTCCGGAGGCAGTGGTTGTGGGAGTGGAGCCAGAGCTGGCGGGGGATGCCGCGGAGAGTTTCCGGACTGGCGAGCTGGTGACATGGCCGGCGGAACTGACGAGCCGGACGATGGCGGATGGTTTGCGAACGCAGAGCCTCGGCGTCCGGAACTTTGCGCATATTCGTGCGTTTGTTGACCGAATTGTGACGGTGACCGAAGCGGAGATCCGCGCGGCGATGCGGGCGATTGTGGCTACGGCACGGCTGGTTCCTGAGCCGAGCGGCGCCGTAACGACGGCGGCGCTGATGTTTCATGCGCACGAGCTGCCGCCGTACCGGAAGGCTGTCGCGATCGTCAGCGGGGGCAATGTGGCGCCGGAGATGCTGGCTGATGTGCTGACGGGAGCTTGAACATCTCGTAATGAAAGATGCAGCAAGGCATAATTCCATAAATATGGTAAACTGACGCTATGAGAACCACCGTGGACATTCCGGACGCCGTATATCGCGAGCTGAAGGTATATGCGGCGATGGAGGGAACGACGATCCGGGAAATTATTCTGGAGGGCGTCGCCGAAAAACTGCGAAGCCGCAAACCAAAGGCTCAGCGGGACAGCCGGCCACGATTTCCTGTGATTGGCTCAAAGAATCCGGGCTCATTGCAATTAGGCGAAGAAGGTGTCTACGAATACATCCCTTTTCCCTGATGTGAATGTCTGGGTGGCATTGGCACATAAGATTCATCCGCACAACAGAACTGCGACAGCATGGGAAGAATCGCTCTCGATAGACGATGTTCTGTGCTTCTGCCGATTCACGCAACTTGGACTATTGCGGTTGCTAACGAATCCTGCCGCGATGCGCGAAGATGTCCTTACGCAAGCACAAGCATGGAGTGCTTTCGACGCGTTTACTGAAGTCTCTGGTGCAAAGCTGCTGGATGAGCCAATGGGCCTCGACCGGCCATTTCGGCAACTAACAGATCGCCAAGAAGTCTCGACCAAGCAATGGGCCGACGCTTATCTCGCGGCATTTGCTAAAACCGCACACCTGACACTGGTCACTTTCGACCGGGCGTTGGCGGCAACTGTCGAGGGAGCTATTCTGCTTGCGTAACCTAAGCCTACCAGTCCGGCAGCACTATTCCCCGAATGAGAGTCAGCTCAAGCGAACAGTTTGCACTCAGTCTGGCAGCCGGTAATCACAGAATCTGGATTTCTCCGTCTTTCCGTTATGATTCTGTCTGTGAAACGCGTCTCCTTTCTTGCTTCATCCGCGCTTGCTCTTCTTTACATCTCTCCTATCTTGGCGGCTGGACCGGACAAACCACAGGTGAAGCCGATGGCTGGGCCACGGGCTACTGCGTTGCGGGAGACGCCGCTCTATGTAGCGCCGGATACTGGCTCGCAGCGGGTCGACCGGGTGCAGGAGGGGCGTGAGCTGGTTGTTGCTGAAACCAGCGGGCCGTGGATTCGTGTGTTTGCAAACACCGATATCGAAGAGGTGAGCGAAAAGGACTCTCCGGTATTCGGACAGGAGACTACACCGCCGCCGATTTCAGGATGGATCGAGGCCAAGGGTATTGTGCGCGACACCGCACCGAATGGCGACGCGATCTTGATGGGCGAGGCTGCCACGATGGAGAGGCTTGCCGAGGATGCGCGCGGTCCGCGCAACGCCGGGCAGACGGCACGGCTGTTGTACCGGCGGCTTGTCGAGTTTTTCCCGCAATCGCCACTCGCTGGCGAGGCCTCATGGCGCGCGGCGGATATTCGCTGGCAGTTTCAGAAGGCCGATTCGGCGCGGCTGCCATCCTCGAAGGAGCGCGATCCTTATCTGCGCGAGCTGATGGATGAGGACGAACTGAGGAAAGTGATCAAGAACTATCCGGGCTCGAAAGACGCGGATTATGCGGCCTATGAGCTGATTGAAAACAAGCTCTGCGGAGATTGGCAGGGTCAGGCGAAGTGTCCAGAGAAAGAAGCGGAAGCCTACGAGAAATTCGCGAATGAACATCCAAACGGTCCACGGACAGCACAAGCGCTGTATCAAGTGGTTTACCGCATGGCCGTTCTGGGTGATATGTACAGCGCGGACGGTAACGACAAGAAAGCGGCAGCGGCTCGAAATCATGCCCGCGAGATTGCGGGAAAGATGAAGGATAAGTTTTCGGACTCGGATTACACCGATAGGGCCGCGACGCTGGTGTATAAATTCGAGCAAGGCGTCGCTGTCTATGGCGAAGATCAGAATTGATTTCTTCGCCCCTGTATAGCGCAAGGCCAATATAGGTTTGCAGGCGGAAAGTTGATATTTGGTGCCGAGTGCGGTGCTGTTCTGCCGCAAGTACATATTGCCTATATTCGAAAGATGCAAGCAACGATTCCTGTCCTGAATGGCACAAATGATTTGAAGTTCCATACACTTCCATTGCTGATACTGGAGGAAGATTGAACGACTATCTCTTGTCGGTACTTCTGGGCGTGGTTGAAGGATTGACCGAGTTTCTGCCTGTTAGCTCTACGGCTCACCTGCGGATATCAGAGGCTTTGCTGCACATTCCTATTGGAGTGCAGGCATGTTCCGTGGCCGGTGATCCAGCGGCGTGCATGCAGAACGTCGCGTACTGGAAGATGTACACGATCGTGATTCAGTTGGGTGCGATTCTGGCGCTCTGCCTGCTATTCATGGGGCGCATCATCGAATTCATCCGCACTTTTCCCAAGGGCGAGTCTGGTAACCGGACTATCTGGAACCATCCGATCTCGCTCACGCTGATTGCCTTTGCCTTCACCTCGGGCCCGGCGCTGCTGTTGAAGAAACTGATCAGCAAGAATCTTGAAAATCTGCAAACAATAGCATGGGCTTTGCTGATTGGCGGCATTGTGATGTGGGTGGTAGACGCTTACACCGTGCGATATGAAGCGGGCATCGCCGATGTGGAAGAGATGAGTCTTTGGCAAGGAATCTGGGTTGGACTCTGCCAGACCACTTCGGCGGTCTTTCCAGGTACATCGCGATCTATGTCAACAATCGCAGCCGGACAGATCGTGGGACTGACCCGCTCAGCTGCGCTGGAGTTCAGCTTTTTGTTGTCGATTCCGACGATGATTGCCGCCACGGGCTGGGATATGTGGAAGGAAGTGCTGCACCCGAGCCATGCCGAGGCGGGCGAGCTGTTTACGCCTCTGGTGATGACCAAGGAGCGATGGATCGTATTGTTGATCGGGATGCTGGTCAGCTTTGTGGTGGCGCTTGGGGTGGTTGAGTGGTTTCTGCAATGGGTGCGGCGGCATGGGCTGGTGCTCTTCGCGCTGTACCGCATCGCGTTGGCGATTTTATTGCTGACTATCGGCAAATCGCTTCTGGGGTCCTCCTGAGAGCATTCCCAAGCGGTGAGTGCCGTTGAGGTTGCTGACACCGGTATTGGACAGCGAGGTTCCTCTGGCTGGATTCGCTGTGAATCATCGCAGAGGGAGCCTGACGAGCGGCGATAATAGTAAGTGCTCTGGGGTGTTCTCGCTGTACGCGGCTCGCCGATGAATTCGGTGTGAGTTTGCCGCACGGTTGCGTCCCTCGCATGAAACCTATCCGAATTGCTCACACGCCGACGCGCATTCGCCCGCTGAATATGCTGCTGGGTTTTGTGCTGATGCTTGCAGCGGCAGTGCTGCTGCTGGCTCTGGCCACCTATCACTCCACGGACCCATCGTTCAATACTTCGACAGCGGTGAGCGGCCCACACGCTGCACGCAACCTGATCGGGCCGACGGGCGCTTATCTGAGCGATCTGCTGCTGCAGACCTTTGGCATCTCGGCCTTCGCGTTCCCTCTCTGGATAGGTGGACTTGGTCTGACCTGGATGCGTTCGCGGGATAACGGCGTGGTGTGGTTGCGCTGGACCGGGGTGGTGCTGACCATGGCTTTTCTGCCCGCAATTGCCGGGCTGCTGCCGTGGCACTGGCGATGGATGCATGCCATGCCGATCGAAGGCATCACCGGACGGCTGGTCACCGATGAGTTGATTGCCTATCTCAACATCACCGGCGCGTGGATCATTGCCGGAGTTATGGCTGCACTTGGACTCTATCTCGGCTCAAACTTCAGTTTCCGCAATGCGTGGGAGTGGAGCCAGGAACGCTCGATACAACTGACGGCGTGGCATGACCGATATCGCAACTGGCAGGCGGACCGTGCGGATGCACGCGCCGAACAGGACGCGATTCGCGCCGCGGAGCGCGGGCCTGTAGAGGAAAATGAGAGCGATTGGGAGCAAGACAGAGAGAAGCGTGGACTGTTTGCACGGCTGGGTGGAATCTTTCGCCGCAAGCGCGATGAGGATCTGATCGATGATGTGCCGGCATTCCGGCGCATGGCGCAGCGACAGGCCGAAGATGACGGAGACTCGATTCCGGGCCATGTTGGGCCGGGGCACACCAGTTATCGGCGCAGCATCTGGGAATCGCCTGAACAGCCGCGCACGGCATCTGCTGCCAGGTCTTCGACTGCAACGGAACACGAAGCGGAAGACGCGATCTCTGTTGCCCCCGCAGCGGAAGTGGTGCCAATCGCCACCAGGCCAACGAACGCAGCGGCTCACTCCGCGGAAATCTATACCATGCCGGCGCGGGCTCGACGCAAGGCGGCTTCGGAGGAAGCGTTCGAAGAAGCAGGGAGGACGACGGATGGCGCGTATGCTCCGGTCACTCCTCCAGAGCCGATTGCAGTACCTGCAGCTTCCGCAAGCGCTGCTCAGCCCCGCTCGCGATCAATCAGTCCGCAGCAACCTGCGCCAGAGACGCTGCCGATTCACGAGCGCGCCGAAACGGAAGTGCGATCGGCAACGGTTGCTCCCAAGAAGGTAAGCGGTTACAAGCTGCCGCCGAGCACACTGCTTACACGCGGCGAGGAGCCATTGGCGATTCGTGAAGATATGCTGCGCGAAGAAGCGCGCAAGCTGGTGGAGAAATGCGCAGAGTTCAAGGTCAATGGGCAAGTAGTGCAGATCAACCCCGGACCAATGGTGACGACTTACGAGTTCAAGCCGGACGCGAGTGTAAAGTATAGCCGGGTGGCTGGGCTGGGCGACGATCTCTGCCTGGCGATGCGCGCTGAGAGCATTCTGATCGAACGCATGGCGGGGACTAGCCATATCGGTATCCAGGTGCCGAACCATGACCGGGAGACGATACATCTGCGCGATGTGATCGAGTCGGAGACTTTTGCCAAGGCCAAGTCACGGCTGACTCTTTCGATGGGCAAGGACATCAACGGCCGGATCGTGACCGCTGATCTTGCGTCGATGCCGCATGTGCTGATTGCCGGCTCGACCGGATCGGGCAAATCGGTGGCGATCAACGCGATGATCATGTCGCTGCTGTATCGCACGACACCAGAGCAGGTGCGGCTAATCATGGTCGATCCGAAGCGGGTTGAGCTTGGCATGTACGAGGGCATTCCGCATCTCTTTACGCCGATCATTACCGAGGCAAAGCTGGCAGCGAACGCATTACGGAATGCTGTACGCGAAATGGAGCGGCGGCTGAAACTGCTTGCCAGCCGCAGCGTGCGCAACATTGACCAGTACAACGCGAAGCTGGAAGAGCCTGGCATGGCAAGCCTCTTCTCGGATCAAGGGGATGAAGAGAAGCCGCTGCCGTATATCGTGATCATCATCGACGAGCTGGCTGACCTGATGATGCTGGACCGCGCCAATGTGGAAGAGTCGATTACGCGCCTGGCGCAGATGGCGCGTGCGGTCGGTATTCACCTGGTGCTGGCAACACAGCGGCCATCAGTGGATGTGATTACCGGTCTGATCAAGGCGAACGTTCCTACACGCATCAGCTTCCGACTGGCATCCAAGGTGGATTCACGTACGATCATTGACGACAATGGCGCGGAATCTCTGCTTGGCCGCGGCGACATGCTCTTCCGTCCACCGGGAACATCGCGGCTGATGCGCCTGCATGCTCCGTTTGTCAGCGAGAAAGAAACTGCTGCGGTGGTGGATTTCTGGAAAGCGCAAGGCGAGGCTGAGTATGCTGAGGGCTTCCTTGATGCTCCGCGAGATGAGCGTGCGCAGATGGAGGGTGGCTCAGGAGGGGAAGAAGACAACGATGAGCTATTCGATGATGCCGTGCGGCTGGTCTTCGAATTCGGCAAGGCCTCCACTTCCCTACTCCAGCGACGGCTGCGCATCGGCTATGGTCGCGCTGCGCATCTGATTGATCTGATGGAGCGCGATGGCCTGGTGGGTCCGGCGGATGGTTCGCGGCCTCGAGAACTGCTGAAACATCCAGGCTGGCTGCATGAGGTTCCAGCAGAGATCGAATAGGAACAATTAAGTTGAACGCGAAGGCGGGTTTCAGCGTCCAATGGGCCAGGAACGAATACTCATGAACCGGTTTCTGGCCATTGTACTTTTGGTTACGTGTAGCTCCGTTATAGGGGCGATAGCGCAGACTCCGCAGGCGACGGACCTGCCGGGGAAACCCTTTTTCATCAAAAAGACGTGGATAATCGGCGGCGAGGGGAACTGGGACTATCTGACGATGGACCCAAAGACCATGCAACTGTTCATTCCGCATGGCCGTATTGTGCAGGTTGTGGATGTCAACACTGGCCAGGTAGTTGGGCAGGTGACCGGCCTGCGCGATGCGCACAGCGTTGCGCTTGACGAGGAAGGTCAGTATGGATTCGTGACGGACGGCGGAGCCGCGTCCGTAATTGTCTTTGACCGGTCCTCCTATCAGGTGATCGCGCGTATCCCTACAGCGAATAATCCGAGGGCAGCGGTATTTGACGCAAGCACTGGCCTGGTTTTCGCCGTGTGCCCTGACACTACGCCTGAGGCAAATCCGCAGAGGCGTGGGCAGTCACCATCTCGTCGTGCTGCTCCTGAGGTCCAATCGACCATTACGGTGATCGACCCGCAATCGCACAAGAGACTGGCCGATGTGCTGGTTCCCAATCAGCTCGGCTTTGCGCAAGCGGATGGACGCGGAACGGTCTACATCAATGACGTCAAACTAAATCACGTGATCTACCTGCACACACAAACTGTCGTATCGCAGATCCAGAACGGGTTGCAGCGGATGGAAACCGGTGCAAAGGCCAACAATGCTGATGGGAAAGATAACGCATCGGACGGAAATGACGGGACAGACAAACACCGCAGCGAAACCAGAGACTATCTGGTGGTCGATTGGACCCCGCAAAGCCAACAGTCGACCGACAACATTCCCAACCAACTGCATTCGTTGAGCATTGGCGGAGGCTGCGTCGCTCCGCACGGACTGGCGATTGATGCAGCAGATAACCGACTGTTTGTTGCCTGCGAGAATATGCGGATGGTGGTGCTGAACACCGAAGATGGTTCGCAGGTAACGACTCTACCGATCGGAGCAGGCAACGATGCGCTCGGTTTCGATGCGGATCGAGGACTTATCTACGCTTCCAATGGCGGTGGAGTGGGCAGCCTGACTATCATCCGACGAGATGTCGTCGATACATACCACGTGATCCAAGAACTGCCGACGCAGGCAAGGGCGCGGACTCTGGCGGTAAACCCCGATAATGGCAATGTCTACCTGGTGACGAACGTCGTGGGCTTCGACCTAAATCACGATGGTGGTATCGGAGGATTGCAAACAGCGGCCGTACCAGGGAGCTTTCGGGTACTTGTCGTGGGAAATTAAGCAGTTTCCTCTTGATTCTTAAGACTTTGGTGGCAAACTGAAAGCATGTCTCCCCCCGGGACATCCAAGCTCCCTCGTGTCTTGCTGATCGACGATGATGTGATCAGCCGCGAAGTCATCTCCATGACACTGGAGATGCATGGGTATCCGGTGGACTCGGCCGAGGATGGCGCACAGGCACTCGAGTTTTTGAGCCGTGCGAACGCGAGCGCTGCCGATGTGGCACCCGATGTCATCCTTATGGACGCACAGATGCCGGGCTTGAGCGGTGTGGGATTGATCGAAGCTCTGCGCAAGAGTTCCAACGCGCGAATCATCGCAATCAGCGGAAGCGCGAATGATCGGGTGCGCGAATCAGCCGACGGGTTTCTGCTGAAACCGGTTGATCCGGCGGCGCTGGAGGAAGTTCTTGGCACACAAGAACAGAGCGGCGCGCAAAATCATGGACTTACGCTGCAGGCCACTGCCGATTTACCGGAAGATGCCGATAACAACACCGAGGCCGCAGGGCGTGTGGCTGAACATGTAATTGACCCGGTAATGCTTAAAAAGCTCAGAGCCATGATGCCAGACTCCGCTGTGCGGGAGATTTACATGGCAACCGCCATGGACCTGGCGAGCAGACTGGTAACGCTGTCGGCTGCCATGAGCCAGGGGCGTGCTTCAGAGGTAGCCCGTGTGGCGCATGCTATCAAAGGTGGATGTGCCATGGTTGGATTATCGGGAGCGCGCGATTCTGCCGCTCGGTTAGAAATTAGTAACCAGCCTGAAAACTGGCAAAATGAATTGACACAATTACATTTCGCGCTTGACAAGTTGCAGGGCTTACTTTCAGATGGGTTACTATGGTAATACATCTCAGAAGATAGCGGGCGAACCCGTATTAAGGGGCGCAGTGAGTAAAACACTGAAGGAAGGGTTGTGATGGACCGTAACGAGAGAACCGATCGCCAGATTCGAATCGTGCTGGCGGATGATCATCCGGTCGTGCGCATCGGGGTGCGCAACATGCTTTCGGAGCACACTGGATTTGATGTTGTGGGTGAAGCGTCGGATGGGGACGAGGCTATTACTCAAACGCTCGAACTTGAGCCCGACATTCTGCTGTTGGACGTTCAGATGCCGAGGTTGCCCGGTCTTGAGGCAATGCGAGCGATCATGAACGGGACGCCGACGGTCAAGATTATTCTGCTAACTTCGACGATCACGACTCAGCAGATCATCGAGGCTTTGCAAATTGGCGCACGTGGCATTGTGCTGAAAGATGCTCTGGCCGATCATCTGCAGACCTCAATCCGTACTGTTATCGCTGGCGATTACTGGATCGGCGGCAAGCGTGTTGTGAACCTGGTGAGCGCGCTGCACTCGCTGATGCAGCAGGCACAGGTGCCGCAGCGCAAAACGTATGGCTTGACTCCGCGCGAACTGGAAGTGGTGGGCTGCATTGTGGAAGGCTGCAGCAACCGCGACATCGCAAAGCAGTTCACCCTGAGCGAAGAAACCGTGAAGCGGCATCTCTCGAATATCTTTGACAAGACTGGCGTTTCCACGCGGCTCGAACTCGCGCTCTTTGCGATTGCGCATCAGCTTGTGACGCCGCAGTAATCGCGGATCGTCGCAAACTACATTTCCTTTAGTAAAGAAACTGTGTGGCCAGGCGGTCGATGAGACCGCCTGTGTCGTCACAGATGCCTGTATGAACGGGTGAAGGCTGGATGAGTGTGCTGCGAGGCGCGACCAGCCAATGAAAGCGTTCGCGCTGCGAGAGTGAGGCCACCGGACCAGCAGTGGGATCGCCCGAGCAGATGCGCGGTATGGCATCGAGATGCTGACGAACCAGATCGATATCTAAATCTGGCCATAGCGCCTTCATCCGCTGCGGGTCAATGTATACGCGGGCATCGAGATAGCGCTTTTCGAGGCAGAAAACTACTACCGCGGCGTTGACGAACTCCTGCCGTTCCACACGTGGGACGACGCGGAGCACAGCATAATCAAAGGTGGCGCGAGCGCGCATCAGCCACCTCCTGTTCGAAGATTGAAGATTCGGCCAGTCTGCGGAGAAAGAAGTCTTTATACGCAGCGCGGTGCTCTTCTGCGGGACCATCAGCGGAAATTGCGCTCAACCACGCATCCGGTACCTCAGCGAGGATGTCGTCAAAAAGATCGGCGGTGAGTTTTGAGCGGGCTGACTCGCCTGCTTTTTCGATCTGCGAAGCCCAGGGCAACAGGACATGATGCCGGATCTCGGCGAATGGCGATGCTGCCTTTTCCTGCATGGTCGGCCAGTTGTGATGGAAGAATAACGCCGCTCCATGGTCAATCAGATAGAGCTTGCGATGCCAGAGCAGCAAGTTGGTGTTGCGTGCGGTGCGGTCGACGTTTTGTGTGAAGGCGTCGAACCAAACGACTAGCGAAGCTTCTTCGGCGGAGGCTGCGTCATTTGCTGCGGGATCAAAAGCCGTTGAGCCGGGAAGATAGTCCAGGCCGAGGTTGAGACCTGCGCTCGTTTTGAGGAGCTGGCGTATCTCGTAGTCGGGCTCATTGCGACTCAAGGCGGCGTCGAGCTCCACGAAGACAATCTCCGGTACCTGGAGACCGAGCGCGCGGCCAATTTCTCCGGCAACGAGTTCGGCAATCAGCGCAAGTGGGCCCTGCCCTGCGCCGCGGAATTTTGTAACGTAGAGACCAAGGTCGTCCGCTTCGACGATGGCAGGCAGAGAGCCGCCTTCCCGCAGAGGCAGGACGTATCGCGTGGCTTGTACCGTTCGCAGCATGGAATATTTAGTTTAGAGCCAAGAGCTCATACGGCTTTAATCACGCCTACTTACAGGAATTACGGAGCATTGCAATGAAGATTGGTTTTCTTGGTCTCGGCAATATGGGTATGCCGATGGCGAAGCGGCTAATGAAAGCTGGCCACTCGCTGACGGTATGGAATCGCACGGCGAAGGCAGCGGAACCGCTGGTCAGCGCTGGTGCCGCGCAGAAAGCATCCGCAGCAGAAGCGGTGCGAGGACAGGAGATCGTCTTCAGCATGCTGTTTGACGATGCCGCGCATGAGCAGGTGCTGCTTGGCGAGGATGGCGCGATTGTGGCGATGGATACAGGTACGCTGCATATTGCATGCAGCACCATCAGTGTTGGGCTGGCGGAACTGCTGACGGAAGAGCATGCGCGACGGCATCTGCAGTATGTGGCAGCGCCTGTCTTTGGACGCCCAAACGTCGCGGTGGATGGACGGTTGTGGATCGTGGTTGCTGGAGCTGACGCTGCGGTTGCGAAAGCACGCCCAGTGCTGGAACCGCTGGGCCGGGGCATTACGGTGATCGGCGAAACACCAGCGCAAGCCAATGCTTTGAAGATCGCTGGAAACTTCGGTATATCGATGATGATTCAGGCGCTGAGTGAGATTACTGTTTTCGGCAAGGCGTACGACATGGATCCGGCACTCCTGTTGGAGACGATCAACAATGCGCTGTTTCAGTCGCCGTTTTATACCGCTTACAGCAAAGTACTGCTGGACCCGCCCACGAAACCCGGAGCTACTGTACGGCTTGGTCTCAAGGATCTGAAGCTATTCCTGGATGCTGCTGACGTCAAAGGCGTACATCTTACGATTGCAGAGCGGATGGAAGGCCGATTCAACGAGATTATTGCCGCAGGGAATGGCGAGGCGGACTGGGCGTCGGGGATGCTGCGGGGCGCGGAAACGGCTTCACGGAAATAAATCATCATGATGTAAGGCTGACAAGGCGAGTCGATTCGTTAGGATACGGTCATGAGCCTGAAGGGAAAAACCGTCTTCATTACCGGCGCCAGTTCCGGTATAGGTGAATTTACTGCATACGCTTTTGCTGCAGAGGGCGCACGGCTGCTGCTGGCTGCGCGGCGCAAGGACAAGCTGGAATCTGTCGCAAAGACAGCGCTTGAAAAAGGTGCGTCTGCAGTACACGCATTCGATCTGGATATACGTAATCAGGCGGCTGTGGTTACGGCAATCGAGGGATTGCCCGCGGAATGGCAGGCAATCGACGTGCTGGTGAACAACGCCGGGTTGAGCCGCGGTCTGGATAAGCTCTACGAGGGCAATATCCGGGACTGGGAAGAGATGATCGACACCAATGTGAAGGGGCTGCTCTACGTCACGCGCACGGTTGTGCCGGGGATGGTTGCGCGGGGTGAAGGGCACATCATCAATCTCGGCTCCACTGCGGGCGAGTTGACCTATCCCAACGGTGCTGTGTATTGCGCGACGAAGGCTGCAGAAAAATCGATCAATGACGGTTTGCGCCAAGATCTGCTGGGATCACCGCTACGTGTCACGAGCATCGATCCGGGCATGGTGGAAACGGAATTCAGCAAGGTGCGTTTCCATGGCGACGAGGAGCGTGCGTCAAAGATCTACAAGGGTGTAACACCCTTGACTCCTGCAGATGTGGCGGACGCCATCGTGTGGGCTGCGAGCCGCCCGGCACACGTGAATATTGCGCACGTGCTCATGACCTCGATCACGCAGGCGAATTCGCTGCTGTTTCATCGAGTGCAGGCATAAACGACTTGAAGCTCGGATTACTCCAGAGCCTCAAGCTGTGATTCGATGTGCGCCAGAGCGGCCTCAAGCGCTGCCCGGCGATTCGGATTCGACGTCCTCTGCGAAAGAATATTTTCTTTTTGCAGTTCTAATGCCTGACGTTGGCGGGCGCGGCTTGCCTGCTGCGCCTGTTGCTGACGAAGATTCGTCTCACCGGAAGTAAATGCGGGTGCGCTCTGCGCGCTTGCTGCCATCTGCTCCTCCACCGATTTGCTTTCCCAACCTCGAGCCATGACTCTATTGTACCGGTATCGAGGAAGATGGCGTAAATCGCGGCGTTTCGCGTCTGAGATGCTACCCATGTTGCACTATTCATGGCAGGCGACGTATAACGCGCTGAGAGGTGATGATCCCTGTGCAACAGTGGCAGATTTCTTCCTTTGGTATTGATTCGTTAACGCTTGTTGAACGCGACTCCCCTGCTCCGGGGTCTGGAAGGGTCAAGATCCGCGTGCATGCGGTGTCTTTGAACTATCGCGACCTGATGGTGGTGCAAGGACTCTACAATCCAAAGCTTGCGTTGCCGCGTGTTCCCTGCTCGGATGGCGCAGGCGAAGTGATCGCTGTTGGCGATGGGGTCACGCAGTGGAAAGCTGGAGATCGCATTGCCGGCATCTTTATGCAGAACTGGCTGGATGGTGATCCTAACCCCACTAAGACGAAGGGCGCGTTGGGCGGGGACATCGACGGCATGCTGGCCACTGAGGTCGTGTTGCCAGAGCACGGATTGGTACGCGTGCCCGACCACTTGAGCTGGGCTGAGGCGGCGACGCTTCCCTGTGCTGGTGTCACTGCATGGAATGCGCTCTTCAACGCCTGCGATATCCGGCCCGGCAATACCGTGCTTATTCAAGGAACTGGTGGGGTTTCGATTTTCGCGTTGCAGTTTGCCAAACTGGCTGGAGCGCATGTGCTGGGGATCTCGTCGAGCGATGCAAAGCTGGCGCGCGAAAAGGATCTGGGAGTGGATGCGGGATTGAACTACCGCACGAACCTAGACTGGGAGAAATGGGCGATGGAACAAACCGGCGGTGCAGGCGTCGATCTGGTAGTCGAGGTTGGCGGATCTGGCACGCTGCCGCGATCGCTACGTGCAGTGCGTGCGGGTGGCACTATCGCCCAGATTGGCGTATTGACAGGAGTTGCTGAAACGGTCGATGTTCGACCGATCCTGACGCGGCATCTACGCATTCACGGTGTTTACGTGGGTTCGCGAGCTGATTTTGTTGCGATGAACAAGGCGATTGGCGAGTCGAAGCTCAAGCCGGTGATCGGAGACACCTTTCCCTTTGCGGATGCACCTGCTGCGCTGCGGCGCATGGAGAGCGCGCAGCACTTTGGCAAGATCGTCATTGAAGTTCCTTAAAGCAGGACGGGGCGCAATCGCAGGTTGATAGACTAATGACATTCTGGAAACGAAGGAGAATGGTCATGAACATTGAAGACTTCGAAGAACTCTCCTGCTTTCGAACGAAGCAGTAAACGGCGCAAAGGCTTCCCATCGGAAACCCGGGTAAAACGTGGGCACCGGGTGGTCCGCAACGAGAAAGAGCTTCTGGAAAAACTTGGACGGCGCGATTTGTGTCCTTGCGGTTCTGGGCGCAGCTTTTAAGAAATGCTGTATGCGAACCGGAAAGTTTGATGGCTCAAATCGTTCCTATTTCTTTCCGCGAATAACAAAATGCGTGGGATTTCGCCAGATGCGGCAGAAATCCCACTGCCGATTCCTATGAATTCATACATCGTCGAAATCAAAGCGCTCAAGAAGGTCTACGAAGGCAAGCAGCGCGTGGTTGCTTTGGATGGCATCGATCTCGAAGTGCGCCAGGGTGAGATCTTTGGCCTACTGGGGCCGAATGGCGCGGGCAAGACAACCACGATCGGCATTTGCACAACGCGAACACTACCCACCAGTGGCACTGTCACGATCAACGGAATCGATGTCGTGGCACATCCGGCGCGAGCGCGGCAATTTATTGGTGTGGTGCCGCAGTTCAACACGCTGGACCGCTCGCTGACAATCTACGAAAACCTCTATTTTCATTGCCGATATTTTGGCATGCCGCACAGCGAGGCAAAGAGCCGCAGCAACGCGCTGCTGGCACAGTTTCTGCTGAGCGAGCGCGGTAAGGCGTATCCAGCGCAGCTCTCGGGCGGCATGGCGCAGAGAGTGCAAATTGCGCGCGCTATTGCCCACCGGCCGCTGGTTCTGTTTCTCGATGAGCCAAGCGCTGGGCTCGATCCGCAAAGCCGCATCGCCATGTGGGAGGCGGTCGAGGGATTACGGAAGGAAGGCATTACGGTGGTGCTGACCACGCATTACATGGAAGAAGCCGATGCGCTCAGCGACCGTGTTGGCATTGTCGACCGTGGCCGGATGCTGGCGCTCGGTACGCCCCAGGTTTTGAAGGATACACACGGCGCCCGAACCGTCATTGATCTGAAGCTGCGGAACATAGATGGCGCTGATTCCATCGCTGAAAAGATGAAGGTTCTGGCCGGAGTCGACGGTGCAGAGCGGATACCGGAAGGCGTGCGTGTCTTTGCCGGAAACGTGGATGGGCTGCTTCCTGAACTTATTCAGGTTTGTTCGCCTTTGGGTTTGCGCGACATCTCGATTGCCGAGCCTAGCCTTGAGACCGTGTTCATTCACCTGACCGGGAGGGATTTGCGTGAGTAGCGCTGCGAGCGAGATGACAGCCACCGGTGCACCTAACCGCTCTGGGGGCATGGTTTTCCTTAAGGCTTTTGCCGGGCTTTTTTTGCGCGATCTGCGCGTGCTGACGAGGGAGCTTGGGCCGTTTCTGCTGCGTGTTGGGATGCAGCCGCTGCTGTTTCTTTTCGTCTTCACGTTTGTGATGCCACACATGTCGAGCGGAAACCCAATGGCAGGTGGGGCGGGAACGTCGTTTGGCACGATTCTGCTACCGGGTCTGATGGCGGTTGCAATCATGTTCAGCGGCATTGCGGCTGTGGCGTTGCCGCTCTCAACCGAGTTCGGCATCACTCGCGAGATCGACGACCGTGTGATGTGCCCAGTGCCGGTGGCTGCAGTGGCAATCGAAAAGATTTGCTTTTCGGCAATGCAAAGCATCATCGGAGCGCTGATGGTGATTCCGATGGCGATCTGGATTCCGGCCAAACCGGTGTATCCAGAGATTCAGAACTGGCTGCTTTTCGCGCTGGTGCTGGTCATGTCGAGCCTGCTGGCGGGAGCGCTGGGGCTGACTATCGGAGCATCGGTCAATCCGAAGCAGATTGGCCTTGTGTTCTCGATCATCGTGGTGCCGATCACTTTTTTGGGTTGCGTGTACTATCCATGGGCTGGATTGAAGCAGATGGTCTGGCTCCAGTATGGCGTGCTATTTAATCCCATTGTTTACATGAGCGAAGGCCTTCGCGCAGCGGTAACACCGTCCGTGGAACATATGCCGGTCTGGGCGATTTTGCTGGCATTAACGTTCTTTTTGGGAATTCTGGGCAGTCTCGGAGTCCGGGCATTCCTGCGTCGCGTGATTTCCTGAGCCGTCGCGATGCGTCTCACCCATACACTGGTATGGGAGTAGTGTGGCTTGCGCTGGATATTTAGCCATCGATTGAGTTTGCTGCTTGGCCCGGCAATTGTTGTCGTGGCCGGCTGCGGCGGACATGTCTCTGCTTTCGGCCCAGACTCAGCAAACTTATCCATCCATGCGGATGCAACTCATCTCGACACCAACGGGACGACGCGGCTATCGGCAACGCTCGCGAGCGGTGATCCAGCGAATGTTCAGTGGAAGCTGACGGGTGGCGATCCGAATGCCGGGGTGGGCAGCATCAATGCGGAGGGGGTCTATACGCCTCCCGCATACCTTACGCGGGACTCGGTCTCTGTGCAGGTTGAAGCGACTGCTACAGGAGCCACATCTGCCGCCAATACGTCGGCAGCCTCCCTCGCGCTTACCGTGACGCCTGGGTTCCTGCAGCCGCTTTCTCCGGGAAATTTGTCGGTGGGGGCGAATGGATCAGTAACTGTTTCCGGATCGATTGCTGAAGTTGGCGGGAACGGCGGCATTCATTTTTCACTCGCCACGGACCCAACGGGAACGCCGAGCACAGAAGGCAGCCTAAGCGCGCCGGTCTGCAGGCGCGAAGCTGTGGATGGGACAAACCCCGCGTATACCGTTTGCTCCGTTACTTACACTGCTCCGGCGTCGGTTGCGGCCTCCCATGCGGTGTATCTGCTCGGATCGGCGGGCTCCGGGAAACCGTCGAGCTGGACGCGAATTCTGTTGAATGCCGCTGGCATCAACAGCGACCCGGCAGCGCATCAGGCGCGTCAGTTTCTGCCTGTACCGATGGGTTCCTCGGCGGGAAGCAACGCTGACTACGACTCCAACGGCGGAAAGCTGACAGACTGCTGCGGAGGTACGCTCGGAGCGCTGTTGCAGGACGCGAGCGGCAACCAGTATGTGTTGAGCAACAACCATGTCTTCGCGCGCAGCGACCAGGCCATTCCGGGAGAAACCGTAATTCAGCCGGGGCTGATCGACAATGGCTGCACCCCGTACGGAATCGGACCAGGGACGACGCCTGTGGCGACTTTAACCGGGTACCCGGCGCTCAGTTCCGCGCAGACCAATGTGGACGCGGCAATTGCGCGCGTCTCGCCCGGCCTGGTGGATAGCAAAGGCAATGTTCTCGAACTGGGCACGCGACAACAGGATGGGACGCTTGCAGCAGCGCCACCAGGCATTTCCTCCACAAATGGACAGGGGGAAAAGGCGTCTCTGGGAATGATGGTGGCAAAAAGCGGGCGCACTACCGGGCTTACCTGCGCTCCGGTTTCGGCGGTCAATGTCGATGTGCTGGTGGACTACTTCACGGATTGCGCCGAGACGACTCGGTCCATGACGAAGCGCTTTACAGACCAGATTGCAGTCTCGGGAACGGGTTTCTCCGACGCGGGAGACTCGGGTGCGCTGGTGGTGGATAGTTCCAATGCCGAACCGGTTGGACTGTTCTTTGCCGGGGGAACCGATGTACACGGAGTTGAGCAGGCGATTGCCAATCCTGCGTCTGAGGTGCTGAGCGCACTGGATCATCAGGTATCGGGTACGAATGGTCCCACCAGTTACTCCTACATTGGCGGACAGGATCACTCGGTGACCTGTGTGAGCTATGACACCAACAGGAATTCTCCGGAAGCCGGCACAATCGCCTTGACGGCGAATGAGCAGGAAAAAGCCGAAACCGCAATGCCGCTTGCGCAGTTGCTGATCAATCCGTCTGCTGGCATTGAGCGGGTCGGAATCGGCCAGAGTAAGGACCATCTGGGCACGGCTGTCATTCTGTTCTACGTCAACCCGCCGGTATACCAGGCGGCAGTCGCCAATGGTCTTTCCCCTATCCCGGCATCCGTTCGCTCCGTAACGACGGGCGTTTTGCCCGTTTCAGCGCTGAATCCTGACGCGAACGCTTCTACCTCGGTCACGATTCAACCTCGTGCGGGTTCATTTGCCTCGGCTCTTGCAGAAAAAGAAAAGATTGCGGCGAGCATACTGAAAACCGGCTCAGCGATCTTCGGAATTGGCGTAGGGCAGAGTCTGGACAACCCAGCGGATGCCGCGCTGGTTGTCTTCATTGACCGCAATCAATTCGACGGAACGCTACCGGAAGCTCTTGAAGCAACCGGTCAACGTGTGCGGCTGGTACTAATGGACCGGCTGCACGTGACACGCGCACATGGAACTCCGTTGTCTGGTGGTTCGGCTTGCCCGGTGTTTCACCGAACAGAATCCGGAATCAACGGATTTGATCCGTGGCGCGAGACTTCCAGTCCTTTCAGCGAAGTTGCTCCCGACGAAAACTAAGGCTGGCAACGCACCAGGTCTATGCGTCCTCGGAAGCAGGTTCCCAAAGCTCGACGCGGTTTCCTTCGGGATCGCGAAACCACGCAAAGCGCCCATAGGGAGAATCGTCCCGCTTTGGATCGATCCAGGCACCCGCAGCACCAAGTCGTTCCAGAACCTCATCGATCTTGTCGACGCGAAAGTTCAGCATTGCCGGCTGTTCCTTCGATCCAAAATACTCCGTCTCCTGCGGGAAAAACGTAAAGACAGTTTGACCGTGAGTTTCAGGCCCCTCAAAGACCGCCTGGCCATACTCGCTCAGCGGAACGCCGAGGTGATCGTGATACCACTGGTGCAACTCTTTGGGAGCACGCGCCCGCAGAAAAACGCCGCCAAGTCCTACCACTTTTCCCATCGCTATTCCTCTCCTTCGGACGACTCGATGATTTCCTCAAGACTCTGCTTGTGCTTTTGATCGCGAATCTGGTCCCGAGGCTTTTCTTCCAGAATACGGCTCGGCTTTGGTTGCCCTACCCGGTCACGCGCATTCGACTTCACCGCCTTGGTTACAGAGAACTTCTCTTCTTTTCGCTTCGTCATGACACTCCCGAGTATGGAATACTTTGGAGCGGGAAGCCATGGCTTGATCGAAATTTGTTTTCCAGGTCTTCGGTTCCCGTTTTGTAGTAGTTGGGAGTTGTTTGCATGTTAGAAGAGAAGGACTTTTTCAACGAAACCACTGAGCTGCGGACTCATACGCTGGTGTGCCCGCACTGTGGTCAGGCAAGTGAGTTCAAGGTTAACTGGGTGATTCGCCGCAAGCGGGCGCAGTTGCCACGAAACGCCGATGAGCGGGACCGCGCACGATTTGCAAAAGCGCAGCCTTACATGGTGCGCAAAGACGATCTGGTCGCCTGCGGAAACGTGCGATGCCGCAAGCGTTTTGAGATCACAACGCTGCAAACCCTGGCGTTTCTGTAGGCAACACGCTGTTTCAGGCAAAGAGCCATTTCCGGGCAGGCAAATATGTCCCGGAATCCCTGTTTTCTTCACCGCATCGTATTGCATCTTTCCCGGTGCGGCGATTTACAATCACGTTGAAGCGATACAAATTTCTACTCACGGCTGGAGATACGAGACATGGCGAACACCTTTCTTCCCCCGGAAGAGCGCAATCTGACACCAGAACAGGTTGAGGCGTTGGATCGCCGGCGCGATTGGGGGTTGACGCTACAGGTGATCGCCGGGCAGTTTGCCGTTATCGCTGTGGTGCTGTCGCTGTGGGTCGGCCAGGATCTGACCTATTCGCCGGGCTGGATGCATCCGATGGCCTATTACTTTGCATTGGCTGTGTCCATTGTTCTGGTTTGCGGCGCGACGGGCACAATCATGCGCCGCGGCACCGTGCGGCTTGACTAATCTTGTTTTTGAGCAGCATCTGCTGATGCCGAACATCTTATGGGTATGATCCGCAACAGCGGATCATATGTTGTGTCCTGAGATACCCTATATAAGTGGCGGCAATTCCCCAGTTCGTCGAAGCTTCAGCTTCTTCCTCACATCCACTTCGGGATAGCCATGGTCGCGCGATCACGGATCTGCGTGTATCGGTGACAGACCGCTGCAACTACAAGTGTGTGTATTGCCGGACCGGACAGGCCGGGGCGCAATATGCGGAGCTGCGGACAGATGAGTATCTCCGGCTGATTCGTGTTTTCGTCGATCTCGGCATAGAGAAAGTGCGGTTGACGGGGGGCGAACCTTTGCTGCGCCGGGATCTTCCCGATATGGTCCGCGAACTTGCCGGATGGCGTACTCCCTCCGGCCATCCGCTCGATCTGGCTATCACGACGAATGGACACTTGCTCGACGAACTGGCGAAACCGCTGAAGGAAGCAGGATTAACCCGCATCACGGTAAGCATGGATGCAGTCGAAGAGGCTGCGTTCGAGCGCGTTACACGGGTTCCTGGTAGTTTCAACGCGGTTACGCGTGGCATTCGTGCTGCTCAAGACGCGGGATTCGGAAGAATCAAGATCAACTGCGTGCTGCTGCGTGGATTCAACGACGACCAGATCGAAGCTTTCGGCGAATTTGCGCGGCGGGAAAATGTAATCGTCCGCTTCATTGAATTCATGCCGCTGGAAGAAGACCGGCTCTGGAGTCCTGATGTGGTTGTCGGTTTGAGAGAGATAGTCGAACGCCTGAACAGAGTGGCTCCGCTCACACCTTTGCCGGCAAATTCAGTAAGTGAAACAGCACGACGGTATGGATTTGCCGATGGCAAAGGTGAGATCGGCGTCATTGCGCCTGTAACGCAGGCGTTTTGTGGAGCCTGCAGCCGGGTCCGGCTGACCTCAGACGGGAAAATCAGGACGTGCCTGTTTTCGAATTTCGAGCATGACGTCTATGGCCAACTGAGAAAAGGCGCGTCAGACGAAGATCTGCGCAAATTCATCGTAAACACTGTGGAGAAGAAGGAAGCACGGCACCACATAGGTGAACCCGGGTTTCTGAAGCCATCCCGGTCTATGGTTCATATCGGCGGCTAAGTACTGCCCGTTACTGGTTATTGCAGCGGCCTTACCGTCGCGTATGATCGATATGAACCCTCCCCCGGTTCTTGTTAGCCGCATTCTTTCTGTTGGGCGTAGTCCATATGCACGAGGCTGTGGCAAACCGGGGTCCACTGGACGACTTGCTGGTCTTCCATGAATTAGCTCGTGCACTCATGTCTGAGCTAGATCTGAGCTCCATTGTGCGCACCGTGAGCGAATACACAAAACGCTACATCAAGGCTGACTTGTGGGCGCTATTGATGCTGGATCCGCAAAGGAACGAGCTGTACTACGTCTCCGTAGATGGGCAAGAGAATCAGCGGCTAGGTGATATTCGCATTCCAGTTGGCGAGGGACTCGCCGGTTGGGTTGCCCAGCATGGAGAGACGCTTCTAGTACCGGAAGCTTCTCCCAACTCGCGGCTTGGATCAGCCGCCGGAGGAATAGGCTTTGTCGTTCGCTCAGCCATTGGCCTACCGATACGCGGACGTAAAGGGACACTTGGAGTGCTGGAAATATTTAATCCGCACCCGGATGCGAACTCCGACTATCTCATCGCGTTCCTGCATATTCTTGTTGATTATGCTGCAATTGCTATTGAGAATGCGCAGGACGTCGCACGCATTCAGCATCTGACTATTACAGACGATGTTACCGGCCTGTACAACGCGCGTCACCTTTACAACCTCTTGAGTCAGGAACTCGAGGCTGCACAGAAGCACTCCAGCGCGCTCAGCATGGTGTTTCTCGATCTCGATCGCTTCAAGGAAGTGAATGATCAACATGGTCATTTGATTGGCAGTGAGCTACTGGCCAAGGTAGGGCGTTGCCTCCAAACACTCAGCAGACCGAGCGATAAGTGCTTCCGTTACGGCGGCGATGAATTTGCCCTTCTTATGCCCGGAACTACGCGCGAGCAAGCTTTACAACTGGCACGCGCCATCCATGAGAAGCTCGCGCAAAGCATCTTTGTGTTCGGGAATGATCTCAAGCTTCGTATCAGAGCCAGCGCCGGAATTGCTACCTATCCTGGAGACGGCAGCACTGTCCATGCGATTCTAGGCGCGGCCGATCAGCGCATGTATCACGTGAAAGCCACGGGCCGTGGACGCGTGGAGGCATGAAAACGGGCAGCGCAAAATCTACGATTCGTTTTTGTCTGGCTCCTCAACAGCCTGACGTGCCGCCATTTCTTCCATCTGCTTGCGCCAGTCGAGGGTTTCGATAAATCCGCGCGACTCGCGCCAGCCCGGTTCGACGATCACGCGAAGTTCAAGATAGACGCGAGTACCTAGCAGAGACTCAATCTCTTTGCGCGCTCCGGCGCCAATGGCCTTGAGCTTCGAGCCGCCTTTGCCAATCAGGATCGCCTTCTGTCCGTCGCGTTCACAGTAAATTGCGGCCGCGATACTCGTCAGCGGCAGCTTGGGTGCTGCAAATCCACCGCCTTTGATGGGACGCGGCTTCTTCGGCTTTGTACTCTCTGGCGGCGGCTCTTCAAACCGCTCAATCACGACTGCCGACGCATACGGGACTTCCTCGCCGGTTTCCATCAGAATGCGTTCCCGGATGAGCTCGGCAACGAGAAAGCGCTCCGGTTGATCGGTGAACTGTTCTGGCGGAAAATAGCGCTCGCCTTGCGGCAGATACTCGATGAGCTTGGTAAGCAGCATATCGAGGCCATCTCGCTTGCGAGCGCTGATAGGAATGACTTCCGTGAAGGCGTGCTGCTGACGTAACCGCTCAATCAGAGGAAGCAACTCTTCGCGGCGTACAAGATCAATCTTGTTGATGACGAGAAAGACCGGACAATCGAGCTTGCGAATCAAACCCAGAACGAATTCATCTTCGCTCTTCCAGCCTCGGCTGTGGCGTGGCAAGGCTTTGCCCTCTGGTGCGGGGCCTGCGGAAGGTGAAGTCCCTGCTTCCTCCGCATGAGCTTCACCAGCTTCCGGCTCATCGAGTTGCAACTGGCGGCTGGCGTCCACCAAAAGAATGACGATGTCGCGCTCCTCAAGAGCGTCGTAGACCTCTTGCAGCATGCGCCGGTCAAGTTGCGTGCCGGGCTTGTGCACGCCTGGCGTATCGACAAAGACAATCTGCGCCGCAGGCAATTTGCCGGACTTGCCGGTACGTCCGGCAGGAACTTCAAGAACGCCCGTGATCCGATTGCGCGTGGTCTGTGGCTTGCTGGTAACGATAGCGACTTTTTCGCCGACGAGGGCATTGAGCAAAGTGCTTTTGCCCGCGTTGGGCCTGCCAAGGATAGATACAAATCCGGAACGCAATGCGAGTTACTCCACTTCCAAATGGTTTGAGGACCGGGTTTCATCCTCGGGAAAACTTGCATCATCCGCCGAGGCAGCAATTGTGGGCTGAATGGCCTTTATGCGCAGCTGCTCCACGCGGCGATCGGTTGACGCTATCACTTCCAGCCGCACCGAGCCAACCTCGACCACTTCACCGGGCAGAGGAATTCGTCCTTCGGCTTCGCTGACCAAGCCGCCAACGGTCTGCGCTTCGTAATCCTCTTCAGGATGCCATTCGGGTCCAACCAGTTCGGCAAGCCTGTCCACAGGGAAGCTGCCTGGGATCAGCCAGACACCGTCGCCTTCAGACTGCGGCTCTTCCACCCGCGTGTCTTCCTCTTTTTCGTGCTCGTCGCTGATGTTGCCTACAATCTCTTCGAGCAAATCTTCAATCGTAACCAGCCCGGCAACTTCACCATACTCATCGATGACGATACGCATGTGCTGCTTTTCGCGCTGCATCTCGCGCAGCAGTTCATAGCCGCGTTTCGTCTCGGGTACCAGAGCCGCCGGGCGTTGAATGCTGGCTACCGTACGGGTGCGTGCAGCAACATCAGTAATCTGCAGCAGGTCATGTGCGAAGGCAATGCCGGTGATGGCGTCGAGCGTGCCCGCATAGACCGGTACACGCGAGTAGTTATGTTCGCGCAGAGACTCGAGAAATCCCTCAAGTGACAACGACTCCGGCACGGCAAAAATGAGAGGCCGTGGCGTCATTACATCGCGCACCAGCTTGTCGCCGAACTCCACAGCGGAACGCACAAGAGCACGGTCGCTTTCTTCAAGAATGCCCTCTTCTTCGCCTGCCTCAAGAAGAGCTTCGACGTCCCCGGCTGTTTCTTCTTCCTCGGTGATTGGCTCCTCGGCCAGCGTTGCTATCGAAAGCAGAAAGCTGACAAACAGCGTTACGGGAGAGATTAGAAGAAACAGAAACCGAATCGGCCAGATGAGGCGTACAACCCATATCCCCTCAGTGCGCTGAAAGAGCAGAAACGGAATAAGCTGCGTGCATACGACCGTGATCATGACAATGGCGAGGATCGCCTGGGCGATCTCCTCACCCGTCGGACGGCCCAGCTGAGCACCGTGATCGAAGAGAATGGCTCCGAATTCCAGAGCCATGAACCCGACAGCAAGCGTAACCAGCACTGAGGAAGCGACAGCGGCGCGCTCGCGGGACATGCGCAGCCGTGGCTCGACATGCTGTTCCCATGCATCAAGATTGTCCTGCACCTCGCGCGAGAGAATCTTGCCGAACTCCGCGTAGACGCGCGCCATGTAGGCCGCCAGGGAAACGATGGCCGCCAGGGCAGCGATCAGACATATCGAACCGATGCTCATGATCTGCCGCTCCGCGTGGCATTGGTTCCAGGCTGCTTCCCTGATCTTCCGGATGTGGCCGGACTCTTGCTGTGCCGTGTTTTCTCAGGCCTCGCGATATCGGTACGCTCGATCAATCCCAATGGAAGGCCAAGTTTCGCCCGAAGACGCGCCTCTTTACGCGCCATCTCACCGTTATCGGCCTCATGATCGTATCCAGCCAGATGCAAAAGCCCATGCAGCATCAGAACACGCAGTTCGATGGACAACGAATGCCCCTGGCTCTCAGCCTGCTTTGCTGCAGTCTCCACTGAAATGGCAAGGTCTCCTGCGTGTCCACCGGCTCCAAAGAAACTATCGACGGCTGCTGGAAACGACAGCACGTCCGTCGCCTTGTTTTTGTTGCGATACCGCCGGTTAAGGCTGCGGATGCCCTGGTCCGTAGTGAGCAGAAGCGCAACCTCGCCTTTCAGCTTCACTGCCTCTTTGGCATCTTGCAGATAGCGCGCTAACGTTACCCGGCCAGGCAGCGGTGAGCGGCGACGTGCGCCGTTTTTCGACGCGGCTTGAGCCTGTTTCAGCCGGGGAAAGCCGCTTACGGCCTCGGGTTGGTCTGGATCGAAAAGGATCATCGTAACGCGGGGCGGATGCGCTGCACCCGCCCCGGATACTTTGATGATACGGGATTCTTAACTTAACCGCAGTTTTACTGCGGCTTCGAGGTCTTCGAAAGCTGGCCGGGATGCTGCACCGGACGGTTTTCTGGACCATCCCCCATATCGAGTGGAAGCTCCTGCTGCTGCGATTTCCCTTCGTAGGCGCGAATGATGCGCTGCACGAGGGTATGCCGCACCACATCCACGTCTTCAAAATGGCAGAATCGAATGCCTTCCACGCCTTCAAGCAGGTTGATCGCGTCTACCAGCCCTGACTTCTTGGGATTGGGCAGGTCGATCTGCGTGATGTCACCCGTGATGACCGCCTTGGAGTTGTTGCCAAGGCGCGTGAGGAACATCTTCATCTGCTCAGTGGTGGTGTTCTGCGCCTCGTCCATGATGATGAAGGCATCGTTGAGAGTACGGCCACGCATGAACGCAAGCGGGGCGACCTCGATGATGTTCTTCTCTAGCATCTTTTCCACGCGCTCCGGTTCGCACAGGTCGTAAAGAGCGTCGTATAGCGGCCGCAGGTACGGATCTACCTTTTCCTGCAGCGAGCCAGGCAGAAAGCCCAGCCGCTCGCCGGCTTCTACCGCCGGGCGCACGAGAATAATACGGCTGACCTTCTTCGCGTTCATAGCAGCTACGGCCATGGCAACAGCGAGATAGGTTTTGCCGGTGCCGGCGGGGCCGACGCCAAAGACCATGTCGTGCTGCTCGATGGCAGCGATATACCGCCCCTGATTGACTGTTCGTGGCTGCACGGTCCGCTTAACGCCAGCTGAGCGCTGCTTCGAGGCCTCAGCCACTGCGCGCAACGTCACGGCAGGATCTGCGACCACCAGCTTCAGCATGGAATGCAGTTCCCCGTTGTGCGGGTGGACGCCGGCGCGGCGCAGTGATTCGAAGTCGGCAAAGATCCGCTTCACTCTGGCCACGCTTTCTTCCGGCCCTTGGACGTGTATCGCGTCGGAACGAAGATCGATTCGCACACCGAGCGAGTCTTCCATCAGTCTCAAATTTTCGTCACGGGTCCCAAACAGGGGCTCAAGATTCGGCGTGATCTCCAGAGTAGTCTTCAGACGGCCTCCATTGCCGTTGCCCAAAGGCACGGCGGGTTACAGTTACAGTGAGTTGGATGCTTATGGGACTGGATCGGTCGAAAGCGGTGAAACTTGAGGACGGAGGCGATACAGGTGCAAACGAAGCCTCGATCGGCCAGTGTGCGGAGCGGGATGGCGTAGGCGGCCAAATCCTGTATCTGCGAAGAGAGTAGCGCCGGTTTGCTTCAGACGTCAACTCCACTCTCGATGAATTTACTGGATAGGGGATGTTAGCGGTATCGGAGTCGGCAACGGAGCGAGAAAGGTGAGAGTGGAAAGTCGAACGCCGCCCCGGGATTACTTCCAGGCGGCGTTCGTCTTTACCTTCTGTCTCGCAGGCCACGCGAACTCATTGAACTTGATAGAGTTACTGCACGACAAGCGTGATGGTTGATGTGTGCGTAATCGTTGAGCCACCGGAAGCAGCAGTAGCTGTCACGGTGACCGTTGAGCTTCCGGTCGGCGTTCCAGGGTCGGTTGGAGTTGTCGAGCCGGAACTGTTACCTCCACTGCACCCTGTCATCGACATCATGCCACCAAAAGCCAGGAGAAGCACCATCGTCAGCCAGCGGCTTTTCCGGCGCGGAATCAACAGGCAGAGGAGGCCCGCCGCAGCGATTCCGCCCCATTTGCCGGCTGCACTGTTGTCGGCGCGAAGGCGGGCATTTGCCGACGCAGCCGTGGTCGAAATTGTGAGCGTGGTTGTTCCAGAGCTGCCCGCCCCGACGGTCAGGCTCGCGGGAGAAAAGCTGCAGGTGGTCTCCTTAGGCAGTCCGGAGCATTGGAAGGATGCACTGGCGCTGAGGCTCGCATTGGTTGACACGGTGAACTGCAATGTCCCACTCGAACCCTTCGCGATCGTAAGTGTGGATGCTGCGGAGGTAAAGGTAAAGTCAGGAGACGGTGGAGGAGGAGGCGTTGCCACGGTAATAGTGACAGCGGCCGAAGTGTTCGGGTTAAAGTGACTGTCGCCGGAATAAACAGCCGTGATGATATGCGAACCGGCGGCGAGTTCAGACGTTGTCATGGATGCTCCAACGCCTCCGCTTCCGATCTGCGCTGTACCGTCATAGAAAGTGATAGTGCCTGTCGGAGCTGGCTGGCTCGAGAGAGTCGCTGAAAGTGCTGAGTTCAACGTGAGAGATTGCCCCGGAGTGATGCTGGTAGCGGATGGGGTCACCGCAAGCGATGTTCCACCTTGGTTCATGAGGAAGGCTGTTCCACCGGAAGTACCGCCAGAGCCGATGAAGCTCGAAGTGTTATCCCCAAGGAAGTTTCCAGCCAGTAGATCGCCGCCCAGAAACAGATAATGGATTGGGGCTGCAAACTGTCCGCTACCAGTCCCGAGACTGACAGATAGCACTCCCTCCTGCCCGTCGCCAATCAAGTCAGGAATTCCGTCGCCATTCACGTCCGCATAACTCCCATAGAGATTGACAGTTTCGTCGGTTAGAGTCACAGCCGTGCCGAACGTACCATCGCCATTGCCTGGAATCTGCTGGCTCGCGCTTCCAGGAACGAAAACGCCGTTTTGATAGACCATGGGAGTAGCTATAAGAGTAATGTCGGGATTTCCATCCTGGTTATAGTCAGCCGTGAGAATCTGATCGACTGAAATTGCCGTGCTCACAGTGGCAGGAGCACCAAAGGTACCGTCACCATTGCCTGTCAGAAAGGTCACACTGCCTAGCCCATTTTCACCCGCATCGCCGTAAACAAGATCCAGCGGCTTGTTCTTTCCATGGAAATTGCCTAGGGCCAGTGTGAAACCGTCTGTGCCGTACGGAGTAAAAACCGGAGTTTTAAACGTTCCGTCGCCATTGCCAAGCGCGACGAGGTATCCGGATGGGACTGCAGTGCCTCCACCGCAGGAGTTGTCGCCTGGATAGGCAAAAACGACGTCCATTTTGCCGTCACCATTGATATCGCCGGTTGCTGCGTCAAAAAGGAGACAAGCCAATTTCGTCGGCGGCTGAATCACGAAGACAGGCGTCTTGAGCGTCCCGTCCCCTTTTGAGAGAGCTACCCCTGCAGTACCGTCATCGCCTGTAAAAACAACGTCCTGCAATCCATCGCCATTGAAATCCGCTGTAATAGGTTTGATGTTGAGCACTGGATAAGCCGAAGGCGGCAGAGCGGACACATAGCTGAATTTTCCTTTTCCTCCGGATAGAGCAGCTATGAGCGACTGATGCCCGGTACCCAATACATCGGTAACGCCATCGCCATTCAGATCGAGGGCTACTTCGCCCAGGAACCCAGAGGGTGTAAAGGTCGGTGTCTGGTTCGAATAAAGCAGCGGAGAAGTCTGGAACGTGCCATCGCCGTTTCCTAGTCCGAGGCCGATGTAGCCGCCGAAATTGAGATTGGCAAAATCAGCTTTCCCGTCTCCATTGAAATCGGCGATGACGGTTTGCAACGACGGTTCAATAAAATTTGCATAGACACTGCCGGTTCCCGCGATCGGCCCAAAGGTCCCGTCGCCATTACCTAGATATGAGATCAGCGCGCCATCGCTCTCAACAATCAGGTCGGGTTTTCCATCGCCGTTGATATCCGCCACCTGGTTTTCGTAAGAGGTCTGCCCTCCAGCTACCAACTGCGGTGTTTGAAATGTACCGTCGCCGTTGCTCAAGGCCACATAGGTGCCTGCCGAGTTGTTCAGGACAAGATCAGCCCGTGTTGAACTGCCCGTCAGACTTTGGGCTTGGAAAGTTGAATCCATTCCCGTCGTAAGGATGGATGTCGGAAAATCGACTATCGACAATGGGCTCAGATTGAACGTGCCGTCGCCGTTTCCGTGAAGGACGTTGACGTAGCTCTCTTGCGAGCCCTGATCCAAATCAAGCAGAAGATCAAGTTTTGAATCGCTGTCAGCATCGCTCAACACAGCAGCAATATGGCTTATGGGTATCTTCGCGCCGGACGGAACATACGCCTGGTATGCCGCCGGTGTGAATGTCGCGGAGCCATCATTCGCAAATGTCTGCAGCAGTACTTCATCGTTGGCGACACTGCCATCGCTGTAAACGATCCCGGCCACAATGTCCGGAGTTCCAGAGGATGTCGTGGCACCGACCGAAAATGCGTAGCTGTCTACGAAGAGACCGTTGGGATTCGGAAGCATCAACATCGTCGGCTGTGCGAATGTGCCATCTTTCTGGTTCAGTGAGACCAGCAGGCACAGAAACTTGACATCGGAGAGGAAAGGCTGGAAAGTACCACCTCCCAGAATCAGGTCGGGGTAACCGTCTCCGTTAAGGTCTACGACCTGAGCATCGTTGAAATACGGAGTGAATATTCCATTTGCGGTTACGGGAAGACTTGAAGAGATCGGCGCCTTGAACCCGCCGCTTCCATCGTTCAGGTATACAGAGATGCCGACACCCGGATTGACGACCATCAAGTCCGGTTTTCCATCCTTGTCAAAATCGCCTCCAACCATGAAGGACCCTGACTGCCCAGCATCAGCGATGATTGGCGAGGCGTAGAATCCCCCGAAGGACGGCAAGGAGGGCGCGGAGGTTTGCGGGATCAGTCTGGGCTTCCGTTTGGAAGCGAGCGCGGCATTCGAGGTTCCAAATCGTTGCATCCGAGACAGCGCTGCATAATTGTGGGCAGATTGTCCCGCAAGAATGTTTGCCTGAGAGCTGAAGGGCCTGGTTGGAGTCTGCTGTGATTGCAAGCTGAGTGAGGACGTTGCGGCAAAGAGAACTAAGGTAAGTGCAACCAAGAACCGGCGAGTTAACATCACTTCTCCGAAAACACAAATCAACCTGAGACTTTTTCGATCAAAGTCTTCTGGGACCGGCTCACTGTCAAAACCGAGTCATTCAGGCTGGGATTGAATCCGATGGAACGATAACAGACAGACTGTCGAGTTACCAACCGGATATCTCAGGGCCATTCTTAATTCGTTTCGAGAAGTCACTTCTTGACGAGAAACTCCCTCTCTTCGCAGGCACACTCCCCTCATTCATCGAGCTCGTGCCTGCATACCGACCGCACCCATTTCGGCTCAGCCTAAGGAATTGGCGAATTGACCCCAAACACAGCTTCGCGTAGACTAAGTAATTGCGAGAGCTGCGGTTTTACACCCGGCTCATCCCCGCTTTGAGATTCACGCGCGGGGTTCTGAATATCCCTTCACAAAGGGCAAATGAGATTCCCCCGAGAAGCGGGGCAAGAGAAGGATTGTTTCGATGGCTAATCATGTTTCGTCGCTCAAGCGCAGCCGCCAGACCGTCGCCAAGACGGAAGTGAACCGCGCCAACCGTACCCGTGTTCGTGGCAGCCTGCGCCTGATGCGCGAAGCTCTGGTCAAGGGTGATGTGGCCGCGGCCCAGACACAGTTCCGCGCCACCGTTTCGGCTCTTGATAAGAGCGTGCAGAAGGGTGTGCTGCACAAAAACACCGTTTCGCGTTACAAGAGCCGCCTCAATGCGCGCCTGAAGACACTTGCTCTCTCCGGCGCTTCGGCGAAGAAGGCGTAATTTTCCCTTTTTCCTGAAAGCATCACTAACGGCGACGGGATGATCTCCTGCCGCCGTTTTGCTTTCCACCTCTACGTCTGACCCTCTTCCAAGGCTCACTGGGTGCTGAATGCAACCCACTTACCTGCCTGCAAACAACGGTAGGTCGGTGCGCGGTCCAAAACGGAATCAGCAATACAATCATGCTCGGGAGCAGACGGCCGTTTCGTCATACCAGCCTCGCCGTCACGTATCTGTTTAGGCGTCGCGGTATCAATTCCCCAATCGAAACCCAACTCTCCGGTCGCTTCGTCCCGCTGCAAGCGACTGGTCTCAGCGGCTACTTCCAGTACCGCGGGCTCCGAGGGTGAGCCACCGGCAAGGAACGCCAGCAGGGAAACCTTGCCATGGGATGAGCATAGAACAGCCCAATCTGCCACACCCGCTCGTTCAAAACTGCCGTGGATTACATTTTCAGGACCATGCGCTCCATAAGTTTGCGGAATGAGACATCCGCGAGACGTCAACGCGCTCGCAATGACATCCGGCAGATCCGGGAAGGCATTCACCGGTAAACGATGGATTCTATATGGTACTTGTTTACCAGCCGCCGCAATGTGGCCGGTTTCAAGCAGACCGGGCGGCTCCTGGCTAACGGCTCGGGCAGAAGCGCACATGAACAGAAGTGCGGCAGCGATAATCGCGAAACAGTTGCTGACATCTGGTACCCGGTAACTAAGGGAAAAGCAGAATACCCCTGACGCCCGCGATTGAAAAATCCGATGCATCAATGAGTTTCCTTCTTTCCCTTCTGCATAGGTGCATTCATGCTGAGGCGTCTGCCATGATGAAACGCTCCCGAGCATACGGAATGCTGCGTTCCAGGTCAAGGAGCCACCGGCAGCCCCTTTCAGCAACCGGAATCTACAACTTCCCCTTGTGAATGTGCGAATTGACTCACCGGGCAGAGCCGCTTAGTTTCAATGATGATAGCGTCGCTGGCATGCCAGCATCGATGGAGGAACTGAGTGAGTTTAGCAGTGGTGATCATGGCAGCCGGCAAAGGCACGCGATTGAAATCCAGACGGCCCAAGGTGCTGCACGAGATCGGCGGCAAACCACTGCTGGCGCATGTGATTGCGGCAGCCTCGAAAATTGTCGATCCGTCGGACATGTACGTTGTCGTTGGCCACCAAGCAGAGCACGTGGAGGCCGCCGTCGCTGCATCCGGTGTCAGGTTTGTTCTGCAGGCCGCGCAGCTCGGAACCGGTCATGCTATCCAGTGCGCCAAAGAAGCCATCGCGGCTTACGATCAGGTTCTGGTTCTCTCCGGCGATGTGCCACTGATCGAGACAGCGACAATCGAGCGACTACGAGACTTTCATCTGCGGGAATCAGCGGCCATGACGATTCTGACCGCGCTACCGGATAATCCGTTCGGATACGGCCGTATCGTCCGAAAAGCTTCCGAGACAACGCCGGCGAATTCTGTTGAGGTTGAAGCCATCGTGGAGCAGAAGTCGCTGTCCTCGCAGCAGGAGCCGATCGCAGAAATCAATACTGGCATTTATGCCTTCGGCGTGACGCCCCTGCTGGCGCATCTGGACGAACTCAAAGCCGAAAACCGGCAACAGGAATACTACCTCACAGATATGGCGAAATTGCTGGTGGAAGCTGGCGAACGAGTCGTCGCAGTCGCCGCTCCGAGCGCGGAAGAAGTCTTAGGAGCCAATACGATCGCAGAACTCGTTGCTCTTGACGCTACACTCCGCACCAAAACTGCCGAACGGCTCATGGCCGCAGGGGTCACTATCTTTCGTCCTGAAAGCTGTTGGATCGACGCAGACGTCGAGGCCGGACCGGACACTGTCATTGAGCCTCATGTGCAGCTTCTCGGCAAAACCCGAATTGGCTCGGATTGCCTGATCCGTTCTGGAACCGTCGTAGAAAATTCCTCCATAGCCGATAACGTGCTTATCCGGCAGAGTTGCATCATCACAGATTCAACCGTGGGCAATGACGCGAAAATAGGGCCTTTTGCTCATCTTCGACCTGGGAGCGAGATCGGCGAGGAAGCGCATATCGGCAACTTCGTCGAAACGAAAAAGGCCAAAGTAGGCAAGGGCGCAAAGGCAAGCCACCTGACCTATCTAGGCGACGCGATCGTCGGTGCGGGATCGAATATTGGCGCAGGTGTCATCACCTGTAATTACGACGGAGTCAACAAACATACAACCGAGATCGGAGAAGGCGTTTTTGTTGGCAGCGACTCAACACTGGTTGCGCCCATTGCCATCGGGAATGGAGCCTA
Organism: Acidicapsa dinghuensis; assembly: GCF_025685685.1. GTDB lineage: Bacteria > Acidobacteriota > Terriglobia > Terriglobales > Acidobacteriaceae > Acidicapsa > Acidicapsa dinghuensis. The sequence continues at coordinate 116,217 of NZ_JAGSYH010000004.1, forward strand.
CATTGGGGCCGGATCCTGTATTACAAAAGAGGTTCCGGCAGACGCTTTGGCGGTCGGCCGCAGCCGCCAGGTGACTAAGGAGGGGTGGGCGGCGGCACGACGGGCAAGACGCAATCAAAGTTGTTAGACGGCTAGAAATTTATGCTTACGTCAACTTTTTCAGTAGTTCCCTCATCCTGATCATGTAGCTTTGTTGCAATATTTGATAACCGAAATCGTGCTTAGATCATCTTCTGTAGCCGTAAATTTTTGGATTGGCAGTCTATTCTGCACTTACTAAAGTGCACAAGTCAGTCATAATAGGTCTCACCAGGTAACCGGTGCGTTTGAAGGAGTCACTATGGGGTCGCCGGCACGAATACTGATCGTAGATGACGAGCCGCACGTGCGCTCCATGCTGTCAGCGACCCTTGAGCGTCAAAACTTTCAGACCGTTCTTTCTGGAACTGCTTCAGAAGCTCTGGATTACATAGACCGGCAGCACTTTGATCTTGTACTGACCGACATGGTCATGCGTGATGGCAATGGATTAGGTCTGATTGAGCGGTTGCATATCAACCACCCGCAGACCCCTGTTATTGTCGTCACTGCCATTCAGGACGTTACAGTAGCGATATCGGCGATGCGCAAAGGGGCTTACGATTATCTGCTCAAACCCTTCGAACGCAACCAGTTAATCGCCGCTGTTCGCAGAGCATTGGATCATCGCAAAACGCTGCGTGAGAACGAAAGCTACCAGCAAAACCTCGAGCAGATCGTGCATGCGCGCACAGAGCTGTTGCATCAGGCCATTGAAGACCTGGAACGATCGTATGACATCACACTCGAGGCACTCGGCGATGCGCTCGATCTAAAGGACTCGGAAACCGAAGGCCACTCCAAACGGGTCACGGCCTATACCATTGCGCTGGCTAGGGCTATGGGCATCGGATCGGACCAGATCAAGGTGATTGCCCGCGGAGCCTTCCTGCACGATATCGGTAAGATGGCCATTCCCGACGCAATACTGCGGAAGCCGGGCAAGCTGACACTCGCGGAGCAAACCCTGATGCGGGAGCACTGCGAGCGAGGCTATAACATCCTGCGAAAAATCCCCTTCCTCGCAGAAGCCTCCGAGATCGTCTATGCCCATCAAGAGCATTTTGACGGCAGTGGATATCCTCGCGGCCTGCGTGGGAACGACATTCCAATCGGCGCCAGGATATTCGCTATCGCCGATACTCTCGACGCGATCACCAGCGACAGGCCCTATCGCGGCGCAAAGAGCTTCGATGTAGCTCGCCTGGAGATTCTTCGCTGCTCAGGAACACAATTCGATCCAACCATTGTCGAAGTATTTCTGAAGATTCCAAATGAGTTGTGGATTGAACTCCGAACCGAAATCACGGGCCAGACTCCTTCATTTACCCCGACAAACACTGCACAGGCTGCGGCTGGGGCTGACTAGACCCAACCGATTTCATTCTGGAGGTCACAAATGTCAGCGCTTTTCCACTCCGATCTTACCCAGCGGCTTTCTGCGACTCCCGCATGGAAGTTGCAGGATGGAGCCATCACCCGGACCCTCTCTTTTCCGGACTTCGTGGCAGCCATGACATTTGTGAATCGTGTCGCCGAAGCCGCGGAGTCGGCTGGCCATCATCCCGACATAGATATTCGATACAACAAAGTGACGCTGGTTCTATCGACCCATGATGCAGGCGGAATCACCGAAAAGGACTTCCTACTCGCGTCCGAGATTGATCGCCTTGTCTAGCCCTAATCCTTCCAGAGCCTGAACTCGCCTTGGCCAGATCAGATATCCCTGCCATCATTCTCAGGTTCGGGGTGCAGGGCCGGCTGCGAGCCTATGGGATTTTGGAGCTTGGAAAGAGTTTTTCGATGCCACCAAGCGACCGTCAAGCCGCCTGCCACAGCCGAGGCTAATGAGATCAGGCCTAATCCCAGAGCTCTGGCCATGGGCTTTACAGAGGCTTCGCTCTGGCTTAAATCCTTATTTTTGCTATTACTTATCAATGCGCCAAACCTTCCTGCCAATCTTTACCCTTCTCTTCTCTCAACGTTTGAATCCGCCGAGATTTTTGTTCAAAACTGACCCCATCGATCCCAGATATTTTGATTTTGGTATTTGCTTTCTCCGGAATCTATAGTATCGTGTAGATATTGCAAACTGAAGCGGTAAGAGTCTCCCGCTTCAGTTTGCAAGTAAGTTGCGTCACTGGCCTCCCGGCACGAACAGCGAAACGTTCGTGCCGTCTTTTTTTGATTTGACATCGTTCACGAGAAACAACCCTGTCTTGCCAATTACATCCATCTCTTTCGTTTCACCATATCTCTCACAATGAGATCCTCGGACAACAGCCTATTGCCGCTCCGTAGCCGTAGAACTGCCACTATCGAATAACATAATGTCAGGTCTAACCTGCGAGGTGCGGTATGGGAATGGGACGATGGGGTCGTGCAGGACTGGGTATCCTTCTGGCTGCGGCCGCAGCAATCAGCTACGCGCAATGGACAAATCCCGCCGATGACATCCCCGCCTATCACCCATCGGCTCCACTGAAGGTTTCAGCGCTTCCTCCGATCCTGAGCGGAGCAAAACTGACGGGGCCGAACTTCCGATATCCCTGGCAGGTTCATGTTTATCAGGATGCTGCGAAGGTTTCGTCCGTGCTCTACCAGCTGCCGTGTAACTGCCGCTGTGATCGCGCACTCGGCCATACCAGTTTGCGCAGCTGTTTCGAAGGTTTGCATGGAGCGGAATGTTCCACCTGCGCAGCGGAGGGCTTCTTCGCCTACCAGCAGACCAAGCTGGGTAAAACGCCTGCACAGATTCGTGCGGCAATCGCCCGTCACGAATACGAATCGATTCAGCTCGAAAATCAGTAGTCGCGACCGATTTCCCTTTTCAGGCGCTTCTGCGTCATCATCCGATTCGGCGTACAATGAAGGTAGCGAAGGTCCAGCGGAATGATTGACTTCATTCCGCTCCATCCAATGGGGGCGTCACGGTTTCGACGGGATTGATAGCAGAAGAGAGGCATGCCGGGGTGTGGGCACCCGTAATCGCCTGCAAAACAACAATTGCCAACAACAATCTGGCACTTGCTGCTTAATTAACTAAGCAGCCGTCTTCCTCAGCTTCGCCTGTGGGCTGAGAGCGGACGTCGCACAGCAGGCTGGTTGCCGGCGCTCGGTCCGTGTGTCGGCAATAAGATCATCGGACTAGTTTCCAGCGTTTCTTGTCCGTTCTAAGCGCGGGGAGCGAAACTTCGGAATAGGACTGAGCATGGAGTCTCTCTGCTGACTACAATTTCGGACGCGGGTTCGACTCCCGCCGCCTCCACCATATCTAAGCTGCTTATTTTCAGCAGCTTGTAAATTCAGACGGAAAAACTCAGGCCAAACTGTACAGTCACTGTACAGTCGCGCTCCAGAGTTTGCCCCAATTTGGCGATTCGAGCAGAATCTCGCTGAAGTCGGGGTGCTCATGCTTTCCGTCTATACCCGCCACCATCCAGACTGTAAGAACGCCGGCGACAAAACGTGGCGCCGTTGTAGCTGCCCCAAGTGGATCTGGGGATCGCTCAACGGCCAGTTCCTTCGCCAGAGCGCCAAGACCCCTCGCTGGGAGGAGGCCGAGGAACTTCGACGGCAACTAAGCGAGGGATTGCTACCGGCGACTCGTCCGGCCGCAACACTGGATCTATCCGTCAACGCGCCGGTTCCGCATCGTGACAGCTCAAATTCCGAGCGACCCCACAAGCCAAGGGTTACGGTAGAGAAGGCCGTCGAGGCCTACCTGGCCGATGCAACGAGTCGCGGCGTCGCGCCGGCCACGCACACCAAACTGACGACGATCTTCCGAAAGCAGTTTCTCTCCTGGACGCAATCGCAGGGGTTTGCCTACCTCGATGAGATCGATCTTGACGCTCTCCTGAACTTTCGCAGCTCCTGGAGTGATGCCGCCCTGGCAAAACAGAAGAAACAGAGCCGATTGATCGGTTTCTTCTGGACCTGTGTGCGCCGCCGGTATCTTCAGGAAAACCCGGCTCTCGGATTGGGCAAGATCAAGGTTGTCCAAATTCCCACGGACTACTTCCCGCCGGACGAATTCGAACGCATCATCGACGCCACCTACCGCGTGTGTGACAATCGGGGCGGGTTTATCGATACCGATTCGAATCGCACACGGCTCCGCACGATGACGCTGTTAATGCGCTGGAGCGGGTTGCGCATCCGCGACGCGATTACCCTCGAACGGCATCGCCTTCACGGCGACAGCCTTCTCCTCTATCAGGCAAAGACCGGGACACCGGTGTATGTTCCCCTCCCTCCCTTCGTCGTCGAAGCTCTCGAGAATCTGCCGGCCGGTCCGAAACCCAATCTCCGCTACTTCTTCTGGAGCGGCAATGGGGATCCCAAGAGCGCGGTCGCCAATTGGCAGAGAAGCTATCGTCGTCTTTTCAAGCTGACTGATATCAGAACCGCGGACGGCGAGATCAAGCGCTGCCACCCGCACATGTTCCGCGACACCTTCGCGGTCGAGATGCTGCTCGCGGGTGTCCCCATCGATCAGGTCTCGCTGTTGCTTGGCCATGCTTCTGTGAAGATCACCGAGAAGAGCTATTCCCCGTTCGTGAAGGCCAGGCAGGTCCAACTGCAGGAAAGCGTCCGTAACGCATGGAAACTGGGTCAGCACACGGGGCGCGGTCCAGAGAACAGTCCGTCTGCGTCTTCGGCTTCGGACAAGAAGCGCGCAGGTCTGCAACTGATTCACACGCGAAAGAAAACAGGAACTGGCTAGTCGTTATTGGAGTTGCAGGCCGGAATATCGGCCAATGTGCACTTGGACCCTGGCATGTACTTCATCCCAATTCTTGTCCAATATTTGAAAAACCACTTCCCTGCGTGCCCGTTCACCACCGACATACGAATCCAGAAGCGAAGCAACATCGACTCGATTTGATCTGGTATGACGCCTTCAAGTGCGCAATGGGAGATTGCACTCTGGAGGTCATCGATCGTCAGAATTTCTTCTGACTCCTCCTCGTCGAGCAAATCAGGCAATTTGCCAAGCCACGTGCTCGGCTCTGCTCGAGCGGCTTCGATCCTCGCAATCCGCTTCTCGATCGTGGTGCTCCACCCCCGGTCGGGCAGAGTTTCACAGATCTCATACAACAGCATTGGAATCGCAACAGCATTGGAATCGCCCCGATATCAATTCCGTCAAAGTGCTCATGGTCTGTAGGGTCGGTGGCAGTCTCCGGGCTAAGCCGGTGCCGCAAGACGTAATCCAGCGAGGCCTCCGAGAAGAGTTCTTCGACAGCGAAGGAACTGAGTCCCTGATCGTGCGCGCAGAGCACAGCGATCGCAAATTCGGATGCCGCAAAACGTTTCTTCTACGCGAGGTCTGTGCGTCCGGTGTCCTGGAGCAAGGTAAAGCAGAGATCAATGTTTTTACTGTCGCTCTCCACGCTCCTTCTCTACTCACGAAGTGCCCGATTCCATTCCCGGAACGCTTTGGAGGTCCACAGATCCCGATTTTCGTTGGTGACTAGGTTGCCTGTCTTCTCGAAGGCGTAAATGAAATCAGGGCTTACCCGTTCCTGACGAAGCCTTCTGACCATTTCTTTGCGTGCGATATTCTCCCGGGAATCGCCGATCGACTCGGATTCGGTAGCGGCGAATGAAGCGGACGCAGACAACTTCGCTTCGCGTGAAGCATTTGAATTGACGCAGTTCCGTTCGCCGCTCGGCTTCATCATGGAGCACCATTTTACGTCGGTCGATTCCCTTCTTTCACGCCGCTGGGCCGTTGAAGCGTAAACGCTGTTTGACCGAATGCGAGACCCACGCTAAATCTGAGCCGCTGAAGCTTACAGCTCGTGATCCGTTCAGGCGCATCGGGCGGTGTTCCCTATGCGGCGCAAATCCTGATTCTGAGAGGTGATTCATGGAATCCACACAACAGCAGATGAATGTTCCGATAACTCCCGAACGATCGCAGAATGGCTTCGCCCCAACGGCTTTGGAACGCCATTACAGCGTTTCCGAGCTTTCTAAGCTCTGGTTCTTCAGTGAGAACACCATTCGACGGCTGTTCAGCCGGGAGCCGGGAGTCATCAAGATTACCCGTCAGGCTACCAGGGTGAAAAGGGGCTACACGTCTTTGAGGATTCCTGAACGAATTGCTCAGCGGGTGCACCAGCGATTGCAGGGACTCTCCTGAAGCCTTCGCAGAAACCCACGGCTCGCGCCCCGGGGTCGAAAGTTTCAATTGGGCACGAGATAGATTTGACTCATTTCCGGATTCGCCTCATGCTGCAGCGGCACGGTCGGACGAATGACGGGAGCGAGAAGGGCAACCGGAAACACTGTCCTCGCCACCTTCGAATCTCAGGGAGCACTCCAATGTTTGATTCGATTGAACAGTTATCCCGCGAGCTCGCTGCGACCGGGTACTTCATTGACCGGGTCATGATCCAGGTCATCTTTCTCGCCGCCAAGCTTCAGAAGCCGCTTCTGCTCGAAGGGCCAGCCGGCAGTGGGAAAACGCAACTCGCCGTTTCAGTGGCAGCGGCGGCAGGCACACACGTCGAGCGGCTCCAGTGTTACCGCGGTGTAACCGAGGACAAAGCGATCGGCAGGTTCGACGAGAGCCTGCAGCGACTTTACATGGAGTTCTCAAAAGGCGAGCACGATGACTGGCAGACCGTCCAAGCGAACCTCAAAGGGCGGGACTTCTTTCGACCTGGCCCACTGATGCGTGCGCTCGAATGCGACCGGCCGTGCGTGCTGCTGATTGACGAGTTGGACAAGGTTGACGACGGGTTTGAAGCAATGTTGTTAGAAATCCTCTCTGCCTGGCAGCTCTCGATTCCTGAGTTCGGTACGGTCCAAGCCAGGACCATTCCCTTCGTTGTGCTTACCAGCAATGAGGAACGCAGGCTGGGCGATCCGATCCGGAGACGCAGTCTCTATGTCCGCGTCGAGCATCCGACACCGGAGCGTGAAGCCGGGATCATCGCCAGCCGTACCCCGCAGGCCAATGAGGAGTTTCACCGTGAGATGGCGGGGATTGCACTTTCCTTCAGGAATTACTCGCTCGAGAAGCCGCCGTCGGTGTCAGAGATGATCGACTTCGCCAACGCGCTGCAACTCCTCGGGACCGACCACGTAACGGCGGAGCACCGCGATGTGCTGCTTCCTTTTTTGGCGAAGACCGAGAAGGACCGTCGGCATCTCCTGTTGCGGGAGGGGTTCAAGAGCCTACTCGACGACGGAGCCAGGTTCGCGCAGAATCTCGCACTCCGGGGAGGAACAGCGTCATGACTCGGTGCGTGCTCCTGCTACTGGTATTTCCGAGTCTCGCCTTTGGACAGACGGATCCTGCACGAGCAGTGCGGATCGTAAGGCAGTATGCTGCGCACTATCGTGTGCCACCTGAGTTGATCGCAGCGTTCATCGACGTCGAATCGCGTTGGAACCCGAGGGCGGTCTCCGCCAAGGGGGCGATGGGACTGATGCAACTGATGCCAGCAACCGCGAAGCGATTTGGCGCTTTTCAGCCATTCGATGTGGAACAGAACATTGCCGCGGGCACCCGCTACGTGACGGCGTTGATGTGGGAGTTCCACGGGGATCTGCGCCTAGTCGCCGCGGCCTATTACGCCGGCGAGCGCAATATTGCACGAAACCAACTGGATTATCGCAACCCGGATGTTGTTGCCTACGTGCAAGCGGTGCAAAGGCAGTACATGCTTCGCAGGTATCAGGCCGCAAGGCCGTCGAGGAGGTCAACCCCATGAAACTTCGCTGGCTCATCCCTGTCGCAGTCCTGCTTCCGCTTCGTCTCAGCGCGAGTGACGCACGAGTTGGTGCGCGTGTCGCCACGGTCACGATCAATCCGAGGGAAGTCACGGTCCTTCATCTCAGGCCAGAGTTTGAATCGACTATCCGCATGCCGGAAGAAATCACATCCGTAATTCTCGGCAGTCCGGGTGAGTTCAAGGCAGAACATAACGAAGGCGAGCCCGAGTATGTCTACGTCAAGCCGATCGTCAAAGAGCCTGTGCAGTCGAACCTCCTCATCGCAACCAAATCAGGGCAGCATGTGACGCTTGAACTGATCAGCGATGGTGCGAGTGCGCCGAACCCAACGCAGCCGGTAGATTTCCTGATCGAATACAGAACGGCGCGGAGCTTTCTCATATCCGCCGATTCTGAATCCCTGGCAATGCGGAGCGCCCCTACCAAAGAAATAGAGCTTGGCGTGAGTAGCGGGACCACCGATTTGCGTTCGGCGCCGCTGTCGAGCCTGGACGAGGTGTTCAAGCTACAGGAGAGCGTGAACGCTCCGAAGTGGACGAAGTGGGAGGACAAGCAAATCGAGACATCGATTGGCGATATGCGGCAGTTGAGCAATCGGACCATGATCTCGTACTCCATCCTGAACAACTCGAATGAGCCTATCGAGATTGTCCCTCCGCAAATTCAGATCACAGGTCGCAAGGCCACCAAGAAGAAAAAGAAGGAGGGGAAAGGCATTATCTCGAACCAACTGGAAATCCGGGACTACAGGTTGAGTACAACGCGCCTTGAGCCGGGAGAACGCGCCGATGGCGTAGTCGTCTTTGATCGGCCGAACTTCAAGGAATCGACCGAAAAGCTGTTTCTGCAGATTGCCCAAGCGGATCAGGTGGATCATCCGATCTTGATCCATCTTCCGTTCACTCCACCCATATCCGGCGATGGCAAGTAGAAGGGAGCCCAAGGTTATGAACGCCAATGAGAACAACAGGAATGGAAACGGGAGCATAAACGCTGCTCCTGTCGCAGAATCGCCAGAGCCGGCGGTTTCGCAAGGACGGATTCGCGCGCCCGAGCCTGTCGATGGTGCGGAGAAAGCGGAAACCGTCACCCGGTTTGCAACGCGCACCGCCATCAAGGGATCTGAAGGAATCAGCAAGGGCAAACTGATACTCCTTGGAGGCGGACTTGCGGCTGCGGTTCTCTTCTTTGTTTTCGCGGCAATCGTTGGCAAGTCACCCAAGAAACTCGCGGCAGTCAAGCAGCCTTCACTGCAGGTCAAACAAGAGCAGTCGCCGCCATCCAAAGGGAGTGTGACACCCCTCATGGATACTGTGCACACGCCAGCGCCGGACAACAGCAGTGGGCAGCTCGGTCCAGGGGATATTCGTCGGACACGAACACTGGACAATAGCTCAGGTTTGAAGCCGTTTGCCGGCAAGCCTGCTGTTGCCAGCTCACTGGGAAATGTGCCCTCTTTCGCAGACACGCAACAGAAGTGGGAAGATCCGGCGCCGTATGGCGGAACTCCCAACGCAGAAACGCCACAAGCGCAACAGAACACCCTCAAGGAGCCGTCTCTGGTCTTTGTGCGAAGTGTGGCGCAAAGCCCGGCGTTGGCTGCACAGAAGCTCAATACCGGCGAGGATGGTACTCCTCGCTTGGAACTGACACCGGGTACGCGCATTCAGGCGAAGCTTGAGACGCAGATATCGAGCGCTGTGCTGGCCCCTGTCGTAGCCGTAGTCGAATACACCTACGCGATCGGCGACAGAATTATCGTCCCTGCGGGCGCACGCGTGTACGGTCAGCTCCAGCAGGCCGACCGAAGCGGACTGGTGAGCGTGAAGTTCGACGAGATCGAACTTCTCGATGGAGCCCGGGAGAAGATCGACGCAGTCGGCACTGGGCTGGACCTCGGACCCATCAAAGGAAGCGTGTACGGCAAGAACACGGGTAAGAACTTCCTGGTGCGGGCGGCATCGGGTCTCGGCTCGGTTCTTGCCGAAGTTGCCGGGAACAACACCAGCGCAGCATTTTCTGAAGACGACATGCTTCGTGAGCGGCTTGCCGAGAATATCGGCACGGCCGGAGACTCGGAGGTGATGAGCCTCAACGCCAACAGCCGCGTGGTTGTTTCTGTGCCGGCCGATACAAAGATCTACGTCGTGTTTACCAAACACGAACTGACGCCTTCCGAGCTTCACAAGGTCAGCCCAATGGTTCAGTAGCTCGCCCATTCGCCGCACGACTCTCTTCTGCGCCCTGGCCCAGTGCCGGGGCGTTCTTGTATTTGGCCATCATATTCAAGTGGCGAGTTGCCTTGCGGCCCATCTGTTCTTGCGGCTTGTCTCTGAGAATGCGCCCTTGCCCTGAACGCACTTCACGTGCGGAGCAAAGTCGATCCGTGTGACCCACTACGCAAGTGGGCAATCTTTGCTCCCGATGCCCCAATGCGAAATTGGGTAAATGTTGGTCCCGGTGACCTACTTCGCGATTGAGCAAAGCTTGGCCCCGATGACAGGCCAGCAGCAATCGGGCTGTTCAATCCAGAACGAGATTGAGCACGAAATCGGGGCCGCCGCCTGCCGATTCTCGAAATTGGTTGGGAAGTTCGGCTGGATGAGCGATTCGGCCTGTTCTCGCTCATCGAGAGCAGAATCAGTCAGCATAGGCCTGCTTATTGGTGTCGATGATTCCGAATGGAGCGCTCTTGAAACATCCCCTTACCGAATCGGAAGTACGTGTCCCTCATCAGAGTTCTTTACGGCGATAGTCATTTTCACTCTGTTGTTTGTTTCGCTTGTAATCTGTATCCGTTCTCCCGCCTGTATCTGTATCGGTACTCGGGTCGCGACCGGAAGCGGGATACTGTCGTCCTTATGATGGAGCACTCGAGAAAAACCGGACATGTTGATCACCACCAAATGAACAAGTTTCGGTTTGTCTGGGTGCGACGCCTCCTGCGTCGCTCCGCCTGGTGAAAACATAAAGCTGAGTGCGAGTAGTAATGTAAACGCGTCCTTCATAAAGGCCTCCTTGGTGACACACGGACAGCCTAGGAGCACAATCGAAAAATCCCAGCGCATTTTTGAAGAGCGGCAAACACTGAGGACGAATCGCAATAGGCGGGGATGAATCGAAACAGCCAGATAGCTGTTGCTCCGATCTTTGAGGCATTATCGAAATTGGGAAGAATTTCTTATGGAAGAGAAAGTCTCATTCTTGCGATCGTTCGCCGTCGCCCTGCTCTGTTGGACGGCCGCTGGGTTCATCCTAGGTTGGGAGACGTACAGTGCGGATCGAGACAGCGCCAACTACCTGCCGATCGCCCACTACTTTGTCTGGACATCGGCCAACGTTTACAGTTGGGCTATCATTACGCCTTTTCTGTTCGCGTTTGCGCGTCATTATCCCTTTAGAGAAGGGCATATTCCGCAGCGGATCCTACAGTACCCCTCCTTTGCTGCGGCAGTTGTCGTGGTTCGCCCAGTATTCATGACACTTCTCGGATGGTTCTACAAGCCTGACCAGCACCAATCATTTCTCGACACTGTGAGTCTCCTGCGAGAAAAGGAAATGTTCGGGGAACTCCAGATCACCGCGGTCCTGTTCATTTTGAGCGCATATCAGAATGCGCGACGCGAGGCACGCTTGCGCCAGTTGCGCGAGGCCGAGCTGGAGTCGCGCGTAAGCACGGCCGAACTGCAGATGCTGAAAATGCAGCTTCATCCGCATTTTCTATTCAACTCATTGCAGGCGGCTACAGTACTTATCCATGAAGATCCCGCTGCCGCCGAAAATGTATTACAGCGGCTGAGTGAACTTTTACGCGTGGCGCTCGATGACATGCGCAGTATGCAGGTGCCGTTGGAGCAGGAGATCACGTTCCTTCGCTACTACATTGAGATCCAGAAGCATCGCTTTCAATCACGTCTGGAAGTGCACTTTGCGATCGCTGAGGATGTTCAGTCTTTTCCGGTCCCGAGCCTCATCCTGCAACCTCTGGTTGAAAATGCGATCCATCATGGCATCGGCCGACACAAAGGCAGTGACGTTATCGAGGTGACTGCTCAGCGCCACGGAGAGCAGTTACTGTTACAGGTGAAGAATACGGCTAGCGAACTCGACCCGCTCTCGCAGCCGTCCGGAAATGGCGTCGGGTTGAAGAACACGCGGGCACGGCTTCAGCAGATGTATGGAGATCAGGCATGTGTGAGCCTTGCGCCTCTCGTCCCGAAGGGCGTTTGCGTTACGGTCACGATGCCCATGGAGACTTCCGCTTGATACGCGCTCTGATTGCAGACGACGAGCCGCTCGCACGACGCGCCCTCGTCCGCATGCTACGCGGTCACGACGACGTGAGTATCGTCGCTGAATGTGGCGACGGGGACACCGCATTGGAGGCGATCGAGACACTGCAGCCGAATCTCATCTTCCTTGACATCCGCATGCCCGGTCCGAATGGTATCGACGTCGCAGGGAAGCTATTTCGAAAGTTCACCGGCTCCATCGTCTTCGTAACGGCGCATGACAGCCATGCACTGGAAGCCCTTGACTTGAATGCCCTTGATTACTTGTTAAAGCCCTTTACGGCGGAACGGCTGGCACAGGCGTTGAAGAGGGTTCGAGATCGGAGCGGCGGTTCTGTGTCTCCTGAAGCGCTGGATTTCTTGCTTAAGACGCTTCGTGAACGTGAAATGCCACAACGATATCTTGAGCGGATACCTGCAAACAGGAATGGCCGAATCCGGTTGGTGGCTGTCGCATCCATCGAACGGATTAACGCCATGGGAAATTATGCGGCGATTCACTCTCGCGGAGAATGCTACGAAATTCGAGAAACGCTGCAGTCACTGGAAAAGAAGCTCGACCCTGCGCGCTTCGTGCGCATTCATCGTTCGATGATCGTCAACCTGGATTTCGTCCGGGAAGTGCAGACATGGTTCCGTGGCGGTCACCTGGTCGTGATGAAAGATGGAACAGAGACGCGTCTGAGCCGCTATCAGACGGATGCTATAGAAAAGCTGACGGGAAAGGTAAGATACGAAGGGTCTCAGAAGCGGTAACAGCATCTTGGTAACGAGAAATGGGATGAGCAGGTCACTCTGGGAGGAGCAGACTGTATCCCATGAAGAAGCCAGCGCAAGACCTCATCGCGGAAGTTCCACGCAGGCATCCCAGGGTTGGACTAACGATTGGTATAGATCTTGGCGATATCTGGAGCCATTACTGCACCCTCAACCAGGACGGCGAAGTCATCGATCGAGGCCGTTTCCGAACCAAAGCGAAGGCGATCGAGAAGTGGTTTAAGGACCTGCCTTCGACACGCGTGGCGATGGAGGCCGGAGTTCATTCGATCTGGATCAGCGAGCAGCTGCAGGCGCTTGGCCACGAAGTAATTGTGGCTAACGTTCGCGAGTTGCGAGCCATTTCGCACAGCGACCGCAAGAGCGACGATGTGGATGCCGAGAAGCTGGCTCGTTACGCGCGTCTCGATCCAGAGATTCTTCGTCCGATTTCCCATCGCACGGTCGAGCAGCAAGAAGCTCTCACCTTGATCCGTGCACGGGAGCTTCTCGTTCGACTACGCACAGCAGCAGTGAACGCGGTCCGCGGGCTGACGAAGGCTTGTGGGCACCGCATGCCGGCTTCTTCCACGAAGTGCTTCGCGCAACGAGGCCAGGCTGCGATGCCGCCAGGGCTGAAGCTGGCACTCGGCCCGATTCTCGCTCAGATCGCAGAGATGACCCTCAAGATCAAGCAGTATGACCGGGAGATCCAGCGGATGACCCAGACGGAGTACACCGAGACACAGTCCATGATGACGATTCATGGAGTCGGCCACATCACCGCTCTCACGTTCGTTCTGACGCTCGGGGATAAGACGCGATTCCATCGAAGCCGAGATGTAGGCTGCTACCTTGGGCTTCGACCAAAACGCAGCCAGTCGGGCGAACGCGACCCGCAGCTCGGCATCACCAAGGCTGGCAACGCTTATCTTCGAAGCCTGCTGATCGAGTGCGCCAACCATATCCTGCGACCACACGGACGAGACTCAGCACTTCGACAGTGGGGCCTGCACCTGGCTGCCAGAGGCGGTAAGCAGGCGAAGAACAAGTCCGTCGTGGCGGTCGCCCGCAAGCTTGCCGTCTTGCTCCATCACCTCTGGACTACACAGGAACCGTACATCCCGTTCTACCAACAGGCTGCCTGAAGATGATCCTGTTCACCCGTTGCGTCGATACCGCGTTCCGATGACTGCGTGCGCGTTTTGGTCTCCCAAGACCGTCCGAGAAATGGCAGCATCGACTCTCCTCTCGAACCCCAACTGGCACCGAGCTTACATCACGATCAGCTCATCAGAGTGCGAATACAAACCCGGTCGAGAGCAACCACAACCGCAACGACAACAGTAAAAGCAAAGACCCTGATAAGGAAAAATATTGACATCTGTGACCTGCTCATACAAAACGCGCTTCTCGGAAGTCAGTCAGAGACAGTTTTGCCGGCGAGTGATAAATCGCCAATGCGCTCGTTGACAACTGCGACTGACCCAAAGATCAATCGAAGAAATGTCAGGCCTCGATTACCCTTTGTGCGATTTGAGGCATTGTTGTTCCCGATTACCCAGTTCCGTATTGAGCAAATGTCCTTCCGAATGACCCACGGTGCGACTTGGGTCATTGTTGTTCCCGAACAGAGCCGGTATGAACACAAGCAATGATCAAACGGAGAGATTCAGAGGCCTGATGGTAAGGCCGATTGCTCCCAGATAAATCAAGCTAGGTCTCTCCGCTAAGAAGGAATCAAGCGGAACCGTCCGCAACGCCTACAGATATAGGTGTGCTCCCAGTTCCAACGTAAGCGGGGATAAACCTCAAGGTTGTAACGTGCGACTCTGCGAAGGTTAAAGACCATTCCGGCAAAGGAAATGACGCAGGAGGCCAGGAACCCAAACGCTAACTCCGTCTTGAAGGCGGTAATCCTGTGGAGCTCCAGGATTGAGTCGAACCCAATGAGAGTCCAAAGCGTGAAAAAGGCGATTGCCGGTCCCCAGACAAGAAAAGGCCGGAGGTAACCCCGTGGACGTGGCGGTGAAACCGCCTGCGCAGAGAAAGATTGGGTCGTCCCCGAATGGAACCTAGTCGAATAGGTGTGTGTTCCCTGTTGGTAGAGGACGGGCGCAGCCACGATGTTCGCGGTACCGCATTGGTCGCATTGATACGAATTCAGCTGCGAAACGGATCCCATGCCGTTGTCCATGAGCTGGCGACAGCTTGCGACACCGGGCTCCTCGACTGAGATTTTAGCTCGATTTCTTCATATCGATCCAACGCACAGGCGGGCGGGAACTTTGAGCCGCATCTCTCGATCCGCCGAACGTACTCATGTGATTGTAGATAGAAACGGCGGCCCATCCCGGTCCAGCCGAGATCATTTGACCGAAATTCTGATCCGCCCCATTCTCTGGCTCGACACGGATGCCGAGAGAGCAGCCGGGTCCAGGAGAGAAAACCTATGAAAACAGCACTGGCCTTCTGGCGGCGCTCCGAAGTGTTCGCTTCCACCTCCGCACACGTTCTTCATCGCCCCGACCAGATCAATTGGATTCACGTCGCCATCAAGATGGGCCTGAGTTTGATCCTGGCCGGCAATCTGCTCGCGCCCTTCGCGGCGAGAGCGCAGAACCTCGGAACCTCTCCACAATTCGGACAGGCTGTGCAAGGTCAGCAGGCGACAACCGTAGAAGGTACTGTCCTCAACATCGTGAACTGGGGTTGCAATGTAATTGCTCCAGTGATTGCAGTTGCATGCCTCGGCATCGCGGGGTGGCACTTCAAATCCGGGCGCGGCTACATGGGTTGGGGTGTGAGCGGCGTCGCACTCATGGTGATCTCTGGTCTCGGACGTATGGCGGAGGGGTTCATCACTCAAGCGCAAGGCATTCAGTAGTAAAGGCGGAGAACGATGCAGACGCCACAGTTCCTCCTCGACCTTCTCCAATTGCTGCTCGATCTCGCGGTGCCGGCGGCATTCTGCACGCTGGCCGCCGCGGGAGTGAGCTTGCGACATGAAGGCGGGATCAACTTCCACGTAAACGGCCGGGCCGGCAAGTGGATCCTGTGGACCATCGTTCTTCTGACACTTCCTCAACTTTTGTCATGGGTTGCAGCTCAGGGCATCAACATTCCCTCTGCGAGCGGATCGGTAGGCACGAGTTGGCTGGCAAGCATGGAGACGGTATTCAAGAACTTCGTGAATCAGATCGTGGTCGCGAAGTTGGTCCCAATCCTTGCGGCGTACTTCGTACTGAAGGCAACGCTCGACGGGGCCTCAGGCGAGAACCCGCTCGGCTCGATCGTCGCTGCTCTTTTCCTGATGTCGCTCTCGGCGACGATGCAACTCTTTCAGGGATGGAACTCAGGGAGCCAGTACGCGATGACAGACATGCTCGCATCCCTATGGAACTACATCGCTGGTCAGATCTTGCCAGGTGCGGCGGGCCTTGCTTGCGTGGGAGCGGTCATCAATCTCGTGCGGCACAGGCCCTGGAGCAGACTCGTCTTCGTCGCGATCTCTTTCTTAAGTGTGAGTGGCCTTCTGTCGCTGTTTCGAGCGATGGCGGCGTGAGGAGCACGGTATGAGTCTCGATGGAGCCATCACGAACCTTGCATCCTGGGCCGGCAACACCATGATGCCCACGATGGCGGGCCTGTTCTTTGCGGGAGCTGTGTATCGCTACAGCAAGAATGGCCCCTTCGAGCAGCTCTTGTACGGAGGCTTCGCTTCGCTGTTGTGTTCGGGGATATTACGAGCGCTAGAGGGGTTCGTGCAACACGCGGGAGCAACGAACGCCGACGCATTTTGGATGGCCACGATGAGTCTGGTGAATTGGACCGCCAACGTGATCCTGCCAATGTTCGCGCTTACACAATTGGCAGCGATGGCAATGCACATGGCCGGAGTGGTCTCAGAGATCTACCCGGGTTCGACCTGGATTAGAAAGTTTGTCGCAGCGATCGGCGCGCTGATGGTTTCGGGAATGATGCGCCTGGCCGAGTCGATGGTGACACAAGCGCACGGAATCGGCGGGTAATGTCATGAGTCTCGATATGACGCCAGTTCACCGCAATCTCCACACCAAGGTGACGTTCCTTGGCCTCGAGTTCGAGGACCTGATTCTAGTGCTCGCATTGGCGGCAGTGATGAACCTCCTTGCTCACTTCGTGAATGGCAATGCACATGTGTTTGGAATCCCACTGAACGTCTTCATGGAGTTCATCGTGCCGGCCTTGGCCGTGCCGTTCCTGATTTTGTTCAAGTATGGGAGGCCGCGCGGATATCTCACTGACCTAGTACGTTCTTTCTTCGCTCCGAAGGCCTGGTGCGCACTTGAACGAGATTCAGAACTGACGCAACCTTACGTGGTCGAAGAGGAGGAATGAGGATGCAGGCATCGATCACAACGCAGAGGAGCGGGATGGTCGTCGCTGTTCTCGACGCGGAAGCGGCACGCGTCACGTTCGCGTGCGTCATCTTCGCAGCACGCTTTCATGAGGAGATCGCTCCACTCGCACGGATTGTGGAGCAGCAATTGCGGATCGAAGTGGATGAAACTCTGGAGGGAGACCTCAACTATGCCGGTGACGCAAGCAGAACACGATAGAAAGCTCAAAGTACCAGCGGTGTGCGAGCTGCTGCCACTACGCGATCTCCCCTTCGGAGACAACATCATGGTCCGCACCAATGGAGCTTTCGCTGCAGGTTACGAATTGCGAGGTATTCTCGCGTACTTTGCGACGGACGGTGATCGCAATCAGAACAAGTCGATGCTTGAGGCGCTGTTTCGCAGTGTTCCCGATGTCAGCATGCGGGTCCAGTTCCGGTACGAGATTTCTGAGCATCTCGGAGAGCTTCTGAGCAACTACATCCACGAACAGCGCACTGATCAATCGGAAGTGATGGCCCTCGATGCGCATCGCCTTCGGATGTGGCGACAGAAGGAAAACAGCGGCTTCTTCTTCGAGAATCGGCTGCATGTGTACTTGATCTGGGACCCGCGCATTCATGCGAAGCTTTATCACTCGACTCAACAGAATCGCAGTCTTGGTGGATTCAAGTTAAGTCAGAACAAGGCCATCCAGTGTGCGCGGAAGGAGCACGAGACCTACCTGGCCGAGTACGAATCCATCCTCCGGGGCATCGAGGGGTCGATGGAGGCGGCCAACCTCGGGCCCCGGAGACTGTCGACGCAAGAACTGTTCGACGAGCTGAAACATGCGCAGCATCCAATCCGGCGCGACCGGCGGATGTATGTGCCACCGGAAGAGATGATCGAGTATCGGAGTGCGAGGTCCCAGGCGGTCGAGGCGAGCATCCTCAACGAGACCGAAACCTACCTCAACATCGATGGCTATCTCTACGCCGTCGTCAGCCTGAAGGAACTTCCCGATGCGACTCTTCCGGGGATGTTGCAGAACTTTTCGACACTTGGCTTCCCCGTAGTGGTCAGTGGGCAGGTCGTAATCCCTGACCAAGTGAAGGTCCTCAAGAGCTACAAAAAGCGCCTCCAGAAGATGACAGCCGCGCAGAAGGATGCCAATGGAAACTTCAAATCGAATCCAGAGGCCGAGGTAGCCCAAGCGCAGCTGATCCAAGTGCAGCGTGACATTATCTCCTCCTCCCTCAAGACAGCAAAACTGAGTCTTTCGGTCGTAGTGCGTACCTCGCAACCGGCAATCACACAGCACGATCTCGAACGGTCTGAGCGAGAACTTGCCAACCGAACTCAGGAGGTTTTGAACGGCTTCACTCACATGAATGGCGCGAAGGCTGTAGCTGAGACGATTGCCAAGCGGCGAATCTTTCTGGGGACGTTGCCGGGCATGGCCGAGGCAGACAAGCGTGACCAGGACATGCTTACCTCCAACGCAGCCGATCTTGTCCCTATAGAGATGCCCTGGACAGGGACTCGGAGGAGCCCGCTCATTCTTTTTGAGACGCCCTATCGCCAACTCATTCCGTTCTCGATGTTCGATCCAGATCTTTCCGATGCCAACGGCCTGCTAATGGCAAAGAGTGGAGGCGGAAAGACTCTTGCCGCTCAGCAAATGCTGCTGATGGCAGCCCGCGCGAACCCGCTCATCTCCATCCTCGAGCGGGGCGACTCCTATCAACCATTGGTGGAGCTAATGGGGGGAGAGATGATCGAGATGTCGCTCGACAGCGATCAGACCATCAATCCCTGGGATCTTCCCAGAGGAGACGACCGGCCATCGAATGACCAGATTTCGTTTCTCAAGAACCTGACCCGGCACATGCTAGGCGAGAATACGCCGCCCGACCTCGACATCGACCTACTAGACAGCGTTCTGCTTGAAGCCATCACCTCAACGTACAAGAGGTGCAGCGCGAAGACCTCAAACCCCATTCCGCTCTTCGGAGATCTGGCCGCGGAACTGGCCCACTGGCAGGATCGGGATCGCAATCAGAAGATCAACGCGATGGCGCAGATGGCTTCGACTAAGCTGCGGGCTTGGGTTGACGAGGGACCTTATGCGCGACTCTTCGACAGGCCGACAACGATCGAATTGAACAATCCCTGGCTCTATTTCAATGTCGAGAAGCTTAAGGACGATCCGCGTCTCGAACGGGCCATGAGCCTTTTGATTGCGCATACAGCCACCTATCGTGCATCAGGGATGAGTGGACAACCCAGCATCGTCCTGCTCGACGAGTGTTGGGCGCTCCTCGAATCGCCGATTCTCTCGGGCGTTGTCGTGCAACTCTTCCGCACAGCCCGCAAACGCAATGCCAGCGTCTGGGGGATAAGCCAGACTCCCGAAGATTTTGTTGGTACGCCTGACAAGCCCAATGAGCACGGTGCCGGAATTGTGAAGAATGCGACCACAAAGATCATCGGCAAACAGCCTGGCGATATGACTGCTCTGCGCGAGCATGTCCACTTGAACGAGACGGCGCTGAATCAAATCAAAACCTTCGCTCACCCGAAGAAGGGTCATAGCGCAGAGTTCCTGATTGCAATCGGCGAAAAGGCGGACTCGACACACGCGATCCGGATTGTTCCGAGCCCCGTGGACTATTGGATCACTACGACATACGCACGTGAACGAGCGTTTCGCAAATGGTGGTTGCACCAGCATCAGTCACTGCCTTTGATACAGGTCTACGAAGAACTTGCCGCGCAATATCCGCGGGGGCTGGCAGGTCTGGCGCCCTTGCCGGTGGAGCTTTCCGGAGAGATGCAGGAGGCGATGAGCCAGTGATTGAGAATACCCAACCCGAGATGAAGCTACTCCTGAATGGGGAGCCGTATAAGGACGACCAAGGATGCGGCCGAAAGCGGGGTGCGAAGATTCGCTGGAAGAGGAGAGCGCTCATTGTTGTACTGGTGATCGAGACGTGCTTTGCCCTGCCCAAGCTCGCTCAAGGGCAATTCCTTAGCGTGTTCGACGCGATCTTCAGCTCGATTCAAAACGACATCGGCAGCTCGCTCAAGACCATCAACCAGATTGCCCAACAGATGCAGAAGCTCTATCAGACAACGGTTGCGCCGCTGGCGGCAATCAACCAGGCCCGAGGCTTCGTTGCAAATTCGATCAACACTTATCGCGGTCAGATGAATCAGGTGTTCAATACGCCGTTCACAAGCGCCGTGACTCCGGGGCCGCAACAGTTCGAAAGCATCCTGCATAGCCGCCTGTCGACAGAGATTCCCGCACTGCAAACGAGCTTCACTTCGAATTACGGCGCTATCCCGCGGCTAAACACCGCTTCGCCACAAGACCGCGTGATGATGGACGTGGACGACGCGCTGGGGCAGGAGAATCTCAAAACAACCTTGATCGCCGATCAGGGCGCGGATGTCATTCTCCAAACCGCCAATCAAATGGAAAACCAGGTTGCTGTGAGCACACCCGGTTCGAATCCGTTCCTGACCGCCCAGGCGCAGGTCGCCAATCTCCGCTGCCAGGCGTACATGCAGAAGATGCTTGCGGCGGAGTTGCGTCAGGAGGCAGGCCGTATTGCGCACGACAACGTTCTTGTGAAACGCAGAACAGCCGCGACCGGTGGAATAAACGGTTTGATTACCGGAGCCCTGACCGCGCGATAAGGAGCTTTCGATGACCGATCCCAAGAAAAACCCGAACAAGCGTCGCGGGTCATTTTTCTGGCGCCGCAGGCCCCAACTCTCGCTGGAACCGCCGAAGCCCGCGCCCTTAGAGAATGGGGCGAGCGCGGTTCAACCCTGGTACCGGCCCACTCTGCTGAAGGTGTCTGTCGTCGTGCTTGGAGTCCTCGCAATCCTACCAACCCACGCGAATGGGCAGTTTGGGATCGACACGGCCGCGATCCTGGCGGCGCTATCCAAGATGCAGTCACTCATGAATACCTATATTGCCGCGCCGCTTAGGATTATCAACCGGTACGAGCAAAGTACTGCGAAGTATGAGCAAGAGGTCATATACCCGCTTACCGCGATCAATCAGGCAAAGAATTCGGTGATTCAGTTTGAGAACCAGTTCAGCCAGGTCAGCGGCATGTTCCGTGTCAACGTTTCGAGCGCAACTCTACCGCAGTCGCAGAATCTCGAAGCTCTCCTGCTCTCGCGCAACGCAGCCAACGTGGCAATCCTATCGGGCCAGTTTCAGAACGTGTATGGGGTTGTTATGCCGCAGAACGCTGCGTCCCCGCAAATGAGAACGATGACCGATATGACAGACGCGCAGGCACAGGACGCGATGAAACGGGCCATCGAAATTGATGCCTTAGCCGATGCGGAACTGAACGAAGCGAATCAGATGGGGCAGCAAATTTCGCAGGCGGCTCCCGGAAGCGCGGGGATCCTCGAGGCCGAGGCCGACGTATGGGTCGTGCGCGCCAATGCCTATACGCAGGCCGCACTGGCTGAACTCATGAGGACCCGCGGCATCGACCTGGCAAATCAGAGCAAGGCTTCAAAGCTCGCAACCATAGACAACACAAACAATAACGGCCTCATTAACGGAGCGCTGACCGACAGGTGATAAGTATGGTGTCCGTCCACTTCCAACCCGTTGCGATGCTCGCGTTCTTTCAAGCGACACAGCTGAACTTGTTTGAGCGATTTCTTACTCAGGCAAGAACTGGTATCGACTCGACTGGAATCACCTCCGGAATGCAGAACGTGGCATATGTGGTACTGCTCGTGGGCTTTCTGTGGCAGGTCTATCAATCAGCCCTACACGGAGGGGACGTCCGTGGATTGGGCACAGGTCTTATCAAGTATGTGGTCACCGCGGTTGTTGTGATGAACTATGGAACCGTGTTCACAACGATCAATCAGGGGTTCGTGAATGCGGGCAACTGGGTAAGTAACGCATCAGGCGGAAACGTATTTCAAAACTGGGCCAACGATCTTCGGAATCAATACAGTCAGGCTGGTTTTCAGCAGATGTGGGGCCTTATCACAGGATCTATTGCGGGCTTGATCGATGGTCTCCTAATTCTTGTTGCCTATCTTCTCTATCCGATCGTCGTCGTTGTTTTTGGGTTCTTTTATATCTTCTACGGCAGCATTCTCTATATTTTCGGGCCGATTGTTATCGCTCTGATGCCTCTCGGCGGCGCGAACCGCCTTGCCAAGTCCTATGTTGAGAACATCTTTGTGTGGAATGCTTGGCCGATCCTCTATGGCGGTTTTGGAGCGTTGCTCACCGCAGTTCAAATGGGTCAGGTTGGGCAGATGCTCAACCAGAATGATTTTCTCGGAGGCTTGGGAAACCTCGAAGGCTCTTTCTTAATCGGCATCGTGAGCGTCGTCTACTCTTTGGCAATTGCAGTGATTCCGTTCATTGCCAAACGCATTATTAGTGGGGATGTCGGCAGCACGGCGGTCGCAATGGTGGGCACGGCGGGCACGGCACTGACCGCGGGAGCGGCAGGGATCGAAGGTACTGCCGCAGGTGTGGCAGCAGCGCGAGCAGGATCTGCGGGTACAACTTCAGCCGGAGCAACTTCCAGCGCAACTGCCGATTCTGCCCGGGCACTCACGTCAGCGGCAGGCGGCAACCAGCCGGCAGCACCGCAGCAGACTCCTGCAGCCTCGTCCTTGAATGCATCGGGATTCTCGTTTGGCGGCGGCAGCCCCACTCTAGAAGGGCATGCGGAGCAGATCCGCAGCTCAATCGGTGAAATGATGGGGGCGGAAAATGCCGGTGAGGAGGGCTCCGGAGCACTGACCGTATCGTCGGGAAACTCCAGCAATGAACTGATTCAATCTAATGCCGCGGGGGCGGCGCCCAGGGTCGTGACCAGATCAACAGCGGCAGTGAGAAGAGGGCCAAGTGTGCATCGCTACAACCTGGGAACCTGGACTGCCTACCACGCGGCGCGCATCGCGGCAGGAAGCATCGCCGGCGCAGCCAATCAAGGGGCGGAACACGAATAGGAGGACTCATGAAGAACAACGCCGTTCGATCGGATGATGCGACGGCTTCAAGGCCGAAGTACTACGAGATGGATGGGGCACTCAGGGCGAACGCAAATCGCGCATGGCTGCTCGCGTTTTTGACCATACCAATTGCGCTGCTTGCGATCGGATTTGCAGTCTTCGTTCGCTTGCAGCCGCCTACAGTGATTCGCATCGGCCCCAACGGCGATGCCTCAGTGCTGGGCAAGCCAGCGAAAGGCGCTACTGCAGACATCGCGACCGCCGGGACCGATCAGTTTCTTGACGAGGCGTTTGTGAAACGGTTCCTGGCGAGTTTCCTGAACTATTCGCCCTCGGACGTAGACGACCACTGGGCGGCCAGCCTCAACATGATGACGCGCAATCTGCGGGCGTACACGCTGAAGGCGATGGCGGACGACAATACGCGCGGCAAGATTGATGACGGGCAAATCCAATCCGCATTTCATCTGCGCGAGATCGAAACGGTCAGCGGTGAACCGCTTACATTTCTGGTCTATGGCGTGAAGGATGTTCATCACCTGACCAACGGAACAGAGACAACGGACCATTTGGTCAACGAGTACCGGGTGCGCCTCATTGCGGATAGGCGCTCGGATGTGAACCCGGATGGGCTCTGGATTGCGGACTACAGCGAACGGCCGATCGACGGCGAGCGCCGCGACCGCATCTTGAGTTCCCCCGATGCTGTTCCGGACAGTAGCGCCGCTCAAAACAAGGGAGGTCAGTGATGGAAGCTACGGTCGCTCGCGTTGCAGAGATACAGCCGC
Source organism: Acidicapsa dinghuensis (assembly GCF_025685685.1). Lineage (GTDB taxonomy): Bacteria > Acidobacteriota > Terriglobia > Terriglobales > Acidobacteriaceae > Acidicapsa > Acidicapsa dinghuensis. Next base: position 140,274 of record NZ_JAGSYH010000004.1, read on the forward strand.
AACCGACACAGGTATCCAAGCCCAGGGGCACGCGCAAATCGCGCCGGCAGGTGGAGGAGGGTGTTCGCTACTTTCTCGCCAAAGACGGATCGTCGCTTGAGAAGCCGGAGCTTGGGGCGGAAGTGGCAAGCGAAGGTGAGGCTCTGATCAAAGCGTTTCAATCGAAGAACGGCGTGATCTACACAGTTCTCGCGTACAAGGCGGAAGCGGAGATACAGGGAGGATCTCCGACATTGGTAAAGCGGCCCCTGCACAAATAGGGCGCCGACATAGGTAATAGCGGTCAGCTCGGATTCAAAGAGGAGACAAACCTGAAATACGGCTCATGTCGCCTCATTGACGCCTTATCGCTCAAGCGATGAGGAATTCCGCTGACCCGGTTTGCACTCTCAAAGCCTGGTTCGGCTAACACCCACCCCTAACCCGGGCGGCCAGGCGAAGAGATGCGGAGAACCGGCGTCAGCCAATCTCTAGTCACTTCGTCTTGAAGCGCCAGACAAGTGAGGAGAACATGACAGCGAACAGGACACAAAACGCGGCACTCGATCAACAGCTCATTCTTGAACTGAGGATTGATGCGTCCGGTGAAGTGACCCGTAAGCCAACCAAGCTCGGACGGAAGGATACGCTCGAGGGAAAGCTCCTCGGTCAGCTCTATCCTGGCATCCGAGTCGCGCGCGTCAGCGTGCCGTATGAGTTGACACCGTATGAGCAGTCTGTGGTCGAAAACCGCATGGCGAGTCTTCGTTACGGTGGGGTCGAGTACAAGCTGGTGGGCGCTAGCGGTTCAGCGAAGGATGGCAAGTTCTACTTCGTCGATAAGGCGCATGCCGGCCAGATAGCTGAGCGCTTTCAGCATTGGCCCGAGGCGGCGATCGTGTACTTTGCGATCCTCGTCTCCGACTGCAAGCTGATGGTCGAGGAACCCGACCTGCGCATCGCTGTGGTCAAGGATCACGTCCTTGGCACCAACGATTGCCGTGGCTGGGTGCGCGAATCCCTCTACCGGAAGCTCAAGATCGGCACGAATCGTTTTTGCCAGTTTCGGCTGGCATTTGACGCGAGCGAACCGAAGCAGGCAAAGGGCGCATTGAAGGCAATGAGCGATCGTGTGGCCGACAGGCTCTCGGTCGATGTCATTCTGCCTGAAAGCTCCTGCAAACCGGCCCTCAAAGGAAGCGTGCGATTTCTTCCCCAGTTGGGCACATCGGGCCGCATTTACATAGGTCCGGCGATTCTCGGGATTAAGCAGATCTCCCGTCAATCGGAGTTTGGGTCAAGCTACACCTTGATCGAACACGCTTCGGAAGAGGCGCTGCAGTTTGAATTGAAACTGTGGGCGCTAGAACGTATCAAGGCAATGAGAAAGGCATGGGACGAGGGTGACTACCACGCTCTTTTCGAAGTAATCGGCAAATCCGAGGTTACAACGATCGACGATGGTGTCGGCTTCGACCCTGACTCACTAGAGCAACAGGGCGATGCAGCTTCAGAAGGATGTGACCCGTCGGAAGCGGTTCTGTTGGCGGACCGTAGCGGAAATGCAATCAAGATTCCCTATGTCTTCAACCAACTGAACCGCAAGCTGGCACGGTGGGCATTTCGTGCCTGCACGAGCGCGGACCTGAAGCTGCCATCGTTCGCTCTGGCGGACGACGGTGTCCTGATTGAGCTCCGAGGAAAGATCCTCTCAGCGTCCGACTGGATACCTGAAGACAGTGCGATTACATCCTTGGCGGCGGAACAGGGGCTTTGCGTCCGGTACCCAATACGGATGCAGGAGGATCTTTTGCCCGTTCGTCATCTCAGCAACACGGAGCTTGTTCCCGCACTCAAACAGGTGCTCGGAACAGCCGACCTTGATGAATCCGAAGTCGCCAATATTCTGGACTGGCACCTTCGCATGGAGGGAACGTACATCCTGCATTCGAGGACCGCGAGCAGAAACGGCGGCGATTTTGACTTCGACACCATCTGCGTAATGCCGTCCGATCAGTTCCCGAAGTTCGTGGCGGGAAGGGTCGCATATGGGGAGAGATTTCACCAGCAAAAAACCAAGCAACAGAAAGCCAAGTCTCCCTGGTGGAACGCCTGCCCGGTTGCAATGAAGGCGCGGGGAAACCAGATCGGTTCGATCACCGACCTGAAGACTTCATGCCTTGCGGTGGGACGGCCAGATCTGGCCTACAAGCTCGTCGAGCAACTGCAGAACGCACTCGATTCCCTAAAACACAGGGTCGAGATTGATGAAGCCGTTGTCAGTGAAATCAGGAAGGAGGTAGCACCAGCGCCCTGGCTCCGCCACAAGCGTGAGCGCAGAGTGTCGGATCTGCCCGCCCATCTTGAAGTCGCAGATACGGACAAGGTTGGGAGGCTCTACAACGTACTGCGCAAGGAGGTCGGCTTCCTTCCCGACGAAACCGGCAACGGGTTCGAAGAGAAAATGTCCATCGAAGACTTCCGCGGGCTCTTTTCGGGCGAAACCGTCACCCGTGAGATGTTCGAGGAGTGCCAGTTGGTCAATTCGATCTATGGCGACATCGCAAGCCGGATTGTCCAGCGCGAGGATGAAGTCAAGCAGCAACTCAAGGACGCTCAAGCGCAGTGGGAAACTGTGCGCGGGAGCGAGGACAAAGAGAAGAGAAAGACTGCGGTGCTTGCAAGAAACAAGGCGCAGTCGGCTCTGTGGGAGCACGAACAGGATGCACGGGATCAGTTCAGCTCGTTGCATTTGTTCGTCCACTACTGGGCGCAAGGCAAGCAAGAGAATCGTCGGGCGTGGGCACAAGCGATGAATACCGTCGTCACCGGTGGCTCAGGTTCAGGCGCCGTTCTCTTCCAGTCGTTTCCGCAAGAGGTGATCGATGCCTTTGCGGAGGTCACCGGCGGTTCGCGCGTACGAGTGCGACTTCCGAAGACCGTGAACGGCTACGTCTGGTTCGATGATGAGCAGCGGGCATTTCTGGTCGAGCGGATGGAGAATCCTCAAGGCCCAGAATGTGAGAAGAGGGTATTTCTCTTCCAGTACGCGGGAAAGCGCCCGCTTGTCTTCGAAAACACGAGTGCTCCGGATTCGATGGAGCATTCCTGACCGGCAAAAGAGAAGCTGTGGCCTCATGCCCGGCTTCTCTTTTCCTTTTTGTGACTCACCCCGCGCCAAGGGAGGCCCCTATGAAGACGATCCCAATCCTTTTTCTTGCTCTCGGCGCGATCGCAGCCGGGGCGCAGACGACCAGCCAGAGCCAAATCCGTCACATCGAAACTTCACTGAATCATCTAACGGTTCTCGAATTCGGCGAATCCGTGACAACGCTTGCGATTGCTGACCCAGACAGCTTTCAGGTTGAGCGACATGACGACAAGGTTTTCGTAAAGCCTCTCCGGGAGGGCGTGTCCACCAATCTCTTTGTCTGGACCCCGTCTCGGGAACTGAGCTACGAACTTGATCCGGCAGGTCAACTCGCTCAAATGGACGTCCTGGTTCGCACCGAACCCGCGCCCACTCCACACACCAGCACACAGGCTTCGGCTGAGCCCACAGATGCAGAGATTCGCAAGATCGCCTCGCTGGTATTGACACAGGCAATGATGGGAGTCGAAGACATCGTTCATGACCCAGAAAAACCCGCCACGGAGCGCGTGCATGTCGATCTTGAACAGGTCTATCGCGCGAAGGATCGCATCTATATTCGCTACTCGATAACCAACCAGACCAAATCTCCTTTCCGTATTACAACCCCGGATGTGTGCGCTCCTGTCCCGACCGACCAACCAATTTCGCTGCTCAGCCTTAGGAACCACCAGATCACGTCGCGGACTTTCACATCCTTCAAAGCAACTCAAGTCTCCGGTCTCACAGTAATGCAGGCCGAATCGGGAGTGCGCGATCTTGCGCCGGGAGAGAAGACGGCGGGCGTAATTAGCATCGGAACTTCTACAACCAATCCGCCACAGATCTATCAACTGAACTTTGGCGCCGACCAAAACGGACCTCTGAAGGTCGAGGCAGTTCTCTAGTCATGGACACGCAGGGCAACATTTCACCGCAGGAAGTACGCCATGCGCTCAGACGGATCTACTTAAGCGACGCCGAAACCAATCTGCAGTGCTCCCTCCTCGCCTCCCTTTCTGATGAACTGAAACCGATCGATGAGAAGGGCCGCTGGAAACCTAGTCCTTCGCTCATTCTCACGTTGGTCTTGCTGTGTGCTTTGCTTGGGGTCTTTGTGTATTTCTCGGTGGGAGGGCGCGGATGAACTCGTATTACGATCAGCCCACATGGCGTCAGAGAGGACCAGAAGACGTCGCAGGCGTTCTGGTTCTGCTCGCCTGTGCCGTGCTCGCCTTCGCGTGGTATGTTGCGGTGTCTCACCTCCATTTCAGCAACCACCAGTGTCTTGAGATCTTCCTATACGGCGCCATTCTGTTTTTCGGGGGCGGCCTTCTCATCGCGCAGTTGGTTGGTCGCAGACGAAGGAGAGAGGAGAACTGGCCACACCCTGCAATCCTTGTCCCGGCATCGAAGGATGCGGCGACAGTCCGAGCTGCAAATCAAGGTGAAGCAACGTTGCTCGGATACAACGTGCACAAGGAGCCGTGGCTCTGGCCCGACGTCGTGCGCATGAAGCACGGAGTCATTGTAGGCGGCACGGGTTCCGGCAAGTCAACTTTTCTCGAAAACATCATCGCGCAGGATCTGATGCGGCGCTTCGGCGCGCGCAAAATGCCGATGATCATCTTTGACGGCAAGGGTGAGAAGGAGTTTCTTTATCGCCTTTTACCACACATCGAGGCTGCCGGCCGCCTGCAAGATCTCCGGGTGATCGATCCAACCCACCCCGCGGAATCGGCGCGATATAACCCGTTCTATGCACTCGACGATGCTTACCAGGAGCACGTGAATTTCATTTTCCGGTCCTTCGGGCTGCGCGAAGACTTCTTCAAGGGACACCAGGAGGCGTACCTTTCGGATCTTGTCCGCATACTCCAGTACACGGGAAAAGTGTTCAACGTCTACGACGTGCTAGTGATGGCGCTTGATGAAAAAGTTTTGGAGGAACAGATCGGGGTTGCGAAGGCGCGCCTGGCCTCAGTGCCGGGTATCTCCATGCAGAAGCGGTTGAACTTCGAGATGTCGGTCAAAATGCTTCAGCGATCACTTGCGGACCGTGAGCGTGTGGAGAAGATTCAGGGGCTTTTGAATGAGCTATTGAGCTTCCTGGAGGACGAACTGTCGATTGTTACCGGCTCCTATCAGGACCTGCTTACGCTCGACGACGTTCTCAACAACGATCTCATTTTGTTCGTCTCCCTCAACGCCAACCGCAATCAGCGTGCGGTCGAAGCCTTGGGGAAGATCCTGCTGCAGAACATCCAGTTGATGGTCGGCAAGCGTTACGCGCAGCCGGCGAGTGATCGTGATGCCAATGAACCCATGCTTTCGGTGATCCTGGACGAATTTGCGCCCTTCGCCTATCCCGGGTTTACCCAGGTACTCCAGACAGCACGCGGAGCGCGAGTTTCCTTCCTCTTTTCCTTCCAGAGCATTCCCCAGTTGCAGCGTGTGAGCCAGGCGTTTGCGGATGAAGTGTCGTCCGCGCCGGGAACGAAGATGATTATGAATGTTTCGGAGGAGCACACTGCGCAGTGGTTTTTGAAAGCGTCGTCCCGGATTGCCACCAAGCGCCGCAGCTTGTCAGTGCGCAGAACCGGGATCTTTTCGACCAAATACACAGAGACCGGAACGGGAAGTGAGAGCGACATCAAGGAGACACGTGCGCGCGAAGACCACATCAAGAACCTCCCGGTCGGCCAGTTGGAGATTCTGATGGTGGACAGCCGCGAAGGCACCCGCCATTCCCATTTGCACGTTCGGCGCGTTCCGCGGTTTGAAGTCGAGGGACTTGAGCCTTTCCTCTATCCGAAGATGCACAGCTACTTGGACCCCGAGATCGGTGTGAATCTCCGCTTCAAGGAAGCGGAGAACCGCAAGCAACGGCGCAGGAGAACGGCAGGATTGTTCCTCGGCGAGGCAGGTGGAGAATGAAGAAGCGAATCCCAGTCGTCATCAGGCGGGTGCTTATGGCGACCGCACTCTGTTGCGTGGCCACCCAATTCCTCGGTCAAACCCCGAACGAGCCAGGCGTTCATGCTTCGCAATTGACGCCCAAGCGTCAGGGCTTCTTTGACTACGCTTTGGGCCAGGTGAATCCGCACGACACCGACTACGGCTCCAGAATGGTGGCCGCGCGGAATGCTGTCGTCGGATACACGATTGACGATCTCTACTTCTGGTCGAATGTCGCGACTCTCCTTTTGCTCTGCGGACTGGCCGCAATTGTCCTCTTTCAGTGGCGCGCCATGAACAAGCGCGAACTCATCGCCGCGTCTCTCATCGCGCAGTTATGGGACGGCCGAGTTAGCGACCGGGTCGAGATAGAGCGCAGGACCGAACAGTTCAATCGGCTCGTAGAAGCGCATAACGCCGAAGCTGAAGCAGCTCTGTCCCGCAAGACAGGAACCTCGGACCAGGAATCGGGCACGAACGGGAGGAGTGTTCGCGCTCTGGCGGACGGCAAAGGAATTTCGCCAGCGGAGGCCGAGAAGATCGCCGCCGCGGCGCCGGATGCGACCGCAGCGAGCCTTCAACAAAGCACCCTGCTGCTGCAACGGCGCGTGGAAGCGTTGCAGAACAGTGAGCAGAATTTGAAACAGCGCCTCAACCAAACGACGGTTTTGCTCGACCAGGAGCGGCGTCGCAACGCAACGCTCAAGGGTGCCTAGAATGGCCACAGCGATCACAAAGACCCCTTCAAGTTTCAGAAGTCACGACGAATGGCTTGAGCATGTCCGTCGCGAGATTCCGGTCTCGGAGCAGCCATTTGCGCTTGCGTACGGGCGCATGGAACTCTTTCGGAAGTTTTATCGGATGCGTGGAGTCCAGTTCCCAACTCAATTCGCGGTGGACTTCGAGCGCATTGAAAATCTGCATGACCCCGAGAGGACAGGCGCACTGGAGTCCCTGAACGACACAATCTTTCGAAGCCTTACAAGGCAGCTATTCAATCGCGCGCGCCAAACAATCTCGGAAGATGACACGCAATTGCCGGCCGCACCACGAGAACAAATCGAAGAACTGCTCAGCCATCTGGTGCGAAAGAACCCCTACTTCGCCCTCTGGTCTGTCTACAAGACGGGTGTCTCCGATCGCTCCGTAGCCGAGGAATGGGAGGAATATCTCCTTCAGGAACTCGGCAATCAGAGTGTTGATGAAATCGACTTTACGCGTGCGATGGTCGAATTGGACAAGCTTCTTAACCATTTTCGTGACGAAAATCGCGCGCTTCCCTGCCTTACCTTCGAGCGCATCTGGTTCCTCCACTACCTTCGCGGCCCAGAGCGAATGGCTCAGGCGCGCGCAGTTTTGGGAATGCTCACGGCGGAGTTGAGAGCATGTACATTCGTGTAATCAGCTTCGGGACGAACTGGTGGGCGATGCATTCACGCCACACCAATGACCCATTGTGCTTCCATCGGAAGGCAGCGTACTTCAACGCCGCGGCCCTCATGTCGGGAAGGCGTCTACATCACGGCGCGATCTTTCCCGGTCAAGTCCGTTTCAACGCGAAGAGCGGATTTGATCCGGAGTTCCCCTTGCGTGCGATCGGCAAGACATTTCATTGTTCTGCGCCACACCAATTCGCCGGAAAAATGCATTTGCTTTTCGAGCGACGCGCCGGCGAGATGAAGCCGGATGCATATCTGGTCACTCTCAAGTCTGCGGACCACGGTGCAATCCAGTTCTCTAAATCTGGATGGAAGTCGGCAGGAGTTCGGCCAATTTCGGTCAGCCTGCGCGGTGAAAGGTACGAGGCAATGCTGCTGTTCGGTCCTGGAGACTGGGTCGAAAGCAACCTCGGAGTATGGCAGGTCGATCAAGCTGAATGCAGCATTCGACTCGGCGAAGGAGCGCTCCAGTGAGATATTACAAGGGCTATATCGCTCTGTCCGACACTTGTGACGTGCCGGTTCTGCTTCAGGTGCGGAACTCGCGGGCGATCACTTTTGATCAACTTCGCGACCTGCTCGTCCATGAGATGCTTGAGGCGATCGTTCGCTCATTGCGCTGGCGGGTAACACGACTCGAAAAGGTTGGCCTGATCGAAAGATTGAATGGACAGCGATTTCTGGGTAAGCCTGTCTATGGAATTACGCAGCAGGGTCTTGAATGTCTGGAGTCGCGCGGTCACTACCTGGTGTCGTTGCCGTGTGACACGGAACAGATTCTGCATCCGTCCAAGGTCGCTCACGCGCTGGAACTGGTCAATATCCATCTGGCTCTTGCCCGATCAGGCTTGCTCCGGTCGTGGAAGAGTGACGTTGAGATCACCTCGCGAAACCTGGTTGCTTCCGGCAATGCGACCAAAGACTATGACGCAGTCGCGGAAATCGAAGTCGACGGAAACACACGAACGATCGGGATCGAATACGAGAGAAGCGCAAAGGCGGCATCCCGTTATGACGCAATTCGTGAGGCTCTGAACAAGGACAATGCCACGGATACGGTCTTGTACCTGACTTCAAGCGACGACATTCTTTATTTGCTTGCCATGGAATTGCGCGCGACTCGGAAGCGAATTGGCTTCGCACTGAGCGATGCATTCCGCCGTTCTCTCCTCGAAACGCGCACTCTGACGAACACGGCGAGTTCGGAAATTGTGCCGCTCCGCGAACTCCTCGATTTGAGAGTGTCGTAGTTCGATTGCGCTGGGCGAGGCATTCCTTCGACTGTCCTTTGCGGTTGCATTTACGGCGCATTGACGTTTTATTGACTCTGCTTTGGCCTCTTTTGCCTCGTTGTTGAACTGAATCGGCACGCCATAAGTTATGGCTGCTCAAAAACTTCCTTTCTGACTATCCCCTTGTTTGGATGGCTATGTTGTGGTGGTGGGAAGAAGGTGGAGAAGGATGTTGAGTGATTTTCCATCGGACCAACCAGCGATTTAATGCGCAATCGGGTTGATCGTCGGGCACCAGTCCTCAACGCTAGCTGAGGAAGCAGCGCTGCGGAACCTCTGCTACTGGGTGCTCCGCTCTCAGTACACACTCCCAAACATCCAGAGCCTCCGAGGCAAGCTCAGGCGCCATCCTTGGCGCCAACTCGTCAATGACTCCCAGCGCGCCCATCCACTCCAAGAACGACAACCGGTCCACCATGCCACGAAAGGAAGGAAATCGCTGCACCAATGCGCTTCCGCCGCCCTCAAGCAGAAGGTGGAAGGAGAATCTGCCTCAAACCCATTCCAGCGTCGTCTTGCGCTCTGCGTTGTGCAGACTGTGTTCAACGCGATCATCGTCGCGAGGTACGCTCGAACGCTCTATGGAGCCACCAACTACGACCAGCTCCAGCAAGTAGGAGTGACATTGCTGTTCGCGGCTCTGCTCGGATCGCTTGCTCGGATGTGGTTCCTCACACTGAAGGGCCTGGCCGGCTGACCCGCAATTGATCCCATGAACCCCAACTCAGAAGAAAGGAGAATTGCCATGCAATACAGCTTGGGAAAGATGTCCGCGTACAAGATGTTCAATTGGCGGGACCATGCCGCCAGTTCAGTCGACCAAGCCATCGTCGCCTTTCTGGAACTCGGCGAGGCCATTGCCACCCGGTGGATCCAGACAGCCAAAGGTGTCCTGCTCCTTCAGATGGTGCCCGACAACAGCGAGTCAGGAGCAATCTACGTCTTCGATCGACAGCGCGAGCAGTGGTACATGCTCTCGTTCGATGGTTGCGAAGACCAGTTCACATCGGAGAAGTTCGATCGCGCGTTCTCCGAGTACGGCCTGTTCCGCCTGGTTGAGCAGCCCGGCCTATTGCTCACTGAATTCCAGCCGGCCACCGCCTAGCCCGCCTCACTACACCCCAAACAAGCAAAGCCATCTTTAGCCACGGAGGAACCGTCATGCGTCTATCCGCAAGTCGTATCCGCTCGATCAACCGCGCGATTGCCAGGGTTCAGTCGACCGCCTGGTTCGCGTCAGGAAGAACCCACGGCCACTCGACCCCAAGCCCGGCGCCAGTTGTCTCCATGAACGCACCCACGTTCGTGAAGATCGTCGCCATCCCAAAGTGCAAAGCCGCGTAGACCCCTCAACCAGAACGAGCGAGGAGACATGCTTGTCCAGCGTGTTCTGCGCGCCCATCCGCAGATTTGACCGAGTTTTTAACCCGGGTTACAACCACACAACGGATGAAGGAGGCAGGACGCCATGTATGCCAAGTTCTGTGTAAGCCGGGGAACAGCAAGCAGCTTCATACGGCTCTTCGTAAACCGTCGGGCGTACGCAATCCAGGGAGAACGACCTCTGCCGAACGGATCTGTTCCCTATTACCCGGCACGGGATTGGAAAACCAAGGAACCGAAACCGCTCGATGATGGCGTGGTGCGGATGCACCTTAATGGCGACGTCACGATCAGTCTCTACGCAATCAATCCCGTGACTCAGCGCTCAAAATGGGTCGCAATTGACGCCGACTTCGATGGAGCATTGGAGTCCCTGTTCCAGCTGCAATGGGAACTCAAGCAGGATGGCGTGGCCGCCGCGTTGGAGCAATCTCGCCGCGGCGGCCATCTATGGATATTCGGCGCCGAACCGCTGCTGGCATCCGAGTGCCGAATCTATGTCTATAACCTCGCACTCCGGCTCGGCGTCCCAGTCAAGGGCGGCGGTCTGAAGGAAGGCATAGAAGTTTTTCCTCGTCAGGACAAGCTCGATCACGGAGAGTACGGGAATGCGATCCGTGCCCCGCTCGGAGTGCACCGGAAGACAAACCGGCGCTACTGGTTTTATGAAGCAGAGCCTACTCCGGAAGCTCAACTTGAGTATCTCGATCGCATGACAAAACTGACTGAGTTGGAGTTGAGGACATTCATTGAGGGGATGAGAATGCCCGAAGCGTACAGGCCGGTCGCTTCGGTTCCGTATACTCCGCCGGCCTCACCTCGCTACCCGCAGTTCCGGATTCTCGACTATGTACGAACGACGCGCAAGGACAGCCGGAACTGGTGGGCTCGGTGTCCCTCCTGCGCAGCGGTTGGCCACGACCGCTCGGGGGACAACCTGGCCATTCAGATCAAGGATCCCCGGTTCTACAAATGCTGGGCCGGTTGCACAAAAGAGGAGATTCGCGCCGCGCTCGGTCAGCGGATCCCAAGGCGCGCGGTGGTCTAGGGAGCGATACGATGCGTATTTCCGAAAGACATAGAACCGGACCCGCCTCTTCTCGGCATGCTCTTTACGGATTGGCAATACCGTCCAACGTGCTTAAAGCTCTTCAGAAAAGAGGCATCTACTGCACGCCTGGAATCTCGCTCGAGCATCAGCACCTGGCCGGGCGCTATGTACTGCGCGGCGTGGAATCCGGGGGTGCAGTCTCCGACATGGGGCGAGCCTGCGCCTTCGTCGCGGAGGACGGGTCGCCATTGCCGTGGTTACAGCCCATCCACTCGATTGCCGTGAATGGCCGTCATGCCATTTATCTCGCGGAAAGAATGGTGCGCATTGAGATGCTTCGCAGCGAACGGACCTGGGAACTGGCGATCACGCTCCATACGCTGTCGCGCATTCCAGAACGAGCACGCCCGCAGATAGTCGCGAAGCCGCTCTTTCGAGGCAGAGATGGACTTCTTTCCGTGGACCTCTGGAAGGGAGAGAATCGTGGGCTCCGAGGAAAGGTGGCGCCCATTTTCTATAGCCGTGCCGGAGAAGTGCTGCCTCTCCCACCGCCGTTTGAAGAGGCGATCAGAAAAACAACCGCAGCCGTCTGCTGCGTTGGCTGCAAACACACGCACGTAGGAGTGCCGCCGATGGTGGCGGTAATCAATCACCTTACTGAGAAGGAACAGCCAGCGTGACAGACCGCAGTCAAGTTGTTGTTAGCGTAGGCGAGCCAAACTGGGCTCCTCTTGAGCGTGCCGTCCCAGTGACTGAACTGGGGAACTTCATGTACATGGGTCGCGCCGGAGAGATCGAGTTCTACAAGCACCGTCTGACGCGCCGATACCTCAATATCAGCCAAGACGGTTGCAGGTTCTATCGGTATCTCGACGGAGCGTACTTCGAGATTTCGCGGTCCGATGCGCTCGACAATGTACGCGACTACGACCGCAAAAAGAGGAGTCACATCATGGCAAAGTGTGTCAATAAGGCGTTGCTGCTCGGGTACGCTGGCAAGGCACCTGAGATTCGTTCGACCGCAGGCGGCATGCTGGCCGCAAGCTTCTCGCTTGCCACCAGCGAGCGACAGCAGGACCGACAAGGCAACTGGACCGATAAAACGGAGTGGCATAACGTCGTCACATACGGACGGACAGCTGAGATCGTTCGCGACCATGTGAAAAAGGGCACGCAGGTTTTCATCCAAGGCAAGATCCAGACCCGTTCCTGGGACGACAAGGAATCCGGTCAGAAGCGGAATCGGACCGAGATTGTGGTCTTTGACCTGACGCTTTTGAATAGTAATGGAAACGGCTCCTCAGTCGGCACCACCGGAAAGAGCCAATCGGACCGGAGCCCGCTTGATTCTGGCTACCGGAAATCGGACATGAACGCCCAGTTTGGCGATGAAGAACTCGATCCGTCCGACATCCCCTTCTCGCTGCCGAGCAATTGAAAGCATGACCTGGGCGCTCTCCAGAGCGCCTTTGTTTTTGAGGAGCAAAGCGATGGCAAGCAACGAAGCGAAGGCAGTAGTAGATACCGATGCTTTATTCACGCAGTTGGCGGAGCCGTTTCACTCGTCCGAGATCAAGTGGCGGGTCACGCATACCACGCACGACGGAAGCCGCGGTGCGGTAATCGCATTCGCAGACCCGCGCGCCTACACGGACCGTCTCAACCAGCTCTTTACTCCGAGTGGGTGGACCAGGAATTACGACGTCACCACCGTGTCATCTGTGACTCGGATAAAACGGGACAAGGTCATCCAGACCGGCAAGGTCCTCGTCACGTGCGCGCTGACGATAGCGCGGCTGGGAACCCACACGGGAAGCGGCGAGCAGTGGGCTGACGAACAGAACGCGATGACCGCGGCGGAAGCGCAATCCTTTAAGCGGGCATCGAGCTGTTTTGGCCTTGGCCGGTATCTCTATAACCTGCCGGAAACCTGGGTCCCGCTCGACAACCGGGGCAGGCCCATCAAGCTTCCAACGCTTCCGGCATGGGCTCTTCCGAAGACAAATCAAACAGTCGGGAACAGCAACCCCGCCTGCGGCCCGCGGCCTCCGGCTGTACACCACGGTCCGATCGATCAGAGAACAACAACCAAAATCGAGGGATTCCGGCGCATTCTGGGGAACGCACTCTACGGTGAGATCCTCTGGCGCGCCGGACACACGCATCGAGCGAATGACATCCCTAACGCACAGTTCCAGGCGAACGTCGCAGAAGCGATGGAGCGCGCCGTTCGTGGCGTTCACAAGGCGAATTCCTTGGCACAGCAGCTCGGCGAGGCATCATTCATTGCTGTTATGGACAAACTGCAAATCGAGTCGATGACAACCATTCCTCGGCTCGAATCCCTGAAAACACTTGTGACTGAACTGGAGGAGGAAGCCGCCCGCTCCGTCGCTTGATAGAACGCACGTCACAACGACTCTGAGACTGGAGCATCTATGCGGAATGTCACGATGATTCGGTCAGAGCCCGGGCTCATCTCGATTCCAGTGGAAAGAGCAGTCTACTGTCAAACCTGCGAAACGGTCTCGACATCACTTGGACGATGCGGGTTGTGCGGATCGCAGCGGATCATCGAGCTGGCGCCCTTGTTTTCGAATCCATGGGATCCAGAGCCTGCTCCTGCGATAGCGCTTGCAGCCTGATAGCACTGGCTTCGGGCTCCATTTGATACTCGGCGATTTCGCGTGAAGCGAGAACTCCTTACTTCTGAATCGCGTTATGCGAAAGACCGGCAACGTTTTGAGGCCTGTCTCAGTCCGCGCGGTAGACATGTGTACAGTTTGACTTTACAGTTTAACTGTATATATGAGATATTGATTTGGTGAGCACCAAAAGATCTCCTATTCAAACCGGGCTCGCTTGGACGCTTGCTGCCGAGATGCGTGCGGTCTTCCGCAAGCTCAAGCTACGATACCGCGAGCATGGGAGCGGCAATGACCTGACGGCGTCACAGATCTCTGTCGTTCTTCGATTGGAGAAGGACGGTTCAGCCACCGTTTCAGGCCTGGCGCGAGTGGAAGGGATGCGTCCGCAGTCCATGAGCGCTATCGTTGCGCCGTTGCAGGAGTCCGGCTTGGTGTTGGGCGTACCTGACCCGAGCGATGGGCGCCAAACCCTGATGTCGCTTACACCGAAGTGCCTGAAATGGCTTCAGGACGGTAGATCCGCGAGACAGGACTGGCTTGCCACCACCATTTCCCAGAAACTTTCAGTTCAAGAGCAGGAGAAACTTCGGGCGGCGTTCGAGCTACTTAAAAGGCTGACTGAGGATTGAACCCACGGCGTCTTGCTTTTATCTATGTCCGCTTTGTCGGTGAGAAAAAGGAGTTTTGCGTCATGAATTGGCTCTGGCTTATGTCGTATTTCTTTGGAGGCGCTTTTGGAGCAAACGCCATCCCTCACTTTGTCACCGGCACGATGGGGCGCCCCTTTCAAAGCCCCTTTGCAAAACCTCCTGGCCGGGGGCTCTCTTCTTCAACGGTCAATGTCGTCTGGGGATTCTTCAACGCGGTAGTTGGATATCTACTCATCGCGCACGTTGGAGCTTTCCATCCGCGAGAGACAAGCCACGTCATCGCTTTCGGCCTGGGCGCGCTGCTCATCAGTGTCTTTTCAGCGCGTCACTTTGGCCAGTTCCATGGGGGCAACTCGCCATCGCGCGCATGAAGAACCCGGCTTCCGGCACCTTTCGCTCCCTGAGAAGCTTCAACTTCCGCTTGTGGACGGCCGGCGCCCTGATTTCCAACATCGGCACCTGGATGCAGCGCGTCGCACAGGACTGGCTTGTCCTGACGCAACTTACTCATCACGATGCGTCGGCGCTGGGCATCGTCATCGGCCTGCAGTTCGCCCCGCTCCTTCTCCTCTTGCCCTGGACGGGACTGGCCGCGGACCGCTCCAATCAGCGCAAGCTTCTGATGTTCACCCAGGCGGCGATGGGCGTGCTTGCGATTATCCTTGGAGTGCTCACCCTCGCCGGAGTCATCCGGCTTTGGCACGTGTATTTGCTGTCGTTTCTCTCCGGTTGCGCTGCGGCTCTGGATGCTCCGGTAAGGCAGACATTCGTAGCAGAGATGGTCGGCGATGAAGATCTCTCCAATGCCGTGGCATTGAACTCAACCTCATTTACTGCTGCCCAGATGATAGGACCCGCCGTCGCGGGTCTAGTAATCGCAAGCGCCGGAATAGCATGGGCCTTCCTTCTGAATGGGCTCTCATTTGCGGCAGTTCTTCTCTCGATGTCCTTCTTCCGTCTCTCGGAACTGCACAGCAGCGCGAGAGCGCATCGCACTGCATCTGGATTTCTGGAGGGTCTTCGCTACGTGTGGAGTAGGAGGAATCTCAGGGCGATCCTTGTGATGCTGTTTCTGATTGGAACCTTCGGTCTGAATTTTCCGATCTTCATCTCGACCATGGCAGTGAACATCTTTCACTCCGATGCGCGCGCATTCGGCCTGCTCTCCTCGTTGATGGCCGTAGGCACTGTATCCGGAGCTTTGTTCGCCGCCAGCCGGAAGAGACAAACCTTGTCTTCGCTTATGACGGCCGCCGGTGTATTTGGGCTCGGTTGTACCCTGGGCGCGTTCGCGCAAGGATACTGGTGGTTCGCGGCCGCTCTGATGATCATGGGCGCGGCCGCCCTGATCTTCGGCAACGGCACCAACAGCATCATGCAACTCTCAACAGAACCGGCAATGCGAGGCAGGGTGATGGCCCTGCGTGTTGCTATCGCACTGGGAGGAACACCAATTGGCGCACCGATCACCGGATGGGTTGCCAGCCACTTCGGCCCGCGCTGGTCGCTGGGCATTGGTGCTGGGGCGGGCTTCAGCGCTGCCGTAGTCGCCGCCTACGTTCTGACCCACCGCGAAAAGCCGCTGCACGCGCAGTAGTTGGCTTGGTGGACGCGGACAAATGTTCCCCGATGTGGACTCTGGATCTGCGATTTCAGGGCGAGGCACTCATTGACCTGGCCACCACCACATATCCCCAACAACAATCAAGGCAAAACAGGTGAAGCCATGCGCAACGCCGCCCGCCTCAAAATGGGGTATTACCCCTTGCCTCCGAGCGAAGGCATCAAACTTCGCTCTCTTCTCACCTACGTGAACGCAGCCTCAGTAATCGACCCTTGTGTTGGCCAGGGCGCCGCGCTGCACTTGATAACGAGCGAGGCGTCCGGCCGACGCTATGGAATAGAACTCGATGCTGAGCGTGCACGTATCGCCAGCACGAGTGGGATTGAGACGATACAAGGCAATACGTTTGATGCGATTGCGAAAGCAGAATCATTCTCCCTCCTTTATCTAAATCCGCCCTACGATTCTGAGATCGGCTCGATCGCGAATCGCCGGATGGAGACTGTCTTTCTGGAGCACACCTATCGTTGGCTGGTGATGGAGGGAGTCCTTGTTCTTGTGATTCCGTTCGAGCGATTGCACGACTGCGCCGGTATTCTCAGTTCCCACTTTGCCGCCCTGAATGTTTTTCGAATGACCGATCCGGATTCGGTCCAATACCGGCAGATTGCTGTCTTTGGACTGCGCCGTGAGGTCCGTGGGGCGGCTATCGAAAACAACAAGCGACAACTCCAGGCGATCGGCCTGTATGGCAGCTTTCAGAAGCTGCCTGCACTTGAACCAAGTGTCTGCACGCCTTATTCGGTGCCGGCATCGGGGCGAGTCGAGATGAGTTATCGCGGACTCCCGTACGACCTGGTCGAAGACCTTCTGCCACACTCGGGAGCTTGGAAACAGGCGGAACCTCTTCTCCTGCCGCACCACAACGTGGCGACCGGGAGGCCCATCACGCCATTGCACGGCGGTCACGTGGGCTTGCTCTGCACCGCAGGGCTCTTAGACGGCGTTTTCGGTGAGGGAGACGACCGGCACATAGCCCGCTGGCGCTCGGTCAAGCATGTGACGACGTTCGTGGAAGAGGAGGGCGATGCCGAGGTTATTCATCACCGGGAGCGGTGGACGAACGAGCTTCGCCTGGTCTATGCGGACGGCCGGACGCTCAAGTTGACGGAGACGCCGCCGAATAAGGAGGACGAAGCCGATGGAGAATGCCCATCTGCGGCTCGGGCTGCTTGAATATGTGCGTATGACAGAGAAGGCGTCGACCCGCATTCGTTTGCGGGTCGACCGTTATATGGGGGAAGATCGGCAGGCGCATCTGTTGAGCGTCTTCGGAAACGACTCCGACGTGGGAGCAATCACGGCAGCGGTGCACGAAAAGGCCACGTTCACCCTTACTTTTCCCGATGGGACGACTAAGGAAGTCACGCTCGGCGAACACGCCTCCTGCTACAAGGGCGCCGTGGCTCTTCCAGGACGCAAACATCCCGTGCGTCACCTGCTCGCCGTTTCTCAAGAGTTGCACACCAACGGCACCTCCGGAAGAACGCTTCTGCTGCGCTACCGGCGCGCGGAAGCATGGGCTACGCTCGTAAGTTTCTTGGGTCTTCCCGCCGATTCCGCCTGGGCGGACTACGTTCTCGGAGTCGTTGAGAGGAAGAAACGGATCGAGGAGATTGACGGGATCGGCTGCGAGCCCGTCTTGATTTCAGTATCGACCGAGGAAATGCTCGAGTGGCTAGGCGAAGGTCTCCGCTCGCAGGCGTTGACCTTCCCCGTGATGAGCGGCCCGATCCGATGGCCGGAGGTCTCAGTGCCGACTATATTGGAAACTGTCGCTGAGCAGATTTCGTAAAATTCCGCTACTCTCTCTTTCTCGCTTTTCCGCCGCAAATCCCAAACGACACTTTTCTTGGGAGGTATCTCCATGGAGACGACCTTCGACTACCTGCGCCAATTCGGCCCTTTGCTGGCCGAGCGCATCGTTGAGACGTACCCACCGCTCCAGAGCACGAAAGACCCAGTCGATCCTTCGCTTCAAACGCTTCTCCGCAAGCCGCTGCCCGCGCAGGCCGTCGCGATCACCGGAACCGTCAAGTATTTGCGCAAGGAGAAGGCCGCCCGGATCGTGGCCGAATGTGGCGCCGGCAAGACCTATATGGCTTTGGGCACCATCCACGCCCTCTCCGGAGGTCAGCCGAGCACGACGCTCGTCATGTGCCCTTCGCACATCACGCACAAATGGGCACGTGAAGTGCTTCTTACTGTGCCCCGCGCCAGGACCTTTCTTATCGAGGACATGCGCAACGGCGGCGATCCAGCGAAGCCGCATGGCGTGTGCGAAGTGAAGCTCAACAAGGGGAAGATCATTTACGAAGGCAAGCGATTGAGTATGGCGGAGATGCGCCGGATGAGCCGCAAGGAATGGAGGATGCGCTTTACCGGCCCAACTTTCTTCATCACCGGAAAAGACAAGGGCAAGCTCAGCTACTTCTGGGAGCACGTATATCTCAAGGCGAAGTCCGGGCCGAATCTGGGAGGGGTCGTCAATCCCGATTCAGGCATGAGCATCCTCGACTCGGATATGGAGAAGCTCACTGCGCTCGACTTCGGTGACAAGCAAAAGGTTTCCGAGGTTCTGACCGCGCCGCGCGGAGGTACGACACGGTTTTCCGCACTTTGGCAGGCCGACCGGACACGCATCCAGCGTATGGCTCCCATCGAATACATCGGCCGCTACATGGCCAGCTGGTTCGATTTCGCTATCGCCGACGAACTGCACCAGTTAGCTGGCGATACAGCGCAAGGCAACGCACTCGGCGTACTCGGACGCGCTGCGGGGCGATTGATCGCGCTTACCGGAACGCTCATGGGCGGCTATGCCGATGACCTCTTCAACATCTTCTGGCGCATGGAGCCGCGCGCGATGGTGTGCGAGGGTTTTGCATACGGTGGCCAGGGACGGCGGGACTTTCAGGAGCAGTACGGCGTTCTCGAAACCATCGAGAAGATCGAAGAGACCGACAACGCCTGTTCACGGGCTACGAAGAAAACGGTTCGCGTTCTCCGTAAGCCCGGAGCTTCACCGTTACTCTTCGGCAAGTTCCTGATGAATACGACGGCGTTCCTCGCCCTTGAAGACATCTCGGACAATCTGCCTCGGTACGACGAAAGCGTCCTCTCGGTCGACATGGACCCTGGGCTTCAACAGGCCTACGAGCGGCTGGAGGAAGAGATACGGTCGGCCATGCGCGAGCATCGCGGCAATAAGAGCCTGATGAGCATTTTGCTTAATACGCTTCTGCTCTATCCCGACCATCCCTACGGCTTCGACGAGATCTGGGCACGCGCGTTCGATCCCCAGACAAAGGAGTATGTGAAATTCCTGGTAACGGCGCCCGAGAATCTTCCTGAGGAACCGCTTTATGCGAAAGAGCGGGCTCTCGTCGCCGATGTGAAGGAGGAACTGCGTCAAGGCCGACGATGCCAGATTTATGCGACCTATACCGGTGAAAAGGACGTCACACAGAGACTCGAAACCGTGCTGCGACAGGAGGGCATGCGCGTTGCGGTCCTGCGTTCTTCAGTGCCGACAGACAAACGCGAAGACTGGTACGACCGGCAGTTGAAAGCAGGTGTGGAAGTCGTCGTCTGCCATCCCAAGCTAGTCGAAACGGGCCTCGACCTTCTGGCGTTTCCGACGCTCTATTTTTACGAGACCGGTTATTCCCTCCACACGTTGCGTCAGGCAAGCCGTAGATCGTGGCGCATTGGGCAGAGGTTTCCGGTACGGGTGAAGTTTGTCACGTACTCCGGCACGATGCAGGAGACGTGCCTGCGTCTCATGGGCAAGAAGATGCTCGTGGCCCTCATGATGGAGGGCAAGTTCTCGGGAGAGGGATTGCAGGCGCTCGACACCGACGAAGATCTGATGAGCGCGATGGCGCGCGAACTGGTCGAAAAAGCAGGTGTCGGGGAGTCTGCGAATGCCGTATGGCGCGAACTCGATCAGGAACGGGAGAAGATGCAGCCGCGCACGGTGTCTGTGACGGAACCTGAACCGGGAGAATCCGACGATCCAGTTCTCGAACGACCGGCGCAGCCAGCCTCAGGCTCCGTACCAATCCCCTTCGGAATGGATTTGACCGAACCAGCTACGGCAGGAAAGAAACGGAAGAAGGCGGCGCTCCGGCCGACCGCAACAGAAGCCAGCGTCCAGCTCAGCCTGTTTGATTGAAATTCAGATGTGCAATCGTTGGAGGTAACAAATGAACGAAGAACGGGAGAAAATTCGCTGCCGAAGTTGCGAACTAGTGCAGTGGCGGGACCGGGACAATTGCAGACGCTGTGGCGCCACGCTGCCCGAGCAGGTCGTGAAGATTGTCGAGCGAGTTGTTGAGAAGGTCATTGTGGACAAGGCCCCAGAGTGCCTGGCGAGCCTCGAACAGGCGCAGCGTCTGATTACAGAGGCAACACAGTTACTCACTAAGCAGGCTGTCGCACAGACCGAGCCAGCCCTTTTAGCACAGTTCTCGACAGAGGTCCCGTTTCCAACGATGGTCGATATGGAACGAGCGATGATCGTCGCCGCCTACCGACGATCCAATCGCAAGCCGCTCGAAGCGGCGCGGATGTTGGACATTGGCAAGACGACGTTCTACCGCAAACTTCGCTCGTTAAAGCTGGCGGCGTGACGCAAGGGTAGCCGGCTAAGACCGCAACCTCGGCCGCGGTTGCCCTTGTGAATAACTACAGAGGCCCCGGCCGTAGCCTTTCTGCTAGTTCGGATCCGGGCGGTCGCGATACACTAAATGATTGGAACCACGAGGAGTTCGGGTGCGAATTGATCGTATCAAGTTGAACAATTATAAGAGGTTCGGCGCGTTCGAGGTCCCACTCGATCCGCGGTTCAACCTCTTCGTGGGCGACAATGCGTCAGGAAAAACAACGATCCTCGATGCCATCCAGGTTGGTCTCGATAGCTGGTTTATCGGGATGAAGAGCGTTGAAGGTATTGGGAGCATTTCACAGGAAGAAGTGCATGTTGTTCCCCATCCTCATAGCGATGTCGTCACCTTTGAAAAGCAGTTTCCAGCACGAGTTGAGTTCATCGGCACGGTGATGGACCGCGAGGTTTCGTGGAGCCGGGAACTGGGTCGAGATGGCGGGCGTACCACAACGGTTGGCGCGAAAGATCTCGCTTTGATTGCTGCTGAGACCGACCAGTTCGTTCGGGCAGGGAAATCAGTAACGCTGCCCCTCGTATGCTCCTACGGAACTGAGCGCCTTTGGTACGAGACTCCGCAGCGAAAGCGAGAGAGCAAGAAAGGGCCAGTCAGACGGTATCCGTCGCGATTCGACGGCTATCGGAATTGCACCGCCTTTGAGATCCAGCAAACCGACCTTCTGAAGTGGATTCGTGCCGAGGTTTCGGCGAGCCAGCAACGGCAGAGCGAGACAACCGCTCTCTCAGTGATCAAAGATGCGATCATCGGTTGTGTCGAGGATGCCCAGAAGGTCTATTACGACGAGCGTTATCAGGAACTGATCGTTGTCATGCAGCATATGGGACATCAGATGTTCTCGAACCTGAGCGATGGCCAGAGAGTCATGCTGACTTTGATCGGGGACCTGGCAAAGCGAGCCGTCACTCTCAATCCTCACCTTGAGAAGGATGTTCTGAACCGCACACCTGGAGTTGTCACCATTGATGAATTGGACCTCCACCTTCATCCCAAGTGGCAGCGGCGCGTCATCCATGATCTCAAGCGAACGTTCCCGATGGTTCAGTTCATCGCTACGACACACTCGCCCCAACTGGTCGGAGAGGCATTGCCACACGAGATCAGGGTTCTCGAAGGGGAAGAGGCCACGCCGCCGTCCCGTTCGTTCGGCATCGACTCGAGCCGCATCCTCGAAGAGGTGATGCACGTGAGCCGACGGAACGAGGAGACGAGAAGCCTGCTGTCGAAGATGGCGAACGAGATCGACCGCGAGGATCTGGGTGAGGCGAAAAAGACACTCGGCGAGGTGGAGCAGAAGTTGGGTCAGGCCGATCCAGAGGTCACCGGCGCGAACACGCTGATTAACCTTCTGGAAACGACCCAATGAGGAACATCACAAAGCGACCTGAACCGCCGAGTCTCACAGCTTGGCGAGCTACGAATCCAACCGATTACAACGGTTATCCGGATAAAGACGGATTGCGAGATTCCTTAGAGTCTGAACAGCGCGGCTTGTGCTGCTATTGCCAATCGAGGATTCGAGCAGAGATCGGCGCAATGAAGATCGAGCACTGGACCTCTCATAGTGGACATCCTAACCAGCGCCTTGTGTATTCGAATCTCCTTGGCTCCTGTATGGGAGGCGAAGGCAAGCCAGGCCGAGATCAGCATTGCGATACATATAAGGGGGAGCGGGATCTTTGTCGGAACCCTGCGGACCCAAGTCATGATGTCGAGGCAGTGCTCCACTATCTCAACGATGGCCGCATCACGTCGTCGAACCTACTCCTCGATGAGCAGATCAACTCTGTACTCAATCTGAACCATCCCTTTCTCGTAAACCAGCGCAAAGAGGTTCTATATTCTCTGAAGAAGCTGCTTGGGATGCGAGGAGGCACCTTGAAGAAAGGTGACTGGGAAAAGGTTCTTCAAGACTGGAGTGGAGAGGGTCACAATGACGCGCTGCGACCCTATTGCGGCGTAATCATTTATTGGGTCCGTAAGAAGCTGGCACGCTTGTGACTTCTTCAAGAATGAATTGACCTCACACCAATACCCGACGATGATAACGTGTTCGTTGGGAGAGTAGTTCCAACGAGGCCGAAGCGTTCGGCCTGCTTCCGGCAAAGCGTCGGGCCAGCTTCGGCTGGCCCTTTGCTTTGTATACGAGGATGCGATGCCGAAAGGCCCTCTTCTTCCTTCCGAGTTTGTACCCACCAAATTTTCATCCGCGACCGACAAGGCGGAGTTCGGCAATGCGCTGCTGCATTTCCTGGAAGCTGACTGCCCGCAGGAGCTGTTCACTAAGAAACTCTACAGCCGCCTCTCGATGACCTTCGGTAACATCGCGCACAATGATCGCGCCGGCTTCTACGACACCTGGTTCACACGGGCACGCCACAAGGCCGCATTCGTTGAGAAAACGCTCCGCTGGCCCTGCCACGGTCATCCGGAGTTCACATTCAGCGACGTTGAACAGGCGATCCAGCGGGTTGTGCATGACCGAAACTATCTTGCTCGCTTCGGACTGAGAGCTGGAGAAGCACTGAGGGCCGCTGAACTCAAGGACCTAGAGCGGCTCGAGGCGAAGTATCGCAACCCAGGCCGGCTGAGAATGCGCTCACCGAGAGCGCGCAGGATCCACAGGCCATTTCTAGCACCAAGGACACTTCTTTAGATGTCCCGGTCCAGATCAGCCTCTTCTAAGCAGCTTCGATGGGGAGCCGCGGTTCCGACACGGCTCTGAGCCTCCCATATTGATTACAGCAGATCATCAAGGTGTTGCGTTGACTTTTGGCAGACACGTGTCAAGCCAGGAAGCGGCCAAAGCGTAAACCTTCTCCGCGTTGTCCCAGGCTTCCTGCGGGAGCGCCCAGAGATGGTAGCGATTCTTCGGAGTCGTAGCGCCTTCGGGTACAGTCGTGCCGCCGGACGGAATGCTCAAAGGTTTCAGCCAATGCGGACTCTCCAACTGATAGCCGTAGCTCAGCGGTGCCGGCGCAGCATCCCAAATCCCGATCCAGAGCAGGTACAGGTCCCCGCGCTTGACGTAAAAGCCATAGGCAGTGACATCGGTCTCGGATTCCGTCTTGTGCTGTCTTGCATCAAAAAGCTTCTTGGCCTGGTCGATGGTTTTTTCGAGTTTCTGCATGGCACGGTATTTCTCGCCGGACCAGGTCTTCATGAATTCGCGCTCTTCGAGAGTCATTGGGCTGATCTCAAACCTCCATCTCCAGAAACTCACAACTTCCTTCAGCAGACCGTCCTCGACCATTGCGACGCATTCAGAAAGCTCTGGGATCAGATCCTGCCAGTAACAGCGATGGACATGCACATGCTTGTCCCGAAGAGTGTCGCGGATCTGGCCCGGAATGTGCGAGTGCTTCCAGTCATTCGGCACAAGAAAACACAGGTGCTTGTGTACTTTCTCCATCGAAAAGCAGCTGGCGTACCCGACCAACTGCTTCGGTGTTAGACCAAGTTCGGGATCAACCTTGACTTCAATCAAGCACTGAAAGTCCTCGCCGAGGACAACGATGTCCGGAATCTGGCGACCGTCCGGTCCTGCAAACGATTGCTGCGTTCGATAGGTGAGCTTGGCCGCGTCCATCGCCGTAATGCTCGCCTCGGTGAGACGCGAGAGGAATCTTGCGGCCATTTGCGGGCTGCGATCCATCAGGTTGCGAACCAACTCGGTGTGGTCGTTCTCTTTACTGACGACGTTGTCGAAGATCGTAAGCATTGGACGATACCAGTTTATTGCGGACGCTTGACTTCGAATGTCGTCCAGCTTTGGTAGTTCCAACCTCCAACAAGGAGTATGTCGATGAGTACCCTCAAAGTAGAAGCCCTGGTGCGCGAGTTCCACTACAACGGGATTCGCATCCCCGATCCGGGCCCCGACCTATCGGTGGAACAGGTGCGCGACCTGCTGACACCCAACTACCCGGAGATTGCTACAGCGTCGGTTTCCGGTCCCGAAGCGACCGGTTCGGTGTTGCGCTACACCTTCAGCCGCGCCATCGGCACAAAAGGTTGATCCGTGCCTGCGAAGGCAATGACTGCGGAAGAGTTGATTGCGCTGTTCAAGACGAAGACGGCGACTTCGCCTCCTGAATCGAGTCAGATGCTTGTGAGGCACACCCAATGCAAAGAGTCTCTAGCATTGTCACGTTCGATAGTCGAAGCCATGGATCGATACGCCGGCAACGACAACCAACTGCTCGCCGCGCCTACCGAGCTTCTGCCTCCACTGGCGTAGCAACGCTGGCACCCGCCTTCTTTCAAGCGCTGCCTGCGCTCGATGGTGTCCCAACCGCCTATAGCCATGAGTTTCGCGCGGAACTCCTGTACGAACTCTGCGCAGCTCTCGTGCGAGAGGGGCTCACACGACCTGGGACATGGGAGAGGTGCGAAGGCAGCAGCGTGGCATTTGCCCAGCGCACCATCAAGGAGAACATCGGCGAGCGGCGATGGAATCTTCTCGAACGCAACGTGGAATATCACCTCTCAGTGAGCGACGTGGCGGAACGAGACGGCGAGGATGTGTCGCTCGGCAAGGGGTGCCTGGCAGTAACAATCGAGTGCGGCAGCGCCGGGTATCTCAGGATCGGCCCGGCCATTGAGGCGCTTGAGGCGGAAGCAGCCGGGCTTGGCGCCGCATTCTACTGGACGCTGACCTATGCGCTTTATCGCGTGATGCGGATCTACAACCACGATGACGCTCTCCAGTACGAAGAACAGATGCGGGAATACGCCGAGGACGACCAAGAGAACCGCGACCAGTTCGAGTTTCCCAATGTCGAAAAGGCACTTCCAGAATGCCTTCAGCGCACCTTGAAGCGCGAAGATCACTGTGCCTTCGTTCGCCATGCCCGCCGTCTTCTCGTCGAGCACCGGAACGGACGCTTTGGTTCATGGATTGCGAAGCTGCGCAGGATCGACGTCCTCTCGAGGTTCAGACTGCCGATCGATCCCAATTTTCGCGAGGACGGCGGATACGATTCCATCCCCCTGCCAAGTCTGGTGGTCGCCTTCAAGGACCACGATGCCATCGTTGCCTGTTTCGATGAGGAAAGCCAGCACATGCTCGAGGTCAGCGCAGAACCAACTCTCGGAGTCGTCTTCTCACCACACAAGCCCGAGGAAGTGAAGAACGCGATCCGCGTTGTGCGCCGGTTTGTCGCGCTTAACGTCGAGCTATTTGAGCTGATCGAGGAACTGCAGAAATTGCGTTGAACTTCCTGCGGTGCGGGATTTCGGGATACTAGCCTGTTTCTCGATACCAATTTTCCCCGAATACTCCGAACCCCGGCTCAACGAGTGCTTTGGCCTGAAAGCGACAGGCGACAGCCTAGGCGGCCGGGCCGTCGGACGCTGGCCGACTTCGCATTCCACAGTTAATTTAACGAGCGGGCTCCGGCGAGAATGCGAAAATTGGCTCGCTGATTGAGCGAGCGGTCCTTGAATGCGATCCTACGGACAGCCCTTCCAGACCTCTGCTGTTCCTTAAATGTGCTCTCGAGCCGCGAGCTGCCAGCAGGCAATCAGAGAGATAGCCAAACCACCGCACAGACCCCAGCCGAGTGCCAACAGCGGTTGATGCGGAGAAGCTGCAGCCGCTGGGGCGGTCCAGGGATACAAGCTGAGCAGTCTCAATGGAGCAGAGATCAGAATAATTCCGGACATGATTCCTGCAATTCCGACTCCAAGCGGGACCAGAAAGCTGCGCCAACGCAGGCTAAGCCAGCACTGCAGAGAGATGAGCAGCAAACATGCGCCGCAACTCCGTCCTACTCCGTTCAGCAACAGCCGCCATGGCAGCGCGACTCCTCTCCATTCGGCATGCACCAACTTGAGGATTTCGACCGCAGTAATTGCGAAGAGCGGCAGGCAGATCGAACTTAGAACCACAAGGGCAAAAACCACAATCCACTTGGCTGCAAAAACTGGCCAACGGCGTATGGGCAATGCGAAAAGATGATCCCAATGGTTCCCATTGTGATCTAGCGAAGCACAAAGTGAAGCCGCGAGAGTTGCCCAAAACGGCAAGAAGACTAGGGTCCACAAGGTAACTATTCCGCGTGCAAATCCGGTGGCAGGGTTTGTGCCAGCGCGCTCCACTGCCTCGCCGCGCGCCAGGTAAACACCAAGTTGCAGCACGACGATAAACAGGGGCGCGATTACGGCCAGGCGCAATGCCAGCGTGCGCTTCAGCTTCAGAGACTCGGCAGATATCGCTCTTGCCAACTCAGACATGCTCCTCCAATCGTCCGGTAGCTTTCAGGAACAACGATTCAAGCGACTCTTCTTCTTGAGCCAGGTGATACACAGCCAAGTCGTTTGCCCCTAGGAGTGCATTGACAGCAGCCGTATCGGACATTTGAGCGATAGTCACAGAAAGGGTGCCATTGGGACGTCTCTCGACCTGCCAGCCACTTAGTCGTAAAACTGAAGCAGCGTCCTCGGGGCGGTCCACGCGAAGGATCAGTATTTTGTTGCGCTGAGCCTGGAACGCACCAAGCGAACCTTGGAACAAAAGGCGGCCGCGATTCAGGATGGCAATATGATCTGCAATCTGCTCAACCTCAGCCAGCAGATGACTTGAAAGGAATACAGTTGCCCCATGTTGCTTCACAAGGGCGCGTAGAAGATCACGGAATTCGTGTACTCCGGCTGGGTCAAGGCCGTTGACAGGCTCATCGAGAATGACCAGGCCCGGATAGCCCAGCAAAGCTACGGCCAACCCCAGACGTTGCTTCATTCCAAGCGAGTAGGTTCGCACGAGCCGATCAGAATCATCGGTGAGCCGGACAAGGTGCAGGACCTCCGAAATCTTTGCCGAATCGATTTCGAGAAGCCGTCGAAATACCTCTAGATTCTCGCGCGCTGACAAATTCGGATAGAGCGATGGAGTTTCGATTAATGCGCCGATCCGACTTCGCAAATGCCGACGTGCGGATGAAAAGGGTTGGCCATCAATCAGGACGCTCCCGCTGCTTGGGTTGAGCAAGCCAAGCAGCAGTCGGATGGTTGTGGTCTTGCCGGCGCCGTTCGGGCCGAGGAACCCGCAAATGGATCCCTTTGGTACTCGAAGGTTGAGTGCTTCGACGGCGATGAGCGAACCAAAACGGTAGCCCAAGTCACGAGTTTCGATTGCGAAGGATTCCGGCATATTCGCTAGGCCACGCAGTGAAATGGATGGTGCATTGAGCTAACAGTCAGTGGGAAACGTCCGGCTGCGCCATGCTGCATGAGCGGACATGACAGCTGCAAATCCGAATAGGGTGGTGCTGAGTATCCAGGAAGTCAGACCCGAGAGGCCAAGTGGGCCGCCGGTGGCGCGGAAGGCGAGACGGTTGGCCATGAATCCCCAGACCACCGCACCAGAGAGCATCAGGAGCATGCCGGTCGCCGCCACAGGGACCAGCGCTGCTGCAAACGACAGGGGTGTGAGCCGGAGCTTGAACCTCGATAACGAGATACGCAATTCCGGGAACTGGCCGGCACGCATGATTTGTGAAACGCTGACGGCGCTCGCCATGCAGGTCATAACCAGGAGTGCCGCGCTGACCGCTCCAGTGATCCAGCGGATAGGCTCGGACGGCCAGTCTGGGCGGGAAAAGGCCACCGCCCACGGCGATGCAGCCCAGTGTCCACTCGTCACGATGAGGACTGAAGCGATCCAGGCAATCAGAACCAACACACAGAGGACCGGAATCGAGAGCCGCAGGTAAATACGGCGTCGCCGCTCACGCACCGCAGCGAGGACTGCGGAGCAGAAGAGAGGAAATCCCGCGGCGGTAACGGCCGCAGCGGCAACGAGGCAACCCGCCTGTATGAGCTTCCAGCTACCGGCGAAGATAGCGTTGTGACCCATGGCAGTCATCAGTGGAGAGTCATCAACCATCCCGTAAAGAATGAGGCCGGCGAGGATGGCGACCATCCACGCAGACCAGATCCAGCCAGCAGCGATGCCTTCATTGCGTTGTTGCGAAATTGCAGTGTGCATGTGCGTCTTTCCTGCGGAACAAAGAACGTTGACCACGATGGTGAAGGAAAACGGATGCTCTTCGAGTAGAGCCGCGTATTCCCGTCCGTAGCGCCTGCGCCACCAGCGTGGGTAGAGGCACATCAGACGTTCAGCGGTTACCGGCGTCATCGTGCCTCCAGTTTGCGTAGGCCGACAAGAGCGACTTGTTGCATCGCCAGCAGCCGAGCACGAAGCACGCGGCGACCGACTGCGGTTAGCTTGTAAGGCTGGCGGCGATCCTCGACGGCCAGTGCTTCGATGAGCCCCTGCTGGTCCAGCCGAGTAATTGCGCCGTACAGTGTGCCAGGGCCGAGCCTCTGGCCGCTCATGCGCTCGATCTCCTCGATCATGGCGTACCCGTGTTTGGGGCCGTCGGCCAGGCTGGCGAGGACCAGTAACGACGGATCAGAAAACTGGTCTGCTCTGGCGGTTGCTACGTGTCGCGTAGTATTACGCATGACGTAATAGTGGAACAGATAGGCGATGCTGTCAATAGCCGAAGGGAGATAAACCTCACTGTGGGGCTGGGTCTGATATCAGGCCGCCACTTGCTTGGTCCACACTGGGGTGTGCGGTGTCGATTCTCGGTTTACACCAAATCGCCAAACCGCATTTCGAGCCCGTCGAATTCTGGAAACTTGGTAAGCCTTGTTAGCAACAACCTAGATTCCACCCTTCTTGCGCAGGCCAGCAAAGCGCTGACGTGAATCAAAGCGACTACGGGTTCTTTTCTCTGTGCCAATGAACATAGGTTGTGATGAACTCCAGCCCGGTCACACGTCCATCCGTATTCAGGTCGAAGATGACACGCGTTGGTGCATCGCGAAGAAAATATTGCGTGTCGGACTCTGGAAATAACTCCTGCGCTTTTGATCCGAGGGGGATCTCCGCCATCAAATGGTTTCCATCCTGGGTGACTTTGATGAAATCGTAGGTACCCACATAGCGACCGAATTTCGATGGATCGACCGGTACTACGGTATGCTCAACCGGCTGAAAATCGAGCCAACCGTACGCTTGCGCTACACTGCGGACAACCTGGTCGGAGAGCTGGCCGCCCCCACCACCGTTGGTCAGCACGACTACTCCGTCTCCTGACGGATACCCAACCATGTCGCATTGATAGACTGCGGACCCGCCATGCTCGAAGTAAATATGCGGCGGGGTTCCTCCTACGCGCACGCCCAATCCCCACCGGATGCTCTCCGATGGCCCCAGGCCCGCCGTCACCATCATCTGCGCCATCTTCTGATTGAGCACACGGTGAGATTCTCCCGTGTACTCCTTCTGCAACTCCATCACAAATTTTGCATAGCCGGTTGCTGTGGTCCACAATCCGCCCGCCGCTGCGTTTGGCTCGACAATATGTGCGGCCGCGTATCCGGTCGTCCCATTCTCTTCGTAAGCCGTTGCCGCGGTTGCTGCTTTCGCAGGAGACAGGGGTGCTTCATAGGTGCTTTGGCTCATTCCAACCGGCGCCAGCACCAACTCTTTCATGGCTTCTGCGAAAGGCTTACCGGTAAGCTCGGTGATCAAGAGTTCGAGGATCAGGTATCCACCGTTGGCATACGCATACTTCGTGCCCGGCTCCGATTCCACGCGAACTGGGGGTGTCGTTGCCGGGGGCTTTCCGTCCAACATTTCAAGCATCGACGGCACGCCCTTATCCGGATCGTAAATCATGCCGCCATGTGTTCCGATTCCCGAAGTGTGGCTTAACAATTCCCGCACAGTTACGGGATGGTTCTTCGTGTATTCATTGACTGGAATCTTCCAACTCTTCAGATAGGTGTTCACATCCACGTCCAGATCGATCTTGCCTTCCTGCACAAGCCGGAGAACGGCCATGGCGGTTACCGGTTTGCTCATGGACGCGGCGCTAAACAGAGTCGACCCAGAAACAGGCGGTCCACCGAGGCGCCTCACCCCGTAGCCCTTACTCCAATCGATTCGTTTATCGTGGATCACCGCGATACTCACACCCGGCACATGCAAACGCGACATCTGATCCGCCAATGACATGCCCGGATCTGGACGACCTTTGATCACGGCCAAGTAGTGGAGATTTTCCTCTACTGCCTTCTCGCGAAGCGCCGCTGAGCCGTCAACGGTCTGTCCCATCGCACGCTGGGCAAATAGGCAGGCTGACAGCGCAAGCCACAAACGTTTACGCATCACCTCTCCTCGTAACCGATCGTGCATCTCAGGATGTTGGCACCGTATAGCCAGGAGCCTGGTAACAGCAGCATACTACATAGCCAGAACCGAATAGACACTTTGAATCGAAGCGCGGTTTCGTTTGGATGTAAACCTACGCTTCGGGCATGTGATCTTTGTCAATTGACTTGCTAAGGCTTCCTCGACGAGTGGTCAATCGCCAACTCGCGTTTCCAGCCGCCGCAGTTCTGGAAATGTGATTTGGCCTGAAGTCAACTGTTGATTCGACCCGCTCGGGGAGCGGGCGGGTCTTGCCATTCTCAATCCGGGTTGATCAGCGACTGGAAAGTCCCGGAACGATGCAAAGCATGGAGCACAAGAGAGAGGATTGACATCGAATGCGCTTTGAATGCACTATATACCCATAGCTGGCTATGGGAGACCCATGCATAAGCACACGAATGATCGCCTTCAAGGGACTCTCGATCTCCTGGTGTTGAAGACTCTTGTCTCCCGTGGCCGATTGCACGGTTATGGCATCACGCTTCACATTGAGCAGGTCTCCGAGGAAATCCTTCGACTGGAAGAGGGGTCTCTCTATCCAGCCCTCCACCGCATGACACAGGCTGGCTGGCTGCATTCCGAATGGGGACTCTCAGAAAACAATCGCCGCGCCCGCTATTACTCCATCACCGCTGCGGGTCGAAAGCAGCTTGCAGACGAAGTGAAAAGCTGGGCCGCTTTGACCAGCGCGGTGGCGCGCGTCCTGCAGTTCTCATAGGAGGCAGAAGTGGCATGGTTCAACCGCTTGACGAACATACTTCGACGCACCAGGGTCTGCGACGAAATTGACGAAGAGCTGCAGTATCACATCGAAGCACGAACTGCTGATGGCGTCGCCAAAGGTATGAGCCGGGAAGAAGCCCGTGCAAATGCAGTCCGACGCTTTGGTAACGCCACATTGTCACGGGAGAGGTCCTACGAAGCCGACATGCTTGTCTGGCTCGAAACCATCCTGCAGGATCTTCGGTATGGAGCGCGAAACCTGCGCTCGAATCCCCTTGTAAGCGCGGTAGCGGTGCTGTCGATGGCGCTCGCGATCGGCGCAACGACAGCGATCTTCAGCGTGGTGCATACGGTGCTGTTACGCGCGCTTCCTTATCAAAATGCGGACCGCATCGTGATGTTGTGGGGCACCGACAAGGTAAACAATTCCCTTGAAAACAACACCAGCGTGCCGAATTTCGAAGACTGGAGAAAGCGAACCCGAACTCTGGAAAACCTGGCCACCTACAGAGAGGTCGAGGCGTCTTTTTCGATCGACGGCAAGGCAGACTGGATCGAATACGCAGCAGTCTACGGCGATTTCTTCGGCCTGATGGGTCGCGCACCAGTGCTGGGCCGAACCTTCGTCACTGACGAACCCGATGGCCACCAGGTGGTGCTGAGCTATCGGCTGTGGCAATCACGGTTTGGCGGTTCACCGAGTGTCCTGGGTCAGACGGTGCAATTGAACGGGCTGACGTCTCAGATCGTCGGAGTCATGCCGCAGGGATTCGCCTTCCCTTCCGAAGGAGCTCTTCTTTGGACTCCCGCATCCGCGATCCCAGGGTGGCAGATTCGGCGAAGCGGAAGAAATCACGGTTTCGGCCCCATCCTCGGCCGGCTCCGTCCCGATGCGACCCTGGATCAGGCGCGCGCGGAAGTCGAAGTGATCAGCCAAGGTCTCGCAGCGCAATATCCGAGCGACAACGCAGACCGCGGCATGCGCCTCGTCCCGCTCGCGGCACAGGTCCACGGCAAAACCGTTCCTTTTATGCTCGCAATCCTGTCGGGCGCGGTCCTTTTGGTATTGTTGATCGCTTGTGCCAATGTCGCGAACCTGCTGCTCGCGCGAGGCGCGGCCCGCAGTGAGGAGATTGCGGTACGGAGTGCGCTTGGGGCGAGTAACGGACGCATCGTTCGGCAACTGCTGACCGAGAGCCTGCTGCTTTCCTGTCTTGCCGGGGCATTGGGTTTGCCTTTTGCGGCTCTCGGTGTCCGGGCATTGATCGCTCTGGCTCCGCATGGAATCGCCCGGCTTGGAGAGGCACGTCTGGATGTGCCGGTGCTCGTATTCAGTTTGGGCTTATCTCTTGCAACCGGAATGCTGTTTGGATTCGCTCCGGCTATGCGGATTTCACGACAAGCGCGGAACCGGCAGACCACAAGCGGGGCCGATTCGCATTGGATGCGCCGCGCATTCGTTGTGGCGCAGGTTGCGCTTGCCGTGGTCCTGCTTACAGGTGCCGGCCTTCTCATCCGCAGTTTTTTTGCTATTCAGTCCGTCGATCCCGGATTTCGCACAGCCCGTGTATTGGCGGCCACGCTCCGGTTCGGAAGTGGGCTACCGTCCGACCGGCGCGCCGCACTTTATCGGGAAGCGATGGCTCGCATCGGCAGCTTGGTTGGGGTGCGCGCGGTTGGTGCGATTAGCACGATGTTTTATCAGGGCAACGATGCGAAGTTTGGCTTGCGCGCAGTGGAAGGACGTGCGTTGGAAACCCGAGAGCAGTGGACGCCCATGACGTGGGCGACTGTTAGCGGTGACTATTTTCAGGCACTGGGAATCCCCTTGCTCAGAGGCCGCTTCTTCAGCGATGAAGACACCAAAAACACTACGCCGGTGGTGATTATCAACGAAACTATGGCACGCCGATACTGGCCAGGGACCGATCCCATCGGGAAAGGAATCAAAGGCTTCGATGCCCGCGGGCGAAACGATGAATGGGTTCGAGTGATCGGCGTTGTAAAGGACATGCACAGCAGCGGCCTGGAGCGCTCACCGATCGCGCAGATCTATGAGACCCAGTCGCAGTCACTGGATGACACTGAGAATCTGGTGGTGTATACAGACGCGAGTGAGGCGGTTCTCCGCAATACGATCGGCTCGCTCGATCATTCCGCAGTCCTCACGGATGTGACTACGCTGGGAGCACAGCTTCAGGAACAGAATCTTCCCCGCCGTTTTCAAACGCTGCTCCTGAGTTTGTTCGCTGCACTCGCGCTGGGGCTCGCAGGAGCAGGTATCTTCGCGATGATGCATTACACAGTTGCCCTGCGTACAAAGGAGATCGGTATTCGGATGGCCTTGGGTGCGAGCCGGGCGGCCGTGGTCGGGATGATTCTGCACGAGGGTTTCCTTCTTGTTGCGATGGGGTGTGCAATCGGCCTCGCCGGATCATTGGCGTTCTCACGTTCGATCCGCAGCCTGTTATTCGAGGTCGGACCAGGCGATCCAGCCACATTGAGCGCTGTTTCGCTCTTACTCGCAGGTATTGCGCTGCTTGCCTGCTATATTCCTGTTCGCCGCGCGACGCACGTCGATCCCGTTATTGCGCTTCGTTGCGATTAGGAAAGCCCGGCTCTAATGCTCGCTCTTCGTTCGAGCCACTGACTAAAGCAAGCCTCGCATAAATCGCAAGCACTAGCCGTCGAAAGCAAGCTTCGATCTGCTGATCTGGGTATAGTCTGTGACGGTTTTCAATTTGGCGCATTATCGCCAAACCACTCATCGAGCGCGAATTGATACCGAGAACTCGGCAGAGGCCCAGCGATCTGTTCGCAGACGGAGAATCACAATGGAAGTACATGTCTCGATCGGAGAGAACCATCGCTTCGAGTTGCGTGAGGCGCTTCTGGTCTATAGGGACCGGCAGCGAAGCTTTGTGACCCGACATCAAGTGACGCTCCATAAAGATGGACCTCCCACGCTTGCAGCAGCGCAGCCGTTAACGGACGGCTTTGTCGAATCGCTGGTGCGTTCGCTGTGGGGCGGCTCCTCGGCCGAAATACTCCCTGGGAATGTGGTCGCAAAAGGCGATCGCCTGATTGTATGGTGGACCTCAGCCTGCCATCGCCAGATGTTCTATCAGGACGCAGAACAGAAAGCGACGAAGCTCAATGGCTGGGTCTTCCCCCAACCGCCCTTGGTGTGGCGCGTCGATGATGGCGGGCTGAAGATCCGGGCACTTCGTGAGAACAAGAGGCCGGACGCGACGACAAGGCTTACGGTGGCACCCTTCTGGAATCTTTCGGACGATGGGCGAGTTTGCACCGGCACAATGCGGTGTCCAAACACCGCTTCAGTTGCCTCGATCCCGGAGTGGGAGCGTGGCTTCTATGAAAGCGCTTTCACTCACGCCAATGTCGGGCGTCTCACACGCCATCGTGAAGGATTTGAGGGGCTGTGGAGCGAACTTCGAGACAGGCGCAAGGCGTTTCCCATCGAAGCCCTGATCCAGTTGCCGCAGACACTGGCCGAGTTTGTGCACGGAGACCGGAGGTAGTATGCGCATTGAGCATGCACTGCCGACCGATCTCGTCCAAAATCGCGCAGTTCGAGTGCTGGTAATCGGCGCCGGCGGAACTGGCAGCGCCATCGTAATGGGATTGCCGTATCTCGACCAGGCCATGCGGGTGTGGGGGCATCGCTACGGGCTTACTGTCGCCCTGATGGACGCCGATCTGGTCTCCGAGACAAACTGCATTCGCCAGCCGTTTGCTATTTCGGACATAGGCCAAAACAAGGCCAATGTACTCATCAATCGAATCAATCTTTTCTGGGGCGCGTGCTGGCAGGCGGTGCCGCAGCATTTCCACGAGCGCTCTTTTGAACGCAATTACGACCGCTGCCCAGACCTGGTGATCGGATGTGTGGACTCGCGCGCGGCACGCAGAGCCATAGTGAGCTCCTTCTCGCACGCTCTCAATCGAGCCAGCTATTGGCTCGATCTCGGCAACAACGCGGCCAGCGGGCAGTACGTGCTCGGCCAGCCGCTGAACGCCCGCAACCGCAGAAGAGCTGAGCGTCTGCGGACGGTTAGCGAATTGTTTCCGGAGATTCGAGATGAGACCGCCGGCGAAGATCCGTTACCGAGTTGCTCGGCCATTGAGGCTCTCGACCGTCAGGAACCGTACATCAATCAGACGCTGGCTGCGAGCGCGCTGGCCATGCTGGCTCAACTCTTCCGCTACGGGAAACTCGCATATCACGGTGCATTCTTCAACGCTAAGACCGGGCAAATGTCCGCGTTGCCGGTTGACCCGGCGTTGTGGAGAAGGTTGAGAAAACGCACGAGAAATACATGCCGAAACAAATAAGCCCAACACAAAGGCAATGAATGCAATCAAGGTGTGATACGTACTCTTAGGCACGCCAGGAATTCCGCATGAAGATCACTCTTGATGCGGAGATTGCCAGTGAGGCAAAGGCTCTTGTCGCTCTGGCATCTCGTAATGGCCCATCGAAGATCTGCATTGCGACAGGCCGTGTCCGACGTGCGCCGGCAACCCCGATATCTCGCACATTTCTGACGACGAGACGAAGGGCCTGATGAAATCCGCAGTCAGTGCCTTGTACCGTCTTCTCTGGCGGCGCAAGTACGATCCGCTCTCCTGCAACGAACAACTGGCGTTCGGGCGCCGCTACACCTTGCATTGGGATGATCCGGAACTCAAGAAGCCCGCCCGGCGAGGATCGCGCCCCGCGTGAGCCAACATTCCAAAGGAGTGATTTTCATGTTCAAAGAGCTTGCTCCGTACCTGCGGCAGCGTGCCGTTTTGCTGACCGTTACCCATCTTGAAGATGACCAGATTCGATTGAATGTCATTCCCCAGAAACTCAAGGATGGCGAAAACGCGGCGCTGACAACTCCGCTGACCGTAACCGGAACCGCCGATGAACTCGACAGGGATCTGCCGGCCACGTTGGTCAACTTTGTGGGCGCCCACCTCGAACTGAGAAACACACTCGATCGGGCGAAGGCAGAGATGGATTCTGCAGCGAAGACCGCTCAGGCAGAAGCCCGGTCAAAGAGCAAGAAAGCCGGAACCAAGCCTGCACCGAAAACCGAGGTTGCAAAACCTGCTGAAACTCCGAAGACCACGCCTCCGCCTTCTCCCGAGCCTGCCAGGGCGGCCGGCCTCTTCGATTCACCAGCGCCGGTGGCAATTCCGGCCCATGACATAGACGAGGAAGAGGAGATACTTGCGGAAGCCGCCGAAGAGGACCAGTTCAGCGATGAGGATTAGGTGGAGGCTGCGGCCTGAACTAGGGCTGGATCTCGTTGCAAGCGAAATCTCTTTAATATCAGGGCTATGGTTGACGAGGTGTAAAATGACATGAAACAATTAACTTGTCAACCGGAGGTCGCCATGGTCACGTATTCGGAAAACCCCAAGACTCTCGAAGAGATTCAGGCCAGCATCCAAAAGCATCTCGGCGATCCGGGCCGCAAGAATCCGAGCTATAGTATCGGCCGTCCGTCAAAAACCTCGAATCGCCTGTGTTTTGTTTCATTTGCGACCGGCGATCTCCGCTATGAAGTTGAGCCAGACTTGCTTCAGATTGTTGCAAAATCCTGGCGGCTTAATCTCAATCTCAAGTCCTTCCTCGTGAAGACCGAGTTTGCCAAAGACAGGTTCTGCCTTTTCATTGAAATGCATCCGGATGCTGACCACCGGCATTTCAGCTCCGTATTACGCGAATTGACGAGCACCAAGCATCCAACCTTCTACTCGCGGATTCTCCGGGCATTTCGACGTCTGGAGGAGGATCTTCCTGCCACTCGGATCGATGAAGCGACAGCCGCACCTACGGATTATCTGGTGGCGGTAGAGGCTCTGAGTTCGGCTCCGGAGACGACACAACTGATTGCGGAGGATCCGCTGATAGCCGCGAGATTTCGAGGACTCAAACGGAAGCAGCAGATACTTGAGGCTGCGGGTGGTGCGCTTACCTCCGAGCAGGTTTCCGAGGTTCTTGGTATCTCGCGTCAGGCCGTCGATAAACGCCGGGCATCGAATCAACTCCTGGCTCTGACGCAAGGGAAGCGCGGATACAGCTATCCGAGCTTTCAATTTGAGGACGGAAAGACAATCACCGGACTCGAAGAGGTTCTTGGAGAGCTCAAGGATCTCGACCCCTGGATGCAAATGGTCTTTTTCACCAGCCCCAATGATCGCCTTGAAGGAAAGCCCCCTCTGGGGAAACTCAAGAAGGGACTGGTGAGTGAAGTGAAGGCGGTGGCCAGTGGATACGGCGAGCAAGGAGCCGTATGACGGATTTACCAGGCGATCATCCGCTGCCTCATCCCCAACTTGTATCGCAGACACCACTGATTCACACAGTCAGGAAAGGCGATGTCCTCTACCGCCATCACCGCGCCGACAAAGATCCCGTCTACTTCGGAACGAGCGGTGATAACCGATTCGACGATCCCGATTGTCCTGCGGGGCACTCGTTTGGAGTTCTCTATGCGGGCGAAGACCCGCAGTGTTGTTTTATCGAATCGTGCGGGGCGACGACTGGGGTGCCGGCTGTCTCTGGAACCTATCTGGATGCACGTCGAATGGCGACGCTTGAATTGACCGAGGACCTTCGGTTCATCGACCTGTTCACTGCGGGAGGGCTGACCCGGATCGGCGCCGATGGCCGACTTTTCACCGGCTCCTACAAGATCGCGCAGCAATGGTCACGAGCACTTCGCGCGCACCCGGCGAAGCCCGACGGAATCCGCTACCCATCCCGTCACGACCATACGCGCGTCGCGTATGCGATTTATTCGCGTCCCGCCTCTACATTTAAGGTCGACTCTCTTGGCTCATTGATGGCGCCTGCGAATCGACCTCTTCTGAACGAGATTCTCACGCTCTATACGGTCGAACTGCTCTGAGGATCGAGATTAGAGGCGTGAAACGTCCTTTCTGCCGGTCGAAAACCAGGGATGGGAGGTCCTATGCTCGAGGAAATCCAGAGCTCTCCGTCAGTGGTTGTGAGCGGTAATTGCCAGGAGGTGACGAAACTGCTCCGCCTGGTTCCGAAACAGAAAACTGTCGCGGTAACGTTTCCGAATGACGAGCAGGGAGCGGCAGCCGAGCGCGTTATCCGCAAGCTGATCGAATTTCTTCCACAATTGATCCGGAAACGCCAGCAAGAGACATTAAGCAAGTTGATAGACGCGTTTCTCTCCGGTGTGAGCCCGCGCAGGCGGTCGGCGAACAGATCCGCGCCCGCATCAAGGCCAAAACAGCGGCGCTGATCATCGGCAACCTTCTGCCGGCGTCTGCTGACTCAACCCATCGGCCCGGAGTTCGACAAATCTGATCCTGTCCTCGAAGGTGCGCCCGTTGCCGGGTCCTGGCCACTCCTTTCTTTACCGTCCCCAAGCATCGGCTCCCATCCTGAGAACGGAGATCCTCTGCGCTGCGCAAGTAGCAAACCTACCTCAAAGGGAAATCCCATGAAACCTTCGAAGCTCTATGAGGCGCTCCGTGCGCTTATTGGCGAACGTGTGCCTCTCCACATCTGGGGTCCATGTGGCACCGGAAAATCACAGATCGTAGGCCAGGTCGCCAGCGATCTCGGATACGGGTTCCTTGACGTGCGGGCAGTCCAACTCGATCCGGTCGATCTACGCGGACTGCCCCGCATTGCCACGGATCAGACCGAGTGGGTACCACCAAAGTTTCTGCCGACATCAGGTAAGGGCATCCTGTTTCTCGATGAGCTGACCTCGGCCCCTCAGATGACGCAGGCGGGCTGCTACCAGCTGATCCTCGACCGGCGTCTCGGCGAATACAGTCTGCCCGACGAGTGGGTGGTGATCGCCGCTGGCAATCCCGCATCGGAACGCGGAGTTCATTTTGCCATGCCGCGCCCATTGCGGAACCGCTTTGTGCACCTCGACCTTGAGCCAGATCTCGACGACTGGTCGAAATGGGCGATCAAGGCGCAAGTTCGCCCCGAGATCATCGCCTTTCTCCGCTTCAAACCTGAACTGCTGCATGCGGCCGATGTCACTTCGGATGCGAATGCCTGGCCCACTCCGCGCTCCTGGGAGATGGCTTCGCGCGTTTTGTCGGGAGTGGCTCAACGCACAAATTCGCGACTGATTTCCGGAACCAGCGAGTTCGAGGCACAGCTCCTCGATGGCACAGTAGGCCACGCCGCGGCCTCGGAACTGGTTGCCTTCCTGCGACTGTTCCGGGAACTGCCGTCCATCGATGAAATCCTCCTCAATCCTTCGACGGCCAGGGTTCCTTCGGAGCCTTCGGCGCAGATCGCGATCGCGACAGCACTCGGACGGGTGTTGAGCGATAGCTCACTCGGGCGGGGAATCACGTACCTCGAACGGATGCCGACGGAGATGCGTGTGATGGCCATGCGCGACGCGGCGGCGCGCGATAACGCCATCACGCATACTCCGGAGTTCGTGCGCTTCGGAGTGGAACACATGGAGGTCATTCAATGATTACCGAGAAAGCGATGCTTGCCTCGGTCCATATCAGCGTCTGGACCGCGGTGAAACATGATCGCAAGGTCAGCCGGGAAGTTGCTGATCAGCACGGAGCCCACCGGGGCGCCGGCCGCTACAACAAACAGTTGCTGCATGGAGCTGCGAAGCTCGAGGAAATGCGGACGCTTGCCGGACAGATCCGGCAGTACTTTTACAAGGTCACGCTTCCATGGTCCGACGAGGGATTTCGCCTATTGCCGGCCAACTTCTATTTCGATCTCATGGCGCGGATGCGCGAGTTCGAAGCGAGCTTTGACGAGGGCGTGGAAGCGTTTCTGAGTGTCTACCCCGGATACATCGAACAGGTGCGTCCGGAACTGAATGGGCTCTTCCGAGAAGAAGACTATCCGTCCCCTGACAAGCTGCGGGCGAAGTTTGGCGTGAAACTCGAGGTTCTGCCGATCCCGACCGGGGCTGACTTCCGTGTCGAGATGTCGGCCGAAGAGCAGGCGCGGGTCGCACGCGAAATCGACGCCAACGTCCGTCAGTCGTTCATGCGCGGGACCGAAGACTTGTGGAGGCGGTTACGCGAGGTTGTCGCTCACATGGTTGAGCGACTGAACGAGCCGGACTCCCGCTTCCATCGTTCGCTGGTCACCAACGTCCTCGATCTCGTGGAACTCCTGCCGCGGCTCAACGTGAATGGCGACGCGGAGCTCAATCGGTTTGCCGAGCAGGTGAAGGAGCGGCTGTGCAACTACTCCGCCCAAGAGCTCAAGAAACACGACCTGCTGCGGGTAACGACGGCCGCTGACGCCGCCAACATCGTCGCCGAGATGGACGGCCTACTGCGAGAGCGGGAGTCGGCAGGATTCGCTACACCGAACACCGCGGACGAAATCTTCGCTCACATGTCGGCCTATATGGAGGCGCCGATAGCCGCATGAGAAACGAATCACCAGCTTCACTGCGCATTCAAAAAGCGCGAACGGCGCTTGTCCTCGACCATCCGTTTTTCGGCTCGCTGCTCTTCCGTCTCAAGGACCGGCCAAGCACAGCGATCAAAACGATGGCCACCGACGGAGTTTCGCTTCTCTGGAATCCTGAGTTCGTCGAAACCCTCAATGCGGCAACGCTGGCGGGAACGCTCGCGCACGAGGTGATGCATCCGGCTTTGCGCCATCACCTGCGGCGCTCAGGGCGCGATCCAAAGCGATGGAACATTGCCTGCGACTACGCCATCAATCCGCTGTTGGTCGATGCTGGTCTCAAGCTCCCGGAAGGCGTTCTCCTCGAGAACCGCTTCCGTGGCATGAGCGCGGAGCAGATTTACAACCTTCTCGAACCGGAAGAGGGTTCGGACCCGGATAGCGACAACGATGAACGGGTCGCCGCTTCGGACGACACGAATGGAAGCCCGGCTCAAAACGAATCAGGCGATCCGTCCGCTCCAGAGATGGATGGCGGAATCGGGCAGGTTCTCGATGCACCCACGCCCAGTGATGGTTCTCCGAGCGTTGAAGAGCAGGCAAGAGAATGGGAGATCGCCGTCAAGCAAGCGATGACGGTAGCCCAGCAGGCGGGCAAGATGCCTACGGGACTCGATCGGACGATGGAAGGAGTTGCAGCGGCTGCCGTCAATTGGCGGGAACTGCTACGCCGCCTCTGGTCGGAAACGACTGTGGCTGATTACAGCTGGATGCGCCCGAACCGGC
This sequence comes from Acidicapsa dinghuensis, assembly GCF_025685685.1. Taxonomy (GTDB): domain Bacteria; phylum Acidobacteriota; class Terriglobia; order Terriglobales; family Acidobacteriaceae; genus Acidicapsa; species Acidicapsa dinghuensis. Next base: position 182,274 of record NZ_JAGSYH010000004.1, read on the forward strand.
GCTATCTCTGGAGGGGGCTCTATCTTCCAGGAGTGGTCAAGGAAGGCGTGGGCGAGATTGTGATAGCCGTCGACTGCTCCGGCTCGATCAGCGGCCGTCAGTTGCGGCTTTTCGAGGCCGAAGCACGATCCATTCTGGATGGGCAAAGACCTGAGCGCGTCTACGTCCTCTACTTCGACGCTGTGGTTCAGAAGGTAGAGGTCTACGAAGCCGGCCAGCCAATCTCTCTCAACCCCGTAGGCGGGGGAGGCACGGAATTCGGGCCATGCTTTGAATGGGTAGAGGAATGCGGGACAGTGCCGCAAACGATGGTCTTCCTGACTGATCTCTACGGATCATTTCCGACTTCAGCACCATCGTATCCCGTCTTATGGGCTTCGACCGGACGCCGCCAGGCACCTTTCGGCGATGTGATTCCCATGCAGGCTGCATAGCGAAAAGCGATAACCATCCTTAATACGCCGAATCAATTCAGGCTTGTGCAGGGTCGGGCTGCAACGAGCACCAGGAGCGTCCTGTGTGATCCAAACATATCGTGTGTTCACGGATGGTTCTGCGATTGGAAAACCGCTTGTGATTCTGCGCCAACACGACTTAAAAAGGGTCTTCATGCAGAATCAACAACGTACGCTCGGTTTGCGGTGTGGAGTTGGCTTGAGTGCGAGAACCAAGTGTCACCAACTATCAGGTACGCTTGTCACTCTTACCCTCAATGCCTAGGAAAGCTGGCCGGAGCGACCTCAGTTCATTCGTCCATCAGAACAACAAACCCTGATCCGGATTGACTGCGGGCGGTTTCGTCTTGCGCTTCTTTTCTGGCCTCGGCGGCTCAGGTTCTTGCGGTGGCTCCACATAGGGGTCCAGCAAACCCCGATGATTCTTCTTAATATCTCCCACTTCTGGATTCACCCGCCACACGTGCATCCGTTCCGCCGGGAAGGGCTTGCAGAGGTCAAGCGGTGGATACTCAGTGTCACCAACCTGCAACCAGCGGTCATAATCCTCCGGGTGGAGGATGACCGGCATTCGCGGGTGAAATTTCTCGAACTCCGGATTGGGCTCGCAGGTGACCACAGCAAACGTCTCCAGTACCTTTCCGTCTCGCATCCACCAAGACCAGATACCGGCGAGACAAAATGGAGACTTGTCCTTCATGCTGAGCGCATACGCGACCTTCTTGCCCTTCACATACTTGTCCCATTCGTAGTAGCCGTCAACCGGAACCAGACAGCGGCGGTGACGTGCAGACTCTTCGAAGCTCCGCTTCTCAAGGATGGTGTCACTCTTGGCATTGAAAGTTGGGTATGGAAGCTGGTCCGAGAGTGCCTCGCGTGGAACCAAGCCCCAACGCATGTTCGCGATCTCGCGTTTGCCGTCTTTGTCGAGACGAATGATGAGTTGCCACGAGTACGGCGACCCGTTGTAGTCCGGCCCTGGATTTAGGCCTTCGGGCACGTCTGCCGCGAATATTCGAGCGATGTCCCCGACATCCGTAAACCGATGAATCCGTCCACACATTGGATCAGCCTAGCAGAGGCCATTCCAGATATGCGGATAGACTCCGAGCAGATTCTTTGTTCCACGTGTGGGTGAATATTTGCACCTCGCCCAGCCATGATTCACGATCGAGATTCGAGCCGTTTCTACATCCTGGTCCGATAGACCAGCGTCCGAGAGAAGCAGCAGTAGTCGATGCGGAAACTCGTCATGAATCGTTACTCCGATGCGCTGGCCTTGATCGGTCGTGCAGAACATTTCAAAGCCATATGACTTGGCAGCAATCAGCACAAACATGAACTGCCCACAGGACGCCAGGATTCCGGTGGAGACGGCGGCAGTATTGGTTCACTCCAGAACAATTCACCTTCCATCGGCTCTTCACGCGGCCACACGTCGTCTGTGCCAAGAAAGCCGCGATACGTGCCGGTGACCTGTGAAAGTGCGACGGGTCTTCCTGGGTGGAAGAGCCAATATTCCCCCTCGATCTCAGGCCAAACGATCGACCAGCCTTCGCGGTCTGGGGAAAAGAGGTTATCTCCGTGCGGAGATTCCGGCGGTTGCATGCGCTCACTCCAGATCCACGACGGAGCATCCAGATCCCAGTTCTTCCATAGGTAATTCCATCGTGGGCCGTCGATGTGGACGAATATGGGCTCTTTCTCCTGCGGTGCCAAAGCCCAATAGACGCCTGCTCTTTCCGGCCATTCTTCCGTCCAGCTGCCTAGCATTGCTCCCTCCGGTTTAAGAGTGCCTCTACGAAAATATCCGCCTTTATTTTCTCTTGCTTAGACAGAAAACGCTGCAAAAACAGGGCAACTGACAATTGACAGTCACGAGTATAAAAGCGAATATAAGGCGAAAGTATAGCCAATGCCCTCCGCCGCTACAATTCGGCTCCAAATCGAGCACTCCATGGAGTCTAAATTTCCGGCTGCGCTGACACCAGTACCACGCACGCTCAAAGACGTGGCCGCAACAGGGATCCCTACCATCGATCGGCTGTTGGACGGCGGCTTCCCTGTTGGAGCCATCACCGAAATTGCCGGCAACGGATCGTCCGGCGGGACAAGCCTTGCCATTGCGTTTCTCGCCGAGAGAACAAAGCTGGGAGTTGCTTGCGCCTACGTGGATACCCTGGACACTTATGATCCCGAATCGGGGGCAGCCATTGGTATTGATGCGCGACGGTTCTTATGGGTACGTTGCGAGGCAAATACAGTCCTGAACCGGATCGCCAAAGCGATCCAAGCAACAGACCTGCTCCTAAACGCTGGTGGGTTTGGAGCGATTGTTCTGGACCTTGGCAGCAACGAACAGCAACATGCGAGTCGGATACCACTCGCGACTTGGTTCCGTTTTCGTCAAGCTGCGGATCGAGCACGATGCTGTTTGCTGGTCTTAGGGAAAGCCATGTATGCAGGCTCAAGCTCGGCGCTTCAGATCGAATCCAGCATTCGCCAACTGGTTCGATCGGCAACAACCATGGACGGAATTCGGTACGAGGTCCGTCGCAGACGCGATCGGCAAGCAACTCGAAGAAAAGGCCCGCAACCTGTATCGGTCGCAGAATGGCAAGCGCAATATCCACGAGACGGAAAGGAGGGATGAGATGCTGCGAAGCCTCTACGCCGGTATCCACGTTCCCAGCCTTCCCTTACAAGCCTTGCTCCGTTTGCATCCTGAGCTTCGGTCCTTGCCGGTCGCCGTCATCGACGGTGATCCGCCCTTACAGACTGTCTGCTCTGTCAATGCACGCGCCAGGAAGCTCCAGGTCATTGCTGGAATGACCAAGACGGATGCAGAAAGCATACCGGGCTTGCGGATACTCACCCGATCCCCACAAACCGAAGCAATTGCGGAAGATGTTGTCCTGGAATACGCGATGCGTTATTCCCCGCGTATCGAAGACGCTCACGGACCGGATCACTGTGCCTTTGTCCTGGATATCACCGGGACAGAGAGACTGTTCGGACCGAGCCGCATATGGGCGGAACACCTTCTCACGACACTTACATCCGTTGGTATCGAGGCGCATATTGCAGTGAGCGCCAACTTTGACTGTGCGCGAATCATCGCATCAGCCGTTCGAGGCTCAACGATGGTTCCAACCGGCAAGGAAGCAGAGATTCTTTCTGACCTGCACCTATCCACGTTAGCCTTGTCTGCGGAAGATCAAGAGACATTCACACTTTGGGGTATTCGTTCGCTTGGACAGCTTGCACGACTTCCGGAAATCGAGTTGGTATCGCGGTTCGGGCAAGCGGCAAAACAATGGCGTGATCTTGCGCTCGGGGCTCACCGCCATACGTTTGAACCAATCGAGCCGGAGATCGCGTTAGCCGAATCCTGCGAGTTTGAAGAGTCGATCGATAACGTTGACTCGTTGCTGTTCGTTGCCGGCAGGATGATCGAATCCTTGGTTCGTCGTGCTGGATCCCGAGCGCTGGCGGTTGCGGCACTGACAATCGATATGGGATTGGAAGATGGATCGACATACAAGTGTTCGATCCATCCGGCGTTGCCATCTCAGGATCGAAGGTTTCTATTAAAGCTCCTACAGCTTGAGATCTCGGCGCATCGGCCTCCATCAGGCGTCCTCGCGTTGGCGCTGACAGCCGAAGCTGGACAGTCGAGTAAGCAACAGCTCGGTTTATTCATGCCGGATACTCCTGAGCCCGCTTTGATGGATATAACGCTGGCCCGCCTGAAAGCCCTGGTAGGAGAAGACCGGGTAGGAAGCCCCGTGCTCCTCGATACGCATCGATCGGACGCATTCCGGATGGGGAGCTTTGCCATCCACGGGACCGATGCACCGGGAAAGCCCGTCCCTGTCGGTCGGTACACTGCGCTTCGCCGTATCCGACCGCCTCATGCGGTAACCGTTCGATGCGCTCACAGCAAGCCTATGTCTCTGCATGATGGCAAACAGACATATCCCATCGTTCTGGCCTTTGGACCGTGGCGGAACAGTGGGTGCTGGTGGACCAAAGAGGATTGGCAGAGAGAAGAGTGGGATGTACTCATCGACAGTGAGCAACATGCGTATTTGCTGGCCAATGACAGGAAGCTGGGCCGCTGGTTCCTTGAGGCAGTGTATGACTGATCCGGGCTATGTCGAGTTGCACGCCGCCAGCGCGTTTAGTTTCCTCGCAGGTGCGTCGCAACCGGAGAATCTTATCGAACGTGCAGGGCATCTCAGCATGCCCTCCATCGCGATCGCTGACCGGAATGGGCTGTATGGAGCCGCGAGGTTTCATACGGCAAGCCAGCGAGTCGGAGTAAAGGCTCACATCGGTGCTGAGGTCGCAGTTTCATCCTTTGCCCATCGGCTCACACCGCCATCGTGGCTGCCTCACCAGCACACGAGAGAACCTTCACGAATCACACTGTTGTGCGAGTCCAAGCTTGGTTATCAAAATCTTTGCCAACTCCTCACCAAGATCAAAATGCGTGAAACGAAAAAGGCAGAGGGGTCGGCAACCATCGATGACCTTGAGGAATACGCCTCCGGATTGATTTGCCTGACGGGCGGTGAGGAAGGCCCCTTGGCCTCATTGCTGGCACAGGATGAGCCCTCGGACGCCGATGACGCTGCAAGGCGTCTGCAGGCCATCTACGGGCGCGGGAATGTCTACCTGGAGCTGCAAAGGCATTATCTGCGAGCGGAAGAGCGCCGCAACCAGGCACTGTTAGCCATGGCTGCATCCCTGGGATTACCTGTCGTCGCAACCAACGGCGTCCGCTATGCCGTGCCCCACGACAGACAACTCCTAGATGTATTCACAGCGATCAAGCATCACACAACCCTGGACAGGGCAGGAAGGCTTCTCGCAGCGAACGCAAGCCGGTACCTCCGTCCGGTGCATGAGATGACAGTGCTCTTCCGTGATGTTCCGGAAGCCATATCGAATACGCACGTGGTGAGTGAACGGCTGGACTTTACCCTAAGTGATCTCGGCTATCAATTCCCTGCTTATCCCGTTCCTGACGGCGAAACGATGGACAGCTTTCTGGCGAAACGGGTCGAGGAAGGTGTCAGAAACCGCTACGGATCCCCGCCCGATAAGCACCTGTTGGCGAAGGCACACGCACAGGTCCAACGTGAATTAAAATTGATAGCCCAACTGGGCTTCGCTGGTTACTTCCTGATCGTGTGGGATGTGGTTGAGTTCTGCAAACGAAACGGCATTCTGATCCAGGGCAGGGGGAGTGCCGCAAATTCTGCCGTCTGCTACGCACTGGAGATCACCGCGGTTGATCCGGTTGGCATGGAACTGTTGTTTGAGCGCTTCCTGAGCGAGAGCAGGGGAGAATGGCCAGATATCGACCTGGACACGCCCTCCGGTGATGAACGCGAAAAGGTCATTCAGTACCTGTATGAGCGGTACGGACCCAATGGCGCTGGAATGACGGCGAACGTGGTTTGCTACCGCGACCGGATGGCAGCCAGAGAGGTTGGCAAGGCGCTGGGCTTCGATGAACAGACAACGGCAAGGCTGTCCAAAACAGTCGGGAACTACGAGTGGCGCGGGGCCGATGACGAACTGAGTAAATATTTTGAACGGGCAGGGTTGGACCTGTCCCACAAAAGAATTGCCTGCTATCACGATCTTTGCGTCCGCATGCTGGACTTGCCCCGCTACCTTGGGCAGCATAGCGGTGGAATGGTGATCTGTGCAGGAATGCTGAATCAGATCGTACCGATCGAGAAGGCATCGATGCCCGGAAGGGCAGTCGTCCAGTGGGATAAGGAAGATTGCGCAGACCTTGGGATCATCAAGGTAGATGTACTCGGGCTCGGCATGATGGCTGTTTTAAAAGACTGCCTGGAGCTTGTGCCGCGTCATTATGGAAAGCCCATCGATCTCGCGGCCCTCCCGCAAGATGACCTTGTTTATCAAACATTACGAAAAGCGGACACAGTAGGGATGTTTCAGGTGGAGAGCCGTGCTCAGATGGCCAGTCTTCCATTGAATGCACCCGCTAATTTCTATGACGTCGTCGTGCAGGTAGCCTTGATTCGGCCTGGTCCGATTGTCGGCAAGATGGCACATCCGTACATGCGGCGTCGGCAAGGTAAAGAAGAGGTAACGTATGAGCATCCACTGCTTGTGCCTGTGCTGAAGCGAACGCTAGGCGTGCCGTTGTTTCAAGAGCAGCTATTGCGTATGGCGATGGTGGTTGCCAACTTTACCGGGGCCGAGGCTGAGGAGCTTCGCCGAGCCGTCGGCATGCGGCGATCGATGCAACGCATGAAGGATCTCGAAGGCCGCCTGCGTTCCGGCATGGCAGAGAACAACATTAGCAAGGAATCTCAGGACAATATTGTTCTGGCCATCAGCAGCTTTGCCATGTATGGATTCCCGGAGTCTCATGCTGCGAGCTTCGCGTTAATCGCCTACGCATCGGCCTACCTGAAGGTCCATTACCTCGCTGCCTTCACCTGTGCCCTGCTCAACAATCAACCGATGGGCTTCTACTCTCCTGCCGTACTGGTGAAAGATGCCCAGCGTCACGGTCTGCGAGTGAAGCCGGTTGATGTGCAAGTGTCAGACACCGTATGCAACCTTGAGCACGAGAGCGACGGATCAGTATCGCTTCGGATTGGATTGAACTACGTCCGGGGTTTCAAGGCGGCAACGCAAGCCGAGTTGATTGAAGCTCGGAACACAAAACTGTTTGAGTCGGTAGACGACCTGGTAAACCGCGTACCGAGCCTCAGCCCGTCCGACTTAGATACGTTGGCGAAGATTGGCGCATTGAATCGCCTCCAGGGAATTGAGCATCGGCGTAGCGCGTTGTGGGTAGTGAAACAAGCGGGTAGAAGAGTTGCGCCGCTCCTGCATCAGGCTAATGGAGATCAGCAAAGCTCCCCGTTGATCAAGATGAATGACCAGGAACGATTAACTGCTGACTTCGCCGGGACCGGGCTCACCACGGGTCCACACGTCATGGCCTATTTGCGGGAGGAACTCATACGTGAGGGCATCTTAGCGAGTGCTGATCTCGCAAAGCGCCCTAATGATGAATACATCTGGATCGCCGGGTGTGTCATCGTCCGTCAGCGACCCGGAACAGCCAAGGGTTTTGTCTTCTTGTCCGTTGAAGATGAGCTGGGAATAGCGAATGTCATCCTCACGCCAAAGATTTTCGATCAACACAGAATGACGATCAATCAACATCGCTTTCTGAAGATCGCAGGAAGACTGCAAAACGTTGACGGGGTTGTTCACCTCAAGGGTGATCGATTTGTGCCGATGCCTTTGCAGGAGATCCAGGTTCGATCCCACAACTACCATTGACTAACCGCACACTCTGCGTCATGGCCATCCGGTCTTCTGGTACCGATCGACACCATGAAGGAGCCGCGGCGTAGGACGCTCCAGAAAACAATCCAATTTGAGGAGGAGCACCGACATGGCTTCGATTGCCGAAGCAAACTCGTTGTTTGAAATCGATATGGAATTGGACGCACTGTTCGATGAGATTGAGCTGGAGATTGAAGCTGAAGGTCAGCCTTCGGACGAATTGGTGGCTCGCTTTCAGGAATTCTGCGAAGCGCGTGGAGAGAAAGTGGATCGGATTGGGCGCTTCGTCCGCATGATGGAAGCGCGCGAACAGTTTTGCCGCAGTGAAGCCGCGCGTCTGAGCGATCGCGCACAAGCCGCGGCAAACAAAATCGTGCGCACCAAGAATATGGCGCTCTACTACCTCCTGAGTCGTGATCTGAAGAAGATCGAAGGCCAGCAATTCACGCTGCGCGCGCAGAAGAACAGCCAGGATTCAGTGAAAATCATCGATGAGGCTGCTTTACCCTTGTACTACTGCCGAATTGATGCACGAATCGACGGTGGCGTCTGGCAGGCGGTCCTGTCTCTGCTTCCGGATCAGCTTGCAATGACTCTCATGTCGTCTGTCCAGGAAAAACGGCCGAATGCCGAAGCCATAAAGTTAGCAGCGATGCAGGACGGACACGTGCCCGGCGCAGAAATTCGGCGTGGATCGCACTTGCGAGTGGTCTAAGCGTCAGAATGAACAAGGGTGGAGTCCGATAGCCAGTTACTGAACCCCGAGTCAGTCTCCCGCCCATGATTCAGCCGCAAAAAACTAATCCTAAACGGCGGCCACGTGTGCCACACGTGCGCCGCACTTCACGTCTTTGGAGGGAATATGGTCCGCAAAACGGGCTAGATTATTCGTGGCGGGGCCCGCACTTGGCTCGTGCGTGTCTTCGTCGGCCGCCACCCTGACACCCGGAAGCACAAGCACGTCGGCAAATCCATTCATGGGGGCTACGATCCGCCCAGGCTCACCTCATTCGGATGCTTGCCGAACGGGATCTCGGGCGCAACTTCCGCTCTTCCCGCCAAACGCTCAGGCAGATAACTGATATCTGACTTGGTCTGGGAAACGATTCTTGCCCACTCGCCAGCCAGCATGCCGCAGCGACGCCGTGATCCGGCGATAGCCATAGCGTCCATACCGTTTCGCTAACTCGATAATGGCTTCCGTTAGCCGAGGCTCATCCTCACGCTCCATCGGTCGATAGCGCCGCGTACCGCGTGGATGTGACACCAGACGGCACGCATCGCGTTCGCTTGGACCATGCTCGCTCCGAACATGACCCACCGCACTCCGACACCGCCCGGCGCTTAGAGATTTCCCCGTGCAAGGTCCTCCAAAACTTGCTTGCCCTGGCTCAGCTCCGCTACCAAGCGCTTCGACTTTTGGCTCTCCTGCTCAGGTTCATTCAACCGCTTCGCTTGGTCCACCTTCAGACCACCATACTCTTTACGCCACCGGTAGTATGTCTGTTTAACGATGCCGGCTTCCCAGCATGCCTGATCGGTCGCCTTCCCGTTCGCCACAAGTACTTCCGCCTATCGAAGTACGCTCGCTATCTGCTCTGGCGTGTAACGTTTCCGTGCCATCCAAATGCTCCTTCAAGAATTTTCTCTCAGCGCATTTGATCCAAATCTAGGCAGGCACTCCACTGAGACGCGAAGCCTCTGGCATCCATATGTAAACAAACTCATCGTGTAATTACTTAGTAATAAACCTTCATAACTATGCACTAACTAAAGAATATTTTCCTTTCAAAAAGTTGTTGACTTTCCACCGAGAACCCAGCGACACTGCAGCCATCTTTTTCCTTCAATCAATTTCCCGTAGGCCATCGTAGAACGTCGGGCTGGCTCTCAGATTTACGCATATTCACAGCTAATTCATCACTCTCAGCGGCATAGTCGGCGGCCAAGTATTCGCTGCTCGATGCACCACAATCGCTTTAACACAGATTGAGGATTCCGTGATCGCTCGTTTGCTGGCTGCCTTGTGTTCTCTGCGTGTCTCTCGCCTTGCTCTTTCAACCCTAGCTTTCCCAGTAGCTTGCATGTGGTTTGCCGGAAGCATGGCTAAAGCTCAGGTAGTGATTCCACAGAATGGGGTCATTAACACCATGGCAGGGAATGGCAATGCCGGATATTCCGGAGACGGAGGATTGGCAACAAGCGCGAGCCTCAATCAGCCCGCAAGCATCGCAGTCGATGCAGCAGGAAACATCTATATCGCGGATTTCGCTAACAACGTCGTCCGCGAGGTTTCTGTGTCGACTGGCATCATCACCTCGGTTGCGGGAAATGGTACCGCAGGCTACTCGGGGGACGGAGGCCCAGCGACTTCTGCGGAGTTGAATGGTCCCATCGATCTGACTTTAGATTCCTCCGGAAATCTCTATATTGTGGACAGCACGAACAATGCGATCCGTGTTGTCTCGGCATCGACTGGTGTGATCACGACCTTTGCAGGCAACGGCACTGCCGGTTACTCAGGCGATGGCGGTGCTGCGTCCAGCGCAACACTCAACGATCCACTTGCGATAGCGCTGGATGGGATAGGGAATCTCTATATCGCTGACGATAATAACGCTGTCATTCGAGAAGTGAATGCCTCCACCGGGATCATCACAACCATCGCCGGAAACGGAAACTACACCTACTCAGGAGACGGAGGTCCCGCGACGAGCGCATCTCTCGAAGATCCGGATGCGCTTGCGATTGATTCTGCCGGGAATCTCTACATTTCTGATTACACGGCCCATGTCGTTCGCAAGGTAACTGCATCGACCGGAATCATCACAACCATCGCGGGCAATGGAACGCAGGGATACCAAGGAGATGAGGGGCCCGCTACGAGCGCGGAATTCTACTTCCCAACGGGCGTAGCCGTTGATTCCTTTGGAAACCTTTATATTTCAGACTACTCGGGAGCCGCTGTCCGGATGGTGACCGCGGCAACAGGCGTAATCACGACAATTGCTGGTACGCAGACTTGGCCGGGTTACTCAGGAGACGGAGCACTTGCCACAACCGCCAAGATGAATGAACCTCTTCAGGTCAAGCTCCAATTGGTGGGGGGCTCCAACTTTTCTTCGCCGAATATTTACATCGCAGATTATGGCAATAACGTCGTTCGGGTTGTTGGAGGATACAGGACAGCGGCACCACGATTCTCGCCTGTCTCAGCAACGTATGGAACGTCTCAGTTGGTGTCCATCACGGACGAGATACCCGGGGCAACCATCTACTACACAACCGACGGTACGACACCGACGACCTCCTCGGCACCTTATTCAGGCCCGGTCACTGTGTCGGCTTCGGAGGTTATCAATGCGATCGCGGTTGCTCCGAATGGGCAGATCTCACGTGTTGGAACGGCTCCCTATACGATCACTTCAACGTCGTGGACCTTTGACTATAGCTCCGGCTTCACTACGGGCAATCTGAATCTTGTCGGGGGAGCGGCAATCCTCAATGGTGCACTCCAGCTTAGCGACGGCAATGTCAACGAAGCACGCGCTGCCTGGTACACCACGCCCATAAGCTCTCATGCGTTTACTTCCGATTTCGATTATCAGATTCTCTCCCCGTTCCAGGCGGATGGAATTACGTTGACACTTCAGAACGACTCCAATGGAACCAGTGCAATCGGACAAAACGGAGAGGGGCTCGGATACCAGAACATTCAGTCGAGTGTTGCCATCAAATACGACTTTTGGAACAACGACGGTGAAGGCAATGATTCCACTGGCGTCTATGTCAATGGTGCTCTGCCGACGCAGCCATCATTGGATATGACCGGGTCGCAGCTGAACCTGATGAACGGCAATGTCCTGCACGTTCATACGACCTACGATGGCACAAACCTTACATCGACAATCACCGATACCACGACGAAAGCGAGTTTTACTTCGTCGACGGCAGTCAACATCCCCGCAACGGTGGGCGGCGACACAGCGACTGTTGGGATCACGGGATCGGACGGAGGCTATCTTTCCACTCAGTATGTAACGAATTGGCGGTACATCTCGGGAACGGCGAATTCGCCCGCCGCTACGCCGACTTTCTCGCCGACGCCTGGAACCTACTCCGGTGCGGTGAATATAACGATCAGTGATGCGACTTCGGGAGCAACCATCTACTACACGACAGATGGTTCGACACCGACCACGTCTTCATCGGTGTATATGAGTGCGATCTCCGTTGCGTCGAGTGAGACAATCAATGCGATCGCTGTGGCTTCTGGATTCTCCAATAGCGCTGTGGGATCGGCATCTTACGTTATTACCGCACCTGTAACGGTAAGTGTGTCACCTTCGACCGTCACTCTCACTCCTTCGCAAACACAACAATTTGCCGCGAGTGTAACCGGTACAAGCAATACTGCCGTGACGTGGTCATTGAGTCCTTCGGGAGTTGGGTCAATCAACTCTTCGGGGCTGTACACCGCTCCTGCGAGCATCACTTCGCAGCAGACGATTACAGTATCGGCTACTAGCCAAGCGAATACGTCTGCGTCCGGCACGGCAACGATAACGCTCACTCCATCTCAGTGCAGCACCAGTCTGTATAGCTATACACGGCAGATCGTTATCGACCACACCAAAGTTCCGAATACAGATCAGTCTAACTTTCCATTCTTGTTCAACACGACCGATCCGAATTTCGCTACCACTACGAATGGAGGACACGTGTCAAACGCGAACGGCTACGATATCGCATTCAGCACGGACCCAGCAGGACAACAGCTTCTGAATTTTGAGATGGAGAAGTACGATCCTGTCACGGGACAGGTCATAGCGTGGATTAAGGTTCCGACGCTTTCCCACACTTCGGATACAGTACTGTACGTCGTCTACGGCAATCCAAATATTACTGCGTCACAACAAAATGCAACTGCCGTATGGGACAGCAACTACCTGGGAGTTTGGCACGTTCCAAATGGAACGCAGTTGTCCCTGGCTGACTCTACTAGCAATGGAAATAGCGCGACGAACAACGGAGCGCTGGCAACCACAGGTGAGATTGACGGTGGTATGTCTACCAACGGCAGTACATACGCGACCATTGGTACTCCAGCCAATCTTGCCAATCTGGCGCAAGGCAATGCCACGTTCTCTGCCTGGGTGAATACCCCTCCCTACCAGGGAGGGGTCGTCATGGGCAAGAACGATTACGATAATAGCGCGGGATGGGAAGTCGGCATCAGCACGGAAAATCTTGTAGATTTCTCGGTTACATTTGACCAATCGACTTTCTCGCTCTTGAGCACCCAGCCGATAGCAAACAATGCCTGGTCTTATGTAGTTGTGACGCTTGCGGGTACGTCTACCAGAAGTCAGGCGACTATTTATATAAACGGGGTTCCAAATGAATCCGGATCCGGTGGAATTGGAAATACCACGGATGACTCTGCACAACCTGCGTTCCTGGCCAACGCCAATTATGGGGATCAAGCTCAGGACTCTTTCAACGGTGCAACGGATGAATTTCGAATCTCCAACGTAATCCGATCCGCGGATTGGATTGCCACCGAATACGTGAATCAAAGCTCTCCGGCAACCTTCTATGCTCTCTCTCCGGAAAATGCCGCACTGGGGCCGGTTTCCGTCACCCTTTACGGTTCTCAAACGCAGCAATTTTCCGGAACCATTCTCAGCGGTTGCAATGGATCTATAAACTGGTCGCTTTCTCCCTCCAATGTCGGCTCAATCTCTGCGAGTGGCTTGTATACTGCGCCAGCCAATATCGAATCCGAACAAACTGTCACTGTCGCTGCGACAAGTCAGTCGAATTCTTCATTTTCGGCGTCAGCAACAATTACTCTGATGCCGCCAGCCTCAGTAGCTGTTACTCCTGGAAGCGCTACGCTCACGAGCGGAGGCCAGCAGCAGCAATTCGCTGCCAATGTCATTAACGCAAGCGACACAAGTGTGACATGGACGATAAACCCGAGTGGAACAGGAACGATTGATGTGACGGGTCTGTACACTGCGCCCGCCAGCATAACCTCGGCCCAGACCGTCATAATCACGGCAACCAGTCATGCGGACTCGACTAAATCTGGCACAGCAACGGTGACGTTAACTCCGCCGGCTTTGCCGTCACCGGTATGTGGATCAAGCGGATACAGTTTCGTACGGGCAATCGTAATCGATCACTCTAAGGTTCCGAACACCGATCAGGCGAATTTCCCGTTCCTTTTCAACACGACAGATCCCGCCTTCGCCTCCACCGCAAACGGCGGCCACATTGCAGATGTGAATGGCAATGATATTTTGTTCAGTTCGGATCCGTCGGGGCAGAACCTGCTCAACTATGAACTCGAAAAATATGATCCCGTCTCAGGCCAAATCATTGCCTGGATCCGCATTCCAGCACTGTCTCATACCAGCGATACTGTGATCTATTTGTTCTACGGAAATGGCAGCGTGACGGCCTCACAGCAGAATCCGTCGGCCGTCTGGGATTCCAATTTCTTGGGAGTATGGCATGTTCCCAACGGAACCAACCTCTCTTTGGCAGACAGCACCAGCAACGGGAACAGTGCGACCAATAATGGTGCAATTGCGGCACCGGGACAGATTGATGGTGGCATGTCGACGGACGGTAATACCCACGCCACGATTGGTGCGCCCGCCAATCTCGCGAATCTAGGCCACGGTGCAGCGACATTCTCTGCATGGGTCCTTCCATATTTCACGAGCGGCGTCATCTTAGGCAAGGCAGGAATGGGAGAAGGAGGGTGGTCCCTCGGCATTAACCCTGATCTCAATGTGGAGCTCAATCTCTATGACGCAGAGGGCGGCTTCCATCCCAGCCAATCTGAAGTCACTAGCGCGGTTTGGAACTACGTCGTTGCGACTGTCCAGCCTTTGGCGCCCGGATCGACACAGAGTCAAATCACCTACTACATCAATGGTGTGCCGAATGGATCTGCTACCGTTCAGATATCTAATCCCCTTGATGATTCGTCAATTCCAGCCTACCTCGCTTATAACGACGATGGCGGGAATCTTGACAATCGAGGCGACTATGGTTCCCTAAGTGGATCCGAGGATGAATTCCGAATCTCTAATGTTGTGCGTTCCGCCGATTGGATTGCTACTGAGTACTACAACCAGGTATCGCCTTCTACTTTCTACGCTCTCTCTTCGGAGAATCCAGTAGGAGTCATTCCGGGAACGACGAATTTGTATGCTGGTCAAACGGTGCAGCTTGCGGCAGTTGGGAACTGCAGCAACCTGGCCGTCAACTGGTCGATTCCCGCAGGTGAACCGGGAATGATCGGACTAAATGGCTTGTATACAGCCCCAACCACCATCAGCGAACAACAGACTGTGACTGCGACTGCGGTTAGTCAAGCTGATGGTTCAACTGTCGGCGAGGCGGCGATTAACCTCTTACCTCCTCTAAGCGTCAGCATCGCACCATCCAATCCAACGATCTATGTTCCTTACGAAACCTTGCAGTTCACTGCGAATGTTGAGCATTCTACCAACACGGCCGTTACTTGGTCTGTCAGCCCAACGAGTGTGGGTTCGATTTCTACAACCGGGCTATTCACCCCGGCAGCTTTCAGCAGCCCGCAGACAGCGACGATCACTGCGACGAGTCAGTTAGACCCTACAAAATCGGCGCAAGAAACGCTCACGTTCTCGCCACTATTCGTCCTTCCCTCTTCTCCATCTTTGAACGCAGGGTTCACACAGCAGTTCACAGCCTCTGTCCCAGTGAGTTGGTCAGTTGCTTCGGGGGG
The DNA here is from genome assembly GCF_025685685.1 of Acidicapsa dinghuensis. Classification (GTDB taxonomy): domain Bacteria; phylum Acidobacteriota; class Terriglobia; order Terriglobales; family Acidobacteriaceae; genus Acidicapsa; species Acidicapsa dinghuensis. The sequence continues at coordinate 197,871 of NZ_JAGSYH010000004.1, forward strand.
AATTGGAACAATCACCGCAGGCGGACTCTATACGGCTCCCGTGAATCTTACTGGAACGGACGAATATGACCTGGTTGTTGCTACCGTTCCAACGGATTCACAGGCATTCACATACGACAGTGTAACGATAAATCCGTCAGCTTCTCCGATTTCTCCCGCAGCAACAACTCTCTATAGCGGCCAGACACAACAACTTTCTCTCTGCGTGGCCACGGCTGCTCAGTCCGTATCCTGCGACCCATCAGTTGCGGCATGGACGATGAGTCCAGCGGGTGTAGGGAGTATTTCGCCTTCGGGCTTATACTCTGCTCCCGCGTTCATCACGTCACAGCAGACGATCGTCATTACCGCGACCGACATTGCGGATCCGGCAATCTCCGAGACTGCGACTATTACTCTAATTCCTCCTACAATCGCCGTCTCGCCTCTTTCGGGAACACTCTTTGGTGGAGAACAGGAAGGGCTCCACGCGACTGTAAAAAATCTTCTTAACTCCGCCGTGACATGGACGGTTAGTCCTCAAAACGCTGGCTCCATCTCTTCCGGTGGTGTCTATACAGCACCCGCAAATGTCACCGCGTCGCAAATGGTAACAATTACCGCGACGAGCGTCGAAGATCCTGCCCTCTCGGCGTCAGCCGTGATCACGCTTTCACCGTCGAGTTGTGCTGCGGCTGCATACAGTTATGTGCGTCAAATCCGTATAGACCACACAAAGGTCCAGGATTCGGACCAAACGGATTTCCCATTCCTGTTCACTGCAACGGATCCGCTCCTGGCAACGACAGCAAACGGGGGCCATGTCGCGAGTCCCTCGGGATATGACCTTATGTTTGCCTCCGATGCTGCAGGAACGAACAGACTGGATTACGAAATCGAGAACTACGATCCTGCAACGGGCAAAATCATAGCGTGGGTTCGTGTTCCGAGCCTGTCTCACACATTGGACACAACTATCTTTTTGTATTACGGCAACGCTCTGATCACGGCCTCCCAGCAGAATCCTGAGGGAGTATGGAATAGCGGCTATTCGACCGTTTACCACATGAATCAGACAGCACCTATGCCTGAAACCGATTCGACGCAGAATCAGAACTACGCAACGGCCTCAGATGTATCAACTGGACAAGGAAAAATCGGTAATGACGCGGTTTTCGACGGATCTACGAGTTACGCGTCGATTCCTGCGACTGCTCTTGGTGCCCTCTCGACGTCTACAGATCCTGCAACTGTAGGCTTGTGGTTTCAAACAACTTCAACAGGGGTAATTCTATCGTTGGCTCCTGCCGGTGACTCAGTGGGCACTACTAATTGGATCTACTCGATCTTTTATATCGATACAAACGGAAAACTCAATGCTGCATCCGCGAACAGCACTTCACCAAGTCCTCTACCAGTCAACGATGGTAAATGGCACTATGCTGTGCTCACGATCAAAGACCAGACAGAGATGTTTTACCTGGATGGCCAAATTATTTCCTCGGCGACGGGTTTTGCAGTCGGTGAAACTCCCCCTTTCCAAACCTTTCTTGGGACGGGAAATACATATGGAGTCACACTGAACGATACTTGGCATTACTTTGGAGGCAGTATCGATGAAGTCGAAATATCTCAGGTAGCCCGGTCGAGTGATTGGGTAGCGACTGAATACGCGAATCAAAATTCTCCTTCATCTTTCTCTGCACTCAGCCCCGAATTGGGTGTGGCGGTTGTGCCGTCGCCACAGGGGATTACTCTTGATGCCGGACAAACAAAGCAGTTTACCGCGCAAACCACTGGTAGCTGCACCTCTTCTCCTGACTTCGTATGGACGATGCCATCTGGAAGCCTCGGTACGCTCACTGAATCAGGGTTGTATACGGCGCCTCTGAACGTTCAGTCCCCTCAGTCGGTGACGCTCACGGTCTCCACTCTAGGCTCTCCGAGCCTGTCGGCAACTGCCCAAATTACGTTGCTTCCGGCGGCATCGATTGGTGTCACTCCTACGAGCACCGCATTAACAGGCGGCGGTACTCAACAGTTTTTTGCAACGGTTTCGAATACCTCCAGTCAGGCAGTCACTTGGTCCATCACCCCCGCTGCAAGCGGGAGCGTCTCCCCCACAGGCCTCTACACTGCTCCAACAGCCATCGCTTCGCAACAGACAGTTGTTATTACGGCGACGAGTCAGGCAGATCCAACAACGTTGGCTTCGGCGACGATCACATTGATGCCGGCTACGACGACGCTCCCAATTGCAATAAGCGTGACACCGCCCAGTGCAACTCTTTCCGCGGGCCAGACTCAGCAACTCACTGCACTCGTGACAAACACGAGCAACACCGCTGTAACCTGGACGATCGATCCTGCCGGTGTCGGGAGCATCGACGCGACAGGTCTCTATACCGCGCCATCGACGATCACTTCGCAACAAACGGTCGTCATTACCGCAACCAGCCAGGCCGATCCGACGCAATCGGCCTTTGCGATGATCACGCTCTCGCCATCCTCATGTGCGGCGAGCGGCTATGCCTATCAACGTGCCATCGTCATTAATCACGCCAAAGTACCAAACACGGATCAGACCAATTTCCCCCTCTTGTTCAATACGACGGATCCCAGTCTGGCTACGGTTGCCAATGGCGGCCATGTGTCCAACAGTAGCGGCTATGACATCTTTTTCAGCTCCGATCCGAATGGCGTGAGCCGCCTCGACTATGAAATAGAACAGTACAGTGCGTCGACGGGCCAATTTGTTGCTTGGATCCGAATTCCAACACTCTCCCATATCTCCGACACGACCATATACATGTTTTATGGAAACTCAGCGGTCACGGCTTCTCAACAGAATCCGTCCGGGGTCTGGGATGCAAATTACTTAGCCGTTTATCACCTGGCCAACATAGGCTCTGGACCTGTCATTGACTCCACTACCTACGGCGACAATGCCGTCAATAATGGCGCAACGGCCGCGTCCGGAGAAATCGGTACGGCGGCCAACTTCGCAGCAAGCGGTTCGAACGTCACTACGCCATACGTGCAGAATGCGGTCACCTCATACACCGTCGAGGCTTGGATCAATTCGACATCCCCGAATTTCAACATTGTCTACGACGATCAGGGATCAGGCGGACATTCGCTTACGTTTGGTCTGGATGGAAATGGCGGATGCAACACGACTGGGTGCGGAAGCTACAATGACATTCAAAATACAGCTGGGCGCCTCCTGTTCTTAGACGCTAACTCCGCCTTTATCGGTGCAGAGGGAAATTCCAACATCGCCGATGGAACCTGGCATCACATCGCCGGAACCTGGTCTGCTCCTAGCGGTACAAATATCTCCCCCGAACAGTTCGCTCTATACACAGACGGGATACTCAACTCAACGCCGAATCGCATCAATGTACTAAGCGATGTGTCGCCACTCAGCGGACAGGGCGGAGCCATTATCGGAAATGGCTCTGGTTCTAACTCCACCTTGATCGAGGAACTTCGCATCTCCAATATCGTCAGGTCATCCGATTGGATTACGATCGAATACAACAATCAGTCTTCGCCCACAACCTTCTACACCCTGCTGTCTGAAAATGCGGAAGAAGTAGTTCCTGCGTCCGTGTCTCTCTACGGAGGACAGAGCCAACAACTCACGGCAACCGGCTCTTGTTCTTCATCGGTTGCCTGGTCAATGCCCGACGGTTCCCTAGGAACACTGACATCGTCTGGTCTCTACACAGCACCACCGGCAATCACCGAATCCCAGAGTGTGACGGTAACAGCGTCGAACCAATCGAACCCTTCCAACCTCGGTTCCGCGACCATCACACTCCTGCCGGTAATCAGCGTTGGAGTGGCTCCCGCAACCATCGCCCTGACTACGAATCAATCAGAACAGTTCACTGCAACGGTCTCGAATGCAGTCAATACAGCTGTAAGCTGGTCCATCAGCCCAAGTGGCATGGGATCGATAGATCAAAACGGTGTGTATCAAACACCGACGTCCATCTCGTCACAAACAACGGTCACGATCACCGCAACCAGTCAAGTGGATTCGACCAAGTCGGCTTCTGCCGCCATTACACTTATGCCTTCTGATTGCGCGTCGAGCGGGTATGGGTATCAACGGACAATTGTGATCGATCACACAAAGGTTGCGAATACCGATCAGACTAATTTTCCGTTCCTGTTCAACACCACGGATCCGGATTTAGCTCTGACGAGTCACGGCGGACACGTTACAAGCAGTAATGGCTACGACATTATCTTCAGTCTCGATCCAAATGGCACGACCAAGCTCGACCATGAGCTTGAAGAGTATGATCCTGCAACCGGGAAAGTGATTGCCTGGATCAGGGTTCCAACCTTGTCTCACCTGAACGACACGGTGATCTACGTCTTCTACGGCAATCCGAACATTGTGAGTTCGCAGCAGAATCCGGCCGGAGTCTGGGACAGCAATTATCTGGCTATCTATCACCTCGGCAACCTGTCCGGCGGAAACGCGATCGATTCGACGATGAACGCGAACAACGCACCGCTAACCGATATCTCAGCGGCTCAGGGCCAGATTGATGGCGCCAGCGGATTCGACGGATCGTCCAGCTACTTCCAGATCCCATCGGTCGCATTCCCCAATTATCCGACCGGTGTATATGACAACATCGGACTTCCGCAGAACGCGACGAGCACAACTTTTGAAGCAACTCTGGAAACATGGTTTAAGACAACACAAGGAGGCGGACTCATCACTCAGGTACCGCGTGATCAGTGCCTATGGGTATTCGTCTGCGTAGATGTAGGAATCCCATCTGTACCCGGTGATGCGACAAACTCCATGCTGGGGTGGAACGGACTCTTATATATCAATGAGGATGGCAGCGTTGTTGGCGGGGGAGTGACATCTCCGAACTCATACACAGACGGCAACTGGCATCTCGCGGCGGTGACGTTCGACACAAACGGAAACGACTATCTCTATGTCGATGGGCAACAGATTGGATCGAGCCAGAAATCGTTCCCGACGGGGTATAGCTCGAATTACTCCTATTTCGCCGGCGCGGTATATACCCGCCTTTATCAACTCGGCGACTGGAATTGGCTTTATCTCAACGGCAACATGGATGAGACCCGCGTCTCCAATGTTCCACGGTCTGGAGATTGGCTGAAGACGCAATTCAATAATCAGAGTTCACCGTCTACCTTCTATCGTCTCTCGCCCGCAGGAACCATACAGGTCGTTCCTCCTGCGATAAGCCTCTACGCAGTGCAAACGCAACAGTTCGTGGCTGCCGGCATCTGTAATGCAGATGTCACCTGGTCCATGTCTTCGGGAGCGCAAGGAACCTTGACGCCCGGCGGCCTCTATAACGCGCCGGAAATGATTTCAAGCCAGCAATCCGTCACGCTCACAGCAACGAATCAGTTGACCGGCTCGACTCTTGGAACCGCAGCGGTGACCTTGCTGCCAACACCTGCGCCGATTACGCTGACAGCGGCTGCATCTTCTCCCTACACGACAGGTACTTCGCAAACTTTCACGGCCACACTCCTCGATCCGTCCGGTTCACCGGAACCTGGAATCAGTGTGTCCTTTAACATCGTAGGCGTAAACACCGCGATCGCTTCGGCAACCACTGACGGTACGGGAACTGCGTCCTATACCTACATCGGATCGAACAGCGGTTCGGATACGATTCAGGCTTCGGCAACGGTCAATGGCATCCAGGTCACATCAGACGAACTCAACGTGGTTTGGAATCCCCTTCCTGTTGTCACAGGAGCCTCAATCATGCTCCGCACGCCTCCTGCTTTAGGTCAAGGCGGCTTGATGGGAGCCTTTACCGACAGCAGCGGAAGCGTAATTGAGCCGATTGCGATTGGTGCAACAGGCGGGTCTTATCTCGTTCCCGCGGGTGCAAGCCAGTTGCAACTCGGCATTAACGATACCTTCTTTGAGGACAACGGTGGCGTTGGTTTCACCGCCACTGTGAACGGCAATTCTCTCAAGGTGCCGGCGACCACGATGCCCTGGGCTTGGGTTACAGGTGGGCTGAATAATCGTTACCAGTTCGGCATGAAAGACGGCACGAATCCCGTCGTCGCAGCCACTGGACTCACACCTGGAGCGCTAGTGCAGATCACTTCGATCACGGGAGCAGTCTCTGACAACTATCCTCTGCGGCCGCTTACAAACGCTGACGGAGACCAGACCTCGATTACAGGGATTCAGGAAGTAAACGGAGCCTATTTCCCGACATTCTTCACCAGCATTGCTTCTTATCCGTTGGGGCAGCCTCTACCTGTATCTGCTTACGTGACCAGCTCTCCAGGGACCGCTGCAGTCGGGGTCCCGGTAACGCTGACAACATCGGGTGCCAATCCCAGTCAGGATCAGGCCAATACGGATTCCATTGGCAACGCGGCATTCAGTTATACAGGTACATACGTAGGCACCGACACCCTCGATGCCGTGGCTTCTCCATCTGGGCAGCCGCAACTGCAAGCCAATCCTTCCAGCGTGACATGGAACTCATATCCGACCCCTGCGAGTCCTGGTTCAATCGCGCTGAGCTTATATGGCACGGTATCGGATACGGATAGCTACGTCGTATTGGTCACAGATGCGAGTGGAAATCCGCTCTTCAACGTGAATGTCGGTTTCTATGTAACCGGCGTTGATAATTTCCAGCTGAATTCAATCACCGACACCACCGGTCATGCATCGATCGCATACCTGCATGTCAAGACAGGAAGCTATAGCGTTATTGCTGCGGCGACAGTAGGCGGCAATGTGCTTCTGTCCAACATCATTACCGGAACCTGGAATGGATCCTCAACCACAACCACCTGCAGTAATTGCGATCAGGTTGGAGTGTCGATCACGGCTCCAACGTCGATCAATTTGCCCAACACGTTATCTTTGACGGGGTCCGTCACAGATTCTGCAGGTCTCAATCCAACTGTTACTTGGAGTCAGGTCAGCGGACCCGGCACGATAACCTTTGCAAACCCACAACAGTTGACAACGACTGCTGCATTCAGCGAACCCGGAATTTATGTCCTGCAACTATACGCAACCGATACCAGCGCGAACGCGGCCGCACAGTTTACGGTGACGGTGCACCCGGCTCCTATTCCACAAACTCCGCAAGGTTGGATCGTCAGCCCGACATATGGCTCGCAAGCATCTGGAATTGTGCCCATCACAGTCGCAAACGGCGTAACTCTTCAGAGCGGCACTCTTGCCTACTATCCGGCCAACAATCCGAATGCGGTTACAGTACTGAATTCGAATACAACAGGAACAGGTCAGATCGGAACCTTCGATACAACCACGCTGCAAAACGGGTCATACGTGATCGCATTGCAGTCGACACAGACTAACGGAAGTTCGGAATATGACGTGGTTCTGGTTTCAGCTGTTGGTAGCTACAAGCCTGGACGTGTCACCTCGACAGTCACAGATTTTGTGGTGCCTGCCACCGGTCTCTCGATCAATGTCCAAAGAACCTACGACAGCCTGAACGCCTCTACGATTGGTGATTTTGGCTATGGCTGGAATCTTGGTACAACGGTGAATCTGACCGTCGATCCACAAGGAAACGTCAGCTTTACCCTGGGCGGGCAACGGCGTACCTTCAATCTCGCCCCGCATGCTATCGGCTATCCATTCACAGAAATCATCCCAGCATATACGCCAGAACCCGGCATGTTTGGCGCGCTGACAGATGCCGGAACCGGGTGTGGAATCGACCTGGAGTTTCTTCAAATCGACGCAGGAACGTGGGAGTGCTTAGGCGGAGCGCCCTATTCGCCCACTCAGTATCTCTACACCGATCCGTCAGGAACTCAGTACTCGATCAGCGCTAACGGCAATCTGCAATCCGTCATTGACAAGAACGGTAACGGATTAACGATCACCTCGACAGGCATTACCAGCACAACCGGCCTTTCGGTGCCATTTGTGCGTGACTCGCAAGGCCGCATCACACAGATCACCGACACCATGGGCAACGTGTATCAGTATGGCTATGACGATCAGGGTAATCTTGCCACCGTTACATATCCGAACATCTCACAACCCAGCTCCTACACGTACGACACGAATCACTACTATCTAAGCGGAACCGACTTCCGCAATAATCCGCTGCCTAGTTCGTCCTACTACGGAGCAACCGACGTCGATGCGAATGGAAATTCGCTTTCCGGGCGCCTGAAGAGTGTCACAGACGCACTTGGCGAAACAACGTCCTACACCTATGATCTCAGCACCAACACGACGACCATCACGTATCCTGCGGATGCTAGTGGCAACGTCGGCACTGCAACGATGGTCTATGACAATCTCGGCGACCTGCTGACCTCGACCGATCCACTGGGGCACACGACGACCAACGTCTACGATGCGAACCGTAACTTGATCTCTGTTACCGACCCGCTGGGCCACACGACTACCTACACCTACGACTCTAACGGCAACAAGACCTCACAGACCTATCCAGCAACAGCCACCAGCACCAATACCACCAGCACGACGGTCTACAACCAGTACAGCGAACCTACCTTAAACACCGATGAGTTGGGCAATACACGGACGTTCAACTACGACGCCAATTACAACCCGCAGAGCGTAACCGACAGTCTCGGTACGCTGATGAGCACTATCTACAATGCAAACGGGACTCTGCAAGCCGGAGCCATCGGATTCGACGTTACGGCACAGCCTGCGCACGCAGCGCAATTCACCTATGACGCAAACGGTAATTTGCAAACCATAACAGACCCGACAGGTAGAACAACCTCATATACCTATGACGCTCTGGGCCGCAAGCTTACGACTACTATTCCTGCTCCAAATACTGGCAATGGGGGTATGGGGTCCAATGCCAAGTCCTTCCTTAAAGGGAAAATGCATTCAGAATCCGGGGGAACTGGAACGGCGACAGTGACCGAAGCGTATTCATACGGCCAACTGGTATGCCAGGCTGTCCAAGTCACGCTGCCACTGGGCCAGAACATTACCTATAGCTACGATTCCGACTGCAATCAGATATCGCGAACGGTTGCGGATGGCACGGGCATCCAATATTCCTATGATGCGCTGAACAGACTCATCCTGGTCACATTTGATACTCAACCGACAACCACCATCAGCTACACCTATGATTTCCGCAACAACCTCGTTAGCGTGACCGATCAGTCAGGTCATGTGACGCATTATGACTATGACGCAGCCGGTCATTTGATATCGGTCACGCGAGCCTACGGTACGCCCCAGGCGACGACCATCACGTTCGCTTACGATGCCGCGGGTCATAGGATTAGCGCCACAGATGCTCTTGGGCGTGCAACAAATTACACATACGATACTGCGGGAAATTTGACCGCAGTGTCCGGCGTGCTAGGCAACTTCCAGTTTACTTATGACAATGAACGAAATGTGATCTCCAGTAAGGATGGAAAAGGAAACACGACTCAATATAGCTATGATTCCAGAAAGAGATTGGTGAAGATCACCTACCCAGATAGCACAACGAAGATCTTCACCTATGATGGGGTCGGCAATTTGACCAGCCTGACAGATCAGGCGGGACACGTCATTCAGTACAGCTACGACACCGCGAACAGATTGCAATCGCTAACCCAGGTAAACCACCCAATACCCGCGAACAACACCAATCTGTACGGCTATGATGTCAATGGCGATTTAACCTCATGGGCTGATGAAAACGGACACACCTCACAAGCCAGCTTCGATGCGCTCCAGCGGCCTGTTTCAAAAACGTTGCCAGATGGATCTTCAACCGCATTGGCAACATACGATACGAACAACGATCTGATTTCGCTGACCAGTTTTGCAGGTAAAACCACTTCGTTTACCTACGATCCTGTTTACAGACTGACTGCCATCACTCCAGATCCAACCGTCAGCGAGCCGGGTGTATCGTTTACCTATACTCCGACAGGCAAGCGTGCGACCATGACGGACGGGAGCGGCACGACTACCTATAGTTACGATGATCTCGATCGGCTAACCAGTAAAGCTGCGCCCGAAGGAACACTCAGCTATACATACGATGCGGTAGGAAACTTGGCATCGATGTCCTCATCCAACGCTAACGGGGCATCTGTCTCCTATACCTACGATGATCTGAATCGGCTCAGCACTGTCGTGGACAATCGCCTCCCATCGGGGGCCAACACGACAACCTACACGTACGACAGTGCCAGCAATCTGGCGACGGCGACTTATCCGAATGGATTGCAGGCAACATACTCCTACGATCAATTGAACCGCTTGTCTCAACTCGTAACGCCTACCTCCGGATACAACTACCTGCGAGATTCAGCGGGCAACAAGACGAATTCCGTCGAGGCCAATGGTCGCACAACGAACTGGGCCTATGACGGCATCAATCAACTTACTAATGAAGCCGTGTCGTCCGATCCATCGAACAAGAATGGCAGCGTAGCGTACAGCCTCGATCCAGTTGGAAACCGCCTATCGGCCCTATCGTCATTGAGCGGAATCGGCTCTACTTCCGCAACCTACAATGCCGACGACCGATCCTCTGCGGAGACCTATGACTCCAACGGAGACGCGATTGCGGCGGGAGGAAAAACCTTTGGCTTTGACTCGCTCTCGCGCCTTATTTCGTTGAATGGAGGGTCCGTCTCAATCGGTTACGACGGAGATGGGAATCGGGTAACGAAGACCGCAGCAGGCGCGACAACGCATTATCTTGTCGATGACCTCAACCCAACAGGCGTGCCGCAGGTCGTAGAGGAAGTAGTGAATGGTGCTGTCACCCGTGAATATACGTACGGGCTGCAGAGAATCAGCGAGAATCAGGTCATCGATAGTTCCTGGCAGCCGAACTTTTATGAATACGACGGCGGCGGCAATGTCCGGCAACTAACGAACGGTGCTGGTGCTGTCACCGATAGCTATGAGTACGATGCCTTCGGCAACACGGTGAGTTCGACAGGTACCACGCCGAATGAGTTCTTCTATCGCGGAGAACAACTGGATTCCGATCTCGGCCTCTATTATCTCCGCGCCAGATACTACAACCCCATCACCGGACGCTTTGTCTCGCAAGACCCCTACGCAGGCAACATATTCCAGCCTAAAACGCTGCATCGTTATCGATATGCAGGGGGCAACCCAGTCAATCGCATTGATCCTTTGGGGCTTGACGATGCGGCAGAAGAGGAAGGAGTGATAGGAGAAGTCTCCCTTCAGGCCGAAGAAGGCGAGAAAACGGTAGCGAAAGATGCAGCATGCTTACTATTCACAGCCGCTTCTACCCTTGGTGCTGTCAAGCCGCTTCTGGATGGATCGATTCAGGTAGGTTCGAGCCAATTCTATGCGGACGCTACGTTGACACTGGTCTCACTCACCATCAATTTGAAGAGTTGCGCAGCTGAGGCCGAGTTTGAAGGCCCGGCGGAAGTGGAACCAGAGCCAGAACCAGAGCCAGAACCAGAGCCAGAGCCAGAACCAGAACCAGAACCGCAACCCGGATGCCCTCGGTGTTTTGCAGCGGGCACCCCCATCCACACTAATCATGGCGATGTGCCGGTCGAGTCAATCGAGGTGGGCGACGAGGTTGAGGCGCGCAATCGCTCTACGGGCAAGCTGGAATACGAGCCGGTTATAGCGCTGACACGTCCGCATCACGATCACCTGCTGCAGATACGCATCGAGGGCGAGCATGCGCCATTACGTCCGTCCACGGGACATCCTTTCTGGGTCAGGCGTGGGGACGCAGAAGATGGCGCATGGATGGCCGCCGGGCAGATGCAGATCGGCGACCGTCTCCTGACCATCAACGGCAACTGGCGCAGGATTACCGCCATCACCCCGGTCAAGAACGAAGAGACGGTTTACAATTTCACTGTCGCCAAGGACCATGACTACTTCGTCGGTGATACCGGGTTCCTCGTTCACAACGCTCCGCCCTGCGGATGTAACTACACGGACCCGTACGTCCGTAAGTGGGTTCTGGATGAAGTCGAAGAAAAAATGGAAGAGACCGAGGATGGCCTGATAATCGATCCAAATTCTGGCATTCCTTTTGCGGGGCCTCCTGATCTCGGGCACGTACCGGGCTTTGAACTTTGGAAAATGAAGGCATTGGCAGCACAGAATGGACTGACTCAGCAGGAATTCAATGAGATGATGCAAGACCCAGACTTCTATCAGTATGAAAATCCTGCAACAAACCGGTCGCACTGTTTCGAACTTCCGTAAAGAGGACTCTTAAATGGCAGCAAAAACAACGCGCAAAGCCGCCGCCAAATCGGGAAACAGTGACAAAGGCTCAAAAGAAGCTTGGCGGTCTGAATTCCAACGTCTGTGGACGGAATTGGTTCCGACCACCGGTCAGGCAACGACCGTTCAGGGCGAGCTGGTTCGCGCAATAGGCCGCTTAAGTGACGAGGCTTACCGAAACGGTAATTACAACTTCGATAAAGGCCACAGAATTCAGTGCAAATACCTGCGTGAGAATCTGGAAGACCCTACCGTCTTTAGCGAGACGGAGATTCAGGAAATCGATCGATGGATCGACCGGGTTCTCGACGCGAAGCATCCTGATCTGAGCGGTTCTACGTCCCCCTATTATCGGCTCGCTGAAAGAGTAGTCCAGTGGTGCAAAGCGAAGCCAGAGCCAATTGCGCATCAGCTAAATCCCGCTCTCCATCGATAGGCTACGCTTACGACGTGGAGGTCTGCGGTTTCGATGCTCTCGTATGATCTGCGTGATTGTAGTCTCTCGCCAATGACCACGACTACTTCGTCGGTGAAACCGGATTCCTGGTTCATAATGCAAATCCTTTCGAATGTGATTGCGATAGCGAAGATGAAGCATTAGAAGAAGCGCTGAATCGATGGGGTGCTGATCCGAACAGTCCTATCGAACGTATTCTGGTATGGGGTGGCAGTCCTGCTATGAGAGGGCCTCAAAATCAGCCATATCAAATTATTCGGGCACTGGACGAAGAGGGAGAGATAATCGAATTCCATCATCACTGTTGGGGCCACCATTTTCCAGACGGAACTTTTGAGCCACCGCATTATCATGGCCCAAACGGTGAGCATATTTTCTATTGAGAGGACAAGATGAGCCCACGTCTCTGCATTGATCCGCCCCGCGAGCTTTTCTCGGATATTCTCCCAGCGGGAGCGCTTGCACGATGGGCAAGCCTCTGGATATTGCCTGACAAAGTCCGATTCAGTGGAAAAGATCTACAAACAATTAGCTCTGCATTTGCCGAGAGACGGATGGCCATATGGAAGTCTGGGGCCTACTGGAAATCAGCGATGGATCATCTCCAGCAAAAGCCCGATGTGTTGAATAGGTTAGAGAAGTTCGGGGTATTCAAGCCCGATAACCGAATGATCGGTGAGATCATCTCCCGTTGCACTGTACTCACCGGAGATGCTGCGATAGAGATCGATAAATTCCACCATGAGAACATTTATTCCGACGTCGCATGGGTTGCTTCAAGCGCTTTAGCTGATCTTGAAGACCCATTCCGTGGCTGGAGGTTAGGGAGTCATTCAGCATTAGCTTTTCTCAGAGTCGACGGGAATCAGCCGCACTTATGGGCGAGACTTGTTCAGTCCCTAGGCTTCCAGTGCCTTGCCACAGAAGCTGCTAGAAATCAACAGGCGCTTTCCACTCCAGAATCAATCATGAGTATGGAAAATAGGAACCTAGAGTATTTGACCTTTATTGTTTCTGTTTGCGCCGCCTCAGGGATCCTTGCCAGTATGCAATGTGAAAATTGCGACACGGTTTCAGCAATGGTCTTTTGGGGTCCAAAGGAGGAGTTGGAGAACGTAGCAGTTCGACTAGTCGAGCAGTTCAAGCATATCGACAGTACAGACCTAGAACATTGGCTGGCACGCGGAGCAAGTTTCGTGGTAAGCACCTGAAACTGCAGCTTGACGTTTGTAGTTTATGTTTTTGCAGCGGGCACGCCGATCCACACCAATCATGGTGACGTGCCTGTCGAGTCGATCAAGGTAGGCGATAAGTTTGATGACACGCAACCGAATTTCAGCAGCAGCCTCGCGTCGGTTATTCTAGCGCGGATATTTTCATGAATTCGTGCTCCTCCGAGGTGTGTCGAGGGTCGTCGCTCTCTTGATGTTGGCTTTATAAAACCTTCAATGCCTTCCGGTTCATCTCCGCCTGCGCTAATTGCTGGGCGGCTGAGCGAAGTTGCCCCGCAACCTGACGGCGCCTCGCTCGCCAAACACCGATTGTCTGACGCAATCTTTCGGGGCCGGACCGCAGAGTATTCTGCAGCGCCTGACGTTTCTGTGCGAATTCTTGTTCAAGAGCGTGAATGTCGCGAGTATCAACGGGCCGACGCGGGTCAAAACGAAATTGCGCTTCTTTGCCCCGTCTCCAAGCGATGAGGGTATTAATCTTCACAGGGCCGAATCCCTTTATTCCGGAAATCTTTCCTGCGTCGACATCCCAAGCGTCTTCGATGTTCCACATTTTCAAGATCGCCTTGAACTTGGGACCTATGCCATGGATAATTTCGTCTTCAATTCGAAATGTTTCGAGGAAATGCTGTCGCTGCTTCCTTTCGCGCGCCGCTTGAAGTTCGGCCAGACGTTTCGCTTTTTCTGGTTCCAGGCCCTGATAGTCGGCCTTCGCTCGCGCAAGTTTCTGGCGCTCCCCGACGAATTCTGCCGGAACATTCTCCGAGTCTTTCAAACTTCCCACAGTCGAATCGTATCTCTCTTTCGCCTCCCGTTGATCTTCGTGAAAATGGACCACCAAGGCGCTTCCTTTTTTCCAGAGCGCGTGGGAGCAGAAGAACGCGATAACGATAACACCGATCGCGGCAAAGGACGGAAGGATAGAGAACGCGAAAACCGCCGCAATAACAACGAGCCCGAGAGCGAGGAGATGATATTTGCGTCGCGAACGGACAAGTGCCGGGATTGATGAATGCGGCTGCAAACCTGCCTGGATCTGTTTGATATCCGGCAGTGCAACTTGCTCGGGATTCGCCTTAATCAATTCGATTTCACTCCAGATCGCGAGTAAATTGAATCCGCTTGAGCCCTGGATGATGGCGATCTTGATGCCGAACACAGGTGTGCCCAAAACACCTTCCATCCGACACCAGGGACACTCCGTCAGACGACTGTAGAAATGATGATTAGGATTGCCCTGGCATTGGCGAAGCTCCTTCGCAAGCAGGCTCAATGTATCGACCCAGATTCGTGCGTGCGGTCTTCCGTGAAGTACCGATTCTCGCGTGAAGGATTGCTTGAAAAGTGATCCGATCGAGGCTGGATAATCGTTGAGGCGGGGTATGAACGACGGCAACCTGACTTCTGGCGAAGTTTGCTCGTAGCCATAGGGAAACGCGTACCGTCCAATTGCCTGATCCAGGGAAAGCATCTCGTCGCGCCCGCGATCATACATGCCCATGAAGGGATGACGCCCGAGAAAGAGCAAATAAAAAATCAGGACACCGAGCCCGAACGCGTCGTGCTGTGCCGTTCTCACCTGACCGTTAAAGCTACTTCCTTGCAGTTCAGGGGGCGTGAATTCAGGAACCCCTACCGGGCAGTAGTATTTCCGATCGCCTTCGGTTATCTGGAAGCTGTCACAATCGATCAAAGCGACTGTTGCGTTCTCCGAAATCATCAGGTTGCTGTGATTGACATCACCGATCACCTGCCCACTGTCGTGAATCGTCGCAAAGGCCCGCGCTGTGTTGATTGCGGTATGTAACAAAAACGGGAATTGGGCTTCCGGGAAAAATTTGAGACGGCTCTTCATTCCGTAAAGTTGATGAACCGAATGGAAGCCAGCAATTTTGCGCATCAGGAGACCTCCAGCGCTTCCATTTCGGGTGGATTTCAGAAGTGTGATTGGCCATGCCGCGACAGTCGAAAGTTGCTCACTTCGCAGTCGACACATGGCCGTAAGCTTGGCGGCTTCGTCTGCCCCTAAAGGATTGTGATAGAACTTGGCCACGAGACCACTCTCATTGTCGAGAGACCATACCGATCCCTGCCCTCCCCTACCGATCTCACGACCCAATCGGTAGGTCGATCCGTTATCCCCATAAATCGTGCTACCAGGCGTAAGACTCACAAGCACTCCCGCGTGGCCAAGATCAGTGTCTTGTCGTCATCAGTCTTGGCGTTGACCCGGTCCGATCCGAGAAATTGCTCAAGCTGCGTTTGAATGCCTAAAACCTCTCCGGCAGGTTCGCCATAAAGATAAGGAAAGAAACCGGCAAAGAATTTTGGGTGCGCTTCGCGAGTCTTGAAATCGAGAGCCAGCCTTTCGAGTCCATCGCTGAACAGCGCCACATCCGCGACCCGGAGATCGAGGGAGTCGAATTCAAGCTCATCGGTAACATTTGCGTCCGTTACAAAAAAGGTCATATTCGCGTACTCGCCTTTGTTCGGCCAGAACGCAACGCGATATTCCTCTGTTTCAGCGCAACGAAAACAAATTGCCCCGTCTCCAATTTGCCAAAAGGTACATATGTTGTCCGAAATTATGGCGACTAGAACCGTGCAAGCGAATTCCCGCAGTGGAAGATCGCTGGCCTCCGCCAATTCTTCGAGATCGAGGCGCAACTCAGAGACAGCCCTTTTTGCAAATCCTGATGTGTGCACATCGTCTTCTGGAGCCCGGGTAATGTTGAACGCTATGCGATCACAGACAAGACGCGAGGCTTCAGCCGAACGAGAAGCCGATCCGGCTCCGTCACTGACAATACACACCAGCCGATCGACATCGGCCGCATAGGCACAGCGATGAGCATCCTGGCATATGCCGTTATCTGCTTTAAGATGTGCCGTGCCAATCACCGAAGCCGAAACGTGTTTCCAATCCCCTATCATCCGACGGATCCCCAACCGTTCGGACCGGTCGGGTTTTCCAGTGCAACTTGCGTCCCAACCTGAGACTTGGAGACTGCGGACAGCGAATTCGATAGCCACTTGAAGAGATCCCGAAATCGAAGTTCTTGCAATTTCAGCGGCTCTCGCGTGGTGATTTGCGAAAGTATGTCCATCCGCGCGCCTTCCACCCCAACCGCGAAAAACGAAAAGCGATTGGATGCTTCTCCTTTCTTCACTCGTTCTGCGGCCGCTTGCCAATAATCGGTTGGACCACCGTCCGTGATCAGAAAGACCCATGGGCGATAGTAAGTGACGCCGTTGTTGCGGTAGGTCTGCTTCCGCTGATCCAGCAGATCCAAACCTGCTTCGATTGCGGCGCCGATCGGGGTGTCGCCGCTGGCCATCAACGTTGGCGGCTGGAATATGTCGGGGGTCTGAAATTCACTCAAGGTTTGTACCGGCCCAAAACCAACAATCGCAACTTCGACGCGTTTTTGGGCCATTTCGTCCGCGAACAATTCATCGCGCAATTGACGTATTCCCGCATTCAACTCATTGATCGCTTTTCCCTGCATCGACCCGGATGTATCGAGAAGAAGAAGGCATGGGCAACGTGGTTCGGTGTTTTCGGCAAATTCGACACTCTCTCCGAAAGGTACCTGTTCAAAAGACATAGCTTCCCCTCAAAACAAACGGCTAACCCAGGACAGTAAGAGATAGATCAAGCCCGCCATCACGAAATAGCCGATGGTCGTTGCAAGCTTCCGAGAGGAGACACGCTTCCCACCTGAAAAGGCTGTGTTTCTTTGCGAAGAAACAGCATATTGATTTCCGCGGGATTTCGCTTTTCCTCCAGCATAGGTTCGGTTGTAAATTCCAGTGCCGGGGATCGAGAAGGACTTGTATGGACGACCTTTCGCGTCTCGGCCAATCCGAAAGCCGCGCCCTCCAACAGAATAGCCAAGCCCGCTTTTCGATGCGTTAATACGCAACGGACCGAGATTTAAACTCTTTCGGAAGGCCATATGAACGAGGAGAATAAGAGTTTGTTGTTACAGAGGGCAATGCCACTAAAGAGTAAGCTCTTTGGTTATCTTGCCCGATGCCGATCTTGACCAGGTGGTCGCGGACGTCCTAGCCGGCGCCTTTGGCTCCGACTAATTCAAATACCATTGCCGGAAAGCTACTCAGAGTGACGCGAGAAAATTCATCAACTGCACATTCTCGCACCAGCGCCTCCGTCCTTTCGCTGGACTTAGTTTCTTTAGGTCTTCTTTGAATCGCTCAGGCACAAACGCGAGAAACTGCTCCGCCCTGGTCAATGTTGAATAGCCCATGTAGGTCGATAATGCGGGGATGAGGTCATTGAGATTTTTCCCAGTCCGAATCCATTGTGTGAGCCTATGAACTGCAAATGTAAATCGCAAATCGAGGATACGTGGAACCTGGCATTGTGCTGACGGCATCAAATTTGCATCTTTGCGCAAAACCGCGAATCTTGCCGTTAAGTTGGAATACTGGATTGGTTGGCCGTTATTACGACGAAAAAGCAGATCTTCTCTTCGGCTCAATTTTCGCGTCGAGTTCATGTATTTCGTCAATTCGCGTCGCAGCTCCAATCCAATCGGAAGCGACCGTGGCTGCCGCGTTGAAATGCCATCGACATTGATTCTCCTCTTGGCCAGGTCAACAGATGATCTTCGGAGAACCAATACCTCCTCATGTGTAATGCCAGTCGCGTAGAGCAGCAACAGGATCATGCGAAATGTCTCGCCGCCAAACATGTCGCGTCGCCGGACAGCGTTCTCGGCTTGATGAAGTAAAGTCCGGATCTGGTTGCAAGCATAGATGAACGGTTGGCGGTCGGAACGGGGTCTTGGAGGCTTCTCCAAAACAAGTTGAGACATTTGGTGGCGGATAACATAAAAATCCACGAAACCTTTAACGATACTAAATTTACTCCCGGACGTTTTGGGCGCAAACCGCGAGGCGCTGGTAAATTTTGCGATCTGGCTCGACGAAAGGTCGCCAAGGTCGATATTGCCGCAGTGCTTGCAGAGAGCACGAAGCACGGCTTGGCCGCTCATAAATTGCAGCCCTTCCACGCGCCTGCGAGTTACGTACCGTTCCACCGCCTCGAACAGTTTCATAGGACACTGCGGAGACTAAAGTCCGCTACCTTCCGCAAAGTACGAAGATCGCAATGAGCATAGATGCTCACCGATCCCAATCCACGATGGCCTAAAAAGTCCGCAATTCCCCCAAGCGAGGTTCTTTTACGCAATAGCTCAGTCGCACATGCGTGGCGAAATGCATGTAGTCCACACGGCGGTTCAATCGCCTTTGTTCTTCTCAGAAATGCCACCATGGATTGTGAGAGGTGTACAACGGGCCGATACGGCGTCTTTAAGGTTAAGAAGAGGTTCCGAACAGCAGATCGCGGTCGGACCGTTCGCAAATATCGAATAATGGCCTCGCCTACTTCATACTGTAGAGGGAACTGTTGGGTTCGTCCGCGCTTCGCCCGGTGTACCGTCAGAATCTCATTGCGCCAATCCAGATCTCCAAGAGTGAGACGGACGATTTCAGAACACCGCATGCCATAGATGGAAGCTAACATCAAAATTGCCTTGGCTCGGCAATGGGATGGTTTCGAATCATCTAGGAACGCCAGCATCGCGCGTACCTGTTTCCATGCCGGACATCCCACGAACGTGTCGCGATTTCGATAACGAGGCACTTTAATCATCTTGCTCAAGCCGCAAGTGTTCCAGCCGTGCTGTTCTGCGAAACCGAAGAACGTTCTCAGGGATTTGCAATGTGCAACGATGGAGTAGTAGCCGCAACCAGTCTCTTTCTGTTCTGCGAGAAACAAACCCACATCTTCCAAAGTGACTGATGCTAGAAAAGTTCGCCGCAACGAGACCCATTTCAGAAACCGCTTGATCCGGCCTGCTGTGCCTTCGATGGTCACGCGTTGGTAGTGCATTTCATATTGCAAGGCGCTTACATACTGTTCGAGATATTCCTTGAAACGAAAGGATTCCGGTGGCCTAAACTCATAGCGGCCCAGAAATCGAAACCAATTACGTGCGGCAGCTCTAAATAGTCCTGTCCTGTTTGCGCGACCGCGCGCGTTCGCGGATACTTCTGAGGCCCATTCGAGTGAAGCGCGAGAGATTTCAGATTCACCGATCATCAGCGACTCGGTATAGCGAACGTGTTGCAGCACGTGACATACGAGCGTCGCAGTGTTGATTACATATTTCCGGCTTCGGCCCAATCGAAGCAGATATGCGAGATACGCCTCTCGTTCCTCTAGCATTGGCATACTCATGTGCCGCTGAATTGCACGCGCTTGGACGAAAAGACCCTCAATGACCTTAAGCGAAGCTTCCTGTTTGGGATTTGCTTCGGCCTCGGATTGAAGCATAGGCTCGCTGTTTTTTGCTGTCAGCAAGTTATCTGGATCGGAAAATCGAGCGTCGTCGACATACTGCTCATCCGAGATAAAACACGCATTCGCTTCCATGAATCCCTCCAGAGACAAAACAAGAGAGAAACCGAATATAGCCCGTTGGAACCAAAAGAAGGTTGGCAGGATGGGTCAGATTTTTGGAGAAATCACTCGCTAGTTGATATGCGAGGTTGAGTTCTCGGTACCGACGGAGAAATCCTCTTGGCCGTCATTACGATGCTTTAGTCGCACATGCTGATCAAAGTGCGCTTGGATCCATTTTAGATTGTCGTCGGCAGATAAAGAATGTGGGTCGGGAACCGCCATTTGTTCAAGGCACGCCAGGCACATTCCCGTCGTTGGCATGCCATCATCCTCCGCACCGATTATTAATACTGGTTTGATCTCCATTCAAAGAGTTTAACGAAATTAGCTCACTTACCACACCAGCCAAATTTTTCACGATACTAGAGATAGGAAGTAAAATCCGGTTGCACCGGAGGTTGGAGAGGGTTACTTCCGATTGCTGTACGTCACTGGTTTCCGGGCGAGATAAAGCTCGCACCTTGCTTGTCCGTTTCGTACCTCTTTAAAATATTGTCCTCGAAAACACGGAGGATGTCAGAGTGCTTTCGGTCTAAATATCGACGGACTTTGGGATTCCCGATTAAGCGACGGACGTATCCGAGGCAAACGGCAGATACAAGAGCTTCCTTACCCAGATTGGCCTTGAGGCGTTTGAGATCCTTTACCAGATTCTCATTCTCCAGGACAAAAGAGTTTCTTATCGTCGATGACGCTGAGTTTTGTCTCTGGCTCGGATTAGCAAGCAGATCAGACTTGGTGGCCAGTAGGATGGCATGCACAAAACTGGCACTGTAAACTGAACTGGCTATCATGTGTTCGGCAGCTTCAATCTGACGTAACGGTTTCATTTTCTTCAAGTAACCGATGGCCCTGGCACTAACCATCTTTGTCTCGAGAAGCTTTACAGCTTCAGCGCAGACTCCATCCAACATAGTGCGCTTTCGTTTGATTGCTTGCACATCAACGTGAAGGGCGGCGGCGATTCGCTCTTCCGATAACCCATTTTCAAGCGCCTTCTGCAGCATCAAATGCTGAGCCACAGGCGGAATAATGTTCACGCGCCTGTTGTAGGTATATGCTTCGTCATCAGTGGCGATAATGCATTTGGCCACCGAGATTCCCTTCCTCTTGAGAACGTCTAGTCGAAGGTGTCCATCCAGAAGCAGAAATTGGTTGGCATTTTGTGGATAGACGACAAGCGGCTCGATCATTCCTACTTCTCTGATTGATGCTTCGATCTGTTTATAGAACAGGACCCGTCTCTGATCATAAGGAATCTGGCGCTGAGGAATAATGCTCGCTATCGAAAGTTGGACAACTGAGCGTTCAAAGGAAGCTTTGATTAGAGGCACCTATCCTCCTATTTCATTCGTAGACGCAGGGGTTCTGGCATGTCGAGCAAACCCTCCGCCCGGAGTAATGTGCGGAAGTCCTCATCCGCCAGCAATGCTTCCATTGCAGATACAATCACCAGAATTTGCTCGCCTAGATGATCTGCCCTACTAACAAGCTGTTGCTGTTCGGCAATTCGCTCCTTGTATATTCGAATGAGTGCTGATCCGGTGATCGGTGCACCGTCGTCCCGTCCTGAGTCTGAGTTCGTTTCCTGATTGGCTGAACGTTGCTTGATCATCTTGCGTACTGCCTGAAGCCGCGAACCACGAAACTCACCACTCTTGTAGCCTTCCGCGAGAGCTTGCTGAATGTTTTCATCGTTTCCATTCGCTATAGCGACAGCTACCGAAACCGGCAGTTCTTCTCCTTCTACCGCTTGAATGAGCCGTGTTTCCCCGTTGCGGACGAGGTGAACCATTCCCGTTACATAGGTTCGGCCCAGCCCGAGCTTGTCAGAAATAGTGGTGGTGTCATAACCGCGGGCCAGCAAACTCTTGATTTCGTAGTAGAGGCTCTTGTGCGAGGGAGCTTTGCGAGCGATATTTTCGACCAGGCTCATGAGATATCGATCTGGCTCTGGCGCTTCGATCACGATTGCCGGTATATCCGAACCTCCAAGTTCTTTCACTGCTTCCAATCGGCCCTGACCGCAAACTAAATCAAACGTAGCACCCTCCTCTGTCGGCTCCGCGCGTCTCGATACTGTAATCGGCTTTTTCAAGCCGACCGCCCGGATGCTTGCAACGAGCGCTTGCCATACTACCTGATTGCGCTTTCTTGGATTGGCGATCCGAATATTCGCGACAGGAATCATCTCAATTGGCTGAGGATTCATGCGATCGCCTCAATCTGTGTTCGGCGGGCGATCTCAATAAAGTAGTCCAGCGTTTCGAATCGATAGACATCGAGAGTCAGCGGGTTGTCATCGCGGAGGTGAATCCGATCACCGAACTCGAACACTCTTGGCAGAATGTAGTAGTCAAATATCGCATCGTTTTCAGGGGTCAGACGAGCGGCGATGGTTATATCGGGACGCAGCAATGAATCAAATCGCACCAACCATCGTCGGGCTCCGGATGCGAGCGATTTACAGCGAACAACGACAACCGACACCGAGTACTCGTCGTTGATCGTCAAAAGATCTGTATCCGGATCGACGGATAGAGACGCTCCGTTAGCGCGAAGTTGCTCCGATATCGTCGAGACGAGTTCTCCATATCGTCTCCGAAGATGGCGATTAATCTCCACGTATTCCAAGTCGCGTAGCGGCGTCCATCCAATCAACTTGTATGCACGGATCAGACACCCGAATCGCCGGGCAATTGTCGAGCAGGTGGGAAGCTCATCGCACTCCTCAATCAACAACCCTGTCAAATAGCCCTTTGCGTTGAGTAAGCGTTTGAGGCGGATCAGGATCTCGTCGTTCGAAAGATGGCTATTGCGGGAGAGAATGATTTGTTGAGCCTGAGTGAACTGGTCATGGTCGATCACCGGCTCAAAAGCGTGATGTCTTTGAATCCATTGCTCCGGAGGATTGTTAATCCGCTTGACGTGAAGCTTATAGGAGGTTCGGTTGTAGGTGTTCGTCCCAATGTATTTGGGGTTGGTGAGGATTTGACGTATATTCTCACGAGTCCAACAGCGGCCAAATTGCCAGGGCACACCTTCTGCGTTTAGCCATTGCGCAATTTCTGTTTCCGAACGACGCTCTTCTAAAAACCTGCGATAGATCTGCCGAACGATCGAAACTTCTATCTCCGGGCCTGGGACGAGGATCACTCGATCGGTTTGAAGACTCTTGCGGTCCCCGTGTCCGAGCACTTGTTTGAATTGATGGTTTTGATCGATTAAATGCCGGCGCAACCCGTATCCCGCGGGACCACCCTGCCTGTATCCCAATTCGATGAGCCGTCTTTGGCCCGCCCATACTTTCACAGACAGTTCCCGGCTGTACTCCCCTGCCATCCCGCGCTTTACCGTTTTCAGAAGAGCTGAGGAAAGGCTTCCGTCGTTCCTGAACTCTTCGGCGCAGTAGTGCACCATCACGCCAGATGACGTCAACGAGAATTCGTACGAAGCACCCTGATCTGGGTTCTGAAAGCGTCCCCAGCGGCTCACATCGTATACCAGGACCGCCACAAAATCGACATCGCCACTACTTACATCAGCGAGAAGTTGTTGAAGTCCGGAACGGCCGATCAGAGTGAGTCCGCTCTTGCCATGATCCGAATAAGTTCGAACAATGTCCATATCATGCGCTTGCGCATATCGCACGATTGCGAACATCTGGTTCTCGGTTGAGTATTGCTGATGCTCAGTGGACATGCGCACATATTGCGCAACCGGTGAGCGAGATCTGGATGAGGAACTGGAATTATCCATCTGAAAAGAGCCGAGAATTGATTAGGCTCAATTCTTGGCCACTGATGATGAAGAGGGAATGTAATTTCGGTTACAAGAATACGAACTATTCATAAACCAACGCCGCATCCGCCTTCGATGCAACATCACTTTCCTGACATACTTTGCGACATACACAGCATTCAACTCAAGATCAATCGAACACTCCAGCCGCATTTTGATCGATATCCAGGCTGTTCTATATCTCGCGTTCATACTACGCTGACCTCAGGCTTGGGCTCACTCGCAGGTCACGCAAATCAAGGCACTGGAGTGGTTTGCGTTTGATTGCAGGAACTCAATAACAGCTGTGGCACCTTTAATTTTGTCACCCTTTGTGTTCGTGAGAAGCTCTTTGGTTTGACGCTCCACAGAAGCGAGCGCTTTTGCCAAGTCGTTGGAATCATCGCTCCGCATCTCCCCATAACGACCATCGGTCGATCCACCACTGACTAACTCGTCATTTTGCTCAAGCCAGTCAAGGGTTCGCTCAAGCAAAGTTGGGGCAGGATCCTCTTGACGCGATAGTTCTACGCTCGCGCGTGTCACTTCATAGCTGCTCATGGACATACTCCCGCTTACAATGTCAACAAATCGTTTTGCTTGATATCAGTAATCTTGCATCATTACCGGTTGGCGCGCCACACCCTATTTGGTGTAAATGCTGGCCTGACCGTGTCAATACAAGTGGTGCGATGAGTACCACTTGTGGACTAGCAGATGGCTTGATGCGTACCGCGCATTCCGATCTACAGTGGAGTGTGGTCGCATCACCTGTTTGCATCCCTATCGAGAGGATGACTCAAGAATTGTCGTCCATCCTTAATGAACGCATTGGCAGAGTCTGCTTGACAAAGTCGTCCAACACATAACGTCCGGATACATGAGATTCGAAAACGAATTCGGACAGAATCCATCCACGGTTGTAGCGTGACCCGGCATTCAACTGAGTAGGAACGAGGGCCAGTCGGTGTCACTAGATCCATAATCGCCTGACTCATTGGCGGCGGATTAGTACGGAGTGTCCGCCAGTATCTACAAATCCAGTCCACCTGGCCGTAAAACCGGCTACCGGGATAACTGGCTTCGTCACTCGCAATGAGATCTGTAGGAGAGTTGTGTACAAGATGGCGACTGGACGAATTGGTTGACAACAACAGACCGGCTAATAAGGACAGATACGCGCGCAACTCATCCTGGCCAGGAGAACTCCTCTCCTTCGAAGGCCGAATACATTTGCGCAGACTTGTCTTCTTGCCCTCAGCTTTTCCTTGCAGTCACACGGCGGACCATACATATTCGTCCATGTTGGTTTTGACCTCTGCCGTGACAAGCACAGGGTGCTGGGAATTCCACGTGGCTGTGAAAGCTCGTTTGCAGCGCAGGTTTCATGCGGCGTCCATACTTACAGCTCGTTTATCAAGAGCCGGTAAATCTTCTTTCAATCTTCGATGAATCCAGCTGAACCTTCAGATTGCCTTCAGCTTCGGCTCCATAGACTTGGTTCTCCAGCACCAGACTGAGTCGTGTTGTTTGTTTATGCCGTTCAATAGCGCACGAATCAGCCAAAAGCGATTGACTGAATTCACTTCCAGGAGAACCCGTGAAGTCCAAAACCTTCTTTGCATTTCGTCCTGCTTTGCTCCTCGTCTCTGTATTGTTGGTTTCGATCTTTGTACCCCGTATCAGCGCACAAACAAAGGGCGTGATCTTTGGTGGAACCGCGCAAAATCAAGCCGGATCCATTTCTGGTACGCTAACGGATTCTGCTGGCGCCGTATTGAGAGGAGCCCAGGTATCCGTCCCCGCCAAAGGCCTGATTGTTTCCACTGACGAGCAGGGCCGGTTTTTCTTCAGTGGCCTACAGTCCGGTGACTATGAGATTTCCGTCAGCTACATTGGCTTTCAGAAACTGACAAAAACCGTCACGGTGAATGCGGGGATATCGACCCTTGTGAGCCTGCAACTCCAGGTCGCCTCGAACAACCAATCCGTACTGGTGACGGCGACGAGCGCTTCGGCTGAAGTGGAAGCGGTCAATGAAGAGCGCGCCGCGGACAACCTCATCCAGGTCATGCCTAGCCAGACCATCACCAGCCTGCCAGACCGCAACTTGGGCGACGCGATCGGTCGTATGGCCAGCGTCGCCCTGACGCGCAATGAGGGTCAGGATAATTTTGTGGCAGTGCGCGGCACTGAGCCCCGCTTGAACAATACCACCGTCGACGGCTTCAACATGCCTTCCGAAGATCCCGGTATCCGCGAATTCGATTTCTTCGCTGTTCCCACTGGTATCGTGGATTCGGTCAAGGTGAGCAAAACCCTCGAAGCCAACATGGATGGCGACGGTATCGGCGGCTCCATCAATCTCGTCACCAAAACCGCGAGCGATACCCCGACCTACCAAATCACCGCCATGGGTGGCATCAGCGCCATGGGTGGCTATACGCCAATCGAAAACGCCCGTCCAAACGCGAATGTATACGGCACCTGGGGCAGGCGCTTTGGGGCCAACAAGAAGCTTGGCTTCATCATCGGCGGAGAGTATGACTTCGATGGCACCGGCTATAACGACGTCGAGCCCACCCCGGATATGGCCTCGCTCGCCAACAATCAGACCGTAGTGTGGGATGACTCCCAGGACCTCCGCACGTACATGTTCCACCGCCCCCGCTATGGATCGGGCGGCAGCCTGGATTACCGCATCAAGCCCGGCTCCACTATCTTTTTGCGCTATCTCTATACCTTCACCCGCGACAGCGGCGACAAATCGGTTTACAGCCTTTTCGACAACACGCCCGGCGTCCAATTGATCAATCCCGGCAACACCGGCTGCGCCACCAACACAACCACAGGGGCAACCGCTCCGCCATGCAACACCCCACCGCGTTACTATAACCAGGCTGAAGACGCCCGGATTTATTCCGACAGCATTCAGCTCAGCGGCACGCATGTTCTGACTAATACCTGGTACTCGTGGAGCGCCGCGGTCGGAGCTGGCTACTTTGGCGATAATCCTTTTGAGTCGGGCAACTTCACCGACGTGGCCAGCACCAGTTCCTGCCAGTTCAACCAAGGCGCGACCACGGACTACCACCTGCCCCAGTGGACCCCGGCATGTTTTGCCGAGATCAACAGCCCCCAGAACTACGCCTTCACCGGGACCCAGCGTGAGCCCGGCCACGAGGAGCAGATCAATATCGGAGTTCAGGGTTCGGGCGCATTCCGCTGGCACCTCGGCGGCCATCTCTCCACGTTTGAGTACGGGGCTAAGTTTCGCAGCATGCACAAATACAACAACCAGTACAACGACTACGCGAATTACGCCGGCGCCGGCGCCGGTGTCCCGATGACGAACTTCCCCAACCAACTCACGCAGCCGAACTACTACAACGGCGCGTACAAGGACGGCTACAATGTTTGGTTCGGCGCCGTCCAAAATTACGTTAACCAGCATCCCGCCGATTTCGCCTTTTCCAACGACAAGGGGGTGAATTCCGCGAACTACGGGCTGGTCGAGCATATTCCGGCCTTCTACGTGATGAATACCACCGACTTCTCCAACGGCGTCCGCCTGGTCTTGGGTCTGCGCGCTGAGATCACCACGGAGAACGTGCACAACCTGGCGTTCGATCCCAACGGCGATGCCACGCCGAATCACTTTTCAGGCTCCTATTACGACCTGCTCCCCAGCGCGTCGCTGCGCTTCAACGCCGGACGCGACAGCTATATGCGCCTGATCTACGCACGCGGCGTCTCCCGCCCCGAAGAGCAGTGGCTGGCGGAAGACGTGAGCTGGGGCACCGGCGGAAACGGCGCCTACAAAAATACCGTCGCCTTTGGCAACCCCAATCTCAAGGCGGAAACCGGCGACGATATCGACGTCCTCTACGAACACTACTTCAAGACCTTCGGCGTGTTATCCGGCGGGTATTTCTTCAAGTATCTCTCACTTCCGCCTGTCAGCACCCAGAAGGTGCTGGACAACTACCTGCCTCCGGGCGCGCCATCTTCGGATCAGGGCACGTATCTCGCTACCTACTACATCAACGCCGGCAGCGCTTGGATCAGCGGCATTGAATTACAGTACCTGCAGCACTGGTCCAATCTGCCCGGCTTCCTTGGCGGCCTCGGCATGAATGCCAACTACAGCTACATCGGCTCCCAGACCAGCGGCATCGCCGGGCGCAGTGATAAGCCGCGCCTGCTGGAGGACGCTCCCAATCTCTTCAACATCGGGCCCACCTATAATCGCGGTCCTCTCGCGATGCAAATGAACATCAACTTCAACGGGGCCAGCATCTACCAGTATCAGTATGCCGACGGGGCGCCAGGCGGACTACAGGGCCCGCTCGGAGACTACTATAACTATCCCCACACCCAGGTAGATGCCCAAGGCAGCTACGTGCTTCCCCACGGCCTGAAGTTGATCGTCTCCGGACTGAACCTTACCAACGAGGAATTCGGCTTCTACTATGGCAGTCAGAAATACGACACGCAGCGCGAGTTCTACCATCCTACCTATTCGTTCGGCGTGAGCTGGTCACCGCAACGCGAAAAATAATCCGCCGAAACTGAGGCATGTCAGCAGTGAAACAGACGAACCGGGTCGATCTCTACATTGAAGCGGAACTCTCGACTGCGGCGGTCGGACATTTTCACGTAACACGCACAATCTACCAGTATTTCTTCAACAAATGCATACGACCATATTGGGGCACGCTGGACATCAAGCAGTACGCACAGTTGAGATTGAGCGTTGGCTACGAGTCCAAAAGCGACGCGAACGGCAAGCTAAGCTCTCGTTGGAAACCATGTGGACGAGCAGGCGACTTCCCGTCAAGGTGGATCGCGGATCCCCTCTACCCTAACAAGGGAGAGAGTCCGCGTCGGCCGTCTTCGACGTTATAGAAACAAACAATATGACTTCCGATATGACGATTTCAGCGGCCACAATGAGACCTGAACTGAACAAAAGCACGGCGCAGGGCAGCCTAGCAGTGCCGAATTCTATCTTGCCTCATTCCAATGCGGAGACATGGCTATTGCCTGTTGCGCCGACTTGAATCGTCGAACCACCTGCGTCCACTGAATGATCAGCCGATTCGTCTGAGCCATTCTCCCTGGGCAGGAATGTTTGTGGATCCAGTCCGAATATCCCGCACTGGTCTTTGTAGTATTTCCGAATCTCCCATGCGGCCAGGGCGGGAGCGTTCGCACCCCCCAGGGCCAAACCTACCAAAACCTCATCGAAGTCCGCGTGCTGATCACGCAACTTTTGTCCTTGATCGATTTCACCCTGACCTGATTTCGCGGCCACAAGCCGCAGATAGTTCAATAGACGGCGCACTTCTCGCGGACTCTGATATAAGTCGAAGATTGCCTTCGTATGATGAACCAGAGCTCTCGTAAAGCGTGGGTCCTCTGTCGCCTGATCCAGGTTCGCAGGCCGGGTGAGCCTCGCAACAAGAGCCAGCAACATCAACATCGATGGGATGCCAATTAACATCGCATTCCGCCCGAGCCAGCCATCATAGCTGTTTGACGGCCCGCCTTCGCTGGCGCGATTGGGGAACGGAAGCGTCGAGTTGGCCCGGTCTTGCGTGGGTGCCGTTTGTCGATTCGTGACACCAGCAGCCACCTGCTGCGGTTGCCCGGTACCATCAGTTTCTGCCTTCCCAACTGCCACCGTGGCCGCCGGTTTCGACGTGCTGGCCCGAGAGGTCCAAAGAACCGCGGCGAAGACCAATAGTACCGGAAGCGTAAGGGTCGCTAGCATTCGTCCATATCGCGGAAGCATTCCAGCTTCTGCTTTCACGATCCGCGGCCTTTCCATCATGTCTGCAAAGTGCTCAGCAGTAGGCGCCTTAAGATTCAGCCGCACGTTCACAATTTTCTTTAGGTAATCCCGTGCATACGCTACGCGGAGATGTACCCGATTTACTTCCTGATTGTCGACCTTCTCCTCTCTCTCAACCCTTTTGTTCTCCGCTTCCAGTAGCGCCAATTCCTCAAACTGCTTCGCAACCAACGTTTCTACCTTGCTGTAATCAGCACCTACCACTACAAACACCGGAGCCACGGAGCTGAGGAAGTTGATTGCCTCTAGGATCTGGACGACTTGCTCGGGCCGGCAGCGGTCAAGATCATCCAGAAAGATCACCAGCCTTTGGGGCTTGAGCGCTTCCGCAACGTCCTTGAGATTCTCAGCAAACTCCTGCCGCACATCTGACTTCCCTACAAGCGATGGTAGCTTTAATGCCTCTTTGAACGTGTCCACCAGGAAGCCGCCGGCGTTTTCTATGAGTTTTTCGGGATTACTCTTGAAAGCCTTTCCCAGACCGAGAAAGACACCCGCGATGGCCACGTACCCAGCCTTTGTAAGCCAGCTCCCCCAACCTGCCGATGGAAACAGCGACGGCATCGCAACCCGCAGCGCTAGAAATCCTGTTGCCAACAGCACAAGAGCCAGCCTGTCCCGTCGCGCCGGGTCGAACATCCTCACCCGAATCAGGTCTAGCCGAAAGCTCACTCCCGTTGCGCTCAACCACTGGGGTACCGCCTGCCTTTGCACGGTCTCTAGAAGATATGCAAGAAGCAGATCTTCACGCTGGTGATGCCAGGCGTTGAACCACACCGTCACTGCCACGCGATTTCTCTTGAGATTTGCCTGCAGCATCCGCATCACGGAGCTCTTGCCCATTCCCCACCGCGCCTGTAATGAGATGACCAGTGGTGGCTCGGTGTTTGGGTTCGTCAAATAATTCGTCAGTCGCTCCACCAGTGCCTTCTGCCCCAACCTGTCATCGTCTAGGCTCTCTATCGGAGCGTCTGCGGAGACTATGTCATCGACCATCGCTTTGGGCCGGCGCTCCGGTGATGTGGACCACACGAAGAGAGGGATGAAGAACACCATCGACGCGAAGAACCAGGGTGCCGCGTAACGACGGTACGGCGCGGATTCTTGAGGTTTCCACGTGGTTCCTCCGTCCGTCGTGTGCAGAATCGTCCCACCGGTCCCTACAATCCACCCGTTCGACTTGTCCGCGAAAGAAACTCCCCTCAGATGCTCCATTGTCCCCGAGCCCTGCGAAACCCAGCTTGTGCCTCCGTCCGTGGTGTGAATCAGAGTGCCGTTATCCCCGACCGCCCATGCTTCGTTCGGAGCTGAAAACGAGATTCCGTAAAGATAGAACAAAAGCTGATTCATCTTGGCTGCCGCCCATTTTCCTTGATTGAGACAGGTAATGTGCGACAAGTTAAAGTCATACACAGTGCAACCTTGCTCGAACGTCGCATCGGAAAACGCAACAATCGAATTCCCATTACCACCTGAAAAAGGATTCGACACCTTACTCCATGTGGTCCCGCCATCTTGAGTCGAGACAATGTCACCGATAGGAACATTCATCAATACGGCAAGCCCACCC
Organism: Acidicapsa dinghuensis; assembly: GCF_025685685.1. Taxonomy (GTDB): domain Bacteria; phylum Acidobacteriota; class Terriglobia; order Terriglobales; family Acidobacteriaceae; genus Acidicapsa; species Acidicapsa dinghuensis. The sequence continues at coordinate 229,516 of NZ_JAGSYH010000004.1, forward strand.
GTGCCGTTAACTCCCACTCCGCGCCGGTTATCGAAGAACTGTATGCTTCCCACTGCCGTATCCGGCGTATTTGGGAGTGCCCGCCAAGTCTTCCCGCCGTCACTCGTCACTCTGAGTTCTACCGAAGGAGCTGACACTTCGATCCACCCGTGCTGATGATCAGCAAACGAAATGGAAGTGAACTCACCCGCTGGCTCGAACCATTCAGGAGTCCAGTGCTCTCCGCTATCGGTTGTGCGCAGGATCTCATTGTGTCCCGCGAGTGCCAAAACTTCCTTCCCGTTAGTACCCGGAACAACTGTCACGGATCGAATATAGAATCCGCGTATAGGGGGCCGGTACCACGGGTTCACCTCATAGGGATAGAAGAACCAGCTCATCGCCCAAGCGAAAGGTTCACGTGGAAGAAAACCCGGCCGCGGGGGCTGCAGCCACGCCACCAATGCCAGCACCGGCACCAGAAAAAGGCCACTATAGAGAGCGGTCCTTTTCGCCTGTGCCTTCGTGCTGCGCTGATCGGAAACAGACCGGAGAGTGGTCGGTTGTGGCTGAGGCGAATCGTCCTCTTGAAACTCGCTTCGTGAAGATTTCGGCGCGGCCTTCTTCCTCGCGGGGGGAATCGCTTTAGACATGTTGCGGCCTCACTGGACTTGGTTGGAGTAGAGCGAGGAATATGTCCGCGAAATGGACGCGGGAGAATGTCTAAAGATAGCGCAGACTCATATCCAAAAGAAGAGAAAAACTCACCTTGGAATGCTTAAGTATTTGCAGGCAGATTTGAGCCAGCATCAGTCGGTTCGCAGACAGATTCTATCCCTGTACTCGATCGTTCATTCTTGCCAGCCGGAAGTTGTCCCCAGGGTGCCCCTCAACGGGCAATGGCGCAGAGTGCGGTTCTCGTACGAACCGAAGGAACAAGTAGTTCCCAAACTGGTTGCCGAACGAAAATGGCCACCTCGATCCAGGTAGCCGATCTACTCATCACCAACTCACTCACCGATACAAAAAACGGCTTCTGAGCGAGTGACCGGCAACGCTGACCCAACGTGCGCCAAATCACGCGGTCGAAGTATTTGAAGTGATTCGGTACGGCGAAGCGATCAAGATCCATCGATCCGTGTCCCGTCAAGTTGACGTAAAACGCGCATCTCGGACAAGTAGGTCAGATCGCGTGATGGGTTTTCGACCTCGAATAGGGAACGATAAACCACGCTGACTTCCATAACGCCATTTCTCATGCTGAAGGAAGAGCTGACACGCAGCGATCAATAACACCCCTCTCGGACCCTGATAAAACCTGGTCTCGCCGGTGCTCAGTGTGACTGTTGTGTGCCTTATTACAACCTTGAGGTTCCGCTGTGATCGATGAATGAAAGGTCGTATCCGATTAGGTTTCTACCCAATCAACATCGACCTCTGCCGTGACAGTTATTTTAAGGAATGTAAGTTGTGTAGCGGGCAGGTTTTAGGTAGCACCAATCAATGATGCCTCATCGTTGGAAGAGTGATGACCGGGGTGTTGTCGGTTGGCAATCCGAGTGATGCACGATAGCGATTGTAGGCGCTGTAATACAGGCCCACTAGCCCAAACATGAGCAGCGTGAACGCAGTAAGAATGCCAATCGCAATTGCGTCTTGGACAGCGAGCTTATGTAGTGGATGAATTTTCCCCCACGCTTCGTAGAACTTGATGCTGGTCTTCATCATTTCAAGTTTAGGTCATTGGCCTTAATGCGTTGGTCGGATATGTGATCGCGGAATGTTTGCGACGAAAGCTCTGATCTATTTCTTAAGCAGCATTACTTTCCTACTCAATTCTGGAATCAATGGGTTGTGAACGGTCCCGAAGGTCGCTCACGAACATCATCACTTTTTTCCCGTTCCAAAGAACGTCTACGGTACGGTCACCCTTACGCGCGGCAATCGGTATTTCGACAATTTGCCCTGCCGGTACTGCCGTTGCAAGACCTGTCTCTGCGGCGACGCCAAAGGTCGGTTTGGTGAGGCGGAGCTTGCCAACCATACGCATTGCTCTTCAGTCAGACGGGAACAGTGGTGTTTTTTAGGTCTTCAGTGAACATCAGGAGCTTTCGGTCGTCCCAGATCACTTCCATTAGCCTGTCACCGTTGAACTTCTTGGCGGTCAGATCAAGAACAGCACCGGTAGGGATGGTGATGGCTTCATGCCCATCAGCACCGGCAAACATCGCGAGTAAGGGAGTGTTGAGTCGATGGCGGCCTAGCATGGCATCCCCTCTTTCCGCATCCGGTTGAAAGAGGAGCACGGCACTTTGCAAGGGCGGCTCTAAGAAGCGAATGTGTCTTTAATATACGCTTTGTGCTAAATCACTGGGCCGGTCGCAGGCTGCACCGGCAAGAAGGACGACCGTATCCAACGTCCTATCGGGAGTTCTAGGCGCAACGCAGCCGGTGATTACGGTGGTCAAATCACCTATACCGATTGGATATGTGAGAAACGCATCGCCTCCGTGCAGCTTGCCAGAAATATCCTGCGACGCTGTATGGAATATGAATGCAACGTGGTCGAATTTCGACGTTGCCCTTATGCGTCGGCAAAGCTCATAACCACTCATGCCGGGTAGATTTACGTCCGAAAGGATCACGTCAACATAGAGCTTGTCCAAGTCGGCCAACGTCGTTTCTGCATCCGCTCCATACCATGCTGCATAGCCACGGATCGATAGCAATTCAGCGAGACCTTCGGCATGTGCCTTATGGTCATCGACAACCAAGATTCTCATTTCAGTCATGGCAACGACTCCTGCAATGGGTAAATCGAACGCCAGGGGATGGGGGATGTGGAAATCAGAGAGGGTTAACGAGAAGCTGGTCAGAGAAGTGCGACTTGAGTATCGTGCGCAGAAGGTCCATCAATCTGTCCAAAATGAAACAGTTGTGGGTTTAACCAACCGTCAGATTGAGCACTTATAAGTGTTCGAATCGCATCCGGAATGCAGCCTCGGCATCCATGCGACTCGCGCAACAGACCTTAAGGTCGCTGGAAGAGGCTGAACTATAATGACACTGTGTCTTCGAATCGCCGGCCCCTCATTTTCGTCGTCGATGACCACACGGCAATAGCCTCGACGCTTACAGAGATTCTGGGCGAATCGGGATTCGAGTGCATGGGATTTTCGGACCCGCTTGAGGCTCTTTCGGCTGCTAAATCGAACCCGCCCGATGTGTTAATCGCCGATGTTCTTATGCCAAAGATGAACGGCATCGACCTCGCCTTGCGCACCAAGACTCTATCGCCCTCTACGAAAGTTCTGATTTTAACGGCCCTTATGGATGTAGGCGAACTGATTGGTCAAGCCCGAGGATATGACTTTGACATTCTCCAAAAACCATTTCCCCCGCCTGAGTTGGTAACAAAGCTGAAGTCTCTTAGTGCAAATGATTGAGCATCGCTGGTTTCCGCATTCGGTTGAAAAATGTGTCCTTGCTATACGCCAAACAGCTAGGGATCTACGGTCGATACCAGTTTCGGTCCTAGCTTCTGCGATAACCGCCCTTGAAAAATATCCCTACGTCGGCATCGTTGGTACCAGCCACAGAGCGGGCACTGGATATTCATCCGCCACAACCGCAAAGCATCAAGGGAAGCGGGAAAATTTTCGTTGCAATGTTTGCAGCGAACCACGAAGTTAAACCAGGTAGAGCGAAGCATTTGGGGCCCGACGATGAGCTTAGGACGGTAAGCGGGGAAAATGCAACCACTATCGCTCTCCCCCTGCAAACATTGAAGGGAGCTACATTCGCTCTCTACTTCCCTGCCTTTTTCTGGATAGCCCAGCGCCTTTTAACGGCCGCCGCAATCCGTGCTCTGCCTTCAGGTGTCATGTTCCGCCTCTTACGTGGCTTCTGCACAACGGTACTAGATTCCGGTTGTGTAGAAGCATGGCCTGTGAGTATCTGGAGAGCTTGGTCGATGCGCTGCCGTTCTTCTTTGAGTGCAGTGATTATCTGTTCTGTGTTCATCCCAAAAGTATAAAACGGATTGAACGCGAGTCCGGCACAGGCAGCAAGCGGTGAAATTCAAGGCAAACTGTCGCTTTCGCTCTAGCTCCTCTGGCCGTTAACGCTCCCTCTCCAAATGATTTGTAGTGCATAGTCGAACCGTGTACATAACTCTGACAGGTCACGGCGCACTGGTTTCGACAAGCTGAAATTCTTCGATTCAAATTTGCGCGAACTAGGAATTTCAGCCCAGACTGCGCACAGGGAGAGAGCTACTTGCCCACCATCGATCATCAGAAAATCGCCGCTATTGTCGCGCTCATTCCGCTCTTTGGGTGGGGCATAAAGTGTCTTGCTGATTTGTGTTGTTTTGGATCGATCATTACGGCGAGAAAGGCGTTCTGGGAACTCAGGCAGAAGAATATCGAACGGCCAAACGCCGTCTTGTTCTCAGATGGCATCAGCCAGATTCATCCAAACAAGCTCCTCATTCCGAATCTGCCAACCAAAGACCGTTGCCGGGTGGGAGCCCCGGCACATGTCTGTGACAATTGGGACATAAATGTAGGATCGATTTAGCTCCCTTGGCTTCGAAGTCGATCCTTCCTTCTAACATATGATGACACTCAATACACTCTTTCTTGAAAGTCGAACTGTGCATTGCTTCTCCCTTCCGTATGGCAAGTTGCCGACGAAAGAGTAGCCCAATGCTGCCCACTGAAAAACAGCCCATTTTGAGGATTTTCAACTAGGTTTTGATTGAATCTTCAACCCGAACTTGGTTTTTAAGTTATATATTTTCAATAATTTACGTTGACGTTCAGTTCCTCCTTTGCAAGGATTGACACAAGTAACAATCAGTCAACTTCAATTCACAAAGGAATGAACCATGCAAGATACTGTCTTGGTCGAACCACTCGTTTGCCTGCCTTCGAAAATCAACACAGATGGAGATATACACGCTGCTCTGCTCAATTCAAACCAGTTTTCGCTCGGACACAGCTAACACTCGATGATCTCAACTGCTACACAGATGCCCGTGCGCCAACCGTCAATTTGGTTCAATTTGCTGACTCATCTATCAGTGATGCTGAGATTGTGCGAGTCGTCCGCGCTGGTATCGCCACACACCAATTGAACGAGGCTGATCTTCGGTCGGTCGCAATCCTTCTATCGCACGAGCCGGTCTTTCGCTCGATTCGACTTTGCAAATGCAAGCCTAATCTCCGCACAACATGCGGATATTATGAACCCTATTCTCCGCATCGTGTCATCTCTGGCCGGCCGTTGATCTCTGATGCGTTTGGTCAGCTCAGGCCTTGCTCGATATCTTTCATTGAATCTGATTAGTTAGGACACGCAGGCAACTCCATCACGCTAGGGCGCTATTCCCACATTTTGCCTTCAATCTAGGACTAAGCCGCAGTGAAGGTGGAAAAGCTGCTGGTTGCGTAATTCCACACTCCATTGGAGTAGACCTCGTTTTCGTGGGGTCCGAAGCTGGGAGACAACTAAGCTGAATCTCGGTCAGGTTCTCTTGCTCGTGTACAGCCTAACTTAGGGCTGTTCGTCCGGTTGGGACTCCTCCAGAAACTGTACCCGCGGCGTAGCCGTTGTTCTTTGCGCTCAGCCTCCTGTCGTTGGACTTCGAGGTAGGCGTCTTCGGGATCTCGGAACTTCCTCTCCTCGTTTACTCGCAGCCTCTCAAAGAGCCATTCCTCTGTGAGTTCGACATCGTTCATAAACGAAACGATGTCCTGGCTTGCGCCGGCCCGGACACACTGAATCAGCGACTGGTAGTAGGCCACGGATTCGTGTTCGACGCCAAAGCGATTCGAGACCTCTTCCAGCAGGTCAACGAGCTTCTGCGAATGCACATTGATCAGATAGAGGCACTCATAGACTGGAAATCGCAGAGGAGGCGTGCCTTCGCCGGCGTGTGCCATGGCGGTGTGCCAAAGGCGTTCCCGTTCGTCCTTCTCAGAGCGGTCACGGAAAAGCTCTAAAAAGAAAGGACTTGTGTCGCGGGCGCTCGCGCCGGTGTGTTTAGAGGCAGCCATATCGTCGCCTTTCAGGAGAGGGTAACGTGTGTTCAGTAGTTGGCTAAAATGCTCGCAGATTAGTGTATACACTAAATTTAGTGGATACACAAATTTCATTCTTAAAGGATGAAGGCGACAGTCTCTGTCCGGCTTGGCCAGCGGATTAGAAAAATCAGAAGAGAAAAGGGTTGGCGGCAGATCGATCTCGCCGAACACTCGGGTGTGCACGAAGTTCACATTTCCGACATCGAGCGGGGTGCGCGAGAAATCTGCCTCAACAATCTCGTGGCTCTTGCCAAGGGGCTCGGTGTTTCAGTGTCAGAGCTCGTCAAGGGTATTGACGGCTAGCTCACGGTCATGTCCACCAGGTAACTAAGCGTACTTTTCGATGCCACACTTGGCCGGGTACTCGTCCGGCAGGTCGAGCGTGACCGAGTATGGCAGCAGCCGCGCATTGAGCTTGTCGAAATGCGAGGTACTGAACCCTCGTCAGTATCCCCACCACTAATCGTGAACAAAAGCCAATTCTTGGCAGAGGCAGCTGTGCCTCGCGTACGCCGTGGTTTCAATCAATTCAGGGGATAATAGAATCAGGCGCAGGTCCCTCCAGTGCTGAGCTACACAAACTCTCTCGCCGGCCCGAAATACTGGGCAGGCCGGACACAGGGGCGTTACCGATGAAACCACCAGTTCACCCCCAGCCTGAATACAGTTCTGATCAAACCGCCGCTCTTGCACTTCTCAAAGATGCAACCAGCGTTCTTGATGAGTGTGGTGTCGAATTTGTCGTCGTCGGTGGCTGGGTACCGTACTTATTTCATAGACACTTATTCGGGCATCCAGGAACTTTCGACGCGGATATTCTTCTTCATTCGACGAGTTTGGAGGATGGCAGCTTTACCCTGGCTGCGGAACGCCTTCTGGGGAATGGATATTTAAGGGCAGTCAAGAACCGGTTCAAGCCCATCGGATCATGCGTGTGAATGCTGAGGATTTGGTTTTTCATGTCGATTTTCTCAACGAGACAAATCAAGGAGAAGAACTGAATATTGTCGGCGGGAAGGGACGACTTCAATCAATCTACACGCCCGCTATGGAGGCAGTTTTCAAGTACACTCCGTTTCGATTCCATGAGGATCTCCCAACGGTCCGGTTCCCCTCGGTCGAAACCTGCATCGCGAGCAAGGCTGCAGGTACCCTAGTCAAAAACGTCCTCGCGATGCCTTCGACGTATTTATCTCTGTCTCCGACCAAGACGCCACTTCTTTCGCACTACGTTGGATGGAATTGCAGAGGGACGGGCTATTTAGTGATGCGAATAAGGCATTGGTGGAAGCGATTGATGAAGGGGACGCCATTCCGAAGATCCAGGCGCAACTTTCAGAACTAAGATCAAAGACAATTCCCAATGCAGAGGACATCGTCAAGGCGTTTTCGTTCCTCGCAAGGTGAACGGTTTCCCGACTAGATATCGAGAGGTAATGAGGCTCTAGCCGACTCAAAAAGTTTCTCTTTGCCAATCACTGCAAGACGCAGATGACAATAAAGCTCCCAATAACGCTGCCAAGTCGCGTCTTCGCTGGGCATATAAGTGACATTCAAGCCAATTTCTTTCGCAGTTTCATAGCCGATCATTTGGCTATGGGAAGGAAATCGCTTCGTGTCCATCAGGGCAGCAGCGATGGCGGTATAGTTCAATCCAACACGCTTCAACAGGTTCTCAGCAAGAGTCTTCGCACGGGTTCGCACAGCGTCAAAGGTCCGAAGAACCGTCGGATCGAAACTCTCCAATTGAATCTTGAATACAGGATCATCAGGAGCATTTCTCAATTCAGTCGCAATGGCATCAAAGGCGTCGAGGTAACTCAATACAGAATGAACGATTGTGTTGCCTTTTCCGTCCTTTAGTTCAAGCTGTGGATCAATCGTCCCGAGTTCAGATGTGTCACTCATCACGATCTCATCCGCTCCAAGCGCCATCAATGTGCCAGCGCTCTTTGCGGCATCAGTAACAATTACACGCAAGGAAGCCGTTGGAACAACCGCGGCCCGCAACATATTGATGAGTTTTTCTGCGGCATCAACATCCCCGCCGAAAGTATGGAGCATCAAGTCGATCGACGCGCCTGGCTGAACGTTATGTAAGAGCTCAACGATGCCTAGAGCATCGTTTCGATTTATTTCACCTTTTTCGCCGCAGATGTAGCACAAAAGTGTACGACCTGTTTGTTTTTCGAGTTCGCGAATGAGCTGCTGACGCTGATAGCGTGGCGCGTTGATAGCCATGTACATCGGCGTCTTGCGATAGTTAGGCGCCGACTGGCCGTTAACGCTTCCCTGGGGTTGCGTTGGTTCCTGCTGATCTTGACCGTTCAATCCTTCGCCCATAAGACCTTGCCTTCCCGAATGAAGTAGTGGCAATACACTCCAGAATCGGAAGAATTCACGCTTGGAGAAATCGTCAGTCGTTTTTTCTTACCAAAGCTCACTCGCCAATGAGGATACCGCGTTGTGTCAAGATTCAAAAGAATGCGGTGATGCAAATGGCATGGACAGTCAAAAGCAATCCACTTGTGTTTTTTGCGTGCAACAACGAGCACTGCGCCATTTTTTGGAAGCGTAGCTGGAATCTCATCCGCCGATTCTATTTCAGCGACGATCCGCCAAGGCCGAGAGGTAAGGCGGGTCCACCAAGCGAGTTTTATACGTCTGGCCATGTCTGCTCCAGGAATGGTGAGCCAGCGCCCCAGCCCCATTTATTCGAATCCATATGACAGTAATGCCGATCCCGAGAAGGCCGAGAGTTCGTCGAGACTTCTCGTTCATGAAACCTCAGGAGAACCTCACTCGGCCGTGGTACAGGTCCATAACCAACAAGCCGTTCGATCATTTCTGCGACCGCCGCTGCAGCAACAGCGGTTGTGAATGCCACCACTGCCGGCTCAATTGCGCCCAGCGCCGGCGCGTATCCTTCGTCCTGTAATCGATGACGTTCCTCTGGGTCCATCAGTTCGGCTGACGCTCGCTGTAAGTCGATGCGATCGCGGCACACTAAACATGCTGAACCGGGGGACAGCACAGTGATGCGTCCGTTGATGTCAGATAATGTTCCGTCTTCTACGCTGCTGAGCAGCACTCCGACATCAAGAACGGGAGTCAGGAGATATGAGGAGAGCCGGGAAAGGACCAGCCGTCCGGCATTATCGTCAGTGCATCCAAAGATCAGATCGGCTGACGTCAGGCTGAACGCCGCTGGCAGCAGAGTAATCATGCTGTCGATCGTGGTGCAGTGTGCATCGGGAGCGATACGTCTAAGATGAGACCCAACCACCTCAACCTTCGGTTTGCCTACATCGTCTAAAGTTGATCCGTAAAGGCGGGTCACATTGGATTCGGATACAGTGTCACCGTCAATCAGCGTGAACTTACGTACCCCGAGGCGTACTAATTGTTCGGCAACTGAAGATCCTGTTCCGCCGCACCCGACGATGGCCACCCGAAGGTCGCTCAGGGCTTGTTGCATAGCGGGTCCGAACGCACGGATATTGCGATCAAAAATAGCAGGCATAGTTTCGGTATCAGAATCGAGGGATGAAACGAGCTTCCATCGGTCACCGACGACCCAAAGGCGTTCTATCGGCTCCGCGGGGTCAGTCTCGTGCTGGAGAGTTCCGGTGAATACACATCCTTCAGGGCGTGGGGAAACGATCAAGGTACCGTAGAAAGAACTGCCGGTCCGAATTCGGAAGAGATCAGCTATTTGGCGATCCACTTCATGGTCGTGACGGCTCGGAATAGGAGTGCCGTTCCAACCTGGGTGCGTGTGGAACCAAATGGCGGTGTCTCCGTCCTTTTCTGCGTGAGCCAAGGCCGCGACATAGCCGGTTGACGGAATCACTAATCCGTATGTCTCTTGCTTGATATATTCATGTTCGGGAACCCACCTCACTGCACGACCCAAGAGCCTCCGACTGCCATCAGACGCCTCCAGCACCCGTACCAATAAAACTCCCGCGACTTCCAGCTCCCCTTGGGCTGCTTGCGAAAGCTCTTCCATTAGTTGCGTAGTCAGGACGAGGGTTATCATTATGCGGCCCTCAGGTTTGCAGCGGATTCCAGTTCACGTTTGACCAAAGCAAGATAACTTTCGAGCGAATCAATGCCAGATTTCCAAGCGCCAGCTGGCAGATGCCGCGACCACCGCTGCCATTGGCGTCCCAAATGCGACTCGATCTGCTGCGTCGCCGCGATCAAACGGCCGTCAGGACGGCCAATCGCAGGGCTAAACCACCACATGTCCGGCGGAACATCTGGATAGCCTGCTGATAGTCGAAGCAGCAGATCCGCGACACGGCAATTTAATCCAGGGGGAATCGGGTAGTTCCGAATAACAATGCAGGTAATCCCACCTGCTGTAGAAACGGCATGTTCTAACGATCGTGCAGTTAACGCATCTATATCGCTTTGCGGCAACATTGCTTCTCTCCTTATCGGCGCGCTCCAGGGTTGATCCGCGCCGGCGCGGTGAAGAAGCGAAGCCCATCCCGCATCTTTACGACCTCTGTATCCTCGATTTTTCTGTCCGATCCGCCCGGCACTACCTCAAAAAGGTCCCGATCGGGTCCAATGGGCGGTTTTGGCAGGTTCCGCAGTTCGCTCCCCGTCATGCTTCGTTGATGGACGTGATAGTCTTGGCGGTCAATCTTGATCACAAACTCCCGTTTAGCCTCCACTTCGAAGGCATGTACCTCAGATGCTTCCTTCTTCTCAAAAGCGCGCAGTGCTTCTTGTTCGCGCACTTCAAATTTCTCAAGCCGCTCATGCCGCTGTCGCTCGAACTCCTCAAGTTCTTTGGCCTGTTTACGCTTGAATTCCTCCAGCTCCTGATCGATTCCTTCGGGCATCTGTCGGCGCCTCCTGCACCGTGATACCACGGTATCAAACAACCGTGGTATTGACAAGTCAAATAGTCTGAGAGAGGATGCTTTTATGAAGCCTTCTAAGGCAATGACGATTCGATTGTCCGCTGACCAAGCCGAGGCTCTGGAAACTGTAGCCACGGTCGAACAACGGCCCGTCGCAGAAGTGATCCGTGCCGCCATCACAGCGCATGTCGAGAATCGGCGCAACGATCCCCACTTCCAGGACGAACTGCGGGGACGTATCGATCGGGCTAAGAAGTTCCTGCAACGCTGATCGACTTAGATCAGAAGATTTCCAAGCTCGACGATCAGGGGCTCCCGGTTGCCGAAATAACTGGCAATCATCGCCGGCAGGAACGTGGTTCGATCCAGACGCTCAAAGGCAAAGGGATGATTGACGTTTGCTCCGATCAGACCAATGAATGCCATCTGAGAGCGTCCATTTCCTTCACGAAAAGGATGAATAGCATTGAGTTCTCCCAAAAAGCGAGCGATCTCCTGAAGAAATGCACTCGAAGTCAGTTCAACAAAGGCTTCCCCGCCACGTAGTCCTTGAAAGAGCGCGTCCATCTGCGCGGGAATGTACTCCTGATAGCAGAAGAAGTTGCCGCCCTTCGATGTTCGTACTGTACGATACTGGCCCGCCCAATCGTAAACATCCTGAAAAAGATGATGATGCACAGCTCGATAGTGGACTGTATCGAAGATGCCTTCTGGCAGAGGCTCCTCCGCACGGAGCGTTGAGATCTCTATCTCGAAGGCATCAAGCGTGTCTTGGTCTTGGATGTTAAGGAGATTCTTGAGAACGGTCGTGCCAGGATAGCAATACGGGTCATCGAAGGCGTCATAGCCTTCAATGTTCATCCGCGCTTCCGCGCGCCTGCGAAGGCGCGGATCGTCTCTGCACGCCGCTGCGCTTGCGGGAGAGAAGCCGTTCGTTCTAGACGTTCCTCACTCCCAGAATGGAGCTTCAATCCTTCTACCGCCGAGATGGCCGCGAAGCTCTTGCTCCCCAACACAAACTTCTTTGAGGAAACCCGCACTTTTTCGGCGCGCTCATTCATGTTTCTATTTTATCAGTGATTATGGAAAATCCATAGGCAATATCGCCGCCGGCGCCTTATAGTCGTCCGAAAGATCCTGCCGTCGAACCGATCGACTCCGGCACACATTTGGCACACACGACCGTCCTGAGAGCAAGAATTGTCCTAAGTTTCTCCAAGATTTACATTGATCCGGGCGCGTCAGTGGCTGCACAAAGTCGGACGCGTCGATTTGCAACGATCACTTTTCCGACTAGCCGGTTTTTCGACAACTTGGATTTGCGCGCCGCCTCGACCTGCTTCAGCGCAGCGATGATCTGCGCCTCCGTATGCCTGCTCCTTCCCATCTTCTTCCCCCTCCGCTTCCAGAAATCCTAATCACTTCTGTACGGATCCAGGGGTGCAGGTCACCCGCACCTTGAATCGGCAAGGTGATTAAACCCAACCTGTTGGCGTGGCCTATTTGCATTGGACCTCTTTAGAACCTCAGCTCCCGCCTACGGTTCATTAGCAATCGGTACAAGAGTACAGCCGCTCTATCCATCTTGGTAACAACTTCATATTGCCGAAGCTATGCAATTTGCCGAGGATGATCATCCTCGGCCGGCAGAAGTCGCGGTCGGTCAGATTCGTGACGAACTGAGCCCTCACCATGCCCTTATTCTTACAGAACTCCAGATAGAATCTTTGCAGACCCTGTTTGAACTCACCTATGACCTGTTTATTAGTAGTCCCGGGATAGTACTGAACTCGCCCAACGTGGATATTTGCAGGCTGCGCGGGCCATACGGCGAGCCTCGTTTGAAGATTATATATTTGACAAAAGTAATAGATAGAGCGATGCTCGTCTCATGGATGAGCTAAACGCTACTTTTTCTTGGGCTTGCTTGCAGATGCGGAGGGTCGCAATTGCTTGCGAATGTCCTGTTTCAGAGAAGCCAGCAGTTTGCGGGTTGGAACCTTCTTTAGTTCCGTCTGTTTGCTCGTCTCGTTCATGCGTGGAGCGCTCCCTATGACCATTATCGACCTTTGCACGACGTTTTCAAGTGATGATCGGTGCCGTGAAATGTTGGAGCGCCTGAAGTGGCCGAACGGCCCCGAGTGCCCACGCTGCAAAGGATCGGCCATCCGTCTGATCACGAACGCCAAGATTCTGTATTGCAAAGATTGCGACTACCAGTTCACGGTCACAGCCAATACGATTTTCCATGATTCGCATCTCCCGCTTATCAAGTGGCTAACAGCCGTGTACCTGCTCTGCGAGTCCAAGAAAGGCATGAGCGCGAACCAGATCAAACGCACCTTGGGTATCAGCTACAAAACAGCGTGGTATCTGTGTCACCGTATCCGCGCGGCAATGGCGACGGCTGAGAAGCAAATGCTGGACGGTACTGTAGAGATCGATGAAACGTATGTCGGCGGCAAGATTAAGAAACATCGCGGTCGCAGCAAAGCCAATAAGGAGATCGTCATCGGCATCAAGCAACGCGGCGGAGATGTACGGTTCTTTGTGGCCGAAGATGTGAAAACCGGAACGTTGACGAAGTACATCAAGGAGAACGTCTCGGCTGACGTAGACGTGATTATGACCGATGAATTTCCGGTTTACCCCACAGCTATCATCAAGGCTGGACATGGCAACACCCCACACAAGACTGTCAATCATCGCAACGGCGTTTATGTGGATGGCGACCTTACGACGAATGGCATAGAAAGCGCATTTTCATTGCTCAACCGCGGCATCATCGGAAGCTGGCACAAGGTCAACGCCAAGCACCTTCCGGCCTACCTTGAGGAAATGCAGTTCCGCTTCAATCGCCGTCATTCCAAGACACTGTTCCTTGAAACGCTTCAGCACATGATTACGGCTGATCCGCTGACATACGAAACCCTGACAGCCTAAACACATACGCTCGGCCATTGAAGCCGAGCGTATTAAATGACCTCTGTTTTCGCTGACTATTTACAGGGCTCCGCCTCTTTAGAAGCAGGAGGAGGAGTGGACGGCTTTTGTGGAGAACGATCCATCGGTCGGTAATCAGATTCCTGCCTGTTACCGGAGGAACCTAAACGCTGCGAAGGCAGCGGAGAGGTTACATCTAATGGGAATGCTCCCCACTGTTGTCGTGCTCCCTGATTGAGATTGTTCATGATGATTTCCTCTCCTTTCTCTGGGACTGCACCGGAAGATTCTCCCAGACACTAGACTTGACAAGTACATTATACCGAATTTGCATGTCTGGAGTCCTATGAGAGAGTATCTTCCCTTTGACCTTATGCGCAAATGCCACACGAGGCGATTCAACGATTGCGTCTGTATATCCATAATCGACCGGTTCGACTTTGGACGTTACGGCGTTATTCAAATCGCTTAGGGTTGTGTTGTAATGACCGGTTGCCGTTGCGCAGAGGGGAACATCCAATTGCGGAACCGGGGCCAGCAGCTTAGAGGCCTCGGAGCTGTTCAGTAATTCACAGATAGGGTCGAATGGTTCTCTTTCCTTGAGTTCCTCCTCAAGTAAGAGCCAAGCTTGCCACATCAACGCATCCAGGGTTGAATCCGATTGGACATTTAGCCCGATGTTTTTTGCTTCTTTTCGGTTAACGGGATAACCATGCGATTGAAATTTGCGGTTCATATGGTCAATAATTGCGTGGATTTTCGCTTGCCCCGTTTCCCCAGAGTTCATGTGTTCAGCGAGCAAATTTCCCCCCATGTCCTCCGCAAGCTTCGAACTGCGTGCAGTGAATCCTATGCCCAAGCTTCCCACTTCCTGACAGGTTTTTTCGAACAGCGTTCGAATATGCTCCTGATCAGTAAGTTTCAGTTTTTCCCGCACAAAATCAAGGAATGCGCTAATGTCTTCAGTTGAATACGACCGCGATTGACCGCTCGCATCTTCCATTACTATCTGGAAATCAATTGGCCCCAAGTTGCCATTTGGGTGCATCATAATCTCGTTTGCGCCAAGCGCTACCAGAGTCGCAGCGCTGTATGCGCTTTGAGGTATCAGCACCGATACTTTGTCCACGCGTTGCCTCAAGAGAGAGGAGATGCGCCAAGCAACCATAGGGTCGCCTCCGAAACTAACAATCAGGAAATCAACCTCCTTTGTCTCGGGGGGCAATTTGTCAATTTGCTCAATCAGGCACGGAATTGCATCGCTGGACATCATGGACACGACGCCCTTCCTCTTGCTTGTTACATAGACGATAAGCGGACGCTTGCGGTAAGCCTCAATCTGCTGATAGAGGGCTATTCTTTTATCCAAACTCATGCACACGCTCGCGGACAGGCTGAAATAGGGAACTCACACTGATTAGTGTTGGAATGCGCCACCAATGTTTCACAGTCTCGGGAGCTATGGGAAGGAAAAATCTACGACTTTAGCGGCACACGCACGCATCAGGGGAAAATTCTAGAGCACATTCCCAATTCGTATCTTTGGTCAAGTATATAACATTCCCTCGTTTTATCGCGTCTGGCCGGCTATCGAGAAGAATGTATTTCCTCATCTGGACCGCTTGGAAGACAATCTTAGCCAGAATGGGATCTGAAAAAGTAGCCTGTTCTCGCAAGAGATCGTCTACAGAATCAAACACCGACTTCCGCTCACTATGGGATCGTCTCAGTTCTCCGCCTCCAACATCGGCTTTCGTTGCGTGACGCCTTGAACAGCGCCTTCTTTTCGACTCACTTCACAAGCAGAACCGGCGCACGCCAGAAGTTCGCCCTTTTCGTTGTGGGATCGAGAACCGTCACCTGGCAATCGTACTTGCCTGGCTCAAGACTATTCACAGAGAGGTTGAACGACATCGGCATCGTACCCAGCCTGCTCGTGGCGCTCGGCGCAAGCCGCTCCGGCTTGGTTTCATATACCTTCTTGCCATCCTGATACAGGCTCACGAATGCAAATGCCGGTTGCGGACTCTGCTCCATTGCTTCCTTGTACGCCTGGAAATATACATAGATCGCGCGGCCTGAACTGAATACGCGCGTCACGCTCGGAACCAGTTTGCGCCCGTTGTCCACAAGCGGGTTCGCGGCCTCGTCTTTCTGACGTTCTTTTGTCTTCGTCGCATCGTAAAGCGCGTCGCTCAACGCTACCTTCTGGCTGCTCAGCACCACAGAGCTCATGGCCACGCGATCCTGCACGCGGTTTAAGTTCGGAATTGTAAACGTCGTCTCGTAGGTTCCAATACGGCCTGTCTCATCGTCACGCGCCAGAAATTTGATCTTGTACTTGCCTGGCAGCAGCGTAAATCCTGAATCGTATTCAATCGGTCGCTGTGCCAGCTCCGCCGCCGTCGCATCCGAAAGTTTGATGTTTACGTGATCGCGCACATTCGTGACTGTGATGCCGCCAACCATGTCTTTAATCTCGCCTACAAAATCGATAAGCGTGTGTGTCGCTCCCCCTCGCTTGGCCAGCGCCAGCTCGCGGCCTGGAATCTTCACAATCACCGGCACAAAATACTCTGCGCGATTGATCTGGAAGTAATCGATCTCCATTGCAATCGTCAGATCGGTGATCGGATCTTCGAGCATCAGCGCATCTTCAAGCTGCCGTTCCTTATCCACGGTAGTGAATTTCGCAAACTCCTTATCTGCGTAGTAGCCTTCGCGGTAACTCAAATCCGCTTCCGTCTTGTCTGTCAATGAGATCTTGATGCGCCGGAACCGCCCGTTCTTTGCTGTATTCGTCGTGTAATAGCCGAGAATGTAGTAGTCTTGCGTAGCCTGCTGTGCCTGCACAATCCCCATTGTCAAATCGTTATTGTCCAGCAGCGCCTTGCCACCGCTATCACCGGCTAGCGCAAATAGCGTGTCCTGCGATTTTTGGAAATTAGCTTGCACAGCCCCAGCGCTTCCACCTGTATAGAGAGCCGAACTTCCCGCCGACCCTTGCGTCGCATCGCCTAGCGGAGCCTCTGCCACGAGCCCGCGTGCATCGATCGGCCAGAACTGCACACCTGCCTTCACCGCCGCATCCACCGTCGCATGCAGTTGCGCCTGATTGTCGATGCCATTGAGCCGCAACCCGCTTGCAAAATACAGCAGCGCCTTCTTCTCGTTTACGCGGCCCAACGACCGCGCCGCCGTCTCAAGCGCCGAGAGTTGCCTGTCCGTATTGAAGACGTTGAACTCACTGTCATCCTGTCCAAACGCTGATCCTGTATCCGCACTGCTTGAATCATCCACCGTATCCGTCGAGTTCTGGCCTTCGCCTACAACCATCGTTTCCAGAATGCTCAACAGCCGGTTGCGATCGCTGGTAAAGTCCTGCAGAATGTCCACCGATCCACCCTGATATCGCAGAAGCGCAATCATGTCCGCTGCAGTCATTTGCGTGCGGATAAATTTCTCTGCTGCGCCGAGCGCGCGTAGCTGGTCGCCGGGTGGCATCGTCGTCATATCGAAGTAGAAGGCCAGCAGCCGATGATTCTTGTAGCGATCGCTCTCCATCGACTCCGGGGCAATCTGCGTGCGCGCGAGTCTGTTGTATATCTTGATGTCTTCATCGCTGGCCTTCATCGCTGGCAGCGATTTCATTTGCGAGCTCAGGTCCTGATGTTCGCAAAAGCGCACGGTCTGCGGCGCGCCGTCTTCAGTCAGTGCAAAATCCTTTGCCGTCAACCCATGAACGAACTTCCCCTGCTTGTCCTTCACCACCACCGCTTCCACCACGAGCTGCGACTGCACCGTCAGCGTATAGCTCTGCTGATCGCCTGCAGGCGCATTCGTTCCAATCTGCTGCGCGCCAGCAACAGCAGAGACCACAAGAAGCGCGGAAGCAATCAAGTCTCGCATCGCTAGAACCTCACGCGCAGCACTGCCTGCAGGTTGCGCATCGCGTTGGCGGATACCGGTAATCCAAACTGCGTATTGCCGAAGACAGAGTTCCAACCGGAAAACGCCGGATGATTCAGAGTATTCGTCGAGTCCACGCGCACATCCAGAAACCATTTCCCGTGCGGACGAAACGTGCGCTGCAGCGAACTGTCTAATGTGAAAAGATCCGGCCCTGTAATGGAATCGCGCCCTGCGTCGCCCCACGCACCCGCCGGCGGCGCTTCATACGCCGCGGGATTCAGATGTAGCCCCGCAGCTCCACTGTATAAAGGCTCGCTCGTCCTGTCCGGACGAATCTCTCCTGAAAATCCCGTGCCAGGCGTCACCGCCGGGTACACCGGCGTCTCCGGCATTCCCGTTCCCCATGCGATCGTTGTCGTGACCGTCCACTCCTTGAAAGCACGCCCCTTCCATCCACTCATCAGCGTTCCGCCGTGCAGCCCCTGTCCGGTCGTATATTGCGCCTGCAAGTTCAGCAGATGGCGCTGATCGAAGCTCGACAGCGACCGCTCCCCGCGCGCATCGAGCCAGTTCTGCGCAATCGCCGCAGACGAGGGAATACTCGCAGACGGCACCGTACCCGGCCCGCTTGCCGTCGAGTGTCCCGCGCCGCCCAGATATGCTTCGTCGTCAATCGACTTCGAATAGGTATACGTCGCCGATGCTTCAAATCCGTTCAACAATCGCCGCCGCACTTGCAGTTGCCCCTCTTGCCGCGTTGAGTTGCCCCCAGAAGTTTCGTATAGAAATCCCGCTGGACAGTCAGGGCATGGATTCGCAGCGCCGATAGGATAGCTGTTTGGCAGCATCTCCTGCGGCCCATGCGTCCCCTTTGTGCCGCGATAGGTTGCAACCGCCTGCAAGGCAAACGGCAAATCACGTTGCACAATCAGATTCCACACCTGCGCATAGCCCACGCGAAACCGCGGGTCTACCGCAAACGTGCTGCTCGTAAACGACGAGCAATTTTGGAATCCATTCGCCAGGGTCAGCGGACACGATGCGCTGTTCTCCACGCTCAGACTCTTTGACAGCGGCGCCTGCTGCGCCATCTGGTTCACAATCCGCAGATAGACCGAGGTATCGCTATAGATGCCGTACCCACCGCGCACAATCACGGATGAAGCCGCAAACGGTCTCCATGAAAAGCCGATACGCGGCTCTACCACCGAGCGATCAGGCTGCATCAGCGATGAAGAATAGTGCGTTCCAGTCACCGGCCCAACCGGATCGCTGCCCAATACCGGCTCAGCCGCGGTAAAGCCGCTAGCAATATCCAGATTGACTAGCCGCCCGAACAGTTCTGTCATCGGCGCTCCGTATTCCCAGCGCACCCCTGCGTTGATCGTCAGCGCCGAGTTCACGCGCAGATCGTCGGTTGCGTAGGCGTCATACACCGATTCGCGAAAATACTTGTCCGCATTGCCAAAAGCAATTGCACTGGCGTCGGGAACACCCACCAGAAAATCCGCCAGATCCGATCCTGTTGCCGCACCAGTGAATGTAAATGCACCACGCGGATTCTGCTGCGCCAGTTCATTGTTTTCCTGACGCCTGAAATCGCCGCCTGCTGTAATGTTATGCCGCCCGCGATAGTAGCTCGCGGTCAACGAAACACTATCCGTGCGATCGCGATTGAATGCGCTGTTCGCATCACTCAGAGCCGCCAGACCACTGACAAAGTTCAGCCCTGGTGGTCCCCAGTTCGTTGGGTCCTGATCGTTCCCCGTAATTCCCGCAGCGCCTGAAACGTTCGTATGGTTCTCGAACTCCGGCACAATCTGTATCCGCTGTCGGCTGAACTCGAACCCCGTATTCGCGAAGAGATGTGGATTGAACCGGTGCTGCCAATGCACATTCGAATTGAGGCCCAGCGCATCGGTCTTATCCACAAAACCAAAGAGATTCTCGCTTCCTGCCCGCGTGCTCTCCAGATTGAATCCACCAAATAGCTGGTCTCTGTGTCCGATCGTCTTATCCAGCCGCAGTTGCGCAGTATCCTGATGCACCGAGTTCAGCACCGCAGCCTGATAATTGTACGCCGGCGTACCCGTAATATTCGGCATGGGAAAAAGCGCCAGCAGCGTCGCAGCCTGCGGGCTCACCGGCACTTGATTATTTCCATACGCCTGCCCTGTCGAGGGATTCGTAATCGTTACCGGCAAGCTCGACAAATCGCCGTTTCGTTCAGCTGCCGTCGGTACCAGACCCGTATTGATCGCGGCATTGCTCACACGCGTCCACACATATGCCGCAAATAGATTAGGCCCATGCGGCATCACATGCGGAACATTCAGCGGGCCGCCAAACTGTACCGCGCTTGTCACGTGCGTATAGTCGCTCTTCGGCGCCGTAACACCGCTTACCGCATAAGGCCGCGCATCCATTCCGGAATTGTCTACAAACGTCACAAATCCGAAGTTGTACAGGGATCTTCCGTTCCTGCGCGCATTACCAAACGCCCGCTCGATCGTGAACTGCGAAGTCGCCGAATTATTCTGGCTCCCATTCACCAGAAATCCATCCTGAGCCTGCTCGCTTTCTCCAGGAGCTTTGGTAACCTCTTTCGCGGCCCCTTCATCTTTCTTGATGCTCTCGGGCTTCTTCACTGTGGCAACACTCGGCGCTTCTCCTGCGCCTGCGGCAGGCGCAGGCACCGAGCCAGCCGTCAGTTGCTCCACGCTCTCAATCGCCAACTGCCAGTTGCCCGCGACTGTCTGTGCATTGATCGTCAGCGTCGCATGCAGCGGCTCGAAACCCTGCATCTCCACATCGATCGTCCACTCGCCATCGGCCACATCGTCAAAGTAGTAAATGCCGCCGATATCTGTCGCTGCGGTTAATTTTTTCCCGTCGTGCGTCAGCGTCACCGTCGCGCCAGGTACCGCGATGCCGCCAGACGTCACCTTGCCTGAATAGTGCTCGGCCGCAGTCGCAATCAAAGCCCAGCAACCCAGCATCAGACACACAATCCCATTTCCGACCGCTTGCCAACGGCGCATCCGCAGTCTCCAGCCTTTCAACTAATTCGGCGAAGGTTGACTAACCTGATCGATCACAATCACATCCACCGGCTCTTTCTTCGCCTCCAGCTTCAGCCCGAGCTGTTCTTGAATTGCCGTGACAAGCGAGGGCCCTGTAGGAGATGTTGACGAGCCTCCGCCTGGCTCTGGCCCACCTTCTGGGCCTTTCGGCCCCATCCGCATGCCCTGTTCGGGCACCCAATGCAGCGCAAGGTCATAGTGGCCAGTTAGTCCGGTTTTATCGACTACGGTAGCTCCCAGTTGCATGCTGATCGTGTGCGCCAGGCTCTCCATCGATACTTCCCCGCCCTCCAGCGACACACCCTCGCCCGACATGCGCATCATCAACTTCGGCATGTCCTTGGCGTCGCCTGTCACAGGCTTGGACTCAGCCATCTTCGGTCCACCCTTGGCCACCACCAGCGTATACACCTGCAGCTCTTTTGTCTCATGGTGATATTTCAGGCCAAAGCGATCTTCAAGCAGGGGCAGCAACATCGCCCCGCGTTCCTCCATCTTCAGCTTGCCGAGTGCGGCCACATCCGCCGCATCCACCTTCGCATCGATGTCGAAGCGCTCCGACTTCGTCCAGCCCGGCGCGCCCAGTATGCGGTCTTCAGAAAGACCGAAGGCACCTCGTATCAGCATGTCCAGCGACATCCCGGACATGGTCACACCGTCCGGTGTATACCGCACACCCATCATCATGTTGCCTGAGGGATCATCCTTATGCGGCTTGATCGATGCCACATCAAACTTCGGAAGATTCGGCACAGCAGATTGTGCAAGCACAGTGCTATCCGGCGCCATGCCAAACATACCAAACGCCAGCGGAGCGCCTACGCACGCAATTGCCGTCGCAACCAATGCAATCTTCCGATGAATGCTCATCTTACGATCAACCTGATCGGACATGATACGCAGAATCCTCGCTTTCAGATCCGCACCGGTAATGCCTGAAATGCATGCCACCGGCGATTCAACACAAAACCTGCACGCGGTCAGCAGGCTCTCTGCATAAATTTCAGGCCTGCTGGTCTGCTGCACTGCGGCCTCATCGCATGCCCGTTCACGCTCCTCCAGCATCCGCGATCCAATCCACCACACCATTGGATGAAACCAGAAGACCGCTTCCACAGCCATATGTATAGCCGCCGTCAGATTGTCCCGGCACCGCACATGCATCAGTTCATGCGCAACAATCGCCTCGACATTCTCGTGGCTGAGCCGCTCCGTCAGGAGCTCAGGCCACAGCAGCACAGGGCGAATGATCCCGACAATGCAGGGTTCGCTCATCTCTATAGACCGCAACAGTGGAATTCTCCGACGCGATCCCATCGCTGTCTCCAGCCTTCGAAGCGCCTCCACTTCTATTCCACTATCGGACAGACACGCATTCCGGAGCGTTCTTGCTGCTTTTCTGCAGCGCAAAGCCCAAATCACAACCACTGTTGTCGCGCCTAAAACCCACACTAGAGCAAGTACCGGCATCAGCGAGCCCGAATGACTTCTCTGTACAGGTGCGTAGACCACAGCAGAATTCTGTTGCCCCTCCGCAAAAGGCTGCCCCACCGCACTCAGAGTCGCTGTGAAGGCTGTTCCTGCAGGCAGCGCACTGGACCGCAGGCTCCCCGAAAGTGTTCCCAACCAGACCAGAAGCGAAAACGGGAAAAGAAACTTAACCGAAGCTGCAAGCCACAACAGATGCCGGGCCTGCGCCCGATCTTTCCTCAGCAGCAGAGTCAGCAGCCACATCAAAATCGCGAAGCCGGTCGATTGCCACAGGTGATTGGCGATCGCAGGCGCAATTCGTCCTGCAATTGCAGTCAGTCCTTCCATCATTCCGGTTTGCCTCCCGACTTGATTTGCTTCAGAGCCCGCTCCGCGAACTCAACGTCTTCAAGAGTCAGCTTGCCTGCCCCGATCAGATGAGCAACTACTGGCCGCGTCTGGCCGCCAAATATTGCGAGAAGATCGTCAACCCACCGCCCCTGTGCGGCTTCGCGTGTCACCGCCGCCGCGAACATATGAAAGTTGCCGACCTTGCGCACACGATGAAGAACCTTCTTCTCTTCCAGGCGATACACCATCTTCTGCACCGTCGTGTAGCCAGGACGCTTCTTCTCCGGAAACGACTCCTGAATCTCCCGGATCGAGGCTTCGCCTTTTCCCCAAAGCGTCTCCATGATCTGCATCTCGAATTTAGTTAGCCGTACTCCAGTCATGCTCTACGACTCCAGTCATAGACACTATGACTGGAGTCGTAATTGCTGTCAAGCCTCTTGATGCAACATCTTTGGTTAAGCGCAAGTATTCATGTCCAGATTCCCAAAGAAACAACAACTGATGCCTCTGCCTTTGGAATCGGGTGGGGGTCTATTTGTCAGACCTGCGGCGCGCGCTATCGCTCTGCGATTTTCAGGCGCCGCAAAATTGACGAGCAGCAAATTTACCTGACCGACTCTTTAATTCGCCGACGGATGATCGACATGATCAATCGTCAACACGTCCACCGAGGTCTTCTCCGCGCTCAGTTTGAGTCCCACTTGTGCCTGGAGAGCGTCAAACAGGTTCGGCTGCGCGCTTGGTTCGGGCGTTGTACTGCTGCCTTGCGGCGTGGGAAAGCGCGGCGGATGACCATTGAACTGGGAATCATCTGGCGCAAACGTGATGTCGAAATCGTATCGGCCCGTTAGCGCTGTCTTATCTACGACGGGCCGATCCAGCACTAACGTCTGCAGAAATCCGGTGAAATCTCCAATCGTCGCATTAACTACGTGCAAGCCGATGCCGCCGCTCGCCGGCCGCAGCCCAAGGCCCGGCAGTGGTCCCTTCAGTTCCGTCGGTTTCAGCTTCTCACCGCCCTTGCCCACCGCCATCACATAAGCTGGAAGCTCTTTCTGATCGTGATGAAACTTGAGTTGGAAGCGGTCGGCCAGCAGCTTCTGAATCATCGTCCGTATCTGCGCGGGATTCGGCGTTCCCGCTGCATCCGGCACGGCTTCAATATCGTAGCGTTCGGTGTTGATCCACCCAGGCGCACCCACGATCTGTTTAGCCTGTACCTGATAAGCAAAGGAAATAAGATCCTCAACCGAAGAAGCCCGTGTTAGAAATTGCCGCCCACGAATTACCAATCCCTGCATCTGATTCGCGCCCGAATTATTGGGCTTGATTGTCGCCACGTCAAACGACGGATTCGCATCCGCTGCCATCGGCGGAATTTCAGGCGGTGGTGCAGGAATCGCCCACTCGGTTGCCGGCGTCGTGCGCGTCAACACCAGCGGCAGAGGATTCGATCCCTGGCTCCACTTGCCGTCTATCGTGTTACTGTCTGCACTCAGCTTTCCCTCAAACTTACCACCGATCACATTCAGCGTGATCGTCACATTCGCTCCGTCGCGATCCACGCTCGTGACAGGAATCGGCGCACCACCTTGATCTATGCTGTAAAACGTCGCCTTGTACGTTCCCTTGTCGTCCTTCGTAATCTTTACGACTGTGCGCAGGTCGTTGCCTGCATGCAATGTACCCTGCCAATCGCCTACAATGTCGGTCGGCCCCGTAGCGACCTGCCCGTTTACTACGGGAAGTAGGCTCAACACAGCAATCAACACAGCTACCATCCAGGACTTGTGCATCAGAAACCTCGCATCTGTTTTTAATCTGCAAATTGAGAATCGAGTCCCCATAGGATCAATTTCCTCGCTGTGAGTCTGACAGCCAATTCACGTACAAAGGTGATGGTCAGACGTCTGAAAGAATACCCTGCACGGGGCATAGCAGAACAGGCAATCCGCAATCCGCCTTCAACCGGAAAGCAAATTTTCCTTGAACATTTCTCGCGACTCGAACACTGACTTGAAGTCTACCGTTGCTTTTATGTCGCCGCCTGCACATGCCCACCTTGTAAGCGCGGTCGCTGACGAACGTAGACCGGCCCCGGCAAAGCGGAAAGGGCGAAGAGCTGCACAAGCGGAGCGCGGAAACCTGGGGAGACTCCTTGCGCGCACGGGGGGCAGCGCCCTTGAGCGTACTTAGCACTTGCGTTACAAAACAGACCGGAGACATGGTTTACAGCGAAGCGCGACGCGATAGTTCCTCAGCTTCTGGGCAGTTACGACGATGGAAGTATGCCCTGGAAAGAGAGTCGTATCTTGGATCAACGCTTGCAGTTTTTGTCGAGTTATCAAAGGGAGGAGATGTCTGTTACAGACCTTTGCCATGCATTTGGAATCTCCCGACCAACAGCATACCGATGGATCAACCGCTATAAAGAAGTAGGACCGGAAGGCCTTCTCGACCTAAGCCGACGGCCGCATAGTTGCTCGCATGCGACAGCAGATGCAGTCGTGAACGCAATTGTTTCGCTGCTGGCTAAACACCCGTCATGGGGCACGAAAGCTCAAAGCTCGAATAGAGGAGATCGAACCGGGCATTAGTTGATCGGCTGCCAGTTTCTGTGCGCTGGATCAGCGACATTGTGACCCCTGTCCTGCTTCGGCTGGATTCAGGAAGCAACGCCGCAGTTCTGTATTCGGCCAAGTCGTCTCGCGGGGACTTCTCTAACTCGAACTTCAGCGCTCAAGCGCGTCGTCAAAGGAGTGGAGCAGTCATTTGCCGTTCTGCCTGCCCAAGACATCCTCGTCCGGACACATCTCGTAAAGCAACTGTCCTTCGTAGTTCCGCTGAATGGATTGGGGGAGATTCCCAATCCCCGTGAGGACGGCCTGCTTCCAACCAGTGCATTTAAGAGTGTCTTCATCAGCTACTCGAAAGGCTATGTAGTTCTGGATGCCCGAACCCAATAGATGAAGAAGCGGCAAAGTTTTCGAGATCGCGAGGCTGCGCTCATCCGCAACGCAAGTGCTTCCGAGGTTCCTGAACTCATCGGCAACTGTTTGGGCTTCTTTTCTCTTTTCGCGAGTATCGCTAAACTCTCTCAGAACCATCCACCGGGCGGTTCGAGATTATTGAGGCGCAGATAGGTCACCAGATTGCCATAGTGCAAGGCGTCATGATTTCCGAGTTGGGTGAGAATGAACATCTTGTTCGTCTCGTGACCCCAGAAGCCCGCTGAGTCATTAAGGTGGTCATCCGTGAATCCGGAGAACGCCGCATCACTGTACTGGAACGAGGCTTTTAAGTAGGCGGAGATTTCGGCCTTCGAAGTCTTTCCGCTTGCCATAGGCGGGGGCGCTTCACCCTTCATTTTCGAACACAAGTAGTAAGAGATGTCCGCTATATGAGTCACGATCTCTCTCCGAACGATCGGACGTCCTTGGTGGGCCGGTAGCTGTATTTTAACTCCGGCATCATCTCCGCCGCCTTAGTGATTTTGTCCTGCATATTGAGCCGGAAAATCGACAGCGTTTTCGTGAGCTGATTTGGCGCGGCGATCCGATTGGGCATGTCAGATGTTATTTGGGCTTTAGCTAGAGGCGCCGGGATTGAAACGGCGATCATAACTCCAAGAACCACGAGCCGAACAACGGCTCGGACAGTACAGAAGAGATTTGTCGAGAAGTCTTGCATTCTAACGTGCTCCTGCCCCTTGCAGGCACGCAAAGCACCACTTGGCGCGCGGAGTGCTACTTCTTTGTAGTTACAAAGAAGCACGCGAACCGAGGCTCTGGAATCGAAGTAGACTGTTCGTTTTCGATCAAAACTGTTCGTGGACGGACACCACTCGATGCCTTCAAAGAAAGGCCTTGACAGTGTTCATGTTCGGTTGCAATATATCGCAATGAAACATATCGCTATGATGGCTATCGACCGGGAATTAAAGAAGGGCAGCGCAGAACTGCTGATCCTTTCCCTAATTGAGCACCGTGCGCGCCACGGTTACGAGATCGGCAAGCTGATTGAGGAGCGGTCAGGAGGAATGTTGAAGTATAACGTTGCTTCGTTCTATCCGCTGTTGTACCGCCTTGAGGATCGCGGCCTGATCGAGGGGCGCTGGGTCGAAAAGGCGGGCCAACGCCGCCGCCGCTACTACAAGCTGACATCGAAGGGCAAGAAGATGCTCGAAGCGCAGCGTTCTACCTGGGCCAATCTGGTGAATGCGATCCGCCTGATCACGGAGGCCGAGAATGCATGACTGGTCCAAGGAGATCGAGAAAGCAATCACTCCACTGAATCTTTCGGCAGCGCGCGAAGCAGAGGTCGTAGAAGAACTGGGCCAGCACCTTAGTGATCGTTACGAAGACTTGCTGATCTCGGGCGTCAGCGAGGAGCAAGCCCGTCAAATTCTGAAGCAGGATCTGACGGACGGCAAACTAGTGGCCGGATTGAAAGCGACCCTGCGCGAGACGTCGGTGCCTATCCCTATTGGCAGGGAAAAACAGGAGAGGCTGCTGGCTGGCATATGGAATGATTTGCAGTATGGCGCCCGCCTGCTCTCGAGAAGCCCAGGCTTTGCCATTGTCGCGATTCTTTCGCTGGCCCTGGGAATTGGTGCCAACACCACTATCTTTCAACTTCTGGACGCGGTTCGACTCAGAATGCTACCGGTAAAGAAACCAGAGCAGCTTGCCAGGGTGGCCATTGTGAACTCGCCCCACTGCTGTAGCGGAGATTTCTATTCATCGAACTCAGACCTGACGGGTGATCTGTGGAAGTCCGTGCATGACAGGCAACAGGGTTTCTCCGCGATCGCGGCGTGGGCTGACACCCGCATAA
Organism: Acidicapsa dinghuensis; assembly: GCF_025685685.1. Lineage (GTDB taxonomy): Bacteria > Acidobacteriota > Terriglobia > Terriglobales > Acidobacteriaceae > Acidicapsa > Acidicapsa dinghuensis. The sequence continues at coordinate 257,062 of NZ_JAGSYH010000004.1, forward strand.
ATGTCGGAGCGGGCGGAGAGGCTCATTACGCCAACGCTCTGCTGGTGAGCGGAGATTTCTTTCATGTTTTGGAGATACAACCCTTTGCGGGCCGTTTGATCTCACCCGCTGACGATTACCGCGGATGCGGCGTGCAAGGTGCTGTATTGAGTTACCCTTTCTGGCAACGCGAGTTTGGAGGCCGGCCTGGCGTGGTGGGCGGCAAACTCCTGCTCAACGGCCATCCGTTTCAAATCATCGGGATTACGCCGGCAAGCTTCTATGGTCTGGAGGTCGGACAGAACTTTGATGCTGCCCTTCCCCTCTGCAGTGAGCCGGTCTTTTCGACGAATCCCAACAGACCCTCCCTGATGGACAGTCCGGCCGTCTGGTGGCTCGCGGCCATCGGCCGGCTGAAGCCAGGTTGGACTCTCGAGCGAGCTTCTTCGCAACTCGATGCGATCTCGCCCGGAATCTTCGCCGCAACCTTGCCTGCGGGTTACGACGCAGCTGCGAAGAAGGACTATCTCACGTTCCACCTGGGTGCGCTGCCCTCAGCCACTGGAGTCTCCGCCCTGCGCAAAGACTATGATTCTCCGCTGTGGATATTGTTGGCGATGTCGGGATTGGTTCTGCTGATTGCCTGCGCAAACCTGGCTAACCTGATGCTTGCCCGGGCCAGCGCGAGACAGCGCGAGATGGCGTTACGGCTGACGCTCGGCGCCTCGCGAAAGAGGTTGATCCGCCAATTGCTGGCAGAAAGTTTGTTACTTGCCACGCTGGGAATGTTGGCAGGCGTTGGCTTGGCACAGATCATGAGCCGTGCGCTGGTCGCATTCTTAAGCACTCAGCAAAACCCGGTCTTTGTGGAACTGACTCCCGACTGGCGTGTGCTCGGCTTCGTCGCCGGCTTGGCGATTCTGACGTGCATCTTGTTTGGGCTCGCTCCTGCGATCCAGGCGTCGCAGACCGAACCGGGCGTAGCGCTGAAAGCAGGTGCACGTGGGACAACTGCCGGCCGAAATCATTTTCTGCTGCGGCGAATATTCGTTATCTCCCAGGTCGCGCTATCTCTTGTATTGCTAACCGCGGCCCTCTTGTTCGTACGCAGCTTCCGGAACATTGTCACGTTGAACGCAGGCTTTCAACAGGACCATATTCTCATCGCTGACTTCGAGTTCGCAGCGCTGATGCTACCCCCTAAGAACCAGATGATCTTCAAGCAGGCGTTACTTTCGCGTATCGAAGCCATTCCCGGTATAAATTCTGCCGCGGAGGTTCAGATGATTCCCATGAGCCAGAGCGGATGGGACAGCAACATCGATATTCCTGGCGGAGCTGAGCAGCAAGACGTGACCTTAAACCGCATTAGTCCCGGGTACTTTCAAACGATGGAAACTCCGCTGCTTGCGGGGCGGGATTTCGATCATACAGATCTGCCGGCTGCGCCGCGCAAGGCGATCGTAAACCAAGCATTCGCGCGCAAATTTTACGGGGGAGCCAATCCGGTCGGCAAGGTGTTCCACGATTCCGACGCGCCCGCCAAGCCATACGAGATTGTGGGCATGGTGAAGGATTCCAAATTCCACGATATGCGCGAAGACCCGCCACCGACGGTCTATGTATCGTTCACGCAGTCGAATGGTCCTGAACAACGCTCGACGTTAGTGATTCGATCGGAAGAATCTCTGGATTCGCTGATTCCATCCATCAACAGAGCGGCAAATCAAATCAATCCCTCGATGGAGATCGGCTATACGGTCTTAAAGACGCAAATTCGCGAGGGCCTCCTGCGCGAGCGTCTGATGGCCACGCTGTCGGGCTTCTTTGGTGCACTGGCGACGATCTTGGCGGTAATCGGCATCTATGGTGTGATCTCCTATGTCGTCCTCCAACGCAGAAACGAGATCGGCGTGCGCATGGCGCTGGGAGCCGATCGAACCCGCATTGTACGAATGGTCTTAGGGGACGCCGCAATTCTGATATCCATCGGTGTGCTCACCGGCACGGCGATGACAATCGCATCCGGAAACGCGGCAGCCGCGATGTTGTATGGGCTAAAGCCGAGAGATCCCGGCACGCTGGCGGCTGCAATCGCTGGTATCGCTGTGGTTGGCGTAGCTGCAAGCTTTATGCCGGCACTGCGCGCTGCGAATATACATCCTGTGGCAGCTTTGCGTGAGGAATGAAACCGTTTGCTTTCATCCGTTCGCGACGTTTGATCAAATGCAGCATGTTCTGTTGGGTCGAAGAATATCTCGTTCATGCGGTCTCCGCATTCTTTGAGCTCCTGAAAAGGGGGAAGAATGTTGTTCAGTTCTTCCCCCTCTTTTCCAGAATGTTTCAGATTACTTGCGCACAACGGTCTTCGAATCATGGCGCCGTTAGAAGGAAACCATGCAAAATCTGTTCAAGCTCTTACTCGTCGTTCTCGCTCTTGGGTCGATTATTGATTCGTCCACACGGCTCTTAGCGCAATCCGAGCAACCGACACAAGCCGCACTCCGCGCAAGAATCAGTCACGATCTTCCCGGGTGGCTCAAGCAATACAACGTACCCAGCGCTTCTGTCGCTTACATCGCGAACGGCCGGCTTGCTTGGACAGTTGTCATCGGCGAGCAGAGCCCGGGTGTCCCTGCTACAGACAAGACCCTTTACAACATCGCCTCGCTCACCAAGCCCATCGTCGCTGAAACCATCCTGCGCATGGCCTCCCAAAACAAACTTCAACTAGACGAACCCATCTACCCCTATTGGGTCGACCCCGACATCAAGAACAATCCCTGGAGCAAGCTCCTTACCCCGCGTCTCTGCCTCTCGCATCAGACCGGCTTCGCCAATTGGCGCAGAATGACAAACGGCATCCTGACATTCAAGTTCAAGCCAGGTACGCAGAGCGGCTATTCGGGCGAAGGTTTTTTCTACCTAGCTAGGTTTGCGCAGAACAAGACTGGACAGCCGTTCGATCAGCTCGCACAGAACGAGGTGTTCGGCCCCATGGGCATGAAGGACACCTCATTCACCAGCCAGAATTGGTTTAACGGCCGCCTCGCCCAGCCCTACACGAACAGTGGCTTCCTGCCACCGGCGCTTACTTCCACCTGGAATGCTGCCGACCTGGTCGAAACGACTATTACTGACTATGGGCACTTCGTCGCCAGCGTAATGCGCAACGAAGGCATCAGCCCGGCCATTGCTGCCGAGCGCCTGATCATTACCCGCGACTGGACCTCGGAGGACGCACGTGAGCAGGCCTGCACACACGAGACGCCCGGCACTGCCTGCCACATCTCCGCCGGAATGGGTCTCGGCTGGCAGGTTATCGTCCACAACGGCGTCACCATAGTCGATCACTCCGGTTCCGACACGGGAGTGAACACCCATGCTTTCTTTATCCCTTCCAAGCTTACTGGTGCCGTTGTTTTCACTAATGGCGAAAACGGCTCCAAAGTCATTGGAGAGATCATCCATGTGCTCTCCTCCGATCCGGTGTATGCAGCTACTGTCTCACACTGACCGCTTTTACTCGACCTCGCCTGCTCCAGAAGCAATTGCGATCACGGCACGTACATCCACCGCGCTAGAGACTCTGCGCAAATCGCCGAAATGAACTGCACAACAATTCGCGCGATATTGTGACCCGTAATAGCTAAAAGTCGAATGCCTGTTATCCGGTTCTATCGAGGATCGAATGTTCACCATGACAAAAAATACGCTGCGAGCATGTCCGATCAGCCCATGGAGGGGTTTCGTGCGACAACTACCGACTCTTGCTCTATTCGTCTGCTGTGCATTCATGCCCTTCTGTTTCGCTCAGGATCAGTTCGAGTCCATACGCGCCTCAATCCTTAGCCAAATGCAGCAACGGAACGTACCCTCGATTGCTGTTGCAGTGGCACAAGGAGACCACATCATTTGGGAGCAAGGCTTCGGCTGGGCTGATCGTGAAAAGCTCATTCCGGCGGACGCGAATACCATGTATTCGCTCGCATCTATCTCAAAACCGCTCACGGCTACTGCGCTCATGACCCTGACCGCCGCTGGCAAGATCGATCTGGACAAGCCGGTCAACGACTATCTTGGAGATGCGAAAATTCGAGCGCGAATAGGCAATGTAGACGATGCCACGGTTAGGCGAGTCGCAAATCATTCGTCAGGACTTCCCGAGCACTTTCAGTTCTTTTATCGCAATGAGTCCTGGCGGGCTCCGTCCTTTGATGAGACGATTCTTCGCTTCGGCAATCTGATCACCTTGCCGGGCGAGCAATTTCAATACTCCAATCTTGGTTATGGTGTGCTCAGCGACATCATCTGCCGCGTTTCCGGGAAATCTTTCGCCGACTATATGCGCCAGGAAGTCTTTCTCAAACTCGGGATGACGCGCTCTGCCGTTGGGAACGACCCGGCTCTCGCCCAGTACGAGGCAATTCGCTACGATGGCAAAGATGCAACTCCGATTGTCTACTACGACACTGATCACCCGGGCGCGTCAGAAATCTATTCCAGTGCGCATGACATGGCGCTCTTTGGGATGTTCAGCCTCAAAGCACATCTTCCGAGCCAATCCGCGATTTTACCGGATGCTCTGATAGACGCCATGCAGAGGCCATCAATCTTCTTTTCCCCTGGCGCTGGGTATGGAATAGGTTGGCAAAGTGACACGAGGAATGGGATCACAATCGTCAGCCACAGTGGAGGAATGCCTGGGGTCTCCACATGGTTGCGCCTTGTTCCCGCGCAAAACCTTGTCATCGTAGTCCTTTCTAACTCGGATGACCGGCTGGCAAACAACATCGCCGATCAAATCACTCTGAAACTCGTAGCGAACTGGAAGCTTTCTCCGGCTGCAGCACCCGAGCCAGCATTTATTCCCCCGCCAGACCTGATAGGCAAATGGAGTGGCACAGTTCAGACCTATCGCTCTTCAACACCTTTTCATCTCGAAGTATTTCCGTCCGGCGAGATCCGCGCAAACCTCGGTAATCAGTTCGGAACCATTCTTGACCAGGTTTCGTTTCAAGACGGCACGCTTTATGGAGTGTTCAAAGGCGACATCGATCTGCCGGAAGCAGCACGCCGGCCTTATGTTCTAAGCGTCAATCTCAAGCTTCGCGATGGCAAGCTTCTCAATGGAGCCATTAGCGCAAGAGCGACTGGAGCAGGTACGATGCCCGCTTATAACGTTTCATCGGGCAGCCGAGCCATTCCGCAATCCATTCGAGTCGAGAAGGGTGCCTTTGTCCTTACGCAATGGGCGGATCTTCGAAAGTAGTATGTCTACCAGAGACGTCGAACGTATCGAACTTCTTCAGGACACTTTGGACCTGTTGATTCTGCGCACGCTACTCCTACGGCCGAGACACGGCCACGCCATCGCGAAATGTATTGAATACAGCACAACAGACGTTCTCGCGGTAGGAAATGGGACCGTCTACCCTGCGCTGCACCGTTTGATCCGCAGGAAATGGATTGTGGCGGAGGAAGGAAGGTCAGAAAACAATCGCCGGGGAAGGTTTTATCGCGTGAAAACAAAAGGGCGCAAGCAATTAACGGTGGAAACCGGTAAATGCGAAAAGCTCTCGGAAGCGATTGCACGAATCCTGAAGTCGGCGGAACAGAAGGGCGGCCGTGAATTGGTGCATCCGGATGATGGCCGATCTTGACCAGGACAGTCAATACGAGCGCCCCAGGCAGCTAAGAACCACGCGTTCCGCCTTACCCAGATCGTTCTCTACGGGGCACCCGTCGTTGAGAACCATGGTGGCAACGCGTATCCGGTGCGACCCTGTGTGTATTGGTAGAGACAGGCATTCGGCGGCAATCCACGTAACGAAGCTTCGATGTCACGTACCCTTGCATGCAGGTCGTCGTCCGTGCACCTTTCGGGCTCCACCCTTCCAACGAAAACAAGCATCCATAACCCCCGCCCTTGATGGCGAAGATATTCGGGCCAACAAAATGAGAGAGCGGCACGATGCTGTTCGCAGCTCCCGCTTTGGTAAACCAGGGTGCGCTATTTGCGCGGGTCATAGTAGCTCCCCTATTTTAGGCTGAGAGCCCAGAGTTGAAACATCTTGGGGTGCTTCCGAACGACGAGCCACGCACCAATCGCCAACGCAGGAAAGGTAAGAATTGCGAGCCATCGGAAGGCGGCGAGGAAAACCGTGACCGTCACGAAAACGATGGCGATCCATGCGGACAGTTCCAAGCCGAGCTTCGTCCTGGGTCTGTTCAAAGCGCCATTGATCGGTCTTGCCTCTCCTCGCCGTGTCGGGTGCATCATCGCCTCACCTGGACTGGCCAGTAAGAGAGCTTTTCCTACCTTCCAGTGCTCGTACCACTGATTAGCTACATCAGCGGTGCTGAGGGTTGTGCTCCGCTCTGGCTGTTCCTTACCCATCGGGTCAACGCCTTCAGCTACTTTCTTCCTCGCATCGAGATGAAGAACCCTGGCCTCAGCACGCGTGATAACCGGGAATGCACCAAAGGCCATCTTCCTTTGAATCCCATTGATCCTGTACTTGAACCGCCAGAGCTTCGAACCGGATGGTGAGATGACAAGCATCAGCCCGTTGCCATCGGTCAGGGAGTAGCTCTTCTCTCCTGGCTTAGTTTAGAAATCAAAACCTAATGAAGGAGATTCAACTGAATCGGTCGGGGGTTGATTGCCTTACTTGCTTAGTCTGGGCCGCGAAGCATTGGCGGTCCGTCACCGTGGGCACCAGTCCTGATCAAGGCTAGGACGTACCCTTAACCAGTCGAAAGATCTGTGCTCCATATTTCTTAACAATGCCAGCCTCGATACCCTGCACAGCCAGTAACTCGGCTTCATTCCTCGGTGCGTTCGAGGCCATACTGACTAGAGCTCGATCGCTGAAGATTCGAAATGCGAGAACCATCCGACGCTTAGCCTCGCTCAATCGCCATGCGCGGAGAGCTCGCTCGATGCGCTGTTGACCGGCCCCGGGGTTGGATGTACCTCTTTGCTTCGTCCCCGATTGCGCTGACGCAATAGCTGCCGGAGTTCTTTGTCGGTCAATGCATTGGCGATCTTGCTCTCATTTACGACCATTGGCAGGTAGCGACACCGAGTCCGTTTACGGGACGCCATCTCCTACTTTAAGCAGCGAGCGGACAAGAGTATCGGCCAGCCAGTCCTGGTAGTTTTGCGAGCTCCATCCACGCTCTCGCACAAGCATCCGGTATACATCGCTGCCAGTCAGCATCCAAAAGATGTCCCTGGCAGTGCGGTAACTGAGTTCCCTACGAAGCCTTTTCGCTTTACGGAGAGAAGCGATCATCAGTTCCTGCCTCTCGTAGCGAATGCACTCCCGCTCCTGTTCCAGTCGCGCCAGTTCCGGCGCAACCACGCCTGCGCCGCGCAGAAGGTCAAAGCCGGCCCGCTGCGCATCGTGAATTTGCCGGGCGATGCGGGCCGCGCCCCGCAGGCGGCTTTCCGGGTCTCTTTCCTCCATAGTTTGCCGGACTGTGTCCTCGTAGTCAGCCCCAAAAGTAACTTGATTAAGGAGCTCGGCGAGGATGCCCGTCTTCGACCCAAAGACGGCATAGACGGTCTGCGCTGACACCTCGGCTTGCCGCGCTACTGCTTCGATCGTCATTCCGGCATAGCCTTCGGATTCGAGAAGTCGCCGCGTGGCCTCCACGATGCGCTCGCGGGTTTCATGCGCCTGACGCTCGCGAGTCGTTGATTTGTAACGGCGCTTCTTAGATTCCACCATCTGCAAAAATTCTAGCAACCTTTATTCATTAGAGTCATCTCTAGTCAATATAGGCAACAGGAGCCGAAACAGCTAGTGCATCTGCGTGGCAATTGAGGGCCTGTTTGAGGAGTTGAACCATGGTTGCGACAGATCGCAGATCGATGCGACTACTTATCCTCGGAGCCACCGGCGGTGTTGGGCAGGAAATCGTGAACGAGGCCTTGAAGCGTCGTCACAGAGTAACGGCTTTCGTGAGGTCGCCGGAAAAGCTCGGCGCGTCGCAGGACGACCTAACCGTCGTCGAGGGTAGCGTCTGCAACGTGGACGCTATGGCCGCGGCCTTTACCGGCCACGATGCGGTGCTTTCAGCGATCGGCTCACGGGGGCTGGGACCATCCACAATTACCGGTGATAGCGCGCGGGCAACCGTGACTGCGATGCGCACGGCGGGCATCCACCGCTTGGTAATTGTCGGGGTAGCGATGCTGTTTAAGGAAAGTGGATTGCTCGGTTCTATCCTGCGCAATACGCTGCTGCGCAACGTCGCCATCGACTCCGTCCAGATGGAAAGAGTGGTAACTGCGAGCGCTCTCGACTGGACGATCGTGCGTCCACCACGCCTGACCAACGGAGCCCGGACTGAGCGTTACGGCGTCGCTGACAATCATCTGCCATCAGGCTCGGGAGTAAATGCGACAGTAAGCCGGGCGGACGTCGCTCATTTCATGCTCGATGAGGTCGAGCAACCCCGACACATGCGGCGGGTCGTAGGTATCGCATACACGAAGAGGGCGCACGCATGATCATGCGCTTTGGGCATTCCATCTGAAATGCCTACGGCTAACTTCCAAACTCTCCGCCACGGCGTTTCAGCGGTCTGGTCACGCCTTTGACTCAATCATCCAATCCAATCCAGGAGGAAGGGCATGAAACCCGTAACACAAATCAATTTCATTTCGATCAAATCCGACAAGATCGACGAATTCTTCGAGGCTGACCGCAGCTTCGTTGCGTCGGCAACTCTACCAAAGGGTCTTATTGGCAGTCGCTTGTACAAAAGTCCAGATGGCAAGTCAGCGGCCCGGGTGACTCAGTACGAGTCAGCCGAGGCCCAACACGAGTATCACCGGAGCGAGGCTCTACAGCAGCAGATCGCCCTGCTGCGCACCTTCGTTGAATCGTCTACAGCGGGCATTTATGAAGAGGTTCGCACAACCGGTGACTTCAATTAGCTTTCTTCTTTCGCCGCCGACCATAGGTGCACTCGCCTGTCAGATGGTAAGCCTGGCACGCAGACAGGCGGGCGAAACGTCGCGGCGAGGACGATGCTCGAATTTACCGAGACAACCACTGCGAGGGAGTAGCGAATGAATCTTTATACAGCAGTTCTCTTTGTCCATGCGATCGCGGTCCTTGTCCTTACCGCTGCATTGACTCTGGAAGCTTGGATACTGCTCCAGCTTCGACGAGCTACGTATCCGGCCGATGTTCGGCCCTGGATCGGGACAATGCAGCCCGTAGCCATTGGAGCGATCAGTTCGTTAGTCATCATCTACGTTACAGGCGCCTACCTTACCGAAAGCCTGCATTCCTGGGCGTTTGCCTGGCCACGGGTCGCAGTGCTTGAGATTGCCCTCTTCGCACTCTGCGGCGCAATTACCGGCCAGCGCATGCGCGCAATTCGCAGAAACGCCGAACGCGAGCAGATGAATCCGTCAGAATGGAAAGCTATGAGGCGGTCAGCGTTTCTCAAAATCTCGCTGAGCATGAGAATCTGGATCGTCATAGGAACTATTCTGCTCACGGCAGCAAAGCCCGGCCTTCCAGAATCCCTCGTAATTGCCGCCTCCACCCTGATTCTGGGCCTCTTATTCTCATTTGTTTCTTTCGGAGGCTGGTCGGCGGTGTCGAGGGCCCAAATCTAGTTCAGATGATTCCGGGGGCCAATGCAGAAATCAAAGGGGATTCCTGGCGGCTGCGGACTGAAGAGACAATGCCGCCAGCCGCATGCCGCCAACTTGCCAGCATAAATTGTGCGGACTAGTAGATTCGGCTGTCAATACCTCATCACTTCACGACTTCGGGGTTCCCGCCATCTCGCCAGCGTAACTATCTCCGACGCCAATTGAACGTGCGGCTAAACAAAAGGTCCGCGGTCATGAACGCACCTCAAGAGCCCTCCCCCAATCGAACCAGACTTCAGAATTGAGAACGAAGTACACGCCGATTGCGCAAAGCAACGCGATCGATGTGGCGGCCACAAGCGTGATCGGTGCTGACACGATGAGTTTCTGCATCCACCTGGACCTGTTCCTCGACTTTGATGGCGAGCCGGATCGTCAGCGCGCTCGTCCTGCCCAACGCGATCGTCAGGCTTCCGAAATGGTATGGCGCAAAACCATGCGCCATTGCGTCATGCACATAGACACCCCGACGAAGGCTGGAGATATTGAACTGCCCCAGTCCGTTCGATTGAGTGGTCATCTTCTTTCCGGCGGGGGAAGAGAGGACGATCGCAACGCCTTGTACCACCGCTCCGGATGGATCGACGACGACCCCTCTCAATTCACCGAGCGCGGGTTCGGTCGCCTGCGCCCACAGGAGCGACGCGGGAGATGCGCAGGAGAGCAGCAAAAGAACGGCAACGGCCAGTGTACTTTGGCGAACTCTTTTCACGGACAGACATCCCTGCACGCGAACCCCCGTAATCGGGAGGAGCCAACGTCAAGAATTCAAAGGTCGTGTGGGGCTGAGCAGAAGAGGGGTTTTCGGAATCTTCTCACCAGCGTTCTCAATGCGAACATGCGCATGTGTTCCTACTTCCAAATGACGAGTCCGCATGCATCGGATTGTTGAAGACTAATACCGCCCAATGTGTCCTTGCTTAAGGAACCTTCCTCGCTGAGCCTTTCGAGCACCATATACTTCTCCCTGTTAAAGAGCGGATTGCTGTCAGAGGGGCTTGGATATTTAAGCGGGAAAAACCTCTGAGCGATGGTTGCAGGGAAAGATTGAACTGAAAGGATTTGCGGTTGCGACGGCCTGCAACGAAGTTTGCAACATCGCTTTCTCCCCGGCTTGTCGCTAGACATGTTTCGTGATGGATGACGGACGTATCAGATCGTAAGCCATACGCAGTAGCAACCCGGGTTCGGCTGTTGCCTGTTATCTACAAAGACTTGTTACTCAAGATTGACTTAAAGATTCCAGTCATCAACCGGTTCATGCCACATCCAACCACCGAAGAGATGTTCGAAGCCGCGTTCGACTCTTAAGACTAGAAGATATCCGAGAAACGCGACAACCGCGATCCACAACAGGATACAAAGACAACTCAGAATGAACTCTGGCATCCTCATCGGCCCAACAAAGCGGAAGCCCATGTCAGTTCCACAAAGCGTGCAAATTCGTCTGCCATTGCGAACCGGAATCGCCGCTTGAGAAACCTCTGACCTGTGAGCGCAGTCGAGTGCCGGGTTGACATTCCGCTGACACGGCACGTCAGATGGCAATGCTGTATCGATCTTCTGGCTCTGCGTCCTGTTCATTATCCGCATCTTGCTCCTCCTCTCCGTCGTCGGTGCCCCCAAGATGGTGCTGCGACTGTTCGAATGCGGCTCGCTCTCGCTTGTCACGTCGTACAGTGAGGAGTTGCTCGCCGACCGTGTGTTTTGGAGAGTAGCAATACTGCACGTAAGCCTCGAAAAGAGACTGGTTCGAAAGTCCGCGCTTAAGCGCATCCTGAAGGTGGTTCCTGTAAAGAAAAGCAAGCGCTTCGGGCGTTATGGTGTAACGATTTCTCTGGCCGCATTTTCTTACTGTGGCCGGCAGCCATCCCAGTTCAATCCAGGAGAGAACCTGCGAACGCCGAACTCGAATTGCACACGCGAGACCATCAACCGAGAAAAGATCGCAGCGGATCTCACGCAGGTTGTAACCCTCGCGCAGAAGTTTGCCGCGCACTGCTTTGGGAGTGCGATGAAGCTTTACCGCCATCTCTTCGAGTGAGAACTTGACGAGTCCTTCTCGCAGCATCTCGAACTCTTCCTCGCTCCATCGACGGTGATCAGTCCGTCCTTTGAGACCGTACTGAATAACAAACCGCCAGCATGCCTCCTTTGGTTGACCGGAGTGGCGCTGCAGACGTACGACAAGCTGTTCTAGCTTGTTTCCAGACATCACTTTGGCTTGCGCTACAATTGCCAAGGCCTCTCGATCGGAATAAAGGGATCTTGACGTCGATGAACTAGCGGTGTTGCCCATAATGTGCCTCGTATCGATGCAACGAGCAGCAACGAAAATCGCATTGGGCCTAGCGTCCCTTGTTTACTCCGATGTGTCCAATACTTCCCAATTATCGGCCGATAAACAGGAGCTATCGGCCGGATTGAACTCGACCAGTTTGTTGCAATTACCTGGGATCTGATGCAGTCCCATCGTGAGAACCATTGGTCTTGGTTCGAAGATCTTCGGGCGCTTTGAGTCCCGGTTTCGCACCGAATGCGGGCAAGCGAAGCCCGCATCGTTTGCTGTGTCCTGTCAACAACCATTTGAGTCTCTCTCGGCGTAATTTTGGCCAAATCGAGTGCCGGAGGTTGCATCTGGGAGGAGTGTGCGGCAAGATTTGCACAGGAGAAGGCACGATGTTCTCCCCACGTCGACTCCCATCACTCTTGCTTATCCAAGAGGAGGGTCATGTACGATTGGGCAGAATTCCGTCATTTTTTGTATCTGCAAAAGGTCCTGGAGAAGGGCGGATTTCGCATCGCCGCAGAAGAGCTGCACACCTCGCAGCCGAATCTCACCGTTCAGGCGAGACGGTTTCAGGATCATGCATCCGTGTGTCTCTTTCGCAAGTTGAAAAATGGACAGATTCGGCCCACGGAAACTGGCATTGCGTTCATTACCCTGGCCCGATTGGTACTTGAGGTTCGTGAGGAGGTCATCGACGCTCTGGTCGCCATCGAGCGGGGCGAAATTGGAATAGTGCGATTCGGCTCAACCCCGCTTGTCGATCAAGATCTATTCCGCAACTTCTGTGCGCTGCACAAGGAACTGCTCCCGCGAATCGCCGTCCGGCCCACCCATGGAGATGCGGTGCTATTGGCGAAAGAGATCCTTGACGGCACAGTCGACGCCGCCATGATTACCTTACCGTTCACCCATCCCGATTTTCATATCGTGGAACTGCGCGGAGACAAAATCGTAGTCTGCCTTCGCAGGGATCATCCGCTTGCGGCCAAACCGGTACTTCAGGTTTCCGACTTGCGGGGCAATCTAACTGTGATTTACCACCCTCAACGCCACCCTGACGCACATCTACGGTTGCTCGAATTACTGAGCGACGCGGGCGTGACGTTAGACGGATACTCTTGCGCATCCCATCCATCTGAGATGCAGACTCTAGTTAAAGAAGGACACGGCCTCGCCCTGATGCGCGAAGGAACCTCGCTGGAGGAAGGTTTGACAACGCGGTATCTCACTGGCGTGAATTGGACAGTAGATACAGCCATCATCTATCACAAGCAGCGCTACCCCAAAACGATTCCTGTCTTGGTCAAAAGGCTAAAGCGGATCCTCCGGAAAGGAAACCCTAAAAGCAACGGCTTAACAGTGCTTCGATCCGAACAAGGGGGAGTCAAGCATTCGTTGGCGGAACCTCGCATCCAAAGTCCTCCGAATAACCTATCTCGCTGATCGACACCAGCACGGTCACTAAACTGTACGGCAATCGGTGTTCCTGAGCAGGCTTTAGTATCATCGCTTCAAAGAGCGTCTTTGCCCTGGAAGTGGCGTTGTGCTTTCGCGCTTCTTGGACATTGAAAGTGCTTCGGCCTCGCGAATCAGGGCGCTCACGGGAATATCAAACAACGTAGCCATATCATTCATGGTTCGCAACGTGGCACTCTTTGTTCCGCGTTCGACATCACCGACATAGCGCAGGCTGTACCCAGTCGCCACGGCAAGATCCATCTGCGATAGACCGAGTCTATCCCGATGATGGACTATGATTCGACCGCACGCTTCTTCAAGCGTTCTCGGTTTCTTGCCGCCGTTAGCCACAAGCTAATCTTGTCTAACTCCTGCGACGCTATAAGGCACTATAGTGCCTTATAGCGTCGCAGGAGGATCTGAGCTACAACAGATTGTCTCGAAGTCGCTTTGCTCGAATAATCACTTCTTCTACAGGCAATTCAAAGAACAACGAGAGGGCATCAAGCGATCTAATTGTCATGCTCTGCTTGCCATATTCCATTGTTCGGATAGTACGCACTCCAAAGTTTGTCGCTGCCGCTACCTCGACCTGCTTTAGCCCTCGATCTAATCGCTCTTTGCGCAGTATTCGGCCGATCGCTTGTTCGAGCGTGAGTCCTTCCGGCGCTCCGCGATGGGCCATTCCTCATATTGGAACTTGACGGTCGATTCGTAGAGGCACTATAGTGCCGACATGGACAAGCACTATAGTGCTTGTTTAATACGTTCACTGATTCCCTATTCTGATTTGTTGAACACCCCGCTCAAACAACCTTCTGCATGCTTGATGACGTACCGAGGCCTGCGTGACATCCGATAGTGCAGCATTGCTCCCAGGTGCACTAACTCGCCTAGTGGACGGCGAGGTCACTGACTCCTGTTCGAACTTGGAGATTAGCCATGGTGAGCCAAAACGCTCTGTCGTTGCACCACACCAGATCCGATCCGACGACGCGCTGCTTGCCGAGGTTCAATCTGGGTCGAAGGAAGCGCTAGGATTGTTATTTCGCCGTTATCGCCCTCCCGTGGTGCATATAGCTCGGCGCATCTTAAGAGATGCATCCGAAGCAGAAGACCTGTGTCAGGAGGTCTTCGTATACTTGTTCGAAAAGGCAAAACTCTTCGATCCGAGCAAAGGCAGCGCCTCCACCTGGATCATCCAGATCGCCTACCACCGGGCGATGAACCGCAGGGCATACCTGGCGCATCGGCAGCACTACACCGCTCAGGAGTTTGATGAACAACGGTTCGGCCCGAGTCCGCGGTCATCGATCGACGAGCTGACTGCCCGGAATCTTCTGAACCGCCTCCGCGGACAACTCACTCAGGACCAAAGGCAAACTCTCGAACTTCATTTCTTTGAAGGCTATAGCCTCAAAGAAATCGCCGAAAGGACGCACCAAAAGCTCGGTAATGTCCGGCATCACTTCTATCGGGGCCTGGAGCGGCTTCGCTCCAACCTTTTCCCCCCAAACACATCTGAGTGAGAGAATTGGTACGAAAACAGCTCGCGAGCACAGCTGCCTCTGTGAATCCTCAACTCCATGACGAATTTGTAGCTCTCCGTGCCCTTTACTACTCGGGCGAGATCTCCGATGAGGAGTGGGCTCTGCTGCAAATCCACATGTCCTACTGCGACTCGTGCCGAAAGACCTTCCTCGAATATCAGAAGATTCATGCCGATGTCATTCCGGCAATGGCCGCAGTGGTAGCGTGGGATTCGACAGAGGCTCCCGCAGAATCCGCCGCCTCGCTAGACGCTGCCGAACAGCGGCTGATGCGCCGGCTTGATTCTGCCTCTACCCAAGAGACGCGTCCGGAACCGCGACGATTCGTCGGGCGGTCTTCGCGCTTGCTGATCGCCGTCTGCGCCCTCGCGATAGCCGGCCTGACCGGCATATTTTTCATTCGCGCGCGAAATCATTCGATAGCACAAGGCTCCGGGGCGCCTCCTCCGCGCTACCAGCCGGCCCAGTCGGTATCGACGACTCCCGATAGCGCAGCCCAGCAAGATCTCGAGCGCACTCAGGCAGAGACGGCAAAGCTCCGGCAACAGCTGGACGCCTCGGCGAATCGCGTCAGGCAGGCCAATCGGGCGCTCGACCGCGTTGAGCAACAGTTGGACTCCGAACAAACCGCGCGCGGACAACTGAACCAAGAGAAAGAGCAATTGAAGCAGCAACTCCTCGCGATGCAGGCTGAGATGGAGTCCATGCGGACGAGAGCGGTCTCTACCGGAACAGAGGCGACCGAACAGGCAAATCGCATCGCGTTACTGGGCTCGCAGGTCCACGAACTCAGGGCTTCCCTCGATGAGAAGGATGTGGCTCTCAACGAAAAGGACCGAATGCTGGCCCTCGACAAGGACTTTCTGGCTCACGATCGAGATATCCGCGATCTGATCGGAGCCCGGAATCTCTACATCGCCGACATCTTCGATACAACGGAGAGCGGGAAAACCGCAAAGCAGTTCGGACGCATCTTCTATACCAAGGATCGCTCGCTCGTATTCTACGGATTCGACCTCGACAGTCAGGCAGGTCGTAAGCAGAACGTGTCCTACCAGGTCTGGGGCAGTGGCAGCGACCGGCCTGCCCCCGTAAGCCTTGGTTTGTTCTATCAAGACGATACGCACAAACGGTGGGTGTTACGTTGCAACGATGCGAAATCGCTTGCGAGATTAGATATGGTTTTCGTTACCGTAGAGCCGCCCGGCGGGAGCAATCGGCCCACGGGCAAACCGCTACTGCGGGCATATTTACAGATTCAACCGAATCACCCTTGATCGGTTTCAAATTTCTTTTGGTACACATTGGGACCACCGGCGGTAGACAGAGTGGACACAATTCACTCTCAAGCTTTCGGAGCGCCGCATGAAGTATGGATTCATTCTCCTATTCTTGTTTTTAAGTTTTTCCATTGCCATTGCTCAATCCACCAACGCCACGATCAGTGGTGGCGTGACGGACCCCTCTGGCAAATTCATCCAGGGTGCGGACGTTGAGATTGCAAACGATGCGACAGGGGTCGTTTATTCGTCCAGGACAAATGGTTCGGGAATGTACGTTGTTCCCATCCTGCCGCCCGGACACTATCATGTGCAGATTTCGAAGCCAGGGTTCAGAACCATCATCAAGGCGGATATCGTTCTGAATGTTCAAAGCGCGTTGGCGCTGAATTTTGTGTTGCCGGTCGGCAGTACCTCGGAAAGTGTGACGGTTGACGCCGATTCTTCGTTGATCAACACTACGGATGCTTCCGTCAGTACGGTTGTCGATCAGAAGTTCGTCAAGAATATTCCTCTCAATGGCCGAAGCTTCCAGGACTTGATTTCTTTGACTCCTGGAGTTGTCACTCAGAGCCCACAGCAGGGCGGAAGCGTTCAGGCTCAGGGCGACTTCAGCGTCAATGGACAGCGTACCGAGTCGAATTACTACATGATCGACGGCTTATCCGCCAACACCGGGGCAGGCAGTGCCAATGGAACCGGTGGATTCGGACAGACAGGATCGATCGCCGCATCGAGTGCGTTGGGAACAACGCAGAATCTGATCTCGGTCGATGCCCTTCAGGAATTTCGGGTTTCCAGTTCAAGCTACTCTGCCGAATATGGAAGAATGCCGGGTGGGCAGTTCTCATTCTCCTCGCGGTCCGGGACGAATACCCTGCACGGAACAATATTCGACTACCTCCGCAATGATTTCTTCGACGCCAACGACTGGTTCAATGACTATTACGGAATCCGCGAACCAGCGCTTCGTCAAAACGACTTCGGAGGTACAGTGGGTGGTCCGATTCTTCTTCCACGTCTCTACGACGGCCGATCAAAGAGCTTCTTTTTTGTCTCGTATGAGGGGCTGCGACTGGTTCAGCCGACGAACGCTTCAGCGCAGTATGTGCCTTCGCTGTCCCTGCGCCAGGACCCGGCTTTGAATGCTGCCATGCGATCCCTTCTCAACGCCTTTCCTCTGCCGACGGGAAATGAGATCGAACTCGCGGGAAATCTCAGTGGTCTTGCTTCCTTTGTGGAGGCGTACTCATTGCCATCGAGCATCGATGCGACGAGTGTACGATTCGACCGTGTCATCTCCGACAAGGCCACCGCGTTCTTTCGCTATAGCTACTCGCCAACCAGCATCTCGAGCAGAAATCTGTCTTCCCCTGGGCAGACGCAACAGAACAGCGAGACATTCACCGCCGGATTGGACAACTCTTTCAGCACAAGAATCAGCAATGACTTCCGGATCGGTTTCGCCGCGAGCCGGGCGGTTGCGCTCTTTGGACTCGATTCCTTCGGAGGAGCTGTTCCTGTTGACTTGCAGACCGAAGTGGGTGCGCCAGGAGTCTACGACACCTACAGCTATTTCCCGTACATCAGCATCAGCGGAGTGGGAAGTGCATTCATCGAATCGTACAAGGGCGGAAACAGCCTTCGACAATGGAACGTCACCGATGCGGTTGCGATATCCCTGGGCCGGCATCAACTACGCCTGGGCTTGGACGAACGTCACCTCACCAGCCCACTCGGCCCTGCAGCGATCTCGGTCTATCCCTATTTCTTCAGTCCCAATGATTTAGCAGCGAGTCAGACTTCCTATCTGTTTCTCCGCAAAACCGATCCTGCGAGGCCGACGTTCAATGAGTTCTCCGCTTTCATCCAGGACGAATGGCAGATCAGACCCGAGATCACCGTGTCCACAGGCGTACGGTGGGACATAAACCCTGCGCCGGGCGCAGCGGATGGGCACCCTCCGTACACTGTCCTAGGCAACGTCTTTGATCCGGCTTCTCTTACGTTGGCGCCTCGAGGAACGCGTTTATGGAACACATCGTGGTACAACTTCGCGCCTCGGCTCGGTGTGGCCTGGAAAGCACGGAGTGCTCCCGGATGGGAATCGGTCGTTCGTACTGGCGGAGGAGTGTTCTTTGATACCGGAAATCAAGTCGGCGCCTATGGCTTTTCGGGACTTGGATTTTTGGCATCGAATACTCCTGCCAATTCGACAATGCCGTTTGCTGCCTCAGACTATGACTTCACGACAGCTGTGAGCGCGCCCTATACGGATAGCTTCGTCTATGCGTATCCGCGGCATATGCAGCTGCCGTACTCTCTGCAGTGGAACCTTAGCCTTGATCAGGCCCTCGGCAGATCACAGGCACTCACCATTTCTTACCTTGGCTCGGATGGCCGCCGTTTATTGCAAGAGCAATATCGTTCCGTAAACTCGTTCAACCCGCTATTCGGAATCATCTACTACTACCCGGAAGGCGTCACCTCCAATTATCAAGCGCTTCAGGTTAAGTTCCAACGGAATGTCGTGGCAGGGCTTCAGGTGCTCGGCTCTTACACCTGGTCCCATGCTCTGGACTTCGGTTCGACGACCACTTCTTTGCCACTCACCTATGGCAATGCCGATTTCGACGTGCGCCACAACCTCCAGGCGGCGCTCAGTTGGGACATTCCGCGCACGAATCAAGGATCGGCACTGAAATGGTTCACAAACGGCTGGGGAGTCGACGGACGCCTCAATGTCAGGTCGGCATTTCCCATCACGTTGACCGGAAACGTCATCGTCGATCCGACCGGTTCCTATTCCTACGGCTCGGTGAATTACGACTCTTCGAAACCTGCCTATCTCTATGGCTCGCAATATCCCGGCGGCCGCATCCTGAATGGCGGTCCCAACGTAGCGGAAACAACGGCTGCATTCAGTCTGCCAACCGGTACGGATACGGGCAATGCGCCGCGTAACTTTGTCCGCGGGTTTGGAGCACATCAGATCAACACCGCCATCCGACGGGATTTTCCGATTCATGGAGATATTCACCTGTCCTTTCGCGCCGAAGCCTTCAATGTCTTGAATCAGCCGAATTTCGGGTACATCGATCCGACCCTGACCGACTTGCAGTTCGGAGAAGCAATCAAGATGCTGAACGCGAGTCTCGCCTCCATGAGCTCCCTCTACCAGCAAGGAGGAGCGCGCTCGATGCAGTTTTCTCTCAAGCTGGGATTCTGAGTCGCCATCGTTAAGCTCTACACATCTCCCTACCCATTCTTCGATTGACCAAAGGATAACTGCGACCCATGAAAAGCCTCGTATGGTGGCTGTTGCCAATCTGTGTGTGTTGCCGAGCGATGCAGGCTCAGACGGAAAAAGACCATCGCTTCTCGGTGGCCTTGTCGATTGAAATGACCACCTTCAGCGATCCCTATACCAGAGATCCGGGGGCGACGAGCAAGGTGTCGCCCGATGGCCGCTACTTCGTGGTTGTGACAACAAGAGGAATGCTCTCGTCGAATCGGTTGGAGTCGCGTGTCCTGGTGTATTCGTCCCGGCAAGTGCGGAACTATCTGCAGGAGCCGGGTGGAGTTCCGCCGATGCCGCACCCGCTGTTCACTCGATCCAAGGTGCCGGAAGCGTTGCAGAGCAACTCGTACGGGTCGCTCATCACCAGCGTTCAATGGGCGAGCGATTCCGCTTCCCTTCTGGCGCTGGTAGAGATGCCTCAGGGACGACGCCATCTTTATCGAATATGCGTCACCTGTCACAGGCCAGCGACAGATTTGACTCCGCAGCCCGAGGTCGATGTCCAGAGCTTCAGCGAGTCGTCCGGAACCATCGCATACGTGGTTGAATCTCAGATCGCGAATCACAAGGGTAATGCGATCGGTCAGCCAATCAACGCAAGAGCGTCGGTGATCACCGGCACCACACTGTTTCAGTTCCTGGAGCCGGAACGCTATCCCGATCTCGAGAATGTTGGTCCTTCGTATGAGCTTTGGACTCGTCGGAATGGGCAAACATGGAAGGTAATGGGAGACCATGGGAGGTATTTCCCAAATGGAGCCAGGAGTTTTCATTTGGCTCTGTCGCCGGATGGAAAGTACTTGATCGCTGCCCAGCCTGTCGAAGAGATCCCCGAGTCGTGGTCGAATTACAAGACCTCGCTCACCATGTTCAGCTTCCGACCTGATTCTCTCCGAGATCTTGATCGATCAGGAAGATCGCGAAATTGGCCATGGCAATACGTCATCCTCGATCTTGAGAAAAAGACGTCTCAGCCCCTCGTTGCGGCACCCTCGAGCTTTTTGAGCAATAACGGAGACGCCTTCGAGGCCGTTTGGTCGAAAGATGAGAAGCGCATTCTCTTTACCGGCACTTACCTGCCGCTTGAGAGGTCGGCTTCCGATGTGGATACCGACCTGCGCAACCCGTGTGCCGCCGCAATCTATGAGATCGCCGAAAGACGAGCCTCCTGCATCGCCTTCACCCACTTTCCAAAGGAGTATTTACGGCACACGGAGTTCGAAGACTCGGACCAGGAGGTGCGCCTGGATTGGTTGAGAGATGGCGCCATCCATACCGAGCTCTATCAGCAATCAGGGCGCGCTTGGTCGCAGCAAACGGAGAGGGCTGACACAAGACAGGAAAACAGGCTCACCCTGTCATTGCATCAAGATCTCGATTCGCCACCAGAATTGTGGGCAGCCGATAACGTCACTCACACCAGCAAACCGCTGTTGGACCCAAATCCTCAGGTGCGGCGAATCCACTTCGGCGAAGCGAGAGTCTACCGATGGAAAGACAGGAGTGGGTACGTTTGGCGAGGCGGTCTCGTGCTTCCACCCGACTACGTGCCGGGGTGCCGCTATCCACTGGTTATCCAGACACACGGGTTTTATAACGAAAAAGAGTTCCTTGCGGACGGGTCCTTCACCACGGGATTCGCGGCACAACCGTTAGCAGCCGCAGGCATGATCGTTCTGCAAATGGAGGACCGCGCGGACCGCTTTACTTATCCCCCCACGGAGGAAGCGGCGCTTGAGGTAGCAGGCTTCAAATCGGCCATCGAACATCTCAAAGCCGATGGGTTGATTGATGAAGCGCGAGTCGGAATCATTGGGTTCAGTAGAACTCACTGGTATGTCGAAAGCGCATTGATTGATTGTCCTCATTGTTTCAAGGCAGCCACACTGATCGATGGCGTCGATCAATCGTATGTCTCAGACATTCTCTTCGCAGCCAACATGCCCTCGACCGCGATGGAGGATAAGGCGGCAAATGGAGGCAAGCCGTTCGGCCCGGGGTTGCAGCAATGGGTCGAACGTGCTCCGGGCTTCCATCTGGATAAGATTATGACTCCGATCCGGATCGAAGCCATCGGAAAGCTATCCGCGTTGGGCGAGTGGGAGATTTACTCTCTCTTGACCCGGCAAGGCAAGCCGGTCGATTTTATCTACATTCCCGACGGGCAACACATACTTCAGGCTCCGCTCGACAGGTACGCTTCGCAACAAGGGAACGTAGATTGGTTCCGCTTTTGGCTAAATGAGGGTCAAGCGCACATCGATGCGAAGGAATCGGCGCGATGGGAGAAGCTTCGTAAGATGCTTCCTTGATCCTCTCACGAGGCATGATCCGAGGGATGGAACGAGCGCGCGATCGTTCCACCCTTCCGGTTTAGAGGTTATTCGTCGGCCGGATACGCCGGTGTGGTTTCCGGCTGCATTGGCCCGGTATGCGCATCCCCATTCGGGCCGTCTTTGCCGCCCTGAATTGATTTGGTGGCATCGAAGACTTCAATGAGTTTGGGTGCTTCGTACTTCCTGGTCATGTTGTTCTCCTTTCTTTGGGGAATATCTGCGTGAAGAAAGATCGAACGATCTACTCCTCACGCAGAGCCTGATGGCCGATTCGAAGTCGGCGAAAATTCGCAGGAGGTTTTATTGGAGTCTTCTCTCCGGAGCCACAACTCGAATTGCACAGCTCGAAGCATGGGAGCGAGCCACATCTCGATCTGATGAGTATTCGCTCCCATGAGGGCACTCCGCAGCAGATCCACATCGACGAAGTTGACTTTGCTTAGTGCAGAATTCGCGAACAGCGATGCGATCCTCTCCCGATCGCGCGAGAAGCGGATCCTTAGGCTGCGAGCCACGAAGGCTTTCCTTTTTCTTTCCAGAATCTCGACTGGAACGATACCGCGCAAAGCGTTACGCATCAGGAAACGTCTGCGGCCAGGCTTGAGTAGCCGGCTCCGCGGTACTCGCAGAAGGTAATCCACCAGATCGCGATCGAGGTACGGATAGCGATACTCGCGGCGGTACAGCACCGTCGGAAACCGATGCGGCAGAGTCTCAAGCATGTTCCACCAGGTAACGCAATTGTCCAGGGCAGACGGCAAATGGCCGAATTCCACGTGGCGTAAATCATCTGGCTCCAGGCACCGGGTACTTGGTAGTCGGGATTTAAGAATCCAGGGTGGGTTGTGATGGAACTGCTGGAATCGCGACACATAGAGCTTTCCTATGAAGGCTGCTGTGTGCGCGAGAGTGTAGATGAGAGGCGATCTGGAAACGAGGCTCCACGAAAGCGCTTGCGTCCATAGCGCCCAGAAACGTCCTCCGAAGGCGTAATCCGCCAATTCTGGAAGAGGGTTGGGCGGTCCCCCCAGAAGCTCATCCCCTCCGATTCCAGAGAGTATGACCCGATAGTTCCCTTCCTCGATCTGATCCTCGAATGCCTGCTCTCTCGATAGCGCTGATGCGTCTGCTCCCGGTTGTAAATACACTGAGTCTGGCACTCCATAGCCGTACTCCGCGCGAGAAACGTCAATATGGAAACCCTGCTTGGCTCTTTGCCGCTCCACAGCGATAAAGAATGGGGTCTCATTCCAATCCGGTTCCGAGTCGTCGTAATACGATACCGTGTCCAGCAAATCAGAAGATGAAGCCCCCGGTTGATTACGCACGTGATCGGATACGCACACGATCGATGAGGAGTCCATGCCTCCGCTCAACTCAGCGAGGATCGGCGCGCCGGGACCCGTGCGCCGCAGGACCGCCTGTTTGAACAGCGACAGGAAGTGATCGGCATATTCCTCATCGTTTCGATAGTGGATTCTTTCCCGTGTTTTCGAGCTCCAATGAGGTCGCTGCTGTACCTCTTGACCACGGATCTTTAGATAGTGAGCGGGGCTGACGGATCGGATACCCAGGTAAGGCGTGGAATCGCGGGTAGGCTGCGCAGTGAGGTAGCGCAGCGCATATGCCTGGTCGAGATCCCTCGTACATCCATCAACGAGAAGCGTCTCTAGATACGTACCCCAGGTGATGGCTTCGCCGGCAATCTCGTAATAAAGGTTTCGCGTACCGGCATGATCTCGTGCCAAGTACAGAGCATTCTCTCGCTGAAACCAGACTGCAAGAGCCCAATCCCCAACAAATCGAGAGAAGCACATTTCACCCCAACGATGAAAGGCGGAGAGCACGATAGATGAATCCGAGGCATTTCGGTTCTCAACATCGAGTTGCTCGCACAGATGCTTTCGATTATCGAGTCGTCCATCGAAGACGATCATGTCACCTTGATTGTTCGAAAGCGGCTGCGCTTCAAGACTGGAGTGTTCATGGGTGTGGTACGGCTGAAACCCCATCCCCACCGTTCCTGCGGTCCCAAGAAATGTACCATCAGGCGCATACCGTCGCGTGGCGTGAGCCAAACGCTCCAAATGGCTCCCCATTTGAGGATCCGCTTGCTGCTTCGAGATGCCGAATAGGATACTCATGCGTTCGCCTCAGAAGCGTTCCAGGACTTGGTAGATTTCGGACACATAAGGCTTGTCGTTCACAATCACGCTGTTGATCTCCACCCAGGCGTGCGACTTAAACGGCACGAGTTGCGCGCCAATGACCAACTCCGCACGCCATCCGTAACGTCGTAGCAGCAACGTGGTAGCGCACGAGCGTTGTAGGCATTGGACTCGCCTGAAGTAGAAGACACACGCATAGTCCATCGCTCGACAAAGATCTCCGCTGGTGACGAAATCGGAACCGTGACTAGCTCGTACCGGCACACTTCGGACAAGCCGATGCAGGTCCTTGAATTCCGCAAAGCGCATCATGATTTCGAAGCGAAAGAGAAGCAACCAGCTCTCAAGAACGCGACGTAGCATCGAGATCTCCTTTTGGCAGAGGGATGGCAAGTTCCCGGCACAGGAAGGCAATGCGGCGCGCAAGGGCCTGCACGCGCACTGAGAGGGGTAGCAGGGGTGAATGTCCGCGCTCTTCGCTGTAGTCCACAATCACGGGCGATCTCTGGCTGTCTCTCTCTTGCAGGGCTGCGGCCATCTTCCGGACGTGTGCCGGATTGCAGCGATCGTCTTTGTCACCCGCAACGAACAGGATGGGTGGATAGTCGACACTATCCGAGATATGGTGATACGGCGAGTAAGCGAAGAGAGCACGGAAGTCTTCGGGGTCTTCAACAGTTCCGTATTCGTGTCGCCATTGGATGGCGTGATCGAAGGATTCGTAATGAACCATATCAAGCAGTGGCGCAATCGATAGCACCGCACCAAACAGGTCAGGGCGCTGGATCATCGCCGTTGCCACCAGGAGACCGGCATTCGAACCTCCAAATATTGCGAGTTGACGAGTGCTTGCGATTCGTTGACTGCAGAGCCACTCAGCCGCGGCTAGGAAATCATCGAAACAAACCTGGCGATTCCTGGCGCGCCCGGCGTCATGCCATGCTCTGTCAAACTCCCCGCCGCCGCGAATATGTGGTACCGCGAGGATGGCGCCGAGCTCCATCATGATGGTGATCAGCACCGAGAACCGCGGCTTCGTGGAGACGCCAAAACCACCGTAGCTGGTCATGATGATCGGCGACGGACGAAGGTAGACCTCCTCGCTCTGTGCTACCAGCGTCAGCGGAACAAGGACGCCATCCTTGGATTCAAAACACTCTTCGCGTATCTGGAGACGCCGTACGCGATACCCTTGATATTTCTGATGCCAGAGTGTCGATGCCCCGGTCTCCGCATCGTACTCGTAAATTGCCGGAGCCATGTCATAGGACTCATGGCTGTAAAGTAAGCCTTTGGCGTGTTGCGTGTGACCAGGAAAGAGCTCTACCGTTCCATGAGTTGGGAGATCAATCGAGGCGGTTTGCTGCCCTTGGGTGCCCCAGACTTCAATCGCTGAACCATCGCGCTTCTGGCGGCTCACATAGATTCGGTCCCGTGTGATCACAACTTGCCGGATTGGAAATTCCGTCTCCGGGATCACCGTTCGGATCTCCTCACCGTTCGTAGACAGTTCGACTATCGTTGCATTCCTAGAAGCCCCTGCGGTGAGCACCAAGATTCTGTCTTGGCAAAAGATTGGACCATATGGGAGTCGTCGATTCCTGAAAACTGTTGCCCAGTTGCACACCTCGCTCATCGAAGCCACCCAGAAATCCGCGAACCGCTCAGTGCCTTGCTGGCGAAGACAATAGGCGCCGAGGAGCAGGTCGTTGGCGATCAATACGAGTCGACTCCCAACGGTCCGTGGGGCGTGGAATAGAACCTCGTCCTCGCCTCCTTGCCCCAATTGATGAAGACGGATGAAGTGCTCATTCGGCGAGTCCTCGGTATCCTGCGCATAGAGGCAGCCGCTGCTCTCGCGAGTGAATGCAAGCCCTCTGGGATGTCCCATCGGAATACAGTCGGGAAAGGCTGAGCCACGTTCGACGTCGACAATATGAATTTCCTTGCGGTCGCCGCCGCCTCTTCCCACTTCGATTGCCACCAGCTTCGCATCTTCCGAAACGCGGTGTATTCCGACCGAGGTGAATAGGCCGTCCCGTGAGGGGTCAACGAGCAATCGTTCCTCCGTTGTGCCGGCCTCCCGGACGTAGATACTGCCTTGTTCTTCATACTTGCGCCGCATACGGTAGAAGTATCGATCTGCCACCCGACTAGGTTGATCGACGACTTCCACATCGAGATAATCTCGGACCCGACGCTCCAAGCACTCAAAGTCCGGATATCCGTCGAAATAGGCCTTACATCGACGCTGTTGCTCGCGGATCCAGGCTTCGGTCTCTGGCATGCCTCTTTCTTCGAGCCAACGGTAGGGATCACGCACCGTCACTCCATGAAGCGTCTCTTCGAACGCGGGCATCGCTACGCTCAGCGGCATAGTATCTCCGAGAGATTGGGATTCTCTGCCGCTCGATCCATATGCCGTGCCAGGCTCCGTGCATAGCTTTTAAATTTCGCATCGTGGTTCTTGCTTTTGATCCAGTCGCCTCTGCCGTGCAGGTATGCGTAGATAGCGAGCAACGGCATCAAAGCAAGCGCTTCTTCGATCGCGGCAGCGCTGAGCCGGTGCGACCACGTTTGCCGATAGATTGAGCGAACTTGGTCGCTGTGATCCGGGTTCAACCGGCAGAGACGCTCACACGAGAGAAAGGGATTGCTGATCGCCGCTTCGCTCCAGTCCGTGAATACACAACGGGTTCCATCGTCGAGGATGTTACCTGCACTCAAATCGTTGTGGATCAAGGTCTCCGGGATACCGAGAGATTCCAAGCGCTCACACGCTTCGTGCAGCATGTCCGCTAACCCATGAAGGCGTTCTCGACTGAGGGGAGCCACTTTGGTCGAGCTCTGCCGTGCCATTTCGATGACCAGAAACTCCGTGATCGGATCGATGTGGCTTCTCAAAACCGGAAGCCGCAAGTCGAACGCTCCAGCAGCCAGCAGCACATCAGGACAGTCCGCTGTCTGAAACTGAAGAGATGCAAGCGTTCTTGCAGCGTACGTCAACACATGCTCCGGTGGGCGATCCGCCAATGGAGTCCCCGCTTGCTCCATCAACCAGGCATTCCAGTCGTTCCTGGCCGCAACCAGAGGTGGCAACGAATCGGGAGACAACTCGGAAAGACAAAGAGTGATGGCAAATTCATGATCGTTAGGTGGCGCGGTGGCTTTCAACCAGTAGCTGTCGCCGTCCTCCATGCGGAACCGGATGAGCGCGAAACCGCGGCCCGCGTTCCACTGCTCGATCTCGTTTCGTGGCGAGAGGGTGCGGCCCGTCGTCCCTTCCACCCAGACGGCAGCCTCCTCGATCCACCCAAACCGTGAGAGTGCGCACTGACTCGTACCCTTCAGTATTTCAGCAACATTGGCAATCTCTTGCTCAGACAAGTCGAAACTGGAGAGCTGATCGAACGCCAACTTCGCAAACCCTCGATTTGGAGTCTCCCCGGCCAGCAGTTCGGCAACAGCGCTGCACACGTTGCCATTGTCCGCCGTGACAAAATCCAGGATCAGGACTCGCAGCCCCCAGGTCGCATGAATCGCTCTGCATAGTTGTTGTGCGGGACGCATCCGTGAAGGAATTGACATGTGGGGCAACGAATAGCCATTGATCGTTTCTAGCGCCAATATGGCTTTGGAAACATCATCCACGAGGATGATCCGGTACTCCATCGAATCGGCAATTTCAAGCGATTCATCCATCGCGATACCACCTCAGTGAATCAGAAGTTGTTCCGCCATCAAGGCGCTGATGAACTGGCGGACATCCCGCTCCAGAGCGTCTACGTGCTCACCAGTTTCACGTGCGAGCTCCGCAGCGATCTGTCCGACCTCATCCCCGCGTTCGAGAGCTGCCCAGACATAGGCTCCCGTGGAATTCAACGTCGAGATCCTGCCGCGTCTGGTGTCGAGGATCACGGCACCATCGGCGTTTGCAACTGTTCGCAGATGTGAAGCGTCGCGTCTCATTGAATAACCTCCCGCAGGCAGCGTCGTGACGACGCCGACAATGAACAAGAGCTTACCCTCAATGAAGGAAACGGAAAGAGAGAATGTTTATATTGGCCAAACTTACTTTCGATCGATGTTTTTAGGGGTGTTAGGACGATTGAATGTCGTTGTAATGGTGCAGCGATCGATGTCGTTTTCGGCCAGATTTACGGCACGCATGCTTGCATTTTCTACACTGGAACGGCAATGCCGGAAACGCGATTGAGTTGTGCAAGCGAATCGATACGGAACGTTTGCTTCACTTCGCCGACTCTGTCTGCGAGTAGCGCGAATTGGTCACCGTCTCGCGCCAGATGGCCGCAAATCATCTCTAATCCTTTCCGCAGTACATAGATCGGCCGCGACCATCCATACCGTCTTCCCTCTCTTCTCGTATCCGGGATAGAGGAAACTCTTTCAAGGAGCAGCCACGATCCAGGGCCAATCGCTGGGTCAAGATCCTTGATCCCACCACCCTGAGATAGCCGTATGACACGATCGTCCCACCGCTGTAGTTGTGGAAACTTGATCGACAAAAGAGGGGGCCATTCGCCGAACTCTTTGCGACGGGCCTCCCATACATCGACAGGCGTGGGCAGATGCGCATTGCGATCGGCATCCGACGCCTCCTCCAACGACGTTGCGTTCAGGAGAGTCTCGAGCGAGAAGCGGCCTCGATCCGAGAACCACGAGCCTCCAGTTCGAAGAGCGTCCGTATAGCGCGCGACGTTCGCAAGCGTGAGATGAAGGAGTGCATTGACGTGTGGATCGGAGGACGTATCGCTGCGATACCGTCGCTCGCTTCTTTCACTCAGCTTGGCCTGCAATTCCGTCCTGAGGAATTGCTGAATGAACTCCTTCTCTTCCTTGGATCTCTTAAAACGCCTCCGCTTCGTCGCCAATAGGCTGTCCCGTGTGACATGCTCCCATGGAAGAATGAGGTCCGCACCCCGTGCGGCGTGCGGCAGGGGCCGCAAGGACGGATGATCCGGGACAGGAAGGTTTATAGCGAACATTCGAACTCGTCCCGCAATTCGCACTGCGCCGGGGTAAGCGAATTCCTCTCGTGCGAAGTAGGCTCTCTCCGTACTGAATAACCGGAGCGTTCCGCGTGTGACGACGCAGTGACTGCAGCGATATCCATTCGCAAATTGAAGCAAATAGATTGCTCGTGGATTTGGAAGTGCCTTCTCGTTTTCGCCGATAGGTTCTACGAGAGCCATAGCTCCGGGAGGAATGCTCGATCCCAGGCTATCTTCCGTTCCAACATGCACATAGAAGGCACCGGGCTTCTTCCAACCGTCTTCCTCGATCACTCGTATCGGAGTTTCTTTTTGCCACTCCAACACGAGATCTCGCAAGGAAGCATCCACACCAAACGATTCATGAGAGGCAAGGCGCGCAGGCAGATCGACGGGCAGGTCGCGGTTGAATGGGTACGACTCGAAAATATGTGTACGTCCGCCATTCAGTCTCAGATCAAAATCTCTGATCGCTTCAAGATCATAGCCAAACAACCGATGAGCGCCTTCCAACGTCAGCCAACAGATTTCTGCAATCTCAAGCAAAGTTTTGAGGGTTGGGTGTTCGCTGGTTCGCGGCAGATTGGACAACAGATCCCTTATTACAACTTCTCTTCGTTCATACGCACGGATCTCACGCTCGTTCGATGGTTTGATCCGACGGTGGAGCTCTCGAATATGAACCAGGGCGTCAATGATCGCGCTGCGCGGAACAGCGTGGAATACCACGAGACGTTCTCCTTAGGAGGCTCAACATGGGAGCTACTTAGCCACGGATAAAGAGAGAGCTGTGGTCAAGTCTGCAGGAAGTTCTTTACACTGCGGATTGACGAATGACTTTTCGTAGAAGGACATGTATTCCGGCAATGTAATATCGATGTCCGCTTGAGAGACCTTCTTCAGTATCGTGCGCCCAACCTCTGTATGTCACACAAGAACTTTTCTCTGAGCCGACGAGTGCTGCGCTCGCTACAACATGGGACCAAATCTTACAAGAACGGTCCTGAGCCAAGTCTGCCATAACTCTCTCCACAAACAAAGTCAGTTGAACGGAGATGACAACACATGTCTGCGTTCTGATGGACTGCAAGCGAGAGCATTACGTTGCTGGCTTTCCAAACGCGGATAACGCAAATATCGGAAAAGGAAGTTCCATAGTGACTACGTTGCTTGTTTGTTTCTCTTGCACCCACAACTTACAGGACCTATCCGCTTGGGAAGTTCAACGGTCTTCTTCAGGTGCGCGAGAGCAGAAGTGTTCGGCTCGACGCCGATCTCATGACGCTCTCGGCCTGCGCTACCGGGGTCGGTCCTGCAGGAAAGAAGGCGCAGAAAACATCGTCTACGCTTTTATCGAGCCTGCCTCCCCGACTTTCGATTTAACCGTGATCGGAACTTCAAGGTCATGCGATCGCCGAGTTGATCTCAGACTTCTACCTAAATTTCGGACGGGACCGATGTGATCGGCCTCCTCGACCAGCACCGCGTGGATCCGAGTGTGCTGATCGAGGACGTTGCCGGCGCCGTGAAGGATCTCATTGCGCAAGGCAAGGTAAAGCACTCCGGTATGTCAGGGGCTGGAGTTGAGGCGATTCGCCGCGCACACGCCGTTCAGCCCGTCACAGCCCTGCAGAGCGAGTATTCCCTCTGGTGGCGCGAGCCTGAGAAGGAAATACTCCCGGCACTTGAAGAGCTCGGAATTGGTTTCGTTCCGTTCAGCCCGCTTGGTAAAGGTTTTCTAACCAGCGCAATCAATGAAAACACCGCCTTTGACGAAAAGGATTTTCGCAACATGGTTCCTCGCTTCTCGACGGAGAGTCGCAAGGCCAATCAGACGCTGGTCGATGTGCTCAGCCAGCTCGCGGCGCAAAAGAAAATCACCAATGCCCAGATCGCGATTGCCTGGATTCTGGCGCAGAAGCCTTGGATGGTTCCGATTCCGGGCACGACGAAGCAGCATCGTCTGGAGGAGAACATTGGGTCTGCTGCCGTCGGACTGAGCCCCGACGATCTCCACGCAATCAATGAAGCCGTTTCGGAGATTACAGTGCAAGGTGAGAGATATCCGGCCAGGATGCAGCAAATGGTAAATCGCTGAGGATGCGAGGCAGTAGACCGCGTCCTCATTACCGGCGTGGCCACTGGCCACGATTTCTCCGACACCAGAGCCTCTGATTTGTACTTGGTTCCCGATGAGCGCCTCATTGCCAAGGCGCTCATCGGCGGACGAGTGTTACTTTGCGGAGGCAATCATCGTAGCGAGTTGCTGATAGTGATCTGTGGAGATGAAATCCGCCTTCGCCTTGACGGCGGCCTTCCAGCGGATCATCGCAGCATCGCGCGAGCCAAAGTTATAGTCCGCATCCCACCCCTGGTTTTGCTCAGCGGTATAGCCGTCCAGACAATAGACGCTCACAAGATATCCTAGCTTGTGCCCGTAGTTGACGAAGTCTTTGAGCCGCTTCTCCTTTTCCTCTGTCCACTCCCCTGCATTTGCCTCGCCACCCTTTTCGATATAAGCCCAGTCAAATCCAATCCAGCGATGATAGTTGTCTGCTCTTCCAAGAATCAGATCGTCTACATTCACTGACGCCTGACGATCGATTGCCTCCTGTTTGGCAACCGCTTTCCCCGGATTGGGATCCAGTTTCGGCATACTTCCGAAGACACGAATTCTTCCCCCAACAGGCACATCGTCATAAAAGGCGCGCTGCTTGTTGATATCGTTTTGCTTGTCTTCGACCAACACCATCATGGGCTTCACATCGAGCGGCGATACCCGCAGAATATCGTCCGTCTTCCCGGCGGTAGTCAACCATGCGCTGTACTTGTCCAGCACTTGATTGATGACCGCAAGGTGCTCTGGCGGATCGTTCTTGATATCGAGGTAAAGCGTAATGAGAGGCCAATCTGCTTTTTTGCCTTCCTTAAGAGCCCGCTCCATAACCGGCGTGACCTTAGGGAAAAAATAGGAATCGAGGGTTGGGTCGCCGCCCGATGCATTCTTGGAGCCATGGATCAAAAGCGACTGGCCGTCCGTCCATGCCAGGTCCTCTTCCACAGCAAACGGATGTCCGGACGCAAGCGCCTGGTCGAGGCGGTCGGCGTATTTGCCGTGATCGGGATATGCATTGTGCGCCAGCATGATGGTACGGGCCCCTGGCGCGACCGGACCATGTTGAGCAAAGGCTGCGGTGGCAAGGGCAAAGCTTGCCGCAAGGATAGTCTTCTTCATCGCGAATCTCCATTGTCTATAGGCGCTGGTTGGCTTAGTAAACAGTGATAAGAGTTGTGGTCGCGCGAGCCGGTGCGTCGTTATTTCCCCGCTTCAGATTGAAATGCCGAGGAGCCTTGCTTCGAGATCGGATAATCTGTGCCCATCGCATTGCGCCACAGAATCCGGTTGAGCTTTTCGGTGGGAACGTCGTCCGGATCACGCCAGTTCATCTTGCTGGAAGCGATGGCGTCTAACCTGGCCTGTCCGGTAAGCGCATCTGCATTTGGGTTCATCTCGTAGATAGACTGCACCGGCTCGATGGCCCTGTATGGCGTCAAGTCCGGCGCCGTCTGGAAGCTGGCGCGCATATCGTTGGCGATCCTATCGAAAATCGACATCGGTGGAACCGCCATGATCTGTTCAATCGTCTTGACCATGCTCACCTGGGAATAAAACGTGGAATCGACCGAGCCCCGCTTGGTATAGGGACTCACTGCGAGGGCCACGGTGCGATGCCCATCCACGTGATCCAACCCGTCCTGTGCATCGTCTTCCACGATCAGGATCAGTGTCGACTTCCAGAATTTCGAGTGCGAGATGCCGTCCACAATCTGTCCCACCGCCAGGTCATTATCGGCAAGGCAGGCCTTCGGGGTGGAGAATGCCGGCGTGGTTCCCTGCGTGTGGTCCGAGGGCAACTGAATCATGACCAGGTTCGGCATGGCGCCCCCATTCTCCCAGCCCTTCAGATGGCGAAGAAAGATACGCGCCCGCACGACGTCGGGAACATTCAAACTGTAGTTGGGAAAATCCTTGACCACATACTGATTCAAGCGGGCAATGGGAGCTTTGGTCGCGAACGTATCCGTAAACTCACTTCCCTGCTTGTACTGCTCCAGCAGCTTGGCGCGGCGATCTCCGTCTTTGCCGCCCATCTGGCCCTCGTATTCGCCAAAGTCGGCAAAAGTCTTGTGATGTGTCACCAGATGGTCCCACAAGAAGCCGGACCCTGCAAAAGCCAGCGGATCATCTCCATTCTTCGGGTAGCTGCGCCCGTTGTATCCGGGCCAGTAGGTGTAGTCGGTCTCGGCTGCTTGCGTTACCCACTGGTGTCCATCGGCGCTGTTTCCACCGTTGGCATAGAAGTTATCCAGCAGCACAAATTCACGCGCCAGCTTGCGTTGATTGGGAATGACGCTCTCGTCATATTGATTCAGGGTGGAATCGCCATTCCCCTTGCCCAAGGATCCGAAGTACTGATCGTAGCTGCGATTTTCCTTGATCACGTAAACCACGTGGTCGATCGTCGAGGGTTCGCCCAGGCGGCCGGGCACAGGCTTGGGCGTGATGCCAGGCCGTGGTTTTTCTTCAATGCCGGCAGCTGCCGATAACTCGCCGTGCAGCTGTAGATGATTGTTCTCGGCCACTGCAATCGAATAGCGATCGAGTTCATCCGCATCGGGAACCGCGATGATGTGCACGGTTCCGCGATCGGCGTGAACATAGCGGCGGTGCATATTCAGTTCCGGCTTCATGCCGTCGCGGCGCTCCCGTGCCAGAAGATTGGGACTGTTCCATCCGGACCCAACGCCAAGAAGGGTCGACACCGCAAGGTACTTTCCATCCGGACTGACAACAACATCATCCGGATACCACCCTGTTGGAATCAGTCCCGACAGCTTCGGATGCGCTCCAACCAGATCGAACACCGCCACTGCATTGATGCCAGCACACGCCGCATAGAGCCTGGCATGATCCGGAGACAACGCCACCGACTCAGGCGATACACCTGCGACAGGACGGGCGAATGGTTCGAGCGCGATCGTGTCGGCCACCTTGTTCGTTGCAGTATCCACTACCGAAATCGTGTCGGAGTTGCTGTTAGCCACGTACAGCCGATGATGCTCCTCATCCCACGCAAGCCCCGAAGGATGCAGCCCTACGTTGATTTGAGCCGTCACCTTCCCCGTAACGAGATCGATGCGAGTCACGGTTCCACTGGAAGCCACGCCCCGGTCATCCACTAGCACCTGATCGGCATTGGGCTCCGATCCCGTCGCTGCAGTCCTTTCGCCTGTGTGAGTAAAACGGCCGCCCCAGTTGCTGATGTACGCAACAGAACTGTCCGCACTGACAGCAACCCCAAACGGAGCCACACCTGTCCTGATCTTTTCAGCGATCTCTTTGGTATCGAGATCGACCACATCAGCCTCATCGTCAAAGGTCAGCGCTGTAACCGCAAATCTATGCCCTGCTGAGTTCTTAGTCAGCCCCATGCCAATGCCGCCGATCTGCTTCGTTCCCAGACCATCCGCCATCACAGTGCTGCTTTTGTCTACAGCAATTAGTTGTCCAATGGACGCTTTGCTATTTCCCGCCAAGCCGCTCATCAGCGGGATGTGAGTGACTGGATCGTAAGTCAGTCCTTGCATCCCAGCCGTGGCTGGTGTGCTGAAAACTGCCATCATCTGGTTGGTCTTCAGGCTGATTTGGTAGATATAGGAGTTCTTCTGGCCGACAGTCGCTGCATAGATCGTATCGCCATGTTCTCCGAAGGCAACACCGTTCACCCGGCCCTCGAAAACGCTCTGCCAGCCGGCAGGAGAGATCGACTGGCGGCTGGGGATAATTCCCGGATCGACAACGGAGTTTGCAGGCGGCGTAGCTTTCGATGGCTTGGCGTCTTGTTCTCCCACCGGACCCATCTTGGGCGCCGCCGCGCCTGATGCCGGCGATCCCGTGTCCTGAGCCCTGGCTATTCCATACATCGCGAGAGGGATGCAGATCGAAACTACGGCCGTCCTCAATGCGGCGCGCATGAACCTGACAATCATCAAACCAACTCCTCCTAAAGACAATCCACCGTTTTATGCAACACCATCCATTCCGTAGAAAAGACGGTCACAAAAACATCATCGCAATCGGCAAAAGTGTACCGATCGCCAACATTCCCCAGACTAGCCGTCCATCTCCCCCAAAACGAAACGCCATGTAAATTCCCAGCAACGTTGTCGCCATCAGCCCCACCGACATGACCACAACAAAACACTTGAGCGGCAGCGGCGACTTCTTCGCTGCAACATCCTTCTTCTGGCTGCCGGGGTCGCTGGATCCTTGATCAGCCTGTGCGGGCTTGCTTTTTGCCTTGTTAAGGGTCAGCGTCTGTTTCTTGTGAAGCTGCGCCATCTCCACCAACCATAGTGGAGGAACATAGCCGGTGCTCTTATTGGTCGAGTGCAGGTCAAAGGTCTGCAAAGCCCCGCTGAAGGCGAAGAACAGGATTGCCGGCGAAAATAAGAGCCCCATATAGCGGTGCAGGATACGCAGCTTTTTCACGGATCGATCCTCGAAGGCCCGGCGCGCTATTGGCACGCCGGGTGCTCTTTGAAACTACGTTGCGAATTACTTCGGAAGGAAGAGCGATTGATAGTCAGAAATCTTCTGCGAGAGTTCCTCACGGATACTTTCGGCCTCTTGCGCTGCTTGCTCTTCGGTCGGCGCCGACGTGAGAGGAATCTCCATCACGAGAATACCGATGACATTCCCGGAAGCATCCTTGAGGGGAAGCTTCGCGTTGATGAATGAGCCATCAGTCTTCTTCGCAGTATAGGTTTTGCCATCTTTCACCGCATCCAGATCGCCTTGTGACGATTTATTGCCGATGCGGGAAGTATTGACATTGGCAATAATGACAGAGTCTTTGCCACCTGGAGGAATGGCGTGCAATCCCATCTTGCGCAAGTAGGGATGAGCAGACATCGTCTCCAGCACAAGCTTCAGAGCGTGTGGGGCCGTAACGGGCTGAGGTACTTCCGAGGACACAGCCGCGGGCAGCGGAGTATTTACAGGCTGAAGAACCGCGACTTTGGCGGGCGCATTCTCCGAAGCGGGCACTGCCGCAAAGTACCGGTTGATGGCGGCAGCCAGGCGGCCGGTCCTTGCGTCAGCGCCCACAGAGAAGCTTGCAAGAGAACGATAGTGGTCCGCATCCGTCTCTTCGAAGACCTCCAATGTGCCGTTCCCTATCGCATACAGGCGCTTGCTGGCGGGATCGAACTCTACGTCGTCGACACCCTTTGAGATCGGAAGCGTCTGCAGCTCTTTGCCCGTGTTCGAGTCCATCACTACGATCTGGCCGCTGCGGCATCCAACAAACAGTCTTTGGCGCTGCTCATCGTGGCCCATCGCTACGTTGTCTTTGGCCATCGTTAGCGGCCATGAAGCGATGACCGCTTTCTTCACCCGGTCAATCACCGTGACCTGACTGTGCGTCGCGTCATTCACATAGATCCGTGGCCGCCAGATATCGACAGCCATCGCTTCCAGCGTCTCGCTCTCGACGCGAATGTCCGCGACCTTGGTCCCCGAGGAGGTATCGACGCTGGTGACATAGGAAAAGCCGTTTCCCGCGTCCTTGCCGCCATTGTCGATAAAAAGATACTTGCTCGAAGGCTCATAGCCGATCGAATCGGCATCCTTTTGAAGCGGAACCATGCCGATCAATTCGTAGGATTTGCCATCATAGATTTTGAGAGCGCCATCGCCGCCATCCGTGACATAGAGGCGATTGAGATCGTCGCGATACAGCACGGCATGCGGACGAGCCAGCCCATTGATTTCTTTCAGAACGGTCCCATTCACCAGGTCGAACACCACCACAGCATGACTGTCCTCGGCCGCGGTAAAGAGCCGGTTATGCTTGATGTCCACGCCGAAGTGATCGAAGTGGCCTTTAATGGAGCCGTCGAACGGGATCGCAGGCATCACAGTCATCGGAGCATCAACGGTTTCGAAGAGCTGATCGTGTCCCGAAATCTTCTTCTGAATCTCGTCGCGGATGACGGTGGCCTTAGTCAACGCATCGTTCGCGTCCCTTGCGGAGCCGTACGGAATCTCCATTACGGTCAATCCGATGGGACTGCCCGATGCATCGGAGATCGGAAGCCGGAGATCGTAGAACCTCTCTTTACCGTTGTCCTCCACAGTTGCCTTGCCGGAAGTGATAACAGCAAGGTCGTTCTTACTGGAAAGCTTTCCGATCTTGCTCCAAATAGGATTGGCAATAATGGCATATGCCTGTTGTCCGGGCGGAATCGCATGCAGTCCAAGCTTCTGCAATTCGGGATGAGCCTCCTTTTCCGCGATGAGCAGCTTCTGGGCATAAGGAGCGTTCACGGGAACATAGACGGTCTGCGCTGGGAGCGCGGCGGAAACCGCCGCGCCCAGCATGAGGAAAATAAGTAGCTTCATTGTTTCTTTTGTCCTCTTATTTCGTTAGAAATCCAACCGCAGGCTCAGTTCAAGCTGACGCGGCGTGCCGCTTCCGGTTGGGTTCGTATTGAATGCGCTGTTGATCAGACCGAAGGTCCCTGGCGCGACCTGCAACTGGCCGCCTACCGTTTGCGTCGTTAGCTTGACGACCGGGTTTCCGTACTGCGCCACATTGAACACGTTGAATGCTTCAGCGCGGAAGGTCGTTGACATCCGCTCTCCCAACTGGAACTGCTTTCTCAGGGCCGTGTCCATCTGCCAGTGGCCAGGCGCGTTCGCGATATTTGCGCCCTCGTCACCCCAGGTCTTGTTGGCTGGAACCGAGAACGCTTCATAGTTGAGCCAATTTTGCGGCGTGCGATGGGTGGGATAAATTGATGTCCCCAGTACAATGTTCGGACGCTGATTGCTATTGATCTGATCGGGCAGCGCGCTCGCCGAGCGGCTGATCGTTATGTTCAGTGGCAGGCCCGCGCGGCTCGTGCCAACTCCGGAAAGCTCCCATCCCCCCACGATTGCATTCATCACCGGGCCCGCGCTGCCGAGCACAGCATGATTGCGTCCAACCGGAATCTGCCAGATAGCGCTGGAGGTGAAGTAATGCCGCATATCGTAGACGCTTGACGCACGATCGCAGGAGAGGCATGCCTGGTTCTGAGGAGTTGTAGCCTCCGCGCCGCCCACCGAGTCATCGTCGATAGCGTGCGACCACTGATAATTCGCAGCCAGCATCAGGCCAGTGCGAAGATTACGGTGGATGCCTGCCTCCAGAGCATTGAAACTGCTATGACTCTGTGACGCTTCTTCGGTAAAGGTAGAGAAGCCCGCAAATGGCCTGGTTCCCGTCGCAGGGTTAACACCGTTCGCGATTGTGTTCGACCACAGATGCGAGCCCGAGCTCCCGATATAGGTCACCGTAGCAGTTGTTTCGCGCGCAATCTCCTGTTGAATCCCAAGGGTCCACTCATCCACCGCAAAGTTCTGTCGATTGCGATTCTGTCCGGTATAGCTGGCGCTGTAAGCTGCGGCGCCAAGATACGGCGTCACCGGATAGCTCAGAGCCGGAATCGAGGTTTCCAGAAGCGTGTAGTTCTGGGGAATATTGCCCACCGCGCTTCCCAGATGTCCAAACTGTCCCTGCCCGTAGAAAATGCCGCCGCCCGCGCTGATTACCATCTTGTTGTGCATGAACTCGGGCGACCATGTCATAGCCAGGCGCGGGCCGACATTGGTGTAGTCAGGAAAATACCACGAGCTCTTCGCGGGACATACAAGACTCGGACAAGTATTGGGATCGACCACAACACCGCGTCCCAACACATCGTGGTCGACGGTCCAGTAGTCGTACCGAATGCCTGCATTGACCATCAGGTTCTGCTTGATCCGGATCGTATCCATCGCATAAACGCCGTACTCCGTCTGGCGCTGCCCTGTCATGTTAGAGAATCCTTGATACGCATACGAATCCATCTGGTTGTTCTCGAACTGCGATTCCCCGATATACGTTGCCGTGATGACCGGAATCTTCGGCGTGTTCTTATCTTCCTGAACGCGGCGCACAAGGCCTCCGGTCTTGATCACATTGCGGCCCTTCACGAACGTTGTATCGTCCACAAAGTTGATCGAAGTATCGAATCGGTCGTCGGCCGCCGGGGTCGAAAGAGTGCTGAAGCCAGTCACGGAGAAGTTGGTTGTAAGAACCTGGTCGCCGCCCTCGTGGTACTCATCGCGGTTCACTCCCACGCGGGCGTCGGTAAAGATCGTTGGCGAAAACGTATGGGTAGCATCCAACACAACGTTCGGAGAGGTCAGAGAATTGAACTGTGTGGAAAGCTGCCCGTTGGAATTGACCTCGATTCCATTCGGAGACGTGTAGTTGTAGTGGTCTGTCGCATAGCGCGCGAACACTGAGGTGTGGTCGCTTATCTTGTAATCCACGCGCGCCATGCCTGCGTTCTCTTCCACAGGATTGCTTCCCGATCCGCTAAAGGAGAGCGCATTGGGATCGGTCGTGGGCACGCCTCCGCTAACGAACGAATTAATGATTGGCGCCAGCGCCGGAGATACCGCAATTGCCGCCGATCGATATGCTGCCGTCGGCGCAAGGCCTGTCACCTGCTGCGCCAGTCGCTGGCGGTATGCACCCCAGTTGGCGAAGAAGAATACCTTATTTTTGATTGCCGGGCCGCCAAAATTAGCGCCGAAGTTATTCAACTGGAGTTGCGGATGTCCCGTTGAATTCCACGTCGTAGCGTCCATATCGCTGTTGCGCAAGTACTCCCAGACAGAGCCGTGAAACTCGCTCGTTCCGGATTTGGTCACAAGTTGAACCTGGCCCCCGGCAGCGCCGCCCTGGTCTGCGCTATAAGCAAAGCTGCTTGCCCTGAACTCTGCAATGCCCTCCACTGGAACCTGAAGACGAAGATCTACCTTCTCAAACTGGTGGTTGATGCCGCCCGCATCGATGCCATCCATCTGAAAGTTGTTGTCTTCCTGAGATTCACCTGCGAAACGGATCTGATCCTCAGTGCTGCCCGCATCGTCGATTGCGCCAGGCACCTGCGATTCAAGGCGTTCGAAGCTTCGTCCGTCCATCGGCAGTTCGCTGATCTGCGTACCCCCGATAACACCGCCAACAGTAGTAGAGGCCCTATTCAGATCGTCTTCGGCGGCAACCTGCACCACAGTGTTGACCTTAGCCACCGCCATCGAGATGTTGAGCACGCGGTTCTCGCCTACCTGCAGCGTGAACGGCTCGAATTCGAGTTTCTCGAACCCCGGCGCTATCACCACCGCGGTGTAGTCGCCGATGGGCAGCGCGTTGACAGCATACACACCTGCGGAATTCGAAACTGCGTGATATTCCAAACCAGTCGCTAAAGCTTTGACTTCGATCTCGGCCGCGGGAATGCGATGATTCTTCGCATCTGACACGGTACCGGAAAGCATTGCATGATCGTTTTGCGCCACAAGTGGCAAATGGCAAAGAAACAACAGTAAGAGGGCAAGACCAACTCTGCGCATCTTCTTCTCCTGAACAGGAAGAGTTCGCCATCACACAACTGCCCAACTGCCCTTACCAGGACAGAGCCCCAGCGCCCTTCGCCATCCATAGCGAAGACACGTTATGCAGGCATCACATCTGGAACGGCAACAGGACCAGACACACTGCGCGTTTTCCGGGAAGCGTCGTGCAACCATCCCGGCATGTCGAATCTCTTATAAGAAGAACCCTAGTGCTCATTTCTTAGGATTTCCTGAGGATTCGGAACAGGAAACGAATTGTCACGCAATATTGATAGCGCTTTTAGACTAGCCATCCGAGGTTGTTCCATTCTGACAATTACAGGAAAAACGATACAGATCGGCCTTTTCAGCGCTGCGTCCATTCCATGAATATCGAGTTGCGAACCAGTTAAAAAGTAAATCCCACCGTAAGTTGCAACCTTCGTGCCGGAAGCGCTGTAGTGGGCATGCCGAAGAAAGCCGACTGAATATTACCGACATACGATGAGTAGTTAACGCGGTTCGGCAGATTGAAGCTGTCGAGCGAGATAGACATATGCGGGTCTGCGTCCGACTTCTTGTGTGTGAAGTACACGTCGCGCGCCCAACGCGCATCGACATCTGCGTATCCACCGCTTTGCAGTGTGTTGCGCGCAACGCCCGCGGGACGGGCGTTCGATAGACCTATGTTGTAAGTATCGGCCCCGGAGGTCTCGGTATAAGGAGTTCCCGAATACAAGTTCACAGCCAACCCCAGATTCACCCAATGTCCTTCGTTGAAGGTTCCGAGAAGGTTAAAGCGATGATGCTGATCGAAATTAGCGCGGCTATACTCGCCGCTATTGTCATACTGATTGGCAGGAAACCAGGCGATGCCGCCCGTATCGTTGTTCGTGTGGCTCCACGTATACTGCGCCACTCCGGAAAACCAGCGATCGATCTTGCCTTCCAACGTTAGATCAAGCGCATTCTGCAACTGCCTTCCTTCAAATTCAATCTGGCGGACGAATCCCAACTGAGGATTGGGCACGGTGATATAAGAGGGCGGCAGAGGCGCATTCACGTCGCGCGATCGGAAGAGGTCTTCTCCTGCCATCCCCCGATACGTCGCAGAGAGCGTCGCGTTCTTTTGAATGGCGTGTTCGATGGCGGCGCTGTAGTGCAGCGTCATCGGCATATGCGATGCGCGCTCCAGCTCATCTAGATTCGTAGGAAGATTGGAGAGCGATTCTCCCGATGGAAGCGGATTCGGATACCCCGGATTCAAGATCGTATAAGAGCGAAGGATAACGCCGTTGTATCGCGTAAGGTCGGCAATGGGAAGTGCGCCGGAGCGGTCGTAGTATAGTCCCGCGCCGGCGCGCAACACGGTCGAACGCCCGCCTGGCGAATAGACCAGCGATACCCGCGGCGCAACATCACGAGCCGAAGGAAAGTAAGTTTGCCAGTCATAACGAATCCCCGCCGAGAGCTGTAGATTCGAGCTCAGCTTGATCTGATCCTGGGCAAAGGCTCCAAATTCAACCCACCAGAACACACTGCGGCCCGGCCCCTGCTGTTGCGTGAACGCATAAGGACTGGGAGCGCTTGCATCGTAATTCTGAACGCTCGAAAAGCTGAAGGTTCCCAGCTCGTTGGAGTGATCCTCCCAAGCTCTGCGGCTGACGTTCGGCACATTGACTCCGAATTTGAAGTAATGCCGGCCATGGCTCCAACTGACCGTATCATTGAACTTCATGTTGTTTTCCGTATTCAAAATATCGGCCTGAGCACCGCCAAAGGTTGCCGACCCGTCGATGACGATCTTCGGCGCTTCCAAAACACTTCGTGTCGGATTGTGATCCTTCTCCAGCATGAACATCAGTTGGTTGAGAAGCGTAGGTCCCAGAATCATCCGGTCGTTGAAGATGATGTCGTCTTCGCGGGCCTGAGCATTCACTCCGGACTGAGCCTCGACCAACCCGCCAACACCCTGATTCCTCGTAATCACATCCGATACGTTGTACTGAAAGGACGCACGATGCATGGGCGTGAAATCATACGTAGCCCGCACTGCTACTTCTGTATCGCGAATAGGCGTCGGTACGTTCTGATCGATCGGACCGCTGGGATCGATAGCATGCACGATCGCCTGCAGATCGTCTTCCTGACGGGTTCCCGAGACGAGAAACATAGTCCTGGGCAGATGAAAGACAGGGCCTGTGATGGAGCCTTCATATATTCTTTTCTGCTCCTGCGGCTTGACGGTCGCAAAGTACGTAGTCGCGTCCACCGCAGAATCGCGGAATCCGAAATTAAACTTTCCGTGCAAGGTTGGAGTACCCGGCTTGGTCATGATCTCAATTCGCCCCTTGCCCGGCACATTCGTTTCGACACTGTACGGATCGTTGTTAATACGCGCTTCCTGAATAGCCGAAGCGGACACCCCAGTCCCCTTCATCTCCACGCCATCCACAATGATGCTCGCGCCACTGGTTGCTATACCCGCTTGATCGAGGAATGGAGTTAATGCAGCGATATAGTTTTGATCCAGCACGGGGACATGCGCCAACATGTCTCCGGAGGCCACAACTTGATCGTGATTATCGGAGGGGTCGGTAGAGAGTTGCCGATCGGAGGCATCCGCACTGGTCTCTTGAGTTATCGATGCAACAGCTAACTCAATCAGGATGAGAGGCGGAGCGGCTTCGCCAACCTCAACAATTTTGGAGAAGGCCGCGAACCCATCGTGAGCTTCAGTGGTAAGCATATAGCGTCCCGGGCGTATATCGGCCAGCCGGAATTGTCCACCCTTGTCGGAGACAGCCTGTTCTGTGAACGAACCACCCAGGCGCGTAAAGTGTATAGGCACTCCAGGAATCAAGGCTCCGGTAGAATCTGAGACTTGTCCTTTCACCGTGACTTGAGCCCAGCTCGAACGCGAAACAAAACCCGATGCAAGCAAAAGAAAAAAGAAGAATGCCCTTTTGGCTATCATGCGTCAACCATAGCCCACCTTCCCTGAAGATTCGCTGAATGCCTGAAGGCCTGCTACCGGTCCCGCCGGCATCCACAAGCGAACAAGACCAATACAAGCCCCAACGTGGATCCACATTCGCTGGCTCGCTAGCATGCCGCCGATGGCTCGGAACTCGGTTCTAGGCGTGTCCGCTACAACGTCGTTCGGCCGCACTTCTCGCTGAACTGCGGGCCGCCAGCGCCCGAGACGCTGACAGCCCGCAAGTGCACCTGTGCAGATCAGAACTCGACCTTTAAGCCAAATTGCAACTCGCGAGGCGTTCCCGTTCCGGTCGGATTGGTATTGTAGGAATTGCTGATCAGGCCATAAGAATTGGGATTGTCGGAAACGCCCGGGTCCGGCGGAGCCCAGTTGGTATTAGGCTGACCATACTGAGCTACATTCAGCGCGTTGAAGGCTTCCGCACGGAACATAAGCGTCGCTCGCTCTCCAACTTTGAAGTGCTTTTGCAGAGAGGGATCGATCTGCCATACACCCGGCGCGCGGACAGCGTTGCGGCCGAGATTACCCCAGGGTGAAACACCGGGTGGCACAACGCACGCGGAACCGTCACTTGGACAAGAAAAGGGATACGCGAAGGCTGCCGGATTCAACCAGAGATTGGTTGTTTTGTGCGCCGGGTAAAGCGGCACTCCCGGAATGAGGTTGGGCCGCTCATTCTGATTGATCTGATTTGGAAGATCAGTATTGGAGCGGTTCAGCGTCACGTTGAGCGGAAGACCGCTGCGGACATAACCGATAGCACTCAACTGCCATCCACCGAGAATCTCATCCACGGGGCGTGAAGCG
Organism: Acidicapsa dinghuensis; assembly: GCF_025685685.1. GTDB lineage: Bacteria > Acidobacteriota > Terriglobia > Terriglobales > Acidobacteriaceae > Acidicapsa > Acidicapsa dinghuensis. The sequence continues at coordinate 301,423 of NZ_JAGSYH010000004.1, forward strand.
TTATTGAGCAATGCGCGGCCCCTGCCGACCGGAACCTGCCACACCGTGCTCGCCGTGAAATAGTGCCGCATATCCTGATCGCTCGAAGCACGTTCGCAAGTCATGCAATTCGGGTTCTCGGGCGTGTCGGACTCGCCGCCTCCGATGCCTCCATTGTTGATGGAATGAGACCATTCGTAGTTGATAGACAGTTGCAAACCCGTCGAAAAGTCGCGCTGCAGGCTAGTCTGGAATGCATTCGTGCTGGCGTGATTCGTAAATTCTTTATATTCGAAACCTATATCGTATGCCGGATAAGCAGGCAACCCGGTAGCTGGATTGTAAGGATTCGTCACCGTGTCATTGAATACGTGCTCCACTGCGGTTCCGAAATAAGCCAGCTGAAACGTGGTGCGCGGAGCGACCTGCTGCTGAACCGACAATGTCCATTCGTGAGCGCCTGTATCCTTCCGATGGATGTCCGCGCCGGTCGGACTCGTGTTGGTGCCGGCGGTCGCATTTTCTAGGATCGGGAAGTGCTGGTTATATAGGTTGTAATCCGTGCTGATATTACCAATGGGGTCGCCCAGACTGCCGAACTGGCCGTCCCCATAGTAGAGCCCATATCCCGCTCTGATCACGGTCTTTCCATGGAGATAAGCAGGAGCCCACGCGGCGCTGACACGAGGCGAGAGATCCAGAAGGTCAGGGTAATACCACGGAACCGATTTAGGGCAAACAACATTCGGGCAGTGCAGCGGATCGACACTGATGCCGCGGCCGAGCACTTCATGGTCCTGGCCGAAGTACTCATAGCGCAGGCCGACGTTCATGGTCAGCGTCGGGCTCACCTTGAACTCGTCTAGCGCGTAACCAAACGTCCATTTCATGCGCGCACCGGTCAGCGGGTTCGAACCGCGGAAATAGACTTGATCGATGTAGTTATTGAGGAAGTCTGTGGTGTTGTTAAACGTCAACTCCCAGTCAGGGCTGTTCGGTGAGGCCTTGTTTTCCTGCATCGCGATAAAGCTGACGCCGGCTTTAATCGTATGCTTTCCGTGAAGAAACGTGGCATTGTCGATAAACGAGTAGCTGTTATCGTTGCGCGTTGTCCCACTCGATGTATCGAGCTGCGTAAACGGGGAAATGCTCACCAGATAAGGAAGCTGCGTGCTCTGCCCTTCGAGCGAAACAGTGCGGTTGAAGCCGTACCTGAAGTCGTTCAGAATAGTAGGCGTAAAGGTGTTTTGCACGTCGATGACTGCGCTCGGCTGACTCTCGTTGTGGAACCCGGTGAGAGGATTGATGTGATCAGGCCGCGACTCCGTGTATGCGTCATCGTTAAATCGCGCAAAGACGCTCATCTTATCGTTGATCTTCCAATCCACGCGCGCCAGCCCCGAATTTTCCGCAGTAAGCTGTGGTCCGCTGCCGAACCATTGATCGGAAATCGGATCAATCGGGGACGAGTTTTGCGGGGTTGGCACCGGAAATGAATTGATTATCTGGGTTAGAGGAGACAGTTGCGCGGAAGGTAGTGGCAAGGCCGCAACCTGGTTTCGAAATGCAATAGTCGGAATAATGCCGGTAAGAATCTGATTGATCGATTCCCTGGATCCTTCATAGTTGACGAAGAAGAAGATCTTCCTCTTCTTAGAAATCGGACCGCCCAGATTCCCGCCAAAGTCGTTATAGTGCAATCCAGGAAGCTGACCAGCAGCGTCCCATGGCGATGCATCGAATACGCTATTACGAATAAACTCCCACGCCGATCCGGTGAACTTATCGCGGCCGGTTTTGGATACTTCTTCGATCTGGCCGCCCGGCGAGCCACCCTGATCCGCACTGTACGCAACCGCATTTGCGCGCACTTCGGCGATCGCTTCGGTAGATACCTCCAACCGCATGTTCACATCCACGAACGGATTGTTGATACCAGAATTGTCGATGCCATCGAGATGCCAGGTATTGTCCTCATCCGACAAGCCGCCAAAGCGAATATCCTGCATCTGTCCAGTGCCGGAGTCCATGGCTCCGGGAATGAGATCGAGCAGGCCCGTAAAGCTGCGACCATTGATAGGAAGATCCGCCGCCTGCGTGTAGTTGACCACGCCGCCGATCTCCCCCGACGATTTGGACAGGCCCGAGTCCGGCTGCACCTCAACCTGTGTAACTCCTCCAGCCACAGTGAGCTTCGCATCGAGTGTACGGGTCTGCCCTACGTCGAGATTGACATCGTTGAATTGCTGGCGAACGAAACCCTCCGACTGCACCGTCACCTGATAGATTCCTGTCACAAGCGAGGTCACAACATAGACACCCGCTCCATCGGTTACGGTCCGGTATTCCAAGCCCGTGGAAAGAGAGCGAATAACAAGATTTGCGCCGGCAATGACTCTTCCTGATTGATCCCTTACCGTTCCGGTGATAGTACCGCGGTCCGTCTGCGCCATCAAAGAGATGGAACAGAACATGAGAAACAGCGCCCATAGTCTTTTCATAGCGGCTCCTTTTGTGCTTCAAGGATGTGTGGATGGAGTTGAAAAAGTTGCGAGCAGAGTCCTTCCAATAAGTCCAAATATGAGGATGGAGAGACATGTGCCTGCGCTCTAGGCACATGCCGAAGCGTTCCGATCAGATCGCCAGCCACGCCTTGTAGGGTCATTCAACCGGACCACCCTTAGGTCCGCCTTAGGAAAGTCCGCTTGTCATACAGAATTCACACGGCTCTTTGCACGAGCTCAAATGCGAAGGCGCGAAGCGTCCTTGCATCAACACCTGAGAGAAGTGGAAATATGTTGAGAACACAAGAGGGTGGGCAGGCTCGTGCGAACTCAATTCTCATTGCAATGAAAGGGAAAGGAGAAATGCCTCTGGAGAAAAGGACATGTGGCACTCGAGGAGCCTAAGAATGCATACGCAACGATAGTCCCTATATTGGCAAGATCTCAATCAGATAGTGACGGCTCTTTGCGCTCGTGCATCCGATGAGAACGCGTCTGAGTATTCAACCAGAGTCACTGTGAATGTTGTGCCCACATTCACGCTTGAATTTACTTGTATCGTGGCGGCATGAGCTTCGACGATCCACTTGGCGATGGCCAGACCGAGACCGCTGCTGCCATCTTCCTGATTACGTGATTCATCTACCTTATAAAAGCGATCGAAGATACGCGCCAACGCATCGGGCGGAATTCCGATGCCGGAATCGCTTACCTTCAGCTCCAATCGATCGTCTGCCTTTTCGACGCTTATGGTGATTGTTCCTTGCTCTGGCGTGTACTTAATGGCGTTGTCGAGCAATATGTTGAGCATGCGCCGAAGCATGGAGATGTCTCCACGCGTCCACGCGTCACTGCAGACGTGCGAACGAAGCGACTGCTGCCTGATTTCAGCCTTCGGACGAAGATGCTCGCAGACCTCCAGGGCAATCTCCGTGAAATCGACTGGCTGCCAATCGATCTTTCTCTGCACGATATCCGCGCGGGCTGCCGCCAGGAGATCGTCCAGAAGCCGGGAGGTTGTGCGGCATTCGGTGGCGATCGTCGTCAACACTTCACGATAGTAGCTCTCGGACCTGCTCCTCCGCAGAGCAAATTCGGCAGTCGTCAACATAACGGTGATGGTGGTTCGCAAGTCATGAGAAATATCACTGGTGAACTGCGTCAGACGGGCAACGGCAGCTTCGAGGCGTGCCAATAACTCGTTCCATGTTTCAGCTAGCAATTGAAGTTCATCGCCAGTTTTAGGAACAGGCAGCCTATGCTTCAAATCTTGAATGCCGATGGCCCGAGCTTCACTGGTGATGCGATGAAGAGGCTTCAGGGCCCGCCGGCTCAGAATGAATCCGCCTGCCACTGAAGCTATCAGCAGCATCGGGCAGGAGATCAAATACGAGTCCCGAATGGCCCGCAAGGTTTCAAGATGCTCATTGGTGATTCCTCCGATCGAAAGCCTCACCTTCTGTCCATCGAGCGTGACCGTGTGGCTCAAAGTTCTGATCGTATAAGGTCCACGCTGTACAACCGCATAGCAGTGTTGTGCGCATTCCCCTCCTGGCCATCCTACTTTGTAGATCTCTTCTCCAGGCGAAGAATACAAGACGTTGCCGCGAAGATCGTAGACCTGAATCGTGTCCGTCTCGGCTATAGCGATGCTCAGTTGTCTCAGCTTTTCGTCGAGACCCAAAGACCTATCGTTTTTCGGCCATCTGTTGACAAAAGCCACGATGCGCTCCTCGCGCTTCACCATGGTCTGTTGTCTCGCGCTGGCAATGACGCGGTCGATGTTCCAATAAGAAAAGAAGCCTAGTCCGGCCATCGATGTCATCATGAAAACGCTGTACAGAAGGCCCAGACGAACACGCAAGGAGCGAAAAGACAATCTCATTCGGAAGTTACCATGGAATATCCCAGCGATCGCACTGTCCGGATCGTGCTGGGTCGGCCTTTCTGGTCAATCTTCTGACGAAGGCTATACATGAAGAAATCTATGGTGTTGTCGCGCACATCCGTATCGTATCCCCAGCCCGCGTTAATGACGTGATCGCGTGTGACTACCTGATTTACACGCCGCATCAGCAGTTCCAGAATCACATACTCTTTCTTGGTCAACTCGATCCGCTCCTCGCCTCGAATGACCATACGAGTGTTCCGGTCAAGAATGAGAGTGCCGGCCGAAAGCTGCGGAAGCTGAGGAATGTCGCCGCGCCGACCCACAGCACGAACTCGAGCAAGGAACACCTCCAGATGAAATGGCTTAGTGAGATAATCGTCCGCGCCTAAATCCAACCCGTGAACAACATCCATCATGGAGTCCTTCGCCGTCAGCATCAGGATCGGAACAGCACACTTCGTCGTGCGTGCATGCTTCAGAACGCTGAACCCGTCTACTCCAGGTAACATAACGTCCAGCACAACCACATCGAACCCTTCGCTCGCGATCAAGTCGCGCCCCTCGTCTCCACGATAAGACAACTGCACCTGGTGCCCGTCTTCGAGAAGCCCCATCCTCAGAACATTTGCGATGCGTTTATCGTCCTCGATAATCAGCACATTCATGAAGGGTATTCGAACTCCAAAGCGTGAAAAATTCGCTTCAGACATGTAAATGTTATATGACAATCCGGCCGTCCTAAGGGCTTGCTAAGGTTCGTTAGCTTAAATGGTTTTGCCGGAGCTGCTCGCGTAATTGCGGAAGACGGCGTTCGCCAACATGCCTTTGACGTGTTTTTCCGGCTGGCGCATTCAAGTCGAAGAACTCAACCCCCTTTACTTGCATCCGCAAGCTCCGTTGTCATGCTCATCCATAATTAAGGAGATTTCACTCATGCTGCGTCCCCTTGTAAATGGCTTGGTCGCTTTCTTGCTTTGCGCCAGCGCCTCGTCGCTCCCAACCCATGCCCAGGCCCCAAAAGCGGAGAAGGATAAAGCCCAAGACCCATCAACGTACATGCACGTCAATGCTCCTCTCGCGCAGTCGATTCTGATCAAGGTCAAATCCCGGCATGATGACATCGTCAAGCTCGGTCTCCACGCGGTTCCTCCAGGAGCTGCAGATAACGTCATCATCGCCAACATCACTGCTTCTAAAATCGGCAAGAAATCCTCCGCCAAGGATCTCGAGAAACTAGCCCAGAACAAGCCTATTGCAGTTCGTCAAGAAAAGGATCAGACATTCGATCTGTTGATCCCAGTTACCGACTCGAAGGGCCGTGACCTGGATGGGGGATTCGTCGTGATGGAAGTTCCGTATTCCAAGGCCAGCAACGAAGAGGAAGCTCTGAAGATTGGCGTCGGCATTCGTGACGAGGTTCAACGCCAGATTCCCAGCAAAAGCGCACTTTATCAACAGTGAGCCACAATCGCCTGGACGGCGCCGTGCTAGCGTCATTGCAAGGTGCCGTCCCCAGGCCCGCATCCGAATAGACTTAAACTGGGCGCCAGCACCCTTCTCCGACAACAAAAGCTCATCTTCGCCGGCCTCTCTCTGGAAGTATGCGCAGCTCTCCCGGCCATGACCGCCGTCAGCAAAGGTTTCGACGCGTATGTACCCGTGGACGCGTGCGGATCTTTCAGCGAGACCAAGCACCAAACTGGGATTTTGCGAATGGTCCAGGCCGGTGTAGTGGTCTCAGACTATTGCACATTGATGGTGGAGATTCTCAAGGACAATCTCGTGCCAGAAGCCGGCCCGGGGAGGATGAGTTCATTTCCAAGGCAGCGCAAGCAGAGATCAAAGCGGCATTGAAAAAAAAGCAAACGCAACGGTGTACAGCTACCCGGGGCAGCGTCATGCCTTCTCCCGCCATAACGGAAAACACTATAACGCCGCCGCTGCTCACCTTGCCAACGGTCGGACGAACGAATTCCTGAACCGCCAATTGCCATGTCTGCTGGACGTTCCTAGCGAAACTACGTCATCGCGGGCAATAGTTCAATTGCAATCGACGGCGAAAGAGCAGGAGTGATCGGAAAGCTCGATCTCGAGGAATCAAGGCTAGTATTTCGAGCCAGCTTACAACTACAGCTTTGCCGGCGGTCATCAACAATCCATCGGAATGAGCGCCGGCCTACTTATCGGTATTCCGTGAAACCCAATTCCGATTTGGGCTATCCTATTAGTCGAAGCATGAAGGCGGCACGCCAATTCGGGATCGTTTTGTTGTTGCTGGTGTCCTATCTGACACCAGCAATGGCCTGTGTGGTTTCGGATGTGCACATGAACGCCGAGGAACGTGCCTGCTGCCGGGCTATGAAAAACCAATGCGAGCAGATGGGAATGTCTGCCTCGCATGGCTGCTGCCAGAAAGCGCCCAAGAGTGCTCAGGAAAATGCGGTGGCTACCAAGGCGGTGGCCTACCATTCCGTTGTTGTAGCCGTCATCTGGCTTTCTGTTATGGAGCGCCTGAATCTCAATCCTGTCACTATGGGATTGGTCGAATACGCCGACACCTCGCCTCCACAGCCCCCACCCAGTTCGATCTCCATTCTTAGAATCTAGCCTCGCCCTTTCTCGCTCTGCTTTCGCCGAGTGCGGACAAGTGTGTCTGCGCGTCGGTGACGTTTTGAACAGCAATCGAGATTGGAGTCAGTATGAACGTGGTCGCTTGTGTGACCGCCACGCTCGTGCTTGCCAGTGCTCTTTCCACCATTGGACAAGAGACGGCTGCAAGCACGCCTATACCTTTGTCTCAACTTCTGGCTGAAGCCAAGGCCAACAACCCTCAGCTCTCCGCAGCCGACCATGAGGCGCGAGCTGCCAGGCAGATGGTTCCGCAAGCGACTTCATTGCCTGACCCGAAGTTGACGTACCAACAATTCAGTGTCGGGAGCCCCAAGCCTTTCGCGGGGTACACCGACAGCGACTTCGCCTACGTCGCGATTGGAGCATCGCAGGAACTGCCCTATCCGGGGAAACTGCGACTCCGCGGACAGGTAGCCGACCGTGACGCAGACACAAAGCAGGCAGAGATCGGAGTCCTTGGCGCAGGCATTGCCGACGCGGTCAAGGCCGATTATCTGCAGCTCGCCTATCTGCAACAAACGCTCAGCATACTGCGCCAAAACGAAACTGTCCTCGATCAGCTAATTCAGGATGCGACAGCTCACTATCAAGTCGGCAAGGGATTGCAGCAGGATGTGCTCGAAGCGCAGTTGAACCGAACCAAGATCGTGCGTGAGATCACCATGCACCACGAGCAGATGGGACAAATACAGGCGCATCTTAAGGGCCTGCTCAATCGCGATCAAGCTTCCCCCGACATCGTTACGGAAAGCTTGAACGAAACCCCTCTGAAATCCACTTCCAGTAAATTGCTTGCGTTAGTTCAAAAGAACAATCCGCAGATTCAGGTGGATGCGAGCGCGATCCAGAAACAGGATGCGCAAGTGGCCTCGGCGAAACGCGAAGGCAAGCCTGACTTTGAAGTCGGTTATATGTATCAGAATACCGATCGTAAGTACCGGGACTACTACATGCTGACCTTCGACGTGCGTTTTCCAAGGAAGAAACGTGTCGATGCGGAGATCGCCGAGGCGCAGGAAAAGCGCATTGCATCGCAGAAGACATTCGACGCACATCTTCAGCAACAACTCGCACAGGTGCAGCAACTCTACGTGCAGGCGTCGAGCGATGAGGAGCAACTGAAGGAATACCGCGATGGGCTGGTTCCACAGTCGGACGCAGCGTATCGAGCAACGTTGAGCGCGTATGCCTCGAACAAAGACCAGTTCACGCATGCGCTTTCCCACTTCACCGAGCTTCTCAATTTGAAACTCGACTACACGCAGACTCTCCTCGATCACGAGACTGCGCTGGCCCACCTTGAATCTCTGACAGGAGCGACACTGCGATGAACAAATATGTCTTGAGAACATCACTGGTCTGGATCGCGGTGCTGGCAATTCTTGCCAGCGTGTGGGTCTATCGCTCCCGTTCAAGTCATTCTCCTCATGCGATGGTTACGCCAATATCAGGCGATGTGCAGCCCGTCGCTGCCGGGCCTGCTTCGAGCACAGAAAAGTCTCCGTCCTCCATGCCCGGAATGTCCATGCCAGAGGCGAAGGATGCGGCTCTCGTTCCCGTGCAGCTTACGACCGAGCGGATGCAGAGCATTGGCGTCAAGACAGGTACAGTCGAGTACAAGCAACTGAGCGACGACATCCGCGCGACAGGCACCGTGGATATTGATGAGCGCCTTCTCTCCTACGTGCAAGTACGGTTTCCCGGCTATATCCGCCAGGTTTTCGCCAATGCAACTTATCAGTACGTCCATAAAGGGGAACCGCTCTTTACCGTGTACAGTCCGGATCTCGTGGCAACCCAACAGGAATATCTACTGGCACAACAGAACCAGAAGGCATTGCAGTCAAGCAGTGTCGATGGCGTGGCGTCTGGAGCAGCGACGCTCTCCAACGCCGCCGAGCAACGCTTAGAGCAATGGGACGTTCCCGCGAATGAAATCGCCAAACTAAAGCAAACGGGCAAGCCAGTCACCGATCTCACAATCTATTCACCGGTGTCGGGTTATATCACCGAACGCAACGCTCTGCCGAATCTGTATGTCGAGCCATCGACTCGGCTATATACCGTGGCCGACCTCTCCCGAGTCTGGGTCAATGCGCAAATCTTTCAGGACGACATCGGTCTCCTAAAACCGGGAGATGCCGCCGTCATCACAGTGGACTCCTATCCGGGCCGCAATTTCGCAGGTCTGATCGAAGACATTCTGCCGCAAGTGGATATGGCAACTAGGACAGTTCGAGTGCGTCTGGCGATCGACAATCCAGGCCTCAAATTGAAGCCGGGAATGTTTGTCAATGTGGGACTGAAGACAAACCTGGGCCGCCAGCTTGTTGTACCTGCATCGGCGGTCTTCCAATCTGGCACACGGCAACTGGTCTTTCTGAACCACGGAAACGGCAGCCTGGAACCAAAGGAACTCTCCGTAGGCCCGCGAGTCGGCGATGACTTTGTGGTGCTCAAAGGTTTAGAAGCTCATCAGTCCATCGTCACGTCGGCCAACTTCCTCATCGACTCCGAAAGCCAGCTACAAGCGGCAGCAGGGTCATTCGAGCCACCTCCTCCCGGTGCGGGAAACAATGCTCCTACCGCAAATGCTCCTTCGGCTGCACAGGTGAACGTCAACTTCACCACCGATCCGAACCCGGCGAACAGAGGCAATAACATCCTTCGCGTCCGTCTGACCGGACCCGGAAATACGCCGATCACTGGTGCATCCGTAACGGTCACGTTCTATATGGCCGCGATGCCGGCAATGGGCATGGCTGCGATGAATGCCAGTGCAACGCTGACGGAAAAAGGCAACGGCCTCTATGAAGGAAATGGCTCTCTCGGTTCCGGAGGTACATGGCAGGTGACCGTCACAGCCCAGAAGGACGGTCAGACCATCGCTTCGAAGCAGTTGCGCGTAAACGCGACGGGAGGCATGTGATGCTGTCGAGAATAATCGAACTCTGCGCGCGCAATCGCTTTCTGGTCTTCGCTGCCGTCCTGATGCTGACCTTGGCTGGTATCTGGTCGCTTCAGCACGTGCCCTTAGACGCGCTGCCTGACATCTCCGATGTGCAGGTGGTCGTTCACACGAACTGGATGGGACAACCGCCCGACGTTATTGAAGATCAGGTAACGTACCCTATCGTCGCGAGTCTCTTGGCTGCGCCACATGTCAAGGCCGTGCGAGCCCAAACGATGTTTGGCGACTCCTATGTCTACGTGGTCTTTCAGGATGGAACGGATCTCTATTGGGCACGATCACGCGTCATTGAATACCTACAGCAGATCAGCGGGCGACTGCCGGAAAATGTCCATCCTTCGATTGGTCCCGATGCAACAGGGGCTGGCTGGGTCTATGAGTACGCCATCGTTGATAAGAGTGGCAAACACAGCCTTGCCGATCTGCGCAGTTTGCAAGACTGGCGTCTGCGCTATGCCCTCGAAACCGTACCGGGAGTCGCTGAAGTAGCGAGCATCGGTGGCTTCGTCCGCCAGTACCAGGTGCAACTCGACCCCAATAAGCTGCTCGCCTATGGCATTCAGCTTTCGACGGTAATAGACCGGGTCAAAGCGAGCACGAACGAAGTTGGCGGACGCGTGCTCGATCTGAGCGGCGCGGAGTACATGATTCGCGGCCTCGGATACCTGCGTTCTCTGGATGACCTCGCAACAGTGGCAGTCGGCGCCAAGAATGGAACCCCGGTACTCCTCCGCGATCTGGGGACAGTGAGCTTTGGTCCGGACATCCGCGAAGGTGTTGCCGAGTGGAACGGCGAGGGCGAAACCGTTGGTGGCATCATCGTCATGCGACAGGGCATGAATGCGTTGGACGTTATCAATGGCGTGAAACAGAAGATGCGCGAGGTAGCACCGTCGCTGCCTCCCGGTGTCGAAATCATGCCGGGCTACGACCGATCCGGGCTGATCGATGCGTCCATCAAGACGCTGCAACGTGACCTCGTCGAAGAGGCCATTATCGTCAGTGTCGTCATCATTGTCTTTCTTTTTCATTTTCGTTCTGCCCTGATCGCTATCCTTGCTCTACCCATCGCGGTGCTGGTGGCGTTTGTTCCGATGTACTGGCTGGGCGTGACCTCGAACATTATGTCGCTGGGCGGTATTGCGCTGGCGATTGGCGTGCTTGTAGACGCCTCGATTGTGATGGTCGAGAACGGATATCGTCATTTGTCGGAGAGGCAGGAAAATAGCTCAGAGCTAGTGTCGGAGCCGGAGCGAAGGGAAATTCTTATCAACGCGGCCAAACAGGTCGGTCCAGCCCTGTTCTTTTCGCTGCTCATTATCGTGGTTTCCTTCCTGCCAGTCTTTCTACTGGAAGCACAGGAGGGACGCATGTTCCGTCCGCTGGCCTGGACCAAGACACTGGCGGTCGGTTCATCTTCCATCTTGGCCATCACCCTGGTGCCGGTCCTGATGGTGCTGCTCATTCGTGGGAAATTGCGACCGGAGAACACGAATCCAATCTCACGAGTCACACAGGCGATCTATCTGCCGATTCTTCGTTGGTGTCTGCGGCACCGCTGGCTAACCATCGCCGTCAACCTGATCTTTCTAGTTGCAACCTTTCCCATGGCGACAAAGCTAGGCAGCCAATTCATGCCGCCGCTCTTTGAAGGGTCGACGTTGTATATGCCTACGGCTCTTCCAGGCATCTCTATCGAGCAAGCGAAGGTGTTGCTCCAGCAGCAGGACAGGATTCTTCATGGCTTCCCAGAGGTAGCCAGCGTATTCGGCGCCGTGGGCCGCTCCGATAGCGCCACAGACAACGCGCCTCTCGATATGTACGACACCACCGTGATGCTCAAGCCGCGCGAGCAATGGCCTGCGGGCATGACTTACGAGAAGCTCATCCAGGAGATGGACGACAAGCTCCAGTTTCCGGGACTCTCGAACACATGGACAATGCCGGTTGAGAACAGACTCGATATGGAGTTGACCGGAATCAAGACTCCGTTGGGCCTCAAGGTGCAGGGCGCAGACGTAAATGGCATCCAACAGCTCGCTTCGCAGATACAGAGTCTTTTGTCCGGCCTGCCTGCGCTTCGGTCGGTTTTCTCCGAGAAGGTCGCACAGGGTTTCTATGTAAATGTCGATGTGAATCGGCCCGAAGCCGCCCGCTATGGCCTAACCATCGCGGATGTTCAAACTGCAGTTGCTTCCGGCATCGGGGGCGAGAACATTGCAGAAACTATCGAGGGTCGGGAGCGCTATCCCATCAACGTCCGCTACCAGCGAGACTTTCGCGACAACATCGACAAGATGCGCGGCGTCCTGATCGGCACTCCAACCGGAGCCCAGATCCCGCTGGGGCAAGTAGCGAGAATTTCCTTCAGTCGTGGGCCCGCCATGATTCGAGATGAGGACGGCTCACTTACCGGTTACATCTACATCGACCTCAAAAACAGCGACTATGGCGGCTTCGTCACTCAGGCAAACAGGCTACTGCATGACAAGCTGACTCTTCCCGCTGGCTATTCTTTCCAATGGTCGGGTGAATACGAACTGGAACAACGTGCGCGACAACGACTGCAGCTCATACTACCGGTGGTGTTCTTCGTGATCTTCCTGCTGCTTTATCTGGTATTTCACTCCGTTGCGGAGGCGTTGGTTCTCATCTTCCCAACTATTTATGCAATGAGCGGAGGGCTGCTACTCCAGTGGCTTCTGAGGTACAACTTCAGCGTTGCGGTTGCGGTGGGCTACATCGCTCTCTTTGGCATCGCTGTAGAAACCGGCGTGGTTATGGTCGTGTATCTCCATGAAGCTCTTGAGAGCAGAAGGCAGGCGAGAAAACCACTCACAAATCAGGATGTGGAGGAAGCTGCCATTGAGGGGGCCGTCCACCGTCTTCGGCCAAAGCTGATGACTGTTTGCGCTGTTCTCGCCAGCTTGGTTCCGATTCTCTGGGAATCCGGTATCGGCTCCGATGTAATGAAGCCTATCGCCGCGCCGATTGTCGGCGGCATGATCACTTCGACGATTCATGTCTTGATTCTGGTGCCTGTCTTCTTCGTCATGATGAAGGAGCGGGAGCTACGGAAAGAACACCTGCACTAGCGAAATCAGGATTTCGGCGGCGGGAGTGATTCGATACTGGGAACGTATGGACATTCATCGCCGCATTCATGGTGGCTAGTATCTGAGCATTTTGCTCCAACTCTGCCGTGAGCTTCTGCTTCGCGGTTGCCGGCGGCACAATGCCGTTCATCCGCAGATATTCCACCATTTGGCCGTAGTAGTCATTCCCATGTGCAGCGGCAAATGCGGCGATCGTCACCCTTGTACTGAACCCGTCATCGGCTTAATGGCCACAAACGCATTTTCTGCCGCAATGGTCGCTATGGCCCCGTGTGCATAGACGAATGAAGCTTGCAGGGCCGCCACCGCGTCGTTTCTAGTCGTAATTGACCGGATCGCCTTCACATCCGGTCAGGTTTAACGCCGCTCCAACCGAAGAAGAAGTAATTCGCCTGCACCAGGTGGGTCACCTGCGCCACAAAGGTGCGCACAGTGTCGAATTGCGTCGTCTGGTTCGCGGCGAAGATACCTTGCGCTGGTACGAAGTTGTACTTATTAGCGGGCATCGCCTTTGCTGCCTCGACTACTTGAAATTCCATCGTGGATAGCGAACCGTTCAGCGCTTTCGCGGGGTCTTCCTTTGTACCCACCGGTGGGGACGGTGGTGTCCTCTCGCCTGTGAGCGCAACTGCCCACTACCACACGAGATCCCAGCAGCTGCAAGAACCAGAGTGCGAATACGCATTGTTTATCCTCGATCCAAATTTGTTTAAAGGGGACTCCAGCGTAGACAGGCCTTCTCTACTGTCGTCTGACGTGGTGCATCCTGGGCCACTCGGTATCTGACGTGACCCAGAATCTCTCTCACAACCTCCAGCCTGGACTTTCACACAACACAGGTTGGAATTACATGATATCGAGCTCCGAAAATGTCCCTATCGCACCGATTGACCATGTCCGGCGGTTCTCGATAACAGCAGCTTCTTAAAATCCGCGGGTGGATCAAACTGCGGATGCTCTCCTACGACGTCCGCTACAGACCTGCCAAAACTTTCGTCAACAGGCGTAGCAACAAAGGCGTCTATCTCGCCCGTATGCGGCCCGTGGAGTACGACCGCCATACCCGAGATTTGGCCTTTATCGTTGATCTGGTTGGCCATGGTTGCGTAGAGGTTAGAATTTTCTGGAAACAGCTTATTGAGGTTGATCGGCTTGCCGTTTATCCAGATCAATGCATGAGACCACTTGAACTGAGAGTCCAACGCGCTTCCCACCACTAGACCCTGGTTGTTGATGGCTTCGCCCAGGGCGAGAATATCTCCCGGCAAGGCTTTGAGGACAGTGAGCGTTTGGTCCTCCCAAAGAGCGGCGGAGAAGAATGTGCCGTTGCTGACTGTCCCAACAATCTGGCCCTGGTCGTTAATGCCATAGGCCTCATTAGATCCCAAAAACCCGAGATCAGGAAGCGAGATCGGACTCCCATATTCCCATAACACGGCGTGATTGGCTGTGCCGCTGCAAGTTCCCGAGTAGCCAACGGTATCGCCTTGACTATTGATGTCGACCGCTTCTGAATCTTGATCGTTACCCAGAGGAAGAAGAACTTGAGCTTTGCCGTTTTCCCACAACACACCCAGGTCAATCCGATTATTGGTCGTGTTCGCCGGGCATGTCGAGTCCACGTCGCCGTTTTCCGCAAATCCTGCCACTTGTCCGCTATTGTTGATTGCGCTGGCCTGCCCATTATTCCCTCCAAGCGTTGGCAGAGCGCTCATGCTTCCGTTTTGCCAGAAAAACGGGCGGCACGTCAGCCCCGTGCCGAAGGCGCAAATGTCTTCGCCGTTGGGGTCCTTTACACCCGTCTCCGCATAACCCACTGCCTGACCCCTTTCGTTGATCCCGCCATAGTTCACAAAACTGTTCTTTCCTCCGAGCGTGCCGAGGTCGAAGTTGATTCCATCGATGTCTATCGCTGCACGGCCTCCTAGAAGTGCCACGACGAAATCCTCCTTTCCCGGCGGCATTTGTCCTTCCATGATCTCCGTCCATCCGCGATTGTTGAGACCCATGGCACAACCTAAATTCGAGTTGTCTAGATGTCCCAAATCGGTGACTTTGTAGTGCGTTTGAGCGAACGCATCGCTGAAGCAAGCCACAACAATCGTCGTAACCCATAGTTTTCGGAAATTGCGCTGACTAAGGATGTTCATATCTTCCTCTCTTCCTCTCCGTAAAGTCGTAGACCGGGATGACAAGCGACTTCAGTCATGCACCTCTAGGTGCTCTGACCGTTAGCATGCAGTTGGGAATATAGGTAGCTCACAAATTCACAGAACACCTGCTTTGTGTGAAGTGCAGGTGGCCTTCCATCTTTCCAACGATTACGTGAGCCTACAGGTTCAACTCTTCAGAGGCAGGAAACGAGTGACCGGCTCACAATATCGAGGACCTGGTCTCAAACGGCGGACGATGTTTTTTTCCAACTTTCCATAGACATCGGCCTGAGGGCTACGAAATCGAGAATACCGGCGAGCATGACTCAACGCATTCCATTGTGATTGACAGGCGAGCGATCAACATACATACTTGTCGGTATGTTGATCGCTCACGCGAAGACGCCAAAGCTCCGTGATCCAGAGCGTACTAGGAAACGCTTGCTGCAAGCGGCCTTTCGGGAGGTCCACCGATCAGGCTTCCAGGGTGCCGGCATCGATACAATTCTCGCCGCCACCAATGTCACCAAGGGAGCGCTCTATTATCACTTCGGTAGCAAAGAAGTTCTTGGATATGCCATCGTCGACGAAGTCATCGCAAAGATTGTTCACGACGGTTGGTTAAGTCCTCTGCTTGCCAGCGGACAGCCAATTGACATCTTGATTGGCATCGTCCGGCGCATATCAGTTCGGCCCGAAGACATTCGAACCGGTTGTCCGCTGCTCAATTTAGCAACCGAGATGTCTCCTGTGGACGAGCAGTTCCGCAAGCGCCTGGAGAAGCTTTTCCTTGCCTGGCAGGAAGGCGTAGCTGCGCTTTTGCGAAGAGGACAGTCCGAAGGAACAGTTCGCCGCGACTTGAATCCAGAGGAGAGTGCCAGTTTTTTGGTTGCCATGGTCGAGGGTTACGCCTCGTTGGCGAAGAATGCTCAAGATGCCAAGGTGTGGGAAGTGGGAATTAGAAACATCGTGGGGTGGTTGAGGTCTCTTCGCGCGCCACGACAATCTCCAAAAGGCAGACGGCCGGCCGCTAAAAGGCGTGTTGTCCAGCTAGGGCGATGATTTCAGTTTAGGGAACGCCATGAGTCGAAGGAAATCGGCGATCGCACGTTATCTGAGGTTCGCTCTATCCCAGAAGTCACTCGAGTTCATGTAGAAGTAGCGCGTGCGTCATCCTCAATCGCGCAGCAGAAATCGAAACGAAAGAACAAGGGGTTCGTCATGAGCGCCCGCACGATTCAGGACCAGGCCGTTGCCCGTAAAACCTTTGTTCAGCGAGCTGCTCAAGTGGATGCAATCGCCCCGGCTGGTCCACTTCGGGGGACGGCGATGTTCTCCGTCAAAAGTAAAAGGGGCCTTAGGTCTGGAACGACGGAGGACCAGTGTTTCGAAGCTGTAGGTTCATCATCGCCTCCGGTCATTCGAGTTGATGCTGCGAGCCTCATGCGAGTCTCGCGGCAGTTGGAGAACATGGCGAAAAGACAGGGTCCGCGAATCGCGTTCAAGGCAAAGGGCACTATTTTATTGTTGGATCTATTCGATATTGTGGCGGTGCAAGCCGAAGGTAATTACGTCTTGTTGCAACACCGTCCTCATTCCTATCTGGTTCACGAATCCCTCTCCTCCATGGCGGATAAGCTCAAACCCTATGGTTTTATTCGCATCCACCGATCGGTCGTTGTGAACATCTCGGCAGTTGAGGAGATCCAACCTCTACCTACGGGGGAATACAGGCTACGTATAAGAGACGGGAGGGAATACTTAGTAACACGTACGTACAAACGCAACCTCAGAGATCTGGCTCAGCTCTGGGTAGGGACAGAACGGCTTTGCAGATGACAGAAGGTATAGTTTCATAAAAAAGTGGGATGAGCCGGTGCTCCGAAGAAGGAGCAGGCTGTTCCCATGAAGAAGCGAGCGCAGCACCACTTTGCGCAAGTTCCACACAGAGAGGTCAAGACCGAGCTAACAGTTCGCAGCTGCCTTAGCGATGTCTGGACCTCAAGCGCTTGATCGCTGGTCACGCTGCGGCCCAAGACTTTGACGGTTCCCAATGGAGGCGACCTTCACCATTCAGGATTTCAGGCTGCATCAGTGGCATAACTGACTCCCGGATGGAAGCTGCGACACTCTCAAAGGATGATGGTTGAATGTAAAACTTATTTTTGACGACGAATGCGTTCCACTGTGCCACTTTTGTCGTGTCTTTGAAGAACTCTTCTGTCAAAGCTGTGGGCGTTTCAGTGATCGGAAGAGCCGTTTTGCGGCGTCGAAAGGTACGTTGAATCGCGCTAACAAGCAGCTCACTCTCGAAGTGGAAAAGCTCCGACAAGGTCTTCAGATCGTGAAAGTCCTTCATACGCGTATTTGCCATTCCAAGCTTGACCATAGCTTCAAATTTCTCGGCAATGACTGTCTTGCGCGGATAGTAAAGTAGCTGCGGTGCAGGGCTTTGCAGCAATGTTGGAAAGTCCGTTTCGATGGGACCCGGCGTTACGGCATCACCAAAGACGGCGAACGCTGCTTCTGTGCGGGGGGAGCGATCAGCCGGCAGAACTCTTGCCCCGGCCAACTTTGTGGAGGAGGTTGGCCGCGAGAACATTTTGCTGAACGTGCTAGCCGCCCTCGACCGCGCCCTCGAGATCGGAGCCAACTTCAGCGGGATTGGTCCCGAGATCGCCCGCAGTATGTTGAGCATGAAGATCTAGGCCACAAATCTTCGGCGAGCGCGCTTCGCAGATTTTGTGAAATACTGATGCCGAACTTCAGAATGCTCCTGTCGCAAATTGGGGCCGTCCGAAGGTGGAGTTTGATGAGTTGTGAACATTCTGGGCAATGATCGTACAGCGACCGTACAGGCAACTTGGAAATCATGGCAGTCAAGCCATTTAGGACATTCCCAGAATCAATAACTTGCGTGTTTTCAAGGCGAATGTCCGGTTCGACTCCCGCCGCCTCCACCATAATTTCAAATCATTTATTTTCAATAGTTTAAATTGTGGAAAAATCAACAGATCGCTAAACTGTACCAGAATTGTACCAACCGAGTTTTCGTGCTAGATTGACGGCATTATGCTGTCCGTCTACACCCGCCATCACCCCGATTGCGCGAAAAAAGACGATTCCACCTATCGCCGCTGCCGCTGTCCCAAGTGGCTGGACGGCACTCTCCCCGGTCGCAGTGGACGCTTCCGCGTCTCAGCGAAAACGAAGTCCTGGGAAAAAGCAGAACTCGTCGCCCGCAAATATGAAAACTCTGCCCTCAGCGGAGAAGAACTGAAGCCGGCGAAGATGCCAACGGTCAAGGAAGCTGTCGGAGTCTTCCTCGGCGATGCCGAGGCGCGTGGTCTGGCTCCCGCTACCCTGCAAAAGCTGCGCGGCATCTTCCAGGTTCAACTTGTCGGGTTCGCAGAAGAGTCCGGCGTCACCTTTCTGCGAGAATTCAATCCCCGTAACCTCACCGAATGGCGGCAAACCTGGAAGAAAGAGAAGGAACTCGCCCGGAAAAAGAAGTTCGAGCGCGTGATCGGCTTCTTCTGGTATTGCGTCCGACAGGGCTGGCTTCGTGAAAATCCCACCGCAACTATGGGGCGGGTGATTGCCAAGCATGTACCGACGGACTATTTCACCGCCGACGAATATAAGCGCATCATCGACGCCACCTACCGGCTTGGCGAACACGCCGAACGCTCCTGGGCTCCAGAAAAGCGCGGCATCCGTATCCGCGCTCTGACAGAGCTGATGCGTTGGAGCGGCCTACGCATCCGCGACGCCGTAACACTCGAATGCGCGCGGCTCGTAGAAAACAAGCTCATGCTCTATCAGGCCAAAACGGGGACGCCGGTTTTCGTGCCACTTCCACCCCACGTCGCCGATTTGCTCCGCTCCATCCCACCCGGTCTGAAGCCGAATCCAAATTACTTCTTCTGGTCCGGCAACGGTCTCCCAAAAACGTTCGTCGCCAACTGGCAGAGGGCCTATCGCCGCCTCTTCAAAGTTGCCGATCTCCATAAACCCGACGGTACATCGAAGCGTAGCCATTGCCACATGTTCCGTGATACCTTCGCCGTCGAAATGCTGTTGGCCGGCGTTCCCATCGATCAGGTGTCGATCCTTCTCGGCCATGCCAGCGTTCGCGTCACAGAGAAGCACTATTCACCGTGGGTTCGTGCTCGCCAGGATCAGCTTGAGAAGAGTGTGCAGTCAGCGTGGCAGGGACGGCGCGGCGAAACAGCCAATGCAGGCTAATTACAACTATGCATTCATGGAATTATCTCTGCTGAGTCGCGGCAAGCATCTCCTATAAAGCGCCAGCCTACCGGCCCGCGAGTCTGCTACCCTTTGCTAGTTCAAGCTAAGCAACCGGAACCGGAAGGGGTATGGGGAAGATGCCTCTATTGAAGCGAGACGTGTCGCTCGGAGACCTATACGTTGCATATCGTAAAGCGAAGGTCGAGGCGTACTACGAAAACACACATGTACAAGCGCTCGCTTTTACTGAATACGAGCAGAATCTCGCGGAGAATCTCGCGCGTCTGCACCGGATTTTGCTCGACAAGGAAGAAACTTGGTCTTCCGACCTAGAGTTCATTGGCACATACGCATACCTGCCTAAATCCATCGAAGCGACTGCATGGAATGATCACAGTGGCGGTCATTTCAGCGCTGTAGACCCAATAGCTGACTGGAAGCGTCGATTTGATGAATCGGGAAAAAGAGCGGAAGCAAAGCTGAGGCTGATAATCCGTCCCTCTGTAGATTTTCAGGTTATAACAGCGCTATGGATTATGAAGGTTGATCATCTCTTTGACGCTTCGCTCAACCCCGCTCTCTCTTACGCGAACCGCCTGCGACGATCACGCGTTGTTTCTTCAGATGAGTCCCGACGAGAGGACATAAATCTCTCTGCAACTGGGCTTTTCGTTCCCTATTTCTCGGCGTATCGACAGTGGAGAGAGAAGGGACTAGCGGCGATGGAAGACGCTCTATCGCGAGGGAAAAGCATCCTTGCGATCACGATGGACATAGAGCAGTTTTACCACCGGGTTTGTCCACGGTTTCTTCTTAGACGACGCTTTCTTTCCGCCATCCAACTGCGCCTCTCGCGAGCTGAGCGATCGCTAACTGATTCTCTACTACAAGCTATCGAGACATGGTATAGATCAACGCCCGACTACGCGGATCGACCGCTTGGAGCCATTCCCGTCGGCTTGTCTGCATCGAAGATAATCGCCAACGTCTTGCTGGTTGAACTCGACGACGCAATCGCGACCAATATCCGCCCTCTATATTATGGTCGCTACGTTGACGACATTTTCTTGGTCTTCGAGAATACCCAGCAACTTGATGGGGGGCGCGCTGTCGCAGCGTGGCTCACGAAGACTTTGGCTCCCCTCTTGAAGCCAAAGCGTGACTCTAGTAAATCGCCGTCTCTTCGCGTAGATCTCGCTTATGCGCGTGATTCGGAGCTTATCTTTGCCGGACCCAAGCAGAAAATATTTGCCCTGTCTTCGCCGCATGGACTTGATTTGATTGAACACATACGTGAACAGATTCGGCTCCAATCGAGTGAACACAGACTGCTTCCCGTCGTTCCCGAGTCCGGAGCCGAGATGGCATCAAGGGCTCTTCTTGCTAGTCACGATGCGACTCGGCACGTCGATGCTCTTCGAAAGGCAGACTCCGTCTCAGTCAGGCGCTTAGGCCTATCTCTTCTCTTGGGTGACATCGAGATATATGCCTCGGATCTCAGACCGTCCTCGTGGAGCGTTGTCCGCCGCGAGTTCTACGCCCTTATTACTCGACATGCTCTAACACCTTTCGGTTTTTTCGAATTTGCTACATACCTTCCAAGGGTCTTCGGCATAATGCTCGGCTGCGGCGACTTCGACGCAGCCTCAGATTTTATCTCCGTGTTTGCGCAAGTTGCAGAGCTGCTCCAAGAGACTTCGACCGTTGGCAAGGGAAAACAGCAGTCACGGTTTATGCTCTGTATGAAACATTGCACCGAGGCCTTTCGCCAGACTGCTTTGCAAGCGGCGACCAGGCAAACCAGCAAGCTCGATTCTCGGTACCTATCCGTGCTCCGCAAGCTACGGCTGCTCGATCCAGATGTATCGCTCCCGTCATCATCGGAAAGGCTTGGTCGCCTTGCTCATCAACTTCTCCTGGCGGATTGGGGCAGCCGTCCCTACAAAGAATTCTGGTACATGAGCCAATCCACTGATGAATCTGGTCCGCCGGTCCCACGGGAAACTGAAGTGCGCCGCAAGTTGAGACTTGGGGCCATTCGTCGCTTTAGAAAGCTGGCAGGTCGGCTGAAAGTTCCTCACTGGCCCGCATTGGCATTTCCGACTAGACCGCTTCGCGTCGACGAGATCCCTTTAGCAGCCCCAGACGTTCTCAACGACCCCAATGCCTATCGAAAGGCGATTATGGCCCTTCGCGGGGCCCGAGTGCTGGAGTCCGCCCGCATAGGAATCGAACCCGAGCCGCCCTCTCCAAAGGCGTTCACCACATTCGTGGTTCCAGGTGCACCTCGGGAGAGAATTACCATCGGTATAAGCAGCTACAAGACAACAGAGGATCAGTGGAAAGCTGCCGCATTGGGCAGACACGACCGTTCATTGCTGCGATATCGTGGCTTAAATGACTTGATCAACCGAATGCTCACAGAGCCCGTTCGGCCGGACTATATCGTCTTCCCAGAACTGAGCATTCCGCTGAGATGGGCTTTGCGTTTTGCGAAGAAACTAGCATCCAACCGCGTCTCTTTCTTGTCTGGAGTTGAGTATCACCGTGATACACGGCCAAGCGTCCTGAGAAATGACTGTCTTGTATCCCTTGTGACGAATTGGCCCGGTTACGCCAGCCATGTAGTTCGCTTACAGTCGAAGTTCGCCGCTGCCCATCAAGAAGCTGTAGGGCTTCGACGGGTTGACCCGACCCGAAACAAATCGCTCTATCGTCCGACAGGATATTTGGCGTTGCCGACTCTATACGTGCACAGGGGATATTGCTTCTCGGTGCTAATTTGTAGTGATTTGACGACGATCGCTAATCGAAGCGTCTTGTGTGGAGAACTCGATACGCTTTTTGTCCTTGAGTGGAATTCTGATGTCAAGACATTCTCCAGCCTCGTTGAAGCAACAGCTATGGACCTCCACACGTTTGTCGTGCAAGTCAACAATCGCCTCTATGGTGACAGTCGAATCCGCGTGCCGGCCAAGGAAGACTATCTACGGGATGTCGTCCAGGTCAAAGGTGGCATCAGCGATTACTATGTGCTGGGCCAGATCGATTATCAGTCGTTGCGCCAGGAGCAACGGCGCAAGAGTCCCAGGATATTCAAGCCGACTCCAATCGGATTCACAATGTCTCAACGTCGCAGGGTCAAATAGGCATTCGTCGCGTAGCGCCTTGGAGGTCACCCGGCGCGCCTAGTTCGTTGGAAGTGAACGCGCAACATAACGCTCTCAGGAATTCGCAAGGTGATGTAACCGCGTTTGCGCCGAGTTTCAGGACTGCCCCACAGCAGTACGCCTTCCTCGTTTTCAAACATACGGCGAACGGTCTTCTCGCTCAGTGACCACATCTCCGCGATCTGGAGAACGCTGTAGTGCCGCTCCAGAGCGATTGAATCAACCGACACGCTCTGTACCGGCTTTTTCGGAACGTAGGAAGTGAAAGCCATACTCTTAATCCCTGGGTAGGTTCACAGCGCGCGGTTGCTAGATATCGATCTTCGCACGCGTCAAACTGAGCTCAGTATGAGTAAAAGCAGTCACGAAGTCAACTGGAATGCGCGAAGAAAACCCGCATGAACACTGGCGATTTCCATTCAAGCGCTAATTACGAATCGATTCAGCCGCGCATTGAACTTGCGTTTCACATTCGATTGCGGAGCCAATACCGGGAACGTTCCTCGTGCCAATACTTGAGTAATTGGTGCGCCGATAGGCACCGGATTACACCGCGCGTTCACAAGACAATCGCCCACGCATTTGCGAGCGAATATGGGGCTCGAACTACTTGCAAATGACGGGCGAATTGATGCCGGATTATCACCCTATTCCAGCCTGCAATTAGGCTGCGATGCGTGCCCATTCCCCTGCCGAGAAACTGCATGAAGAATTCACCTCACGTTCTCAATTGGAGAGAACCCGAAACACGTGCTCAAGTCGGGGAAGCCGCGCTGAAGATGGGCCGGCATTTGGCCTCGATCCTCCCCTGGGCCGCCATCCTTTCACGGCCCCCGTCCAAAACATAAGTAAACGCGAAAGAGAACTTCCGCTTCCTTGGTGTGGACTCTTTCCACGGAGGCACTCCATGAAGACTGAGAATAATGACCGCTACCGCATTCGTCGGGAACGCATCGCCCTGAAGCTCGACGCACTCATTAAAAAACACGACCTGCTGGCCGCCGACGATCCCGAACGTGGCTTGCTTTTGGACCAGATTTGGGCACTGAACATTGCTTACAACGTCGAAGAGTAGGCCGTCCAATCCAGCGCTGGTTATCGATGACCGTCGCTGAACGTTGTCTTTGGTTCTCGTGAGAACAGAGAAGCAGACATGCTTCTCATAGTTGGCTAACACCCGCAGCGAGAACGGCGGTCAAGGGCGCGCCGTTCTCTGGCGCGTTCATCGAAGCGTAGCGTAGACCCTTGACGGCTGTCGCAGTGAAGGGTACGGGCCACCACAGTGGCCCTCTGCCTTCGATGTTCAGCGCCGCGCTTGATGTTCTTTCAGACGGTCCTCGGCGACCCGTGCCTTGTGCTTCTTCACTTCATCTATCAGCCCGTCGAACGCCTGCTCTGTCATCGGTTGACCGGTAGCCAACGGACGAAGGACATTGGTCAGGAGCAACCGGCAGGCTGTGATCTCGACCATCTCCGCACTGGCTCGATGCGTCGTTCTGCTCGCCTCAACTTCGCGCAGGATCAGCCCACGGATCAGCTCCCCGTGCGTCTGCCCGCGTTTGGCTGCCAGCGCCTCCAGGTCATGCAATTCGGCCTCATTTAGCTTGGTTCCAACATGATTCACCCGGAATTTCTTTCGCCGCTCCATCTCCGCCGCTAGATTTTTCTCGCCAAGGATCGCCATAGCCCAATCTCCACTCCGAAAAGGGCGGCCCAGCAGCGTTTCCGAATGGAAACGCAGGATTCCTCAGGGAAACCCGACCCCTTCCATCTCATAGATGCGCCAGAGGTACACATCTGTCGCACGCAGGGCTCCCTGGCGCAACCCTGTGAGGGGTGGAGTGTCGAAATTCATCCCATGCGAAGCATGGCGGCTGCACTGCGCACGGATCGTCGGGTAGAACCGGCCAGCTTATCCAGGCGAATGCAGCGCGCTATCTAGTAGAAACTGGCAGCGCCAGGGTCAGGCCGATGGGCCGCCCTTTTCACTCAGCAAAGTGCGAAGTCGGGCCAGCGCCTCCGACACGATCTTTCCCTGTTCCGCGATGCTCTTAATGATCTCTTCAGGCGTCCGCGTATCGACCTTCACGACCGCATTCGGATTTACAGCCTTGAGATCGAAAACAGCGGCATCGATAGAAGCTACTTGAGCTTCCAACTCGCGGGCACTTTTCTCTTTCTCCGCAATCTGAGTAGCCAGCGCATCAACCTTCGACACCGCAGCCTTTTCTCGCTTCAATTGCTTGACCTGTTCTTTAAGGTCGGCAACTGTATGACGCAGCGAAGCGGCCTGGTCTTGGAGAGGCTGCATCTCCTCGCGAGCATTCGCTCGTCTCGCGGCGAAATCGACGGACCATGAATAACGGCTCTCGCTTTCCTTCTTACCGCGTTTTGCCAGCATACGAGCATAGCTCGGGAAGGGTTTCCCTTCGCTGGATTCCTCCGCTTTCCATTCGGCAATTAGGGTGGAAGGCAGAGCATCGTCCGGGAGGGTTCCGCCATTCTTATCGAATCCAAAATGCGCGAGCGTCAATGGCGCCTTCTTCCCGACTTTGACGTGCGATAGGTCGTAGTACCAGATCGTCTCTGTCTTCTTCCCCTTGGTGAAGAAAAGCAAGTTCGTCTTCACGCCAGCGCCCGCCGTAGAGAAGACGCCTCCGGGCAGACTGATGATGCACCACAGGGCGCATTCGTCCGCCAGCTTGCGCTTCGTTTCGACGAAAGCGCTCTCATTCGTACGGAACAGCAATCCCTCATCGAGCACGATGCCGCAAGTGCCTTTGGGAGCCAGTTCGCTGAGGATGTCCTGCACGAATAACACCTGCGTGGCGATGGTTCGATAGGAGAAATTCTTCTGGGCGTCGGTGCCTTCTTTGCCGCCAAAGGGCGGATTGGTAAGGATCACATCGAAGGTGGGTGGGGCCTGCTCGAAGAGCGCGGCGTAGGTGGCGCGGCGCGTCAGCGAGTTGCCGTGCCAGATGTTTGGCTGGTCGATCCCGTGCAGAACCAGATTCGCCAGCGCAATCGGAAAGACGAGGTTTTCTTTCTCGCGGCCAAAGAAAGTTTCGTGCTTCAACGTGTCCAGATCGGTACTGGTGGCGCTTGCGCCCAGCTTGCGCGCGATGTGCTCGTAAGCGATGGCGAGGAAGCCGCCCGTGCCGCAGCACGGGTCATAAATTTTCTTTCCTAGCGTGGGATTAACCGTGTGCACCATCGCACGGATGACTTCGCGCGGCGTGAAGAACTGGCCACCATCGGAGTTCTTTTCACCCATCTTCAGCAGCAGGTCTTCGTAAACTTGTGACAGGGTAAAGAAGTGGGTATCGTCGATGCCCTCGATTTTGATTTGGTGAACGCGATCAAGTATGTCGCGGAGGTTGGTTTCGCTGTCTACGCGCACTTTCTCTACGGCGGTCAAAGTGCGGCCTATGATGCGCTGTTTGCGGCTGGCTGCCGGGTTCGGAAGCTTGGTTCTTGGGTCTATATCCAGGCCGTGGAGATGCGGGAGCAATTCGCCGTTGATGAAGTCGAAGAGCTTGCGGTCGCCAGCGGCGAAAAGTTCCTGGCGCTTCCAGCCTTGTGGTTTGCCATCGCTAGTCTTGGGGTGGTCCGGTTTATCGGAGTATGGCGCTGCCCAATCCTGCCAGCGATAGGGGCTGCGAAGCGCGGGTGAGAAGCTCGCGCCTACGACCTCGGCTTCCTCTTGATCACGCGTCTCTTTGGCGTCCAGGATGCGGAGGAAAAGAATCCATGTAAGCTCGGGCACGTACTGCAACGCGCTGGCGCAATTGGAGCGGCGCATCACATCGCAGATACTCATCACGAAAGCGGAAAGCGACTGAGAGGACTCAAACTTTTTGCGCTTAGAATTTAGCGTTTGCGTCGGTTTCGAATTCATCTCTCAAATTCCAATGCAAGAATTAGGCTAGGCAATTTCTGAAGCTCTTTGACTTGCCTCTCTGAAGCCTCGACTAATGCTTTTGCGTTGGACAGAACTTCTTTAAGTTCGCCCGCAATTCGAATCTGTTTTGAAATGTCGATATCTGGAACCGGCAATTGTTCGAGCCGAACCAGCGGCAGGTGCGCGATAGTCGTTTTTGCGTTCTGATCTTCGAAGGCGTTTGTAAGAGCCAGGAAATGAAGCCAGAGGGCTAAGAACTCGGAATCAACCGCTCCGGTCATCGGGCGAACTCGATGTAAGGCCTTTTGATAGTAGCAGTCCTGCCTTTCTTCACGCCAAATAGCACAACGACCGGGTTCTCCGCCTTCACAAACAAGCAAATCTCCGAGCTGCAATGCGAACTTTTCTCGCTCCTGTTCCGAGAAGTCCATCGTCGCCATGTCATTTAAATCAAATCGATGCCATTGGACGTTCTGATTACGGAGGTATGGATAAGGGCTTGATCCGGTTTTTGCTTTTGGAGAAAGCATTTTCCCGAGCTGGATTTCTGCTACATCTTGGAGGCGCTTGAGGGGAGCATTCAGTTGGCTCAATGACTGCACCAATAAACGGTTGCGTAGAGTGTTAGCTTCCTGCAGTTGTACTTTGGCGGCCTCACGTGCCACATCAATCTCTGCGACCTTTGTTCGCAAGCGGCCCACAATACTCATCTGAGAAGAAAGTGGAAGCCAGGGGATCTCGAATTCTTCGATCATCTGCTTGGTAAGGGCCTGTCGAGTGCCCCCAACTTGGCGTCCCCAGATGAACGATTGGAATCGAGGACTGGCAAGAAGAGTCGCCACATATTCCGGGTTCAACGTTGCATCGCAGCGGATGATGCACACGTGCTGATTCACATTGGCCGGACAAATCTCCTCGGGCACAACACAGACTCTCCCGATCGATGCCCCGGTGATGTTCAGAAGAACATCACCGGGAGCTACACGCGACCCGCTCATTGATTCGTCGACGGCAGCCGAGATATATGCGAGACCGTCGTTCGAAAAACTTCCCATTAGCACATTCTGGCTACGGATGAGTGGGACTCCGGTCTTCGCATAGCTGCTCTCGCCGCCACGTGGAGTTTGCCCGCTTCCGATCTTGAGGGTGTGGTCTGCCAGGCGTACTACTTTGCTCATATTCCGAATAGTCTTTCCTTTGCCTCGCGCATGACTTGGGTGGGTGCGCCCAGAACCCGCAAAGCATCAAGGCCGCCAGCAACCCTGATCTCTGGCACCTCCCACAATGCCGGGGTTTCGAGCGCGTCGGTTCCACCCTGTGCGAATTGCTGGCCGAAGCTCTTGAGCACCGTGACTGCTTTGCCCTCCATCCCGCTGAACCAGCTTTCGTTCTGGCTGACATAAAGAGAGCCGCGCTCGGGGCGCTTCAGCGCGCGGGCGTGATAGCCGTGGTGTCCGAATACATCGTAAAGATCGAAGTCGTTCATGCCTTCGATCTCGCGGAGCAGGTCGGGGCTAAAGCTGTCGCCGAGTAAATGGTTGATGAGACTTCGACGCTTCTGAGTCTCGATCCAAAGCGCGCGGAAGTCGCTCAGGTTACGCGCCTCGCTCACGACTCGTTCGATCATCCCGCGACGGTATTCGTCCACAGGAATCGGCGTATCGCGGCCATCGCGGCGGCTGAGGATGAATCGGCCTTGGGGGTTGATGATGACGGCGTGGCCTGCCATCTCCCCGACAGCGGGCGGATCGCCGTCGCCGCCGTCTCCACCCCCGCCAGTCGGAGGATCGCCCGGACCGTCAGGACCGGTAGGGCCTTCCCTCGGCGGCTTAGTAATGAAGTCGGTGCCGAAGAGGTGCGTGACATCGGTGTAGTCGTAGAGCCAGAACTTGTATTTCTGCGTCTCCTCGTGAATGCGCGTGCCACGACCGACCATCTGGTAGAACTTGATGGGCGATTGCAGATAGCGAAAGAAAACCACGGCGTTCAACCGTTCGATATCGACACCGGCTTCCAACAAGTCCACCGTGCATGCGATAAAGGCCCGCTCCCCGGAACCGCGCATGGGCTCGATCATGTCTGCTCCGTTGTTGGCACCACCCATGCACTTGAACGCGTAGTGGTCTTTCGGCGTCTGTCCCTGCTCCTTGCACCACCGCGTGTAGAGATTGTTCATGTGCATCGCTACGCGGTCGGCGTGAATCTCGCGCGTACAGAAGATGATGACCTTCTGTTCCGGGCCACCGTTCTGGCATAACAACTGAAATAGGTCCTGGCACATGGCAGGAGTGCGCAGCTCGATGAACAGCTCGTCGTCAAAATCCTTACCGGTGTACTCGGTTTTCGTCAGATCGTCTTCCGTCAGCAGCCTGCCGGTGCGGAGGTCGCGGACACCGGCTTTGAGAATCTCCTCGCGCGTGAAGATGCGGTTGTCGATGCTCGCCTTTCGCTTCACGATCTCGCAAGCTGCCAGATAGCCGTCTTCCTGCGCCTGGATGAGCGCGTATTCGTAGACCGGATCGCCGAAATACTCGTGATTATTGGCGCTGATTTCCTTATCTTCTTGGGTTGCGTGTTTCGATTCTTCTAGGCGGCGCGGCGTCGCGGTCAGGCCAATATGAATCGCGTTCGGATTGCGCTTGAGCACCTCAGACCATTTGCCCCACGCGGAGCGATGGCATTCGTCGATGATGATGACGCTGAAGGCGTCGTTGCTGTAGTGCTCCCTAAGGAAACTAGCGAAACCCTCTTCGTCATCGAGACCAAGAGTCTGATAGGTCGCAACGTGAATACGAGCGTTTTTGGCTGCGTTTTCGCCCCTCTCGGTTTTGACGATTCGCACGTTGTCGCCGAAGGCGGCTTTGAGCTTGGTGTACGCCTGCTCCCGCAGTTCGTCACGGTCGCAGAGAAAGAGTGCGGGTTTGGGTAGCTGCTCGGCCTGGCTTAGACGCCACAGCAGGTTGGTAGCAATGATGGTCTTTCCCGCACCGGTCGCGAGGGTCAACAGCACGCGCGGAATTTCCCCTCGCTGGCGCTGAAGAATGATCTTCTCAAATGCAGCGCGGATGGCTGCGTCCTGGTAATAGCGGGCCTGTGACCAAGCGGGGCTGTCAGACTGAAAGAGGATCGCCGCCTGAGGCTCCTCTACGTGGATTCCCGTATCCTTCGCGTAGCGGGCAGTTAAGTCGGGGTGAGTCGGGAAACTGTCGAACGGATGAGGGCCGGCCTGCAGGCTGGTGAAAAAGTCATACTCTCCGTAGAGATGGCCGTTTGTCGCGAAGACGTACTTCACGTCAAAACGCTGGCAGTCCGCGTAGCCTTTGGCCTGCTGCATTCCCTTGAGTGGATCTTCTGTTTCCTTCTTCGCTTCAAGCACGCCAACGGGCAACGATTTGGGCATGTCGCCGACGCGAACGCAAAGCAGGTAGTCGGTGCGTCCGGGACCGCTCCGGCGGCGACCTTTGGGGCCGGTTGGTTCCACGGGAGCCGGGGTCTCCAGCTTCAGGTGCTCGTGGTCGGTGTAGCCCTTGTCGCGTAGTTTTGGATCGATGAGGAAAAAGCGAGTTTCTTGTTCGTTATAGCCCACGGCCTCTCCCGCCATTCACAACCATGAAGCCTTGCACGCTGTTTGATTCCATTCTATTTGTCGTAATCCGACTACGACAACATGACGTTTTTTCAATCTGGTCTAACTCGATCTGGACTTTCCCGATCGAACGCTTCCTCGCGCTCCGGCCCTTGCACGAATCAAGCAAGGCATCCGTCAACGCGACCGACTGGCCGCGTCGTCCGTTGGCCATTTCGTTTCGCTTTGGTTTGTCCAGTTAATATGTTCAAGAACTATGCAAGAGATAAAGGTTCATCGCGAAAAGCTCTACAAGGATGTTTGGGAAGAACCTATGTCAAAACTCGCCGTGCGCTACAACGTATCAGACGTAGCGTTGGCGAAGGTTTGCCGCAAGCTTCAGGTGCCGATTCCGCAGCGCGGCTACTGGGCGAGAATCCAGCACGGTCAGCAAATCTCGCACCCCAAACTTCCGAGACTGCCTGATGGGGCGCAAGAGGAAGCCACTATTTCCCCCGTTCTGCCCCGTTCGCGTGCTATTCCGGACGCAGTCGTAAAACAACAGGAGTTCGAAGCCGATACTGGGCACCGAATCTCCAGCGATCCGAATCGAGAGCTGCACCCTCTCGTGCGTAAGACGCGCACCATTCTCAACGGCAGAAGTTCACAGAGTGACAAGGAGCTGTCATTGGCTGTCCACGTCGGCAGATCATCGCAGGATAGGGCTCTCAGCCTCCTCAGCACAATGCTCCACGCCTTTGAGGATCGCGGGTTCAAGGTTGAAGTGCGTTCCGGGACAAGTGGTGGCTCGGTTGTCATCATCAACGACGAACCACTGCAATTCTCGCTGAACGAAGAGAAGAAAAAAACTGATGCGAGATTAGCTGCAAACGGAAAACAGAGCACCGATTCCGAAAATGCGCTCGAAACAAGGCTCGTCTTTCGCATTCATGCCTATTGGGCTCAGGGTTATCGAAAAACGTGGGCGGATGGTGCTCGGCGATTGCTGGAAGATCAGCTTAATGACATGATGCCCTCCCTTGTGGAATTGAGTGCGGCCATCCGCAAAGATCGGCTTGAGTGTGAGCGCAGAAACGCTGAAATACACGAAGAATTTCGCCAACGCGATTTGGAACGGGCTCGCAGGCAGCAAATGGATTCAGATATGCAAAGCTGGCGGACTGCGGTGGACCTGCGCTCCTTTATTGCTCAGGTGTTGAGCCAGGCTTCTGAGGAGCAGAAAAACACGCCTGAAATGGCTCGCTGGGTCAAATGGGCCAACTGGGTTGCGTCGGGAAATGACCCCTTGAATAAGGGAGTCGCGTCTTTTGTGGACCGTTACAAGTTCTGATCTGACCGGGAAGTTGAGCGCAGGCATTATCACATAAAAAGCACAACTTTACCGATTATCGCCAACGAAGCCAATAAAAGGTAAAATTATGCTGATTATCGTAGACCATCCAACGCGCGGCGCGCGCTTATGATAGACATCCACATAAACGGCATAATGATACCAATTATGCTTGAAAAACATCACAAACGGTAATATTATACCGATATGGACAAAATGCCATTTAAATCCATTGACGAACTTCAAAGAAGTCTCGGAGAACAACTGCACAGCCTCCGCCTGGCCAAGAATCTGGATCAGCATACCACTGCTGAAAAGGCTGGAATCTCCGAAAAGGCGCTGCGAAATCTGGAAGCCGGGCGTGGCTCCACCGTGGAATCACTCCTTAGGGTTCTCAAAGCGCTGGACTCGCTGGAAGGCATCGAGATGCTTGCGCCCAAGCCATCGGTCAATCCTCTCGCGCTTTTACGCAACGCAAAAATGCGCCAACGGGTTCGCCATCCTCGCACGGTTCAAAGGCACGACTGATGAAACCGGTCCAAGTAATTGAAGTTCGGATGTGGGGCAGCCGGGTTGGTGCTGTCGCGCCAGATCCAAGCCTCGACTGTTATGCCTTTGCCTACGATCCGGCATGGAAACGGAAAGAAATCGAAGTAGCGCCACTAACAATGCCTCTCGCAGACCGACGTGGGACATTTGTGTTTCCCGCGCTTCCGAAAGCAACGTACCTTGGACTGCCCGCTATGCTGGCCGATGCGCTTCCCGATGATTTTGGCAATGCACTGATTGATGCCTGGATGGCAACGAAAGGCATCGACAGGAGTTCCATCACGGTTTTGGATCGGCTGGCCTACATGGGCCAGCGCGGCATGGGCGCATTGGAGTTTCGACCGGCACGAGGATCGCACAAGGAAAGCGCAACTCCGATTGCGATGCGGCAACTCGTAGAGGAAGCACGCCGGTTGGTTCAGGGCAACTTCTCGGTCGATACCGAGGCCAAAGCCGCGCTCGCCAACATCATCAAGGTGGGCACTTCAGCGGGCGGCGCGCGCGCGAAGGCGGTAATCGCTTGGAATCCAAAAACTGATGAAGTGCGCAGCGGGCAGTTCGATGCGGCGCCAGGATTCGAGCATTGGCTGCTTAAATTCGACGGCATCGGCAAAGACAAAGAATTGGGAACCGGCGAAGGGTACGGCCGTATCGAATATGCCTATTCGCTAATGGCGAAGGCGGCGGGAATCTCGATGTCCGATTGCCGGCTATTGGAGGAAAACGGTCGAGCGCATTTTATGACCAGACGCTTCGATCGTGACGTTACGGCTCGCGGTCATACGCACAAACACCACCTGCAAACACTCTGCGCGATGAATCACCTCGATTTCAGGCAGCGTGGGACTCACGCCTATGCCCAACTCTTCTTGACGATAGCGAAACTCGATCTTGGCGATGAGGCAGTGACCCAGGCATTCCGGCGCATGGCCTTTAATGTGATGGCTCGCAATTGCGACGATCACACGAAAAATTTCGCCTTCCTTCTGAAACAAGGCAGGGCGTGGGAACTGGCTCCTGCATACGATGTCACCCATGCTTACAACCCTAAGGGCGAATGGACATACCAGCACCTTATGAGCGTCAACGGAAAGTTCCAGGGAATTACGCGGGACGATTTGCTTGAGGACGCCGACCGGTTCGGCGTGAGGAAGCCGCGGCAGATACTTGCCGAAGTCCGATCTGCCTTGGAGGGCTGGTCCGAATTTGCCTCGCAAGCAGGGCTAGAGACGTCTTTGCGCGACCGCGTGGCTTCGGATTTTCACCTCGTATGAAGTAACCAAGAGATTTACAACGAGAGAGGTGGAGCGTGCAATTCGAGCCAACTGGTCTGATCTCATTTGTGATCGGCCTTCCTCCCACGTCGCAGCAGTCCAAGAGAGCGACGAAAGACGCCTTTACGCGGGCCTGTAGACAGGCGATGGAGGCTTTCCCGATCACGCTGCACGGTGAGGTAAAGATCCATATTGAGTGGAGCATCCATGAGCAGGATCGTTACGAGACTGATTCGGCTCCGGACGTGGACAACATCATCAAACCTCTATTAGACGGACTACAGGGGCCGGATTCTCTTCTCATCGATGATTGTCAGGTCCAAGAGATCGTTTGCAATTGGATCGATTCACCCGTGCGGGACCAGGCGGTATCCATTTCGATTCGGCACAGACCAGATGATTGGTTTCGCAGAGGCAAACTCCGTTTTGTGGAGTTTCAGAAGTACCTCTGCATGCCACTTATTGAAGACGGCGCCAGGGAAGCGCAACTGCTCCTTTTGGAAACGTGGGAAATGATGTTCAAAACGCGCGACGCACTATTAGCTAGTGGTTGGGATTGGTATTCAGCACAGGGAGTGATGTCAATAGTCCGGCCTTTCCACAAGTCGCGAGTAGTCAAGAAGTTTCCGATTGTCCTGCTTGGGCAGCTCAAGCAAGAGCTCAAAGAAGAAATCGACGCGGCTGGTAGATAAGGAGACAAGGTCGTAAATAAGACGGAGAACTGTACCAAAACTGTACCAAGAAAACGGCATTTTGGGCCTTTGGGCGGTTTTGTAAGCAATTGAAAATAGATAAGTTATTGAATCTAAACTGTGGAAAAATCGTTCGACTCCCGCCGCCTCCACCATAATTTCAAATTATTTATTTTCAATAGTTTAAATTGGAAATTCCTGAGAATCCGACACAAACTGGCGTCATCATCGGTAGCCGCCATACTTTTCGTACACTTAGAGAAACGATCAAAGCGGCACTGATCTTTTGCAGCCAAATTTATGACCGTTTTGTGACCAAACGGCTCATGGCACCAATTGGGCAAGCGCGGCATTGATGTGAGCGTGTGCGAAAAGTCCTGTAGGAATTGCCATTGCCGAGCTTCTCAGCAGGACAAAGGGGAACGGTCCGTCATAGATAGTTCTAAAGTCTGGTACTTGTGGTTACCGCGTAATCGATTTTGGCTGTCTCCTCGCTCGGCATCTTGTTTTGAGGTGACATTGTGGCTCTAGGAAGAAAAACTCGGAAACAGGTGAAACATCTTTCCCCTCGCCGATAACTCTTGCAGCTGATTCGTCCATCATATTTCTGAATAATGCCCTTGCTGATCCACAACCCCAGGCCAGTGCCCTTGGTTGATTTCGTACTAAAAAAGGGTTGAAACAAACGGTCCGCATCTTCGGGTTGGATACCAATGCCCGTATCAATGATGGAGATCATGACTCCCCGCTCATTACGCATCCAGTCCATAGTCTCGCGTACATAAATGCCGAGAGTGCCCCCGTTTGGCATTGCTTGAATTGCATTTCCGATCAAATTAAGAAATACCTGCCGTAGCTCTACTGGGAATCCGTTTATCCACGGTACCGGTGAGTACTTTTTGCGTACGGTGATACTGCTTGCGGAAAAAGCACGTTGCTGCAATTCGAGTACGCTATCCAGAAGATCCGGTAGATAAATCGATATCGGGTGTTTCGATTCCCGATAAAAACTTAATGTCTGCCGCGTGATGTGACTGACCCGCAACAGCTCCTGTTCTGCCAACTCTGCAAGCGACCGCGCCTCTTCGCTCAGCGAGGGGTGTTCGCGAAGCAGATAAAAAATGTTGGTGATCGCCGCTAAAGGATTGTTGATTTCGTGCGCAATAATACTGGCCAAGCGACCCATCGCCGCCAACTTTTCTGTCTCCCGCAGAGCTTCTTCAGCACGTAGTTGTGCTGTGATGTCGCGTCCCACTTCAAGGACAGCGTTACTCTCTTCATTCACAGTCTTCCGGTATGCGACGATGATCGTCGATCCATTCTTTGTTTTTTGGATCAGATTGCCTTCCCACAATTTATGCTCTCGCAGCGCGCGATCGATCTCCGTTCTCGAAACTGGGAAGACGGTTTGCAAGAGCTTGTGCATATCGAGGCCAATCACCTCGTCACGCCGCCAGCCGAAAAGATTTTCCGCGCCAGTATTCCAGAACTGGAGGGCGTCGCCATCCATCGCACGCACCATGATGGCCTCGGATGCGAGGTTCAGTAGCTCCGCCCGCATTCTAAATTCAGCTTCGCTCTGCCTGAGTTTTGCAGTCCGATCTTCCACCCGCTTTTCAAGGTCTTTGTTCAGTGCCTCCAGCATACGAGTCTTGCGATACAGCTCCACAAAGACACTGATTTTTGCGCGCAGCACTTCAGGGACGACTGGCACGGAGATGTAGTCAACGGCACCTCGGCTGTATCCCAGGATCCTATCTGAATCCGTAAGGTGAACACCTGAGATGAAAATGATCGCCGTTTTCTGATAGCGAGGATGTTGGCGAATGACTTCGGCAAGCTCGAAGCCGTCGACCTCGGGCATACTCACATCCATGAGAACGACAGCAACTTCGTTATTCTTCAATAAGAAACTAAGAGCCTCGTTCGCAGAGCGCGCCTTGATCAGGTTCTCGCCCAGATCTTCAAGGATCACCTCATAACTTAGGAGCTTAGGCAGCTGATCGTCCACCATTAGGATGTTGACTTTGTCATCGGCGGTCATCGCTGCTGCTCCTTGGTTCACTCTATTGTTCGGCCCTTAAATTTGAATCTAATGTTGGACGTGCGATCAGGCTTTGGAGAACGATCTCAAACATAGATTCATCTCAACGATGCAACCACGTCCGCAAAGCAGTAAGTAGTTGTTCTGTGTTGACTGGCTTGGCTAAATACTCGGATGCGCCAGCCTCCAGGCATCTTTCACGATCACCCTTCATCGCTTTTGCTGTGAGCGCGATGATTGGTAGTCGCCGCAACGTAGGATTTTGCCGGATAACCTGCATGGTTTCGTATCCATCCATTCCTGGCATCATGATATCCATGAGCACGATGGCCAAATCTGGGGTCGATTCGATCATTTCAATTGCCTCGCGGCCCGTTCCCGCCGATAGCACTTCCATGCCACGACGTTCCAGTACGCTACTCACAGCAAAAATATTGCGCACATCATCGTCGACGACGAGCACCTTGCGGCTAGAGAGCGCGTCATCCGACCTGTGCAAACGATCGAGCATATGTTGTTTTTCACGGGGAAGATCGGCGATCACTCGGTGCAGAAATAGCGCTGTTTCGTCTAGCAATCGTTCGGGCGACTCGACATCCTTGACAACCACGCTGCGGGCCAGCGTATGAAGTTGAGCGTCCTCTTCTGGAGTGAGCGCCCTTCCAGTGAAGACGACCACCGGTATGTCTTTGAGTCCCGGATCATCGCGAAGTTGAGCTAGTACGTCGAAACCACTCATATCGGGAAGACGGAGGTCGAGAACAACACAATCGTAGCTTCCTTTTGACAGAGAGTGAAGAGCGCTGCTTCCGGAAGAAGCGATATCAATTTCGATGTCTTCATACCCGAGCAATTCGTGAATGGCAAATTGTTCCGCTGGATTGTCTTCTACTACCAGAAGCCGTTTGCGGCGGCGCTGCGAATAGTCCCGGATACGAGCTAGAGCTGCATCAAGCTCTTCCGTTGTCGAAGGCTTCGTGACGTAGGCAAAAGCGCCACGCGACAACCCATGATGCCGATCCTCGTCCAACGTGAGCATTTGAACTGGGATATGTCGCGTTCCTGGATCCTGTTTGAAATGATTCAATACTGTCCAGCCGAGCATGTCTGGAAGAAACACATCCAGCGAGATCGCCGTCGGACTATGCTCGTGCGCCAACGACAACGCTTCGGCTCCGGTACTGGCAATCAAAGCTTTGAAACCGTTGTCTCGGGAAAGATCGCACAGCACGCGAGCATAGTGTGGATCATCTTCGACGATTAGCAACACACTATCACCAGGCTGCAAATTGTCGCGATCATCCTCAATTCGCACATCCTGCTCGACCACCGCAACAGTGGTCAAAAAGGCCGGTGTATTCGAAGGGGCGTTACTCTTTTCACTGTTCCGTTGCGCTACTGGCACTGCTGGACCGACATAGGTCTGCGGCAAATAAAGCGTGAACGTACTTCCTTGACCGGGTGAGCTCTTCAGCTGAATCTCGCCTCCGAGCAAGTTAGCCAACTCACGGCTGATAGCGAGCCCCAGGCCGGTTCCGCCAAATTTTCGGCTGGTGCCGGCATCTGCCTGCTGGAATGCTTCAAAGATGATGCGTTGTTTTTCAGGCGCAATGCCGATCCCGGTGTCGCTTACTTCGAACGCAATGACGGAGCCCGCGCCGTTCAGAATCGGATGATCCGTACTCCAGCCAGAGGTAGCCTTCGAGACCAAGAGTTTTACACTTCCATGGTCGGTGAACTTGAAGGCGTTCGAGAGCAGGTTTTTCAAGACTTGTTGCAGGCGCTTCGAATCTGTGACCAGACTGCGGCCCATTTTATGATCGGCTGCCACTTCAAAGGACAATTTGCGATTCTCGGCCTCATGCCGGAATGGGCGAGCAATTCCATCCAGCATCGCGCTGAAAAAGACCTCTTCAGCTTCGACAGAAACCGTTCCTGATTCGATCTTCGACAAATCCAAGATGTCGCTGATCAGATTGAGCAGGTCTGTTCCGGCGCCATGGATGGTGCGGGCGAATTCCACCTGCTTAGGCGAGAGACTGCCATCGGGATTCTCCGCCAGTTGCTGGCCCAGCACTAGGATGCTGTTCAGCGGAGTACGTAGCTCGTGGGACATGTTAGCCAGGAACTCGGACTTGTATTTCGACGTCAGGGCAAGTTCCCGTGCCTTTTCTTCGAGCGCGCGCCGGGCCTGTTCAATCTCCTGGTTCTTGCGCTCGACTTCATAGTTTTGTTCAGCAAGCTGCTGAGCCTTCTGAGCAAGCTGTTCGTTGGTCTGCTGCAGTTCCTTCTTTTGCGTCTGCAGTTCGGCTGCAAGCTGCTGCGACTGCTTCAGCAGACCCTCGGTCTGCATGGTCGCTTCAATCGAGTTGAGAACGATGCCGATGCTCGACGTGAGCTGCTCGAGAAACGCCAGGTGTGACGCAGTAAATATGCTCAGACTGGCAAGTTCTATTACTGCCTTGACGCGGTCCTCAAAGAGTACGGGTAGCACAATGACATTTTTCGGCGGTGTTTTGAACAGCCCGGAGCGAATGGGCGAGGTCTTCTTCGGCAGGTCGGTGATCAAAATCCTCCGCTTCTCTGATGCACACTGACCCACCAGACCTTCGCCAATTCTGATTTCCGAAATGTGGCCTTCAGGTGTGTCCGCATAAGTCGAGAGCAATACGAGCGCACCGGTCTCCGCCGAAGGTTCGCTGCCGCCCATTTGATAGATAATGCCCTGCTGCGCATTCACTAGAGGCGCCAACTCGGAAAGCAGCATGCGGCCCACAGTGCCAAGGTCGCGCTGTCCCTGCAACATGCCGGTGAACCGAGCAAGATTGGTTTTAAGCCAATCCTGCTCGGTGTTGCGGTCAGTGGTGAGCCGCAGGTTGTCAATCATCGTATTGATGTTGTCTTTGAGCTCGGCAACCTCGCCGCGGGCTTCGACCTGGATGGATCGGGTGAGATCGCCTTTCGTCACTGCGGTTGCAACTTCAGCGATTGCACGTACCTGGTTGGTGAGATTGTCGGCAAGGAGGTTCACGTTGCCGGTCAGATCCTTCCATGTTCCGGCAGCTCCAGGCACATTGGCCTGCCCGCCAAGACGTCCTTCCACGCCGACTTCACGTGCTACGGTCGTCACCTGGTCGGCAAATGTCGCCAGTGTGTCTGTCATGTTATTGATCGTTTCGGCGAGGGCCGCCACTTCTCCTTTGGCGTTCACGGTGAGTTTCTGCGTGAGGGCGCCATTGGCAACGGCTGTAACCACCTTGACGATGCCACGCACCTGCTCGGTGAGGTTGGCCGCCATTACGTTAACGTTATCGGTTAGATCTTTCCACGTCCCGGCAACGCCCGGTACCTGTGCCTGGCCGCCGAGTTTACCTTCGGTTCCCACTTCACGAGCGACTCGCGTGACCTCAGCTGCAAATGCGTTGAGCTGATCGACCATGGTATTGATAGTGTCTTTGAGCTCAAGAATCTCGCCTTTTACATCGACTGTGATTTTGCGTGACAAGTCGCCGCGTGCCACTGCCGTTGTCACCTGAGCGATGTTTCTCACCTGCGCAGTCAGGTTACCGGCCATCGCGTTCACGGAATCAGTCAGGTCCTTCCATGTCCCGGCGACACCGGGAACATTCGCCTGTCCGCCGAGCCGCCCCTCCGATCCAACTTCGCGAGCTACGCGCGTGACTTCGGCTGCAAACGAGCGAAGCTGCTCGACCATGGTGTTGAGCGTTTCTTTGAGCTGCAGAATTTCGCCGCGGACGTCAACAGTGATCTTGCGCGAGAGATCGCCGTTCGCAATGGCAGTCGCCACCTCTGCGATGTTGCGCACTTGTGCGGTAAGGTTACCGGCCATGAAGTTCACCGAGTCGGTGAGATCTTTCCATGTGCCGGCCACACCAGGCACCGCGGCTTGTCCGCCAAGCTTTCCATCGGTGCCTACTTCACGAGCCACGCGAGTCACTTCGCCGGCAAACGCATTGAGCTGGTCGACCATGGTGTTAATGGTGTTTTTCAGCTCGAGAATTTCTCCCTTTACGTCGACCGTGATCTTGCGCGAAAGGTCGCCGCGAGCTACGGCTGTCGTTACCTCTGCGATGTTTCTCACCTGCCCGGTAAGATTAGAGGCCATCGAGTTCACGGAGTCGGTAAGGTCTTTCCATGTTCCGGCTACGCCGGGAACGTTGGCTTGTCCGCCAAGACGTCCGTCCGTACCAACTTCGCGGGCCACGCGCGTTACCTCGCCCGCGAAGCGGTTCAGCTGATCCACCATCGTGTTGATGGTTTCTTTCAGCAGCAGAATCTCGCCGCTTACGTTCACGGTGATTTTCTTGGAGAGATCGCCGTTCGCGATTGCGGTGGCCACTTCGGCAATATTTCTTACCTGGCCTGTCAGGTTCGAGGCCATCGAGTTGACGTTGTCGGTGAGATCTTTCCATGTGCCGGCCACGCCCGATACTTTCGCCTGTCCGCCGAGCTTTCCTTCTGTACCTACTTCGCGAGCAACACGGGTTACTTCGCTGGCGAATGCATTGAGCTGATCGACCATGGTGTTGATCGTGTCTTTGAGCTCGAGAATCTCACCTTTCACGTCTACGGTGATCTTGCGCGAAAGATCGCCACGGGCCACGGCGGTGGCTACCTCAGCGATATTTCTCACCTGGCCTGTGAGGTTTGAAGCCATGAAATTCACGTTGTCGGTAAGGTCTTTCCAAGTGCCGGCAACGCCCGAAACCTGTGCCTGGCCGCCGAGCTTGCCGTCGGTGCCGACCTCGCGGGCGACGCGGGTTACCTCGCCAGCAAAGGCATTGAGCTGATCGACCATGGTGTTGATGGTGTTTTTGAGCTCGAGAATTTCGCCCTTCACATCCACAGTGATCTTGCGGGAAAGGTCGCCGCGAGCCACAGCTGTTGTAACCTCGGCAATGTTTCTCACCTGCGCAGTCAGATTGCCAGCCATCGAGTTGACCGAGTCCGTCAGATCCTTCCATGTTCCAGCCACGCCAGGCACATTTGCCTGTCCGCCAAGCCTGCCCTCGGTGCCTACTTCGCGGGCGACGCGTGTCACTTCGCCGGCGAACCGGTTGAGCTGGTCAACCATTGTATTCAAGGTTTCTTTGAGCTGCAGAATTTCTCCACGCACATCGACCGTGATCTTGCGCGAAAGGTCGCCGTTAGCGATGGCGGTTGCTACTTCTGCGATGTTTCTCACCTGACCGGTGAGGTTTCCGGCCATGAAGTTTACGTTGTCGGTGAGATCTTTCCACGTGCCGGCGACGCCAGGCACATTGGCCTGGCCTCCCAGCTTACCTTCTGTACCCACCTCACGAGCCACGCGCGTCACTTCTCCGGCGAAGGCATTAAGCTGATCGACCATCGTGTTGATGGTGTCTTTCAGCTCCAGAATTTCGCCCTTCACATCCACGGTGATCTTGCGCGAGAGATCGCCATAGGCCACGGCCGTCGTTACCTCAGCGATGTTTCTTACCTGCGCCGTCAGGTTCCCGGCCATCGCGTTGACTGAATCTGTCAGGTCCTTCCACGTGCCGGCCACGCCGGGCACAACCGCCTGGCCGCCAAGCTTGCCATCCGTACCCACTTCTCGGGCTACGCGTGTCACCTCCGAGGCAAAGGAGCGCAACTGGTCGACCATGGTGTTGATGGCCTCTTTCAGCTGCAGAATTTCTCCTCGCACATCGACGGTGATCTTGCGGGAAAGGTCACCGCTGGCCACAGCCGTGGCAACTTCGGCAATGTTTCTCACCTGGCCTGTTAGGTTCGAAGCCATCGAATTGACGGAATCCGTCAGATCTTTCCACGTGCCGGCAACCCCAGGCACCTTTGCCTGTCCGCCGAGTTTACCGTCCGTACCTACCTCGCGGGCCACACGCCCCACCTCTTCGGTAAACACGCCGAGCTGCTGAATCATGGTGTTGACGATGTTTGCCGAGCGCAGGAACTCGCCTTCGAGAGGGCGTCCATCCACGTCGAGCCGCACTGTGCGTGTGAGATTGCCTTGGGCTACCGCCGCGATGGCGTGTGTAACCTCGGTTGTCAGGCGTAGCAGGTCTTCTACCAGCGTGTTGACAGACACTTCCATGTCATCCCACGCACCCCGGCGTTGCTGTATACGAATCCGCTCCCGGGTCTTGCCCTCTTTCCCCACCGCCTGGCCGACTCGCTTTAACTCCATGGCCATTTGTTCGTTGGCCGCAACAATCTCGTTAAAGTTGTCGGCTATCTTGCCTGGCAATCCAATCCACGTACCAGGAAGGCGAACGCTGAAATCGCCATTCTTCATTGTTTGCAGACTTCCGAGAATCGCGGCGAGATATTCCTGGGATGTAGATTCTAAAGTCCCATCGTCGTTAGACGTGGGCCCTTGCTGGCCGCCAACGGAGTCCTCCACAGCTGTGCTCATATTTTTCTCTCCGGATTCAAAAGGAAGGGTAGGCAAGAATCTGCGATCGCTTAACTGAAAATAAGCTATACGAAGCCATTGATGGCTCTGATGCGAGCCGGTTTGGACGAGTTGTCTGGGCTCCAAAATCATCCAGGGGCACACACCCAGATTGCGTCGGTTGGATCGAATTTCTTTATCTATATCTAAATGTTGCGATTTCAGGATGAGTAAGGGCAGCCGAAATTTGAGTCAATCAACTTCCGGGGACTCGTACGGCGGTGGCATGGGCACATGAACCAGGCTTAAACGGAGACGTCTACTTCTCCAACCGCTTCAACCTGTTCGCCAGCAATTCCTGTTCCCGCAGGTTCTTTGTCATTGCAATGGCGCGTTGAATCTCTTCACGCCCCCCAGAGAACCTGCCCACAAGGAACGGTCCTGATCCGGCAGCAAGACCGCCTCACCATTGCTTCCCCGGCGGCCCGCGGTGCGCGACCCATTCAGTTCCATCAGAGCAAGAAGTGCGTGAACTTCCGATTCTTCCGGAGAAGTTGCACGAGCATGCGCGAGACGCGGCGCCTCCTCAGATAGAGGCTCCCGCATCCATTCATCGCCCGAGGCGATCTCCGTCGTGGTGAGTCCGCCGATCAGACGCAACGTGAGCGCGATGCGTCCTTCCTCGGGAAGCACCGGATGGCACGCAGTGAAGAAACGCGTAGAAAACACCCCTGCCGCGCTTTGGATCCCGATACTCCATACCATCCCATCGTTTTCCATCCGGACGTTCAGAAACGTGATAGAGCTGGGCGTCGCGAATCAGTGGCTAACGATTGCTCACGGCC
Source organism: Acidicapsa dinghuensis (assembly GCF_025685685.1). Lineage (GTDB taxonomy): Bacteria > Acidobacteriota > Terriglobia > Terriglobales > Acidobacteriaceae > Acidicapsa > Acidicapsa dinghuensis. The sequence continues at coordinate 344,704 of NZ_JAGSYH010000004.1, forward strand.
AGCAACGTTGTGGCGCAGACGAGGCACAGCAGCCCCGGAGCCAGCAGCATCTTTGACTTGCCCGACGCCTTCGACCACTCTCCTGTAAGTACACCTGATAGCGTCGCCGTCAGGATCATAAAGATCTGGAACAATCCCCAGCCTACAGAGGTACCCAGCGTGCCGAGATAGGCCGCGCTCATGCCGTAGAGAGCAAAGGCCCCCATCCACAGGATGCCCATATAAGTCGGCAAAAACGCGTCTGTTGCTGTGCGTCCGAAGCCTTTCCAGCTTCGATTGCGTTGCAGCAAATAAAGGCTGTACAGAATATTTGGCAAAAAGCCGCCAAGCAGGCCGACAGGCCACACAGCATAAGCTGCACGCGGCGCGGAGTTACCAATGCTTACAGCCCGCTCCGCTATCTGTTGCCCAAAGGCAAATGAGAAGTTCAGCATCGGCGCCATCAATCCGCACACGATGGCCATCAACACCGCGCTGCCATATCGGTTTGCACTGCTGCTTTGCGAAGCAGCTTTATCATCCCGATCGCGAATCTGACCAGCCCACGAGGAGAGCGCGATGCCAACAATCATCGCAACCACGCCGGCAAATACCTCGATCAGTGCATGCGTGCTTACCTGCGATCCGTGCTGCACGAGCAGTGGAACCAGCGTCCCCAGCACCGTGCCCAGACCAACAATGATGGCATAGGCAAGCCCAAGCCCAAGCCTCCGCACCGAGATGCCGAATAAGATCTGCGCAATACCCCATCCAGCCCCAAAGAGAAACGGTACTGCAATATCAGCCAGCGAAAGCCCGCGATACACCACGAATAGCTGATCGACCAGCATAAGAGCCAACGCCCACGGAAGAATCAACAACGAGACAATGCTGAAGACAAGCCAGATGTGCTCCCATTGCCAGCTTCGGCTGAATTTCATCGGCAGCATGCAATTGCCCGACATCAATCCGGCAATCAACGTCAACACGATTCCCAGCGAAAGATGCGGCGCCACTCAGCGGCCCTCCGCCTTTGGCACGATCATGTCTGTCGACGCGCCGGGCTGCTGCGGAGTTCTGTAGACTCCACCTGCGACCTCTGCCGGATAAACAAAGTGCTCGCGCAGATGAGGAATGTGCTCCAAAAAAACAACTTCATGATCAAGCGCAATATGGTTGAACAGCACCAGATGCTGGTGAATCTGGCCCATGTCCCCAACATGCGGCACGACAGGCAATCCAAACTTTTTTGCCATCAGGCTGACAACCAGAAATTCGTTTACGCCTGCAAGACGCGTGCAGTCGGCCTGCACATAATGCACTGCCTTGTATTCCAGAAAATTCTTGAAGAGCACGCGATTGGAAACATGCTCGCCTAACGCGATATAAACCGGGGCAATCTCGCGTGCCAGAGCAGCATGCCCGGCAATGTCGTCAGGATGGGTCGGCTCTTCAATCCACAACGGACGAAATGCTGCGAGTTGGCGGCACATCACACGCGCCTTCGGCAGGTTCCACCGCTGGTTTGCGTCGAACATCACAATGCCGTCGTCACCTGCGATTTCACGCAGCATTGCAGCCCGGCGCAGATCACGCGCCTCGTCAGCAGAACCTACTTTGAGCTTGAATGCGCGAAAGCCCTTATCCATGGCTTGTTTGGTAAGCTCGCGCACCTTGGCATCGTCATACGCCATCCAGCCCACCGAGGTGTCGTACCCTGGATATCCGGAACGAAGAATCGGCTCACGTGTGCTACGGCTCGATCGATGCGCGCGCAACAGTTCAAGCACCTCAGTCTCACTCAGCACATCTTCCACATAGCTGAGATCGAGTGTTGCCAGTACCTCTTCCGGAGTAATATCCAACAGCAGCTTCCACAGCGGCACGCCGCGGCTCTTTGCCCAAAGATCGAAACAAGCATTGACGATGGACGCGAGGGCTAAATGTACAACACCCTTATGAGGCCCAAGCCAGCGCAATGATGGATCATCCGCAAGCTGCCGTGAAAACGCTCCAAACTGCGCCATCAGCTCATTGATCTCGCGGCCCACAAGCCGGCCGGCCAATCTGTCGATAGCATCACAAACAAGTCTGTTTCCTGCGCCAAGCGTCAGAGCGATGCCCGATCCGGAAATCGCTCCGTCAGTCTCCAGCCGCGTGATGGCCATGCCATATTCCGGATCGGTATGCACCGAATCCGATCCCGCTCCGGGAGGAAGAGTATAGCGGGCATCCACTGACCGCACACTTCGAATCACGCAACTCATCATTCCGCCTATCGCCTGTAGCCTAGTTCCGCGCCGCCACTCACCGGCAAGATACAGCCCGTAATAAAGCGCGCCTTGTTTGAAAGCAGAAACACTGCCGCATCAGCGATTACATCTCCGTGCGGGCAGGCGCCGAGCAGATGAATATCGTCCAGATATTTACGAATGCTGCCGGGATCTGGCTGCTCCTCGCACCACCGCTCAAGCATCGGTGTCCACACTCCTGCCGGACACACAGCATTCACGCGAATGCCGTGAACCGCATAATCCGCTGCCATTGCTTTCGTCAGCGAAATCATCGCGCCCTTGGTTGCCACATATGCCGCATGGTTCTGCTGCCCAATCAGCCCCACCATGCTCGCAGTGTTGAGAATGGCTCCCTTGCTCTCAGCAAGCGCCGCAAAGGCATAGCGAGTCGTCCAGTACACAGATTTGAGATTGATCCGCTGCAGATCGTCCCACTCCTGCTCACTCGTCTCGTGCAGCGGCTTCGACGGGCTCGCGATACCGGCATTGTTATGAACCGCATCAATGCGCCGATAATAGGCCAGCACCCTTTTTAGTGCGGTCTCGACTTCCGCGCCCTTCGATACATCGCAAACAAGTCCGATGCTTGCACCACCCGATTCCGCAGCCGTCGCCTCGGCCTTCGCTCCATCCACATCGAGCACCGCGACCGATGCGCCCTCTCGCGCATACGCGAGCGCACACTCGCGGCCGATGCCATCCGCCCCGCCCGTAACAACAATAATCTTCTTCTCAAGATCACGCTCCATCGATAGCTCGCTTTTCCCAGTTGGCATACGCTGTCTTCGCAAAGCGCTCCATCGCATGCTTCACATATTGCTCGGCAACTTCGCCTTCGCCTTCGCGCAGCAGATCGAGAATACGCTGATGCGCCTCGAGATCCCTGTCCCAAGGGCTGGTGCTCTGTCCGCTTGCCGCTACGCGCATGCGGACAAACGCGAAGAACGGCAGCAGAATCCTTCGCGCATGTTCGATGAGATATGGGTTTCCGGACAGCTCGCATAGCTCGCGATGAAAGAGCGCATCGCAATCCAGCAGCTCATCCGGCTTACTCGCTTTCGCCGCGCGCCGCATGCCATCCACAGACGCCTGCAGCACGCTGAAATCAGCCTCCCGGCTTGCAGACAACTTTGCCGCAAGACCTTCCAAAGCACCGCGCAACTCGTAAATCTGCACCACATCGCGCTCGGTCAAATGCATCACCCGCGCGCTGCGGCCAGCGGCCTTGGTCACAAACCCCTGCTGCGCCAGAATGTTGATCGCCTCACGAATCGACCCCTGCGCAACGCCAAACGTCGCCGCCCATTTGCCTTCCACAATGCGCGCGCCTGGCTTCAACGCTCCGCGCATAATTTCGCTGCGCAGCCGCTCTGCTAACGCATCTTTTACCAGACCTTCGGATTTAGTAACTGACGATTTCTGCATTTTAAGCACTCATTTTTAGAAGATTGATCCTAGATTGCTTAATTTGCGCTCGTCAAGTATAAATTTAAGCGCTTGCAAAACGATCTATTGAGACTGGGCCTATATCCTCAATGGCCCCCTATATAAAGCGCTGATTCGCACTTTCTACAGGAGTTCAGCACTATGAAACGCTTTGGAATGGTGATTCGACTGAAACCCGGCAGCGCTGAAGCATATCGGCAGTATCATGCGGCGGTCTGGCCAGAGGTGCTTGAGATGATCAAGGACTGCAAGATCAGCAATTACTCTATCTATTTCAAAGACGATCTGCTCTTTGGCTACTTCGAGTACCACGGAACAGATCTCGCCGGCGACTGGGCTCGCATGGCCGCGCATAAGAAGACCCAGGAATGGTGGGCTGTTATGGAGCCACTTCAGGATCCCCTGGAAACGCGAAAGCCCGGAGAATGGTGGGCTGAAATGGAAGAAGTCTTCCATCTGGATTAGGCTGGATCTTCAACAGATTACCAAATTTAAGCACTTAAATTTTTGGACCGACAAAGTTGAACAACTGTAGATCTCAAGAAATCGCTTATTTTTGGATTATCTTGACAACCTCATCACCGGAAGTCTAGCGTTCTCATCGATATGAGTGCTTATATGTCTACCCGCCGTCAATTTCTCGCGTCGGCTGCGGCTGCCTCTTGCCTGCCGTTCCTGCCGAGGCTTGGGTTCGGAGAAGAATCGGAAACCGAACGTACTGCCTGGTATCGCAAAGCTAAATTTGGCATGTTCATCCACTGGGGACCGTACTCACAGGCCAGCATAGAAGCTTCGTGGCCGATCATGCGGCCCAAAACCGGCGGCATAACCCAGGCGGAGTATGTCGCGCTATCCAAGACCTTTAACCCCGTCAACTTTGATCCAGAGGCCTTCGTCGATCTCGCACGCAGCGCTGGGCAGCAGTACATGGTCTTCACCACCAAGCACCATGACGGTTTCTGCATGTTCGATTCGGCCTACACCGACTACAAAATCACCAGGTCTCCCTACGGCAAAGACATCGTCGCCATGCTCGCAAAGGCCTGCGGTGCGGACGGCATGCCGCTCGGTTTCTATTACTCTCCGCCGGATATGCACCATCCCGACTTTCGCGACACCGGCAAACTGGCCGCCGACAACTGGAACGGCGAGCCTGACCGTCCGGAGTGGCCCATCTATCTGCAGTACATGCAGCTTCAACTTACCGAACTGCTCACTCGCTACGGACCTGCCGCACTCATCTGGTTCGACGGTCTCTATCACCAGGAAAAGTACGACGGTGCTCGCGTACTCGAAATGATCCACCACTTGCAGCCGGCAACGCTGGTCAATGATCGCATCGGCGTCGACGGCGACTACGAAACCCCCGAGCAGTTCATCCCCACTGCCATTCCAACCAAGGGCGTGCGACTCACCGGTATCGCCCCCAGCGTTTCAAGCAAGCTCAAGAACAGCGTGCCGCGCCCAGAAGACTTTCGCCTCTGGGAAACCTGCATGACCATTAACGACACCTGGGCCTACAACAAAAACGATCACAACTACAAATCGTCGCAAACACTCATTCGCGGACTAGTCGAGGTCGCCAGCCGCGGCGGCAACTTCCTGCTCAACGTTGGACCACAGCCCGACGGACGAATCCAGCCGGAATTTCAGGATCGCCTGCATGTCATCGGCAACTGGCTCACGCTCAATGGCGACTCCATTTACGACACCACGTACGGTCCGGTACAAGGCGTCACAGGACTGCGTACGACCGCCAGCGGCAAGTCACTCTACGTTCATCTCTTTGACTGGCCCTCTGGAAAGTGCGCCGTTCCCGGCCTCGATGCTCGCGTCCTTTCAGCACGGCTGCTTGCCAACGGCAGGCCGCTCACCTTCCGCCAGACCGACGGTAATCTCGAAATCGATCTGCCCACTGAGGCACCTGATCCCAACGTCTCAGTGATCGCACTCAAGACGTTCTGATCCCACACGTGGTCGTCAGTCTCGCGAGTGATGGCCACAATCTTTCTCAATCTAGATATTTGTTCAGGCTGCTAGGGCCGTGACGGCGTGTCAATTACCCGCAGCGCTTTGGCAACATCTGCATCCGAGGGATTCAGCTTCTGTGCTTCCAGAAGTTCGACGCGACCGTTTTTCATGTCTCCAGAATGGCAATAGATCAGTCCCAAGTCTTTGTGAAGCAGCGGCTTTGCACTGCAATTGCCGCATACCTGAATCGCTTCCTTCAGCTGCGAAACAGCCTGCGGCCAATCGTGCGCGTCGGCTGAGGCAAGTGCAAAGTTGCCCAGCGACTGCGCTCGATCCATGATGTGCTGTTCTTGCTGCAACTGCTCAAATTGCGCCTGTAACCGCTTTGCCTCATCCGGATTCGTTTGCGACAGGATGCGAGCCAGGCTGTATAGCGCCTCACTGTAATCGGGACGCAACCGGATAGCTTTGCGCCAACATTCCGCCGCGCCAGCGGAATCTCCCTTATGCTCCAGTTCCTTGCCCAGCATAAACTCAGCCTCGGCATTGTCTGGCCGTGCTTGGATTGACTTGCGGAGTGTCGCGATTGCCGTATCGGTCTCACCCGCCTGCCGCGCGATCAATCCGAGCAAATACCAGGCATCTGCCTGCCCCGCATCCAGCTTCACCGCAGTCTCAAGCTCTGGCTTTGCCTCTGTGTTACGCTGCAAATCGAGCAGAACACGTCCCTTGTTGTAATGGGCCATTGCGCTCTGCGGATCGAGTTGCGCTGCTGTCGAAAACTCAGCAAGCGCGCCATTCAGATCGAACCCATCTGCAAGAGCAATGCCAAGATTCAAATGTGCACCGACAGATTTAGGATCGAGTGTCACAACCTTACGAAACAGAGGCATCGCCTCACTGCTGCGATTCAACCGCACCAGCACCATCGCATAGGCACTCAGCGACGCAGGATTGTTCGGCTCCAGCTTCGTCGCGCTATCCAGCGCCTGCGCCGAATCGGCAAAGCTTCCTTCGCTTGCCAGAATGATGCCGAGATTCGCAAACGCCTGCGCGTACTTCGGATTATTCTCTGTCGCCTTGCGGAAAAGCTCTTCCGCTTCGGAGCCGCGATTCGTCTGTCCGTACAGCACTCCGAGATTGTTCTGTGCCTCAGCGTATTCCGGGTCGATAGAGATCGCGGTCTTAAACTCCTTCTCGGCCTCTGCTGCGCGGTTCGCCTTCAGGGCAAGCATCCCCAGCTGGTTGTGAACCGGGGCCAGATTGGCATCGAGTTGCTCGGCCTTTATCAGCGCGTCATGTTCGGCGCTCTCATCTCCGGTTTTATCCAACGCCAACGCCAGATTGTAATAGGTGCGCGCGTTGTTTGGATCTTTCGTAATCGCATCGCGATATTTCGCAACCGCTGTCTGCGCGTCTCCTGTCTCCAGATCCTGATTGCCCTGGTTGGCGGTTACATTAGCAGCAATCTCCTGCCCCTCGGCTGCTTTCTCTTTCTCAAAGAGGGCAAGCTGCTTTTTCGACTCTTCCGCATCACCCAGAGTACGCAGCACGTTGGCGAGCTGAAACCGCGCCTTGCTCGAGTTCGGCTGCACTTTCAAAGCCTGCTCCAGTATAGGCTTTGCTTCGGCCGCCTTGCCCTCATGCGCCAGCACAAAACCGAGGTTGTACGATGCGTCAAAATCTGCGGGCTTCATCCGCACAGCCGCGCGTAATTCTTTCTCCGCATCCGTATAGTTGCCAAGTCCGCGATTCACTACGCCGCTCAGATACAGCGCGTCAAAGTCATGCGGCTTTCGTTGCAGATACTCGCTCACGACCGGCTGTGCTTTATCAAACTGCGCCAGCACCACCAGTGCCTTCAAATAAGATACCCTAGTCACATCATCGGACGGATCAATGCGCAACGCCTGCGCGAACTCCGGCGCAGCCTCGCCGAAACGATCAAGCTGGGTGTACACGATTCCAAGATTGAAATGTGCCTGCGCGTAATCCGGATGTTCCTGAACGATCGCCTGCATCGTCTTGAGCGCGGAATCGGTATCGCCATTCTTCGAATAAGCTATCGCCAGATTAAGCTGAAGCACTTCATCCGCAGGTGCATTCTTCAAGGCTGCAATCGCCGCCGTATAACGCTTCTCTTCGATATAAGCCTTCGTCAATCCATCCAGCGCCTTTACCGATTGCGGATCCTTTTCAAGGATCTGCTGAAACACCTGAATTGCTTCGTCATTCTTCCCTGTCTTGCTCAGTGCAAATCCCAGTGGCAGCAGAATCTGCTCCGTGCCGGGATTCAACTTTGAAGCCGCACTCAACTCCACTGCAGCCCGCTGCGCCTTACCGCTGGTAAACAGCGCTACACCAAGGTTGTAATGCCCTTGCCATGAACCCGGGTCGAGCTTAACCGCTGATTCAAAAGCTGAAATCGCGCATCCAAATTTTTGTTCACTTGCGAAATGCGCTCCGAGCGCATCATAAGCCGCTGCCGTCGGATGCGTTGCGATTGCTTTCTCAATGTCCGCGGGACCATGGCACGGAGAAGTCGCCTGCGCCGCAGCAAGCCCTGGGACCGCCGAGAACACAAGCACGGCGGCACACCCTCCCCATAGATTCCACACTCTCAGCGCCGCCCCGCGTTTCGGCTCCGAGGGCCATGTAACAGAACTCGAAGTCTGCGCCGGTTTAGGCAAGATTTGTGAAATCTCCGTGTCACAGAGTGAAACCGTCCGAGAGCACATCTGAGCTTCGGGGCGATTGGCTTCCATTTATACCATGGCCGCTATTCACTCGGCACGATGCCGCAACCGCCATTTCGCAGCATCCCACACGCACTGCTACAATCCCGCGCAGGATATGGAATTACGGTGCCACGCTTCCCTGACGCTGATTGTCGCGTCTCTCTTTCTTCTGCTTCCTCATGGGCTTTGGTCTCAGATGGGTGTTGCCACCGGCAATGGTGTCGCCGTGCCTGCGCGTCCGCTACCCCCAGGCATGAAGCCGCCAGTTGTCAACTACGAAGACATCGCTGCACAAGCAGGACTCACCGCAGTGAATGTCTCAGGCGCCGAGAAAAACAAGCAATACATCGTTGAAACCACAGGCAACGGCGTCGCCATCGTTGATTACGACAACGATGGCCTTCCCGATATCCTGCTCGTCAATGGCGGCAAATTCCAATCCGGCGCAGCAACCCCCGAAGCGGTGCTCTATCACAATCTCGGCAATTTCAAGTTTGAAGATGTCACGCAAAAAGCAGGCCTCACGCACACTGGCTGGGGACAAGGCGTTTGCGCCGGTGACATCGACAACGATGGCTATAACGACATCTTCATCACCGAGTGGGGACGCAACGTTCTCTATCACAACCAGGGCAACGGCACCTTCCGCGATGAAACGGAAAGCCGCGGCCTTGCCTCCCCTCAGACGCGCTGGAGTACCGGCTGCGCTTTCTTCGACTTCAATCGCGATGGCTTCCTCGATCTGATCGTCGTCCACTACATTGAGTTCGATCCAGCTAAGACACCGCACCCCGGCGAACGCTCACAATGCGAGTGGAAAGGTATGTCCGTCATCTGCGGTCCGCGCGGTCTGCCCGCGGAAACAGTGACGCTCTACCAGAACGACGGTCATGGACATTTCACCGATGTCTCTGACGCCATGCACATCACTACGCCCAAAAACTATTACGGCTTCTCACCCGTCATCGATGATTTCGACAATGATGGATGGCCCGATATCTTTATTGCATGCGACTCCACAGCAAGCCTCTACTTCCACAACCTTGGCGGCAAACGCTTTGAAGAGATCGGTGTCTCCTCAGGACTCGCCTACAACGATGAGGGCCGTGAACAAGCAGGCATGGGCGCGGCCGCGGCAGACTTCTTTCACAAAGGCCGCTTCGACATCTTCAAAACCAACTTCGCCGACGACACTCATACCTTCTATCGCAATCAGGGCAGCAACAACTTTTCCGACGACACCATCGACACAGGTCTTGCCGTCAATACGCGCTACCTCGGTTGGGGCACTGCCGCAATCGACTTCGACAACGACGGATGGAAAGATCTGATCCTCGCCAACGGCCATGTCTATCCCGAAGTTGACTCCGGCCACACCAGCGAGGCGTTCAAGCAGAAACGCCTGCTCTACTGGAACCGTGGCGACGGACAATTTTATGATCTCTCGCCGCAAGCCGGCCCCGGCATCAACACGCCGCACGCGTCGCGTGGTCTCGCCGTTGGAGACCTCAACAACGATGGCCGCGAAGAGATCGTCATCGTCAACATGGGCGAAGCGCCAAGCCTTCTACGCAACAACGCTCCGTCTCTCGGCCACTCCATTCTTATTCGAGCACTCACGGCTACGGGACGCGACGCCATCGGAGCCCGCATCACCGTGACCGCCGACAAGGTAAAGCAGATGGACGAGATTCGCAGTGGCGGATCGTACATTTCGCAGAACGATCTGCGCCTTCATTTCGGACTCGGCAAAGCAACCACAGCGGACATCTCCGTCCGCTGGTCTGACGGCAAGACTGAAACCCTTGCAGGAGTGGCCGCAGACGAAGTCGTGACCATTCAGCAGGGCAAGGGCATCGTTCAGAAAAAGCTCTACACTTCCATCAAACAATAACCCTTGCTCAGAATTACAGCGGCTGTTGACGCGCCCTCGCAAGCATCTGACGCATGAACTCATCCTGCGGAAACACATCAACATAATGCTCAATGGCAGCTAACGCCTCGCGATACTGCTTCAGATCGATCAGCCTGCCGACGCGCGCTTTCTGAATCTGCGGATTAAACGGATCCAGCGCATACGCCTGATTCAGCGCATCCAGCGCCTCCTGTTTGCGCCCTTGCTGATTGAGCGCCTCAGCAAGATCGGCATATGTTGTCGCTCGCGGCGGCCCGAGCTTCACAGCGCGCCGCAGGTGATCTTCTGCTGCGGCATAGTTTCTGCTCTGCAATTCACGCCTGCCTGCGCCCGCCTGCACTAGAACACTGTCAGGCATCGACTGTTCCAGTTCCGATAACAGCTTCAGATACGCTTCCGTATATTCCGGATGATCCGTGGAGAGCGTGCCATAAGCCTCGAGCAACGTTAGCTTCGGTAGCGGCGCATTCTTCGCTTCTGGCGCCGGATCAAGATCCACAAGATCGGGCAACGACGCCGTCGTCTGCTTGAACGTCTCCTCGGGAAAAGGCTCATCTGGTCGCGCCAGAATACGGTGATTCGTCGCGCTCGAGTGTGAGATCACTTGAATATCGCGCTTCGGCATATGGCAACCTGCGCAATCATTCGCCGGCGTCTGCTTCAAGCGCTGCTCCAGCGGAATCTTACAACTCTGATTCGTGTGGCAGGTCATGCACTTCTTCGCAAAGTATGCGGGCGCTTCCGCGCGGGTCGGCTGCACATGCGGATCGTGACAGGTAATGCAACTTAGCTTTCCACCACTAGCGCGATAACATTTGCTGAGCATCATCGAGTAGTAGTGCTCCACATGATCAGCATCAGGAGGATGCTCGCGCGTCGGCGGAATCAGCAGGATCGACAGCACATTATCCAAAGGCTTCCCCGGCCTTACATCCGCATAGCTCTTGCCCGGCTTCAGCACACGCACATCGCCCGTCTGGTGGCACGCCATGCAGACGTTGTCCGCCATATACGGCGTTAGTCGCGACGGATTCACAATCGCAGTGCTCGCTGGCATCATCCCTGGCTTGCTCATGGCTGCAATATGCGCCGCTCCGGGTCCGTGGCAATTTTCACAACCGATCGAGGCTTCATGAAACACTGGATCGCCATATTCGCCGTTGGCCCCTTCGACGACGCTGGTACGCCCAGAGTGGCAGAACATGCACCCTGGCAGAATTGGCCGGTTAAACCCGAGATCGGCATACTCGTATCCCGGTGATGCCCCCCACTGTCCCGGTTTGGTGTAAAACGACACTGGCCCCTGAAACAGATAGTGGTCCCGCTCTACCACCGGTCCGTACCCGTTGATGCCGGAACCGATAAACCACCTCACCTCTCGTGTGTCTCGGAAAATCTCGTTCGCGTCCGACCCCGTGGCAAATTCGCTCTGATATACCTTCCCATCCTGGCTGAAAATATCGAAGTGCCGGTTCAGCCGTTCGTTGGAAACCTGCGCAGGCATGCTGCCATTGGGTAAAACATCGGGAACCGCCACCGATATTGACCGTCCCATGGCTGTCTTCTCATATTCCCTGTAGATTCCCTCATGGCACCGCGCGCAGGCTTGAGAGCCGACATAACCCTCCTTGCGAAGTCCCTCAAGGGCGCTCGCGGACGGAACCTTCGATTCCATTCTTTGAAACGCATACACGGTTTGAGTACGAAATACTTCTCGAAACCCAAACAGCGCAACCAGCAATATGCCAACGAGCACTACAACGGTTTTGGTCCGTGTTGTTGAACGAGACTGTCCGTTCATGGACGCTCCATCTCCGCGCAAAAACCTAGTACTGCCCGAAGACAGTGTAGGCTTTCAGTGCCATAACGCTAGTGTTTTGAAAGAACTTAGCTTCCCAAGATGTGGTCAATCTTACCGCACACAACCCGGCGGAAGCACACACGGCCGATGTGAATCCCATCCGCCCTTTCTCCGTCCAGACACTCACCGTCGGAACCTCAGATTGCCCCAGCTGATTTTGTTTCAATACTTGAACTATCGATTTCACAATCAGAATCACGCGAACAAAGAATTACCTTGACAGTCCACCTTTCGATTGAGTATATGTTGCCACCATCGGTTGTTTTGCCGCTTCCGTAAGCTCCTGAAAACGCGAGTCCCCGCGCTTTCAGCAAGCGGCCTCGGAAGAATAGCTTTTACAAATGATTCCCGTTCCCGGTGGAACATTCCGATTCGAAAAATGCTGTCCCTGTGTTTCGCTGATTGGCAATTAAGGTTTCAATACTCTGGCAACTGAACGTGCTCTGGAACAGCCCAGTAAAGGAGCTGTTCGAGGGCAAAACGAGAACGGGATTCCGGCAGGATCACGCTTGACCGGAAATCAGAATCACTTCGGACGAATCATTTGGAGGTCCATCTATGCAGGTTACAGGCGCGCCAGCCTTACGAGCGGCCAGGATTCATTGGGTTGTCTGCATCTTGGCGGCAATAGTTGCATTACTGGCGGTTCCCAGCTTCGCTCAGCTCTCTACGGCGTCAGTGAACGGCGTCGTTCGCGATCCAAAGGGCGCGGTTGTACCGGGAGCCACCGTAGTTCTTCACAATGTGGATACTTCCGTCGATCACACGTCCGTCACGAACGGCAGCGGCGAATACGTTCTTCTTAACATTACGCCCGGCAAATATACCCTCCAGGCCTCCGCTAAAGGCTTCGATCCTCAGCAAATCTCACAATTCGTACTCGCCGTCGACCAGATTGCAACCTTTGACTTCGCTCTGGCAATCGGGTCGGATACGAAGGTGGTTACGGTGGAAGCGCTCGCGCCTCAGCTCGACGTAACCAGCGCAAACCTCGGCACCGTCATCGAAACCAAGCAGGTCAACGACCTCCCTCTGGATGGACGAAATTTTACCGCATTGCTTGCGCTAACACCGGGCGTTGTTCCAATCATGACCGGCCAGAATGCGGGCATGAACGGCGGCGGCGGTTTCGGCGCACCAGTCGCCATCGGTGCCGATTACGCATTTCCATCCATCAATGGCCAGACCAACCGCAGCGACTACTTCCTGATGGACGGTCTCAACAACTACGGCACGCTCGAAAGCACCTACGCAGTCCCGCCGATCATTGATGCGATCCAGGAGTTCAAAGTCGTATCCCACACCGACAACGCCGAATATGGCGACGTACTCGGCGGCGTAGTCAATGTCGTGACCAAGAGCGGCACCAACGAACTCCACGGCTCGGCATGGGAGTACATCCGCAACAACGTTTTCGACGCACGCAACTATTTCCTGCCGCAAGGCACCTCCAACGCTTTCCATCAGAATCAGTTTGGCGCGGCCGGCGGAGGACCAGTTGTCTTCCCTAAGCTCTACAACGGCAAGAACAAAACCTTCTTCTTCGGTGCATATCAGGGCTGGCGTTATTCGCGCCCAAGCAACAACAACCTATTAGTTCCAACAGACGCCGAACTGGCTGGCAACGAGGCTGATAATGGACAGTTGCCTATCTATAACCCCTATGAGACCGTACCCTCTGGGAACTTCTTTACACGCCCTGCGTTCACCAACAATCAGATTCCCTCCAACCTCATCGACCCCAGGATGGTCGCATACGCGCAGTTCATCTTCCCCAAGGCCGGTTCCTTCTTCAGTCCAAACGGTCATGGCGGATTTCTGTACAACGCAGTGGACACCACTCCCCTCGTTCAGGATCAGAATGAATTGAACGGTCGCATTGACCAGACCTTCGGCCCGAAGGATTCTGGATGGTTCCGCCTCAGCGCCATCAACGAAAAAGTTACATCATCAGGTGGACTGCCCGGGCTGCCCTCGACATTGATCATCCATGCTCGCGACTGGGGTGGCAGCTATGTACACATCATTAGCCCCACCAAGATTATTCAGGGCCAATTTGCCAAGACCTCAGTCCTAGATAACTCGACGACTCGATTCGCGGCCTCAACCTCAAGCATCTACTCGACCGTCGGATTTGCCGACTCGTTCGCTAATGGTTTCGCCGGTGCGGGCGGAGGATTTCTCATCCCCGGCCCCGGAATCAACAATCTTTCAAACGGCGGCGAAAGCATCGACGACACACCGCAGGCCACTAACAGCTTCGAGTACAAAGGAACTTACACCCAAATCCTCGGCAACCACGAGATCAAGTTTGGTGGTGGCTATATTGCCACCGGCTTCCTGAGTCCTCTCTCACAGATTGGTCTTAGCTTTGGCACTCAACCCACTGATGATCCAAACCCAAACGATACCGCCTCGACGGGAGATGGGCTCTCCTCCTTCCTCCTGAACGTTCCCACCGGAGGTAGCCGCCGAAACGTGTATGAGACCGAACGTCCTGGTGGCCTGCTGGCGTTCTTCCTGCAAGACTCCTGGAAAGCGATGCGCCATCTAACCCTCAACTATGGTCTCCGATATGACTACCCATTCATCCCGGCCTACGGCACCAACGCCACGATAGGGGAACAAGGTGGTATCGAGACTGGCGACATAGACTTCAGCAACGGTACTTATATTTTGCAGAAAGAACCGCCGTTGTGCAGCGTGCGCGGCCATGCCCCGTGCATTCCCGATGCGACTGTGGCGGATCCTGCTATATGGTCACACGTTGTTGTTGCGCCCTTCGGACACATCTCACATAACGTCCACTCCAACTTCGGCCCTCGCTTCGGCTTTGCCTGGCAAGCTGACGAAAAAACCGTGGTTCATGGGGCATTCGGCATAGTCTTTGATGACTGGGCCGCTGTTACGCAAATGGCACAAAACATAGAAGGCTCATGGCCTGATATTGGTCAGCAAATCGCCCCGGTCTCGACGAACGTTCCAACCTCTGGTAATCCAACTCCAACAGTCACAGCCCAAAACCCTTTCGGAAGCGGCGCCAGCAGCCTCTTCCCACCTACATCACCATTCACCAGCAATCAATGGTTCTATGATCCACACATCAAGAACCCGTACTCGGAGCAGTGGAATTTCGGAATCCAACGCCAGTTAAACCCCTCGCTGGTACTGCGCGTCGACTATGTTGGATCGGGCTCTCACCGCACCAATGTTGGTGGCCTCTACAACACAGCTCTCACGCCAGGCCCAGGCGACACGCAGCCTCGTGCCCTATATCCCTACAGCATCCCAACCTTCTATGACCGAAGCATCGGTACGGCAAGCTATAACGCTCTGCAGGTACAGCTCGATAAGCGCTACGCCAACGGATTCTCCTATCAGGTGGCATATACGTGGTCTAAGTCGCTCGCGGAAGATGATGGCTGGTTCGGGGTCGAGGGTGAAACTGTCCAAAATCCCTACGACCCTCAGGCTTCGTATGGTCTGTCGGGAACCAACCTGCCGCATGTCTTCTCAGCAAACGGTCTCTATGACATTCCGGTAGGTCCAGGTAAGCGTCTCTCCACCGGAAACAAAATCGGGGACTATATCCTGGGCAACTGGCAGCTCAACGACATCTTCACCTTCCGCAATGGGCAGAACTTCACCGCCTCGGACAGTGCAAACAACGGTGATCAGGCGAACATCGGAGGTGGAAGTCAGCGCGCCAACCAAGTCGGGGACCCACATCTCGACCATCGCACCACCAGCGAATGGTTCAATATAAATGCTTTTGCCATCCCTGCGAGATACACCTTCGGCGACGCAGGCAGAAACTCACTTCAGGCTCAGCGATGGATCAACATGGATATGTCGGTCATACGCTCCTTCCCGTTCTGGGGTGAAGGCAGGAGATTCGAGTTCCGGGCTGAGGCCTTCAACATCTTCAACCATCCCGTTTTCGGAATACCCAATGGTGATGTCAACAGCTCGGGCTTCGGGTCAATCAGCAATACTGCTAACGGTCCAAGGCAAATGCAATTCAGCGGCAAGATCGTTTTCTGATCCATCAACCCACAAAAACCAAGGCCCATCGGATTTCCGATGGGCCTCTTTCTTCCTTTCAAAAACCGGCGGCGCAAGTCTGAACCCACGCCGCCCTCCATTGAGAACTTAAACCCCCATGCGAGGCCTGTTCTTCCTCACAAAGTCCGTATCCTGCTTCGGCTCGGATTCGCACTCAATCGCAATCGTCGTCACCGGATAATCAGGAGCTTCCATTGGAAGATCCGTAAACTTCACCCGGAACTCATCCTGCTTGAACGGAATCGATTCGCCAGTCTTCAACAATTTTGCCGACTTCACCTTAGTCATCAAACCACCGATGGCAACATACTCACCGGGCCAGAAATGCACATGCATATAAAGCGTATTCCCGATGCGTGTAAAGCTGGCGTAAGTCGAGCGCCTTACCTGGCATGTCTCCGAGTCGTAGATTGTATGACCATTCACAGCCATCCACTCGCCGACTTCACGCAGCGCCCGCACCGATGGCTCCGGAATCGACCCATCTGCTTTGGGCCCTATGTTGAGCAGATAGTTACCCGTGTCACGCGCACATGTAATCAGGTTGCGGACAATCGTTTTCGAGCTCTTCCAGTCATCATCCGCCGCTTGATATCCCCAGCTATCATTCATCGTCATGCACGATTCCCACGCGCGACCGCCCGACTCAGCAGTGATGTGCTGCTCCGGCGTCGAGAAGTCACCTGGCAGTCCGTTGCGATTGTTCACGATGATCTCCGGTTGCAACTGAAAGACCATCTCATTCATCCGCTCCGACTCCCACCCCTTGGCGTCGAGCGGCCAGTCCACGTCATACCAGAGCACATCGATCTTGCCGTAGTTCGAGAGAATCTCGCGAATCAATCCATGCGTGTAATCAACGAACCTCTTACGCGAGTCCTCATTGGTCGCGCACAGCGCGCCATCTGGATGATGCCAGTCCATCAGCGAATAGTAGAAGCCGACATGCATACCCTCTTCTCGCGCAGCCTCCACATATTCGCGAACAGTATCGCGTCCCGGTCCCTGCTTGGGTGCGCAATAAGAAGTGAGTTTTGTGTCGAAGTTACAAAATCCTTCGTGATGTTTGGTCGTCATCACCATGTACTTCATGCCGGCCTGTTTCGCCAGTTTTGCCCATGCACGCGGCGCGCCGGGATACGGATGAAATATCGTTGCGTGCTGTACATACTCCGGCACCGGAATTCCTTCCTCTTCCATCACCCACTCGTGGCGGCCGATCGTGCTGTAAACACCGAAGTGAATGAACATACCGAAACGCGCTGCATGCCACCAGCGCATGCGCTCAGCCCGCGTGGCATCTCCGGGTTGAGGAGGAAGAGTCTTCGCAGGTTCCTGAGCGCAGGCTATACCGGCATAGCCGTTACCAGCCGCCGCGGCAGCCAGGAGCGAAGCGCCTGCACCTTGCAGTACGCTGCGCCGTGTAAGTGGAGTCATGTGCATAGATCCTCTCTGCAGATTGAAAATGATTGTGTTATGCGCTTGCCCTTCCATGTTGGCCGTCGTCGATTGCAAGCGGCGAGATTTGCCTGGATCAAACCCTTGTTGTTGCTCGAGCTGGCTAAAAATCCATCCTCGAAAAAGGATTTGCCCTCAGCCTTATCGTTTTACATATTGAACTGTTTGTTTCGAATTTTGCCTAAGACGGCTCAGGCACACCACTATCGTTTCCGGAGATATAGGTTGTCAAGACAAAGCTGTCTGACATCGAGTCCACACAAAGACGGACCCCCTGATACAGTGGAATGAAACATTCAGGTGTCTCTCGGACGCAGCAAAACTGCCGATCTGAATAGAGCTCCAAAGTAAGTGGGAACTGGCATTCATAAAGGAATAAAGAAGGTCTCTCCGCTCTGATAGCTGTAAGAGACCTCAATACAACGGAGGTAACAAGCATGGCATTGGTAGCCGAGCGAGTCCGTAGATCCAAATCTGCTCCAGTCGGAGTAGTAGGAAAGGTCATTCAAATTCTGGAAAGACTGGACCAGGCGCCAGGAGGATTGTTGCTGCGCGAGATCGTTGACTCGACTGGCATTCATAAAAGCACTGCATATCGATTTCTCTCGCATCTCGCTAACGAGGGATATGTCTTTCGCGATGTCGACGGTTATTACATGGTAGGTCCAAAGCTCGCGAAGCTGGGCACCAGCTCTACTTATCAGGCCACGCTCTGCCGCACCAGCGCAGAGATCCTTAAGAAGCTGAATGCAACTACCGGCGAAACGGTAAATCTTGCAGTTCTCGATGGGCACGAAATCCTCTACCTGAGCGTCTTTGAGAGCTTCCATACCTTCCGCATGGTTTCACAGGTGGGCACGCGACGGCCGATCTTTTGCACCGCCCTCGGCAAGGCAGTTCTTGCTCACGTGCCCCCTGAACAACAGCGCAAAATCATTAGCTCCATCAAATTTGAAAAGTTTACAGATAACACGATTGCTTCAGCCGACGAGCTACGCAAGGAGCTCATCAAGGTACATCGGCGCGGTTATGCGCTCGATGAAGAAGAAGCCGTAGCTGGCGCCCGCTGCGTCGCATCTCCTGTACTCGATAAAGACCTGAAAGTGATTGGCGGTATCAGTGTTTCAGGACCTACTGTGCGCCTTACCCGCACCCAGGTTCCTGTTATCGCAGGCTATCTAAAGACTGCAGCCGCGCAGATCGCTTCTCGGCTTCAGGCGCTTTCGCTCTGAAATACATCGTGTACTGACACACCATCAATTCTTGGGTGTCAGTACTGGAGCACGCAGTGGAGTAGTTTGAATCTCGATTCGCGTGTCTTTGCGAAAGACTACGTCATGCCCAGGGCGAAGAAAGTTCTCATAAAACGACAGCCCTGCAGCATAAAAGCCGATGCTGGCAGCCACATTACGATCGCGGGCGGCTATCCCTGCCACCCGCCCCACCAATCCGAATCCGTTGGACGCAACCCCGGTCTGCGCGGTGAGATTGCCATCATCATCCAGAGCTCTGCCCGCCAGCAGGGTGAGTAATAAGGGAGCAACCGCGCTCGATTGATTGCGCGGGCTCACTGTGCCTTCCGCGTCAAGCTTCAGGTCCTGTGTTTTTTCGGTGGAGGCCCCAGCAAGCGCGCCCTCTATCTGCGTTCCCATCCCGGTTGGAAATTGTATGGACTGAAAAGTAAATCGCAGCTTGCCGTTTCTGCCCAAAGACCTCGCCGGTTTGGCATAAGTCACGTGGCCCAGCAACTTGGAGCCTTGCGGTATTACAAGTTGACGATCTTTATCAACGACAGGCTCGACAACCAGCGCTGTAACCGCGTCTCCTGTCTTCGCTGTTGCGGAAGAAATCCCTTGATCAAGTGTCGCGTTCACATGCCAGGTTTCTGGCTTTCCCTGCGCTCTCGCCTCGGTATCCGTCTGGACCGGTGGCACGGCCGTCAGCGTTACAGGCTCTGCTAATTCAAAAGTCCATGCCGTTTTCGCACGAATCCGTTCCGGATGATACGGCAGTTGGTGATAGAGCATTTGCAGCGCCCTGTCTTTCAGACCTGGCGCTGTGATCAGCGCTGCCTGGTTATGTAGCTGATCTTTCAGCGTCGCCATTTGCCTTATGAAAAAAGATCGTTTAGGTGCAACGCCGGGCGTCGTCAGATGCAGTACAGGCGCTCCATCCGAAACAGGCAAGGCCTTGATCGGTTGTAAGTCTCCGGGAAGATCGATCTCATTGAATTGCACCGAGGCAATATGAAATGGAGTGAAATCGCCGCGCAGCCGGCCATGCCATCGTGTCCTTTGGTCAGGCTCAAGACTCGTTACATTGCCGCGAACATGCGTATGCGCTGACGCCACAAGCCGTCCATCGGCGTAAATGGGATAAACCAGTTCGCCATCGAGAGCCTCTCCGGCCTTCATCGGATAATTGCGAAGAACCTCTACCTGCATGCTCGTTCCAGCAGGCAAAAACGCCGCGCGATCCTGTTGTTGTTCCTGCACAGAAGGTGCAGTGGCGGTCGTTGCCGGCCTCTGGCTAAGTGACTGCCCCGATAGAGTTGTTCCCAACAACAACCAACCGCCAGCAAGAAGATGGGATCCGCACACGATCGCCCGTACTCCGAACTTACTTTGCATTGCAAACCTAACCGTAAGACGAAGCCGGAGTGAAAAGGCTAGCTGGTGTCGGATACTTCTAGTCGAGTCGTCTATTCGTGCCCTACATACCGTCAGGAGTGATCGTTCCGCAAAATACAACCCCGTAATTGGCCATCGCAGAAGCGGATGTGCGGCAGCATTTGTTTTCTTGAAGATCAACCACTTAATATAGGCTCGCCGGAGCATTTGAAGATGCCATACAAATCGATTTATCTCGCAGCCGCCCTGTCAGTTCTCGTACCTTTTGCTATTTCGTCATCGTCGGCTAGTGCGCAGTCGCAACCACCAGCGGATATGCCACTCTACAACCCATCGTTGCCCATCTCCCAGCGCGTTGATGATCTCGTCTCTCGCATGTCTCTGGAAGAGAAGGTTTCGCAATTGACCGATCAGGCGGCAGCCATCCCTCGGCTCGACGTGCCAGCATACAACTGGTGGAATGAGGGATTGCATGGTATCGCTCGCTCCGGCTACGCCACCGTCTTTCCGCAGGCCATTGGCAATGCTGCCACATGGGATACTCCGCTGCTGAAGCAGATCGGCACAGTGGTCTCCACTGAAGCCCGTGCCAAATACAACGATGCTATCCGCCACAACAACCACGATCGTTATTTCGGACTCACGATCTGGTCGCCCAATATCAACATCTTTCGCGACCCGCGCTGGGGCCGCGGGCAGGAGACCTACGGCGAAGACCCTTTCTTGACTGGACGCCTCGCCACTGCGTTTGTCGAAGGCATACAGGGTGACGACCCAAACTACTTTCGCGCCATCGCCACTCCCAAGCACTTCGCCGTGCACAGCGGCCCTGAGTCAACACGACACAGAGCAAACGTAGATCCCACCCCGCACGACCTTTGGGATACCTATCTGCCCGCCTTCCGCGCAACCATCACCGAGGGAAAAGCGGATTCACTGATGTGCGCCTACAATGCCGTCGATGGCGTTCCGGCATGCGCCAACAAGCTACTGATTCAACAAATACTGCGTGGGGACTGGGGATTTCAGGGATTCATCACCTCAGACTGCGGCGCCGTAGACGACTTCTCCTCAAAGATCGGCCATCACTACTCTTCCTCCAATGAGACCGGCTCCGTAGCTGCAATCGAAACCGGCACCGATACGGACTGCGGCACCGAATACAAAGCGCTGACCTCAGCGGTTCATGACAAGCTCATCGCTGAGTCTCAGCTTGATGTCTCACTCAAACGTCTTTTCACCGCGCGCATTAAACTCGGCATGTTCGATCCGCCATCACAAGTTCCTTACGCATCCATCCCCTTTTCGGTCGTCAACTCTCCCGAGAATCAGGCTCTTGCTCTCCGCGCCGCACGTGAGTCGATGGTGTTGCTGAAAAATCAAAATGGACTTCTCCCGATCCGTCCAGCCGCAGGCAAAACTCTAGCCGTCATCGGTCCTCTCGCAAACTCCCGTATCGCTCTCGAAGGCAACTACAACGGCACTATCCGCCAGCCCATTCTTCCCATCGATGGCATCGCCACTGAATTCGACTCGGAACACGTTCTCTATGCAGAAGGTTCGCCCTTCATTCCTGGAGGAGCAGTCCCCGTGCCGCGCACGATGTTTCGCACCACTCCCAATTCCGGGACCGTAGGACTCACTGGCGAATATTTCGCCAGCCCGAGCTTTGAAGGTAATCCTGAACTAACGCGCACAGACAAAGAAATCGACTTCAACTGGAGTCACGCCAACCCAGTACCCAGCCACTGGACAGACACCACGGCAACCAGCTTCGCCGTTCTCTGGACCGGAACCATCACTCAATCTCCCGCGCAAACGAAAGACTTCACGATCCATCTTCCCGACTGCTATCCCTGCGGCGGTAAGGTGAGCTTCGCCATCTATCTTGATGGCCAGCTCCTGAAACCTTCGCCCTACAACAGCGATAACCACTCTCAGGCACGTGCTGACGGTCCCATTCAGCACTTCCCTATCTCATTCACAGATACTCTCTCACATCAGTTGCGCATGGAGTACATCCAGAGCGGCCCAATTGAAGACAGCGGCATCACGCTTGAGTGGAACCCCGACGCCGACCAATTGCGTGCTGAGGCGATCGCTACAGCGAAGAAAGCCGACGTAATCCTCGCTTTCGTCGGTCTCAATCCGCGTCTGGAAGGCGAAGAGATGCCAGTCAAGGCTAAGGGTTTCTCCGGCGGCGACCGCACCGATATCGTCCTGCCAGACGTGCAGCAACAGCTCCTGCAGGCCCTTGCCGCAACAGGTAAGCCCATCATCGTCGTTATGCTTAATGGCAGCGCCCTCGCCGTCAACTGGTCGGCAAAGAATGCAGCCGCCATCCTCGAAGCCTGGTATCCCGGCCAATCGGGGGGGCAGGCCATCGCTGAGACACTCAGCGGCAAAAACAATCCCGCAGGCCGCCTGCCTGTCACCTTCTACACTGGCATCGATCAGCTCCCAGCCTTTGACTACTACTCGATGGCAAACCGCACCTACCGCTACTTCAAAGGCGATCCTCTCTATCGCTTCGGCGACGGCCTCAGCTACACCACCTTCAAGTACTCAAACCTGAAGCTCTCCACAACCGATCTGAGCGCAGGCGACACGCTGACTGCGGAAGCAGACGTTGCCAATACCGGATCTTCTGCCGGTGATGACGTAGCCGAGCTTTACCTCAAGCCCCCGCATACCGATGTCTCACCACAGTTAGCCCTCGCCGGCTTCCAGCGCATCCATCTCGCTCCTGGAGAAACCAGACACATCACCTTCCATCTCGACCCACGTACGCTCTCGCAAGTCGATGACAAAGGCATCCGAGCCGTCACCGCCGGAGAATACCGTCTATCGCTGGGCAGTTCTCAGCCCACAGGCGATGCCGCCCAGAGCGTAGTGACAAAGAACTTTGCCATAAAAGGGAAACAGGAGCTGCCAAGATAGCAGCTCCTGCTTAAACGACCACAACTGAACAATCAATCACAATCAACGATGGTGTCCACCACCATGACCACCGCCGCCATGCCCTCCACTATGTCCGCCACCACCGCTGTGGAAGCTACCCCCGCCGCCGTGACTTGAAAAGCTCTGCGCATGTGGTGCACTGAAGCTATGCCCGCCGCCACCAAAGCCCGAGAAGTGCTGCGGCTGGGCAGCGTGTCCCGAGAACCCATTGTAAGAAGTCCTCGGAAAACCTCCAGGCTGCCGATAGCCCTGTACCGGAGTTCCAAAACCTGAGCTCGGGCGACCTCCGAAGCTACCCGGCGACTGCATCCGGTATCCACCCTGCGAGTAGCCACCATAGCTGCCGGGACGGCCATAACCACCCTGTATCCCGGCCTCTGGATGCGTCATTCGCTGCGGCATTCCGTTGTATCCCTGCGCCGGAAGCCGCCCAGGCTGCGTACCGCTCATCCCGTAGCCGCGATACGGCGTTTGCGCCGTTCCGCCATACCGGAAGCCACCACCGTTCTCCGCGCGTTGTTGGTAGCCGCCGTATGATCTATAGCCATTCGAACCATATCCCTGCCGTCCATATCCCTGGCCGCCGCCGGCGTTATACCGTCCACCGTAGCCTGCCCGGGCGCCTCCATGCGGCAGCCCCCAATCGCGAACGCTACGGCTATGCGAAAAGTAGCCTGCATGATTGAACATCACCGAATGCGCATGCCAGTCCATACCCCAGCCGTGCCATCCCCACAGAAATCGAGTAAAGGCCTCAATCCCGTAGCCAATCCCAAATCGGATTCCCTGGAATCCCCAATAAGCCGCCGTCCCACCCCAATAAACAAATCCGGGATACGGCAGAATGGATGCGCCATAGACTGTCCACGGGTTATACGTCGGCACATACACCACGTCCGGATTCGCTGGCTGCAAATCAATCGACCCGTCGTCGTAATTCATCGACTCCTGCGGCGTGTTCTGTAGATTGCCAGCCTGCTGCGCTCTCGCGCGTAGCTCCTGCACCGTATCCATCACATCCTGAGGCTGGTTGTAGTAGGCATTCCCCAGTGCGACCGTCCAGTTCATGTTTTGCGCAAGCTGTGACAGCACCTGTGGAAACGCCGTCAGCGCCTTCACGCTCGGATCCCAGTTCTGCTGATCCGCACCATATGCAATCTGATCTGGAGCGGCATTCCCTTGAGCCTGCCGCCACTGCGCGGCATCCGAAACCTGCGCCGGGTAGGTCGATGCAGCAAGCAGCTGCGCCAGCAATCCGTCCGGATACAGCGCTACCGGAGCCAACAACTGTTCGAGTTGTTGACGCCCCATTGCCTGAGCCGAACCCGAATACTGTCCATATCCCGGCTGCCCGTACTGCTGGTTATAGTTGGGCATCTGCCCATACTGATCCTGATCATACTGGCCTTGACCGTATTGATTTTGACCGTATTGCTGTGGATAGGAAGGCTCATCCGGGGGATCGGGAACACCATATCCGTCCGAGCCGCCCTGCCCGTATTGCTGTGGATATTGTTGAGGGTAAGCCCCTTGCCCATAAGGTTGCTGGGCCATCAATACGCCAGTAACCGTCAGCAACCCAAACAGCACCATTGACTTAGCGATCAGGGAGCCTCCCCGATCACGGCCGGATCGACCGTTTACCTTTTGTCCAACAGGAACACTACGAGAGAGCGAAGCGCAATTGCGGAAATCCATCTTTCTGCCTCTCAGTGGATCGCTCCACCCACATCCAAGCCTCAGATGCAGGAAGGCGCTCCACACGATGGCCGGAGCGCAAAATCCACGTCGAATTCATCCGCCGCTATTTCTTCTATTGATCCAGTCCGGCGAATGAGTCCTTTGTGTGGACCCGCGATACCGCGATAAGTTCCGCTCTCATCCGCAGAATCATGAATATTTCGCGTAAAGGCTGTCTTGCACGAATTTAGGGCTGGCTCGGCGCTGATTTGTCATCGCCGATCACTCATCCAGCTTGAAAATCTTGATCTTCACCAACTGAGAAATCGTCGGGTTCTTAAATCCCCGCTCCTTCATCCGCTCCACAAACGGCGCGTCGATCTTAAACACCGCCATCTGGATCAGCTCTTCTTTCGTCGGCGAGAAACCCATCGCACGCACCGCCTTCACTTTCTCCGGTGAGACCCCTACCGCCTTCATGCTGACCAGCTTATCGGCTTCGAGTTCCGGATAACCGCACTCGGCCATCCCCCGCACATACGCCGGATCGACCTTCAGCGCGCGCAGCGGAATCAGCTTTTCCGATGTCATCCCCGATACCTTCGCGTCCTGCATGCCCTTCACCCAATCCAGCGAAACATCCAGAAACACATAGGTCCGCAGCCGATCCTCGTTCAACCCGTCAAAGCCCATCGTCTGCATCCGGCGCACAAAATCTTCGTTCGGCGTGAACGACGGATCTCCATGCAGTTCACCGTCATGTACCGTTCCCACGCACCGCACTTCGCCCGCATCTGCTTTCATCCGGGCGTCCACGTGGGCGCCCTCATGCGTCAGGTCTTCCGGCGTCACCCCGCTCCAGCGCTCCCAATGCATGTTGTTCGTATTGTCCGAGCAGTGCCCTCGATCGCCGCCGCAATCCCCTTGCTCAAAGTGAAACTCCAGCCGGTCGCCCCAATCCGATTTTCGAATCGAACAGTAGCCGCCCGTTTCCGCCAAAGCAACTCCTGCCGTTGCCAACAAACACATGCCAAGCAAAATTGAGCGCATAACTTTCCTCCCTCGCCCTGCAGGGGCAAGAAAATCAGATAAGAAATTTTGAATAGAGACGGTCGCGAGCGGCGCAGACCTACTCGTCCAGCAGTCCCGACATCTTCAGCCGCAACAGCTTGTCGATGTCCTTGCCATCAAAGCCATGGCTGCGCGCATCGGCCAAAAACTTATCGTCGAGATGAAAGACAGCGGCCTTCTTCAGCTCCTCAACCGTGATCTGCGGAAACTCCTTCTTGAGCCACGTCACGTACTCCGGCGTCATACCTTGCGCCTTCAGCGAAATCAACTGTTCTACATTCATATCGCCAAGGCCGCTCTGCTTCATCTGCCTTGCATATTCAGGAGTGACGCCAACGGCTTTTTCACTCATCGCTTCATGCAGGTCCTTAGGAGCCAACCCGCTCTGCTTCATCTCTGCCAGATACTCCGGCGTAACCCCCAGAGCCTTGAGTGACATCACCTCGTGAGCGGTCGGCTTGCCGAACCCAACCGAGTCCATCTGCTGGATATACTCCGGTGTTACACCTTGCGCCTTCAATGAAATGAGTTGCCGTACATCGAGATTGGTGAATCCGCTCTGCGCCATCTCCCGGGAGTATTCTGGTGTCACTCCTACAGCTTTTTCCGAAATCGCTTCATGCAGATCTTTCGGAGCCAACCCGCTCTGCTTCATTTCCGCCAGATATTCCGGTGTAATCCCCATCGCTTTGAGCGACATCAACTCATGCGCTGTCGGCTTGCCGTACCCCACCGAAGCCATCTGCTTCGCATATTCCGGCGTTACTCCAACCGACTTTATCGAAACCAGCGTATCGAAGTCCTTGTTCAGATCCATCGCATACCCTGCCTCGCGCATGCCTTCGATATACGAAGTCCCAGAATGTTTGTCCGTTGAAGAGCCTGCTGCATCCTGCCCCTCGGCTGCGCTGTCCGGCGAAGCGTCTGTTTCAACCTTTGCGGTCACATCCGTCTGTGTCTTTGCAGTCACGTCTGCATCTGTTTTCGCGGCCGCATCCACCTTCACACCCGGCGCAGGCTTCGGAGCCACGCTCTGCGTGACTGCGGCAATCGCCGCAATCGAGTGATGTACTGCGGGACTCACCGCCGCCACTGCCGCATTCCACTTCGGTCCAAGCGTCAATCCCAGCAAAACCACACCGGCTACTGCAACCCTCACTCCGCTCGTCATCCTGTTCTCCATTTGCCCCTCTTCTCCCAGAATCTTTTTCACCCGTCCCAGCAGCGACCCGTTGCCGTGCAACGCCATCGCCAGCTGCGCATGCTCGATTTTCTGCTCCTCAAGCCGCAACAGGGTCTGCGCATACACCAGCGCATCGCTGCAGCTTGCCACTGCAATCTCGTCGCAGCACACCTCGCGCCGGTAGCGCACCGTCTTGCTCAGCCACCACACTGCCGGGTGAAAGAACAGCACCGTCTCCAGCGCCGTCTGCACCAGGTTGCACGCATAGTCCCAACGCCGGATATGTCCCAGCTCATGTGCCAGAATCGCCTCCAACTCTTCAGGAGCCAAGAACATCGCCGCGCTCACCGGCAACAGAATCGTCGCTCGCCACACACCCATAGCCATCGGCGAGATCACCTCATCGGAGATCCGCAGTGCAACCCTGCGAGTGACCCGCAACCGCGCGCAAACGGCGCGCAGATTCTCTTCAAGAGCAGGCGGCACAGCCCGGCGAGCCGAGCGCCTCAATCGCTCCAGTTGCCGCAATCCCCCCAGCGCTCGCACAGCCAGCAGCACAACCCCCAGCAGCCACAGAACATCCAGCCACGGCAGAATTCGCTCCGCGTGCAGGTCAAGCCACCACTGCTGCGCTGGAGCTGCAACAGCTTTTTCCGCCATCGCCGAAACAGCCGCGGGCAGAAGCAACGGATGCCCGGTCGCCAACCCCGAAGCCTCTGGCAATACCGCACTTGGCAGCACAGCAAACGAGTGCATTTCTTTCGCAAAAGTGGCAATGACAGCCAATGGCATCAGTCCCAGAGCCGCAAGCGCCACCAGATAACGCACCCCTGATTGCGCCCGCACCGTTATCCGGTCCACCACGGCAAATACAGCGGCAATCGCCGCGCCTTGCCAGCAGAAATGCAGCAGCGTCCATCCCAGCGCCAGCGACTCCTCGCGAGTCAGCCATTCATGCATCCACGCCATTTCCTGCATTGCTTCCTCCAGCGTTTTGTTACCCGGCCTGCGCCATCCGCTTTTTAGCAATCAGCTTTCGAATCTCATCCAGCTCCGCGTCGCTCGCGCTTTCCATCTCCAGCGCCCGCATCGCCAACTGCGCCGCACTTCCCGCGAAAAACCGGTCGCTCAGCTCACGCAGAAAGCGGAGTTCAGTGTCCTCCTGCGAAACGGCGGCGCGGTACACATGTGCACGCTCGCTTTCATCGCGGACTACCAATCCCTTCGCCGTCATAATCTGCATCAGTTTCAGCACGCCCGTATACACCACATCGCGCTTCTCATTCACTGCTTCAAATAATTCCCGTACTGTCGACGGTCCGCGATCCCACAGGATTCCAAGCAGCTCCAGTTCGCCTTCCGTCGGTCGCGGTATTTCTTGCTTCTTCATCATGCTCCGAAAGATATACGATGACTTTCGTATTTGTCAACGAAGATTTTCGTATATCCGCCAAAATTTCCCTTGCAAAGCGACTGCAGAGAATTTCGGCTCAAAGGCGCACAATAAATAAGAAGGCCCGCATTTTGAGAAATGAAAAGACCGCAGGCCGACGAGGAAAGAACGATATCACCAGCGCCAAAGGCGCGACGCCATCGCGATATCGCCAATTTTAATCAATCAGTTAACAGGCAAACCACTCAAATAAAGGCATCTACCTGATTTCGGCGTGTATGAGAGCGGCGGGCAGCGTTGCTCAAATAAATAATTACCCCCTCCCCTCTATTATTTCTCCACTTCTTCGCCTAGCGACTAATGAATGACATATTCAAGGCAGGCTGTTGCAGCTCAAACTTCCGGATCAAGCCATGGACCGTCGTTGCCGATCAGCTGATTAGCTTCCTCTGGCCCCCAACTGCCCGGAGCATAGCTGTAATACGGAGTGACAAAACCGAGCACTGGCTCGACAACCCGCCATTGCGCCTCAACGAGATCCTGACGGGAAAAGAGTTCATTGTTGCCTCGGCTTGCATCCCCCAGCAACCGCTCATACGGGGGCATATCCCTTACCGCCTCGCGGTGCAGCTCCAGCTCCACATCGCGGCCTACCATGCGCTCGCCTGGCGTCTTCACCCGAACGCCCATTGCGATCTGCATATCCGGGCCGAGCCGGATGCGCATGTGTGCCGATGTATTTGGCACCAGCTCTCCGAAGGTCTCTCGCGGAGGACGCTTGAATTCGATAACCGCCTCCGTACAGGTCACCGGCATCATCTTGCCGGCTCGCACGTAAATCGGTACCCCCGCCCAACGCCAGCTATCAATTTCAAACCTGACCGCCACAAAAGTCTCCACCGGCGACCCCGGCCTGACACCCGGCACCGACCGGTACCCTTCATACTGGCCGCGTACAATATTTTCCGCAGTCAGCGGCCTGATCGCCCGCATCAGTTCGCTCCTGCGGTTGCGCACACTGTCGTGGTCTTCCCCCGTAGGAGGATCAATCGTAAGATTCGCCACCACCTGCAGCATGTGGTTCTGCACCACATCCAGCAGCGCTCCTACTTCGTCGTAAAATTTGCCGCGGTCCTGCACGCCAAAGTTCTCAGCCATCGTGATCTGAATGCTGCGCACATGCTCGCGATTCCAGATCGGCTCAAACATCGGGTTGGCAAAGCGCGTATACAGGATGTTCTGAACCGGCTCTTTGCCCAGGTAGTGATCGATGCGAAAGATGTTCCCTTCGGGGAAGTATTTCTGCAGCGTCATGCCCAGTTGATGCGACGATTCGACATCGCGTCCAAACGGTTTTTCAACGACAACCCGCGCATTGTTGGCGCAACTGGCCTGCGCGAGATGCTCGGCTACCACACCAAAAAGACTCGGTGGAATTGCCAGATAGTGCAGAGGCCGCTGCGCATCACCTAGTTCCTTCTTTAGCTGCTCAAAGGTGCTGGGGTCGTTATAGTCTCCGTCGACATAATGCAACAGATCGATCAGCTTGGCGCAGCTCTCATCATCCGGGCATCCATGATGCGAAAGGCTGTCTTTCGCACGCGCCTTGAACTGGTCCAGATTCCATCCGGCCTTGGCTACTCCGATGATGGGAAGGTTGAAACCTTCGTCGCGAATCAACCCGCGCAACGCGGGAAAAATCTGCTTATAGGCAAGATCGCCGGTTGCGCCAAGAAATACGAACGCGTCGGAATATGCGGTGCTCATCGGTCTCCTCTGGAACCGCATTCACGCAGACGGCTCCACTCTTCGGATGCAATTCGGAACGACTTGGTGTCAACGAATAGCGTTGGTTTGAATCGTGCTCCAAGCCGGTCGGGCCGCACTCAGTTTATCGTTACTGCCGGGCCTTCCAGAGCAAATAAAGGCCCCACGCCGCCAGCGTACAGACATCGCGGATTGTTCCATCCAGCATCCGTTCCTCGAATTCACGCACCGTCATCGAGTGAACGACCAGATCATGCTCCTCAGGATCGGGATCTTTTTCTGTCTGGCTTAAACCAGTCGCGAGATAGACATGCTGCTTTTGCCGGGCAAAGCCGTAGGCAATCCATGTCCAGCCGAGATAGACCATCTTTTCAGCATGCAAACCAAGCTCTTCCTTCAACTCCCCGCGAGCCAGTTCCTCTGGATCAACATCATCCATCTCCCAGCCACCCTGTGGCAGTTCGAGACAGCGCTCCTGCACTGTATAGCGAAACTGCTCCACCAACCAGACCCGGCCACCCTCCACGTCGAAATCGATCGGAATGATAACTGCACAGTCCTGCTTATCGATAACGCTGTAGATGCCTGGCCGGCCGTTGGAGCGCAGAATTTCATCCTCCCGCAACGAAAGCCACGGGTTGCGGTAGACGACACGGGTGGAGAGCGTCGTGATGCTGTGCGGTTGTTTGTTGTCTTCGGAATCAGAGGAATTTGGAAGATTCATGGACGATTGGCCTGTGGCTGTTCCGGTGACTGCTCCTGCATCGTACCCGATACATCCTTATATTCCATCAATGTCTTGTTTCGATTCATCAGAAATTGGATCTGTCCACTCAAAATCGGGATCTGTTGCAGGTGAGAGTGCAAACCATACAGGAATAAAGTCCGCGCCGATGTACTCTTCCAACGGCTCTGCCACGCCGTACGCACAGCCAGCACCAGGAGCAAAAGAATCCAGAGCGCAAAAGGAAACAAGGAAGCCCACACAAAACATGCCGCGATAGCAAGCAGTGGAGACAGTATCCAGAACAAGCCTCGCAGCCTGTTTCCGCGCGCATCGCTTGACCAGAACGGATCGCTCGTATGCCGGAAACGCGACGACACCGCCGCGTAAGCGTAACCAGCCCGTTGGGATCTCCGCCAGTATTGGCGGAATCGCGTAATAGCCAGATCATGCAGGGTCATTGGATGATCGATGTGCTGGATACGCCATCCAGCCTTGCGCATTCTTCGGCACATCTCGGGCTCTTCGCCAGCAATCAGCGTGTCGTCATAGCCTCCTGTCGCATCGAGAGCAGCACGCCTGATCAGTACGTCTCCGCCGCAAAATGGGGTTTCTCCTGGACGATAGACCCAATCGAGATCAAGCACCCTTACGTACACAGATGAGCAAGGAGATGCTTCGCGCCGATGCCCCCAAACGGCTGCATTCGCTGCATCCTTGTTCATCTCTGCCAGTGCCGAGAGTGGGAAATCCGCATTGAGGATCGTATCTCCGTCGAGAAATAGCACCAGCTCACCTGTTGCCGATCGCCAACCCAGATTACGCGCGCGCGCCGCTGTAAAAGCGCCGGGCGGAAGCGTAAGCACCGTCGCCCCCAGATCGGCCGCCATCGCAGGACTGCCATCGGTAGAGGCTGAATCGACATAGAGAATCTCCGACGGCTTCCAACTCTGGATGGACTGCGCAGAAACAATACAACGCCTCAGACGCTCTCCTTCATTCCGTCCGATGATGACGACCGAAAGAGTGGGATACAAATTGGGCTGAAGTTGCGATGCAGTCATCACCGCATCTCCGAAAGAACTTCCGCTCTTCGCCGGATCGGAACAGCCGGAACGCCTGCAACCACCGCCCCAGCCGGCACATCCCGGGTCACTACCGCATTCGCTCCGATAGTTGCGCCATCGCCGATTGTGATGCCGCTTAATACAGCAACACCTCTGCCAATCCAGACCTCTTTACCGATAGAAATTGGCTTCGCATAATGGTCCGAGCCGCGCAACGTCATCCCTTCTTCGCGGGTATGATTAGCATCTCGGATGCTTGTGTACTCACCAATCATCGTGCCTTTCCCGATCGCTATTCCTGCGTACGCCACCAGATGAACTCCGGTCGAAAGCACGACTCCATCACCGATGCTGATTTCGCCGCTTTCCCAAGTCTCCCAATATTGTTGCGGATAAATCAACAACCCGTTGCCGCATCGTACCCGTCCTGATCCATAGACCTGTGCTTGGCCCAGAATTACCACTGTCGATGGCAAAGGATAGGCCAGAGATGCACGCAACGCGGCAAAAGCCCGCAGTCGTTGCCAATAGTCGATCGGTTTTGCCAATACTCTGTGAACGGCCACAAATGGGGCCGCCAGAGTGTCTTTCAATAGGCCAGAGGCCATGCTGGATTCCTCGGCGAATGTTTTGCCTGAAGGTGAGGGCGGCGTTCAACGGAAGCAGCGTTGCCTGCCTCAACCATCATTCAGCTTTCCAAATTTTTAAGCGCCTGTACATCACTCGTTTGGCGCACTACAAAATCCATGGCTTTAAATCTGCATAATTGCCATTTTGAAACCGCGATACTCTACGCTATCGCGAAATGGAGACACCCAATCATCCTGTCTTGGACAGCTTGCATCAGATCCTGCCTCCCAACCGCCGCCTCCACACTGCGGCCAGCTTCTCAAGATTCGCGTTAAGGTTATATTCCTTTTCTATCGTATGGCGGGCTTCTCGACCAAGTAAGGCCCTGAAGTCTGGATTCTCTGTAAGGTTCTGCAGCGCATCGCTCAGTGCATCGACATTGGCCGGGAAAACGAGCCGGCCATTGCTTCCATCGCCTATCAACTCAGGAATGGCCGCGATTGTCGTACTTACACAAGGAATCCCCAACGCCATCGCTTCCATAAGAGCTACAGGCAACCCCTCGGCAAAACTGGCCAGCACAAAAACATCTGCCTTTGCGACCTCATCCAGCGTTGAACCGTGATCCATCGCTCCTGCAAATTGAACACGATCAGCGATACCGCGGTCATTTATAAGGCTCTGGAGGGCTGCCCGCTCCGGGCCATCGCCGATTAGCACCACGGAATAATACACTCCATTCTGAGCCAACCGGGATAAGGACTCAATAAAGATTCGATGCCCCTTCGCGGCAACAAGCCGCCCTGTGCAAACGAACCGTATCTCTCTTGGCTCATCAGCCTTAAGGAAATGCTCCAGAGGCTTGAGTTGGTCACAATCCACTCCCAATCGAACAATCTCGGTTCGGCTGTCATCGATCTGAGGAGCAATACGAATCACCTGACTCCTGCAAAAATCGCTAATGCAGATAACAAAAGCGGTAGACTCGATCTTCTGCCGCAGATAGAACTTCTCCTGATCGAAAAACTCGTCCGGGCCATGCAGTGTGAGCGACCATGGAATGCGCCACGCATGAGCGGTAATCATGCCCACCGTTGCCACCGCGCCTCCAAAATGCACATGCAGATGCGAAAGACCTCGACGGCGCATCCAATCCCCAACCAGAAGCGCCTCTGCCAAATAAAACAATGCATACGCGCGGGCCAGGAGGTCCCAGCCACCCATCGCCAGCGCAAAACCGAGTCCGCGAAATAAAACCAGAGGATTTCGAAACGCGATCATAAACAGACGCGTCAAGGCCTTAGCCGCACTGTCTGGTTTTACGTAAAAAGTCTTCTCCGCTTCTGCGGCTTCGACCTTCGGCAATCGATCTTTGGGGCGATCCGGCAGATTGATGGATGCAACCTCAATCGCGATACCTCGATCGCGCAATCCAAGAATCTCTTTCAGGAAAAACGTATGCGAAATGGCCGGGTATCGGCTCAGAAGATAGGCTATCCTCGGCGCCTGTGAAGCAGCATCTGTTGTCTGACGTGGATTTTCCAAGATGCCTTCAGTATAGGCGGTACTCGATCGGCTTGACGTTGGTAATCAACGGGTAATCCCAATGATTGAAAAGACTACACGAATCGTATTACGTCCGATTATTTTCAAGCGCCGCGTGCATGAAACGGACGTGGATGCAGATGTATTCCCAAAGCGCTGCTTACGTTAAAGCATCTTCGCCGAAATCAGCGAGTATTAACAACAATCATTCGATGTCTGAACTGAGAAACTTGTGAACCCCCGGATGCTAATCACATGAAGAGAACTGCGATACGCTCGATTGATTCAGGCCCAGCATGTTCCTTTCAGAATTTGCGATTTGATCCATAGGACGAATTAGCCAATCTCACCTGTCTAGCCACGTCCATTAAGTAACCCTCCTAATGTATTACTGCAGCAGCATTTTTGTGGTACCGAATGGTTACAGCCACCTCGGAAAATCGCCCACCATTGCGCCATTGTTTTAGCAATCATCTGACTATACCTTTGAGAAGACATCAGACGTCCCGCTGGATTCAGAACACATACACATCAGGATGTGAGTAGCGGGAGTATGTAAAAAACCTAGCCCAGAGCAACGCAAACGACGTTGCCAACACCATTAGGCAGGACAATATGAGCACGGAATTGCAACACTCTGTAGCAGTTTTGGGATTGCCCTTGGCGAATGTGACAGCAGACGAAGCTGTCGAAAGAATCGAGCAGTTAATTCTTTCCGGTGGAAGCCATCAGGTCGCCACCGCCAATCTGGATTTCTGGGGCAACTCATTGGGAGACGTTGATCTGCACCGCATACTTGCGGGGTGCAGCCTCGTGGTCGCCGATGGCATGCCGCTTGTGTGGATTTCGCGGCTGCTGGGCAAGCCCCTCAAAGAGCGCGTGTCGGGGGTCGATTTGGTTCCCATGCTTGCCGAGCTTTCAGCGCGCAAGGGTTACGGAATTTATCTGCTGGGCGGCCGTCCGGATGTTGCCGCCCGCGCCAGCGAAACACTCAAACAGATGTATCCCGGCGTGAATATTGTGGGGCATCATGCTCCTCCGGTTGCCGATCTGGAGCGAATGGACCACGGCGATACGCTGGAGCGCATCCGCGCGGCAAAGCCGGATATTCTGCTGGTTGCGTTTGGTAACCCCAAGCAGGAAAAATGGATTAGGATGCACTCGCGTCGTCTCGGAGTACCAGTCTCCATTGGTATCGGTGGCAGCATGGACATTCTGATTGGCGCTGTGAAACGTGCTCCAAGCTGGATGCGACGAAGCGGCCTTGAATGGCTTGGGCGAACCATCCAGGAACCGGGCCGGTTGATGCCTCGTTACGCCCGCAACTTCGGTGGACTGGCAGTGAGGCTTCCAGGAGCCTTGCTAGCAGGCTTACTCCAATCCCCTCGTCAGTCGGTTTCCGAAGTGCAACGGACCGAGGATCGAGGAGTTGTTCATCTGCACGTTCGCGGCAAGCTAGGCGCAACTGTGACCGCAACAATTGATCGCACGGTTACGGAATGCGTCGTCAATGGCAACCTGCTTGTTGTACATCTCAAGAAGTTGACCTTTGCCGGACCGGAAGGACTGGGCGCCTTGCTCGACGCAAGGCAGCGCATGCTCGCATCGGGACTTTCTGTAACTCTCGCAGGTGTACCGCTGCGATTCAGAATTTTGATGTCGGCCTGGTGCCTCGAACCGCTATTTGATGAGTTCCGCATACCCGCCAAAGGCTTTGCCGATGCAGACCGCACGCAGGAAGTACGCTTTGCAAGGTTTTCCGGTAAAGATCCGCGAATCCCTGCGGAGAGCGAAAGTTAATCAATCGCAAGCGCTTTTCAAGACAATCAGGCAAGCACGTGGAAGAGCGCTTGTTCATTGACACCTATACAGTGAAAGCTCAGACTCAGACTAGCCGCGAAGCCAAAGATTCTGGCATCCGTGTCTGGCTATATGCTCATCATGAAAATCAATTTATTAAAATCGGTGCTTCTGTTGTCGGCGCTAAACCTAAGCGCCACCATCCTCGCCCAATCGCCTAAGCCTAAGTGTCCGGTCGCACTTGGCAGGGTAGAGGTCAGCTACCGGCATGATGGCGGAGAATCCAAGCCCCAACTGCAACTCAGTTTTCAAAATGAGAGCGGCAAGCCGGTCTCAAACGTAGTGTTTAAGCTTATGCTTCTCGATTCGGGCGGGTACCCACGTGAATATGCGCACGAGTTTATCTACAACGCTGTTCTAGAACCTGGCAAAACTAAAATAGGTACCTGGAAGCTCGATCCGGAATCGGTTGATATTCATCGCACCGGCGCTTCCGCACTGGTGGAAAAATTAACATATTCGGACGACACCACGTGGGCCGACGATGGCTCTGAGTCGTGTTCGGTCACAATGGATTATCATCCCCGATAGGCTGCCACAGCCGTTGATCTATCCGCTTCTGACGGTACGAACTTTCCCAGCAAGCTCCAACTACCGCTACAAATTTGATAAAAAGAAATCGGTGAGCCGTTCAAAAAGCACGCGTCGCGATTGCCTATCGTCAAAGAGACTCTTTCGATCAGCAAAAAGAAGAATGTCGACGTACTTGCCTTGGTCGAGCATTTCATCCTCAAGCTGCAGTGCGTTCTCGTTATGGACTTTTTCATCAAGTGTCGCCTGTGCGAGCAGAAGCTTGCCGCTTATATTCTTGGCGTTCTCCGTTGGCGATGACGCAAGCCAACCATCCTGATTGCGCGTTGGATCCTCGATGTATTTCTCCGTAAAAATTGCGTCGTACAGATGCCAGTCCGTAACTGCGGAGCCGGCAAAGGCCGCCTTGAATAACAATGGACGGTCGAGCATTCCGTGAATTGCAAGAAAACCGCCATAGCCCCATCCGCACAGGCCAATTCGCCCCTTGTCCACCCAGGGCTGCGCACTTAAATAGAGGAAGCCATCTCTTACATCGGCCATCTCTGCGCTCGAAAAGCGCAAATGAATCGGCTCTTCGAAAAGATGGCCGCGCCCGCCGGAGCCGCGGTTATCCAATGCATAGATGACGTATCCTTTCTGCGCCATGAGAGCAAGCCACATCACCTTATCTCCGCCCCATGCGTCAGCAGCAATTTGCTCTCCCGGGCCTCCCGCAACATAAAAGATCACTGGATATTTTCTTGAGGGATCAAAATTGGCGGGCTTCATCATCCACGCATTGAGCTCAACACCCATGTGAGTCTTTTGCGTAATAAACTCCATATTCTGCAAAGGCGCAGCGATATTGCTGTTGGGTTCGACTTCCGCGATCTGCCACTTCTCAGAGCCATCGGTACCGAGAGCCTGAATTCTCGGTGCCGACAAATGGCTTGACCAGGTATCAACAAAGAAGTCTCGCGCAGGAGACAGCATGGGCTCATGCGTCCCATGGTCATGGGTGATTCTCTCGAAACCCGTGCCGTCCAGCTTTACTCGATCCAGTTGCCGCTCACGCGAGCCTGACTCAGTCGACGTAAAGTAAACAACGCCCTCTGTCTCATCGATACCTGCCACAGACGTGACTGCCCAATTTCCGTGGGTAAGTTGCGCAATCGGGTGTCCTGACACATCGTATAGATACAGATGGCGGTAATTATCGCGCTCGCTTAACCAGAGGAATCGCTTCGAATCACTCAAAAACCGCAGATCATTGGAGAGATTGATCCAATAGGCATCCGTCTCGGCCACAATGGTTCGAGCTTGGCCTGTACGCGGGTTTGCCAGCAGCAGTTCCAGCTTCTTCTGGTCCCGGCTCAATCGCTCTATCGCCAGTTGCTTCCCATCCGGCAACCATTGAACCCTCGCCAGGTAACTGGCATCGCCGGTACCCAGTTCTATCGGCACTCGTTTTCCCGTTGCGATTGACTGAACAATGAGCCTCACAGATGGAATAGCGCCACCAGGCTTCGGATATGGAATTGACCCTTCTTCACCAGAAGAAGGTCGCAACACGTACTTCGCAACCTTGGAATCGTCGGTTTCGAGCCACGCAATCGATCTCGAATCCGGAGACCACCAGTAAGCGGAACTCAATCCCAACTCGTTGCGATAGGACCAATCGGGTTCGCCCTTCAAATGATCCTCAGTACCCTCACCTGCTGGATTCGATTCCCTTCGCGTCGTCGTATCCACGAATTGAATGGCATGATCGCGAATGAAGCTGACGGTATGTCCATCCGGGCTGAGTTGCGAATCACTGATGAAGGACTCACCCGTGACCAGAACAGTGGCCTTATGGGTTGGCAAATCAAACCAAACGATAGAAAAGTGCGAGGTCAAAATGAGAGCATCGCCAGATTTCGACCATAAGAGGCTTTGGAGTTGCCCTCGCAAGGCAATTTCTTCCTCTTCTACAAATGGTCCGGTCTTAATTTCGCTCCGGAAGCCAGTCCTCACCTCATCGTCCGTCACGAGCACGGATTTTTCGCCGTTTGCGGCAAGATAGGAATCCACTTCCGCGCCTAGTTCGGGCCGTTGCCCCTTTACGCGGCTTCGAACTCTCCGTATACATGCCAGAACTTTCCCATCCGGTCGCCAAACGAACGCGTGCGGCAAAGCGTTTATCTGTTCCCGCTCCTCGGCCACCGCAGGAATGGTGATCACGTTGGGTGTCGACTGTGCATACATCGAGAAAGCCAGCGGCGCAAGCGGGAATACTGCACAGCTCCAAATCAAGCCTCGCAGGAATTGTTTACAGATGTTCATCAAGGAATGTCACCGCTCTGGTCAACGAGATCATATGCTGCACTTTTATAGTGAACCGGTGCATGGAGCTTCTCGTGATTCGTACGAAAAGCCCGTTACATCGAACACAACCCCACTATAGTGTTGTAGAAAAGCACAAGGGCACTCCCAAATTGTCACCATCGGTTGTTACGAACGGGCGATGTGCGAGATTGCATCGCCAGTTTACCTTATCGGAAGATAGCGCCATTCTCTCGTTCAGCATGCAGGACCTGGTGTGAGAACGTCGGCGGATGCGTAGTTCGAACCGGTGGAGTTCAGTCTCATATTTGTTCGTCTTCACCGAATCTTCGAATGTCGTTTCCGCCCCGGGGTTCATTCCGTGAGCATGGCAAGCGGTAACTGGGTTCTGCGGTAAACTCTGGGACTCTCCGGTCTGATTCTGTGCCTTGACCGGGCCGTAAATAGATTTTTGCGCTCTATCACGGCTTTATAGACATGAACAGGACGTAATTGCAGCACTGCCGCTGGGATGCTGATTTTCTGCCGCAATATGACATGGCCAGCGACTGGGGAACTATGACGAAATTGGCAAGTAACCTTCGAGGAAGATCAAGAATGCGAAACAGGTTTGTCTTTGCAGCAATTTTGGCGTGGATGGGATTTGCGGTTGCAAACGCCCAAGTAAACGTAACCACTTGGCGTTACGACAACGGCCGTACGGGGCAAAACCTGAATGAAACCATTCTTAACCCCAGTGATGTAAACACAAGCCAGTTTGGTCTGCTTTTTTCTCATGCAGTAGACGGGTATGTCTATGCGGAACCGCTGTATCTTGCAAACGTCAGCATCGGCGGACAGACTCATAACGTCGTTTACGTTGCGACAGAAAACGACAGTGTTTACGCATTCGATGCAGACACAAATGGCGGCGCGAATGCGAATCCGCTATGGTTTGCTTCGATGCTTTCGGCTGCGCACGGTGCTGCTGCAGGAGCCACTACGATTTCCTCAAACACGGTCGGCACCGACATCATCCCTCAAGTCGGCATCACCGGTACTCCGGTGATAGATCCGACAAGCGGAACTCTTTATGTAGTAAGCGCGACAGCTGAGGGTAGCGGCTATGTTCAGCGTCTACATGCGCTTGATGTCACGACTGGCGCGGAGAAATTCGGTGGCCCGGTTGTGATCACCGCAACTGTTTCAGGAACCGGCAATGGCAGCTCAGGTGGATCACTCACGTTTGACAATCTCTGGCAGAATCAGCGGCCTGGCCTTTTGCTGCAAAATGGAATTGTTTATATCGGTTTCGCATCCCACGGAGACAACGGGCCCTGGCACGGATGGATCTTTGGCTATAACGCCGCGACGCTGCAACAAACCGGCGTCTTTTGCACCTCGCCCAACGGTGTAGGCGCTGGCGTGTGGATGGCCGGCGGGGGCCTGGCGGCCGAAATTAACGATCCTGTAAATCATCCTTATGGCCGGATGTTCATTCCAACCGGTAACGGCGACTACACCGCAACGAAGCCGTATTCGTCTTCGATGGATTACGGCGACAGCGTTCTGAATCTTGATCTCACCAACGGCGTTCCTACTGTAACGGATGAGTTCACTCCTTACAATCAGGCGAACATGGACGCCTATGACGAAGATCTGGCTTCTGGCGGCATCATGCTTGCTCCGACCCAAACCACCGGCAGCTATCCCAACCTTCTGGTGCAGACGGGCAAAACCGGCACGGTCTACCTGCTCAACCGGGAGAATCTGGGAGGCTACAACACGGCCGGCGATCAGGTTGTCCAGGAAATGAATTACACAGTCGGCGTAAACGGAGCCTGGAGCTCGGCCGCTTACTGGAACGGCACAGTGTATTACTGGGGCACCAATGACACACTAAAGGCCTTTCCGTTGGTCAAGGGCCAATTGACCGGACCTACCGCTGTATCGAGTGAAACCTACGGATACCCCGGAGCCAATCCAGTCGTCTCTGCAAACGGCACCACGCAGGGTATTGTGTGGTCACTCGAAACAGACGCTTACAACACCAGTGGACCAGCGGTGCTCCAGGCTCACAGTGCCAGCAATGCAGCGACAACGCTCTACTCAAGCGCCACCAACTCCACTCGAGATAACCCAGGCAATGCCGTAAAATTTGCGGTTCCGACCGTGGTGAATGGCAAAGTTTATGTCGGCACACAAACTCAAATCAGCACTTACGGGTTGCTCAACGGAGCTTCGCTTACAGCGACACCTGTCTTGAGTCCTGGAACAGAGTCTTTCTCGGGAACATTGAGTGTAAGCATTACCGATTCGACTCCCGGAGCAACCATCTATTACACGACCAACGGGGCGACTCCAACTACGTCATCCACGGTCTATACAGGACCTATTTCTATCTCTGCGACAACCACAATCGAAGCTATAGCCAGCGCCAGTGGGTATCTGCAGAGCGAACCGGTTTCAGCTACCTACACAAATGCCGCTCAGGTCAGCGCACCGACGTTCAGCCCCGCTGCAGGCAGCTATACGCCGCCCATCTCTGTTACGCTGAGCGACTTCACGACTGGAGCAACCATTTACTACACCACGGACGGATCTACTCCAACCACATCGTCCACCAAATACACAGGCGCGTTCACGCTCAGCTCCACAACCACCGTGAATGCGATCGCCGTCGCATCAGGCTACACAACCAGCAATGTTTCCAGCGCAACCTATACGCTCGTAACAGGCCAGACCGGCATCAACTTCCCAACAGGTTTCGCGAGCACAGCTGGCATCGTCGATCTGAATGGAAGTACTCAACTGAACGACTCTCGCCTGCAGTTGACGAGCGGCGCCCAGGGACAGGCTGGTTCTGCATGGTACTACCAGCCCGTTAACGTTCAATCCTTTACTACAAATTTCCACTTCCAGCTCTCAAACCCTGCAGGCGACGGCATTACTTTCACGATCCAGAACAATAACATCTATTCTCTTGGCTACAGCGGAGCTGGACTCGGATATCAATCCATCCCAAACAGCGTTGCTATCAAATTTGACCTGTACAACAATGCGGGAGAAGGCAACGATTCGACCGGCTTATATACAGATGGCGCAAGCCCGACCGTTCCTGCGATCGACCTCACCAATACCGGCATCGATCTGCATAGTGACGACACCATTGAGGTGACACTCTCGTACAACGGAACCATCCTCTCGATGTATCTCGACGATATGGTTACCGGAGCCTCCTATTCGACCAGTTGGACGGTAAACATACCGTCAATCGTTGGCGGAAATACTGCCTATGTCGGCTTCACAGGCGGCACGGGTGGCCTGGTATCCAGTCAAAAGATCTTGTCCTGGAGCTACAACACAGGCGATACCTCGCTTCCTCTCACAACGTCTCCGTTGTTCAGCCCTCCAGCCGGCAACTATAGCACCGCGCAGACAGTTTCGATGTCAACCTCATCGAGCGGAGCTACTATCTACTACACGACCAATGGTTCCACGCCTACGACCTCTTCGACTGTTTATTCGTCGCCAATTACGGTCAACGGCCAGGAGACTGTGGAAGCGATTGCCGTGGCTCCAGGCTATTCAGCAAGTGCTCCCAACGTCGCCGCCTACAGTGTCGCTCCTGTACTCCCGGCGCCAACCCTTTCACCTACACCAGGAACCTACACAGCCGCACAGACAGTAACAATCTCCGACTCAACCGCAGGCGCGTCGTTCTACTACACGACAGACGGAACTACACCGACAACGGCTTCAACGCTGTATACCGGCCCGATCACAATT
Organism: Acidicapsa dinghuensis; assembly: GCF_025685685.1. GTDB lineage: Bacteria > Acidobacteriota > Terriglobia > Terriglobales > Acidobacteriaceae > Acidicapsa > Acidicapsa dinghuensis. The sequence goes on from NZ_JAGSYH010000004.1 coordinate 387,488, forward strand.
TCCGCGAGCACAACACTGGAAGCAATTGCAGCGGAATCCGGCTACAACAACAGCCCGGTGACGAGCGGTAGTTATGTTATCGCCGCCGTTCTGCCCACACCAACATTCTCACCGGCAGGCGGAAGTTACAGCAGTTCCCAGTCAGTAACCATTGCAGACGCGACTGCTGGAACGATTATTTACTACACAACAAACGGAACCACGCCTACCACATCTTCCAGTGTTTACTCGGCGCCCATCACCGTCAGTTCCAACGAAACGCTAGAAGCGATTGCTGTGGAGTCCGGCTATACCACCAGCGCGGTGGCCACAGCCAGCTATACAATCGGTTCCGGCCAGACGACCTATATCAATTATCCAAGCGGCGGTTTCACCGCTCAGCAACTCTCGTTGAACTATGGTGCCGCAGTCAATAGCGGAGTGCTGAACGTGACAGATGGGGGCACCAACGAAAATCGTTCTGCCTGGTTTACAAACCTTGTTCCAGTTCAGAGCTTTATCACCGACTTCACCTTCCAGCAAACCAACGCGACTGCCGACGGCATGACGTTCGCCATCCAGGGCAATAACATCTGGTCTCTCGGGTATTCCGGAGGAGGATTGGGATACCAAGGTATTCCTAACAGTGTCGCGGTCAAATTTGATCTCTACAGCAATGCGGGCGAGGGCCCCGATTCCACTGGGCTCTACACCGATGGCGCTTCTCCAACGGTACCTGCCATTGATCTAAGCTCAACTGGCATTAACTTCCATAGTGGCGACATTATGCACGCCCATATCGTCTACGATGGAACAAATCTCGCTCTCACTATTACGGATACCGTGACCAACGCCACCGTAACCGAGGTCTTCCCGGTCAATATTCCGAGCTTGGTGGGAAGCAACGCGGCCTATGTTGGCTTCACCGGCGGAACAGGCGGTTCCTCAGCTACGCAAAATGTTCTTTCATGGAGTTTCGTCAGCCCGGCCGGCAGCTTTGCCGCAGCGCCTGTATTCAGCGTCGCAGGTGGAACGTATACCTCGGCACAAACCGTCTCCATCAGCGACACAACGAGTGGAGCAACGATCTACTACACCACCAACGGAACCGCGCCAACCACGTCGTCCTCGGTCTACTCAAGCCCCATCACTGTAAGTTCAAGTGAAACGCTGCAAGCCATGGCGGCAGCATCTGGCGACCAGAACAGCCCCGTCACTTCGGCAAGCTACACGATCGCTCCTGCACTGCCCGCTCCAACATTCTCGGTCGCCGCGGGCACCTATACCTCGGCTCAATCAGTCTCCATCAGCGACGCGACGAGCGGAGCCACCATCTACTACACCACTAACGGAACTACACCAACCACTTCCTCCGCCGTATACTCCGGGGCTATCACGGTGAGCGCTTCAGAAACCCTTGAAGCTATCGCTGTCGAATCCGGCTATACCAATAGCACCGTTGCCATTGCGGCGTATACCATTACTCCAACTTTGCCGACGCCAACATTCTCGGTTGCCGCAGGCACCTATACCTCGGCTCAGTCGGTCACCATCAGCGACGCAACCAGCGGAACCACCATCTACTACACCACCAACGGAACCACGCCGACCACGTCGTCTAGCGTATACTCCGCAGCCATCACAGTCAGCGCTTCAGAAACACTCGAAGCCATCGCCGTGAAGTCCGGGTATACAAACAGCGCCGTCGCCTCGGCTGCGTACACAATCACACCGACGCTGCCCACACCAACCTTCTCGCCTGCGGCAGGAACCTACACCGCGGCACAGACAGTCACGATCAGCGACGCAACCAGCGGAACTACCATCTACTACACCACCAACGGAACTACGCCAACCACGTCGTCTAGCGTGTACTCCGCAGCCATAACGGTAAGCGCTTCAGAGACACTCGAAGCTATCGCCGTGAAGTCCGGATACACAAACAGCGCTGTCGCCACTGCGGCGTACACCATAAATACAACCTTGCCGACGCCCACTTTCTCGGTTGCCGCAGGCACCTATACCTCGGCCCAATCGGTCACCATCAGCGACGCAACCAGCGGAATCACCATCTACTACACCACCAACGGAACTACACCGACCACGTCATCTACTGTCTACTCCGCACCCATCACGGTCAGCGCTTCAGAAACACTCGAAGCCATCGCCGTGAAGTCTGGATACACAAACAGTGTTGTCGCCTCTGCGGCGTACACCATAAATACAACCTTACCGACGCCCACTTTCTCGGTTGCCGCAGGCACCTATACCTCGGCTCAGTCGGTCACCATTAGCGACGCAACCGCGGGAACCACCATCTACTACACAACCAACGGAACCACGCCGACCACGTCGTCCACCGTCTACTCCGCAGCCATCACGGTCAGCGCGTCGGAGACTCTCGAGGCTATCGCGGTGAAGTCCGGATACACAAACAGTGCCGTTGCGATTGCCGCATACACAATCTCTTCCGGCAGCACTTCCTACATCAACTATGCAAGCGGTGGGTTTAATTCAAGCTTGCTGTCGTTCAACTATGGCGCCACCGTCACCAATGGCTTGTTGCAACTGACTGATGGCGGATCAAATGAAAACCGCACTGCATGGTTCAACACACCAGTTCCCGTGCAAAGCTTCACGACCGATTTCACCTTCCAGCAGCTGAACGCCACTGCAGACGGCATGACGTTCACAATCCAAGGCAACAATGTATGGGCCCTTGGATATTCCGGCAGTGGCCTCGGCTATCAAGGCATTTCCAATAGCGTCGCCGTCAAGTTCGACCTTTATAACAACGCCGGTGAGGGTAACGATTCTACTGGACTCTACACAGGCGGAGCTTCGCCAACGGTTCCCTCCACAGATCTCAGCTCAACGGGCGTTAATCTCCATAGCGAAGACATTATGCACGCGCACATCACCTACAACGGCACAAACCTCACACTGGTGTTGACAGACACAGTAACGAACGCTTCGGTAACGGAGGTCTATCCGGTGAACATCCCATCTGCTGTAGGTGGCAACACAGCCTATGTCGGATTCACTGGAGGCACTGGTGGACTCTCGGCGACACAGAATGTTCTTACCTGGAGCTACACCGCCCCGTAGGATACGATTCAACATCCTTTGCTCCAAAATGAAAGGCTGCTCTCTATTGTCAGAGCAGCCTTTCATTTTCTGAGGGCGCACAGTGAACAGACGTCTTATTTTTTACCAGAATCCGGCTCGATTTTCATGACCCGCTCGAACTCGCTGACAGCGGCGTCCCAGGTAAACCGCTGGATGTTCTGACGCCCATTGTCGGCAATTCTTATCCGTAAGCTATTGTCTTGCATCAGCGTCTTGATCGCATTCGCCAGGGACTCCGCATCCTGCACCGGTACCAGCAACGCAGTCTCATCCGGAGAACAAAATTCGCGGTGCCCTCCTATGTCAGTGGCTACAACAGCGGCTCCAGACATCATCGCCTCGCATGGCGGCAGCCCCCAGCCCTCGCTATGGCTTGGGGCTACAAAAATTGCCGCTCGATTATAGATTCGGCGCAACGCTGCCTGAGCGGGGGTTCGATGATATTCGACCCAGTCGGGCAGATTGTCGGGGCGTGGTTCGATACCAAAGGTCTCTACTTGTAAATCCGGATATTGTTCCTTGACCTTCGCTAAAGCGGCAAGCCCATCATAAGAACCCTTCCAGGACAAACTATGGCTGAACATCATGGCGACCCTTGTCGGAATTCGATTCTCGATGGGCTCATCGCATCCGAAACGGCTGAAATCGAGCCCGTTTGGGATGTAATGACACTGTTCCCCTAATTCACGCGCAATATCGGCAAGCCAGCGTGCGATGACGATCTTTTCAAGAGGAGCGGTCCAGGTGGCCATCACTTCCTTATCCGATCCGAGCCAGGTTTCGAGGTGCTGGATCAAATAAAGCTTCTTGCCCGGCAAACCAATCATTGATGCGAGGCGATTTGCCGTGGTCCACCAGGTTGCCACGTACACATCTGCTTTCGGCAGGAACTGCTCGATGAGAGTAGGAATCCAAGACAACTTTACTAAAGGATTAAACTTGAACCACTGATGCGGCTTCCACTTGCCAGACAGCGCAAAACCGAGCCACCGAAACGGTCTGAGCCGGTCTGAGATTCCTCGTTTTGCCCCTGCAAGGTACATATGCGCCACGTGAACTACAGTAACGTCATGGCCTCGCGCTGCTAATCGATTGGCGTATTCATAAACGATCTTGAAACCACCAATCGGGAAACTCCCTTCCTGAGGAAGAAGGAAAACGAGCTTCATGCGATATCCCGCGTCGAGCAGTAATGCAACTTCAAAATCCCTGAGCTCCTCTCAACATCTTCGCCCAATAAGTCCACACCCAGAGCCTATCCTGCATCGGGATGCTCATTGCTGGATGGATTCATGGGCCTAAAGTAGCACCAATTGGGGATACATGCTACTGCCGCCGGACTCTCCGGATCAGCTACCCTGAAATAATGAGTATACTGTTCCTCCTCCCAGGACTCATCTCACTGATTCTCGTGCTTCGCGGCAAGATTGAGACTGCGTTTCTGTCGGTATATCTCCCGTTACTGCTATTGACTCCTGATGGGTACTACTGCCGTTTGCCACATCTTCCGCCCATCTCAGCGGCACAGGCAGCCTTGATCCCGCTCGGCATAGCCGCGCTGTTTCGAAGACGTCCCAAAGGATTTCCAAACTTCCTGGATCTTCTCATTCTGCTGTTCCTGATCTCCACCAGCATCAGTGAAGTACTGAAGGAAAACATCCTGAACGATGGCATTTTCAGCGCCATAATGACGTGCGTTTCGATTGGTCTCACCTATGTGGTTGGCCGCAACGTTGCGGATTCGGATCTCCGCCTGGTCACAATCAAACGAATCACTATCTTATTGTTGCTGTTGGGGCCCGTCGGTCTAATCGAATGGCGCTTGGGACAAAACATCTATGGTGTACTTGGGATGAAGCTTTTTGGCGTAGGGACCGTTCATCCTCAAGTTCAGATACGAGCAGGACATGGAAGAATGTCAGGATCTTTTAATGATGCGGAATTGGCTGGCATCGCGTTCGCGTTAGGCGCGGTCTTGAATGTATGCCTTTTCTACTGGCGCAAGTGGAGCCCGGCAAGCACGCAAATATTGGGAAAACGGTTCTCGTGGATGGAGAAATACCACATTCCCGGATTGGTTCTGCTCCTCTATATTTATCTCTCTCAATCGCGCGGCCCAATGATTGCTGTAGCTGCCGGATACCTCATCGTTCAAATTCCGAGATTCAAGAATAAACGAACAGCCATGATACTGGTCGCACTCATTTTATGTGTTGGCGGTATCGCTGCATTCACGTATTTCAAAAGCTATACAAATGTTTCCAGCAGCGCCGATGTCAAGAATGAGCAACAGGGCAGTGCATTGTATCGCCGGCGCATGAACGAGCTCTACGTCCCGATTGTCAAGCAAGGAGGCATGTTTGGCTGGAGCATGCTCAGTCGCCCGATTCTCCCGAGCATGGCGTCCATCGACAATGAATTCTTATTGGTCCACATCGCTTATGGCGATGCGGGCTATGTACTTCTAATATTGATAGTCGCAGAATCTTTGCGACGCACTATCAAGCGTTGTTGGACCGCACGCGATAATCTTGACCAGGCTTTTGCCTTCTCACTACTCGCAGCACTTTCGGTGCTTTGGGTATCCCTCACCACCGTGTATATGGGAGAGCAAATACCTCAACTCGCGTTTCTCCTGATCGGTTGGACGCGCCTCTCTGCAGCTCCTTCTGCTCTCCAGGTAGCTGGCGACAAAGAGACAGAAAACGCACGCTTCTCTTTTCAGCGTGTCTTTCAATAACGCGTCTGGAACATCAAAGATTATTCCCGTTCCCGCGGCTGTTTCCGTTTGCTTCGTCCATCGATGCAACGAATATCCACCACGGCATATCTCTGTTTACCCATTTGTGCTGGAGCCAGCCACTTCCTCCAGCAGGTTGCCAGGCGCTCTTCAGCCGAATTTACTGCCTCCTAAGTGGCAGACCCATCGTCATAAAGCGATTGATTAATTTTCTAAGTTGACAATCCCTTCTATTGCACACACGAGGGGGGATATGGTGTCATATGTTCATAAAGCATATCTAGAGCTTGGGCGTTGATCCTTTGATACTCGGCAACCCGAGAACCTTTGCCGACTCTATCGAATCGGGCTTGATGTCTTTGCTCAGAATGTGCAGCGAGAGCTGACTGGTTGGGTGAATTTTTAACCTGACTACTTGCAATACTCTCTTCCCGCCTTGGCATCAGCAATCCATTGAAATTGCAGACCGATCAACTGCTGCTACATCGGTCCCTAGGAGTGTGTTTGCAATCTTGGTGCCACCTGTCTCGCCGCAGCAGCTTAATAATGACCAACGGAAGCATGGAGAAGTCCGCAATTGAACGCAGTAACCTGACATTTCGCCTTTATTTTGCCTCTAATCGACTTTCCAGTTCAATAACGGAACAATTAGCCATCATTTTTTGGATTCGTCAAGATTTTTTGACACTTAGGTACCTTTGATGTGATTCCCTTGGTATAGTTACCTAAGTATCCAAAATATGACACTTCAGTTGTAGTCCAGCTGCATGCTGCCGATTCAATCAGTACAAACCAACAGGGTCGAATGACTTCAGCGTTGGAACGTACGAGTCGGCAATTCTTTGATTAACTTGTTGCCCCATAAGCACTTGATTGGCATTCAAAGACGCCTAACGGTCTGATCGTCAACCGCGGCGTTCAAAGATTTGTGTGCCGGAATATTTTGCTGCATTGATGACTTTGGTTTGAAAGGTAACTTGCCGTGCATGCGGCTGTTTTTAGGAGAGTTTTTATGAGGAAATTTTTATCTGGTCTGGCGGCTTTTATTGCTGTACTCGCCATTCATAATTCCGCTTTACCTGTCGCGGCCCAGACGTTGACTCTCAACGATGGTGCTATTGTTCAGCCATCTACCAGCCGCGTCGGCGTCAACATCGGCACAGTTGATTATTGGGATAATGGCCAGATTCTAAAGAATCTGGTTGGCTCCACCAATCCAGGCATGGAGCCACTACAGAACCGGCAGATCTGGGCTCTCACGAGCTCAGGAACGACGACGACATTTACAGTTCCTGACGTTTATGACACAGTTCCGGCAAACTACTGGACCGGAGCATCGTTCACCGTTGTAGAGTCGCAGAATGGCGGAGCTGAGCTTGGTTGCTCAGGAACAATCATCTCAAATACCGGTCCGAACTACCCGGCAAGCAGCGTGACAACCTGGGTTTCGCCCACAATCACTGCAGCTACTCCATGCAGCGCTCCGTTTCAGGTCGGCGACATTATCGTCCTCAGCAAAATAACGTTCCCCACGCCAGAATCGTGGTGGGAATCAGGTGGTCACGGCGGCTTGTCGGGCTCAGTTTCCGGCGGCGGACAATTACTGTCGGATACGACCGATCTTTGTTCCACCTGCGGCACTCAGGCCTTGAACATGAATGCCGCAGCATCCGGCTCGGCGGCTGGCGCCTCCTGGTACTTCGATAGCGAATCTACAGATAACATCTTCGTCCTGATGAACGGTACCTATCAGATATCGTTCTGGGCCAAGGCAGCCTCAGGCACTCCAAAACTAGTCGTCTCTGCAAGCCGCCAATCGTCCAACGGCTTTAACTGTGGTTCATATACTCCCACTTTGACATCAACCTGGACACAATACACGTGGACGTGCACGGCATCGGAAACTTCCTCTACCACACCAGCAGCAGGGGGCCTCTCCTTCACAGCAACAGCCGGTTCGGTTTATCTGGATAACGTCAGCTTTGAAAAAACGTCAGGCAATCCTAACAACACAACTGCTCTTCGAGATGAAGTAGTCCAGACTCTTCAGACCTTTTACGGTCCCTCCAATGAAAACAATCCCGGAACACTGCGCTACTGGGTCAACCAGAATGCGGAGTCGATCAGCAACTGGACCCAGCCCGACTACGCGCACATGCCCACCAGCGGCGGCACCGGATATTTCGTCGGCCCAGGTGGCGCTGGCTCTGAAAACCTCTCCCTTGAAGACTATCTCGTCATCTGCAAGTATCTGAATGCCTCTCCCTACCTCGAGGTTCCCGTAACACTCTCCACTTCCGAAGCCGCCAGCTTGATCGAGTTTCTGGCAGGTCCGTCCAACTCAACTTACGGTGCGAAGCGCGCCGCTCTTGGACAGATCAATCCCTGGACAGACGAGTTCAGCGTCATCCATCTCTCTTTCTGCAACGAGTGCTGGAACGCCTCATCCTTCATCGGTCAGGGGCTACCGGATCGCTCCACCTCCCCAAACTCCGAGTACTACTATGACTACAGCGTCCGCGCACGCGACATCTTCGCAGCGATGCGTGGCGATGCTTATTACTCTGCCTCTTCCTTCGATCTCGTCCTCAATGCCCAGACCGCAGTGAACTACAGCGCGGACACTGCGATTGCTCGCGCCCATCCAGACTCTATCGAACTTGAAGATTACACCTATGGAGCCGTCAGCTCTTTCGCGACCGACGCCGCATTATGGCAGCCAGCCATGGTTGATCCGTGGGAAAAGGTCACGAACCCATCTGACATTCGCAACTTCTACCAGTCGGTTCACGATTATCAATCGCAGAATACCTGCGGTGCTACAGGCACAAGCAAGTGCAAGGTCAATATCTATGAGTGGGGCCAAGGAACGGTAAGCGGCTCGATTGACCAGCAGCACATGGACTACATCAATGCTGGCGGCGGAGAAGCGGCCGTTATGGCATTGCAACCACTGCTCAATATGCAGTATTACGGCATCGGGCCACAGTCTTTCTTCGCCCTGGGAGAATTCAGGAACCCGGTAGGCAACAATATGACGGCGAAGCTTTGGGGCAACGTCGTCGATATGGGTGGCGCGACAAACAACGCACGTCCCACTTTCCTCGGAGTACAGCTGATCAACCAATCCATCATTGGTCCCATGTACTCGTGCTCGATCAACAATAACGTTACCTACAATTTTGCGGGATCTCCAAATGGAGTGGCGGCAATGCCCGCAATGACGAACGTTCCTTATCTCTATGCATTCTGCTTCGAGAACGGAACATCTCGCTCATTGGTTCTGATCAACACTGACCTGACTAACAGCCACAGCATTAGCTTCACCGGTTCCAACGTGCCTACAGGCGCGGTGACTCAGCGTCAGATCGCGCCCTCCAGCCTGGATACGATGAACGAAACCTCGACAGGCACTGTTACGACGCAAGCGCCAGCTACCGTATCGATTGAAACATCTTCACTTTCGAGCCCCACATCCATCACCCTGCCACCGCATTCGGCAACGGCGCTGGACTATACGGCCGGTGGCGCCGCTGCTACAGCAATGCCCACATTCAGTCCCGCTGCCGGTACATATGCCACAACCCAGTCGGTAACAATCACCGATACAACATCGGGAGCCTCCGTTTACTACACAACGGATGGCTCAACGCCAACGGCTTCATCGCATCTTTACAGTGGCGCCATCACTGTCAGTGCAAATGAGACCCTCAACGCAATCGCCATTGCTTCCGGCTCATCGAGCAGCGCGGTGTCCTCGGCCAGTTACGTTATCGCGCCTCAACTCGCCACTCCGGCCTTTTCGGTCGCTGGCGGCACCTATGCGACAACGCAGACTGTATCGATCAGTGAAGCCACTTCTGGAAGTACGATTTACTACACGACCAATGGAACTGTACCTACCACATCTTCGACGGTCTATAGCGGTCCAACCACGATCGGTGCCACGGAAACCATCGAGGCCCTGGCGGTTAAATCCGGTTACACAAACAGCACAGTAGCCGTAGCGGCATACACGATCGCCGCGGAGTTACCCACCCCTGTCTTCTCGATTGCGCCAGGTACTTACACCTCGTCGAAGCAACTCGCTATTTCCGATTCCGCCTCCGGAGCCAACATCTATTACACGACCAACGGTTCGACGCCGACGGCCTCCTCAACCTTCTATGGCGGACCTCTATGGCTCTCATCTAACACCAGCATCAAGGCCATCGCGATCAAGTCCGGTTCGACCAGCAGTGCTGTCCTCTCCGGCACCTTCACGATTGCGCCAGTGTTGCCGACACCAACCTTTTCACCACACCCTGGTATCTACACGTCAGTTCAAACTGTATCGATTGCTGAATCCGTTGCTGGCTCAACGATCTACTACACCACCAACGGCGCAACGCCCACTACTTCCTCTCAGAAGTACACAGGATCGTTCACTGTCGGAACAACCGAAACGGTTCAAGCGATAGCTGTCGCTACCAACTACACTAACAGCGCTGTGGGTTCGTCGGCGTACACGATCAACCTACCGAACACAACCGCAGCGCCAGCGTTCAGTGTTGCCGGCGGCACATACGCAAGTACGCAGTCGGTAACGATCTCGGATGCTACCTCTGGAGCAGCGATCTACTACACCACCAATGGCACAACGCCAACAACATCGTCGGCCAAATACTCTGGAGCGATCTCTGTCAGCGCTTCCGAAACCCTCGAAGCGATTGCAGTCAAATCAGGTTACGCAAATAGTCCCGTAACATCAGCGGTGTACACGATCGGCAAGGTTCTGTCGACTCCAACCTTTTCGCCGGCGACTGGTACCTATTCCTCTGCACAAGGCGTCACCATCTCTGACGCCACGGCGGGAGCGACGATTTACTACACCACCAACGGCACTGGCCCGACGACCTCCTCTGCAATCTACACTTCGCCTATCACTGTGAGCGCCACAGAGACCATCAAGGCAATTGCCGTCGAAAAAGGAATGACCACCAGCACCGAAGGCCAGGCGACATTCACGATCAATCTATCTAACACAACCACGGCGCCAGTATTCAGTGTTGGCGGCGGAACCTACACAAACGCACAGTCTGTAACGATCTCGGATGCTTCCTCTGGAGCGACCATCTACTACACCACCAATGGATCGACGCCCACCACGTCGTCCACCAAGTATTCCGGTGCAATCTCAGTGAGCGCTTCCGAAACCCTGGAAGCCATCGCAATCGAATCCGGATACACCAATAGCCCTGTGACTTCGGCTACATATGTGATCTCAGCGGTCACAACCACGGCGACACCGACTGGAACGACTTACGTCAACTTTGCAAGCAATGCCATTAGTGCCAGCCAACTCAGTCTGAACAACGGTGCCGCAGTGACCAATGGAGCACTGGTATTGACAGATGGCGGCACTGTCGAACAGCGCACAGCTTTCTATCCAAAAGCAGTGCCGGTCAATTCCTTTACCAATGACTTCACGTTCAAGCTTTTAAATGCAAAAGCAAACGGATTTACCTTTACCATCCAGAATTCCTCAAAGGGCAAATGGGCTGTTGGTTATTCCGGAAGCGGCTTGGGGTATCAAGGCATTGGCGCCAGCATGGCCGTAACGTTCGATATCTTTGACCAGGTCGGCTCCGGCACAGACTCATTTGGCGTTGCGCAATGGGGTGATGCTCCAACCTCAAGCAGTGGCATCGATCTGAGCACGACCAATCTCAATCTGAAGAGCGGCGACCTGATAAAAGCTCATGTCGTATACAGCAACTCGACGCTTACCGTAACCCTCACCGACACGGTGACAGGAGCAAGCGTGTCGGACTCCTTCAGCATCGACATACCTTCTGTGATTGGCTCTACAACAGCGTATATCGGATTTACCGGCGCCACCGGCGCTCTGACAGCAACACAGGAAGTACTGAGCTGGACTTACACCGGTCAGTAGACCGGCAAAGAGAATCTGAAACAGGGGCGGAAACCTTAGTGGCTTCCGCCCTTTTTGTTGTTTTGCATTGACTCTTCGACGGCAAATCGCCACCGGCAGCCTATACCTTGAAGATCATCCCAGGCACACCGGCAACCATTCAAATGGGTGAAAGAAGCGCGTGTCCAAAACTACGGAGTACGTTGCCATACTTCGAAATACTCCGTTAGGGAAGTTCTGTTGAAGTGCGACAAACGCTGTTGGACACGTCCATCTGCATAGGCATATACAGGGCTGCTTCGATCCAGAACTACAACCTGAGCAGCATCGATCTGGCGAAGCATGCGATCTTCATCCGCAGGAAGTAATTGACCTACCTGTAGGGTCCACAATTCAGGCGAATGTACGGTGGGGAAATAATGATGAGCACCGGTACCGTAGGATAACAAAAGCACATTTTCGCGCTTGGATAAATTTAGGATCGGGGACCACTCCCTGATCCATTCGGAATCTGCATAAAGACCCGCTGTTATGCCTGGGGATTTCTGCATCTCCCAACTCAAAATGTCTGTGCGCAACAGGGCTGCCTGCCCCATAACTCCCAGCAAAACAAAAATTGACATGAGCACGTTTCTTCTCTGTCCGGGTTGCATTGTCGATAGTCCTAAAAGCATGCCGCTGATCAACAACGGATCGAATATGTAGTGTTGATGGCGGGATCCGTACGCTACAACAGCAAGCAAAACCTCGATCGACGCGCATAAAAAGATCGCCGTGTCACGGCCTTCAAGTTTCTTGCTCATCCACACTCTGCGGCAAGCGTGAAAAGTGAAAGCAAGCAGGCAAAGCATGCTGAAAACCCACCACACCACAGGGCAGGCAAATATATAAACCACTTCATGAATGAGGCCAAACCCTGGCGGGTGCAGGAACTCCATAAACGCTAGAGGCGTTCCGAACCCCACCTGCTTGTAAAAACGCATACCGGCCATTGGCGTCGCTGTCGCGGCAACCGAGGGCCAGCCAAACTCCCATCTCAGGAAAGCGCCAGTTGCAAGGTAGGTGACTACCCCCGGAATATAGGAACGAAGAAGGCATAAGATAGGCTCTTGGCGCTTAAGAAACCATTGTCCAAGCAACAAGGCCGCCAACATTCCTGCCATAGCGAGCGACAGCGAGGGAACACTCCAGCATCCGATTGCGGATACAGCCAATGCGAGGTCCAGCCTTCGGTACAGCACAAATAAGATGCCGTACATCAGCGATAGCTGCACAGGTTCGTAAGGCAAATTTGGCACTACGAGATTCATGATCCGCGAGAGAGCCAGAACAGCTACAAACCAAATCCATCCGCGGGGCAAGACCCGTAGAAGAAGCGCACAAAACACGGCCACGAGTAACAGCGTTACCATGGCGCATCCAAGCATTGACCAATAACCCCTGCCGAACCACAGAAACAATACATGTTGCAGTGCGACAGGCAGCAGCCCATAGGAGTAGAAAGTGTCAACGCCAAGCCGGAGATGCTGCGCTTGCAGGTAGTCCAGATTCAGGAAGCTTCCCCGATCCTTCAATACCCAGAGATTCAGTGAAAATACCTCACGCCATGAGAACAGATAGATAATCAGAAAAGACGCAGCAATCCATGAGAAATGAATGATTGTTTGCCGGTCATCTTCTGACAGTCCCCGGCCTACCTTTCTATCCAGGGCCGTGGAAGGAAGCAGCATTCAGCTATGCTCCGACACAGCTACAGCTGAAGCCTCTTCTTCCTGAGCTTCTATGGTTACGTTCTCCTCTGGTACTAACGAGCGATATATTTCCAGAACAAAATCGATCTTTGTTCGCCAATCAAAATCTCGAAGTGCACGTTGCCGTCCTGCGTTGCCCATGGCGCGAGCCAGGCCCGGGGAATCAATGAGCCGTTCCATCGCCTCAGCAAAACCTTTTACCATAGCGGCTTCGCTGTCTGGATTGATTAGAATTCCGCATGTTTCGTTCAGATAATCAGCGGGGCCACCCCATCTGCTTGCGATAACCGGCTTGCCCATGGCCATCGCTTCGAGCACGACAGCTCCGCCACACTCGTAAATACTGGGCAAAACAAGCGCAAGAGCCGATTGTAATCGTGCCGGACACTCCTGCTGCGGTACCCACCCTGCGAAAAACACTCTTTCCTGTACGCCGAGCTCTCGAGCTAATGCACTACAGGGCCCTGACATCGGCCCATCACCGATAATTTCAAGCTCTGCTGATGGAACCTGGGCGAGAGCACGGATAACAATATCGATTCGCTTCCAGTCCACCAACCGTCCAAGAAATACAAAGCGGCGGCTTTTGTTATCACCGTAGGAATCCGTTGAGCGCCACATCTCCGCATCGATTCCGTTCTCTACTAAATCAATCACCTTGCCGCGCAAACCCGGCGGAAGAGCTTTACGGGTTCGTTCATTTGCAACCAGCACCACCTCAGCCTGTTTCTTACCTGGAATTGCTGTGTTCGCCAAATCTACAAATAGTTTGGCCACAGCCACAGCAGCCCTGCTGATCCACGGCTCGGAATGACGAAAGGCGGCTGGATACTCCATCCCACCATTGAGCGGGCCAATCACAACCGGAACACCAAGGCCGTACAACGCAGACGGAAAACGTGGGGAAACCGGAATTGGTTGATGCACAATTTCGATACCCTCGGCGTGAACGAGAGCCCGAACGATGGTCCGCTGACAATACTGCGTTATGAGCTGATTCAGCAATCCGAGGGTAGCCTCGGAAAGTCTGCGAGGTAGTGGGCGACAAAGACGATAAAGTACTCGATGAATCCGGAGATCTGGAACAAATCGAATCCGGCTCATCTCCGCGGGAAAAAGTTCGACCAGTTCCTCGCGGGTACGAGTATGTACCACCAACCAGGCCTCTATACCGCGCTCACGCAATAAGCGAAAGTAGTGGATGGGAAGAATCGCTTCTCCTCCAAAGCGCGTCGAGGCATGTTCTGCAACTATACAAATACGCATATCGATCTAGGCCGTACGAAAAATCCGATAGTATCCAAGCGATTGCAACAACCGTTTGAAAGCCATTTCACGAGCATAGTGCTCGGGAGTCAGTTCAATGAATGGCACGATTGGGCCAGGTTTATTCTGTACGGAGCCGGTTTCCAGCAGTCCATTCTCCCGTGCTTCTTTCAACCAGTTTTTGGCTTCTCCGCCAGCATGAAAGCATTTCATGCTCGCCCAATCTTCTGATTTCAGAATTTGCAAACCGCCGACGCCAAGCTTACGCATGATCCGTTTTGCCGGCGACCGCCTCCAACACTTCCAGTAAGTAGGATCGAGATGTCCGCCGCCAATTCGCATAGCTAAAGCCGCCCAGACAATTGCCTCAACATGCATTAGGCGCGGCAGGCTCGCGCCTCCCAAAGTTTCCACTAGCCAATCAAGCCAATCCAGATCCACGTTCGCTCGCCAGTGGGCAACTCCAATATCGACATGATGAGCCAGTCGCACATCGCTTTGCATCGCAGTTTTCACGATCTCAGGTGGATACAGACAGTTGGGCAATTGCCACATTAGGAGGAGCCCACTCTGAGGCGTTGTCTCGAAACAAAAATGATTGGGGAAGTAAAGATCCGGATCAAGCAGAACCATTTCTTCACCCGGCTCGCTCAATAACAACGGGTCGGTAATTTTTCTCCAACATGGATGTCCGCGACGAAACGCGCGTAAATTGGTGTGCCGGGCAAACAACTCCGCTTCTCGTTCATCCAGATCCGCACCTGTGTAAACAATGACAGTGTGTGATGATGCATCGATCCGGCTCGTCGCCTGGCGCAACAACTCGGCGTCTTCATCCGAATCGGTAATGAGATGCAGATGCATCGGCTCCACCGAATTAGATAGAAGACTCTCCAGCGCTCCTTGAGCATAACTAAGGGAACGCGGAGACAGAACCATATATACTTGACGAGGCTTTGTCATGCCGCTCTCCAGGCTGGCTCGAGAGTCCGTGCAAACACACAGAGAGCAGACAAAATTCTCTCACCCGTCTTCTCGAAAATCGGCGTTAGCCTCTCCTGGTCTTTCATGCTATTCAAGACTTGCCAATCTGCGATGTCGATCGCTCTTTGTTCATTCCTGCACGCCGATCTTAATGTGCCTTTTTCCGAGTAGCATCCCTCAATGATTTGATCATCGGCTTTGTCGCCATGACTGGAATCATCGAGATTGCTTTTACACGATCCACGCCGGGATGAACTCCCGGAGGTGAAGGACGCATGCCCATGCGCCTCAAAAGATAGTTCGCTCGATAAACATTGGCGCGTTGGGTGTCCTTGAACTGCACGTTTACGTTCAGCGAAACGGACACGTTATCGTCGTTCTGCAACCAATGGGGCCAATTCACCGGAATATGCACTCCCATCCCCGGACGAAGCGTGTACACAATCGCGCGATCTTGCAGATGTGGTTTATATTTCGGCGCGTTGTGATCTACAGTCCAGTAACGTTCCAGTTCTGCCTCTGACAGCACATCGCGATCCGAACGATCGAAAATATAAATCTTCTTCGTTCCGCGTATCTGCAGCAAAAAACTGCACTCTCGATCAATGTGATAGGGGGCAATCCGATTCGGAGATGTGATGAAAACCAAAGCATCTTCCCGAAGGATCTTTGAATCGAGGTTGGGAGCAATTCTGGCCTTGATCTCCTGCCAACCACGGCCCAGGACCTCTTTGTACACCGGGTCCTGCTGGATCTTCTTAAACAAAAACCACGCTCCGCAGGTCTCGATCCGCTCCATGCTCTCAAGAGCTGAAAATCGCCGCTCAGGAACTTCATCCCATCTCTGAGTAACCGGTATATCTCCCATGTCGTAGTAAATCGATCCTGGCCTGTCCGTAATCGAGCGGTCGGCTAGTTTCATCAATTCCGGTAACTGCAAGAGCGGATGATCCGTCAGGTTGTGCTCGAATTCAAATGGTCTTTGATCGAAATCATCACGCAGATGGTCATCAGCATCCGTAATCCAGCAGCTATCCAGCTGCGAGGCAACAGGGTTCATGGTTGACATGATCGATCCTCCAATTCTTCTTAGCCAATCGATCCAACGCGGCTTGCGATCGTGGTTCCTGCCGCATCGGTTTGATCGTGCATAATGGCGTTCATTTCGGCCATCATTTTTTCCGCCATGACATCCAGATTCTTATCCAGAAACATGTCTTCATGATTGCCAGGTAACCAAACAGTTTTAACAGCGCCCGAAGTCATTTCGGCCCATCCCAGCGAGGGATCGTAGCCATTCGGAAATGCTTGATCCTGGGCTGGGAACAAATGAATATTTGCATGGATCGGCTGCGCCTTGTGTCGTCGAGCGGCCATACGAGTGACCATGACTTTATCGTGCAGCCACCGTGGCAATCGCAGACCATTTCCCATGTAGTGCCCGTATAGACGGTACCTTACATTCAGCGAGACATTGAGCAATTGATTCCAACTCTTGCGAGCAAAAAAACGTGTGAAATACTGAATCTTCAATGTCAACGGAAGATCGTGCATCTTCTTGAAATGGTACGAAAGCACTTTTCCATACCGCTTTGCCGGACTCCTTGGTTGCGTGCTCTTGCGCCAATAGTAGGGACAATTGGCATCGATCAATCCCAGAAAGCTGACCGTCTCTCCCTGAGCCTCCAGTTCTGACGCAACAGCGAATGCAAGCACCGCGAAGAAGCAAAAGCCCGCGAGATAATACGGCCCTGTCGGTTGGACCTCTCGCATGTGCTGCACATAACGTTTCGCCAAATCATCAAGCGTGTATGGAAATCCGCGATCTTCCAGCTCCAGCTCTCGAACTCCATAGAACGGCTGGTCAGTGCCCATCGCAGCAGGCAACGCCCGGTAGAGGTGGTACGACTGGATCATGAAGAGCGGTGGCTTGGAGCCTGACGGCTGCAACGCCAAAACGAACTGCTTTTCTTCCGGCTTTCGCAGCAATTCAGCCATCTTCTCGATCGTGCGAGCGGTATAGATGGTTGGAATGGGAAGCAGTGACTGAAATTCAGCATTAACTCGTGCGATCAATCTCAAGATCAGGAGCGAGGTTCCACCAAGATCAAAAAAATCTGCTCGCACACTAATCCGATCCAACCCAAGAACCGACTTCCAGACATGCAATAGCCTTCGTTCAATGTCGTCACGCGGCTCTATGAACTGCCTGGACGCCGCATTTTCCGAATCATCGAGCGCCTCCAGCTTCACAGGGTCGATCAATCCATTAGCCAGCCGCGGCAACTTGTCCACAACTGCTACCACAAGCGAAGATGGGCTGCCACCAAGCCTAGACGCGGACCAGGTCACAAGTTGATCCGGCGTAATGGGCGAAGCTCCACCCGCCGCGTTCAACTCGATGTATGCACGAAATCTCTCTCGGCCCGTCGCATCGGAAGCTCGCGTCACCACCACATCGCGTACAGAAGTATGGGTCGAGAGAACAGTCGTAATTCCAGCGGCATTCCAGACAGGCTTAAGAGCAAGACTCACTGCCGCCTTATCATCATCGGCAAACAGTTCCGGCAGTTGCAAAGCGTCAACGGAGCAAGCAGGATCGGTGATCGCCTTTTCAAGTAGAGCGACATAGCCACGCAGATAGTTCTCTATCGTTTCCTTGCTATAGTTCCGTGGATTGTATTCGAGTTGCAGGCGCGGTCCTTCTTTACGCTCAACGACACTCAACATCAGATCGAACATCGCTCCAGGGCTGACCGAACGAATTGGGACAATTCTCAGTCCACCTGCGCTCTGCTCCTGCATAAATGCACGTTGATACAGAAAATAGACCTGAAGCTCAATATGGTTCTCGCGCGCTACAAAGTGTGGATCTTCTATCAAGTCCTCAAATGGCAGATCTTGATTTGCCAGCGCGCCTTGCGTCCACTCGACAACCTTCGCCAACACATCTCGAAAACTATCTCCACGCTCGACGCGCGCCCTCATCACTTGAGGATTGGCAAAAGACCCTATGAGATCCTCGGCTTCCGGATGCCGATTGGCGCAGGGAGAACCAATCAGGAAATCCGAACTGTCCGCGAGACGGTGTAGAAAAACTGAAAAGATGCTGAACAAGAGAATGTACATCGTGACATTCTCCCGCGAGCAATAGTCTCGCGCTGTCTTTGCCAACTCAGGAGAGAGCAGAAGAGTCTCAATCTGTCCCTCGGCATTCGAATCATGCGATGCGGTACGCGGCAACTTCAGTGGCGTAAAGCTTCCTCCCAACGTCCGCTTCCAGTATTCGATGGAGGCCACTGCTCCGCTACCTTGACGCCACTCTTCGAGCCACACCGCGTAATCGCCATACTGAATCGGTAGTTCTGGCAAGTTGGGGCTCACCCCTGCAACGAGCGCATCATAGATCGCCGCGAAGTCCCGGAGAACTACACCGTTCGACCACCCATCGCAAATGCTGTGATGCATTGTCACCAGCAGGATGTGGTGATCCACTGCCAAGCGAATCAATCTGGCGAAGAACAATCGGCCCTGCTTCAGGTCCATCGCAATTCTGGCTTCCTGCCGAATGATCTCGTCCGCAGCCTCTTGTCGATCGGATTCCGGTAGCGATTCCAGATCTTCCAACGGCAGCGCAACAGCGCAAGGCGGATGAATGATCTGGGATAAAACACCATCGACAACATCGAAGGTTGTTCTGAGCGTCTCATGACGGGCCACTAACTCCGTCAGCGCCTCGGCAACCACACCTTGGTTGAGCGCCCCCCCGCATCGCCACGCCAGGGGCATGTTCAATGCCGGATTTCCAGGCCGTAGCTGATCGAGCGACCAATAACGCCGCTGATTCGGCGTTACCGGCAACACAAAAACATCGGCTTCGCGATTTTGAGCTTCCGTCTCGTGTTGAAGTTTGCTTGTCACCGATGTCATCTCAAAATGGAGAATCTCTACATTCGTAACAATGGAGAGTTCGAGAGAGCTTTCGTTACATCCCGGCACTCGATGAGGCAATGCACGCACCCATACAAGTTCCCCGACCAGGATCAAACAAAAAATACTTCATTAAATCGTTGTTGTCTGCCGCAAAATTCGGCTAGACGATCGCAAACAGGGAAGCATTCAGGTTCAGACTTGTTGCTGAATTCCGTGATACTACAGCAGAATGCCATTTCCGGTACCTGCGATTGTATAGCACGCAAGATGCAGAACGTTTTGGGTTACTTCTGCGCATGAGTAACCTAATCCTGACTCAGTATCTCATTTCTTTGAATTTAAGTCAGATGCACCGGGAGGAGTTATCGGAAACGTCATCGACATGGGTGGCGGATCGTCTGAAGTCCACCTTTCGAATGTGGCAGCTACGTAGGGGTGTGAATGCCCTTCCAGCAGCGCAGAATGCTGCCCGAGGAGAGCCTCATCGAAGAAGGCCTGCACGTAAGCTCTGACGATTGCGTGCGTCTGAGCAGCGGGTAAAGTGCCGGCCTGCGAAATCCGCCGAAACGGGGACATCAGCGGTTGATCCGAAAAATCTTCATGATTCGCGCCGTCAACAAATAATACATACCCGCCAAACTTTCTCAGAGACTCATCCAGCTTGGCAAAATCATAGGTTCCTAACGCTTTGTCGAGCGGATTGTCTGACCGGTATACCCGCGCACCTTCCAGGATGACCATCAGCTTTTGACCGGTAGAGCGCTCATCCAGCGCGCTGAAAAGATAGCCATCCATGTTGACTGCAGCCCGGACCCGAGGATCTTCAGAACAGATTCCCACTGCCGCAGAACCTCCAAACGAATGCCCCACCGCCCCAATCTCGTTGGGATTCATTTGATGGAACCATCGGCTCTTGGAATCGTCGTTCATCGCCAGGAGCGTGTCCAACACAAATCGTTCATCTGCGATCCACTTCGCTAACTCCTTATCCCAGGCCTGAATAAAGGCGGGTGGCGCAATATCAAAGGAACCGCCAATCGCCGCAGTTATTGTAGAGTCGACGACGGCGCCATCAGAGAACGCAACCCGGTGAGCATTGTATGGGTGGTCGATCGCTGCAACCACATAGCCATGGCTCGCGAGATCCTCTGTAAGAAACGTTGACTCCGTGCGCCGCCCTCGCCATCCTCCCCCGAACAAAAGCAATGGAAAAGGGGCGCCATCCGTTGCAATAGGCGCATCGATGCGCGAGTTAGTTGGGACTACGGACCGATAGGAAGTTAGAGCGAACGTTTCTGCCAGCTTCATATACCGGGCGACTGGCTTTCCCGACGGATTGGCCGGGTACCAGAGCTGAACGACCACTCTTCGCTTAGTGCCTGCCTGCGATCCTGCATCTTCGACGCGACTCGGATCGGTAAGCTCCAGAGTCGTGGTCCCTACCGCGTATTTACCCGTTGGATCTGGAAGTTGAAAGACGGGCAACACAATTGAAAACGCTATGCTGGCAATCCCAAGCAGCACTATGCCTGAGATAAGCGCGATGCGGCTCACATTTCCCTGTGGAGCGATACCGGTTCCCGCGATGCAAAGTAGCAGTGCCGCCAGATAGGCTGGGGCCATCTGCCATCGCGCACCCTCCGCAACCAGATGGGCAACCAGCAGCAGCACAACCGCAACCAGAATGAAACGTTGCAGTGAACCCGCTAATCTGAATCGTAAAAGAAGAACTGCGTCTACCAACACCAGAATGACAGCCAGCAGGTCAAAAGTTCGCATATCTCCTGTTTACAACGAACAACCACCTCGGTGCTTAAATACCGAAATGATTGCGTGCATATCTCCGCAGATTCCTGGCAGCGTTATATGGCGTGCCAAACGCGAGATGCTTGAATGCATCGAGCCCCGAGGATCGCCCTGGCGACTTAGGCCGCATTCCAAGTTTTCGCATGTAATAATTCGTTCGATAAACGCTCAATGGAACATTTTTGCGTCGTTTTACATTCAAGCTGACAGACACGGAAACGGCGTCTCCGTTCTTCACCCAATGCGGAAATGAAGCAGGATTGAACACACCAATACCCGGAGTGATGTAGTAACTCCATGTTCCCTCAGGAAGGTGCTCAGGATATCTGGCAGCATTGAAATGCCCCGTCCAGTAGCGCTCGAGATCTTGCTCGCTAAGGACTTTGGGATCGTTCGCGTCGTAAAGGTAAACAAACTTTGACCCGCGAATCTGTGACAGAAAATTGGCCTCTCCGTCCATGTGATACGGCACAAGCCGGTTCGGAGAAGTAATAAAAATCGTCGTGATCGGATCGTAGTAATCGCCTCGAATATCGATAGAGGTCAGATCGGAAAGTTCGTCAATGAACTCATCCAGAACCTTCTTATACTCCGGCTCTTCGTGAATCCGCTTCAAAATGACCCAGTATTTGCCGCTCTCGATATCTTCCAATGCCTCCACGATAGAAACACCCTTAGGTGGAGCATTGAAATAGTCTCTGACCGTTACATCGCCCGACTCATGGTGGCTGCGGTTCAACTTACTCATCGCGCGCCGGCCAAGTTCAATCAACGCCGGCATACTGAAGAGTTCATTCTCGTGCAGGCTATGCGAAAACGAGAATGGGTGATGATCGAAATTGACGGCAAACTGGCTGCGAGTCTCTGCATCGTGGGGAAAAACACCCACGTGCATCGGCAGTCCCGACGCGATCGCCATGCGACCCTCCTGGGGCCTGCGGCACGGCACCGCCATTCGCAGCCCCTTAGATTTTTGACCTTCGGAATCGATCTCTTGCTACTGCTGTGATTGCTTTCGATTTGGGCCCGTTTTCGGTAGCTTCGGCTTCCCCGATCACCTTAGCGAGGTTTGCGATCGTCCGGTGCTGGAAAATCTGCGTCGGCTGGATCGGCAACCCCTCGCGCCCTGCGCGTGCTGAAATTCGAAAAATCAGCAATGAATCCGCGCCAAGCTCGAAAATACTGTCAGTAATGCTCACCCGCTCCAGATTCAACACATCCGCCCATATTCTGGCCAGCTTTTCCTGCTCTGGCGTCTCTGGCGCATGGTATACCCGTTGCTGTACGTTCGCTGCAAACGAGGGTGCGGGTAGCGCTTTGCGGTCTATCTTACCGTTAGCTGTGCGCGGGAGCGACTGCAAAATAGTAATCACAGCCGGTCGCATATATTCAGGTAGTTTCGCGCCGAGCAGAGCGTAGAGCTGATCACTTAAATCCGCTGGCGGCTCAGGCGACGCCGAATCAACCCATGCAGCCAGTCGCTTGTCTCCAGGCCGCACCTCGACAGCCAATGTCACAGCATCGCGCACCTCCGGATGACTGGCTAACGCTGCCTCAATCTCGCCCAGTTCGATTCGGAAGCCGCGTATCTTCACCTGGAAATCCGTGCGGCCAAGCAGCTCAATCCGTCCGTTCGCATGCCAGCGGGCAAGATCGCCTGTCCGGTAGATGCGCCCCTTGTCGAACGGGCTGTTAACGAATTTCTCCTCAGTAAGTTCCGGCCTGTGCCAGTAGCCTCGCGCGAGACCGTCGCCACCAATGCAAAGCTCGCCCGCGACTCCCATCGGAACAGGCTGCAGCCGGTCGTCGACAACGTAAAACTGAGTGTTAGCGATAGGTGGCCCAACCGAAATCTGTCCTACAGGCTTTTCGAGTTTTGTAGCCGAAGACCAGATTGTCGTCTCTGTCGGACCATACATATTCCAAACCTCGTCCGATCGCTCCAGAAGCTGCTCCGCCAGATCATGCGGAAGCGCCTCACCGCCGCATAGCACCTTGAGACGTGGCTGTCCTTGCCATCCAGCCTCGAGCATCATGCGCCATCCAGAGGGTGTTGCCTGTAAAACCGTCGCCTGCGACTGTTCCGCTAGTTTCAGGAGCTGATTACCATCGATCACCTGATCACGTGTCGCAATTACCACGCGAGCGCCCACCATCAACGGCAGGAATATCTCCAGTGCTGCAATATCAAAAGAGAGGGTGGTGACAGAAACCCAGACATCCTGACTTTGCAGCCCCGGCTTTTGTTCCATGCTGCGCAGCAGATTGGTAAGCGCCCCATGTTCGATGGCGACTCCCTTCGGCCTACCTGTCGAACCGGATGTGTAGATCACATAGGCCAGCGCATTCGGAGAATCTGCTCCATCCAGATCGGTTCCGCTTTCTCGCGCCCACAGCTGCTGCTCACTATCCACGCATACCACGCGTGAACTCGTATGCAGGCTGTGCGCCAGATGTTCCTGAGTCAGCACCAGAGCCACCTGTGCATCCGCCAGCACCATCTCCAGTCGGCTTGTCGGATGGCTCGGATCGAGTGGCAGATACGCCGCACCGGCCTTGAGCACAGCAAGCACAGCACCGAGCATCGAATGCGACCGCTCCACACAAATCGCTACCAGCGAACCATCCTGAATGCCGTTGCGTCGCAGATGCCTTGCCATGCGATTGCTGTATTCGTTCAACTGTTGATAGGTCCACTCCTCGCCATTGCAAACAACAGCAACACGGAAAGGTGTCTGCGCAGCCTGCCGCTCAAATGCTCTATGAACCGCCTCAAATCGCCCAAAATCTACTGCTGTGCGATTCCACTCTTCAACGACAAGCTGACGCTCCGCAGCATCCAGGATGTTAAGCCCCTCGACATCGCGGCCGGCATCGACAGCAATCTCATGCAGCAGCGTGGCATACGAAGACATCCATCGCTCAAGAGTGCTCTGATCCAGCAGATCCGCGTTGTAGTCGCAACTCAGCGACAACCCGTCATTGCTCTCGACGATATTGAGAAAGAGATCGGTATTTACAAACGCCTTGGGATTGGCGTTCATCTCTACGCGCAATCCTTCGAAATGCACATTCGATCCCAGTTTCTCAAGATTAAACTGCACCTCAATCAAAGGCAGACGGCTAGCGTCGCGCGGAATCTTCAGCTTGCGCAGAAGCGTTCCATACGTAAACTCCTGGTGATCGTATGCATCCAGCAATCTCTTGCGCGTAACAGAGATGTGGTCCTTTGCAGCATAGGGCTTCGGCAGCTCACTCAGCATCGGCAGAAAATGCACGCAGTGTCCTACCAGGCTTGAATTGTCAAACACCGACTGCCCCGCCGCGGAAATGCCCACTACTACTTCCTGCTGTCCAGTGAGCTTATGCAACAACAACTGGAACCCCGAAAGCAGCGTCACATAGAGCGTGCATCCCAGCTTCGAACTGGCCTTCTTGAGTTCGTTATATAGCTCGGGCCCAATCTTCGTATTGAGCGTGGAACCGCCATAGGTCTTGACCGCGGATCGTGGCCGGTCCAACGGCAGATCGAGCACCGGAGCTCGCCCGTTGAACATATCGACCCAGTAGCGCTCGTTCTCTTCGTATGCTCCAGCCTGTGTATCTTCCTGCTCCCTCAGCGCGTAGCTGCTAAAGGGAAGTAATGGCGCCAGTGCCGGTTTGCCATGTTGCAAAGCCGCGCCATAAATGCATCCCATGTCTTCCAGAAGCTGATTGGCCGACCAGCCATCCAGAACGATATGGTGCCCTGTCATCAATAGCACCAGCTCATTCGAAGCCGTGCGGAATAATGTGGCTCGCAGCAGCGGGCCATTGACCAAATCGAACGGAAGGCTCGCTTCCTCAGCCGCTCTTTTCTCCAACACAGCTGCGCGATCCTCGGCCGAAAGCGCACTCAGGTCAACAAACGGAATCTCAATCTTCACCTCGGATCCAATACGCAACCATTCCCCGTCGGGATCGATCGTCGAACGTAACGCATCATGTCGGTGAATGGCCGCTTCGAGCGCCTTCTCTATTTGCTTCTCATCCGCAACGCCATGCAGGCGAAGCGTCATCGACTCATTGAAAGCGCAGTTCGCTTCGTCGCTCAAAGCTGCGGCTAACCAGATTTCACGCTGCGACTCTGTCAGCGGCACACCATCAGGATTTCCTGGCCGCGCCTCTGCATGCATCTCATCTGCGGCATCGAGTGATTCGGGCACCGATACGGTTGTGCCAACAGGATCAGGCAGCATTCCACCGCGCCGCAACTCCAGCGCTGCCTCGCGGAAAGTCTCTACCACGCGTGCAAAGTCTGCATCCGAATGCGATGTAGTAAAGAAGCACGGATAGCTTTCCAGCACGTGCACGCCCTTCTCACGCATCAGGTAATGCAGCAGGCTTCCAAAGCGTGCATCCGAAGGCATGTGGAACATGAACCATGCGCCGCATGGATGAACCTCGATATCGAGTTCCGCCTCGCGGAAGCCGTCTTCCACACCACGCGCCGCAGCAGCAACTTTACGTGCGAGGGTCTGCTGCAGCTCAGGACCTTCCTTCTTCAGATAGCCGAGCACTGATTTTGCCGCGGCCATGGCTAAAGGATGCCGTACAAAAGTGCCCGCAAAGAAGGTCATGCCTGCTTCTGGAGCGGAGTCATCGCCATACTGCCACTGACCACCATCAAGCGCATCCAGATACTCGCGCTTGCCGGCAACCACACCGATGGGATATCCACCACCGATCACCTTGCCATACGTCGCCAGATCAGCGCGAATGCCGTAATACTCCTGTGCACCACCAAGCGCCACGCGGAAACCCGTGACAACTTCATCGAATATCAACGCAGTTCCGGCATCAGCCGTGATCTTGCGCAGCTCATGAAGAAACGCACGTGGCTGTAATTCAGGGTGACGGCTCTGGATCGGCTCAACCATCACCGCTGCAATTTCATCGCTGTGCTTACGGATATATTCGAGCGACGCCTCTGCGCCGTACTCGAGAATCACGATATTGTTCTTGCCGCTGGCCAGAATACCCGGAGCTATCGGCTGAGCGCCGCTCGGCGTCGCCCGCAACAGCACCTCATCAAAGGTCCCGTGATAGTCTCCCGTAAAGTAGACCACCGTATCACGAGCAGTAACGGTGCGCGCCACTCGCATCGCAGCCATCACCGCTTCCGATCCTGTGTTGCAGAACGCTGCGCGCTCCAGCCCTGTCGACTCACAGATCATCGCTGCCACTTCACCCGCCAGCGCGCTCTGCGGCCCGATCTCAACTCCAAGATCGATCTGGTGGCGCACAGCTTCCGTCACAAAGTCCGGGCTGTGTCCAAACATGATCGCACCAAAACCATTGACGATATCGATGTATTCGTTCCCATCCAGATCCCAGATACGTGATCCCTTTGAACGGTTAGCAACAACGGGATAGACCATTTCCTTCCACAACGATCGGAAACCCGCTACCGCACGTGGATCGGCCAGATGCGGCCGGTACGTCTCGGTATAGGCTTTTGATTTGGCTGTGCGCTTCGTATACCGCTCTGTCAGCTTTTGAACAAACTCACGCTGCTGATCCGTAAGCCCATCCTTCGATCCAGCTTGCACTGGTTTGAATGGACCATGTGCCTTGATCTCGCCGGAAGACGCGGCAGACGGCGCCGCTGCGGGAGCTACTACCTTGGGAGCCGTCACCGGCGTCGTAACAACAGCAGCCTGTTGAGGAGCAGCAACAGCGGTCACTCCTCTCACCGCGGCAAGCTGTTGCTCGAACAGTTGCGTCATGGCCTGCATCTGCGCACGCATCAGTTCTTCCAATGCAGAACCCGGTGGCGTTGTAAAACCCGCAATCGGAGCCGACGGAATAGCAGCAGACGCTGCAGCAACTGAGGTGCTTGCGGCAACAGGAGCAGACGCCGTCTGCGGTGTCTCAGCCGGAAATGCATCCGCTGGCAGCTTGGCGTCAAGATGCTCAGACAGCGCGCGAATACTGGAAAATTCCTCGACGATCTGACGGAATGTCACCTTCACCTTGAACCGGCGCTGCAATGCCTGCGTCACCTGGGTCAGGAATAGTGAGTCGAAGCCCAATTCCAGGAACGAAGCATCATAGGATTCAGGCCCTGTGGCAACACCGCTTAGTTCTTCAAACAAGCCGGCTACAATCGGCTGCAACCGAATCTTCCTCTCCGCAACCGCGGGTTGTGCATTAACAGGCATAACAGGCTCTCTCTCAGCTCGAATGTCGGTCTGTGTTGGAAACGTGGAAGGGATATGTGTCGACTCAACTGCAGTCGTCCTGACGGGCGGCTCAATCCAATGCTTTCTTCGTTCAAATGGGTACGTGGGCAGGGAAACACGTCGCCGGGACTCGCCACTCCAGAATCGCTTCCAATCAGGCTCAATGCCTGCAATCCAGAGTTTTCCCAGCGCCTCGCGCATTGTTGATGAGGCCAGATTCTCTGCCTCGCGGTCAGGCATAGATGCCACAATAGCTGTTTTGCGGCTACCGCGCTGTTGATGCGCCAGCGTAGTCAAAGTCTGTCCCGGCCCAACCTCAAGCAGCACTGTATCCGGCTGATCGAGCAACAGGTTCAGCACATCGGCAAATCGCACCGGCTTGCGGCAATGCTCGCGCCAGTATTTCGGATCAGTAGCCTGTTCAGCAGTAATCCACTGCCCCGCCACAGCCGAGACATACGGAATCGTTGGAGCATGTAAAGCGACTCGCCTGACCTCGGCTTCAAATTCATCCAGCATCGGCTCCATCATCGCGGAATGAAATGCATGGGATGTCCGCAGACGCCGGCAACCAATGTTCTCGCCTGTCAACTTCTCTTCAAGCGCCTGAATCGCATCGTCGGACCCCGAAACGACGCAAAGCATCGGACTGTTGATCGCAGCGATCGACAACGATTCATTCAGATACTTGACGATCTGCTCTTCACTGAGCCGAACGGAGAGCATCGATCCGCGCTCCATCCTCTGCATCAGATCGCCGCGTGCAGTCACCAGCCGCAGTCCGTCTTCACGGCTCATCACGCCAGCCACCACAGCAGCCACAAACTCACCCAGGCTATGCCCGGCAACCGCCTTCGGTTCAATGCCCCACGATTGCCACAACTGTGCCATCGCCAGTTCGGTCACGAAGAGAGCTGGTTGGGCAATCCGCGTCTCGGCCAACGCCTCTGCGTGACTGTCTGCCGACCCACTCTCAGGAAAAAGCAGCGTGCGCAGATCGACGCCGAGCAGTGGCTTTAGAAACGCGGCACACGAATTCACTTCATCCCGATAAACAGCCTCGGTTTCATAGAGCACACGCCCCATACCTGGAAACTGCGATCCCTGCCCGGTAAACAGAAACGCTGCACCCGGTGAAGCGCTGCTGGAGCTTCCACCACGTTGCCCAATCGCGATTCGGCGGTTTGCAGGCTCTTTAAGCAGTTGAATCGCTTCAGCGACATTCTCCGCAACCACCGCGGCTCGATAGTCAAAAGCGCGCCGTCCCGTCTCGAGCGTATAAGCAACATCGCCAAGGTCTATCTCGGGATGCTGTTCGAGATGCCTGCCAAGATTGCTGAGCGCCGTCTGCAAAGCAGACTCGGAGCGCGCCGAAACACAGAGCAACTCCGCAGGACGCGAAGATAACTGGCTCGCTTCATCTACCGCAAACTCTTCGAGCACAAGATGCGAGTTCACTCCACCTACGCCAAACGCACTCACACCTGCAACGCGACTGTGTCCAGGTTCCCATGCCATGGCATCGCGATTCACATAGAACGGTGTACTGGCGAAATCGATGCGCGGGTTCGGCGTCTGGAAGTGTGCAACCGGCGGAATCGTCTTGTGGCGCATCGCCAGCACCGTCTTGATCACGCCGCTCACGCCAGCCGCTGCATCCAGATGTCCAATGTTGGCCTTGGTACTGCCGATCGCGCAGTAACCTACACGTTTCGTACTCTCACGGAACGCTCTCGTCAACGCCGCGACTTCAATCGGGTCGCCCAGTGGCGTGGCGGTGCCATGCGCTTCGACATACGAAATATCATCGGCACTCACTCCAGCCATTGCCTGCGCGGCGGCAATCACCGTTGACTGCCCATCAACACCGGGCGCCATGTAACCAACCTTTGCCGCGCCATCATTGTTCACGGCAAACCCGCGGATCACCGCATCGATCCGGTCTCCATCGGCTACCGCGTCCTCAAGACGCTTCAGCACTACAACGCCGACGCCATGGCCGAAGATAGTTCCCGTAGCATCTGCATCGAAGGGCCGGCACATTCCATCGCGCGAACCCATGCTGCCTTCCTGATATGTGTATCCACGATGCTGCGGAAACGTAATCGATACTCCTCCGGCCAGCGCCATAT
This sequence comes from Acidicapsa dinghuensis, assembly GCF_025685685.1. GTDB lineage: Bacteria > Acidobacteriota > Terriglobia > Terriglobales > Acidobacteriaceae > Acidicapsa > Acidicapsa dinghuensis. The sequence continues at coordinate 417,346 of NZ_JAGSYH010000004.1, forward strand.
CGCACTGATACGTGAGCAGGTTCTGCGCGGCCTGGCTGATAGCCACCAGAGAAGTTGCGCATGCCGCCTGCACACTCAGACAAGGCCCACCCAGATTCAATTTGTATGCCACACGGGTGCACAGGAAATCCTTGTCATTCCCAAGCGCAGCCTGGAACTCGCCAACCTGATAGTTCCCTGTCAATTCATCGAGAAATGCACGATCCGCACTGATATTCGCGAGCAAATACGTGTTCAGGCTGCATCCGGCAAACACTCCGATCTGTCCCGGAAATTTTGCCGGATCGTACCCCGCATCCTCCAGCGCACTCCAGCTCGCCTCAAGAAATACGCGATGTTGCGGATCGAGATAATCCGCATCGCGTGGCGAAATACCGAAGAAGGATGAATCGAAATACTCCGCATCCTCCAGCACTCCGTGCGCCGGTACATAGTCCGAACCAAATTCAACCGCAGCAGTATTACGCGCCTCTAGTTCCTCACGAGTGAAGCGCTTGATCGTGTCCTTGCCCGCAAGCACATTCGCCCAGAACGTCTCCAGATCCGGAGCGCCCGGAAACCGGCCGGACATGCCGATAATAGCTACCCCATCGAGATTCTTCTCTTGATCGAGATCACTCATGCAGTTGCCTTCTTTGCAGCGCGAGCCTTCGCAAAGGCCGCCCTCTGTTTCTGCGCCAGTGACTGCGCAGCAACGTTTCCACTCGATACAGCCGAAGCTGCTCCGCCCAGCCGCTCACTCAATGTTCGTACCGTCGTATACGCAAACAAATCGGCAATCGGAATCTTGCGATCAAGCAACACCTGCAATCTGGAATGCACCGAGACCAGCAGCAGCGAAGTTCCGCCGATATCGAAAAAATTGTCGTCCAGACCGACATGCTCGGCGCGTAACACCTGCTTCCATACCCCCGCGACCTGCTGCTGCCAATCGGATGCAGGTGCCTCTTTGACATCACGCGCAGAGCCCAATATAGGAGCGGGTAGCGCCGCGTAATCAACCTTGCCATGAGCAGTGAGCGGAAAGGCCGTAATCGCAATATAGACCGAGGGCATCATCCAAGGCGGCAATTTCTCACTCAGGAACCGGCTCAGTTCCTGCGCAGGAACTGTCACATCTCCCTCGGCTACAAAATACGCAACTAACCGCTTCGTTCCGTCCGTATCCGTGTGCGTCGTAACACGCGCCTCGCGAACGGCAGAATGCTCGACGAGCGCTGCCTCGATATCTCCCAACTCGATACGGAAACCCTGAATCTTTACCTGATTATCGCCACGCCCCAGATACTCAAGTTCTCCATTCGGCAGATATCGAGCCAGATCACCTGAACGATACAACTTCGCTCCCGGAATATCCGAGAAGCTATCCGGCACAAAGCGCTGAGCGCTCAACTCCGCCCGGTTCAGATAACCGCGCGCCACGCCTGCACCACTCACACAAATCTCGCCAACTTCCCCTGCAGCTACTGGCGCACCATTCTCACCAAGCAGATGCAACTGCAGATCAGGAATCGGCACTCCAATCAGGCTCGGCACTCCCTCTGCAGCCTCATCAGCAGTTATTTCGCGGTACGTCACGTGGACAGTTGTCTCAGTGATTCCATACATGTTGACCAGCCGTGGCCGTCGGTCCCCGTGAATCTCAAACCATGGACGCAGCGAGCGAAAATTCAGCGCCTCGCCACCAAACACGACTACACGCAGCACAAGCTTCGGCGATCGTCGCACCTTGTCTACATTGATGAGCTGATAAAACGCCGATGGTGTCTGATTCAGCACCGTCACCTGCTCGCGCTCAAGCAATTCGTAGAAGTCCTCAGGAGAGCGCGAAACCTCGAACGGTACAACCACCAGCCGCCCACCATAAAGTAGGCATCCCCATATCTCCCATACTGAAAAATCAAAGGCCAGCGAGTGGAAGACAGTCCACACATCCTGCTCGGAAAAATGAAACCACGCATCGGTCTGGGTCAATAAGCGCGCTACGTTGCCGTGCGTCACCATAACGCCTTTCGGCTTTCCCGTCGAACCCGAAGTGTAGATCACATACGCAAGACTTTCGAGCGTTGATCCCGGATCACTGATTTCCGTATCGCTCGCATCGCCCCATGTATCCTCCGCATCGAGGCAGATCACTTCTGCTTCTTCATGCGCGGAAAGCCGGTGCAGTAATTTTTCCTGCGAAAGAATGACCCTCGGCCGCGCGTCTTCAAGAATAATCTCGACTCGCTCCATAGGATACGCAGGATCAAGAGGCAGATAGGCACCGCCAGCCTTGAGAATCGCAATCAGCGCCACTATTGACTCAATCGACCGCTCGAGATAAACCCCAACCATTACCTCAGGGCCAACGCCCATGGCGCGCAGTTTATTCGTAAGCCCGGCCGACCTTCGATTCAGCTCACCATAAGTCAACCGCTCTGCACCCATACTTATAGCGATCCGCTCAGTATGCCGCTGCGCAACTTCGTCAAAGCTCTGCCACAAAGGCTTCAGCGTCGTAGAACCCAACTCCAAAGAACCGTCCAGGTTCTTCGCCTTATCAAACCGCGCGATTTCCCGTTCTACGCTAAATAAACTCATGCTTGATTGCCCCGAATCCAATCTTGCACTCTTCCGTCAATCATGAATGACAAAGCAAACTCTCCACAATCACCCATCAGTGGAGAATTGCGTAGCGAATTGCCTGTCCGATCCCCAGCAACACCGCAAACAACACTGTCAGTTGAATATCCTGCCTCCAGGTCGAAACACCTTCCCGGTTCGCTCCCGATACACCCACTACATACAAAGGAAAATCTCCGGCCGCAACCGCAACTACCGCGCCGAACATACCGTAGAAATGGAAGCCCAATGGAATTGCTGTAGCGACGGCTGCCAGGTATGCTCCATTTCCAATCGCGCCATAGCGCGACTTACCCAAAGCCAAAAGCGCCGGAAATGTCGTGGAGTACAGCAATGTGTGCCACAGCCCCAGCGCCAGAACAGGCACCATCCACGATGCCTCGTGGTAGCGATGGTCATATACCTTCGTCACCACAAAGCCACCCAGGTGCGCCATAAGCGCCAGCAGCACTGAACCAGCGAGAAGCGCACGAAGACGATAGCCAAGAAATACCTGCCGAAACTCTTCAATCGGCAGGTGAGTCATCTTGGAAATAAAAGGAAAAACCACCCGGTTGGAAAAAGCATTGATGACCGCGCGCGGAATATCCGAAACCTGGTATGCCACCCCATACACGCCCAGCAGGGCAAAGCTAATCAGTCTTCCCATGATCAGCCGGTCTGCCTGGGAGGCAAAGAAGAACAGGGCCGTGGCCAGCAGAATCCATTTACCGAATTGCACCAGACTACGCACGCTTGGCGGATCCCAGCAGAATTTGTTGCGGATACCCGGCAGCACGCGATGGTTATGACTCAGAATCAGCTTGTAACACGTGCTGGCCAACGTCCCAATCACCAGCGCCCACACAGAACGCATAGCGACTGCGCAACCAGCCGTCACCAGAAGATTGAAAATCTGGGTCGAGATATCCAGCGCAAACTGGCGGCGTACCCCCATGTGCCGCGACATTGAAAGGATATTGGTGCTGTTAAATGCACCCAGCACAATATTTAGCCCGAGGGCAAGCATTAAGCCAATTAACTGTGGCTCGTGATAGAACAACGACATCGGCCAGGAAAGCACCAGCACCACGGCGAAGATTCCCACTCCACGCAGAATCTGCAGTGTCCATGCGGTGTTCAACAGCACCGGATCGTCGCCATTTGCATTCTGAATAACGCTTGGTCCAAGCCCGATGTCGGAGATCAGGCTGATGCCAACCACCAGCGTCGAAACCAGCGTCATCAGGCCGAAGAACTCAGGAGCAAGCAGGTGCGTAAGCACCAAACTGTTGACCACGCGCAGGGCCATCGAGATCCCATAATCCATAACGGTCCAGAAGGTCGCACGCACTGCGGTCGACTCCAGCCCCTTACGAGCGCGCTCCTCCGCCTCGGCGCTTGCTTCAATCGCCCGCGCCTCATCCGGCTCCGCAAGCGCAGACATCCCAATGGTTTCGTCTACTGACACCGCATCCTCAAGCTGTAAATGTGATAATTCTGCTTTCGTCTACTGAAACTATGGTGCACCGCAGGGTGATGGTGAGTGCAATGCTGCTATCGTGTCATGCGTAGCGGAGATAAGGAGACCACAGAGCCAATGCATGCTTGCGATCCACCGCTTAGATTGATTCATCTTCTGTTGAAGACCCGAGGAGTTTCGCCCCCGGAGGCCATGTGATTCAGCCTCATCTCCTCTGTTACCTCAACAGTGCAGGCTCTTGGTTCCCTGTCGCGAAAGCCATCTCAGGAGGTTGGTAGTGAAAAATCAACCTCAAATCTGCTGCTTACGGGATCGACCGTTGCGGTCTGTACCGCAGCCTTGACTGGATTACCCTAACAATAACAGAACCCTCTGCATTTATCAGTGCTTAACACTGCCGCTTACAGGTCATCAAAAAGCTGCTTCCGTGCTACAAGAGGCCCGACTCGGCGCTCCGCTTTTACACACAAGTAACTTCCAATGCGATAACCGAAGAACATCGGCATGAAACATATATCCTAAGCAGACATGAATGAAACTCCCTAGAGAAAATTCCACTCCCTGGCTCCAGCTTCGCCCCACCCCTGAAACCCCGCAAATGCGCATGTTTTGCTTCCCGCATGCCGGCGGCGGTTCCACGGTCTACTATCCCTGGAACCGCAGCCTGCCGCCCTTTGTGCAGGTCTGCCCGATCGTACTGCCAGGCCGGGAAAACAGGGTCTCCGAGCCTTCCATCGATGACTTTTCCATGCTCCTGGCCTCTATTACGCGCCATCTTCGGCCCTGGCTCGATCTTCCATTCGTAGTCTTCGGGCACAGCATGGGAGCGCTTCTGGCCTTCGAATGGGTTCGCGAACTGCGGCGAAATCACTGCCCTATGCCGGGCTGGCTCTTTTTATCGGGGAGGTGCGCTCCGCAAACCCCGCCCATCTCATCGCCTTTACACAACAAACCTGATGAAGAATTTCTCTCAGAACTGAATGAGCGTTATCGCGGTATCCCAGATGAGGTTCTTAGCAATCCCGAACTTCTCGAGTTCTACCTCCCGATTTTGCGCGCTGACATTGGCGTCATTGAATCCTACCGCTATCAGGAGCAAGAACCGCTGAGCATCCCAATCACCGTCTTTGCTGGAGCCGACGACACAAGCATCTCATGGAACGAGATCATGGACTGGAAACTCCACACCTCCGCGCGTTTTCAGACTCAGATCCTTCCCGGTGGGCACTTCTATCCACACAACTCTCTTCTGCAGGCAATGTCCAAAACGCTCTTAGAGCTACCGTTAATCGGCGTATGACTACCGCCCAGACACGCCCCCGAAACAACATCGGCCAGCAAATCCAACCGGTGCTCTCCATCAAAAGCCCGTTTCGATGCACCTTTACCCTTCGCGCATCACACTGTCATAAAGCCGCTCGATACTGCGCTCATTCGTAAAGGCCCAATCGCAAGTCCGCCAATCTCCAGGTGCTGCCGCAATCGCCGCGACAAACCCTTCCGGAGCATCCAGATCCTGTACTACCCAGGATGAAGGCCCGAACTTACCAGCGATTTCTCCCAGATGTACAGTTCTGCCCGGCTCTATTACTTCAAACAAATCCAGTCCATCAGAAATACCCCGTCCTGAAGCCTTGAGAACCGCTTCCTTTCTTACCCATAACTGAAGAAATCGAAGCGACTGCTCCTCCGGTAAAGCGCTGGCAATCACCGCTGTCTCAAGGGGAGTGAAATAAGCCGAGGCAATCTCCATCCCCTCCACGTTATCCCGAATCGCTTCAACATCGATCCCCACATCCCTGAGGGCGGTGAACGCGATCAACGCTAGGCTGCCCGTGTGCGACACATTGAAATGCAGTCGTGCGATTCCTGCCAGCTGAGGCTTGCCATGCACTCCACTCTGCAACACCACATCCTTAGGGTGCACGCGCAAATAATGCGCCAATCCCAGGCGTAACATGGCCCGTCCCACTTGAAATCGCGAAGCCAGCCGCTCCGTCAAAAACCGCCCCGCGCGCAGCTGTTCCTCATGGGTCAAAAGAGTCTCGAACGGCAATTCGTTCCCCGCATCCAGATCGATGCGCCACACATCGATCGTGTTGGCGGGCGGCAGCCCAGGACATGGAAGTTCGTCGCTCATGGAGTTTGATCTCAACCAAAGACACGCATTGCGGCTGTTATGATGTCCGCATAGTCAGAGTATCTCAGCCTTATTCTTTCCCTTCCCCTGCCCCGATGGGGTACATGCTGACTGTCCGGAATACAAGTCATCATGCACCTGCCACCATTTGCCGCCCTCATCGCCTGGATTCCCCTGGCAGCCCTTCTCTTCGGGCGGTTTCCAGTACGGATTGCCATTCTGGCAAACTTCTTCCTTGGCTGGGCAATCCTGCCCGGCGCTCCGTACGTTCCCACAACCGCTGACTTCCCCTACTGGATCCTCGGTATTTGCCTGCCTTCAACGTACTTCCTCACCAAGGCCACAGCCGTGGGTCTATCTGCACTGGCAGGCATGCTTTTATTCCATCGCAGAGACTGGAGACGATGGCTTCCGGCGAGGACAGATCTGCCCGTGCTCTTATGGTCTTCCGCTCCGTTACTGGCAACCCATGCCCATTGGAGCCTCTTGGCGCGCGGCTCTTCAAGCGCCGTGTATCAGCTGCTTGCGTGGGCTGTTCCCTGGATATTGGGTCGCATCTACTTTTCAGATCGCGCCAGTCTCATCCTCTTCGCAAAATCCTGTGTGTTTGCCGGTCTTTGCTACGTCCCGGTCTGCTTGTTCGAATGGATCTCCGGCCCACAGATCTATCACTTTCTCTATGGCTATCAACCATATCGTCTGGTTGGCGCTGACCGCTATTTTGGCTACCGTCCTGTCGGTCTGCTCGAAGACGGCAACCAGCTTGGCATCTGGATGGCTACTGCCTCTCTCCTGGCAATCTCGCTTGCTTTTTATCTTCTGGCCTTGAAAGTATGGCGGATTCCCATGACATGGGCAGCCATCGTCCTCACCATCTCGACACTGCTCTGTCAATCGGTTGGCAGTATTGTGCTGCTGATATGCCTTTTCCCGCTTGTTTTGCTGCGGCAACGCTTGTTTATGCGGGTAGTTTTAGGCGCTGCCGTCGTTGGAATTGCAGCCTTTGTCGTTTTCCTCGTTGTACCTCATCCTTCGCTGCGAGCCATCGCAGCCTCCAGCACCTTCGTCCGCCACATCGCAGGCATTTTCCAAGAGATTGGAAGGCATTCCTTCGTATGGCGCCTTGCACGCGATGAAAGTCATCTGGCAATCGCCATGCAGCATCCATGGCTCGGTTCAGGTGAGTGGAACTGGTGGCGCACAGGCGATGCCCGCCCCTGGAGCCTCTGGCTGTTGGTCTTCGGCATGTACGGGCTTTTCGGCGTAATGGCGCTGGGAAGTATGTTTCTGCTTCCTCTAACTCGCTTCGCACGGTCGCCGAAACTCAAAGGCGAAGCGATTTCCCGTTATCTCTTCCGGGCCCTCGCTGCCGCGATCCTGATGAGCGCCTTCGATGCTCTGCTTAACGGCGATTTCATTTTGGTTTACCTGATTGCAATGGGAGGGATGGCAGCCTGGAGACACTCCCCCCAGTCATCCACCGTTCCCCTCACTCCCGAGTCAGTACCGGATCCTCATCGTCGGCAGGAGCCATCTTCGCCGCACGGCGCGGTAAAATCTTCGCCGGCACGCCTACCGCAACTGAATTCGACGGTACATCAGTAATCACCACTGCATTCGCGCCGATCGCCACATCGTCTCCAATGCGGATGGACCCGAGAATCTTCGCTCCGGCCCCAATATCGACGCGGTCGCCGATCACCGGAGCCCCACGCTGCCCGGTATGGCGAAGCCCCACGGTGACACCGTTCCGAATGACGCAGTCGTCGCCAAACACCGCATCACCGCTGATGACAATGCCCCCAAAATGATCGATCCTGAACCGTCGGCCAAGCTTCACCTCGCAAGGAAGCTCGATCCCCGTAAGGATCTCCGAAATCACTTTAAGTAGTTTGTATGCAAAGGAGAAGGGAGCGCGAACCACGCGAGACCGTATGCCGTACCGCCAGTTCCCAAACCGGTACACAACCATCACCCACATACCCTGGCGAGTCCAATCGCGCTCGTAAACGCACCAGTCCTCGCGAAGGTTGTCGAACATCCTTTAGCTCCTCGCCGCGGGCATTTTGCCTACCCTCGCTTGGATTGTACTGGAGTGCCTCATCCTCGCGTCCTCGATCTTCAACCGCTTACCAATCGGCGTTCCACCTTACACTATGAACAAATTTTCTTCCCGAACAGCAACCGCCACCCCTGCGCCTGTAATATCCCATCCACATAAGTCACACCTAGCCGCGATACGCAGGTCACTCCATAAAGTTACCTAAAGGCCATTCCAGAAGCATTTCTGGTCTTTCTTAGCCACATATTGCTACATAATCGATACGCGTTGCTTTCAGCACACACAAACTTCTGGACGATATACCACCTTCAGCGTGCGTCATCACACAAACTCAGCAATTGCGGAACGACTGCCCGATAGCTACGATGAGAGACATGCCCGGGCAGAATTCAAAGGGCAACATGACAATTGGTGGTCATCCATCACTCGTCAGCGAAACCTCACTGCAATGAATCGCTCTACGGTTGAATACATTCCACGAGCGATTCCCGGCTGGAGACGGACGGCGTCTGGCCCTTATTAGCAGCCTTTCAGCCATCGCAAAATCGAGCGTTCTCGCTCAACCTCGGAAGGGAGTTCCCGTCAGTGACATTACACCTCCTCCTAACACTGGCTGGAATTGCGCTCGTCGCAATCACGCTGCCTCTCGTCCTGGAGTTGTTCATTGTCACCAGCGCGAATCTGCTGCGTGGCCGCAAAAATGCCCCATCCGTCGCAGACAACTTCCAGGAATCCAACTTCCCTTTGACCGTCATTGTGCCCGCGCACAATGAGCAGCTCCTGGTCAGCCACTGCGTAACAAGCCTCAAAACATCGGCAACATCGGCAACCCGCATTCTGGTAATCGCCCACAATTGCAGCGATTCCACCGCAGCCCGCGCCGCTGCTGCCGGTGCCGACGTGCTGGAATTGAATGATCCCGGCAAGAAGGGCAAAGGATTCGCTCTTCGTTACGGCTTTGAAAAGGCGCTTGCCGCGGGAGCCTCGGCAGTCATGGTCGTAGACGCCGACTCCGCCGTTTCCCCGGACACTGTCCCCGCCGTTGTAAAAGCTTTCGTTCAGGGATCGCGTGTAGTCCAATGCCGTTATGAGATGGTCAGCGCCTCTGGGGCTGCTGGCACTCGCTTGGCCGCTCTCGCTTTTCGAGGATTCAACGTCGTGCGGCCGCGGGGTCGGCAGAACCTGGGACTCTCCGCCGGCATTCTGGGCAATGGCTTTGCAATGGCTCGTGAAGTCCTCGAAGCGAATCCTTACGAAGCATTCTCAGTTGTCGAGGATCTCGAATATCATCTTCACCTTGTCATGGCCGGTGAACGCGTTCACTATCTGGATCAGGTACTGGTCTCGGCGGAATTCCCCGAATCACGTTCCGGTGAGCAAGTCCAGCGTTCTCGTTGGGAGGGCGGCAGATTCCGCACTGCTCGCGTATGGGCCATGCCACTTGTGGGTAAGATTCTTTCCGGACAGATCCGTCTCCTTGAACCTCTTTGCGACCTGACAGGTTTGCCATTAGCCTACGGAGTGTTCGCTTTACTCGTTGCCATTTGCCTTCCGCTAACATGGCTGCGATGGTATGCAACTTTTTCCCTTGGTACCGTGTTGGTGCATGTATTAACAGCCGCGTGGGCTGGAGACGATTTCCTTGGCACACTGAAGTTACTTGCGCTGGCTCCCCTTTATATCCTTCGCAAACTCTGGATGATACCCGGAATAGCTCGCGGAGCGAGCGCAAAAGCCGCGTGGATACGCACGGAGCGGAATAACACGTTGTAGGGATTGAGGATGAGCGTGGCTTCTCCGATACTCGGAAACGGGGAGGCTCCGTCAGCGTCTATTGCTCGGAGCTGGTGCGGAGATGCACTGGGTGGGCTTTTAGCCCGGAGGACAGAAATGAAGTTGTTTCGATTTTCAAGTGTCGCCTTGGTGGTTCTCTCTGCGGGATTTACCTTGCGAGCACAACAGGATTCGACCCCGCACCCCGCATCGCCTGAAGTTACAAGCATTCCGGTAGATACCACGCAGCCGTCAAATCCCGCGCTGACAGTCCGCGATGAAAAGGTGCTCAAAGACTTTGAGCCTGCCGCGAATACGGAATATACGCTGGGCGCGGGCGATCAGATCTCTCTTGATTTCCCCGGACACCCGGAACTCAACGACAAGATGGCCATTGGTCCGGATGGTCTGATCACCGTTAAATACGCCGGCGCCGTGCGGATCACTGATCTCACCCGCGAACAAGCCGCTAAGGCCATCGTCGACGCGCTTTCCAAGTACTACTCCGACGCCTCCGTCACCGTCAGCATCGATAAGTACAGCGCAAATAAAGTCCGTGTCATCGGATATGTCCAGCACCCTGGCGAAATTTTCTTCGACGACACCCCAACGCTCCTGGATGCGATCGGCAAAGCCGGCCTCATATCTCCTACAACCACTTCTCCAACCGGCGGCGCCAGCAATGTTGGACCCGGCGTACCGGAAACATGCACCATTTACCGCGGTAACGACACTGCCGTTCAGGTTGAGTTGCGAAAACTCCTGATGTCGGGAAGTACTCTGGCCGATTTGCGCTTACGCCGGAACGACATCGTCTATGTGCCCCAGCCCAATCAGAAGTTTGTTTCCGTGCTCGGTGAAGTCGGCAAGGTAAGCAATGTTCCGCTTACTCCGGACTCCACTCTGATCTCTGTCCTTGCCGAAGCTGGATGCTGCACGGAAACTGCCGGCTTCAATCCCAAGATCCACGTTTTACAGCGTTCAACAGGAAAGCAATATACCTTCGAATACAAGAAGCTCATGACATTGAACGGGGGACAGGAAATTACGCTGCACTCAGGCGATTTGATCTACATCCAAAAGTCCACCATGTATAAATTGACATACATTTTTGAGAAACTAAGCCCAATTGCAACTATGGCCACTGTCGGTGTCCTGGCCGCGAGCTACTGAGAATGAACTGAAATTCAAGAACAGTGTGAGCACATCGCAATACGCCTTACGATCCATTCAACAGACGAGTTCAGTTTTCATAAGGACTTAAGTTATGCACACCACAGCCACGAACAACCCGGAGCCGCGAACCCCCACTTCGGCGCAATATCCATTGCGTCCGGCTGCTAAAGCCAATCCGTTCCGGATCAATGTATTTAAGAGCGTGCGGTTTCATCCTGTTGCAACGTTGCTTGTCACGCTGCTGATTCTCGGGCTGGGCCTGGCGGTCATCGCATCCCATAAGCCGTTCTACGTCGCTACCAGCGTAATCTATGTTTCCCCCACCAATCCCAAGACCCTGGTGGATGATCGCGAACTCGACCGTCCATACGACTCCTACATTCAGGAAGTAATGCGCGATGTCACACAATATTCAGTTCTGGCCGAAACTCTTCATCGCCTACCTCCCGGCGTCGCTCAATTCCCCGATGAATCAGAACGCTCCGCCGTCACTCGCCTTCAACAGTCGCTCAATGTAGAACGAATAGGGCAGACCTACCAGGTAGCAATCTCCATCTCCGGTGCTCGTCCGGAGCATCTCGCGGACATTGTCAATACGCTCACTTCTGCTTATGTTGAGAAAGCAAAATCCGACGAGTTCTATGGCCGCGATGAACGGCTGAGTGCATTAAAGGCTGAACAGGCACGCATTCAGAACGAAACAGATTCCCTCCTGCAGGAACAGAATCAAATTAGCCGTGCGCTCGGCGTCGCTTCCGTTACAGGCAAGGATGCTGGCGCAATCGACACGGAAAACTCCACGGTTCAGTCTGAACTCATCGCAGCCCACCAACAGCGCATCGAAGCCGAAGCTGCTTTACAGGCACTCACGGATGGAGACCCTTCCGCACCGAACTCTGCTCTCAGCGCGGCCGCTGATGAGATCATCGCCAACGATCCAGAGTTGCAGACGTTGCGCACCGACCTGAGCAAGCATCAAGCTGACCTCGTCGGCAAGCTCAATGGCATGACGGAAAATCATCCGGAGCGTAAGCAGACCGAAGCACAACTTGCCCAGATCAATAAAGCGCTTCAGGACATGCAGAATAACCTGCGGCAAAAAGCCGCGGCACAGCTCGAACAGAAGCTCCGCACCAAGCTCAATCAGGCGCAGATGATCGAATCTCGTCTCAATGCGGACCTGCAACGCGGCACCCGTCAGGCGGTCGACACCGCTCCTAAACTGCAGCGTGCCCAGGAAATCCAAGCGGAGCTAACACAGCTCGGAACACGCTACGCTGCTGTCGATGAGCGCATGAGCAACATTGAACTTGAGAGCACCTCCCCGGGGGCCGTGCATCTCTTTTCGCCGGCCATGACCCCGCTCACGCCCGAACGCAGCAAGATCCGTGCGATGATCGTGGTCATCTTCCCCTTTGCCATCCTGGCTGGCCTTGCCACCGCAATACTTCTTGAGCTGTTGGATCCACGCGTCTACAACGCCACCGATGTGGAAGCTGTTCTTGGTTTCGCGCCAATTGGCATGCTCTTCGACGACCGTGAAGTGAACCAGGTCGTCTTTGATGAGTGCGCGCTGCGTCTCGCAGCAGGCGTTGAACATGCCTCCCGAAACACAGGCGCTAAGACATTCGTGATCACAGCGGTCAATTCCGGGGCCGGGACAACCTCGATCGTCGAGCATCTTGGAACCATTCTTGCCAAGATGGGCCGCAAAGCTCTCGCCATCGACCCATCCGGCAACTCTGATCCAATTTCGTTCGCCGCGCTGGGCTCTGGACTGGAGAAAAAGCCTGTCGCCCTTGGCGCTGCTTCTTCGACCAGTCTTGCAACTACCAATGCGGAGGCCTCAAAACTCACCACAACAAACCGGGTGCTTCCGTCAAAATTGGCGCCGGTGCATAGCCTCGGGTTTGAAGGTTTTCAGCGCATTGCGGCCGAATATGACATCGTTCTTATCGACGCCGCCCCAGCATTGATCTCGGCAGAAACAGAATATCTGGCGCGCATGGCCGACGTGACTGTTCTCGTAGTCGAAGCCGGTAAAACCAGAAAAGCATGGCTCACGCGTGCGGCCAGGCTTCTTGAGCGGCTCGGAATTGCAGGCGCGGCAGCGATAGTCAATAAGGTTCATCCTGCACGAGCTGAGGAGGCTCTGAAGGAAGATCTTCGCGAATTCGAATTGCGCTCCGACAGGATCAACCTCCAGCAATGGTGGAAACCAGCAAAGAACTCTACGCGGACAGATCTGGCGACGCTCGGTTTGAACGGCAACGACAACCACGACGGCAATCAGAAAAATGAGGAAGACGTCGTCTACGCTCGAAATATCAGCTGATGCAAAGTCGCCGTCGCAAACCTGTCTCCATATTCTCCCGATGTCCATATAGTGCTGCGTGCTCGGATACCGGCAAACATCCGCGAAACCTGGGTTATCTTGTATACACTCTCCCTTCCAGGCGAACTCGCGGAGATCAAGTCGAAACAAGAATCAAGGTGATTCTCGGCTGAATCGATGTATGTCAGCCATAAGTCAGTCGTGTTGCAAAAACAACCTTACGCTTCAAAGCACAAAAGTCATCACGGAAGCGATTCAAGCAATTCCCATCGATGCCTTACGAAGGCTTCGACGGGACGAACCACTTCGGGATTAACGATGCATGTTTGATACAGAAAGTATTGCCAGTACAGATATTGCAGCACCTCGGCCGGGATACCCCGATCGCGCGGCATTATTCGATATTTCGATCGTCATCGTCTCCTTCAATACCCGGGACGTCCTGCGCCAGTCTCTGCAGACCGTAGTGCAGGAAACCGGCAATCTCAAAATCGAAGTTTTCGTCGTGGATAACAACTCTCGCGACGGCTCCGTCGAGATGGTCCATTCCGAGTTCCCCTTCGTGCTTGCGTTATCCAGTGCTGTTAACCTCGGCTTCGGCGCGGCAAATAATCTCGCGCTCAAACAAGCACGTGGAAAATACATCGTCCTGTTAAACTCCGACGCGTTTCTTCGTCCGGATGCCCTGAGGCTCGCGTTCCAGCACATGGAAAATGCTCCCAAAGTCGGGCTTGCCGGCGGGCGCCTGATGAGCCGCGATTCTTCATGGCAGCCCTCGGCGCGCATGTTCCCAAGCCTCCGATCAGATTTCCTCGCTATGTCCGGACTGGCGCATCGTTTCCGCGACTCGCGGTTTTTCGGCTACAGCGATCGCACCTGGGCCGATCCCACCGAACCCGCCCAAGTCGACTGGGTACCTGGAGCCTTTTCCATCATCCGCGCCGACGCCTTAAGACAGGTGGGCTTCTTCGACCCTGATTTCTTTCTCTACTCTGAAGAAGTCGATCTCTGCCGCAGAATCAAGAATGCAGGCTTCAACATTATGTACTGGCCGGACATCGAGATCATTCACATTGGCGGCGAATCTTCACGCCAGATGAATTCTTTCGAAATGTCTCATGTAGGAGCACAACTGACCCGCTGGCGCATGCGCAGCACTTTACTTTACTACCGCAAGCATCATGGCTCGACAGCATGGCGCGCCAAAATGCTTGAGTTGCTCCTCTACAAGCTCATCGCTCTCCGAAATAGCTTTAGCTCCAGCCAGGAAAGCAAAGACAAAGTCCAGATCAATCGCAAGCTGTCGCGCTTGATGCTTCAGGCCTGGCAGGACACCAACGGCGGTCGCATATCCCCACCGCGCCCATGGACACTGGACTGATGCCTCCACATCTGAGGCCGCTTCCCTTTCGTTTTGATACAACCCTGTATCCACGCCACGAAGCAAGCCGCAAGCGATAGGATGTATGATCCGGTACCAAATCAGCACGTCGGTGAAAACGAATCGAATAAGACAACCATAACTTCATGTTGTGCTTTAAGATGAACCCTGTCGAGACAACCCCTCGATGGCACGGTGATGGCAGGAATCGCTCATGATTATTCCCCCTCTTGCAGCCCTGATCGCCTGGATACCTCTATGTCTCATTGCGTACCGGCTACTCCCGGTGCGGATCGCCATTCTCATCAACTTCATTGGCGGTTGGGCAGTCCTTCCGGTTGCAAACTATCCGCGAACAGACGCTTTGTTCCCCTACTGGTTCACAGGCAGTAGCCTTGAATCGGATTACTTCATAACCAAAGCCACTATTATCGGCTTCACAGCGCTGCTCGGACTTTTCATCTTCGACCGCCCAAGCCTCAAGAGGTTTCGCCTCACCGTCTGGGATCTGGCGATGGGCATGTGGCTCATTGCACCCTTTCTCTCAGGCATAGCTAACCCAGACAGTGGTGCGGAAGCCTGGGTTGGCGAATGCTATCAACTGCTCGCCTGGGGCAGCCCATATCTCATTGGCCGGCTCTATTTCACAGACACTCAGTCGCTGCGCCTGGTCGCGAAAGCCTTCGTGATTGGCGGACTTGCCTACATTCCATTCTGTATCTTCGAGTTCATCATCGGCCCGCACATGTATGAGTGGGTCTACGGCTACCTTCCATTTCAATGGAACGGAGCCAAACGCTTCATCGGCTTCCGCCCCATCGTCTTCCTTGAAAACGGCAATCAGCTCGGCATCTGGATGGCTACCGCATCGCTTATTGCGCTCTGGCTCTGGCGTCGCCGCACCGCGCAATCCATCCTGGGCATCCCGATCCCCATCGTCGCCGCTTCCCTTTTCGTAGTAACAATCCTCTGCCAGTCCACCGGAGCCATTATTCTTCTCCTGGCTCTCACTCCATTTGTCTTCGTCGATCCGCGTCATCTCTCGCGCAGCTATAGCATTGCGCTAATCGTGTGCATTCTCGCCTTCGCTGCATTTCGTCTGTCCGACATTGCTTCATGGCAGGATCTGGTTAAAGAAAACCCAGCAGTCCACAGCCTGGATCGCTATCTCAGACACATCGGCAAGGGATCGCTCGGATGGCGTCTCCGGGAAGACGACAGCCATATAGAAACTGCGTTGCAGGAACCCATTCTTGGATATGGCCAGTGGAATTGGTGGGACAACGGCTATCAGCGCCCCTGGAGCCTCTGGCTGCTCGTCTTCGGCATGTATGGCAGCGTTGGCCTCATCTCGTTAGAGACCCTGCTCCTAATCCCAGTCCTGCGCGCCGTCTGGTTTCCCCTCGCCCGCTCCGATATTGGTTACACCAATATGCGCCACACGCTTTCAGCCGCAATCCTTCTCTCGGCAATCGACAGTTTGCTCAACTGGTCGATCCTGCTTCCACTCATGCTCGTCATCGGAGGCATGACCATCTGGTCTGGATCGGACGCGAAGCTCGAAACCGAATATCAACGGCGACGCGCTGCAGCGGGTACTCGCATCTGGAAAGGCAGCCAGAACACGCGGCGTTAGTTTGTCGCAAGCAGGGTTGCGCTTATGTTGTGCAGCGCGTCACGCCATTCCGGCATCCGATAGCCGAACTTGCCCGCAAACTTGTCGCAGCACAATCGGCTGTTGCGCGGGCGCTGCGCAGGCGTAGGAAACGCCTCTGTCGGAATAGGCACTACTTCAGGCGCAGCCTGACGCGATGCAAACTCCGCAAAGATCGCTTTCGCAAATCCGCACCAGCTTGTCTCTCCAGCACAGCTTAGGTGATACGTCCCGATGATCTCGTGGGCATCGACATCCGCTTTCGCTATCGTCCGCAACGCTGCCGCAGTTGCATCCGTGAGGGCCTCGGCAGTCGTTGGTGCGCCAATCTGATCATCAACCACCTTCAGCACGCTACGCTCCCTGCCCAATCGCAACATCGTATGCAGAAAGTTCTTGCCCTCGGCCGCGTACACCCAGCTCGTGCGCAGAATGATGTGCTGCCCTCGTGCATCGGCAATCGCCTTCTCGCCATCCAGCTTCGATTGCCCATACACATTCAGCGGACCAGTCTCATCTGTCTCAACCCACGGCTTCGTTCCGGATCCATCAAAGACATAATCCGTCGAATAATGAATGAGCCATCCGCCAAGCGCAGCCATCTCCTGAGCCATCACGCCAGGAGCGATCGCATTTACGCGATGCGCAAGATCCTGCTCCTGCTCCGCGCGATCCACCGCCGTGTAAGCCGCGGCATTGATCAGAATCTCCGGCTGGCTCGTACGTACTGCTTCGCGCACAGCATCCGCATCCGCCAGATCAAGTTGAGCATGTGTCAGAGCAATCAATTCTGACCCGGCCTGCAGCTTTCGCTCCAGCAGCTTACCTAACTGACCACCAGCCCCGAGCAACAAAATTCGCGGCATCAGTCAAAAACCTCAGCATCGGCCAACCGCAACCCTGCCTGATCCTTCACCGAAAGAATCGCGTCTTCTGGCCCGACATGCCAGTCAATCTCCAACGCCGGATCATTCCACAACACTGTGCGTTCTGCCTTCGGCGAGTAATAATCCGTCACCTTGTAACTCAAACCAACATTATCCGTAAGCGCGGCGAACCCATGCCCGAAACCAACCGGAATCCATACCATCCGCAGATTGTCAGCACTGAGTTCGACAGTTGTGTGTTTGCCAAATGTCGGCGAGCTTTTACGCAGATCCACAATCACATCCAGCACCGCGCCTGATGCCACACGCACCAGTTTCCCCTGCGGCTCGCCAATCTGATAATGAATGCCGCGAATCACATTCTTCTTCGATACAGAAAAGTTGTCCTGCTTCCACTGGTTAGGAAGCCCAAACTCCACTATCTTCGCCAGGTTAAATGTCTCGAAAAAATATCCGCGATCATCGCGAAATACGCGCGGTTCAATCACGATCACGCCAGGCAGCGATGTCTCGATTACATTCACAGCAATCCACCACCTTGCACAAACGGCTCATTCAGCAATGACAAGACATACTCTCCGTAACCGCTCTTTTGCGCACGGCTGCCAAGCTCTTTCAGCCGCTCGGCGTCGATCCATCCACGCCGGTACGCAATCTCTTCCGGGCAGGCAACCTTCAATCCCTGCCGTTGCTCAATGGTCTTGATAAATAGACCCGCCTCAAACAGCGAGTCGTGCGTGCCGGTGTCGAGCCATGCCATGCCGCGCCCCATTACTTCGACGTGCAATGTGCCTGCATTCAGATAGTGCCGGTTTACATCAGTGATCTCGAGTTCCCCGCGCGGCGAAGGCTTCAACCCCGCAGCCACTTCCACAACCGAGGAGTCATAGAAATAAATACCTGTCACCGCATAACGCGACTTCGGTTTTGCCGGCTTCTCTTCAATGCTGATTGCGCGGCCATCCGAACCGAACTCCACCACACCATAACGCTCAGGATCGGTCACCGGATAAGCAAACACCGTCGCTCCCTCGCTGCGTTTCGCCGCAGCAGATAACAGATTCCCCAGCGTCTGTCCGTGAAAGATGTTGTCCCCCAGCACCAGCGCGCAATTGTCATTGCCGATAAACTCACGGCCGATGACGAACGCCTGCGCCAGCCCCTCAGGCTTGGGCTGCACCGCATAGCTTAGCTTCATCCCCCACTGGTTGCCGTCTCCCAGCAACGCCTGAAAACTCGGCGTATCGCGCGGTGTCGAAATGATCAGAACTTCCTGAATACCCGCCAGCATCAGAGCCGAAAGCGGATAGTAAATCATGGGCTTGTCGTACACCGGCAACAGCTGCTTCGAAATAACATGTGTTACCGGATACAGCCGCGTCGCCGAACCTCCGGCGAGAAGAATTCCCTTCATCGTTTCCTCATTCCTTTTAGGAATCACTTGAAGCCAAAGCGCCCATACACACCGAGAGCCCAGGACTTATCTCCAAAGCCTGGGCTCCCCGGTTGCAACCCGAACCAGCCCTCCCCCGAAAACTGATCCGGTTACAAACCAAGAGTATCCAGATCCCTCTGGAGCAACCATTCTTCTTTCGTGCCATCACCTCACCAGTCGAGTGATTGCCTATCCCCTCTTGGGATGTTCCGTGCCACCAGAGGTGATCTCCAGGGCATGACTCAGTAGCGGCAAAATCGCCTGCACGCTTTCTTTCGCACCATTTTCGCTTCCCGGCACATTCACAATTAAAGTCTTTCCCTTCAACCCTGCAATGGCACGGCTCAACCACGCAAATTTATAGGATGGTGCGCAAAAAGTCCGCATCGCTTCCGGCAATCCCGGAACCTCCCGCTCAATTACCCTGCGTGTCGCTTCGGGCGTAATGTCCCTCGGTCCCAATCCCGTGCCGCCTACCGTCACCACCAATTGGTATTCCTGATGGCATAGTTCACTCAGTAAAGTTACGATGGCTTCTTCGTCGTCAGGAACCAGCCCCCGCCCAATAGTCTCGTCCGGCCAAAGCTGCTGCAAGAGCGTCGCCACCGCAGGTCCGGATCTATCTTCCCGCATGCCCCCAGCGCATCGATCCGAAATGGTCACCACGGCAATCCCCGCCATACCCACTCATCCTAATTGATCCTCCTCTCTGGACGCTGCAATCGAATGTTTCGTCTGCTGTAACTTTTCTGATCAGTCTCCCATCTTCTTGAGGTCAACCAAAAATCCGTTATCATCGCCGGTACATAGCAATCTGAATTCTGCGCAAACCTCTTCCCCATCCATCAACACCCACCCACTCACGGAGACATCATGCGAATCTCACTTCCCACTCGCCGCGTTTTTCAGTTTGCCGCGTCTCTCGCCCTATCCTGCGCTATAGCCGCCTCTGCTGCTCCCAAAAGCATCTACGACTTCACGCTCAAATCCATCGATGGGCAGCCTACTCCGCTTTCCGGTTATCACGGCAAAGTTGTCCTGCTGGTCAACGTAGCCAGCCGCTGCGGATTCACTCCGCAGTACACGGCGCTCGAATCTGTCTATGAAAAGTACAAGAATCGCGGCTTGGTCATCGTCGGCGTTCCAGCCAACAATTTCGCCGGTCAGGAACCAGGAACCAACGAGGAAATCAAGACCTTCTGCACCCGCAAATACAACGTTTCTTTCCCAATGATGTCCAAGCTCTCTGTAAAAGGAGATGACAAGACCCCGCTCTACCAGTTCCTCACCAGCACAGAGGAAGACCCCAAATTCGGCGGCGAAATCCAATGGAACTTCACCAAGTTCCTCTTCGACCGCAACGGGAACCCGGTCGCTCGTTTTGAGCCCAAGGTGACTCCAGATTCGCCAGAAGTGATCTCTGCGATAGAATCAGCACTATCCCACTGATTTTTCGATCCCCTCAACACAACGTCAATTTCTTTGATTGATCTCTAAAGCCTCTGTCTCAAAATGGACAGAGGCTTTTCGTTTCTGAACAGAAATCCTCGCTTGCGCACCATAAGTCTCTGATTCTGCAAGCGCAAACGAGGGCTTCTACTTGCAGCAATCGTTTGTGCGTGCCGGGAGGAAAATGTGCAAGCCGTCCTCTATGATCTGCGTTTTGCGTTGCGCCAGCTTCGCCGTTCGTCTGGTTTTGCCACAATCGTCATCGCAACCATCGCTCTGGGCATCGCTGCCACTACCACCATCTTCAGCCTTGTCGATGCAGTTTTACTGCGCCCACTGCCTTTTCCCGAAGCGGACAAGCTGATCTCGCTACAAACACTCGAACGAGTCGACAGCCCGGACAACAGCCGTGGTGCAGGCGTCGTGCCCAACGACACCTCTTATCCCAATTTCTATGACTGGCGCAGCTTGAATAAGAGCTTCTCTTCTATGGCCGCCTACCAGACTGGAGGCTTGGTCTTCGCAGCACGATCCGGTGTTTCAGCGCAACGCATCAACGGTGCCGAAGCGTCTGCGGGTTTCTTTGCAACTCTCGGCGTCCTGCCGCAACTTGGCCGCGACTTTCAACCCGCCGATGAGCAGGCCGGCACACGAACCGTCGTCCTCAGCTACGATTTCTGGCGTACCAACTTTTCTGCCGATCCCTCCATCGTTGGTCGCACTATCCTGCTCAATGACGCACAGTGCACCGTCATCGGTGTCATGCCTGCTGGCTTCAGTTTCCCAGTATCGAATAATCCCGCAGCACTCTGGCTCAATACCGGACGCGACGCTGAAGGCTCGAATCCCTCGATGCAGCAACGCGGTTACAATCAACTCTCCATCGTCGGCCGTCTGCGTCCCGGCATCACAGCCTCACAGGCAAAAGCCGACATGGATACCATTGCGCAGCAACTGGCAGCCCGCTATCCAGATAACAACGCGAAAGAGACCTCCGTCAGCGTCGTGCCACAGTTGCAGGATCTCGTCGGCAACGTCCAAACTCCGCTCCGTATTCTGTTCTCCGCGGTAGCTTGCCTGCTTCTCATAGTCTGCGCCAATGTCGCTGGACTACTCTTGACCCGCACCAGCTTGCGTCGTAATGAATTTGCGATCCGCTCCGCCATCGGCGCATCCAGAGTAACGATCCTTCGTCAACTCATGATGGAATCGCTCACGCTGGCACTCGCCGGCGGCTTCATCGGTCTCGCCATCACCTCCGTTGTTCTTAGATTTCTACCGGCGTTTCTACCGGCCAATCTGCCACGCGCCTCCGAAATCTCCGCGAATTCCGAAGTCTTTCTCTTCGCGATTGGTGTGTCCTTACTCACCGGCACACTCTTCGGTGTTCTTCCTGCGTGGCAGGCCTCGCGTCAGGACCCAGCACAATCCCTCGGAGATGTGGCACGCGGTGGCTTTGCTGGACGCCGTCACTTCCGCCTGCAAAGCGTGCTCGTCGTAACCCAGACAGCCGTAGGGCTCGTCCTGCTGATTGCTGCCGGCCTGTTGATTCGCAGCTTCGATCGTACTCTTCGCATCGATCCCGGCTTCGACCCGGACCAGATGCTTTCTTTCCGTATTTCTATCCCGACACGACACATGAGTCTTGAAAAACAAGGCCAGTTCATTCATGAACTCCTTGCTCGCCTGCAATCTCTTCAAGGTGTCAAGGCCGCCACCGCTGCTTTCCCGCTGCCTCTCACGCAAGGGGATATCAACATCTCCTTCACCATCGCAGGCCGTCCTACGCCTGCGGGAGAAGAACCAAGCGCACGTGTCTCATTAGTTGAGCTGAACTATTTCCAGGCGCTCCGCATTCCTCTCAAACAAGGCCGCTTCTTCCTTGAATCAGAAAATAACGCCAACGGACGACCCGTCGTCATTGTCAATGAAGCCTTCGCACGCCGCTTCTTTCCCGGTGCAAATCCCATCGGCCAGCACATGACTTCCGGCCTCGGCATCGGTGATACACCGCCCGCACGAGAAATCGTTGGCGTCGTCGGTAATGTCAAGCGCGCCAGCCCCACCGAAGCAGACCGGCCCGAATACTACATTCCATTTGAGCAGGCTCCGGTTGCTACACCGAACATCGCACTTCGCATATCAGGAGATCCCAGCCGTTATTACAACTTAGTTCGTGCAGAAGTAGCGCGGATGGACCGAACCCTACCCGTCTATCGTTTTCAGAGCTATCGCGAAGATCTGGCTCGCACCACAGCCCAGCAGCGATTTCAGACTACTCTGCTGACCGCCTTCGCCTTCATTGCACTCGCCCTCACAGGACTAGGCCTCTACGCGGCGCTCAGCTACATGGTCGCGTTGCGTACACCGGAGTTGGGACTGCGCATGGCCCTCGGCGCGCCGCGAGCCAGCATCCTTAGCCTTATGTTGTCTCGTGGACTCACGATGGTGTCGCTGGGCCTAGGTGCCGGACTCTTCACTGCCACGGCTCTTACGAAAACCATGGCTGGTTTGCTCTACGGCGTGAAGCCTCTGGACCCTCTGACTTTTCTTGGAATGAGCCTGCTTCTAATCGCAGTCTCGTCAATGGCAAGCCTTATCCCCGCCTTGCGCGCCGCTACAGTCGATCCAGCACGCACATTGCGCAACTCGTAAGCCGGGACCGCTAATCGCCCTGAGCTTCCTGCTTACGTCGCTTGCTGAACGAAACTGCAAGCGCGACGATTATCAGTGTCGCAGCAGCCGGCGCCCACACCGGCAGCCATCCGCGAACAGAGAACCAGGCCGTCCAAACCATTCCGATCCAGGAAAATGCCGTTCCAAGCACTGCCCAGAAAGCCGCCTTCCGGAAAAACTCCGAAGCGTCCAATCTGCGCTGCGCTGCCACGGCCGCGAATTGATAAGCAGTCATCAGCTCCTGCCGGGCCGATATGAGATCCGCAGTCGCCGACTCTTCCTTCGCATGCGCCTGGGTCAGTGCAAACGTCGCCTGGTCAAGCTGTTTCTTTGAGTCAAGGGTCGAGTTATCTCGCTGCTTCCAGAACAGCTCTGCCTCGTGCACCCGCTGCGCAGCCGATTCCATCGCAGATTTTGAGGATGCCTCCGCAGCCAGAATCTTCGCTGTCGATTCCCTCCCAGACTCGAGAGCCTGGTGCAACTGCGCCGTTGACTCCTCCAGCAGCTTCCTGGCTTCTATCTCTGCGTGCTCCGATCGCCGCAAACTCTCCTCTGCGTGAGCTATGCGATCTTCCAGCGCTTCAATCGCCTGCCGCACAACCTCTTGAAGAGCCTGCAACTCCTGGCGATCTGTTTGCTCCTGTCTCTCAAACTCCGCTACGCTCTGCTGGATGCTCTCCAGACGGCCCTGTACCGCTGAGGCGATTTGCTCAAACTCATCCCGCTGACTTTGCCACGAGTTCTCCGCCCCAGAGATACGCGCAGAAAGCTCCGCAAAACGCCCGTCCAACTCGGCAGGCGCCACAAAATGTACCGCACGCTCACCCGCGGCGGCATCGGAAACGGAATCTGCCCTGCTTGGAACCGTCTCGTCATCTCCCTTTTCGATATCGTCGGGCTTAGGCCACGGAAGCGCTATGCTCTCGACTGTCGCTCTAGCCATGGAGAGTGCGTCGATATCGCCGCGCTCTTCCCGTGGCGGAATACGCGGCGGCCCAAGTTCCAGCCCCTCTTCCAATCCCGCCAGAAACCCCAACTGTGCTCCACTCATAACCTTCCCAAACTGGGCAAGCTTCTTACTAAGCGCTTCGGTTCGCACAGCATCTTCCAGCAGCACGGACTTTGCCTGCTTGACCGCCTCCATTCGACGAATTCTCTCCTGAATCTCAACCTTCAGGTTGTCCATATCGCCCAGCAATTCCATCAATTGCTCGGGATTGCCTTCAGGTTCCTGCGAAGCGTCTCCAGAGCGCACAGGTGATCTCTTGGAAAACTCAACGTTCTCCGGGCTTACGATCTTCAACCCTTCGCTCAATGGCTTCATACCAGCTTCGCCATCACGCCCAGGCAACCGGCCAGGTGCCCTTAGCGCCTTTCTATATTTCTAAGCCCGAAGACACTACAACCGGCTCTTTAACGACGCATCGCCGTCAATTGCCGGTTGCCAGTGCGAGCTGCATTCTTTCTTGGCTTATTCAGAATACCTCTCAGTAATACAATCCTCAACGCCTAAGTGATATTAACTCTGGTACTTTCGTGTGATGGGCAGTCCGGCTTTCGCTAGAAATGCCAGATCAGGTCGGCAGCGAGCGTAAGCGACTGAGTCTTGGCGCCGATAGCCCGCATCGCTTGCTGCGCCGTTTCGCCAACAGTCAAATTCGAGAGAGCCGCCACGCTCGCCCCCGGATTGATATCCAGAGCCCTCAATCCATATGGACTGTAGCTGTGCGTATAGCTCAGCTCAGGCCGGAACGTCACTGTCGATCCCGTCCAGAAATCGAAGCCCACCATGTGCTCCTCAAACACTCCTGGAGTTCCAGTGCGCTGTCCCTTCATATCATCCACAACTTCATTCCGGATGTTGAGCGACGCCCGGTGATTCCAGAAATCATGCTCGACATAGTTGGTGACCGCCCACTCATTCGCAAGGCAGCGTGCCGACTGCTGCGATGCCGGCAACCGTGGATCTTCGCAAACAGCGCCGAAGTTCAAAGTAGATCCGGCTCCGTTGTGTTCAGGCCATGGAGTCGGCGATTGAAACATCGACAGCGGACCATTCGGAACACCCGTGTTGTACCAGTACATATTGGGCGTATCCCGCATGTACTGATACCAGGCCTCAGTGTCCGTGTGCCAGTGCTCGTTGATCTTGTGATACCAGGTCTCGTAGTACGCCGAAAGATTGTTATAGGCGTATTTCGCATCATTGATGCTATTGGCGCATGTATTCAGTGCGTCTCCACCGTTGTGCCATGTGTATACAAGGCATCCGTTCCCCGTGACTTTGGCGTCCGTGGTCCACGGAGCAGTATCGCACCCCGGGGAAATACCCGCCTGGATCGTCCAGTGATCGTCTATCTTCGTCGTCAGGTTTGCGCCCAACTGCGTATAGCAGTCATACGTATACAAAATCGAGTGCGAATAGGTGTAGTTGTTAGGAGCAAGCTGTGCTTCGATATCCGGTAGCGAGATGTAGCGCCCGATGCGCAGATCCGACCCCTGCCCAAGTTTCGGGAAATACAGATCCACGTAAAACATCACTGGATCATATCCATACTGCGCATTCTTCACCAGCAACTGCTGGCTGAAAATGCCATGACTGGTGGTGAACCGGTAATCCTGTCCGTAAAGGTTCGTGATCCGGAATCCCCAGTCGAAATGATCCCGCTGCACTGTATTAGCAAGCTTCTCTGTGTAAAGGGCCAACTGATCCAGAACGACCATATTAGGAAACTCGTCGTATGCCGATGGCAGATTCGCGGGAATCCCCTTGCCTGCATTGCCACGGTTGTTCGTCGAGCCATTCGCCCCAACCGAAATCCATCCATACCACTTGACCTTGCTCAAATGCACAGGGTCTTTATCGATCGCCTGCTGCAGCATGTAAGTTTGCGTGTCAGGAGCGCCAATTACCTGCGTTCCACCAATCGGATAATCCGACGCGGGAAACGGTGGAGAGCTGATTGGGGCCGGCGTCCCGCGTCGTTGCGGTGCATTCGGATCGCTCGGCGCTGTTCCCGTCCAGTCCGCTAAATAAGCCTTCCCCCATCGCGTAAAAAAGCCATCCGTTGGCTTGAAAAAAGGAGCGGTTGGAACCGACCTATCACTCCCATCCGTTAACGCCGGCAACTCACTCGATGCCGAGACATCTGCGGCGGCCTCATCTGCCTTCCCACTCCCATCAGCTTTGGTTTGCCCCCTTAATGAAATCGCACCTGCGGCAAAAATCACGATCAAACCAGATAAAAAAAGACCTCTCAATAATCCCGGCTTCAAGGAACAACACTCTCTCTCCGGCTCACCCCGGAAAACTCTCTTCCGCTGAGCACCTGATCTTGCACCGCGGTAAAGCTGCATGACGTGCGTTTCGATTCGCGAGACAATCGCACTACGCCTGCTTCCTCCGCAACGAGACGGTACAAAATCAGCTCCCGCAAAGTTTTTACCGGACATCTTCCAGCAGCTGAAGCAGGAGCTTGCACCGCCACCGAATTGCACTCTTCCGATCTCACCATTGGGGCCATAAGAGACGCGTAAGGGCCACCCAAGGAGCGTATAAGGGATGCATGCAATTTCCAGCTTTCGCATTGCATTCAAATCCAGAAGAGGTCGCGCCTGTCAGATGAATCTCAACTGCGTGCGTCCTTTGCTTGTTCTTCTTCCAGCCTTGCTGTTCACAGCCGATGGCTTTGCACCATTACCTGCAGTCCACGCCGTTCAATCACATTCCCCTTCCGACTGGCCCGTCTACGGCGGACAACTCGAAGGCGACCACTACTCTCCGCTCACACAAATCAATCAGCGCAACGTCACCAAACTCAAAGTTGCATGGACCTTTGACACACACGAGACCGGCGGTTTGCAGACCACCCCGCTCATCATCGGCCGCGTCCTCTATGGCATCACTCCGTCGCAAAAGATCTTTGCCCTCGACGCAGTCACTGGTAAACAGCTTTGGCAATTTGACTCAGGTGTCAAAGGCACGCAGCCCGGCCGCGGCCTCACCTGGTGGTCACAGGGCACAGAAAGCCGTCTCTTCGTCGGCGTCATGAACTTCCTCTACTGCCTCGATCCAGCCACCGGCAATCCAATCGCATCCTTCGGCGAAAACGGCCGCATCGACCTCCGCAAAAACCTCCGCGGCGACTACACAAAGCAATCCATCGTCCTCACCTCGCCCGGCATCATCTACAAAGACCTCATCATCGTCGGCGGACGCAACCCCGAAACCCATCCTGCGCCGCCGGGTGATGTCCGCGCCTTCGACGTCCATACCGGAGCACTACGCTGGGCCTTCCACACTATTCCGCATCCCGGCGAATACGGCTATGAAACCTGGCCCAAAGATGCCTGGCTTACCGCAGGCGCGGCCAACAACTGGGCCGGCATGTCGCTCGATCCCGAGCGCGGCATCCTCTATGTCCCCACCGGCTCTGCCGTCGACGACTTTTACGGCGCAGACCGCGTCGGCAACGATCTCTTCGCCAACACCCTCCTCGCACTCGACGCCTCCACCGGCAAACGCCTCTGGCACTTCCAGGACGTGCACCATGACATGTGGGATCGCGACTTCCCATCTCGCCCTGCTCTCGTCACCATCAACCACGACGGCAAGCAAGTAGACACCATCGCTCAAACCACAAAACAGGGCTACCTCTACCTCTTCAACCGCGTCACAGGCCAGCCGCTCTTCCCGATCGAAGAACTTCCCTATCCCCCCAGCACCGTCCCTGGCGAAGTCGCCTCACCCACCCAGCCCAAACCTACTCTGCCTGCGCCATACGCCCGCCAGCGCCTCACTGAAGACATGCTCACCAACCGCACGCCGGAAGCGCACAAATACGCCCTCGATCAGTTCCGTACCTTCCGCAGCAATGGCCAGTTCATTCCTCTCGCCGTCGGTCAGCAGACCGTCGTTTTTCCCGGCTTCGATGGAGGTGCCGAATGGGGTGGACCAGCCGTCGATGTGAAACGTGGCATCCTCTACGTCAACGCCAATGAAATGGCATGGACAGGTGGCCTCATTGAAAACACAGACGAAGGCGGTCCCGGCAAACACACATACGACACTCTCTGCAGCGTCTGCCATGGCGACCGACGTCAAGGCTCGCCACCTGCATTCCCATCGCTCATCGACGTAAACAAGCGCCTCTCCGACAACGACATCATCAACACCATCCATCAGGGCAAAGGCCGCATGCCATCCTTCCCCATGATCGATGACGCTCACATCGTCACACTTCTCGACTACCTGAAATCTGGAGACGCAAACCAGAGCAGTAAGCAGGAAATGAGCGCCTCAACGAATCAATCCCCGCAAACCAATGCTGTCGGTGCAAAAAGCTACGCTGCACACTGCGCCGTATGCCACGGCAGCGATATGCAAGGGATCGCTCCATCCTTCCCATCTCTCAGAGGCGTTGGCGCACGCAAAACCAGTGCCG
Organism: Acidicapsa dinghuensis; assembly: GCF_025685685.1. Taxonomy (GTDB): domain Bacteria; phylum Acidobacteriota; class Terriglobia; order Terriglobales; family Acidobacteriaceae; genus Acidicapsa; species Acidicapsa dinghuensis. The sequence continues at coordinate 445,845 of NZ_JAGSYH010000004.1, forward strand.
AGGTCGCAGCTCTCATTCATCATGGCAAGCCGCCCATGCCGGCATTCCCAACCCTCGACGGAGAAGAGCTCAAAGCTCTCCTCCAATATCTCGGCATTTCATCCGAACCGGCTACAGCAACCAACGCAGAAGAGAATCCCCTTCGCTACCGCTTCACCGGTTATCGCAAATTTCTCGATCAGGACGGCTACCCAGCCATTGCCCCGCCCTGGGGCACACTCAGCGCCATCGATCTCAATACCGGCAAATACCTTTGGCAGATTCCTCTCGGCGAATACCCAGGTCTAGCCTATCCCGATCTGGCCGCCAAGGGCATGACCAGCACCGGTTCAGAAAATTACGGTGGCCCCATCATCACCGCGAGCAACCTTCTCTTCATCGGAGCCACTTGCTACGATCGCAAATTCCGCGCATTCGACAGCCGTACCGGCCATCTCCTATGGGAAACCACACTCCCCTACTCCGCCACTGCAACCCCAGCCACTTATGAAATCGACGGCAAGCAATACGTAGTCATCGCAGCGGGTGGTGGCCGGGATCCTAAAGTCCCCTCAGGCGGCGAATACATAGCCTTCGCCCTTCCAGACACCAAATAAAAAACCCTCAAAAACACGACGGCCATCCCTGCAAAGGGTGGCCGTCGTTACTTCTCAAAGGTTTGGTTGAACTGGTAGGCCGGGATTCATCCCCGGCACTTCCGCTCACTTCAAGGAATCGGCCTTCAGGCCCTGAGGCGAGCTTGCCGTTAGTGCCCAGCCTTCTCCCTCCACTTCGCCGTCAGCTCCTTATCCGCCAGCGCCTTGATGAACACACCGCCAACAACACTGCGCGCCTGGAACCCGATCTGCTTCCCGTTCTTCGTGTCATACCAATCCGTCAACGGCACACGTGTCGTCGTCTCATTCGTCCACTTGTACACAGGATCGATGATCTGCTTGAACTGATCCGGCGAAGACGCCATCGTAGCCGTCCAGATCGTCCAGTCCAGCTTCGTGTAATCCTTGCGGCTATCCAGCGGCAATCCATATTGGTTCAGCTTCGTCAGGTAATAGGCAATCTCTGTATCGCGCACCTTATTCGGGAACAGGTGATAATCCAGCACCTCATCCCAAACCAGGTTGTATTTCTGGCTCCACGTTCCCGGACTGTTGAACGCCAGCTTGTAGTGATCGCCCTCCTGCGCCATGCCAACCCACTTCTGCGCCATGCTCTCCGCCGTCGCGCGATACTCCTTCGCAACATCTTCATGCTTCAGCATCTTGGCCAGATCCGCATACGCAGCCAGCGCATCAATCGCCTTTACCGACAGATTCGCGTTATGCGCCACATGCCCTGCAAAGTCATCTGTCGTCAACTGATTCTCCGGATCAAGCCCTTTCGCCTTAAGAAAGTCAGCCCACTTCGTTAGCTGCGGCCAGTACTTCTCAGCCAGGTGCGCATTGCCCTGCGCCCGCGCCAGCGCATCCACCAGGATGATCATGTTGCCGCTCTCTTCCACCGGCATCTGATCGTCTTCCGTCCTCTCGCCGCCGCCATACACCTGTCCATTGGCGAGCGGATATTGCCCCAGATCATGCGGCGCAAACGGAAACTTCCATCGCGCCAGAGATGAATATTCGAGCACCGGTAACAGCAGCGCTTCTACCAGCTTCGGCTGGAAGAACAAAAAGATCGGCGCTGATGGATAGATCACATCCACTGTAGAGATACATCCATTCGAGAAGTTCTCCTTCGGAAACAACATCGGCTCGCCCGACACATCCGCCGCCAGCTTATGCGCTGCAATCGCCTGCCGGTACGCCAGCGTCGCAATCCACGCATAGTGCTCGCCACCGGCCTTCGTCATGTCCGCTTCAAACTCGCTGTCGAACTTCGCGCCCTTCTGCTCCAGTTCTCCATACTGCGCAGCAGCCTCGTCCAGCATCGCCGCGACAGTCTTGTGATTGCGCTGCCAGTAAGGCCGCAGATTCCGCTCCAGATACTGAATCGAGAACCCATCCGCATACGAAACCAATACATGGCGCTCTACCGGAGTCGCATTCACCGAACCCAGATCCGTCGCAACAGCCAGATGCGCCACATCATCCCGCGCTGCCTCCGGCAATCCAATCGAATCGTTCGCCGGCAGCGTACGATCCTTCACAAAGTCATCGACGGTATGCGCCGCAACAGCCGTCATGGCCTGCTCATCCTTCGGCACAGCCAGATGAAAATAGCCCCAGTCAATGCGCAGATTATCGCCAGACCGGTTCAGAATCTCCTGATCTCTCGATCCAACCGACAACACATTCAGCGATGAAGTCTGGTTACGCGTTGTAACCACCTTCTCTCCGCGATCATTCACCGCAATCACCGGATCGACATCGATCAGCACTGACACCTGGTGCCCCGCCCCGTCGATCGACTTAGCGCTCCACGTCACATATGTCACCGGCCGCGACAGTACATCCAAATCATCCATCATCGCGGGCGTAAAGAACGTCAGATCCAGCTCCACTCCACTCTGCTTGAATACATAGCGCGTGTGCGTAGCCGTAATCTTGCTTTCCACCTGCTGCATCGCCGGAACATTATCCGGATCGCGCCCCATGAACCGATACGCCTTGCCATCGATCTGCGCAATTCCGGCAATCGGCTGCTCGTGCCCTGTCCAATGCACCGTGTTCGATCCAGTCAGATCATTCGAGAACGACCACACGCTGAAATACGGATCATGCGCAATCAGCGGCGTTGCCGGTGCACGCTCCTGCCCCATTGCTGTGCTCACGCACAGCCCAGCCGCCATACAACCGGTTAGAAAAGCTACGGCTACTTTCACTTGCAACCTCCAGAAATCCCTGAATGGAAACGTTACCTTTTCGAGCGCGGTTTGTCCCCGACTCTAAGCACTATCCACTTTACACACTCAATTTGAGCCCCGCTGCGAGAACCTGCCACTTCTTATTGCTTCACAAAAATATTCTTCGGACACATCGCATGCACTCCCACGTTCCCATCCACGAGCTGCGTAATATCCACGTCCACAGCCACGCTCGTGAGCATGTAAGCCTCATCCCGGCTCAAATGCTTCTCTTCCACCAGAAAATTAATCATGTCCCGTACCGCCAGCGTTGTCGCCTCTTTCAGGTCCGGCGAAAATCCCATGCTGATGTAATACTTCGGAGTCTCCGCGCGCGGCCACAGCAGATGCTGGTCCTTGTGCACCACAAAGCGAAACGTTCCCGTCAGAAACGTCTCCATCGCCGTGATATCGACCTCGCCATTCCCTTGCCCCGCATGCCCATCCCCTACCTCAAACAAAGCACCCGGCGCATGCACCGGGATATAAAGCGTCGTCCCCGCCACAAGCTCCTTGTTGTCCATATTCCCCGCATGCATCCACGGCGGCGCACTGTCGATCCGTCCCGCACCTTCCGGCGGAGCAACCCCCATACTGCCAAAGAACGGATGCAGCGGTATCTCAATCCCCGGCGCAAACTTCGCCATCATCCGTTCGCGATCCAGCGGAATAATCTTCGTCTTTCCATACGGATAATCATTCGGCAGAAATCCTCGTCCCGGCCCAAACCCATTACACGCAAACGGCGCATCGATATCGATCTTCAATATCTGCACCTCCAGCACGTCGCCCGGCTCCGCCTCCGCAATCGCAACCGGTCCCGTCAAAATATGCCCGCCCGGCCCTTTATCCTTCACCTCTTGAAAAATGGGCTCGTTATACGTCGGAATATCCGCAGCCGCCACGCCTTCTTTCTCCAGCCGATCATTCGACCCGCACGTCGAAAGCGTCTGTATGCGCACCGTATCTCCTGAATGCACCGTAAGCGCAGGCTTGGCCTTTGATCAGTAATAGCCCCAAGCCACCGTCGAAGGAGTCGCATTCAGCGTAGCCGTAGGCGTTTGCGCACCGACCATTAGCGGCAACGTAAGCAATACAGCAGACAAAGATCTCATACACGCCTCCACAACAGGAGTAAAGATCAACTACAGAATCAATCCATCACAAATGCAGAAGCGCGCTGCAACGTCTGAACACCGAAGGCCAGACGCAGGCTCTCCATCAGAAATAGGTCTCCACAACATCCACAACGCAATACTGCTCATTCACCACCGGCAGCGCGCGCCACTTATCAAACGTAAGGCATGGATGCGAGATATCGAAGCCAATCATATCGCCTGCGCGCACATCATCCTCGGCGCTCACCCACAGAAACGCATGCTGATCCATCATCCGTGTCAGCACCCATCCCTCAGGCACAGCAGTCGGAGCCTCCATTCCCGGCCTGTACCGCAGCACCGGAGTCGGCAGTCCCGAATCAAACGAAGCATCCCTCTTTCCCATTCCGATGATCGCCGTCTCCGGTTCCGGCCTCGACAGCACATGGGCCCACAATTGCAGCGCCGGCACCAACCCCCCATGCATCTCCTGCGCTACTGGGTTATTCGCCAGTATCCTCGTTTGCGCCTCGCGATACGCCCCGACGTCATACGTTACATAACATCCCGGCCGCAATACGATCTCGACCGCATTCCCCAGTTCTGCCGCGGTAAAGATCTCCGCCACCACGTCGTACCAGGCCGAACCAGCAGCGGTCAGCAGCACCGGTGATCCCGTAAACCTCCGCTCCTCCAGCAGCCGTCGCAAAATAGCAACAGCTCGCTCGAGCAGCGCCCAGACATCAATTTCAACCTTCAGTACTCCCTCGAACAGCTCCACCCCGCAGAGCATCACCGTGCCCTGCGATCGCTGCAAAGCTTCCAACACGCTTGCAATCTGCGCGTCGTCACGCACACCGCAGCGTCCACCGTCGACACCAATCTCGAGCAGAACGTTGATCCGCAGCCCACGCTCGCCAAAGAACGCCCCAAGCAACTCCACCTGCTCCGCCGAATCCACAAGGCAGTAATACGTAAAATCGCCGCGCTCGAGCAGACGCGCCACGATCTCCATATTCACCCGGCCCACAAGCTGATTGGCCATCAGCACGCGCCGCACGCCAAGCTCGTAAGCCGCCAGAGTCTGCTGCGCCGTCGCCAGCGTAATACCCCATGCTCCATGCTCTAGTTGCATTTGGAAAAGCTTCGGAGCCATCGTAGTCTTCCCATGCGGAGCCAGCTTCACACCATACGCGTCGATGAATCGCTGCATCCACCGCAAGTTATGCTCCATCTTCTCCGCATAGAGCACCGCCGTCGGCAGGCTCAATTCCTCATCCAGCAAACTCCACGCAGGCCACTTCCCATCTGCCCCGCGCTCGCCAATACCCAGGCCCTTTTCAAATCCATCCATAGTGCCTCTAGCCTATATCCTGCCCCCGGCCTTTATCCTGTGGGAGTATCTATGCTGACTTGCGACACACTCATTCGCAACGCACACATCCTCGACGGCAGCGGCTCACCCGTAGAGCTGGCTGACGTGGCAATCAAAGACGGCCTGATCCTCGCCATCCATCCACGCCTCGATTACCAATCCAGCTCCACCGTCGATGCCGACGGCCTAACCCTCGCCCCCGGCTTCATCGACACCCATACCCACGACGACATCGCCATCCTGCGAGACCCCGCCATGCTGCCCAAGCTTTCCCAGGGCGTCACCACTGTCATCGTCGGCAACTGCGGCATAAGCGCTTCGCCCGTCCATCTCCACGGCTCCTTGCCCGATCCAATGAATCTTCTCGGCGAATCCGGCGACTTCCGCTACGCTACCTTCTCTGCATACATCGATACCGTGAACACCTCGCATCCATCCATCAACGTCGCCGCGCTCGTCGGCCACACCGCCCTGCGCAACAACCACATGGACCGCCTCGACCGCCCCGCCACATCCGGCGAAGTCGCCGCAATGCGCACTCAATTGCAGGACGCTCTCAATCACGGAGCACTCGGCCTAAGCACCGGCCTCGCCTATCTCTCTGCCAACTCCGCAACCACCGAAGAAGTCCTCGCTCTCGCCGAACCGCTCGCCGCAGCCAACGCCGTCTATACCACTCATCTGCGCTCGGAAACAGAGCCCATCCTGGAAGCGATGAGTGAAGCCTTCACGATCGGCCACGCCAACCATGCACCCGTCATCGTCTCGCATCTCAAGTGCGCCGGCATCGCCAACTGGGGCCGCAGCTCCGAAGTTCTTTCCGCGCTTGAAGCCGCGCAGTCATCACAACCGGCAGGCTGCGACTGCTACCCCTACGCCGCCGGCTCCAGCACGCTCGACCTCCGCCAGGTCGACGAGCGCGTCCGCATCACCATCACCTGGAGCGATCCTCACCCGGAAATGTCTGGTAAAACTCTCGCTGAAATCGCCACTATCTGGAATCTCAGCCAAATCGAAGCCGCGCGTCAGCTTCGCCCCGCCGGAGCCATCTATCACAGCATCTCCGAAGAAGACATGCGTCGCATCCTAAGCCATCCCGCCACCATGATCGGCTCCGATGGCCTGCCAAACGACCCGCGTCCGCATCCGCGCCTCTGGGGTACCTTCCCCAGGGTTCTAGGCCGTTACAGCCGCGAAGAAAAGCTCTTCACCCTGCCCGAAGCCATCCGCAAGATGACCAGTCTTCCCGCGCAGCGCTTCGGCATCACCAATCGCGGCCTCATTCGCGAAGGCTCACACGCCGACCTCGTCCTCTTCGACCCAAACACCATCCTCGACAAAGCAACCTTCGAAGACCCCATTCAACCCTCATCCGGCATCTCCGCCGTCTGGGTCAATGGCTCGCTCGCATATACTGCGCAAGGCATCACCAGCAATCGCGGCGGACGCTTCGTCCCCCGCGGCAAGATCACCTGGGTCCAATAAATTTCATCCCTCATATCAAGGAGCAATCATGAGCATCAAGCGTTACGGCGTCGAAGGCGGCAAAGGCACCGGCGGCCAGCATCTTCCCTTCGCCCGCGCCGTCGAAGCCGACGGCTGGCTCTACGTCTCCGGCCAGGTTCCCATGCTCAACGGAGAAGTTATCCCCGGCAACATCACCACCCAGTCGCACCAGGCCATTCGCAACTTGCTCGCGATTCTCAAAGAAGCAGGCTACGGCACAGAGCACGTCATCCGCTGCGGCGTCTGGCTTGACGACCCGCGCGACTTCTCTGCCTTCAACGCCGTCTTCCGCGAATATTTCGGCGAACATCCACCAGCCCGCGCCTGCGTCGTCTCCAGCATGGTCGTCGACTGCAAAGTAGAGATCGAGTGCGTAGCCTATAAATCTCCCAAGGACTAGTCCAACTTCATGCTGGATCCACACAGCCTCTTTCTGCTCATCGCCGCCCTGGTCTCAGTCATAGGCCTGATCCTGCTCGTCGCCGTCTTCAAGCTCAACCCTGTTTTGTCGCTGTTCATCGCCGCCCTCGCACTCGCAGCCGCTGCCGGTATGCCGGCGGACAAGATCATCCACTCCTTTGAAGCCGGAGTAGGTGGCACCCTTGGCCACATCGCTATCGTCGTCGCCCTCGGCACCATGCTCGGCAAAATGATGGCCGAGTCCGGAGGCGCCGATCAGATCGCCTTTACCCTCATCCGCATCTTCGGCGAAAAGAATATCCCCTGGGCCATGATGCTCATCGGACTCATCGTCGGCCTACCCGCTTTTTTTGAAGTCGGTTTCGTCCTCCTCATACCCATCGCCTTCACCGTAGCTCGCCGCACTAACACCAACTTCATCCTCGTCGGCCTGCCCATGGTCGCCGGACTCTCCGTAGTCCACGGCCTCGTCCCGCCGCACCCCGCCGCACTGCTGGCCGTCACCACCTACAAAGCCGACGTAGGCCGCACCATCCTCTACGCCCTGCTCGTCGGCATCCCCACCGCAATCGTCGCCGGCCCGCTGTGGGCGAAACTCATCGCCCCTCACATCAAGCTCGCCGACGAAAACCCCATGGCCGAGCAGTTCGCCAGCCACCAGAAAGAGCGCGTCCTCCCGAGTTTTGGCCTCACCGTCACCACCATCCTGCTCCCCGTCTTGCTCATGCTCGTCGGCAGTTGGGCAGATTCCATCTCTGCCCCCGGCTCCGGCCTCAACTCCGCCATCCGCCTGCTCGGCAACGACGACATGGCCCTGCTCATCGGAGCCCTATTCAGCTTCGTCACCCTCGGCTCCATGCGCGGCTTTAATCGCGATACCATCCTCAAATTCAGCAACGAAAGCCTCGCTCCGACAGCTACCATCACCCTCCTCGTCGGCGCAGGTGGCGGCTTCGGCCGCATCCTTCAGGACAGCGGTGTCTCCGGTGTCATCATCGCTCTCGCCCTGCACAGCCACATCTCGCTTCTGTTACTGGCCTGGCTCCTAGCCGCCCTCATGCGTCTCGCCACCGGATCGGCAACAGTCGCCATGACCACCGCCGCCGCCATCGTCGCGCCCATCGCATTTCATACCGCAGGCGTCCACCCGGAACTGCTCGCCATCGCCACCGGCGCAGGCTCGCTCGTCTTCTCGCACGTCAATGACGGCGGCTTCTGGCTCGTCAAAGAGTACTTCCACATGAGCGTCACCGACACCATCAAAACCTGGTCCATCTGCGAAACCATCATCTCCGTCGTCGCCCTCCTGCTGACCATGGCCCTGTCTTTCGCCATCTGATTACAAAGCCTTTTTATCTTCTTCTGCTACATTGGAAACCACCCTCGCGGCAAGACAAGACAGAGAGGAATGCGTTCCATGCCCGATCCCCACAGGATCAAGCGCGAGCTTGAAGAGATACTCTCCCGCCCTCACTATTCCAATCTCTTCTATCGCCGCAATCAGTTTCGTAAGCCCGGATCATCGCCTGAGTCGCCTGCCACTGTCGCAACCGGCATTTCCGCCTATCTGGCGGCAAGTCACGCCCTTCTTGATCCCGTTTTTGTCGAGGAATGGCGCGGTCCCGTCCAGCTCTACCGAGTCCATGACGGCAGATCGGGAAAATACCAGGACCCTATCAATCCCAGCAAAAGCCGCTACACCGCTGGAACTCTCGGTGCCTGCTGGGTAGAACGATCAGTTGTCGATTCCATGTGGACCGCCGCGGCCAGCACCGCCGACCCGCGCAAAATGTTTCTCGAATTCATGCGTTCCGGGAACTTCGTACTTCCGGAGTGGAACCATATGACAGCGATCTGCCGCTTGGCCATACCTGCCGGCGGGTTTGTCGTGGTGGTCCGCGGCAAAGGTAACTGGCAAGCCATGCTAACCCCTGCAGGCGGCAACAGGCCCGACGGTAAAACCGCGATAAGCAACTCTGGAGATGTAATGACCCATCTGCGCATGATGCCGATCCCCGGAACACCACAGTGCGTCGTTCCACTGGTTGACGACATGCTCGTCGAGAACATTCCCACAAATTCAGGCAGCTATCCGTTTGCGCCTTAGTTGAGAATTCAGATTTTCAATTAGAAAATTACGGCAGAAATGCCGAAGGAAGAGATGGTGGACCCGGTGGGAATCGAACCCACAACCTGTCGATTAAGAGTCGAATGCTCTGCCAGTTGAGCTACAGGTCCCCGTAGAAGAGTATAGCAGTGTGTTGGTTTTGGAACAACGCTTTAGCCCTCGGGATCGAAATTCCCTCTGTGCATTTCTTGAATACCGAATCCGCCATTCGAAGACCGCAAAAACACGGCGCACCCAAGTAAGGAACCTTCGATGTGCACCGCACGTACTTTCCTCTGCCTCATTAGAATCCAAGCCGGAGCCCCTCATGCCGCCTCCTGCCCAAGTCGCCGCTGCCCCAAATAACTCGGACGTCCTCGGCAGCCGCATCACTCTGGCCATCGCAGTCGCCATCGCGCTCCTGCACATCATTACCAACACTCGCTATGGTCTGCATCGCGACGAATTCCAGTTCCTCGCCGACGCTCGTCACCTCGACTGGGGCTTCGTTGCCTATCCACCCTTCACCTCTGCCATCGAACGCCTCTCCATGGCCATCTTCGGCCTCTGGCTGCCCGGCCTACGCCTCTTTTCCGTCCTGGCGCAAGCCACAGCCATCGTCATCGCTGGAGCCATGGCCCGCGATCTTGGCGGACGAACCACCGCGCAAGCCCTCACCGCTTTTGCAGTCGCGCTTTCACCGCTCCCGCTCTTCGAAGGCACCGAATTCCAATACTCATCCTTCGACTATCTCTGGTGGGTACTCGCATCCTGGGCTCTTATCCGCCTTCTCCGCGACGAAAACCCGCGCTGGTGGCTGCTGATCGGCGCATCGCTCGGCTTCGGCCTCGAAACCAAATATTCCATCCTCTTCTATATCGCCGGTCTCATCGGAGCCATGCTGCTCACCTCAGCCCGCCGCTGGTTCTTCAATCGCTGGTTCTGGGCCGGCGTCGCCCTTACCCTCCTCATCGTGCTTCCCAACGCCATCTGGCAACTCCAGCACAACTTCATCTCCTATCGCTTCCTCCAGCACATCCATGCCCGCGACGTCCGCATCGGCCGCACGGGTGGCTTCTTTCACGATCAACTCATCATCTGCTTCAACCTCGCCGCGGTTCCCATAGCGCTCGTCGGCCTCTTCAGTACCTTCCGCAGCCGTACATACCGGCCCATCGCGTGGCTCTTCGTCCTGACGCTTGCCCTCTTCGCCATCGCCAAAGGCCGCGGATACTACACCGCCCCGCTCTACCCCATGCTTCTCGCTGCCGGAGCAGCCGCCTGGGAGCGCTGGCTTGCACCCCGCCACGCGATCCTTCGACGCTCTCTAGCCACACTGGCGTTCGCCAGCATCGCCGCCATCGGAGCCTACGCCTGCGCCATCCTCGTTCCGCTTGCCGATTCCGGTCCGCTGCGCAGCTTCGCCCTGGCTCGCAACGGTGACCTCCGCGAAGAAACCGGCTGGGACATCATGCTCCACTCCATCGCGCAGGTCCGCGACTCTCTGTCCCCTGACCAGCAGGCCCACTTGGGGCTCGTCCTCGGTAACTACGGCGAAGCAGGAGCCGTAGAAATTCTCGGCCCTCAATACCACCTTCCGCCACCGATCGCCGGCACCAACTCCTTCTGGCTCCGCTCTTACCCCTCCAGTCAACCCACCACCAACATCGTTCTCGGCGTAGGCGACGACGACCGGGAAGCGCAATTCACCGGCTGCCGTCTCGCGGCGCATGTCCCTTATCCACCCGGTCAGAACAACGAAGAGTCCAACGACCACGCAGAAATCTACCTCTGCGGACCACCCCGCCTGCCCTGGCCTGAATTGTGGAAGATTGCTCTCGGCTTCGGATGAGCCGGGGAAAGAATCAGAAGTTAAAAGCCAGGCCGCCGCTGATGCTGCGCTGCGCCTGTGCAAAATAGAGATGCGACCCGTCGCTCGTCAGAAAAGGCTGATAGCCCTCCGCCAGCAGATTTCGCAGGTCGATCAGCGCCTCAACACCGCCAGGCCCTTCGTGGCGAATCCGGATCGGCTGCCGGATATAGACATTCAAATAAGGCTCCGCGGCATCCACCGCATAAGGCGCTACCTCAGTCACCGTCGACTCGGGCTGCCACCGATAGCTGGCTCGCCAGTGCGTTCCTGTGCCTTCTGTCGTACCAGAAAGCACCAGGGAATACATCTGCGCACGCCGGGAATGCACTCCCTGCAGAATCGTCGCAACATCCGCCGGGTGCCCGCTCGCCTGCATCACAAGAGCATCGCCACTGGCGTAGCTCAATTTGATGCGATTGTGTCCCGGCAGCTGCCCTTCCACCGAAGCCAGCATTCCCGCCGACGAATAGTTGGGTCCTGCAGTCCGAATCAAGCCACTGGCTCCATCCACCAGCAGCCAGGGTCCCGCAACCGCCTCCGCGCTTAACCTTCCCGAGCCCTCAATCATTGGATTGTCGATATGGTCTCCGTAGATCACCACCTGCATCTCCGCCGGTCCCGTTGTCGTCGACCATCCCAACTCCTGGTGCATGCCGTGTTCCAGCACCAGTTGCCCGTTCCGCTCAGAAAGGATCGGCAACCACGCCTGCGGCATCTCCTCGCCGGCTGTCGGATCGGCACTTCTCGCCGTCGCCACACGATAAGCCAGAGCGCCCTGCCCATGCTGCATCGTGATCGTGGCGAATGGCAGCGCAGCCAATATCTCCGATCCGTCTCCAGCGCGCGCAATTACTTGGCTCGATCCAGCTTCCGCCTGCAACCCGCCAAGATCCAGCGACTCCCAGGTTCGCAGCGAAGCCGCCTGCAGCCCATCCTGGCCGCCGGCAATCACCTCCGGATCGGCCATCACAGCCACCAGGCTCTGCATCGAGCGCGATCCGATACCGGAACTCGACATCTCCTGCCGGAATCCCATCATGGCGTCAATCACACCGGAAGCATCCGGAGCCATCTCTGCGCTCATCGCTGTCCGCCGCTGAGCCGAGCCATCCCGCAGTGCAGCAACCGATACCGCCTCGCCGCCCATGCCAAATTGCCGGTTACCAGCCGCCCCACTTATTTTCAGCTTTTGCTTCCGGTTCGCCCCCGGACGGGTCTCAACGGAACCGTCCCATACCAGAATTGGCGATCCGTCCTCCTGCCAGCGAAGCAGCGGCCGATTCTGCGCCGACCGCAGCGTCCACGCCCAGTCGTCCTGTCCATTCGCGCGGGCTCGCTGCAATCGCGGAGCCACCTGCATCAGATCGTAGATATTGCTGAGCGTGAGGTCCACAACCGTCTTCGCCCGCAAACGCAGATTTTCCTTCAGCGTCGGAATGAAATCTCCGCCTGCCGCCTTCAGTGCATAGTGTCCGGGGAAAATAGAGGAAATGCTGTACGCGCCGCGCGCATTGGTGAAGACTCTCGCTACCACCGTCGCATCTGCCCTTAGCAGATCGACCTCAATACCCACCTGCGGAACACCGCTCACATCCCGCACGACTCCTGAGACCGTCGCATTGCTTGGTGCGCCGGCCGCAAATGCCGCCTCATTCAGGCTGAATACCCCCGCCGTGGCCAACACGGCCAAAGCTGCAACGAGTTGCGAGACTGCGGTTTGTTTTGAGCTACGCTTCACAGTTGTCGGCTGAATTGCGCCTCGGCATCTTCCGATACGGAAATTCTCCTGAAACGAAAAACCAATCCAGCCAGCCGGATCCTTTGCCCGGCTGTGCCGTTACATGGGGGATATCTCTATTCCACGACAAACGGGGCCGACTGCGCAATCTCTTGTTTCGAAATCGAGTCGTTTACCCGAATAACCACCTTATATTTCCCTGGCTGCAGCCCCGCGAGCGGTACAGTTCGATCCATTGTCAACTGATCGCTGTGCGCGCTTACGTCCTTGGAGTCCTCATGCGTCTCCAGCAGCACCTTATCTGACGCTGCATCTTGGATTTCGTAAGTCACCGTCGCCGCATTGCTCTTCGTTTTGTCGTCGATGCCCAGGTTATACACCTGCATCCAGAAATTCAGCTTTTGATCGCGATGAAACGTCACAGGAGTTGCCGCATTCGGGCTTACCCGTGGACGCACATACATATTGCCCAAAATAAAGTTCCCCGCGCCGATTGTCTGGCTCGGCACTTTATACATGGAATCCGCCAGAATCAGTGACGAAGTCGACAATTTCTCGTCGTCAAACTTGGGAACACTGATGCTCTGCGAATAAATACCCACATGGTCCGGGTTATTCACATCCTTGATGCCGATATCAAGCCGGTACACCCCCGGACGCAATGGCAGTGCCTTCCAATACACCTTCTGCTGATTCATAGCCTGCTGCAGCAATTCCGCTGGCTCGTCTACTTCCACCGTATCTTCAAATGTCTGGACAACCTTGTGCGTAATCGTCGAAACCTTGCCCAGAATGTTCACCACTCCGTGTGCAACACCATCCTTGGTGTTAAACGTTATGTCCTTGTTCTTGATCTGTAATGTAATCGGCACCAGAACCGCATCTTCTGTCACGCGAACAAAATCTGTGCGCACATCAAACGGAAAGATCGGCCCGGTAATCAGCTTGTGGTCGGAGATAAAGCTCTCCAGATCCTTGAACTTAACCGGAGGAGGCGCAAACAGCTTGGCCGCCAGTTCGATGCGGTCAAACTCCTTGCCTTCGGTTCCCGCGCTCATCGGCCCATTGCCCAGGTTCTCGATGCCTCCTTTGAACCGGTCCGCCTTCTTTGCCTGTCCCATCTGTTCGTAGAGCGTCTCACCGGCTCCCGGCACGTGCAGCAGCGCGTCCTTCTCCGAACGGTCGATCGTAAAGTGGTAGTCCCCGCACATGCAGGTGTCTACAAACTCGATATCGATGTTGTCGCCAATGCCTTCCAGGTACCGGTAGTGCCATGTTTCGAACGGAAAAGTCGAAGTCTCGCCGCCCCCCTCGTCCATCGGCCGGTCATAGCTGCCGCCTGCCGGATGAGACTCGATCGAATCTGGCTTGCCAAACGCAATATAAATATGCCCGCGATCGGTCTTCCATCCTGGTTTGCCAGCCGCAAAATGCTCGTTGGCATACTCAATACGCCGGTAGTGTTCGTCGCGGTACTCGTTTTCCGGTGAATCCGGGTTCGGATTCCGGCGCTGCCAGAAGTTCTCGATGAAAGCATCGCGCTCTTCATCATTGCTCAGGTTCTTGAACGCTTTCCTCTCCTCATCGGAGATGATGTACGCCACATCCTGGTTCAACCAGGTTTTGTAGGTATCCGAAAGCTCCTGATGTAGCTCCTTTTGACGGGTTATCTTCTGCTTATCCGACAAGGGCCGTTTGAGCGGATCAACCCCCTCCGGCTTTGGCAGTTCCTGCCGTGTACCGTCCGACGAGCCCGCTTGTCCACTTGTCACAGTGGCAGTCCCGCCTGTTGTCTGCTGGGCCGCTTGCTCCTGCCCTGCCCAAGCCAAGGCGCTCATTGGGGCGACACCGAGCAATCCGAGTCCCAACGCCAACATCACCGGCCCGCGCCATGCGCTTCCGGAAACCGTGCGTACAGTCTGCTGCATAACCGTTTGTCCTGCTCCTGCAATTCCCCTATTCTAAGGTCGGATAAGGGACGCGGCAAGGATGGGGGTGTCTGTTCGACTTTGATTCCCCTAAAAAGTCATCCTTTTTCTCCTTCACAAATCCTCCACCAGCCTCGTGCCAATCTCTAAACCTCGCGTCTGACGCCAATTCCGGCTCTTTCTGGGAACTCCCGGCGCGATCGTTGCGTACACTGTCTGCGGAGACTTCCGCAAGCAAACCAGCTATGAAAAAAGTTCTCATCGGCATTCTTGTGCTCGTCGTCGTCGCCTCCCTCGTCGGATTTATGGTCTGGAAGGCGCAATCCGGGTACACAAAGGTCCTCACCGGCAAGGTCGTCAAGGGAGACCTGTCTACTGTCGTTAGCGGCACTGGCCAGATCAAGCCCAAAAACTACGTCAACCTCGGCGCCATGATGCTGGGGCGCGTTACCCACTTCTACGTAAAAGAAGGCGACCATGTGAAGAAGGGTGAAGTTGTCGCCACCATCGAGAATGTCCAGCAGCAGGCAACCGTCGACGCCCAGAAGGCTACCATCGACGCAGCCAAAACTGACATCAACTCCTACCTCGCCGCCGAAAAGACCGCTCAAGCCAACGTCGAGCACGCCCAGGCTGACCTCGAGCAGAAGAAGCTTGATTGGGACCGGGCCCAGGGCCTCTACAAGGACGGCGTAATGTCGAAACAGGACTATGACGCCAAGAAAGCAGCCTACGACACCGATGTCGCCACAGTGAACCAATCGGTCGCGGGCCTCAACCAGGCCAAGGCGCAAACCGAATCAGCCCGCGGACACATGCAAACCCAGGTCGCCACGCAGCGGGTCAATGAGGACATGCTCAACCGGACTTATGCCGTTGCTCCCTTTGACGGCATCGTAACCAACATGCCCGTCCGGCAAGGCGAGACGGTCGTCGAAGGCATCCAGAACGCGGAAGGCTCTACGCTGATGACTCTGGCCGACATGAGCGTCATCACGGCCGAAGTTAAAGTCGACGAAACTGACATTGTCAACGTCCAGCTCGGCCAGCCAGCCGACATCACAGTCGATGCCCTTCCGGGTCGCGTTTTCAAAGGCCATGTCACTCTCGTCGGAGACCAGGCCATCCTCCGCTCCACCGGCGTCGCCACATCCCAGAGCACCACTGGCACCGAAGAAGCTAAGGATTTTAAGGTCGTCGTCACGCTCGATCAGCCCGATTCGGAGCTCCGTCCCGGTCTCTCCACCACCGCCAAGATCACCACCGCGCATAAAGCCAACGTGCTGGCGCTACCCATCCAATCCCTGACCAACGCCGTGCCTGAAAAGCTTGACTCCAACGGCAAGCCGATCCTCTCCACAGCCGCTTCAGCCGAAACTCCCAAACAGGCTCCCGTTCAGGGTGTCTATGTAGTTCGCAATATGGGTGGTAAGCTGCGCGCCGTCTTCGTCCCCGTGAAAACCGGCATCACCGGCGCCACCGATATCGAAGTCGTCTCCGGTCTTGAGCAGGGCGACGAAGTCGTCACCGGCCCCTACAAAACCCTGCGCGCGCTCAAAGGCGGTGCTCTCTTGAAACGCGACACAGACAAGCCAGCCGCCGCCAACCCGGCATCTTAATGGCTGAGTACGCTAGACAGGCCGCAAAACCAGCGCAGTGCTGGATTGGAGCACTCGATACACTGAAGAAAGCACGACGGATCCAAAAGGAAGTTCAAGGATGGCAACTAACACCATGACCAGCACCGAGATCGCCCCGGCACAAGCCCAGGAAACCCCACAGCGCGACATGATCGTCGTCGAAGACCTGTGGAAGACCTATGACATGGGCTCGGAGCAACAGGTCAGCGCTCTGCGTGGCATCTCGCTTCGCATCAAGGAAAACGAGTACGTCGCCATCATGGGTCCCTCCGGCTCGGGTAAGTCCACCTTTATGAACCTGATCGGCTGCCTCGATTCCCCCAGCAAGGGCAAGTATTGGCTCAACAACCAGCTCGTCAGCGAACTCGACGACGACGAACTGGCCCGTATCCGCAACAAGGAAATCGGCTTCGTCTTCCAGACCTTCAACCTGCTGGCTCGCGCCACTGCCCTCCACAACGTCGAATTGCCGCTCATCTATAACGGCACCCCGGCCGCAGAACGCATCGAACGCGCCAAGGAAGCTCTACGCAACGTCAACCTCGAAACCCGCATGCACCATAAGCCTAACGAGCTTTCCGGCGGTCAGCGCCAGCGTGTCGCCATCGCCCGCGCACTGGTCAACAGTCCCTCCATCATCCTCGCCGACGAGCCAACCGGCAATCTCGACTCCAAAACCGGCGTCGAAATCATGGCCCTCTTCGACGAGCTTCAGGCCAAGGGCAACACCATCGTCCTCGTCACCCACGAGCCCGACATCGCCGAGTACGCCCACCGCGTCGTCCACATCCGCGACGGTGAAATCGCCTCCGACGAGCCCTCTAAGCGCTTCCGCTAACACAAACTTGGGTATGGCGTAACGGAGACAACCAATCCGAACGCCGTCTTTTTTTCTGGAAGGATGTCTTGTCTCGTCAGCCATCCTCAGATGAGACACCAGCCGTCTGCAGAGCTAGGTCAAGGGCCAAAGGCCCGACAACATCCCAGCCCAGCCCGAAGGGCTGGGTAGCAGATACCGCCGCGCAACAAAGGGCTGAAAGCCCGCCCTATACTCATCGTGCAAAACGTTTCCTGATCGACCAGAACAATTTCAAAAAGACGGAGTCGGAAGATTAATCTTCCATCCCGCTCCAGCAAAGCATTCCTGCTTCGTATCGCCCATCACTCCACGCCTCAAGTCTTTACAGACATTGGCCGATAAAGCCCAAGTATCGCAATTTCACCAGATCTTCGCCGGAGCGGAATGTAATCCGGCAATGCGGTTCTTATGCTCAACGGCTCTCCCAACTCTCAGCACGCCATCGTTCCCGCAATTCGGCCCACATCGGAACCGTACAGTTCCAATCCGGAGTCCTTTATCTGCGCAAGCCCAGCGCTTCGGCGTCTGCTCCTTCAGGCTGAGATGGTAGCTCCGCGCCTCCATCTGGCATCCCTCGAAGGTGAGCCAGGAACCGGAAAACATCTCTTCGCCCAAACACTCCGTCAGAAAAGCCCGTTTGCCACCGCTCCTTTTTTGCGCCGCGATGCCCGGGAATGGCTCGCAACCGAGGCCGTCATCTCCGACATCGGCGGAACTCTGTATCTCGACCGCATCGACCTGCTCTCCACCACCGGACAGCATCTTCTGCTCGGCTTCCTCAAGAGCCTTCAGAGTGAAGCGAAGCCCAATCCGCGCTTACTCGTTCTCACCTCATCCCACGCCCGGCTGCTCTACCTGGCAAGCCACGGTCATTTCCTTCCCGATCTTGCCTTCCGCCTCGCTGCAGTCCGTTTCGTGTTGCCGCCCCTGCGCGAACATCGCGAAGCCATCGGCCCGCTCGCCCAGGCCATCCTCGAGCGCATCTGTCACCGTTACCAGCAGCCCATCGCAACCCTCGGCCCTGGCGCGCTGCAACATCTCATCCAACACTCTTGGCCCGGCAACATCCGCGAATTGGCCTCTGTTCTCGAATCCTGCATCCTCGATTGCCCTTCTGCAGTCATCCCTCCGGAGGCACTCAGCCTTGTCCCTGCCTCACCGCCGCCTTCCGTGATTGCAGAACCCCTTGTTCCTATCACCCTGGACGCAGCCATTCATCGGCACATCCAGTTCGTCCTCGACCTCAACCACGGCAATAAATTACGCGCGGCCAGGCAGCTTGGCATAAGCCGTTCCACTCTCTACCGCATCCTTGCCGGTGATGCACTGCAACCTTAATGCGCAGACCAGCCTTGCACTCAAGTCATCTCTTCCTGTCATACGCAATCTAATCCCCTTTGTTGCCTGCCTTTCTGTAACTCATCTTGGCGGCCTGCTGTCTAATACGTAGAGACAGTTCGGGCACGGGTTGTTGTCTTTCTGATCCCTGTTCACTGCTTTTTGAGGTTGCTTCTATGCTGATTCGTAAACCCAGCCCGCTCACCGGCTCCGACATCCCAAGCTCCGAGATCACTCCTAAAGAGAAGTGGCTCAACCGCCGCAGCTTCCTCGCCGGAGCAGTCGCCACCAGCGCCACCGCACTAGTCGCCGGAGAAATCGGCAACCTCATCGCGCCGCCCACAAAGGTTCACGCTGCAGGTAAACTCCAGACCGTCAAAAGCCCTCTCACCACTACCGGCGAAGAGCTCACCAGCTTTCAGGACATCACCCACTACAACAACTTTTACGAGTTCGGCGTAAACAAATCCGACCCGGCCCAAAACGCCGGAGCCCTCCCAACGCGCCCCTGGGCCATCAAAATCTCCGGCCTCGTCAAAACCCCCAAGACCTTCGACATCGACGACCTGCTCAAGCTCCGCCCTCTCGAAGACCGCACCTATCGCTTCCGCTGCGTCGAGGCCTGGAGCATGGTCATTCCCTGGGTCGGCTACTCGTTCTCAGAGCTCATCAAACAGGTCGAGCCGCTCTCATCTGCCAAGTACGTTGAGTTCACCAGCTACTTCAACGCCAAAATCGAAAAATGGTGGCCCGAGAGCACCATCCAGTGGCCCTACAAAGAGGGTCTGCGCATGGATGAAGCCATGAACCCGCTTACCCTGCTTACCCTCGGCCTTTATGACGATGTGCTCCCCAACCAGGACGGCGCACCCGTCCGCATCATCGTTCCTTGGAAATACGGCTTCAAGTCCGCCAAGTCCATCGTCGGCATCAAGTTCGTGGACAAGCAGCCCGCCACCACATGGAACGACATGGCCGCCAACGAATACGGCTTCTACTCCAACGTCAACCCCAACGTCGACCACCCACGCTGGAGCCAGAAAACCGAACGCGTCATCGGCAAACCCTTCTACGCCCAGCGCAGGAACACACTCCTGTTCAATGGCTACGGCGACTTCGTAGCCTCCATGTACAACGGCATGGACCTGCGCAAATACTATTGAGACAGCGTTGCAATTTCACGTCCTTTTTGCAGTCGCCTTTGTCTTTCTTTCTGTCATTCCCGAAGGGAATTTGTTTCTTACTGACCCATGTCCAAGATCGCTCTTATCCTCCTCAAAACTCTCACCTGGATCTGCTGCCTCATCCCCCTCGCCATCCTCGTCCAGGGCTCCATCACCAACAACCTCGGCCCCGACCCCACAGCACAAATTGAATTCGCCACCGGCCACACCGCTCTCAACCTGCTCGTCATCTCGCTCGCCATCACCCCGCTGCGTCAACTCTGGTCGCGTTTGAGTTGGCTCATCAAATTCCGGCGTCTCTTTGGCCTTTTCGCCATCTTCTACGCATCTATCCACTTGCTCGCCTACGTCGGCCTCTATGCCTACTTCGATCCTCATACCATCCTCGATGACATCGCCAAGCGCCGCTTCATCACTGTCGGTGTAGCAGCCTGGCTCCTGCTCGTTCCCCTTGCCATCACTTCGACAACAGGATGGATCCGCCGCCTCGGCGGAAAGCGGTGGAATCAGCTTCACAAACTTGTCTACATCGCAGTATGCCTGGGCCTCTTACACTACTGGTGGCAAGTGAAATCCGGCGTGCTCACCCCTCTTTGGATCACCCTCATCATGGCCGCACTCTTCCTCGCCCGCCCCATCCTCACCTGGTGGAAAAAGCAAAAAGGCCGCACCGCACAAGCCGCCTGAAGCGCAAAGCTTGAACCCGCCTTTGCATCTGCTTTTTTGTCTGTTGCACTTGCTTCTCTCGTCTGTCATTCCCGAAGGGAATCCGCTTCACCTTCGCGCGAAAGCGCGAACCGGAGAGAGCAGGGGCATTCATGCCCCTGAAATCTCGGCACAAAGAAAAACGGCTTCAGCCGTGGGCCCTTCGCAGTGCCTATACTCACTCACACACAAAAATTATTTCTAAACTTCCCGCAAATTCCCCACAGATCCCCGCTGTTCTGAGTGACGGACATAAGGCCTGCAGCCTTGAAACGACATCGTCAAAAGCTGCTGCCACCGCACAAATCTCAGCAACAAACCGAAACCAATTTCGGAACAAGGAGGGGGACTCAAATGACATTTCTTCGCAAACTAATGCTTCTGGCAATCGCCGTATTCACCTTCAGCGCGATCGCTGCCCAGGCTCAATCCGGTGAAAACCGCGTAGTACGCGTGATCAATGAGGCCTCCAGCCCCATCTATCACCTCTACGTCTCCAACGTCGATCAGGGAAACTGGGGACCCGACCAGCTCGGTCTCTTCGAAAGCATCGACACCAACCAGTACATGAACTTCAACATGGATGATGGTTCCGGCCACTGCCTCTTCGACATCAAGGCAGTTTTGCGCGATGGACGCACAGCAGTAACCCGCCGCCTCAACGTCTGCACCATGGACACCTGGACCGTCTATAACAACTAAATTTCAATCTATTATCTTCATTCGCAGATCACCCGATAGCCGCAAGGCATCGGGTGTTTTGCTTATCGACTCCAACATTACTGCTGCGCCATCCCAGCAGCCGCCACGTCCGGCAAAGCCACATCAATCCCGCTCATATCCCCCTGTACCACCACCGGCAACTCAGCAGAACCATACCGTCCCACCACCTTCTCATCGGTGTAGTTGCTGTTGAACTGATGCATCTGCACCTGCTCCACATCCTGCCCCGCCGTCACCTGCAAAATGTACCGGTCCTCCGGCACATATCCAAACTCAAAACTGCCATCCTGCCCCACCTGTACCGCACGCATCTGCGTCCGATCATCGGCATACAGCAGCGCCACATGCGCCTTGTTCAACGCATGCCCATCCCGCTTCGCTGTCACCACCCCACGCAACACATGCAGTCCGCCCAGCGGAATACCAATATCCGTGCCCGTTGCAACATCGCCGTTCCCAAGCTTCACAAACTTCGCATCGCGCCTGCGAAACACATTTCCCGAATACACCGCCATCGCATTCCCATCATGGCTCACAATCGACAGCGTCGTCCCCGTTCCATCTAGTTTCGCGTCTGCCGAAATCCCCGTAGTCGGCAGCATAGCCACCACCGCATACTCACCCGCAGGCAATCCAATCAGCGCATAGTGCCCATGATCGTCCGTAGTCGTATGCGCGCCTTCAAACGGATTGACATTGTTCACCAGGTCCCCTTCGATCTGCTCCAGCGTCCCATCCGCCCGTTTGCGAATCAGACCCACATCCAGCCCCACAGCCGGACTCCCATCGTCATACAGCACCGTCCCCGCGACCATCGCAGCATGTTCCAGCCGCACATCAATCGACACCGGCTGATCCGCCTGCACCGTCACCACCGGAATCGCAGCCAACAGTTCCTTGCGCGTATCCTCCGACATCTTTTGCAATTGATCCGTACCAAACGCCGCCAGCGGATTCAGATACCCGGCCAACCGCCCCACTACAAAATACTTTCCCGCCGGCACCCGCGCCATCGCAAAGCGCCCATCCAGATCCGTCGTTGCAATCGCACTCGAAGTCTGTTGCGGTTGTTTCGCCGCACCCTCCCCCGGAACAGGCAGCAGTGTCACCACCGCAAACCGCGCCGGAGCATTCGTGTCCGAGCAGCTCACACTGCCACTTACCGATCCCAAACCAGCGCCAGCGGTCTTAGCAGGCTGCGCCAGCGAACCGAAACCCGCAAGCACCAGCACCACTACCAGCAAGATCACCCGGCGCAAAGGAGCCGCCATCCCTCACTCCTTAAACAACCCCATCTCGATATCAATCGTCTCGACTTCCAGCTCAAACAGCTCCGCTACCGGCGCAAAGCTCCGCCGATGCATCTCCGTCGCCCCCAGCCTCATCAGCGCCTCTTTATGCTCCGGCGTCGAATACCCTTTATTCCGCGCCAGCCCATACCCCGGATACTGCACATCCAACTCACACAGCAGCCTGTCCCGATGTACCTTTGCAATCACGCTCGCCGCAGCAATCGACAAACTCCGCGCATCCCCCGAAACAATCGTCGTCTGCCGGCACACCGCATCTATCTTCTGGTTCCCATCAATCAGCAAATGATCCGGACCCCATCCCTGCCGTCCCAACGAATCCACCGCCAGACACATCGCCAGCTTCGAAGCCTGCAATATATTGATCCGGTCAATCGTCGCCACATCCACCTCAGCCACAGACCACGCCAGTGCCACCTTCCGCACCCGCTCGCTGAAGTGCTCCCGCTCCTCTTCCGTCAGCTTCTTCGAGTCATTCAGCCCGTCAAGCTGGTCATCCAGCTCCGCATCATGAGGCAAAATCACCGCCGCCGCCACCACCGGCCCAAACAACGGCCCACGCCCCACCTCATCCACACCTGCTACCCGCAGCGAACCCTCAGCCCGAGCCGTCCTCTCAAACTCCCATCCGCACACCCATTCGCAAACAGTCTCTTCCACCAGAATGGGCTTCAGTTTCAGCCTGCCTGCAGCCTTACCGTTGCCGACAGCAGCGCTTTTCTTTCCAACCTTCGGCTTAACTTTGTCCCGTGGACTCATGCACTCCAGTATAGAAACCCACTCAGAGGAAAACTCACCCGCTACATTCCTCCAAACGCAGAAAAGCCCCGGCAAAACCGGGGCTCTCTGAACTTTCCTCTTCACATATCTCTCAAGATTGTCATCCTGAGCAAAGCGAAGGATCTGCTTTTAGGGATGCCTAAGCCAACACCCTCTTACGCGTCGCGGCCCACTTCGCGCATACGCGCCGCCTTGCCACGCAGTCCGCGAATGTAGAACAGCTTCGCCCGGCGAACCCGGTAGCTGCGAATCTTTTCCACCTTGTCCACAACCTTCGAGTTAAAGGGGAAGATACGCTCGACACCCTGGCCAAAGCTCATCTTGCGCACCGTAAAGCTGCCCTGCGGCCCATTCTTCACGGCAATTACCAGGCCCTCAAAGGCCTGCAGGCGCTCTTTATCGCCTTCCTTGATCTTCACTTGCACGCGAACCTGGTCGCCAGCCTTGAACTCCGGCAAATCCGTACGCTTCAGTTTGTCCGCCAGGCGCTGCATTACGGGATGAATCGACATAGTACGTTCCTGCTTTTCCTACTGATTCGGTCAGTCACTAGACCCAGAATTCTCAGTTTAACAGAGAATTCGTCCTCGCGCCCGTTTTCTAGTCGCTGTCCTACAACTGCCCTGCTAAACAGAAAGAGGGATGAACTACAAACCACCCCTCAATTAATAAATTTGCATTTAGCTAGCTTGACAAAGCCTTAAGGTATTCCTATGATTTTAAGGGTATACCTTAAGGCTTTACCATGGCGATCCGATTCAAATTTAATGGCGAAGAGTGGGAAGCAGATACTCCAGAAGAGGCTATTGCGCTCCGCGCCAAGCTTGAATACTCGGTTCGATTCCCCCCAGATCCTCATCAGGAGATGGACAAAGAATTTCGGTTCTGGACTCCTGATCGAGTAATGGACGTAATGAACGGGATCGGAAAGCTTCAACATCGGCTTCTCATGTTTATTTGGGACAACAAGCGAATTTCAAGCACAGAATTACTCGAGAAAATGTGCCTGAAGTCGGAGGTTGCGTTGGCCGGAGTAATTAGCGGTCTTTCAAAACAACTAAAAGCTTTGAATATCGAGCCCAATCAAGTCTTCCTGATTGATGTGAAGTGGGAAGGAAAGAAGAAAAACAGAACCTTTATGCTGAACGACTTTTTTGCAGGTGCTGCAAGTGAGCACAACTGGCCCGAAGCTTGGGCAGCGGAGGTTTTGTGCAGTAACGAGAGTGAAGATAAGTCGGATTGAGTCAAATACACGGACGGCCTAGACGCTGCAACGCCCAGGCCGTAAGGGAAAGAGGGATCACTTGATGAAGCTGAAGATCACAATCAAGGTGACGGGGCAGACGGTAGAGATTTCCGTTGAGCCTCCGCGTTAATCTAAACCTCAGAATCAGCGCCCGCTATCTGTGCTAACAGGTAGCGGGACAAACCTAAAGTGCGGAGTACCCAGGCCCTAACCCACAGATAGTTTGGCGCTTTTCACCGCTCAATGCAAGGAGATAAGGGTGTGACTTGCAGCTCGTGCCAGAGTGCGTGACATCATCACCGCAATTTCTTAGACAAGCGACATACTAACGGGACATTACTTTGCTCTCTCTCGCTGATTCTCCGTAATGCTCCAAACTCATATCCCTGCTATTATTCGCTACCATGTCAGCCCGCATCGACTCCATCTCACCCTGCTTCATCGTCAGCGACGTCACCCAATCCATCGCCTTCTACCGCGACCGCCTCGGTTTCGAAGTCATGTATCAGGACCCCGAAACCAACCCCTTCTTCGCGATCGTCCAACGTGGCAACATCATGCTCTTCCTTAAGAGCGACCGCGAAGCGCATCCCCAGCCAAACCACCTCAACCACCACTACATGAAGTGGGACGCCTACCTCTCGGTCCCCGATCCCGAAGCCTTAGCCGCCGAATTCACCACCAACGGCGCCATCTTCCTCAAACCCCTCGGCATCACCACCGAAAACCTCTTAGGCTTCGAAATCAGCGACCCTGATCAGTACATCCTCTTCTTCGGCCGCCCTGACACGCCCGCAGCCTGAGCCGATACAACATTCCTCACGCCGAGTCCCGCGATTCCCATGGACGGTTCCGTCGCCTCTCAGCCTGCATCCTCGAAACCAGCTGACTCAATCGACGGCGGCGAACGCAGGCGCGTGTTTCAGCTCACCTGTCGTAACCGTGAGCGACAGCGAGAGTCTGAGCATCATGAAATGGGGTCCGGCGTATGGAGACGTGAAGCCTGCGGCGGCTGGCCGCTCAAAACCGAACCTTTTGTAGTAATTTGGATCACCCAGAACGAAGACTGCACTCCAGCCTTCGCTGCGGGCGCGTTCAATCGCACTCTGAATCAGAGCTGTTCCAATACCGCTGCGCTGCCTTGCGGGAATTACCGATACCGGTGCAAGAGCCAATGCCGGGAATGGAGCATCCATTTTCGATAACAGAACATGGGCAACAACTTCTTCGTCATCTTCGGCGACGAGCGAAATCACGCTGTCACCGGCTGCTCGTAATCTTTCAACGAGTTCCGCCTCAGCCGATTGACCAAAGGCCAATGAAATGACCCGGAAAACGGCCTGCCAGTCGCGGGAGCTTTCATCGCGAATGTCAATCACCACTCGATTTGAACATGGCGTTATACCGCAAACAAGCATGAGACTGTTGGGAATTCAAGCGAGAACCTCCCGTCCATCCGATCCAGCTCAACCTCATGCGTTAGGATGGAGTCGCCCGTCCGTTCCTCGTCCCAACACCCATGAATCCCTGGCCGCAGCCCATCGCCCCTCTCGGCTCGCTCCCGCTCTCTGCGCTCGCCGCTGCCCTTCCGCTCGCCGTCATCCTCATCCTCATGGGCATCCTCCGCCGCAGCGGACTCTTCTCCGCCCTCTGCGCCCTCGCCACCGCCGCTGCACTCGTCCTATTCCTCTGGCACATGCCAGCGCCGCTCATCGCCTGGAGCGCCCTCTATGGCGTCCTCTACGCCATCTGGCCCATCCTCTGGATCGTCTTCACCGCGCTCTGGCTCTACAACCTCACCCAGGCCACCGGCAAATTCGACCTGCTCCGCCGCTGGATCGAGCAGCATGCCTCCGGCGACCCCGCCGTCCAGGTCCTGCTCGTCGCCTTTTGCTTCGGAGCGCTCCTCGAAGGCACCGCCGGCTTCGGCGCGCCCGTCGCCATGACCGCATTCCTGCTCGTCAGCCTCGGCCACCCCGCGCGCCGCGCCGTCCTCACCGCGCTCATCGCCAACACCGCCCCAGTCGCCTTCGGATCGCTCGGCATCCCCATCCTCGCCCTCGCCGGCGTCACCGGACTCCCGCTCAACCAACTCTCCGCCATGGCTGGCCGCCAGGTCCCCGTCCTCTCGCTGCTGCTCCCCGCCTATCTCATCCTCGTCACAGACGGCCGCACCGGTCTGCGCAAACGCTGGCCCATCGCCCTCGTCACCGGCCTCAGCTTCTCACTCACCCAATTTTTAGTCTCCAACTTCGCCGGTCCTTACCTTGCCGATGTCCTCGCCGCCTGCATCTCCATCGTTGCAACTGTCGCTTTCCTCAAGCTCCGCCCGCAAAGCACCGTCGCCGAATCCGCCCCAAAAGCCCAACCACTCACCGCGCGCGAATCCTTTCTCGCCTGGCTTCCCTGGGCACTCCTCTCCGGTATCGTCATCCTCTGGACCTGGCTCAAGCTCATCCCTACCGCGCAGTTCCTCTGGCCCATCCCCAACCTGCACAACGGAGTGCTCATCACCCTCTACCACCGGCCCTACGCCGCGCTCTATACCTTTCAACCATTCGCCGCCGGAACCGCAGCGCTCGTCGCTACCATCCTCACCGCCATCTGCCTGCGCGCCTCCGCCCGCAGCTTCTTCTCAAGCGGCCTCGTAACCTTCCGCCAACTTCTCAAGCCCGGCCTGACGGTGCTCATCATCGTCGCGCTCGCCTACCTCTACAACTACTCCGGCATGGCCTACACGCTAGGAGCAGCCATCGCACAGGTCGGCCCCGCGTTCCCATTTTTAAGTGGATTTTTAGGCTGGATCGCCTGCTTCCTATCCGGCTCCGACACCGCCAGTAACCTGCTCTTCGGCAACCTGCAGGTCGCCGCGGCACACCAGCTTCACCTCAGCCCCATCCTGCTAGCCGCCACCAACACCTGCGGAGCAGTAGCCGGCAAGATGGTCTCACCCCAGAACATAGCCGTCGGAGTCACTACCGTCGGCCTCATCGGCCAGGAAGGCAAAGTCCTCCGTTCAGCCTTCTTCCACAGCCTTCTGCTGGCAACCATCATCAGCTGCATAGCCTTCGCTCAGGCCTACTGGCTCCAATGGATGATCCCATAGACCTATAGATCACCTAGCCGCGCTTCGGAGCAACCTTAATTCCGCTTGCCCGCCCTGTAATCAGAAATGAATTGCTCGGGGTCAGCCATCTCATGCTCTACTCTGAGCGTTCCGTTCAGCAGGTACAAGATGGCCAAAGGAATACCCACTCCAGTAATGCAAAGGAACCAGAAAATAAACCAATTCCCCATGAACTGATAGCGGATGATCTTCGGCATGGAGAAAGATCCTATCATGATGTGACTTCAGCTTGAAAAAACAACAGCTACACGTTTCCCCCCAATCGCGTCAGAATCTCCTCATCTTCCCGCGTCAACTCCGCGTTCTCCAGCAAATCCGGCCGATTCCTCAGCGTCTTCTTAAGCTGTTGCTCCCGCCGCCACTTCCGCACTGCCGCATGATCACCGCTCATCAGCACCTCCGGCACCGCCATCCCCCGCCATTCCGCGGGCCGTGTGTAATGCGGATAATCCAGCAATCCGCCCGCCCCATACTGCGACCGTGGCACCCCCCCCCCATCCGCATCAATCTCCGTATCCGACGCCCCAAAGCTCTCAAATTCGCTCGAAGCCTCATTTCCCAGCACCCCCGGTACCAGCCGCGCCACTGCATCCACCACCACCGCAGCCGCCAGTTCCCCGCCGCTCAGCACATAATCTCCAATCGAAATCTCGCGGTCGCAATACATCTCATTGATCCGCTCATCCACGCCCTCATACCGCCCGCAGATCAGGAGCACTCGCTCCAGCCCCGCCAGTTCCCGGGCAACAGGTTGCGCAAACCGCTGCCCCTGCGGCGAAGTCAGAATCACACTCTCGTTCGAGCCTTCGCCACGATCGGAAACCGGTAGCACGCCAATCGAAGCCAGCGCCGCCGCAAGCGGCTCCGGCTTCAACACCATTCCCTCGCCGCCGCCAAATGGACGATCATCCACAGTCCGGTGCCGGTCATGCGTAAACTCCCGCAGATCGACGATGGAAATCTCCACCAATCCCGCAGCCTGCGCCCGGCGCACAATTCCATGCTCGAAAATTCCCCGGAAGAACTCCGGGAAAATGGTCAGAATCTCAAATCGCATCGGAATTTCGCCACCATTCCAGCCCGCATTTCCGGGTGCCCCATTCTTTCGGCGTTCTGTGCCGAAAGGGTGGGTACCACCTCAGCTTGCACTACCATACGACCGTCTTTGCTCTTGTTTTTTGTCTGTCATCCCCGCAGGGGGATCTGCTTCTCTCTCAACTCGCGTTCAACTCCACCAGCCCCTCAGGCAAAGCCATCTCCACCCGCTTCGCATCCAGATCGATGCGCCTCAAATAAGCCTTCGCAAACGGAACCAGGATCTCCCCGTAGCCAGCCCCCTTCACCACCAGCAGCGCCACCGGCCCAGATTCGCGGTCCACATCCTCAATCTCACCGATAACCCGCTCCATCCCACCAAAAACATCCACCAGCCGGCAGCCGATCAGATCTCCAACATAAACCTCATCCTCACCCAGTGCTGCTCGTTCGCCTCGCGGAATAGCCACAATTAGCCCCCGCAACTCGTCCGCCTCCGAAATCGAATTCACCCCGGCAAAGTGCAG
This sequence comes from Acidicapsa dinghuensis, assembly GCF_025685685.1. Lineage (GTDB taxonomy): Bacteria > Acidobacteriota > Terriglobia > Terriglobales > Acidobacteriaceae > Acidicapsa > Acidicapsa dinghuensis. Next base: position 475,202 of record NZ_JAGSYH010000004.1, read on the forward strand.
CACCACATCGCCCGTCTGTCCAGCTTTGTGCATCCAGTACGAAACCAGCTCCACCTCACGCGGCCGTCCCACGCCGGTTAAGCCTTTCGCGCCAGACACACGACCGCCCTCGCCCGGCAATAACCAGACCCGTTTTCTCTCAGCAAATTTTTCGGGAAAATCAGTAAGAACTTCGGCGAGCACCTCGCCCTTGCGCCCTTGCGCCCTGCGAATCCGCGCCAGCCACACCCACGCGTCCATCTGCTGCGGCTCACTCGTCATCGCGCCGTCACACCCCGGGACACAACAGACCGCGCCGCCCATCCCAGACTCGCCGAATCCAGATCCGTCGAATCACGCGGCTACCGCAGTCAAAGAAGCCAACCCGGCGGCAGCTTAGTCTTCTTCTTCAAGAATATCGAGCGTATACCGGTGATGCATCTTCATGCTCACCGCGCCAAGAATAGTCCGCACCGATCGCGCGGTCCGGCCCTGTTTCCCGATCACCTTGCCCACATCCTGCGGAGCTACGCGCAACCGAAGAACTGTGTTCTCTTCCCGGCTGACCGTTTCAACTTCCACCGCTTCCGGCGCGTCCACCAAGGCCTTGGCGATCTCCCGCACCAGATCATCCACAGAAAGCATATCCATTTGGGTCATGCACGTGCTCCATCCCCAAAGCCAACCAGCACTTCAAGTGATATATACACCCAACGAAACCGCATACCGTTCCATTCCCGTTCGCACGCCATCAAAGCACACCACTCTCTGATGACCACACAACAAAGCTCCCGGATCTGAGCTTCGATTGACTGCGCGAAATACTAACAGCATCTCCGTTCCGCCGTCAGCATTCGGAAGCTGCCATGACATTTCTGTCTGGAACTTAAGTGCCTCAAAAAGAACGGATTTTTCGGAATCATACACGATTACATCTTTGCAAAAGCAAATCTTGCAAAAAATCCGTTGTCTTAAGCAGCAGCGGGCGCCGCAGCCGGGAACTTCTTCACCAGTTTCCCGACCGTCTCTGACATCTGCGCGCCAACGCCCACCCAGTACTGGATGCGGTCGTGCTTCAAGTCAACGGTTGCCGGGTTAGTGCGGGGGTTGTACGTGCCAACCACTTCGATCGAACGCCCATTGCGAGCACGATCCTTCTCAATCACAACCACACGATAATAGGGCTTCTTGGTGGCGCCTACGCGCGCCAGGCGAATCATGACCACAGTGATGCTTGTCCTTTCGAATCTTGCAAATACGTTTGTGCCTGGAAATCCTTACCAAGGAAGCGGGGATAGGCGCGAAAGCCCTCCGCCGGTCGCGCAGCCCAACCGATCACACGTAAGCCGCACAAGACACAACAACTAAGTATCGCTGAAATCGGTCGTTCTAGCAACCATTCACAGCGCAGGGTAGTAGGTCCGTATGAATTGCCTTTCAGGGCCGGTAAATGGGTTCTCTGGCCGCCAGACTCCATCGCAGATTCCAAGGCGCGAACCACTCCCCTGATCCAAAGGGGCTGTGCGCGGCGAAGTCTGGGCTTTGCGCTGTTATATTTTCGACCTCGTATGGCTCTTGAATCCACGGCGCGCTGTATCGGAGGTTGTTTCTAATACCGGACCACCGGCATTCGAGACGGCCTGTTTCCGTCTGCCATGAGACGCTCATTGGATTCCCCCATCCTTGGCTCTGCATGATAGTCCACTGACCGGTCTACCGTCACAAGAAGCGTCGCCTTCCTTCTTCGACGCAGTCCACCCAAACCCATCGCCGAGACTGCCTCATTGCACTGATTTTCCGTGAAATTGTCTATTTCGCCGGAAACAAAAACCTCAGCATCGGCCGCACACGTGTAGACCAGCTGGCCTCGTCATGCGTCCCGCCACGAATCCGCTCAAAGTGCAGCGTCTCATCATCCACCCAGCCGTTATCCCGCAACCGTTCCGCCAGCGCCTGCGCATCTTTCAGCGTCATCCTGCCTTCATGATCCCCGGCGTCCAGCCAAACCCTCGGCCTATGCTCCAGCAGTGGCCCCAGCTCGCTCACCACACCCAGAATGCTCCGGTGATTCCACCAAACGCTCGGCGACAGCACCGCCAGCTTCCCAAAGCTTTCCGCATTCTTCAATCCCAGGTACATCGTCACCAGTCCACCTAGCGACGACCCACCCAGCCCGGTAAACTCCCTCTCCACGCGCACTCTATATTGCTCGGCAATCCACGGAATCAGCTCCAGCGTCAGCAGCGCCCCATACGAGTCCGCCTCGCCTCCGCCCATTTGCCAGTCGCGCTCGTGCGTATATTCCGCCAGCCGCCGGTCGCCCGTGTTGTAGATGCCCACAATCACCAGCGGCTCAACCTCGCCAGCCTCAATCGCGGCGTCCGCGTGCTCCCGCACCATCCACGTCTTACCCTTCACATACGAGGTCGCCGGATCGAACAGATTCTGCCCATCATGCAGATACAGCACCGGATACATCCGCCGCACATCGTCCTCATACCCCGGCGGCAAATACACAATCACATCCCGCGCATCCGGCAAAAACCGGCTCCGAAATCCCCGGTGCACCTTTAGCCGCTCATGCGGAGTCTCAGCCTCCATCCGCTCCGTCGGAGCATGCCACCCCGGCAACGGAATCGATGAAACTTGAGCTTCAAACTCCCCGCGTTGCTCCAACCCTGTCTTCCTCCGTCCCGGCTTCTTTTTAGGCATCGGCTCAAACCCCACACTCAACCGGCAACACCAGCCGGCAAATGTGAATTTTCGTAGCCTGTGGCTGTTACAGTATCAAAAACAGCCGTCCTGCAGAAATGCCCCAAACCGTGCAAAACACGCCCATCCCGGCAGCCTCCTCCATCGGTCTTCATGAGAAACGTCAATCGACGAACCTCCTCGGAATGGAAGTGAAGGGAGCCGGAGGTTTCAACCCCCGGAATCAGCTCTCGCAACGACCGAGGGCTTTAGCCCCGGGCTTTCTCAACGATCCAATCTATCTCCACAAAACCGCCGGCAACGAGGTAACTCAATGAACCGTGAATATCACAAGTGGTACTCATCCCGCCTCGGCCGCGACATGGAGCTGCAAGTCTTCGGCCATACCGGCGTGCCCGTCCTCGTCTTCCCCACCTCCGGCGGACGTTTCTTTGAGTTCGAAGACCGCGGCATGGTTTCATCCATCGGTGGAAAAATCGACCGCGGCGAAATCCAGCTCTACTGCGTCGACTCCGTCGATATGGAAAGCTGGTACAACCGTAACGTCTCGCCACGCTGGCGCATCGCCCGCCACGTCCAGTACGAGGACTACCTCATCCACGAAGTCGTCCCCCTCATCCGCAACAAAAACTGGAACCCGAACCTTGTCGCCCTCGGCTGCAGCTTCGGAGGCTTCCACGCCACCAACATCGCCTTCCGCCATCCCGACGTCTTCACCGGCCTGCTCTCCATGTCAGGCGCATTCGACATGTCGCGATTCATGCATGGCTACCACGACGACGACGTCTACTTCAACACACCGCCTCAGTACCTCAAAAACCTCTCCGACCCGTGGTTCTTCGAGCGCTACCGCCGCAACACCTACATCCTCGGCACCGGTTGGGACGACCAATGCCTCGGCGACAACCAATACCTCGACGGCATCCTGAGCTGGAAAGAAATCCCCCACAAGCTCTACATCTGGGACACATGGAACAGCCACGACTGGCCTACTTGGAAGATGATGATGAACGAGTATCTCTGACAATCCTCGTTTCCCAATCTAGGGAACATTCGGATAGACGGTGATGCTCAAGTTATCAATGTTGTGATCGGCCTCAAAAGGCTCTGGTCCGTACCGCGGCGTGTTTTCATGGTAGCCGCGCACAGACGCACCGACAGCGTATTTCCCAGCCGGAACGTTCTTGAACTCGAAGTGCCCATCTGCGCCAATCAGGACGGTCTGCGAATCCCACACCGTTTCCGATGTCAGCGTCACCCGCATCCCCTCCTCAATGGCCTTTTTATCGCTGGCAATGACTGTGCCACGAATATACAAGCCGGGCTCAATAACCATGTCCGCAGTCTGCACATGCTCTTCGTCTTTGCTGATGCGAACCCCAATCGGGCTGACCGCGCCACGGCTCGAAACGGAATCCATCGTGGGATAAACATACCAATCCACGGGCGCAGGAACATTAGGAATAGAGAAGTTTCCCTTCTCGTCCGTGCCGATGCGCACCACTTCATATGGATTGCCGATTAGTTTGAGATCCATGCCGAAACCACCACCGTCCTTGGCAATGAGACCGATCTGCGCGCCCGACACTGGTTTACCATCTTGCATTAGACGGCCCGTGATGGTTCCCCCAACACTAAGAGCTACAGCATGGCGCTCCGGCCCTGTCTCTAGAACGGCAAACTTCGGGGCGAAAGCACGCGCTTCCACTTCCAGCAGCATCTTTGGCGTGGGCTTCGCGTAGCTAATTTCGAATTCGCCCTGTTTGTTAGAAACGGAGATGGGTTCAAGCCCGGGCACCGTGCCGTAGGTGCTTCCTTTCCCGATAATTAGACCTGTGGGATTGATAACTGCGTACGAAATGGGCGAACCGTCCTCATCAACAACTCGCCCGCGCACGGTCCCGCTGAAATCGGTGACGGCGGGCTTGGTGGCCAATTTCAAGGTCACCGTCGGAGCTTTGAACGGATCGATATGCTGGGTAATCTCTGGAATGTATCCGTCGCGCGCGGCCAGCAGTGTAAACCATAGGTCCGGTGAAAGATCTTTGAATTTGAATGCACCTTTGGCATCGGTGATGGCATGCTTGCCACAGTCAATGTAACAACTCGGACAGAATGTGCTGTAACCGAACTTGACACCTGCGTGATAAACCATGACGGTCACACCCGCAAGAGGATCGCCATTCGCATCGACAACTGTACCGGAAAGACCAGGATGTGTATCAGCAGCTGCGAGCGATGCAGTAACACAGAAGATCGCGACAAGTAGAAGTGCCTTCACTTGAACCTCTTCAAACAGTCTCGTTTAGCAGAAGAAGTTTATACCTTTGCAATTCAGCTGGACGACATCTCTTTCGCACTCAATCTCACCGCTTCGTCCTCACCTCAGCCCCGTACTGCATCAGCAGCCGACCCGCTTCAACCGTGTCACCTCAACCAGACCGGTTCTAGTGAATAGCAACCTTATTTTTCGCGCTCTCCTTCGGATTATTCCGCCGAAGCAGCAAAGTCAGTGGAATCATCAACAGCGAGAGTACGCACAAAATAAAGTAGACATCCACGTATGCAAGAAGGCTTGCCTGGGCTTGCAGCCGATTGTAGATTTGCGCCTGGGCAAGATAGTTTGCATTTGCCGTGCCGAAAAAGCCCGAGAGGGAATTTTGTAATGACCTGAGCTGAGTCTGAAATACAGGACTGCTGGGCGTTACATACTTCAGCAGTTCATGAGCGTGGAACTGTCCCCTCTCCGTTATTGCAGCCCCGGTTAAGGAAATCAGGATGCTTCCGCCAATATTCCGGACAAAGTTAATGAGACCGGAGATCTGGTTACTCTTCTCCGAGGGCATCCCGAAATAACCAGCAGTCGTCACGGAAATAAATACAAACGGAATAGCCACGACCTGTATCACCCTCAGCCACGAATTGGTCTCAAAGCTCAATCCCAGGTTGAGATGTGTTGCGGTATAGAAATACCCCGCGGCATAGACTGCAAAACCAAAGAGAATAAGATTGCGCGCCGGGATTCTCGCAAGAGCCTGCCCAGCCATCGGCATCAAAACCAGCAGAATAACGCCTCCCGCAGAGAGAGACAGGCCGGCGACCGTTGCCGTGTATCCGAGGCTTGCCTGCTCAAATTGCGGTTGCAGCACCGTGGATGCGTTAAGCAAACCTCCGGTGATCAGCATCAGAAAACAACACACCGCGAAGTTCTTGGATTTCAGAAGCTTCAAGTCCATAAGTGGCTGTTTAGGGCGCCATTCCCAGATAATCAGCGCCAGAAACGTAATTGCAAAAGTAATACCGAAGACTTGAATGAAGGATGACTGGAACCAGTCTTTTTCCTCGCCCTTGTCCAGCATGATCTGCAAAGACGCCATCGACAGGACAAGCAAAATCAGCCCCGGCGAATCGATCCTGGATAGATTCTTCTTATCGGCCTTCATCCACGGCGGGTCCTCGACCAGACGCTGCGTCAGAAGGATCGACAATATTCCCACTGGAATGTTGATATAGAAAATCCAGTTCCAGTTGTAGTTATCGGTAATCCATCCGCCGAGCGTTGGTCCAATTGACGGAGCAAGCACGGCAACGAGCCCATAGAGAGAAAAGGCCAGTCCCCTCTGATGAGGCTCAAAGGAATCAGCCATGATGGCCTGAGCCATCGGCTGGAGACCGCCGCCACCAGCCCCCTGAATGACGCGGCATAGCAAAAGTATGGGCAGCGTGGGCGCAATCCCGCACAAGAAAGAACTGATGGTAAAGACGATCAGGCATAGCTGAAAAAAACGCTTGCGTCCGATAATGCTTGCCGCCCAACCACCCATTGGCAGCACGACAGCATTGGAAACAAGATAGGCCGTAAGCACCCAGGTGCTCTCGTCCTCGCTCGCGCCAAGACTTCCCGCAATATGAGGAAGCGCTACATTGGCAATCGAGGTGTCCAGCACCTCCATAAATGCGCCAAGAGCTACGGTAGCCGCGATCAGCCACGGATTGATTGCTGGCTTCCATTGCTGTGTGACCGTAACCGATTGTTCCAATACCAGAGTCTCTGTTGCCATCGATGAAAAGCCCTCAGAATCGGCATCGGCTGCATGCAAGAGGATCCATTTCCACGCAACGATACCGTATGGTACTGTATCTGATGTATTCCTCAATGACCGGATGCAGAAAAACATCGGTAAGATAAATACCGATGAAAACAACCTCACCAGCGAAAAGAGAAACCGAAAGTAAAAAAGGCGCGAGTGCGTCCATTCAAACGCGGCTTGATGATGACCGTGTTTCCGAGCTTCTGGATGTGGCTGCGGAAGTATTTATCGAGCATGGCTTCGAGGGAGCCAGCACCAACGAGATCGCACGCCGTGGCAATTGCTCAAAAACGACTCTTTATGCCCGCTACCCCACCAAAGAAAAGCTGTTTCTCGCCGTAGTGGAACGACGCATGGAGTCGATTCTGAGTGAGTTTGCAACAACGTTGCAGCCTGATCCACCCATTGAACAGACGCTCAACGAATATGGCTTCGATCTTCTTCAACTGGTTCTTTCCGAAAACCAACGCGGAATGGTCAGGGTGATAAGCATGGAATCATCGAAGTTTCCGCATCTGGCAAAGCGCTTCTATGAGCTCGGCCCTGGCCGCGGCGTTGCTTTCCTCGCCAGCTACATGGAAGAACAAATCAGGCGCCACCGCCTGGTCAAGGAAAGCCCTCAGATGATGGCAGAACATCTGATGAGCCTCATTACCGGTGGATACGTTCGCTGGACAATGCTCGGGCTTCCCGACAATGTCAGTCTGAAAGAAAAAAAACGTCGCGTCAGTGCCGCCGTTGAAATGTTCCTGCGTGCCTACTCCACCCGCATTGGTGGCCCCACGAAGTATTCGCACGCAGGACAATGATTGAAAGGTGCTCCACGCGGGGGTTGGATATTCCTCAGCAGGGATGCTCAATACTGCTCGCCCCCCACGCTCTCTCGAGATCGAAGCCGCGTTTGACTCTGCATGTAACCCAATCGGAACAATCATCACCCATCTCTAAAGCCCTCAGGTTCATTCGCGGCATCCAACAGGCCGAGTTCTTTCTGCGCCAAATGGGAGGTGCAGCGTAATGACAGCCTTGTTGCTGAGCATCGTAATTTCCACCGGTTGGGCTATTGTTGGTGGCCTTTGCCTGCTTTTTGTTCTCCTTTTTTTGCTCGCTGGAGTCATCGGGCCCGTACCTCAGTACTCGATCTCCTGTCCGGATGATCTGCCTGCAAACGGCTCCGATGGCTTTCTGAATGTGTTGGAGTCATTGGTGGACGCCAGGATCAACAGGACAGGCACTCTGGACGTGTTGACCAACGGGCCATCTTTCTACACCGCTGCACTGGATGCCATGCGCTCGGCGCAACAGAGCATCTGTCTTGAAGCCTATGTCTTTCAGCCCAGTGAGATCGCCCGTCTCTATATTGAGACCATGGCAGAGCGCGCGAGGGCCGGCGTTCAGGTCAATCTGGTTCTTGATGCCTTTGGTAGCTGGAAAACAAACACAGCATTTCTCAAGCAGTTGATAGATGCCGGAGGAAGGATCGAGCGGTACAACAAGATTCGCTGGTACAACGTGTCCCGAGTAGATAACCGCACGCACCGCGAGTTGCTGATCGTGGACGGACGCATCGGCTTCATCGGTGGCGCGGGCGTAGCAGATCAATGGTGGAAAGGAGTAGGAAAGAGCCCCCGATGGCGTGATACGCTCGTTCGCGTGGAAGGAGAGGCTGTCACGAATCTTCTGGCAACCTTTGCTGAAAATTGGCTCACCAGCCATGGCGAACTGCTCTGCGGCCCGCGATACTTTCCGGAAATTCGCTGCGACAACAAAATCGTTGCGATGATTATCAACAGCACACCGACACCTGGGGGCTCAACCCGCGCCAGGGTTCTTTTTCAGATGTTGCTCGCATCGGCGCAACGAACTATTTCCATCACCACGCCATACTTCCTGCCTGACAAAGGATTGGTGCAGGAGCTCTGTCGCGCCATCGAGCGAGGCGTGCGCCTCAGGATCCTCGTGCCGGGTCGCAAGTCAGACCATGCGCTCACGCGAAGCACAAGCCGAGGTGGCTATGGGCCGTTCTTGCGCGCAGGGGCTGAAGTTTTTGAATATCGGCCGTCGATGATTCACGCCAAGATTTTGGTCGTCGACGGGTCCTGGGCAGTCGTCGGCTCAACTAATTTCGACAACCGCTCCTTCGGCATCAACGACGAAGTCAACATGGCCGTGCGTGATGTGGATTTTGCAGCGCGTCTGGATCGTGACATGGATCATGATCTGACGGAAAGCAGGCGCGTATCATTGGCAGACTGGGAACATCGGCCCTTGACGGAACGCGCCACGGAGTTGCTGGGATGGATCATCGAGCGGCAACAGTAATGAAACAAGGCGCACAATCGAGCCGGTTGCGAGTAGTCACCTACAACATCCACAAGTGCCGCGGCTTCGATCGCCGGGTTCTGCCGAAACGCATCATTTCAGTCCTTCAAGAGTTGAATGCGGACGTGATGTGCCTACAGGAAGTAGTGAACGCTCCGGACCACGGTCTCCGCTATGATCAGGCCGGCGACATTGCACGCGCTTTTCCTGACTTCACGCCTTGCTTCGGAGCCAATCGCAAAATTTATAACGGCACCTATGGCAATCTCACGCTCAGTCGTCTTCCAGTACTTGCATGGAAAAACACCGACATCACGCAAAAGCGTGAACCCCGCGGCGTCCTGCGAACGGATTTGTCCCTCGGCGGAGACCGGCTCCTGCACACCTTCAACGTCCATCTCGGCACCGGTTACATGGAGCGCAGGTATCAGGCAAAACGTCTGATGAGCCAGGACATCCTTGGCGATCCGCAACTGCACCAATCCCGCCTCGTACTCGGAGATTTCAACGAGTGGACAAACGGCCTGACAACAAGACTCATGCGCGAGAGCTTCAGCACTTTCCAGCCTCGGCATGCCTTGAAGTTCCCAAATACCTTCCCAGGCATGCTGCCCTTCACCACGCTGGATCACTGCTATTACGAGCCCCCGCTCGAACTGCAGGAAACGATGCTGTGGCGAAGCAGGACCGCACTCGTGGCCTCCGATCACCTGCCGCTGCTGGCAGATTTCCAGCTTCCTGCATTTTCCGTTTCCTGATCAACCATGGCATCGAAGTCCGCTCCGAAGAACACCTACCTCACCGCTTCGTCCGCACCTCAGCCCCATACAACGTCAACAGCGGATGCTGAATCACAGCTCGAAACTCATACGTCCCCTTGGTATCCAGCCCGCTCACCGTTGTCGTAAACTGCCCAATCTTCGTCACCGTCTGTATCGGAGTCGCCACCCACACCGCATTCCGCGAATTCGCATCTTCCCCCGCAATCGACCGGTACTCAAACCCTACCTGCAGCGCAGACTGATCCCCCATATCCAGCACATCACCCGTAAACACTTCGCCCTGCCCCGAAGCCGCCGCACTCACCGTCTGCACCCGCGGAGGCGCAAGCGCCGGCTCCGCATTCGTAATCTTCAACACCACCGGATTCGGCCAGCGAAAGTTATCCTGCAGCCTCTGCGCCGCAAGCGCACGAATATGCAGCCCATCCTTCTCCTGGTGCCACGTCGTCTTCGGCACAATCTCTGGGTGATACTCAACCACCTCGTCGCTCTGCCCCAGCACGCTCACCTGCGTCTTATCCGTAGCCTTCACCGAGTGCAGCACAAACTCCTTCCACGTAGCCCGCGGCCACGGCGCGTCGCTCTCCACCGTCGCATACAGTGCGCTCGAATCCTTCTTCTTCGTAAACCAGATATTCCCCTCGTTCGTGATCACCCACGGCCTCACCGCATAAATCGCATCTGAGTTCACAAACATCCACTCCGCAATCTCGCGCAGCCGCTCTTCTTCCTCAATCGGCAATTCACCATTCGGCTTCGGCCCCACATTCAGCAGCAGGTTGCCGCCCTTCGCGCGCGTCTCCACCAGCAGCCGAATCAGCTCTCCACCACTCTTGTAGTGCTCGTTCTGCGGCTGGTACTGCCACGCCGTACCCATCGTCATGCACGTCTCCCACGCCCCCGGCATCGGCATCCCCGGTACCGTCAACTCAGGCGTCTTGATCGCTCCGCGCGTCACGATAATGTTCGGGTCGATCTTCCACGCCAGATCCCGCAACCCTGTCGCATCCCCATCCAGAAACAGCGCATCGATCTTTCCATACTTCGTCAGCAGCTCCCGTATCTGCTCCTGGTCATACTTCATAAACTCCGGATTGCTCTTCGGCTGTACCGCCGGCACAGCCCTCTCGATCCGAATCCCATGCTGATGCAGCCACCAGAAATCATCCGGCGAGTAGTACACCCCCGTCGCAATCCCCTGCGAACGAAACGCATCAAACACTTCCTTCGTAATATCGCGATGAAACGGCGTATGCATCACGCCAAACGGAGTCGTCGCCGTATCCCACATCGCAAAGCCCGAGTGGTGCTTCGTCGTGAACATCACATATCGCACCCCCGCCAGCTTCGCCAGCCGCGCCCAGTCCAGCGGACGAAACTGATCCGGATCGAACGTCTGCGGCAACTCGCTGAAATACCGATCCGTATACTCCTTTGAAGCTCCCACCAGCGAGTGGCTGATCACCACCCCAAGCTGCCCATCCACGCCCCAGTGAATAAACAACCCAAATCCCTGATCGCGAAACCACTCCAGCCGCTCCGCCTTATTCAGCGATCCCTTCTCCGGATCGCTCTCCAAAGCAATCGACCCCGGTGCGACCGTCCCCGAAGAAACCTGCTGCGCCAACAACGGCCTCGCCCAGACACCCCCGATCACCAGCCCCAACGACAAAGCAACAACACCATCCCTCAATCGTTCCATCGCAATCACTCCAGGCAACACCACAAAGTCACGTCCATCTAACATCGATCACCATACAGGATTTCCTTCGCATCCCCGCCCTGGCGAGTTAACCTTACCTAACGCAGCAGGTCCAAACCCACCGCCTGCGGACCGCAGTTCCGCGTGCAATTCCCGTCATCCTGGGCCAGACGATGAAACCATCCGCATCTCGATCGCTGCGTCTCTTCATCGCCGTCCTGCTATGCCTCGCGTTCGCACCTCATCCATCACGCGCGCAGACCTTCGATCTCGACTCCGGCCGTCTTCCCATTACCCAGATCGACTCCGCGTGGCGCTTCCATCTCGGAGATAATCCCCAGTGGTCGCAGCCGGCCTTCGACGATTCAACCTGGCAAACACTCAAGCCCACCGAAGACTGGACAACCCAGGGCATTCCTACCGGGACCGAGTTTGTCTGGTTCCGTTTCCATCTCCGCGTCGCGGCACACACAGGCTCTCTCGTAATCGAGCTCCCCACCATCCCCAAAAGCTATCAACTCTTCGCCGATAGCCAGCTCATTGCTCAGGTCGGCACGCTGCCTCCAGGACCAGCCCACAACGTCATCGGCGCGTACCGGGTCTTCACCATACCCGTCAACTCCGGCCCACACCCCAAAGACGTCGCCATCACTCTGCGCCTCTGGCAGGACCCCCACTTCGCCGGCACGCGCCCCAGCATCGTCGAAGGCTCAGTATTCATCGGCAGTTCCGACACCATTCTCGATCACTTCACCGCCACCAAATCCGCCGACCTGCTCTCCGATGGCTCCATCTACACCATCGATGTCGTCAAGCTCATCGTCGGTCTCTCCGCTGCCATACTTTTCTGGCTCACCCGCGAACGCTTTTATCTCTGGTACGCCATTACCCTCCTTGTTGACGCATGCTTTTTCCTGAGCGACCTCATTTCCGCGCATCAGGCGTGGGACTTCTCCCTCTACACCTACTCCAACATCCTCCTCGACATCGTCACCGCCGTCTTCTTCATCCTCTTCATCGTCGACGCGCTCTATCCCGGCAGTTGGAAGCCGGCCATCCTTCCAGCGCTCCTCATGCTCATCGCCGACGGTGCAATCGTGCTCGTACTGGCATTCAACTTCTCAAAGACCGCTGCCGATATCACCTACTGCGTCTGCGAAGGATCTTCCAGCCTCGTCCTCGTTTGGTACCTCATCCGCAGCCTCCGATCCGGTAACTTCTACGCGAAGCTCCTCATCTTCCCGCTCGCAATTCACACCCTCGGCGATCTCGGAAACAACATCGGTTACTTCCTCCTAGACTTGAACATCCGCTTCGGGCTCAAGCTGATCCCGACTCGCTACTTCGTGTTCCATCATCCTTTCGCCTTCAATTTCGCGCAGCTCGAGACCCTCATCGCTCTTTTTGGATTTCTGGCCGCCCTCGTCTATCGTTTCGCCATCACCAGCCGCGAAAAGCAGCGTCTGGCTTCCGCGCTCCAGGCCGCGCACGACATCCAGAACAAGCTCGTTCCCGTCGACATTCCAACCATCGGCGGCCTCCGCGCCGAGATAGTCTATCGAGCCGCCGAAGAAGTCGGCGGAGACTTCTGCCAGGTCTTGCCCCGTCCCGATGGCTCCATCCTCGTCGCCATCGGCGATGTCAGCGGCAAGGGCCTGCAGGCAGCCATGCTCGGCGCATTAGCCGTTGGCGCCTTGCGCTCCGTAGCTGATGAGCTCCTGCCACCCGCCGCTGCCCTCGAGCGTCTCAACCAGGTTCTGTTGCGCACACAGAGCGAGGGCTTCATCACCTGTCTCTGCATGGTTCTCACGGAACTGGGCGAAGTCACCATCGCCAATGCCGGCCATCTCTCCCCCTACCTCGACGGGGCAGAAATCTTCGTCGAAAGCGGCCTTCCGCTCGGCATCATCTCCGGAGTCTCCTATGAACAGCGCGAATTCGAACTGCCCGCTGTCGCACGCCTCACCCTGCTCTCCGATGGAGTCGTAGAAGCCCGCTCACGCACTGGCGAGCTCTTTGGCTTCGAGCGCACCTCCGAGCTTAGCCGCCGTCCCGCCTCTGAAATCGCCGACACAGCCCACCACTTCGGCCAGGAAGACGACATCACCGTCATCACCCTCGACTGGAATGCCGTCTACCTCATCCCCGCATGACACAATCCTTTCCGCAAGGCTCTCTTCTCGCTACAACAGAAGCTGAAATCTTCGTTTAGCCGTTCATTCACTCGGAATATGCCGCCCATGCGACCTTGCTATTATCGAAGTCGTGAGAATCCGCGTGGATCCAATTTACGGGTGGGGCTGGTCCTACCGTAATGGAGTGACCGCAAGGGTGCCGCCGCCGTTTATCCTGGACGTAGTGATCGCTGAGAATTACGGGCTCAAAAGAGTATTAGGCCGAGTCGAGGAACCTTCGCATCCGCTCGCATCGATGTGGGTATTTTTGTCTCCGATCATTGCGGGAAACGATTGGAGTCACTCCCATGTCTGCGCATTTAAAGGTCAGCCATCTTTACCCGACGAAGTAGATAAAGGTCTCGACAATGAAGACAAGGGAAATGTCTTAGGCAAAGTGATCGCTGCTGCAGACATCACAGGATTTGCTCATGTCGATATTGATCCAATCCCGAATAACCGGCCAGCTAGAAACTATCCTCGAGCCGACGAAAGTTGACCTCACGCATCCGGTCGTTTCCCCGTAATCCCCCAAACCAGCCGCTCCATCGGATCCAGATCCACCCTCCGGAAATCCACCCACGTCATCGAAGACAAAAACACCGGCAGCTCCGGCGTCATCATCGCATCCGCCAGCACCACTGGAATCACCGGCACTCCCCGCTTCACAAACGCCCGTAGAAACCCCATGATCTCCTGCTCCTGCCACGGCCCAATCCCCGCCGATCCCACGCAAACCGCAGCCGCACGAATCTGGTGAATCTGCTGCTCCAGCAGCGGCATCCACGGAACTCCAGGCGGCAGCTCCTCCACATCCAGCCACGGCAATATACCACGTTGCTTCAGCTCTTCCCCGATTCGCCGCACCGCTGGCTTATCCGCCGAATTATGGCACAGGAACACATCAAACGCATTCGCATCACGCTTGCGCCGCAACACTTCGCGCCACTCCGCCAACACCCGCGACGTAGCCGTCTGCCCCACACCCGGCGCCTGCGTTTTCTCGTCCGTCGCCCTTGATGGCAAAATCGCACTCTGCGGCTCCGCGCTTTTCACAGCAACCAGCCCAAGCCCCGGCGCACCGCTATTCGACGCAGCCGCCGTCAAGTCCATTGCCAGTTGAATCGGCGTCAATCCCCCAGCAATCGCACCATACACCTTCGCCAGCAAAATTCCCTGCGCATGCTCGTTCAATCGCGGAGCCACCACCACATGCTTCACTCCATGCGCCAGCATCTCTCGCGCCGCAATCTCCAGATTCGTTGGCCCGCTCGCCGCTGCCTGCAATACCACCAGCGCCGGAGCCTTCTTCGCCGTCATCACTGCAGCCAGAGCTTGCACCGACATCTTACCCGCGCGCCCGTCCGAAGCCTCAAGCGCCACCGTCGCATAGTGTGCCGCGGCCATCTCCTGTCCGTGCACCACAATATGCACCACATCGCGCTCCACCGCCTCCAGCCGCTCGCGCAGCTTTGCCGCCGTAGCTGGTTGCAGCCGCTCATACGCAGCCGCGCCGCGCTTGCGCAACCCCTCCAGCACATCGGCCATTTGCTGCCATAGAAAATCCGCATCGTACCGGTAAAGATCCGTCGGATTCGCCAGCACCGCTAATGCTCGCAGCAACGCCATTCCCTCATATTGCTTTGAAAGATAAATCTACCGCACAAACGGCGGTGGCATCCCCGGTGGCAACGGCGGAGCTGGCGGTGGCCCATACCCCGTCACCGCATTCCGGCATCGCGGACAATACGCTTCCGTGCCCTTCAACTGATTCCCGCACACATTACAAAACTTCATCGCCTGCGCAGCTCCATACGCCGGCCCCTGCGGATGCTTCAGCACTTCCTCATACTGCCCGCTCTCGATCCACTGCAGCAATTGCTGCGCCCGCGCCACCGTCCACGGATGCATCGCGCCCACCGAGTTAAGCCACTTCGCAATCTTCGAAATCGTATCCGCATCCAGTGCCTGAAAATCCCGCGCCTGCTTCAGAAAATCCTCAGTGTTCACGCTGGCAAAATACTTCGGCGGCAATCCCGCCAGCTTCATCATCGTGCGCCACGCCACCTCGGCATCCTGGCATCCCAGCAGCCCCGCCCGATCCGCTGTAAACTCCGACATACGCTTCCAGTTCAGCAGCGCCATCTGCATTCCTGCGCTCAACAATTCGCCAATGCCAAACGTCATGCTGCCCACCACACCAGCTATCAGCGGCAGAAACTCGGCAATCTGGTAGTACAGCACATGCCGGCTCTTGATGTGCCCCAGCTCATGCGCAATCACAAAGGCCATCTCATACGGAGCAAGCTGTTCCACAGCCGTTGTGGTGAGCACAATCAACGGTCGCTCCACGCCCACCGTGAACGCATTGATCTCACCGCCAGAAGCGATATACAGATCCACCTCGATCGGCACATCCAGCCGCTCTTTCATCACCAGGTAGATCTGGTACAGATCCGGAAAACTATCTTGCGTCACCTTCAGATAGCTTCCCGTCAACTGCACGCGCAGAAACCGCTCGATCCCCCACGCATTCAGCTTCGTGATCAGCGTGTCAAATCCAGCCGTATGCGTCAGCGCATTCAACGCCGCCGCATCGCTCGGATGCTCGTAAGCCTGTAGCCGCAATCCTTCCAGCTTGATCCCCGCCATCGCGCCATTCTCCGGTGTCCAACAGCATAACTCCCCACATCATCCGCGAGAAGCGGTCTTACAAACTCGAAGCAAACTCCGTAACCGGAAGCATTTTGCCTGTGCGATCATGGCTCGTAGCCCAAAGGAGAACGCACGTGTCCGCTTACATCGCTCTTCTCCGCGCCGTCAATGTCGGTGGCACCGGCAAGCTCCCCATGACCGACCTCAAAGCCATGTGTGAAGAACTCGGCTTCAAATCCGTCAAGACCTACATCGCCAGCGGCAACGTAGTCTTCCTCTCCGCAAAATCCGAACCGCAGGTAAAGAAAGCTCTCGAAAAAGCCCTCGAAGCCTACGCCGGCAAGCCCGTCGGCGTCCTCGTCCGCACCGCCGCAGAAATGACCGCCGTCGGCTCCAACAATCCTTTTTCTGAAATGCCCGGCAACAAAACCGTCGCCATCTTCCTCGACGGCCCACCAGCCGCCAATGCGCTCTCCACCGCTAAAAATCAGGTCAGCGAAGAGCTTCGCCTGGGCACCCGCGAAATCTACGCCTACTACCCCGACGGTCAAGGTACATCGAAACTCCAGATCCCCGCAGCCAAAACCGGCACAGCCCGCAACATGAACACCGTAGCCAAACTAGCCGAAATGGCCGCCGCCCTGTAGACCAGGCTTTTGCTTTTCTGTCTGTCATCCCCGTAGGGGATCTGCTTCTCCCTCAAAACGCGAACCCATCAATCCGCCCGCAATCGCCCCAATCACCAGCAAAGGCTCTTCCCCGCAAACCACCGCCTCCGGCAGCAACTCATCCGCTCCCGCATGCGACAAATCCTCCTCGCACGCAAAGAACCGCAGGAAAGCCCGACGCTGCTTCGTCCCATGATCCCGTATCGTCCCCTCCAGCATCGGATACCGCATCTCAATCGCATCCAGCACCGAACGAATCGTCACCGGTCCTTCCACCTCAACAGCAATCTCGCGCTCCACACCCGCCAGCACCCTCAACCCATACGGCAGCTCTACGCGCACCATAGCCATCAGGGAATCACCTGCGCCTCCACCGACAGCACCGCTGGCAGATCATGCACCACCGCCTCCCAGCTATCGCCTGCATCGGTCGACGCATACACCTGCCCGCCCGTCGTCCCAAAGTACACGCCGCACTCATCCATCGTGTCTACGCTCATCGCATCACGCAGCACATTCACATAACAATTGCTCTGCGGCAGCCCCTTCGTCAGCGGCTCCCAATCATTTCCACCTGTTCTGCTTCGAAACACTTTCAACTGCCCATCCAGCGGGAAATGCTCCTGATCGCTCTTGATTGGCACCACATAAACCGTCTCCGGCTCGTGCGCATGCACATCAATCACAAATCCAAAATCTGTCGGCAAATCCCCGCTCACCTCGCGCCAGTTCTCACCCGCATCATCCGACCGCATCACATCCCAATGCTTCTGCATAAACAGCACCTCCGGCTTCCCCGGATGCCGCGCAATGTGATGCACGCAATGCCCCACCTCCGCCGTCGGATTCGGAATGTACTTCGAATACAACCCCTTATTGATCGGCTTCCAGTTCGCCCCGCCATCATCCGTGCGAAACGCCCCCGCCGCCGAAATCGCAATCACCATCCGCTCCGCATCCGTCGGATCCAGCAGAATCGTATGCAGACACATCCCACCCGCACCCGGCTGCCAGGCGGGCCCGGTACCATGCTTCCGCAGCCCGCTCAGTTCCACCCAGTTCTGTCCGCCATCGGTCGACTTGAACATCGCCGCATCTTCCGCACCAGCAAACACCGTATCTGCCTCCGTCAGCGAAGGCTCCAGGTGCCATACACGCTTAAACTCCCAAGGATGCGGCGTCCCGTCATACCACTGGTGCGTCCCCGCATCGCCCTCATACGCAAATTTGTTTCCCGCCGCCGCCCAAGTCTCACCACCATCATCCGACCGCTGCATCACCTGCCCAAACCACCCCGAACTCTGCGACGCATACACCCGCTCCGGATTCACCGGCGAGCCCTTCATGTGATAAATCTCCCACCCCGCAAAGTGCGGCCCCGAAACCTTCCACTCCTTCCGCCGCTCATCCGAAGTCAGCACAAACCCGCCCTTCTTAGTCCCCACCAGCAACCGCACCTTGCTCATACGCTCTCCTTCAACCCAACTTTCTCACGAAAGAGTTGATATCAACCAATCCCAGCCCCAGTCAACCCCAAACCACACAGTCCAGCATTCCTTTCCTTCACGAATCGTGCCATCTAAAGGTTGTCATCCTCGCGAAGCGAAGGATCTGCTTTTGCAGTTGTCTTTGCTTTTCTTTCTGTCATTCCCGAAGGGAATCCGCTTCACCTTCGCGCGTCAGCGCGAACCCGTCGCAAATGCAACGGCCCTCATCCCAAAGGGACAAAGGCCGCTAACTCGCCAACCTGCTAACCACGCGAAGCTCAGCTAACTCCGCCGCTCCTAAATCTCCCACCGAAGCAGCGCCGCCCCCACAGTAAACCCAGCACCGGCAGCAGCCAGCAGCACCAGATCACCCTTCTTCAGCTTCCCCTGCTCCAGCGCCGTTCCCATCGCCAGCGGAATCGTCCCCGCCGAAGTATTGCCATACTTTTCGATGTTGATAATCACGCGGTCTTCTTCCATGCCCAGCCGATCCGCCGTCGCCGTAATGATCCGCTTGTTCGCCTGGTGAGGAATGAAACATCCAAGCTCCTTGCCCTCAACGCCGTTCCGCTCCAGCACCTTAACTGTGGCCTCAGCCATCTTGCGCACGGCAAACTTGTACACCGTCTGCCCATCCTGGTGGATGAAGTGCATTCCCGCCGCCACCGTCTCCGCACTCGCAGGATTCAGGCTTCCGCCCGCCGCCAGATTCAGCGCCGGACCGCCCGATCCATCGATCTCATGCACAAAGTCGATCAGCCCGATCTCGCCCTCACCGGCAGGTTCCAGCAACACCGCACCGGCACCGTCTCCGAAGAGCACGCAAGTCGTGCGATCCTTGTAATTCACAATCGTCGAGTTCGCGTCGCCGCCGATAACCAGCACTTTTTTGTGAGCACCGCTCTCCACCAGCTTCGCCCCAGCCTGCAGCGCAAACACAAACCCGCAGCATCCAGCCGAAACGTCAAAACCCCAGGCACCATGCGCTCCAATTTTCGTCTGCACCAGGCACGCCGTCGAGGGGAACAACATATCCGGCGTCACCGTTCCAACGACGATCGCCTCTACATCTGAAGCTTCAATCCCGCGAGCAGCCAGGCAGCGCCGCGCAGCCTCCGCGGCCATATCGCTCGTGCCCTGCCCTTTTTCCAGAATGTGCCGTTCCTTGATCCCTGTCCGGGAGACGATCCACTCATCGTTCGTCTCGACCATCTTCTCGAGATCCGCATTAGTCAAAACTTTGGGGGGAACGTAAGTGCCGAGTGCGCTGATCTTGGCGCGAGTGCAAACCGGCGAGCGAAAATCTTTGCTCGAGCTGGAGCTCAATCGAAACTCTCCTCATGACAAACGCCCCGGCAGCTACAGCGGAGAAGTTTCAGCCGCAACCGCTTCGGTCACGCGTGCCAAAAAAGTACCGGGTGACCTACTGCGCCCGCACTAGCCCGTTACCGTTGCTTCCTTCCGGACCTGGCGGGGTTGGCGGGATTGCGTCGCGTAGGGCCCGGCACTATCTGATGATACCATCCGCCAAGGGTGCACTACCCGCTGGTTTCTCCTCGAAGCCGGCACTCCACGTCTTGAAAGCAGCGCCTCCGGTTCGTCATGAATTCGCTTTCCGAATTAGCTCTGCCAGCCTCCGAATCGCATCCTCCTCCGCATCGCCCACCACGTAAAACCGCAGCTCCCCCTCGCGCCAACTTTCCGTGTGAAACCCTGTATGTCCCCCGCCAAACATCGCCGGATCGGCCCCCACACCCGCACGCACGATCAGAACCGAAATTCTGTGCTGCCCCATCCCCACAATCAACTGTGCCGCAGGCTCCTGCTTCAGATACACCATCCGCCCACCCAGCAACGCGTAGCCAGTCCCACCCAGCTCCGGAATGTTGAACGAAAACGGAATCTTCCCCTGGAACCAGGGTTTCACCGTATGCCGGTCCGACGAAACCACGTCGTACGGATTAGTACTCGCCAGTGCCGACGCATGCAGGTCCGCAACTTCGTTCCACACCCCCTGTCGAGGCTCAAAGCCCACCGTCAACACCGCAGCCAACACCACCAAGCACGCCGTCGCCAGCACTGGCCACAGCCATCGCGCGGGCTTACCCGTGTCCGCCGCAATCTGCCGCCTGATCGTACTGCGTAGTGCCGCCGGCGCCGCATATCTTCCGCGCGCCGCGCGCATCTCACGCTTCATGCGCAGTAGCAGGGCTACCTGAGCCGCACACACTGGGCAGGTCGCTAGATGCAACTCAAATGCCGCTGCATCTGGTCCGCTGCTCTCGCCATCCACGTAAGCAGCGCGTGCTGTTTCCGTCATCTCACACTGCATCGTGCCGCGCCTCCGTCGCCCCACTCGAAACTCGCGCTGTCAATGCCTCCCGCAGCATCCGCCTCCCTCGCGCCAAGCGCGACATCACCGTGCCCACAGGGATCGCCACCACCTGCGCAATCTCGCGATAGCTCATCTCCTCTGCTTCGCACAGCAGCACCACCTCGCGATAGATCACCGGCAGCCCCGCAAGCGCCTCCAGCATCGCATCGTGACTCTCCTGCTGCAGCAGTAGCAACTCGGGCGTACTGCCATGCGTCAGCACGCCCGTCGCCCCCACCTCCTCTTCATCCAGCTGCATCGTGGCCAAAGCCTTCAGCCCGCTTTTTGAAGTCAAAAAGGTGTTCCGCAGGATTCGATACATCCACGCCCGTAGATTCGTGCCCTCCTCGAAGCTCTTCCAGCCCTTCAGCGCCTTGGCATAGGTCTCCTGCACCAGGTCCTCCGCGTCCGCCCGGTTTTGGCTCAGCCAGTGCGCAAAGTTGTAAAGCTGATCGAAGAGAGGCATCGTCAACTGTTCGAACTGCTCGCGTTCCATACCTACGCTTTCCGTTCAGCCATCATCGCACCGACTCGCTTCCCGAAACCATCGTGTGCGACGCCGCATCGAGATAACGCGCAATCTCTTTTCGTTCCGACTCATTCGCAACGTGAAAATCCATGTCCGTCCCCGGTGCCATCGCATCGGGATCGCTCAGCCATTTCTCCAGCTTTGCTGTGTCCCAGGTAATCTTCAACGCCTTCAACGCATCTGAATACGGAAAATCTCCGACGCTGGCCGACGGCCTTCCAATCACACCCCTCAATCTTGGCCCCTCGCGGTTCCGATCCAACGCATGGCAGCCCGTACACCGCCGCTCAAATGCAGCCTTTCCACGCATCACACTCGCATCCGTATCAGACTGCCCACTCCAACCAGGTGTCGATGCGGCCAACGCCAGCACCGCAAGAAAAACCAACCCGACCCTAAGCATCACGCCCCCAGCGGCGCATCCACCACCGCCAGCTCTCCACGCTGCGCCGCAAAACTCACATTCGTAATCCCAAGCATGCTCTGCAACTTCTCTTCCGGCACCTTCATCGGGCCCGGCGACGGAGCGCTACCAGGAGCGGGCTGCGGAAACGCAGTAGACATCGCTGTGTGAAACGTGACATTTCCCTCCACTTTCTGCATCACCTGGTGAATATGCCCATTCAGCACCGTAACCGATCCAAACTTCTTCAGCATCGCAAGCGCCTGCTCGCCATCCGCAGTACCCCATCCCCACTCCGGATACACCGCCCACAGCGGAATGTGCGCAAACACCGCCACAGGCTGGCTGCTCTTCACCGCCGCCAGATCCTGCCTCAGCCACGCCAGCTGCTCCTCGCCCAGTTTTCCCATCCCTTCAAGCTGCAGCACATTGTTCAGCCCAATGAAATGCACACCCTTATGGTCGAAGCTGTACCAACCCGAGCCCTTCGTCCCCTTGCCATACCTCTCCAGATACGCCTTGCCATCGTCAATCGACGTATCATGTTCGCCCGGCACATAAAACACCTGCCGCTTGCCCAGCATCTGCGCCACCTGGTCAAACTCCGCAGGCTTCGACCCATGCGTCAAATCGCCCGTATGAATCAGAAAATCCGGCGCCATTTTCATCGCCCCCTTCAGTCCGTCGATGCGATCCAGCGCCACCTGCAAGGTTCCCGCCACATCCGTGTTAGCCGGCTTGTTAAAACCCAGATGGCTGTCACTGATCTGCACAAACGTAAAGTCCGCAGCCTTCTCATGCCCTCTACCCTGCGCAAACAACCGCGATGTCGGCACTCCGCCAGCAAAACTCCACACCAACCCAGTCCCAGCCCATGCCATGCACTTCAAAAACCCACGCCGGTCAATCCCATCGTTGGAGACATCGCCATCACGCGACATTTCCGCTTCTGCTGAAGACAACAATTCTTCCATCGCACCATCCCTCAACTTTCGTCCATGAATCTCAACTGCTCACAGACGAAAACTGACTTCCGCGCGATTTATTCCCAGAGTTGTGGAGATTTTTTGAAAACAGAAACGAAAGCCGGCACAACGATTGCGTCACTTCATGAACTTGCTCTCGTTCGCATGGCAATCCTTCACCGGATATGACCTCTTTGACAGCACGACCTTCTTTCCACCTCGCCAGATGTAGATCGTGCGCATCACTCGGTCGTCTCCCTCAGGATCCTGTATTACGAGCCTCGCGGGCTTAAGCTCACCACCAACCCAACGCGAATACTGCTCTTCATAAAGACATCCAGCCCAGCCATCGCGATCGTAGAAGTGGACGGTCTTAGTCTTGCAGTTCACGTCCACAAAAGGCTGCTCTTCAAAAGGTGGATAGCGCTCGAATTTGCCACTGTGCACGTTATAGCGATACAGGTAATTCCAGGTATTTACGCCGCCATACCCAACCGATTTAAGAATCAGCAGATCTTTGTACCCGTCACAATCCACATCTCGTAACTCAACCTGCTCTTCCGGCGGACCGAAACTTGCTGGGCTTTCGTCATCCGAAAACTCAATAGACTGCAGGGTTTGACCTCCGCTTAAAACATCAACGCGTGTTAAATCCCCTATTTGATCCTCAGAGGCTGCTGTGCTTCCCCCAAATGTGCTGCGAAAGGTCCAGTTCGGCATCTCCGGCCCTACCCGCCCCGAAAATTCACGCATATTCCCTGGCGTCGCCCCCTGCAACACTGCTAGCACCGCCACCGCTGCCATCCAGAGCCGCATCTAGCCCTCCCTCAGCGCCAAAATTCACTTCCCCGTACAATAGAAGAGTGTCCAAGGAATCTATCACTCCCACGGCGCCATCCGTGGGCTTTGTTTCGTTAGGCTGCCCCAAAAACCTCGTCGACTCTGAAGTCATGATGGGCCTGCTCGACCGCGCCGGCGCCCGCCTCACCCCTCGCGCCGAAGACGCTGAAATCCTCGTCGTCAACACCTGCTCCTTCATCGACTCCGCCAAGCAGGAGTCCGTGAACGCCATCCTGGAGATGGCCCGCCTCAAGACCGAAGGTTCAGCCAAACGACTCATCGTCGCCGGCTGCCTCGTCGAGCGCTACCGCGACGAAATTCAGAAAAACATCCCCGAGGTCGACGCCGTAGTCGGCACTGGCGAGCTCGAATCCATCCTCGAAGCCGCAGGCCTCAACCGCCCCGCGCCTATTCAGAACCCGTCACCTTTCAACATCCTCAGCGGCAGTCAGTTAGTCGACCGCGCCTCAAGCGCCGTCAACAAACACAGCCGCCCAGAAGGCGATCTCCGCGAATCCCAGGGCCGCTTCAGCCGCGAAGACTGGCAGGGCGCCATCGCCCAGCTCCCCAACTACCTCTACACCGACGAAACCCCGCGCATCCTCTCCACCCCGCGCTCCTCGGCCTACATCAAGATCGCCGAGGGCTGCGATCACCCCTGCGGCTTCTGCATCATCCCGCAGCTACGCGGCAAGTTCCGCTCCCGCCGCTTCGAATCCGTAGTCGCCGAGGCCGAAAACCTCGTCCGCCAGGGCGTCCGCGAAATCACGCTCATCGGCCAGGACACCACCTGCTACGGCGAAGATCTCGGCCTCAAAGACGGTCTCGCCCAGCTTCTCGACACCCTCGCCACGCGCCTCCCCGACTCAGGCGACTTCAAATGGCTGCGCTTCCTCTACGCCTACCCCAACAAAGTCACCCACAATCTGCTCGAAACCATCGCGCGCCACGACAACATCGCCAGCTACCTAGACGTCCCGCTGCAGCACGCCAGTCCATCCGTCCTCAAACGCATGAAGCGCGGCGGCAGCCCCGAAATCTTCATGCGCCTCATCGAAAAGGCCCGTAGCATCGTCCCCAACATCGTCCTGCGCAGCACCTTCATCGTCGGCTTCCCCGGCGAAACAGACGAAGAATTCAACGAGCTCCACACCTTCCTCGCCGAAGCCAAACTCGACTGGGTCGGAGCATTCCCCTACTCCGATGAAGAAGGCAGCGCCGCCTTCTCGCTCGATCAAAAAGTCCCCAAGCGCACCATCGAGTCCCGCCGCAAGCGCCTGATGAAGCTGCAGCAAACCATCAGCGCCGGCCGCCAACTCCACTGGCTCGGCAAGCAGATGGACGTCTTAGTCGAAGGCCCCAGCGACGAAACCGAGCTCCTCTGGCAAGGCCGCACCCAGATGCACGCCCCGGAGATCGACGGCAAAGTCCTCATCAATGACTTCGGCCCCCACAAAGACCTGATCCCCGGCACCTTCTACCGCTGCGAAATCACCGAGAGCCACCACTACGACGTAGTCGCGCGCATCGTCAAATAACTCCATGAGGCTGTAATTCGATGAGCCCGTTGCAACGCGACAAAAACGATGAGGTGACGCTGGCAGACGTCCTGTCATCCCATGGAGTTCGCCGCGAAAAGAAGGTCGTAGCCGCAATCCAGAGCTCTCACAAAACATT
Organism: Acidicapsa dinghuensis; assembly: GCF_025685685.1. GTDB lineage: Bacteria > Acidobacteriota > Terriglobia > Terriglobales > Acidobacteriaceae > Acidicapsa > Acidicapsa dinghuensis. The sequence goes on from NZ_JAGSYH010000004.1 coordinate 500,562, forward strand.
CCGCAAGCAGCAGAAACGCGCCCTCTATGTCTCGTTGGCATGGCTATTGAACTGTGGGCTGCTCCTGACCCCCATGTCTGGCCGTGCACTTCGCGAACACGCACCATGGGCGATCACCCTTCTCGCAGTCTTCCTAGTTATCCACCTGGCATGGATGTTGCAGATGCTCGCAGTCGCGAGAGCGTGGCTCAGATACCGAAAAATCAAAGAGCTTGAATAGGTCTTTGATAGCCACTGAAATCCTCTTGCTTTGTACTCCATACCGTTATTTCCGCAAGGAATCTACTTCCGTTCTTTGCTATCCTTCCCGCGTGGCAAATTCAGAGCATCTCGAAAAAATTAAACAAGGGCAGCAGGCCTGGAATCTTTGGCGTGAACAGAATTCAGAGATCAAACCCGATCTTTCTGGGGCAGATTTAAGTGGAATAAGACTACGCGGCGCCAATCTGCACGATGTGAATCTCTCTAAAGTAAATTTTGGCGGAGAAGCCGATTTTATCGGCGTCCACTTGGCTGGGGTAACAATGCCCAAAGCAGATCTATTCAAGGCCAAACTGGTCAAAGCAACTCTCAATCACGCAGACTTGAGCGGAGCTAACCTGAGACAAGCCAATCTACACAGAGCTAATCTTTGGTGGGCCAATTTAAGCGGCGCGGACCTATATGGTGCAAATCTACGTTGGGCAACCCTGTATGAAGCGAACCTTTCCAACGCTGACCTGCGAAATGCCAACCTTCAGGGAACCGGCCTGTCAAAGGCCACTCTAACCGGTGCAAAGCTATGGGAGGCACAGCGTGCAGAATGGAACATCGATGACGTCGTATGTGAAAGCGTCTTCTGGGATCAGTTCGCCAAATCACCAACGGTATACAAACCCGGCGAGTTCGAGCACCTCTACTCCGACCAGACCACCATCGAGCTTTTCTACGAAGGCGGCATCTCCTCCTTTGAGCTCAACACTCTTCCCGCTCTACTGCAACACCTCGCCTCAAAACATCCAGACACCAGCATTCATCTCAAGACCATCGAACAAACTGGTGGAGGAGCCAAAATCACAATCAGCCTCGGAGATGCGGACGAATCCCTTAAAGACAAGATCGAAGCCGACGCTGTGCAGATAGTCAGAGCCCAGCTATCACTGCGCGATAACGAAAATCTTCGCCTCCAGATTCAAAATGATCTCCTGCGCGAACAGCATCGAGAAACAATCCGCCTCATGCTCGCCTCAAGCGCGCCACAAATCACCTTCAACGCTCCCGTCCACACAGCCGCAATCCCCAGCGGCAACGCCAAAGTAGAACTTCACCAAACCTTCAACGACAACACCGCTCTCATCCAGCTAATCGACAAACTCCTCACCCGCAACACCGAACTAACCGCAGCTCAAAGCTCAGAAGTAGAAGAAGCCAAAGCCGAACTTCAAAAGCCCGAACCGCAGAAATCCCGCTTATCCGGCTTCTATGACTTCCTCAAAACCATCCCCAAAGAAGCCATCCTCAAAGGCGCAGGCAAACTCGGCGAAAAAGCCGCCGAAGCCGACTGGTTCAGTCTCTTGCGCCAATTAGGCGAAGTTATCCATCATCTTCACTGAAACGAAGAGAAATTATCCAATCGTCACAGCTTCCCTGATTTCTCAGCGCAAACGCACCAAATAGCCGTACATCTCAGAAGTCTTCAACTACTCAGCTCCCCTCCCGCCGCCATCGGCATCGAGCGCACCCGCTTCCCAGTCGCCGCAAAGATTGCATTGCCCACTGCCGGCGCCACCGCCACAATCCCCGTCTCGCCCGCGCCCGCTGAAGGCAAATCCTTCCGATCCAGCAGCACCACCTCAACCTCCGGCATGTCCTTGAATCGTGGCACGCGGTACTGCGCAAAGTGCGGATTCAAAATCCGCCCGTTCTCAAATTGCACCGCCTCAAAGAGCGCCCCGCCCAGCGCCTGCACCATCGCGCCCATCGTCTGGTTCCGCAGTCCGTCGGGATTCACAATCGCCCCCGACTCCCATGCCTGCACCACACGCCGCACGCGAACCGTGCCGCCCCCATCTACCTCTACCTCGGCGCATGCGGCCACATGACCGCCCTTGTCCACCCCGGCGGCAATACCAAATCCATGCCCAGCCGCAGCCTTCGCATGCCCCCACCCGAACTTCTCCGCAGCCGCCTCCAGCACAGCGCGTAGTCGCTCGTCGGTCAGATTTTTCAAACGAAACTCCAGCGGCCCCATGTCCACCGCATGCGCCAGCTCATCCATGTGCGACTCGCGTGCAAAGTGGTTCGCCGTCGCCGCCAGTCCGCGATACGACCCCTGCCGCAGCGGGTACTTTGTGGGATGAAACTGGCTCACTTGATGCGCAACGTTATACGGCGAAGCGATAGCCGCCGGGCCCGAATTGTAGTTATGGTGCTCCCAGGCCACGATCGTCCCATCGCGCCGAGCTCCGCTGCGAATCTCGATCCATCCAGCCGGCCGGAAATACGCCCAGGTAAACTCCTCTTCTCGCGTCCACACCAACTTCACCGGCTTGCCCGCAGCCTTCGCAAGCCGCGCAGCTTCAATCGCGCATTCACCCGTATGCTTCCCGCCGTATCCGCTGCCCATATCCGGCTGAATCACTCGCACCCGCGACTCCGGAATACGAAAAGCCTCGGCCAGTTCTTCCCGCACACCAAAAGGCCGTTGCGTCCCCGTCCACACCGTCAGTCGCCCGCCGCTCCACTCCGCCACGGCAGCTCGCGGCTCCAATGGAGCATGTGCGATATAGGCCACCGTGTAGTTCTGCTCCAGCTTTACGTCAGCGCCGGCCATCGCCTGTTGCAACTCAGCCGGTGTAGCCTGCTCCACGTCATCGCGCTCATGGCCGCCATTTTCGGGGTTGTTCTTGAGATACTCAAAAAGCTCCCGGTTCGAGATTTGCTGCGGAACATTCCACTTCGCATCGATCGCCGCCAGCGCCTGCTCCGCAACCCATGGATCGGCCGCCGTCACACCGACAAAGTCGCCGTCTCGCACCACCTGCACGCCGTCCATCTTCGCGGCCTTCGCCGTATCAGCCGAAACCAGCGTCGCGTTGAATCCCGCAGGGCGCAGCACTTTGCCAAAGACCATCTCAGGCCGCACGATGTCCGAAGGATATTGATGCCTTCCGGTGACAAAATCCCTCCCATTCACCTTGGGCTCCGCCGTCCCCGCTATCTTCCACTCGATAGCCGGTGTAAACGGCGGATCGCCGGAAACCACCCGCTCCAGCTTCTCCCCTCGAGTAATCTCCCCGTAAGCAAGCGACCGCCCCGACTTCGGATCGGTTACACGCCCATCCGCCGCAGCCAGTCCCGATGCATCAGCGCTCCATCGCTGCGCCGCGGCTTCCATCAGCATCTGCCGCGCTGTCACCGCCATATTGCGCAGCTGCGGCCCCATCGTCGGTGTCGATCGGCTGCCGAAAGTGCCCATATCCCACGGCGTCAGATCGGTGTCGCCCATCACCATCGTGATCGCGCGAAAAGGCACGCGCAGCTCCTCAGCCACCAACTGAGCCAGCGAGGTGCGGATGTTCTGTCCTACCTCCACTTTGCCGGTAAACACCGTCACCCTGCCGTCTGCCCCAATATGAATCCACGCGCTCACGTCCTGTGGCAGCTCATGCTCGCCAGACCTGCGTCCGGACTCCTGCGCCAGCGCCGATCCTCCGGCAAGGCTCACTAACAACCCGCCGCCCAGCGCTTTCAGCAAATCGCGGCGGTCGAGTTGAAACCGGTGCAATCGCCCGATCACCTCCTGCTGCGCGGCCTCGGCCAGTAAATCGTTCATCAACTCACTCGTGGGCATGCCCAGACCCTCCTTTCTCGCCTGCAACCGCCAGTTGCGAAGCGCGATGGATCGCAGCCGTGATGCGCGGATACGTCCCGCAGCGGCAAACATTCCCATCCATATAGCCGACAATCTGCGCATCTGTCGGGCGCGGATGATCGTGCAGCAACGCGGTCGCCGAAAGGATCATACCCGAAGTGCAATACCCGCACTGAAACGCGCCCTCGTCCAGGAAGGCCTGCTGTACAGGGCCCAGCAAGCCGCCATGCTCCAGCCCTTCGATAGTGGTAATCGAAACCCCGGTGCTGGTCGCCAGTCTCGCCTGGCATGAGCGCGTCGCCACACCGTCGATAAGCACCGTACACGCGCCGCATTGGCCCTCGCCACAACCATACTTCGTGCCGGTAAGATGGAGCCGGTTGCGCAGCACAGACAGCAGTGTCTCTTCGCCCGGAGCACGCACGGGAACATCTGCGCCATTGATTTTCAGCAGGAAATCGTTCATAGCGATGCTCCTTTTCTTGCGGAAAGAATCGAAATCCGTGCGCCAACAGCATACGCCCGCCACACGACAGCCGATGCTCGGCTTTGTACAGCAGCATGGCCTCAGCGCAGCGCATCGGGCAATCGGCGTAGCCCGCCTATGAAAAACTTATCCTTCGGCTGAGTCGAAACCATAAGCTCACCCCAAGGACATTCAATGAATCGCCGCCAATTCCTAACCGCAGCCAGCGCGCTCGCTCTCAACGAAAGCCTTCAGGCAAGCTCCGCATCCGCCGCGTCACCCGACTCAAGCGACTTCATCACCGCTGCCTACTACTTCGGCAACTTCCACATCGACCCCCGCAATGAAAAAGCCCACGGCCCGCAATGGACCGAGTGGAACCTCGTCCGCGCCGCCATGCCAAGATTCCCCGGCCATCACCAGCCCAAAGTTCCTCTCTGGGGCTACGCCGACGAGTCCGATCCCCGCGTCTTCGAACACAAGATCGCCTCCGCCCACGCCAACCATCTCAGCGCTCTTATCTTTGACTGGTACTGGTACAACGACGGTCCGTTCTTAAACGGCGCTCTCGACCGCGGCTTCCTTGGTGCGGCCAATAACCGCGATCTCAAGTTTGCCCTGATGTGGGCCAATCATGACTGGTACGACATTCATCCCGCCAAGCTAACCGCGCCGCCCAGCCTCCAGTTCCCCGGTGCCATCACTCGCGCAACTTTCGACACAATCTCAGACCGCTTTCTCCAGCTCTTCCAACATCCGTCTTATCTCACCATCGACGGCGCACCCTACTTCTCCATCTATGAGCTTTACCGCTTCATCTCGGGGCTTGGCGGCGTTCGTCAGGCAGCGGATGCACTCAATGCTCTTCGCGCGAAAGCCAAAGCAGTGGGCCTTCCCGGCGTGCATGTCAATGCCGTCACCTGGGGAGTTCAGATTTTGCCCGGCCAGAGTGAAGTCAGCAATCTGCCAGAGCTACTGGAGCGGCTTGAGATCGACAGTACCACCTCGTATGTCTGGATACATCACACGCGATTCGCCGACGCCAATATCACCGAATACTCCGACATTCGCAGCCAATACGAAAGCTACCGCGACAAAGCCGCAGCCCAGTTCAGCCGTCCCTACTTTCCCAACGTCACTGTAGGCTGGGATTCCACACCGCGCACCTGCCAGACAGACAACTTCCGCCGCGCTGCGTATCCATACACCTCCGTCGTGGTCAACAATACTCCGCAGGCCTTTGAAGAAGCCCTCGTTTCGGCAAAACGATTCGCAGCCACGCAACTGCCGCAAGGCAAACGCCTCATCACCATCAACTCCTGGAATGAGTGGACAGAGGGAAGCTACCTGGAGCCGGACAGAGAGCACGGTACTGCCTACCTGGGAGCCATTAGCAAAGTCTTTTCGACATCCTGATTACCAAGAGCCACGCGACCCATTTCTCACTTCCGCCATGCGAACTCTTTGGCGTAAACCACAAATCGCCCGAATCCAGCAATCCCGGCGTTCGCAATCAGCCCATCAAACGCTCACCACCGGAAACGGTGAATCCCGCACCATGGCATACGTCAAATCCCGCAACCGTCCTTGAGCTCCGGGCTGGGGGCTTCTGCCAATAATCAGCGCGTCCGCATCCGACTGCAGCGCAGCCTGCAGCAGCGCCTCCTTCAGCGGTCCCACTTCAATGCGAACCGGCGCATCCATACCTACCCTCTGCTGCAGTTCGGCAATGCGCCGGCTGGCCTCTTTCCTCTCCGCCAGAAAGACCTGTTTTTTCAGATCCAGCACCAGCGACGATTCGGGATCGACCCCTTGTACAGCATGGATAATCGTGAGCCTGGCGCCAGCCTGCGAAGCACCCCGCGCGGCAAAGCGAAGCACCCGTTCCGAATTCGCGCTCAACCCCACCGCACACAACCACTCCCGGTGCTGCAGAGGCCGCGGCGCAATCGTCTCAGCATGCGTGCTCGTCAGCACTGGACAATCCGAATCATTGATCACCTTCGCCGTCGTCGAACCCAGCAGCATCTGCCGGAATTTCCCCGCATGCGTCGGCATAAGAATCAGATCGAACGCACCCTCTCTAGCAGCCTGAGCGATCTCCGTAGCAGGATCACCGAAGCGGACGATTCTCGAGCACTCAGCCGCCGAAAACTCCTCCGTCAGAAACGAATCCAGCCGTTCCCTGCCAATGCTCAGGTGCTCATCCTCAACCTCGGAGAGCGGCCTTACATAAAGCTCCAATCCGCTATAACTGCCCGGATTGACAACATGCACCAAAGACACACGCGCCCCAAGAATTGCCGCCGCCCTTTTGACATAGGCCGCCATGGCAATACTCGATGTCGAGAAGTCCACCGGAAAAAGAATCTTCGAGATCAGGGCCATCCACTTCCTCCCATAACCTCGGATTCGCCTTGACAGCATTTCGGCGCATTTTCCTGCTTTCAGAGTGGCATCGGGCGCTCAATGTCTCACCGTTGAGACCCGGAAGACCACAAACCTTCGGGCTCCCATCCTCTCCGTGATTTGCAGAAAAGATGGGAACCACAGTCGCTTACATCAAAGCTCCGCACGCAGCGAACTCTGAACTCTGTTCTCAGTGCACATAACTCGACTCAATAAACCCATCCACATCCTTATGCAGCTTGTGGTGCGCCTTCTCGTCGATATACACCATGTGCCCCGACTCGTAATAAGAGAACGATAAGTTCTTCCGGAACTCCGGCTCCAGATGCATATGGTCCACCGTGCGTTCAATGCCATTAAACGGAGTCGCCAGGTCATAGTACCCGCACACCACCAGCACCTTCAGATGCCGCTGTGAAGTCATCGCAGACCGCAGCACCTCCGCTACCTGCGTGTTCCCCGTCTGATCCCACGGCCTCACATTCGCCGTAATCGTGTAATACTCATCCGACTTCCATCCCAGCTCGCGCCTCACATAGTCATGGAACGTCGCTGCATACGCGCCCAGATACGAAGCCTCACTCGTGTCGTACTCCACGCGCTCACCCGCTGCATCCACGTCGTAGCCCTCAAAACGTGAGTCCAGCCGTCCCACCGTCTTCCGCTTGTCGCGCTCCAGCTCCTTAAACCACCGCTGCGGCGAAACCCGCAGATTCGATTCCTCGATATACTTCGGCGAAAGCCCCGTAAGCCGCGCCATATCCGCTATCGTCTTCTGCTTCTCATCCGCGGTCGCCAGGTCGCCCTTCTCCAGCGTCTGCGCATACTCTCCATGCGCAAAATCCCGCGCCTGCTGCGCCACTTCCTCAATCGAAAGCTTCTCGAGATCCGGCGCCAGCAAATGGTGATACCAGGCCGATGTCACATACGTTGGCAAAAAGAACGCGCTGCGGTCATCGCCGCTCACATCCGTAAACGCCACCGAAGACACCAGCACAATGCCATCCAGATAAATCTCATGCCGCTCCTGCAGCACGCCCGACAGCTCTGCAGACCGCGTCGTTCCATAGCTCTCGCCGATCAGGTACTTCGGAGAAAGCCATCGCTCGGCGCGGTTCAGATACTGATAAATGAAGTCCGAGAAGTAATTCGCGTCCTCGATGATCCCGTAGAACTGCGAGGGCGTCTGCCCCGCCACCGGCCGGCTATACCCCGTCGATACCGCATCGATAAACACCAAATCCGTCGCATCCAGAAACGAGTCCTCGTTATCCACCGTGCGATACGGCTGCTCCATCCCCTGCCCATCCGGAGTCAACACCACCCGCTTCGGCCCAAAGCCCATATGCGTAAACAGTGACGCTGACCCTGGCCCGCCGTTATACACAAACGAAACAGGCCGCGACGCCGGATCGGTCACCCCATCCTTCGTATAAGCCACGTAGAAGAATGTAGCCTTCGGCGTCCCATTGTCCGCGCGAATCACATACGTTCCCGTCGTCGCCGTATAGTTGATTGTCTGCCCGCCAATCCTCGCCGAGTGGTGCGTCACCACCGTCTTCTCTTCCGGCGCTGGAGCTGCCGCTCCCTCACGCCTTCCCGCAGCCCCGCCTTCATTCTCCGCAGCCGCCTGTTCACCGCGCGGCCTCTGTTGCTGCCGCTGTCCGCCCTGCTGCGGCTGTTGCCCCGGAGGCACCGTGATCTCAGGTCTCTGCTCCGTCGACGGAGCCTGTGCTCCCGCCACACTCACCATCATCAGCATCCCAACGCACGCTGCGCCGGCCTTCACTGCATTGCTCCACTTCATACGCCCGGTCTCCTTTGAGATTATGAAATCAACAACGCACAACAAAATGCCGCGGCAAACAGTGCGCCGCAACACCTGTTCCTCATTGCACTGTCTTTCCAGCCGCGCCCGGATGCTACCGCCTCTGCTATGCCTTCTAAGGCACTTTCAGACTTCACAGATCGTAGCGAGGTCAAAGACAACAGATCTCTGCCTCCCATAACAACGTCTCACCGAAACACGGACTTTCCGTCATGGACGGTTTGACCGGTACGGTAAGTCTCACATCGCCTCCACAATTAGCATCATTGCTCCACCAAATCCTCAATCCCGCATCCAACTCCTGTAAGGACAGCATCACCCCTAAGTACAGAACTGCCAGGATAGATATTCATTGACCCAGCAAGACCAGACAATCCGCAGCCGCTCCCGATGGCAAATGTGGGCGTTTTTCCTCCTTACCCTCACCGCCATTGTGCTGTGCGCGTTCATCGTCCAGCCCTTTCTTGCCGGCATCGCCTTCGCCGTCACCATCGCTGTCTGCACACAACATCCCTACCGCTGGCTTGCCGCGCGCATTCGCAATCGAACCCTCTGCGCCTCCGTTGCCCTTATGGTGCTGCTTTTCGTCGGCATCGTCCCAATGGTCATCATCGGCCTGAAACTCATCTCTCAAGCCGCGTCTCTCATCACCGCACTGCAAAACGGAGCCGCAGGCGACTGGATCCTGACGTTCGCTGGCCGTCACCCTGTCTTCGCCGACAGACTACAAGAGCTCATCAACCTCGTCGACGTCAACACCACGACACACTCCGCAGCGGTCTGGAGCGCCAGTCATTTCTTCGGCTTCATAGGCAGCTCCACCTCTCTCGTAGTTCAAGTCGTCGTTATGCTTTTTCTGCTGTTCTTCCTCTGGCGCGACCAGCAGATTGCCATCCGCGTTCTGCGTATGCTTCTTCCCATGAACGAATCAGAAGCCGATACCGTCCTCCATCGTCTGCATGACACCATCTTCGCCACCGGCTTCGGACGCCTCGTACTAGCCGCCACCCAGGGCATCCTCGGCGGACTCGCCTACTGGCTCCTCGGTGTTCCCGGCGCTGTCTTCTGGGGATTCCTCACGGCTCTCACCGGCCTTATTCCGGGCTTCGGAGCTCTGCTCATCTGGGGACCTATTGCGCTCTATCTAGGCCTCAGCGATCACTGGATCAAAGCCGCCATCCTCGTCATCTGGGGAGGAGGATGCGTCAGTCTTATCGACAACATCCTTTACCCACTTGTTGTCGGCTCCCGTCTCCGTAGCCATACCGCCATCATCTTCCTCTCCATCCTCGGCGGTGTAAGCCTCTTCGGAGTATCCGGCATCATCCTCGGCCCGCTCATCTTCTCACTGGCCGACAGTCTCATCGCCGTCTGGCGCAGCCAACTCACTGCACCCAGTGCGCCTCTTCCTGCGGACCAAGCGTAATCACACCACGCGTATCGCCGTGCTTTCCTATCAACCTGAAGTGTGCACCACCAAACGCCGACAGATCCACGGCAAACCGCCGAGTCTTGTCCGACAAATTCCGCAGCACAAATCCGTCGCTGCTGTAGCGATACCGCAGCGCATACTCAGGCTGCCGTAACTCCACATCTCCATACCCTGTAATGTGCGGAGCCACTGCCGCATCCACATCCGCCGCCTTCGTCACTCCCAGCCACTTCCCAATCAACACCGCCGTAAACACATTCGGATACTCGTAATATCTCTCCGCCCCATGAGCATTCTTGCCGTCGATGTAATACACATAGTCCATGTCATATCGCTCGCCCATCAGGTAGTTATTCTTCGCGCCCTCCGCGGCAACTTTCTTTAGTTGATCCAGCAGCACGGCGCCCTCCCCTTGCGACTCCCGGTACGCAGCATCCCAGTACCAATACCGCCCCGCCGCGCTCAGATCATACGGTCCGCCGCTGCCAATCTCCGACCTCGTATATCCCGCAATATCTGCAGACAAAAAGCTAGGGAACCGCTCAAACTGCCCAGCATTCTCTTCAATCAGCTTCCGCACTGCAGCCGCCTGCTCCTTCGTCGCATATCCCAGCAACACAGGCAGCGCATTCGCCACCAGGTGAATATGGTCATGCACCCTTCCATCGCGATCCACCCAGTCGATGAACCGCTGATTCCTCTCATCCCAGTACCCCATCGGCAACGGAGCAACCAGCACCTTCGCCATCTTCCCAGCAATGCCGTCATACTCCGCGGCCTTGGCCTCGCGCTCCGCCACACGTTCCATCTTCGCCATCAACGCAAAGCTCCGCGCCGCAAATCCCTGCGCCTGCGTCACGCGGCCATCCTTCATCACCTGGTCTTCGTAATACACATCGCTCCACAAGCGTCCATACCGGTCCACATGCGCCAGCGTCCATCCCGCTGCGTTCTCCAGGTTGCCGATGTTCTCCTTCAGCCACGCCGCATCTTTGCGCGCCTCGTAGTAACGCCAGGCCTCTTCTACTACTTCGATATTCCCCGTCACCGGAAACATCGCCGCATTCACGCGATTGTCTTCACTGTTTCTGCGCACGTGATACTCGCGCCTGCCATCCGGCTGCACCGAACAAGGCGCGCGAAACAACCCCTCTGGATCGTCCTTCATCAACTGAAATTGCAGACCGATCATCCGCTTCACCACATCCAGATCCAGTTCCGACCCCATCGCCAGCCGCCCCTTGATCTGGAACTCGTGATCCACCGCCGGATACGATCCCGCATACGACTTCACATTCAGCGTGCTCAGCACATATCCGCTGCTGTATTTGAAATGCGCCGCCATCGTCTTCTCCACGACCGAAGGCAGCATCGTGCCCCAATAAAACCCCGCCAGCGCATCCTCCAACCCCTCGCCGCCCGCAATCGCAATCGAGAACCGGTTCCCCAACGGATCGCTATGCGGCCGCGCCTCAGCCTCACGCAGCGTTGCATGGTCCGCATTCACCAGCACCGTTAACCCTGCATCGCTTTTCGTTGCACTCACTTCGCCGCCATCCAGCTTCAGATACCACGAGTGATCCTTTGACTCCGCATCTAAAGGCAACACCCAAAGTGCACCATTCGCGCGAATCTCTGCATGCTCTTCTCCCGCAAGCACGCCAATCGGCAAAACCCACCACTGATCCGCTTCCCGCTCCACACCAATCCCCGTGCAATGCGCGAACACCATCTTCACCGGCGCATCAGCATCCGTGCGCACAACCCGCAGCTCATCCCCTGTCGCAGTAACCGAGGCATTCTCCACCGCCTGCAAAATCCCCTGAGGCTTCCATGCGCTCTCGACACTCGCTCCACTCCCTTGCGCAACCGCGCCACCACACATCCCCACCAACAGGGACACAATAACCAATGCCCTCATGCCTCTCCAATCATCGCTCGATATCAACTCACACTATTTCCCAAGCAGCATATCGCGCCACACTGTTCAACTTATGGCCATCCAACCACAGACGCAACAAAAGCACGTCCTGTCGAGCACCCTTGACGGGGCACCTGGAACGCGGAACTGGTACGCGGAGAGCTGGAGACGGCCGTCCAACAGCTCAAGCGAGAATCGGGTAAGGGATTGATCATGGGATGGCATAAAGTTCCCTCTGGCCTCGGCGAAGCTGGGATCGATCGATGAGCACAATTGATCGTGCACCCCGGTCGGCAGACCGCAGGCCGACGTTGTTCACTGGGTTATCGAAACCTGTGAGGGTTATGGATAGAGGCAATTAGGCATTCTCATTTTGTGGGCGAAATCGATAAGACCTGGATGCGGCCGCCTGATTGACGGAACATTTGAGTCGCATTGCACGTAGCTACCTTGCATCGCGGGGTGGCTATGTTGCTTTTGCGCGGATTCTTGTCTTGCCTGTTGGTCGCGGCCACTGTGCCGGCGATTAGCCAGTCTTCCTCTTCTTCGCTCGCTGGCAAGTGGGTTGGCGTGCTGGACAGCGTTCATGGGGATGGAACCGTCGATCCGGACAATGCGTTTTTTGATTTCAAGATCGAGAACAGTGCGCTTTCAGGTTCGGCGGGTAGCGCGCTCAATAAGATGTCGAATGTGGCGAATGCGCGCGTGGATGGAAACAATGTACGGTTCGACGTGCCTGCGGGGTCTGGCAACGTAGTGCATTTTGCACTGACGCTTGCCGGTGACCGGCTTAGTGGGACAGCGACGGGATTGCCAGCGGATGCGGGAACGCGGATTGTTGTGGAAACGCGGAAGGCGGACGCGGATTGGAAGACCGCGGAGCCGGTACCGCATACCACTGATCAGCTATTCGCCAATGTCGCCGCGCTCGACAAAGAGTTATTCGATGCTTACAACTCTTGCGATCTGGCGACAATGAGCAAGCTGACGGCGGACGATCTCGAGTTTTATCACGATAAGACTGGGCTCGCAGTGGGCAAGCAGGTGTTTCTGGATGCGATCAAGAACAACATCTGCGGCAAGGTGCACAGGGAGTTGCTGCCGGGAACACTGGAGGTACACCGGCTGGCGGGATTTGGCGCAGTGGAGATCGGGATGCACCGGTTTACGCATCCGAACAATCCGTCGGATGGCGTGGGTCAGGCGAAGTTCATCACGATCTGGCGTTATAAGGACGGTACTTGGCAGATGACACGGGCTATCAGTTATGACCATGAGGCCGCGCCGGGGCAATGATGAAGTTGGTGGGCCGATCGTGGAGGGTCCGTGCTGCGCACGAATCCTGAAACCTGATCCCTGAAACCTGACATCTAACTCTCATCATCTCGTTCCTGCATCTTGAGCATCGTCGCGCGTGAAACATACCACAACAGACATATTTTCCAGGCAACGCCGGCACGCATGCACAAAACCTCATAATTCCACGCAACATTCTTCCTCCCCTCGGCAATAACTTACCCTCATCTCTACTTGACACCGCTCTCCATCCATCGGGCTCACAGGTCAAAATGTTCCACGCGGAGCAATTTCTGCGTCCAGCCCATATCAACCCAAATTGCTCCACGTGGAGCAATTTTCATGCTGAGTCGCGCGATCCACCTTCACGCGATTTTGCGGAAGGTTAGGTTGTACCGGTAGGGACCGGTGAGCGGGTGGTGGCCTGGTTTGAGCGGCTGGACGCCATGGAAACGCATGCGTGATGGTCCGCCCCACACGATGACGTCGCCGTGCTCCAGCAGGATGCGTTTGGGCTTGTCGGTGCGGTTGAGACCACCTAACAGGAAGACGCATTCCAGGCCGAAAGAGACAGAGACGATGGGCTGGGTCCAGTCGCACTCGTGCCGGTCCTGGTGGAGGCCGAGTTTGGTGCCCGCCTGGTAGCGGTTGATGTGGCATGAGTCAGGCCGAAAGTTGGGAAAGCCGGAGCGGACGGCGCAACGGATGGCGAATTCGCGGAGAATGCGGGGAATCGGCGGCCAAAGCTTGCCCGAGTCGCGCTCAGGAACCCAGCGATGGTTGAAAGCACGAAGGTCGCCGCTGTCAGTGACCATGACCTGCATTGGCAGGCCAGTGGGCGTAACAGCGTGATGAAGGGGCGCGGCGGCCATAATCTCTTCAGCCGCGGCGAAGAATTCGCGGTCCTGGTCAAGAGCGAGACCGCGCATGAGGATTGCGCCGGGGAAGAGCTCTTCGTGAGTGGGTTCAGCGGGGAGCTGGGAGAAGAGATTCATTGCGAGACTGCTCATGAACGCATTCTAATCCAAAAAGCGAAAATTAGGCGAAAATAATTCGGACTCGTACAATTGCCCCAACGCAGTGCCAAAACCAATCTGGAGACTCCATGCGGCCATCTTTCACACTGGGCATTGAAGAGGAGTATCAGACCATCGATCCGGTGACGCGGGATCTGCGGTCACATATTGCGACGGAAATGCTGTCGCAGGGCAAGATGCGGCTGGAAGAGCGCGTAAAGGCCGAGATGCACCAGTCGGTGGTGGAGGTGGGAACGCGGGTCTGCCGAAACGTGGAAGAGGCACGTGAGGACCTCTACGACCTGCGGCGGCAGATGATTCACCTCGCGAAGGAGAACAACCTCACGCTGGTTGCCGGGGCAACGCATCCGTTTGCGGACTGGCGAACGCAGGAGATTTATCCTGACCCGCGATACAGGCAGGTGGTGAAGGATCTGCAGTTAGTGGCGCGGTCGAACCTGATCTTTGGTCTGCATGTGCATATCGGCATCGAGGACCGCGAGGCGGCAATCCGGATCATGAACTCGATGCGGTATTTTCTGCCGCACATCATGGCGCTGACAACGAATTCGCCGTTCTGGCTGGGGTTGAATACTGGCTATAAGGGTTATCGCGCGAAGGTCTTTGAGAACTTTCCGCGGACTGGAATTCCGGATGCTTTCTCTAGTTATTCGGAGTACGACAACTACGTCAATCTGCTGATCAAGACGAACTGCATCGATAACGGAAAGAAAATCTGGTGGGATATCCGGCCGCATCCGTACTTCAACACGGTGGAGGTGCGGGCGTGCGACATTCCACTACGGGCAGAGGAGACGATTTCGGTGGCGGCGCTGATACAGGCGACGGCGGCGTACCTGTACCGCCTGCATGAGCGCAACCAGGACTTTCGGCACTACTCACGCCCATTGCTGATGGAGAATAAGTTTCGCGCGGTGCGGTATGGGCTGGATGGGCAGCTGATCGATTTTGGCAAAGAGGCTGAAGTGCCGGAGCGGGATCTGATCCGCGAGTATCTGGAGATGATCGATCCGGTGGTCGATGAGTTAGGAAGCCGCGAGGCGATCAACGGAATCAGAACAATCCTTGAGACGGGCACAGGCGCTGACCGGCAGCTTGCAGTGTTTGAGAAGTCGGGCCAGGACTTGAAGGCCGTGGTGGATTACATGGCTGAGGAGACTGCAGCGGGGTTGTTTTAGGGTTCCCGTATGCAAAAAAATTCATAAACTGCATTTACCACGGAGCTTCTCTTGAAAAATATACGTATACGTGCAAATATAATCATATGGCAAACAAAACTTTATATGTTCGCGACAGCGATCTTGGTTTATGGGATTTGGCACAAGCACAACTGGGCCAGAGTATCTCTGCGCTGTTCACCGAATTTCTTAGAGAAAGGGTGAAGCTGATGAATGTCTTTGTGCATGTACTTCGTTCCTCGTCTCACAGCAAAGACTTAACGGTGATATTTTCTCCAGTTGGGCCAACAGGAAGCGGAGGTCCTGGAAACCCGCAACATGTACAAGAGCCGGAATTGATTGCGTTCCTAGAAATGTACGGTGTTACATCCAAGGTCGCCATCAAGATTGCTGAAAGTCTACAAGGCGCTCAGAGCATTTCAGAATTAACCACAATCGCAAAAAGGAGTTCCGCTATGTCGGAAAGTTTTCAGGCATCTACGCAATATGGAGATTGGAAGGGAACGGCGGCGGCGGATGAATTCGGTGCGGATAGCTCATTTGATGAATTATTCGAGGCAACGGGTAACGTAGATCTCGAAGAAGAAATAATGATCGGATTTGAGTTCTATAACATCGAGGGGAGTTTATACGTGTCTGGGTACTTCCATCCCAAACCAGCAGAAAACGGGAGTGGTTGGTATCCATCGTTGAACGAACAGTTTCAGAAAGATCAGATCGCGCCAATTAAAGTTAAGAAGGTCCGCGTGGAACTCACTCTTGAACAATTCTTCAAGTACTTCAAGCGGTTCAATGTGGTGCTGGTAAAAGGTGCAATTGACATTCTCGGACGCGAATACAAGATCATAAGTGGCGTCGAGTAAAGAAGATTCCGCGCCGAGCGCTCTGGAGAGTGACTTGTACCTCGCTATGGCCCTGTCACTAGTCGGATGTATGCCTGACCTCTCTTGAAGCTGCGTTCTACAATCCCATTTGGGCTTGCTGGATTATCGCGGCTCTTGATCTATCTATCTCTATCTCACAGGACTGCTTTATGCCGAATGTGCTTCCGTCTCGTTTGCGGCAATGGATTTTGCTCGCTTCCTGCGCTGTGGTTTTGGCGCTCACGTGCTCTCCGTTGCGAGCGCAGTCTAACGATGGCCGTGCGCACACATTTGCTGTGCGCGATGGACATTTTGAGCTGGATGGCAAGCCGTTTCAGATCATCTCCGGCGAGATGCATTATCCGCGGATTCCGCGGGAGTACTGGCGGGCGCGGCTGCGGATGGCGAAAGCGATGGGACTGAATGCGGTGACGACGTATGTCTTCTGGAACGTGCATGAGCCGGAGCCGGGCAAGTATGACTTCACGGGGCAGAACGATGTAGCAGAGTTTATTCGCGAGGCGCAGCAGGAGGGGCTTTGGGTGTTGCTGCGACCGGGGCCATATTCGTGCGCGGAGTGGGAGTGGGGTGGCTATCCCTACTGGCTGTTGAAGACGCCGGGAATTGTGGTGCGCAGTTCTGATCCGAAGTTTATGGAGCCGGCAAAACGATGGTTAATGCGGCTGGGCAAAGAGCTGGCTCCTCTGCAGTTGGCCAATGGCGGCCCGATTCTGACGGTGCAGGTAGAAAACGAGTATGGGTCGTTCGATAAGGATCATGCGTACATGGAACAGATTCACCATGCGCTGATCGATGCTGGATTTGGGAAGTCGGTGATGTATACGGCGGATGGTCCAGAAGAGATACCGAATGGGAGCTTGCCGGAACTGCCTGCGGTGATCAATTTCGGAACCGGTGAGGCGAAGCATGGGTTTGAGGTGCTGCACAAGCTGAGGCCGGAGGGCCCGTTTATGAGCGGGGAGTATTGGGCGGGGTGGTTTGACCACTGGGGTGAGAAGCACCAGACGACCGATGGAGCGAAGCAGGCAGAAGAGTTGGGCTGGATGCTGCAGCAGGGGTATTCGGTGAGCCTCTACATGGTGCATGGCGGCACTAGTTTTGGCTGGATGAATGGGGCGAATTGGGATGGCAAGCACTATCAGCCCGACGTGAACAGCTACGACTACGACACAGGGATCGATGAGAGCGGGAGGCCGCGTGCGAAGTACTTCGCTTTTCGCAATGCAATCGTGAAGGCTACGGGATTGGCGCTGCCTGTAGTACCGAGTGTGGCGGCTCCGCAGGCGGTTGCGCCAATTGCGCTGACTGAGTCAGCTTCGCTGTGGGACAACCTGCCGCAGCCGGTGATTTCGCATGAGCTGAAGAGTATGGAGGATCTGGGGCAGGCGTATGGGTACATTCTGTATCGCACGACTGCTCATGCGGACGCGAAGGGCGAGCTGGCGATTGATGGGCTGCATGATTATGCGCAGGTGTATGTGGATGGGAAGCTGGCGGGAACGGTGGATCGCCGGCTGAACCAGTCAAAGCTGGATTCGGTGGCTGTGGTGAAGGGTGCACGGATCGATCTGCTGGTAGAGAACTCGGGGCGAATCAATTTCAGCAAGGAGCTTAGGGGGGAACGCAAGGGGATTCTGGGATCAGTGACGGTGGCCGGAACTGTGCTGCATGACTGGAGGATTTATCCGCTGCCGCTGACGGATGTGGATGGGTGGAAGTTCAGCGCGGGCGGGTGCAAGGCGGCGCCGTGTGTCTTTCGCGGGCGGTTTACGCCGGGGTATGCGGGCGGTGCGGATGCGGATACTTTTCTTGATTCAGCGGGGCTGACGAAGGGATTTGTGTGGCTCAATGGCAGGCCGCTGGGACGGACGTGGAAGGTGGGTCCGCAGGAGACGCTGTATGTGCCGGGAGTGTGGCTGAAGCCCGGAGCGAATGAGCTTACGGTGCTGGATCTGAACCTGACGAATGCGCCTGGGCTGCCGGGGTTGGATAAGCCAATTTTGGATGCGCCGATACAGGAGTAGTGGATTTCTTCAAAACTTTGTTTCGAACCTTTGCGTCGTTTGTGATCATTTCGAATACGAGCCCTAGTCCTGGTTAGATGAAACTCAAACGCTCTGGCTATACACGAGCAATTCGATTGACCGCCCTAACGTTGATGAGTGTGGCAATTTTTGCCTGCTCATCTGATGTGAAGGTTACGGTGCCTGTGAATGAGGTGCTGCCATCATCTCCACCTGTTGCTCCGTTAGCGCATTGGACTGCAGCAGTGGGACGGGATGTTGAATCGCTGCAAGTGCCCGGTGCAGTACTGCGAGGGTGGACGTTTTATCTTGGCAAGCACGATACCCGACGGCCTCATGTGCTGTTCTTCAACGGTAATGCGATGGAAATTGATACAGCGCAGTCTGTCTATCACCAGCTTGCGATACAGGGGCCAGAAGTAACGGCATTTGATTATCGTGGCTATGGATTCAGTGAGGGCAAAGCTGATGTGATGCAGTTCCGCAAAGACGCACTGGCCATTTACGACAAGGAAGCTGCCGCTGGACCTGTGATTGTATATGGGTTTTCGCTCGGAACAGCGATGGCGACATACGTGGCTTCACAGCGGAAGATTGCGGGATTGATTCTTGCCGGGACGATTGCACGAGCCGATGAAGAGTTTCCTGTGTTTGCGCGGGCTACCGGACTTAGTGCTTCTTCGATTGCGAGGATGACGCCTTCCTCGGATGCGGAGACTGCATTTGATGAAGTGGGGATGATTGCTCGCAGTAACGCTCCGTTATTGATGATTCATGGTGAGAATGATTCGTTGGTGCCGATTCAGCAAGGGCGCGAAGTGTTTGCTGCTTGTCCAGCGAAACAGAAACAGTTTGTGAGTGTGCCGGGTGCCGGGCATAACGAGGCTGTGGATTCGGAGCAAGGGTTGGAGGCGTTTCGGAAGTTCGTAAGTGTTGACTCGTTTAGCGCTAAAGATAAATCTGTAGTGCGAACACCCCGCACATAGGAAGGCCGATTGTTTCTATTTTCGTCTCGCGTGAAATTGCCGGTGACCGATGAAGATCGCCTATGGGTGGATGAGGGATTTGCGCGGCTTGAAGGAATGGTGGGACGGCAGAGAATGCTGGATGCGAAGGTGCGCTTGCCTGTCGATGCGGATTTTCCGGATCGCTTTGATGGAAGTGAAGCGGCAGCGGAGCGAATGTTTGAGCGGATCTGCGGTTACATGGAAGTTGACGGCGAAAAGATTGACTTTGAACTCATGCGAGATGATCAGCGGAGCCTGCGCGAGTTGCTTCCAGAATGGAGTGCTCGACCTGAATCCAATACCGGTGGCTTGTATATGCCGAGTGCGCCCGATGCGGAGACTAGCGAACGCTGCGTTGTTGCTGTAAATGCGGGCCGCTTGAAGGATCCAGTGGGTCTGGTTGCTGTGATCGCGCATGAGCTATGTCATGTGATTCTGCTTGAAGGTGGGCTGATCGATCCAGATGTGGTGGATCATGAACCGATGACGGATCTTCTCACTGTGTTTCTTGGCTTCGGAGTCTTCACTGCTAACGCGGCGGCGCGATTCAGCCAGTATCAGGATGGTCAGAAGCAGGGCTGGTCGATGCAGAAGCTCGGATATCTTCCAGAGCAGGTGTTTGGGTATGCGCTAGCTAAGTTTGCTAGAGAACGAGGTGAGCGTAAGCCCGTGTGGGATCGGTATCTGGAGACGGCGGTTAGAGATTACTTCACGCGATCTTGTGTGTGGCTGGAGAAGCACGAGTCGTAGAAAGCAATGCTGGCAAGCGAAAAAAGACTACTTCTGATTCACAGGCTTGGTTCTCTCCAGATGGATGCGGCCCCAGGCGCATAGGGCTTCGAGGTGCGGGGCGAGGGTCAGGCCGTAGGCTGTTAGCTGATAGCGGACGCGGGTGGGGGTGGCTAACTCCTCGATGCGCTCGATGATGCCGTCGCGTACAAGGTCTTGCAGATGGCGGATGAGCATGCGTTCTGTGATGCCAGGTATGCTGCGGCGCAGTTCGCTGGTGCGCATAGGTTGCTGTGAGAGACGCCAGAGGATGGTGCCTTTCCAGCGGCCGTCGACGATGGAGAGAGCGGCGTCGAGGGGGCATGGCGATATCTCTTTTTTCGAAACAGGCACTGCTTTGATCCTCTCAGGGCTGATGCGGTGCGGCTGCTGACAACTTTGTCAGTACGTGGTTCTGCATCGGCGGACGCTTCGATGCTATCGCATGGTTAGGAGTGGACGATGCTGATTCTGGACATTGCAACGATTGTTAGCGTGGGAATGATGACGGGCGTGGAGTTTGCGGTTTCCGCGTTTGTGAATCCGGTGGTGCTGACGATGGAGGATGGGGCTCAGGCCTTTGCGACGCGGGCGTTTGCGCGGCTGCTGGGGCGGATGATGCCGTTCTGGTATGTGGGGAATATGCTGTTGCTCGCCGGCGAAGCGGTGATGCGGCATGGGCAGAGCGGCTCTGCTTTTTTATATGCGGCGTGCGGAGTGTGGGCTGCAGTGATTGCTTTGACACTGATGTTTCTGGTGCCTATTAATAACCGGATCGCGGCGATGCCGGATGGGGCGTTTGCGCGGGCAATGAAGGCGGAGCATCATGTGTGGGATTTGCGGCATCGGGTGCGGATTGCGGCGCTGATGGTGGCGACGGTGCTGTTGCTTGTCGCTATTGGCGCAGTGAAGTGCGCATGAATCGATCAACCGCTGTTACCCACTTATTCAGTAAAGTGCGCTGAATGGATGAGTCACTCCGGTTTGTGGTTGGGGCAAGTCAATAGGTTCGCACCATGCGTAAAGGTGAAGCGATTCCCTTCGGGAATGGCACACCGGCTCAAGAGTCAGGCCTTGTACTGCGATTCTTTTCATCCCACCCTGAGGCAATTTTAAAATCCCATGGCAATTAATCGGCCGCTTCTGAGGCTGGTGAAAAGCACGGTTAAGTTGCTCTTATTTCGTCATTTACATATGAGATACGCGTTTCGCGTATTGACCTGCTACCGTGGAAATCATTGCTGACGAGATAATTTGCGCAGGTTTCTCGGTTTCAATCACATGAATTTTCAGTTACGCTCAGGTTATGCGGGCCGGGTGGCTACGCTCTTTGATTTCACCAATATTTGCGAGGAACGATGACCACGAACGAACTGCTGCGAATCGATTATCCCGCCGAATTTGCAGATGGTGCTCGTTCGGCAGTGACAACTTGCCTGCGGATTGATCCTGCGGAAAAAGTGACGCTGATAACCGATCAGGCAACAGAAGAGATTGCGGCATCAATCGCAGAACAGTTGGCAGAACGTGGATGCAAATGGAATGCGTTTCGGCTGGAAGATCTTGCGCCACGACCGCTGGTAGATATGCCGCAGGCAGTGCTCGAAGACATGGAGAGCTCTCAAGTTTCGATTTTTGCTGTGCAGGTGCAGCAGAACGAACTGCGGTCACGCATGCAGATGACGGATGTGGTCAACCGGCGGCGAATGCGGCATGCGCACATGGTGAACATTACGCCTGAGATTATGTGCCAGGGCATGCGGGCAGATTTTGACCGGGTAGACCGGCTGAGCCAGCAGGTGCTGGAGCGGGTGCGAAAGGCGACGCGCATCCGGGCGACTACGGCAGCAGGGACAGACATTACTGCGGAAATGAATCCCGGCTACAAGTGGTTTAAGACGAGCGGGATTATCAGTCCGGAGAAGTGGGGAAATCTACCGGGTGGGGAGTGCTTTACTTCGCCTGGTGAGGTAAATGGAACATTTGTAGTAGATGGTGTGGTGGGTGACTGGCTCTGCGCACGGTATGGGCTACTGCATGCGGCACCGCTGACGATTGAGATTGAGGGGAACCGGATTGTAAGCTGCTCGAGCGAAAACAAGGCTTTGGAGCAGGACTTTTGGGCGTATACGCACACGGACGAGAATTCGGACCGAGTGGGCGAGTTTGCCATTGGGACGAATCTAGGGGTAGAGCGGGTGATCGGGAATATTCTGCAGGATGAAAAGTTTCCGGGAATCCATATTGCGTTTGGAAATCCGTATGGCGAACATACGGGCGCGCCCTGGCGGTCGAGCACACACATTGACGTTGTGGGTCTGGGATTCAATATCTGGCTGGAGTCGGAGGCCGGAGAAGAACAGATCATGCGCGACGGGCGATTTTTGATCGCGGCGTAAGAATTGCGACAGAAAACAGAAGGGTTGCGCGGTCTATGATGACTGCATGGCGACCTTGTCTTCGAATTCATTTCGCACATTAGGCAACTCCGATCTTAAGCTTACCCCGATTGGTTTTGGGGCTTGGGCGATCGGCGGCGGCAACTGGGACTTCGGTTGGGGAGCGCAGGATGACGCTGCTTCGATTGAAGCGGTCCATGCGGCGCTGGATATGGGTATCAATTGGATTGATACGGCGGCGGTGTATGGGCTGGGACACTCGGAAGAGATTGTCGGACGGGCGGTTAAAGGACTGGCGGAGAGGCCGCTGATCTTTACCAAGTGCTCGATGCGCTGGGATGCCGAACGTAAGATCTATCGATCATTAAAGGCGGCGTCGGTGGCTGAGGAGTTGGACAACTCTCTGCGACGGCTTGACGTGGAAACGATCGACCTTTACCAGATTCACTGGCCCAATCCGGAGGACGAGATTGAAGAAGGCTGGGCGGAGATGGCCCGGCAACAGAAGGCCGGGAAGATCCGCTGGATTGGCGTGTCGAATTTTAATGTGACACAGATGAAGCGTGCGCAGGCGATTGCTCCTATTACCTCGCTACAGCCACCTTACTCGATGCTGCGGCCGGCGGTTGAGCATGAGATTTTGCCGTATTGCCAGGAGCAAGGGATTGGTGTGATCAACTACTCGCCGATGGTGAGCGGACTGCTGACAGGAAAGATGACACCACAGCGCGTAGCCGCAATGCCTGCGGATGACTGGCGTCGAAAAGCGGTGGAGTTTAACGAGCCGCGGTTGAGCCGAAATCTGAGGTTGGTGGAGCTACTGCGGGAGATTGGCTCGAAACATGGCGTTGAGCCTGGGGTTGTGGCGGTGGCATGGACACTGCATCATCCGGCGATTACGGCGGCGATTGTGGGCGGGCGCAGCGAAGAGCAAGTGAAAGAGTTGGCTCCAGCTTTGCGTTTGCGGCTGAACGATGAGGAATTTGCGAAGATCGGTGCGTTTTTAGCTGCGAATCCTGTTTAAGCCACGCTTCAGATTTGGGTAAAAGCCAAAAGGCCCGAGTTCAGAAGAACTCGGGCCTTGGTTATTGGATCGGCGGCGATTACATCGCGGCGACGAAATCCGGGAGAACCGTGGCAGCGTGGTTCTGAAGTAGGGTGGTCATGCGGGCCGCCATGCTGCTGTAGATATTGGCGGCACGGAAGGCATTGACCTTGACCCCCTCAGTGGCCTGGCTCAGAGCGTATTGCGCGAGGGCCATCAGAACACAGAGTCGAATTTGCATTGCATCGCTGCGGAGCGCTTCGAGAACCATCGGATCGATTGGCTCGGCACCGGGCAACATGTTGCGATTGGCATAGTCAGCCATCTCGAGCAGAACGCGAGCGTTCTGGTACATGGCCCAGAGTCCATGAGGTCCGTTGAGACGCTGCCAGATATCCTCGGTCGTGGCGTTCAGGCCCTCTTTCCAGAGGAACTGGTCGCTTAGATCGCGGGCGCTCCAATCGGTACGCAACTGGCAGAGCAGGCTATCCCAGCTCTGAACATTGCGACGGCGCATATTTTTGCGCCATTTACCGAAGTAGATCAGCAAGGCACTGACAATTGC
Source organism: Acidicapsa dinghuensis (assembly GCF_025685685.1). GTDB lineage: Bacteria > Acidobacteriota > Terriglobia > Terriglobales > Acidobacteriaceae > Acidicapsa > Acidicapsa dinghuensis. Next base: position 524,674 of record NZ_JAGSYH010000004.1, read on the forward strand.
GATTTGCAGCAATGGAAGCAGCATTACTTAATCCTCTTCCTCTGTTGATCTGAGGGAAGTTCGCCGAGTGCGATTCTACTCGCACGGGCACCTCCACTCATTAATAGCAGAAGTTCTTGCATTTGTGGACTGAATTCTTTGCGTTCCTGCTCTTTAGTAACGAAACTGACGATCCAATACGAAAGTGAACCAATGTAGCTGCAGGTAGTGGCACGATCAAGCCAATGATAGTAAAGGGTTCCAGCCTCCTGGTGTGAATGGAGGACAGCGACGATGAGAGTGACAATCGAGAAAAAACCAAGGCCAGTGGCGACCTGCAGCTCACGATCCTTCCAGCCAATAGAAAGAACCTGGCTAAATCCGGCCATGAAGAGGAAGCAGACAACGCGGAGAATTGCAACTGTCTGCTGGAAATGGACATAGAGTTCCCCATGTTTGGAGAGTCCCGGCGGCATTGTCATACCGGCCAAGGGCCATACGATCAGACCGGCCACTAAAACCAGACCTGCTATCAGATATACGGTTCCACGAGGAAGTATGGATCTGCTGGGCCTGAGAACTGACCATGCCAGCTCAATAAGCACAAATAGCTGAAGGATGGAATCCGGAACGATTTCTGCGAGATAAGCCTTTAGGTAAAGTCCAGGGAACCAATGCGCAATCAAGTAGTTAGCTACGTCTGTAAGGATGGTCCAAGCAATATAAGCAGTAAATACAGGAAGAGTGCGGTACACCTTACGGTGGAGCAGAAGGCCAAATACAGCGATCTCTGCAAGAATCGCTACGATCAGGAGTAGATTATCGATGGCCGTGTACCTCTCGGATCGAGCACGAGGCTCCTCCAGAAAAGAGTCTAGCAGCCCAAGCTATTTGTCAATCTACAACTATTGCCCCGTAGTTCTACCAAAGCCGGGTTATCAACCAAACTTTAATTTAAGCGACTGACTTAATCGTAGAGGGATCAACCGGAACGGTGCCGGGGCCAAAGCTCACTGCGGCGACAGACTTAATCGTGGAAGGATCAACTGGAACGGTGCCAGGGCCAAACTTGATGGTCGACGGATCGACAGGTACGGTGCCGGGGCCAAAGCTCACTGCGGCGATTGACTTAATCGTGGAAGGATCGACTGGAACGGTGCCAGGGCCAGCAAAAGCAGCGGCGGAGCCGACTAATAAAGTTAAAGAGCTAATGGTAGCGGCGGCGGAAACGAATACATTTTTCATAGCAAAATCTCCTATTTAGCCTGGAAGCTAGGAAAAGAGTAACCTAAATGTTGCGTTTGGGATACAACGATAGTCGCAAATTGATCGTTTTTGTTCGAAATCGTCTTCACTTTACGGACGGAACGTGGTAATGCACTTTTGATCCGCGAAATCGAATTACTTTCGAGATGCGTGAGGGTTACTTTGATTCCTGAATTTCGCGCCGCATATAATCGGGCATTTCGTCCAGAGAAATACCTGCGTTTGCTTGAGAATCTGGAGCTGGAGGCCGGTACGCACATCGGGTTCCGGGTGGCAGAGACGCCGATATTTCTGACCCGAGAAATGCTGGATGAGATGGCAAACGCCGGAGCAGAGCTTACGCAGCGGCTGATGAGTTGGCCGGAGTATCTGACAGCGGCGCGAAAGGCGATTCCGGCCGGTTATGACGTGGCTGGAGATTCAGCGCATCCGCACTTTTTGACCGCAGACTTCGCTCTGGTCGAGGGAACGGACAGAAAACTAGAGCCAAAGCTAGTGGAGATACAAGCGTTTCCTTCGGTATTCGGATACCAGGCGCTACTCTGCCATCAATATAGAGAGGTCTTCGGGATTGACCGGTCGTTCGGAACTTTTCTGAGTGGGCTGGATGAAGATGGGTTCTGGGAGCTTATGGGCAGGGCGGTGCTGGGCAAGTATGCGCCTGAAAATGTGGTCTTGGCCGAGGTGGATCCGCTGCACCAGAAGACTCTGCCGGATTTTCTGCTGACTTCGAAGCGATTAGGAATTCCGGTTGTGGACATTGCCACTATCGAGCCTGCGGGACGGAAATTGTATTACCGAGACGAAGCGGGACGTCTGACGCCAATTCACCGAATCTACAACCGGGCGATTGCGGACGAAATTATTGTGCGAGGGATCGAGCTGCCTTTCGACCTGACCTCCAGCTGGGATGTGGAATGGGCAGGGCATCCGAACTGGTATTTCCTGGTGAGCAAGTTTTCCCTGCCCTGGCTGACGGCGACGGGGAAGGTGACGGATGCGCGCAGAACTATACCGCCGGCGGCGTTTGTGGATGACTTCCTGGCAGGACCCGGGCTGACGAGGCTGGCTGAGGCGGGGGTTCCGCTGCGGGCCGGAGATGACCGGGCAACGGTCTATGAATCACTTCTGCTAAAACCGCTGTTTTCGTTTGCGGGCAAAGGAATTCAGTTCGCCCCGACCCGAGCGGATCTGGAGGCTATTCCCGAAGCGGAGCGGAAGAACTATCTGGTACAGCAACGGATGCATTTTGCGCCGACGATCGAAACTCCCCACGGCCGGACGCAGGCCGAGATCCGCATCCTATATATATGGCCCGATGAAGGAAATTTGACCCCTGCGCTCTCGCTGGTTCGGCTGGGGCGCGGGAAGATGATGGGCGTGGACCATAACCGTGATCTGGAGTGGGTGGGCGCCTCGGCGGCGTTCTGGCGTTAAGCAAAGTACCCCGACCGAGTCTATTGACAAAATATGAAACACACTTCTAGAAAATTTGTTACCATTTTCCGCGCATAAGTAACCCGTTTGAGGGATAGTAGGTATGTGCGAATTGCGATAAGGTGAGGCAAAGTAGAACAAACTTTGGTGCATCCAGGATTGCGGCTCTCCGCATCAGGTTTACGGTAGAGTAGGTTATCGAATCCTGGGAGGGTTTCCGTTTGACGAATCCACCGATCACCGCGTTGTCTGTTTCGCCTGCAAGCACCGACGAGTCAACTCGGCAAGAAGTGCGTTGCGCAGTACGGTTTCCGTTAAGTTTGCCCGTGGTTCTGTCCACCGACCAGGAAGAGTTCGACGCTGCAACAGTGAATGTGTCAGCCAGCGGAGTGCTTTTCCATACCGACCGGAGAGTGACGACGGGAGCGCAAATTGGTTTTTCGCTGCGGATGCCTAGTACGATCCTAGGCACTCCGCGAGATGTTTTAGTTCACTGCAGCGGGCGTGTGGTACGCTGTTTTCCAAACCAACCCGGTTTTCACACCGCTGCGACAATTGACGAGTACCGATTTGCGGATCAGTGACTCGATAGGCACACATGGCAGTCATTAAGATGGACTTTCTGGAAGATACACCAGAGGGAGAAATTCAGGATTCCGCCAAGCCTGGCGCCATTCGCGTAATCCTCGCGGATTCACAGGCTATTTATCGCGTGGGTATCCGCAAGGTTTTCGCTCTGGAAGACGATGTCCGCGTAGTCGCACAGGCAGACTCGCTTGAGAATCTGCAGGCCGCGATTCAGCGCTACCCAACGGATGTGGTACTGCTGGAGGGCGGCATGCTAGCTGGAGTGGCCAACGCGATTCCAGAGTTGCTGAGGCTCGCGCCGAACATCAAGATCATCGTGCAGACCTCTATAACGGACGACAACCACACGGTGGAACTCTACCGCAGAGGCGTGCGAGGCATTATCTCGCGAGCTATTTCGCCGGATCTGCTGGTGAAATGCGTGCGCAAGATTGCATCAGGGGAGACCTGGATCGATAACCAGTCCATCAACCTGGTGATTGAGGCGTACCGCTCGCAGGCAGCGGCGCTGGTGAGCCCGCGAAGCCAGCCTCGGCTGTCGCCGAAAGAGATGGCGATCATCACCTGCATTACGCAGGGTAAGCGAAACAAAGAGATCGCTTATCAACTTGGAACTACGGAGCAGGTGATCAAGAACTACCTGCGCAAGATTTACGACAAGCTGGGCGTATCGGACCGCCTGGAGCTGGCGCTTTATTGCCTGCATCATAAGCTGATTCACGCAGATGGCGAAGAGGAGCAAATTGTCGCCAAGGTCGTATCGCACTAGGAACAAAGCACATCATGGCAAGGGGCGATCCGCGAGGTTCGCCCCTTTTGCTTTGTGGATTGATTGGGAACTTAGTCTGTCGGGAACCTGATATCAGAGGAGAATTGCTGCCGGACTGCTGGGTGGTTCCGGGCCTGAGCGGGCACTCTTCAGCAGCCGTGTCATCGATTGAAGTTCTTCGCGGGTGAGGTGCCCAAGGATCTCGCGCGGGGCGCGCTCGACGATGGGATCGAGTTTGGCAAGTAATTTGAGACCATCCGCGGTGATGCGGCTCCAGATGACGCGTCGATCGGAAGAATCGCGCTCCTGATCGATCAGATCCTGTGATTTCAGGCGATTGAGAAGTCGCGTGACATCCGGTTCCGGCGTGATCATACGCTGGCCGACGGCGGAACATGTGAGTCCTGCCGGACGAGCGGCGCGCAGTATGCGCAGGACGTTGAACTGGGTGAGGGTGAGGCCGACGGGCTTGAGGCGATGCTGCATTTCGCGCTGGAGCTGGTCGGCGGTGCGCATGAGATTGATGAGCGCTTCTTCTTCAGGACCGGAAAAGCCTGGGGCTCGGCTGTTGTCCTCAGAATTTGCGCTCATGATTACTCCTGATCGCGGTGTGGAAATAAGCTCGATGCCAACCGCGTGGAAATGGGGCTGCGAGTTTCGTCAGCCCCATTTCTCTGATGTTGTTCGCCGTTGAATTAGATTCGGCTGAAGGAATGCGGCTTCAGAGGTTGCGTGAGAACTGATTTTGAACTTCGGCCTATTGGCAGCCCACTCCGATTTGTAGTGATTCACAAGTTCTCACGGAAACACTAAAGCCGGTGCTGCAGAAGTTACTGCTTGGCGGCGTCGAGGTCGATGGTGATGGCTACGTCATCACTCACTACCGCGGCGGGCATCTTGGCAGCGATGTCGAAGTCGGTGCGATGGAGCGTGGTGGTGGCCTCGAAGCCAATGTGCGGCTTCTTGTCCATGCCGGTGATGGGAGCACTAGGGCCAGCAACATTCAGCACAACTGGCTTGGTCACGCCCTTGATGGTGAGATTGCCAGTGACCAACAAGCCGAGCCCACCCTTGGCCACGCTGGTGCTGACAAAGGTTGCCGTCGGGAACTTGACTACGTTAAAGAAGTTGTCTCCCTTGACGTCGTTGTCGCGTGAGGAATTACCGGTATCCAGACCGGTCACATCGATGATGGCATTGACCGTGGATTTGGTGATGTCCGTATCGTCGAGCGTGATGGTGGCGTTCACTTTGCCTAAGCGACCATGAACATTGGAGATGCCGAGATGCTTGACGACGAATTCAGCATCGCTGTGGGCGGAATCGGACTTCCAGGTGGAGGGTTGCGCGATAGCGAGAGGGGCCGCAAGGGCCAGTATCGCAGAGGCTACTTTCACGAGCTTCATGGATGTTCCTTTCGTGCAAAGACCGGCGGCAAGGCCGGGGTATTCGGTGTTGATCGTTCGCGTCCCTGCCTGCACCCGAATGATGGCGATGAGCCGGACGAATATAACAAAACTGCGTAGCGGGCGGAACCTTGGATGAGTGTATCCGTGCCGCATGAACTCTGGTGGATAGGATGCAGCATAGGAATAGTTGTTGCAACAAATATTTTCCAATGTACGAACCCTAGAGAGTGGGCAGTGGATAGTCTGATCTGTCTGGTATGCTCCGGCGTATGCCGTCTGCCTCGTTTCGCGCCGTGGGAGAGCACTTTGCCCGTCTCACTCCTTCGCAGCGTTATGCTTTCTGGGCTTCGTTCCTGAGCTGGTCGCTGGACTCGCTGGATTTCTTTCTGCTGATTATGTGCCGGACGGCGATCGCGAAGGATTTTGGCGTGCCCGTTTCAGCGGTAGCGGATGCGGTGTTTCTGACGCTGGTTTTTCGACCGCTGGGTGCATTTCTGTTTGGAGCGCTGGCGGATCGGATCGGCAGGAAGCCCACGCTTATCATCAACATCCTTTGTTATTCGGCCGTAGAGCTGAGCTGCGCATTTGCTCCTTCGCTGACTGCGCTGCTGGTCTTGAGAGCGCTGTTTGGCATCGCTATGGGTGGTGTTTGGGGGGTAGGCGCGGCGCTGACCTTTGAGTCGCTGCCGCGCGAGGGACGCGGAGTGTTTTCGGGGATTTTGCAGGAGGGATACGCAGTTGGATATCTGCTGGCAGCGGCACTGTTTGGGCTGCTGTTTAATGGCATCCACATAGGTGGATTCTCGCTGCCGATCGGATGGCGCGGGCTGTTTATTGTGGGCGCCGCGCCGGCGCTGCTGGTCTTCTTTGTCGAGTCGCGCGTGGAGGAGTCGCCTGCATGGAAGGAAGCGAAGCTGCGCAAAGCAGAGGGCAGGAAAGAGCCGGTGCTGCCGAAGCTTAAATCGTATGCGCCGAACTTTATTTTTCTTGTGATTCTGATGTCGGCGTTCTGCAGTTTTTCGCATGGGACGCAGGATGGGTATCCGACGTTTTTGACGAAGGAGTGCGGGTTTACGGCGGGGATGGTGGGACTGCTGGGAATCGTCTATAACGTGGGGTCGCTGGCGGGCGGTTTTGTCTTTGGAACGCTGTCGGAGAAATGGGGACGCAAGCGCGCGATTATCTGCGCGGCGCTGCTGGCGATTCCGATTGCGCCGCTGTTTGCGTATGGGCATTCTCCGCTGTGGCTGGGGGTGGGCGCGTTTCTGATGCAGTTTATGGTGCAGGGCGCTTGGGGTGTGGTGCCGGCGTATCTGACGGAGCTTTCGCCGGGGCCGGTGCGGGCGATTCTGCCGGGGTTTGCTTATCAGCTTGGGAATCTCGTTACGTCACGCAACCTGTATGTGCAGGACAAATTGGCGGTGCGGTTTGGGAGCTATTCGCCGGTGCTGGCGGGGACGGTGGTGGTGGTGGCCGTGACGCTGGCCATTGTTACGGCGCTGGGGCGGGAGAGCCGTGGGGTGGAGTTGGAGGCGGTGTGAGGTAAATTGCGCATTCCGCTTGATCTGACTCGCATCACGCGCCACACTAGCGACATCGTGCGACTAACGACTGCGGAGGAAGATATGCGCATGAAATCTCTTATCGTAGTGGTTCTTGCCCTGGCGTCGTTGACCCTCCCCTTGACGAGTCAGACGCGTCGAGAGCGTTCTTCCAATGCATCCAGAAAAACTTCGCGTTGGACGCAGATACCGTTCACCACGGAGTTTCGAATTACCACAGTGCAGACAAGCCGCGACGGCACAATCGTGACCCAAGAAATGGACGAAGTAAACGCATTCGACTCGCAGTGGCGCCATCTGCTGCGAACAACCTCTCTGGCGAACGGATTTAGTTCTTCGGTTGCTGACGATCCGGTAAAGGGAACTCGCACGGTATGGAATACAAGCAGCCCGCAGACAAAACTTTTGCTGTTTCCAACGCCTGTTGAGGGGCGTGAATCCTGTTGGGAAATTGCGCCTGACGACCAGCGGTTGACACGTGGAGAAGCTCAATTCGGCATGATTTCGGCGCACTGTATGCCTGAGGGACAGCACCAATTTCCGTATTGCCATGAAGATGGCGAAGCAGTGCCACCGCCGGATGGGGATTTACCTGTACCTGAACCCAGCTATGAAGACTGTTTGAAGCATGTGCATTCCGAGAACATGCCGACACAAAAGATTTCGGAGAAGGACGACGATCTCGGCGACGAGACGATAAACCATGTTGTAGCGCATGGTTGCCGTGTTACCGTCACCGCAACGGATGGAACCTATCACTCAGAACTATGGCTGGCTAAGATCGGTACGGTGAAGCACAACACGCAATTTGCGCTACGTAGGATAACCGAACGTCCAAGTTCTTCGTTGGGAATTATCTCGACTAAATACGAGTTGATTGACTTGAATTTGAGTGAGCCCGATATCTCTGTCTTTGCTCCTCCAGAAAACTATTCCGTGAAAACGGTGAGTATGCACGAAGTTTCCTGCAATCCGGCACGGGATCCTGCACAGGGTGCGGCGAGCGCGCATTAACCGAGACAGTCTGCGTCGATCCCGGACTAAATACCACCACTTGTCTATCGGCCATAACTTAGCAGTGCCATCCCCTATTGACATTCGATAGGAGATGGAAGATTCTTTTGGAGTGATTCGTATAGACGAACGATAGGAATGGGTGGCATGGGCGATAACGCGACGAATTTACTACAGGGAACGCTGGATCTGCTGATTCTGCGGGCGCTTGCGACCGGTGAGCTGCATGGACTGGGGGTTTCGCGCCGCATTGAGCAGATCACGAAGGGGACGTTCCTGGTGAAACCAGGGTCGCTCTTCCCTGCCCTGCATCGCATGGAAGAGGCAGGATGGCTCAGCTCGTTCTGGGGTGAGTCGGAGAATAACCGACGCGCGAAATATTACAAGCTGACCAAAGCCGGCAAGGCGCAGATGGAAGTCGAGACGGAACAGTGGCAGAAGGTGGCTGGCGCGATGGCTAGTGCGCTGAAAGCTGTTTGAGCGTGAAAGACAAGAAGAACTGCTGATAACGCAGCAGAGGAAAGCATGAAACGACAGCGACGCGGCATTCTTAGAATCCTTCGCAATCTTTTTCGCAGGCGTGAGGCGGAATTGGAACTTGATGCGGAGGTGCGCTCGTATGTGCGGATGGTTGAGGAAGAGCGTATTGCCAAAGGCATGTCCGGTGCAGAGGCGCATCGGACTGCGATGCGTGAGTTTGGTGGTGTGGAGCAGGTGAAGCAGGCGGTGCGTGATCGGCGCGCGGGGGCAGGTATGGAACAGCTTTGGATGGATATGCGCTATGGTGCGCGGCAGTTATGGCGGAGCCCTGGATTTACGGCGACGGTGTTGTTTACGCTGGCGCTCTCGATTGGTGCGAATACGGCGATCTTTTCGATTGTGAATGCGCTGATGCTGACGCGGCTGCCGTATGCGCATCCGGAGCGGCTGGGAACGATTTATACGCGCATCACTGGACCTATATCCGAGGATGAGCGGCACCACATCAATGGCGAACAGTGGGAGTTGCTGCGCGACCGCGTGCCGGCGTTGATTTCGGCGATCTCGAATGGACACGCGACGGGCGTGGATATGAGGGCAGGATCGCATGTGGAGTATCTGCACTATTCGCGGGTATCGGCGCACTATCTGGATGTGCTGGAGATACAGCCGCTGATGGGGCGCAACTTTACGAAGACTGAAGATCTGCCGAATGGAGCGAAGGTCGCGATCCTGAGCTATGGCCTTTGGCAGAGCACGTTCGAGTCTGATCCGAATATTGTTGGCAAGCCGATTCTGTTGAAGGGCGAGCCGTATACGGTGGTTGGCGTGCTGCCACAAGGGGCAACGACGCCGATCGAGGCGGATCTGTATACGACGATCCAGGCGAGCCAGAACGGTGAGGGCGGTGGGACGAATTTTACGGATATCACGCGGTTACGCGATGGGGCGACGTGGCAGGAGGCGGATGCGGAGATCAATCGCGCATGGCTCGCACGGCACAGCCGTTATGAGCCGCAGGGAGCCGCGGTGAGCTATTACTCGGTACCGCTGCAAAAGGGTGAGACGGAGGCGGTGAGACCTCAGGCGACGGGGCTGATGCTGGCGGCAGGGTTCATTCTGCTGATTGCGTCCGCAAATCTTGCGGGCTTGACCCTGGTGCGCATGATGCGGCGCGGGCCGGAGATGGCGACACGACTGGCGCTAGGTGCTTCGCGATGGCAGGTGCGGCGGCAGATATGGGTAGAGCATCTGATGCTGGCACTGCTGGGCGGTGCTGCGGGAGTATTGGTGGGCTATGGAGCCCTGCGTGAGTTGATAGTGCTGCTGCCGGAGCATTATCTGCCGACGGCGAGCGTGCCGCTGGATGGGCGGGTGCTGCTGTTTACGCTGGCGGTATCGGTGGTGACAAGTGTGCTGTTTGGCATGCTGCCGGCGCTCGCTTTGCGGGATTTTGACCTGCGGTCGGCGCTGGCCAGCCGTGGGATGCATGGCGGTGACCGCATTGGCGTGCGGCAGGCTCTGATTGCTGGTGAGGTAGCGCTGACGGTAGTGCTGCTGGCGGGGTCGGGATTGCTGATTCGCTCGCTGGTACACCTGGAGACGCTGCCGCCGGGATTTGACGCGACGGGCGTAATGACGGCGAAGGCGCCGCTGGACGATGTGCGTTATCGGGATAGCGCGGAGTTTCGCAAGTTGATGGATGAAGGAACGGCGGCGATGCGGCAGATTCCGGGAGTGAAGTATGCGGCGGTGGGGTTGAGCGTGCCTTATGAGCGTGCGCTGAATGACGGCATCACGCTGAGCGAGGGTCCGAATGCGGGAACGCAGGTAATGTCGGGGATGGTTTATGTGACGCCGGAGTATTTTCAGGCGCTGCAGATGAGGCTGCTGGCCGGGCGGTACTTTACCGATTCGGATGGGCCGGATACGGAACCAGTGGTGATTGTGAACCAGACATTCGCTCGGAAGTTTTTTCATGGTGAGAACCCGATTGGGCGGCACATCGAAAAGAACATGCGGATTGTCGGAGTGGTGGCGGATGTGCCGATTGAGCCTGGGCTGGAAGTGCTGGCTCCGCTGATGAGCGAGGAGTCGATCTATGAGCCGGCGGCACAGCAGAATGCGCAAGGGCTGACGCTGGTGCATACGTGGTTTCAACCCGATTGGATTGTACGGACACGCGGGCCGGTGGATGGGCTTACGGGGCAGATGCAGAAAGCGCTGGCGAGTGTTGATCCGAACCTGCCGTTTTCGGGGTTCTACAGCATGAAGGATCTGCAGGCGAAGGCGCTGGCTACGCAGCGGGTGGAGGTAGCGCTGCTGAGTGCGATGGCTGGACTGGCGCTGCTGCTGAGCGCAGTCGGCATCTTTGCGCTGGTGGCGAATGTGGTGGCGCAGAAGACACGGGAGATCGGTATCCGGATGGCGCTGGGCTCGACGCTGAAGCGGGCGATGGTGCATGTAGGCGCGCCTGGCGTGAGAGCCTCGGCAGCGGGACTGGTGCTGGGGCTGCTGTTGTGCTCCGTGGCACTGAGGGCAATGCGGAGTGTGCTGTATGGCGTGGGCGTGTACGACGGGCCGACGATTATGGCAACGGTTGCTGTGCTGGCGTTGGTGACAGTGGCTGCGGGGGCTGCTCCGGCGCTGCGGATTGCGAAGATCGATCCGGCGGCAACGCTGCGGGAGGAGTAGTTTAGGACGGGCTTTCAGCCCTTAACGCCGGAAAGGTATCTCACACCCAGCCCGATGGGCTGGGATGTTGTCGGGCCTTTGGCCCTGAAAAGACACCGTTCGACCATGGTTCTCGTCGCGCAATGTTTCGAGTTCGATTTCTTATTCGCTTATCTCGGGCGGGTAAGATCGAAGCGGTCGCGGGTGTGAGCCCAGGTATTACCGGCCATGCGGCCTACGGCATCTAGCTTGTCGGCGTCTACGCGGAAGTTGTCTTCGATCTCGGCGTCAATGTGGATGCGGACGATTTCACCGAGGACGATAACACCTGCTCCCGGAGCTGGGTCTTTGCGGGTGTGAATGATCTGAAGGAGCTTGCACTCGATGTGGCCTGGGGATTCGGCGACGCGGGGTGGGCGGACGGCTTCACTGGGGATTGGTGTGAGGCCGGAAAGCTCGAACTCGTCGACCTCGGGGCCTACGTCCGCGGCGGCGATATTGGCAGCCTCGGCGAGCGCGGCGGAGACTACGTTGATGACGAATTCGCCGGTCTGTTCGACGTTGCGGAGGGTATCTTTGCGGTGCTCTTCGCCCCGCTTGTGGGTGGGGCAGAACATGACGGTAGGGGGATTGGAGCCGACTCCACTGAAGAAGCTGAAAGGCGCCAGATTTGGGACGCCGGCGAGGTCGATCGTGGAGACAAGCGCTACCGGGCGAGGAACGATGAGGCCCACCATGAGCTTATAGGTGTCCATCATGCTGTGGACGGCGGGGTCCACGGTGCGCATGCTGACGATAGGGCGAAGAATGGACGACATATATTTAGATTAACGTTTCAGTAACGATTGGAACTATCGCGAGTCGACGGACGGAAAGTATGACCGATTTGATGCGCTGAAAGCATTCCATAGATGGAAATTAGCGATCTGGTAACAACCGATCATGCACAATCGTATGAATAGGGTGCCGCTGATGGGCGGACCCGTTCTCTACAGGGGGAGACGCCGGGGTGCCGCGGATTCATTTTCAACAACAGCTCGCGGAGCTGAAAGACAAGATTCTGGCGATGGCCGCCCTGGCTCAGCAGGCGGTTGAGTCTTCAGTAGATGCCTACGTGCGGCGCGATGCCGGGTTGTGCCAGTATGTGCGCGAGAACGAGACAGCTATCAATACGGCACAGCGGGAGCTGGACGAAATGGCTTACGAGCTGCTGGCAAAAGAGCAGCCGATGGCGGTCGACCTGCGGTTCATTCTGGCGGTGATCAAGATTAATGGGGATCTGGAGCGGATCGGCGACCAGTCGATGAGTATCGCGATTCGCACGCAGGATCTGATGGACCTGCCGGTGATGGATCTTCCGGTGGATATCGCGGCCATGGGTGACTACGCGAGCCGGATGATCCGGTCGGCGCTGCAGGCGCTGCTGGATGGGGACGCGCAGCTTTCGGACCTGGTGCGGGAGATGGATGACGAGATTGACCGCATGAACCACGCGGCGCAGAGGGACCTGCTGGAGCGGATTCAACGCAAGCCGGAGGATACGCAGCAAGCGCTGAATGCGCTCCTGATTGCGCGGAATCTGGAACGAATTGCGGATCATGCCTCGAACATCGCGACGGACGTGATTTTCTGGATCCGAGGTGCGGATGTGCGGCATGAACTGAGCCTGGCGAGCGATTAACCACGTCAAAAACGAATTTTTCCTTTCTCATGCGTGTAGGCTTTAGCTTTGTGACGTAAAGTTTAGTCGTACGTCTATAGCTGCTAGTGACGCCAAAATCCTCCATGCGTAGCCGACGAGCGGCGCAGCGAAGGCTTTCCGGCACGTTGCAACGGCGAAGACAGGATGGCTGCCCATTCGGTAAGGACAGAAGTGCAGATCCGGCCGTTTGAGAAAGAGGATTTCCCATGCAGTCTTTTACGCCGGCTGGTTCCGGCACCATCCCTGAGCCCGAGATAGAAGAAACTATACAGATAGCCCGTGGAACCCAGGAATACGAGCGACATGTGAATCCGCAGTGGGTGCGGCTGCTGGAACTGCTGCAGATGAACGCCAGTTACACGGAGTGCAGGGGTGAGGTGCTGCACACGGCGGATGGGCGACAGATCCTGGATTTTCTGAGCGGCTACTGCGTTTATAACGCTGGGCATAATCATCCGCGGATTATTGATGCGCTGCACCGTGAGCTAGATAAAGCCGGTCCGTCGATGCTGCAGAGCCATGTGAACTCGACGGCCGGAGAACTAGCAGCGCGATTGCTGAAGCTGGCAGGCGGCAAGGTCAGCAAGGTGTACTTTTCAACTTCCGGTTCCGATGGGGTGGAAACCGCGATTAAATTTTCGCGGGCGCATACGGGACGGACTGGGCTAATTGCCGCGCGGGACGCTTTTCACGGATTGACCTGCGGGGCGCTGGCGCTGATGGATTCGGGGTTTTGGTCTTCGGGTTTTGGACCCATGATTCCGGGTGCGGAGTTTGTGGACTTTGGCGATCTGGCACAACTTGAGGCGAAGCTCGCGACACACAAACATGCGGCTTTGATTCTGGAGCCGGTGATGGGCGAGGCGGGCATTGTGCTGCCTCCGGAGGGGTATCTTAAGGGCGCACAGGAGTTGTGCCGCAAGTATGGCACGGTGTTTGTACTGGACGAGGTGCAGACCGGGTTGTGGCGCACGGGGCGGTTTCTGGCGGCGCATCATTATGGTGTCGAGCCGGATATGGTGGTGCTGGCGAAAGCGCTCAGTGGGGGACTGGTGCCAGTGGGCGCAGTACTGATGACGGACGCTATTTATGACAGCGTGTATGACTCGCTGAAGCGGGCGATCGTGCATACGTCCACTTATTCGGAATCCGGGCTGGCTATGCGCGCGGGGCTGGCAACGCTGGATGTACTAGAGAGTGAACAGCTTGGAGAGCATGCGCTACGTGAGGGCGAGGCGTTTCGCCGAGCGCTGCGGGCGGCTCTGGAGCCGTTTGAGATGGTGCAGGAAGTGCGCGGAATTGGGTACTTCTCGGGCATTGTTTTCGGGCCACCAAAATCACTTACGCTGCGGCTGAGTTTTGAGGCGTTTATGCGAGTCCATCCGGCTATGTTTGGGCAGATGCTGGTGATGCGGCTGTATCGCGAACATGGAATTTTGACCCAGATATGTGGGAATAACTTTCTGGTGCTCAAAGCTGCTCCACCGTTGAATGCGTCAGGATCTTCGCTGGAAGCGTTTGTCGAGGCGATGCGGAGCACGATGGAGTTTGTGCATAAGGGGCGGAGCTTCTGGGCAGATGCTTTGCGCCTTGCTTCACGCGCGGCACGTATCTGAAGCGATTGTCAAAGCATTGTCATTCTCCTGTTTATAAGGAATGATGGCGCGCAATAGACGCCTAGAATTAGGCAGCGGCCACCGCCGCAAAGTGCGGACATCTGGGCTGCTTGAAATGAGTGAAAAGACAAGATGAAGATTGTTGCGACGACGACGGCGTTTCCACCGCATTACTTCACGCAGAGTGAAGTGCTAACAGCGCTGAAGACCTATTGGGACAAAGGCCTGGAGAATGCCGCAGTGCTGGAGAGGTTACACTCGCGGACGGGCGTGGAAGGACGCTATTTCAGCAGACCGCTCGAGGAGTATTACGCACTCGACACCTGGGGTAAGACAAACGATGTGTGGATTGAGACAGCGATGAATCTGGGCGAGCAGGCGCTTGGAACGCTGTTGCGCGAAAGCGGCGTACCGGCTGAAAAGATTGGCTCGATCTTTACTGTTTCCGTCACAGGGATTGCCTGCCCGTCGATTGAAGCGCGGTTGATCAACCGAATGAAGCTCCCACTGCATATCAAGCGCGTGCCGATCTTTGGGCTGGGGTGTGTGGCCGGCGCTTCGGGGCTTGCGCGTACGGCGGATTACGTAAGGGCGTATCCGAATCAGGCCGCCATTCTATTAAGTGTGGAGTTGTGTTCGCTGACGTGGCAGCGGGACAACATCTCAATGCCGAACCTGATCTCGTCGGGACTGTTTGGCGATGGATGTGGAGCAGCGCTCGTGGCCGGGGCTGATCTTGCCGCAGACCTAGGATTAGAAGGACCGCGCGTAGTGGCAAGTGAGGCGACGTTTTATCCGGACTCGCAGGATGTGATGGGCTGGGAGATTTCGGAGAAGGGATTTGGCATTGTGCTGTCGGCAGATGTGCCGACGGTGGTGAAGCAGAACGTGGGGAAAGATGTGGACCGGTTTCTGGGTTCAAACGGCCTAACGTGCGGCGATATTGGGTGCTGGATCATGCACACGGGTGGTCCGAAGGTGCTGGAGGCGAATGCGGAAGCTCTCGGGCTGGAGCGCGAGGATTTTGCGCTGAGCTGGGATGCTCTACGGCGCGCGGGCAATCTTTCATCGGCATCGGTGCTGATGGTGCTGAATGATGTGATGCGGGAGCATCGTCCGAAGCCGGGGACGAATAGCGTGCTTATGGCAATGGGACCGGGGTTTTGTTCTGAGATGTTGCTTTTGAAGTGGTGATGAAAACTACGAGGGTGGATTTGAGCGGTATTACAACAGATGTGCTGATAATTGGGGGCGGCCCCGCAGGATTGACGGCAGCGTTGGCGCTACGGAAGCGTGGCGTGAAAGTGACGGTGGCAGATGCGCGCAAACCTCCGATCGATAAGGCATGCGGCGAAGGCATCATGCCGGACTCGCTGCGTGAACTGGCAACTCTGGGCGTAGACCTGACACCGGAAGATGGTGCGCCATTTCAGGGGATTCGGTTTGTGAATCATGGCAGCGAGCCGGGAACGATGCGTATTCGCGGAATGGCTACAGCGGAGTTCCCAGAGGATAAGCGTTTCCCGAGCAATGTTGGTGTGGGCCTGCATCGGCTGCGATTGCACGAGAAGCTGGTAAATGCCGCGGAGGGCGCCGGCGTGGAACTGCGCTGGCAGACGCAGGCACAACTGAAGCGCGACGGGCATGTGATAGCGCATGGCTGCCAAGCAAAGTATGGATGGCTGATCGGGGCTGATGGCCAAAGCTCACCGGTGCGAGCGTGGGCGGATCTGGATCGCGGACGCATACTGACGCAGCGGTTTGGGTTCCGGCAGCATTTTCGCGTAAAGCCATGGAGCCCGTACGTAGAGGTGCACTGGGGACGCATGGGGCAGGCTTATGTAACACCGGTCGCCGAGAACGAAGTATGCGTGGCGGTGATGACGCGACATCCCCGGTTGCGCCTTGGCGCAATTTTGGAGGATCTACCGATCCTACGGGAAAGACTGGCCGGCGGATTGGAGATGCCGCTGGATGCTCTGGATGCGGAGCGGGGCGCGCTGACGACTACGCGGCGATTGCGGCAAGTAGCGCGCGGACGAGTGGCGCTGGTGGGCGATGCTTCGGGGTCGGCGGATGCCATTACCGGCGAAGGTATGGGGATGGGTTTTCGGCAAGGGTTGCTGCTGGCTGAGTGCATCGGAGACTGGGATCGCGGCGGCATGGCGCGGTATAACCAGTTGCATCCGAAGATACTGCAGCTACCGCAGACGATGGCGCGCATTATGCTGCTGATGGACCGTTGGGAGGGTTTTCGGGATCGCGCCATTGCAGTGCTGGGAGAAAAACCCGGACTCTTTGCGCGCATGCTCGGCGTCCATCTTGGTGTTGAGGCGATGCCACGTTTTCTGGCTGCGAAAGGGTTTGAGGTGGCTTGGAGACTGGCTTCTATACGGACCGACGATGATGGCTATGGCAAGGAAGCTCTTGCGGCAAAGTTTTGAAAGGCTCCATGAAGACTAAGAGAACGATGATGCGGGCGGAGCGATTGAAAGCGTGGCTTATCGTGGTGACGGCTATGCTGACCGCCGTACCAGTGATTTGTTCCGGGCAGGGTACGGCGAAGCAGTTGCATCTGCATCTTGACCCGACTGCGACTACAGTACAGTTCACGCTTAAAGATACGATTCATACGGTTCATGGCACGTTTCACATGCACGCTGGGGACGTGTACTTCGATCCGAAGACGGGCGAAGCGCATGGAAAGATTGAGGTGGATGCAACTTCTGGAGAGAGCGGGAATGATACGCGCGATGGGAAGATGAAGCGCGAATATCTGGAAGTGGGGCAGTTTCCAGTTGCGATGTTTGAGCCGCACCTGGTCACAGGCAGCACCGGGGTGGCTTTTGACGAGAAGTTTGGAACCCAGACGATTTCTGTGAGCGGAAACTTTACGCTGCACGGGGCGAGCCACGCGATGGTCATGCAATTTCTGGTGCAGCACGACGGACAGCAGGCTATGGCCACGACGCACTTTCTGATTCCGTACGTGGCCTGGGGAATCAAGGACCCGAGCTTTGCGGTTGTACGGGTGGAAAAGGAAGTAGGGATAGATGTGAAGGCGAAGGGGACGCTGACCAGCGAGTAGCGTTCCCCCGGACTTAGCGCAGTGTTGCCAGTGCAGGGTAGACTTTGCGCCAGTGTTCATAGCCCGAGGCGTATGCCGCCAGCCATGCTGGATCTGGCTGGACAGTTTCGGCTACGGTGATGCCGGCGGCGCAGGCTGCGTCGAGATCCGGCCAGGCTCCGGCGCCAACTCCTGCCATCAGGGCTGCTCCAAAAGCTCCGCCTTCTTCGGCAGTGAGGATTTCTACCGCGTGGCCATAGACGCCGGCCTGGATTTTGCGCCAGAGGGGGCCGCGTGCGCCGCCGCCGCCGAGGCGAATGCCGCTGACGGGGATGCCGAGGCCGTCGAAGAGATGGAAGGTGTCTTTGAGCGAATACGCTACACCTTCAAGGACAGAGCGAACGAAGTGTCCGGCGGTGTGGATGGTGGAGATGCCAGTGAAGGCGGCGCGGACTGTGGGATCAAGGTGTGGAGTGCGTTCGCCGAGTAAGTAGGGCGCCCATTCGAGTGAGTCGCTGCCGGGCGCGATTGCGGACGCAGCGGCGGTGAGCTGGTCGTAGTCCTGCCCTGTGAAGAAGGTTTCGCGGAGCCAGCGGAGGCTGAGTCCAGCGGATTGAGTGACACCCATGACGTGCCAGCGGCCGGGAACGGCGTGGCAGAAGGTGTGCAGGCGGCCTTTGGGGTCTTTGACAGGGCTGGCTGTGGCCGCGAAGACAACGCCGGAGGTGCCGATCGTGGCTGAGACCGATCCGGGCTGCAGGATGCCCATGCCGACGGCTCCCGCACCCTGATCACCCGCGCCTGCGACGACAGGTGTTCCGATGGCGAGGCCGGTTAGCGTTGCTGCTTCGGCTGAGATCTGAGCGCAAACATCGGGCGACTCGAAGACTTCGGGAAGCCAGCTTTCGGGGATGCCTGAAGCAGCGGCGACCTCGGAGGACCAGCGGCGATGCGTGACGTCGAGCAGCAACGTGCCGCTGGCTTCCTGAACGTCGATCGCGTAGGCGCCGGTTAGGCGGAAGCGGACGTAATCCTTGGGACAGAGAATGTGTGCGGTGCGGGCAAAGATTTCGGGTTCGTGTTCTTTGACCCAAAGCAGTTTTGTCAGCGTGAAGTTGGGCAGCGCTGGGTTGCAGGTTAGCTCGATTAGACGGTCGTAGCCGATGGTTTCTGTGAGCCAGTCGCACTGAGGCTGAGTGCGGGTGTCGCACCAGATGAGCGAGGGGCGAAGGACGACGCCATCTTTGTCAAGCAGAACGGCACCGTGCATCTGGCCGGTGAGGCCTACGCCCGCGATGGGCTGGCGTGGTTCGGGAGCGGCTGCGATAGCGGCACGGATGGCGACGAGGGCGGCACGCCACCAATCTTCTGGATCCTGCTCAGCCCAGCCGGGGTGCGGCGTGCGGAATGGTGCGTGTTCTTCGGATGCGGAGCTGATGACTCTTCCCTTCTCATCGACAAGCACCGCACGGGTGCCTCCGGTGCCTACGTCCATTCCGAGAAACCACATGCCAGCCGCCTTTCGTAAATCGGTTTTCTAGAACCTGATGAAGATGCGGGGAAAGGATAGCAGCTTTAACTGTCTGCGCGGAAGGAGTCAGACCAGATGATCTGGTCGAAGAGGTTGCGCAGCTTTGCGCCGCGGCTTGGATGGATGCTTTCGACGAAGACAATGCGACCAAGCATGTGGGCTCTGAAATCGGAGACTTGATCGCGATTCTGACTGGCGGGGTCGAGCCGGATGCAGTTGGTGAGGATTGCTTTGAGTGTGTCGAATTCGCGGCGGGGTGTGTTGAGCCGTTGATTAACGATGAGACCGGCGAGTTGCTGGCGCGTGGACCGGCGCTGGATTCGCGTCTTGCGGTAGTTGGCGCAGAAGCCTTCTTCGAGCAGAATTGCGCCAACGTGGTCTGCAAACCGGTTGACAGAGCGTTCGAAGACTTCCCCTCCGGAAAAAGCCAGATCATCGGCATAGCGCGTATAGACGGCCCCACTGGCCGCCGCGAGACCTTGAAGGCGGCAGTCGAGCCGATATGCGCAGATGTTGGCGAGTGCGGGCGAAGTGGGTGCTCCCTGCGGAAGATGGGTGCGAAGATACATGCTCCTGATGTCCGCGTCGCGAGACTTGTCTTCTTGAGCAATTTCAAGCTTCTTCAGGACGTGTTCAGGCACCGCGTTGCAGCAGAGATTTGCCAGTGCATCCGCAACCGGCTCAGGGTAGCCGGCGGTGCGGAAGAATGCGGCAACGCGAGATGCGGTGATTGAGGGGAAGAAGTTTTCGATATCCATGCGCAGGACGATGCGCTGGTCGACATGTGGTGAGGCGAAGGTGCGGATCGATCGGCCACGGATGAATCCATGAGCGGCGGGGTGCGACGGGATCCCATTGAGGATGTCGCGCAGGATCTGGCGCTGCAGGAGCTTGAGGTGTTGCTTGGGAGATTCGATAAGGCGTGAAGCTCCGGATCGCTTGCGCACTGCTGAATAGTAGTAGTGATGAAGTCTGGCTGCGCTGGGTCTGACGGTGAGTTGCTTGCTGTCGGCTAACCAATCGAGTTCCGTGGGCGTGAGGCGGAGACGCGCACTTAGATCGCCCGTTGTGAGGATGGGCGGTATGGACCAAGCCTCCGCCGCCTCAGAGGGACGCATGACTGGCTGCGGCCAGCTTTCTATTGCTGAAACGTTGGCCTTGCGGGATGACACACGTAGCCGCTGGAAACCGGGATCGTTGAGCAGGAATTGAATGACTTCGCGGCGACGCGGATGAGACCGCTTTGCGAAGGCTTCAAGATAGCGGCGAGAGATTCCGGGTAATCCGCGATGGCCGGCTGTCTGCCGGACGCGCTCGATGATGCTGCCGATCTCTTGCGGACCGGCGAGCATGGCGCGGGCAACAATTGAGGCGAGAAACTGCTTGGTCATTGCTATCAGCGGACCGGCTCCAACGAGTCTAACCTGTCGTGGCAAGTTGGGCGCATGCGCGCCCTGTGATGACACGAGTTGCAATGCCAGTAGAGACGATGCTCCGGGGTAACCCCGGAGAGGCGAAATCGAACTTGCGTTCCTATTGCGCCGGAGCTTGGAGCCGCGCCGCCGATGTCAGCGATCATACCTCAACGGAAATCCTTGAATCGCGTTTGCGTTGGCAGTGCGGATATTCCTGCTCCCTCCGGCAGCTAACGAGAGATCGTTCCCAACCGATGAATCAGGTGAGTTGTCACTTCGATGTGGCTAACACTCCCTCGGGAAAACACTCTCGAATTTAAGGATCATGTTCGGTGCAAGCGATTATCAGCGAAGAAAGTATCGAGAGAGCCAACGTCCTGTTCTGGGGGCAAATGCTGGCCATGGAGATGGAGCGAATTCCGTGGACCGCGGATGATGAAGGCGCGCATAGGTGCATTGGCAAAGAACATCTGGTGGGCCGATGCGGGCTGAGCGGCCAATGGAATGGATCGATTGAGGTGCGTCTCTCCGGGAATCTGGCACGCGCTGCCACTGCAGCTATGCTGATGCTACCGGCAGAGACCGTTGATCCGGCAGATATGCTGGACGCCGTCCGCGAGATCACGAACATGATTGCAGGCGCAGTTAAATCGGCTTTGCCTCGTCCCTGTCTTATGACGATACCGGAAGCTCGGATTGAAGACGACGATTTCTGCGTGATTCCCCGAACACCCGACACGATGAACGTCTTTCTGCGCCACGATGCCGGTGAGATGCTAGTTCAGGTTCGAGAGAAGCTGCAGAATTCCGAAGCAATGTCTGCCGGATATGCATTGGAAACGCAGAAGAGCCCTGGTGCGACCCAGGGCTCTTCATCACCTTGAAGTATCAATATCTTGGAACATCTGGCAATTTATGAGAGGTAGCTGAATGGCGTCTCGCGCATGCGCGGATGCAGCGGTTGCGGCTCAAGACCGGCGGTTGAAGAGTTCATAACTTCTTCAAAGGTCTTGCGGAAGATCGCCATCTCTTCTCTGGAGCCGACGGTGATGCGGACGCTGGTGGGCCATGCTGGCCAGATGCGGCCGATGTAAACGTCCTTGGCGGCCATAGCGGCAAGCACTTCCTTGCCCGGGCGCTTTACGTCGAGCATGAAGCAGTTACTGTCGGACGGCGTAACGTGATAACCCTTGCTCTTGAGCCAGTTGAGATTCTCAGTGCGGATCTCGCCGATGAGTTTTTTGCGGGTTGGCACCAGCTCCGGATCTTCCAAACTGGCCTTGGCGGCGGCCATGGCTGTGATCGGCAGCGAGTTCTGACCGCCGAGTGACGGAAGCTTGTTAATCAGGTCTGGACGGCCTATGACGAAGCCCATGCGGATACCGGCCATACCGTAGAGCTTGGAGAACGTACGCAGGATGATGACATCCTTGCCCTCTTTCACCATATGCAGGCAGCTGGGCGTATCGGAAAAATGGATGTAGGCTTCGTCGATCAGGACGATGGTGCCTTTTGGTACGCCCGCGACCAGTTGATCAATCTCCTCCTTAGGCGTAACTGTGCCGGTAGGATTGTTGGGGTTGCAAACGTAGATAACACCCGGAGTTGGAGACGCCGCAAGCATGGCCTTTATGTCGTGGCTTGCCGCACCCTGAGGATCGGCCAGCGGCACCTTGATGACCTCGGCACCGGAAGCCTTGGCGGCCCACATGGGGGCTTCGTAACCAGGATCTGCAATCACCAATGGTTTGCTGGCTGAGGTGTAAGCCAGGACCGTGTAGTGCAGGGGTTCTGTAGAGCCGGCATAGGCATTGACGGATTCTGGATCAAGTCCCTGCATCTTGGCGAAGGTCTCCTCCAACTCCGTCTGCATGGAGAATTCGTAGCGGCCTCCCTTGGGAAGGATGTTGGCCATGGCAGCACGTGCACCTTCCGAGGGTCCTAGCGGGTTCTCGTTCGCATCGATGTGAATGCCTTTGTTGGGGTCGGCGAATTTGGGCCGATCGGCGTAGGCCAGACGAGCCTCAGTAAACATCGGAATAGAAGCAACGGCGGAGGTGGCTGCGGCGAGGCGAAGGAAGGAACGGCGAGAGACGCCGCTACAGTCAACGAGATCAGTGGGAGTGGGCATAGATGTGGCTCCTGGATGTATTCGGTGAGGAATGACGCCGGAGAGGCGCGGCAATGCTGTCGAAACAGCCATGCGAGACGGAGAGATTGTGCCCCATACCTCAAGGTATCGCCGGACATTGTGGAAGACAAGGAAGAAATTGGGAAAGACCACGCCAGACTGAATCACGTCATGTTAGGCTTGGTTCGGTAAACGATTTCTCAAATGTTTCTCCAATCGAATCCGGCGTTTTCGCGTTTTCGGGCTGGGAGAGAATTGACGCTATGGACAGTGCGAGAAGTTTACCGGAAAACCTCGCATTTTCCTTGACAGGTATTGAGGTAAACCCATTTACTAAGGTTCGCGCCTCCAGAACGTCCCCGTTGTTCCGGAATCGTACGACCTATTGCAGGTGACAGAATGCTCGGTTTAACTGCCGTCTCAAACAATCCAGCAGGATTTGCTTTCCCAAGTACGGACGCATTGGCGCTCAAGACCGGAGGAGTGCCGTCGCTGGCGCATCTTGGACCGCTCGACATTACGGTCATTGCCATCTACTTCGCGATGGTGATTTGGATCGGTTTCTATTTGAAGAAGCGCGCGAACACCAGTGAAGAGTTCTTCATGGCTGGGCGCGAGATGACGGCGTGGATCGCGGGATTGAGCTTTGTCTCGGCAAACCTGGGATCGCTGGAGTTGATGGGATGGGCGGGGTCTGCCTATCAATACGGAATTTTGGCGGCGCACTGGTACTGGATCGGCGCTATTCCGGCCATGCTCTTTCTCGGCATGGTGATGATGCCGTTTTATTACGTGTGCAAAACGCACTCGGTGCCGGGATATCTGAAGCTGCGGTTCGGACAGGGATCGAGCACTGTCGCGGCTGTCTCCTTTGCGTTCATGACGGTGCTGATGAGCGGCGTGAACATGTTCTCGATGGCGAAGGTGATGGAGATTGTTCTGGGGTGGAACCTGACCTTCTCCATCGTTGTGTCATCGCTGTCTGTGGCAGCATACGTAGCACTGGGTGGTTTGCGATCTGCGATCTTCAATGAGGTGTTGCAGTTTGTGCTGATCTGGGGCGGCGCGCTGCTGGTACCGATTCTTGGACTGTGGGAGACAGGCGGCTGGACGGGATTGAAGGCACGCATTGCGACGAATATTCAGCAGCAGCTGATTCCCGCCGGTGACTACACGCATATGTGGCGCAGCATGGGCCACTTTGCGGATAACCCGATGGGCGTGCATTGGACCGGCATCGTCTTTGGCCTGGGATTTGCGATCAGCTTCGGTTACTGGACCACGGACTTTCTGGTGGTGCAGCGCGTGCTTGCGGCGAACAGTCTGCGATCAGCGCGGCTGGCTCCGGTGATTGGATCGTTCTTCAAGATGGCAGTACCGTTCATCGTCATACTGCCGGGCCTGCTGGGACTGGTGGTGCTTCAGAATCCCGATGGAACCCACATGCTGTTGCACGGCGAAAACTATGTTGCGGCGCATGCGGGGCAGGGACTGCACAGCTACAACGATGTGCTGCCGCTGATGATGGTGCGCTATCTTGGGCCTGGACTACTGGGACTTGGCATTACGGCGCTGATCGCAGGATTCATGAGCGGCATGGCAGGCAATGTGAGCGCCTTCTCCGCGGTGTGGACATACGACCTCTATCAGCCGCACATCGTGAAAAAGGCAAGCGATCAGCATTATGTGGCGGTGGGCAGATGGGCGACGATTCTCGGCGTGATCATCTCGATTGTCGCGGCTTACTCGGTACAGAATGCACCGGGCATTATGGATTATGTGCAGGCGCTGTTTAGCTTCTTTATTGCTCCACTGTTGGGTGCGGTACTGCTTGGTATGTTCTGGACGCGAGGAACGAAAGAGGGTGGATTCTGGGGTTTGTTGATAGGCACGCTGACATCGGTGGGCTTATTTCTGTGGGTTCATTTTGATCCCTCAGCACTGCGCTATGTCGCGTTATCACCCGATGCGAAAGACATGGCCGAGAATATGTATCGCGCGTTGTGGTCTTTTGGCGTAACGGCAATTGTTACGGTTGTAGTAAGCCTAGCAACGCGGCCTAAGGCTATTGCGGAACTCGATGGGCTGGTCTATGGAGCAACCAAGCTGCCCAAGGAAGAACCGGTACCGTTCTACAAAAATGAATGGTTCTGGACGAGTATAGCTATCGTGATCTTCCTGGTGCTGCAAGTGATTTTCTGGTAAGGAGCAGGCGATGCATACCGGCGCTGAAGGCGAAATCTCAATCTGGTTTTTTATCGGCGTGCTGTTGACGGCTTACGGCGCGATCATCCTGTGCTACGGGATCTGGGAGTGGGCAACGAACAATATGGCCAACGTGGTTCTGAACCAGCTGCACGCGCCTGTGTGGTGGGGTGCTTTAATGCTGCTGCTGGGACTGTTCTATGCCGTACGTTTCAGGCCCGGCAGGTAGGATGAAACTCTCAGCAGGCGGTGTGTCCGGTATCCTCATGATGCACTCCACCAATTGATTTGAATTCATGCGCGCAATATAACCTCGCGCTTACAACAAGGAGCAATGGCAATGGCTGCACAACGAACGATGACTTACGGAGTAGTGGTGGGGAATCGCGGATTCTTCCCCGATCACCTGGCGAAGACGGGCCGCGAAGAGATGATAGCGGCGATCGAAGCCTCTGGCGATAAAGCCATTGTTCTTACGGAGCAAGAATCGAAGTTTGGAGCGGTAGAGACATTCGCGGAAGCCAAGCGCTGCGCGGAATTGTTTAACAAGCATGCGGCAGAGATTGATGGCCTCATTGTGACACTGCCGAACTTTGGCGATGAGCGCGGCGTGGCTGATGCGCTGCGTCTCTCTGGGCTAAAGGTTCCGGTGCTGGTGCAGGCGACGCCGGACCGCGCCGATGCGATGACGATTGCAACGCGGCGCGACAGTTTCTGCGGCAAGATGAGCGCGTGCAATAACCTGATGCAGTATGGCATTCCCTACTCGCTGACGACACTGCACACAGAGGCGCCGACTTCGCCGGAGTTCAAGGCTGATCTTGAGTGGTTTGGAGCGGTCTGCCGCATTGTGAAGGGATTGAAGAATCTGCGCATCGGATCGATCGGCGCGCGGCCGCAGGCGTTCAATACTGTTCGCTACTCGGAGCGCATTCTGGAGACCAGCGGCATTTCGGTGATTCCGATTGATCTTTCAGAGATTCTGGGACGCATCAACAAAATGGGCGATATGGACGATGCGGCGCAGGGCAAGCTGGCGGCGATCAAGAGTTACGTGACGACTTCGGGTATTCCGGAGGCGGCGCTTTTAAAGATGGCCAAGCTGGGCGCGGTGATTGACGGCTGGATGAAAGAAGTGGAAGCAACGATCTCAGCGGTGCAGTGCTGGACTTCGCTGGAAGAATATTTCGGCGTGGTGCCGTGCACGATCATGAGCATGATGTCGAACGATCTCATTCCTTCGGCCTGTGAAGTGGATGTGCCCGGAACGCTGAGCATGTACATGCTTGCGCTGGCGTCGGGCACGCCGTCCGCACTACTGGACTGGAACAACAACTACGGCAACAATCCGGACAAGTGCGTGTGCTTCCACTGCTCGAATCTGCCGAAGCACTTCTTCCAGGATGTGAAGATGGATTACCAAGAGATCATTGCCGGAACAGTGGGCAAGGACAACACATTCGGCACCTGCGTAGGGCGTGTAAAAGCTGGGGCGATGAGCTATGCGCGCTTCTCGACAGATGACCGGCGCGGCGTGATTCGCGGCTATACGGGGCCGGGCAAATTCACTGACGATCCGCTGTTTACCTTTGGCGGCGCGGGTGTTGCGGAGATTCCGAAGCTGCAGAAACTGCTGAAACATATCTGCCGCGAGGGTTTTGAGCATCATGTGGCGGCGAACTTCAGTGATGTTTCAAAGGCTGTACATGAGGCGGCGACGCGATATTTGGGATGGGAGAGCTACTACCACCCGGAGTTGGAAGACTAAATCGAGACAAAGAAGCAGAGAGGCGCTGGCGATGTTTGCCAGCGCTTTTTATTTTTGCCCCTAGTAAACCGTTTCCGTAAGTGCGGGCGCGGTTGGTACATTGGTAGTGCTTTGAAAAGGAAAGGGTGCGATGGGGGCAAGAATCAGTAAGAGCCTGGTGGTGAACGGAACAACGCTGGTGACACAAGAGGCGTGGAACGCGGAGTTAGAAGCGAAGCACAACCAGGTGGTCGAGTGGCTGCGGGGCGAAGGACTGGATGGGCTGCTGCTGAAGCGCAACGAGAATATTGCGTGGCTCACGGGCGGCGCCGTTGAGCTGCGTGTGCTGACGCCGAGTGAAACGGGCGTGGCTGCGATTCTGGTTACGGCTGAGGGCAGGCGTTACTACTTCACAACGGCGAATGAAGCTCCGCGGCTGCATGATGAAGAGTTTGGCGCGCTAGATTTTGAGCCGGTGATTTTTCCCTGGTATGACAACGATACTGACCAGCAGGCACTGGAGCTTGCGCGTGGGCAAGTAGCTTGCGATGTGCCCGGTACGGGTTTTGCGCATGCGCATGTTTATCCCCTGCGAGCATCACTGCAGCCGACCGAGATTGCGCGATTTCGTTGGCTTGGGCAGCAGACCTCAGATGCGGTGACGAAGGTGTTAAAGCAGCTGAAGCCGGGTATCACCGAGTACGAAATGGAGGGTCACGTCGCGGAGGAACTATTGAGCCGCGGCATTCTGCCCTCGGTATATCTGATGGCCGTAGACGAGCGCATTGTGAAATACAAACATGCGGTCGCTCGCGGAAAGAAGCTTGAGAAGTACGGCATGATCAATCTTTGTGCGCGCAAGTGGGGGCTTACGGTTTCCATTACGCGGTTTGCACACTTCGGTGCGGTGCCGGAGGATTTGCAGCAGAAGTTTCATGCATCTGCGCAGGTGAATGCGGCGTTGCTGGACGCGACGCGTGTGGGCGTGACTTCAGCACAGCTCTTCAAAGTAGCGGCGGATGCGTACGCGCACGAGGGCTTTGCCGGAGACGAGCAGCTGCATCACCAGGGCGGGGCGACGGGCTACTGGGAGCGTGAGTGGGTTGCGACACCCACGGGCAGTGAGCAAGTCGTGAACAACCAGGTCTTTGCGTGGAACCCGAGTGTGCGCGGCGGCAAGGTGGAAGACACAGCGCTGCTGACGGATGGCAAGATCGAGGTGCTTACATTGACACCGGAATTGCCTGCCCTTGCATCGAGCGCGAATGGGAACAGCTATCCAGCTACGGGTGTATTGATTCTGTAGGTTTGTGTACTGAGCGTAGGCTTCGTACTAGCGTGTATGGGCTGGCAGCAGCGTCATTCTCATAGTGAGCACTACGAGGGCTGACCACAGCAGGTCGGCGCCGAGCAGATGGACTACCTGCATCCAGATCGGAGCCAACAGGTAGACATCGAGCGCGCCGAGCACGTACTGCAACACGAGCAGACCGACAACAAGCGCCGAAAGACCACGGTTATCCCATGGGCCACTGCGCCGCACAGCACGGATAAGTAGCCAGATGAGGAAAATACTGGCAAGGATTGCAATGGTGGGATGGGTCCATCGCCAGCGCAGCAGCCAGTTGCTCTTCTCCGCAAAATCCTGCTTCAGTGACTCGCTCAGGGAGGTTGCGGGAAAGAGCGTGTCGCCGAGAGCAGCCAGCGATCCTGTTACACCTACGATCATGATGGACAGCATGCCGATTGTGGTGCCGACGGGCGCTGTGATGTGCACATCGCGCCAGCGATAACCTATGCGGCGGCCGAGAAAATGGGCGGTTGCCGCGAGTGTGGCGACAAGCAGGAGGGTATTTGAAAGATGCAGCGCTTCAAACGGTGGGCGCAGCGGCGAGCGGCTTCCTGCTGTGAGGCCTAGCTTGACGAGGAGCGCGCCGAGTATGGCTTCCGTGACGGTGAGGAAAAGGGCAGAGCCTGCGGCCCATCGCGCGAGATGGCCCTGCACGGTGCGACGCCATGTCCAGATGAGCAGGCCTACGATGAAGATGAGATCGAGGCCGGCGGTGATGCGATGCGTGAATTCAATGATGGTCTGCAGAGTCGGCGACTGCTGGATGACGGTGCCATTGCAGAGCGGCCAGTGATCGCCGCAGCCCGCACCTGAGCCGGTGGCGCGAACGATGGTTCCCCAGAGGATGGTCGCAATGAAGTAGGCCAGCACTCCCCACGCAAAACGGCGCAGCGCTGCCGATGGCATACGGTCGGAGATGCGAATGGCTGCAATGGTCATGGATTATGCGGCTCCCGCACCTCTCAAGTTTAGATCACGGTAGCTGAGACTGTGTGGCAGCTAGTGAGATGATTCGGCCATCAGCCGGTATACGTGATTCACCATGATGAGGTCTTCTTCCGGTGGGATGACTCGGACTGTTACAGATGAATCATCGGGAGAGATCGTAACGTCGCCGCGCGCGCTGTTGCGTTGCGCGTCGAGAACAATGCCGAAACATTCGAGGCCGGAGCAAATTTCGGCTCTCGAATCCGAATCGTTGACGCCGATGCCTCCGGTGAAGACGAGCATGTCGAGGCCACCGAGAACGGCGATGTAAGCTCCGATGAACTTGCGGATGGTGTAGGTAAACTGATCGACGGCGAGCCGCGCGTCTGCATTGCCAGCGACGATCGCCTTGCGAAGATCGCGCATATCGTTGGTGGTCTTGCTTACACCGAGAAGGCCGGCCTGTTTACTGACCGCGTCTTCAAGCTCATCGGCTGCGTGCTTGCCGTCGTCGGATGCTTTCAGAAGTTCGCGCAGAATGAAGAGGAGAACTCCGGGATCGATATCTCCTGTGCGTGTACCGGAGATGATGCCGCCGGTGGGAGTAAGACCCATGGATGTGTCGATGGACTGGCCATCACGAATTGCGGCGATGGAGGCACCGTTGCCGAGATGAGCGACAATGAGCCGCGATGGCACGCTGGGCTTGAGCTGCTCGATGATCGATTCATACGAGATGCCGTGAGCACCAAAGCGCTGCACGCCCATCTCTGTATATTTAGCCGGGACCGGAAGCCGTCGCGTGACTTCCGGCAGATTGCGATGGAAGTAGCTGTCGAGACAGATAAAGTTGGGCACCTCCGGAAAGAGTTTCAACGTTTCGCGGATGATGAAGAGCGCAACCGGGTTGTGCAACGGAGCGAAGTGAACATAACGCTCCAGCTCTTCGATCAGCTCTGGGCTGACACGCTGATTCTCGGTAATGGTGGGACCGCCACATACGACGCGATGCCCGATGGCTGCGGGATGAGGCCATGTCTGCTCACCCCCTGAATGCTTCTCCGCGGATAGCAAGGCGTCTTCTACGAGCTTGAAAGCTGAGGCGAGATCGGGAACATGAGATGACTGGTCAACGATCTTTCTGTCATTTGGATCTTTGATCCAGAATTTGCCCTCTTTCTCGCCGCTTCCAATTCCGTCAACTGCTCCTTCCATCAACTTGCGCCGTGCACTCTCTCCGGACTCGTACATGGAGAACTTGATAGAAGAGGAGCCGCTGTTCAGAACCAGTACGGGAAGACCGGGCATAGAGAGTCCTTGCAACAAATCGTTAGATGCAGCTATCGGAACGACCACTTCCAGTCGCGAATTTCAGGGAGATCCTCTCCGTATTCAGCGACGTAGAGGCGGTGCTTCTGAATGCGCTCATAGTAGGTTTCGCTTGCATTTTCAGCTGTCGCTGCCAGGCGCGGAATACGCTTGATGGCGTCAAGCGTGAGCTGATAGCGATCAATATTATTGCGCACGCACATATCGAATGGAGTGGTTGTGGTGCCTTCTTCCTTGTATCCGCGCACGTGGATATTGTCATGGCCATGGCGTCGATAGGTGAGGCTGTGAATGCCCCAGGGATACCCATGGAACGCAAAAATGATGGGCTTATCCGTTGTGAAGGCCAGATCAAACTCTTCATCGCTCAGACCATGCGGATGCTCGGAGCTTGGCTGCAATGTCATGAGATCAACAACATTGACGACGCGAACCTTGATGCCAGGAACGTCAGCACGCAGTTGCATTGCTGCGGCCAGGGTTTCCTGCGTCGGAACATCACCACAGCAGGCCATCACGACATCGGGCTCGCCTTCGTCAGATGCCCAATTCCAGATGCCGAGACCGGCAATGCAGTGCTGAACTGCTTCATCCATGGTGAGCCACTGCGGCTCAGGCTGCTTGCCGGCGACGATGAGATTGATGTAGTTACGGCTGCGCAAGCAGTGGTCGGCAACCGACAAGAGTGTGTTGGCGTCGGGCGGCAAGTAGATACGGACAATGTCTGATTTCTTGTTTAAGAGATGATCAATGAAACCGGGGTCTTGATGTGAGAATCCGTTATGATCCTGACGCCAGACGTGGGAGCTTAAGAGATAGTTGAGCGATGCGATCGGCTTGCGCCAGGGAATTTCACGCGTGACTTTAAGCCACTTTGCATGCTGGTTGACCATGGAATCGACGATGTGGATGAAGGCTTCGTAGCAGGAGAAAAAGCCGTGACGGCCTGTGAGCAGATAGCCTTCGAGCCATCCCTGGCAGAGATGTTCGCTGAGAACTTCCATGACGCGGCCGGTTGGCGAAAGCAGTTCATCGACAGGAAGCGTCTCGGCCATCCATGCTTTGCCTACACCTTCTTCAACGGCCTGCAGACGATTCGAGGCCGTCTCATCGGGACCAAATACACGGAAGTTTTTCTCGGCGAGATTGGCTTCCATTGTGCTGTGCAACAGCTCACCGAGCACGCGCGTGGATTCGATGAGCTTATCGCCACGACTGGTGGGATTGACTGGAACTTTGAAATCGCGAAAGCTGGGTACAACCAGCGGTTTTAGCAGCAGGCCGCCATTGGCATGCGGATTCATGCCCATGCGATGGCGACCCTTGGGCGCAATATCAGCGAACTCTGTTTGGAAGCGGCCTTTTTCATCGAAAAGCTCCTGCGGCTTATAGGAGCGCATCCATTCTTCCAGCAGGCGCAGGTGATCGGGTTTCTCGAAGAGCTCCGCGAATGGTACCTGATGCGCGCGCCAAGTGCCTTCTACAGGCTTGCCGTCGACGGTCTTGGGACCGGTCCATCCCTTGGGCGTTTTGAAGATGAGCATGGGCCAGCGCGGACGCTCGGTATTGCCCTCTTCGCGCGCGGCCTTCTGAATCGCGGCGATGCGATCGAGCATAGTGTCGAGCACCTGGGCCATCTGCTCGTGCATGGTGTGCGGTTCGTGCCCCTCCAACGTGAAGGGCTCATAGCCGTAGCCACGCATCAGGTCTTCGAGCTCGGCGTGCGGAATGCGCGCGAGGATCGTGGGGTTGGCGATCTTGTATCCGTTGAGGTGCAGGATGGGTAGCACCGCGCCATCGGTGGCGGGATTGAGGAATTTGTTAGAGTGCCAGCTTGTTGCAAGAGGGCCGGTTTCCGATTCACCATCGCCGACGATGCAGGTGACGATCAAATCAGGATTGTCGAGTGCGGCTCCATAAGCATGCACGAGCGAATAGCCTAGCTCGCCGCCCTCATGGATGGAGCCAGGCGTTTCCGGAGCAACGTGGCTGGGAATGCCGAGCGGCCAACTGAACTGACGGAAAAGGCGTTTGATGCCGTCCGCATTTTGCTCGACGGCGGGGTAAAGCTCGGTGTAGGAGCCCTCAAGATAAGTGTTAGCAACGATGCCGGGGCCACCATGACCAGGACCGATGATGTACATCATGTTGAGATTGCGTTCGCAGATGGCGCGATTGAGGTGCACATAGATGAAATTGAGGCCGGGTGTGGTTCCCCAGTGGCCGAGCAGACGCGGCTTCACATCATCGAGCGTGAGTGGCTTCCGCAGCAGCGGATTGTCTTTGAGATAGATCTGGCCTACGGAGAGGTAGTTGGCTGCCCGCCAATAGGCGTCCATTTTGTTCAGCAGCTCCGGGCTCAGTAGCTGCCGCGGGGCCTGGGTCGGAACTTCAACATTGGAATTGGTTTCATTGGTCACACGCCACCTCGCCGGACAGAAAGATGTTGGAGGATCCCAGCCTTGTCTGTTCAAGCAGATGCTAACAGTGTTGCATTAAAGGTTTGTGTGATTACGCTCACATCGAGTCTAGCCACAAGACCGATAGACAGTTCGCTGTGTTCTCGCGGGGCTGCGGTTGGGCTTCAGCCGAACATTCTGCCGACAGGGCATTTCCAGGATTCTCAAGCCTATGATTCTTAAGCGCGGCGTAAGTTTCGTTTTTCCCAAATCTTGGCGTCGATGAGAAAGCGAAACCAGAAAGTCTGAAGCACCCAGAAGATAAAGCCTTCCGTACCGTCAAGGAAGCCCAGCTTGAAGATGAAGCGATATGCGAAGAGAGCAAATGGGCGAACAAAGAGCGGCAGCTTGTTGTATTTTTCTCGCAACGCTCGTTTGCGCTGTGCTGGATTGCCCTTTGCGTCGGCAACCAGACGACCGGCTTCCTGCCTTGCATCCAGCTCCGCTACTTCGCCGTCAGCCCAACGATTGTGCCGGGCTGTCCATTCGGAAAGGCTCATGGCTATGTCGTCAACCATGACCCCGCGCAATTGGCCTGTTGAGCCGGACAGCAACATGAAGTGCTGATCATACTTGCGATCTTCGCATCGGCCGACTCCTGTCCGGAACAAACGAAGATGCCAAGTGGGGCTTATGCCGCCGTGACGCAGGACTCGGCCGAGGAACTTTACATACCGCGGTACAAAATATCCGGCGTGTTCGGGATTGTCGGGGAGTTCGCGTATGGCCGCTATTAATTCCGCGTCCATTACTTCATCAGCATCGAGGTGAAGCTGAAACGAATTGGTGATCGACAGATTATCAATTGCCCAGTTGCGTTGCGCTCCGTAGTTCTCGAAGGCATGTTGTACCACTCTTGCGCCGCAGGACTCGGCGAGCGCGACTGTGCCGTCGGAACTGAAAGAGTCGACAACGAATACTTCGTCGGAGACCTCTCGAGCTTTGGCCAGCGTGGCGCCCAGCGTTTCTTCAGAATTAAATGAAAGTACGATGACAGATGGACGCATATAACTTCGATGGTATTCGATACGGCAGATTTATCCGGCGCAGAGAGTGGCCAGACCATGCTGAGATGAGAACGCAGGTAATGTTCTACTTCGTCATGAAATAGCGCTTTAACTTCAGGATGCGTGATTCGAATCCGTACCACAGGATAGTTGCCGCAACCGTTGCGACTACGATGCGGAGGCCAAGGATGATGAGGTTTCCGGTGATGCCCATGTGGTCAAGCCGCGCATCGAATGAGCCGAAGTATACGAAGACCAAAATGTGTGTCATGTACATGCCGTAGCTGATCTGGCCGTAATATGCGAGTGGGCCGCGACGAAATACAAGGGCCAGAGGATTGCGCGCTCCTGTACCGCCGATGGCAAGAAGCACGACGCCGGTAAACGCCAATGCCAGAGCTGAATCGAGGAAAGATGTTCCTCCGGCATACGTCGCGGCGAGCGCAATACCTGCAACGCTGGCGATGACGCCGATCCAGAGCCATGTACGACGAGTGAAACGCAGGCTGTAGATGCCGAGCGCAAGCAGGCTGCCCATGGCGATGCCGTCAAGATGAATCAGTGTGTGCGTCGGATTGAGCCAGTGCGCGTGACTGAACCGTATGAGAGGAGAGATAACGACGAGAGAAAGCAAAAGGATGGGCAGGAGCCAACGTCCTATGCGGCCTTTACTGATGCGGACAATTGGAGCCCAGAGGAAGTAATACTGCTCTTCTATCGCCAGCGACCATGTAGGACCCAGAGTGCCGGGAAGCGGTGTGTGGCGCAAATTTTGCAGGAAGAGCGCGTAGGCGACGAGTGTCTTCCAGTGGGTTTGGTTGGCGAGCTTGTCGCCGAGGAACCAGTCCGGGATGGAGTAGCAGAGGATCAGCAACAGAATGTAAACAGGCCAGATACGCAGAGCGCGACGGGCGTAGAAGTTGCGAAAGTAATGCGGTTTGTCGCGGGCCTCGATCAGGATTGAGGTGATGAGGAAGCCGGATAGAACAAAAAAGAGATTGACGCCGGCCCATCCCCAGAGAGAGGCGTAATAGAACGGCGTACCTGTGAGCAGCGGATGGTTGTGGTAAATGACCACACCCAACACGGCGATACCTCGCAGGCCCTGCAGTTCTGGAATGTAGGATGGCAGCCACGCGGGACGCTGCACCTGAGGCGATGTAGTGGTCTCGGGCGCAGCGCCTAGTTCCGGATTGTGAAGCGGACGTTGAACGGCGATCTGGGACATGCTGTGGGAAAACGGGCGCTACCCCGCAGCAAGCTCCTTAGCCCGCTGCGTGGCGCGCATAACTGCTTTGATGAGAGTAACGCGCAATCCGCCTTCTTCGAGCTCAAGAATACCGTCGATTGTGCAACCGGCGGGGGTGGTTACGGCGTCCTTGAGAAGGGCGGGGTGGTAACCGGTATCGAGGACCATCTTGGCTGCGCCGAGAGTGGTTTGAGCCGCCAGCAGGGTGGCTGTGTCGCGCGGGAGACCGACTTTCACGCCAGCTTCTGCTAATGATTCGAGAATGATGTAGATAAAAGCCGGGCCGGAGGCGGAAAGGCCGGTGACCGCGTCCATGTGCTTCTCGTCGACGGTAACGGTGCGGCCGACTGTCTCGAAGATACGGCGGGCGAGTTCCATCTGCTCGTCTGTAACGTAACGGCCACGGCAGAGGCCGGAGATGCCAGCGCCGAGCGCCGAGGGAGTGTTAGGCATGGCGCGGATGACGGGGATGTCGATACCTGCCGCCTCCTCGATGGCAGCGGTTTTTACCGACGCGGCAAAAGAAACAATCGTCTTCTTCTTTGTCAGCGCGGGACGGATCTGCGCAATAAGATCCGGTACCTGGAATGGCTTGACGCCGAGGAGGATAAGGTCGGCATCGCGGGTGGCGGCCAGGTTATCGGTCGAGACATCGACTCCCCACTGCGTGGAGAGAGCCATGGCCTTTTCCTCGTGAGCCACGGTGGCGTGAATCTGGTCGGTAGCGAAGAGATTCTGCTTGAGGAATGCCTGGAGAAGAATGCCGCCCATTTTGCCTGTGCCGAGCACGGCAATGCGCACATTGGGCAATTGCGCGGGGATTTCTTGAGGTACGACTGGGATTTCTGACACGATCGGTTCCTTTTCGCTCATTCCGGCGCGTTGCAGATGGAGATAACACCGGTGCGTTCTATTCAGGATACCTTCTGTGGCGCGTTGATTCAGACTCGAAGGAAAGAGGTCAGGCAAGTTCTTGCGGACGATATGGCCATTCGCGACGACGGCGGGCACGGATCATGTAGATTACGGTTCCGCTGGCAGCGATAGCGGCGGCAGCACCGAGTTCCAGCAGGGGATTGGGCCGGTAGATGAGGATGAAGAAGAATCCAGCCATGGCTGCCAATGGCGGCAGCGGATAGAGCGGAATGCGGAAGGGCCGCTTTAGGTTGGGTTGGGTACGGCGAAGCCAGAGGACACCGGCCTGCTGGAGCAGGAACTGCAGCAAGATGCGAATAACGACCAGCAGCGCAATGACCTGACTGAGCGAGAAGAAGCAGAAGATGGTAGCCACCCCGGCGAGCGCCAGCAACGACCGATGGGGGAATCCATGGCGGGGATGCAGCGCGGCGAGCTTGCCGAAATAATTGCCATCGCGGGCGGCTGCGTATGGCACGCGAGAGTAACCGAGTAAAAGCGAGAAGACGGAAGCGAAGGCGCTCCAGAGGATAAGCGCTGCGAGGATCTGGCCTGCGGTGCGTCCAAAGGCGGATTGGGCGATTTCGGCGACGAGAGCGAGACGGCCGTGTGCATCGCCTTTCAGTGCAAGCGGAGAACTGCTGCCCATGGCGGGCAACACGGCTAGGTTCATCGCGACATAGAACGCTGCGACGATAAGGATAGAGATGAGGATTGCACGGGGAATGGTCTTCTCCGGGCGCTTCACTTCTGAGCCCAGGAAGCAGATGTTGTAGTAGCCCCAATAGTCGTAACAGGTGATGAGCGTGGCCTGCGCCAGGGCTGGCAGCAATCCGGCAGAAGGCCATGCGGCAAGGTGCGAGAGATGCCAAGCGCCCGCCTGCATGCGGCTGCCCGTGACCGCTCCGGAGACGATGACTCCAATCAGCGTGAGCAGAACACCTCCGAAGAGAATCCATGCGGTTTTAGCGATGGATGTCAGGTTGCGATAGAGGAGTGCAGTAACGAAAACGCACGTGGCGGCTGCTATGAAGTTGGTTCCATGCAGAAAGGGCAATGCCGCAATCGGCTGCGCGGCCAGGGATGGAAAGAGAAACGCCAGAAAAGTCGCGAGACCGATACATCCAGAGGCGATGGAGAGCGGAGCGGAGAAGCTGAGTTGCCAGACGTAGAGGAACGAAACCCAGCGGCCTGCGCCCTTGGGTCCATAAATGTTGCTGAGAAATGCGTATGATCCACCGGCCTGCGGAAACATGGCGCCGAGTTCAGCGCAGACCAGGCCGTCGCATACAGCGATTGCCGCACCGAGCAGCCACGCCCAGATGGCGTAGCGGCTGCCTGCAGCAACGATGACCAGGGGCAGCGTGAGGAAGGGGCCAACGCCGATCATGTCCATCATGTTGAGGACGACGGCTGAGGACAGGCCAATGCGCCGGGACAAGCCGAAGTCATGTCCGCCCTGGTCACGCATGGTGAGGACCGGCTTGTGCGAG
This sequence comes from Acidicapsa dinghuensis, assembly GCF_025685685.1. Classification (GTDB taxonomy): domain Bacteria; phylum Acidobacteriota; class Terriglobia; order Terriglobales; family Acidobacteriaceae; genus Acidicapsa; species Acidicapsa dinghuensis. The sequence continues at coordinate 561,995 of NZ_JAGSYH010000004.1, forward strand.
TCTGGCTGGGAATTCATATTTTGAGAGATGCAATAAGTCCACAAGCCGGCTCACACGCTGCAGGACTGCCCGGATTGTACACTGACAGGAAGCATGGGCTTTCCTACCGTCACCAAACAGCTTGCCTCGTGGCTGGCCATGGCCAGTCTGCTTTCCGTTTACGCGCCTGCTCAACAGTCGCCGGCCACGCCTCACACTGCCGCAGATCATGAGCCGACGCCGATTGCACTGCCTCTCGCGGAAGATCGCGGAGCAGCGGCTCTGGAGCAGAGCCTGAAGCGGCTGAGCACTTGGGCCAGCGTGATGGATATCGTGGCGCATCCCGATGACGAAGACGGAGCGATGCTGACGTATGAGAGCCGCGGGCAGGGTGTGCGTGCTTCGCTGATGACGCTGACGCGCGGCGAGGGTGGGCAAAATGCGATGGGTACGGATGATTACGATGCGCTGGGGCTGATTCGCACCAATGAGCTGCTACGTGCCGACGAGTTCTATGGAGTGAAGCAGTACTTCGGGACGGAAGCCGATTTTGGGTTTTCAAAGACGCAGGAAGAGTCTTTTGAGCGCTGGGGTCATGAACGCGTGCTGTGCGATACGGTGCTGGCCGTGCGCGAAGAGCGGCCGCTAGTTCTGGTTTCGACGTTTGTCGGTGGCATCACGGACGGACACGGACAGCATCAGGTATCGGGTGAGGTGAGCCAAGAGGCATATCTCGATGCAGGTAATCCGAAGGTGTGCCCGGAGCAGATTGCCGCAGGATTGAAGCCGTGGTCGCCTCGCAAGGTGTATGCGCGGGCGCCTTTTGCGCCAGTGACGGACAAGGGAATGTTCGACTACGCCACCGGCAAGTGGGCTCCGGCAAAGTTCTACAACTACGTGACGAAGCAGTGGACGACGACAGCGCCATCTGCCGACGTCAGCATTCCTTCGGGCAAGCTTGATCCGGTGCTTGGACGCAGCTATGTCCAGATATCGCGCGAGGGGTGGGGCGAACAGAAGTCTCAGTATGGTGGCGCGAATCCAACGCTCTCTGGCGGCGGTGGGTCAGAGTATCACCGCTATGGCTCGCGTGTGGCTGAAAAAGGCGGCGAAGAGAGCAGCTATTTTGAAGGCATTCCAACCGGAATCGAGGGAATGACGTCGCTCGTATCTGGCCCCGCTCCAACGTGGCTCGCTAGTGGGCTGAAGACAATTGCAGAAGATGTGGAACGAGCCAGCCGGGAGTACAAGCCGGAACAGCCGGATGCAATTGCGCCTGTATTGAAGGCTGGATATGAGGCGACCAAGGCGCTTGATGATCGCGTTGCGTCCAGTGAACTGAAAGACCTGGAGAAATATGACCTTGCGTTTGAGCTGAGCATCAAGATGCAGCAGTTTCAGGCTGCGCTGGGCAACGCTCTCGGTCTCGACCTGCAGGCATTTACTACGCGTGGCGGAAGCGGCGTGGAAGAGACGCCGCGTAGCGTGGTTCCGGGGCAGCAGATTCAGGTGGTGATTCACACGGGCAATGGGTTTGGAAAAGCGAAACTGAGACGGGTTTGGCTTGGGGACGAATTGGATGGGGCAAGCGGAGAGCCATGGAAGTCGCAGCCCGTGGAGAATCCCGGCGCAGACCAGGTGGTGAAGGCCACGGTGCCGGAAGATGCGAAGCCTACGGAGCCGTATTTCTCCCGGCCAACGATTGAGCAGCCTTATTACGATGTAGCGAATGCGGCATATCGTGATCAGCCGTTTTCTCCTTATCCATTAGCTGCATGGGCTGAGTTCGACTACGAAGGCGTACCGGTTCGATTGAGTGAGGTGGTGCAGACGATGCGCCGCGAGCCAGGCCGTGGCGGCATTTTCGAACCGCTTGTGATTACTCCTGAAGTTGGGGTAATTGTCGAGCCAGCTGAGCGTATTCTGCCGCTGGATGGCAGCGCTCTTCCCGTGCGCGTGACCGTACATACCGAACGCGCGGCATCAGGTACGGTACGGTTGACCTTGCCAGCGGGATGGATGGCCACTCCAGAAGAAGCGACCTTCAAGCGCAGTTCTGCGGGAGACAGTGAGCCGTCACTGTTTCAGGTAAAGCCGTCGGACGCGTCTAAAGCTCCCGATGGTGAGATCAATATTCAGGCAGAGGCGCGGATCGACGGTCACGCATTTACGAGCGGATGGCGCACGGTTGGCTACCCAGGATTGCGGCCCTATAACCTGTATCGTAAAGCGGAGATGAAGACGCGCGCTGTCGACGTGAAGCTGGCTCCAGGACTTCGTGTTGGATACATCATGGGGACGGGCGATATGGTGCCGCAAGCTATTGAAGGGCTCGGCATTACACCGCATCTGCTTTCTGCCAGCGAAGTGACGTCGGGCGATCTTTCAGCTTACGACGTGATTATGGTTGGCATTCGCGCTTACTCGGTGCGGCCGGAGCTGGCAGCGGCGCAGACCCGGCTGAACGCGTGGGTTGAGAATGGCGGAACTCTCGTCGTGCAGTATCAGAGCAACACCTTCCCTGCCCCATTTGCTTTGCAGATGGGCCGCACACCGGAACGGGTGGTTGAGGAAGATGCACCCGTCAAGATTCTGGATGCAAGTGACACGCAGCTCAGCTGGCCAAACCAGATAACGGCGCATGATTTCGATGGATGGGTGGAAGAGCGTGGACACTCTTTCCTTGATACCTGGGATCCGGCGTATACCGCATTGACCGAAACCGCAGATCATGGGCAGAATCCGCAGCATGGCGGCTGGCTGGTTGCGCATCCAGGCAAGGGCACATACGTATATATCTCCTACGCAATTTACCGGCAACTGCCTGAGCTTGTTCCAGGAGCTTATCGCATCCTCGCGAATCTATTGAGCGCGCCAAAAGCGCCCCGATAAGACAACAGCACCCAGAACATATAGCTGATTTGCCCGGCAAGCTGAAAAACCAGTGCACTTATTTACATCCCCGTAACACTCACGGCGCCACCATCTTTAATAGACGGTAAATTCATATAGCTGCAACATGGCCTTGCTTCAGGTTCGTTAAATATTCACACAACTCTGGAATTCTCGAAAAGGATTCCCAAGCGACGGGATGTCATCTACAACCGCGCCTCTTCATGCAAAGAGTGCGGCTCGATCGCGCGGGAAGCTTGTTTTGAACTTTTGCCAGCGATGCGTCTTCACCCCCGGACGGCGCTTTAGGTTTTCGGATGCGCTCTTGTTATTCCGGCGGAATTTTGCGCGGTATCTGTAACTCCGCACTCAACGCAGACGTTGCATTGTCAACATGCAATCTATCCAGAGAGGCTCAATGAATATTTCAATCAAAGCGATGACCGCTGTGCTGCTCGCGGCGGGACTCACCACTTCGCTCGCTCAGGCGCAGGACAATACTGCGGCGCCCGCGCCGAAGAAGCATGTCACCCATCGGGCTCCCAAGCCGAAGCCAGTACCGGCCGCGACTGCCGCAGAGCTTCAGGAGCTCAAGCAGGAGATGCAGACGCAGATCGATACGCTGAAACAGCAGCTTTCCGATCGCGATAGCCAGCTCAAGCAGGCGCAGGATTCAGCAGCGGCTGCCCAGGCCGCTGCGCAGGCCGCCCAGGCAACGGCGAATCAGCAGCAACAGTCTTTGACGGAGAACGCAAGCGCGGTCTCGACGCTGCAATCGACGGTCAGCGATCTGAAAACCAATCAGACCAATCTGGTAACGACGATTCAGGACGATCAGACTGCCGTCAAGAAGGCAATAGAGTCGCCAGATGCGCTCCACTACAAGGGAGTACTGATTACGCCGGGCGGCTACACCGCAGCTGAAACTGTGTACCGCAGCCGTGCAACCGGCGGTGACATCGCTACGCCGTTCAGCGCCATTCCATTTGATGGAACGAACGCCGCGCACATGAGCGAATGGTACTCGACCGCACGCCAGTCCCGTGTTTCGATGATGGTTACCGGCAAGACGGATTGGGGAACTCTTCGTGGCTACTGGGAGGCTGACTGGCTGGGCAGCGGCACTACCTCGAATAACAATCAGTCGAACAGCTATGTACTTCGCCAGCGCGTGATTTGGGGTCAGGCTGCTCTGAATAATGGATTGGCTTTCACGGGTGGTCAACTCTGGTCGTTGGCGACGGAAGACAAGACAGGCATTTCCAATCTGTCGGGCGACATCCTTACTCCTCAGACCATAGACCCGAACTATAACGCGGGCTTCGTCTGGACGCGTCAGTATGGTTTCCGCGCGACGTACTCGCAGAAGAAGTGGGCCATCGGCGTCTCCGCTGAGAACCCGCAGGTACTTGGACCTGGTGGTTCGATCACCCTCAATTCCGGAGTTGCTTACCTCTGGGGCCAGCCGGGTGCAAACGGTGGTCTCTATAATGGCGCAGTGAGCGATGGTTCTACGATCTCGCCCTCCTGCACGACGACTGTCAACCCGACCACTCTAGTCGCTACCACCACCTGCAGCCCGATTGTTCCCTCTGGGCTGACGACCTACGCGATCAACCCGGCTCCTGACTTTCTCGCAAAGGTCACGTTTGATCCAGGCTGGGGTCACTATGAAATCTTCGGCATCAGCCGTCTCTTCCGCGACCGTATTTTCAACTACACCAGCACAACAACGAACGGCGTCACCACAAACACCGTCAACAATGCTTACAACGACACCGAAGTGGGTGGCGGACTCGGCGGTAGCCTTCGCGTGCCGTTGTTTGCCAAGCACCTCGATGTGGGTCTGAAGGGTCTGTGGGGCACCGGCGTTGGCCGTTACGGCAATACCACGATCGCCGACGTTACGGTTCGTCCGGATGGCAGCTTCTCGCCGTTACACGCCTTCTCGGCACTGGGCACACTGGAGTATCACGCCACGCCACGGTTGGATATCTATGCCAACTATGGTGGGGACTACATCTACAAGACGCTCTACACGACAGCCTCAGGCAAGGTGGAAGGCTATGGCCTCGGCGAAGCATTCACGGGTTGCGGAACGGAAGGCCTGCCGACCTCGACAAGCTTCCCCGCTGCCAACTCTGGCTGCACGGGCCAGACCCGCGACGTACAGGAAGGCACCATCGGTTACTGGTATGACTTCTACAAGGGACCGAAGGGCCGCCTGCGCCAGGGCATCCAGTACAGCTACAGCGAGCGTTTGATCTGGGACAACCTGCTCCTTACTCCCGGCAATGTTTCGCCAAAGGGCATCGAGAACATGGTCTGGACCAGCTTCCGCTACTACATCCCATAGCCTGTTTGGCTTGAGACGCGAAGGGCGCTCCAACAGGAGCGCCCTTCTTCTTTTGCCCACAGAATTGATTAGAGCGGGGTTTTCGTCACGCGACGCAATGAGCATTTGGATCTTTGAGATGACTTAGTTCCGGCGACTCAGTGAAAGTGCCGTTGCCGTTGCCCAGCATCACGTCATAAGCATCTCCGTCATCGTTCGTGACGGCAAGATCGACAAGGCCATCGTGATTGAAATCAGCGGCAGCGAGGCGATAGATGGAGCCGGGCATCGGCAGGCGGAAAGACCAGCTGACACCGAAAGAACCTGCGCCGTCTCCGAGCAGAATTGAGACCGTGCCGGTGTGTGAATCGGAAACCGCCAAATCGAGTTTGCCGTCGTGATTAAAGTCCGCGGTTGCGATCGAAACAACGGATGAAACGTGAGCGATCTCGCCCGCAGAGATAAGACCGCCTTTGCCATCGCCAAGAAATTCAGTCAACGATCCATTGCCGTACCCGATCACCACATCTGAAACACCATCGCGATTGAAATCACCTGCAACAATCGACGTGGGATCACTTCCTGATAAAGGCAGAACTGAACTCCTCACATAACTGCCGTCTTTGCGTCCGAGAAGGACAATAAGCTCGCCATTACCGGGCACTCCGGGCTGAGGAGCTCGTGCTTCCACCAGATCAGGAATGCCGTCTTTGTCGAGATTCGCGACAACGGTCAGCACTGGGGCGGCATCTGCATCGTCATCGCTGCCGGCTGCAGCTACCAGAGCAAATGTTCCTCCGGGCGGAGGAAGCGACTTCGCATAAATAGGAGAGATGATCCCCGGAATTCCCATAGCCGCCATTAAAGTCACGATATCGGCGATTCGCTGCCGTCTTATGGCCATTGCTTCGTCCCCATTGCAAGACTACTCCCGAGGACCGCCCGGTGTCGCCGCGCACAGAAACAGACAAAGGGAGCGCAATCTCGATCCGCAATTCACGGGCGGTGTAAACTGGGAATCGAGCGGAAGTGGCGAAATTGGCAGACGCACCAGACTTAGGACTTGAATTTTCGTCCTTAGCACTGACCCGCACCGAAGCGCACCGGACCTCCTAAACCACAAAAAATCGTATGTTTAGGAGAAGATCATGCCTCGCACCGAGACGCCCCCAAGCGCACACAGTTCCGAACCCAACTGCCACCAAAACTGCCACTCGGACAGTGGCAATTGGTGGATAGTACGTGATAGTACGATTAACCCCATGGAACTCACTCAGGAGACTCTGCGCGCCCGTGTTCGCCTTCATCCCAAGACCGGATGCTGGGAGTACTGTGGCCCTTGCGATGCCAACGGGTACGGACGGGTCTTCATCGCCGGTAAAGAGAGAAAGGCTCCACGAGTTTACTTTGAGGTATTCGTTGGCCCGCTTCCCCAACGTGCTCGGCTCAAGCACGCTCTTGCGCCCGAAAAGTGCATCGGGGCACGATGCTGCAGTCCCGCCCACCTTACGGTCGAGCAGAGCTTCAACGAGATCAAGTTCGCGCGCCGCATCTGTCCCAAGGGCCACCTCATCGACGCCGATAATGCGGTCGTCGAACGCCGAGGGAACAATGTTCTCGTTCGCTGCCGCGCGTGCAGGCGGCTGGACTGGAGAACGAACAAACGCCTAGTGGCGAATCGCAGGCATCGCCGAGAGAACACCTCGACAGGGTGACGACCTTAATGCATCCCTCCGCCCGAGAGCAGGTCGAGTTTCTCAAACAATCCATACCCGTCAAATCGTGCTCGAGTGGGGTAGCGGGTCAGCTCGGGAATTGACTGAATCCCCGGATCGCCCTATACCTACCGCACATTCCGGATCACACTCCAGGACTCGGACACTCGAGTCGCCCGAGCGGTCCGATTCCGACTGTTCGAAGCGAGGGGTTATGGATAACCAGATTGAGAAGCTTCTCTACTCGCGCGAAGATGCGGCCGCCGCGCTCAGCATCAGCGTTCGATCCGTGGATTACCTGATCGCTGAAGGAAAGCTAACCAAGCGCAGGGTCGGCAGAAAAACCCTCATTCCCGTCGGCGACGTCAAGCGCTTCGCCCGCGCGGACCACCCGGAACGCATTCGAACCAGCGGCAAAGTCCGACATGAGGAACGGCTATATGGCACGCAATGAGCAGAAGCTCCGGGGCATCTATGAGATGCCTCCTGATTCGGGAATCTATTTCATCCAGTACTTCGATATCAACGGGAATCGCCGACGAGAGAAGGCCGGACGCCGATCCGACGCGATCACGCTCCTCGCCAAGAGAAAGACGGAAAAGCTTCAAGGGAAAAAGCTTCCTGAGAGCGTTCGGAGAGGACCTGTCCTATTTAGAGATCTGCTCGATGATGCGCTCGAAGTCAGCCGGGCAGAAAACGGGGTCGAAACAACTTACAACCACAGCCTGAAGTTCGAAGTGCTCCGCGAGTATTTCGGCGATCGCCAGGCGGAAAGCATCAACAAACAGGAGATCGTGCGCTTTCTCATGGATCTCGCAGACGAAAGAGAATGGTCTGCCGCCAGCTACAATCGCTGGCAGACTTCCATTTCTCTCGTCTTCCGAGTCGCAGTCGAGAATGAAAAGATTGCTCTGAATCCGGCATCAAAAATCAAGAAGAGAACGGAGAATAATGGCCGCATCCGCTTCCTCACCGACAGCGAGGAGAATATCCTTCTTCAATACATCGAAGAACATTATCCCGCGCACGTACCGGCGTTTCTCGTCAGCGTTCACACCGGAATCCGGGCCGGGGAACAATTTCGGATGCAATGGAATGATATCGATTTCGAACGAAGAATCCTAACGATACCCAAAACCAAGAACGGCGACATTCGCTACCTCCCTCTCAATGAAACCGCATTCGCTGCGCTAACCTTGCTTTCTAAGAAACGGTCCCAACTGCCCTGGGTCTTCCTGAATTCCGAAGGAGGACAGTTGAAAAGCCAGCGAGATTGGTTCGACCGAGTTCTCGAAGCAACAAAACTTCCGAATTATACCTGGCATTGCAACAGGCATACTTTCGCCAGTAGACTGGTTATGAAAGGCGTCGATCTCCGCACAGTTGGTGAGCTCCTCGGCCATCGAACGTTTCAGATGACTATGCGCTATGCTCATCTAGCGGCAGATCACAAGCACGAGGCGGTGTCTCGCTTGGACAGGACAACCAGTAAAGGTCGTTCAGCCAAACGGGTTCCGCGGAGGGCGGCTTAGCGGGAGTGGCGAAATGGCAGACGCACTTGGTTTAGGTCCAAGCGGAGAAATCCGTGGGGGTTCGAGTCCCTTCTCCCGCACCAACTTTCTATAGTCTTGTGTAAATACATCTCCCTTAGTTGAGTCTTTTCCTCGTTTTGTGCCCCTCCATTGGCCCAGTTCAGCGGCCCTTTCTCAACTGCGGCTTCATTGTGCCTCCCAAGCAGAGTTTCAGTCGATTTGACTGAGTTTTCGATTGCCCTGATGCTCAACACCTACGAGCGGAGGGTTCCGTATGTCCGAGAGCGCCTTCTATCGGCCGTTAGCCTGTACTGTCACGGCAGCAGACCTAGCAGTATTCCTTCACTACTTTCCACTTGCATGTGAAGCGTCGGAGACAAACCGTCCGTTCATGGTTACGATAACGGTCCTCCTATTCGCCTTGGGTAAATCGCTTGCCAACCTTTGGGAGGCCGCATGGCGATCGTCGCGACCTAAAGCCCCTACTACGATCCCGCCAGCCCCGCAGCTCTCGATGGTGGCGTCGGAAGGAGAGCACCATGTTTGATTCCGTTGAGGCTCTGTCGGTAAAGCTCGCAGCGACCGGCTACTTCATCGATCCACTGATGGCTAAGGTGGTGTTTCTCGCAGTCGCGTTGCGGAAACCGATCTTGCTCGAAGGTCCGGCTGGCAGCGGGAAGACCCAACTTGCTGTCTCGTTGGCGCGTGCGGCGAAAACACATGTGGAGCGCCTTCAGTGCTACCCCGGAATCACCGATAAGCAAGTCATCGGCGAATTCGACCACGGTCTTCAGCGACTCCACATGGAGTTCTGCAGGGACAAGGGCATGTCCTGGGAGGAAATTGTCGCGAACCTAACAGGCAGAGACTTCTACCGCCCCCGCGCGGTGATGCGAGCCTTCGAAATGTCATCGCCCTGCGTGCTGCTCGTCGATGAACTCGACAAGGTACCGGAAGAGATCGAGGCGATGCTGTTGGAAGCGTTCTCGGCCTGGCAACTCTCGATTCCGGAGTTCGGCACGGTCGAAGCGAAAAGCATCCCCATCGTCATCATAACGAGCAACGAAGAGCGGCGACTAGGTGATCCGATTCGACGTCGCTGCCTCTACATTCGCGTCGAGCACCCCACGCCGGAGCGGGAAGCCGAGATCATTTCCAATCGCATTCCGGACGCCACGTCTGAGTTTCATCGCGAGATCGCCGGTCTGGCGCGAGCCTTCAGGAATTACAGCTTGGAGAAGCCGCCATCGGTCTCTGAGATTATCGACACCGCGCTCGCGCTGAGACTCCTGGGAGCCCCAAACATTCAGGCGGATGATCGAGACTGGCTCCTGCCTTTCCTGGCCAAAACGGAGAAGGACCGGCGTCACCTGCTACTACGTGAAGGGTTCACCAGCCTTCTCGCCGATGGAGCCAAGTATGCCCGGGAAATTGAAACCACGCGAGGATCGCACGCATGACCCGTATTCTGACAATCTTCAGCGTTTTTTTGCTTAGCATGCCGGCGCACAGCCAAACAGGACCATCGTTCGCCGAGCGGTGTGTAGAACACTATGCCAGGCACTATAACGTTCCTCCGGAGCTGATCGCCGCTTTGATCGACATCGAATCCGGTTGGAATCCCCGTGCTGTGTCCGCCATGGGTGCCATGGGACTCATGCAATTGATGCCGTCCACGGCACGCCGTTTCGGAGCTGCGCAACCTTTCGACATTGAACAGAACGTCGCGGCAGGCACCCGTTACGTCACCACCCTGATGTGGGAGTTTCACGGCGATCTTCGACTGGTGACAGCGGCGTACTACGCAGGCGACCGCTGGGTTGGCGAGGCCCAACTCAACTACCGCAACCCAGATGTCATCTCCTATGTCCGCGCTGTCCGGCGACGATACGTCGCCCGCAGATTGCAGCAATCGAATTCTCTCAAGGAGGTACCAGCAAGATGAGATATCGCTGGATGATTCTGCTAGTAATACTGGTTCCGCTGAGTCTTAGCGCATTGGAGACGCCCGTCAAGGCGCGGATCGAGACGGTCCTTATCGATCCGGCTGCGATAACGCCGCTTCATCTTCGGCCCGGCTTCATCTCAACCATTCGCATGCCGGAGGAGATCAACTCCGTGGCCCTCGGCAGTCGTACGGAGTTCTCGGCGGACCACAGCGAAGGCGAGCCGCGATATGTCTACGTCAAGCCCATCACCAAGGAGCCGGCGCAATCGAACCTGGTCATCGCGACGAAATCAGGCTTGCACGTGACGCTCGAACTCATCAGCGATGGAGATAAGGACCCGAGTTCGGATCTCGCAGTTGATTTTCTCCTGGAATACGACCTTCCACACAGCTTCCTCATCTCCGCCAGTTCGGATTCCGATTCTACTGGTGCCGGCGCTGCCGAAGCGCGCACGCGAAATGCAGACGGCGGCAATCGAGGAGCCACGCTGCCGAGGTCGGAACTCGACGAAGAATACGCGATTGAAATGCGGGTCAACGCTCCCTCATGGGCTCACTGGGATGGCGAGCAGATTGAGACGTCGCTGGGAGACATTCGGCAATTGGGCAATCGCACCGCCGTTTCGTTCTCGGTCCTGAACCGCTCGGCTCGCCCAGTTGAGATCGTTCCGCCGCAGATCCAGATCGCTGGACGCAAACAGAAGAAAAAGAAGAAGGGTGCGACAGTGATCTCCGACCAGTTGGAGATCCGGGACTACCGACTCAGCGCAACAAGGCTCGGGGCCGGCGAAAGAGCCGACGGGGTAGTTGTCTTCGATCGGCCGAACTTTAAGCAGTCGACCGAGAAGCTCTTCCTCCAGATCTCACAGGCGGACCAGGTGGATCGCCCCATTCTCATCCACCTTCCATTCACACCGCCGTTCTCCGGGAATCCAGCCAAGGAGGAACAACGATGAGTACTAGCGAACTCAATCGCAACGAGCACAGCGCCTCTTCGGAGGAAGCGTTGCACGCTTCGCCTGCAAACGAAGTCCCGCGTCCGCAACCGCCAGCAGTTCCGGCGGAGTCTCAAACGGCCGCTGACCAGGTCGCCCAATCGGAACCGTCCGTGCTCGAACCCGCGGCAATTTCCGAGATCAAGCCTGGCCTCGACAAGAACAGAGCGCTGCTCCTCGGCGGCGGCCTCGCCACAGCCGTGCTCTTTTTTGTTTTCACGATGCTGGTGGCGCGGCAGCCCCACAAGGGGGCCGCCACGCTGATTCAGCAACCGCAGCAAGGAGGCGCGAAACCGCTTGCCGGTATTGCGCCACTCATGAAGCCGGTGAACAAACCGGAAACGGCGGACAATGACGGCCAACTCACGCTCGACGACATCAAGCGGATGCGCTCGCCAGATAGCTCCAGCAGTGCGCCGCAGGCGAAGCGCACGCCCTACACTTCAAAAGCAGCTGGCGGCAACGAATCTCTTGCGGCAGTGCCTTCCTTCGCCGAGACGCAACAGAAATGGGAAGAACCTCGCCCGTACGGAGAAAGCCGCGACAACAGGGCCCCGGCCGCGCAACAGGAACAGGCGCTTCTCAAGGAATCATCCATCGTGTTTGTGCGAACGCAGACTCAGTCACAGACAATTCCGAACTCTTCGACGGGATTGGGGACAATGGATGAGCCTTTTCTCGACGTCACTCCGGGCTCCCGAATCCTTGCCAAATTGAAGACAGAGATTTCTACCGCAGACGCAACTCTGGTTGTCGCGCAGGTGGAGTATACCTACGCAATTGGAGATCAAACGATCCTTCCCGCTGGCGCCGAGATCTACGGCCATATTCAACAGGCGGATCGCGCCGGGAACGTCTCCGTGAAATTTGAAGAGGTCGATCTTCTCGATGGCAGCAGAGAAAAAATCGAAGCCGTCGGGAAAGGGCTCGACATGGGACCAATCAAGGGGAAGGTCTACGGAAAGAACACGGGCAAGAACTTGCTGGTCAGGAGCGTGTCCGGGATCGGCTCCACTCTCGCGATGGTCTTCGGCAACAACACGAGCTCAGCATTCTCTGAGGACGACCTGATTCGCGAACGCCTGGCGGAGAACATCGGGACGGCCGGGGATTCCGAAATCATGAACATGGCCCTCAACAGCCGCGAATACGTTTCCGTTCCCGCTGAAACGAGGATCTACGTCGTGTTTACCAAGCACGAGGAAGGTTCACCCACTCTGCACAAGGTCGGCCCTTAGAACACTCCGAATGAATGCTTTCAACGCCCCTGGCACCCCTCGCCAGGGGCTTTTTTCGCGCATCCGAACACAGAAGCGTGAAATCGTGTGACCGATGCGGAGATCCCGATTCGCCGATAGCCATTAAACCCGCCCCCGCCGGAGCCACTGCACCATTCCCCGCCTTATTGCCTTTTATTGGCACGTTCAACGGTGGGTATCGTCTCGTCAACGGTCCATCCTCGCACGTTCTATGTCACTGCACGACTCCACCCAAGTTTGGCCTCGATGTGTCACTGCTAATCACGCTGCGGCATCGGGCAGAATGATTCACTGCTCCCGGCGACGTATTGTCGTAGCTTTTGTGTCACTGCTCCGTTGAGCCAGCATCGAGCGGTTTGTATCACTGCGCGCATCGGTCCAACATCACATCATATGGGCCAGAAACATGCTCGTAACCACATAAACATGGCTGCTCTCGAACGAATAGGGCGATAAACGTCTACTCCGGGGCTCCGACTAATACATGGGCCAACAATCACGCTTCTCTTAGAGACATTGCCGATGGAGGCAGTTGCCCATATTGCTCATCGAATTGCAATTCTTCCATCCCTATTGAAGTAATTCACGGCGCAGCGTTTGGTTTGACCGAGTTTTCAACTGGCCGCACTTTCTCCTTCGACACGGATGCCCCGAGCAGCCGAGTCCAGGAGAAAACCTATGAGAACTGCATCCGCAGTCTGGCGCGGCTCCGTCGGGTCAGCCCAAACTTCAACTATCTACCGGCCGAAAGAAATCAACTGGATTCAACTGGCCGTGAAAGTCGCTCTCGGGTTCATGCTGCTGGGTTACGCGATCGCGCCGTTCACGGTCACCGCGCAAAATCTGGGAACATCTCCACAATTCGGCCAGGCGGTCCAAGGCCAGCAGGCCACTACTGTGGAAGGCACAGTCCTGAACATAGTGAACTGGGGTTGCAATGTGATCGCCCCCGTGATTGCCGTGGCATGCCTGGGCGTGGCTGGCTGGCATTTCAAATCCGGCCGCGGGTATCTCGGCTGGGGCGTCACCGGCGTCGCTCTCATGGTCATCTCCGGTCTCGGGCGCATGGCCGAGGGCTTCATCACCCAGGCGCAAGGCATTCAGTAGCGGAGAACCGAGATGCCTGTGCCGCAATTCCTTCTCGATCTGCTGCAACTCTTGTTTGACCTAGCCGTTCCCGCGGCTTTCTGCACTCTCGCAGCCGCCGGCGTCAGCCTGCGGTATGAGGGAGGAACGAATTTTCACGTCGGGGGACGGTTCGGCAAGTGGATTCTGTGGACCGTCATTCTGCTTACTCTTCCCCAGATTCTTTCCTGGGTTGCGGCACAAGGCATCACGGTTCCCTCTGCAAGCGGCTCGGTCGGCACCAGTTGGCTCGCGAGCATGGAAACAGTCTTCAAAAGTTTTGTCAGCGATATCGTCGTCGCCAAGTTTGTTCCGATACTTGCCGGCTATTTCGTCCTGAAAGCGACTCTCGATGGCGCCGCGGGCGAGAGCCCGCTCGGCTCCGCTATCGCCGCGCTCTTCCTGATGTCGATCTCTGCGACGATGCAGCTCCTTCAGGGATGGAATTCGGGCGACGAATATGCGACTACGGACATGCTCAGTTCGCTCTGGAACTACGTTGCGGGCAAGATCATGCCGTCAGCAGCGGGGCTCGCATGCGTCGGCGCCGTCATCAACTACGTCCGTCATAGGCCTTGGGTGCGCTTGATCTTCGCAGCGATAGCATTCCTGACCGTAACCGGGCTTCTCAAGCTTCTGCAGGCCATGGCCGCATAAGGATTTGCCGATGAGTCTCGACGGCGCAATCACGAATCTCGCCTCATGGGCGGGGAACACGATCATGCCGACCATGGCCGGGCTGTTTTTTGCTGGGGCCGTTTACCGGTACAGCAAGGGAGAGGCCTTCGAACAGCTCCTCTATGGCGGCTTTGCCTCGCTCACCTGTTCGGGCATTCTCCGCGCACTCGAGGGATTCGTGCAACATGCCGGACCAACCAGTTCCGACGGCTATTGGATCGCCCTTATGACGCTCACCGACTACACCGCCAACGTAATCCTTCCCGTCTTTGCTCTGACTCAGTTGGGCGCAATGGCACTTCACATGGGTGGCGTCCTTACAGAGATTTACCCGGGCTCTACATGGATTCGGAAGTTCATTGCAGCGATTGGAGCGTTGAGTGTATCCGGCATTCTTCGCCTTGCCGAATCGCTGGTGAGCCACGCACAGGGGATCGGGGGTTAAACATGAGTCTCAACATCACGCAGGTGCATAGAAACCTTCACACGAAGGTTCAGTTTCTCGGACTGGAGTTCGAGGACCTGATCCTGGTACTCGCCATTGCGGCACTGATGAACCTGCTCGCCCACTTCGTGAGCAATACGGCGCACGTGTTCGGGATACCTCTGAACATTTTTATGGAATTCGTGGTGCCTCTCCTCGCTGTGCCTTTCTTGATTCTGTTCAAGTACGGCCGTCCACGCGGATATCTGACCGATTTGGCGCGTTCGCTCATCGCCCCCAAAGCTTGGAGCGCACTTGAGCGAGATTCAGAGTTGGACCATCCTTACATTCACGACGACGCGGAGTGACCAGGATGCGAGCCACATTTCAGACCAGGAACGACGGAACCATCGCTCTCCAGCTTGATGACGAGGCTGCCCGCGCTGTATTCGCCAGTATCCTCTTCGCTTCCCGGTTTAGCGAGAACATCGCACCACTTGCGGCGGTTGCGGAGCAGGGACTGGAACTAGAGCGGGCTGCGCCGGTGACTTCGGGGAGATCCCTATGCCGATGACCTATGTCGAACACGATAAGAGACTGAAACTGCCCGGCATCTGTGAATTGCTGCCGCTGCGAGATATCCCCCGGCGCGACAACATATTCGTTAGAACGAACGGCGCTTTCGTTGCCGGCTATGAGCTTAAAGGTGTGCTCTCCTATTTCGCTACAGATGATGAGCGAAACGAGGCGAAAGACAGAATCGAGGCGCTGTTCCGTGTCGTTCCCGATGTCAGTATGCGAATTCAATTCCGGTACGAGATATCCGAGCACCTTGGCGATCTGCTCGAGCGCTATGTTACGCAACAGCGTGCCGAGCAGGCTGAAGTTATGGCGCTCGATGCGCATCGGCTTGAGATGTGGCGCGAAAAAGAGCGCGCAGGTTTCTATTTCGACAACCGGCTACACATCTACTTCATCTGGGACCCGCGCATTCACGCGAAGCTCTACCACCCGGCACAGAAGAGAGACTCGGCCGGCTCATTCACGCTGAGCCAGAAAAAGGCCATTCAGCGCAGCCGACAACAGCATGACAACTACGTGGCAGAGTTTGAGTCGATCCTGCGCGGCGTCGAAAGCGGTATGGAGGCGGCTTCACTGGGACCAAGACGGCTATCCCGTCAGGAACTGTTCGAAAATCTGAAGAATGCCCAGCACCCGACCAGGCGCGATGTCCGCCCGTACATCGCTGCGGAAGATTGGTTGCGCTACCGGAGCGCGCGCGAGCAAGCCGCTGAGGCAAGCATCCGGAGAGAGACCGAGACCTACCTCAACATCGACGGTTATCTCTATTCCGTTCTCACTTTGAAAGAGCTGCCGGATGCGACGCTCCCGGGCATGCTCCAAAAGTTCTCAACCCTCGGCTTCCCGCTGGTTATCAGCGGGCAGGTCGTGATCCCGAATCAGGTGAAGGTTCTCAAGGCCTACAAGAAACGGATGCAGAAGATGGTGGCCGCGCAGAAAGACGCCGAGGGCAATTTCAAGTTCAACGCGGAGGCCGAAGTTTCCCAGGCGCAGCTTCTTCAGGTTCAGCGAGATCTGATCTCAAGTTCATTAAAGACAGCGGCTGTATCCGTATCGATTGTCGTCCGCACATCGAGGCCGGAGATCACAACAGCCGATCGTGAGATCTGCGAGCGGGAACTTAACAACCGCGTGGAAGAGGCGCTTACAGCTTTCACGCAGATGAACGGCGCCAAAGCTCAACTCGAAACTCTGGCCAAACGACGCATTTTCATCGGTACGCTACCCGGCATGGGCGAGACCGACAAGCGCGAGCAGGACCTACTCACGCCAAATGCAGCGGATCTGGTTCCAATCGAAATGCCTTGGCGTGGTACGCGCCGGAGTCCGCTCATCCTCATCGAAACTCCATACCGTCAGCTGATCCCGTACTCCATGTTCGATCCGGATCTGCCGGATGCCAATGGAGTGCTCATGGCTAGCACGGGCGGGGGCAAGACCCTTCTGGCGCAACAACTACTGCTGATGGCCGCGCGCAGCGGCGCGCTGATTTCGATAATCGAAAGTGGAGACTCTTATCGGCCGCTCATCGAACTGATGGGCAGCAGGATGATCGAGGTGTCGCTCGATAGCGACGCAACGATAAACCCCTGGGACTTGCCCAAAGGAGAGTTCAGACCATCGAACGACCAGCTCTCCTACCTGAAGAATCTTACTCGGCACATGCTGGGTGAAAACACCCCCTCGGACTTCGATATTGACCTGCTGGACAGCGTCCTGCTCGAAGCGACGATCTCAACCTATAAGCGCTGCAGCGCCAAGGCCGCCAATCCGATTCCTGTCTATGGAGACTTTGTCGCCGAACTCGCTCACTGGCAGGACCGCGATCGCAATCAGCGAATCAACGAGATGGCCAGGATTGCTGCTGCCAAGCTCAGAGCGTGGGTAGACGATGGCCCTTATGCGCGTCTATTCGACAGGCCAACAACTGTCCCTCTCGACAGCACGTGGCTTTACTTCAACATCGAGAAGCTCAAGAGCGATCCGCGCCTCGAAGGCGCCATGAGTCTTCAGATAGCCCACGCAGCCATTCACCGCACCTCGGGCAAGAGCGGCCGGCCAAGCCTGAGCATGATGGACGAGTGCAAGATCATCCTCGACACACCCATTCTCGCGCAGCAGGTTGAACGTGACTTTCTCACTGCGCGCAAACGCTACGCAAGTGTCTGGGCTATCGGCCAGATCCCTGAACAATTCGTCGGCACCCATGAGAAGCCAAATCCGCACGGCCTCGGAATCATCAAGAGCGCTTCCACGAAGATCATCGGCAAACAGCATGGCTCAATGGCGGCGCACCGCGAGCATCTCAGTTTGAATGAAACCACCATCAATCAGATCAAGGCCTTCGCGCAGCCAAAGAAGGGACAAAGCGCCGAGTTCCTGATCGCCATCGGCGAAAAAGCGGAATCGACCCACGTCATTCGCATCGTCCCGACGCCTGTCGATTATTGGATCACGACCACGTATCCGCGAGAGCGAAGTTATCGCAAGTGGTGGCTAAGAACGCATGAGAACGCGCCCCTGTTGTCAGTGTATGAGGAGCTGGCAGCCCGCTATCCTCGCGGTCTTGCGGAGTTCGCGCCGCTTACGGAAGAACTTTCGGGTGAGGTGCTGGAGGCAGCCACAGTATGACAGACACAAGGAAACAGGAAACAACCGAACGGACTCAAGATCAGGCTGCGCACCGAGGTTGTGGGCGCTGGCGCGCTCACGCCGTTACGGCACTGTTGACGGTCACCGTTGTGCTCGCGCTCCCCACAAAGGCTCACGCCAGCATCTTCGGAGTCTTCGACGAAATCTTCGACACCATTCAGGACGACATGGGCTCCTCGTTGAAGTCCATCAACGAGATGACCCAGGAAATGCAGCAGCTCCGCCAGGAGGTTGTCTGGCCACTGGCGGTCGTAAACCAGGCGCGTGGCTTCGTCTCGAATTCCATTACCAGCTACCGCGGATACATGACCCAGGTCTTTCACTTCTCGTCCCCGAGTGCTACCCTCACGAATCCACAGCAACTCGAAACAATCCTTCAGAGCCGGTCTTCGGCCCAGACGTCCGCGCTGCAGACCAGCTTCACGACCAACTACGGTTCGATTCCGCAGGTCAACAATGCTTCACCGCAGGATCGGATCATGATGGACATCGATGACGCGCTGGGGCAGGAGAGCCTCAAGACGACATTGATCGCCGATCAAGGCCAGGACATGATTCTTCAGACCGCCGACCAGATGGAAAACCAGCTTGCGGTGAGCACGCCCGGCTCCAATCCCTATCTCACGGCGCAAGCCCAGGTGGCGAATCTCCGCTGCCAGGCATTCATGCAGAAGATGCTTGCCGCCGAATTACGCCAGGAGGCCGGGCGCATCGCTCACGACAATGCTCGCGTGAAGCGCCGAGCCGCGGCGGCAGGCAACCTCAACCAACTCATCTCGGGAGCGCTTAACAACCGGTAACGGAGGAGCAGAATGGCAGACCTCAAACGCATCACAGACAAGATCAGGAAACCGCTCTTCTGGCGCCGGAAGGTACGGGCGGCCGAAGAGTGTGCGAAACCGTCGCCAACGTTGTCTTCGCAACCCGGCCGCAAATGGTTTCGCGCCTGCACGGTCAAGGTGGCAGGCGCCGCACTCCTCGTCTCCCTCTTTCTTCCAGCAGCTGCCCATGGGCAGTTCGGTATCGATCTTGCGGCGATCATCGCGGCTCTGTCGAAGGTCGAATCGCTGATGAGCAAATTTGTCGCCGCTCCGCTCAAGGACATCAACCAGACGCAGCAGAGCATCACGAAGTATGAACAAGAGGTCATCTACCCGATTGCGGCGATCAATCAGGCTAAGAACTCGGTCAATCAGTTCGAGAACCAGTTCACTCAGATCCGCAGTCTGTTCCGCACGAATGTATCGAGCGCGACGCTGCCGCAATCGCAGAGTCTCGAATCGTTGCTTCTGTCCCGGAACGCGGGCAATGTACCGTCGGTGTCCTCGCAGTTTCAGAACGTCTACGGAGTGGTCATGGCACAGAACGCGGCTTCCCCCGAAGTGCGCAATATGACCGACATGACCGATGCGCAGGCCCAGGACGCCATGAAGCGTGCCATCGAAATCGATGCCCTGGCCGATGCCGAGTTGGCGGAAGCTGACCAGATGGGGCAGCAGATTGCCGCAGCTGCGCCCGGAAGCGCGCCGATCCTCGAGGCGGAAGCCGACGTCTGGGTAGTGCGCGCCAACGCCTACACGCAAGCGGCGCTCTCCGAATTGATGCGTACACGCGGCATTGACATCGCCAACCAGAGCAAGCTCGCAAAACTTGGGGCGGCAGACAATCAGAATAATAACGGTCTAATCAACGGGGCTTTGACGCAGCATTGATTCGCCATGACAGCTTTTCTTCATTCCGCGGCATCGTTGCTTGCTTTCTTCCAAAGCACGCAGCTGAACCTCTTTGAGCGGTTCCTGACACAGGCTGTCTCAGGCATCGACTCGATGAGCATCACCGCGGGCATGCAGAATGTTGCCTACGTTGTCCTGGTCATCGGATTTCTCTGGCAGGTCTACCAATCGGCTCTCCATGGCGGCGACGTGCGCGGCCTGGGGACCAATCTTATCAAGTACGTTGCAACGGCGGTGGTAGTGATGAACTACCATGCCGTGTTTACCACCATCAATCAGGGCTTTGTCAACGCGAGCAATTGGATCAACGACGCTTCCGGCGCCGGAAATCTCTTCGACAACTGGGCGAACGATCTCCAGACACAGTTCAACCAAGTCGGATTCCAGAAACTGTGGGGCCTGGTAACAGCCGATCTACCAGCATTGATCGATGCATTGCTGATCATCGTTGCCTATGTCCTCTATCCGCTTGTCGTTGCCATCTTCGGGTTCTTCTATATTCTCTACGGCAGCATCCTCTATATCTTTGGACCGATCGTCATCGCACTTCTGCCCCTCGGGGCCGTGAATCGGCTCGCAAAGTCCTACGCCGAGAACGTGTTCATTTGGAATGCCTGGGCCATCCTCTATGCAGGCTTCGGAGCGTTGCTGAACGCCATCCAAATGGGTCAAATCGGCCAGATGCTCAGTCAAAATGACTTTCTCGGAGCTCTCGGGAACCTCGAGGGATCTGTGCTCATAGGACTCGCCAGCATTATCTACTCGCTGGCTATCGCGGTGATTCCCTTCATTGCCAAGCGCATCGTCTCAGGTGAGGTCGGATCGAGCGCCGTTGCTTTAATGGGGGCCGCTGCAACTGCGTTGACGGCGGGTATTGCCGCTACGGAAGGGGCAGTTGCCGGCGTAACAGCAGGAAAAGCCAGCCTGCCGTCTGGAGGACTGGCCTCCGGGCAAGGAACCACCGCCTCTTCAACGATTGGCGCTTCGACCGTTCGGACACTCGCAGGCGCGCCGGGCAATCAGCCGGCACCACAGCAGAGGCTGTCCCCGACTGGGCAAAATGCGCCAGGCGCGCCGGCTGCAACAACGACGAATAGCTCGTCGGCGGTTCGTGGAAGTAGTGATGCATTCGCGCAGGACTCTTCTCCGAGCATGGCCGAAGAGCATGCAGAACGCATGAGAGTAGCAGCAGGAAAACCTCGAGCCCCCCAATCATCGCTGGGTACATCCGGTGTTGCGCAGCCTGCCGCAACTAGTGCTGCAACAACGGGACAGCCTGGCAGTCTGAAAGGGAGCACCACTCCGCGGCAAGGATCTGGGCGAGCGGCAGGCCGGGGTTCATCGAGTCAGCGCCCTTCTATCTTTCCCTACCGCCTATCGACGTGGGGCGCTTATCACATCGCGCGCCTTGCGACATCTAGCGCGGTCAAGGGCGGTTATCAGGCAAGCCGGGCAGTTAGCGGTGCTGCCGATGCGATTACTCATCCGATCGAAACCGCCGGTCGATTCGGCGCAGCGGCTGGGACCGCGTCAGGTGCAGTTGTCAACGCAACAGCCAGCATGGGAAAGACCGGCAGCTCCGTGGCCCATGCAGTTACCCACCCTGGTGAGATGGGCGGCACGATCCGGAGCGGCATTCAGAACGCCGGTGCGGCCGTAGTATCCGCAGCCAAGCACGCGGGTACCACCGCACGGGACGCCGCAACCAAGGTGGGCAGTGAGTTCTCCAGTTCCTACGAAAAGAAACGCGACGAGCAGAGATGATCTCTGATTCGAGATTCAGATGGAAGGAGCCAAAGATGGCCACGAGAAGCACTGTTGAAGACGTCCGCCCGGAGTACTACGAAGTGAACGGCACCGATATTGCGAGCCGCAACCGGTGGTGGGTCATCACCGTCCTGTCCCTTCTGAGCACGGTGATCGCCGTAGTGTTCGCGATCTGTGTCCGGATGAAACCGGAGACGGTGATCCGAATCGGTCCGCATGGAGAGACAACGGTCATCGGGAATGATGCTTCGCAGAATGTCGCTGCGACGGTAAAGCCGGGCAATGACGAGTTCCTGAACCAGACGTTCGTTCAGCGATTCCTCACAAACTACCTCAACTACACGCCTGCGAACGTCGATGAGCATTGGATGATCAGCCTCAACATGATGGAGAAGAATCTCCGCGGCATGACGAGGAAGGCACTTACCGATGCAAATGCCCGCGGCGAGATCGACAGCGATCAGATTCAATCGGTGTTCCATCTTCGGGAACTCGACAAAGTCTCCGGCCAATACCTTACCTATGTCGCATACGGCGTCAAAGACGTGCATCACGTCGTAAACGGCGCGGAAACTACGGATCACTTCGTCGGCGAGTACCAGATCCAGTTGGTCACCGATCAGCGCTCGAAGACGAATCCGGACGGACTCTGGATCTCGAGATACAACGAACGCCAGCTTGACGGAGAACGCAGAGATCAGATCCTCGCCGCACAGGACACGCCCAATTCCCAGCAGTAGAAAGGCGAATTCATGGATACAACCATCGCTAAACTGCCCGAGGTAAAGCCGGAGCACGTTTCGTCTGATACTCGAAAGAAGCGGAAATCAAAGCAATCGGCCGAGGGCACGCCACGCTTTTTTCTCAGCAAAGCCGGAGGACAAAATGGACGCCCGGAACTGGGTGAAGAAGCGGGAGATGAGAATCAGGCGTTAATCAAGGCATTCCAGCAATCAGGCGTGATCCATGTGCTCATGTCCTACCGCGTGGAAGCAGAAATACAGGGAGGTACCCCAACTCTTGTGAAGCGTCCGCTGCAGAAATAGCAGGGACAATAACGGTCAGCAACGGGATTCAAAGAGGAAACACGCCTGAACATCCGGTCGATGTCTGCCTCTCTTGAAACCTTGTCACTTGTGTGGCGAGGAATTCCGCTGACCAGCTTTGGCACCTGAAGCCTGGCTCAGTAAACACCCACCCAAAACGTGGGCGCCAGGCGTCTGGAGACATTGCTGGTCCAGCACAGTCTCTCAGCCTTCTGATGCGCCAGATGAGTGAGGAGATAACGATGACTACGCAAACGACTCAGCAAATTGCAGACGATTGGAAAGTGATTGTCGAACTTGAAATCGATGCAACTGGAGACGTCAAGCCGAAAGAAGTCAAACCTGGCCGTGAGGACAGGCTTGACGACAAACTACTCGGACGACTCTATCCGGGTATCCGAGTGGCGCGCGTCACGACGCCTGAATACCTGTCAGCGTATGAAGAAGCCGAAGTCGAGAAGCGCATGAAGAATTTCGACTACGAAGGCATCTTGTTCAAGTTGGCAGGGGTAAGCGGTTCGGCAAAGCAAACACGTTTCTACTTTGTCGACGCCGAACATCACGAGGCAATTGCGAAACGTTACCAGCGCTGGCCAGAGGCAATGGTGACGTACTTCTCCGTCCTGATCTCCGATTGCCGGGTCATCTTGGAGGAGGCCGATCTTCGCGTCGTGGTTGTCAAGGATCACGTTCTTGGAACAAACGACTGCCGCGGCTGGCTTCGTAAATCCCTCTATCGCAAAGCGCAGCTTCTCCCGACCTGGTTCACCCAGTTCCGGTTAGGCTACACGCTTGGCGACAAACTCCAGTTTAAGGGCGCGGTCAAGCCTTTCAGCGATCATGCTGCCGATCTGCTCGAAGTGGACATGATTCTTCCTGAGAGCGCCTGCAAACCTGAACTCAAGGAACCCGTACGGCTCCTACCCAAGCTGCGCACTTCGGGCCGTTTATTCAATGGTCCGGCAGTGCTCGGCTTTCGGCAGTGGTCGAAACAATCAGAGTTTTCCTCGAGCGCATCTCTCGTCGAGAACGCATCGCTCGAATCCTTCGAGACTGAAATCAAAGTCAGAGGGATCGAGAATATCCGATCCATCACCAAGGCATTCGACACCGGCGATTACAGCGGTCTGTTGAAGCTCCTTGGGAAATCCGAGAGCCCGAATCTGGACGTCAAAGTTGACGACACCAGTTTCGACCCGGACGCACTTGATCGGGAATCAGAGACTGAAATCGAAACCTGGGATCCGGTTGACGCAGTGCTGATGGCGGACAAGAGTGGAATCGCAATTCGAATCCCTCACGTCCTCAACCATCTCAATCGGAAATTCGCACGCAAGATCTACCGAATGCTGGTGAGCAGCGGATTCTTTCTGCCCTCGTTTGCGCTCGTAGATGACGGGATACTCATCGAGCATGAAGGCAAGATCTTTGCGGCTTCCGATTGGTTACCGCGAGATGGCGCCATCACCTCGCTGAGTGCGGATAGGAGTCTGTGTGTCCGCTACCCAGTGCGATCCGAACGCGATTTGCTTCCAGTTCGGCATCTCAGCGACAGCGAACTGATCCCACTGTTCAAACAGGCATTGGGATCGAACGACCTCCCGGACTATCTCGTCACCCATATCCTTGAGCGGCAGCTTCGAATGGATGGAGCGTACATCCTCCACTCGGAAACCGCGAAACGCAATGGAGGAGACTTCGACTTCGACACCGTCTGCGCCATTCCTTCCGACATGTTCCCGAAGTTCGTCGAGGGGCGGTTTGCAGCCGAATGTCAATTCGATGCCGGCGAGAAGAATACCGGAAAAAACAAGACCAAGAAGGCCCACGCACTCTGGTGGAATCTGGAACATATTGCAATGAATGCTCGCGGAAGCGGGAGGTACAGCATTGGTGCCATCACCAACCTCAAGACCTCCTGTATTGCCGCGGGACGGGTTCAGGAGTCCGAAGAACTCGCTGTTCAGCTGCAGAATGCTCTCGATGCGCTGAAGTGGGGCGTCAAGGTCGAAGAAGAGGTAGTGGACCGCATTCGTGGAGAGGTTGCCGATGCCCCCTGGCTGCAGTTGAAACAGGCGACGCGCGTAACCGATCTACCAATGTACCTCGAAATCGCGGGCACCGACAAAGTCGGCAGGCTGTACAACTACCTTCGCAAGGAACTAGGCAACGTCTTCGAAGAAAAGAGGAACATCGAGGACTTCCGCGGACTCTTTGAGGGGAACTTCTATACCGAACAGATGTTCACGGAATGCCAACTCGTCAACTCGATCTACGGAGATGTTGTGCACCAGATTCTTAACGAAGCACAACCATTCAAGGACACCCTTGAAGCCACGCAAGCGCAGTGGAATGAGCTGCGTCAGTGTGAGGACAAGAAGCTCCGGACTGAGGCATGGGAAGCACGAAACAAGGCCCAGGCCGCATTCTGGAAGAACGAAGAGTACTCTAGGAAGCGTTTCCGCGACCTTCACCTCTGGCTCCACTATTGGGCCCAGGGGAAGGTTGAGAATCGAAACGGCTGGGCTCAGGCGCTGAACACCGTCATCTCAAATGGCGAGGGCACTGGAGCTGTACTCTTTCACGCCTTTCCGCAGGAAATCGTTGATGCGTTTGCTCGACAAACGAACGGCCTAAGTGTGCCCGTGCGGATGCCGGAAACTGTCGACGGATACGTCCGATTTGACGACCAGCAGAGAGCCTATCTGGTCGAGCGTATCGAGAATGCGGATGGCTCAATTGGAGAGAAGTGGCTCTTCCTGTGGCAGTACACGGGACAGCGCACACTTGTATTCGAAGACACGCGTATTCCGCAATTTCTGGAAAGCGCCTAACCCCTGCGTCGGAGAAGCTGGCCAACTGCGCAGCTTCTCCGGGCAGCCTTCCACGCTCGGTGTGAAGGCAGAGGAGTTCGTTATGAAAGTTATCGCCACGATTGCGATCGGCGCCTTCTCTTTGGTTGCCGCTGCCCAGACCACGACCTTCCCCGAGACGCCCCACATTCACACGACGCTGAATCACTTCACTGTGATCGACCCAGGTGAACCAATCTCGATGTTCGCGATCGCCGATCACAGCAGCTTCGCGATTGAGCGTAGCGGAGACAAGCTCTTCGTTGAGCCTCTGCGGGAAAATGCAGCCACAAACCTCTTCATCTGGACGACAACGCGTCAATTGATCTACGAGATCGACCCCGCCGGCGATTTGTCGAAGATGGATATGCTCGTGCGGATTCCGCCGTCAGCGCATACCGCACAGCAGAGTGCGGTAACCGCCTCCCTTTCAGCTGAAAATCGCCGCCAACTATCGATGCAAGAGGAGGACGAGGCATTGATGCGCTCGGAGAATATCACTCTGGACGATCAAAAGCAGCACCCCGGCGAAATCGCCGTGCGCATTGAAGAGGTCCTACGTTCGAAAGACCAACTTGTTATTCGCTTCTCTCTCCGCAATCAATCGACCGATCCGTTCCGCGTGAACACGCCCGACGTGTTTCAGCCCCGCCCGACAGAAATCCCGATTTCGCTTCTGAGCCTCCGCGATCACCAACTCAACCAGCAAACTGCCTCCCGTTTCAAGGCAACGAAGGGATCCCCCATCGATGTGATCCAGGCTAAGGTGCTGATTCCGAACCTCGAACCGGGGCAAGCCACGACTGGCATTATCACCATCAGTGGCAGCGAGCAAAGTGCGCCGACGCTTTACGAGTTGGATTTCGGGAGTTTTCAAAATAACGCGCTGACAGCCGAGGTCGTATTGTGACGGCCAAAGGCCAAAGCTATGTAATCTTGGCGGATGTTCGGCGGGCACTCCATTTGCTCTACCGCGAAGACCCCGAGAGCAGCGCCAAGAGCAGCTTGCTGCGCCTTTTCGAAGATGACCTTACACCCATCGATACGCGTGGAAGGTGGAGACCCAGCAAGTTGCTCGTCATTCTGGCAGGAGTCGGCCTCACTGCTGCCGGTGTATTCGTCTACTTCAGTGTTACGAGATAAAGATGAGTCCCGAGTACCAATCCGGCCGGCCGTCTACGCCATCCGCTGACGATCTCACAGGCGCTGTCATCCTTCTGGGCTGCGCGATCTGTGCTGGGCTCTGGTATGTTGCGATGTCGCGGCTGCACATGACAAATGCGCAGTGCCTTGAAATCTTCTGTTACGCCATCATTTCGTTATTTGGACTGATGCTGGTGCTGAGCCATTTTATCGGCAGGAGAATGCGCAAGGAGTCCCATTGGCCCCATCCGCCTCTCTTTATTGCGGCGAGCAAGGACCAGAAAATCGTCGACGACGCGCGGCAAACGGGAGCCACTGTCCTCGGATACAACGTCCACGGGGAACCCTGGCTCTGGCCAGATGCTGTACGGACCCGGCATGGGATCATCGCCGGCGGAACCGGCGCGGGAAAGTCGACCTTCCTCAAAAACATCATCGTCCAGGACCTGCATCGCACCTACGGAGGCCGCCCGATGCCCATGATCGTCTTCGACGGCAAGGGTGACGAGGAGTTTCTCGAAGATCTGTTGCCGGAAATTACTGCGGCCGGCAGGATGCAGGACCTCCGGGTGATTAACCCGACAAGTCCTCAGAGGTCGGCCAAGTACAACCCCTTCGTCTCTCCAGAAGACCTTTATCAGGAGCATGTGAACTTCGTGTTTCAGAGCTTTGGCTTGGCCAAAGATTTCTTTGAGGGACATCAGGAAGCCTACCTCTACGATCTCGTGCGTATCCTCCATTACACCGGAAAGGTGTTCAACACCTTCGATGTTCTGGTTATGGCACTCGAAGAAGACGTCCTGACAGAACAAATCGAGATCGCCAGAAAACGGATCGCATCCACTCCCAATATCTCTGTTCAGGCGCGTCAAACCTTCGAGATGTCGGCAAAGATGCTTCTCCGGTCCTTCAAGGACAGGGACAGAATCGAGAAGATTCAGGGCCTTCTGAACGAGTTGGTCACATTTCTGGAGGACAACCTCTCCATAATTACCGGCTCCTATCAGGACAATCTCACAACGGACCAGGTTGTCGATGAAGGGCTGATTCTGTGGATTGCGCTCAATCTGAACAAGAACAAGCGGGCGTGCGAAGCGCTCGGAAAGATCCTTCTCAAGAACATCCAACTGACGATCGGCAAACGATACTCGCAGTCCCGCGCGCAGCGCGACCCCAACGAACCGTACCTGAGCGTCCTGTTCGATGAGATCGGCCCTTTCGTCTTTCCGGATTTTCCCCACGGTCTTCAGACCGCGCGCGGCGCCAGAGTCATGATGCTTTTCTCCACGCAGGCCGTTCCCCAATTCCAAAAACTGGGCCAAGCATTTGCTGACGAAGTGATCTCCGCGCCTGCAACAAAGATGATCATGCACGGCTCAGAAGAGAACACGGTACAGTGGTTCCTCAAGGCGTCGTCGCGCGTGGCGACCAAGCGGCGTACACTTTCGGTTCGCCGTACGGGCATCTTTGCCACAAAGTATATGGAGACCGGGATGGGCAGCGAGAGCGATGCACGCGAAACGCGCGCCCGGGAGGAGCACATCAAGAATCTTCCTGTCGGCCAGATGGAGATTCTAATGGCCGATCCGCGGGAAGGAACTTTACATTCTCATCTTCACGCACGCCGTCAACCGTCGTTCCACCTGACGGGCTTTGACCTCGACCTCTACCCGCGCATGAACAGCATTGTCGATCCGAATATCGGCGCCAATCTGGGCTTCAAAGAAGAAAGTGAAGCGCGCGCAAAGCGGAGATCGTCGGGAGTGTCGCTGTCCAGGCTGACGGGAGGTCGAGAATGAATTGGGCGCGTTCGACCCTGTTTGTGGTGCTGGCGGGATTCTGGCTACATGGGGCAGCCTTCGCGCAGACGCAACTAACTCCGCAGGCTGCGGGAGAATCGGCCAAGAGCCATCAGGGATTCTTCGATTATGCTCTCGGAAAAGTGAATCCCGGCCAAGTGGACTACGGCGGGCAAGTAACGGCGGAGCGCGCGGCCGTCGTCGCGAAAACTCTGGACAATCTTCTCTTCTGGTCGAACGCAATTGGGCTCTCTCTTTTCGCTTCGGTCGCAACCCTGTACATCCTCAGCCTCGGATCGAATGAGAAGAAGGAACTGATTGCGGCCTGTCTGATCACGGAACTCTGGAATGGGAGAGTCAGCGACCACGCCGAGATTGCGCGGCGGACAAAGGAATACAACCTTCTTGTCGAGAAACACAACGCCGCTCTAGCTCTGGCCGCCGACCAAGCTGCTGGGAAATCATCCTCAGAGAGCCGGGCCGACGTGCGAACGCAGCGAAAAGTCGAGCGCCTGATCGAGGGGCCAAGAGCTGCTGCCAGGACGGAGCAGATGATTCCCACACCCGCTGGCACACGAAAGTCGGCAGCGACTCACGATATGGCGAGTACTTCGGATCTCGAACAGCAGGCTCTTTTGCTCGAGCGGCGAATTGAAGCAATGCAGAATACGGAGCAGAATCTGAGGGAGCGTTTGAACCAAACGACGGCCCTGCTCGAACAGGAGCGGCAGCGAAATCGAACGCTCAAGGGAGCATAGACTACGGCATGCCGACATCCCCCTCTCCATTCCGTTCTCGCCTCGAATTCAAGAATGCCGAATCATGGCGAGCCTATATCGAAACAGATGTTCCGTCCCAGGACCGCGGGTACATCACGGCATTCGGGATGACAACGCTCTATCTGCAGTTCTATGCGGTACGCAACCTGGCCGTACCCTTGGAAGTGGATGTAGAACTGCATCGCCTCCAGGCGTTCGATGAGCCTGCGCGTACCCGGGCATTGGTGACGCTGAATAACAGGATCTTTGCCGACATGACGCGACTCATGATGCAGGCAGCGCCCGCCGAGCCCGCGGCGATCACAGCGGAGTCACCCAAGCTGGTGATGGAGAGGCTAATCCTTCGCCTCGAAAAAGAAAGCCCTGCTTTCGCGATCTGGCGTAGCTATAAGCGAGCGCGGCTGAGCGATTCGCATGTCCCGGAGTGGAGCGAATACGTGTGCACGCTAGTACCGCGCGAGGAAAACGAGGAGGCCGAATTCATCCTTCTCATGGGACAACTAGGTGAACTGCTGCGCCAGGTTCAGGAGCAAGACAAAACCGTCGATTCACTCCTGAAGATCAGGCTCTTCGCCATTGGGCGCGAGCGGGCCGGAGCGGAACGCAATCTTGCGGCCCGTCTCCTGGTGCAGGATTTGCTCGAGGCGATCGCACCGTGCGCGTGTGCATGATCGGTTTCGGGAGCAACTGGTGGGCTGGCCGTAGAGCCGGCCGCCAGCCAGCCTGGTTCAACTCGGCTGGAATCCGTCACGGAAGCCGAATCGATCACAACTGGATCTGGGCCGGGCAGGTTCGCTTCAACCGTTCGAGCGGCTTTCATCCCGAGTTCCCCCTCCGCGCCGTTGGCGCGACTTTTGTCTGTGGGATCCCGAAAATCTACGGAGGCAGAACCCACCTGCTGGTGAGGGAAAAGTGCCCGAACGCCGAACCCGACGAGTATCTGGTCACGGTCACAGACGGTATACAAGGCCAGGTTTTTTTCGACAACTCGGACTGGAGTTCGCCCGGCGTGCAACCCATCTCGATCAGCCGAAGGGGAACGCGGTTCGAAGCCATGCTCCTCATGCGGCCGGATGCCTGGATCAGGAGCGAGTTAGGAACCTGGCGGATGGTTCCACGCAGCCGCGCCTTGAGCCTGATAGAAGCCTCTGGCCAGGAGTGCGCATGAGATACTTCAAGGGCTTCATCGACATCTCGAACGAGCGAGATCTGCCCGTCTTGATTCATATCCGGAATGCGCGCGCGATCTCTTTCCGGCAGCTGAGGCTGCTTTTGCTCCTTGAAGGAATCGAGAAGACGCGCCGCAGCGCCGACTGGCGTGTCACTCGGCTGCAGCATCATGGCCTTGTCGAACGGATCGAAGAAGACGGTTTTCTCGGCGAGCCGTTCTTCGTGATCACTCCGAATGGGCTGCGGGTCCTCGAGTCGCGCGGGCATTCTCTCGTGTCCCTGCCCTCTTCTGCCGAACAGATCCTCCACCATTCCCAGGTGCCGCACGCAATCGAACTGGTGCGAATTCGTCTTGCGCTCGCGCAGCACGGCATCCTCCGGTCGTGGCTCAGCGAGTTGGAAGTGTCTTCCCGCAATACGGTTTTGCCCGCCGGGGAGTCGAAGGATTACGACGCAGTGGCCGAGATTGTTGTCGACGGGCAATTGCGTGCAGTGGGCATTGAATACGAGCGAACGCCGAAGGGCGCAACCCGGTATAGGGAGATTCGGCAGATGCTCGACCGCGACAAGACCGTCGATGTTGCGCTCTATCTGGCATCGGATCGCAATGTGCTGTACCTGCTGGCCGACGAAATGCGCACGGCGAAGAAGAGAGTGGGTATTGCACTGAGCGAATCCTTTCGACAGAATCCACTCGATGCGAACACGCTTTTGAGCGGCGAAGAATCCGAAGTTGTGCCGTTCAGAATGATTTTTGCCGTTCCCGCCGTTCGCAATTCGTAGAGCATCTTCGCTCCAGTGGCTGCACGGTGTCTCATCTCGATTGACTTCCCATTGCCTGCCAGCTTCTTCCCATTGAGCGGAAACGACTCCCGCCATCTCTTGTTCTTGCAAGAACATACATTCTGACTACCCGTTGTTTTTGGAGGCTTTGGAACACAAGGCCATTGAGAGGAAGGGCTGGCCGTGATGGTGCGGTAACCGTGTGCGGGTTGGCGCGGCGATCACGCTCCATTAGAGAAACACCCTAACCCACCTGCGACGTGTCTTGAAGTTCGGCACTCCAGACCACGACTCCAGGGACCCGCAGCACAGCACTCTACTGCACAAATCTCTATTCAAACCCTATCGAGAAGCCGCACGGATGACCTCTCGCAAGCAGGGGCCAGCGGCGAAGCTGCCGAACATTACTCCTCACCGAACCTCGAAATAATTCGAAGTCTCATCGCTACACCGCCGATCTGCAACAATCTACCGCCCGTTAACCGCACACAACAGTCCCAGGAGAACACCTATGCCTAGCAACATTGCTCGGCCTTCCATGCACCTTCAGACCGCGTCCCGGCTTACCAAACTTGCCGTTGTCCGGCTTGCCACCACTCTGGGACTCACCGTCTTCGACTGGTACGGGTTCCGATTGATGCGCGAGCCGGACGTCGCTCCGTACCTCAACCACCTTGAACGCGCACTGCTGCCGGTCCTGTTAGCCGGCGCGCTCACAACCCTTTTGCATCTCTGGGTCCTTACGTTTCGCGCATTCCGTGAGGCCATTCGGATCCGTCATCTCAACGAACCACCTTGCACCTAAGGAAAGGAGTTTCTATGAACGGTCCATTCGGAACGCTGTCAGCCCACCACTTACTCAACTGGCGCCACGCTATCGGCCACAACATCGAGCAAACTGTTAGCGCATTTCTCACAACCGGAGAGGCAGTACTCTCCCGCCTCATCCAGGGACCGCGGGGAGCAATGATCCTCTCCATGGTTCCGGGCGATGCGGAATCGGGCGCGATCTACGTCTATGATCGGCAATCCGGTGACATGTTCATGCTCTCCTTCGACGACATCTACGACGACCGGTTCAGCGCCGAAGCGTTCGACTTGACCTTCAAAATGTACGACCTGTTCCGATTTGTCGATCGCCCCGAACTGCTGATCGAGGAGCGGGAACTGGCCGAGGCCTGAGCCGATCTCACCGCATGTCCGCCGGTCTGTAGCCAACAACGGCCCCTCCCGAGGCGTGCAAACTACAAAATTCGCACGAATTTGACCGAGTTTTGGAAGCGGGTTACAAACACTGCCGGAATCGGGAGGGACCGCCATGTACGAACACTTCTGCGTTAGCCGCGAAACGGCTCGAGAGTACATCCAGCTCTTCGTGAACCGCTTGGCGTACGGGATGCAGTTCATACGTCCGGCAGCCGACGGCAGCTTCCCTTACTTTCTCGCGAAGGATAAAACCACGGACGAACCTAAGCCACTCAATGCCGATGTTATTCGGATGCATCTAAACGGCGACATCACTATCAATCTGTTTTCCATCAACCCGGTGACCCAGCGTACAAAGTGGGTCGCCATCGATGCGGATTTCGACGGCGCAATTGAGGCACTTTCCAGGTTGCAGTGGGAACTGAAGCAGGACGGCGTCGAAGCGGCCCTAGAACAGTCCCGGCGCGGTGGCCACCTTTGGATATTTGGGCATTCGCCACTGTTGGCTTCCGAGGCGCGCATCTATATATACAATCTCGCCCTGCGTCTCGGCGTTCCGATCGTTGGTGCGGGTCTTAAACGGGGCATCGAAGTCTTTCCCAAACAGGATCGCCTTGAAGATGGCGAGTACGGGAACGCCATCCGCGCACCGATGGGCGTGCATCGGAAGTCTAACCGGCGTTACTGGTTTTATGAGTCGGCTCCGAATCCGGAAGCGCAGATCGACTACATCCGTGGCCTCAAGAAGCTGACAGAAGTCGAACTTCAAACGTTCATCCAAGGGATGACGCTGCCTGAGGCGTACTTGCCGCCGAAGCGTGAGCCATACATTCCCCCGGTCCTCCCACCCGGATACAAGGAGTTCCGGATTCTCGAACATGTCCAGATCAACACGCGCGAACGCGATCCCAAGAACTGGGTTGCACGCTGTCCATCGTGCGCAAGTGCGGGCCGGGACCGCCACGGCGACAATCTCAAAATCCTGAAATCCAATCCGCTCGTTTACAAGTGCTTCGCCGGTTGCCGCAAAGAAGACATCCGCGAAGCACTCGGCAGACCCATCCGTCGCCGCCACACGGCATAGGGAGCGATGCGTATGACACCCAATCGTTCGCATAAGAATCCGCCGAAGGACCTGCATGCAGCCGCCAACGAGCGGCTGGGGCGGCATGGGCTCTCGCTCCCGCAAGCCATACTGCGAGCTTTCGAGAAGAACGGGATCTACTGTTTCCCTGGAGTCTCGGTCGAGCACCAGCATCTCGCCCACCGGTTTGTTCTCAAGGGCACCGAATCCGGCGGAGCGGTCGAGGGTATGGGACGCTACTGCGGCTACCTCAATAAGGGTGGTCAGCCGATCCCGTGGCTGCAGCCACTCGACTCATTCGGCGGCAGTGGACGGCACGCCATTGTCATCGCGGCCGAACTTGTTCGAATCGAAATGCTGCGGATTGAGCGCACCTATGAGCTACTAATCTCGCGCCATGCTCTCGAGCCATCGAACGGCGCCACCCGCCCTCACCTACGCTCGACGGTTCTCTTCCGGGGCAAGGCAGGAACGCTGTCGCCAGAACTCCTCGCGGGCGGCGGACAATCAGGGCGCGACGTGCAGCCGACTTTCTATACCGTAGCGGGCGAGTTGCAATTGGCTCCATCGGAATTCCATAAGGCAATTTGCGCCATAACCGCAGCGGTTTCGTGTATTCGCTGCAAGCACACCCACATTGCAGTTCGTCCGAAGACCGCAACTTCCGGCCCCGCTGATCAAAGCTCCTGACGCAGCCATACATCAAGAACATTGCGGCCTGACAGCGAAGAGGGGAGAGACTCTATGTCGCAACACATCCTGTCGACGACAGCAAGCCGTGGACGCGAGGTCACCGTCACATTGGGGTATGACCGACCGTTGGATTATGTCTTCTGCACGGTCATGGACGCAGACGGCGACGTTATCTATTCAAACCTGGATGACGAGATGGCCGGAACAGACCTTCAGGATGTCGACTACTTCAGACCAGTGCTGCGGCAACTTGGTATCGACGCTCCTGACGTAATGTTCACCGAAGTGAAGTCGGATCAGGCGCAGCGTGTCGGCAACCGAGTGGAGCACTACACAGTCGAGCCGGCACGCGATAGAGTTCATAGCCCGAGCACTCGCCTCATGACTGTGGTAAGGCGAGCCATGATGAGAATCCACTCCCGCACGGAGACGAATGAAAGCGCAACGGAGGGGCCGGAGATACTCGACCTCCTCGAGGTGATCGGAGACGCCGCCGCCGAAGAACCGGAATTTTGCTCCCGGTCCTACTGGAGATGAGAAGACGAAACGGCAACGCCATTGCTTGAAAAACTCGGATACGCCAACATTCGCTTTTCTATGGGTGAATACGATTCATCCGGACCGCTCACGCGGGTCGTAACGGCGGAGAAGAACGGAATTTTCTATCGATTCATTTACGGGTAGCTTCGGAGACCGAATATGGAGCCTATTGTTGCAGTCAACGTACCGGACTGGAAGCCACTGGAGTCGGTGCTTTCGTCCGAAAAATGCGCCGAGTTCATGTATGTGGGGAGGTCCGGCCAGATCATTCTGTACAAGCACTCGCGCACCCGTCGATACCTCAATATCGATCGGATCACGGGACGCTTCTATCGATATGACGAGAAGGGGATGTCTGAGATCGGACGCGACGTAGCGCTCGAGCACGTTTACAGTTGACCGATCTGAGTGGAACGCCTTCAGGCCGACGCACTGCTGCTCGCGGCCATTTGTGAGCAGTCCGCCCTGCAACGCGTTCACATGATTGTGCGGCGATCGCTGCGCGCCAGTTGATTACATAAATGCCCCGTGCACAAGGACAACGTTCCCCGAAAAGCGCACTACGGATGAGAGCTTCGTTACTGATTGAACTGGTGCAACAGGCTTTGTTGTACTGCTCAGCCAGTTGTAGCTGTGCGCGAAGTCTACTCCATGCCGGGCAGATTCCTACGAGCAGACCTGAATTTTCAAAAGCAGAGCCAGAGAAGTTATGCCATCCGACAAGAGGAGGAAAGATATGGGCAAGACGGTCAACAAGAGCATTCTTCTGGGCCATGTTGGCAAAGACCCGGAGATTCACGTTTTGCAAGCCGACAACACTGTGGCGAACTTCACGCTCGCCACCAACGACATTTACCGGGACAGGATGGGCGAATCGCATGAAACCACCGAGTGGCACAACTTGGTGGCGTTTGGCAGGACGGCCGAAGTTGTGAGGGACTACGTCCAGAAGGGCTCTCGGATTTACGTTGAGGGAAAGCTCCGGACAAGATCCTGGGACGACCGAGAAACCGGACAGAAGAAGTACCGGACGGAGATCGTCATCCTGGATCTCACCCTCTTGTCGTTCAACAACGGCAACGAGAACGGAGCAGACTACAGCAGCGAGAACGGGAATGGCGCAAGACAAGTGCGGCGATCCAACACACAGCAGCATCCCGGGCAGGACTACGCGTACTCAGAACAGGGCGGAGACCCGAACGAAATACCATTCTGAGGACAGAAGCATTCTCCTGAGGCAATGCACTCGATACTGAATCCCCCCCGTCCAAGTTCGGCAGCCGGACAGCGCAACAACGGGCCGTGCTACGAGACAGGCATTTCGACCAACTCCCCCGTGATCGACGTCAACCTCCAGGAGTAGACCCATGAAGGGCAAAGAACGCCGGCTTGCCGCTGATCAGCGGGCGAAGCTGATCGAGAATCTCTGCGATCCGTTTCCTGTCTCCCTCATCCGATGGCTCGTAGTCGACAAGGCTGCTAACGGCGCCAAAGGCAAATTGTTCGCTTACGCCGACGCCCGCGCATACACGGATCGTCTGAACGATGTGGTTGGCGCAGCAAGTTGGAGCGAAAATTACTCCGTCAGCACACTCGATGGACTATCAAGAGTGCGCAACGGAGAAACGGCTCGAAGCGGTAAGGTCTTCGCAGCTTGTACGCTTTGGATCGATGGTCTGGGCACCCGATCCGGTACTGGCGAACGCTGGGCAGATGACCCGAATGCAATGATGGAGGCCGACGCCCAGGCGCTTAAGCGTGCCTGCAGCCGGTTTGGGCTGGGCCGCTATCTCTACGACCTCGGGCCATGCTGGGTTCCCCTTGACCGCGATGGACAACCGACCGTGGTGCCGGAACTCCCACAGTGGGCGTGGCCAAGGAGGGATCGTGTGTCGGGCGCTCCCGAACTCAAGGTGGTTCCGATTTCAACGAGCAGTCCCGCGCTTCTTAATATGGGGACGACCCGGAAGATCGAGAGTTTCAGGAGCACGCTCGGGGATGCGATTTATGCCGAGATTCTGATTAACGAAGGGCAATGTGATGTTGCCCGTGGGATCCGTACCCGTCTGCGCCAGCTTCAAGTGCTCCGAAAAATGCAGACAGCGGCTGGCCTTGTACGGCGGGTCGGAGCATTGACCCGCCGACTCGGTACGGGCCAGTTAATGGCAGAGATGGAAGATCTCAACATTCGCACTGTCGCGGAAATCCCAAGCCTCGAGGTGCTGGCGCAATTGGTTCAGCATCTGGGAACCATCGCCGCACGACGAATCGCCTAGCGACGAGGCACGCAATTCTCTAACTCACGAGGTGATTATGGCCAATGTTTACCGGTTCCATGCGGAGCCGAACTTTGTGACCATTCCCATCGAAGAAGCGATGTATTGCTCCAGATGCAACGCGGTCAACAACTCGGCCAATGACAGCTGCGGTGGTTGCGGTGGCGAAACGCTTTCGAAAGTTATCGCTCCTACGAGCGATCCACCAGATGGACCGGACTCAGGACCGGCGCCGGCACAGCCAGTTATTCCTACACCCGCCTTTGAGCATTTACTCCGGGCCGCCTGAATTGTTGCTCATCGGAAACACTGGGGAGGGTGCGATGGAAACAGTAGCGCAGAACGCAATCGCCGATCCGTCCTACAATAGCTATGTCATCGCGGAGCCGGATGACATGAGCGCAGCACTTGACCAATATTGGATCCAGCGGAAGGCCTCCCGCGTAGAGGCCGTCGAGCGCCTGGAGGCGCTTGCCGAGAATAACGAGGCCGGGCGCGTCTGGGAAATGT
The DNA here is from genome assembly GCF_025685685.1 of Acidicapsa dinghuensis. GTDB lineage: Bacteria > Acidobacteriota > Terriglobia > Terriglobales > Acidobacteriaceae > Acidicapsa > Acidicapsa dinghuensis. The sequence goes on from NZ_JAGSYH010000004.1 coordinate 599,492, forward strand.
ACTGCCGCCAGCGTCTCGGCTTTCTGACCAGGCTGATCCGAACTGGTGCGGAGGCCTTCGAGCAAGCACTCTTGACTGAGCTGCACTGGAACCGCGGTTTCGCTCGCGACGCGCGTTCGCTTTTCCAGCGAGACGCCAGACTCGAAATCCGAATACCTCTCGGCCACAATCTGAGCCGTGTTGTACGCGTGCCTGGCGTCCACACTTCTTACGACGTTGTCGAGTACGGGGGATACGACACGGTTTCAGAACCTGGCAAGCCAGTCATTGCCGTGAATTGGAAGGGGCGGGACCTTGCACTGCTCCTGCCTTCCTTGGAGTTCGTGGAGTTAGATACGTTCGTGGTTAACGTAGATAAGGCAAGCTGGAACACAGCTGATATCCTTCCGCGCGCTTTCCTCTCCGTACTTCCGGAGGTCAGCGGCGACCTTCACGCTGCGGAACACGCTTTTGCCGCACTGCGTCGGACGTGGGAAGCCGCGGATCAGTTGGCGCTTGCCAGGAAGCAACTTGAAGGAATCGACCGCTCCTCCGAACTCTGGGGGCGCGTCCATATTCCGGAGCACCAGAAGGTCGAACTACTCCGGCGGCTGGAACTGTTCGAGGATAGTGATCCGGCCGCACCACGTGGCTTGTTGCTCAAAGGTCCTTCCGGTACCGGGAAAACCTGGATCGCGCGCACGATTGCTGAGACTTTGAACTGCCACATCCAGATTCTTTCGCTTCCTGACTTCAAGCGACCGAATCTTGGCGATAGTGCACAAGAGGTTCGTGCAAAGTGGAATGAATCTCGCAGTCACCAGCCATCGATCATGTTCGTAGACGATTGCGAAGGCGTTCTCACGCGCCGTGGTGCAAATCAGGCAGACAAAATCAGCGAGGAAATCGTAGAGTCCTTCCTTCCTGAATGGGATGGAGCGCGCGAACGCTCCCGAATTCTGTTGATTGGGGCAACAAACCGGCCCGATCTGTTGGACGATGCGATTGTCTCCCGCTTCGGGTGGGTGGTGGAAATTCAACTTCCCGACAGCGAGAACCGCAGCGAGATATTCGCCCAGGAAGTTCGAGCGCTTGGAGTGACCGCACGGCCTACTGCAGACATAGGAGCGCTGACACAGGGGATGAGTGGCCGCGATCTATTGAATCTCGCCGCGGCACTGTGCTCGGACCGTGCGTCCAATGATCCAACTGAGGAAGAAATTCGCAAAGCGGTCACCTCAATCCGAAGATTACGGAATAGCAGCGTCGACGAGCAGTTCACCTGGGAGAATCTTATCCTTGAGGACGCCATCCTCGAGCGTCTCAAGATTCTATGCGCTCTGTTGAAGCGTGCGGACGATTGGAGCGCGCACGGAGTATCTGTCCCGAAGGGCCTCCTAATGATTGGCGAGCCGGGAACAGGAAAGGAACGCGCCGCAAGAACCCTCGCACGAGAGGGTGGTTTGAATTTTCTAGCGCCCACCATCGCACAGTTGAAGGCCACAATCCTGGGCGGCAGCGCCAATGCGGTTCAGCAACTCTTCGAGCGCGGGCGCTCAATGGCTCCGGTCGTCATCTTCCTCAACAACCTCGCTAAGCTGACGCCGAAGCAATCATCGTACGAGCACAGAGATCGCCTCTCCGAGGAGATCGCTTCCCAAATCCAGCAGGAGATGAACTCATCACCAAATGCCAGTGGTCGCGTATTCCTCATCGGAACCACGCGCAATGCCGATCTTGTCGATGAAGACGTCTTGAGTTGCTTCGACGAACAAATCGAGGTTCCATTGCCGAACGCCCAGTTGCGTGTACGCCTGCTGGCTGCCCTGCTTAGAGGCAAGAAGCTAGGCTTCTTGCTGGCGGACGGAGTTCTTACCTTGTCAAAAAGGTTCAATGATAGCAACTCCAGCGCGGGCGACCTCGCCCGATACGTCCAGGCTGCGGAACAACGAGCGTTGACAAGGGCGATTCGAGATGGCGGACCGGAACATTTGCGGATCGATCTGGAAGACTTCGAGATCCTGTACGACAGCCAGACCTAACCAGATCGGAAGATCGGGCTTCGGACTTTGCACGAGACCCGAGCACTTCCTGAATACCCGCCATCCCTGCCGCTCCGACCATACTCATAAACCAACACCATGAGAGAAAACATTCATTGGAGGCTCCATGCGTAACGCAGGCAGGCTTAAACTCGGCTACTACCCCCTCCCTGACAGGGAGGCTGTACGCCTACGCAACCTGCTCGAGTTTCCAGCAGAAGGAGCCAGTGTACTCGACCCATGCGTGGGGACTGGGGCTCCGCTCTTAGAGATCACCTCCGGCGCCGCTGTTTCGCGCTATGGCGTCGAACTGGATGTGACTCGCGCACAGCGGGCCAGCGAAGCGGGCATCTTCACCATCCACGGCAACCTCTTTGGAGCCAGCGCACCAGTCGAGAGCTTTTCGCTCCTCTATCTCAATCCGCCCTACGACTCGGAGATAGGCACATTCGAAAACAAGCGTATGGAGTATCTGTTTCTGAAGCACACCTATCGATGGCTTGCGCTCAGCGGCGTACTCGTGTTTGTGGTTCAGCAGGGACAGCTTGAACAGTGCATACCTCTTTTATCGGCGCACTTTGGATGGTTCTGTGTTTTGCGACTCACAGAACCAGAGTCTGTACGATTCAATCAAGTTGTACTGATGGCGGTGCGCAGGCGCATCGCTGCCGATGCTCAGGAAAGCAACCGCAAAGCGCTTGAAAGCGCAATTTATGCGAATGCACTGCCGATCCTCACCGGCAATGAACCAAAGTTTGCGCTGCCGTCAACGCGCGCGGCGCACCTTGCTTATCGAGGGCTCCCACTCGATGAGTTGGAAGATCTGGCCGTGCAATCCTCCGCATGGAGGAGAGTCGCTGCACAGCTTCTCCCGAAAGAACAGATGCCGATCGAGAGGCCGATCACGCCGCTCCATGCTGGCCATGTCGGGCTCCTTTGCACCGCTGGGATGTTGAATGGAGTAGCTGGCGCAGGTGCTGATCGCCATATCGCGCGTTGGCAGACCAGGAAATACGAAACGACGTTCACCGAAAAAGAGGAGGGATATACCGAAGTCCATCGGCAGGAGCGGTTCTCCAATGAGGTCGCCCTCGTTTATGAAGACGGGAGAACCCTTGTACTCACTGATAAGAGGAAGGGGGAAGAGAATGGAGAATGCACACCTGCGACTCGGGAGGCTTGAGTATCAACGCAATAGCGGTAAGCAGCAGACCAGAATCTGGCTGCACGTCGATCGGTACATTGGCGAGGGACAACAGGCTCACCTGCTTAGCGCATTCGGCAACGACGCTGAGGTCGGAGCGGTGACTGCCGCAATCCATGAAGATCACGAACTGGAACTGATTTCGCCGGATGGCTCGAAGAGCACCGCACGCTTTGGTAAACACGTTGCATGCCACAAAGGACTGCTCAAACCGGCCGGATATCCTCGCCCCGTACGACACCTCCTGGTGTCCTCGCATTCGCTTCAGAGTAATGGCAGTGCCGGGAAAACCATCCTCATGAACTATGAAGAGGAAACACTCGATCTTGCGTGGTCGACCCTCGTTAGCTTGCTCGGCCTGCCTGCCGATCCGCGCTGGGCCGGTTACATCCTCGCTCAACTTGATGTCGACGATCGCGTACGGCGAATCACGGGTATCGGTTGCGAGCCTGTGATCATCCAAGCCACGCGAGCCGATCTTCTTGCGCGCGTTGGCAAAGCACTCATTGACGGCATGCTGCCTTTTCCAGAGAAGAACGGTCCCGTCCAGTGGCCGACTTTCTCGCTGGAGCAGCTCCTTCGCGTCGCCTAAGCGCGACCATCATCTCATCCCAGCTTCATCCTCTCGCGCACTGTGCCGATCCGGCACGCGCACCACACCTTTCTCGTGAAATCGAAACCGGACCCGCGAGGAACCTCGCGAGGCGAGGTCGCGATTGGGTTCTCTACAGACTGCCACAAAGTTACCCGACAGCTCCCGCCCCACGGAGGTCGCTCATGTCCAAAGACAATCCCGAAACGCCAACGTTCGTCGAGATGGTGCTCGCCCTTCTAGAAGACAGATTTCCGTGGCTCGGCAATGAAAACGAAGCGGTCAGCGGAGCCGACGCGATCGAGGAACTGAATCATCTTCACCAGGATCTGATCGAGAGGCGCGACCAGGCTAGGCCATAGCTCTCCACTCAGGTGCGCGTTGATGGCCGCCGTTTCGGAGATACGCGCGGGCGACAGCCAATGCCGAGTTCGATTTTCGAGACTTTCTGCTGCATTCACCAGTCACGTCCCCAAGCCAGCAAAAGCTGGCTTTTCGTTCGCTACCGAAAACTAGTCGAAGGAGAGTCGCGTGGAAACCTGTTACGACTATCTCCGCGCCTACGCATCAGAGCTGGGCTCACGCATTGTCGAGATGTATCCACCCCTGCAGGGCCCGAAAGATGATCTGGCGGCTGAGCTGAAGACGCTCTTGCGCAAGCCGCTCCCAGTGCAGGCAATGACAATCACGGGATGTGCGAAGTATCTCACGACAGCGAAGTCCGTGAACATCGTGGGCGAGTGTGGCACGGGAAAGACACTTATGTCGGCCGGCATTGTTCATGCGCACGCCGCAGGGAAGCCTTACAGCACGATCGTCATGTGCCCTCCTCATCTGGTACTCAAGTGGGCGCGTGAGATTTTCATCACTGTTCCTAATGCACGCGTGTTCGTTATCTACGACTTTCGCAACGGAGGGGATGAAAAGAAGCCTCACGGAGTAGTAGAAATGCGGCTCCGCAATGGCCACGCAGTCTCCAAGGGAGAGAAGACGACGCTCTCCGATCTTCGTCGCATCGGGCGCAGAGCCTGGCGGCGCAGGTGGGCCACGCCAACCTACTTCATCGTCAGTCGCGAAACGGGCAAACTCAGCTACTACTGGAAACACGCCTACTCCGTACGCGCCTCGCGGCTTGAACGAAGGCTAGTCACAAATCCAGACACTGGTTTGCCGATCCCCAACGCCGACGGCGGCTATCTCCATGAAGCGGACTTTGGAGATGTCAAACTTTCTGAGAAGTTTGAGCGAGCGCGCGTTGGGACGAAGGGGCACGCCGCTCTCTGGCAGGCAGACAACGCCAAGATCCAGCGGATGGCGCCCCTCGATTTCATCAGCCGCTATATGCGGCATTACTGGGACTATGCGATCGCCGACGAGTTGCATCAGCTTGCGAACGACACGGCCCAAGGTAACAACCTCGATGTTCTCCGCCGCTGCGCGCGGAAACTGATCGGCGCCACGGGAACTTTGATGGGCGGGTATGCCTCGGATCTATTTCGACTTCTGTTCCGCATGAATCCTCGCAAGATGGTCGAGGAGGGTTTTGAGGCCTCCAGTGCGGGGGAAACTGAATTCCAGGCGCTCTATGGGGTGCTCGAATCGATCGAGCGTATCCCGGACTCCGACAACGCCTGCAGCAATGCTGAAAAGAGCACGGTCCGGCTGGTACGAAGGCCCGGTGCGTCTCCGCTTCTTTTTGGCCGCTTCCTCATGTCTTCGACCGTGTTCGTCTCGCTGGAAGATATTGCGGACTTCCTGCCTCCTTACGAGGAGAGCGTGCTTCAGGTTGAGATGGATGACACCCTATCCGCGGCCTATCGAAAGATCGAGGAGGATATCCGGGCCGCGCTCAAGGAAAACCGGAAGAATCGAAGCCTGATGAGCCTCATGATGCATCGGCTGATTCTCTATCCGGATCATCCCTTCGGCATCGGAGAGATCTGGGGCAAGGTGTTTGACCCGAAGCAGAAGAAAATGGTGCCGTTCCTAGTTACAACGGCACCCGAGTTGCCTCGCAGCGTCGTCTACCCGAAAGAACAACAGCTCATCGACGACATTCGGAGTGAGTTGAGCCGCGGCAGACGGTGCCAGATCTACGCGACGTTTACCCACGAACATGACGTTCTTGCCCGACTGCAGCATGTGTTGCAGAATGCAAGCTTCCGCGTGGCCGTGCTTCGGCCCACCGTCCCGCCTCTCCAGAGAGAACTCTGGTATGAGAAGCAGATCAAGGAGGGAGTCGACGTCGTCATTTGTCACCCGAAACTGGTGGAGACGGGCCTCGACCTTCTTTGGTTCCCGACGATCTACTTCTACCAGACCGGATATTCGCTGCACACACTGAGACAAGCGTCTCGCCGGTCGTGGAGGATCGGCCAGTTCCTCGATGTGCACGTGAAGTTCTTCGTCTACGCAGGCACCACACAGATGGCGTGCCTGCGCCTCATGGGCCGCAAGATGCTCGTAGCCTTGATGCTCGAGGGCAAGTTCTCAGGCGAAGGGATCCACTCCATGGGCATCGAGGAGGACCTAGTCGCTGCGATGGCGCGTGAACTTGTCGAACAAAGCGACGTGGGGCAATCCGCAGATGCCGTCTGGCAGGAGCTGAAACGAGAGAGAGCCTCGCAACTAGCAGCCACTCCAAAGCCCCAACTATCTGATGGAACTGACGAGCAAGCATCGGGATTTGGCGAGGGCTTGTTTGACTCACCGCAGGCTCATCCTTCCGGCCTCACGCTCGTTCACTCCAAGCAACAAAAGAAAGAGGAGCCCGATTCCATCTGGCCTACCGGTTACGTCATCGGAGAGCAGCTGAGACTCTTCGGCTGAGTCTTTCGAAAAAACCCAGGAGGCCTGCATGCGCAAGCGACGCCCTTGGAAGGAATGGGAAATCGATCTGGTTCGTGCAGACTATCCGCACAAACCAACGGCAAGGCTTGCAAAGACGTTGAAGCGAAGCATTACCTCGGTCTACCAGCGCGCCATCCTCCTGGGATTGCGCAAGTCCGCAAAGTATCTAGCCAGTCGGGATGCCTGCCGGCTGCGGAGAGGCGACAATGTCGGAGCCGCGCACCGCTTTCTTCCAGGCCATGTCCCGGCCAACAAGGGATTGCGAAGGCCGGGATGGTCTCGCGGCCGCATGGCCGAGACGCAATTCAAACCGGGCAACAAACCGCACACCTGGAAGCCGATCGGCACGACCCGCTACTCGAAAGAAGGTTATCTCCAACGAAAGGTTTCGGACACCGGCTATCCCCCACGCGACTGGGTCGGGGAGCACATCCTGATGTGGAGGAAGGCGCATGGGCCGGTGCCGGAAGGCTTTGCCGTCGCCTTCAAGGACGGCAACAAAGCACACCTGGCGCTCGATAACTTCGAGCTTATCTCGCGGCGCGAATTGATGCGGCGCAACACCATCCATCGCTTCCCGCCGCAGTTGGCTGACGCCATAAGGCTCAACGGAGCACTCAAGCGCAGACTGAGAGAACACGATGAGAAACACGCTGACGGATCTTCGCAATCATCTGTTTGAGACGATCGAAGCGCTCAAAGACGACGAAAACCCAATGCCCGTCGACCGCGCACGTGCGATCAGCGAGGCAGCTGGCAAGCTCATCGAGTCGGGCAAGATGGAACTCCAGTACCTCGACCTGATGGGCGATCGGGAAGCTTCGAAATTCTTTGACACGCCGCTGCTCGCTCTACCAGGAAATCGGCCTGCGCGTCAGGTAGGAGGCTAGTGTGGCAATCGGGGCGGCGGAACTGCGTAGATGGATCGAATCCCTTCCTGAGGCTTCCGAGGTCGCAATTGATGAGGGTGGGCTCACTCTAATTGAAATCGGCGGCGACGCCTATCTTGAAGTGGGGGGTGTCCCGCTTGAAAACGAAGACTCCCTTCACTCCACCACCTGAGGATTTGCACCAGCTTTCCCCTGGTGTGGTCTGGACTGTTGTAGATTCGGCTCCTGGCATGCTGGAATGAAGGAGAAGGCCCTCAATGGACGTTCCCCCGGAGAACCAGGAATCTCGCGCAGATCGGTCCAAAGCCGAGCTTGACGCTGTGCTGAATGCGCTGATCCCCAGTTCGTTGCTCTATCTCCGAAAGAGTCTTGACGATTTGGACCAGATGCAACGCAAAGAGCTGTTGCGCGATGTCTACGGACCTGGTGACCTAGAACTGCGACTAGCCAATCTCCACCTCGTACTCCCTCTCCTGCATAAAGCTCGCGGCAAAGATGCGAGACAGTTCCTCCTGGGGGTTTTCCTGCCATGGGTCGGAATCCGTAGACGGCTTGCGATCAACCGAAATCGGATTCTTGACGAATTCGCCAAGACCGGCTCCTACACGCCGGGCACGCACGAAGAATATGCGCATCTCGTAAATATCTATCGCAGCATCGTGGCTGATCTGATCGACCCGTACTTGACCCTTCTTGTAGCCTCCTATCAGTTTGTGGAAGGGAGCTTCACAGATCTCGAGGCCGCAAACTTCGGCCAGGGCGAACGCAATAAGGACGAGTACCTTACGGCCAGGATCAAGAACGAAGATCCCCAAGTCCGGATATTGTCCGGGTATAGCCCGCTCGTCCGAAATGCGGTCTCGCACAGCGGATCTCACGGCGTCACGTATCAATCGGGAAGCGTGCTCTTCCGCAATATCAAGAGAGGAGCCGCGCGTGCGGTCGACACTGCTGAGTGGACGGAGGATGAGCTCCTTAACAACATCACCAGCCTGCACGAATGCATTCTCTCGATTGACGCGGCCGTGGGAATCTTCGGACTCGACATAGTTGATCTGTTGGAGAGTGACTGGGAACTCCGCTCTCAAGCCCTTCACTATGCCACGTCTCCGGAAGAACAAGCCATGATGCGGGCAAAGAGCGAGGCAACGCTCGATCAGATTAGAAGCGCTAACGACATGAGTGTTGAGGACAAGCTCAAGGCGCTCATGTCTGTGCTCAAGAAGAATTGCTCTCTGAGAGAGATGCCGCTGCGAGGGATCAGATATTCCTCCGAGCGAAAAGTTCTCAGGGTGGAGGTTCCAGCCGCAGGCCTCGACGATTCTGACGATCAACAGATACGTGATCGAGTGATGAGGCTGAGCCGCTATGCGATAGTCGCCGAAGCCGTGTATGGCCAGTTGGCCGATGTCTATGAAGTTGCAGAGATCCACGAAGACGGCCGCGCACAGGTGATCACTGGATTCAAGCGCGACCTACTGCACGAGTATGGTGAACATCGCACAGGCCTGCTGGACCTCATCCACGAAGCGACGATTTATGTCAATGGCAGCCGTGTGAGCATATCCGTCGATTTCGAGGAAGTCCGCAAAAAGGAACGCGAGTCGCTCGGAGAAACCTTTCCGAGACGCGATCGCTCGGTCAAGTAGCGCACTGCGAACAGTCTCAGCCAGTTCGCGCAAGAAACCTGCTTCCATCGCAAGAAGCAGTTCAATTCCCAACAATCCAAACACCAGAAAAGGAGCTCTGGCATGGCCAGTCTCACTGCGTCCGCTCTTCGCCGCGAGTTCGTCTACAACGGCACCGTCATCCCTGATCCCAACCCCTCACTGTCCCCTGAGCAAGTGCGGGATACGCTGGTCGCGGCCTATCCAGAGATCGCCACCGCTGCGCTGTCCGGCCCGGAAGTCAAGAGTGACTCTGCCCGCTACACCTTCAGCCGTGCGATTGGGAGCAAAGGCTAGCTCGACTCTCTTTTCGTACCAGACTCGACCCCATCGACTAAACCTGCAAGCTCCTATTGCACCCCCATATGAAAATTTGGTATATATGGGAGTCCAAGAGGAAAGAATGGGAACCAAGAATGATGTGTGGCTGGGGACGTTGTCGCTCATGGTGCTTCGCACGCTTTCGACCATGGGGCCTCAACACGGATATGGACTCGCCAGACGGATCGAGCAGACCAGCGGGGACAAGCTGCAACTGAATTACGGAACTCTTTATCCGGCCCTTCTAAAGCTGGAACAGGATGGTGCGATCCGATCGGAATGGGGAATTTCAGACAATAATCGCCGGGCGAAGTTCTACAAGATCACGCAAGTGGGCCGAAAGCACTTGGAGCGCGAAACTCGCAATTGGCAGGAAACGACTGCGATTCTGGCCCGTTTCCTTGCGCCGGCTGAGGAGGTCTGATGATGACGCTGCGAGGAGCGTGGAGGCGTCTTTGCACGGCGCTCGGCGCCAAGGATCGGGACGGCGATGTTGGAGATGAACTGGATAGTCTCTTGCAAATGCACATCGACGATCTGCGACGTACAGGAGTAACCGAGGAAGAGGCTCGACGCAGAGCCCTGATCGAACTGGGAGGCATGGAACAGGTTCGACAGGTGGTTCGAGACCGGCGTGGTTTACCTTCCCTAGAAGGATGGGCACGCGACGTGAAGTACGCCATGCGTACGCTAATGAGAACGCCCGGTTTCAGCCTCGTCGCGATCCTGGTCATGGCGCTTGGAATAGGAACCAGCGTTGCCCTGTTTACTGTTGTGCGCTCTGTGCTCCTTCGCCCCCTGCCCTTTCCACGTCCTGATCGCTTGGTCACGCTGTACAGTCACGACGAGCGATCGCAGCCCGGCACCGGTAATTTAACAGCTCCGGGAGATTTCTACGACTGGGAGAAGGTCTCGCACGGCTATGAGCAGATGGCGATCTGGAGATGGAGTGGGTACAACATGTCCAGCAACGGTGGGGACCTTCCTGAGTTCCTCAACGCAGGCACCTGTTCGTGGAATCTGTTTGCGACGCTTGGCGTCAATCCAGCGCTGGGCCGATTGTCAACGCCGACAGACGACCAGATTGGTGCGGAACCGACCGTGATCCTGTCCTGGAGCTTCTTCAAACGACGGTTTAACGGTGATCCGGGAATTCTCGGCAGAACGATTCGCCTGAACAGCCGAATGTACACCGTGATCGGAGTACTGCCGGAGTGGTTTCAATATCCCGATCCGAAGATTCAACTATGGGTTCCGTGGCAAGTCGATGTAACCACGGACCAGGTTCTGACCCACTTCAACCACATCTTTCATGTCGTGGCGCGACTCAAAGATGGCGCTTCCGCTTTTGCGGCCCTTCAGGAAGTCAGCGCCGTCGAGCAGCAGCTCTATACGCGATTACGCGGATCAGGGCCGATGGAGCAAGACGTCGTCGCAATACCACTGCTTGAAGATGTCGTGGGCGATGTGAAGACCCCACTCTACGTGTTGCTGGCGGCGGTAGTCTGCTTACTGTCAATTGCGTGTCTCAACCTCTCGAACTTGCTTGTGGCGCGGTCAGCTGCACGCAGGCGTGAAATGGCCATTCGCAGCGCATTAGGAAGCAGCCGTCTTTCTATGATCCGACAACAATTGACGGAGAGCCTCTTGATTTGCCTCGCTGGCGGAGGTCTCGGCGTGCTGCTTGCAGTGGGTGCAACAAGGTGGTTAGTAGGGCACTGGACCGAGCTACCACGCGCCTACGATGTCCGTCCCGACGGGCTTGCCGTCAGCTTCGCGTTGGCGATCACATTGCTGGCTGGAATTCTAGCTGGCCTGCTACCAGCGATTTCGTCGACCGGCGGTCCTATCCTGGCGGCTTTGCAGGATGGTTCGCGAGGTGTTGGAGGAAATGCAGCGCGCGTTTCGCTACGCCGAGCCCTGCTGACTGCGGAAGTGGCACTGACTGTCGTTCTGCTCATCGCCGCCGGACTGCTGTTCAAGAGCTTTGTGCGGCTACGAACGGTCGATCTCGGCTGCACGACGAAGCACGTGTTGACTATGACGTATTTTCTGCGCGGAGAGAAGTATTCGAAGCCGGAACAGATTGTCGACTTCGATACGCAGTTGCTGGATAAAGTGCGGCATCTGCCAGGTGTCGAAGCCGCCGGACTGACGAATGTGGTCCCGGGCGGTGGATACTACGGCGATCATGAGGTCTGGATTCCCGAGCATCCTGCGGAGGCAACCGGAGTCCATCGGTTTGCAGCGTACCGCACTGCGGATCCGGGCTATTTTTCCGCAATGCAGATTCGTCTGGTCCGTGGACGGTTCTTTTCCGACGATGAGCGCATGGAGCGGGACAAATTCGTGATTGTGAACGAGGAATTGGTGAGGCAGTACTTTCCGGGCGACGAAAATCCAATCGGAAAACATCTGCGTGTCGAGTGGAGGACGCCGGAAGGCGAGAGCTACGAGATTGTCGGTGTCGTCGGCAATACGATCTACGAGATTGGCAAGCCGGTTCGCCCAATGATGTGGTTTCCGATTCTTTCGGGCATCCCAGGAAATTCAGGCGACTCAGTGCTGGTGGTGCGCTCGGCGCGAGATGTATTGCCGCTCGGAGTTCCCATTCAAAGGCTCATCGCGTCACTCGACCGAAATCTTCCTGTCAAGAATGTTCTTACCATGGATCAAATCGTCGGGGAGTCGACGGCGAATTCGAGTTTCAGCGCGACCCTGGTATTGAGCTTTGCGGCACTGTCTTTGTTGCTGGCGGCGGTGGGCCTCTACGGCGTGCTTGCCTATCTGGTGACCCAGCGTACCGTGGAGATCGGTATCCGTATGGCTTTGGGAGCAAAACGCGAAGGAGTATTGCGGCTCATGCTCTTGGACGGCCTGCGACCTGCGGCGCTCGGTCTCGTCCTCGGCGTCGCAGCCAGTTTGGGCGTGACGCGTCTTATCAGCTCCGTGCTTTACGGAACAAGCCCGCTCGACCCCGCGGTATATCTCTCGGTTATCGCAACCCTGCTGCTTTCCGCAACGTTCGCCTGCCTCCTTCCAGCTTGGAAAGCCGCCAGGATCGACCCGATTTGCGCCCTGCGCACCGAGTAGAGAGAGGAAATCAATGGTTGGATTCGAATGCCCGCTCGGCGCGCGTTAGCCGCGACGCTGGAGTATTGAATCGATCCCTGCTCCGAAGAAAGGGCCATATGCCTCACAAACGGCCGCCGAAGTCACGCACAGTCCTCGACGAGCTTCGTGCGCTCGAGCATACTCCACCGAAGAAGGCCAATCGCCTGATCGCGAGGCACCTCCAATGCGAAGAATCCATCAGGCTCTCCCATGCCGTCGCCGAAGCGGCACGAAGGTCCCTAGCCAAGTCAGCCTCAATCCTGACAGCTCCAACCGAGCTACTCCCTCCTCTGGCCTGATGCTTCTCGGAGTTGGCTCGGGCGAGACGCTGCCAGCTCTCGGCTCCGTGCCCTCGACATATCAAATCGAAACAAACGGAGAGCTTCTTTACCGCTTGTGCGTTGCGCTTGTAGAGCGGAAGCTTGTCGACGAACAGTTGTGGCTCGCATCTGGAAAGATTCCTGTCGTCTTCGCGCGCAACGCAATCGACAAAATGATCGAACAACTTTGCGGCGACATTTTCAAGGACAACCTTGAATACGCCTGTGAGATCCGAGATCACTTCGGGGATGGCTACCATCGTGGTGAGAGCGTCGGCACCGGCAAACTCGTGGCGCAATTCGACCTACAGACGGCCGGCTTTCTCATCATCGGCGCGGCAATGCAGGAACTCGATAACCAGGACCCGTGCCTCGGTGCGGCCTTCTACCTTGTCCTTGGCCGCGCCTTGCGGCGATGGATGCCCATCTACGACCATTTTGCTGCCGAGTGGTACAACGAGCGGCTTCACGAAATGATGGAGGAGGACGACCCCGAAAGCCGCGACAATTACGAGTTCCCACCGGTGGAGGAAGCAACTCCGCCTTCAGTGAAAATCGTCGATCAGTGGGACATTCGGGCGGCCCGCAGGCTCTTGCGACAACACCTGAAGGGTGCCCATGGCGCCTGGATCGAGAAGCTCTTTAACGTCATGCGTCTGTCGCGCCTCAGGAGCGACGCTGTCCGTCTCGAGCAGGAGTATGACGACCTGCCCGTTCCCAGTGTCCTGATCGTCTTTCGAGACAACGACGCGATCCACGCGTGCTGGGATTACGAAGCGGAGCACTACAACGAGGCCAGCAACGAACCGGCGTGCACGGTAGCGTTCCGTCCAGACCATCCGGAGGAGTTCGATGCCGCGCTGCGCACCATGCACATCTTTCTCAGACTGAACATGGAACTCGCCGGGCTGGTCAACCTGCTAAACGACTGGGAGAAGCAACATGCACGTGAGCCTAGAGATCGGACAGAACCGGCACTTCGAGCTGCGTGAAGCTCTCCTGATCTACCACTCAACGGACCGTCACTACTGGGAGATGGGGAACACGTTTGTGACTCACCATCCAGTGGCGACAAAGGGCACGAAGAAGCCGGAGTTGGGGCCAGCGAATCCGCTAACTGTCGACTTTCTGCAGTCGCTGCTCCACTCGCTCGGTGGCCAAATCCCCATCGAGTTCCTCCCCGACAACGTGATGGCACGTACCGATCGAACGATCGCCTGGTGGACGCCGGCGCAGATACGGCCGATGTTCTTTGGCGACACGCAGGGGGATCTTCAAGGGATCAACGGCCGCAACTTTCCGCAGCCGGCGCTGATATGGCTGACCCAGGATAGTTCGCTTTTCGTGCGGGCGCTCAAGGAGAACCGCCGCCCCTCCGCGGCAAGCGGGCTCTCGGTTGCCCCCTACTGGAATCTCTATGAAAGCGGCAGCGTGTGCATCGGATCGATGCGCGCTCCAAAGGTCTCAACCGTCGCTTCTATCGGGCAATGGGAGAAGAGCTTCTATGAGAGCGAGTTCACGCACGGCAACGTAGGACGCGTAACACGTCATGCGGGCGGTTTTGAGGGACTGTGGAAAGAATTGGCGGACAAAGATGCGTTCCCGGTGGAGCAACTGATTGAACTCCCGGAAACAGCTGAGGAGTTTCTTCAACAAAAGAGGCGCAGCAATGATTATTGAACACGCTCTTGCCGAATCGCTGCGCAAGTCTTCGCAACCGATCAGCCTTCTCGTCATTGGCGCCGGAGGGAACGGCAGCGCCGTTTTCCTTCATCTCCCTTATCTGCACCAAGCCCTGCGCGTGTGGGGACATGCGGGCCTGAGCGTGACGCTTGCCGACGGCGACATGGTGTCAGAAACCAATTGTGTCCGTCAGCCATTTGCCAGCTCAGACATCGGGCTAAACAAAGCGATTGTGCTGGTGAATCGCGTGAACCTCTTCTGGGGCCTCACCTGGCAAGCCTTTCCCCACCACTTTCGCAAGGATTCGTTGAAGGACCATACTGCCCAGCCGCAACTGGTGATCAGCTGCGTCGACACACGCGCCGCCCGCGAAACGATCGCGCACGTCCTAACCAGATCTGGGAGCCACATCACCTATTGGCTCGACCTCGGGAACAATGCGGCCAGCGGTCAATTCGTTCTCGGCCAGCCCGCGAACGGCCGCAATCGTCGCATTGGATCACGATTGCGTACCGTCGTTGAGCTTTACCCCGAGATCGCTGCTCCCCAGATTGGAGAAGATCCACTGCCCAGTTGCAGCGCGGCCGAGGCGTTAGAGCGCCAGGAGCCTTACATCAACCATGTGTTGGCAACCAGCGCTCTAGCAATGCTGGCGCGACTCTTCCGTTACGGAGCCATCGCGCACCACGGCGCGTTCTACAACGCGGCCACGGGCCGTATGAGCACGATTCCTGTAGACCCCGGTCTCTGGAAAACAATCCGGAGACGGTCTCGAAGACTCCTCCAGTCCGCGAAGAAGCGAGCCGCATAGCGGGGCCGCCTCCTCACCCAGGAGACAACACCACTTCACAATTCCATTCACAGGAAGGTAGAACCATGTTCAAGGAACTGGCTCCTCTGCTTCAGCAGCGCTCCCTCGTCATTCTGGCCAATCCACTCGAAGGCGATGTCATTCGCGTGATCGTCATGCCCAAGAGGCTCAACGATAGCGAGAACGCTGCGCTTTCCACTCCAGTCAGCGTCACTGGGACGCCGGCGGAACTCGACGAGCAGTTGCCATCCACATTGACGCAATTTGTCGGAGCACACCTCGACCTCAAGAACACCCTTGAGATCGCCAAAGAAGAGATGGCCGAAGCAGCCAAGGCTGCGCGGCAGGGAGCGAAGGCCAAGACGGCTTCGAAACCGGAGACCTCCGGATCGCCGGGAGCAAAGACCGCCGAGACGAAGCCAGCAAAGGAGGCTGTGAAGCCTGAGCAGCCGAAGAAACCGGCGATACCGACGACTGCCAACCTGTTCGATTTTGGTGCGGCGCCAACGGCTGCGTCAGTTGCTGCTGCGCCTGCCACCACGTCCGCTGCCGCTCCGGTCGAATCGAGCGACGACGCGCAAGACGACGAAGAGATTCTGGCTGAGATTGCGGAGAACGAACCGTCGGACGACGAGCTTGATCCCGCCGCCTAATCTAAAGCAGCCGCAGGTGTGGAGCGTCCCCGTCAGGCCTGCGCCCTCATCCTCTTCCCGAACTAATCTCAAGCCGCACCGCGGAGGTTCTCATGCGCCTTGCTACGCACGCGGAGAATCCCGCGGAATTCGACGTCAACCGGTTTGTTCTTGAGCACGGACGGATGCCGTTTTTGAGCGACCCGATCCCACCCTGGAGCTATCGAGGCTGGCTCCTGTTTCAAGTTCAATTCGCCGATGCACATCCCGGAGCGCCTGGACGGTGGATTCACTACCTGCGCACCTTCGAGGCAGGACGCCTGCTCGACGAACCTATCCCGCGCATCGAGTTCAGCTCGATGCCTTTCCCAGCCGGGCTGAAGATGATCGAAAAATGCGTCGAGCTGTTGTCCTATCGCGACTCATCCTGGACCGCATTTGAGAAGTTCGTTGCATGGCTGGCGTGGGGGCTCTCCGTCTCAAAGGTCATGCCCGAGATCGAGCAAGCTACCTCGGAGGCTCTCTATCGCACTTTCAATTTCGAGCCTCTGATCCTCCACCCACATGACTACCTGGGCCACTATCTTGCCGAGCGGAGAAGCAAGGGGTGGAACCCCAACGCGTACTATCCGACGCCGCACTCTCTGTGCGATGCGATGGCGATGATGGTGTTCGAAGGCGGAGAGACGCCTCGTAGTGATCCCCGCCTCCGGCTGGTACAGGAACCGGCGGTTGGAACTGGCAGGATGCTGCTCTCCGCCAGCAATTACTCGTATCGCCTCTTCGGGATGGACATCGACAGACTTGTCGTGAGTATTTGCCTTTGCAACGGAGCCTTCTACGCGCCCTGGCTGTCTTTCCCGTTTCCGGAAAAGATCCTCGACGCTTCGAGGGCTCCCTCTGGGGAGTTGGAGACGCAAGATCGCGGAACTCTCCCGAGAGCAGCATGAGAAGGATCGGCGGCGGAACACTTCATAAACGGAGGCATACGATGGCCGATTGGTGCGGTACTGCACGCAGCAACTATTTTCAAGTTCGGGATGAAATCGCCTTTCGCGCATGGGCCGAGAAACGCAACCTGCAGGTGTTTGAAGCACCCCGCACCACAGAATCACCTGCTCTCCTTGGGATTTACTCAGAAGACGAGTATGGAGGGTGGCCCTCCTCAGATGTTGAACTCGAGGAAGAAACAGGCGACGGCTCAATCGATCTCTATGCAGAGCTGGCTCGTCATCTCACCGAGGAGCAGATCGCGGTGCTCATGGAGATCGGTGCAGAGAAGCACCGTTATCTGACAGGAATCGCCGTCGCCGTCGATCATACGGGCAGAACGGTCGAAGTCACGCTCGACGACGTCTACCAGCGCGCCGCAACTGAGTTTCAGTCCGATGTACATCGGATCACTCGTTGCAGCTACTGAAGCTCAGAGGCTGTACGGTCAGCGCTTAGCCACTTCCGATCAACAACCATCCAAAACGGTCAATCATTGTCCAATCTTCGCGCCGGCACGGCGGGAGCCCGCGCGGCGTGGATGAGCTGTGCTCGTCCCGCCACCATCGAAAGGAAAGCACGCAAATGGCTTCTTCGAACACTACACCTAAGACCGACACACCGCTCATGGAAGTGAGCGTCGACCGCAACAATCTCCTCGCTGAGGTTACGATCGCAGCGCGCATCAGCGAGACCAAGACCACGCAGCCGATCCTTACGCACTTGCTGCTCGAAGCGAGCGCAGACGGCAGGCTCTCGATCAGCACCACTGATCTGACGCGCTCGCTGAAGACAGAATGCCCGGCGCAGATCAAGGTTACAGGTACCGCGGCCGTGCCCGCGCAGCAATTCCTGGATTACTTGAAACTGCTGCCCAGTGGCCCCGTTCATTTCAAGGTTCTGGCGAATTCCCATCTCCAGGTGAACGCCGGCAGTTCACGTACACGTATGCCGGGACGCGCGCCCTCCGAGTTTCCGAAGATGCCCTCCCCGTCAGGGCACGCTATCGGTCTCAATTGCCGCGTACTGCGGACGCTCGTGCGTCAGAGTCTTTTCGCGGTCTCGACCGGCGAAGATCGCTACCTGTTGAGGGCTGCCCAATTGCTTTTGCGTCCTGACCGCGCAGGCATGGTCGCGACCGATGGGCATAGACTGTCGTTCGTCGTGGTTCCGGAAGAGGGCATTCCAGTCGAAAACGTCCAGAAATCGCTGATCCCGCGCGAGTGTCTCACCGATTTGCTCGCCCTGCTGTCGGCGACGAAGGAAGAGAAGCTGCAATTCAGCGAGGATGAGGCCAACCTCTTCTTCCGCATTGGCTCGCGCCAGTTAAGTGCTCGAAAGCTCGTAGGGCAGTTTCCGAACTACGAGGGCGTCATGCCGAAAGACCTCCCCAACTCGACGGTGGTTCGGTCGGCCGACCTGTTGACCTCCATTCAGCGTGTGCTCGAGTTCGCGGATGCTCGCTCGAACGGGGTGAGACTTCACCTCGCCGAGAACACGCTCACCATCAGTTCCTCGACCCCGGAGCTTGGCGAATCGGAAGAGACGCTGGCTGTGAGCTACAGCAGCGAGCCGCTCACTGTGGGGTTCAACGGCAGCTATCTGGTGGAGTTCCTCCGCACCATCGGAGAGAAGGGGGCGATGCGACTCTCATTCAAGGATGGGAACACCGCGGGGATGCTTGTTCCAGAGAGCATGAACCTCGAGTACCAGCAGCGCTACGTCGTCATGCCGATGCGGACCTAGACGACCCCACGCTCGATCATGACAATCAGGGCTTGCGGCGCCCGCTCTTGATCATCCTGACACTTTCATCGAGAATCGGCTGCTCCAGCGTGCCGCTAAGCACAATGGGATTCCCTGAGCCACGCACGAAACAAGTGTTGCGCAGTGGAGCCGGCAGCGCCTTGCCGGCGTTCAGGGCGAATGCAAGGCCAGGCATCGGGAATTTTGACACAAAGAGATCGCCACGCCACTCACCCAATGGCTCGTGGGTCAGGTAACGGATCCCGCTCGGTTCACGCACGACAACGTTCAGAGTAACGTCGACGGGAAAGCCAGCGATTCCGAGGAGGAACTGCCGAACGGGCTCCTCATACGGACCGAGCGGAACCGGGCAGGTTCCATCCCGTTTCCAGGGATGAATCGATCCCCTCCAGAACATGCTGACCGCGAAATAGGTCAGCGCGGCTTGGTTGATTTCGGGTATCTGCGCGGCGGAATAAACCTTTGTCGAGGAAATTGAGGGATTGTATGCGACCGGCACCCGGGACGCGAGAATGGCTGCGAGCGGAAACGTGCCATCGTTCCTCAGGCCATGCGTGAAAACCCATCGTTCACCGTTGCTTGAGAATCGCTGCTCACAATCCCGGCAAAGCAGCGGCGCCTTCACCTGACGTGAGGTCTGTTTTGCAGAGCTGGGAGTGACTTCCCAGGGATTTGGATTCCCTGGGCTGGACTTGCTCCGCATGGCTCTGTAGACGGCCGCGGGCAGGAAATGACTGCTCTGGAGCTCTACACCGTCCGTGAGGCACAACTTACATTTTCCAATCATTGGGCTGAGACTATTATCCCGCTTTCAGCAGGTTCTACGCCGTCGTGACTCAGCCCCGAGTCTCTCCGCGGTCTGCGATAAACTAGGAGTCTGAGGCTTGGGGGCAAAGGTCGTCTTACTAGCCTCGATGTGGGTCTCGATTGGGGGAGTTGGTACTGCTCACGTCGCCGCGCATATTTCTGCAAAAGCACAGGAGACAGCACACATGACAATCTCAATCAATAGCGACGTCAGAAGCAATTCGAGGAATACTTCCCACTGCAGAACCAGCAATCACGGTGCGCGCAGTCACGGGAAGAGACAGCCTCGGCCTGCACGCAATTCTGGCAACGCGAAAACCGGGTGGATGGGAGCGGCGTTGCTGCGGGGCCGTGGTGGTATCAGCGCTCCCCCAATCGAAGGACTGCATTGAATCGCCAAGTGGCGGCCGCCCAATGAGCAACGAATGAGGTTCGATTCCTCACCCCGCTCCAATCTCTAGCGGCCCGCTCCGAAGGCGGGCCGCTTGCTTTTTGCCTCCAGATTGCACATTCTTCGGGGGAGGCCAGCAGAATGCTCTGACATCAGCTTAAGGCGTCATATTCAGACCATGCCCACCCCTCCAGCCTCCGTCGTTTTCGCGATCCACAACGGCAGAGGCATCTATGCCCTCTGCCGGGCTCGGCATCGGCCGGCGCAGAAGTACCAACTGGCTCGGATGTAAGCATCGATCACTTCACAAACGCTGCAGCCGCGGAACCCACGGTCCCAAGAATCCCCAGAATCAGTTTGGTAAGCGTTTCGACTCGCTTTACCGAGTCTGGCTTAAGTGATATGAGAGACGACAACAGATCAATCAACTTTTGCCGAGCATAGATTGCCGCGATGATTCCGGGAATGGTAATCAGGAATATGACACCATAAAGAAGACCATAGCGTTGCAGATGTTGCTGCTGCTGATAGAAATCGTCGGGCACATTGCCAATACTGGCAACAGTGACGTAGACACTCTTCGACACAATTTGGAGAGCACCCTTGAACACGAGGGCGAGAAAGAGGCACAGTGCGGGCAGCAAAGATGCAACCGTCAATTGTTTCGCAGTTGGCGGGCGCGGAACATCGATAGTTAGGCCAAGCACGAGAGTAAAGACGATCCAGAGTGTCATTCCGACTTCGGGAGTGATGTCATGGCGGGTTAGTGCGAGTCCTTCGAATGCGGCGATAAAACACGCCAAAGCAACGGACCCGAGATAGCTGCTCGTATCGTGGGGTTTGGCTGGCATATTCATGGTCCCTCCTAGTATTGGAACGCGTTGCTCTCAATTAAGCCTTGCACATACAAACTTGGGGTGGGAGAAAGGAATCGGGTAGGCTCGGCGATTCCAATCTGGCGCACGATTGACGCCAGATAACTCACGCAGTCAGACGACAACAACTCATATCGCTTATTTACCCATAGTTTGCCTTGGCTGAGAGTCGCCTCATAAGTTGCCCGATCTACTCTCACAATCAATATCTCGGAAATGCTCTCGACATCCCGATGCTTGATGAGACCCGCCGCGTCGTCTTCAAGTTGACCAGCGGTGCCAGTTGCGACTTTCGTTCGCAAAAAGAGGGGTGAAGGATAAAAACCGATCATCTGGTTTTCGTTCTGATCGTCGGCGCGGGTTGCGGGGCGATAGAACCAGGACACGAGCGCGTGGCCGAAGATCGATCCCCCCTTTCGATATGAAAAGGTGATCCCATAATAATCGCGGTCCGCCTTGTCAGACCGTTTGTCGAGACTGTAAACGAGGACCGGTGGTGAACCGGCTCCGAAAACAACGGACACACCGACGGCGGACGTAAGGGTGCAGAGGGTAATAAGAATCGCGACAGCATGGCCTCGAAAAAGAAGGTGAATTCTCTTAAGACCCGTGGCAGCGAGCATGACTCAAATCTCCGTGCCTGTCTGGCCGCTACTTCCGTTTCGACGGCGTCTTGGGGTTCACCGCCACATTGCGGTATTCGTAGATGATCTCTCCGTCGACGATGGACTCCTGCATGTGCAACACATCCTCCGACACCATGACCAGGTATCGGGTTGACGCCACCGGAAAGCCTGCAAGAATGCCTCCGGTGTAGCTTCTGGCTTGCTTGAATGCAGCCTCGCATTGTGACCTCAGCTGTTCCTGGGATCGCACAATCTTCCACTCGGTGAGCACCAGCCCGTGAGAAGAACGCCTAATATCATCGTTCACTATCATCGGTTCGTTCACAACCAGATCCGTCTGCTCACCAGTACCGACTGCCTTGAAAGCCCAGATGCCGTGGAGGAGGAGTTGGCACGCTCCCAGCTTTTCGCACGCTGTTTCGCCTGCCTTGTACGCGGCTGTCCAGCGTTCACGGACAGCATCGTCGGCCACAATGCTGCGCTGTAGATGGAGAAAGGATCGCACGGCGAGGCTTCGAGTGAGCTCATCGACGTCTGCAATCAAGTGGTCGAATTCAATGCGGAATGACTCCAGGGTCGTAATGGCAACCGTAACGCCAGAAAACCCGTTGGGCTTGGGGGAAACTTTCTGCGTCGGCAATATGTAGAACCGACCGTCGTAGGCGCGGACAAAATTCTCAATGCACTGGAACGCCTGAGGTCGAAAAACCTTTGCATAACGATCGCGAAAAACGACCACATCTTTTGCGGTGCGCGTGGCGTTTTGAATGAGGTCCTCAGACACGGAATAATCGTCGTTCTCCCGCGTCTGGAGAAAAAACGTCCCCGCTCCCACCAGCCCCGTGATCCTCGCGCTTATCGCCTGCCACTCCGTGATCCACATCGGTTACGATCCCACCTTCATCGTTATCACTTAAGAATACGCAAAATCTTGGGCGGGGGCCGCGGGACGATCAGCGGTCACCGCACTCGTGAGGAGTTCCCCAATGCTGAAAACTGCCATCATCGAATTCATCGCTGCGATGTACTCAACGACTGTCAGCGAAGTCCAGAAGGACGTTGAGTCGCTGAAGCGAGCCGAAGAAGCCCTCGACCAATTCTGCGAGGCAATGACAGATGCGGGCTACTAGCCGTCATCATTCAAATCAGAGGTGTCATCATGTCCGGAAACAGCGCAGGCCGTCTCATCGACGACAGCAACCACGCACGGAGTGGGAAAGGCGTCAAAGTCACACTCGATTTCACGATTGACCTTTCGCTTGTCCGAAAGCAGAAGCGCGCCCTAATCGGCCTGAGCGAAGGGTCAACTGTCACCTTCGACCAGCAAGAAGCGGCAGAGGGCATGCTCAACATGATCGATTACATCCAGGACGCAATCCTTGAGCAGGGACTGGCTTCCGAAGAAGAGGTCTATCCCAAATTGCCCCAGCTCTTCGAGTCGCAACCCTCGATCCTGATCGATGCCGCCTGAAGATTCTTCATGTCCAACAAGCAATTGGACCGATCCGCCGTTCACACAGCGCTCCGACACGTCATTGCCGATTGGCACCTCTGAGGGAGGGCCGCAGCGATCGCGACGTGAAATGTACCCAAAGGTCTGCCAACCAAATGAGCACTCTCGCAAAGAGTGAAGGAGTTGGTGGAAAATCAGATTCCCCAATGATCTCGCGGTGTACCCCTGAGATCGCACGCGCGGCTTGCCGACCGGAAATCACACACGACTCGATGCAACCTGGGGCATTCAATCCGTTTCGGATCCAATCTCCCGTCAAAATGAGATTGGTGAAACCGGAGTGATCCGCGGTGAGCCGATACTTTGTTGATCCGGCGACCGCAAGCGTATAGCGCTCTGACGGATCGATGTTTGGCCGCCAATATTGGGTTTGCAATCTCGCAGAACCGACCGTCGAGGCACTCCCGAAGCAAATGTTCCAATCGAACTTGCCTTCTTGCAGTGCGTGCGGCCAGAGGTAGCCGACGTATTGTTCGAGAAAATCCGTGGCTTGCTTGAGAGTCCTCGCATATTCGGCTTCGGGGAAAGACGCATCGCTTGACGGTGGCACCGATGTTGGTTCTTTCATGACGCCACAGAAGTAGGCTAGCTGCTGAGGTGCGTTGCCTGCCGGCCAGTCTTCAGCATCGATGAGATGCGACATATCTGCCCACGTATCGACCGGCTCAATATAGGAGCCCAGGATTGGGCTTCCCAGACTCCACCCACACTCGGTGAGACCTTTGCTCAACCAAACCTGGAACCCTTGGGTTTGAGTGGTCTTCACATTCGCGAGCATCGCTTTCCAGTCGGGACGAGCCTCTGCGAGCGGCTGACAGATTGTCTTAAGCGCAGCGATCGGGATTCCAAGAATGATCTTGTCGAAATCAGCTCCAGTTTTCAGCTCGAGACGTCCCACGCCCGGCCAAGCGGACCAGTTTGATTCAAGGTTCGCTTCGGAAGCCTTGAGCGCCTCTCCCTCGGTTAGCTGAGAGTAGTCCGGCTCACGGAGCCAGCAATCCCACTGCTTAACGCGGCGAAATGGCTGATATTCTCCGGATCGCACCGTTGCCTGCTTCGTGATCTTAATCGTCGCGACACTGCTCTGATCCGCCGAAAGAGTGAGTTCATCGACTTTGTGAAAGAACTGGAATTTCACCCCGCGCTTCTTAAGTACCTTGTAGATTGGGGTGAATACAGTCTCCCCCATGCCTGCTTGCATTTTCCAAAGCATCGCTCCCTTGTAGGTGAGCAGCATGCGCAACGTGCCGCGAAGACCGGCGCCGGCAGCCAAGTTGGGTTTCAGAGGATCACCGTCCTCGAAACTGAACGCGAGATCATACGCAGCTCGCATTCCGGCCGAGTTCACGGCGATAGGGGACGCTCCATGACGAGCGAGCCAATCACGAAGCTCAAACTCATCGAGCGCATCGAACCCGCTGGAGATTACCCCATCTGCGATGATGCCCCTTACTATGGCGCTGAAGATGTTGATAAAGATATATGGACGCCTCACATTTGTGTCCGTAAGGAGGCGAGGGTCGACGGCACTGTTCACTGTGCGTTGAAAGTCGTCGATCACGGCCGAAACTTCCTTGCGTCTTGACGGCTCTCGGTGGCGTCGCACGTTGCGAGCATGTCGATGGGCGGCTTTTAGCAGCCGCGTTGATAACGGCAAAGTGGACTGCTCCTTCTTCGTCAACTCATCGTCCATAATGGTCGACGACCAACTGGACCAACTCCACCTTGCCCTTTGCTGGAACGTGCTGATGCAACTGGTCCAATGCATCTTCGAGCATCTCAAATGCCATCAGAACGTAGTCCCACAAGGTCGGAACGGGGGCGCCATCTCCAGGAAGGGAATCATTGGTCGGCACATCTGCGGGCCAATGGAGCCAACCCTCCGTGGTTTTCTCTTCAAGGACCACGAGGCTGTGGGGCTTAAATGCGTCTTGCCAGGAATTGAATGTGCCTGATCCCGAGGGCAGTTCGGAATAGCACTGACGCATAAGTTCGAACGCATTTTCGTAAAACCCGAGCCAGATATGAAGTCCATGCTCTTCGATCCTTTGGCCGGCGGCGGGGTTTCTCGAACTCGCTCCCTTCCCGCCGAGTCGCCATCCCATCTGATACACCGTGATGTCGTACTTTTGTTGCCAATTCGGCTCAGAGGTGAGATCGAGAACGGCACTAAGTGAGCCGATGCCTCCTCCGAGGACTGCAATTCGTTCTGGCATGTGTGATGTCCCTCTGGATGGTAGCAATCATAACGTGTGTCCGGATACGAGTGCATCGGCCAGCTTCAAACTGCAACTCGAAAGTAGAGCAAGGTACATCACCTCGTGACCAAAAGGAGAGTTTCATGGTGGCCGATCGAATACGCAGGGCCATGAATGCAGGCAGACGCTGGGCGACCCAACAGCTTAAAGGCGGCAAAGAGATCACACCTCACTCTGCCGAGCAGGCGGCCCGGAATTATTCCAAGCACCAAGGCTCACAACACCTCTTCATCATCTCTGCACTGGAAATTCTGTTCGAAGCTGAATCGACAGCTTGCCTTGCCGTCGGAACTGAGCGTGAAACCGCCCGGTGATGGCTTGAGGCTTTTCCTAGAAGGTAGACTCAACTAGCTCTTCCCCTCCTTTATCGCAATCCCGACGTTCACCGAAGAATCCCTACGACCTGGGTGCGTTGTCCCAATGCGCCACGGGCGGAGCCATGTCCATGCAATTCAGAAAATCCCCAAACCCGCCAAGGCTCATAAAGGAGAAACCGCATGGTAGCCGTCAGAGATACGTAGCTGGCTGCCGTTGCCTCCTATGCAAGGCCGCGAACGCGCGGTACGAAACCACACGCGCTAAGGACCGCACTTCCGGGCGCTGGAATGATCTTGTCCCTGCGAAGGCCGCGCGCAAGCACATTCTGAAACTCTCAGCGCAAGGTGTCGGGCGCCGAGCGCTTGCTGCAGCTTCTGATGTGGCTGAGAGAGTGATCGCCAATATTCGATCAGGCAAACAGGTCAACGTCCGTAGGAGCACTGAGGAACGACTTCTGGCAATTAGCAATCAAGCACCGAGTGACGGGGCCCTTATCCGGGCCAACGTGGCGTGGAGACAGATCAAGAGACTGCTTGCCGAAGGCTTTTCAAAAGCAGAACTCGCTCGGAGACTTGGGTATCAGAGTCCATCGCTCCAACTCGGAAAGAAGAGGGTTCGCGCACGCACGGCCGCTCGAGTCGATCGGCTGTTTCGAATGCTCATGAAGGACTAGCGGAGCACGAGAGTACCTGCAATCGTCACGCACTCAAGATTTGAAAATCATTGACGCGAGCTCTCGCGCACTCCGGAGAAGAAGATGGAATATCAATATCATCCCTCACGGTTTCGCTGCCTTCCCGATGGCAGAAAGGTTGGGACTATCCGGGTAGGAGACATCCTTTATATCCAAGACGCCGTCCGTCCGTTTTCGTTTCCAAGTTACACGACGCGCCGTGAACCATGGAGAGTGGAGGCCTGGATTCCCCGTGAAGCGATCGGCCGGGATTTTGGAACAAGGAAATACAAGACTTTGCGCTGCGCCGGTGGACATCTAGCACTTGTCCGATCTCTGCGCGACTCGCGTCGGGTAGCAGAGGTGGCAGATTGGGTGCTCTTGGCCTGCGCGGACGCCGCACTGACCTGGGAGTTTGCCCCAAAAACCGCAAGAGGTATCGGAAGAATGCAAGGCGCGAACAAAACACGGCACATCTCACGCCGCAGCCTCAGCCAGCATCCTCCCCAGTGAGCTTGGCGCGCCGGGTAGGTCACCCGGGCGGCACGGCTTCCCAACCGTGCAGAAGACCTGGCACAGCCACTATACAGCGATTCCTAACCCACGAATCATGAAAATCCGGTTGCCGGGCAGAGCCTTGTGTCTACTGGCCTGTCTTGCGAGCCAAACCGACGCTCAACTCCTCCTACGAAATCTCGCGCGGAGGGGACGACAGAGGCAGACCGCGTAAAGCCTGCCCGAGAGGATCCAATGAAATTTATCTTCGACGACGGTGGGCGAGCCGCAGCGGGCTTCAGCGGCAGCGTTGGAGACTGCGTCACGCGTGCGATCGCCATTGCAACAAGAAAGCCTTACCGCGAAGTCTACGACGCTCTAAACGCTCTGGCGGCCAAAGAAAGGATCGGAAAACGGAAGAAAAGGAAGTCCAACAGCCGTGACGGCGTCTTTCGGTGCACGTACAGTAGCTATCTCGAATCTCTGGGCTGGCACTGGACGCCAACAATGTCTGTCGGCTCAGGTTGCCGAGTCCATCTTCGGACTTCCGAACTTCCCGCCGGAACCTTGGTCGTGCGCGTTTCGAGACACTTGACGGCGGTGATCGACGGCCAGTTGCATGACACTCACAATTGTTCCCGGAGTGGCACACGATGCGTATACGGCTACTTCGCGCGCCGATAGCTCCAACGCGCGAGGCATCGGGCCGAATTGCCCGCATTACATTCATGTATTGCATCTGTCCGTCGAGACGGAGATCATGAGGTCATGACGCGAGTGGTGCAAATTGGCGCTGCGTCCACTAAGACATCAGCTGAATATGCTCCTAAGGAGCCGCGAACGCG
This sequence comes from Acidicapsa dinghuensis, assembly GCF_025685685.1. Classification (GTDB taxonomy): domain Bacteria; phylum Acidobacteriota; class Terriglobia; order Terriglobales; family Acidobacteriaceae; genus Acidicapsa; species Acidicapsa dinghuensis. Next base: position 627,155 of record NZ_JAGSYH010000004.1, read on the forward strand.
CGTTTTCTGGCTTCAGGGCGTGACGTTGATGTGGATGCTTATAGAGTTCGCAGTTGCCGCGTATGCTGCAGCGACAGCCCATAGCCCGGTTCTGTTGGCTTTTGGCTCCGATAGTCTTGTGGAGCTATTGTTGGCTGTCGTTGTCCTTCTGCAGTGGATTCCAGCTGTAGCCATTTCGGAACGCAAGGCGGCCTGCACGGCCTCAGTTCTCCTGTTCACACTTGCTCTGGTTGTAGGAGGTTCGGCACTTGCGTCCTTACTGCTCGGGCTTCATCCTGAGTCCAGCCGCGCTGGCATTGCGATTACGCTCGCAGCGTTGATCGCGATGCCCGTCCTCGCATGGCTCAAGCGCCAGGAAGCCCGACGATCTGCAAACGCCGCTTTGGCTGCAGATGCAACGCAGTCCGCCACCTGCGCTTATCTTGCTCTGATCGCGCTGATCGGCGTTGCCGTTAATGCGATTTTTCGCATCTGCTGGTTTGACGCCCTAGCTGCACTTGCCGCAGTTCCCATCCTGCTCAAAGAGGGTAGGTCCGCATGGAAGGGCCACAGTTGTAATTGCTGTCCATAACTTGTCTATACAACCTCGTCTTTAGCGATTGAAGAATACCTGAGAGGACGCGTCCCCGCGGCCTCCGCAGTTCAGTACCGTTTGATGCACCCATCCAGACTTATCCACCCAAAGGACAATTCATGAAACCAAGCCAGTTGTACGAGGCGCTGACCGCGCTGATCTGCGAACGTGTGCCAATCCACATCTGGGGCGCGTGCGGGGTCGGCAAGTCCAAGGTCGTCTTTCAGGTCGCTCAGGACTTGGGATACGAATTCCGCGACATCCGCGCCACGCAACTCGATCCCGTCGATCTGCGTGGTCTGCCCCGCATCCTCTCCGACCAAACCCAATGGGTACCCCCGAAGTTCCTCCCCACCGGCGGCAAAGGCATCCTCTTTCTTGATGAACTCACGTCGGCACCGCAAATGACCCAGGCCGGCTGCTATCAACTGGTCCTCGACCGCAGGCTCGGAGAATACATCCTCCCGGACGAGTGGGTCGTGATCGCGGCGGGCAATCCCGCTTCCGAACGGGGAGTTCACTTCTCGATGCCACGCCCGCTGCGTAACCGCTTCGTGCATCTCACGCTCGATGTCGATTTCGACGACTGGTGCCATTGGGCTCTGAGGGCATCGATCCGTCCTGAAGTAATCGCTTTTCTGCGATTCAAGAGAGACCTGCTCCACGATGCGGACGCCACCTCAGACGTCAATGCATGGCCTACCCCACGCTCGTGGGAGATGGCTTCGAATGTGATCAAAGCGTTCGATCAGCATGGAAGGAGCCATGTTGGGACAGTATCCTCCGAGATCGAAGCTCAGCTTCTCGAAGGAGCCATCGGACCCGCGGCCACGACCGAGTTCTTAGGCTTCCTAAGGCTCTTCCGTCAACTTCCTTCGATCGACGAGATCTTGCTCAACCCGGAGAGCGCCCCGCTTCCCGCAGAGCCGTCGGCACAGATTGCCATTTCCACCGCTCTTGGCCGGGTACTCACCGACAACTCGGTCGCCAAGGGCATGAAGTACCTCAATCGCATGCCCACTGAGATGCGCGTGCTTGCCATGCGCGACGCCTCTGCCCGCGACCGCGCCATCACCTTCACGCCGGAGTTCGTTCGCTTCGGCGTAGAACACGCGGAGGTCATTCAATGATTACCGAACGAGCGATGCTCGCCGCCGTCCATGTCAGCATATGGACAGCCGTCAAACACGACAAGAAAGTTAGCAACGAGGTTGCAAGGAGCCATGGAGCCAGCACAAGCGCCGGCCGGTACAACAAGCAACTTCTGATGGGGGCTGAGAAGCTCGAAGAAATCCGGACGTTGGCCGGACAGATTCGACAACACTTCTACAAGGTCTCTCTTCCATGGTCGGACGAAGGATTCCGCCTGCTGCCGGCACACCTCTACTTCGACCTCACAAAAGCAATGCGAGAGTTCGACGCTAGCTTTCAGGCTGCGGTGGACGCATTCCTTCTGGTCTACCCTTCATACATCGAACAGGTCCGTCCCAGCCTGAACGGTCTCTTCCAGGCAGAGGACTATCCTTCCGCCGACAAGCTGAGAAAGAAGTTTGGCGTCAAGCTCGAATTCCTTCCGATCCCGAGCGGCAACGATTTTCGCGTAGACCTTTCCGCCGAAGAACAAGCCCGCGTCGCGCGCGATATCGATCGCGGTGTTCGGGAAGCTCTGACGCGCGGAAACGATGATCTGTGGAAGCGGCTCAGAGAAGTTGTGTCGCACATGGTCGATCGACTGAACGATCCTGAGTCCCGCTTCCACTCCTCGCTTGTCACGAATGTTATCGATCTGGTGGAGATACTGCCGCGGCTCAATGTGGCCGATGATGCCGATTTGAATCGCTTCGCAACCCAGGTTCGGGACAGTCTCTGCAATCATTCGGCGCGAGACCTGAAGAAGAATGAGGACCTGCGCGTCGCCACAGCCTCGGAGGCTGCAGGCATCGTTGCCGCGATAGATACCGTCCTTAGCGAGCGCAGGACGGCCGAGGTTCCAGCGATGCCAGAGGCGCCGAGTGCGGATCACATTTTCGCGCACATGTCCGCATATATGGAGGCACAGTCCGCCGCATGAAGCATGTAACCGAAGCCGCTCTCCTCATTCAGAAAGCGCGTACCGGTCTGCTGCTCGATCATCCGTTTTTCGGAACGCTTCTGTTTCGGCTACAGGGGCAGGAGCGACGTTCGATCAAAACGATGGCGACAGACGGTGTGTCGCTCTTCTTCAACCCCGACTTTGTGGCGGGGCTTACGCAGACGGAACTCCGGGGGACTCTAGCCCACGAAGTCATGCATCCTGCCCTCCAACACCACACACGGCGCGGCAACCGCTCCAAAGAGCGCTGGAACATGGCATGCGATTACGCCATCAACCCCCTGCTTATGGACGCGGGGCTCACGCTGCCTCAAGGAGTGCTCATCGATCGGCGATTTCAAGGTATGAGCGCCGAACAGATCTACAATCTCATCGAGTCAGAAGAGAACGTTCAGCAACGACCGGGTACGGAAGACCAGCAGGGCGATCCACGGGATGGCGCAGGAGCCGGCGGCGAGCGGAACATTGGGGACGAATCGCCCGATACACCTGGCGGTGTCGGGCAAGTGCTCGATGCGCCGCAACCTGAGCCCGGAACCGAGGAGCAGACACCGGAAGAGCAAGCGAGGGACTGGAAGATCGCCGTCGAGCAGGCCGAGACTCTTGCGAAGCTGGCCGGAAAGGCGCCCGCCGGACTTCAACGCACGCTTGACGCGGGAACAGACGCCGCAGTCGATTGGGGGGAGTTGCTCCGCCGTCTCTGGTCGGAGACAACGCCTGCCGATTACAGCTGGATGCGGCCGAGTCGCCGGCACGTCTGGAACGGCCTTTACCTCCCGGGCGTGATTCGAGAAGGCGTTGGCGAGGTTGCAATCGCCGTGGACTGTTCTGGATCGATCAGTAAGCGACAGCTTGGTCTATTTGAGGCCGCGGCGCGGTCGATCCTTGAAGGACAACGACCTTCCCGGGTTTACGTCCTCTACTTCGATGCCGTAGTTCACCGCGTCGACACGTACGAAGCGGGAGAACCGATCCGCCTTACTCCGGTTGGAGGGGGAGGCACCAGGTTCGAACCGTGCTTCGAGTGGCTCGATGAGCAGGGGATCGTTCCGCAGACGATGGTCTTTCTCACCGACCTCGAAGGCTCCTTTCCCCGCGAGGAACCTATGTACCCGGTTCTATGGGCCTCCACCTCCAAGCTGGCAGCCCCCTTCGGTCAGGTCATTCCAATGGCAGCGGCATAAGCCCCAACGAACTCACACGGTCATGCGACTCCGTCCGGGCGCATGACCGCACACCGCGAGGTCATCATGTCATCCATTGCGTCATCCATCTCTCTGTTCGAGATCGACGAGGAACTCGACACGGTCGTGGAGGAGATCCAAGAAGAGATTTCCTCGAAGGGAGAAGCCTCCGCCGCACTCGTAGAGCGCTTCGAGGAATTCTGCAAGGCTCATGGCGAAAAGGTCGACCGGATCGGACGATTTGTGCGCTCGATGGAAGCGCGGACTCAGCATTGCCGCGCCGAGGCACAGCGACTCTCCGAGCGTGCACGAAGCGCGGAAAACAAGACCCTCCGCACAAAATCAATGGTCCTTTACTTTCTCAAGGTCCGGAATCTGAGAAGGATCGAAGGCCAGGAATTCACGCTGAGAATTCAGGCGAATTCACAGGACAGCGTGGTTATCCATGATGAACAGCAAATTCCGATCGAATACAAGAACGTTGGAATTGCCATCAATGGCAAGGTCTGGAACGCGATTGTCGAAGCGGTGCCTGGCGAACTCAAGCACGCACTAAGAAGCGCCGTCCAGGAGTCAACACCCGACAACAACGCGATCAGGCTTGCCGCCTCAAGGAATGAAGTCGTGCCGGGGGCCGAGGTCAAGCGCGGGGAGCATCTCCGCGTTGCCTAGCGTTCAAGTACTTCATAAAGCTGTTCTACTTCGCCGCAGCCGCCTTTTTCTTCTCAGCCCATCTACGCTTCGCTGCATCAGAAATGGCCTTTCTTCCTGCTGCAGAAAGCGTGCGCTTCTTCGGTGCAGCCTTCTTCACCGCGGTCTTCTTAGCGGCTTTCTTTGCAACGCTCTTCTTAGAGGCAGTTCGGACGCTTGTCGAATTTGCGGATACAGCACCCGACAGAAGCGAGTCTCTGAATTTAGTGAGACGTTCCGCCTCTTTCGTTAGCCGTTCGATTTCCTTGGTCAGTTCCTTCGCTGCTGCTTCGATGCTCATTGCGCCTCCCCGATAAGCGTAACACCGACAATGTCGACAGACAGGATTGGTCCATGATTCCAGCGCCCACGCTCGATCACTGATTGTCAACCATCATGGATTTCAAGGTTTTCTCCCACTTCGGCGGCCTGAATAGTAATCTGAAAATGGCACGAAAAAGTGTGCATCTGTCGCGGGAGGGCCGCGTTCCCTGGGTAGTTGAATGGAGAGGCTGGCCAACTCGAGAGTGCCTATAACGCTGATCATTCTGGCAGCGATTGGCGCGGTCTGCTTTACCATCGGCGCCGGAATTTTCCTGTATCACAACGACCGCAGGCTCGTTTCAGCCCGTGAGTGGATCGAGCACACTCAAGAGGTGCTGCTTTCTGTTCAGCGAGCCTCCCAGCAGACGGATCGAATTGAGGCTGAAACGAAATGGTCTATAGCGACGAAAGACGCTGAGAGTGTACAAGCCGCCCAAAGAGACGCAATCCGTCTGCAGACCAGCACATTGCACCTGAAGCAACTCGTCTCGGACAACCGCAACCAAGATGCGAATATTCAAGAGCTTCTCTCCTGTACCAGTGCTTTGACTAGAACCCTTAATGCTCCCGGCGAGTTGGATGCAGTGAAGGCAGAGACGTTGCGATGCCGGCAGGCCTTAGCCCTGATGACGGAGCAGGAAAATGAGCTGCTCGGCGAACGAACTGCGACGTCATCGGAGCGATCTCAAATGTCAGTCGTGACTGAGCTCTCGCTCGCTGCTTTGTCTCTCGCGGCGATAGCAGTCTTATTCTCTCTGCTCGCTCGGGATGCACTGTTTCGCGCCCGCATTGCGCGTCAGTGGCTCGAGACCAATCGTCAGTTGCAGGAAAGCAACCGTGAGCTAGCTCAGACAATGACTGCACTTGAGCAACACGCGAAGCAAGCGACATTGCTTGCCGCTTTCCGAGATGAACTGCAGCTCTGCGCTACTCTCTCGGAGGTATACAGTTCCGCGTCTGTACGTTTCCCTCAATTGCTTCCGGGAACGAATGGGGCGTTCGCGGTAATTAACAATTCGAGGGACACTGTTGAAAAGCTCGCTACGTGGGGCAATCCCGGCAGTGTTGTGTCGGAAATCTTCACACCAAACGCGTGCTGCGGTTTACGAGGCGGTCAGGTCCGCTGGCGGGGACCAGGTGAATCGGAGATCGATTGTTCTCATTTTGTAGGACCGCCCCCTGACCGGTACGTTTGCATACCTTTGGCAGCCCAGGGAGAAACTCTCGGAGTGCTCTCAATCGAGTGCCCGACAGAAGAAATAGCTTCAGAGATAGGGAACCGCCCGGAGACGCTTCGACAGCTCGTGCACCTTACGGCGATCGCTCACGCATCGCTTGAACTTCGATCCAAGCTGGAAAATCAATCGATTCGGGACTCACTTACCGGCCTTTTCAACCGCCATTTCATGCAGATCGCGCTTGATCGGGAGCTCGCACGCGCGATTCGACGGAAGAACGGTCTCGCTGTTTTCATGATCGATGTCGACCACTTCAAGGAGTTTAACGACCGCTTCAGTCACGCCGCCGGCGACACCGTGCTTCGCGAAGTGGCTAAGACCTTGCAGGGCGCTGTGAGGGCCGAGGACGTAGTGTGCCGTTATGGAGGCGAAGAATTCACTGTCATTCTTCCGGAAATCACAGAGAACCACGCGATGGAGAGAGCGGAAAATCTTCGAAGGTCGGTTGAATCTCTGCATTCAAATCTGGGTAGCGACATTTACTCCGAAGTCACTGTCTCAATCGGCGTGGCGCTCTTCCCAGCACACGGAAATGTTTCTGACTCGCTGTTGCGGCAGGCAGATGCAGCTCTCTATCGTGCGAAGAACGAGGGGCGCAACCGAACTTGTATCAGCAACGATGGCTTCGTCAAAATGGCTTGACGCAAGCGGCATGGCCAGTCCCACGCGCCGCCCCGAGACCTGTTTTGGCTTGCACACCCTCCTGGTAACACTACGCAATGGAAATCGGGGTTTCAACAAGTGGCCGGGAATGCCTGGGCAAATCACTCTCTGGAAGTGTGGCTGTCAAGCAGCTCCAGCAGTTCTCCCAGCGGTCTTGTCTTCCAATAGCGGTTGTAGTTGTCGAGAGTCGAAAAGCTACGACTGCGCATGCGGTCTATATATAGCGTGCCACGGAGGTGATCGATCTCGTGCTGAAGTATCCGCGCGTACCAACCGGTAGCTTCGATGTGAACTGGCTGTCCCGCATGATCGAATGCCTCCACCGTCCCCTTTCTTGTACGAGGCACCGCAGCGGTGAAGCCGGGTAGACTGAGACAACCTTCATAGAAGCTAATCTCAGATTGCGACAGCAGTTCGAGTTTAGGATTGATTAGCACATGGAAGGGCACCGGGCTCCTCTCACGTTCCCGAAGCTCCGCCTCAGAAGCCGTCGCTTGATACTCGATTTTGTCCTCAATTACCACGAGTTGGAGGGGCAACCCGATTTGCGGGGCGGCGAGGCCCACATCAGGCGCGTCATAGAGAGTCTCTCGCATGTGTTCGATGAGTCCCTGAATCTGCGCACTCTGAATCTCTTCGCTCGTTAATGGGCGGGTGGGTACCCTGAGTACCGCTTCCCCAACAGCAACAATCTTCAATTTCACAACTTCTCCTCACTGCACACGAATACACTACCAGCGGAACCTCACGACGCCGGTTTCCCAAAGCATGAAGCTGAAAGGTGTCGGGCTGGCGGGACCTGATACCCTCCTTCTTCGAAGCGTGAATTCATCGACCCCATACCGCTGCGATCAGGGCCGCAATGAATATCAATTGCAAGAGCAGACGTGGCAGAGCGGGCATCACCGGTTTTCGATTGATTGTCAGGTGCACCCTTGCGGCTTCAAGTTTGCCGGGAAGAGGCAGCGGAGCATAGCGATTCTCGCGGGGGCCACGCCTTTGGCCAATTGCGGAAACTGGAATCTTACACCGAGTGCAACTTCTACTAATTCGTTCATGGTGACCCAGACCCCAGCGTTTCCGATTCCCGGCCCAAGCACTCGACTCCCGGCGCGCGGCCGGCGAGCGGGGGGCCAAAAGCCACGGATGAGGGATGCGGGAAAAACCTGCAGGCTTTGTGGTTGCTGCTCTGCGGATAGAGGAACTGCTGGCGGTGTCACGAGAAGAAATTCTTTCCCGCGTGCATTTGTGCCTTGCCGGTTTATGATATAAATCGATTTGTGAGGGTTTACCTATTGGAGGCGAGAATGCAGACAGGGACTCTCAATGATGCTTCGAGCCAAGGCCGAGAACTTCGCTATGTGACGGCGCACTTCCGAGATCTGCAGGGGCTTCGGATGGCGCCTTTCTGGGGAGCGCTTCTGGTGTTGGTAAGCCTGGCGGCGACAAGTTCGTTTTCGAGAGTGCATCTGGCTTGGGCGGCAGCCGTATTGACAGGGGTGCAATTTGGGTGGCTTTATTTGGGCGGACGCTGGTATGAGCAACGTTATGGCGTCGTCAAAGAACCGGAACCGGCGGTTCCCTCCGGCCTGATCTCGATCATGCATCCGGCAGCTCGACCGCAGGGTGCTTCCAATCCTCCGACTCCGCGTTATGGATACCTCAGCGGTATAAATGCGGTGTTATTACTGCTGTGGGCATTGATGTTTATACCAGGAATGTTTCTTGGCCATCGTGCCCAGCCCGGATTATTTGCCCTTCTACTCGCGGCATACCAAATCTTTCCGAGATGTATTCATCCCGTACCCTACAACTGGTCCGTTTTTCTGCGCCGCATCCTCGCAACTACTGCGCTGATCGCCATGGTCGGGATCTATCTCGAATATCGCTTCACTCGGATAGATTTGTGGACCTGGATGGCTCTGTTGCTAAGCTTCCTTCTGTTGCTCGACCTCTATGATCACTGGCTACTCAATCACCTTCTCAATGGTGATTCGACGGAGGGCATCCATGAATAAAGACGACGACAACTTCCAGATGCCGGAGATTGATCGCGTTATCCATGAGCCAGCGCGGCTTGCGATCCTCACTGTACTCTCGTCATGCGAAGAGGCCGATTTTCTCTTCCTGGAGCGCGCCACGAAACTCTCACGAGGGAATCTCTCTGTTCAACTCACTCGTCTCGAGGACGCCGACGTCATTGAAATTGAAAAGAAGATCGAACACAAACGAACCCTGACGACCGCGAAACTTACGGATCGCGGCCGGCGCACGCTGAACGCCTACTGGGAAGGCATGAATGCCCTGCGAACTGTTGCAGAGGGCAGATCGAAGGCAACTGTTGACAGCCCTAAGCACGCCCGGCCGCCTAGGCGCAGTGTGCCTGTGGAAGGCTAACCTAGCGAAAATTATGCCGGTCTGCACATAAATAGATGCGCAAAATAGGCGAACATCTTGGAACTTGGGACGGAGAATAAGACGCAGAATTGCCACCGCCGCGCTTAAAGGTCGCGGGGCTCTGCGACGGCTTTAAGCAATCACGATATGCGACGTTCTAGACTAAACCCAAGACGGATTTCAGATCACAAATCCTTCGCTCGATGAGTGACTTGGCGATTTACCGCTCGTCCAAATGCGTGATGAATAGTCTCCGACCGGGCCACGCACAAGTCACCATAGGCGACTTTACGGCAAGATGGATCGCGGAATCTTGGACCGTTTGAGGGGAGTAATCGGATGAATTCGTATTTCCCATCTACGATCATTCGGTTAACAGCCGAGAACTAAAGGCCGGAGTATCAATGTTTTCAACGGAGTAGACAGGAACGAATGGGCGTTATCGGAGCCTTTTCGGCAACCAATTGGACCAAGTTCTGGACCAAGTTCCAGCTAGCAAAGTTCCGGTTCTCGCTACCTGATCGTGGAGAAATCGGCAACCACCTCTTGTCTGGGTAAGTCCTCGGCTGCTTAAAAATCGTTTGACCTCTTCTCGGTTCACGCCGGAACGATTCGCCCGTTTTGGGAAAGGTTACAGCCCAATCGAATAACGCATTCATCGCCCGAAAGAGAGTCTTGCCGCGATTGTGAAGATAAGAGAACCCGTGGTCTTGAGTGTGCGGCGGCTGTCGATTTGGCGACTTAAGTTTCCTTCTCTCCGTACGACGCTTGGAATTTTCCGTTTTCATTCTTCCAGTCGGCGGCGGTTGAAATACTCTGAAGCGTGTCCCAGTGCTCGACAATTTTGCCGTCTTCGATACGGAAGAGATCGTAGATGCCCGTGAACGCTCCCGTCGAGCGTACCTCCGCGACGATGAGGACGAAACTGCCTTCGTCAAGAATCCTGTGAACTCGCTTATAAACGAACGCTTGTCCCTTCGCGGCAAGAGCCTTCTGTCAAGTTCGTGGAAAATCAATGGTCCCATTTTCGACAGGCAAGTCACTTGGAACTCGTCGGAACCGTGGACGCGGTGAGTTGAGTTCCCTGGCGCCGGTTCTAATTGCATGGTTTCGGACCTGGCACAAGTTGGTTGAGAATCTCGCTCAGCTTCGTGAGTTCCCCGGAGATCATCTGAGCGAAAGAATCCGATCCTGGATCCCTTTGAGAGAGGAGAAAAACGCTCCGCCTAAGCTCCTCGAGCGGACGATTAATTTGCTGGGCGATGCTATTCGCCAGTGCGGCTTCTCCGGCCACTCGTGCCTGTTCAAGTAGTGTCCTTTGTTGGCGCTGAAGCCTCACTCCTGACGCTGCGAAATTCGACAGTACCTCCATGATTTTGCAGTCCTCCCTATCAAAGGCTTCCGCACGGCCGTGGGCCATGATCCAGATTGTTCCTCGTCCATTCTCAACCTCCCATGGAAGCAGAAGTCCGTCGGTAACAATCGGAGCCTGAATGCCCATGAGATCAAAGAATTTCTGCGATACCCGGAAGATTTGGGGTCGACGCCGTTCGAGGGTCACGCCACAGGCACTGGGATAGCGTGGAAGCTTCGCGTTTAAGAAACCGGAATACTGACCAGCGGTCGCGACCCACTGGTAATAGTCCTCTTCAGTGCTGTTCTCCTGAACGATGCTGATGCCTGCACTGTCTGCTCCGCACAACTCAACAGCTGCGGTCACCAACTCCTGAAGAATGGACTGCGAACCATCGATGAAGGTTCGAGTTAGGCGATTCATGCCCTGGAGGTGCAGGATCGAATCGCGAACGTGCAAGCGGCGCCGTGCAAAGGCGTCATCGGCTTCAAGATCGATCACTTCAAGGCCGGTGCCTACCAGTTTGGAAACTGCGGTTGTTGTCGACGGAGCCTCTCCAGGCATTGTCGAATTCGTCGTCGAACGGCTAGAGGTCGTCGGCCTTGTAGCTTCGTAAAAAGTACGTTCGAGCATACTCCGGCGATCCGCGGATAGATTCTCTAGGACGGCGCGGGCCTGTTCGCGCGTAATATCCTTGGCACGGTAGTTTGCGATCCATTCAGGAACCAAGAAATCGAGATCCGATGATTTCTGCGCCAGTACAGCCAATGCCCGATTGCGAGCGACTACCACGAGCGCAAGGGCGAGATTAGCGGTGAATCGCTCAAAGCGGTCCGGGCTGCGCCAAATCTGAAAAAATAAATCTGAAACAACCTGCTCCGCCCGGGGCTGATCGCGGAGGATCCGGAGAGCGATCGAGTAAACGAAACCGGAATATCGGTCATAAAGACAAGCGAGCGACTGCACATCACCCAGCCGAGTTCTTTCCAACAGCAAGGAATCGTCATTGTCCCGCGTTTTAGTCATTGCCAGACCCAGCCGGGACAAGAGCCACACCGAAAACGCGAACGCGAGGCGGCTTGAAGAGGCAAATTTATGTTCATCCCGTCCGTGGCCGATCGGACAGCGACAAACTTCTATTATCAGTACGTCAAAGGTCGCTGTGCACTAGGAGTTCTCCTAGTAACGCAATACATCGCCGCCCAGGCGAGCAGAGCGAACTGGAGCGGTATGCGCGCCCAGAGCAGCCAGATTGGCACTTCCGGGAATCGTCGCTGATGACTGAGCATAAACAGATGGACATCGAAAAACACAATCAGCATCAATACAATTCCCGCCGCGGAAAACCGTCGAGTTGCTGGCACGAGAAGCCCGACTCCTCCCAGGATCTCCGCAACTCCGCTTGCGCGCACCAGGGCTTCTGGATGCGCATAGTGGTCAGGCATGACATGCAAATAGAACTCCGAATGCCAGAAATGGTTCATACCGCCGAGAATATAGAGCAATGTTTGCGCATAAAGCGAAATCCGGTCTAACCGCATGCTGGTTCGGATGCGGATTTGGCCGACATAGACCGTGGACTTGCTGAGGGTGCGAAGCGACTCCGTGAAAAGCAGCCAAAGAGTGATGAGGTGCGGTCAGCACGGAGGAAAAACTATCCGTTCTGGTGAACTCTCTATGCGAATCGACAATTTGTATGGCCAGATACGTTCGGAGCAGGCCGAGGAACGACTCACATCGCGACGACTGCGGATAAGGCGCATGCATCCTACGGTGCAGGAGGGCCCATGAAGCAGAGATGGATAGTTGCCTTGGTGATGGTGGCGGGCCTCGTGGGATCAGGGGCAGTCGTGGCGCAGAAAGCTTCACAAACTGATCGGGATTTTGTGGCCAAGGTTTCGCAGGGCGGGATGTACGAAGTGGAGGCGGGCAAGGTGGCAGCAACCCGAGGGACCGTGGCTGTAGTTCGCAATTTTGGGGTGCTGGAATCTCATGACCACGAGGGTGTAGGGGCAAATCTGAAACGTGTGGCAAACTCGTCAGGCGTTACCTTTCCAAATGCGCTAAACGCAGAATTCTCGGCAAGGCTTGCGAAGCTCAAAGCCGTCGCTACGGATCAGTTTGACTCTTATTACTGGAATGACATGAAGCAAATCCATAACAAGGATCACGGACTGTTTGTCGAGGAAGCACAGCACGGGAGTGCATCGTATCAACAATTTGCGCACGATACGGCAGCGCTAGTGGCAGCTCATCTGGGATGGCTGAACACAATGTAGGATGAATTCGGACCGAACCGTCCACTTCCTGCTGAAAAATGCGTGCGAAGTTGCGTTCCACGGGTGTGTGCCAAGGAGACTCTCGCTTGGGGAGTTTGCGACCGGGCGACGACGCCTGAAAATTTGCGGCGTATCGTCGCGGACAATTCCAATAAGTCCGATCGGTCGTTGTCAGCGTTTAACGGTGCTGTGTGATGCCATGGTGTAGCGCATATCGAGTCAAGTCCGCAATAGAAGAAAGCCCGAGGATTTCCGCAATGCCGCCGCGATGAAATTCGACAGTTTTTGCTGAGATGCTGAGTGCTGCTGCAATCTCCTTTGTTGACTTGCCTTCTGCGATCAGCTGCAGAACTTCGCGTTGTCTTGGAGTAAGGGGGGAACTGACAATTCTTAGCTTGTCAGAATTTTCGCGTACGAGCCTGGCGTAGGCTTCACGTAGCGAAGGCGTGACATAGGTGCGCCCTTGCAACACTGTTCGGAACGCATCGACGAGTTCACCGAGAATATCCTGCTTGGCAACAAAGCCCACAGCCCCAGCGCGAAACGCCGCCAACAGGTATTCGATGTCATTCTGCTGAGTGACACAAACGATCCGGCTGTCAGGGCAGGAGACCTTCAGCCGTGTCGCTGCTTCAATTCCATTCATTGCGGGCATTCCGATATCCAGGGTGATGAGATCCGGACGAAGGCGTTCCGCTTGGAGAACCAAATCACGTCCATTTGAAGCGCTGCCGAGGACTTGAAACTCCGAGCGCAACAGACTGGAGATCCCTTCCACAAGGAGAGGATGATCGTCCGCGATGAGAACTGTCTTCATGCCCATAGAGCGCGCCAGTATGCCCGAGTCGATGCGCCGCCCCGACTACTCTGATGCCGGAAAGCCAATCTGCCGTCACTGGTCTTTCTAGATCTCCGTGTGCATCATCCCTAGGAGCGGTCCTAGTTACGTTCGAGCGTCTTCAACTCCTAGGATAAAGGAAATCGCAGCATCGGATCTGCAACATCAAGGCAAGTCCTCGTGAAACTGGAGGGTTGAATCCGCGTCTCAGGAGATTCCTATGCCACTCGTCGTTATTTTGGTGGTCGGCCAAGATCCCGTAATCCTCCAAACGCGCTCTTCGATCCTGCGCTCTGCAGGCTATGCGGCGCGGGAAGCCTCAACCATTGCTGAGGCGATTGAATTGTTTCAAAATGGCGACTTTGATCTCATTCTTCTATGCCATTCCCTTCCGCTGAACGACCGTGATCGAATCGTCCGATTCATTCGCTCCGCCGGTTCGCATGTTCCAATTTGTACTGTTTCTTCGGCTTCGGGGGATTTCCAAGCCGGCCTCACCGACAGGGTACTGTCGAGCAGACCGCAGGACCTGATAAAGGAACTTGAGGCCACTGTGACCGTCGAGCACTTGCCGCAGAGCATGGCGCACGCAGGATACTTCCACTAGCCCATTCCGCTTGCGAAACATGTCGATCGCCAGATCGCGCGCGTTCTGTGCTACTTCAAAGCTGTGAAGTCCACTCAAAGCCGCTATTGCTGAGCTGGGAATGCTCCTAGGTTCTATTCGCGGTGGGTTCTGAAATACTGCCATGTTTGATGACCGTGAACAGCTCGCTTAAGAGATTCCGCGATGATCCGCCCTCCCCAAAAGTTTTCTCATGTTTCGAACCCCGATGGTACCGTGTTTTCTTTCTGCCGCACGTGCATGACCGTCGTTTCAGTCAAGCGCCGGGCCGAAGAACTCGACGTTCTTGAGAAGGCGCACGAGTGTAGTGCCGACCGTTTGGCGTCCGTATTGGAAACTTTTCATAACGACGGCTCAGGTGTTCAAAAGAGAGAATATGTGTGCTGAATTCTAGACAAATGCTGACGATCCTTCGTAGTTTCGGCGCTTTTCACCCAAGCTGCATCTAACCTTGCAATCAAGAGCCGTTAACCGCTGACCCGGCTTGCTCCTCTTGAAGAGGAGCAAGCTATGGGAATTCATACCGCAGATTGCTCAACCAGATGTTCCCTGGAAGAGCGCCGGATTCGATTGGTCAGCAAGCTTTCTGCTTTGACGACCAGGCTGACACACCTTATAGAGAAAAACCACACAACTTTTCTCGCAGCCAAGGCTGATTGCGAAGACGCACGAAGAGAGCTCGCCGATGTTCGGCGGCAAATCCACGATCATAAAATTGACCACAAATGCTCCTCGTATAGCCTTTAGCGGTGGCTCTTCTCGGGTCGCGACTTGGTCTTTGCTCGGAGCGGCCTCTTTCGCCGAACAGCGTGATTTCCTATACAAGTCATTAAGTTCACCCGGTAGACGCGACTTGACGCCTCTTTCCCTTCAGCCTCTCCCTGCCGTGCTGAGCACCGCAGGTTGCTGATTCCGCCTGTGTTCGAGTGCTAGAATCCAAAGCAAATCGGGACGCAGTACGAGGCGTCGTCGCGAAATCCTCGCTGGGCAACAATGGCCACGGCCGCGCGACCGGGCCAGCTCCGGCTCGGAAGGTGGTTTGTGAACAAAAAGCCCAAAAATCAGAAAAAACTGACTGCGAAATCATCTCAGCCGCCACAAGAACCGATCGTGGTCGGGATCGGAGCATCTGCCGGGGGGTTAAACGCCCTGAAGCACTTGTTTGAGCACGTGCCGTCCGACAGTGGCTTGGTGTTCGTGGTGGTTGTTCATCTTTCGCCGGAGCATAAGAGCTTCCTTCCCGATTTACTTCAGCCCAAAGTGCGCTTTCCGGTAAGGCAAGTCACCGAGACCACGCTGATTGAAGCAAATAACGTTTACGTTATTCCCCCCAACGCCAATCTGAGCGCCATCGATACCCACTTGCGTTTGTCGAAACTGGAGGAACTGCGACGTGGACGCGCTCCGATCGATCATTTTTTCAAGACGCTCGCAAAGACTCACGACGGCAATGCCATAGGCGTCATTTTGACCGGCACCGGTTCCGACGGCACGCTGGGACTGAAGGAGATCAAAGCAAAGGGTGGACTGATCATTGTCCAGGATCCGAATGAGGCCGAATTTGACGGAATGCCGCAAAGCGCAATTGCCACTGGACAGGTTGACCGGATTCTTCCTCTCGCAGAAATTCCCGAAGCGCTGCTCCGGTATGTCAGAACCGACCCGCGAGTAGCAGTGCCTGAGGATGGGAAAGAAGGCGAGCAAAACGAGCGAATCCTTCTGCCGAAGATTCTGGCGATTCTCAAGACTCGGACGGAGCGAGATTTCAGCCGCTACAAGCCAGCTACGATTCTGCGCCGCATCGCCAGACGAATGCAGCTGAACTACATTGAGGATTCTAATCATTACCTGGAAAGGCTGAGAGAAAGTCCCGAAGAAGCTCGCGCGCTCGCGGATGATCTTTTGATCACCGTCACCAGTTTCTTTCGCGATCCGGACGTCTTCATGAAACTTGAAGAAGAGGTCCTTCCGAAACTATTCGAGGGTAAAAGTTCCAAGGACCATCTGCGTGCCTGGTCGGTCGGTTGCGCAACAGGTGAAGAAGCTTACTCTCTGGCAATGCTTTTGATCGAAGCAGCAGGGCGGAGAGAGGCGCCTCCACAAATCCAGGTGTTTGCTTCTGACCTGCACAAACGGTCTTTGGATTCGGCTCGCGATGGGATCTATCCGGGTGATATCGAAGCCGATGTAAGTCCAGAGCGGCTGAAGCGATTTTTCCAGAAAGAAAACGGCGGCTATCGCATTCGCAAAGAAGTCCGAGATCTGGTGGTATTTGCTCCTCACAACCTGCTTGGAGATCCACCGTTTTCCCGAATACACCTGATCTCCTGCCGCAATCTCTTAATCTACCTCGATCGCTCCGTTCAACACGATGTGATCGATCTCTTTCACTATGCACTATGTCCGGACGGATACCTGCTCTTAGGGACTTCAGAGACCGTCGAAGCCACTGAGCTTTTCAAGACAGAGGATAAGAAAACTTGCCTATTCCGCAAACGCAATGTGCCGGCGCCGGAACCGCGCCTTCCAGTTTTTCCGCTTGCCCGCCTCAGCACAGGAGGAGAAGCTGTTCCAACGCCAGCATACTCGCCGGGAACGATACCCTATGAGGTCCTTCATCAAAACATGCTGGAGCGATATGCGCCTCCAAGCATATTGGTAGGTCCCGACGACAAACTGGTTCATCTCTCCGAACATGCGGGACGATATCTGATTCACCCAGGTGGAACGCTCACCGCTAGTGTCGTGAAATTGATTCGAGAAGAACTTCGGATTGAATTGCGCGCTCTGCTTCAGCAGGCCAGAGACAAAAGAGAGCCTCTGGACTCGAGAGTTATTCCGGTACGTTTTAACGGACATCCCGTTCCCGTAGTAATGCACGTACGGCCAGCACGGGAAACAGAGCAGGAGGGATTGGTCCTGCTTATCTTCGATGAGCGACCCGATATCAAGAATGAGGACGCGGCAGCAAAACCCGGTGCTGCTTTACCCTCGGGACATGAGGCCGAACGAATTGCGCAGCTTGAGACGGAGCTCAACGTCGCACACCAGCGCCTCCAGGCCATCATCGAAGAGTATGAAACCAGCCGCGAAGAGATGAAGGCTTCCAATGAGGAGATGCAATCTTCGAATGAAGAATTGCGCTCCACGATGGAGGAACTAGAGACATCGAAGGAGGAACTGCAGAGCATCAATGAGGAACTTCAGACCGTAAACCAGGAGAATCGTCATAAGGTCGAGGAACTCTCTCAACTATCGAGCGACCTGCAGAACCTCCTTTCCGCAACGGAGATTGCCACGTTATTTCTTGACCGCGACCTCCGAATCCTGCGGTTTACGCCTCGCGTCGCCGAATTGTTCAACATCCGCGTGACAGACCGGGGCCGCCCCATCTCCGATTTGACACATAGGTTGGGATATGAAGAACTACGAGGCGATGCGGAGGTGGTGCTGAGCCGATTGGTTCCCGTCGAACGAGAGATCGAGGACGACTCCGGCCACTGGTTCCTCACACGAGTTCTCCCCTACCGCAGTACAGATGATCGCATCGAAGGGATCGTCCTTACCTTCATCGATATCACCATGCAGAAAAGAGCAGAAAACGCTGTCCGCGCATCGGCGCGCGAGTTGTTCGCCGAAGGTGCGTGGCTTCGGACGTTGCTCGATAGCTTGAGCGATGGAATCATCGCAATCGACGGTGAAGCGAAAGTCAGTTATCTGAGCCCTGGAGCTGAGCATCTGACCGGCTGGCGACGACCCGAAGCGTTAGGCAGGTACATCGACGAAATTTATAACCTGCGCACGATGACGGGGCAGGCTGTCGAGCAATCTCAACCACTGAAAGCGCTTTCGGTTCCATTCAAGACCAGCAAAGAGCGCTTCCTCTTGCGTTCGCGCGGCGGGCAGACCACTCCGATCGAAGATTCGTCAGCATCGATTGTTGTGGCGGGTCAACCTGAGGGTGCTGTCGTAATCTTCGCAGACGTGACTCAGCGATTGCTTCAAGAGCAAGCGCAGGAGGATGAGCGCGAGCGCTTGGAGGGCGAAGTCCATAAGGCATCGGGTGAACTTGGTCAATCACGCGCCGAACTCAGAGCGCTCTCCGCTTATCTCATCAACACTCAGGAACAGGAGCGGAAGAGACTTGCGCGGGAGCTGCATGACGATTTCGGTCAACGCATGGCGCTTTTGAGCCTCCATACCGATCGTGCACTCGAACATTTGCAGAAAAGTCCGAAGGAAGCGGAAGAGTTGCTCCAGAGAATCCGCGCAGAAATCTCCACACTCAACCAGGAAATAAGGCAGGTATCGCACAGCCTACATCCCTCGGTCCTTGAAGATCTTGGTTTGCTGGCTGCCCTGCGTAGCCTGATTGATGGATACCGAGATGACGGCACTGAGGTCAGTATTAAATTGCCCGACGAAATACCTTCGCTCACGGTCGATGCGACGACGGCCCTCTACCGCGTGGCTCAGGAGGCACTCAGAAACATCCTTAAACATGCGCCGGGAGCACCAATTCAGCTCGCCTTGGCGGTTGAAGACAGCGCTGTGCAACTCACAGTTCGCGACGGAGGACCAGGCTTCGATATCGCCAAGATAAGGCTGGGAGGAGGCTTGGGCATTTTGAGCATGAACGAGAGAGCTCGGCTGGTGAACGGAACCCTTCGCATCGAATCAAGCTCGGACAACGGCACTACTGTTACTGTGCGCGTTCCCGTAGAGACGCCTCATTGAGGAGCTCTGTGCGAGATCGCAATTAAAGTCACTTCTCGAGTATCGTTGTGACCATTTCGATAAGAGTATTCGGGTGAACCGCAGGATCATTCCGAGCGTCGTTGCAACCATCCATCAAACGCTTAGATGCAATACCCTCCTACTAGGGAAAACCCTAGTACCCGATGCGACTTCCGTATCGTCAAAAAGCCCGCCGACATCCAGGCGTCGAAACAACCGCGACAACACGAAGGCTCGGCTTCCCTAGCCTTTCCTAGGAGTGCTCCTAGTTACCTTTTGGGGACTATGGAAAATAGGATGAGGGCAGATGGAGTGGAGCACTGGTCCATTAGTTCTTTTTCGAAGTTGGGATCAGAGTGCGCGCCGTGGCCTGTCATTGCCAATTCCACGAGTACGATGTGCTAACGAAGCTTCCGGCTCGAGAGGACAATGAATGCCAGCAAACGGAAAACCTCGCATCTTCGTAGTTGACGATGAGCCAACGATTGCTTCCACGCTCGGGATGATCCTGAACTCGTCCGGCTTTTCGGCGACTGTCTTCACCGACCCTCTGGAAGCGTTGCGGGCCGCAGAGACACAATGCCCAGATTTCTTGATCTCGGATGTCATGATGCCAAAGCTGAACGGCATCGATTTAGGGGTGCAGTTCAAGGCGATTTTTCCCAGTTGCAGGATTCTGTTGTTCTCGGGCCAAGCAACGACTTCGGACCTGCTGGAGACTGCCCGGAAAAACGGACATAATTTTAACCTGCTCACCAAGCCAGTTCATCCCTCGGATTTGCTTGCTGCCATTGAGGCAATCGACACTCTTGAGGCGGTGGATGGGAAGTGACAGCATCGTCGCAACAATGAGCCCCGAAAGTCGCCCGACGGGTGCTGGACGGAGGCCCACGCGAATCCTCCGAAATTAGAATTTATTTATAGTCGCGTGCGGCTTCTCCCAAACAGCAGATATAGCAAAACGATAATCAGGATGAGATCGAGACCACCGCCACCGTAGTAGCCAATTCCAGGTCCCATGTAATATCCGCCGCCGCCAACCGCAAGGATGAGCACTATCAAGATGATGATGAACATGAATTCCTCCGCTTATGTGATCCGCCCTCTAAAGAAGGCTTCGAGCTATGCGTCGAACGCATTCCGTAGTTATGCCGTAGACGAGGTGAGCAGCAAGTGGCGAAGCCTGCGCAGTTGCGGGCTGATCCGTTGGTGACGGCCCAAGTTTTAGAGCGGGAACAGCAATGAGGTCGGCCCCGGTAAAGAGAAGCGATCCGTACGTTGCTCCGAATCCAGCCCGAATTCCGGGCCAGAGCTCAGCGAATGCGCCGTATAGGGCTCCCATGAGACCGCCGAATGCATAATGCACGATTGGACCCGATTTCTGCCTTTCCTCCCAGGAAAGGTGTTGGCCGCCCGTCACCGCACTTGCGATAGCGTCGGCGGTCTTCATTGTGGCGTCTTCCTTCGGTTCTTCGCTTTCAATTGCTTCGCGCTCATTCTCCTCTGGAGTTTGCACTGCCTGCTGCAATATTTGTCCCGGGCCTGCCATGAATTCATTCATCACCCATGAGGCCACCAATCCGGCAGCCAAACCCGCAACGATCCCGCGCGCTACATGTCTCTCCTGACCCATGACAATCTCCCTTGCTGTCCCGCACCCAATAGAGCGTTCTCAATTCGCTACGCGATGCTAAGGTTGTCCCCCACCGCCGCCAGCACCATAGATATTCCCCGTGGTGTAGCTGGCATCATTGGCGGCAAGCTGCACATAGATGCTCGCCAGTTCCGCCGGCTGACCGGCTCGACGAAGCGGATATGTCTCACCAAAATGGATCAGATGGTCTTGCGTCGCACCACCGGAAACTTGCAGGGGTGTCCAGATTGGGCCAGGTGCGACGCCATTCACGCGTATCCCTTTAGGCCCGAACTGCTTCGCAAGGGACTTCACATAATTCATCGTCGCAGCCTTCGTTTGCGCATAGTCATAGAGATTGCCAGCTGGGTCGTACGCCTGCTCAGAGGTGGTCGCAATGATCGCGGAGCCAGGACGCAGGTGAGGAAGGGCTGCCTTGATAATCCAGAAGGGCGCATAGATGTTCGTCTTCATGGTTGCGTCGAATGCTTCGCTCGTGAGTTGCAGGATGTCTTCGCACTGCTGTTGTCGGCCCGCGTTGGAGACGACAATATCGAGGCCGCCTAATCCCGCGATCGCCTTAGCAACGAGTTCTTTGCAGTACGTTTCTTGTCGCAGATCTCCGGGCGCTGGAATCCCTCTACGCCCCTCGGCTTTGATGAGCTGGATGACTTCGTCGGCGTCGGGCTCTTCGGTCGGATAGTAACTGATGACAACATCCGCCCCTTCTCGCGCAAATGCGATGGCTGCGGCTCTTCCCATGCCAGAATCGCCACCTGTGATGAGTGCCTTTCTTCCTTTTAGCCGCCCGGTGCCTTTGTAGCTCGTCTCGCCATGGTCGGGTCGGGGATTCATTTTGCTTGCTAGTCCTGGCCACGGTTGTGATTGGCCCGGATAAGGTGGCTTTGGATACTTCGTGGTGGGGTCGACAAAAGGCGCCGCTGTGTCCTGAGTCGAAGTCTGGGCACCCGCCGTGGGGATTGCAGAGCTGAGCGCAGCACCGGCCAGACCCGCTCCGACATGGCTAACGAGATTGCGCCGGGAAATAAATTTGTCTGAAAGGCTCATCGTTCCTCTCCGAACTTCCGGTGTGCAGCAGGGGGGTATTGGTTTTGTCTCGGGAAGAGCCACAGAACTAAGCCGCATTTGGATGGAGAACCACCTTGGTCCATCCCTTGTCACGGTTGTCAAAGTGCATGTAAGCGTCGGGAGCTTCTTCGAGCGACAGCTCATGCGAGATGATCAAAGATGGATTGGCCTTGTCCTGATGAATCAGGTCGCGCAGGCGACGGTTGTAGGCTTTGACGTTGCACTGTCCCGTGCCCATCTTCTGGCCTTTGAACCAGAACTTGCCGAAATCGAACGCGATCTGACCTTTCTTCGCAAGCTCATCTTCGCTCTTTGGGTCCTGCGGAATGAACACCCCGATCACTCCAATCTGTCCCGTGGCTTTCACCGCATCCACGAGGGCATTCATGGTGAGATTCGGAATCTCTTTTCCTCGGCCATTTGTACATTGATAACCGACACATTCCGCCCCGCAATCGGCTCCCCAGCCTCCGGTAGCCTCACGAATTTGATCGCCGATATTGCCCTTCTTCGTGTGAATAGGAGTGGCGCCAATCTTGTCAGCAAGTGCCAGTCTTTCCTCGATATCATCGACGACGAAGATCTGTGCCGCCCCTTGTATGCGCGCGGACATTGCGGCCATCAGCCCCACTGGTCCAGAACCGTAAATTACGATGGACTGCCCCGGCTCGAGGTTAGCGAGGCGAGTAGCATGCCAGCCTGTCGGGAAAATATCTGACAACATCACATAGTCGGTCTCCTTTTCGTCTGCGTCCGGGGGAAGTTGCAAACAGTTGTAGTCAGCGTAAGGAACACGCACGAATTGGGCCTGACCGCCGCTGTATGGCCCCATGCCGGCAAAGCCATAGGCCGCTCCGGCCATGCCGGGCATCACAGACGAATCGGCGCAAGTGAGACAGTAGCCGCTTAAACCGCGCTCGCAATTTGCGCAGAAGCCGCATCCGATGTTGAAAGGAAGGACGACCTTATCGCCGACCTTTACGGTGTCCACTGCGTCACCCACTTCAACAACCTCCCCGAGGTTCTCATGCCCGAGAATCTTGCCCTTCTCGACATTTGTGCGCCCCTCGTACATATGCAGGTCAGAACCGCAGATATTGGTGGTCGTCAGTTTGAGTAGCACATCGGTGTGCTTTTCGATTTTCGGATCTGCAACATTATCGACCGAAACTTTCTTAGGCCCGTGATATACAAGTGCCTTCATGACATTTCTCCTGAGTCCCGCAGGTGGCTACCCAACACGGACAATTCTGATTCAGCTTTAGCGGGGTCCGCTGCGAAGTTCGGAGAGGGCCAGAACACACCAAGCTTCTGCATAGGATGCACGCGGGCTCGGCGGCGTTCATTCGAAATGCAATCGAGATACTTCCGCCTAGGAGTGTTCCTAGGTGAGTTCCAAGGACAAAGAGATATATGCTGGACAAACCAGTTTTGTCCCCGCGCTGCAACGGAAGAATGGCCTCGGGACATCCCGGTAAAGGGCGGTGTGCCGATGACCGTAGACACCGGGATGGACACACGGAATCTCTATTCGTCGCAGGATTTCCTGTCTCGACATCTTCACCCCGACAATGCCGAGCGCAAGGTTCGAGTTCTTCGACGAATTGCTCATCTCCTTGCGGAACGTCCAGGTGACGCACTCCAGGAATTGGTCAACATCGCGGTGGAGGAATGCAACGGAGACAGCGCCGGAGTGAGCCTCGAAGAGCAGCTACCGGATGGCACGATCCAATTCCGTTGGGTTGCTGTTGCCGGCAGCTTTTCACGGTATCTCGGTGGGACCACTCCGCGTGGATACAGTCCCTGCGGGACCTGCCTCGATCGCAACTCCCCGCAGCATTATCGGCTGTTTAAGCCGTATTACGACTTTCTCGGCGTGTACGCCGAACCGATCCTCGACGGCATCTTAATCCCGTGGCACGGCCCTGATGGGGAGGGGACGATATGGCTGGTTTCCCATCGCTCAGCAATGGAATTCGATATGAGCGACTTCGAGCTCCTTTCGATGGTCGCTGAAATTGTCTCCGTTGCGGTCGCATTCGATTCCAGACATCGGTCAGATCGAAATCACGATCTGCAAGAGGGGCGGGACGAGAGGAATTCGGAACTCGCCCATGAAATCAATAACCCCCTTCAGAGCATTTCCAACACAATTTTCTTGGCCGAACAGAATCCCGGCGATAATTCGGAATTCCTCAAGACTGCCGCGGAACAATTAAAGAGGCTGTCTGATCTTGTCGCGCTATTAGTGAGTAAGAAACAGTCATGGCCCGCAGCGTCGTCCAAATAAGGAATCGCCCTTGGGAATTTCCCCCAGGCTGTAACCTTGAAGCCGCTGACTCGTCGCTGGGCGAGTGTTGGTGACAGGAATTCAGCATCAGACTCTTGATATGTTTTCTTTGCGCTTCTCGCCGCGTGGCGCTTCGGCATTGGTTGCCGTGTCATACAATTCTCAACTATGACCACTGACGTTCATTGGCCCGCGATTGCATTTCGGCTCCTCCTGACGATCATCGCGGGAGCTGCACTGGGAGCCGAGCGCAGCAAAAGCGGTCATCCTGCCGGACTGCGGACGACACTTCTTGTGACGCTCGCCGCGTCAATCGCCATGATCCAGATGAATCTGCTGATTCAGACAAACGGGAAACCTTCGAATTCCTACGCAGTCATGGATCTGATGCGTCTGCCTCTCGGCATCCTTACCGGTGTCGGCTTTATTGGCGCGGGAGCGATCGTTCGGAAGGGCGAGATGGTGCTCGGCATCACCACCGCAGCAACCATGTGGTTTGCAACGGTGGTTGGGTTGTGTCTCGGCGGGGGACAACTGGTTCTGGGCAGCACGGCAACCGTGATTGGCTACCTGGTTCTTTGGGCGCTCCGTTTCGCGGAGCAACGCTTAGAGACCTACCAGAGGGGTGCATTGACGGTCGTCAGCGAGGGCAATCATGTTTCCGCCCAATCGTTGTCGCGCCTTCTGCGTTCCGAACGAATCCATATAAAGTCCGCGTCCGCACGCTATGAGGAAACAGAACATCGGAACAGGTTCCAATTCGAAATAAGGTGGCACAGAGAAGACCCCGCCGACATGCCCGATGTCATTGAGCGCCTGCGGCAATTGCCCGGGATAATATTGTGCGATTGGAGCGGTACTGGAAAGCCGATGAAGGAGTAGTCACGCCTGCCGTCTACATCTAACGAGAGGCCAGCATTCTCGCGGCATTGACAAGAGCAATATGGGACAACGCCTGGGGGAAGTTTCCCATGAATTGAGCGCGATCCGGATCATATTCCTCCGACAAAAGCCCGACGTCGTTTCGCAGATCGACGACTCTCTCAAAAAGATTCTCCGCGTCGCTCCATCGTTTGGCTCCAGCAAGATTCTGGACCATCCAGAAGGAGCAGGCGATAAAGGCGGATTCACGATTCTTGCGAGAATTCGGCGTGAACCGATAAATCAAGCCGTCTTTGGATAGCTTTTTCTGGATCACATCCATCGTGCTCCTGACACGCTCATCTCCGAAGGGAAGGAACCCAAAGATCGGCAGGAGTAAAACGGAGGCGTCAAGAACCGCAGAATCGAAAGATTGAACAAAGCTACCGAGTCGACGGTTGAATCCTCTGCGGCATATCTGCCGGTGCAAGCGATCCTTAATCATCTTCCACTCCTGGCTTCTTCCTCTTGTGCTTTTGACGCCGTGATCGAGAGCTAGCCAGGCCATCGCCTTCGAGTAGGTATAGTGCCTTTTGTGATCCCGCTGCTCCCATAAACCCGAGGCAGGCTGACGAAAGTTGGCAGCAACGCAATTTGTCAGGTCGTTTTGGAAACGGTGAAGGCGCCTGTCTAGATTAAGACCGGCCCGCTTCATGCTCACTATGGCATCTGCGACCTCACCGTACACATCCAATTGCAGCTGATCGGATGCTGCATTTCCCAACCGGACTGGCTGCGACCCTCGATATCCCTGGAGCCATGGAAGCTCGCACTCGGGAAGATGCCGCTCACCCCGCATACCATACATGATCTGTAATCTTTGCGCATCGCTTCCCACAGCCTGAAGAAGCCATTCCTGCCAAGCCCTAGCCTCTTCAGTCAAACCAACCGAGAGTAGCGACTCAAGCGCAAACGCAGCATCGCGGAGCCAGCAGTAGCGGTAGTCCCAGTTTCGACCCTCGCCAAAATACTCCGGCAAAGAGGTGGTAGGAGCAGCGACCATCCCGCCAGTGGGCCGATAGGTGAGCGCTTTGAGGGTGATCAGAGATCGCTCTACGACTCCCTGCCATGCTCCGTCATAGCTGCTTTGAGCACACCATTCCGTCCAGAACCGCTTCGTTTCCGTCAATGCCTTTTGCACATTGACCCGTCGCGGAGGTCCCTCTTGAGCATTGGCATAGGTCAGAACGAAAGAACGGTACTGACCTCGTTTTAGCGTGAATTCCGCAGTCGCAATTTCGCTTTTTGTCTGGATCGGTTGCTTAGTACGGAGGTATGCGATTCCGACACCAGCGGCTGCTGTCCAAGTATTTCCGTCTCGCTTGCCCGTCCATGGAACCGTGCGGCCATAATCGAATCGAAGGCACAGTTCCATCTGAACGGTTATTGAGCCCTCGACACACGTGGCGATCCGAACAACGTCGGAATGAGTCTCTCGCACCGGCATAAAATCGGTCAGTAAGAGGACGCCTGCAGCCGTTTCGAATCGGGTTTCAAGAATTAACGTGCGCTCCCGATACCGCCTTGTGACTTTTCTGCAGCTGCCTCTCGGTGCAAGCAGCCATCTGCCATTTAGCTCGGTTCCGACGAGCGCCGCAAAGCAGGCTGGTGAAGAGAAATCGGGCCAGCACAGCCAATCTATCGATCCATTCTTTCCCACAAGCGCAGCTGTCTCGCAATCACCAATCAGGGCGTAATCTTCGATTTCAAGAGACATCGCCGCAACCCTCGCTCATCCAGGAATCGATCGAGATGTTAGATGCCGATTTGGTCTGCACGACCCGCATCTAAGACGTTGTGCCGCGTGCATATGGAGGCAATGAGATGGGATCGAACCTCACGGTGGTCATTACTGGAGCGTCTGCTGGGCTCGGACGCGCCGTTGCTCATGAATTCGGCAAAATCGGCGCTCGAATCGGCCTGATCTCGCGTGACCATGCAGCGCTAGAAGCGACCGGCGTGGAGGTCGAGCATTTTGGCGGCACAGCAGCTACCTATGCGGCCGATGTGAGCGACGATCGGGCCGTGGAGAAGGCGGCTGCCTATTTCGAAGAACGCCTCGGGCCTATCGACATCTGGGTTAATAACGCGATGGTTTCAGTGTTCTCCCCCATTAAAGAAATGGAGGCTCCCGAGTTCCGTCGCGTCACCGAGGTAAATTACCTTGGCTATGTTCACGGCACTCTCGCGGCGCTGCGGAGAATGCTTCCTCGAAATCGGGGTCGCATCATCCAGGTGGGCTCGGCGCTCGCGGTCAGAAGCATACCCTTGCAGTCTGCTTATTGCGCCACCAAACATGCCATTGTGGGTTTCACAGATTCGCTGCGCTGCGAGCTCTATCACGACGAGAGCGACGTGAAAGCAATTGTGGTCCACATGCCGGCGATGAATACTCCGCAGTTTACCTGGGTAAAGAGCCGACTTCCGAATCTGCCGCAACCTGTGCCCCCAATTTACGAGCCGGAAGTTGGTGCAAGAGTGATTGTGCATGCGGCTTGCACTTCGTCACCGAGAAGAGAGTATTGGGTTGGCGGATCGACTGTAAAGGCGATTGTCGGACAGAAGTTGTTTCCAGGCTTGCTGGACTACTATCTTGGCAAAACCGGGTATAAAGCGCAGCAACGTGAGGAACCGGATTCTCCCGACCGGCAAGACAATGTTTGGCATCCTGTTTCAACGACGCTCGGCGCGCATGGGCCGTTTGATAGAAAATCGCGTTCGTTCAGCCTGCAGGCTGAAGTGTCGAAACATCGCGGCTGGTTTGTCTTGGGATGTGGACTGCTTGGTGCGGCGCTCTGCGCGAAGAGATTTTTCGCGCGCTAGGCAATACGCGGATTGCCTTTGAAGCGAGTGTAGGGCGGGCTGAGATCATAACGGATACCCGGCTCACTCAAATCGCGGCGGTTTGAAAAGAAAATCGCATCGCCCTGCTTGATGAGGTAGTCGGCCGTTCGCGCGGCCAGGGCTTGAATCGTGAGGCCGGGATTCGCAGAGCCTTGCGTCGGGAGGATACTGCCGTCGCAGACAAAAAGATTCGGAATATCATGCGTGCGACCGAATTTGTCCACGACCGAAGTGGAGGGATCGCGTCCCATTCTCGCAGCACCGACCAAGTGAGCAAATCGAGATTCCTGCACAACTTGCTTCGCCCCGGCGGCCCACATGATCTCCATCACCTTTTGCTTTCCGAATTCAATGAGCTTTTTGTCGTTGTCATGCAAATTGAACGTTACCTTCGCAACCGGCAGGCCATGCTGATCTTTCTCTTCTGCGAGCTCAACGCAGTTGTCCTCCCACGGTAGGATCTCGCCCAGGACCCCCAAAGTCGACCAGTGGTTATAGTCCATCATGACGCGGCGCATACCCCACCCCCACGCCCCCATGGCCGCGACCATCTGTTTCGCAAATGCAACGGGCAGCGGTCCGACCGTCTGGATTGCAAAACCGCGGGCGAATCCTCGACGCGGATCAGTCTCATAGAATTCTTCGCTCAAAGCGTGCGCAGGTGGGGCCTTGTAGAGCCGAATCAGCTCTTCGAAGCGCCCGGCGACAACATTGCCGGCCTGGGCCATTAGATACTTGCCAAGCGTGCCACTTGAGTTCGCGAGACCCTGACGATGGCCGGGACATGCGGAGTTCAGGAGCAGGCGCGGCGTCTCAATGGCATAGCCAGAGACGATTACTGCGCGCGCCCTCTGAAATTGTTCTTTTCCTTCGCGATCGAAATAGAAGACGCCATCGACTCGGCCATCCTGTCGCACACTCACTCGTGACGCCATTGCATGGGCTCGAATTTCAGCGCCATGCGAAATGGCATTGGGCACGTGGGTGATTAGGGTGCTGGCTTTCGCCCCAACCTTGCATCCCTGGATGCAAAAGCCACGATAGATGCAGTGTGGGCGATCGCCGTGAGAAGCGGAGAGAATTGCGACTGGACCCCCGGCAACCGAACGGATGCCAAGCTTCGTGCAGCCGCGAACCAGCACGTCACCCCGCCCACTCAGCGGATGCGGTCCGTAAGGATGGCCATGTGGGTCT
Organism: Acidicapsa dinghuensis; assembly: GCF_025685685.1. GTDB lineage: Bacteria > Acidobacteriota > Terriglobia > Terriglobales > Acidobacteriaceae > Acidicapsa > Acidicapsa dinghuensis. The sequence continues at coordinate 656,121 of NZ_JAGSYH010000004.1, forward strand.
CCCCAGGGAAACCAGGCCGGACCTGCAACCGGCATTTCGCGTTCCAGCAGTTCGTAGTAGGGCTTCAGATCCCAATACGACATGGGCCAGTCGACGCCTACGCCATCTTCAGAGTAGACCCGAAAATCGGAGGGATGAAAGCGCGGCGCAAAGGCGGCCCAGTGTACGGAACCTCCACCGACACCTTTGCCGCAATTATTCGAACCGAGCGCCAATGGATCTGTTCCGCCGGTGATGCGCAGGTCGTTCCAGTAGAGTTCATGCGAACCTTTTTCGTCGCTCACCCAGTCTTTCTCGGTATCCCAGAAGGGACCAGCTTCGAGGGCAACCACGCGGAATCCGGCACGAGCCAAACGCTGCACCAGCACTCCGCCTGCGCTGCCGACCCCGACGATGCAGTAGTCTACGAGATCGTTTTCCTGAAAACGACGCATTGGCGATGGAAGCGTCTGCATGGCGCCCAGACGGTGCGGCATCAGTGACTTCCTTTGTGATCGTGCTCTGAGCCTCGCTTAGAAGCGCTTTCTTCCCGCAATTCCGATAGCGAATCGACCGGCGCATTCCACTCGTAACGACGTTCGTCTTTCTCCCATGGTTCCGGCAGACCGTTTTCAAGCCGCATGTATCCGCGTGGATATGCCGGACCGCCGAAACCGATCTCATCCCATGCCCACGGGTGCGAATAATAAGCCGTTACGCAATCTTCCATCAGCATTGCCCAGAATCGGCGTACCGGCATCTCTTGCCATGCCGCGTTGGCGGGCTCCGGTTTTCCATCGTGGAGCGACATCAGGATCAGCTCCTGCCAATGCACGGTGAGGGCATGGAACGATTGTTGAAAGCGATGTTGGGCCATCTCTTCGATAGCTTTGATCGCAAGCCTATAGGCTTCCCGGTCCGGCGGCATATCTTCATATCGAAAGCCGTTGAGCGAATTCTTGTAGAGTCGCTCGTCGAGAACGGAAAGGATCGGAATCGTTCGCTCTTCTGCGCGATCATCCTGAGGCATTACGCGATCGATGACCGCGCGGAGCAGAGTTGCTTCCTTCTCAGAAAAGAATCGAATAGGTGCCGTCTCCGTGACGCGCTTGGTAACAGTCTTTCGCGTCGCATCTTCCCAACTCCTTTTTTGCGCCATCGTGCTATAGCCGGGGTAAAACCCCGGTTGTTCCAAATCTTTCAGGTCGCCGCCTGTCGCGAGATATGGAAGCGATTTCTTCGTCATCGCCTCTCCCTTCGCAGAAGACTGGCTAGCAGGCCAAGAAAGCCGCAGGCAGCGAATAAGAGTGGAGCAAAGATGGGAGGACCGTAAAGCGTGTTGTAGAGCGGCTTTTTGATGCCGCCCGGCCTGCGGACAATGCCGCGGGCATGGTAGTAAAAACCTATCGCGCCATCGGCCAACGCCAAAGCGGACACAGCCGGCAAAGCGGTGTTGGCAATGCGGCGGCTTCTCACTGCTCCGACTGCTGCAGCCATAACGAGGGGCGCCAACAGTACTGGCGTCCACTGAGCCTTGAAGCGAAAGTTGGACTTGTAGTGGGAGTAGAGTGCCTCAAAGCCGCTGAAGAATGCCCATAGAACCGTAAGGGCAGAAAGATGCTTCTGGAATCTGCCATGACGAAGGTCACTCCGCCAGCCGGAACTTTCAGACTCGATTGCTGCGCCTACCCGTTCTACGGTCGGTTCCAAGTCCTCTTCTCGACGCAGGTACGATGCCATCAATCCCAGATAGGCGCTTGTTCCGAACAGCAGCGGCGCAAAGATCGGCGGACCCATCACGATGTTTGTGACTGGCAGGCTCCATCCGCCCGGCTTCCGCGCAATGCCTCGGATGTGAAAAAAGAATCCAATGACCCCATCAGCGAGCGTAACAATACTGATCCAACGAAGAACAGTGCGAGCAGCGAATCGGCTAAACACTCCCACGAGGCCGGCGCCGGCAAGCGCTCCGCTCAGAACGACCGGCGTATACATCACCGGATTGCTATAGCTGCCCTTGTAATGCTCGTAGCCAACTTCGAGTCCGCTCGCGACGCTCGTCGTGGCGACGATCAGACAGAGGCTGCGCTGAAAGCAGCCTTCGCGCAGATGCTCAAGCGCCGACGTGAGTGTTTCAGCTAAAGGAGCGGGCAGATTCCGATTTGCACTCTGCTCCAACGTATCGGTCAGGATAAACGTCATGCCAGCTCACCTGTGTCCCAGGCGACGGCCCTGGTCCATGCCCCACCTGCTCCCCGAATCAGCACCGGAAAGGCAGCAAAATGGCGTATTCGCCCGTCAATCATGGCATCCGGTACGCGAATATCTTCGATGATGAGCTTTTTTCTACTCAGCAATACTTTGTGAGCGGCCGTCTCCTTTTCCGGATCGTCATACCCGCCGATACTCAGTCCTTCGATCCCCACGCCATGTATACCGAGCGAGATCAGATATTCCGCTCCCTCGCCGGTGAGATAGGGCCACGCGGTAAGAAACTCTTTGGTAAGAGCCCGCTTTTCAGCCCAGCCGGTCTTGAGCAACACGATCATTCCCGCCTTGATTTGATCGGCATGCCGTTCAAAATCTCTCGCGGCAAGGTCGCTGCCGGGCTCTTTGTGTCGCAGGTCGAGAGCAATACAAGGCGCATGAAAGTGGCTTAGCGGAAGGGCGTCGATGGTCTCTGCTTCTGGAAAGAAATGGAATGGAGCATCCACGTGTGTTCCGGTGTGGGTCATCAAGTCCAGGTGCTCGACATTTGCCGATTCGATGGCAGTGAGATGCGGGATGGTCATCGTGGTGGGACGAAACTTCGGCCATTGCGGAACATTATTGAAGATCGGCTGGCTCAGGTCGTAAATCATTTGTTCCTCCAGGCGAGGAACCGCTCCGCATCGTGATGCTTGAAGATCAGGCCCATGCCGGGCCGCGAACGATCGGGCTTTAACTCGCCATCCTTGGGTGCGATGAAACCATCGAACAGCATCTCCTCGATGCGTGCGTGATCGTGAAAGTACTCGACGTGCCGGAACTTCGGAACCGCGCAACCGATGTGCATGTGAAGGGATGGTGCACAATGCGCCGAGATGGGATAGCCAAAGCTCGATGCGATGGCTGCGCCTTCAAGGAAACCAGTAAATCCCTTGCAGCGGGTCGCATCCAACTGCAAGACATCGACCGACTGCGCCTCAAGCATTTGCCTGAAATAGAGGGAATCGTAGCCGTATTCGCCAGCGGCTATCTCCATCACGCCGGCAGCATGATCGCGCACCCGACGTAAACCGTCCAGGTCATCGGAACTGACAGGCTCCTCAAACCACCTAACATTGAAGTCAACAAACTTCCGCGCAAAAGCGATTGCCTGCCGAGTGTCGTAAGCGCCATTCGCATCCACAAACAGATTGGTTGAAGCGCCGATGGCTTCGCGCGCCACACGAACTCTCTCAAGATCTGCGTCTGGTTCCGCGCCGATCTTCATTTTGACGCTCTTCAATCCCTGTTCAGACCAGCCGGACAGTTGTTTCGCCAATTGCGTATTGCTGTACGTGGTAAAGCCACCACTGCCATAGGCAGCCACGCTCGAATGAAGCGGCCCGAGAAGATCGACCAGAGAGTGGCCCAATAGCTTTGCCCTCAAATCCCAGAGTGCGATGTCGAGAGCCGATATCGCCATCGAAGCAATCCCGCGGCTCCCGTCGTTTCGCACCTGCCTGAGCATCGTCGCGTAAAGCGCCGACACATCGAGAGCCGCGCGATGCAAAAGGCACTTCTTTGCGAGGTGTTCAGCCACAAATGCGGTGGCTTGATTGCCGTAGGTGTATCCAAGCCCAACAAGATCGGCAGCGTGGATTTCGCAAACGATGAGAGTGGTCGAATCCCACTCGAAAGTACCATCGCCTTCGGGAGCATCCGTCGGAATCGTATAGGCGGAGACAGCTACTTTTCCTACCGGAACGTCCGACATTGTCATATTGGCGGCGGCTCCTCATTTGCGTGATTACACTAGTTCACGAACCTTATCGTGCGCGTTCGTCAGAACGATCTTCATGCGGTTTGGCTCGCCGCGAACCAGAGCCTCAGCCAGTTTCAGTGCCTGACCGGCCTTGATCTTTGCCGGCATAGGCGGCGTAAATTCATCGACAACCGCCTCGATGAGAACCGGACCTGGACGGCCCATTACACTCTCTAATTGAGATCCGCATGTTGCCGGATCTTCGACCTGGATCGCATCGATTCCAGCGCCACGGGCAATCGTGACAAAATCGGCGGGGTAAAGGTCGCACGCATATTCGGGATTGCCCAGGAAGACCATCTGCTCCCATTTGATCTGTCCCAGTGTATTGTTCTTGATGACGATGATCTTGATGTTGAGCTTGTAGGCGGCGACGGTAATCAACTCGCCCAGCAGCATACTCAGGCCACCATCACCGATGACGCAATACACCGGCCTGTCCGGATAAGCTACGGCGGCGGCAATGGCATAAGGAAGGCCACATGCCATTGTGGCGAGATTACCTGAGCAACTATGCTTCTGGCCGCGCAAAGCTGGAACATAACGCGCCCACCATGTTGTGATGGTTCCTGAGTCCGAGGTGACAATCGCATTCGACGAGATGCGCTTTCCCAACTCCCAACCTACGACCTGCGGCTTCATCGGTTTGTCGCTCCGGGTTCCGCGTTCTTCCATGAGTTTTTGCCACTCCGCTTTGCCCTTCTGGGCTTTCTCGAGGAAGCCCTTCTCGTGCTTTTCAAGCAGCGGCAGCAGTGCTCGCAGGGTATTTTTCGCGTCTCCCACCAGACCAACGTCGGCTGGATGGCGAAGGCTGATGCGTTGCGGATCGATATCGATCTGGACACACTTGATCGAGCCTGGCTCAGGGAGGAATTCGATATACGGGAATGATGTTCCCACCATCAATAATGTGTCGCAGGCCTCGATGGCATCCTGTGAGGGTTCGGTGCCAAGCAGGCCTATCCCGCCCGTGGTGTAAGGGCTGTCGTCCGGCACGGCCGCCTTGCCGAGCAGAGCTTTGACAATGGGCGCACCGAGCGTCTCAGCAATTTCCTCCAGTTCCTGGGTAGCATGTAGCGCGCCTTGCCCAGCGAGAACTGCAATCTTTTTTCCGCGATTGAGAATGCCCGCCGCATGTTCCAGCTCGATTCGGGCCGGAAGCTGATCAAAGTAGGCCGGCACAGCCGAAGTGTGATGAACAGGGTTTCGCTCCGACCGGCCCTTCTTGATTTCCTGAACCTGAACATCGACTGGAATAGTGATGTGTGCGACGCCGCGGGAAGCCAGAGCGGTGCGGATCGCCAGATCGGCCACGCTTTCCATATGCGCTCCACTCATGATCCGCTCGTTGTATACCGCCACATCGATGAAGAGCTTGTCCAAGGCCACATCCTGCTGAGTGAACGTGCCGATCAAATCGCTGTGCTGGAGTCCGGTGATCGCCAGCACCGGCGCATGGTCCATCTTTGCGTCATAGAGCCCGTTCAGCAGGTGAATTCCTCCCGGACCTGAGGTTGCGATGCACACTCCTAGCTTGCCGGTGAACTTGGCATAAGCGCACGCCATGAATGCGGCTGCCTCTTCATGCCTGACATGAATGAAGCGAATCCGTTCTTTTTCTTTGCGGAGCGACTCAAAGACCCCATTGATGCCGTCGCCGGGTAGGCCGAAGATGGTGTCAACACCCCAAGCGAGTAGCCGTTCTACAAGTACGTCCGATGCATTTGTCATCTTGCTCTCCGGAACAGAATGGTCCTACGGTGCGGACAGACGGTTGGATGCGCATTTCCTCTTCTAAGTCATTTGCGTGTAAATCGGGAAAGTTGGTGAGCTCCTCAATATCAATCGAGAAGACTGATCGAACGCAGCTTCCAACCTCAGCATCCAAGGCGCAGGAGTAAGAATGCGATCACGCCAGGTTGCCGAAAATCCCAAAACTCTTGTCGTCATCCTCGATACCGGAGATGAAATACTAGCCGCGCTCAAATCGGTGGCGGGAGTGGAACATCTGGCAGCCAGTAGCTTTAAGGCCATAGGCGCTCTCAGTGCGGTCGAATTGGGCTGGTTCAATTGGACGACCAAGAAATATGAGACTGCGGTCAACCTTCAGGAGCAGGTTGAGCTTTTGTCACTCATTGGAGACATCGCCCTCAAAGACGGTGAACCGCAGGTCCATGCACATCTGGTCATTGGAAGACAGGATGGGTCAGCTCATGGCGGTCACCTGCTGAGCGCAACCGTTCGTCCAACCTGCGAGATCGTCATTACCGAAAGCCCCAAACATCTTCAGAAAGAGATCGATCCTGAATCTGGTATTGCTCTGATTCGCCCGTGAGCAATGAACTGGTCACCCGTGCGCGCTTACAGCATCCTTGAATCAAAAGAGGACATTTATGGGGATCAAAGAATTGATTGGAATGGAATCCGACCGCAAGATTCGATACGCAATCGTTGGACTCGGCGATATCGCTCAAGAGGACATGATGCCCGGCGTTGATCATACGGGTAACTCGGAAATCACCGCGCTTGTCACCTCGGATCCGGTGAAAGCAAAAGAGTTGGGAGAGAAGTACAAAGCGGGGGCGGTCTTTGCCTATGAGCAGTTCCCTGAGGCGCTAGTCTCCGGAACCTTCGACGCGATCTATTTGGCCACCCCGAACTGGCGTCATGCAGAATTCATTGTCCCTGCTCTGAAGGCCGGCATCCACGTTCTTACGGAAAAGCCGCTCGAAATCTCGACTGCTAAGTGCAAAGAAATTCTCGATGCACAAGCCACATCGACGGCCAAGCTCATGGTCGCGTACAGGCTTCACTTCGAACCGGCAACGCTCGACACGATTGACAGAATTCGATCCGGTGCCTTGGGCGAAGTCCATTTGTTTGCATCGACTTTCTCGCAGCTGGTCGACCCTGAGAATCATAGAGTTAAGAATGGAGAACTTGCCGGTCCGGTCTTTGACATGGGGCCTTACCCGGTCAATGCATCGCGCTACGTCTTTGAAGACGAGCCGGTAGGAGTCGTATCCGCGGTCGGAACGAAACACACGGATTCCGGCTTTCCGCAGGACTTTTATGACACAGTGGCGGTAACGCTGCGCTTCCCGAATAACAGACTGGCACAATTCAACCTGTCTTACTTCGGCAATCCATCGAGTTCGCTGGTCGCCGTCGGTACTAAGGGGACCCTGGAACTCGATCCTTCGTACACCTTCGGCAAGGGGCTGAAGCAGGTAATCGCTATCGGTGAAAAAACAGAAGAGAATTCGTTCAAGAATACCGATCACTTCGGCGGTGAACTCAAATACTTCTCCGATTGCATTCTGAATAATGAGGACCCCGAGCCAAACGGAGAAGAGGGCTTTGCCGACGTTCGTGTGCTGGAGGGCATTCTGGCAGCGCTGGAGAGTGGAAAGTCCGTCGAACTGACTCCGTTTCAGAAAACGCGGCGAATTGATACCGAACGCCAGAAGGTCGATCTAAGGGCGGTTTCCACTCCCGAACTCGTCCATGCCAGCAATCCTGGCAGAGACACGGACAAGAAGCCAAAGAACTGATTGCTGCCCGTCTCGCTCCGGCTCGGAGTCTCGCTCTTCTTCGAATCCCGGCCCACAAGAAGCGCAATTTCGCATCCAACCACATGCACGGCGATCCGAGGAGGACACATTATGCCGGAAAAGGGACTGAAAGAGCTTTTCATTGACGAACTCAAAGATCTGTACAACGCCGAAAACCAATTGGTGAAAGCGTTACCGAAGTTGGCGAAGGCGTCGGAATTTCCTGAGCTCAAAGCAGGCTTCGAAGAACATCTCGAGCAAACCAAGGGTCACGTAGAACGCCTCGAAAGCATTTTCGTGAAATTGGGAGAAGATCCCAAAGGGAAAAAATGCAAAGGGATGGAAGGGCTTGTGGAAGAGGGGGCCGAAGCCATCGAGGAATACGAAGGCGCGGTTCGCGATGCCGCGCTCATCGGCGGCGCTCAACGGGTCGAGCACTACGAGATGGCGGGCTATGGAACCGTGATCGCGATGGCGAAGCAATTGGGCGAATCGAGCCACGCCAAGCTGCTCGAACAAACGCTGGAAGAAGAGAAAGAAACGGATGCTAAGTTGACATCTCTATCCAAGAAAGTGAATCCAACGGCCGCAGACGGCCAGAATCAGAGCAAGAGGGTCGAGGCATCGACAAAGAAGACGGCATCGCATCACGCTGCATAATCCAAGCTAGCTCGGGTTACTGGGCTTCGAGTGCAACACCATTCGAAGTCCAGGTTCAATCAAACTGTGCGTCATCGGGTATCTCTCCGCAAGCATTCTCGGTGTAAGCCTTGAGACAATCACAAGCCCGAAAACGGCGAGTCCAGAAGGTAGCGCATGACCGCGACATTCAAAGCGCGACTGCTCGATACGAAGCATGGATGCGAAGTTGTTCGACCGTTATTCAGTCAGATCTCCGCACAAAGCACGACCTGATGAAAGGAAGTCCGTTTGGATTCCTGAGGGGCACCTTCTATAGGTGGGCTCAGTTGTGGTCATCTGTGTGCGCCGATGTCTGCGGCGCTCCCAAAGTTCTCGCGGTCGGCGACCTGCACGTAAACAGCTTCGGTACGTGGAGAGACGCCGAGGGACGGCTTTGCTGGGGCGTAGATGACTTCGACGAAGCCTTTCCGTTGGCCTATACAAATGACCTGGTTCGCCTGGCGGCCAGCCTGAAAATTGTGGTGGATGCAGATGGCCTTTCGATCAAGTTCAAGGACGGCTGCGATGCGATCCTCCGAGGGTATTCGGAATCCCTTCACGAGGGAGGATGTCCGATCGTTCTCGCCGAACGAGAGCAGAAACTCGGAAAGCTGGGAGTCGATAGCTTTAAGCCGCCTTCCAACTTCTGGGCAAAATTGAATCGGCTTCCCGCAGTTCGCCGGCCGCTCGCCAAAGATCTGAAGCGCGCTCTTGAAAGGACGTTACCCGAAGCCGGTATCGAGCACAAGGTTGTCAGGCGGCAGGCAGGCTTGGGGAGCCTTGGGCAGGAACGATTCGTCGCAATCGCGAAGTGGCAAGGTGGGTTCATCGCACGCGAAGCGAAGCTGATGGTTCCTTCAGCATGTTCGTGGCTGCATGATCGGGGCGAGAAAGGCCAACCCTGGTACGAAAAAGCCATCAGTTCTGCCGTCCGGTCGCCTGACCCATTTCAAGTGATTGATGGATTGTGGCTGATCCGCCGTTTGTCTCCCGATTCCAATCCCATCGATATACAAACGCTTCCCAAGCACAGTGACGAAGAAACGCTTCTTGCGGCCATGGGTTCGGAAACGGCAAATGTGCATTTGGGCACGAAGCACCAAGTCGCGAAAATTCTGATGGATTTGAAAGATCGAAAACGAAATTGGCTTGAGGACGCTGCTGTTCGGATGGCGAGGATTCTCGAAAAAGACTGGAAGCGGTATCGCGAGACTTGACCGCGTATTTTCGGACGATTGTTCGGTACGGCCTGCTGCTTGTGAAGCGCGCAGCCACTTTCGAGCTTCCTGTGAGGGTATAGAAATGCTCACAATATTCAAATTGGCATCTGAATACGCATGAGCGCTGATGCCTACAGCCCTGATGTCGAACGCCCTCTGACACCGTCCGAGGCTTCGGTCTCCCATTCTGTTGGTCGACGGCAGTTCCTGCACAGTGCAGGAGGAATGCTCGCCGCTGCTGGTCTCAGCCCACTCGGCGTTGGGCAAAATCTCCAGGATGCATCGAATGGTCAGGACTACGTCTCTCTTCCTCCTATTGAGGATCCCAAAACGGAAGGTGAGGACAAAGCGCCAGGCCCCTTCGAATCCTCCGACCAGCGTATTGGTTTCACCATCGTTGGAATCGGTCATCTGACCATCAATCAGATCCTTCCGGCTTTTGGACGCAGCGAATTCTGCAAACCGGTGGCTCTCGTGAGCGGGAGTCCGGACAAGGCGCTAAAAATAGCCGCTCAATATGGCGTCAAACCAACGTCGATCTATAGCTACGCGAATTTCGAACGGCTGGGTCAAAATCCGGACGTCAAGGTCGTTTATATCGTGCTGCCCAATAGCATGCACGCTGAGTACACCGCGCGAGCGGCGAAGATCGGCAAGCACGTTTTATCTGAAAAGCCGATGGCTACTTCGGTCGCTGATTGCGAAAAGATGATTGCGGCTTGCCGATCCGCGAAGGTCAAGCTGATGGTCGCTTACCGTCAGCAATACGAGCCCATGAACCGAGAAGTCCTGAAGATGATACGAGCAGGCAAGGTCGGAACCTTGCGTAGTTTTCTGGCCACCCTTACTCAGAACCAGGGCGATCCAAGCCAATGGCGTCTGCATAAAGCGCTGGCTGGTGGCGGATGCCTTCCTGACGTGGGAATTTATTGCCTCAATGCCGCACGTTTCTGGTCTGGCGAAGAGCCGATTGAAGTATTCGGTCAAACATTTCAACCACAAGACGATCCACGATTCACTGAGGTCGAAGCGACCTGCAATTTTACGCTGCGCTTTCCTTCCGGTCTCCTCGCTTCCTGCAATGCGGGCTACGCTGCCCATCGAAGCTCATTCGCCAGAATGGAAGGAGCCGAAGGCTGGATTCAGCTCTCTCCATCTTTTGGCTATAGCGGCCTCAAGTTACAGTACAACAGACTTCTGGAAAGCCACGGAACTGATTTCCTTCCAAGCATCAATGAGAAGGATCAGTTTGCACTCGAAATGGATCATATGGCCGAATGCGTCATGCGCGATCGGCAGCCGCATACGCCGGGCGAGGAAGGTGCCCAGGATATCCGGATTATCGAGGCGATTTATGAATCCGCGCGTATTAACCGGCCAGTCAAACTTCCGCAGCCGCCATCGCCAACGCGGGGTCCGGGTTTAAGCGAATCGTAGTCGTTATGGAGGGGAACCATGGCAACCAAAAAGTCTGCGAAGAAATCCGCAAAGAAGTCTTCCACACCACCATCGAAGCGCTGGTCCGCCAAAGTCACTACCGATTCCACCAAACCAGGCCCAGGTCTCTTCAAGAAGAGTGGTAAAGCCATCGCTGAGGGTCTCGCCAAAAAAGCAGTAAGCCCCAAAGGACCCGGCCAAGCGATGCAGATGTTGAGCTTCTACGAGAACCGCGGTGGCAAGAATCTATCCGAAGAACGCAAGCGTGCACTTGAAATGGCCAAGACAATCCTTCGGAGCAAGGAAGGCAAGGCCACGTCGAAAGCAGCCACTCACAAAACGCCTGCAAAAGGCTAATTTGCCTTAGAACTGATGCGCCTTCATTTATCGCTCGGCCCGTGCCTTCTCGTTCCGGTTATCTCAGCTCTCGCGTTTTGCGACGTAGACAAGTGAGCTTCCGCACATCTCATTCTATTCAACGTGCGAACGGCGACTGATCGAAATTCCGTACGATGTCTGCAGCATCCGCATAGACCGCGATCGCACCTGCATCTTGCAACTGCTCCTTCTGCCAACCGCCCGACTGTACGGCCACGGCTCTGACCCCCGCTTTACCTGCTGCTTCCACATCCCAAGGAGTATCACCAAGAGCCAAGGCTTCACTCGCTTCCACTCCGAGGAAATTAAGAGCGGCCTGGAAGATGTCGGGGGCAGGCTTCGGCTTCTCCGCTTCGTCTGCCGTGGCATCCTCTTCGACCAGGTCATGAATCTTGAGTAGCGTTTTGAACACCTCAAGATCACTCTTTTCACTGGATGTCGCTACAGCAATCCGCAGATGTCGCTTCCGCATGAGTTCAAGCAGCCTGCGCGCGTCCGCGAAGGGCACAATGCGATCGATGTACTCGCGGTGAAACAACGCTTTGCGGAAGGCGTTAATCTCCTTTTCCTGAGAGCGCAGTTTGTCTATCGGAACGAAGTTGGGCAACAGATACTCACCGCCCTTTCCGATCTGCTTCACGACGGCGTCAAAAGTGGCGTTGTATCCGAAACGCTTCAGTGTGCGCATCCATGACTCTGCGTGAAAGCTGTTGCTGTCCAGTAGCGTGCCGTCAATGTCCAACAATACGGCCTTCAAACTCATAGAGATGTTGGATGCGCTCTGCGACAACGCGAATCTCGACTAGCTGCCGACTTTCCTTGGCGTGAGGAGATCGGTCTCGTGATAGCCGTGTCGGAAGTCGCGACGTTGGATTGTCGCAATGTAGCCGCAGTGTCGAATAGACTCAGATCCCGAGCCCTGACGTATTGGTCGCCGCCCTCCCGTATTTCGAACTAATTTCGAGATCAGCGGAAGCGAGCCTATCCGGCTTCGAAGATAGACTTCGAACATGGTGCTTGTCGCCACTCTCTTACAACCATTCGGGCGAAAGTCTAATTCGATAGCCGAGGGTCTCGGCTTCGTGCCTTCTGACAAAGAAAAGGAAGGCGATAGACAGCCGTATGCCCTCGGGTTCGAACCCAGTTTGAAAGGATTTGGTCCAACTTGGACCAACTGTCTTTTTGTTTCGACGATCATCGAATTAAGAGCTAGTCAATTCTATTGAATATAAAGGGGATTGGCTCCTCAGGAGGGATTCGGACCCCCAACCTCTCGGTTAACAGCCGAATACCAGTAGTCGCGAAGCGATCGAGAATATGAAGACGAACAGATAAGGAACGAAATGTCGGCCAGTGTTCGCCAATCCAGTCCACGTGGACGTAAAACGGCCTAGCCTGACAAATGCGTCTGGTTGGCCGCTGTCGATATCAAGCCGAATCACTCATCCATGCTCGCTCGATGAGCACTGGCGTTCGTTGAGACGTTACGAGAACGCCGGGCGGGCAGAACCGTGAAGCTCACCCCTGGGAACCAGCATCCTTAGACCGCACATGCAATGCCTAGGACCGGCTTTTGGTGTGCTGGAGGCCGATACACCAGCGTTATTGATGAGCAGATGTATGGCTCCGTGGATATTTTCCACATCCCTAGCGACAAGCTCAAGGTTTCGTTCGCAACCAACATCAACGCAATGATCCGTCACGACAATACCGGGTCGCGTGAGCTCCGTCTTCGTTTGCGCGATCACGGAAGAATCGACGTCGACTAACGCAAGATTGCAATTGCGAGCCGCGAACTCGGTCGCCAGCGCTTGCCCCAGACCGCTGCCCGCTCCGGTGATTACGGCGACTCGGCCTTGATAGTTGCGAACCAGTTCCAACGGTATACCAGACTTGGATGGCTAGTCCCGCTTCCAACCAAGCGTGCTTCGCCGGACCGCCGGCGCAAAGAAATCCTAGTGCAGCTTTATGGTATGGAAATGGCCGAATACATGCACCTGCTTTTCAGTGACTCCAGGGCGACGCACTTACTGAGCCAGAATGCGCCTGTACCCTAGAATCGTGCGAAAACAGCAATATAATGCTGCTAATAATGAACTTGTGGAATTGTCGATTCTCGCTTAGAAACAGTAAAGGTTTGCCTTTTCTGCATGGCCTATGCTCCTCCACTACGTCGCGCGCCGAGAAGAGCTTGAAGCTTCCGTTAACGAATTGTTCAATGTGGTGGCTTCCGGAAAGGTGCGCATTAAGATCAATCAGCGCTTTGCGCTCAAGGATGCTGCTGACGCCCACAAGGCATGGAAAGTAGGCGCAAGCTCGGGCACCACCATCCTGACCATCTAACCCAGTATTCATAGGAGTTTTCCATGAGCAAAATCGCAATTACCTCGTCTGAACTCACGCCGCCTGTCGGCCCGTTTTCCCAAGCGATCAAAGTCGGCGGTTTCATCTATCTCAGTGGTCAGGTCGGTCAAGACCCCACGACGGGCAGGCTAGTGGAGGGAGGTATTGTGGCCGAAACCGAGCGCATCTTCCAGAATCTCGCGGCAGTTCTTAAGGCGGCTGGCAAGAGTTTCGATGACGTCGTCCGCGCTGGTGTGTATCTCACGAGCATCAGTGATTATGTGGCTTTGAATGGCATTTACGCCAAACATTTCAGTCAGCCATTCCCCGCGCGTACAGTGATCGCGGTGGCCGCGCTCCCGCTTGGGGCCTGCGTTGAGATGGACCTCATCGTCGTGGCCTGAGGCGACGCAGGGAGGCTGATCTCATGAAATACACATTTCACATCGTCGATGTTTTCAGCTCGACACCGTTCGGCGGTAATCAACTGGCGGTTTTGCCGGACGCGGCGGGTATTTCGACAGAGGGCATGCAGAAGATTGCTCGCGAGTTTAATTTCGGCGAAACGGCCTTCGTCATGCCCAAGAACGATTTCAATACGTATCGTGTGCGCATCTTCTCCCCTCGGACGGAGCTTGACTTCGCGGGGCATCCCTCGGTCGGCACAGCCTGTGCACTCGTGATGAAGCAGCACGTACGGCTTAGTGATCCAATCCGGCTGATTCTTGAGGAGAATGTCGGTCCCGTGATAGTCGATGTCGCCCAGCGAAACGGGGGCTTCCACGGCACGTTGACGTTATCGGGGAAGATTGAGGCACCGACCGGCGCACCCTCTCCGACTGATCTCGCCGCCGTCCTATCCATCGAGCCCGCCGAGGTGAGCCAAGTCTTTTTCGCAGGCGTCGGTGTTCCGCTCTGTTTTGCGCAGCTGAAGTCGAACGAGGCTGTCGATCGGGCGGCGATTAATCGGTCTGCCTGGGCAGCAACGCTCTCGCGCGCGTGGTCTCCCCACATCTTCTTTTTTGCGGGACATCTACAGGACGGCGGCAAGCTCTATGCTCGCATGTGGGCACCCGCGCTGGGCGTTGAAGAAGATGCCGCGACGGGCGGCGCGTGTGCAGCCCTCGTCGGGGCGATGGCATTAAAGCCCGATTTTGGCGGGACGGGCTACCGTCTTTCGATCCAGCAAGGTGTCTCGATGGGGCGCCCAAGTGAAATTGAAGCCGAAGCGCGAAAGAGCGGCAGCGTTGTGCTCTCCGTCAGCGTGGGGGGCGCCACGGCATACATCGCAAGCGGCGAAATCGAGGTGCCGCCGTCCGCGCTCGTGTCTTAGAACGTCGAGTGCGCTCAGTGCACGTGAACCGCTCGGCCGCTACTTGTGCGGTCGCGACGTCGGCCGGCTCGCGAGTACACGCTTTCGGCTCGCGGATATAGCTTTCGTTGTCTTGGCTGGCTCAAACAAATGTCGAGTGCCGTCTTCCAGCAGTTCGACGGCCTTCTCCAGGGCGCCCAGTTGTGCAATCCGCGCTATCGCTACGGATAGGCGCAAGTCAAAGGATGGGGGGCGCAGCACTTCAACCGTGTCTCGACAATTTTTCCTGGCGATAAAGCGGGCCGGCAGCAGCCCGACTCCATATCCTGACTGAATCAGGGCCAGCTGCAAATGTATGTTGTAGTGGATTTCAGCCGCAACTATCGGGGTGAAGCCGGCGCGTTCCATCTGATCGATGAGGCTCGCCCGAAGCAAGCACCCAGACGGGTTGAGCACCCAAGGGGCTCTGCTCAAACTTTCCCAATCGCCATGAATGACGCCTGCGGCGCTTTGAACGATCTCCATGCGGTCATTGGCGATGATGTTCGTTACAAGAGGCGAAGGCGCGGTTTTACCTTCGGGCAAAAACACGACAGCCACGTCGAGTTCACCGGCGAGCAGTCGCTGAAATAATTCACCGGTAAGTGCGCTCAACAGCCGCAGCTGGACCTTGGGGTATTTTTCAGTCAGCGCGCGAATAGGTTTGATAAGCGTCCCCTCGGCCAAGGCATGCGCGAGCCCGATGCGCAAGAGGCCGTGAGGTTCGGCGTCGCGCGACGCAACAGATTTGATCGCCTCTGTCCGCCGCAACAGGTCGCGCGCTTGTTCAAGTATCCTGGAGCCCAGCGAGTTCAGGCGCGGCGGCTTTACTGAGCGGTCGAGCAACTCAGCCCCCAATTCAGCCTCTAGCCTTTGCAGTTGCCGGGTTATCGCGGATGGTGTCCGGAATAGACGATCGGCTGCACCGGCAATGGACCCAGCCTGGGCAAACTCTACGAGCGCGTGTAAATCATCGAGCAAGGGGGCCCTCCTAAATTACTCCTGAATCTTCCCTCAACGAATAGCAGAATCGTGCGCTGACAGCAATATCATAGTGATAATAATGAACTTGTGGAATTATCGATTGTCCGTTAGAACCGGTGAGGAGGGGCAGTGGAGATAGCGTGAACAGATCCGTGTATAGAGTGATGGTGGCCGTCGCCGGCTTGGCGGTGCTCGGGATGACCGTAACGCTGGCCGGCGCACAAACCGCCCATCGACCGGCTTTTACACTCAACGATGTGATGCAGGCGCCGTTTGCGTCGGACATGCTGGCCGCGCCCAGGGGCACATCCGTGGCGTGGGTAGTTAACGCGAAGGGCTGCAGTAATATCTGGGTGGCAGACCCTTCCAATCACGCGAAAGCGCGTCAGATCACACCGTACACAGAGGACGACGGTTTCGATATCGGCGAACTGGCGTGGTCGCCGGATACGAAGTCGATCGCCTTCACACGGGGCCAGAGTCTTGAGGATGAGACTCCGTCCAATGTTAATAACTCCCCGGAAGGCCCGCTTCCCAAGGAAGTATGGGTCGTTGCTACGGCCGGCGGCGCGCCGCATAAGGTCGGCGCGGGAGACTCTCCTATCTTCTCGCCCGATGGCAGGCGGCTGCTGTTTGTCGACAAGAAGACGATTCTGACGGTGGCCGCGAGCGGCGATGGCGCCGCGCAGCCATTGCTTATCGATCAGGGAACAGTGGACTCGCTAACATGGGCGCCGGACGGCAAGCGCCTGGCGTTCGTGAGCCATCGAGCCAGCCACTCGCTGATCGGTGTCTACGATTTCGTTGACCAAACCATCGTCTGGTTGAGTCCGAGTCTCGACTACGACAGCTCTCCCGAGTTCTCACCGGACGGCGCACGGATCGCCTTTGTTCATGTGCCGGCCCAGAAAACTCCCCCCGCATTCTTCTCCCAACGCAGCGGACGGCCGTGGTCGATCTGGACGGCGGACGTGAAAACCGGCCAGGGGCGACGTGTCTGGATTGCCGACGCTGGACCCGGAAGTGTATTCCATCCAACGCGCTCGGCGACGAACGACGTTCCCGACGTTGACTCGGCGACAAACCTGTTCTGGACCAACCATGATGATCTCGTGTTCCCCTGGGAGAAAAGCGGCTGGCTGCATCTATATGCCGTCCCCGTGCGGGGCGGCGCGGCCCGCGCACTCACGGTGGGAAAGTTCGAGGTCACACACGTCGTCTTCAGCCAGGACCGCAAGCGCCTGGTCTATTCGTCCACTCAGGATGACACCGACAGGTTGCATATCTGGACGGTCGATGCCGAGCACGGTTCGGCGGTGCGCACCGCCCAGAGCCAGGCCATCGAAGATTATCCGCAGATCGGCGCCGATGGCGCTCTTTTCGCATTGCAGAGCGACGGCAACCAACCGCTGCATCCGATCGCGTTGAGTGCGGAGGGGCAATGGCAGCGGCTCGCTCCGGAAACCATCCCGTCCTCCTTCCCGAGTTCCAAGCTCGTCATGCCCCAGGCCGTGACCTTTACGGCGAAGGATGGCCAGGAAGCGCACGCGCAACTGTTCCTACCACGCGAAACCACCTCCAAGCCGCACCCGGCGATTCTGTTCTTTCACGGCGGCCCTCAAAGACAGATGTTTCTGGGGTTCAATACCAACCGTTCGTATAGCTGGATATACGCCTTTAATCAGTACCTCGTGGCCGAGGGCTACATCGTGCTGTCAGTCAACTATCGCGGTGGTACCGGCTATGGCCTTGACTACAGAGAGGCCGACAACCTCGGCCCCGGCGGCAGCAGCGAACTCAATGACCTGTTCGGCGCTATCACCTATCTGCGAGGCCGACAGGACGTCGACTCCCATAGATTAGGCATCTGGGGGCCAAGCTATGGGGGACTCATGACGGCTCTCGGTCTCGCGCGCGCCTCAGATGCATTCGCGGCCGGTGTCGATTATGCGGGCATACATAACTGGTCGACGTTCCTGTCCTCGGTGGGCGACCCAATCGACGGAGGCGATGCGAACCGCCGGGCGGTGGAATCCTCCCCCATCGCGACCATCGACCAGTGGCACTCGCCCGTGCTGCTTGTGCAGGCGGACGACGACGACGTTGTACCCTCCCCGCAGGCCGCCGAACTCATCGAAGGCTTGAGGTCGCACAACATCGACCATGACGTAATCATGATCCCGAACGAGATTCATGACCTCGCGCGCTACTCATCGTGGATGATTTTGTTCAATGCGGCGGATGTGTACTTCGATCGGTATTTGGGCAAGCGGAGCGCGCCAGATCCGTAAGCAGATCCATTACTACGGTTTTGATCCACGGTGTGTGGGCCATTCGCTGAGGCTTTGAAAAACCAGGTATGGCGCCTTTGGAAGGTATGGGCAGAACTGCCCGCAATTTGCAAGGGAGAGAAAATGCTGCAAACACTAATTTCAACGGCGATTCTGGCCGGCGTACTACCCGGAACTGCGACGATGGCACAGGCGCCAGATGCCGCCTGTGCGTTGCCTTCAGACCCCAAGGACATTCCCGCTGCGCTTGATGCGGCAATTACCGGGCCCGCGGACAAAGATCGAGGCTGCATGAAGGCCCTCTTAATACCCGAAGCACGCCTGATGTTTGTTTCACTCGGCGCTGACGGAGCGCCAACCTACAGGGTCGAGAACCTGGACGATTGGATCGCCCGCGTCAAAGCCCGTGGTCACGCCGTGCTCGAAGAAAAGCAACTGAAATTTCGCATTGAGCGCTACGGCAACATCGCGCACTTATGGAGCAGCTACACGCTCGAAAGCGACGGCAAGCGAATCGCGCGCGGCATCAACAGCATTCAAGCAATCAAAGAAACCGGCGGCTGGCGAGTTACAAGCATCCTGGTGCAGGCTGAGTCGGCCACTGCACCACTTCCCAAGGAATATCTACCGTAAGGGAAGCAAGCTCAAAAGCAGAGAGCTGGGGAAGGTTCGCGCAACTTCGCACAAGACAACTCCCTTTCCCCTAAACCTATTGGGAGTTCATGCCCGGTTCTTCACGCTTGAGAATCTGGCTTAAGCCAGAATGGAACGCGAGGAGGATTGGGTTTCATGAATACGTTGATTGTCGGGGCTGGAGCGTTAGGCGGAGTGATTACGGGGCGCTTGCTAGATGCTGGCGTTGAGGTTGCGCTCGCGACGCGAGACCGTACTTCATCTGATCGGCTGCTGACGAGTGGAATACGCATCAGTGGAGTAGAAGGTGACGTCATGGTTGATGTTAACCGCGTTGCACCATTGTCAGACTACAGGGGCCAGTCCTTCGATCTCGTCCTGCTGGCGACCAAAGCTCAGTCGGCCATCGAACTTGCTCCGCAACTGATCCCTCTGCTTGCACCGGGCGGGACGTTGTTGCCCATCCAAAACGGTGGCATTCCGCGTCTTTTGGCAGACGAAGTCGGAGAGGAATACGTTCTGGGAGGCCTTTCGAATCTCGGAGCCACCATGATTACTCATGGGGTATATGAACAGCGAAATGCGGGGCACATTCTCATCGGCGAACTTCGCGGAGGAAATAGCGGACGTACCATCGCGGTGGATCAATGGCTTGCTCAAGGGATTAGTGTCCGAACAACGTGCAATTTCCGTGGCTCCATGTGGTCGAAATTGCTGCTCAATTGTTCTGTAACCACCATTGGCGCAATCGTTGGCTGCACGATGCGGGAATACGTCCAGCTTCCACTGGGGCGAGAGGTATTCGAGAAGATCTACTCGGAAGTACTCAATGTCGTGCTGGCCCTTGGAGAACAACCAGAAACGATGCTGGTCGAGCCGATTCCTCCGTGTAGGACGGGAAGCGGTGATACATCTCAAGCGTATGAGGGCTGGTTTCAAAAGATAGTTGATAACTATGGCGACACCAAGCCTTCAATGCTCCAAGATTTTGAGCGTGGCCGCTCGACTGAAATCGATTTTATTAATGGCTATGTCGTCGGACTTGGGAAGCAGAACGGAATAAACGTTGAATTCAATGAGGTGATTGTTGCGATAGTTAAGGCAATCGCTGGCGGAGATACTCGTCCATCAGCGGATCACCTCAGTGCAATCATCGCGAGGGCTTCCTAGAATAAAGTGCGTTAATCGCCAGTAAGAGTGGATACCACGTTCTTCAATGTTGCAAATACTTGTGGAACCACTGCACAACAAGAAGATTCGACTTGATGCGCGTCGAAGTCTGATTCCATCCATGGCCCTCTCCAGGAAAGATCACCAACTGAACTGGCACTCTGTTCTTTTCGAGCGCAGACGCCATCTGCTTTGCTTCTCCAACCGGAACATTTGTATCGTGGTCGCCGTGCAAAATCAGGGTCGGGGCGATGATCTTGTCAACGTGGTTGATTGGAGATAGCGAGCGCAGGAGGTCCGCTTGCGTGTCTGGATCTCCGAACTCCGTCTTTGAGACAGCCGCCATCCAGCCTTCAGTGTTCTTGAAAAATGTCTCAAAGTTCACCATGCCGTACATATCCACTCCCGCGGCGAACAGGCGCGGATATGTCGAGAGTGCGGCCATCGTCATGTATCCTCCATAAGAGCCCCCCATTATGCCAAGGCGTTTAGGATCCGCAATGCCTGCGCTTACGAGGAAGTCGGCTGTATCTTTCACGTCTCGTATGGCGTTGACGCGCAGAGCACCATTGTCCAGATTCATGAAGGCCTTCCCGAATCCTGCTGAACCTCGAATGTTCGGAGCAAACACGGCAATCCCTTGAGCGAGAAGCGATTGGTAGTCCGAGTGGAAGGTAGCCAACTCTTGGGTCTCTGGCCCGCCATGAATAGAGATAACGAGCGGAAAAGGCTTTGAACCGGGCTTCGGGAGGTAAAGCCAACCGGAAAGCGGCAGCCCATCGCTTGCCTTGAACTGCTTCAGTTCCGGACGCACAAGTTCATCTGTGTCGACGCCCGGATGATTGCTTAACGAAATTTGTCGAAGCTGCATGGTGGTGAGGTTCAACGTCCAGATATTGGGTGCCTGAGTCGAGCCGTACAGGTTCAGAGCGAGCAATTTACCGTCTGGGGAAAAGGAAACTTCAACCGCATCGGCTTCTTCTGTGGGCAGTGTTGGTCCAGCCGAGAACTTCCCCGTCTGCGGATGAAAGAACTCGATCTCTGCACGCCCACCAACATTCCAAAAAAGGACGACCAGATCGCCGGAGCGATTGATGACCACGTTCCACAATTCCGCATTATCGCGGCTTTCAAGGACTTCCATCGGACCGGGTTCACCGGCTGCGGAAACTTTGATTCGCACGAATGCCAAGCGATCGCGTCCTGCGTCCGATCGCGCAAATACAGTGCGCCCGTCGGGCGTGATATGCCCATAAAACTGGCCTGATCCGGTATGAGATGTGAGCAGAGTTTCCTTTTTGTCCGCCAGTCGAACGAGGTATAAATCCTCATTCCCTCTATCATGGAGCCGGTATAGGAGCGCCAGCTTGCCATCTGCGGTCACGTCCAAAAAATCCCCTGTTCCCGTGTTGTATGCACTGGGTTGAAACGTGGGTGCCTGTGGGTCAACAACGTAGTCATTCATACCGGTGCTTCCACCCATATTCGAGGCAATGAGAAGGCGTTTCCCATCGGCGCTCCAACCATCAAGCCAGTTATCGGCTTTATCGCTCGTTGTGACACGCTGAACTTGAGTTCCGTCTGGCCGCGCAATGAAGGTCTGTTCATTCAGGCCACCTTCCGGCGCCTCTGAGTATGCGAGCCAATCCTGAGTCGGTGACCAGTAGACGCTGGTCACCTCATTCTTCGAGGCCACGGCCAAGGTCGGCCAGCCACCCTCTGCCGGAGTGACCCATATTTGAGGAATGCCGTTGATGTCGCAGATCATGGCGAGTCGTCGGCTATCAGCCGAGAACGATGGCATATGGCAGCGAGAAATTCCAGACAGAGCCGTGATGAAATCTTGCTGCGCTTGTGCCGAATCCTGGGCGTCTAGAATGCGACACAAAGGGCCGTCAAGCAGCAGAACGTACCCCACAAAAAGTAAAAAGGCGTTATAAAAGCCGGATTTGACCCAAGAAATGATCATGAATCACCCTACTAAGATTTTGCTCTGGGAGCCCATGGAAAAGCTTGGAAATTCTTAGCGTGGGCCGATCCCAGATTAGAATGCCTTCGCCGCTATCCATGAACACGAGTCAGCCGATACTGAGCGGGTGTATAGCCGAACTGTCGCCGGAATGCGGTCGTCAGATGACTCTGGTCGTAAAACCCGCATGCAGAGCTAATATCGGCGATTGATCGTTCGGGCAAAAGGAGCATCTCTCGCGCCCGAAGTATTCTGCGTTCCCGAACGAACTGGATCATGCTCTTGCCGTACCAACGCCGGAACTCTCTCGATACATGAGTCGGATGACGCTCTACTGCACGCGAAAGCTGCGGCAGGCTCATGGAGGAGGTACAGTATGCATCCAGGTATTCACGAGCTTTCTCCAACCAGTTGGGCGGCGAGATAGCGCGCCCGATTTTGACGCGATTCAAGAGCCCTGTCAGGTCCAGTATGGCCGTGTGTACTGCAAATCCAGCCAGGTTGTCCTGAGAGCTGAACTCATTCCATAGGCTTCGGCAAATGTTAGTCGCCATACTATGCCGAATTTCTCCACTATCTATCTTTGACAATGGTGCCTCAATCTCGCAGAAGTGATGCGGCCGAATTTCAAGGTTCAAACAAAGTGATCCTAATCTAAAGTTGCTCGCATGCACTTCGTCCGGAGCCAAGTAACGCACAGAGTTTACATCACAGAGAGCTTCCCGCCCTCTGCAAGTTTGGTAATACGCTCCTTCAAGGACTACAACGAAGAAGGCGCTCTCGTGTCGATGGTTCTCCAGTCGTGAACCTGGATGATGGTAGGTAGCGACGAGGGCGCAATCCTCAAAGACTTGCCGTCTCGTGATTGTGCCTGTGACCGGGAGTGAGTCTGCTGAACGCTGCATCGTTGTCCTCAACAACTTTAGATGCATCGACGAATCCCAAGCGCTTGACTCCCGGCGCGCGGCCGGCGAGCTGGGGGCAGAAGCAACGACCGCGAAACTTACAGATCGTGGCCGGTACACGCTGAACGGCTAATGGGGAAACCATGTACGCTCTGCGAACCGTTGCAAAGGGCAGATCGAATGCAATGGCGGGCAACCCCAAGTGCGCCCGTCCACCGAGGCGCATTGTGCCGTGGAAGGCTAACCTAGCGAACACTATGCCGGTCCGCATATAAATACGCAAATGAGCGAAAGTCTTGGAACTTGGGCGGAGAATCAGACACAGAATTGCCATCGCCGCGCTTAAAGGCCGCGGGACTCTGGACGGCTTTCAAGCAATCGCGATATACGACGTTCGAAAACTGAAGACCGATTACAGGTCACAAATTGTTCGCTCGATGAGTGACTTGGCGATAATTCGCTCGTCGAAACGTTGTCGCCTGAATTTCTGCCTCGCAAGTCAAGAAACGACAAACTGCCCCCAAGTTTCCAAGTCTGCATCGACTGGAGAGAGGAGCGAAGGCGGCTAGGAGCGAAAGTACACTACCTGTTGCCTTCCCACTGGAGCTATGAAATACTCTCCTGTTGGTAGACAAAATGAAGGACATGAGGCAGAGGACGGATGTTCCCCACGGAACGCTGGGACTAATGGTCTTGAAGACCCTGGACGTGCTCGGGCCGTTGAATGGGTACGCAATTGCCCGCCGAATCGAGCAGATCAGTGGGGATTTGCTAGCCGTCAATCAGGGCACTCTATATCCTGTGCTGTTAAAGCTGGAGCAGGAAGGTGCGATTGAGTCTGAGTGGGGCACATCGGAGAACAACCGTCGGGCGCGGTTTTACCGGATGTCGCGAGCCGGGCGCAAACTTCTCCAGGCTGAGACTCGAGACTGGGAGCAGACGACCGCAATGCTGGGGCGCTTCTTCGAATTGACCGCGGAGGATTTGACGTGAGAATACTGAGGCGCTTCTTGGCCCGCGCGGCCAACTTTGTCACGCAGCGAGACGATCTGCGGCTGCGGGAAGAGATGGAAGAGCACTTACGCGAGCAGGCCACGGAGTACGTTCGCGCCGGCATGCCGAGGGATGAGGCGCGTCGCCAAGCGGTGCTGAAGTTCGGAGCCGTGGAGTCAGTCCGCGAAAAGTATCACGCCGAACAGGGGCTTCCACTCCTCGAAGAGCTTGCGCGAGATATCCGCTTTGCTTCACGCCTGTTGTCCCGATCGCCTGGATTCACCATTGCTGCGGTCATTACTCTGGGCCTCGGTGTGGGCGTGAACGCATCCGTGTTTTCGCTGATCTACGCGATGGGCATCCGCTACCTGCCGGTCAAAGACTCGGCGAGCCTCGTTAGCATCTATCAGCAGTATCGCGGGCAGGTCCATGCACGCGGCGTCTACGGCTCACCGTATTACTTGTCTTATCCCGAATACGCGAATTACCGTGATCGCAATAGCACATTTTCCGGTTTGGCCGCATACGCCGAAACTGGATTCGCGCTTGGGGGTACCGATCCGCAGCCCGTATCAGGACAATTGGTTTCCTGCAATTATTTCTCTGTACTTGGTGACGAATTCAGCGTTGGACGTGGATTCAACTCAGACGATTGTCGCGCCTCGGCTGCGCCAGCTGCGATCCTAAGCTACAGATTCTGGCGAAGCCACTACGGCGAAAGTCGCAGTGTGATCGGCAATACGCTCACTCTCAACGGTCAGACCGTTACCGTCACCGGTGTGGCACCTGCCGGGTTTTCCGGGACGGAACTCCAGGTTCCGGACGTCTGGGTCCCGGTTACGGCGGCTCCTCAACTCCTGCCGATTACGTTCGGTTCGCGTGACTGGCTAGCCTTGGGCAATGTGAGCTGGCTTCAAGTCATCGGCCATCTAAAACCCGGCATTTCGCGCCGGGCCGCGCAGAGCGAACTGTCAGTGCTAGCCCGCCAAATGGATGCAATTTATCCGGGCCGGCAAACAGTCGTCATCATAAACGCGGGCTCATTTGTGAACAATCCCGAAGAGCGTGCCGACGGTCTCTGGATCGGCGTTGCAGTGTTCATGTTGGGAGCTCTGGTTCTTACGATGGCATGCACCAACCTTGCGAACCTGCTCCTTTCACGGGGTGCAAGACGTCAGCCGGAACTGGTGACTCGCCTGGCGCTCGGCGCCACCCGCCGCCGGCTGCTCACCCAACTCCTCACAGAGAATATGCTCCTGTCCGCGCTTGGCGGACTGGCCGGAGTCGCCGTTATGCTCTGGCTTACGCACGTGATCGCCCATGTACTTCCGGGAATGCCCTCCGGCCCTCTACCACTGGATCTGACACCGAACTTTGCAACGTTACTTTTTGCTCTCGTGGCAACCCTCACGGCGGCGCTTCTTTCCGGTGTAGCACCGGCGCTCCAGGCAACTGGCCCAAACTTGCTCACCGCATTGAAAGAGGGTGGAGCAGCCGCGGGACACGGTCGCCGGCGAGCGCGCCTCCGTGACCTTCTGGTCATCGCGCAGGTCGCAGGTTGTGCTTTGCTTCTGGTGCTAGCCGGACTTCTTGCCCGCGGTTTGCGTCGTACCGAGATCATCGCTCCAGGCTTTGCAACCCAGAGTGTTTATGTCCTCTCTTTCGATCTCTCCGAACGCGGCTACGACGGAACACGTGCTCTCGAATTCGAGCGTAAACTTCGTGAGCGTCTGGGAGCTTTTTCTGGGACGGGTGGGGTGGCCACCTCAACCGTGCTTCCTGGCATTAGTGCCGATCTTACCGGAGTCACGATTCCGGGCAGAGACCAACCAGAGGAGGAGGTCCTTGCCAATTACGTCTCCGCGGATTATTTCAGAACGATGGAGATCCCTATCCTCCGCGGGCACGGATTTACCGGAGAAGAGTTTCACGCTGGTGGTCCATTGCCCGCGCTCGTCAGCACCGCCATGGCGCAGCGGTTCTGGCCTGCTGAGAATCCCCTCGGCAAGGAATTCCTGGCAGGGAAGAATCGGAGGTATCAGGTTCTTGGGATTGTTCCCAACGTGAGCACGCTGCATCTGGGTCAGGAAGATGGTCCTCTCTTCTATGGGCTCATTGCCGACACCGGCGCTGCAGCGGATGCCAAAATGTTCCTCCGTGTAAACGGAGATGCTTCGAGTGCGGTTTCCGCTATTCCGGCCGTCGTTCGACAAATCGATCCCAACGTCACGGTTACGACCGAGTCTTATCAGCAGATCCTCAGCGAACAACTCCAGCCCGCGCGCCGTGGTGCCATTCTAGTGAGCGCCCTCGGCTTGCTGGCGTTGGTGCTTGCTGTTGTGGGTGTCACAGGCGTGGTTTCTTTGGCTACCAGTCAGAGGGTGCGTGAAATTTGTATCCGCATAGCCTTTGGAGCGCGGCGTCATGATGTCTTAGTGCTGCTTCTTAGCCAGGGAGTGAAGCTTGTCGCCATCGGGTTGGTTGCTGGGCTTGCCCTCGCAGCCGGATCTGCCGTTCTGCTGGCCAGTAATGGCCTGCTCTTTGGCGTCAGCCCGATCGATCCGGTAGTTTTCTTGGGCACAGCGTCTCTATTCTTCTGTTCCGCCGTGTCGTCTATGCTGTTTCCCGCATTGCGTGCTATCCGAGTTGATCCGGTCGTCGCACTGCGTTACGAATGACTTGCGCTGACCCGGTGCCAATGACACTTGGACGGGCAGACGCAGATGATCCAGCGGTGCCGAATTCAACTGTTGATATCAGGCCAAACCTCGTTTCCAGAATTGCCGCGCCTCAAAGCGCGCTTTGGCTATTATGAATCCTTCCCGTCGGTCATTTCCGCGAACCTCGTTAAGAGTAGCCTGCTCAAAAAACTCGACCAGAGACGAGTTATTTGACTAAGCAGTCAGGGAGCGCTTCCAAAGCTGTCCACCCCAAACGATGGAAACCACGTAGAGGGCGAAAGCAGCAGCCAGAACCCAGAGTCCCGACCTTGCTGTTCCGATTCCAGCTAGTCCACCGTGGCAGAGTCGGCAAGACCGGCTTTCGGCCGATTGTAAGGTGCTCTCTTGCCGCTCTTAGATTTGCCGGGAAGAGGCAGCAGAGCATGACGATCCCAGCCCAGGCTGACCATTTGGCTAGTTGCGGAATCTGCAATCCGATGGCAAGTGCAACTTCTGCCAAGCCAGTCATGGTGATCCAGACTCCTGCATTCCCGACGCCGAGCGGAACCATGCGTATCAAGTCTGGGCGCCGCGGTCCCCAATGCGCAGAGGCAGTCAGCAGGAACATGGCGCCCAATGCCGCGCGGAGCGCGTAATGCCAGTCTGCGAAATACGGAACAAAGAGACCCATAAGGAGAAATAGGAGAAAGCTGGTGACCAGGCAGATCAACGGAGCCATATGACTCATTATCGCCACAAGCTACGTTCATTCGACGGCGGTTGTCATTATCGAGCCAAACTCCTCCAACGACTCACGATAGTCCCAAAGCGGCAATTTGTGTCGCGCTCAATAACAGTTCTCCGGCAAAGACAATGGAACCGAGGCCGTCTCTCACCGGGTTGAGTGAGTACCCGGAGAGATCGAGGCTGGGCACAGCAGTTCGCAGAGCCTCCAAGAGACGGTCAACGTTCAAGAATTCTGAATGCCGCGGCTTTTCCTGATCGCCGTAAATGACTAGGTGATACGTCGGCTTCTCAAGTCCGACTTGCTGGATCACCATACGAACTGTTCGCAGCTCGTCCATCTCGGTTGGCAGACCTCCAATTCTCAAGCACAAGGTCAAGCGAGTTGGCGAAGCAAGATGCTTCGGCAAAAGGTAGCGGAAGGATATGAGGGAATCGATGAAGCGAATGTGATGTGAATCACCTCGGTTCGGACCAGAGATTCCCGAATTTGAGAAAGACGTCGAGAGTATATATTAACAATCGAATATGCTAATATAATTGAATGCCCGAGACTCTAAGACGCTTGAAAGCCGAGTTCTTCCAGGCCCTTGCTCACCCCACCCGGATCGCGATCCTCGAGCAGCTCCGAGGTGGAGAATTCGCCGCAGGAACCATCATTGAAAGGCTTGGAATGGAACAAGCCAATGTTTCTCAGCATCTTGCGGTGCTCAGGGCGAAACAAATCGTTGTCAATAGGAAGGCGGGCAATCAGGTCTTTTATTCCGTGCGGGATCCCCTGATTATTCAGGTCCTGGACCTGATGCGCGCTTACTTCCAGAAACATCTGAGCGAAGTCCTGACCATGCTCGAGGAGGTTGAAGCCTCGAAATGATCAGGAAAGAAGATTGGCTGCCTCGGTCGATTTTCTGCCTGCGTGGCTATACCGCCGAGCAGTTTACCCATGATCTAGTCGCGGGGATCACGGTTGGGCTTGTCGCGTTACCACTCGCGATGGCCTTCGGTATTGCATCAGGGGTAACGCCGCAGGCCGGCCTGTACACCGCTGTGGTCGCAGGCTTCCTGATTTCGGCATTGGGAGGCTCACGAACTCAGATCGGAGGGCCGACTGGAGCGTTTGTTGTCATCGTCGCAGGCATCATCGCGAAATTTGGCATTTCGGGCCTCTCATTGGTCACACTGATTGCTGGCGTACTCCTAGTGGTGATGGGAGCGACCGGCCTCGGAACAGCGGTCAAGTTTATCCCGAGGCCCGTGATTATCGGGTTTACCAACGGCATTGCGCTGTTGATTGCCTCGACCCAGGTCAAAGACTTTCTTGGCCTCCGCACGCCAGCGGTGCCCAGCGAATTCCTCAAGCGGATGGAGGTGCTGGTAGCGCATCTAGGCACGATCCAATGGCAGACAGTGACGCTGGCGTCTCTTTCTCTCGCGATCATCCTGCTCTGGCCACGCTGGAATAAACGCATCCCTGGATCGATCATTGCACTGTTTGTCGCGACTCTCGCGGTACCGCTACTGCATCTTCCAGTCGAGACGGTCGGCACGCGTTTCGGAGGAATTCCGCAGGGCTTTCCTCCTTTCACATTTCCGCATCTGCGTATCGAACACCTGCTTCCGCTGCTACCTTCGGCGTTCACGGTTGCAATGTTGGCTGCAGTAGAAAGCCTACTTTCTGCAGTTGTCGCTGATGGGATGAGTGGAGACAAGCACAATTCGAACGTTGAGTTGATCGCGCAAGGCGTGGCCAACCTCGTCTCACCGCTCTTCGGCGGCATTCCCGCAACCGGAGCGATCGCGCGTACTGCAACCAATATCCGGTCCGGTGCACGCACGCCGATCTCTGGGATGATCCATGCTCTTACCCTGTTGGCAATCCTGCTGGTCGCAGCGCCGCTGGCACGCTTTGTGCCACTAGCGACACTCGCCGCGGTGCTGTTCGTCGTCTCTTGGAATATGGGGGAGTGGCGGGAGATTTCGTCCATCCTCCGGCTGGCGAAGACAGACATCGCGGTGTGGCTGGTTACATTCACTTTGACTGTTGTTGCCGATCTGACTGTCGCCGTTGGAGTGGGGATGGCGCTTGCGGCGCTGCTTTACATTTATCGGATCGCCGAAACCACGACTGTCGCTCCTGTCACGGAGGAATACCTACGCGACGGACGTGTCCACATCCTGCATGACAAAGAGATTCCACCGGATGTGACGATCTTGCGCATTCATGGTCCCTTTCTGTTCGGCACGACGGAGAAGCTAGTGGAGGCTACACGAGAGCTGCGGTTTCTTCCATCGGTTGTGATTCTGAGGCTGCGGAATATGACCGCCCTCGATGCGACTGGGCTTCATGCTATCGAGACCTTCGCGGGACGTCTGCACAAATCGGGGCGTACTCTGCTGCTATGCGGGGCTCGCGAACAGCCTGCAGAATTGCTTGCCGGATCGGAGTTCGTGAATCGCGTCGGCGAGGAGAACATTCTGCCAAATGTCGAGACGGCACTGAGCCGGGCTCGTGAAATAACGGCCGCCTTTAGCGGAATCGGGCCGGAACTGGCCGCAGACCTCAAGCGAATGAAGCTCTGAAGGAACGTGGAGACATAGACGCAGGTCACTGTCCGGCCCGAGGAGCTGCTGATTCTCAACTGCGAATGCGTGACACTGAAATATCGCGAAGTCCCTCATCGCCGCCGTGAAGAACAGCACGATCCCGACCAGGGTAGCTCCTGAGCCTGCCAATGCAGTTGAAATCTCTACAATCGGGCTAAACTAGCTGCTTCGCGTAGTCGTTGCCCAAGTCGCGCATCACGGTGTGAACGTGGAGCTTGTATCCACCCTGGTTACCTTGTGGGGCATGCTCGATGAGGATGCTGGGACCATGGAGGCGGAAGTATGATTCGCCATTCATATCCGGTTCATGTGTCGTCGGTCCGCTCCACGCGAACCGTGTATCGGGCAGCAATCGTCGAATTTCTTCGAGGCGCTGTGCGGAATGGGCATCGTTGAATATGCCAACCCATTCGCTGGCCAGGCTGAACAGGATCGTTCGCTGCTTTTCAGACATAGCGGAGCCGAGCAGGCCCTCAGGAGCGAGTTTCACGTCGGGGTGGCCGGGGCCGAAGACAAGGTCGCTCACGTCATGGTCAATCGTGGCAGCTTTCAGTTGATCTGGCGTGAGCGTGGCCACCAGATCGAACGCCTTGTCGTTCTCGCGGCCCAGTCCTCGGATGGTTTTCCCGTTCTTCACAAACTTGGATGGCAAGATACCCGTATGGAGCGGAGCACAAACGGCTTTGTCTCCCACGAATGTGACGTTCAGCCCCAGGTGATGGCCGCCGAACTGCAGCATCCAAGGCGAAGACGCTACCGGCTGGCCGAAGAGCGCGACGGTGTAGGCATCGTAACCGGAGGCGTACGGTGTGCCCGCATCGTCCAGCGTCTGATCAGCAGCCATGATGTCGAGCACCTTCTGATAGCCCATCGGGCTGAGAACGACTTTCAGCAGTCCATGAGCGGCGTCCTGCTCGGTGACGGTCAGTCCGCCCATCCGGAGTCCCGGCCGTGGCACATCACTGACTGGGAAGTTTGTCCACACCGACTGTCCATACTTTTCGCCAACAAAAGCGAAGCCTCCCGGTCCGCCTGGTGCACCAGGACCGCTCGGTCCACCTGGTCCGCCGGGACCAACAGGGCCAGGACCGCCACCTGCGCCTGGACCACCCGGTCCACCTTGTCTGGTGAACTTAGCCATAATGGGCGTCTCATGGAAAGGGAATGGGTAAAGGATCCCGGCTTGACGCTCTGGTGCGAGTGTTCGCACGAAGCGCGATGCGGCAGTGCGAATCGCATCCGATTGCTCGGACGCATGGGAAGATTGCATAGCGTGCGACGAGTCTCGGCCCATCGCCCAGGACCGCAATATTAACGAGCCCCCTGCGGCAGCGGTCGAAATGAGAAACGAACGACGATTCATTGGAGCACCTTCGTGCGGAGATATTTAGGGGTATTCGTCAGCCGCTCAATACCAGACGGTGCAGGCGAGGAAGTGACGGCCTCGGGGCGTTCTTCCCGTGCCTTGATAGACGCGAATTCTCGCTCTGAGTCTTAGCCGTTACACACAGGCCCTGGCGCTCATCCAGATTCCCTCGATGAGGAGATTGGCGATGTACCACTCGCCGAGAGCTTGGTAGCGACTCAATCGCCAAAGATCACCGTTCATGAAGCCGGTGATTCGGCCATTCGCACCGCGGCTTATCTGTAAATACGAGACTGCTGGGGACCGATGTGTGGCCTTTGTGTTGCGTAACCGGGGAATAGGCTGGTTTGACAATAGTCTTTCGAATAGAGTATCAACGTGCTGCATGACGAAAGACTCTCAACACCGCGACCTGTTTCCAGGGGCCCTGGAAATAATGATCTTGCAGACGCTCCGCACCAAGCCGATGCATGGATATGCCATTGCCCAGCACATCAAGAACCTGTCCGACGATTTGCTGCAAATCGAGGAAGGTTCTCTCTATCCCGCCTTGCAGCGCATGTTGAAGGCAGGTTGGCTGGAATCCGCAATGGGCATTTCCGCCAGGGACCGGCCGGTACGAATCTTCAAGCTTACGGCGCTGGGCAGAAAACACCTGGAACAGGAGCGCTCCAGCGTTGAGAGGATGTTTGCCGGGATCAACCGAGTGCTGGCGATCAGCAAAACCTAGGAGATGTCCTCATGGACTGGCTGAATCGAATCTTCCGTCGCGATCGTCTTTACGCCGAAGTCTCTCAGTCGATTCAAGAGCACCTGGAAGAAAAGATCGAAGTCTTGATGGAGAAGGGCATGTCGCGGGAAGAGGCTTCGCGAGCGGCGCGGCTTGAATTTGGCAACGTGACGCGAATTGAAGAGCGCAGCCGTGAAGTGTGGCAATGGCCGAAACTGGAAAGCGTGTGGGCGGACCTGAGGCTTGCATTGCAACAATTCATGGCATCGCCTGCCTTCACTCTAACCGCGTTGGCCACGCTCGCATTGGGGATTGGCGCGACCACCGCTATCTTCTCCGTGGTCAACACTGTTCTTCTCAAACCGCTCGCCTATCCCGATCCGGACCGCCTCGCTCTCTTCTTTGAGACCGATGGACAGAGAGAGTTCTCGGCCGTCTCGATTCCTGAATTCCACTTTTGGCAGGAGCAGAGCAACCTGTTTCAGGATCTCTCGGCCTCAGATACGGATAGCGTTGGTTTGAACCTTGCGGGCGACCATCCCGAGGTGGTCCATGGGCTTCACGTTACGGAGAACTATTTTCATTTATTCGGAGCGCAAACAGTCCTCGGGCGGACCTTTACTACGGTAGAGGAAAATCTAAACGGCGGCCGGACAGCAGTCTTGAGTTATGACCTGTGGAAGAATCACTTTGCTTCGGATCCAAGCATCTTGGGCAAGAGCATTTCGTTGGGCGGCGACCCCTACACCGTGATCGGCGTAGCCGGCCAGCAATTTCAGACAGAACTTGGGGCGGACCTTTGGCTGCCCTTGCAGGCTGATCCCAACAGCACGGATGTTACGCCGTTTTTCAGAGTAGTGGGCAGACTGAAACCGGGTGTCACCCTTATTCAAGCGAACGCTCAGTTGAAGCTTGCGGCGGTCAACTTTCGCCGCAGATACCCAGCGGTAAATCGGCGAATGTACTTCGTCGTGCGCCCGCTGCAAGATGCCATCGTAGGCAATTCACGTTCTTCTCTGCTGCTTTTGCTTGGAGGGGTCGGTTTCGTCCTTTTGATTGCTTGTGCGAATCTGGCCAGTTTGCAATTGATTCGCGCCTCAGGCCGCAAGCGCGAGTTCGCCATCCGCGCCTCGCTGGGAGCGTCGCAAGGGAGAATCGTCCGTCAGTTGCTGACGGAGAGCGTGCTGCTTTCGCTGATCGGCGGCTTGCTGGGGCTCGGGCTAGGCGAACTGGCCGTGCGTCTGCTCCTGACGGTTAGTTCGGGAGATATACCTCGCCTGGGCGTCAACGGCTCAGCGGTCGGGCTGGATTGGCGTGTACTCGCCTTTACCTTGACTCTGTCTGTGCTCACAGGTCTGGCCTTCGGTCTGGCTCCCGCGCGCGGTGCATCTAACTTCGATCTAAGCACCGCCTTGAAAGAGAGCGGCCGGGCCGCGGGAACTGGTTTTCATCAGCAACGAGCCAGAGCGTTGCTCGTAGTCGGTGAGGCAGCGCTGGCGGTTGTGCTTACAGTATGCGCTGCGCTGTTTATCCGAACATTCATCGCGCTCCAGTCCGTCAATCCGGGGTTCAGTTCGCACAACGTCCTTACAATGCAAATGGCGCTGACCGGGCCACGCTTTCACCAGACCGCTCCCGTGGCGCAGCTGGTGCGCGAAGCTCGCCAACGGATAAACGCACTCCCCGGGGTAATGAACTCCGCTACGACCGCTTCTCTACCCTTGCAAGCAGTGCATCGGATTCCGGTAGATGTCCTGGGACGGCCGGCAGGAAGCGCGCCGAATACAGGCTCTACCCAGTGGCTCGCTGTTTCGCCCGGATACCTTTCGGTCTTCGAGATACCGCTTCTTCGCGGAAGAGATTTCAACCAGAACGACAGCGGAACATCGCCTCCAGTCGTGATCATTAACCAAACGATGGGCAAGATGTTTTGGCCCAGGCAGAATCCGCTGGGCCAGCAGATCCTATTGGGAAAAGGAATGCCGCCGATGTTCGCCGATCGGCCGCGTGAGGTGGTCGGAATCGTGGGAGATGTTTTGACCGATGGGCTAGACGCGACTGTTCAGCCGATGGCGATCGTTCCGCAGGCACAGGTTCCGGACGGCATAACGGACATCAGCGATCGCATGGAACCCATCCACTGGGTGTTGCGCACGAGCGTCGAGCCGCAGCAGCTCAACGCAAGTGTCAAAGAGCAGTTGCTCGAGGCTAGCGGAGGTATTCCAACCTCGGAAACTCGCACCATGCGGGACATCGTATCCCGCTCGATCGCACTGCAGAATTTCGACATGCAATTGCTCTCCATCTTTAGCGTATCGGCATTGCTTTTGGCAGCGGTCGGCATTTACGGGCTGATGGCCTACTCCGTCCAACAGCGAGCGCAGGAGATCGGTGTCAGAATGGCGCTCGGAGCGGATCGCGAAAAAATCCGAAATATGGTGATCTGGCAAGGGATGCGTTTGGCGCTTGCTGGAGCAGTCATTGGAGTGGGTGCGGCGTTGACTATTACCCACCTGATAGCGACCTTTTTGTTCGGGGTGAAGAGTTGGGATCCGGCTGTATTTCTGACGGTGCCAATGCTTCTGAGCTGCGTCGCGCTGATCGCGGTTTGGGTACCAGCACATCGTGGGTCGCGAATGGATCCGATGCAGACTCTGCGTGCCGAATGATAGTGACACGGGGCAATTCTTGGCGGAGCCTCTTCGGGACGGCATTTTCATGGTCGGACTGGATGTCTACGCGAGTTCGCTTATAGTGAAGCGCCGATCCAGCAGCGAGTCGCTGCCGGAGGACGATCTAGCTATCTTGTTCAGGTCGAAAATGCTCGCCGAATTGCTCCGTCCCGCGCCTCGCGAAAGATCATCGACACCTCGGCCTCTGGGACGAAGGCTTCGAAGCCATGATATGCGCCAGGTGCCACGTACAACTCGGTTGGAACGCCTGCGTCCAACAACCTCCGTGCATACTCCATGTCTTCCTCAACGAAGAGATCAAGAGAGCCGACCCCAATGAAGGTAGGAGGTAGTCCCCGAAGATCGACCACACGTGCTGGGACTGAGCCGGAGGGCGCGGTGTCCCCTCCTGCGGGTTGTCCCAGCATCGAACTCCAACCGAGGCGGTTGTCTTCTGGGCGCCAAACGAATGCACCTATATGGTGAGGAACGGGACGAGATGTGCCTGTGCGATCATCGAGCATCGGGTAAGTCAGAATTTGAGCGCGTAGACGCACCTCTCCACGGTCGCGAGCCGCGATCGCCAGTATCGCCGCATGACCTCCTCCGGCACTCTCTCCGGCCACGATGATTCGGTCAGGATCGACACCGAGTTCTGCGGCGTGGCGGTGAAGCCACAACAGGGCGGCGTAGTTGTCATTAAGAGGACCAGGAAAAGGCGTCTCCGGTGCAAGCCGATAGTCGACGCTCATCGCCACGCATCCGAACCGAGTCGCGGCTTTCTGCATGTTGGGAACAGCATCGCCTGCATGACCAATTATGTAGCCGCCTCCGTGGAGGTGCAACATCGCAGGCTTCCGTTTTCCTGGTGCCGCACCAACGATAAAGACGCGCACATCGGGCTGTCCCGGAAGTCCGGATACCGTCCGGTCTTCAACAGGAGGCGACGGGCTGAAAGCATATTTTTCCTGCGCTTCTGCGGATTCGGTGCGATAACTCGCGAGAGTTCGAACCGGATGCGGCTCCTTCGCGGCTGCCGCAATAAATGGCTGTAAGAACGGTAAGAGTTCCGGATCCACTAGAGAGGCAGGATCGATCGCTTCGGACTCCTTTCCACCGGCTTGCGAAGGGCCAGGTTGCGCCGCCGTGTCCAACGGCAACATAAGCGCGAGCGTAGTGCCGCAAGCTGCGATACCAAAGTCCCGACGGCTCATCGTCATCTTTTCGTTTTGACACCGAGTATCCATTATGGCGATCCCTTTTTCATTCATTGTTCTACGCAATGGAAGTTCTCAGCCAAGTCGCCATCACCAGTTCCCTTGTATCGGGCTACCGCCGGATGCGAGCCTGAATCGATATGGGCTGAGTGGGGTTTTCTTTGCGGAGAAATTCTTAGAAGTCGAGATGATTGCGGAAGAAGGGCAAAACTTCGTTGTAGACACGGCTATCAGCGCCGTCCCAGTAGGGATCGCCGCCCGATGTGCCGTTCATCCACGTGCCGTTGAACTCTTCCGCTTCGTGCGGAATGCCGAACTCATTGAGCTTGTAGGTAAGAGCCTCGTTAGCGAAGACATGGTCCCATATGCCGTCGCTGCGGGGCCAGTCAATTTTCAGGCCGTGGAGAGATTTGAGATTGTCGGCGTATTTTGGGATAAGGGATTCAATGAACAAGTTATCGCGCAGACGGGCCATCTGTGCGGAGTCGATGACGAGCTTGCCGTTGATGAGATGCGCGGGCGGATCGAAATAGAGCGGCGCTTTGGCGGGGTTGGGCAGATGCGCCTGAAACATGCTGGCAAAGATGGGCGTGAAGCCGTCGCTGTTCAGGTCGCTGAGCGATTTTGCGTTAGCGATGGCGGACCAGTTAGGGCGCGAAACGAGCATTTGTACGCCGGAACCGGTGCCGACGGGATGCATGGCGTAGACGACGCTGAATATGTCGGGATACGCCATGCCGAAGCGAAGTGCGCCGTAGCCACCGATATAGTCGCCGAGCAGGGCGCGCGAATTGCGCGTGGCGAGAGTGCGGAAGTTGGCGTCGATGTAGGGCACGAGGTCGCGGATGTAAAAGTCTTGCCAGTTGCCGGTGACGGGCGAGTTGACGTACCAGGTGCTGCCGAAGGGCGTCCGCATGTCTACGGAGACGAGAATGAATTTGCCGATCTGATTGGCGGCAATGGCGCGGTCGAAGAGTTCGGCGGCGTGGTGCTGATCGAAGATATCGTGATGACCGCCAAAGGGGTTCGGCAAAAAATAGATGACCGGATAACGCTGCGTGGAGGTGTTGTATCCGGGCGGCAGATAGATGGTGAGCTTGCGCGTGGGATCGACTCCGATGAGATTGTGGGTGAGATTCTCCGAGTGAATTTCCCGGTCCACGAGAGTGCCGGAGTCTGCAGCGAAGGACGAAACGGCGAGCAAGAAAAAAGCCGCGGCGATTGCAAATAGGCGAGGAGCGCGAATCATAGCGAGTAGGCTTCTTTGTTATGGCGAATCGAGGGAAGTGTCAGCCATACGAGATACCAGCATGGCCAGAGCAGGATGAGAGTCAACAAGATAAAGGTTGGCCCGTGCTGGATTTTCGTCATGAGAATCAACTGCACGCAGTAGGGAATGATCAACAGCAGCGCCGGCCAGGGGCGTGGGCGCAGGCGACGCAGCCCGGCGCGTATGCCGAAAGCCATCAACGGCAGATAAAGAAACAGGACGAATGGCGAGAGCTGGATGATGTGATCACCCACGCGAGTCTCTACGTGGAACAATCTGAAACAGTGAATCGAGGGGCCAACAAGTACCAGCATGCTGCCCCAAACTGTTCTGCGTGAAATTCGAGCTGCAGCAAACCCCGCAGACCATGCAGCCGCAGAAAGCCGCAGAAGAGAGAACGTGAAGTCCGTCAGGTGTTGGGACGCATAATGCCAGGAAGCAGGTGCGCGGTACCATTGCATTGCGCCCAGGGCGACATCCAGAGAATTGCTCATGAGCAACCATGTTGTGGTCGCAGCAAGACCAATCGCAGCAAGCCACGGCTGCCACGATAGCCAGCAGAGCATCTGACGACGGAGTGCGAAGCCAATGATTGCGAACAGCGAAGACACGAGGGATGCGCTGGATTCAGCAAGGTCGCCGAGGATGACTTCGCGGTCGCAGGGTGGGAGCAGAACCGCGACGAGATCGAGAATCGCGCGGTTCATACTTTTGCTCCAGGCCGATGCGAGGCCCAGGCCGCCCCGACGCTGATCTTCGTAATGGCCTCGTAAAACTGTTTGGCGGCGCGGGTGCCTTCTGGCGTGACGCGCACCATGCGTTTGGAGCGGCCTCCGCGTTGCGGTGTGGCATCGCCCATCCAGGTTTTGAGCAGGCCCTTGGCTTCCAGCCGTTCAATGGTCGTGTAGAGTGCCCCAATGGAGCATCGGCGCCCCGTCTTCTGCTCGATCTGCAGTCGGATGGCAGCGCCGTAGGCGTCTTCATCGAGCGTGGCGGCAACTGTAAGGATGAGGTATTCGAATTCTCCAAGCATAATAAGAACTACATTGTGGTTGTAATCGGCCGCACTTGTCAAATCAGGCTCGATAGAAGCACTTCCGAGAAGGTCCAGAAACGAGACGGACAGTCTGCCGAGCCGATCTGTAATGAGTAACTTGCAATGCCCCTGCTACTAAGGCGAAAGCTGATTTCCTAGAAAGAATCGTCGACAACTTCAACATCACGTGGCGACAACAGGCGAACGCACGTTTGCAGACCGAGATTGCCTGGAAATGCGCCTTGGCGATAATGAACTCATCGGCGTTCTGTCCAATTGCGAACGGTGGCGCACGGAGTCGTGCGCAGAACTGCAGCGAATAGCTAGCGCGAGACGTTCCTTTCAAAGAGATAGGACAGCGTGCTTCGGCAGTTGGATTGCTGGACAACTGATGAGGCCATGTGAGAGAGCCATCTAGGGTCGGTCCCGCTGCGCTTCGTTAAACCTCGCCTCCTGGGAGCGTGCAAATTGAAGTCGTTCAGAAACTGGATCTTGATCGTCGCCGCCTTGTGTTTTGTCGGAGCTGTTCAAGCCCAAATCGATTCCAGTCCTCACAAGGTTCATTATGTCCGCGTGGAAAAGAACGTTAAGTTGGAAGTTCTCGATTGGGGAGGCGCGGGACAACCGCTCATTCTTCTCCCGGGCTTAGGCGACACCGCGCACGTCTTCGACAGCTTCGCACTTAAGCTCACGCTCAGGTATCACGTTTTCGGAATCACTCCCCGTGGTTTTGGTACATCGAGCGCGCCGCCACCAGAACCTCTAAACTATTCTGCCGATCGGCTTGGAGACGACGTTGTCGCGGTAATCGACACTCTGAGGCTTGATCGTCCAATCCTTGCTGGACATTCCGTTGCTGGTGAGGTGCTGAGCTCGGTCGGAACCCGTCATCCGGACAAGGTTTCAGCTCTGATATACATCGATGCCGGGTATCCATACGCACTTTACGATGAGACACACGGAGATCTGGTCCTTGACAGCATAGCGCTACGAACGCAACTGGTCGGATTGCATATTGGCACGCTTCCGAGGGAGCCCCAAGAGGTTGACGACCTGCTCAAAGAGGTTCAAAAGGTCGAAAGCGACCTTCAACAGCGAAAGGACGACCTTGCTCAACTCTCCAAACCTAATCCTATAGACAATCCCGTCAGCGTCGCTGTTCTCGATGGGCAGCGAGAGTACACCCG
Organism: Acidicapsa dinghuensis; assembly: GCF_025685685.1. Classification (GTDB taxonomy): domain Bacteria; phylum Acidobacteriota; class Terriglobia; order Terriglobales; family Acidobacteriaceae; genus Acidicapsa; species Acidicapsa dinghuensis. The sequence goes on from NZ_JAGSYH010000004.1 coordinate 695,504, forward strand.
AATTCAGGTTCCCGTGCTTGCGATCTTCAACGTCCCCCATTCGCCCCCATTCAGACGCACCATGGAAGATCAGGTGAAGGCCTTCGAAACTCAAGTTCCTCATGCGCAGATTATTCGAATCGCTGACGCAGACCACTACATTTTTCGAAGCAACGAAGCTGATGTTGTGCGAGATATAGAGGTCTTCGTCAAGAGCCAGCGGAACACGAAGTGAGTCTGGCCTTAGTCATCCGGGATGTCAACCGTCGATAACAACAGCCGAGTCACTCATCCATATTCTGTCGATGAGCGAATTGGCGATGAGGCGTAAGTTGTATTATGACCTATCCTGGGAGCTGCCAAACGCGCCGTGTGCTCGAAGGCGGAGACTGCCTCCCTGTTTCACCAACGCGCGGGAGGGTACATCGCAATGTGGTTTTTGAGTTTAAGAGGGGGCTCTGCATATTGGGCCTAGCGGTGATTGAGGCGGTTTGTATCGCTGCTCTTCCCGAAACACCCGACGGCTCTTCCAAGATCAAGTTCCGCGACGGCCTGACGTATCAATGGATACCGCCCGGCAGCTACTACACGGGCTGTCTGCCCGGTGATGTGGATTGCTATGGTCTCGAACGACACCGCGAGAAGGTCTCAATCGGCCAAGGTTTCTGGATCGGCCGCACCGAGGTGACCCAGGCGGCATATATGCAGGTCATGCATGCCGACCCCTCGCGTTACAAGGGCGCCAAGCGCCCAGTCGACAGCGTCGGGTGGCAGGATGCGTCAACCTACTGCAGCCGGATCGGTATGCGGCTGCCGACAGAGTACGAGTGGGAATGGGCTGCCTACGGAGGAACTCCAGAACTGCCCAAACAACCGTTGGGGACCTATGCGTGGTACGACGCGAACAGCAGCGACAGCACCCATCCCGTAGCGACAAAGCTGCCAAATGGATACGGATTGTACGACATGTTAGGAAATGTTTGGGAATGGGTGCAGGGCGCCGGTAGAGGGCCCGGCGAGCACATCCTCAAAGGCGGATCGTTTTATAACATCTCGCGGGATGTGCGAGTGTCGGGTCGGATGAGCGCGCCGCCCGATCTTCGCCACCGCGATCTAGGCTTCCGTTGCGCCTCGTCTTCAATTCCTGCCGAGACATTTCCGACCGGAAATTCGACGCGCCCGTGATGACACTGCTCCAGAACCTGCGCGGGTGAGAGTGTGCCTGCCTCAGTGGATGATTACAGGCCAAACCACGTTTCCAGAACAGCTGCGGTCTGGAAACGTGACTCGGCGATTTGTCGTCCGCAAAGATAGGCCACCGTGGCCGTGCTTCATTTTGTAGAAGGGATTGAACGACCCTATTGTTCTTCTTGACTCGCATTGTTTTGCAACAGCTTCTCCGCTGTCTCCAGTGCGTCAGCGGCGCTGACCTTCACATCCGGCTCAACGCCGGTGCCTTCCCAATCCGGTCTTCCATACGGGTTGACCGGCTTCGTCTCCGGGATACCCATCCCAAAATGATCGTCGAGACGGAAGAAGTTGCCGATATGTGCACTGCCGTGCGTTGTCTCGCCGACCAGCGTTGCGCGCTTCAGCATCTTCAGGTTGTAACAGAACTGCTCAGCGCCGGATATCGTTCTTCCCGAGGTCAGTATGTAGACCGGTTTGTCTGCAAATCGGCTTCCTGGAACAGGAGATTGCGTCCGCGATGGCCCGCTCGTATCGCTCCGCGGATCGTACCAATCAACCGGGTGATTGAAGAGATAAGACGCGAGGAGTGAAACCATCTCGGGATAGCCGCCCCCGTTATCGCGCAGATCGAAGATGATCGCATCTACGTTATTCAAACGCGCCATCGCGGCTACCGCCGTTGATTCACAGACGGAAGTGTCCGGAAACGAGTTGAGTTTGAGATAACCGATGTTGTTCGGCAATATCTCAATCTTCTCGAACGTGCAGTTGTTCTGCCGTAGTGCTTCATGGTAGCGCTCGATGGCTCCGGGCGGAGGTGCGGGTGGTCCGGCCGGAAACGGCTCCGCGCTCCAGGTGACCATCAGGTGCGGATCTTTGCCTACCTCTCGCATCTGCTTCGTCAGCAGGTCCGCAAAGGCGGAGCCGTCCGTGGTGGAGTTGTCATCGCCATTTTTCTCATGGGAAAGCAGGGCCGCTGCCATCCTCTGTGCCGCGCCTCGATCGAAGTAGTGCTCTTTGAGATTGTTTGCGGCCGCCTCGACGACGCGGTCGCGTTCCGCAGCGTCAAGCTTCGTCTCTGCAGGCGCGACCAGAAAGAGTGCCTCGATCAGTTGCGGTTTTGAGCGAGGTTGGGGCTCTCCTGGAACACCGGCCATTCGAGCCTGATCCGGGTCGTCGTCGGAGCCAAGTAGCGGGGGCTTTCCCGTCAAAAGTGAATTCAATCGGCGCGATGCGACTGCACTGTGCGTTTCTGCAAGCAACGGCCTGTATGCGTCAGTGCGGCCGATCAGCACAGATAATCCGCTCAACCCGGCTAAAGCCAGGGCGCCTCCGAAAAGGATTGCGCTCGGTCGCAGGGGGGCGTCTTCCAGAACATCGAACGAAGGTGACCCGCAAACTTTCTGTGCCGATCCGTGGACGAGCGCCCGCCGGCTGCAACGGTGTGTTCGCGGAACTGACGATACAAGATCGAACAGCACATCGAGCCAGAGCTGCAACTGCAACCAGAATCCTCGTTCATCTTCGAGGCGTTCGCGGAAGAGCTCCATCGCAGCATCGCCGTAGGCTTCGCGGAACGAAGCTGGATAGAGACGCAGCAGGCAGGCGTATATCCTCTCAGACATATTCGCCTCCGAGAATCTTCCTGGCTCGTGCTACGCGAAGCAAGTCGGCCAGCCTCTCAGCTTCAGAGCGTGCGAGCTTTCGACCGGACGAAGTGATGCGATAAAAACGGCGCCGCTCATCGCCACCCCGCGCAGACCTGCTCCGAATCACTTCTTCAATCAGGCCATCTTCCAGCAGTGCCTGGATGGAGCTGTAAAGCGTTCCGGGCCCCAGCCTCATGCGACCGTTCGTTTGTCCCTCCACCTTTCGCATAATTCCGTAGCCGTGGAGGTCTTCATCGGCGAGCGAAAGCAGAATCTGAAACGCGGCCGAGGGCAGAGGGTCGAGTTTTCGCTTTGGCATGCTCTGCTCGATGATCGATATATCGATGATCGAGCATAGCGAATTGTAAAACACCTGTCAATCTCGATTTCAGCCTGCGGCGAAGGTTCATCCTGAGACTTAACGGTGCTCCGATACCGAGCAAAGATCGCAGGAGCTTAAATCCTTTTGATGAGCGCTAATTGATATTGGGCGATATCGAAACCACTGATACGTTGATCAATCGATGTTCCGGAACTTTGGTTGGGAGCGCACATCGCAGTGACGCCGTCGCTTACGAGACTCAATCACTCCTGAGCGAGCAAGCTTGTGATTTGCTGTCCTTCACCAGGCCCGTAGAGGTTGTGTCTTGACAAGTAAGGCTTTATGAATCAAGCTTATAGTTCCAATTCGCGTGGGTGATGGTGTCCACCTTTAACCGCCTTCCAGGCTGATGACTCCTACCGCTGGAGGAGTCTTGTGAGTATCAAACGCCTCGAAACGCTCCCGCAATCCGCCCTTGTCAGTTCCGCACATCCCCGATTGAACCAATCTCACGGCAGGGGAGTGCCGTGATCCCATCAGCCCTTGTCTGCCAAGTCTGTCAGTTTCCATCCGTTCTCCTTTCGGCCCCCTGCCCCCAGGGATTCTGTACGATATCCTCAGGCCAATCAGTCTCTTCGGCATAGGGATTCAGAACTTCGCGCGCTGCAAGATACAGCGAGAGAAGCAGGAGCAAAGCGAAGATGAAATCCCGTCCGTCCAAAACCCCAGCCTCCGCGCTCCCCCCGCGCAAGCGGAAAGAAACCGCCAAGGTGATGAATCTTTTTCCTGTAGTCGCCGTGGGAGCTTCAGCGGGGGGCCTCGAAGCATACAAAGAATTTTTCCATGCACTGCCGTCCGACACCGGGATGGCGTTCGTGCTGATCCAGCACCTGGACCCGAGCCACGAAAGCATGTTGACGGAAATCATAGCGAAGGCTACGACGATGCCAGTCGAGGAGGTCCGATCGGGTGCTTCCATCCGTTCCAACCACGTTTATGTCATTCCGCCCAATTCCCTGATGGCGTTGTCAGACGGCGTCTTTCAACTGTCGCCGCGGCGCAAAGCGGCGGGGCAGCATCTCGCGGTTAACTTCTTCATGAGGTCTCTCGCCGAGGAGCGAAAAGGGAGCGCCATTGGGATCATTCTTTCGGGCACAGGCGCCGATGGCACTGCGGGCTTGGAGAACATCAAGGCGGAAGGGGGCATCACTTTCGCCCAGGACCCGGCCACTGCGAAATATGATGGAATGCCGCGAAGCGCCATCGATTCCGGATGCGCCGATTTCATTCTTGCGCCAAGAGACATAGCGACAGAGTTGCGGCGTATCCAGCACCATCCCTACGTGCGTGCGGAAAAACAAGATGTTGAGGATCTAAGCGCAGAGAAGCCTGCTGTTGAAGAGTCAGCTAAAGAGGAACAAGGCAGAGAACTGGATGAATCCGTAGCTCCGTCTTCTCACGCGAGAGATTTCAGCGCGGTCCTTGCTCAACTCCGTAAGGCAAGCGGCGTCGACTTCAGCCAATACAAACCGAACACGATTCACCGCCGAGCCTTGCGTCGCATGCTGCTGCTCAAGATCGACTCACTTCGAGACTACGCCGACTATCTGAAGGAGCACGCTGAAGAAGGTCAGAAGCTGTACGACGACTTGCTCATCCCCGTGACCAGCTTCTTCCGCGACTTTGAGGCTTTCGAGACTTTGAAAACTCAGGTCTTTCCAGCCATCGTGAAGGACAAGGGCAACAAGGGCGTGATCCGGATATGGGCGCCGGGATGCTCGACGGGCGAGGAGACCTATTCGTTGGCCATGATCCTGCTGGAGTGCCTGGGTGACCGAGCCTCCAGTTTCCAGGTGCAGATCTTCGGCACCGACCTCAACGATAAAAGCATTCAAAAGGCGCGCGCCGGCGTCTACCGGGAAAGCATCGCAGACGAGATCTCGCCGGGGCGCATCGCGCGCTTCTTCGTCAAGGTGGAGGGTGGATACCGCGTCAACAAAGCAGTGCGCGATATGTGCGTTTTTGCCCGGCAAAACTTGGCGAACGATCCACCCTTCTCGCAGATGAACCTTGTCGCTTGCCGCAACCTGCTCATCTACATCCAGCCGGCTTTGCAGAAGAAGATTATTCCCATCCTGCATTATGCGTTGAAGCCTTCTGGGTTTCTTATATTGGGTAGCTCGGAAAGCGTCTCCGCATTCCCCGAGCTGTTCTCCACGGTGGACAAGAAGCACAAGATTTATGCCAAGAAGCCCATCGCATCACGGCTACACTACGACTTTGTCCAGAGCTATTATCCCCTGCAAAGTGGGATCAGTATCCCCGGCAAGGTGCGCGACGTCCAGCCGAGCGACAAGGATGAAGTGGATATACAGGCCGAGGCCGACCGCATAGTATTGCGGGAACACGCTCCTGTCGGCGTGGTAATTAACCGCGATATGGAAGTTGTCCAGTTCCGCGGCCAAACAGCGCCGTATCTTGCGCCTCCGCCGGGCAGACCCAGCGTGAATGTTTTGAAACTGGCGCGGAATGGCCTGGCTATTGAGCTGCGCGCCTTGATTCTCAGTGCGAAGAAAAAGGGTGGAATCGCCAGAAAAAGCGGCATCGCGTTCTTCGAGAGCGGACAGAAGCGGATGCTGAACCTCTCGATAACGCCGCTAGGAGAGAAGAGACCGACAGAGAACGAGTCCCGGGAGAAGCACTTTTTCCTGGTTCTGTTCGATGATGTCACCTCGCAATGGACCCAGGCCCTCGATGCCACTTCTGAACGCAAAACCAAAGGCCGCAGAGAGAATGATCAGGAATCCAAACGACTGAACCAGGAGCTTGCTGGTACGCGCGATGCCCTGCGCTCCGCGATTGAATCCGAAGACTCGCTAAAAGAGGAATTTCAGTCTGCTAACGAGGAGATTCTCTCCGCGAATGAGGAGTTGCAGAGCACGAACGAGGAGTTGGAAACCTCGAAGGAAGAACTGCAATCGGCCAACGAGGAACTGGGTACGCTGAATGCTGAGCTCCATAACAAGAACAACGAGCTGCACGACTTGAACAACGACATTTCGAACCTTCTGAACAGCACGCGGATTCCGGTCGTCATGCTCGATCGACAGCTTCACATACGACGGATCACGCCGGCGGAGTCCAACCTGTTCAGGACACGTCCTGCCGATCTCGGAAGACCATTTGCCGATATCAAGCTCAATATCGAAGCATCCGACATGACATCTCACGATCTCGAACTGCAGATTGCAAAAGTCTTGGACCTTCTGCAGCCGATCGAGCGCGAAGTGCGGGACCTCGAAGGCCACTGGCACGGATTGAGCATCCTGCCCTACCGGACGCAGGACAACAAGATCGATGGCGTGGTGTTGGCGGTGCAGGACATCCACGCAATCAAATCTGCCAACCAACAACTGGCGAAATCTGCGGCATTCTTCCATGGCATCATCGACACGGTGCGGGAGCCACTGCTGGTCCTCGACCACGGGCAGAGAGTGGTTGCGGTGAATGAATCTTTTCTGAGCACCTTCGAGGTTTCATTAGAGCAGACCGTCAACAGGATGCTCTATGAGCTTGGCAACGGCCAATGGAATATCCCGGAGCTACGCAAGTTGCTGGACCGAGTATTGCCCAAAAGGGAAATCGTAACGGACTTTGAAGTGAACCACGACTTTGAAAGCATCGGCCACAGGAAGATGCTTCTGAACGCGCGACGACTCGTCCAATTAGACCAATCGCAGCCGATGATTTTGCTGGCCATCGAGGACATCACTGAACGCAAGAACACAGAGATGGACCTCGCAAGGCTGGCTGCCATCGTCGAATGCTCAGACGACGCTATCATTGGCAAGAACCTTGATGGAATTATCCAGACTTGGAATCGCGGTGCGGAACTGCTTTTCGGATATAAAGAGAAGGAAGCCATCGGGCAGCCCATCACGATGTTGATGCCGCGAGATCGGGTCGACGAGGAAGCAGCTATTCTGAAACGCATCCGTCGCGGGGAGCATATCACTCACTACGAATCGGTCCGTCGGCACAAGGACGGGAGGTTGCTTGACGTCTCCTTAACTATTTCACCGCTCATGGATGCGCACGGTCAGATAGTGGGTGCATCGAAAATCGCACGTGACATCAGCGCGCGCAAGATGGCGGAAGCTGCTTTGATCAAATCGGAAAAGCTGGCTGCTGCGGGGCGGCTGGCGGCCACACTGGCTCATGAAATAAATAACCCACTTCAAGCCGTGACGAATTTGGTAAGCATGCTGGCGCAAACTCCCGGGTTGGATGCACAGGGTCAGGCACATGCGGCGATGGCGGAGAGCGAACTGCGCCGGGTGAGCCATCTTACTCAACAGTCTCTGAGCTTTTACAGAGAGTCGGTCTCCCCAACCAACGTTGATCTAGGAGAATTGATCGACAACGTCCTGGGCATTTATCGCAAGCGAATTGATGCCAAGGGGATCAATGTCACAAGGAGATACCAAGTGGGCAGTACGACGATCAAGACCTATCCAGGCGAGATTCGCCAGGTACTCTCGACGCTGCTCCTGAATGCAATAGAGGCCGTCGAAGAAGGGGGCGCCATCGCTGTCCGGGCTCGTAAAGCCGCCCATTGGCAAAAGCGATCGCTTCGGGGTGTTAGGGTGACCATCGCCGACAACGGAATGGGCATTCCTGCGCAGAATATACTTCGCATCTTTGAACCATTCTTTACCACAAAAGGTGAGAATGGAACCGGGCTGGGTCTCTGGGTGGCGAGCGGGATTGTAGACCGTTCGGGTGGTTCGATTCTGATCCGGAGCAGCGTGCGTGCTGGAAGGCACGGAACTTGTTTTTCGATCTTTTTGCCCACAAAATCTTGACGAGAGTTCGTAAACCTAACGCGGGCGACGAAGGACTGTACCGTCTGGTCCGTTGAATGAGAGGAATTCGGCGGTCCTTCTCAATTGACGCGCACAGTTCTTATCGTGTTTCCAGACCGAACGCCCAGTCGTTTTTGGTTCCGATCTGACGAACCATGTCAGGTCAAATAACTCTTCTGTAGGCGCCGGCAATCTTGTCGCTTGCCAATTTGACCGCAGCCACTACTGCGTCACCTGCAGCCAGAGTGTGTACGAGCGCAGATTTCCTTCGCGCGACGCTTTTCTCGATCGGGACAGCCTCAATATCACCGCCGAAAATGGTGTGCGCATCCTCCATCCGGTCGATCGCCGAGTTCAGCTCCGCAACAACTGCATCGGCTTCATCCGCGAATACGACGATTTCGACGTTGATTTTCCGGTAATCCATGCGATGCTCCTTGCCCGATTCTACTCCGCTCACGAACTCTCCCGGCTCCAGTCGACGCGTCCCAAGACTGCAAGAGTCTCATTTCGAATCGCCTAGGAGACAACTGCTGTTGTTGCGACCTCAAGAGCAAGCCGGTCCCAGCGCCCACAATTTGCTGCTGCATCATTGGTGCTCTCAAGGAACTCAAGCAGAGTTGAATCAGGATCGGCAGAGAGACGCCTCACTTCATAGGGCACAAACTCACCCATCTTGTTCATTCACGTAAACGGATGTCCGAAATCGAACGCCGGTCGCTTGTCGCTCCATCATTCTGTCTGCCCAATGCAAGTTCTCAACTGGCACTGACAGCCCGAATCACTTATCCACATTCGCTCGATGAGCGAATTGGCGATGTATGAGGCACTTATCGAGGTATTCCTATTTGCTTATGGATTGTTGGGAGCTCCGCCTTTTTCCGCGTTCGCTGATAGCAGTGTGTCGGACCAGCTCGCAATAACCTGGGCCACGCGGTCCTCATGCCCGTCATACATATGATCGGCACCCTGGATCAAAGAAGTATCCACGCGACTTGGGTGAGTAGGTAACCGTTCAATTGATGCTTTGATCTGTTTCAGATCCTCTTCGTTTCCAACGTCTCCGTCTGTTCCTAAAAGGACGAGCAGTGGACACTGGATACGACTGACACCAGCATCGTTGCTCAGAGCTCCAAAAAAATCCTTGAATCCGGGTGGTCTGTTGACTAGATCCAGAAATGTGCCGGCACTCAGAAAGGGGCCTTGCACCAGTTCTTCCGGTTTTCCGTCACTAATGTCCTGCTTTGCCTTCGAGACCCATTCAGGGGGCGGAATCCTGGTGTCGGGACGGACGTCTCCTGAAGCCAGCACCAGTCCCGCGACGCGGGGGTCCTGTGTCTTCGCTTGATATTCACGTGCGGCATTCGCGCCCGCGCTATGGCCTACGAGAACGACGTGTTTGAACCCAAGACGCTGCGCAAAGTCGATCCAAGCTGCTATGTCCCGTACTTGTTCGCTGGGAATTCCCCAATAAGTGCCACCACGGATTCGCTTTCCTCCTGGCCATGCCTCGTCGTTCCCAAGATCGTGCATCCGGGTATTCCCAGTGACAACGGTGAAACCGCGATTTGCCAGGGCTCGGCTGATCGCAACGTATGTTGGAGAATAAAAATTAATCGTCGCTCCATGTACCCAAATGACTGCGATTTCTTTGGCCTCGTTTTTCGGCGGAGTGAAGAGCGCTCCTGCATCGGTAACATTGTCGTTGGTCTGAACTTGGACGATTCGCTCTCTAATCTCTCCTGCCTTTTGTTCACCAGTTTGGGCTGCCAAGCTGCGCTCAAGCGGCAAAGATGTACAGAGCATGGCAAAGACGGTGGCAGGGACCGCCATTTTAAGCCCGGCCTTCAAACGAGCGACGACCATTCCTCTCCGTTCCCTCCATTCCTTCCCTGTACGGAGACGGGGGGAATAAAGTTCCGCTCAATTGTCGAGCCTCTTCTGGTAGGTACGTGTCACCGTTGGTCCCCCGAAGTGAGAAGTTTGCTCGTGAAAATGCACTGAACCTTGGACGGTTTTTCGACGATACCGCCCCCAGAGCGTGGTTGACCTCTTCAGCAAGCATCTCGCATGAATCGCAAACCTGGGTTGACGACGGAGGCGAGAACGATTCTATCCAGACAGCGTCAAGGGTAAGACCGGGCTTAGCTCATCCCATTCACCGACCAAACTGCCGATTTCGCCGATGTCTTCCATGCACGGTCCGTGAGCGAGCACAATAAGAAAGGGGATGCGATGCTGAAACGCTACCGATTCTGGATCTTGTACAGTGCCGCATGGTCCCCCTACGCCATCAGCTACTACATTCTGTTCGCCGCGAATCCTTCGCTGCGCCGTGCAGCCGCAGTCGAAACTTTCTACAACATCGCTCCGGCCTTCCTCTTGGGCCTGGCCGCGTTGCGATGGTGTCAGGCAATCCCATGGCTCCATCGCCGTCCCTGGTTCTACCCACTGCAGATTCTCTCCGGGGCGATTTATTCGCTCACCTGGTTGATTGCCGTTCTCGTGGTCAGCAGTCTCGGTAACGCGCTCATCTCTCACAAATTTATCTTCGGGCACTTCAGCTCGTACGCTCTTCAGTGGCAATTCTTCAGCGGCCTCATGGTCTATGGAAACATCGCAGGCTTCACCTATGTTTCGGAAGTCAACCGGAACCTGCGTGAGGAAGAAAGAAGGCGTGAAGCTGCGGAAGCACTCAAGGCGAAAGCTGAGTTGGCGGCCCTTCGCGCGCAGCTCAATCCGCACTTCTTATTCAATACTTTGAACTCGCTTCTGGGCTTGATGGATCAGAACACGGAGGACGCCAAGAAGGCCCTCACACAACTAGCCGATATGCTGCGTTACGCGCTAAGAAGCGATCCGGCAAGGAACGAAGATGATGTGAGCCTTCGCGAGGAGTTGCATTTTGCCGAGGCGTATCTCGCGCTTGAAAGGCTTCGACTAGGCGACCGTCTACACGTAGAGCGCTGTATCGATCCCGGAGCATTGCAATGCAGGTTGCCCGCCCTCACGATTCAGCCCCTCGTTGAAAACGCGATTCGGCATGGAATTGCTCCGCGATCCAGAAGAGGAACCTTGACTTTGACCGCTAGGCGAGAACAGAACGCTCTATCCATCGTCGTCTCTGACGACGGGGTCGGAGCAGAGACGGCGCGAGCCTTAACCGCCGCTGGTACAGGGATTCGCACGGTGCGGCAACGCTTGATGCTATACAGCAAAGGGGCGGCGACGCTTGAAATAGAAGGAACACCCGGAAGTGGATTCGCAGTTTCAATCGTGCTTCCGTTAGACGCGTCCGACGAAGAGAACTTATCGGTTGGCGAAACGGTCGGGAGAGATAACCATCCATGATGCGCACGCTCATCGTCGAGGATGAACCTCTTGCTCGCAACGTTCTCCGTTCGTTTATTGCGAGGCGTTCCGACATCGACCTCGTTGGGGAAGCAACGGATGGTCTCGCCGGCATCCGGTTAATCGATGATTTGATTCCCGATCTGGTGCTCCTCGACATCTCGTTACCGGAATGCTCCGGCGTGGAGGTTCTACATAGAATTAAGAGGAATCCGGCGGTTATCTTTACAACTGCATTCGACACCTATGCGCTTACGGCTTTTGAGCTGGGAGCGTTCGATTATCTTCTGAAGCCATTTCAAGCAGAGCGGTTCAACGTCGCGATCGATCGGGTTGCAGAGAGGCTCGGGTCAACTGAAAGTGAGCCGACGATTCAAGAACGTATCGACGCTAATTTGCAAGGCGCGTATCTGGAGCGTTTCTTTGTGCGACATCGCGGTCAGACCTTGCCTGTGTTCGCCTCCGAAGTCTTGAGATTCGAAGCCGACGATGACTATACAGCGATTCACTTGAAGGGCAAGCGATACCTGATTCATATCCCGTTGCGGGAGATTGAGAAGAGGCTCAATCCTCAATCGTTCTTGCGAGTGCATCGCTCCAATATCGTGAACCTGAATCACATCCATAGAGCCGTACAGACAGACCGCCGATTCACGATTGAGCTCTCGGATGGTTCGCAAGTGATCGCGAGTCGCTCACGGACATCCGCAATTCAAGCCCTCCATCTCTAGTCCTGGCCAGTCACCGAAGCTCGCAGCCTGTTCGCCGAATAGTTCAGAGGGAGCAGCCCTGAGAGCCTACTCTCCTTAGTGGCAGCCGACGAAGTGGGTATGCTTTTAGGAGACAATCGTGCGAGAAATCTGGTGGAGACTAGCGGTTGCCGTTATGTTGACAATGAGCGTAACGCTCAGTTGTGAGGCGCAGGAGTCGGCGCAGATCTTCGTTCAGAAGATGTCTCAGGCTGCCCACAACCAACGAACCCTGAATGCGGACATCCAATTTATTTGGAAGACGAGCACCGGAACGAAAGCGGCGAGCGGCACCATCCGTTTGATGAAGCCCAACTATGCCCTGATCAAGTTGACCGGAGACTACCCATTACGGTTGCTCGCTTCCGACGGGACGACTCGGTACCTTGCCCCAGACGACAAGAGCTATACACAGGAGCCCATCGACCCGCACGGGGAAAAGATAGACACGCCCTGGTGGGGATTTCCTTTCCGCTTCTTCTTCGGGCAAAGCCTCAATCCATTCGCCACTGTTACGAATGCGACCGAACAGTTAGACACCGTCCTTAGTGAGTCGGTTGATGGGCGGCAGTTTCGTGTTCTTCAGGCCCACGGAAATGGCCCAATGGGCGAGTACAAGGCTCAGTTCTATTTTTTCGGGGATGTATTAGAACGGACTATCGTGCAATTCAGTTCGGGGACAAAGTCCGGGGTATTCGAAGCAAAGTTGAGCAACGTGCATGTGAACGTGACCTATTCGGCCAGGTCCTTTCACTTCGTGCCCGTTGCCGGCCAAGAACCAGCGTCGATCTCCAGTGGCATGCTTGCGATTGGAGAAAAGGCTCCAGACTTCACGTTACCGACGCCGGAGGGCAAGCCACTGACGCTCTCAACCCAGCTGCAAGGCAAGAAGGCAACCTTAGTAAATTTTTGGTACTACAACTGCGCCCCATGCCGTATTGAGTTCCCTGAATTCGAAAAATTATATGAACAATACCGGGGACAGGGCTTCACGATTGTGGCGGTGAACCGTGGAGACTCAGCAAAGACAGTGTCCGATTATGCCCATAGAGCAGGTTTGGAGTTTCCAATCGCACTGGGCGGGGAATTCGGAAGACCCGGTGTTTTCGCAAACTACAAGGTTTCCGAGGAGTTCCCCCAAACATATTTGCTTGATGCGGAGGGACGCATCGTTTACCGGACAGCGGGGATGGATATAGATGGACTCAAACGAGCCCTTCAGCAGATAGGTCTACGATAGTCGGCTCGAAGGACAAACGCGGGCCGCGGAAACGAGGGATAGTCGCCCGATCTTTGTCCCAGGGAGTCTTGGCCTGATGATGAGAGCAAGGTGGTGTTCGATTCTTCTCCGTATGGAGAAGGCTTGCACGGGCCTCTTCGACGTCAGCTCGGCAAGCTTCCGTCAGCTCCACGCTCTTTGAATTGCGCACAAGGAGAATGAAGCCTAGCCTCTCTTCGAGAAGGGCGATCTGCTTCCCGTTGCCACTCCAGAAGAAGTACCGAGGATTCGGTTTGGGCCGGGCGGTACGTTGCGAAGATCTTCCGCGATACTGTGCGGCAGCGGAACATACACGGGTACGCCAGTCGTTGCCATCCCCTGTACAAGTCCCGCCACCACCCCCACTGCTCTCTGGGAATAAGATAAAGGGAACGCATGCGCGCCCGAATCCTTATAGCGGCCGTTGGTTTCCTTTTTCCGGCTTTTGCCTGTGGCCAAGCTGGTGCTGGATCCGCGGCCGCGGATGGCGCGGCGATTCACCGTCTGCTCGGGGAGTATACCCAAGCTGTCGACACGGTTGATCTCAAGTTGTTGGCGCAGATCTGGTCCCATTCTCCCGATGTTTCGTTTATCTATCCATTAGGCGAAGAACACGGCTTCGACGCGATTGAGCAACATGTCTTTGAGTCTGTCATGGGAGGCATGTTCTCGGCGCGCGATCTTAAGATGCATGACGTGGCAATCTATGTGAATGGCGATTCCGCGTGGTCGGAGTTCCACTGGGATTTTCAGGCCACGTTGCGCAAGGACGGCTCGGCGGTGACAACGCACGGCGTCGAGACCCAGGTTTACCGAAAAGAAGAGGGAAAGTGGCGACTTGTCCACGTGCACTATTCGGAAGATCGCAAGCCAGCCTCCTGAAGATCTCAAAGAAACTCAGCAAATGCATGGGCGGCAAGACGAGAGAGGGGCTCGCTACCGTCCTAAAGCCGCCGCCGCGATAAGCATAACCAAGCCTTGGCACCGTGATCGCGGAATTCGGCGGCACGCAGTTCGACAATTTCGAGAGCCGGTTCGATGGCAAGAACGACCTCACGGGCCGAGCGCTGCGGCGGCCCGAACTCCCTCGGGCCGCCTTCGGTCGAGCCGATGAGGCTTAGCCAGAGCCCTCCGGGAGCGAGGGTCGTCCCGATCCGTGCGGCGAAATGGCCCCGCTCCTCCGGTTCATCGAAGACATGAAGACAGCCACGGTCGAAGACGAACTCGAAGGAATCCTCGGGCGGAGCGCCGGTGAGAAAGTCCAGGGTTTGGAAACGGCAATCGAGAGCGCGCCCATCCAGTTTCTGCGTGGCTCGTTCGACCGCGAGCGGGGCAACATCGATGCCCAGGACGTTGAAGCCGCGCTCAGCCATCCAAAGGGCGTTCGTCCCCGTACCGGCACCAACCTCCAGCGTCAGGCTGGGTTGAATGCGACCCGAGGTGACGAACTCGATCAGCAACGGTTCCGGCTCGCCCGTGTCCCAGGGAAGCTCTCCCGAGGCATAGCTCTCATTCCAGGAAGGGTGTGACATGATTCCACAAGTTTAGCGCTCAAAACTAGCAGGCAACCCGATCCAGAGAAGCGGGGCCGCATGATATCCGATCTTCGCTAGACTATTGATTCATTGAGCGCCTTCCAGCCATCGAGCCAGAACATTCGGAAATGAGCTCTTGAAGTAGTCTTCCCAGTTTCGGATGCACTCACATCCAAGCTTTTCTTCACCTAGATCGGAAGTGAGCCACCAGATGTCAGTAGGCCCTCCGCAAAGGGGGTCGGACTCTTTTGCTATCCAAACAGACGCGCAGACGGCAACCTGAACATCACGCAAAGTCTGAAGGCGTTGGTCGGCCTGTTTCAGGATGGCGAGAGCTGCGCCATCTCCGCTGCCGATACAGCAGAACTTCCGCTCACTAAAATCGAAAACTTCTTTATCGGAGATCCCCAACAGCCTTGGCGATTTAACGGTGCGTGAAGCAACCGCACACAAAAGTTGGACTTCCGCGTCCGTACTCTCACCCGTATTTGTCATTCTCCTCTGAATCACTTCGACGGGATCTTGATCGAGGCTCACATGACGCATAGCTCGGAATAGTTCGACCTTGCGCTGAAATCCAACGTTGACGTCGCGCGCGGCCATCCCGATCAATGCTCTTCCGTTCTGGAAGGCATGAAACGAAAGCTTCGTTCCGTAACGAATCTGATCATCAGCGGTGATCTGACGATCGGCGCCGAAGACGATGATTCCGCTTGCCGCTCGGCATGCAACGATGACCGTCAAAGTCTCTCTCCGATCACATGGTTTCTCACGATAAGCCGTGTGAGACCTGACGTTCTATTCGGGCGACGGCAGGTAAACACTCCAATGACGAGGCATCCGACGAATCACCATCTTAGTCATCAGGGAACCAGTACGGCTCAAGTCCGAGCAGTTCCGGCATCCCGGTGCCCTGCTGAACCACCAGGTTACCAGTTTGTCGATCGACGATACGCTGTGTCAGGCTGAACGCATCATTGGGAAGTGGATGTGTGGCCCAAGGGTTATGGACGAGGATTGGCTCAATGAGCGCGACATGCCATGGATCCAGCGTTGGCCATACCATTACCGCACTAATGTTCGTATGTCTGGCGCCTCTGTTCGAGGTCCATGCACCGTTCGGTATTCTCCGACCCGAGATGGTCTCTTGCCCCAGAAGCCCATCCATCACGGCGATTTCGTCAATTCCGAACTCGTTCACAACCTGCGCCGCGACGACGAACGGGAGGGCCAAATTCCCGTATCGGTCCTTGAATATGACCGCATCCCGCAACTCTTCATCGAGTGTGAGTTGCGTGGCACAGGTCGGCGCCGTGAGGCCGATCGGCCTCGCTGTTGTCGTTCCCCTTGAGTCGTCGCTCTTCGGAATCGGCTCGAACACAATACTCCAGCCTTCGTGATTCCATGGATACTTAGGAATTTCGTCATATCGCTGGCCAATGTAACTATCCAATATTGCATCTCGATCCAGTCCTTGAAGCCATCGCGTGAGATCCGTTCGTAGTCGAGCACCCGACGGTGAGGTTTCGGGAGCACCTTCAATGTGAAGAGCCAGGAAAAAGTCGGGCGAACGCAAGTTGTTCAGCGCGTCATAGACCCGATTGCGCCGATTCTCTTCAGCTTCCTCCCTCTCGGAAGCCGACGTCGCGATGGCCTCGAGATAGAACTGCGCTTGCCCATCACGGCTAACCAGGAAGTCGGGATGGGTCGTTACGCCTCGTATCTCGGGATGGAAGCTGACCTGATATCCCGAACGAAGCAGCAGATGATGGAGAAAGAGCTCGAAAAGTGCAGAGCGATGCTGACTAGCGTTCCGCGAACGAAATCGTTGCTGCAGGTCGAGTCTTTCTTGTACTGGTATTTCCTCGAACCACCGTTCCAGCAGATCGCGCAACACCCTTACCGATGCTCGTTCGCTATCCCGATAATAGAGGTAGCTAGATTCGCCGAATTGCTTTGGCCGTTGACCGACCGGTGTGGTCGAGACTTCAAAAAGTGGCATGCTCTTGTCTTCAACTCACTTGTCAGACGTTCAATTTCGACTCGCCGGATACTTAAGCATTCGTTTAGATTCCAATGTGGGCGAACGAATAGTACAGCCAAAATCCAACGATGATAGCCGTTACCGCAAACGCCGACTTCAAAACGATGTTGAGTTTAATGTCAGATACCGTCAACGGGACAAACTCGTCAGAAGTGTCTTCAGCGCGATCGATGCGTTGGAGGATCAGCCTGAACAAGCGAACGATTCCGAGAGCTGACGTGACTCCAAAAATCAAATAGAGGGCGAAGAGCACTTTCTCAACACCGCCTCTGCCATGTGTCACAGTTGAAAGCAACTGGAGGCTGCAGAGACCGATACACCAGATCATTATCAGTAGCCCTGACCCGACCCCGCAGGTTACGGCGCTCGCTACACCCCTTCCTGAGTAGCAAAAGGGATTCAGGAACCATTTGTGAGTCAATACGGCGGCTATCGCGCGGCCAGCTTCAGACTCCGGACACATCTTCAAGAAGTCGCCAGCCTTCCAGCCAGTGATGGTGAACAGGAGGAGCAAGCAGTCAAAGATCGCGACAACCACTCCATAGGCGTTGTCGGTATCGAGATGTAGTCCGAGGACATCGAACCCCTTGGTCACTCCTGCTGCTGCCAGGAGGACAATCAGAGCCGGAACAATGAACGTGGTCGCGATCAGTTCCATTTGATCGACGTGCTTTTCGACGATCGAACTCGTTCCCAGCTGATTCTCGGACACAGAAGACCTCCAGGCTGGGGCAGCTCGACGATACAGGGAGCACATCTAGTGGACCCTAATCGAGTTCCAGCTGTCTGCTTGGCTAGTTTTCCAGTAGGAAGAATTATAGAGACCAGCCCCGGAAACAGATCCGGATCAACGTCGCTTAGCTTCGGATTCTGCTCCTCTGAACGCGGCGGGAGACTCCCGGAAACTCGATCTTTCGAAAACATTCACCCCAGAAAAGGGAAACATGGCAGGAAGTCGTTAGAGATAATAGATACTTCCTCTGGACATTCTGCCTCCCCCGGGCCCAGACTGATATCCCCCGGACAATTCACAAGTTGATAGCCCGTTTGGACCAATGTCTCGTGAACGCATGATGAACGCCGTGGTGGGAGTATTGCAATGGCAGAACAGCAAGCGACGATCGACTCGGTACTGGCTGGCCGCGGACTCGCCCCTGAGTTTCGCCTCCCCCGCGGACAATTCCTTGAGGCGCTGCCCGGCGAGCCCCCTCCCCTGTTTAGCGCATTTGTGGACCAGCATCTTCGCCAGGCGCTCGAACTCGCTTATCGCTTCGATCAGGTAACCAATGAAAGTGGTCTCGATGCAGCGATTGGGGCGATAGGTGAAGCGCTCAGAGCAGAGTCGGTCGTTGGTCTCGTGCAGTATTCAGTGCTGCTGTTCCTTACCCACAATCCCCAGGGGCGCAGCAAGATTAAGATCAAGCCGCTTGAGATGCGCCAACCGGACCTCGTTCTGTCCTCCTCTTCTGCCAATTTGGCGGCATCCACTGCCGGATCTAGAACTTCTCCCCCAGGCCCAACTCCCCCGGATGGTCTTGGCTACTGGCGCGAAGATCCATTGATCAATGAACACCATGAGCATTGGCACCTGGTCTACCCCACGAGCCTGAGTCCTCTGCCTGCGCCAACCGCCTCGGGCTATCCAATTGGCGATCGCCATGGGGAGCTGTTTTTCTACATGCACCAACAGATGATCGCGCGGTACGATGCAGAACGCCTCGCACTGGGACACGCGCGAGTGAACCCGTTTGCCGTGACCCCTTACACAGAATCCCAATTCCGCGTTCCGATTGCGGAAGGCTACGATCCCGGACCCCTCAAGCTCTGGGATGGGGAAAAACCGTATCCCTTCCGAGCACGACCCGCGGGAGCATCCATCTCCGACCTGACGCTCGATGAGAGTTCCACTGGCGGCCCGAATTGGGGCAAAATCCGGCCTGGAGCAAAGCTATCTCAACAGGTTAGCTTTGGTAATGCAGCGATGGTGGCTGCCACGACCGGCACCTACGCTTCGGCCGGGGGCAAGGCTGTCAATGCTGACAATCTCGGCAATACTGTCGAGGCCAATATCAATGCCGTCGATTTCGTCGACACCAATCCGCCGGCGAATCATCCTCTCTACGGCAATCTTCATAATGACGGCCATATCCATTTCATGCTGTACGACAACATCGCTCCTTATGGAGTGATGGCTGCGACAACGACGGCAATCAGGGATCCGATTTTCTTTCGTTGGCACAAGCTGATCGACGACATCTACTTCTCCTATCAGGAGACGCTCTCTGCTTACGACTTTTCCGTCGGTCCCAAGGTCACAATCCGCAAAAAGGATGTGAGCGGCGTCTCGGACGTCATCCTTTGTCTCGGAGACGGCCTGCCCGCCTCGATCGCGGGCCATAAGTTCGGAAGCAGAGCCTACAACGACCTTGCTGCGGCCGCGTTCGGTGGGGCGGAATGGCACAATGACTTCTCACACGGCTCCGTTCAACTCAAAAGTGGCGAAACCATCACTACAACCGATGAGCTTGTCACAGAGATGTTGACCCGCAAAATTGTACTCGAACAAGACGGCGGGAAGAAGGTGGAAGAGACGATCCAATACCTCTCACACGACGACTTCTACTACTTCATCCGATTGCAGAACGATGATGACCACGATCAGACAGTTGCCGTGAGGATCTTCCTGGCGCCGGAATCCGAGTCCGCGGACCGAAGAGCATGGATTGAAATGGACCGGTTCGCGTCCAAAATCGGCGCTGGCGGGCGGGTGGTGGTATTTCGTTCTGCAGATCAGTCGTCCGTGATCCGAAAGCCGGCTCTGCGACCTGATGACCTGACCAACGAGGATGGGGCGACGCGGGCCCGCGAAGCGCAGGCATGGTGTGATTGCGGGTGGCCGTACACCGTATTGCTTCCGCGAGGCACTAGAGAAGGAATGGACTTCCGACTCCTCGTTCTGTGTTCGAGCGGGGATGACTTGATCATGCCGGACCATCCAGAGTGCTGCACATCGATCAGCTATTGTGGTCTCCAAAGTCTGGAATATCCCGACAAGACCGCGATGGGATATCCATTTGACCGCCCGTTCCGAATGCCAATCCGGAACACCGCCCAATCATTTTCCAACTGGTCGTCGAGGCCCATTAGGATTCGCTGCAAGAACATTTGAGATCCAGTCCGAAATCGCAAACGCTGCTCGCAATTGGCGCCAAGAGCTCAGACCTCGTGAATTCCATCGAGGCTTCGGAGCTACGGAAGCACTACCTGTCTACGCCTTTGTTGAACTCTCGGTATGGTGAAAAGGAATCTGTTGGCCGAATCTAGAAGGAGAGGTTCGCGACTAAATGGGCATTCAGCACCCGAATGATACTGCGAATCAACACTATGTCTCTCAAGTGGAACAGCGCCTCAATTCACTAAACCCGAATGCGGCGCCGGAGAATCAGCGTATCTACTGCCACACGCTGGTTGATCGAGAGACCTTTGCCATTTCGCTCGATTCCGCCAAAGGAAGACTTATCTCCAAGACCCTTGCCCTTCGAGATCTCTTCAGTTTCGACGTGATCCCCACCGGCGCTTTGCGCCTGAACTTCGAGACACTTTTTCAACAATACGAAGCAAATATGGAAACCAATACCTCCTCCTTGTTACGAAAATTGGACGGAGGCTCAACGGATCTCAAACGGGAGATCCTGGAGATTTTCGTGGCAAAGTTTATGAACTTTCTGCGGAACCCATTCTCGGTTGAGAAGGTGCTGAACACGGTCGGCGACCTCTTGCGTTTCGAGCCCACGGATCCAGACCTTCTAGCACAATACAAAGCTGTACTCACGGGACGGAAGCCACACCAGGCTCATCTCTGTGCACAACTGGGCATCGATCCTGAGCGCTATCGAATGTGGTTGGCCGCGTTGTTCATGATGATGTTGCAGCCCATCCCCGGGGGACCGAATTTCATGGAGAGCACCGTCAAAGCGGTCTTCGAGAGACCCTCAGGGTTTCCGATGGTGTGTGTCTATCGCTACGGCGGCGAACACGCGGACAAGAGATGCCTGCTTTCCGATCGAGGCTTTTCAAATCCATTACCCCAAGAGCCTCATCTGTCATTCAGCTTCAATCTCACTTCAACCGCTTTCATCATTTATCTGTTTGCGGCGATTCACGAATTAAATCTCCCATTCAAGCCTCCCCCCGGAGTGCTTGAGCTGTATCGGACGAGACAAAAGCAAGTCCGGGTTATCCCATTTACCAACGACCTCGCCGCTCTGGCCCGCTATAACCAGAATGTTGTCTATCAGTGTCATCACGCGGTGTACTCATCGTCGCAGTCCGTCTACGGCGTGCAAGTCAAGTAGGCGCAGCCGCCGTCGACGAGGGAATCCGGATTCGCTCGAATTCGGAGCGGGAGAGCGCGATCACTCCTCATCACGTGGTTTCAAGCCGCGGCTTGGTGGACAGGGCTCAGGGCACCCGTAATGGAATTCCAGAAGATGTCATTGATTGAATGACGACTTCTGCCGATCGCAAGTAACCTTTCATTGTCTCCTCGAAGAGCTCCGGCTCCGCCGATGGGCCGAGAATGACGGAATCAAAGGCCATTTGATCCTGGGAGTTTCCAGTAAGCGGCAGGGACACGTATGGAATCAATCGTTGGTCTTTTACGCGATATTCTGTCTTGAGCGGTGACGGCGGATTCTCGAAAACGTCGGGGTATTTCCCAGCGATGTGTCGAAAGACCGGGAGATACGTCGGAGTGGAATAGATGAGTCGCCACTCTGCCTCCTCTTTGAACCCTGGATGCTTGAGCAGCGGAGCAGACATTGACAGCAGTTGAAGAAACTCCTCCTGCATGGACTCCAGACGGCCTGCGCCCATGTATGCCTCTGAGATTTCATCGTGAAGAAGATGGTCCAATATTCCGTCCACAATCTGCTGCTGTCGCACGGCTTCGTAGCAGACCTTCACCGTGACGACCCCATGGAGAAAAAGGGATGTGTGAAGATCAACGGAGTCGAATCCTATGCTGACTCCCCCACCATCGGGGCAATATCCACGCCACTGACTCAATTGGTTCCCGTTCTCGCTCAATGAACAGACGTAGACTCCGTGAGATCTGTAGTGTGATTGAACCCAGCGGTTCAATCCTGCGTGCAGCGCTCGCAAATCATCGCCTCGTTCGGGCTCCAGATCCCTTCGCCTCTCCAGACTGCTACCGGCTATTGAAGCGATGTAGCGAACTTCGGACCAGTCATTGAGAAAGCGGGCATCGGTGGCCCACATCGTCCTCGATTCGATAATCCCTCGGAGCCCGGCAATCGTGGTGTAGTGAAACAAAGGCTTCGTTGGATTAGTGCCGAAGATTTCCCCAAGAGGCGCGAGAAAATGGTGTCCGCTTTCGGTCATGCTGATCTCCTAGTTTTTGCTCCCATGGGTTGTCCGTTCCAGATTCCGCATCATTGACATTACTAGAATCATGTGTATCATGTAAATAACGGGTGTAACGATATGCTGAATTCCACCGCTTTCGGATCGGCCACGGTGCTCGAGCCTGAGGGCATTCAAACGCTTGATGTAGGAAGCGCGATGAAGCAGGTTGTCGCCCCTCTTCTAAAGAACAGAGCCAGCTCAGGCTCCGCTTATGGGGTACTTGTGTATGGTCAGCCCTTGGCGGAGCCCCAGCAAAATGTGCTGGTTGCGGTGCAGACGTTCTTAAGAGCCTACCGCGTGGCGTGGAAGGCGCTGGAGCAGATTCCCGATTTCATCGGGCGCGCAAATGGAGTAAATTTCGAGTTGTTCGAAGCGAAAAGATTCGAGCATGTCCGCTTCTTCTTTGGCAGGGCAACGGAAAAAGACCTCAAAGAAAGGGTCCAAGCATTTCCGGGCGTTTACATCATGACTGCCCATCTGGGTCCAACCTTGCTTAAGTCGCTGAACCTTCCTCAACTTCCTCCGCGTTTTCGCGACTTGCCCTTGGTGATGCTCGTGGAGAACGCTACCGAGCCGGCCGCGTCAGTCTCTGTTTCCGCGCCTGCCAGAATCGAAGAGCTCGTCACGCCACAAGAAGAGAAGGTTGAGAACGCGATTGCGCGAGATACGTTGGAATGGCGCCAGGAGTTTATGCGGAACTATCCTTCCTGGACTTCCGCGGAGGTTGCGACACAGAGCACAAGCACAGCGAGAAATCGCGCCGCAATTGCCTCGCGCTGGCAGAGGGAAAACCGAATCTTCGGCCTACGATACCAAGCGCAGCAGTATTTTCCGCAGTTCCAATTTCAGGACGGAATGCCGGTTCCTATTGTGGGCGAGGTCATCAAAACATTCCCCGAGCATGCTACGGGTTGGGAGCTTGCGTTCTTCTTTACGACTCCGAATGCAAATATCGGAGGACGTAAGCCGCTCGAGTTGATCAAAACGAATCCCGACCGGGTTCTCTCCCTTGCGCAGGCATTCGCGCACCCTGCCGATGTCTTTTAATTGCCCGCAGGCACCCGCCGATGCAGACCCTCGCCTGACGGTCCAGACCAAGAAGATCGAGGTGGGGGCCCAACTCGTCCGCTTTCACGGCACGGCGTACCCAGCCGATTCCTTCAATCCCAACACGGGTAAGAGAATCGATCTTCCCGAACACGGCTCGAGGTTCAACCCGTTCCCGGGATATCCATCTTCGAATGTGCCCACGCTCTACGCCGCGGACACCCTCCAGGCCGCAGCACTCGAAAGCGTGTTCCACGCTGTTCAACATGAGCCATCTCCTGCATACATCCGGAGTCAACTAACTGACTGGCGCTATAGCCACCTGGAGACTCTCAGAGAGCTGACGGTCCTCGATCTGACCAATCCGCATCTTCGGCAGATTCCGGTTCCTGGCCGTTCCATCTCTCTCACCGAAAGCGAACTGATTCACACACCTGCCTCCGAATATCCGAACACGCGTACCTGGGGGCGATTTCTTCACGAGAGTCTGCCAATGCTCGACGGTCTGGCGTGGCGACCGAGACTAGGAGGCATCGGGTGGGCGTACATGTTCTTTGGCGATCGATGCGGAACAGGCGCGTTGCGGGCCGAACCGATCGCGATCGAAGTCAATTCGGGCTCCGGCTTTCTTGAGTTGGAGCAGGTCGCGAAACTGGCCAGCATTCGCATCATAGATCACTGACTCTTGGCGCCAATCATTCCTGCCTCTTGCATCAGGCACACAGCAGTCTCAAGACGATCCGGAGTGGCCCGGGGTACTGACCGCGCATTTGCACCAGGAGCGAGCGTCCACCCGCCCTCATCGGGAACAACTCTCAGCCGTAGAATCGTTTTCCCTCGGCTCCTCGCGTCTCCCAAACCACGTCCGATTGCCCAATAGACATGTTGGCCGAAGACCCAGGAATTAAAAACGTGCTCTAAGAATACCGAGGAAGATTGGCTCGATAGTGCCTCCATCTCTTCGCGGGCGCGCGAAAGCGGAAGGCGCTCCCGGTTCTGCGTGACAACGTCTTCGCACTTCTCAAAAAGGCTAACCGCCAGACTCCGCCGGATCTGTACCGCTAACTTGCCCGACTCAGGACCTTGGTATAGACAGGCCTGAAGCGTCTCGAGCAACTCAGGGATATCAACTTCGTCATCGGCATCGATGTGCAGCCACTTCGAGGCGGTGCGAGCTGAGCCCGCTTTCGCAAGGAAGGCCCGAACCAGCTCGCTTGTTTCATACGGGCGCTCGCTGGTCATCGCTGATGCCCAATACAGTATTGCCTCCAGAGACAACCGAAAAAGCTGACGTAGTTGAATGTTGCGCCAGTGTGCGCTCAGATCAGCCAATTCAGGACTCGGCAGGAATGCACTTGGAACGCCGCACAGATCACTTCGAATTTCGGCAACACCGGTTTTACCCTTTCGGAACTCCACCTGCTCTGCAATGCAGCGCGACGCGCGCGAAAGCGCGGAATTACCCTCAACTCCGTCCAAGGAGGCCCGCATAGCTGCTTTTTCCTCATCCGTGGGATCCGTAAGATCCCAAACGTCGGACCATCGCAGTACTTCATCTTGTGTAACCTCAACTGGGCCGAACCGATTGAAAGCGGGATGGTGGATGTCTTTTCGGAGTCCTTTTTCAAAAGCATCGAGGGCTGCCTGAACTCTGTCAGAACTCTTGAAGATTCGGCGCTTATCTGTGGGTTCGATCCACCCCAGAAACTTGACTGCGGGACCGTAGTTTACAGGTGCGCTTAATGCCGTTGAATAGCGGCGCGCTGTGCACATTTTCTTCCACGCAGTGCCACCAAACGCGAAACGTTCACGGTTCTTGAGATGCGAGAGAAAATCGCGTCCGGGCAGATCGGCGCCTGCATCTCGAAGTAACTGCGACCAGGTGAAGAGCACCTCGACACGATCGACGAAATCAACGATCTCAGTGTCTGGGATGACGGCCCTGCCAGTCGCCCGGGCGCAGTGCGCCGCGCGTCTCCAAGCCCATGCAATCACCGTGTAAGGCCGGATGTGTCTGGCGACATTGTTTAGACCCGGCAAGACCAGGTCCATGAGTTGAAAGTTAATTTGACGAAGGCCGAGCGGGTCGACTCCACCTGTCGCGATCTTAAGTTCTGCAGCAGATCGCGGCTCGTTCGACCCGGCTGCATTTTCGATGAGGTCGACTAGTGTCGGCTGTGGCATCGCTAGTACTCCTCACAAAGAATGAGCTTTCCGGCATTGCATGTGCCGATCCCCGAGGTCCTCAACTGCGAAGCTTGAACCGCAGAGAGCCTGGTAAAACAGTGGGGACAATAATCCGAATATTTGCTCATCCTGAAAACGGCGCGAGAAAAATGGCCATTGCTCAATAAGTGCCAATATTCCGAGCGGCTGAGTAGCGGCAGTTCGTCACTTCTAGGAGGAACGGGACTTGCCCAGAAGAGCCGCATTTCCTCCTGAATGGTCCGGCATTCTGCGGCTGCGACCGAGAGTGATCCGAGACCCTCCGGGGTCGGAAGGAGTCGCTCGAAGCCGCCTAACCTGGCCGATAACGGAAACTCCAAACCCGGTTCCAACCCTACGCGCAGAATCAACCGCCGTAGTGCTCTCGCTCTCAAGTCAGTCGCACCGTTCAATTGGCTCGCCCAGAGCAGCGCGAGGCCAGAATAAACGAGCTGATCTTCTCTCTCGGGGAGGGGCGGCACGAACGCGCGGACCAGCCTGTCTACGTACGCCCGTACCAGGTATTGTTCTAGTTTCAACCGCTCACATACGTATTGCGTTATATCGGTGG
Organism: Acidicapsa dinghuensis; assembly: GCF_025685685.1. Taxonomy (GTDB): domain Bacteria; phylum Acidobacteriota; class Terriglobia; order Terriglobales; family Acidobacteriaceae; genus Acidicapsa; species Acidicapsa dinghuensis. The sequence goes on from NZ_JAGSYH010000004.1 coordinate 721,697, forward strand.
CACGCATAGGCTGCCGATCCTCGGCGGGGACTTCGATCAACCGCTCAAGAAGCTGGTCCAGTGTCTTCGTGGCAACTGCGGTTTGCTCGGCGGTCTCATCGGGCGATTGCTCCTCCGATCCCTCATCATCGTCACTACTGTTGCTATCCCTCTGCTTGTCGGTCGCAGAGTCGATGGGGCCTCGACGCTCGCGAAACGCTGCGAGGACTGAATATAAAAAGTTCTCCGCGCCTCCCGACTGAAATGGCAAATGCGTATTGTGCGGTTGCGAGTCACCCAACGTGAATGTCTTGGCAACATCCACCAACTCCTCACTCGCCTCTTTCTCCATGCGCTCCCCGGAGGCATGAGCCGGCACTTCCGGCAGGAATTCAGGGTGCGACTGGATATATTCGAGAATTGCAATCACATCCGAGACGGTCTCACGTCCTTGCAACAAACTGAAGAAGTGCGGCGCGGATCTGCCAAGCCGTCGAGCCAATTCGCGAAGCTCTGGAAGCGCTGCAAACCCCTGCGCAATCGAGCCAGATGCGCTCTCGACTCGAACCAGGAGCTGCCCGGAGCTGGCGATAGACCAGCTGTCCCTGAGCTTCAGGCTGAACCGACCGTCGGAGCGAATGCTCGTCCGTCCTAGTGTCGACCAGCGCAATGCACTTCTCGATGACACCTCAGCTTGGCCTTCAGGGAAAGAATTCAAGACCTGGCCGACGAGCGCGCCACCGCTGACCGTGGCACGCAGGATCGCGAACTCTTCCTTACTGTCATCGCAGCCTTGCTCGATCTCGACGATCAAGGTCGGTGGTTGTGAGGGACGCATTGTCCAGCGGATCGATGGCTCAGTCTGCATACGAAGTACACAAAGCTCTACATTGCGGGCGGCATCAAGGCCCGCCGCCGTCGCGTTCGAGCTTCCAGACAGAATCAGACGGCCGCGCCGACACACAATCTCAAACATTTTGGCGTGCAGTCTTCGATCGTCTGAGCCGATATGATCGACCTCTACCGCTCGCGCCACACCGAGCGACGCTCCTGAAGGCCAATTGCTGCCCGCAGTCCCCGCGACGAAGCCGGCAGGATGTGAATGGATACAGGCGTGGGATAGACCCAATGCCAGACACAAAGCGTTGACGCCGCCTGGATCGAAGAAAGGGGACACTACGGTCAAGCGCCGCGCCCCGCCCATGTCGGCAGCGGCCATCCCCAACTGTTCCCAAACCGAGCGGTCGAGATTGTGAATCAATCGAATCGAAGGATTGTGGTTAGCAATGCTCACGGCACGTCCGGCCAGATCGTCCGCCAGTTCAACGCACGCTTCAGAGGCAGCATGCCTAATGCGAGGAGAGGCAGCCAGCAGTCGGAGGAAGTTTGCCGCATCGAGAAAGGCAGTTGCAGCAAAGCTCGGATGTAAGTGCTCTGCACATTCCAGGTTTGAACCCCAACCGGCGAACGTGAGATTGCCGGAACCGACAACGAGATGGGCTTCATCGTGGGACAGCAGGGCCAAAAGCTTCGAATGGAAGCAGCCGCCGGAAATGACGACAGGCTCAAGATCGTACGAACGGCCCACGCCCTGCGCGCCGAACTCGTTCATCGCGCTTCGAACGCCTGCCTCATCCGCGAGGATGAGTGCCGAGTCTACCTGCTGGCGGACAATCGCGTCTAAAATGACCGCTTCAAAGAACGAGACGCTAAGCGCATAGGTAGTGAAGAACAGTCGGGACCAGTTGTGAGCGCCTAGCAGGTCGCGAACCGCAAAGTCCGCCATCGGTAGCCTTTCGCGGAGAGGTTCTTAAGGAAGAAGCTAATTTAGCTTCGCACGATCATGCCGCAGGCAGGAAGTGACGGGCGATTCTGTCGATCGATCTTACGTCCGCAGCTCATCAACGGTAACCAGGCGGGGAAGAGGACTCAGCGGAACAAAAGCGGGACCTGCTATACATTTGCTGACAGGTATGACGATGATTCCGTCTACTAAAACTGAGCTGAGTGGGCTGAGGCGGCTGAATGATGCTGTGCTGGCGCCCGGAGACATCATACTCACAACTACAACCGCGGCCGTCAGCAAAACCATCAGAGTTGCAACTCGTAGCGACATCTCGCACGCTATGGTCTACGTGGAAGATCGCTCCGTCATGGACGCAACTGGGGAAGGTGTTCATGCACGAAACACGCAGCGGCTCTATTTCGAGGACGAATGTGCCGTCCATGTGATGCGCCCCAGAGGCGGCATTTCCCCCACTCAACTCGCCACAATCGTCACCTACGTACGCGGCCAAGTCGGTGCAGAGTATTCGACAAAAGAAGCCGTGCTAACTGCTCTCGGAGGAGCACGTACCTGGACCAGCAAGCAATTTTGCTCCCGGCTCGTCGCTCAAGCCTTCGAGTCGGCCGGCATCGCTCTCGTGCCTGATCCAAACTATTGCTCTCCAGCCGACATCAAAAATAGCCCTCTCTTGGTACCGGTTGGGAACTCGACCGTTATGGTCTCGGCGAAGGAAGCCGCTTTCTGGGAGGATATCGAGGACGTTCCACAGCGGATGCGAGACGCAATCAATACAGTCCTCCTTGGGGCTCGACGACATAATCCCACGATTCAAACCTTCGATGACATCCACGCGCATTTGATACAGCATCCGGAAGACGATGTCGACTTCTGCCAATTGCTTCAGATTTCAGGTTATCTCTCGATCTGGGCGATCGAGAAGGAGAAGAATCCCTGGCAGTATGACCTCGAGCTTCTAAGCGCCGGACCTGCAGATTCGGTCGAGGAATACTGTTGGAGCGTTCTGAAAAATGAGCAGGCCGGACCCAATCGGTATTTCGTCAACCGGGGTGGCTATCGGCTTTTTACGTTGCAGTCCGATTTGAAGTTTTTCCAGGTCATGCTGGACCTTTACGAACATCTCGCATCTCTTCATCGCACGCGCGTGGATATCGCTGCCAAATGGCTCGAAGCAAATGGCCGCTTGCCACAGCAAGCGTCATCGCACCTCATGCCGCATTCGCCCGAATGGTTCACTGTCCTGGAACGGTGGGATCTCCCCCAGGCAATGATGACGCGCAGGGTACTTGAATTGGCAGGAAATCCAAATGTCTGTTCCATTTGCGGCGACGATCCGGCACAAGTCTACTATTTGCCGGCCAGGCATCGGTCAGCAGGAGGCGTGGATACTTTGCGGCTCTGCTCAGATTGTCTCGAGATCCGCCATGGAATGGGCGAACCGTTCATTCCTCTCGATGGATCGGATTGTTAGGCAGGCCCGGTGCGGACCATTCATCTCCGAACGCCCGTAGCCTTATATATAGTGACTGAACGGCAGTGGAGGGACATCTTTCACTGGACCGGCGGTCAGGATCTCACCGATGGCATCGGCGAATTTCAGAGTGATGGGAACGCCATCGCCAAAAATGCATGTGTTGTAATTCAGCTTCGTCAGAGCAAGAATGTCGCGCATCACAAGTTCGATTGGCGCCTTGCCGCGGCTGATTTCAATCAGCAACGGATTGGGAACTTCTCGACCGGGGTATGTCTGCAACCGAGGAGTCCAGCCCTTCGTCCAGAGGTGGGCGCTCCAGTCGCTTCTGATGTGTGCGAGTCCTCGCAGGATCGGGTTGCACCCCTTGCGGTAAAGTTTGAGATCCTTCTCATCGCGGATGCGCACGCCAACCATGTTCGTCTCGCTGCCGGCGGCATCGACGAATCCTTGCCACTCCTCTTCCTCAAAGCGCACGCGGCCGTGTATGAACATCTCTTTGGGAGGACGGTCCACTTTTTTCTTGTAGGCTTTGATAGCGACCTCAGCGAGCTCCTTTGCCGCCGCATAGCTGAGATGGAAGTCACCGGTTTCCGGAGAGTACCACGGACCAAGAGCTCCTTTGAAGACGATGCCGTCTCCAGAGTCGAGGAACATTTGCGCGGCGCAACAGGCGTTCTTCTCTGTTCCGGAGGTTGAATCTTTCTTGTAGACCAATCCGAGGTAGCACACACCCTCCCGGATATCGGCAACCTTCCACGGACGGCCACCGATCTTGTAGAAGATGCCGGTACACAAGTTCCAGGCGATCTCGGATTGCCGCGCAACTTGTCGCTTGTCAGCATTGGGATCGCTCGGCCGCGCCACGTTGCTGATCGTGCTCTCTCGGACAATCTGGGTGAGTACCATGTCCTTCAATAAACGGGCCTTCAACTGGTTGTGAAATTGCTCCTCGTACGCGTAGGGCAGCGCATCCTTCTCCATGTCAGCGAAGAGGGAGCCGGCGGAGAGAAACTCTTTCGCTTTGCGCGGCCCCTTGAACATGCGAATTGCCGCTTGCCTGATCTCGGGCTCGATGAAGGACTTTGGCCGGCAATATTTCCAAATTCGATCCGGAACAACGACAAACCAGACTTCCGGCTTGCTTTCCTCCTCACGCTTAGCTTCCAGAATGCGCTCGGCGAAGAGACTCACCGTTCCGTATACGCGCTGATGTGGATCGTCGAGATAGAGAAAACGATCGATTTCCTCGTCCGTTACCGTTACGCGCAAAAGGGGTATCGCTTCCCAGATCGTCCGGAATGCGGCGGAAAATCCGGGGAACGGCGGACGTCCGCGTTGAGCAGGCGCGGTGAGGACCGGTCCTTGTACCCACTTGACCCACCGTTCAAATGACGCGATTCCAGCCGTCGTGCCAATTACACCAGCGCGTACACCATATGGCTTGCCGGGGTCGAGAGGGCCGAAGAGGGTGAGGCCGTCGCGTGGGTCCTCGAGTGCTTGTTGGTGGCGAAACAGGAGGAGGGGTTCCTCGATTCGAAGCAGGTTTCTCATCGCTATACAGCCTCCTGCTCATCTTCGAAGACGTCATCCTCGTCTTCGTCGCGACCGTAGTCGACAGGTTCTTCAACATCAGCGGAAGGCACAAGATCCTGCGGATCGGTGTAGGCCACGGGGCTCGTAAAGAGGCAAGGCTTCGAAGAAACCTCAGCAAAGCGGTTGCTCCCCAGAGGCACCCGTATCAGACCGTCTTCGTCGGCAAGCTGTGCCATTGCGGCAAGCATTCGATCGCGCCACGTGTCGTTCCACCAATCCTTGCATTGACTTCGGCGAGCAGCAGCCAAGCGTTTCTTGCTCTCCCAAAGGCTCGAACCGTCGTTGCTGAACAGAACATGGGGCTTGATGATGTAAGCCAAGGGAAAGATCGGATGAACAAGGGGACGGGATTGCACTCCGAAGTGCCAGTATCGCTTCTTTGTTTCACCTGTCGTCGGATTCTTGCGCGTGCTGTATCCGACCATCGAGCGATATGTCTTTTGCCCTTGAGTCCCTGTGAAGAAGGCCTTATCCAACGGGATATGATCCTTCCTGAAATAGAGGCTCTTTGCCTTGTTGGCGAGCTCGTAGATCGGAAACAGGTGTTCTGCGATCATTTGTTCCCACGCCATTCGCAGAAGCCGAAAGAGACTTTTCCCAAAGTCGGTCTCCTCGCGTAGCTTGGTCACTTCAAATGGCTTCGACTCTTCTGCGATGTAGATGCCGGACCCAAGCCTGCCTTCGAAGTCGGACGCGTCGGCAAACGTCACCAAGGAAATTCCATCTTGGAATGCGGGGTAGGGGAGATCTTCCGTTGCCTCAACTTTGCCGATGCCGTGTCGGCTGAGTGAGTGGAAATAGACCTCCGATGGAAGCTGAACTATCGGGAACCAATTGGACCAGAGCTCTTCCTCTTCGCTCCGAATGCCAGCTGAAGCGCTGAACTGTGTCCGCCACCATTGGTTGACTGCGGACCGATCGAACGATGATGATTTCGGAACACCATCCAGTTCCAGCTTCTCGAGGAGGGTGGCTAACCCCGATGCCCAAGACCTCTCAAATGACACCGAGTTGACTCTCGTCAGTTCAATCGTGACGTCTCCATACGGCAGATCATCGATGTGCAGAGGAATGATGAAGTCTTTAAGCTGCTCCCTGCGAGCCAGTGATTGCGCCAGATGCAGCTCTCTGAGTGGGCCATCCTTGGTATTTGAGGTACGGGAGAGGACATAAAGCACCTTGGCCGCCCGCTGGCGGATAACCGCCTCAATGTCGTCCCAGAAGACCTCGCCCCCCAGCAATTTAGTGAGGTCGCACCAGACCCTATATCCCTCATTGGCAAGCTGAAGCGCCAGCCACAACGTGAACTCGTTATCTTCGGGGTTGGCATGACTCAGCAAGAGCGTGTCCCGCTGTGCATGCGCTAGAGCTGTTGCCACCGCACACCTGAACTTTCTGTACGAGGTCGTTTTGATCTTCAATTGAATATTACACCATTATGGTGTAAAGTGGTGCATGAATCAGCGCGGAGCACAATGCCGTCCTCAAAGCACAGAAAAGGCGGAGTCGTTTCAGCTGCCGGTGGAACGGCGGTTCGCGCTTCGGTGAGCTTCCCTCCCGACTTGTATCAACTGCTCGAAGACATCGCCCACCACAAGAAGGTCTCTCTGGCCTGGGTGATCCGTGAAGCGGCAGAGCGGTACGCGGCGGTCGAACGATTGCCGGTAAATCTGGCGGAGAAGCCCTGACACAACCAGCTGCATCATCGCGGCGGCTCGGAACATGGATCGATCACACACCCCGCTCAGTCGAGGTCCGTATACTAAACACATCAAAAGGGTAAAGAGCTATTTGGGGGCAGGTCGCCGGTCGTCGAGTAGCCAATTGGCCACTGACCAATTGGCTACATCCAGACATGATGCTGGGTAGATGGCTCAAAGTCCGAAAACTACGATCGCTCCACTGGACTCTCTGCGAGCCATTATCCGCGACAAACGTAAAGGCCTCGAACTCACCCAGGAGCAGCTTAGTTTTCTCACCGGATACGACCGCACGTACATTAACAGGGTGGAAAGAGGCAAACGTAACCCGTCCTTCACAGCAATCCTGAACATTTGCAGCGTGCTTCGCCTTACGCCATCGGCGACAATGCGGGCGATTGAGGCAGAGGCAGGGTTCGAGTTCATTTCCGAACAGCAGCTGGCGATAGGCCTTCTCAAGCGAAAGCGTGTTGCCAAGTTCAAGAGATAATCGTGACCGCCTAGCCTCGTGGGCGCCTAGCCGCTTCAAGATGGGAAAAAGTAACTTACAGGTTTGCTGTAAATCTGCGCCAATTCCAGCAGTTCCGTCACGTCTATCGTGCGCTGGCCACTCTCGCACTTGGTCATAAAGTTCGGTGAGCGACCCATCATGCTGGAGACCTGATGTTGCGTCAAACCCTTCTTCTCGCGCGCAGCGATGAGTCGTTCCAAAAGCGTGTCGTAGGCCCCTTGGAACTTGGCCGTCCTCGCTTTGCGTGATTTTCGAGTCTCTGCGGGCTTGGCTTTCTTCACAGATGACAGTTTTGCCAACCCACGTTAAAGTACCTAATAAGGACTACCCGCGTGGGAGCGTCTGTCGACCAAACGGCAATTCCTTGCTTCGAAAAAGCCATGTCGAGAAAATGTAGACAATTGGCGACTCTGACTGGTAAACATACTTGCATGCGCCACTTCGTTCCGAGCGGGGGCGAAGTGATTTGCTACTACCTGTCGTGACGATCCGAATTCCAGGGCTTCCGGGGAGTGAAGCGCCGGGCTTCTCCATCGTCTCAAGGTTCAAAGGGGGTTCGGCATTCCCGAACCCTCTTCTTTGACATCCTCTTTGGTGCCTTGCGCTCAGTATGCGCGCGCCAACTTGTGCCCTTCTCCACACGGGAATAATGAATCCACGTTAGAATCAGGCGCATGGATCTGGCGAAGCTGCTGCTCGAAATTGACAATGAGATCGACCGGCTCAGGCAAGTCCGTGAGCTCCTGGCCGGAAACAGCCCCTCGCAACCGGCCACGCGGCGAAAGAAGCGCACCCTGAGTCCGGAGGCCCGCGCCAGAATTGCGGAGGCGCAGCGGCGCAGATGGTCAAAGGCGAAGTCTGGACTCTGACCTGCCATTCGAAGATAGGGCTTAGCGATTCGATGAGCGACTCCGCATAGAATCTAACTCGCTGAATCGATTGCGATTCTGTGGGACAATTGTCCCAGCACAATTGTCCCCGCCCGGCCATGCTTGATCTATGGCTCAGGGCGAACGACAAACGATCACCCCGCAAGATGCGGTTCGGGCTGTGATCATCAAGGGAAGGAATCGACTGGGCCTGTCCCGAGATCAACTGGCATTCCTCGCCGGCTACGACCAATCCTCGATCAGAAAAATCGAGAATGGAACCCGCAATGCCTCCCTGGCCGCGATTTTCAATCTCTTCGGAGTCCTTGGCCTAAGTCCGTCGACCGTTATGAAGCGGATCGAAAGGGAGGCTGGCTTTGAGATCATGCCTCGGACTCGTATTCAACAGATTCTCGAAGCAGAAGGCAATCGCCGGCGCCCAAAGAAATACCGCGACCGTTAGTCCTGAGACAATTGTCCCATCGGCCGGCCCACCGCAAAAGCGCTAATCTGGTCACAGCCGGTACCCAGTGCCAAATTTTCGGGGCGCGACTGCCTCGCTTTTCATACGACTTCCAGTCACCGCTCTTAGTCCTGCCCCAAACGTCTTTGATTGAAACGCATGGTTATCACGGACTCCGGGAACTGAGAGGATAACGGCGTGTGCACAAGTGAAAAATCTTTGAAAAGCGCCACCGAAGTGTGTCTCAGATTCTGGCAATACTGGCATACTTGAAGCGTAGTATTTTGCCAGTTGCGGATATAATCCGACTACAGGCAACGCGCATTGCATCGGCTATCCCGCTCGATCCTGACCCAGACTGCGACTCCCCCGCACGGAGTTCTATGAAATCGCTGCTTCTCGTCGATGACGAGTTGGAGATGAGTGTCGAAATTAAGCGAAAGCTTGAAAGGGCCAAATTCCACGTTGAGCTGGCCCGAGACGTTGAGTCAGCCCAGGATCTGGTAGATAAGACCCATTTCGATCTGATCATCCTCGACCTCAACCTGAAAGAGGAAAACGAGGGGAGTCCTAACCCTGCTCACGGGACCGGGCTAGTGCGGCAGTTTCGCGCCGCCGGCATCAATGTGCCGATACTCGTCCACTCCGTGATGTCAGGTGAGTTTCACATGACCGCATCGCTCGATGCAGGAGCCGACGAATACATCATCAAGCGCGGCGAATCCTTCCGGGTGCTTTTGGCTCGTATTCAAGCCCATTTCCGACGAGATGAGCGACTACTTGGGACAAAATCGCCCACGACGCGGTGGGTCGCGACGAATCAGATCAAGGTGGACCGCCAGGAGAGGCAGCTGGCAGTTGGCACTACTTTCATCGAATTGAGCGTGCAGCAGACGAAGATCATGGCCGCCCTCGCAGCGAGTCCGTCAAAGATCTTCACTTCCGAAGAGTTGCTCGCGATCGCATGGGGGAAGGACGTACGGCGCGAAACATCCGCGCTCGATACGATTCTCTATCGCCTTCGCCAAAAGTTCGAAAAGGCAAATGTCCAGGACCTGATTGAGAATGTCCGGGGACAGGGCTACCGGCTGGCGGTGACCAGCGTGGCAGCGGCCCAGTAACAGCCTTCAGTAACCGATTCCAATTCTCCTCCTGGTGCAAGCCTGGTTGCTCCGGATCATCCGCGCTTTCAAGACCGGTGCGCCCTCTCCTAAGGCTCGGCATTCCATCCTCACCTGACGCGGACTCCTGCTCACCCGAGCAGACGAAATAGATCTTTCCTTGAGGCTGAGCACTGCTTCGAGTTGCAAAGTTCACGATCTTGCAGAACTGTCGCTTCTTGCGGAGCCAGAGAGGACGGACGCGAGCAACCTACGTGTGAGTACACAGTGTTCGCAAAACATCAGAAAACGCGTTCCAATCCGTAGATGAAGGTAAAGGGGACAATCTTGGGCTCACACAAGATTCATCGAGTGGAACGAGCGGCGGATCGAGAAAAGGTCTTTCTCGATCAGTATGAATGGCTGTTCCGCCGCGCCCTTCGACTTTCTCGCGGTGAGCGTACAGAAGCGGAGGACCTGGTTCACGATTGCTATGTCCGATTTGTCCAGGCGTCCTCCGACATTCAGTTGGACGACGAAGACCGCTTGCGAGGCTACCTTCACCGGACACTTCAACATTTGGCGCATTCAAACTACGAGAGCAAGGGGCGCGATGCCTTCAGCAGCCTTGAAGTGGTGGACTACGACTCGGCGGAGTTTGCCCTCACATCCGTGGACCGCTCAAACCTTCTCTATATTCGTAGCGATCTCGCGGGAATCTGCGACTACTGTTGTCTACGCCGCAAGACATCTCGTGCGGGGAGTGTTCTAATATTCCGATTCTTTCTCAACTACTATCCATCCGAGATCGTACGCCTGCTGAAGATTTCAAGTGCTGCCGTCTACAAGCTGACCGAAACAGGGAGACTCGAAGCGAAGGCGTTCCTCACACGCCCAGAGGGGCTCCACTTTCTCGGGTCTAACGCCCGCCCCTCAAGCTCATTCTCGCGGCGTTTTCTTCCCGAGTCACCGACCGCTCTTTTCGCCGAGCTAAAGCGGCGCATTTTCGCCGAGCCGGAAGGCGCCTGTTTCGCTCCGGGCCGTCTCGAGCAACTCTATGCTTCAGACTCTCAAGAACAGTTGACGACTCGGGACGTCGCCCACCTGGCGAGCTGTCGCACATGTCTTGAAAGGGCAAACCACTTGCTTCGACTACTAGGCCTTCCTCCATGGTTCTCGGATTTCAACGATCCTAATGACGGTGAACCACCACGGTCTTCAGGTGCCAAGCAGGAACCGTTGACCCGAATGCGGAAAAAGGCACGGGACGTCCATGAACACCGTCCGAGGAATCTCGAGCTGGTGATTGACGGCGAGGTCTATAGCGCCCAGCAAATTACCTCGGCGAAGAGCCACTTCCAAATCAAGCTCAACTCGTCGTCAATACCGCGGTTTATTGAGGTGAGAAGCGAACAGAGAGTTCGTCTATTGTGCCTGGATGTTCAGAACTACGACGCGGCCGAAGTCATTCAACTCGAAGCTGAAGCCGCTCTGAGTGATGATCGAGTTCTCTCCCTCGAACTCGATCTTGGAGGTGGAGTGCCGATCGTAGATGTGAGCTATTACGATCCGATTCTCGAACCCCTCAATGACGATTGGGCGCATGAAGACGAGTTGCGCCCGCCGGTCTACCCCAAGACACATACGTCAGCAACGCCTACTCGAGAGCCCGCGCTGGTACGGAGAGTCAGATCGATACTCTCTTCGTGGTTCGCGAGGTCTGATTCTAGTTGGCCCCTGAGTGTGCTTGGTGCTACTACCGTAGTCGGTCTGATCGCGTTCGGGGCTCTTTGGATCAGCCAACCTGAACACAAATCTCCTGTTCAACCTCAGGCGATAGAACTTCTCGCTGAGTCTCAACGTAAAGCGGACAGCGCGATCCCTCTCAGGGGAGCCGCTCATCGAACGTTCTCTCTTGAGATTCGCTCACAAGATGGTAGCGTCATCGAGTCGGGCACGATCGACACACTCCACAGCAATTCCCCCAAGCGCAGCGCCGCCCGATACCACGACGCTCATGGGAACCTTCTCGCGGGCCGTTGGGAGGATTCTTCGGGAAGCGTAACCACCTACTCAAGGAAAACTGGTATTCACCGTCCTTCTGGCGAAACCACCCAACTTACTTCGTCCAACGCATGGACACATGTTCCCGAAGCCAAAGACTTCGAGGAACTGAGTGCCGATGCGAAAGACCTGCGCGTCAAACGCGACACGAACGCCTTCGACATCACATTTGAGAATCATGACATCGCGAATCGGAGTACGGCTCTCGTCTCAGCTGACCTAGTGCTCACTGCCGACTCCATGCGCCCGGTTCGCGAAACGCTCCTCCTACGCGACGGAGACATGACACTTCAGTATCAGTTCCGTGAATTGAGATACGAGGTGCTCCCCTCCAACAGAGTGGTTGATCGTGATTTCGAGCCGGCCCCTTCGATATTGGAGAGCAGTGCCACGAGTCCTCACGATCCACAGAGATCCGGTGGAGACTCAGCGCACCTCGCTCTCGAAGCGCTGCAGCTCCTCGACAATCTTGGATCGCACGTGGAGCAGATTGTCAATCTGGAGCGCAAGCCGGATGGGACAATTACATTGAATGGAGTCTTTCCGACTTCATCCCAGAAATCTTCGGTCGAGCATATTTTCGAAGCGCTTCACGGAGGCCAGAAACTCCGACTCTCCCTTCACGCGAGCGATGAGCCTACAAGCGCAGCAGCCACATCCCGTCCGATAAGTATCGAATCGCTGGCACCTGTCGATCTTGGGTCACAGCGAATTCCATTTGATCCGGAGCTTCGCACAGGGCTAACGGCTGAAGGGTTCGTGGGCACCCAGCTCGATGACCGCGTTCGCGTAGTCGCAAGCAGTATTGCCACTCGCGGCGCTCAACTCCATCGCGAAGCGTGGTCAATCTGTCAAATCGCGGCTACTGATTTCACGTCCGATGAGCTTCGACAGATGGCGCCGCAAGACCAGATGCTCTGGCTGACGCTGCTAGACAAACATCTCCAAAGCTTCGAGCAGCAGAACGCGCTCCTTCGCTCAGATCTCACTCATGTGCAACAAGACCCCAATGCACGTTCGCCCGCAACGCCGATCGCGATCTCACCGTTGCCCAACCCTGACGAACTAGGTAGAGCCACAGTTCTCCTTAACCACAACACAGAAAGGCTGGACCGTCTGCTCACGGCCGGCTTTACGCTATCGCCATCCGGACTCCCCGCGAACGTCAACCTTGCTACCGTCACGCAATTGACATCCAATCTCGAAACCGAAGAGCGGTCGCTTCGTGAAACCATCGAGCGCCTCTATCTGTCGGAGAGAGCTGACGTCAAAGAGTAACGAACAGCACCCTTCAGTTTCGGCTGTGAAAGCCTCAGGAGATTTATGTCTTACATTGCAGCGCTTGTGCGTAAATTTCTTTCCGGGATGTTTGCAGCCGCGTTTTGCTTGGGAGCTCCAAACTTTTCCTATGCAGACGCCAACTCCGCTACTCTCACTATTACAATCTCGGACCCTTCCGGCGCCGTCATCCCTGACGCATCCGCGACCCTTCGCAACAGCGATACCAACCAACAACAGATGTCCGCAAGCAGTAAGACCGGAAATGCGGATTTTCCCTTCTTGAAACCGGGGCGTTATACCCTCACGGTATCCAAGAACGGATTCTCGGATGTCACTGTCGCAAACATCCTCCTGAACGTCGGAGACGACAAGCACATTCAACTCGTGCTCAAGGTCGGGAGCGCAAGCCAAAATGTCACTGTCGATGCCAGCGGCCTCAACATCAATACAACGGATGCTTCAGTCAGTACGGTCATCGATAGAAATTTTGTAGAGAACATTCCACTAAACGGCAGGAGCTTCCAAAGCCTGATGACCTTGGCTCCTGGTGTTTCTCAGATCCCACCTCCGTCGACGGAATCAACCGGAAGTATTATTGGCATGACCGGTGAAATAGTCGTAAACGGCCAACGCACTGAATCAAACTACTTCACGGTCGACGGAGTAAGCGCTAATACAGGTGTTTCCCCAATCAGTTTTGGGACTGGTGCTGGCGCATCAGGCGCAGTAGCAGGTGAGACCGCACTTGGTACAACTCAAAGCCTAGTATCCATCGACGATCTTCAGGAATTTCGTGCGACAACATCGACATACTCAGCGGAATTCGGTCGCACGCCTGGAGGCCAGTTTTCATTCAGTACACGATCAGGTACAAACGACTGGCACGGGACTTTATTTGACTATCTCCGAAATGATGCACTGGATGCCAGCAACTGGTTTAACGACTATTATGGCTACCCAAAAGGGAAGGAGCGCCAAAACGATTTTGGTGGGACAGTCGGCGGCCCGCTAGTGATTCCCGGAGCGTACAACGGACAGAATAGGAGCTTTTTCTTCTTCTCTTACGAGGGTCTTCGCCTAGACGCGCCGCAAGCAGCGACTGCAATTTCTGTTCCCGACAGCAATCTCCGACAACAATCCACAGCACCCATTCAGCCGCTTCTCAATGCATTTCCGGTCGCTAATGGAGGCGAGGATGGTCTTAGCGACGGCCTTGCATACTATATTGAAGCCATATCTTATCCAGCACACCTGAACAACACCAGTATCCGACTTGACCAGAATTTGGGCGACCACTTCAAGATATTTGGTCGGTTCGCAGCCACCCCCTCCGATACTACTTCTTATAGCGCGGCCATCAAACAGGTGCAAAGCGCGAGCAATGATGCGGCCACGCTTGGCCTAACAAGTCTTGTCTCGGCCCGGCAAGCCAATGAACTCCGGTTTAACTTCACCAAGGCAGATGGCAGCTATGCTGCGACTTCTACCAGTCTAGGCGGAGCAGTGCCCTTGGCTCTCTCGAACCTTCCGGGACCAAATGGGAATGGGTTCCCGAGTGATGGGTCTGAATTGGTTGCGCTTTTTGAATTCGGCGGAGAGCCCACATTCGAACTCGAGAACATTCCTTCCCGCCAGCATCAATTTAACATTACTGACACGCATACAATCTCCTTAGGGAAACACGCTCTCAAATTTGGTCTTGATTGGCGTCTTCTTTCGACAACATTGACCCCTATCAACCCGGAAGCGGAATATGTCTTCAGTTCAGAGCCGCAGATACTAGCGAGCACAACAGCTGTAACCGTCGTTCAGCAACAGGCACCCACTGCTGTCAAGCCGGTCTATACAGCGTTCTCGACTTTTGTTCAGGATGAATGGAAGGTAAGTAGCAGGCTATCTACCTCGCTCGGTTTACGCTGGGATATTAATCCGGCCCCTCACAGCTCCGAAGGGCCCTCCCCGTACACTCTGAACCAGATCACGGATCTTTTGACAGCCGAACTTGCGCCTGAAGGCACACCTCTCTGGCACACGGACTGGCTGGGGTTTGCGCCTCGGGTTGGAGTAGCTTACCAACTTCACCAGGACCCAAATCGGGCAACCGTATTGCGCGCGGGCTTCGGAATCTTCTATGACATGGGTAATACCCAAGGCTCCGAAGGTTATCAAGGAATAGGTATTAGGTCGCTGACGAGACTCTCTTCCGCGAGCTTTCCTTTGACCTCGTCGCAACTGCAGGTCCCTCCGGCAAGTGCAGCAGCACCTTATACCAGCACTGTCTTTGCATTCGATCCCAACCTGAGACTTCCGTACTCACTCCAGTACAATCTCGGCGTCGAGCAAGCGCTCGGCAAGCAACAGAGCGTTACCTTTAACTATGTAGGCTCAGGAGGCCGCAAACTCCTCACGCTGTTCTCCTCACTTCCAGGCCGTGTCGGAAATCCAAACTTTGCTTCAAGCGGAGAGCTAGAGTTGACTCAGGGAAGGGCCTCTTCAAATTACAACTCACTCCAAATTAAATATCAACGCGCTCTCATTCACGGATTACAGGGCTTAGCATCCTATACCTGGTCGCATTCGATCGACGACGATTCGAGTAATTTTGCCGTGTATGAGCTTCTTCGTTCGAGCTCAGATTTTGATATTCGTCATAATTTGCAGGCGGCATTAACTTACGATGTTCCCATAATCCAAACCAGTCGCCTTCAGCGCGCGCTCCTCAGTGAATGGGGTCTAGATCTCCGCCTTCAGGCGAGGTCGAGCCTCCCAGTAAACGTTACCGGTTCTTTGACCATAGATCCAAGCAGCGGCGACTACATGACATTTCAGCCCAACTATGTTTCTGGACAGCCTCTTTACATCTACGGGGAACGATACCCCGGGAAACGTGTGATTAACTATAGTGCGTTCCAAACTGCAGCCGCAGATACGAACGGCGACCTCCCGCGAAACGTCGTCAATGGCTTGGATGCCGTTCAATTAGATGCTGCGCTTCACCGGGAGTTTCTCCTTGAAAAAGGTGTTAGCCTTCAGTTCAAAGCGGAGGCATTCAATGCCTTTAATCACCCCATTTTCGGCGCGATCTACAACTCGCTTAACGATGGACCGAATGAGTTTGGCTATGCGTACAGCACACTAAACAGTTTCCTTGGAGGACTAAACCCTCTTTACCAAGTAGGCGGCCCGCGGTCGCTTCAGCTATCCCTCAAGCTCCTATTCTGACTCGATCTATGTCGGTCCCAATCATTGGTGCGAGCTGGCACCGTTGCTGAGACGATGCCGAATCGCGGTCCCACCGTAATTCACTAAAGGATGTATGGATGAAGGGCTTATCAAGTATATTGTGCGTGCTCGCGCTGATTTCATGGAACAACAGCCACCTGCTTGGTCAGCGCAGAGGCCTTAATGTGCGAGATGATATCGACCTGGTTACGTTCGGTGACCTTTACGGCGAAGGGGCATCGCCAGTGTTGGTGTCACCTGATGACGAGTTCGTTGTTATCCAATCGGAATATGGATCACTTGACGACGATCGACTTCACGACGAACTGCGCGTTTACGACATGTCGCAATTGGGCGATTATGTGGACGGTGCGGGAGATCGGGCACCCCTGCCGATTTGGACCATTCACGAAGCTACCTACAAAGACGGCGGTGAAAGCACCTTAGTACAACATATTCGATGGTTGAGTGACTCCAGTGGGTTTGCGTATCTGCTAAAGAACTCCAGCGGTCATATGGAATTGCGTATTGCAGAGCTTAGTTCACGTTCCGTGGTCGCGCTTACGCCCTCTGAACAAGACGTCACTGCTTATGACATTCGAAGCCCGGACCATTATGCATTCACCGTAACCTCCGAAGCGGGCGATGTGCACAGAGATAGCGATGCAGAAGCAGAAACAGTGCTCGGAGCATCCGACACCCTATATGACGCTGTGTTTTCTCCACAGATGATGCCGGTTGACCGAAGCGAGTTGTGGGCTGCAGTTGGCGGCAAGGCATCGCCTATATTCGACACGGCAACTGGGCGCGTTGTTGCAGTCTATCCTGAGGGGAGAGATAACCTAACGTTGTCGCCTGACGGTCGCACACTACTCATCGCGCTCCCTGTCCCAGAAATTCCGAGGGCATGGGAGACAAGATATCTTCCACCATATCGAGAGTTCCCTACTCCCATTGTCTCAGGCGAGCAAAATCTACTCAGCAATCGGGGGTACTCATTTGTCAGCGAATACGCGGCCATCGATCTAAAGAGAGGCATAGTTACGCTGCTGACGGATGGACCCACTGCACTGCGAGCGGGATGGTGGGCGAACTTCGCGCCTCCTGCTTGGTCGAGCGATGGGCAATGGATCATCCTACCGGGTGCCTTTGTTCCGAACGGGTCGAACGACGATACGCCCCCTTGCGTGGCCGTCAGAGAATTGTCCGCGAAAGGCTCACTACAATGTGTCGTTCCCTTGAAGCGCAATCTGTCTCATGGGTTTGAACCCGAATATAAGAGGATTCTGAGCGTAAAGTTTGAACCTGGACGTAACGATCGCATTGACATTTCCTACTTGGCGTTCGAAGGCACTGCGGCACGGGATGGCTTTATGACGTATCAGAAAGACGCAACTGGGAACTGGAGAGTGGAATCAGACGCACCGATTCCGCACTCGGCTTCATCTTTACGAATCGAAGTCAAGATGGGTTTTGACGAACCACCAACCCTTGTGGGCGAGGACACAAAAACAGGGATCACGAAGGTAATATGGGATCCCAATCCGCAGCTTCGAGATATCGCACTGGGGAAAGTTTCGCCGTACAGGTGGAATGACGAAACGGGCAGGGCCTGGTCTGCTCTCCTATACACACCAATCAACTACGTGGTGGGAAAGCGATATCCGCTCGTGATACAAAATCATGGTTTTGACGAGCGCCGGTTCTCACCCAGTGGGGGATTTCCGAGTGCGTTCGTCGCGCAAGAACTCGCCGGGGCGGGAATCATGGTTCTTCAGATGCGCGACTGCGCCGGGCGAGGAACCCCGCAAGAGCTCCCATGTAACGTGATGGGCTATGAATCCGCAGTTGCTCAGCTTAGCCACTCCGGACTTGTTGACCCCCAGAACGTCGGCATTATCGGCTTCAGTCGAACAGTGTCCTACGTCTTGGCTGCGTTATCAACGAGTACACTCCACTTCAAGGCAGCGTCCGTATACGATGGCATCAACCTAGGGTACTTTCAGCAAGTGGCGAACATGGGTGCCACTGCCTGGGAAGATCAAATCTCATCAATGATTGGTGCTCTTCCGTACGGTCCAGGCCTCTACGATTGGATCGCTCGGTCTCCAGAATTCAACTTGGACAAGGTGACGACTCCTACCCGCATAGTGGCCCGAGGAGCTTTGGGTAGCATAGCCATGTGGGAACCCTACGCTCTGCTGCGCGAGATGGGCCGGCCGGTGGAGTTCTTGCAGCTTCAAACGAACGAACATGTGATTACCGATCCCGCCATTCGGCTTGCAGCGCAGGGAGGTAATGTCGATTGGTTCCGCTACTGGCTACAAGGCTATGAGGATCCAGACCCGACGAAAGCGGAAGAATATCGGCGATGGAGGGACATTCGCAAAGCGAGTGCGAATAGGACACCGTCTCAATAGGCGATCGTAGTCAACTGTACCTCGACGCCCTGAAAGACAATCAACCGCCTGGCCCTCGTTTGGGCTGATGTAGCGCGCCAGGTCTATTCATCGACGTCATAAGAACCGCCGCTGCTGAGGGGGTTAGAGCATGATACATCACCTTCAGGCGAAGCGAGGCCCTTGTTGCCGAGTCCCCGGATCAAAGCCGTAGCTGAGATAAGCTGCTGGGCCGATGGTTTCATATATTTCATCTCTCACTCCGTGGTCGAAACGATGAAAGTTCAGACAAGCGGCTATGCGAGTGAGCATCCACTCGAGGCCTGCCCACCCACATATCACGCGCTCCTCGTTACTCATCGAGGTCGTAGGAGCCGCCGGTGCTCTGCGGATTGGATGCCTTGGTATCGGTATCCGGATCCGCGGAGCCTTTGTGGCCTACTTGCTGAATCGCTGCCGAAGCAGACGATAACGCAAGAACGGTTGGCTTGCTGTAGTTCATCGTTTTTCTCCTTTCCTTAGGATTGTTGTACCTCTGGCTAACATGTCAGAGCTTCAGTCGCAATACGCGCAGCTTTAGCTTTTGCGTAGGCATCAGGGTGGAACCTTCATATCCAGTAGCCCTCGGTCAACTTGATCCCGAAGCCATTGCTCGATGCTTATAGCTAACAAAGTGTGAGAACTCGGCGTCGTCGGACCATGACCAGAATTGCCGAGTTCATCGAGCAAGTGCCCCGCATCAATCAGGATCCCATCCGACAGCCAATGCGTGTCGAACATTTGGTGAAGATAGGGCATCTGGTCGCGAAGTTCCGCAAGGGGACTTCGACTGCCGAACCATTTGGTCTTACGGAACAATACCTGGTGCGGAACAAGATCCTTCAAAGACCGTCGCATAAGGGATCGGCGTAGATTCGGACTGACAATCTGGTTTCTTGGCACAGCCGCGACAAATTCAAAAACGTCCCTGTCTAGATACGGATAGCGACGCTCGAACTCACCTGTCAGCGGAGGATCCGTGCATGCTAGTTGACTTGCAATGCTATAACGAACGCCTTCCGCATTTGCTTGGGTCGGCCCGAGCTTATTCCAGTTTGTGAAATGAGAAATTATCTTCCGCGAATTCGGGGGCGAGAGTCTTACCCATCTGCAGTGATCTGTGGACCCGCTGACTAAGGCAGAGGGGTTGTACCGCGACATGAGGAGCCCGAATGCTTCGCGAAGCAATCTATATACAGTCTTTTTTCTCGAGACGCTCCACGCAATCAAGGCGCGACAAAACAACCCAATCTTTCCTTCTACGAGATATTCCGCCAGTTCAGGGGCTTCGTACTGTACACCTCCCAGCAGCTCGTCACCACCTAAGCCGGAGAGCACGACTCTAGAACCCGATCTCTCCAACACCTCTTGGATTGCTCGGCTCCATGCCAGCGACCTCATAAAGTAACCTGGTGCGGCGAGGAAATGCTCCTTCGGGAGAGGAGCGAGCGCCCGATTGGTCAATTGCTGGAATACCTTGTCCATGGAGATGTGATCTCCAGTGCGACCTCGATATTGTTCAATGACCGAGAAGAAAGGACGCTCGTCCCCGCTAGGCTCATCCAAGTTGTAATACGACAGCGTTTCGATGGCCGGCCCAACTTCAGCACGTCGAATGTCATCGGCGATGCAAACGATGGAACTGGAGTCGACGCCCCCGCTAAGCTCCGCCGTGATGATTCCATCAGCGCGAATGCGCCGGCAGACAGACCTTCTCAGTACCGCTCGGAACTCCTCTTCGTAACCCTCATCAGATGAGTGGCGAATGATTGCATTGGGATTGATTGACCAATAGCGAGCCTCTTCGATTTGTCCTCCCAGACGAAAGATCAGAAAGTGTGCCGGAGTAACTCCACGAATCTCACGGTAAGGGGTTGTTCCCAAAGGAGGTCGTGTATGGAAACAGCCAGAGAAATAATCGAGATTGAGATGCAACTTGGCCGGCGCCAACAGAACCAGGGGCTCAGGGACAGTACACCATGAGACCCCGTCATCGTCTACCCGATAGAAGAGCCGTCGCACACCTATATAGTCGTTCGCAAGAATCAATTGTTTTCTGTCGTCATCCCATAACGCAATCGCCCAATCACCGAGGAGCCGTGAAAAACACTTTGTACCCCACTCTCTGTATGCCGCTGACACCAGCTCTACATCGGTTGGGATTCTCTCGAATTTCTCGGAGACCGTCTCCCGAATTTCATCTCGATTATCGAGGCGGCCGTCCCATGTGAGAGTGCTTCCTGGACGATCCAAGGGCTGGCTCTCGAAGCGCGACTCCGGAGTACTATGGAGTGCCCTGTAGGCCATACCAAGATTGGAGCGATTTATACTCCCACCGCCATCCGGTCCAATTGTCCGGATGCCCTCCGCTAACGCCACGAGGTCAGACTCGTGAACAACGTTACGAGGATCAAATTTGAAGATACCCGCCAATGCGCTCATCAACATACCTCCATCACGAGGAACGTCTCACGCAATGCGAGTCGATCATTAATAATCTTGCCCTCTACCTCGACCCAAGCATGCGCTCTGAAGGGTAGCTTCTGAGCACCGATGACTAGTAGGGCCGGAACTCCGTGTCTCCGAAGCATTTTCACTAGCACCGCAGAGCGTTGTAGGCACATCGCCCGTTTAGGATAAAAAGCGCACGCAAGGTCGACCAAATAGCTCATGTGTTCGATGGAAATGCTCTGTCGCCTTCGTGACCGTAGCGGGTATCGTTTTATAGCCCCGTGCAATGCCGCCAGGCCATTCTTAGACAAGAACAGATCATGTCCAATAAGCCTAGCGTACGCTTCGAGAAAAAGAAGGAGGTCTCTCATCAACCGATTTCCCTTCGTGGGACCATGCCGAGTTCTGCAATCAAAAAAGTCAGGCGGGCAGTGAGTGCCCGAATTCGCTCCGTCAGGGGAAGCACAGGTTTGTGCCCACGATTCTCGGAGTAATCGAGCAGCACAGGGCGCTCTGATGATGGGGATTGATGCAACCGAGCAATCATCTTGCGCGCATGCAGCGAATCACAGCGTTTGTCGCGGTCGCCGGATATGATCAGCACCGCAGGATAATTGACAGTGTCGACAACCCGATGATAGGGAGATAATTCGTAGAGAGCGGCGAATTCTTCCGGATCATCAGGCGATCCAAACTCCCTAACGAATCCACGAGCCACTCCGAAGAGATGAAAGCGAACCAAATCTGCCAACGGCCCAAGGGCCATGGCTGCACGAAATAGAGCCGGCCTCTGAGTTACAGCGCAGAGGGCTAACAGGGCACCATCGCTCTGACCAGCTATTCCGAGATGATCGGAAGCCGTGTAATTGTTTTGCATCAGCCATTCCGCCGCAGCAATCAAATCGTTGACCGATGTCTGCTTATGTTGTTTCTGTGCGGCCAGATGCCATTGTCGCCCGCCCTCTCCGCCTCCGCGGACATGAGCGATTGCGCAGGAGAATCCAGCTTCAATGAGGATGGTTAGTAGAGCGCTGAACTTTGGAGTGTTGTTTACACCGGCAGCACCGTATGCGCTTAGAAGCGTCGGCCGAGGACCTAAACACCCGGACGGACGAATGAGCGTGATTGGGATATTGACTCCATCCACCGAAGGATACGATCGCTCCTCAACATCTGGTTCTGTCAATGTGGGCAGGATAGACTGACGCCACCATAGAGAACTCGCACCTGTCTTTAGGTCGATTGCATAAATCGATGGAGGAGCCGTGATATCGCTATGTGAATAAAATAATCGTCCATGAAGCGTATCAAGTTGGCCTAGCCTGGACGTGCCGCTTGGTGGGTAATGAATCTCCCGCTGAAACTCGCCAGTCGCCGAATATAGACGGGTCGTCATTTCGCAGCCGTCCAGATAGTGTGCTACGAGGGAGTCATTCCAGTGTTCAAACGCGTGGAGGTGTTTCCGAGACTGCGGTACGAGATCGTCCCAAGCCTTAGGTTCAGGTCTCTCAAGACTAATAGATACAATTCTCCCGAGCGGTGCGTCGTGTGTTGTCATCGCTTCCAGCGAGTCTTTTCTGAGGCAGGCGCTGAAGCTTCTGCCTTCAAGATCAACGAGCTTTCGAGGAGGCTGGCAAAAGGGAGCCTCGTGAAAAAAGAAGCGAGTCTGGGACGCCGATTCCAGGGATACCACCGTGTACCCCAGCGAACAACCGTTTTCAGATCCCTGTATGATCAGTCGAAGTGAGGGGCCATCTCCCGCATAAAAAACCTCACTGTCCGAGACTGAAGCTTCTCCCAAACGATGATGTCTGGCGGCACGACGGGTCTGATATACCCCCTCGATTTCTTCGTGGACGTAATGAAAGCCGCTCCCGTCATTGTCAAATACCAGACCTCGGTAGAAACCCCGTGGGAGCGAATCTGGCAAGAGCAGTCCGTTGTCCAGGTCGTAGAAAGCAATTTCCTGAACATCTTCTCCCCCAATTCGAAGGGCAAATGCGAGATAGCGGCCGTCTGGAGAGACTTGGAGGATTGCGAGGGACGTGTTTGAGTCCCGGCCAAGGATCTCGTTCGTTAGGAGAAGTGTCTCCATTCCACCGTCATTGCGATGATAGAGTGCCTTTTGCTCTTCATCTGCTCTGCGCCTAAGATAGAGCAGCCCGCCATGTCTGTCAGATATTGGGAGATCAATAACCTCTACCGACAGCAATTCCATCACGCGTTCCTCGATTGAAGACCGGAGCTGATCGTGACCGTGGAGGTACTTGCGATATGCTTCCTGTTCACTACGAATAAATGCACGCGTAGCGAGAGAGTCCTGTTCCTCGAGCCAGCGGAAAGTGTCTTCCACTTCGATCCCATGCAATACCTCGTACACGGCCTCGGGCCGATAAGAAGAGGGGTCCAACATTGCGCTCATGCGGCCACCTCCGACGCCTTTGCTAGCTCCCACTTCGTCCGCCGCAGCATCGACCGCAAGAGAGGCCACGCAAGAGTGGGATCTGGCCGGTTGCGATTTGCCGCCCAAGCGACGAGACCGTAGAGGAATGCTGCGATGGAAGGAGCGACTGAGATCGTCTTTTCCAGAAGCGCGGTCGCTGTGTGCATTCTCCAATAGTCGGCATAGAATCGGCGCAGTGCGCTATGGCTATCGGCAACAAGCGGACTCGATCGGGCGAGATCCGCCAATAGATGCTCCGCGGACATGAAGGGGTGACCGATGTAGGTCTCAGCCCAATCTAGAAAGACCGGCCCCCCAGGCGCGGCAATGACGTTTCCGTGCCCAATGTCCCCATGTACCAATGTCTCCGGTATGCCAGCACTCGTTAACTCTTGAAGGGCCGACCGCACATCATCTTGCAGACTCTCTAGCTCTACACACGTCAGAGGCTTAGGAATGGTCACTTCTTGCGCGAGCATGGCCTGCTGTGCGTCCTCAAAGAAGAGCTCCAATAAGGACGCTATTCGCTGGCATGTCCAATCCTTTGCACCCAGGATTGACCAGGAGCACGTATCGACGGCGAGCTCTTTTTGCATCGTGGCAAGAGCAGCTAAAGCCTGTTCGCACTGCCGCACATCATTCGACTCGTTCAATGGAACTCCTTGAACACCCTGCATGAGCCAGCCATTCCATTCGGGGATAGTCGCTAACGTTTTCGGCAAATACTGAGGAAAGCGCCGTGTCAGTTCCGCAGTCAAGGCGTACTCATGTGTGTTGGGATGTCCCACCGCTTTGAACCATTTGCTGCTCCCACCACCGAACGCAAACGAGAGAAGGCAAAAGTTGATTCCTTGGTTCATATGGCGGAAATGCGGAGAGAGGTTACGCCAATTCCTGTAACCAAGAATCGCAAATAATTCATTGATCCATCCCAAACGAGCAAATCGTCCCAACTCAGTGGCCTCCCCGTGCATTATTTGGCGCACCATTGTTCGTTCTTCCTCGGACAGCTCGCCTGGCGGTACGCTGTGGAGCGGTGTGAGTGCGTAAGCTCGAGAGATCATCTTCGGAGGATCAATTAACTCATGTACCGCGCAGTGGTTCTGCTGGAGCGAACTTGGCAGCAGCGCAAGTTGCAGGGTATGGAGAGCGTGATTCTGCACAAGGGACTCTGTTAAAGCATCCGCGGTGCGAACATGTAGTTGGATCGGGCTCCGTAGCAGAACCGGTCCTGACTCAGTCTGTGACACCACAATTTGCATGGATTGCGGATCAATGACGACCACCCTGTACTCGATTGAATTTGATCTGTCGAACATCGTCATCACGGGAGCCTCATTTTGCTACAGGTCGTACGCTACACGCAGAAGTGAAACAAGCGTTTGGCTTTGAGGTCCGCAACGAACTCGTCCACGTCAGTGGAAATCACTGCGCGGTCCATGCCGGTCTGACCTGCAATCGCATCTTTGATTTGTTCGAGGGTTTTGCCGTTGGCGAGTTGGGTCCAAATCAGGGCCCCGATCGGATTCAGACTGAAGAATTGGTCCGAGTTAATATCCAGGATGACTCCGCCATCCTGGTCGACTACCGAGCGAAGCTGTGGGGTTGGAAATTCCATTTCGTTCCTCCGGATCGGAGATCAATCTCACAACGTCATTGCGGGAACGCATTGCTGCGATCTGCCGCGCCGGTGAGAAGATGAGGCGCGCACCAGATGGCAAGGGTGGTGGGTCCTTAGTCTGCCCGCAGCGATAGACCCGTGATTCTCACTCCGGACATGTGCTGGAACTCAAACTCGATCGATCCAACTGTGCAAAGGAGTGTGCCACTCGAAGACACTTACAAACAATTCGTAGAAGTGGACAAAATGCAGAGAGCTTGTTCGATCGACAAGCGAGTCGAGTTAGAGTAAGTCTGGATCGTCAGACTCATCATTCTCGCGCGCCGCTTCGGCGATTTCCTCGTCAGCTCGCGCCTGGCTCTGCCGGCACCACTCGATCGGCGACATATGCATATGATCCTGGAAGAAACGATAAAAATTTCGTATGTCGGCGTAGCCGAGATCCCGTGCGACTTCAGCTACTTTCGTGACTGGATAGCAGGAGAGCAGCGACAATGCATAGTCAAGCCGCACAGCTGCAAGGCGCTTTTGCAGACTCATGCCGTATCGCGTCTCAAACCTTCGACGCAACGTCTTCTCCGAGACTCCCATCTCTCGCGCGATAACACCGATGGTGAGCCGCGCATTCGCGTGTTCGCTGTCGATGATGTCATAGATGAGGGCAGCTGGATCGTCGAGTGCTCCACGTCTCGGATCTCCCGATGGATACCGCCGACGCTCGCGAATCTCTGCAATCACTTTCTTCTCGACACTGTTTGGATGATTCGTCTTCTGTCTGGCCACAAAGGGTCCCCTGTCGCGCAATCAGCAGCGGTCAAGCAGAGTTGGAATCCCGGAATGAACTGCCAGATCCAGAATCTTCTCCGGATGGTCAGCGCATCGTACTCCAACGAATTCGCTGTTGCGGAAGTCTTGCCGGGGGCCTTTTTCGTGCTATATGGTGATGCGACACCTCCTGAGCCTGCGCGACAAAGAACGTGCCTCTTCACTATGCCCGGTGTCCAAGAAAGCAACCGTTCTTGCATTGCGGCAATCAGCGCGCCGGGGCTGCTGCATCGGGGAGCCTCGCTCGGTGCAAACCAATCCCGCGTGCATCTCGCCTTGAACGGAGTGCCTCCCGGATGTTGCCGGAGAATCATTGGCAGCTTGCATAGCGCTTGGCTCTCCTCTCACAGGATGGCGTTCGATGTAGTGAGCGAAACAACACGAAAGCAAAGTATCTTGAAACACCGAGACAGCCTCTGTGACAGGCTCGTGTTTCCTATAAGCAACGGTGAGCTATCGTCATGTTGCATTTGCGAAACAGCCTCTCTTGTGACTGACAGCTCTCACGTCCATAAATCCAATATTAGACGCGGCGGGAACCGTTACCGATTCACGCAAGGGATGACAGAAGTCATCAGTGAAGTGAGATTGATCAGATGACTGTCGTTGCTCGCAAAACACCGGGAGACGCTCCGCTGAGCACAACGCATTGGATTGCAAAACGAATCCGTCAATACTTTGGGCATCTCATTCTCAGTTTCCTTCTTGCGTCCCTGGCCGGGCTGATCGCGAATGCAGATCCTCTCTTAATGCGCCATTGGCTGGACATTTCTCTTCCTCAGCGGCAGCTGGTCAATTCGCTTGTGATGGTTGCTCTCATTGCTCTTTGCTTCATCGGGCGAACGGCCATCAATGGCCTCGCATCCCTTCTTGGATTTCGCGTGAGTCAGCTGCTCGGTCACGATTTGCGCAGCGAACTCCTCGAACACATGACGCGGTTGTCGGCTGATTGGCATGAGAATACGCTGCTAGGCGAGAAGCTGAGCCGGATTGAACAAGACACCGAGCAGATCGCACAGTTCTCCGCCGACGCTCTCGGGACGGTCCTGCGATCGCTGATTTTCTTTCTCCTCAACCTCGTCATTATGTTCACGCTAAGCTGGCGGATGGCTCTTACCGTACTACCGCTGCTGCCACTCTTCTTCGTTGTGCGATGGCGGTTCAGGAGGCTAATTGCATCCCGCGCCGACAGGGCTCAGGCAGAGCTTGGCAAGGCGTCGAGTCAGTTCGCCGAACATCTGAACGCGGTTCCCGAGATCCAGGCGCTCGGCGCGGAACAGCGGTGCATCGACAGATCCATCGAGGTGCGCAGAGACATGATGGGGGCCCAGTGGTCACAGAGACGGGCAGAAATCGCCTTTTCCGTGGCAGTCACGGCCGTAATGGCTTTCGGGATTTTGCTACTGCTTGGTCTCGGGAGCCACGAATATCTTGAGGGATCGTTGACCATCGGTACGCTTGTTGCCTTTTATGCGTACGTCACCCGAGTCTTTGACCCAGTATCGACGGCGATGGAGCTCTATTCGCGTTCCCAGCGCATGATGGCGAGTATCCGTCGTGTCCGTGATGTCCTCGAGACCGACACCAGCGTCCCCGATTTCGGGCACATTGACATCGGGCAAGAGCCGCGCCTACGCCTCGGACTTGCCTGCAGAGATTTGGAGTTTCGCTACACCTCCGATAACGAAGTGCTGCGGCAGGTGTCATTCCACTTGGCGCCGGGAGAGAGGATCGCTCTTATCGGTGAGAGCGGTTCTGGCAAATCTTCACTTGCTCTGCTCCTCGCTCGCATGGCGGACCCTAAAGCCGGCGAGATCGAATTCGAGGGAATGCCGCTGCAGGATTACACTCTCGCCGCGGTGCGGCGCGCGATCTGTTACGTATCGCAGCATCCCGTTCTATTCTCTGGGAGCATTCGAGAGAATCTCCAGTACGCCAGGGAGCACGCCTCGCTAGAAGAAATGAAGAGCGCACTCAAAGCCGCACAGCTACGAGCCCTGATCGAACGACTCCCAAAGGGGATCGACACCCTGCTCGGCCCCGGCGCATCCTCGCTCTCGGGAGGAGAGCGTCAGCGCCTTGCAGTCGCCAGGGCGCTGCTGCGAGAATCGGCGATTCTGATCCTCGACGAGGCTACATCTGCACTCGACATGCCCACCGAACGGCGGATACTAAACTCCATCTCAAGATGGAACGCCAATCAGTCGATCGTCTTCATCTCACATCGAGTGCGCTCCATTACCTGGGTCGACCGGATCATTCTGCTGGATCGGGGGCGGATTGTCGCGGAGGGCAATCACGAGCTGCTCTACCGTCAGTCCGCAGCGTATCGGCGTCTCTTTGAGAAGGACGAGGGCCCTGAGCCGGTGGAAGAAACGGCGGTGACCCGACTCGGCGTACTCCGAGCTGGGGGCCGGTCCAATGACGCAGAGCAAACGATCGCGTTCCAATCGCGGGTCAGTTCAAAGTAGAAAGCACCTTTGCGATGTCGTCGGCCGGCGGCACATCCTCGACAGGGACAACGATGTTGATGATGTGATTGGCTGCGCCGTCCTCTCGGCGGACTAGCAATACAGTCATTCGGGCCCGAATGACTCTCCCATCCTTATGGACTAGCCGTTTGGCCGCTTCGTAGTGGTCGAGGTGCCCAGCCGCAAGTTCCAGAAAACGACGACGTCCTTCGCGAAGATCTTCGGGATGTACGAAGTGAGCAAAAGGGGTGCTGCTAATCTCTTCGGTTGCATACCCCAGTAATTCCTGGAAGCGTCTATTGCTCGTCCCCACGATTCCATTGAGATCGACCATGACAATGCCGACTGGCAACCGCTCCAGTACAACCTGGACTTCCCTCTGCTTCAATCGCAGTTTCTTCCCGAGGGCAACTTCATCGGCTCGATCCTTGGCGACGCACGCAATGGCAGACGGTGCCTCGTTTGGAGATTCAAACAGCGGATAGATCCCAAACTGCACGAGGGTCTCCCTACCGGTCTCGCGATGCTTCAACTTCAATCTCGGTGAATACTCATCGTTCATACCGGATTTCAAGACATCGAAGTAGTGGCGGGCCGAATGGCGGTCATCTGGGGCGAAGCAGTCCAGAACATCGGTGCCGTCGATCGAATCGAAGTCGATGCCGGTCATCGCCGCCACCGTCGGATTGGCATAGATGATGCGAAGGTTTGGATCGAGGAGAAGTAGGAAATCCGAACTGTTGTCAGCGAGTGCGGCAAGCCTCGAAGCTTCTGCCTCGAGGCTGGACATCCATCGTTCCTCCGTAATCATCCCCAGATAGCCAACAACGCGTCGATTTCGGGAGAAGATCGGGAACGCGGAAATATAGGCTCGAAAGACAGATCCATCTCCACGAACCCTGATGGTCTCGACATTCCAGTACGGAAAGCCAGCGCGCAGGCGTGCCTCAAGCTCCTCCCATTGCGATTTCCGAGAGTCCGGTAGTGGGAGAGCCTTTCCGATGATCTCCTCACGGCTCATGCCGAAAATGCGCTCTAGGGCATCGTTGCAGCGCTCCACCAGGCGGCCGAACCGGAACTCCGCAACTCCGACATCAGGCCGATCATAGACAAGCGCACGAAGAACGTCGTTCTGAGATTTGAAGGCGCTGACCCTCCAGTAGAGATAGAGGCAGGCACTGAGTGCGACGAGGCACAAGAATACTAATGCCGAAAGCGCCGGCCCCTCTCCGAGCCACGGAAGGACCCAGCCCAGGTCGCCAATCATCGCGATGGAACACATGGCCTCGTTCAGAAATGCGCTCCCTTCTCAGCCCATACTGATTGCAACGCCCCCGACGTCGCTTCGGCCACGCTCCGGCATCAACGGAACGCATCACGGAGACACACTCGCTTACGAAGCGGGCCCGACAAATACCGCGTGCTTGACAACGCTCCTTCACTAAAGCTCAAGACTCTCGCCTTAATGTTGCAGGCTGAGCCGTACGCTACATGGATATGGTCGATCGAGCTGTTGAAGCGTTACAAGAAAGTCCGTGGAATACTCCGAGCTAACATCTGCGCGATCTCAAGGGTCCGTTCGTCGCGAAAAGGACGTATCGTCCGGGAGGATGTGTTAGTGTCCTGCGCAACGCAGATCAGGGGATGGGGGAGGACTACAGTCGAATGAAGACCGACTTTGACAGCTTCTTCGCGTAGGTCGATGTCTCTTCTGATGGAGCCTTTCGGTGCGAGGGTGAAAGTCCGGAGCTTGCATCGAATCTGCTTCGCTCGCGGGCATTTCGGCTCGCTTGCAAAAGACGATAACAGCAAATCGCTTTCTTTTGCAACGCGAAGCTAGGCCGACGATTCACCACCGGGGGCTCGCTGCGCTTCCTCCTATCCTTAGAATCCTCTTGACGTAATCAGTTGTTTAATACGCGTCGAGTAACTCCATTATGGCTCCGCTCCATGACAGTCGTCCGGCTAGGGGCTGCTGTTTCCTATGCGCAACACTTCCTGCTTGTCACTCGTGAAAACTTCGCCAATATAGTTAAACGCAAACAAACTCTGAAACCCTTTTGCGAGTTTTTACATCGACTTAAATGTCATTGATCGCCAGCCGCGTATCGACTTCGTCTAATTCTGGACTAGCCCGACTGAAACGAGGTGCTCCAATGCATACGTCCTCAGCCGCTCGCCGGGTCGTTATTCTCTCTATACTTCTCATGCTGCTCGGCAGCGTGATTGCTTACCGATGGCTGCGCCGGCGGGATTCAGCAGATCTAATCCTGGATAAGGCGGACGAGCTTGCGTGGAACAACCAATGGATGCGCGCGGCGCCGCTATACGCAAATGCCGAAGCACTGTTCCGCAAGCAAGGACGCAAATCTGAGGCCCTCTATGCGCATGTGAGCCAGTTCATTCCTCGAGCGGAAAATGAATCGCTACCCGATCTGCTCTATGAGCTCAGGAAGGACGAAGATCTTCCGGAAGCCCAAAATCAGAACACGCATCTCCGGATTCTCCTGATCGAGGGGATGATCGAAACCAACTACGACGCATCGATGGCGAAGGCAACGTGGATGCAGATCGAGCACGCCGCCGCACTGCATGGACATTACTTGTTGATGGCTCGCGCCTGGGGCGAAGAAGGTATAGCCGCCTTTTTGCTCGGTGACATTGCAACGGCGAAGAAGCTCGTGAGCCGTGCCTGGTTGATATCGAAGTTGCTCCACGATCCAGCAGCCCACGTCCGTTATGCAAGCGCATTCGGAGCAGGGCTCGTTGAGTTCCATCATTATGGCGAAGCCCTGAAGACGCTGGATGAAGCCATACAGACCGCTGACTCTTCCTCTGGAGTGGCATACCCAAGCATCGCCATTAACGCGAAGATCGATGCCCTTAGGGGGCTTCATCGGTATGATGACGCGCTGGCTCTCTCTTCAGAAGCGCTTAACCGCTTACCGCACGCGTCACTGGACGCTCATCTCTTCCAGATTCTGACCGCAAGAGGTCAGATTTTCGCGGATCAGAAGCGCTGGAGCGAAGCCGCCAGCGAGTATGACAAGGCCCTCCAATATGCGCGACACCTAAACTACTGGCGCGGCATTGCCCAGACCGGTGGTCTGCTGGCGCTGGCCTATATGGAGGAGGGTCAGCTGACCACGGCCTTGGACGTCATCAATGAGGCGCTGGCGGCAAATGCGCAACTTCCTCGTGAGCTCTATTTCGCGCCCGGCAATCTCGCCATCAAAGCCAGAATCCTCGATAAATTAGGACGCGCGAACGAGTCCGGCATGCTCTATGAGAGAAGCCTTGCGCTGATCGACTCGTTGATTGCTACGGCGCCCACACCCGAATTGGAGGAAGACGTCCTCTCGGAACTCGGCATAGTGTACACGGGTTATTTCGACTCACTGGCTAGACGAGGCGACCTTGCAGGGGCCTTCGAAGCGGTGGAGAAGGCGCGTGGAAGAATTGAGGCTGAGGCGCTTGAAGATCACGCCCTGCAACTTCCTCATGTTCGCACGGAGCATGAAGAGAGAATTACGCAGTTGGATCTCCAGTTGCTCAAGGCGGACGATCCCGGCGTCGCCGGCGAGGTTGAGACCGCTCTCCGCAGCACGGAAGACGTATCCGATCGTCCACAACTCGCCTCTAGGACGGCTACACAACCTCTCTCCGTGAAGGATGTCCAACATCATCTCCGCCCCGGAGAACTGATCCTGGAATACGTGCTCTCGGATCCTGCCTCATGGGTCCTTGCAATCAATCGCACCACGGTGCACAAATATGACCTTGCACCAAAGGGGGTCATCGAGGCCGATGCCAGCCAATACCGTAAGACGATCCTCGCGAGGAAGGCCGATCCTGCGCTCGCCCAAGAGCTTTTCAACAAGCTAATCGCGCCGATTCCCGAGTTTCGAATTAGCGAGTCGATCATCATTGTTCCAGACGGCGCACTTCATCTGCTGCCGTTTTCGGCGCTGGTCAATCGCGGCTCTTACATTCTGAGCGATCACAACCTGAGCAACAGTCCTTCCTCGACGGTTCTGTGTCTCCTCCGTGAGCGGGAGGCCGGCACATTGAAAGACTCATTGCAGTATGTCGGAGTTGCAGCTTCGTCGGATCAGTCTGCCAAACAGAGCTTCGTCGTACGAGCGGCGGATTCCGCAGCGAACGAACAACTTGCTCCTCTTCCCGGCAGCGCAGACGAGGTGGAGAAGGTTGCGCGCGATTTTCCAGCCTCAAAGACACTACTGCTGGGAGCGGACGCCACTGAGACGAGGTTCAAGAGACTACCTCTCTCTCAATATCGGGTTCTCCATCTCGCGTTACATGGTTACGCAGATCTCCAGTATCCGGACCGCTCTGCGCTCGTATTTGCGCCCGAGAAGAACGGTCCGGATGATGGGCTTCTTGAGGTACGCGAGATTCGGCAACTGCCGCTCGACGCTCGTTTGGTAACCCTCTCGGCCTGCAACACCGGAGTTGGACCAATCGGCGCAGTAGATATATCGAACCTGACGAACGCCTTCATCGAGGCCGGGTCAGAAACCGTTGTTGCAGCTCTATGGGATCTCGAAGATCGGTCGACGGGGAGACTCATGACTGAGTTCTACGGCAATCTCGTTGATGGTCAGAGTAAAGAGCTGGCGCTCCGCAATGCACAGCTCACTTTTGTGTACGACGGGCTTGCGCCCTACTATTGGGCCGGTTTCGAGATCGCCGGTGACACTGCAGGAGGTCTCTAAATTGAGTTGCCCACGATTCGCACAAGGAGAACCAGAGTGAGCGAAGAAGAGCTGAACCGATCGCAGCGTACCAAGATATTGGAGAGAATCGAAAAGGTGGTTGCCGACTGCTTCTACGATCCTACTTTGAGAGGAGTTGATTGGCGTGCCGCTGTCGCAGCGCATCGCGAAGCAGTCCTTAGCGCTCTGACGGGAGAACAGTTTGAGCGCGAGCTAACGGCCCTTCTGTCTGAACTGAAGGCTTCTCACGTGGGCGTTTTCCGAAAGCATCCGCCTCGGGGTACCGCAAAGTTGGCGATCAGCGCTAGCTATGCGCCGTTCCCATTGAATGGTGAAGACCGCTGGACATTCCAGGATGTACACAAAGGTGGGCCTGCGTCAGTGAGCGGTTTGCTTCCTGGAGACGTTCTGCTCTCGATCGATGACAGAGAGTTCAAGCCTCCCGAACACCCGATCTTCGAAACCGGAAAGACACTTGCAATCAAGATCGTTACGCGCGGAATGCGCCGCGAGACACGACATTTGGTTGTGCCTCTCCCGGCGAGGAAGCGATTTCAACTGCCACAGGCGGCTGCAGCGCTTGTTGTCCACAAGCGCCTGGATGAATCACTCGGCTACATCCGCATATCGAGCTTCCCCGGCATCGCAGGTGTGGACGTGGCGAACGCTGTCTCGGCCGCAGTTGATGAATTGTCCCAGACCGAGCGGCTCATCATTGATGTCCGCGGCAATACCGGTGGCGGCGCCGGCGTGCTTCGAGTGATGAGCCTGCTTACTCCAGAGCGCTTGCCGGTTGGGTATAGCGTCAACCGCAAACAACTGAAGCTCGTCGGCCAGTTGGATCGCTTTTCGGTCTTTGACCGCATACCCCCCACCACCAAAGAGCTACGCCTTCGTGCCCTGATGTTTCTTCCTCATATCAAGCCCCTCCTGTTTGGCTCGCTCCTGAAGCCTATCCTCCTACGAACTGAGGGATTGGGTGTACAGCCATTTCATAAACGCGTCGTGCTGCTGACGGATCGTCACACAGCAAGCGCCGCTGAAATTCTAGTTGCCTTCGCGCGCGAGCACGACCTTGCTGTAGTGGTAGGGGAAGCCACTCCCGGACGAGTTCTGCAGGGAAGCGCGTTCGGGGTTGGGTACGGCTATCGAGTCGCATTACCCATCGCCGCTTACCATACGGCGCGGGACTGGATTTTGGAGGGCCACCCCATTCAGCCTGATATCGAAGTTCCCTTTGATCCGGACCTAGCAAGAGAAGGTCTTGATCCGCAGATGGACCAAGCAGTGGCAACGGCTCGCCAGCTCTGATTGGAGAGAATTTGCAGATTGTCCGCTTTTACGAATTGCCGGATTGGAGCTTGAGTGCGATGCTGGCGGAGAGCTCTGTGTTCATTGAGCTGGGCTACGCTCGAATCGGAAGCATTTTCGCCCGTTCAATAGAGTCTTCTGCTCAGACCCTTGAGGGACGGACGGATGAAGGAAGTTTCTTCCCAAGTGCACGATATAGGTGATCGTCCGCGAGGACGCCCTCCAAAGCTGCTGGAATTCCCGACAGCACATTCCGGAAACTCGAAGTCTCACAGCTCCTTTAATCAAGATTTGAATGAAAGCCGAATACTATCAGCACTGCCTTTGATCGCGATGGCAAGTGTCTTCAACCTGACCACGTCTGACGCGTTCGCATTCCCAGAGACGATCCTCGATCTCGGAAGAAAGCTGTCCGGATTTGCCGAAGAATAGGGCGGATGGATCGCCTGTACCTGAGGACTGTGCTTGAGCCCTGACGACTCAACAAATGTCGATGATCCTGAAGTGCTTCTTAGCGACAAGATGAATGTGAATCCCACTGGAGGTACTCGGATGGACGGCATAGGAAGCCAACTCCGCGCTGCTCGGCAACGTCTTGGCTTTAGTCTGCGCGATGTTGAAGAGCACACGGGCCGCCTCGCTCAACGCGTGGGAGTTCCCGGCTACCGTATGTCAGCCAGTTGGTTGGACCGCGTGGAGCGTGAGAACCGCGGCTTGGCCGGAGCGAAGCTCATCGTTCTCGCATGCGTGTACAACCTGACAAACGACCAGATCCTGGCCCTCTGCCCCGGCGTGAGCGACACTCCACCGCCCTCAGATCCATTGCCGAGCCCGAACACGACTCTTCTTCTCGAAGACGGATTGTTGGCCCAACACGCACGTGTCCGGCTTCCCGACACCTTAGTGTCGATGTCCCCGCCGGAGAATACAACCCTGCTTACATCGGAGCAGCAAGCATTTGCAGCCAACTTCAAGCGCGGCATCATCGGGCGATACGATCGCACGATGGAACCGCTACTCCTTGCGGGCTCGATTGTCATGATCGACACGCAGCAGCGCGCCATTGCGGGTCGAAAAGACTGGGAAAGCGACTATGATCGTCCGATCTATTTCCTTCTGGCTCATGACGGCTACTTTTGCGGATTCTGCGAACTCGATAGGAAACAGGAATGGCTCGTACTTGTACCGCACCCCCTATCACCCGCACCGAGAGATCGGCGCTGGCGATACAGGAGAGAAGTTGAAGTCATCGGAGCGGTCGACTGGTTCTGCACGCGACGAGCCAGAAGATCGCACTAACAAATCCTGTCGATCTCTCTAGAGGCTCTTCTGCAACTCAGCCAAGCCTGGCAGATTCAATTGCTCGTACAGATTGAGCACCCGCTGGGTCATGACGTAGTACGTGGCAACGGCGCGTTGCGCATAGTTTGGATACCACGACTCGAGCGCTCCCTGCTTTTCCGCTCCCTTGATCCGTTGGATATGAAGCTCGATCTCACGCGCCTGCTGACGCAGCTGTTCGGTCACTACGATCACCTCGGGATACCACTGCTGCGCATAGAACACCAGGTCGACGAGCACCTGGCAGTTGCGCTCAAGAATCTCAAGGCCTTTCATCCCGCCGACGAGCGGCCAGATTTGAGATGGATCGAGGTCCAGTTCGTCATCGTCTGTTCGCCGCTCGCCATGTTCGTCAACAAGGTCTCTAGCTACAAGAACAATGTTGTCGCGATCGACTGCCGCGAGCCTTCGGATGAGCGTTTCCCACTTGCCGTAGGGGTACATTTTGCGTTGACGATTTCTGATGAGGTAGTACATTGCGGCGCCAAGGAGTGCCACTAGAAAGACGACTAGCACAACAACGAAATAGACGGTGCGAATCGTGATCATCTCTTGAACGCCCGAAGTTTCCGAAGATCGTATTCCACCTTGATGCGCAAAGTGAAGAAGAACTTTCTGATGTCCTCTGGCAACTCTCTCGGCTCAGGCGCATCGCGCCATAGCATGACGATCCAGTATGCCAGACATGCCAGATATGCCGACATCCTCACATACGTCAGGGACTCGAACGCCATTGAGTTCCGGACTGTCAAATTGTGGCCAGCCTCCGTCAGTATGCCGATCAGTTCATAAAGGCCCAGCCCTTGAGCAATTCGAGCCACGTGAGTCTTCCAGGGGAGATTGGCAATCGTCGAGAAAGCGATCATCCCCACGAACAGCTGGCATTGAAGGGCGGAGGAAAGCAAATTACCGCGATCAAGCAGAGTGCCAAGTACTGTTCTCTCAGGTGGCACAGGCAGAGAGGCAAGGGCTAGAGCTACCAGTACGCTTACTCCCGACAAAAGCATTATGCCCATCCGCACGTCTGGCGCCCAGGTTCCAGTCGGACAAAACAAGTGTCTAGCCAATTCGTATGTCACGCCCAACTGCAAGATGAAGTCAATAATGGCGAAGCCGAAATACGTGACGAGGTAGTCGTGTTTTGATCCATATACCGCCACCAGGTAAAGAACCACTGCATTCAGAACATTACAGAGGATGAGCGCCGTAAAAATGGGAAAGGCTCGTGTACGGTGGCGTACTAGGAGAACGATCAGAAGCAGGCTGTGTCCTACGAGGCCGGCCGCCCAGAACACGAGAATCGTTCCGCTCAGATGCATCCGGACTCCTCCGCCGAGCGGCCCCTCGATACCCGCTTGCTGTTTATCTTATGCGAAGAACAGGAGTGCAAGTATTTCGTCGACGATGTCATCTTGAGGTTCCGGGTTCGTCCCCGTGATGACGCTCGGGTCAGTCGGAGCCGGTTGGGTTGTACTTGACTGCGCGACGGCGCGGCCGATTGGCGCGGCGAGGACGAGAAGCGTCATCGCCAGAGCAAACTTGCGCGAAGCATTTCGGATCATGAGTCGTCTCCTTGAGCGCGGGTAGCGCTGGGCGGAGACTAGGTACTCATGTCGCGAAAACCGACCGATTTACATCCTCCGTTTCGCATGGGAAACGTGAGCAATGTTGTGCGTCCGGATGTAGATGTGTTGTGAGGCGGGTGAGCGAGTGCACGACGTCAGCTCAATTACCTAGCGATTTCGCAGCTGCGTTGCCCATGCACAACGAGTCGAACAGGGCCATTGACTATTGGGCGCGTGAAAACTTAGCGGGGTGATGGTCGCTTTGCTCCGAAAGTCCGCTTTTACGAATTGTCTGGTTTCATCAGTCAGTGTCATTCTCAAAGCGATCGGTGCCGGCATGGAGTTGACTTGGCCCGTCAGGAGAGATTCGGGCAAATGCAAGTCTCTGTCGGCCCATGTCGATTCTGAATCCACAATTCGACCGTTATCGGCTCGTCCTCATATCCCCTCGAACGCGAAAGGTTCTGCTCGAGGAGAACATGAGCACGCTCTCTCTTCCTCAGCTTCTCGTCCCACGTTGGACGCGAGCCGCGCGGAGCATCACGATACAAATCAAAGAGAGATGGAACGCGAAAGGGATAATCATTGACTTCCTCGGGGATCATCCTGGGGGAGGTAATGTTGTCATCGCGACCCGTGCCGATGAGCACAAGGGGCTCGGCGCATCTGGCACCGCCTGGGGTCCACTGCGGTCCGTACCCTCGAGTGAGTTGAGCAGGGAGGAACGAGCTGTCGTTGAGAAGCTACTTGCGGAAGGTTCGACGGGCCGGGGACCATTCTCCCGAATCGGCTGGATCGAAGAGCTCTTGGCATGGACCAGCAGAGAGCTCGGGCTGGAACGCTCGCAGCTTTCTGACGAGGCGGTGCAACTAAACGCTGCCGCGGCGGATGCGTTGGTTCACATCTCTTCAACAAGAGGCGACGGCTATTGGTTCAAAGCCTGCGGAGGTTCCCACCCGAACGAACGTAGCATCACTACAACGCTCGCACGAAGCTGTTCAGGATATGTTCCGGCGATCGTTGCTTCTCATAACAAGTGGAACGGCTGGCTTATGCGGGATGCCGGCGTTCCATTGTCATCGTCAGCCAGCATGTCTGACCACGCGGTCGAGGTCATACGGCGGCTCGGCGAGCTACAGGTTGCGACAGCACCCTGCGTCCGAGAGCTTCTTCTCCAAGGCGCTGACGATCATCGCTTGCCCATACTTCGTGAGCAGATATCTGAAATCCTCCCCAGTTTGGAAGAAGCGATGTGCGAACCTGGTGAGCATATTGGCGCCCGCATCGATGCGGGCCGTCTGCGCCGAATCGCCGATCTGATCGTAGAAGCGACACAGAGGCTAGAAAGTATAGGCATCCCGGATACACTCATCCATTGCGACATCGGCTTTGAGAACATTCTGGCTGGGCCCACGGGATGCGTCTTCATCGATTGGGCGCATGCAGGCGTCGGGCACCCATTCATCACTTTCGAGAACCTCTGCAGCCAATTCGCTCAGGATCACGAGGTCCGCAATCTTGTTCCACTTTTGCAGGGAACGTATTTGCGCGTATGGGGGGATTGGCTTTCCGTGGATCGACTTCGAGAAGCCCTCACGCTCGCGCCTTTGGTTGCCCTGGCGTCCCTTCTTTGCTGTCGGCGAGATTGGCTTACAGGCGGCCAAAGACAGTGGCCCTCTTTTCAAAGCTATGCTCGGGTCATGGCGCGACAGATGGATCTCGCTGCCCAACGGATCGAGGGAGAGGGGTGTAAGTCCGTAGAGGGTATCGGTTGTGAGAGTCAACGGGACAAGCCAGAGGGCCCCGACAGTGGGAGCGAGATCGTGAATTCTGCGCCGTTCGGTTCCAGATTTCGGACGCTTACCTCCCCATCATGAAGATCGGCCACTTTGTGAACCAGACTAAGACCGAGGCCTGACGAATGTGGGTACGATGTGTCTTTGGTTTCCGCGCGAAATCGGTAATCGAAGATGTGACTCATTTGCTCCGGAGGTATACCTGGACCGGTATCCGAGACCCGAATGTGGACCACCTCTCCGCATCGCTCGGCGCGAAGACAAATCAATCCTCCCTCGGGCGCAAACCGGAGGGCGTTTGAGATGAGATTCTCGAGAGCGCGACGAACGAGAACCCGATGCATGCGAACTTCGCCAACATCCGGAAGAACTCGAAGGTCGAGCTCAATGTTCCGGCGGCCCGCATCAAACTCGAACACGGTCAGAGCATATTCGAGAATCTGACGCAAATCCGTGGGCTCGTAGGTTCGCTCCAGGTCTCGATCTGTCTGTGCGAAGTCGCTGACCGACGATATCAGTTCCGTCGTTTGGAGCACGTCGATACGTGCTGATTCGAGGACTTCTCGCTGCTGTTCAGCATCTGCATATCCCGACGACTGCAGCCCTTCAATGCGGGACCTTATTCTAACCAGCGGTGCGCACAGATCGTGGCAGAGGAACGAGAGCCAGAGGATATTACGAGCCTCTCGTTCCCGCATCTGCCGTTTGCTCTCCTGTAATCCATCGGCTAGGTTCGTGGCGGCTCTCTCCAAAGTTCCAATCGCACTGGTTGGCTCGATTAACCACCGGACGAATCCCGACAAATGCGAAGATTCGGCTGGGGAATTGATCAAGGAATCGATGCCAGCCGGGGGAGCGAACCTGCTCAACGATTCGGACAAAGCATGTATGCGGCGTCGAATCTGAAGATATGCACGCCAATGAAGTGCGAGGATGACGGCAACAAGAAACAAAACAAAGCCAAGGAGCACAGCGAGTTCCAGGCTCGTCACCTCGAGCGGATCAAACACGATTAGCCCAAGGCACGGGAACAGGGCAACAGCGTTTTTCGATTCACTCCTAGACCAAGAGGTACAACTGCTCACATTGAGAGAGCCAAGAGACCAGCGATGAAGCATCCGATTGACGATGAGTCCGAACGCGGAGGTCTCCCTCGGCCGCACGGTAAGAAAGATCGTAGAGCGAAATGGCCTGAAGATGATCATTCTCGGTTCGACCTGAAGATCTCTGGCGCCGTCACAGAAGAGGGTCCGGAAACAGTGGTGGATCGCCGGCAGGTCCAATCATAGGGGCTTGCGGTGAACGCGACGCGAATGTGATTCATCATTGAAGGCCGTCAATCTGTGACCTTGGCTCCCCCGTTCTCACCGCTGCCAATCAGTTTCGGTGACCCGCGCCTTCTACTTCTTGCGAGCCTCTTCGTGCGCAACAAGCCGTATCAACATAGATAACATGATGTGCTACATCCTCTTATCTATGTATCACATCATGTCATATTCGGCCTCACTCATCAAGACTGAATGAGTGACGCGCAAGATTGAAAAGACAATCAAACAAGAGTTGGGCGAGCGAATCGAGGAACTGCTTTTGCTTTCCGGGAAACGCCAGACAGACCTCGCGTCGTTCCTTGGAATCGATCCGCGCAATATCTCCCGGATTGTGAACGGGAAGGCATTCCCGGACGTGAACTCTCTGAAACCGATCGCGAGGTTCCTGCGGGTGCGCGTGAAGGATCTGTTCGACCCCGATCCCGATCGCATCATGCCGCCACGACTCCCTAAGGCTCCTCGCAAGTCTCACCTCTTCGTTCGCAAGCCGAAAAAGTCGACGTCGGTAGCCGAGAGTGCTAATTCAGTGTGAAGGGATAGAAGTAGGTCGCGGACTCACCGGTCTTCAGAATGCCAAGGTAATAGCGTCCCGGTTGGAGCAGTCTGAGATCGAGTTGAAGTTGTGCCTGCGTACGAGCGCCCTGAGCGACAGCTCGTGAGTGGACTGTTTCAAGCACTTGATCATTTCTGTCCTTCGCGATTGTGACTTGGTAATCACCATCCGGACTGAAGTACGGCAGAATCAGATTAAGATTGACAATCTTCCTGGGAAGTCCGAAGGGG
Organism: Acidicapsa dinghuensis; assembly: GCF_025685685.1. Taxonomy (GTDB): domain Bacteria; phylum Acidobacteriota; class Terriglobia; order Terriglobales; family Acidobacteriaceae; genus Acidicapsa; species Acidicapsa dinghuensis. The sequence goes on from NZ_JAGSYH010000004.1 coordinate 762,866, forward strand.
CTTGCGTGACTTTCCGGGGCAGGGCTACGGCTGACGCCGTCGCCACTGAGATCGACCGTGAGTGTTACGACTTCGTTAGCGACCGTATAGGATTGAGAGGCGCTCCGATGACGCTGCCATACGACAATTGCAACCGCCAGTACGAGGCAAAATGTCAATGCAGCGGCCGATCTCCATCCCATCCAATACCGAAGATGTAGTTGCGATGCGGACTTCTCAAGCCTCTCTTCGCGAAGGAGGCGGAGTTCCTTCAACTCTAAGGTGCATTCGCGGCACCTTGTGATGTGAGTGTCATTCAGATCGTCGAGCGTAATGCTTCCAGGTTTGTCGACAAACGATGCCAAGACCTCGTGAGATGGGCAACCGATGCGTTCAGGATTTGGATGCTTTTCGATGACATGAGCTTCCCACCTCTCGAACAGGAGAGTGTCATTTTCATCGTCTTTCGTAAAGCGCCGCTCGCTACTCACTGAAGACCTTCGAGGAACCGAGGCAACCCGAACTCAAACTAATTCTCAGGATCCCGAATTCCGAGTTTTTTCCGAATGCGAATAAGCTCTCTTTTGCAGCTCATTCGAATCGCGTCCACTGATTTTGACGTTGTCCTGGCAATCTCTTTCCAACTGCGACGAGCGCCGAGGCGCATCAACAAGGCCAAGCGGACGTCGGGAGGCGTGTCGTCGAGTATTGTATCGAGATCGATTTCCGCTTCAACAGACTTTTGTAAGCCGTCCGTTGAACGCGATAGCACTTCAACCTCTGCATTGGTGCCAAGGAAGTGAAGATGGGCATCGCTGCGCTGTCTTCTGCGGACTGCATTCCGGTAGAAGTGCAGCAGGATCTCGGACGCTTCATCGGCCTCGATCGGAGAGAGACCCGCGAGATGCTCGGCGGTCTGCTGAATCGCAAGCTCCATCAATTCCGGGGCAAGGGAATCGTCGCCCAGTTGCGTGATGGCCACGTCGCGTGCTTCCTGCCACCCAAGTCTGACAGCGGCGCGAACAATGGGCGCAATCCATTTGCCCTGGGGCGTGAAACTTATGACCCAGACGAGGTCGGACGGGGAAGGTGAAAACATAAGCTCGCCTGCAGCAGCATTCTCGAACTGCCCGGAATGACGGGCGGCGTACTCTTCGTATAGTCACATTACCCGAAAACCTATTCCTTTTCCACAAATCCGCCTAAATTTCCAGATTGACATGTTCGATTTCGTCGTTTTCGACGGCTTATTTGTAGAGGGCATTTTCTTGATCGAACGAGGGCGAGTCACTCATGGCCACGAGCGCGCAATCGTCGAAAACTGCTTCGGGCTGGAATCCCGAGGCGCATGCCATGGCGGAGCAGGCCAGGGTCTTGTCTGGACACAAACTGGAGGAATTGGTCGTTCGCCTCCAGCGCAAGAGCGGACGCACGAAAGACCAATGCTGGCGCTTTATCATTCAGCACGGTCTTAAGCGACAGACGGACCATCGCCGCTGGAGCGACGAGGAATTTGACCAGCTTCGGGAAGAGTTGGTTCAGAATTCCGTCGAAGAGGTCGCCAAGAAGCACAAACGAACACCTCATGCGATTCGCAGTCTCCTGCGGCGTCACCGCTTAAGTCTTCGAGACATCCGATGCGACCGTTTCTCTCTCGAAAGTCTGTCCATCGCGCTTCGCATTCGAAAGAGCGAGATTCAATTCTGGATCGATCAAGGATGGCTTCAAGCGGCGGTTGAATCGCACGGCTCGCGGCGTATTCACATCATCACCCCCGAGTCTCTGCACGAAATGTTTAAGCGCCATGTGTCTGATCTTTTGGCTCGTGGCGTACGAAATCTCTCATTGTTCGAGGCCTACGTTCAATATTGCTTCTCTCCAAAGCACACGTTGGGTACGCAACTGTTGAGTGTGCGACGAGACAAGAAAGAACGAGCGTCCTTTGATGCGTCGCGGGGTACGAAGGATAGCGCGGGAACTGGAGAAGACGATGAAGAGGAAGATGATAGCCGGTATCATCTTGACCTTCAGGCAGAGAATGAACGCGTCGAGTTGTAACGATCCCAACGCAGCGCGGCGCTGCGAACTCTGCCGGCAGATCGTTCCCGCCTCGCGCGAGACATCAGGGAAGAACGTGCTTGAGAGCGTGGCTTGCGCCCTCACCTTGGCAATCATTCTTGGTCCTGCGGCATACTTCGGCATCCAGTGGATCGTAGATCATCACCAAGGCCTTATACCCGATCCTCCCTGGCATGAACCTCTCAACGATTGGGAGCTCAACTGACGCGTGCGACAAATCGGAGGGCAGGAGCGCGATGTCGGAGTGTTGGATCACTGCGCGACGCTTAGCTTCGGCTGTTTGGCGTCGGGAAGACTCACGCCCAGTATGCCAGCAACAGTCGGAGCAATCTGCCGCATGTCAACAATGCCGAGGTCACGTCCATGCGCGATACCTTCTCCCATGACGAAGAAGGACGAATGCATCTGTGGGAACGACGGCAAATAGCCGTGTGTACCTTTGACAGGGGGTTTCTCGCTGACGAGGGCGCCGGTCGTCGCTGATCCGATCGTATATCCCGGCTTCATGGCTACTACAAATGCCGCGTCAGGAAAACCGCCCATCTCCTTGATCTCTGCCGGCTCAAGGATCTTGGCGATTCCGTTCGCCGAATCGGCTGCAAGGTTAGTGAGCAGCGCACGAACTTTCTCACGTGTCGCAGAGTCAGACGGATCATGAAGCATGATGGCTGCAAGTCCACTGGCCGACCAGGGTTCAGCTTCCCAAGATGTCACAGTGTTCGCACCGTTTGAATCTCGGCCGGTCTGAATGAGTCCTGATTGAATGAAGGGAATGGCCAGATTCAAAGCGTGATCGACGCTGGCGAATCCGTGATCGGAGACGATTACGATAACCGTCCGCGGATCATTTGCCGTTGCCGCTGCGATCAGTTTGCCGACCATTTCGTCGACGGCCTCAAGCGTCTGATCAGCCTCCTGGCTGAAAGGACCAAATAGGTGCTCCGACTCATCGAGTGAACTCAGATGAATCGTCATGAAACCCGGCTTTCGGTGCTCAAGGATGTCTAGCGAAAAGCGTGTACGGGTTCGATCACCATCGACCATGGTGTCGTTTCCCATCATGTAGGGTCCGAGGCGTTGCTCCATCTGTCCAAGCAGTCCTACCGGCCGCGAAATCGCGGCCATCAACTCGCGATCCTGTGGATTTGAGCCCCCTGCGGCATTTGTGCCTCTCCAATACTCGGGAATGAGTGTATCAACGCTATCTGCGTTGACGCTGACGGGCCAGCTCACACTTGCGGTCCCGATGCCCGCGCGGTGTGCGACGTCCCAGAGAGTCGCCACATGGATGTCGCCGGCGTACCAATACCATGCTCCGCCAAACTTGTGATCGGGATCAAAGAGTGCGTTGTTCAGGATGCCGTGCTCGGCTGGCCAGACGCCGGTAATCAGAGTTGTGTGATCGGGATAGGTTACAGAAGGAAGAACGGGAATCACACCGTCGGCATAACAGCCTTCTTGAAGAAACCTGCGCAGTATTGGGATGTGCATTCCATGGTCAGCGGCGTGAGTGACGTACTCCGGCTTGAGACCATCTATGGAGATCATCAGAACTGGCGCCGCGTGCAGCGTCGAGAGAGAGAAGATGAGGAACGCAAATGCCAGGAAGGCAGGACTAAGACATTTTCGAATCCGGTACATCATGATCACAGTACATTGTCTCAGGAAGCTGGAAGACATGAACGTGAGATGAAAATGACGCTGCTGCACGGAATGGCAACCACGTGAATCGGATATCCAGAGCGTTCACGCTCAGTCCATTTTGCTTTAGTAGGTTGAAAATGGATGGTACCGGGGCAAGTTGGCTCAATGAGTTTGTAGCGATAGCCTGATTGAAGCCATGCACCCATCCCATTTCACTCCGTTCGAATCCCTGGCTGCAGCCATCATCCCCCACCTGCCACAGACCACCGACGGCTCCCACGACCACGACCACCTCCTTCGTGTCTGGAATACCGTCAAAGCCATCCAGGCCCAGGAAGGCGGCGACCTGGAATTGCTGGCCGCCGCGGTCCTCCTTCACGACTGCGTTCTTGTTCCCAAGGAATCGCCACTACGAAGCCAAGCATCCGAACTCGCCGCTAAGGAGGCCGCGGGCGTCCTGCAATCCCAGGGCTGGTCCGCGGAGCGTACCGAGATCGTCTGCGATGCTATCCGCACCCACGGCTACTCAGCTGGCCGCACCCCGACTTCCCTTGAAGGCCGTATTCTGCAGGATGCCGACCGCCTCGACGCCATCGGCTACATTGGCATCGCACGCTGCTTCTACACTGCCGGCCGCATGCACTCCCAGCTCTACAACCCAGCGGATCCAACCGCCAACGCTCGCCCTCTCAACGACCGCCATTTTGCTCTCGACCACTTCCCGCAAAAGCTGCTCAAGCTCGGCGCCAACTTCACCACAGCCACGGGCCAGGCTCTTGCAGTAGTCCGCGTAAAAGCGCTCGCAAATTTCTACGAAGGCATGCTCGCGGAAGTTACAGGCGGGGCTTAGTCGGTCATGCCAAAATCTTTCACGATTTCGTCTGCCAGGCTTTTCATGATTTCCACGTGTCGTGACAATCCTATCGTTGCCCCGGCCGGGATATGTTTGCACGCAGACTCGAAAGCAAGATTCAATTCCGGATTCTCGGCAATTCTCTGCTCGAGGATGTCACTCAGAGCATTGCTGGACAGGGCGTGCATGAGACGTTCAAGGCTCGAGATATTCATCGTAACCAACGACGTGACCGCATGTTGGGCTGTCCACTCCGGCTTTAGCTGCTCCTGAAATCGTTTGTTTACGTAGTTGTTGATCACCCAGCTCGATCCAATTTCGTCCTTGGTGATGATAAGCGGAATGAACTTCGTGATTCCGCGCAGATTTGTGGGAATGCTTTCCATGGGGTCTACGGTAAGACTTTTAACGGCGGTAAGGAGTTGCGCGACACCGACGGGACGATCCGTCCCTGTGACAAGCTTTTGCTCGAGGTAGTTCTGCATTGCTTGGGCATCGCCGGCATAGCGTACCTTCGCAGGACACGTCCCGAGCTTCGCCTCAATCAAAACCGCAGTTGTGCCACATACCACGATGGCGTCGCAGATTGGCTTGTCCCCGTTCTTATAGAGTGGCGAAGCGTGAAACGCGTTGACTTGTCCATTGGAATAGCTTTCAAATAGCCACGCAATGTAGTCTTCGAAAACATTGCCCCAGAACCCGAGGTAGGCGCCCTTCTTCTTCTCGGGCAGCGTTCGCAGAACACGCCACAGAGCCCCGCTCTCGAGCTTCGCAACTGCGTATTCATAGTCGAGGCAGTAGAGCGCTTCGTCCGTAGCAAAATACGGCCGGTCACGAAGAAACTCGAAGTCGGCAAAACCGACCGATGGTTTTATGTCGGGAAGGTCGTTCAAACCGAAGCTCACCGTAGCAAACATCTTCTCGATCTGGTCGGCAAGTAGTGTCGTCTTCTGAAACCACGTTTTGCGCAGCGCGCCATCCAGACGGCCGGAACCGGTCAGGTTCTTTCTTTCCAAGATGGCATGGTTGATGAATGCAAAAATGAATTCGCAGTAGAGTGTGAGCGAGAAGCCAAACTCAGCCTCGAAGAGAGCAAAGACATCAAAGTTCCTCAATTCCTGCGGCAATCTGGGAATGTTGATGGTGAGGAATATATAGAACCGCAGAAAGCTCATGATCGGATCGCCCGGACCATTCAGTTCGTAATACGGCAGGAAGAGTGCGATGTAGTTCGCCAACTGCTCCATCAGCCCCTCGACTTTGACCAGGGGTTTGTAGAGGGCTTCACCGGCGCGCAGGAGGAGTTCGCCGATCTGCTGGTCAGGGACGGTCTCCAGGCCGTCCGAAGCCGAGATGGGGAGTCGCATTACCTCGGCTGCGAGAGATCGGATTTGTGCCTGCATGAATATTGGCCGGCCTTGCTTCGCGAAGGAGAATACCTTCGGGATGAGCTCCGGTGGCAGCAGGAGCCCTGCCCAGAAGCCGGTCCGTTCAAAATCCGCCGCGGTTTCAGCTTCGGGGCCGAATCCGAAGCCGATTCCGAGTCGCGCGCACGCCGTCAGGAGCGAAGTTCGCGAATACTTCCGCAACAGTGCCCGCAACTCGGCCAAGGTAGCCCGTGGCGTACCCGTTAGAACCGACCATGGCACCCATTCCTGCAATTGAGTCGAGCCGTCTCCCATTCTAGGAAGCGCCTTCCGCGCTTCGCAACCATTTGGCGTGGTCGCGATACGTGTTGATCCCAAAATGAGCTTAAGCCAAGCAGCGCTCCATCGGCCCATTTCCGGACGAAGAGATCCGAAAACCGGCTGGAGGACTGAACGCGGGATCGCGCGCAGAAAGGAAAAGCCCGCGGTAAGGCGGGCTTCTCGCAGCATGTAAGCTCTTATCCCGAAGGCGTCCCTGAGTGATTAGCCGCCCAGGTCAGTACACCCCGTTGAAGGGTGAAGTCGAAGAGCACGGCGTTGACAAAAGCTTGGTCAAGAGTAAAGGACCTCCAAGCCTTGTCCTCATTATAGCGAGCTTCAGGCCGGCCGATCAGAATCCTTCGAGCGCTACGGACTTCACGCTCAACCGTGAAAAGAGCGTCCGGCCGTTGAGCAGGTCCTCTGCGGTAGGAAGGAAGAGTTCCCCGGGCCGCTTGATGGCGACCTCGTATCCCTGGCCCTCCCGATCGATGAGAACCATGCACTTTTCCTTCCGGTAGTGCGCGAGCGCGGCGCGCATGACCCGCTCAACGGAGTTCAACATCCCGTTTCTCGACCATCCGCGCGACGCGCCGAAGACGAAGATCCACTCGGGCCTGGAATCGATGTGGGCGGTCGCCTGGCAATACCCTCCAGTGAGTTCAAGCCGTGCACAGACCTCTGCAAACTGCTTCCCGAGGGCAGCTCGCTCGCGAAGCGGAAGGTCGGCAAGCACCTCCTGCATTAGAAGATAGTTCTCTCTCTGGCCTGGCGCGTCGAAATGGGCCGCCAGTTCGGGACTGAGGCCGTCAAGGCAGGTCTCCGAGCGGGTCGCCAGGGAATCGGCGACATGCTCGAGTAGTCCGCTGAAGTAGCGGTACTCTTCGAACCGCTCCAGTATTGCATCGAGTTCGTCCGCGGCAGCGCCGACAGTCGCCCTGGCGTGGTCGTGGCCAAGGCAACCGGCGAATGTACCGCGCAGCAGGTAGAACTCGAAGAGGACAAGCTCGTCACCTACCATTCGCTGCGCGGCCTCTGGCAGATCCCTTCGTGCATCGAGATACCGCATCAATTCGGGCACCGTCCTGAGCTGCAGGGCCACGTTGAAGAAGTCGCTCAATGAAAAATACGAGATCGGCGCCCCGTCCTTGGAAAGTGGCAGATCCTTGGCCGCTGCCTGCAGATCCACTGGTCGGAGGGTTTCCAACGTCACCAGGCCGTGCGCGATCGTTGGAAGGCCTGCGGGAAAATCCACCCTTCCGCGTCGCGGATGGTCGCACCAGATTGCCTTCGATGACGGGCGCATCGCCCCAAGGAGTTGGTTGACCCCCTTGCGCGCCGCCTTGAAGACCCAAAGCTCATTCTTGCCGTCACTTCTGCTTTCGGGATCTTCCTGCGCCTTCTGCGAGACAAGCAAACCGCTGCCCTTGTGGAGGATAAGCAGATCGGCGACTTCCTTCTGCGACGCGTCGATCATCTGCGGGCTGCGAAAAACGAATTCCGAAATGAACGGAACTGCAAGCAGTTCCTCCGCCTGCCGTTCGGCCCATTGAGTTCTGGACTGGGTCAATGCCACGTTACACCTTCTCCTCCCGGTCGCCAGGCGGCCTCGCCGCTCTGCAGACTCCCAGGTTATGTGATATATTATCACATTGAATGGTTCCCAGGCTCAGCAGATCGGATGCACTGAAACTGTTGCGAGAGTGTCTGGAAACCGGAATCGTGGAATACCACCCCCACTTCGCCCAGCGTTGCCGGGATCGTGGAATTGATCCGCTCGACGCACAGTACGTCCTGCGGAAGGGAGTGATCTACGATGAAGCGGAGTTGAACGTTCGTTTTCAGGAGTGGCGGTACAAGGTCGAAGGCAAGCCGCCGGACGCAGAGAAGAACTTGAAAGTCGTGATCACGTTCTTGGAAAGGGATGAGGTGCTCGTCATCACGGTCATGCTGGATAACCAGTAACACGGATGAAGAGGGAAATGTCATGAAAGCAAAGCAGAGAGTCTGCCGGGAGTGCGGCGGCAAAGCCCATGTCGTTCGCAAGGACTATCGCTTTATCGAAAGTGGCTTGAACAACGTGTTTCTTAAAGACATTGAGATTGTGGTCTGTGCGGGATGCAAGGGCGAATCCCCGAGAATTCCCAATCATGATGACTTGATGCGAACCATTGCGGTGGCACTTGTGGACAAGCCGTATGAGTTGGCTGGAGATGAGGTCCGGTTTCTTCGAAAGTACTTGGGCGAAGGAAGCATCTCGTTTGCGAAGATGCTTGGTATCGATCGGTCGCATCTCTCAAGAGTAGAAAACGGAGCAATGGCGATAAGCCGTCAGACAGATCGTTTAGTGCGCACCCTCGCTCTGGTGCACGATCCAACGCTTGTACAGAAGTTGAAGCGGCTGGGCCGCCACGATGAGGTCCTTCGAAGGCTAAGCGAGATCGGACCCGACGTGAATCCAATAGAAATGCAATTGGATCACGCTGAGGACGGGTACACATACGATCTCAGGGCAGCCGCCTAAGTTCCCGTTTGGTTTTCAGCCTCTGGTGGATTGAACCATGACGAGTCCTCGAGAAAACACTGTCACAAGGCCAGGTAACGATGCGTGTGCAACGATCGCTGGCTTCGTCTTTCAGGTGAACTTGACGATTCTCCATTGGCTGCGGCTATCGGACCATGAGTATCTTGAGCTAGAAGCTGGAGAAGACATCGACCTTGTCCGTCAAGCCTCGGGCGAATCGGAGTTCGCGCCCGAACGGTTGTTCCTGCAACCCAAGCATCATGGCACAGGCGGGTCCGTGACTCTCAGAAGCAGAGATTCGTTGGAGTCTATTGCCAACTTCTGCTATCACCGCGAGACATATCCGGATTGGAAACTCCGGTTCCGCTTCATAACGACCCTACCCGTCGGCAAAGAGCAAGGATGGTCTGGCGAAGTCCCAGCGATTGAGATGTGGGAAGGGATCAGGCAGGATCATTTAAGCCCGGAAGAGACTCGGCTGGGTTTGGAAGCAATCAGGGAGTTCCTGCGCGCCTGCGATCGCCCAGCAAAGTTTCCCCTGAGATCATGGCACCGTCTGAAAGCGGTTCTCGACAGCGCCGACAGTTCTGAGCTTCTGGATGTCATCCGGGCTTTCGAGTGGACGACGGCACACGGCAATCATCGTCAGGCAAAAGAAGATGTGATCACCCTCCTGAAGCACTCCAAGACAAACGGTTCTGTCCGTGAAGCCGAAAGAATGTTTGATCGTCTTTTTGCGGCTGTTTTCAGTCGGCTCAGCGAACCCGGACAGAAGATTCTCGATGCCGACAACCTTCGGATGGAATTGACCCGCATTACGGAGGACGAAGAGAATCTCGGGTCGGTACTGCGCCTCATGACTCGTCTCGACCAGTTGGAGGGAAGGGTCACCACGCTCGAATCGACTGTCCACGATCAAGGTGCCGCGATCCAGACAATTGTTCAGGAACGGGCGGAAGAGACTGCCAATGCAGGCCGCACCTTCTATCCCCATGACGAGTTCTTTCGCGCCCCTCACCGGGGGCAGTTCCTCTACGATTTTGAACAGCAGCTTCAGGGCAGAAGGCTGATACAGGAAAGTCTCGATCAGTTTCTTGCCGATCAGTCAAAACTGATTGCTGTCCTTCCTGGACGAGGTGGAATCGGCAAAACCAAATTGCTACGGGACTGGTCCTGCCGGCAGAATCCATGGAACGTGCTATGGACGGCGCCTGGAGTTGCGCAGTGGCATCCTGGGACCGAGCGCGAGATTCCAAGCGGAAATACTTTGATCATCCTGGACGATGCGCATCGTTACGATGACCTCGAACGTCTGCTCGAACTCGCCTTACGCCATGCTGGCGGCACAATCAAGCTCATCATCTCCCTTAGACCAAGTGGCAACGATTACCTGAAACAGGCGCTCGCAACGATCATGGACGGCAGCATTGTGACCCGATTCGACCCGCTCAAGCCACTGAGGGGTCCAGAGGTGAGAAATCTGGCCGCGGAGGTCCTTGGAACTGATTATGGACACTACACCGACCAGCTGGCACGAGTCTCGCACGATACTCCACTGATTACAGTCGCGGGTGGACGGCTGATTGCTCGCAGGAAGATCGAGCCGGAGTTGTTGAACAACGACGAAGAGTTCACAACCGTTGTACTCGGCCACCTTGCGAGCCAGTACGAAGGCCAGATTCTTACACGAGGCGTGCTGAAGCAGAGCTTCATGGAAGTTGTAACAGCGCTGCAGCCCGTTTCGGAAAACACACCGTCGTTTTATCAGGGAGTCAAGAGTTACCTTGGGCTTCATGAGAGCCAGGCTCGCCGGAGTCTCTCCGCACTTGAAGAGGGCGGTGTAATGCTGCGCCGCGCCGGCAAAGCAGCGATCGTTCCGGACCTGCTGGCCGACTATATGCTGGAGCGTGCCTCACTCGAGCCCGATGGGACGCTTATCGGTTTCCCAGAGGACGTGTTTGAAAATTTCGGAGAGGATCATCTGCCAAACCTGCTCAAGAATCTGGCAGGGTTGGACTGGCGTATTACGCAGCGCGACAACGGTTCGCATCTGCTGGACAGAATCTGGTCAACAGTCACGACACGATTTGTCGAACAGGATGCTGCCGATCGAGCGAGTTTTCTTCACCGGATGGAGACAATCGCCCGGTATCAGCCGGAACGGATTCACGCCATCGTTCAGATAGCGATGGATAACGAAGCGCTGCCCGCCAGGCGGTCTGTGCTCTTTCGAATGAACCAAAGAGATGTGCTGCGACGGTTGCCAGCATTTCTTGGCGTCACGATTCTCAGCGACAACGTGTCGAGAGACGCGTTTGATCGATTGTGGCGACTCGCTCATTCCTCGGACGAAGAGATACGGCGTCAGGCTGAAGGCGTGCTTAAGAGCTCAATTGGCTACCACAAATATAAGGACGTCGAGTTCAACGAGCGGATTTTGTCATTTGTCGAGGAACTTGCCCTGGACCCGGGAGCCTATACAGAAAAGTTCACACCGTTCGACCTTATCGACACTTTGCTTGATCGGGAGATGGACGATCAAGAGTGGGTCGGCAGATCTTTCCGGGTCGGGGCGTTGCCGATCAATCCCGCATATTTCAAACCAGTTCGAGAACGTGCACTTGTTCTGATTTCGAGAGCGCTTAGTTCCGAGTATCCCTGTGTGGCAGTCCGTGCAACTCGATCTCTCGGAAAAGCGATCTCGGAGTTTCGACCGAGGATGCGCAACGGACCGACAGATGAAGAGCAGGCATGGCAGGACGACGAGAGGCTAAAGGCTCTCGGCTTGCTGGAAGCCCGATTGGAATCCTCGAACATCTCACTTCCGCAGGTGTGGATGCTCCGCAAGATATTGCGCTGCGTGGAGGAAAGCGAGCTCCATTCCGAAAAAGTGAAAGGGGAAGGGCGCAGGCTGATTGGACAACTCCCTCAGTTCCCGCTTTTCACGGTGTTCCATGTGCTCTGCACCCAAGAGTGGGAGGATTGCACGCCTGATGGCCTTGTTTCGGAGTATCGCCACCGCCTCGATGCTGAGGCCGTGGCCATAATGACCGAGACTTACGTTGTTCCATCTGAGCGGGTCGAGGCTCTCGAAGCTATCCTCCAAGAGGCAACGGAAGCTGGCATTGAGATCAACAGTGGCCTGAGTATTGTGCCCGCTTTATGCGAAGACGAAGGCTTTCTAAGGATATTGTCTCGCCGTCTTCAGGAGAATGAACTCCCGCGTTTGTCCGGCTACGCGTCCGTGCCGCTGCGAGCGTGGAGGGTCAGGAGCTCGACGGAGTTTTTGTTCTATGGTTCCGCATTCGCACGATCTTCACGCCAACAGATTGCGGTTGCTGCCGGCGCCGTCGCAGCTTCGGACTTTACGTACAGGATTGCTACACCCGCTGAGGTTGAGATCCTTTCGATTCTGGCACAGAGGACCGAGCCGTGGATCCTCATGAATCTCTTCCATGGCCTGGGCGCTCTCTCAAGACAAGCTCAATGGACCGAGAAAGCAATATCTCTGATGTTGGACATCGAGATCGGCGCACACTATGGGCTGGTGGAGGCCTACTGCGACATCGTCGGAGCGGGACCGATGAAAGTGAGGCCCGAGGCGCTTAGCCTCGCGGCGATCGAAGCGATGCTCCGAAAGCTCGTCTTGGTGCACGAACTCGACGGATATCATTTCGGCACTTTCCTCTACCACATCTGCGGACGCACGCCATTAGCTGTAGTCGAGCTCTTTGAAGCGCGGCTCGAGCATGCACAACGCATCTCCGACGACGACGCTGGCCCCATTTATCAACCGATTCCAGCGCCATCAACATCGCACTGGTCAACTCTGACCGCAGTCCGCAAGTCTCAGGACTATGCTCGATCGCTCCAGAGACTCCTTAACCTGCTCCGAAGATACCGGGATCATTCTGTCAACCTCGAGGAGCTCTTTTGGCGATTTGGAGCCGCGGATGACACCACGCTCTCGGTTCTCGATCCGCTTCTGGAGTCGGAGGACGAGGCTGACCAGCAAGTTGTCATTGGCTTGCTCTATGAAGGGCCTGTTCAGGTCGTCTTCACGCACCCGCAATTCGTTGAGGGAATTTTGAACATTTGTGCGCGACGTGGCGAAGATCTCGAACGGAGAGTCCGCGATGCGTTTGTTGCGAATACAACACAAATACGAGGTGCGTTCGCGGTAGGTGGCGGGCCGATGCAATTTCACGCCGGGCTGAGCGAGAGAGCCCAGTCTCAACTCGCTTCATTTGAGCCGCACAGCCCTGCGTTTCGCTTGTACTCTAGCCTGGCTGGCGTTGGACCGATTGTGTTCCCCGGCCTGCGCGAGGAATTGCAGGACGAGGAAGTGGAGTGAGCTGGATATCGGAGAACGTGTGCCTGCGAAGCCTGGAAAATACGAACAGGACCTCATTAGACTATTTGTGTCAGCTTACGAGAACTTCGCATGGGCTGGCTCGGAGATCATTCACCTCGACGAGCAAGAAGATGGAGCGATAGAGGCCCTGATCACGCGGCCCGATGGCCAAACAATGGCGATCGAACACACGCTCATCGAGCCATTCGTGGGCGACAAACGCGACTACGCGATGTTCGAGCAGGCGTTCCTGAAGATCGAAGATGATAAATCACTTGCTGTTCCGAACACTGGAATCACTGTCTACGTCCCGGTCGGAATTCTCGATGGCCAAAAATCAGCAAATAGGAACGTGATCGTTGGGGCAATCCACTCCTGGATCGCAACCAACCGACTACATCTACGTGAGGGCAAACACGAGTATCAGTGCAACGTACCGGGGATGCCCGCAGCGACGCTCAACGTGGAGCAAGTCAAATTCGGACTTCCGCGGCCCGATCCGGGCTCCATTTTAGTTCGACGACAGCAAGTGAAGAACGATCTCGACAAAGTGATCGAAAAGGCACTGCGAAAGAAGTTGCCGAAGCTTGTAAACACGCAAGCCGATCGGCACGTGCTATTCCTCGAACGCGATCAATTCACTTTCTTTCCCGATCAGATCTTTAACGAGATCAAGCGCCAGCGCTCAAGCTTTCCATTGTTGGAGCAGGTCGACGAGATTTGGCATGTCGAGACGGTCTTCTACAAGCAGGGTGGTCATGTGGACTTCGAATTACGCAACGGCGACCATTTGCTGGCGACGATCGCGTTTCATGACAACGTACTCGTCGGGCATTCCAAGGATGGAGTGCCATATCCGATGTGATTTTGCACTCAGATGTTCGATCTGCGGCTTCGATGCCGCGCCTCGCCTTGACAAGCCATGGTCTTTTGAATCAAGATTCTAAGTCACACAATTCGCGTGGGTGATGAGGTCCACCTTAACCGCCTTCCAGGCTGATGACTCCTACCACTGGAGGAGTCTTGTGAAGATCAAAAGCCTGGAACCACCCGCCGAAGCATACTGTGTCCTTCCCGGCCATTCAACATTGAGCCCATCTCACGGCAGGAGAATGCCGTGATCCTGCCCAACGTTGTCCTTCAGATCTGCCAGGTTCTATGCGTTCTCCTGCTCGCGCCTCTTCTTCAGGGATTCATTCTGAAGGCCGAAGAGCGGATTCAGCGTAGCCGTGGGCCAAACATACTCCAACCCTATCGGGATCTCTGGAAACTCTTTCATAAACAGACAGTTGTGCCGGAGTCGGCCTCCTGGATCTACATGATCGCTCCGCTTGTCGCCTTCACGGCAATGTTGATCGTTCCGATCCTCATTCCTGTCCTGACGGACCGTCCTTTGCCTCAATCCGATATGGGAGACATGCTCGGCGGAGGCATGATCTTGACCCTCGGATCGTTTGCCATCCTTCTCGCGGGGCTCGATTCTGGAAATGTCTACGGAGGAATTGGCTCGAGCCGGGCAGTGATGCTGGCGATTCTGGCCGAGCCGACTTTGATTTTGGTTCTTGTCGGAATCAGCTTGCTCGCCAAAGCGATGCTGCCCTTTGTTGTGAATCATCTCCTGCTTGGCAGCGTTTCCACCTACTGGAGCCCCGCCCACCTGTTCTTGATCCTGGCGTTCTTGGTGCTTCTTCTGGTTGAAACGGACCGTCTACCGATCCACTCGCCAACTCATCTCGAAATCTACATGATCGACGAGGCCCGGATTCTCGAATACTCGGGCCCGTTATTGGCATTGCTCAAGTGGGCGTCGATGATGAAGCAGTTCATCCTCTACACGATCTTCTGTAACGTCTTCCTGCTGCCATGGGGCATGTCGCAGGTTGGAACACCGTTCGGTGAATTCGGCTCTGTTGTCGCCCTGCTAGTGAAGTTCCTTCTCGTAGCCTTGGTCGTGATCGTTGTCGAGACTGTCCAGTCTCGTCTGCGTTTTTACCGTTACCAGGAACCTCTGGCCGCGGGCTTTCTCTTCGCCGTCTTGGCGATTGTTTCGAGCCAGCTCATGTGAGGTGACGCGCGTGTTTCTCGAACATGTCAACCCGTTGCAGGCGTCGATTTTCAGTTCGCTTGCCGTTGTCAGCCTGCTTCTCACCTTCGTGATGCTGGGTTCGCACTGGCTGCAGAACTACGTCTATGCCTTCGCAGTGCAATCCTGGCTGATTGCAGCACTCTCAGCGTCGGTGGGTTACTTCGCCGGCTATCCCGAGCTCTACGTCATCGCGGTCCTCACTGCGTTGTTCCGGGGTCTGGTTCTGCCCTATCTGCTCATGCGGATCATTGGGCGACTCAACGCGAAGCGCGAGCTGCACGCGGTGCTCCAACCGAGTTCCAGCTTGGTTCTCGGGGCTCTGCTAGTAATGTTCGCCTTTGTGATCGCCAATCACATGAACCGGCAATCGTTTCTCGCTGCTCACGTCGTGGTGATGGCGCTCACCATCATGCTGTCGATGAAATTCCTCGGTTTCCTAATGCTGGCCGTTCGCGACGAGGCTGTCAGCCAAATACTCGGCCTGCTGGTTCTCGAGAACGGAATCTTTCTCGGATCGCAGATTCTGGTTCCCGGGATGCCACTTCTGATTGAGATCGTGATTCTTTTCGATCTGTTGATAGTCGTCGCATGCTTCGGCATGCTCGTTCGATTCTTGGTAGTTCATGCAGGCACAACAAGCAGCCGGCAACTCAATCGGCTCGTAGGCTGAAGGCCCCAATGGCTGAATATCTGCTCCTTATTCTGTTCGCCGCCCCCTTGGCAGCCGTTGTGCTGTCCTTTGCGGTGCGTTCGTCGCGGCTTTCGGAGTATGTGACGGTTTTGGCGGCCATTACCGATTTTGTCATCAGCATTCCTCTGCTTATCAGTGCCCTAGGTGGGCCCATCACACTTGCCCACAACTACATACAGGTTGATCCGCTTGGCGCATGGGTGATCGTGTGCATCTCGATCGTCTACACGCTCGCATCAATTTATGCGATCGGCTACATGCGCCTGCTGAACGAGGACGAAAGACTTCCTCTCTTTTACGGGCTGTTCTCGGGCTTCGCCTTTACGATGCTTGCAGCCTGCATCATGAACAACGTCGGTGTCTTCTGGATCGCAATCGAACTCACGACCTTGATTAGTACCTTCCTTGTGGGCTTTGAGCGAGAAGCGGAAAGTACGGAAGCCGCATGGAAGTATATTGTTGTGGTCTCTGGCGGTATCAGCCTCGCGCTTCTTGGCACGGTGCTGTTTTATTGGGGCGGTTCCTTTGTGCTGGGGCCAAGCTACGCGATGACGTGGGCGGCCCTCCACAAGGCTGCTCCGGAGGTATATCCGCCCCTGCTATTGGTTTCCTTCTTGCTGGTGCTGGTCGGCTATGGCACCAAGGCCGGCTTGGCTCCCATGCACACATGGCTTCCCGACGCGCATAGCGAGTCTCCGGCACCAGTCTCTGCCATGTTGTCCGGCGCTCTGCTGAATGCCTCAATGCTCGGGATCGCGCGGTTCTTGGGAGTAGTGCGAGGCGCGTCCATCGACGGTTTTGCGCATTCTGCAGTGGTCGGCTTCGGGATCTTTTCGTTTGTCATCGCATCGCTTTTCATTGTCCGGCAAACCGGCATAAAGAGGCTGATGGCGTATTCGAGCGTTGAGCACATTGGCGTACAGGCCCTGGGCCTTGGCTTCGGTGGTGTCTTCGGGGTTGCCGGGGCTCTCTATCACATGCTCAATCACTCTTTGAACAAATCTCTCATGTTCTTCGGTGCCGGCAATGCGATGCGGGCTTATGGAACCAAAGACATTCCCGGTATTCGCCGCGTGCTGAGTGTCTTTCCAGTGAGTGGCACGCTTTGGCTGCTAGGTGCGGTGGGGATCGCGGGAGCGCCGCCTTTCGCACTCTTCCTTAGCGAGTTCACGATCCTGAGGGCAGGTATTGGCAGCCGTTATCGATGGGCGGTGATCGTCTTCGTCATCTTCTTGATCGTCGTCTTCATTGGCTTCCTTTCGCACTTTCGCGCAATGTACTTCGACGAGGCCACGGAACAAGAGGTTCCGCGACTCTCGGGCACCGTTTGGAGAACGCTTCCGATGTGGCTGGCATTCATACCGCTGCTGGTGCTTGGACTCTGGTGGCCGCACAGCCTATGGGATGTGTTCGCCAGGATTTGCCACGACCTGATGGGAGGCGCCCAGTGAACGGTACAGACGAGAGAACTCTTTCGCCGAGTGCGGTGCCGCGAGCCTGCCAGCAACTTTCTGAGGAGGGCGCCCGTCTGCAGATGGCCTACGCTTGGTTTCCCGAGCCCGGTGAACCGCCCGAGGTGCTTTACCTCGCTGATAGGAAACCGCATGAGCCATTTCCACTGCTGCGTTGCCGGTTGAGCGCTGCCGGAGAGCAACTTGCTTCTCTGGCGCCTGAGATCCCACTGCTCGGTTGGTATGAGCGTGAGATTACCGACCTTTGCGGAATATCGTTTCAGGGACATCCTGAGCCTCATCCGCTTGTGCTCCACGAGGGCGCGCATCCCTCGATTCCACCGCTCGACCCTCGCTATCCCAAGGAATCGATGATTGCCTACTCTTCAGAGCCCTGGGAGTTGCCGTCCGTTGAAGGCAGCGATGTTCAGGTGTTGCCCTTCGGCCCAGTGCGCGGCGATGTGCTCGAATCGGCCCAGATCGTGTTCTACTACATCGGCGAAGCGATCCTTCACTGCCACCCGCGGCTCTTCTTCAAGCATCGAGGGATGGAGAAGCGGTTTGAAGGGCTTCAGCCACTTCTGGCCACACTATTGGCTGAACGCATATCGGGAGTTGACAGCGTAGCTCATTCGCTCGCCTTTTGCCAGGCCGTCGAAACAGCTTGCGAGTGTGAAATTCCGGAGAGAGCCAGATATCTTCGCGTCGTCCTTGCGGAGTTGGAACGTCTCTACAACCACCTGCACTACCTTGGACACCTTTGTCACACCACGACGCTCAAAGTAGGCGAAGCACAAGGAAAGCTTCTCGCGGAGCAGTGTAAGCAGCTGAATGCTATCTTCACCGGCAGTCGCTTTCTTCGCGGTCTGATCAAGCCCGGCGGCTTGCGGCGCGACATCGATTTAGAGGCCCTCCCCCACCGTCTCCGCATGTTGGAACCCGAAATTACAACCTACATGCAGGAGCTTGAGGTGACCAACAGTCATCTCGACCGACTGATCACGACCGGCCATTTACCCCGTCAACTCGCATTCGACCAAGGCGCCACCGGTCCGATCAAACGGGCCTCGGGAATCGACCGGGATCTGCGCTGTGATCATCCATACGCCGCTTATGACCGCTTGGCGATGGACATACCGGTGCGAACCGATGGAGACGCACACGCTCGTGCCCAAGTTCGCATGGCGGAAATCAATAACAGCCTTTCTCTCCTGCTGCAGGCGATCGACAACATGCCGGAGGGGCCGGTGGAGACAAAGCTAAGCGCGCCAGCAGGAGCTGAGGGTCTCGGCTGGTGCGAAGGAACACGGGGATCGATGTATTATTGCGTTCATTTTGGCGCCAACGGTGCGCTGGCGCGTGTGAAGGTCAAGTCGCCTTCGTTTTCGAATTGGCGTGTATTTCCGTTTACGGTGCACGACACCAACATGATGGATTATGCGATCAATGAAGCCAGCTTCGGCCTGACAATGGCCGGCTGCGATCGCTAGAGGAACCGATATGCCGATCTGGACTCTGTTCGGGGTAAAACGCGGAGTCGCAACGAGTGCGTGGCCTGGCAAAGAAGATCCGGACCTCCAGAGTGGACTTCTGGGCATGCCAAAATTCCTCCCTGATCACTGCCAGGAGAATTGCCGAGCCTGCGCGGATTCGTGCCTGCCGGGGGCGATCGGGGTTGAGTCTGATTCCTCAGGTGAACGCCTGACCCTTGACTACGGGAAATGCATCGCATGCCAACTTTGCACTGAGGTCTGTCCCACCGATGCGCTCAACAAATCCAGTGACTGGGCATTCGGTGTCCGCAAACGCGAGGACTTGGTCTGGGCCGAAGCACTAGCCTCCCAGCCGGCCCAGGAACTGACCTCGAAGATTCAGAAGTGCTTCGGACGAAGTCTGCATATCCGCCACGTCGATGCCGGCTCCTGCAACGGATGTGAATCGGAACTGCAGGCTCTGAATAATCCGTACTACAACCTTCACAGACTCGGAATCTTCTTTACGCCCTCCCCCAGATTTGCCGACCTCCTGCTGGTTACGGGGTCGGTCACTTATGCGATGCGCGAGCCATTGCTCGAAACGTACAACGGGATGCCTGAACCTCGCTGGGTGATGGCGATGGGGACCTGCGCAATCTCGGGGGGCGCAACAGCAGGAGGCTATAGCTGCGCACATGGTCTCGAGGGTGTCCTGCCAGTCGATATCTATGTCCCCGGCTGCCCGCCGAATCCCGCAGCGATGATCCACGCACTGCTTGTCCTCCTTAACCGAGCCGCTCAGCACGTCCAGGGAGGGCACTATGCCAAGTGATTTGCTCATCGCGATGATCATTTTGTGGGCATTGTCCTTCCTCGCCGCCCTGTTTCTGCCCACCGCAACGCCGTCACGTGTTGGGATTGCCCTTGGGTGTGCCTGCGGCGTCGCATCAATCCTGATGCTCCTGCCCGGAACAGTACCGTCGGTCTCGCTTGGATTCCGTGTCAGCGATACTCCGGTGCAATTTCAACTCGATAATGGAGCCCGTTGGCTCTTGCTGTTCGGTCTCTTGCCGGCATTTTTTGCGGCGGGCCTTGGTACAACTGCATCGTCACGATCGTGCTCGAGGTGCTGGCTCGCCGGTCTTTCCATGACCTTGCTGGGCGCCTTCGGCGTCTTCGGCCTGCAGGATTCAATGTCCTTCCTCATCGCCTGGGAAGTGATGAGTCTAGGCGGGGCCGTCATGATCCTGGGAGAACGGGTCGCTGAAAACAGGGGCGGCCCCACGCTTTTTATGCTCGCATTGCTTGAAGTGGGGGCCGTCGGGGTACTCTTTGCTTTGCTCCTGCTTGGGAACCGGACTGGATCGTGGACGTTCGTCGGCCTTGCACCGACGCAACAAGACTCAACGGTCGGAACCCTTATCGTCGGCCTGCTCCTTCTGTTCGGATTCGGAGCGAAGCTCGGCATGCTTCCTTTCTACGAATGGTTTCCTGCTGCGTACGGTTCGGGAAGTGGGGCGACCGGCGTCATCTTCTCAGGAATCGTTCTGAATGCCGCATTCTTTGCTCTGTCGCGCGGCGTGCTCCAGTGGTTGCCGCATCACGGCGAATGGGCGATGAGTGTTGCGATCATCATGATCGCGGTGGGCGTCATCAGTGCGATTCTCACCATCTTCATGGCCTTTCAAGAAGAGGATTGGAGGCGTCTCCTAAGCCTGTCTTCGGCCGAAAATGCAGGCGTCGCTGTCGGTGTATTGGGCGCGTCCCTGCTGTTCGCTGTCATCGGTTCACCTGGACCTGCAGCGCTAGCCTGGATCGTCTGCCTCATCCACCTTGCGGGCCACAGTCTCGCCAAAGGTACGTTGTTCCTTACCGCCGACGGCGTCTTTACTGTCAACCGCAGTTACTTTATCCGCCAAACGGGGCTGCTACGAAACACTTCGGCCTTTTTCGGTATTGGCGCACTGTTCGCCGCAATGAGTTTGGCCGCGCTGCCTCCGCAATCTGGCTTTGTGAGTGAGTGGTATGTCTTCCAGAGTCTCTTTCATGGAATGCAGTCGGACACGATCGCGGCAAGGCTGACCCTTGCGCTCGCCGCAGCGGGACTCGCCCTGGTCGTTGCTGTTGCATTGGCAACTTTTGCGAAACTCTTTGGCGTTGGCCTGCTCGGCGACGGGCATTCGGTGCCGACGCACCTGTCCGGATTGAGATGCGGTGCAGTTTTCATACTCGGACTGTGCGTGTTGGGGCTTGCGGTAGGCATGCCGTGGTGGGTGCAGAGCCTTGGACCCGCGAGTCAGTCGCTTTTCGGAGTCAATGCACCGAGTGCAATGAAGGACGACTGGCTGCTCGTTCCTTTGAGCGGGCACTTTGCGTTTATCTCTCCGACCAAACTGGTCATTGCCGGTCCATTACTGGCGCTGATTCCGATTGGCTTTTACTTGATCAGCCGGCGTAGGTTTCATCTCCGCCGTGTGCCGGTATGGTCCGGCGGTCGCCGCGAAGATGCGAGACGCATTGCGACAACCCCTCTGGCCTTCTCCAACGCGCTGCGAACATTTTATGGCTTCATCTACGGCCCAACCCACAACCTCGAAAGAGAGTATGATCACGGCCCGTACTTTGTGAAGCGCTTGATTTTCAACCAAGAGGTCGCTCCCATCTTCGGCCCTTACCTCTTTGCGCCCCTCGTGCGGCTGGTGCGAAAAATGGCGGACAAAGTCAGCATCCTCCAATCCGGGTATTTGAATTTCTACAATGCCCTCATCGGCATGCTTCTTGTGCTGATACTCGGCGTGGCCCTGTTTTATCGATAGCTTCGCGATTCTAACCAGCACCTTCCGATTGGCGATCCTTAACGATAGAAATGAGAACAAAATGTCGCGCGCGCCTGAAATCAGAAAACAAGACGAGATTCTGGCTGCTGCGGCCGCGGCGGGTAGACTCTGGATTCACGTCGGCCATTTGGATTTCTTTGCACAGTGGGAGACTGTAGGAGCCCCGAGAACCTGCGATCTCTTCCGCGGGCTCCTTCCCTTGCGGGCGAAGATCATCCATTGTTCTTGGAGCGGCGAGGGAGTGTGGGTCCCCCTGGAGAAATGGGACGCGCATTGGCCCAAAGAGCAGGAGACGAGTCATCCTAAGCCCGGACAGTTACTGCTCTACCCCGGAGATCCAAGTGAACCCGAACTCCTCATTCCTTGCGGACAGTGTCTCTTCAACAGCAGATTCGGAGTTCTGAGTGGAAACCACTTTGCAACAATCGTGGAGGGAGGAAATGCGCTCCTCGAGCTTCACCGCTTGGCGCTCTGGCAAGGAGCGCAGGACTGCACGATCGAGAAGATCAGTGCGGGGTAGCACCGCACGTTGGACTTCGTCGTTCAATACCGAATCCTAGGAGAGGTGGCACCATCATTCGACCATGACAGAATCGACAAACAAATACAGCGCGACGATCACTCAGCCAAAATCGCAGGGAGCTTCCCAGGCAATGCTTTATGCAACTGGGTTGCGCGAAAAGGACATGGCGAAAGCTCAGGTTGGGATCGCCAGCATGTGGTTCGAAGGAAATCCATGCAACATGCATCTCCTTCAACTCTCGGAGCGAGTGAAGGAGGGAGTAGCCGCAGCCGGACTTGTCGGCCTCCGGTTCAACACGATCGGCGTCAGCGATGGAATCTCGATGGGCACAGAGGGCATGAGTTTCTCACTGCAATCCCGTGATCTGATTGCAGACTCCATCGAAACCGTGATGCGCGCTCAGTGGTATGACGCGAACATATCCATTCCTGGATGCGATAAGAACATGCCAGGCTGCGTCATGGCCATGGGCCGGTTGAACCGGCCGAGTTTGATGATCTACGGTGGAACGATCCGCGCCGGGATGCACGATCATCAGAAGTTGGATGTTGTATCAGCATTCCAAAGTTACGGCCAATTTATCGCGCACTCGATCGATGAAGAGCAGCGCCAGGCAATCGTACGACACGCTTGTCCGGGCGCCGGTGCGTGCGGTGGAATGTACACCGCCAATACGATGGCGTCCGCAATCGAGGCTCTCGGAATGTCCTTGCCGTATAGCGCATCTACGCCGGCAGAGGACTCCAAGAAACATGATGAATGCTTTCGTGCCGGGGAGGCTATCAAAAATCTCCTTGAGCTTGATCTGAAGCCACGCGACATCATGACCCGGGAGGCCTTCGAGAATGCAATCACGGTCGTGTGTGCAATGGGCGGATCGACAAATGCCGTTCTCCACCTGATTGCGATGGCCAGATCAGTGAACTTGCCCTTGGGCATAGACGACTTCCAGCAAATCAGCAACAAGACTCCTCTGCTCGCGGATTTTAAGCCGAGCGGCCCCTATGTAATGGAAGATCTCCACGAAATCGGAGGTCTTCCTGCTGTCATCCGCATCCTGATCGATGCGGGCCTGATGCACGGCGACTGCATCACCGTGACTGGAAAGACCTTGAGGGAGAATGTGCAGGATGCCTCTCAGTTGCCGCGAGGTCAGAAAATAGTGCACCCACTTTCGGACCCGATTAAGCCAACCAGCCACTTGCAGATTCTGAAAGGAAACCTCGCCCCGGATGGAGCAGTGGCGAAGATTACCGGAAAGGAAGGACTCAGTTTCTCCGGTCCCGCCAACGTTTTCGACTCAGAAGAACAGATGCTCGAAGCTCTTGAAACTGGAAAGATCAGCAAGGGTGAAGTAATCGTGATCCGATATGAGGGCCCGAAAGGAGGGCCTGGGATGCCAGAGATGCTAACGCCCACATCGGCTATCGTGGGAGCTGGGCTCGGAAAAGATGTAGCCTTGATCACTGATGGACGCTTCTCCGGAGGGTCGCACGGTTTTATCGTATGTCACGTCACACCGGAAGCCCAGGAGGGCGGCCCAATTGCCCTCTTGAACACCGGCGACATAGTCAGCATCGATGCGACCACGAATGAAATATCAGTACGCGCTTCTGAAGAGGAACTCGCCGAGAGACGGAAGAATTGGAAGATGCCGCCCTATAAGGCCGAACGGGGAACACTCGGAAGATACATTCGCACTGTCAGGAATGCCAGCCTAGGCTGTGTTACGGATGAATAGGTTTGCGGTCAACGGTACGAGCAGGGGGTAAAACATGGAGAACGGAACAAACGATGAGATGCTATATCTCGAGCTGCCGCGTTCGCTCGAAACTCGACTCATTGAGATTACTGCGATCGAAGGTATCTCAGTCGAGGAATTCATACTCGATGCGCTCATTGAAAAGTTAGCCCCCACTCGTCGGTTCCTTGGCCCAGCGGCGAGAATACTGCGTCGCGCACCGCGTACGGTCTTTCGTCGCCGACGACATACCGGTTGAGACTCCAGCGCCTGATGTTCCGCGTACGGCTCGTCAGAGCTCAATTTCTCATGTGACAAGTCGAGATATAATGGGATCGACGCGATAGAAAAAGAAGACTTGTCCAGGCTAACGGACAAGAAAGCAGCGCAGAGACGCTGGAACAGGAAGACACTGTGTGAGGCGGCGTTAGAAACTTCCTTCAGACGATCATACTGTCCAGGAGTGCCAGCCTTGCTGCTGAACGGATGAAACGCAACCCACTAATCCTCTAACCGCCTCTCGATCTTCAAGTCTACTTCTTTCGGTCTCTTCAGACTCAAAGTGTCAACAATCCATGGTGATGGGGCTCACCGGAACCGCCGGCGCGCTGGCTGATGGCTCCTACGATGCTGACGGTGAGCCCTCATGCAGCGTAGATTGGCCGATCCCGCAACCCTTCTCCCGACCGTGCACCGCCATGCCCCGAGATCCACTAGTGCGATTCGCGCAGCCAAAATCGTATCACTAGCGGCGTGTCTTCTTTCCGTGGCGGCAAGATCTCAGGCGCCAGCAGCACTCACCCTTGATCAATGCATCTCCCTCGCAAAAAGCGCTCCGTCGACGGTGCAGCATTCAAGACAGCAACTCGCCGCCGCCCGGGAAGAGGTCTTTGCCGCGGAATCGAACTTCCTGCCAAAGGTTTCGATTTCGAATACGTTCACATACAACAGCCCGCTTCTTTACGACAGAAACCGATTCAGCTTCATCGCTCTAAACGCAGTTCATGAATATTCGACTCTGGGGACCTCCTCTCTTGAGGTTGATTCGGCAGGCAGACTCCGCGCGCTTTTGGATCGCGCCCGGGCAAATGAGCAGATTGCTGCAACCGACGTGGCTCTTTCCGATCGAGACCTCACGCGCGCGATAGCGGTTGCCTACTACCATCTCCTCCTCGCACGACGTCTCGCGGCCTCAGCTCATGAAAATCTCAATGCGGCTCAGGATTTCGAACAAAGAGTCAGAAAACTCGTCGCCGGCGAGGAAGCATCGCGGGCCGATGAGGATAAAGCATCACTTGAGGTGGTGGTGCTCGAGAATACCGCGCAAGCATCGGACCTCGAAGCTCAGAATGCAAACCATGACCTGGCGTCGTTTTGGACTACGGACGTAGATCAGCCTCTGGTTCTGGCGGATGACCTTGACCACGAACCAGTGCCGCAGCAGATCGCAGCTCTTGACGCACCCTACCTCAAGCGTCCCGAGTTCCGACTTCTCGATGCGCAGAAGGCAGGATACCTTGCGGATTCACGGCAGGCTCGAGCTCGAATGCTGCCGCAGATCAACTTGGCCTTCCACTATGGGCTGGATGCCTCGCAATGGACAAGCAGAAACCGCGGCTATGCCGGCTTCGCGCATTTGGAAATTCCCGTCTCGGATTGGTTCAGTGCGAAGAAAGAGCAGAGGCAGTTCCAATTCCAGGCCCGGGCAGTCGATACGGACCGAGCCATTGCGACGCGTCTTTTTTCGAAGGAGTACCAGGATGCCCTCTCGAGCGTGACAGCAACCTACCAGCAGACTCAAACGACAGAGCGCGAAGTGACGCTGGCCAAGGACAACTTGCGTCTGAGCCAGCTTCGATTTCAGAACGGTGAAGGCTCCGCGCTCGATGTGGTGACGTCGCAAAACTTCCTGGTCCAAGCCGAGATCGATTTTTACAGCTCTCGAGCAAACTATCTCAATGCGCAATCCGCGCTGAAAGTAGCGAGCGGACAATGAAGTATTTCTCCCTTTTCCTACTGTTGATCCTGATGCCCGGCTGCCGCTCGGGTGACAAGGGCGAAGAGAAACCCGTCGTTGCGGTGACCGTACAGCGTGTTGCGGTCGAAGATGTGCCGCTCGAGGTCAGCGCGCCTGCCTCGCTCTTTGGCCGATCTGAAGCCCATATTGCGCCCCGGATCACGGCCTCGGTGCGCCAAGTTTTGGTTCATAAGGGCGACGCGGTCAAGAAGGGACAACTTCTGGCTGTGCTCGACAGGAGTGACCTTGAGGCGGAGCAAGCGAACGCCACCTCTGGGGTGGCGCTCGCAGAGGCGGCATTAGAACAAGCGCAGGCAGGTCACATTCCCGATCAACTCAGTCAAGCCCATGCCGATCTTACCGCGAAGTCTGCCGCCCTGGATCTCGCCAAGAAAGTCCACGAACGTCGGCAGCGTCTGTTTGCGGAGGGAGCGATTTCCGGGAGGGATCTCGACGTCAGCAACATGTCGGAGATCCAGGCTCAAGCTGACTTTGATGCTGCCAAGACGCGGCTGGAACTCCTAGAGCGGCAAATAAGCGGAGCCGATCTGAAAATAGCGCAGAGCACGTTGGCCCAAGCCAAGGCAAAGCACGACCTTGCAACGGCTGACCTGAACTTCTCGGAATTGCGAAGCCCTACCGATGGTTTCGTTACCGATCAGACCATCTACGCGGGCGATATGGCGAAACCAGACGTGCCTGCATTCACCGTCGCGGATCTTTCGTCAGCGGTCGCGCGAGCGCAGGTGAACGCCGATCAGGCCGCTCCGGTCTCTAAAGGACAGGCCTGTGAATTTGAGCAAAGGCGCAACGAGAACTCGCCTCAGCCGCCGCATTTTGGCAAAGTCACAGTCGTCAATCAGGCCGTCGATCCTGCGCGATATGCGGTAGAAGTTTGGTGTGAGCTTCCAAACAACGACCATGAGCTCAAGACCGGCGTCTTCGGTTCCGTGAAAGTCATTGTCGGTCAGGCACACGGGGCGATCGTTGTTCCCTCATCGGCGATTGAGTTCGACGAGGGGACCGACAGAGGAAAAATCTATACCGTTGATGCTCAACGTGTGGCCCATCTCTTAGAGGTGGTAGCTGTGCATGTCGATGATGACCGCGTCCGTGTACTCTCCGGGCTAAAGCCGGGGGACATCGTGATCGTGCAAGGGGAGTACGGCCTGCCGGACGAGACGAAGGTGAGTTTCGACGAGGTGCGACAGTGACCGGTCGCCTAGCAGGCTTCGTTCATGCGCAAGGCCGTGGCTTAGTTCTGATTGTCCTGAGCTTCGCGCTTGCCGGCGCCTTCATGATTCCGTCTATTCCGGTTTCTATCTTTCCGGAAACCAATTTTCCACGCGTTGTGATTCTTGTCGACAACGGCATCACGCCAATAGATCTCCAGATGCTGACGGTGACCCGTCCGCTTGAGGAAGCAGTTCGCCAGGTTCCAGGGATCACGACCGTCAGGTCAGTCACTGGGCGCGGGTCGACCGAGATCAATATCTTCTTTCGATGGGACGTGGATATCCTGAATGCGCTTCACCTGGTCCAGGGCCGCATCGGTCAGATTTCCACTACGCTACCGGCAGGTACGCATTTTTACATTAATCGGCTGACGTTTTCTGTCTTTCCGATCATCGGCTTCAGCATCACATCGGACAGTCGAAGCCTCTCCGATCTCTGGAGCCTGGCCTATTACGATCTCGCCCCGCGGCTCTATCGTTTGCCCGGAGTCGCCGAGGCGCGAATCGTCGGTGGCCGCAAGCCGGAATTCCATATTGTCGTCGATCCTCAAAAGCTGAATAGTCTGGGGCTGCCGCTAACCAAAGTTGTCGAAGCGGTTCGGAACAGCAACATCATTGAGCCCTCCGGGATGATGCAGGAAAACTACCATCTCTACCTGACAACAGTTACTGGGTTGCTTCGGAGCGAGGCGGATATCGAAGGTGTCGTGGTTGATGTCGTGAAAGGAACTCCTGTCACCATCAAGGACATCGCAACCGTTATCCCGGGAGAAGAGCCCGTCTACAACATAGTCACGGCGGACGGTAAGCCAGCAGTTCTGGTCAATGTTCTTCAACAGCCAGATGGAAATGCGGTTCAGATTGCCGATGCGGTGAACGCGGAGTTGGATCAGGTGAGAAAGACACTTCCGCCCGATGTTCATCTTACCAAGTACTACGACCAGTCCTTGCTTGTCCGTGATGCGATATCTGGCGTGACTGAGAGCATTGTCATCGGCTTGCTGCTCTCGGTTGGAGTCCTCGCGTTGTTCCTGAAGAATTGGCGTACGACGCTCGTTGCGGCGGTTGTGATTCCAATTGCCGCACTAATTGCGGTCGTATTTCTCAAACTGTTCCATATGAGCTTCAACCTGATGACGCTGGGAGGCCTTGCAGCGTGCATCGGTGTCGTCATTGATGATGCCATCGTCATCGTCGAGAACATCTCCTTGCACCTGTCGATGAACAAGTCCCCGTGGGAAGCCTCGTCGATCGCAATCCAGGAGCTCACCCCCGCCCTGATCGGTTCGACCCTAACGCCGATGGTGGTTTTCGTCCCACTTGTCTTTCTGGGTGGAATCACCGCCGTCTTCTTTCGGGCCTTGGCTATGACCCTGGTTACGGCTCTTGGAGCCTCTCTCGTCTTAGCCATCTTCTTTACTCCGGTTCTCGCGGGAGCATTACTTCGTCCCAGAAAGATCGAGAAGAACCTTACTCTCGAAGAGGCCGAGCGGTCTGAAGAGGGCCCGATAATGCGTCGACTGTCTGTTGAATACGAGCGGATCTTGCATTGGGCTCTCGGACATGCCACTAAGGTCGGTTGGCTAGCCAGCGGGGTGCTCGCCGTGAGTGTGCTCTTGTTTATCTCACTTGGGAGCGGCTTCCTTCCGGATATGGATGAAGGCGCTTTCGTTCTCGACTATCGAACGCCTCCCGGCACCTCCCTCGCCGAATCGAACCGCATCTTGAAACACATTGAGCAATTCCTGAGAGAAACGCCTGAAGTGGAAAGCTACTCGCGGCGAACCGGAGCCCGCCTGGCGCTGGCTATTGCTGAGCCCAACACAGGCGACTTTCTGATCAAGCTGCGCGCAAAGCGCTCGCGGTCTCTCGAAGAAGTGACCTCTCAGTTGCGGGAGAAGATTAATCACACTGAGCCTGCAATTCAGGTGGAGTTTCCACATATTCTCGAGGATCTGGTCGGTGACCTCGCCTGGTCTCCCGAACCGATTGAGATCAAAGTGTCCAACCACGATGAAGCGAGCTATAAAGCAGCAGCAAAGGCGATCGAGTCGTGGCTTCCAAGAGTAAAGGGCGTAGTTGACGTCGAAGATCAGGTCGTCACCATTGGCCCAAGCATGAACATGAGGATTGATCCCGCACGGGCGGAGATGGCCGGCTTCTCCACACGAGATGTCGCCAATATCCAGGCTGCCATGTTGGAAGGGCAGCCCGCGTCGAACATCATTCAGGGCGACCGCCTGATTGGCCTTCGCGTTCAGTATCCGAGAGATGCAGTAAGCACCTTCGCGGACTTAGAAAATCAACTTGTAACGTCCCCGACTGGCCAAACGGTAGAGCTCTCCACGATAGCCCATGAGGAGGTAGCGCCCGATCAGACGGAGATTCGCCGGGAAAATCTCCGCAACCTCGATGCGGTGACCGCTCAGCTCGAAGGCCGCGACCTCGGATCAGCAATGAACGAAATTCAACGGCGGCTCTTCAAAGAGGTTCAGCTTCCACCCGGCACCGACGTCGAATTCGGAGGACTCTATCAGATCCAGCAGGAGTCATTCGCTGGACTTCTCCACGTCCTGCTGGCATCGATGCTGCTGATCTTCATCATTCTGGTTTTCGAATTCCGTTCTTTCTCGCATCCAATCGCGATCCTCATCGCCACGGTCCTGTGCACTTCCGGCAGCCTATTGGCTTTGTTCATCACTCGAACCACGCTCAACATCTCGTCCTTCATGGGCATCATCATGGTGATTGGCATCGTTCACAAGAACGGCATTCTTATGCTCGATGCCGAAGGCCACTTCACTGCAAAAGGCTGTGAGCTGACAGACGCAGTGTTTCAAGCGGGCCGCCGCCGACTCAGGCCCATTCTGATGACTGCGCTCGCAACCATTTGCGGTATGCTTCCTCTCGCTTTCGGGATCGGATCCGGAGCGCAGATGCTTCAGCCTTTGGCGATTGCGGTGATCGGAGGCGTAACGATCTCCATGATCCTTTCGCTTGTAGTGACGCCAGCTCTTTTCTACTCACTGCGAAAGAGAGGGCTCTGAAGTGATGAAGCGTCTGGTCCGATTTACTTCTTGGGCATCTCTATTCCTGTCTTGCTTCATGTCATTTGGGCAGAACTCAGGATCTCCAATGAAACTCGATCGCGTAATCGAGCTTCCAGGAATTCAGGGTGACTTCGATCATTTTGCTTTCGATAGCTCGACTGGCGAGTTGTTTCTCGCAGCGTCTGACCAAGGCGTAGTAGCGGCGATCGACCTTAGAGGCAACCAAGTCCGCCGCATCGGTGGCTTCACCAATCCGCACAGCATTCTTGTCTTACCAGACTACTCGCGGATACTCGTCACAGACAGCGGACCTGGCGCATCTGCTTTCGTTGACAGCAAGAAACTAGGCGTAATACGGAAGCTTCCGCTTGCTCTCGGAGCGAATTGCATTCTCGATGATCCGCAAAACACCGAGCATATGTCACGGCTGGCGGGGATCGAGTTCATCAGGCCGATTCGAGGCTCCAATTGATTAACTCGGATACGGGGCGCGTCCTCGTGTCTACTCACGTCGCAGCGCTTCACCTTCAGCCCATGGCGCTCGACCCCTCAACAGATCGACTGTTCGTAAACTTGGCGGATCAGGATGCGATTGCGATCTACGACAGAAACACTTTGCGGGCGCTAGAGACTTGGAAGCTGCCAGTCGGGCACAGGAACTCCCCGATCGCGCTTGATCTTCGGCGCCATCGTCTGTTCGTAGTCGCTACAGACCCCGGGATTCTGATGGAACTCAACTCTGAAACTGGAGCCCTGGAGTCTTCCATAGCAACGCCGGGAATTCCCGATGACATCGGCTTCGACGACGCGACGGAACAGATATACGTTCCCGGAGACGGCGCTCTCGCAGTTTTCGATGCCAGCGGTTCGGAAGGGCTCCGGCTTCTGCAACAGGTCAAGACCGGCCCAGGGGCAAGAACGGGTATGCTAATCAGCTCTGAACGAAGATTTGTGGTTGCGGTGCCTTCGCCGAGTACTGCTTCGTCGGCTCACGTAATGGTCTTCACGATCGATAAGTAGAGGAGTCCGACGAGGAGGTGTCGTCCTGAGCGATTGCCGTTACAATTCGATGCCATATTTCCCATGGCAGCCGATGCTTTTTTGTGCTACTCTCTGCCGATATGACAGTCCCGCATGCTTCCCGGCGTACCTCTCTCCGCGTGCTGTTGCGGATCACGCACATGGACGTTTGCTGCGGCCCCCCACGCGCCTAGCCTCTCACTTATATCCAGATTATTTTCGGGTTGAGATAAATTGGCGGATGCACTTGTGCATGCGCGCTGAGGAAGTCGTGCGCCGCGCCATCGGCGGTGCCTCGCCGAAGAAAATATCTCGATCTGCATTGGTGTCGCAGGCTTGCCTCTCTCGAAGCAAGATATCCGCCTGCGCATTAATGCTCGTCAGCCATTGCGTTCGCGCAGAAGGAGTCTAAATCATGTCCGGTTTGAAGTTTCAATGGAGTTCGCTGCAGCCAGAAGAGGCAGCATCGAGTTTTGTCGTCCTTGCTGGTGACCCATTTGTACGTGAGGTTCACAGGGGTCAGGTTGTTCGGATCGTCGATGTGGAGGGCAATCAGTCCGCAGACACAATGTTCTACAACGCTCATGATTACTCGGATCGCTACAGCGCGCAGGATACGATTCGCGAACAGGGCAACGTCTATCTGACTACGGGGAGCCGGTTGCTCTCGAGCGAAGGTGGCCTGCTGCTTACGATCGTGGCCGATACCTGTGGTCGCCACGATACGCTCGGCGGAGCTTGTTCGGTCGAAAGCAACATGGTCCGGTATGCGATCGAGAAGCGCCACATGCACGCTTGCCGACAGAGCTTCGTGAAAGGAATCCAGCAATGGAAGCGAGGACTGGAGAAGAAAGATATCGCGAGCAATGTCAACTTCTTCATGAACGTCCCTTTGACGCCAGAAGGCGAGCTTACTTTTGCCGACGGTGTGTCTGGGCCCGGAAAATACGTCGAGCTCCGGGCAGAAATGGATGTTCTGCTGTTGGTCAGCAACTGCCCGCAGTTGAACAATCCTTGTAACGCATTCAACCCCACGCCCTTACAGATTCTCATCTGGGACGCATAGGCGTGGTGCGCCTTTCGGCAATGAGACGCCGCGATTCCAAAGGGCAATCGTTTACGTCAACCGTTAACAGAAGGAGGGTAAAAGACAAGTATGGATTCCGATGCGCTTTCAGTTTCTCTCGTCAGCCGCCGTCGCTTTCTCAAGCAGACCGTAGCGTTCAGTGCGGTAGCTGCGATTGGCAATCAAGTTGGCTTTGCGGATGTTCCTACGACAACTCCCGGTGCGAATGAGATCTTGATGATCGGCGATTGGGGGTATGAGGACACGGCCGCCCAAGCTAAGGTGGCGACGGGTATGGCCGCTTACATTCGGAAGAACTCGATTCGTCCCGATGCTCTCTTTCTTCTTGGTGATAACTGGTATGGGGCTCTCGACGGCGGCGTAAAGTCCTCACGCTGGCACGCCGGTTTCGAGACTATGTATCCGGCGGATATATTTGACTGCCCTGCCTACGCCGTGCTCGGCAACCACGACTACCAGCGTTGGCCCGACAGTAAAGTTGAGGCCGAGCTTGCCTACGCGCGCGCGAGTAAAACCCGTTGGACGCTGCCCTCGCGCTGGTACACCTTCGAATTTCCAAAGCAGAATCCGCTCATCACTTTCATTGCCCTCGACAGCAACATGCCACACGCGAAGCCCTTGGCCCCAGGAAGCCGCGATTTTACTCTCACTCGCGAGGAAAAAGATCAGCAGCTAATCTGGCTCCAGGAAGAGCTAAAGAGTCCTCGCTCAACGCCGTATCTGGCGGTTCTTGCGCACCATCCGGTTTATTCGAATGGACCACACGGCGATCACCCCACGCTCATCCAGGATTGGGATCCGCTCTTCCGCAAGAACAACGTCACGCTCTACCTTGCCGGGCACGATCACGACTTGCAGCATCTGGAGTTTGAGGGACATCCGACGAGCTTCTTTCTCTCCGGCGGCGGCGGAGCTGACCTGTACGATTTGAAGATCGATCCGGGTAAGCGCGGTCCGTACGGACAGAAGTTGTACGGTTTTAGTCACCTCTCCGTTACGCCAAAAGAACTCACTCTTCGCCACTTCGACAGTACCGGTGGTTTGTTGCACGCCTTCACCAAAACGCCGGCTGGCCAGGTCGCCCTACTTTCAAGCTAGCTACGAGCTTCATAGCGGCCGAGATCGTCTCGCCGGGAAATACACCTTTGTCGTGGCAGGATGGAGTTCCAGCCGATTGAGTTCAGCAAGAGGGCAATTGATGAGAACTAGACGCGATTTTCTGCGCTTAGCCGCTACCGCTGCGGGCTCTGCCGTATTTCCTGCGAGTATCAAGAAAGCTTTGGCGATTCCCGCGAGTCGAGCCTCTGGCACGATTAAAGATGTGGAGCACGTCGTGATCCTGATGCAGGAGAATCGTTCATTCGACCACTATTTTGGATCTTTGCGCGGAGTGCGCGGCTTTAGCGATCCCCGTCCCGCCTTACTTCCTAATGGCAAGCCTGTTTGGTATCAACCCACAGCCAGCGTCAAAACGAAGCATTACCATGGCCGCGGCTTGAGCTCGGATGCCAAATACGTGTTGCCCTTTTACATCAACCCCAAGCGGACGACCGAGTTTCAAGCAGGCACTGACCATGGATGGAGCAGCGGTCACCTAGCTTGGAACCACGGCCACTACGATGGCTGGGTGAACCATAAACAAGACGTTCTCACCATGGGCTATCTACGCCGTGATGATCTCCTCTTTCACTACGCCCTTGCTGATGCCTTTACGATTTGCGATGCATACCACTGCTCCGTGCATGCGGACACAGCGCCGAACCGCATTTATCTTTGGTCCGGGACGATCGACGCGCAGAACAGTAAGGGCAGGAGAGCGAACGGTCCCGGATTCGACGAGCGGCATAAGACGAACGGTTATACCTGGACCACTTATCCAGAGCGCCTTGAGGCCGCCGGCATCAGCTGGCGGCTCTATCAGGGAGGCACTGGCGAACCTGGCACTCCGACGGACAATTTCACCGACAACTCACTCGAGTTCTTCGCCGCCTATCAAGTGGGCGAAGGCGCCTCACCCGATGGACCGCTGGTGAGCAAGGGAATCGCTGATCGCACGATTGCCGACTTCCGGAAGGACATCGAATCCAACCAACTTGCGCAGGTTTCCTGGCTAGTCCCGCCGTACGTGTACTCTGAACATCCCGAAGCCTCCCCCCGCAATGGCGCCTACTACATCAACCTCGTGCTAGATGCACTCACCACGAATCCCGAGGTTTGGAGCAGGACTGTCCTGATCATTAACTATGACGAGAACGATGGTCTGTTCGACCATGTTGTGCCGCCCATGCCGCCACTCGTTCAGAATGAGAATTCGGGAGGGCTTGTCTCCGATGACCTCTTAGCATCTCTTGCCGACGAAATCGTCGATACTGACAAATACCCTCACGAACTGAGCCCTATCGTGCCCGGTACCGACCCTGGCGGACCTCAGCCCATCGGACTGGGTCCAAGAGTACCGCTCCTGCTTATTTCACCATGGACCCGAGGTGGGTGGGTGTGTTCACAGGTCTTCGATCATACCTCGGTGCTGCGGTTTCTCGAGGCCCGCTTCGGCGTGTCTGAACCAAACATCAGCGCCTGGCGTCGGTCCATCTGCGGCGATCTAACCTCGGCGTTCGATTTCTCTGGTGCGAACGACACTACCATTAAATCGTTCAATGTGCCCGCCGTTCTCAGGTCTGAGAAGAAGCCCTACCGGGTCCCAACCGTGCAGTCCATGCCTCGCCAGGAACCGGGAACTCGACCGGCGCGCGCCCTGCCTTATGAAATCTATGCCCACTGCCGGCTGGAAATGAATCATCGCAAGGTGTGGATTGATCTTAAGAACGTGGGGAAGACGGGAGCCGCTTTCTGCATTCGCAACGGACTCCTTCCGCAGGAGCCACCGCGCAGATATTCTGTCTCGGCATCGAGGGCACTCTCCGATTTCTGGTACTGCGCCGAGGCTGGTCTCGGATCCACGCCCGACTACGATCTGTCTCTCCACGGTCCTAACGGCTACTACGCGCATTTTCGAGGCGTGGCCACAAACTTCCAGGAGCAAAAACCAGAGGTCGCTGTTCAATATGACAGCGACGCTGAGAATATCCAGCTTCGGTTATCTAACGCCGGGAGCGCGCAATGCACAGTACATATTGCCAATCAGTACTCTGAACCCGGTGCCATCCACAGTTATCATCTTTCGCCGGGCGCAGAGGACATAGACGTTTGGACTTTAGGCGCCAGTTCAGGATGGTTTGATCTCTCCATTACCGCGGACGAGGCTCCACTATTTCTCCGGCGGTTCGCCGGGCACGTCGAAACAGGGCGATCAAGCACAAGTGATCCTGCCATGTTTACTGAAGAGGCCTGAAGCCGGCCGTCCCGTGCCCGTCCCACGCATCAGTATAGGCGCCGAGAGTCGCGCTGGCGGCGCTTAGCCAAACGGAGTTCTCGGGAGCATCCAACCGGCAATACATCGCGCGTCTTGCCAGAATCATCAGAACATCGTTTATTGTGTCCTCAATACGGCCAGTCTGGGTATGAAGCGTTCGGGTTCCCTTTGCACATACTCGACAGAGGGTGTAGCGGCTCTCTACTTTTCCAAGAGCATCAAAAATAAGATCAGATCGCATGAAAGTTCTTTCCAATTGAAACCTGAGTATGGCGACGGGAGATGTGCGAGCGACAGACTGCTGTCATCTACTCCTGCCGCCGTCCATTGAGTGCCCAAATGAGAGCAGCTACCCAACCGACAATCGTCCATCCGAGCGCCATGTTCAACATGAGGATGGCAGGTTGCCTAGGGTGCTGGTAGCGCTGCGCAATGATGCTGGGTGCAAGATACACAAGGACGATCACGATTTGCGATGCGAGGCGACGACCGAGGGCAAAAGTGGTCTCGCCATCATCGATTGCCAGTAGGTAAGCCAACAGCATTGCAGTTTGCATAGAGGCAAATCCCAACCGTGCATCTCAGAAATGCTCCGCGGACTGAGCGGCACAGTGCACTCGAAGGTCAATCACAGCGCAAATCGAGCGAGATGATCGTTTGCTCGTGGCAAGAGTTCAAATCACGTTTTGGTAGGGTATACAGACTCCTACCAGATCGATAGGAGTCATCAGCCGTTCCGTATCGGAAGGCGGTTCAAGGCGGATTCCTTCGCCGCCCCCACTATATGACAGATAAGCCCAGAGTTCAAACCCGATGACGAGTGCTTAAGACTCATAAGGCAGCGTTGTAGTTTTGAAGATATGCGCACTTTGAGAGTTTAGGGTGTGGATTGGAGCATTCATGAATCAGGATGAGGTGCGCTTTCGACTGTTGCGAAACAATGACGTTCCGCCAACCAATCCATTCGGTTTGGCCTATCGGTTCGGCCTGCAGAACACAACAGGCAATTTGATCGCGGGGACCCAAGAGACCGACGGAACGATCAGTTTCGACTTTTCGCTGAAGGTGAAGCAAGAAAGAGAGGGCGAGCAGCCCGTATTCACAGGCTCATTCGCGAGCGGCCCTCGCGAGGATCGCTTCGTTTACCTGTCGTGGCGCGCTGCAGAAAGTGGCAAGTGGATTAATCGGATCAAAGCCCGTCTGGCGAGCATCGATTGGACAATGGTCCGAGATTCCCAGGAACAAAACAGGCCGATCACGGCAGACTTGAGCGGGTGGTCACCCGGTGACACGAGAAAATTCGTCGCCTGGTACTTGGGCTAGTGCGAAACCGGAGGTCGACCAGAGCGCGGATTTGTTTTGCTTGATCGCAGCCTTACAGCGGTGTATGATATACTGTTTTCGGTGGTGACGGAGTTCACCCTTAACCGCTGTCCCATCCAATAGGCCGGACAGATGATGACTCCTGACAGGTGGTCCTGTCGCGGAGTCATGTCACGGCGAGATCCCTGATCAGAAAATCCAGAGGTTTGCGTTCATGCTGAGCGCCCGGATTTTGTCTGCTTTCGGGATGTACTTTCGGTTGGCGGCTTCGCCTCTAGCGGTCCGTGTCGGAACCGCGGCTTTCTCCATTTCCCTAGTTTTGAGCTTCCCCAGAACGCTGCTGAAGGCGTGCGTCTCTCGCGCACGCGATTGCTATTCCATCGAAGGTCTCACAACTGGCGGCCTCATGGCCGGGAAAGCGTAAGAACAATGTCTGAGATTGCACGACTTGATGCCCTTGAAATTCTCGACTCCCGAGGGAATCCAACACTCGCGGTAACCGCAACTTTGGGAAACGGTGTGAAGGCAACAGCGAAGGTGCCTTCCGGTGCATCCACGGGAAAACGAGAAGCGGTCGAACTGCGCGACGACGATCTGGCGCGCTACAACGGCAAAGGCGTCCTAAAAGCTAGAGCCCATGTCGAAACCGAAATTCAGAACCGCG
Source organism: Acidicapsa dinghuensis (assembly GCF_025685685.1). Lineage (GTDB taxonomy): Bacteria > Acidobacteriota > Terriglobia > Terriglobales > Acidobacteriaceae > Acidicapsa > Acidicapsa dinghuensis. Next base: position 800,557 of record NZ_JAGSYH010000004.1, read on the forward strand.
TCCGCGGCTTTGACGCAAACGACCAGGCTGCGCTGGACAAGGCACTTTGTGATCTCGATGGGACGCCCAATAAAGCGCGCCTTGGGGCGAACGCGATCCTTGGTGTCTCCCTGGCGGTGGCTCGAGCGTCGGCGGCTGATCGCAGCCTCCCTTTGTACGCCAGCCTCGGCAATGAGTCCGCAAACCTGATTCCGGCTCCGTGGTTCAACGTGCTCAATGGCGGAAGACATGCCAACAACAGCGTCGACTTTCAGGAGTTCATGATCTCTCCGGTCGGGGCTCCAAACTACAGCGAGGGGCTGCGTGTGGCGGCTGAGACTTTCCACGCCCTGAAAGCGATTCTGCAGAAGCGGGGATACAGCACGGCCGTGGGTGACGAAGGCGGTTTCGCGCCGCAGCTGAAATCCAACGAGGAACCCGTCGAACTGATTCTTGAGGCCATTCTCAAAGCCGGACATCAACCGGGTATCGATGTCGTCCTCGTGCTTGATCCAGCTACCAGCGAGCTGTTCGAAGACGGAGAGTACGTCTTCGCGAAATCTGATAAGAGCAGAAAGTCTCCAGAGCAAATGATCGAGTATTGGACACGACTCCTCGATCAATATCGCGAAATCTGGGCGCTCGAAGATGGTGCCGCAGAAGACGACCGAAGTGGCTGGCAGCAGTTGACGAAGGCGTTGGGCAATCGCATCCAGTTGATCGGTGACGACAACTTTGTGACCAACCCAAAGATCTTTAGGCAAGGGATCAAGGACGGCATTGCCAACGGGATTTTGATCAAGCTCAACCAGATCGGCACTGTTACGGAAACTCTGGAATGCATTCAGATCGCACGCGAGAACGGTTACGGAGCGGTCATTTCGCACCGTTCTGGAGAGACCGACGACACAAGCATCGCGGATCTCGCGGTGGCTGCTGGTATGGGACAAATCAAGACCGGATCTGTCAGTCGCGGAGAACGTATAGCCAAATACAACCGTTTTCTCGAAATTGAACGAGAACTCGGGGCAAGAGCCCGTTATGCAGGCGCCAGCGTGTATGAACGCTGGCAGGCGGTGAAGGCGTAGGAAAGCCAAAACCAATTTGGGTGTTGGAGTCCACCTCGGATCGCTCGCTAGGGCAGATGACTCCTCGGGAGCCAAACACTTGGAGGGGTAATGCCTAAACCGAACCTCGAGATCGTCACATCCCGACGCCCCGGCGAGTTAAATGAAGCGCAACAGCGGCGTCTAGCCATCACCTGCAAGTACATCGACAAGTTGCTGAACAGTGTCGAGCACGCACTGCACTCGGCATCCTCTCTCTCACCCTTCCCGCGCTATGTCGTCGATGTCACGCCAGCTCAAACGCGGGTGCTGGAAGACCACATTCGGAAAATCCGTTCCCAGTTGCTGCGAGCGCTTGATTGGCAGCACATGAGGCCCGAACCAGCGGAGATCCCGGTAACGCGGGCGATTACAACCGATCTGGCATTTGTCGATATTGCGATCGAGGAACTCCGGCCGAGCTACATGCGTGGAAGCGGCGCTGTGCCTGATGATGCAGTCGAGGAACTTAACGGCGTGGTTCATGAACTCCGATCTCTGGTTCTGGGCATGGATCGATACGTTCGCCAGGAACTTGGGGTCAACCTCGAATCGCGCCTGCGCAAGCTCGAGACGACTGGCTACGATGTGGCTCTTCTGCGGCTCATTGAAGAGCTTGTCACACGTCACGGACTCGTCGAATTTCGAGCTCGAATCGAATCCCTGGCCGCGCGCCTCGAGGACAACAATCTTGAAGTCGCCCTTTTCGGTCGGGTCAGCAGCGGCAAGTCCTCTCTGCTAAATGCACTGCTGAGCACGAATGTTCTTCCCGTGGGCATCAACCCGATCACGGCAGTGCCAACCAAATTGTTCTACGGACCTACCCTCCGTGCAGCAGTAGCCTTCGGAACAGGCACAGAGGAGATCGTCACAATCGAAGAGCTCTCAAAGCTAGTCACCGAACAGGGAAACCCCGGCAATCTTCGCAATGTCGTGCGAGCCGTGGTAGAGGTACCCTCTCCGCGGCTCAAGCAGGGCATTGTCCTCGTGGATACACCCGGCCTCGGTTCTCTTGCCCGGCGCGGAGCCGCCGAGACTCTCGCTTATCTCCCCTCTTGCGACCTTGCATTGCTGCTTATCGACGCCGGCACGGCCTTGAATGACGAAGACATCGGAACGCTGCGCCTACTCTACGAGGGGGGCATTCCCGCCATTGTTCTGCTGAGCAAGGCTGACCTTTTGGCATCCGGAGACCTTCATCAGGCAACGCATTATATCCAGGAGCAGCTACGAGCAGAACTCGGCCTGGACATGGCGGTACACGCAGTCAGTTCACTACCCGACCGCAGCGTCCTACTTGATCACTTCTTTGAGCGCGAGCTATTGCCGCGCTTCGAACAGGCCCGGTCTCTCAGAAACGCTTCGATCGCAAGAAAGATTGGAGCTCTGCGGGATGCGATCGCCGCAGCCCTTGCAGCCATCCTCGAACAGACAAAACGCAGAGGTCAGGAAGCGCCAACTGACCTTCACGAATCTGAAGAGCAACTGCGCCTCATTACCGGCGAAATCGGCGAACAGCGCTCGATCCTTAGCCATGCATTCTTCAGGCTCGCTGAGATGCCTCAGGCAATTCTCTCTGAGGCGGCGGACTCAGCAGTTGCCTGGTTTGCGGACACGAAGAATTCCCACCTCACCTCAATGCAGCTTTCAGAATGGCTGCATGAAGCTATTTGGAAGGCTATGGCGCGAAATCTCGAAGAGACGCGCGCCGTCTGCCAGCGCGCCATCTTCACACTCCAAACTGTCGCTCAAGAGATGGGTCGAACGGACGTACCTTCCCCGGATGAGATCGAGAGCCTCTTGCGAGATGTGCCGCGTTTTGAGCTCGCCGCATTGCCTGAAAACATCAATCTCGCAGGATGGACGATATTGGGCCAGCGCTTCCTCCGCCATAAAGTGCGAAGTTCGCTTGAAGGGAGCGTCGGGGAACTTCTTAAGCAGGAGTTGCACCTCTACGGCCAGGCTCTGTCTCGGTGGAGCGAACAGTTTGTCAGCAAGATCGTGCTCTTCGTGAATTCCTATGCGAGTGCATACCGCGTTCAACTGCACCGGATCGCAGGGACCTCCAGTGACACCGTCGACGCGCCCCAGCTTGAGAAAGACCTGTCTCTTCTAAAGACTTGGGCGCCCGATGAGAGGACTGAAATGCGCGACATGATTGTGAGGGGGGCCTAAGCGTTGCAGAAATACTTGTTCATCGCGATAGGAGGAGCACTTGGTTCAATGGCGAGGTATTGGGTAGGAGTGAACGTTGCTAGCCGCCTGGGAACCAAGTTCCCATATGGGACGTTCGTTATCAACATCACGGCATGCCTCATTATCGGCTTCTCGTTAACGTTGCTCTCCAAGAGAGCGGAACTCAATCCAGCATGGAGGTTCCTAATCCCGGTCGGCTTCATCGGCGCCTACAGCACGTTCTCCACATATGAGTGGGAGACCCTTTCGACACTGCGAACCGGAGCTTTCCTGATGGCGCTGCTTTATGCAATCAGCAGCCTTGTTCTTGGACTCATTGCGGTTTGGGGCGGGTCCGTTCTCGCTGAGGTGATCTAATGAGAACCCACAAACAACTTGCCTTTTACCAGTCGATCCTTGATCCACTTTCAGAGCCTGGATGCCCCTTTTGCCGTTTTCTGAAGGATTACCAGGCGGCAAGGCTGCAGCATCACTCTGAGAACCGTATCCGCAGCCTGTGCAGCTTCCACACATGGGGACTCGCAGCAGTGCAAAACGCTCTAACGGCAGCACAGGTATTTATTGACCTAGTTGAGGCTGCATCAGTCAAAGCTGAAGGCAAGGTAGAGTGCGACCTCTGTCTGGAAATCTCAGCGGAGGAGGATCGCCGAGTTCGTGAGTTCGTAGGATGTGTTCATCGAAGGAATGTTGTGGATTGGTTGAGACAGGACGCGGTACTCTGCATCCCACATGGAGTGAAGCTGCGGCGTCAGCTGCCGCTGGTATTGAGCGCCCGGGTTGAGACGATTCTGGAAAACAGCCGCCGTCAGTTGGTCGAAGAGTTGGAAACCTTACGCAATACGCCACAGGCGGACAGGCCCGGCTGGGGCGCACTAGGAAGAGCGGCAGAGTTCTTGGTTGCGCAACGTGGCCTGCACGCATAAAGGAGTTCGAATGTTGAGTCCCGGAAAAGCCTTGAAAGTGACGATCTATGTGAGTGAGGGGTCGACGCACCACGGTGCGCCCACTTACTCGAGCATCCTCGATTTTCTGTTCTACCGTGGCGTCTCAGGCGCAACCGTGTTGAAGGGCGTCGCAGGATTTGGCGCCGACCATCACATGCATTCTGCCAGCTACGTGGAGATCTCCGATCACTTGCCTCTCAAAGTCGAGTTCATCGAATCCCGCGAGAAGGTCAATGAACTGCTCGGCAAATTAGAGGAGTTGTGCGGAACCGGGATGATCGAGATTCAAGAGACAACTGTGGCAAAGGCTGCTCAAGTCTCGAAGCCTAAAAAACAGACGATGCCGGCTCATCTAAAGATCGAGGGAAAAGCCAAGCTGATGCGAATTTACATCGATGAAGCGGACCGTTGGCGGGACAAGCCTCTTCATATTGCGCTTGTGGAGGCTATGCGGGCGCATGATATCGCGGGAGTCACAGTGTATCGGGGGATATTGGGATACGGTGCGCACGGGCGCGTGCACAGAGACAAAGCGATGCATATGTCTCACGATGCATCGATCATGCTGTCAGTCATCGACCTCGAAGAAAAGCTCCAGGCCTTTCTCCCTATTGTGGAGCAGATGGTCGAAGAGGGGCTCGTGGTGTTGTCCAACGTGGACATCATCAAGTATTCCTACCGTGCCTCGGAAGTGGCATTGCCGGAGGCTCATTCTGGGTCGGAAACCGGTTCAGCCTGAGAGGAGGCTCAACCATGAAGGAACAGTTTAATGCTCGCATGCTACGGATTCACTTTGGCGAAGGCGATAAGTGGCAGAACAAGCCACTCTATGAAGCCATCATTGCCAAGTGCCAAGAGCTAGGACTAGCTGGCGCGATTGTCTACAAGGGAATCGAGGGTTATGGCTCAAGCGCGAGAATCCGGCACGCCCGAGCTCTTTCGCGAGATGCCCCCATCATGCTGAGCATCATCGATCGAGACGAACAGATCAAGAAGCTTCTTCCTCATCTCGATGCAATGGTTGAAGAGGGCCTCATCGCCATCTCGGACGTCGAAGTCATTCGATTCTTTCGTCCGAAAGGTGCTCCCTCCCAGGGATAAGAGAGATGCAAGAGTACGACAGCAGTTCGACACTGCAAGATTACGGCAGCGTTCTCCCTCAGAAAGACCTCGCAATGGATGGCGCGTCCCGTCTGCTGCGCCTCGCCGAATTGGCTCAGGAACTCGGTGCTGAACCTGTAGCGGAGGAGGCCCGGGAGCTCGCTAAAAGGGTTTCGGAGGGACGCTTCTATGTTGCCTGTATCGGTCAGTTCAAGAGAGGCAAATCCACTTTGCTCAATGCTCTGGTCGGCTACGCAGTCGTGCCGACCGGTTTTATTCCAGTCACAGCTGTGCCCACGGTTATTCGGTTTGGCGATCAACTCCAAGCTCGCGTTCGCATGAAGGACGGATCCTGGCGCGTGATCGCCATGTCTGACTTGAAGGAATACGTGACCGAGGAGCTAAACCCGGAAAACAGGAAGGCCGTAGAGGGGGCCGAAGTATTCGTCCCAAGCGCCTTATTATCTTCCGGGATGTGTTTCGTGGACACGCCGGGATTGGGTTCAGTCTTTACCGGAAACACCGCAACTACCCAAGCATTCATTCCTCACATCGATGCGGCCCTGGTCGTGGTGGGGGCCGATCCCCCTATTGCAGGCGAAGAGTTGGCGCTCGTAGAGGCGGTCGGCAAGCAGGTTCAAGACTTAATCCTGGTGATCAATAAAGCCGACCGCACCAGCGACGCTGAACGCGCAGCGGCCGCGAAATTCACGCGCGAGATTCTCGAGAAGCGGCTGCAACGATCCATCGGAGAGGTGTTTGAGATCAGTGCAGTTGAGCGGATTGAAAACCGCGGTCCTCTGCGTGACTGGGAGAAGTTGCTGGCGGGCTTCCATCATCTTGTCGAAGACTCTGGCAGAAATCTAGTTCGCGCCGCCTGTGACCGGGGCCTCCAGCGCTTGAGCGAACAACTCCTGGCGATTGCCAGTGAGGATCGCGATGCACTTCAACGCCCGATCGGAGAATCCGAACGACGGATCGCCTTGATGAAAGAAACCATCGGCGAAGCCGAGCGGTCGATGCGAGAGCTTGGTTTCCTCTTTATGGCAGAGCAACAGCGAATCTCGGACTTCTTTGTCGATAGGCGCCACCGGTTTGTCGGTAGCGCCTTGGCGGAATCTCAACAGGAATTTGATGAGGAGCTTCGATCCGTTCACGTCGGCTTTGGCCCTAGCTACAGGCGTAGACTAATGCACTTCGCCCAAGAAGTGTCGCGGCGCAGGGTTACCCCTTGGCTCAAAGTGGAACAAGAGGAAGGAGAACTCCAATATCGGGCCGTTGCCGCTCGATTTGTGGAACTGGGCAACAGCTTCCTGAAGAAGTTGACCGATGCCGGGCTTACCGAACTGGCCCGGATGCCACACGCGCTTGACGCGGAGAAGGGTCTACGCGTGCGGTCCAGGTTCACTTTTGAGGACTTCCTCGGTACAGCAGATCCTCCATCTCCACTACGGTGGCTCGCCGATGTCTTTTTGCCGCTCGTGGGTGGTCGCAAACTAATCACCAACGAAGCTCGGGCATTTCTGGAGCATCTGTTGGAAACGAACACTTCCCGCGTGCAAAACGACGTCCTGAACCGCATTCAGGAAAGCAGAGATCGCCTAGAAGTCGAGATCCGCAAACTGCTGCACGAAATCAGTCGCGTCGCGGAGCAGGCGCTTGATCGCGCACGGAAAGTTCGAGAGGAAGGAGCTCCCGCTGTCCGGTCCGCAATTGAACGGCTTGCCCGGATAGAACGGGACATTTTGGCGCTCTTGTCGTTCCGTTAGAGAGATATAGAGCGGCAACGACGCGAATGGAGTAGGTCATGAAAGAACAGTTTCACGCTCGCATGTTACGGATTCACTTTGGCGAAAGCGACAAATGGCAGAATAAGCCCCTCTACGAGGCGATCGTTGCGAAATGCAAAGAGCTGGAGATGGCCGGAGCCATCGTCTACCGAGGAATTGAGGGCTATGGCGCCAGTGCGAGAATTCGAAACTCCGGAACTCTCTCGCGGAATGCCCCCATCATGCTCAGCCTTATCGATAGGAACGAACAGATTCAGAAACTTCTTCCCCATCTCGACGCGATGGTCGAGGAAGGCCTCATCGCGATGTCCCCTGTGGAGGTCTTACGGTATTCCAGGAAGCCATCGGCTACCTGGTCGCAGGATTTCCCAATCGGTTGATGCACTCCAGAATATTGAGGGCTACAGCATGACAGGCCATATACACGATATCCGCTCATCCCTGCGGACCGATCGACGAGCTCTCCTAAATTCGATTGAGGTTCTTTCCGCTTTTGCCCTCCGCAACAATAGCGACGATCTGAAGACGTCTTTGACCACACTCTCCGAAAAGTTGAAGAAGGATCGCTTCAATCTTGCGGTTTTGGGACAAATGAAGCGCGGCAAGAGTTCGTTTGTGAATGCGCTCTTGGGAGCCGAGATCCTGCCGACTGGGATTCTCCCTCTCACATCTGTCATCACCCGAGTAAAGTTCGGCCAAGCGGCAGAAGCCGCCATTCGGTATAAATCCGGCCACACCGAACCGATCGAGCTTCACAGACTCAGCGAATACATCACAGAAGCTAATAATCCGGGAAACTGGAAGGACGTGGCATCCGCAGAGGTGGCCTACCCTTCCGATTTCTTGCGGATGGGGATCGATCTCATCGATACTCCGGGAATAGGCTCAACGCATTTGCATAACACCTCGACTACCGAGAGCTATCTGAATGAAATCGACGCGGGCATTGTTGTCCTTTCAGTCGACCCGCCTATCACAACCCTTGAGTCCGATTTTGTTCGGCGTATCCGTAAGGATGTACCGAAGCTCCTCTTCGTCATCAATAAGACCGACATTGTCACTCCCGCGGAGTCAGAGTCCGTTCGTCGATTCCTGGAAGGTGAACTTCGGAATCGCGTAGGTATAGAAAACCCGGAGCTCTTTCCATTCTCCGCCAGAAGAGCGATGGAGGAGCGGGAATCTCAGAATTCTGAGGGCCTAAGCGGTCTTCGCGAATTGACTAAGCGATTGCATCACTTTGCTGCCGAGGAGCGGGAGCACACGTTTCTCCAGTCCGTTGGGCTCGATATCCTCCGTTTGGCCGGCACACTACGCTTCGCGGCTCTCGTTGGGGAAAGAGCGCGCTCGATGAGTGGCGACGATCTCGAATCCAAGAGGCGTGCTCTTGAATCCGCACTCTCCAGGTGTGAACAGGAATTCGCAGACCTGCGACACTTGCTTCGACAAGACGTCGCTACTATCGCGAAAACAGTTGAGGAGGATCTTAAGGATCATGTTGCCTCTACGACGCCACGCGCACGCGAGAACTTGCTGAGGCTCAAGAACGAACATCCAACTGAAACCCGGCACCGACTTGGGAGGCTGTTGGATCAATTCCTCAGAGATCAGGTTGAGCTCTCCTTTGACGGTTGGTGCGCCCGGGAAGATCAATACGTGCAAACCCGGTTGGGGGAGCTCTCACACAGGTTTATCGAACGAACCAATGCTGTTCTGGTGCGTTTGCAAAACGCGGCCGGGGCTCTATTCGATGTTCCCGTTTCGCATATCGGCTTCACTACGTCTCTTACGATGGAAAGCCACCTTCACTATTACACAGAGCCGGTTTTTCACTTTCAGCTGGATAAGTTGGTCTTTGCGCTGCCGCGATTCCTGTTGCGCCCCATCGTCTTTCGCCGGATGGGCGCTTTCATTGATCTGGAACTCAGGCGAAACTCCGGAAGGATACGCGTCGACTACGTCGACCGGCTGGAAAGGTCTGTCGCGACCTTCGAACACGATCTGAAGTCAGCCGTCGGATTCGTCTCCGATAATCTTCGCCTCGTGCTGGACCGCCGAGTAGATGAGACAGCTACGACGGGTTCTCCATTGGAGGAACTCGATCCGATCATTGCTCAATGCTCTGCGCTGCTGTGCGGAGAGAACCTGTCCACCGAATTCTCTGCTACTGGAGCCGGTTAAGCAATGATCGCTTTCTGCACACGCTGCTGGACAGAGATTGACGATCGAATCAAAGAGTGCCCGGCCTGTGGCGCCAATCAGGCGTCTGACCTGCGGACCTACGATGAGAAGATTGTCGATGCGCTTCGGCATCCGCTGCCGCAAGCTAGGGCCCGCATCTGTTGGCTAATCGGTGAAAACAGCATCCGTGGAGCGGTTCCACGTTTGATGGAGATCGCGGAGAGCGATCCGGATATTTATGTGCAGAAGGCCGCAGTTGAGGCCCTAGGCGCGATCGCTGATCCGCGCTCTGACAGGTTTCTGCGGTCGATGAGCAGAGGGCAGAACCGCTTGCTTGCAGTGGCTGCGAGTAAGAGCCTGAGAACCTGATAACGTTCAGATGAACAACACAGTAACGATAAAGCGTCTCAGGAAGCGATCCAATCGCCATCTTCCGATTGTGGTATCAGTGGATTGGCCGTTTCGCGCCGACTTTTCTTTTCGTGCCTCGCGAGAGTCGCGTTTATCGTGTCTCAATTATTTTCGCAAACTCCTTGCCGCGATGCGAAGGGTAGTTTTCGGACGTTGGGGCCTCCGCCACACTCTGGTCAGAACCCAAGTGCTCCCGGCTCAAGTTCGAAGCCGACCTTCCTGAGATACCTAGCCGATCTCGACTTGGATTAATGGAGCCGTCTGTAGTTTGCAAGAGTGAATGCTGATGATCCGAGAATATCTCGCGATACAGGTCCTCACCGTAGCTCGTTTCGAGGGGCTCACGCTCGACCAGCTTGAAAGTCCGCGTGCCGTCGGGAAGCCGTTCGGCACGGAGAAATAACCCGTCGTCAGATCTTGTCGTAAAGAAGCGGTGTGCAAATTCGTAGAGATGGGTCACGAAAAACACCTTGACCCTTTTCTCTAGCATGGCTCCCACGATCTGTGTTGCAATCTCCGATCCCTCTCGTTCATTCGTCGCCGCGAATGATTCATTCAGAAGCAGTATCGAGTTCGGTAGGATGTGATCTGCGATATCGCTCATTCTGGCAAGCTCCTCGTCAAGCTTTCCGCTCTTCATAGTCGCGTCCTCTTCTCGTTTGTAGTGAGCGAAGAGTGCGGGACATAGTTCAGCTTCAAAGCTTTCCGCACCAACGAACATGCCGCTCTGCATCATGAGCTGTGCAAGACCAATACTCCGCAAGAAGCTAGACTTGCCGCCTTGGTTTGCACCTGTAATGACCACAGCACTCTTCTCTTTGACGTTGGCATCATTGCCAACGACGCGCCGTTCTAAGTGAAGAGCCAGGCAAACGTCATAGAGACCGGTAAAGCGATGCTTCCGCTCTGTGGAAGGAGCTGGAACCGGAAGGCAAGCGGGCTCCTGTTTGCCTGATAGTTTTTGGTGAAGGTTCAGGCTACCGATATAGAACGCCAACTCCGTCTTCAACGCCTTAAAGAAGTTGAGGACGTGGCCGGCTGATTGCGCAAGCGTAATCGCGACTCTGCAGATTCCACGTTGGCGAATGGACCCTACGATGCGCGCGCCGCCTTCGTCACGAGGGTCGAGACGGAATGTATAACCGGGAGAAGCTTTGGTGAGTATTCGCCGGAACCAGTTGGGTTCTCTTTTTGGCGGCCTGGCTAGTGTATAGTTCGTACCCTCGTTGTTCTCACCCAGTTCCGCAGTCAGCAGCGTTCCATTCCGGAACTTCATGTCGTTGAGGTACTGGTCGATCGTAGCCAGGTACTCGTCGCCTAATTCATTTCTCAGCATCGCGAACAGTGCCAGGAAGGCCCTGGAGCGAAATTGGTCGCCAGCGCCTTCCGCGAGCTGCCGAAGCTTTCGAAGCGAATTTCTCAGAAATTCGAGAAGTGAAATCGCGCCGAAAAGAACAGAGTCAGGGTACTGACTCGACAAATCCCACCACATCCGCTTCGTATTGTCCGTAGCCTCGACAGTCAGCGTGTAGAGAGCACGTATTTGATCCGGATTCGCAAGGCAGTCGCTGATCACCTCCTGCCTGTACAGGATTGTGCTGACGTCGTTTTGAAATCCCGAGAAAAGAGCCGCGCGACTGACTTCGTAAACGAACCGGTCTCCATCCGCCATGGCATCCAGCAGCGTATTCAACTCGAGATCCTGCGTAAGCTGCGGCTCGCCCCATGGCAATGGGAATTGAGCGTCGAACGGTCGATCGGGATGCATGAGTAGTGTTTTCATCCCTTGATGCGCTCCATTAGCAGGTCATACGTGACGCGATGCTTTTCTGCGATAGCCAACGCATACGCGAGGCCGTCCGCCGACTTTCGTTCCAGCTTGAATGTCCGCACGGCGGGATTGATAGGATCGACAGTGCTGACAAAGCTCACCGTCTTTTCGTCAAAAGATGCCAATTCGTCGAGGAACGTAACGCATACGCAGAGCACATCGAGCGTTGAAAGTTGATCAACGACCTTTTTGCCGAGAAAGATGGCGTCCTGCAAAGTCGTCGAAGAGAAGATCTCGTTCATGATGACGATGCTTTGGGATGTTGCGTGCAGAAGGATTTCGTGGATTCGAAGCAGATCGTCTTGGAGCTTGCCACGAAGGCTGCTGATATCTTCTTCCCGTTCGAAATGCGTGAAGAGTTGATCGAACTTGAACAGCTGTACATTCCTCCCTGGAACGGGCAGACCCAAAACCGCTAGATAGTGCAATTGGCCGAAGGTTCTGGCGAACGTCGTCTTACCACCGTGATTTGGCCCGGATACGACGAGAATCCTCTCAGCACCCGAAAGCGAAAAATCATTGCAGACGACAGCGGCCTTCTCATCCAGCAGCTTACCGGCGAGTACGAGATCGAAGGTCTCCTGCGCGTTGACTTCCTTCGAAGTCGTTGAAAGCGTCGGAAGAGTGAATTTCAGACCAGCGCCGCGTAGCTTTCCGACGTAGTTGAGGAAGGCCAAATAGAACTGAATTTCGCGATCAAAGCGGGAAATCGTGGAATCGATAAAATCGACACGGCTTGAGCAAAACGCATCTAGAGCGTCAAACGTCCCCGGATCAAACTTCGCAATCCCCTCAAGGACCTGTGCCTGAATATGGTTGACCGGGTCGATCTCCCGCACAGTCACGCGATACCGCTGATCTGGTTCACGTCGAAACTTCTCAAATGTGTCCTCAACTGCGATGCTGTAGTCGCTCTCATCTTCCGGGATCCGAACGGTAACGGCGTCTCCGCGTAGCAACAGGCAGTATTGAATCTTCGCTAGACTCGTCTTCAAGTTGCTTATCTCATTTACAAGCCCACGAAAATGAGGCGACGAAACGTAGTTGGCAAGATAGCCGCGAAAGGCTCGCATGCCCGTCGATTCAAGCGCTCGTGCGCAAATATCGAGTGCCAGTCGCTCAACCGCGCTGCAATAGATGTCAACAGCGGTAAGGAAACCCTTCTGAATGGCGTATTTGTAGAATGCCTTCTTCCCCTGCTCGAGGCGTTGACGCATTAGTCGCATCTGCCCGGCGAATGACTTTATCGACGCAAGAACCGACTGATTTTCGAGATCACGTACAACCTCCTGTCGGTAGAGAATTGAATCGAGATCGGGCAACTGGCTGTAATAGAAAGTCGCGAGGTCATATTCCTGAAAATCGCTGGTGATCTTGCTCACAAATTGATCGAGATTCAGATCTCCGAAGAATGCAGGCTCTTCCTCAGAGGTCTTCGCGGCTTCGTTCGTCTCTTTGAACAGTATGCTGCGAAAGGCCATAGTGCATACCTTGGATACAACTGAGTCAAGGATGAGGAGTTGAACGCCGACAGCTACCGTTGCTCCGAGACATCTCAATCGGAACGAGGTAGCCAGAACCCGCAATTCTTGAAGACGGACCCCTCCTCACGTACCGCGATTTCAGTTTTGGTAGGGAATGCAGATTCCTACCAGACCGGTAGGAATCATCAGCGACTCCGTTTCGGAGCGCGGTTCAAGGCGGATTCCTTCGCCTTCATTAGTTTACCACCCACTTCGTCCGCCGCATCGATTTGGAGGGTCTCGTTGCTCGGTGTCTCCTCTTGTGCGTAAGGGCTTCGTTTTCGTGGGGCCCTTACGGGATCAGATGGAGGAGGCTCCACGTTCACCTTGCCCTTCCAAACCGTAACGGACTTGACTAGTCGAAGTTGCAGCTTGCCGGCTTTGCGCAGCCTCATGTGACCTGAACCGTGGTCCTCGTAATGGTCATACAGCGTCCGGCCATCCCGCAGGATTATGCGCAACGGTGTTCCGCGTTCGAAATGAGTATGGGGAGTTCTCAAACAAGGCAAACCCATGACATGGGAGACGCGTCAAGTATAGACTGATAGCAATTGAAGGGTGATGAAGTCCACCTTTAACCGCCGATCTTGAAACCGAAGTCTGGCTGATGACTCCTCGAACTCACTTTCTGAGGAGTTGTTGCGTGCCCATCACCCGTTACCTCCCTCACTACGACCCTAACCGGGCTACTTCCCGCGCATTGAGATCCTGGCCAGCTTGGTTGCGCGAGCAAGTACTTCAAACTTCGCAGCCGAGCACTGCCTCGGACGCTGCGACTATCCCGCACGCGAGCCGCCTTCCCGAAAGTGTGAGCTAGCCGATGCCCTATGTACAGAGCACATTCGGCCACGAGCGAGCTCGCCAGATCGCGCGAACCGGCAGCCTTTCAGGGAAGACGAATCATCCTCGACCTTGGTGGCCAGAGGATATCTGCCGGAAGATCGACAAGATCGTTTGGATGGTCTATTGCCTAGGCGAGCCGGGTGAGGAGTGGCATCAATTCACTGCGTATGATGTGCGCGGAGCGGTTCTTGGAGTTCATCGCATGGATGGACTCTGACCTGGATTTTCCTTGCTTCCATACGGAACGAGGCGGTTCAAATGTACCTTCAAAAGATCTACGACCTCGCTGCACGGGACTATCGCGTGCGGTACGCAATCACGGTGATCCTACGTGACCGCGTGACCAACGAAGGCGCATTCAACTGTTGTTTCGAAATGGGAGATGAGGACGAGGTGAAACGAATGATTCTGCGGCGCGGCTTGCGAAACAAAAAGCTGAGGCGAGCGTTAGAAAGGAGCCATCTCGTCAACATCACTCATTGGCTTGCCCGCTATCCGGACCTTGCGGAGGCTTACTGTGCGGAAATTCCAACAATGTCCGAGCAGGAGAAGTCATAGAAGCTCCGGAGGTTTTCCCGACAGCGAAGACCTTGGAATCGGAAGCGTAGCAATTGCTTACGTCCTACGCCGCGCCAATCTCATGTGGCACTCACAAGTGATTGCGTTCAAGCCGGGAGTCAACTCCTCTAGCCATCTGTCGAAGTCTGCGTGCTCTTTAGGTCCGCGAATTGCTCGATCCGGGTTCAATTTACCCCATTCATACCATTTCTTGCTGAGCCATGAAAGATATGGCAGCAATAGGCTATCAGGACAAATCTCGCGGTCATTGGAACGGATCTGCTCCGGAGTCATGCCGTGATCGCGCGCGTAGGCCCGATAGCGGAGCTGGGTATCTCCGGCGAACTGGACTCTGCTGCGACGGGTCATCATCGTGTTTGCGACTCCGTGGCTCACGATACTAAGCCGACATACTGATAGCAGGCCACAAAAGCTTCTCCTGGCTGCGTCCGCCACGGCTTCTCCAGCAGGAGCGCATGGGGCATACGATCTCATCGCTGACAAAATGGGCGCACTCCACTGGAGGAATGGAGTGCGCCCAAGTGCTTCAACCGAGTGCGGCAGCTTGTCACAGCTTCAGCTCTCCCAACTCAACCCAGGCCTGCCAAAGTGGCCATAATTTGTCGTTTGGCGATAGATCGGCGCAAGCAGGCCTAGTCTCTCGATGATTGCCGAGGGACGGAAATCGAATCGATATGCGAATTCGAGAGCCTCTCGGCTGTCTCCCGTGCCGAAAGTCTCAACCTTGAGGGAGATCGGCTTAGCGATGCCTATCGCATAGGCAACTTGGATCTCAACAGCTGCTGCGAGACCCTGTTTGATGATCTGTCGCGCGACATACCGGCAGAAATACGCGGCGCTGCGATCCACTTTCGAGGGGTCTTTGCCACTGAAGGCGCCTCCACCATGACGCGCTGCGCCACCGTAGGTATCGGCGATAATCTTTCGGCCTGTTACTCCGCAATCCGCCGAAGGCCCGCCGAGAACGAAACTCCCTGTGGGATTGACGATGAACTGTATTTTGCTTTGGAACCACTCGCCAAGGACTCGGGGTCCGAGGTCACCTCGCACGTAATCAGCAATCTCGGCTCGCTCTATATCCGCACTGTGCTGCGTCGAGACGAGAACATCGGTCACTGCGGTTGGCTTGTTGTGTTCGTAGAGGACAGAAACCTGCGACTTTGCATCCGGACGAAGCCATGGATAATTTCCGGATCTCCTGTCGTCGGCGAGACCTCTAGTCAAGCGATGCGCAAGAAAGATCGGCAAGGGCATCAATCCGGGCGTCTCGCTGCAAGCATAGCCGAACATGATTCCCTGATCGCCGGCGCCCTGTTCGTGATTCGCGTTGGTGTCAACATCGACACCCTGCGCAATATCAGAAGACTGCCTCGAGATGAGCTTCAACACTTTCACTCCGTCCGCATTAAAAGCAGCGCCCGAGTCTGTATAGCCGATTTGGTGTATCGCTTCACGCACCACCGCATCGTGGTCGACATGACCTCGGGAGCTGATCTCACCTCCGAGAACGACTGTGTCCTCTTTGCAGAGCACTTCACAAGCAACCCTTGACGTGGGATCTTGTTCAAGGTAGGAGTCGAGAATGGAATCTGCAATGAAGTCACACACCTTGTCAGGGTGACCTTCGGATACGGATTCGGAGGTGAACGTGTAAGTTGAGGATTTTGGAAGAGAAGAAGGGGAAACCGCGGTTGGTCCTGGAAGAACTGTTGCCATTGACGCACGCTCCATTGTTCGCAGCATGCATCAGGAGACCCTATAAGCCCACAGTCGAGCGAACCCTCTAGGGTGGAGACTCTGTTCGGAAAATCCATTCCGCGCATCGGGCTTTCGCCCAGGCACCGTACGTCTCCAAGACCGGTTGCCGGACTCACCTGTCGGTTGAGTCACTCCTGATGCTTCGCATTAAGTCTACGAGTCGCTTGGAACCGCTGTCAATTACTGCAAGGGCGGATGATCCTCCTCGAACGATCTATTCCACATCTGAATTACGCGTGTCTCTCGCTCAAAAGCAAGCACACTTACTGAACTGGTGCTCAGAGCGAACAGGCTTCCGGCTCTGGGGGGAAGACCAACCCAAGTTGCCGCGAGAATGCGAAGGAAATGAGCGTGGGAGAACAAGCCGACACATCCGCCTACAGCCTCAGCTCGCTCGATCACCCTTATCGCTCTGGCACCGACCTGCTCCACTGTTTCTCCACTGGTTGGTCCTTCCGTCCAAATCGACCACCCCGGCTTTTCTGAGCGTATATCGGCAGTCGTCCGGCCTTCGAATTCTCCATAGTTCCACTCGGAGAGATCATGATCCACAAGCGCTAGGGCACCGTACCCCGCAATTCTCGAAGTCTCCAAAGCTCGCTGCCGGGGGCTGACCAGGACCAATGAAAATGGCTTACCTGCCAGCCACGAACCGACCGCTGCTGCTGACTTCTCGCCTCTGGGCGTTAACGGAATGTCGCTGTAGCTCGTGTGAGCTCCAGATGCGCTCCACTGTGTTTCTCCATGACGGATGAGCCAGAGTTGTAGGGGTTCCGACATCGATCAACTCCTCCTAGTTGTTGTCTTTTCTGTTCCCACTGCTTGGGATTTGATGAATTGAACGGACCTTCCGGAGCGGCAGCAACTACACAAAACTGCGAGGCTCCCACAAATTAGGAAGGCGTAGCGCACTCTTCTTGCCTGTCTCCTCCAGACTAGAGATCTGGCACACAGTGACATTTCGGAACTGAACACCTTGCGGTGCTGAAGATCTTTGTGCTAAACCTTAATTGGCGAAGGAATCCGCCCTCAAGCGCCTACCGAAATGGAACGGCTGATGACTCCTACAGTGATGTAGGGGTTTTTTGTTTGCGCGGAGAGATGCGAAGTGCCGGATTGTGAGATCCACAAGATTCTTGCTGCCGACGATGGCACTCCCGAGGGTGAGCGCGCAGCCTATACCGCGATGGAACTCGGGGGCCGGCTAAAGGCGGATGTTCTATTGCTCGGTGTTGTCCCTCCCCAGAACATCGATCCGATGATGGGACCGCCGGGTTACAACCCGGCGGTCTTTCGGCGCAAGCTGGAGGATCGTCTCTGGCGGTTCAGGAAGTTTGGAGAATCACTCGGAATGGACGTGGATGTGGATGTTGTGGACGGTAGGCCAGCTGATCAAATACGAAGACGCGCCGCCGCCGAACATGTCGACCTCATTATCGTCGGACGGCATCGCAAATCTCCTCTGATGCGTTTCTTCGTCGGATCGACTTCGGAGACTGTCGTCCGGGTAGCCCATTGTTCGGTGATGGTCGCTCGCTGATTGGCTTGCTGCGGAGAGCGGCCGGGATGTGTTATTGCCACTGTGAAGCAGACAATGGCATGATGGTCAGTGGCGATGGAATCCGCCTTTAACTGCCCCTGAAACAGGCGGCTAATGACTCCTACGAAGCGTAGGAGTGCGCCACCTGCTCCTGTGCTCTCTCGTTGCAAAGGAGCAGAACAATGGACTACCTCAACCTTCCGATCGGCAAGCAGTCTCCCGACATTGTTGCAGTCGTCGTCGAGATTCCCCTCGATGGCACCAACAAGTACGAGTACGACAAACAGTTGCATGTCTTCAAGCTTGACCGCACCCTGCATTCGCCAGTGCACTACCCGGGTGATTACGGCTTCATTCCACAAACACTGGCTGAGGACGGCGATCCCCTCGACATCTTGATCCTGGGAGACAGTGAAACCTTTCCAGGATGCCTGCTGAACGCGCGCCCTATCGGCCTCTTTGAGATGCTGGATCAGGGCATACCAGACGAGAAGGTCGTCGCCTACGGAACAGGTAACCCCCGATTCCAGGATGTGGAGAGCTATACCCAAGTTCAACCCCATGTTTTGCGTGAGATCGAGCACTTTTTCTCGGTCTATAAAGACCTGGAGGGCAAGCGAACCAAGGCTCTTGGCTGGAAAGGTCGCGAGGCGGCGCATCAGGTGATCCGTTCGAGTCACGAGCGATACATGGAACGGAAAACTGGCTAGGCCTTCCTAGAGAAAGAGGTCAGCCTCATGCCCACATCGCCTGCACGTAATGGTCGCTTGCTTGAGTACGCGGCTCATGTCGACCGCGAAGAGGAATTGGAACGCCTTTTGGCTCAAGCAAAGGCTCGAAAATCGCTACTAGTTTTTGGACCGCAGGGAGTGGGCAAGACTCGCTTGCTCCAAAAGTTCATCCAGCACGAACCGCTGGCGCTGTACGTACCGCAGATGCGTTCACCCAGCGAATTACTCCATTCTTTGTTAGACGCCCTGCGCTCGGCTGACCCACGAATCAAACTGCCGGCAAACGTCTCTGGACTGTCGTCCTCTTCGCTTAAGGGCATTATCCATCGCGCACTCGATACGAAGCCCTTTCAGATGGTTCTTGATCACCTCGAGGGCCCGTCGCGTGTCGCGACAGGCGTCGTTAAAGACCTTCACTACTTAGGACGCACGCCCGTGATCTTCGCCGCGCGCTCACCTCACATGGAAGACATCGGGACCCTGCAACCGCTTTGTGCCCTCAAATCGGAGCGACTAGAGATAAAGAACTGGCCTCATCACATAGCCCTTGAGTTCGCTCAGCGTGAAGCTGAAAAAGACGAAATATCGGCGGCGAACATTGGTTCGATTTTGCCATCGCTCGTTGAGTGGAGCGACGGCAATCCGGGAGCGATCGTCCAGATGCTGAAGATGGCGCGCCTACCCCAGTATCAGGTTGGAGATCAGATTAAGGCGCACATCCTATACCTGGATTACCGTATGGGGCGTTATTGAACGAGCATCATCAGAGAATCGTGTCAACGGACCAGGGCGCGTTCACGCTACGATGACCTGCCAAGAGTAAAAGCGCCACTTCGGAAGCTCTGCGCTCTTCTTCGCTTGTCAAATATCGCCGCAGTGCGTCGTGCCTGAGAGCATAACGCTGCAAGTCTTCCGCGGTTCTCTCGAGCAGGTAGGCGTGCGCGTGAAGTAATGTTTGGGCCGCCTCCCCAGGGCCCAAAGCCGCAGTGACCGCCGCTAGGTGAGGAAGGCAACACGCGCCCAACCCACCCCTTCCAGCTGACGCTACCTCATGAGCTGCAGTGGCTGCCGATCGGATCGCCCTTCTCTCGGATCCAACACGTACTTCACAGACTTTACAAGTTTTCGCTGTGGCGAGCAGATCTTTCATTTCGGATGATAGTGAGCCTGCGTCCTGCCCGGAGACAGCTATGTGTTCGAGTTCGCCGGCAATCCGATGAACGAGTTGGGGATAAGAAGTGCAAACGCCATACGGCGACGAAATATTCTCGTACTGCCATGTGTGCAGAGGGCAAAATCCGCCTCTCACGGCATGTTCCCGCTGCGCTTCAGGATTGATGGTCATCTCGTATTGGTACTTGCTGAGAAATTGGAAGATGTCATTGAGTACAGCGCCACAAATTCTGCATCCCGCGCGCCGTTCAAACTGAAGTGAGACGGAGCTCTTGGGGGTTTCTCCCTCGATAGAGGATCCTTGTCTCTCTGCCGGCACGACGTCGGTTTCCCTAAGGGCCCGCAACCGTTCCATGAGCGGCATGAATGGATCGTCTAGCCCAGGCTTTTGCATTCGTTGCGACCACTGCGCAAGTAATGTCCCTGTGCGGGAATAAAGATTTGCAAGAAAGGCCTGAGCGCGTTCCTCGGTGAGGAATCTCAGCAATTCGTCTTCAAATGATTGGAGGCCGCTTGCTTCGAGGGCCGACTTATCAGTCGCCAACTTTGCCTGCAACGCCTCACGCGCGGAAAGTGAAAAGATCTGAGGTGCTTCGGAGAATGCAAACCGCTTCAGCCGTTCAGCAATAAACGTGAAAGCCTGCTTCCGATCTTCTTCGCGAACGGTGTCTTGCTTGTTCACCACCACAAAGAGCCGCTTATTGGTGACTCGTATCCGATGGAGAATGCGATCTTCCTCTTCGGATAGAGGGCTATCGTAGCTCGTCACAAGAACAAAGGCGTCTGCTTCCGGAAGGAATCGTTCCGTAGTCTCGGTGTTTTCGACAATGGCCGACCCAAGTCCTGGACTGTCCACGAAGAAGAAGCCACGTCGAAGAATTTCGACCGGCAACTCGATTTCTGCATAGGCAAGATTCTTGATGTTGCCTGGGTTAGACTGTTGTGTCACATACTCCCCTAGTTGAGCCAGTGGCACATCGCGCGTCAGTCCGCGGCCATTGAAATGGAGGACAACCTGCTTTCTGCTTCCGTACCGCACAGTTGTGATGACGGATGTGAGCGGGACAATTCCTGTTGGGAGTAGATCGCCTCCAAGAATTGCGTTCATCAATGTCGACTTGCCACGACTGAATCTGCCTACAACCAGCAAGTTGAACCGATCTTCTGCGAGCCGAGTGAGAAGATCGCGGCATTCTTGGGCCAGATCCTGATCCTTGGTATCGACAGCCTGAGCCGACCGGATGATATCGGCGATGCCAAATTTCTCTTGCTCGTAACCTTTAAGGTCCATATGCCTCCAGTTCGCGTTGACCTGACCCGAAAAAACTTCAAGCTTTATGAGCGTGAAGGCGATCTCGTATTGAGCGCCCCACCCAGAGCGTGATTGAGGAGTCTCCAAAATGGAGACAGCCAATGAGGATTCTCTCCGCGATTTTGCCTCTCCTTCGCGATCTCCATGGCGACCCAATGAGAAGGCCCCGAGTGTTTATCCAGCAACTCCTCGATCTCCTCTTCCTCAAGAGAGTTCACATGATCTGCAATCTTGAATAGAGTCCTTATGATTGCGGGCCAATCGGCTTCGCCGGTCTCGACGAACCCGATCTTGGCCACGGCAACTACCGTTGCCGCATCGTCCACGAGGAGGTACCCACGCAGATCCGGCCAATCACTTGGGGCGACTCCAACTTCACTCAGGAGTTGTACGGTGGCACGCCGCCGGCGGACCGCCCCAGGACCATCGAGAGTCACGCCCGTCAATCCGCGCACGGACAAAATCCCGAACTGACGCACGGCCTCGGGAAGCTTGCGGAGACTCTGCATCGCATCTTCGCGGCAGAGATCGTCCTCAAGAACCTCGAACAGGAGTGGCACTGCCTCGGGACGGTGAAACTCACCTAAGGCGACGACAAGCCCGCCCGTGGCACGATCCCAAGCCGCTTCGAGCAATACTCGAAAAGTGTCGGTCGATGGATATCTCGACAACTGACGAGCTGCTTCACTACGAACTCCGTCTTCGGCGAAGAGTACCGCGCTATCAATTGGGCGTGTGTATTGCTTGAAATAGGCAATCAAAGTCGCAGATGCGCCAAGTTCACCAAGCGCACGGACCGCTCGACAGCGCGGCAGCGCGATTGTTCGGGGAGGGCGCTTCAGGAGGAATGCGGAGAGGGCCGGAATTGCTTTTGTGCCACACCTAACCAGCATGTCGACCGCAAGATCGCCATCTTGCAATGAACCGAGAGATTCGACAAGATTCTCGATCTGCTCTTCGGACATCTGGCTCAGAGGCGCGGTCACGTCTGCATCTCCAGCTGAGGGGAAGCGCAACCGTACCAGTCTTCCCGTGTCAGCGCACGTCGAACTCGGTCACGGCTCGAACGAGTAAATAAGACCTGGTATATGGCAATGTCGCCTCTATGAAACGCGGCCGCAGATCCTGCCATATAGAGAAGCCATATTCTGTAGGTAACGTTGGACACGTGCTGCAGAATCTCGTCCGAGTTCTGACGCAATCCTTCAACCCATCGGCGCAAAGTGAGCTCATAGTGTTCTCGAAGGTTCTCAACGTCTCGTACTTCAAGGCCTTGTGACTCGGCGGCATCGATGACCTGGGTTAGTGTCACGAGCTGGCCATCCGGGAAGACGTACCGGTCGATAAACGAGGACTTGCGAATCGGTGACAGTGCTGAACGAGCGATACCGTGATTAAGGAAGGCTCCTCCGGGTCTCAGCAATCGTTGAACCGTCCCGAAATACTGGCGAAGGTTCTCGAGACCGACATGTTCGAACATACCGACGCTAGCGATCTTATCGAAGGATGGAGTCACCGACTCCAACATCCGATAGTCTCTGATCTTAACTGTGCATCGTCGTTCCATAGCGGCCATTTCGATGCGTTGTTGTGCGATAGCGGCCTGTTCTTTGCTGAGAGTTACTCCCTGAGCGTAGACCTGATGGTTGGTCGCCGCGTGCAGAAGAAGACTGCCCCATCCGCATCCAATGTCGAGGAAGCTTTCAAGTGGTTGCAAACGCAATTTCTTGCAGATAAGCTCAAGCTTCTGCTCCTGTGCCGTATCGAGTGTGTCGTTCGGACTACGAAAATACGCGCATGAATAAACGAGCGATCGGCCAAGCCAGGGCCGATAGAATGCACATGGCTGATCGTAGTGGTACGCGATCGATGCTCGGTCTCTCCGCATGGAATGGCGCCCCCCGTGCTTAAGGCGCTGGCCTAGGCCGAATAGAGTTTGCACTGCTGCTTCCCCGATTTTCTGGCGCAAAGTACGGGGACGATCAAGCAGGTGTTCTCCGATGGAGAAAACGGAGAAGAGATCTCCTTCCACGTCGAGATCCTCATGTATAAAAGCCTCGCCAAGAGCAACCTCGTTCGGTTCGGCGATCAACGTCTTTAGCGCACGTGAATTGTGCACCACGATCGTGCATACCGGCCTTTCGACAACTGATGACGACCAGTGCCAGCCATCCCAGAGCCGGATGGCAAATGCAGGTCCTTCATAACCCGCAAATAGTGCATTCAGCGTGCTCTCCATTTGCGACGCGACGGACTGGAGCATATATCTTTCCTCCAAGGCGCAATGCGAACAGCCAGCCTCGCTACGCGCTCGTACCTGCAGGCAAGAAGCCGGTCTTAAGTACCACGATCAACGCATCCTGATCTTCTTCAGTGATCGGCATCGTACGAATTTGCCGGATCGTATTCTCAATTGGATACTCGTATTCCTTCAGCGACAGATGGCCATCCGCCCAGACCGCGTAGCATGCAAGCGGTCTACCAGTCTTAGGCTGCCCGAGGCTTCCAGGATTGACCACGATCGTTTCACCAACGTGTCGGATAAATGGAGTGTGGGTATGCCCCACGACAAGAACATCGGAGCCAGCCCACTCCACCTGATTTTCCCAGCGATCGGAATTCTCTGGACAATATCCAAACAACGGATCAGTCGGTGTGGCGTGCACGAGATAGAAGCGCGTCGCGTCGACATTGGTTTCCAATTGAATCTCAAGGTTCCTCAAGAACCGGAGGTCCTCCTCCGTACAAATCGTCTGCGTATATCGCAATGTCTCAGCTGCGAGGTGTTTGTAGGGTGGCGAGCATTGAGGATCGACAGAGAGCCCCGCCGCATGATCGTGATTGCCACGGACGGTAATTGTGGCTGTTCGCTTCACCCACCTGACAACCTCATGGGGGCAAGGTCCGTAATCAACTAGGTCGCCTATGCACCAAAGTTGATCGAAGTCTTTTTCGGGAAGAGCCTCTAGGGCAGACAAGTTCCCGTGAATATCGGAAATGATGACAACCTTCACAAAAACCTCCGTTCGAACAGCGCACGCCCTCGTGCGCGAGCAAATCGACCGGTCCAGATTTTGGCAAGGTTTTCGTGCGGGCGGGAGACCTCCCGACGATACCTCGTCAGGGGTCATCATCCGGTTCGTCCATCAAGTATGGACACCCGGCGGTTCAGGCGAACCCCTTCGCCCTACGCATCTAGTACTACTGATGCACCTTTAAGTCTATCAGTTTCTCAACTATGGACGTCAACCCCTCGATGGCAAGATTGGCTGCGGATTCGTCTGTCAGGCCTCGCTGTGGAGCCGTAAGCTCAACACCTTGGAGATTCCCGGCTCCTGCATGGTAATGCCAAAGATCATATCGGCAACCTGCATCATTCTTCTCGAGTGGGTGACAACCAGGAATTGAGTGTCCCGGCTGAGAAACCTCATGAAATCGGCGAAACGGCCGATGTTGCTTTCGTCCAATGGGGCATCGACCTCATCGAGAACGCAGAAGGGGCTTGGCCGATACTGAAAAATGGCTACCAGTAAGGCGAGAGCGGTCAGAGCCTTTTCTCCTCCAGAGAGCAGCAAGACATTTTGGAGTCTTTTCCCGGGGGGTGATGCGGCGATCTCAAGCCCGGCCTCCCGTTGGTTCTCCGCTTGTGTCGCTCGCAGTTCCGCTTGGCCGCCAGAGAACAGCTGCGCGAATACCTGCTCGAAGTTTGCATTAATCTGGGCGAAGGCTTCGGCAAACTTGGTTTCTATAACCCGATCAATCTCCTTTACCTCCACTTGAGCGCATTGAATTTCGGCAAGTAAATCCCTGCGCTGAGTCTGAAGGAACTCGTGGCGAACGGCTGTCTCCTTATATTCGTCGAGCGCCATCATGTTGAGTGGCCCCATCTGTTCTATCCGCATGCGCAACTGTCTGCAGCTTTCTTCTGCTGCCTTAAGATCATGTGCCGACAGGCGTGTGATGGACAGATCTTTCCGTAGCGTCTCTGCGTCGATACCAAGGTTTGTGGATGAGGTTGCCGCATAGTGCTCCAAATCTGCTCGTTGCCTGGCAATCTCCTGGGAACGACGGTCCCGATCTTCACGCAATCGCTCGAGCGCAGATCTGGACGCTTTGAGCTCTGACTCAAGGTGAGCCAAATGCTGGCGCAATGAGTTGAGCTTGGACTCGTCGCCCTCTCGGAGGCTGCGCGATTCCGCTACGTCTGCCGCAAGCAATTGAATCTGGTTCGTCAGTTCTGCTGCCTTGCTCAATCTGTCTAAGCGCTCCGATTCTGCCGCAGTCTGACGCCCCTTGATTGCAAGCAATCGTTGCTGGAGGCTGGTGTACCGATCCTTCGAACTCTGTGAAGAGGCTTCCGTCGCGCGTAGCCGCTCAGAGAGTCTCGCAAGTTCCGCATTATCGGCAGCAAGAACTTGCACCAAATCATCGTGCACTGTGCGTAGGGCAGCCAGTTCGGCAGTCCGCAGCTCAACCGTGGTCTCCGCCTCGTGGTAGGCAGTTTCCAGCGCTTCAGCTTCCTGGGAAGAATTGACGATACCAATTCGCTTTGTCTCACGAGCTTCTTCGTTGCGTGCTGCTTGCGATGTACGGTCCTGCAACTCCCGCTCTATGCGGGCCATCGAGACTTCCTCTTGTTTGAGAGTGGCGCGCTGATTTGCAAGATCCGTCTCTACCTCTTGGCCTCTCGAATTTATAGTCTTAAGTTCTTCCGATATCTGTTCAATCGTGACAGTTTGCGCATCGCCATCCGCTTCGGCCTGGTTCAGCTCGTGTTCGATAGTGGCAAGCCGCATTTCTGTGATCTTTCGTTCGCCCTTGAGGGCTAGCGGCCCCTCACGCGCGGGCGAGCCGCCAGTCACGGTCGCGTTGTGGAAGCATTCACCATCTGAGGTCAGAAAGAACGCATCTGGAAACTCGGCTGCCAGATCGCGGGCTTCTTCCGGACTATCCACGAGGTATCCATCTTTCAGCTTCGGCAGCGCAATTTCCAGAGACTCCGCAAGTCCATTCAGAACACGAATCTGGTTTTTGAGTGGTGTAATCCCCGGCCTCGGCAATAAATGATGATTTCTATTATTGGGGCCCTGCTCAACTACTTGAGGATGGACCAGAAAAGTAGCGCGCCCATCGATGGTCGACTTGAGAAGCCGAACTCCCTCCTCGGCCGCATCCCAACTCTGGACTACAACATAATTAAGTTCGTCCAGCAAGAAATCGTCAACGATTCGTTCGTGCTGCTCGTCCACCTCCAGATAGCTTGCCAGAGTGGAAGCTGGTTTCAGAATGGTTCCAACCCGCAGCAACTTCTGCACCGTTTCCGTTGCGTACCCGTGATCGCGAAGTAGGGCATCCAACGCATGATGCCGTCCTAGAACCGCAGCTTGTTCTGCCCGCAAGATGTTTGCCCTCGTCCTCGCGGCCACTTCATTGGCTCGGCTACCTCGCAATCTCTCGTCGAGCATCGCAGTCTCACGCTCGATCCTGCCGATCGTAGTGATGGCTTCTTCAATTCGCTTTGTGGTTGTAACTTTCTCAGAGTCAAGGTTTGCAAGGGTCTCTCGTGCGTCTCTGATCTCGAAGGTGAGTCGATCCGCTTCCCGGTCCAACATCGCCAAGCTTTCCTCAGCGCGAATGGTCCGATTGCGAATCTCCCCGGTACGCGTCATGAGTAGCGCAGCATGTCGCCGAAGAACTTCGACCTGCTGCTCCATCCCAAACACTGCTGCGTTTGCTCGTCGCACTTCTTCCTGCCGCGCCGTTACCTTTTCCCGAGAGGTGAGGAACATTGCGCTTGCGGAGGTCGACAATGCTTCTTGTTCTTCGTGTTCCAGGAGCGCATCCGCTAATTCAGCGTTGCCGTGTTTCTCTTCGCTGGCTGTTTCGCACAAACCTCGGTCGAGTTCCTCAAGTCGTTTGGTATTGTCGGCCAGGCGCGCTAAGTTACGTTCAAGTTCCACCTCAAGAGCGTTTGCTCTGCTCTGTGTTTCCTGAACTGTTCGATCAAGTTCATAGCCCTCTTGAATGAGGGTCTGCCTCGCCGTTTCGCTCTCTTCGGTCCTTGTCAATTCCTTCTGAATTTGTGTGTTAAGCTCCACGACTCCCGATTGCAGCTGTTCGAGCTGTATGTCAATGAGCGCGATGCGGCTCGCAGTCACGACAATCAGTTGATGACGCAATTCCTCACGCACCACACAGACACGTTCTGCTTTTGCAGCTTGGCGTCTCAAGCTGATCACTTGTTTCGAGACTTCCTCGAGAATGTCATCCACGCGCGCGAGACTATCCGTAGCGCCATTCAGCCGCGCCTCAATAGACCTCTTCTTCGTCTGGAATCCGCCAACTCCGGCTGCTTCTTCTATCACAGCCCGGCGGTCGTTCGGTTTTGTACTGAGTAGCTGCCCAATTTGTTCTTGCCCGATGACAGCGTAGGTGTCCTGTCCTAGCCCAGTGCTCAGAAGAATCTCCTGAAGATCACGAAGCCTGCACAGCTTACCATTGAGAAGGTACTCACTCTCGCCGGAGCGAAAGAGCCTTCTGGTGATTGCGATCTCTCTTTGCCGCAAAAGAGGCTGATGCTCGGCAGGGGAGGCCGCTATACTTTCGGCCTCTGCGGCTCGTTGCCGTCGCACCGCATCCTCATCCCAATCCAGCGATTTCGATGACTCGTCTTCGAAATTCGATTGTTCTGGCAGAAGTTCTTCGTACACGCCAGGATCAATCAGAGTCAGGGTGACCTCAGCCATCGTCAATGGTCTTCGGCCGGGCGTTCCAGCGAAGATCACGTCCTGCATTTGAACGCCACGCAGGCTCTTCGCTCTTTGCTCACCCAGTACCCAACTCATCCCATCAAGGATGTTGGACTTCCCACATCCGTTTGGCCCGGCTATTACCGCGATGCCGCTCCCGGGTACGATGAATTCTGTGCGATCACAGAACGTCTTGAAGCCGATGAAGGAGATTTTCTTCAGTCTCAGCATGAACAGCTCCCATCAGAGACTGCTGAGAGTGAGCAACTGAGGGACTGCAACTCCGCTAAGGTTGGTATCGAGAGCTTAGTCTGAATAAGAGCCGTGAGGATGGTGTTCATAGAACCCCCAGCACGCACGACGGACTATCGCGTCCGAATATGCGCTTAAGTTCTGCTAAGGAATTCGTCTGGGAGGCAGGAGACTCCCGACGAAAACCTCGCCAGGGGTCATCATCCGCCCACCCAACAATCAGGATGGAACAGCGTTTTGGGCGAACCCCTTCGCCCTCTGCATCAGACGTTGCCGATGCACCATGAGCGTAACAGTTTTTGTGCTCGGCGGCGCTGTTGAAAAGCGAGTCCGAACGGTGGATGTCAGGGCTGTATCTACCTAGTAAATACCGGCTACTTCGCCGTGTTTTCGCTAGTTGGCCACCCGCCGCTCGACTGGGAGCAGAAGTCGGGACCTTGGTGGCAAGCTGGACAAGCTTACAACGAGACTCCGCGCTTCCAGGGTATGAAATCGTATTGGCAAAGCAGTTCCGCCTTGGTGAGGCATTCACCACTTGCAATCCGGATTGATAGATCGAGCAATCGCTCAGCGGAGGCGCTAATTGTCATTGAGCCATCTACGATGTCGCCGGCGTCGAAATCAATTATGTCGGGCATCCGCTCGGCGAGTTGCGAGTTACTTGAGATCTTAACCACCGGAGCGACCGGATTGCCGGTAGGTGTGCCAAGCCCTGTGGTGAAGAGCACAACGGTGCAACCAGCCCCCACCTGTGCGGTAACGCTCTCTACGTCATTACCGGGCGTGCACTGTAGTGTGAGTCCAGGATGCCGCACAAACTCCGGGTAGTCTATTACATCGCGTATCGGTGAAATTCCTCCCTTCCGCGCGGCGCCAGCAGATTTCATGGCATCCGTAATTAGGCCATCTCGAATATTTCCAGGCGACGGATTGAAATCGAATCCCGAATTCACAGCTTTGGCGCGTTGAGCATAGGTTTGCATCAGATGTGCAAAGCGTTCCGCTAGTTCGTCTGTCTCGCACCGATTGATTAGTTCCTGTTCCACCCCGTGTAGCTCTGGGAATTCTGACAGCATGGTCTTGCCCCCTAACCCTACAATCAAATCCGACACGTATCCAACAGCTGGATTAGCCGAAATGCCGCTAAATCCGTCGGAGCCGCCGCATTGTAGGCCAACCGTCAATTCGGAAGCGGGCGCAGCGGAGCGAGTGGCTCGGTTCGCTTCCACTAATGCTTCATAAGTCTGATCCAGCGCTTGGTTGAGAAGAGATTCTTCGCGGCCCGACTTTTGTTGATCGAAGATCAGTACCGGCTTGGATAGTTCGGGATCGCGCGCTCGCAACTCATCCATCAAAATGCTCGCCTGCGCATTCTGGCATCCGAGACTCAAGACGGTTGCGCCGGCAACGTTGGGATGATGAATATAACCGGCCAACAATCCACAGAGCGCTTGGGCATCTTGGCGCGTGCCGCCACAACCAAGTTGATGAGTGAGGAAACGGATGCCATCGAGATTAGGAAACACACGCTCTGCTCGTTCTTTGGCGAACTCTCCGAGTAATCCTTGGCTCATCGATCTCGACTGGATGAGTTCACGGACGCGCTTCCGGTACTGGTTCTGCCCGCGGCCGTATCCCAGTTCCTCCTCGAATGCCTCCCTCATTTGCTCAACGTTGCGATTTTCGCAGAACACGAGAGGTACAACGATCCAATAGTTGCGGGTTCCGACGAGGCCGTCAGCACGGCGATAGCCCATGAAAGTGCGGTTACGCCAGAGCGAGGAGTCCACCGATTCATTGGCTGCCGGTTGGCGCTCTTCTGTATATTTGGCCGCTCGATGACGGACGTTACTGGTTGAGACCAGCCCTCCTTGTGGGATTGGCCTCATAACTTCACCAACGACCATGCCGTACATGAGAATCAGATCACCCGGCATCAGTTCGACTAAAGCTATCTTGTGTTTCGCTGGTATTGACTCAACGACAGGACAGTCAGCGTGATTGACTCTAATGGTTGTGCCTGGCGCCAGAGTAGCGAGCGCGACGCCTACATTGTCGCGCGGATCAAGTTGCAAAGTGGCCGGAGACATTCCCGAGTCCTCCATCGTCAGATAATGACGGTTGAGGCATCGCTCACCCTATGCGCGCCTCACGCGGCCCACTGTACTTTGTGGCGTTCAGGTTGCGGGGAATCTTCAGTGGGCAGACGGCTCCCCGACGAATTTGCATCAGGAGTCATCATCTGCCGATCAGGATTGATTCGGGATCAAGCAGCGGTTCTGGCGAACCCCTTCGCCCTGTATCAGGTTATTTTCAGCAACCCGAGCATATCAGTTTTCCCATCGATGACGTAAGAAAAGCGGCGCATTCTCAGGATTGATAGTCGTTCTCTCACGCTCGACCCTAATTTGGACTAGTTGGCCATTCGTTGCCGAACGACGAGTAGAACCGGAACGGAGGCGAGTTGACAAACGATGCAAAACGCGACTACCGAGACAACGGAGTGGTCGTAAAGAAAGCCGATTATAGCGCTCCCGGCGAACCAGGACAGTCCGTATGCCCCCGTGAAGAAGCCATAAGCTGAGGCCCTATGATTTGCCGGGACAATCGATGCGACCGCGGCCGGAATAATCGACTCATGCACACCCATCCCGAGTCCCCACAACGCTGCACCAAGAAGAGCCAGCGAGAACCCGCCGAAAAACACGAGGGGCGCGAACAACGTCGAAACAAGTGTCAACGGAATCAGCACAACAATCCCAAAGCGGTCGAACAGTCTTCCGAAGACAAGCGACCCGGCGCCGCTCACAGCCATAGCGACCGAGTAGCACACCGGAATCCACACGGTCGTCATGGCACCAACTTTTTGGAAGTGGAATGCGACGAGCTGGAAATCAGCGAATCCCGCCGCAACGAGGGAAGCGCCAACAAGGTAGATCCAGAAAGTCCGAGTCAATCCCTCGCCTTTGACGGTCGAGACGCCTGTCTCTAGATCTTCAGGTCGCGGATAAAGGATCCTTGCGACCGATAACATCAAGAGAGTCACAATCGCTGGAACCAGGAGCGTTCCAAAGGCAAGTCGATATTGGCCCCTGTGAGCCAGAACGAAAGCGACCAACAAAGGACCAAGTAGTGCTCCGCACTGATCGAGCGCTTCATGAATTCCGAAGCCCCAACCGAAACCGATTTCCTTCGCCGCGTGAGAAATCATCACATCGCGAGGCGGATTGCGGATCGCCTTACCCACTCTTTCGAGCAGGATGAGAAGAGCAGCAGTCTTCCATCCACCTGCCCATGCAAGAAGTGGAACTGCGGCCATCTGGATGATGTATCCGAGGAATGTGATTGACCAGAATTGTCTCGTACGTTCGCTGATCCGCCCGGAGATAAATCGGAGTCCGTATCCGAGCAATTCGCCGAAACCGGCTACGACCCCGACAATGGAGCCAGTTGCTCCGAGTGTTTGGAGGAATGGACCAGTGATTGAGCGCGAGCCTTCATACGTGAAGTCGGCGAATAGGCTCACGACGCCAGTAATCAGTACAAATTTGAGCGCACTCCTGCGCATGGCTTCGTTGTCATAGGCCTTCCCAGCCACGCAATTCCCTCTCGAGTTGATTCCAGCGACATCTCTGTCACTGTACTGCGGTTTGGAATGGCAGGTCCATTCCAGATGACATTTCTATTCCTTTTTCGTGGACGCGATTCAGATTGTTCTCCAATCATCCTCTGCACTCTCTCTGCGGTTGCAGTCTTGGTTCCGCTCATTCGATCAGTCTTACAGAGCGAAACCGCGTGTTGATCCGTCGCTCCGCATCACGTATATTGCATCTAGGCGAAGGAATCCGCCTTCAAGCGCCCTCCGAAATGGAACGGCTGATGACTCCTACTTCCCGGTAGGAGTGTTTCCCCGCCTACCACCTGACAATTGAATCGGCACTGAGCTGGATCTCCGGACCAGTGCTTTTTGCGCTCATAAACTCGCTCTGCGAGGCCTTGGCCGCGAATAGCACGAGTGTCTCCGACTGGATCCATCTATTGGCCGAAGTGTACGTAAGGACACCTCATGCCGCGTTCTCTCAAATCCGTGTTTGCTGGCGAACGCCCTAGTGGATTCGCTGACAATCTGACCGAGCATTTCAGGATGGCTCGACATGTATTCCTGGTGGCGGCTCCATTTGGCGTTATCGTGGGTGCTGCTATCGCGGGCTACGACTTTGTCGTAAATGAGCTGCTTTGGAAAACCTGTACCGAACACCTGTCCGAGTTCGCACTTTGTTTCTTGCCAATCGTGGCGATGCTGTTGACGGGCATAATCATGAGCCTGTTCCGGGTTAAGTCGTCGTCAATGGCCGACGAGGTCGTCCGTGCCTATCATCGGCCGGACCAGCAGATGGAATACAAAGCCGCATTGCCAAAACTAACCGCCTCCGTGGCAACCATGGGCTTTGGCGCGAGCGCGGGCATGGAGGGAGCGAGCAAGTGGCTCGGAGGAACAATCACCTCATACTTGCAACGGAAGATCAACTCAAGTCCCAGGTTGCAATTTCTACGTGCAAAGTCCGAGATCACGCTCATGGTGGGCGCCGCTGCGGGAATTGCGGCGATCTTTCGTGCGCCGCTGACCGGAGCGATCATGGGCATCGAATCACCATATAAGCATGATCTCGCTCACGAGGCTTTGATCCCTGGTTTGGTCGCATCCGCGACTAGCTACGCAACATTCAGTTTTCTTCGTCCAGCGACGCCGTACTTCCCAATCGAATTTACGTATCACATTCACATTCGAGATCTCTTGCTCTGCCTGCCAGTCGGAATCCTCGGCGGATTGGCTTCCCACCTATTTCTCGCACTCTTGGCCAGAATGAAGAAGCGATACTCAAGGTGGACCGCTCCACGTGTCGTGAAGAATCTTCTTGGGGGAATCCTGCTGTGTTGTATCGCTTTGCTCACGCTGCACGTTGTGCACTCTCCAGCCACGCTGCAAGCAGGATTGCCTGTTGCCAATGCTCTTCTTAACGGCAAATACGTTCTCTGGGCGTGTCTGTTTCTCTTTGCGGTCAAACTAG
Source organism: Acidicapsa dinghuensis (assembly GCF_025685685.1). Taxonomy (GTDB): domain Bacteria; phylum Acidobacteriota; class Terriglobia; order Terriglobales; family Acidobacteriaceae; genus Acidicapsa; species Acidicapsa dinghuensis. The sequence goes on from NZ_JAGSYH010000004.1 coordinate 833,622, forward strand.
TGGCTACAGTCATCACTTTCGGGATGGGCGGAGTCGGTGGCTTGTTCGTTCCTTCCGCGACAATTGGTGCGGCACTTGGGGCCGCATGCGATGCGATGTTTCATCCCAGCCAACCGGGACTGTTCACGCTGATCGGCATCGCGGCCTTCACCGGCGCGAGCTATAACAGCCTCCTCTTTGCGGCAGTGTTCGTCGCGGAGGCCACCGGAAGCCCTGCACTGGTTGTTCCCGGACTGATTGCATCCTCCGCGGCGTTTCTTGTTGCCGCAGGGATCTCCAATTCCGAAGCGCAACGCGAACATCGCATCACAGATGAGGGCAAGTTGTCCACAATGCCATGCAGCAAGTGGATGACAAGGCGTATTGTGGTTGCGTCGCCGACCGAGACGCTCGCTCACTTTCATGATCGAGCGGTTCTTGAACACACGTTCGACGAACTTCCAGTCGTTGCGAAGGACGGTACATACCTAGGTATCGCCGCAATGAAGTCTTTGAGGATGGTGCCCCAGGAAAAATGGGCGTCCCTGCCTGTTACGTCAATCATCGATCGCCAAGCCAGAACCGTTTGCGCATACCACTCGATGAAGATTGTGGAGCAGGAATTGGCCCACGGGTCTCACGACTATGTGCCGGTGGTTGATCCCGCGACGGATCATTTGATCGGCATTCTTTCTGCAAGAGATGTTCTTCGTGCGCGGATGCGCGTCGACGACGCTGCGCGTGCGAGACAGGCAGCGCTTCCGAAGGCGGGATTACAAACCATCATCAATACAAAGGAGACCCAGTGAATCAACATTTCAGCTCAATATCAGCACTTCGCATTTATCTTCGCAGAGGCGATGTCAAGAAAAGTCAGCGCTGGTGGCAGCGCCTTGTGGAGAAGCCTCTTTCCACATATCTGGTGGAGTCCGCAATGCAGACCGGGATTGCGCACGCTGCGGTGAATCTTTCGCACGTTGGGTATACTCGGGACGCGACGCGGGTCAGCCATGATCATTCGGAGATCCCAGTGAGCGCTCTGCCCGTTTGCGTTGAACTCCTAGCGCCAAAGCGGCTGCTGGAACAGTTCATACGTGAGCAGGCCGGCCACCTGAAAAACACCACTCTCGTGTTGGTCGACGGAGTCCACATATCAGATCTCTTCTTGGCAGAGATCGAAGAGACGATCGAGAAGCACCCCCACTCGGTGGAGTACATCCGAGGCGCCGACAACACGGAACTTCAAGTCGAGCATGTGGACGCTGAAGAAGACGTTATCGAAGCGGCCATCGACGGCGACTACGACGCGGAGACGGTCGAGAGCGAGCGCTAAAGCGGGGCCTCCTGGTGTAAAGACGATGGGAGGGCTCCTTGGAACGCCACTAGACTAGACACCCTTGCAGCAGCCCCAAACTGTCCGGCGCGGCGAATACGACGTATTCTCCGCGCCCATCTCACCAAATTGGGTTGATGGGAGCTGACGCCCGGTTTCTAATAGCCGGCCCAGATTTCCCACTAAAGCAGCTGCTTTCTAGTTCCAGCTTTTCGATTTTGGCCCGGAGAAGCGTCGCCTGCGGACTTGCTATCCAGCGATGATTGACGGTGCGGTGTAAACTGGGCTGGTGGAAACGGGGATTCGTGGGCGTGACGTGCGGGTCTGCGTGCTTTACCTCTGAAAATCGAAGTGCCATCACAACTGCCACTTGCGTTTTTAGAGTCCCTCAAATGCCTGAATTTACTAGGGATAGAGGCTTAGCGCACCAGACTTAGGATCTGGCGGGGAAACCCATAGGGGTTCAAGTCCCCTCTTCCGCACCACCCCTCCAATTACAAATCAATCGGCAACGGATTCGGCCTGTCCAGGTTCAAGCCGGTCATATCCTCGCCAGCGGTATACGGCGATAGAGACGATCCAACTGACGGCGAAGACGCCGACGATGCAGTAGCCGAGCAGACCAAAGTTGGAATTGAGCGAGGCGACAGCATCCCAAAAGGCTCCGCTCGGATGCAGATGGTCCGCCAGCAGACCGAGCGCCTCAATACCACCAACCACCAGCGCCACGAGCACAGAAACCGCCGTGATGGTGATGTTGTAGTACAGCTTGCGTACCGGCTTGACGAAGGCCCATCCATAGGCGCCGAGCATGAGAATGTTGTCTGTTGTATCGACCAGCGACATGCCTGCCGCGAAAAGAACGGGAAAAACAGCGATAGACCAGAGTGGCAGTCCCCTGGCTGCTTCGCCGGCGGAGATGCCGAGAACTCCGATCTCGGTTGCGGTATCGAATCCCAGACCAAAGAGCAGGCCTAGTGGGTACATGTGCCAACTGCTCTGGATCATGCGAAAGACAGGCCGAAAGATACGAGCGAGGAAACCCGAACCACTCAACAACAGGTCGAGATCTTCTTCAAGATACGGTTCGCCGCGCCGCACGCGGGCAAAGGCTTGCAGAACAGAGCGTAGGACTACCAGGTTGACGAACGCGATCGCAAAGAGAAAGAGAGCTGAGACGAGCGTGCCGATCAGACTACCGATCTCGCGGAAAACCTCTATGCGGTGTTGCAAGGCGAGCGCGGTTGCGGCAATAGCGAGTGATCCAAAGACAACTACCGTAGAGTGGCCAAAAGAGAACATCAAGCCGACGGCTACGGGCTTCTTGCCCTCCTGCATCAACTTACGTGTGACGTTATCGATGGCAGCAATATGATCGGCGTCGACTGCGTGGCGAAGACCGAAGCTGTAGGCGAGAAATGCAGTGCCGATCAGCAGTGGATAACCGCGAAAAACATTAAAGGTCCAGAGCCATGCGAAGAGATTGAACGACAGCAGGAAAGCATAGATAGACACAACCTTCGCGCGGGTTTCACCGCTGTTGTCGCGGAAGATATTCAGCACTCCCATCACTATCTGCCTTCCGAGCGTAGACGCAGTACAACGCGCGCCATAAACCGTGTCAAGCCAGATTGTATAGGTCAACCGGTGCCGAAGGATGTGTTGCGCAATCACAATCCGTTTTACGACGACAATATATGCAGGGTACTGGTTCGCATATATGACGCCATAAAGAGTAAGCTGAGGAGACCATGAGTCAGAACCTGCCAGCCCGTGTCCAGCTCGTCAAAGCCTCCGATTACCGCGATACCTACGCAAACAGCGTGCAAATCCGCGTCAGCGTATGGGATTTTCATCTTGTTTTTGGTCAGGCCAACAGCGAGAGCCCTGAGCAATTGAGTATCGAGAACCATCAGGGAATCTATCTCAGCCCGCAGCAGGCGAAGGCGCTTTGGAATGTGCTTGGACAGAACATTGTGCAATACGAGCAGGCGTTTGGCGAGCTTAACCTCGAACCGCAGATTCCGGACTTTCCGCAAAACATCGTAAACTAACGCCAGCTAGAGCGGTTCTGTCTCTACGTTGCGTTCGCGATATTGCGACGTGCGGGCGTTCACGAGAAAACCTCGACGGTCTCCGTCACACAATCTAACCCGGTGTTACGCAATCTACCCCGGAAGGAGAACTGCTTTCGCAGTGGCGCGCGGCTCGCAGAGCACGATGAATCTTTCTCCTGAATCCGGACCCGCGCGCAATTGTTCCGACTCCAACGGCGCGGAGCAGGGCTCAGGCAATGGAATGCGGCAGAGAGCACGCGTGCGCCGCAGGTTCCGGCTGCGGTTATTTCTTGCCGACCTTGCGCCGAGACCAGATGCCCCGTTTCCGCTGTGGATGATCTTCCCGGTCATCTTTGTGGCGCTCTATGTGACGCACCTGAGCCTGCTGCGCCTGCCCTACTATTGGGATGAAGCGGGCTATTACATACCCGCGGCATGGGACTTTTTCCGTACCGGTACGCTGATCCCAACATCAACGTTGACGAATGCGCATCCACCGCTGCCGTCGATCTATCTGGCGTTGTGGTGGAAGCTCTGCGGGTTTCATCCGGCGGTGACGCGTGAAGCGGTATTGATCGTGGCGTCGCTGGGACTGCTGGCTGTCTGGAGACTCGCGCAGCGCCTCAATCCTAATCCGCTGGTGGCTTTCTGGACGCTGGTGCTGACGGCGCTTTATCCCATCTGGTTCGCGCAAAGCACACTAGCCCATGCAGATATCTTTGCCGCTGCAGCGACGCTGTGGGGGCTTGTTTATGCGCTGCCGGACAGCGCGCGCAGGCCTGGCACACACAGTCTCTGGCCTGCTGCCGTCTGGTTCTCCGTCGCTGCGTTGGCAAAGGAGACGTCCATCATTACGCCGCTTGCGCTAGCTGGGTTTGAGATCGGAGCCGCGCTCCGTGCGACCCGTCCCGTGCGCAAGCGAGGACTGCAGATTGCGGCCTGGTATTTGGTGTGTCTGCTGCCGCTGGCGGCGTGGTACGCCTATCACTATTCAAAAACAGGCTTCCTGTTCGGCAATCCAGAGTTTCTACGCTACAACGCGACGTCTACTCTCGATCCGCTGCGCATCCTGGCCGCATTTGGACACCGGCTCCTGCATCTGTTTGCGCATATGAACATGTTTGTGCCGGTGCTATGCACGGCGGCGGCAATGGTGCTAGACCCGCGCAAAGATGCCTACGGACAATCTCCGGATCGCATCAGCTTCACAGTACAGGCACGCATTTACTTTCTGCTGCTGGCCAACGCACTTGCTTTTTCTGTCCTGGGCGGCGCGCTGCTTACGCGCTATCTGTTGCCGATGTATCCGTTGGTGCTGCTGGTTGCGGTTTCCACATTCAATCGCAGGGTGCGCTACTGGCAGTTGCTGGCCGTGTTTTCCGCAGCGGCTTTTGTGGTGGCGCTTTTCATCAATCCGCCATACGGATTTGCGCCGGAGGACAACCTGACTTATGCGCATGTGATCCGGTTGCATCAGCGGGCAATCCGACAGCTTGTATCGCGATATCCGGGATCAACGGTGTTAACGGCTTGGCCGGTGAGCGATGAGTTGCGACGGCCAGAGCTTGGATATGTGACGACGCCGTTCGATGTCGAGTCGATCGATGACTTTACGTCAGGACAAATCGACCGGGCTGCAGAAGAAGCGGAAAAGTACTCCTCCGCTCTGGTGTTTTCGACAAAAGAGGAGCCGGCAGTGCCGCTACGTCTGGATAGCGCGAAAATGGAAGCGGAATACTTTGGGATGCACCGCGATCTTTCTCCAGCGCAGATTGCGCGCAAGCTGGATGGCGAGATTTCGTGGCAAGCCAGCGATGGGCTGCAGTGGGCCGCAGTACTGCGTTTCCAGCGAGCCGTTGAGGCAAAACAAGAGCACCCAGACACATCGCTCTCGGCGAGCCGATAGTCTGCAACGCCTATAATCACGGTGTAGTGTTCACTTTTTCCCGAACCCGATTCATCATCGCTTTGACTGCAACGGCTGCACTTTGCGCCGGATTGACGCCAGAGGCAATTGCGCAGCAGAATTCGGCTTCCGGATCGAGCACTTCCGATGTCACGGACTCCGTCGGAAATGGGCGCATCCTGCTGGTGCTCCCGTTCGATAATCTGACGGAAACCTCTTCTGATCACAACTCAAGCGTTGCTGATAGCGCTGGCTCCGCGCCGAATCAAGCTCCACGTCAGGCTCCGAATCCAGCGACCCTCGAGTGGATTCGCGAGGCGGTTCCTGTAGTGCTTAACAGCCGTTTTGCATCAGCGGGATTTCTGCCGCTTACTCGCGAAGACCGGCTGTATGCACTGGATCATCTGGGACTGCCGGAAACCTTTGAGCCGAGCCATGCGATGGCGCTACGCATTGCACAGACACTGGACGCAAACTCCTTGCTGCTTGGGGATTTCCGAGTCAACGGTAACACGCTCACTCTTGAAGCACGGATTATCGATGTGGCAAAACTGCGGCTCTCTGATCCGGTCACAGAGAGCGGGCCGCTGCAACAGTTGATTCCGTTGCTGAATACGTTGGCCTGGCAGCTCACGCGCAAGCTCGATCCGAACTTTGGAGTGGCCGAAGAAACCTTCCGAGCCGCTGGAACGAACCTTCGGCTGGATGCGTTTGAGCAGTACATTCGCGGTCTGACTGATCCGGACATTCCCGAGCAGATAAGCCATTTGAAGAAGACCCTGGAACTCAGTCCCGACTTTACCGATGCATGGCTGGCGCTGGGCAAAGCGCAGTTTGCGGCCAACGAGTATGAACAGGCGGCTGTTTCCTTTGACAAGGTGACGAAGAATGATCCGGCGGCATTGGAGGCTGGATTCTATCGCGGTTTGTCCCTGATTTTCTCCGGCAACTATCCGCGTGCCGACGAAGCCTTTGCGGCAGTTGCGCGTGAATTGCCATTGCCGGAGGTGGTCAATAACCAGGGAGTGGCCGAGAGCCGGCGTGGGCATGACGCAACTGCATTGTTCCGGCAGGCGGAAGCTGCCGATCCGAATGACGCTGATTATCACTTCAATCTTGCCGTGACGCTGCACCGGCACGGAGATACTGCGGGAGCACTCGCGGAGCTGGCGCAAGTAGTCAAGCTGCGCCCGAACGACAGCGAAGCAAAGTCGCTGCAAGTGGCCTGGCAGGGACAGGCAAATCCGGTGACGCCGGGGCCGGAACCTCTGGAGCGTATCAAGCGCACCTATAACGGAGCCGAGTTTAGGCAGGCATCGCTGATAGCCGAGCAGGTAGAGGAAACGCGGCTGGCCGTATTGCCTGGGCCGCAGCGTGCAGCGAAATTAGCTGGCCTGGCGCATGAAAAGCTTGACCGCGGACTGCTGCTGGAAGCCGAGCGCAGCTATCAGGCGGCGTTGTCTGCGGACCCTCACAGCGCCGAGGCACATGCCGGGCTGGCAGAGGTACGCGAGCGGGCGGGCGACGTGGATGCGGCGCGGAAAGAAGCACAGGCTTCACTGGCAAGCCAGGCGAACGTGGGAGCGTACCTGGTGCTCGCGCGGCTTGATCTGGCCGCGAATCATTTGACCGAAGCCCGGGACGAAGCGGGACAAGCGGTAAAGCTGGACAGCTCCAACCGTGCCGCGAAGGAGCTTCGCAAAACGATCGATGCGCGCATTCAAGGATCTCCCACAGGGGACCCGAAACCTGTCGGCGGATCTGGACCTACAACACCGTGATCTGCGGTAAAGTTGCGAACAGGCAAGAGCGCGCTGATGCCGGTCACAGATTCTGAGTCGCGGCCTGTCAGCTCTCGCCCATGACGGAGGAGCAACGAAATGCGCATGCTTCCCAGGTTTAGCACTCTCTGCACTGTTGTTGCTCCAGCAGTCCTTTACCTATTTGGGTCTTCCGCCAGAGTCGTTGCCGCGACTGCGCCGCAGGTAGACAAGATTGAAATTCACGACACGATTCAGCCGATCTCGGCGGGAAGGCTGGACCGTGCTATCGAGAAGGCGGGCAAAGATGGCTCATCTGCCCTGCTGGTGGAATTGGACACTCCCGGCGGGCTGCTTGATTCGACACGTCAAATGGTGGGAGACATTCTGCGTTCGCGTGTGCCGGTGATCGTATATGTGACTCCTGCGGGCACACGGGCAGCCTCTGCCGGATTCTTCATTTTGGAATCGGCGGATGTAGCAGCGATGGCTCCGGGGACGAATGCGGGCGCGGCGCATCCCGTGCTCGAGTCCGGCACGCCTGACGACACAATGAGGCAAAAGATAGAGAACGACGCAGCGGCGTTCCTGCGCTCCTACACTTCGCGCCGGGGCAGAAACGCCGAGGTCGCTGAAACTGCTGTCCGCACCTCGAAATCATTTTCTGCCGATGAAGCTCTCAACCAACACCTGATCGACCGCGTTGCCGGCAGTGAGACGCAGTTGCTCGATTCGATCGATGGTATGACAATTCACCGTGATACGGACAACGGCCAAACCGATGTGACGCTTCACCTGCGCGGAGCTCACGTTGTCACGATTGAGCCGACACTGCGCGAGCAGTTATTGAGCTATCTGGCTAACCCGAACATTGCGCTGATTTTGCTGGTGGGCGGGGGGCTGCTGATCTATCTCGAATTCAACATTCCCGGAACGATCGTGCCCGGCGCACTGGGAACGGTGATGGTGTTGGTAGCTATCTTTGCACTGAATCTGCTGCCGATACGGCATACGGCGCTGCTTCTGCTGATTGCCGCGGCAGTGCTGATGGTGCTGGAGGTGAAATTTGCAAGCCATGGCATGCTCGCCATTGCCGGCATCGTCTGCTTGGCGTTTGGTACGCTGACACTGGTCGATGCGCCGATTCCGGAGATGCGGGTGCAGCCCACGATTGCGATCTCGCTTTGTCTGGCTTTTGGAATCATTACGGTCGTGCTGCTGCGGCTGGCGGTGAAGGCGAGGCGGATGAAGGCACTAACGGGTCCGGCTGCGTTGGTCGGTTCCGAGGGCTCGGCAATGGAGCCGATCTGGCTGCCCGGAACGGAGCCGATTGGGCGCATCCAGGTGCAGGGCGAGATATGGCAGGCGACCTCCAGTGAGCCGATCCCGGAGAGGGCTCCAGTGCGAGTGACCGGATTCCATGGGGATATTCTTGAGGTTCAGCCTGGATCTGCAGTCAGTTCTTCGCCGAAATCTTGGCCTTCGTAAGGAGTACAATCCCTCCAGTACGGGGGAAAATACTGTGGGATTCGTGGGCTATCCGCTGCTGATCGTTGTCCTGATTGTAGTTCTGTATCTGCTGAACTGCATCAAGATTTTGCGGGAGTATGAGCGCGCAGTAATCTTTCGACTGGGGCGCGCGCTACCGGAACCGAAGGGGCCAGGTATCTTCTTCGTCTTCCGTCCATTCGATCAGATGGTGCGGGTTTCGCTGCGGCAAGAAGTGATGGAAGTTCCGCCACAAGATGTGATTACGCGCGACAACGTCACCATCAAGGTGAATGCCGTGGTGACGCTGCGGGTAATCGAGCCGATTCCGGCGGTCGTAAAAGTAGCGAACTACGCCTATCAGACCTCGCAGTTTGCGCAAACGACGCTGCGCTCGGTGCTGGGCGAAGTTGAACTGGATGAACTACTGAGCCATCGCGACAAGCTCAATTTGCGTATTCAGGGCATCATTGACCAGCGCACCGAGCCGTTTGGCGTCAAGGTGCTGTCAGTCGAAGTGAAGCAGGTGGATCTGCCCGAACAGATGCTCCGCGCCATGGCCAAGCAGGCCGAGGCTGAGCGTGAAAAGCGGTCGAAGATCATTCACGCCGAAGGCGAGTTCAACGCTGCGCAAAAGCTGGTGGAGGCGGCTCATCTGCTCGCGACGGAGCCCCTGACGATGCAGCTTCGTTATCTGCAAACTCTGACCGAGATCGGCGTCGAGAAGAACACCACCATCGTCTTCCCTTTGCCTGTTGACCTGCTCTCACTGATACGCGAGTCTGCAGGAACCATAATCAAACCGGCTGCGAAGCCGACGACGGAACCATAACCCTGGCGCTGCCGATGCAGTCGAATAACTGAAGGACAAATGCATGCGAACCGTTTTTGACGAAGAAGAGGATATTGCCGAACCGGAAATTGACCGTGAAGAAGGCCAGGACCGTGAACTGACGATCAGTTCGACTACTTTGCTGGCGATCTTTTTTGGCCTGGTGCTGGTTTGCGGCTTCTTCTTTGCTCTTGGCTATTCACTTGGCCGCCGGTCCGCGCCGGAGGCTGTAACCACTGAAACAGCTGCAAACGCGTCTGCTCCACACCCAGCCGATACGATTGCGAAGCCCTCCGCGGGAGAGACGGGCGCAGCGGCTACGCCGGCGACTAGCGATGCGCAGCCTGCGGATGGAACAGCCGATGGAGACGGCTCGGCGACCCCTCAGACGGAAACGACTCCCCAGCCGGTGGTCAAGCCAGCGATTATCCCTGCCGCGACTACCCCGGCGCCGCAGCCTAAACCCGCCATCACCACAAAAATGGCACAGCCCGTGCAATCGACTCCAACCGTAAAACCAGCGTTGCCTGATACGACAACTACCGCGCAGCCCGCTATTTCTGCTGCAGGTTCAGGCATCATGGTGCAGATTGCCGCAATCTCCAACCCCGCTGACGCCAAAGTATTGATTGATGCCCTGAAGAAACATGGTTTCAATGCAGTGCCGAGGCATGAGCCGAACGACTCACTAATTCATGTGCAGGTGGGACCGTTTACCAATCGCTCTGATGCGATCGCAATGCGGCAGAAGCTGTTGAATGAGGGATATAACGCGATCCTGAAATAGCTGGCGTCAGCAGCTTCCTCGTCACAACAGAAGTTGCTATGTACGCATCCATTCAGGCAGACCTGAAGCGATCGATGCACGGACAGCGGCCATCAGCGCGTCGCGATCTTCATATCCTGCAGGATCGATTGGAGCATGGAAAACGATGCGTGCTGTGCTGGGGTAGATGCGCATGCTTCCTTTGTGCATCATCGATTCTGTTCCCGAGATGGAAACGGGAATAATCGGCGCGCGTGACTCCAGTGCCAGATAAAACGGACCCTTTTTAAATGGGAGCATGCGACCATCGCGTGAGCGCGTGCCTTCCACAAAAGTCGTGATGTGTATTCCCTTCTCAAGCACTAGCATCGCCTGGCGCATGCTTTGGATTGCAGCTTCGTAGTTGCCGCTACGGTCAACCGGCACGAACTCACCGAGCTTCATGCCGTAGCCAAGTATGGGGATATTCATCAGCGAACGCTTGAGAAATACCGACGTGCGGCCGGGAAGATTTGGGATCAGCAGCGGCGGATCGAGATTGGAGATGTGATTCGCCATAAAGATGCACGCTCGTCCTTGCGGCACGCGCTCGCGGCCCTCAATCTGAAGCCGGATACCTGCAGCGCGCAAGCCGAGCTTCGCGATGCCGGTACCGATGCGATAGAGCGGCATCACGTCGCCGGTGATGAGCGTGTACGGAAAAAGCACGACAGCAGCAGGCAATCCGAGCGCCACAAATACGGCGAGGACCACGAGCGACGCGATCATCGTCTGCCTGTTGCCGCTGCCGATGAGGTCCGTTGCCGGAGCCGCGCTGGAAGCTTTTCGTAAATGCCATCGAAGCCTCCGTTAGAGAGAAGAGCAATCACATCGCCGGGACGGACTTCTTCGTCCAGTGTGTTCACGATTGCATCAACGTCTGCGCCAAGTTCTGCCGGAGTGCCTTCTGCATTGATGGCTGCTACTACCTGCTCGGGATGCAGCCGCTCGTGCTCCGGAATACGCTGCTGCTGATACACGGCAGCAACGATGACGCGATCAGCCAGCGCAAGGCTTTCGACGAGTTCGCGCTCGAAGACGTTACGCCGGAGCGTATTGGAACGTGGCTCAAGGACAGCGATCAGGCGTCCCGCATCGGTGTTGGTATGCGGATATGCTTCGCGCAGGGCACGTAGTGTTTCGCGGATAGCCGTGGGATGATGCGCGAAATCATCGATGATGGTAACGCCGTCGATAACGGCCTTGACCTCAAGCCTGCGCTTGACGCTGCGAAACATGGCCAGCGCTTCCTGGATCGCTTTGACAGATACGCCGTAATGCGAAGCAAGCGCAGCCGCGGCGGTTGTGTTCAGCACGTTGTGTTCGCCAGCGACGGGCATTTGGAACTCAGCCCAGAGCTGGCCAGCATGATGCACTTCCCAGAAGCTTCTGCCCTGCTCATGACGCAGGTTGGCAATGCGCCACTCTGCATCACCGCTGAAACCGTAGCGCTCGACGCGGCAGAGCGCATGGCTTACGCATTCACTCACGTTGGCTGCACTATCGTAAGCGACGATGACGCCACGCCGCGGAATCAGGTTGACGAGCCGCTTGAATGCAGTCTTGACCGCATCGAGATCGGCGTAGATATCGGCATGGTCAAACTCGACGCTGGTGAGGATCAGTCCGTCAGGGAAATAGTGCAGAAACTTTGGCCCTTTATCGAAGAAGGCCGTGTCATACTCATCGCCCTCGAGAATGAACTTGCGCGTTGGGCGCAACTGATAGCTAGTGCCGAAGTTCTCCGCTACGCCACCGATGAGGAAGGATGGCTCTAGCTCGGGACGGTCTTTCGACGCGGCTTGAAAAATCCACGACAGCATGCTGGTGGTTGTCGTCTTGCCGTGTGTACCAGCGACGACAAGTGTTTCGCGGCCCAGTAGAAACTCTTCGTGCAAAGCAGCTGCCATCGATGCGAATGGGATGCGCTCGTCAAGAATGCGTTCGACCTCAGGATTGCCACGTGAGAGCGCGTTGCCAATGATGACGAGATCGGGAGCCTTTCCAGTGGAGGAATCGATCAGGTTTGACTCCGCGTACGGCTGTGCGACGGGAATGCCCATCTCGTGCAAAAGGTCGCTCATCGGCGGATACGCTGCTGCATCGGAGCCCGTGACGCGATGGCCCTTTGCGAGCAGCAGCCCCGCCAGCGACGCCATGGCAGTGCCGCAGATGCCGCTTAGATGAATATGCTTCGCTCCAGCGAGCGTCATCGCTCTACCGCCGGTTCGAGCACTCGCAGTTCCGGTTCGGGCGAGACGGCCAGTTCTGCCTCGACGCCGAAGGTGAGCGTGACGTTGCCCCGCGAAACATGGCCGCTTCGCAGGCCAAATGCAATGGGGCCTTCAAAGTCTTCGAGCGCGTTGAGGATCACTTCCTCCAATAGATCCGGCTTCGCTCCCGGTGAAATGCAATCGAACATTTCACCAAAGATGATGCCCTTTACGCCATCGAGTTTCTCGCTATGTTTCAATTGCCATAGCATGCGATCGATTTGGTAGGGCTTGGCTGATACATCTTCAAAAAACAACAGCTTGCCCTCTGTCTGCGGCTCGTATGGAGTACCCAGCAGAGCGGTGAGAATGCTGAGGCAACCGCCGTAGAGAATTCCGCGCGCTGGCTCCGACGCTTCATCTGGTTCGCTGCCTGGACGTAACAATCGCAGCCCCTCGGCTGAGCCAACTTTGTACGGCTCGCCTGCCAATGCGGCCAACAGGCTCGGCAGATGGACACCATCTTCACGCCCGAAATCAGGGGAGATCATTGGCCCGTGGAATGAGGGAAGATTGAGTGTATCGAGCAGCGTCACCTGCAATGCGGTGAGATCGCTGTAGCCGAAGAGCGGCTTCGGATGTTGCGCGAGCACATCCATGTCAAGATCTTCGAGCAGGTAGTTCGCGCCATAGCCTCCACGTGTGGCGAAGATGACACGCACCATCTCATCGGAAAATGCCGCGTGCAGATCGAGCAGACGCTGCTCAGTCGTGCCGGCGAAGTAGAGCGGTCCGCGCGTGAGCATGTGCGGAGCCTCGGCCGGCAAAAAACCCAGCGAGCGCAAGGCTTCCATACCCCGTTCTACTTTGGCTGGGTCAGGAGTCGAGGCCGGCGAAAATACTGCTGCTTTGACTCCCACGGCAGCTGCACGCGGCCTCAGCAGATCGGTCATTGCACTCACCAGGCCTCACCACGAGCGACCAGCGTCGCAGGGCCAGTGAGATAGAGACGTTCTCCTTCGCCCTGCCACTCAACGGTCTGGATGCCTCCCGGCGCGGCTACTTCCAGCGGCGACTGCCCTTCATAATAGGCGATCACTGCGGTACCAGCCGCCGATGTTCCAGTACCCGACGAGGAAGTGGGACCAACGCCTCGCTCAAAGATTCTGAGCGCCACCTGATTCAATGGCTCCGAAACGCTGCCGAGCGGATGCACGAATTCGACGTTGGTTTGATCTGGAAAGTCAGCGTGAAAGCAGATCTCCTGACCAAGCTCTTCCCAATCTCTTCCGTTGATGGAATAGTCCAGCATGGCTAGGCTGCGCGCACTGACATCGAGTGGATCGTAGCCTCCGGACAGGTCACGCGGCGAGGGTTCAAAAACGATAACGAAATGCGGATTGCCCATAGATACAAACACGCCATCGATGCTGGTGCCGTCGGCAAGCTCAATCGTCATCCGCTCGAACTCCGGCACATCCATGTCGGTGGTAACCAATACCGTCGGGCCTCCGGCGTTTGAATCTCGGAACTCACGGACAGTGCAGACGCGAACGCCCGCATCCGTTTCGATGGCAAACTCGTCGCCCAACTGCGCATTGCGCTCTTCCGCCATCCACGCAGCCACGCAGCGGGTGCCGTTGCCGCTGATCTCTGCGATGGAGCCATCGGCGTTGTAGAGAGTAATCTTGCCGGAGCTTTCACCGGTCCATTCAAAGAACTCAATGCCGTCTGCGCCAACGCCGGTATTGCGCTCGCACAGCCGTTGCGTAAGGCTTTCCAGGTCGTAGCCTTTCACATCTTCCAGGTTGATGATGAGAAAGTCGTTGCCGCAAGCATGCGCCTTGGTAAAGGGAATCAAAGGATCAGTCTTCCTCCGGATCGCGGAATGTTTTCAATGCGTCGATTGCGGGTTCCTCGGCCAGACGCTTCCTGAGCCGCTCATGGCCGCGCTTGCTCGTTTGTACTGTGAAACAGGCGCGCTCGATGATACCGATGGTGTCGCGCTCCACACCTTCCAAGTGCTGGTTCTCAAGGTCCATCGCGTCTAGAATCGATGTCATCATGCGCGCTGAATCTGTGCCCCTGGCTTCGTAGATGAGCGGATAGGTCTTCAGATTGATGCGCCACTCCACAATGCCAACCAACCACAGTGCTGCGAGCACGATTCCAGTGGCGATGGCCGCAGGTAGAAACAGGCCGGCTCCACATGCCATGCCGATGGAAGCGACGACGAAAATACTGGCAGCGCTAGCCAATCCGCTTACGCGGTTGCGATTGTGCAGGATCAAGCCGGCGCCCAGAAATCCGATGCCCTGCACTATGTTGGCGGCAACCTGACCGCGATTGTTGCCGTTGTCCCCAGCCAGGATCGGCGACATCTGCGTGAAGAAGGCGCAGCCCATGCAGATCAGCAGATTGGTTCGCACACCTGCGGATTTGTTTTTCCATTCGCGTTCGATGCCTATAAGGGCGCCAAAGACGCAGGCCACAAGCAGGCGGAACACCGCCTCGTTGCTCATCAGCTTCTGCTCGAGATCCCCAAAATTGAAGGGCTGCATGAGCATTACCGTCGCGTGAATGGCGGCCTGAGAAATCATTACGTCTTGCGAGTGGAACTCCTATGCCCGATGCTATCACTGGCCCGGCTGGGCTGACTCGACTGGGTCGCCAGGTGGCAATGGAAAGGTATCTGTTACGTACAGGGTCGCGTCGAGCTGATCCCAGCCATGACCGCGGGAATGAAAATGGCGATACACGCGCAGGTGTTCAGGATGAGCCTTCACTGCGGCTGCGATCTCGCTCCCCGCATAAGCCAGGACTATATCGACATGCTCGGCGGGGGCTGCTAGCGCCGCTTTGTAATACTGCTTGTCGCTTTCGTTGATCGTGTCGTGGTAGGTCATCCCAGCGAGCGGAACGATCATGGAATATGTAGAGGTATCCATCAGTACCAGACCCTTGGGATCAAGCTGGTGTAAATGCCCCATTGCCTCAGAGAGGATCGCGTTATAGTATCCACGCGCTTCGTAATTCTTCTTGCCTTCTTCATAGACCAGAGGCTTCTCACGCAGCATGAGAGCAAAATTTACTGTCAGCAATGCGAGAAGAACTGCGACTGCGGGAATACGGTATCGGGGACGATTCGCAGCGAGCCACCGGAATCCCGCTTCCAGCGCGAAGCCGAAGAAGAGCGCAAATCCCGGCAGCATCTCCATCCCGTAGCGAGTGTTGTACCAGGAGAACGGCTTCCAGACGGGAAGGAAGATCGGCACGGAACCGTAGCTGACGGAATAGTCATAAAACGACAGCGGAAGCCAGAGAAAGAGTGTCCATGACCAACTTGCAAGTGCGGCCGGATGCTGAATTGCCCCGGAGTGCCGTTTTGCTTTACGCGCCTGCAGCCATCCCCAGACGGTGCCAAGAGCAGCGAGTGTGAAGATGGATTCGCCCCAGCCTAAAGCCGCCACATCCATCTCGGAAGCTTTGGCGTAGTAAACCAGCGAAATCCAGAGATTATGCCAGCCTGGATGGGGATCGACTGAAGAAGAAGCTGTCCGTTGCTCGATGGCGTAGGCCGAATAGGGACCGCGCATGAAATCCAGCCAGTCGCCGAAGACAGCAGCGTTATAGATCATCCAACTGACAGGAGCAAGAAGCAACACTACGGATACCGTAATAAACGAAGGACGGAAAAGCTTGCCGCGCCGGAAGAGGCAAATTGCCATCGCCAGCCATGCACCGAAGCCGAGAATCCAGCCGTCATAGCGCGTGTAGACAGCCGCGACCAGTACGGCGATCAACGACCACATTATCCGGCTGGTTCGCTTTTCATCCGCATCCAACGCCTCGTACCATTGCACCATCAGCAGCACCGCCCAAATGAGCTCGCAGAGAAACAGCGGCTCAGTCATGGCAGTGGTCTGCAGGTAAAGCAGATTGGGATTGCAGGCGAAGAGGATCAGCGCAAGGCTGGAAGATAAAGGCGCCAGCCAGCGGCGGGCGAGTTTGTAAAGCCCGAGACAAGCCAGCAGATAGCAAGCGGCACTGGGAATGGCAGGACCGAAGCCGCTACGCCACCATGGATCGACAGCAATAAACGGAACCAACAGCAAATGCGGCAACGGCAGCCAGACCGAGCCGAGCTGAGTGATTCCCGGTCGATGTGAATCGAAGAGGCGACGCGCGATGTGCATGTGCGCCTCGGCATCGCCGTAGAGCAGAAATGCGTGGTTTGTCCAACTCCACCAGAGCGCTGTGAGCGAAGCGATCAGTGTCGTGAAAAACACGATGAGAACTTCGCGCCCGGAGGCTCCGTTGCTGGTTGGAGTATTTGCCATCACTGGGTGTTTGACGCGGTGCCGCGGCAAGACGGATGTATTGCCGCGCTCTGGATCACGAACGCTGCGACTCCAGATGCGTCAGTTCGCGGAAGATTGCGAACCGCTCTTCGATTTCGTCACGAGTCAGCTGCTGTAGCCGTCCCGTGCCGAATTGCTCGACAGTGAATGAGCCCATTACGCCGCCGTAGAACATAGCGCGTTTGAAGACCTCGGGCGTCAGGTCTGGCTGCGAAGCTATGTAACCAAAGAAACCGCCAGCGAAGCTATCGCCCGCGCCTGTAGGATCGACAACTTCGGCTAATGGCAAAGCCGGGGCGCGAAATGGATGCGGGGCGACGCCGCTGTGGAAGGAGCGTGGGCTGAAGAAAGCTGTCGCTCCGTACTCGCCGTGTTTTACGACCAGCGACTTCGGCCCCATGGTCAGCACATCATGAGCGGCCTTTACAGGGTTCCGTGTACCAGCCAACAGCTTCGATTCGGTGTCGTTGATCAACAGTACATCGACGCCTTTGAGCGTTTCCAGCAGGTTGGAGCGATGGTCGTTGATCCAGTAATTCATGGTGTCGCCGCCTACCAGCTTCACATCCGGCATCTGCTCACGCACGCGTCGTTGCAATACGGGATCAATATTCGCGAGGAACAGATATTCCGAGTCGCGGTATACATCGGGAATCTTGGGGTTGAAACTGGCGAAGACATTGAGGTCGGTCTGCAGCGTCTTTGCTTCGTTGAGATTATCGAGGTAGGAGCCCTGCCAGAAGAAGCTCTTGCCCTCGGCGCGCTCCAAGCCACGCGTATCGATACCGTGCGTGGCAAAGACAGCCTCTTCTTTCTCCGTGAAGTCTTCGCCAACCACTGCGATGACACGCACGTCGGTGAAATAGCTAGCTGCGAGTGAAAAATACGTCGCTGCTCCAGCTAGGCAACGGTCGATGCGCCCGGATGGGGTCTCGACCGTATCGAACGCAACACTACCTACAACGGTAATTGCCATGTAATGTCCTTGCTTAAGAGTTAAGATACTTGCCGAAGATCAGCTTCATTTTCTCGCGCGTCGCAGCCGGAATTGCATCAGGCTGCGTCAGGATTGCGTGTTGCAGTGCGCTGGCGCAGGGACAGGTGCGCTCAGATGGCATGGCTACCACCGCTGCCCGAACCACCTTGGCCGCATTGGCCGCGTTCTGGTGCAGCACGGCGACGATCTGGTCCACCGTGACATCATCGTGGGCTTCGTGCCAGCAATCGTAATCTGTGACCATGGCGACTGTGGCGTAGCAAATCTCAGCCTCGCGGGCGAGCTTTGCCTCTTGCAGGTTCGTCATGCCGATAACATCCGCGCCCCAGCTGCGATACAGGAACGACTCTGCGCGCGTGGAAAACTGCGGACCTTCCATGCACACATAGGTACCACCCTTCTTTGAAGGGACGCCTCTGGCAGAGCAAGCGTCAGAGGCGACCGAGGCGACTGTTCCGCACACGGGATCGCCGAAGGCCACGTGACCGACGATGCCGTCGCCGAAAAAGGTCGCGGTACGCAGGAAAGTGCGGTCGATGAACTGATCTGGAATTACGAAGTCGGTCGGCTTATGTTCTTCCTTGAGCGAGCCAACGGCGGAAAGCGACAGGATTCTCTCGACCCCGAGCATCTTCATGGCATAAATATTCGCCCGGAAAGGTAACTCGGATGGCAACAAGCGGTGTCCGCGGCCATGACGCGCCAGAAATGCTACTTTTTTCCCCTCAAGGGTGCCCAGAACGAAACTATCGGAAGGGTCTCCGAAGGGCGTAGTCAGTTTTTTTTCATGGACATCCGTAAGACCGGGCATAGAATAAAGCCCACTACCTCCAATGATTCCGATCGCTGCTTCCTGCAAACAGAGCTCCCACCGCGAAGCCCACGTGGGGCAATTCGCGCTTCTGAATAAGTTCCGACAGCTTAGTATACTGATGCCGGTTACCAACACATTGCACCGGATCAGGGGATTTGTTCCTCCAATACCGACGGCGGAACAATCTATCACCTCACGTTTGCAGGCTGCGTTTGGCGGTCATTTGTGTTTTCACGGAAGGGCGACACGCTAGATATGCGGAACCGGTGCAAGCCGACGGCAGGTGTGCGGACGCGATCAGCTCTGCAATCACATACCCTTCTGCAGCCACCGCTACTATGTTCCACTACAGGACACGTGAGCAGCACTGCGAAGCGCGAGCTGCAAGAAGGTGAAGGCGCTTAAATATGCTCGTCTTCCGCCAGCTTCGCCGCTTCGACCGCTACTGGCTCGCACCTCTTGCAATCGTGCTCGGCATCGCGGCAGGGCTCCTGGTGGGCCGTGAATCGATCCTTATTTCAACCGGTGCGCGGCTTTATGACTATGCCAATCGATTGCTGCATCATGAGGAGGCCATAAGCGCCGAGACGGTGCAGGTTGCAAAGGATGCGAACGCTTCTCCTTACCTGCCATGTTCGCCTGACGACATCACCCTCTTGCGGCGTATTACCTTTCAGGCCCGGTTCATCAAAGATGCAGGGCGCATGGTAGATGGGGCATTTCTATGCTCGGCAACGGTAGGTAAACTGCCAGCGCCAATTTCCATGCCGGTTCCCGATCTCGTGTTGCCCAGCGGAGATCATATTTACAACAGCCTTCCATTAATGGTTCCCGCAGGCGACAGAGCCGATGTTGCGGTTTCTGGCAATGCGGACATGGTGATAGGCCCCGATATCTTCCTCGATTACCCTCAGTCGCCGATCCACTATGCCGTGGGCATTATCGGCCCGTCTCCTGACGAACCATCGAGTGAAATCCTTCGTGCAGGCGTTGCTCATTTCGGAACGTTGCCAAAGGGCATTCTGAAAACAAACAAGACGGTGCGCGACCACGGATCTTTGTATCGTTCTTCGTGTTCGAGTCAATATCCCGACTGCGCTGTCGCATACATGTCTCTCGACGAGGTTTGGCAACAGAATCAAGCCCTTCTCAGTGGATTCGTTGTTTCAGGCGGCATTGCTGGCCTGAGTTGTGCCGTTGGGCTTCTGATCGTGGGCCGCAAACGACGCAGCCATACAAATCAGCTCCGGCGCGCAATCCTGATGGATAGTCTTTCGGTCGTATATCAGCCAATTGTAGAGATGCGGTCGCGACGCATCGTAGGAGCCGAAGCGCTGGCGCGATGGACCGATGAAGAGGGCGACAGTATCCGCCCCGAGACGATCATTGAACTTGCCGAAGCCGAAGGGTTTGTCAGTGAAATCACACGGTTTGTGCTTACGCGAGCGATCACAGAGATACAATCCATCTTTGACATCGATCCAGAGTTTCGGCTGAATATCAATTTAGCCCCTTCCGATCTTGCGGACCCGCGGTTGCTCTTGCTGCTTGATGAGTGTATCGACGGCCAGCGAGTGCGGCCCTCAAATATTGCGTTCGAACTGCCCGAGCGAGCTACCTCCAATCGTGAAACAGCGATCGGTGCAATCCGCCGATTGCGCGATCGCGGGCACGCTACCTTCATCGACGACTTCGGAACCGGGTATTCCAATCTCGCGTATCTGACAGAACTGCATGTCGACGGCATTAAAATCAATCGCTCATTTATAGCCACCATCGGCACGGAAGCAGTCACCGCGTCCATTGTGCCGCAAATTCTCGGGGTAGCCAAAGCGTTGAGTCTGAAAGTAGTAGTGCAAGGGATCGAACGCGAGGACCAGGCAATATATTTTTCTGGAGAAGACAGGAGCATCCTCGGCCAGGGATGGTTCTTTGGCCTTCCTGTGCCGGCAAGAGGGTTGATCTATCTGTGTATGGAGAAGTCGGAATGAGGATGACTGCAAACCACCGAATTCCGATCGCGATACGAAGTCTGGCTGTGCTTTGTGCTTGCACCGTCACAGGGCTTGTTGTGGGCGGTCTGGTAGCTTACCAATCCACTGAGCTGAAACTCGATCACTATGGACGCCAGTTGATAGCGTACGCTGAGGCCTACAACAGCGAAATCATCACAACTTTGGATGAAGTTAACGCATCACCTCACCCATTTTGCTCCGATCAGGACATCAACCGTCTCCGGGAGCTTGTGTATCACGGACACATCGTGAAGGAGATAGGCCGGGTCCGCAACAACATGCTCTATTGCACCTCAGTCAATGGCCGGCTCGATCATCCGATACAGGAGACTCCCGCCGATCTCGTCACTCCCTCAGGAAAAAGTATCTGGCTAAACAAGTCACTTTATTCCGTTCCCGGAATGAGGGGTGACATCACGCAATACGGTGAAGCGGACTTTATTGCGGCGCAGAATGCCTTTGGCGATCTTCGGGAAGATCCCATGGGATACACGACAACGTTGGCAAATCATGTCACGGGTAAGGTGCTCCCGACAGCCGGCGATCCTCTGAAGCTGACCAATCAGGAAGTCCTTGCGGAGCGCGAGCTATTGCGTGGCGACACCTTTTACGTCGCTCGTTGTTCCGAGCGATTTGCCCCATGTATGGTCACGAGCATCACGCTCCATAAAGCCTGGCTGATGAATAGTTCACTCATCGGGGGGTTTGCTCTTATTGGAGTTTTGGCGGGTGTAGTTTTTGCCTCGATGAATCTGTTGCATTGGAACGATCGCAGCCTTCAGGCTCAGTTACGCCGCGCGCTGCGTTACAACCAGATCACGGTTGTCTATCAACCAATTGTTGAGATCAAAACGGGGAAGATCGTTGGAGCAGAAGCTCTGGCGCGATGGATAGACGAAGACGGCAACTATGTGCGACCGGATGTCTTTGTGTCTGCGGCGGAAGAACTCGGTATCATCGGAAAACTGACACGCGTTGTGCTGGATTGCGTGGTCACTGAGCTTGGCGAGCATCTCCGATCTCATCCGCAATTTTATATCAGTGTAAATATCGCCGCAGCGGATCTTGCAGATCCTCAGTTTCTACCAGCGCTCGAAAATGTACTGCGCACGCATGACATAGCCACCAGAAGCATCAATCTCGAATTGACCGAACGATCGACCGCTGACCATCACATGGCTATCTCGGCAATTCATAAGCTGCGTGAGCGCGGCCATCAGTTTTTCATCGATGACTTCGGCACCGGCTATTCAAGCCTCTCCTACCTGAATCAACTCGCCGTGGATGCGATCAAAATCGATCGTGCATTTACCGACGCCATCGGCACAGGATCGTTGACAGCAGCCATTGTGCCGCAGATTCTTTCCATGGCCGCCACACTGGGCGTAACGGTAGTGGTGGAAGGCGTGGAACGTGCTGAGCAATCAGCTTATTTTGCTGCTTTACAGCAGCATATCCTTGCACAGGGATGGCATTTCGGCGAAGCCATCCCGGCCAAAGACCTTATGCGGCTTTTCGAGAGCCGAGAAGCAGAAAAGCTGTTAGCGTAACAATGCCGCACGCATGATGCCGCAAGAGTGAAGGAAACTGATGGTGCTCTGCGACAGGGTGTGGCCCGGGATCGATAGCCTCGCCGTACGAATCTCGCCAGTACCCTGAATGCCAATAAGCATGTCAGCCAGCTTGCGCGCCGTGGACAGATCGAAGCTTTCAGAGACGAAGACGAAACGGTCTCGAACCGTGATAACTACCGGTCCCTCATTGGTTGAGTAGATGATTTCCTGGCCGCCTCCGGAATCGGGCTGAGCATCTGCGGTATCGAGCTTGACACCTGAGTACGTGCGGCCAATCTCCTCGCCGTATATCCGGGCGAAAGCTTCAGCGGCGCGAGGGCTCTTCCACGCTGAGAGGTAAAAGAGCGCCACGGAGTTGGTAGAGGCCTGTTCGGCTGCTGTCTTTGCGCTAAGTTTCTGCCCGGCCCAGTAAATGCCACCATCCCAAGCGGGCGTCAGATCTCGCGCGGCGCCTTCACCACCATAGATCGTAGCCAGGATGCGAAGATCGAGCTGGCCCACCTGGCCGATGTCGTACGCCCGGTAGGTTTTATCGACGAGGGGATGAATGTCGGGCATTACGAGAATTGGAGAAGGTTTCTGCTGCTCGTAGTTGCGTGGGTTCATCACCTCCCAGCTGGATGACGGCGGACGGTCGAGTACGCCCGCAAAGGCAGCCTGTTTACCTTTATCCATCCAGACGTCCTGCTCAAAACTTAGGCCCTCTTTGTATGGAAAAAGCAGGGATTCGCTCAACAGAAGGGGTGCGCGGGCAAGTACGGGAGAGTCATCGGTGGAGGCCGAGGTCATGCTGTTGATCTGATCCAGAATTTCCGGATCCTTCACCAGGCTCTTGCCCAGGGGTTTAAGCGAGTAGTCCACAAAAACCGCCATCGCCTGGCCCTCAAGCGCCGCCGTGCGGGCAGTGTCCAACTCATCTTTGGCCAAGTGATCGTTGTCCTGCGCAACAGTATGCGAGGGATTATCTGGAGTCTGGTTGTTCCATTTCTCCAGATCGGTGTGTTGATCCTGCAACGCGTGGGTCAGCTCATGAACCAGCACAGGCTTCTGAGTTTCCGGATCGACCCAGTCGAGCATGTACACCGTCTTCGTCTTTGAATCGTAATAGCCGGCGATTTGTTCCTTGAGGAGAGCAAGCATAAACGGCTTCAGGTTGAAGTCGCGATCGAGAAGACCAAATTTCTTGAGAACGATTTCGCCGCGCTGCATACGCTTGGCGTCCTCATCGTCGTTCATCTTGTCGAGGAGGTACTTTTCGACATCGGCGCGGGTAGTCAGAGTGCGCTTAACCTCATGTTTGATGGGTAATCCCGTATCGTCGGAGGCAAAATGCAAAAGCTCATCGACACTCTGGAAGAGTTGCTTGGCTTGATCGGGAGTAATGTGGGTTTCCGTCTGCGGCTTCTCTGATTTCTGGCCGTTATCCGTATTCGGTGAACCCGACGGAGTGATTTGCGCAGCGGCGAATACGACCGAAAGGCCCAGCACGGCGAGTACGCCGATGTTGCGCATACCGCTGTTTAGCGCGCGACCCGTAGCGGCATCCGTATGCCCGACTTCACGTTCCAATCTGCTGCCGATCATTTAGGTTTCCCGACCTTCCGTCTGAACTCAAATGCGGCACCTGGATGCCTGCCGCCGATTGCATGCCTTATGCCGCAATATACCCCAAGCTATAATCAAACCTGGTACAAAGCCATTATTGGAAGCTTTTGTACCCGCGAGACCGGCATGACGCAACTAATTGAAACTAAAGCAACTCCGTTGGCCGACTTTCTCGCCGGAGCTGCATTTTCTTCACCGCCGCAGCTTCAGAGCTACCTGGGCGCACTCACCCCACAGCAGTTAGACGCTATCGGAAATGAAACCGCAGCACTTCTATTCGACGCTGCGGTACACGATCTCGGGTGGCTCCGCCGTATCGAGGTACGCGGCGAAGATCGCTTCCGTTGGTTGAGCGGCATGGTCACGAATGCCGTTGAAACATTGCCACAAGACGGCGGAGCCTACAATTTCATCCTCAACGCGCAGGGACGGATTCAGGGCGATGCCTGGGTTTGGCGCAATGGCGACTCGCTGGAGCTTGAGCTAACCGCCGCGCAGTCGCCCGCGCTTCTTGAGCATTTCGACCGCTACATCATCATGGATGATGTAGAACTGGCTCCGATGGAAGGACAATCGGCGCTGGGGTTGACCGGCCCTGATTCCGCACGGATTCTCAGTGTTCTCGGACTTACCGCCCAAGTATCAGTGATGACCTGGATACGAGGTATTGCGGCCGGAATAGAAGTTCAGATCCGGCGCACGTACGGCACGACGGTTCCCCATTACGAGCTGTGGGTAGCCACCGAGGCGATTCCGCGACTATGGTCTGCTCTGCACAACGCTGGAGCAGCGTTTGCTGGCACAGAGGCTCTTGAGACGTTGCGCATTGTGGAAGGAATTCCAGCGTATGAAGTCGATATCGAAAGCCGCGATCTGGTACAGGAGACATCTCAAATCCGCGCGCTGAACTTCGCTAAGGGTTGTTATTTGGGGCAGGAGATCGTGGAGCGCGTACGCTCCCGCGGTCAAGTACACCGGCATCTGCGCTCTCTTGAGCTGAACCTGGACGATGCGGACTCCCTTCCGGTCAAAGGCACGGAACTGCGGATCGCGGGAAGTGGAACCGACGCGAAATCAGTTGGAACAATCACCAGCGCCGCCGCCTTGCATCTTAAAGGCAGTTCGCGCATCTTTGCCATTGCCATGCTGCGCGCCGAAGCGGAAGTGGGCAATAAAACACTTGAATTTGCCAATGGAGCTGCCCTCATCCTGGATGGCACACCGAAACTGCGCAATGAGATTGAAATTCGTTAGAGAGACGGTATGAGCGATACACCAAAATTTACGGTCGTTGACCGGCGCAAGTTTCGCGCCGATGACGACGCTGCCCCCGCTGCTGAAATAGCCGCCACGCCTGAACAAAAACCTGCCACACCGCCAGCAGCAGCTTCCTCTTCAGGACCACGGCTGGTAGAGCGCATTCCACAGACACCAGTTAAGGCGGAAGAGCCTGTTGATTCAGACCCGGTGTTGGTGACGCCTGAAGCGGAAGAAGAACAATCACCGCTTGGGCCGACCGAGGAGGAAATCAGCCAGTTGAAGGATGACTACAGCCGCGCTGCCGACCGAATCGATGACCTGATCCGCGCTCAGAATCCTGGCGCGCCTGCCCCCGAAAAGATCGGCTTTGAACATCTGGTACAGCAGCTTTATCTGTCCGCACTGATGCAGATGGGCGCAGGCACTCCGGAGGGCCAAAGGCCACGTGTCGATATTCTCGGCGCACGCCAAACAATCGATCTGCTCGGAGTGCTGGAGTCAAAATGCAAAGGTAATCTGACTGCAGAAGAGGCTCGCAGTCTCGAGGTAGTGCTGTTTGAGCTACGTGCAACCTTCCTTGAGCTGACGCGGATGATCTCGGCACAACCGCTGCCCCCACCTCCAGGTGGGGTGAAGCGCTAATCGGATGTCTGATGCAGGCAACAATCCTAGGGCACGCGTGCAGGGAACACTGACCTTTCTGGGCACGGGAACGTCAATGGGCGTGCCTACGATTGCATGTGCCTGTGCGGTATGCACCTCTGCCGATACACGCGACAAGCGGCTGCGACCATCCGTGCTGGTGCGCTGGCCATGCCCGGAGGGAACCGAGCGGACGGAAAAGCCGATGAAGGCGCGTAAGGGCCTGCTTCCTTTTCCGGAGGAGAGCGGACCGTGCGGACGGGCGGTTTTGATCGATACGGGTCCCGACTTTCGTCAGCAGGCGCTAACTGCCGGGTTGAAGCGTGTGGATGCAGTCTTCTACACACATTCGCATGCCGACCACATCTTTGGCCTGGACGATCTGAGGCCGTTAAGCTACCTGATGCACAGAGAAAGCGGGCCAATCCCTTTGCATACGGATCCGGAAACGCGGACTGTGCTAGAGCGTATTTACAACTACACCTTTGCAGAAGACGCCAAGTATCCGAACCGGGCCCGTGTGCAGCTTAATGACCTACGCGACGGCGAGCCGGTTGCGGTACATGAGGTTCGGTTTGTTCCGGTTCCGGTAATGCACGGCAACTTGCCGATCATGGGCTACCGGTTTGGCAACGCCGCTTACTTTACCGATGTCAGCTCTATACCAGAGTCAAGTTTCGCATTGCTGGAAGGACTTGAGGTGCTGGTGCTTTCGGCGCTACGGCATACGCCCCATCCGAGCCACGCTAATGTAGAGCAGGCAGTACGCTGGGCAAAACGAATCGGTGCACGGGACACATGGTTTACGCATATTTCACACGAGCTTGGCCATGCCGAAACGAATGCGCGGATGCCTAAGGGTATGGCGCTGGCTTATGACGGTTTGACCGTTCCGGTGACATTGGCATGACGGTTGATTCAATTCGTGTTTTTCGCTCACTCGGCGAGATACCTGCGGAGTTTGGACCATCCGCGGTCGCGGTAGGAAACTTCGATGGCGTTCATCGTGGACATCACGAAGTATTGTCTGCGATTGCCGCCGAGGCACGGATCAACGGCTGGCGGTCGATTGCCATTACCTTCGACCCACATCCGGAATGTTTTCTGCGGCCAGATCGCGCACCGAAGCTTCTTGCGCCTATTCCGGAGCGTCTCCGGCTGATGGCGCAGACGGGAATCGATGCTGTACTGGTGCTCTCGTTTGACAGAGAGCTTTCCCTGATGAGAGCGAGGGAGTTTGTCCAGACTATTCTTGTCGAGAGACTCCAAATACGATCGATCCATGAGGGTGCAAACTTTCGATTCGGGCACTGTGCTGAAGCGGGGGTAGTGGAGCTTGCCGAGTTTGGGCAGGAGTTTGGATTCTCGCTGACGGTGCACCAGGCGGTGGTTTCGCACGGACTGACGGTTTCGAGTTCGGCGATTCGGGAGCGCATTGCTGCGGGCGATATACGGCGTGCCCGCTGGATGTTGGGACATACGTTTGCTATCCGATCAACACCAGCGCGCGGGCGCGGTATCGGCACAAAGCTGCTGGTGCCGACAGTAAATCTAGCTCCCTATCCGGAATTGCTGCCAGCCAAAGGCGTATACGTGGCGCGGCTCACCGTTTTTGCGTCCGCAGATGCCGAATCCGGACGCTGTTTTCAGGCGGTAACGAATGTTGGCGACCGGCCTACGTTTGGCGAACCTTCTTTCTCCGTCGAGTCGCACCTGCTCGATTTCGAACCTGTCGAGCTAACGGAAGAAACTCCGCTGGAACTTGAATTTCTGTATAGATTGAGGCCGGAGCTCACGTGGCCCTCGCCCGAGGCACTGAAGGCGCAGATCATGAAGGATGTAGCGAAGGCGAAGCGGTTTCACCGGCTAGCTCAGGTGGAGTCAAGCCGCAACAGCATGCAGGTCTAACCAATGACGCAGAACCTGCGCCGACGAGGCTGAATCTGCAGTATCGGCCAATCAGATAACAATTGAACAATCAGTGAACAGCGAACCTGGAAGCAGTTTCTTTTCCCAACGCACTGTCGCATCGCTCGCCATGATGAGGGATTTGGTTCGTTAAGCGGTTGTGCTACGCGATGGCAGGCAGAAGTCGATACAATCGCAGAAACGGCTGCAAAATGAGTGGTATGCAATCTGGTTTGGATGCAGAGCGCGGTTGCGGCAAACAGATTTGGATTGGGTTGATGTAGCTGTTTTGGAGCGAGGCGAATTGCAAAGAGACGTTACCCGGCGCGGACTAAAAGGAC
Organism: Acidicapsa dinghuensis; assembly: GCF_025685685.1. GTDB lineage: Bacteria > Acidobacteriota > Terriglobia > Terriglobales > Acidobacteriaceae > Acidicapsa > Acidicapsa dinghuensis. The sequence continues at coordinate 861,512 of NZ_JAGSYH010000004.1, forward strand.
GGCGAGGACTGCTCTGGCTTGGTGTGGTCTCGGTGGCTAGTCTCGCGGGTTCGCTTATGCTGGCCGGATGCCAGTCGGTAGCGGGAGGAACCTCTATTAGCCAATTGCGGATTCTAGATGCCTCATACAATGCACCTGCACTCAATGTGTACGTCGGTAGCACGCTGCTGGCGGGAAATCTGGGACAAGGCAGCATCACGGATTATGCGCAGCTCGCACCGACAAACAATGCGCTGATTAAAGTGACGGCGACCACTGCAACGACGATACTGGCTTCTGCCAATACTTCGCTTCGCGCCGGCACGAGCCAGTCGGTTCTTATTTCAGACTTGAATGCCGGCTATCAAGTAACGGTGCTGGAAGACCAAGCAACACCTGCTCCGACGGGGCATTCCGAGTTTCGAATGCTGAATCAGGCGCCTTCGACAGGGGCTGTGGATGTGTACTTTCTGCCGGGCACTTCCGATCAGGTGTATGCGACGGCAAAACCGGTCATTACCGGCTTACCTGTGGGAGCAACCTCTGGATATGTAACTATTCCATCGTCAACTCTATACATGGTGATTGCACCAACGGGAACGACACTTAAAAATAGCGTGACGACTATCTATTCGTCGGCTGCGTTTGCTTTGACCGGCGGCGAGGTACGCACAGTGCTGATCGTCGATCCGCAGTTGGCTACGGAGCCGGTGGTGGTATACGTCGCAGACGATGTGGATTGAAAAAGGCAAGAAATAAAGACCGGAGATCAGAAAAGCCTGCCAACTGGCAGGCTTTCTTGTCCGGAGCTTTGCGGCATGGAGAGACAAATCCTTTGCCAGATTCGGATGGGAATCGAGAGTTGCCGGATGAGTCAGGCAGGTGGGGTGGATTTTTTTTCGAAGCAGGCGCGGCAGAGAACCGGCCTGCCCTGACTCGGCCTAAAAGGAACCGTCGTTGGCTGACCACACTCGGCACAGGTGGTGCGGGTCTCAGGGCGGGCACGCACAGATTTAGTGGCCCGCTTTGCCTTGCAGGATTTGCAATGCTTGGGATCGTTGGTGAATTGCTTCAAGTGAAAAAAACGCTGTTCATCCGCGGTAAACACGAAGTCATTTCCGCAGACTACGCACTTCAGGATTCGATCTGAAAAGTCCATCTCCGGCACATTGATACCGGCGAATGTCAGGCCATGGAACAGTGTTGAGAACGAGGAAGGCCAGCCGCCGGAACCACCCTTGTGATTTCACAACTGGAGTCCTGGCCACACTCGATGCGGCGGCCGATGCATGGTCCACGACACACCCTGGTAGACCAATGGGAAAAGGCGCCTCGCCCCGGGAGATGGACGCGCATGTGGAGTGAAGGAGGGTCGGTTGAAGAGATCGAACGAGTGACTAACGGAACTGTCAGGACACATATCGTCTATGGTCCAGAAATTGTTCAGCTACCCGTCTGAAGGGTTTTCACCGACGGATGAAAATGCCCGGTCGATGTAAGATACATCGACCGGGCATAAGGCGTTCATAAAGATCGAGAGCTAATCCTGCTCTTTGCGTGCCTTTTTTCGGTTCCGCTTGCGCGCCAATGCCTCTTTCACGCGGCGTTTTTCGCCGGGCTTGAGGTAGTAGGAGTGACGCTTAACTTCCTTGATGATGTCTTCCTGCTGTACTTTGCGCTTAAAACGGCGGAGCGCATTCTCGAGCGGCTCGCCTTCTTGTACGCGAACTTCTGCCAATGGGTTTACACCTCCCAACCTGCCGTGTGGCTCATTACAGAATACGGTAAATTGGAGATTTATGCGAGAGGGCAGCGAGTGATTGGCAGCGAACAGTGGTTGGTGGTCCGTCGCTGGTGGTAGGCTGAATTGTTTTCCGTGATTTTTGGGGATTTGCGATGGAGGTAGTTCCCTTGCCTGTTTTTGGTGCTATGGATGCGCGATCGCTGTCGGTGACAGAGTTGGCTGAAGAAGAGCGGCTACTGCAGGCGAACGTACGACGATTTGCGGCAGAGGTAATAGGTCCACAGGTGCGAGCGATGGACGAAGCCGAAGCGTATGCACCGGGGCTGTTAAGCAAACTGGCAGAGTTGGGATTGCTGGGAATTGAGGTTCCGGAGGAGCTGGGCGGAGCCGGCGGGAGCTTCTTTGAGGCGATTCTTGCGGTCGAGGCGCTCTCGGAGATGGATGCTTCCGTCGGGCTGGTGGTGGATATTCAAAACACCTTATGCGTCAATGCATTGCTGCGATGGGGAACAGAGGAGCAGAAGCGGCGGTGGCTGCCGAGGTTGGCTGGGGGGACGGTGTGTTCCTACGCGCTGAGCGAGGCGGAGTCCGGGTCGGATGCGTTTGCGATGAAAACGCGCGCGAGGAAGACGGAAGTGGGCTACCGCCTGGACGGACGGAAGATGTGGATCAGCAACGCCCGCGAAGCAGGGCTGTTTCTGGCATTTGCGAATCTGGATCCTGATGCGGGGTATCGGGGGATTACAGCGTTTGTGGTTGAAGCGGGCACTCCGGGCCTGACGGTTGGCAAGAAGGAGCAGAAGCTGGGGATTCGGGCTTCGAGTACCTGTGAGGTGCTCTTTGATGGATGCGAGATTCCGGCCGATCACCTGCTGGGCGAGGAAGGCAAGGGATACAAGATTGCAATTGAGGTGCTGAACGAAGGGCGCATCGGCATTGGCGCGCAGATGCTCGGGCTGGCGCAGGGCGCGTGGAACCACGCGACGAAGTATGCAAAGGAGCGAAAACAGTTTGGGAAGGCAATTGCAGAATTCCAGGCGGTGCGGTTTTCGCTGGCGCAGATGGCTACGGAGATTGAAGCTGCACGGCTGATGGTCTATAACGCTGCACGGCGGAAGGATGCGGGGTTGCCGTTTGTCACCGAGGCAGCTATGACGAAGCTGTTTGTTTCTCAAGTGGCCGAGCGGGTAGCGAGTCAGTGCGTCGAGATCTTCGGCGGAAATGGATATGTGCGGGATTATCCAGCGGAGAAGTATTACCGCGATGCGAAGGTCGGGAAAATCTACGAAGGAACGTCGAATATGCAGCTGATGACGATTGGGAAGCTGGTGCTTGGCGAATAAGGCTAGTGGGCCAGGTAACGCGTTGGGGCGGTCCGGCGATTGGCTGGGGATTCTGGTACACTCGTAAAAGCGCATCCAGCTGCCGTATTCACCAGGCGAAAGCAGAGATGGATGTCGCGATCCACGCGTGTTCGGGGAGTGGCTCAGCCTGGTAGAGCACCTGGTTCGGGACCAGGGGGTCGGAGGTTCGAATCCTCTCTCCCCGACCATTCTTCGCACAAATCCTGATTTGGTCAGCCAGTTTTACGGGACGGCATGTGAGTTATGGCATGCGTGACTACGCATGGGTTGAAATCGTGAGTGAACCTGAACCGGTTTTACTCGGTTGCTATGGTAGGGCTGCGAGTCGTGGATTCTGTCCTCTTTTCCAGATGCGCCGCCACATGCTTCAGCGTTCTCGCATGAGAAAGCTGAAAGCATCAAGGGATTGTTTTTCTGGGACGCAAACGCTTGCCTGCATGCGGGATGGAGCGACAACGTTCTATGCGAGACTGGGAGTTGAGGTAGCGGTTTCTCGATGTTAATTAAGCTCATGAAGACGAAGTTGCACCGTGCCACGGTCACTCAGTCGGATCTTAACTACGAAGGAAGCATTGGCATCGATGCGACTCTTCTTGAAGCCAGCGGAATTCTTCCTTTTGAAGCAGTTCACGTGTGGAACCTGAACAATGGCGCTCGCTTTGAGACATACGCCATCGAGTTAGAACGTGGCTCGGCGGAGATTTGTGTCAATGGTGCCGCAGCGCGCCTAGTGCAGACAGGCGACCGGATCATTGTGGCCAGCTTCTGCTGGATGGAAGAAGGCCAGGCTCGCGATTTCAAGCCTGGGATCGTTCTGCTGGATGAACAGAATCGGATTCTTCCGGATTAGACGCTCAGGCCCGAGTGAGATAGCGATTGCACTGGAACAATGAGCTTTTGCAGTGGCCGTGATGGCTTCGTAGAGTGGAAGGGTTGGTAAGAGGGTCTACTTTTTCGAAGAATCGGCAGGTACGGGGCACGGAGTTATGTCAAAGAACAGCTGTTCGAGGGCCTTCTTGCGGAATTGCCATTGCTCCAATTCTGTACCGTCGTCGAGTTTGAGAACGCATCGCCACTGATCGTTGAGGCTTACGCAGGCCTGCCAATCTCTCTCGACGCCATCGAGGTGCACCTTGACCGCGTTTCCGTCGAGCGTGAGAAGTACCCTGCGGCGAGGTGTCAGGTGAGGTTTGCCTACGCCTATGGTTGTGCCCTCGGGATTGACCTCAACAACGAAGGATTCACGCAGAGGAAATTGTCCGATGGAATTCATCCGCTGGACGTCACTTTCGATTCCCTCGCAAAGCTCACGAAAGACCTTCTGTGCGTTGCATTGGGCCTGCTTCGTGACCCAGTCGATTTGTTGCGGAGTAGTCGACATTGAGGCCAGTATAGGGATCGTTGACGGTAGAAGATGTTCCAACGGGAACAATCAGAGAAATACCGAGTGATGCGAAGCCGCTTCCGATTGCAACGTTTGTGAAAGGCACACAGGTGGTAAATATCTTCGCGTTTGACTTGGCCGCAATGGATGATAATTATGTGTGGCGGTTAAAGATGCGTGCCCGTCGATCGTGTGCGCGACGCCCCTACTGCTCGATTTGCCGACCGGCATTCTGTCTTGGTTCCATCCCCTAAAACAGGAAGTACCTATGGAACTATGGACGGACTACGAAGGCATCACGATCGATGGCGCATTCCCACTGAACAAATTGTTGCTGCCCGAGGGTCGAAGCGCGTTCTTCTCAACCTTCATCGACAAAGATGACGCGAGACTAATTCGGCTTATCGCCTGCCACTTCGACGAAGATGAGATTCTTGCGCGCTGGCGAGGTGTGGAAGCTTGGGGGCATCCCAATTTTGTCAGGTTGGAGCGAAGCGGTCAGTTAACACTGGACAATGTCACGGTGATTTATGCCGTACTTGAGCGGGTAGAGGCGAATCTGGCGCAGGTGCTGGCCGAACGGCGATTGACTGTCACGGAGACGACAGAGTTGGCGGTTAGCGTTGCCTCTGCTCTCGAAACGCTGCATACGCATGGTTTCGTTCACGAGCATATTGCTCCTGAGAATGTGTTTGCTGTGGGGGAGACTGTCAAGGTGCGGAGCGACTGCATTCGGGAGGCTCCAGAGGGTGAGAGTGGAGTGGAAGCGAAGCAGCGGGATGTGCATGATCTGGCAGTGCTGCTGCTCGATGCTTTGACGCAGACGAGAACACTGGAGCTGGCTGTCACCAGACGTCCTCTTCCCGCGCCTTTCGATCGAATCGTGCCGAATGCCATGAATGGGGCGTGGGGTATTCGCGAGATCGTGAAGGCATTACAAGGCGAGGGCGAGCAACCCACGGCTGCCTCGGTAAATAGCGTATCCTCGAAGACTTCCGTGGATAGGTCAGTTGCAGTGCCTGCGGTAAAGCCCGTTTCGGAAGCAGCACAGGCAATGCCCAACGCAAAACAGATGCCTGTGGCTACGGCAGCCGAGCGGCCTCCTTTGCGTATCGAGCAATTGTTAGACGGCGTCACACAGGAAGCAAAAGCAAAATGGATCGGCGCCCTAGCGTTCGCGGTAGTTGTATTCGTTATCACGCTGTGGTTAGGGTGGCATTTCCTTCACGCGAAAAATGCCGATCAGGCAGATGCTGTGCGAGCGGCGTCTGTTCCCCCAGCAACAGTGGCCGCAGATGCGACTAACCAAGCTAAATCTCCAGCCGGCGTGATGACTTCCGGATCGGCGACTGTTTCTTCGGCAGCTCGCAATAATGTGGGAGACCGCGCGCAGTGGCGGGTGATCGCGTATACATACTACCGCCAGGACCAAGCACAGAAGAAGGCGCAGAGTATTGCGCAAGCGCATCCCGAGCTGCGGCCGGAGGTATTTACGCCGACTCACCGTGCGCCTTATCTGGTGACGATTGGCGGGGTGATGAGCAGGGATCAGGCGTACGCGTTCGCGCGGCAGTCACGCAATGCGGGGTTGCCGCACGATACTTATGCGCAGAACTACAGTGCGAAGTGAGATGGAGATCATCCAAACCAGCTGGCGAACACGTAACAAGGGCGAGGCTTTCGGCCTCGCCCTTGTTGCTATTATCGCTCCAGCATACTATTTCGCCGTAGGTTCTGGGGTTTCGATGCGGGGAAGCATATCAGGACGTGTGGCGGCGTTGTAGGCGAACCAGGCTTCAATCATGGCTCCTTGCATAACGTCGCCTTTCTGCACGCGGTCGTAGAGGTCCATGTTTGAGTGGTGGGTGCGAGAGCCGTACTCGAGGGGATCCTGCATGAAGCCGATACCGTCGAGACCGATCCAGGAGAAGCTGGTGGAGTCGGTACCGCCCGGCTGTCTAGTGGGGCCTGAGCTGAGACCGACAACGGCGTCCAGTCCCAAGTCTTTAATGGGATTGATCCATGACTGGAAGATGGCCGCGAGCTCAGCGTTGCCGAGCGCGGAGACTGCGCGGAATTTTCCGGAGCCGGAGTCGTCGTTGAAGTAGACGTCGAGCTTGTCGTACTCGGGGGTTTTCTTCATGGTGTCACGTGGGGCGAAGTGCTGCTGCACATAGGCAAGTGAGCCGTAGAGGCCTTCTTCTTCGCCACCCCAGAGAGCTACGCGGACAGTGCGGGCCATGGGTTTGTGGAGCGTGGCGAGGATACGTACAGCTTCCATGGCGACGGCTGAGCCGGTGCCATTGTCTGTGGCGCCGGTACCGCCCTGCCAGCTATCGAAGTGGCCGCCGACCATGACGACTTCGTCGGACTTGGTGGTTCCTGGGATTTCGCCGACGACATTGAAGCCCATCTGGTCATCTTTTTGATATTCGGTCTGGATGTCGAAGGTGAGCTTGGGTGTGATGCCATGTTCAAGCAGGCGGCAGATACGGTTGTACTGCTCGGGCGTGATGGCTGCCATGGGAGGACCAACGGGATCCTTGGGATCTTGCGAGCCTCCATAGGAAGCGAAGATGGTGCCACCGTCGCCGTTATAGCCAGGTGTGAGGGCTACGGCCGCACCCTCTTCCTTGAGGAAAGCATTGACCTGGTTGCGCAGGATGCGTCCGCTGGGTGCTGCAGTGGACAACGACTGCGGGGTATATTCGCCGGGACGCGGCGCAGGTGCATTGGAGCGCATCGGCGGACCGAAGCCGTTGTGCGACGGATCGGGAGTCTTGGTACGTTCTTCTACTTCCGCATCGGTGAGACGACGGGCTTCGGGCTCGGTATGGAGAGATAGCTCGCGAGGATCGAAGATGAGGACAATCTTGCCCTTAAGCTTACCTTTATATTTGGCGAAGTCAGCTTCGGAATGGAGCGGGGCGAGCACAGCTTCAGCAGTGATGGGACCGTCGGTGCTGGGGGTCCAGGCGAGCGGAAAACCGATGAGCGAGGCGTAGGCTGGGGTTTCAAGTGCGCCGTAGAACTTCTTGATCTGCCAGCCATAACCGAAGGGTCCCCACTGCTCCAGATGCACATTCTGCAGACCCCACTCTTTCATCTGCTTCATGGCCCATTCAGCGGCAGCGCGATGATTACGGCTGTTGTTCACACGCGGGCCGTAGACCTCAGAGATGTAAAAGAGATTTTCCATGACCTGTGAGTGCTCGAAGGCTTCGCTCTTGATTTGGGTTAGTGCGTTGAGATCGACTTTGTCGCCATCTTGTTGCTGTCCAGGCGCACCAGAGGCCAATAACAGAGCCACGGTGCACGCCGCGGAGGCCAGTTTGATGTGATGCAGGTTCACGATGATTCTCCCTTTCAAAATGAGGTGTGGTTCCTGATGAGTTGCAAAAGAAGAGAGACCTGGCCTGATCGTGCGTTTGGCAGGGAATGTGACAGACTCTGTAAATTTCGAGATGGGTAAAAGCTATTGAATTTGCGTGGATAATGCAACAAAAAGTGACATCGAGCGATGATTAGAAGGTTGCGGGTTGGAAAATCTGCGGACTGATCTGACAATTCCCCGCCAAGAAGCGCTGTGCTGGACTATCCGGTGCTCGCCCTACAGCTTTTGGTTGATGCCGTAGTTGCTACCAACTGCACAGAGACGATTAGCGAAGCCTCACGGATGAGCGATATACTCGCGGGGCGGTCAGATGGGGTGGATTTGACGCGATACATTTGTGTCGTCGCAACGGAGCAGCCAGTGACGGAGATGAGCGATGAAGCAGGTCTATAGCGATGCACACGAAGCGCTTGTCGGCTTGGTAGAAGATGGCATGACGATCGCTGTGGGGGGATTTGGGCTATGCGGGATTCCGGAACAGTTGATACTAGCACTGCGAGATACCGGCAAGAAAAACCTTACGGCCGTGAGCAATAACGCAGGCGTGGATGGCTGGGGCTTGGGACTACTGCTGCAAACCAGACAGATTCGCAAGATGATTGCTAGCTACGTAGGTGAGAATGCAGAGTTTGAGCGACAGTATCTCGCGGGCGAGCTGGATCTGGAGTTTTGCCCGCAAGGAACGCTGGCGGAGCGGATGCGCGCAGGGGGAGCGGGAATTCCGGCGTTTTATACGCGCAGCGGTGTCGGCACTCTGGTGGCGAAAGATAAGGAGCATCGCGAGTTTGATGGAAAGACGTACATCATGGAGCGATGGATTCGTGCAGATATATCGCTGGTAAAGGCATGGAAGGCGGATACAGCCGGCAATCTCGTCTATCGAAAGACAGCGAGGAATTTCAATCCGATGGTTGCAGCGTGCGGACGCGTGACGATTGCAGAGGTGGAAGAAGTGGTAACAGCCGGAAAGATTGATCCAGATCACGTGCATACACCGGGGATTTATGTGGACGGGCTCGTGTTGACGCCACGTTCTGAAAAACGGATTGAACATCGAGTGACGCGAGGAGCGGCATAGATGGCGTGGACGCGCAAAGAAATGGCACAACGCGCGGCAAAAGAACTGCGCGATGGATTCTACGTGAACCTGGGCATCGGCATGCCCACGATGGTTGCGGGATGCATTCCAGCGGGAATGGAAGTGACGCTGCAATCGGAGAATGGGTTGCTGGGAATCGGCGACTTTCCTACCGACGACGAGATAGACGCGGACCTGATCAATGCGGGAAAGCAAACAGTAACGGCGACTAAGGGAGCGAGCTTTTTTTCAAGCGCTGACTCGTTTGCAATGATTCGTGGCGGACATATCGATCTTGCGATCCTGGGGGCTATGCAGGTTTCTGAACAGGGCGATCTTGCGAATTGGATGATTCCGGGGCAGATGGTGAAGGGCATGGGTGGCGCGATGGACCTGGTCGCGGGCGTAAAGCGCGTCATCGTGATGATGGAACACACCGCGAAAAACGGGGCGGCGAAGGTTCTGAAACAATGCACGCTTCCATTAACTGGAGCGGAAGTAGTGGACAGGATCATCACAGATCTCTGTGTACTGGATGTAACGCAACAGGGCCTGTCGCTGGTGGAACTTGCAGAACCGGGAACATTAGAAATGGTGCGTAGCCGGACTGAGGCTCCGATTTTGATACCAGGAGATTTCACTGCTCAGTAAAGCACGGTATCAAAGATGAACTGGCCGCTGAGGTTTCAACATAACCTCTGACAACTGGATAACGTTGAGACTGCTACCAGGATTTCTTAATCAGCGCGTCGAAGGCAACGCCTCCATTTTGATCGCGTGTAGCGCTGAGAGCTACCCGGCGATTGAGCTGATACTGGCCTTGAATGGTTTGATTTTGGGTTGACGCGACATTAGTGGAAAAGGTGACGAAGAGATTGCCTGTGACCCGTTGTTGAATCGTGACAGTTGCATCAGCAGTACTTGATGAGTTTCCAGCGTTGAGAATTGGGTTTATCGAAAGCTGCGAGATGCCCGCAATCTTGGCGACGCGGCTCGTAATCTGACTGCTGACCTGTGAAGCAATCAAGGACTCAGCGGCTTGATTGGCAGGCGTGGATGCGTTGGCAGAATTTGCTTCAGTGGTTTGACCGAAAGCAAGAAGGTTGATGATGTCAGCAGACGGGAGCGCGGGATCGGAATTGTATTCGGTTCGTAACTGATCCGATGGGCCGTTGAAGCGGAGATAGATGTCGTATTGCTGGATGGTGGTCTTGAGCGAAACATTCAGTACTGGCTGCGTCTCCGAGGGATTGACGAATTCTATTGTTCCTCCGTTGAGAACGAAGCGATCCCCGTTGAGGATGACATCTCCATTATTGAGATTGACTCGCCCGAGAATGACCGGATTTGATGCTGTACCACGCACCTGAAGATTGGCATTGCCGTTGACGCTGAGAGTGCGACTGACGAGATCGATGTCATTGCTGGAGCGAAGGGAGAGATTGAGCTGGAGATTCTGACTGAAGCCGGGAGTGGGAGGAGTGGCGACACCTCCAGAGAACTGAGCGATGAAAGAGCTGAGATCAAATGCAGGAGTGAAAGAAAGATCAGAGAGATTGATCGATCCGCTTAGAATGGCTGATTCCGGTGAACCAGAAAGGCGCACATTGGCATTGGCAGTTTCGCGCATGGCTTGCGGATATAACATGCGAATGCCACGGCCATTTAATCCGAGATCGAATTGAAGGCGCGGCCTAAGCGCGATGCCACCTTGCGCTGTCACAGTGCCTCCGCCGACGGTTCCCTCAAACTTATTGATATTGAGGCGATTCGGCGTGAGAGTGATGGTTCCATTGCCATGCTGAAGACCTACCGGAAGATCGACGGATGAAAGAGCTGCATTGACGACTTCAACCTGGCCACCGAAGCTAGAGCCATTAGCAGCCCCGGTAGAGTTGACGTTAAATTTGAGCTCACCGGAACTACGTAGATCGGGGTCGAAAAGCTGGATGAGTTGCAGATTGACTGTTCCCTGCAACATGACAGCGATCTGAGCCGACGATGGAGCTAGGCCGTTGATTGGAATAGAACCTTGAAGCTGGAGATCTGTATCTGTGCCACGAATGGACGTGCGTTGAACGTTGACGACACCATCTTTGTAGTCCACATGAATAGGACTTGTCGCGGCGATCTGGACGGTCTTGGCGTAGTTGGCATTTAAAACAGGGATGGTCACGTGTGCTTCGAGCTGGCTTCGATTCTTGAGCGGGCCGTGCAGAGTAGCATGGAGCTCTGTCTGGCCTGTGATGTCAGCAGCCTCTTCCGGAGCGTATGCGGCTAGTAGTGGCGCAAAGGGTATGGCCTGCGTATCAATGGAGGCATCTGCTGGATAGTCTCCCGTCAGCTCAACACGGGCCTTTGCTTGAATCTTCGTACTAATCGCCGAGGATGCAAGCGTGGCATTGGCGATGTGATTTGCGAGACTAGCGTTGAGAGTGATGCCAGAGATGGTTTCGTGTTGTACGACCAACTTGGGTATTTCAATATTTGCATCAACGGCGGGATTATTGTAAGTTCCCTGCCCCTTGGCATGAAGAGTAACTTGACCTGTGGCTTCCAGATTTCGAGCTTTTAAGATCTGGACTTTGCTGAGATCAACCTTATCGGCCGCGAGCTGCGCACTATACGTTCGGTCAGCAGGGCGCGTGCTAACTGAACCGTGAATGGTTCCCGCAGCAAGCTGGATGTCGAGGCTGGCTTGCGCTTCTTCTCCAGTTCCGGAGAAATCAACCTTCAACGAATCGACAGGCTGATCGTAGGCGGTTAGATGGGTAATGGACAGGTTGCCGTTGCCGACTGGATGCAATTCAGAGCCATGCAATTTGACGGCTGCATTGAGTGTGCCAGTAACGGGAATGGCCTTTCCGGTGAGCTTTTCAAAGTCTGCGATGTTGAGTTGGGCAGCATTGAGATCGATCTGTACGGGGCTGGTCTTTTCAAAGGACCATTTGTTGAGACCCGCACTGGCTGAGAGCGTGATGCGACCGCGGAGGGCTGGCTGCAGATCGGCATTCTGGATCACAACATTGGATGGATCGGCAGCAAAATTGGTATGGATGAGTCTCCATTCGCTGCCGGCGATGTGCAGATTCGTTGAAGTGAACTCTCCTGTGATGTGCGGCGCGGAAATTATACCATCAATGGAACCGTGGACAGAGGCCACACCTGAGAGGCCAAGCGATGGATTTGGTTGGCCAGAAGACTGTGTACGAAAGAGATTTGCGATCGACTCGATTTCAGCGAGATCTTGAGCCTGAACATCAAAACTTAAGCTGGAATGCTTGCTGATGGTTCCATTGAGTGTGATGTTTGTCTGAGGCGTGCGCACGTAGCTATTACTGACCGCGAGCTGCTTATCGTCATTGCGATAAACGGCGTGAACGACACCGTCGATGGGAACAGTGGGTTGCGCACCCGAGGCCGCATTGTTAGCAGCAGCCGCACTGGCGGAATGTGCTTTTTGCACCTGGCCATCGAGTGTAACGTCTGCATGAGCGATAAGACTGCTAACGCTGTTAACCCACTCGGCGGTGAATTTTGAGTTAACATATCCACTGACAGCGACATTCTGGACAGAGGTCGGCCGGCCGGCGATATTTTCCAGCCGAGCAAGAGAGACTCCGCGAAGATTAGCGCTGAAGTTGGCGTGTTGGGAACCGACTAGATTTGTCAGGCTTCCAGAGCTAGTCAGGTAGCCGCCCAGAATGTTGAAGTGAAGATCGTTGAGTGTCGCATTACCACTCGCAAGGCTGTAATGTGCTACAAGATTGCTGGCCTGTGTGCGTAGTGATGCAGTCTTAACTACAAGAGCCTTGCTGTCCAGCTCTCCGTTTAAACCTATGGACTCGATGAGACTATGCGAAGGATTTTGCTGATACTGAAAATCTCCGGATGCGTGCACCTCACCTGAGGGAATGGAAGACAGCTTGAGTAGCTGCGCCCATTGATTACCGATAGTGACGAGGTCGTAATGCGCCTGAACGTTGGGCTGCGAGTAGTTCTGCATGGACGCCTGAAGAGTCAGGCGCGATTGGCCAGATTGAAGCTCCGCGTGCATGAGATGAAATGCAGTGCGGGTAGCATCGAATTCAGCGGCTAGGCTGTGAGGTATGGGGCGATATGCGCCCGAAATCACGTGCCCGTCCTGGTAGGAAAGCTTACCGGAATATTTCTGGAGCAGGCTATTAAACGAGGCTTCAAAAGCAAGATTATGAAGATCAGCAGAGAGATCGCTACGATGATCGTTGTAGTAGACCTCGCCGCGATCGAGAATCGCATGCCGAATACCCAGGTCGAAGACACTGGTATTACTTGAGCTGGAGCTGCTCTTTTGAAATGTCGGGAGGTTAGAACGCCCTTGCTTGTCTACATAGAGGTGCACAATGGGGCGGTCGACGCGAATACTGTTGAGATACCAGGTACGCTGGAGGAATGAGACGATGCGCACGCCGGCTTCTGCATGATCTACCTGAAGCAGTGCTGGATTTGCGTAGGGAGCGGCGCCTTCGACCGTGAGGCCATAAAGATCTAGATCAAGGTGGCTTAGATTGACGGCGAAGTTCTGGAGGCGAACAGGAACGCCAAGCGCTTCCGTGGCCTTTTGTTGCGCAGTGCGAAGCATATAGTTGTGGAAGCGTTCGCTGTGAAGTAGGATCGAGAGCGTTACGCCAACAATGAGAATGAGTAAGAGAATGGACGCTCCAGCCCATATCGCAACCTTGAGCCAGAAAGAGCGCTTTTTCTTGTTCGCATGAATGTTGGGCTTTTCGTCTGACATGTTTGCCCTCGCTTATTCTGGACTATTCCTAAAATGCTTGCCCTATGCTGACGAAGTATTGCGTTGAGTTGATACCCTGCACAGGATTAAGATTGTGCCCGATATCGACGCGAACAGGGCCTACGGGCGTGTTGTAACGGAGACCGAGCCCGACGTTATTTGAGTAAAGAGACGTGAAGTTATGGAAGCCAACGTTAGGGAAGACGTTGCCGCCGTCGTAAAAGACAACCAAGCCAAGGCCTTTCTTGAATGGCAGCGGAATGCGAGCCTCAGAATTGACGAGCAGCAGTTCATTACCTCCGCTTGGAACATTGATGAACTGATTGCAGCCAGGCTGTCCGTTTGGACAGACTTCAACGGACCGCTGAGGTCCAGCGCCATCCAATGGATAGCCTCGTAGAGTATTACCGCCGCCAGTGAAAAACGCCTCACTAAGTGGCACACGGCTATTGGAGTAAGGCTGCGCTAGGCCAATACGAAGACTATTAGCAAAGACGATTTTGCGCACGGAACTCTTGTAATAGGCGGCCTGAGCGGTGAGCTTGGCGAAATCGACACTGGAGCCTAGATGCGTATCGTTCACATCGATCTCAACGGTATCGAGCATCCCTTTGTGGGCATCAAGCGGGTTGTCGCGCGTGTCTCTAGTGAAATTTGCCGCAAGTGTAGAAAGGCGTACGTTGCGATCCTGAGGCAGAACCAGATCTTGGATGAGGACGCGGGTGAGATTGGTTTTGGAAAAACTATAACGAAAGAACACGGTATCAGCCTTGGCGTGATCGATGGTGCGCTGCACCTGATAACTGCCGAGCTCCTGTTGCGACGAGTAGATTGGATTCTCTTCGTTCTTCTCGTAAGAGATAGAGAATGTCGACCGCCACTTCGACCAGAAGAAATTTGGGTCGATGTAGTACATGGCGCCCCGCTGGTCGAGACGGCCGGCGAAAGCTGTAAAGGAGAACGACTCGCCTTTACCGCGCATGTTATTACGCGTGTATTGGAATGAACCGCGCGGTCCATAGAAAGTCTGCTGGCTGGTCTGAAAGTTGGATGGCAGGCCAACAGGTGGCAGACCGGGAACGGAAACGGTACCACTTGGGATGCTGCCGCCCCGATTGATGACTTCGAAGCCCAGGCCGTAGGTGATCTGGTTGAGTTGCGCTTCGTGAACTTTGACGACCGCGTCTTCTTTGGTCTGTGTAGTGATGGAGCGCTTAGGATCGACCTCGGCCCAATCGAAGATGCCGGTGTGGTTATAAAGTCTGCTCTCGGCCGTGAGAAGAGCACTCTCGGTCATAGGCGCATCAGCGTGAAGAGTGTTTACATCTTCATCGATGAGACGTTGTTGGGTGTGCGAGCGACCTAGAGTTTCGATGGCGCCCGTATAGACACGTGGACCTTCGTAGATATGATAAACAACATCGATGTGATGGCGATCATTTTTTGATGCAACCGTGGCGGTTTGGCGAAAACTCGATGTGAGATAGCCAGCCTGAAGATAGTGTGCGATGATGCTGGCGCGATCCGACTCGACGAGCGATTGTGAGTAGGGTTTACCTTCAGCGAGCTTGAGACCGTCGGGAGCGAAATCCTTTCGCGGGAAGGTATCGGCGCCATCGATCGTGAGCGATCGGACAATGTCGCGCTGCCCCTCGGTTATGTGAAAAGAGACTGTGATGTCGCCCCCATCATTCTTGACTTTGGAGACGACGGCAACATCACTGAATCCCTCAGATTGATAGAGAGCCTTGATGTTCTTGACACTGTCTCGCACCAACTTTTCACTGTATTTTCCATGGGAAAGAAAGTGTGACTCTTGAAGAGGGACATGGGATCTAAGCTCGTCTTCTGCAATATTTTTATTTCCGATAAATTGCACATCCGGGACCCGGTGTTTCTTCTCTTTATTTATGGTGTAGACGACCGTATCCCGCTGTGTGCCAGCATTCGATTGCACGCCGACGGCAGCGTTAAAGTAGCCCTTTGATTGGAAGTAGGAAAGCAGTGCCTGGCGGCCTTCTTCGATAGATTCGTCATCAACTGGGATGCCTTGATACATGGGGAGCAGATTCTTGCGTGTCCAACTGAAGAGATGAGCGCCTTTGATTTCAACATCGATTACAGGGCCGGTTTTAACTATGAAATGAATGTCGGCGCGATTCGTACTGGCGTGATATTCAGCGCCTGAAAGCTTGACATCAGCAGCTAAATTACCCTGTTTTGCAAGTCTTTTCTCAAGGTAATTGTTGGCGTGATTTATTGTGGAATGATTGTATCTTTTGCCAGGGCGTATAGCAGCGCCGTGCAGCCGCGCCCAGAAGGTCTGAAGATCGTGGTTTAATTTGGCGGAATCCTCTGGCGTAGCGCCTGCGATAACGATACTGCCGAACTCAGCACGATGTTTGAGATCGACGTGAAAGACAATGTTGGCTACATCATGGTCAGCATCAAATTTGACTTCTGGATCAACGGTGGCCTGGAAGTAACCTTCCTGACGGAAAAAGCGCAGAAGACTCTGCTGCTCGCGTTTGACATCTTCAGCGTTGTAGGGTGCCTGAGCCTCATAGTTGGAAACCTGTACGAGACGCGAGTAAGCAAAATTCTGCGCTCCGGGAAACTCAAACAGCCCGATGTACACAGCAGGCTCAAGAACAAAAATGACACGGACGCCGCTGGCATCTGGAGTGAGTTGGAGTTGAACCTCTTTGTATTTACCTGATGTTTTGACGGCCTGGAGAGACTGCTGCACCTTGTCAGCGGAAAAAGATTCACCGGCGTGCTGGGTAATGAGCGGAGCGATCTGTGAAAACTGAAGGTCAGGGCGACCAGCGATTTCGACCCGAGTGACTGTTTGACCTTCGTATGAGGATAGAGTGTCTTCGGTGAACGGCGCTGTCTTTGGCATCTGCGCATCAGCAGACTGACTGGTCTGCGTCCAGGCTGGAACAGTCGGTAACACAGAAAAAAGAAAAGCCACAAAAAAAACGATGATGTTTGCTCTCCGCACATCGTTGCGGAAGAGACAGGAATCCGCCGATTCCTCGGCAGAGGAACCTGATGAGCCTGCGCGCAACATCATCTGAATTTCGATGCACGTTAGAGTCGTGTGGTTTGTTGTGCAGGTCTGAGTGAGAGGATTGATCTGATGTTGAACTTGCATTGGGTGTCGTTCAGAGAATTCGTTGCTTCAATAGAGCATCTGCCTCTTGCCAGAATCGAGACAGATGCATCGAATCAGAAAAAATGTACACATAGATAAGGATGCCGCAAATTATGCTCATCCAATTGGATTGTCAGACTTGATAAGAAGCGGATTTCGATTCGTTCAGATCAATGTTACTGGTTTTGAGGTGGGAGGCTTGATTTGGCGCTCAACATTACGATCTGCGTGGAACCTGCAACAGGTACCATTGGTTACCATCGTACAGGGGACGTGGAGGTCTATTCTAGCCGATCGTTTGTTCGATAGAGCCGCCGAGCTAGGATTCTATTTTCTCTTTGCGCTATTTCCTGCCCTGTTTTGCGCGAGTTCGATTCTTGGTCTGGCGGCGCGTTCAGTGAGCCAATTTTATGACCATTTGCTGCAGTACCTTGCACTGGTGATTCCGACCTCGGCGCTGGGCATGGTAGTGAATACGTTTAATGAGACGACGGCAAGAGCTAGTTCAGGAAAAATCACATTTGGATTGGTAGTTGCTGTATGGTCCGCCTCGGTTGGAGTATCGGCAATTCAGGACGCGCTAAACGGCGTGTTCAAGATTCAAGAATCGAGGTCGTATGTAATGGCGCGGATGCAGGCGATTATACTCACGATTACGCTCGTTGCCATTTTCACGGTTGCCTTGAGCTCAATGCTTGTAGGAGATTTCTTCGCGGCGCGCAGTTATGGAAGAATTCACGCCCCTTGGGTGGCACAAATTGTCGCAGTTGCGAGCCGGACGCTTGGCTGGCTGCTGGCAGCAATTCTGCTGACACTATTCTTTGCGGTGATCTACTACTGGGCTCCGGACTGGAAAAAGAAGAGGCGATGGCAGTGGCTAACGCCTGGCGGACTGTTTGGAATCGCCGGATGGCTTCTGGCTTCACTGGGACTGCGTGTTTATCTGCATTTTTTCAATTCGTACTCACTCACCTACGGATCGCTGGGCGCGGTAATCATCTTGCTGACATGGTTTTATATCTCCGGGCTGATGTTACTGGTAGGCGCCGAGATCAATCGAGAGATTAAGGATTCAGCATTGAGAGCAAGTACTGCCACAGGATTAGAACCGGTGTTGTGAGGCGTGGAACCCTGTCCGCTGCATGACTTCGTGCCGGCCTTCTGCGGACTTCCCTACGATAAGCTGAACGCTTTTAATACAATTTAAAGGTTAATAACAATGTTTACTTAATATTTGTAAGAGATTACGATATTTTTCCGTAAATAGAAAGATGAGCAACTCGAATGATTCAACAACCCGTGCGAATGGATTCAACCGGATGGAAGATCCTGGAGCTATTGCAAAAAGATGCGCGGATTTCCTTCGCAGAGTTGGGACGTAAGATTGGCTTGTCGACGCCTGCGGTTGCCGAGCGCGTGCGGAAACTGGAAGATGCCGGCGTAATAACGGGCTACCACGCAGCGCTGAATATCACAAAGCTAGGTTTGCCTATTCGGGTGTTGATCCGCCTCACGATTCATGGAGGCGATCTGCAGGTGAAGCGAGCGATTGCTGTAATCCGCGAGATGGCCGAGGTGGCGCGATGCTATCGGGTAACAGGGCAGGAGTCATTTGTGCTCGAGGCTGATGTGGTTTCTGTACGGCACCTCGAGGAGCTGATCGATAAGCTTTCGTCATTGGGAACAACGGCAACTTCAACAGTACTGTCGTGTCCGGTGGAGCGGCGAGAGTATTGCCGCGTGGAGATCGAAAAGCTGGAGAAGCACTTGTGATTCATGCCACGAATATTCGGTTTTTGCGCAAGTAGAAAGGTCTTGCGCTTGATAGAACAGATGTTTCCTGACCATGTCCTGGCGACGATTCCTTTCGTCGCGAAACACGATTTTCGTAAGCACCTGCTACGCGGTAGCTGTTGTATTCATGGTCTAAGATCGCAGATATGGCTTGCAAAATGAGATGAAAATGATGTGTGCCTCCCGCGACCGGACGAATGCGATATAGATTTATATGCGTTGCAGGAAAACCGGGCCGACGGTGCTGTTCGTTAGCGATGAGATAACCAAGAGCTTTCCTCGATATGTGAATAAGCCTCAACCGATTTTGAGTATTGAAAGGAAAACCAGTGTTTAAGGGATCGCACTCACGACAAGCAGCATTGATTTCAATGCTTGCGCTTGCTTACTGCAGTCTTGGCTGGGGGCTGGGTGCGACGCCAAACGATGTTGCTGTGCACGTCGACGGTCCGCGTGGTGGGGTGATTGCGGACCATGCGATTTCTGCTGAGTGGAAGATCGAACAAGGACATATTACGACGCTGGTAATACACGGGCTCAAGGAAGAGGCTTCGCTCAAGACGCGTGAACCGTTCTCTCTGGCTATTCATGGAATTGGAGTGTTGCGCACCGAAGATTTTTCAATCGCAGGTAAGCCCTCTGTAGAAGCGCTTGAGGAGCAGCCCAACGCTTCGCGGCTTTCAGATCGTTTGCCGGGAAGCGTTGTGCGATTTGCCCTGACAGACGGATCGGTACATGTGGAATGGTCATTAATCATGCGCTCCGCATCGGAGTATGTGCGGCAGGAGCTCACCGTTGATGCGGGTGACGCGCCCTTAATGCTGGGCGGCGTGCGAATGGTTGATTTCGATGCGCCAGAAGCGATGCTTACAGGAACGGTACTGGGTACTCCGATCATTGCAGGCAACTACTATCTTGGGTTTGAATCTCCGCTCTCAGAGAGCAGTGTGGTACACGGACATGCAGTATGCGAACTGCATCGTGGAGTGCCGGTTCCAGCAGGCCAGACTGTCACATATTCGGCAGTGATGGGCGTCGCACCTTCAGGACAGATGCGGCGCGCGTTTTCCGCGTACGTAGAACGGGAGCGAGCGCATCCATACAGAACATTTCTGCATTACAACAGCTGGTTTGATATTGGGTTCTTTACGCCGTACACACAGGCAGACGCGCTCAACCGAATTCATGCAATCGGTGAAGAGCTGCATGTAAAAAGGGGCGTAACGCTAGACTCCTATCTCTTCGATGATGGATGGGACGATCATAACGATTTGTGGAAGATCCGCAGCGACTTCAAGGATGGCTTAACACCGCTGAAGGAGGCAGCCGCTCAGTATGGGACTGCGCCAGGAATCTGGCTTTCGCCGTGGGGTGGTTACGGACCAGCGAAGAAGGAGCGAGTGGCAACGGCTAAACGCGACGGATATGAGATTGTGAATGGCGGCATGGCCCTCTCTGGCCCGAAGTATTATCAGCGTTTTCACGATGCGGTGATGGAGATGGTAACGCGCTACGGTGTTAACCAGTTCAAATTTGACGGCACGGGCAACGCGGATCAGGTCGTGAAAGGAAGTCAGTTCAGCAGCGACTTCGATGCAGCGATTCATTTAATAGAAGATGTGCGCAAAGTAAAGCCGGATATGTATATCAACCTGACGACGGGGACCTATCCCTCGCCGTTCTGGTTGCGTTATGCGGATTCGATCTGGCGCGGTGGCGACGACACGGAGTTTGCCGGAGTGGGAACTGACCGCGAGCGATGGATTACGTATCGAGACGCTGATACGTATAGCGGCATCGTGAAACAGGGTCATCTATTTCCGCTCAATTCACTGATGCTGCACGGAATCGTGTTCGCACAGAAAGCACCACATCTTGAGACAGATCCGGGACATGATTTTCGTAACGAAGTGAGATCGTATTTTGGAACTGGAACACAACTACAGGAGATGTACATCACGCCGTCGCTATTGAGCAGTGAAGATTGGGACGTGCTGGCAGAAGCTGCAAAGTGGTCGCGGAGGAATGCTGAGACGCTGAAGGACACACACTGGATTGGCGGTGATCCGCGATGGCTTGAGGTATATGGATGGGCTGCCTGGTCGCCCGAAAAGGGTATTGTCACGCTGCGAAACCCCAGCGATAAGCCGCAGACGTTTGTACTAGATGTGGCAAAGGCGTTTGAGCTGCCAGCGGGAGCACCGGGGCATTTCGTGGCCAAGAGTCCATGGCGCGACGACGCAGCCAAGCCTGCAATAGATATGTGGGCGGGGCATCCAACAGCGATAGAGCTAGCTCCGTTCCAGGTAATGACACTGGAAACCGTTCCGCAAATGAATTGAATGGAGTATGACGCAGCGGTCGCGCGAGGACTCTTCAGAGCCGTTGTTTCACTTCACTAAGTCACCTGAAATCAATCGACTGCGACGAGGAAGCTCATTCGTTAAAATCTGCATCTAATAGAGTTGGTAGCAGGAATTTTTTCGGGGATCCAATGCATATCTAATGCGCGGGAGCAAGATGCGCGCAAACAGGCGCAAAACTAAGAAATAAAGATTTCGGGACCGCGCACAGGCGCGGCCATTTCCAGAGGAGCCATGCATGCACTTCTTTCGACTACGTCTGGTCGCGGCTCTCCTGGTGGGCATAACGCTTATCTCCGTAGGCTCAACGTATTTTGATGTGCTAACGCATAAGCACAATCTGTCTACGGACTTGGAGCGGCGCACAAAGTGGTACGGGGCGAGTCTGCAACCGCAAGTCGAACAACAGATGACGATGGCCCATCCGGAGGCCGTTCCGCAGCTTCTGCAACGGCTTCGGCTATATCCCGATCAGCCAGGCCTCGCGGTGTATGACACACATGGACAGCTTGTAGCAGCCACGGGCAATGTGACGCCATTGCGCACGATATCTCAGAATTTTTTGAAGCGGCCATTAACCGAGGGCAAGGAAATTGCCGCGTTTGTGAAGTTTCCTCCGAGGGGCTTGCTATCGCTAGCCTCAGATAAGCGCTCGGCAGAGCCGGCAGGCTATGGTCCGGTGCGGCTGTGGTATGAATATGCAATCCCTCTGCATAATGGACAACTTACGGTCGGCGCGCTAGTCATGGTGGCCGATGCCGACTATATCCGCCAGGCCAGCGTGGATGTATGGCGACGCAGCTTCCTCAACATTGCAGCGATGGTCATTCTGGTTGTTGTAGTGACACTGCTGATGGTGCGGTGGTTCCTGCAGGAGCCTGTGACACGCGCGGCAGAGTGGCTGCGGCAGTTGCGCCAGGGTAAGGTGCATATTGGCGAAGCGGCAAAGGAGTTTGGTTATCTTGTTCCGATTGCAAATGAGGTGACTTCGTTGGCGGAGCACCTAACGAAGGCGCGTGCCGCAGCGGAAACCGAAGCGCGACTGCGCGATGCAGCAGAGCATGTGTGGACAGCGCATCGGCTGGCAGTGCATGTACGCGAGAAACTGGGTAACGGTAAGCTATATGTGGTGTCGAATCGTGAGCCTTATATGCATGTGAAGCAATGCTCGACCGTGGAATGCGTTGTACCCCCCAGCGGGCTGGTGACGGCGCTCGAACCGGTGCTACAGGCATGTGACGGGACGTGGATTGCACATGGAAGCGGCAGTGAAGATGCAGCGTTTGTGGATGAGCATGATCATCTGCGAGTGCCGCCGGACGATCCACGGTACACGTTGCGGCGCGTGTGGCTCAGCGAAGAAGAAGTCTCCGGACACTACGAAGGATTTTCAAACGAAGGGCTTTGGCCCCTGTGCCACATGGCGCATACGCGACCAATCTTTCGTGTTCAAGACTGGGAGTACTACCAGCAGGTGAATGCAAAGTTTGCAGAAGTGCTCGTGGAAGAGATGCGCGATACTGAACATCCAGTGGTGTTCATTCAGGATTACCACTTTGCGCTGTTGCCGCGGATGGTGAAGAATCTGCGACCGGATGCGCGGGTAGCAATCTTCTGGCATATTCCGTGGCCGAACGCAGAGGCTTTCAGCATTTGCCCGTGGCAGGCAGAGTTGCTTGATGGTCTGCTGGGTGCGGATGTAATAGGGTTCCACATCCAGTCACACTGCAACAACTTTCTGGACACGGTGGACCGCACGCTGGAAGCAAGAACAGATTGGGAGCAGTTCAGTATCCTGCGCGGCGGCCATACTTCCCTGGTGAAGCCGTTCCCGATCAGCGTAGCGTGGGACGAGCACATGACAGAGCAGGCAGAAAACGTGCATCACGGAAGTTTGAATGGCGCGGGCCTGAAGAAGGATGCGGAGGACTCGTGGAACCGGCTGCCTGACAGCGATGAGCGACTGCACAGCGACTTGCATCGTGAGCTTGGAATTGAAGGCAAACATCTGCTTGTCGGCGTCGACCGCATGGATTACACAAAGGGTATTGTCGAGCGGTTGCTGGCGGTGGAGTATCTGCTGGATGAGCATCCTTGGTATCTAGAAAAGATTGTCTTTGCACAGATTGCAGCGCCTAGCAGAACCCGCGTGCCGAGCTACATCGCGTTAAAAGCGCAGGTGGAAGAGACGGTAGAGCGAATCAATCGCAAATTCGAGAAGTCGGGCTGGAAGCCTGTGATTCTGATTGAACGACAATGCAGTCATAAAGAAGTAACACGCTATTACAAGGCTGCGGATATCTGTCTGGTGACGTCATTGCATGACGGAATGAACCTGGTGTCGAAGGAGTTTCTTGCGGCGAGATCAGACGGTGACGGCGTATTGATCCTGAGCCGGTTTGCAGGTGCGGCGCAGGAATTACGCGATGCACTGACGGTGAATCCGTACGATGTCAGACAAGTTGCAGAAGCGATACGCACCGGGCTGGAGATGAGTCCCGGTGAGCGGCGGCTGCGCATTGACCGCATGCGCCAGCAGATCAAAGAACACAACGTGTATCGTTGGGCTGCAATGGTATTGACCGATGTATGCGCGGTTCGAATCGAGGGTGAAGTGCTTGCTGATCCCGGGCGTCACCAGCATCCGGTAACAGCGTAAGGCTTCTTTATTCTGCGTATGATCCATATAAGATCGATTTGCGAATGACAACCTTACTTGAGACACAGATGCAGGTCGCGCCTGAAGCAGAGGAATCGACGAAGCGGTTAGACGCTTTCTTTTCAAAACTTTCCAGGGCGTCCGAAAGTGCCTTGCTGCTGGATTACGATGGCACGCTGGCTCCATTTCGAGTAGATGCTTCAAAAGCACGGCCCTGGGCAGGCATTGAGGCGCTGATTGAGGCAATTCAAGAGTGTGAGGGGGCGCGCGTCGTATTTGTGACGGGGCGCCCCGCGCATTCGGCGGCAAGACTGTTGCAGTTGAAACGCAAGCCTGAGATATGGGGACTGCATGGAGCTGAACATCTGTTGCCGGACGGAACGCTGGAACGCATGCTGCAGGCTGAGGTAGCCATGCAAGCCATAGAAGACGCGCGAGAAGCGATTGAAGAAGCTCATCTTGGATTTCGCGTCGAGCATAAGCTGAATTCTGTGGGAGTGCATTGGCGCGGAAAAGCTTTCGAATCGTCGAAAATCGCGCAAGAGCAGGCATGGGATCTGATGCGGCGATACACACATATCCCCACGGTCAAGCTGCTCAGATTCGATGGTGGATTCGAGCTGCGCGCCGGCAATCATAAGGGCGATGCGGTGAAAGCGATCCGCGCAGAACTTTCGGATGATGCCGCTGTTGCCTACCTGGGCGATGACACGACTGACGAAGATGCATTTGAGGCGCTTGGCGATGAGGGCCTCAGCGTACTGGTGCGGAAGGTGTGGCGATCTACGGCAGCTCAGGCATGGATTAAGCCCCCTGAGGAGTTGCGGAGATTTCTCAACCGATGGAAAAGAACTGTCTGCTCTCAAGCCTCCACAACCTGAGCGTTTTTACTATGTAGAATGCCGGCGTTCCGCGGAAAGCTAAAGATGTTTACAAGAGTCTGGCCAGCCGAATAGAGTAAGTGCGTTAGATCCTTCTGAAATAAAGCGATTTATACGCGGATACGGCGGCACTTCTTCCCAGTGGTTTCGGGTGAATCACGAGAGTTGCTTACGCTTCCTTACCGTTCTCGCAGCTGGAGGTGAAATTGGCAGACGAGCTCTCTTTGCCGGCGGCCTCGACTGCGCCTCTGGCGAGTTCAGAAGAACTAAATCGAACTTTAGCCGGCCCCGATGCACAGAAACGGTGGCTGTTTCTGTTGCCTGTTGTTTTCATCACCTACAGCCTCGCGTATCTGGATCGCGCGAATTACGGCTTTGGAGCGGCGGCGGGGCTCGCTCAGACATTGCATATTTCAGGTTCGCAATCAGCATTGCTGGGCGCGCTGTTCTTCCTCGGATATTTTCTGTTTCAAGTGCCAGGCGTAGCGTTTGCGCGTAGACGCAGCGCACGGGTACTGGTTTGTATCGCGTTGATCAGCTGGGGTGTGCTGGCTGCGCTGACGGGAGTGATTCGCAACTTCTGGTTGCTGGCGGCGGACCGGATGTTGCTGGGGGTCGCCGAGAGCTTCATCTTGCCGGCGATGCTGAACTTATTGACGAGCTGGTTTACGCGCGCAGAACGGTCACGCACAAACACGCTACTGATTTTGGGAAATCCGGTCACAGTGTTATGGATGTCGGTGGCTACCGGATACTTGATTCGCGCGGTGGGATGGCAGATGACGTTTGTACTCGAAGGAATCCCTTCGGTGCTGTGGGGCGTGATCTGGGTGATGGTAGTGCGCGATCATCCGCACGAAGTGCATTGGCTCGATAAAAGTACATGTAACGCTCTTGAAGACCAGTTGAATCGAGAGCAGTGGATGCTGCCGAAAATAGGCAGCTTTGCGGAAGCTCTGAAGCACCCCAGCGTAGCGCTGTTGAATGTGCAGTACTTTTTCTGGAGCATTGGCGTGTATGGTTTTGTGCTGTGGTTGCCAACTGTGATTCAAAAGGGCGCAGCAAAAGGGATTGCGATTACGGGGCTGCTGAGCGCTGTGCCGTATCTGTTCGCGATTGTGCTGATGCTGCTGGTAGCGTATTTCTCTGATCGCAGCTTTCGAAGGAAGCGGTTTATCTGGCCGTTTCTGGTGATTTCAGGAGCAGCATTGTTTGGCTCATTCATGATGGCGGGCGTAAGTTTCTGGTGGGCATATATGTTCCTGATTGTGGCTGGAGGAACAATGTACGCACCCTATGGCCCATTTTTCGCCATCGTTCCCGAAATCATGCCGCGCAATGTTGCCGGTGAGGTAACAGCGCTGGTGAATAGCTGCGGCGCATTAGGCGGCTTTGCAGGAACGTATCTTGTCGGCGTGCTGGAAGCGAAAACAGGCAACGGGCGCGCGGGATTTCTGGCTATGTCGATTTCGCTGGTGATCTCCGGAATCATCATCTACGCGTTGAATACGGCCTCACGGGACACGCTGTCGACGATGCCGCCTGGGCTGCAAGAGGCGCAGCATTGATATGCCGCGCGGGACTAGGCGCGCAATCGTCCAATAGACTGCAAATGGGAGCTCGCGAGTTTTGGCCATTCATGTAAGAGAAGTGCTCGAAACAGAAGGGTTGTCCTTCGACGCTGTGCGAACGCATGCGGCGGGGCCAGCAGGGCAGTTGCCGATTACGCCGGAGATGCTACTGCATCAGCCATCGGGAAATCTGTTTGGTCTGAGCCTGAATGTGGGCATGGGGTGGAATCCAGCGAAGCTGCTGGGACCGGAAGTGCTCATACTAAGCACGCATGGCGGGCTGCGTGATGCAGATGGCAAAGCGATCGCGCTCGGCTTTCATACTGGACACTGGGAAGTCGGATTGCTGGTAGCCGAGGCTGCGCGACAGCTTGCAGCGATGGATGCTGTACCGTTTGCTGGAGCGTGCACCGATCCCTGCGACGGGCGAACGCAAGGAACCACAGGGATGTTCGATTCCCTGCCCTACCGCAACGATGCAGCAGTGGTGCTGCGGCGGCTGATGCGTTCTCTGCCGACACGGAGAGGCGTGATCGGCGTCGCGACATGCGATAAGGGATTGCCGGCGATGATGATGGCGCTGGCTTCGGCCGGAAGTATTCCCACCGTTCTGATACCCGGCGGGGTGACGCTTCTGCCAGAGCACGGGGAAGACGCGGGCAAAGTGCAAACGATTGGAGCACGGTTTGCCCAGGAGCAGATCACGCTCGAATATGCAGCAGAGGTAGGCTGCCGCGCGTGCGCGTCGCCAGGCGGGGGATGTCAGTTTCTAGGGACGGCCGCAACTTCGCAGGTAGTGGCCGAAGCTCTGGGTATGGCGCTGCCACACAGCGCGCTGGCTCCATCGGGAGATGCGATTTGGCTCGACGCGGCGCGGCGTTCTGCGACGGCCATATTGCGATTGCTCGTTTTGGGCATAGGCACTCGTGATGTGCTGACGCAGGCCGCATTACACAATGCGATGACGGTACATGCGGCGTTTGGCGGATCGACAAATCTACTGCTGCATGTGCCAGCAGTGGCACATGCAGCAGGGCTGCAACGGCCTGCAGCCGCTGACTGGGCACATGTAAACCGGCAGGTTCCACGACTGGTGGATGCTCTGCCGAATGGGCCGGTTGGATTTGCGACGGTGCAGGTATTTCTTGCCGGCGGTGCTGCCGAGGCGATGCTGCACCTTAGACGCATGGGGTTACTGGACTTGCGTGCGATGACTGTGACAGGCCAGACGGTGGGCGAGAACCTGGATTGGTGGGAGCAAAGCGAACGCCGGCAGTTGCTGAAGAAGACGCTGATGGAACGCGATGGCATTGATGCAGATGATGTGATCATGAATCCAGACCGCGCAAAATCGCGTGGGTTGACTTCAACAGTCTGTTTTCCGATTGGCAATCTCGCGCCCGAGGGTTCTGTAATCAAGAGCACCGCGATCGATCCTTCCGTGGTCGGTGCAGATGGAGTCTACCGGCATACCGGTCCAGCGAAGGTCTTTGTGACGGAAGCAGCAGCAATCGAAGCAATCAAAAACAGCGCAATTGCCGCTGGAGACGTAATGGTGCTGATTTGCAGCGGGCCTGCGGGTGCGGGAATGCAAGAGATTTATCAGATCACGTCGGCGTTGAAGGCGCTGCCGTTTGGCAAGCACGTGGCCGTGCTGACAGATGGGCGGTTCAGTGGCGTATCGACAGGGGCATGCATTGGGCATATTTCTCCAGAGGCGTTGGCGGGCGGCCCGCTCGGAAAGATCGTCGACGGGGATTGGATTGAGATTGTGATTGATCGCGTGACGCTGCACGGGACAGTGAATCTTGTCGGGACAACGCAGCGAACGTCGAATGCCGAGGAGGGAGCTGTAGAGTTGCAACGAAGACCGGCGCGAAGCGATCTCAGGCCGCATCCGGAACTTCCGAACGATACGCGGCTGTGGGCGGCACTGGTACAGGCGAGCGGTGGTGTGTGGGCTGGGTGCGTCTACGATACCGATGCTATTATCGCCGCGCTGCACAAAGGAATCGGAAGACAGTAGAGTGAAATAGGGGGACGAAGCTTTGATTCTCTATCAGACGAAACACGGTTTAATGCTGGAACAAGATAGCAGCTATTTTGAACTGGAAGAAAGCTCACTGGATGAATTGCTGGCGCTGGATGATCTGGCGGGGTTTCTGAATACTGTGGCAGCATCAAACAATGCAGTCACGAGCGATGCGATTGAGGATCTTGTGGCGCCAATTGAGAGCCAGGAAGTATGGGCTTCAGGCGTGACGTATAACCGCAGCCGCAGCGCTCGCATGGAGGAATCAAAGGACGCGGGCGGCGGTGATTTTTATGATCGTGTTTACACGGCAGAACGACCAGAGTTGTTCTTCAAAGCGGTCGCTCACAAGGTTGCTGGACCTAACAGCGAAGTGTGCATTCGCAACGATGCGAAATGGTCTGTTCCAGAACCGGAGCTCGCGCTCGTGATCAATCCGCGCGGAGAGATCGTTGGTTACACAATTGGGAACGATATGAGCTCAAGAGATATAGAGGGAACAAATCCGCTCTATCTGCCGCAGGCGAAAGTGTATGACCGGAGTTGTGCGCTGGGACCAGGTATTCTTGTGCGGTCAGAGCCCATGCCGGCCGAAACTCGAATCGCTCTGGAGATCTGGCGTGAAGGGGTTATTGCATTTGCCGCCGAGATTCTGTGGAGCGAGATGCGGCGCGATCCGAAGTCTCTCGTGGAATACCTCTATCGTGATCAGAGTTTCCCGTATGGGAGCTTTTTGTTGACAGGCACGGGTATTGTGCCCCCCGATGACTTTACGCTCGCGCATGGTGACGAGATTCATATTTCGATTGATGGCATTGGCACGCTCGTAAACACGGTAGCTTAACGATTGCAATGCAATATTGCTTGATCAGAGTTTGGAGACAATAGATGAGCGTGGCGCGCATTTTGATTCATGGTAAGTGGGTAGAAGCCGAAGCGAGCTCCTTTTTTCGTGCGAACAATCCGGCAACCGGTGAAGCACTTGCAATGCAGTTTCCCGTGAGCAAATGGGAAGACTGCGAACGGGCGCTCGCTGCTGCTGCTTTTGCTGTAAAGGAACTACACGATATCGCACCTGCAAAGATTGCAGCGTTTCTGGAAGAATATGCCGCGGCGATTGAAGCTGCTGCGGATGAGATCGTGAAGGCAGCAAATGAAGAAACTGGGTTGCCCGCCAGTCCGCGCTTGAAAGATGTGGAACTGCCACGGACGACGAACCAATTGCGGCAAGCCGCAGCGGCCGCACGCGAGGAATCGTGGAAGCAGGCAACGATCGATACGGCGCGCAATATCCGCTCATCCTTCGCGGCGATTGGGCCTGTGGTTGTGTTCGGGCCGAACAACTTTCCGCTGGCGTTCAACGGCATCAGTGGCGGAGACTTTGCTGCGGCGATCGTCGCAGGAAACCCGGTGATTGCGAAGGCACATCCGCTACATCCAAACACGACGAGGTTGCTTGCCGAACAGGCGCAGATGGCAGCCGATGCCACTGGAATGCCAAAGGGCTTGGTGCAATTGCTGTATCACGTGAGCAACGAAGATGGATTGAAGCTGGTAAGCGATGCTCGCGTGGGTGCAATAGGCTTTACCGGAAGCCGCAATGCTGGCATCCATCTAAAACGCGCTGCGGAAGAAGCCGGCAAACCTATCTATCTTGAAATGTCGAGCATTAATCCGGTGATCTTTTTGCCTGGCACGCTGGAAGAGAACGCCGAAGTTCTTGCGAAGGAACTTGCTGATAGCTGCCTTGCTGCATCTGGGCAGTTCTGTACGAGCCCGAATTTGATCTTGCTCTGGAATGGCCAGACGAGCGAGAAATTTATTAGCACTGTAGCGGCAATCTTTAATGAGCGAGCGCCGCAGCCGCTATTGTCGCAGAACGCGCCGCATCAACTGTCGTCAGGAACCAAGGCGTTCATCGA
Source organism: Acidicapsa dinghuensis (assembly GCF_025685685.1). Classification (GTDB taxonomy): domain Bacteria; phylum Acidobacteriota; class Terriglobia; order Terriglobales; family Acidobacteriaceae; genus Acidicapsa; species Acidicapsa dinghuensis. The sequence continues at coordinate 891,614 of NZ_JAGSYH010000004.1, forward strand.
TGGCGGAGCGCAGTTGGTGACTGGTGGCAAGAATGCTTCAGGGCCGGGCTACAGGTTTACCAATACGCTATTGCGAACAAGCGGCAAGGATATGCTTGCCAAGCCGCATGAATTGCAGCGCGAAGTGTTTGGCAATGTCACAATGATTACCACGGTTAGCGATGAGAAGGAACTCGCCGCGATATTGGAGAAAATGGAAGGAAATCTCACAGGGACCATCTACTCGGCGAAGTCGGGCAAAGACGATGCAGTATACGCACGAATCGAGTCGACGCTACGCCAGAAGGTAGGGCGGTTGCTGAACGACAAGATGCCTACTGGCGTTGCGGTAAGTCCGGCGATGAATCACGGCGGTCCGTTTCCCGCAACGTCGCATCCTGGGTTTACGTCTGTTGGCATTCCTGCATCGATTAGCCGCTTTGCAATGCTGCAATGCTATGACGGAGTGCGCGAAGGGCGGCTTCCGGAAATTCTGCGTGACAAGATCAAGAACTCGGAGACATGGCGATCGATAGACGGTGCGTGGGTGCGCGGGTAAAAAGTAAAGTCTCTACGAGATTCTTGACCACTCATTGTACTCACAATCATCGTATTAACGATGGGCGAATCGGCATGAACCACTAGGCTGTTCGTACTACCCTTCTCTCAGTTGACAGTGTTGAGAGAAGAGTGGTATCAACAGATTTGCGCAAGCGATTGCGCATTGATATTTCTGAGATTTCCTCCTCTCTTAATTGTTTCTTCCATCTATCGCCCGCCAGGAAGGATCGTGGCTCTGATGTCAGCGACTGGTAAGTTTTCCGTTGCGACTTTGCTCTTAGCCTTCTGCTTTTCAGCACATGCGCAAGAAGAGGTGCGGACGATTGATGTACACGCGTCAGTTTCACCATTGCCTCACTTTTGGGAGGCCGTCTTCGGATCGGGGCGTGCCAATCTGTCACTGCGTGAAGGGTATCGGAAAGACCTGACCGAAGTTCACGACCATGTCGGTATGCGCTATGTGCGGTTTCACGCGATTTTGCATGACGAGAATGGAGTGTATGACGAGGATGACAAGGGGCAGCCGATCTACAACTTCACTTATGTAGATCAGATTTACGATGGGTTGCTGTCTCGCGGTGTACGGCCGTTTGTGGAGATCAGTTTCATGCCAAAGAAATTGGCTTCGGATAAGGATGCGATTCATCCTTTCTGGTATAAGCAGAACGTCTCGCCGCCAAAGGATTATTCGAAGTGGGACGCGCTGATTCGCGCCTTTGCACAACACCTGGTAGATCGCTATGGCATCGATGAGGTGGGCCAGTGGTACTTCGAAATATGGAACGAGCCGAATATAGACTTCTGGGCAGGGAAACCGAAGCAGGCGACCTACTTTGAGTTGTACGACCATACGGCTCGTGATCTGAAGGCGGTAAGCCCGCGGCTGCGCGTGGGCGGCCCCGCGACGGCTGCGGCGCATTGGATCCACGAATTCATCTCTCATGTAGCGCAGGAGCACACACCAATCGATTTCATCTCAACACATGGGTATGCGGATGACACAGTCGAAGATATGTTCGGGATGAACGAAGAAATTCCAATGCGCGACCGTGTGTGCCGAGCGATCCAGATGGTACATGGGCAGATTGCGAAATCGGCTCTGCCGGAGCTGCCTTTGTTTTGGACGGAATGGAATGTTCCTTCGTATGGCGATCTGAATGCGCGCGACAGCTGGTATGTCGGTGCGGCGCTGGCGAAGGATGTACATGACTGCAATGGATACGTCAGAGAAATGTCGTTCTGGACCTTTGACGATGTCTTCGAAGAAGGTGGACCGCCCAGCGATCCGTTTCATGGAGGCTTTGGTCTGATTACAGAAGATGGCATCAAAAAGCCTAGCTTCTATGGATTCTCATTGCTACACGAACTGGGGGACGAACGGTTGAAGAACGCCGCTGACGATGTGATCGTGACGCGGCGCAAGGATGGAGCACTGGTGATTGCGCTGTGGAATCTGCTTGATCTGGACCGCGCAAAGGATGGCAAGGATAAGACAGTGCGCCTGGAATTTGAAGGCTTGGCCGACAATCAAACAGCAACCATTGAGCGAACAGATGAGAAGCATGGCAATCCTCTGCCAACATATCAAACGATGGGCAGTCCACAGTATTCAACACAAGTACAGATCGCCAGAATGAATGAAGCATCTTCCCTGCCTGCACCGGAGCAGGTGCAGTTGAAAGGGAGAATCCTTGACGTGAGCATACCGGTAAATGGACTGGCGATTGTAACCATTCGAGTAAAGTGATGGAGGCCAAGATGCGAAAGTACGAACAAAAGAGAGAAAACTCACTGATGCGGTTAACTCGCCGTCATGCGCTCGGATTGATCGGAGGAGTGGCGGCTGCATCCGTGCTGGCAGAGCATGCGGCGCTGGCGGAAATAACACCTGAGGAAGCAGTCAAGGCTTATCGGTTGACACATGAGGATGAGACTTTTCTCGACGAGATGCAGCGGCGCGCGTGTATGTTTTTCTGGGATCAGGCCAGCTCGATCACCGGACAGGTGTTGGACCGGGCACGGAATGATTTAGCTGCGGGAACGCGCGATCCCCGCCGAATGGCAAGCATTGCGGCGACCGGATTTGGGCTGACGGCACTGTGTATTGCAGACCGGCGCGGATGGCTGCCACACGCAAAGGTTGTTGAACGCGTGCGCGCGACGCTGCAATGGCATGCGGAGAAATTTCATCAGGAGCATGGATTTTTCTATCACTTCACGGACATTGAAAATGGGACACCGTTTCCGGGTTCGGAGGTTTCGTCGATTGATACATCGCTGCTGTTGTGCGGCGTATTGACTGCGCAGACATATTTTCAGGATGACGCAATTCACAAGTACGCGACCCAGATTTACGAGCGCGTGGACTGGCCGTGGATGTTGAATGGCGGCACGACGTTTTCGATGGGATGGTTCCCGGACAAGGGATTTCTGGATGCACGCTGGGTTCATTACTGCGAATTGATGATGATCTATCTGCTGGCGATTGGATCTCCGACGCATCCAGTGGACCCGAAGACCTGGGAAGCGTGGACGCGGCCAGTTATTGACTACAAAGGATTTCATTACATCAGCGGCAACGATCCCATCTTTACACATCAGTACTCACAGGCATGGTTTGATTTCCGCAACAAGCATGACCGGCATACCAACTACTTCCGCAATTCGGTGGCCGCTACAAAGGCTCATAAAGCGTTCTGCCTCTCGATGCCGAAGTGGTACTCGGAGGATTACTGGGGTATCAGTGCTTCGGATTATCAAGGCGGTTATACCGCGTGGGGTGGTCCGCCACCGCAAGGGCCGATTGATGGAAGTGTAGTACCCAACGCGACGGCTGGATCACTCGCTTTTGTGCCTGCGGATTGCCTGCATGTGCAGAAGGCCATGAAGGAAAAGTGGGGAAAACTAGCGTGGGGCCGGTATGGATTCTGCGACGCGTTTCATCCAGAGGCAAACTGGTATGACCCCGACGTGCTGGGGATTGACCTCGGCATCTCGGTAATCATGGCGGAGAATCTGCGCAGCAGTCTCGTTTGGGAGACATTCATGCGCAATCCTGAAGCAGTAGGAGCGATGAAGAAAGCTGGATTTGTCGCGGGTTAAACGACTATCCATACGACCGTTTGTCAGCCAGGAACAAATGCAGTTGGGATAGAATTGCAGCACACAAGACGAACTACTCTTGACCGCCGTGCTGTTTGCGTAAGTGATCCGCCTTTTTGACGTGGAAAGATACGCCAGCGATCGCGGCGATATGTATTCAGAAATAATTCGATGAAGAAGCCTCTGCTGAATTTCGGTCCATCCAAGAAAATTACGGAGAACGATAGCGCCCCGGTGAAGCGACGATCGATCGCACTGAAGGAGCTCGCTGCATATCTTGGCCTGTCGCAATCGACTGTTTCGCGCGTTATTAACGGTGAAGCGAAAGCACATCGCATTGCTGAGGCTACGCAGAAGCGAGTACTGGAAGCCGCAGCGCGATTTGGCTATGAGGCCAACATCATTGCGCGCAGTCTGCGGCAGAAGCGAACATTTACCGTGGGTGTGCTTGTTCCGGAAATCAGCGAAGGCTATTCGACGGCGGTGCTGGCTGGAATTGAAGATGGCCTGTTGAAGGAAGGCCTGTTCTATTTCGTGGCAAGCCATCGTCATCATGAGGATTTACTGGAAGCGTATCCGAGGTTGATGATTTCGCGAGCTGTGGATGGAATCATCGCGGTCGATACGAAGATCGGCGAGGATGTACCGGTTCCAGTAGTGGCAGTTTCTGGTCATTGGCACAATCAGCATGCCGTCAGTGTGGAACTGGATCATCGCATGGCCGCACATCAGGCATTGGAGCACCTGCAGAAGCTGGGTCATAAACGAATTGCATTTATCAAGGGGCAGGCGTTCAGCTCCGACACAAGCCGGCGTTGGAAGGCCATACGAGACGTGGCAGGAGAGCTCGGCATTGCGATCATTCCAGGGCTGACGGTTCAGTTGAAAAGCCCAGAGCCGGGACCGGAGCCGGGACATCTGGCGACACAGGAATTGCTGGCACAGGAAGTTCCATTTACGGCGCTCTTCTGCTTCAACGACATGACTGCGTTTGGCGCTGTCAGTGCTCTTCGCGAAGCGGGTCTGCAGGTGCCGCGTGACGTTTCCGTAGTGGGCTTCGACGATGTATTGTTTGCTACATCAAGCCATCCACCACTGACGACTATTCGACAGCCACTGCGCCAGATGGGCCAGATGGCAGCGAGCACGCTGCTAGGAATGATTCGAGGCGATGGAGAAATGACAGCCGGATCGGTGATCACTGTGTATCCGGAGCTCGTGGTGCGAAGGTCTACAGCACGCTTGCAGCACTGATGCGAGTTTGCCGCCACGAGGGTGACACTACAGTTGCTTTTCCTCGTACGACGTTTCAAATACCGTTTTCCTTCTCTTATCGTTTTGCACGACACTTCAGGCTGCGTTTGTTCATTCGAAAGAAGATAAGCTGTGGGAGGGGGAGGGGGTAATTAATTTTCCAGGAAAATTTTTGGGGATCACAGGTTAACTTATCTGCAAGTAGCTATTGACGTCTGGATACGCTCCTCTCTGCTTTCGGTTCCACGTCTCTTCTATTTTGCAATAAGGCTGGATAATTATCGGTAATTGGGCATCGCACATGCATTGTCCTGACAGAAGCACCTGCTATATCTTTTCGAGGATCTGATATGCGAATGCAGTGAATGAGTCTTTACAGGCCCCTAACCAGCGTCCCAAGCTGTTCCACACATGAAGAATGGCCCGGCAAGCCGGGCCATTCTTGTTTTTGCCAAGTCCATGGACTTCAAGATTAGAAGCTGAACCGAGCCTGGAAGTCGATAGTGCGCGATCCAAGTGCGGAGGTTGCCTGACCGAGATTAGAATTCTGAATGTTCGTTGAGATGCTGCTGGGGTTGATGTTCAAGAGGTTAAAGACATTGAAGAAGTTGGCCTTGATTTCCACGTTGGCGTTCTCGCCTAGGATTGGCATCTTTGGCAGGCCAAAGGACTTGGCGAGGTTCAGATCGACATTGCGGTAGTCCGGTCCACCGAAGAAGTTGCGGCCTACACCGGGAGCTGGGATGTAGGCATTCGTTGACTGGCCAGGATTGTCTGTGATGGCAGCGGCGTAATTCGGAATTTGAAAGTAGTTGTTGGCGAACTGATCGTTGTTGGTTCCAGTATTCGCCGTGCCAGGGTTGGTGAAATTGCTTCCAGTCTTGAAGGCTTCGTTGCTGGTGCTGTTGCCTGCCCCACCGAGATAGATGGGGCGAAGACTCTGGTAGCCGTAATTGCAGGTATTGCAGTAGATCTGATGCGGTGCGGTGTAGACCGGAGTCCAACCGTAGCCGGTATGGAAGGTATAGATGCCGCTGATCGACCAGCCGTCCGCGACTTTGTGTCCGAAGTTGTTGCTGTGAAAGATGACCGGCTGCCAGATACCGAAGATTTTGACGCTCTGGTTGACATCGAAGTCGGAACGGCCATAGGAGTAGTTAGGGTTATACAGATACGCGCTGCGGAAGTATGGACCCGAGTTGGTATCCAGGCTCTTGCCCCACGTGTATTGAGCTTCGGCGGAAAAGGTGTGTGAGAATTCATGCTTCAGACCAGCCAGAAGCATATTGTTGTTGGACTTGCCCTGACTGCCAAAGGTATTGACGCTGTTGACCAGTGGGTTCTGTGGCGCGCCCAGGATCTGGCCTAGAGCTGTGGCGTCGTAGTTGTAGAGCAAATGGTGGCCCGAACTACCTTCGTATCCTACATTCGCAACCCAACCCCAGCCGATGTCCCACTCCATGTCGAATGAGTAGTGATGTGCGTACTCAGTAGGCAAGTTGTGAGGCAGGCCTCCGATGTTTGCTCCTCCGGCAGTCGGAAGCCCGGCAGTGTTAAACGTGGTGATGGCATTGGGATTCACCGGATAACCGGTGATGCTGGTTGGACTGCTCGACACAGCATACAGAATGTTTGGGTTGATGTTCGTGGGCCCCGTACTGGTACCGGGAACAGAACTGGTTCCGGGCGGGTTGCCGTCATAGTTGTTTGCCGTAGCGATCTGTTGCTGGTTGTAGTTAAGACCATAACCGCCACGGAAAACGATCTTGTTGTTGGATGAAAGCGGGCTCCAGTTGAATCCGACCTGAGGGCCGAAGTTCAGTTTCTGCGCATTCCAGGCATCGATACCGGTGCGAATGGTAATGCCAGTGAGCAGAGCATCACCGCTACCGAAGGTAAGGACACCCATGTTGTTGTCTTTGTCGGTGAGAGGCCCAAAGTAGGAGTAGCGAAGGCCTGCGCTCACAGTAAGGTTTGGGCGAACCTTCCAATCATCCTGGAAGAAGATGCCGAACATGTTCTCACGGTTGTCGTTGCGGTAGCCGCCGGGCAGGCCGGTCTTGGCCTGGAATGGGCCACCTTCCGCTTCAGGGGCATCGTTAAGGAAGTCCCAGAGATTGTAGAAGGTGTAGTTCGGTGCGCCGATGGGATCGTTGAGGTAGTAAAGACGAGTCCAGTCGAAGCCGAACTTCCAGGTTTGCGAGTGGAAAACCTTCGTGGCGACATCCTTATAGCCGTAGGTCCATTGATCGTAAATGGAGGGAGAGCTGACGCCGAGATTGCCAAGGGTGATGTTGCCAATCTCCGAGACGTTGTCCTGCGGAAGGCCAAATGGAGCTTGCGGGTTGGTCGAGAGCTCATTCCAGCGCCAACCTGCGGCGTTGGCGCGTGCTTCATTCAGGAAGGTCGGCGAGAAGATGTGGTTCCAGATGACGGAGAATGCATCGTTGACCTGATCGTGATTAAAGAGCTGGTAGCCGAGACCACCGTTGTAAGAGGTGACCGACGAAGGAACCCAGTAGATGGCGAAGCTGGCATGATCCTTCTGCGTGATATCCGCATCGAGACGACCGTTGTATTGCTTGAAGTCGCTGTCGGTTGGATTCTTTATGGTGTACTGCGTGATGTCGGCCGTACCGGAGAATCCGCTACCCACACCGGGATTGCTGCTGTCGACATAAGTGAGGTCCTGTGTGCCCAGGGCCGAAGTCAGTGGCGAGCCAATATTCAGACCTTGACCGGTGATGGTATGGCAGGTTACGGGACCTTTTGTGGGGTCCTCATTGAGGCCTGCGCTCGCACAGTTGACCGAACTGATTGGACTTCCAAGTACAGCCGCGCCTTTGAAGTTGAGATAGGTGGCCGCGATGCTACTGGTGGGTGCGAGCGATGTGAGGTTTGAGGTGGGAAACCACTGAGTACTGGTCGATGGAATGTTCTGGCTCTGCCCCTCATAGTTGAAGAAGAAGAAGATACGGTTCTTCCAGATGGGACCGCCAATACTACCGCCCCACTGGTTGTAGCGGTCTTCATCGCGGAGCAGTCCGCGCTCGTCTGGAGTGAGCTTATCCCCGGTTGTCGGATCGTAGGCCTGCACTGAGTTCGGGCCATTCCAGCGCTGATAGGCATTGAGGCCGGGACGCGTGACCTGAACAAAAAAGCTTCCATGAAAATCGTTGGTGCCGCTCTTGGAGGTGATTTCAGTGATGGCGCCATTGAAGCGGCCATTCTCCGCGTCATAGGCGTTACTTACAACCTTTACATTGCTGATCGAGTCTTCACTGGGAGTAATGACCGTGGAGCCTCCCCAGACCACACTGGAGGTGCTGATGCCATCCACGGTATAACCGTTGTTTTGAAACTGACCGCCATTGGTGTTGGCGGAAGCGCCATTCTCCGTAGCGAAGATGCTGCTTGAATGCCCCAGGTTTCCGCCACCACTAGAGGCAACATTCGTCTGTGTGCCAGGTGACTGGAAGCCACCGCCGCCTGCGTCCTGTGAGCCATCCGCGAGCACGCCAGGTGCGAGTTGGATGAGGCTGGTTACATCGCGTTCGAAGGAAGGCATATGTTGGATCTGGTTCTGATCGATAACCGCGCCATTGTTGGCGGTTTCCGTATCGATGGCTGGCGTCGTTGACGCGTTGACCGTGACGGTAGCTTCGACAGTTCCGACAGAGAGAACAACATCAATGCCGTTTGCCTGTTCAGGAATGAGTTGAAGCTGATCGAGAACCTTGGTCTGGAACCCCGTCTTAGTGACTTCGAGCTTAAAGGTATCGGCGGGCAGTGCGTTGAAGTTGTAAATACCTTTGGCATCGCTGGTACGAACCTGTTTTTCATTCGTGCCAATGTTCGTCAGGGTGAGGGTAGCACCCGAAACGACGGCGCCGGTTGTGTCGGTTACGGTGCCCTGAATGGATGTGCGGTACTGAGCCTGCGCAAGGGGCGCAGTGACGAGGATAAGAACGGCGATAAGCCATCCTGGCAGGGTATTCAGGCTAATCCGCCTGCTCTGCAAGATGGCGCGATTACTTGCAATCGAAGTTACATGCGTTGTGCGTTGCATTGGACCTCCGTAATTTGGCAGCAGGAATTGCTCAGGCAATTTCTTGTTCTTATGTCGCGTCGCAGAAGCTCGGTCAAAGAGGAGGAGCGGCGGCGCACGAAGCCTAATGCGCAAGCGATTGCGCAACCGGATATAAGTGATAGCACCCGGAAATAACGATAGTCAAGTTGATCGGTCAGCCGATTGGGCGACGAGCGAAAAAGCGCTTAATTTCCCGTCGGCATCTCCTCAACTGCTTGTACTTTTAAGATGCACACACGAGAAATTTGTTCGCAAAATCGTGAACCGATTACTTCGAGTGTCATCCATCAAAGGATGGAGCGTTGCGAGACTGCTATCGGTACGCGCGGGAGCGCGATGCCCAGCAGGAGCATCAGGACAGCGGCGACGAACGGAACAGCGAGACCTGCACGCAGGGAAGATGCTGTGGTGGAGACAATGCCTGTGACCCAGGGCAGAAAAGCTGAGCCTATGCCTGCGATAAAGAAGATGAGCGTATTTTCTGAGTATTGAAGAGCTGCGGCCAACAGCAACGGGTAGATAGGTCCCAATCCAAAACCTGTGAGAAAGACACCACAGAGGATAGCAAGGTTAGACTGCATGCTAACGAGCAGCGCAGCTCCGACAATGACGATGATGAAACTCTCGAACAGCACGGGGCGTTCGTAACGTCGCAGATATAGCAGCGTGGAGGCAAGTGTACGGCTGATCATGAGACCAGCCCAGAAGCACGTGCCTGCCGTTACGGTGGTAGTCACAGTGTGTTGCGTGCGTTGCACGTATGCAGCGATCCATCCCCCCATGGAACTTTCAACGCCAGTGGGCAGAAGGATGATAAGCATAAGAGTCAAAGGCCATGCGGTCAAACTCCATTGAAGCCGGGGAGCGATTGTTGCCGCATCTGAATGGGGTGTATCTTGTTCAGCCAGCATCGCCCATAGGCCAACAAGGCAGAAAAGGAAACTGACGCCTGCGAAGATAACGGTAATGCTCGTGACGCGGAGAGACTGCTCAGCAAGTCTGGGGCAAATACATGCGCCGAGCGCCCAGACGAGATTGAGGCGATTGAGTTCAGCACTGCGCCGATGCTGGTATCGTGCCGCCAGAAGCAAACTGGTTGCTGTCATCGTAAGGCCAAGGCCGAGGCCGAAGATGGACATGCTCAGGAAGCTGCTCCAGCGAGCACTGAAGATCATGCCTAATGCGCCTGCTGCGGAGAGGAATGCTCCTGCTGCAAGCGATTGACTGCGGGAAGGACGCACGGCGAGCGCACCGAGTGAAGATCCTAGCCAGCCGAGAAAAAGAAGCATACCGGCCTGGCGATCCGACAGCGACCACCGGGCGATCATGACTGGCATGACAGAACCGGGTAAGGCCATGCCGATGCCAGTCGCGGCAAACCCGAGATAGATGATCAGCCGTGAAAGGATTCGAAAGGGCAAGGACATAGTGTGTAGTGTTCGTGAACTAGCAGTGACGTTGCCGCCTGAACGATCTTACTTTGCGGGACACGATACAGCGAAAGGAGATAGATCCTCTTCTTGTTGCCTGAATGGATAAGGACTGGAAGATTCTGGCAATGCATGATTCCACGAGCGGCTTGCGGAGATTAGGGAGGTCCGCGTTTAATTAGGATTCACGCTGAGTAATCGGTGGAGACCATTATGTCCGAATTGCTGACACCAGGAACACAGGCGCCGGATTTTGAGCTGCCGGTTACCCCTGACCGCAAATTGAAACTGAGCGATCTGCGAGGAAAACCGGTGATTCTCGCCTTTTATCCCGCTGACTGGAGTCCGGTTTGCGGAGACCAGATGGCCCTGTATAACGAGATACTCCCGGAGTTTCAGCGTCACGACGCACAGCTGATCGGGATTTCGGTCGACGGTGCGTGGTGCCACATGGCTTATGCGGAGGATCATAAGCTCGAGTTTCCTTTGTTGGCCGACTTTGAGCCGAAGGGTGCGGTTTCACGCAGTTATGGAGCCTACTTCGCACCGGCTGGCTTTTCACAGAGAGCGCTGTTCGTTATCGATAAGGACGGAGTGATTCGCTGGAGCTATTGCGCTCCTCTAGGCGAAAATCCGGGGGCAGAGGGCATTCTGCAAGCGCTTGAAGAACTGCCTTAGAGTGCCACGCATAGAGGAATTGATGCCAAAGCTTACAGTTCCTGTCAGTAAAGAGGATCATGCGGAGGGCATGACTGACGCGCGCTGCACACTCGTGGAGTATGGAGACTATCAGTGCCTGAATTGCGGCGCGGCCTATCCTCTGGTGAAGCGCTTGCAGCGGCATTTCGGATCGCAGCTCAGATTTGTTTTCCGGAACTTTCCTATGACCCGATTGCATGCTGAAGCTGAGAATGCTGCTCAGGTAGCGGAGTTTGCAGGTGCGCATGGCAAGTTCTGGGAAGTTCATGACCTACTACTTGAAAACCAGTTGCGGCTGGGAGATGCGCTTTACGCGGAGATTGGGGAACAGTGCGGGCTTCAACTCGCAGACTTGCGGGATGCTCTGCAACAACAGGTATTTTTGAAGCGTGTGCGGGACGATTTTGCCGGAGGCGTGCGCAGCGGCGTGAATGGAACACCGACGTTCTTCGTGAACGATGAACGATTTAATGGCCCAAAAGATTTCGAGCATTTGTCACAGGCAATCGAGGACGCGATCAGACAATAAGCTTTGCCGCATCCCCGATTCCCTGCCCTGCTATTTAGTGCTCAATAATCAGCGGTAACTGTGGCCTAGCACGGGATGCGGCTCGTACGGCTCTTCAAGCCGAGCGATTTCCTCGGGAGATAGTTGAGTGCTGAGCGCGGCAAGTGCGTCCTCAAGCTGATACATTTTGCTGGCGCCGATAATGGGAGCACTCACGCCGGGCCTGGAGAGAATCCATGCCAGGGCGACCTGCGCATTCTTGACTCCACGAGCCTGAGCAATCTCTGACAGGCGATCGACTACAGTGAAATCCGACGAACGGTAGTAAAGACTGTGTGCGAACTCGTCTGTGCGGGCCCGCGTGGTTTCACTTTGCTTCTTGTCCTCATCGGGTTTGCGATTGCCAGCCAGGAAGCCACGGGCAAGCGGACTCCAGGGAATCAAGCCGACGCCTTCGGAAAGACAGAGCGGAATCATCTCGCGCTCTTCTTCGCGATAGACGAGGTTGTAATGATTCTGCATAGTCACGAAACGTGCGAAACCATGGCTGCGCTGCGTTTCAAGCATCTTGAGGAACTGCCATGCGTACATAGAAGACGCACCGATGTAGAGCGCTTTGCCTGCGCGCACCACATCGTTGAGAGCCTCGACGGTTTCTTCGATGGGAGTGCGGGGATCGAAACGATGGATCTGGTAGAGATCCACATAGTCGGTTCCCAGGCGTTTGAGGCTCTTATCGATCGCGGTTAGTATGTGCTTGCGCGAAAGACCCCGATCGTTGGGATTGTCTGACATCGGGTTGAAAACTTTCGTCGCGATGACAAGGTTTTCGCGCGGTCCTGCGAACTCTTTCAGTGCGCGTCCAGTGATCTCTTCACTGACACCGAGCGAATACATATCGGCTGTATCGAAAAAATTGATGCCAGCCTCAACAGCGCGGCGGATCAGCGGCTTGGATTCTTCCTCTTCCAGCACCCACTCACGCCACGATTTGGCACCGTAGGTCATCATGCCCAGACACAGGCGTGAGACTTTGACACCAGTCGTCCCAAGGTTTACATAGTCCATCAAAGCTACTCCAGAAACAATTGTGCGATCTGTCGAACTCGATCCGTTGGATGTTCGGCATACTCAGCAAGATGTGCAGACAAGATGAATGTCAAAAACGAAAGGTCCATCACAAAACGAAAGGCCCACCACGCGATGGACCTTTCCTATGGAAGATAGGTTCCGAGTTACCTTGAACCGCGGGCCTCAGAAGAATGTGCACCGCTTCCCGCAACACTCTGCGGCAGTGCCCACGCGAACATCACACTTCCCGAACCCTCCAGCACATATTGCCGCCCATCGAGTTCGTATGTGATGGGTGACGTCTGCATGCCGGAGCCTGTGCCTGCATGCCAAAGCGTCTTGCCGTCGTCAGTGGAAAGAACGATAAAGTTGCCTTCACCATCACCTGTAAAGGTGAGTCCCGAGTCGGTTGTCAGCACACCGGCCCCAGAACCGCCCCGGCCAACATCATGCGACCAGCGAATCTTGCCGGTCTGATAATCGATGGCTTCAATCACACCTTTGCCCCAGAGGCCGTAGTCGGCGCCTGCCCACCCATAATCGCCATCGGCCGGCTTGGCAAAATACACGCTCCAGCTCGGATGAGCGTCGACAATGAACAGTCCTGTCTTAGGATCGAAGCTGGGAGACCGATAGTTTGTCATGCCGCCCTCATCCGGAGCGATCAGGCGGCCATCTGGCTTGGGCTCTTTATCTGGATTAGGAATAGGACGGCCATCCTTGTCGATCCCGAGAGCCCAGTTCACCGGTCCAAAAGGCGTAGTCAGCAGGCTCTTTCCGTTGGTACGGTCGAGAACGAAGAAATAGCCATTGCGCGAACTCTGCATCAGCATCTTTCGCGGCTGGCCGTGGAAGTTGGCGTCGACCAGCATTGGAACTTCTACAGCGTCCCAATCGTGCGTGTCGTGCGGCGATGCGGAAAATCCCCAGGCGAGTTTACCTGTATCCGGGTTGAGTGCAACGATGCTGCAGGTCCACTCATCATCTCCTGGACGCGGCTTGCCGTTGAGCACAGGGGTAGGATTGCCGGTCCCCCAGTAGAGCAGGTTTAACTCAGGATCGTAGGTGCCTGTGATCCAGGTCATGCCGCCAGTTGTCTTTCCCGGCGTGCCTGGCGGTGGCGTCGCATCCCACTCCCACTGCACTTCTCCAGTCTCCGGATCGAAAGACCTTAGAAGACCAGTGATATTGTCTAAATCGCCGCCAACGCCGACAATGACGTGGTTATGCACCACCAGCGGAGCAACTGTAGACCAATAGCCCTTTTTCACATCGGCAATGACCTTATCCCAGCGGATTGTGCCGTCCTTGGCATTCAGCGAGATCAAGTGCGCATCCGGGGTGACAAAGAAGAGCGAATCTTTGTACATGGCCACTCCACGGTGGCCGATGTGGTCTCCCTCAGTAGTGGGATGGTTGAAATGCCAGATCATGTGGCCGGATCGGGCATCCACAGCCCATACATTATCCGGAACACTGAAATACAAAATGCCATCGACCAGAAGCGGCGATGATTTGATCGTGGCGGGCTGATCCGTCTGGAACGCCCAAGCCAGCGTTAGATCATGCACATTGTGCGCATTGATCTGCGTCAGGCTGCTGTGGCGGCGGCCTGTGTAATCGCCATGGTAGCTCGGCCAGCTGTCTTTCGAGGGATGCAGGATATCCTGATTCGTGAGATTCTGCGCAGCGGCAAGGTTGGGAAGCGTGACAATCGAGCCGAGCGCCGCTACCGAGAGCAGACGCAGTACGGAATCCAAGGCAAGTTTTTTCGGCATAGTTAAATCCAAGGAACCACAGTAAATCACCGGGGTCAGAGAATGGTAGGCGAGACAGGGATCGAACCTGTAACCCTCAGCTTAGAAGGCTGATGCTCTATCCAATTGAGCTACTCGCCCATGGCTCGACACTCGTTATTGTATCGTTCGTGCGGGGCTATGACGTTTTGACGCTGCAAATAGCTTCAACGAGAGCATCAAGGGCAGTCTCCAGAGCCTGTTCCGCGACAGCGCCGTCGGAGCCGCAAACGGTGGTGTATGCGGTGATGCCAAAACCACGGCTGTCTCTTGTAACCGCCTGGCGAAGAACGAGGTCAACACGGCTGCAACGAACGGGAGTGGTACGGAGATAGGCAACAATCCGTCGGGCATGTGATTCGAGGCTGGGAAGGGATGCAAATAGCGTGTCGTCTTCGGGAATAAGATCGATGTAACAAGCACGTACGAAAGCAGATTCAGCTGGACTGGCCTCCATCTCGTCGGGATCTATGGATTCGGGGGTCCAGAGGTCGCATTTGGCGCTCCAAAATAGGATCGGCTTGCTAGGAATATCTGCGGAACTTGGGCCGTTGAGGCGGAGCAGGATGATGCCGAGAGGCGGGAAGTGCTGCACTTCCTCAAGGGTTGCGACAATATCCGGACGGGTTCGCAGATCAACAAAACCGGACCAGTGCGCATCAATGACCGGCGTTTCGAGAGAGATCTCGATTTCCCAATCAGCTTCCATGAGCGTGGCCGACTTGCGCCATCAAAAACCGGATGAGCGTCGCTTCAGCCCAGTGACGGCTGGCTGGGAAGAAGGCGATATCAGTCTGACCGAGGAATGCACAATGGCCGCCATGGGCGGATTCAAGAAGAGTCACCCATGGATTGGTCTCAAGTAAGACCCGAGTCGCTGGCGTGAGACGGATAAATGGATCATCGAGTGCGTGGAGAATAAGCGTAGGAATGGCAATTTTGCCGACTACCCGGGCACTGGCGGCGCGGTAGTAGTAGTCGTCAGCTCCGGCAAAGCCGCTGAAAGGCGCCATGATTAAATCATCGAATTCGCGGATACTGCGAACAGTGGGCGCGGACCTGGTGCCATAGATCTCTGGAAAAAGCTGGGCTTTTCGCCTGAAGCGGCTCATCAGGTTGCGAAGGAAGTGCCACTCGTACAGGCGGTTCTGCGGATCGTGCAGTGCGTCGGCGCTTTCGGCCAGGTCCACGACAGGGCTGACACCAACAACTGCGCGGAGCCAGTCAGGATGACTCTCGCCGAACTCGCCAGCGCATTTGAGAACGAGATTGCCGCCCATGGAGTAGCCAACCAAGGCGACGCGCGTGAGGGCCTGCTGGGCGACAAAATGCTGGAGAACTGCAGCTACGTCCCCGGAAAGAGCCGAATGATAGAGTGTCGGGGTCCAGGATTCGGTGCCGCCACAGTTACGCATATTCATGCGGATGATGTTGCAGCCTGCGGCCCAGGCGAGAGCAGTAATACCAGTGATATAGCGGGAGTTGGACGATCCCTCGAGACCATGGAGCAGAACTAATGTCAGGCGGCTGGCCCGGACAGATTGCGGCTGCCAGTGGCAGTGGGTCAAAACGCGGCTATTGTTTGTTTGGTCGACCACGACCGGAATAGCTTCCGAAGCAAGCGTGAATGGCTGACGACGCCAGAAATTACCTACCAAGGTTTGAGCATGGCCGGAGCGAAGCCATGGCAAGACACGGAATTCCGAGTGCCAGGCCGCAACGGATATACGTGGGCTCGCCTTGGATTGAGGAGTGTCCTTCAGGATCAGGCTGGCCATGGGAAATTGAAATTCATCTGGGAGAGCTGAGGAGTCGTGCGCCGAGAGTGTCTATTGGGGCGGCTAGTGGGGATCGAACCCACGACATCCTGAGCCACAGTCAGGCGTTCTGCCGCTGAACTATAGCCGCCATGCGCACTTATCGATTGTAGCATCGAAGCAGGAATGGAAATGCCGCCTGCAAACCTCGGAGGGAAAAAACACGTGGTAACAGGAGGACCTCAGATCAGGGCCGAATCCGCCGCCGGAAGTGATCGATGGGGTCGAGGTGGACGATTGCTCGGCAATGAACGCTTGCGCCAATTGGAAGTGCTGCTGGATGAGGCGTTTGTTGTCCCAGGGACCAATATCCGGTTTGGCATCGACGGAATAGTCGGACTGATCCCGGGATTAGGCGATGTCCTTGCGGGGTTGCTTTCCTTGCTTATCCCTTTTGCCGCCTGGGTGCGCGGTGTGCCATACGTCACAGTCGTCCGCATGTTAATCAATGTGGCGATCGGGTTGCTCGTCGGGACAATTCCGATTTTGGGCGATGCGTTTGACGTCTTTTGGAAAGCAAACCGGCGCAACTATCGATTGCTGACTCGCTCGATTGCAGAACCCCGCCGCCATACTTGGCGAGACTGGGTATTTTTGTTGCTTCTAGGAGCAGGTATAACCGTACTCTTTGCAATTCCGCTGATCCTGGTGGCGTGGCTGATTGTGTTGCTGTTCCGATCGTAGCCAGACGAGAAGCGAGCATCTGAAGTTGGTTGGCCGAAGCTGCATTAAGAAACGCGATCAGGGTACAATCAAAGAGGAACGGTTCTGCGGCCTTTGCCAGCAGAGCATCACGTCGGGGCGTAGCGCAGTCTGGTAGCGCATCTGCTTTGGGAGCAGAGGGTCGGGGGTTCGAATCCCTCCGCCCCGACCAATATAAGGCTTAGATATTTAGCGAAATAGCGTTGAATTTTGCAAATTGTTTACTGTTCACATCGCAAACAGTCATTTTCGAAATATTATGCTTCGCTAAAGTTCCTACGAGCGGGCACTTGATTATTGCTTTAAATCTATCAGTCCCATGCTCTCTTTTTTCTTTACCTGCTTGATTTTCCGCTAAACCCTATAAGGCATTTCAAAACCTAAATGTGAGAATATCTGGTTGTCTCATAATAGTCGCTTAGAAGTTACACAAGCTAATAGAGCACTCACACATCCGCAGCTACAAACTTACGACTACATCTTTCGTTACCTGCAACGGTAAAATACAGGCCCCCAGCAAACCAGCTTCTGCACCAAGCTTGGCGGGAAGAACGCGAGTCCCTCCACCCAGGATGCCTCCTGCCGCCGGTCTCCCAGGAGCCGTCAACGCGTAAACGTAACTACGCCGATCTAGTTCCTCAAACAGCGACTCCGAAATCAAGTCCCAAGACTTAGCTACCCCCCCGCCCACCACATAAAGCGGCAGGTTAAGCACATTAATGAGGTCTGCAATGCAAAGACCGAGAGCGCGTCCCATATCCGCATAGATTCGCTGCGCGTCTGGATCTCCGTGCTTTGCCGCTTCAGCCAAATCGGCAGCGGTCAGCACGGAGCCTGCAACCTTGAGACGCGCTAGACCCGGAGCCGCGCCCGATTGAATCAACCGCTCCGCCGCATTTACCAGAGCGGTTGCAGAGGCGCATGCTTCAAGACAGCCGTTGTTGCCGCAGCCACATACCGGACCATCAGGCACTACGGTGATATGACCAGCTTCCCCACCCATGCCATTCGCCCCGTGCCATACTTTCCCATTCAGAATGATCCCATTGCCTACCCCGGTCCCGAGGGTCAGCATGCAAAGCGAATCGACACCGAGTGACTTTCCCAATCCTCGTTCATACTCGGCGAGAGCTGCAACATTCGCATCGCCTTCGAGCATGACGGGAAGATCGATCCGTTTCGATGTTTCGGCGAGAAGCTCAAAGCCATCCCATCCTGGCAGATTTGGCGGACGATGCAACCGGCCAGCAGGTAACTCCAATGGTCCCGGGGAGCCGACGCCCACGCCAACCACATCTCTTCCATCAGAGTATTGGTCGATGAACCGGTGAACCACTTCGCACATGTCATCAACGACAGCCAGAGGGCCAGCATGAAGACGAGTTGGTAAAACAACAGAATCTACGATGCCTAATTCAGGCATATAAGCGGCAATTCTTAGATTGGTACCACCAAGGTCTACACCTATCGTCAGTACTTGCGCTTTCTTCAAGGCCACTCCGGGGCATCAGGGAAGATCATGTGCGGCAACGATGCGTTCTAGGTAGTTTCAGAGGAACCAGAAGATACGGTCGCTCCTTCCGGAAGACACACGCAGGAATTGCCTCGTCCATACCGTAAATTGGCCCGTGGAAACGGTACCACATGTGCGAAGATACCACAATCACCTATCCCTCGGCACACAGATTGGATCTGTGTCGAGAAGCAGAAAAATACTGCGATAAGCAGCTTCTTTTTCGAACAGAAACAAAGCGAAGTACGGACCATGAATCGAACGCGCGGATTAGACCTTCGAAAGGACGTACTCCACAGGAAGTAATAGTTATCAAATGGCCGAACTCCGGCCACATGGAGTGCACAATCGATCGAATCATTTGCTTCCAACAGAACCAAGACCGAATAGACTTGTCATACGGCAAGAGATACGGACACATCTCGCATGACAAAGAAGAACACGCATCCAACCTTGAGCCAAGTGGCGCGAGAAGCAGGCGTCGGCACGACAACCGTTTCGCGGGTGATCAATGGCGGGGAACGAGTCAGTCCCGAAACCCTGGCTCACGTCAGACGGGTCATTGAGTCCCTGGGCTACATGCCAAATCAGGCGGCCCGTACGTTGAAAGGACAACGCACGAAAACAATCGGACTGATCATTCCCTCGATCGCCGATCCATTTTTTTCGAGTTGCGCTGAGGCGGCGCAGGCAATCGCCCGCAACAATGATTCGCTGCTCATCGTTACCACAACCCAAAATGACCCGCGGACCGAGCTTGACAGCCTGAAAGTCCTCATTCGTCATCGGGTCGATGGATTGTTGATCGTGCCGGCCAACTCACAAAGTCCTGCCTTGCGCGATGTGCTCGTTCACGCCGCGATGCCAATCATCACAATCGACCGTCCTCTTGCCGACACCTCGATCGCATCCGTAGTTGTGGATAACTACAAAGGAGCTATCACGGCCACAAAGCATCTGATCGATCATGGGTATAAGCGCATCGCCTGTTTAACTGGCGAGTCGGCACTCTATACGCTTCATGAGCGTATCCGGGGCTACCGGAAAGCCATGGAAACGGCACACCTGCCTTGCATTCTGGATGCATCGGTGAAAGATTATAAGTCCGCTGAATATGCCATTCTCAGCTTGCTGGACGGGGCAAATCCGCCAGATGCTATTTTTTCAACGAAAAATAGCACCACGATCTTTGCCTTCGAGGTTTTGCAACGGTTCAATATCCGCGTTCCGGACACTGTCGCGCTGTTGGGGTTCGATGACTTTGAACTTGCCTCGACCTTGCGACCTTCTATCAGCGTCATTCAACAGCCCGCCGAGGAAATCGGCCGACGGTCTGCAGAACTCTTATTTGATCTGTTGCTGACGGACCGGAAAGCGGCAAATGCAACCGGGGCACGCACAGCCAAACGGCTCACTTTGGAAACGAGACTGATCCAACGCAGTTCCTGCGGATGCACTCCTCCAGCAATCTAGGGGAGAAGATTCTTTCAAATACAACAAGAGGGCGTGGAGCCAGTCGGTGACTCCACGCCCTCTCATTTTTTGGGATTGCTTACTTCTGTGTCGGGTAATCAACGCGAACGGTAAGAATCTGATACGGGTGAATGGGGACGGTAACGGTATCGTCAACAACATTGAGGAGCTGGCCCTCTGGCTTCTCCATTAGATTCGTGGCCGTAGCATCAGTGGCTCCCTTGGGAACATGGATCGTCACATCGCCAGATTTGCCAGCCCACTCATACACGCGGAAGATTAGCCCGTTTGCATCTTCTGCCTTTTTGAGCGCCGTCAATACTACGTCCTCGGGCTTTACAGTCACGTAGGCATGCTCCGCGGGAAGACTACCCGAGTGGGATTCAACCTGTGCAGCTGAGAGCACGTAATTGTATTCGTAACCGTGACGCACACTGAGAGCTTGCTTCCAATCGCCGCCATGTGGGTAGAGTGCGTATGTGAAGTGATGATGACCACGATCAGCTTCAGGATCGGGCGATGTAGGAGAACGAAGCAGAGACAAACGCAACATATTGCCTACGCCGTCATAGCCATACTTCGAGTTGTTGATCAGACTGAAGCCATGCTGGTCGTCACCGAGATCAGCCCAGCGTAGAACCGGAACTTCAAATTGCGCTTTCTCCCAGCTATTGTTCCGAGTTGTCGCGCGTTTGATCGTGCCATACGGGATCTCGTAGGTAGCCTCGTTGCTTGTGGCCGCCAGTGGGAACGCAGCTTTCAACAGCACATGCGTCTCATGCCAATCGAAATCATTGACGACATTCACTTCATCAGCGCCGGCTTCGAGCGTGATGTCCTGAACGAACTTGGAACTCTGCCAGGTGCGCGCTACACGAATCACTGCGCGCAGCGGTCCTTTCTCGATCAGCTCCACCGAATCGACATTTTCGATCGGGGTGTAATGATCGAGCGTTCCAGGATCAATGTTCCACGCGTCGTAATCTTTCGGAAGATCTTTGAATGTCTGCAGCTGATTGCCGCAGCTGCCCGCAGCGATCGACTCAAAATGGGTGCGCTTGTCGTAGAGGCTTGTGATGCAGCCATTCTGTTTGTCGACCACAACCTTCAGATTGGCATTCTCGAGAGTCAACCCCTCAGCTTTTAGATCGCTTGCGTACGGTTTTACACCGGGAACAACATGCACCACCTTATATCCAAGCGAAGGAACCTTGCCAGCTAGAATCAAAAGTTTGAAACTGTTGGTCTTTGCATCCTTGCTGATGATCTGGGACGGAAGTACGTGACCTTCAGCATCGAGCACTGACACTTCCGTAGCGGGAGAAGCCATTTGCACATCGACCGTTACATCACCTGAGCGGTCCCACGCTAAAGGGTTGAGCACGAGAACCGGCTCACCGGTCGTCTTTGTGTCGATATCCGAAGATAGCGTTTTAATTGCCGTCTCCGAGATATCGTTCGTGTCGAGGCGAACCTTGTCGTAATCTTCCTGTGCTTCCTTGTAGATAATGCCTATACCAGATCCTGCGGCCAGGTCATGGAAGTCGTTGAACGTGATCTTCTTCCAATCATCGGTCAAGCGGTCTCCGGGATATGGATTGCCATCAAGCCATGCAAGAGAAGCGTACTTCTCGGCATTAATCGCTTCTTCTTCACTGTTGCGCATGTTGCGCTTGTGATTGGCTTGCGTGGTGAAGACGCCACGATGATATTCAAGGTAGAGTTCGCTATTCCACGTCGGAATCGAGATCTCTCCTGCTGGCGGCGCCGCCGGAAACTGATATCCCTTTGCAATCGAAGTGTAATCCCAAGTCTTCGACTCAGGCGCGATCTGCTTTTCAACACTGGAGAAGAAGCTTTGCGCAGTGCCCCACTGATACTTCGGAGCTACTTTATTCGGCTGCGACCAATGCACGCCTTCATCCAGAATCGAACGGGTCGGACCACCGCCGTGGTCACCGATTCCATAGAGATCCATCATCTCGGTCGTGCCTGGCGCACGCTCGCGAGCCTGTGCCAGGTCATAGCTGAGACGAACCGGGTTCAGATTGTTGTTGGCATAGTCATGCGGGAAGTAGGTGAGAACCTTCGAACCATCTGGCGATTCCCACCAGAAAAGCTTGAATGGAAGCTGATTGGTATCGCTCCAAGTCATCTTCTGCGTAACGAAATAGTCGATGCCACAACGCTTGTAAATCTGAGGAAGCTGCCAGGTATAACCAAACGAATCGGGGTTCCAGCCGATGCGGACATCGACGCCATATTCCTTCTGGAAGAAGCGCTTGCCAACAAGAATCGACCGTACCTGAGCTTCGCCATCGGGCATATTCAGATCTGGCTCAACCCACATGCCGCCCACGACCTCCCAGCGACCTTCCTTGATACGTTTCTTGATCTGGTCGTTGATCTCCGGATATTTATCCGCCATCCATGAGTTGTACGCCGCAGCGGATTGCGTGTAGGTGTAATCCGGATATTCGTTCATCAACTGCAATGCAGTTGAGAAGGTCCTCTTCACTACATCAACGGTTTCAGTCCATGGCCAAAGCCATGCTGCGTCGATGTGCGAGTTACCAGTAATATGCGCCGTTACACTCTGTATCTCAGGCTTCAGAGTATCCAGATCTGACTGAGCCTGTTTCAGGGACTCATCAAACTTAGCTTGATCCTTTGCATCAAGCGCGCTCAGATCGATATCGCTGACAGCTTTCTGGAGCGTTGTCGTGTCGGCAGAAACATTCTTGGAAACACTTGGGACCAGGAGTGCAGCGGAGAGAATCTCTTTGCGGATGTCTTCAGGGTTGGGACGATTCTCCGCGAAGTCGATCTTCAGCTCGGTGCCATTGAAGGTCTTCTTATCGTTGTTGTTCAGCAATTTCACGGCAACGAGAACCTTGTCACCCGGCTTGGCATTGTCGAAGAGAACGATCGGCTCCAGATCTTCTCCCAATGCAACACGACGGCCGTTGAAATAGATGATCTCCGGCATGGCGCCATCCGCGTCTGCCCTGAAGGAGAACCAGATTCTCGTACCGGTGAGATCGTAGCCATGGAGATCTTTCGGAACCTCGATCCAGCGGCGAAACCATGAGGCATCTTTACCGGTTTGGAAATGCAGGTTCACCGTTTGCCAGGAAGAATCATCAAGACTTGTCGACTCTCCGTGCGGCAGGTCGCCATCATGGAACCGCCACTCATCGGCAGGCAGGCTGTCCAGTTCGGAAAGCCTGGTGACCACAAGCTGCGGGCCACTGCCCAGAGCCTTGACGATCTCGGTCGCCTGCTGCGCCGATTGCGCCTGCGCACCCACGCTCACCAAGGCTCCAGCTGCTATCGCCGACAGCGTGGCAGCCATCAGGCCGAAGCCAAAACCGCGCCGCTTTTTCACGACGCCAAACACTTGCTTCATTGTGAAATCTCCTGATCCAGTACGCGAACGACAATGGTCCCCAGTTTCCGTCCATGCTGCCATCATCGGAACGTCTCCGCGAATTATACCGAGCCATGAGTACAGAATGGAAACGATACCATCGGATTTCCTGCTCGCTCCCTCAGCCTTGTACACAGTTCGGACTACTAACGTAGCGCTCAAAGCTCTAACCAGGAAGCTTCTACTTTGAATTCGGATGATCCGGTTCGAGAGGGTTTGGGGTTTTGTTGGAGGAATGAGCACTACTTAGCTTTTCGCAGATGGCAAACTGCTGCTGCGCCTGCTCACGCATACCCTGCTTTCGATAGATCTGCCCGAGCTTGTAATGTAATGCCGAGGTTCCGGGTGCAAGCTCAATCGCTTTTTCAAGCTCCCTCTGAGCTTGCGGGAGATTTTTCAAAGAAGAGTAAGCATCTGCCAGCGTTTCATGCACTTTGGGATTATCGGGCGACAGCGATTCTGCCTCGGCCAGATAAGTGAGGGACTGGCGCATCGCCGGTTCGTCTGTATTCTCGGAGAGCAGCGTCCCTAGATTAAGGTATGGCTGCGCATCAGCCGGTGTAGCACCTTGCCACTCAATCGCCAACTGGAATGCGGCTTTGGCCTTGTCTAATTGGCCTAACTCTTTCCAGCACAAACCTAGATTATTTTCCGCCTCTATATGCATTGGACGTAATTGCAACGATCTCTCGAAACTGGTCGCCGCAGCGCTGAAGTCATTTTCGTTGTATTTTGTGCGACCCAGCAAATACCAAGTCTCAGCATCATCCGGATTCTGCGTAATGACCTGAGAAAACCATTTATCTGCATCACTATAGGCGCCAAGCAGAACGTAATCAGATGCCACTATTTTGAACTCGCCTGCTCCTGGTCGCTGATACTTTGCACCTTCAGTAAACGCTGCAAGGGAATCTTTGGCGCGTTGTTCGCGGAAAAGAACATATCCGAGTAGAAAATAAGCTTCGGCGGAGGATGGGTTGTCTGCGATATATGAGTGAAGAGCATTTTCTGCATTGGCAAGCCGGCCTGTAGAGGCGTACTCACGCGCATTCGCAAGCTGATCAGAGGACGATTGTGACCAAGCCCCCTGAGCCATTGCGAATATCAAAAGAATCACACACCTGTTCGAGCATTGATAAATCCGTCGCATTGCCGTCTACTTGATAGCCTCTCCACCACAGATTCCCGTAACAGGGTCGAGCTGCTTTTTCAGATATTCCTGTTGCGGGTTATAGCTGATTACAGTTTGCAACGTCTGTACTGCAGCCTGCTTGTCTCCTGCACTGCATTGCACTCTTGCCAGGTTCATTGCCAGACCGGGCACATCCGGATTGAGATCGAAGGCTCTTTGTAATAATTCTTCCGAATCCACAATTCTTCCCTGCCGTGCAAACAAAACCGCAAGATTAGAGAGCGCCGTTGAATCAACTGCGTCGAGTTGTAAGGCTCTCTCGAAACAGCGCTGGGCAACATCAAAATTCTTTCTTCCTGCGGCTAAATTACCAAGAGCATCTAAAGCTTCTTTGTCATTTTGAATCTGAGGTTCAAGTTGCCGCAACTGATTCCATGCCGTGGTTTCAAATGACTGATCACCTTCCATAAGAGCTCGGTAATAAGCCATAGCCTGATCGCGCGCAGTGGCATCAGGAGAAAAAATGGCCTTCAGCGTCATGTTTCCCTTCAAAGCATGGTCGACATCTGAAGCCTCAGGCACCCGCAGAATGCGATGGTCTGTCCATGCAACGTGAGGAATGTTTTCTGCCGCTAGGCGCTGCATGTGACAACTGGTGCAATCCTGATTTTCGGGATGATGCGTAGAAACAAAGCCTGGCTGAGTGTGGCAGGAAAGGCATTTGCTGCGGTAGTATGCGATTTTCTCGCTTGCGGTTGGCGTGAAATGTGGATTGTGGCATGTCACACAAGACATTTTGTCGCCGCTCACTCTCTTACACGTACTTTCGCTTAACTGCTCGACTTCGCTAACTCCGCGGGTTGTCAGATTTTCCCCAACACGAACGTAGTACGTCAGATATTTCGAGATGGAGTCGCCGGGGCGATAATTAAGACCCGATTGCCCAGCGCGTTCAACAGTGACATCGCCTTCGAGATGACAGCTGATGCAAACGGAATCCCGCTGCTCGGCCGCAAGTTTAACTGGATTGACGATAGCTGCCTTGCCTTGTGTCTCCACATGTCTTTGTGGATCACCATGGCACTCTTCGCAAGTAATGCCCGTATGCAGAAAAGGCAGATTACTGTATCGATTGAAAGTGCCAGCGTCACTTGCCTGAACCGCACTCATGTGGCAGCGAAGACATTTTGCCTCCATCGGGAGGGCCGGAGGCATGTATGCAATCTGCCCGTAGCCGGGTTTCATATCGTACGCATTATTACGGGCATACCAAGCCACCGGGGATTCAAACAGGTATTTACCCTTCAGATAAAGATATGTAACCCCCAGATGCCCGGAGCCAAGAAAATAATCCAATTGAACAGTAGTCTTTAGATCTGGAGTAGATGGCTTGTAAAAACTGAGCTCGACCTTTCCGTCCTCGGCCCCAACGACGTACTTCATACCCGATGGCGCATGAATAAAGGACGTCGTCTTTAGGTTCTCTGCCGCGCTACCACTGGCATTCGCCATCGGGGTTTTCAAGTAGCTGTCATAAATTTCTCGATGGCAGGATGCGCACTTCGCATCGGCTTCATGCACAGACGTTGCCTTTGGCGGCTCGCTGTGTGAGGCCGCGCACAATAAAGACAGCAGCGCAGGAATGATTACATGACGCAGATACATGTGTTTATTTAGACGTGCTCTTGATGCTGTTTGCCTCTTGCGCCTGCGTGGCCACCGTAGCGCGCGCCTCGCGATCGAGCGCCCCGTAAGTTTTCATCTCTGCTAGAGCTTCTGCACTCTTGCCTTGCGCGCGATAGACAGCGGCAAGAAGAAAATGAATTGATGGCTCGTTAGGGCTATCTTTCTCGGCCATCAGCAGATCAGGAAGCGCCTCGGGCTGTCTGCCGAGGCGGACCAGCGCGCGGGCACGATCTACGCGAGCCTGCATGAGCGCAGGACAACGCTCGACAGCTTTATTCGCTTCATTAAGGGCATCATCGTTCGAGCCATTTCCCTCAAGAATCGCATCGGCCAATTTCCAATGTGCCATGCAATTGTTCGGATCGTTTGTGATCTCAGCTCGGAATTCGCCTTGCGCCGACTCCCATTTACTCATATTCCAGAAGGCATCACCCATGTGCATGTGGGTACCCGGTTGATTTGGCGCAAGATCGATTGCCTTCTTATATTCAACCAGCGCGAGATCGTAGTTGTGCATGCTTTCGTCAATCTCACCTGTGATTTCATGCGCTACGACTGAGTCCGGATCTATCTCATTGATCTTTTTGAGTGCGTTTTCCGACAGCTGTAGATACGCTTTGCCGAGCAGATACCACGCCTCTTGATTCTTGGGATTGCGAGCCAGAAAGCTGTTCAGATACGAAGTAGCCTCATCGAGCTTCTTTTCGTTGATGAAAGCATGTACCAGCAGCATCTCAACCTGGTCATCATCGGGCTTCGCCTTGAGAGCTTTAATGAGAAGCGGCTCGGCCTTTCCATCTTCACCCATCTGAAAATAGCTCATGCCGAGCATTGCCGAAGCCGATGGCATGTTGGGGTTCAACTCCAGGCCGCGTCTAAGCGTCTCAGCAGCGTGGGTATAGTCATGCTCATTGAAGTACAGCATTCCGAGATTGTTATAACCAGCAGCCAGATGCGGCGCCAGCTTCAGCATGGCTTTGTATTTCTCTATCGCAGTCGTATCGTCGCCACGCTGTTGCGCCTGTTTTGCCTGTGCGTAGAGTTGCTGTACCTCAGGAGTAACTTCATCTTCACCCTGAGCAGCCAGACGCGTTGACGTGAAAATCATCAGAAAACACGCAGTCAGGAACGACAGCAATCGATAGAGCGATCCTCGTGCCCAGTACCTCTTCATAGCTTGCCATTATAGTAGATTCGTAAATTTCAGGACCCGACCTTTCGCGCGACGTCACCGCCTTTCAGGCGGAAAACTTGAGATCCCCAAAGACAAGAAACCGGACTGCCTTGCGGCAGTCCGGTATGGAAGGAGACAGCATGCGTCACGAATGTGACGTAATTGCTTTCGGTTGCTTAGAACTGCAACTCGAGTTTGACTTGACCCTGACGGTTGCTGAGGCCTGAACCCGTGGACGTGTCCTGGGTGAAGGTGCCGTCGCTTGCGTTAGTGTCCGGTCCGCCGAATTGCGTGCGGTTGAATGCGTTGAAGTAGTCTACCTGGAGGATCGCCTGCACCTTCTCTCCAATGTAGAAATGCTTTCTGGCATTGAAGGCTTCCTGTCGTAATGGCGCTCCTCTAAGTCCAGAGTAGTTTCTAACCGCATTGCCGATCACATATTGGGTTGCCGTAGTACTAAAGGCAGCCGAGTTAAACATCGATGGCCCAGTACCCTGACCACCCTGCTTGGTGAAGTAATCCCGCACTCTGTCATAGGAAGCGATTTGCACACCTACACCGGGGTTGCGGTTCGGACGATTGAAGCCGTTCGGGAAGGGTGTACCGCTTTCACCAACCCCGAAAGGAGTACCCGACTCATAGTCGAGAACCCAACCGACCTGCCAGCCGCCCACGACATTGCCCAGTTTGTGATTGTTGACGAACTTCTTGCCAGGACCGATCGGCAGTTCGTAAGTTCCGCTGATCTTCACGGTGTTCGTCTCGTCGTTGTTGTCGATCGTATACTCTACGCCCTGGTTGTACTTGTTTATGCCACCATTGGCAAAGCTAGAGAAGCCGCTGTTTGCGTTGGCCATCAGCCGTGACAGGGTATAGCCAGCGAGGAAGGAAAGACCGTTGGAGAAGCGCTTATCCACTTCGATCTGCGCTGAGTTGTAGAAGTCAGTACCCTTCGCTTCAAAGTTGTTGAAGATGTAGTTGTACTGCGGGTAAGGTACCAGCGACTGGGCTACCGAAGACGAGTTGCCGAAGTCGTTGTAGAAGTTGGTGTACGGCATGGAGAAGCCATCCGCGGCCGCACAACCGGAGGGATTGAGAATCGGATCGTAAGGACCGAAGTTATCCGACAGCACCGAAGTTCCCGGGTTGCAACTGCTCTGGACATTTCCGTATTGCGCATCAAAAGCAGGGTCCATCTGATCGATGCGGTTCAACTGGCTAGGCAGATGGATAACGCGGTTGCCAACCCAGGCTGCGGTGAGCAGCATGTTGTATGGCAGTTCACGCTGAAGGTTGATGTTCCACTGTTGGCTGTAGGGGGCGTAACCGTCATTCTTGCTGAACGCTTCGATCTGGTTACCTCCGCCGATGCCCGGACCGAAAGTCACCGGGGTGGTTGGCGTAATTTGGTTCGCTGTAATATCCCAAGATCCGGGGTTAGAAACCCAGGTGCTAGAGCTGGCTCTGTGGAACTGACCAACGAGCAGATTGCCGTCGTTGACTGCAACCTTGTTCGTGCCGTACTCGTAAGCGCCGCCGTTCAGGAAGGCAATGGCAAAGCCGCCCTGGAGAACGGTCTTGTCATTCAGCTTATAGGCCAGACCGAAGCGCGGACCGAAGTGTCCCCAGTGAATATCGGCGCGATTGAAGCCTGCACAGCCGGTACAGTCTCCGAATTTGCTTGCCGATCCAGCAATGGGACCGTTAGGTCCAATAGCTGAAGGATCTGTTCCTGGATTGTCCTGATTGAAGAAGACAATCTGGTTGTGATTCTCCGTAAAGGGTACCTGAATATCCCAACGAACACCGATGTTGACGGTGAGTTTTGGCGATAATTTGATGTCGTCCATGACATACGGAGAAATGTCGAAGTTACGCAGCCTCTCTTCCAGAGAATTGGACCGGTCTGCTTCGTCCGGAAGTCCTAGCAGGAAGCTGGCAAAGGAGCTGCCATAGTTGTTGAAGTTGGGATCGGCGATATTTTCGATCGACGTTGTTCTTTGGCTGAAAGCGTAGTGTCCGCCCTCGGTCTGCTCTTCGTTATCGTCCTGATACGAGCGGCGAGCCTCACCGCCGATGTTGAAGGTGTTGCGGCCCTTGGTCCAAAGCCAGTTGTTCACGGCTGCAAGGCCCAGTTTGCGGTTGACCGAACCTGAGTTCGAGCCGCCTGTACCGAAGGAAGTCGTTGCATGCTGGCCATCAAAGGTGATGCTGGGCATGATGTCTTCCTGCTGCACGCCGTAGAACACGGCCACAGGAGCGAACTTATTGACGTTGAACTGGTTGTTGATTTCACCAATCCAGCCAGCGCCAGCGGTCATCACGAGGTGAGGCGTGATGGTGTTGCTGTAGTTCAGCAAGAAAACAGTGCCGACGTTCGGGTAATATCGCAGGCTCTCCAGCGGATTGACTGGGTTCCCGAATGGCTGCACGATAGGGGCGTTGTCAAAGCCGTAATTGTGGAACGTGTTGCGCCACTCCGAGTAGTGCAGGCTCTGGGTTGGAGTGAGCGTCTGGTCTACCGTGAAACCCCAGATGTGCTGGATTTGCGGAGAGATGAAAGGTACAAAGTTCTTGTTGTTGGTCTGTCCACCAACTCCCGTGCCCGAATTGTCGGGATCGGGAATGTATTGAAGCAGAGAAGCAGCGATGGGGCTGATGCGATCTGGGCAGATGACGTTGAGTACGCCGTTGCACTGAAATTGCTTGCCAGTCGTTGGGTCATAAATGGGGACAACGATCTGGTCACCCGCTTTATTAGTTCCCAAGTAATTGGAGAAGTCACCGGTTTTCTCTGCCACAGTCGGCACGGTGCCGTTCGTAAGATTTTCGGTGTTCTGTTTGTACCACTCCTGGCTGTAATAGCCGAAGGTCTTGTTGCGGCCATCGTACAGGTGAGGAATGCGAATGGGACCGCCAACCGAGAAGCCATAGTTGTTTTCGTGGTCAACAGGCGCCTTGTCATCGACGTTGGCTGAGTTAAAGTTTGGACCATTGAAGAAGCCAACCGAGTCAAAGAAGCTGTTACGGTTGATTTCAAACGCGTTGCCGTGGTACTGGTTTGTACCCGATTTCATCTGATACGTCAGCGCGCCTTGCCCCAGGCCAAACTGCGCCGAGAATGTGGTGCGCTCAACGCGGAACTCCTGCACGAAGTCGTACGGCGGATCGTAGTTGGTGGTATAACCTTCAGTCTCCGATTGCGGGACCGGGATGCCGTTGTAGACAATTTCTTCTTCAAAGTCGGCGCCGCCGCTAACGCGGTGGGAGAACGTGCTGCCCGTCACGCCGGGGGCCAGGAACTGCAAAGAATCGATCTGGCGGCCGCGCCCTGAAACCTCAGAAGGCAACGCTTCGACGACCACAGGCTCGATGGTGCTGCCCAATTCAGGCTGAGTGGTGTTCAGCGCGATTTGATCGGCTGTGACCTGTACAGTCTCGGTAGTGGCGCCTGTCGATAGAGTGAAGTCGACAGTGCCTTCTCGGCTAACTTCGAGCGTCACATCGCTCTTCACTGCCTTTTTAAATCCAGGCGCGTCCACGCTTATCTTGTACTTGCCAGGATTAAGGCCTCTGAACGAATACGTGCCGGCGCTTTCCGTCACGGTATGAGCAGTCACCGAAGTTGATTCATCGGTGATGGTTACGCTGGCGCCCGAGATAACGGCACCACTGCTGTCAGTGACTGTACCGGTTACGCCCGAGCTGGCCTGCGCGGAGGCGGTCCGCGGAGCCATCAGAGCTAGAAAACCGAAAGCTACTGCGAGTGCGAATGCCGCCCATGTTTGTGGGCTGGGCAGACGTCGTCGCTGGCGCTCCTTGGGTATGGGAATGTGTCTCACTGGATCTCCTTGCATACATCTCAGTTCTGGTTCAAACGTGGATGGGAACACGGGCAACGACTGCTCAAATACCTATCACGCTCGCTGCTCCGCAGTGGAATCGATACCATTCATGGTGGTACCGATTCCACTGCGGAACTATACTTGCCCCAAAAATCGACTGTCAAGGAATTTTTATAATCAAGAACCACCAATCGCAAGAAGGTTGCCTGAGCCTAAAAAAAAGACAAGGAGCGCCTTTTGACGCGTGCATTTACTTACTGCAAGTATAAGATTATAAATAACATATATCCAGATCCCCTGAAGCTACAAGAAGTTGGATTCTCTTAGTTTTTTTCTACAAAAAAGCGAAAGCAAGAGAAGCAAGAAAATCAGGGTCTGCTCTGCGGCCGTGACTCCGAACTCGCCGATGGTTCATCTACCTGTATCTGCCGGTCGCCTTGAACATTTTTGAGTGTTTGGACGATTCCGCTCGGCCAGCGAATTTCAATCGTATCCGCAACCGGACTCGCCCCAAGACCGAAATGCACCCGCGGATCGCTCGCAGACAAATAGCCACTTGAGGTCGTCGCGGTAACCCACTGCGATCCCTGAGAAGTAGTCATCTTCACCACAGCACCTATACCATCCCGGTTGCTGGTGTGCCCTGTCAGATGGAGGGTGATCCAGTGATTGGTGGACTTCGTCTCATTGTGAAGCATGTATGCCTGGCCGCCATTGGTGGTAACGACAGCATCGATGCGTCCATCGTTGTCAATATCGCCGATCGCCATGCCACGGCCCACCCACGCCTCATGAAAGATGTCCCCCGAAGTCGATGAAACGTCGACAAAGCGCTTGCCGGTGTTACGAAGAAGCATCATCGGCTCTTTGTAATGAAGCTGAGGCATCGTCTTCTCGATCGTGTCGAGATCATGCCCCTGGGCGATCAGCAGGTCTTTCCAGCCGTCGTTATCGTAGTCGAAAAATCGCAGGCTCCAACCGGAGTGCAAGAGCGTAATGTTGCCAAGGCCACTTTGCGGAGTCGCGTAATCGAAGGTTCCGTCGCGATTGTTTCGATAGAGGGCATACCGCTGATTGGCTAGATCAGTCACAACAATGTCGGGCCAGCCATCGTTGTCGTAGTCTGCAAAATCAATGCCCATCCCCGCATAGGTCTGCCCATCTGCGTTGACGCCAACACCCGACTCCAGGCCTACTTCCTCGAACGTACCGTCCGCCTTGTGATGAAACAGGAATTCGGGCATCGAATCATTGGCAACGAAAATATCGGTAAGCCCATCGTGATCATAATCTGCTATGGCAATCCCCAGCGCCTTTGCTGGCTTGTCAAGACCTATCTTGTGCGTGATCTCTGTAAAGTGGCCGTTGCCATCGTTGTGGTAGGCGAGCATGGTGATGGGGGGAAAGACATCGGGATGACAATACCCTCGGTAGCCTGGGCGGTGCTCGCCGCACCACACATCGTCCCAGTCCCACGTCACATACCGGTCGACGACGAGATCGAGCCGACCATCGTTATCTAGATCGATCCACGTAGCCGAGGTAGACCAGCCACTTCCCGCGACACCTGCTTTCTCCGTCACATCGGTAAAAGTGCAGTTGCCATTGTTGTGGTAAAGCCGGTTACCGCCATAGCCAGTTACGAAAATGTCTTCGTAGCCGTCATTGTCGTAGTCGGCCACAGCCACGCCCATGTCATAACCGACTCCCTCGAGCCCCGCTTTCTCGGTAATGTCTTCAAACGTTCCATCGGACTTCTGATGGTACATGCGGTTCCAATCCTGTGGGCCGCTCTTTTTAGGAATAAATCCCTTGGGGGTTGGATCTGTGTAAGGAGCTCCATTGAGCAGGTAGAGATCAAGGCGGCCATCGTTGTCGCAGTCGAAAAGCGCCGCACCAGATCCCATCGTTTCAATGAGATATTTGCGAGAAGTATGGGGAGCTACATGGAGGAAGTGGACGCCTGCTTTAGCAGTAATATCGACGAACTTACCCGGCACATCTTCTGAACTGGTTGAAGTGGAACCCGCACTGCCTTTGATCTGACCGATGAGGCAATCTGCATTGATATGCAGGACCGCGGTTAGCGCAATCGAAAGTGCCCCGGTTTTCAGGAATGCATGTCGCCTCACGGTTTGCCCCGTCGGGGATCTGGAGCAATAGCCGAGATAGCGACTGAACATGGGTTGTCCTCACAAAGACTCGCTGTAATCCCTTTATCTTCTGTAACGGTGTATATCCGATCAACAGCCGGCAATACGATCTTCTCCGTTGCCCCCGAAGGCCAGTGTATTTCCGCAGAGGCTGCAGATGTCGAATCGCCTAGACCGAAGTGAACACGAGGATCGTTTGTAGAGGAATAACTACCCCCGCTTAAGACATCCTGACGCTGCCTCATTCCATTTGCGCTCAAGTAAACGGTCGCGCCCACAGCGTCACGCGGGCTTTTTGAGCCGCCAATCAGTTTTAATTCAACCCAATGATGATGGTCGGGATTCACGTTCTTGAGCAAAACCGGTGGGCCATCGATTGGACTGATCACAACATCTATTTTGCCATTGTTAAACAGATCGCCGAAAGCGGCGCCCCGCCCCGAAACGATCTGCGCTAAACCCGAGCCTTTAACCGGAAGCACCTCTTCAAATTTGCCGTCACCCATGTTGCGGAACAGCTCCGGGCGTTGCGCATAGGATGTACCCCAATCCAGACGATCTGCCGCTGGATATATATGACCATTGATAAACATGAGATCGAGCCAACCGTCATTATCGAAATCTAGAAATCCATCGCCCCAACCCAGAAACGGAACTGTTTTATGACCAAGACCCGCTGCAAAGGATGCCTCAGTAAACGCGCCTTTGCCGTCATTCTTCATCAACAGCTTCTCTTCATCGGAAAAATCGGTGATGGCAAAGTCGAGGTTGCCGTTGTTCAGATAGTCGCCGACGGCGATCCCCATCGCGGCAACTTCCCTGCCATCTTCATTAAGGCCGAATCCAGATGAGAGACTTGCATCTTCAAATGTTCCGTTACCGCGATTCAAATACAGGTAGCTGAGAGTGGAGTCATTGGCGACGAGCAGGTCTGGCTTGCCATCATTGTTTACGTCTGCAAAGAGCGGTGTAATTCCATAGTATTTATTGACCTGATCAGAAACACCCGCCTTCACGCTTACGTCAGTGAACGTACCATCGCCGTTGTTATGAAAGAGGTGATCCGGTTCTCCCTGCAGTCCGCGGGGACCACACATAACATGTTCTCCGCGAAACTCACAGTAGGAATACCCTGTGGCCTCGGTCTTTTCGTAAGGCAGATTGTTGCGGTCAAAATGGACATATCCCGTGACAAACACATCCAGCAAACCATCTCCGTCGTAGTCACCCCACGTAGCACCGGCAGACCAGTTGCCCAGCGTCACGCCTGCCTTTTCTGCAACATCTGTAAAGGTGCCATCGTGGTTGTTGTGGTACAGACGATTCTTGCCCCAGTTAGCAACGAAGATGTCGGGCCAGCCGTCGTTGTCATAATCAGCAATCGCTACACCGAAGCCCCATCGATCATTCGTCACTCCAGCCTTCGCGGCAACATCCGTAAAGGTGCCGTCGTGATTATTGTGAAAAAGCGCTGCATGAGGGGGAGTTTCTTTTCCGTCTTCAGCCGCGAACGTTGATCCATTCACGAGATAGATGTCGAGCCAACCGTCATTATCGTAATCAATCAATCCAAGACCTGAGCCGTTGGTGTCGATGATTAGCCGCTTGTCCGCCGCTCCCATGACATGCTTCCAATTTGAGAGACCGGACGCTTTTGTCACATCTTCAAATATGACAGTACCGGAATCCACGAAGCCGCTCGCCGTCGCTGATGCTTTATGCGCGTTGACAGAGGTTGGCTGACTCGATGCCGAATCCTGCGTTGCCTGCTGCAGGCCTAACAGCGGAGAACATATATATATGTGACATGCAATGATAAACGCCGTACCGAAGCTGACTTTACCTACCCAACGCACCACTCGATCTCCAACGCACTGCCGACCCTGCGATCGAGGCCCTGCAAAGTAGCGAACAGCGACTGTTCACTACAAGGGAACATGGACCTCAGCACCATTGCGTTCCGCAGAAAGGTATCCGGCATAGATGGCCGCAATAGTATCACGCGCCAGTTCCAGACCTGAAGCGGGCTCTCGGCCGTAGTAAATGCTCTCCGCAAAATCCTGAAATTCCTGCGGATAGCCGTGCATCCACGGTTCATCCGGAGCCGGATGGCTCCAGCCCTGCTTCGTTCCGATCTTTTCTGTCACGTAGATGTTACTGAATCCTGCTTCACAAGGATTGTAGGTTTCCAGTGCGTTTATCGGATTGAGGTTGCACCGTGTGCGATGGTTATTGGAACGCACCTCGAGCCAATTGTTCACTCCGCCCATTACTAGTTCCGAAGCAAAAATGTCTGCGATAGTGCCATCGGAGAAGACGATGTGCATCTGCGCATAGTCTTCCACATCTTCATATTCGGTTCGTAAAAAGCCTTCGTCGCGATATTCTTTCAGCCGCGAGACCTCGTGGGTACGCGCACTGACTTTCACCGGACGTATAGGAACTCCGTTGCGAGACTGACCCTCCACGCGTTTCAGATACAGCGCCGTGCTCAATGGGTGACACCCTTTGCCTACCATCGAACCGCCGCCTGAAAACCGCCAGGAACCATAATACGGTGAATGTGATCCACTATGTGATTGTTCTCCCAGCATCCATAGAATCTGTGCACTGGAGCCCACGATAATCTCGCGCTCCTTCTGTACTGCAGGTGCGTATACCCAATTTTCGGCATAACAAGCGCATTTGCCGCTTGCCCGTGCAGCCGACAGAATCCGTTCGCAACTTCCCACTGCTTCGCGAAGCATTTCTTCTTTCGAGTGAGTATTCCCGCGAAACTTCTCGATACCCGCACCGAAGCAGCCCGTAAGTGGCTTCTCGATAACCACATGCTTGCCCGCTTGGAAGGCCTGAGTCGCTAGTTGTTCGTGCGTGGAAGGGGGCGTACATAGATCGACTACATCGACTGCAGAGCAAAGTTCACCCATGCTCGCAAAAGTATTAAGCCCTCGCGCTTTAGCAAAGGCTTCGCATGCCTCAGTGGTTTTTGAATAGACACCGACGACTTCTACTGGAACTCCGTAAACGCGCCGTAAACCATCGTAATGAAAACTTGCCGCAAACCTCGCCCCTACAATGCCCACACGAACCGCTTCTGCCATGTCTTTGTCCCCTTCGCGGATGCACAATCTGTCTCGGATCGAAATCGGTTTCAATCACTACTAGCCATATGAGTCTATCGAAAGACGAGGAGAGGGCCGAGCAAGCTTCTCGGCTACGGCGCCGCCAGTTGCGACAATCTCAATGGAAGAGTGATTGCTAAAGTCACATTGACTGGAATAGAGTGCTTGCTGTCTGCAATTTTAGTTTGAGATCGCAACTAATGTATCGCGAGCGTCAAACTATCTTTGCCATTTTGCTCCAAAGGAGCGGGTGGCCTCTATTGCAGACGTGATCACAACACTATGCATACCAATGGTCTGAGCCGCAGGATCTTTCTTCGCACCGTCGGCGCGACAGGGTTATTGAGCGCCCTACCCGAAGGTAGCTTTTCTTCCCATCCAGCCCACTCTGGCACAACGTGCGAAGTTGCATCACCCGATCCCGCTGAAGATGCAGTTCCGAAGTATTCCATCAAGTTCGCCGTTTGTGGCATGAGCCACGATCATATTTACGGAATGGTCGGCGCCATTCAGCGAGGCGGAGGTATTCTCATCGCCGCCTATGGCGAGGAGCCAGAGAAGCTAGCGACGTTCATCAAACGATTCCCCGGCGTCAAGATCGTCAGATCCGAAGACGAGATCCTAAACGATGCCTCCATTCAGCTTGTCCTCAGCTCCACCATCGCGAGTCACCGCGCTCCTCTCGGTATTCGAGTTATGCGCCACGGCAAGGACTATCTGAGCGACAAACCGGGCATAACCACTCTGGAACAACTTGCCGAGGTGCGTAAAACGATTGCGGAAACTAATCGCATCTACGGAATCATGTACAGTGAGCGGTTTGAAGTGCGAGCAGCCGTTAAGGCCGGCGAGTTGATCCAGTCCGGTGCAATTGGTCGCGTCATTCAAACGATCAACATCGCTCCTCATCAGATTTATCAGCACCAAGGCGACGCTGGTGGCGGTGGCAGCAGGCCAGATTGGTTTTGGAATCCAGACTTATACGGTGGCATCCTTTGCGATATCGGCTCGCATCAGGTGGATCAATTTCTCTACTACACCGGCTCCACAGATGCCGAAGTAGTCGCCTCACAGATTGCAAATGTGGCACATCCCGAACACCCCCGCTTTCAGGACTTCGGCGATATGATGCTGCGCGGCAATCGGGGCGTTGGCTATGTCCGGCTTGATTGGTTTACGCCTGATGGGTTGGGAACCTGGGGTGATGGACGCCTGTTTGTGCTTGGAACCGAGGGCTATATCGAAGTCCGCAAATACACCAACGTCGCAGTCAGCAAGACTGGAAACAATCTGTTCATAGTAGATAAGCATCAAGCGCGCTACATCGACTGCAATAACGTGACTCTTCCCTTCGGTCCTCAGTTTGTCTCCGATATCGTTAATCGAACTCACACCGCGCAGGATCAGGCGCAGTGCCTGCTGGCCGCTGAACTCGCAATCAAGGCGCAGCGCAACGCAGCGATGGTCCACTTAAGCACATGATATTTTTACTTCGATTCCGGCTCACGGAAGTTGAAGATTTTGACTACTGGAATGCAATGCCAACCCTTTCGATGGAGGCTCGATGTTTACTAGACGCGATTTCGCAATTTGCGTGGCGACTGTAGCCTTGACCGTAACTGCCTTAGCAATGGCTGATGCGGCGAGTCCTATTATTGGCGAGACGGCGTGGGACTGGAATACTCTCGTTACGAAGAAGACGCCCGTGGGCGAAGTACGCTCTATCGTCAAAGGTCCAACTGCGACACTTGATGAACTTGAAATGCACGTGACGACTCTTAACCCTGGCATGGCCTCACATCCTCCGCATCACCATCCCAATGAAGAGCTGATCCTGGTTGATTCGGGCACGGTAGAGGCGCTTATCAATGGCCAATGGAAGCGGCTCGGGCCCGGCTCCGTTATCTTGAACGCGTCCAACGTGCTCCACGGCCTGCGCAACGTGGGGCAAACTCCCGCTCAATATCACGTCGTCAGCTGGCGAACGGACAAAACACCAAAAGAATAGGAGCGTTATCGTCGTAAAGATGTATCAATCGCTGAAACGCGTGATAGCAGTAGATCGGCGATCCAGTTGAAATAAATCCATGCCGGACCAGGTGTTACCCGTTAACATGCTCTCGGCGATCTCTCCATAAACCGGCGCATATTTGAATCCGTGGCCAGAGCAGCAACTGAAGAACAATATGTTCTTGTGATCTGGATGACGATCGATGAGAAAATGCCGATCTGTAGTGTTGGTGTAGATGCATGACTTTATGGCGGCCGGCACGTTGTCTACTCCGTTGAAATACTGCTTTATGCAATCAGAGAGCAACTCGGCATCACGCTGGTCAGGATCGCGCACAGGCACTTCGGGATCGATTGGCTCATTGAAATGCTTGTCGTGGCCAATCTTGATCTGTCCGTCTGGCGTTGGCATTCCGTACCATCCTCCGCCCGAATCAAAAACAAAAGCAGGCGAGCGCTGAAATGCAGATCCCGCAGGACACTGAAATGGGTACCACGCAATCACACGGCGTTCTGGAAAAAGTGGAATTCGCAGCTCTGGAAAAATCCTGGGCAGCCAACTGCCCGCTGCAACGATGAGCACATCACAGTCAACCTGCTCATAAATTGTGCGAACGCGCACTCCATGAGACGAGGCAACTATATCGAGAATACGGGCATCGTGCACAAGCCGCGCACCTGCATTGCGAGCCATTTCGTGCAGAAAGGCTCTCGTTGCATCCGGGCATACGACACCGCTTGCTGGCTGATACACAACCCTCCACGCATCAGGCAGCCGGAAATAGGAATAGCGACGATTGAATTCCCTTCCATCAAGCAGTTCGAATGGCTGTTCGTACTGTCGGCACAATGATTCGGCAGCCTGCACCATAGGACTGCCATCCGGTCCGGCGTCGATGCCCCCACACTCCCAGAAGAGTTGAGCCTGCGCCGTGCTATTCCATCTCTTCCACCCCTCGTAACTTCTCTCAGCGAGTTCGACATATACGGCACCCTCATGAGGTACTCGGCGAAAGATGCGCGTGTCGCCATGCGACGATCCGCGTTCATGTAGAGGAACGAATTGTTCAAAGGCGACAACGGAGTATCCACGAGTAGCCAGTGTCGCGGCGATGCTGCTTCCTGCTATACCAAGCCCAAGTACTGCGACCTTCGGTTTTCTCATGCGTGATGTTCTCTCCTTCAAGCCATGAGCACGAAGGTGGAACTAAGAACTAGCTGATTAATATGCACGATTCATGAGCGTCGCCACATAAGCGGCACCGAATCCGTTATCGATATTCACAACCGCAATGTTTGGTGAGCACGAGTTCAGCATACCCAAAAGCGCCGCCAATCCACCAAAGGAGGCTCCGTATCCCACACTGGTTGGAACAGCAATCACGGGCACTCCCACCAGTCCACCAACAACCGAAGGAAGCGCCCCTTCCATACCAGCGCACACGATGAGCACGGATGCCTCTTGCAACCGATGATGTTGTGACAACAGTCTATGCAAGCCCGCGACGCCTACATCGGCCACAAGATCGACTTGGTTGCCCATTAGCTCCGCTGTTACACGCGCCTCTTCGGCAACCGGAAGGTCGCTGGTTCCAGCGCAGACGATGCCAATCCTGCCCGGTCGCGGAGCCAGATCATTTTGCTTGAGAGTTACACAACGAGCGGCAACATGTTCAACTGAGCGTGGCTCTGCTGCAAATATTGCCTGACGATGCTCAGCATTGGCGCGCGTGGCGAGAACATTCACACCCGATGCTGCAAGACTGTTGAATATCTTTGCCACCTGCTCTGTTGTTTTCCCTTCGCAATAAATCACTTCAGGCATGCCGGTGCGAATAGGCCTGTGGTGATCTACCTTAGCAAATCCTAGATCTTCGAAAGGCAACGTCTTCAACCTGTCGCAGGCTGCTTCTGGGCTGACTTCTCCGCTTTCAACAGCACTCATCAACTGATGCAGTTGTTCTCTATTCATGCGCACGAATCCTTAAACCAATATGCAGCCACCGCACCCTGCATTACCTGCTTTAGTGGTACACCCCGGCCTTCTGCAATTTGCCGGCAATCTTCAAATTCAGGAGCCACGTTGATCACGCTCCCATCTCCACGTATGGCGATCTTGACCCTAATCTCTCCCCACTGCGTTTCCACAGTAACGAATTCACGCCGCAAGCTGATCTTCTCTTCTTCGCGATAGCGCAGACCAATTGTCGTAGTCTCTTCAAATAAAAGCTCCTGTATTGCGCCAGACATTTCGGGAGCGCACAGAACCGTTAATTGCGTCCCCGATCTTCCCTTCTTCATCTGTAACGAAGTCCTGTAGACATCGATCGCTCCTGTAGCAAGAAGTCTTTCAGCCACGAAGGACAGCACTTCCGGTGTTGCATCGTCGATCGCGGCTTCGATGACGCCTACTCTTGCAATCGACGCTCCCAGTTCAGAAGATTGTTGCCGTCCACTTGTCTCTCCAATCACAAGCCGCAACACATTGGGCCGTACCTCCAGGTCCCGGGAGCCAGCGCCATAGCCTGTCATACGCACTTGCATTGTCGGAAAATTTGATGAAGATGCTTGCAGCGCGCGTAGCAACGCAGCTCCTGTGGGAGTAACCAACTCCTTTTGCGGACCGTCAGAATAGACAGGCATATCACGGAGCAACTCAAGTGTTGCCGGAGCAGGCACTGGAAATATGCCATGCGCACAATGCACGTGACCTCCGCCGACATTGAGCGGTGAACAAAACCATCGGTTCACTCCGAGCCACGCACAGCCGGCAGCAGCAGCTACGATATCGGCTATTGCATCAACTGCCCCGACCTCGTGGAAGTGAATTTTTTCGACTGGAACATTGTGGATCTTCGCCTCCGCTTCTCCAAGCAGGCGAAAGGCTTCCAGTGCAACTTCTTTCACTCCCGGTAAAAGGTTCGATTGACCGATCATGCTTTGAATCACCGATAGCGAACGTCCGTGCGGATGATCGTGCTTATGTGATTCTTGATGTGCATGGCTGTGTTCATGGGAGTGAGAGTGCATATTTTCGGAGGCATGAGGATGATCGTGATCTGCCGCAGCGCGCGCATGATCCGAAGCATGCATTTCCGCTGATTCACCAGTGGACAATATCACATCTACTTTGGCGGCATCGATACCGCTGCGATTTACGCGGTGCAGTTGAAGATGGGCTTCCAACCCAACTGCGCTGACAGCTTCTTCGAGGATAGAGAATGGCACACCTGCATCCACAAGAGCCGCCAGCAGCATGTCGCCGCTGATGCCTGAAAAGCAATCGAGATAAGCAATTTTCACTGAACACCATTTGAGCTATCGCGGGCGGAAGCACCCGCAATCTGTGAGATGGGCAACAACTCATTCATAGATCCAGAGCGGTATCCCTCTAAATCGAGTGTTACGTATTTATAACCAAGAGATTTGAGATCGCTGCTTATCTTGCTGAAAATATTAAACATTAAAAACTGTGGCATCTCACTTTGCGCAATCTCAATTCGAGCAAGATCTCCGTGATGACGCACACGAAATTGCTTGAGCCCGAGAGTGGAGAGCGAGGCTTCTGCCTTTTCAATGCGCGTCAGAGTTTCCTCAGTCACGGGTAATCCGTAGGCAATGCGTGAGGACAGGCAGGCTGAGGCTGGCTTATCCCAAATACGTAAACCTTCTATCTGCGCCAAGGTCCGAATCTCCTGTTTTGTAAGCCCTGCCTCCATAAGCGGAGCTATCACCTGATGCTCGGCCGCGGCCTTTTGTCCAGGCCGGAAATCGCCGCGATCATCCACGTTCATCCCGTAGGCAATAGCTGAAAATCCGAGGGTACTTCCCAACCGGCCCATGACGTTGAAAAGCTCGTCTTTGCAGTAAAAGCACCGGTTCGAATCATTGCGGACATACGCATCAGATTGCAATTCGTGCGTATCGATGACCTTCAAAGGGATCCCGCAGTCCTCCGCAAATGCGACAGCATCGTGCAGATGCGATCTTGACAAGCTGGGAGAATCAGCCAGCACTGCCAGCATCTCAGAGCCCAGAACTCTGTGCGCCGCATGTGCGAGGTAGGCTGAATCCGTCCCCCCTGAATAGGCAATCATCAAACGTCCGGCACTTATCAGTCTAAGATCAAGAGCATGTCTCTTCGCTTCGAGTTCGTTCGATAAGCATTCGCTCGCAGGCATTGCTGAGCCCTCCCGTCATCGAAAGATCATTTTACGCTGGCCTTGTGTTTTGTGTTACCTGCACACCAAGAACGCTTTCCGAGATGAGCTATCTCGCACTCGCAGGCTGGAGTATCGAATCTTCGATCCGCGATGGTGCAAATCGTGCCGAGAGTACACTTAGAACGTAATTCTCGAATAAGAATATGGATTCAAAGACGTCACAAAACCTTCCCGAAGCAGACTGCAATACATCTGATTTGCAGCCTGAGGATTACTACATGGACGGTCCTTATATGGTGTTCACTGCCGCCTACCATTTGCGGCGTGGCTGGTGCTGCGAATCCGGGTGCCTCCACTGCCCTTACGGGTTTGGCAAAGGCGCTACGCAATCGTCGGCTCTCAAATGAACACGATTTCTCGCTCAGATGCTGCTCATTCACCCAAAGTAAAGACAGCCTATTGATTCTGTGCGCTGCCATCGGCTGCATTGCCCGTCGCATTCTGGTTACTACGAACCAGAACCGCAAAGCGCGGGAAAGCAAAGCTGCCTCCGGCATCATCGATCACGTTCAGTTGCCCGATGTACGAGCCTGGTCCAAGCTTATCAAGCGGTACATCGAGTTCGAGGGCGACAGCATCGCGGTTTGCTTCATTCAGACTGGTAGCTCGCACCACTGGAGTTTCAAAGACTTTAGTCGATCCGTGAATCAACTCAAGGCTGCTGATAAGATTGATTGCTCCCTTAACGGTCTTGGCTGTTCCGTTCCCCGAAGCATCGGCCTTTTCTTTGGCGGGTCCATACACTTCGTACAACAGATATAAGTGCTGTCCTTGTCGAAAGACGTGGCTGATGTTTGGGATGTACTGTTCGCCTTCACGTACCAAAGGATTAGATGCTTTGCTTGGAACACGCTGCGACGCCAGCAAGATCGAGCTCATCTTCATCGGAGACTTGCGCATATCAGGCAAAACTATATCCGCTTCGAATGAACCCATGTGGCCGTCCTGGTTTTCACGGACCACGAATTTCAAATGATATTTGCCAGGTGGCAAATTAAAGCTGGTCGAATACTGAATATTCTTCTGCCGCGCCTCTAGTTGCTGATTTACAGCAAGCTTGACAGTATCGCGTACATGCCCGATCGGACGTTTCGCCTCATCCAGCACCTCACCAATCACATCCAGCGTTGCTTTATCCTTGTCGCCACCTTTGACGAACGGAATCTGTGAGCCGGGAACGAGCAAGGAAACCGGTACGTAGAAGCGATTTTCATTAAGCCGGAAATAATAAGCATCCATATAAAGCGCTACGTCGGTAGCTGGCAGATCGCTTGCAAGCTCATCTTCGAGTTCACGCTCCCGATCTTCCTTGCCAGAATGCTTAAAGTCTGCCGGAGCATAGTATCCGGGGCGATATTCAAGCTTCACACCCGGCCGATTGACTTTTATCGTCAGCTTGCGAAACTTTCCATCGCGCGCTGGATTGTTCGAGTGAAATCCCACGACATAATACTCAGCCGAATCTCGCTGAACCTGCGCAAATGCCGGAGAAAAATCATTGTTATCGAGGAAAGCCTTACCACCCGTATCCGCCGACAGCGTTGTCAGTGTCTCCTGTGAGTCGAAGTTTGCGTTCATATTGTTCTGCATCGAAACGCCGTTGAATCCACCTGAACCGCGCAGGCTTCCTGTCGATGCGTCTCCGAGTGCGGAAACAGCCTGCAATCCTCGCGTATCGAGGCTATAGATCGAAAGGTTTGCGCGCACCGCGGCATTGATTGCTGCGCGTAAAGATGCCTGGTTCTCCATACCGTCTCTCGTCAGGCCACCGGAAAAGTAGAGGAGCGACTTCTTCTGATTGATTCGTTCCAGTGATTGAGCAACGGCCCTCAATGCAAATAATTCGCGAT
Organism: Acidicapsa dinghuensis; assembly: GCF_025685685.1. Lineage (GTDB taxonomy): Bacteria > Acidobacteriota > Terriglobia > Terriglobales > Acidobacteriaceae > Acidicapsa > Acidicapsa dinghuensis. Next base: position 936,234 of record NZ_JAGSYH010000004.1, read on the forward strand.
CAGTATTGATGTCGTTATATTCGGTTTCATCGGGCGTGTAACCGCTGGCATCTTCAACCTGATTGGAATTTGCGTTGGCTCCCTGAGCAAAGGCGGCGCCTTCCGTTCCGTTGTACATGCCTATTTTGCCGATCAACAGATCTTTGTTAGACGTAAAATCCTGATCGACCTTCAGTTCAGTGTCCAGAGAAACAAGAGCAATCAGATCCGCTGGCTGCATCTTATGCTGCAAGAAATCCTTCGCCGCATCCACGCTGCGGTCCAGATCCTCAGGCTGCATGGAGGTGAGATCGAAAAAGAACACAATCAGCCGATGATTCTTCAGATCCTCAGGTCTTACCGTTCCCACAGCGCCTTTGCCATTTGTCGTCGAAGCAAGACCACTGATAGTTGCCTCATCAAGCGGCTTTGCCATATCCACGCTTTCAAAATCAAAATCTGTAATCTGCTGTGGTTTGCCGTTTTCAATAATGGTGAAGTCGCTTCGTTTGAGCCCCTCAACCACTCTACCTGTCTTGCTATCGCGCACAACAACATTGGTGAGAACGAGGTCGGTTTCAGCGCGCAAAACGAAACCAGAATCCTGGCTCGTGGAGCCTTGGCCAGAAGAGCTCTGCTGCGCACTCGTCTGCGCCTGCAACGGCAATGCAAGAAGCATCGCCAGTCCTACTGCGACCATAGCTTTCGCCTGATGCCTCACCTGCTCACTCCTATGGGTCCTGGTTTCAAGTGCACTTAGAATCGGAATCTCGCCAGAAACTGGAACGAGCGCATGCCCGTCGTTGTACTGACCTGCCCAAAGGTCGGTGATTGAACATTCGTATCAACGCCAGAAAACTGCACTGTATTGAAAACATTGTTAGCGGTTGCCCGCACTTCCAAGCTGCGTGTATCACCCAGTTGTTCTGTCTTTGAGAACGACATGTTGTTGGAGACCGTCCCCGGTCCGGGAATTGAATTTCGCGATGCATTACCGATGCCATTGGCGGGCGGACTGGTACTGAAAGCCGCAGTGTTGAACCAGCGAAGCTGCGACCCGCCACCAGTGGTAAACGATATACCAGGAGTCCGATTTGGGCGCTCGGAACCTGCGGTATTTGTGAGAAGTTCTGAGCCTGTCGCCTGAAATGTCGGATTTAAAGGTGTACCCGTTGCGAATGTAAAGCTTCCCGAAATCGAGAGTCCTTCCAAGGCACGCGACGCGAAGCCACCGCCAGTGAGAAACGCTTTGTCTTTGCCAAAAGGCAGTTCGATGAGATAGTCGCCGGTGAGGCGGTGGCGCTGATCGATCGAGGAATTGCCTTCATCTTCCACGATGTTCTGCCAGTTTTGCGCGACTACAGTCGAGGCTCCGCCAAGTGCGCCCGCGTCGTCAATCGAATGTGAGTACTGGTAATAAGCGCCGAGGGATACACCACGTTCCAGGCGCTTCCGCACACGCAAAGTAGCGTTGTTGAAGTTTGAAAAAGCCGAAGAGAACTCATACTGAAAAGGCAGCGGATTCTGAGCAAACGAACTAGTCTGGGTAACGGGATAAGGCGCGATCTTGTCGTCCAGATGCGTCCCCTTGGAACCGTTGTAACCCGCGTTGATTACGATGCCCCACGGCAGTGTTTTCTGCACATCTATGTTCCACACCTGGATATAAGGCAAGGTGTAATGTGGCGAAACGGCGTAATTGGGCGCCTGTTCGCTCTCCGGCACCGGAAATCCATTCTCTAGCGTAATTGGGATAGTGGTATTGGTCTGCACATTTGCAAAAGGCGGCTGATGAGCCATCGAAGTAGCGAAAGAAGCGAACTGGCTGTTGGTGAAGTTGATGCCATAGCTAGCCCTCAACACAGTCGATTTCGGCAGACGCAGCGCAATTGCGACCCGCGGAGCGAAACCAGTGCGAAATGGATAGACGAGCGTGCTGGGCAGCGAGCCGCAATAGAGTCCGGTGCATCCGGGATATATCTCCGTAATCTGCGTAAAATCGGGATTCGCGGCAATCTCGGATAAGTGGTTGAATTTTTCCGAAACAGGCGAGAAATACTCATAGCGAACACCATAATTCAGCGTGAGATATGAAAGAGCGCGGAAGTCGTCAAGCGCGTAAACATCCCAGGTGTTCTGGCGTAGGTAGTCTTTGGCAATAGCTGACTGAATTGTGCTGGAAGTGGGCTGGTCATTCAGCAGAGCGTCAATCGCGTCGTCCGGCGTATCTCCTGTAAAGTTGAACGTTCCGGTCGCATTGGAACTGCCGAGCACATCCTGATGTACACGCCGATAATCTCCACCGAAACGGTAATTATGCTTGCCGTGCCGGACGCTGAAAACGTCGGAAACACTGATTGTCTGCTGAATACGGAAGCTTGGCTGCTGTTCGCTGAGACCTGTTGTGCCACTCAGAACTATGTTGGGCACACCATAGTTGAGAGGGCTTGCATTAAGCGCCGTACCGCTCGGGCCGAGTACCCCGATCTGAGTCGCGATATCCGTGCCGTTGGTGAAAAAGTTCGTCGCCTGGCTTACCGCACGATTCCAGCCTGCGGTCAGATTGTCATTGATCCGCTTGTAACCCAGAGAATAGCCCGTCTGAACAGAGTAATTATGGGATGCGGTCTTGCCTCCCAATTCAGGGAAGATGTTGACGTTGTCGCTGGCTGAATCACTCCAGTTGACGTTCGCATTCACGCTCTGACGCAGCCCTTGATTGCTGTTTCCACGACGGCCGCCTCCACGGCCACCGCCGGACGGCAGACTTGCGTTCGGCCCGAAGGCTCGCATATAGCGGAATCCGGCCTGGGTGGAGTTTGATTGTGCGGTCGATGCGAAGTAGTAGTTGTAGCTCTCGTTGTTCGTAAGATTCGGCAACGGGAAGAATGTCAGCAGGTTGCAAGCCGCCGACTGCGACGAGGTAAGTGTATTGGAACAGGATCCGCGCTGGGCCTGAGTAGGTACAACCGCGTATTGATCGAAGGGAGTTGAGCTACGCGTTCCGGATATGTTGAGAAAGACCGTATCTTTGCCGCTCGGCTTAACCAGCTTGGGAATGAACGGCTCTCCCATTAATGTGATCCCGAATTGATTCGAACCGTAGTTCGGCTGAGTGGATTCCTGTCCGCGCAGGCTGAAAGGCTCGGCATTCAAAGCCGAGTTGTTGCCGTTCCAGTAGATGGCTCCGTGCGGCTGGTCAGGACGAAAGCCGCGAAAGTTCCCTCTGCCTCCAAATCCGCCGAACCCGCCTGGGCCACCGCCGAATCCACCGGGTCCGCCAAAGCCCGGCCCACCAAAGAATCCGCCGCCACCCTGCGAGCGCATCGTTTCAATGGCATCGCGAATCCGGTCAGGGTCGAGTCCCGCCAACGGGCTTACCTGACCCGATTGTCCGTTCACTGCCACCGAATCAGATCCGGCGGACGTGCTCTCAGCCGCCGATGGCAAAGCTGCACCGGTTGCGGTCGTGCCGCCCTCAGCCGCGTCCGTTCCTGCTGCCAGCGAATTAATCAAATTCAGGCTCTCTGCTCCACTACCTGTTAGCTGGCGAATCGCCTGTGTAACCTGCTGCGCCTGCGCTTGCTGGTCCTCACGCGCCGTCTGCTGTGCAGCTCGTGACGCAAGCAAAAGGTCGAAGTTCAACACAGCTTCGTGCGACGCCGCATTCAGCAGCGCCTCATGTGTCGCAGGAGCAAACGCCGCAAACTCCGTCCGTACGACGTAACGCCCGTTCTGAGGAATCGTCATCGACCACGCACCCGTGATATCGGTCGTCGTGGCGAAGCGCTTGCCAGTCAAGGTATTGGTGGCGGTCACGGCAACGCCTGGCAAAGGAACGTTGCCCGATTTGATCGTTCCACGAAGCACGCCTCCTGCATTTGCGGAAACAGCACCGGTTGTCTGCGAAACTGGCGGCACCGTCTGGGCCTTAACCAACGCAGGAAAGAGGTACGGCATAACTGTAAGCATTAAGGCTGCGCTGATTAGGCGCGTTCCGCATAGGGAACTCCTGTAGTGTCGATTGCCGCACATTCTGGCTGAACTCAATCTGCGCTCCAGTGGTAGCCCGTCTGCTCTGGTCTGACGTACATGACACAAATAAGGTTTACGGTTCGTGAAACCTCCCCACTGTCTCAGCGACCTACTCCAATAATGCCGCTCCGGTACCGGATCACGTGAAAGTTCCTTGAGAGCTATTGCGTTCGCCGAAATCACATGTTAACTATTAAATCAACACCCGGACAGATCGCTATCCCTTACGATTTCCGGGCGCGAGACATAACCTGGGGTTTCATTATGAACATTGGCACCACTATCCGCGGTCATCGGTTGCAGAAAGGATTGTCGCAGGGCGACATCGAGAAGAAGACCGGCTTGCTTCGCTGTTATCTCTCCAGGGTTGAGAACGGGCACACCGTTCCTTCGCTCGATACACTGGCAAAAATCGCCCTGGCGCTCGACCTGCCCATCGCCTCTTTTTTTGCGGAAGACTCTCTCAACCGGGAACTGAATACGCAAAAGCTCTCGGATGATGAACTACGCTTTCTTACGCAAATTCGCCGCTATTCCACCAATCTGAATGAGAGCGACCGGAAACTTTTGCTCGCGATGGTCAAAAAGTTTGCTGCCACCGCGGCGCATTGATAGAGCGCAGATTGCCGCTACCGCGTGATCCAGACCGACTTGGGAAACACGGAACTCAGATAGAATCCGAAAAACACCAGCACTGCTGTCATCATCCCAATCGCAACGCGTCTGCGCAGCAGAAACAGCGGTTTGGGAGAGCCGAGTTTCGGGACTAATGGCAATGCAAACAGAATTCCGCCGAGAAAACCTCCCAGGTGGGCCATATTGTCTATGCGCACTGCGGTACCCACTGCAAGACTGCCAAAACCAATTACAAAGTTAATAGCAGCAAAGTAAATGACCATTCGCCGAAGCCCGGCCAGTTCAGATGGCGGAACCGGCAGTCTCGGCGACTTCAGCAAGAGAATCAAAACTCCAGCGATACCAAAAACCGCTCCGGAGGCTCCAGCCCCAACGAGGCTGCCCGAGCCGAAAGCCATATCGACCCCAATCGAGAGCAGATTGCCGGCCGCTCCAGACAGTACATACGCTGCCAGCACGCCAAATGGACCGATAAGAGGCTCTCCCAGCAGGCCAAGGTTCCAAAGACACCACATGTTTGTAGCCAGATGGATGATGCCCACATGAACAAACATCGCTGTCACGATACGCCACCACTCACCGTAGTAAAGAACCTGATAGGGGTTGTTGGCGCCCCAAAGCAGCAATTGCCGGACATTCGGAGCCATCAGGGACGCATGTGTGAACAGCATGCCGAGAAACACCGCACAGTTAATCCCAACGAGCGTATAAGTTGCAGGTGCATAGGCCCATGAGCGCTTTATGCTTTTTCGGACAGGCGCTTCAGTCTGGCCTGGCAACGGATCGCGAACAGAATCGAAGCCGGCCTGAGATTCCGGAGGCAGAATCTCGGGTGTCTGGGCCGGGTAACCCGGTGAGGGATTTGGAGAAAAACTGCCCATAACTTTACTCTAGTGACCTTCTGCAAGACTGGCAACGCACCGCCTACCAGATGAGACCAAACAAGCCAGAATCAGGCAGCTCTTTCGATGTACCCTGAGAAGTGCATAATCCATCTCCGCCACCCTCAGAACTAAAGTATCTGCAGGACACCCCACAGCCGCATCGTTTCCGAGAGAAATCATCTAATTTTCTATGAGTATTGATCTGAAGCCCATACGCCGCGCGCTCCTTAGCGTGACTGATAAAACCGGTCTCATTCCCTTTGCCCAGGCACTGGCAGCCTATGGCGTTGAACTCATCTCCACTGGTGGCACTGCCCGCACTCTCCGCGAAGCCGGCCTTAAGGTTCTCGACATTAGCGAACTAACCGGCTTTCCGGAAATGCTCGATGGCCGCGTCAAGACATTGCATCCTCGCGTGCACGGCGGCTTACTATATATCCGCGGCAAAGCCGAGCATGAATCTGCCGTTGCCGAACATGGCATACAGCCCATCGACATGGTCGTGGTCAACCTGTACGCATTTGAGAAGACAGCCGCGCAGCCCGCAGTCGCTTTCGGCCATCTCATTGAAAACATAGACATTGGCGGCCCATCAATGGTGCGTTCGGCTGCCAAGAATTTCGAAGACGTTGCCATCATCACCAATCCCGGCGATTACATCACTTTGGCCGAAGAACTTCACACAAACCAGGGAAGCCTCGGCCGGGCTACACGGTGGCGTCTAGCTCGTAAAGCTTTTGCTCTCACCGCCGCGTATGACACGGCCATCGCCAATGCTTTGGACCGGGTTCAAGAAGTACCCTCCCCTGAAGCTCCAGCCGCCTTCGAAACATCTGCGCTTCCATTAACTCTGCGCATCAACCTGCCGCAGGTTACGCCATTGCGCTACGGCGAAAATCCACACCAGCGGGCTGCTCTCTATGCCGACGGCTCCGGACTTGGCATCGCTAACGCAATCCAGCTCCAGGGTAAGGAATTGAGCTACAACAATCTGGTCGATCTGGAAGCATGCTGGGCGCTTGCTTCCGAGTTCCCTGATCCTTTTGTCGCGATCATTAAGCATACAAACCCTTGTGGCGCTGCCACTGGCTCAACGGTCCGCGATGCCTATGAAAAAGCTCTCACGGCCGACCCGGTTTCAGCCTTCGGCAGCGTTATCGGAATCAATCGCGAAGTAGATACAGAGGCAGCCGAGGTCATTGCAAAACTCTTCGTTGAGGCTATCGCCGCACCATCCTTTACATCCGAATCGAGAGCTGTATTCGCCACCAAGAAGAATCTGCGCCTGGTGGAAGTGAAACCAGCCCCAGCATCTCCAGTGGTCAAGCAGGTTTCAGGAGGCATGTTGTTGCAGGATTCCGACGCAGCGCAAATTTCGGAAGCCGACCTGAAGATTGTCACCGGACGCAAGCCTACACCTGATGAAATGGCCAGTCTTCTTTTTGCATGGCGTATCTGCAAACACGTCAAATCAAATGCGATCGTTTACGCAAAGGGCGGACAGACACTTGGCATCGGTGCTGGCCAGATGAGCCGTGTCGATGCAGCTCGTTTCGGCGCAATGAAGGCGATTTTACCTCTGACCGGATGTGTCGCCGCCTCTGATGCCTTCTTTCCCTTCCCCGACGGCCTCGAAGTTCTCGTAGCCTCTGGAGCTACGGCAGTCATTCAGCCCGGTGGTTCGGTTAAGGACGCCGAAGTGATCGCCGCTGCGGACCGGCTGGGAATTGCCATGGTCTTTACGGGAGTTCGCCACTTCCGGCATTGAGACGTCGCTTAATATGGCGATCCATGCCGAAATATGTACTATTTGGGAACGCCAAATTGCCCTATCTTCAGGGCAGTTTGGCCTATTTGCCCGCCAGCGAGCCATCTGAACCTTTTGCGGGATACAATCGTCCAATACGATGGGTATGCCTAGATTCTTCGTGGGCCTGAACCAGCAGACCAGCAAACAGTGGCTGCAGCCTCACGCCAGCCCGGCAAACCCATCAAGACCCCGCAGCAATCCTTAAGTGCGGAAGAGAGTATGGGACAGCCTAAGATGACGGACTTGCAGCACTCCGAGTCAACCACCTCCCCGAGCCAAAATTTGAAATGGGCAATAGCCACCGCGATCACGGCCACATGCCTTATGCCGGTTGCCTTTGCGCAAAGCAGCAGCTCTACATCTCAAACGCCTAGTAAACCTGCGACTCCCCCAGCTCAGGCGAAATCTGCTGCAACTACTCCTTCCGGGAACAGCGGTCAAACAGTCGATCGCGCATCGGCCTATTACCACGCCACGCTGGCAGATTCCTATGAGGACATGGCCACAAACTACGGCCGTCCGGATTACTTTGCGCGCGCCATCGATGAATACAAGTACGCTCTCAATGCAGATCCCAATTCTTCAGATTTGGCGATCGGGCTTGCCGGGGTATACCTACGCTCTGGCCATATCTCCGAGGCTATTCAAACCGCCAAAGATCTGATCAAGAAGGACGACAATGACCTAGAAGCTCATAAGCTTCTGGGACGCATCTATCTTCGCTCCCTCGGCCAGCAGGACTCCGGCGATAACTCTGCACCGGGCGCTGAAATGCTGAATCTAGCCATCGCGGAGTTCCAGAAGATTGTCTCGCTAGAACCGAAAAGTGTTGAAGATCATCTACTCCTGGGGCAACTCTATACCGTTAAGCACGACAGCACCGAAGCCGAGGCGCAGTTCAAAGCTGCTCGCGATATAGAACCGGCCTCCGAAGAGGTTGTGCTCAGCCTGGCTCGTCTTTATGCTGAGTCCGGTGACCTGAAGCATGCAACCGAGATTGTCGAGTCGGTTCCCGTCGATGACCGAACCACCAAGGAAGAGTATGCTCTCGGCGCCGCTTACGAGCAGCTTAAGCAGCCCAAGAAGGCGATCGCTGCCTATCAGCGCGCCATCGATATGGAGCCGGACAATCTGGACGCAGCTCACGCCCTTGCTCAAGCTCTCTTGAATGACAACCAGCTCGACGCGGCCCTTAAGGAGTTCAAGCAACTGGTTGATGCCGACCCCGAAGATACAAGCTCGCTGGTTCGAATCGCTGAGATCCAGCGCAGGGAGGGCAAATACAGCGAAGCGCTCACCACCATCCGTCAGGCGCGTACCAAAGACCCGAATTCTCTGGAGGCAGGATACAACGAGGGTTTACTGCTTGATGTTTTGGGCCGGTACGACGACGCGATCACCACTTATCAAAAGATGGTGGAGCTTACCGAGCATGCAAATGGCGCCTACACGGCGGAGGAGAAATCTAATCGCAGCATCTTCCTCGAGCGTCTGGCCGCGGTCTATCACGAAGAAAACAAGACGACGGAAGCCATTGCGACCTACCAGAAGATGATTGATCTGGGCGGCGAATATGCAAAACGTGGTTATCAGGGTGAAGTCGATACTTATCGCGATGCGAAGATGTTCGATCAGGCGACCGATGTCTGCCGCAAGGCAGTAGCAGCCAATCCGAACGACCGCGACCTGAAACTCCTGCTTGCCTGGGAATTGGCCGACACCGGCAAACTTGACGAAGGCATAAGCATTACCAGCAGCGTCTTAAACGGCAAACCTTCCGATCGCGAAGTCTACTTGCAGATCTCGCAGATGCAGGCTCGTCAGAAACACTGGAAGGAAGCTGAAGATGCTCTCGCCAGGGCTGAACCGCTCGCCCAGAAGGACGAGGATAAGATCAATGTGATCTTCCAGAAAGGCTCCCTAGCCGAACAGGAAAAGCATTACGATCAAGCCGAACAGTACTTCCACAAGGTACTGGAAATCGACCCCAACAATGCCATCACGCTTAACAATCTCGGCTACATGCTGGCGGACAAAACTAATCGTTACCAGGATGCCCTGAAGTATGTTCGCAAAGCAGTTGAATTGGAGCCAATGAACGGAGCCTACCTCGACTCCTTAGGTTGGATCTACTTCAAGATGGGCGAATACGAATCTGCGGAAGACAACCTGCGTAAGGCTGTCGAGCGTACCTCAACCGACCCCACGGTCCACGATCATTTGGGCGACCTGTACGAAAAAACCGGACGTATTCGCCTCGCGGCTGCGCAATGGGAGATCTCCTTGAGCGAATTTTCGAAGTCCGCGCCTGCCGATGTGGAACAATCCGAAGTTGCCAAGGTGCAGAAAAAGCTGGAAGGCGCACGAGTCAAACTGGCCAAACAAGAAAACATCAGCAACGACAAGAATCCATAAAGTTCAATCGTTCCCTGACGTAAAGAGCCGCGAACCTAACCGCGGCTCTTTCATTTGACCGCCCGGCATCCTTACTGCTGATGCTCCGACGCCGACTTGGCATAGATGTCCACATTCGCCTTATCGACCAGTGCGGAACCTGTGTCGATAAATACTGGATACTCGGAGAACGCATCCACAGAATAATCCTTGGTCAACGAGGTGGGTTTGTTGTGGAATATCTCATCCAGTTCCTTCAAACCAACAAAACCCATTGTGTAAGGCTTCTGTGAAATTGTCGCCTCAATCGTTCCATCCTTGATCTCGCTCAAGGTATCTGGCTGCACGTCCCACGCGAGTACAGTACGATCAGTGGCCTTCTGGCGGCGCACAGCGTCCGCAACACTCTTACCCGAAGAAGCTTCCAGACAAACGAACGCTGCTATACGCGCCACACCCGTTTGAGATAGGTACTGCTGCGTATTGTCAAATGCATTCCGCGCATCGCCTTTGATATCGACCACATCCAGGATCTTGATGTCGGGATAGCGCGCGAAAACATCCTTGAATCCCTTCAGTCGATCATCCAGATTAGGTTGTCCCGGCATAGAGAAGAAGACCACATTTCCTCGACCGCCGATTTTCTCAGCCACGCGCTCGCCGCCCAGATGGCCAGCGTCCAGATTGTTTGTGCCGATGAAAAATAGTCGCCTGCTTGATGGTGCATCTGAATCAAATGTGATGACCGGAATTCCGGCGTTAACAGCGGCATCAATTCCAGGCTTTAGCAGGGCTTCATCTGCAACGGATATCAGAATGCCAGAGGGCTTCGCAGAGACGACACGATTCAACTCCTTCAACTCCGCCTGAGGATCGTAGTTATCGGGTCCTGCGACTTGTGCGGTCACATGGTATCGCGCTGCGGCAGCATTGAATCCGCCAATTGCCGTCTTCCAATAATCGAGATTTAGATTCGCTGCAATCAGATAGTAGGTTTCAGATTTAGAGTGGCGGCTGCAGCTCGTGAGCAATAACAACGTTGGGGCAAGCACAAAGGCAATCACTCTTTTGACCGATGGCATAATCGTATCCCTCCTGGCTGAATATGAAGCCGCTACTCGATAGCATGATCTCCGTAAGAAGTGATAGCTCTTTCGAAACAGGCTTAGATCGCTGCTTCAAAGAACCGGGAAGTGTACTCCGCTTCGAAAACAATGTCCAACGCGTTTCCGCTCACGCGCAGCAACACGGTACTCTAGAGGGGGCTTGAGCCATGACGAAAATGCCAACGGACGATTCGCTCTTTACTCTCCTGCCATCTGTCGGCGTTCATACAAATTCCGCCGTGGAGCTATCTCGTCGCGCATGGCCAGAACCCGATCACTCCTACCGCTCTCCATTTCTGAGAGATGTCGGACGGATACTCCACGCTAAGGCCTTTCGCAGGCTTGCCGGAAAGACCCAGGTATTCACTCGGCTTAACTCCGAGAGCGACCACACCCGCAGCCGGCTGACTCACACGCTTGAGGTGGCGCAAATCGCGCGAACTATTGCATCGAATCTCGGCCTAAACGCGCAATTGGCAGAGGCTCTTGCGCTGGTGCACGATATCGGGCATCCTCCTTTCGGACACGCAGGAGAAAAAGCTCTTGACGAAATCCTCCGCGCAAATGCCGAGTACGATGCATACAGTGCTCAAACCGGCTTTGATCACAATCTGCATGCCCTTCGCATCGTCACGACCTTTGAAGAGCGATATCCGGCGTTTCCTGGGCTCAATCTCACTCTCGGCGTACGTGAAGGCATCATTAAGCATTCTCGTGATTATTCCTGTGCTAATTTCCCTGAGCTGAAGGAGTACTTTCTGGATCAGTTCCCTCCTCTTGAAGCGCAGATTATCGACTTGGCAGATGAGATTGCTTATCTGACCGCAGACCTCGAGGATGGTCTCGCCTCCGGCATTCTCGATCTTGAGCATATGCGCAGCGAGCTCCATTTGTTCGCAACGCTCTTCGATACCGCAACGCAGAGGTACCCCACAGCAGTTCCCCGTTTGCGCAGCAATGAAGCGATCAAGGAAATGCTGAATAACTTCGCAACCGATCTGATGAGTGAGACCTATCGCACCACATGCGAACTAGGTATCGAGACGCTGGAGCAACTTCGTCAGGCTCCCTGCAGAGTGGCACAATTCAGCGCTGAAATGGAATCCAACCGGCTTCAGGTCAAGCAATATCTCTATAAACACCTGTACAATTCAACCGACCTGGCCGTAGAGCATGCTCACGCCTCCGAAGTCATAAAAACTCTGTTCACCGTCTGGGTCAAAGATCCCTCTCATCTGCCTGAAGATCATCAGCGACGTGTAGAAGCCGAGGGAGTTACAAGAGCTGTGGCAGACTACATCGCTGGCATGACCGATGCGTACATCGAACAGGCATGGCAGTCTTACCTCATTTCTCGCAACTAGTGAGAAGAGCAAAGAAGCAACATCGTCCCGGTCGTGATCGGCATCCAAGCCAGCGCTCGTTGATCCAGCCAAACAACGCGGCTATTCCAACCAGAACGCCAAGAAGTTGCAGAGTGGATATGCAAGCTCCACAAGCAAGTCCCGGATCTCAGCACCGGCAGCGTTCCACAACGCAACTGCTGAAGTTGCGGCATTGATTTACCGGCACAGACCGCATGGTCGGCGTGATTTGAAAACTTACAGCACCAACAAACTCGGGATTATACCCGTTACTGTACTTTCCCCTGCGGTCTCAGCCTGCGCATATCCAGCGCACACTCGACGGCATTCTGCGCAGCCAAACGTAAATTATCGCTCGCAGCCCACAGCCAGAAACGGCTAGTTTCACCCGACAACCGGTCCACAGGTGGCTCAGGTTTAAGCAACACCAATACATCGTTCTGTCCGGCAGCAGCCAGGTTTGACGGAGAATCGGTCTCTTCGAGCACCAGGTCAATGTGATCGCCTCCGAACGCATCCTCAAGAGACGAAATCGGCACCGCCTGGTCTAATTCCACACAGATGGAGAAAACATTCGCGTGGAACACTGGCGCCTGCAACACCTGCAGTCGGATCTGTGGCAACCTGTCACCAGCTAGAGCGGCATAGTGACGTCGGATTTTCGCTTCTGACCGCGCAAGGTTAGCCGATGCACTTTCACCAAAACTGCCGAGCACGTTATAGGCTACCTGTGTATCAAAAATCGCTCGTGGCAAACCTTGAAAGCTCAATAAACTTACCGTTTGCTGATGTAGCTCATCCAGGCCGTTCTTGCCATACTCAGACGCCGGTTGTAACACGGTTGCGGCTACGAACCGTAAATCCGCCAGGATGCTAAGCCGATCCATTAGCAGAGCCAGTGTCAACGCAGCGGAATTAGCAGGTACCACCGCTTTGGTCAAAAGGTCTGGCGATTTGGCCCCCTCCCCCAGCCATGGGGCTTCAATCAGCACTCCTGCCTCGCCATCCAACGTCGATGTTAGATCGATGACTGTCGATCCAGCGGCCATTGCGCGCTTCCAGTAGCGCGCAGTCATTTCCTCGCTTCCAGCGAAGAACGTAAAGTCGATCTGGTCAAATGAATCATCGCTAACAGCCTCCACCAGCGTAACCTCATCGCCGATCTGCTCCAGCTGCCCTTGCGCCTCTGCCTCATCCAGCAGCACAAATCGTGCTCCAGCCAACGGGGACTCCGTCAGGCATTCCTTCAATTCCTTGCCTACCAGTGAGGAAGCACCTACCAACGCAACTTTGTAATCAATAGTCATCTGGCTTCAAATCCTAAATCTCATCACCATTGCTGGAATGCGGCTGCGAATCATCTGCATGTGGAGCGCCGTACAGATATCCGTGCGAGCGCGTATATTCGTCATGCCGAACATCGCTGCTGGCGTCGCGGTCCTCTTCCTGACCGGGATTATGAACCATTTGCTCATATTCACTCGCAAAAGCGGGTACAGTGCCGGCACCTTGACTACGCGGCATCTGACGCCTGCGTCTTGACCACGAGTAAGCCGCCCTCGCCCAGATTCCCGAGAACATATACACCAAGGTCAGGATAAAAAGCGCTCCGCTCGAAAATCGAAAGACGATAAATAGCACAATCGCCAGCAACACCAAGAGCTGAAATGGCTGGCGGCTGCTAAGATTGATCTCCTTCCCTGACCAAAAGCGCCAGGTACTTACCATAAGAAATCCCAGCAGCCCGACAAGCCCAGCCCAGAGCAGAGGGAACCACCCATATGGAACCGGATAGCCATAGCAAAAATGCACTGTAGTTGCAATCATGCCTGCAGCCGCTGGGATCGGCATACCCACAAAATATTTACGATCCAGCCTGCCTGGATTTCTTGGCTTCGGGTTGTTGCTGGTATTGAACCGTGCCAGCCGCGACACGCCACACAGGAGAAATAGGAAACAGACAAATGAGCCGATCTGCAAAAGCGTTCTACGTAGATCGGGATTTATATCTGTCGACAGTCCACGAAATCCCCACACAAACGCCAGCAGACTTGGCGCAACCCCAAACGTAATTGCGTCGGCCAGCGAATCCAGTTCTTTACCGAAGTCACTGGCGGTATTCGTCAAGCGTGCAATGCGGCCATCAAGCGAATCAAACGGTATCGCGATGCATATAGCAATCGCGGCCCAATCCAGATGCTGCGCGGCTGATACAGAACCGGTGGCATTGACCGAGTCCAGAGTCTGTGTAATGGCAATATAGCCAGCGCCGATACTGCCAGCCGTAAATAACGACGGGAGTAGAAACATACCCCGACGTACGCGCGCCGCACGTTGCTCTTTATCCAGCCTCACAAAAGGCGAGTTCAAGCAAGTACCTCTATACTCATGCCTCTGGGCAAAGTCGCCAAAACCGATGAACCTCCCCGCACACGGACCCCGGGCTTGACCTGAAGCACTGCTTCCGCTGGCAGTAAGACATCTACGCGTGACCCAAACTTGATAAGACCCACTCGTTCGCCGCGCTCGACCCTGCTACCTTCCCGAGGAACAAAGACAATACGGCGTGCAAGCAAACCGGCGATCTGCTTAAATGTCACTTCGACTCCGGTTTCACCGCGCACCGTAACAATGTTCTGCTCATTCTGTCCCGCAGATGCCGGATTCATCGCGTTCAGATACTTGCCGCGCCGGTAGAGAACAGCAGAAATAGTTCCGGTAATAGGCGACCGGTTGACGTGGACATCAAATACGCTTAGGAAAATACTTATCCTCTGCTTCGGTCCATGCTCGGTCTCCAAGCAAATTGTTTCCGTTACCAGCCCGTCAGCAGGAGATACAACGAGGCCGGCTTCCCCTGGAATGGTCCGTTCTGGATCACGAAAAAACCAGAGAAAAAACGCAGCAAGCAGAAGAGGAATAATTGCCCAAGGCCAGCCCGCAAGCCACACAACAACCGCAGCCGCCGCCAACAAACCCAACCCGTAAAAGTAACCGTCTCGAACCATAGTTCCCAACGATTATACGGGTGCTGAACCACCAGCGGCAGACTCATCCTCTCAGAACGCGTTCACCCCGTTAACCGAGTCATCGCGATCGAGCAAGCAAGTATCAATAAATAATTAAGCCGAAACCACTACTGCCGCGTGGTGTTCGATCGCGGCAATCAGGTCTTTGGCGTGAAGTTTCAGCTTCTTCAGCCGAACCTCCTCCAACTGTTCATCCGATGAGAGATATGGCTTATTCTGAAGCTCGTCTAAGCGCAGAGAGTACCGTTGATGTTCGGTCAAAAGGCGGTGAATCTCTGCGCTCGCTTGCGATTCGAGAAGTTCATCCATAGGACACCTCGTCTGATATCGAACATTAATGTATACGCCCGATGAATTGCAGAGAGCAACCCCAGATTCACTTAATCTCACATCGAAAATGTGGATATCCCTTCCGTAATACCCGACCTCTCACCTGCGAAATGCCGACAACTGCTCCAGTTTCAGTCCCTCATCGCCCGATAGGCACAAACAGCTCTGCATCATCTCTCCCACGATACGTATTTCCTGATTTAGGACAAGGGAATCGGTAGGCTATGGAGCCGGTATTGATCCGAGACATGAGACAGACGAGAAACTTTGCATTATCGCGAGATAACCACCCCACAACGATCGCAACCGCAGCTTCAAGGTCAGATTCTTGCCTTCGAGTCGCGTAGAAATTCAAAAGACACAGAGAAAATCCCGAGCAATGATCTGTGCCACACCATTCAATGCGAATCATTGCACTCAAAGGCTCACACCAGCCTCCGATCATCATTGACCGCACTACCAAGGCAGATCAGAGCATAAACAGAACAGCAATTATCGCTTTCGAATTCAGTTGCTTACCGGGTTGCTGCCGCGCAAATACATCGAAGACCCGTGCCCTGGAACACCCTACTTGAACTCGTGAACCGATCTCTTCGATTGCCTGTTCATGTCCAGGTTTGACCCACCGGGAACCCCATTGTTACAATCAATTTGCGGGGTGGAGCAGCCCGGTAGCTCGTTGGGCTCATAACCCAAAGGTCGTCGGTTCAAATCCGACCCCCGCAACCATTTAGGAAATTACGACCCCACAGAACCCCACAATAAGGATTCTGAGTGCGCATTGCCTTTTGATTCCGCCGAATCGGAGGGCTTTTCTACTGGTACAAACATCCGAACCACGCGGTTATTTGCCTCGGCTCTTGCCTTGTGACTCGATGAGCCATAGATGTTCATCGTGGTGCTGACGTAGGCGTGCCGCATCAGCTTCTGCTGGACGCCTACGGGTGCCCCCGTCTCGTCAAGCAGCGTGCGGTAGGTGTGCCGCAGCGCATGCCATCCGGGTCCTCGAATGCCCAATCACCTCCCTTACCGCGCCACTTCTGGCGATTTCCCATCCGCGGAGCTTTGGCAACCGGAAACATGAATAGAACCAGACTGTCCCTCTGTCCGGCCGAGGTCCAATACTTCCTATTGATCGGCCAATAACTGCGAGTTATCGGGGTTTACTATCTCTAAGATTGCGTTGATGTTTACATCTTTTGGGGACGCCATTACAGAAAGCAAACCCCTAGAGTCTGGCGTAAATTTGGCCAAAATGTCTTGCCCTTATTGCGCCTTTGAGGATGCGGAGGCAAGATTTCTACAGATGGATCGTAGTTTTGTCCGATTCCTGAGTGGCATCGCTCTTTGCAGCTGAGTTGAAGGGCTATGTACGATTGGGCCGAATTTCGTCATTTTAGATACTTGTTGAAAATTCTTGAAAAGCGCGGCTTCCGTCCCGCCGCAGAAGAGTTGTTTACGTCTCAACCGAATTTGACCGTGCAGGCACGGCAGTTTCAAGACAATGCATCCGTGCGCTCTTTCATAAAACGAAAAGTGGCCAGCTTTTACCGACGAAAGCAGGTACGGCCTTCGTCGTTCTCGCTCGCGACCTGCTTGAATACCGAGACGAAGTGATCGATGCGGTGGTTGCTATCGAGCGAAACGAGTTCAACTCAGTGCGCTTGGGGACAACACCGCTAGTAGACGAGAACGTCTTCCGAAGGGTGTGTGCTCTACACAAGGAACTACTGCCGGCCTGTGTCATCCGGCCTACCCACGGGGATACGACCCAACTTGCTCAAGAAGTGCTCGCTGGCATCGTCGATGCCGCGATCATTACATTACCTCTCAAGCATTCCGAACTGCATATCGAAGAAATTCGACGCGAGCGAATAGTTGTCTGCCTGTGAAGAGACCATCCATTGGCCTCGAAGGCTACCCTCCCAGCATTAGATCTGCAGAGTAATCTCACGATTTTTTATCACCCACAGCGTCATCCAGGAGCTCACAAGAGACTATTGGAACTCCTGAGTGGTGTGGGAGTTTTTGTAGAAGAATTCTCGCGCGCATCGCATCCGTCCGAGGTGCAGAGTCTGGTCAGAAAAGGGCACGGTATTGCTCTCATTCGCGAAGGAACAACGCTGCCCGATGATTTGGTCACTCGGCCGATTGCGAGTGTGGACTGGACGGTCGATACCGCCACCATCTATCACAAAGACAATCACTCAAGAAATATCCCCGCTCTCGTGAGAGCGCTCAGGCGGCATATAATGAAAATCGATCGAAAATCCGCACACTCTCCGGTCTCGCAACCCCAACTACCTACGAAGACAAGATCAGTTGAGCCGACTCAAGAGACGCCAGTTCAACTGTCTTTTTCTAAAGAAATCATCTGATTCAACTTCAGATAAGACGGAGCGATAATTGCGGATTATCGCCCGATAAATAGGAAGTATTGGATGCGACATCGGACTTGCCAAATGATCACGGCATATCCCGACTGAGACCAGTCGATGAAGGTGCCGATGTCCCGCAACAGCCGATTCTTTCTCAATAAGAATTCCGTCTTTGGTGCTTTTGTCGCTTTTCCCTGCAGACGACTGAGCAACCTTGTTTCCACATTCCAACTGCTTCGGGTGATCCGCGTGATAGGGCCGACGATGGTCGCGCTCTCGTTCGCGGGAGCTGCTCACGCACAAGGGACGATGGACTTCTCTGGTGCGCAAACGCTCATGCAAACTTTCAATGTGCGTCCTTCCACCGTTGAGTCGAAAATCAAAACTTCTTAGCTCTTCAAGGTTGTAGCCGAATAATCGGTGCACGCCCTCTAGGGTCAACGAGCAAACATCGACAACCTCAAGCAGAGTTTTGAGCGTTGGATGTTCGTTTGTCCTGGGTAGATTCGACAACAGATCTCGCATCGCTGCTTCTCTATGTTCATATCGTCAGACCGTCTTAAACGCGTTCAAAGAAGTGGAGGATTATCTCGCAGCCGATCGGCGCCTAGTCGAGCAGATTCAGCGCCAGGAACTTGCAGTTAAAGCGGCACAACGGTATGAGGCTATCGCCACAAAGCGCTATAAGCTCGGCATCGACACCTATCTAAATGTACTCACCGCACAAAATAACGTCCTGACGACACAGCAAACTCTCACAACCCTCAAGACCAACCAGATGACTGCGGCAGTCCAGCTTGTTACTGCTTTGGGCGGAGATTGGAATGCAACGGAGTTGCCCAGCGAGAAAAAAGTTGCCCACAAGTGACCAAATACCAACTCTCCAAGCTTGTTGTTATTGGAGCAGGGGTAGATCGATCGAAAAACATCGAGTAAATTTGTGTCAATTGAATAAACTCGGCTTCCGGATGTTGTTAAACGGTACCGCGCCTATCTGAAACGCAACCCCAAAGAGGGTAGTGATCCAGATGACCGGTTAAGGAATCTTCTGTCGCGCGCAAAGATCCCCGGCATCTGTCGTTCATCCCTTCTACTTAAGAATTCTGCAGCTCGCGCTAAAATTGGGTCTCGCTGGGATATTTCTCACGGCAAGAAGGCTGCAACAGTGGCCATATTGAACCATCTACTATTTGAGACGCGGAACGCCTTTGCCCCACGTCTCCGGGGGCGCTAGCTCTCGTCGGATCGGCGTCGTAGTCATGTCGCGTTCGTTGCTGGTGAAGATACGCTCCCCTTGTGAGACCAGATAATCCGCAGTACGCGCGGCGAGAGCTTGGATGGTGAGTCCGGGATTTGCCGAGCCCTGTGTGGGAAACAGACTTCCGTCGCAAACGAAGAGATTCGGAATATCGTGGCTGCGGCCAAACTTATCGACCACCGATGTGCGAGGATCTGATCCCATCCGGCAGGCGCCGACCAGGTGTGCGTATCGCGCTTCTTGCACTACCTCGGTCGCACCCGCTGCCTGCATCACTTCTTCGGTTTTTTCTCTTGCTGCTTTGATCAGTTTCTTGTCGTTCTCGTGAAGATTGAATGTGACGTGCGCGATGGGCAGACCGAAGCAGTCTTTGTCTTCGGAGAGCGTGACGGCGTTATCTTTCCAGGGAAGTATCTCTCCCAACAGACCGAACGCCGCCCAGTGGTTGTAATCCATCATTTCGCGGCGCAGTCCCCAGCCCCAGGCCTTCTTGGCTGCGAGCACCTGCTTACCAAAAGCCACTGGCAGCGGCCCGACTGTCTGGATGGCAAAGCCGCGAGCAAAATCATTTTTCGGATTCGTCTCATAAAACTCTTCCGTGAGAGCATGCGCCGGGGGCGCCTTGTACATGCGTACAGGCTGTTCGAATCTACCCAACACAACATTTCCAGCCTGCGCCATCAGGTAGCGGCCGATGGTTCCGCTCGAATTTCCAAGTCCTTTTTCATGACCTGGGCAAGCGGAATTCAACAAAAGACGCGGAGTTTCAATCGCGTAACCTGAAACGATGACAGCCTTCGCGCGTTGAAAGTGCGAGTGGCCTTCATTGTCGAAATAGTGGACTCCAGTGACGCGGCCATCCTTGCCGAGTTCGATCCTTGAAACCATACTGCGATCGCGAATCTCGGCTCCTGTCCTGATAGCGTCGGGTACATGGGTCACGAGAGTGCTGGCTTTCGCGCCGACCTTGCATCCCTGTATGCAAAAGCCGCGATAAATGCAATGCGGGCGGTCTCCGTGAGAGCCGGAAAGGATCGCGACCGGACCACCGATCGAGACAGGAATATTCAATGCACTACAACCTTTGATGAGTGCATTGCCCACGCCGCCCATCGGGTGTGGACCGTAGGCGTAACCATGCGGATGTCCCCACGGATAATAGGCGGGTCCTGAAACAGGCATCTCCAGCTCAAGCTGCTCGTAGTAGGGTCTGATCTCGTCGTATGTAATCGGCCAGTCCGCACCTACGCTGTCGCGTGTGTAGATTTCGAAATCGGAGGGGTGAAGCCTCGGCGTAAATGCGGCCCAGTGGACGGAACCTCCGCCGACTCCTTTCCCACAATTATTGGCTCCGAGAGCTAATGGATCAGTACCACCTGTCACGCGCGGCTCCGTCCAGTAGAGTTCATGCGAGCCGGCCTCGTCGCTGACCCAATCGTGTTCCGTATCCCAGAACGGACCCGCCTCAAGCCCCACCACGTTGAAGCCCGCACGCGCCAGCCGCTGCAAGAGAACTCCACCAGCTGAACCTACGCCAACGATGACATAATCGACGTCCTCATACTCGCGAAAACGTCGCATGGGCATGTGAATGGATTGCAACGGGCCCACTCGATACTTGTTCGATGAGGGCGTCTCGAATTCTCCGAGAAGAGGCTTCTTCAACGCCGCGCTCCTTTGGATGAGCGAACCGGAAGACTGTGCTGTCCGGATTCGGCATGGTGGCTTGGCGAAGAGTCAACCTCGGCGGACGCAGAGTTGGCCGGCGCGAGCCAGACGTAGCGTTGCTCTTCTACTTCCCAGGGCTCAGGCTCGCCGCGTTCCAGGCGCGTGTATGCACGCGGGTAAGCCGGACCACCAAAGCCGATCTCATCCCAGGCCCACGGATGCGCGTAGTACGCGTCAATCGCATCGCCCATGATCATCTGCCAGAAGCGGTGCACTGACATGTGCTTCCATATCTCCTGGGCGGCTTCGGGCTTGCCGTCGTGAATGGCCTTGAGCACGAGGTCCTGTTCGAGATAGGGCAGCACCAGAAACTTGCCGCGATACCGATGTTGCGCCTCGCGATCGATAGCCTCAATCCCAATCTCGTACACCACGCGATCCGGCGGCATGGTTTCATAGCGATAGCCGGCGGTCTGATCGTTCGCGAGACGATGATCGAGAGTAGCAACGATCGGTATCTGCCTCTCCGGTATTCGATCGGTTTGCGGAATCAGATGCGCAAACACGGTGGTCCAGAAGGTCCACGCCTCCGCCGCAAAGAATTTAGGTTCCGGCGGATGCTTCACTCGTTTGTCGACGACCGCGCGTGTCGCAGTATCCCAGAATGCGCCTTGCGAAAGAGTGCTGAAGCCTGGATAGTAGCCGGGCTGCGAACGCGGTGGAAGCGGCTCGCCGGTTTTCGGATCGCGCGGGCAAAGGATGGGATCTACACCGTCGAAATGCGACTTCATACGCGCCTCCGGCGGAGCAGACTTGCCAGTACGCCGAGCATTCCCGCAGCGCCGAACAACAGCGGCGCAAAGATCGGCGGCCCGTACATGACGTTGTACAGCAGACGCTTTCTTCCACCGGGTCTGCGCAGCACGCCGCGCACATGGTAATAAAAGCCGATAGCAGCATCTGCACCCGCGATAGCCGATACAGCCGGCAATGCAGTAGTGGCCAGCCTGCGGCTCTTGATCGAACTGAAAGCTACGCCAGCAAGCACCGGCGCGATCACGACCGGAGACCACTGCATGGCATAGCGAAAGTTATTCTTGTAATGCGAGTAGTAGGCTTCGAAACCACTGAGAAGTGCGCTGATTCCGGTCACTATGGCAACCTGGCGTTGAAATCTGCCTTCACG
This sequence comes from Acidicapsa dinghuensis, assembly GCF_025685685.1. Taxonomy (GTDB): domain Bacteria; phylum Acidobacteriota; class Terriglobia; order Terriglobales; family Acidobacteriaceae; genus Acidicapsa; species Acidicapsa dinghuensis. The sequence goes on from NZ_JAGSYH010000004.1 coordinate 958,291, forward strand.
CATGTCCTGCTCGGCGGACAAGAGTTCGCGGCCCGCTGAAGGGGGTAAAAGCCGCGCGAACCATATATCTCTTCCCGATGTAGAGGGCATGCCGGAACTCTCTTCGCGTTGCAGGTACGAAGCAATGAGGCCGAGGTATGCGCTCGTGCCGAAAAGCAGCGGGGCAAAGATCGGCGGCCCCATGATCATGTTCGTCATGGGCAGCCGCCAGCCACCCGGCTTGCGGTGAATGCCGCGCACATGAAAGTAAAATCCGGCGAGTGCATCGATCAGAGTGACCACTGACACCAGCCGCAGTACGGTCCGCGCGGCGCGGCGGCTAAAAAATGCCGCCACACCTGCTATGGCCAGCAGCCCACTCAATATCACTGGGGTATACATCACGCGGCGGCTATAGCTTCCCCGATAGTGCTCATAGGCGACCTCAAGCCCGCTGATGACGCTGGTGGCCGCCGTAAGCAGCGCGAGGCTGCGTTGAAAGCGGCCCTCCCGAACATAATTCGCGACCATCTTCATGTCCAGCACCGGCGGAGTCAGGGATAGTTCGTTCGCCATGATTTAAAGGACCTCACGGAGTTTATCGATGCCGATTGTCTTGATGATCTTCAATGCATCTTTTTGCCCGCGTGCCAGAGCTTTAGCAAAATGCAACGCCTGCTCGGTTGTAATCTTGCCGGGCATTGGAGGTTCGTTGGGATCAACGACAGCCTGCACGACAGTCGGCCCCTGGTGCGCCAGCGCATCGCGTAACACGCCTTCGGCATCTTCAGGCCGTTCTATGGTGAAACCTCTCGCACCGCAGGCATTCGCAACCATCGCAAAGTCGATGGGCTCCAGTTCCACGCCGAACTGCGGGTTGCCCTCGAGGATCATCTGCTCCCACTTGATTTGCCCCAGCACATTGTTCTTGATCACGATCACGCAGACACGCAGCTTGTACTTCACAAGAGTGGCGATCTCACCCATTAGCATCGTCAGCCCACCGTCGCCGACAACGCACACCACTTGCCGCCCCGGATAAGCCACAGCCGCGCCTATGCTGTATGGCAAGCCGTTAGCCATGGTAGCCAGCGATCCCGACAGGGAGAACTGCATAGACCCGCGAATGTCCACATACCGAGCCGTCCAAGTGGCGATAGTGCCGCTATCGGAAGAGACGACCGCGTCGTCGTTCAGCAGCTTGTTAAGCGTATGCGTTACGACTTGCGGCTTCATCGGCATGTCGCTACGGGTGCCGCGCTCTTCCATCAAATCGAACCAGCTCTTCATCCGCTCCTGTGACTTCTTCAGGAAGTTGTCCTTCTTCGGTTTCAACAGTGGCAGCAGCGCGGTCAAGACGCTCTTTGCATCGCCCACCAACCCCACATCCACCGGGTGACGAAGGCCGACGCGTGTCGGGTCTATCTCAATCTGCACGCACTTTGCCTGCCCTGGCTTGGGCAGGAATTCCATGTACGGATAACTGGTGCCGATCATGATCAGCGTGTCGCACTCTTCCATCGCATCGACAGAAGGCGCTGTGCCCAACAGACCGATGCCTCCTGTCGTGTAAGGACTGCGATCGGGAAGCACAGCTTTCCCCAGCAGCGCTTTCACCACCGGACCACCCACCGTCTTCGCCAGTTGCGAAACCTCTTCACGACAGGCCAAAGCGCCGCGTCCCACGAAGATCGTTATCTTCGATCCCTCATTGATCACATCGGCTGCTCTCTGTATCAGCAATTGCGCCGGTTTGGCAGAGGATGGGACGCTCCAGTCGCCGCTGTGATGCGCCACATTCGCGCCGCTGCGGTGTTTGTCCGTGACTTCCCACTCCTGAATATCCTTGGGAATGCAGATGTGCGCCACGCCTTTACGGCCGTATGCCGTGCGCACAGCCATATCCACCACGTTGACGGCGTGCGCAGGGCCCATCACACGTTCGTTGAAAACGGAAACATCCATGTACAGCTTGTCCAGATCGACATCCTGCTGATAGTCCATCCCGATCAAGTCACTGAAGGTGTGTCCGGTAATTGCGAGCACTGGTTGCAAATCGCACTTGGCGTCGTAGAGCCCGTTCAACAGGTGTACGCCGCCGGGTCCGGAAGTCGCGCAGCACACGCCAAGCCGTCCCGTGTACTTTGCATACCCGACCGCAGCGAACGCGGCTGCCTCTTCATGCCTGACCTGGATGAACTTGAGCTTGTCCTGATGCGTCCTCAGCGCCTCGAAAAAGCCGTCTACACCATCGCCGGGGAAGCCAAAAATCGTGTCTACTCCCCACTCAACCAGCCGCTCCACAATTAGATCCGATACCTGCTTCGCCATTGCATTTCCTCTTCTTCTGTTGAGGCGCCGTGGGGCGCATAGAGTGCAACATGCACGCAATCGGCGCGCGTCTTAAGTCAAAAAGCGTTCGACATCCTTTTCCTTCAGAGCCAGACCCATGCCCGGACGAGTGCGATCGGGAGACATAACTCCATTGACCGGTTCACAGAATCCGTCAAAAAACATACGCTCGATGCGCACGTGGTCGTGAAAGAACTCCATATGGATTGCGCGCGGGACAGCACAGCATACATGCAAATGCATACTTGGTCCGCAATGGGAAGAAAGCGGCGTATTCGCGGCCCAGCAGATCGCTCCTACACTCAGAAACCCGCTGATGCCGCCGCAGCGCGTGGCATCAGCCTGCAGCACGGTGACCGCCCTCGCCTTCAACATGCGATCGAAGTACCACGCGGTGTATCCATACTCTCCGGCTGCAATATCCATTCCCACTGGAGACCGCGCACGCACCTCGCTGAGTCCCGGCAGGTTGTCTGAGCTTACCGGCTCTTCGAACCAGAGAACATTTGCGGAGTGAGCAAAGGCATTCGCCAACTGCAGCGCCTGCGTGATCGTGTAAGCGCCGTTGGCGTCTACAAACAGCTTTGTGTTTTCGCCGATCGCCGCGCGCGCAACGGTTACTCTCCTCACATCGTCGTCGGCGTTGGAGCCGACTTTCATCTTCACCATGCCGAAGCCCTGCTCAGCCCATCCACCGAGTTGCCCGCTGAGCTGCGCGTCGTTGTAGCAGGTAAAGCCTCCGCTGCCATAGACAGCAATGCCGTCGCGCACCGAACCCAGCAGACTGACCAGTGACGTATCCAGCAATCTCGCGCGAAGATCCCAGAGAGCGTTGTCGATCGCAGAGATTGCCATGCTGCTAATGCCGGTTTCTCCCGCGTTGCGAACCTGCATGTATAACTCCTGAAGAATGGCTCCGTGGTCGAATGGGTCCCGTCCCTGCACTACCTTCTCAAGCAGCGTCTTCACCAGCTTGCCTGTCGCGCTATCCGCGTAGGTATAGCCGAGGCCGCACTGATCTCCGGCCTCCAGCATCACAAGCACCATCGTTGTACTGTCCCATGCAAGAGTTCCGTCCGCCTCAGGCGCGTCCGTGGGCACTCTGTATACGAGTACTTTGCTCGCGCGGATCGGTGTTCCTTGTATGACCATGACTCAAAAATCCGTGATGACTTTGGCGCCACGAGCTGTCACCGCAATCACATCACAGTGGCGCATGCCACCGTAGCCTTCGAAGTAGGCTGCGGGCTCGAGATTGAATGTCATCCCCTCTTCGAGCGCATCGTTAGACAGGGGATGAATACGCGGTCTGGCGTTCGGGTTTGCAGCTGCAAAGCCCACGCCATGACCGGTCGCATGTTTGAATTCCTTGCCAAAACCCGCTGCCTCCATCACTGACCGCGCAGCCGAGTCGATCTCACTTCCTGTCGCCCCGGGACGAACAGAGCGCAGAGCTTCTGCCCGCGCCTCGTCGATGGCAGAGCGCATCTCTTCCTGGCGTCTTGATGGAGTTCCTGCGCAATATGTTCTCGTAATGTCGGTCCAGTAACCATCGGCACACGTGTTCGCGTGGATCATCACCAGATCACCTTCTTGAATAACCCGATGCCTGGTTCGAGCATAGGCCGCGGCCGCAGTGGCGGAATTCGGTCCGGACATACAAAAGAAGTATCCGTAGCTCCGCTGCAAGCATTCGGCCGCGTGCGCCGTATCGAAGGCCGTCTGAATTTCCGCGGCTATCTCGTTCTCACGCCGTCCGGTTTTGATGCATTTCTCCGCCACTTGAAATCCAGCCGCCGCGACGATGCTTGCCGTGTGCAGTATCTCTAGCTCCCTGGTTGTCTTTACCGCTTTCATTGTTTCCACGAGCTCGTCACAACCTGAAAGCTTTGCCTCAGGCAGCAACTCGCTGAGCAGAGCTGCGAAGGAAGGACGGAATACCGCAGACACTGCATAACTGGCGGGCTGCAACCCCTGTTCCATCTGAATCCCCACGCTTGCCTTTGATGCAGAGAAGCTCTTTAAAGCGCGGCGAAGAGGTTCTCTCAGACGAGACAGTGGGCTGTCGAGGGTGTCTAGCGTAGCCGGTTGATAGGGGATAATCTCAGTCGCCGAAGTTTTCTTGGCCAACCCCACTTCGTCCTCGGGAACGATGGCCGTGACAGCGCCGTCGGCAGAAAACACTACAACAGTCTGAGCCATCACTGGCCAATAGCCAGTCAGCAATAGAACTTCTGTTGCCGACGAACAGATCAACGCATCGTAACCAGAATGGGATAGCAGGCTCATCGTCCGCTTCTGCCGCTCGGTATCGATAGCCATAATGTGTTCACATCCCTCTTCTGTTACGTAGACGACAATTCGTACCCTGCGGGATGTCCCGCTTGAACAAATCGGCATCCTACTCAAATGAAGAGTGAAAAGCGCGTTCTCTTGCATGAACGTTGGGGAAATCATGTCCAATGCATTTGTAGTTGTAATCACAGGCTCCTCTGCTGGGCTTGGGCGGGCGATTGCCCACGGCTTTGCGAAACGCGGAGCACACATCGGGTTGCTGGCGCGGAATCCCGAGGCACTCAATGCAGCAAGGGAAGAGTGCGAGGCGCTTGGTGGCCGGGCAATCGCGGTTCCTGTAGATGTGTCGGATGCTGGCGCAGTCGACGCGGCTGCAGCCCGCGTTGAGCAAGAGTTCGGGCCGATCGACGTATGGGTCAATGATGCGATGGTCAGCGTCTTCTCGCCTGTTAAAGAGATGGAAGCTGCCGACTACAAGCGCGTGACCGATGTGCTTTATCTCGGCTTCGTCCACGGAACGCTTGCTGCATTGAAGCGGATGCTTCCTAGAGATCGCGGCACCATCATTCAGATTGGTTCGGCGCTCTCGTATCGTTCCATCCCGCTGCAGTCAGCCTATTGTGCCTGCAAACACGCCATCAACGGATTCACGGACTCATTGCGTTGCGAGCTTCATCACGATGGAAGCCACGTGAAGCTGACAGCGGTGCACATGCCTGCGATGAATACGACTCAGTTCAACTGGGTGAAGAATCGCTTGCCGAACGATCCGCAGCCTGTGCCTCCCATCTATGATCCGGAGCTCACCGCTAAGGCTGTAATCACCGCCGGACTGGCGAAAAATCCACGACGTGAATACTGGGTCGGAGCTCCCACCGTCATGGCCATCGTCGGCCAAAAACTTTTCCCAGGATTGCTGGATATCTATCTGGGCAGAACTGGATATGATTCCCAGCAGATACCAAACGAACCCAAGGATCCGAATACACCGAATAATCTTTACGATTATGTTCCGGGTAGACATAGCGCGCGGGGTAAGTTCGGTGACCGGTCCTCGAAAACAAGCGCCGAAATCTTCCTGTCGCTCAACCGGGACACCGTCACCCTGGGCGTGACGGCGCTGCTTGCTGCAGTTGGTGGAGTGATCTTGGCAAGGCGGAGCGATTCCTGATGACGCCGCTGGATGTTGAAAGAAAGACAGCGGCTCATGATGCGCTTTTACTCGGGGCGTGCTGTTCCGCTCTTGCCACGCTTATACCTGTTGGGCTCTATCAGACCGGTGTCATATCGCGGCTTCCCGATCCGCCGATGAGCCTGTTTGACTCTAATCGGATAGCCATGTCGAAGGTCGCACACCCGATGGGCATACCAGATGCGCTGCTAGGGTTGGTCAGCTTTAGTGCTACCTTCACGCTGGCGATTCTCGCCCGGCGGCATAGAACTGCGAGAAGCCTGCTTGGGGCGAAGCTCATCCTTGATGCATCGGCGGCGGCGTTCAATGTGGGCCGCCAGGTGTTCTGTTTTGGAAAGCTCTGCTCCTGGTGCACCGGAACCGCAATCTCTACCGGAGTAATGGCGTATGCCGGACGCACTGCCATTCGGGATACCTTGCTGAAAGCGGCTGCAACCGGCAAGATAGGTGCCACTTCCTGCGAGTACACGATCGTCGATCTTCCTCCCAATTGAGATGGTTGATTCCGAATATTCAATTCATGGGAAGTGACCTCTTCGCTTTCACGACGGCGGCACGCATCACGCGTTTCGTATCAAGGTAAGGATCAATCATGCAACAGGTCATCGGCAAAGAAGCCTTCGGGAAACCGGGGATTGAACCTCGTTGGACACACAGCAACAAAACCGGCGTGGGCACTGCCTACTCCGCTTCGAGCCATCTCTGGTTCACCATCTGGAATGGCATCGTTACTGAGGTTTATCATCCTACCGTCGATCGCCCGCAGCTTCGCGATCTGCAGTATCTCGTAACCGACGGCCATACCTTCTTTCACGAAGAGAAGCGCGATCTCACCGTTTCCACGGAGCGCATTTCCGATCATGCCTTAGGGTATCGAGTCGTTAACGCTGACCCCGAAGAGCGGTACACGTTGACCAAGGAAGTCATCGTCGATCCGCACCTGCCGTGTCTCCTGCAAAGAACAATGCTGAAAAGCAGGAACCGGAAACTCCTGGCAGACCTGAAGCTCTTTACCCTGTGCGCTCCGCACCTGGAGACCGGAGGTGCGGGCAACTGCGGCTACGTAGCTGTCGCCAACGGTCAACGCATACTGATGGCGAAGAAAGGCAGCAAATGGATGGCCATGGCTGCGACCGTTCCGTTCTCCCGGCTCTCATGCGGATACGTCGGCGCAAGCGATGGCTGGACTGATCTCCACGAAGACTTCTCCATGGACTGGGAGTTCGAAATTGCGAGCGATGGAAATGTTGCATTGACCGGCGAACTCGACCTCAGCGAGACCCGCGAATTTACGCTCGGGCTTGCCTTTGGCGATAGTGAGCAGCGAGCTGTTGCCAATCTTTTTCAGTCTTTGGCTACGCCGTTTGAAAAACACCTGGACCGGTATAAGAGGCAGTGGGATGAGGCTGCATCTCATTTGAAGCCCTTGAAAGGCGCTTCATTTGACAAAGGCAACCTGTACAACAACAGCTGCAGTTTGTTGCTTGCCCATGAGGACAAGTCGTTTGCCGGCGCGCTCGTCGCATCTCTCGCCATCCCCTGGGGCGAAGCGAAAGGGGACAACGATCACGGCGGCTATCATCTCGTTTGGACACGTGACATGGTCAACAGCGCGACAGCACTGCTCGCTGCGGGCGATACCGCCACACCACTCCGCGCCCTCATTTATCTTGCCGTTGCGCAACACGCTGACGGCGGCTTTGCGCAGAATTTCTGGGTGAACGGGGAAGCCTACCTGCACGGCATCCAACTGGATGAGGTGGCTTTTCCCATGCTGCTTGCGTGGCGTCTTCGTCGCGAGAAGGCGCTTGCAGATTTCGATCCATCCAATATGGTTCTAAACGGAGCGGCATACCTTATTCGCAATGGCCCGGTCACGCAGCAGGAACGATGGGAAGAAGCTTCCGGATATTCGCCTTCGACGCTCGCCTCAAATATCGCCGCTCTCATCTGTGCGTCTGCAATGTGCCGCGATAAGAGCGACGAAGAAACTGCGAACTTCATCGAGGAATACGCCGACTACCTGGAGAGTCACATAGAGACTTGGACCGTCACCCGTACAGGCTCGCTGCTCGATGGCGTATCAACCTATTACATGCGCATCCTGCCGGAACAGATTGGGCAGCCGCATCCGGGAGAAGACAAGGAACTCCGTATGTTGCATATTGCCAATCATGCTCCCGGAGAACCTTGTGACTTTCCTGCTCGCAACGTTGTCGACGGAGGGTTTCTCGAACTTGTTCGCTATGGCATCCGTCGCGTCGATGATCCGATTATCGTCGACACGATTAAGGTTATCGACGCAGTGCTCAAAACAGATACACCGGCGGGCCCGGCGTGGCATCGCTACAACCACGACGGTTATGGCCAGCAGGCCCCTGGTGAACCATTTACAAAGTACGGTGTGGGGCGCATATGGCCCCTCCTCGCCGGTGAGCGTGGTCATTACGAATTGGCAGCTGGACGAAGTACAGAGCCCTACATTCGGGCGATGGAAGGGTTCGCGTCGAATACGGGCCTGCTTCCCGAGCAATCGTGGGATGAAGCTGACCGCCCTGAGATCCATATGTGGCTCGGCAAGCCCACTGGTTCAGCGATGCCACTCATGTGGGCTCATGCCGAATACATAAAGCTCCTCCGATCCACCGCGGACGGCAAAGTCTACGACGCTATTCCGGAAGTTGCTAGACGATATCTCGGCAAGCGTAGCAGGCGAAAGCGGTTGGAGGTATGGAAGCCCAACCGCCACGTACGTTTTATGCAGCATGGCGAAATCCTGAGAGTACACGGGAATGCGCCATTTGTTCTTCATTGGTCGGACGATAATTGGCAGTCGGTGCATGACACCCACTCAACTCGAAACGCACTTCAGATCGACTACGCCGATCTGCCTGAAAGCGCATCCTCCGCATCAACCATCATTCGCTTTACCTTCTTCTGGACCCAAACGAGCTGCTGGGAGGAAAAGGATTACATTGTGACCATCCAGTGATTCGTTGTTAACGAGCCTCAACTTGACTAAACTTCGCCACTCGGATTGAACCTGCGGCATTGCACCGGCATGTCACTCAAATAAGCAGAAGAATTCTGAGAAGCTGTCGTCAGGCACGAAGGACCGATGTAGCATGCGATGTGTCATGCGCTTCGTCGCTGGTCACGCTGCGGCCCAAGACTTTGACGGTTCCCAATGGAGGCGACCTTCACCATTCAGGATTTCAGGCTGCATCAGTGGCATAACTGACTCCCGGATGGAAGCTGCGACACTCTCAAAGGATGA
>NZ_JAGSYH010000005.1 GCF_025685685.1 Acidicapsa dinghuensis
CTGCAGCCATGGACTCACTACTACAACCACGAAAGACCTCATGGTAGCCTCAACTACAACCCGCCCATCAGCCGCTCCGAGATACCGCTCGCCGATGGAACAACCTCTTGAGCTTCTACAGGCACCCGGCGACGCGGTTTCAGGGAACAGCAGATTCCCTTCGGGGATGACAGACCAGAAAAGCAAGGACAACTGCAAAAACAAAGGCTACGGCAGATCCTTCGCTTCTCCACCCCAGCGAACAAAACGCGTTCGCCGGAGACCCCGGTTCGCCCAGGATGACAACCTTGACCTAGCTCTGCAGTGTTGGTTCTTGTGTCTCGTCCTGTTTTTCTGTGCGATCCAACTTGGCTGCTTGCATTGCATCGCGAATTGCCTGTTCGTATTGCCTGGGCATTGGGCATCTCTGCATGCTGTGAGTACAGACTACGTGGACAGTTTCTCCCTCGGCTAGCAACGTCGCGCTGCCGTCCGCTTCCTTGCGCGAGAGGCGGTAGGCGAATTTGAGGACGGAGTTCTTCAGCAGCGTGGGGTCGGCTTCGATTTGGACGAGATCGTCATAGCGGGCAGGCGAACGGTAACGACAGCTGGCTTCGACGACAGGCAGGATGCAGTCATACTCGTCTTCCATCTGCTTGTAATCGAAGCCGAGGGCACGGAGTAACTCGACTCGGCCAATCTCAAACCAGACCAGATAGTTGGCGTAGTAGACCACGTTCATCTGGTCAGTTTCGGCGTAGCGGACGCGCTGTTCGGAGACGATCGGCATAATTTGATTTTAAGTGCGAGGGATAAAGAGGCTTAGTAGTGGTTGGCTGGCTGCATCAGGAAAAGCAGATCCCCTTCGGGGATGACAGACCAGAAAAGCAACAACAAAAACAAAAGTAGATCCTTCGCTCCGCTCAAGGATGACAACTTACATCGTACGACGCACTTTACGGTTTGCCCTGGGTGAAGAGAGGCAGCTTGGAAATGTCGTTGAAGATGATGTAGACGGCGAAGACAACAATCATGACGAAGGCTACCTGGTAGACCCGTTCCTTGACCCGCATATCGATGTCGTGGCGCAGGATGCCTTCGATGATGAGAAAGAGAATCATGCCTCCATCAAGGATGGGGAACGGCAGCAGGTTGAGGATGCCAAGGTTGAGACTGATGAAGGTCATGACCTTCAACTTGGCTTCCCAACCGGGAGTTTCCGCTGCTTCGCCGGTCTGGCGGGCTATGCCGATGGGACCGGAAAGCGTATTGATCGACATACGGTGCGTGACGATCCGGTGCAGCACCTGCAGGATCAGGGTCGAGTTTTGCCGGTTGAACTTGACTGCCGCGGCTACCGCCTTCGGGAACGGAAGCTGGACGATATGGAATGGAGGCCTTGATCCAGTGAATCCGATACGCCAGGCTGGCGGAGGGTTGGCGGTATCGTATGCGGGCTGAATGGCGATGGTTGAGAGTTTGCCCTGATGATCAACCTGCGCAGAGATCGGCGCGCCTTTGCGGAATTGCAGGTAGGAGATGACGGCTTCGGTGCTGTGGAAGGCGTGGCCGTCCAGGGTGATGAGCTGGTCGCCGGGTTGAATGCCTGCCTTTGCTGCAGGCGAGCCGGGATTGATGGAGACTACCTTGACGGGGTCGGGCTGGAAGACAGGGATGAAGCCAATCTCGTCGGGGGAGAAATCATCGTGTTTCAGCGCGTCTGGCAACGATAGCGTCAGAGGCAGTGTCTGACCGCCGCGCTCGACTTCCATGGATACCGTGTGCTCCTGGCCGAGGGACTGGAGGGCCAGAGCGGACTCTTCGTAGATCTGCTGATAGGTGGGATTGGCGTCATGCGAAAAGCTGACAATGCGATCACCCGGCTGCAGGCCCGCTTTGGCTGCGGGTGAATCGGGCACGACCCAGTCGAGAGTGACGGCCTGATCTTCGTAGACAGGCACTTCATTGTGCAGCATGTAGAAACCGGTCATGAGGCCGATGGCGAGAACGAAGTTGGCGACCGGTCCGGCAAGACCAATGATGATGCGCTGCCAGCGGGGATGCGAGGTAAGCGCGCCGGGATCGACCTTGTTGGCTTCGATGGCCTCGGCGTCCGCGCCTTGCAGCGACATGTTTTCGCCGGGCATGGACTCGCCGGTCATCTTGACGTAGCCGCCGAGCGGAGTGGCGGAGATGCAGTAATCGGTTTCGCCGATCTGGATGCCGAAGAGACGCGGCGGGAAGCCGATGGAGAACTGCTCGACGCGGACACCGCAGAGCTTGGCTGCTACGAAGTGGCCGAACTCATGCACCAGGACCATGATGCCGAGGACGATGAGTACTGAGATGGTATCGACGAGAAACGTGTGCATAGATGCGCGTGCAAAACCTCAATGCTTCAATGGGCGGCCAAGGCAGAACATGACCTGAGGTATTTCTCCTGTCCGGCTGATGCAACTCAGGAGAAATACTTTACACGCGAGTGGCAGCTTGTTGGACTGCTTCGCGAGCCCGTTCACGCGCCTGGGAATCGGCTGCAAGCACCCCGGCGATTGTCTCCGGATGGCTTGTGGGAGTCCGTTCCAGCACCTCTTCTATTGTACGCGGGATTCCGTTAAACGGAATGCGGCGGTCGAGGAATGCTTCAACGGCGACCTCGTCGGCGGCGTTGAGAGCGATGGGGTGCTCTCCACCCTTTTGGGCGGCTTCGTAGGCGAGGCGCAGGCAGGGGAAGCGGGCGAAGTCGGGTTGCTCGAAATCGAGTTGCGAGAGCGCGGCGAGATTGAAAGTGAGATTGGAGGCCGGACGCTCGGGGTAGGCGAGGGCGTAGAGGATAGGCAGGCGCATATCGGTGACGGAGATTTGCGCGAGAATGGAGCCGTCTACGTATTCGACTAACGAGTGGACAGTAGATTGCGGATGGACGGTGACGCGAACCTGCGACGGTGGTAAGTCGAAAAGGCGGCAGGCTTCGATGACTTCGAGGCCTTTGTTGAGCATGGTGGCCGAATCGATGGTGATGCGGCGCCCCATGACCCAGGTGGGATGTTTGAGGGCCTGCTCGGGGGTGATGCAATCGAAGTCGGCAAGCGGGAGGCGGCGAAATGGGCCTCCGGAGGCGGTAAGCCAGATTTGCTTGACTTCAGCGGCGACGCCGACGCGCATGCACTGATGGATGGCATTGTGTTCTGAGTCGATGGGAAGCAGTGGGACGTTGCCTGCGCGGGCGGTACGGGTGAGGATTTCGCCTGCGGCTACCATGCACTCCTTGTTGGCAAGGCCGATGGGCTTGCCGGCGAGGATGGCTGCGTGGGTGGCTTCAAGGCCGGCTACGCCGACGATGGCTGAAACTACGAAATTCACGTCGGGATGGGTAGCACAGGCGACGCTCCCGCCTGAGCCCCAGAGGACTTCGGTATCGGTGATGCCTGCTGCACGGAGTCGCGATGCGAGTTCGGAGGCGAGCTCTTCAGTAGCCAGCGAGACGAGACGCGGATGCCAGCGGAGGGTCTGTTCGAAGGCGGAATCGATGTTGCGTCCAGCGGCGAGGGTGGCGACGGAGAAGCGGTCGGGATAGGACTCAACGATGGAGAGGGTGCTTTGGCCGATGGAGCCGGTGGAGCCGAGAATTGCTAGTCGTTTCAAGAGGTGATCCTGTGGTGCATCCTGAAAAGCAGATCCTTCGCTTCTCCACCCCAACGAACGAAAAGCGCGTTCGCCGGGGACCCGGTTCTTCACCCCACGGACGAAGACCTGTCCGCGGGGATCCGGTTCACTCAGGATGACAACTTCTATGGTATCTGGTTTAGCGCCGTAGATCGGGTCGAGACTTTTTGCTTAGAAGTGCTGGATGACCTGGGCGTACCAGAAGACTGGGGCGGCGAGCAGGAGGGCGTCGATACGGTCGAGAATGCCTCCGTGGCCGGGAAGGAGGGTACCGGAGTCTTTGACGCCAGCTGACCTCTTGAGGGCGGATTCGGCGAGGTCGCCTACCTGGGCCGCGATATTAACCAGGATGGCCATGAGGAGCCAGTAGGCGATGGTGCCCGAGTAAACGAGGAAATGCAGTTCGCGATGAGCTAACTGGACGGAAAGAACCAGTAGAAGAGCGGTGACGATCAGGCTGCCTAAAATTGAACCGGCGGTGCCTTCCCAGGTTTTGTTGGGGCTCAGCCGCGGGGCGAGCTTGCGGCGGCCCCAGGCGCGGCCGATGTAAAGCGCTGCGATGTCTCCACACCAGACGGCGCACAGTAGGAAAACGAGCGCGGATTTACCCTCTTCGGAACTGCGGATGAAGGGCACGGCGATGAGCGTGAGCCCGGTGTAGATGAGGCAGAATATGGCAGCGGCAGAGCTGGAGAGGACTTCCGCTATGGGACAGGCAAAGGCGCAGTAGACAAGAAGTGCGAGCGAAAGGATGCCGACGGTGGTGAGGAGCTTATCTGGCCATTCGAAACTGACGAGAAATAGCAGACCAATGGAAAACACGACAGGGATGCGTGGAGGTTTTGCGCCGGTGTGCTGGGCGATGCCTAGAAATTCCCAGGCGGCCAGGATGGCGACTGCAGCGGTAGCGAGCGTGACTAGCCAGTCGGGCGCGAAGAAGACGAGAAGTATAACGAGGGGAATAAGTACGAGCGCTGTAAGAATTCTTTTCATGCCAAGGGTGAGGATACACCGCTGGGCTGCGATTTCCCTGCTCTAACTGTTTGCATAGCGCGAGTCAGCGCGCGCCGGAGGGAGCTACCGCTGCGTCTTCGGATTCATCTGCATGAGCTTCACGCTCGGCTTCGCCCAGGCCGCCGTAACGACGCTCTCGGCGCTGGTAAGCGGCAATGGCTTCGAGCAGGTGAATGCCGCGAAAGTCGGGCCAGAAGCGCTCGGTGACGAAGATTTCGGTATAGGCGATCTGCCAGAGGAGGTAGTTGGAGATGCGCATCTCGCCTGAGGTGCGGATGAGCAGATCCGGGTCTGGCATGTGAGCCGTATAGAGGTGGCGATGGATGTCCTCCTCGGTGATCCGATCGTGGCTGACTCCCTTCTGCTTCATTTCAGCAGCAAGGGAGCGAAAGGCGTCGACTAGTTCGGAGCGGGAGCCGTAATTAAGGGCCAGCGTTAGAGTGGTACCGGTGTTGTTGACTGTTTCTTCGGCAGCCCACTGCATACGCTCCTGCACGTCGGGGGGGAGCTCGTGGGTGCGTCCGATGTAACGGATGCGAACATTGTTGTCCATCATGCGCTGGACGTTGCTTTCCAGATAGCTGCGCAACAGGCGCATGAGGAAGCTGACTTCAGCGCGAGGGCGACGGAGATTGTTTTCCAGTGAAAAGGCGTAAAGGGTGAGCCACGGAAGGCCGATGCGGGAGGCCGTTTCGGTGACGAGTTGAACGCTCTTGGCTCCCTGCTGATGGCCGAGGAATCGCTTAAGTGATCTGGCCCCTGCCCAGCGGCCATTGCCGTCCATGATGATGGCGACATGCTCTGGCAAGCGGGTAGGCGTCAGGGTATCGAAGATAGCTCGCTCTTCGGGCGAGAGCTCATGGATCCGTGACGTAGTGGTGAGATACAAAGAATTCGCCTCTTGCAAGCGCATGCTTTCTGCGCGCAATGCATGGTTGGCGCCACAAAGCAGACAACTTCGACGCTAGCACATGCGCCTTGCCATCGCAATTCAAGATCGATCGCGCGGAGCGTATGGGACTCACAGATCGAGACGGAGCCGGCGGCACAACGACTTCAGTAGGTGCTGCGCCGCCGCCTTGGAGAAGACGGATCAGTTACAAATCGTGTGTTACGCGGTACGCCGCTTGCCCAGCGCCTGCTCACGCGCAGCTTCCCGGGCGCGGTCCCGCACCTGATTCAGGAGCAAGGAGCGCTGCAATGGCTCGAGCCGGGGCAGATACTGAGCAATCTCGGCCAGAAACGGATCGGCGAGAATTTGCGCTGTCTCTTCCTCGCGACGGCCGCGACCATCGCGCACCAGATGGCAGATATCGACTTCAAGGGCGTAGGCGAGGCGCTCCAACGAACCCAGTGTCGGAATAGCCTTGCCGTTTTCGATCTTGGAGATATAGGTGCGAGGCACCTGCATACGGCTGGCAAGCTGCCGCTGGCTGAGATGGCGCGCCTTGCGAATCTCCTTGACCTGTGAGGCCACGCGAAGACCAGCGTCGGATTCCTCGGAATCGGAATCAACCGCTGGCACCATGGCGATGGGGGCGGGAGCTTCTTCCATGTCGAGCGCCTTGTGGCAGCGCCGGCACATGGAGTTGCTGGTTCGGAACTGCACCAGCTGGCAGTGTTCGCAGCGCAATACTTCGCGTGCAGGCATGGTTAGAGGCATCGTCACCACTGTCGTTGCCATAGATTGCTGCGGAGAGCCAGAGCAGGGCTTCCGTTGGCGAATCAACCCTTCTCTCGCTCCCCACTCAGGCATATACCCGACATAGAAAACAGGAGAAGTGACTTTTCCGCCGCGTCAAGTGTTACTTTCCGCCTGTTGAACCATAATTGTCAAGTGAAAAACTCGGGTCATATCGGAAAAACCGGCAAGAAACCTGAAGAAAACCAAAGAAACACGAACCATAAGCTGCAACATGGCGGTTTTTGAGACACTTACAGCGAGCCGACATGACTGATAACGCGCATGCCCCCTTACAGAAACGCATCACGACGCTTCGGTAAGATGGAGGCCATGAGCAGCAACGGGTTTGACCGCAGCGCCGCCTGGGCGTTGCTGACGGAATGGACGCAGGGCGAGAGTTTGCGGAAGCATGCCCTTGGTGTAGAGACCTGCGTAGTGGCCTACGGAAATGCCGAGGCTGACCGGCTGGGCTTGGAGGAAAGCGATCCGGAACGCGGCGAACTGCTGGACCTGTACGCCACCACTGCTCTGCTCCACGATTTCGATTATGAGAAACATCCCTCACTCGAAGAGCACCCGTTTGTTGGGGTACGCGAGCTCGAGCGGCTTGGCTGGCCGGAGAGTCTGCGCCGGGCGATCCTCGGGCATGCCACGTATTCAGGTGTGCCACGCGATACCTATCTGGCGAAGGTGTTATTCGCGTGCGATGAATTATCGGGCTTTCTGACGGCGTGCGCTTTGGTGAAACCTTCAAAGGCTATCGCTGACGTAGAGCCTGCGAATGTCCGGAAGAAACTGAAGGACAAGGCTTTTGCCCGCGGCGTGAACCGGCAGGATGTGATTCAGGGAGCAGAAGAGCTTGGTGTCGATCTGGACGCGCATATCGCTTTTTGCCTGGCGGCGATGCAGAGGCGGGCGGATTTGCTGGGACTGTAGCTTTGTGGGTGTCGCGGATGCACTGCTGCCAGCAACGTGCATCCGCGACGATTTCAGAGACAGTACATAGAACGGAATTGGTTGAGAGATATCTGGTCGAAGTGCTGACCGGTATCAGAAGTTTCCGCATTCACCCAGGCTTCATGCTCGATCTCTTCGCGAGTCTTCGTAGAGACAGGGGTATTGTTCCAGTAATTCTGGGCTAATTCGGAAAAAGCCTCCCAGTTGTTCGCGATGAGAGTGAGAATTTCGTTTTTCGCAGGAAGCGGTAGACTGCCGAGCTTATCCGCATTCGCAAAGTCTGAAATTTGCGTGTAATCTGTCGCGCTCTTATTTAGCGTGTCGAATTTGGGAATATTCGAGGTCGCGCGCGCGTACTGGACCGTTCGAATGTAGATCGGGTATCCGGTCAGATGGCCGGAGTGCAATTCGAAATCGTAATCATCGCGGGTTTGCCATCTTTCGACGTCATCGAGAGTTTCTCTTTTGATGTATCCGGTGACCACAGGGTCGTCTTCCTGAAATTTGAAAAGTATTGCCGGCACAGTGTGATCCCTCCTCGAAATAAGGTGTGGTGGATGGTGTTTTCGGGCGATTGCGCGTTGCGGCAGGGGGAGAGTGGCAGGCCGAGCAGAAATCCCCCCTTAGTTTCCCACCGATGGTTGTGTTTATACCCACTTAGGGGCATTGAGGGCATTCGAAAGTAACCTTACTCTCTGAGACATGAACCAGATTGCGACAACGATGCCTGAGGCCCGTCACCGCAAAACCAAGAAAAATATACACGCGGCCAGCTCTCAATCCGCTGTTCAAACAGCTCAAGAACCGAAACAGCAAGCAGTAAAGAAAGAAAAATCAAAAGACAAAAAGAAGCCGGGTGCGTTTCTCGTTGCATTCTGGCCAATTGCCGTGGGCCTGTTCCTCGCAGGCTTTGCGCAGGAATGGTATGCGATGGCAACGCAGGCAGGCATCTGGGCGCTGCGGCTGACGTTTCCCTACGCTACGCTGGTCTCGCAGCCCGCCTTTGGCCTGGATGTTCATGGAGCGGCTCACTGGTCGCACCTGATGGTCCTGGGGCAGCTTCCACTCGATGGCGTGTTCATGACACTGTTGCTGGCGCGCGGCAAGGGGCTGCAATCGGCCATCGCACAGATGCTGCTGGTGCATGGTGTGTGCATATTGGTGCTGTGGCTGCTGACGTTCGCGGGGTAATTAGATTCGATTCGCCCACCTGGGGAGGGGCTTATTTGAGGCGGCGACATCAGTCGCCGCCTTTTTGTTCTTTGGCACATCAACATAGGTGAAGGCGGAACGAAACAAAGTTAGGCTATGATGGTTCGTTGCCAGGAGGCGTTTGTCATGAACCAGTTTCGCTTCATTGAAGTCGAGTCGGAACAGGGAATACAGATCATTACGCTGAACCGTCCTGAGAAGCGCAATGCACTCAGTCCGGAGTTGATCGACGAGTTAACGCAAGTACTGAACGATACCGCACAGTGCGATTGCGAGGTCGTAATCCTGACAGGCTCAGGATCGGCATTTTGTGCCGGACTGGACATGGAACACCTGGAAACAATGCATGCCAGGACACAGGAACAGCATAGGCGTGACTCGGAAAACATGGCTCGCGTCCTGCGAACGTTGTATGAGTTTCCCAAACCGATTATTGCGGCTGTCAACGGACCGGCTATCGCGGGCGGCATGGGGTTGGCGGTGTTGTGCGACTTCACTTATGCGGCCCCAGAGGCGAGGTTTGGTTTTACAGAGGTCCGGGTTGGATTCACTCCCGCCGTGGTTGCGTCATTCCTCATCCGGCAGGTAGGTGAAAAGCATACGCGCGAACTACTGTTAAGCGGACGGATTTTGAAGGCAGAGGAAGCATGCAGGCTGGGGCTGGTGACGCGCGTTGTGCCGCAGGAAGAACTGATGGCGGAGGTACACGCGCTGGCAAACAGTCTGCTACAGAACAGTCCGCAGGCGATGCGGGCAGTGAAAGAACTGGTTGTGAGCCACTCTGCTGCGCAGCTTGATGATGAGATCGAAGATGCCATTACTGCTAATTCACTGCAGCGATCGACAGAAGATTTCCGCGAAGGCATCATGGCCTTCCTGGAACATCGCCGTCCGAAGTGGCCGAGCCTGAATCCGCACCCTAAAGAGCACGTGCACATCAAGGCCTGAGTGAGCGAATTATCTGACGAGGTTGCCGGCAGGTGCGCTTGCGACACCGACAAATGAGTCGGCAGTGCCGTAGTAGAGAAACCACTTGTTCTGAAAGAGCACGAGACCTTCGCCGAAAGTTGTGCCTGCGGTGTACTGGCCGCTGCGCTCGTATGGCTCCTGCGGAAATAAGCTCGGCTGGTTAAGTCGCTGGAGCAGGTGCGTGGGATGGTCTGGGTCGAAGAGAGCTTGTCCGACTGAATATGCGCCCGGGCCGAGTTGCTTATCTGGATGGTCTTCGGGCTTTTCGGCGTTCTTGCCGTTATAGAGCAGGAGAATTCCCTGCTTCGTTAGAATCGGCGGCGGACCTACTTCCGGGAAGGCACTGTCGAATAACTTGGGACGCCGGCTGAGCACGACGGTGGGCTCGCCGGGAGCTTCTTCGATGGGGGTCCAATGGATGAGATCGGATGAGGACGCTAAGCGTATCTGAATCTCGCCCCAGTACATCCAGAATTTTCCGTGGATGCGTGCGGCGATAAGGCGACCGTTTTCAAGATGCGTGACGATGCCGCTGGATTTGTATGCGAGGTTCGCGTAAGGGCCGGTATCGCCAAGTGCGGGACCGTGCTTGGTCCAGTGGATGAGGTCGGGCGATGTTGCGACGCCGATGGAGTAGGTCTTGCGGTTCCATTGCGTGTAGGTAAGGACGTAGGTGCCATCAGGAGCCTCGACGATACGCGGGTCTTCGACGCCACCGGGCCATTCGCGCGATTTCTGACTGTCTTGGGCGGGATAGAAGACGGGCTCAGGCATACGGGTGAAGTGAATACCATCGCCCGATTCAGCGAGCCCGAGGCGCGAGGTGTGCATGCCGATCTGCATGGAGCCGGAGTCGTCTTCGGCGCGATAGAGAACGACGATCTTGCCGTTGCGCACGATGGCCGCGGGATTGAAGGTGTGCAGACCCTCCCAATGAATGGGTTTATGCAGGATTGGGTCTTCGAAGACGCTGGCGGGATTGGGGCGGATGACTGGCTCTTGGATTGGGCGTGTAAATGGGCCGAGAGCCCAGTCTTGCGGATGCGTGGGTTGCTGAACTATCTGCTGAGCGGTGGCTCCGACGATAAAAGGGGCCGATGCGGCGACGAGCAAGAATTGTTGGACCTTCCGGGAAAGGCGCATTTGGATGCGACTCCTTTCTGCGTGCGTTTACTTGCCGGGAAAGGGATTTTTTGCGCGCAGTTCGGCGACGATGACGAGGGAGGCTTCGCGGGCTTCATCGCTACGGTCTGGCGGAAAGCTGATGGCGCCGACACGGGCGTGGCCGCCGCCGCCGTAGCGCTCGCAAACCTGGGCGAGATTAACCATCTCTTCTGGCTTTGCCTTGGTCCAGGGATTGGAGCCGACTGCGACCTTGGTGCGGAAGCTCGATTTGGACAGGCCTATGGAGTATGTGGCCTGCGGGTAGAGGTAGTACGGGATGAACTTATTGAAGCCTTCGAGCTGATGATCGGAGATGTCGAAGAAGATGGTGCCGTCTCGATACTCGGCACGCTCGCGGATGAGGGCGATGGCGCGCTCGTGCTGCTCCAACAGCGGAAACAAAAGAGGCGCGACGAAAGGCTGACTGAGGACTTCGGCGAGCGGCAGCTCTGTGAGGAGCGGGATGAGACGCGGGATAAAAGTGGGGTCCTGCGTGGACTCGATGATGAGCGTCAGCTTCATGGCAGGCGCTGCCATTTCGACTGCGGCTTCGGGGCTTTCGTAGAGAGCGCCATCGACGATGTTGGCCCAGTAGATCAGGTCCTTAACTGGCGCTGTATCGAAGCGGAAGCGGGTCTCGGCGATGTGCGCGAGATAGCTGGTGCAGGAAGTGTAGCTGGGGTCGAAGAATTTGTGTCCGGCGCAGACGGGATCACGCTGGCAGGCCAGAAAGTGTTCATGATCCGCGGGTGTCAAAAAGGCCGAGAGATGATGATCGAACCACCAGGTAATTTTTGGAGATGCCGAGTATTTGAAATCGACGATGGCGTTTTCGTCGCCGGTGAAGTCGGCTTCATTGAAGAGAGCTCCGGCGCGATGAACGAGGCCCTGATATTCATAGGTGACGGGCTCGCTGAGGGTCGGAGCAATGCACTCGCGATAAAAGCGGGTGAAGAGTGAGGCGGAGCAGGCTCCGTCAAAGCATTTGTCGTGGTAGAAAACGCGAACCCGCAAGACTGGCTGCTCCCGTAGCTAGCTGAATCGTCCGCCACTCTGCGCGACGGGGACAGGCACAATGGCCGAAGTGTCTAGCATCTTAGGTCTGCCTGGGTGTGTCAAGTCGCCGGTCGCACAATGGCGGCCATCACAACGCAAAGCGGAAAAAGCGGGAACTGCGATTTTCGGTGCAGCGTATTCTGATTCCTAAAAGGATATTCATGGCAGACGTTGACCCTCATCACCAGAGCAGTACTGTGGGCATAAGCAGTACGCCACCACTCAGCCCGATTGAGCCAACTGAAATCCGGATTCTGAAGCAGATATTATTTGGCCCGCATGGGTTACGTTCGGGCTGGATCGCTGCCGGTTTTCTCGTTGTGAACTTCGTGACGTCGAGGATTTTTACCGTGATCGGCGCTCAGGTGCTTGGGATCTCACTGGAGAACGCACTCAAGGGTTTTGGACCTGCGACTGCGGGCTTTCTCGAGGTTGTCTCATTTCTAGCGCTTGTGACTGCGATGCTGCTGGGAGCGCTGGTTGCCCGGTGTAACTGGCTGGATTACAACCTGCGTTCACGGCACTGGGTCTTGCAGTTCGCTGTCGGAGCGCTTACTGGCGCCGCATCTCTTTCATTGTTGCTGGCGATACTCCATAGCGGTGGGTGGATTCGCTTTAGCGTGGGCGATTTGCAAGAGACGCACGCCGTTCGGTTCGGGCTGGCGTGGGCGGGAGTGTTTCTTCTTACGGGGCTGGTCGAAGAGGGTATGACTCGCTGCTTTCTGCTTGGCACTTTGACGCGTGGCGCAGATTTCTGGTGGTCGAGCGGCACCGTTGCGTTTCTCTGTCTCGCTGCTTCGGTGAATGCGCACGGCAATGGAACTGCCGGAGTGTATGCGGCTGCGGTGTTAGGCGTGCCGGGCTGCCTGGTTTTGCATCTACGCCGCTCCGAAATGGAAGGTTTTTGGTGCGCGGCATGGCTGACATCAGTACTCTTCTGTTACCTGCACACCTTTAATCGTGGTGAAAGCTCGGTTGGTATTTTCGGCACGGCACTGATCGGGTTTGCATTTTGCGTGAGTGTGTGGGCGCTGGGATCGGCATGGTGGGCGATCGGTTTTCATGCGGCGTGGGACTGGGCTCAGACATTTCTGTTTGGAACGGCAGATAGCGGCATGGCACCGAAGGATCACTGGCTGACCTCCGCTCCTGCGGGACCGAATCTCTGGAGTGGCGGCAGCGCAGGGCCGGAGGGCAGTGTGCTGATTCTTCCCTTGATCGTTTTGGTGATGTTGGGGCTTGCGGTTGTTGCTTCGAGACGAATCAAACGAGCGGCGCTGCCTATGGACAATCTTTCTTGAGTCCGGTTGGGCCAGCTATTCTAAGCAGGCCAGAGAGATTGCAGAAGTGTAGCGTTGAGTCCGGTTGGATTCGCCAGGAGAAATTGTTTGACACGAGCGGGAAAATGGCTGCGGCGATTGCTTTGGGCTGTTGGCGGACTCGCAGCATTTGTCCTGCTGGTGGCGCTCTTTGGCGTGTGGTGGCTGCATCATGCGATGTCCGCTTCCCTTCCGCAGGTGGATGGTGAGCTGCATCTCTCCGGTCTTTCAGCGCCGGTTACGGTGCGACGCGATGACCATGGCGTTCCGCATATTGAAGCCGCAACGCAAGATGATCTATGGCTGGCGCAGGGATTTGTGACGGCTCAGGATCGCCTGTGGCAGATGGATATGCTTCGCAGGGCATCGGCTGGCGAATTGTCCGAGATCATCGGCCCATCGATGATTGAGCGGGACAAAATGCAGCGTGTGCTGCAGTTTCGCAATGTGGCTTTGCGTGTATACAACAGCTTTCCAGAATCGGATCGGCGGCGCTATGAGCAGTATGCCAAGGGTGTGAATCTTTATATTGCGCAATGCAACGGCAAATGGCCTTCCGAGTTTCGTTTCCTGCACTATCGTCCGAAGCCTTGGCAGGGTTCCGATTCCATTCTCATCGGACTGAATATGGTGGAGAGCCTGGACACACATTGGGAAGCCAAGCTGAGCCGTGAGTTGATTTCAAGCAAGCTGAACAACGCAAAACTCGAGGCTGATCTGTATCCGACTGGATCGTGGCGCGATCAACCGCCTACCGCAGCTGTTGCCGATATGACGCAGCCTCATCCTGCGCCGCCACCGGACGATACGGATGAGGCACAAATGCGTTCCGGGAAAAGAGCGCCGGGGGGCGAGGACATCGCGGAGTTGCGCCGTGCGCTGGGGCTGCCAGCCTGTGCGGGATGTGTTCCTGGATCGAACAACTGGGTGATTGCGGGCAAGCATACGGCAAGCGGCAAGCCGATGCTTTCAAACGATATGCATCTGGGCCTGACAGTGCCGAATATCTGGTACATGGCTGATCTGAAGGCTCAGGGTTTTCATGCGGAGGGCGTGACGCTGCCGGGCATGCCGTTTGTGATCGCTGGCCATAACGAGCACGTAGCGTGGGGATTTACCGCGTTGTATGCGGACGTACAGGATCTTTATGTTGAGAAGCTGGACGGCAAAGGAAACTATCTGAGCCCACAAGGAGACTGGCGGCCACTGGCTCATGTGCATGAGACGATCCATGTGCGATTCAAGCCAGATGTAAAGCTCGATGTCGAACTGACCGATCACGGCCCGCTGCTTGACCCGGTGTTCAAGAAGGAAAAACGTCCGATCGCGCTGCACTGGACACTCTACGATCCTGCGCTGGCGTCGATTCCGTTGTATGAGATCGACACTTCGAGCAATTGGCAACAGTTTTCGAATGCTCTGGATGCGTGGTGCTGGCCTACGCAGAATGTGGTTTATGCCGACGACGCCGGGCATATCGGATATCACGCTGTGGGTAAGGTGCCAATGCGGCCTGCGGGACTGGTCGGAACTCCGATTACAGATACGCAGCATGAGTGGCAGGGGTATATTCCGTTTGACGATCTTCCCCTCTCATTCGATCCGCCGTCGGGTCTGCTGGCGACGGCCAATGCGCGCGTGACACCGAACGACACGAAGTTTCCGCTGACGCTCGAGTGGCCCGATCCGTACCGTGCCGAGCGGATTTATCTTGATTTGCGGGGACGCGACAATCTGAAGCGCGAAGACATGATTGCAGTACAAACCGACATTTACAGCGAAGAAGACCAGGAGCTTGCGCATCGGGTTGCCTATGCGATTGACCATACGGCAGGAACGGATGCCCGTTTGAAACAGACTGCCGATCTACTGCGAAGCTGGGACGGACGGATGACGGCTGATTCTGCCGCTGCGTCGATTGTGTTCCGCGCACGACAGGCTTTCTGGCCGATGATTCTGCAGCCGAAGCTTGGGGCCGATGGCGAATCGTATGAATGGGGTGAGTCGAATTTTGCCGAGGAAGAGATCATCATGCACGGCTCGGCAGGGCCGGGACCTAGCCCGTGGTTGCCACCGAACTACAAGGACTGGGATTCATTGCTGACCGATGCGGTGCGCAAGGCGTTGGAGCAGTCCAAGGCTCCGCAGAATCTTTCGAAATGGAGCTATGGGTCGTGGCATGTGATTGACCTGGAGCATCCGGTGTATCAACTATTGCCGCTGATCAAGGGATGGTCGGGCACAGGTGAACAGCCATTGAGCGGCGATACCGTCACGATCAAGCAGGTGGGCCGCGCTTTCGGGCCGAGCCAGCGCTTCACGATGGACTGGAGCGCGCCCGATCAGTCGACAGAGAATATCGTGCTGGGTGAAAGCGGCGATCCGCTGAGCCCGTGGTTTCGCGATCAATGGCCGGCATGGTATGGCGGTACTACCTTTGCCATGCCTTTCTCTGACGCGGCTGTGACTGGACAAACCTCTCACACACTGCGGCTGGTGCCATAGGTGGCTGCAACCGGCGGGTCAAATCAAAACGGCGCATTCGCCAGAGTGTGGCGCGGTCTTAAATGGGGTGATGGTGCGCTGTGGATTCCGCTGGCAGCGCTGTTTGTCGCTGGCAGTGTACGGGTGTTGCGAGGAGTCTCGTGCGGGCATGATTTTGAGTTCCATTTGATCTCGTGGATGGAGACGAAGCGCGCATGGAGCCAGGGCGTACTGTATCCGCATTGGGCGCAGACGCCAAACTGGGATGCGGGTGAACCGCGATTTGTCTTTTATCCTCCGCTGACTTGGATGCTGGGTGCGTTGCTTGGGTATCTGCTGCCCTGGACGATTCTGCCGTCGGCGCTTGTCTTCCTGATTCTGACGGCGACGGGATTCGCTGTGCGGGCAATGTTGCGTGGACTGGCGAGTTCATGGGTATCCGGAGGGAAGGCGACGCTTGCGGGGGTGATTGCGGCTGCTACCCCTTATGGGTTGTTTACTGCGTATGAGCGTACGGCTTTCAGTGAACTGGCAGCGGCGGTGGCTATACCGCTGGTGCTGCTATTTGCGTGGAAGGAACCTGATCGCTCGGCTGGCGTACGAGGCTTTGATCGCTGGATACTCTGGCTTGCGCTGGTGATTGCGGCTACTTGGCTTACCAATGCTCCGTCAGGTGTGATGGCGTGCTATCTGCTGATGTATGCCGTATCGGGCGCAGCGTTGTTGCGGCGGGAGTGGTGGCCGATGATCCGTGCAGCCATAGCGTTGCCTGTCGGGCTTGGATTAGCGGCGTGTTATCTGGTGCCGGCAGCGGTTGAGCAGAAATGGATCGATATTGGCCGCGCGGTGGATGTGGGCATGCGGGTGCAGGATAGCTGGCTGTTTGCGCGGCACGCATCGCCTGATCTGTCATACCATGACCAGGTATTACGCACTGCTTCTGTGCTGGTGGTGCTGACGGTGGTGCTGGCATGCGCGGGGTTCGTGACCGCATGGCGGAGCGGCAAGTTGCCACGGGATGGACGTGCGATATGGATTCCGCTGGCAGCGCTCATACCGGTGATCCTGCTGCTTCAGTTCCCTGTTTCGGCACCGCTGTGGTCATGGCTGCCGAAGCTGGCGTTCCTACAGTTTCCGTGGCGATGGCTGATGGTGTTGAATCTTTCCTTCGCCATATTTCTTGCAATTTCGACGCCGTGGAAGAGTCTGCGTTGGCGGTTGGGATCGGCAGCCGGATGGGCTGTTGTACTCGTGCTTTTCACGGCACTCGGAACATTGTTCTTCTATCAGTACTGCGATAACGAGGATGACGTCGGCAATCAGAAGGCTGTGTTTCAAGCCAACTCGGGCGTGGACGGAACGGATGAATACGCGGCGCTGGATAGCGACAATTCGCTGATTTCATCGGATTTGCCGGACGCCTGCCTTGTCACCGATGCGACCAAAAAACTGGGTGAGAGCCAGAACGGTTCGGAGCCTGACTGGTATCCCGAGCAGGGCTCGTGCGATCAGACATTCACGGCGCAACTTTGGCAGAACGAGCATAAGATATTTCAGATCAATGCGGACCATGCGGGGTTTGTTGTGCTGCGTCTAAGCCGGTATCCGGCATGGCGGATTATGGTGAATGGAAAACCTGCGGAGAATGCGCCAGAACGTGAGGATGGCTTGATCGCAGTACCGGTGAGCGAAGGCGACTCCACTCTGGATGTGCGCTGGCATAATCTGGCGGACGATCTGTGGGGCGATGAGATTAGCGCGGCGGCAGTCGTTGTGCTGGCAGGAATGTGGTTTGCGATCCGAAGACGGCGTTCGATGGTTAATTTATGATGGAAAGAATGGATACAGCGCTCAATCTCGATGTGAAATCATTGCTTCGCGAAGGCGTCGAGCTGACGGACGTGAATCTTGAGGCGCTGATTCCTGCTCCGGAAACCGTTCCTTCTTCGATTCACAAGGCCATGCGCCATTCGACGTTTGCCGGTGGCAAGCGGCTGCGGCCGGTGCTGGTGTATCAGGCAGCCGCGGCGGTTGCGGGAGCGGTTCCGCAAGGCATTGGGAAACTCGGTGCGGCGATTGAGATGCTGCATACGTACTCGCTGATTCACGACGACCTGCCGGCGCTCGACAATGACGATCTGCGGCGCGGCAAGCCGACGGCGCATGTGGTTTTTGGCGAAGCGATTGCGATTCTGGCAGGCGATGCGCTGCAGACGCGGGCGTACGAAGTGCTGGCGACGCTCGATTGCCCTCCTGCTGCGACGGTTGAGATTATTCGCCAGATTGCCAACGCCACCGGCACGGTGGAAGGCATGATTGGCGGGCAGGTGCTGGATCTTGAAGGCGAAGGGTCGAAGCCGACGCCGGAATCGGTGGATGCGATTCATCGCGCGAAGACTGGCGCATTGATTCGCGTGAGCGTGGTAACGGGTGGCATCTTTGCCGGGGCTACGCCCGGGCAGGTGGCGCTGCTGGATACCTTCGGGCGTAAGGCTGGGCTTGCTTTTCAGATCATCGACGATGTGCTGGATATGACGCAGGACTCCGCGCAGCTTGGTAAGACGGCGGGTAAGGATCTGAATCAGGACAAGGCGACGTGGCCGGCGGTGTATGGCATTGAGCAGAGCCTGCGCGATGCGGACCGGCTGATCGGCGAGGCGTTCGTTGCGCTGGAGCCATTCGGCGCGAATGCCGAGGGTCTGCGGTCTGTTGCACGCTATCTCGTTGAGCGCAAGAGCTAGTCGTCGCCATGATGCAGCAGAGTTCCCGATGGCAGCTTCCAGAACTGACCGCAGATGACATCTATGCTGCGCTTCGAGACTGTTTTGATCCGGAAGTGAAGCTTAATCTTGTCGATCTTGGTTTGATTTACGGCGTTGCGCTCGAAGCTGATCCGAATGCTGCTCCGGCGTTTCCGCGCCAACATGTGAAGGTCACGATGACGCTGACGACGCAGCAGTGTCCGGCGGGCGGATTGATTTTTGAGCAGGTACACAACCGGCTGATGAGTATTCCGCAGGTGAGCAAGGCGCAAGTCGATCTGGTATGGGAGCCAAAGTGGACGCCCCACCGTATTAGTGCGGCAGGGCGGTTGCAGCTTGGAATTTAAAGGCAAACTGAGGACTGGGACTTCTATCGGCGCAGAATGTTCTGCAGACGATGTCCCTGGGCGCTGACTTCCTGCATGTAGCCTTCTACACGCTCGATGAACTGTTGAGCGCCAGCTACGTATCCCGGTAATCGCTCCCACCATTGCTTCACGGCTTCCTGCTCTTCAAGCAGCACATAGGCAGTGCCTGCTGCGGCCACGGCGGCGGCAGCGCGACGGCGGCCCGCAAGCAGCAGAATTCCACCTGCGACGAGGGTGCCGGCGGCGAGAAGATTGGTCAGGTCCAGCTCCTGCGCGGGTGTTGTTGCAGGGGCTGCGGGTAATGCTGCGCCGGTAAGCTTAACCTCGGTGTATTGAGCTGCTGGAGCCGATTTCGAAATGGGAATGGCAGGCATAGTCTCTCCTTCGTAAAAGCTGCAATGGGTTGGATGCCAACCGTGATTCAAAGTCACTACTCACAACGAAAACTATCTGGGTAAGGCAGAACAAACCACTGAGCCACAGATACTTCCGGCGTTAGTCGAGATCGAATTCGCGCAATGGCCTGCCTTCTGGGGCGTCTTTGGCTTTCTTGAGCGCTTCGGCGAATTTCTTTTCCAGCAGATCGGACTTGTTTTTTTCGGCCTCAACGGACTGGCGGAAGATGGACTCCTTGCGCTCCTCATGCTCGCGCATGGCCTTGGTGGCTGCGGCAAGATCCTCAAACGTGCGCTTACGCGGAGCGGGTGTGTGGCTGATGAGCAGGCCGGTTTCTGCGTCGATGCGCAGAATAGCGGAGCAATCGGGGCAGGCTACTTCAAAGACTCGGATTTGGGACGGTTTCGCCATAACTACATGGCATTGTAGGAGGAAATGCGGACGGTTGTCGCGTCAACAACAGCAAAGCAAAAGCCCCACCTTCTTTGGCGGGGCTTTTGCTCGATCTGATTGCTCAGAACTCAGTGTGTCTTGGCGTCGCCAGCGCTGGCGAGTTTGGCTTCGGCTTCACGGATGACGCGTTCAGCTTCAGTGTACTTATCGGCATCATCCCCGGCGTCGGACCAGAGCTTATGGCCGTGTTCGAGTTGCTCTTTGGCGCGGGCGGTGTCTATCTGCGCAGGGGCCTGGGCATCGTTGGCGAGGATGGTTACACGGTCGGGGAGAACTTCGACGAAGCCCCAGCTTACGTTGTAACGGTCCGAATTACCGGCGTTCTCGCCACCCGTTGCGCCGTGGAGCGTTACGTCGCCCGCACCCAGCTCGGCCAGCAGCGGAGCGTGCCCGTAGAGCACCTCCATGTAGCCGGTCTTCGCGGGAAGCTCGACGGCATCAGCCTTAAGATCGACGATCACGCGCTCGGGGGTGACGAGGCGAACACGGAGTTGATTGGTGGAGTCTGCCATAAAACCTCAGTGTGGAGTGTGAAGTACGAAGTGTGAAAAGCCGAATACCTCACACTTCACACTCACACTCGTTTTCTACGCTGTTGCCTTCATCTTTTCGGCGGTTTCGAGCACTTCTTCGATGGTGCCCTTCATATAGAAGGCCTGCTCGGGAACATCGTCGTGCTTGCCTTCGATGACTTCCTTGAAGGAGCGGACGGTGTCGGCAATCTTGCAGTAGCGGCCCGGGATGCCGGTGAACTGCTCGGCAACGTGGAAGGGCTGCGAAAGGAACTTCTGCACCTTGCGAGCGCGGGCGACGGTGATCTTGTCTTCATCGCTGAGCTCGTCGATGCCGAGGATGGCGATGATGTCCTGCAGATCCTTGTAGCGCTGCAGAATGCGCTTCACGCCCTGGGCCACATCATAGTGCTCCTGACCGACGGCGCGCGCGTGCAGAATGCGCGAGCTGGAGGCCAGCGGATCGACGGCGGGGTAGATACCGAGTTCGGACAGCGGACGGCTCAACACAGTGGTAGCGTCGAGGTGGGCGAAGGTGGTGGCCGGGGCGGGATCAGTCAAGTCGTCGGCGGGCACGTAGACGGCCTGCACGGAGGTGACGGAGCCGCGCTTGGTGGAGGTGATCCGCTCCTGGAGCTCGCCCATTTCAGTGGCGAGGTTGGGCTGGTATCCGACGGCCGAGGGCATGCGGCCGAGCAGTGTGGATACTTCAGAACCGGCCTGCGTGAAGCGGAAGATGTTGTCGATGAAGAGCAGCGTGTCGGCGCCTTCTTCGTCGCGGAAGTGCTCGGCGACGGTGAGAGCGGTAAGGGCGACGCGCAGACGGGCTCCGGGCGGCTCGGTCATCTGGCCGTAGATAAGTGCGGCCTTGGACTTCGAGGAATCGCCGGGCGTGATGACGCCGGACTCGGACATTTCGAGCCAGAGGTCGTTGCCCTCGCGGGTACGCTCGCCGACGCCAGCGAAGACCGAGTAACCGCCGTGATTCTTGGCGACGTTGTTGATCAGCTCCATGATGACGACTGTCTTGCCGACACCGGCGCCGCCGAAGAGGCCGATCTTGCCGCCCTTCAAGAAGGGCTGGATGAGATCGATGACCTTGATTCCGGTCTCGAACATCTCTTCCTGGGTCGATTGCTCCTCGAACGACGGCGCGGCGCGATGAATAGGCTTGCGCTGCTTTGCGTCGACAGGACCGAGCTCATCGACTGGGTTGCCGATGACATTGAGGACACGGCCCAGCGTCTCCTTGCCCACAGGCGCGGTGATTGGACCGCCCAGGTCGTGCGCATTCATGCCGCGCACCATGCCGTCGGTTGCTTCCATGGCGACGGTGCGGACGCGGCCCTCGCCGAGGTGCTGCTGCACTTCGAGGATTACGTCAATGGGCACGGGGACGTTGAAGCCCTCACTGGTGACGCGCAGTGCCTGATAGATAGGCGGCATTGTCGCTTCTTCAAACTGCACGTCCACGGCGGGACCGGAAACCTGAATTACCTTGCCGATATTCTTTGCCATCGTATGCCTTCCAAATCTTTGCCTACTACTGATCTTCGGGGCCTCGTTACCCATGTCTCAAAATCGAGACATGGGGCGCCCGATTCCTTAAACCGCCGCGGCTCCGCTGACGATTTCGATAATCTCCTTGGTGATTGCAGCCTGACGCACGCGGTTCATCTTGAGCGTGTAGGCGTCGATCATGTCGCTGGCATTGTTGGTGGCCGCATCCATCGCCGTCATACGCGCTGCGTGCTCAGCCGCTACCGACTCGGCCATTGCGTGGTAGAGCATCGCGGAAACATATTGGGGCAGCAGGCCGTTGAATAGCTCCTCGGGCGACTCATCATAGATGTAGTCGACCTCGGCTGTTCCGAACTTCTTCGCTTCCTCGTCGGCCTCGTGCGTATCCGGTTCCTGCAGCTCGATGCCTGCAGAGGCGGCAGCCCTGGCGGCTTCTTCGCGTTCTTCCCTGGTAAGCTCGATGGACTGCGTGATGTCATGCTTACCGATCTCGATCAGAGGCAGCAGGCGCTCGGTGACTACGCGTTGCTGTATGACCGACTTGAACTCGTTGTAAACGATGTAACAGGCGTCGATCTCTTCGTGAACGTAGCGGCGAATAATCTCTTCGGCGATCTCAAAAGCAGAGTGCGCTTCGAGCTTTTCGAGAATACCGAGGTGATCGCCAACCATTTCAATGGGAGCCTTGCGGTCGCGTTCCTTGACGGTCATTTCGCCGTCGGCTGGGTTATCGACTTTTTTCTCGTTGTAAATCGCCGCTGGATAGCGGCGGCGAAACGCATCGGTGGACTTGCGGCCGACGGTTTCAATGTCGATTTCCTTTTCGCCACGGTCGTGGATGTAGTTAAAGGCCGCCTTGAGGATGTTGCCGTTGAAAGCTCCTGCGAAACCGCGGTCGCCAGCGATGACGACGAGCAGCACGCGCTTCTCCGGACGCGACAGGAAGAGCGGATGCCGGATGTTATTGGTCTCCGGGTCAATGATCTCAATGCGCCGGACCAGCGACTCAAGGACGCTGGTGATCATCTGCGCATAGGGCCTGGCAGCAAGGGCGCGGGCCTGGGCGCGGCGCAGGCGTGCGGCCGAGACCATCTTCATGGCCTTGGTGATCTGCCGCGTGTTCTTCACGCTGCGAATGCGCCGTTTTAAGTCGAGTACGCTGGGCATTGAAAACCTTGAGTGTGAGTGTGGAAGTGTGAAGTGTGAGAGTAATAGTGCTACTCACACCTGCACACTTGTTTCTTAAGCTTTGGCTGTGGCTTCCTGATTCGCTTTCAGCGTTTCCTGGAAGGTTGCTGAGTATTCTTTGAGTGCAGCGTGTAGCTTGTTTTTAACGTCGTCATCGAGCTGGCGCTTCTGAGTCAGCTCATCCACGAGCGCGCTCTGCGCGGTCGCCATGTAGTTGTATAGACCGTCCTCGTAGGCGCGAATCTCGGAAACCTGGAAGGGATCGAGGTAGCCCTGTGTACCGGCGAAGAGGATGACAACCTGCTGCTGCCACGTGAGCGGCTGGAACTGCGGCTGCTTCAGAAGCTCAGTGAGGCGCTGGCCGCGGCTGAGCTGCTTCTGAGTCAGTGGATCGAGGTCCGAGCCGAACTGGGCGAAGGCTGCGAGCTCGCGGTACTGCGCAAGATCGAGCTTGAGCGTGGAACCAACCTGCTTGGTTGCCTTGATGGCCGCTGAGAATCCTACGCGGCTAACTGAGAGACCGACGTTGACTGCGGGGCGGACGCCCGAGTTGAAAAGGTCGGTTTCGAGGAAGATCTGGCCATCAGTGATGGAGATGACGTTGGTTGGGATGTATGCCGAGACATCGCCTGCCTGTGTTTCAACGATGGGCAGGGCGGTGAGCGATCCGCCGCCCTTCTTATCGCTCAGCTTGGACGAGCGCTCGAGCAGGCGGGAGTGGAGATAGAAAACATCACCCGGATACGCTTCGCGACCTGGCGGACGGCGGAGCAGCAGCGAAATTTCGCGGTAGGCCATTGCATGCTTGGAGAGATCGTCATAGATCACCAGCGCGTGACGACCCGAGTCGCGGAAGTATTCGCCGATGGCGGTCGCGGTATAGGGAGCCAGATACAGGAGCGGCGCAGGTTCGGAAGCCGATGCTGCCACGATGATGGTGTGGCCCATCGCGCCTGCGTCGGTGAGTGTCTGCACGACCTGCGCGATCGACGAACGCTTCTGGCCAATGGCACAGTAGATGCAGATGAGGTCATTCTTGGCGTTGTTGATAATGGTGTCGAGCGCGACAGCGGTTTTGCCGGTCTGGCGGTCGCCGATGATGAGCTCGCGCTGGCCGCGGCCAATCGGAATCATCGAGTCGATGGCCTTGATGCCGGTAGCCATGGGCTGCTTCACCGGCTGGCGGTCAATGATGCCGGGAGCGAGACGTTCAACGGGGAGGGTATCTTTGGTGGCGATGGGGCCTTTGCCGTCGATAGGCTCGCCGAGCCCGTTGACGACGCGCCCGATCATGGCATCGCCTACAGGCACGCTGAGAATCTTGCCGGTGCGCTTGACCTCGTTGCCTTCGCGAAGCTCGGTGAAGTCGCCAAGCAGCACCGCGCCGACCTGGTCCTCTTCAAGGCTCAGAGCGAGTCCTGCGATGCCATGCGGAAAGGACAACAGTTCGCCGGCCATGACTTTGTCGAGGCCATGCAGGCGGGCTATACCATCACCGAGCGAGATGATGGAGCCAACCTCGTCGACCCGCACCTTGGAGTCGTAATTTGCGATCTGCTCGCGGAGAATCTGCGAAATCTCGTCTGCTCTAATCTGCGCCATACTCAAGCTTCCTGTTCTGTCCGAAAAACTTCCGTTAGTTGCTCAACTCTTCCCGTAGCCGCTCGAAGCGCCCTGCGACCGAGCCGTCATATACGGTGGAACCAATCTTGACCACGACCCCACCGAGGATCGACTTATCCAAAGTGAAGGTGGGATCTACTTTGCCGTGGACCAGCTTGCCGATCTTCTCAACGAGAGCGGCCTTGTCGTCAGCATTCAATTCGCGGGCGGTGACGATTTCCGCGTGGTGAATACCGAGCCGTTCCTGCAGTTCCTTGTGATACTCGGCGACAATCTCATGCACTGCGGTGATGCGGTCGTGCTCAATCAGCACGGCAAGAAAATTGCGCACGTGCGGAGCGAAATGGAGCTTCGCTTTCAGCGCATCGACCACAGCTACTTTCTGCACGACGGGCACCGAAGGATCGCCGAAAACTTCACGCAGCTCCGGGCTCTCGTCCCATGCGGCGAGGAAGGCGTTCAACTGCTTTTCGACGGCTGCTGCTCCTCCGGTTTCGTTCTCACCAAACTGACCAACAACATCGGCAAATGCGCGGGCGTAACGGGCAGCAAAAACGCTCATGCGTGCTCTCCCTTCCCGTGCGAACCGCGATGGCTTCCGGCAACGTCACTAGCAAATTCGGCGAAGAGCGCCCGGTCGGTGGCTTCATCCACCGTCATGCGACTCAGGGCGCGGTCCACCGCGATGTTGGCAGCGAACTGCTTCAGGCCGCGCTGCGCCTGAGCTGCGGCGGCGGCAATTTCGTGCTCGGCACCACGAACGACGCGTGATGTCTCTTCCTCAAGCTGAGCTTTGCTGCGCGCCTCATCGGCGACCATCTCTTCTGCAACCTGCTTGCGAATTTGGGCAATCTCGGCGTCGAGACCGGCGAGCTTGGCTTCTACCGCTTTGAGACGATCACCGGCGTCGGCGGTTCGGGCCTTGGCCTGATCGAGCTCAAAGCTAAGTTTTGCCCGGCGCTCGCGCAGAATTTTAGGGAGGATGCGGTAGAGCGGAATTCCGATGAAAAGCAGGATAACGATGAAATTGGTGTACTCGAAGGCCGTCGCTGCCGTCTCCACATCCATATGGAGGGTCTTGGCGAGCCACTGGACGGTGGCTGAGTGCCGGAATTGATCGGTCTCTGCCGCTTCTTCCTGCTTAACCGCCTGACGCTCCTGCTTGAAGAAGCTTCCCTGGCTCTTTGGTGTGGATTGAGCCTGGGGTTGTGCTTCCTGCGCAAAGACAGCGCGGCTTGCGCTTGGAAGAGCGAAGATGAGCGATCCGAAGACCAGGCAAACAGCAATTTTTATGGAGAATAGCTTACGAAAACTCAACGGGAACCCCCGGCAGCCGCCGGCATGACTGCATGCAGAACTTGATCGGCCAGTTGATCGACGCTGGCTGCGATGGAGCTGCGCGCCTGATCGGCCTCGGCATCGATAGAGAGCCGTGCTTCGAGAACTCGCTGAACAGCTGCATTCCGTGCGGCCTCGACTGCCGTTTCACGCTCCTGAGCCCATTGCTTCAGCCGCTGCTCGCGGAGACGGAAAACCTCGGCACGCGCATGGCGGAGCTTACTCTCGTAATCAGCTGCGCGCTGGGCAGCGGCGGCGACGGCCTTGTCCGCTTCTTCGATGGCGCCTGTCGTACGGGCACGCCGCTCCTTCAGTGCTTTGCTAAGCGGGCCGTGAACCAGCACCTGATAGCAGATCACCAACAAAATAAAGAGGATAAGTGTCGGCGTAGAGGAAAGAAACAAATCGCCGAGTTGTCCTAGAATCGCTTGCATATCGGCAGGTTCGCCAGTTTCTCAGGGTTGTGCGCCGTTTGCGCAGGAACACTCTTTTGTATCAGGGCGTGAGCCCTGCGTCAACGTAACGGCAAGGTTGAAATGGGACGGATCGGGCGAGGAAAAACCTTTACCGGATCCGATGATGAAGGCCTGAAAGAATTCTGTTGCAACGGAGGAGAACGGGCTTACACTTAGCGTATCACCTCGACCCGGTTCAGGGTCCAGCGGGCTGCGATCCTTGGGGAAGCATCTCCACTCCCCTTGGATTGCAGCCTACCTTAGTTTTGGGCTTCCGATGGCATCGCCGGCGGCAAAAAGCCGGCAGGAGATTCGGATGTATCCCTGGCGCCGCTTGACTCAATTCGGAATGCTCGCAGTTGCAGTCGCTGTCCTGGCTCAGAATCCGTTACCCGGTCCGCGAGCAAGTGGCGTCGGGGGAGGCTCTGGCTCCAAGCCGATCGTCATTCAAGGTTCAGGAACGGCCTTAGCCGGCACACCGCCGCGCAACAGTGGTGGGATCGGATACACCCCTTTCACAACCGATTTGACGATGTTTATCGACGATCCTCGACGCGAAAAGCTTGCCTTGTATTTCACGGCGGAGTTCCAGAAGAAAAACGTTGCGGATACCGATCGGCTGGTCACGCTGGCGACGGAGGTATGTATTGCCTCGAAAAAGACGGGAAACATGCCTACTTCAGAAGAAATGAAGAAGGTCGAACTGATCGAGAGGCTTGCCCGGAGGGTTCGCGAACGGCTTACTACGCCCTGAGTCTCAAATGATCGCTTAGTGTACGTCGAGTTTCGCAATTCCCTGGCGAATGCGTCCCACCAGGGACGCAGGGCCACGAACTGATAGATGCACCCGATCCCCTTCAAACGCACGCTGATGGATGATCATGCCTGCTTCGATCGCGGCGAGCGCGGCGCCTGCGGATTGCGGCACAATCAGATCCGCATCAACCAGAGGATCGGCAACGAGGGCTTCATCGATCGTACGTAGTAACGCCTCCAGCCCCTCGCCGGTTCTGGCTGAAACCTGTATCCGCCCGCGAACTGCCAGAGCTTCCTGCTCCTCTGCTGGCAGCAGGTCGATCTTGTTCATCACTTCGATGCGCGGCTTATCGAGTACTTCAAGCTCGCCAAGTACTTTTTCAACCTGCAATTTCTGCTCTTCCGCATAGGTGGAGGAAGCATCGCGTATGTGAAGCAGAACCTCGGCGCGTTCGACCTCTTCCAGCGTGGCTCGGAAGCTGGTGACGAGAGTGTGGGGTAGATTGCGAATGAATCCGACGGTATCGGAAAGCAGGATCTTACGGCGGCTGGGCAACTCCAGCGTACGCAGCTTGGGGTCGAGTGTGGCGAACATGCGGGACGAGGCAAGCACGCCTGCTCCGGTAAGGCGATTGAAGAGTGTGCTTTTGCCCGCATTGGTGTAGCCCACGAGTGCGACCGTGGGAACAGGCACTGCTTCACGACGCTGGCGCTGCTGGCGCCGGATGCGGCGCACTTTTTCAAGCTCTTCGCGCAGATGCACGAGACGGCGCTGAATGCGGCGTCTGTCGGTTTCAAGCTGCGTTTCGCCAGGACCACGGGTGCCGATGCCACCGCCTAGCTGCGACATCGCTTTGCCGCGTCCGGTGAGGCGAGGAAGCATGTACTCAAGCTGCGCTAATTCGACCTGCAACTGACCTTCGCGAGTGCGGGCGTGACGGGCAAATATGTCGAGGATGAGCTGCGTGCGATCAAGGACGCGGCATGGCAGCAGGTTTTCGAGATTTCGCAACTGAGTCGGGCTTAGATCGCGGTCAAAGATGACCAGATCTGCGTTATTGGCCGCGACGATGCCGGTGATCTCCTCAACTTTACCTGCGCCGATTAGTGTTGCCGGATCGGGCCGGGATCGCCGCTGGATCAATTGCGCAACGACACTCGCTCCGGCGCTCTCTACCAGTTCACGGAATTCTGCGAGGGAGGCATCAGGCGTCAGGCCAGTATCAAAATCGATCGATTCTCCGGAGGAAAGCGGGCGGGAAGACTGGGTGTCTGTTTCGTTGAAGTTTTCGGCTTGAATCAGAGCTGCGGCGCGGGCACTTTCGGCGCTCGGTCTGCGCGCGGCAGGGCGAGCTGAGATGTTCACACCGACGAGCACGGCGCGTTCGCCGTTGTCAGCGCGTTCAATGGCCCAGTACGCCTGCTTTTCGCCCGACGCGGAAACAGAGAATGAAGCGAAGCTGTCAGCTGCTTCGCCCATTGCCTCTACTTCGCCAGAGTGCTTCTTACGATTACGAATAGCTTGCCTATGAATGACTGACAGGGCTGGCCGGAGCAGCCGCTGGCGGAGCCGCGGTTGCATTGGCTGTGCCTGCAGCCGGCGCGTTCACACGATAGTCGGGCGCGTGCATAACGCTGCGATTGCTGACTACCGTTGAAATCGCGTGTTTGAAGATCAGTTGTTCCTGGCTGTTGTTTTCCAACAGAACGGAATACTTATCGAATGAGCGAATCTTTCCGGTCAATTTAACGCCGCTGACCAGGTAGATAGTGATGGGTGTCTTGTCCTTGCGGACCGTGTTCAGGAATGTGTCCTGAATATTTTGTGCCGGCTTGTTCTCCATATGCCGATCTCCCACTTCCTTTGATCAATTTCTGTTCTTTCACCCTGAAGCCAATCCGGCAGCCAAACTGCACCTTGCCTGCTCAGGACCCGCGATGAAAAAGTGCGGAACCCGCATAGCACCAGACTTATCCTGCACTGCCCTGGACCGGCCAACTCTGGTTGCTCAAACGGTAACTGAAGCTAGAGTCAATTTGACTTTTACACCAGTCTCCGAAATCTACCCTTCTCACTATAGGCGCTGCAACCACAATTCAACAATCCCTGTGCGATTTGAAGCCCGAATCGGGCCTCCGTACTGTATCAACGTCCGTTCATTAGCCTGATCCTAAGTAGACCCGTCACAGCATGATTCGTTTCAAAACTATCTCTGCGTGCCAAGCCTAAATTTGTGCTGGGTTGATAAACTAGCAAACGTGGCTAATACAGAAACAGCCCAACCATTCATGGCTGCTCCAACTACGCATCCTGCCTTGCCCGCAGTTCCAATGCTCGATCTTGAGCGTCAATACGCTCCGATTCGGGATGAAATTATCGCCGCGCTTGCCGAGGTAGTGGATAGCCGGCAATTCATTCTAGGCGATTTCGTCTCTCGATTTGAGCAGGAAGCCTGCCAGCACCTCGGGATACGACACGCAGTTGGTTGTGCGTCAGGAACGGACGCCCTGTGGCTTGCTCTAGCTGCGGTTCGAATTCAGGATCAGGCCGTTATCACCACTCCTTTCAGCTTTTTTGCTTCCGTCAGCAGTATTTTGCGCGCCGGGGGCAAGCCCATGCTGTGCGATATTGACCCGGTCAGCTTCAATCTTGATGCGACGCAGGTAAAAAAGGTGCTTGGCAACGCACCGGAACATTCAGTTGCAGCAATCCTTCCTGTGCATCTTTACGGGCAGTGTGTTGCGTGGGAAAACTTCACGCAGCTCGCGAAGGAGTTTGGACTGGCTCTGGTGGAGGATGCCGCGCAGGCCTGGGGCGCGAGCCGAGGCGACATCAAAGCCGGCGGTCTTGGAGACATTGCGGCATTCAGCTTTTACCCGACCAAGAACCTGAATGCGGCGGGCGATGCGGGCACAGTTACTACCAACAATCCTGAGCTTGCCGAGCGCACGCGGATGCTGCGCCAGCACGGCATGCGGGAGCGCTACCACCACGATGAGTTGGGCTGGAATGCGCGGATGGATGGATTCCAAGGGGCTGTGCTCAGCGTGCACCTACGGTACATTGAACAGCGCAATGCGCTCAGACGAGAAGCGGCGCAGCGATATCACAAACTGTTTGCCAACGCTGGACTTGCCGAGAATCGTGTCTATCCCGAGCAGGGAGTGGTGTTACCGCAGGAGATCGGGGGCGGCAGGCATATCTGGCATCAGTATGTCATCCGCACGGCGCGCCGGGATGCATTGAGGGATTTTCTGACGGCGCAGCGGGTCGGCTCGGAGATTTACTACCCGGTTCCTCTGCACAGACAGAAGGCACTGGAGTTTCTTGGCTATGAGGACGGCGCGTTTCCAGAGGCGGAACGGGCAGCGCGCGAGGTATTGGCGCTGCCGATTTTTCCGGAGATTCGCGCAGACGAGCAGGAGCGGGTTGTAAGGGCGGTTGCCGAGTTCCTGAGCTAATGCTTCAGAACGAACTTAGTCGTCAGTTGAGCCTGCGAGTCACCGCCCGCCCACAATGTGTAAAAACCGGGCTCGACAACCCACTTCCCTTCTGCGTTCCAGATTTCAAGCTCGTGTATGGGAATGGTGAAGTGGACGGTGCGGGTCTCGTGCGGAGCGAGATGGATGCGCTCAAAGCCCTTTAACGACCGCTCGGGCGTTTCTACGCTGCTCGTATCCTGTCGAAGGTAAAGCTGCGCGACTTCATCGCCGGCACGATCTCCGGAGTTGGTTACATCCACACTGACCTCTACGCCTCCCCGAGTTCCAGGCGTGGGCGGCTGAGCCGTTAAGTTGGCAAAGCTGAAGGCGGTATAGCTGAGTCCGTATCCGAAAGGAAAGAGCGGCTTGCCGTCATCATCGACGTACTTTCGAACGCGCGTTGGATCGGCGTTGTAGAAGTCAGGTAGCTGGCCGGTACTCCTGGGGAAGGTTATGGTCAGCTTGCCGCCGGGATTGTTGTCTCCGAATAGGGTTTCGGCGACAGCGCGACCACCAAACTCACCGGGATACCATGCTTCGAGAATCGCCGGGATGTGCTCTTTAGCCCAGCCGATAGTGAGTGGGCGGCCGTTTTCAAGAACCAGGACGATAGGTTTTCCGGTGGCAGCGACCGCTTCGAGTAACTGTTCCTGCTTGCCGGGAAGATCAAGGTTCGAGCGATCAAAGCCCTCGCCGGAAATTCCCTGCCGCTCACCGAGCGCCAGAATTGCCACATCGGCAGACTTCGCTTGTGCAACTGCAGCGGCGATATCGTCGCCATTGCTGAAGGTGACGGACGCCGATGGCAGCAAGGTACGGACACCTTGCAAAATGCTGATGCGCTCGCCGTTTGATTCGCGTTCGTAGTCGCCGTAGCGAGCTACGTCGCCATTCGGACCGATGACCGCGATGTGCCGTGTCGACTTCGAAAGCGGCAACAGGCCGCCTTCATTCTTGAGTAACGTCATCGATTCACGTGCGGACTCAAGCGAAACATCGAGATGGGCCTGCGAACGATGCACGCTGCTATTGAGCGCCGGAGCGACGTAAGGATGGTCGAAGAGTCCGAGCTCGAACTTGACACGCAATACGGCGCGCACCGCGTAGTCGAGGTCCGACTCGGGGATCGACTCATCGTGGACACAATCGATCAGGGCCTGCTGATAGACATCGTGATGGAAATCGTAGAACTGCATATCGACGCCGGAGCGATTGGCAAGACAAACAGCATCTTTCGGCGTCGCGGCAACATGGTGTGCGTTGTAGAGACGCTCGATCGCGCCCAGATCGGAAAGGACGAAGCCTTTGAATCCCCACTCTTTGCGCAGGATAGTTTCGAAGAGCAGAGGATCGGCTGTTACGGGAATGCCATCGATCTCGTGATAAGCAGCCATCACGCTCATGGCGTGCCCTTCGCGGAAGGCCGGCTCAAAGGACTTGAGCATGACCATGCGCAGCTCGCGCTCACCGATGTGAACGGGCGAGGTGTTGGTGCCACCCTCGGGCGAACCGTGTCCGGCGAAGTGCTTGGGCTCGGCTACTACGGAATGATCTGTGTTCAGCGTGGTACCCTGCGCTCCACGAACGTACGCAAGCCCCAACTGCCCTGTCAGGTACGGGTCTTCGCCAAAGTCCTCTTCGACGCGGCCCCAGCGGGGTTCACGGGCAAGATCGAGCACCGGAGCGAGGATCATGTCCACGCCGGTCGCGCGTGCCTCGGATGCGATGCCTTCCGCGGTCTTGCGGGCAATTTCCGGGTTCCACGTAGCGGCGAGGCCGATCGGCGCTGGATATACGGTGCCGGTGTCGAAACCGTGCAAGCCCTCTTCGATGAACATCGCCGGGATGCCGAGGCGGTTGTGTGAGATAACCCATTTCTGGATGGTGTTTGCCTGATCCGGCGTGGGATTCAGATCATGAATCGCGCCCACGCCTAGACTGCCCCACAGAGCTTCGGCCTTTTCGGGAAGAAACACTGCGTCGGCTGTGGCATGTGTTTCGTCGGAGTGTTTGTCGACTATCGCCGTGGCGCCAGAGTACATGTCGAGCTGGCGCACCTTCTCTTCCAGCGTCATGCGGCGTACCAGATCGGAGACACGCTCCTCTATTGGGGCGTCGGCGTGACGGTAAAGCGCATCCTGCGGCGCGTCGGAGTGAACTGCGGCCTCTACCTGCGGCGATAGGAGCCAGCACAGCGATACCGCCGCAACTGACACGGCAAAAGGATGGTATCGATTCCATCGGAAATTTCTGGGAATGTGAGCGAGAGAATTTTGTTTTGTCATTGCATCCCGACCTGAACGCCGATTCGTGGAGACAAGTCCAAGGTAAGCGACAGGCCGGGGTTATAGCAACGCAATCGATTTCTACACTTCAGCCACGCAGGCTGGCAGGCGGGTGACTGACTGTGGAGAGTTCGTCGAATGAGCCTTGCGGCAACTCAAGACTAGCGGCTGCGATGTTCTCTTCGAGATGCGCTACTGATGATGTACCAGGAATAGGCAAAATCACTGGAGATCGCTTCAACAGCCACGCCAATGCCACTTGCAGCGGAGTAGCCTTGAGCTCGTCGGCTACTTTCTTGATAGCCTCGTGCGCTTCTCTTGCCTGCCCGAGCGGCGCCCAGGGCATGAAGCCAATGTTGTGCTTCTCGCAGTGGTCAATAATATAGTCCGATTCGCGATCGGCGAAGCTGTATCGGTTCTGCACCGATGCGATGGGAACGATGGCCCGCGCTCGCTCGATATGCTCGCGGGTCACATTCGACAGCGCAACGTGGCGGATCTTGCCCTGTTCCCGCATACGCGCCAGTGTTTCGACAGAAGCCTCGAAAGAAACTGCATTATCAGGTGTGTGAAGCTGATAGATATCGATATGCTCCAGGCGAAGCCGCTTCAGGCTGCCTTCAAGAGTCTCCGTCAAATGCTTGGGGCTGGCGTTGTGTGTCCATTTGCCGGGACCGGGGCGCTCCCATCCGCCTTTGGTCGCAATGACGAGACCTGCTGGATAGGGATACAGGGCTTCAGCAATCAGCTCTTCCGATGTGCCGGGACCGTAGGAATCGGCAGTGTCGATCAGATTGACACCTAGTTCGACAGCGCGGCGAAGCGTGGCAAGCGCTCCCGGCTTGTCTTCCGGAGGTCCCCAGATTCCCTTGCCTGTGATGCGCATGGCTCCGTATCCCATGCGGTTGACTGCGAGATCGCCGCCTAGAGTGAACGTACCGGCGGCGGCTGCAGAAAGACTCTGTTGCGTTGGCATAAAACGACTCCTGTTCGGTCATTAAAAATCCTGCGAAATATCTATGGACGGCACCAGACGATCCGCGAAGCTGTGTTTTAAGCCTCTTTACCGCACGGTCCAGTGTAATGAACGACGTTTACAGCGATTAAAAAGTCGGCGCGGTTATGTCAGCGAAAACACATCGTGTCTGCAGGGACACGATGTGTTTGGTACCAGCTCTTCATAAATCCTTTGTTTTCATAATGCAAGATTGGCGGTGCATGTGCATGGCTTCGGATGACGTGATGCCGTAACGGAGCCTCGATGCTGTTTCCTACTGTTGAATTTGCGCTCTTCTTTCTTATCGTGCTCATCGCCGCCTGGAGCTTGTATCGATGGCCGACTGCACATAAGGCTTTTCTGCTTCTGGCCAGCTACGTGTTCTATGGTTTCTGGGACTGGCGGTTCATTCCTCTGCTCTTTGGCATCTCTCTTTTGAGCGGGATGGTCGCCAGGGGCATCCAGTCAAGCGATACAGCGCGCAGCAGGAAATTGTGACTCACCACGGGCATAACTCTATGCCTCGCCACCCTCGGATATTACAAATACACAAGCTTTCTGCTGATAACAGTTCTCGACGTGTGGGCTCATGTTGCGCATCCACCTACGATTCATATCCCAGTACCAATGCTTCCGCTTGGCGTTTCGTTCTTTGTCTTCCACGCCATCTCTCTGATGATGGATGCTTATCGCAAAAAGCTTAAAGAGAAAGTTCGCATCGAAGATGCATTGCTCTATGTCGCTTTCTTTCCTCAACTGATCGCTGGGCCGATCCTGCGTGCATCCAGCTTTCTGCCACAGTTGAAACAGGGTCCAGATCCGCTGGCGATACGCATCGATCGCGCGATGCTGCTGATCGTAGCTGGACTCTTCAAAAAAGTTGTCATCTCCAACATCATTGCAACGCGGTTAGTGGAACCGGTCTTCGCCGCTCCTCAGGCGTATCACGGAATGGATATTCCGCTGGCTATCTACGGATATGCCGCACAGATTTACTGCGATTTTTCCGGCTATACGGATATGGCGATCGGCTGCGCAATGCTGCTTGGCTACCGTTTTCCGCGCAACTTCAACGCGCCGTATACCGCAACGAATCCGCAGGAATTCTGGAAGCGCTGGCATATCTCGCTCTCGATCTGGTTGCGCGATTACCTGTACATTCCGCTGGGCGGATCTCGCGGCTCGGTGTGGCGTACTGCTGCCAACCTGATGATCACAATGCTGCTCGGAGGCTTGTGGCATGGCGCTGCGTGGACGTTTGTCATCTGGGGTGCGTTGCATGGTGTCTATCTGGTCATTCATCGGACATGGAGAGCAATCTCATGGCAGCCTCTGGTCGAGTTCCGGGAAACAACAGCATGGCGATGGATTGCCCGGCTGCTTCTTTTCAATGCGGTCTGTATGGGATGGGTCTTCTTTCGCGCGCCATCGTTCACGATTGCGTTCACAATGCTGCACGGGCTCACCGTTCCCGGCAGATCCACCTTGGCGACGATTCCTGTGGCGCTCGCGCTTATCGCTGGGTTGGCCGGACAATTCCAACCCAAGCGCTGGCGCAGGGCCATCGAGATGGAGCTACGCTACTGGCCGGCGGCTGCCCGCGGAGCCATCTTTGCCGGAGCGGTCTTCACTGTTGAACTGCTGGGACCATCTGGCGTTGCTCCATTTATCTACTTCCGATTTTGAATCCTTATGCGCATCTTTCGACACAACTCGCTTCTGCAGCTTGCAACAGCAGCTTGTGGCTTTGCATTCACGATGGTTTTGTTGGACTCAGAGGGCCTGAAGCAATGGGCTTTGCAACTCGAGGTCAGCCAAACGTCGCTTATCGCTGTGCAACTCACCTCGCGACTACGACAAATGCTGGCTCCGCTTGGGGTGTCGGCGATGCGCCAGGAAGCACTCGCCGCCTTAAATCGCGTGGGGTGGAGCGATGACCCGGCGCAGTTTGCGTCTGCCCAAGCATCATTGCTTGTAAACAGTCCACATAACGGGAATAGCAGCGCGAAAGTGCCAACGCCTGAAACTTTAGCGCTCACTACAACGGCACACCCTTCAGTTACCCGGGGTTCGATCATAGACGATGTACCGCAGCATGTTTCGCTTACTCCTCTTCCCCAACTGATGACCGGCCAGCGTCGTG
The DNA here is from genome assembly GCF_025685685.1 of Acidicapsa dinghuensis. Lineage (GTDB taxonomy): Bacteria > Acidobacteriota > Terriglobia > Terriglobales > Acidobacteriaceae > Acidicapsa > Acidicapsa dinghuensis. The sequence continues at coordinate 35,785 of NZ_JAGSYH010000005.1, forward strand.
CGATGGCGCTGGTGGGCGATTCGATGATGGCGGTGGCTCTCAGCGACATTCTGCTGCGCCAGACTGCAGGCAACTCTAATTTGCAAGTCATTCGTGCATATCGCTCAGGAACAGGTCTCGCACGCCCGGATGTCTTTAACTGGATGCAGGAATATCACGCGATGATTGCAGATCAAGAGCCAAACGCAATCTACGTAGCGATCGGAGCAAACGATGGCCAAGGATTTGTTGAGAACGGCACGGTACTCGCGTTTGGCACGCCTGCCTGGATTGCAGTCTACGAAGAGCGGACCACAGCTTTTCTAAATCTGCTAACGGCCCATGGCGCCCACGTTGTCTGGATCGGGCTGCCACCGATGAAATCCGGTATCTATAACGCCAAAATCGCTCAGATCAATCGCATCGCTTACAGCGTTGTCAGCCGCAACCCGCTGGCAGTGTGGTGGAATCCAGCGACTTATATTGGCGATGCCACGGGAGCATATCGTGACTTTGGCCAGACATCAGACAGCAGGACCGTACGGCTGCGCGCTCAGGATGGTATTCACCTTTCGGATGATGGCGCGGCTCTGCTTGCTCCGGCGTTACTAAGATGGTTAAACACTCCTAAGCCAGATGCCGCACAGATTGCCCCGACGGAATCTCTCGGATCACCAAAGGAAGAGCATGCGACCGGTCTGCGGTAGGTATGTTGCGAAAGTTCGTCGCGACGATATCTCCCGATTTGGGATTGTGATTGATTTAACGCCGGATAAATGAACGGCGCCACCTTTCCCGACCGGAAAAAGAGGGAATAAGCGGGCAACAAACCGTTATCGTTCTGCATCTTTTCCTGCGAACGGGATTGAATCGAAACTTTCTTTTCGTGATTCACCGCTGTAACTGAGACCTCCCCTTGAGTACCCGTTGCATCCTAGATGGAGAGAGAAGCAGCATATCCTTTCGGAAAAGTGCATCGAAACAAACAACAAAAGGAGAAAAGAAATGAAGAAGCTGCTTGGCCTGATGCTTCTGGCGGGAATATCCATGACACTTCCTGCACGTGCCGCTGACGATACGCAAAAACTTGATTCTCGCCTGGATTCCGCGCGCGCGGTGATTGATCAGATCATGTCTGTACCCGACAAAGCGGTGCCTGACAGCATTGCGAAACAGGCAGTCTGCATCGGCGTGATACCCAGCGTGGTCAAAGGAGCTTTTATTGTAGGCGCCGAATATGGGCAAGGCGTTGTCACCTGCCGTACTCCGCATGGATGGAGCGCTCCAGTATTCATCCGCATGGCTGGCGGATCGTTTGGATTTCAAATTGGCGGACAAGGCACCGATCTTGTTCTCGTAGCTGTCAATCACAAGGGATTTACTGATCTGCTCAAGAGCAAATTCAAGATTGGCGGCGATGCGTCTGCTGCCGCTGGTCCCGTTGGGCGCGACGCACAAGCAGCTACTGATATAAGCATGAGAGCCGAGTTGCTAACCTGGTCACGCAGCCGCGGCCTCTTTGCGGGAATCGACTTGAATGGCGTCTCGGTCAGCCAGAATACGGCAGACACTAATGAACTTTATGGTGGAGATCACAGCTTCGAGCAGATTCTGCATGGCTCGGTTCCGCCTCCTGAAGCAACCCGTCCGTTCCTGCGGGCCATCAGCCGCTATTTCGGCACCGCACAGGTAAGAGCTGGAGAATAACCTCCGTCAACAGGTAGTCGAGATGCTCTGCTGCATAGTGGAGAATGCACAGAGCATCCAAACTAAAACAGAAAACGGCTGACTACGTTAGATTTCCTCATTGCCTTCCCTAGACACTGAAGTTCCTGCAACAGAGCGCGAGATTCGCATAATCAGAGGCGAATCTCGCGATTTTTATTGGTTCGTGACAAATGGAGTTTGCAAATGAGCGCAAAGCGTAATAGCAAACAGAAGCCCGCCGAGGCCGTGGAAAAACAACTCGAACGGTACCGGGAGATGAGGGATTTTGGTATTACCGGTGGTGAGCCGCGCGGAAAGAATGCTGCTCACAAAGCATCTGCCAAGCTGCCTTTTGTTGTGCAGAAACATGCCGCGTCTCATCTTCACTACGATTTTCGCCTGGGCTGGAATGGCGTGTTGAAGAGCTGGGCTGTGGCAAAAGGCCCAAGTATGAATCCGGCCGACAAACGGCTGGCCATTCAGGTAGAAGATCACCCCGTTGAGTACGGCGGCTTCGAAGGAATTATTCCTCAGGACCAATATGGCGGCGGCACTGTTATGGTTTGGGATTACGGAACATGGGAACCTCAGACTGATCATGCGGATGTGAACGAGGAGCTTGAGAAAGGATCTTTGAAATTTACGCTGCACGGGACCAAGCTCAAAGGCAGCTGGGCGCTTGTGCGAATGAAAAGAAAGTTTGGATCAGAGACGAAGCCGGCGTGGCTTCTGATAAAAGAGCATGATCGCTATGAACGCGATGCAGAGGACATATCTATTGTTGATGAAAAGACAAAAAGCGCGTTGACTGGGCGGGGCATGGAGGCGATCTCAAAAAGCGAAGATCATGTGTGGGCTCCAAAGACCAATGCTTCTGCATCAAGAAAGGCCCGTCATCACCAAGTTCAAAAGATGAATCGATCCACTACAAAGGTCGAGGCATCACAATCACCTGTCGTATTGACACACCCGGAGAAGATTCTCGACGAGGAATCAAAGCTAACAAAACAGCAACTGGCAGACTACTATCTATCGATTGCAGACGGTATCCTGCCCCATATTGCGAATCGCCCGCTATCCATTGTGCGCTGCCCGCAAGGCTCTTCCAAGCCGTGCTTCTTTCAAAAGCATGCGACAGATTCGCTGTCCTCGGCTATCGAGTCTGTTTTGATCAAAGATAAGAAAAGCGATAAAGCAGAGCCATATATCACGATTTCTACAAAAGATGCTCTGGTGGAGCTCGCGCAACTAGGTGTTCTGGAAATTCATCCATGGGGTGCTACAAACGACGATCTTGAGCATCCAGATCGCATCATCATCGATCTTGATCCGGATCCATCGATTTCATGGCCTACGCTTGCCGCAAGCGCCATCGCTGTCCGCAATTTATTCAAAGAGATAAACCTCGACAGCTTTCTCAAGAACACGGGTGGAAAAGGACTGCATATTGTCGCGCCGGTGATCCCGGATCAAGATTGGACTGCGATTAAGCAACTTGCGCACGAAATTGCTTTGCATCTTGAGAAACAGGATCCACGGCTCTTCATCACGAAGATGAGTAAGGCTGAGCGAAAAGAAAGAATTTTTGTCGACTATCTGCGTAATGAGCGAGGTGCAACCGCAGTAGCGCCGTATTCACCACGAGCCCGTAGCGGAGCTCCTGTTGCGCTGCCACTTCCATGGTCTGCACTCGACGGATCCGAGCGTCCGCATGCTTTTGTGGCGACTGCAGCGGAGTGGAACCACGGAGGCGATCCGTGGGTAACAATGCGAAGGCTGAGGCAGGATATTGACCTGGAAAAAGCCTTCCATATCCTCAAAACCTAAAGATGGCGGACTACCGAAAGTCCGCCGCTTAGTAAAGAACCTGTGAGCTAGACAATGGGACGACGACCACCTACGAGCTGCAGGATGAGTACTACCAGCGCTATCAGAAGCAAGATGTGAATGTAAGCTCCGAGCACGTGAAAACCAATAAATCCGACTAACCACAGCACGAGCAGTATCACGAAAATAGTCCAAAGCATAGTTGGCTCTCCTATCTCATTAACAAACTGATCATGGGATGCGGGCCTACTTATGCGTGTTGTACCTCTGGTTAGTGGAGTGAGCAAAAGTGGATAGGAGCCGTTGCATCGACTCGGGGACAGCGTTAGATAGCCGGCCGGTCATCAATCCCGCACAAGGATTGTGGCTTCTTCACGTATACGGGCGCGGATTTACGGTTGGGCAAGCGAATCCTTCAGAGGGGCAGGCTTAGTGCGCAAATGGAAGCTTCGCTCTTCCTCATGCGCTTTCACAAGAAGATATTCTGTCGACGCATGCTCCGAAAATTTGCTCCTACAAGCGCTCTAAGCTCTGTCATCAATTGAATGGTCTCCGGTGAACGGTTTCCTGGTAAGCTCCGGCACTCCCTTCCAACCCTTTTGGATCGAAATCCTGACATGGTCTCGTCTGCTATCATCTGGCCACGCAGTATGTTGCGGGATGATTCCCCGGCAGGCATATACCCTGCTGATCAGGCCGGTATCGGAACAATAAAGGCCAATCCATTCGATAGAGTGGTCTTTTCTTGAGCCCGACAGAGTTCTGCTGCACAAAGTTCGTTGACTTCATGGCAGCAGTTGCAATTTTCAACACCACCTAACTTCATCTACCGGACCATTTTCTCGGAGAACGACATGATTCGGCAGCAATCTCGTTACCAATGAAAGCCTCTTACATCTCCCTGCCATATTTCCGGTTGCTGCTATTGACTCTTCTCGTCTGCTGCGCCTCTTGCAAATCTTCATTTCAAAAGTCGCCAGCGATCGAATTTACCCGTGTTCCTCAAGCGAATCCTGGAGGGCCTGACTTGCTTGACCTCATCGAAGGGCGCGTAGAAAACGCTGCACCCGATCAACAAATTGTGCTCTATGCACATGCGGGCGCCTGGTGGATTCAGCCGACCACGGATCAACCCTTCACGAAAATACAACCCGATGGTACATGGAAAAACTCCACGCATCTTGGCACGGAGTATGCAGCACTCCTAGTAGCCCCCAACTATCACCCCGGCGCAAAATTAGATACCCTTCCTCCTTTAGGTAAAGGCGTGTCCGGTGTCATGGTCAGCAAAGGAACGATAGGAATGCCCGCATCGGAAAAACTGATTCACTTCAGCGGATACGATTGGATCGTACGCGCAGCAAGCAGCAGTCGCGGCGGCGAAACGAATGCATACTCTGCTAAAAATGTATGGACCGATTCCAAGGGGTATTTGCACCTACGCATGACGATGGAAGATGGCCATTGGACTTGCGCTGAAGTCAACCTCAACCATAGTCTTGGCTATGGCTCATACCGATTTGTATTGGAAGACAATTCTCATCTACCTCCTTCTGCAGTCGTTGGCTTGTTCACCACGGATGAAACCAGGAGTTCCATCGTCGAGAATGAGCTCGATGTTGAGCTAAGCCAATGGAGCAAGCCGAATTCCAAGAATTCGCAATATCTTGTGCAGCCGTACTACATTACTGAAAACGTCGCGCGATTTTCAACTCCTGACGGCTTGGTAACGCATTCGTTTCGATGGCAGCCGGGCAAGGTATCTTTCGCTTCCGTTCGTGGCCGGATGATACACCCTGACTCAAAGCCATTCGCCCAGCATGTCTTCACATCAGGCGTGCCTGCCGCGGCAGCGCAAACGGCACACATTGATTTATATGATTTCCATCACTCTCAAAGTCACCTGCAAGGCCCAGTCGAGGTTGTCATTGAGAAATTTGAATATTTACCGTAATAGCCGTTCTCCATATCTACGAATGAGCAACCTCGTGGCCTTCGTTGTGCTGGCGTTTGTATGCCTTGGATCTATGGTGGGCAGATGCAGCAACCCAAAGATATCGCAATACGTTCATGACGATTGGAATTCAGAAAAAGGGTTTCTCGGAGGAGCAGTCAATACCATCTGTCAATCCAGCGATGGTTATCTCTGGATTGGAACTGAACGAGGACTTGTTCGATTTGATGGATATACCTTTGCCCTGATTCAACGGCCAATACCTGATCTTCCACCGATTGGATCTGTCCGGGCGTTGATAAACGACGCAAATGGAACTCTCTGGATCCAATCAGAGGGGTTAGGTCTTGTTCTCTACCATAACGGCCACTTTGAAGAAGCTACCTCTTCATTGCAATTACAGGAATCAACTGTAATTGCCCTTGCGCGCAATCAAACGGGAGACCTTCTCTTCTCGGGGCCGGATAACATGGTGTTGCAACATCATAATTACGCACTGCAAACGTTAATAGATGCGGACAGGATTCCGGGCACAATCATATCGCTGGCACAAACCAGAGACGGTTCGCTTTGGATGGGAACCCAAGATGACGGACTGTACCGGAGCGACAACGGCCACTACTCTCTGATTTCTCCGTTTACCGACACGGCTATCGTGTCGCTGCTTCCAGCCGAAGGGGGATCGATACTGATCGGCACCGACGATGGGTTGCTGCGCTGGAATGATGGAGTGTTGACTTCCCTCTCGACTCGCTGGACAAAGGGCACGCTACAAGTGCTGAGCATGATGAGAGACTCTGACGGAGACGTCTGGGTAGGGACAACTCATGGACTGTGGCGTTTGGAAAATTATGACGAGGCAATTCAAGTACGCACTATTTCTAATCCCGACGGTCCTGTACGCGCTTTGTATCAGGATCACGATGGCGGCATATGGCTTGGCATTGCTCGAGGTATAGAGCGGTTTCACGAAGGTCTCTTCAGAACATTCTCCACTGCCGAGGGTGTACCCTCGGACAACAACGGTCCCGTTTACGTGGACAACGTGGGACGGACATGGTTTGCACCAATCTCAGGCGGCCTCGATTGGCTCCAGGATGGGACGTTGCATCACTTAGCGAATACGGATCTTGACGGTGACGTAATTTATTCGATCGATGGCCGAAAAGGAGAGATATGGCTTGGTCGTCAGACCGGCGGGTTGACGCTGCTGAAAGAGTCCAGCAAGTCTTTGAAAACGCCTTCCTTTTCAATCCACAATTACACGACAACCCAGGGACTCGCACAAAACAGCATCTTTTCTGTCCGATGTAATCCGGATGGCTCGGTGTGGGCTGGAAGCTTGAACGCCGGTGTATCCCTATGGAAAAACGGGACGTTCATACGCTACACAACTGCACAAGGCATGCCTTCCAATTCGGTGAATTCCATTGTCGAATCTCAGGCCGGCACAATATGGTTTGCCACTCCGAATGGCCTGGGTTCGTTCTCCAATGGCAAGTGGCATCGATATACAACGTCAGATGGACTTCCGTCTTTGAATGTTTTCTCTCTATTTGGGGATGGACATGGTGTGCTCTGGATTGCAACTGCGGCGGGCGTTGCTTATGAGATACAGGGGAAATTTCACACACTGTATAATTCACCTGCTTTACTCAATGAGCCAATCTTTGGCATCGCGCAGGATGGATTAGGGAATCTTTGGTTTTCAACATCCGATCATATTCTCGAGGTAAATCGCGACAAGCTCTTAAGCGGCTCACTTGACGATTCCGATGTTGAAAGTTTTGGACCTAAAGATGGCCTACGCGACATCGAAGGCGTTCGACGCGATCGTTCTCTTGTTTCCGATGGCCTTGGCCGTATTTGGGTTTCGCTCAGTCGAGGACTGGCAGTTGCTGATCCCATACGCAATCTGCGCAATGCTATTCCGGGATCAGTACGCATTGACTCCATGCTGGCCGGCTCAGACGCGATCAATCTACATGGTTCTCTCAAGATCGCTCCGGGAACGCGGACTATTATTTTCAATTATGCCTCCACAAATCTTTCGGATCTTGACAGGGTTCGCTATCGTTACACGCTCGACGGCTCCGGACAAGGTTGGAGCCGTATTATCGATTCGCGGCAAGTGGTATTCAGTAATCTTGAACCGGGGAAATACAGGTTTCGAGTGGTCGCATCCAGCGTAAATGAACTCTGGAATGGCCCAGAGGCAGACGTATCCTTTCAGATCTCTCCTGAGGCATGGCAAACATGGTGGTTTCGCGTCGGTTGTTTGATTGCGATCCTGCTGGTAATCGCTACCTTGTACAAACTACGTGTAACCCATCTCACACGGCAACTCAACATGCGCTTTCAGGAGCGTCTTGCAGAGCGCACCCGCATCGCGCAGGATTTGCATGACACCCTGCTCCAAGGTGTCCTCAGCGCTTCCATGCAGCTTGATTTGGTCGAAGATCGTTTACCTGAAAACTCTCCAGCCAGATCGCGGCTGCATCGTGTTCTGCAGCTTATGAGGCAAGTCATCGATGAAGGCAGACGCGCACTCAGCGGCCTGAGAAACGATGGCATTGCCGCGCCTCTGCTTGAACAAGCCCTCTCGCAACTGAAGCACGATTTCCCTATTGATGAGAACATTTTCTACCGTGTCCTTGTACGAGGAGACTCACGGCCGCTGCATCCCATCGTACGCGATGGCGTCTGGCATATAGGTCGCGAGGCTGTCGTCAATGCGGTCTTACATTCCGGCGCTACCTTCATTGAAGTCGACGTAGAATACCTGAGAAAGTCTCTTCGGCTCTTGATACGCGACGATGGACGCGGCATGGACCCAAAGATACTTGAATCAGGACGCAAAGGGCACTGGGGGCTGATCGGCATCCGCGAGCGCTCCGAGGCAATCGGCGCTACTGTGACGCTTCGGAGCCGTGTTGGGGCCGGCACCGAAGTAGAGTTGACTGTTCCCGGGGCCATCGCTTTCGCCGATGGCTCTACGCGTCGAAGCGTTCACTGGATTATGAATAGCCTTCAGCCGAAGAGATATAAAGAGAGGCAAACAAACAGTCGGGAGGATAGCCATGACTGACGATGTTCGAATTCGCATACTCAGCGTCGATGACCATCCGCTCATTCGCGAAGGTATTGCAGCTGTCATTGCCAATGAACCGGATATGGAATTGATTGCCGAGGCCTCGACAGGGCGAGAAGCAATTCAGCGTTTTCGCGAATATCGACCCGATGTGACGCTGATGGATCTTCGACTTCCCGACATCTCCGGCATCGATTCGTTAATCGAAATTCGTGCTGTCAATTCTGACGCGCGAGTCATCATGCTGACTACGTTTGAAGGAGATGCGGAGATAGAACGCGCGCTTCGAGCAGGAGCACAGGGATACATGCTGAAAAGCATGCCGCGTAAACAAATGTTGGAAACAATACGAAGAGTTCACGCCGGGAAGAAGCATATTCCTTCCGAAGTTGCTGCACTGCTGGCCGAACATGTGGGCGAAGAATCACTGAGCAAACGCGAACTCGAAGTTCTGCAGAAGATCGCTGGCGGTAACCGCAATTCCGATATTGCTTCTTTACTCTACATTTCAGAAGAAACCGTCAAAGGGCACGTTCGCAACATCATGGAGAAACTCGGAGCCAGCGATCGCACGGAAGCCGTTGCAATCGGTTTGCGCAGAGGCATGATTCATCTCTGATAGTTAGTGCATTCGTGGAAAAGCGATTTTGCAAGATAGAAAATCAACCCTTTCGAGGGATTACCGGCAGCTAGCCCGCAGCCTAGACTTTCTGTGAATGCTGAAGCATGCCAGGGAGGTAGCGGCTGCAACTGCTTTTCCCATCATTCCCGCATGGCGGTCCGGGTATTGGCCTGTTGCTTCTGCGGCTTACAGTCGGCGTGAGTGGATTGGCTGATGGCTACCACATAATGCGGCTCACTATTGACTTAGGCTCGGCCCGTTGGACACCTGGCCTTTTGGAACTGCTGGTCGGAATAATCCTGGTTACCGGCTTTCTGACACCCATCGCGGCAGCGGTGGCTGCAATTCGTACACTGTGTATTGGTTTGCCATTATTATCTGCACAGGATGCTACGCTGCATGCGGATGAATTCGCGCTGCTGTATCTAACGGTCCTCTCCGTTGCACTGGTATTGCTCGGTCCCGGAGCATTCTCTATCGACGCATGCCTCTTCGGAAGACGAGAAATCATCATTCCTAAAAGCAGACCTGAAACTTGAGATATCTACAACAGCTTCGCTTTGGAGTTAACGCCGTTGTCACTAGCGGAGTTCGCTAATTGCCAACCGATCGATGTGATCGTAAACCTGGTTTTCGCTGCTCATTCCCCAACAAAAGGAATAATTTGTCGTACTGACACCGGAGTGGATCGACCGACCTGGTGAAATTGCGGCTACCTGTTGGCACCTACAAGATGCCACGTTTCGTTTGCACGTGTTGATCGTCGACAAGGTGATCGTTGCATCGCCAAACCAACGTTGTGGGGCGTTCTAATTTCATCCTGCTCAACACTCTCAGAGCAGAACGAAAGCCTCCGTCTCGTGACCGGACCCATCAGCGGCTGCCGATGAAGTCACCCCCTAAGGAGTTTCATCAAAAGGTTTGACAATTTCTATGACACTTGTCATAGTTCCTATGACAGGAGTCTGCGAATATGGCAGCAGTTCGATTAACGAAATTTGAAATGGAGATCATGGAGGCCCTTTGGGCCAAGGGCGAGGCCTCTATTCGAGAGATACAGGAGTCGCTTCAAGGCAGAAAACGTCCTGGCTATACGACTGTACAGAAGATGGTCTATCGGCTTGAGGAGAAGAAGGTGTTGCGCCGCGTACGCAAGGTCGGTAATTTTCATTTGTTCGCAGCGACATTAACACGCAAGTCCGCACAACGCAGGTGGGTAAACGATCTACTGGCGATCTTTGGTGGCGAATCGAGACCGGTGATGGCCCATCTGATCGGCGCAGGCAAGCTGACATTGGAAGATATCGAATTTGCCGAGCAGGCCCTCAAGAAAGCAAACCTTGGAGGTAAAGAAGAATGAGCGGAGTCCTCACCATAATCGGTACGCGGATCGGTCCTGCATTAGCTAATCACTTGTGGCAATCAACCGGCTTCGTAGTTCTGGTCTGGCTTCTGACGATGCTTCTTAGGAAGGATCGCGCCCGGACACGCCATCTCCTTTGGTTTGCGGCGTCGCTGAAATTTTTAATCCCTCTCTCTGTGTTGATTGGACTCGGTGCTCATTCACTCAAGCTGCAGCCCACACTTGTGCCTCAGGGAACTTCATTGTCGACAACGGCGCACATCTTAGAGCAACCCTTTTCGAGCGAGGAGCGAACTTTCTATACAGAAAATTCGACTTCACAAAGGACCTACTCTGACTGGCTTATTCCGGCGGCGGCGTTGGCCTGGATGCTCGGCGCGATGGTAATTGTGTCGATCTGGGTTATGCGGTGGAAGAAGGTCTCACGTTTACAAAGAATGGCTTTTCCATCAGAGCAAGGAACTGAAGTAGAAGCACTTAGGACGCTTGAGCTCCAAATGGGACTGCGCCGCAAGGTCGTCCTTCTCCGATCGAAAGAAATGACAGAGCCCGGTATCTTTGGGATCTTTCGTCCCGCGCTGCTTTGGCCGGAGCGCCTGACTGAACAACTGACAACTGAAAATCTGGATGCCATTCTTGCGCACGAACTCATGCACGTGCGCCGGCAGGACAATCTGATAGCGGCTATCCACATGGTGGTGGAAGCTGTGTTCTGGTTTCACCCCATGGTTTGGTGGATTGAGTCGCACATGCTGGAGGAGCGGGAACGAGCATGCGATGAGGCTGCCGTGGAGCAAACGAGCAGACCGGAGGTTTATGCGATGAGTTTGCTTAAGGCGTGCCGGTTCTGTGCGGAATCTCCTATGACATGCATCTCGGGAATCACCGGCGCGGATCTAAAGACACGAGTCATTCGTATTCTGTCGAATCCAGTTGAATGCCGAATAAGCCTGCAGCGACGGATTGCGCTCGCCGTAGTGGCAATCCTTTGCGTGAGCGCTCCGGTTACGCTCGGCATCTTTGGCCAAGCGCAAGAGAATACAGCGACGTCGCAGGCTAACACGGAAAAGAAGCTACCAGAGTTCGATGTGGCTTCGATCAAGCCGCATAAGGACGACCCGGCGAGCGGAATGATGATTGGTGTTCAATTCACTCCGGATGGCGTGAAGGTATCAGGCATGCCGCTCAACGAACTTATTCGTGCGGCATTTGGTATATCGCAGGATCGCGTACTAGGTACACTGGGATGGACCAAGACAGCTCGATACGACATTGAAGCAAAGGTGAGTGCAGCGGATGTATCCGCACTGGACAAGATCAAAATGGAAGATCGCTGGGCAATGATGCTGTCTCTTCTGCAGGACCGGTTTGGCCTGAAGTATCACCACGAGACGAAGGAACTGCAGGTGTATACACTGGTGGCCGGGAAGGGCGGTCCTAAGCTGAAGGAGTCGCCGCCTGAGGCGGGCGATGACAAGAACCATGCTAAACAGATGATGCGCATGTCATCCGAAGGCATGACGATGGAAGGTGACGATGCGCCGATCGAGAACCTTGCACATGCACTCTCGCTCCAGTTAGGTGCGACTGTGATCGACAAGACCGGCCTGACAGGAAAGTATGACTACAAGATGACATGGGTTCCTGAACAGGGTATGCCGATGATGCCGCACGGACCAGGAGAAGGATCTGAACCAGGCGGTGGCGCAACGACGCGTCCTACAGGCCCCTCGCTCGTTGCAGCACTTCAGGAACAGCTTGGGCTGAAGCTCGAATCGAAGAAGGAACTGGTGGATGTGATCGTCGTGGATCAGATCAATCAGCCATCGCCGAATTAAGGCATTTTTCAAATTAGTGTGGACTTTCCGAAAGTGTAAGCAGGTGATTTCTCTTGAGGAAAAATTCACTTAAAGGTCGTGGCTTCGGTCTACGCCACTTCAGAACATACGTTAACGATTCCCGGAGACTGCGGATGCGTTGTTGGCATGCGGTCAGATGTCTGATGGTGAGCCTGTGCTTATTCAGTTGCGCGATGATGGCGGCGGCTGCACCTTATGCAGGGAGAGTCACATTCCAAGGCCTTGCTGTTCCGGGCGCAACAGTAACGATGACTCATGGCTCGCAAAAGCTCGCAACTGTAACGGGTATAGGAGGGGTATTTCAATTTGATGATGTGGCTGATGGCGAGTGGATGATCGAGATCGATCTACAAGGTTTCGAAACTATCCATGCAACGGTGACGATAGGGCCACATATAAAGAGCGTAAGCTGGCCATTGGTGCTTGAGACAACCGCACAACTGACGGCGCATTCGCGGCCTGCACTCGCGCCGGATATAGAAGAAACTGCCAGCGCCACAGTGAAACAGACCAAGGATACGAAGAAGCAACCAAGCGACGAAGTGGAGATTCCGAAGGTGCAGGAGCCGGAGGAGCAGAGTCAGGACGGATTTCTGGTGAATGGAAGCCAGAACAACTCAGCTACATCTCCGTTCACGATCGATCCGGCGTTTGGTAATGCACACGGGAACAGGCGCTCACTCTACAACTTTGGTTTAGCAACATTTATCGATAACTCAAGCACAGACGCACGGCCGTATTCGGTAAGCGGCGTGGAGGCGCCGAAGAACGATTACACGCATGTGACGAATTCCGCTCAATTCGGTGGGCCGTTAAATATTCCACATCTAATGCCCAAAGGGCCAAATCTGTTTGCGGCATATACATGGACGCGCGTGAGTAATGCAGCCATCAATACTGGTCTCGTACCGACCCTGGCAGAACGCAATGGCGATCTGTCGAGCCTGCCAGTATCAGTGAAGGATCCCGTGACCGGAGAGCCTTATGCAAACAACCTGGTTCCGGTCAGTTCCGAAGCGGCTGCGCTGCTGGCGTTATATCCCGAGCCCAATATCTCTGACGCTAGTGCATACAACTATCAGACGGCGGTATTGAACGCGACACATCAGGACACGGTGCAGCTTCGGCTTGAGAAGTCGATTGGTCATCGCGATCACTTTTACGGAGGATTCAATCTTGAAAGTACTCGAGCCGAAAGCATGAATCTATTGGGGTTTGTCGACACGACCAATGTGTTAGGCATGAATACGAATGTGCACTGGCTTCACCGGATCAATCCACACTTCTTTTTGAATGCCAGCTTTAACTTCAGCCGCCTACGAACACATATTGTGCCTCAATTTGATGGCCGCGTGAACATCTCCGGTGAGGCAGGCATTACAGGCAACGATCAGGACTCAACGAACTGGGGACCGCCTGCTCTGAACTTTGTGAGCGGGATTGCGGGCATGAGCGACGGAAATAGCGCATTCAATCGCGACCGCACAGATGCTATTTCTGTTGCGATGAATTACTATCGCGGGCCGCACAATATTTCAGCGGGCGGAGATTCTCGCAGGCAAGAATACAACTATCTCGCGCAGCAGAATCCGCGCGGCTCATTTACATTTACGGGAGCAGCAACAGGATCAGACGTTGCAGACTTTCTGGTTGGCGTTCCCGATGCGAGCACCATTGCCTACGGCAACTCTGACAAATACTTTCGCGAGCCTGTGTATGACGCCTATTTCACTGATGATTTCCGCGTGAACTCAGCTCTTACGGTGAACGCAGGCGTACGTTGGGAGTATGGAGCTCCGATGACGGAGCTTTTCGAGCGTCTCGTAAACCTGGATATAGCCAACAATTTCAGCGAAGCAGAGCCTGTGTTGGGCAGCAATCCGATCGGACCGATCACGGGCACGCACTATCCGTCTTCGCTGATGCGACCAGATCGTACAGGCATAGAACCTCGCATCGGAATTTCATGGCGACCATTTCCTGCATCATCGGTAGTTGTGCGTGCTGGTTATGGTATCTACTACGACACTTCGGTATATCTGCGCATCGTGAACCAGATGTCGCAGCAAGCACCACTGTCAAAAAGCCTTAATGTCGAAAACAGCGCGATGTGCCCACTGACATTAGCGAATGGATTTCAGGATTGTTCAGCATTCACGAGCAGCACCTTTGCGGTTGATCCGCATTTTCGCGTGGGCTATGCGCAGGTAGGGAATCTTGAGATGCAGCGCGATCTGCCGTTCGCGTTACAGGTAGTGGCAAGCTATGTTGGCACAAAAGGAACGCATGGACCTCAGGAAATTCTGCCAAACAGCTACCCGATCGGTGCAACGAATCCCTGCTCAAGCTGTCCTTCAGGATTTGCATATGAGATGTCCGGCGGCGATTCTACGCGGCATGAAGGACACATCCAACTGCGACGAAGACTGTTGAATGGATTAGGAGCGTCGGCTGCGTATATCTACTCGAAGTCAATTGACGACGACGCGTACTTAGGAGGGGCGGGGCACGTCGTAGCGAGCAGCCCCGGCGAAGCGCCAGGAGCGGCAGGAACAACGGCCGCTGCTATTGCGCAGAACTGGCTGTCTCCGCGATCAGAAAGGTCATTGTCGAGTTTTGATCAACGGCATTTGTTGAACGTGCAAGCGCAATACACCACAGGCCAAGGGTTGCATGGCGGCACATTGCTAAGCGGATGGAAGGGTCGGGCCTACAAGGAATGGACGCTGACAACAACATTGGCCTGGGGTGCAGGTAAACCGGAAACACCGGTATATCCCGCTGTAACTCCAGGGACCGGTTTCTCTGGATTCATCCGGCCTGATCGGACGAATGAGATGATTTATGGCGGGACGACAGGTCAACATCTGAATCCTGGTGCGTACTCTGCCCCCGCATCCGGAGTATGGGGCGACGCCGGACGCAACTCAATCACTGGGCCGGGGGAATTGACTCTGGACAGCTCGCTGCAGCGCACGTTTCGCCCACATGAAAAGTGGTATCTCGATCTCCGCATTGATTCAACTAACACGCTCAATCATCCGGCGTTCTCAAGCTGGAACTCGACTATCGGCAATACGCAATTTGGCCTACCGGTTTCCGCCGGCTCAATGCGCAGCCTGCAAACGGTATTGCGCCTCAGGTTTTAGCCATGCGCACATTGATTGCATCTGCGCTTCTTGTTGCCTTTGCTGCCGGCGCGCAGGAGATTGGCACGAATACGCCTGCGGGGCAGCAGGATAAGAACTTTACGCTAGCGATGCAGTCGCAACTTGTTGTAGAAGCAGTGGAGGTGAAAGATAAGCAAGGCAAATTCATTCCAGGATTGACGGCAAAGGATTTTGTACTGACCGAAGATGGCGCATTGCAGACAGTACGCTTTTGTGAGCACCAAGATCTGAGCGCACAATCGAAACCGCTGCCGGCGATGAAAGCCGCGGACGAAGACATCAAGATCTACAATCGGCTGGTGCGATCGCAAATTACACCAGAATCGGTGGAGACAAATCGATACAAAAACCGCAGATTGCTCGCGTTCTATTTCGATATGACAACGATGCCGCCGGGAGATCAGTTAAGAGCTATCAGCGCGGCGGAGAAGTTTATTCGTACACAAATGACCAGCGCTGACCTGATTGCGCTAATGCGCTACCAGGGTGGGTCAGTGGACATTTTGCAGGATTTTACGGCTGATCGGAATCGGCTGCTAAGCATTCTGGAAACGATGATCGTCGGTGAGGGGCAGAACTCGGCCAATGAAGTAGACGACGCGAGCAGCGCCGATACCGGTGCGGCGTTTGGCCAAGACGATAGCGAGTTCAATGTCTTCAATACGAATCGTCAACTCTCTGCGCTCGAAACGGCAGCGAACATACTGGGCCATGTGAACGAAAAGAAGGCGCTGCTCTATTTCGCCAGTGGGCTACGGCTGAACGGCATTGATAACCAAGCACAGCTGCACGCAACAGTAGACGCAGCGATCAAAGCGGGCGTTTCGTTCTGGCCGATTGATGCACGCGGACTCGTGGCGGCAGCACCGCTGGGCGATGCAACCCACGGGTCAGCAGGTAATTCCGGCATCTACACCGGTGACGCAGCAAGCGCCACAGTAAGCGATTTTCAGCAGTCGCAAGACACTATGTTTGCTCTTGCAGGCGACAGCGGCGGCAAGGTGCTACTGGACAATAACGACCTGACGCGGGGGATCGTGCAGGCGCAGGGAGCAACGCAAGACTATTACATTCTCGGCTACTACACGACAAATACAGAGAAGAATGGTCGTTTCCGACGTATCAAGATCTCGTTAGCAGACAAGATCGCAGCAGATCTGAGTTATCGCGAGGGATACTACGCGGATAAGGAATTTGCAAAGTTTAATTCGGTTGATAAAGAGCGGCAACTTGAGGACGCGCTGATGCTGGAAGATCCGATAACAGATCTAACCATCTCAATGGAAATCGACTACTTCCAGATCAATCGTGCCGAATACTTTGTACCTGTGATCGTGAAGATTCCTGGAAAGGAGCTGGCACTGGCCAAGCACGGAGGAGCGCCGCGCACGTTAATTGACTTTGTGGGCGAGATTAAGGATACGGTGGGTGGCACCACAGTCACGAATGTGCGTGATCATGTGAACATCAAGCTCTCTGATGCGACCGCGACCGAACTGACTAAACGTCCTATCGAATACGACGCGGGATTCACCCTGCTTCCCGGCAGCTATATGATCAAGGTTTTGGCGCGCGATGACGAGACGGGAAGAATCGGCACCTACCAGACATCGTTCACGATTCCCAATCTCAACCGCGTACGGGATCGCGTAGCAATGAGTTCGGTGGTGTTGAGCAGCCAGAAAGTGGCGCTGAGCGATACGTTGTACGACGCAACCAAAGCAAAAGAGCGAGAGAAGGATGACGCGGTAAATCCGCTTGTAGCTGGCGGAAAGAAGATGATTCCAAGCGTGACACGTGTATTCAACACTGGGCGTGTCGTGTATGTGTACTTCCAGGCCTACAGGCAAACATCCACGCCGAGCACAGAGCCGTTGTTTGCGTTTGTAAACCTCTATAAAGATGGCAAGAAGACTTATGAGACTGAGCCCGAACGGATTGTTCCAAGTGCAAGCCGATTAGGAACGATGTCGATGTCGTTCAATCTGGATGTTCACACTCTCGAGCCTGGCAAATATGACTGTCAGGTGACGATTCTCGATCCGGCCGGGCAGAAAGCTAACTTCTGGCGCGCGCCTATTATGCTGGTAAAATGAAGTAGAATACCGTTGATGCGGGAGTAGTTCAGTGGCAGAACGTCAGCTTCCCAAGCTGAATGTCGCCGGTTCGATCCCGGTCTCCCGCTCCAAAACGTTATCGAACATTTAATGCATTACGTGCCCTGCCGGCAAGAAGCAATGCATGCCTTGTCTGTTGACTGTCGTAATGTAAGCGAGCACTTTTCAGTTTGGATAGCTACTCGCTCCGCAACACTACCTGCGGATTGACGCGTGACGCTTTTCGGGCTGGAACCCAGCAGGCGAGCAGAGCCACGATTAGCAAAAATACCGGGACCACGATAAATGTAATGGGATCGTGATTTCCGATCCCATACAGAACGCTGGAGAAAAGCCGAGAGATTGCGATAGCTCCTGGAATGCCCAAGCCAAGAGCAATGATTGCAAGCATGAGGCCCTGCCTCAGAATCAAGCTTTGGACCTTTAAGGCTTGTGCTCCAAGCGCCATGCGGATACCAATCTCACGTGTGCGCCGCCCGACAGAATAACTCATCATGCCGTACAACCCGACGGAGGCCAGAATCAGACCGATCGCACCGAAGACACCAAACAACGCTGCGGCCAATCGAGGCAGGAAGAATGCTTCATTCATGTGTTCTTCTATGGTTGCGATATTGTACACAGCTATCGAAGAGTCGAGAGTTCGCACAGTCTGACGCGCCTGCGCCAAGGTTGTGCCTTCATCTCCTGCATATCGGATCACAAGGGTATACCCCATCGTTGCCGGATCGTAGCTTACTGTCTGGTCCAGTGAACGAAACAGCACAGCCCGCGCTGACTCCCCCAGGGTTCGTGACTTGATATTTCCGGCCACGCCAATAATCTGATAGATAACGCCTCCTCCAGATACCAGTTGTCCGATAGGATTTTCCGAACCAAAGACCTGCTTCGCAAATTCCTCATTCACAATTGCGGCTTTCGGTCCAGTCGTTACTGATTCATTTCGAAAGTCCCTTCCCGTAATTCGAGGAATGCCCATTGTCTCCAGATATCCCGGCGTCGCCATATAAAGCTCGGTATTCACTGGTTGCCTATTGGCCCCAGTATCATTTTTGGTTTTCACCACCGCAGTGAATCCGTCGCTTCGACCGCCACCGCTAAGCGGCAGCGTGTCGGTTATCACGGCTGATTGCACGCCAGGCTCACCCGCTATCCGATCACGCAATTCGTGCAGAAATGCAACCGTACGCTCTGGCGAATAACCGTTTACGCGTGGATCAAGCTGCATACTGACCATCCCATGTGTGCGAAATCCGATATCGATGTTTGCAGCATTCTGGAGGCTCCGCAGAAAAAGACCTGTCGCAGTCAGCAACACGGCGCACATCGCCATCTGAACCACAATCAGCGCACTACGCAAAGTAATTCTGCGCCCAGGTTTCGCGAGGGGATCCTCCCCCTTCAATGCGTTCATCAACGCTGGCCGCGAGGCTGCCCAAGCGGGGATCACGCTGAACAGAAAGCCCGCACCTACGCTTAGCACAAATGCAAATAAAAGCACACGCCAATCAACAGTAATCGACATATCGAGAGGCACGGGTGCTGGAATGCGAAAGGCCGACAAAGACTGAGTAGACCAAAGCGAAAGCAAAACACCCAATACGCCTCCACTGAGTGAAAGAACAACTGACTCCAACACCATCTGCCTTAGAATGCGACCCCTGGTTCCTCCAAGAGCGAGGCGCACTGCCATCTCTTTCTGCCGTCCAACGGTTTGTGCCAACAGCAGGTTCGCTACATTAGCACATGCAATGCAAAGCACGAGCATGACAACCACAGATAGAGCGGTCAGAAAAAGAAGGACGACCGTCTTCATTCGTGGAGGCAATGCTCCTGCCTGGTCAAGCCGGAATCCATTGCCTTTGTCCGTCGCTGGATATGCAACCGCCAGCCTACGAGCGATAGTGTTTAGTTCAACTGAGGCCTGTTCGCGAGTTACACCAGGGTTCAGTCTCGCAACAACTTGCAGCCAGTGCTGTTCTCGCGAGTGCTCGTCAAGCGACTCTGCAACGAGTGAATGAACATTCCCTAGCGGTACCCAGAAGTCTGTATCCAGGACGAGATCAAGCCCATGAAATCCCTTGGGTGCTACGCCAATTACCGTGTAGGGCCGTCCAGACACGGTTATCTTTCGTCCTACGATGGAAGGATCTGCCGCAAAACGCGTTTGCCAGAGCCTTCTACTAAGAACGACCACCTGCTGATCTTCTTCTTTGGGCAAAAATCCTCGCCCCAAGGTCATGTACGATTGCAACACGTCGAAGAAGTTCGCTGTCGCAGCTTGTCCCCAACTTCGCAGCGGTTCACCGCTGCCACTAATTGAAGCAGGCACAAGTTCATAATAGGCAGCTATTCCACGGAACGATCTCGCCTGATCCCGCACATCTTCATAAATTGGCTCAGGGAAAGCGTTGCAGCATTGGTCTCCATCATGGAGCGTGTGCAATGCGAGCAGTGTAGATGGATCACCGGCCGGCGTTGGCCGCAGCACAAAGCGACTCACCATAGAAAAGATGGTTGCGTTTGCAGCAATCCCTAAGCCGATCGAAACAATTACCGCCGCTGCGAATCCCTTTGAACGTGAAAGCCTGCGAATAATGTACGCGAGATCCTGCTGCACCGTGCCCATGCGGAGCCCTCCAGTGCGTTGTACGGTCAAGGACGCAATGATGTTCCAACAAATCTAATATAGGAATAAAAATTGACCTGCACACAGGTGAATCGTGAGACGTAGTCAAGAAATTTCGCGAGCAGTGGTGCGCAACGGCAGCCGAAGGCATGCCTTGCATCCGTGAGTATCCGTTCTGTTCAACAGTTGTACTGAACCGCCATGCCCTAGTGCAATCTGCTGCGCGAGCACAAGTCCTATTCCAGTTCCTTGAGGTTTGGTCGTATAGAAAGGTACAAAGAGGTTGTCTGCATTCGTTAGACCGGGACCATTGTCGAGGATCGTTATCATTACTTCTTGAAATCCTGTCTCCCATAGAA
Source organism: Acidicapsa dinghuensis (assembly GCF_025685685.1). Lineage (GTDB taxonomy): Bacteria > Acidobacteriota > Terriglobia > Terriglobales > Acidobacteriaceae > Acidicapsa > Acidicapsa dinghuensis. Next base: position 56,462 of record NZ_JAGSYH010000005.1, read on the forward strand.
TCTCGACGCACGGATCAGGTAGCGTAGCTGAATCCACATTTTTTTCGGCGAGAGTCGCTATGGATGCCGCATCCGGGCTGAGGGCGGCTTCGGCCGCATTACGCACAAGATTAATCAGTGCATGAGCGAGTTGATCCGGATCGGCATCTAGCAGCACGTCGTCCGTGTTCCTTATCGTTACCGGTAGACGCGTCTCTAACTTTGCAATTCTGCCGATCACCCCCGCCAACGAAATTTGCTCTAAATTCGGGGTTGGCAAACCTGTCAACTCGCGATAAGCCTGCAAAAACCGGTTCAACGACTCTGCGCGATCTTCAATTACTTCCAATCCGCGCGCGAAATCCTCATCGTCTTCTGAAAGAGCTCGGCTCACGCTGAACCGACCACGCAAGCTCTCAGCGATTGACTTGATCGGCGTCAACGAGTTGTTTATCTCATGTCCGAGCACGCGAATCAGACGCTTCCACGCCAACCGTTCTTCCTCACGTAGTGCCTCACTCACATCGGAGAGTACAAACAACGTATGTGGAATGCCGCGCAATCGGAACTTACTGCGTTTTACCACCCATCTTTCTGTGTGCTGTGGATCGCCCACGGAAAGTACATCATTATCCTCTGCGCGCAGCAGCCGCTCGACATCCAGCTTGCTGCTATTTGAGCGAACGGCCGAACGCTGCACGCCACGAGGCAGTAGATTAAATGCCCGCTCAGCAGCCGCATTTAAAAGCTTCAGCCGCCCATCCGGATCAAACGCCAGGACTGGAGATTGCATGGATTTCATGACTCGCTCGACCAGAGCCATCGCTTCCATGGCACCAACACGCTGCACCTGCAACATGCCGGCGAGTGCATTGATTTCGAGTGCGAGATCGCCCATTGCGTCGTAACGTCTGGCGCCGCGCGCGCGAAAGGAATAATCGTCTTCACGTAAAGCAGCCACCACATTCGCCAACGTCTGCAGGGGGCGAATGACATGCTCCATCACGAGCGAAACGAGAAACATCCAGGAGAAAGCGGTGGCAGGCAGAGCTATCCAGACAATCGATGAATCGACATGATGCTGCCATAACTCAAGCGCTATCAACCCAAAGGCTGGCAGTCCCATTAAATAAAGCCAAAGACGCAAGGCGCGCTCAAAGCTCAACCGTCTGCGCGAGCGCCCTAATGCTATGCGCTTGCGCTTGACTACAGGCAGCTGCAAATCTCCCGCATCGTCGTCAAACTCGTGATACGCGGTCGTCTCGCTATAGGCCATATTTCTCAATGCGACGGTAAAGCGCTCCGCGGCTCAGGCCTAGCGCTTCCGCTGCCTGGCTCACATTACCGCCAGCCCGTGCCAGGGCTTTGCGTATCAGGATAGCTTCTACGGCCTCAAGACTCATATCGTCCATCGAAGCAGCAGTTGCTGTACTGCGTTGTCCGTGAAGGCCAAGATCAACAGCTTCGATTAGCTCTCCACGAGTCATCAACACAGCCCGTTCGATGGTGTGATCCAGTTCACGCACGTTACCCGGCCATGCGTATTGCATCATCATTTGCAAAGCTGCGGGCTCGATGCCCTGAATCTGTCTTCGGTAGCGTGTCGCATGTCGAGCGAGAAAGTGACCAGCCAACGCCGGCAGGTCTTCGCGTCTCTCGCGCAGCGGAGGAAGGTGAATTTCAACCGTGTTCAGGCGAAACAGTAAATCTTCGCGAAACCGCCCTTCGGCTGCATCTTGCCTAAGATTTGCATTTGTTGCTGAGAGCACGCGCGCGTCTACTGAAATGGTGCGTGAGGAGCCAACGCGCTCCAATTCGCCCGTTTCCAGCACGCGCAGAATCTTCGCCTGCTGACGCACCGGAATATTCGCAATCTCATCGAGGAATAGCGTGCCACCATTCGCCAACTCAAAGCGTCCGATGCGGTCTGTGCGCGCGTCAGTGAATGCGCCCTTTACGTGGCCAAACAGCTCGCTCTCAAACGTCCCCTCCGGCAGCGCTCCCGTGTTCACAGCTACAAGTGTGCGTGAAGCGCGGGACGAGAGCCGGTGCAACATTTGCGCTACTACTTCCTTACCCGTGCCGTGCTCTCCGGTAATCAATACATTCGCATCCGACGGCCCTACACGCGACATCGTCTCCAATACCTGACGCATGGACTCAGCCGAAGCAATAAAGTCCGGTGCCCCCGGCGCGCGCAGTATCCGATTCTCCGCCTCGAGCCATTGCGTGCGCCGCTGGCTGCGGTGTAATTCCATTTGCGTGCGAAGGATGCTTAATAATCGAGCATTTTCCCACGGCTTTTGAATGAAGTCGCCTGCGCCACGCCGCATAGCTTCCACAGCTAGATCGATATTGCCCCAGGCAGTCATTACGATCACGGGTAGCTGTGCATCGATCTCCTTGATACGAGCTACAAGTTCCATTCCCTCCTGACCGGAAGTAGTGTCGCGTGTGTAATTTAAATCGATCAGCACACCGTCAAAGCTCTCGTGCATCAACGCCTCAAGTAACAGCGCCGGAGTGCGCACCATCTCCAGCTTGTAGCCTTCGGGCTTCAGCAGCAGCCGCAGAGCCTCGAGAATTTGCGGCTGGTCGTCGGCGATGAGAAGCCGGAATGGCCTTTCAGCTCCGTCGTTCGATCGATTACCGGTGTTCATGGATACCGCCAGTGTGTCAGTCTGCATTGCTTACTGTCCAGTTGGGCTTGGAGCCGTCGGAGACGCCGGTGCAATCGGCGCCGAAGCGCCATTAGCCGACTTCGCCTGCTCGATCGAGATGCCATAGTTTTGCAGCGTGGTCCCCGTAACATAGAGCATCTGAACCCGAGCTTTAGCGAAATCAGTTTCTGCCGTCACGAGTGCATTTTCCGCGACCGCCAGATCATGCTCAGCAGAAAGCGTCTGTTGATTCGATCCAGACCCGAGCTGTTGTTGCTTCTGCGCGATATCCAGCATCTTCGCAGCGAGATCACGCGCTTCGCGTGCAGCATCCACTCGACTTGTGCCTTGCTCCAGCGCGAACCGCGCGCTGCGCACTTCGATACGTACGCTCTTCTTTTTCTCTTCCAGGCCAACCTGCGATTGACGGTATTCAAGCTCCGTGCGGTACTGGTCGGCTTTTGCCACGCGATTACGCAGGGGGATGCCAAGCTGGAAGCCAACCTGGTATTCGGGAGACGAATAATTGAAGGCGTTCAGCGCAGCTCCTCCATAGCCATTCGATGAAGTTATGGTGCCAGCAGGAGCGGTAGAAGTGAGCGGACCCGAGTATCCGGTACCGCTAAGATAGCCGTAGACGGAGAGTGAGGGCAGCAGGTTGTTGCGCTCCGTCTTGCGGCTAAGTTCGCTGTTCTGCAGGTTCAGCTCCTGCTCCTGCACGTCGGGGCGGTTCTTGAGCGCGTCCGCAATCATGTCAGGAATGGACTCCGAAGGGATTGCCGTATCAGTAACAATATGATCAACCGGAACTACCGGCATGTCCTCAAGAACCGGATCGTCGAGGCTGCGGGTAATGGCGTTCTTCATGTACAGCTCTTGCTGTTCGAGAGTGGTGCTAGCTACCGTCAATTCTTGCTTGCGCGTAGCCAGGTCGCTTTCCGCTTTGAGCACATCAGTCTGCGGAATGGCCTGCAGCTCGAGTTGTTTGCGGCTCTTGTCCAGCGTCTCGTTGGCGAAGTCTACCGAGCGCTGATTTACCTGCGCTGTGTCATACGCAGCAACCAGATCCCAGTAAATATTGCAGATTTGCGTGACGGTTGCGATTACCTGGGCACGGAAAGCGATATCAGAGACTTTCTTATTGGTTCGAGCGATGCGCAGATAGCGCAGGTTTGGCCCGAAACCAAAGCCGGCCAGCAGCGGCTGCGAGGCATAGATTTCGCCAAAGGAAAAAAACTGCGGATTGTAGGCATAGTTGGGGCTGTTGAAAGTCTGACGGTTATTGTTCCAGACGGCCTGAATATAACCGCCGGTTGGGAACGCCTGGTTATAGGTAAAGTTCGCCGCCACCGTATTGTCATGAACGACGGGAACACCGTAGAGCACTTGGTTGTTGACCGCCTGCGTCAGGTGGTCAACGTCGGTCTGCACGGTGATATAAGGATCGAAGTTGGAAACCGACGAGCCGCCCCCGAGAGTCGACGTCACAATACCGCCATTGCCGGCTCCCGCGCCGCCAGCGCCGAGCGAGGTACCGCCCGCACCCGCTCCACCACCACCAGATGTGCTCGCGCCGCCTGGTGTCCCGGAGACGACGCCTGTGTTGACGCCGCGCGGATATGCACCTGCTGCGCCACGCAGAACATCGAGCTGCGCGATGGGCAGGTTGTAGCGCGCGATGACCATATCGAGGTTGTCTTCGAGAGCCAAGTCGATGGCATCTCGCAGGGTCAAATAGATTTTGCCGTCTTTGACGAAGGAATTGAGACGCGGCGAGTTGGCCATGTTCACGGGCGGCACCGACTTACCACGATAAAAATCGAGCGGGTTCATCGACCGCTTCAAAAACAACTCGAACGGCACACTCACCGTCGAAGTCGTCGATTCGTTCGGTGTTGGCGCTGGAGACGCGGTTTGCGTTGAAGGTGCGTTGGGAACAGGATTTTGAGTGGTCTGCGCCATAACCGAAATCGCACCCTGTGCAAATAACGTTGCGCTGCAAACGGACGCGATTACCTTCGAAAAAAATCGCGTTGAGCCTGTAACGGATGTCTTCCTATCGATTGTCGGATACATAGATGTGCGTTTCGAAAAATTCACGATTGGACCCCTACCGGTTGCGCAATTCCTGCGGTATCGGAATACAGCCATCCATCCCGCAGTTCGATAATGCGCGAACCAAATTTAGCGTTTTCTTCCGAGTGCGTGACCTGAATGATGGTCGTGCCCTCTTCGTTGAGTTTCTTGAACAGTTCCATAATTTCCCGAGCCTGCCCGGAATGAAGATTGCCCGTAGGCTCATCTGCAAGCAGAAGGCTTGGCTTATGAATGACTGCCCGTGCAATGCCTACCAACTGCTGTTGGCCACCTGAGAGTTGGCTTGGAAACAGGTCTTTCTTGCCTACGATTTGAAACTTATCCAGCGTGTCGGCAACCAATGCCTGCCGCTCAGCACGCGGAATGTCCTTGTATGAAAGCGGCAGGTCGATATTCTCGGCGACACTGAGATCATCGAGCAGGTGATAACTCTGGAAGACCATGCCCGTACGACGTCGCGCCAATTCGGCGCGCTGTTTGCGATTCATACGATGCACCGGCTCGCCATCGAAGAAAAACTCCCCTTTCCATTGGTCGTCCAGCATCGCCAGCACATTCAATAACGATGACTTTCCTGCCCCAGACGGTCCCATGATCGTTACAAATTCACCGGGCTTGATGGTGAGATTGACGTGCCGCAGCACCCAGGTCTCCGTGTGCCCGGTACGATAGCTTCGTTCGATTTTGTTCAGTTCAATCATTGTTGTGCTCAACTCCGTTCCTCATAAAAACTGCAGGACTACTCTGTTCTCAATGCTTCGATTGGGTCAATTGAAGCGGCGCGGCGCGCGGGGATTGCCGCGGCTATAGCCACCATTAGAGCGCTGATGGCGATACACGCCAGCAGCGTAATAGGGTCACCTGGCTGCACTCCATACAGCTGGCTGCGCAGCAGTTTTGATAGCAGAAATGCCGCGGGCAGAGCTACCGCTACTCCGATTGTGGCGGTCAGCGCCATCTCTCGCAGCACTAACACAATCATGGAGCTTCGCTGTGCGCCCAGCGCCATCCGTACGCCGATCTCGCGTGTCCGTTGCTTTGTCGCGTAAGCCAGCACACCGTAAAGACCGACCGCCGTCATAAGCATCGCCAATGCGGAGAAACTCATCGACAGCGTAGCAAGTGCACGTTGATTCGAGATACTGATATCGATCTGCTGATCCATCGTGCGAATCGAATCGACCACTAGTTTCGGATCAAGCCGACGAATGCGTTCGCGAATCTCGTTCTCTACCAATTCCGGCTTCTGCGCAGTGAGCGCATACATCTGCAGACCAAACGTGTTGGTAAATTGTGAATATGCCTGATAGACGGTGCCCACCGCCGCGGCCTGCATATTTTCATGCCGCACGTCGCCAACGACACCCACGATGGTGATGTCATACTTTTCGTGGTCACTGGCGCCCGCTCCTATCAATCTGCCGAGCGCATTCTGTGGAGAGCCGTAAAAGCGCTTGGCGAACGTCAGATTTACGACCGCTACTTTTGGACTGCCCTTGGTGTCGGCATCTGTGAACTCACGTCCTGCAAGAATCGGCTGATGCAGCGTCGCGAAGTAATTGGACGTAATCCACGGACTCTCGAAGTTCATACTTTCATCTTCGGGAGCTATGTGTCCCTGCACTGAATAGTTCGATGTGCTCGAGTCGCCGGAAATTTCAGGGTCAGTTGTACCGGCAGCCTGTGATATTCCCGGTAAGCCGCGCAACCCATCTACCACATCTTTATCAATCTGCTGCACGCGATCACCACTGTAGCCGGCCAACGATGGATCGATATCGAAAGTTACCAGGTGCGCTGTCTCGAATCCTATATTCTGACCGCGAAGGTTCGTCAGTGTACGCAGAAATAGTCCGGCGCAACCCAGTAGCAGCACAGTGAGTGAAATCTGCAGACCTACGGCAATCTTGCGAAATCGCTGCGACGCTCGCGAGGCGGTTCCGCTGTTCTGGCGCAACGCTTCAGCAAGCCTGGGTTTCAGAAATTGGAGTGCCGGAACTACGCTGAAGAGCAGCGTTACCAACAAGGAGAGCCCCAGCGCATATAGAAGCACGCGAAGATCGACTGCGGTCGAGAAAGGCCCTTGCTGCGTTGGGTCGTCGTTATCTGCGATCATTTGAACAAGCGCACGGGCAATGAGCGGCGAGAGCGCCACGCCAGCGACCGCTCCACAAAGACCCAGTACGCCACCTTCGACAAAGAGTTGCGAAACAATCTTTGATCGCGCGGCCCCCAACGCGTATCGCATCGAGATCTCGCGCACACGGCCTGCCGCCCTGAGAAGTAGTAAGGTGGCAATATTGATTGCGCACATTGCCGCCAACACACCAACCATACCCATCAGCACGTATAGTGGTGTCTTCAGATCATCACGCTTCGGCATAAATCCCGTGGAGTCGTCCTTCACAAACAGGCGAGTTTCATCGAGAAACCGGTGCTTGAACTGAGCCGATGTGTTACCGTATCCCGTCAGTTCCTGAGCACGCAGCGAATGCCAAAGAGGTCCGAGACTCGCCTCAGCCTGCTGGCGAGTGACGCCCGGCTTGAGACGTGCGATCAGCGTCAGCCACACTGATTTGTGATTATTCAGATCATCCCGCTGCGCTGTCCATGGCATCGCAACTTCTGACATCGTGATCGGAAGGAAGACCCCCGGCGTGTAGTTGTCTATTGCGCTCTGAAACCCCTCAGGCGCTACACCCACGATTGTGAACGGCTGGCCATTAATCAGTAGTGTCTTACCCGATACATCCATTGAAGAATTGAATCGCGTCTTCCAATAGTCATACGCCAATACCACGACCGGATTTGCGCCCTTTGTCGTATTGTCGGCATCGGTGAAGAGACGGCCAACGATTGGGTGCAGCCCCAGCACTTCGAAATAGTTGCCACTCACAATCTCTGCTTCCTTGTCCTCTGCCCGGTTTTCCCAGGAGACACCCACACTATTGCGTACCGCGGCGAGCATATCGGTAAATGCCGTATTCTTCTCGCGCAGATCTTTGAACATTGGATAAGAAAAGTAATTGTGGCGGCCCGGAGTTTCGCCACCAAAGCTGCTCATAGAGCCGGAAAACGCACCCGTCCATTCGAAACGCACCAGTTCCTTGGGGCTTTGCACAGGGAGCATGCGCAGAAGTACCTGATCGAAGATCGTGAAGATCGCGGTATTCGCAGCAATTCCCAAGGCGAGCGTTACGATCACAGTGGCCGCAAAGCCTGGCGCCCTGGCCAGTTGCCTGAATGCATATCGAATATCCTGAAAAATCCTGTTCATGAAGCCTCTCCAACCTTTAACTATTCGGTGCGTAAAGCCTGCATTGGTTCAATCGAAGCTGCTCGTCGTGCTGGGATAAATCCAGCGATCAATGCGCAGCAGCACAAGACGACGACGCCAGCAATCATGGCCGTGGCATCATATTCACTCACGCCGTAGAGCTGGCTTTTCATGTAGTGGCCGGCCAGTAATGTTGATGGTATCCCCAGCGCCAGCCCAAGACCGATTTGCCACGCAACGCTGCGCAACACAAGCTGCACCACGCGTCCGCGAGTCGATCCTAACGCCATGCGGATGCCAATCTCACTCGTGCGCCGCACGACGAGGTAGGATGTTACGCCATACAATCCAACCGAGGCGAGAATCAGCGCCAGCACACCGAACAGCGTTGTGAGCCGAGCCAGCAGTCGGTCCTGATCGAAATTGTCAGCGACCTGAGCATCTAGCGATCGCAGATCATTGATCGTCAGGTTGGGATCGATGCTTGCAAGCGTTCGGCGAATCAGTGCATCGGCATCCTGTTGAGGCCGGTTAAATCGCAGCATGATCGAGTTTGCATACATAGACTGATCTTCCGTGCTGATAAAGCCAGATTCTGTATACGGCTTGTAATACTGCGTCATCGGCCGTAGATATACTGGCCGCGGCTCTTCTTTTGGGTTGTTGATTTTGAAATCTTTGAAAACTCCGATAATCTCCCAGCTTCCCGAATACTTTACGTCATCAATGCCGAAGTGCCGCCCGATGGGGTCCTGATTGGGAAAGAAACGCTTCACAAATGTTTCATTGACGATGGCTACGGGCAGCGAGGTCGCCGTGTCCTGGTCGGTAAACTCACGTCCTCGCACCTTAGGCACTCCAATCACATCGAGATATCCGGCGCTCACGCGATCCCACGTAGAGCCGCAGTGCTCTCCTGGGCGTGGCGCGGGATGCCCTTGTTGGATAATGCACTCACCCCAGTTATCGCCCTCAAGCGGGCTATACATCGCAAGCCCGACTCCGGTCACGCCGGGCAATGATTCAAATCGATTCTGAATCTCGTGATACAGGGCCGGAAGGCGATCCAACGAGTACCCTGCTCCGTGCGGATCAAAATGAGCCACATATCGATTTTCAGTGTGAAGACCAAAATTCTGATGCTCAAGCTTATTCAGCGACTTCGTCATCAACGCCGCGCCCACAAGCAGCACAAGTGACAGTGCGGCCTGAAATACAACAAGCGCCTTCTGCGGCAGCGAGGAACGATCGCTTGTTGATCGGCTTGATCCACGTAGTACCTCGGCTGGCTGCGCGTGCGTTGATATCCAAGCCGGAGTAGTTCCGAAAAGAGCTCCTGTGAGCAGTGAAATGCCGAATGCAAATCCGAGCACCTGCCACGAAGGTGTCGCGCTGACCGGCAGATGTTTTGCTCCCGGAAAAGCTAGGATCAGAATCACGCGCGATCCCGCGTACGCTACAGCAAGGCCTACTAGGCCGCCGATGAGGCTCAGCAAAACACTTTCAGTGAAAATCTGCCGAACAAGTCGGGATCGGCCTGATCCAAGCGCCATGCGCAGTGATACTTCTGCCTTGCGCGCTGTTGCTCGCGCCAAGAGAAGATTGGCAATGTTGGCACAGGCAATCAGCAACACGACGCTCGATAAAATCATGAGCATCGTGAGTCCGTCGCCTGCTTCCTGCTGCAGATTCTGGATGCCCCCGCCCGCGGGTACAACCGTGACGTGCTGCTTCGGAATCTCAGCAGACGCTCCATTCTCTGTATACACAGGCCGCGTCTTCATCCACTCCCGCATCGTTGCCGAGAGCTTCGCCTGTAATGCTGGGATCGGAGTGCCTGGCTTCACGCGTCCTACAGCGTAAAGGAAGTTCGAATCGGGATGATGCAGAATCGATCCGTTGCCTGAGATCGTCGGCTCCGTATTCAGCGGAATCCAGAACATGGGCGGATTCCCCGTGATGCGGTCACCAAAGAATCCGCGTGGCGCAATGCCAATCACTGTGAACGGATGTGTCTCTACAGAAATCGTCGAGCCGACAATCGATGTATCGCTTGCAAACTCGTTCTGCCATCCCTCATAACTCAACACCACAACAGGCGCAGCACTGGGTGTATCGTCACTATCAGAGAACACACGGCCAAGGTAAGACCCGATGCCAAGAGTTGAAAAGTAATTGCCGGACACGTATTCGCCGGTCAGTTCCTTAGCGATTTCGTTGCCACGCCGTACGCTGAATCCGCCAAAGCCCGCGCGCATTGCAGCTAGCTGCTCAAACTCCGGAGCAGACTGTTTGAACTGCAGATATAGATCGTACGAGTAAATATCGAAGTCGCCATTGTCGCCGACGAATCCGCCTTCCACGCAGCAGTCGTCTTTATCGCCGATGCGGTAGAGCTGGTTGGGATCGGAGAAAGGCAGCGAACGCAGCAGAATGCCTTGAACAAGCGTGAAGATTGCGGCATTCGCACCGATACCGAGCGCCAGCGTGATCACTGCCGTCAGCGTAAAGCCCGGCGATTTGCGCAATTGCCGCAATCCATAGCGCACATCCTGCCAGAGCTTATTCATCGTTCTCGTCCTCGCTCCCTACTCGGCTCTCAACGCCTGCATTGGTTCGACAGCAGCCGCACGACGTGCAGGCATCCAACTGGCAATTACGCTCGCTGCCAGCACCACAACCAATGCCAGTAATACGCCCTCTGCGCCGTTCATAATCACATGCGATGCTGCAGCGGTCATCTCGTCCGCGGGATCTATGCCAGCATCAGATAACAAATGATTGACGACCGGGCGCATCCACCAGCTCATGGCAAGCCCAAGCCCAACGCCCACACTTGCCAGCATCAGGCCGTGTGTAAGAAAGCGCTGCAGAATAGCTCCACGGCTTGCGCCCAAAGCCATACGCACACCGATCTCTCTGGTTCTTTGAGTCACCTGATAGCTCATCAACCCAAACATTCCAATCACCGTCAGCACCAGAGCAAAAGCAGAGAAGCAAGTAGCCAGTACAGAAAAGAAACGCGGTACTTGAATCGAGTCGTCAATTACAGCCTGCATGCTCGTCATGCGAGTCACTGGGATCTCGGCATCCGCCTGCGCCACAGCCTTCTCGATTGGCTCGGCGAGATTCAGATGCGCCGCTGTTCTCACCGCAAATGTTGTGGGGAACCATCCGTTGATCATGGCCATGAACTTGTCATCGAGCTGCGTCATTGGCCCATAAAGCACGATGCCGTCACTCTCGACCAGCGAATGCATCTGCACATCGGCCACAACACCGACAATGCGGCATCGGATGTTGTTGCCACCCAATCGGACCATCTCTCCGATAGGAGATCTGCCGGGCCACCACTTCTTTGCAGCCGCTGCCCCAATCAACACGACGTGATCGCTGTCAGCACGATCGGACTCGGCTATGTCACGGCCAGCAAGTAGAGATATTCCCATTGTCTGAAAATATCCTGGTGTAATCGCACGGAATTCAATGACCTGCCGCAGGTTCGGACGATCAGCCGGAGACCCGCCCATATTCAATCCGCGATCAAGTGGAAGACCATTCACAGCTGCTACGCGATCCACACCGGGCAGATGCTGAATCTGTTCTAGAACTGCTGTGACGAATTGCGTTGTCGTGCGCGTATTTGCGTAATGATCTCCCTTTAACGCGACTTGAAAGACCGTGAGCTGCCTCGGCTCCACGCCGGAAGGCAGTGCTTGAAGGTGCACAAATGTTCCGAGCAATATCGAAGCCATTGACACCAGCACCATCGCCAGCGCAACCTGTCCGACAATCAGTGCACGAGATAAACGTGCGTGTGAAACGGTCTGGCCTACCGACTGACTGCCAAGCCTGATCTCGTCACTTCTTTTACGCAAGATCAACCACGCGGGAAGCAATGAAAACACCACCATTGCAGCAAGCGAAACCACCATCACCGCCGCTGCAACTGGCAACAATCCGGGCTGATGATGCAGCTTCGGGATTTCGAGAGGCGCGGCGGTCAGTAGCATTTGTGCTCCGACACGTTCTACGACAAGTGCAAGCAAACCGCCGCCTAAAGAGAGAAGGAGCCCCTCGATCACCAACAAACGAAGTAATTGTCCACGCGTTGCACCGAGCGCGGAACGCACCGCAATCTCTCGCGACCTGCGCAGAGCTCGCGCAATCATCAATCCAGCGAGATTGAAGCATGCTACCAACAGCACTGCAATCACGGCACCCAACACCGTCAGCAGACTGCGGCGCACATCGCTCACCATCACATCCTGCAGTTTCCACACATGCAGTTCATGCAGCACTTTACCCGCGCGCACCCATTTTTTGTAACTGGGATATTGCTGGTAAAAAGGCTCATCAAGAGCGTTTAATTGCTGCTGAGCCTGATCGAGCGAAACTCCATCGCGCAACCGAGCATACATCTGGTAATTGTCGCCGTCGTAGCCAGAATCCTTCGGGCTTAGCTGCAGTGGCTCCCATAGATCAGGAGTGCCTGTTACTCCAGGTGCCGTTTCGCCACTTACTGTAAAACTCGCGGGCATCACACCGACAACCGTAAAGCTCTCCTGATTGATTCGCACCGTTCGTCCGACGATATCCGCGTCAGCTCCGAGTGTCCGCCGCCATAATCCATCGCTCAACATGACAGCCCGCGGGCCCTCCGGGGTGTCTTCTTCTTGTGTGAATGCACGACCGATAGCAGGCATTACGCCAAGCGTCGCAAAGTAATCCCTCGACACGCGCAATGCATGTACTTCAACCGCATGGCCGCCATTCACCGACAGGTTCGCAGGGCTCATGCCATCATCCATCACTGCAGTTGCACTAAAGGCCTGGTTGTGTGCCCGCACAAAATCAGCGACTGCTCCAACCTGCTCCGCATTGGCCGGAGTGCCTGGATAGCTCCAAGTCACTCCCACGAGCTGATCCTGATCTGAATAAGGCAAAGGTTGCAGCAGAACCATTTGCACCACCAGCAACACTGCTGCAGTCACCCCAATGCCGAAAGCAAGCGTGAGTAACGCTGTGACGGTAAATCCCGGCGACTTCCATAATTGCCGCGAAGCAAATCGCAAATCCTGCATCCATGCCGCCATAGCCTACTCGCTCCTTAACGCGACAACAGGCTCAATGGCAGCCGCGTGCCGCGCAGGCATCCATGCTGCGACAAAGCATGCTGCAGCCAGCACACCAATCACAGATGCAAACGTGGCAGCGTCATGAGACTGCACTCCATAGATGTAACCCTGAGTCAGCTTTACAGCAAACCATGCTAGCGTCGTTCCACATGCCAGGCCAGCTACCATCAGCACCTGAGCCCTGCGTAATACCATCTGCAAGATGCTGGCCTGCTGCGCTCCCAATGCGAACCGAACTGCAATTTCCCGCGTACGCTGGGCAACAGTAAACGACAGCAATCCGTACAGCCCTACCGAGGCAATCACCAGCGCCAAAAGAGCAAATCCTTCAAGCAGACGTGAGGTCAGAGTCTGGCTTCCGAACGAATCTTCCACTGCCTCATGGATCGTCTCTACATCGGTTGTGGTCGCATCTGGAGCGACGTCGTGTAGCGCTTTATCAAACTGCGCCCGTAACGCATCGGCAGGCACCGAGGCACGAATCGCCACCTGCATGAATGCCTTGGCAATGCCATAGAGCGGCGTTCCCGGCTCAATCTGAGCCAGACAAAAATACATCTCCGGCTTCGTTGGCTTGGTCACATCCGTCTGCTTCATGTTGGCAATCACGCCAACAATGCGCGCATCGGCAAAGCGCCCTTTGCCCATTGAGACGGTATGTCCGACGGGATTCTGTCCGGCAAAATACTTGTTTGCGAATGCTTCGTTGATGACGACTACAACAGGGGCAGTCGATGAATCTTCCTCTGCGAAGAAGCGTCCTCGCATCATCGGAATACCCAACGCGTCGACAAGCCCTGCTGTTGCCAGCCGTCCATCCGCTGTTGGATTCTGCGCGTACGCGGTCTTCTTGTGATCGAGAGTCATTGCTAGACTCACCGCAAACTCGCTTCGCATCGGCAGCACGGAGCTCAATGCAGCGACGCGCACTCCGGGAATTGCCCGCAGCCGATCGAGAAGTGGTAGATACGCGCTCTGCACGAGATTGAGTCCATGTGCGGATTCTTCATCGCTATCGGCAGCATCCATGGTCGGATTTACGATCACCCCGCCGGTCAACACATTCTGCTGACCAAACCCAAGCGGCACCTGACGCAGCGCACTAATTGTGCGCAGAAACAATCCCGCTCCCACCAAAAACACCAGTGTCAGCGCCAGTTGCGCTATCACCAGTCCTTCTCTCATACGGGTATGGCTTGCCGACGCGGTGCTGTTCACTCCATGCAGGTCTTCCTGAACACTACGACGCGCTGCACGCAGAGCGGGAACAATCCCCGTCAGCAGTGCCGTTATGCACGTCAACATGATCAGGCTCACAACAACACGCCACTCCAAATGCACTTCATTCGTCAGCGGCAGATTGCGCTCAATCTGATGCCACAGCACTTTGAGTACTAACTGACCTGTCAGCAATCCCAGCACGCTTCCGGCAATGCTCAGTAAGAGACTCTCCACAATCGACTGCTGCAGAAGCCGCGACCGGCTTGCACCCAGTGCTGACCTCACTGCCATCTCGCGGCTGCGCCCGATGGCGCGAACCAACATCAAGCTCGTCACATTCAAACATGCCAGCGCCCAGATGCCGAATACAACCATATACAGCAACAACAGCGGCTTGCGCGCCTGATGATTCAGCGACTGCTGATAATTAGTTACTTCAAGCTTGAGCGGAATCTCACTGTCGGGTACCTCTTTCGCAATCTGCGCCTGAACGCGGTTGAGGTCCGCTTCGAGTGAAGCCGCAGTCACGCCTTCTGGAAGTCTCGCGAACAGCGTTCCCCACACCTGCTTTGGGCCGGCCATCGCAGAGCGCGCCTGTGGACCAATGGTGGCCGGGGACCAGACTTGCTTTTCGCCCCCAAAGGGAAACGAGAACTCTTTTGGCATAACGCCGATGATCGTGTAGCTCCGGCCTTTCACCAGCAGCGATTTACCCACTACCTGCGGATCCTGATTGAACAACCTGCGCCACACATCGTCGCCAATCAAAAGGACGTGCTCACGGCCCGGTTCATTTTCTTCAGGGCGAAAACTGCGCCCGATCTGAGGCTGCGCGCCGAGCACGGTCATCAGATCCGACGAGACAGTTTCCTGCTCTACTTGCAGCCGCCCGCCCGGACCTACGACACTGGCGCGAGACTGATCCAGCATCACGCCTGTTTGCGTGCGTGAACCCATAGCATCGCTCAACTGCTTGAGGTTCGAATAGTTCAGCAACATGGTGAAACCATTCGCTGATGGCGCATTGATCGCAACCAGGCGATCAGGATGCGCATAGGGCAGCGACCGCAGCAGAATGCCATCGATCAGAGTGAAGACCGCAACATTTGCGCCAAGACCAAGCGCGAGTACTGCTATCGCCGTGAATGCAAAGCCAGGCGACTTCCGAAATTGCCGAAGCGAATAACGAAAATCCTGTATGCAATTGGCGAACACGGCTCCCCCTTCGAAGTAGACACTGAGTCTCCTCGCCAGTGAAGGCTGGCATCCCGCAAGCTTCTGCCAGCCCCTAACTCACGTATCGATAACTCGCAATCCGCGGAAACGAATTAGCTACACTTCCGCCAGTAACTGGTTTAACTCACCCTCGGCAACTACCTTGCCGTCGAAGAGATGAATCTGCCGTTCGGCATGGGCGGCAAAGCGCGGATCGTGCGTCACCATGCAGATCGTTGCACCTTCCTGGTGCAGCTCCTGCAACAGCTTCATCACCGCTTCGCCATTCTTCGAGTCCAGGTTTCCGGTAGGCTCGTCAGCCAGTAGGATTGAGGGAGATCCGGCTAGCGCGCGGGCCACAGCTACACGCTGCTGCTGACCGCCGGAGAGCTGCGCGGGATAATGCCGCATGCGGTGCGCCATGTTCACGCGCTCCAGCGACTCCTGAACCTTCTTTTTGCGCTCGCTCGACGGCATGCCCGTGCGGTAGGTCAGCGGAAGCTCCACGTTCTCAGCCACCGTCAGGTCGCCGATGAGGTTGAAGCTCTGGAAGATGAAGCCTATCTCCTGGTTGCGGATGCGCGAGCGATCCGCAAAATTGAGGTTCGCAACCTCTTTGCCGTTCAGCGTGTAGCGACCGCCGGTCGGCGTGTCGAGCAGCCCGATGATCGACAGCAGAGTCGATTTGCCGCAGCCCGAGGGACCGGACATGGCAACATACTCGCCGCGATCAATGGTCAAGTGGACGCCGGAGAGAGCGTGTGTCTCGATCTCATCCGTATAAAACACCTTGGTCAGGTTCTCGATTTCGATAATCGTTCCGCTCATTCCCCTCAGTTCCTCTCTGTTGCCTATTCCAGGCGGATTTTGTCTACCGCGTCTTCTCTGCTCATATCCGACAGGACGACGGTGTCGCCTTCCTGCAGTCCCTGAAGCACCTGAATGTAGTTCACCGAGGCCTTGCCCACCTTGACCGAAACACGGGTCGCGGTCTTGTGATCCGGACTCTCCTTGAACAGACTGATCGTGCTGTTTTCATTTCCGAAGGCAGGCCGCTCGACATACAGCACGTCGCTCAGCGTCTCCAGGTTGACCGTTCCATCGACGCTCAGGTTCGGAACGGCGCCCGCCGGAAGATCCCCATCTAGCGATACGTCAACGACGCGCGTTCCGTTCAATACCGTCGGATCAATGCGCGTGACATGCCCCTTCACGATACCGTTGTGCGTGTCCACCTCAGCAGGCTGCCCGATCGCAATATCGTGTGCCTGCGTCTCGGCGATGTTCAGCGCCGCCTTCAGTTTGTCTGGCTGCACTACCTCGGCCACCGATGTTCCCGCCACCACGTGCTGACCCACCGACACAGGAGTTGCGAGCGTCGAGAGCACACCGCTGATTCCCGCTCGCACCTGCAGTTCATCTTTCTGCTTCCTGTAGAGGTCGTAGAGAGCTTGTGCCTGGTCTACCTTGGACTGCGAAGAGGCTAGCTGCACCTCAATCGCTTTCTGGTTTACGTCGAGTTGTTCCAGGCTGATCTTCTTCTGCGCCGTCAACTGTTCGGCCGTGTTCTTCGAGGCATTCGCAACCAGTCCGGAAACCACGCCCAGCTGAAACAGTTTCTGGTCCGTTTGAGCCTGTAGCTGGTCCTGCGTATAGGACGCGTTGATTTGTGCCGCAGTGGCCTTCTTGTCCATCAGCGCGCTCTCAAGCGTCGCCTGCATAGACTTGTAATCGGCCTTCGCGCCTTTCAGCGCCTGCTCAGCGCTCAGCAACTGCTGATCCAGCTGCGGATCCGACAGATCCAGCAGGATCGTGTCCGGCGTGACACGCGCGCCCGGCAATACCCGAATCCGCACCACCGTCGCATCTGTCTGCGCCGGGATGAGCATAATGCTATCCTCTCGCGGCACCAGCGTTCCCGGCCCGCGCACCTGGCGCACGAACGTGCCGCGTTTCACCGTCCCCGGCCAGATTGTTGCCGCGTCCACCGTCGGAGCCGCAGGCTTCAGTCGGCTTACGGCATAGGCCGTAGCCGCCAGTAAAACCACCGCTACGCTCGCCCAAACAATCTGCTGGCGGCGCTTCTTCTTCTTAATGTCTGGTCTTGAGATATCCATTGCAACTCCCTACATTGCACGTCAGTGGCCATCGCAGCTTATTTGTTTACAGCAACTTGCAGCTTTGCTGGATGGAGCCGATGTCCGGCCTCGGATTGAACTGTCCGTTTGTGGACACTATATAGCCAAGCTGGATCCGCATCGGCAATCTCCAAAATGCAGATACGCACCGCATTACAAAAATGTTTGCAATTATGTGTAGAAATTTCAATCTAGTATACACTGTACACGTGGTCGACGAAACCATTATCCCAGCTTCCACCGCCTCCAAGATCCTCTCTGCTGCCCGCTGCTTGCTTGTTGAGGAAGGAACTGACGCTGTGACCATGCGTCGAGTCGCTCATGCCACTGGCATCACGGCCATGGCCATCTATCGCCACTTCCCAAACCGAGAGGGTCTGCTCAACGCCCTCGCGAACGAGGGATTCACAGAACTTGCAGCTCAGCTTACTGAACGCAGCTTCTCAGGCGATATTGAACAACGCCTCATCCAGATGGCTGATATTTACATTGATCACGCACTCCACAACCCACGTCTCTTTGAGCTTATGTTCCTCAAGCCGCGCGCGGGGGCCCGACAGTATCCGCAGGACTTCCGCTCGGGGCAATTCCCAACTGCTAATCTCATGGCCCAGATTCTCCAGGAAGGTATGGACAGTGGCTACTTCCGGGCCGACGATCCCTGGGAGATCACTTTTGAGATGGGCGCTCTATCTCACGGCCTCATCATGCTGTATCTGGGAGGGCGCATGGACGTCACCCCTGACGAATTTCGTGCCCTCTATCAGCGATCCTTCCGGAGGTACATCCATGGCACCCGCGGCTAAACCTCGTAATCTCGCATCAGCCATCCTGACCATAGCAATCAGCGCTGTCCTTATCTGGTTCGGCAATGGGCTCGCCCCCTGGTGGCCGCTCATGTGGCTGGCGCCATTGCCTATCCTGATCTTCGCTGAGAGCAATACAAGCATCAGATCAGCCCAGGTCGCCTTCTACTCGCTCCTCCTCGGCAGCATGAATATGTCCCATTATTTCCAAATACTCCAATCACCGGGCTACGTATGGTTCATTGTCTTCGCTTCCGTTGGTCTCGTATGGACATTCGCAACGCTCCTGTTCCGCGCTCTCTTGCTTCGCGGTGCGGCCTGGAGCGCAGTCTTCGCCTTCCCCTCTACCTGGGTCACTTTCGAATACGTGCGCAATCTCTACACACCGCATGGCACCGCTGGCAGCCTGGCCTACACACAGCTGCAGTTCCTGCCATTCCTGCAACTCGCATCCATCACCGGCCCCTGGGGCTTAAGCTTCTTCATTCTGCTGCTACCATCCGCGTTAGCCATCGCGTGGCATCTGCGCATCCAGTCGCCCAGGCAAGCATGGCGCGTCCTCGAAATCAGTCTCGGTGTAATTGCTCTCATCCTCATTTTTGGCTTCATCCGCCTAGCTCAGCCTCAACCGGGCAAGAGCGTCACCGTCGGCCTCATCGCCTCTGATCTGGATCAGAACCTTCATGCTCCCACAGGTCCCGCTACTGAACGTCTCTTCCACGATTACTCCATTTACGCCAAACAGTTGGCAGCACAAGGCGCAAAGGCAATCGTCATCCCCGAGAAGACCGGCACCATTACTGACCCAAACAACGCTCCGTCCGATGCCGTTCTGCAATCCGTTGCCGACTCAACGGAAACCATCATCATTACCGGCGTCGTACATAAAGCATCTCCAGTCCAATACAACGAAGCCCGCATCTACCAGCCGCACAAGCCGGTTCTGCTCTATGACAAGCACGACATGCTGCCGCCCTTCGAATCCATCTTCACTCCCGGCACAACCATCACCACCATCCACACACCGCAAGCGACATGGGGCGTTGCCATTTGTAAGGATATGGATTTCACCCAGCCTTCCCGCGATTACGGCAATGCGGGGGTTGGCCTGCTCTTCGATCCCGGCTGGGACTTCAACATCGACCGCGGCTGGCATGGGCATATCGCCATCATGCGCGGAGTCGAAAACGGTTTCAGCATCGCGCACTCGGCAAAGAACGGCTATCTCACCGTCACCGACGATCGCGGTCGCATTCTGGCTGAGACACGTAGCGACTCGTCGGCTTTCACAACCCTTCTTGCAACCGTTCCTGAAGGGCATGATCCCACGCTCTATCTCCGCTTCGGAGATTGGTTTGCGTGGCTCTCTATTGCGCTTTTTCTGGGGGTACTCCTGCACTATTGCATGGTTCGCAATCGAACACAGCAAGCATTCTGATTGCGCTTTTGCTCATCGCATTTGGCTATATCTGTCTCGGTTTGATCAAGCTTGAATCCTCTTCTCCTTCGCGGACAACTGCACCCGCTTGTAAGAACATCCCAAAGCTCGGATCGATTTGGAAGGAGACAGAAGAATGAAGCCCGTACGTTCCCCATTTTATTTGTTTACCGCAACAACTCTTGCTGCAGCTTTGGCTCTCGCAGGCTGCCATACCCATGCAGATCACCCTGATGAAAAATCCGCTGTCAACACTTCGCTTAATAACAATAACCTCAGCGCTGTAAGCGTCTCTCAGGACCGCGATAAAGGTGTCATGACTCTGACCGGCAATGTTCAATCAGCCGATCAGAAAACACAGGCAGAAAACCTTGCGAAACAAGCCGCTCCCGATTACACCATTGCTGATGAAATCGGTATTCGCCCGCCGGACGACAGCAACGCCGGTGCTGTCTCTTCGAATCTTGACACAGGCATCGAGCATGATTTCAAGGCTGCCATCAAGGACCACAAGAACCTCGACGATCAGAGCATTGATTACTCAGCCAAGAACGGCACGCTGGTTCTGAAAGGTTCTGTAAAGACCTCAGAACAGAAACACGAGGCCGAACAACTGGCAAAGCAGGTTCCTAACGTTCAGCAGGTCGTAAACGAAATCAAAGTTGAACCGAAGAAGCATTCAACGGCCGCTTCCTAATCAGCACTCTAACTTGCACTATGGCTCGTCGCGGTAAATACCCACCTGAATGGTGCCTCCCTCGGCGAGCCTGGCGCGAAACATCCCCGGAGTATTAAAACTCCACGCCATCTGCCCATCCGGCGCAATAGCGATCACACCACCATCGCCGTGGATCGCGCCTAACTGCCGCTGCACCACATCGTCCGCCGCAGCCTGCAGGCTCATACCCTTGTACTGCACCAGCGCACAGATCGTCCGCGCCACGGTTAGCCGGATGAAGAACTCGCCTATACCGGTTCCTGACACAGCGCATGATTGATTCGACGCATACGTTCCCGCGCCGATAATCGGCGAATCACCAACGCGGTTCCAGTGCTTCGCTGTGATCCCTCCCGTCGAGGTCCCCGCCGCCACATTGCCATCGCGATCCAGTGCAACCACACCCACCGTACCGTATTTGTGATTTTCAGGAGACTCAAAGAACGCGAGTGGTTTCGCCGGCGCAGGCGGCGCACCTTCAGGCCGCGCCGGGATTGGCAGACCTTCCTTCTTCAATTCCTTCTCCAGTTGCTCCCAGCGATGCTCCGTAAAGAAGAAACT
This sequence comes from Acidicapsa dinghuensis, assembly GCF_025685685.1. Lineage (GTDB taxonomy): Bacteria > Acidobacteriota > Terriglobia > Terriglobales > Acidobacteriaceae > Acidicapsa > Acidicapsa dinghuensis. The sequence continues at coordinate 77,710 of NZ_JAGSYH010000005.1, forward strand.
CTGAGGCACCTGCTCCAGTCCCACATGTGCCGCGAACGCGTCGGCCCCTGCGCCTACCAGCATCACATGACCTGACTTCTCCATCACCGCGCGAGCCAGCGATATCGGATGCCGCGTGTGTTGTACGTCGGCCACAGCGCCAGCATTCATCGTCTTGCCGTCCATGATCGCTGCGTCAAGCTGATTTGTTCCATCTGCGGCAAACACAGCTCCACGTCCTGCATTGAACATGGGATTGTCTTCAAGCAGCTTGATTGCAGCCTCTATCGCATCCAGCGCAGAGCCGCCATGATCCAGCACTGCGGCCGCAGCCTGCGTCGCCTCAGTAATCCCTGCGCGATACTGTTTCTCCGCCTCAGGCGTCATCGAAGACCGCTCGATTACACCGGCTCCGCCATGCACCACGACTGCCCATTTGTGCTTTCCAGTTGCAGGAGCCTGCGCCATCCCGAAATCCATCGTTACGACGACCATCGCATATAACAGAAGCATCCGCCAAACACTAGAAGCTCTCATAGTTACCCCAGATTTAATCCCTGTTCACTGTCCACTGTTCACTGCTCTGTAGATGACTCCGTTCTTCATCACAAATGCCACCTTAGAAGTCACCGAGATATCTTTGAGCGGATCGCCCGGAACCGCAATCACATCTGCATCAAAGCCTGGCTTCAGTTGCCCGATCTCATCGGACCAGTCCAACAGCTTCGCGCCATTGATCATATCCGCGTAGAGCGCCTGCGCAGGTGTCATCCCAAACTGCACCATCAGCTCCAACTCACGTGCCTGCGTCCCGTGCGGAAACGGGCCAACATCCGACCCGACGGCAAACGGCACGCCTGCGGCAAGCTGCCGCTTGAACTGCGCCGCGTGGAAGCGCTGTGAATCATCGCCCCAGTCGCCTACCGAAGGATCGGCATGCTTGCCGAAATATTCAACAATTGCAAACGTCGGCACAGCGTAAATTTGCTTCTCCTTCATGATCCGCATCGTTTCGTCGCTTAGATAATCCGCGTGATCGATCGACGCTACACCGGCTTTCGCCGCATAAAGCGCTCCCGGCTCGCCTGTGCAGTGCACACCCACCCGCGTACCCACGCGCGCCGTCTCCTTGACGGCAACGGCAAGCTCTTCCTCCGTGTACTGGTACGGCGTCGTGAACTTGCCATCCTTCAGATGATCTTTGCCAGTCTCGTAAATCTTGGTGAAGTCCGCGCCTTCTTTCAGTTGTCTCCGGATCGTCTCCACCAGTTCCGTAGCGTTATTTGCGTAATCCGCATTCGACGAGATATGTTCCGCCGGGTTGAAATCGATCGCATCCTCATGTCCGCCGAGAATGCTGATCGCGTTTCCGCTCATCCGCATCCGTGGCCCGGGAATAATCCCTTGATCGATCGCATCGCGCACCGCGCTGCTCGCCGAACCCGCACCCTCCGTACCCATGTCGCGCTCAGCCGTGTACCCTCCCATCAAATCCGCCTTCGCCGCCTGCTCCGCCAGAATCGTCCGCCACGGCACCGACTCTTTGACCGTCTGCAGATCCTCCGCACCGGGGTGCAGAAACAGATGCACGTGCGCATCAATCAACCCCGGCATTAGCGTACGGTCACCAAGATCAATCACCTCAGCCCCCGCCGGATGCGTCACCGATGAGCCTACCTCGGCGATCTTGTTGCCCCGCACGAGTACTTCCCCAGGCGCAACAATCGCCCCATGCTCAACATCCAGCAGTCGCGCCGCATGTAGCACAGTAACTTTCTCTGTAGAGTTCGAAGAATGCTGCGCAGAAGCAATTGCCGAAGCAAAGACGCCAACAGAGAGCGCAAGAGGAAAAGTGAATCGCCTGAACATGCAAGCGATACTAGCATGACGCTGAGCAGTAGATTAGGTATCGGCTATTTTCCGCCATTACTCTTCAAAGAAGGAGACACCGTACTTTTCAATCACGTAGTCACGCGGCGGAGTGGAAATAGCGGAAACATGTTCTGGACCGAACGTAATAACATCCCCCTTTTGCAACTGAAGGTTCTCTGCGGTGACGGGATCATTGTCTAACAAACCGATATAGACGCCTTCGCTTCGAGCTTTGACAATTACCCACATCCTCTCCACTCCTCGATCTTTGATGACCCCGTTCGCGCGGATTTCAATGTCAAATAGCAGTTTTGCCCCGTCGCCTGGCACAAGCGTTTCTCGTTGCTCTCGTGTTGGAATATGGAATGTGTTGGGATGCGCTGTGTTTCGATCTTCTGCCGAGACGAGTTCCCATCCGTCAGTAGCTATGGATTTCATATCGGCTTTATACCCTACTCCAGTCTGGATTGTTCACTTGTTGGTGAAACCAGGGCGATGCGGTCATTGAAACATAAAATGCATCTAGTCCTCTGGTGGCGAAAAACGGCCACAGCTCAGAGTATTCTTCCGTAGCACTGGAATGCACGCCCTCAACCCTCCATCAACTCCCGCGCCCGCTGAAAGATATTCAGGAACATTGCTTTTGTCAGCTTTCCTGTATTCGTGTTCTGCAACGATGGATGATACGTCCCCATCAGATGCACACCATTCGGCAGCGTGTACTCAGCCCCATGGCTGAATTCCAGTCCACGTCTCGATTCCACGACACGCGTCCGAATGAGATGACCAACAAACGCATCGAACCCAATCTTCCCCAGGCATACCACCACGCGCACACGCTTAAGCAGCGACACTTCCTCATCCAGCCAGTGCGCGCAGTTCCGCTGTTCATCCGGCGCTGGCTTATTTCCTGGCGGAGCGCACCTCACCGCTGCAGTGATCCACATATCCGTAAGTTTCATGCCGTCGTCGCGGCTCGTTGCTTTGGGCTGGGAAGCAAACCCTGCTTCGTACAACACCGGATACATGAAGTCTCCCGAACCATCCCCTGTAAACGGTCGCCCCGTCCGATTTGATCCATGCGCCCCTGGTGCCAGTCCCACAATCAGCACCCGCGCATTCTCATCGCCAAAGGAAGGCACCGGCTTGCCCCAGTAACTCCAGTCCCGCCACTGCCGCCGCTTCTCGCGCGCAATCGCTTCGCCGTACGCGCGCAGCCGCGGACAGGCTTCGCACGCCACAATCTGCGAGTTCAATACCTCCAGACTGGTCGCACTCTTCTTCAACGCATCAGGCATTCCGTCATTCTATCGGCCTTCAACGGATCATTCAGACGGCGCGCAGATCAACCCTACTGTCGTACAATGGCTCCGCTTTGAGAAAACCTTTCCCGACGTGCAATCCCGCTCTATTCGGGTTTGCCAAGCGTCGAATCGTCGCGTTGCATCACATTCTCTGAGGACTACAGCATGAACGTACCGCGCACACACTTCATTTTGGGCGTTACCCTCTCATCCGTTATCGTCGCAGTTACAGGAATCACCATGACCTCGCCTGCCCATGCAGAATCACCCTCCGTCACCGTCAACGGCATGCCTTCCGTGACACTGAGCCGCAAACCAACTCCTGGTGCTACGAAGCCGGAATTCACTTCCGTCACCGTCCTGCCCAGTCGCGCGCTGATGCTGCAGCAGGTGACTGCATACTTCCCCGGCAAGGGAGAGATTAACGTGCTCGCCTCACCCAGCCTTGAAGAGTCCGCCCGCATGCTCAACGAAATGGACACGCCCAACGGCGATCTCGGCTACCGCCTCGGGGCAGCTTTTTTGTTTCCCTATCCCAACCGCATCCGTGGCAAGCTCTCGGCTGACGGCAAAACCATCACCACCGAGTGGCGTGACAAAATCATCAACCTTCCGGCCAACAGCATCGGCAAACTGACAGGCGCTGAGCGTCATGCCATGCATGGACTCATCCTCAAGACTCCCGTGACCGACCTCAAGGTTACCCACACACCTGATGGGGGCACCATCTCTGGCGTGATCCATGGCGGCGACTTCAATGGCCACTGGCTCTCTAAGACCGACCTTGTGATCCGCATCACGCTCAGCGGGAACAATCTTGACGCCTCCATCGTGGCCCACAACGTCGGTAATGAAGACGAGCCCGTAGGAATTGGCTGGCACCCTTACTTCAACCTGCCAAGCGGCGATCGAACGCAGGTTCGCCTGCACATTCCGGGTAGCGAACTAGCCAAGGTGGACAACTACGACAACGTCTTTCCCACTGGTCAACTGGTTCCCGTCGCTGGAACGGCTTATGATTTCCGCGCTCCCGACGGGAAAGCTCTCGGCGATCAGTTCCTCGACGACAACTGGAGCCACCTAACCCGCACCGCAGGTGTGGTCGTCGTCAAGGTCATCGATCCTGCTGCTAAATATGGCGTCCGCATTGAGGGCGTCTCGCCTGAGATCAAAACGATTCAGGCCTACGCACCACCGACCCAGAAATTCATCGCCATCGAAGATCAATTCAACTTTGGAGACCCCTTCGGCAAAGAATGGGACAAAATGGACACCGGTATGGTCACGCTCCACCCCGGCCAGAGCACCCAGTGGCACGTCCGCCTCGGCCTCTTCATTCCTTAGACCAACTCAAATTCGAACGCCCAATCAGGCTCCGCGTGCATTGCATGCGGAGCCTGACTTCTTGGGGCGATAGTATCCATTCTGTTCTACTCACAGACCGTCCATCTTACATACGATAAATAATTCCTGAAACTTACATCACTGCTCTCTTGCAACGCTGTGCAGGGCAGGAGCACTATACCTGCGCTGGGCTGAAGCAGACCTACCGTATTCGCTCGCTGAATTCGATAGAGAAACAGCCATGTTCCCCACCGAAACGATCTGAGGAGCACTTCCATGGCATCTGACCAAACCAAATTGAATCCAGAGCTTGTTCAGTGGCTCAACGCGCGCCAAAGCACAATGAAGATTGTCAAGACAACCACGACACCCAGCGGACAAACCATTGACTGGGTGCCAATCGAAAGCCAGCATCCAACGGGTAAGATCGCCACTGCTCCTCCCGCTGCGCTTGCTCATGCCAATGCCAAAGAAGTTCCTCACCTCGCGGAAGCGGTGCGTAAACCTGTCGCCGGCGCTGTAACCAGTGTGCTCCGCGCTCCTGTTGAAGTTATCGATCAACGTAAGATTCACGCGGTTACATTTGAGCTGGACGACCCCAAGATCGAGAAGGGTCCTGCGGGCACGGTGCCGATTCTGCGCCCCAATCTCGCACACCTGACTCGTACCATCGCCCTTAAGGATTTCCATCGTAAGGTAGGTGGCATCAAGGTGAATCGCGCCCGACCGAAGCCCGGCCCCGCCGATCCCGATCCTGCTGGCTACTTCCACCAGACCGACAGTCAGAGCGGCAAGTTCTACGGCTGGGATGGCCATCTGAACGTATGGGATCCTGCCATCAACATTCCCTCCGGTGGCAACGGTACTGACCACTCAATCCTTCAGGTGTGGCTCCAAAATTATTCCAAGCCACAGCTACAGTCACTCGAGGGCGGAATCACAATCGACCAGAGCCTCAACGGAGATACGCAGCCGCATGTTTTCACCTACTACACGACCAACGGCTACACATTCGACGGCGACAACAAGGGTGGATACAACCGGCTCTACAAAGGTTATGTGCAGTACAGCAATTCTGTCTTCCCTGGCAGCCGCATCAACGGAACCAGTACGTTTGACGGAACACAATACGAAATCTCGATGAAATTCCAGCTTTATCAGGAGCCCAACTCCACCGACGTCAACTGGTGGGTTGCCGTACAGGGCATCTGGATGGGCTATTATCCGGCTTCTCTTTACAGCGGTGGTCTCGGTATCGACGTCGACTGGGTCGGATCTGGCGGTGAGGTTTTCTCAAGTCTCTCGAATCCCGAAAATACCCACGACCAGATGGGGAGTGGATGGAAGGCCGATGGCGGATGGGCCAAGGCAGCATTCCTACGCCTGCTTCGCACACAATCCGATATGGCCGGCAACATGGCTAACAACAACGGCTCGGCTACGAGCGATGTGGCCAGTTCCGGCGGAGCTGATCCCTACTCAATCCAGATGGACATGAACAGCGGCTCCTCCTGGGGTAGCTACTTTTATGTCGGCGGACCGACCGAGATCCCCAAACCGGCCGAGACGTTCAATCAGATCTCCTTTGACATTGTCACCGGCGGCGATGACCTGCGCGGCGACAGTTCGGCGACTGCCAGCGTCGCATTGCCGGGCGGCACACAGACCTTTACCCTCAAAGCGCAGAACGAATCGGGCTGGGGCAACAATTCCGATCACGTCAAGACATTCAATCTGTCAGGACAAGCCCAACCGCTCACTGCCTTTGGAAATGTCGGCATCACACTTACCTCCCACAACGGCTTCCTTGAGACCGACGACAACTGGAATATCCAGGCTGTCACCATCACCCTCAAGGGCCCACAAGGATCGGCAACTTTGCTTTCGAAAAGCGGCAACCCGTTGGCACGGCTCACTGGATCCAGCCCAACGGTGACGCTGCACGCCTAAAATTTTCTACAAGATCGCATCCTGGCGACAGGGCGATGACGAGCGCGGTGGGCGCTTCAACCGGATATGCGCAGATATCCGGCCAAATCGTCCACCGTTTGCTCTGAATTCCGCGAGATCGACGCTAATCTTGACTGTGGCTCTCCTCACTGCCGCAGTTTCTCAGGCATTGGTCTGTAAGCGTTCGTGCTCTTCATCCCGTCTCTCCAGAGAGCATGAGCGAAGCCTTTTACCGCTGCCCCTGCTGTGGAGCACGCACTCTCCGGCAACCCGAATCTCTCGAACTCTGCCCTGTCTGCTGGTGGGAAGATGACGGCCAGGATTCGGATAACGACTCAGAAGTCCGGCTCACCGTGAATGGCGAACTCAGCCTTCGCGAAGCCCGGAGAAATTACGCGCTCTGTGGCGCTGCCCATCCCAGCTTTGTCCGCTACGTCCGCAAGGTGCTACCCAAGGAAATCTGATTTCGACGATCCTCAAATCGGACGCTGGTACTGCTGGTCCGTCACGTGCTCCATCCACTCCACCACCTTGCCATCCAATTGCTCCTGGATAGCGATATGGGTCATTCCCGTAGTCGGCGTTGCTCCATGCCAGTGCTTTTCGCCCGGCGCAAACCACACAACGTCTCCCGCTCGAATCTCCTCAACAGGTCCGCCCTCTTTCTGAGCCCAGCCGCAGCCCGCCGTCACAATTAGAGTCTGCCCCAGCGGATGCGTATGCCACGCCGTCCGTGCTCCGGGCTCAAATGTTACGCTCGCACCAGCCACGAGCGCCGGATCCGGCGCTTGAAACAGTGGATCGATCCGCACATTCCCCGTAAACCAAGCGGTCGGCCCCACTCCCGAAGCCTGCGAGCCTATACGTTTAATCTCCATTACTTTGCCCTCTCAATCGATACTTCCCGCTCGCGGTTCCTCGCGTCAATGCCATCCAGCGTGCTTTTAATCGGCACCCTGGTTTGACCACCCCTCCGAACCCTCTTACCATGAAAAGGTACGCCCATTTGCCCGCAGTTCTCGTCAGGCACACGGCACGCTCCGGAGCAATCTCCGTTGGCACCTGCCTTGCCGCCCGCGTCCCAAAAGCAATTGAGGCATCACTTTGGAAGGCACACCATTGAGTTCTGCAGACACCCTCGAAAACACCTCCGCAGCCGGGCTTGAAAACACCGGCGAAGCCCACGACCACAATCACGATCATGACCATGAAGGGCACGATCACGCGCATGACCATGATCACTCAGGCCACCAGCACGGGCCGGTCCTGAACCCAGACTGCGTTCGCGAGGTCAAGATCGAAGCCACCGCCGAAGAAGTCGACAAAGCTTTCTCGCGTGTTGTGCGCGAATACAAAAAGTACGCCAAGATCCCCGGCTTCCGTCCCGGCAAAGTTCCCGAGCAGGTTGTGCGCCGTCGCTTTGCAGAGCAAATCCGTAAAGACGTCGTTGAATCCCTGCTCCCCGAGCGCTTCCGCGCTGCCATCGAGGCCGCCGGAGTAGCGCCTGTTTCCCAGCCGAACCTCACCAATCTCACTCTGGAAGAAGGCAAAGCGCTCGACGGTACGGCAATTTTCGAAGTGATTCCGCCGTTCTCGATCGACGGCTATCAGGACGTAACCGTCCCCAAGTCAGCCGTTGAAACCAGCGGAGAAGCCTTCGAAGCCGGCGTCCAGAGCGAACTTCAGCAGCTTCGCGAATCCCGCGCTACCATCGAGCCGGTCGAAGAGGACCGCGCCATCGTAGACGGCGACTGGGTTCAGATCAGTTACAGCGGCATTCTGCAGGGCGAAGAAGGCGAACCAGCACCTCCGATCACCGGCCAGGATTCCCTCGTCGAAATTAGCGGTTCGGAGACGCTTCCTGCCTTTACTGAAGCCCTGCGAGGTTCCAAGCCAGGCCAGGAGCTCAAGGTCGAAGTCACCTATCCGGATGACTACACGGAAGCTAAGCTCGCTGGAAAGACTGTCGCGTACAATCTCGAAGTCAAGGCCATAAAGAAGCGTAATCTGCCGGTGCTCGACGATGAATTCGCCAAGGAGCTCGGCGATTACGAGAATCTGGCCGCTCTCGAAACCCGAATTCGGGAGAACCATACTGCCCGTAAGGAACGCGAAGCCGAGCAGCAGGGCCGGGAAGCTCTTTTTGCGGCTCTCAATGAGAAGTTCAACTTCCCCATTCCCGAGTCTCTCGTGCAGCAGCAGGTCGATGCCCGGCTTGAGCGCGGTCTCCGCGCCCTCGCTCAGCAAGGCATGAGCGCCGATATGATGCGTAAACTCGACTTCACTCGTTTGCGTGACGCCCAGCGCGACTCGGCGCTCAGCGAAGTCAAGACCTCTCTCCTGCTGGATCGCATTGCTGATGCAGAGAACGTGACTGTAAGCGATGAAGAACTCGACCGCGAGCTCTATATGGCGTCTTTGCAGTCTCGTGAACCGGTCGAAACTGTCCGGGCCCGTTTGACGGAAGACGGCAGCCTCGCTAGAATCCGGGAACAATTGCGCCGTGAGAAGACAGCCAGCGTGCTTTACCAGCGGCTGCCCGCGGCATAACCGTCCGTAGCAGAGCCAGCAAGATTTTTCCGCGATTCGGGCCGATAACTATAGTTAAGGAAAACGCTATGGGGCCCGGAATCACTACACCTCAACGAACTGACCCAGTGCATGCAAGTCGGCTCTCCGGGCTCGTTACCGAAAAGTAGGCCTCCGGCGAGAATCACTTACCCCGGTCCAAATGGACTCGTCGCAAAAGTGAGAGAATAAGAGAATGGCATTAGTCCCAATGGTGGTCGAGCAGACGAGCCGTGGCGAACGCGCCTACGACATCTATTCGCGTCTGCTCCGCGATAACATCATCTTCCTCGGTACGCCCATCGACGATCAGATCGCCAACCTCGTAGTCGCCCAGATGCTTTTCCTCTCCGGCGAAGACCCGGAGAAGGATATCCAGTTGTACATCAACTCTCCGGGCGGTTCCATTACCGCAGGGCTGGCCATATACGATACGATGCAATTCATACGCAACAATGTCGTCACGTATTGCATCGGGCAAGCAGCCAGCATGGGTGCTTTTCTGTTGCTTTCAGGAACCAAGGGCAAGCGGTTCGCTCTGCCCAATTCGCGAATCCTTATTCACCAGCCCTCAATGGGCGGCCTGAGCGGACAGGCGACGGACATCGACATTCATGCCCGTGAAATTCTCCGCATTCGCGAAATTACTAACCGGCTCATGGCCAAACACACCGGCCAGACTCTTGATCAGATCGAAAGGGATGTTGAGCGCGACTTTATTATGAATGCTCAGCAGGCCAAAGAATATGGCATCATCGATGAAATTATCGACAGGCCAAGAACTTAGTTAAGAAAGCAGTACCGCTCTCTCGGGAGGAAGCAGTTCCATGAAAACACGCACGGGACCTGAAGACACACTACGGTGCTCGTTCTGCCATAAGTCGCAGGATGCAGTTGCCAAGCTGATTTCGTCACCCAGTGACTACCCCCGTGCCTACATCTGTGATGAGTGCGTCGGCGTCTGCAACTCGATCCTCGAAGACGACCGCAGCGAAGCCCATCCGGCTGCTTCTCCTGCCCATCTTCCTAAACCTCAGGATGTCAAAGCCTTCCTGGACGAGTACGTTATCGGACAGGAAACCACCAAGAAAAAGCTCGCCGTTGCGGTCTACAACCACTACAAGCGGATTCAAATGAATCACACCCGCAACAATGAGGTCGAGCTCTCCAAATCCAATATTCTCCTCATCGGCCCCACTGGCTCCGGCAAAACCCTCCTCGCACATACCCTGGCCAAGATGCTCGATGTTCCCTTCGCCATTGTGGACGCGACTACCCTCACCGAAGCCGGCTACGTAGGTGAAGACGTAGAAAACATCATTCTCAAGCTTCTCCAGGCTGCCGACGGCGATGTGAATCGCGCCCAGACCGGCATCATTTATATCGACGAAATCGATAAGATTGGACGCAAGGACGAGAATCCTTCCATCACCCGCGATGTTTCCGGTGAAGGGGTACAGCAGGCTCTCCTCAAGATTCTCGAAGGCACTGTCGCCAACGTTCCTCCGCAAGGCGGTCGCAAGCATCCGCACCAGGAATTCACCGCCGTCGATACCACCAATATTCTCTTTATCTGCGGCGGAGCCTTCGTAGGCATCGAGAAGATTGTAGGCCGTCGCGTCGGTAAGAAGACTCTCGGCTTCAAGGTCGATAGCGAGGGCGAGAACACCGTAGCCATTCGCCCGCAGCGCGATACTGAGCTTCTCCGTCAGACCGAGCCGCAAGACCTGATCAAGTTCGGCCTCATCCCCGAGTTCGTCGGCCGTCTTCCCGTAATGGGCGTTCTGGATGAGCTTGATGAAGCCGCGCTGATCGAAATCCTAACCAAGCCGCGCAATGCGATTCTTAAGCAGTATCAGCGCCTCTTCGAGTACGAAAATGTCCACCTGCACTTCACGCAGGATGCTGTCGGCGCTATCGCCCGCGAAGCCCTGCACCGCAAGGTCGGTGCCCGCGGCCTGCGCATGATCCTCGAAGAGCTCATGCTCGACTTGATGTATCACCTGCCAAGCAGCAAGCGAGTTCGCGACCTCGAAATCACCAAGGACATGGTCGAGCGCCGCGATCTTTCGCTCTCGCTTTCCATGCTCGAGAAAGCTGGTTGATCTCCGGACCGGTGTTTATCCGGATCGAAGTTTCCCAAAATTTACCCTAGACAAGAAATGCTCCCTTTTGAGGAGCATTTCTTATTTCATTGGCTTTAGTTTTTGCTTGGAATCTCAGTGTCCGGTGCCAGCAGGCTTGGGATTAGCCTTGTCGTAGCGGGCGACCTGAATTTTGCGGGCAAGACCGACCTTTGACAGGAACCAAATGATGTAGAAATTGGGATCGAACTCGTACCAGGTTAGACCATGACGAGCGCTGACCGGATGAGCGTGGTGGTTATTATGCCAACCTTCACCGCCGGTGACGAGCGCTACCCACAAGCTGTTCCGGGAGTCGTCGCGGGTTTCGAAGCGGCGGCTGCCCCAGAGGTGAGTGGCGGAGTTTACCAGCCAAGTCGCGTGGAGGCCCAAGGTCACGCGGAGGAATATCCCCCAAAGGACCATCTTCACGCCGCCCATGATGCCATGGTCAAGCCAGGAACCGAGGCCAAGCAGCAGCAGGCCGACGGAAACCAGCGAAACCCAATGATATTTGCTCATCCAGACGTGGAAGCGGTCCCGAATCAGGTCGGGCACGTAGCGGCCAAGCTCTTTAGTTTTGGCGTGCATGGACTTGCCCAGCACCAACCAGCCGATGTGCGCCCACCAAGGGCCCTCTTTCGGAGTGTGTGGGTCACCGGCGTGATCACTGTGCTGATGATGAACGCGGTGGACAGCGACCCAGAAGATAGGCCCACCCTCGAGCGAGAGAGTAGCGCAGAAGGTGAGAATGTACTCAACCCACTTCGGAGTCTGGAAGCCGCGGTGCGTCAATAGTCGGTGATAGCAGACTCCGATGCCACAGTTAATGGCCAGGAACCAGAGCACGGCTGCTACCGCCAGGCGACTCCAGCTAAAGCAGAAGAACGCCGCAATGGCCCCGATGTGAAAGGCGGCGATGAAAAGTGCCGTGATCCAGTTAATGCTGCCGTCATTGTGCGCGCGGCCCATCTGGAGGTCATCCCGAACGGCTGTTTGGGATGACTTGCGGCCGAGCGACTGAGCTGGACTGGCCACAGCAGTGGGAGCAGCTACAGCAGAGGCGGGATCTTGCAGAAGGTTCGTTGAAGCAGGAGACATCCGTTGGTAAAACCTTTCGGGGGGATACGGACTTCGATCGGGCGGACCGGTATACAGATTGTATCGTCCGATTAGGGTATTTCGCCGCAAGGAAATGCGTCATTTGACACAAGTTGCATGCGAAACGCGGGAATTGTTGGCCGAATGGAAAACCCGGAGCCGTCGCCAGCCCCGGGTTAATCATCTTTAGACTCCCGCCACGGGAGTGGTAAGAGGCACAGGCGGAGGATTGCGTTCGGTGAACTGACGCTGATGCCAATAGGGATAGACCGGCTGCTGATCGCTCGCCCTATTCAGCTTGGCAACCTGTTCAGCCGTGAGGTTCCATCCCTCCGCGGCCAGATTCTGCCGAAGCTGCTCCTCATTGCGCGCTCCCATGATGATCGACGAAACCGTCGGCCTCTGAATCAGCCAGTTCAACGCAACCTGGGGAACAGTCTTGCCGGTCTCGGCGGCAACCTCATCGAGAGCATCGACAACAGTGTAGAGATACTCGTCATCCATCTGTGGCCCTTCGGCCGAAGCTTTGTGGAGGCGGCTGCCCTCCGGCAACGGCTTTCCACGGCGGATCTTCCCGGTTAGACGTCCCCACCCAAGCGGGCTCCAGATGAGGGCGCCTACCTTCTGATCAAGCCCCAGCGGCATAAGCTCCCACTCGTATTCGCGGCCCACCAGTGAGTAGTAAACCTGGTGAGCGACATAGCGCGCCCAGCCATACCGGTCTGAGACAGCAAGGGACTTCATCAGATGCCAGCCGGAGAAGTTGGAACAGGCGATGTAGCGCACCTTGCCTTCGCGGACAAACTTATCCAGCGTATTCAGAGTCTCTTCAATCGGCGTGAGCGCGTCGAATCCGTGCAGATGGTAGATATCAACATAATCGGTCTTGAGGCGGCGTAGGCTCGCTTCGAGCGCAGCCGTCAGGTGGTAGCGCGAGGAGCCCTTGTCGTTCGGCCCATCGCCCATGCTGAAGGTGGCCTTGGTTGAGATAAGAGCCTTGTCGCGCTTGCCTTCGAGGGCTGCGCCGAGGATTTCTTCGGAAAGTCCGTAGGAGTAGATGTCAGCCGTGTCGAAGAGATTAACGCCGTGGTCAAAGCAGATGTCGATGAGGCGGCGAGCTTCTGCCACGTCGGTTTCGCCCCAGGCTTTGAAAAACTCATTGCCACCGCCAAAAGTGCCGGTGCCAAAAGAAAGGACGGGAACTTTGAGGCCTGAGCCTCCGAGAAGACGGTATTCCATGGGCGTTTCGATGCTCCTCTAATGATGTCGATGCAAGTTTGCAGGATTGATGTCTTACCAGATGCGACAGAGATCATGAGCGCAATGTTTCATCTTTGCAGACCGCAAAAAGTCTACCGGAAAACTGCGGTACTTCGGATTCCGGATAGCCAAGAATTTACGGCAAACGCGGCGATTCGGGTGTACATTCGGTTTCGTAAACATATTGCATGTCAGTATTTCGCTCAAATATCTTGAGAACTTTCTAACTATTGGGGGATCACTATGCCGAACAACTTTGTTCAGTCGGCCATCAACTGGGGTGGCAGCGGAGATGAGTTCAATCAATCGATTGCGATCCAGGCCGCAGGATGGGGCAGCAAGAATCCTAAGAACCGCGGCGGTGCTTGGACAGGCGGAAATGGTCTTGAAGGCGGAGTCTGTCAGGGACTGGTACTGCTCTACATCGGTTCAAATGGTAATTGGCAGAACTTTCTTACCCGTTTCACGTCTCCTTCTGGCATGGCGATGGTTCGGGGCGCGATGAACCTGAGCAAGGAAGCCGACCGCACGGGTGCGTTTGGGACCGGCGCGCAGATGTGGAATAACTTCGTCGATCACCTGTCGTTGTTCGGAAAAGCGTTTGGTGCCAGCTACTCGGGACAAAGGCGCTTTGCAGAGAACGATATGGCTGCTGAGGGAGTCGAGGGCTTTGTCCCCCTCACCGACGGCATCTATCATCTCCTGATCTATTTTTCCGGAGGAGGTCATTCAATCGCCTACCAGAGCCGAGGCGGCAGTTTTAAGATCTTCGATCCGAATTACGGAGAAGTGCAATTACCGGACAAAGCGGCCTTGCTAGCTGTAAACCAGTGGTTGTTGGGCAACTTCTATGCCGGTATATCGCGCTGGATATTGATGCGGTATATCCTGTAGCGCGAAGATTTGGCTGTTGGCAGCGGGGCCGATTCTGACTTGACGATACCCTGCCTTGCCGACTGAAGGTCAGACCAGGCAGCCACGGCCCTCTGCTCCATTAAACTAAATAAGTTATGACCACATTGAAAGCAGTGCGGGGCACGCGCGATCTCCTGCCCCCGGAAACGGAACTCTGGAACCGGATCGATACAGTAGCGCGAAGCGTCTTCGCCCGTTACAACTTCGGCGAAATTCGTACGCCGATATTCGAAGATACCGCCCTCTTTGCCCGCGGAGTCGGTGAAGAAACCGACATCGTCTCGAAAGAGATGTATACCTGGGACGATAAGGCTCGGGCGCAAAGCGAAAAGGGTCAGAGTCTGACGCTTAGACCTGAAAATACGGCGGGCGTGGTACGTGCCTACATCGAGCACAAGCTAGGCGAGACAGGGCAGCTACAGAAGCTCTATTACATAGGGCCACAGTTCCGACGCGAACGGCCGATGAAAGGTAGATTCCGGCAGTTTTACCAGATCGGCGCAGAAGTCATCGGACCGGCATCATCTGGCTCCGAGTCTCCCCTGCGTGATGCGGAAGTGTTGGAAATGCTCGCAACCCTCCTCGATGAGCTGGGCATCACCGGCTGGGTACTCAAGATCAACTCCGTAGGCTCAGCAAGCGACCGTCCCCGCTACATCGAAGCACTGCGCGAAGCTCTGAAGCCTGTCGTAGGTCAGATGTGCGAGGACTGCCAGCGGCGCGCGGTGACCAATCCCCTCCGCGTGCTCGACTGCAAAGTCCCGCACGATCAGCCCTACATCGACGCCCTGCCCAAAATCGCCGATCACCTCGACGAGAGCTCAAAGGCGCACTTCGCCGCCGTCTGCACCGCGCTCGACGCCTGCGGCGTGCCCTATGTTCGCGATCACCGCCTCGTGCGCGGCCTCGACTACTACACCCGCACCACCTTTGAATTCACCCACGACGCCGGCCTCGGCACACAAAACGCACTGCTCGGCGGAGGCCGCTATGACGGCCTCAGCGAAGCCATCGGCGGCCCTAAGGCTCCCGGAATCGGCTTCGCCATGGGCGAAGACCGGCTGGTCCTCACCCTGCAGGCTCAGAAGTCCGCAAAGGCACAACTGGCAGACGCCTACATCGCTCCCCTTGGCGAAGCGCAGAACGCCGCAGCACTGGAACTGGCTCGCGAGCTGCGTCGCGCCACACCTGATCGGCCCGGCCTGAAAATCGAGCTCGGTGATGGAACCTTCCGCCTGAAAAAGTCGTTTGAAGCAGCAGACAAAGTAGCGCGCAAGATCGTGCTGCTGGGCGAGGATGAGGTCAACTCCGGTATTCTGACGGTCAAGGACTTCTCCACCGGAACACAGTCCAAGATCGCGCGCAGCGAACTGACAGCGCATCTGGCTTCTTCAAACAAATAAAGGACATTCGCAGTGTTGGATTTTATTGGCAAGCTGGAACGGACGCATCTCTGCGGCGAATTGCGTGCCTCGGATGCAGGCAAACAGGTAGTGCTTATGGGCTGGGTCAACCGCCGCCGCGATCACGGCAATCTGATCTTTCTTGACGTGCGCGACCGCAGCGGTATCGCCCAGGTGGTTCTCGATCGCGACCTGACCCCCGATGGTCATGCAAAAGGCGAAGCCGTCCGCCCCGAATACGTCGTTGCCGCCATAGGCAAGGTCCGTCTGCGCGATGCCGCAGCTATCAATCCCAAGATGGTCACAGGCGAGATCGAGATCGAAGCCAAAGAGCTGCTGGTCCTCAACGATGCGCGGCTCGCACCCTTCTCGCCCTCCGAAGAGGCCATCGCCAACGAAGAAGTTCGTCTGAAGTATCGCTACGTCGATCTGCGCCGCACAGAGATGCAGCACAACTTCGCCGTCCGCCATCGCATCACGCTGGCCATTCGCGAGAGCCTCAGCGAACAGGGCTTTCTCGAAATCGAAACCCCCATCCTCACCAAGTCCACGCCCGAGGGCGCGCGCGACTTTCTCGTACCCAGCCGCATCCATGCGGGTGAGTTCTATGCGCTGCCGCAGTCGCCGCAGATCTTCAAGCAGATCTTGATGATCTCCGGCTTCGATCGCTACTTCCAAATCGCCCGCTGCTTCCGTGACGAAGATCTTCGCGCCGACCGCCAGCTTGAGTTCACCCAGGTCGATCTCGAAATGAGCTTTCCACAGCAGGAAACAGTCTTCGGCGTCGTCGAGAAGTTCCTCGTCGCCGGTTTCGCCGCTGCCGGAGTCTCCATCAGAGCCCCCTTCCCGCGCATCACCTACGACGAGTCGATGAAGCAATTCGGCAGCGACAAGCCCGACCTGCGTCTTCCCGGCCTCACCGACGTCCGCGAGGCCTTCACCGACGAGCAACTCGCCACACTCCAGATCGATCCTGCACTGCCGGTTGTGGCCCTTCGCATTCCCAATGTCGGCGAGCTCAGCCGCAAAGAACGCGAAGACAATCATCCCCTCTTCGATCTGAAAAAAGGCGCGAAATTCATCGACGACTTCAAGCGTCTCGCTAAAGGATTCCCCGAATCCGCAGCAAAGGTGCGCGAGCTCACTGGTGCCGCCGAAGCCGACTTCGTCATCATCGTCGCCGGCGACCCAGCGCATCACATCAAGGCCAGCGACACCAAGTTCCCAGGCCGCCTCTCCGAGCGCGAGATCAATGTACTGGTAACCGCTGGCAGCTTCCGCAGCGAACTCGCCAAGAAGTACGCAGCCCGCCACGGCGCCTTCGGTGTAACAGAAAAAGTCGTAGCCGAAGCCGGTGCGCTCACCGTCGCAGAGGGCGGCTCGAAAGCATCAATCTCGGTCGACGGCTCCGAAGCTTTTCAGCCTATCTGGGTAACCGACTTCCCCATGTTCGAGTACGAAGTCGACGCGCAGAAGTGGGTTCCCGCGCATCATCCTTTCACCGCGCCATTCGAGCATGACATGCCCAACCTCGTCAGCGACCCAGCCAGCGTTCGCGCCAACTGCTACGACCTCGCGATGAACGGCCTCGAGTTGGGCTCAGGCTCGATTCGAATTCACCGCAAAGACGTGCAGCAACAGATCTTCGCAGCTCTCGGCATCTCAGAAGAAGAAGCGCGTGCACGTTTCGGCTTCTTCCTCGACGCACTCGAATACGGCACGCCTCCGCACGGCGGCATCGCGCTCGGCCTCGACCGCATCGCCATGCTGCTCGCCGGTGCGCCAAGCCTGCGCGAAGTAATTGCCTTCCCGAAAACCGCCAAAGCCATCGACCTCATGGTCGACGCGCCAACTTCAGTAGCCGAGCAACAACTCCGCGAACTCCATCTCAGAGTGGCGTTGAAAAGCTAGAGCATTTTCGAATCAAGTATCGACAATGCTTCGGGTGCCCATCCTTTGTGCGCCCTTTGCACAAAGGGTGGGAGACCACGACTCTCCCCGTTTACTGTTCCTGGCTACATCGAAAACGCCTTAAACAACGCAACGATTTGAAAGCATAAAAGAAGGGCTGCCAGGATTTGTGAACCCGGCAGCCCTTTTGTTTTGCCTAGATTTTTGTTCAGTTAAGGCTGCTCAGCCACGACTGAAAATTAGCCTGTTGTGTCTGCCGCAGCGTCATGCAGTCTTGAATGTGATCCTTCGCTCGCGCAAGAGCCCGCGCACTCGCAGCAACTTTATGTGTAGCAAAGAACTTCGTCACCTCGTCGCTCCGCTGTGCAGAACAGAACCCACCGGCCGCTCCAACAAGCTCCGCCCCAGCAAATGTAGTGAACTGTGCGCTGACCTTGGACCAGTTGTCTTGAATGTATTGCCACGCCAGATCCTGCGTATCCCGTCGTACAAGCTCCACCGAAATAAAGCCTGCCGCGTCCTGATTGCGCACCTTGCCCGAAACAGCAAAGTCCAGCGCCCGCCGCTCCAGATCAGGATCGCGAAATCGCTCCAGAGCCCGAAGCGCATTCGCCCGCACCTGTGCGCTTTCAGAGTCAGTGCTTAGCTTCACTAACTGATCAAAGAGCGCCGAGTCGCCATTGCGGGCAGCCGCAAACAACGCAGTGTTGGCAAGAGTTGGATCAACAGATCCGGGATCAGCAAGACTGCGCGTCGCGATCGACTTGGCTTCCGCAATCGCTTCAGGATCATCGCCAAGCCCCGCAGCAATGCCAAGTAGCGCAGCACGTAATTCGCGCTTTCCCGCGGAATCGTCGGCCTGCGGAGCACCAAGTGCCTTCCACGCAGGCGCAAACTGCCCCCGTACCCACGCCGAGAACTTCGTGCGCTCTTCCGGTGTAGCCGCAATCTGCGTGTCGATCGTGTCGAGAGCCCCGGCAGCACGCTCAATCACCTCAGCGCTCGCGTCATCATGAACAGCGGAAACAGCCTCAAGATACGAAGCTATCGGCGCGCGTCCCGCGTGAACCGCCGCCCACTGATCGCCGAGAACTGCAATACGCTCTTCCGGCGTAAGACTGGCTTCCATCTTCGCAACGAGATCGTGCTGCGCCTCCGTGGAGTAAAGACTGCGGAAGTACCCGCGGCCAGTCGCATCCGCATAAAGCAGACCATTCGATGGCGTCTTCAGAGACGACTCCGACGGAGTCAGTACCTCACAATGTTCGTTCTCACCAGCTTTAAAACAAACCGGCAGCGTCCAGGCCTGAGCAGTACTCGTCTTCACCGTCGGATCAAGAAAGAAGCGGCTCTGCCGCACCGGAACACTCGATCCACTCGCAGCTCCAAAGGTGAGAAGTGGAACGCCGGGCTGCGAGACAAGAGAGTCCATGATCTTATCCACCGGCTTATGGCTCACCTCGGCTTCCGTATTCCAGAAGTCTTCCGCCGTGGCGTTCCCATACATATGCGCCAACAGATACTTGTGCACCCCCTGGCGGAAAGTCTCCTTGCCGAGATAGTTCTCAACCATGTCGAGCATGCCGCCGGCCTTGCCGTAACTGATGCCATCGAACATCTCGTTGATTTCATCCGGAGTCTCAGCCTTGGCGCGAATCGTACGGGTAGTACGCTGCGCATCCAGGTCAAGCGTCCCCTGCAGATCGTTCGCAATCTCCGCCGTCATATTCCATTCCGGTTTCCACGCGTCGATAGGCTTCGCTTCCATCCAGTTGGCAAAGCCCTCATTCAGCCACGTATTGTCCCACCACGCCAGCGTCACCATATCGCCAAACCACTGATGCGCCATCTCATGCGCAACCACAATACCCACGCGCCGCAGAGCTCCAACAGAAGCATGCTCCGGATCGACAAGAAAATCGGACTCGCGATACGTGATCGCTCCGAAGTTCTCCATCGCCCCCGCCTCGAAATCAGGAATGGCGATCATATCCAGCTTCGGCATTGGATACTTAATGCCGAAGTAGTCGTTGTAGTAGTGCAAAACATATTCAGCAGCAGACAACGCGAACTTTCCATACTGCACCTGATCGGGCGTAGCACACGCACGAATCGGCACTCCATCGCTCTCACCCGCAACACACTGAAAGTCGCCCACCAGAAACGCCAGCAAATAAGTAGACATCTTCGGAGTAGTAGCAAACGTAATCGCGTGCTTGCCTGCTTCGTTAGCCACCGGCTTATCGCTGACGATATTCGTGTTCGAAATCGCAGTGTCGCCCTTGTCCACAACCAGCGTCACAGAAAAAGTCGCCTTCATCGCCGGCTCATCGAAGCTGGGAAAGGCGCGCCGCGCATCCGTCGACTCAAACTGCGTCACTGCATAGTTGCGTTTCGCCGTCTTCGAAAGATAAAACCCGCGCAGCTCGTTGTTGAGCAGCCCTGTATAGCGGATATGCAGCTTCAACGGACCAGCGGGCAGTTGCTGACCGAAATCGAACGTAGCCTGCTGCTTCGTTGCGTCCTCGCTGACCTTAGCCGTGAGAGACTTCCCTGCAACCGTCGTTGTCACGCTGCGAAAATTGATCTCAGCCGCATTGAGTGTGATGGCATTCAGCGGCTCCGCAAGCACCACATCGACGCTCTCATCCCCGGTAAACGTCGCAGCTTGCAAATCAGGCGAGAGCGTCAGCGTGTAATGCTCCGGCCTGACCGTCTTCGGAAGACGCTGAGCCTGCATGCATTGGGTAAAGGCGAAAACAGAGAGGGTAAATGCAAAAAGGCCGCCACACAGACGGCGGGATACGGCAATACGCATAGATTTGGTTATAGCACTTGGCGACGGAGCCATTGTCAGCAGTCCCCGAGCCAAGTGAAGCGGAACGACCGCGCCACAAATTCATCCTTGGCAAACGGCTCCGATAAACTTGTGATTTGGAGCGGAGGAGCAAATGATTCGCAGTTACCAAGGCAAGCGGCCTGTTGTGCCGGATACAAGTTATGTAGATCTTTCAGCACAGGTCATTGGAGACGTCGTCCTGGGCGAGCACTCCAGCGTGTGGATGAACGCGGTGCTGCGTGGTGACGTACACTCGATCCGCGTCGGCTCGAACTCGAATGTGCAGGATTGCGCCGTTCTTCACGGCCAGCGTTATCAGTTCTCAGTAACAGTAGGTGACTGGGTCACCATCGGACACAATGCAGTCGTTCACGGCTGCGTTCTCGAAGACATGGTGCTCATAGGAATGAATGCAACCGTTCTTAACGGAGCCCGCGTCGGCGAAGGCTCCATCATTGCCGCCGGCGCAGTAGTACCTGAAGGAACAATCATTCCTCCGCGAACGCTCTGGGCCGGAGTACCCGCCAAGATGCGACGCCAACTCGACGATAAAGACCAGGAACTGATCCGCATGTATGCGAAGAACTACCTGGATTACACCGAGATCTATCTTCGAGAGACGGGACGCTGAAAATCCGCATAAACCGAACTCGCTTGCAGTGAATCTCGGCAACAAATGAAAAAGCCTGCTTCTCCGGCAGGCTTTTTTATTGCCGTCACATCCCTCTGTTACCAACGATCGCTTGACTTTCCCGGCCTGCCTCAATAGCGTGTCTGCATCCATTTCCCCTAGATAACCGTATATCGGAATCTAAACCGCTCTTCGGGCCCTTGCTTCCTCCATCCGTAGGAATAGTTGACTTTCCCCGTGGTCGAGACCATTCAGCTTTCCTCCGTGTCACTGTTCCGCGCTTCACAGAAGTTCGCCCTGAGTTCCCCCATACGATTCCCGGATAAAACCACGAAAGGTCGGCCAATGTTACCCATCGTTTCTTCTCTGAAGTATCCATGGATCTCTCTCGTGCCGCAAAGAGTCCTGTCGGCGGTCAAAGTTGCATCAAAGGCTGTCTCGGTCGCGTGCCTGCTTGCCATCGCGCTACCGGCTTCGAGCCAGGGGCCAATCAAGCCTCCGAAGCAGCACCCCCTCGTCATCCCTGCTTCTAGCGTGGCCAACCCAGAAGACGCAGGCGTGCGCATGCACACCAATGTGCGCTATAGGGCCGGTTATACGCCAGACGAGCTCCCTCCCTTCAGCGGTTATGGCTTTGACACGCCGGCTTCGCTGGCATGTATTTATGGCCTGGCTCCTTACACCAAAGGCTGCAACCCCAACGTGACCACTCAGGACGCCACCGGCGGAAGCCAGTCCATCGCTATCGTCGACGCCTACGATTACCCTGAAGCTGCCGCCGATCTCGCCTACTTCTCTCAGCAGTTTGGCCTTCCCTTCGACCCCTCAAAATTCCACGTGGTATACGCTAACGGCACTCAGCCGGCCGAGGACCCCACCGGTGGCTGGGAGTTTGAGGAGTCCATCGACATTGAGTACTCTCACGCCATGGCGCCCAACGCAACCATCTACCTGGTGGAAGCAGCTTCCGCCTCTGGTGCCGGTCTCTTCCCAGCCGTCCTGGTCGCCAGCAACCTGGTGGCCTGCGGAATGACCACCACGTGTCCAGCCGGCAGCAAGGGCCAGGGCCAAGTCTCGATGAGCTGGGGCAGCCCAGAACATGCCCAGGAAGTCCAGCTGGATTCTCTCTTCTTCGCAACCCCAGGCGTCGTCTACGTAGCTGCCTCGGGAGATGCCCCGGGCGTCAGCTATCCCTGCGCGTCGCCCAACGTTCTCTGCGCCGGCGGCACCACCGACTCCCGCAGCCTGGAGACTGGCAATCTCATCGCTCAAATCGGTTGGTCCCAGGCCGGCGGCGGCATCAGCGCCTATGAGCCGATTCCCAAATACCAGACTCAAAATCCCTTCATCGCCAACCAGCTTCAGGGATTCCGCGGCGTCCCTGACGTCTCCGCCGTTGCAAACCCCGACACCGGCGTATGGGTGTGGAATACCTACCCTGTCGGCGGAACCGGTTGGTTCACAGCCGGTGGCACGAGCGTCGCCGCACCGCTGCTGGCCGGCATTCTCAACTCCACCGGCAACTTTGCCACTTCAACCCCAACCGAACTGACCAAGCTCTACGGCAACAGCCTGCTCTTCCTGGATGGCGGGTTTACGGATATCACTTACGGCGCATGCAACGTTTACGCCAGCTCGTATGCCTCGATCGGCTGGGATCAGTGCACCGGCCTCGGCTCACCCAACAAACTTAGGTAATCCAAAAACGCTGCCCAGAAAAGGCAACATGGAAAATCAACGCCCGCAGAGCATCCGGTCTGCGGGCGTTCTCCTTTTCATCACCTCGGCACTTGAGCATTCGCAGAGTGCACTCTCGTATTGCTTCTATTTGCCACCACCTCGAATTTGTCGCAGTATTACAATCTACCTAAGCAGCGGCCCATGGCCGGTTGCGACGGGATGCAGTTTGGCGCATCTCTTTAAGTTAAGGAACCCAAATGACTTCATCCCCGCGAGACAAGAACGAATCGAAAAAACTCCCCATGATGCCCATCCGCGACATGGTCATCTTCCCTTACATGGTTACGCCGTTCGTTGTCGGACGCGAATCCAGCGTCCGCTCCCTCGAAGAAGCTCTCAACGGCGACCGCAAAATCTTCCTGGCCACGCAGCATGACGCCAGCGTCGATGAGCCCAAGGCAAAAGAGATCTACCAGGTCGGCACCATCTGCAATATCGTCCAGTCCGTGAAAATGCCGGACGGCAATATAAAGGTCCTCGTCGAGGGCGTCGAGCGCGCCAAAGCCACCGACGTTACCGATGCCGATGGTTTCTTCGTCGCCACGGTGCGTAAGGGCAAATCCAACTTCGAGATGACGCCCGCCGTCGAAGCCCTGATGCAGCGCGTCACGACCCTATTCGAGAACTACGTCAAGCTCCAGCAGTCGCTCAACTACGAAACCATGATCGCCAGCGTGCGCATGGACGAGCCAGCAAAATTCTCTGACGTCATCTCGGCCAATCTCCAGCTCGGCATCGAAGAAAAACAGGAGCTCCTCGGCATCTTCGATCCAGCCGCGCGCCTCACCCGCATCGCCGATGTCCTTGATGTTGAAATCGAAAAGCTCGACCTCGACCGCAACATCCAGTCGCGTGTCAAGCGTCAGATGGAGCGCGCCCAGAAAGAGTACTACCTCAACGAAAAGATCAAGGCCATCCAGAAAGAGCTGGGCCGAGGCGAAAAGAGCGAGTTCGACGAGCTGCGCAAAAAGATCGAAATCAGCGGCATGCCCAAGGAAGTCATGGAAAAGGCCACGCAGGAGCTCGCCAAGCTCGAAGCCATGCCTCCCATGTCCGCCGAGTCCACCGTGAGCCGCAACTATCTCGACTGGCTCCTCGCCGTGCCGTGGAAGAAAAAGTCCAAGGAAACGCGCAACATCGAGTACGCCGAAAAAGTCCTCAACGAAGACCACTACGGCCTCGAAAAGATCAAGGAGCGTATCCTCGAATTCCTCGCCGTCCGCCAGCTCGTCAAGAACCCCAAAGGCTCCATCCTCTGCTTCGTCGGACCTCCAGGCGTCGGCAAGACTTCGCTCGGCATGTCCATCGCCAAGGCCACCGGCCGCAAGTTCGTTCGCCTCTCTCTCGGCGGCGTGCGCGATGAAGCCGAAATCCGCGGCCACCGCCGCACCTATATCGGAGCACTGCCCGGCCAGATCATCCAGTCGATGAAGCGCGCCGGCACCAAGAACCCCGTCTTCCTTCTCGACGAAGTCGACAAAATGGCCTCCGACTTCCGCGGCGACCCCGCCTCTGCCCTGCTCGAAGTCCTCGACCCCGAGCAGAACACAACCTTCCAGGACCACTACCTCGACGTAGACTACGATCTCTCCGAAGTCCTCTTCGTCGCCACCGCCAACGTCCTGCACACCATTCCGGCCCCGCTTCAGGACCGTATGGAAATCCTGCGCCTGCAGGGCTACACCGAGATCGAAAAGCTCGAAATCGCCAAGAACTACCTGCTCAAAAAGCAGCGCGAAGGCACCGGCCTCACCGAGCAGAACGTAACCTTCCAGGACGACGCCATCATGGCCATCATTCGCAGCTATACCCGCGAAGCAGGCGTCCGCAACCTCGAGCGCGAAATCGGCAACGTCTGCCGCAAAGTCGCACGCCGTGTCGTCAAGAATGGCGCAAAGCATCACGAAGAAATCACCGGAGACAACATCTCCGACTTCCTCGGCGTCGCCCGCTTCCGCAGCTCTGAAGTCCACGACAGCCCCGAAGTCGGCCTCGTCACCGGCCTTGCCTGGACCGAAGTAGGCGGCAGCATCCTCACCACCGAAGTGCAGGTGCTCGACGGCAAAGGCAAGCTCACCATCACCGGCCAACTCGGCGACGTCATGCAGGAGTCGGCGCAAGCCGCCCTCAGCTACATTCGTGGCCGCGCCTCAGCCCTCGGCCTGCAGCGCGACTTCTACCGCAACGTCGATCTCCACCTGCACGTTCCCGAAGGCGCCATCCCCAAGGACGGTCCCTCCGCAGGCATTACCATCGCCACCGCGCTCGCCTCGGCACTGGCAAAGATCCCTGTCCGCCGCGACATCGCCATGACCGGCGAAATCACCCTGCGCGGCAAAGTCCTTGCCATCGGCGGCCTGAAAGAGAAACTCCTAGCCGCCCAGCGCGCCGGAGTCTTCGAAGCCATCCTGCCGCGGGACAACGAGCGCGATATCCCCGACCTTCCCGACACCATCAAGAACAACATGAAGCTCCACTTCGTGGATCAGATGGACGAGGTACTCAAGCTCGCCCTCGAACGCGCTCCCAAAGCCCTCGAAGAACCAACACCCAGTGATCTGCCCGTCATTCCGCCCAGCGAACTACCAGCAGGCCAGCCAGCTCACCAATAAACCTTCACAAGTTATCCAAAGATAAGGCCGGGACATTATCCCGGCTTTTCTCAGCCGCATAATCAAATACTCTTCCATTGAGGAACCTCAATGACCCTGCGCATGAACGAATACATTACCCTCGGCCGCTCCGGCCTGCGTGTAAGCCCGCTCTGCCTGGGCACCATGACCTACGGCAATAACCGCTGGGGCTCCGATGATGCAGTCTCACGCGCCATCTTCGACCGCTACATCGAGTCCGGCGGCAACTTCATCGACACTGCCGATGGATACGCCGAAGGCAAAAGCGAAGAGATCCTCGGCCGCTTCGTCGCCGAAACCGGCCTGCGCGACAAGCTCGTAATCGCTACTAAATTCACTTTCAATCTCACCCAGGGCAATCCCAACGCCGGTGGCAACGGCCGCAAGAACATCTACCGCGCCCTCGACGGTTCCCTCAAACGCCTCGGCATGGATTACGTCGACCTCTACTGGCTCCACGCCTGGGACAAAGTAACTCCAGTAGAAGAGGTCATCCAAACCCTCGACACCCTCGTGCGCGCAGGCAAGATCCGCCACTACGCCTTCTCCGATGTTCCCGCCTGGTACTACGCCCGCGCCGCCACACTCGCCGAGTGCCATAGCCTCTCCAAACCCATCGCCCTGCAGCTTGAATACTCCCTCGTCGAGCGCACCATCGAGCGCGAGCACATCCCAGCCGCCCAGCATCTCGGCGCAGCCGTCTGCCCTTGGAGCCCTCTCGCCAGCGGCTTCCTCGCCGGCAAGTATCGCCGCGATCAAACCACCGAAGGCGGCAAAGGCCGTCTCGAAGTCCTGAAAGGCACAACCAATCCAGTCTTCGAAAAGTTCACCGAGCGCAACTGGCGCATCATCGACGCACTCGAATCCATTGCGAAACAACTAAATCGCTCCATGGCACAAGTCGCCCTCCACTGGGCCGCAACCCAGCCCGGCATCACCTCCACGCTCATCGGCGCCACCAGCCTAACGCAGCTCGAAGACAACCTCGCCTCACTCGATTTCGATCTGCCGCAAGAGCTACGCGACAGGCTCAACAAAGTCAGCGCCCTCGACCCAGCCCACCCCTACATGTTTTTCGAAGACACCCTACAATCCCGCATCCACGGCGGCGTAACAGTCCATCCGTGGTCCTGAAATTCGTTACCCCTTTCGCGATGGCTCAACGTCTCTAAACTCAAAGAGAATATCGATCCCTGAAACCTGATCTCTGACCCCTGTCATGCTCGACTACCGCGCCTGGATCGCCGCCGCCCTCTTACTGCTCGCCGGAGCAGGCGCTTACGTTTACTGGCTCTACCGGCCCAAGGCTACCTATACCGCCCGCTCCCTCACCGCCCCTCACAGCAACACCAAATCCCTCCACGTCGATGGCTGCCAGGAAGACTTCATCACCAGCCCCGGCGAGCTCATCGAACCCCTCACCATCCCCGGCGCACCGCTCGATCAGTTCACCAAAGCCTACGGCGACCCCGCCGAACACGCCAAAGACGGCACCTCCACCTGGAAACAGGAAGCCTTCGTACTGACCTCAACTCCATCCCCAGCCGAAGCCATCAACATCTCTGTCAACGGCAGACACGTCGTAGAAACCCTCGACGGCGTCGAGCTCGGCCTCGACTCCTTCGGCCGCATCTTCAGCAAAATGCAGGACAAAAAAGTAGAGATCCACGAGCGCCTGCTCAAAGACGACAAGAACTGGACCATCATCGTCACCCTCTACTCCGCCTGCGGCCACAAATTCCGCAGCGAATACACCCGCTCCCTGCCCCGCGACCCCGAAACCGACCGCGAAATCACCCAACTCCCCCCATCCCCCGGCCTCGACCCCAACGTCCTCCGCTCAGACGTCTTCATGAACAAAGTCGCATACGACTACACCATGGTCCCCAGTAACAGCAGCAACGAATCCAAAGAAGGCCAACCCTCCGAACACGACTGAACGAATACAGCTTTTTCGCACAATGGGCGTTCCAGGAGCGACCTCATGCTTAGATCCGAAGAAATCACTTATCCAGAATGCAATGCTTGCGGGTCGCCTAAAGATCAACTAAGGTCGAGCGTATGCAGACAGCGCGAATTCGCAGTGCACAAGCTGCGATCTTTATTTGTCTAGTAATTGGAGTTTTAGCGCTCAGCATTGCACATTTTGACGACTCGGAGCCCGGTTGGAAATCTGAAACGTATGAGATCAAGCGGCTAGACGCGCAAGCAAGAGTCCAGACAACGGCGACTCCCAGCTATTACGCACTCGAGAGACTGCCGTCGGAAATGGCGTCAGGTGAGTGGTCGAGCAGCCGGAACCTAATGGACTGCAACAATCCCGCGGAAACAACCTGTTTTGAAGTCGACTTTGAGAGCCCGTCGGGGAATGTGAAATGCAAGTGGCTTGTGTCCTACGACCGTACCACCGCAGACTTCATTGATCTTCGCCCACTGAATGCAGCCGCAACCAATCTGTTCGAGCTCAGTTCGAAAGACGATGAAACTCAAGCCAGCTTAGACCCAAGCAGCATCTTTTTCGAACGTAATGATGGTTCGCCAACGAGCGATGCCATCAATCTTGTGAAGGCCAGCTATGCCCCACGAAACTCCTGGACATACCTAGCATTCAAGCGCAATGGTTTGCTGTGAAGAAGAATACACTCGCCAACGATGACGAAGTGATTTCGGTGAGATTCACTGAGTCAAAAGCGGACCCCCTCTGCGAATGGATTGTCGAAATCAAACCGGGGACTCACGACCACTACAAGTTGATCCGCGCAAACAATGCCGCTACGAGAATATTTGTCGCGAAGACTCAATAAAATTGCCGCTGGGGGCTGGGTTGTCCAAAACTGTGAATTCGGATTTCAATCTTTACAGGGAAGAGTGTATGAGCAAACTGACGATCAACGCGATGGATATTCAAAGCATGGAAGCTAATGTCTATCTAAATGTCATTTTGAACGTGGCCAAACGCTACCTATCTACCGGCGGTCGTGTGGTGATACAGGAAGGATCAGACAATGCACCGCCTACTCTAATCCGTCAATTTACTGCCCTCGCAGAGTTTGAATCATTCATTAAATCCCTCGCTACCTCAACGGTACAATCACTCGCTTACAGTAAATATCTCTCCTCTTAATTACGAGGTTATCGATATTTACAATCTTTCCAATGCCCTACTGGTACCGGCGAGTCTTCCTCCTCGCCATCCCCCTCATCCTCTCCAACCTCACCCAACCACTGCTCTCCACAGTGGACACCGTGCTCTCCGGCCATCTCCCCGGTCCCGCAGCCCTCGGCGGAGTCGCCATCGGCGGCATCTTCTTCAATTCCATCTACTGGACCTTCGGCTTCCTCCGCATGGCCACCACCGGCCTCGTCGCCCAGTCCCACGGCGCACAAGACGAAGACGCCCAGATCCATCACTTCGGCCGCGCCCTGCTCACCGCGCTCCTCATCGGAGCCATCATCCTCATCCTCCAGCGCCCACTCATTTCCTTCGCGCTCACCCTCCTCGGAGCCAGCTCCGAAGTCCGCCACAACGCCCTCATCTACTGCACTATCCGCATCTGGTCCGCCCCGGCAGCACTCGCCAACTACACCATCCTCGGATACCTTCTAGGTCGCCAGCACGCCCGCACCGCCCTCATCCTCCAGGCCACCATCAACGTCGTCAATGTCGCCGTTGCCCTCGCACTCGTCCTCCACCTGCATTGGGGAGTAGCTGGCATCGCCACCGCCACCATGACCGCCGAGTGGTCCGGTTTCCTGATCGGCATCGCCCTCATGCTCGCCTTAGGAGCGCATCCCTCCCACCTGCGCTGGACCCAGCTCATCCACGGCCCCAGCCTGCGTCACCTCTTCGCGCTCAATCGCGACATCCTTCTCCGTACCCTCTCGCTCGTCGGAGCCTACGTCTGGTTCACACGCACCGGGGCACGCAGCGGAGACGCCATCCTCGCCGCCAACTCTGTCCTCATCAACTTCCTCTGGATCGCAGGTTACGGCCTCGACGGATTCGCCAACGCCGCCGAAGCACTCGTCGGCCAGGCCATCGGAGCACAGCGCCTCACCGACTACCGCTCCGTCCTCAAAGCCTGCTCCGTCTCCGCTTTCACCGTCGCCGCATTCATCTCGCTTGCCTACCTGGCCCTCGGCCATCAGGTCATCGCCCTCTTCACCAATCAGGAACCCATCCGCATCCTCGCAGCGCAATACCTGCCCTGGCTCATCGCCCTGCCGCTCATCGCCGTCTGGAGCTTCCTCCTCGACGGCGTCTTCATCGGCGCCACCCGCACCCCCGAGCTGCGCGACAGCATGCTGCTCTCTTTCCTCGGCTACCTCTTGCTCGCCATCTTCCTCTCAGCCCGCTTCGGCAATCACGGCCTCTGGGCCGCAATGCTCGCCTTCATGGCCCTCCGCGCTGTTACTCTCGCCTTGCGTCTTCCTGCCATTGAACGCAAATGTTTCTCCAAAGTTGAAGCAGCCCATGCATGAGATCCATGAAGAAATAGTCCTCATGAGATCAGAAGATATTGATTTTGAGACCGACTCTCTGAACTCCGGAAATCAGTGGGCGAGGAGATATACGCCGATGCAAACAAGAGCAGCGGCTGTCCAGCGGCGGCGGTCTACGTTTTCTTTGAGGAATATTTTGCCCGCGATGGCATTGGTGACTAGGGTGAGTGATGCGGAGGCCGGGGCGACGAGACTCAGGTTCAGGTGATTGAGCGCAAAAAGAAGCGCAAAAAAGGCCAGGGCAAGAAAAGTGACCCCTGCGAAAAAGAGCGGACACGTCACAACGGCGCGGATGGCCCCTTTAAGACCGGAGTGGGCGCGAATATCGTCGAGATCGCCAATTGATTTCATGGCAGCAGCAGTGAGAACTTCGCCCGTGGTGGACGAAAGGACTACGGCAGCGATCATGGCTGTAGCCATAAGCGCGCTGGGGGACGTCTGTTCTGCCTGACTTGCAATCTGCGCGAGGATCATCGGGTGTGAACCTCGCTGGCTTCAGTTGGATGTGCGTGAGAATTAAGAGACTTTTCAATCGCCGTTTCTGTACGGGATGGCCCCTGGGCGACGAATCCCACGCCGATGGTGATGAGGGCTATGCCGGCCCACCTGGTTGGGGAGATTGATTCATGCAGCCAAAAGCGCGAAAGCAGGGCGACAATGACATTGCCGAAGGCGGTGGCCGGAAGGACAAAGGTGAGGTCGGCCCACGAAAGCGCGGTGAGGTAACTGGCGAAAAAGCCGATGAGGAGCGCTATGCCTGCGGCGATCCATGGGGTGAAGACTGCGGAGATGAGGTCGAGCGGGTGGGATAGGGTGATGGGAGGCAGCGGCTTCATGCCGCGCGAGAGACAGGTATCACCGAGAGGCGCGCAGATGGCGACGAGGAACAGGATGAAGTACTGGCTCGGTTTGAGGGCGTGTTTCAGCGAAAAACTCCTGGCGGATGGCTGCGTGCAACGAGTAGGAACAGGGCCGCAGGCGAAGCGCCGAAAATTGTCATGTATGGGACGTACTAGCAGGCCAAAAATTACCGGGCCTGGGTTTCTGATGCGATACCCAGGCCCGGAGGTTCAGTTCTGAAGGGTCCTACGCGCCTGCGCTGACGGGGTCGGGAGATTTGCCCTGCAGCTTCTTGGCGTCCTTGACCATCTTGTTGCGCTGGGCGCGCAGCTTGAGGAAGGCTTTGGCTTCTACGTAGAGACGCGGCACATCGCGGTTGACGACGGCTTTCCAGATGACGCGGAAGGCCGCCTTGGGACGGAAATAGTAGGCGTCGTAGAACTTGTGGACCATCTCGAGGACGTATTCCTTGGGCAAGCCGGGATACTCGATGTGGGCCATCTGGTGGCCGCCTGCGTCGCTCATGGCGTCATGGTTGGTGATGAAGCCGTTCTTCTCGGCATAATCGAAGAACTCGGTGCCGGGATAGGCGTGGGCGATGGAAACCTGGATGGTTTCAACGTCCAGCGACTTGGCGAAATTGATGGTGTTCTGGATGGACTCTTTGGTTTCGCCGGGCAGGCCGAGGATGAAGTCGCCGTGAATGACGAGGCCGAGATCGTTGCAGTCCTTGGCGAACTGGCGGGCGCGCTCGACGGTGGCGCCCTTCTTGATGTTCTTGAGGATCTGCGGATCGCCGGACTCAAAACCGACGATGAGCAAGCGGCAACCTGCTTCCTTCATGGCCTTGAGAGTCTCACGGTCAGTGGTGACACGCGAGGTGCAGGACCAGGTAAGGCCGAGGGGCTTGAGCTTGGCGCAGAGCTCGACGGTGCGGGCCTTCTGGATGTTGAAGGTATCGTCGTCGAAGAAGAATTCCTTGACCTCGGGGAAGTTCTGCTTGGCCCAGGCGAGCTCAGCGGCTACGTCATCGGTGGAGCGCTTACGCCATGCGTGGCCAGAAAGGGTTTGCGGCCAGAGGCAGAAGGTGCATTGCGCGGGGCATCCGCGAGTGGAGTAAAGCGCGATATAGGGGTGCAGAAGGAACGGTACGTTGTACCGGGTCACATCCATGTCGCGCTTGTAGATCTTGGTAGCCCAGGGCATGGCGTCGAGGTCTTCGACCTGCGGACGGTCGGGATTATGCACGACCTTGCCGTCGACCTTGTAGCTGATGCCGAGGATTTCGTTCAGAGGCTTGCCCTGGGCGAACTCGACGACGGAGTAGTCGAACTCGCGGCGGCAGATGAAGTCGAGGGCGCTGCACTCGTTGAGGGCTTTGTCGGGCGAAGTGGTCACCGGCGGTCCGACAAAAGCGACCTTGATGGAGGGGTTTGCGGCCTTGATGGCCTCGGCGAGGCGCTGATCCCCTTCCCAACCCACGGTCGAGGTGAAGAGAACGAGAAACTCGTAACTCTTACAAATCTCGATGGTTTCCTCGGCGCTTACGTGATGCGGCGGGGCGTCGAGCAGTCGCGAACCCTCAAGCATGCCAGCCGGATAGGCGAGCCACACGGGGTACCAGTAGGACTCGATTTCGCGGGTTGCAGGCCAGCGCGAACTTGCGCCGCCGTCGAAATTCTCGAACGAAGGGGGATTGAGAAACAGCGTCTTCAAGGGCATAGACATCCTGATTATTCTACCAGTTTGGCGAATTTTGAGGGCGGAATCGTGTTTGTCTTTTGATTACTTCGCAGGGGCTGCAGGTTCACGAATCTGCAACTCATCGAGCCATTCAGAGATGTGGCCGAGGGCGCGAAGCAAGCCGAGCCGGGCTTTGGCGAGGTCGAAACCGGTGTCGAGGGAGTCGATGGTCTTCTGGCTCTGGTCGATGCGGGCGAGCTGCTCGGCCTTTGGTGAAAGCTGGGGTGTTGCCCCGGGCTCGGAGCCTGCGCCGTTGCCGTATTGGAGCTGCGATTGGACGGCCTTGAGCTGTTCAGCAGAGATTTGCTGCTTGAGCGAAGCGATTTCGGCCATGGCATCCAATTCGCGGATGTTTGCGTCGAGCGTAGCGATCTGGACGTCATTCTGACGTTGAGCCTGTTCGGCTTCTACTTTGGCACGGAGAGATTCTGCGGCTGTTTCGCGCGATTTGGAACGCTTGGAGAAATCCCAAATAGGTATCTGGATGGAAAATCCCGCGCTGAAGTTGTCAGCCTTGAACTTCTGACCTTCTTTGCCGAAGTAGGTGTTGTAGTTATTGAGCGAGGTCGCGTCGCGGTTGTACTGGGCTCCGAAACCAATGAGAGGACGGATGCGCGTGGCCATCTCGTCGCCTTCGGCCTGGAGGGCCTTGGAGTGGGCTTCTGACTGCGAGGACAGAACGCCGTAGTTGACTGGCTGAGCTTCGTCTGCCTTGATGGCGGGTATGGCTGGGATACTGGCGTGGTCAGGAACGATAGTGTCTTTAGGCAGGCCGGTAAGGGCTGCCAGCTGCGCACGGTCTGTCTCCGAGCGGGTTTCCAAACGCAGCAAAATCAGTTTGAGCTGAGCAGCTGTGAGACGCGCCTGAAGCAGGTCACTGTAGGGATCAACGCCGGCGTCGGTCCGCTGCTGCTCAATTTCAATGAGATGTTGGGAGAACTCGGCCTGCTGATGGGCGGCTTCGATCTCGCGATTCACAGTGTCTAGCTCGATGAAATACGTCGAGGCGTCGAGAGCCACCTGCTCTTTTGCGTCCTTGAGGCCGAGGGTTGCGGCCTCAATGCCGACACGAGCCGCCTTGATGTACTGACCCTGCGAATAGCTGAACACTAACGATTGCATGGTGGCGCTCGCGATGGAGGGCGATCCAAAGGTGAAGCCGATGGAGGGCGGACCTACGTTGGAGCCAATGACGAAGTTAGGAATGTAGACGTCTTTGGTTTCACGGAGAACAGCGTTAGCCTTATCGAGATCGGCTTGAGCGATGCGGACCGAGGTGCTGTTGCGCTGGGCGAGGGCGATAACTGTACCTAGCGATACCTGGGCCGAAGCGGGCCATGCGGCGGAGACGAGAAACAAAGCAAAACAGACGCAAGGGAGCGTAGCCTTGTGTGTTGAGGGCAGGCTTGACGTGGAGCGGGTTGTCCTCTGCTGTCTTGCGTTCAAGGCTTCAGTTCCTGAGCGGATTTATAGTCGTGTGCGAGGGCCAGAGCAGCGGACCTGTCGCGTTGCGCTCCGGCTGCATCGCCGGTCTGCTGGCGAAGTTTGGCGAGACGAATCAGGATATCGAATGCCGGGGCCTGCTCGACCTTGATGGACGACGAGAGATAGGTCTCGTAGAGCTGAATCGCAAGATCTAGATTACGTTTGGCACGTGACAGGACAGAGCCTCCGTTTACGAGGGCTTCGCCGGCATGACGGTCATGAGCAGCTGCGGACTGGCCGCTTTTGACGGCATCTAGCATATCCTCCCAGCGCTGCTGGCGACGATAGAAGCTACCGAGCTGCATCCAGCCGAAGGCGGGATGTGCACCGGAGGCAGCGGCCTTGTATTCGCGCTCGGCGGTGGCGAGGTCTTTCTGTTTCTCTGCAATCTCGGCGCGGAGAATGTGGGCACGCGGAGGCTCAACGGAGTCGAGTTGTCTAGCAATATCTTCAGCCCTGTCGATACCACCGCCAACGACTCCGGGAGCCTCTTTATAGAACTCGCCCAGGTCAGATAGAGCGTCGCCATTATGTGGATCGAGATGGACGGCGGTTTCGAGTTCGGCGCGAGTACGTTTGGCTAACGAAAAGGCGTTCATGAAGGAGGCGCGGTCAGCGCGTTCGCCGAGAGCACGGCCAAACCAGAGGTGGTAGTTGCTGTCCTCGGAACGAAGCTGGACAGCTTTTTCACAGTATGAGGAGGCCTGGTCGAATTGCTTCAGGGTGAAATCGACGCGGCAAAGAAGGTTGTTGGCTTCCGGATCGCTCGGGTTGGCGCGGAGGGCTGCACTGAGGAGCGAGATGGCGTCGTCCGCTTTGCCAGCCTGGAGATCCGCTTCGGCCGTGACCAGATCTGCCGCACGAAGAGGCCGAATCAGTAAAGCAAG
Source organism: Acidicapsa dinghuensis (assembly GCF_025685685.1). Lineage (GTDB taxonomy): Bacteria > Acidobacteriota > Terriglobia > Terriglobales > Acidobacteriaceae > Acidicapsa > Acidicapsa dinghuensis. The sequence goes on from NZ_JAGSYH010000005.1 coordinate 112,741, forward strand.
CAGGATAAGAATTGACAAACGTACGCAGCGAACGCACGACGCAATGGATACAATGTCCCTCACCGCACAACCTTTATGGGCAGGCCATCTTCGAGTGGGAGGCCATTGAGGCTGCCGGTCGCGACGACGTCTCCGTCTTTGAGACCGGAGGTAATTGCGACATCGGTGAGATTAAGCGTGCCGGTTACAACCGAAGTGCGCACGAGGCTATCGTTCACGATGCGGTAGACGTACGGCTTGCCATTTTCGCTGTGCAGAGCCTCGCGCGGAACAGTGAGGCTATTGGGCGCGCTGGAGGTGGTTGCGGTGACGGTAACGTGGGTATCTGGAAGCAGGCCGCCATCTGGATCATCGATAGCAACGAGAACCTCACCAACATTTCGCGTGTTGTAGGTGATGATGGTTGACGGGACCTGGGTGATGTGACCGTGCCACTCGCGGCCAGGGCGAGCGTCCCATACGATAGCGATCTTCTGCCCGATCTTGAGGCCGCCGATTTCCGGCTCGTCGAAGTAGGCGCGGACGCGGAGATGGCTTAGGTTGGTCATCTGCAGGAGCAGTTTGCCTTCTTCAACGTAATCGGAGCGCCCAACTGGAATGGAGTATACGGTCCCGTCGATGGGCGCACTGTAGGACATCTGGTTGAGGATGGCGCGGGCGGCGGTGAGGTTGGCCTGGGCATCGGAAACTGCTGACTGCGCTCGCTGAAGCTCAACGGGAGCGTAGCGCGCCTGCTGGCGGGTCTGGAAGGAATTGAGGTTGTCCTGATTGAGGGCGACCCGCTGCTGCGCGGCAGCTACTTCGCTAGCCGAGGCTGCACCGGATGCCTGGAGTTTCTGCAGGGCGGCGAGTTGACGCTGCGCATCCGCAAGATCCAGCCGTGCGCGAGAGATGCTGGAGTCAAGCGATTGCTGTTCCTGAAAACTGCCACCATTGCGCGTAGCGTCAAGCGTAGCCTGGGCGGCGGCGAGAGCGCTCTCCGCGGTGGCGACGCGAGCTCGGGCGGAGACATCGTCAAGCTGCATGAGAACTGTACCCGCCTTAACGGCCTGCCCTTGCTGGGCATAGATGACACGAACGGACGTCGCGGCTGGAGCGTGGTACTCGTAATTCTCGACTGGCTCAACGATGCCGTTGGTTGGCACGGTGCTATAAAGCTCGGTCCGGGAAGCGGTAGCTGCGTGAACAGGCGTGCGGTCACGTGTCATGTTACGTGCAACAAAGAAGATGACGACGAGCAAAACTGCCGCGCCGATCCAGAGCCAAACCCGGCCCGTTATCTGTCTACTGGTTGTCTCTGCCATGTAAAACGACGATCCTGTACGGTTCGAGAGACGTTGCGTTTAGGGCTCGGTTCAAAGTAAATCAGCCGAAGGTCAGTATATAGGACTCATTCCCATGGGTTTGGGTGCAGGAGATTGCGCGAGGGTTGCATTTTAGACACTGCAGTAGTCATGAGCTGGAGTTGTGAAGATTTCCTGGAAATCGAAGGACACATACAATCGAATCATGACAGTTGAAAAACGCTATACGGATGAGCATGCCCGGGCAGGGCTCGATTTTAATTTTCCTGCAATTGAAACCTGGCCGAACCAGTTTCCGGGATATGAGATTGAAATTGACGACCCGGAGTTTACCTCGGTGTGTCCGAAGACAGGACTGCCGGACTTTGGGGTGCTGACGATCCGGTATATGCCGCGCGAACGCTGCGCCGAGCTTAAGTCATTGAAGGAGTATCTGTTTTGCTACCGGAACCTGGGAATTTTTCAGGAGAACGTGGTGAACCAAGTGCTGGAGGACATGGTGAAGGCGTGCGACCCGGTGTGGGCGGTGGTGAAGGGAATCTTCCGGCCGCGCGGTGGGATTTCGACAACGGTTGAAGCGCGGTGGCCGAGGCCGCAGAGCTGATTTTTCTTATGAAGTGCGCGGCTGCTCCTAAAGCTTCGATTTAGTTTGTGGAAGCAGTGGTAGAGTGGCTGCGTGCTACGACTGTGTGTTCTTTTCGTAATGCTGGCAGGCGCCGGTTTTGCCGGGGCGCAGACTACGGTTTCGTTTCCGACCTCGGATGGCGGCGTGGTATACGCCGATCTGTACGGAAATGGTGAGCGGGCCGTGGTGCTGGCGCATGGCGGACAATTTAACAAGGAAAGCTGGGCTGCGCAGGCGAAACGGCTTAAGGCGGCGGGATTTCGCGTGCTGGCGATCGATTTTCGCGGATATGGGAAATCGCATGGGCCGGGCGATACCGATGTTATGAGTGCTCCGCTCAAGCTGGATGTGCTGGCGGCGGTGCGCTACCTACGGGCGAGCGGGGCAAAGCACATCTCAGCAGTGGGCGGGAGCCTAGGTGGATGGGCGGTGGGCGACGCGTCTATTGCCTCGCAGCCGGGCGAAATAGAGCGCGTGGTGATGCTGGGTGCCGCGCCGGAAGAACCAGCGGAGAAGCTGCACTCGGCGACTCTGTGGATTGTGGCGCGGCAGGATGCCGATGGCGATAAGGAGCTGCGCCTGCCGGGGATTCAGAAGCAGTTTGGCAAGGCTCCGGAGCCGAAGCGGTTGATTGTGCTGGAGGGTTCGGCGCACGCGCAGTTTCTTTTTCAGACAGATCAGGGTGAGCGGGTGATGCAGGAGATTTTGAGCTTTCTGACGGCAAATGATCCAGCATCGGGGACACGGGACAGGCAGTAATTCCGCAGTTTTCCGCGCGAGGTGACGGGTATGTGGAGCTTTTCCTTTGCTGGATATGCATTGCCGTTGATGATGTTGCTGGGGCAGGCGCAACTGAGTGACAAAACTGTTCGCGTGGAGCGCAAGGATATCTGCGTAACAGAGGGGTCGGTGACGGCCATGGGAGATGGACGGCTGCAAACGCAGTCAGAGAAGATGCGGGCTTTTGTGAATTTGACCAAGCCGCAGTCGATCGAGACTCATTTCACCTATATGGGGCCGACGGGCGAAATTTCGCAATTGGGATCGGGCGCGCTGCGATTGCAGTTTGGGTTGGATCTGCGCTATCAGGATCCATGCAATGTGATCTATGCCATGTGGCGGGTTGAGCCGGAATCGAAGCTGGTAGTTTCAGTGAAGCGGAACATGGGAATGACGAAGAGCTCGCAGTGTAGCAACAGCGGCTACACCAACATCAAGCCGATCAGGAGTACTGCTGTGCCGCGATTGAGGAACGGCGACAGCCACACCTTTTCTGCGGCGATGAAAGGCGATGAGCTGCGCGTGTTTGTAGATCAGACCGAGGTCTGGACGGGCGCGGTTGGTCCTGAAGGTGCGGATCTGAACGGTCCGGTGGGAATGCGGACGGACAATGTAAAGCTGGTTTTTGACATGAATGCCGGTGGGCTTGCTGGAGCGCACTCAGAGACGTTACGGCCTTGCACCGCTGCTGCAAATTCGCGGTGAAAAACCATGTTTGTGCTAGGATGCTGGTAGCGTTTCAGGGGCGCATCCGTCCGCGGAAAGGGTAGAAGCCCACCCGAGCAGGATTTACAATTTCGCGAGTCTTCTTTCAGCCCGATGTGCGGACGCCGGGCGGTTGCAACGAAAGGAGGCCGCTATGGCTGACGATCCGCAGGACACTTCTCTTCCCTTCTCTGAACGACCTACTGTTTCTCTTCCTGATAAGCCCGATCTGCGCCATTTGAAAGATGAGGCGCGGGATCTGCTGCGAACCGGCGCGGTTGCGGCGCGGGCTGAGGCGCTGTTTCTTGTGGCGCGACGGTACGGATTTGCTAGCTGGCCGAAGCTGAAGGCTCATGTGGAATCTCTGACCGAGGTGGGTGAGCTAAAGCAGGCGATTGATACGAACGATCTTGAGCGCGTGAAGGCGATGATGCGGCGGAATCCCGCACTGCATCGGGCTCCGCTGGGGTATGGAAAGAGCGGGCCGCTGACTTGGGTGGCAGAGTGCCGGGTGCCGTGGGAGCCGCCCACCCCGGTGCGGCTGGAGATGGCCCGATGGATGCTTGAGAACGGATCGGATGTGCACCAGGGCGGGGACGGTCCGCTGATGAGGGCGGCGCTTCGAGGCGATCGCGTGCCGATGATGGAGCTGCTGGTGGAGCATGGCGCGGATGTGAATGCGGAGTGGGATGGATATTTTCCGATCATCTTTGCGCCCTGCGAGTCGGTGCAGCCGGTAGCGATTCGATGGCTACTGGAGCATGGGGCTAATCCGAACTGTGCGAGACCGGGAAGGAAATATCCGACAAACGCGCTGGATTATGTGATCGGGACGTATTCGCGGAGTGAGGAGCTGGCGGAATGCATCGATGTGCTGCTGGCGGCGGGTGCGGAGACTCGGCATGACAATCCGGCGTTGATGGCGCTGCTGCGGAATCGTCTGGACGAGCTGTCGGGGATGATTGATCTGGAACCGGACTTGGTGCGATGGCGGTTTGATGATCTGGATTTTGGCGCGACTGGCGGGAGGACGCTCACGATGCGTGGAGCGACGCTGCTGCATGTGGCGGCGGAGTATGGAAATGTCGAGGCGGCACGGCTATTGCTGGATCGAGGAGCGGATGTGAATGTGCGCGCAGATGTGGACGAGAACGGCGTGGGCGGCCAGACGCCGTTGTTTCATGCGGTGACGCAGTTCTGGAATCATGGGCTGCCGGTGGCGCGGTTGCTTGTGGAGCGGGGTGCGGATGTAAATCTTCGCGTGAAAGTGCCGGGGCATTATGAAGCTCCGGGTGAAGTGATGGAGTGTACGGCGCTGGGGTATGCGATGCGGTTTCCTGGTGAGCATCCGGGGCAGACGGAGAACCGGTGCATTGCGCTGCTGCGGGAGGCTGGAGCAGTGGAATAAGGCTGGCTGGTGTGGCGCGGTGGAGGGAGGTCGGATAAGCTGCGTAGGTGGCGACTCCCGCGGACATAAACAGGCACGAAGAGGTTGCGCCGGACAAAGCGAGCAGCGCTGCGCTGACGGCGCTTTGTCTGTTGCTGGCGCTGAATCTGCTGAATTTTATCGACCGGTATATTTTGCCGGGGACGCAGCCGCTGATCCAGGCGGAGTTCAAGGTTTCAGACCAGGCGATGGGGGCGCTGACGACGGCGCTCTTTATCACCTACATGTGCACGGCCCCGCTGACGGGCTGGCTGGGAGACCGGTTCCGGCGGAAACCGTTGATTGTCGTGGGAGCTGTGCTGTGGAGCCTGGCGACTCTGTTTACCTACTTTGTGCACGACTACTGGACGCTGTATTTTCGGCATGCGCTGGTGGGGGTGGGTGAGGCGACGTTTACGATTTTTGCGCCGGCGGTGATTTCTGATTATTTTCCGGCACGGGACCGGAATCGGGTTCTGTCGATTTTTTATCTGGCGATTCCGGTGGGGGCGGCGCTGGGATATCTGATTGGCGGGCAGTTGGGCGAGCGGTATGGCTGGCGGACGCCGTTTTTTGTGGGGGCGATTCCGGGGCTGCTGGTGGCGGCGGCTTACTGGATCTGGGCGAAGGAGCCGGTGCGGGGTGGGGCAGAAGGACATGCGAGTGAGGTGAAGCCTTCGCGTGAGGAGATGTGGCGAAACTCTGCGGGGCTGTTCAGGAACGCTGGGTTTCTATGCGCGACGCTGGGCATGGCGATGCTGGTGTTTGCGATGGGTGGGATTTCGACGTGGATGCCGACGTTTCTGCACCGGTTTGCGGGGATGGGAGTGGGTAAGGCGGGGACGGTTCTTGGGGCGATTACGGTGGCCGATGGCCTGCTGGGCACCGCCATTGGTGGATGGGTGGCACAGATGTGGTTGAAGCGCGATCATCGGGCGCTTTACCTGGTGTCGGCTTGGAGCATGATTTTGACGTTGCCGCTGGCGGCGCTGGTGTTTTTCGGTCCCGCGAAGTGGTCGGTGGCGGCGCTGGCGGGGGCGGAGTTTTTTCTGTTTCTGAATACCGGGCCGCTGAATGCGGCGATTGTGAACTCGGTGGGGGCAGAGGTGCGGTCGACGGCGATTGCGGTGAATCTGTTTCTGATTCACATGCTGGGGGATACGTTTTCGCCGCAGATTATTGGGGCTATTTCGGGGTGGGCGACTAAGAATGGCGGGCTGAGGACGGGGTTGGGGTTGACCCTGGTGACGATGGTGGTTTCGGCGGTATTGTTGTTTGCGGGGGCGCGGTTTGCGCCGCGGCTGGAAGCCGAACAGAAGCCCTTATAAGAGAGTATGACCGACATTACCTAGCCCATTGCGATATGAAGTTCTGAAACTCCACAGAAGGCCGCACGTGATGTTCATCAACGTAGTGCCGAAAGCCAGAAGGCCAGACCCATTCCATAAATTGATATTCCATGTCTCCATTTCTGCAACCGCAAATACGGCAACTGGAATACCCTCGGTAGGCAATCCTTTTCGCTGTCTGCTCAACGTGATCGAGCGACGCAAGAAAGACTTCCCTGCCTGTCCATCCAGAATCCGGAACCGGCCAATCAGGATTACCGACCCTTCCTTGGCTTGTGGTATCTGCTGTTCTCCAAAATCCCTCAAAAAGGGGTTTAGAAGCTTCAAAAGCTCCAGATTCACCTGTCACGGCGGGGACATAGATTCGCCAGATGCCATCGAGCAAAACTGCGGCGAACCGTCTTCGTCCCATAGAAATACTGGTTTCATATGTTTTGACATGGCAGCGAAGAGCTGGATTTCGCGGATCGGACATCACAATCGGGAGTTCACTCAGTGGAAACCAATGCGTGGCCCATGGGTTCCATTCACCAATGAATTGAGCCCGCATCTCTTCGCGGATCGATGCTTGAGGTAATTCGCCCAGTAGACGCCATGCAGGCACGTGCTTATCCCCTCCCAATAGTTATCTTAGTGCCAAAATTGGATGGGCTGAGGATTCAACGAAGAACGAAACCATGGAAAAGACCGTTCGATGAATCACAAAAAAGCGGGCCTCAGGGTCTAAAGACCCGGCCTAATTTTTATGGGCTTAATGCCTGGGCTGAAGCCCAGGCCTACCACACTTCGCACAGAGCCAGAAGCACGAATTACGAGACGCGGGCGGCTTCGGTGGTGGGCTTTACTGTGCTGACGGGGGTGGGGTTGCTCTGCCGACTGTGCCAGTGCATGAGTGCGAAACCGGCGCGAACGATGGCATAGGCTGCCCATACGCCGAAACCCATGGAAGCCAGCGCGGCGCAGATCAACATCACGAGATTGAAGAAATCCTGCATACAACTCCAACAGCGTACTGCATTGCCTTAACTGCTCGAAGAACTTGGATGCACTTTGAGCGGCTAACGGCAACAGGACAGACTACTTGGGGGATTTGCTGTCCTCGACAAGGATTGTCTCACCAGAATCGGTTTCGTTGACCCTGTGGGTGTTGGCAAATAGAATACCTCTAGAGGGTCAGTTCCATTGTAAGAGAGCGATTCCGGTTGGTTGAGACGCCGTATCGCTCCTGGAATATTACCCGCCCACCCTTTCTGATCCGCTCAAAACATGACGATTTCCCACATTTCGGTGCGCGGGGCGCGGCAGCATAACCTGCGCGATATCAGCGTGCGCATTCCACGGAATACGCTGACGGTTGTGACTGGCCTTTCGGGCTCGGGCAAGAGTTCGCTGGCCTTTGACACCATCTATGCCGAGGGACAGCGGCGGTATGTTGAGACGCTGTCGGCGTACGCGCGACAGTTTCTGGATCAGATTGAACGGCCAGATGTGGACTCCATCGAGGGACTGAGCCCGGCGATCTCGATTGAGCAGAAGACGACGAGCCGTTCACCGCGATCGACGGTGGGAACCATCACCGAGATCTATGACTATCTGCGGTTGCTGTATGCGTCTGTCGGAACGCCGCACTGCCCGAACTGCGGCAAGGCGATTTCGCGTCAGACGGCGGAGCAGATTGTGCAGCGCATTCTGCAACTCGGTGACGGGCAGCGCGTGGTGATCATGGCGCCGGTGGTGCGGGGGCGCAAGGGCGAGTTTCGCGAGTTGCTGGATCAACTGGAGCAGCAGGGATTTCGCGCGCGGATTGATGGCGAGTTACGTGAACTGACGGAAGACATTGCATTGGACCGGCGGAAGAACCATACGATTGAGGCGGTGGTGGACCGAATCATTCTGAAGGCCGGTGTGGAGAAACGGCTTGAAACTGCGGTGGCCAAAGCACTGCAGATGGCGAATGGGCTGGTGCTGGTCTCTTCGTCGACTTCGGCTGCGGCGGAGAAGGATGAGCAGCTTTTTTCTTCGTCGATGGCGTGCCCTGATTGCGGACTGGATGTGCCGAAGCTGGAACCGAGGAGTTTTAGCTTCAACTCGGCGTATGGGGCCTGTCCGGAGTGTCATGGGCTGGGGTCGTTGTACGATTTCGACCCCGCGAAGGTAATTACGGACTGGTCGAAGCCACTGCTGGATGGGGGACTGGGGCCGGGATCGGCGTCGCAGTATCTTCTGAAGCTGATTCACGTAGCGGCGCAACGGTATGGCATCGATCTGAAGCTGCCGTTTGAGCAGTTGCCGAACAAGCATCAGCACATACTGGTCTATGGGCCGCCGAAGGGCGAGGGACCTCGGACGGGATTTCACGGGATTCTGGCGTATCTGCGCGATGGCATCGAAGAGGCCAAGAGCGAGGGCTATCGCGAATACATGATGCAGTTCATGTCTGCGTCGGTGTGCCCGGTGTGCCGTGGTAAGCGGCTGAGGCCCGAATCGCTGGCGGTGAAGGTTGGCGGGTTGTCGATCAGTGACTTTACGGCGCTGTCGTTGAATAAGTCGCTGGATGCGGCGCGGGGACTCACGTTTACGGAGCGCGAGGCGCTGATTGCGGAGCGGATTCGCAAGGAAGTGGTCGAGCGGCTGGAGTTTCTGGCTGAGGTGGGATTGAGCTATCTGTCGCTGGACCGGAATGCGGCGACGCTATCTGGTGGCGAGGGGCAGCGGATAAGGCTGGCGACGCAGATTGGCTCGCGGCTGCGTGGGGTGCTCTACGTGCTGGACGAGCCATCGATCGGGCTGCATCAGCGCGACAACATGCGGCTGATTGATGCACTGACGCGGCTGCGCAACCTGGGCAATACAGTGCTGGTGGTCGAGCACGACGAAGACACGATTCGTTCGGCGGATTATGTACTGGATCTTGGGCCGGGAGCGGGACGGCTGGGCGGTGGCGTGGTGGCGCAGGGAACGCCTGCGGAGATCATGGCGGCTCCGGATTCACTGACGGGCAAGTACCTCTCAGGCGAGATGAGCATCATGCACCGGGCGAGGCCGCGTTCGCTGACGGGCAAGTGGATCACGATTGCCGGCGCGCGCGAACACAATCTGCGCGATGTCACGGTGAAGTTTCCGCTGGGCGTGATGACGGTGGTGACGGGTGTGAGCGGCAGCGGCAAGAGCACGCTGGTGAATGACATTCTGTACCGCTCGCTGGCGAATGAGTTGTATGGGTCGCGTGAGGAGCCGGGCAATCACGATACGCTCACTGGTGCGGAGCAGATCGACAAGGTGATTCGCATTGATCAGTCGCCGATTGGAAGAACGCCAAGGTCGAATCCGGCGACGTATACGCAGTTGTTTTCTCCGCTGCGGGACCTGTTTGCGATGATGCCTGAGTCCAGGGAACGGGGATACAAGGCCGGGCGGTTCAGCTTTAACGTTGCGGGCGGGCGCTGCGAGGCTTGCGAGGGCGATGGGCAGCGGCGGATTGAGATGAATTTCCTGCCCGATGTCTACGTGCAATGCGAGGTTTGCAACGGCAAGCGATATAACCAGGAGACGCTGGCGGTCAAGTTCAAAGGCTACTCGATTGCAGATGTGCTGGACCTGACGATAGAGGATGCGCTGACGGTGCTCGAAGATGTGCCGCAGTTGAAGCAGAAGTTGCAGACGCTGGTGGATGTGGGGCTGGGCTATGTTCATCTCGGACAGAGCGCTACGACTCTGTCTGGCGGCGAGGCGCAGCGGATGAAGCTGGCGCGCGAACTGTCAAAGCGGCAGACGGGCCGGACGCTGTATCTGCTGGATGAGCCGACGACGGGGTTGCACTTTGATGATGTGCGGAAACTGCTCGAAGTGCTGCACCGGTTGACGGATCTTGGCAATTCGGTTGTGATAATCGAACATAATCTCGACGTAATTCGTAATGCAGATTGGCTGATCGACATGGGGCCGGAGGGTGGCGAGGACGGCGGACGCGTGATAGCGGAAGGGCGTCCGAAGCAGGTGGCCGCGGTGGCTGGGTCGCATACCGGGGAGTTTCTGGCGAAGTATTTTGCGGAGCATGGCGCGCCGGCCGATCCGATGCCGGAGATACTGGAGGTTGCTGCCGTGGAAAGCAACTCCGGCGGAAACGCGGAAGAAAAACCCGCGTCCAACAAGGGTACGAAAGCCAGGGGTACGAAGGCGGCGAAGAAGACGAGCGGCAGTAAAACGGCTAAGGCCAAGACGGCGCGAAGGGCGAGGACAAACGAGGCATGAGCGAAGATCCCAGGTTGGAAGGTGAGACCGCCGAGGGAGCGGACCAGAGAGCCGAGGGTCGACTCGTGCACCAGGGTGCGGAGCCGGACGCAGCGAAGCATGAGGCGGAAACAGACTCAGCATTGCCGGAGCGGCCATCCGCGGAAGTGACGCCTGTACCGGAGATGTCGGAGCCGGTTGTTCTGTATTCCGAGATGCCGGAATCGGTTGCACCCCAGCCTCAGTCCGGGCCTCCGGTGTTTTATTCCAATGGCAATGGATTCGATGGGCCTTTACTGGTGAGCGCCCCGCCCGAGCCGCTGCCTGTGGTGCAGACACGCGCGCCCAATGTGCTGGACGCGACGCTCTTTCTCATTCTGCTGATTGCCGGGGCAGTGGTGAGCTCGGCGCTACTGGGCGCGGCGCTCTATTTTCACTGGCTGGATAAATTGTTCGGTGTGCACGGCCTGGACGCCGCGGCGAAGAGCACGCCAGTAGAGCTAGGGCTGGAGCTGGTGATTTATCTCATCGGAATCGGGATCGCTGTGCCGCTGTTCCGGATGATCTGGCATAAGTCATTCTTCTCAGGTGTGCACTGGCATGGGGCAACGGCGGCCCGGCTGCGCTATCTGTTGTTTGGCGTGGCGGTGATCTGCAATCTGCTGGCGATCGTGGGCAATTGGCTGCTTCCCTTCCCGCAGCATGCGCCGATTGACAAGCTGTTCGGCACGACTACCGACGCGTGGATACTGGCTTGTTTTGGCGTGCTGATTGCTCCCTTCTTTGAGGAGTTGATCTTTCGCGGATTTCTGCTGCCTGCGATTGCGACGGCCTGGGACTGGATGAACGAGAAGATGACGCACGAGTTGCCGAGACCGCTGGATGCGGCTGGGAATCCAGTGTGGAGTGTGGGTGCGATGGTGTTTGCAGCGCTGCTGGTCAGCGCTCCGTTTGCTGCAATGCACGCGCCGCAGGTGGGCAATGCATGGGGGCCGGTGATGCTGCTCTACTGCATCAGCCTGATCCTGTGTGCGGTACGGCTGAAGACGCGGTCGCTGGCGGCTAGCACTCTGGTGCATGCTTCGTATAACTTTCTGCTGTTTGCGGTGATGTTTGCGGAGACCGGCGGGTTCCGGCATCTGGATAAGCTGTAGGCTCGCGAAACATAGACATCTATTCCCGCGTGCTACTCTCGTTTCAACCATGAGCCTGAATTCGCCGGCTGCTTCGACTCAATCCCATACTGAAGTGACGCACGAGCTGCCTCGCGTGCTGGGCGGCAGCCATGCCATGGCGATTGTAGTGGGCACCATCATCGGCAGCGGCATCTTTCTGGTGCCGACGGAGATGATGCAGGCTGTGGGGTCGTCGGGGCTCGTGTACCTGGCGTGGGTCGTGGGTGGACTGCTCTCGCTGTTCGGCGCAATGACGTATGCCGAGCTGGGCTCGATGATGCCCTACGCCGGTGGCGAGTATGTCTACCTGCGCGGGGCATATGGCGACCGCACAGGCTTTCTCTACATGTGGACATGGTTTGCGGTGGCGAAGCCGGCGTCGATTGCTTCGGTGACCAGCGGCCTGGCGCGGACGCTGGGGATCTTTGCGGTCTTTCACTGGCTGGATATGGTCGCGTTTGCGCTGCCGGTGCGTGTGCACGGTGAGCTGCTGCCGGTGATGTGGTCGCAGATCTTTGCCATCGGAATGACGTGGCTGATTACTGGGCTGAACTACCTGGGCATCAAGAAAGCCGGGGATTTTCAGGTGCTGTTTACGATGCTGAAGGCGGTGCTGATTCTTGTTGTGGTTGGGTTTTGCTTTGCGTCGAGCACGGGTTCATGGGGAAATTTTGCGACGACTCTGCCGCACGCTACTGGTGGAGTTACGGGGTTCATGATTGCGCTGATTGCGACGCTATGGGCCTACGACGGATGGAACGACCTGACGATGGTGGCGGGCGAGGTGAAGACTCCGGAGCGGAATTTACCGTTCGCGCTGATTGGCGGGCTGTTTGTGGTGGGCGCGCTGTTTATGGCGACGAATGCGGCGATCCAGTACATACTGGCTGCACCACAGATTGCGGCTTCTCCGCGACCGGCGGTGGCGGCACTGTCAGTGGTGGCTGGACCTGCGGGGGCGGCGCTGGGGGCGGCGGGAATGGCGCTCAGCATCTTCGTAACTTTGAATGGAACAATTATGTCGGGGGCGCGCATTCCTTTTGCCGCTGCCCGCGATGGGTTGTTCTTCCCTCCGTTTGGCAAGATACATCCGCGTTTCAAAAGCCCTTCGACTTCGCTGGTGATTCAAGGGCTTTTGTCGACGGTGCTACTGATTGCGCTGGGGCGGTTTCAGCAGTTGTTTGAGCTGGCGGTATTTGCTGAGTGGCTGTTTTACATGCTGACGGCTACGACAGTGTTTGTGTATCGCAGGAAACATCCGGAAATGACGCGGCCATATCGGGTTTGGGGGTATCCGGTGCTCCCGGCGGTGTTTGTGCTGAGTGCTGCGGTAGTGCTGTATTCGAGCTTTGTGGGGAATCTGCAGGGATCACTGATTGGGACTGGGCTGATTTTGCTGGGGCTGCCGCTGTATGAGTGGATTAAGCGGCGGTATGACAGTGCTGCAATCGCGTCGTAATGTCTCGAACACGTTTGTCCCGCCGTGAATTTTTACGGCGAATTTGTATGCACGAGCGGCGCACGAACTGATAAAGTTCGCATCGAGCGGTCGAGTCGTCTTCCCCGGCGCTCAAACAGACGATTTTGCAAAAGCACAATCCTGCAAGCGAGGCGAACAATGCCGAAATTCCTGATTGAGCGCAATATTCCCGGTGCGGGTAACCTGACGCCAGAGCAACTGACGGCTATCTCACAAACATCATGCGGTGTGTTGAACGCCATGGGTCCGCAGATTCAGTGGATCGAGTCGTATGTGACACAGGACAAGGTCTTCTGCGTGTACCGCGCGCCGGATGAGGCGACGATTCGCGAACATGGCGCAAAGGGCGGATTTCCGGTGGATGCCGTGTATCCGATCAAGACGACGATTGATCCGGGCACTGCAGAAGCTTAGTGAAAAAGAGAAGAGCAGATCCTTCACTGCGCTCAGGATGACAAGCATGTTTTGACACAGTATCCGGGCTACTTTGCGCGGGGATGCGTCTTGTCGTAGACCTGCGTTAACTGCGCGGCAGTGAGTTGTGTGTAGCGTTGCGTAGTGGAGAGACGTTCGTGGCCGAGCATTTCTTGAATGCTGCGCAGATCGGCGCCCTCTTCGAGCAGATGGGTTCCGAAGGCATGGCGCAGTGTATGTGGATGCACGTCTGAGGACAGACCGCGCTGAATGGCGATGCGTTTAACGATGCGAGCGACGCTGCGCGTGGAGAGACGGCCCGAGCCGCGTAGGTGCAGGTTGAGCAGTAGTGCGTCGGGTTGCGTATTGGAGCCGCGCTGTGCGGCGGCGAGCCGGGCTTGTCTTTCGCTTAGATAAGCGCGGATCGCCTGCGCGGCAGCATCGCCGAGAGGAACGTAGCGCTGCTTCTGACCCTTGCCGCGCACAAGGATGGCATCGTTGGCCCAGTGAATGTCGGCGAGATTGAGGCCAGTGAGCTCCGCATTGCGAATGCCGCAGCCGTAGAGAAGTTCAAAGATGACAACGTCGCGAGCGGGCCATGCAGCTGCGGAGTCGTCAGTGGATGCGATGGAGTCGACGACCTGGTTCATCTGCTCAATGGATGGGACGCGCGGCAGATGTTTGGGCAACTTCGGTGTGGCGACTAGAGACGCAACGTTTTGCTGCACATGGCCGAAGCGCGCGAGCCACTTGAACCAGCTTCGTATCGCGGCGAGTGCGCGGGCTGCTGACGTTTTAGAGAGGCCGCGCTCATACAGGATGCCTAGATAAGCGCGGATGTGCATGTGTTCGATGGCGGCCGGCTGTGCTTCGCGTCCGAGTGTTTCGTTCGTGTGTGTCACAAAGGCGCGAAGTTCTCGCTCATAGGCGCGGAGCGTGTGCTGCGAGCTGCCACGCTCATTGGCGAGCACACCCAAATAGCCTATGACCAATTGCTGCAGTGGCGAAGGTGGAATCTGTGGTGCCTCACTCTCTTCTACAAGTGGACGGGTTAGAGCGGCGCTCATGCTTCGGTCTCTTCGAGCACTGGTGTCGGCTCAGCTTCAAGCTCGTCATCCAAACGACGGCGACCGCGCGGATGATGCTGGCGGTGCACGGCAGTAAGGCGTCCCAGCGCAAGATGTGTATAGACCTGCGTAGTAGAAATATCGGCGTGGCCGAGCATAATTTGAACGGAACGCAGGTCTGCGCCATGTTCGACCATGTGCGTGGCGCAACTGTGCCGGAGAGTGTGAGGACTAGCGCTTGAATCTGCGGACTTAACAAGCATCCAGACAGACTGACGACTCATGGGCATTCCTCGCATTGAGAGAAAGAGACGCGCCGCGTCGGATGCATGCGCGCGGTAGCGAACGCGGGCCAAATGTGGGCGTCCTTCGCGTAGATAGATGTTGAGTGCTTCGAGGGCAGCGTTGCCGATAGGGACGATGCGTTCCTTATCGCCTTTGCCGCGAACAAGAACCCTGCCTGAATCGAGAGCGAGATCACTGACGGAGAGAGATGTAACTTCCGAAACGCGAAGGCCTCCGGCATAGAGTAGTTCAAGAATGGCGCGGTTGCGCGAGGCAGTAGCCTTGGCCTGTGGATGATCCGCGGCTAGATTTGCCGATTCAAGCATGGCATTGACTTCGGACTCGGCAAGCGATTTAGGTAGAACCTTCCAGGCTTTGGGCGATTCGATGTTGACCGTCGGATCATGATGAATGCGGCGATCGAGCAGGAGCCACTTGTAGAAGCCGCGCATGCAGCTCAACTTACGTGCGGCAGAGCGGGAATCGATATCGTGGTTGCGGAGATTCTCCAGGAACGCTGCGACATCCTGTTGCGTAGCAGTGAGCAAGATGCCGTGACGTGTTTCGAGGAACTCGGCGAAGGTCTTGAGGTCGCCGGCGTAGGCTTCGCAGGTAAGCGGACGCAGGCCTTTTTCGACGCGCAGGTAAGTGCGGTACTCGATGAGCAGGTCGAGATTGCGCGTGGGTTCCATCGAATGGCTCTACTGGTCCGATTATGGCCTTCTCAAGAGATGAACGGGAGTCGCACCTGGGCCGAAGAACCATGGTCAACACGGAATCAACATCAGCAACATCAAAGGCTTGCGTAATGATGTGGACACGATACTGCATGTGGCGGCGTGGGATTCTCCAATGTGTGAGGATGTAATTTAGGTGCTGGGGTATTAGAGCTGCGAGTTAAGCGGCAGGCTTTTTCGCGGTTGCGATGTGCAAGATACGACGGAATGTTTTGTCGCCTGCCTGGATGGAGTTGGCTGTGCCTGAAACTATCGATTGGGTTCCGGATGATCATGTGCCGCAGCGAAGCAGACGCGGCGTTCTTGTGCTGCTGTTGGTTATTGCCTTGCTCTTCGCTGGCAGCCGAACCGCTGTTTCCTTCTATGTGGACTCGCTATGGTTTCGCTCGCTCGGATATGGCGAGGTGTTCTGGAAGACGCTGGATATCGAGTGGAGCGTCTTTGCGATTTTTGCCGCGCTGTCGTTTGCAGTGATCTACGGCGCATATCTGGCGCTGCGTAGGGTGCATGCAGACGAGCTGCCGTCAGGGCACACGATTTATTTGAATCAAAAACCGATACGGTTGCCTGTAGAACCGGTATTTCGCGTACTTGCGGTGGTCGCCGCGTTGTTGGTAGCTCTGATCAGCGGCGCATCGATGATGTCAGAATGGCCTGCAATTGCATTGTGGCGATATGCGTCGGCACGAAGTGGAGCGACCGATCCGATTTTTGGCAAGCCAGTGGAGTTCTACCTGTTTACGCTGCCCGCATGGCATTTGATACTGAACTGGCTGCTGGCTATGACCATTCTTTGTGCCGCGATGGCGGCACTGTTGTTAATGGTGACGGGAGGGGTACAGGCCATCGAACGAAGGCGGCTCCGTTTTGCAGACGAGAAACCTAGATGGCGGACCATCTCGATTGCGCTGGCTTTCCTGCTGCTGGTAGCGGCAGTACGAGAGTACGTAGGCCGGTTCGATCTGTTGTTTGGATTGCACACAATCTTTCAGGGAGTAACTTACACCGACGTTCACGTGGCGATTCCGGGCATGACAGTGGTGGCCGCAGCGCTGCTGCTGGGTACGGTGATTGCTGCGTGGAATGCGGTTGCGGGACGAAACCCCCGATTGCTGGGTCTGGCCGTGACGCCAGCCATACTGTGCTTCTTTGGAATGACGATTGTGAGCTGGTATGTGACGAACTTCGTGGTCAAGCCGAATGAGCTGGAACGCGAGAAGCCGTACATTGTCTACAACATTGAAAAGACGCGCGAGGCGTTTGGCCTGGATAAATTTCAGCAGCGGGAGTTTCCGGCAGAAACCACGGTAGCGGCGGCGGATGCAGGAAACAACCAGCCAACGATTCAGAATATCCGGCTGTGGGACTGGAGGCCGCTGCAGGACACGCTGCGCCAGATCCAGGAGATTCGCACGTATTACGACTTTCCGGACATCGACATTGACCGCTACGACATTAACGGAACACAGCGCGAGGTGATGCTGGCCGCGCGTGAGCTGAACGTGGATAAGCTGCCAGAGAGCAGCCGCAACTGGATCAACGAGAAGCTGATCTATACGCACGGCTATGGCGTAACGATGAATCCCGTAAACGGATTTACGCCGGAGGGATTGCCGACGCTGATGCTTAGCAATATGCCGGTGCAAAGCACGGTACCGGAGATGAAGATCTCGCGGCCGGAGATCTACTTTGGCGAGCTGACAAATACCGATGTGTATGTAAAAACAAAACAGCAAGAGTTCAACTACCCACAGGGAGACACCAACAGCCTCACTACTTATGAAGGTACGGGAGGCATTGAACTTGGCGGATTTCTGCGCCGGTTGTTGATTGCGTTCGATCGCGGAGATTTGAGCAAGCTGCCTTTCAGCGACGATGTGGGTCCGCAGAGCCGGCTATTGATGCGGCGGAACATTCGCGATCGGGTTTCGACGGTGGCGCCGTTCCTGACATTCGAGAATGATCCGTACCTAGTGATTGGAGGAGATGGCAGGCTGCGCTGGATCATCGATGCGTACACGACTTCCAACGACTATCCCTACGCGAGCCGGTACCAGATGCAGGATGGCACCGCGAACTATGTGCGGAACAGCGTGAAAGCCGTTGTGGATGCATACGACGGCACGGTAACGCTGTATGTGTTTGATGCGCAGGATCCGATTATTTCGGCTTACCGGCACATCTTCCCTTCCCTCTTTCGTGACGCGGCCTCGATGCCGGACTGGCTGCGGAAGCATGTGCGGTATCCGGAGACACTGCTAAATGTGCAAGGCGAAGTTTATGGGCTCTATCACATGACTGATGCTGGCGTGTTTTACAACCGCGAGGATCTGTGGACGGTAGCCCGCGAAGTTGGCAATGGAGAGAACGGTGAGCAGACAACACTGCCAATGCAGTCGAACTACGTGCTGATGAAGCTGCCAGGAGAGACTGGCACAGAGTTTGTGGAGATACTTCCGTTTACTCCGTCGAACCGCAATAACCTCATCGGATGGATCGGAGCGCGGAGCGACGGTGCCAATTACGGAACCGCGATTGTGTACGACTTTCCCAAGACTCGGTTGGTGGATGGTCCGCTACAGGTGGAAGCAAGGATCGACCAGAACGCACAGATCTCGGGACAGATGACACTGTGGAACCAGCGCGGGTCACAGGTGCGGCGCGGAAGCTTGCTGGTGATTCCCTGTGGGAAGGCGCTGCTGTATGCCGAGCCGATTTATCTACAGGCGGAACACAGCCCGATGCCGGAGCTGCGGATGGTGGTGCTGGCGCTCCAGGACCGGCTGGCTTACGGAGCAAGTTTCGAAGCGGCGCTTAGCTCGCTGTTTGGGGAGTCGGGAACAGCCCAGGAAACTGTCGCTTCGGCGGAACAATCGAGTGCTGGAGGTCAGCCCAGCACTGCTGCAAAAAGCGGGGACCAGCAAGGACTGATCCATGAGGCGGCGCAGGACTTTGCGGATTACCAGCGGCTGACGGCCGAAGGTCGGCTTGGCGAGGCCGGACAGAAGCTGGATGCCTTGAAGAAAGCCCTGGATGCGCTGAGCCGTTCTCATCTATAGCGCACGAAAGATGCCGATGTGCTGAAACCAGAGCGACATAGAGGGAATACTATGCCTGGATTAGCCAAACGTTTACGAAGAGCGATAGGCAAGTTGGCGTCCATTAGACGAGAATAGTAAGAACGGTGGAAATGTATCCGATTGTTCCCGCAGCGCAATGATGAGCGCGCGGAGGCGAATTCGAGGTTTGGAAAACGTGACGACACAAGTGGAAATTCCCAGCTGGAGCGCGGCTGAATTTGAGCAGCTGGTGTATGAGCTGAATCCGCAGATAGCGGTGTTTGATTGCGATGGAACGATCTGGAGCGGTGATGCCGGATACGGGTTCATGATCTGGTCGATTGAGCAAGGGTTGGTTTCGCGATCGGCGAGCGACTGGATCGACACGCGGCATCGCGCATACATGGCGGGAACTGTGAGCGAGTTGGAGATCTGCGGCGAGATGACGCAAGTGTACGCGGACTTGCGCGAGAGCGAACTACGCAACGCTGCGGCTGAGTTTGTGCGCAAGCATGTGCGGCACCGCGTATTTACAGAGATGGCGAAGATACTCGATGGGCTGCGCGAGCGCGGCGTGGAGCTGTGGGCCGTAAGCTCAACCAACAAGTGGGTGATCAGCGAGGGCGTGCGCGAATTCGGTATTCCGGAGCAGCGCGTGCTGGCCGCGGAGGTGCGCGTCGTTGATGGCCTCGTGACCGAAGACCTGGTGGATGTGCCTACCGACGAGGGCAAGGCCGCCTCGCTGAAGCGGGTTGGGCTGAGCGCGCCGGATGCTGTGTTCGGCAATTCGATTCACGACTTGGCAATGCTGGAGATTGCAAAAAAGGCGTTTCCGGTCAACCCGTCGCCTGCGTTGCTGGATGCGGCAGCGCGGCATGGATGGGGATATTTTCGTCCAGCGGCGGCCGAGGGTCTTTCGGCTGCTGTGGCAGGCGAGTGAAGCGCGTTTTCATTGAGTGAAGATTCTTCCGAGTGGAGAGACCGGCTCGATAACCGCATCTTTTGCGTTACTGGGAGATTAACTCGGCGCTTCATTGCTATTGACGGAAACGTTACACTGATGACGTGACGGAAGAGCCACAGGAGCATGACAGCGAAGAGATTGCGGCCAAATCGGCGGTAAACGCTGGGCCAGGCGCACCTCGCCAGAACGCACTGCGCCTGGTCGCTGCAGCGTTGATACTGCGCGGAGCTGAGGTACTAATCTGCCAGCGCCGACCCGATCAACCGATGGCGTTGCAATGGGAGTTTCCTGGCGGCAAGCTGGAGCCCGGCGAGAGCCCCGAGGCTGCGCTTAAGCGTGAGCTTGAAGAAGAACTGGGCATCACAGCGACGGTCGGGCCGCGGGTGACGCATATCCGGCACAACTACCGGCATGGTGGCGCGGTGGATCTCCAGTTCTTCGCCGTGTACGAGTTCGAGGGCGAGATCGAGAACCGCATCTTTCACGAGGTGAAGTGGGTGCGCCTTGAGGATCTGCCGAGCTATGACTTCCTGGCGGCGGATCGTGGGCTGATTCGGGACCTGGCGCAAGGGAAGTTGCTGTAGCCTCGTCACATAATCTTAGTGATGCGCGAAGACCAGCGCTGCGTTGAGGCCGATGACGATCACGCTGGTGGCCCAGGCAATGATGTTGAAGGCTCGCGAGTTGACATGTTCACCCATGAGGTCCTTTCGGTTGATAAGAATGAGCATCAGCACGATAACGATAGGCAGTAGGACGCCGTTGAGCACTTGCGAGAAGATGGCCATGCTGACGAGCTGAGTATCTTTGAGGACGAGGACAGTGATAGCTCCGCCGGCGATAAGCAGGGTGTAGAGCCAGTAGAAGAAAGGTGCTTCTTTGAAGGTGCGGTCGATACCGGATTCAAGGCCGAGGCCTTCGCACACGGTATAAGCCGTGGAAAGCGGCAGAATGGAAGCCGCAAAGAGCGAAGCATTGAAAAGTCCAAAGGCAAAGAGCAGAAAGGCATAGCGGCCGGCAAGCGGACGCATAGCGTCTGCAGCGTCGGCCGGAACCTGAATGGCGCCCATGCCATGGACATAAAGCGTAGCTGCACAGGCAACAACAATGAACCATGCGACTATGTCCGTAAAGAAACTACCGACAATTACGTCGAGGCGAGATGCCGCGTAGTCCTTGATACGAATGCCTTTCTCAACAATGGAGGCCTGAAGGTAGAACTGCATCCAAGGCGCGATGGTCGTTCCGACAACACCGATCGCCATGTAGATGTAATCGCTGGTCCAGGCTGAGCGAGGAGGCATTTGAACAGTGGCCGTCAGTGCATCACGCCAGTTAGGCTGGGAAAGCACACCGGCAAAGATGTAGGCAATGTAAACAACAGAGGCAACTAGAAATATCTTCTCGACCTGCTTATAGTCCCCTCTAACCGCGAGGAACCACACCAGGATGGCACAGAGAGGCACTGAAATGAAGCGAGAGATGTGAAAGAGATGCAGGCTACCGGCGATGCCGATGAACTCAGTTACAACATTGGTGTAATTAACGATCACGAGCAGCAGCATCATGACAGCGGTGACACGCAGTCCGAATTCTTCACGGATAAGATCACTCAGGCCTTTGCCAGTGACCACCCCCATCCGGGCGCACATCTCCTGGACGACGATAAGAGCCAGGGTAATGGGGATCATGGTCCAGAGCAGCGTGTAGCCGTATTGCGCGCCTGCCTGCGAATACGTCAGGATGCCGCCGGAGTCGTTATCGACGTTGGCTGTAATGAAACCTGGACCGAGCACGGCCAGGAACAGCATGATCCGGATTCGCCAGCGCTTCCACATCCGTCTTCCTATTCCGGCCTGGCTTCCGGCCCCGCCGCAGAAGGTATTTATCCCTCCTGAACATACCATTCCTAGGGTATTAAGGGGAGTACCGCGTACGTTGCTGCAAAGCGGCGAGAGATCGATTTCGAATGTCAGCGTGCCAGTCGATTCAGCAAGAGTTGAGGATGGTCGGATAGTATGAATCGCTGGACTTATTTTTCAGTGGGATGGGGTCATGCTAAAGAGAGTTTGTGTATTTTGCGGGTCGAACTCTGGGAGTGGGGACGCTTATCTGAAAGCTGCACGGGAGACCGGACGTCTGCTGGCAGAGAGTGGCATTGAGCTTGTCTATGGCGGAGGAAAGGTTGGCCTGATGGGCGCAATTGCAGATGCATGCCTTGAAGCAGGCGGCTCTGTAATCGGTGTCATTCCTCACGTACTGGTACTGAAAGAAGTTGCACACCGAGGATTGACGGAGCTGCACATCGTGCAAACAATGCTCGAGCGCAAGACGATGATGGCGGATATGTCAGATGCGTTTATTGCGCTGCCGGGCGGCTATGGCACTCTGGATGAGCTCAGCGAAGTACTGACGTGGTCACAAATCGGCATTCAACACAAGCCCAGCGGGCTGCTGAATGTGAACGGATACTATGATCACCTGTTGGCAATGATGGACCGCGCTGTGAAAGACCGGTTTCTTTCGGAGGTCCATCGAGAGCTTCTGCTGACGGAAACCGATCCTCGACGGCTATTGAAGTATCTGGAGAAATACACGCCACCTCAGGTGGATAAGTGGATGGATCGTGTGGATCGGTAAGGCCGAATACAAGGGGTAAATATTTTCGGAGGTGCGATGAGCGAGAGGGTCGAGAGGAATGATGTGGCCGCAGTGGAAGGTGATGGTCTGGGACGACGCCGGATGCTTGGCATGTTGGCCGGCGGCGTGGCGGCAATCGGGTTAACGGCTGGGGCAATAAATGCCGAGGGAGCAGCCTTGGCTCCGCCGGAGAAGCAGGGCGAGGTTGCGGCCGAGGAGTTATATGGACCAGCCCGGTTGCGAAGCTACAAATCGCGCAGGTCATCGAGCTGGGATCGTAGCGGCGGGAACGCGGACGCGGTGCCGGTTGAGCCGGGCGCTTCTGCGACGGTTCTGGATGTGCAAGGCGCAGGCGTTATCACGCATATCTGGTTCACAATTGCGTCAGAGGATGACCATCATCTGAAGAATCTGGTGCTGCGAGCATGGTGGGACGGTGAGGCAACTCCGTCGATTGAAGCGCCCATCGGCGATTTCTTCGGCCTGGGGCTCGGTGAGTACTTTGTCTATCAATCGGAACTGCTTGCGGTTGCTTCCGTGAAAGCACTCAACGCATATTTCAAGATGCCCTTTGAGAAAGGTGCAAAGATCACGGTTTCAAACGAGGGCAAAGCAAAGACCAACGCTCTCTATTTCGCAGTGGACTACGTGACTTTGCCATCGCTGCCGACCGATCTGGGCAGGTTCCACGCACAGTACCGGCAGGCTGCACCGTGCAAGGGTGTCATCGACGACTGGACGGGAAACGGGGACAGGAGCGTCAATGACTTGAAGAACCTGGATGGGAAGGACAACTATGTGTTTCTGGAAGCGGCAGGGCGCGGGCATTTCGTGGGCGTGACGCAGGCCGTGCTGCAGAACCAGAACGGATGGTTCGGCGAGGGAGATGACATGATCTTCATCGACGGCGACACGCAGCCGACCATCAACGGCACCGGCACCGAGGACTACTACAACGGCGCATGGGATTTCAGCAGTAAGCCGTTTGCCTTTCAGCACAACGGAGCGCCCTACATCACGGGCGACGAACGGCTTGGCGGGCGGTATTGTCTCTACCGTTGGCACACGGAAGGGCCGCTTGCCTTTGAGAAGTCGATTCGAGTGACGATCGAACATGGACATGGCAACTCGCGGTCGGACGACTTCTTCTCGGTGGCGTACTGGTACCAGACGGAACCGCATGCCACCTTCCCTGCCCTGCCACCTGCGAAGTCGCGGATTCCGAAGGTCTTTCGTGTAGGCGGGGCCGGTGCGGCAACGCCTGGTGAGTAAACCGCTGCTGCGTTGATCGAGTATGCGAGTAATCATCTTTGGCGCCACCGGTATGGTCGGGCAGGCTGCGCTGCGCGAGAGCCTGCTCGCGCCCGATGTGGAAGAAGTAGTAACGGTCAGCCGATCGGCGACACTTTCGAATCATCCGAAGCATTGCGCTCTCGTGGCAACGGACCTCTTCGATCTGAGTAGTCTGGAAGGAAAACTAGGTGGACTCGACGCGTGTTTCTTTTGCATCGGTGTTACTTCCGCGGGCATGAGCGAAGCGGACTACACCCAAATCACGCATGATCTGACACTCAGAGTCGCACATGTGCTGGTTCGCCTCAATCCGGCGATGACATTCGTATATGTTTCGGGAGCTGGAACGGATAGTTCAGAGCACGGACGGTCTATGTGGGCCCGCGTCAAAGGGCGAACAGAGAATGAGCTGCTGAGAATGCCCTTCCAGGCTGCGTATATGTTCAGGCCTGGATTTATCGTGCCACTCGATGGCATTACGTCGAAGACACGCTCGTATCGCGTCTTCTATGCGATGCTCAAGCCTCTGATGCCCATATTACGTTGGTTGTTTCCGGGCTCGGTGCTGACGACGCGCGAAATCGGAGGTGCCATGCTGATCGCCGCAAGGCAGGCCAATGAGAAGAGAGTGATGGAAACCGGAGATATGCGGATCATGCTCGAAAAGCAACACAGGTAACGAGCATTTAAAGGCAGAGGGTGGAGTATTGAGGCGCCGGCTCAGGAGACTTCGCGTTTGCCGCCCGGGATGCGGCGGTGAAGTGTCATTTGAAAGCGGGAAATATCTTTACTTCCTGAATTGCTGTAATGCGATGCGGGCGTATTCCACGATACGGCGGCAAAGAAGATACAGAGCCCCGCGGTAACACCCAGCGGAATGCGAATGAATCCCACAGTACGCTGCAGGGCCACGAAAATCGCGTGGTCTGGCTCAAAAGCCACGAAGACACACCATGCCGCAATCGACACGGCAACGAGCGAAACAACACAAAAGAGAAACAGCCGCAGGCAGACAAATACTGCCTGCTTCAGTTTTCCCGCAAAAGACGTAACGCCACTTGCGAGTGGATCCGAAAGACTCATCGATCTTGCTTATCGTCCTTTTGACCGTTGGTTGGAAGATTCCCGATAGCCTAAACCCCACCATTCGGAAATGCAATGGCCAAATAGAGGAATCCCCCTTCAAGGAATCCAGGTCTCAATACTGGATCGCCCCCAGATGGTCTTGCTAGAGCTTCTCCAAAAGAAAGCTGATGACATGATCTGAGTGAACAACTCCGACCATGCGGTTCTGTGAATCCACCACCGCGAGAGAGCGCAGGTTGTACTTATCGAAGATTTCCGCGACCTGCGACTGGTGCATGTCGGCAGGGCACGAGAGGACGCGTGGTTCCGCCAACACATTGAGATGGGTAGCCGGCTGGGCAACCAGCATTCGGGAGAGTGGCACAGACCCGCGAAGAACGTCGTTTGCGCCGATGAGGTAAATCTCTGTGACGCTTTCTGGATCTCCTTCGAAGTCGCGCAGGGCTTGAACAGCACTGGAAACATCTGCTTCAAAGTCTACGGCGACATAGTCGGTGGTCATGCGCCCGGCGGCTGAATCTTCGTGGAACTCAAGAAGTTCTTCGACCTCATGTCGCTCCTCAGGCTCCATCTCTTCCAGGATCGCTTCGGACTTTTCGTCGGAGAGCTCCGCGAGCAGGTCGGCGGCAGCGCCCGGATCCATCTCTTCGACAATGTCGGCGATGCGTTCTTCGTCCAGAGACTCAATCAGGGACTTCTGCAGCTTGGGATCAACCTCTTCGAGCGCCTCGGCCGCAACCTCTTCGTCTAGCGTGGTAAAAATGGCCTCGCGTTCAGCGGGCGCTAGATCGGCAAGAATCTCAGCGATCTCCGACGGGTGCATTTCGCCCAGGCGCTCATGCTCAATGCGGAGCTTGACACGCCGTGCGGGGTCGACCTCGATAACATCGACGAACTGCCACGGGATGCCTTTGGCTGCGAAGCGGCGAGAGATGGATTCGAGCGTCTGTCGCGGGAGTAATCCCTTGAAGACGCGCTGAACTGCTCCACGCAGACCGACCTCAACTTCGAAGACGCGAAGCAGGTGAACAGACCCATGGCCCAGCCACTCAAGATCGACATCATTAACCCGGACAACCTTGCGTCCGTGGATATCGATGATCTGGCGGTCTATCAAATCTTGCTGCAAAAAGAGATAATTTTCGTCTCCGTTGAGCGGCCTCAGCGCAGATGGCGAACGGATTTCAAGGGTACCCGCAGGAGTCTCCATGACCTGGTCGGAGGAGACGATCTGCAGGCCTTGGCGCGATTTAAGGACGAGGCCCGCTACGCGGCCCGCCTCGGGACCTGTGGCGACTGCGATGTCTTTGAGTTTGCCACGCACGTTACCCTGCGCATCGGTCACTGGGGTACCGAGCATGGCGGTAAGGCTGACGCGGGATGTCGTGCGCGGATGCATAAATGACGAACTACGGCAGGTTGAGTTTAGCCCAATGGACGGACACTGGCGAATAGCGAGTGCCACTCATCCGCCGCTGCCCTTGAGATGCGAAATCAATTGGTAACGATGCGCTTGCCGGCAATGGCGGAGACGATCTGTGCGAAACCTCGGACGATGGGACGGGACTCGCCGGTGAAAGTGGCGATCTCGATGGAACTGGTAATGCCTGTGGCGCCCGAGTTGCTGCGAACCGGCAGACAGACTACGTCGGGCGCGGCGATACGACGTACACAGGCCGGGGCAATGCTCACGCCTAGTCCAGCGCCGATAAGACGGAGGATCGTGAGCCAGTTCTGGGCTTCTTGGACGATGTGGGGGCGGAAACCGTGTTCCTCACAAAGAGAAAGAGGCTTCTCAAAAGCACGGCTGCCTGCAGAGCGCGGGTAATAGATAAATGGCTCGTCGCGCAGGTGAGTGGGAGAGATGCTTTTCTGGCCGGCACGCGGATGGCGCGATGGAAGCACGATGACAAAAGGCTCCGAATAGATAGTGGCGGCGTCAAGGCCCTCAGTTGGGTCGCTGTCACGCAACAGTCCGGCATCAAGGGTACCGCTCTGCATGCCTTCGATAACTTTGGCAGTGAAGGACTCGTGCAGATGAAGCTGCACGCCAGGATAGGCGGCGCGATATTCGCGGAAGATGGCAGGGAGGATGGTGAGCATGGCGGAGCCAACAAAGCCGATGTGGAGCGAGCCGACCTCACCACGGCCGATGCTGCGGGTTTCTTCCAGGTCTCGGCTGACGTTGAGGAGGGTTCGTCTGGCTCGTTCGAGAAAAGCTTCGCCCGCCACCGTAAGACGAACTGACCGTGAGGTACGGTTGAACAAGGAACAATCCAGGATCTGCTCGAGCTTGCGTATCTGCTGCGAAAGCGGTGGCTGCGCAAGATGAAGGCGCTGCGCAGCACGGCCAAAATGCAGTTCTTCTGCAACGGCTACGAAATAGCGCAGGTGTCGGAGTTCAATCTCCACATTGATATTCATAACGTCTCAATTAGTAGAAACAGGATATTGGACATATTACTGCTACCGATGCGAGATTCAAAGCAGGGGTTAAGAGTATGCCGCAGACAATGGAAGGAATGAAGAGCGCGGATATAACGGGAGTCGCGCCCGAAGAAATTGAAATTCGCCCGCTGGAGATTGGCGAGGATGGCACTGCGTTCCGGGTTCTGAACGAGGAGTGGATCTCGCGCTACTTTGTGCTGGAGGCGAAGGACCGGGAGACGCTGGGCGACCCGGAAGGGACGATTCTGCGCAAGGGCGGGCGCATGTACCAGGCGTGGGCCGATGGCGAGGTGGTCGGATGCGTAGCGTTGATTCCGATGGGAAATGGTGTGTACGAGCTGTCGAAGATGGCAGTGTCGCCGACACTGCACGGCAAAGGCATTGGGCGCCGCCTACTTCTGCATACGATCACAGAGGCGCGCGCACTGGGAGCAGCATCGCTATTCCTGGGAAGCAATTCGAAGCTGAAGAACGCGGTACATCTGTACGAGGCGGTCGGATTCGAGCACGTGCCGCCGCAGAGCCTGCCGGATATGCACTATGAGCGAGCAGACGTGTTTATGAGCATGCAACTCTGAAATACAAAACAGCCTAGATGGAGCGCCTTGTCACGTCCAAAAACTAACTTTCCAGTAAAGCCGCGGAAAATGATCTTTTCAGGCGATTGCCACAGCTCCTTGACACATCGAGCCTCAGCCGTGAAACTGCCAGAAAGTAGCTTGCATCCAAACCGGAAGGCTCTAGCCTGAAAATAATTGGCTTAGAGATGAGCGGATGGGCCGCTGAGCAAGCCATCAAGGCGAGGACGAGTGACCGGACCACAGACAGGACGGCTGAGCTTCAAACTGGCATCGACAATGGAGAGCGTGGCCGAAATTGAGGCTGCAGCGGAGAAGCTAACGCAGGCCGCCGGCATGGATGAGGACGACGGCTTTCGCGTGGCCATGGCGGTGCGCGAGGCGGCAGTGAACGCGGTGCTGCACGGCAACAACTACGATCCCAGTAAATTTGTGACGGCTAGCTTCGAGAATACCGGCAAATCGCTGGTGATTACGATTGCCGACGAGGGCGAAGGGCTGGACCCGGAGAAGCTGCCCGATCCGCTGGCGCCGGAAAATCTGCTGCGCGGGACGGGACGCGGCATCTTCCTCATCCGATCCTTCCTGGATGAGGTACACTTTCGACAACTGCACCCTGGGACGGAACTGACGCTCATAAAGCATCTGACGCCGGCCGACGGTAAAGAAGCAAATCCGGATTCGAACTAATTACCTTGAGGAGAGCGTACTGTGGCACTATCGATTTCAACCCGTGAGCTGGACGGCGTAACGATTCTGGACCTGAGCGGCCGGATTACCCTGGGCGAAGGCAGTGTGCAATTGCGCGACGCCATCCGTGATCTGATCAGCAAGGGTGTCAAGCACATCCTGCTAAACCTGGGTGACGTAAACTACATCGATTCGTCAGGCCTGGGCGAGCTGGTGAGCGCATACACGACGGCCAAGAACCAGAACGCCGATGTGAAGCTGCTGAACCTGACGAAGAAGGTCAAGGACGTTCTGCAGGTGACCAAGCTCTACACTGTGTTCGACATCTATGACGACGAGGCCAGCGCGATCGGTTCGTTCAAGTAGGCTAAATCTCTGCTTCAAACAAAAGCCGCGCCGAGCGAACCTCGGCGCGGCTTTTTCGTCGTCTGGCACCTGCGGTTTACTGCCTTTCTATAGGAAGGCGGACGAGATAGCCCCGGCTGGAGTACAGCTGAAGTCACACAAACGTGATTGACCATCCGGACTTGCCGTCAGCGAGCTAAACCATGCCTGAACGCCCGCATCCATAACTTCAACTCGTTTTCAAACGTCGCAATCTTGCCGGCAGACGCCGTATCGGGTCGTCGCATAAAAATAAATTGTCGATCTACTTCATATGTAGTAGTGTTTCACTCATGAGTAGTAGATCAACCGCGACACCGAAATTGTCGAGAGTGGAATTTCAGATCATGGAAGTGCTGTGGGCGAAAGGAGAGGCTTCCATTCGCGACATCCTGGACTCTTTGCCTGCGAAGCGAAAGCCCGCATATACAACCGTCCAAACGGCCGTGTACCGCATGGAGGCGAAACTGGTCGTGCAACGCGTAAAGAAGGTGGGAAATTTCCATATCTTCTCTGCTACCATCTCGCGCGATGCGGCGCAGCGAAGGCTCATAGACGATCTACTGGCAATCTTTGGAGGCCGCACGCAGCCTGTGATGGCCCATCTGGTCGAATCAGGCAAACTTTCCTCCGAAGACGTGAAGCAGGCGGAATTAGCTTTGCGCAGGCTGGCAAAGAAACAGGCCAACGATGAGGTTAAAGATGAGACCGATTATGCAAATTGACTTCGCAATCCTGAGTCCCTACCTGCAGACTCATTTGCATACATGGAAGAACTCCCTCGGCAATCACCTTTGGCAATCAACCATCTTTGTCATTTTGGTTTGGCTACTAACACTTGCACTGCGCAAGAACTACGCCCGATTCCGCTACTGGTTATGGCTTGCTGCCTCCATCAAGTTCCTGGTTCCCTTTGCGCCGCTTATCTCTTTGGGCAGAGGCATCAACATCTCAAACACGCCGCAAATCGCCCACCGTGTGATCTCGAATCCGGCAATCTCCAGCGCCGTCGAGCAGATCACGCTGCCGTTTCCTCAAACCGACGTAGTCTCAAACACGCCTGCTCTCGCGCATCACACCAATCTGATACTTGTCGGTCTGATCTCCGCATGGGCCTGCGGCGCACTGCTTTTGTTGTTTAGTTGGACGCGCACATGGTGGCGTTTGCGCTGTGTCGTGCGTGAGGCATATTTGCATGCTGAGATCGACGGCGCGCGCGTTTTCTTCTCGAGTTCGCTCATCGAGCCAGGCGTTTTCGGTATCGTCCGCCCGGTGCTGTTGCTGCCTGCTGGCATTCAAGACCGCCTTGATAGAGCCCAGATGCAAGCCGTGATTGCGCATGAGATGTGTCATGTGCGCAGGCGCGACAATCTCACTTTTGCGCTTCACATGGTGGTAGAGATACTTTTCTGGTTTCATCCAGCGGTCTGGTGGATACGAACGCGCCTCATCGAAGAGCGCGAATGGGCCTGCGACGAAGCTGTACTGCAGTCAGGCAACGAGGCGGAAGTTTATGCGGAAGGCATCCTCAACGTCTGTAAGTTCTACGTTGAATCACCTCTGGCCTGCGCGGCTGGCGTAACGGGATCAGATCTTAAGCAGCGCATTGTGCGCATCATGACCCAGACTGTTGCCCAAAAGCTTGGGCCTGGACGCAAGCTCATGCTTGGTGTCGCGGCAATCCTGGTTCTATGCCTGCCTGTCGTGTTTGGCCTTATGCATGCCTTGCGTGTGCAGGCTCAGACTGAGCTTGCTAATCTGCCCCAATTTGAGGTGGCTACCGTCAAGCCAAGTCACCCTAGTGACGACCAACAGAGCCTTCTACTGTCGCCCGGCAGGTTCACCATGGAAAATATGCCTATCAAAGAGCTGATCCGGTTTGCTTACGGACTCAAATCAGAAGACCAGCTCAGCGGCGTACCTGCCTGGGCTGCCTCCGATCGATTCGATATCGTGGCGAAAGAATCCGAGTCGCAGACGCAAATCCTGGACAAACTCCCGGGCGAGCAGAGAATGGAGCAGGTGCGCCTCATGGCGCAGTCTCTGCTCGCCGAACGTTTCGGCCTGAGAGTCAGCCACGAGAGCCGCGAACTACCGGTTTATGTATTGGTGGTGGCAAAGAACGGTTCGAAGCTTACTCCCGCAGCACCTCCACCTGCACCGCCAGCAGAAAACGAAAAGCCAGGAGACCCGCCGCGAAAGACTGGAATGCACGGTATTCGAAGAAGTGGCCCAGGAGAACTGCAAGGAATGTCCGCGACAATCGACCTTCTGGTAAATGTGCTATCGCATCAACCGGACCTTGGAAACCGGCTGGTCCTGGACCAGACCGGACTTACCGGGCTCTACGATTGGACGTTGAAATGGGCTCCTGTCAATGCCGAACCCGGCGAACCAGAAGCGTCTGCTGGAGATCCCTCAGAACCCGCACTTTTTACGGCGCTACAAGAACAACTCGGACTGAAACTCGAATCCCAAAAAGCTCCGGTCGATGTTGTTGTCATCGACCGGATCGAGAAGCCTTCGCCCAATTAGTTAAAACTTGACGGCCGGCGCGTTGCGCGAAGCAGGATTAGCGTTGAAATAAGCGTCGTTCACATGGAAGCCCAGGATGCCGGCCCAGACACTGTTCGGGAATTGGCGCACAAAGGTGTTGTAAGTGCGCAAGGTATCGTTGTAACGGCGGCGGGCTACTCCGATGCGGTTTTCCGTACCGGCAAGCTCATCCTGCAAACGCATGAACTGCTCACTGGAGCGAAGTTGGGGATAGTTTTCGGTAAGAGCCAGCAGGCGTCCGAAGGCTGAATCGAGAGTGCCGTTGGCAGCAATCTTCTCCTTCGGATCGTGGGCATTCAGTAGACCGGCGCGAGCGTTCGCAATATCCGCATAGACAGAGTTTTCTTCCTTAGTGAAACCTTTGACAGTCTCAACCAGGTTGGGAATCAGATCGGCGCGACGCTGCAGCTGCACATCCACATCCGACCAGCTCGTTTTGACAGCTTCATCGAGCTTGACCATCTGATTCTGCGCGGAAACAAAACTGCCGTATACCAGCAGCCCAACAAAGACGAAGACCCCAAGAATTCCAAGAACGATCCAAAGTCCACGACGCATACGAGTGATTTCTCCTCTGCCCTCCGTTCAGAAGGGATTGATCTGATTCGCTGTGCTCACCAATTGGATGAGACAGCAGGATAAACGGAACTACCAGCTCCCGCCGGCTCCGCCACCGTCAAAATCGCCGCCTCCACCGAAACCGCCAAAGCCGGAATCACCTCCGCCTGAACCGGAACCGCCACCACCGCTCCAGCCGCCGCCCCCTCCTCCACCCCAGCCACCGCCGCCACGCCATCCCCCGAAGAGCATACCGAGAAGAAAGCCGAGGATTCCGCGACCGCCGAGGAAAATCAGGACAAAGATCACCAGGAGGATAAGGAAGAAAGTCCCAATAAAGGAAGTATGGTGGGCAGATTGCCGGCGGATCTGAGGCCGAACCGGGGCAGCCTCATCAATCGATACATGCTCCGCATCGGCGACCGCGTGGGCGAGACGTTCGGTTCCCAGCAGCAGGGCCGCATCGTAGTTCTGCTGACGCAGATACGGAACCATAGCGCGGCCAACATCACCGGCATCTGCGTCGGTAATGATGCCCTGCAAGCCACCGCCTACTTCGATGCGCCGCTTCCTGTCATCGATGGCGAGCAAAATCAGCAGACCGCGATGCGTTCTCTTGCTGCCCATGCTCCAATTCGTCGCCAGACGATTGGCAAAATCATCAACATCGTCTCCGCCGAGGTTGTGAACGGTGACGATTGCAAATTGCGTATCCGCGGCTGAGTGGTCGAGTTGGGAACAGATGTGGTCAAGCTGGGCGATGGCTCCAGGCGATAGAACGTGCGCAAAGTCGGAAACGTAATCGGTAGGCTTAGGAAGATCTTCGACACGTTCAGCGAGAATGGGTAGCGCTGAAAAGAAAAAGAGCAAAACACCCAGCGAAAGCCAACTGCGAACCGAACGGAAGCGGCAAACTTGCATTGCACTCTATTCTACGCAATGGCCGCCCCCGGAGTTCCTTGAGGTGGCCGAAGACCGAGCAGGACAGCTATTCTAGGCAGGATGACGACAACGAAAGATGCCACCCTGATACCGCCTGCTCCACCGGCCGCACGCAAAGACCCCACAGAGACGCCGCTGCATGGCACAGTACTGCGCGACGACTACGCATGGCTGCGCGAAAAGGAAAGTCCCGAGGTCTTCGCGTATCTCGATGCCGAGAACGCGTATGCCGAGTCGGTAATGGTCCCGCTTGCCGGATTGCGGGAGCAGCTATACGAGGAAATGCTGAACCACATCAAGCAGACAGACGAGTCTGTGCCCTATCGCGACGGCAAGTGGTGGTACTACTCGCGAACCATCGAGGGGTTGCAGTATGGCATTCACTGTCGTCGGGCAGATGTTGCGGGTGCAACAGAACAGACGATAGCCGAACTAAGCCCAGAGCAGGTGATCCTGGATGGAAACGCATTAGCAGAAGGGCACGCCTTCATGGCCATCGGCGCGACCGATGTAACGGACGATGGGCGTTGGCTGGCGTATAGCGTTGACCATACCGGATTTCGTCAGTACACCCTGCATATCAAGGATCTGGAGACCGGTGAGGTACTGCCGTCAGTGGTCGAGCGTGTCGGTTCGGTGGTGTGGGCCGCTGACAGCCTTGATGGTGAGCGCTCGCTCTTCTATACGGTGGAAGACGAGGAACAGAAGCGGCAGTATCAGCTCTGGCGTCACGTGCTCGGCACAGATCACAATGCCGACGTGCTCGTACTTGAGGAGCCTGACGAGCGGTTCAATCTGGGCGCCGGACGCACGCGCGACGGCAAGTACCTCATTGTAGAGGCCGGAAGCCACACGACGACGGAAGCGAGATTTTTGGCGGCAGATGATCCTGCAGGCGAGTGGACGGTCATCGATCCGCGCTTGGATGAGCACGAGTACTCGGTGGATCATCGCGACGGTCTCTGGTACATCCGTACCAATGATCAAGGCAGAAACTTCCGGCTAGTGACAGCGCCAGTCTCGACACCGGGACGGGAGCACTGGACCGAAGTAATTCCACATCGTGCGGAGATCATGCTGGAGGATGTCGATCTCTTCCAGGGATTCTTCGCCGCCTGTGAGCGGGAAGATGGCCTGCCCCGACTCCGTCTGTGGGCATTCAGCGGGGATGGAGCAGTAAGACGAACTCAAGAGATTGCCTTTCCGGAGCCTGTATACAGCGCGGGACCGGGAGTAAATCGCGAGTTTGACACGACTCTCTATCGGTATAGCTATCAATCGCTGGTTTCGCCCAGTTCGGTATTTCTGTATGACACGTTAGCGGGTGCTTCGACGCTTTTGAAACAGCAGGAAGTGCCAGGCGGATTCGACCGTTCTCTCTACGCCTCGGAACGTGTGTTTGCTACAGCAGCAGACGGGGTTCGCGTGCCGGTATCACTGGTGTATCACCGGGACAAGCGCAAGACGGGCAAGAATCCGCTGTACGTATACGGCTACGGGTCGTATGGCTATTCGCTGCCTATTGGTTTTAATGCGAACCGCTTAAGCCTCCTGGATCGCGGCGTAGTGATGGCATACGCGCATATTCGCGGCGGTGGGGATTTGGGCACGCCATGGCACGACTCAGGCAAGATGCTGGTGAAGCGTAATACATTTACCGATTTCGTCAGCGCAGTGGAACATCTGACGGCAAATGGATATGGCGACCCGGCGCGAGTAGCCATCGAAGGCGGATCTGCAGGCGGATTGTTGATGGGCGCTGTAGTAAATCTCCGGCCTGAGCTGTTTCGCGCAGTGGTTTCACATGTACCGTTTGTCGATGTGATGAATACGATGCTCGACGCTTCCCTGCCCCTTACGGTTCCCGAGTACGAGGAGTGGGGCGATCCGAACCAGGCAGAATATTTCCACTACATGTTGAGCTATTCCCCGTATGACAATTTGAAAGCGGGAAACTATCCGGCGATTCTGGTGAAAACGAGCCTGTATGACAGCCAGGTGATGTACTGGGAACCGGCAAAATACGTAGCGAAGTTACGCACACTCAAGACCGATAACCATCTCCTGCTGCTGGTGACGAATATGCAGGCCGGTCATGGCGGCGCCAGTGGGCGGTACGATTACCTGAAGGAAATTGCCTTCGATTATGCGTTCTTATTAAGAGAGCTTGAAGTGCTAAATCTAGCCTAGAGTTTCTGGAGACAAGCATTGAACTATTTGCGGAATGGTCTAGTTACGCTGTGCGCGCTTACATTATCTGTTTATGGCCATTCGTATCAAACTGCGGCGCCCGAAATTGTCTATCTGGACAATTCTGGAATCACGGGGCCACAGCTTCAACCCTTGACTCTCCAAGACACTTCCGGGAATGACTGTCACCATTCATTTGATGGTCATGTGGTTCTCTCGATAGTGGTGGACACTTCAGGTAATCCGCGAAATATCATGCTGTCGGAACCCGCAGGTAACGAATTAGACGAACTCGCAGTTCGGGTAGCGGGAATGGATCGTTTTACGCCTGCAGTACACAATGGACTGCCGGCGGCTGCGGAGAGATTGCTGAAATTAAAACTGAAAGCCTGTATAGCGACGATGAACAACGCTCAAGGTCAACCCATTACCGTGGTACGTTTGAAAAGTATTGAGAACCAAGAGCTCAAGCTTGCGGGGCATGATTCGCAAAATATCGCACTCGCGCCGGAGCATCACATCACGCCTTCAGAAGAACATACAGCTCCAGACAACGTTCCATCACTGCGTAAAGTTGGTACGGGTGTACGACCACCCGTACTTCTTCGATCAGCGGTAGCTAAATACTCCGATGAAGCGCGAAAGGACGGCGTTACCGGTACCTCCGTCATCAGTACCATCGTAGATCTAAATGGTTTTCCCAAAAATATACATGTAGTGCGTATCCTCGGACACGGATTAGATCAACAGGCGATAGATGCAGTCAAAGCATACCGCTTTAAGCCCGCAACAACCCTCGACGGAGAACCCGTCCAAGTGCAGGTGAGCATTGAAGTCAGATTTCGTCTGCGATAGGTTGGTTAGCGAACCACTTCCGACACGACATCTCCTTCCCCGGGAGCCAGGAATAAATTGGCTTCCAGGCCATGCTGGCGAGTGTAGAGGTCATAGTAGCGGCCTCGGAGCGCATAGAGCTCCTCATGATTGCCGCGCTCGACGATGCGCCCGGCTTCGACAACGAGAATCTGGTCGGCGCGGCGGATGGTGGACAGTCTGTGCGCGATGACGAAGGTCGTGCGACCCAGCATGAGCTGATTCAGCCCTGCCTGAATCATGGCTTCCGACTCGGAATCAAGCGAGCTGGTGGCTTCGTCAAGGATCAGGACGCGTGGCTGCGCAAGCAACGCGCGCGCGATAGATAGCCGTTGGCGCTGACCTCCAGAGAGCTTGACTCCTCGCTCACCGACGATGGTGTCATATCCCTCGGGGAAGCGCTCCGCAAACTCATCGACGCGCGCAGTGCGGCAGGCGAAGAGGAACTGCTCTTCGGTCGCTTCAGGACGCGAGAACATGATGTTATCGCGAATTGAACCATCGAAGAGGAACGAGTCCTGCAGCACCACACCAAGCTGTGAGCGATAGCTATTCAGGTCCACCACCGCCAGATCCTCTCCATCGACAAGCACACGACCCGATACAGGCGTGTGGAACGCACAAACGAGGCTGATAATGGTGGATTTGCCCGAACCCGAAGAACCAACTAGAGCGGTAACGCTGCCGGGCTCGGCGACGAAACCGATGCCGTGCAGGACGGGCTTCTCTGGATCGTAAGCAAACTCGACCTTGTCAAACTCGACGCGGCCAGTGATGGGCGGCATCGTAGCCTTGCGGAGCGGATCAGCGTTCTCCTGCATCTCGGCCAGCAGTTCAGTCGTTCGGTCCAGCCCGGCAAACGCCTCTGTAAGCTGCGTGCCGATATTCACAATCTGAAAGACCGGCGCAATCATGAAGGCGAGAAACATGTTGTAACTGAAGTAGTCGCCGATGGTCCAGCTATGCCGAAGAACCGCACCGCCGCCAAGCCACATGACAATGCCCGAAACGAGGCCGAGCACCGTAGTCGATGCAGCACCAAGAGTGCTGGTCAGAGTGAGTGAGCTGATAACGTTGCGGAGCAGCCGATCCACGCCCTCACTAAAGACGAATGCTTCGCGCTCTTCCGCGTGATAGCCCTTGATGACGCGTACTCCTCCGAGAGATTCGGTAAGGCGCCCAGTGACCTCAGCATTGATCTTGCCGCGTTCGCGAAAGATGGGCCGGATCTTCTTGAAGGCATATTGCAGGACGACGGTAAAAACACCGATCACGCTAAAAACGGTGATGGTGACAGGCACGCTCCTATGCAGCAGGTAGACAAAGGCAAGCACCGCGGTCAGCACACCGCCGACGAACTCGACGAGACCTGTCCCGATGAGATTGCGAACTCCTTCGACGTCCGTCATGATGCGGGAGACAAGCGTTCCGGTACGGTTGGCGTCATAGTAGGAAACAGAGAGCAACCCCACATGGCGCTGCACCTGTTTGCGCAGCTCAGAAATGAGCTTTTGGCCTTCCTTGGAGAGCAACTGCGTCAGCGAAAACGAAGTAATCGCCTGTACGACCGTCGCGCCGAAGACAATGCCGATGAGAACGGGGAGCAACTGTGGACGCGGATGAGCCGTAGCCAGCACATCATCGAGCAGATACTTGCTGAGCGCCGGCATGACCAGACCAGACACAGTTTTGACTGCCACGAGCAAAAGCCCCAATGCAAGCAGCCAGCGGCGAGGTCTGACCAAGGTCCAGATCGTGGGCCAGATTTTACGCAGGCTCACTTTTTTCTTTGACGTGTCGGCGCCAGCACGTGCGCCATGGCTGCGGCCTCCACGCTCACCGTGCATCGACATGGTTGCCGGTCGCATCGCCATCGGTTAGACCAGCCTCGTGCGGCGTGCTGCGATAAAAGAACGCACACAAAGCGCGACGTAAATCAGGCAGATCAGCGCCATCGCCGCTTTCGACTCCGTAGCCGGTGGATTCTTGACCGCGGCGCCTGCAAGCATCTGGAACCACTGGACAAGCCCCATGACGGTGCCGAGAAAGCCGAGCAGCCCAAGCGTCACGTTGATATGCATAAAGAGTTTGCGACGGCCTTCGTTCGGTGTGATTGCGAGCGCTCCGAAGATACCCAGCAGGAGGCCCAGAACGGCTGGAATGAGTGCCGTAGGATGTGCGCTGCCCGTGCCGATAAATCCAATCAGCCCAAGCGCAATCAGTACAACTGCAAAAACAAGTGTTAGTTTCGCCATGAGGCGCGACCCCTAAGATGAAATCCAGTCTCAAGTCTACTGGAAGCTACGGCCACTAGAGGAAGGGATGGCGACAGACACGCTCAGGATGCAATCGATTCGTTAGCTGCAGCAGCCGGTTTAACGTCAAGCCAGACCAGGGCACGCGCAGCCTCCCTTTCTACGGGTTCCGAACCGTCCAGCCGCATCAGGCTGAGAGATTCCGTGGGATCCGGAGGCTCAAGCGTAGCGATTTGGCTGTCAAGCAGAGCCACAGGCATAAAGTGGCCAGGACGGTGCGTCATACGCTCAGCGAGAACGCTGCGCGGCGGGTCGAGCCAGACGAAACGAACCTCAGGGAGACGATCGATAAGACGCTGACGGTAGACGCGTTTGAGAGCCGAGCATGTAAGAACACCGGATTTTCCCTGCTGCTGCCATTTGAGCATCGCAGTATGGAGCGCATCCAGCCAGGGCCAGCGATCTTCGTCTGTAAGTGGTATTCCGGCCGCCATTTTGGCACGGTTGGCCGCAGAATGATAATCGTCTGCTTCGGCATACTCCCAACCAGTAGCGGCAACCAGTTGTTGCGCAAGAACAGTCTTGCCGGAACCACTGACGCCCATGACGATAACGATCATCCCTTTGTCTTCCCCTGAGGGTACAGTTTAGCCAAATCCGAGAGCACCTGCTCGGGAGTCCAGTCATTGCCGTTATAAAACTGAACAACCTTACCGTCAGGACCGATGAGCGTCGTCGAAAGTGTGTGGCTTATGGTGCCGTCGGGCTCATTCGTCAGACCAACATCGAACCATTCAGCCATCGGCTTTAGCTTTTCCTGGGTAGCAACGGCAAAATCCCAGTGCGAAAAAGCTTTGG
Source organism: Acidicapsa dinghuensis (assembly GCF_025685685.1). Lineage (GTDB taxonomy): Bacteria > Acidobacteriota > Terriglobia > Terriglobales > Acidobacteriaceae > Acidicapsa > Acidicapsa dinghuensis. The sequence continues at coordinate 151,692 of NZ_JAGSYH010000005.1, forward strand.
GAGCCTCGGACCCCATGTATTCTTCGCCATAGGCTTTTAAACGAGCTGGGGTGTCGTGGCCCGAATCAAAGCTGGCGCACAGCAGATGCGTCTTCGCATACAGGGATGGGTTGGCAGCAAGAGACTTTTCAATGGCGGCGAAGTTATGAGTCACACGAGGACAAAAATCCGGCAGAGGGCAGCGAGTATAGATAAATGTGATGAGAAGCGCTTTACCGCGAAACTGATCCAGATGGATTGAGCGGCCGTCTTCGTTCGTGAGGCGAAAGTCTGGAACTTTATCGCCCGACTCGGGTACATGATACTGCACAGCCGGCTTGTAATCGGGTTTAGCCTGGCCCACAACAACAAAGTGATCGACCACGACATCACCAGCCGGATTCTTGGGAACCATCACATCGGCGTTGACTACATCGCCTGGGTGCAGTTCGCCAATAATACCGGGATCACGGAGCTTGTAAGGCATGGTCATCGCCTCCATGAAGCCCGGAATAGCCTGGTGATCGATCGTGACTTCCCCAGTTGCGGAATTGGAAGAGACGATCTTCCCGTGCAAGGGATAGACGGTAAACTGCGAATCATCATCGGGCTGCACCGCAGGAGCAGGTCGATGACAACCTGTAACAACAATCAGCAGAATAATGGCCAGAATGCCAAGAGGAAATGACCGCAGCTTCACAGTTCAGTCTACTACCGGGTTTTGGTCTCTCTGATTAAGATCGGAATACGCCAGCGTCAATAGCCCATACGCCTTACCATGAAAAATTGAGACGCAGAGGACATCTTCGTCAAAGGAAGCTGAGATCGGATGGATGCGGACAAAAGCCCGGAGATGCAGAATCCAACTAGCTCTATTTTCAGCCGGCGCAATGCGAGGTTAGAAACATGGCTCGCCCGCAACGGCATGGTGTTGGCGGCGAGTGAGCGCACCGCTCGTTCGCTTGCTGCGGATCTTGACGCAGAACGGTTACGCGAAGGACTGCAGGCATGGCCAACATCCGCCATCTATGCCTGGGATCGCTGGATCGCAGAGGAATGGCACGCACGCAACAGAGATGGACGCATGCTGCTGCAGCCTTTGCAGGAGCGCGCTCTTTGGATGCGAGCGATTAAACAAAGACACAACGGAGAGTTGACGCTGTCCGCTGGCCGATTGGCGGCAATGGCGCAATCAGCGTATCGGCTTTTGTGCGGGCATGCTCCTAATTCATTGGCACGAGGAGCACGGTCGGGATGGACCAATGATGCTGCGGTCTTCAGCGAATGGATGGATGCTTTTGAAAAGCTGTGCCGCGAAGAAGACGCAATCAGCCCAAGCAGGTTGACCATCGAGGTCGCCTCCTTGTTACGAAAAGAACAGAAAAGCACGCCGAATCCTCCTCTGCTGCTCATCGGATTCGATCGCCTGACGAGCGCGCAGGAGTCGCTGCTGGATGCCTGGGGCGAGTGGGCGACCGACCGGTCGGACATGCCGGGAGCGGGGCGTTACGTCGCAACTCACGATGCAAAAACGGAGATTGAGGCATGTGTTCGCTGGATTCGCGAACAGATGGAACAATCACATTCCACGCGCCTGATGGTGATTGCGCCCAATCTTGCGGAGCGCCGCGGAGTGTTGGAGCGTACACTCCGCGCGGAATCGCAAAACGGAGCAGCGATTGATTTTGAGTTCTCTCTCGGTGTTCCACTGCAACGAATGAGCATTGCGCGAAGCGCCGGAATGCTGCTGCGGTGGCTGAGCGAGCCGATAACAGAGACAGAGTTGGATTGGCTGCTTGGCTGCGGGCATCTTGCAGTGAGTGCGGAAGAAGAAACTGGCCTGCAGTCAGTGATGCTCGAAATTCGGCATCGCGAGTGGTCCAGCCCCGCATGGGGGCTGGAAGAATTTATCGCGGCTGCGGAACATTGGGCTGGGCGAGCGAACTCCGCAATTGCTATATCCGCGGTAAATACGCTGCATTCTCGAATTGATGCCGTGCACGCAATGCTGCAAGTTACACCGCAAATGCAGAGCCCGCGCGCCTGGGCCGAGGATGCGCGGCGCTTACTAGACCTGCTTGGCTGGCCTGGATTCATACCTCTGGATAGCGTTGCTTATCAATCTCGGGAACGATGGGAAAAGGTTCTGGAAGATTGCGCCGCGCTTGGCTTTGATGGTTCACGAATGACATGGAGCGAGTTCGCAACTACTGCGGAAGATGCTTGCAAAGAATCTGTATTTGCAGCCGAATCGGAGAATCCTCGCGTGCTGATTATGGAACCATTGGAATCCGCCGGACAATTAGCAGACGCGATCTGGTTTCTGGGTGCGGAGGAACGAAGCTGGCCCGCGCAGGGACAACCGCATCCACTGCTGCCTGTCGGTTTGCAGCGCAGCTCAGGCATGCCGCATGCCAGCTTGCGCGAAGATTGGGAGATCGCCGAACGAGTAACAAAGCGAATTCTCGCGTCGGCCAGAAGCATTGTTTTCAGCTATGCGAAACGAGATGGTGAGGCAGAGCAGCGCCCCTCGCCGATTACGCTCGCCATAGCCGGAGAGTGTATCGAGGTGAAGCAACACGCAGATGTTCTGTCGGCACACACCGATCGAACAGAAGTCTTTGAAGATGCTCCTCTGCTTCCATTCCTCAACTCTGAACTGCCGGGTGGTTCGCGAAGCCTGACACTGCAATCGCTTTGCCCATTCCAGGCCTTTGGCGTTGTGAGACTGCGGACTGAAGATGATCGGCGCACCAACCCGGCGCTGACACCAAGTCAGCGCGGACTGCTGCTCCACGCAGTGATGCGTAAAGTCTGGGATTACAACCATGCAGGTGGAATCTCCGATCTGGAGAGCCTGTTGGCAGTTCCCGATCTACGCAAATTTGTTTCTGACATCGTGAAAGCAGTGATGCGTGAAACCTTCGATCCTCGGCGTGCTAACGCATTTCCCAATCGGTATCCCCAACGGTATCTGGAATTGGAAAGCGAGCGGTTGACACGGCTGGTTACGGAGTGGCTGGAGTACGAGCGAACACGTCTGCCTTTCACAATCGCTGGCACCGAACAAGAAGCAGAGGTGATGCTCGGAGGATTGAAGCTGCGCTTGCGGCTTGATCGCGTGGATATACTTCCGAATGGTAGCCGGTTGATTCTCGATTACAAGACCGGGCTGGTAAACCCCAAAGACTGGGACGGTGATCGGCCTGAGGATGTTCAGTTGCCTCTGTATGCATGCTTCGCTGCTCCTGACAACCTGGAAGGGCTGCTGTTCGCGCAGATGGCTCCCGGAGATATGCGGTTCAAGGGGCGAGTCCGCAATGCCGCCGCAAGCTTGAACGCAACCCTGAAAGGAACCTCAGGGCTTGTCAAAGACAAGCTGACTTCCCAACAGCTTGATGACTGGAAGCAGCGCATCGAGGAGCTTGCCAACGACTTCGTTGAAGGCCGAGCCAACGTCGATCCCAAAGATGTCGACAAAACCTGCGCGCGTTGTCATCTGCATGCCGTATGCCGCATCTACGAGAATCTGCCCGATGATGTATGGCATGAGATAAGCGATGAGGACTCTGCAGACGAGGGCAATCAAGATGAGTAATGCAGATAACTTTGCTGTTTCTGTCCCGCCCACCGATCCTCACCCGCCGCCAGATGCAAGTGAGCGCAGCCACGCGCTCGATCCTGCACAGTCGTTTCTGGTGCAGGCTCCTGCCGGGTCAGGAAAAACATATCTGCTGACACAGCGGTTCCTGCGATTGTTAGCCGAAGTGGAATCACCAGACCAGATCGTAGCAATTACATTCACCAAGCCTGCCGCCGCTGAGATGCGAAACCGCATATTAGACGCGCTGGAGACGGCCGCGCGTCCATTCGATGGAACAGGCCGCGACGAAAATCTCACAGCTCTCGCAGCGCGCGCGCTGGAGCGATCGGAACAACTCGGCTGGCAACTGCTTCGCCAGAATGCACAGCTTCGGATACTCACAATCGACGCTTTCTGCCGAAGTCTCGCGCTACAAAGTCCTTTGAGCTGGGGCATGTTGTCCGGGCTGGGTGGGCAGCTTGAAATGGCTGAAGATCCAGGGCAGCTTTACCGGCTAGCGGCACGGCGAACAGTAGAGGCGATTGCACGCGAGGATTCTCCCGCGCGGCCATCGGTTGAGGCTCTGTTACGCTGGCGCGATAACAACTGGAACGACGTCGAAGACCTCATAGCTGAGATGCTGCAGGCGCGTAGCCGCTGGTTTCAGGACTTTGTATTTGCGCACAACATAGACTGGGCTGCGCTCCGGCAAAGACTGGAACAGCCGTTTCGACGTGGAGCCCTGAAAAGTCTTGAACGATTCATTACACTGCTCGACCAAGCGCCGGATGGGCGTGACCGAATATTGACGCTTGCGCGCTCTGCCTGCGAAACACCGGGAGATTCTTCTCCTTACGAACTCGCGGAACTGGTAGATCTGTCTAGTTCATTCACATCGGAAGATGGCCAGGAGGAAGCTCTTATTCTGGAGAGCGCAGTCTCCGAGTTTCGATGCATTGCGAAGTTCCTGCTCAACAACGATGGGAACTGGAGAAGACCAGGCGGATTAAACAAGAACCATGGCTTTCCATCCACAACCGACGGCAAGCTGCAGAAAACCCGGTTCAGCGAATTAACCTGCGATCTGGACAACGTGCCAGGGCTTCGCGAGGCACTGGCTGAGTTTGCCGGCGGCCTTCCCCTGCGCTACTCAGACGAGGAGTGGGAACTGGTCAGGCATTGCTTTGCAGTGCTGCGCGAAGCAGCGGGGCAATTGCACGTAGTATTTGCTGAATCCGGCACCGTCGACTACACCGAAGTGGCGCAGATGGCATTACGAATCCTCGCCCCGGAAAACGGCTACCCCTCCGACCTGGCAATCCGGCAGGCAGACGGAGTCAGACATCTGCTGATCGATGAATTCCAGGACACTAGCCGTTCCCAATACGAATTGCTGACACGGCTGATTGCAGCGTGGCCGGAACGCGAAGGCCGCAGCTGCTTCTGCGTTGGCGATCCAATGCAATCGATCTATGGTTTCCGTGAGGCCGAGGTCGAGCTCTTCGAGCGAATGAAGCGGTTCGGTCTTCCCGCTGGCCGGGAAGCAGGCGATGATCCGTATGAATTTACCTTTGTGCCACTTCGCGCGAACTTCCGCACGACACGCAGTCTCGTCGACGACTTGAACGACAGGTTCGCGGAAATCTTCGCCGCATCCGAAGGCGGAGTACCATTTTCTCCGGCAGAGGCGGTGCGCACCGATGGATCGCAAGCGCGAGCCGAATTACATCTGGAATTTACTCGTGCCGGCAAAGCCGCACTCATCCCGGCACTGAGCAACCCCGATACTTCGAGCGCACAGGCAACAGCTCATGCGCAATTAACTCAGATCGTAGAGCTCGTCCGATTGCGATTGGCAGAGGCTTCGGTGCAAGGGCTGCAACGCTTTCGCATTGCAGTGCTGGGGCGAAAACGCAAGTCGCTGACGCCGATTGCCGAAGCTCTCACGAAAGCAGGTATTCCCTTTCGCTCGGTTGATGTCGTGCCACTGCAAGAGCGATCTGAAGTCGTCGATGCACTATCCCTGGCCCGCGCATTGCTACATCCAGCAGATAGGACGGCGTGGCTTGGAGTGCTCCGCGCGCCTTGGTGCGGATTGAGTCTTGCCGAGCTTTACCTGTTGACCTCGGATGACGATGAGACTATTAACGGAACCCCTATACCGGAACTGCTGCGAGCGCGGCTTCCTCTCCTCGCAGCAAACGAAGCGCTCTCGGCCAGAGCGATTGAAGCCACCACACGCGTAGCGCAGGTGTGCAACGAAGCCACGGCTTCGCGTGCTGCAGCGGGCTCTCTGTCGCTGGGAACATGGCTCGAGTCTGTGTGGCTCGCGCTCGGTGGAGCAGACACAGTAAATCCAGAACAGGCCGAAAACCTGCGCGTATTGTGGGCAGCTCTCGATGGGCTCCCCGAAGGTGAAATGGATCTATGCGGGCCCGCGCTCGATGCCGCGCTAAGAGATCTCTATGCTCAACCCGATCCACTGGCGAACAGTGAGTTTGGCGTACAGCTCATGACGATCCATAAATCAAAGGGGCTGGAGTTCGAAGTTGTCATTGTTCCAGATCTTGATGCACCGGAACGCGCTGGCCAGAGAGAAATGATGGCATGGCTCGAGCGAGGATTAGCCGAACCCGGGTCAGGCGAAGAGCATACCAGCGAATTTCTCGTAGCGCCGATTCAGGCAAAAGGAACCAAGGCCGGTGCAACGAAAAACTGGGTGGCCAAAGCAAAACGCGAACTGGAGCGTCAGGAAGCCAAGCGGCTGCTTTATGTCGCCGCTACCCGCGCACGAGAAGAATTGCACCTGTTTGCACGGCCCCGATTTCAAGTGGACAAGAAAACCGGAGAGCGGAAACTGGCCAGTCCAACAGGGCTGCTGGCCACCGCATGGCCTGCGATTGAGGATGAAGTACTTGGACGATTTGCCGCATGGGACACGAATTTCCAGACTGCCGATCAAGCAATCGCACTGCCCGCGCTGGCCGCAGCAGCAGATGTTGCAGATATGGGCGGCATAGTCATTCCTTTCCCGCCTTCGGTGCGGCCCACAAGATCGACTCAAGTGCGCAGGTTACCGGAAGGCTACACTGCTCCTCGGTTACGGTCGGCATCCCAATCCGGACGTGGATCGGGAGCGAGCAGGCCAGCGGACGGTCTAGCTGAGGACTCCGCATTCTCATATTCCCGAACTGAAGGCGGACTTGCGTCCCGGGCTCTGGGAATAGCGATTCACACTCTGCTCGAACACGTGAGCATGCTTCGTGTGACATTATCCGCGGAAGAAGCTGCCGCCGCAGTGGCAAACCTCTTGCCAGGTGTCGTTGCACAGGCAAGGCACACGGGACTTACACACATAGAAGCGCTGCAACTCTCAGACAAAGCGCTGGATATCGCACAGCGCCGCTCACTTGAACCTCTGGGCCGATGGATTCTTGCTCCGCATGCAGAAGCGCTCAGCGAAGCTCGCTGGACCGGCACAACAGGACGCGCAGCGAGCGCCGCAAAGGCGATCCGCAATCTGCGTGCCGACCGCGTATTTCGAACCATCGAGATGCCTCCGTCCGAGGGGAATTTTCGCGCACCCGACGAACCCAACTCCGATCCCGTGTGGTGGGTCATCGATTACAAGACGAGTCACGCAGAAAACGCTGATTTGAGTCAGACGGCTGCGCGCTCAGCCTTCCTGGAGACACACCGCAAGCAACACCACGAGCAACTGGAGGCATATGCACGTTTCTTGCGGGCGCTGAATGACGCTGCGGGAGAACCCAGCTCGCGCATTCAAGCTGGTTTGTTCTACTCCGTTCTCGGCCTGTTCGACTCCTGGGAAATATAGCCCCCCCATTTTGTGGAAATTTTGCTGCCGTCCCCCGGTTGCAAGAAAGAAACGCAACAAAATCTCCCCTCCCGTGTCTAAGGTCAGCAGACAGACGGAGTCACATCCTTCTCCCCCGTTTCTTCTCGCAGCCAGGGCGGCTCAATAGCGTGGATGTAGACGGGATACTCCGACTTCCGTCTAAGTCTATTGAATCGTTTTCGGAAGACCGGTTGAGGCGAACCAGCCGCCAACTGGGCGTTCCCGTTCGCACCTTCTCGCTCTGCACAATAGATGTGTCGTTTATTTCTGTGCTCGAAACAGGCAGAGAAACGGCATTCAGTGAATGACTGTATTTACCTACTGGCTTGCAGGGAAGGCTATGAAAAACAACGCAACTCACTGGAATCGATCTCTTTGCCTGTTACGCACACGCATTTCTGCCCTCGCGGCAACCGCTGCAATGGGCTCTATCCTCTTTGCCGCCACCCAGGCAACCGCTCAATCTCAACCAGCGGCGCGAATCCACGCTGAAATCAGCAGCTCGCAGACGACGGTGCTGCCGAATTCCAAGCACCCGCTGGCGCAGGCAAAGTACGATGCCGGACGAGTCTCGGCAGACACCAAGCTCGAAGGCATAAGCATTCACTTCAGCCGGACGGCTACACAGGAAGCGCAGCTACAGGCACTGCTTGCCGCGCAGCAAAATCCTGCATCGCCGCAGTTTCATCAGTGGCTTGCACCGGAGCAGTTTGCCGCACAATTCGGAGTCGCCGACTCGGATATTGCCAAAGTAAGTTCGTGGCTCACGGGGCAGGGATTCACAATCGACTCGGTCAGCCGAAGCAAGAATATGATTCGCTTCTCCGGAACAGTGGCGCAAGCTGAACAGGCCTTCTCGACCGAGATTCACTCCTACAACATTCCCACGCCGACTGGCACAGAAAAGCATTTCGCTCCCTCGACTGACTTGAGCATCCCGGCTGGGCTTTCCGGTGTGGTTCAGAGTGTAGACAATCTCAGCAACTTCCGTCCCAAGTCCCACGCCACACGGAGCCGCAGCCCTCACCTCAAACCATCCTTTACATCCAGCGAAACCGGCGACGTCTTCTTTAGTCCCGGCGATATCAAAACCGTTTATGATGTGCAGCCCCTCTACAACGGCGGATATACGGGCAGCGGCCAGTCGATTACCGTAATCGGCCAGTCTGAAATCGCCCTGAGCGACATTGAGGCCTTCCAGAGCGCATCGGGCCTGGCCGTCAAAGATCCGGAATTGATTCTGGTTCCGGACACCGGTGCTGCGACGGTTTCCACCGGTGACGAGGCTGAGTCTGACATCGATCTGGAGTGGTCGGGGGCCATCGCAACCGGCGCGACCATCACCCTCGTCTACGTCGGCAATGATACGAACTACGATGCCTTTGATTCTCTTCAGTACGCTATCGACAACAAGCTGGGCACCATCATCAGCAGCAGCTATGGATTGTGCGAAGCCGAACTACCATCAAGTGAGGAATCTACACTGGAATCAGCTCTTGAGCAGGCAACTTCACAGGGACAAACTGTGATGTCTGCCGCCGGCGACGATGGCTCGACAGACTGCTACAACGGCTCAACGAACCCCCCGGACCCTTCTCTCTCCATTCAGCAACAGCTCGCAGTCGATTTCCCAGCAAGCAGTCCGTACGTCACCGGTGTAGGCGGCACAGAGATTTCGACGGCTAACAGCGCATATGTAACTTCCGGCAGCGCTTATTGGGCATCTGCCAGCACCTCAGACGTCATCAGCTCCGCTCTGCAATACATCCCGGAGATGGCGTGGAACGAAGACACTGCCAACTGCGGGCAAACCGACTGCCTCAGTTCCGGCGGCGGCGGCACTAGCACCCTCTTTACCAAGCCGAGCTGGCAGACAGGCGTAACGGGATTATCGTCGAGCATTACGATGCGCGAGGTTCCGGATGTTGCGTTGAACGCAGCAACCGGCTTACCAGGCTATCTGATTTGCACAAGCGATTCGACTTTCTGGAGCAATGGACAGGATGCTAGCTGCAATAGCGGCTTTAGAGACTCCTCGACAGGAGATTTAACTGTCGGCGGAGGCACCAGTTTTGCCGCTCCAATCTTCTCAGGCATGGTGGCTCTCATCAACCAGTCAAAGGGATACACCACAGGCCAGGGACTGGTGAATCCGATGCTCTACTCTCTGGCAGCCAGTTCCACCAACTATGCCTCAGCTTTCCATGACATCACCAGCGGCAACAATGATTGTCTTGCTGGATCAGGCGTTTGCAGCAGCACGGCAGGTTTCTCTGCTGGCACCGGATATGACCAGGTAACTGGATTGGGCAGCGTCGACCTCGGTAACTTGGCGAATGTCTGGTCTGCCTCAACGGGAACAACACTGCTTGCCACAACGACAACGGTATCCGCCTCCAACACCGCTCCCGCCGTGAACGCGACGGACACTTTCACCATCACGGTTGCGTCCGTTGACAGTTCCACGACACCCACCGGCACCGTCACCATCACCGTCGATTCCGGCACGCCGATTACCGGCAGTGCTCTAACAGCAAACGGCACCGTCACCTATACAACATCGTTTTCTACTGGCGGCTCGCACCAGGTTCTTGCAAGTTACTCGGGAGACGCAACCCACGCAGCCTCGTCCGGCAGTGTGACGGTAAATGTCCCGACTACCAGTTCTGGCACCGGTTCCATCGCGCTTGCAGCTACTAACCTCAGTGTTTCGCAGGGCAGCTCCGGCGCATCGACCATCACGATAACGCCTGCCGGCGGCTACACCGGCACGGTCTACCTCACCTTCGACACCTCAAACGACAGCGCGCTTCAGAACCTTTGCTATGAGTTCACTGATACTCTCAGCAATGGCGATGGATCGGTGAGCGTGAGCAGCGCTACTACTCCTGTTACCACCCAGCTGACACTCGACACTAACGCCACCGACTGCGTGACTACCGAAGCAATCGGGAGTCCCGGCAAGCATGTGTTACGGCGTTTGTCGTCACATCACAACCTGAGCAGCAACAACCGCAACAACCCTGGAAAAACAGCTCCGCTTACCTTGGCGTTCGCAGGTCTGTTGTTTGCAGGATTTCTCGGGCGCTCCTCCCGTAAGCTTCGCAGCATAGCGGGGGTAATTGCTCTGGTAGCGATTGGTTTAGGCATCTCAGCCTGTGGCGGCAACAGTTCCAACACAATCTCCAATCCGCCGAAAGGAACTTACACCGTAACGGTAACGGGGCAGGATTCCGTAAGCGCAACTATCACAGGCTCCACTACCTTCACCTTCACGATCGATTAATTAGCGTTCAGGTAGCGACAATCCGCAAAAACAAAGAAGGCAGGCTAAATGAAGCCTGCCTTCTTTGTTTCCCTGACGATCTACTGCTATAGAATCATTGCAAACGATTAGTTATTGCACATCAGTTCGCGTGCCGTGACACTGGCGCTTCGAGTGAACCCGCAACATCGGCATCGACACTGCCCTTATGCCGAACATCTGCGCCTTTGACCCAGAAGATTACATCTTCGGCGATATTTGTGGCATGATCGGCAACGCGCTCAAGACTGCGGCAGACCATCAAAGCATTCAGCGCCTGCGGCGCAAGGTGGCACTGCGTAGCCATCACGTTCGCCAGCGAAACATGCGCCGCGCGGTTCATACTGTCCACCGCATCATCTAGGCTGAGAACGGACTGAGCCATCTCCGCATCGGCTTCGATGAAAGCCTGTAGCGCCTTTCGCACCATATTGGACGCCAGTGATGCCATGCGCGGGATATCGACCGGGAGATCAGCGATTGCCATGTTGTCCATCGTGCGAACACGATCGCTGATCGACTTGGCTCCGTCACCGACACGCTCAAGATCGGCGTTGATCTTAATAACCGCAAGAATGAAGCGCAGATCGATAGCCATGGGCTGCTCCATGGCCAGCAGATCGAGAGCCGCCTGATCGATCTCGCGCTCCAGACGATTGATTGCCATCTCGCTGCGGCTAACCAGATCGCAAATAGAGAGATCGCGAACCCTGTACGCCTCGATTGCCCGCTGAATGGCCTGCTCGGCAAGGCCTGCCATAACCAGGAGCTTCTCTTTCAAATCATCGAGGCTGCGGTGAAAACGAATTCGCGTCATTGTGGGGGACCGGACCTTTCGTCAAAACTGCGCCGGCATTCGAGCCGGAAAATCATCCAAATCTACCTGTAATGTAATCTTCGGTCCGCTTGTCGCTTGGATTGGTAAAAATCTTGTGGGTGGAATCAAACTCGACCAGACGTCCATTGAGGAAGAAACCTGTCTTTTCGGCGACACGCGCAGCTTGCTGCATGTTGTGGGTCACGATAACGATCGTATATTGCGACTTGAGCTCGAAGATAAGATCCTCAATCTTGGAAGTCGAGACCGGATCGAGCGCGGACGCAGGCTCATCCATGAGCAGCACTTCAGGGTCTACAGCCAGCGCGCGCGCAATGCACATGCGCTGCTGCTGACCACCCGACAGGCTGGCGCCCGATTTCTTCTTCAGATCGTCCTTCACTTCATCCCACAACGCAGACTGCCGCAGTGAACGCTCTACGACCTCATCGAGCATCTTGCGATTGCGAAAGCCGTTGAGCTTGAGTCCACTGCATACATTGTCGTAAATCGACATCGTCGGGAATGGATTGGGTCGCTGAAACACCATGCCGACGCGACGGCGTACTTCGACAGGAGAAGCATCCGCATAGATATCCTGATCGCCAATACGCACCGAACCGGTGACACGAGCAACGGGATTCGTCTCGTGCATGCGGTTGAGACAACGCACAAACGTCGACTTGCCGCAGCCGGAAGGTCCGATGAGCGCGGTCGCGTGATTAGCGGGAACGGGCAGGTTGATGTCCTGCAGCGTGTGATTGGTTCCGTACCACGCGTTCAGATTAGTAACCTCGATGCCGACTCCCACTTAACTAGCTCCCTTCAAAACTCCGCGGCCGGCAACATAACGCACAAGAGCCACAGACAAGACAATCAATACAATCAGCACCAGTGAGGCAGCCCACGCCAGACGGTGCTGATCGTCATAGGGGGAGATGGCGTAGATGTAGATCTGCAACGGCAAAGCCGCGATTTCGCGATTCAGACTGACGCTCCAGAACTGGTTGCCAAGCGCGGTAAAGAGCAGCGGTGCGGTTTCACCGGCAACGCGGGCAAAAGCTAGCATGCATCCCGTAACGACACCGGGAGAAGCGGTCTTGAGCGTGATGGCAAGAACGGAACGCCAGCTCGGAACACCCAGACCGAGAGCCGCTTCACGAACGGCATGTGGCACCATCAGCAGCATCTCTTCCGTGCTGCGGGTAACGGTCGGGATCATCATGATGCCCAGCGCGACACCGCCAGCAAAGGCGGAGAAATGGTGCATGGGAACAACGACCAGCGCATATGCCGCAATGCCCATCACGATAGAAGGCACGCCATTCAACACGTCTGCCGTGAAACGGACCGCATTTGCAAGCTTTGTTCCGCGGCCGTATTCGGCAAGATAGATGCCGCCGCCGATGCCAATGGGAATACCGATGACACTGGCTATGGCGAGAATTACGGCTGAGCCGATAATCGCATTTGCCATGCCGCCGCCAACCTCACCCTCTGGCTTGGGAATCTGCGTGAAGAACGCGAGATTGAGCGAACTGGCGCCCTTGTAGACGAGGTAAAAGAAGATGGCAATCAGCGGCGCAACCACCAGAATCGTGGCCAGAATCGCGAGCGCCGTAGCGGCGTGATCCGTTGCGGTGCGCATGGAGCTGCGAAGTTGGCTTTGTCGAAGTCTTGCGCTCATAAGTGTCAGTTCACCCGCGCCGGTGCGCCACGAGTCACTGCCCACACCAGAAGGCGGGCGAGCCCATTGACGATGATGGTTACAAGGAAGAGCGCCAGGCCAATCTCGATCAGAGCGCTGCGATGCAGATCGCTTGTAGCTTCACTGAACTCGTTGGCGATCACCGATGCCATAGAGTTGCCGGTGGAGAGCAGCGACATCTGAATCTGCGGCGTGTTGCCGATGACCATGGCAACAGCCATCGTTTCACCGAGCGCGCGGCCCAGGCCCAGGATGATGGAACCAACGATACCAATACGCGCATTGCGCAGTACGGCGATGCGGATCGTCTCCCAGCGCGTGGCGCCAAGCGCGAGTGCCGCTTCTCTCTGAGAGTGAGGCACAGCGGTCATGACTTCGCGGGTAAGCGAGGCGATGATCGGCAGAATCATGATGGCCAGCACCACACCCGCGGCAAACATTCCAAGACCCAGATTCACTCCACCAAAGAGGCCATCATCGCCGAACAAGTGGGTCCAGCCGAAAGCCTTCACCAGCCAAGGAGCATTAAAGACCGACATGAAGACCGGATTCACATGCTCACGGAGCAGTGGAACAAGAACAAACACAGCCCAGAGGCCATACACCACACTGGGAATGGCGGCTAGCAGTTCCGTTAGGAAGGCTAGCGGCCCGCGCAGGAACTTGGGGCACATCTCAGTCAGGAAGATGGCGACACCCAGCGAGAGCGGCACGGCGATAGCAAGCGCGATCAGCGAGGTCACCAGTGTTCCGTACAGGAACGGCAACGCATAGAAGGTACCGTTTACCGGATCCCAGAACAACGGCATCTTGGTGACAGGATCGACGTTGTATTTGAAAAAGAACGGCAGACCAAATTTCTGCAAGGTCGGCTGCGACTGCAGAATCAGTTCAACGACAATGAGCGCAACCACTACGAAGATGCAGAACGCGCATAGCATCATCAGGCCTTTGAACGTCTGATCTGCCAACGCTGAATTGCCGCGGGACTGGAGAAATTTGCGAATCTCAGATGCGCCGGCGGATGTGCTCGGTTCGACGGCGGCGCCGTCGTTCTCTCGAACCGGAATCGGGGGCACCACTCGGACGCTTTCCGCGGTCGTTTCCGGTTTTCTCAAGCGAATCTCAGACAAGGGAACCGTCACCAAATCAAGGCTAAAGAGCGTATATGAACAGGTTGTTAACAGGCTGCGAAATCAAGCGCATAGCACGTGTTCTCCAGTAACCGCCCGGTAATCACTCTGACGATTCGATGCTCCTTATAGCCGCAAAGGCCCGGAATATATTTCCGGGCCTTACAAGCTTAAGCATTTTGCTTACTTAAGGTTATCGACCGTCTGATGCTCCCTGGCGATGAGAGAGTCCGGCAGCGGTGCATAGTAGAGAGATGAAACCTCTTTCTCCCCGCCAATCAACATCCAGTTCAGGAAGTCCTTGAGAACCTTGCGTTTGGCGGCGTCCTGCCCTTGAGTGGGGATAAGCAGCCAGGAAAAACTGGAGATGGGGTACGCATCCGCCCCCGGCGCATTGGTAATGGAGACGCGGTAGTCTGCCGGCATCTGCTTAACACTGGCGGCTGCGGCAGTGACACCGGCGATGGAAGCCTTCACCCAGTGACCAGCTGCATTCCTTACTTCACCGTAAGCAATGTGGTTCTGAAGAGCATAGATCAGCTCAACATAGCCAATGGAGCCGGGAAGCTGGCGAATGTATCCAGCAACGCCATCGTTGCCTTTGCCGCCGATGCCCTTGGGCCAGTTGAGAGCTGAACCGCGGCCAGGACCGTTCTCCCAGTCCTTGCTGACCTTGGAGAGATAGTCGGAAAAGATAAAGGTGGTGCCGCTACCTTCGGCTCTGTGCACGACGCTGATCGACAGGTTAGGAAGCTTGGCTCCAGGATTGTCCTTCGCGATGCGGGCATCGTCCCAGTTCGAAATCTTACCCAGAAAGATATCGGCTAGCACATCAGGCGCAAACTTCAGGTCGTTTACACCTGGAACATTAAAGATCGGCACAACCGCTCCCAACACGGCGGGAATATGAATCAGCTTGATCTTGGATGCCGCAAGCTGCTCGTCCGTCATGGGACCATCGGTGGCACCGAAGTCGACTAGGCCAGCCGTGACCTGCTTGATACCACCTCCAGAGCCGATGGACTGGTAATTGATTTCTACGCCGGGATGCGCAGCGCTGTATTCGCTGAACCACTTGGTAAAGATTGGATTGTCGAAAGTGGACCCGGCGCCGGTGAGTTTCTGGGCTTGAGCTGTTCCAACGGCAGTCAATAGCAAAATTCCAGTAGTGGCAACTGCGGTCTGAACAGTCTTAATCCCTGAAAACCACAACGAGTTTTTCTTCACAATAGGCTCCCTTGTTTGGCTGTTTCCAACACGTATTTTCTCCGCGCAATGTTACTGGGAATTGAAATTCGAAGGGAAAAACAGTGGAATTGAAAATTTGCGGCAGCATGGACATATAAAGATGGCATAAACATTGCCCTGGCTATATTACCTATGATGTGCTCGGCGATTTCTCCAGCGAGGGCTCATCCTCCTCTGTATCGCCGACAGGTATCTCACGCGGAACAACAGGCAAGGTAAAGTGAAACGCGGCGCCATGTCCGAGTTCGCTCTCAGCCCAGACGTGGCCGCCATGGGCCTGCACAATATGTTTAACGATCGCGAGTCCAAGCCCTGTCCCGCCGGATTCGCGGGAACGCGCCTTATCAACACGATAGAAGCGCTCGAAAATGCGGCCAAGGTGCTCCGACGCAATGCCCGGACCAAAATCCTGCACTGTAAACTCCACTTCCCTGCCAGCCATTTTGGCGCAAACTCGTATGCGGCCACCTGACTTGCCATATTTCATGGCATTCTCGATCAGGTTGCCAAAGACCTGGGTCATGCCGTCAGGGTCAGCCATAACAACATTGTCCGGCGCGCCGCCAGATTCGATCTCGATGCCGGAATCGACCACCATGCCCGCGAGTGATTCGATAGCGTCATCCAGCAGAGACGAGGCGCGGATGGGCTGGGCATGCAGGACATAGTCGGGGCTTTCAACGCTTGCCAGCGCCAGCAGATCCTCGGTCAGCCGATTCATCCGGTTTGAGTTTTTGAGAATGATGGCCAAAAACTCGCGTGTGGTTTCCGGGCTTGGACGCTCATCTTCCAGCAGCGTTTCCACATAGCCCGAGATGGAGGTAAGCGGCGTGCGAAGCTCGTGACTGACGTTCGCAATAAAGTCACGGCGGGATTTTTCAGCAGCTTCGACGCTGGTAACATCATGCAGCACCACCACGGCGCCACCGCCAGGCATCGGAGCGGCGTTGATCTCAAAGATGCGGCCCGGCACCAGCGAAGTAGCACGGCCATAACGCACTTCTCGATCACGCAGCGCCCCCTCGGCACAGGCGAGCACGTCCGGGTCACGGACTGAATGAACAAGCGCGCGTCCTTCGCGAATTTGCGTGCCCGTAATGCGCTGCATCACTGCATTCGACCAGCTCACACTGCCTTCGCGGGTGATGGCAACGACGGCTTCCTGCATCGAGTCGAGCAACGCAGCAAGCTCGCTTCGACGGCTATCGACCTCTTCGAAGCTCTCTTGCAGCCGCGCTGCCGTCGTATTCAGCGCCGTTGTCATGGTGGAGATTTCATCGTTGTAGTTATCTTCCAGGCGAGCGTCCAGATCGCCTTCCGCCACACGATGAGCGAAATTCACTACACGGCGCAAGCGACGGGAGATGCTTAGTGAAAACCAGGCCGCGAGCGGTAACGCAACAAGAACTGCGACCAGGCCGGAGATGAGCGCTTCCCTGCCCAGCACGGGCAGGCCCCGGACCGTGGCCGTCTGCACAATCTGCCGAAAGATGAATTCCATGACCAGCGCATGGAAAAGCAGCAGCAGGCAAAAAGCGCCGAGCAATTTATAGAAGACCTTGCGTGTCACAGGAAGGCCCTGCCTGGCATCGAAAACCGGCGCGGCTCAATCCATATCCGCGCCGTGCGGCTACTCGCCTTTGGGAATCTCGAAGCGATATCCAGCGCCGCGAACAGTCTTGAGGTATCGCGGATTTTCCGCATCCACCTCGATCTTCTCACGGATACGGCGAACATACACATCGACAGAGCGGGGAGTAACAAACCGGGCATCGCCCCAGACCGCATCGAGCAGATGGTCACGGCTGAAAACACGCCCCGGATGCCTCGCCAAATAATCGAGCAATCGGAACTCAGTCGCCGTGGTCGTCGTCAACTCACCACGCACCTTAAGCTGCATCGCGTTGGCGTCGATGATGATCTCTTCAAAACTGATAATCGTCGGCGATGTGGGCCGCTCGAAACGGCGCAGAACGGCTTTCACGCGAGCCAGCAGCTCCCGCGTAGCAAATGGCTTGGTGATGTAGTCATCCGCGCCCAGCTCGAGTCCTAGCACGCGATCGTTTTCTCCCGCGCGAGCCGTGAGAAAGATGATCGGAACCGTCGAAAGAGCGGGGTGATTGCGCAGGCGTCTGCATACATCCAGACCGTCTCCACCTGGCACCATGATGTCTAGCAGGAAAAGAGCCGGAGCCTGTCGCTCGGCATCGGGTATGAGATTGGCCGGGGTGTGATAAACGCGGGCAATAAACCCTGCGGCTTCAAGATGATGCTGAACGAGACGGGAAATATCCGTATCGTCTTCAAGCACAAATACAGTTTGGCTCAACTGCGGAAGTCCTCGTAGTCAATTGGCCGGCAGGCTCTTCGGCACATGCGGCGCATCCGATACAGGCATACCGGGCCATCACTAGGGTAGACGGCAACAGGCAAAGAAATTGCAAACGTTTGATGAATTCGTAACTATCCCCTCATATAAGGTATGAGGAGAAAGCACAGGATGAGTTGTTCGTCATATGTTTGGTTTACATCCGGTCTCTTACACCGATATTGACAATGATTTTGTTAACGGGAAGTTTATCGCATGGCGTGCCGACCCATGTAGGAGGAAAGACTAGCAAATTCCTGGCCAGTGTGACACCGAAGCTGTTCGTTCCGGTATACCCGCTACTGTCATGTGCAATGACGGTGATTCCTGGTTGTCCGCCCTCGATCTGGTTGCACACCATGTCGAACGGCTTTCGTACACGGAGCGTGGGTACCGGTCTGCCCCAAGCATTTAACGCTCCCGCCCATACGTCTTCGGCAAACTTTTTGGCTTCTGGGTCGTCGTCCGTGTACCAGATTTCCACATCTTTTCGAGGGAATGGTTTCATCTCTTTTGCGAATTTTTCTATGTTAAGTAGCCTTTCTCCGGTTCTTCTTACGAATACCGTGAAAGCTGCGGCGGCGCTTTTTTGTACCTCAGCGGTTTTCCGTTGTGCCGCGTCTAATTCTCTCTCTTTAGCAAGATTTTCTGCTTTTGATTTCTCCAACTCGATGCCTAGTTGTTTGTTACTCGTTTCCAATTTTGCGGCGCGGGTCTTCGCTTCCGACGCGTCACTTTCAGCTGCGGTTATTTTGTCGGACTCATGCGCTCTCAGTTGGGCGTCTAAATCAGAGACTCTTCCTTCGGCATATGTCTCAAGGAAAATTCCTAGAACAATAGCCAATAAGCCTGCTGCTGCTGCGGGAACCAGCCAACTTCTCTTTTCGTTGATGCTTTCCTCGCGATTCTCTCCTCTAAACCTAAGCAGCCACCAGCGCTTTAAGATATGGAATGTTTCGGGGGCTTCGAGTGCGCAACCCAGAGCCACAGCGTACCCCGAATATTTGACGACAGAAAACCATCTGGCGCTGTCCGACTCTAGGCCTAAACGTACCGTATCCACGGCTACGGACCCATTCACAGTAATCATGGAAAGAAGGGAAAGAGACACGAAAAGACTCCGTGTGGTTATGTATCTGTTGATCCTTGTGTTGATCTGCGAGGCAGTTTACATCTTTTGGTTTAGAAGGGTGTAGGCTTAATCCGTATGCCTAAGCTCACCGACGAAGAGAAGCAAAACGGCAAGAGAAAGCTCCTGATCCCTTCGGAGGATATTCAGGAGCTTATGGAACCTATCACGCTGGAAGAGTTCACGGATTTGGTTTCAAAGACTATTCCGCCTTCTCAATCACCTGCTCAAGAAAACAAGTAAACATCGGCTTGTTCACGTTGCGACGGTTATAGCGGAATGTGTACTCGTCCAAGTACGACTGAAGGTACGATTTGCCGACCGAGTGATAGACTCCGCGAATTCCACCCTTTAGCAAGCTCCAGAATCCCTCGATTGAATTCGTGTGGATGTCGCCAATCACATAGATTTTCTCGCTGTGCTTGATGCGCTTGTGGGTATAGCCATTCTTCATGTGGCTGATGCCGTCGTAAGGCTGGTACTCGTCCGTAAACACCGTGGTATCAGGCAAGATGTGGGTTTTGACCATGCCAAGTAGTGTCGCGCTCTTGGTGTCATGCGCCGTCATCGCGCGAATGCGTCCTTGACGTTCCACGATGCCAACGATTGCCGTTTTCTTTTTATCTCCCGCACCCGGCTTGCCCTTTACGCCGCGTCGAACACCGCCGAAATACGTCTCATCCATTTCGACTCCATGGCTATCTGGTCCGCCGAGGCCGGTTTCGTCATCCTTCAGCATGGAGCGAATCTGCTTAAACATGCGCCACGCAGTCTTGTAAGTAACACCCGTCTCGCGTTGAACCTGCTTTGCCGACACTCCGCAGCGGGTAGAAGCCATCAGATACATTGCATAAAACCAGAGGCGAAGCGAAGTGCTGGACTTCTCGAAAATCGTCCCGGCCATGGGCGAAATATAGGTTCCGCAGTAGTCGCAGGCGTAAGCCTTCTTAGACGCAATCCGATGATGCTTGCGTTCCACGCGGCAATACGAACACGTTGCGATCCCACCGGGATAGCGTTTCTCCATCAGCCAATCAAGACAGGCATCGTCATCTGGAAACCGCTCATTGAACTGCATGATGGTGAAGCGGCGCTCGGCAGGAATGCAGTTGGTCTTATTCATGGCAAAATCAGTGTCTCACTGATCTTACCTTACGTCAAGGGATATTTACGGATGAATTTGACACAGAAACCCGACGAAACGCGGTTCAAAACCAATATCCCGGCGCCACAATCCGCAAAGCGGCACGAAAGGCTCGGGTTATAGCTGCCTGCGATGTGCGGTAGCTACGAGACTTGAATCCCGAATAGCCAACCGGCTCGACATTGCAGGGAAAACGCAGATAATAACCCGCCATGCCCTTAAACGAAATAACCTTCCGCAACAACAGGTGCTCCAGCAACCGTATGTCGGTCGCATTCATCTCCTCGCGCGATCCCCGCAGCACGTCATCGTAAAAACGGTGCGAACAGACAAAGAGCTGTGTAAACGCGTCGAAACCCTTGCGCGGAAACCCCAGCTTGCGACACTCCACCATCAACTCCGGTGACCCTCCATTCCGCCCTTCGATCATGTCGATAGCTCTACCAAGCGCGGGAAACGTCAACCGCCCCGTCACTTTGACCAGATGTGTCGTTTCCCGGCGCAACCGGCTTTGCGCCAGCCCCTCGTCGAGCAATTGCATTTCTGTATAGCCGTAGTTACGGCCTTCCGGAATTTGATTACCGGGAATGGATAAAAACTCGACTGGCTTGCCGAAGGGATTTTCCGTAGCTGCGACAGATTCCAGTTCACTAAGATCTGCTCCCGAATTCTCAAGGAAGAGAATCTTTGCTGCAGAGACATGCTCGTAGCTGAGCCAGAAGCGAAGAGCCTGCTTGTAGTCTTCAAGACGAACGCGCGGATCGGAGCGCTTCACCCCTGCGTTTGCCGCTGGAATAATCGTCGCCGTCATCGTCAGCAGATAGCCGGAGGCCGAGTGAGACAACTGATTTTCGGGGGTAAATCTGGTCGATCCAGCCGCGGGCATGGAGCCATTGTAAAGAGGCTGCCAATGCTCCGCTGGAATGAATGTATGGACAAGAGCAGAATCAAAGATCAGGCGCGAGCCATGAAGCGAAGCCGTACATAGTCGCCAGTCCAGTTGCCGGCATCGTCACAAAGTACAGGCTTAAGCAGAGCCACCGTCTCGTTAACAACAATTTCGCGCTCGGACTCAGGTATAGCATCAAGCACGCCCCGGCGGAAGGTATGCAACCACGCAGCCATACCCGCCGGCAACGGCGTAGGACGCGGTATGAGCTGAATCTCGCGCACGTAAAAGCCGTGTCTCTCAAGGCGCGCACGATAGGAATCGGGTGTGGGGAAATAATTACGCTGCTCGGCGTTAAACGCATGACCCAATCCATGCCGATCGACAACGGCGGCAAGCGCCACTTGAATTGCGGCAATATTGCCGTGACCACCCATCTCAGCAACAAATCTCCCGCCTGGCTTCAATGCGCGTTTCACGCCGGCAAGCATCGCGTCCTGCCCATGTACCCAATGCAGAGCAGCATTGGAGAAGACTGCATCAAACTCCGCATGAAACGGCAAAGCCTCAGCGTTGCAGACCCGCGCATCAATGCCACGATCTCGCGCCGCCTCCACCATGGCAGCAGAAGCATCGACACCAACGACATCTGCCCCGGCAGCATCGATGCGTGCCGTCAACTGCCCGTCACCACAGCCCAGATCGAGAATGCGATCTCCCGGTTGAGGATTGAGCCATTCCAGCACTCCTGCGCCAAGCGCAGGAACAAATGCACCGTTGTCAACATACGTTGCAGGATTCCAGGTTTGAACCATTGTGCCTCCTGAGAAGGATTGTCGAAGCGAAGGCATCTATAAGACAAATTTATTTTATTTAGGATTTTTATAATTGAAACTTATACATCTATTCAGATCATCGAGACCTATTAAATCGATTGCACTGGAATCAAGGTCAAATCATCAACAAGACCCACTTCCCGTTGAACGAACGGCTCGCCATATTTCACACCGGCCAGCAGACCATAATGCCGGGCTTCGGCAAAGGTGCGCTCGCGGATCTCTTCCTCGGGAACGAACAATCCCCCGCCCTGCTGCTGGTTTGCATACTGGGAACGGTAGGCCATCAGCGAAGCGAAACGCTGCTCCATAAAAGGCGTGATATCAACGATGAAGCTAGGCCGCACATCTGCATAGAGGCTGGCGTAGATGATCTTGAACGGGCGATGCGGAGGGTGAGGTCCGGCATCCATCCTCGAAAGCCCGGCGACAAAACAGGCTTCATAGCCGAGCGTCCCGCAGACGGCATGATCGGGATGTCGCGCCTCCCAATACGGCAGAATGACCACGCGAGGACGCAGTTCACGAAGAACCCGGGCAATCTTAAGGCGGTTTTCCAGAGTGTTGGCAACCGCGCCGTCGGGCAGATCCAAAGCCTGACGATGTGCGACGCCTAGTATACGAGCCGCTTCTGCGGCTTCTGCAGCACGATCAGCGGCGGTACCGCGTGTACCAGACTCACCTTGGGCAAGGTCCAGAATGCCTGTCCGCAACCCGCGTGCGGACATACGCATCAGCGTGCCGCCACAGGTCTGCTCTACATCATCCCGGTGGGCCGCAATAGCCAGCACATCGACGACGGATTCGGATATGCCGGCCATTGGAGAATAGTAATCAATAAACGGTATTGTCGCCGTCGCTGACCGCGTCCATATAGGCAACATCGTACGCGGTTCCGGTCACGGTAACGTAATAGTTGTTGATCGCCGAACCGTCGCTCGTCGAATAGATATACACCTGACCACCCTCGGCAATGTAGACCTTGTGCAGGCTCGTAACTGCCGCTATACCGGTCAGATCACCTTGAAACGGCTCGAGCATCGTCACGGTGTTGCTCGACGTATTGAACATCGTCAGGCAGCCATACGGTTGTCCCGTTGCATATCGCTCCCCTTGAGTGCAGCGAATCCCACCCAGCCAGAGCGTATTGTCGTCGGCCATGATCATGCGGGTGCGCAACCCTGGAGCGCTGTCAGAGACAGAGATGGGACTTCCCGCTGTGTTGCTGGGCAGATCGACCAAAGTTAGATTTCCCGTGAAGAGGCCATCGGGAAGAAGCTGCTCGCCGAGGACATAAAGCGTGTTTCCGTTCTCAAGGGCATTGCTGGAGCCACCAGGCACAGCGATAGTGGTGATAGCCGATTGGGTCGGAATTGTCCCCGCTTGTTGGCCGTCATTGAAGTTGAATGGCCCGGTCGGCAGAATACTGACGCCTGCAGCAGTTCCGCCGCACTCCGGCCCACAGTTCAGGACGAAGATCGAGCTACCGTCCGCGGAGAATACTCCTTTGATGGGGCGATCGAAAGTCAGCGGAGTTCCACTCGGATCCTGCATCTGCGCCAGGCACATACCGGGCAAATTCTTCGGCTCACAATCGACATAGGGGGCGGGCCATGACTGATTGGTGAGGTAATAGGCTGCCAATGCATTGGAGTCGGCCGAGGTCAGCTTGCGCGGATAGTAGGCGTAATTCGAGTTCTGAACAAATGCCAGCATCACCGTGCCGCCAGGATTCATGGAGACGTGATAGACGCCCGGCAGGCTAAATGAATAGGACCTACTGGCGTTGCGGTCGAGAACCGTCACCAGGTCCGCAGATTGGTTAGCTGCAATCACCCAAAGCTGATTGCGTGAAACATAGGCCTCGGCAGAAAGCCCATTCAGGGTTCCCACAGTTCCCGCGGTAGTTTCCTTAGCGTAGTTGATCAGCGTGAGACTTCCGTCACCCGAGCCATAGACAACGCCCACCTGCTCTTCGGGCATATTTTGAATCGTGCTGGGAAGCGCACCGCTGTAACCGCTGATGCTGAAACCGGGAATTTTATCGTTGTAGCTCTGGCGGATGTCGTAGTATGCGTCGACAAACTGGAGCGCACCCTTGGTAATAGAGGTGGGGTTCTGAACCGCGATCAATACCCGATTGGCAATACCGCTGGGCGGCAGAACGCGCCCGGCAAAGTAGTATGTGCTTCCGCAGCCTGCGAGCGCACCTGCGGTCGCAAGTGCCGCCAGGGCGCTAAACACGAGACTTCTCTTCTTCAAAATCCTATCCCTCTGATAACAGGCTGACTGGCCAAGTATAACAAAGCGGGGGTACTGCCCCGTTCACACAAAACTGGCTCCGCAGTTCCCCGGACCGCGATCAAATATGTTCAGGAGTGTTGCAAAAGGGCCCTGCTGCTCGCATTTAGACGCACTGGAACTCTGCTTGGAAGCAGACTCGGCATGATCTACACGGTAGGATATAGGACAGAATGCAAAGCCTGAAGAACACCTTCGAGGATCGAATCGTTCTCTGCGACGGCGCAATGGGTACCGTGCTATACGCCCGGGGCGTCTTCATCAATCGTTGCTACGATGAGCTGAATCTTTCGGATCCCTCTCTGATTCTCTCCATCCATGAAGAGTATTTGCAGAGCGGTGCCGAGATTCTGGAGACAAATACTTTTGGCGCCAATCGTTTCCGGTTGGCACGGCACGGACTCGCGAGCCGGACAGCCGAGATCAACGAGGCTGGAGTACGCATCGCCCGCCAGGCTGCCGATCATCTGAAAGATAAACAGGCAGGCGACGCCTGGATCGCCGGCTCAGTTGGGCCTCTGGGTGTACATCTCGAGCCGCTGGGCAAAACCGGGCTCGCCGAGGCTCGGGAAGCCTTTGAAGAGCAGATTTCTGCCTTAGCCGCCGCCGGCGCCGACATGCTCATGATCGAGACCATGCCTGCCCTCAATGAGGCGCAGCAGGCACTGCTGGCAGCCAAGACGATAGCACCCCATCTACCGGCGATCGTCATGATTACGGTCGATGATGATGGCAACTGTCTTGATGGCTCCAGCCCAGCGCATGCAGCGGCTTTGCTTACCGAGTGGGGTGCAGATGCTATCGGATGCAACTGCTCCACCGGGCCTGCCACGGTGCTGACGGCAATTGAAGCCATGCGGCCGATCACCACACTCCCGCTCGCGGCCATGCCGAATGCTGGCATGCCACGAGCAGTCGAAGGCCGCAACATATATTTATGTTCTCCGGAGTACATGGCGAGCTTCGCCCGGAAGGCGATCAAATCCGGTGCGCAATTCGTCGGCGGATGTTGCGGGACGACCCCAAATCATATCCGCGCCATGCGGTCGGCGATTCGCGCTATAGACGCCCAAAATCGCAATGAGGCGCGGGAAGAAATAACGATTACCGGCACGGCGGCTGACCGGGCCGCGGAAGAATCCTCCGAAGTGCCGCCAGCTCCATTGGCAGAGCGCTCCAGGCTTGGCGCACTGATCGCACAGGGCACATTCGTCTCTCTGGTCGAGATCGTCCCGCCCAAAGGCATCAATTGCACTAAGGAGATTGAGGGCGCACGTCTGATGGCCTCGCTCGGGGTGCACGCTATCAACGTGCCCGACTCGCCCCGCGCCTCGGCACGCATGAGCGCACAGAGCCTCTGCATTCAGATTCAGCAACACACAGGCATCGAAACCGTACTCCACTACACCTGCCGCGACAGGAACGTCCTGAGCATCCAGTCCGATCTGCTGGGCGCTTCCTCCATTGGTCTGCGAAACATTCTCTGCCTGACAGGTGATCCACCGAAGCTGGGCAACTATCCCGATGCGACGGCCGTCTTCGATGTGGACGCGATCGGACTAGTAAATATCGTGCGCCGCCTCAACCATGGACTCGACATCGGCGGCAACGCCATTGGCGCTTCGACCAACTTTACCATCGGCGTAGCCGCAAACCCTGGAGTGCCGGATATAGAGCAGGAGTTGCGACGGTTCGCCTGGAAAGTCGAGGCCGGCGCCGAGTATGCCATTACGCAACCGGTCTTCGATCTGCGCCTGCTCGAAACATTTCTGCGGCGCGTCGAGGAGTTCCGTATTCCGATCATTGCGGGCATCTGGCCGCTGACCAGTCTGCGCAACGCCGAGTTCCTACGTACCGACCTGCGCTGGTCAATACCGGAAGCCGTGATGCTGCGAATGGCGCAAGCGGAATCTCCCGATGCCGCGCGAGCCGAGGGAGTACGGATCGCCCAGGAGATGCTCAAAGAAGCAAAGCCGATGGTCCAGGGCGTCCAGGTCAGCGCACCCTTTGGCCGTTATGCTCTCGCAGCCGAAGTGATTGCGTCCGTTCTGCCTCCAGGCAGTTCTTATGCCGCAGACTAAAAGCTTGTGTGCAGCCCGCAAATAGGAATGGGGTAGTAATGGCGAAATTTGAAGAGTCCCTCAAGAAACTAGAAAACATCGTCGCTCAGTTGGAACAGGGGGAGCTCTCGCTAGAAGACTCCCTCAAGCTTTTTGAGCAGGGAGTCGGCCTGTCCGCCGAGTGTAAACAGGAGCTGGATGCCGCCGAAGGCAAGGTTCAAATGCTCATCAAGCAGCGTGACGGCACCCACAAACTCGAACCGTTTCCGACGGCCGGCGAGTAGAATCCGCGCTATTTGCCGCTTCGATACGGATTCACATCGTAAAACACATGTTTCTAATTCCTGACATAACTCCAACCGACCCTGTATGATCGTTACGGTCATTTATTGCTTTACGGCACCAAATCATATGACACGAACATCCTTTTCATCTCCTCGTCGACATCAGGTCCTGCTCGATGCATGGCGAGAAGCGACGCTGGAGGAGGCGCCGTGACTGAAGCTTTTCGGCTTGATGGCTTGCATGCACTAGTAACGGGCGGCGCCAGCGGCATCGGCGAAGCAACCTGCGCTGAACTGGTTCGGGCAGGCGCATTTGTTTGGGTTGCGGACATCAACCTTCCGGCAGCCGAGTCACTGGCGGCAACACTTGGCAATAGCCGCGCGGTTCGTATGGATGTCACCTCCGAGGCTTCGATCGATGAAGCGGCTAAGAGCATTGATCGGCTGGACATTCTGATAAATAACGCCGGAATCGGGCACGTAGGCAGCATCGAGACAACGCAACGCGAAGACTTTGACCGGCTACTTGATGTCAATGTGCGCTCGGTTTATCTGGTGACACAGCGTCTGCTGCCCTTGCTGCTAGCCAGTCCTCATAAGGGCAGCATCGTAAATATGGGCTCGGTCGCGGGCATGATCGGCATCAAACAACGATTTGCGTATTGCACCACCAAAGGAGCCGTCCTGGCGATGACTCGCCAGCTAGCTGTCGAGTATCCCAAGGAGCTTCGCGTGAATGCGATCTGCCCAGGCACGGTGGAGACACCATTCGTCGAAGGCTACCTGGACAAATATCACGCGCATGAGAAAGAGAAGATTCGTTCTGAACTGCGCGCACGCCAGCCCATGGGACGACTGGGGCAGCCGGAAGAAGTCGCGTCGATGGTTCGCTACCTCAGCTCCCGCGAAGCTGGTTTTATCAGCGGTTCCCTCTTCACGCTGGATGGCGGCTGGACAGCCGCATAGTTCGATTCAACTACCGCATCAGATTCGAATGGAGATGCAATGAAGCTGGTTTCCTTTTCCAAGGCAGGTGGAGCAGTACGCCCCGGCGCACTCGTCGAGGATGCTGGTCTGGTTGTTGACCTGGGCTCTTCGTACCCCGATACGCTTGCTGCAATTGCAGCGGGCGTATCGAACTTCGAAAAAGATGCGGCTCATGCTGGTTACAAGTTGACCGAAGTGAAGTTGCTCGCCCCGCTGGCAAATCCTCCGCGCATCTTCGCCATTGGGTTGAACTATCGCGACCACGCCAGGGAATCCGGCATGGAAGTGCCGAATTTCCCGGTAGTCTTCTTCAAGCTGCCACCATCCATCATCGGTCCTGGAGATGCGATCGTTCTACCCGCAATCACGAAAGAGCCTGACTACGAGGCTGAGTTCGCCTTCGTTGTCGGCAAGGGCGGTTACCGTATTGCCGCGCAGGACGCGATGCAGCATGTCTACGGCTACACGATCATCAATGACGTCAGCGCGCGCGACATTCAGTTCTCCACCTCGCAGTGGTCGCTGTCAAAGAGCCTTCCAACCTTCTGCCCGATAGGCCCTGCAATCGTTACAGCCGACGAGATTGCCGACCCGCACGCACTCGACGTTAAACTCGAAATCGATGGCGAAGTGCTGCAGCACTCGAATACACGCGAACTGATCTTCAAGATTCCCGAGCTGATCGAATACATCTCATCGATCACGCCACTACTGCCCGGCGATGTCATCTCGACAGGGACGCCATTCGGCGTGGGCCTGGGTCGCAATCCCAAGCGCTGGCTGAAGCCGGGAGAAACTGTCACAGTCACAATCCAGGGCCTCGGACAGCTCACCAATCCAGTCGTCGCGGAATAACTGCACAGCGGACGACGGGGAATATTCCTACACCCCGTCGCCCACAAGCTCATCCGGTTCTGGCTTCGAGAGAAACCACGCATAGAGCGCAACTGCAACAAAGCAGAGCGCAGGAACGCTGTAGGACCGCGCGACACCCGGCACAATGCCCATCAGCAGGGTAAGAGCCGCACCTCCGACAATGGACATGACAATGAACGCGCTGCCAGTCTTGGTGTGGGTTCCGAGCCCTTTGACACCCAACGCAAAGATCGTCGGATACATCGTTGACATAAAGAAGCTGACAGCGATAAGGCACCACACGCCCATCATGCCCGGCCTGAGAATCGCCACCGTGCAGATAACAGCATTAATGACACCGAAAATACCAAGCAGCGTCGATCCCGAGAGGAAACGCAAAAGCCATGTGGAAACAAATCTTCCTGCGGTAAACGCCACAAGCGCGCCAGTGAGCCAATATCCCGCTTCACGCTGGCTAAGCTGGGTATAGGTCTTTGCATAGGAGATGAAAAAACTCCACACGCCAACCTGCGCGCCCACATAAAGAAACTGCGCAACGACGGCAAAGACAAAGTGCTTCCTTGCCCGGAGCGGCCTGGAATGATCCTTTGCGATCGTATTCTGCGAGTAATCGAGTCCGGTATGAGGAAACGGCGTTAGCCCGATAAGAACAGCCCAGAACAGCACCACCGCTCCCAGGATCAGATACGGCGCAACCACACGCATGGTCTCGGAATGCAGATAAGCAGCATACGTATGCTGCGCCTGCATCGTGGCAACCTGCGCTGGACTTAGATCGACGCCCGAAAAGATGAATCGGCTGCCCACCAGCACAGCCGATATGCTGCCCAGCGGATTGAAGGCCTGTGAAAAGTTAATTCGCTGCTCGGCCGTGTCAACGTCACCTACCTGCACAATGAACGGGCTGGCAGCCGTCTCAAGAAACGCAAGACCGCTGGCGATGACAAACAGCGCCATCAGAAACACCCAGTATTTGGTGACGATTGCTGCAGGCCAGAAAAGCATGCAGCCCGAACCATACAGAATCAGGCCAACAAGTATCCCCGCCTTGTATCCTGCCCGCCGCATTAGCTGCGCTGCAGGCATAGCAAGCAGAAAATAACCCATGTAAAACGCAAACTGTACAAGACCTGCCTGAAGCCGGCTGATCTCGAAAGACTTCATGAACTGGCTGATAAGAATGTCATTGAAGTTGTTAGGAACGCCCCACAGAAAAAACAGCGCAGTCACCAGCACAAACGGCAGTATCCGTCCCTGCGGAACAAGGCGCTGGTGAGGATCGCGCGCAGCGCGGTTTTGAGAAGAAGGCGGAGTAATGTTCAAGCGGAGTGCACCTCGTTGCTGTCGTCTGCAAAATTCAAATTGTATCCCTGAATAGCATTACCGCCCAGAATCTTGGCCTGTTCCTCATCGCTCAAAGCCGACACAAATTGCCTCACGATGGAAACCCACTTTTCGTAATGACACGCCACGGCGCAAACAGGCCAGTCCGATCCAAACAACAGCCGCGATGGACCAAAGGCTTCTAGCACCGTCTCCACATAAGGACGCAAACCGTCGACGGTCCACGCCGAAAAATCGGCTTCCGTAACCATGCCCGAAAGCTTGCAGCTCACATGAGGGCGCCGCGCCAGCTCTCGGATAAGTTCTCGCCAGGGTTCAAGCTCGCCGGCCTTGATGAGCGGCTTCGCAACATGATCCAGAATCATCGTGTGATACGGATGCCGGTCCACAAACTCGATGGCCGCAGGCAGTTGATGCTGGTGAATCAGAACGTCGTAGGTAAGATTGAACTTCCGCAGCATCGCCACGCCTTGATTGAAATCATCCCTCAACATGTACTCTGACGGCTCAGCCTGCAGAACATGTCGAATGCCTTTCAGCTTCGGATGCGCGGCCAATCGTTCGAGCGTTTGCCCCACGCTCGACGAGATCAGAGGAGCCCACCCCACGACACCGGCAATCCAGGAGTTGTTGTCAGCCAGTTGCAACAGCCAGTCCGTTTCGGCGACCGTCTGGCAGGCCTGAACCGCCACCGTGGCGCTCACGCCCGACACATCCAGAAAAGGCTTCAAATCGTCCGGAAGAAAGTCGCGTCGGATCACCGCCATCGAGTCGTCAATCCATCCGAATTCAGCCTCGGAATACTTCCAGAAATGCTGGTGCGCATCGACGCGCAACGGCTTGTAATCGTTTCCCATAAGCAACGCCATCCTATCCGTTTGCGTGCATGGTTGGCTATGCTATTCTCTGCCGTGCGCCGTAAGCTTGTTGCTTCACGCAATCTGGCGCATCCAATGAGCATAGCGTTATGAAACCGATCTATATCGCCGCATATCACCAGTCAAAATTTGGCAAGCTGCCAGAGCTTTCACAGGAGCAAATGATCTGCCATGCCGTCAACGGCGTGTGCGCAGAGATCGGCGTTTCGCCCGCGCTTCTCGACTCTGCCTCCATTGCCGCGGCCTGCAACTTTTCTCTGCATCAACAGGGCCTCATGGCCGGCCTTCTTGCAGGCATGGAAGGCATGGCGGCTAAACCGATCGAAGCCGTCGAGAACGCCTGCGCATCTGGCGGTCAGGCCGTGCTCTCCGGCATCTACAAGCTGCAATCTGGCATTGGCGACACAGCACTCGCGGTTGGTCTTGAGAAGATGCGAGACGCCAGCGGCAAGGCAGACGGCACACGCGTAGGCGAGGCGCTCGGGTACTTCTCCGATCCCGACGAGCGCGAGGGAAAAACCTTTGTCTTTCCGCACATCTTCGCCGAGATCATGCAGCAGTACATGGAGCATTGGCATGTAACCGAGCGCGATCTGGCGCAGATTGCCGTGCAGGAATACGCAAACGCCCAGCACAATCCCTATGCGCAGATGAGAAACGTTTCACTCACGCTCGATCAGGCAACGAAGATCGAAGGCATCAATCGCTACGTTGCCGATGGACTACCCTTGAAGACTTACGACTCTTCACAGATCACAGACGGTTACGCGGCTCTGATTATCGCCACCGAAGAAGGCTTCTCAAAGCTTGGACTGCACAAGCAGGACTGCGTGCAGATCGCCGGATGGGGACAGGCTGTCGATCCACTGCAGCGTGAACAGCGCCAGGTGCTTAAGCCTGGGGGCGCATATCGCGCCATGAACTCAGCTTATGCAATGGCAGGCGTAGCCCCGGCTGAAATCAAGGCCGCCGAGATCCACGACTGCTTCACCGTCATGGGCGCTCTAGGCACAGAGATTATCGGCAAAGCCGAGCCAGGGCGCGGTGCAGCTTTCTGGGCAGATGGCAATGCGGGTCCGCAGGGTACGTGCGGCATCAATACTTCCGGCGGCCTGATCGCCAAAGGCCATCCCGTAGGCGCAACCGGAATCGCCATGATCGGCTGGGCAGCGTGGCAACTGTTGCAAAAGGTACCGGCGCCACTACAGGTAAACGGCGCGGAACACGCAGCCACCTTCAACATCGGTGGCCCAGTCTGTGCATCGGTATGCACAGTGCTGCGAGGGCCGCAATAGCGGCCCTTTAGCCCAAAGGAATCCAACCGCTAAGCGCGCTCGGGAAAATGCCCAGCAGAGCTACAAGTAGCGCGATGACAAGCAATACCAATTGCTCTAGCGCAGATACAGCCATAGGTTCGTCGGTCATAGCTGGAACCACATACACCCGCTTGAGCACCTGCAGATAGTAGTAGAGCGATACAGCGCTCGCCGCCAGCGCAAAGATCACCATGCCGAGTCCCCATGCGCCGACTCCAGGTGCGCGAAGAACAGCAGCAAACAGATTGAACTTAGCCCAGAAGCCAACCAGCGGCGGAATTCCAGCCAGCGAAAGCAGGAAGATCAGCATGCTCGCAGCAAGCAGCGGATTGCGGCGGCTAAGACCTGCAAACGCGTCAAAGCGATCACTGCCCATATTGCGTTCAACAACCGCAATCACACCGAATGCGCCAACTGTAGTAAGCGCGTAGGTAAGCGCGTAATAAAAGACTGCGGCTCCGGATTGCGGCGTGTTCGCAGCAATACCCAGCAACATGTAACCTGCATGCGCAATCGCCGAGTAAGCCAGCAGCCGGCGAACGCTGGTCTGCGCCAACGCGGCAAGATTGCCAAGCAGAATTGATGCGCCGGCCATCCAGACCAGCAAAACGATCCATGTCGCACCACGGCTTGCACTCGCCGCTGGAATCAGGCTGCCCGTAACAGCAACAAGAACAGCAAAGCTCGCGACCTTCGATCCCGAAGCAATTAGTGCCGCAACAGGAGCAGGCGCACCCTGATAAGTATCTGGAGCCCACAGATGGAATGGAACCGCGGCGACCTTGAACCCAAGCCCGGCAGCCACAAGCACCATGGCAACAACAACCAGCGGGCTCAATCCCTGCGAAGCAAGCGAAACCGCGATGCCATTGAGATTCGTCGTTCCAGTGAGCCCGTAAAGGTAGCTGAAGCCGAACAACATCAGCGCAGCGCTCATGCCGCCAAAAAGGTAGTACTTGAGCGCAGCTTCCGAAGACAGCGCCGAGCTCTTCGCAAAAGCAGCAAGCACGTAAAGCGAGAGACTCAGCAACTCCAGCGCGACAAAGATCACTAGCAAATCGCGCGCCGCAGCAACCAGCATCATGCCTGTTGTTGCAAGCAATACAATTGCCACATATTCGCCAGGATTGCGCGAGAACTCCGCTTGAAAGCTCAACAGCAGCACAAGCGCCGTCAGCAGCAGAATACCTATCTGCGCAGCGGCAACGAGCGAATTCAAAACCAGCGCATCGCCAGCAAAGCTCGCCGTACCGGAGTGCGTGAGCAGCCACAATCCGGCCAGCACAGAGCCGATAACGCCAAGCACGCATGCAGCGGTCATACGAGCCGGCTGCGTGCTTTTACGCAAAAATCCGAGATCGACTACCAGCACCAGCAGCGACACAACTTCGAGAATCGTCTCAGGAATCGTGATCGAAAAGAGGTTGCCGTAATTCACTGCAAACGTGTTCACAGGCGACCTCCTTTCACAAGCAACTCAGGCAACGCATGCACCGCAGGAGTGATCACATCGAGCAGAACCCGCGGGAAGATACCGATGATCAAGCTGGTTCCCACCAGAAGCGCGACGCCCGCTTTCTCAGCCCAGGTAACGGGCGCATAAGGCTCGTGCTCTTCATGCGCAGTCCCGGAGGAGGCCGTTGAGACAGTCGCTTCACTGAAGAAGGCCCGCTGCATTGCGCGCCACGTATAAGCCACGCCCACCACGATGCCCACGCCAGCAACAGCCGCGAACCACGGGAACGCCCGCCATGCACCAATGAGCACCTGCACTTCAGCGATAAATCCGCTGAAGCCCGGCAGCCCCATCGAAGCCATGCCCGCGATCACAAACAGCACCGCTGCAAACGGCATCGTCTTGCCAAGATGCAATCGGCTCAGTACGCCAAGATCGCGCGTATGCGTCCGCTCATAGACGATGCGGCCCACAGTCGCGAAGAGCAAGCCTGCCAGGATACCGTGCGAAAACATCTGCAGCACCGCACCATCCAGGCCAATCTGCGTCAGCGTCATCAGGCCAAGCAGCACCAGCCCCATGTG
This sequence comes from Acidicapsa dinghuensis, assembly GCF_025685685.1. Classification (GTDB taxonomy): domain Bacteria; phylum Acidobacteriota; class Terriglobia; order Terriglobales; family Acidobacteriaceae; genus Acidicapsa; species Acidicapsa dinghuensis. The sequence goes on from NZ_JAGSYH010000005.1 coordinate 185,775, forward strand.
ACTGACACTCGAGTAGCCAATGACAAATTTGAAGTCATTCTGCACCAGTGCAACTGCTGCTCCGTACACAATGCCAATCGCCGCCAACAGCGCAAACACCATGCGCCATGATGTAAGGCCAAGAATCGAAAATCCCCACGGATCAAGGCCATGCGGAAAGACCGTCATCGCCACTCGCAGGCAGCCATAGGCTCCCAGTTTCATGACAACGCCAGCCAGCAGCATCGACGCAGCAGTGGGCGCAGCTACATGACCCGTTGGAGCCCACGTGTGGAATGGCCACATACCCGCCAGAATCGCGAACCCGACAAAGATCAGTGGGAAAGCCCACATCTGGAAGTGAATTGGAAATGAATACTGTGCCATCGCCTGCAGATTCATCGTGTGGCTGCCAGACACCGTGTACGCAGCCAGCAGACCAATCAACACCATCGCCGACCCAGCGAACGAGTAAAGCGCAAGCTTCATCGCTCCATACTCGCGCCGCGTCGAGCCCCAAATGGCAATCAGGAAATACTTAGGCACAATAGCAATTTCGTAAAACACGAAGAACAAGAAGAGATCGGCTGCAAGAAAGACACCATAGACGCCGCCAATCAGCGCAAGAAAGAACGCAAAGAACTCGTTGGCGCGATCGCCTTCCTTCTCTCCGATGTTCCAGGAAAAGAGAATACCCGCAACTGCAGCAATACCGGTCAGCAGCACAAGCACGCGGCTGATGCCATCAGCCGTAAGCGTATAGCGGATGCCTAAGGCCGGGACCCACACAGCATCAGCGACAATTACTGTGCCTGAGCTTCCGGCCTGGATGAACCCAATCAGCGCAATCGCCAGTCCCGCCAGCGCCACCAGCAACGCAAAGACACGCGCACTGCTCTGCAGCGCCTTGGGAAAGAGCGCCAGAATCAGCGCACCGGCGAATGAGAGATAGATGGTATATGCAAGCATCAGAATCTCCACCCCGCCAGCAGATGTGTTACGGTCGCGTTCACAGTACCCAAAACCACTTGAGGATAGAGGCCAAGAACAGCCATCAGAATCAGAATCGGCGCAACGGCCACGCGCTCACCAGTCGATAGGTCAGCAAACGCCTGCCATCGCGGATTCACAGGACCAGTAAAGACTCGCTGAATCACCGTGAGAATCACCGCTGCGGTAATCAACAGGCCAAGCACTGCGATCGTCGCAGATAACCAGCTCAGTGGAAAAACTCCACGGAAGATCAGAAACTCGCTGACAAACCCATTCAACCCCGGCAATCCCAGAGATGAAAAAAGTGCGATACCCATCAATCCGCAAAACACCGGAGCAAGTTTGCGCAGGCCGCCAAAATCATTCAGGCCAAGCACCCCTCCAGACCGCTCTTCGATCATCGTAAGAAACCAGAATATGGCAGCAGCAGTAATGCCGTGATTGAACATCTGCAAAATCACACCATCGAGTGCCGCCGTCTGCGTAAGAACCGAGGGCGATGCCGACGCAGGTAGAGCGACCGCAAACAGCGCCAGCAGGCAGTATCCGAGATGATTGATCGACGAGTAGGCAAAGACGCGCTTCAGATCTTTCTGCACAGCGGCAGCCCACGCTCCTGCAACCACCGTGAGCGTAGCCAGCGCAAGCAATGGCGTACGAATCTCCGCCAGTTGCGCACCGAAGATCGGCAGCGCAAGCCGCAACAGACCGTAGACACCCATCTTCGACATCGCGCCAGTCAGTAGCATCGTCACAGGCGACGGAGCCTTCGAGTAAGTCGCCGGCAGCCATGTGTGAAACGGCATCAGCGGAACCTTCACCGCGAAGCCAAGTAAAACACCAAGCGCCAATACAAGCGATACCGGTCCAAGATGCGCTTGAACCGCCGGCACAAGCTGCCCGCTCGCAGCCATCGCGGTAAGTGTCTCGAAATCCATCGAGCCCGTGGCTAGATACAGCGCAAGAAACGCCAGCAACAGCGTGACCGAACCAACCATCGTGTACACAAAAAACTGCGTAGCCGCCTTGCCGCGACCTTCCCCGCCCCACAGCTTGATAAGAAAGAAGGCAGGAATGAGGCTCAGCTCCCAGAACAGAAACCAGTGAAAGAAATTGAGCGCGGTAAAAGTACCAAAGAGCCCCGACTCAAGCAGCAGAATCAGTGCAAAATAAACTCCCGGCTGTTGCGCAACCTTGCGTGAAGCAGCAATCGCCATCACCGAAACAATGGCTGAAAGCACCAGCATCAGCGCGCCAAGACCGTCGACGCCAAGATGATATTCGATACCAAGTCCGGGCACCCAGTCCGCGCGCTCAACAAAGCTCATCACGCCATTCGGCGCAAGCGAGAACCATACCCACAAAGTAACTAGCAGCGAGACCGCGCCTGCAACAAACGCGACTGCCCGTGCAGTCGTAGAGCGGTTGCCAGCGAGCAGCGCTATAACTGCGCCAATTGCTGGAATCGCAGTCAGAATAGAGAGCACATGCGTCATAGGCGCACCTGCCCGGTTGCCGTCGCCACGACCAAAGCAATACCCGCAAGCACCAGCGCTCCAACAGTCAGTACACGAAGATACAAGGGAGAGCGATCGGCCTGCAGCCATGCCAGCACGCCACCGCTGGTCACCAATTCTTCGCAGGTCTTATCGAAAGCTCCATCGATTAATTGAGAATCCACAGTCTTGTTCGTCCATCCAAGGCCTCGGAACGCCGCCGCAACCATCGCAACAATTCCACCCCAGACTCGCCGGTCAAGCCAGTCCGAGAGCCACGCCAGCATTGCATACCAGCGAATCACCGTGGCAGCATAAAGCTCATCGAAGTAGAGGCGGTTCGCCAGCCACGACCACACCGTCGGAGCAGCTCCTTCGAGAACATCCACCAAATCTCCGGCCTCATGCTGCGGCTCGTCGCCATGTTCCTGCGCATGGTGGTGCACTGGAGCCGATGCAGGCCTAGTTACGTTGCGCCGCACATAGAGCAGCCAACCAGCCCCAAGACCAAGCAGAACAAGGACGATGGCCAGTCCCATCAGCGGCATCAGGTTCGGCTCGGCATACCAGGCAGCTTCAAACTTCAGTGGCTCGCCCTGAATAAAGCTCGCAAACCACGGCCACGCAGGAGTGCCCAGAAATCCCAGGAAAATCGCAAATACCGCAAGAATAGACAGCGGCACCGTCATCACCGACGGGCTCTCATGCGGATGCCCATGCCCGCGCCAAGGCCCAAAGAAGACATAGCCCACTTGCCGCATCATGTAAAACGCAGTCAACAGAGCGCCGATGATGAGCAGCACAAACGGTCCCTTCGAGAGCGGCCAATGAAAGGCCGAGCCAATGATCGCGTCCTTGCTCCAGAACCCGGAGAACAGCGGAAACCCACTCAGCGCCAGCATGCCCGCTAGATAAGCATAGAAAGTGCGTGGCATCTCGTGACGTAACCCGCCCATGCGGCGAATATCCTGCTCCTCATGGCAGCCGTGAATCACCGAGCCCGCACCAAGAAAAAGCAGCGCCTTAAAGAAGGCATGCGTGATCAGGTGGAACATGCCGATAGCGACTCCGCCAACCGCAAGACCGACCATCATGTAGCCAAGCTGCGAAACCGTCGAGTAAGCAAGAATGCGCTTGATGTCATTCTGCGCAACGGCAACCAGCGATCCGAACAGTGCAGTTAGCGCACCAACCCATGCCACCGTCGTCAACGAAACAGTCGAGCCACCAGCACTAGCGCCAGCGCTCATCAGCGGATAAACACGTGCAACTAGATAAACGCCGGCTGCCACCATCGTTGCCGCATGAATCAGCGCCGAGACCGGCGTCGGACCTTCCATCGCATCCGGCAGCCATACATGCAGCGGAAGCTGTCCGCTTTTGCCCGCCGCTCCCGCAAAAATCAACAGACCAATCGCCGTCGCAGCCGAGAGCCCCCACGCTGCAGGCTGCTGCAGCAACGCCGCAAGCGCATTCGGCTCAATTGCACCCGAACCGTAGTTGTAGAAAAGCGTAGTGCCCGTCTGCGCGAAGAGCCAGACAATGCCGAGCAGGAAGAAGATATCGCCAACACGCGTGGTGAGGAACGCCTTTTTGGCCGCAGCCGCGGCACTGGGCTTGTGATACCAGAAGCCAATCAGCAGATACGACGTAAGACCGACAATCTCCCAGCACATAAAGAGCAGCAGAATGCTGTTGGAAATGATGACGCCGAGCATGCCTCCTGCAAAGAGCGAGAGAAAGCAGAAGAAGCGAGTGAAGTTCTCATCTTCCGCCATGTAACCAGTGGAGTAGATAAAGATGAGCAGGCCAACAAACGTGACCATCACCAGCATCACCGCTGCCAGCGGATCGAGCAGCCACCCCATCTGCATGTGCGTTGCGCCGAGATCGAACCAATTGAATGTAACAGCCTCTCGCGTCGCCGCTCCACTACCCCATACACCCAGCACATGCACAAACGCGATGATGGAGAGGATAAGTGACGCGGCAAGACCAGTGATCGCCAAGCCTGCTGCAGCAGCGCGTCGCGGCTGCTTAAGCAAAGCAATCAGGCCTGCTGCAACCATGGGAATCGCAGGAATCAGCCAAAGAACGTGCGCGATCGTTGATGATGCTCCATCGACGAAAGCAGGGCTGAACGAGCCGTTGCTTTCTTGTGCAAGCCAGGTTGCCATGAGAGATGCACTGCCTGCGATCATCGGTGGTGTCATCCCTTCATCCTTGGCATCGCATCAAGGTCAGTGGTCTTGGTGTGACGGTGATAAGCAATCACAAGGCCCAGTCCAACCGCAGCTTCCGCAGCGGCAACAGCAATCGAAAACAGCGCAAACATCATGCCCGTCAGCGCTTCCGGATGTGGACTGAAACGCCAGAACGCAATCAGATTCAGATTCGCAGCGTTCAGCATCAGCTCAATTCCAATAAGCACCATGATCGCGTTGCGGCGCGTCAGCGCAACCGCAAGCCCAATGGCAAAGACTAGCGCGGCGACAATGAGGAACCCCGCCAACGGCGTCATTGTGCCCCGCCCTTCTGCTCGTGCGTCTTCGCGTCACCCTTGTCATGCATCGCAACAATGACCGCGCCAATCAGCGCAACCGTAAGTACCACTGCGACTATTTCAAGCGGCAGCACATAGGTCGACATAAGCGCCTGACCGATGGATAGAACCGTGACATCGGGCGCTGCGCTCCCCGCTCCCGCAGGCAGACTTGTAATGACAGACCACGCCAGCAGCGCGAATACAGCGGCAGCGATGGCAATACCGGCCAGCCATGACGAGGTGTAGATGCGGTACTCCGGCGCACCAGCACCTCGCGTTAGAAGAATCGCGAACACGACAAGAATGGCTACGGCTCCAATGTAAACCAGCATCTGCGCGAAACCCGCGAACTGCGCATCGAGTTGCAGAAACAATATCGCCAGGCCCGCAAATGTAACCGTAAGGCTCAACGCACAATGCACCAGGTTCTTGAGCAACGCCGCAGCCAGCGCACCCGCAACCGTAAACAAGGCAGTAATCCAGAATGCAATGCTAAGACCGAAGATCATTGCCCCTCCGGTTCTGTTAGAAACACAAAATCATTCGGCATAGCGGTAGCTCCTTGCGCCGAGACGCTGCTTGCGCATCAGAACGCGCCCCAAGCCGACATACGCCAGCAGAAGCACACCGGCGCACAGAACCCAGCGCAGCCATGCACCGGTTGCGCTGTCTCCCAAAAATCGCCATGCCGCGGCAACCATCAGGTTAAGCAGAGTCATGGGCAACATGAACTTCCACGCAAAGTTCATTAGCTGATCCTGCCTCAAGCGCGGCAGCGTTCCGCGCAGCCAGATGAAGAAGCAGAGCGCAGCAAGCAATTTCAGAAAGAACCACGCCCACGAAGGGATGAAATTCAAGAAGGAAAACGGCGCGCCCCACCCACCGAGAAACAGGGTGATGCCAAATCCCGCGATGGACATCATACCCAGATATTCACCGAGAAAGAAGAGCGCAAACTTGAAGCCCGAGTACTCAGTGAAGTAGCCGGCAACAAGCTCCGACTCGCCTTCCGGCAAATCAAAAGGTGTACGGTTCGTCTCAGCCAATGCAGCGATCACAAACAGCACGAAGCCTGCGAATCCCCAGGGCGTAAAGACATACCAATGCGGAAAGATTCCGGTAAATCCACTCTGCGCTTCGACAATCTTCACCGTCGAAAGCGAGCCGGTCATCATCACCGCAACAATGGCAGACATCAGCAGTGGCACTTCATAACTGATCATCTGCGCCACAGCACGCATCGCGCCCAGCAGCGAATACTTGTTGCGGCTCGACCAGCCCGCCATGAAGATCGAAAGCTCCGTCGATGCGCCAACTGCAAAGAAAAACAGCAGCCCTGCGTCGATGTTCACCAGCACCATGTTGCGGCCAATCGGCAGCGATGCATATCCAAGGAAGATCGCAACCACAAGAACCACCGGCGCAAGAAAGTGCACCACGCCATCCGCGGAAACTGGAACAATATCTTCCTTGGTCAACGATTTGATGCCGTCCGCGACAGGCTGAAAGATACCCAGCGGCCCAACACGATTGGGCCCAAGACGGTTTTGCATCCGGCCCAGCCCCTTGCGCTCAAGCACCGTCGTCAGCGCAAAGATAGCCGGAAACGAAGCAACAATTCCCACCACGCCCACGAGCGCCCCCACCAGAGGCTGCCAGTGCGCGGGAAAGAAACCCATGATCCAGTGCTGCACGAATACAAAAAGCTGATCCAGTTTTTCCGGAAGTGTCAGAGCTTGAAAGTTCACGCGCCCGGCTCCTTCGCTGGATCTTTTTGCGGTGCCGGTTTCGCAGTAGTTTCACCTGAAGCCGGAGCAGCAGCCTTTGCCGCCGCAGCTGCAGCGGCGGCCTTTGCCTTCGCCTCAACCTTGGCCTTTTCTTCTGCCAGGCGCGCATCCACTTCTGCGGCCTCAGTAGGATGAATCTTGTTGTAGTACTCGTTCGACTTCGCGAGCTGCTCACGATCAAGAATCAATCCCTCAAAACGATCTGTCGTGCTCAGCTCAAATTCAGTGTCCATCTTGATCGCTTCGAAAGGACATACCTCTACACAGATCTGGCAGCTCATGCAAACCGAGATATCGATATCGAAACGCGCAGGATAAATCTGTGGCTTGCCCACATAGTCCGGTTTTTTATCCGTCGACTTAGTAATGTAAATGCACTTTGGCGGACATTCTTTTTCGCATATCTGGCACGCCACACACCGCAGCCCAGCCATCGGATCGCTGCCGTCGTACACCAGGAACGGAAAGTCACGCGTATTCTCAATCGGCTCTACTCGCTCCTCGGGATACTGCACCGTGGTGAGCCGCTCCTTCGACACAAAGCTGCCTGCGAAGTTCTTCGCCGTCTCCGCCAGTCCTTTAACGATGCCTTCGCCTAGCATTGGGTGTCCTTTCCTGCGAGTCGCATCAGCGGTCTACCTCACCCAGCACAATATCGACACTGCCAAAGGTCAGCACCACATCCGCAACATTCTGGCCAATGCACATATCTTCAAGAACCGTCAGATTGATAAGCGAAGGCGGCCGCACACGGTATCGATACGGATTACCGCTGCCATCGCTGATGAGATAAAAACCAAGCTCGCCCTTCGGACCCTCGATGCGTCCGTAAGCCTCTCCTGGCTTAGGCCGGAAGCCGCGAACCTTCTGCTTGGGATCGACAATCGGCCCCGCAGGAACATCCTTGAGAGCCTGCCTCAGAATGCCCACCGACTCGCGCATCTCAAGCACGCGAACCATGTAGCGATCATAGATATCACCATGGTCGCCCAAGGGTACGCGAAACTCGAAGCGATCATAGATGCCGTAGCGATCGACCTTGCGAATGTCGTAATTCACTCCCGTCGCGCGCAGCATAGGACCGGTGATCCCGGCATTCACCGCGAGATCTGGCTTCAATACACCCACGCCCTGTGTACGAGCCATCAGAATCTCGTTCCCTGTCAGCAGCGCCTCAATCTCGTCAATAAAACGCGGCAGCCCATCGACAATCGCGGCAACCTTCTCCAGCCAATCCTTGGGCAACTCTACGCGGCATCCACCAAAGCGCATGTAGTTGCACATCATGCGCGAGCCGGAGAGCTCTTCAAAAATATCCAGAATCTTCTCGCGCTCGCGAAAGGCATACATCAGCGGCGTTCCGCTCGCGCCCATCTCCTGCAGCAAGAATCCGATGGCGCTCGCATGATTCTGAATACGGGTCAGCTCAGCCGTAATCACGCGAATATACTGCGCCCGCTCTGGTACCTCAATACCCGCCAGCTTCTCCACTGCAATCGCGTAGGCCCAGTTATTAGTCATCGAGCAGAAGTAATCGAGTCGATCCGTATATGGCATCGAAGCCAGATACGACGCCTTTTCAGCAATCTTCTCGTGGTTGCGGTGCAGATACCCGAACACAGGCTTCAGCTTGATGACAATCTCGCCGTCCAGCGCCACATCCATCCGGAAGACGCCATGGGTCGAAGGATGATGCGGCCCCATCGCAACTTCCAGCAGTTCGCCCTCATTGCTGGGCTCAATCACCGGTGGCCGGTAGCTCTTGAATGCCGCGGTGCTCATTGCGTCACCTCCGCGGCCTGCTTTGCTTCATTCTGTTGGGCCTGATGCTCCTGCGCGCGCTTCAGCACTTCGTCATGCGGCGTAGGCTCGTACTCGTAATCATCCGGATCAACATAATCGCGGCGCATCGGATGATCCTCAAATTCATCCCACATCAGAATGCGCCGTAGATCCGGATGCCCCTTGAACACGATCCCGAAAAGATCGAAGATCTCCCGCTCCTGAAACTCGCAGGACCGCCACACTGGCGTCATCGACGGCAGTTCCACCTGGTCAGTGCGGTTCGCTGTGCGCATTCGAAATATCACGGGACCGTGCTTCTGCCGCATGGAGTAAAGATGGTAGACCGATTCGAGATAGCCCGGTTGAATATGCTTCACCGTCTTCTCAATCACCTTCTCTTCTCCATCAACAACTTCGGTCGCCTTGACCTTCTCCGTCGTCTCCTTGTCCAGCCAATCCACCCCCGTCGCATTGGAGCAGAAATCAAGAGCGAGTTCGGAGTCATCCCGCAGAAAAACCGCAACCGCCAGACCATCTTCTGGCGCAACCACCAGTGAGTGCTGGCCCGACACGCTGGGATTCTGCACCAGCTCCACCTTTGCCTCGGGCAAAGCCGTCTTGATCGCCGCCAGGATTTCTTCGGCAGTCTTCATCCCTGCTTCTCCGTGGCGTCAGGTTTCGGAGCAGGCAATGGCCACACAAGCCGGTTCACCGGCGGCACCAGATCATGTGCGCCCGGCTCGGGAACCGGAAAAAGCCCCTGCGCATCCGCGTCAAGGTGCCGCGGACGATTCTCACCCGTCAGCGGCTGCTCCTCAATCCGCTTCTGCAGCGTCATAAATGCGTGGATCAGTGCTTCCGGACGCGGCGGACAACCCGGTATGTGCACATCCACCGGAATATACCGGTCAATCCCCTTCAGCACGTTATAGCCCTGCTTAAACGGCCCTCCCGAGATCGCACAAGCGCCCATCGCAATCACATATCGCGGCTCGGCCATCTGGTTGTAAAGCCTCACCACCTGCGGCGCCATCTTCTTGGTCACAGTACCGGAGATAATCATCAAATCTGCCTGACGAGGCGATGGGCGAAAGACCTCTGCCCCGAATCGAGCCAGATCGTAGCGAGCCATGGTGGTCGCGATCATCTCGATCGCGCAACAGGCAAGGCCAAACTGCATCGGCCAGACCGAATTCCTGCGGCCCCAGTTATACAACTCGTTCAGCGTCGTCACAAAGACGCCCTGTTTCCCGAGTTCAATCTTCAGATCTGGCTCAACAGCCATGTATGTTCCTCAAAACAATGCAATTTAGGCTGGGAATTTACTGCGAAAATAGCCTTCAGGCCCAGGTCAGAATTCCTTTAGCCCACGCCCAGGCCAATCCCTCGATCAACAGCAGCACAAAGACCAGCATGGCCAGGCACGCTCCCACTCCCAGCCCTGTGAAAGCGACGGCAAAGGGAAGCAGAAAGACCGCCTCAACATCAAAAACCAAAAAGATAATCGCGTAGAGGTAATATGCCGATCGAAACTGTACCCAGGCGTCGCCTTTCGATTCCAGCCCACATTCATAAATCGCGTTCTTAATAGCATTCGGCTTCGCCGGCGAAACCAGTCTCGCCCAGGCCCATGCAAGACCCAGCGGAGCTAGCCCGAAGCCAAGCGCCGCAACAAATAAAACTGCCAACGGAAAGTAAGGACTGGATAGCATGGAATTGCCGTAAAAATACGCCATCAATACCCTAGCAGCTTACCCGCTGCCGCAGGCAACGACGGTGTCCCACATCACAAACTACACCCGCTTTTTGCCAGTTCATCGTATAAGAATCGCCATTCGCTGCGCCACATCACCTTGACACCGACGCCGTTCGAGCTTCTTCTCTCCAGGCATAAACCTGCGATACCGGCAACGAATGCTTCAACAACATCCGCATCGCAATGAGCTGGCGAGTCACCACCTCACTGGTTGATCGCTGAACTAGTGGACTGTGCCCCGCACGAACTACGTACCACCAGTCTCGTCGGCACCAGCACATCGCGAACCGGAAGCTCAGGATGGGCCACACGATCGAGCATCGTAGCCATCGCAACCGCACCGAGAGCCGCACAGTTCTGATGAATGGTCGTAAGCGGCACCGGCAGCAGGCTCGCATATTTCACATCGTCAATGCCAACGATGCGAATATCCTCAGGGATACGGTATCCAAGCGCAAGCAGCGTTTGCATCAATCGTGCAGCCGTCACATCGTTCGCGCATACCACACCCTGCGGACGGCACTTCTCCAGCATGCGAACAGCAAACGAGCGATCCGTGGGACTGCCGCGCCATGCCCACTCGCCATCCGGGCGAATTCCGTGAACTCGCAGCGCCTCAAAAAATCCGGTTAGTCTCGCATCCACGGTCTGGGCCGCATGCTCTTCCCCCAGAAACGCCAGTCGCGTCACACCAAGCCGCAGCAAATGATCCGTGATCTTAAAACCGGTACACCGATTGTCGATACCGACCAGATCATGCGAAGAGCGCTCCGGATATGGCAAATAACACCGGTCCAGCAAAACCACAGGAACGCGCGCCCGCTCCAGCGACCGCACAATTCGGCGATTGGCAGCTTCACTATCCGAAATCAGCTCCAGCGGAGCAAAGAAGACCCCCGAAAGATTCTGAGCGATAAACCGATGCGCCATCTGTTCCGCTAACTCTGCCGACTCGCGGTGAGAGTTCGCCCCTTCGCTGCCCGACGCGCTACCCCACACCAGCGTATGTGGACGTGCGAAGGCGGAACGCGCCATTCCATGGCAAACAGGCTCAAATATCTCAGTCAGGCCAAGCTCTGGAATAAGCAGGCCAAAGGTTCGCCCCTCTAGTTGCGGCTGCAGCTTTACATGTGTTCCAGCTCCAGGTCGTCGCGTCACCAGGTCCAGCCGCTGCAACTCTAGCACGGCCTTTGCCGCCGTAATCCGCGACGCGTCAAACATCTTACACAGTTCGGCTTCGCTGGGCAGCCGATCACCCGGCTTGAACTCCCCTGACGTAATGCGGCCATGCAAATACTCGAAAACAACCTGGTGCTTGGGAGTGCGCTTCCGGCCCCGATCTTCAACCTTGTTCCCGCCGTCGCTCCGATTTCCCGCGGAACTGTCGCTCTCTGAATTTCTAGCCATCACACCCTCCCGGTCTGCCAGCCACACCACATCGAGCAGAATCCAGAAACGGATGCAGCAATACATTTACCGGCATATTGTCGATACATTTAACAACTGAAATAGTAGCGCAATACCCAGCCTGATCGCGACTCAGCCTTCTATTTCCCGCGCAATCCGGGCAATCGTCTCATCGGAAATTTCCGGCATCGCCCCGCTGCGCGACGCGATAAAACTTCCCCAGCGATTGCCTGCCTCGTTCAGCACGCGCAAAGGTGCACCGCGTAACAGATAATGCGTTAGAGCTGCCGTAAATGCATCCCCGGCCCCGATTGTATCGGCCACAATCGTCCCAATCCCTGGGTGGGAATCGAACTCCTCGGGGCTCACCAATAAGCTGCCTGATCCGCCGCGCGTGATGGCAATAAGGCGCAGATTCGGAAACTCCCGCAGCAATGCCTCGGCCCCCGCGCGCAGCGAAGCAGGCTTGGGCAATCCAAGCAACTCTGCCACCGGCGGAACCTCAACGTCGTTCATTTTCATCACCGTGGCCAGTTCGAGCGAGCTGCGAATCAGCTCAGCGGAATAAAATGGCGCACGCAGATTGACATCGAAAATGCGATGGCATTCCGGTCTGGTTGATCGCACCAAAGCCTGAGTCGTTGCACGCGAAACCGGATCACGCTGCCCGAGCGACCCGAAGCAGATAGCATCTGCCTGTGCGGTGGCGGCAGTCCACGCCCCGCTCAACTCCATAAAATCCCAGGCAACCGGCTCATGAATCGTGTAGCTCGGCTGCCCCTCCCGAAGCTCCACCGTCACCCATCCGGTCGGCTGTTCAGGATCGGTCTGCAGCAGCGTACAATCCACAGGCATAGGCAGCAGCACCTGCAAAGCCCGCTCGCTCATGGAGTCGGCTCCGATACGGCTCAGCAACACAGCGTGATTACCCAGCCGTCCCGCCATGACCGTATAGTTAGCTGGCGCACCACCTAGCTGTAGCCCTTCCGGCAATACATCCCACAGCAGTTCCCCAAGGCCAAGAACGGTTTTCAAAGTAGACCCTCGCAAGGTAAGGTACTGTAGCCTGTAGTCTCTTCAGAATAGTACCCCACGCGCCTCTTCTTGAATTTCAGCCGCAAGCTACAGGGATGACAAAATTCATCCCGCGAGGATTACAAACTCGGCCCTTACACATTGCATCAGTGAATCAAGGAGAGAAAGCAGAGTGACAGTCAACATCAAGCGGGTTTACAGCGAGCCTGACAAAGACGATGGAACGCGTATCCTCGTCGACCGTCTTTGGCCTCGCGGTCTTACCAAGGAAAAGGCGAAGGTTGACCTTTGGCTGAAAGAGGTCGCCCCCAGCAACGAACTCCGCAAATGGTTTGGCCATGATCCTGAGAAATGGCCTCGATTTGAAAAAAGATATCGGGACGAACTAAAACAGCACAGCGAACAAATTGCTCTCTTGAAAGAAAAGATAGCCCATGGCCCAGTTACTCTGCTCTACGGCGCAAAAGACCAAGAGCACAATGAAGCCATCGTCCTGCAAAAACTGCTTCAATCCAGGTAACTGTTCAGGCAGCTATTTAGAACATGCCGCAATGTCGGCTGAACCATCCGTCCATGTCTGGAGCACAAGAAAATTGCTGCTCTAAACTCAACGAGCGTCTTCGCCTGGGACGTTCTTGTATACTACGCGCCAAACGACTAGCATTCCCCGAGGTCATTCCCAGATGAAGTGCAAATTGTGGGCAGTCTGCTCCGCATTGTTTTTTCCCTGCGTACTGGCATCAGTTCAGAGCGCGAAGGCACAAGTAAATCCGAATTTCTACACTGGCCTGCAATGGCGCAGCGTTGGGCCTTTTCATGGTGGACGCATCTCCTCCGTGAGCGGCGTTGCCGGTGATTCCGGCACGTTCTACATGGGCACTCCTCTCGGCGGAATCTGGAAGACCACCAGCGCAGGCGTGACCTGGTTCCCGATCTTCGATCAGCAAACGGGTGTCGACAGCGTCGGTGCGATCGCGGTAGCTCCGTCCGCTCCAAGCATCATTTATGCCGGCGCAGGCGACCCGATTGGCGGCAGCCTCGGCGATGGCATGTGGAAGTCAACCGATGCGGGCAGCACATGGCAGCACATCGGCCTCGAAGATACCGTAAAGATTGACAGCATCCTCGTCGACCCATCCGATCCCAGCATCGTTATTGCCTCTGCCCTTGGCGACGATCACCATAAAGGCGGCGGCGTTTGGCGTTCCACCGATGGCGGACAGAACTGGGCCAACGTCCTCAAGCCCGCCGATTATGACGGCGTCCGTGACCTGCAATACGCCTACGACGATCCGAGCGTGATGCTGGCCGCCACACAGGGCACCAGCGGCGGTTTCGGCGCACCCAGCAGTCAGAAGCGCAAGCCGCCAATCGTCTATAAATCCACCGACGAAGGCAAGACATGGACCGAGATCAAGATTCCGCCGTTTCCGGGACGCGTCGCTCTTGCGATCGCCATGCACACCGGCGGCAAGCGTATCTACATCGTCGGCAATGTCATTGAAAACGGGTCAGGCCTCTACCGTTCCGACGATGGCGGCGAACACTGGCAGCACATGGCCGGTAAGGACTTCCGCATCAGCAACGGTCAAGGAGCCTACAGCAGCGGCGTCTACGTCGATTCGCAAAATCCTGACATCGTCTACACAATGAGCACCGCGATGTATCGCTCCACCGATGGCGGCGAGACCTTCGAACCTTTCAAGGGCGCGCCCGGCGGCGAGGATTATCACAAGCTCTGGATCGACCCAACCAACGGCAGCCGCATGCTGGTCGGCTCCGACCAGGGAGCCAGCGTCACGCTCGACGACGGCAAAACCTGGAGTCTGTGGTACACGCAGGCTATCTCGCAGGTCTATCACGTCGCCACAGACAGCCAGTATCCCTACCACATCATGGCCGCGCAGCAGGACACCGGCGCAGTCGAGATCTCAAGCCGCGGCAACTTCGGCCAGATCAATTTCAACGACTGGAGCCCAGTACCCTCCTCCGAATTCGGTGTCATCACGCCCGATCCCAAAAACCCCAACATCATTTATGGCGTCGGCTATGGCCCGGGGGGCGGCGGCAGCGGCATGGTCAAGATCAACATGTCGACCATGCAATGGGAGAATGTTGCCCCCAACTTCGGATCTGAATCCAACAAATACGTCGCCTATCGCGATTTCCAGAAAAAGTTCGACCTCGCATTCGAACCCACCGCTCTCTACGTCGCCTACCAATGCCTCATGGTCACGCGCGACGGCGCCCACTCATTCACAGCAGTCAGCCCCGATCTGACGACAGCCAAGGGTGCGCCTGCAGCGGACTGCAGCAAGCCGCGTCCCCAGCAGCCACCCACGCCTCAGGGGCAGACACCACCTCCGCCTCCGGCTTCAATCGCTGACTTCTCCATCTCAAAGGTCAAGCCTGGGATCATCTGGTCCGTCAGCACGAACGACCAGATCCATATCACGACCGACCACGGCAAAGCCTGGAACAACGTCTCGAACATCGCGGACATGCAGCCCAATACCAACCTCTACACCATCGAGGCTGGCGATGAGGCTAATACTGCGTTCGTCACGGGCCGCATCGGCGGCGCTCGTGGCCAGACCGTGCCTGCCAACGAAGACTCTGATGTTCCCCTCATCTGGCGCACAACAGACGGCGGCAAGACATGGACCAGCATCGTCAGTGGCCTTCCCAAAGACGAGCGCACCGGAAGTTGGGTGAACAGTTTCCGTGTGGATCCGCTGCAAGCTGGCCTTCTTTTTGCAGGCACCGAAACTACCGTCTATGTCAGCTTCGATAACGGCGATCACTGGCAGTCACTGCGCCAGAATCTCCCCAGCACCTCCATCCGCGATCTCGACGTGCACACCGATCACCACGAGAACGACCTCGTCATTGGTACCTACGGCCGCGGCTTCTGGGTTCTCGACGACATCACCCCGCTGCGCGAGATTGCCGCCAAAGCTCAGGCTGTTGCTTCCGCGCCTGTATATTTCTTCCCGCCACAGGACGCCATTCGTGCCCGCATAAACAGCAACTGGGATCAGCCCTTTTCAATCGAAGTCCCCCACGCCCACAACGTCCAATACGGTGCCATCCTCGACTACTACCTCGACCATCAGCCCAGCGGGCCCATCCAACTCCAGGTCTTCGACGCCGACGGCAAACTCGTGCGCACGATGTCGAGTACATTGCCGCCACCAATCGAAGGCGCAGAGTTCCCGCACTACTGGCTGGCCACACCCGAGTCGCGCGCCCTCAGCGCACATGCTGGTCTCAATCGCGTCAACTGGAACCTGTACTACGACGACCCGCCCGCCTTGCGCCACGACCTCGAAAATGAAATGAACATGACACCTGGATCGACCACTCCCGGTCCTCACGGACCGCAGGTGATTCCTGGCGTTTATACGCTGAAGCTCACCGTGGACGGTCAGGTCTACACCCGCACCATCACCGTGGTGAACGATCCTCGCGTCGGCCAGAGCCCCGAACTCATGACCGCGCTGCACGCTCAGATTAAACTCACGTTACTCTCCGTTCAGGGCATGGAGCAGAGCTTCGCAGGCTATGACGAAGTAAAGGCCGTCAAAGATCAGTTAGAAGCCCTGACACACGGCAATCTCCCGGCCGATGTCGCCACACAAGCGAAAACACTGGACGCGAGTCTGACGAAGATTGGAGGCGTCGTCCCTGTAGAGGGTGGTGCTCCCGTGCGTCCCCCAACTCCCGATCCAAAGGCTCCTAAATCCTTCGAGAACCTGAACAATGCCTACAACATCATGGTCAGCATGATGCAGGTTGGCATGGATATGCCACCCACCCCAACCCAGATCACCACCTGGGAGAGTGACTGCAACGACCTGAACCACACCGTGGATGCATGGAAGAGCGTGCAGCAGCAAGTTAAGGACTTCAACACGCTCCTGGTTAAGAACCAGCTACACGAACTGACCCTCGCACCAACGAAGCTCACCCAGGGAGCATGCAGCTACGCCTCCGAAGGAAGCAGGAAGCCCGGCAAATAGACGGCTCAACGTTAACTTGCCATCGGGTGACGCAGCGATGCGTCACCCGATTCAGCTCTGCGAAGCCCGGGATTGATCTCAGTTGCTAATTAGCCGCCGTCTGAGCGGCAGAGACGAACTTTCTTGCATAGGCAAGCTCCGGGCGGGAAGAGTCCTTGCCGCTGTTTGTAGATTTCATCAGCGCCGCAAAGTAGGTCTGTGCCTTTCCTTGCTCTCCCGCAGCCTCCGCCGCACGGCCTGCATTGTAGAGGCCATTCAGCCGGTTAGGACTGAGCTTGAGGGCAATCTCGTATTCGCGCAGAGCCTGCTGCGCATGGCCCGATTCCAGTAGCATGTCGGCCAGCATCTCCCGCGCAGGAATATCAACCTCCCCTTGGCCCACTTTGTCTTGCAGGTCCGCAGCAGCCCGCATATTCTGAAACGCCTCGTCCTGTTTGCTCTCCGCAAAAGCCACCCACCCCAGCATTTCGCTGCGCTGGATCTTTGTGCCCGTTCCCTCTGCGGTATAAGCACGCTTGCTCTTCCTGATTTCAGCCAGCAACTGGTCGAAATGGGCAAGATCGGCGCGCGCCTCATCAGGCCTATGCAAATGTCCATGAGCCACAGCGCGAGACCAGTACACCATAGCTGACACCTGCGGTGACGAACCGGTGATAGGCTCGCGCGTCCCAGCCGACTGCCAGTCACGTCTCTCAAGGTCATAAAAGATAGGCAGCTTCAAACGGTAGTAGGGGATCATGCCATCCATGTAACCGCCGCCCATCCCCGGCATCGATGCAAGCATCTTCAAGGGCTCGCCGCTCTGTTCAAGTGCCGATTTTGCGAGAGCGTCCTGGCCGCTCTGCAGATAGGCATAGAGCAGAAAGTCGTAAGAGTGCGGTTCGTCCATGATGCCGCTTTCACCGCGCGCCTCGGCTTCCTGCGAAGCTGCAATGGAGCCAAGCTGCGAAGCTATGTCCTGTTGCCACAGGCCGAGTCGCGCATAGATATGTCCAGGCATGTGGAAGGCGTGCGGTCCCGACTGCGCAATTTCGCCATAGTGGTTCGCCGCAGCCAGTCCCTCCGGAGCCATAATCGGGTTATCGCAGGCGTGAATGATGTAGTGCACCACCCCCGGATTGTCGGGATATCTCTCAAAGAGCGGCACAAGCACATCCATCGCCTTATGAGCATGAGCGAGACTCGTATCGTCCGGCCCCACAGATGCCAGCAGAGAGAGCGCATAGAACGCGCCTGCGTCTACATCGCCCGGATACTCCGCATAGAGTTTCCCCATCGCCTGAGAATAGGCCGCAATGCGCGCAGGAAACTCCTCGGCGCCAGGACGAAAGAAGTTCGCAAGGGCTGCAATATAGGCTTTTTCACGCGCTGTTCCGGCAGTCAGCGATTCAGCCTGCTGCATCTCCGCCCATCCCACTTGCATGGTTCTCGGATCGGGGCGGTCCCATATTTGGTGAAAGACGCTCATCGCCACTCCCCAGTGCGCCATCGCGCAAGCCGGGTCGCTTTTGACTAGCCGATCAAACTGAGCTCGCGCCTCTTCGTACCAGAAGTCATGCTGCAGAGCCACGCCACGATTGAAACCCGCCTGCGATGCCGCTGCACACGAGACTGGAAACGACACTGTGCCAAGCCGTTCATTCGAAGCAGTAGAGTCCGCCAGCGAATGGACCATTGCGTTGACCCCGGCCGGCAGGGCAGCAAATAACAACACTAGAGATGCCAAGGCTTTCATGGCGGCAATTATAGCCAAGCACGCAAACCGGGATCGTATGCGGGAGAAGGTTACGGAAGACCTTTCACCGCACTTCGACGCATTCGAGACATGCAGATCGATATCGGAGCGTCAGATTCAAACTGCACCACTACCCACGTTTGGAGTCTTGAGGAAATCGCGGCGCTGGCCGAATAGAATTGGCGGCATGAAGGTCAGTAAGAAAACAGCCAATATCATGAACATCGCCGGGTGTTGTCTTGGTGCGCTCTCTGTGTTCGGACTTCAATATGAATACCCCCGCATTGCGAATCGCCTAGGAAACCCAGCGTGGCTCGGCCCCGTCTTGACAGGTCTGATTCTCTTTGGCGGAGCATTGGCAGCGTTGACGCTTTTCAGAAAATCAAATTCAAACTGATCCACTACCCTCAACTAGCTTCGTGGAGCGCCGAAACCTAACGATGCGTATGTCGATGCGCCGGTTTACTCGCCTCACCAATGCGTTCAGCAAGAAAGTCGAGAACCACGCCGCAGCGGTTGCCCTGCATTTCATCCACTACAATTTCGCGCGTATCCACAAGACACTAAGGATTACGCCCGCGATGGCCGCTGGACTCGCTGACCACGTTTGGAGCTATGCGGAAATCGCTGCCCTAGCGAACTTAACCTTCGCTACAATGTTCGTCCATGGGGATGCTGCTGATTTGGATCGGCGGACTGCTGGTTCTACTGTTGGCTTTTTGCCTACTTGTGTTCGGTGCGCTGTTGATCGTCCGCAGAATCAATTCAAACTGACCCACTACCAGTAACGCGGTTTTCGTGACAGCCCTCCCTCATTCGCGGTACCCTAATCGGTATCCTCGAAGCAGGAGAAATGAGGTCACCAAACGATGCCCATCCAGCCTACGGAGAAAATCTGGCATAACGGCCAGCTCATTCCCTGGCAACAAGCGAATATCCATGTCATGAGCCATGTCGTTCACTACGGCTCAAGTGTTTTTGAAGGAATCCGTTGCTACGGCCAGCCCTCTGGAGCAGCCGTGTTTCGCCTTCCCGAGCACATGCAGCGGCTTCTCGACTCCGCCAAGATCTATCGCATGTCGCTTCCCTATACGCTGGATGAGCTTTGCGCCGCGGTAGTCGACGTCATCGAAGCCAACGGCGTCGCTCCTTGCTACATTCGCCCCATCGCACTGCGGGGCTATGGCGAAATCGGCGTCAATCCTACCGGATCGCCCATCGAGGTCTACATCGCCAACTTCCCCTGGGGCAAATATGTCGCAGGTGGCCACGGCGGAGCCGACGTCTGCATCTCAAGCTGGAACCGCCTCGCGCCAAACACCATGCCTGCGCTCGCCAAGGCCGGAGCCAACTACATGAACTCCCAGTTGATCCGCATGGAAGCCGACATCAATGGCTACGCCGAGGGCATCGGCCTCGACGTGAACGGCCTCGTCTCCGAAGGCTCCGGCGAGAACATCTTCGTCATCCGCAACGGCGTCATCTACACGCCGCCCTTGTCGAACTCAGCCCTCTCCGGCATCACCCGCGACTCGGTGCTTACGCTGGCTCGTCACCTCGGCCTGCCCATCATCGAGCAGTCCATCCCGCGAGAACTCCTCTACATCGCCGACGAAGTCTTCTTCACCGGCACCGCTGCGGAGGTCTCGCCAATCCGCTCCATTGACCGCATCGTAGTCGGCGACGGCAATCCCGGCGTAATTACCAAACAGATAGCAGACGAGTTCTTCGGCATCGCCAACGGCCTCAAGCCCGACCGCTTCGGCTGGCTCACCCCAGTCAAGGTAGCCGCTGCAGAGCCAGTCAATGCCTGACATGCTTCCGGGAATGGAACCGGCGCTCGAACCCCATCGAACCCCGTCACGAACCCGCGAGCTGCACTACAAAGCGTCAGACCACATATCCGCAGATACGGCTGAAGACCCGTATCTGCGGCCCGCATTTTCCCTGGGCAACCGCCTGCTGCGCCTCACTTGGAATATCGTATGGGCGCTGTTCTATCGGCTGTCTCCCCGCCCGTTCCACGCCTGGCGATCGTTCCTGCTCCGTCTGTTCGGAGCGAAGATGGGCCCCAATTGCCATTTCTACCCCGGCTCGAAGATATGGGCCCCATGGAACCTTGTCTGCGCAGACCAGGTAGCTGCCGGCGACGGTGCTGAGATCTATAATCCCGCGCCCATGACGTTCGGCTCTCACGCCATCATCTCCCAGGGCGCTTACATCTGCGGCGCAACCCACGACTTCGACGACCCCGCATTCCCCCTGCTCGCTTACTCCATGCAAATCGGCTCCTACGCATGGATATGCGCCCGCGCCTGCGTAGGTCCCGGCGTTAACGTCGGAGAAGGTGCTGTCCTCGGTCTGGCATCCGTAGCTTCTCGTGACCTCGAACCTTGGGCAGTCTACGCCGGCTCACCGGCAGTACGGGTCAAGGCACGCAAACCCATCGCCAACTAACTCCTTCAAATCTTCCCGCGCTCACTGATAGCAATCGTAAGATTTTAGATACAGTGAATCGATAACTTCCCAAAACAGAATGGGCCCCGATTCAATCGGGACCCATTCTGCATTTCTCTTGAAGCTATCACCCGCTTACATCGGGAATTATCCAACCCATCTCATTAATAAGGCTGGTAGTAATATCCCGGCGGAGGCGGTGGTGGAGGATAACCATATGGGTAATACCGTCTGCGATACAGCGTAGGACGCTGCGACGGAGGCGGTGCATTCTGCGCCAGCCGCTGTGCCTCCTGCAAGGTCACCGGCTGAACCGTCAGCGGAGCATTCAGGTGAAAGTCCATCAGCGCCTCTGCTGGAATCCATACCTGGGGCCCCGGCGTAGCAGCAGACGCTGCAGTACCACCAACAGCCCCGGCTCCAGCGCCGATCGCAGCGCCGCCGCCACCGCCAATAGCACCACCGATGATCGCTCCTAAGATCGCTCCGCCGATGGCGTTACCTGCCGTGCGGCCAGCCTTGTTCGGCCCCTTCACCTCATACGGATCAGCAGCAAGCGCGTAGCTCTGGCCACCTAAATCGAGACTATCGATCTGCAATCCAAGCTCAGGGCTACCCGCCAAAGCACCAGCGTTCTTGGCATTAACCACCTCGCCGCGTATCGTCGCTCCGCGCGGAATCGCAAGAAAACCGCCTACATATACGTCGCGATACACAGTAAATTCAATCGGCGTCCCTACCTTCGCCTTCTTACTCACCAGCGGCTCACTACTGCGCACCCGCAACAGCGTTCCCTGCGGAATCGTAACTGGTCCGCGTGGAATCTGCGACGCCTGCGGCACCGGTGCATAAGGGCTGCCACCCTGAGCGGGATAGCCCGGTTGCATAGGCTGAGTCGGTTGTTGCATCGGTTGAGTCGGATAACCCGGCTGGGCCGGATAATTCGATTGAGGCGGATAGTTAGGTTGCGACGGATAATTCGGCTGACTCGGATAGTTCGGCTGAGCCGGGTAATTCGGTTGTGCCGGATATTGCGGCTGAGCCGGCTGATCACCAGGCTGAGGCTGCGTTCCATTCGATGCATCGGCGGGCTGCTGCCCACCCTGCGCATCATCGCCGTACTGCACCTGGTCCTGTGGCTGTCCCTGGCCGTTTGCCGCCGCCTGCGGATCTCCAACCTTCAGATTATTGACTACTTTCACCACACCAGGAACCTGGGCAGCGGTAGTCTCGGCAAGTTTCTTGTTTGCTTCAGACGCGCACGTGCCGGACAACGTGACTTCTCCCTGCACTGTTCCGGCTGTAATCCAATCCTGTTGCAGCGACGATTGGCCATCGAGTGCATGCACCACATCCATCTCGATCTGTCCATCGGTGCGCTGCCCCGATACCTGCCCGGTCCCTTGATCCTGCGCGGCCATCGGTAACGGCAGGCTAACGCCCAATCCAGCGATTCCACCAATAACGAGAACCGTCGGCAAAATTACTCGAATTTTTCTCTTAGTCATGGCTGGTTCCCTGCTGCTGGTCCTGTTTCCTGAGCCAGATGCTTCCAATTTCACGGCTCACACCACCTGAACCAGTAGTGTTCAACCGGTTAGACCCGTGCAGCAGGGAAAAGTTCCGCAAAAAATCGACTTTCGCAGCCCTGACACCCCTACCCACACAGGTGAAAATGGACGATTGCAGAATAAACGAGCAACGAAGCCGTATTGGGAAAAATTAGGAACTGGTGACAGGAAGGCGATCCCGATATTTCAACAACAGCGGCGCAAGATGGCGCGCGTCCCAGTAGCGCGGAAAAAAACGCCGCGGATCGGCCAGCGTGCGGTACAGCCACCCAAGCCCCATGTGGTCTGCCCACTCAGGAATATGCACCTGATCGCCGCTCAGGAATGCAATCGCAGCTCCAATGCAGTGAATCGCGGGACTATAACTGAGATTCTTCTTAAGAAAAAATCCCAGCCGCTCCTGCGTCCCCCCACCCACGCCCAGAATAATGTGACGAGGACGCCGTTCTTCAAGCTGCTCCAACAGCGCCTCATCATGAATTACTTGGTCATAGAGTGGAGCTAGATAAACGTTCTCGTTCCCTACTCGGATACCACTCTCCCGCAGCCAACGTAGATTTCGCTGAGCGCTTGCCGCGGTAGGCATCACCCAGAAGGTGTGGCCGGGCGCGCAAAAATCAGGCTCCTCCAGCAACGCACGAAGATACCGAAGTCCGGAAAGCTTTGGAATGCGGTTGCGATTGATCGCATTCCACAACAACACCATGAAAGCGCTGTCCGCAATCGCAAAATCGGCGCCTAGCAAAGCCTCCCGGTATCCATGATCTGCCGCAAGATTCTTCAATGCCGGAGCGGCCGGTACCACCACAAGGCCGCCTTTGCGAGAAACCTCTTCGATTGCGCCCTGGGCATCCCCAACGTAAAAACGGACACCCAGAATCTGTTGAAACCGCGCATTGGAACTCATGCAGAACTCCTACTTGGTTGTGACGCCAGTAAGCATTTGCTGCTCAATCCAAGCCATCGTACGTGCAAGCCCATCGCGGAGCTTGATGCTCGGTTCCCAGTCCAGATACCCAAGAATCTTGGTGTTATCGCTATTACGTCCGTTCACGCCGCGAGGCGCCGTCAGGTTGTAGTTCCGCTTCAACTTGACCCCGGCTATCTCCTCGGCGATATCGACAAGTTGATTGATCGTAACCAATTCGTCCGATCCGAGGTTTATCGGCTCTTCGATTGAACTCTTGAAGATTTTGACGACGCCTTCAGTACAATCGTCGACATACATAAAACTTCTTGTCTGATGGCCGTCACCCCAAATTTCAATTTCGTGCTTGCCGGATATCTTCGCTTCCAGCACCTTGCGGCAGATCGCTGCCGGCGCTTTTTCCCGTCCGCCTTGCCAAGTGCCAAGAGGACCATACACATTGTGGAACCGGGCTACTCTCGTCTCCAACCCGTAATCTTCAGAAAAGTGACGGCACATCCGTTCGCTGAAGAGCTTTTCCCATCCGTAACCGTCTTCAGGCAGAGCCGGATACGCGTCCTCTTCTTTCAGCGCTACAACATCGGGATTCGTCTGTTTTTCTCCGTTATAGACACAGGCGGAGGATGAGTAGAAGAAACGCTTGACCCCAGCCTCACGAGCGGCCATCAACATGTGCGTATTCGTCAAAACGCTCAGCATGCACAGCGCTTTGTTATTTTCAATGAAACCCATCCCACCCATGTCGGCAGCTAACTGAAAAACGGCATCGATCCCTTGAGTCGCCTCGATGCAGGCACTTTTCTCCTGCAAATCGAGTACAAGATTCTCCACCGTCGGGTTCTTCTGGTACCAGTCTTCGAAAGGCTTGATATCGACAGCTCGAACGCTCGCTGCACCATCATCGAGCAATCTGTTGACGAGATGGCCGCCGATAAAGCCTCCGGCACCGCAAACGAGTACTTGTGCACCGCGAATATTCATAATATGAAAGCACCCTTTCCTGCGAAAGAAACCCTGCCGACGTACTGAATTCGCCGGCAGCAAAGTAAAGGAATCCCCGGACGAAGATCTTGCGCATCATGGCGATGCCACCCGGGTACGGGTATCGACGAAATGCCGACTATAAGTACAGATTACAGCATTTTCAGGTGAAATGCGCACAACTTGACTTTGAGATGACTAGGCAACCTGAACGGATATCATTCCATCTAACTCCCGTCTCAGCGATGCCCATGAACCCCGCGAAGGTAGTAAGTCGCGCCGATCGTAAAGCCATTCGGATTTAAGTCGCGTGGACCCTGATACTGATGCCAGAACTGATATTCATAATCCGCGCGGGCATATAACGTCTTCCACAACTTATATTCCCCACCTCCGCCAAATGCCCAGATGGTGTAAGTGTCATGCGTATAAAAGGGATTTCTGGAAGGAAAATCTATGCTACCAATTCCGATAACAGCCTTCGCATAAGGGTGAATACCAAAGTGAGGATGAGCGCGGTATATAACCCCACCCTTTCCCGTATCCTGGCGCATGTGACCTAAAGATGCAGGCACGCCTGCAAAAATGGATGTGCCTTCTGCGTCGATTCCAATCCCATGAAACAACTCATAGTTGACCCAGGCGGACGCGCCGTACATCCGGCGACCCGGTCCATAGTCCAGACTGTAGTCAGAGAAGCCGCCGCCGATTCCAAGGGGAAGGCTGTTGATCTTTACGGCTGGCGCAACTTGCGCAAAAACTGGTAAGCCGGAAAAGGTTAGAAGAATCGCCAGGAAGAGCTTCGATCGCATTCGGTGTCTCCTTGTTTATTGCAGACCCCCTCCCCCGAGGCCGATCTCTTGCAAGCAGTGTACAACGAAAGTAACCACTTGAATCAAAAAGAAATGGCAAAAGATTAGGGTAAAAGAGCCTCTGATGGATTTAGGTAACTATTACGGACGGCGTTCTCTTCGCCGCTAGAACGTCAGATGCGCTCAGTAAAGCAGCTCCCCTGCCTCAAATTGAATTGCTTGCAAAAAATCTCGAAGAGTCTGAACACGAACTTCTGCCAGCAGCTTTGACTGAGGCAACAGCAGCTTGCCCGGGAGCTCTCGAACGGCACGCTCAAGCACCGGAACGACATCGGAGAAAAGACAGAATCGCGTATCCCTGCCCACCTTTACAAAGGCTCGCAACGCCCCGATGGCTCCCAATTGTTCCAGAATATCGGCATCTCGCAATACAGTGGCTTCCTGCGATTGCGGCACATCCTTTGGCTGATGCGTGCGGATTACCTCGCAAACCGCATTCAGCTTTTCAGCGGGAAAACCCCACACGTTGAGCATTTCCCCGGTTTTTTCAATGGTGTAGGGAACATGATCCCACTTTGCCAGCGCCGCCGGATCGGACGGCCGATGCCCCAGAAACACTCCAATATCGTGCATCCACGCCGCGGCAAACAATATGTCATCGTCGCACCCTTCGCCTTCGGCAATCTTTACGGCCAAAGCATAAAGTCGCGCCTGATGACCGAATTTATCTACCGGCAGAGCCTCCCGCCGAATATAAGACCTTACAGATTCCCGCCAATCCGGCTCGTTCATGCTTTCGGCCATCGGGGAGTAATCCGGATCAGCTCCAACACACCCGTCGCATCGATCCGCCACCCCGGAGCACTCGCCGGAACAGCGGCAATTCCGCACTTAGGCAGCGAAACCGGAGCAAAGCTCTGACCATCTACGGCGCTGATCTTGCCGGAACCCGACGCAGCGAATAAATAAGAGAGCGCCGACTTCTCTCCTTCCAGAAACTCCTCCGGCAAAGCCAGACCCGCGCCATCCCTTGATCCCTCAATCTCCATGCGCTCCACGCAGAAATACTCCCGGTCGACAAGGATGGTCCGATCAGCCAATTCAATCGGCTTTACCTTACCCGCGGCGGTCTGCAGTCGTATCGCTTCCAAAGCCTTTGCTACATGCAGTTCGCGCGGGCGGCCATAGTCGTAGAGCCGATAGGTCAGGTCGCAATTCTGCTGGGTCTCCAGTAAGACCGATCCCGGCCAGATAGCATGCACTGTCCCTGCATCGACATAAACCAGATCGCCGGCTGCCACAGGCAACAGCGTAAGACTCTTTTCAAGAGTTCCCTCGTGAACGCCGCGCTCCACCTCCTCCAGAGTCACTCTCGGATTCAGTCCGGCAGCCACTTCCGCGCCCGGTTCGGCGGCCAGCGCATACCAACACTCCGTCTTACCGCGCGGCTGACCATACTTCTGCGCAAGCCTGTCGTCCGGATGCACCTGAACGCTCAGCTTCTCCTTGGCAAAAATAACCTTTAACAGCAGAGGAGACTGCCCAGCCATGCGTTCCGCCGCAGCCGGTCCCAGCATGGCCTCCGCATCCTCCGCAAAAACAGTCCCTAAAGTCTTTCCGGTCAACGGTCCAGAGGCAACAATGCACTCATCTCCCGTCAACCAGACCTCGCCAATCGGCATCTTTCCTGAAGCGGTGACATGGTCATACCACGGCCGCAGGTCGGCAGTACCCCAGATACGCTCAACGAACTTTGGCTCTAGTAAAAGCGGAGGAAGACTTTCAACACCAGACATGGACTTGCATTCCCTTCATTGCCCCCTGAAAAACCGGGCCAGACACAATTCACTGTAACAAAGCATCCGCGGGATGCCCGGATTATGCCGCCCCCTACCCCGCTCACTGGCAGCAGCAGTAGACATGGCATACAGTACTGTATTTCGCTCAAATTTCTTATGAGTGGGGTCCAGGCACAAAAAACCGATGTGCTCGCGATTTCGCTTATGGAACATTCCACATGTTCATGGCACTTATTTAGTAGTACACTACATAGCGTGCAGCCACCTCCGACAGGACGCGATTCATGCTTGAACTGCAGCACGTTTCAAAGCATTTCTCAGGAATTCCAGCAGTAGATAACATCAGCTTCTCGGCTCGTGCCGGAGAGGTCACTGGTTACCTTGGGCCAAACGGCTCCGGCAAGTCGACCACGATGAAGATGATCACGGGCCTGATCGAGCCCACCTTCGGCGAAATATTCTTCGACGGGGCTCCGACCCTTGCCGATCCAATCGCTTTTAAGCGGCGCATGGGCTATGTGCCGGAGGAGCCATATCTCTATCACCATCTCTCAGGGGCCGAGTATCTGACTATGGTTTCCGAATTGCGCGATCTGCCTCGGCGGCTGAGCCAGGAGAGAATCGAAGGATTGCTCCAACTGTTTTCGCTCCACGGTGATCGGCATGCCTCGATTCAGGGCTACTCGAAGGGCATGCGTCAAAAAATACTCTTGATTGCCGCACTTCTGCACAATCCAGATTTGCTGCTGCTCGATGAGCCATTCAGCGGCCTTGACGTAGCGTCTGCGCTTGTTTTGCGAGCGTTGATCGAAGAACTTGCTTGCCGCGGTAAGGTTGTACTCTTCAGTTCGCATGAACTCGACACGGTTGAACGCATCAGCGCGCGAGTCGTAATTCTGCACAAAGGCCACGTCGTGGCCAACGATGAGATAGAGCGCCTGCGCGGGCTGATGGATTTGCCTACGCTCGAAGAAATTTTCTCCGAGCTTGCTGTCGAGCAGGACTCACGATCCGTGGCGCAACAGATGGTGGGGCTGATCGACGGATGAACGAATCGATGGAAGAACGTGCTGGAAACGCAATCGCAGGTGGAATGGGTTGGCTCTCCCGGCAACTGCGAGAGGCGCCCCGACGCATCTTCGGACGGTGGATTCAGCGGCTGCCGCTGGATTTTCGCGTCCTCTATAAGCAATTTCTATTGCGCATTCTCGATCTCGAAGCACTGTCCATCGAAACCGATATGGTCGAGTACTTGGCGCAGTTCGCCGGGATTCTCATCTTTATCAGCGGGATTCAAGGCCTGGGTATGATATTGCTCAGAGTTCTCCACCCTGCGCCCTTCACCCCCGTCGAGCTTTACAGGATGAGCTGGGGCGCCGAGCACGGCATCGTTGAAAAGATGCTGCTGGTAGCGGGTCTGATCGTGGTCTTTCTCTGGGAGACGCCATTTCCAGATCGGCGCGACATGATGGTGCTGGGGTCGTTGCCGATACGGCCAGGAACGATTCTGGCTGCGAAATTGGCCTCACCGGAGGCAGTATTGGGGCTGGCGGTGGTCTGTCTGAACTGGGCGACAATCCTCACATGGCCGCCTATGCTGGAGGGCGGACTGCGGCTCTTTGCGGCCTGCTGGCTGGCGGTCATAGCCGTTGCGGTTTTCCTCTTTGCCTCGCTGCTGGCCATCGAAGGTATGGGTGCGCTTCTTCTACCGCGCCAGATTTTTCTGCGCTTGAGTGCTCTGGGGCAGCTGACCGCCTTTGCCCTCTTTCCCATTGGATATTTTTTGTTGGGCCAGATCGATTCGCCTGCGGCAATGATGGCCGTGGAAAACCGCTGGACAGTGGCTTGCTGGCCAGGATACTGGTTCCTGGCCTTGCTCAGGCAGGTGGCCGGTGAGTTGCCGCCGGAGATGAGTTGGCTGGCATGGCGAGCCTGGGAGGCGCTGGCGTTCTCAATAGCTTCTGCATCTGTAGCGCTTGTCGCCTGCTACCGTCGCACACTGCGGCGCATTGCCGAACAACCGGACCTTGAGCCTGCCAGAAGCGGTCGCGCATGGAGAGTTCCCTTCGGAGATCGTCTGCAAACGGTATTGGTTTCCTTTAGCCTTCGTACGCTTGTGCGTAGCCGCCAGCACCGGATTGCGTTGGCTTTTACATGGGCGCTGGTGCTTGGGCTCGCATTAGGAATGGCGCACGATTGGCTGGAGGCACATGGACCACGGCCGGTCGACGAAGGCTTTTTGATTTCCACACTGCTGATGATGGCGCTGGCTGTAGGTGGAATGCGCGGCGTCTTCGCGCTGCCAATTGCGCATAAAGCCAATTGGATGCTTCGCATGACGCAGTTGCGGCCGACGGATCGCTACCTCGCCGCTACGCGGCGCATACTATTGCTGCTTGCTGTCGTTCCGGTCTGGCTCTCTGCGGTGCTTTTCTCGCTCGGTTACCGGCCCTGGTCCATGGCTGCGGCACATCTGCTGCTGCTGGCAATCTTCGGTCTGCTTGCAATAGAGGTGAGCTTGATCGGCTTTGCCAAAGTTCCATTCACCTGCTCGTTTCTGCCCGGCAAGGTCAATGTGCAGTACGTGTTTTGGGGGTTTGTTCTCGTCGCGGTGCTGATTGTGGCGTTTGCGAAAGGCTGTGAGCAACCGGCGCTGAAAAGTACCGCAAATTTTGCCGTACTGACGATGCTGGTAATAGGCGCGATGGTGGCTTTGCGGCTTTGGAATCGCACCCGCGAGCGCGAAGCCGAGCTCTATTTCGAGGAGAAGCCGGAACAGCAACTGATCACTCTCGGACTGATGGTGAACCCGAGAATGCGGAAGTAGTGCAACCAAGGATCGGTATCGATCTGGCGTCTGCGGCTATACAAGCCGGATTCGTATCTTTCTCCGGCAAACCGGGCCCAACTGCGCCTTGGCCATCTCAGAGGTCCTTTCCAAGACTTATTTGTACCGAACTAAGGTACATTATTGTGCTTATATATTTTTATACTATATTGTGGTACAAATTTACCGCGAAAGCTTCTTCTTGGATTGCTCCAGCACCTTATCGCCGCTAGACTGTGCGAGAGCAGTTGACTCGCAACCGCTTTCTTGAGTCTGCGGGTCATCGGAACGCTGGAGCTGGACGTGTGCCCAAAACGTGTGCATTGTCTGGTTGGATTCAATTCAGCACGCGCCCTGTCACAGTGGCTGCTCGCCGTCTTCGTTTTTCGTCAGAGCCAAGCGCTATTGCAACCCATGGCCGGGAGATCCCCTGCTTCCTCGCTCAAGGAGAACCAAAATATATGTCAGATTCTGTTTCCATCTGCGTCATCGGATCGGGATACGTAGGACTCGTCGCCGCCGTCTGCTTCGCCGAAATCGGCCACAAAGTTATCTGTGTCGATAACAATGAAGCCAAGATCAAGATGCTCAACGAAGGCGGAGTGCCCATCTATGAGCAGCATCTCCCTGACATGTTGGCGAAGCACCTGAACCGTGGAGTCGAATTCACCAGCGATCTCGCCTACGGCGTTCAGAACTCCGACGCGATCTTCATCGCCGTGGGTACGCCGCAGGGCAGCACCGGCTCGGCCGATCTCTCGTACGTCGAAGCCGTCGTTAGCGAAATTGCACACGCGATGAACGGCTATAAGGTGCTGGTGGAAAAAAGCACGGTACCGGTCTACACCAACGAGTGGGTCAGCCGCTGCATGCTGCGTCACGGTGTGGAACCAGGTGAATTCGACGTCGTCTCAAACCCCGAATTTTTGCGGGAGGGCACGGCAATCGGCGACTTTCTGCACCCGGACCGCATCGTGGTTGGAGCGAACAACGACCGTTCGGCGGAGCTGCTCCGGCGCATCTATGCTCCGCTCTCCAATGGCAGCTACTACACTCGCGAAGACGCACTGCCGGGTATGCTCAGCGAGCACAACCCAGCAACCCTTCTGGTCACCTCGGCCCAAAGTGCCGAGATCATCAAGCACGCGTCCAACGCATTCCTCGCGCTCAAGATCTCCTTTATTAACGCGGTTTCCAACCTCGCTGAAGTAGTCGATGCCGATATCGAAGACATCGCCGCTGGCATGGGTCTCGACTCGCGTATTGGCCCCAAATTCCTGCGCGCCGGTCTGGGTTATGGTGGCTCCTGCTTCCCCAAAGACGTTGCGGCCTTCTACTGGGTGGCGCAGCAGCAGGGCATCAATTTCCAGCTTCTCGAAGAAGTGCGCAAGATTAACGCGAACCAGCAGGATATCTTCTTCAACAAGGTGCGCGGCGCGTTGTGGACTCTACGTGGAAAGAAGCTCGCAGCTCTCGGCCTTTCATTCAAGGGTGACACGGACGATATCCGCGAATCTCCCGCGCTTGACCTGGTGCGCAAGCTGATTGATGCGGGAGCCAATGTGTCGGCTTACGATCCGGCGGCCATGGAGAAGGCGGAGGCTATACTGCCGCCATCAGACCAGCTGAGCTACGCATTCAACGCATATGAAGCCGCCGAAGGCGCGGACGCTCTGCTGATCCTCACCGATTGGAAGGAATTTGGCCGGCTTGACCTGCAACGTCTGCACCAGATGTTGAAGTTCCCCATCGTTATTGATGGGCGCAACCTCTACAAGCCTGCACACATGGTGGAACACGGCTTCACGTACCTGAGCGTTGGCCGGCCGGCGGCATACACGGCACAGCAGGGCAAGCCGCGCAAGCTCGTAGTGTCGTAGTAGAGAGCGGATGCAATCCTTGCGGCCGGAATTTGATCGCCGGCCGCTTTGCCCTGCTAGGGCAACCAACCGGCTTTTGTTACGCAAACGGAGCGAATGAGATTCATGCGTGTTCTGGTTACCGGCGCAGCCGGATTTCTTGGGTCGCATCTTACGGACCGCCTTCTGGGCGAGGGACACACTGTCCTTGGCGTCGACAACCTCTCTACCGGCGATCTCGGAAACATCGCACACCTGAAACCTGACTCGCGATTTTCATTTGAGGAACGCGACATCTGCCAGCCCTTCGATCCCGGCAAAGTAGATTACGTCTTCAACATGGCTTCGCCAGCCAGCCCTCCGGAATATCTGAAACTGGCTATCGAGACGCTGCGTGTAGGCTCAGTCGGCACAGAGAACACACTTGAGATCGCGCACAAGTATGGCGCTGGATTTCTGCATGCATCCACATCGGAGTGCTACGGCGATCCGCTGGAGCATCCGCAGAGCGAGAGCTATTGGGGCAACGTCAATCCAGTCGGGCCGCGCTCGGTGTATGACGAAGCAAAGCGCTATGCAGAGTCGCTGACGATGGCTTATTACCGCTATCGAAATGTAAACACGCATCTGGTCCGCATCTTCAATACTTACGGGCCGCGACTGCATCCGTCAGATGGGCGCGTTATTTCGAACTTCATGATGCAAGCGCTGCGCAATGAACCGCTAACGGTTTACGGCGACGGTAAGCAGACACGCAGTTTCTGTTATGCGGCCGATCTGATCGAAGGCATTCTGCGGCTTAGCCGGTCGGACGAGCATCTGCCAACGAATATCGGGAATCCGATTGAGTTCACGATTTTGGAATGTGCTGAAGCGGTGATCGAAGTGACTGGATCAAGCAGCGAGCTGAAATATGAGCCGCTGCCGCAAGACGACCCGATGCGACGCAAACCTGACATCACGAAGGCCAAGCAGGTTCTCGACTGGGAGCCGAAGGTAAGCCTGCGCGAAGGGCTGCAGTTGTCTCTGGAGTTTTTCAAGTCGAAGCTGTAGATGAGCTGAAATTGCTCCACGTGGAGCAATTTTGGAGCGACAGGAATGTTCCACGTGGAGCAATTTGGGGCCGAATGGCGGTGTTTTGGTCGAAATTGCTCCACGTGGAACATTTGCCATTTCCTGCATTGTGAGTGTCAAGCGGGAATGTTGTAAGTGGCGTAGATGGCAGGGTTTGCGTTTGCGTTCTATTAGACCGTTTTGTGCTGAAATGAAGGGCGTGAGCCATCGGTTCGCGCCGATAGCTTTTCGCCCAGGCTCCTGTTAGTGGAGATTTTCAGGACCTAAACCCAACTCCCTCTAAAAAAGTCAATCCAATCTTTCAACACCGGCCTCCTTACCGATTCTGCCGGGTATACTCCGGCAATGATTCGTCTAGTGCTTTTGAGGTTCGTTGGCGCAACTCTGCTGCCTGTTTCTCTCTTTGCACAGAGCAGTGTGCGATCGACCGAGGGATCGCCCGCCACGTCTGTTCCATTCCGGTGGGTGATGCAGGAGTCAGGTACGACGGCCAGCTTGCGCGGGATTGATTCGGTGGATGGCAAGGTGGCTTGGGCCAGCGGAAGCGGGGGCACGGTTCTGCGTACGACCGACGGCGGGGAACATTGGATGAGGTGTGCTACGCCGGACGCGGACAAGGATGGCGCGACGCTGGATTTTCGGGGTGTTCAGGCATGGGATGCGCAAAACGCCGTTGTCATGGCGTCTGGTCCCGGGGATAAAAGCAGGCTGTACAAGACGTCAGATGGGTGTACGAGTTGGACGCTGGCACTGAAGGCGCAAGAAAAAGAGAGCTTCTGGGATGTCGTAGCGTTTCAGCGTGGTGACTTTGGTTTTGCAACAGGCGATGCGCATACCGGAGAACTTATCGGAGACCCAGTTCGTGGCCGGTTCGAAACGCACGTGATGCTCCTCGGGCACGGATGGTTCGACACATCCGCGGGATGTCTGAGTAGATCTAACTTAGGCGCTTTTGCGGCAAGTAATTCATCAGTTTTCGTTTTTGGAAATCAGCGTTACGTGCTGGCGGCGGGTGGAAAATCTGGAGCGTATGTTCTGCTTTCTCCGCTTTTGATTGGTAATTCCGATTCCGGACCGTGCAAATCAGTCGCCGTTCCAATAGCCGGAGCGAATGATTCTTCCGGGGTGTTCTCTGTATTCTTTCGGGATTTCAAGCACGGCATGATCGTTGGCGGTGACTACCAAAAACCTGCAGAGACGAAAGGCACTGCGGCAACGACTGCCGACACAGGCAATCACTGGACTGCGTCGAAGAAGATGCCGCACGGATTTCGCTCTGCCGTGCAATGGAGTGCGGATTTGAAAGCGTGGATCACTGTCGGCACCAACGGCAGCGACATCAGTCACGATGATGGCAAAACCTGGCAGCCGGTCGATGATGGCAACTGGAATGCGCTCTCACTTCCCTTTGTTGTTGGGCCGAAAGGGCGCATTGCCCGGCTCCGGGTTGCGGATCGCTGAGGCCGCGATTGCATTCAGGTGTGAATCGAGGCTGGAGTGAGAGGCCCGCGGCTGAAGCCGCTCTTTGTTCCCGCAGTCATTTCAGGGGCATGAATGCCCCTGCTCCCTCCGGGTTTGTGCTCTGCACGAATGTAGTCCCATATCTGTGGGGGTTCGGGGTACGCGGTGATCTGATAGAGACCTTTTCCGACTCGTTGAGGTTTGACTCTTGGACGGTGAAAAGCAGACTTCCCTGAGGGGAATGACAGACTAGAAAAGCAACGGCAAGAAAAACTGCAAAGACAAGAGCAAAAAGCAAGAACAGAGGCAGATTCTTCGAAGGGGAATGACAAACAAGAAAAACAAGAGCAAAAGCAAGGGCGGCTTGTGCCCTGCACGGATTGGTCTCGCTGTTTTTCGAGATATGAGGCGCCCGGCAAAGGCAAAAGCAGATCCTTCGCTTTGCTCAGAATGACAGAACAGATCAGGCTGAATAGATCAGGCTGACAAAACTGATTTGCCCAGGGCGGTGTCGGGTGCACATCAGACCTTCTGATTCTTCGCCAGGTCCCAGCCAACCGGGAGCTTGTTGCCGGATGTGCCTGAACCTGTACTCGACTGCTGGGTGAATGTCTGGAGTTGGCTCTGGACCTGGGCCGCGGTTGGTGTGTATTGCTGATGGCCGATGAAGTAGAGCAGCGTCTGAACGAGAGCGACCTGTTGTGCTTCGGACATACTGAGACCTCCTGCGAATTGCGCGAATTCTATCACCGGGACGGATAG
The DNA here is from genome assembly GCF_025685685.1 of Acidicapsa dinghuensis. GTDB lineage: Bacteria > Acidobacteriota > Terriglobia > Terriglobales > Acidobacteriaceae > Acidicapsa > Acidicapsa dinghuensis. Next base: position 220,846 of record NZ_JAGSYH010000005.1, read on the forward strand.
CCGCGTCGCAGCTTCACCAGTAATGGCGTTTTGCCGTCGAACTGCCTTGATTTCAGCCCCTTCCGAAACCTGCGCAGTTCGCATCTGCTTCCAAATGCACCCATTGCGCATCCAACAAAAGTAGCACTCCATCGATTGCGTGGATTGCCGAGAATCCCGCTATCCCGCGATAGGATAGGAGTCACTGGAATGGAAGGATCCTCATCCACCCCGAGCTCATTCGGCAGAAGTGTAGCCGTTCCTCTGCCGGAACCGGGAATGCGCCTGAAGAAGGATGAGACGATCCGGGGTAAACAAATCGGGGAACCGCTGCTGCGCGTCGAGGGACTGCACAAGAAATATCCCGGCACCCGCAGCGGGCGCAGCGCACTGGTTCTTTTTGATGGTCTCAATTTTGAGATTGGCCGTGGAGAGCTGATCGCGATTGTGGGCCAGTCCGGAAGTGGAAAAAGCACACTTTTACACATGCTGGGCGCGCTTGATGCGCCAACGGCGGGAACGATATACTGCGCCACAACTCAAGTGACGAAATTGTCCGCAAAAGAGGCGGCGCGGTTTCGAAACGACCATGTCGGATACGTCTGGCAGTTTCACTATCTGCTGCCAGAGTTCACCGCACAGGAGAACGTCGCGATGCCATTGCTGGCGCGTGGCATCGATCGCAGGAAAGCCATGCAGGAAGCAGCAGCGTGGCTTGATGAAGTGGGACTCGCGAGCCGGGCGGAACACAGGCCGGGTGAGTTGAGTGGTGGGGAGCAACAGCGTGTCGCACTGGCGCGGGCTCTGGTAACGAAGCCGCAGCTTTTACTGGCGGATGAGCCTACCGGAGATCTGGACAACACGTCAGCGGATCTGGTGTTTGCATTGTTAGAACGGCTGCATGAAGCGCACGGACTCACCTCCGTGCTGGTAACGCACAACCTGGAACTGGCCCGTCGATGTACGCGGACCTTACGTTTAGCGGGAGGCAGGTTAGAGGTGGTCTCCCACACCGAGGCTTAGGCGTTAACGACGTATAAGCGGCAACTCCATCCGGCAGATTTGGAAATTTCGAATCTTCTGGTTTCCGCAGCCGATAGTTTTACCAAAGGGAAGGACACCATGTTCGAACGCTACACCGAGAAAGCACGGCGCGTTATCTTCTTCGCCAGGTATGAGGCCAGCCAGTTTGGCTCGCCTTATATCGAGACCGAGCACCTGCTGCTGGGCCTGTTGCGCGAAGACAAGGCTCTAACCAACAGGTTCCTGCGCTCTCATGCTTCGGTGGAGTCGATCCGCAAGCAGATTGAGGCGCATACAACGATTCGCGAAAAGGTATCGACTTCGGTTGACCTGCCGCTCTCGAACGAGTGCAAGCGCGTGCTGGCTTACGCAGCGGAAGAAGCGGAGCGGCTGGGGCATAAGCATATTGGAACGGAGCATCTGCTACTTGGATTGCTGCGCGAAGAAAAGTGCTTCGCCGCGGAGATTCTGCAGGAACGCGGCTTGAAGCTGGCGGCGATTCGCGAAGAGCTGGCGCGCGTGACGCAGGAGAAAGCTCCGCAGCAGCAGCGACAGCGCGAGTCGAGTTTGCTGGCTGAGTTCAGCCGCGATTTGACACAGTCGGCGATGGATGGGCAGCTTGATCCGCTGGTGGGGCGCGATGGCGAATTGGAGCGCGTGGTACAGATTCTCTGCCGCCGCACCAAGAACAATCCGGTGCTGATAGGCGAGCCGGGTGTGGGCAAGACCGCGATCGTCGAGGGACTGGCGCAGCGCATTGCCGATGGCGAGGTGCCGAGTTTTCTTGCCGACAAGCGCGTGCTGGCTTTGGATCTTTCGTTGATCGTCGCAGGCACCAAGTATCGCGGGCAGTTTGAAGAGCGGTTGAAGACCATCATGAAAGAGTTGATGGAGAATCAGAATTCCATCGTTTTTATTGATGAGCTGCACACTCTGGTTGGCGCGGGCTCGGCGGAAGGTTCGCTGGATGCGGCGAACATTCTGAAGCCGGCTCTTTCCCGCGGCGAGATTCAGTGCATTGGCGCGACGACGCCGGCTGAGTTCCGCAAGTCTATCGAAAAGGACCGTTCGCTTGAGCGCCGATTCCAGGCCGTCAAGGTTCCGCCTCCGAATGAAATTGACGCGGTCAAGATCATCATGGGCATCAAGGACCGATACGAGAAATTTCATGCGGTCAGCTACACCGACGCGGCCATCGAGTTTGCGGTTTCACATTCGAACCGATACATTCCCGATCGCTTCCTGCCGGACAAGGCCATCGATCTGATCGACGAAGCGGGAGCGCGCGTGAAGCTGCGTCAGACTTCCCTTCCCGAAGAGATCACCGAGGTGCAGAAGCGGATTAAGTTCATTGTGCACCGCATGGACTCGGCGATTGCGAATCATGAGTTCGAGAAGGCGCGGTTCTATTCGGATGAGGAGCGCAAGGAGCGCGAGAACCTGCGCACGCTGCGGGAGAAGTATCACCTTGACGATTCGGCTGCGGGTATTGTGGGCCGCGAAGACATTGAGGACGTGGTCAGCCGCTGGACTGGCGTGCCGATTACTTCGATCAAGGAAGAAGAGACGCAGAAGCTGTTGCGCGTGGAAGAAGAGCTACACAAGCGCGTGATATCGCAGGAGAAGGCGATCTCGGCGCTGGCTCGTGCGATTCGCCGCTCGCGTGCTGGGCTCAAATCGCCAGCGCGGCCCATTGGCAGCTTCCTCTTCCTTGGACCTACTGGCGTGGGCAAGACAGAGATGGCGCGGACGCTAGCGCAGTTCCTGTTTGGCAGCGAGAAGGCGCTGATTCGCTTCGATATGTCGGAGTTTATGGAGAAGCATTCGGTGTCGAAGCTAATCGGTTCGCCTCCGGGATATGTGGGTTATGAGGAGGGCGGTCAGCTTACGGAGCGTGTGAAACGTTCGCCGTACTCGGTGGTGTTGCTGGATGAGGTTGAGAAGGCGCATCCGGATGTCTTCAATCTGCTGCTGCAGGTGTTTGAAGATGGGCAGTTGACGGATGGGCTTGGCAATACGGTTGACTTCAAGAACACGATCATCATCATGACGTCGAACATTGGCGCGCGGCACCTGATGAAGAAGCAGGGGCTGGGCTTCCAGAGCGATCGGGAAGATCTGGTGATGGATAAGATCGAGGAGCTGGTGAAGGGCGAGGTCAAGCGCACCTTCAATCCTGAATTCCTCAATCGTATTGATGAGGTCATCATCTTCCAGGCTTTGTCGGATGCCGACCTGATTCAGATTGTGGATCTGCTGGTGAACCAGTTGAATACGAATCTGGCGCAGAAGTCGATTACGATCTCGGTGGATGAAGAGGCCAAGAAATGGATTCTCGATAAGACGCTGGGCGACCGCAGCTATGGTGCACGACCGTTGCGCAGGGCGCTGCAGCGCTATATCGAAGACCCGCTCTCGGAAGCGCTCATCGGCGGCCAGATTATGGATCGTCCGGCGTTCCTTGAAGTCTACATCATGAATAACCAGCTCTTCTATCGCTCGGTTTCGAACGAGAGCGATGAGAAGAATGAGGGTGTGCTGCTGTATAGCGCCTGATGTTGCAGTAGTTGATGAAAAAGGCCCCGGCATTGAGCCGGGGCTTTCTTTTGCTACGATGTTCTGAGCCTTTCAGATCGGAGCAGCCCATGAGCGAAATCTCGCAGATCGATACTCTCAGCAGCGAGCAAGTCACCAACATTACACGGCAGACCAACTACGGAACGTGGCGCATCCAGAAGACGTGGAAGCCGATGCATGTGGTGGATGCAGAGGGCTGCTATTTCATCGATGGGGCGGGTAAGCGGTATCTGGATTTTTCTGCGCAGTTGATGTGCGTGAATCTTGGGCATAAGAATCCCAAGGTGGTGGAGTCGATTGCGCAGCAGGCTCGCGAACTGCCGTATATGGCTCCGGGGTATGCGACGACTTCGCGGGCACTGCTTTCGCAGAAGCTGCTGGAAGTGCTACCGCCGGGGCTGGAGAAGTTCTTCTTTGCGACTTCGGGCACGGAGGCCAATGAGGCGGCTTTCAAGATTGCGCGGATGGTGACGGGCAAGACCAAGATCATCTCGCGCTACCGCAGTTATCACGGGTCCACTACGTCATCGATCTCGTCGACTGGCGATCCGCGGCGATGGGCGATGGAGCCGAGCGGCAAAGGTATCGGTCATATTTTCGCGCCAGAGACGAATTGTTACAAGTGCCCGATCAAGCATACGTATCCCGAATGCGGAGTGGCGTGTGCGGATTACATCGAGCATATGATTGCCAACGAAACGGACGTTGCAGCCATCATCGTTGAGCCGGTGGTTGGAACGAACGGTGTGCTGGTGCCACCGCCGGAGTACATGCCGAAGCTGAAGGCGATCTGCGAGAAGTATGGCGTGCTGTTTATTGCCGACGAGGTGATGACGGGGTGGGGGCGCACGGGCAAATGGTTCTGTGTGGATCACTGGGGCGTGGAGCCGGATATTCTCGTCACGGCAAAGGGCATTACTTCGGCTTATGTGCCGCTGGGACTTTGTGCTACTTCGAAGAAGATCGCTGATTTCTTTGAAGACAACTACTTTGCGCATGGGCATACGTATGAAGCGCATCCGATGACGCTGGGGCCGGCTGTTGCGACGATTGAGGAGATGCAACGGCTCAACCTGGTTGAGCGCGCCGCATCGCTCGCTCCGTATGTTGAAGAGAAGCTGAAGGCGCTGAAGGCGAAGCACAAGAGCATTGGCGATGTGCGCGGACTTGGCCTTTTCTGGGGTGTTGAACTAGTGAAGAACCGCGAGACCAAGGAGCCTTTCAACACGATGCGAGATAAGGTGGAGGGCAAGCCGCTGGTGGTCGATCAGATTGCCGCGAAGATGATGGGCATGGGGGTGGCGCAGCAGGCGTGGATCAGCCACTTTGTGATCGCGCCGCCGCTGATTGTTACGAAGGAAGAGATCGACTTTGGCATCAATGCGCTGGATGAATCGCTGGCGATTGCCGATGCGCTGGTGGAATAAAACGGTCGACAACGCAACGATTACTCCGATGAGCTCATCGAGCGCAACTGCGACGGGCAATTCAAAGCACTGCAGACGATTTGCTGACCCTGCGATTTGGGTAGTGCGTGAAGCCGAGGAATGACCGCCGAGATCGCTCCAAGTCTCTTTCTGTAAATCCATTGCGCCAGCCTGCGATACGCGATATGAAAGAGAGATGCGATCCAAAGGCCTGATTGTTTTCACGCTGGCTGCCATTGTGTCTCTCTTTTCGTCACCCACCCTGCTGGCGCAAACGACTGCGAAGCTATTGGTAAAGAACGCGCGGCTCTTCACGATGGCTCCGAATCAGAAGGAAGTCTTCATCGGCTACTTCGTGGTCGACGACGAAGGGAAGATCAAGGCCATTGCGGCAGGCGACCCTCCGGCATCTATCCACGCGAAAGAGACGCTGGATGCGCATGGTCATTGGATTATGCCGGGGTTTCTCTCCGCACACAGCCATCTCTGGCAGGCTGCCTTTCGCGGCCTTGCGGCAGACAAGACGCTGCCCGGATGGATTAATAGCCTTTATAACCAGCGGGCGAGCAAGGCACATCCTGAGGATTTTTACTGGTTCACGCTCGATGGGGCGCTCGATCATTTGCAACACGGCATCACTGCAGCTTACAGCTTCAACTATGACGGTTCGCACTGGGGCTTGTGTCACGAAAATGATTGCGGCGAATTTGCGTATAGAGCTGAGATCGATTCTGGCATTCGCTTTGTGCACGGGTATCAGCCTGACCAGATCGGCTCGAACGATCAGCTTCCGCAGGCTCGCGCGCGGTTGAAGGCGTTTCTCGATTGGCAGGCGGAGCAACCGAAGTCATCGCGGTTTCTGAGCGTGATGATCAACGGATCGACATCGTTTAACGAGACAATCGATCAGGCAAAGGCCGAGAAGACGATGATGGACGAGTTCCATCTGGGTAATCAGAGCCACTATCTGGAGCCACCTGACACCGTGGCCTCGGAACGTGCCAAGTTCAAGTGGTTTCAAGAGGCCGGACTGCTTGGGCCTACGCTTTACTTTGGACACTTCATTCATCCCGACGACTACATTCTCGAGCAGGCTGTGGCATATCACTGCGGCATGAGCTGGAATCCGCTGTCGAATGGACGGTTGGCTTCGGGTGTCGCCGATATTCCGAAGTATCGAAAGCTGGGCCTGCGCGTGGGTATGGGTGTGGATGGCGAAGCAAGCGCTGATCTTGCCGATCCGTTCGAGAACATGCGCACAGGACTCTATGCCATTCGCGACAAATATGAGGACGCGACGATCATGAGCCCTTACGACGTGCTGTATCTGCACACGATGGGCTCAGCCGACGTGATGGGAGTAAAGGACAAGCTGGGCAGCCTGGAAGCGGGCAAATATGCGGATTTTCTGGTCATCGATCCGACGCGGTTTGGCACTGTCTCTGATCCCTATGCAAGCCTGGTGCTCGTAGCGGGCGAGCGGGATCTTGAGGGCGTCTATGTTGGTGGCGAGCTTATCGTGGATCACGGCAAGCTCCTCCACCAGGACTACGACAAAGTCCTCATGGAGTCTGCCAAACGCTCCGCCACCACCTCACAGTAACTTCCCGCAGCGTTTGAAAATCCGGATAAGCACTGCATCGGCACAATCGCCGCCCCTTAGCGCAGCGCAACATTTTCACTGCAAACTACGTCCCCATATCTGAATGAAGCCAGATGCGTAGTGGCTTCATTCGGAAAGGTTGCGCAAGATGCCAGCCAGATATTGTCTCGTTGCCTGCCTTGCTGTCTCGTCGTTCGTTCTTTCTGCCAGTGCTCAGAAGATTCGTCTCTCTGACACTAATACTTCTGTTGGTCATGGCTATGCTCCCAGCGATCACGTCCCTGCGGCGTTACTCTCTGCCAAAACCATCTTTCTCTCCAATGCAGGGGCAGACGGCGGTCTCTTTCCACAGCCATTCAGCGGTGATCCGAATCGCGGCTACCAGGGCCTTTACTCGATGCTCAAAGCTTCAGGCGAGCACCAGCTTGTGGATGATCCTTCGCAGGCCGATCTCGTCCTGGAGTTGCAATTGATTGCACCGAATGGTCCTTCAAGCGGCAACAAACAAAACGGAGCCTCGGACCCGCTCCCGATGTTCCGCCTTACGATCTACGATCGCAAGACACACTACGTCCTGTGGGCGCTTACCGAGACCATCGAAACCGCCATGCTGCAGAAGACGCACGACAAGAACTTTGACCAGGCGCTCTCGAATATTGCCTACGACTTCGAGCAGGTCACAACCCCGCTCACGACGAAGCCGCAGTAGAAGAACTCAATACTCGATTTTCGCTGACGACTTCATCCACGAGGCGAAGGCGGTCCACGCTTCTTCCCGCATCAACTGCACCGCGAGTATCTTGCGCTCACCTGGATTCTTGCGGAATTCCTCGTAAAGAAAAGCGTCGTCGAAACCAGCCTTTGCTGCGTCCTGCTGGCTGCTGCCGTAATAAAGAGCGCCAAGCCGGGCCCAGTAAATGGCTGCGAGACACATGGGGCATGGCTCACAGCTTGAATAGATCTCGCATCCCTCAAGACTGAACGTACCGAGTGCTGCGCATGCCTTGCGGATGGCGTTCACCTCACCGTGCGCCGTCGGGTCATTGGTTCTCGTTACTGAGTTGGCTGCCTCGGCGATCACTTCTCCGTTGCGGACGATGAGGGCGGCAAATGGACCGCCAGTGCCTTTCTCGACATTCTCTTCGGCCAACTCGACGGCTCGGCTAAGAAAGGCGGGATTGGGCGACTGGGACATGCGGTCGAAAAGCCTCCGATACACTTGATTCTCAAGGATCATCGTCAGTATGGCATACGGCGCTCAGGCAGATGGCGGATCGTTGGCTGATCACGACAGTGTGACTGCATTCCGCTCGAAGCGTGTTGTGACGCTGGATAAGGTTCGCCCCGCGAGTGTGCTGGTCCGAGACGGTGTGATTGTGGAGCTTGCAGATTGGGACTCGATACCTGCGAATTCGCGGGTACATGATTTCGGAGAACTCGTCTTGCTGCCGGGGCTTGTCGATACACATGTACACATCAATGACCCAGGACGCGCAAGCTGGGAGGGATTTGCCACCGCGACGCGAGCGGCGGCCGCAGGCGGAATGACTGCGGTTGTGGATATGCCGCTGAACTGTAGTCCAGAGACGACGACGGTAGAAGCACTTGAAACGAAACGAGCGGCAGCCCGAGGTCAATGCTTTGTGGACTGGGCTACCTGGGGCGGCGTTGTCGGGCATGAAGGAAGCATCGGCAATGAGGCTGATATATCCGGATTGATCGCTGCAGGTGTTCCGGGTTTTAAGTGCTTCCTGATTGACTCGGGTATCGACAGCTTTGCCTGGAGCGATGAAGCGCAATTGCGGAGAGCGCTGGCAGTTCTGCAGGGTTCGGGGCTGCCGTTGCTGGCGCATGCCGAGGTTGCTGGGCCGGTGGCGGAGGCGACTGTGCGGCTGAATGCAGGGTTGGCAGACTGGCGACGGTATGCAACCTATCTTGCCTCACGTCCGGATGAAGCGGAACTGGAGGCTATTGGGCTGCTCATCAGGCTGGCTGAGAAATTCGATGCGCACATCCATATTGTGCATCTGGCTACGGCGCGGGCTTTACCGATGTTGAAGAGCGCTCGCGAGGCAGGGCTCAAGATCACTGTCGAAACCTGCCCACAATATCTGTGGTTCGCTGCTGAGGAAATTCCGGATGGAGCAACAGAATTCAAGTGCGCTCCGCCGATTCGGTCTGCCACGAATAGGAAAGCTCTTTGGTGGGGATTGCTCGATGGCGTTATCGACTTTATCGCGACCGATCACTCCCCTTGCCCGCCGGAGATGAAGGACCGTAGGTTGGACTCGAATGATGCCGAGTCGGGGCGGTTCGATCGGGCGTGGGGTGGCGTTGCCAGTTTGGGGCTTGCGCTGCCTGTTGTCTGGACCGGACTACAGGACTTTGGTGGCGATCTGTCGTCGATCACGAAGTGGCTTTCGGGTGGACCGGCGCGGCTGGCTGGTCTCGATCGATCGTCGGGAGCATCTCGCAAGGGCCGGATCGCGCCGGGCTTCGATGCCGACTTTGCAGTCTTCGACCCTGACGAGCGATGGAGTGTTGGCGAGGCAGATCTTCACTTTCGTCACAAGCTTTCGCCTTATGTGGGAGCGAATCTGCGAGGCAAGGTGCTGGAAACCTGGCTGCGTGGTGAGAGAATCTTTCAACAAAGCAATGGCACGGCCCTCTTCGCTAGTGTCTCGACTGGCCAGGAGCTGCGCCGGAACGATCCGTAGACGATGAGCGATACTGCCAGCCCGATTGAAACAGCGCCACCCCGAAACCTACGTCAACGTGCGGCTGACGTAATAGCTGAGTGCCGGTTGCTGGCGGCGATGAGCGAGGAGCCGGGCCGGCTAACACGCCGATTTCTCACTCCACCGGTGAAAGAGGTTCACGCGCATCTGCGCCGGCGCATGATTGTCCTCGGCATGACGGTCTGGGTGGATGCCGTGGGCAATCTTCGCGGACTTTGGAATCCGGAAGGTTCGACGGGCAAGCGGCTTGTGCTTGGGTCCCATATCGATACAGTTCCCGACGCTGGAGCGTTTGATGGGGTGTTGGGAGTGGTGCTGGCCTTAGAACTGGTCCGATCAGCGGCGGAGTTATCGATACCATATCCGATCGAAGTCATCGCCTTTTCGGAAGAAGAGGGTGTCCGATTCGGAGTGCCATTCCTCGGGAGCCGAGCTGTCGCAGGCCGGTTCGATCCGGCGTTGTTGGCGCTTCAGGATACGGAAGGCGTAACCCTCGAAAAGAGCATTCGTGATTTTGGTCTGGACCCGCGAGATATGGATGCCGCCAAGCTCGACGAAAACACGTTCGGATTTTTTGAAATTCACATCGAGCAGGGGCCGGTTCTTGAAGCGGAGATTTTGCAGCTTGCTGCGGTTACAGCAATCGCGGGTCAAAGCCGTTTCCATGTGACTTTCTCGGGACAGGCGAATCACGCCGGAACCACCCCGATGCGCCTGCGGCACGACGCTCTGACGGCAGCCGCGGAATGGATCCTGGCTGTTGAATCGGAAGTCCGGCGCTACGCTGCACGTCATGAAGCGGAGCTTGTCGCCACTGCCGGGAAAATTGAAGCCAAACCCAATGCTTCCAACGTAATACCGGGATTAGTAAAAGTGACGCTCGATGTCCGGAGCGATAGGGATTTTGTACGTCAGATCGTAGTTGAAGAATTGCTTGCGCAGGGCGAGGCGATTGCCAGTCGCCGTGGGGTGCGGTTTGTCGCCGAACAGAAGATGGATCAGCCAGCCGTTTCGATGGATGAAGAACTGACAGCTCTGCTGGCGGAGGCGCTCGGAGGTGCTGGATTTCCAGTTCGGCGCATGCCCAGCGGTGCCGGACATGACGCGATGGTGATGGCAACGCGGGTTCCTTCCACCATGCTGTTCCTGCGAACTCCGGGCGCAATCAGCCATCATCCTGATGAGTCAGTGATGGAAACGGATGTAGAAGCGGCACTCAGAGTCAGTGAGGTTTTTCTCAAACGTCTCACGTTTAAATCTTTGTAACCACCATTTTTTCTTTAATATGAGCGATGTTTTTGAAAGAGGATTCTTATGCTCTTCCATCTTGGTGAGACACGAAGCAGTCTGAAGACTGACCACCTGCTGCAGACTCCGGACACTTTTATCCGAACGCCATTGGCCGGCTCTCCGAATGTGGATTTTATTGTGCATACCGCGCCGCGCATCGGGGCGGGATTTACGCAGATGACGGTTGAGTTTCGCGAGGGCGGACGATTGGGAGCGGCAAGCGAAGGGATCGAGCGGTTTCTCTATGTGCTTGAGGGCAGCCTGACTGCTGAGACTGAAGCAGGGGCCCTAGCTCACGCGCTGGCTGCAGGAGATTTCCTCTACCTTCCGCCGGGCTGTGGATATTCGGTTTCCGGGGCGGCAGGGTCGCGTGCTGTTTTGATTGAGAAGCGGTATCAAAACTTGAATTCACAAGTAAATCATGAAGTAAAACTTGAGGTTATTGCCGGACGTGAAAGTGAGACAAATCCGGAGCCGCTTGGCGGCGATCCGGATCTGCTGGTACGGCGGCTGATGCCAGATGGGCTGGAATGGGACTTTGCGGTGAATACAATGACCTACGCGCCGGGGGCAGCGCTTTCCCAGGTTGAGATTCATGTGATGGAGCATGGGCTGCTGATGTTGGAGGGCGGAGGGATTTACCGGCTCGGTGATAGCTGGTATCCGGTGATGGCGGGGGACTTTATCTGGATGGCTCCGTACTGTCCGCAGTGGTTTGGTGCGATTGGAAAGACGCCGGCTAAGTACTTGATCTATAAGGACTGGTACCGTCATCTGCTGGAGGCCGCGCGATGAGTTCCGCAAATTCCCTTTTGATTTCTGTGGACGTGAACCGGCTGACCGGTGAGCTGACGACCTTGGCCGGGATTACCGAGGCTGGGCCGCCGGTGGTGACGCGGGTGGTGTTCAGTGAGGCCGATCTGCGGGCGCGGGAGTGGGTGAAGGGATTGTGCCGCGAAGCCGGGTTGATGATCCGGGAAGATGCGGTTGGAAACACCTTCGTCCGATGGGAGGGCTCGGAGCCAGGGCTTGCTGCGGTTGGAACGGGATCGCATATCGATGCCATTCCGAATGCAGGGGCTTATGACGGAGCGGTTGGGGTGCTTGGGGGGTTGGAGGCGATCCGGGCGCTGCAGCGAGTTGGGTATCGGCCGAGGCGGGCGATTGAGCTGGTGATCTTTACGTCGGAAGAGCCGACTCGGTTTGGGATTGGGTGCTTGGGTAGCCGGTTGATGGGCGGTGTGCTCTCGGCAGAGCAGGCTTTGGCTCTGCGGGATAAGGATGGACATGGGCTGGAGGAGTTGCGGTCTGCTGCGGGATTTGCCGGGCCACTGGGTTGGGTGAAGCTCGCTGAGGGGCACTATTCGGCGTTTGTTGAGCTGCATATTGAGCAGGGGCCGATTTTGGAGCGTGAGGGTATCGATATTGGCGTGGTGACGCATATTGCAGCACCAGCTTCGCTGCGGGTGGTGATTGAGGGCGAAGGTGGACATGCAGGGGCGATGCTTATGCCGGTGCGGCATGATGCGTTTTGCGCGGCTTCAGAACTGGTGCTGGCGCTGGAGGCGGCTGCTAAGGCGACTGGCGTGATCGATACGGTTGGAACGGTTGGGGTTTGCGAGGTGTTTCCAGGAGCGGTGAATTCGGTGCCTTCGCGGGTACGGCTGGAGACGGATATTCGGGATATCGATGGTGCGCGGCGCGATGGCGTGATTGCCAGCCTAAAGACTGCGGCGGAAGAGATTGCCGAGCGGCGCGGTGTGCGGATCGGATTTGAGACGGTGAATGCCGATCCGCCGGCGACTTGTGAACCGGCGATTGTGGAAGCGATTGAGCGGGCGGCAAAAGTGGCTGGGCGAAGTTCGCAACGGATGGTCAGCCGGGCTTACCATGATTCGCTTTTTGTGGCGCGGTTTGCGCCGGTGGCGATGATCTTTATTCCCTGCCGCGGAGGCGTGAGTCATCGTCCCGATGAGTATGCGAGTCCAGAATGGATTGCGGGCGGAGTTGAGGTGCTGGCGCGGACGTTGGCGGAGCTTGCGTCACAGTAGAGAGGCGAGATGTGGATTTGTTGTCTTAGTCATTTATTATCTTTCACTTTAAGCTTAAATTCTAATGTGAATTCCATGAATTAATCCATCTATGCTCCCCTTTGCCTCTTCTGAAAATAAAGTACTTATTATCGGGGAGAGGGAGGAGGTAATTATTTATTTGCGGAACTGACTTGAGATCAAAGTTTACTTATCTACCAACATCTTAGGCCTTGGTGTGGTCCGTGCGGGCGGGGTCACGGAAAAGTCGGATTATACCCACGAACGAAAAGCATCCCTCAGGGGCTAAAGCCCAGCTCGTTTCATTGGCTTTAGCGGCATGGCTGAAGCCATGCCCTTTCAAAACAAGGCTTTGTTTGAGTGTTTCCTGATCCTGGGATACCGTTCCATATCTATGTGTGCCCTGAATCGGGATAATTTTACGCAAATGGCGTGGCCTGAAAGATAAGATCGCGACGTGGACAAAGAGACTGTTAACCAAGAGACGATTGACTGGCTGTTGGATTCTGACCCGGCTATCCGCTGGCAGGTGATGCGGGATTTAACTGATGCTTCTTCAGTGGAGGTTGCGGGGGAGCGTACGCGGGTGGCACGTGAGGGGTTGGGTGCGACGATTCTAGCGCGGCAGGATGCGGATGGGGCTTGGCGCGTGGATGGGAAGCCGGCGTGGCTGTCGACGCTGTTTACTCTGCAGCAGTTGCGGGCTATGGGGATTGATCCTGTGGATCAGGCGGTTGTGGATGCGATGGATTTGGCTGAGAACAATCTGCGATGGAGTGACCGGCCGGATGGGTGGAATCTAAGATCGCCGGAGTTTGGCGGAAATCCGTTTTATGAGGGCGAAGTGGAGCCGTGCATCAGTGGTGGGGTGCTGGCGTTCGGAAGCTACTTTGGACATCCGGCGGAGAAGTTGGCGCGGCGGCTGCTGGGCGAGCAGCTTGCGGACGGGGGTTGGAACTGCGAGGCGCCGCCGAGTGTGCGGTCTTCGTTTCATACGACGATCTGTGTGTTGGAGGGGTTGCTGGAATATGAGCGGGCGGCTGGACCGTCGCCGGAGATTTCAGAGGCGCGGCGGCGGGGTGAGGAGTATCTGCTGGAGCGAGGGCTTTTCCGGCGACGCTCAACTGGCGAAGTGGTTGAGCTGAAGTTTCTGGAATTGGCGTTTCCGCCTCGGTACCGGTATGACGTGTTGCGGGCGCTGGATTTTTTTCGGGCTGCGGGGCGGGAGCCGGATGTGCGGATGCGGGAGGCTGTTGCGATTGTTGCAGGGAAGCAGCAGGCGGATGGGAGATGGCTGCTGGAGCAGGCTTATGACGAGGCGCTGCTTGTAGGGTTCGGGGAGCGCGTGGGTGAGGCGTGCCGGTGGATTACGTTGCGGGCGCTTCGGGTGTTGCGGTGGTTTGAGGCGCGCAATGGTATGAGAGTATGACGAAGTTCTCGAGAGTAAGCATGATTGTCGATTTTTTAAATCTTTTCGAGCCTGATCCAGAAGGTTTGCTGCGCCAGATTTCTGAGCACGTCAACGATGAGGTATTGAAATGGATTTCCATGGCAGATTACGGAGAAGAGGCTGACGAGCACCTCGCCGCTCTTCGTCAAGTTCGCGATACTGGTACGTTTCCAAGAGAGATGCATTGGTGTCCGGCTGAGGTCATGGAGCTAATTCGATGGTCAGATCCTGAGGATCCGGATTGGAAGCCGGGCCAGACCGGCGAATTGGGCCATTGGATGAGAGCATTTTCCTGTGCAGCTCTTTTGCGTGCCACACGCGAGCCATGGAACTACGGTGATGGATTGGGAACCGACAGCACTGTTGCCCAGATGGCTTTAAGCCTCGATGCGCTGCCGGTAGACTTCTCAGCACAAGCAGCCAAATTTCTTGCGTGGCTGCTGCTCCATTCCGAGCCAGAGGGATCGGATGGTCAAGTATGTGCCTATGGATTAGGCCTGTTTTGGTTTGCTCTGAAACATCCAGCTCAGTTCACTGATGGATCTTTGATCTCGCTTGCTGAATGGGTCTCTCTGCGAGCTGACGAGTTATACCAAAGCCCTGCATCGGAGTTGCGACAGGCAGATGCGATCTCTGACAACCGTACTTCCGCGCCGGGAGACGGGCTGCGTGAGATGGCTCTTCATTGTCAGAAACGATCATCCTGGGAACTTCTGGCAATTAAGCTCCTTGATTTGGATCTGAGCACCAGATCATATGACCTTCAGGCGCGGGTGCAGATGATAGGTGAAGGATTGTTGGGATGAATTATGACTTGGGAACAGGTTTACACAATCAACGACTGGTGGGATTGTCCACGACTGGGCGTGGCAGACGTGCACGATGTTCCCCACATTTACGAATCGCCTTTTGATCCCACACTTGATGACTACTCTGATTTCTACCTCGTTTCTCCGATTAGACCAGAGTTGCCCAGTTTGGTGCTCGAAGACTGGGAAATCTGGAAGAGATGGAGCAACGGCTTTGATAACCAAACGGCATCCCGAGAAAACCATCCCGCTCTGCCCGAAGATCGCGCACGTCATGAACAAATCGAACGCGAAATTAACGGGCAACTTGTGACTAACCCCGCACTCGTCAAAAAGCTGTATGCGACATTCCGACGGACTGCGCCTGGCTGGAGCGGGTTTGAGGTTGAGTGGAACGAAAAACAACTTTGACGGAAGATGATTTTCAAATGCCAACCTTCGAATGACGGACGGAAAACCAAAGGAGGCAGCAAAGACGGAGACGGTTCGCGCTTGGCGCGAATTGGGTTTGCGGGTTAGTGTGCAGGCCTGAGCTGTTTCCCACCCTTCGCAAAGTGCGCGAAGGATGGGGCACCCGGTATCAACCGATGCCGAGAGCCCCTCGTCCGAACCCCTCCAACCCTGGCACTAGACGGCAAAGAGCCTCCGAAGGTAGAAAATAACGATCAAAGACATCGGGTTTTTGAACGGCCTGGGAGGCCGTAACCCTTCCGCCGTGCGAAGCCTGCACTACAACTTATAGAAGTTTGTCGATTCGGCGAGAGAGCGACTTGCTGAGTTGCTCGGACGAGTCGAAACCGAGATGGATGATTCTCAGCTCGCCGGAGCGATCCAGGACGTACAGTGCAGGAAGACTGGTGACGCCGAGGCTCTTTGCGGCTGGTCCCCAGGAGTCTTCATCGGGAGAAATACCAAAAGAATCGATAGCTGGATTGAGCATCAGATTTCTCCTGGTGAGGTAGGCCTGCGCTCTGGCGGGCGTTTCCCGTGATTCCCCGAATTGAGGGCGAAGATCAAGACGTTTGGATTGTCACGGTATTTAGCTTGAAGTGCTGCGATCTCGGGAAGTTCGGTCTCGCATGGTGTACACCAAGTCGCCCAGAAGGAGATCACGACAACCCGCCCCTTCCAGTCTTCTGAATATAACTTCTTGCCGGTTAGCGTCTCGATGGAAAACGGGGTTATCTCTTGATTGACGCTATGATAAGCGCCACTCTCTATCCAACGGGGAATCGCTACAAAGACAGCGGCAAGAATCGCAATTGCAGACAGGCATCCAAGTGCTGCGGCATACCGGGTTCCTGCTCGTGCATTTAGCCATCGAATTCCCATTCCTAAGATCGAGGCACAGACGCTCATCACCAGGAATGAAGCAATGAAGATCTCCGCCGTGAAGGCAATCCCCAAGCGATTCATGGTGACGACTGGCACAATTCCGCCTAGGGCAACCAGCAGGACAGTGAGCCACAATCGTCCACGTCGAGGGTTGGCGCGTAAGAGTGCTGCGGCGAAGAAAGCGACACATGTCGCCATCAGGAAGGATCGAATGTCTTGGTGTTGACGGGTGATGAACGATACCGCCAATACCATGACAAAGGCGATCAAGCCCCAGACAAGATCGAGGACTGCCCTGCCCATGTGCCACCTCACTATCGCATCGTGATCGATCACTTCGGTTGACTCTCGACCGAGCCTTCAGATGGGCTTACGCTCGGCGCGCGAAGTTTGTTCCTTAGGGAGTCTTTGGTCAGATCCTCGGCATTGCATCTGCGGCGTTTCGGATCAGGTCGATGCTGATGCCGAGACCCCAATCGACAAATTTTCAGACGCGCTACGCTCGGGGATTTTACTCGGATGCTACAAGGTGATGTCCTCGACCGGCCGGTGGTGGACGAGACGGGGCTAACGGGTAAATGGGATTTCGTCTTGCGTTGGACGCCGGATGATACGCAGTTTCCGGGAATGCCGGCTCATCCTCCGGTGGATGCGGAAGCGCCTTCGCTCTTTACTGCTATTCCAGAGCAGCTGGGTTTGAAGCTGGAAGCGCAAAAGATTGCGGTGCCAGTGATGGTGGTTGACCATGTTGAGAGGCCGTCGCCGAACTGAGGGCAAGATAGACCGGAATCTAAACTAGCTAATTCCCAGATCTCTGCCCTGTCGTCATCTCAATCTTGCGCAAAATCTCGTGCCGCTTGGCGTCCCCGCATTTTGACAGCGCCTCATCCTCGCAGGTGCGCTCAATCGTGATGACCGGATTCTCCATCGTCGCGCTCGCGATATGCCCATCTGCGAGGCTCACTGTGATGTCAACGGTAAATGTCTCCATGCCTACGCCCGCCTCGTACTTACCGTTCTCATCCTTTGCTATTTGAACCCAGTTATTTGCGCCTGTCCCCACTGGATCTTGCATCCACGCGGCCTTGAGCGGTAGTGCAGGGTTCTGCGGCGGTACGTGCCTCACTTCCACCATGGCGGTCCCGGCGGCAGCATCTACTGATTTCAGCGTCATGTCGAAGTCGATTGCATCCTGGCCTACGAGTACATGGGTTCCGTCTGCCCACGATGACGGAGGCATCGGGTTCTTGAAATAAAAATGATCCCTGGCTTTCTTGAGTACTCCCAGCTTGTTTGCTAACCACAGGTCTGAGTAGAAGGTCATCATGTCGGTGATTGGTCCGATCATCTTCGGGTCTACTTTTGTTAGATCAGGCGCGGAGGGATTCTGGTCAGGATCGAGCGTCAGTCTCTGCCGATAGTCTGCGGCAGACGGCAACAGGGACTCCGGTTGCCCGTTACTCGTCATGTGGACCCATTGATACTCTTCGAAGTACTGGCCTGCCGCGTCTTTCTTCACCACGCCCTCGGCGTCGATCTCGTAGTGCCAGGCTTCGTTGACGCCTTTCATGTGGTAAGTCAGCTTTTCGCCAGCCCGGTACTGCCGGTGCAACGGGTTTGCCGGCGCCGAAGTCGCCTGTGCGTTCGAGAACGAAGACCATCCACACACTGCTGAGAAGATGAATACGATTTGCAGCTTCATGCACGCTCCTAAGTGTGCTGGAGATGATAACAGCGCTTGGCGGATTGGCGGCTTTTTAGAAGTTGTCCACGTTTTAAAATCGGTAAGTTTCGGGACACTTCAGCACCCTCATAAAATACAGCTTTTCGGGTCTCGAGACACAACGCCTGGAACTTATGAGGCAGACAAAGACCCAGGGCCAAAACCCTGGGTCCGAAGTGCGGCGTTTTCTGGGGCCTGGAGGCTTCGGCCTCCTCCTGTTGATTGGGTTTGGCGTTGTCCTGCTATTTCGATTGGTTCTGTTGCTGGCGCTGCCATTCTTGCATTCGTTGTACTTTCCATTTGCAGCCAGACTGGATTTGACTCTGCTTTTCCCCGTCTTTTTGTCTGCAGAGGTAGGTTTCAGGCTCGGTGGAGGACGCCTCACAGAGACCGTCCTGAGGGACAAATTTCTTATCCTTCCAGCCGTAGTATGAACAGTCCATATTGGGCGGATAACTGGCTGCACTCAGTGGTTTGAACTGGGATTGTTGCATGGTTGCTGTGGCTTGAGCGTTAACGCGGTTGGTGGCTGTAATGGACAGGATCGTGACAGCGGCCAGCGTCAGCATGCCTAGTATCGCGAGTGATATGCCGGACTTGCGATCGAGAGAGGCTTTTGGGCTCTGCTTGAAAAGGTGTTTGATTCGCATGGACAGGTCTCCTCCGTGAACTCCCAGTGAAAGTTGAGGTTTTGCCGGTAAGCGTCGCTCTTCGAGGATGGTCAGGGCTTTGGCGTAGACCAGGGCGGATTCGGACAGGTTGGCTGCCGTTTCGTCGCAGCAAAATTCGCGTTCGCGGCGGATTTGACGAGAAAGCCACCAAGTGGCGGGGTGGTAGAAGAAGAGAGCTTCGACGATGGACTGCAACAGGTTGACGAGGTAGTCGTGGCGCTGGATATGCGCCAGTTCGTGAATGAGGATGACTTGTTCCTGCTGTGGCGAAAGGCCGTCGAGGAATGTGGATGGCAGAAGGATGGCCGGTTTTTGCCAGCCGACTACGGCGGGAGTTGTCGTCCCGCTAGAGATGAGCAGTTGTATTGGAGTTGCGATTCCCAATCGATGCACAAGCTGTCTCAGGACCGATTGCAGACGGTCTGGCGCGGGGCTGATTTGCGTTGTTCGCAGGCGGTGCACGGCGTAGAGAGATGTGAGGATTCTCGCTGTGATGAGGAGGACGCCGATTGACCAAAGGATGAGGATGGTGGCTATGCGGTAGTTGATCCAGGCGATCAGGAGAGTCAAGGCTGCAGGGAGGGTGGTGTGAGCGGTCGTTTGAGTTTCCGAATGTATTGCGAGACCCGTGGAGTCTAAGCCGGCGGTTGATTGCTCATGGATTGTGTGGCTGGGCCAGAGATCGAATGTTGCCCAAGTGAGGAACGGGCAGAGGACGACTATGCAAAGAGCGGTGCAACAGAGCAGGTATCTGAGATTCGCGGTGTGTTTCTCTGCGATCTTGAGGGCTGCTGCAAGGGCCAGTGCGAGGAGAGTTTGCTGCCAGAGGAGATGAATGAGGCTCCATGCGGCGGCGGTCATTTGGACTCCTCCTCGAATTTCTGGATGGCCTGTTTGATCTCGGCCATTTCTTCTGGAGAGACGCGCCGGGCGGACAGGGCGCCGAGTACGAGGTTCTTGGCTGATCCGGAGAAGGCTCGCTGGAGGAAGTCGGTCACGAGGCGCTGCTGAGTGCGCTCCTGATTCTGCTTTGCGGAATAGACATGAGAACGGAAGCGCTCGCTTCGCTTGAGCAGGCCTTTTTCGGTCATGATCTGCATCTGCTTGAGGACGGTGGTGTAGCCGGTTTGCCGGTTGTGCAGGGCTTCGTGAACTTCGCGGACGGTTTGCGGGCCGTGCGACCAGAGGATCTGCAGGATCTCTAGCTCGGCCTCTGTGGGTAACGGGGTTTCGTTGTCGCGTGCTGCGGTCATGGCCACAACGTACTACGACAAAAATCGTATGTCAACGATTTTTGTCGTAGATTGTGAATTGGGTATAGGGCTGGCTTTCAGCCCTTGATTGCGCGTGGGGGATCTTGTCCCAGCCCGTTTGGCTGGGATGTTGACGGGCCTTTGACCCTCGAATCGCTCCGGATGCGAGGCTATGTCAGTGAGAAGCAGATTCTCCTGAGGGGAATGACAGACAAGAAAAGCAAGGGCAAAAGCAGCGACAACGACAAAAGTGGTTCGCGCTTTGCGCGAATTGGGTTTGCAGATTAGTGTGCGAGCCTGGGTTGTTTCCCACCCTTCACAAAAAACGCGAAGGATGGGGCACCCGAATTTGTGGGAGCGGATGCGAAGGCGGCTCGAGGTTGCGAGCCGCCTGATGTTCCGGAGGAGGAAAGTTGATTCGGCCGATTCGGGGGAATCGGGTTAGGCGAGGAACTTGCCGGCCTGGCTGATTTCGGCTGTGGTGTCCTGTGGGCGGGCATTAAGGAGGGGCAGGGCTACTGCCAGCACCTCTTCGATGCGGCTTGCGTAGTGGATCTGGACGCCCTCGGTTTGGGCCGGGAGCAGATCTTCCTCTACGTTCTGACGGTTTTCGGCCGGCAGGATTACGTGCTTGACTCCGGCGCGGCGGGCGGCGAGGAATTTCTCCTTGATGCCGCCGACGGGGAGTACGTTGCCGCTCAGCGTGACTTCGCCGGTCATGGCGGTGAAGGGCCGGACGGGGGTGTTGGTCATGAGCGACACCAGAGTGGTGACCATGGTGACGCCTGCCGAGGGGCCGTCCTTGGGGATGGCGCCTGCGGGGACGTGGATGTGCAGATCTACGGAGGAGTTGAAGTCCTCTTCGAGGCCGACGGATGGGGCATTGGAGCGGACCCAGGTCATTGCGGCCTGCATGGATTCCTGCATGACCTCGCCGATCTGGC
Source organism: Acidicapsa dinghuensis (assembly GCF_025685685.1). Taxonomy (GTDB): domain Bacteria; phylum Acidobacteriota; class Terriglobia; order Terriglobales; family Acidobacteriaceae; genus Acidicapsa; species Acidicapsa dinghuensis. Next base: position 241,719 of record NZ_JAGSYH010000005.1, read on the forward strand.
CGGTTACAGTAAAGCCACCCTTGCCCTTCATCTTGTTGGCTTCGACGAATAGAACATCGCCGCCTGCCGGTGTCCAGGCGAGACCAACAGCTACGCCGGGACGGCGGGTGCGCTCGAAGACTTCCGTATCGACGCGAACCTGAACGCCGCCGAGGAACTCCTGCAGGTGCTCTTTGGTCACGACGAGCTTGTCCTTGTTGCCCTCGACGAAGCGGCGGGCGACCTTGCGGCAGACGGTGCCGAGGACCTGTTCGAGGCGGCGTACACCGGCTTCGCGCGTATAGTGGCGCACGAGGCTGCGAACCGTCTCATCGGGGAACTCGATGACGTCTTCCGGGATTCCGTTGGCCTTGATCTGGCGCGGGATCAGGTATTTGAAGGCGATGTTGACCTTCTCTTCTTCGGTGTAGCCCTGCAGCGAGATGATCTCCATGCGGTCCAGCAGCGGCTCGGGAACTGAGTCGAGCATGTTGGCTGTGCAGATGAAGAGTACCTTGGATAGGTCGAACGGCACGTCCAGGTAATTATCCCGGAAGGTGTTGTTCTGCTCGGGGTCTAGCGTTTCGAGCAGAGCGGCTGCCGGGTCGCCACGGAAGTCGCGGCCTAGCTTGTCGATCTCGTCGAGCATGATGACCGGATCGTTGGTGTCGGCGCGGCGAATGGATTGGATGATCTGTCCGGGCATGGCTCCGACGTAGGTACGGCGATGACCGCGGATCTCGGCCTCGTCGTGCATGCCACCGAGGGAGATGCGCTGGAACTTGCGACCAAGGGCACGGGCGATGGAACGGCCGAGCGAGGTCTTGCCGACTCCCGGGGGTCCGACGAAGCAGAGGATCGGGCCTTTCATGTCGGGCTTGAGCTCAAGGACGCTCAGATAATCCAGAATGCGATCTTTTACCTTTTTCAGGCCATAGTGATCATCTGCAAGGATTTCCGCTGCTTTGTTGATGTCGACTTTTTCGCCGGTGCTCTTAGCCCAGGGCAGGGACGCCAGCCACTCGACGTAGTTGCGGACGAGGGAGGAATCGGATGCCATGGGGGACATGCGCGAGAGCCGGTTTAGCTCTTTGAGGGCTTCTTTCTTTACATCCTCAGGCATGCCGGCGGCTTCGATTTTCTGGCGCAGCTCGTCGATGTCTTTCTGGCCTTCGTCGATTTCGCCGAGCTCCTTCTGGATGGCCTTCATCTGCTCGCGCAGGTAGTATTCGCGCTGCGACTGCTGAACCTGGTCCTGGACCTCGGTCTGGATCTTGTTGCGGAGCTGCTGGACTTCGATTTCCTTGGCGAGAAGCTGATTGAGCTTTTCGAGACGAGCGGCGACATCGGAGGCTTGAAGCAGGTCCTGCTTGTCGGTTGTGGTCAGGAACGGCAGAGAACTGGCGATGAAGTCGGCGGCTCGACCGGGCTCGTTGATGTTGGCCGCGATGGTCTGCAGCTCATCGGAGAGCGTAGTGGAAGCGCTGACGATCTGCTGAAATTCGAAGACTACATTGCGATGCAGAGCCTCGACGGAGGCTTTGTCGGCTTCGACAGCGGACTCGACCTCGGCGACCGGTTCGACCTCGGCCATCAGATAGGGCTCGGTCTGGGTGAAATTAGTCAGACGTACGCGCGCCGTTCCTTCGGTGAAGACGAAGCGGCTCTGGTTGGGCATTTTCACTACTTTATGAACAGTTGCCAGAGTGCCGTACTCGTGCAGCTGGTCTGGCTGAGGGGTGTCGACACGCGCATCCCGCTGGGCAACAACCACGATCGTGCGCTGATCTCCAAGAGACTCGATCAACTGGATCGAGCTTTCGCGGCCTACCGTTAGGGGGAGGACGGCGTGGGGAAAGAGCACGGTATCGCGTACCGGCAGCACGGGCAGGGCCTTAGCTTGGGGTACGGTTGTGGCCGGTCCATTGGGAGGAGTGGAAGGAGCGGCTTTTGGATCAGGAATAGGATTGAACATTGCGTGTCCTCGTATCAACTTTTCTTATTAGACACCACACATGCTGGAAAGTTTCAGAAACGAACCGGTGGCTGATTTATCGGCCAAATTGTTGTATCTCTCTGACGAATACGTGTTCCACAGGCTCTGCTGTTCCCGTTTGCGCTGATGGATGTTTATCGGCCGCAGAGCAATGCCGGGCGTTATGAAGAGATGTATCGGCAGGTGCAGGGGGCGACTTCATGGCCGGAAAAGAGACACGACCGCTTAGAAGATGCTGAAAACAGTAGAGATATTTGAGCCAGCCCAATTACCGGGGTACCCGATGAGCTGCTGGGGGGGCTATAGAGCTGCTTCGATGTAGCGGCCCAGCTCTTTGACCATGGAACAGTGGCTGCGGAGGGCAGTCACAGCCCTGGCTCCGTCTTCTGGCGAGTGGAGCTGGCAGTCTACGTAAAAGACATATTCCCAGGGATGGCCGTGAACGGGGCGGGACTCGATCTTGGTGAGGTTGGTTCCCTCTTTGGCGAGTTCGGAGAGAGCGGCGACGAGGGTGCCGACACGGTTCTCAACTTTGAAAGCGAGGCTCATTTTGTTTGCGTACGAACTTTGGATGGCGTCGGCGGAGCGACGAAGGTAGAAGAATCGGGTGTAGTTTTCCGGATTGTCTTCGATGTCAGCGGCTAGAATCTGGGCTCCGTAGTAGCTGGCGGCTTCGCGGCTGGCGATGGCGCCGGCATGACGGTCGCGGAGCTCGACTAGTTGCTTGACGCTGCCGGCGGTGTCGTAGAAGGCGAAGGACTCCATGTGGGGATGCTCTGCAAGAAAACGGCGACACTGAGCGAGTGCGACGGGATGCGAGAAGACGCGATCAATCTCCTTGAGATTCGCGCCTGAGAGTCCGATGAGGTTGTGCCGGATGCGAAGCAAGAGTTCGCGCTCAATCGTCACGTCGTTCTGGAGCATGAGGTCAAAGTGCTCGGTGACGGAGCCGGCGAGGGAGTTTTCGATGGGGATCGCGGCGGCGTCCACATCCCCGCGGACAAGTGCGGCGAAGACTTCAGCGGAGAGTGAGAACGGCACGATGCGAGGCTGCTCGCCTAGTTCGGCGGCGAGGCGCGTGGCGGCTTCATGGCTGAAGGAGCCGGGTTCTCCCTGGATGGCTATTCTGGTCAAGATCAGGCGAAGCTCCTCGCGCGGGCTGATAGTTGTGTCCCAGCAAGCGGGGTTGGGGTGACTGCTTCTGTTCGAAACATACCACAGGACAGGTGACGCGTAAGGCGATGCGTGAGATGACTGCGCAATCAGCGCGCGAGCCAGATATCGGCAGCGACGAAGGCGAGGAAGACCATGGCGATGACACCATTCATGGTGAAGAAGGCGGCATTAAGCCGACGCAGGTCGCGTGGGGAGACGATGAGGTGTTCGTAGAGCAGCAGGAGAGCTACGACGGCGACACCTATCTCACCGGCGAGGCCGAAGTGGAAGAGGATGGCGAACCAGGCGAGCAGGGCGACGACGGTGAGGTGAAGTATGCGGGCGATCCAGAAGGCGGCGGCGAGGCCGACGGCCTGAGGGATGCTGAAGAGACCTGCATGGCGGTCGTGGTCCATGTCCTGGCAGGCGTAGAGGATGTCAAAGCCGGCTACCCAGCAGGTGACGATGGCGGTGAGCAGGGTGATGCGGGGATCGAGCGAGCCGCGGACTGCGATCCAGGCTCCGGAAGGGGCGATGCCGAGTGCGAGGCCGAGAATAACGTGCGAGAAGCGCGTCAGGCGCTTCATATAGGAGTAGCCGAGCAGGACGGCCAGCACCACAGGCGAAAGGATGAGTGTCAGGCGGTTGAGCTGCCAGCATGCCAGTTCGAAGACGGCAATCATGAGCAGCGTGAAACCGAGGACGAAGCTGCGAGTGAGCAGGCCGGCGGGAATGGCGCGCATCTTGGTGCGGGGATTGGCGGCATCGAGGTCAGCGTCGGCCCAGCGATTGAAGGCCATGGCGGCGGAGCGGGCCGAGACCATGGCTACGAGTATCCAGGCGAGTGTGCGCCAAGTGGGAATGCCGTGAGCAGCTAGAAGTGCGCCAGTGAGAGCAAATGGGAGAGCGAAGATGGAGTGCTCCCACTTGATCATTTCGAGGGTGGTTCTGGTTTTGGTCCAGAGGCGGCTCACGGGGATGGTGTGTGCTCCTTCTTACTTCAGTTTACCGTTTGCGGTTAGCTCTTTTGATGCGGTGGGGTGGCTGGCGGCTTCTCGTAGTTCAAGATCCAGGCGGGAGGGTCAGGCTCTTTACTGCCATCTACATGGATGCCTTTGACTTTGGCCCAGCGGTAACTCCACATGGGGCCGTAGGACGTGATGAAGGTTTCGGGGGTGGCGTAGGCGGGGTCGGACTCGGCTTGAGTGAGCGTGACGAAGCGATAGCCGCGCTGCTCGAATAGGCCGAGGACGCGATCGATCATCTCGGCATTGAGCGGGTTGTCGTGGATGAGCAGGATCTCGGGCGGTTCGTAGCCGAAGATCTGTTTGTTGAGAGCGGCGAAATAATCGATCTGTGCGGCGGTGAAATCGAGATAGGCCTGGAGCAGACGACTGGCGTCGTCCTCTTTGTGATGGGCGCGCATGCGAAAGAGGCGCTCGGTGAACATCCAGTCTTCAGTCTCGATGGTGCAGGGGGCGAGGCGGTATCCGCGTTGGGCAAGGAAGGCTGCGAGGGCGTCGTGTTTTTCTTTGGTGTCGCCGGTGTGGTTATAGGGGAAGCGGAAGAACTGGAGTTGACGGTTTTCGGATTCCATGAGCGGCTTGATGAGGGATTCACCGCGAATGACCTGATCTTCAAATTGCGCGACGGTGAGGTCGTTGAAATTGGGATGCTCGTAGCTGTGGTTGCCGAGGTCGAAGCCTTGACGGACCCAGTTGCGAAGGATGGCTGTGCCTGCTTCGGAGCCGAGAGATTCGACGCCGTGCTGGATGACGAAGCCGGTTACGGGTACATGGTGGCGGGCGAGAACGGCGAGGAGCTTCCGGTTGGATTGCTCTGCGAGCTTTGCATCGGCAGGGCTCATGGGGCGACTTTCGTCGCCGGTGATGAAGGGCAGGTCGTCAATGGTGATGGCTACGGTGCGTGTTGCCTGCTGAGTAAAGGCAGGTATAGACACTAGAGCGATTGAGAGAGTCGAAAGCAACAGGAGCCACGCGATGCGCATGCTGTCGATGATAGCTGGCGTTGGTCTGGCTCTGCGGCATTCATCATGCGAACGCGGAGCAATCGCGTGAATGGTGATGTCGGGCATCAGATGCTCCTTTGTGCCGCACCTACGGGGCTCCAGATGTTCGTCAATGCCGATTTCCCAGCGTTCAAACGCTGGGCTAAAAAACATCGCGCCTACGGCGCTGCGCGTAGGAACAATCCAGACAACAGATTTTCTTTGTGCGATTGTCCTGTATTCGAACGGACGGATATGGCAGGGTAAACTTGGCGCATGTTTGCGAAGAGATTTGTGGTTTGCCTGTTCCCTGCCCTCCTATTGACCACGAGTGCGCTGATGGCGCAGAGCCCCGCGGAGGCGGCGAAGAGTTATGTGGAGCCGCGCGAGGCGGATCTCGCGCAGCAGTTCGGTGATTTTCTTGCGATGCCGAATGTGGCGGCTGATCCGGCGGGGTTGAAGCGCAATGCGGATTTTCTGCTGCATGAGTTGACGAAGCGTGGCGTGGCCGCGCAGCTCTTTACGCAGGGCGATCTGCCGCCCGTTGTTTATGGCGAGATCCAGACGCCAGGAGCGAAGCACACAATCGTCTTCTATGCGCATTACGATGGGCAGCCAGTGACGAATTCAGAATGGACGGTTACGCCGCCATTTACGCCGGTGGTGCGTGATGTGAATGGTGAGCGCCGTATTTATGGGCGTGGGGCTGGTGATGACAAGGCGGCGATCTTTGCGCAGTTGACGGCGCTGGACGCGCTGCATGCGGCGAAGATTCCGCTGAAGGCGAATATCCGGTTTGTGTGGGAGGGTGAGGAAGAGGCTGGGTCGCCACATCTGGAAGAGATGCTGGATGCGCATCGCGATTTAATTGCCGGAGATGTTTGGCTGATCTGCGATGGGCCGGTGGATCAGAGTGGACGGCAGACGGTGGTGTTCGGCGCGCGGGGCGATACGCATGTGGCGATCACGGTGTATGGGCCAAGTCATGGATTGCACAGCGGACACTATGGCAACTGGGCTCCTAATCCGGCGATGGAATTGGTGCAGTTGCTGGCGGGAATGAAGGATGAGAACGGGCATGTGCTGATTCCGCATTTTTATGACGGCATTGCGCCGTTGTCGGCGATGGAGAAACAGGCGCTGGCGGAGGCTCCCGTGAATGACCGGATGCTGATGGATGCGTTTGAATTGGGGCATACCGACGGTGGTGGTCGGCATCTGCTGGATTTGATCAATGAGCCTTCGCTGAACATCAATGGGATCTCTTCAGGGCAAACGGGAGCGCATGCGGCCAACGTGATTCCACCGACGGCAACGGCCGACATTGATCTGCGGCTTGTGGTGGGAGTGGACTGGAAGGCGCAACAGCAGCGGGTAGTCGATTACGTGGCTTCGCGTGGATATTTTGTTGTGGACACGGAGCCGACGAAAGAGATGCTGCTATCGCATGCGAAGGTTGCGAAGATTTTTCGCGATCCTGCGAGTTACAACGCGGTGCGCACGCCGCTGGATCTGCCGATAGCGCAGGAGGTGATTGCTGCGGTAAAGGGTGCGCGAGGCGAAGTGGAGCTATTGCCGACGATGGGTGGAAGCGTGCCACTGGAGATGATGATTCGTGCGGCGCATACGCATACGATTACATTGCCGATTGCAAACTATGACGATAACCAGCATGCGGCGAATGAGAATCTGCGGTTGAAGAATCTTTGGGATGGCGTGGAGACGATGGCGGCATTGCTGGAGATGGATTGAAAGACGAGTGTGAGTGTGAAGTGTGAGTGCGAACAGCGTTGGTCATCCAGTTATTACAGCTTGGGCTAAACTAAGTGCGTCGGGCTGGGGTTCGGCGTTGCCTGGTTCGTAATACGCAGAGTTATGTTCTATCGGCGATACAATCCGGCTCTTCCGTTGGCGGGGCTTGTGGCTTGCCTCTGGTATTCGGAGGGATTTGAGGGAGCGCATAAGCAGGAGCGGTTGCTGCCGAATGGCGAGTCGGGGATTGTCTTTGACCTGCGCGAGGCGCCGATTCAGATATACAGTGCCGATAACGTAGCGATTTCAAGCACGTTTGAGCCGGCGGTGTTTTGTGGAGCACGAACGGACTGCTTTGTGATCGATACGAGTGCGCAGCAGCGCGTGGTGGGGATTCAATTTACGCCGGGTGGGGCGTTTCCTTTTCTTGGTATTCCGGCGAATGAGGTGGCAAGAGCTACGTATTCGCTTGACGATGTTTGGCCGCGGGATGCGGGGCGTATGCGTGAGAGACTGCTTGCGGCGCGCAATGTTAGGGAGATTTTTGCAGTGCTGGAGCAGGAGCTGGCTGCCAGGCTTCTGAGGCAGCCGAGGGCGCTGCATGGTGCCGTGATTGCCGCAACGCAACAGTTGCCTCGTGGTGTACGCGTGCGTGACGTGGCGGAACGGATTGGTTTGAGCCCACGACGATTGAATGATCTGTTTGAGATGCAGACGGGGCTTACGCCTAAGGCGTTTCAACGAGTGCGACGTTTTCAGCGAGCGCTACTGAAGCTGCACAAGGGATGGGAAGAGGAATGGGCTTCGCTGGCGCTTGATTGCGGATACTACGATCAGGCGCACTTTATTCATGACTTTCGCGAGTTTGCGGGGATGACGCCGGGGGAGTACGTAGCGGTTGCGACTCCGCATCTGAATCATGTGCCGCTGTTGTAAGTGCGCGTTGTGTCGAAGGCGAGAGTGTGATTTGTTCAGACGCGTTTGCTGCTCATGACGAGTGCAACACCGCTGCGCAGGCGGGCCTTGTTGCCTTCGAGTGCGGGGCGCAGTTTGGGCGCAAGAACGAGTGGGTAGCTGCGCATTTCAGCTTCGATACGCGGACCGGCGATGTCCCAGAGAGTTGTGATGTCACCCACGATGACGATTTCTCCAGGAGCCACGGCCAGCGCGATCATGTGCATGCCGCGGCCTAGCGCCTGGCACATGAGATCGAGGGCCTTGAGCGCGTTGCGGTCGCCATTGCGAACAAGCTCCAGCAGATTGTCAAAGGACTGTAGTTCATGCCGGGCGATTTGCGCGTAGTAACGTAGGCCGGCGCGATTGGAGGCGATGGTTTCCAAGCAGCCTTTTCCGCCGCATCCACAGATGGGGCCTTTGGGATCGATCTGTATGTGGCCGAACTCGCCGGCTACCCCGCCCTCGCCACGCAGTAGCTGGCCGTTGGCGAAGATACCGGCGCCGATGCCTTCCGAGACGTTGACCGCGACGAGATTGCTTTGGGCGGCGCTGTATCCAAACCAGACCTCAGACAACGCGCAGGCGTTGGCTACGTTGTCGGCTGCGGTGGGAAGACCGGTAGCAGCCTCAAGACGGGCTTTGAGCTGACCGAGCGGCCAAGGGATGTTGGGAGCGAAGATGGAGGTCTCGATGGAAGGATTGAAGCGCCCGGGCAGGCTCATGCCGATGCCCTCAAAAGTGAGCTCGGCATGCGTGGTAATCAGCCTGCGCACATGTCTGACGATGGTGGCTATGACTTTGCTGGGATCGGAAGGAAGAGTCAGGAGATCTTCGGCTACGACTTTGCCGCTGATGGCGATGACGGCCAGTGCGATTTGAGTGGGATGAACATCGAGGGTGAGAACGACGCGTTTGTCGTTGAGGTGAAGGAAGGTTGGTTTGCGGCCGCGTGGAATGTGACCGATGGAGCCCTCTTCGATCCAGCGGTCGGCGAGGAGTTCTTCAACGATGAGGGAGACGGTGCTTCGTTGCAGGCCAGAGGCGCGGGCAAGGTCGGCGCGGGAGATGGGCTGGCGGACACGAATGTGGTTAAAGATGAGATTGCGGTTGATTTGCCGGGCGATGCGGTTGGAAGCGCTTTCCTGGTTGTTCATCAACAAACGCGCCGTCGGCATGAGAAACCCCTTGGAACTTACGCGGAAACACTCATCATGGGCACTGGGGCAAACAACACTCCCACGCGAGCCCGAATTTGAAGTAGTTCGGGCTAGTATAGCGGGCAGCGGGGCCCGGAATGGAAGATATCCGCTGCCGATTTATTGCCTCGTTGTTGTTTCGTGAAGAGTTGAGCGCAGCTCGATCAAATGTGAGGAGCCCAGCCCTTTTCGTATTCGCGGCCCCATCCCTTCATCGCTTCGGCATCGTTCTTGATTTTGCCGTCGGCGGGATTGAGGTTTAGGACGCGGTTGACTTCCCAGGCGATATTGGAGAGCTGCAACATCGTCACCGCGACGTTGCCGACTTCAATGGGAGCGTGGAGTTTTTCTCCCTTTTGTACGCCAGCGATGAAGTTGGCGAAGTGCGCATCGGTCATGGAGTCGCGGCCGGTGAGGTCAGAGGATGAAGTCTCTTTGCCGGTACGGAACTCATCTTTCTTGGTGCCTTTGAGGTCGTAGATTTCATAACCGTCGCGGTCAACGAGTACGGTGCCTTCGGTGCCCATGATTGTCGATCCGCGGTCACGGCCGTAGATCTTCATTCCCTGACAGCACTTCCCTTCCCACGAGATCATTTTGTCGTCGTAGTTGAAGTTGGTATTGAGGGTGTCGTAGAACTGCCAGTCGTCCTTGAACTGATAACGGCCGCCCTGAGCGGCGACACTGTTGGGGAAATCGACGCCAAGGGCCCAGCGGCAGACGTCGATTTCGTGAGTGCCGTTATTGAGCGTTTCGCCAGTGCCCCAGATACGGAACCAGTGCCAGTTGTAGGGCTGCACATTGTCTTTATAGGCTTGGCGAGGAGCTGGACCTTGCCAGAGATCCCAGTCGAGCTGCGGCGGAACAGGGGCCTCCTTGCCCACGCCGATGGATTTGCGTGTGTTGCTGTACCAGGCTTTCGCGTAATAGGCGCGGCCGATGAGACCGTTGTGAATCTTGTCGACGATTTCCATGGTGTGCTTTGACGAGCGCTGCTGGGTACCCATCTGAACCAGCTTGCCGTATTTGCGTTGCGCTTCGACGAGCAATGCGCCCTCTGCGGGATTGTGGCTGCAGGGTTTTTCTACGTACACATGCTTGCCTGCCTGTAGGCCGAGAATCGCCATCGGTGCGTGCCAGTGATCGGGCGTGGCGATGGTGATGGCGTCGATTTCTTTCTTTTGCAGGATGTGGCGGAAATCCTGATCTGTAGCGGGAGCCTCGCCCATTTCTTTTTCTGTATCAGCAGCAAACTTTGCCATCGTGTTGCGATCAACATCGCAGACATAAGCGATGCGCGCGTTGGCTTTGTTTGCCTTGAGCGATGACAGATGCGCATAGGCGCGGGAGTGAAGGCCGATGACGGCGAAGTTGAGACGATCGTTTGCGCCCATGATCTGCGCATAGCTCTTGGCAGAGGTGCCAAGTGTCATGCCTACTGCTCCAACAGCGAGTGAGTCAAGAAACTCTCTTCGGGTCACCATGCTTTTTCTCCGATATAGATGTGACGATTCCGATCAAGGTAGAGTTGCGATGGATCTGCGAAAATGAAACCTCTAACTTATATAGTTCGAAGTGCGAACTGAAAGTAATTGCCGCAAATCCTCTTTGTCAAGTAGATTTCTGCACTATCGACCGTTCTGGGGGCAATTGAAAAGCGGAATATCTTCTTCCAAATCGAGATTTCAGATGGCATTTCGCTTTTTTACAATCGTGACTACATTTGGTTGCTTGAGAATGCTTCTTGTCAGGAGGAGACGACAATGGCACGCAAGATTCCCGAAGGTTATAACCCGGTACAGCCGTATTTGATTTTCAAGAACACGCGCGAGGCGATGGACTTCTACGCGAAAGTCTTCGACGCACAGGAGAAGCTTTGCATGACCTCGCCTGAAGGACGGGTGGTGCATGCGGAGGTTAAAATTGGCAGCTCTGTGCTGATGATGGCTGATGAGCATCCGGAGATTGGCGCTTATGCTGTAGCTCACTATGGCGGATCGCCGATCAATCTAATGATCTACGTGGACGATTGCGACACCACATACCAACAGGCATTAGCGGCGGGAGCGGCGAGCGAGCGTGAGCCCGCGGATCAGCCTTACGGCGATCGCATGGCTGGGATCGTCGATCCGTTTGGTTATAAGTGGTGGATTGGACATTCGCTGACGAAGGAAAACCAGTGATGACGGCACAGGAATTTCGTGAGCTGGCACTGAATCTGAAGGGCGCTGAAGAGCGATCGCATATGAATCACCCCGACTTTCGCGCTCATGGCCGCATTTTTGCAACGATGGGTTATCCGGATGAGAGCTTTGCGATGGTGAAGCTCAGGCCTGACGACCAGAAACATTTTGTGGAGACGCATCCGCAGATGTTCCGGCCAGTAAAGGGAGCATGGGGTTTGCAGGGCTCGACCAATGTAATGCTTGCACAGGCGAAGAGCGAGATTGTCGCTCAGGCGCTGGACCTGGCGTGGCAGGAGAGCGCAAATGCTCCTGCGAAGAAGGCCGCAAAGGAACGCTCTACGGGAACGAAATCGATCGGGCGTACGTTGAAGTAAGTGCAGATGTGTTTGAGCGCGGTTCTTCCGCAAGGCGATCTTTTTGCGCGCTGACGAGGGGCCTCTGCGAGATCACGTTTTCAACAAACCGTTACAGTTCCACTACAAATTTGAAGCACATGCGCGCGCAGGATAGCTGTTGCATGTTGCAGTTTTTCTGCTTAGGCTTAGGCGATGCCACTGACTGCGTCACAGAATATATCGAGCGACGGCCGCTCAAGTGCTACAGTCCGTTCTTTGCTGTTGCGCGGGCTGCGGAAGACCTATGCCGATGTTGTGGCGGTTGATGGCGTTGATCTTGAGGTGATGCCGGGAGAGTGTTTTGGCCTGCTTGGTCCGAACGGCGCGGGCAAAACAACGACCATCGAGATTTGTGAGGGATTGACAGCTCCAGACTCCGGCACTGTGGAGTTGCTGGAACGGAACTGGAATAGTCATGCAAACGAGCTGCGGCAACTGATCGGCATTCAGTTGCAGGAGACACAATTTCCAGACAAGCTGACAGTCGAGGAAACGGTGCTGTTGTTTCGCAGCTTTTTTCATCGCGGCGTTGCGGTCGATGAGATTATTCGCATGGCACAGTTGGATGAGAAGCGTAAATCGCGTGTCGGCGGGCTCTCGGGCGGTCAGAAGCAGCGGCTGGCGATGGCGTGCGCGCTGGTGGGTGATCCGGAACTGTTGTTTCTGGATGAGCCAACGACTGGGCTTGATCCGCAGGCGCGGCGTCATTTGTGGGATCTTGTCGACGATCTGAAAAAGGCCGGGCGAACGATTATTTTGACGACGCATTACATGGATGAAGCGGAACGGTTATGCGATCGCATAGCGATCATGGACCACGGCAAGATCATTGCTCTGGGTACCCCGCAGCAACTGATTGCGTCTGTTGGTGGCGAGCACATTGTGGAGTTTGCGCTTGGCACAGATACCAATGTGGATGTTGCGTCGCTGACTGGGATTCCGGGCGTACAGTCGCATCGCGTGGATGCGGGGCTTCATCAGCTTTCAGTGTCTGAGTTGCATACGGCGGTGCCGCTCATCTTTGCTTCGCTCAAGGGGCAAGGACTTGCACTGAGCGAATTTCGCACGCACTCGGCGACGCTGGAAGACGTGTTTGTTGGGTTGACCGGGAGGAATCTGCGCGATGAGTAGGTGGCAGGAGAGCTCTCTGCTGCAGTTGACGCTGGCGCGGTTCCGGTTGTTTTTGCGTGAGCCCGAGGCGATCTTCTGGATTTTTATCTTTCCGATTCTGCTTGCTGTGGGGCTTGGCATTGCCTTTCGCAACCGGCCGGCCGATGTGCTGCAAGTGGGTGGAACAACGCCGCAACTTGTGCAGGCGTTGAATGCCGACAAAGGACTGAGCGCAAAACAATTCGATGAGGCCGATGGAACGCATGCGCTGGCGACGGGGCAAATTCTGCTGCTGGCGATTCAGGGGCCAGACGGTGTGGATTATAAGTATGACGACACGAATCCCGATGCGCGAACGGCTCGGCTGATTGCGGATCGGGCGATTCAAGCCAGCGCAGGACGGCGCGACGCCGTTCATGCGGAAAACCAGCTTATCCATGAAACGGGCGCACGATATATCGATTTCGTGGTGCCGGGCCTGTTGGGAATGAATCTGATGGGATCGGCGATCTGGGGACTCGGATTTGCGATTGTGGAGGCGCGGCAGAAAAAGCTGTTGAAACGGCTGGTGGCTTCGCCGATGCCGCGATGGCAGTATCTGGCCTCTTACCTTCTTTCGCGGCTGGTAATGCTGGTGGTTGAAGTGGTGGCGTTTCTCGGGTTTGCGCGACTGGTATTTGGCGTGCCGTTTCGCGGATCGCTGCTGGAGCTGGCTTTTCTTTGTGTGCTCACGTCGCTGGCGTTTTCGGCGCTTGGCCTGCTGGTGGCTTCGCGCGCGAAGACGATGGAGGCTGCTTCAGGGCTGATGAACCTGGTGATGCTGCCGATGTGGATTTTATCGGGCGTGTTCTTTTCTGCTTCGCGGTTTCCGGATAAAATTCAGCCGTTTGTACGGGCATTGCCGTTGACGGCAGCTAATGATGCCCTGCGAGGAAATATGCTGCAGGGCATGAATTTAGGGCAGATGTGGCCGCAGGTAGCGATTCTGCTGGTGTGGCTGATTGTGCCGTTTGCGATTTCGCTGCGCATTTTCCGTTGGCGCTGATCGTGATTGAACTCTAGCCGCGCATTTCGGTTGCGATCTTTGAGCGCCAGGGCAGGCCTGGTTCCAAGCGATGGATATGGGTCTCGAACTCAGTCCACTGCGCGGTGGTGATACAGCGGGCTTTGTAGTACTGGTAGAGCTGGGCTTGCACGGCTTCCAGGCTGCAGCCTTTGGGCAGCTTTCCGGACTTTACCAGTTGCAGAAAGTTCTCCCACTCAGCCAACTGCACAGCACCCTCCTCCTCAGCTTCACTACCTAGTCCAAAGTATGCCAAGTTTGCCACATTTCATGGTGTGAATAAGATTACGTTCGTTACAACTTAAGTTGAATTGAACCATATTGGAATTACCGAGAATGGTTACCGGGCAGGTTGCGAGCGCGAAGCCGATGCGCTTTGCACTCTAGAGAGTGTTTCAGGGACGAAAGCCCAAACAAGCAATAACGCTATGACAGCGATAACGCCGAGGCCGAGAAAGGATCGGTTAAATCCGCATTCCTGAGCCAACTTTCCGCCGATCAGATTGCTGAGCGCTGCACCGATACCGACGGCGGTAGCTAATGCTCCCTGGGCGAGATTGAAGCGGCCAGAACCGCGCGTGCGATCTGCAACCAACAAGACGGAAACGACGGTGAAAATGGCATTCGCGACGCCATCAAGGACCTGAATAGCGACGAGCAGAACGGTTGCATGGGTGAGGGTGTAAAGAACGGCGCGGAAGGGTAGTACTCCAAAACCGAGAAGAAGCAAAGGTCTGCGACCTATGCGATTTGCCGCTCGGCCCAGAAAAGCGGCTGAACACATGATGACGATCTGCGTGACGAGTACACAGGCGGACATAAATGGCGCGGCGGTGGTGCTGGAGCCATGGTTCAACATCTCCCCTAATTCGGGCAACATGGCAGCGTTTGCGAGATGGAAGCAAGAGGATGCAACGAGAAACGCAAGGAGCACGCGATCTGAAAGGAGGACCTGTGTGATGCTTTCTGTCTGCTGGGGCTCTTCGTCGCACTGCTCGCGTCCGCCGCGAGCCAACGTATGGTGAATGTCCTGGCTGCGGATCATAAGAATGGACACGACTGTTGGTATTGTGAATAACGCGGTGGCGAGAAAAATGGCACGATTGCCAAACCATCGGCTTATCGCCGCAATGAGCCCTGCACTGGCGACGTTTCCCGCGGAATTGAAGGATTGATTGCGGCCAAATTGTATGTCGAAGCGTTCTGGGCCGGTTAGACCCATGGTAATGGCAGCTAGCGTGGGAGCGAGAAAGGGTGCTGCTGAACCAATCAAAACCTGCGCTATGAAAACGGCCCATTGGTCTGTTGACAAGGACAGTAATACGGCCCCGACCGCCAAAACCAGAGAGCCAGCTATCAGGAGAGCCCGCTTTGCGTGCACTCGATCAACGAAACTCCCCGCAGGGGTCTGGACTACAACGGTGATAACGCCCCCGACAGTAAGAGCCAGGCCGACCTGATCAGGACGCCAGTGCGCTGCAGCCAGATAAGCAGCCAAAAAGGGGCCCAGGCCGGTCTGCACATCCGCCAGGAAGAAATTAGAAACTTCGACGGCTCTGCGACTCTGCTTTTTTTCCGTTGCCGGTGGTTTCTTTGCCCGATCAAAGAATGCCGATTGCGGCGTTCTATCGCTCATACAAGGGATGAAGACTGAACCCTCACAAAAAGTCTTAGACGCGATCCGGCATCGAGAGACTGAGTGGAATTCACTGTAATCGCGCCATGCAGACGAAGATGTGCCAAGGCTTCAGCGGCCCTGGCATATTCAAGGGCCGACTGGTAGGCATTACGCTCGATGGCACGGTCGGCCATTTCCCGCGCTAACTTGTAGACGGCGACGAACTCTGGGGGATGGATGACCTCGGGTCGAAGGTGATCTGCGCGGTGCATCAGCTCGCGAAAGTGAGCAACTACCGCACTATGCACTGCAAAAGGAATGCCCTCATCCAGCGTGCTCTCGAATAGTCGCGCGCCGAAGCAGATATGTTCTGCCGCACGGAGCAGGTCTGCTGCGTTCTGGGCATGGCCTCCTTCCCACTCATGCCCGGCGAACATGACGGTGACATCAACGGCTCCTAGCGCCATTGCCGACAAGCCTGCCGCGCGGATAGTTTCAATTCGTCCCAGATGTTCGAATGCACGACGAAGATCGTGAACATCTTTATGACGGTGCGTGGCTGACTTCTTCGCGGCTTTCTTGGCCGCCTTTTTGGCTGCTTTTGGGGGTGGGGGCATACTTTATCTCCTGTGATTTATTTATGGGAGATGAGATGCAATCAGCGAAAGTGATCGGGTTATTTATGGTCAATTCTGAACCTGCTTAGGAGGCGGTTCTCGCTTTAATTGCAACGTTAGAATGCGATGTATTTCTGTTGCGATGAGAAAGCCCGGAGATTCCACCTCCGGGCTTGAAATTTGTCGAGTGAACCTGATGATGACCGTTGGATAGAAAGATTTTGGCTTTAGCTATTTTTTCTCCGGCGTCTGATTGGCGACTTGCAGGTAGTTCTTTACGCTGAACACGCCGGGAACTGCGTTCGCGCGCAGATAAGCGGTGTCCTTGTCAGCCTGCGTATCTACGACTCCATACAATTCGACGTTGCCATTCTGCACAGAGACACGGATGGGAGCCGCCGGATTGATGGCGTACTTATTCAGGGATGGGAAGCTGTAGATGGCGTGAGCAACAGCGACCCGGGTCCGCTCATCCATGATGGAAACAGGATCGACCTGGACCTCGTCATTGACATCTTTAACACCTGGATAGGTGGAGACGAGAGCCAAAGCTGAATCCCTATCAACAGGAGTGTGGGCATGACCACCTAGCGTCACTGCACCGTCATGCACTTGAACAGAAATGGCGTTAAAAGCATTGCCGTATCCAACGCGATCATATTGCAGCTTTTCGACGAGTTTTTGCTGCAGTTCCTGATCGGAAACTGAGGCGCCAGCCACCTGTATCTCGTTGCGGACGGCGGAAACACCTTTTACTTTGTGAGCGATTTTGTCGGCCTGCTCTTTGTATTCATACAGATCAACGGTGCCAGAGAGGGTTGCGACACCGTTATCGACTGTAACTTTTACATTTTGGAACTGCTTCTTATTGAGCTTCGCGGTCACTGCCGCAGCCGGGCTCTCGTCTTCCATCGTGGAAGCGGCTCTATTGCCTGAGAGGGCAAAAGAGGCAAGCGGAAGGCTGAGGAGGGCCCCGACAACGATTCCGGCGAGCGTAGCTTTACTGGAGAAACGAGTGGGAATCATGCTGAAACCTCCTGACTTCTGGATCATTAGACTTTGAGTCTTTGAGTGCGGCTGTTGTGCACGCATCCTATTGCTAGGATGCGTGTTGCGAGTGCGAGGTTCATTGTCCACAGATATAAACACCAATTTTCATGGCGTGTTTCGTTCGGATGGAACAGAGCGCAACAGGAGGCTACCGCTTACCGATAGCTGCGGCGGGCTTCGATCACCGCGGAAAAGATGCCCGATTCATCCTGAGTGAGCAACAGGGAGACATGGCGGTTGATGGCTATCTCAGCCTGGATGAGCTGCTGCGTAGTGGTATTGACGTTGCTGGCGTAGGTGAACGTCAGGTTGTTGCCGATCTGCTCGACGACAGTGACACGGGCGGTGGAGTTGCCCAGAGAGCCGATGAAATTGGGGTCTATTTTGACTGCGCCCGTGCCGAATAACCGCTGGACACGGTTGGAAACGGTGGCGTTAAGCGCACCGCCGAGCAGGGCGTCGGTCATTGGATTGTCGCCGGCCTGCTGCTGCTGTTGCACATAGGCAGTCTGTTCATTCTGGGTACGACCGAGCGCGAGAAGAGTGAGGATATCGGCCTCGGCCAGAGGAGGTTCGGAGCGATAGGTGAAGCGGGGCTTGCTGGCGGTTCCATGCAGCCCGAGAGTGATGTCGTAATCCTCAACGCGGGCTGTCGCATCGATATCGATTTCAGGCTGAATGCGGACGGGATTGTTGAAGTTGATTTCGCCGCGCTGCAGTTCGTAGCGGGTGCCACTGACGGTTGCCGTTCCCTCGGTGAGCGAAATGCGGCCAAGCAGGGATGGGGCTGCGAGGGTGCCACGCAGGCGAAGATCGACATCTCCGGCAAGCTTGGCGTAGGCATTCTGGAAGTTGAGCTGCGGGGCAGAGATTACATGTACATCGAGACGCAGATGGTTGGATGGCGCGTCGGGCGAAACGATAGGCTGCACGCTCACTGGCTGCGAGGCATATACAGAAAGATCGAAGTCGCTATTCACTGCGAAACGCGTGACGAGAACATTGCCGCTAAGCAGCAGGTTGTTTTGCGGCCCCTGGAGCTTGAGCGTTGCATCGGCGATAGAGCTGATGCCCTGCGGATAGCGGATGCGGATGGACTTTCCAGTAACGGTGAGATCGGCGTACAGGCCACGCTGGAAGCCGATGTAACCGCCGACGCTTAACTGACCACCACCGGACATGGCGGTCAGTGAGCGAACCTGCAGGCGATTCTGAATGAAGTCGAGCGTGCCGTTGATCTGGCTCAGACCGTTGGGGAAATCGTGCAACGCGAGACTTGCATTTTTGAATTCGACCTTGCCTTGCAGCGTTGGATTCGAAACCGGGCCATGCGCCTCCATCTGAAATGTCGTAGCGCCGCGAGCGGTCAAGTCGGGATCGAGCGTCTCGGCCAGACGCATGTTAACAGCACCGTCGGCTCCCAGATCGAGTTGACGTTTGCCGGTAAAGGCCAGCGATCCGTGAAGTCGCAGATCGGTGTCTTCTCCTGTAATTTCAACTGGGTCGAGACGCGCTATGCCTTCGATCAATGTGGCATGCACCGAGCCTTTGCTGGCTAGATGAACCCCTTCCAGGGAAAACGCGAGCTGATCGAGTTTCGCTTCACCGCGAATACTTTCGGGGCGGCGGAGCGGGCCTGAGATGGTCGCGACGCCTTCGAGATCGGACTCTCCGCTGATACCGGTTACATGGAGCAGCTTGAGCATGGCTCCTATGTCGAAATGGGTGAAGCGCACGGTGGCTTGTGTTTTCAGATCCGGATCGAAGCCGGTTTCGCCTTGCGCGCTGAAGTCGCCTGTCGGCTGATGAGAGCTTAGATCATAAGAGACTGTGCGATTGCGGGTGCTGGCGGTGAGTTGCAGGTCTGCTACCTGCTCGCCGGCGATGACGAGGCTGCCGAACGTGGCATGAGCCTGAATACGAGGATCGGACTGCGTGCCGGCCCCATCGACGTTGAACGCGAGCTTGCCGCCGACAGAGAGGCCATTGTCGCGAAGCGCATGAATCGCGGCCAGATCGATTCCTGATCCATGCGCATCCAGTTGAAAGCTGTGGCGATCCCAGTTGTAGGTGGCGGTCGCGGTGAGTTTGCCTCCGGTGCTGCCAGACGATTGTTGGGCGGTTACGGAAGTGAGCTTGAGTGTCTGGCCATTGATTGCACCAACTGCGTGCACATGCTGGACGGACTCACCGTAGAGGCTTGCTTGGTCAAGATCGACGCTGCCGGCGCCAATGAGATTGTTGAGCTGCCCATCTACATCGACGCGGGAACTAATGATGCCTTTGACCGGTGCATGAATGTTGACCAGCGGCAGCAGATCTTCTATTGGAGCCTGTTGAAGTTGTGCCTTAAGGCTAAGGATCGCATGCGCATCGAACTCAGGCTCGCTGAAGCCAATCTGGTAATCGGGATCTTCGGAGTCGAGATGGCCCTGGAGTGTGATGCTGGCTGCCCCGCGATGAAGCGTACCGTGCCGGATGACAATGCTGGCGGGCGCGTAGGAGCCTTCCGCATCGAGCGAATCGAGAGGAAAAAAGTAAGGCTCCGCATTGTTAGAGGTGGAAGGTATCTCGATGCCCATGTTATTTGCTGTAAGCCGACCATCGATATGCGGAGTAAGCCATGCACTGGAGAATGTGCCGTGAAATTGCGCCTGCCCATGCAATTGAACGGGGAGAGCTTCAGCGCCTTGGCGCGCGCCGTGATGCAACCCCAGTGTGCGCAGGATAGCGTCGAACTCAGATAGGTTCGCAGAATTGAAGTCGACATGAAGCTGCGATGCACGGGTGATGGGATATACGCCGAGCGAGCCCTGCGCCTGAACTGCGCTTTGACGCAGATGCGCATCGAGGGATTTGATTTCTACAGAACCGGTTGCATAGCGGTAGGTACCGTCGACTGAACCCTGCACCGGAACTTCATTTGCTATCGGGGTACTGGAGGGCGTGAGAGCCAACTGGCCGCCGATTTCCAGGTCGTCGGCACGGCTTGTCCATCGCGCGGTCGCGGGACCGGACACTACCGTATTCAGGCCAAGTTTCTGGTACTCGGGAGAAGCCAGCATCACGAGGATCGTGTCGAGTGTGATGCCTTTCAAATTCGCCCTGACAAGACCTGTTGGTACCGGCCAGGTTTTGTGTTCACGCCGCAAAGATGCCTGCACAGCCGGAGCGGGTGTTGAGTCGAGCCAATTATCGAGGAGCAGTTCACCATCGACTTCTCCACCCCGTTGCAGATGGGTCTGGATGTCAGTGACGTTGAGCTGCTTCTGGTCGGCGTGAAATCTGGCAGAGAAAGCGGCAGTCTGCGCATCGACGACGGTGTCCTGATAATGGATTGCGTCGGATGCGAGATCGCCTGATGCAGTGAACTGCGAGCCTCGTCCTGAGCCAGTGGCATGCAGAGTGACAGCGCCGGTGCGCGCATAAGCAAAAGTGGTGTAGGGCGCGAGAATGCGCAGGTCAATCTGCCCCTGCGCCTGCGCCTGCCAACTGGGACGGGCAAAGTTGGTGAGGATGCCCCGAAGATTGAGGACCCGATCAAGAGCCGTAAGACGCAGCGAATCTAGCCGGACGCTGTCATGGAAGAGAACGAGCGACGCATCAAGACGGCTTGGGGGCGGGTTCTCTTTGGCCTGCGCGAAGGCGAGATCGGCAACGCTGAGGTTGATGCGATAGCTGCCCGGCGGCACGGCTTCTGACTTTGCATTGTTGGTAGGCGCCATAGTAGCGCCTGTATCGGGTACCCAATTGAGCTGGAGAGATGTATTGCGAGCGGCGAAGTTGAGTGGTACTTCAAAGTCAGCAATCTGCGCGAGACCGTTATTGATTTGAAGTTGACCGATCTCTGCGTTGAAGAGATTGTCTATCGCTGAGGTGGACTGCTTGCGCTTTCTTTTTGGATGAGGCTGATTGGTAGTGCCATCGGCGTAGACGATGAAATGGAATTTCGGACGATCGATCTGCGCGTCGCGGAGAATAACGCGAGGCGAAGGCCCCCATTGAAAAAGGCCGAGTATGGCAATGCTGACTTGCAGACGATCGATGTGCGCGTATGGCGCTTCATTGGAAGCTTCGAGGCCGTGGATGGTGATGTTGGTGGCTTCCGCGTGCAGATGCAGGAGATCCCAATGCAGGGTGGCGATTTCGACGCGGCCTCCTGTAAGGCTCTGCAACTCAACAATGAGGTGTTTACGGACTGTGTTTTCAAAGCCATCGGAGCTTGCCCATTGATAGCCCGCAATACACGCGCCGACAAGTAGCACAAATAGAACGAGAAGGATATAGCCGCAGATGCGCGCCCAGCGCGGCACACCGCGATGAAGATCAGGCGGAGGAGGCTCAGATGAAGTGGGACTTGATTCGCCGGTGTTGACGGGCTCAAAAGAAGGGTTCGTGCTCTCCGGAAGGCCGTCGTTGTTGCGATCCAGACCGCTCATGAACGGCCTCCTTCTTTGGTTGAAGCTTGAGAGCGAAGGGCTGGATCGAGTATCTCTACCTGACCTTGATCCTGTAGACTCTTGAGCCACTGGGTCAGCAGATCATTGACCTGCTGCTGCAGGAGGATTTCCTGAATGCGTGGGGTGACACGATCAAGCGGGGGAGCATCTTGCGGATGCGCGTATTGCGGCAGCAGCGTCTGGTTATAGTACTTCTGAATATCGTCCTGAGAGATGCGAATGCCGCTACGGAAGCGAAGCTCGATGAAGCGGAGGACGGCCATTCGATGCTGCCAGTAGTCTTGGACCTGCTGGGGAGTCAAGCCGAGCGTTGCTAAATACGCGGCCCATCCCTGGGCGCTGTTGCAATCGCGTATCTTGCATGCGGGCAGCCCCTGACGTAGCTCTGTCAATGCGTCATCCAGCTCTTTTGCCGGAATTTCGAGACCGTGTGGATCTTCCTGAAGAATCTGCTGCTCGATCAAAACGCGAGTGGTGAGCCTCTCGATCGCTGCCTGCGGGGTATAGTCCTTTTGCGTGCCGGAGGGAAGCAGGTGGACAATGCGCATTTCAAGATCGAGATCGCTCGACAGAATCGCCTGGTTATTCACAACGGCGACAACACTATCGAGGAACTGTGCTGACTTGTCATCATGCGGTGCGTCAGGCTGAGCCGAAGCGTGTGGAGCGCAGGCGAAGATGGCTGCATATGCAGCATAGACAAATAAGACGCGCCGCCCACATGTGAGGATGTGGCTCGCTATGCTCGATCTCATTTGGTCTATGTGCATCAGAAGCTCTGCCCCAGACTGAAGAAGAAGTTGAAGTGAGAACCTTCGCCTACGTATGGATTGGTGAGATTGGTGTCGGTGACGGTGTCGTAGGTGACGGGATAAATGGGTGGGTTGAGGTTCCAGCTGAAGTCGAGTCGCACCGGACCGACGGGCGTATGATAGCGCGCGCCCAAACCGACCGCGTGGGAGAAATAGTTGAAACTGCAGCTACCTTCCGTACCTGTCGACGTGACTTTGCCGCTCGGCGGACCAGGCGTGAGGTTACGGCAACCGGCGCGATCTGGCTGGCGGAAACGGGCGATGCTCGGCCAGATGTCGCCTGAATCGCGGAAGGCGTTGCCCATGTCGTGGAAGAGAACGAAGCTGAGCGTATTGCCGAAGAGCGGCAACGTTGGTGGAGGCATGCGCAGTTCGGTGGAATTGACGAAAACCCCAGCGCCGCCGATGGGGAAGCCGGATTGCGGATCGCGAGGACCGGCTGAATTCACGCCGAATCCGCGATGGGAATTGCCACCACCGGCATAGAGACGCTCGGGCAATGGAATCAGTTCGTCTACGGACTGACCATACGCTCGCTCCTGTCCATAGCGCGTATTTCGTGCGAGCACAAGACGGTCGTGATCAAAGGTGTAGTAGCTGGAGTTCGACACATCGACCTGATTGAAATTGGCTTCGGAGTCGAAGATGGCCGAGGAGATGAACTCCTGAAAGCTGGTGTAGGTGCCGCGATGCGCATCGAGTGGAGCATCGCGTGTGTCACGTATCCATGTGAAGCTGGGACCGCCAACGCGTACTGCTTCCGACAGCAGCGGAATTTCATCGAGTGGCACCTGAATACTATTCTGATCAACCTTCACACGGCGATAGATGAACTGGTAGATGAAGGTGTTGGCTTTACTGAAGAGCTGCTCGGGGCCGTTGAAGTGCTCAGTGAGGCGCAGACTGCCTTCGAGCTTGGAGGCGCTGTAGGTGATGACATCCTGGCTGTTGTTGTAGCCACCATTGAAACTGAAGCTGAAGTTGCGATTGCCGAACAGATGCGGATATTGATAGACCAGGTCAACACGTTGTTCGAGCAGGCCGTAGTTGCCGCGGATCGACGCGGTCTGATCACGGCCGAAAAGATTGATGCGGCTTACCTGAAGCAGAACACGTGGGCTGATGCCGACGGTTCCATTGGGATTGCTGTTATTCGATCCATTGACCGTACCGGTTTGCGCTTCCAAGCCCACGCCATAAGCGATATCCCAACGGCGGGCTTCCGTGGTCTGCAACAGCACCGTCTTGCGCGGCTCTTCCCCGTTGGGATTTTCAATAACTGGATTGACCTCATTGAACAGGGCCAGATCGTACAGATTGCGCTGCGTATCGACGAGGGCGGTTTCATCGAGCGGCTCGCCTTCTTTGAGAGTGATGGCGCGAGCGATCGTTTTGGGATGCGTATAGTGCAGACCTGTTGTTATGACCCGCCTAAGGAAGACCTGTTCGCCCTCGTGGATACGAAAGGTCACATCGACGGCACCTGGAGCGGTATGCGTTTCATCGGGGTGCGGCGTGTCTGTTGAAGCATGCGGAACCGCCTGACTTACTTCTACGTCCGCCTGCTCGAAGCCACGGCTCAGGTAGTAAGTGAGGAGCGCCTCGCGGTCGCCGGCGAGGTTTTGCGGCGAAAGCGGTTGGCCTGCCGCGGTGTTCAGCAGGGGAATCAACAGGTCCTGCGCAATACGCTGCGTGCCGACGAGTGTGACGGAGTGAACGCGCTCCTGGGGTCCTTCATCGATGTGATAGACGACTGAAAATCCAACCTGTTTGGTTCGTTTTGGGCTTTGACCGTTGTTGTCTTCGTCCTGAATCTCCTGCGTGACCTTGACCTGCGTAAAGCCGTTGTTCTGATAAACGGCCTGTATAGCGCTTATATCCTGTGCAATCAGCGCCTGGTTGTAGACACCCTGGCGGCTGAATGCGTCGTGAGCGCGAACACTCAGGCGCTCCTCAAGAGTGCCTCGATCAAAGTACTTATTTCCATCGACGGAAACTTTAATGACACGATGGCGTGCTCCGAGATGGACGGTAAAGAGGATCTCGACGAGATCCGGCGAAGGATTTTTTTCTTCGTGGCGAACGCGCGCATCGAAATAGCCGAGGCGCTGGTAATAGTTCTGGAGATGCTGGTTGCCTTCATTGAGAAGATCTTCATCGACGCTGCCTTCTTCATAGATGGGAACGAGCTTTCGGACTTTTTCATCGCTGAGGCTTACGCCGTCGACAATGACATGGACAATAGGACCGCGATTGGCGGAGAAGTTGAAGTCGACATCGTTCTTAGCTGAAACGTAGTTTTGCGATTCCAGCTTGACGTCAGCCTCAAGCCGTTGGTTTTTGCGGTAATACTTTTGCATTCCGCCCAATGCGCGGCTTGATGTATCCCGATCGACGGTATGGCCTGCGCGTAACCTCGCCTGACGGCGAAATTCATCCAGGGTCAGTCCGCTGTCTCCCTGAACGGACACATCGCCGGTGCGGGCCTGTGCGCGGGAATTGACGGTAAAGGCGATATCGACCAGTTGCTCTGCTGGATGCGGGGTTAAAGTGTGCGTGATTGTGGCCTGGTACCAGCCGTTAGCGGCAAGAGTTTTCTTCATCTCCTCTTCTGCCTGTACCAAGCCTGCGTCCGTGAAGCGATTACCGGGGGTCAGACCGCTGGCGCGTGCAAGCAAAGAGTTGATGTTGGCTCCCTTTGCTCCAATGACGGAGACGAGTCCGATGAATGTCCTTGGCTGGCCGCTGAAAATGAGGATCACGCCTCCGGCTTCCCTGCGGCTTTCGACGGCAATGGTGTCGTAGACGCCTGTCGCGTAGAGGCGGCGCAGACTGTCTCGCACGGCGGTCGGATTGAGAGGCTTGCCAGACTGTTGAGCTAACTCAATGGGTAGGGGCTCAAGGCGAGCACGGCGCACACCTTCGAATTCGATGCGCAGGACAGTCTTTCCTTGCAAGGCGTCGAGCCTGTCAGGAGGCTCCGCAACGCGAGGCGAAGAAGCGTTCAACTGTGTGGAGGTTTGCTCGGTGTCTGCAGCTTTTCTGCGTACTTCTGCGGCATCGGTTTGCGCAATTTGTTGAGCTGTCTGCGGCTGAGCCACCAAGCGAGATGGATAACCGCACCACAGAAAAGTCACCGAGGCCAAAGACAGCCATTTCAGGAGCTTTCCAGATTGCGGTAGCTTTGCGGGGAGTTGCGCTCGTTTTTCCTCGCGTTCAAGGAGAGTGCGCCGCTGGTCAGGGCAGATCAAGCGGCGATATCGAGCTGCAATAGAAATCAAAGCGTAGTCCGTTCGATGGCAGGAATGCTGAATCGAACCGCGGAATTGATGGTACTTCCACGGAACAACCATTCGCAGTCCGACGCCTGGAGTGTTTCTTTCGGGACTATTCGCAGTCCGATTCCCCTGCATACTAGCTTATGTACCACTTGCCATGTGGCCGGTTGCGATTTTCCGCTGATCCTTATACTAATTAGCGGGAACGGATTGCGCCCGGTCCTTTGCTCACGGCTCAACGCCTGAGCCCGCCATATTTCGCGGCGAGGCTAGGCTGTAAGTGAAAGCATGTATCTTGACCGGTTCCGGTTGAGGCCATACACGCCGACACGCTAATTTTTTTCGAAGGATTTTACCGATGGGCTCAGTCAATTCCCCGAGTTACGCGAACGGCGACGCGGTGGAAAATAAAGACCGCGTAAATCCGCAAAGCAGGGTGGCTGGCGCCGCCAGTGGCCCTCCGTCGCAGGCAAAATCTGGCGCCAGTGACACTGCGGCATCTCAGCAGCCGGAGAACGATGCGCAAATCCTGGAACGAGCGCAGGCCGGTGATCACAATGCGTTTGCCCAACTTTATGCCCTGCATAAACGCCGGGTGTACTCCCTTTGTCTTCGCATGCTGGGTAACGTGGCCGAAGCCGAGGATCTAACCCAGGAATCATTTCTGCAGCTTCACCGCAAAATTGCGACCTTCCGGGGGGATTCGGCGTTTTCTACCTGGTTGCACCGACTGACAGTCAACGTTGTACTGATGCATCTTCGCCGTAAAGGCTTGAATCTAATCTCTCTTGATGAGGCACTCGACCCCAGTCCCGAGCGTGGACCGGCGCGAAGCTTTGGCGCGCCCGATATGCACCTGTCTGGATCGATTGACCGCATGACTCTGGAAAAAGCGATCGAAAGCCTTCCGGCAGGTTACAGGCTGATTTTCGTGCTGCATGATATTGAGGGTTATGAACACAACGAGATCGCGACTCTGCTCGACTGCTCCATTGGCAATTCAAAATCACAACTGCACAAAGCCAGAATGAAGCTGCGGGAGGCGCTGCGCGCGCCTGCCGACGAGGAGGTGGCCAGGTAATGGACTCCAATTTGAATCGCGATCTGTCTGTAGACAGGAACCATCTTCCCCAAGCTCTGGACGAAGCCGCGTGTGCGGCATTCCAGGCGAGCATGGCTGACCGGATCGGTGCAGGCGAAGACCTGCAGGCCGATCCGCACCTTGCAACTTGTGAACGATGCACGGCCCTGCTGACGGAACTGGAATTCATCGTCGAGTTTGCAAAACAAGTCATGCCGGTGGAACAGGAACCCCGCGACGACCTTTGGTCTCAGATTCAAATGGCGATTGAACGGGGAGAGGCATAACTTGCTGACGGAAGAAAGTAGCCTCTCGCCGAAAACCGCCGAAGATGTCGAGATCCAAGCGGAGCGGAGGCTTCCGGTACGCATTGTTCTCACGGGATTTATGGGAGCAGGCAAGACAACCGTCGGCTCCTTACTGGCTAAGCGTCTTGGATATCGGTTTATAGACGCTGATGTGGAGATTGAGCGAGAAACCGGGGCAACCATAGCACATTTGTTCGAAGAACACGGCGAACCCTGGTTTCGCGAACTGGAGCACGAGACGATTCAGCGGCTGCTGGAGCCGGAAGCGGTCATATTGGCTCTCGGTGGCGGCGCTATTGAGGACGACCGCACACGACGGTTGCTGCTGGAGCGGAACGCAGCGAAGCTGGTGCATCTGGAGGCTTCGATAGAGACGGTTCTGCGGCGCTGCCGGGGAACGGAATCGGTGCGGCCGGTGCTGCGCGATACGGCGAATCTGGAAGCCCGGTACCACAAACGCCTTCCGCTCTACCGACTGGCGCATCTGAACGTGCCGGTCGACAGCCATACACCTGCTGGAGTGGTGGAAATTATCGTGGAGCGGCTGTCGGGACAGAATCCTTCCAGATAGAAATACTCGATCCGAAAGGATTCTTAGGAAACCGTCTCATGGTTCGGAAAATCCTATATGCAGGCTTGTTATCATCAAGAAAGCCGTCGCCTGCGCCCAAAAGACGGGTGAGCTTCGGTCGAGGTTTGGCCCCGACGCATGTCCACACTGCCTTCCGCGACAGCTAAAGCGCCTGTTGGAGTTTCTGCTCATGCCCATGAGCCGGCGGAGACTGCGCATGCGTCCCTGGCGTTTCATCCCGCTCCAGGCGCAACGGCGACCTTTATCGGCGATCTCCGGGAGCTTTTCAAGTTCAAAGTAACGGCGATGGTGCTGATCACTACCTGGGCCGGGTTTTACCTGGGATCGCTGGACTCGGGTATTTCGAGCATTCAGCGCGGGCTGCTGAATACACTGATCGGCGTAGGGCTGGCGTCGGCGGGGTCAAGTGCGCTGAATGAGGCCCTGGAACGCAAAAGCGACGCCAAGATGATCCGGACAGCGAACCGCCCGATCGCTTCAGGACGGTTTTCGCTGGCCCAAGGGGCAATTCTTGGACTGATAGCGGTTGTACTAAGTGGCGTCTGGCTGCTCAACACGACGAATCCTCTGACGGCGGGGCTTACGCTGCTGACGGTTTTCAGCTACGTTGCGATCTATACACCGCTTAAGCGCGTTACGACGCTGGCTACATTTCTTGGAGCTTTTCCGGGGGCTGCCGGGCCGTTACTGGGCTGGACTGCTTCGCGCGGGCAAATCGAGTGGCCGGGGATTGCGCTTTTCGCGATCCTGTTCGTTTGGCAGTTTCCGCATTTTATGGCTATCGCGTGGCTCTACCGGCACGATTACGGGCGGGCTGGAATCAAGATGCTGCCCGTGGTGCAGCCTGACGGCCTCTCCACCGTGATCGAGGCTCTGTTCTATGCGGTACTGATGATTCCTGTAAGCCTGGCGCCCTGGTATCTGCATATGGCGGGAATTCCGTATGCAATTTACGCCACGGTTTTAGGGCTCGTATATCTCGGATATACGATTCGCTTTGCCCGTATTCTTCGCGCGCGGAGCGAAACGGAAAGCCGCATGTTTGCACGCGATCTGCTGAAGGTGAGCGTGATCTATCTGCCGCTGCTGCTCACCGGCCTGATGCTGGCAGCTACCGTGCGGCACCCATGATCCTGCATAAGTTCAAAGATTTGCGATGACGACCAAGACTCTTCCTCAATCTTCCGGTACACGGCCCTACATCGCAGGCATTCTTCTGATCAGCCTGGTGGCGACGCTGTTTCTCTTCTGGCTGATCTATGTGCATCCAGCATCGGATGCTGCCAGCGTCAGACTTACATTTTTGCCTGCGCTCAATGCTTTTCTCAACGGACTCTGCGCATGCGCTCTGCTGGTTGGCTTCACTTTTATCCGCATGAGGCGCATTGCGGCTCACCGCGCATCGATGATCACCGCCTTTGTATTCAGTTCGCTCTTCCTGGTGAGCTACATCACGCATCATGCGCTTCATGGAGATGTCCGCTACCCAGTTGGAGCGGCCTTCCGCACTCTTTATCTCTGGCTATTGGGAACGCATATCGTTCTGGCGACTGTGTGTCTTCCGTTGATCCTCATTACCTTTTTCTTCTCACTCACTGGCCGCTTCCCGCTGCACAAGAAGATTGCACGTTGGACTTTTCCGATTTGGCTTTACGTTTCTGTCACCGGCGTGATCACGTATGTGATGCTGGCCACGGCAAAGGCGTAGATTGCGGGAATCCCACGATTGAGAAGAATAGAGAGCTTACGAACGTAGAATGTCTGTAGCCCACATGTCCGGTAAACCCCGACCGCTGAAATTAGTACCCAATCTTGCCGATGACGGAACGAGCCAGTTGCTGCGCGGCGGACTGTCGATCCTGGGTTTTGGCCTTCTGGCAGTTGTGTTGCTGTTTACAGTGCTGGGCGGTGTTGGAGCAGATGGAGCCCGTAACAACGCGGGGTGGCTCGCTCTTGTAATCGGCATGATGTGCGTTCCTTTTGGCTTGATGTTGAGCATGCTGGGAGTTGCCAAGTGGTTGCGACGCCGCAATCTGCGGCGCTAATGCCAGCTTTTCCTTGTATTACGGAATGCTCATGCAGCTTGAGTGCATGCCGTCTCTGCTATTCTTTTTCCTTACATTCGTGACATGACAGGTGGAGTAATTCGATGGCAAAGAGCGTCAATAAAGTCATCCTTCTGGGCAACGTAGGCAAAGATCCGGAGATTCGTGTGCTTCCGAGCGGGCAGCCTGTGGCCAATTTCAGCATCGCTACCAGTGAGCGATTCAAAGACCAGCAAGGCAATTGGCAGGATCGCACCGAATGGCACAATATGACCGCCTACGGTAAGTTGGCTGAGATCATTCGAGATTATGTAAAGAAAGGCAGCAAGCTCTATGCCGAGGGCCGCCTGACCACGCGAAGCTGGGACGACAAGGAAAGCGGCAAAAAGGTGTATCGCACGGAGATCGTGGTCGGCGATATTTCCCTGCTCTCAGGACGCGGCGAAGAAGGCGGAGCCACCAGTGGCGGCTATTCGCAGCAGCGCAGCGGATCGGGCTATGACCAACGCTCCTCTGGTCCGGATGATTATGCCAATACCGGCATTACGGATGACGATATCCCGTTTTAGGTCTCGAGATCGTTTCATAACCTAATGACAACTAGCCCATCCTTTCTGCATGGATGGGCTAGTTGCCGTTGGCGCTATCGTATAACGAAAGCTGTCGGCTGTATGGTTGCAGGCTGAGAAGCCGTTTCCTCAACAGGTTCCCGCGCCAGTGCAGCAGCCTGCTGCAAGCTCAGGCCCGGTGGGACGGGAGTGAATCCGCCACGGACTTCGCTGGTTTCACGTGCGATGGTCTTAAAGAGCATGGCCCGGCCATTCATGTGAACTTCGAGCTTGCGGGTCTTCCAGTCACCGGCGCCGCCGTTCGCCGTCACCCGCGTGCGCTCAAGACGGAACCATCCGCCCTTGTAAAGACGACCGAGGATTCCGTACCCGAAATCGACGTTGTCCTGGAGCACGCCGTCGAGGCGAACCAGGCGTTTATTGTCCGCGCCGATCCAGAGATCGCCGGCCATGGCGTGAAAGATGCGCGACTCGATGGAGTGCGTTGGATAGTTCGGATTGGGTTGGAAGTGAAAGTGATAGCAGGGGCAATCGCGCATCTCGCTACGATTTGTTTCGTCGCTTATGCGTTCGTAGAGGAACGCATCCGGCAACAGGGCTAGAATACGTCCGATACGATTTTCATCTTCCGCGTATTCTTTGCGGTGCTGAGCCTGTGCGCCGGGAGAGGTCAATAGGTGCTCAAGGCGGCTGTTCTCTTCCTGCTGTTCATCAGCGGACGGAGGTTTACCGTTGGTCAGCTCCAGATGGGAGACTGGCCCTTCGGGAGTTTCCACTTCTTCCTGTAATTGAGTCTCACGGCTCGAATGCTTCTCTATCCAATAGCGCCAGTAACCGTGGCTGTCATGATCGTGAAGCTCGTTATAGACGACTTCGCGAACGAGATGCGCGGGATCTATCGCCGGGAGGGCTGCAGGCTCCGCCTGCTTTTGCCGCAATGCGGAACTGGGTGCGAGATGTTTGCCTGAGGCCGGTGAGGGCGCTTCACCGGGCGATGCGAGTGTCCCGCCAATCCATACCGCCGTGACGCAACAAAATCCGATGAGGCTTCGCATTTTCACGCTTGTCTCCTGACGAAATGGTGTTGGTTGAGGTGGTAGTGGTTATTGCGTTGTACCGCTTGCTGCTTTGAGTTGAGTTTGCATCGTGTACGGTGAAACTTTCACAAGATGGATGTGAAATCTCGGAGAAAACCTTAAGATTCCCGAAAAAGCCCGAAACGGTACGATGAGGTCGAGCAACCACCGAACTTGGTACACTTGGCGCATGATCGATGAGGTGCAGTTTCGCAAAGCCGCAGATGGCGCCATGGAAGCGCTCAAGCAGAAGCTCTTTGCCGCCGAGGACGGCGGTGATTTTGAAGTAGAGGAACAGAGCGGCGCGCTGTATGTGCTGTTTGAAGAGCCGGGAAGCAAGTTTGTGATTACGCCAAATGCTCCAGTGCAGCAGATCTGGATCTCTGCGCTCAGTACCAGCTTCAAGCTTGACTACACATCCGATGGATTTGTGCTGCCCAAGACAGGCGAAAAACTCGATGATCTGGTGATGCGGTTAATCGGAGAATATGCCGGCTGATTCTGATGACAATTTGCGAAACTGCCTTATGCGGGCGATGTCGCAACCTGGCAAGCTCTTATGAAAATTTCGATAGCCATGCTGGCGTGTAATGAAGTAGCGAACTTGCGCCGGGTGTTGCCTAGCGTTGCCTGGGCCGACGAGATCGTGCTGGTAGATTCCGGATCGACGGACGACACCATCGCCATTGCCGAGTCCTTTGGCGTGAAGGTGTACTCAGAGCCGTGGAAGGGCTACGGGCCGCAGGTGAACTCGTCGATCGACAAGTGCACCTGTCCGTGGATCTTTTCTCTCGATGCCGATGAGGAGATGACTCCCGAACTACAGGCCGAGATCCAGGCATTGATTCGGGGCGAGTTGGGTGGCGAACCGAAATTCGATGCCTACTGGGTACCACGCCGCAATCAGGTCTTTGGCCGCTGGATGCGTTTCGGAGGCCAGTATCCCGATTACAAGCTGCGGTTGTTTCGTAAAGGCACCGCGCGGTTGCCGGAAGACACGGAGCCGCATGCGACGCCAAAGTGGGCTGGGCCCAAAGGCAAGTTGCGGGGCGATCTACTGCATTATCAATATCCGACTGTAGCGCTCTATGTGGAGCATATGAACCGCTATAGCACTGCCAGCGTTCCACTAGTTCTGCGCAAAGGTCGGAGCTGCAGTGGACTGATCCAGTTTGTAGCGATGACTACGATCAACCCGGTGCTAACGTTTTTTTATAACTATGTATTCCGCGGCGGATTCATGGACGGGCGCGAAGGATTGCTATTTCACATGTATCACTCAGCTTATACAAGCTGGAAGTATGCGAAAGCATGGCAGGCCACCAAGGCTAAGAGATAATGATGCCAAGATGCTGTGGATATTTATCTTTTGACAGGATGAAACAGAACGGGCTCTTACAAGAACAAGTACACCCATTGCATAGAGATATATGCTGATCGCCAGTAAAACATGGGCTTGCCAAGGATGCCGCTGCCCAGCGTATTATGCTGCGATTTTGACTCATCGATATTGATGGATGGAAAAGTCAAAACACTAACTAACGACAATCTCCGATGGGCAACCTGGATGACTCTCTGCGCTTCAGAGCTAGTATCGATGCGGTGCAATGCCAGATATGCCGCAGCCGATACTTACAGGAGAATCTGCTATGACAAATAAGCCCAATGAACGGGAAGAAAAAAATGCTCCTCAACAGCAAGGTTCGTCCCAGCAAAGCGGCGGGCAGCATCAGCAATCTCAAACTGGGCAGGGGCAACCGGGGCAGCATCAGCAGCCTGGATCGGGCACGCGGACAGGCTCATCTCAATCCGGCATGGACCCCGGACGCGGCGGCCAGCAGCAGTAGATAGATCAGCGGAGCGTGGACCACCGCATCTCTTCTGATCCACGAAACTTAGATCAACGGACCGGATTCTTTGAGCAAATCATGTGCGGCTGCTGATACTGTAGTTCGCATTCTGATATGACATCAGAAATGCCAAAGGCATGTCCGGTCCTTTACCTATCAACAGATGACAGTCTCTGCTGCACATAAGCTGCCAATTCCAGCCAGCTTATGTGCAGCAGAGGTTTTTATTGAGGAAAATCCTTTTACTGAGCACCTTCATTCTGGTACAAATCGATGGATGCCAAAGGGGAAGTCTGAACCAAAGCCAGGCCATGTAAACCTAAAGATGCTAGCCGAGCATCTACAACTCTCGCAGACGACGGTCTCGCTGGTACTCAACAATTCGCCGTCGGCTAAGTCAATACCTGCGGAGACGCGTCAGCGTGTGCTGGAAGCCGCTGAGCGGTTGAATTACAGGCCCAACTATTTTGCGCGATCACTGCGCCAAAGCAAGAGCATGAGCGTGGGTGTGCTCGCTCCCGACCTGAGTGAGGGGTACTTTACCCGTGTTATGAGCGGTGTTGTACAGGAGCTCACCCAAGCCAAATACTTCTATTTCACAGCATGCCATGATTGGAATCCGGAATTGATGAAGGAGTATCCGCGCATGCTGGTGGAGCGTGCGGTTGACGGATTTCTGTTGTTAAATACACCTGCCGAGATCGATGTGCCGGTTCCGGTGGTGGCCATTTCGGCGCATGGATCAGAAGAAGGCGTCACCCATATCGTTCTCGATCATCTGAAAGCAGCAGAGATGGCGCTGTCGCACTTGCACGAATTGGGGCACCGACGGATTGCCTTTATGCGCGGCCCGCATGCGATTCCCGATTCCGAATTTCGTTGGGAAGGTATCGAGCAGGCGGCCAAAGGGCTAGGACTGGAGCTTGATCCTGAACTGGTGACACGTATCGGCGCGGGAAACGGAACAGACGAAGTAGGATGGAGCGAGAAGACAGGCCACCATCCGATGTCACCCGAGATTGGCTATCTGCCGATGATGCAGCTCCTTAAGCGAACACGCGCGTTCACCGCTGTCTTCTGCTTTAACGACATTGCGGCAATCGGCGCTGTTCGCGCGTTGACAGAGGCTGGCCTGAATGTTCCGGGCGATGTTTCGGTGGTCGGTTTCGATGACATCCAGTCAGCGGCTTTTTGCACTCCGAGCCTGACGACTGTACGGCAGCCGCTAAATGAGATGGGGATGCGCGGCGCGCGAATCCTGCTGGAGCGAATTGCGAACCCTGATAATGCGGAACTCACCGCGGAAGTGGTGATAGAGCCGGAGTTGGTGATTCGCGAATCGACCGGTCCGGCTCGTTCCTGACTCTGACACTGCGTCTCGTGAAAAGAGACTACTTCTCCAGAATCTGCATGTCGAGTGGTGGCTCCAGCAATGCTGGAAGCCGCGCAATCTCCTTCAGTGCTCGCTGCAGAGCCGAAGTTCGGCAAGGCTCAACGGTAATGACAAAGGGTAGGCGATCAAGCGGAAAACCGGGCCGTTGCAGGATTGCGTTGAGATTGATATTTTCGCGAGCTAATGCTCCGGCGATCGCGGCTACGATGCCGGGCCGGTCGCTTACAGTAAAGCGGATGTAGTGAGGCACTTCCAGCTCTGTGCTGACCTTGGCTGGAGTGGACGGCAGAGCGATGCGGCATGAACCCTGAGCGAGACCTACGAGGTCGCTCACGACGGCTACCGCCGTAGGATGCCCACCTGCTCCGTGGCCCGAGAAAACAACATCGCCGCCATAGTGGCCGGTTGTGACAACCATATTTTCCGTTCCGCGCGACCAGGCGAGTGGAGAACTCAGAGGCACCAGCATGGGTCCGACGACTGCAGCGAGTTCGCCATCGATGCGCCCGGCGCGAGCGATCTGACGAACGGTGCAGTTCAGGTCTCGCGCATAGCTGAAATCGATAGCGCTGACGTCGGTAATGGACCGGGTTGGAATCTCTTCCGGATGAATCTGAGCGCGAAGAGCGAGGCGCGTGAGAATCGAGAGTTTAGCGCGCGCATCGTAGCCGGCCACATCTTCCGTTGGGTCAGCCTCTGCGTAACCCAACTGCTGCGCCTCGGCGAGGGTTTCGGCGTAATCGCCACCCTCCTGCATCTTGCTCAGGATGAAATTACACGTGCCGTTGAGAATGCCTTCGACACGATCGACGCGATCCCCGGCAAGGCCATGCTCAAGGCCAGGAATTACGGGGATACCGCCGGCAACGGCTGCTCCGTACAGCAGGTGCAGGCCTTGCGCCGCTGCCTGGGCTTCGAGTTCGAGGCCGTGATAGGCGATGAGCTTCTTGTTCGCTGTGACGACGCTTTTGCCATTTGCCAGTGCGGTTCGCACCCAATTTCCTGCGGGATCGAGACCTCCGGCGAGCTCGACGATGACGTCCGGACCTCCATTGGAGGAACTAGCTTGCAGTACATCTTCCGCGTTTTCTGTCCAAACGACTGAATCTGGAACCCAATCGACGCGCTTCCTTGCCACATTGCGATTGAAGATATGGCTCAGTTCGAGACCCGCGGGGTGTGACTCCAGAAGAATGCGAGCAACGGAACTGCCTACGGTGCCGAATCCGAAGAGGGCGACGCGTAACGGACGAGAGGCGGAAACAGCAGGCAGAGATGAGGTATTGTTAAGAGCTTGCGGCACAAAATTCCCTTTGATCTGTTTCATAGAACGACTTGGGGAGGGCCCGGGGACGAGGAAGCGACCCGGCCAGATACGAATCTTTTGCTGAGTAGATGATACCGAGGCGAATCGCTCCAAGGCCACCTGTTGTAGGATGAGGCCAATGAGGCGGATTTTTTCCTTATTGCTGGTGTTGCTGGCCGGGTGCGCTCCCATTTTGGAAGCGATGCCTGCCAACGCGCTGCGATCGGGATGGACCGGCAAGGTAGACGAGTCGCGTATACCCGCCTGCTGCCGCCGCCACGGACAGCACCATTGCATGATGGATGCGATGGAAGACGATCCTGGCCTGGTGGTGATGGGTCCAAGCAGTTGCCCATGCATGCCGCATAGCATGCCATGTACAGCGCCAACCTTGGCTGCGCTGCCAGGTAATAGTGCAGTGGCGCTGCTGCGCCTGAGCCGCCGCCGTGCATTGCAGACGATCCGCGATGCTGCATGGACAAATGAACTCCGGATGTGGCCGAAAAGAGGCCCTCCACAGGCAATCTGAAAACCAACAGGTTTGCTCTTCTCTCTTACTGCGCTTGAAGACTTCATACGGCGGAACGTTGTGATGCTTCTTCGCGATTTGCTCTGAGATCGAGGGCCTGCCTTCATGCGGGTGAGGAGGCATAGATTCCTCTTACCGCAGAACCGCGAACAGATTGCAATGTTTCGGAGTTCTCTGATGCTTTTCAGAAGTGCAATAGCCCGTATCGCAATGGCGGCACTGGCAGCAGCCGTTTCTCTTCCCTGTCATGCCACTATTCTCTCTACCGTGCGCGGAGTCGTGCATGACCCTCAACATTTTCCGATCCAGGATGCTCAGGTATCTCTGAAAGCGGCGGGTTCCAGTCTTGAATTCAAAGCCGTATCAAGCAGCGATGGCGTTTTTCAAATTGCATCGGTGCCGCTTGGTGTTTACCGCGTACATGTGGAAGCGAAAGGCTTCGCCGAAACAGATGAGACGGTTACTGTGCTTTCAGGCACGAATCCGGTGATTCACGTGGTGCTGCAACCAGCAGGTGTCAAAACCACGGTAACGGTTTCAGCATCAGAGCAAGCTCCAGATACGGTGACGCCAACCACGCTGGTGACTCGGAGCGATATTGAGGAAACTCCCGGCGCCAATCGCACGCTTGGCACGGAGATGATCACCGACTATGTTCCCGGCGCTTACATGACGCATGACATGCTGCACATGCGCGGAGGGCACCAGACGAGCTGGCTGATCGATGGCATCTCGATACCGAACACAAAGATTGCCTCGAATGTCGGACCCCAGATCGATCCAAAAGATATCGACCAATTGGAAATAGAACGCGGAAGCTATGGTTCGGATATCGGCGACCGCACCTATGGCGTTTTCAATGTATTGCCGCGCAGCGGCTTTGAGTTCAACCGTGATGGAGAGTTGACGGTGATGGGGGGTAATTTCTACACCGGCGAAGCACAACTCTCACTGGGTGACCACTCCGAACGCACCGCGTGGTACGCGAGTGTAACTGGATCACGTTCCCACTATGGGTTAGCTCCGCCCGTGGCAGGCGTATATCACGATGCGACCAACTCACAGAGCGGTTTCGCCAACATCACGCACAATCAGACCGACAAAGACCAACTTCGCCTGGATGGGCAGTTCCGGCGAGACTACTTCCAGGTTCCCTACGATCCAAACCCAGATGATTATGAGACTACTTCGGGCTATTACTCTTCGGTCGGCCTACGCGATGTGCAAGCGGAGCACGATGGATTTGTAATCGCCAATTGGGTTCATACCTTCTCACCTAAATCACTCTTTGAGTGTGCGCCTTTTTATCACTACAACGTTTCGAATTACGACTCAAACCCAAACGATCAACCGGTCGCAACAACATGGCATCAGACATCCAACTACGTCGGTGGGCAGGGAGATTTGCATGCTCAGGTAGGTTGGAATGATTTTTCTACCGGCTTTTATTCCTTTTATCAGCGCGAGAATGATCTGTTTGGCGTGCAGGTCAACGATGGCTCTGCTCCATCGGAACCGAACGCTCCTGGAGGCGCCAGCGCGGCACTTTTCGAATGTTACGTTGCAGATCATCTGAGACTGGGTCACTACATCACGTTGCTGGGTGGTGAGCGACTCTCTGTTTTCGATGGTGGATATAGCGAGACTGCTATTTATCCGCGGATTGGAGCAACTGTAATTATTCCAAGACTGCGGTGGGTGCTACGCGGATTCTACGGACACTTCTTTCAGCCAGCTCCGCTGCTCACAATTTCAAGCTCGGTGCTCAACTATGCTTCCGATCTGGGCGGAGGTGAGAATACATTCACGCCGTTGCGCTCGGAACGGGATGAAGAACATCAGTTTGGGATCATGATTCCCTATCGCGGATGGTCGCTGGATGTGGATACATTCAAGACACGCATCAATAACTTCCTCGATCACTCGAATCTCGGCGAATCCAACATGTACTTCCCGATCTCGGTAGACGGGGCATTGGTGCGAGGTTGGGAACTTGCCATACGGTCTCCGCGGCTCGGACACATCGGGCAGTTCCACTTGACGTATTCAAACCAGATTGCAGAGCAGCGCGGCAACATCATAGGCGGCTTTGTCTGCAGCTTACCGAATGCCCCTGCGTGCGATCTTGGCTCCGAATATAGTCCCGTCGATCACGACCAAAGAGACACGCTCAACACCGGCTTTACTACTTCCCTGCCCTGGCATACGTGGTTTGCGAGCAATGTGTACTATGGGTCAGGATTTGTGAATGGTCTGGCCGGTGCAGATGAAGGGCCATACAACGGGAATTATCTTCCTGCGCACACGAC
The DNA here is from genome assembly GCF_025685685.1 of Acidicapsa dinghuensis. GTDB lineage: Bacteria > Acidobacteriota > Terriglobia > Terriglobales > Acidobacteriaceae > Acidicapsa > Acidicapsa dinghuensis. The sequence continues at coordinate 280,409 of NZ_JAGSYH010000005.1, forward strand.
GTTCGACGTATCAGCCGGACATACCTTTGGTGAGCAGTTGAAGGTGGCCGTCAATGTGCTGAATGTTACGGATCACCGAGTGCTGCTGGATAATTCGGTAACAATTGGTGGATTCCACTACAACGATCCGCGCATGATTCAAGGGCAGATCACGTACCGGTTCCACTTCTGATGCGTTACTGACATTAATCAATAACAAAGAGGCCGGAGAGAACTTCTCCGGCCTTACCCAACACAATGCGCGTGAATTCCTTTGCGTTGAGCGGCTCTTCCGGCCCGATGTAAATGGTGCGCGCGCCTGCCTGACGCGCCCAGCGCACAAAAGCCGCAGCCGGATAAACAGAACCTGATGTACCGATGACGAGCATCACCGTGGCGCGGTTGATCTCGCGGCTGATGCGATCCATCTCAAAGGGCATCTCTCCGAACCATACGATATGCGGCCGCATCATGGCTCGGCATGAGCAGCGGGAGATTTCGGCTTTGGAGTCGTAGCGTGCGTGATCTGCGATCGGCGGTTTGCCGCAGCCCTCGCTACAGCGCGACATAAACAGCTCACCGTGCATGTGGACAAGATTGCGCGTGCCGGCGCGCTCATGCAGCTCATCGACGTTTTGCGTGCACAGAAAGAATCGATCGCCGACCTGGCCGGACTTTGCATCGAGCTTGTCTTCGAGCTCAGCCAAAACCCTGTGCGCAGGATTAGGCTGCGCTTTCTCTGCGTTCTCGCGGCGCGCGGAGTAGAACTGCCAGACCAGTTCGGGATTGTTGTCCCATGCCTCGGGCGTGCATACGTCTTCGATGCGATAGCCGGACCAGAGGCCGTCGGAATCTCGGAAGGTTGCAAGACCGCTCTCGGCGCTGATGCCGGCGCCGGTAAGCACGAAGACGCGGTCATTAGCGGCAATTTCGATGGACTGCATACAGCTTCCTCTTGCAACGCAATGCCAAAAACAGATCCTTCGCTTCGCTCAGGATGACTATCCTAGAGTGAACAAGACAGCATGATCAGGGAATGATGAGCAGTTTGCCGGTGGTCTTGCGGCCGACGAGATCGATCTGCGCCTGCGCAGCATCGGCCAAAGGATACAAATGCGGCATGCGTACGTGAAGCTTGCCTTCTTCGATCCAGCGGAAGACATCACCTGCGCGATGACGAAGATCTTCGGGGGTCGCGATGTAGTCCTTAAGCGTTGGGCGCGTGACGTAGAGCGAACCATGCGTTGACAACTGGATGAGGTCGTAGGGCGGCACTGCACCGCTCGATCCACCGAAGAGAACCATCATGCCGCGTGGGCGTAGGCAATTGAGCGATTTCTCAAAAGTAGTTTTGCCCACCGAGTCGTAAACGACATCGACACCATGCTCGTCGGTCAGGCGCTTTGTCTCGGCTTCGAAATCAACTTCGGTGTATTTGATCACTTCATCCGCACCAGCAGAGCGAGCTATCTCTGCCTTTTCATCGCTGGATACTGTCGCGATAATGCGAGCACCGGCGTGGTGCGCCATCTGAACGAGCAGGCATCCTGTGCCACCGGCGGCGGCGTGAATCAATGCTGTTTCGCCCTTTTTGAGCGGATAGGTGGAATGAACGAGATAGTGCGCGGTCATGCCCTGAAGGATCGCTGCCGCAGCGAGTTTGAGGTCGACGTCATCGGGTACCTTGACGAGCGCGGAAGCAGGAACCAAAGCATACTCGGCATAGCTGCCTTGCACGGAGGTAGAAGCGACGCGGTCACCAGCCCTGAAGGAATCAACGCCTTCACCGACGGCTTCAATAACACCCGCAGCTTCGGTACCAGGTACCAGCGGCAGAGGAGCCTTATAGCGACCCTCGCGTACGTAGGTTTCGATGAAGTTGACACCGGTGGCTGCAATCTTAATCAGCACCTGCCCCGGACCGGGAACTGGAATCGGAAGATCGACGAGCTCAAGCACTTCTGGGCCGCCGGTTTTGTGCATCTGGATAGCGTTCATAGCAGCTTCAGGATACTCCGGCGAAATGGAATGGAGATCAATGCCGGTCAATATATGCCGGGAATGAGGCGTCTTGTCTCGCGGCTGTAGGCGATGTATTCCTCGCCGAAGTGCTCGCGCAGAGCGGTCTCTTCAACGTGGATGCGATAGAGCAGCGCGGCGGTTGTGGGAATGGTGATGATAAGGAACCCAATCCAGTTGTGCGTATGCAGGCCCGCGGCAAGGAAGATAAGGATAAGGCCGGTGTAGGAGGGATGGCGCATCCAGCGATAGAGGCCAGTTTTCATCACGGTTTGCGTTGCATGAATCGCAACGTTGGAGCTGAAGGATCTGCCCAATGTGATGACAGCTGTCCAGCGGATAGCGAGGCCGGTGATGAGCAGGCCGAGCGTAAGGATGCGCAGCCAATACGCATTGTGAAAGAAGCCGATGCGCGACGCCTCTGAGAACCAGCTGCCGGCGGTCATCGATGCGAGAATGACCACCCAGAGCAGATAGAGTGTGCCGCGATCGCGCACATTGCCACTCGAGTGGCGCGTGCGCGTACCGATGGCGATTGCAACTTCTGAACCAATCCATACATAGTAGAGAATCTGCCCGAAAAGCGAGAGAGACATGCCGGCTCCTGAAGCCCGTATACGGGGGCCGGCAGAAGCCGGTTCCCTTTCTCTATTTTGCAGGGTCCAGCTTCAACACGTAGGCATAGTTGCCTGGCAAAGTTGATGGCAACGTCACTTCGAGATCCGCTTCTTTCTGCTTCCACTTCAGGGCGCCCGCGTCGCCGAGCAGGGATATCTCCGAACCCGGAGCGGCCGTTACGTTGTGCAGAAGGATGGTCGAGCCTGTCGGCTTACCGAAAAGTGTGGCGTAGAGATGGCCATCTTTCTGCGTGAAGCGCAGATCGACGGGCTTGCCTTCTGACGTGACCTGATTGGTGGTGCCGTTGGCGCGTGTCCAGGGCTTGGTACCGTAGATGGCATCGCCGTTCTGCTTGAGCCACGCACCCAGCTTTTCCAGGCGGTCCATCTGAATGGCTGGAATGCTGCCGTCTACTTCTGGCCCTACGTCGAGAAGCAGGTTACCGTTCTTGCTCACGATGTCGACAAGCAACTCAATCAGGTCCTGCGGGGCGATCGTCTGCTTTTCGTCTTCGGCGCGATTGATACCAAACGACAGTCCAAGGCCGCGGCACTCTTCCCACTTCTTGGGGCTGATCTGATCGAGCTTTGAATATTCGGGTGAGGTGAAGTCGGAGTGCGGCACGCCGAAGCGGTCATCCAAAACGCCGTCAGGGATCGCGTTGTAGTAGTCGGCCATCAGCTGCAGTGGACGGCCTGTCTTAGGCCAATCGATGTCATTCCACAAGACCGCGGGGTGGTACAGGCGAATCAGTTCCTCAGCCTGATCGAAGGCGTAATCGCCATAGGCTTTGGTCTCAGGCTTCGTGGCTTCGCCATCCTGACCATCCTCGATCGGGCCGCGGTTAAAGGTCCAGTCGAAGCCGCCGGAGTAGTAGAGTCCCATCTTCATGCCATCTGCGCGCACAGCTTCGGTGAGTTCGCCGACTATGTCGCGCGACGCATGCAGGCCCGGCTGATTGATGTTTCGCACCTTGCTCGGCCACAGCGTGAATCCCTCGTGATGCTTCGTGGTCAGCACAACATACTTCGCGCCGGCGTCACGAAAGATGGCAGCCATCTTCGCCGGATCCCAGGACTTGATCTTCTCGTTGAACGTGGTCTTGAAATCGTAGTAGTTGTGATCAGGGCCGTAGTGCTCACGGTCGTACTGCTCTGTGGGTGAACCGGCGATGCGAACCGTGTTGTAGTACCACTCGGCGTAGGGATTGTATTTTGCATAATCGCTGGTCCCAAAGTCGTGATCGGGATGGTTGACCGGAGCCCAGCCCGGAACGGAATACAGTCCCCAGTGGATGAATATGCCCAGCTTGGCATCTGCGTACCACTGCGGCAGAGGATGTGAATCGAGTGATTCGATGGTGGGCTCGTAGTGCTTTTCCTGGGCGATGGAGCAGGCAGAGAAGGCAACTCCCAGTGCGATGGGAAGCAGGACTTTCAGAGACTTGTATGGCACGCGTTCAACCTTTCCGATTGGATTAAAACTGATTCCGGTTGGCGCACCAAATTCTACATGATGGAATGAATGTTTTACATATTGACCTCAGAAGGGCCGGCTCGAACCTCCCTAGAAATGGAAAAGCCTCGCAATGTGCGAGGCTTTTGATCGAAATGCTGTTTGAGATCAGCTGCCGGAAAGCAGGCTCGGCTCTTCCGGTGCGCGCAGGCGAACAAGACGATCGATAGCATAGGGCGCGCGATGGCTGCCGGTGTGGTAGTGGCGCACCTGCAGTTCACCTAGCAGGCCGATGGCCAGCATCTGGATGCCGGCGACGATGAGCACAGCGGCGACAACGAAGAGCGGGCCATGCTGATCCATCACGTTCTGATGGGGATTGATCAGCTTGGTGAGCAACAGGAAGAGCGAAAAGAAGCAACCGGTAACGATGCCGAGTGCCCCGAATCCGCCGAAGAAATGCAGCGGACGGCTCATATGCTTGAGCAGGAAGCGGATGGTCAACAGATCGAAGAAGACGCGGAAGGTGCGGCCGATGCCGTAGTGGCTCTTGCCGCGCTGGCGCATCACGTTCTTGATCGGAATCTCGCAAATCGAGGCGCCGTACCAGGCGGCTAGCGCCGGAATGAAGCGGTGCATCTCGCCATAAAGCGGAATATTGTGAATGATCTCGCGGCGGTAGGCCTTGTATGTAGTGCCGAAATCGTGAATATCCACTTCCGAGAGCTTGGCCATCAGCCAGTTGGCACAGCGGGAGGGAATGCGGCGCATGACGAAGTTGTCGATGCGCTCCTTACGCCAGCCGGAGACTACGTCGTAACCCTCGTCCAGCTTCTCGATAAAGTTGGGAATCTCGTTGGGGTCGTGCTGCAGATCGCCGTCCATGGCGATAATGAAGTCGCCCGAGGCATTATCAAAGCCCGCGGCGAGAGCTGAGGTCTGGCCGAAGTTGCGGCGGAGTTTAACGACCAGCACACGGCTGTCGACTGCAGCGATCTCTTCAAGGAGCTTATAGGTGCGGTCGCTGGATCCGTCGTCCACAAGAACCAACTCGAAACTGTCGCCGACCTGTTCCATTACGGACTTGAGGCGGGCGTAGAGCTGGGTTACATTCTCTTCTTCATTGTGGAAAGGGACAACAATAGAGTACTTCGGCATATACCAAGTATAGATGTTGCATAGATAAAAAAGGCGTCAATCGAAATGATCAGAACAAGATAAATCAGTAGCTGAGGGACAATCTGGCGACCATTTATTCTGCATCGGAAACCTACTGACACAATGCTGTCAGCAGGGGTAGGGCAAGATAGTTTTCAAGCGTGACACTTCGCGCCCGGAGAAAACGATGACTACCCTGATGACCGAACCCGTTAAAACCCGCCGGGCCAACAACATGGTCTGGTTTGAACTGCCTGTCACCAATCTCGAACGAGCGACGGAGTTCTACGAAATCGCCTTTGGCACGGATCTGAAAACCGATGCCAGGTTCCCTCGAATTGCGATGTTTCCCCGAACCAGCGACGAGGCCGTCACTGGCGCGCTGGCGGAAATGTCCTCGGTCAGTCCTTCAACTGATGGGACTGTCGTATATCTCAACTGCGATGGTGACATCGACGGCGTGCTGAAGCGGGCCAAGGCGGCCGGCGGCGAGGTACTGCAGGAAGTGGCGCAGTTACCGGGTGGCATGGGCTGGATTGCGCAGTTTCGCGATCTGGATGGCAATCGTGTAGGTCTTCATGCCACGTTTTAAGCAATTTTTTCCTCTGGATCCCGCCTTTTGGAGCTGTTGCGAAGGGCGGGATTTCTTTGCGAATCCCAACTTTTACGACCGATTGCGGTAGGATGCCCTCATGCGCCGCGCCGACCGGCTTTTTCGAATCGTTCAACTATTACGTGCCGGCAGGCTGCAAACTGCCCGCAGCCTGGCGCAGAAGCTGCAGGTTTCGGAGCGCACGGTTTATCGCGATGTGCAGGATCTACAACTCTCCGGTGTCCCGATCATGGGCGAAGCTGGCGTCGGCTATACCCTGCGCCGCGACTACGACCTGCCACCTCTGATGTTTAACCCTCGCGAAATCACGGCGTTAGTCCTCGGCAGCCGAATGGTGGCGACCTGGGGAGATCCGGATCTGGCCGCTGCCGCGAACGATGCCCTGCGAAAGATTGAAGCTGTGCTGACGAGCGGGCTGCGCGACCGCATTGACGCGGTGCGGCTCTATGTACCGAGCGTGGCGCTGAGCACCGTCAGTTCGACCCGCGAAACGCTTGAGCATCTGCGTGCGGCGATTGATGGTTCCCGCAAGATCGAAGTCTGCTATCGCGATGAAAAAGGACAGGTTACAGACCGAAGGCTGCGCCCGTTGGCGCTGCTCTTCTGGGGTAGAGTCTGGACTCTGGTGGCGTGGTGCGAGATGCGAGTCGATTTTCGGAGTTTCCGAGCCGATCGTTTTCAGAATCTACGCATTCTGGAAGAGACTTTTACTCAGGAATCAGGACAGCGGTACGAAGATTTCCTGGCAAAGATCAAGCAAGCAGAAAAGGATTAAGCGCCAGGAACAAAAGAGCGAGGCCGTAGCCTCGCTCCTGCTGATCCGATAGAAGTGAACTATCTCCAGTGTCCTTCGACAAGCACCCAGCCATCATGACGGTGCTCCCAGCGATGCGGTACCCAACGCGCGTGCGGACGTGGCGGCCGATCCCAACGGCCCGGCACCCAAACATAGCGGGCACCATCCCAGCGGTGATAGCCGTCAATCCAGACAAAACCCGGGCCGGGGGCCACAGGACGTCTTTCAACGATCGGGGCGGGCGGTCCTACACGGACGACAACCTGCGCAAAAGAAGAAGCGGCAGGGAGCAGCGCTGCAGCCAAAATCAATGTTGGAAGAAATTTCTTCACGACGAGCGATTCCTCCTGATGAATATTGCCCGCCCCTGATCCGTCCAGTTTGGGCTAAGGCTCTTGCTCCCTTGAACGTCTTATGCCACCGTTTAGTTGCGCGAGAAGATGGAAATGCTGTGAATTCTGCGCCAAAGCCGCATACGCGACCTAAGATCGGGCTGCAACCGCTGCATCCTCAAGCACTTCCCCAAGAATCTCTGCTGCCCTCAAGCAGGCGTTTCGATCGACATCATGATGCGTTACCAGTCGAACGGACTTCGGCCCTGTTGCTCCGGCAAGCACGCCACGCGCCTTGAGCCCGGAAGTGACCTCGGCAGCGGAGCGGTTATTCAGGTTGAAGATCACGATGTTCGTCTCGACGGTTGCCGGATCGATCTGCACTTCAGGCAGTTTGGCGAGAGACTCAGCCAGCAACTTTGCATTGGCGTGGTCTTCATGCAAACGCAGGGTCATTTCTTCCAAAGCAATCAGACCGGCTGCCGCAAGCACGCCGGCCTGGCGCATGGCGCCACCGAGAGCTTTGCGGTAGACACGGGCTTCATCGATCGCATCTTTACTACCCACCAGCATGGAGCCGACCGGCGCGCACAAGCCTTTTGACAGGCAGAACATGACCGTGTCGAAGCTGCGAGTTAAAGTACGAACATTCTCGAATATGTCGCCGCCCAACGTGGTCGCGGCGTTGAAGATGCGTGCGCCGTCAAGATGCACCGGCAGATTGCGCTTGTGGGCTTCGTGAAGGACCTCTTCCATCACGGGCAAGGGGATGACGATACCACCGGCCAGATTCGCTGTGTTTTCGAGCTCGATCAGACCGGTGGCGGCGGAAAATGTGCTCCCTTTTGCATGCACAACCGGAGCAATCTGTTCCCACGTGAGGTAGCCTGCCGGAGAAGCAACGGCGCGAATCAGGCATCCGGAAAAGGTTGCCGCCATCGCCATCTCCCAATCGAGGATGTGGGCACGCGACTCGCAGATAATCTCCTGATTGGGCCGCGTGTGCAGGCGCAGCGCGATCTGGTTACCCATGGTTCCACTGGGAACAAAGACGGCGGCTTCGCGACCAAAAATCTCCGCCGCGCGGGCTTCGAGGCGATTAATGGTCGGGTCTTCGCCGTAGATGTCGTCGCCTACTTCAGCAGCAGCCATCGCGGCGCGCATGGCCGAGGTGGGGCGGGTGACGGTATCACTGCGCAGGTCAATCAGGCTGGAAGAATCAAAGGAAGGTGCTTCGGCAGAACCGCTGTATGCCACAGAATGCTCCTCAGAAAGATGAAAAGAGCAGTTTAATTAATGCGCGACGGCTTCGGCGCAATCTTCTTCTTCGACGGACCAGCCTCGGCCCAGACCGAGAAATTCAGCAAAGACATTATTGGAAATCAATCGTCCGCGAGACGTAAGAGCTGCTTTACCACGTTGGATTGAAAGTAACCCCTCGTCTGCGAGGCGTCGCGCGATGGCAATCGATGGGTCTGCAGCTTCCGCTCCAAACTCTTTGCGCAGTGCGGCAAAAGAGACCCCGGCATTGCGCCGGAGGCCCAAAAACCACGCTTCCTCAATCTGCTGCGTTGGCCCCAGCCATGAGGTTTCGATGATCGGCTCCTGTCTGTCCGAATGCTTAAGAAATTCGTCGAGATCCGCAGTTGTGGCGGCGCGCAGGACAGAGCCATCCTCTGCAGGCAGCATCGAGCTGGCATCCAGGCCGATTCCGAGGTAAGGCTTGCGCTGCCAGTAACGGAGATTATGCGCTGATTCCCGGCCGGGCTGCGCAAAGTTCGATATTTCGTACTGCTTCAGGCCAGCCTCGGACAAGGCTTCCACGGATTCTTCGTACATCTGCACAATCGCATCGTCGCTTGGCACCAGCTCCGCGCCGTAACGTGCACCGCCGGAGAGCAATTCCCTGCCGAGCCTCGATTCTTCGTCAATCTCAAGCATGTAAACGCTGGCATGCGGAACGCCGGTATCGATCAGAACCGACAGTGATTCGCGCCAGGATTGGAGCGTCTGCCCGGCAAGTCCGGCAAGCAGGTCCAGGTTCAGATTGTTGATGCCTGCACTGCGCAGACGGTGTAGATCATCGAGCACCTGCGCCCGGGAATGCAGCCGACCGCTGCGATGCGCCTCTTCATCGATGAAGGACTGTACACCGAGACTGACGCGATTGACACCAACCTCAACCATCGCGCCCAGTGTGGCGTCGCTTAACTGCCCAGGAGCACACTCCACTGTGATCTCTGCGTCGCGAGTCAACATAAACTCATTGCGAATCGCGCGGAAAATCTGCCGGAAATGATCGCCTGACAGCAGGCTCGGCGTGCCGCCGCCGAAATAGACCGTATCCACCTGCCGAGAAAGCGTGACTTGCATCGACCGTGCCCATGCCGGCGCGGCACTGAGATCGGAGACAAGGCGGTCAACGTACTTACTATGCTCCGAAGCCGGATAAACGCCCGAAGCGAAATTGCAGTAGGTACACTTTGACCGGCAGAATGGAACGGAAAAATAAAGCCCCGAAGTTTGCCTGAGTGAAGCTGCCATCCCCTCTTATTTTCTCATCTACTCAGACACAGGCATAGATTGATTCCTCAAAAAGGCCTGCAACGAACGCAGAATTGTTTCGAACGGAACAAATATTCCGGGTACGGGAATTCTGCGTCCATTCTGATTATGGAGACGGCTCAATCCGATGGCGGCAATTGATCTACCTCCAGTTTTGCCTTCCGTAGGCCAGTCCAGGCAGGAAACGGGAGGCAAGGTACAAGATGCGAGATTCGCACGCGATCTGATCGAATTCGCAGTTGCGTTTGGCCTGATTCTAGCAGCTGTCTGGACAGCGATGCCGTATCAACGATGGCTGTCCTATGCCGCTTTGATGTGGATCACTCTATCTACATGGCGTTCGTTTGACGGCGTACTCGCCATGGGATATCGCGTCGCGCACTTCTGGCGAGCCTTATGGATTCCCCTGGTGTCCATCGCACTTTCTGCACTCGCCATCTATTTTTCGCATCGTGCGGGCATGCTGCGCATTCCTCGGACTCCACACGTGTTCTTTGAACGATTCTGGCTTTATGCCCTCTGGTCTTTTCTGCAGGAATTTGTGCTGCTCAACTTTTTCCTGCTACGCCTGACGCGCCTGTTGCCCAAGCAGTGGATGGCAGTATCCGCCACTGCATGCTGCTTTGCAATTACGCATTTGCCCAATCCTGTGCTGGCCCCATTGACGATGATATGGGGCATGGTCGCATGCGCTACGTTTCTTGCTTATCGCAATTTCTACATGCCGGCTATCGCGCACGCCATTCTCGGCATCTGTATCGCGCTCACGATTCCGGGCCGGGCTGATCACAATATGCGCGTAGGTTATGGATACATGACCTACCGGCCACACGCGCATTCGCGGCCGGAGCCCGAGCCGACTAGTGGAGCCAGATCGACCATACCGTATCGACCGTAGCGTGGGTGATGGCAGATGCCGCGACTCTCCGATTTTGCCTCCACGCGCGACCGTAAAAGATACCGGCCAGTGCCGCGAGCGCCACATATTGCCAGTTAAAACCGGTTGTGCGCTTGTTCCAGTGCGACAAACCAAACAATATTGAGGTCAAAAGAAGGGCCGGAAGACGGCCGATGCGCCGCTCCATAAGATTCTGCATCCATCCACGAAAGAAGAGCTCTTCAGGAACAGCTATAAAGAGGAAAGTGAAGATCCACGCACCAGCAAACCACCATGGTGTGGACCAGACGGCGTGCCAGTGCAGAAATCCCATGCTTAGTCCGAGCGTGATCGCGATGGGGGTGTAGAAGAGAAACTCACGCAGCCCAGGCCAAAGATCGCGTAGGCGGATGCGGAGATCGGCCCCAACGCCTTCCAGTTCGCGCAAAACGATGAAGCCATACATGCCGGCATCGAGCAGAATGATTTTGTTGAAGACGGCAAGGTGCGCAGGCCATGCAGCTTCGAACCAGCGCAAATCAACAGCGAGGCCCAACGGAACCAGGACGAGCCAGTCCCGCCAATTGCCTCGTTTGTGCACATCGATGCCACGCGCCTGCGTGAGCAGAAAGGCGATCGCAACAGGAAGCACCGCATAAAGAGCGAGCCACTGCCATTGGAATCTCTCGGCTGAAATGCTGACCAACAGATAGGGGATGCAAAGCACCGCAGGGAGCAGAACGCGCAGCAAGATCGGCCAACGTTGCACTGAGCGTGTTACTGAATTACCCCAGAACGCGATTGCAAAATACGGGGCGAGCGTGACAAGCGCTGCAAGGATGATTGGAACAGTGAGGTATTCCACTCTTCAGTGTATGGACAAAGCTCAACTGTTGAGATGCAGGATTGTGCTTCCAGTGCAATCAGCTTCCGATCTTCGCCCCGGAAGCCAGTTCGGGAGCAAGCCCGGCGACCAATCCCGAACCAACCGCAGGGCCGATCGAGATCGACGCACTGGCAACTTCCTGATCCTTGTATTGAAGCTGATACAGCTTCCAGTAGATGCCGCGCTGTGCGAGTAACTGCTGATGCGAACCCATCTCGCGCAACTGACCCTTGTGCATGACGAGAATGATGTCGGCGCGCTGCACAGTGGAGAGGCGGTGCGCGATGAGGACCGAGGTGCGTCCCTCAACCATGCGCTCAAGCGCGAGGCGAATCTTCTGCTCTGTTTCGGTATCGACGCTCGACGTGGCTTCGTCAAGAATCAGGATGCGCGGATCATACGCCAGAGCGCGGGCGAAATTGATGAGCTGTTTCTGCCCGGTCGAAAGCGAGTTGCCGCGCTCGATCACGGGTTCTTCAAAGCCATTGGACAAACTTTCGACAAACTCAAGCACATTGACGTCTTTTGCCGCTGAAGCCATCTGCTCTGTTGTAATCTCCGCTTCGCCCAGCCGGATGTTTTCAGCAATCGTGCCGGTAAAGAGAAAAGGGTCCTGCAATACGACGGCGAAATGGCGGCGTAGTGTATTCAGATCGTGCTCACGCAGGTCGATTCCGTCGAGATAGATGCCGCCGCGTGTTACGTCATAGAAGCGCATCATCAGCCCTGTCAACGTAGTCTTGCCCGCGCCCGTGTGGCCAACAATCGCGACTGTTTGTCCAGGCTCGATGGTGAAGCTGACATCTTTGAGAATCCACTCAATATCGTTCATCGCAGCAAGCTCGGATGCGCTTGCTGATGCTATTTGCGCTCTTTGTTCTTCCGCTAGTAGCTGATAGGTGAACCAGACGTTGCGGAACTCGATGCGGTTGCTGGCGTCACCAGCTTTGGTCTCGACGGGAGAAACGATCTCGGCGGGGGTATCGAGCAGCTTGAAGATGCGTTCGCAGGCGGCCATGGCTGCCTGCAGGATGTTGAACTTCTCGCTGAGATCCATGATGGGGCGGAAGAAGCGCTGCGAGTATTGCGTAAACGCCGCCAGAACGCCGATGGTGACTGCGCCATTGATGACACCAAAGCCGCCGCGCCAGACGATGAAGGCGATGGCGATAGAAGAAAGAATTTCGACAGCAGGGTAATAGAGCGCGTAAGCGAAGATTGTGTCTTTGAACGCGACCATGTGCTGCTCATTGACGGCAGTGAAGTCTTTAAAGGCGCGCTCTTCGCGGTTAAAGAGTTGCACTACGCTCATGCCGCTGATGTGTTCCTGGGTAAAGCTGTTGATGCGGGCGATAGCAGCACGCACGCGGCGGTAGCTCTCACGCACGCTTTTGCGAAACAGATGCGTGACTAGAACGATGACCGGCAGCACGCTCAGAGTCAGCAGTGCGAGCCGCCAGTTCATGTTGAGCATCACGATGACCATGATGGAGAGCGCGAAGAGATCATCGATCATCGACAGCACGCCCGAGGTGAACATGTCATTGATGGCGTCTACGTCGGACGTAAGCCGAGTCACCAGCCGGCCAACGGCGTGATTGTCAAAAAAGCCGATGTGCATGCGCTGCATGTGGCGAAAGATTTCGCTGCGCAGGTCAAACATCACCTTCTGGCCGGTCCACTGCATGAGGTAGGTTTGCGTGAACTCAAAGGCATAGGCGAGCAGCAGGGCGCCCAGATACATCGCTGCAAGCTGGCCGAGGCCTACGTATGGATCATTGCTGAGCCGCGAGCCGAGCCAGTTGCTGCTGGCAACGCCCGCAGTAGCTGCACGCTGGGTCAGATAGCGGTCCAGGCCTACTTTAACGAGATAAGGGCCGACGACATCCGAACCCGCTTTGAGGATGACTGCGATGACCGAGACCGTCGCCTGAATTCGATACGGCCCGAGATACCCGGCGAGACGCCGCATCAGCCGCGCGTCATAGGTTTTGCCGCTAATCTCGTCGTCGGCTCGTTTGGGCTTATTTTTCTCGTCGGCCATGTATTTTGGATGGTTTTTTCCGGCAACTGGATACAGTCCTATTGTAGCGGTGAGGTTAAGGGTGATTCGACGCAGGAGTAAAGCAGAACTGAAACGTCAAGCGTATGCTTATTGTGCTATTTGATGCTTCCGTCGACGCTTCTTCTCATTTGGCTACCCTCTGGTGGAGATGCAATGTTACGCAAGCTGCTGGTCCTGCTACTGATTGTCTTCACCGGCGCTGCAATCTCGCAGGCGAAATCCAAGAAACCGGGTCTTCCAGAACAGTTCGAGAAGGCGAAAACAGTCTTCGTCGAGTCTCGCTACGGGGACCTGACCGACCTGCGCCTGAACCGCGACCAGCGTGACGCCATTCTGGATATGCAGGATGGAATTCAAGATTGGGGTCGTTATTCCCTGGCTAGCGCTCGTGTGGATGCAGACCTGATCGTGGTCGTATATCGAGGCCAATATATTAACGGCCGCAGCTTTCCGGGCAACTCGCCCAGTACCGGACCGGTTCCTGGCCGCACTCCAATCCAGAATCCGGCAGACGCATCGCAAAGCAGTGCGACAAATCCTGCCGATACGGAACGCGAGAAAGATGAACTGCGGGTTTACACGCTTGGGCAAGACGGCAAACTCAAAGGACCGATCTGGAGATCGCAGATGGACAACGGGCTACTTGCCCCCAGTTTATTTCTGCTCCAGCAGTTGAAATATGACGTCGAAAAGGCCTATCCCAGCCCGGCTGGTGGAAAGCCGAATACGCCGTAAAACCCGGGTAAACCTGAATTTAATTCTCAGCCTTTGCACTGGTATGGTATCGTTTCCACTCGGAGATAATCATGATGCGCCGTTCGCGGATATTCCCCGTCCTGGCCCTCGCGATCTCGTTCGCCGCGAATGCCCCGTCTCAGACAATGCAAGCTCCAGATATAACAAAGGAGCCAACGCTTTACGTTGTTCCCTATGCCCATCTCGATACGCAATGGCGCTGGGAGTTTCCGCAGGTTATCAGTGAATACCTGCTGAAAACGATGAAGGTCAACTTCGACTACATCGATAAGTATCCCCACTATGTTTTCAACTGGACTGGCGCAAACCGTTACCGGCTGATGAAGGAGTATTTCCCCGCCGACTACGAGCGCATGAAGGGATATATTGCCAAAGGCAACTGGTACCCGGCCGGATCTTCGGTAGAAGAGGGTGACGTGAACCTGCCCAGCGCCGAGTCGATCTTCCGGCAGGTGCTCTATGGCAACACCTATTTCCGCGATGAATTTGGCAAGGCCAGCGCTGAATATATGCTGCCGGACTGCTTCGGCTTCCCTGCCTCTTTGCCAACGATTCTCGCAGCGTCAGGCGTAAAGGGCTTCTCAACGCAGAAGCTGAGCGCCGCATGGCAGCCTGCGCCTAAAGTTGGTGGTCCGGATTCTGCCGAACAGACGCCAGAGGGCATTCCCTTTAATGTAGGCATCTGGAAGGGTCCCGATGGCGAAACGATTTTGGCTGCTCTGAATCCCGGTGGCTACGGCAGCCGGATTCGCACAGACCTTAGCAAAGAGCCGCCGCCGGTCGTCATCCCTCCAGATGCAACGCCGCAGATGCGCCGCTTCCTTGAGAATAATCAGGAACAGGACTGGGTGAAGCGCGTCAACATCGACGGCCAGGCTACGGGCGTTTTCGCCGACTATCACTACGTTGGCACCGGCGATATCGGCGGTGCTGTGGATGAGGAATCGGTGAAGCTGCTGGAAGCCACGGTGGACAAGACGGATGCGGTGCTGCCAACTCCCGGCAGCGCCATGAGCGCCTTTGGTCCGAATGCGGACCAGGCCGCCAAGACCACAGGTCCGGAAGTACAGATGGGCACCGGCCCGCTGCATGTGATCTCAGCAGCAGCAGACCAGATGTTCCTGGACATCAAACCGGACATGCAGTCTCGCATGCCAAGCTACCAGGGCGATCTGGAACTGATCAACCACTCTGCCGGCTCGCTGACCTCAGAGGCTTATCACAAGCGCTGGAATCGCAAGAATGAGATTCTCGCCGACGAGGCGGAAAAAGCATCGGTTGCTGCGAGCTGGATGGGTGGAAGGCCCTATCCGCAGAAACGGCTCAATGATGCGTGGTTCCTGGTGATGGGCGGGCAGTTCCACGACACGGGCGCAGGGACCGCTACACCGCGTGCCTATGAGTTCGCGTGGAACGACGACATCATCGCCTCGAATCAGTTCGCCGATGTCTTCACCGATGCAACGCAGTCGGTTGCCTCCGGCATGAACACTGAGGTGCACGGCGTTCCTCTGGTTGTCTTCAACTCGCTTAATATCCCGCGCGAAGACGTTGTCGAAGCACACGTTGCCTTCCCTGGAGGCACGCCCAAAGCTGTCAAGGTTATTGGCCCTGACGGCAAGGCGACTCCATCGCAGGTCGAAGACGGCAAGGTACTGTTCCTCGCCAAGACGCCTTCGGTTGGCTATGCGGTTTATGACATACAGCCCGCCGCATCAGAAGAGCACTCTAGGGAGCTGCACGTCAGCGAATCGTCGCTTGAGAATGCGCGCTATCGCGTTCATATCAACTCCGACGGCGATGTGACGAGCATCTTCGACAAAAAGATCAATAAGGAACTGCTCTCTGCTCCCTTCCGGCTGGCACTGATGAACGATGCGCCGAAACAATGGCCGGCATGGAACATGGATTTCGATCAGGAGCAAGCTGAACCCACCGCTTACGTCTCTGGCCCAGCAAAAATCCGCGTGGTCGAGAATGGTCCAGTGCGTGTGGCTGTCGAAGTCTCGCGCGAGACGAAGGGATCGAAGTTCGTACAGACGGTGCGGCTCTCGGCGGGTGATGCCGGCAACCGCGTCGAATTTGGCGAGTCGATCGATTGGAAGACTCTTTCGTCCAATCTCAAGGCTGTCTTCCCGCTTTCGGCAACCAACAACATGGCTACATACAACTGGGAAGTCGGTACCATTCAACGGCCTACCGCGTATGATCGCCAGTTCGAGGTTGCCTCGCATCACTGGATCGATCTGACCGATCAGAGCGGCTCGTACGGCGCGACAATTCTCACAGACGTTAAGAACGGCTCGGATAAGCGCGACGATCACACCATTCGTCTCACGCTCATTCGCACGCCCGGCTTCCCACCACCCGATCCGAAGTTCCCTAACCGCCGTCCTGGCTACAGCGATCAGCTCAACCAGGACTGGGGTCACCACGAGATCCTCTTCGGGCTCGCGGGGCATGAAGGCGACTGGCGCCAGGGACAGACCGACTGGCAGGGCTATCGCCTGAGCACTCCGCTGGTTTCGTTTGAAACGAGCAAGCACTCCGGCTCGTTGGGCAAGTCGTTCTCCATCGTCACGGTCGACAATCCTCGTATCCGCATCCTCGGCCTCAAGAAAGCTGAGAAGAGCGACGAGACTGTCATCCGCATGGTGGAACTGGATGGCAAACCTGCCTCCGATGTGCATGTGAAGTTCGCCGGTCCCATTGAATCAGCACGCGCGATCAACGGGCAGGAATTGCCGCTTGGCAGCGCTACCGTGAACGATGGCGTGCTTGATGCCTCCTTCAACGGATACCAGCCGCTGACCTTTGCATTAAAGCTTGGCGCGGCTCCAGCTCATCTCGAAAGCGTTCAGTCCGAACCGGTCACACTGAACTATGACCTGGCTGCGGCCAGCAATGACGACACGCATTCGCAGGGTGGATTCGATTCGAAAGGCGATGCTCTGCCCGCCGAAATGCTGCCCGGCGATCTGCACTTCAATGGCACGGACTTCCACCTGGCTCATGCGGCGACCGGGACACCGGACGCAGTGGTCGCCAAGGGGCAGAAGATCGAACTGCCTGAAGGGGGCTTCAACAAGGTGTATATTCTTGCGGCTTCTGAAGATGGAGACCAGAAGGCCACATTCCGCGTGGGCAGCAATCCGGCTACCCTGGACATCGAAAACTGGGGTGGTTTCATCGGTCAGTGGGATACACGGTTGTGGAAGCCGGAGCCGGACAGCATCAAGGTCGGCGGACGCTTCGGACAGCCGGAGCGGACCGTCGAGTTGAAGCATGACTGGGCAGTTTCCGCCAACCACGCGACCTGGCCCGATATCACCTATCGCGGATCACCAGACTGGTCGCCCAGCTATCCGGACGACTACCTCGGTCTTCGCCCTGGCTTTATCAAACCGGCAACTCTGGGATGGTATGTCTCGCACCATCACACGCCAGATGGCTTGAATGAGCCTTACCAGTACAGCTACCTCTTTGCCTATCCGGTGTATCTGCCGCCGCACACCAGGACACTGACTCTGCCTGAGAATGACAAGGTCCGCGTACTGGCAATTACGGTGGCAAAGGATGAGCCCGCGGTTACTCCCGCGCAGCCACTCTACGACACTCTGAAGTAGATAGACCGCATCAAATAAAGAGGCCCGGATCATCTCCGGGCCTCTTTATTTGTGCTGAATCTACGGGGAGGGAATTACTACTCTGTATCCGGTCTCTGATACGGCTTCTGCAGATACAGGCGGGCCTCATTTACTGCGCCCTGCGTATTGTCATTGGTCTGCACGGCCTGGCGGTATTCATTCACGGCACGGTCCCGCTGGCCGGTGACGTCAAAGATCTTGCCAAGCTGAATATGGCTCCAGACCTCGGTCCAACGTGGATCACCATCGCCACGCAAAGCATCGCGATAAGCATTGGCGCTGGCCTGGTAGTTTCGCTGCGCGAAGAGCACCTCACCGATGCGATAGCTGGCCAGAGAGCTTTGCGAGTTAGCCTGCAGCGCCTTCTGATACTCCTGCAGTGCGCCTGCAAGGTCACCCTGCGCCACCAGCTGTTGCCCCTTGAGAATCTGAACACGAACTTGTAAGTCGGGCGTAGACTGCAGCACCCAATCATCCGGATCGATCTGTATATGCCGTGGACGTCCGAAGGTATCGACGACAAAATTTGAGTCGGAACCGACAACGTCGATCCGCTTCATTTCTGTTTTGCCATCGGTCTCAACACGCAGTTCAACCGGCATGCGGAAGAGATCCAGATCCTGCTGGATCTCTCCGATGGTGCGGAATCCCTTATTGTTGCCCAGCCGGTAGACGGCGTATTTCTTCACAAACTGCGGCGCGCCGGTTCCGTCTATCCACTGCGCAAAGAACGGAGTCAAATTCTGCTGGCTCTGCGCCTCGGCCACTTTTTCAAAGTCTGCCGAACGCATGCCGCGGTCGGTGTACTGGCTAAGCGCTCCGACGAGAATCTTCTTAAACATGGCGTCGCCCACTTCCCAGCGAAGCATGTGGAAGACCATAGCGCCCTTCTCCAGCGTCATCGACTGGAACTCTGGCGAGAATGGATTGAGCCTTCCGGCGCTTGAAAGTGGCGTCGTGTCATAAGCCAGCGCACCGGCAGAGACATCCTCAATGGCGTTCCTCATCGCAGTCTTACCGTTCTCATCCTCCACATACATGAGCTCGGCGTAACGCGACATGCCATTGGTGATCCAGGCGTCATTCATGGTCTGTGGGCTTACCTCAGAGCCCCACCATTGATGGGCAATGGTGTTGGCAAGCAGGCGAATGCCCGATTTATCCGCAACACGCGAACCCATGATTGCAGCCACTTCAGGAGCCCACATAGCCGGGAGTGTGTCGTCCGGGATTTCGACGACGTTGAGATGAATAGACTCGGGTTCACCGAAGTTTTGCGTGAAGAACTCAAATTCGCGAGCCGCAGTCGCTGCCAGGTCGTTGCGCGAAGCCTGATGATTCACGGTGAGATAGACATGCACATTGGGCGCGCCCATTGGAGATACCGGCGCGACAAACCGCCCCGCGATAACTGTTCCGGGAAAACCGGGCTTCTTCCAATCGAAATCGTACTCATCCCCTGGTTTGCCATTGGAGAGCGTCACCGATTTCGACTGCCCCATCTTGCCGCTGGCGATCACCTGCATGCCCTGCGGAACCTTGATGTGCATCTCAGCGGTGAACCGGTCGATCTGATAGCCGGTCGTGGGAAACCATCGCCCGGGATATAACAGGTAGGTGATCGGCTCCTGAATAGCGGCCAGCTTCAGTCCCTCAACCGGTCCATCCTCATTGCCGGTGATCGTGCCTTCGTAAGAAAAAGTCCAGTGCACAGGCTGCTTGTCGACAAACGGAGTTGCGGGCGTAATGCGAATGCTGCCATCCGCGGTGCGGTCACCGGTCAGGACTTTACCCGTGTCATCCGTGACCTTGGTCAGCTTCAGCGCCGGGTGAAAGCCAAACGTGACCTCATCGGCTGAGGCAGGCGCAGTAAAGGTAACGACCGCGGTCGCCGTAATGTGGTGAGCAGTCGTGTCCAGTTCGGCGTCAATTACGTAGCCGGTGATAACGAGGCGATTGGCCGTACGCGAAAACTGAGCAGCGGCCGGCAACGTAAAAATCAGAGTTCCGAGAACCAATGAAAGCGTGCTGAACTGAAAAAAACGACTGCACCGAATGGAAAACTTGCTGTGCCTGCTCATCTCTGCCGCTGTCCTGTCCGGCCTGTTTGCCGAGGCCCGGAAACCTGAAAACGTTCCTTCGACTTCTTCTGACATTCGCCAGTAAACCGTACCGGCTCGAAAGATATGCCAACGATCCATGCCATAACCGATAAAAACCAGCTTAAACCTGCGCCATCCCCGGTTTCCCGTTCTGCAGCATAGCCAGTACTTCCCCGGCCACTGTTCCAATGGCTGTCTCTTCCGCTGCACGCCCGCTGCGAAGCTTGCGACCTACCTCGGCTAAACCTGCAACCATCTTTGAACGCGCGGGGCCGTCAGCCAGGAGCGGCTCTAATGCTTGGACGACAGCAGGCGGGTGAAAGTCATCCTGAATCAGCTCGGGAACGAGACGCTGGTCTGCAACCAGATTGACCATGGCAACATGGGGAACGGTTACTACCCTCTTAGCGATGGCGTAGGTGAGCGGCGAAACCCGGTAAACCACCACAAAGGGATTCCCGATCAGGGCTGCTTCCACCGTCGCTGTGCCGCTGGCGACAATCGAGGCGCGGCAACGGAAGAGCGTCGCACGAGCATCGTCTACAAATTTTAGGGGCAACTTTCCTAAAGCCTGTGCCTCTGCTTCAGCCATGGCGAGTGCCTCCTGGCGCTGCATAGCCGTCAGCGTAGGTGCAAGCGGAAGCACAAACTGCAAGCCATGGTTATTTTTGAGCAGCAAGCGCGCTGAGGCGAGCATTCCCGGCAAATTGAGCCGGATTTCCTTAATCCGGCTGCCGGGCAACAGCCCGATCCAGGTACGTTCCGGGTCGAGACCGTTCGCTTTTGCAAATTCCTCCGTGGTGATCGCCGGAAGTGGCAGGTCGGCCAGCGGATGGCCGACGTAGCGCGCATCCACGCTGCGCTCGCGGTAAAACGGCTCTTCAAACGGGAAAATCACCAGCATCCGGTCTACAAACCGCTGCACTTTGCGAATTCGGCCTTTTTTCCAAGCCCAGAGCTGCGGACTGACGAAAAAGATCACCGGAATGCCTAGACGCTGAAATTCAGAAGCCAGCTTCAGGTGGATGTCGGGAAAATCGATCAGGACAGCGATATCAGGCCGCAGTGTCTGAATCGCCGATTTGAGCTTCCGGTATTCGCGGTAAATCTGTGGCAAATGCCGGACAATTTCGGTTATCCCCATCACGGCCACGTCTTCACTGCGAACGATGCACTGCAGCCCCAGCGCTTCCATTCGGTTGCCACCCATCCCGATGAAGCGCGGCTCTATTCCACTAGAGCCAAATCGGGAAATAAGTTCCTCCATCAGCAAGGCACCGTAGTGTTCACCGCTGGCTTCTCCTGCCGAGAGGAAGATTGTGGGGCTCTGATCGGGCATCGGTCCTCTATCTACAGAGTAGAACCTGCGGAAGACACGATCGTCTCATCTCGCGCCATCCCCTCACCAACTCAAGTTTTTCTGTCTCTTTCCGATACACATGGCGTGCGCTCACTGTCTCAAACCGAGGCACGCGCTGACTCCTCTCACAGGCGAGCATCTTGACCCGCATATCTTCCATTCATCCCCCTCAGCCACGCCACGAGTCACGAGGTCGCGACTACTCCATCCGGTCTAAGACATCCGCAGCCGGGTTTGGCGCAGTTCTACTTATGGCACTCTACGTTTTGACCCCACCAGCGCGCGCGATGCAGACGCGCGATCTAATCCCGGGAGTGGCAGATGACAGCCATCTGGCACAGATTGGAGGGCGTGTCTCACCTATTCTGTCGAGGGCAACGGACCTGGGACCTGTTGAAGACTCCTTCACTGCAAGCCGGATGCTCTTGCTGCTAAACCGCTCTTCCGAACAGGAGCGTGCGCTGGAACAATTCATCGCCGGCTCTAACTCTCCCGGCAATCCTCATTACCACGCATGGCTAACGCCGCAGGAATTTGGCGAGAAGTTTGGGCCCTCGGATGCGGACATCGCAACCATTACAGCGTGGCTTCAATCTCAGGGATTCATAGTGGATCGCGTCCACCCTGGCAAAATGTTCCTCGAGTTTTCCGGCACTGCTGGGCAGGTTCGAGAGGCTTTTCATACCACGCTGCATCGGTACCGCCTTGGCACCGGGCAGATGGTGATTGCGAATGCCTCAGCTCCTGAGGTTCCATCCTCGCTGACAAACGCAATCCACGGCATTTCGATTGCGCCCACCGTTCATCTCCGACCTCTGGCCCATGTAGCAAGTCAGGCACCAAGCCAGGTGTCCTACGATCTGCAAACGCATATTGCTCAGCCTGAATGGACCTATCCGATGGCCGGTGGAGGCAACACTTACGAGTTAGCGCCCGCTGACTTCGCGGTTCAGTATGACGTTGCTTCAGTCTACAAATCTGGCGTCAACGGCGCCGGCCAGAGCATCGGCATTCTTAGCGACTCCAACATCGACTTGAGCCTTGTGGCTGCTTATCAATCGCTCTTTGGACTTATACCTAACCTGCCTTCCGTTATGATCGATGGCAATGATCCAGGGCAGACCACCGACGCTCCAGAGACATATTTCGACGTAGAAGAAGCCTCCGCAGTGGCTCCCGGAGCACAGGTGATCCTGTATACCTCGGCTGGCTCTGTCCTTACCGATCCTCTGATGGATGCGGCCCTGCGCGCTCTTGAAGACAACCAGGTCAGCGTACTCAGCGTCAGTTACGGAGCCTGCGAATCTGAGCTTGGCGCATCAGGCAATGCCATGTGGAGCGCTCTCTGGCAACAGGCTGCCGCGCAGGGCATCACTGTCTTTGCTGCTACGGGAGACAGCGGATCGGCTGCCTGCGACAACCCAGCTACGCAGGACCTCGCCTATAGCGGATTGGCCGTCAACGGAGTGGCATCCACACTGTACGATGTTGCGGTCGGTGGCACAGACTTCTACTACAGCAGCTATGCGTCGCCGCCCAGCACTCTGCAAGCGCAGATCGGCTCGTACTGGGGTATGGCATCGGCAACTGCTCCCGCAGTATCGCTGTTGCAGACTGCGCCCGAGCAGGCATGGAACGACGCCTTCGGATTGAATGCTAGCGATGGCGGCGTTTATTCCTCAGCGCGATCAAGCATTCTTGCTGGTGGAGGAGGCAGCAGCAGTGCTGCGATCTATCCCACATCGGGTTCTGTCACTGGATATCCCAAGCCCGTCTGGCAGACCGGAAGCGGTGTTCCCGCCGATAGCCGGCGCGATGTGCCTGATCTTTCTCTCTTTTCTGGAGATGGAGCGAATCTCGTCAAGTATCCCTTTTGCGCCAATCCAGGCGACTGCACGAACACGACAAGCACTGGAGCAGTTGTGCTCACCAGCGCAGGCGGGACCTCCGTCGCCGCGTCCGCGATGGCTGGGATTCAGGCTCTGGTGAATCAAGCCACCAACAGCAGGCAAGGGCTCGCCAACGTGACTTACTACGCACTCGCAAATCAGAGTGCGACAGCGAATACGTTTCGAGACATTGCAACCGGTGGCAACGCTGTTCCTTGCCTGCAAGGTTCCGCGAACTGCGTGCTGGCGACTTCAGGGCCGGCCAAGAGCAACTATGCCGAGAGCGGATATGTCGCCGGAACAGGTTACGATCTTGCGACAGGCCTCGGATCTGTCGATGTGGCCCGGCTGATCGCCAATTGGGCGCGTGTGACCTTGAAGCCGACGACTACGGCGCTAACACTCTCTTCACTCAGCTTTGCGCACGGCATCCCAGTCACCGTAAATGCAGTGGTTTCGCCCTCATCGGGCAGTGGCGCTCCAACAGGGAGTGTTGCGATCAATAGTACTGACGCGACCGCCTATTCCAATGGTCTTGCACTGCTCACGCTGACTGCAGCACAGGCCAGCGCATCGTTGTCTGACCTGCCTGGTGGCACCTATCAGGTGTTTGGTCAATACTCGGGTGATAGCACATGGGCACCAAACACATCTGAGCCAGTCAACATCACGGTCACGCCAGAGCGCGCCACGCTCATCACAACCGGATGGGTGCTTAACCCCGCAGATGGCAACATCTATCCACTGACACAAGGAATGTCGATTCCCTACGGTTCGCAGGTGTATCTGGATGCCCAGCCAGCAGGTGTCAATGAGGCCAATTCCGGAGCACGTGCAACGTCTGCGACTGGCTCGATTCTCTTCTCCGATGTAAACGGAGCAACCACGCAGTCCTTCATTGTCCCACTGAATGGAGAAGGTTCTGCTGAGTGGATTCCCGCTGTGCTGCCCGTCGGAGCGCACTCCATCTCCGCCTCGTACTCAGGAGACGCCAGTTACAACGCAATTGCTGCCACGCAGACCGCAGCGTTCACCGTGTTTCCCGGCACCACTACGCTTGCTATAAAGCCAATGGAAACCACCATCCCTGCTGGAAGCAGCGTCGTTGTCGAGATTCTACTAAAGAATGGTGATCTTGGACTCGACGGAGCACTGCCGACCGGAACCATCACCGTCAAACTCGGCAACCAGTCTCTCTCGATCAAGTCTCCTTTCAACGCCTCTGGAGCGGCGAACTCCGCGACGCAAGGAGCTTCTGTAACATTCACCAATGTCCCTGCAGGCATCTTGCCTTTGAGCGCTAGTTATTCGGGCGATACGAATTGGAACGCAAGCGCCGGATTCTACGGATCGGTTCAGTCGCTTTCTTCCAAAACTGCGCCTGCAGTCACCCTCACAGCCAATGCCTCCAGCTATTTGTCAAGTCAGACTGTATCGATGACCGCGGTCGTTATGGGAACTGCGGCATTCGGCGCGCCGCAAGGATCCGTTACATTCACCGAAGCGGGTGGCACTGTTTCCTACACGGGGGCCTTGCAGCAAAAAACGACAACCGCTGCCACATGGGAGTTGTCTCTACCCGCATGGAAACTGATGAATGGCAGCAACACCTTCCTGGCGAATTTCGCAGGCGACAGCAACTATTCCCCTCAATCCTCTGGCCCTCTCGTCGTAATACTGAATGCAGGGGATTTTTCTCTCACCTCCTCACAGCAGGAAGTCACAATCTCCCAAGCTTATACGGGAACCGTCCCACTCCTGATTTCCCCGGAAGATGGCTTCAGTGGCACCGTTACGTTAACGTGTTCCGCATCATCCAGCATTACCTGTTCCGCAGCCAACAAGATAATTTCACTATCAACATCCACGACCGACGTCATTTCGTATTCCATCCCTGCTGGCCTCACGTCTGGCACATATTCCACCTTCATTACGGCTTCCGGAGGCGAGAGGACGCACACCCTCGAAGTTCTTCTGTCCTACGCGCCTTCGACAGCAACGCCGACCTTCTTTCCGCCAGCCGGCACTTACGTGACGGCGCAGGCAGTCACCCTCAGCGATGCGACAACGGGAGCCACGATGTATTACACCACTGATGGCTCAACACCTACGGTTTCTTCGAAGCCATACGCCGAACCGATCACCGTAACCTCCAGCGAGACGTTGAATGCAGTCGCAATCGCCAATGGCTATTCATTCAGCCCAGCCGGATCGGCAACCTATGTCATCTCCTCCGCAACTGCACAGCCAGTCATTTCTCTCCCCGGCGGCACCTATAGCCCCTCGCAGACCGTCACCATCACGGACGCTACACCCGGTGCAAGTATTTACTACACCACGAATGGCAGCACCCCTACTGCGTCTTCGACTCCGTATACCAGTCCACTGACTGTCGGCCGCAACACGATTTTGCAGGCGGTTGCAATTGCGCCGGGTTACTCCATCAGTGGAGTAACCGTAGCAAGTTACACCATGACTAATGGAAGCACTCCGCTCCAGTTCATACCTATCACCCCATGCCGCATTGCGGACACACGCAATCCCGCTGGCTCCTTCGGAGGACCTGAACTGGCAGGCCGCAGCACACGCGAATTCGATATTCCACAAAGCAGTTGCAATATCCCCAGGACCGCCATCGGATATGCACTCAATGTTACGGTCGCACCCGATGGGCCGATAGGATATCTGGCCATCTGGCCGAGCGGGCAGCCGCAACCGTTCGTCTCTTTGCTCAATTCCGATGGCCGCGTAAAGGCGAATGCGGCCATTACGCTCGCGGGCAATAGCGGAGGAGTCAGCATCTACACCAGCGATCCGACAAACGTAATCCTCGACATCAATGGCTATTTCGTCCCCGCTGGAACCACGTCTGCGCTACAGTTTTATCCGCTCACACCGTGCCGCATTGCGGACACTCGCATCGGCTTAGGTCCATTCGGCGGCCCTTACCTTGCGGGCGATAGCAGCCGGGCATTCCCCATCCTTTCCAGCACATGCAACGTCCCTGCAAATGCTCAGGCTTATTCGTTGAATATCACCGCGGTTCCACACATAACCCTCGGCTATCTTTCCACATGGCCTACAGGATCGCCGCAACCCTACGTTTCCACCCTCAATTCATCCTCCGGTGAGGTAGAAGCAAATGCGGCTATCGTTCCTGCCGGCAGCAATGGCGAAATATCCATTTATACCTCGGATGACACAGATGTTGTGCTCGATATCAACGGCTATTTCGCGCCTCCTTCGAGCAACGGTTTATCTCTTTATTCCGTCACTCCATGCCGGATCATCGACACGAGAGCTGACGCACAACCATTCCCTGGGACACTGCTTGTTCCGGTTGCCACTAGTCCTTGCGCATTGCCGACGACTGCCGCAGCGTATGTGCTCAATGCGACAGTAGTGCCATCAGGCTCTTTCGGTTATCTTTCCCTGTGGGCAGGTGGGCAGCCGCAGCCATATGTCTCTACGTTGAACGCCACAGATAGCGCCATCACCTCCAACATGGCCATCGTTCCCACGGTCAACGGAACAGTCAATGCTTACTCTCCGAGCCCAGGCAATCTGATTCTCGACGTCAGCGGCTATTTCGCCCATTGAGACATATCGCCTGTGGTCACGCAACCTGCGACCGGTACACCGATACACTGGATGCTGGAGCGGGGAGGCAAGGGCTATTCAAGACAGCGAGAACATGGCTCATGGCCTGAGTGGCAGCCTTGAAGCACCCGACTGGCCGCCGCTCGAATTGGATGAAGTGCGGCAACTGCTGCGCCGCTATCCCCAAGCAGGCGAAGGGCAGCGAATTGTTTCGCGTAGCCCGCGTCCTTTTTCGTCCGCGGGCCTCGTCGAGACTTCCAGCAGAACGGTTTTTATCAAGCGGCACTCGAGCCTCATAAGAACCTGCGAAGAACTGAACGAAGAGCATCGCTTCATCGAATTTTTGGCGGAAGCATTTGAACAAGAGGAACGGCAAAACAACTTTTCTGGTCAGCAACTTGTGCAGGCACCATTGCGAGATGTTTCTGAAGAAACATCCGTTTGTCTCGGCGAATGGACCTACGAAGTGCATCCGCGGGCGCGTGGGCTTGACGTGTATGAGCAGGTCATTTCCTGGCAGCCTTTTCTGTCGAATCATCACGCATACGCGGCAGGTGAAACGCTCGCGCGCTTGCATCACGCGGCAAAGGGATACGCAGCTTCTGCGCGCCGCACGCAGCAACTTGTCACCAGTTTCACAATCTTCGCCGGTCCAGGTGAATCAGAGCTTTCGTCTTCACAGATTGACGCACACCGCGACCTTCCTTTCCTCCACATGCAGCACTACCTTTCATCGCGTCCTTCGTTGCGCAACTACGCGGAGGATCGCGATTGGCGACTGGATATGCAGGAACTCTTTTTGCCGTTGTACCGAGAACTCACGCCGTGGTTGCCGTATCTGGAGCCATTGTGGACGCACAATGACTTCCATGGTTCCAACATGATGTGGCGCAGCAACGAAGACGATGCAACCGTCATCAGCATCGTTGACTTCGGCTTGTCCGATCGCACGAATGCTATCCATGATCTGGCAACAGCTATCGAGCGCAATATCATTGAATGGCTCCGCATGCAGGACACAACTGCCGATCTGGTTCACTTCGATCATTTAGCCGCACTACTCGATGGCTACGAATCGTGCACGCCTCTCAGCTATGAGCAAGCTCGGGCATTGGCTGCCATCTTGCCACTTGTGCATTGCGAGTTTGCGCTTTCAGAGACGGACTACTTCCTCTCTGTTCTTCATTCCGAAAACAAAGCGTACCTTGCCTACGAAGGCTATTTTCTCGGCCATGCGCAATGGTTTCTCTTACCGCAAGGTCAAGTACTGCTCTCATGGTTGCGCGAATGGGCAGAGAAACATCCGCGTGCTTCGGGAGGCGACCACTGATGTCTTCTGCCCATCTAACGCTTTGGTTCAACGAGCATTGGTTTGAGCTGATTGCCGCAGCAGTTAGCGCGCTTGATGTGTGGCTTGCGACGCGACGCAGCCTCATCTCTTGGCCCATTACAATCCTCGCCAGTCTGCTTTATGCGGAGCAATTTCGTGAGAGCCATCTCTACTCCGACATGCTGCTGCAGCTTATCTTCGTCGCCTTCGCCATTTACGGATGGTGGCACTGGCAGCAGGGCAAGAAGCAGGAAGGCTCTGTTCGTGTTGGAATTCCGTCGTCCTTAAGCTTATTGCGGGACGTCGCACTTGGCGCTCTTGCCAGCGTCGTTCTCGGCTACTGGATGAAACACCATACTGACGCTGCCCTGCCGTGGTTCGATGCTGCACTGACCGGCTACAGTCTCGTCGGGACCTGGTGGGGCGCCCGTAAGTACATTGCCAACTGGTGGTTATGGATCGTCGTCGACATACTCTATGTCGGGGAGTATCTATTCAAGCACCTGATTCTCACAGCCATCCTCTACGCTGTCTTCGTCCTGCTGGCTATGCTTGGAGTACGCGATTGGCAACGGGCGCTTCGCGCGCAACAGGCGACTTGAACGTCTCACCCCAAGCCGGACCTCTATCGCAAACGGTTCTCAAGACATGCCGTCAGCAACAGCCAGCGTCGATCTCTTCCCGGTGCATTTTCCGCGCACCTTTAATCTGCAACGCCTCGGGCCATACGATCCAACCACTGAGCTGCATTCCGACTGCTTCCGCAAAGCTTTCTTCTATCGTGGTACTCCTGCGGCTATCGAGATTATCCGTTCCACCAAGGATGAAAAGCGGGCACTTGTGATTCGAACTCATGGCGACAACGCCGACGAACTGTTAGCGGAAACCGCCGCGGACTTGCAGCAGGAAGATGGATACGCACAGTTTTCAACGTCGGATGCTGGCATGCAACGGCTGCATCGATTGCTTCCAGGTTTACGAGTTGTTCGCGTGCCGTGGCTATATGACATGACGTGTTCTGCGATCCTGCAGCAGCGGGTTCGCACGGTCGATGCCATGCGCGAATGGCGGAAGATCGCCTACCGTTATGGCACGCCTGCTCCGCTGGGTCTTCATGCATTTCCATCAGCTGAGGTTCTTGCCGCAGTGCCGCAGTTTGCTCTTGAGTCCATCGGAATCGACGCGAAACGCGCCAAGACGCTGCTTCGATTCGCGCGTGAAATGCGCTTTGTTTCTCTCAAGCCGGGCATGGACTTCGAACAGTTGCGGCAGACGCTATTGCGTGTCGCAGGTATCGGTCCATGGACAACGGAAACCGTGCTTGGTTATGGTGCAGGCGATACCGATGCAGCGATACCAGGAGATCTGCATCTGCCGCGCATTGTCTGCTACGCGCTTGCAGGCGAAGAAGATGGTACAGATGAGCGCATGATGGAATTGCTAGAGCCCTTTCGCGGGCATCGCTTTCGCATCATCCGGCTTATTACCTCAGCCGGCATCGATCTCCCTTGAGCGCCAGCACTCCATCCGTTTTTTGTCATGCGCCTGTCAGATAGGCGGCGAAGCTGCTGTGACATACTTTGGAGTGACTGATCGAACCGACCAGAGACTCCAGGAGACATATACCAATGACTTATGTTGCCGATGCAAAGCGCTATGACGGAGCACATTTCCGCCGATGCGGAAATTCAGGGATTGTTCTGCCGCCCATCTCCCTTGGCCTTTGGCAAAATTTCGGTGGTACTGATGTTTTTGAAACTGGACGCGCCATGCTCCGGCGCGCTTTCGATCGCGGCGTCGCGCACTTCGATCTCGCCAACAACTACGGGCCTCCTTATGGCTCGGCGGAAGAAAATTTTGGCGAGTACATGCGCAAGGATCTTCGCCCCTACCGCAACGAATTGATCATCTCAACCAAGGCAGGCTGGGACATGTGGTCAGGCCCATACGGCATCGGCGGTTCGCGCAAGTATCTGCTGGCCTCACTTGACGACAGTCTAAGGCGCATGGGACTCGATTATGTCGATATCTTCTACTCGCATCGCCCGTGGTTTGATGTGCCACTGGAAGAAACAATGGGAGCTCTGGTGCAGGCTGTTCGCCAGGGCAAGGCGCTCTATGTCGGCATCTCTTCTTACAGCCCGGAACGCACGCGCGAAGCAGCAAAAATCCTGCACGGCGAGGGTGTTCCTCTGCTGATTCATCAGCCGTCCTACTCCATGCTTAATCGCTGGATCGAACACGGGTTGCTCGACACGCTTGAGGAAGTCGGAGCAGGTTGCATTGCGTTTTCGCCACTCGCGCAGGGCCTTTTGACCAATAAATATTTGAACGGCATCCCAGGAACTTCGCGCGCCACGGCCGAAAATTCATCGATGCTGGATAAATTCCTGAATGAAGAAAACATCAGACGCGTGCGAGCTCTGAACGAAATTGCCGCAAAACGTGGCCAATCTCTGGCACAGATGGCGATTGCATGGGTGTTGCGAGACAAACGCGTAACCTCGGCACTGATAGGCGCACGCAATGTCGAGCAGCTCGACAACTCGCTTGATGCACTCAACAATCTTCAATTTACTGCAGCCGAATTGGGGGAGATCGATTCCTACGCCCAGGACAGCGGCATCGATCTCTGGCAGGACGCACGCGAGGGCCGTGAGTAACATCAACGAAATCTCCGTATCTATCGCGGTGTGAGCTCAATATCCAATTCATCCGATTGTGATATTTTCGAGGATGGCAGTTTTGCCGTTCGAGGTGTCTCTTTGGCAATTAAGGAATTTATCAAGCATCATTACCGTCACTTCAATGCAGCCGCGCTGATTGACGCTGCAGAGGCCTGGGTTAAGCTGCTCGACGATGGCGGCAAGATGTTTCTGACCATGGGCGGAGCAATGAGCACCGCAGAACTAGGCCTTTCGCTCGCCGAGATGATTCGCCAGGATAAAGTGCATGGAATCTGCTGCACAGGCGCAAACCTCGAAGAGGACGTCTTCAATCTCGTAGCGCATGACTTTTATGAACGTGTGCCCAACTATCGCGATCTGACGCCTGCCGATGAGCAGAAGCTGCTTCAGCGTCATATGAATCGTGTGACCGATACATGCATTCCTGAGATGGAAGCGATGCGGCGCATCGAAAATGTCGTGCTTAAGGAGTGGATGCGCGCCGATCAGGCAGGTGAGCGCTATTTCCCGCACGAATTCATGTACAAGATCCTGCTGTCTGGCGACCTTAAACAGTCGTATCAGATCGATCCGAAGAATAGCTGGCTTCTCGCGGCAGCCGAAAAGAACCTGCCGATGTTCGTACCCGGTTGGGAGGACTCGACCCTCGGCAACATGTACGCAGGCCACAATATCGCCGGCGACGTAAAGATGGTGCACACTGTCCGTACCGGCATTGAGTACATGATGGAGTTGGCTGAGTGGTACACCAAGACTACGAGCGAGACGCCGCTTGGTTTCTTCCAGATCGCAGGCGGCATTGCCGGTGACTTTCCCATCTGCGTCGTGCCGATGCTACATCAGGATTTGCAACGCGATAACGTTCCGTTGTGGGCGTATTTCTGCCAGATCAGCGATTCGACTACCAGCTTCGGGTCTTATTCGGGCGCGGTTCCGAACGAAAAGATCACCTGGGGCAAGCTCGGCGAAGAGACTCCAAAATTCATCATCGAGTCAGACGCGACGATCGTTGCGCCGCTTGTTTTCTCCTATGTTCTCGGCTGGTAATTCATTCCTGCCTTCACATAAGTGGTGATGTATAGAATGGGCTCGGAGGATAGCGCTTCATATCGGTGCTATCTTCCCGGAGTTCCCGTCAAATGCCGTTCTTACGCGCTCTCGCCGCTCTGCTCGTACTCCTTCCCATCGCCAGCTTTGCTTCTGAATCTTACTTCCCTCTTCGGCCAGACGATCCGCATGCCGTTTATCTTGAACACGGTAATTTCGGCGTCAAAGGTGACGGCATCGCGGATGACTCCGATGCGATTCAACAGGCAATCAATCGCGTGCAGGAGACAACCTATCAAGGCATCGTCTTCATTCCTCAGGGCCGTTATCGCATCACAAAAACCATCTATGTATGGGAAGGTATCCGCCTCATCGGCTTCGGAGTACACCGCCCGGTTTTTGTGTTAGCTAAGAACACACCTGGCTTTCAAGAAGGCCCGAGCCACTATATGGTGCATTTCACTGATCGGCGTCAACCTGCAGGTGAACCAATTTGGGATGCGAGCGAATTCACCTTTTACAGCGGCATGAACAATATTGACTTCGAGATCGAAGATGGCAATCCCGCCGCCGTTGCCGTTCGATTTCATGTAGCGCAGCACAGCATGCTCACGCACATGGACTTTCACATTGGCTCCGCGAAAGCTGCGCTTGAAGATATAGGGAATCAAGCCAGCGACATACACATCTACGGCGGCAAATACGGAATTCTGACTAAGAAGACCTCTCCGGCCTGGCAGTTCCTGCTGATGGATTCAAGCTTCGAGGGACAAAGCGTAGCTTCTATTCACACGCAGGAAGCGGGCATGACTCTCATCCGCGATCAGTTCTCGCATGTGCCAGTCGGCATTGAAATTGACGATGGACAGGTGGAGCAGCTTTACGGGCGCGATCTGCGCATGCAGGATGTGCTCGGCGCAGCCATCGATCTTGGTGACGACAAAAATCTACGCTCTGAGGTCACGCTCGAACGCATCGAATGCAGCGCCGTGCCTAACTTCCTGCGTGGCGATGCGCATGGGAATGATGGCCTGAGCGTTGCTGCGCACACCTATGTGATGGATTCCTTCACAGCCGGACTCGATATTGCGGACGATGGTCGCGAAATCGGCATTGCCATGCACCACAAAGAACATGAAGTGGCTGAATTGCCCGCAATGACGGCAAGCGACATACCTGCACTTCCTCCTATGAGCGATTGGATCAATGTTCAAGCATTGGGAGTAAAAGGCGACGGAGGTACGGACGATACCGTCGCACTGCAAGCCGCTATCGATAAGCATCGGGTGCTGTATCTGCCAAGCGGCATGTACAGGCTCACTGGTTCTCTCCGTCTCAAATCAGACACTGTGTTGATCGGACTCAATCCCGTTACGACGCAGCTTGCGTTGCTTAATGACACTCCAGCTTTCTCCGGTGAGGGTGCACCCATTCCGCTCATCATTGCTCCGCGCGATGGGCACAATGCTGTAGTCAGCATTGGCCTGGCACGCGGCCTCGGCAATCCGCGCGCCGCGGGTATCGTTTGGCAAGCAAGTGCTGGCTCGATGCTTGATGATGTCAGTTTCTTCCCCGGACATACAGCCTATCGAGCCGCGCTCTCGCCGGCGCAGCCGGCGCCAACATCTCAAGCACGTGGCGCATGGAATCAGTACTTCGATACTGAGTATCCCGATCTATGGGTAAGGGATGGCGGAGGCGGTGTATTCCGTGGTCTGTGGACGCATGATTCGTTCTCAAAGGCTGGCTTGCTTGTCGAAGATACCTCAACACCGGGCAGCATTTATCAACTCTCATGCGAACATCACATTCATAATGAAGTTGAGTTCCACAACGTACGCAAATGGAACATCTACGCACTGCAAACAGAAGAAGAAAATCCAGCAGGCTCTGAAGCAACCGCGGCTGAAATTGATCACTCGCAACATCTGCTCTTTGTCAACACATACATGTACCGCGTCTCGCGCAATGTATTGCCGAAGAAAGACGCGGTCATCGTACGCGACTCTGACGACGTGCAGTTTGCCAACATGAAGGTCTTCAGCCAGACGCGGCTTGCCTTCGACAACAGCGTTCTCAATGCCAATACTGGCGCCCAAGTTCGCGCACACCACTTTACCTCGTTCGTGATACACGCTCTCAGCAAGCCGCCTGAACCATTACCGATTCCCGCAGCTATCTTTGCCCACGATGCCACCCTCGAAAAAGTTGCCACTGGATTCAGCAACGCCTCTGGCCTGACAGCGGATTCGGATGGGCATGTCTACTTCACCGATGCGGTCAGGCACGTCATCTATCGTTGGAACGATGCCACGCATAATGCAGATAAGATTGGCGAGATTCCAGGATCACCGATGGCTCTTGGGTTCGTGGCTCCGCATACGCTGTTGATCATGGCATATGAGAAAGCCGTCTACAGTCTCGATCTCAGCGTTCCAGACGCCAAGCCGCAACAGGTCACAGGCAACGCCACTGTTGCTCCCGGCTCTTCTCTGATGCTTCCGTCAGGACTGCACAACGAGCTATGGAATCTCGAATGGCTGCTTGAGCGCAAGGGATATACCTTTCGTCCGGGCAGTAATACGGCAATACTAAGCACCGTTCTCGACGAACCACGCAGCTACTACTATGCGCCTGGATCGAACACGGCCATGGTCGGAGGCGGCACATGGCGAGCCGATGCACAGGCGTCTCAATTCACTACATTTGCGCCCGGGTCAAAACACTGGATCACCAGCGAAGATGACGAACACACCTATGCCGACACACTGGAAAGCAGCATAAAACTGACCACGAAACTCTTTGCCGAACGTGGCGGCACATCTGTTGTCAGCGATACGGCGGGCAACGTCTATATCGCCAGTGGAGAGATTTTTATCTACGACGGCGCAGGGCAGCAGATCGGAATACTCGAGGTTTCAGAACGCCCCAGCAGCCTCGCTTTTGGCGGCCCTGACGGCAAAACACTATTCATCGGCGCGCGCGGTTCGCTCTACGCAATCCGAACAGCGACTCCTGGGAAATAGCGCCGTACAACATCGCTATGACGGGGATTTCTCTTCCGTTTGCGGAACACGTGGACGAATACCTTCGCCAATTGGCCCGCGATGATGCAGCCGTGCGTTCAGCCACTCAGTCATTTGCTTTTCCCAGTCAGGGACATTGGGCAGCTTATTCCAGCCACCAGTACCATGCTTGCCGCCGGGAATCACGATAATGTCACAACGAACATGCGCTTTGTGCAATGCTGTCTGCAGGTTTGTTGCTTCCGACATGGGGATGTACTCGTCCTGATCGCCAAGGATCTCAAGAAACGGAGGATCGTCCTTCGAAACATATGTTATCGGCGAAGCCTCTCGAATTGCTTCCTTTTGCCCCTTCTGCGCAATAAACGAATCCAGAAAACGATGTACATCTTCATTCAGCGGCACAAATTCAAAGCTGCTCTGTGCATATAAACTCACGACCGCCTGAGTTTTTGCGCTTATGCGGTCAACAGGATCTGGCGCCTTAGGATCGCCAGGAGCATTGAGCAACCCGACCATGTTGCTTAGATAGCCGCCTGCCGAGCCACCCACCAGGGCAATCTTGTTTGGGTCCGCGTTCCATTCCCTCGCGTGATAGCGAATGTAGCGCACAGCGCGCTGCACGTCATACACCATATAGGGATAGGGATACTTCGGCGCCAACCGATAGTTGACAGAGAAAACAGCATAACCGGCAGGAGCCAGAAAGTCGGCAACATAGGCTTCGCTGCCGTTCTTGCTTGTTCCGCCATGGTAGCCGCCGCCGTGAATAATAATCGCGATTGGGTGAACTCCTTCACCCTTTGCTGCGTAATAATCCATCGTAAGCGGCTGACCATCGGCAGTTCCGTAGAGAATGCTGTCCTGTGTGGGCGTTCGTGCTTCCTGTGCCCAAAGCGAAACTGTCGACGCGATGAGGCCGGCTAAAAGAGATGCGGCAGTTAAGCGGCGCTTGTCCATTTGCAGTGCAGATCCTGTCGAAGATATTCGCGACCTCAGCGAATCGCGAGCGAGTTCACTGCAATGGTAGATCACGCGGTCGACACTGGACATCATAGCCGCGGAGCTTAGAGAGACTCTATGGCCCGAGGTGATCGGGGCATCAACGAAGAAGAGATGAAGGAACGATCAATGAGTCGAATCAGACCAACGCTTCTTGTTCAGATAACGGCGGCGACAATCGCTACTCTTACTACTACGGCCGCGTTGATCAGCGTTGCGCAAACATCATTACGTCAGACGCCTGCGTTGATACCCGTTGCGGTTCATGACATGTCTCAGATGTCCGTTCACATGTTTATGACCTCACTACGACCGATGCAATCCGGCGATCGGGCAAAAGCCGACGCAGTAACTGTTGCCGCCAAGGAGGCTATGGAGCCATATCGGGATTACCATAAAGCCCTCAATGACGGATTTCGCATCTTTCTGCCAAACATTCCGCAGCCCATTTACCACTTCACTAAGCCCGAGTATGGCCGTGAAGCTCTCACGCATTTCGATCCGCATAAGCCGACTTCTCTTCTCTACAAAAAGACACCTGACGGTGGATACAAGCTCGTCGGCGTTATGTATACCGACAAGGTAACAGCAAATGAAGATGAGCTGAACGAACGCATTCCGCTGAGCATTGCGCGCTGGCATCAGCATGTGAATTTTTGTAAAGCGCCACCTAGGCAGTTTGCAGGATATTTCGGCCCCAATGCGAAATTTGGCCTTCTTGGTTCCATTCATACGCGCGAAGATTGTGATGCTGCTGGCGGAACGTTTCTGCCACATGTCCTCGGTTGGATGGTGCATGTATATCCATATGAGACAGATCCCAAGAAAGTCTGGTCAGTCAATGATGATGACAATCACGATTCTATGGACCACTCGGCTATGCCGGGAATGAAGATGAATTGAGTTGATCTGTCGACTGAGTCCTATTAAGTTTTTGTTTCGCATCATTCAAGCGTCAGTGTGGATTGACTGGAAGAGTAACAATCTCCGCAATCAGCTCGCCCTCTGCTGCAACCTGCAGCCATCCGAATGTAATCGGGAGTTGAAACCGCCGTGGCCCGCATGACCCGGGATTGAAGTACACCACACCCTTGTGCCGTCGAATCTCAGGTTTGTGCGAATGCCCAAAGAGCACCGCTGCAAAGCCGGCGGCCACTGGATCAAGATCCAGATCATGCACATCATGCAGCATGTAGAGATCTTGCCCGTTGATTGTTACAACTTCAGTCTCAGGCAGTCGCCCACATACGCCGTCAGTGTCCACATTGCCGCGAATCGCTGTTACAGGCGCAATCTCAGCGAGCCGCGTAAGGATCGCCGGATCACCGACATCGCCGAGATGCAGAATGTGTTCCGCACCGCCAAGCATCGGCAACAGCTCAGGCCGTAGCAACCCATGAGTGTCCGAAACCACCGCAATCTTCATCTATAGCCCCATCTGGATGCGAGTATGCGGGTCGAGATAATCGCGCAGCGCATCGCCTAGGAAGTTGAAGCTCAGAACTGCAAGCGCCATAGCGATGGCCGGAAAGATAACCAGATGCGGCGAATCAAATAGATGCGAGCGGGCATCATTCAGCATCGATCCCCAACTCGGCGTTGGAGCAGAGATGCCAAGTCCCAAAAATGAAAGCGTGGCCTCGGCAAGTATCACGCCGCCCATGCCGACCGCGGCCTGCACCAGCACAGGCTGCATCATGTTCGGCAGGATGTGGCGGAAGAAGATGCGCATCCCCGAGGCCCCAAGCGCTCGCGAAGCCTCAATAAATTCGCGCTCTTTCACCGCCATCACCTGTGCGCGCGCCAACCGCGCATAGCCGGCCCAGCCGCCAATCGCCAGCGCTAAAACAAGGTTTTGAAAACCTGGCCCGAGGAACGCAGCAAACGCAATCGCCAGCAGGATTCCGGGCAGCGCGAGAAATGTGTTCATCGCAAATATCGTCAGTAG
The DNA here is from genome assembly GCF_025685685.1 of Acidicapsa dinghuensis. Lineage (GTDB taxonomy): Bacteria > Acidobacteriota > Terriglobia > Terriglobales > Acidobacteriaceae > Acidicapsa > Acidicapsa dinghuensis. The sequence goes on from NZ_JAGSYH010000005.1 coordinate 318,166, forward strand.
ATGATCGATCCAGCCGCCGCAATACCCTGCCAGCCCGCCGATTGCCAATCCCAATGCCAGCGAAACAGCCACAACCGAAACTGAAACAGCCAGCGAAAGCCGCGCTCCCCAAAGCAGCCGCGATAGCGTATCCCGCCCCAGTTCATCGGTTCCGCACCAGTGCGCGACCGAAGGCCCCTGAAGCCGATGCAGCAAATCAATCGCCGCAGGATTCGATGGCGCGATCCACGGAGCGAGCAACCCCGCCAGCACAAAGAGTGTCACCAGAAGAAACCCGATGACAGCCAGCGGCTGACGGCGCAGCCCACTGGCCCAGTGTTGAGTTGTGCCTGAATTGGGACTTACAGAAAGGGATGCCATGTGACATTGCAAGAATATCGCGACACGCCCAGCAAAATGGGTTTGAATGGTGCATGCGGTTCTTCAGAAGGTATTTGGCTTTCTGTGCCTGGACTTGCCTGGCAATGCCGCTGTTCACACAATCGGCAACGAGCGACCAGACGAAACCACCGCAGGCGTTGATTTCCGAGGCCAGATGGCTCTTCGCTCAGGCTAATGCATCTCGCGCCGCTGCCGGAGTTGGAACACTTGCCTGGGACGATGCGCTCGCGAATGCGGCACTCCAGCATTGCCTGCGCATGGCGGTTGAAGGACCGATCGAACATCGCTACACAGGCGAACCTGGCCTGACCGAGCGAGCCGGTTCCGCAGGTGCGCATTTCAGCTTAATCGAGGAGAACATTGCAGTAGGCTCGTATACCTCGACCATCCATCAAGGATGGTTAGATTCCCAGGAGCATCGTCTCAATCTACTGAGCCCCAGGATTGACCATGTCGGCATTGCCGTCGTAGCTAGCCAGGGTGTCCTCTTCGCCGATGCCGACTATGCTCGATCTGTGGCCGTCCTGACTCCGCCGCAGATCGAAGCCTCGTTCGCTACTTTAATTCGGACATTTGGCGCCTCCGTCAGTCACGATCCTTCAGACGCGCGCGCGGCGTGCTCACTTGATGACGGGCTTCCAGTCTCAATCGAACGAAGACCACGATACATCCTGCGCTGGCAGGGCCCTGAACTGAACCACTTGCCTCAGGAGTTATCCACCTTACTCTCATCGAAGAGATATAGTTCAGCCACCGTCGGAAACTGCGCTATCGATCGTTCACGAGAACGATTTACTGTATATCGCATGGCAGTTCTGCTGTATTAATACATCGAACGAATAGGTCTTCCGCCAGAATTCTTTGGCCAGGAGAAAGACACGCTCCGAATTGAGTGATTTAGACACTCGCCGCATCTAAGCTGTAGTTCGATCGAGAAAGGCATTGGAAACCATGACAGGGCAGATGTTCGGATCTCGCATTCGGCTCATCACTCAGAAGAAGAGCTTTGTTTCGACACCTTTGCTACTGGCGTTGGTGGTTATCGCGTGCATGGCTTTCCGATTTTCGTCGCAGGCTCAGGACGACCCGGCACACGCCATCATGGACCTGGCCAATCAGACACGCAGCGAGGCTGGCCTTCAACCGTTGCAATGGGATCAAGCTCTCGCAATGGCCGCACAGGCACATGCCGAGCGCATGGCTCGCGAAGGACAGCTTTCTCATCAATATCCGGAAGAGCCCAGCCTGCCAGAGCGCGCAGCCAGTGCCGGAGCGCACTTCAGCCTGATTGAGGAAAACATCGCCATGGCCGACTCACCTCATCGCGTCCATGATTCATGGATGCATTCGCCCGACCATCACGATAATTTGATGAATTCCCGTATCAATCGCATTGGCGTCGGTGCCGTCCGCGCACACGGCTACCTGTTTGTGGTCGCGGATTACTCTCAGGGTGTCGATGCCGAATCGTTTAACCAAGTGGAAACAAGTGTAGCTCATGTGCTGGCGGCTCAAGGCCTGCGCATCAAGGTCGACGGCACTCAGGACGCTCGTGCCTATTGCCAGAGTGATGAAGCCGCACAAGCTCGCCACATCTTTGCCCGCTTCCTCATGCGATGGCAGGGGCCCGATGTTACGCAATTACCCAAACCGCTTCAACAACGTATCGCCAGCGGAGTCTTTCATGAGGCAGCTGTCGGCGCCTGCGCACCGCAGGGCGACGGTGGCTCCAACCAACCGGTATTCAGTGGGAATCGGGTGGCTGTCCTGCTCTATTGAGAAACCCAGGCAGCTTCAATCGACCGGGAGTAGGGCAAAACTCGTGCGGCTTTGACGCAAATCCGCAGCCTTTGGTATCTTCATAAGAGGCAAAGCAAGAGCGGCACACATTCCTCAGTAGCTCAATGGCAGAGCATTCGGCTGTTAACCGAAGGGTTGTAGGTTCGAGTCCTACCTGAGGAGCCAATCCTCTTTAAAATCAATTATCTAGAGAAGACCTCAGTTCGATGTTTATCGAACGTCGCCGAACTTCCGCCAAATTGAAGATTTCTAGCTGACAGGATTAATGTCCATCATGTGCTCTGAACTCTTTTGCTTTGTGCATACGGAGTCGTAGACCAGATTAGTCGTCTTCACGAGAAACGGGCTTGTATCCGAAGGGTTGTAAGCGAGACGCAACGCTCACAATGCGCGCTGCTGCAAGAGCTCAATCTTCCGCTTAGTCACTGCAGCGCTCGGAGGCTACAAGTAGGCAATCACGAGGCAGGATCTCCGAGGCAGAAGCTGACTTATGAGAACTGAACCGTACTCAGGCCAGTTTTAGTCAACCCAGCGAGTTCGCCTTCTAAAATTCTCGCGTCGTGATTTCGAGTTGGAGACTATCTCTTCGTTAAAGTAAGACAGCCACCGCACCCTGACAAACCGTCCAACCTGCTCGGCTTAGTTGGCTGGGCGAGAGCCGGCGACAAGGATATCTACCAGTCGCCTCGCGCTCTGCTGCCAGTCGCCGCCGGCACCCACATAGGAAACGCCAATCACGGCCCGAAGTAGATCGGAAGCGTCAACATCTCTGCGCACTTCGCCGCTTTTTTTCGCGCGCTTCACCAACTCTTCGATTGCTCCCTGGACCAGGCTGCGAGAACCCTCATACAGCTTGGAAGGGCCTCCTGCGACGCTGTTAAGCGCCGGGGCAATGATGTGTTTTGCCGCGACGTAATCGACAAACAGCAACAACCAGGCACGCAGTGCCTCAACCGGGGATATCGTGGCGGCAAACCCGTGCGCTGCTGCGGCCAGTTTTTCCACCTCGCTGCGATAAACCGCTTCGATCAACGCATCCCGTGTAGGGAAATGGCGATACAGGGTACCGGCCCCGACCCCCGCCTGCTTGGCGATGTCATCCAGGCTGGTGGTCGCGCCGTAGCGCGTAAAAGCCCCCTTCGCCACCTCGAGAATTCGCTCACGGTTGCGAAGCGCATCTGTGCGCGGTTTTCGGGCAGGCTGTGAACTCTTTTTCTTCATCTCAAAACTTCTTGCAACCGGAGATAGTCTCCGGTTATCTATTCACCTGGAGACTGTCCCCGTTTTAAACGGGGCCTCGGCCGTTCGTCAATTGTGATGCTAAGGAGCTCAGGCAAATTCCCATGCGAGTGTTTGTAACAGGTTCTACAGGGTTCATCGGTTCCAGGATCGTCCCGGAACTTATCAGCGCAGGCCACCAGGTGCTCGGTCTTGCGCGCAGCGATGCGGGCGCACAGTCTCTTGTCGCCGCCGGGGCTCAGGTACAGCACGGCGATCTGGAAGATCTGGAAAGCCTGCGCAATGGAGCTGCCGCATCTGACGCCGTGATTCACACAGCTTTTCGGCACTTTCAGCATTTTCGAGACGATTGGACGAGATTCGCGGAGAACTGCGAAGTGGACAAACGCGCAATCGAAGTCATCGGCGCAGTGCTCCAGGGTTCCAGCCGTCGGTTCATCGTCACTTCTGGTGTTGGAGAGGCACAGGGCCGCGCAGCCACCGAAGATGATCCACCGATTCCGACTTCGGCCCGGTATCCTCGCGCGTCGGAGGCGACAGCTGCTGCGCTCCTCGAGCGCGGCGTGCATGCCTCCGTGATGCGCCTGCCGCAGGTCCACGACACGGTAAAACAGGGCCTCATTACCCCGCTGGTAGCGATAGCGCGTACGAAGGGCGTCTCAGCGTACGTTGGCGAGGGACTCAACCGCTGGCCCGCCGCCCATGTAACGGATGTCGCCCGTCTTTACCGGTTGGCCCTGGAAAAGGGTCAACCCGGAGCCCGGTATCACGCGGTCGCAGAAGATGGAGTGCCGTTGAAAGACATTGCCGCCGCCATCGGACACGGGCTGAGCGTGCCGGTCATTTCTATCTCACTGGAGCAGGCCCAGGAGCATTTTGGCTTCCTTGGATTCTTCGCGGGGTGGGACGCTCAGACTTCGAGCACGCAGACCCGCGCAACGCTCGGATGGAACCCCAGCGGTCCTGACCTCCTCACCGATCTCAGAAACATGCGTTATGCGCAGGACTGAATTCAGGCTGAAAGACACTGCGTACGAGCCAAACACAACTCAGCCAATTTGAGAGGAATCAATATGAAGAAAACATGGTTTATCACGGGCGCTTCGCGTGGGTTTGGCCGTATCTGGGCCGAGGCCGCCCTGAAGCGCGGGGACAAAGTTACGGCTACGGCGCGCAAGCTAGACGATGTCGCTGATCTGAAGGACCGCTTCGGAGACGCGGTTCTGCCAATGGCCCTCGACGTGACCAATCCGGAGCAGGTGCCTCAGGTCATTCAGCAGGCCCACGCGCACTTCGGCAGGTTGGATGTTCTCGTCAACAACGCCGGAACAAGCCTTTTCGCGGCCACAGAGGAGGCGAGCGACGAGCAGATCCGTAACCTGTTCGACGCGAACTACCTCGGAATGGTCCGGGTGCTGCGAGCGGCTCTGCCTCTGTTGCGGAGGCAAGGGAGCGGCCACATACTCGGAGTTTCGAGCGGTCTGGGGATCACGGCGCTGCCGCTCATCGGCTTCTACTGTGCCACAAAATGGGCAGTGGAAGCTCTGCACGAATCAGTTGCGCAGGAGGTGAGACCTTTCGGCATCAAGGTAACACTGGTTGAGCCTGGAGCTTACGCAACCGAATTCGGCAAATCTGCACAGATCGCAGATGCTCTGGAACCTTACGCTGAATTTCGGAAACAGTTTCTGACTCGCCTTGCCAACCTGGAACGTGGCGACCCGGAGGCAACTGCAGAGGCCCTCCTCAAACTTGTCGACACGAACGATCCGCCACTGCGACTCGGACTGGGCAACTCGATTTTGCCGAGAGCACGGGAGGCGTATCGAGAGCGCCTGGCAACGTGGCAAGCGTGGGAGGCTGTGTCGAATGCGGCCATGGGTGAACCAAAGAAATCCTCAACAGAGTGGATCGAGCAACTGGCACACGGAACTTCAGGTCAGGCATGATGCTGCGGATGAGTCGCTCATCGCAGCAGGCGAGACGAAGTTGACTAAGGCTCATCAGCAATGATCAGAGGCGACGCGAAAGCGAACACTGAACGTGTGGTAAACAACGGAGGAGACTGAATCGTGCGATCGTGCCGGTTTGCGTACTACCGATTGTCCTCTGGAGAGCCCTTCTACAATGAATTGCGGGTTCGCGCTCTCGGTTATGCCCATACGCCAGCCAGCCCGACCAAACCTAAGGCGCAATCAGGCCGAAGATCTCTCACTGCCCCGAAATGCGCGTCATGTCCTGATTGTGGCCGTTCCGCCTATGAGGACGCTCGACCTATTCGGTCCTGCAGAGGTGTTTGGTGACGCGAATTGGTTGCAAGGCGGAGATTCGGCATATAGAGTCAACATCATTTCGGCCTGCGCCGACCGCGTGGTTTCCAATCATCTCGGCACACCCGTGCATACGGATCGGACATTCCAGGAGCATCAAGGACCGATCGATACACTCCTCGTCGCGGGATGCATGGGTCCGCGCAAGCTGCACTATGAATCGGGATTTTTGGACTGGCTCAGATTGCAGAGCTCCCGTAGTCGACGGTTCGGTTCGATCTGTACTGGCGCGTTTGTCCTGGCAAAGGCCGGCCTTCTCGACGGACGGCGCGCAACCACTTATTGGAATTGGGCAATATCATCAGCGCGGCTGGAGTCACGGCAGAGTTGGATGCCGCTCTTGCTTTGGTAGCTCTTCTGCGCGGAGACACAGCTGAGCAGGAGATTCAGCTTGCCATTGAGTATGCGCCGAACCCCATCTTTACTTGCGGAACCCCGGAGAGCGCACCCACCGAGGTACTCGGGAGCTTTCACAAGAAGTACGAGCCGATCGGAACCGCAAGGGAGACGGAGGCAGTACGGTATGCCTCAGGCGGCACGCGCTCGTCTTCGCGTTGATCGGCGATTCCTGTCACTCTTACGAACACAGGCTGCTTCCGTCAGTCCATATTCTCGAGGCGCATTGCGCCCCAGAGCTTATCTTTCAACGCCGAGATGTCTAAGCGCGACCTCTGCCGTTCGCTTCAGTTCGGCCCTCGTTGATCCATTCGCGGCCTGAATGGCAAGACCGCTGAGAAGCGAAGAGAGATATCTCGTATAGTCATCGATGTTCTCGCCTTTGGGAAACTCTCCAGCTTTTCGCGCTCTGAGGAGACGATCTTTGATGGCTGACTCGTTTTGCAGGCGCATCTCTCGCATCAGGAGCTTTGCGGATTCGGTATCCGTGCCGCAGGAGATAGCGCCTGTGAGCGTGAAGCAACTCGAAGGATGCTCCTTAGAACCGAGAAACTCAACCGTGTTATCGAATGCCGCAAGAATGAAACCCTGGAAGGTAGGCTGCTCGAGCGCCTTCACCATGTATTGCGCCGGCACGTCTGCGTACCGTTTGGCCGCAAGCGCGAAGAGCTCCTGCTTGTCGCCGAAGGCAGCGTAGATGCTCGACGGGTGAATGCCCATGGCCTGAGACAGGTCCGCCATGGATGTTCCCTCGTAGCCGCGCTCCCAAAAAAGTCGCATCGCTACATCCAAAGCCGCCTCTTTGTCGAACTCAGCTGGCCTTCCGAGTTTCACCTGGATCTTCCTCGCACTTCTTTCATTTTAGATTCGGAAATCGTGAATCCGATGCACCCGGAGGCACATCTGTAACGACTGTTCGACAATATGTAACGATCGCTCGATAATGTGCACGACGAACAGATGACATGATACGAGCTCACAAAAAGGAGAACTTCATGGGTGCACTCGAAGGAAAGGTGGCAGTCGTCACCGGTGGCAACAGTGGAATTGGTTTCGCCACGGCGAAGCGATTCGTCGATGAAGGAGCGTACGTCTTCATTGCAGCGCGCCGGCAAGTAGAACTGGATCGGGCAGCGGCCGCAATCGGCAGGAACGTCACGACCGTAGTGGGAGATCTTTCGAAACTTGAAGATATCGATCGCATCGTCGCCGCAGTGAAAGCGGATAAAGGCGTTGTGGACATCATTGTCTCCAACGCAGGTTTCACTGAGCAGGCTTCACTCGACACCCTCACACCTGAGCATTTCGATAAGACTTTTAATCTTATGGCGCGCGCTCCGGTCTTTCTGGTGCAGAAGCTGTTGCCGCTGATGAGCCGTGGTGGATCGATCATCCTGGTCAGCTCCGCAATGCATGTCATGGGAATTCCGAACCATACGGCCTACGCTGCGACCAAAGCAGCAACCCGTTCCTACGCACGCACTTGGGCTGCCGAGTTCAAGGCCCGCGGCATTCGTGTCAACACGCTCAGCCCGGGCGTGACTGACACTCCGATTCTCGACTCCCAGTCGGAAATCAAGGGGCGGGACGAAGTGGTGAAGATGTATCTGAACATAATCCCCATCGGTCGTCTCGCACAGGCCGTGGAAATTGCGAATGCGGCCGTTTTTCTTGGATCTGAGCAGAGTTCTTATGTGACCGGCGCGGATCTGATGGCAGACGGTGGCGTCGGTCAGGTGTGAGGTTTGTCGCTCACGTGAGATCCGGTGAGCGGTAGGACGACAGAGTGTTCATCTTCGGGTTGCTGCCTTGCTTGGCGCCAGCCGAGAACGTACAGCAGCTTCACTGAATAACTAGCAAACGAGTGGGCTGCAGCCTAAAAAGCAGTCCAGTTGGTCACATTGACAAAGCTTCCCCGTAGCGAAAAAAGCGGACTCACTACGCGAGTCCGCAACCCGCCGAATCGGGGCCAGATGGAGTTCTATGAATCACCCAATACTGTTCACTCCGATGCAAATCGGCAACTTGAATTTAGCTAACCGGATCGTGATTGCCCCGATGGCACAGTACTCGTCCGAAGACGGGAAGATGAACGATTGGCACCTGATGCACCTCGGTCAGCTGGCAAGCTCGGGTGCAGGGTTGTTAACAATTGAAGGAACTGCGGTCAGCCCCGAGGGGCGTACCACCTATGCTGACGTCGGGCTCTATTCGGATGAATCCGAGGCCTCTATGGCTCGAGTGCTACTTGGCGTTCGGCGGTGGTCGGACATACCGATTGGGATCCAGATCAACCATGCCGGCAGAAAAGGGTCTCGGCAAAAAATGTGGGACGGCGGCACGCAGATTCCGCCCGGCCAGCCAAATGGTTGGAAAACTTATGCCCCGTCACCGATCGCTTTCGCTGCTTCGGATACATCACCAGTCGCCTTCGACCGCGATGGTCTGGCCGCAATTCGCAATGCCTTCGCGGCCGCAGCGCAACGCGCCTCACGGCTCGGGCTGGATTTCATTGAGATCCTTGGCGGGCACGGCTATCTGATTCATCAATTCCTCTCGCCTCTCTCGAACCGCAGAGACGACGAGTATGGAGGCTCATTGGAAAACCGAATGCGCTTCCCGCTCGAAGTTTTTGAAGCCGTGCGCGCCGCATTTGCGCCTGAACGCCCCGTTACGATGCGAGTATCCGGAACAGACTGGGTGGAAGGGGGATGGTCGATCGAAGAGACGGTCGCTCTTGTCGAAGCGCTTCAGGCCAGAGGCGCCGCTGCGATCAATGTTTCAAGCGGCGGTTCGAGTCCATCTGCGCAGATTCCGGTCGGACCCGGCTATCAGCTTCCCCTGGCGCGTGCAGTCAAGCAGGCGACGACGCTGCCGGTCATCGCTGTCGGCATGATCACCGATTTCGAGCAAGCCGAGTCAATCCTCAGGTCGGGAGATGCCGATCTTATCGCACTCGCTCGGGCCATGCTGTACGACCCTCGCTGGCCCTGGCACGCTGCCGCTCACTTTGGGACTCAAATCAGAGCGCCAAAGCAGTATCTTCGCTCCCAACCCAATGGCTTGCGAAGTTTGTTCCTTTGACTTCTGTCCTGCCGCTCAGATGGGCACCAGCCAAACGTACACCATATGGAGTCTTATGATGACCTCTCTTCTCCTGCTTATTGCCTCTACGCTTCTGATTACACAGTCAGAGGCGGCCGCACCCCAATCTTCGCCAGTCCATGAGTTTCGCAGTCATCCCAATTGGCCTGCCGCACGGCCAAGCGACGTCGGGGCGATCCGTGGGATTGTCGAGGCGTTCTTCGACGCTATCTCCACTTCCAAAGGTGAAACACTGGACCGCAGGCGCCTAGAGTCATTGTTCGCGCCAGGTGGAAGAATCGAGATACCAATCCAGGCGTCAGATAAGCCGTCTACCGACGCGGTATTTGTGAGTTCCGACGCATACTCTGACATGTCGGATACAGGGACGAAGCATGAAGGCTTCTTCGACCACCTTATTGCCATGAGGGTGCAACAGTTCAGCATCATGGCTCACGTCTGGGCTTCCTATGAATCTCGCAAGAATCAGAATGATCCGAGACCATTTGTCCGGGGTATTAAATCGTTCGAGTTGCTCAATCGTGGAGGACGTTGGTACATCACACAGGTCGCGTGGGTTCGGGAGGACAAGAACAACCCTATTCCCGCAATTTACATGCACGACAGCCCATAATGATCTCCGAGAATGACCCGCGTAGCCGTGCGGGAAAACCGCACAGCGGCCGTAGCGGCGGTGTCGTCCGGATGCCTCGGACACGCCCGTCGCGGCCTCGATCAGCAGGTTCGAGACGGCTTGCGCAGATAGATCGCGGCAAAGTCAGAATCCTCGACTTCAAATACCTTCGCCATTCAGACATGGCCTCGGTTTTGATAACTGCGTTTGAGATATTCACCGGGGTTAGCCCCGACAACTCGTTTGAAGGCTTTACTGAATGCAGCATCGGAATCGTATCCGACCAACCGAGCGACGTCTATGAGCTTCTTGTCACGCTGCTGGAGTAGCTGCATCGCCTTCTGCATCCGCCACTCGGTCACATATTCCAGTGGTGTTTGCCCGAGTAGTTCTTTAAAACGGACTGCGAATGCGGACCGAGACATGGTCGCCGCTGCGGCCAGGGATTCGACTGTCCACGGTGTACTCACACTGGCGTGGACGGCACTCAGGGCAGCGCCTACTTGAGGATCGAAAATTGCACGAAGCCATCCTTTGTTACGCCACTCGACTTCCGACGCGATATGCGCCCTGAGTACCTGAATAAACAGAACTTCGGCCAGCCGAGTCGCCACGACTTCCGATCCCGGCGCCTGTTCTGCCATTTCTGAGGCCAGCGCCTGCATTGTGTTGTGAAGCGCAAGCGTGTGGGCCTGATCGGCCTTGATCAAAATGAAGCGAGGTAATAACTGCGTGATTGGCTTCAGACTGGCTCGTTCGAAACTGAAGGAGCCGCAGACGACGGTCGTTGGTGCGCCACCGCCCCCGTAATGAGCGACATTACTGTTGGCGTTAGCGGCGATTTCGCGAAAGGTTGACCTTGGACGTGTTCGCGGGCTATCGCGCATGACGATCGAAGTTCCCCTGACTACCAGGAAGCAATCACCACCGGTGAGGGGAATCGGACCCGGAATACCTTCAACACTGAGCCAACAGTTACCGCGCGACAGCATGGCGAAGTGTGCCAAATCTGTAGGTGCATTTTTCTTGCCGGAGGGCGTGATTTTTTCTTCGGTTTGTTTCTCCTGTGTCAGGCCCCACGGGGCTGTGGCTTCGAGCCTGTGCTGACCGAAAGCGCTTACATGCATCGTTCTGAAGATGTCGGTTATTGGGTCCAAGGGAGTCTCCATAGTTTGGACGAATGGACAAAAGATTTGGACTCCTAAGCAGTTCTCGTCCACTGCCAGGGAAATCTACTCCTCAGTAGGAAATGCTACACATCTACCGAAGGGAGCAATTATGGGAAAGCTTGAAGGTAAGGTTGCAGTCGTCACGGGTGGCAACAGCGGGATTGGCCTAGCCACGGCTAAGCGTTTCGTGGAAGAAGGCGCGCACGTCGTTATTACTGGCCGACGCGAGAAAGAGCTGAAAGAGGCCGCAGCCTTTATCGGAAGAAACGTCACGACGGTCACGGGCGACGTAACGCGGCTGGAGGATTTGGACCGGCTCTATGCCGTCGTGAAAGAGAAGCACGGTCACATCGACGTTCTCTTTGCAAATGCCGGCTGGGGTGAAGTCGTACCGCTAGAAGCGGCTACCGAAGCTCATTTCGACAAAACATTCGACTTAAACGTGAAGGGCCTGTTCTTTACGGCGCAGAAGGCTCTTTCCCTCTTCAAAGATGGAGGTTCGATCATCCTGAATTCTTCAGTTGCGAATGTGCTGGGAGTGCCAACGTTTACCGTCTACGCCGCGAGCAAGGCGGCGGTGCGTAGCTTCGCGCGCGGCTGGACCATGGAGCTGAAAGACCGCAACATTCGCGTGAATACGGTAAGCCCCGGACCAATCGAAACTCCAGCACTTGAGAATGCAGGCCTTACTCCTGAGCAAGCCAAGCGAGCGGCCGACCAGTTCGTCTCGCAGGTTCCACTCGGTCGCAGAGGTAAACCAGAAGAAATTGCGGCAGCCGTCGTGTTCCTCGCGTCCGACGAAAGTTCGTACATTACCGGCGTGGACCTCGCCGTCGATGGAGGCATGGCGCAGGTCTAGCACGGAGAGTGGCGGATCTTGTTGCTGGTGCGAGAGGTTGAAACACTTCCTATCTTTCGAATTGAGGACAAAATCATGATGAAACTGACTAACTTCGCACTTTGTGTTCTTGCCCTTTTGCCCATAACGCTCACTGCTCAGACGCTGGCAACGTCTGCAACTCAAACCCAAACCGCCAACGATCACCATGGAGACGAGGCTGCAATCCAGCAGGTAATGAACCGGTATCACGCCGCGATCCAGGCGCACGATGGAGCCGCGTTCGCCGGTTTGTTCTTACCCGATGCTAATCTCTGGCTGAATGTTCTCACAGACTCTGCTTATGCGAGAGCGCAAGCGAAGTCGCCAACTACCCAGAAAGTCCGTGTCAGCAACTATCGCGACTTCGCGAAGTTGGTCACATCGACAACGAAAAACTTCGACCCGGAACACAGCAACCTCGTCATTCACACCGATGGTACTATCGCGGTCCTCTATTTCGATTTTGTCTTCAACGTCGACGGGAAGGCCAACAACCACGGCAGCGAAACCTGGCAACTGGTCAAAGCAGCCGACGGCTGGCGGATTGCGTCCATCGTCTACTCATCAGAGCCGCCAACTCAGCAGTAGCGACGTTTCTTCATCTCAACGCTAGTAGGAGAACAGATGGCAGACACCAAAATGATCATTGAGCAGGCGTACTCCGCATTCAACAAGCGGAACATCGATGGCGCATTAGCGCTGATGACAGAAGACGTGAGCTGGCCCAAGGCTTCTGAGGGTGGCAGGGTTCGAGGAAAGGAAGAAATCCGCGCCTATTGGACTCGCCAATGGCGTGAGTTCGATGGCCATGTCAAACCGGTTGAAATAACCGAAGAAGACATAGGCAAGATCCGCGTCAGGGTGCACCAACTCGTCAAGAACCTCCAAGGCGATGTTCTTTGGGATGGCGAAGTTCTCCATGTGTTCACCGTGAACAGTGGTCTTATCGCAGCCATGGACCTCGGGGATCAGACCGATACAACGAGTCCTACTGCCGCATTCGCACATCGATCCTAACTGGCGACCTATCCTTGGCGGGCGAACCAGAGATGGTACTGACATCTTGTGCGTCATTTAGTTTTCAGGAGTGAGTAGATGACTTATACAACACGCCGCGAGTTCTTAAGCGCTCTGGCGCTCGCATCGATCCCAAGCATCCTGCCTGCTTCGACGCAGGGTAGGAATAGGGCGGGCTATTCCGCCCCACGGCTTGACAAACGCGACTTTGGCCCTGTGCGGGAGAGAATTCTGAAAGAAATCGCGGCTGGATCAGCCACCGGAGCGGCTGTCGCTGTTGTGCACAAAGGTCGAATCATCTGGGAAGAGGGCTTCGGATGGGCGAATCGCGAGGCCGCCGTAAAGGCGACTTCGCGTACGCCGTTCAACCTGGCATCCCTCACCAAACCATTCACCACTACGATGCTCATGGCCCTCGTTGCAGAAGGCAAACTCTCTCTGGACGATCCCGCAAATAAATATCTTGCGAAAAGCAAGATCATTGGCACGAACGGAAACGCGGACGTCGCAACAGTGCGGCAGCTAGGGGCGCACGTGAGCGGACTTCCCAAGATGTTTGCAATGTACGATCGCAACGAAGCCAACCTCGCTCTCAGTTCTGAGGCGCTTCTCGCAGAATACGGAAGCCTCGCGTACCCGCCAGGGTCTTGTTATGAATACAGCAACATTGGCTTCGCCGCTCTTAGTGCCATCGCGTCGAACCTGACAGGGGTGGAGATCGGACCTTTAATCACGCAGAGGGTCCTAACGCCGCTTGGCCTTGACGACAGCTTTTTCGACACCGATGTTACGCGGCTTTCAACTGGTGCGGCGCGCTACGATTCCTCGGGAAACCCAATCCCGTACTACACAACTGCGACGCCTGCGTCCGGAGAGCTGTATGCCAGCGCTCACGACCTCGCGCGGTTCGCAATGTTTAACATGAACAATCGTGATCGAGCGCGGATTCTGGACGACCGCTGGATGGAAGAACTTCACAAGCCGGTTTTCGTTGGTCCTTCGGGCGTCGCAACCACGTTCGGCTGGTTCACCCAACATCTGAAGTCCGGCGAGCAAGTCCTCTTCAAAGGCGGTGGCCAGCCAGGTGTTGCGACTGCTCTCCGTATGGTCCCGGCGGAAGATCTTGCATGCCTGGTCTTGACCAATCGATCAGACGGGGATGAGCTATGTCAGAGCATATGCAATGAAATACTCTCCAGTTACTTACCTGAATGGCGTCAGCCGGAAGACAACAGTGGGCCCTCGCCGTCGCCATTCGTTATCACACCTGAATTGAGCGGCCACTGGCAAGGAACCCTCACTAACGACGGTATGCAGATGCAAGTACGGCTGCATATCGAATCCTCCGACTCGGCCACGCTGCAACTCGGTCAGAAACCTGCGGAGAAGATCATCGAAATGCATTTAGAAGGGATAGGGTTCACAGGAACGTCCACTGGTGTGATCGAATCCCCTGATGTAATACGCACCGGAGCGAAGACGCTGAATCTCAAACTTATTCCGCACGAAGGAAAGCTGGTGGGCAGAATTCTCGCAACGGACTCCAAAACGGTGACGCTGCCCTACGTTCTCGGTCTGAAGCGAGCGTCCGCTTGAACATAGCCCTGGGAGAGATAACTCGTACCATTGCGCCCCACCTCGGTCTGGGCGAAAACAAGACATCTCAACCTTAGAATTAAAGTAGTAGCCGCTTAAGCAGGTAAAGTTGCCAGGTTGCAATACCACGCTCCAGTCGGCTGGAGACAATGACCAGGTGTCCGTTTGCGAACAGCAATTAGCGAATTCGGACGTGACCAGATTCCACTTGGCTAGTTAGGCTTGAAAAATCAACGGCCCGAGGCACGGATTCTGGCAACTGATCTGCTCTTTAGCTAACAATTCTGGATCCTAGAGTGGAGGTGTGTCGATGTCATCGTCCAGCAATCTCAAATCTCGGTTGTTGCGGGAAGGGTTTCGCCACACGTTTCGGGCATCGAGGAAGATGCCAGGCATGAGCCTCACCGTCTTACTTTCCGTGGCTATTGGTATTGGCGTTCTTACCGCGACGTTCACGATTGGCTACATCACAACCCTTACGCCCCTGCCGTATCCGGCCCCAGGTCAGTTGATGGTCGTGACGTCAGAGATCAATGCCTCCCAGAACCCGGTCTCTGCAGCCGACTTCCTCGATTGGCGGGAGCAGAACCACACTTTTCAGCATATGACGGCCATGGCGGGCGACACGTTCAATCTTTCTACGGGCGATCAACCGGAGAACATTCAGGGCATGCGAGCCACTCCGGGCTACTACAACGAATTGGGCGGTCCTGCCGCGTTTCTCATGGGCCGCGACTTCCTTCCCGAGGAAGGAACTCCCGGGAAGGGCCATGTCGTCATCCTGGCACATGCGCTTTGGCAGCGCCTCGGCGGCAACCCTCAAATCATCGGATCCAGCATCTGGATCGACGGAGAGCCTTACACGGTCGTCGGCGTGACACGGGGTGGCTTTGTCGATACGAGGGCGGGAGAGATCACGGTTCCGCTCGTATTTACGCCCGAACAGAACAACCATGGCTATCACTGGTTGCAGGTACACGGCAGGTTGAAGCCCGGTGTTACGCAGGTGCAGGCACAGGCTGACCTGGATAGCATTGCCGCGAATCTTGCTCGCGCCTTTCCGAAGACCAACCAAGGCTTCGGCGTGCTGCTGACTCCGCTGCAAAAGGTGCCTGAGCGAGCGAGAACCACATTTTGGCTTATCTTCACCGCCGTCGGATTTGTTTTGCTCATGATCTGCGTGAACATCGCGAATCTCTTGCTGGCTCGCGGATTATCAAGAAAAAAGGAGGTTGCTATTCGCATCGCCCTTGGCGCGACGAGGTGGACGATCTTTGTGCAAATGATCAGTGAGAGTCTCGCCCTGGCCATTCCTGGCGGGATGCTGGGTTTGGCCTTGGACTATGCTCTTCTGCGATACGCAATCCATATGGATCCCGAGTTCGCACTCGCGGCCAACCAGGCCAGCCCGCACATCAATCTGATCGCGCTTGTCTTTACGATAGCTGTTACCACTCTGTCCGGCATGTTCTTCGGTTATGCTCCGGCCTGGTTTGCTGCGCGCGTCGACCCGAATGAGGCACTGAAAGATGGCCACTCGGGAACCAGCTTGGTGCGGCAGCGTCTGCGTCGCATTTTGGTCTGTGGCCAGTTTGCGCTGGCTTTGTCGCTGCTCGCCGGCGCGGGATTTGCAATGGAGAGTTTCCGCAATCGTATCCATGCCGAAGTCGGCATTCGTACCGACCATATCCTAACCTTCTCGATGCGTGTGCCCGACAACCGCCCAAGTGAGCCGGCGCAGATTCTTGCTTACTATCGTCGTATTGTTACGAGCATTCAAAGCGTTGCTGGTGTCTCTTCGATCGGCATCAGCACCGGCAATCCTCTCTTTGGAGATATCTTCGGTATGGCCTTCACGGTTGAAGGTAGACCCGCACCGAGCAACCCTTCGCAACGTCCTAGCGCCAGTCTCAATCTGGTTACGCCGGAGTATTTCTCGACCTTTGGAATTCCTGTCGAGCGCGGACGTGCCTTCGATGAAAACGATATGGCTGATGGGGTTCGAGTGGCCATCGTGAACGAGAACTTCGCCAAGAGATATCTTGACGGTGCCGATCCTCTAAAACAGAAGATATCGATGGAGCAGCTTGTCCCTGGAGTAGCCAGGCTCGGTCCGGCCGTCGATTGGCGCATTGTCGGCGTCACGCGCAATGTTCGCGGATTTCAGAAAGAGGATTCCCCTGAGATCCTTATCCCGTTTGCGCAGATTCCCTGGCCTGTCACCACCATTGCCGTACGCACCGCCATCGATCCCGCAGCCGTCTCCAAACGCGTTGCTTCGGCTATCCACTCTGTTGATTCAGTCATCGCTCTTCGCAACATGGAAACCATGGATCAGACACGGGCACAGGCCACACGAGGTACCCGCGACGCCATGATTGCCTGCATGATCTTCGCGGGTGCTGCGCTTCTACTGGCAACCATTGGTATCTATGGGGTGATGTCTTTCGCGGTGGCGCAACGGTCCAGCGAGATCTCGGTACGGCTTGCGCTCGGAGCCGACCGCGGACGAATCATTTTCATGATTTTGAAGGAAGGCGCTTTGCTGGCTTGCATCGGCCTCGCGATCGGGCTTTGCGGAGCATATTTCATTGGTCGCGGCATGCAGAGTGTGCTCTTCGATGTCGCGAAGATTGACTATCCGGTTCTTGCTGGCGTAAGTGTCCTGCTTCTGTTGGCCGCACTCGCTGCTTGCTTACTTCCTGCAAAAAAAGCCGCAAGTGTGGACCCGATGGGGGCACTGAAATCGCTGTAGCAGGCATTGATTCGCATCGTTTCGTTCCTGCCCCAATGACCTCAATGCGTCCACGTTCGTGATTTGCTACAGGTAAGTAACGGGAAACGCCGTTCTCGCTAGTAACGTGTCGAGATCAGTGCCAAATCGCCAATGCACTCATTGGGGCATGGAATCGCGGAACCATATTGTGTAGTCGTTCTTAAACAAAACTTTGCCTTATTTCAAATTCCCGTCTAGTTTGATCGTTTCACCCTGTTTCCACGTAAGACTAACTTGACGCCCTTGATATCGAATGATGGCCGCAACTCCACCCCTGCTCGTAATAGCTGCGCTCACTAGCCTTCCATCTGCCCATTGCTCGCTGACCTCAAATCCCCCACGCGCGAGGAGACCACGAACTAAGCCGGTTCTCCATTGTTGAGGCAGGGCCGGGAGCAGATCAATGTAGTAGCGATCCCGATGAGTCGCGGTTGGATCGACATATTGATCCTGGCTCTGCAGTAACATCTCATTCATTGCAGAAACCGCGCCAAAGTTCCCGTCAATTTGAAAAGGAGGATGTGCATCGAAAAGATCGGGATATAACCCTCCTCCATCTTCCATGTTCGTGCCGTTTTCCTTCGTATAGTGAAGAAGGTTGGAAAGCAGATCCAGTGCGCGGTCTCCTTTGTGCAGACGAGCCCAGCAATTGGCCCGCCAGGTCAGCGCCCATCCAGTGGATTCGTCGCCGCGTTCACGCAAAGTCTCCTCGGCAGCCGCCGCGAGCTTCGGGGTCTCCGTTACCGATATTTGGCTTCCCGGAAAAAGCGCAAAGAGATGTGAGATATGCCGATGATGGCTGTTCGGATCGTCCCAGTCACCACTCCACTCCATCAACTGCCCATTGCGCCCGATATGAAGCGGCTCGATGCGATCACGGATAGTCAGCGCTTTTTCTCTGAATTCAGCATCGACGCCAAGCTGTGACGAGGCCATGGCAACATTGTTCAACAGATTCCACACCAGCTCGCGATCCATCGTCGCACCGGCGTCGATCTCAGAGACCATCCCCCTGTCTGTGCGAAAACCATTTTCCGGAGAACTGGATGGCGAAACAATGAGTTTGCCATCTGGTCCCTCCACCAGGTTCGCCATCCAGAACTCCGCGGCTCCCTTCATCGTTGGATATGCCTGCCGAAGATAGCCGAGGTCGCGTGTGAAGGCATAATGCTCCCACAAGTGCTGAGTCACCCACGCGCTTGCTCCAAACCATACTCCCCATGGCAACTCTTCGCCGGGCGAGGTCCATCCCCAGGCGTTCGTCGTATATCCCATTACCCATCCCGGGCTTTGCGGACCATAGTAGGCTCGAGCGGTTTTTTCTCCGGGCTTAACCAGGCTCTCAATCAAATGAATCATCGGAAGCTGCATTTCGCTCAGGTTCGCAGTTTCAGCCGGCCAGTAATTCATCTCTACATTGATGTTGGTGTGGTAATCCCCAAGCCATGGCAGCGTCAATCCATCACCCCATATCCCCTGCAAATTGGCTGGCAGCGGATTATCCGGACGGCTGGACGAGATCAGCAGATAGCGTCCGTAATCGTAAACAAGCGCCAGCATCGACGGATCACGTTGCGCAGCGTACTCTTTTAAGCGCTCATCTGTTGGCTTATCGCTCGACGGACCAAGTTGCAGCGAGACGCGATCATAGTACTTTCTGAAGTCCAAGATATGTTGCGATCGCAATATGTCGTAAGGCAAAAGCATGTCGGCCGACATATGCTTGGCTGCCTCATCGAGATTCGCTCCCGTGTAACCTGCGTCGTAGTCCAGAACATAGTTGGTTGCTGCAGTAAGCACAACTTCCGCGCTGTCTACACCGATAACGTGCAGTGCTCCATCGGGCGTGCTCTGTACTGTACCTCCATGCGTTCGGATACTGGCCAAAACACGATACCGTAGCACGCCTCCTGTATCTCCATCCATCTCAATCTCGTGAGGGCTAAGCGCTCTGGTGTGCGCACGCTCGATACGCGAGAGATGCATGGTAAAGCTGATAGACCCCGGATGGTCTGCGGTAAAGCGCTGCATGATCGCTGCTGCCGGAGCCGATGCGAATGACTCACGATGAAAGACGATGCCTCCGGACTGAAAGGAAACTTCAGAGAGCGCCTGGGAAAGATCGAGACTCCGCCTATATTCCGAGATATTTGTTGATGGCAGCGTGAAGTCGTATGTCAGATCACCAAGCGTTTGATAGGAAGCCGTATAAGGCGCCGGACTGTTAAAGTTGGCATTCGCAAATTTTTCTGCGACATCGTATTTACCATCTGCAAGCAACTGACGCAATTCGGGAAGACTTTTATAAGCATCCCTCCTGTCCGTATCCCGCTGCGGACCACCTGACCAAACAGTGATCTCGTTCAATTGCAGCCGTTCGTGCTCAGTCCCTCCGAATACCATCGCTCCAAGCCTTCCATTCCCGATCGGCAACGCTTCGGTCCATGTGCCGGCTGGCTGCTGGTATAGCAACAAATCTTTTGGGGCTCCGGAAAAAGCGAACAGGTGTCCTTGCAAAACTGCGCAAAGCGCAATCACAAATCCGTGTTTCTTCATGAATATCCTTGAGCTTGACGAAAGATCTATTGCTTCTTCTCGAATGTACACGCTGGCCGACTCTATTCCGAAGCTGTCGCGTTGAAAAATCCTTCTAGTTTCTCAATGTTTCGGGCAAGAAAGGCCCTGTAAAACATGATCGCGTTTTGCACATCAGCATCACTGCCAATCGGAGCCAACCGTTTACGATGAACATGGACCACCGATGGCAGACAAGAAAACTCTCTCCCAGGCAACTCTTCTTCATATCGCACAAACGCTTAACCTTCCTCTTCGCGGCATCGTCTCGGTAATCGAACTGCTCGACGATGGTGGCACCGTTCCGTTCATCGCGCGTTACCGTAAAGAAGCAACAGGCAATTTGGACGAGGTCCAGATTCGCTCCATCGAAGAAAAGCTCGCCTACTACCGCGAGTTGGAAGACCGCCGCGAAACCATCCTTGCTTCCATCGGTGAACAAGGCAAACTCACCGGCGAGTTGAAGGCGCGCATCGAAGCGACACTGGACCGCAACGAGCTCGAAGATCTCTATCTACCTTATAAGCCCAAGCGCCGCACCAAGGCATCCATCGCGCGCGAAAAAGGCCTCGAACCGCTTGCATCCTATCTCTGGGCGCAGCAAGCGACGGACACTCCGCTGGAAAAATTCGCCACAACTTTCATCAACACCGATCTCGGCGTTGCCACCGTGGACGAAGCGCTCGAAGGCGCGCGCCACATCGTTGCAGAGTTGATCAGCGAAGACGCGGACCTGCGCAAAGCATTGCGCCAGCTTGTTTTTGATGAAGGTATCGTCATCAGCCGCAAAGTAATCGATGCCATCGATGAGCAGGAAAAGTTCAAGATGTATTACGAGTACAAAGAGCCAGTGAAGACGATCCCGTCGCACCGTATGCTCGCAATACGCCGCGGCGAAAGCGAGAACGTACTCTATTTCCTCATTGACATCGAGCAAGAGAGAGCGCTCGCTCTCATTCGCCGCAATGTTCTAAGGCAACAAGGTGATTGGACTCCTCAGCTTGATCTCTCGATCGACGATGCGTGGAAACGCCTGCTCAATTCATCGATCCAGGGCGAGATTCGTCTTGAACTTAAGCGCCGCTCCGACGCAGAGGCCATTCAGGTCTTCCGCGACAATCTTTACAATCTGCTGCTCGCTCCGCCCGCTGGCCCTATCGCAGTCCTCGGCATCGATCCCGGCTTGCGCACAGGATGCAAAATCGCAGTAGTCGATGAAACCGGCAAGCTGCTTGCGCACGATGTGCTGTATCTGCACACCTCAAAGCAAGGCAATGCCGAAGCCGCTCCCAAGCTCGAAGCACTCCTGCGCAAGCATACGATTCGCGCCATCGCCATCGGCAACGGCACAGCGTCGCGCGAGACTGACGCATTTGTTCGCGGTTTCCTTCGCGATAAGGGCATCGCCGATATCTTTTCTGTCACCGTCAGCGAAGCTGGCGCCAGCGTCTACTCTGCATCCGAAGTCGCGCGACAGGAGTTTCCTGACCTCGACCTCACCGTTCGCGGAGCCATCTCAATTGCGCGCCGCCTGCAGGACCCACTCTCTGAGCTCGTCAAGGTCGATCCCAAATCCATCGGCGTTGGCCAGTATCAGCATGACGTGGATCAGCGCCAGCTCGCCGACTCCCTTGAAGGCGTCGTGCAAAGCTGCGTCAACCGCGTTGGCGTCGATCTGAACACCGCATCCTGGACATTACTGCGCCATGTTGCCGGCATCACCGAACGCACAGCGTTAAACATCGTCAGCCACCGCAATCAGAACGGCAGCTTTCGCTCGCGTACGCAAATCATGGATGTGCCCGGCGTCGGCCCCAAGACCTTCGAACAATCAGCAGGCTTTCTGCGCATTCGCAATGGCGACAATCCGCTCGACATGACCGCTGTACATCCAGAGTCCTACGCAATCGTTGAACAGATTGCGCAAATGCTACAGACTCCACTCCAGGAAATCATCAGCCAACCGCAGCTTCTCGAAAAAGTAAACCGCAGCCAGCTTCATGCAGGCGCATTCACTCTGGATGACATCCTCGCCGAGTTGCGCAAACCTGGCCGTGACCCACGCGATAAGTTTGTCGCACCTAGCTTTCATGAAGAGGTGCACACTATCGACGACGTTCAGCCTGGCATGGTGCTCGAAGGCGTCGTCACCAACGTCACCAAATTTGGCGCCTTCGTTGATATCGGCGTACATCAAGACGGACTCGTTCACATCAGCGAGCTATCGAATCGCTTCATCAAAGATCCATCGGAGGCGGTAAAGACAGGGCAGATCGTCAAGGTAAAGGTATTGAGCGTGGATGCAAAGACCAAACGCATCAGTCTTTCTATTAAAGCTCTTACCGTACCTGCGTCAAAACCTGCGCCTAAAAAGCAGGCAGCTCCGCCAGCTATCACTGTGGACGATAAGATCGCCATACTCGCCAACAAATGGCGCACCCGCGCCTAGCAGCATCGCGGCAACTGCGAATACGATCCCATGACCAATCGTATTCGCAATTGCCGCACCCTCTTTCTTAAGCGCGGATAACTGCCACCCGGACGGATCTCCTCTGCGTATCAAGCCTCTTAATTCACATTTCAATCCAATAGGAAAACTATTTATTTTCTTGACATCCCTTCTCTTCCCTCCCTATAGTTCGGTTGGTCCACGCTGGCTAGTCATAGCACTCCACGGAATCTGCCTGACGCTCCGTGCACGCGCCTGACAGTCGTGTGCGAATCCAGCTTCTTCGGAGAAATCTCTCGTATGAGCAGCGCATGGAAACGTCTTTCCGCAGCCAGTCTTTGCCTATGTTTTGTCGGTACAGCTTCCCTGGCGCAAAACACTGTTGATCCTCTGAAGAAGGGCTTTGAAGATCCACCGCAATCCGCACGCCCCCGCGTCTGGTGGCACTGGATGAACGGCAACATCACCAAGGAAGGCATCCAGCTCGATCTCGAATGGATGCACCGCATCGGCCTCGCCGGCTACCAGAACTTCGACGCTGCACTGCAAACACCTCAGGTCGTTAAGAAGCGCCTCGCCTACATGACGCCTGAATGGAAAGACGCCTTCAAGTACGCCATCACGCTCGGTGACAAATTCGACATGGAAATGGCGATTGCCGGCTCACCAGGTTGGAGCGAATCCGGTGGCCCGTGGGTACCCGGCAAAGCTGGCATGAAGAAGTATGTCTGGAGCGAGACAGAAGTCGAGGGTGGCAAGCCATTCAGCGGCACGCTGTCTCATCCACCTTCCGACACAGGTGCGTTCCAGGACGAAAGCATCCACGACGATCTCGGCAATCCTGGCGAATCGAAACTCCCACAGTACTACGCCGACGCAGCCGTCATTGCCTTCAGGCGCCCATCAGCCGATGCTTCCACAGAAGAGCTGCACGCCAAGATAACCTCCAGTGGCAATGAAATCGACGAAAAATTGCTTACCGATGGCGACCTCGAAAAAACCACCGGAATCCCGATTCCAGCGGAACACCAGATCTCGTGGATTCAATATGAATTCCCCAAACCTCAATCAATTCAGGCCGTAACTTTCGCTACGAAAGACCTTGGAGAAATTCAAGCAATCGTTGCGGGCACCTCCTCGCCTGAAAAAAATCTTGAGGCCAGCGACGATGGGCAAACCTGGCATCTTGTCGCAAAGCTCGAAGATACAAATGCACCCGAACATACAATCTCCTTTCCCGCGGTAACAGCAAAGTATTTCCGTGTCACCTTCAGGCGCACTCCGCCGCCGCCCATACCCGCCTGGGCTCAAGGCATTGATCCTTCCTCCTTCGGCATCAAACTGCCGCCAAAACCTACTACCTATGAGATTGCCGAGCTAGTCCTGCATCCAGGCCCACGCGTCAATCACTGGCAGGAAAAAGCAGCCTTCGTTCCAGTGCCTGATCTCTATCACGCTGCTACGCCACACATTGATTCCAACGAAGCCATCTCTCCTTCGAACGTAATCGATCTCACCTCGAAGATGGATAAAGACGGGCATCTCGACTGGACTCCTCCACCCGGCAACTGGGTCATTCTTCGCTTTGGCTATTCTCTGCTCGGCATCACAAATCACCCCGCGACCGCAGAGGCCACTGGTCTTGAAGTCGACAAGATGAACCGTGGCTACGTAAAGGACTACTTCGAAAAGTACCTCGACAGCTACAAAGAAACAGTCGGCGCCGATGAGATGGGCAAGCGCGGCATTCAGTACGTTAT
This sequence comes from Acidicapsa dinghuensis, assembly GCF_025685685.1. Classification (GTDB taxonomy): domain Bacteria; phylum Acidobacteriota; class Terriglobia; order Terriglobales; family Acidobacteriaceae; genus Acidicapsa; species Acidicapsa dinghuensis. The sequence continues at coordinate 342,251 of NZ_JAGSYH010000005.1, forward strand.
CAATGACAGTTGGGAAGCTGGCTCGCAGAACTGGACCGACGATATGATCGCGGGGTTCAAGCGTCTGCGCGGCTATGATCCTGCTCCCTTCATGCCGGTGCTCACAGGCCGCGTCGTTGAGAGTGCAGAAGCCAGCGACCGATTCCTTTGGGACTTCCGCAAGACCATCGCCGACCTCATCTCGACGGAACACTACGGCCAGCTAGAGGAGACATTACATGAACGCGGCATGGGCCATTATGGCGAGTCGCACGAAGGCGGCCGTGCATTCGTCGCCGACGGTATGGAGGTCAAAAAATACAACGAAGTCCCCATGAGCGCCATGTGGACTCAATCTCCCGGCGTAAACAACATCACCTACGGATACAACGCCGATGATCGCGAATCTGCCTCCGTCGCTCACATTTATGGTCAAAACATCGCCGCTGCCGAATCGATGACCGCAGCCGCAGCACCATGGGCCTGGTCGCCCGCAACGCTCAAGCCCACCGCCGACCAGGAATTCCTCAACGGCATCAATCGATTCGTCATTCACGAGTCTGCCCATCAGCCGCTCGTGGCGCCACACACTGCACCTGGCCTCACGCTGGGGCCATTCGGCCAGTGGTTCAACCGCAATGAAACCTGGGCAGAACAGGCAAAGTCATGGATCAGCTATCTCGCCCGCACCAGCTACCTGCTACAGCAGGGCCATTTCGGTGCAGACCTGATCTATTTCTATGGCGAAGACTCGAACCTCACTGCCATCTTCGACCGCAGCGCACCTGATATCCCAGCAGGTTATGGTTTCGATTACATCAATGCCGACGCACTCATTCATGAGCTCTCCGTCAACGGCGACGGGATTACAACCAAGAGCGGCATGAACTACAAGCTGCTCGCGCTCGATCCCTACAGCCGCCACATGTCTCTGCCAGTCCTACGCGCCATTCACAAACTCGTGGAAGAGGGTGCAACCGTAGCTGGCCCCAAACCAATCGATGATCCCAGCCAAGCAGACAATCAGGGAGAATTCCATCAACTCAGCGAAGAACTGTTCGGCGACGGTACCGGAGTCCATACCGTCGGTAAGGGCAAAGTCTACGCTGGCGAAAAACTCCGCGATGTCTTCGACTCCATGAACCTCTCTCCCGATTTCGACTACGACAAAGCAGACGCCAATCAGCCATTGCTCTTCGTTCATCGCAAGCTCGCCGATGGCGATGTCTACTTCGTGGACAATCGTGGAGACAAACCTCAATCCGTCGATGCAACCTTCCGTATCACCGGTAAAACACCTGAACTCTGGTATGCCGAATCTGGAGCGACCAGACCAACCTCATACCGAATCGCCGATGGCCGTACCACTGTGCCGCTCGACCTTGAACCCTGGGGCACCGTCTTTGTTGTCTTCCGCAAACCCGCGCATCAAGAGGCGCTCACACTACCTGCCGTTGCGGAAACCAAAATAGGCGATATTTCCGGGCCATGGACCATTGCATTCAAGCATGATATGGGTGCGCCTGACTCCATCACACTCGATCAACTCGCCTCATGGAGCGATAACTCTGACGCAGGCGTCAAGTATTACTCCGGTATCGGCACTTACACCAAGAGCATCCAGGCGCCAGCCAGTTGGTTTGCCAAAGGCGATCACCTTTATCTCGACCTGGGCAATGTGAAGAATCTCGCTGAAGTCACTGTCAATGGCAAAGACCTCGGTGTCGTGTGGCACACACCCTATCGCGTCGACGTCACCGGCATCCTCAAACCAGGAGCCAACCAGCTCAACATCAAAGTCATCAACGCATGGGTCAACCGTCTCATCGGCGATCAGCAACCAGGCGCAACAAAGTACACGTACGCCGATGTAAAGCCATACAAAGCCAACTCGCCGCTTCTGCCCTCAGGCCTGCTTGGACCAGTCACCGTGGTGCGAGCCGAAACCTCGAAGTAATCAACCACCCGGCATGCCACGGATGATCCTGCGGTATGCCTTCTTTTTATGCCGACCCAATGAACAGGCGAGCTGTACTCCAATCCATTACGGCACTCGCTACAGCCACAGCAGTTTTGCCGCTATCTGCCGCAAAACAATCCATGCCTGCCATCGACTCTCACATTCATCTATTCGATCCCACACGCCCTGGCGGCGTTCCATGGCCAACGCATGACGACACAGTACTCTACAAACCTGCTTTACCCGCTCGTTATGAGCATCTGGTTCAACCTCATGGCATCATCGGAGCCATCGCCGTGGAAGCCAGTCCATGGCTCATCGATAACTTCTGGCTTCGTGATACCTGCGAAAGCAATCCGCTTCTCCTCGGCTTCATCGGCAATCTTCTTCCTGAATCTCCCGACTTCGCCGCGACACTCGATCATCTCCACCGCAGCCCACTCTTTCTGGGCATTCGCTATGGCAATCTCTGGAACCGCAATATCCTTGCTGCATCTTCAAATTCCGCTTTCATTCACGGCCTGAAGACACTTGCACAAGCTGATCTGGTCCTCGAAACCGCCAACCCCGATGCAGACCTGCTCGCCGCTGTTGTGCGTATCTCTGATCAGGTTCCGAATCTCCGCATCGTTCTCGATCACCTGCCCAATGCAACCATTCCCGCTGACGCAGTAAGACGCTCTGAATACAGCACAAATCTCCGCGAGCTAGCACATCGTCCGCAGATCTATGTCAAAGGCTCCGAAATCATCCATCGCATTGGCAGCGAAATCCCGCTTGATCTCTCCGCATATAAAGACAGCCTCGATCAACTCTGGGATCTTTTTGGCGAAGACCGCATTTACTTCGGCAGCGACTGGCCAAACAGCGACTCTTTAGCGACATACGATCAGGTCTTCCATCTCGCACAAAGCTACATCGCCACACGCAGTGAAGCAGCACAGCAGAAATATTTCTGGAGAAACTCCCACAGCGTATATCGCTGGAATGCACTCACTACCGCGCAGCAGTGTCTGCTCAACGCTTCTTGAACCACGAGGATTCGCATGCCGCGCCGCTGTCCACCTGCTGCACCCCGCATTCGCACTCATCGAAAACCTTTGCCTTTGTACAGCAGCACCAAATACCGTACAGAATTGTCGAGCATTGGAGAGATACATGAAGCTACAGCAGAGTCCAAGACGCAAAGCATGTGTAGTGATCGCATTCATGTTGACATGCATAATGGCTGCGTTCGGACAGGAAAAGCCAAAACTCCACATCGATTGGAACAAGACGCTGATTGTTTCCCGTTCCACGCCTACGCTACAAGTCGTCACCAATCCCATGCTCAATCCTGGCGCGCCAATCCACGATGGCTCCTTCAGCGCCCTCAAAGACCTCGGCGCTGACTATGTTCGCTATGTACCCTGGCTCCCTTACCCCAAAATCGCGGTCGCCGAGTTGGATCCACCTACGAAAGACAAAACTTCGTGGGACTTCACCTACATCGACCCTGTCACCAAGGACTTCCTCAACGCAACCTCAGGTCACTCCACCGTCATCAACTTCAGCACCATTCCAGCGTGGATGTTCAAGACCGACAAACCTGTTCAATACCCGGCAGACCCCAACGAGGTCTTTTGGAATTACACGCAAGGCACACAACTGCGTGATCCGTCAGGCAAAGAGCTCGGCGATTACTTTGCACGGCTCGTAAGCTGGTACACACGGGGCGGCTTCACTGACGAAAACGGCAAACACCACGAGTCCGGCTATCATTACACCTTTCCCTACTGGGAAGTCCTGAACGAAGTCGAAGCCGAACACAGCACTACTCCCGAGGACTATACTCTTCGCTACGATGCCATCGTCTCGGCAATTCACAAAGTCAGCCCCAATACCAAGTTCATGGGCCTCGCGCTAGCCGCCCCAAGAGACAACCCGAGATTCTTCGAATACTTCCTCGACCATAAGCACCATAAACCCGGTATCCCGCTCGACTACATTTCTTTTCACTTCTATGCCACACCGGAAGAGGGCGAAGACCTCAACACATGGCAGTACAGCTTCTTCGATCAGGCCGACGGATTTCTCTCCGCTACGCGTTACATCCTTGCTATCCGCGACCGTCTTTCATCAGAAACCAAAATCGACACGGACGAGCTTGGCGTCATTCTTCCCAACGACAACGCCGAATCCTCCGACGCGCGCCTAACCTTCAACCGCATCCCGCAGCGCTATTGGAATGCCGCAGGCGCTCTCTATGCCTATCTATACGTTGAGCTGGCACAGCTAGGCGTCGATGTCATCGGTGAATCACAGCTCGTTGGTTATCCGTCACAATACCCAAGCGTCTCCATGATCAACTTCAAGACTGGCAAGCCCAACGCGCGCTACTGGGTGCTCAGGATGATCAAGGACAACTTCCACCCCGGCGACAAACTCGTAGCAAGCGACTCCAATACTGCAGACGTCATCGCCCAGGGCTTCGATACGCCACAAGGCAGGAAGGTTATGCTCATCAACAAGAGCAACAGCGAGAAAACCGTCGCGCTTAACTTTGACTTCGAGAACGCCTCTTCACTTACCATCGATGAGCAGACCGGAGACGACGCGCCACGTACGGGTAAGGCCAGTGGCCAACTCACACTTGCTCCGTACGCGGTAACCATTCTCACTGCCAGGCAATAGCGAATCGAGCGCTGCATGTCAGATTCACAGTTAAACGTTGCCCTGTACGGTATTGGCCTCGAAGCATACTGGCCGCAATTCGCCGGTCTCAAAGAACGCCTCGAAGGCTATTTGCGCGAAGCCGCGCATCACGTTGAAAAATGCGGTGCTTCCATCGTGTCGTTGAATCTCGTCGGCACTCCGCAAATGAGCCGCGAAGCCGGTGACCGATGCCGTGCCACCAACGCCGATCTGCTCATCATCTACATCACTACCTACGCGCTCTCCAATACCGTTCTGCCCATGGTGCAACGCGCCGGTATCCCAGTCCTGCTGCTCAATCTGCAGCCTACCGCAGCCATCGACTACGCAGCTTTCAACCAGCTCCCAGACCGTACCGCAATGACCGGCGAGTGGCTCGCATACTGCTCCGCATGTCCAGTCCCTGAAATCACCAATGTTCTCACTCGCGCCGACATTCCCTTTCATCAGATCATCGGCATTCTCAACGACACAGCAACTTGGCATGAAGTAAGCGAGTGGATAGCAGCTGCTCGTGTCAAGAAGCTCCTCACCAACAACCGCCTGGGACTACTCGGGCACTACTACAGCGGCATGCTCGACATCGTCACCGATCTCACGCAGGTCTCCATCACCTTCGGCACACATATCGAGCACTTGGAAGTCGATGAACTCAGCGCCCTCCGCTCTGAAGTGACCGAAGTAGAGATAGAGCGATGCATCGCCACATTTCACAATGACTTCGATATCCAACCCGACTGCACTGCTGAAGAGCTAGCCCGAGCAGCTCGCACTTCGATAGCGCTCGACCGCTTCGTTGGCAAACACGATCTGCATTCACTCGCTTACTACTACAAAGGCAGCGGCATCCCAGCCAACGAAGACACCATGAGCTCCATCATCCTTGGCACTTCCCTGCTCACCGCGCGCGGCATCCCTGTCGCAGGCGAGTACGAGGTCAAGAATGCACTGGCCATGAAGATCATCGACAGCTTCGGCGCTGGCGGTTCCTTCACCGAGTACTACGCCATCGACTTCGTGCGGGACCACGTGCTTATGGGCCACGACGGCCCCGGTCATATCGCCATTGCCGAAACCAAAACCAAGGTTCGCCCGCTCACCGTTTATCACGGCAAAGTTGGCCGCGGCCTTTCCGTAGAGATGTCGGTCAAGCACGGCCCCGTAACCTTGCTTTCCGTTGCCGAAGACCGTACGCACGGCTTCAAATTCGTCATCGCGCAGGGTCAGTCTGTTCCTGGACAAACACTCCACATTGGCAACACCAACAGCCATTACGCATTCCCCATCGGCGCAAAGTCTTTTGTAGAGTCCTGGAACGAGCAAGGTCCCGCCCATCACTGCGCCGTCGGCATCGGACACATCGCAGGCAAGCTAAGCAAGCTGGCCCGCCTGCTTCAAATCCCCTTCGTCCAGATCTGCTAAATTCTCCTTGTTTAACCGCAGACACTGCGGTTAAGGCAGATAAAAAACCTCCTGCATAAACGGAAATCGCTCTCCATCGCGCGTCTCCTGCACAGGCAGAAAGTATGCGCTCATTGCCTGCTGCCATCTTGCATTCACCGGATCGGCTTCTATCCTGTCCCACACGGTGTTGAAATCATCTTCCATACGCATTGACAGTACAAGCAGCTCGTCGCGTCGAAAGATCGAATATTCCGAAATGCCCGCCCGCTTCAACAGCGCAAGCATCTCCGGCCATACCGCGGCATGATCGCGATCATAATCCGGCCCTGTTCTGGGCTTCAGTCGCAGAAGAAATGCAATCCTGCGCATACATCCTCCAATCCCAATGCGTCTGCTGCGCGATATATCTGCTCAGCAACTCCACGAACAACGTTTTGTAGGCTCCGAAAAGAGTATCGGCAAATTTCCCAGTGACAACCCTAAGCTTTTCAGGCATTCGCAACGTCCTACAATGAAGACATACAACGTCTGTCGACCACTCAACCCTCGCTAATACCAATCGCAATGTTATTTCCTCATTGAACTCCGAATGAGGCTCTAATCTTCACCTAGTTGAGTGGATTTTATAGACAGAACCTCCAACATTGTGAAGCGTGCGTACGTTTCCGATGTTCTTTTCGCCCTGATACAAAAGCGCCATAACGTACACGCATAAGTTCCCAATCGCAACAAATTACATTAGACAATCAGACTCGCTCTGCTCTAGCATTCTTATGCAACCCTGCGTTTTGCTTCTGTCTTGCCTACTCTGAACTGTGCAAGCGCATCACCAGGTTGGCAGCATCCGAAGTTGCGCAGGAGCGCTCATGCACTCAGTCTCATCCATACAAGAAAATGCGTTCCAGGCACTGGATTCCTTTCAGATCGAGATTCCCTCGTGGGGCTTCGCCAACACCGGCACACGCTTCGGCAAATTTCTCCAGCCTGCCGCCGCATCGACCCTCGAAGAAAAATTTTCCGATGCCGGCATGGTGCACAAGCTCACCGGCATCACTCCGACGATGGCATTGCATGTTCTGTGGGATCTTCCCAACGGTCTCTCCGATGCGGCGACCATAAAGACTCTCGAAAAGCAGTACAACATCGCTTCCGGATCCATCAATCCCAACCTTTTTCAGGATCAGGAGTACAAATTCGGCTCCTTATGCAACCCATCTGCTGAGATACGCGGGAAAGCCTTTGCGCACCTGCTCGACTCCGTAGCTATCGCTCGCGAACTAGGCTCACGCGACATCTCCCTCTGGATGCCTGACGGCTCCAATTACCCCGGCACACAAAGCATGCGCAGGCGTATCGAGTGGCTTGAAGAAGCCCTCCAGCGCACCCACGCCGCACTCGCGCCAAATCAGCGCCTGCTCATCGAATACAAGCCCTTCGAGCCTGCCTTCTATCACACCGACATTGCAGACTGGGGCATGGCTGCCCATCTTGCCATGCACACTGGCCCGCAGGCCGTTGTTCTCGTCGACACCGGCCATCACTACGCCGCGCAGAACATCGAGCAGATCGTGACCTGGCTCCTGCACCTCAATCTTCTCGGTGGCTTCCACTTCAATGACCGGCGTTATGCCGACGACGATCTCACACTCGGATCTATCGACCCCTACCAGATATTCCGCATCTTCCACGAGATTCATCTCTCTGGCCCAAAGGCCCTCCTGCAGACCGCCTTCATGATCGATCAAAGCCACAATCTCAAAGGCAAGATGGAGGCAATGATCCAAACTGTTGCCACCGCGCAGGAACTATGGCTCAAAGCCGCACTCGTCGATCGTGAAGCACTCGCGAAACTTCAGACTTCCTGCGACCTCATTTCATCTGAAGAACTCTTCCGCGACGCCTTTTGGACAGACGTGCGCCCGCTCGTGCGCGAATGGCGTCGCTTGCGCGGCCTGCCCGAAGACCCACTCGCTGCTCTGAAAGAAAGTGGCTATGTCGATCGCATTGCCCGCGAACGAGGTGGAAAGTTGGCAGCCGTGAGCTCCTATGCATAGGATGGTTAACTAAGCTGTCATATTCACCGGCTGCCAAGGGAGGACCGCCAGTTTGGCGAAACCGAAGATCAAGCGCCTCTACCTGATTCCCATTCTCTCCAAGGCATTGGATGTTCTGGAGCTATTAGAAAAGCAGAATGGTCCGATCGCCCTTGAAGAGGTATATCAACAAACCAGCATCTCCAAGACTAGCGTTTATCGCATTCTCAAAACACTCGTACACCGCGGCTACGTAGCCCAGACTCAAACCGGCGAATACCGGCTCGTTTCACGTCCACGCCGGCTGCGTTTCGGCTTCGCTGCGCAAAGCGCCGAGATGCCTTTCTCAGTCGCCGTGGCTACCAGCGTCGCTGCTGCTGCTGCTGCCGCAGGCGTCGAATTGATCCAGCTCGACAACCGGTATGACCCCGACATTGCCGTCCACAACGCCGAAGAATTCGTCCGCCAGCGCGTCGATCTCGTCCTGGAATTTCAGGTCGAGGAACACGTAGCGCCTCACGTCGCCCACATCTTCAAGAAAGCTGAAATCCCTCTCGTCGCCATCGACGTTCCTCATCCCAACGCCACTTATTTCGGCGTCGACAACTTTGAGGTCGGTTACGAAGCCGGCATGGTGCTCAGCCAATATGCACGCAATCAATGGAAAGGCAAGGTTGATTGGATATTAGGCATAGGTTTCTCTGAAGCCGGCAGCTTCGTGCAAAGCCGCATTACCGGCGCCTTCGAAGGCATCCGCGAGCGCCTCGACCAGACTCCCGCAGAGCGATTCCTGCGCCTGGAAGGCCGCGGTATGCGCCAGGCCAGCGCTCTCGCTGTATCTGAATTCCTGCGCAATCACCGCAAAGGCCAGCGCATCCTCGTCGCCGCATCCACTGACTCGAGCGCCCTCGGCGTGCTCGACGCCGCACGTCAGGCCGGCCGCGAACAGGAGTTTGCCATTGTCGGCCAGGACTGTATCCCGGAGGTTCTCGACGAGATGCGCAGCGGCAAATCAGCCATCATCGGCTCTATCTCACACGGAGCGGAAAGCTATGGCCCGCGTCTCATCCAGATCGGCATTGCGCTCCTGCGTGGACACATCGTTCCGCCATACAACTACGTGCGCCATCATGTAGTCACGCCAGACAGCCTCGCCGAAAGCGAAGCCTGACCTCTGCCGCAGTGTCCCCCAGGTCTCGATTCTGAGACCTGGGAACAGATTCACGCTCCAGCACGAACCGTTATTGTCCCCTATTCCCCGCTCTCTGCGGGAAACCGCCCCTTTTGGTTTGTCCATCAAATGACATTTCGCAAACAACTTTTTCCCTCCCGTGTGGAACGATGAATCTCGATATCATTGCTCCGGCAAACAGCACCGTGGATCGAGAATCAGGATGTTTGGCGCAATCAATTCCGGCTTGAAAAAATACACACCGGCGCTTCAGCGACACTCAAGCACAGCATTGATTGGATCGGGCTTCCATTGCCGAAGATGCTTTGGGAAAAACCGGTATGGACGCATTCCCGCCTGTGGAATCATGTGCTATGGGACGAGAGCGTTCTACAGTGGATCAACAGACACTTGAAATCTGGCGATGTCTTTTCCGATGCGGGAGCGCATCAGGGATGGCTCTCTGTAGCCGCTGCAAGACAGACGGGACGGAGCGGCAAAGTAGTAGCCTTTGAGCCGTCACCAGTGTTGCTCCGTTTCTTGCGTTTCCACAAGCAGGTGAACCGCCTCACACAGATGGAGATCGTCTCCAAGGCTGTCACCAGGGAGGACTCAGCAGTCACCCCATTCATACTCGAGGGCGATGGCGATTCTGCCATGAACTCGCTGGTCGAAATCGAGGAGATGGAAAACGGACCAAGAGGCTAAACCGTTATCCAGGTCGAAGGCATCACCCTCGATTCCTACTCGAAGCAGAGCGGACTCGTGCCCCGCCTGATCAAGATCGACACCGTGGGTTCGGAGATATGGGTTTGTGAAGGAGCAAAACGCCTTTTGACCCAAAATCAATCAGCACTCATCATCGCGACCCACCCTAAATGGCTTCCAAACGGTCAAAAAATAGAGGATCTGTTTGAGCTCCTGAGCAGTTGTGGGTACCACGTGGCCTCGTCAGATAATCTGCGATACAAAGCGGCAGATTTTCGAGACTATCTCTTTCTGGCGAAGTAACCTGCTCGGTGGGTGGCCCGTGCTCGTCTTCTTCATCTGCTAACTGCTACAACTCCCAGAGTGCCCCATCCTTTCTACGTTCTTTGTTGTCGAGCTCTAGGAGATGCTTTACAAAACATCTCCGGACATACTTTACAGTTTGACGGGATTGCTTTTAGGTTGAATGATCCAGTGCTCGACAATTGTCGAGCGTGAAACATAGCACAACAGGCATAATCTCCCCGCGACTCTTCGGTCCAGGCATAAACACTCATAATTCCACGTAAATCGATCGCTAACTGAGCCAGTAAGTTGCGGGAATTTTCGCTTGACATAGCCTCGCGGCTCTCATCAGCCTCAGACAGAATGTTCCACGAGGAACATTGCTCTACGTAGAGCAAAATCCGTGATCAGGGCCGCGCTCTGATAACCTGCCGCAACAAATTGCACCACGTGGAGCAATTTCAACCGCATGATCCAGCCACGATCCCATATTTCCGCCAAAGGGTGAACCCGCGAGGAATTCAGCAGTTACGGGTGAATCGCGAGGTAGTTCCCATACCCCACAATCACCGTCGAGCCGATCAGCGTAAGCAGTGTCAGATAAACCAGCGACTTCGTCCGCCGGCTCACACCATGCCACTCTTTCAGCGCCACGCCCCACAACGTGCTGAAGATAATGATGCTCGCCATGTGCAGCGTCCAGCTTGAAAACTTGTATCGCCCCATCTGCGTCTCGCCCATCGTGTAGAAGAAGAACTGCATGTACCACGTCGCCCCGGCCAGCGCAGAGAAAAGATAATTTACGGTGATCGAAGGCTTGCCGCCCGTGAGCGACTTCGCTTCAATCGCCATCTCAGTGGAAGCCGCATCAACCGCATTCTCCAGCCGTGGATGCTCACCGGCCGCGGTCTCTGCTGCACCTTCTGGAATCCGTAGATACTCGCCAAACGTCTTATTGCGCGTACTCAGAATCATGCACCACACAAAGTTCGTGACGAACCCGCCCATCAATACCACCACCAGCACCGGCAATCCCTGCCACATCGTGCTCGTGCCATACTTCAGCGTCAATTCCTTGATCGGCGTGCCCGCATCCAGTCCAAACGCAAAGCACGAGCTCATGATCCCGCAGAAAGTCGCCACCGCCAGCCCAAGCTTCAGGTTGAACTCCTCAATGCTCGCGAGCTTCTGCTGCTCCGGCAGCTCCTTCTCTTTCGAAATACCCGCCGCCCCGGCAAACAGGATGCCCAGCACGCAGATTCCCACGCCAACGAGGATGATGATCCCAGACCGCTGTGTCAGTAGCTGCCCAAACTGCCCATGAAAGATCGGCGGTACCAGCGTCCCAAAAACCGCCGTATACCCCAGCGCCACTGCCATCCCCAGCGACAGCCCCAGGTACCGCATCGTCAGCCCAAACGTAAGCCCGCCAAATCCCCATAGAAGCCCAAAAAAGAAGGGCCAGAACATAGCCGATCCGGGCGCCTCATGCAGCACAGCAAGCAAATGCTGCGACAGCAAACTGGCCATCAGCCACGGCATGACGATCCAGCTCACCACGCCGCCGGCCAACCAATAGATCTCCCATGACCAACCGCGAACCTTCTTATAAGGCACATAAAAACTGGCTGATGCCAGACCGCCCAGCCAGTGCAGAAAAACTCCCAGTAACGGATTCGCGCCCAAGCTTCCTCCCGACCGATTCGCGCCGCGCTTGTAATCTATGAGACGAAGAGGCGCAAAGGAAATCTCCGCTCTGCGATCCCATCTGTGGGAGAGCCTGAAATGCACGAATCTCCCTAATGAAATATCTTTTCTTTCGGAAACCTACGCAATCGCCAACACACTTGTCAAAGCAATTCTCGCGATGGCTGATGAAAGGAAGACGAGCAATCCTGAGCCGCAAGAGTTAGCTTGCCGTTGATATTCTGACCCTTCTAATACGTTTCACCGACGACCACTTCTGAATGCATCCTGCACACATCATCCTGGGTATCATCGTCGCTCTCAGCATCGCGTTCATGCTCGTGCGTCCACGCGGGATCGCCGAAATCTGGTGGGTTGGCAGCGGTGCGATTGCTCTCGTTGTTTTCCGCCTCATCCCGCTGCGCCTGGCAGGCAGCGCCATCGCCGAGGGAACAGATGTTTATCTCTTTCTCATCGGCATGATGCTGCTCTCAGAGCTGGCCCGCGAACACGGGGTCTTTGACTGGCTCTCCTCGGTCGCCGCACATCACTCACGCAGATCAGCCTCGCGTCTCTTCACCCTTATCTATCTCATTGGCATCGCCGTCACTGCTCTGCTCTCTAACGATGCCACGGCTGTCGTCCTGACTCCTGCCGTCCTCGCCGCCGTACGTAAAACTCGCGTCTCGCCATTACCTTATCTCTTCGCCTGCGCGCTTATCGCTAATGCTGCATCTTTCATTCTGCCCATCTCAAACCCTGCAAATCTGGTCGTATACGACAGATCTATCCCGCCGTTGGCACACTGGCTTCTTGCCTTTGCCGCGCCATCCATCGTTTCCATAGTTATCACCTATTGGACTCTGCGTTATCTCTTCAAAAAGGAATTGGCTGAAACCACCGACCCTGAAAGTGAAAGCGAGACCACAAACGATTCGCTCTCACCATCTGGCAAGCTCGTTCTCCTCAGTATTGCGCTTACCGCAGTTATTCTTATCACTGCGTCCAGCCTGGGCAAAGATCTCGGCCTGCCCACCTGCCTCTGCGCCGTGGCGTTCACTGCCTTCCTGTCCCTACGCACGCGCACCAGCCCCACCAGACTGTTGCGTGAAATCAGTTGGAGCACCATCGCTCTCGTTGCAGCGCTCTTCATCCTGGTCCGCGCCGTCGAAACCATCGGAGCATTGCACATGTCTCAGGCCGCGCTGCTCTGGGCAGTTCATCAAAATGAGTGGATCGGAGCCCTGGTTGCAAGCTTCGCGGTTGGCATCGCCAACAACATCGTCAACAACCTGCCTCTCGGACTCATCGCCGGCTCTGCGGTTCGCTCAACTCATACCAGCGGCCTGCTGGCTCTATCGGTGCTGATCGGCATTGATCTCGGCCCCAACCTATCCGTCACAGGATCGCTCGCGACGATCCTCTGGCTCATCGCCCTGCGCCGCGAACAGCAACACGTTACCTTCTGGAGCTTCCTGCGCATTGGCGTCATAGCAATGCCTCTCGCTCTGTTTGGAGCGATAGGCACAGCCTTGCTTACGCACATGCTTCTTGGTGGATAGCGTTACATCCGCGCCGTCCGTCGCCGTGTCAGCTCGTAATACACTACCGGCGTCACCACAAGTGACAGTACAACTGACAGAAGCACACCGCCAATCACCGCTATGGCCAGTGGCTGCAGCATCTGTGAGCCGGAACCGATCGCAAATGCAAGCGGTAACATGCCACAGATAGCTGCAATCGCCGTCATCACAATCGGCCTGAGTCTTCGTTGCGCTGCCTGTCGCATCGCCTCTCGCGGATCAGCCCCCAACCTGCGCAGCTTCTCGTCCGCATCCAGCAACAAGATGCCATTTTTTGCCACAATGCCAATCACCATAATCAGTCCGATAAAGCTCGCAACATTAAACGTAGTCTTCGTAACCAGCAATGCCAGCACCACACCCGCAATCGACAACACCGAGCTAGTCAGAATCGCCACTGGCGCGGAGAAGTTCCGAAACTCCGCCAGCAGCACACCAAACACCAGCACCAGCGCCATCAGCAGCACACGCAATAGCTCACGAAATGACTTCTGCTGCTCCTCATACGTCCCGCCATACTGCACACGAACATTCGAAGGCAGATGCAAGCTATCGACGGTCGCTCGTACCTTCGCCATTGCCGTCCCCAGGTCGCTGCCCTCAAGCCGCCCTGTCACAGCAATCATTTGCTGCAAGTTCTCCCTGCGAATCTCGTTTTGTGGTGGCAGTTGTGTGATCTTTGCTATTGCGTCAAGCGTTGCTGTATGCCCACTCGATGAGTTGAAGACCGTATTCGCGATCGCATCAAGCGATGCTCGGTTCTCATCAGGCAGCCGAATCCGTATCGTATAGGGTCTTCCGTTCACAATCATCGGATCAGGAATCGGCAGCCCATCCAGTATCGATGTCGCGTCTTCGGCGATCTCCTGTGTGGTAAACCCATATTGCGCCGCCAGCACCGGGCTTATCTCGAAATTCGTCGCCGGACCACTGATCGTATTGTCAATTCCGTTCTCCGTATCTACCACACCTGGAATCTTGTTAATCGCATCCTGCACTCGCGGCCCAAGCTGGTTCAATAGATTCTGATCATCGCAGATGAGCTTGACCTGAATAGGTTCCGGCGAATTCGAAAGATCGCCGATCATATCCTGCAACACCTGCGTAAACTCAACATCCAGCTCCGGCTCAGTCTTCTTGATCTCATCGCGTACATCCGCCATCACATCATCAATTGCTCGTGAGCGCTTGCTCTTCAGCTTCACCGTAAAGTCGCCCGTGTTGGCTTCTGTCACTGCCGCCAGCCCCATTTGCAGCCCCGTACGGCGTGAGGTAATTTCCACCTCCGGCGTGTCGCGCAATATCTGCTCCACGTGCTGCAGCACGCGATTCGTCTCCGTCAGCGAACTCCCCGCTGGCATGATGTAATCCAGAACAAATCCGCCCTCATCCATCTCCGGCAACAAATCTGAGCCCAGTTGCGTGTACGTGAAGTACCCGCCAATCACAAGCACTCCGCAAGCAACCGCAAGCACGACCGGATTTCGCAGCGAAAAGTCCAGTGCCTTTGAATGCACCGCCAATATCCTGGTCATGAACTTACCGGCCGAGTGTACATGCAGGGCATCCACGTCTTCAAGATCACGCGCGACCTCCTCGCCCTTCTCTTCACCCGGCAACGCAATCGCCAGCGCAGGAGTCCACGTAAGCGCCAGCAGCAGAGACGTCAGCAAAGCGGCTGTCATCGTCACCGCCAGCGCGCGAAAGAAACTGCCCGTCACTCCCGTTACTGCGATCAACGGCAGAAACACCACCACCGGCGTGATCGTTGAGCCAATCAAAGGTGTCGTAATCTCACCGAGCGCCTGGCGCACCGCGCCAACACGCGACTGGCCCGACTCGCGATGCACGGCGATGTTTTCCACCACTACGATCGCGTCATCAATCACCAACCCAATCGCAGCAGCCAGTCCGCCCAGTGTCATCAGATTAAAGCTCTGCCCAATCGCCCACAGAAAGAGAATCGTAATCGCAACTGTAACTGGAATCACCAGTCCCGCAATCAGCGACGAGCGCCAGTCGTGCAGAAAGAGAAACAGGATCACGCAAGCAAGTACAAGGCCAATCAAAATCGCGTCGCGCACCGAACTGATCGAATCCCGCACCAGTTGCGATTGATCGTAAAACGGCGTCAACCTCACACCATCCGGCAGCGTCTTCTGTAAACGCGCTACCTCCTGCGCAACAGCATCCGCTACCTGCACCGTGTTCGATGAAATCTGCCGCGCAATATTCAACAGCACAGCCGGCTTGCCGTTTGCTGTAACCGTGGTGTAGACAGGCATCACTCCAGGCTCAACCGTTGCCACATCCGCCACTCGAATCGGCGCACCACCCGCCGTCGTCTTAATCGTCAGATTCGCTAGTTCGTCGACACTATGCGCCTGCGCGCCAATAAGCCCCAGTACAAGCTGGTGATCGCTCTCATACAAGCCCGGCGAATCGATAATGTCCGCCGCCTGCACAGCGTTCTGCAGATCCAGCATCGTAATGCCCGTCGCCTGCAGCCGCGCCAGATTCGGAATGATGTGGAACTCCGGCACCTTGCCACCCTGCACCACCACTGTGCTCACACCATCCACGCGATTCAGCGGCGGCTTAAGCTCGTACGTAGCCAGATCCCAAAGCTCCGTCTGCGAAACCGTCTTCGCTCCACGATCATCCGCTGTTAGTGCATAGCCCAAAATTGGAAACGTCGCAAACGTTAGCCTGTTCGTAGTGATACGTGCCGACGCCGGCAGCGTCTGTTGCACCTTGGCAAGCGCCGCATCCGTCAGCTGCAGCGTCGTCACCATATCAACGTTCCAGTTGAAAAACAGGCTTACTTCCGCCGATCCGCGGCTCGTGATACTGCGCACCGTCATCAGCCCTGGCACCGAATTGACCGCATCCTCAATCGGCTTGGTGATCGTCACCTGCATCTGCTCTACGGGCATGACGCCGTTATCCACGCCAATCACTACACGCGGAAAATTCGTGTCCGGAAACACCGCGATCGGCACCTGCAACGCGGCGTAGATGCCCGCAATCGTCAGTGCGGTAAGGAAGAAGAAAATCGGCGTGGAAAGCCGCTTGAGCCAGAACGGCTTCTCGGCCAATGGCATCACCGCAAGGCTCATTTGTCGTCTCCACCTGCGGCTTTGTCATCGTCGCCCTTATCAGGCGCACCAATCTTCACCTTCGTGCCCTCATCCAGGCCAAATCCCCCGGCAGTCACCACCATGTCCTTCGATGTAATGCCCGAAAGAATCTGCGTTTGATCCTCGGTCTGGACACCAACAGTCACCGGCCGTTTCTTCACCGTGCTGTCTCCACCGATCACCAACACATATTTACCGGCCGCACCTTCTGCCCCACCTGCGCTCGAGAGAATCGCCGACGTTGGTACCAGCAGCGCGTTCGGAACCTCGCGACCAGTCATTGTCACCTGCACCGGCGTGCCTGCTTTCAATTGGTTCTTCGGATTCTCGATCCGAACCCAGACTTCAATCGTCGTGCTTCCAGCATCCAGCGCCGGACTAATCAATGCAATCTTCGCCGGAACCTCTTTATCCGCACCCTGAACTTGCAGACTCGCTTCGCCGCCCACCTTCAATTGCTGTGCAAGCAACTGCGCAACATGCACCTTCGCAATTAGCGCCGATGTATCCATAACCGTAATCACTGGCGTTCCCGCTGTCGCAGTTTCGCCCGCAAACAATGGTCGATCCGTCACATATCCACTGATCGGGCTGTGAATCTCTGTGTAGCTCAACTGCGCCTTTGCGCCTTCAAACTTTCCCTTTGCTGATTGAAGCTGTCCTTTTGCGGATTCTAGTGCCGCCTGATTGCTCGTCTTCTGCACCGCTTCAAAATGCTGCTTTGCGAGGTCATATGCAGACTGCGCCTGCACCAGCGCCGCCTTTGCCGTATCAAGATCACGCCCCGGAATAGCCCCCTGCGCAAACAACTGTGTGCGAGCTTTCACGATCGTTTCGCTGAGATCGAAATTCGCCTTCGCCTGCGCAAGATCAAGTTGTGCCCGCGTGTAGTCTTCAGGAACAGTCGCCTTAGTTGCGGTCTGATAGGACGCTTCTGCCGATGTGTAGGCACCCTCATTGTCCATCGCCGCAGCGGAGAGATCTCGATTCTCCAGCACCACCAGCAATTGTCCCTGTTTCACCTTGTCGCCGCGCTGCACAACGAATTTCTCCACTGGCGCCGTCACCTTCGGCTCAATCGCCGCCTGAGCCAGCGGAGACAACGTCGCATCCGCATGGATCTCCGCGGCAATCTCACCAACTTTGGGCGTCGCAGCTTCCACTGCCGCAACAGCAGCCGGTGTCTCCTCTGCCTTCTTGCACCCAGCCATTGCCAGCATCACGCACGCCAGCGCCACACCAGTCATCGATTGCATCTTCCATGCCTTCATCAGTTCGTTCCCGTGGGCCCTTGCTCAGTCAAGCTCTGGCCTGTCAGCAGTTGTAGATTGGCAATCGCCGCTTCATATCGCGTCATGCCGTCTTCTTGGGCGTTCTCCTGCGCTGCCACTGTCGTCTGCGCATCCACCACTTCCAGCACTGTTGCCTCGCCAGCTGTATAGCGCAACCGCGCCAGCCGCAGGCTTTCGCGCGCCATATCAACACTCTTCGCAAGGGACCCCAATTGATCTCGCGCCACCGTTGCCTCTGCATACGCCGTGTCCAGGTCGGCGATCAATCGCTTCTGCGTATCCGTCAGCGTCACACGCGCCACATCTCTCTGCGCCTCTTTTTGCTGCACACGATGGTGGGTCGCCAGCCAGTCCCACACCGGAATATCCAGCGTCGCCGTGGCTTCGTAGCCGAGGTTCCGAGTACCATCCGGCGCATGCACCGCAAACTGCGGCGCATCGATACCATACGCATACTGCAGCGACAGATCCGGCAAATACGCGGCTCGTGCGCCCTGCACATCCAGATTTGCTGCCTTCAGCGATGCCAGCGCGCTCTTAAGCTCCGCGTTGTTCTGTGCCGCCAGCTGCTGAATATCTTCTTTGCTTATCAGTGGCGCCGGCATCGCAAACGCGGTCAACCGAAACTTCGTCCGCGGATCCGGATACACCAACACTGCAAGTTCCAGCTTTGCTCGATCGCTATCCAGCCGCGCATTTGCAAGTTCCCGCTCACGGCCCTGCTGTTCCAGCTGTGCCTTCACCACATCGGCATGAGCCACTTCGCGCGCTTCTTCCCGCTTTTGTGTATTTGAAGTGAAGTCGGCAGCCTCATTGGCCGCCCGTTGCGCTATGTCGACTTTGCGATCAGCGGCCTGGCTTCCGTAGTACAGGCTCACAACCGTGGCCACCAGCCCGCGTCGTGCAATCTCAAGCTCGGCATTCGCTACCGTAGCTGCAGCGGTAGCATGCGCCAGAGTATTGAATCCCTGCACACCGATCGTCTCCGTCACTGTACCCTGACTCGTATATTCGTGCACGGAGTTGTTCGCAATGAATCGCGGTGTTCCTGCCGACGCTGCCTGGCCGGCGCTCGCATTTGCGGAGCCAGTAGCTCCCTGGGCCCCTTCGGTATACAGATACTGGTTGTGGTACACCACGCCGGGCAACAGCGCTGACCTAGCAATCGAGCGATCCAGCATAGCTGTCTTATTCGCTGCCACTGCGGCCGCAAACGCCGGTTGATTCTTTTCCGCTTTTGCAATTGCATCTGCAAGCGTCAGCAATGGTTCAGTGTCGCCGTTCGCAGCATTTGCACTTTGCGGCGAAACAACGACCTCGGCTTTCTGTGCCTGCGGAGTAACCGTTGTGCTGGTCTGCGCTCTCGCAGCCAGCACAGCGCTAAACACTCCTGCACTAAGCATCACTGCTCTTCCAAATGCCATCCATTTTGAATAGTGGGTGACAGCCATTAAGCCGTCACCCATCAGCAACTGTTTCTTCATTGACCCGCCACAACCACCGTGAACGTATTCGGCAACACCGAAGGACGAGGCCTCGGATTATTCGCAGTCGCAGCAGGCCGCGGACCAAACTGTGCAGTGACCAGATACACCTTGCCTGTCGCTGCATCAAGAGCCATCGTACGTGCGCGCGGCTCCGTTGTAAGCGTCTGCACAACGTTGTACTGACTGTTGCTCGCATCCACTACCGTCAACGTGCCTTCCCCATTCGACGAAAACGCCAGCTTCGTCTTCGGATCATACGCAGCCGCGTCCGGACCATCTCCAATCGCAGGCGTCGCGATCACCTTGCCGCTCTCATAATCCACCACAGCCATCACTTTGCCGTCACACACGGAAAATAACCGGTGCCCGCTACGATCGATCGCCATACCCGAGGGTGATTCGCACTTGCCCAACGACCACGTCGCCGTCACCTTGGGACTCTTCGCATCCAGACGCACAATCTCGTTCTTATCCTCGATGTTGTCGTAGACATTTCCTTTGCCATCCGCGGTCGGAAACTCCGGCTTCCCCGGCAGCGCCACCGTTGCAATTACCTTGCGCGATGCCGTATCGATCACCGTCACATCTTTGCTGCGCCCATTGAAGGCCCACACCGTCTTCGTTACCGGCTCAAACACAATGCCATCCGGATTCGTCCCGGCAGGCACCGTGCCCACCGTCTGCAAGCTCTGCCGGTCAAAGATCACCACCTGGTTGGCGCCTCCATCGCTGATGTATCCGAACTTTCCGTCCGCATCCAGCGCCACGCCATGTGTTCCCTTCAATCCCGTGATGGCCCCCACCGGCTTCCCAACTTCCAGGTCAATCACCTCAACGCGCTGGCCATGCGTCACATACAAACGATGCGCACTCGAGTCCGCGAGCAGATAATCCCATCCGCCCTCGCCGCCGATCGTCCACTTCGCTTCGACCTTGTAACTCTTCTGCGCCTGTGCTGAATAGACGGGCAACAGCAGAGTCGCGACGACACCGCACGCAGCGGCCCAGCCTGACATCGAATGCATCCTCGGAAGTTTCATGATTCCCTTTCTTTGCGGACACGCCTTGCGCCGCTCAACTTAACCTCGCATACGCCACCTTAAGGCAGCATGAAGAAGCACGCAAAAGATGAGTTAGTCTCCCAACATCTCAGCAACCCCCGACGCCATGGGAATCCTCACCGAGACACATGTTCCCACCCCAATCTTGCTCTCAATTTTTATCCCGCCCCGCGCGCGCACCACGATTGCCTTACAGATCGCCAATCCAAGCCCAGTACCTCCACTATGTCTACTCCGGGAAGGATCGCCTCGCGAGAATCTTTCAAACACATATGGCAGCTCAGTCTCCCCTATTCCATCGCCATGGTCCTGAAACTCGAAAATCGCGGAACTTTCCTCTTCGCGAACCTGCACCCTGACCTCAGACCCGCTTGCACTATGCTGGATCGCATTCATCAGCACATTCCTACAGAACAACTTGAATTGCTCCGGCTCAATAGCAATCGCCTGCTGTGTAACGGTATTCGCGCTGCCTTCATCAAGCTCTATCCTCACCTGCTTCAACTCGGCCATCATCGCAAGCTCGTCTATCACCTCGCGTAGCAATGAAATGCCTTCTGCAACAGCGGCCTTCCCCTGCAATGGCGCCTGCTCAATCCGAGCCAGAGTCAGCATCTGAGCCACCATTGCCTCCATGCGTTCGCAATCGCCGAGTGCGCGCTCCAGTCCAGCGATGTATTCCGTCTGACTGCGCGGCTTCATTCCAAGCAGCTGCAACGAAGACTTCACCAGTGCCACGCCCGTCTTCAACTCGTGTGCCGCATCGCCGACAAACCTCTGCTGCTCTTCAAATGCCTCCCTAAGTCTCCTCAGTACAGCCTGCATCGCCTCCGTCAGAGGAGCGAGCTCTCTTGTTGCCTGCGCCGTCGGAGGTGGTTCAAACTCCCACGCATTTACCGTCACCCGCGATGCAGCTCCAGCCAGTTCAAGCAGTGGCCTCAGTCCGCGATGCAGCAGCCATAACATCAGCAGCGCGGTCAGAGCCATCACCACGACACTGCTCACCGCATAAAAACTTACAGACTGCAGCACCGCATCCCACACACGATCCATCTGCGCACCATACACGATGCTGACGGTCCGCTTCACACCGCCGCCCTTTTCTCCTGGATCAACTACGCGATAGCCCGAGATGCGAATCATCCCATAATGCCGCCCACGCAGATTCGCACCAAAGTGCTCCTCGCCGTCTGGTCCATGTCCATGCCGATGTCCTCCTCGATCGAGTTTCTCGACGCTGCCCAATCCTGTCCAGTTCTCAGATCGTCCTACCAGGCGTCCGCTATCATCACGCACTTCGTACACGTCGTCCGGTGGCGCACTCAACTGCGAGCCATCCAGCATCACATTGTCGCCGGGATCTTCCGCATCCTGTACCGCACCCAGAATCGAATCGGCACGCCCGCGAAGCAGCACATCAAAGGCGCGAAAGTGCGTGTGACGTTCATACAGGAAAGCAGCAGTCGTCACACAGAGAGCCGCTGCCAGCTCTACAACCAGAACCATGCCAATCAACCGGCGAACGATCGAATACGGCTTCATGCAGTTCGCCCGCCCGGCAACAACAGTCGATAGCCACGCCCGCGCAGCGTCTCAATCCGGTCCTGCCCGCCAATCCGCTTGCGCAGATTCGACACATGCACCTCGATCACATTCGAATGATGCTCCCAGTTATAGTCATACAGATGCTCCAGCAACTCCTGCTTCGAAACCACCGCGCGCGGCCTGTGCATCAGGTATTCGAGTATCCGGTACTCCATCCGTGACAATACTACGGGCTGCCCCGCAAGAGTGACAGTCTGCTCCAGCGTATTGACCTCAATATCGCCTTCCCGTAGCGTCGGATGCGCTGCTCCCTTGCCTCGCCGGATCAAAGCTTTAGCCCGCGCCAACAGTTCGCCCAGATCAAACGGTTTGCTCAGATAATCATCTGCGCCCGCATTCAGCAAGTTGATTTTCGATACCGTCTCCGAACGTGCCGTCAGAATCAGCACCGGCGTATTCACCGCGCCGGAACGCATGCGCTTCAGTACGCTCGCGCCATCCATCTTCGGCAACATCAGATCCAGCACAATCAGGTCATAACATCGCTCTGCAGCAAGCGCCGCGCCGGTCTCTCCATCTTCCACGCAATCCACCGCGTAACCTGGGCCCTCGCGAAACGCCGCCGCGATGTTTTCTGCCAACCGGGTTTCGTCCTCAACCACCAGAACGCGCATGCGGCAATTATCGGCCACGACAGCTTAAGTCAGCCTGAAGACTCGGAATTTATCAAAAGAACCGTCACAAAAATAAAAGCGCGGCTACGAAAGCAGCCGCGCTTCAAAATCAATCCTTCTGGTTCTCAGAAAGGCATACGAGCTGTAAAAATCAACAGGTGATTGTTCGCATGAAATGAAGTGACTGCTATCTCTTCACCCGCACCAAACGTCAACCCAAGCCGTCCCGGTTTGCCGCTTGCATCGTGCCTCAGCGGAATGCGCCCGATAATCATCCCCGGCGTAGCATAGGTCGTCACCTTGCCGTCATTCGCTCCGCCCTTGAAGAAGCTCGAATTCAGCTCAACCTCCGGCCAGAAAAACCGCGCCGGCCCCTCTTTCGCCAGCCTGTACTGCGCCACATTGTTCCACGCAATCGTGTGCCCCAGCCCCTTGGCATTCGTAATCGGCAGCGACCCGCCGGCCGTCGTCGTCAGATCAAAATTGCCCCAGCCCTTACCCATCGCCAGCGTCGGAGTCACCACCGCGCAGCAGCTTCCATTGCCGTTCTTGCCCGTCGGAATCGAGGCCGCGAAAAACGCAGTAATAATCGCATTCCCACGCTCCTCATTGCGGGCGAAAAAACGATATTTCGAGTTGAACGAAACATCGCCAAACCCGTCATTCGATCCCGGCGCATCATGGCTGATAAACGGTGGCACATTGAACAGCAGCTCAATATGTCTCTCCGGGATAATCTCCAGCCCCTTACCGTTTCCGTAGTTCCACGTATCCACCAGCTTCGTATTCGTCTGTCTCAAAAAATCCGCACGAAACTCCTGTTCCAGTCTCGGCGTCACCGTCACCAGCGGAGTAATCCAATGTGGCTGTTCCGCCTGCGTTGCGCTCACCCGCCCTTCGTACCGTTGCCACCAGCTACCGTCCTGAGCGTATGCGCTGTGGCTAACAAATCCTAATGCCCCAAGCACGGCAAGAGAGAACGTAAATAGTCTCCGCCGCGATGACACACGGCGCTTATTGAAACGGCAAAGCGAATCAAGACTCATCATCTGACGATTCTAAACGAATCTAAATGTCGTTTCATAACGATTACGTTTTTCCTGCTTGCGTATTCGCGTTCGCGCTTTCGAGATCTTGTATCAGAACCTCATCAAACCGTTGTACATTGTCTTGAGGCGCGATCCCTGTCCGATTGACTCTATGGACACGCCGTTAGTGCTCCACTCGATTAAAGAGGTCCAGCATGACCGAAGCAGATCTGCTCCTCAAGCCCCGCGAAGCCGCGGCAGCCCTCGGCGTCAGCTACGCCACCCTCAAGCAATGGATCCTCGCCGGCAAGCTCGTTACCACAAAGACCCCCGGCGGCCATCACCGCATCCCGCAAAGCTCTATCGCCCCGCTCCTCAAGTCTTCGCCGTCCAAGCCCAAAATTCAATCCCGCGAACGCTTCCGCACAGTTAGCGGCCGCAACCAGCTCGTCGGCAAAATCATCGATGTCAAAATCAGCGGGCTGCTCGCCAAGGTCGTCCTCTCCATCGGCGATCAGCAGATCACCAGCATCATCACCGCCGACGCGGCTCGCGAAATGCAGTTGCGCAAAGGCCAGACCGCTGCCGCCCTGATGAAGTCCACCGAAGTCATGATCGAGCGCGTCTGAACGCTGCCCGCAACTATCGTTTCTTCTGCTAAACTCCGCCCATGCGCCTACAACGGTTCTATTCACGGTCTGTGCTGGCAGCGTGCTTTCTGAGCGTTCCCTTCGCCGTCGGCCAGACCGCGCAGCCCCGGCCGTTTGCAGACGTAATACTCACCCACGGCGTCATTCTCACCGGCGAAGGCCTTGCAGAAGGTCACCCGCGCATTGTCTCCGCGATCGCCATCGCCAACGGCCACATTCTCGCCGCAGGCTCGGACAGCGAAATCGAAAAGTTCGCCACGGATCAAACTCTCCGCCGAAATTTACACGGCGCCTTCGTCATGCCCGGCCTCAACGATGCTCATGTGCATCTGGGCGGCGCAGGCCAGACCAAACTCAATGTCGATCTCACCGGCTCTAAATCACTCGATGAGATGCTCACCCGCATCCGCGACAAAGCCCAGCAATCGCCACCCGGCCATTGGCTCACCGGCGGAGGTTGGGACCACACCCTCTGGGCCGACAAGACGCTTCCCTCACGCCAGGAGCTCGATCAAGTCACTGGCGACCACCCCGCCCTCTTCGAGCGCATCGACGGACACATCGCCGTAGCCAACACCGCAGCTCTCAAGGCCGCAAATATCACCGGCACAACAAAAGCCCCTCTAGGGGGAGCCATTGACATCGACGCCAACGGTGAGCCCACCGGCATTCTCCGCGACACCGCCATGGAGACAGCCGAAAAAGTCATTCCGCCGCCCACACATGATGAGCGCCGTCAGGGCCTTGAGCTCGCCATCGAGGACGCCATCTCCCACGGCCTCACCTCCGTGCAGGACTTCTCCGAGTGGGATGATTTCCTCGTCTTCGAAGAACTAGAAAAGGAGGGTAAGCTCAACGTCCGCATCAGCGAGTGGCTTCCCTTCGTTGATCCTCTCGAAATGTTGAAAGCGCATCGCGCCCATCACGACGTCCACGATCCCATGCTCCACACCGGCATGCTCAAAGGCTTCATGGATGGCTCTCTCGGCTCACGCACCGCTGCTCTCAAAGAGCCATACGCTGACGATCCCTCCAACTCAGGCCTGCCTCGCTTCGACCAGGCGCAGCTCAACTCCATGGCCGTCGAGCGCGCCCAGGCTGGCTTCCAGATCGGCTTCCACGCCATCGGAGACAAAGCCACCGCCATGGCCCTCGATGCCTTCTCGCAAACCTACGATGCCTGCCCCGATCTTTCACCGCAGGATAAGAACCCATACAAAGTCCCTCGCTGCTGGCCCACCGTCGCCCATGATGCTCGCGACCGCGTCGAGCATGCTCAGGTCGTCGACCCAGCCGACATCCAGCGCTTCGCCAAGCTCGGAGTCATCGCTTCCATGCAGCCCAATCACCTGCTCACCGATATGAACTGGGCAGAAGACCGCCTCGGTCCCAAACGCGCTGCTTACTCCTACGCATGGAAGGCATTCCTCGATGCAGGCGTCCCGTTGGCCTTCGGCACCGACTATCCTGTAGAGCCGGTAACGCCCTTCCGCGGCCTCTATGCCGCTGTCACACGTCAAAATGAAGCAGGCACAAAGACCTACTATCCCGAAAACAAGCTAACCCGAACACAGGCGCTTTACGCCTATACGCAGGGCTCCGCCTACGCCCAGTTCGACGAAAAGATCAAAGGCAAGCTCACCCCTGAATATCTCGCCGACTACATCATCCTCGACCGCAATCTGCTGACAGTCACTGCGCCCGAGATTCTCAAGACAACAGTGCTTGAAACCGTTGTCGGCGGCCGCACCGTGTATAAAGCTGCCGCCACGTCAAGCGCCAGTTCCGGGGACCAGAAGTGAAACTCCGCGCCTATCTGCTGATGCTGGCAGTCGTCGGCATCTGGGGCTGCACGTTCGTCCTCATCAAAGACGCCCTCTCCGACGCTTCTCCGCTCGCCTTCAACACCGTCCGCATGACGTTGGCCTTCCTTGTGCTTGCCATCGCCTACCGCCGTCACTGGCGCGAGATCAACCGCCATCAGCTCATCGCCGGAGTCATCGTTGGTTTCTTCCTCGCCGCCGGATATCAGTTCCAGACCGCAGGCCTTGCCAAGACCACCCCGTCGAAATCAGCCTTCATCACCGGACTCGTTGTCGTTCTGGTCCCGCTCTTCTCAACAGTCAAGGCGCTTCGTCCTGTCGGTGCCCGTGCACCACGTTGGAACGCCTATCTAGGCGCATTTCTGGCCTTCGCCGGCATCCTGCTGCTCACCGTCCCCGCGGGCTCAGGCGTGCTGCCGGACTTCAACGCCGTCAACTCAGGCGACCTGCTCACTTTCGGCTGCTCCGTGGCTTTTACATTGCACTGCATCGCGCTCGGCCATACATCACCGCGCATAGCCTTCCAGCCTCTCGCGCTGCTTCAGATCGGCTTCTGCGCCCTCTTCATGATGATCAGCACGCCCATCCTCGAGCATCCGCAGATGCGCGTTACGCCGCGCCTCATCCTCGCGCTGGCGATCGCAGCCGTCCTCGCCACTGCCGCGGCGTTCTCCATTCAAAGCTGGGCGCAGTCCATCCTGCCCGCAACACATACTGCGCTCATCCTCACACTTGAGCCGGTCTTTGCGTGGATCACATCATTTCTCTTCCTTGGCGAACGCATGGGCCTGCGCCCAGCATCGGGAGCCATCATCATCCTTGCCGGCATCGCTATCACCGAGCTCATTCCGCAGCCGCACGTTCCCACATCCCATGAGGCGTAATCACACTCCGCAAACCCTATTTATAACGCCGCCTCGTTCGGAATCAGCATATTCAGAGCATCGGGCACAATGTCCATATTCATCGGCAGACCACCCAGCAATTCCCCATCCGCCTCTACATACACCTTGCCCTCCATGCCCTTCAGCGGAACACATTCCACGCGCATCGCTTCCATCAGTGCAATGCACCCGTTAAACGTATGCCGCCGGCCCACCACTGCCGTCAGGAACTTCAAATAGTCAAACCGCTTCCGCGTCTTGAACGCCACCAACCTCAGACTTTCGTTCGTCAGCGCCGCTCCTGGGGCAAAATTCTGCAGCATCCCGCCAAAATTCCGAATCCGAACCGCCAGCAGCTGCGAAACCTTGTCCGTACGCACTATCTCGCCAGAAGCATCCATGAACCGCGCCTCGAACAGCGGAAACGGGTCGGTCGCCAGGATGCGCAGCGCCTCTACTGCATATAACGCATATCCAAAACGCCGCTTCAATTGCGCATCCATCCGATACATCAGTTGCGCATCGGCGCCGATCCCCGCTGCAACCGTAAAGTACCGCGACTGCGTTTCTCCCCCGCGGTCCCGATACTGTATCCGTCCTATCGAAATCCGCTTCGGCTGCGCCTCCAGTAACATTCGCGCAGCTCCAGCCAGCGACAGCGGCAATCCAAGATCTGAAGCTAATGCGTTCGCCGTTCCCAGTGGCAACACACCGAGCGCCGCATCGCTCCCAATCATTCCCTGCAGCACTTCGTTCACTGTTCCATCGCCGCCGCAGGCCAATACAGTCTCGCATCCATCTGCGATCGCTGCCCGGGCCAGTTCCGCCGCACTTCCCGGCCCATCCGTCGCAGTCGATCGCACCTCCACACCCGCCGCGCGCAGCACCGCAACTGCTTCTTCAAGTGCACCAGCGCGCCGATTCGAAATCATGCCCGACGCTGGGTTGTAGACCACAACAATCTTTCGCATAACAAGAAACAAACGACGCAGCTTGCACCCACTGTACACCGGCAACAAGCCTTCCCGCTCACAACACAGACTCTCGCATCCAGCCTGTACGCGACCTTATCCGCATACTAGCAATCCCTTCCGTTTGTGTTGTTGCGTCTCTGGATTCACCTTCACTAGTGCTCCAGGCGTGGCGGCGAGTGCCGCTGCCGGAAACCCCCGGTAATGCTGCGCAGAACGTTCGCATCAGCACCCGTGTCATCGCCCCCCACCTCATCTCGGCCACCAACGTCGTTCCCCCCACCACCACTGTCTCCAAGGCCGTTCCAGTCCCTGCCCGGGTCGGCCTCGACGTCACCGTCGGTGCCAACGGTAAGGCACAGAATGTAAAGGTTCGTCAGTCCCTCACCCCTGAGTGGGATGCCAGCGTCATCGCTGCCGTCAAGCAGTTCCACTTCACCCCCGCCACCCTCGACGGGCAGCCCTTCGCCACCAAGCTCCACCTGATCGTCGACCTGTGCTAAAAGCCCTCCCGCAATCCACTTGGCGATGAGGTTCTATCGCTAAACGGAAAAGGCGGCTCGATCTCTTCCTGGAGCTGCCTTTCACTTTGCATCGAGCAAGACGCTACTGCCGCAACTATCCCTTACATCACCCCTTCGCCTGGCGCCGATAGTTGCCTGCCAGTAATGAGCAAAAACCGGTTTGCACCATCCTCGTCCGTACTGCAACAATTCGCAAGACGCTAGGTGCACTGCCCTGTACTATCGGGCGCATGAAAAACTCGATCCACGATTCGCACACACATGATACGTTCCCGCGTTCCCTGCGCACTGCTGTAAGGCTTGCGGCTGTTGTCTCGGCTGGCCTTTCGTTGCTGGTTCTTTCGCTTTCGGCAAAGGCTGCAGAGCCGGAAAAGGTTCCCATGACGGCGGACCGTTGGACAACAGCCGCCGGTACAGTCAACTTTATCGAGTACATGGGCAAGCCATCGATTGAGTTACAGCCTGGCAACTACGCGCAGCACGTTCGCACCGGTGCTGCTGTGGCGAAGGACCTCAATTTTCGCAACGGAACGATTGAGTATGACGTGGCAGCGACGAGCAGCATGGGCGCGGGCTTGATCTTTCGCCGTGCGGATGAGAACAACTACGAGATGTTTTACCTGCGGCCAAAGGCAAAGTGCAGTGAAGCGCCGGACTGCATTCAATACGCACCCCAGACGCATGGTGTGTTGCTGTGAGACGTGTTTCCGCAGTACCAGAGCCCTGCGCCGTTGCAAGAAAATAGCTGGAATCACGTAAAGCTGGTGATTTCAGGAAAGCGAATGAACATCTACATCAACGGTGCAACTGAGCCGACACTGAAAATCGGACGCCTTGAAGGAGATACCGAAGATGGCGGCATTATGCTCGCAGGGCCAGGTATTTTTGCAAATCTCGTCGTCACTCCAGACGTAGCGGGAGACCTGCCAAACGAGCCGGAAAAAGACCCGAGCGTGTCAGACGGCCTCTATGTACGCCACTGGCAGCTTTCTCCATTTTCCAAACTGGCAGCAGATCAGGCGCCGACCTACGCCGACATGCCAAACACCACCGCAGCCTGGGCTCCGCTGGAAGCAGAACGCGACGGTCTGATGGATGTAAGCAGAGTTTATGGCATTCCCTATCCACAGCCGGAGCGGGCTGTCGTCTGGCTCAAAACAGACATTCACTCCAACACAGAGCAGCAAAAGCATCTTTCCCTGGGATGGGTCCGCGAAGTCTTCGTCTTCGTAAATGGCCAGATAGTCTTCGCCGACAAAAACCTTTATCAGCCGCCAGCGGCACGCAAAACGCCAGATGGCCGCCTCTCATTAGGAAACGGCTCGTTGCTGCTGCCGCTTAAGGCCGGTGATAATGAGGTGGCTATAGCACTCGTCAACAATTTTTACGGCTGGGGATTCAAAATGCACCTGGATGACATGAAGGATTTGAATCTGGCAGGACAATAGCAGCGTCATCGCGAGTAAACCAGAGACACATCAGGAGGCTTGTCGCAATTCGAACGAGAGACCAATCGACGCTCAACGATCTGCTGGGTAAATGGTGGGGGCGCTGGAGCATTGCAGCTCTGCTTTGGAGCATACTTGGCCTGCTTTTCGCGATCCCCGGCCTCTCTACGCCCAATTGGAACCGTGTGCTGCTTGGCTCTCTCGCACAGTGGTGGTCGTGGGGCCTGATCACGCCAATCATCTTCTGGGTGGATGCGCATCTCCCCTTTAAAGAAAATCAGCTAGGAAGACGCATTGCCGCACAGTTGCTGCCCAGCCTGGCACTCACTGTTCTCTACATCTATGTCTTCGCTGCTGTGCTCGGTTTGCTCGGCCTTGCTCCATGGAGCATGCTTGCGGGCACGCGCCTCTTAGCCAACGCTTTTCGCGGCAGCATCTTCTGGGGCTGGCTGGTCTACTGGCTTATCTTCGGCGCGCGCCAAACCTTTCGTTACTACCAGCGATATCTCGCGAGCGAGTTGCAGTTGGAAAGACTCGAACGCAGCTTTTCCCAGGCACGCCTCAACGCTCTGCGCATGCAGCTCGATCCGCATTTTCTCTTCAACGCGCTCAACACCATTTCCTCTCAGGTCGAGCGCGATCCACGCCTGGCCCGAAGCATGATTGAGCATCTGGGCGACCTGCTTCGCCTCTCGCTCGAGGCCCGCGGCAGGCAAGAGGTTCCGCTTGCAGAAGAGATGGCTTTTCTCGATCACTATATCGCCATTCAGAAAATTCGATTCGGCAGCAGCCTGGGCATCGAAACCTATATCGATCCGGAGGTAAAGTATGCGCTGGTGCCCTGTTTTATTGTGCAACCGCTCGTCGAGAACGCTATCCGCCACGGCATTTCGTGCCGTGCTTCAGGCGGATCAGTGCGAGTAACGGCTCAGCGTCGCGACGAATACATCGAGATCCGCGTGACAGACAACGGCGTAGGGCTCCCGCCTGGATGGATGCTCGAGAGTTCCACAGGTTTAGGATTATCCGTCACCCGCGAACGCATTGCTGGTCTGCACCCGAACGGCAACAGCCGTTTTGCCGTGAGGCGTCGCAGCGGTGGCGGCACAGAAGTGGAGATTTCCTTGCCTTTGCGGCTTGCGGGAGTAATAGACGATGATCGCGCCGCCAACTGACCGCCTTCGCATACTAGTCGTCGACGACGAAGCCCCCGCTCGCCAACGCATCACCGATCTGCTGAAGAAGGACATGCAGGTTGAAACAATGTTCGAAGCTCGCGATGGGATCGCCGCAGTCGAGATCATTCAGCGCGAATCGCTCGACCTCATCTTTCTCGATGTGCAGATGCCCGAGTTGGATGGACTTGGAGTAATCGAAACCATTGGCACGGCTCAGATGCCGCTTACGATATTTATCACCGCATATGATCAGCATGCCATCGCGGCTTTTGAGGCCAACGCGCTTGACTACCTGCTGAAGCCCTTCAGCGACGAGCGGCTCGAAGCAGCGTTTGCGCGTGCTAAAATGCGGCATATCGAACGCAACATGCAGCAATTCGGTCTCAGCATGCTGCGCATGGTCTCATCCATTGTGCCGGCAGGCCGTTGCCTTGATCGTCTCGTCGTAAAGTCGGGAGGAACGACACGCTTTCTTCGGGTGGTAGATATCGATTGGATCGAAGGAGCGGGCGTCTACGTTAATCTGCACGTTGGCGGTAAAGAACTGCTCTATCGGGCGAGCCTCAACGAACTCGCCGACAGCCTAGATCCCATGCGTTTCGTTCGCGTGCATAGATCAGCAATCGTGAACATTGACAGCATCCTCGAACTGCAACCAATCTCACACGGTGAGTTCGATGTTGTCTTGAAAGACGGACATCGCTCACGCGTGAGCAGGACGTATCGCGCACAGCTGGAGAAGCGGCTGGGGCAATCGTTGTAATGCTGTGATAATCGAAATACTCTTCAGAGAAAATACCCGCTCGAATCCGAAAGAAACTCGCTACCTACTCGGTCGTATATCGAATTTCGAAGGTGCGGATACGATAGCAGGAGTAGACAAGCACGAGCACAATCAACACCAGCAACCCAAGAGTTGCAGTCCACACAGATTCGGCTTCAGTCTGTACAGTCAACAGTGCGAAAATTCCTTCCGCAGGAACGTTGACTGGCATCAGATGCCGCAAATAGGAAGCTACGCTGATCTTTTGGAGCAAGGAAGGAGCAATGGGATTGATTGCTTCCCAACCCATAACAATCATCGCGGCAGGAGTCGGATTCTTGAAGATCAAGCTTAGGAGAAGAAATACCGCACCGTACCCGAGACAGGCCAGCACGGTGATCATGAGATAAGCCTCCAACTGCCCGAGGCCGGGACCATTGAAGATGTAATCATGTCCGGTCGCACCGAATACGGTGTACGTCAAGATGAAATCTGCCAGGATCGCGGAACCAAACAGGAGCAGCGCGCTGATGGATCCGGCTGCGAACTTGGCCAGCAGGATCACCTCCCGCCGGACCGGAGATAGAAAGTAGAAGTGCAGGCTACGCTCAATCATTTCGCCGCGAATCAGACGTGAGAAGATGCCAAGGCAGCCGAAGAAGATTCCCAGGCGGATGTAATAGAACTGAATGATTCCTGCGAGTATCTCGGTGTCATCGTCCATGGACAATTGGAGGCGTCTGCCGACTGCCACATGAATCAGGATTATGAGAGTGGGAATGAAGGCAAGGAAGTAAATCCAACTGGCTCTCCACGAGAAGAGATTTCTTTTTACCTCGATGCGGGTCAGGCGCAGTGCCTGTATCCACCACAAATCCCATGGTTGTTGCATGACACGCTTTCGAAAACTGGACGTCGTTTGATTCATCAGGAAGCACTCCCATCGGAACCAATCAAATATTGATAAATGGCGTTGGCATCGTCATCCGCCGGCGCAACGGCATCGATCTTAACCAGCCCTTCTGCCGCAATCCCATTGAGCATCGAATAAAACTGATCAACGTCTCCAGTTCGGAGGAAGACCCCCTTACCATCAGCGTGAACCCTCGCTTCAACACAATGATCGACAGCGAACATTCTTGAAGCGAGCAGTTCGGGCCGGTCGCAACGAATGAGGACCTGCATTGGCTTGTCGCGTACTTCCTGCCTGACCTGTTGGATGTTTCCCTGAGCAACAAGATATCCGCCAGTGATGAGAACGACACGATCAGAGATGCGATCAACCTCATCTAGAATGTGGCTCGAGATCAGCAGGTGCATCCCCTGCCTCCCGAGCTCTTCAAAGAGTGCAATGGATTCGGCGCGGGCCATGGGGTCTAATCCATTGAGTGGTTCATCCAGGACCAAGACTCTGGGACGATGTGCAATGGCCTGCGCGAGTCGAATCTTTTGACGCATGCCTTTGCTGTAGCCCGCAATTTTTCTCCCCGCTGCATCGCCAAGCCGGACACGTTGAAGAGCTTCAGTTGTCAGGCCAAAAGCATCCACCTCGTCCATTCCGTGCAACATGAGACTATCGAAGATAAACTCCCATCCGTTCAGCCCGCGGGGAAAGAAGTCAAATTGAGTGCAATAGCCAACGTTTCTAAAAAATTCGGCCACATCGCCGGGCGTTAATCCCATCACCGAGATGTGTCCGCTTGATGGTTGAACCAGTCCTGTCATGAGATTCATGAGGGTTGTCTTGCCGGAGCCGTTCGGACCAACCAATGTTGTGATCCCAGGCGGAATCGAGAGCGAGATACGGTTTACGCCGAGGACTTCGCCGTAAAACTTGGATACATCATCGAAGATAATCAGGTCATTGGTTTCGCTCATCCTCGCACCACCTCTCGCGCACGGATGCGTGCGTTCAACATAGCCAGACAGAGCAGGCAGGCAAGAACGAGCACGGCCACGATGGCTGTCGTAGGCAGCGAGGAACCTCGTCGCAGGAACTCGGGCGCGCCAAGGAGTCGCTGCCACAGAACAGACATGGTAACGGGGATATTGAGCAACAGGCCCCATTGCGTGCGCAGCACGGCGTTTACGATGGCTCCTACGCCGGCAGGAACAAAGACTGCGCCAAAGATGACGGCAGTCGCAACAACTCTCCACTTGACCCAGGATGAAAGAGCCAGACCAAGGATCGAGAGGAATCCTATCCAAATGATTGCTCCCACAAACATGCCGGCTGCGATCGAAAGATTTGCCGCTGCCCATGGTTGCGTCGACGCGTAGCACTGATAGACAAAGAGCAGAAGGCAAGGAACCCAGGTCACCACAGAGAGCGAACCGAAGATCGCTATAAATTTACCGAAGAGATAGCCGAAGCGCGAGATGGGATGGCTCAACAGAATAGGCAGTGCGTTATCAGCCAAGTCGAAGCTGATGAGGCGAGGAGTAATCCATGCCGTCAGAACAAGTGCAATCCACGACTGCATCTGTAATGCGCCGAGAAAGAAGCTGGCATCGACCGTAAGCATGCGGTGTGAGTTTTTGAGTATAAGAGACTGAGCGATCGGATTGTTCGCCAGATAGATGCCAACGAGAAAGACGATGACGGGTAAAAGCGAGAGCGTGAAAAGCGTAATCGTGATCTTCGAAGACCAGGCTTCAGCGAAGCCGTAGCGCGCCAGCACAAACACTCGCATCCACAGCGGGGTTACTGGGCCGGTATAGGCACGATAGGTGTTTTTATGCACTGACATGTGTTGGGCGTCCTGCTTCGCTTTCCATTGCTCTTAAGAAAATGTCTTCCAGGGAATCACGTCGCTGGTTCATACGCCGAATCTGGACTCCCTGTTCGGAGGCAATCACGTAGAGATCGCGTACTTCGATGTTTTCAGGAATGACGAGCTTGATACGGCCATCGGGAAAGCTGGCGCATTCACAACCAAGTCCACGAACGCTGACCGAGAACTTTTCGGTCGCGCCCACTGTTTCAAGCTCCATGAAGCTGCGGTTGGAACGACGCTCGGCTTCAATATTGCAGAGAGCAGCAACACGGCCATCTTTGAGGATTAGGACTTCGTCGCAGGTCTCATCGATATCGCGCAGCAGATGGGAAGAGATAAGCAGCCGCACGCTGCCTTCTTTGCGGATATCCTTGACCAACTGAATCATGCGCTGGCGGGCGATTGGATCCATACCATTGGTGGGCTCATCCAGAATAAGTAATTTGGGCCCATGCGCCAGTGCTTGAGCCAGCTTGATGAGCTGCTTCATACCAAGCGAGTAGGAGTTGACCTTGCGATATCGCACCTCGCCGAGGCCTACGTAGAAGAGAGCCTCGTGAGCGCGCTCAAGCGCTGCGGCCGAGGGCAAACCCGAGAGCTCAGCCATATAGCGTACAAAATGCACTCCGGTCATGTTTCCGATGAAGGAATCATTTTCCGGCATGTATCCGACTGCGCCGCGAATCCGGGCTCGATCGCGATACGCATCAAGTCCGAGGACATGCGCGGTTCCCTTCGAAGGTGAATGAAATCCCAACAGCGTGTTGATCAGCGTGGATTTTCCGGCGCCATTCGGACCGAGCAGGCCGATAGCGTTTCCCCGCAACTCTCCCGTGAGCCCATTGAGCACAGTACGAGCTCCAAGCCGTACTTCCAGTCCGTCAAAACCAATCACAGGATCAATTACGCCCATGTCACTCTCTTACGTTTGCCGCGACCTGCTTGTTCCCGGTGTGGATTAAAGTTCCCAGCGTTAAAAAGTCGAACCCAAAGAGATG
The DNA here is from genome assembly GCF_025685685.1 of Acidicapsa dinghuensis. Lineage (GTDB taxonomy): Bacteria > Acidobacteriota > Terriglobia > Terriglobales > Acidobacteriaceae > Acidicapsa > Acidicapsa dinghuensis. Next base: position 377,997 of record NZ_JAGSYH010000005.1, read on the forward strand.
ACTATCGCTGGCTGCTTCGATCCGGGTGTCTTTCCCCCAAGCGCATATTGTGGTGGGTCTCGCATCTGCCGCCAGTTGCTGAATGGTTGCTGCGGTCTCTCCACTGAGATGCGAAAGTAGAGGCGCCAGAACGGGGCTTAAATTCTGATAGGCAATAGCCGAGTAGTTTTCATTTCCGTCCCGGGGAAGCGACGCTTTGAATGTGGCCGCATGGGAGAGAGAAACTCCACTAGCCTTTGTGCGCAACGCCTCGATCAGAAGCACCCGATTGGGCGCGAGAATCATGTAGCCATCGGAAAAGGTATATTGCGCGATGATACGGCCCTGGGTCTGATCCTGCACAGCATAGAAGTGCTGCTCTCCAACCACACTTTGTTGGATGATGATGGAGTGCGCACCTTTTTCGTGATCCAGGTTGCTGATGGATTGCGTCAGACGCTCCAATGTATTTTCCAACCGCTCGGGATCGCGAACCTCGATCACCGCCTTCCACGAAGGCGTGGGCAACACCGGGCCGTCGAATGCGAGAAGAAACTCTCCGCCTAGATTTCCGGCTAAGTCATCCCGGAAATTGATTTGTAGCTTAGCCTCGGTTTCAGCCAGATTGTTCTTCTGCGCATCGCTCGATAGAGCCATATCAAGGATGTCATCGGCAATAGCTTTGGGGTCTTTCGAAAGCATCGCCACAGCAAGAGCGGCATTGGGCGTGACATAGTCGAGTGAGCCTATCGGAGCAGGGGCAGCAAGCCACGAGGCAACACGCTGCCTGGTTCCGGAGAACTGTAGATTCAGGTGATTCTCCGGTACACCGTTCACCTCGCGATGTTCAGCAATCAGATACCGTACGTCCTCTATCCCGCTGCTGTTGATGGCCATCTCGTTGCTATGGCCAGCGTGGAGCAGCTTGGACTGGCTGGTTAACATCTGGTGCAGATCCGCTGCCAGGATTACGCCGGCCCCTCGGTTGTAGGCCGCCGTAATCTGCTGCCCAAATGCTCCCCCGGCAAAACCGCTGGCGCCTGCATTCAATTGCGCATCAACCTGCTTCAATATCGCGAGGTTATTGGAGAAGATTGCCTGGCGCTGTCCAATGACTGCGTACCCACCTGACCGCGTCTGCGAGGAAACGACCGTGTTGAGCGCGTTCTCGTCCAGCACCGTAAGCCCAGATGTCGAAGCTGATACCGGGAGCTGCGTCCTCAGAAAATCACCGAGTCCGCTCTTCCGCACGTCGGCGACCAGAGCAAAGCCAGGTGCATTCGCCTGCCTGACTCCCACAAGCACCACTTCATCGCCGAGGTATTGGCTCATCTGATGAAGCCTTTCGACCATGGTATCCAGATTCGCGCTGTTCGCGGCATGCCCACGGTTCCACCATTCTTGCAGCGCCGGGCTTTGCTTCAATTGCTCCTGGAATATCTTGTTGGCCTCGCTCAGGTAGTCCCCCGCGTTGGGAATGCTGACATATAACAATGTCTCAGCGGGAACACGATCCAGCAGATCGCTAGTGTAGCGGAGCCGCGGATATGGAATAGCTTCAAGACGATGTTGAAGTATGGAAAATTGTGCAAGGAGGGCAAGGTATTTGTCGCGATCCTGACTCCAGGAGACCTGCTGCTCTACCGGAGTGGGGCTCATGTTATCGTTCGTCGCCACTTCTTCGCCGGCATGGATAAACGAATCCACACCCGCATGCATTACATGTACCGACCCTTCCAATACCCCGACGCGGGAACCCTTGATTCCGGAGTTGACCGAGAAAACGGTGCCGGTGACCGCGACGCGACAATCGGGAGTCTTTACATATAAGTGACCAGAGTCGCGCTTGGCAGCCTGCACGATGACGGCTCCATTATCCAGCGCAATCGTCATGTTATGCCCACGCGCGCCCACGCCAAGAACGCTTCGCTCATTAACTTCGACCGTCGATCCATCAGAGAGGCGAAGAACTGTGTGAGCTCCGCCGCCGGTGCGCAATTGATCACCCTCTGCCAGTTTGTCGCCCGGCTTGAGTAGGCGGTCGCCTGTATCGGAAATGCGATAAACCGAGCCATTGATCGATTGCACCTCAGCACGGACACCTGGCGGAACCTGCCAATACGCTCGATACACAAAGAATGCAGTAACCAGCAGTACACAAACAGGAGCCAGCGCCCAACTGTATCTCCGCAAGTGCCATGCAGGAACCCGGGCTGCTTTAGGAGCCGACCAATCCAGTGTCGCCGTCCCGGATTCGCTCTGAGCGTGTCGGAAGCATGAGCCACAGTCGTGCAAATGAGCCTCGATCATGAGCGAGCGCGTCTTGGAGAGAGTTCCTGCACGATAGGATCCCAGTAGCCTTCGCACGTCCTTGCAGTCTTCAATGGCTACGTCTCCCAGATCGACGACAGAGTCCAATATCGCGTCCAACCCAATGCGGACAGCTACTCTCTGGGCAGAAGCGGATATCTGTGCGGCATCGGGTTCGTCAGCTTTGAGCGCTTGCACAGCCTTACTCAGAAGGATTTCGTCATCTCGTCTCATCGTCTCTCCCGATCCATTTCCGTGAGCCGTTTCTTCAATCTGAAACGCATGTTGTGGAGGGTTACAGCAACCACCGCTTGCGAAGTTCCCATCAACGCTGCGATATCGCGGTTACCCAGCTCTTCGACATACCGCAGGATGAACATTTCGGCGCCTCGCGGCGGTAACTCACTAACTGCGGTCCGGAGCAGGTCGCCCAGTTCTCTGCTCGACGCCTCTGCCTCCGGCGAACTGCCCGGCGTCGAGGAAACAATCCCTTCTGCATCTTCGAGCGGAGACGCCGGAGCGGCCTTGCGATGTCGCAACAGGTCAAGTGCTCCATTAATGGCGCCCCGATAGAGGTAGCTGCCAGCACTCGCAGATGGTGGACTATCTACACTTGCGATGCGCAGAAAGACAGTCTGAGCAATATCTTCCGCGTCAGCCATGCTGCCGGTAATGCGATAGGCTGCCGAGAGAACACGCCGATAATGTTCGCAGAATAGTTGCGATAGGCCCTCCCTCGCCATTGGTAATGACATGATCGCGTTTCCGACGGCCACTGGCTCACCTTTTGAACTGTTCATAGAGATGACGTTTCTGCTGACGAATTATTAATCCGGCTTGCACTAGCTACGAAAAAAAGTTGCTTGATGTTCACTGGACCGGGCTCGAAACCGAAAACCGGTGGCTTTCACCTGCTCAATTTTGCGAGGAATTGCAGAATGACGCGCATGTGTAATCGCCGGTTGAGGCAAGCACGCTCAATGCCACCCGGCAATATTTGCTGGCCCCGACGCCGACTATTTTGCCTCTCCCGTCATACCGAGCGCCGCTTCTGGCCAGCCATTTCTCCAAGCGAGGGTAGAAATCTGCAGCGCTGGCTTGCCGGTCGCGGCATCGTATGCGTGAAAGACAATCAAGTCGCCCTCCGGACGCAGCAACACGGACTCTCCACCTGGCCCAAGCCAGCGACTATTTGCCGTCAGCAGCTCACTGCCGCCTCCCTGCGCCATTTCCCTGCCCTCGCGATCCACATATGGTCCTGTGACCGTGCGCGAACGACCGACCATCGTGCGATAAGTGCTATGCGTGCCGCGGCAGCACAGATCGAACGAGACAAAGAGATAATAGAATCCGCCATGGCGTACGATGAACGGTGCTTCAATCGCTTGCCAGTCCGCAGGCAATCCGGATTTCTGCGGCTGAGGATATTGCGGTCTTTGCCGGGCGGCGAGAGAATACAGCTTTGAGTCGGTAGCATCCAGCTTTCCGGTGGTTGGGTCAATGCGGCGCATCTTGATGCCAGACCAGAAGCTGCCGAAGCTCAGCCACGGCATACCTTTTTCATCGAGTACAATATTTGGGTCGATCGCATTGAAGTCATCGGATGTAGTGGATTGCAGAACCAGTCCCTTATCCTGCCAACGATATTCAGGGCTCGTTTGGTCCAGCGTTTGGTTGGTTGCAAGTGCAATGCCGGAAAGATTCCGTCCAAAAAGTGAGTAAGCATAGTAAAGGTGATACTTCCCATGGAAGAAAGAAATATCCGGCGCCCAAAGATTCTTTGTGCCAGGGCTCGTTTTCTGAATCCACTCTGGGATGGAATCAAAGACGTGGCCACAGAGCTCCCACTCCGTCAGGTTATGGGAGCAACGGATGGCGAACTGTCCTCCGTCCGGCGCGCGGCTTGTCGCGAAAACATAGTAGTTGTCGCCGTCGCGGCCAATCGATGGATCATGAACGCCAACATAGTCGCCGCTCAGTGAAAGCGCTCTCGGATCCGGCGAATGCAGAGCCGCCTGTTGCGGGATCAACGAAATAAGTACGGCAATCCAGAACGACATGCGCACGGAACTTCTCCTGCCTCCGGTCGTCCGTACGATTCAGATGCGAAAACAATCTGCCAAACGATGTCAGCGGTAGAATTTCCGCAACGCACGCAGTTGTACTATACATAGCTTATCGATGTTGGTGCTTTCAGTTGACGCTTTGGATCGGCGCTTGGGATTGCGCTTTGTGATGCGACGGAATAGGTTAATGACCTTGTGGTGCTTCCAGTTCACTCGAGCAGCACTGGTGTTTCTGCTGATCGCCGTGACTTATCCGGTCTTTTCGCAGCAGGCGCCTGCAAGAACATCACAGCCAGGCGGCGTTCCGCTCGGTCGTGAAACCTCCGCGCAGCCTGACTCAGCGCTGGCAGACACGGAAGCGCGCCTTCGCGCCAATCTTCAGCAGAATCCCCGATCAGCAGACACACTCTATGAGCTCGCACTCGTTCTGCGCCAGCAGAACAAGCCTCGCGAGTCTCTCGAAACCTACACCCGTGCCGCGCAGATCCAGAAGCCCAATGTTGCGCAGCTACGATCCGTCGCCCTCGATTATGTGTTGCTCGATGACTACGACGATGCCATACGCTGGCTCCGTGTGGCTCTCGGTATGGAACCCAACAATACAGACGCTCTCTACAGCCTAGGCCGTTGTCTCTATACCCAAAACCTCTTCTCAGATGCGGAAAAGACTTATCTCAAGGTGTTGGCGCTCGATCCCACGCATCTGAAGGCTGAGGAGAATCTTGGGCTCACCTACGACGCGCTTAACAATCCGCAGAGGGCCGAAGAAGCCCTGCGCACTGCTGTGCAATGGGCAAAAGAGCGCGACCTGCACGATCCATGGCCTTATCTTGACTTGGGAATATTTCTTCTCGATCAGTCTCGCGAAGCCGACGCGCAGCCCTTTCTCGAAAGAGCTGTGGAATTCGATCCGAAATCGTCATGGGCGCATGAAAAATTGGGTATGGCTTTGGTCGCCAACGAAAATTCAGCGCGTGGCATTCGCGAACTGCAACTCGCAGTTGATCTTGCTCCCAACGATCCCAAGACGCACTTCGAATTAGGCCGCGCGTATCGAGCATCTGGGCAAAAGGATAAAGCGCGCTCAGAATTTGAGATCAGCAAATCACTCTACGGAAAGCATAGCCAGAATTAAACGGAAGCCTAAGGCTGGGGCTGCGGTGTATTCACTGGAGATGGCAGGATAGCCTGCGTGTGGCCATCGACATGCTGCAGTTCTTGCTGGGCTTCTTCATTGCGGCCTAAGCGGGCCAGAGAGAGTCCGCGATAGTAGTGCGGGCGAGTATAGGTGGGGGCGGATTTTTCGGCATGGGCGAGAAGCTGCTCAGCGGTGGCATAGTCCTTATTGCGAAACGCAAGCTCGCCGAGGCCAGTGAGCGCGCCTGCATGATTGGGATCGCGGGCGAGTACGTGCTCAAAAAATGACTTGGCTTCGTCATCGTGATGTGCCTCGAGAGCAATCTGCCCAAGCTGATAGTAGGACTCGGTCTGCTGAGGCTGCAGGCGGACGGATGTTTCGAACTCGCTGCGAGCGTCTTCGGTACGTAGGAGCATGGCGTAGACGTATCCGAGGCCGTAATGTGCTGTTGCGTCGTTTGGATGGGCCGCGAGATAAGTTTTGTAGTCGCGTTCCGCTACGGGCATGTGTTGTTGTTGCGTTTCAAGGCGAGCAAGCGCGTAAACAATCGTGAGGTTGGCGGGAGCGAGTTTCTGTGCGGCATGTAGAGCTTCGTCGGCTTCCGCGAACTGATTAAGCTCGAACGCCTGAAGGCCGCGGTCCAGCTGTAGCTCGGATGAATCGGGAAGTTTTTCGCAGGCATGACGCAGGGCAACGAGCGCGCGCTCAGGATGATTGTCACGGCGGCTGGCGACGGCGAGTTCGGTGGCGGCAGCGATTTCTCCTTTGCGGGCGACAATGTGATGCGTATCTTGCGCGAGGATGGTTTCGAAGCGATCCATGGCCTCAGGGTCATGATGCTGAGAGAGTAAAAGCTCGCCCGAGGCGAGGTTAGCTGGAATAGAGTTGGGCGCAGAAGCGAGAGCGCGAGCGAAGGCTTCGCCGGCTTCATCCGTCTGATGGAGGTCGAGCAGCGCATTGCCGAACAGGACAAGAGCGGAAGTATCGTTGGGGTGCTGTTCAATGTAAGGGCGGAGAAGCGTAGCGGCTTCGGCGGGCTTGTGCTGCGAGCGAAGATGCTTCGCGCGAGCTAGGGTTGGGTTGGTTTGGGCATAGGCCGCAACCCCTAGTCCGGCAAGAACAAGTAGTACGAGAAAACGGTGAGGACACGAACCATGCATAGGATCTCGTTATAGAGCAGGAATAAGTCAGCTTGTTCAACAGGCTCGCTCTACTGCCTGTAGCCGAGAATTCAAAGCTAGCAGCAGCCCCTTCCCGTTTGACTCGGGAATGATAGCAAGAGAATCAAAGATAAAAGCGGAGACAGCATCTTGCTGTCTCCGCCGATGATGATTAGTTAGAAAGTTACGCGGCCCGAAACTTGCAAATTACGCGGACCATAGTCTACGGCTGTAGGAATACCGAAACCGGTGCTCTGCGAAGAATCGGTCGGCGAAAGATCTGGCAAACCCATCCGATGCCGGTTGAGGAGATCGAAAGCCTCGCCCTTGAGCTGGAACGTGACTTTTTCTGTAATACGGAAGTCCTTCAGCAGGCTAACGTCCTCAGCCAGATACTTCGGACCGGTGATGGCCTCGGTAACGCGAGAGATATTGCCGAAGGCGAATGGAGCGAAGGAGCAAGGTGCGGCCGGCGTTCCGCAACCCGCGGTGAAGGGACGCGGCCAGTCGACTCCTTCTCTGTTCTGGTCTACGAAAGCTGCCTGCGACATCGGAACGCCGGGGTCCGAAGAACCATTTGTACCAGCCACGCGGTACGCGGGCTTGAACCATGATTCTCCATTAAAGACGCTGGGGCCGTTCTTCTTGGACTTGTAAGCGTCGCTCGCAAAATTCGTTCCATTGACAGAGGCCGGCCCTGCGGTGAATGTCATGCAGTTCTGGTAGTACGGAATACCGGTTGCACAACCGAAATCGATCGGCTGCCCGCTGGAATACCGCTGAATGGCGCCAATTTCCCAACCACCGGCGATGAGATCCAAAGCGCGGTTTTGGTTGAGCCACTTACGTCCATGTCCCAGAGGTAGTTGATAGAGGTAGCTCAGCGAGAACTGATGCGTTAAATCCTGAACGCTGACAGCCTTGTCCCCTTTCAGTTGCGAGGAGTACTGCGCCTGTTCGCGCTGATTGTTACTCGTATAGCTGAAAGGAATTAGAGAATCGGCATCTGTAAGGATCTTCGACCATGTGTAAGAGGCTTGCAGATTGAACCCATCGCGGAAACGGCGTTCCAGCGAAACCACCATGGCGTTATACGTGGAGTGGCCTAGGTTCTCCAGGCAGCAATCGTCCGCAATGTAGTCATACTGCGGGAAAGGCCGGATCGACTGGCCGATAGTGCCTGTGAAGGTTGAGTAGGGAGCATTGTATCCATTGCTGGTACCGCCCAGAGGAATGTTGTACTGCGGGTTGTTCAGCAGATCGCCAAGAGCGAAGTCAGCTGAGGAGATGTTGTTGAAGTTGGTCAGGAAGCCAGAGCGAAGATTCTGCGCTGCCTGGCCGATATAACCGAGCGAGAAGATAAGATCCTGCGCAATCTGATCCTGTAGCTGAAGACTCCAATTGCTGGTCATGGAAGGACGGCCGTCCCTCGCCAGGATAAGATCACCCGCAACAGGAGTGAACGTGCCTGGGCCATTCACGGCCGTCAGTTGCGTAGGATCAGTGTTGGGCGCATAGCTGTAATTGGGGAAACCGACATTGGAGTTTTGCGGGTCGGCCGGCGCGGCAGTGTCGAGCCGGAACGCCGGCGTGAAGGCGCCGCCTTGCGTAGCCGTGCCGCCCAGCGCGACGCTCTTGCTGATGTTGTAGCCCTGCAGCATGCTACCGCCAAAATCGTTGTACTGCAGAGGACCGTAGATAATAGCTCCGCCGCCTCGCAAAGCCACCTTGCCGTTAGAGCCCGGAAGCACATAGGCAAAGCCGATACGCGGAGCAAGATCTTTGTACCAGGCATCCGCCCATGCCGTATTGCAGTTGCAGTTAGTGCCAAAGACTAGCGCGCCCGGCAAATTACCCGCCGCCGCATCTGGAGCCGTGAAGCTGAAATCCGATGTCCGGTTGTGCCCTTCATGCCGCGGTAGATCGACATCATACCGTAAGCCCACATTGATGGTCAGATTGTTGCTGACCTTGATGTCGTCCTGAATGAAGCCTGCCGCATACCAGGACTCCCAACGTGGATTCACGTTATATACAGTCTGGCCGCCCTCACCCACTTCGCCCAGCAAGAAGCTGGCAAACGGATTGCCCGAGAAGCAGCAGGTATTGCTAACGCCCGCCGTCTGGTCACGGTAGAAGTTAAAGTTGTCCACGTTATACAAGTTGGTTGAGTAAGCCTGATGCCGGTAGTCCACGCCGAAGCGAATGCTATGTCTGCCCTTCAGCCAGCTCACAATATCGTTGAGGCGAAGGCCGTTGTCGATATTGATGCCATTCTGCTGTTGACCCCAGTTCGAAGGAGCATCAGGACTAGGAAACGAGATGAACGGATAGAACTTGGAATAGTCATTCGCAAGCCCTGCAGCGGCGGCTGTATCCGGTGTATTGAACTCCGAGGACAGGTTCACGCTGTTCGTGCGGTTGTAGCCAACATTGAGATGGTTCAGCCAATTGGGTGCGATGGTGAAATCCCAGCCCCCGCGGCCATAATGTGTCGTGAATGTCTGAACGTATCCATTGTTATTAAACGGCTCCGGGAAATCCGGCGTTCCAGTTAACTTGGAGTTCTGACGCGTATTGTATGTGGCGAATATCTTATTCCGCTGGCCAAGGTTCTGATCGATACGAATCGTATAGGTCGTGTTGTCATTCGGAGCAACGCCTGTATAGGCATAATTGCCTATGTAGCCATACACGTCCGTGCTCTGGGGCGCCTGATTCGGCAGGGGTAAACCTTTGGATAGCGCTGCCGCCGTGGTGCTGAAGAGCGCGGATGGAACCGCGTTGTTGTCAAACGGCGTACGGCAAAATACCCCCGGGCTAATTTGAACCGTAGTCCGTGGATCATAGATCTGGTTGAACTGCACGGGTAGGCCTGTGCACGGATTCAACAATACATTTTGTCCGTTATAGGGCGTTCCGCCCGGCGCGTATCCGCCAAGAATGTCACTGAAGTCGCCCGTGCGCTCCGCAGCAGTTGGCACTGTCGAGATAATCACACCGCCAGGAGTGAACTTGTATTTCTCCCACGCAAACAGGAAGAAGGATTTGTCGTGGCCGTTCCACACATGAGGAATCCAGACAGGACCATCGAAAACTAAGCCGTAGTCATACTTGCTGTCCTGCGGCTTACTGTACGGACAGTTGATTTCGGAGATGCCCTGGCAGTCCTGTACCGTATAGCCGTCGTTGAACCAGTTATTGGCGTCGAAAACGCGGTTCTTGACGATAGTGTAAGCAGTGCCGTGAAAATCGTTGGTGCCGTTCTTGGTAGCAAAGCTCTCTATGCCGGAGGTGGTGCGTCCGAATTCTGCGGAAGGCGTGGAAGTAGTGACTTTGAACTCCTGTAGAGCCTCGATAGAGGGCGAGGTTTCGTCGAAAGAGGAGCCATTTTCACTGCGTTGGATACTGGCGCCGTCGAGCAGGACCTCGCCGCCATATGCCTGGCCTCCAGAGAGGCGTGAGAAGAACACACCGTTGCCGGTATTGCCTGAGGTACCGCTGCCGGGGCCGGTAGTACCTGGCAGAAGAAACACGAAAGTCTCCGGCGAGCGCAGGCCGCCGACGCCCGAAGCAAGCGACAGCGGAAGGTCTTCGATCTGCTTATTCGAGATGGTGCCGTCGATCTCGGAAGACTCAGTTTCAATGCGCAGACCACTGGCATCTACGGTGACGGTTTGATTGACCTCACCCGGGGAAAGTTGAATGTCCAACGCCGTGATGCCGTTGATCTGCACAATCACGCCGGTCTCCGTGGCAGTAGAAAAGCCGGAAGACGCGGCAGTAACCGTATATGTGCCCAACGGGAGAGCAGAAAATCTGTAAGCGCCAGCCGAAGTGGACTTGGTCGTACTGGCGGTGTGAGTGGCATCGTTGGTCGCGGTGACGGTTACGTTAGGAACGACCGCTCCGCTCGTGTCCTGGATGTTTCCAGCGATGGCGCCGCTTGAGGTTTGGGAGATGAGATCAGTAGCGGTAATGCCGGCAATCAAGACCAGCAATAATCCGCGAAAGGAGCCTCTTGCATTTGTAAACATTTTGGCGTCTCCAAGTGCTTCAGTGAATTCGGTACGGCTGTTCACTTTCCCTGCGGAAAACGCTTTCATCCTGGCAGGTTTTATTTCTACGTACGTGTTCATTGTTGCCGTTTATGGCCACGTAATTGCCAGAAAACGTTAACTCCAAATTCGATTCATTGTCAATGAACTGGAGATGTGCCTGTCAGGAATACAACGGTGAGCCGTTGTTCCCTGGCTGAAGGCCAACACTATATCTGATGTGAGAAACACGAGATGTATCGTTCTGTGCTGTTCTTTCAATAGGAGCGAAATTGTCCGGGGAGCCATCGATTTTCAGCCCCGCACCAAAACAAAATCGACATCGCTCTTGCCCACTTCTGTATGAACAGGAGCGCTATTTGTCGAATCTTCGAGGAATAGGTGTACAAGTCAACCGGCCAGAGAGGCGAGAAGATTGCGCAATTTTTCGCTATGGAGAATCCTGATGCTGGACTGCAGCCGGATTACATAAAGGGATCTGCAGGCCGCAAGTCCCGCGTGTGGATGTCAATCTCAAAATCTCTTCGTGGCAGGAGATGCGTCAACTCATTGACTCCATCGAATCTTGTGGGATTGCGATTCTTCGAGCGCGTGCATTGATCTTGCTTTTCTGCATTTATGGATTTCGGGTGTGTGAGGTGAATGACGCAAAGATGCCGCACGCCGGGAGACGCTGTGCTCCGGCATGCGGCATCTTTGCGACCACTAACCGTTTGTTAGAAGTTGAACTTTGCGCCGAACTCAATCGTACGGTTTTCGTTCACTACGGATGAGATAACGCCTTCAGATGCAGGATTGCTGATGGAGGCACTGGGAACGCTGAAGTTCGGATGGTTGGCAACGTTAAAGACATCGCCCCGAAACTGAACCCTGTAGCGGTCAGCAAATGTAATGGTCTTTTCCAGATCCATGTCCCAGTCCTGATAATGCGGCCCCCAGAGCATGTTGTAGCCCGAGGTGCCGAAGGTGTAAGCAGGCGGCGCAGTGAAAGCCGCAGGATTGAACCATTCCGCATGGGTTTGATGAGCCGGATAGATAGGCACGCCGAGAACGCGATTGGCGCGGCCGCTCGCTCCGTATATCTGGCTGCCTGGAGCGGTATAGGTTACCGAGAATGGCTGCCCACTTTCGAAAGCAGTGAAGCCGGCCAACTGCCATCCGCTGATGATCTTGTCGACAAGACCGGTCGCGTTTCCCAAGAGAAGCTTGCCTCGGCCGAGCGGGAAGTCATAGGCGTAGTTAACCATGAGTACCTGTGGGGTGATGCTGGAGATATTGCCGTATGAGTCGCCAACGTTGGTCGGGTTCTCGAAGTTCTCCACACCCAGGACGCGAATCCACTGGTACTCCGCGTTGATCATCAATCCCTGCTTGTACTGTTTGTGAACACCTACTTGCAGTGAATTGGTGGTGGTGTGAAAGATCGGATCGATCTGATAGGAGATGGTCGAGAAGGGTTGATAGGGCCGTTGCGACTGTTCGGTATAGTCTCCCGGAGCCGCATAGTTGAGGTCGGGCATAGTATTGCCGGGGCCGCCCGAGTTGTTCTGGTGAATCGTGCGCTGGCCAATGTAGCCGACACGCAGATCCACCGAACCCGGCAGCTGCCGCTCAATCGCTAGATTCCATTGTTCGGTGTAGGGCGTCTCGGTCTTGTGCTGCGCCTCAACGGCGGGATTGGCGGGAACGGAAGCCGTAGCCGCGAACGGAGCGTTCATCGTAAGGGTTGGCGATTTGGTGTTGGTGTAAGTGAGCTGAGTGACAAAGGGGAGATTGCTGAAACCCGTATCCATGTAGGACGAGGGCAGAAGATTGTAGTATTGGCCTACTGCGCCGCGAATGACCGTCTTAGGATCGATCTGATAGGCAAACCCGAAACGCGGAGCGACGTTGGTCATGGCCTGTCCCAGGTACGCGTACATATTGTTTGGCAGACCAACCGAGGTGGAAAGCACAGTGTCCGGGATATACGCCTGCTCCGCACTTGCCGGGTAGACGTCTCCAAATACGACAACCTTGCCGATGCTAGGCACGAAGAGCGACTCAGTGCCGTAAGGATTGTCATGGAACCGCTGAAAGTCATAACGGATTCCGTAGTTGAGAGTGAGGTTCCGGAACGGCTTCCAGTCGTCCTGGATGTACATGCCATATTGGCTCGAGTTGAAACGCACCGTGAAGTCAAGCGGATTCGCGGTGCCGGTAGTGGCGGGATAACCTAGCAGAAAGTCGGCAAAGGCAATGCCCGTGTATTCCCCGTTGAAGCCGAAGGATCCATGTGACTCGGCGCTTTGCTGCCAGGAGTCGTTATACAGGTAGGAAAATCCTGCCTTGATGGTGTGCCTGGGAAAGACCTTGGTCAGTGCTGTGTTGCCTTGGTAGGTCTGCTCCAGATTTTTCGATCCGGCTTCGGAGAATGGTGTGATGTTGGTGATGGAAACGGTGGGCGCGCCTTCGAGAATCTGGGAGCCCAGGCCCGGAATAATCGATGAGAAATCTGTCTTATAGTTCTGCGCTGTGCGATAGAGCGGCAGATGCAAATAGGAGATCTGGCTGTCTAATAGAAGCGTTGGAGAGAAGGTGTGCGTCCAGCCGGCAACGAAAATGTCGTTATGCTCGCCATCCATTGCTACACCGCCCGCGAGGCTCGATCCAGCGCCCTCGCTAGCCACGTCTTTGAATGGACCGTAAAAGGCACGCAGCCAGGTGCCACGGATCTGATCCTGGTCGCTGATCTTGTGATCGACCCGCAGATTGAAGCGCGAGACTTCGGTTGTGTGGGGAACGAGCTCGATCGTATTGACGCCAGTGCCCGAGGTTGTCGGTAAAGGCATCAGCAAATTCTGCAGCTGCACGTCTACGGAGTTGAACGGCGTAGTGCTGGGATCGATGATATTGCCTGGGTACGGCTGCCCCGTCACCGGATTTTTCAGCACCGTGCCCGCGGTTGAGGTCGCGCAGCTACCGCCCGCTAAAAAGCAGCTAAAATCACCGGCGCGCTCAGAGGTGGTAGGTTGCGTGCTGGTGAGGGTTACCGATTGGGTGAGATGGAAGCCTTCATAGCTGGCGAAGAAGAAGGTGCGGTCTTTGCCGTTGTAGAGGTGAGGGATGTAAATCGGTCCGCTGAGGTTGCCTCCATACTCGTTACGCTGATAAGGCGGACGCGCTGGAACTTCCGATGCGGGCAGATCTTCCCAGGCTTTGGCCGCGGTGCCGCGGCTGCGGTTATATTCCAGGGCTTCGCCGTGCAGTGCGTTGGTACCGCTCGCGCTGACGATGATGGTCTGGTTGGCCTGATTGAACTCGGCCGGTGCTCCCTGAGTGATGACCTTGAACTGTGAAATCGCGTCGAGTGGGGGCACTTCGCCTTCGCCTCTCTGCAGTTCGATCTCCTCGTTGATGACGCCGTCATACGTAAAGTTTGCGTCGCCATAAGCATTGCGTTGGTTAGTGCCAAAGGCGAGCGTTACGCCGCGGACGGGAACCTGATCCTGTGCCGCCACATCCTGCACACCCGGTACCAGGCTGATGAGGCCCAGAATGCTGACGTGGCCGTTGAGCGGAGTAGTTTGAATGCTGGAGCTGTCGACCAGCAGCCCAACGGACGAGGTTTCAGTCTGGATTACCGGAGCGTCGCCGGAGACATTTACCGTCTGGGTGCTGGAGCCGATCGAAAGCTTGGCGTCGATCTCCGCGACCTGATCGATCGCGAGGGTGATCTTGTCTTTCAGGAAAATTTCGAACCCTGCGGCTTCTACCTTCACGCTGTAGTTTCCCGCTGCGAGCTGAGGAACCCTGTACGATCCGACATCTGAGGTCGTGACTGTACGGATCAAATTCGTATCGACCTCGCGAACGGTAACTGTTGCTCCGCTGACTGCGCTACCGCTTGCGTCGGTGACTGTGCCGGTGATCGATCCTGTAATGCCTTGGGCAAAAGAGGCATTTGCAATCAGAAAAAGGATCGCGAACAGCAGCCAGTTTCGGAAATGGGATGGTTCTATCGGAACTTTATAGATTAGGACGCTATTTCTGGTGATGCGCGCTGATATCCCCGGTAAGCCTTTCATTGCTTCTCCTTGTTTAGTACGAATCTGCTTCGTACCAACTGCAGTTATTGCCCCGAGTATTGGATACAAAGAGGTGCGGCGGTAGGGGTTTACTTGTGTGCGGATCAGGCGGTCTCCTTGCTGGGATATCTGCTGAAAAATCAGGAGTATGAACACGTTCCGTCGCTAATCGCACACGGAGAGTACACGGGTGAGCCCGGCCCTATTGATGGAGCATTCATAAAGGCGACCTAGAATCTGAAGGTATTGTGAATTCGAAAAGCGCCTTGCCAGTCCTCGAGCTTCCTCCGAAGGCTGCACGTATTGCCCCACGCCTGTCGATTGCTGGCGTGAATCATCAACACTCCGAAGATCCCCGCTGGCAGCTTGCGCAGCGTATTGCAGCCAGCGAAAGCATTGGCCGCTCAAAACTGTTAGCCGATTTTCTCCTGTATATCGTTGACCGCCATATTCGCGATCTCGCCGACGAGATCACTGAACAACAAATTGGTGTTCTAGTCTTTGGCAGAGCCGAGGGATATGACTCCAACGAGGACAATATCGTTCGCAGCTACGCGCGGAATCTGCGCAAACGGATCGACGAATACTTCGCAACTGAGGGCTGCTCCGAACCGCTGCTTCTCCAGATCCCACGCGGCGGCTATACGCCAATCTTCTCAAGTGCCGTCAAAAGTCCCGTAGAGACAAAAGCTGAGGAGTCCGCTATCTCGGCACAGAGAAGGGATGCTGTATCCATTGAATTCATTGAGCCCCAGACGCCGGCTACCACTGAGTCCCCTTTACCGTCCGGCCCGGCTGCCGCACATGCCGCCTTGCATGCAAACGCTCGATCGCCGCGAATCAGCCTGTGGATCCTCGTGTCGCTGCTAATAGGCATTCTTCTGGGTGCGGGCGTCGAGTTTCTCGGGCACGCACGGCAGATCGCCTCCAGCGAAGATGCAGCATCGCACAAACTCTGGTCTCAGATATTCACCGCGGATCGAGATACGTTTATCGTTCCTTCCGATGTCGGCCTGGTCATAATGCAGCGCCTGATCCAGCGTCCAGTGCCACTCAGCAAGTACGTCAATGGAAGCTATCGGACCACAGCCGGTATTGAAAACGCCGTGGATGCAGCTGAGATTCTCAAGCTGGGCGGCCGTCGCTTCACCAACGTTGTGGATCTGAATTTTGTCGCCCGCCTGGCACAGTTGCGAGAAGTAGTGCCGGAACGCATGAAGGTCCAATACGCGCGCGATATGCGAATGGAAGACCTGCGTACGAGCAACGCCATCCTTATAGGTTCCGAAGAGGCAAATCCCTGGCTAGAATTGTTCCGGCCTCAGTTATACTTTAGCTTCTGTTTCGATCCCGATCCGGGTAAGCCATCCGGGTTCGTGAATCTGCATCCACGTGCAGGCGAGAACACTCTCTACAGCACTGCCGGGCATGAGGACCAAACCTTTGGCATCATTGCTTTCCTGCCAAACCTCAACAACGATGGCCACGTTGTGATTGTTGCGGGTTTAAACACCGCAGGCACAGAGGCCGCGGCCTCATTCTTGTTGAATTCTTCGCTAATGGCGCCGACGCTGCAGCGGGCTCGAGCTTCTAACGGAGAACTTCAACCGTTTGAGCTGCTCATCAAAGCTGAAAACGTGGCTACAAATGCATCCGCACCAAGCCTGGTACTTGAACGAATCGGCATTCCGCAAGCGCAATAATAGCTGGCGCAGAATTACGAAGGGGATCCGCGATACTACATTGGCAGTTGCGATGAGTACATCTGCACACGTGACCGTGTACGAACGTGGATAGCTCCATGTCTGTGTCCATTCATATGACTGATTTCATTGGTCACGGAATTCCACCCCGAATCTCACACTAGCGAACCCCTTTTTTCTTTGCGGCTCCTGAATGAGTATGGCGACAACACGCTCTATTTGCTCAAGGAGACTTTTTCCGCATGTTCTCGTTCCCTGTCCGCTCCCCTAGGACGCTTTTTTTTCAGCGAGCACTTCTGTTACTGCTTGCCGTCACTTCCATCGTCAGTGTGGCGTCGGGTCAGCAAGACCATTCCAATCCCTGGGCTCCCACGGAACTCGGCCCGCTTCCGCCTATCGCAAGTCTCACTGACGGCGTGTGGCTCAAAGGCGATCTTCACCTGCATTCGCGGCACAGCCATGACTCCAGCAACAACTCCGTAGCGAAGATTATCAACTTCTCCAAATCGGTAGGGATGGATTACATCTGCATCACGGATCATGACAACCACGTTCTGGGCGATGTGGCGCATAATACCTGGGCCGATCCTGAATTCAAGTCCGATTCCCTGCTGCTGCTCTACGGTGCGGAGTGGACAACCACCCGAGGTCACGGTAACGTTTTCTCGGCAAGACCTTATGATCATCAGCGCCTCTATGACGTTCGCGATCAGCGGGACATTGTGATTGAAGCAGTGAAGAAAGAGCTTGGCATTCATCTCTCCGCCAATCACCCAAGCGGCAAAGACCATTTCGGATTCTCTTACGATATGGTCGATTCCATCGAAGTGTGGAACTCCGCGATATGGCCCAAGAACGCCAACGCGATCATGATCTGGGATGACATGCTTTCTTCAGGACGAAAGCTTACTGGCAGAGGCGGCAGCGACTCGCATCACGGCACTCCGAACTCGCCCGAGCTGGCATCGAAAAATACTCCGCAAAGACAGGCCAACTATGTTGGCACTCCAACGACATGGGTTTATGCTAAGGAGCGCACTCTGCAGGCAGTCGTCGACGCTCTGACCAATGGACGCGTCGCTGTCAGCGCAAATCCCTATGCACCTCGCGTCGAGTTTTATGCCGACCTCGACGGCGATGGCAAGATGGACATGATGATGGGCGATAATGCCAAACCTACAGGCAAACCCATTACATTCCGCATACAGCTAACGGGAAAGACCGTGCCTGGCGGAGATTACACCGTCAAAGTGATCAAGAATGGCGATCCATACAAGACTCTCAAAGCTGAGGGAACGATTCCTACAGCTGAGTTCACCGATACACCAGTGCAGATTGGACGCACATACTATCGCGTGGAAGTCACCGGACCGCCGACTGCGTATCCAGATGTTCCGGGATCGATGGCGCTTAGCGGCAATATGATCGGATTGTCCAATCCAATCTATTTCAACTTCGATCCAAACTTTTGAGAGCTATGCCGATTGATTGCCATTACCCAGAAATCTATTTTCTGGGTAATGGCAACGTACCTAATGCAATCCGATAGTGAATCGAGTCCTGTTTAGCAAACGCTATAACTTCCCCTTTGCTGTGATACGCTCGCGAACCGCTTGTTCGATCCTGCGATGAACCTCTTCATTGGTCAGGCCAACGGGATCGAAGTATAGATTGAGTGCAAGTCCATCCAGCA
Organism: Acidicapsa dinghuensis; assembly: GCF_025685685.1. GTDB lineage: Bacteria > Acidobacteriota > Terriglobia > Terriglobales > Acidobacteriaceae > Acidicapsa > Acidicapsa dinghuensis. The sequence goes on from NZ_JAGSYH010000005.1 coordinate 396,171, forward strand.
ACGCTCCAAAGGAAGCGATGAGTTGACGGCGCTCCGCTCCATCCGCAGTCGCAAATTCCGGGACCAACCGCATTTTGCGCTCCGTGCACTGACCGCAAACCGCAGCATGAAGTTCTACCAATCTTTGTCGCTTGTGCTGCGGATGCCGCGCCGCGTACAGCTTGAACTCTACATAGAGCAAAGCGCGTTGCCTGTCACGAACTAGAGCTTCTAGATGTTCAGTGACAACCGCAATCCTCTCTTCGCACGTCGAATCGGGCCGCAGCTTCTTCTGGAAGGCCGCGTCGTCCTGGGTCAAATCCTGTGTGATCAACGCAAAAAAGAGATCTTCTTTATCTTTAAAGTGAGCATAGAGAGCTCCTCTCGTTTTTCCTGCAGATTCAGCAATGTCCTGAAGCCTGGCACCCTCGAAACCGTCCCTGGCGAAGATGCGGCGAGCCGCAAGCAACAGTTTCTGACGCGTGTGAATGGCGCGCTCCTGCGTCGGGCCATCAGAAGGAGATCGTAAAGCATTTCGCTTTCTCTTCCCGATACCTGAGTCTCTCGTGCTGATTCCTGAATCAAAACGCTCCGCGCTGGCATCCATAAACGAAACATACACCTATGTATGTTTTCCTGTACACCGTCATTGCGGTCGGGCGGAAAAATAACAAGGAGCTATTATGGCTTTCCAGGCAAGACGCAATCGCGGCTCAGGAAACACCTGCGCCCGCGATATTCAGATGACTGGGGGCATTGCGCTCTCCTTTACGCTGGTCCTCTTCCTGGCCGGATGCGAAAAGAAACAGGCACCCCCGGCTATGGGACCGTTGCCGGTTTCCGTCGTCACAGTCCACGCAAGCGACGTTCCTCTTCGGAACGAATGGGTGGGCACCATGGACGGCTATGTGAACGCCCAGATTCAACCCCAGGTGAGCGGGTACTTGATCAAGCAGGATTACCGTGAAGGCTCGGTCGTGAGCAAGGGGCAGGTTCTCTTTGAAATTGACCCGCGTCCATTCCAGGCAGTTCTGGACCAGGCCGAAGGCCAGGTAGGCCAGGCGGAGGGTGCTCTGGGCCAGGCACAGGCCCAGTTGGGACTCGCCGATATCAACGTGAAGCGCGATACCCCGTTGGCAGAACAGCACGCCATCGCACAGAGCCAGCTCGACAACGACAAGCAGACCGAAGCACAGATGACAGCAAACGTCCGCGCGGCAGAGGCGCAGATCGTTTCTGCGAAGGCCGCGGTAGAAACGGCGAAAATTAATCTCGGTTTCACCGAGGTTCGTTCGCTGATCTCCGGCGTCGCGGGACAGGCGACCACTCAGGTCGGCAATCTTGTGAGTCCTCAGTCCGTTCTTACTTCTGTCTCGCAAATGGACCCCATCAAGGTGTACTTCTCCATCAGCGATAGCGAATATCTTTCGCTTTCCAATCTGCAGGACAAGAAGAAGAGCGGACTGCTGAGCAGCGCAGCAGACCTGCCGCTGACACTCACGCTAGCGAACGGTGACAAGTATCCGAAACAAGGCCACATCGTGTTCGTGGATCGCCAGCTGAATGCGCAGACGGGAGCCATCCGCATTGCGGCGGCCTTCCCGAACCCAGGCAACATTCTTCGTCCGGGCCAGTTCGGGCGCGTCTCGGCTGAAACGCGCTTGCAACACAATGTGATCCTCGTGCCGCAGGCCGCGATTCAGGAGCTGCAGGGCACCCAGCAGGCTTTCATTGTTGGTCCGGATAACAAAGTCAAAGTCGTCAACCTTACTCTCGGTCCGCAGTATGGCACCGACTGGGTGGTTGAGGGCGGTCTGCCGGCCGGTTCGCAGGTGATCGTCGACAATCTTCAAAAACTGCGGGATGGTGTGCCTGTTTCTCCGCATTCTGCGCAGATTGCACAAGCACCTGCGGCGAACGATGTGGCCAGGAGGTAACGATGTCGAAGTTCTTTATCCGCAGGCCCATCGTCGCCATTGTCATTGCCATCCTCACCACGATTATTGGCCTGGTGTCGATGCTGACTCTGCCGACGGCGCAGTATCCAGACATCGCGCCGCCGGAAATCCAGGTGCAGGCCAACTATGCGGGCGCCGACGCTAAAACGCTGCTGCAGTCCGTGTCCACACCGCTGGAGCAACAGATCACCGGCGTCGACAACATGCTGTACATGTATTCGGTGAATGCCAACAACGGGCAGTCGCAGATCTTTGTCGATTTCGACGTGAAGACCAACCCGGATACAGACCAGATTCTGACCCAGCTTCGTGTATCGCAGGCGCAATCGCAGCTGCCTGCGCAGGCTACCGTGGGCGGCATCACCGTGCAGAAGTCGCTTACCTCGCCACTGATGATCGTCGCGCTCTCGTCGCCAAACAACACGTTCGATGCGACGTTCCTCACCAACTACGCGATTATCAAACTGCAGGATGAAATCACCCGCGTTCCCGGTGTCGCCCGTGTCCAGGTGTTTGGCGGCCAGTATGCTCTGCGCGTGTGGGTGCAGCCGGACCAGTTGGCAAAGCTCGGTGTAACGGCGCCTGAAATCATCGCTGCTCTGCAGACGCAGAACAATGTGAACCCTGCCGGCCAGGTCGGCGGCGATCCTGCGCCGAAGGGTCAGCAATTCACTTATACCGTCCGCACCGAGGGCAGACTCGTCACACCGGAAGAGTTTGGAAAGATCGTCGTGCGCGCGAACGCTGACGGTTCCGTGGTTCATCTGCGTGACGTCGCGCGCATCGAGATGGGCCAGCAGTTCTACACTCTGAATGGACGCTACAACAAAGCTCCGGCTGGCGTCTTTGGTGTCTACCAACTCCCAGGTTCCAACGCCGTGGAAGTAGCCAGGCGGGTAAACCAGCGAATGGCCGAGCTCTCAAAGAGCTTCCCTGCTGGGCTGAAGTATGACGTTCCGCTCGACACCACCAAGGCCGTGACCGCAGGTCTGCATGAAATTGTTCTGACCCTCGTAGAAGCTCTGGTTCTTGTCGTCATCGTGGTCTTCGTCTTCCTGCAGGGCTGGCGTGCGACGCTGATTCCTTTGATGGCCGTGCCGGTCTCCCTGATCGGCACGTTCATCATCTTCCCCTTGCTGGGCTTCTCCATCAACACGCTATCGCTCTTCGGGCTTGTGCTGGCGATCGGACTGGTAGTCGATGACGCAATCATCGTGGTCGAAGCCGTAGAGCACCATATCGATGAAGGCTTGAGCCCCCGGGACGCCACCATCAAGGCAATGGAAGAGGTCGGCGGCCCAGTTGTGGCCATCGCGCTCATCCTCGCTGCCGTGTTCATCCCCACCGCCGCTATCCCCGGCATTACTGGCCGTCTCTATCAGCAATTTGCCATCACCATCGCGATTTCCGTTCTTATCTCGGCTTTCAATGCGCTTACGCTCAGCCCCGCGCTGGCTTCCCTGCTGCTGAAGCCGAAAGACAAGGAAAAGAAAAAGGGACCGCTCGGGCACTTCTTTGCTTTCTTCAACAAGTTCTTCGGCCGCGCGACGGACAACTTTGTCTCCACATCGAGCGTGATGGTGCACAAGGCCGGGTTCTCCATGCTCGCCCTAGCCGCTGTGGCTGTCGTTTCGGTGTTGCTGGGAGCGCGCCTGCCAACGGGCTTCATTCCAACAGAAGATCAGGGATATGCTTTCGTCGCGCTGCAACTTCCGGACGCAGCTTCTCTGCAGCGCACTGATCAAGCTGCACTGAAGGTCTCCGATGCACTGATGAAAACACCAGGCGTCAACAGCGTTATCCAGGTGAACGGCTTCAGCCTGCTAACGCAAACTCAGAGCACGAATACAGCATTCTTCTTCGTTTCCTTCAAGGACTGGGATGTTCGAAAGTCGAAGCAGGAGCAGTTCCTTGCCATCCAACAGAACCTGGCGAAGGAACTGGCGGTCAACCCAGATGGCATCGCCTTCAGCTTCCCGCCACCCTCGATTCCCGGCGTCGGCACATCGGGCGGCGTTACTTTCATCCTCGAAGACCGGTCAGGCAACGATGATCCGATGTATCTGACCAAGAACCTCGGCACATTCATGGGCGCCCTGAAGAACCATCATGAGATCGCGGCCGCTGTTCCAGCCTACCTGCCCGCCGTGCCGCAGATTTATGCAGCGGTGGATAAGGAAAAGGTTGTGCAGCAGCAGGTGCAGCTCTCGGACGTTTACGCCACGATGCAGACATTTATGGGTGGATATCTTGCAAACTATTTCAACCGGTTCGGCCGGCAGTGGCAAACCTACGTGGAAGCTGAGTCCGAGACACGAAGCAAGATCGAAAACATCAACCAATTCTATGTGCGAAGCGCCAATGGCGGACAGGTGCCTCTGGCGACGCTCATCAATATCAAGAAGATCAATGGACCGGAGTTCATTCTTCGATTCAACGAATACAACGCTGTGCAGATGACCATCGTCGGTGCCCCAGGGTACAGTTCCGGGCAAGTCATGAAGGCTCTCGAAGATACCTTCCATCAGACCATGCCGTCAGATATGGGCTTCGATTATTCCGGCATGTCCTTCCAGGAAAACAAAGCCGCACACGGACTTCCGCCATGGGTCGTCTTCGGGCTCTCGATTCTCTTCGTCTTCCTGATTCTGGCCGCTCAGTATGAAAGCTGGACGCTGCCGTTCAGCGTGCTTCTTAGCACGCCGGTCGCGATTCTAGGCGCCTACACGGCGTTGAATATTCGTGCGCTGGAGAACGACGTCTTTGCCACCATCGGATTGATCATGCTGATCGGTCTGTCGGCGAAGAACGCCATCCTCATCGTCGAGTTCGCCAAGACGAACTATGAGAAAGGGGAAAGCATCGCCCAGGCGGCACTCGATGCAGCCCGGCTTCGTCTCCGGCCCATCATCATGACGGCGCTTGCATTCATCTTCGGATGCCTTCCGCTATGGTTTGCCTCCGGTGCCGGAGGCGTGTCGCGCCGCATCCTGGGTACGGTCGTTGTGGGCGGCATGCTGCTTTCGACGGTGCTCGGCATTCTCTTCGTTCCAGTAACGTTTGCATTCGTCGAGTATCTCTCCCATCGCTACACCAGAGGGGGAAAAGGAACAACGATGGACTCCAAACCCGACCTCGATCCAGTCGAGCTCGGCAAGCAGGCAGGTATCGGCCAGCCGCCAGCCAAGGGAGAGCACGCATGAATACCTCGATGAAAAGCACAACTGCGATCCTGGCTGGCATCACGGCATTGCTTCTGACGGGATGCAACGTTGGCCCCAAGTACCAACGGCCTGCGGTCACAGCGCCTTCTGCGTTTCGCGGTCCGGATGAGGCCGCTGTTTCAAGCAACGCCAAGGATTCGCTGGGCGATGAGCAGTGGAGCGCGGTATTTCGCGAGCCGGAGCTGCAAGATCTGATCCGTCAGGCGCTTGAGAATAACTATGACCTGCGTATAGCTGCTGAACGCGTCCTCGAAGCCCGGTCGCAGATTCGCATCACGCGGGCAGCTGGTCTGCCTACGCTCACCGTAGGCGGGACGGGTGTTGGCGCAGATCTCCCGAATTCGCTGACCAGTAGCTTAGGAGGGAGCAATTCGCTGGCAGGAGACAATCCGCTGTCGTTCGGCAGCATTAATTTGTCGGCTGCGTGGACGCCGGATTTCTGGGGACTATACCGCAAGCAGACGGAAGCTGCGCGCGATCAGATGCTGGCGCAAGCATGGGCGCAGCGCGCTGTGCGCATGACTCTGGTTGGACAGGTTGCGACATCGTACTTCACACTACGCTCTCTGGATCAGCAACTCGAAGTTGCCAAGCAGACCCTCAAAGCTCGCCAGGACTCCCTGGACCTGACAAAGAGGCTCGAGCAGGGAGGTTCCGCGCCGCTTTCCGACGTACGCGAGGCAGAGCAGTTGCTCTACACGGCCAGCGCGGAGATTCCTCAGCTGCAAGAGCAGATTCAGCAGCAGGAGAATACGATGAGCCTTCTCCTGGGCAAGCCGCCTGGGTCGGTCGCGCACACCGATCCATCAGCGCTTTCGCCAGTGCCACAGGATCTGCCGGTGGGCATTCCCTCGCAGCTTCTGGAGCGCCGTCCAGATATTCAACAGGCCGAAGCACAACTTAAAGCAGCCAATGCACAGGTAGGCGTTGCCAAAGCGCAATTCTTCCCGCAGCTCTCGATCAGCGCATCGGCTGGCGTAGGTGGAGACAGTCTCTCCAGCATCTTCGATTCAAACAGCAAGACGATTTATGGGCTGGGCACTCTCACGCAGCCCATCTTTGAAGGCGGCAAACTTCGCGGCCAATATGAGCTTTCCAAGCAGCAGAAAGAAGAGCTGATACTCACCTATCAGAAGACGATCCTGACTGCCTTCCGCGATGTGTCGAACTCATTGATCGCCGTAAACAAGCAACATGCCACGCGCACCGAGCAGCAAAAACTAGTAGAAGCCGCACAGGATGCAACGCGGCTTGCTCGCCTTCGCTATGAAGGCGGCTCGACAGCATATCTCGAAGTGCTCACGACGGACACCAATCTCTTCAACGTTCAGCTTAACCTCATTAACGCGGAACAAAGCGAGGCGCTCGCTCTCGTGCAGCTCTATCAGGCACTCGGCGGTGGTTGGCAGCAGTAAACCTGCTCCACTACCGCGCTGCAGACGTAGTCGTACAACTATAGAAGATGCCGCGATGACAGCCTAAACATCCACCGTACGTCGTATTGCAGATCCAGTCCCACCACCATTCGAGAGACGATCAGCGATCCGTATTCTCGTAAGTAGCAGCCAACCTTCGCCTAGCGTGATGGGCTCAACCGAAGGAAGCACTTCGTGATAACGCCACATGCCGAGACTGCGGTTGAGTCGTTCGCCTCACCAATCGAGTCGCGTAAGCCACGATCGCGGATTGCATCCAGATCGTAACGCACGTAGAGAGTACCAGCGCATTTTGAACATACAGTGGGAGTGGAAACTGGCTCAAAGATAGAGCCGCAGCGGGAACATTCAAAGTTGGAGATATTTGCCATTTGCCTTCGAGAAATTTGTATGTTCGTTTAAGACAGGAATCGTCGTGAGTAAAAAGAAGCCGGAGAGTGCAAGCGATAAATTACTTCTCCTCGTTATGGGAGTTCGCTTGTTTGTCAGAGGAGGGAAATGCGACTTCGTCCGTTGAGGTCGATGTTGTGCCATATCGGGGATTGATGTAGTGCTCCAGGAAGGCAAGCTGCTTGCGCCATGCGTCGAGCCGATGAGCCGGCTGCGCGAAGCCATGTAGTTCATTGGGATAGGTGAAGTAGAAAACGGTCTTATCATGCTCTCGGAGCGCCTTGACGAATTCGGCTGAATTCGCAGGTGGCACCTGGGGATCATCTTCTCCATGCATGACTAGCAGGGGTGTTTTAACTTTCTCAACTTGCAGCAGTACGTTTGCTTTCTTGTACACTTCTGGCTTTTCATTTGGCGCACCGCCCATCTTCATCATCCAGCGAATCGATGAATCCGGATTTGTACGCTGGACAAAAAGATCACGATCAACGACGCCGTAGAGTTCGATGGCAGCCTGAAAAAGATCGGGGTAATGCACGACCATGTACGCCGTCATCGTACCGCCGTGGCTGCCTCCACCGATTGCCATACGAGTTGGGTCCGCAAGCCCTTGCGCTACCAGATATTGCGCGCCGGTCGCGACATCGTCGACTTCGCCTCCGTTGGAGTCCTCGACATTGAGATTGCGAAACGCCTCACCATACCCGCTGCTTCCTCGATAATTTGCTTCCAGAACAAGATAGCCAGACTGAGCAAGATACTGCGCCCACCCGTCCGCCCGATAAACATCCTGTCCTTCGGGGCCTCCGTGCACCCAAACAACAAGCGGCAATTTGGCTCCGGGCTTTGCTCCTTCCGGCTTGTAAAGCAGTCCGGATACTGTCTTGCCGTCTTTCGAAGACCACGTAATCCGCTCCGGGATTTGTGCAGAGGCTTCGTAGTTCTTTGAGGTGGTGTGAGTGATCTGCACCGGAATCGCATTTGAATTCAGTTCGACGCTGAAGATATCCGATGTTTCAATGGGGGACTGATGGTCGAAGTAAAGTTTCCTGGAGTCAGGTGACCACTGCACCGCCGAAACAATGCCCGGTATATCGAACTTTGCGATCTTAGTGGCTTGACCGCCGTCCACCGGAATCGCCCAGAGGCTTGTCGATTCGGCGAGTTCGCGATTCGAAATGAAGGCGATCTGCTTGCCGTCAGGGGAAAACTGAGGAGCATCTTCTTCAAAATCGCCCGCAGTGATCTGCTTGGGTTCGCCTCCTTTTTCGGAGAGCATATAGAGATGATTCCAGCCTGAATTCTGCAGCACAGCCACAAGTTCTTTGCCGTCAGGAGACCATTCAGTCCCGCGAATGGACCATCCTCCTCCGTGATCGACGGGTGAGGTGTAGAGGACAGTTGATTCACTGGTACGCTGGCCGGAGTTTGCGTCAAAGTGAATCAACTTGAGCTGTCCGCTGAAATGCTCTTTCGAGCGGGCAACGTATACGATCTCGTCACCAGTAGGAGACCATTTCCCCTCTCCAGCTTCCTCGCGTCCATCGGTCAGGAAGTTGGTGGAGTCTCCGTCGGACGATACGACAAGAAGGCTGTTTTTTCCGCGGCGGCCGCTTTGAAAAAGAATCCATCGGCCTTTCGGAGACCATTGCGGAGCGCGATCCGCTGCTTGCCGAGGATCGCCGCCGCCCGCAGGAGCATTGGTTAAACGTCTTGGCGCGCCACCCGAGACGGAAACAACCCAGATGCTTCCCTGGCTCGCAAAGGCAATGTTTTTGCCGTCTGGCGACCATGCCAGCCCGGATTTTCCGCCCGAGGTACTTGTTAAGGTTACCGGCCATGTTCCGCTTACAGGAAGAAGCACGATCTGACCGTCACGCGTCAGCGCAAAGGTCTTTCCATCCGGTGACAATGCTGTCGGGCCAATACCGTCAGGCGAAACAATGTCCTGCAGCGTCAAATGAACTTTTTCTTGCGCGAGGGATTGCTGCACTGCGCCAGCGCAGCACAGCCACGACAACATTCCTGTTGTTGCAAGAAGACGATGAAGTATTCGCATGTTGAGCCTCAATGGAGCTAATGTTTTCGTTCAACTGTTCGATCTGATAACGACGTTGCACACAACTGGGCGCGGAAGCCGGCTCAGGGCCAGCTCCGCTTTGTTGAGTGGCTAGAAGTGATAGCGAACTCCAATTTGGGCAGACCGCGGCTGCTGAATGTTTTGCAGCTCACCGAACGTGCCTGAGGCCGCGTTGTTCCCGTTGACAAACTGCTGCGCCGCGCCATTGTTCGTCACGTTGTAGATATTCAGATCTACCTCGACGGTCTGCCTATCCGTTATGTGAAACGTACCACCCACTAGTACATTCCACTGAAGGAGCCATGGGCAGAAGATCTGTCCTGTGCCGCGATCTTTGTATTGGAAGCGGTAGGCAGTTGCAAGAGGGTTCGAAACGGTGCGGCCGTCGATATTCAAAGTAGATGGACCGTATTGGCCATCATACGGTTTTCCCAGAGCAGTTAGCGTAGTGATCACAGGTCCTCCAGGGGTGCCAGACTGTGCAGTGAAGGTTGTTGAGAGGCGCAGATGGTAGGGAGCATTCCATGTAACACCAGTGCGAGATTGGTTTCGCTGCCACATGCGGTTACGCGTATCACCTGTCCAGTCGTTGGTGACGTATCCTCGAACCGATCCAATACCCGCATTATTGGCGAACTTGGTAGGCTCAATGATGGCCGTGGGATCCTCGGGCTGCCAGGTGCCTGCAATGTGATCAGGAGAATAGGTGTAGGTGCTGAAAAGCTGCAGAGCGTGAGCCTGCTTGCTTACAGAAATCTCAATACCTTGATAAACGAACCAGTTCCACTTGTTGTTGGTGACGTAATACGTGTTATTCAGCGCTGGATTCACCAGGCCGCTCCAAATCGCTTGCCCGTTGGTTGTGGTGTAGATCTGGTTAGTGTCGTACTCAGCGGGTCGATCCCGGTATTCGCGATCGATATAGCTCACATCGACAGAAACTTCGCCTTTCAACTGCGTGCGATATCCAACCAGCCACTCACGGACGTAGCCCTGATGACGATGAGGATCGAAGCTCTTCCCGAGGAAACTTGTCGTGCTTCCGGGCGTGGTTATCGGTGTACCGAAGATTGTGCCATCCGGGTTGTAATAGGTGTCTGTCGTCGTGACAGTGCTGGTGGCTGCGGTACCCAGATAGCTTGCATTTGTGATATCAGTAATGCGCGTCCAACTTGCGCGAACAACATTGCGTTGATTCGTGGTCAACACATACGCGCCTCCAATACGGGGCGCCCAGTTCCACGAATGCTGTGTTGTGACCTTGAATTCTGCATCGCGTCCTGAGATCCAGTCTGGACGTAGACCCGCTGTGATAGAGAGCCGCGAGAATGGATGCCACCGATCCTGAATGTACCAGGCGTAGTCATTTGCTCCGATGTAACTGGCAAGAAAGCTGCTGGTGCCATTGACGGAGCGGGTGTGAAATATGGTGTATCCCTGCGTCGGGTCGTTGGGGTTATTGAGAGCGGCATCCTCCTGGATGATGCCGCCACCATTGGCGTAATAGGTGGTGACCTTGCTTAACTCATGCGGCTGCAGGTAAAAGCCTGCGTCTAGTTCATGTGTGCCAAACGCTTTAGGTACATAGTAGGAGAGATCGCCCGTGATAGATTCCTTCTGTGCAGGATTGAGCGATACGGACGATAGATTATTCAACGTCGCTAACGAGGATCCCTCGCCTACTAATGTTCCAGCGGACTGGGTGGCCGTGAGATAGACATCCTCTTCGGGCTTCGAACCGACGCCTCCAATAGCGCCAAGGCTATGGTTTACACCTTTGTTGTTGTATGAGATGAGAAAGCGTGTGGTAAGGCGCGGCGTCCATTGAGAGATCAAACGTAATCCATATGCACCGCCGCCATACTGATTCTTCGCTATGTCCTGGGTGTACCACTGATAGTTCGCATCCTGACTGCGACTGTCGTACTGCGCAATACCCATCAGCCTGTGACGCGCACCAATCTGAATCGAACTGTTTCCCAGGAAGACAAAGCCGCGGGATTGATTTGCAAACCTGCCAAACGACGGATCGAGTTCTTTGAGATAAGCGGATTGTGCGGCCGTCTGGCTGATGCCATCGTCGCGATGAATATACCGACCTGAAAAGAAGAACCAGGCGTGCTCCCTCTTGATCGGTCCACCGATAGAAAAATCCGGCTGTTCCGATGCAGATGCAGCAGCATTTCCGTTAGGAACATTGTTGGTGTTCAGGCTGGCAGGACCGATCAGGTAGTAGACCGAACCATGATATTGATCCGCACCCACGGGGCTTGCCAAATTGATGACCATGCCCATCGCCGCCGGCGAAGAGGCATCGTTGGCTCCAGTCTTGATTTGGATGTCGCCGAGCGATTCGTTCGCGATTGAAATTGTGTTGGAGGGCCAGTTCTGTTCGAAGCTGCCTATATCCATACCGTCGAGGAGCGTGGCGTGATTCTCATTCTCCGAACCGCGCAGGAAGTAGGTCTGGCCTCCCTCGGCATCACTCGAAGCGGAGATGATGCCCGGCGTAATTTGCAGAGAATCCGACCAATCATGACGTCCAGTAATCGGAATGCTGCGAAGCAACGCGCCGCTAAGGTTTGTGGCCTGCTCTGCACTTTGTGTATCGATGATGGGAGCTTCTTCAGTGACTTCAACGGTTTGACCGGCCGACCCAACCTTGAGTTGAATGTCAACGGTTATGTTCAATCCTGCGCGCACAACGAGCCCTGTGCGCTCAAATTTGTCGTAACCTGACAGCTCCGCATCGACGATGTAGTCGGTGCCGGGCGGCAATTCAATGAGGCGGTAGTTTCCTTCGGCGTCACTGATGGCATTGAATATGCCGCCAACAGCCGAGCTATGCGCAACAATCTTTACGTTTGGCACCGCAGTACCAGAGGCATCCGTCACCTGACCGTGAATGGTTCCATCTGCCGTTGTCTGAGCCAAGATGTTAATAGGTAACAGTTGTATCAAGATCACGAGAGCGGCCAGAACGAGCCAACGATGCCGGCTGAGATCAGGTAGACGTCTGCTGGGAATATGACGAGTTGAGTGCATAAAGATCTCCATAAAAGCGAAGCAATGAAAGGTCTGAAAAAGGCACAAGAGATCAAGTCACCCGTTCTAACGGGATCCGTAGACATCTCATCTCTTGGGCGGAAGCTAAATTAGGTGTGGCTACAACAACGAAGATGACGGCAGATGGAGCGCATTATTTTGCTCCTTTCGTGTGGCCTACCTTAACGGGAGAAGACGCAGTAAGCCCCGTTGGCGTAGAGCTGGAATAAAGCAAAGCGTTGAAGAGGAACTTGTACGTCACTTCTGACTGTGCTCGGTACTGGGGCCGGAAACCGAAAAGCACAATCCTGCCTTTGCCTACAGGCTCTTCTGCAATAACAGAAGTTCCTTTGAGAAACTGTCCTCCTAGAATCCAACCGCTCAGCAGTGGCTTGTCCGTGTTGAAAAATGCGACAGAATGCGCTGCGCCATTGACCCGGAATGTCGGGCCGTTTTCGTAGAAGATGGGCACGGTAGGCGTAGAGCCGAAGGCGATTGGGTTGTCGGGATCCACAGCTACCTGGAGGATGGAGCCGGGAACATAGAAGGCTTTACGGTCGATGGTGTCGAGAGCATTGACTACGGTTCCCGGATCTTTGCCCGCATAAACCTCTGATGCCTTGTTGAGCGTGATGATGGTTCCTCCCGCTTCTACAAAGGCTTTGAGGCTCGCCAATCCAGCAGTTCCAAGGCCGCCAAGAAACTCCGGCGGCGTTTTGGGTCCGTGGACTTCTTCATTTCCCGTTGTAGATCCGGTTTCTGGAGCGGCGGGCGCATTGGACGTTCTGCGCCTTCCATTCTCGGCCGGTGCACTCTGGGAAGAAGAGGGAGGGGTCGGATTCTCACCTTCAAATCCTCTGCGTCCGTTTGTGATGGCCGGAGCCGAATTGTCAGGAATCAGGATGGAGTCGAAACGCTGGTTGAGATCGCCTTTGCGAATGTCGGCATCCACGAGGCGCGTATAGGGAATGTTGTTCTGGTCAAAGATCCAGCGCGTCCAGCCTTCATCCATGGATGGAACCCAGCTTTGATAGAGGCCGATGCGAGGCAGATGGACCTGCAGAGCCTTTCCGATAGGTGCTGCACCCGCTGCGCGGATATCGATGGGGAATTTGTCGACGATAGCGGCAAGTTTGGTGTCGATGCCTTCTTGCGGCGGCACGTAGATGGTTCCAGGCTCGACGCCTGCGCCCGTCAGACGATAGGCTCTTACGTCTTTGGCAAGTAGAGCAAACAGCGCGTAGAGACTGCTATTGGTGTTGTCGGCGATGAAGTAGCCATTGCCGGTTGATGACTTTTCAAAGCGGCCTGCGGTGGCCTTTACTACATCCACCTTGCTTGCAGCAACGGCGATCCGGTCATTGACGGGAACAGCCGTTACTCCGAAAAGCAGTGGGAGCGTCTGTGCTGTTACGTCATACGGCCGCTGCAAAGGGCCACCGGGATACTCGGCGATGTCGGGGTACTTCTGTACTTCGAGCAACGTCTTGGCAAAAGCCCCGTAGGGCTGCGCCAACTGCACGATGTAGCTTCCACTCGCGTAGTGCTTTCCACCGGCATCGAAGTCCGAGGTCGCCTGTTCTACTTCCACGTCTCCGATGCGTAGGGTGTTGATGAGCCTTGCAACAGTAGCAGAGTCCGTTTGCCCACCCGGGATGACAAACGCCGATGGTCCGCTCTTGCGATTCACTGCGTGAAGGCCAATCTCATAGAAGTTGTTGAGATAGCGCTCGCGGAAGACGGCCGCATTGTTCGCGATGGAGAAGAAGGCATCGATCTGGTAAGCGACGATATCGCCCAGATGCCATTCGCCGCCTTTCCACGGATCGGGGAAGTTCCAGGAGGCGACTTTGGGGTCGTAGCCAATGCCGCGCGCCAGCTTTTCAAAAGGAATGTTGACCGGAGTTGCGATATCAGCGCTTGCAGATTCGGTCAGAATACGCAATCCGTTGTGGTACGCGATGTAGTCCCTAAGCGGGGACCAAAAATCGTAGACGCCGTAGGACAGCACACCCTTCTTGCCGGTCTGCGTGATCTCCAGCGCGGTGTTCATCCCCAGGGCATTTTGCGACTGAATGATAAGCGGGTCGATGTTGGGGTCAAAGGGATCAACAAAAGGAGGCACATAGATGCGCGCCGAGTTCTCCCCCTGCTGATGAAGATCATAGAGGATCTGTGGATGCCATGGATTGAGCACCTTTTCTACGGCAAGGCGTGTTTCCGCCTGCGTAAAGGTGGCCCAGTCACGGTTGTCGTCATGGCCTACGTAGTGATGCCACAGCACAACCGGGTTACTGCCTTCGTAGGGCGTGCCGAGATATTTTTTATACCAATCGACGACCAATTGCTGACCGTCCGGGTTGAGCGAAGGAACAAGAACTATGATGACGTTGTGCAGAATAGAGTGGATGCGCTCGGAATCGCCGGTGGCCAGTTGATATGCGAATTCCGCGGCGCTCTGCGAACTGGCAATCTCTGTGGAATGGATGTTGCAAGTGACGACGAGAACGGTCTTGCCTTCCGCGATGAGCTCTTTCGCTTCATCAGGGGATGTGACTCGGGGATCGGCGAGCCTGCGCTGTATCTCTTTGTAGTGATCCAGATGCGCGAGGTTTTCAGGAGCCGAGATTGTGACCGTGATGAATGGGCGTCCCTCGGTGGTTTTGCCTACTTCGTCATAACGAACTTTGTCGGACTCTGTGCTGAGCTGTTTGAAATACGCAGTCAGCTCCTTCCAATCTGCCAGCTTTCGGTCCGTGCCGGGCTTAAACCCAAAGGCTTCTTCAGGAGAAGTGATGCGGGTCTGCCCGATAGCGGCAGTGGCACTCAATAGAAACAAGAAAGCAAAAAGAATTGTTTTCATTCCATCCTCGGAAAGATTGTTCATCAACTTCCCGACGATCAGATATCACATATCAGATGGTCGGACGTGTAGAGAAAACCGCGATGCACCTGCGAGAGGCACAAGTCGAAAGACCCGCAGATCTACTATTGATTCGTTTGGGAAAAGAGACAGGATGCGTCGTACCGGGCTGGTAGCAAACTCAGCGGCAACAACACGACGAGACCAGGAAGCAACAGCGGAAACTCTGCGCCGATAAATGATCTTCGGATGTAGGGGTGTTCTTCATACCTGGTGATATGTAATATACATCAGAGCAGGAAAAAGAAAAGCGGTTTTCTTACCTTTGTGCCGGCTTGAGTGCCATAGTCTCCAGTGCCAGTCGAGCCTTTGTGCGATGTTCATTTGATAGCCTCTGTCTCGCGCTTGCGCACACTTGGCTTACGCCACAAGGCGATGTTGCGATCGGCTTCGCTTTCGCAACTTACCAGTTCCTACCAAAGTATCGGCGATACCTTGGTCCAATGGCGTCGGGTTCCAACGTGTGGCTTAATCACATCAGCACATTGACGAAGGATGAACTCATGCGCACGATCAGCCATTTCATCAACGGCCAGAGCGTAACGGGAGTTGGCGCTGTCACCAGCCTGGTCCACAATCCGGCCATCGACAAGTGCAAGCGGTTCTGGAGCACGGTGATACCGCAATCCTGGCAGGGGCAGTCGAGGTCGCGGTGGGAATGGTGGGCGTCAATTTCCCGATGTCAACACCGGTCGGGTACTACTGCCATGGCGGCTGGAAGGACTCAGCATACGGCGATCTTAATCAATATGGCGAGGACAGCATCCGCTTCTTCACTCGCACAAAGGTCGTGACTCAGCGCTGGCCTCACCGCGGGCGAGCCATCGACTGAGATCAGCGAAGATGACGCGGCGAACGCGGATATTAAACGGTCCCCAATTGTCTCACTGCCAGACCTCTAGCTTAATTGCGATCGCTTCAAACGCACGTCGAGTCATTGCTTAGACAACCATCATTGTGAAGGAGAACGCACGATGCCTGAGCTCATGAAGAAATCTGTGGATCTGCCGTGGACTGACAAGCGAGGTGGAAATGATCACCGCGTGGGGCCTAAACAAAAGCTGATGCTTAGCATGACGAGTGCAATTCTGGGCGTTTTGCTTCAAGGTTGCACAGCGGACAAACATCCCTCCCCGGAGGAAACGACCTTGGCCAATGCGGCTAAAGACGTTGCGATCCCATTGGAGGCAGGAAAGAAAAAGAACCCGCTGCCTGAGACGGATGAGGTTGTAAGCCAAGGACAAGAAGTGTTTCTTGGATCTTGCGCCCAATGTCACGGTGCGGATGGGCGCGGGGACACGAGCGTTGGGCGCAACATGACCCCGCCCGCAATGGACCTGAGCTCATCGCACGTGCAGCACTGGAGTGACGCAGAAGTGTTTTGGATCATACAGAACGGAGTTCGCCTCACAGGTATGCCTGCCTGGAAGTCGAGCATTTCCGAGAACGACACCTGGAAGCTTGCCCGTTTCATCCACAAGCTCCCCGGTCTAAACGCTGTCTCCGCCTCCACAGCAGTCACATCACAGACACAAACCGCCAATTCCACGCAGGACAAGTACGCACTCAAAATACGGGGCGGCCTCGCGTTCTCTGAGTTCAGGGGATACGAAAGCTGGCCCGTGATCGCCATCAGTCACAACGGGGACAAGCTCGCTGCAATCCTAGGGAATCCTGTGATGATCGATGCCTTCAAGTCGGGCATTCCCGGCAACGGCAAGCCATTTCCGGATGGTGCCAAGATGGTCAAGATTCATTGGAACGCGCAAGTGAATGTCGGTGAGCCCGGTGCGCCGACGGTGCCAGGTACCCAGCATGACGTCGATCTCATGCTGAATCTAACGCGCATTCAAAAGTGAATGAGGTTAATCGAGGTAAAACCGTACTCGCACCTCATCGTGGAAATCTAGTCTGCATCGGCAGTCTATTGTGGCCAGCGCAAATGATTGCATTTGGGCGGGTCATGCGAGAGTCCGTGAGATGCTCATCCCGACTGACAGCGCGGAATGGGGCGAGCTATCTCACTGCAACATCCAGCGGGTGGTGTGTGATTGTATCCCGCTCGATCACCTCTGGCCGACGTAGGCCCGGTCGGCTTCAACCGAACTCTGCTTAGTCAAGAAGCAGGAGCACACCCTCTGCGCCACGAAGTGTAGATAGTTCAGATATAACCCGGCCCTCACAGTCCATATGTGTGCCAGCCAGGACTGTCGCACGCGTTGTCGGCACTGCAATCTGTTCGCGGCTCATGTTGAGAATGACCTCGATCTCCTCCGCTCCGCTTCTTCGGAACCGCAGTACATTCCCATCAACCTGAATTTGGTGCAGTTTTCCGCTAACCAATGTGGGGTGGGCTTTCCGTAATGCGACGAATCTGCGATAAAGCTGCAAAATCGATTTTCCGTCGTGTATTTCGAAGGCCACGTTTGTCTCATTCAGGTCCTCGCCCAGTGGCAACCACGGAACGCCCGTCGTGAATCCTGCACCTACGTGTTGGTCCCAGCGCATCGGTGTTCGCTCGGGGTCACGCCCCTGTCCGATTCCTGGCTCATTCTTCTCTGCCGGGTCCTGCACCTGCTCGGGAGGGATCGATGCATTTATCATCCCTATCTCTTCGCCGTAGTATAAGGTGATCGTTCCTGGAAGGCTGAGAAGCAGCATGGCAGCCACCCTCGCCTGATCTTTGCCGACCCTGGAAGCGATGCGTGGTTGATCATGGTTACCTAAGACCCAATTCGGCCATGCGCCTTCCGGCAGTGCCAGACTGTACTCGCTGATTACCTGAGCGACGACTGGGGCGCTCCAAGGGCATTGCAGCAAATGGAAGTTGAAAGGAAGATTGGCGCCCTTGAGGTCTTGACCGTAATAGGACATTAGCTGTGGAATCGGCAGATAGATTTCGCCGATCAGGACGCGATCCAAAAATTCGTCGACGACACTGCGCATCTCATTGACGATGGCGTGGACCTCGGGCCGGTCCGAGTTATAGACCGAAAGAAATCGATGGTTGGACGGAGACCCGAGGCGAAAACCGGGATTGGGAGGATTGTCGCGAAACTGATCGTCTTTGATCATCAGCCACATGACGTCGACTCGGAAGCCATCCACGCCTTTCTGCAACCAAAAGCGCAGCACATCGAACATCGCGTCGATTACGCCCCGGTTCCTCCAGTTCAGATCGGGTTGTTGTTTGAGGAAAGAGTGGTAGTAATACTGACCCGTCGTGGCGTCGAATTCCCAAGCCGAACCGCCAAAGTTGCTAGTCCAATTGTTTGGCTCATCTCGCCAGATGTACCAATCGCGCTTGACAGTCTCTCGTGAAGAACGGCTTTCCAAGAACCATGGATGCTGGTCGGACGTGTGATTAGGGACAAAGTCGAGAATGAGGCGAAGTCCCCGGCGGTGCACCTCTGCCAGCAACCGGTCGAAGTCGTCCATGGCGCCAAAAAGACGGTCGATCGCGCAGTAGTCGGAGATGTCATATCCGAAATCGGCCATGGGTGAGGGATAGATCGGCGAGATCCAGATTGCGTCCACGCCAAGCGCCACTAAGTAGTCGAGACGGCTCAGGATGCCTTTCAGGTCGCCGATGCCATCGCCGTCGCTGTCCTGAAAGGATCGCGGATAGACCTCGTAGATAACAGCTCGTTTCCACCACTCCAAATTTTGCATCAGACCTCACAAGCTCCTTGAGTGAGCAGACCATTGCGCGAGACGTACATATGATCAACGATCTTTGGTACAAGAACGCGATTATCTATTGCCTTTCCGTCGCCACCTATATGGATGCAAACGGCGATGGAGTGGGTGATTTTAAGGGTCTATTGAGGCGTCTGGATTTTCTACAGGGCATGGGGATCACGGCGGTTTGGCTGATGCCATTCCAGACTTCCCCTTGTCGCGATGACGGTTATGACATTGCTGATTACTATAACGTAGACCCACGATACGGAACCCTGGGCGATTTCGTGGAGTTCACCCACGCATGCAATGAGCGCGGTATTCGCGTATTGATAGATCTCGTGGTCAATCACACCTCGAACGAACATCCATGGTTTCGCGAAGCCTGTAGCGACCCGAAATCACGTTACCGCGACTGGTATGTCTGGTCCGCTAAGAAACCAGACAATGCGAATTCAGGCATGGTCTTCCCAGGCGTGCAGAAGTCAACATGGACGTGGGAAAAGAATGCACGCTCCTATTATTTCCATCGTTTCTATGATTTCCAGCCAGATCTGAACACAGCCCATCCAGAAGTCCAGCAAGAGATCCTCAAGATTATGGGCTTCTGGCTGCAATTGGGCGTGGACGGATTTCGGATGGATGCCGTTCCGTTTGTGATTGCGAAGAAGGGAGCGAATCTAACTCGATCGGTTGAGCAATACGACATGTTGCGCTCGTTCTCGGAGTTTTTGTCCTGGAGAAAGAGTGGTGCGATTATCTTGGGCGAAGCGAACATCGTACCGAAGAACGACATGGAGTACTTCGGCGAATTTGGCGAGCGGTTGCAGATGATGTTCAATTTCGATGTCAACCAGCATCTCTTTTATGCGATGGCGAGCGGCGAGGCTGGATCCTTAATTAAAGCTCTCGAGAATACCAAGTCTCGTCCTGCGACGGCGCAATGGGGACAGTTTCTTAGAAACCACGACGAGCTCGACCTTGGACGGCTAACAGACGCCCAGCGAAATTTCGTCTTCGCAGAGTTTGGTCCTGAAAAGTCGATGCAGTTATATGGGCGTGGAATCAGGCGTCGCCTGGCACCCATGCTTCGGGGAGATCGGCGGCGGCTCGAACTTGCATATAGCCTCACGATGACACTGCCGGGAACACCGGTGCTGCGGTACGGAGACGAGATCGGGATGGGGGATGATCTGCGTTTGCCCGAGCGCAATAGCACGCGCACACCGATGCAGTGGTCTATGGAACCGAACGCAGGATTTACGACGCATGCGAAACCCGTTGTGCCATTGATCTCAGACGGTCCCTTCGGCTTTGAACAAATCAACGTAGCCGCTCAGCGCAGGGATCCCAATTCGTTCCTCAACTGGATGGAGCGTATGATTCGTATGCGCAAAGAGATTCCTGAGATCGGCTGGGGAGATTTTTCATTTGTGTCTCTTCCCGTGTCTGGCGTACTGGCCATGGAATACACATGGCGCAACAATTCTGTGGTCTGCGTGCACAATCTCGTGTCAGAGCCACGCGAAATACGCTTCCGCCTGAAGTCGAAAAATGCATTTGAAGGCAAGCAGCTAACGAACCTTCTCAGCGACAACCATTGCCTTCCAGATGGCAAAGGACGTTACTGCATCGTGCTTGAGCCGTATGGCTACCGTTGGTTCCGAGTCGGCGGTTTGGAGTACCTGCTGCGTCGCTCCGAAGTGTAGGGGCGATAGAGAAGGCGCCTATTGGGTTCGTTGCTCCTACTAAAGAACTCTCTACATGACGGCCGTATCCTACACAAAGAAATCGGTGTCTAATAGCCGTTCGCGCGCCGGGGAACGGTCACCTAGTTAACCGTGAGCCGCTCTCCACTGAGATGCATGGAACGCACGCTTGCGATGGAATCTGTGGCTACGACGGCGGTGCTGCTGCGGGCTCTATTGCGGCGCTTTCGCAGTCTCAAGGCGTCCTCCACGGATCCACTCAAGGATCGTGCGATATTGTTCGCTGGATTCATTTCCCTGCCAACGCTGGCCGCCGTTGTGTGTGGCGAGATAGTCGCCGACATTACCTGCGCTGTCTGTAGGCCGTGTCGGCTTGATCAGCATAAGACTCTTGTCGGGAGCGGAGATGTTCACGACGCGCATCGCGTATTTGTAATTCTCTTTGCTGTCCTGATCGGAGAAGACGCCTTCAGCGTTCGGCGGCTCCAGTTTGAAGATCACATGACTGGCGTGGCAGAATACGCAGGCCATTCCATCCTGACCGCGTTTTGCCAGAATGGGCTCGATTTTAGCGACGAAATAGCGGAAGTCGAGGACCGAGCCCGGTTGGACATCCTGCAGCGCGTCGCTCAGATTCTTGCCTTTCAAGACACTCGTGGAGATGAGTTTCAGCCGTGGATTCGTTGAGTTTTGCAGCTGGTTCATTGCAGCTTTGAAATCAGGCCGCTGCTCCACACCCTTAACTTTACGCAGCGTGTCGAGTGCCTCCGCGCTCACGTTGGCGTCTGGATTCAGCAAGCTGGCCATCACTGTGTCGACGACGATCGGATACTCCAGCGGCTCCTTGATTTTCAATTCAGCCGCGTGTCCGTTAAGAAAGTCCTGATCCTGGGATACCGCACCTCCGGATACCCCGAAGCGTCTCTTGAGAAACTGCGGATTGCCCGCTTCCTCCATCAGAACTCTCAGTGACGAGGAGTTCAGATTCGCGAACGCCGTCTTTACCGCAGGCCCCGTCTGCGAATCGTTCAGAAGATGTTCGAAAGAAACGCGCATTGCTGCTCGCTGTACATCGCCGTCATTCGAATTGAGGCTTGCAAGCACTAACTCCTGCACCTTCGGATCGTGTATGAGGGCAGGGAAGGATGAGGCCGCATCCAGTATCTGTGCATAATTTCCGGGCTGCGGGCTCTGCTCCAGGAGGGACTGTAATGTAGCTTGAATATCGGGCTGCTCAAGCCATGGTGATTTTTGAGTCAGCGTCGCAAGAAGAGGCAGCACGACGGCCTGACTATCCGGGTTTCCCCGTTTGAGTATCTCGATTACTTTGTCAACGAGTCTGGGATCGGGGGCGGCCGTGGAATCGAGGTTCAGAACGCCCCGCTGGCCGCCTTCATAAACGTAGCGGACGGTCTTGCGAACATCGGCATTCTTGTCTTCCGACAGATCCAATGCCGCAAGAGTAAAGCGCGCGTCGCCGGATTCACTCAGCGTACTGCCGGCCTTCAGCACCTCGATTTTCATGGAGTCATCGGCGCCCTTTAGGCAATCGAGCAAGGCTTCTTCCAGCTCCGGCCCAGAGCTCTTGAAGAAGTGAATCAGATCGCTGTCGTTGCCGATCCGAGTCTGGAAGAAGCCATTGGCCACGTCATATTTGAAATCTACCGCTTCGCGATATGGCGGGTATTCATAACCGGGTCGGTGCAGGTCGGGCACGCCGGCTACATACTTGGTGAGCACCGCAGGCAGCCCAATGGATACGGTGTCGGATTTCAGCTTTGGCAGTGCGTAGTGGCGGATATGAAAATCCCATAGGGCATTCAAGATGCCTTCGCGGCCAAGTGTCGTTCCATTGCGCAGGACCTTAGCAAGTACTTGTGCCTGGTCACGCACGACGGCTTCATAGCCAACGTTGATTCGGTCTTTGTCTTCATCCTTGGCGCTGGCTCGCACCCAGGCCGACAGGTATCCGGTATTTTCGTCGAGCAGGTCATAGATGCTTTCTTCCAAACCACGGCGCACCATTGCATCTGTCTCCGTGTTGAGCCGAGTGGCAAGCGCCTCCAGGGTTCCACGGCGAACATCCTGCTTGTCTACCTGCCAGTAGTACCAGCGCCAAACGCCGCCAGCGGCTTCGAAGCGAACATAAGGCACCGGATCATTCAGATCGCGCTCCAGAGCAGCCAGCAGTTGCGTATCGTCTGTAAGATCGCGGAAGTGCTGATTAAAGACGCGGGCTGCGCCCCAGCGCGTCCTTGCATCCGGCGAGGCCAGCGCAGCGGCAAGCAGCTTGCGCCCTTCAGGCGCTGCTTGCTGACGTCGCGAAAGCACCATGCGGATGGCATAAGCGGAAGAGGTCTGCACCATCTTGGCCGGATCGCCGAGCCCTTTGATGAGAACCGGCATGGCTCCGGGATCAGCCATGTGGCCTAGAGCGCGAGCTGCAGCTTCGCGTGCCAGCGGCTGATCGCTTTGTGCGAGAACTTTGCGAATCTGCCGCAGCTCCGCCTCCGGGGCCAGATCCCAGAACTGATCAAGCTGCTGCAAAAGCAGCGGCAGATCATTCGAGGCAAGAGTCTTGACCGGCGCGGGATAAGCGGCGTCCCAATTCTTGGCTTTGGTTGTTCCGGGATAGAGAGTCGATAGCGCCATCACCGCAAATTGCGTGGCTCGAAACGGCGTATTGAATCCCTGATAGACGGGGTCGCCTTCCCAACTTCCCTCAGGCCGCTGAGCCGCCAACATCGCTTTGACTGCGCGGTCCAGATGTTCGTCGCTTTCGGGGCGGTGACCCGCCTCTGCCAGCGCCAATACTGCGTTGTAGGAAATAAAGTCTGCTGGTTTGGCCTTCTTGTCGAAAGGATAGGGCCACCCACCCTCGGGGGTTTCATATTCATAAAGCTTGGCAATGAGCGCTTCGATTTGCGAAGAGTACTTTTGCCGGTCGATCTCCGACAGCAGCATGATTCGCCAATTCAAATCGATCACGTTCTTTGGCTCATAAGCCAGCGCCAGGCTTTCGACATGATCTCGTTCTTTAAGCCAGTCTGAGTTATGTGTTTCGTTGTAGGCCAGGTCGAATGTGTGCCAACTCTGCGAGGCAATCTCGAAGGGGCTGACGTCAGGTTCGCAGCCATCGGCTTCGTCCCCAGGCATGACGGTCACTCCCTTGTAATGAATTTTCAGATACTCCGCATACGGCAGATCAAACTTCTTCCGTGGTGGATCGTGTGTCACATTCTCCTCGAAAGAATGAGCGATCAAAGGCAGGCGGCTGGCTTCCGTCCGAGCGGTATAGATGATGCGCACCCAATTGGTGTTGGGTTCTCCGTATAGAGGTCTGGTGTTGTTGTAGATGCGATCGGTCAGAAACTCAAGCCCCGCACGCTGGGTTGGTGCATAACCGTTCTGAACAGCTCTCAAATATCCTCGGGTTGAGAACTGAGACGGATGGCAGGCAATGCAGAGCTGCGTCTCAGAGTGCTGCATCGTGGTCCGCAGCGCGATCGCACCCCGGCGCGGAGTGTTCGATAGCCAGCTATCTCCCATGTTCACCAGGAAATCCATGCCGGCGCGAACCGCATCGTGTGGGTCTTTGTTGGGTGGAACGGGATATTGATATGTATGCAGTTGATAGCTGGGATGATTCGCCGCTACCCGGACGTAGTACTCATGCCCAGGCTGCAGGATGCGCGTCCTGAACTTATATAGCCCGGGATAATTCTGCGTCGCTTCTACCTGATAAACAAACTCTCCATCCGTAAATGGAACGACATCCTGTTGACCGCTCGCGTCCTTACCCGATTGAAAAAGATCGACATCCAGAGGGATATCTCTGTCGGTCACATTCAATACGAAATAGACCAGCCGAGGCTGCTTTTCGCGAAATGTGAAACGGAACCATTGAAACCCCTTGACCATGGCCGCGTACCCATCTTCGCTTTTCGAGGGAGCATAGGGGCGCTCATCATCGCTGCCGAAAATAGTCTGGCCAAGCTCGAAAGGCTGCGCCTCTTGCCACGTGCCGTTTGGCGATGCGGCGATCACGCCCCGATTCAGATCGATTGCGCCAGCCGGCAACGCCACGGAAGTCTGCAGAATCCTGTTTAAGGAAGAGCCGATTTCGGGGGCATGCTCAGCAGAAGTCGACGAAAGGCTAACGGTAACCGGGCCGGCTTTCCGCGGCCGTATGGTCAGATAAAGATCGAGATCGGCACTATGCAGCCATTTGGACTCGACCTCTCCTTGGGCATCGTTTACCGTGACTCGCACGGCATCGCTGCCCTGGAGTTGAGCGGGATTCTTCACCGACAATGTCAATCCATAGAGTGTGTCGGCGCGCGCTGTGCCCAACGTCAAAATCTTCGCAGGCGGCTGCGTTGCCAGGTTGGCATGGACAGAACTTCCGACCGGAACGATGGCGTAGACAATCCATGCCAAAACTGACGCCGCAACAATCGTCCAGCTTGCAACACGTCGATATTTGATCATCGGTTCTTTGACTGGATCTCGCATCTCGGTTGTACCTCTAGGATTGGCTGAAATTGCTCGGGAATACCAAAGCAGAAACTATATATGCATTGGGGTATTTCAGGGCAATTCCAAAGATCAAAGATATCGGGCTGGCAATTTTTGGCGCCGAAACAGGGGATATTTCGAAGGTTTTGAACTAACAGGCTACCTGCTAAACATGTGTGTGTGTCGCGCGCGGAACACTGATGAGAGCGGATTTATGAGTAGTTATCGGAATTATTGTTTCTGAGGTTCCGGACCGCTGAGTTCTGTGGTATTCCCGATCCTCAACTGCGAGGAAGCGGGCGCACCCTCATCTATGGTTTGCAGAGTATGCCGAAGACCGTGGCCACCCGTCGATATAGTCCCAATCCAAATCGGTTTTTTTCAGAACCCCGGTTCCTGGTACCTTTTCGCTGCCGCTGCCTGCCCTCTTTCCTCCTTAGCAGCCCACGACTACGAACGTTACAAGTATTTTGAGAGTTGGTTATAAGCATGGCCTGTTGACCGGCGGTTCAGTACTTGGACAGTCACGCTCGCAGTCACCTATGTGCGGAGCTCCCGTAGTTGCTGGAGACCCTATCCCGCGGCATATCTATGCATGCGCCAATTACCGCCAAAACGAGTAAGTAATTTTTATTCTTTTAACCTCGATGAGGCCAAACTGCGCCGTTCCTGATCTGTCGGCGTAGATCCATCAAAACTCCATTTGGCAACCCTTGCTCAATACACAGTTCTCTGCACCGAAACCTGGCAAGGATATCGTTTATCCGCCAGAAGCGCACCGGCACCGGTCAGGCGTTCCCGCAACGGATTTCGCGGGGTCGAAACGCTCCTCCATCTGGATACGTTCTCGGCGGCGAGGTACCGTAGCAATCGAAAAATGGGACATCCCAGGAAGTCCTCTAGGGAGGACTAAAAGCATAAAGACATAGCGGCAGATATCCTAGAGAGGCACCTTCGGAGATTGAAAACATGACGATTCCGGATGATCAAGTCCCAGCGAATAAGGAAGAACCCTTGAACGAGCAAGCGGGCGCTAATGACGCTACAGCGGCATATCGTCGTGACCTCGCATTTCCCATTCTCACCGAAGAGATGGTTCAGCGGCTGCAGGAATACGGTCGGGAAGAATCTTTTGCAAAGGATGTAATTCTCTATACCTTCGGTGACCGCGAGACTGACATGTTTGTCATCCTGGATGGAGCCATTGATGTTTTGTTGCAGTCCTCAGACGGCAGTCTTAAGCCCTTCGCGCGTCATCACAGGTTTCATTTCAGTGGAGAGCTGAGCCTTCTGAATTCTCAAAGCGCCGTCGCTGAAGTACGAACAGCGATGGACAGCCGTCTGCTGCGAATTTCACGCAAAGAGCTTCGGCTGTTAATGCGTGCCGAAGGAGATATCGCCAACCTCATTGTGCAGGCAACCATCTGGCGCCGTATCGGTATCAATGCTGAAGCTTCCAGCGGCGTTCTTGTTCGAGGCTGTGCAGGAGACGTCGAACTATTGACCTTACAGCGCTTCTTCGTACGCAATTACTATCCCTACAGGATTGAAGAGATTCTCGAAGGGAGCACCGACAGAGAAGATTCTCGTGACTTGAAATTTCCAATTGTAGCGCTGCCGGATGGGGAAATCCTCGTGCGCCCAAGCATAACCGCTTTGGCAGACAAGCTAGGCATTACCGAGCTCCCAGACTCGCAAACGATCTACGATGTAGCCGTCGTAGGAGCCGGTCCATCAGGCTTGGCCGCGGCAGTATACTCGGCCTCGGAAGGGTTAACGACTATCGTCATCGAAGGAACGGCTCCCGGCGGCCAAGCCGGTACAAGTTCAAAGATTGAAAATTATCTCGGCTTTCCAACAGGAGTCTCCGGCCAGCAACTCGCCAGTCGCGCCCACTTGCAGGCTCTCAAGTTTGGAGTACATTTCGCCATCTCTCGCGAGATAGTGACAGCTCAACAGATCGATGGAATCCACAAGCTCACCCTAGCTGGTGGGCTCTCGGTCTATTCACGGGCTA
Source organism: Acidicapsa dinghuensis (assembly GCF_025685685.1). Taxonomy (GTDB): domain Bacteria; phylum Acidobacteriota; class Terriglobia; order Terriglobales; family Acidobacteriaceae; genus Acidicapsa; species Acidicapsa dinghuensis. The sequence goes on from NZ_JAGSYH010000005.1 coordinate 423,131, forward strand.
CAGTCATAGCCACCGGAGCGCAATACCGGCGACTAGCTATCAAGAATCACAGTGACTTTGAAAATCGAGGTATCTATTACGCGGCAACAGCGATGGAATCGCTTCTCTGTGGCCAGCGAGAAATCATAATAGTCGGAGGAGGAAACTCCGCTGGTCAAGCAGCTATTTTCCTGGCTGGGGTGGCCAAGCACGTACATCACATCGTGCGCGCCTCGTCGCTCGAGAGCACGATGTCGCAGTATCTGATTTCGCGCATCGAGCGGTCTCCGCAGATAACGCTCTACACAGACACCGAGATTGAGAAGCTCGAAGGAAAATCGGCCCTTGATCTTGTCACTTGGAGAAATCGCAAAACCGGTGAGAAGACTACGAAGCCTATCGGTCGGGTTTTTGTAATGATTGGTGCAGAGCCAAATTCCGGATGGCTCTTCGGCACAGTGAAGCTAGATAGTAAAGGGTTCGTTCTCACGGGCGCTGCAGACGGTTTCGAAAATACGCCCTATGCAACCAGCCTCCCTGGGATGTATGCCGTTGGCGATGTGCGGGCCAATTCAGTTAAGCGCGTTGCGTCCGCTGTAGGTGAAGGCTCCGTAGTCATCTCGGATGTACACCGCTATTTGGCAGCACATCGTGACCAGTTCAATATGCGGCCTGAGTCCACGCTTGCCGCACTGAGAGAAGTTAGCAGCTGATCCCAAAGAAGAAATTTGTTCGACCTCTCATTCTGCTCAATCAGCATTCAATAGATTCTGCATGGACGAGCGAGGTCTCGTCTTGCAGCACAGCCGGTGATTACGGTGGTCAAATCACTTATACCGATTGGATAGGTCAGGAACACATCGCTTCCGTGCTTCCTGCTGGAAATATCCTCCGAAGCTGTGTGGAAGATGAATGCAATGCTGTCGAACTTCGGCGTTGCCCTTATGCGTCGGCAAAGCTCATAACCATTCAAAATGTCTCCGACTCATATTTCATCCGCTCCGAGCACCTAAATCGAGGAGTCGCTCATGTTCAATTACAGCTGAGGAAGCCGTAAGGACTCACCGCCATTAGGACGAAATCGGTGAATACTTCCCGCGAACCGGTCTTTTCCGCCGAGCTAGGTACTTCGAACCTCAGTTGTTGACTTCAGGCCAGCGCGCTCATCGACGTGAATACATTGCCGATCGATGAGGGATGTTCATTTTCGAACAGGCATGTGCGTCCGTGGACATTTACTCCGCGTTAACAGGCGCTCTGCTTCAGTGCGATTCCTGTCTTCGCTTCGTCGCTTTTGAGGTTAAAACGTAGGATTCATGCACCGGGGCCGAGCGTTCCTCAGCATGGCACGTCCAATGGACATCCTTCGAACTGGACCAAAGACTTGGCCGTCGAAGTGCTTACATTCAAAAATCGGGCTGACTTTCCTCTTTTCCAGGTCAAAGGAGGGCTGATGCAAGTTGCGCTCCAGGATCTCCGCTTTGCGTTCCGGCAAATCATTCGCAACCCAGGTTTTTCTCTCACAGCGGTGCTTTCGCTTACGCTGGGCATCGGCGCAACGGTCGCTGTTTACAGCATTCTGTACGATGCTGTGCTGCACCCCTGGCCGTACGCCGGGATCGAGCGGATCTGCGATGTCTGGCTCACGGATAATGCTGGCCATGAAGGGACCTGGGACCTTACCGGCCCGCAAATTCGCCAGCTGCGCCAGAGCCACGCGGTGGAGGATGTGGTTACCTCGAACTATACAAACCAGACGGTGACAGGCGGTGACATACCCGAAGACGTGGTTGTTGACGAGATGTCTGGATCCCATTTTCAGTTCCTCGGGCTCACACCTGTCCTCGGCCGATACATCACGCCCACCGATGTTCCCGATGGGCAGGATCCCCAGCCGGTCGCGGTCTTGAGCTACAAATTCTGGCAGAGACATTACCGCGGCGATCCCGCAGTTGTGGGAAAGACCATCCAGCTCAACCATAAGACCTACACAATCCTGGGCGTGATGCCGATGCGCTTCACCTGGAGAGACGGAGACATCTACACTCCGCTAAAAATGGAGTCCGACCAGGCGCATCGCTATGGTCCAGAGATCAAGTTGAAGCCAGGCATTAGTTTCGAGGCTGCTGCCGCCGAATTCCGAAACCTGTATCAGGAGTTCGACAAGCAAACGCCGAATGTCTTCCCAAAACAATTCAAGGTGAGTGTGCGTGGGCTGGCTGATACTTACACCCGCGATCTCAAGAAGACGATGTATCTGCTCTTCGGGGCCGTCGCGCTGCTGCTGGCGATCGGTTGTGGGAATGTCTCGATCCTTCTGCTTGCGCGCGGCACGGCACGGCAACATGAGTTTGCCGTCCGCTCCGCGGTGGGCGCGAGCCAGTTTCGCATCGTGCGCCAACTTCTTACCGAGTCGCTGCTTTTATCTGGCGTTGGGGCCGGATTAGGAGTGTTCGTCGCCTATCAATCGATCGCGTTCATTGTTCCGAGACTTCCCGACCACTCTTATCCCTACGAAGCCGACTTTCACATCAATCTGCCTGTCCTATTTTTCAGCGTGGGCCTGGCAATCCTCAGCGGGGTCGTCTTCGGCCTCTTTCCGGCTCTGCAATCGTCGCAACCGAAGATCAGCCAGGTGATGCAGGCTGGCACCCGCCGGCTCACTGGCAGTGTGAAAGGAAGGCGCATGCACACCGCTCTCATCGCGGGCCAGATCGCTCTGACCCTGTTACTGATGACCGCAGCCGGTGCGGCAATTCAGAGCTTTGTTCGCATGAACACCGTTTCGCTCGGCTATGAAACACAGCACACAATGTCCGTCGAAATTCCCATTCGCGAGAACGCACATACGACCTGGGCGGACCGTGGCCGGTTCTTGGCCGAACTGCGGGACAAGATCGCGGCAACACCCGGGATTCTGTCCGTTGGGATCTCGACCAATGCTACGCCACCTAACAGCGGCTGGAGAGTTCCCGTTGAGGTTCTCGGCAAGCCGGCCGCCCAGGAGCAGGAGGCACACGTCGAGTTCGTCAGTCCAGAGTACTTCTCAACCTTGCGAATTCCGTTCGTCAAGGGCCGCGTTTGGGAGCAGAGCGAGGTGGAGCGCGGCGCTACATTGGTCTTGGTGAATCAGGCGTTCGTGCGTCATTATCTCGCGGGCGAAGATGCTGTGGGTCATTCCCTGCGCGTACCCCAATTCGCCAGTCTCCCGCCCATGCTATTAGCTGCAAATGGAATCACCGGATGGCTGCAGATCATAGGTGTCGTAAGCGATTCACTTGATGATGGGCTGGACAAGCCGGTGGCGCCGGCGGTGTACGCGCCCTACACCTTGGTGATGCCTCCCTTCACGCAGGTCCTGGTCCGCACCCAGAGCGAGCCCCTCGTCCAGGTTCGCAGCATTCGTCAGCGGATCGCCTCCATCGATCCTGATCAACAGATCGTCAGCGATGTCCGCGACCTCCAGGGCTGGATCCAACACGAGCCGGAATTTGAGCGCGGACGGCTTATTTCCATACTTTTCGGAGCCTTCGCCTTCCTGGGGCTGACTCTGGCTGCGGTAGGGCTCTATAGTGTGGTCTCATATACCGTCTTGCAACGGACAAGCGAACTCGGCGTCCGCGTCGCACTGGGAGCCCGCCGCCGTGATGTACTGAGCCTTGTCGCCCGGTCGGCTGCAACCAGCATCGGAATCGGAATTGCTGCAGGACTGGCGCTGAGCTTCAGTCTGAACCGCCTGATCGCGAACTGGATCGAAAGCGGCGTACGCGATCCGTTCCTGATTCTGGCGGTAGCGCTGATTCTTATCGCCGTGGCGGCGCTGGCTTGTCTGGTCCCCGCCCGCCGCGCTACTGCCATTGACCCAATGGTCGCTCTGCGCTGCGAGTAGGCTGGTTCGAATATTTAGTGAACTGACGAGAGCAAGCCGGTGCATTCATTGACCTATTCAGATCGATCTGTGTCATGGGCATATGATTGAAAAACCGCCTGCTCATGGATTTGACTGTCATGCAGTGTCGGCCGCAGAAAAAGCACTATCGCAGAAGCCGGATGATCCTGCAATCAATATCCTTGTGGCGGAAGCACTGGTAGGTGAGCGCGACTTTGAAGCAGCAGAACCATATCTAAAAAAACTCTGACAGGAAAGCCTCAGTTCGTAATCCAGGCACATGCCCTTCTTGATCGAGTCTATTTTTCTATAGGGCATGATCAACAAGCATTCGCTGAACTGAAGCTCGCACTGTCCAGCGACGACGATGGAAGCCTTCACTATTTGTTAGGTAGGCTCTACATCAAATGTAGAGATAAGACTAATGCGGTTTCAGCTTTCAAGCAGGCGAAAGAACTTTCAGTCGATCGCACTCGCCGAGCGACAATTACGCTAAACAGTAATAGCTTGAGGGTTCTTTACCTTAATAACAATGCCGCGAGAACTCCGAAACTATCCCGTTCGATCAACCCACCAACAGCAAATAGAATACCTGCGGCTCTGACTCTAGCTCCATTTCATCATGATCATCGGGTGTCACGAAAACAGCGATCTCTCCTCAGGTTCTATGTCTACGCGCATCGAAAAAGCTTTTCGAATCTCGCTTTCTACTCTGGGCAATGAAACCCGAAAGATGCTGCCCTTGTTCAGCTCAGACTCGACGGTAAGCGGGGCACCGTGGGCCTCGGCGATCGAGCGCGCGATATGCAGGCCCAAACCGTTTCCACGCTGCGTTCTTCGCGATGCGGATGATCGAAAGTGGCGATCGAAGATGCGCGGTAGATCGGTTGCGGAGATTCCCGATCCCGTATCGGACACTTCCAGGATGGCGGTATTCTTCTCCCGGACAAGCTGCACCGAAATGGATCCTCCGGGAGCCGTGTATTTAATGGCATTTTCCACCAGTACAGCGATCATCCGATGCATGAGAGATCGGTCGCCGCGAATCCAGCACTGCGAAGCCAAAGCAAACGTCAACGACTGGTTTTTCGCTTCGGCCTGGTGGATAAACAATCCGCAGCTTTCGCGCACAATCTCGGCGAGATCAAGAGTTTCCTGCGCAAGATGATATTGCTCGGAGCCAAACCTGGCAGAAATTAGAAGGTCTTCGAGCAGCGTGAGGGTGTGCTCACACTCCGACGCGATCTTTCCGAGCAGTTTTCTATACTCTTCGGCCGTACGCTCTCTATTAAGTCCAAGTTGCGTGCTCGCCAGCATCACCGCCATTGAGGTACGGAGATCATGCGAAGCATCCGAAGTAAACTGGGCATTACGCTCCATTGCCGTCTGTAACCGTGCGAGCATGCTGTTCCAAGCCTCGGCCAGACTTTGCAGTTCGTCTCCGGTTCGAGGAACGGGTACGCGCCCCCGCAGGTCGGAGATGCTTAGGCGACTCGCCATCGCCGTCATGCGCCCCACCGGGAGAAGCGCCCGGTTACTGAAGACATAACCTCCTGCAAGCGACGCCAGCACCAGAAATGGAACGAACAGGAGATATGAGGTACGCACGGTGTGCAAGATGCCATAGTGCTCATCGACGCGACCGGCCATGGTCAGCTTCACCAGGTTCCCAGCCAGCTTTGCTTCGACAGTATAGGTTCGGATCGGGTGACCGGAGTAAACGACCTCCTGATAACAGGGAGCACTGCAGTTGAGGAGATTCAGCAGGAAGGGCTGATCGCCGGCCGCAAGGAGCAGCTTTTGCCCGTCTGGGCTGCGCACAATGATCTCGCTGGTATCCGGCGACACTTCGATGAAGCGGTTCAGTGTTTCGTCAAGGGGACGCTTCGCATAGCCATTGTGTTCCGCGCCAGTGAAAGCAATCAGTCGCGCGGCGCGGTCGACCATGCTCGCCGGCCGGGAGGATTCCAGAACCTGGCCTAGATAGACCGTGAGAAAGATGCCGAAGAGTGTCAGGCAGCTGACCGTGAATACCGCGTATCCGAGCCCAACCCGTACTCGCAGTGACGATAGTTTCACGACGCTCGGCTTTCCGCGTGCAGCACATAGCCAATGCCACGAACGGTCTGGATGTACATGGCTCCTGCCCTGCCAAGCTTTGTGCGTAGCGAATGAATATGAACATCGAGATTGTTATTACTGATCTCGGCGATGATACCCCACACCGCATCTGTCAACTGATCGCGAGTCAGCACCTGCCCGGCTCGGCGTACGAAGGTTTCAAGCAGCATATATTCTCGCCGCGTCAGATCGAGCAACCTGCCGTCGAGACGCGCCGTACATCGCTTTGGATCAAGAGAGATGGATCCTGCAACGAGTTCGACTGTCGCCGATACCGGCCCACGCCGTACCACGGATCGCAGACGAGCCAGAAGGATGTCCAGATGAAAGGGCTTGGTTAAGTAATCGTCCGCACCTATATCGAGCGCTCGCACCATTTCCGGCACAGTGTCTCGCGCGGAGAGAATGATGACCGGCGTCTGGCAATTCGCCCGGCGCACCTCCTTCAGCACCGTCAGGCCACTGACGTTAGGCAGCATCAGGTCTAGCAAAACCGCGTCAAATCGATGGGCGGCGATGTAACTCGCAGCTTCTTCGCCGCTTTCGAGATGAACGACAACGTGGCGATTTTCTTCGAGCACTTGCTGCACGAGCTCCGCCAGTCGAATATCGTCTTCCACCATGCAAACATGCATGAAACTATTCTTCCCACCCGCCATGCAGGGCTGATGAATTGCGGGTAAATAATGCGCGATGACGATCTCCGCCTAAGGTCCAGCTAAGATTCGTCAGTTTTCATCGGAAAAGCCACACAGCGGTGCGTAGTGCAACCCAGTGCTTTCGAACCTACCCGTTCTTACATGCCCGCTGTCCCGAAATATATGGAGCTGAACGATGAAACGAATTGTCTTTGTCCTTGCGCTGCTCGCCTGCTGCTTATGCCCATCAGCAAAAGGCCAGATCGACCGAACCGAGATTAACGGAACCGTCACCGATCCTTCGGGCGCCTCCGTTGCAGGCGCCACCATAACAGTTACGCAAATCGACACCAATCAGATTCGATCTGTCATGACCGCGAGTCACGGAGAGTTTTCCGTTTCTTCTCTTCCAATCGGCCACTTCAGCATCAGGATTTCGCACAGTGGGTTTCGCGATCTTAGCGTTCCCGATATCGACCTTCACGCCGGAGACGTGCACACCGTCAACCTCACCATGACACTCGGCGAGGTGAATCAGACGGTGACCATCCAAGCGCACGATGGTTCTCAGCTCGATGAAAGCAACGCAACCCTAGGTGGAACGGTACAGCATGTGCAGGTATCGAATCTTCCCCTCAACGGTCGCAATATCACCAATCTTGAACTGCTCGCCCCTGGCGCCATCGATTCCGCTTCGGGTTCTCAACAGACTATTCGCTTTGAAGGAAACGGCACCGACGACAATAACTTCCGTCTCGATGGAGTGGACGCCGGCGGAGTCTTTCATGCCTCTCTCAAGTCGGCCCTCCGGCTGCAGTTTTCAACCGAGGCTATCGCCGAATTTAAAGTCGATAGCGGGAACTATACCGCCGATACCGGAGGTTCCGCAGGTGCGCAAGTAAGTCTTATTTCGAAGACCGGCACTAACAATTTTCATGGAAGCGTATTCGATTACTTCCGCAACAATGTTTTTGACGCTGTGGGTCCGATCAAGTCCTCGAATCGTCGACCGGTATTTCAGCTAAATCAGTTTGGCGGTGACGTGGGCGGGCCAATCAAGCGGGATCGAACCTTTTTCTTCGCGAATTACGAAGGCTTTCGCCAACAGCTGGGCGGCGTACCCCAGAATGGTTTTGTTCCCAGCTCAGCTTTCCTTGCCGAGACCCAGGCGGCACAGCCGGAACTGGCTTTCTTTCTGAATGCCTATCCCCACGGGGAGGCTGCCACCAGCGACCCTCGCGTTGACAGCTACACCAGTGTTGTACCCAGTCCCGATCATGAGGACAGCGGTACTGCGCGGGTAGATCATCGTTTCGGCGAGAAGGACTCTGCCTACCTCCGCTACAACGCAGACTATGGCGTCTCTACCAGCGCCCTGAACGCGCTTGGCAACGCCATTACGATCAACGCAAACATGAATAACGCCGTGCTGGAAGAAGAGCACATTATCAGTGCCACCATCACCAACGAGGCCGAGCTCGGCTTCAACCGCAACCTGTACTATCAGAGCCAGACGACTGGCCTGCCCATCAATTTCACACTCACCGGACTCACCGAGTTACAGGAAAACTACAACAAACAACAGGTGGGGCAGGACGAAAATTTGAATGATACCTTGACCTGGATCAAGGGCAAACATACCGTCAAGTTCGGTGCAGAATTGCAGTGGCCGTGGTTCTACGAGGCAAACTCCTTGGATGGTACGGCGGCTTTTCTGAATGAAACAACCTTTCTCGCAGATCAGTTGAGCACCTATCAGATCACCGCGCCGCTGCCCGACAAGGGCATGCGCAAGTTCCATGCGGCCGGCTACTTCCAGGATGAGTGGAAAGCTACTCGTGACTTGACCGTCAACTATGGCCTGCGCTACAGCTACTTCTCTCCCTTCACCGAAGTTCACAACGCTGAAGATCCCTTCGACATCGCGAGTTGTGGTGGCTATTGCGGCATCGGAACTGGCTTCTACTTCCCTAACTACCTGGACTTCGATCCCCGCCTCTCTCTGGCCTGGGCGCCTGAGCAACTGAACGGGCATACCGTTTTCCGCGCCGGTTTCGGAACCTTCCACGGCGAAGTACAACTGGGAGATGAGGATAGTCCGGTTGTCAATACCGAACCGTCAACCTTGCTCACCAGCGGCATTCAATCCAACGGCAGCACCGTGATTTACAGCTACCCGGTTCCCGCTGCTCTGACACCCACCACGGGCCTCGCACTTACGCCTCGTTCCATGGCTCGCAACCATCCGGACTCCTATATCGAGCAGTGGACAGCCTCGATCGAACAGGCCATCCCAGGCCAGTCCGTGCTGACGCTCACTTATCTCGGATCGCATGGAGTGCATCTCTTCCGCCGCGGCTATACAAACCTCATTAATCCTGCGACCGGAACCCGCCCTTTGCCACAGTTCCCGAGTGAAATCGACACGAAGTACAACGAAGGGATGTCTAACTTCAACGCCCTTCAGGTGGGATTGCGGCGGCATCTGCACAATGGGCTCTTCTTTGGAGGAAACTATATGTATTCCCACGCCATCGACGACGGTTCAGTCGGAGCCGGCGACGCCGACGCACCGGAAAACATCGCGTGTTTCCGCTGCGATTACGCGAGCAGTGACTTCGATTCGCGTCACTCCGGAACCGCCAGCGTTGTCTACACCCTTCCTTTCGGACGTGGTGAGCGATTCCTGAATGCTGGCACCGCAGCAGATCTGCTTGTCGGCGGGTGGTCGGTAGACTCGCTCCTAACAGCCCGTTCCGGATTTCCTGTGAACATCCTCCTGAGCCGCCCCAGCTCAGACCTTCTCGACGGCAACAACGTCGATCAGCGGCCTGACGTTGTTCCTGGCGCGCCGCTCTATCTAGGGCATTCGATTGCACATTGGCTCAATCCAGCGGCCTTCTCGCTACCTGCGGCTGGAGCCTGGGGTAATGCCGGAAGGAACACCGCTGTCGGTCCAACACTCTGGCAGGACGATGCGGCTGTGCAGAAGACCTTCCATGTGGGCGGTGAGCAGAACAACGTGATCTTCCGAGCAGAATCCTTCAATATCTTCAATCGTGCACAGTACGGCCAGCCAGCATCCACCCTGTCTGAAACGGTGACAGGGGGTACGCGCATCCTCACAACTCCCTCCAGCTTCGGCAAGATCACCTCCACCGTTAACTCTGCCGGATTGGTCGGTACGGGAACGCCGCGCGTCCTCGAATTCTCTCTCCGCATTACCTACTAATACGGATTTAACAAAAAGACGGCCTGCGTTCCTGAACAGCTTGTCTCTTCAAATCAGAAAAGGAACTGTGAATGAAGTCGATTTGTCACGTAGTCATGGGGGCGCTGCTTGTCGGTAGCGGTTCTGGTCTCATAGCCTGCACGCCATCCGTCCTGGGATCACCGGCTGCCACGAGAATTGCTGTGCAGGCTCCGTTTGCACAACAACTGATCGTGAAACTCAAGAATCAGCATCCGGAGATTCAGAAGCTGAGCCTTCACGCAGTGCCTCCAGGGCAGACGCAGAGTGCAATCATCGCCAGCAACCTGTCGGAGAAGATTGGCAAGCTTTCGTCTCCAGATGACCTCGCGGCAGTCGCCGCAGGCCAGCCCAATGTACACCGCGTGGAGCAGGGCAAGTTCTGGGATACATTTGTTCCCGTTCACGATTATCGCGGCGATGTCATCGGTTTCCTCATCATGGAAGTGCCCTTCCGCACAGCGTCTACTGAATCCGAGGCCATTGCGGTCGGAACCATGATCCGGAATCAACTGCAGCAGCAGGTGCCGACCCTGGAGACGCTCTTTGGACCCGCAAAGCAATAGCTCATTCAGCCGGCGGCAGCTCTTTACCACAACGGCTAAGCTTCTTGCCTTCTCGGCCATTCCGGTTTTCTCGGAAGCGGCTGCTCGCCGGCCATCTTCAGTTTCCCGGGCCGATCCGGCAGTAATGGACAAGTTGAGCGCCTATATGGCGGCAGCGGGCGATCAGGCCCTGCCTCCCGAGGTCATCGAAAAAACGAAGCAACATGTCCTCGACACGCTGGCCGCCATGGTGTCGGGAACCCAACTCTTGCCTGGACAGGCCGCCCTCCGCTTTGCAGGGCTGTACGGTGGAACCGGCAATACTCCTGTGGCAGGCTCGTCCCTGACCTGTAGCCCGCTGGAGGCAGCTGTGGCCAATGGCATGCTGGCACACGCGGACGAAACCGACGACTCACATGCCCCTTCCCATTCCCATCCGGGCTGTGCCACCGTACCGGCCGCTCTGGTTGCCGGTGACCTCTTCGCCATCAGTGGAACACGCTTTCTGCGCGCCTTGGCTCTCGGCTATGACATCGGCACCCGCGTCTTAATGTCGATGGGAGGCATCGAGTATCAGGCGAAGACACACCACGACGCCCACAGCATGGCGAATACTTTTGCCGCAGCGGCTGCGGCGGGTTGTGCAGCGTCTCTCGCGGAGCAGCCAATGCGCTGGCTGCTGGATTTTGCCGCTCAGCAGGACTCTGGCATCGCTGCCTGGCAGCGCGACCAGCAGCACATCGAGAAGGCCTTTGTGTTCGGCGGCGGCCCGGCACGCAACGGAGTAACCGCAGCTCTGCTTATCCATGCTGGAGCCACGGGAATTGACGACACCTTTTCCGGCACTGATAACTTCTACCTCGCCTTTGCTCCCGCAGCGAATCCTGCTCTGCTGATCGAAGGTCTTGGCGAGCGTTTCGAAATTACCCGGGCCAGTATCAAAAAATGGTCCGTCGGCTCACCGATTCAGGCGCCCCTCGATGCCCTGCAGTCGATTCGCGCGTTGCACCCGTTCCATCCCAATCGCGTCCGGCAGATCATCGTACATCTTGGAACTATCGAGGCCAGTACTGTAAATAATCGCGAAATGCCGAATATCTCTCTGCAGCAGATGATTGCCGTGATGCTCGTGAAGGGCACCGTCGGCTTTAATGAATCCCACGATCGTACCCTCATTTCCGATCCGGCCATCGTGCGTGCGCGCAACAAGGTGCAGCTCGTGCCTGATGCGGCTTTGCAGAAGCTCTATCCTCAATTGGTCTCGGTTGTCGAGGTAATCCTTGACGATGGAAGTCATTGGAGTCAGCGCATCGACCACGTGCGCGGAACAGTACTGAATCCAATGTCGACTAGTGAGGTAGCAGAGAAAGCGCGCGACCTCCTGGAACCCCGCCTGGGCACTCTTCGGACCACGCATCTGATGGAAGCAATCCTTAATCTGGAAAGTTTGACCGACCTTCGCATGCTGCGACCGCTGCTGCAGCCCCCCGCCTGAGCGAATCCACGTTTCTCACCACAACAATGGAGTTAACTATGTCTCGCTGTTTTACATCCCTGTTTTCCGCATTGCTGTTCTGCCTTTCGCCTGCCTCGGCTCTCCACGCGCAGTCCGCTGCGCTGGTGCCTGTGCGGAAATATGCCATGCCCTCGTCGATTGAGGGAAAATTCGACCACCTTGGGATCGATGTTCACGGTCATCGCCTGTTTGCGGCGGCAGAGGCTGCACACCAGGTATTGGTCTTCGACCTCGATACCGGTAAATATCTCCGCTCCATCGACGGAATTCCTATTCCACATGCCATCTTCGTCCGGCAGGATCTTGACCGTATTTACATTACCGACGGAGGAGATGGTGCTGTCCGCATCTATGACGGCCGCACCTATCGTCTGCTGAAGAAGATTCCTCTCAAGGTCGATGCAGATTCCATCGGTTACGACCCGCAAACCAAATATCTCTACATCGACAATGGCGGCGGAGATGCGCATGAGACCTACTCCATGCTGAGCATCATCGATACAACCGCAGGAACCAAAGTCGCCGATATCAAAATCGACGGCGACACGCTCGAGGCCATGACTCTGGAGGCTGGATCTGAACGCATGTTCGTAAACGACGCGGCGGAAAACAAGGTGGTAGTGCTCAACCGCAGAACCTCGCAGATTGAGGCCACGTGGCCTGTGACCCTCGGCAAACGCAACGTTGCCATGGCGCTCGATCAAGCGCACAATCGGCTCTTTGTCGCCTGCCGCGACGGCAAGCTGGTAATTTTCGACACCCAATCCGGGAAGGAATTGCAAGTGCTCCCTATTGGTGGCGGCGTCGACGACGCTGTCTTCGATCCGGCTACTGAGCGAGTTTACGTTCAATGCGGCAAAGACGGATCGACATGGATCTATCAGGAAAAAGGAACGAATCAGTTCACCCGCATCGGCCACATCTCCGAAGGCACAAACGCCAAAAATTCTTTGCTCGCACCACAGATGAACCGCTATTACGTCATTATTCCGCCAACTTCCGGTCGTGGATTCATTGATGCATTCTCAATCACTCGTTGAATGGAATTCCGGTGCTCTGACCATATCCTGAGCATTAAGACGCGGGCTTCAATCCAACGATCTCACAAGACATCAATCAGCGCCTCATCGCCAATGCTCAAACGGGTCCTTCTTGAGTAGATTCGGACGATCTATGAGATCGAAATTCTTTGATGCTGGAATGACTGAATTCCCTTCCTGATCTCTTTGAAGTGCTGGCAATCAAAATGCCGCTGCACTTTAGCCTCGTTGTCTTTGTAATGCACTAAAAACTGTTCTCCGACAATTAATCGCTCCGTTGATCTGCCCAAGGTTTCGCGCTGTATTCTTATTCTTTGGTGGTGGGTCGAGTCTTCTGCGAACTGCTCTCTGGAATTCGCTGCTAACAGGGAAATATACAGAGAAAATCTTGCAATTCAGCCTCTTGTATTCCCGCAGGTGCGTCCGCAAGTAGCGGACGATGCCGGGCGCGCACCAGATCCCGCAATAGTGTAGTCCCACGCCTCTTTTATGCTGCCAATTGGTTTGGAAGGATAAACGTTTTTCTGTTACCGGGGAAATTACCGGGAACCCCACTTCAAATCTGCCTGCACTCACACATGAGCGGAACTCAACCCAAATTAAATCGTCATTGAAGTAACTCGAGAGTCAGTAGTTCAACTATGACCTAGCTGTTCGCACGCCCGGATTTGAGCCACTCGTCTTGAAAAGTGTTCAAGTTCAAATTACCGAGGCGAGCCGGCTGAAGATCCATTTGGCGGAAAACTATCATTTCAACTGGTATAGGATTCTCGAGACCGGTCACTTCGGGAAGCCTTCGTTGTTGATGGCTCCATCGCAGAAGATTTCTTCACTGGACCTGTTGACTCCCGGACAACAAGCGTTGGTTCCACGATTATTTCGCTTCGCGAACTTTCCGCACTGTGCAAGCGGTCAAGCAAGGCTTGGGTTGCGATCCTACCAATCTCTCCCAACGGTTGATGAATGGTTGTCAGACGCGGCATAACGAAGGCGGCCGCCTTGATGTCGTCAAAACCAATCACCGAAACATCGCCAGGAACTCGCATCTTGATGTCCTGGAGCGCTCGGATGGCTCCTATCGCTGAAATGTCATTGAAAGCAACTAGAGCAGTGAAGGGCTGTCGGGTTGCCTGCAATTGCTGCACGACCGGATAGCCGAGTTCAGGGGAAGAAGTATCGCGGTCGAGCCTAACTACCATTTCCGGCTTGATTTCCAAATCCATTTTCGCGGCGACTTCAACAAGGCTTTTCCAGCGCACATCCGAGTCAGAGCTAAACAGCTGTCCGTGCATAAAAGCTATTTGCCGATGCCCCAGGGAATACAGGTGAGTCAAAGCCAGCTCTGCCGCGCGACGGTGGTTGAGCACGACGTTGGTTACACCATCGATAGGACGATGGCCTGCGACCGCGACTACGGGTACGGAGGTCGCATGCTTGATCGCCGTATCAATCGCTATAATCCCCTGTGCACCGCGGCCTACCAGCATTCGCGTATAGTCTTCAATCAAGTCCTGACGGTGCCTGTGATGAGCGGTGAAATAAAAGTATCCCGCATTGATGAGTTGGTCACCAATACCACTCATCACTTCGTTGTGGTACCCGTCGCCAAGTTCGGGGACCAATATTCCAATGGTGTGAGTTCGTTGGCTGCGAAAAGATCTAGCAAGCAGGTTCGGCTCATAATTTAGCTGCTTGGCCGCTGCTTTAATGCGCTCTCGGGTAGCTTGGGGGATAGAGCGACCTGGCACATTGTTGAGGACGACCGAAACCGTGGCCGGATTTAGACCAAGGTGTGCCGCCAGCTCTTTCAGATTTACCCTTCTGCGGGCTTCCGACTTTGCGACGGTTTTTTTTTGCTTACCCTTGGGGTCGTCTCTCATGGACCGATATGGCGCATCCTATCTCGACTTCTTATTATTGGCTTTCACACAAGAAAAATCTCCATCCAGGATTTCCGGACATGGATACAGTTATTGTGACTTTGCTTTAACTCCTGGTCCTCCGTCGTTCGCCTTAGGATTGCCTGATGACGCGATCTTTATTGAGTAAAGGGATGTGCGCGCCAGAATAAACAATGTTTGCCCGTCCTTACCACCAAAAATAAGATCAATAGGCCGTTCAGGTACTTGGATAGTACCAAGGCTCTCGCCTCGTGCGTTGTAGACAAAGATCTGCCCGGCTGCGATATAGACGTTTCCAGCCGCATCGGTAGCCACACTTTCACCGCCGCGCTCAGCAAATAACTTCATGCCGTTGATGGTTCCAGACGCATCGACACTCGCGGAATACGTCTTCTCCTGTGATTCATCCGATACGTAGAAGCGCTTTCCGGGAATGACCTTGCCAAGCCCAAAGGCACGCAGTACATCCGCCATCTTCGTTCCGTAATAGAGTTGCCCCTCAACAAAGTCTTGTCCCGCAGGAATGATTGTGGTTCCGTCGGGAGAGATGAATTGAGATGGCTTGGCCACGGGCACAGCCTGCGTGAAATCATTCTCGTTGCGCCAATGATCTACTGGAAGAACAAAATCAGCACCTGTGTGAATCACGGAAGGAACGGGCTTCATGACAGTCAATTTGCGTTCCGGAGAATCGGGGCGAACGCTATAGACGGTCCCACTGCCGCTATAGCAAATCACCATGAGATTGCCTGCGCGATCGAATGCCAGATTTACTGGATCGATGGGATGATCGAGAATCGTTTCAAGCTCCCGATTCTGTGGCGACCATCGATATATCCGTTGCCAGTGAGAGTCGACAAAATAGAGGCGCCCCGCACTGTCGACGGCAGCTCCGGAGATATTGAAGAACCCTCCAGTCAACCTTTCAACTTTTGCGCCTGGGGCTATCGAAGCCGCCTGCTTCACGGATTCAGCGACCACATTCTTGCCAGAGACGGTTAGCGAACCGATCTCTCGCTGGCGAAGCTCAATCTTGTTTGTCTGATCGTAGACTGAATTATCGAATGAGGCCTTGCAGTCGCTGTAGACATGGAGATTCCGGAAGCGAATGTTTCGCGAGGCCGCTATGCGGATCGCGTAGGGGAAGGGCTGATAAGTGCTGACAACGCGGTAGGAATGGTAGTTGGCGATCAGGATGTTGTTTGAGTTGTCGATTTCAAGAGGCAACGCAAATGGGCCTTCCCCTCGCTCCTCTTCCGTCTGCAAGGCAAATATCTCCCAGTTAGATACGTGATCGAGTTTCACTTCGGTGCGCACATGATGCTCGCTCGACAACTCATAGACGTGACCTTCGGTTGTGGTGTTCGAAATATAGAGTCCGGCCTGGGCAAACGTATCCGGCGTCCAGATATTGGCGAAGGTTCCGCCGCCTCCATTGGTCACCCAGAGGCTTGGATATTGCCCATCCCATCTTCGGTTGATCTCCGGATCGGCGGTGTGTGTGTTGTTATAGGGATTGCTTCGCGTTCCGTCTGCATTGTTGGTACCATGGCCGCCGAGAAAACGAACATCATCGACCAAGGAACCTTCTCCCGCCTGCCACAACGCGCCTATGGCAAGGTTGTTCTGGCCGCCCGTAAAGAGCCCAATACCGGTAACGATATTGCGGCCACCAAGGGGGGCTTCGAGGAGTGCTTTTGGCTCACCAATACCTTGAAATTTGGGGGAAGCCTCCGCAAGATCGAATTGGGTCGCGCTGGGATGTAATCCGATCAGGACAGTGTCAGGTTTGAGATGGATCGTGTCGCTAACAAGATATCGGCCCATCGGTATGTAGATTGTCGAATGCTGATCAATGGCCCTTTGAATGGCCTCCGTGTCGTCGGTAACACCATCGCCTTTCGCACCCAGCGTGCGCAGGTTAACCCAGGAATTGGGAGACGGCAGAGCTTGGATTGCGGGCCCCTCGCGTGATGGAGTTGCTGTTAGTGCCGCGGTCTTAAATAAGGTGGTGATCTTTCCGTTGAGACCAATCTCCGGGACGATCAGTCCGTGCGAAAATTCCTCGACGTGGTATGTCTTCGAAGGTCCATCGACTTGTTTACCGGTCTCGCGAAAAGAAGCGAAATGAGGCACGTCTATGCACACAATTCCTTGGAGGTTGATCTCAGTGCGTGCATTGTTCTCGTTGCTAATCGTGAGCGCGGAACCGGAGATGTCTTCAAAGCGCGCATCCTTGATCCACAGTTCGTCGGCGTATCCGGGATCAATCGCCACCACCTGCGGCTCGTTTTTGAACTCATCTCGGATCATGGTGAGGCCAGCTTCGTGTTCTTTGATCGCTGCTTCGCGCTGATCTTCGAAGGTCGAGTCTAAGAGCGTGAACTGCCACCCTGGAGAGGGCTTGCGCGTTATGATGCCGTAGCGGCCGCCATAGAAATGCAGATCTTCTGCCTCGTTGCCTACATCATGCAAAGCTGCCAGGCCAGAGCCGATGTGAAAGTCCATGTGCGCAAGGTAGCAATGCTGGGCCACATGAAAACGGATGCCAACAGCTGCGGGGTTGCCGTCGTCAATTTCAAAATCGACATTGCTCATCGCGGAATAGAATGTACCTGGATTTGCGTCCACAATTGGCGCCGTCGGTGGCACCGTCCCAGGAAACGGCGCACTTGCGCTGGAGTTCGTATTGCGACGGGCTGACGGAGCAGTTCCAGGGCGCCGGCGATCGTGACCAGGCCGTCCTCCCGTGAAGAAAACCATGTAGCCCATACCCTCACTGAATCCTGGCGTGTTCCTGCCCAGATAGAGCACCGGCCGTGTCGCACCGTATCCGATTACCCGCACTCCTGGCCATACGTAGATAGTTTTACTAATGCGATAGCGGACCGAAGGAAGGAAGACGATTCCCTCCCCCGAAGTCTCTTGTACCTGATCGATCGCCTGCTGAATAGCGGCGCTATCATCCGCAACACCATCTCCGACGATGGAAAACTTGTCGGGAGTAAGATAGACGGCTTTCTCATCCTGGAGACGAGTCGGATAGAACGATGACGACCCCAGCGCGGGCAACGCGGAGACCAGAACAAGCCAGCTGGTTGCAGCTCCCAGGTTTTTGTAGAACTTCCCAACGGAGCCATATTTAAAGGACAGCGCAATCGATATGGATTTCATTTTTCTACCAGACGAAGGTTCCCACAGAACCGGATTTAAGCGTTGAAGTTATGCTCTTGCCATGAAAACTGATGTCGAACATTCGATCGACATTACCGGGATTTGCGACGATCAGGACGATTTTGTTTGTTGGAGTTTTGAAAGCAACGTTGGGCAAGGATTCTGATGTGTTGGATTGGATTCTCACTGAACCGGGAGGTACAAACTTCGATGCATGCGCGATGGTGTAGTACGCGATATTACGGGTGACCCGATTCCCATCGAGCGTAATGGCGCCCTCGCACACTGGGCATCCTCCATTGTTAGTGTGAGGACCAAACTGCGGATCTGCCGCGAGGTTCCAAAGCAAGACGTTACGGCTCCAGTTGCGCGTTGCTCCAACAAGAACGCGGCTCAACGCAGAGGCTATATCCAGCTTCGGGTCTTCGTTGTTATCCACTACCATCTGTTCCGTGAAGTAGAGGTTCTTATCCGGATGCGCGTCGTGAACCTGAGTCATCGCATCAATTTTGCCTTCATACAGATGAAAGCCCGAGCCATCGACAAATTGTGCAGCGTGAGCATCGTTCAAGATCGTCAGCGGATATTCAGGAACATCGCAGTTGTGATCGTACAAGATGATTTTGGTTTTGAGGCCAGCCTTGCGAAAGGCGGGACCCAGATCTTCTCGAATGAAACGGTCTTGATCTGTCGCCTGCATGACCATACTCGGCGTGTTCTTGCCGTTGAGCGGTTCATTCTGGACGGTGATTGCATCTATGGTTATCCCTTCAGCCTTCATCGCTGAGATGTACTTCACAAAGTAATGGGCGTAGGTCGCGTAGTACTCCGGTTTGAGATTGCCATCTTTCGGATTGTCGTTACTCTTCATCCAGGACGGCGCTGTCCAGGGCGACCCTAGAATCTTCATTCCAGGATTGATCGCCAGGATTTCTTTCAGAACAGGGATAACATCGTCGCGATCCGGACCGAGATTGAATTTGGACAAATTCGGGTCCGTTTTGCTCTCGGGCAGATCGTCATATGTAAAAACATGGTCGTTCATGTCGGACGATCCGATACTGACGCGCAGATAACTCACA
The DNA here is from genome assembly GCF_025685685.1 of Acidicapsa dinghuensis. Taxonomy (GTDB): domain Bacteria; phylum Acidobacteriota; class Terriglobia; order Terriglobales; family Acidobacteriaceae; genus Acidicapsa; species Acidicapsa dinghuensis. The sequence continues at coordinate 442,266 of NZ_JAGSYH010000005.1, forward strand.
CCTATTTCGCCCTTGCCTCGCCCGAAGAGCTCCTTGAGGAGCGCGGAGCGGCTTGGCGCATCCATGCGCATCATCAGTTGCGCGCTCCCCCCAGTAAGCGCGAATCCGAAGCCATCCATCGATTGGTAAGTTTGCTTATCGTCTACGTCGATGACAGGGTTCTTCTGATTGCCCTTCTGGAAGTGAAGCGAGTTCGGCTGATGAGCTAACAAGCTCGATCGGTCAGCGGTAGTCAACCACAGTTCAGCTCTTCCCTTGTCTTGTGCAACCAACACGAGGGGCGATACGCTGATGCAAACAAGCAGCGCAAAATGTATGGTCTTCAATTTCATAAACACCTGGAGTGATTCCATATGTAACGCGATCGAATCTTCAATCAGCATTAGGCACACCCAGGGATTCTTCTGTCAAGTTTATTTAGTAACTTTGACCTTTAAACAAACGATTGTCTTTCTATATTGCTTAAACCTTCTACTAGACTTCACTTACTTCTGGTTCAGATGAGTGGCTGGAGCCGAGGAAACCACTCCTGCGCCCTCCCGAATGGAGTAGAAGCGGTCTACGGATAGATTGGTCAATGTTTCCGTCTTGCCATCGGGCCAGAGAACTTCAGCTTTTTCTACACCCTCATGCTTGCCCAAACCGAAATGGATGCGAAGGTCATTTTGAGAGAGGTAGCTTCCGCCGCTGATGACTTCACCCAGCTGCACCAGGTCGCCAGCCATTACTCGCACTCGTGCGTTGAGTGCCAGACGATCGCACTGCACGCCTTCCAATTGGAAGCTGATCCAGTGGTTGTGTGGTCCATCCTCTGGACGAAGAATCATGGGCTGACCAACTAAATTCTCTATGACTGCTTCAAGGTGGCCGTCGTTGAAGAGATCTCCTATTGCCATTCCGCGACTCACTTGCGGCGCCTGGATAGCCGACCCGACTTGCTTACTGATGTTCTTGAATGTCCCATCGCGCTGGTTCTCGAACAGCAGTTTTGGCTCACGATATTTCGCGTCTTTATGAGCACTGTCTACCTGGGGATAGACGTGCCCATTCACAACGAAATAATCCAGCCAGCCGTCGTTATCGAAGTCCACAAAAGCATCGCCCCAACCCACATATCCTTTGGTTCCTCTTGCAATGCCTGACGCCAGTGAAGCGTCGATAAAGTTCATATCGCCTTCATTGCGATAGAGGGCCGCATATTCATTGTCGAAATGTGAGATCAGCAGAGACATGCGCCCCGAATGGAGATAGTCTCCGATTGCGATGCCCATATTGGCCTGTTCGAGACCATCTTCGTTAGCCGCGACGCCGGACGCAAGTCCCACATCGTTGAATTTGCCAGAACCTTCGTTGCGATAGAGGTAGTTTGCCTCACCATCGTTAGTCACAAACAGATCGAGTTTTCCATCGTTGTCGAAGTCGCTCCAGACTGCACTAAGACCAACACGGTCCTCCGGATCGTCAACACCTGTCTGCCGCGAGACGTCGGTAAAAGTTCCATCGTGGTTGTTGCGATAGAGACTGTCGGAGGAACCTTTCAGACCGCGCGGGCCACATTGCACATCAACGCCGAGATATTTGCACGTCTTCGCAGATCCGAATGCCGGAAGATCTTTGAGATCGAAGTTGACGTAGTGGGAAACGAATAGATCGGCCCAGCCATCGCCGTCATAATCTCCAAACGCTGCGCCTGTGGCCCACAAATGATCGCCACCCAGGCCCGCGCTCCTCGTCGCATCGGTGAATGTGCCATCGCCATTGTTGCGATAGAGGACTATCCCACCAAAACAAGTGACCAGCAGATCGGGCCAGCCGTCGTTGTTGTAATCTCCCACTACTGCGCCCATCGCCCAGCACGGACTCGCGACTCCAGCTTTGTCTGTCACGTCAGTAAAGGTACCGTCATGATTATTGTGGTATAGGGCGCTGCGAGCCTTTTGCCCATGAAGTGCCATCTCAACGCTCTGCGCGTTTGTAAAGTAAATATCGAGCCAGCCGTCGCGGTCGTAGTCTATCAATGCAACTCCGCCGCTCATGGACTCCACAATAAACTTCTGCTCTGGGCTTGAAAGGTGATCGAAGTGAATACCCGTCGAGGCCGTAATGTCCACAAGATTCGGATATTTAGTGCTAGTTGCACTCTCTTGTTTTCCGACCGAAGGAGTCACCTTGGGCTGCTGTGCAGGAGACTGTTGATTGACATCCTGTGCGAGCCCCATAGAAAAGCTGATAGCGCCCAAAACAGCGGCAGTCCTGCTAATAGCAATTAGTCTTCGGGCTGAAATCAGAGCACGGCAGAACATCGCGACTCCGTGGCGAAACTATCGTGGTCACTATTTCTCAACGGGATCATCGGCCTGCATTTGTTGCGGCTGAATCTGCATTTCCTTGTAGATAGCGCGCAGCTTCTCTTTCATTGCCTTGTACTTCTTGTAGAGGACAATCTCACGCTTCGCATCTTCAGTCCGTCCAGCCCCTCGATACAGCATGCCAAGACGGTAATGCGCCGTCGCATTGGTGGGGTCCAATTGGATGGTCTGTTCCAATAATGCAGTGGCCTTTGCATTTTGATTCATGTCAATGAGCAGTTTCGCCAGCCCTAGCTTGGCATCAGAATCAGATGGCTGCAGCTCGACGGCCTTCGAATACTCCTGAAAAGCCTTGGCAGTATCGCCTCTCTGTGCGTCGATCTCGCCCAGTCGCGATTCAGACTTTTCGTCCATGGGATTGACTTCAAGAGCTGTGCGGTACTCCTGCTCAGCCTCTTTCTTTGCAGAGACGTCATCGGAAGCATTCAGCAGCTCGGCCAATTCGTAGTGAACGCCGGGCAGATGTGAATCAATGGCAATCGCCTTACGATAATTCGAGATGGCTCCAGCATTATTGCCCAGTCTGGTTTCTTCGTGCGCCATCACCTGATGCATTTGCGCTGAATCGGGCGCAATCAAGGAGAGATTTAACATCGACTCTCCTGCTAAATCGGCATAGGTGCGATAGGCGGCGTATTGCACTTCCGGATTTTCCGGATCTGATTTTTGCAACTGACCGATGATATTCACTGCCTGGTCGAGATCGCCGGTTTGGGTGTAGATGCCAATCAATTCGAGGCCGGCCTGGCTTTTGAACTTCTTGTCTTCAAGAAGCGGGAACGATGCTTTCAGGTCCTCGCGCGCATGCGGAAAGTCGGCGGTGTGCTCCTCGGCAATCCCCAAAAGTGCCTGGATTCGCGATAAGTTCGGTTGGAGCTGAACGGCCGCATGAAGTTGCGGTACCGCGTCTTTATATTCGCCGCGAAAAAATAATAGAACTCCGAGATTCGCGCGAGCCTCCACATTGTTTGGCTCAAGGGCAACGACCTTTTGCAGTTCCGGGATCGCGAGCTCTGGTCTGTGCTCACGGAGGTATTGCTGCGCAGCTTGCGCATGCGACTGAACTTCAGTTTGAGAGCTGGGCTGCTGGATTGTCTGAGAGGTAACAGTTGAAGTCGAAGTCTGGGAGATGGTAGGAAGTAACTGTATCGGCAGCACGATCAGCATTACCAATACAGCCTTGTGGATCATAGTAATCACAGAATAACAAAGGACGGAGATCAGGTGGAGAAATCGCGAGGAGGATGCCGTGTTCCTCCCATCCTCCTCGCGTCAGTAGTTCTCTGCGGTCAGAACGATATACGGCCGTAGAGTTGCAGAGCTCTGCCACCCACTGTCGTGCCCGTAATCTGTGCAGACTCACCCTGGCCTATGGCGTTGTTGCCTGGCTGGCCAAAGCTGGGGTGATTCAAGGCATTGGAAGCATCCGCCCGGATCTGGAATTTGACTCCGCGTTCCGGCAATAGATCGAAAGTCTTGCCAAGCGAGAAGCTTACGTTCGAGAGTCCAGGACCGTAAACGATGTTCCGGATGAAATTGCCGTATGTGTATGGCGCAGGGACTGCAAGAGCGGAAAGGTTGTACCACTCATTAAGACTGCGACCGCCTGGCACGGCATGTACGTCACCGACCAGGTTCGCATACTGGGTATAACTTCCGGACTGATTGTTCGATGAATTGTTATTCCCAGTCGTAATCGTGATAGGGTTTCCGCCCTGAACTACAAAGGTACCCGCAATCTGCCACCCGCCGAGCACTTCATCGGCGACCAGGTTCTTATTCAAGAACATCGCTCCCCTGCCGAACGGCAGCTTATAAATCGCTTGTCCCTTAAACATGTTCCTGATGTCAAAGTTGGAGTTGCTGTAGTTCTCGGAGGTAGCAAACGCATTTTGATAATTCTGCCAGCCACCGCGGCTGCCCCAGCCGGAAGAATCCTGATCGTCGAGGAAGTGAGACCACGTGTAGTTCACATTGAACTGCAGTCCATAGCTCATCCGTTTGGTGATTTGAGCCTGCAACGAGTTGTAGTTGGAAACGGCGTTGTTTGGGCTTCCACTGATCTGCTGGAAGTTCGGGTACGGCACATTCCCAGCGTCATTCGGCCCGAGTTGGCTTTGAGGAACTTGATTAATGTCTACTGGGAAGTTCAAATTCGTGCCGTGGTTGCCAACGTATGCGATCTCAGCGACGAAGTCCCTGGCAAACTCCCTCTGCACCGCCAAAGACCACTGATAATTTGTCGGAACGGGAGTGTGATATTGATCGTAGTTCACGCCCTGTCCGTTATAGGCATCCGGAGTGGTCGGCGCGGTGAGATAGAGAGAGCTGACGCTCCCTAAGTTGTATGCTCCGACACCACAACCTGGGTCGGCGTTATCCGGCGTGCTGCCGTCTGAGTCGAGTTGTACGAACGGGCAAATACCGTTGGTTACATCGTTCCCGTAGTTGCCGCGGCTGCCAAAGGCGCCCCCCAGCGAGCCGCCGGCATAGGTGTCCGCACTCCACGTGGACGCATAAATACCGAAGCCACCGCGAAGAACCGTATTCTGGCTGGGCTGCCAGCTGAAACCTACGCGCGGCAGAAAGATGGCATACTTCGGGGCTTCCAAAGTGTGACGACCATTCGCATGGCTAAAGCCGTACCACATCGCACCAGGTGTGTTGTTTGCGGGGTTAACTACAGTGGGGTCGAAGGTCGCCTCATTGCCACGCACCTCAGACCAGCCGGTTTCGATTTCATAACGCAGACCGAGATTGATGGTCAAGTTCGGGCGCATCTTCCAATCATCCTGGGCAAAGACCTGTGGAGTCTTCCATCTTCCTCCGTATTCCGGAGTCACGGATGCACTCCAGGTTTGGGTCTGCCCGAGTAGAAAGTCTGCGTAGGAAAAACCATCATAGGCGTTGGTATTGCCACCACCTGCCGAGGTGTAAGTCCCGCCATAATTCACGCTGGCGGAGTTGATATTTCCCCAGGCTGTAGAGTCAGCCCGATTGATCAGGAACTCGCCTCCGAAATGCAGAACGTGCTTGCCTTTGATAAGCGTCACAACATCAGAGGGATCAAAAACCATTTCTTTATAGACCGCATTGGTGGAACCACCGGGCCCATAGAAATTGTTGATGCTTATGTTTGGAAAGTTGTCGGCCTTGGCAAAAGCGACTCCCAACTTCGACGGCCAGTTCTGGTTAAGCGTCGCCGGTACAAAGAAATTCAACTGGTCCGTGAAGCCTAAACGCGCTTCATTCGTGAGATGAGAGCTAAAGGTCCACACGTCTGAAACCTGCGCGTTGTCGCGGCTCACATCCGCGCTCTGGCAATCGATGGGGCAAAATCCCTCGCCGTATCCGTATCCAGGGTTATCGCTCTCTGTCTCAGAAATAGTGACCCGGTTGGAGCCGGTGACATCATAGTCGAGACGACCAAAAAACTTGGTGAAGGGATTCGTGCTCGGTGTTTGGTAGGCGTAGTTGTTCTGATAATATCCCTCGCTCGCGTTTCCATTTGTAACCAGCTGTCCAGGAAAGTTCGGCGCAGGCATGATCTTTTGAATAGCCAAAGCCGCGGGGCTCAGCATATTTGTGGGGATTTTGTTATACGCCTGGCTTCCGTTTCCATATTCAGAGGCGAAGCTCTGGCGGATCACGCAAGGGCATGTGACCGTGATGGCTCCATTTGTATAGGCGGGACCTGTGTATGTGTGGCTGCCCGTCGCCTGGATGGTCTGCGTAGTTGGATCATAGAGAAGAGGAAGACCTTCCGCACTGAAATCTCCTGCTTGCATTGCGGCTGTCGGCACGGTTAAGAAGCCGGTGCTTGAACCGCCATTGTCAATGGTTTTGTCATAGTCGAAATAGAAGAACATCTTGTGCTTCCATATCGGACCTCCGACCGCCACACCAAAGTTGTTGTAGTGAATAACAGGAACTGTAAAGGGCGCGCCGAAATTGTATGTGGCGGCATTCAATGCATTGTTCTGGAAGTAGTCATAGCCGGCACCATGAAACGCATCGGTGCCACTCTTGGTGATCTGGTTGTAGACGATGTCGCCTACGCCGTATTGAGCTGAGAAGCCAGTGCTACTGACTTTGACTTCCGCGGTGGTTTCAAAGACTGTAACGTCCGCGTTTTGACTCATTGGCAGCGTGGTGGTTGCTCCATCCGCCAACACGCTCTCGAAAGGAAGATTGCCATTGATCGATGCAATCTGACCCGGGTTCACAGAACTCGATGAATTCTCTGGCGCACCGGAAGCACCGGGTAGCAAGACAACGAAGTTCTCCCAATCCGCTCCGCCAACCTGTGGCAGTTCCGCCATGGTCGATGCTTCAAGAGTACCTTCTTGCGCACCAGATTCGGTCGTCAGCAGCGGAAGATCCTCTCGCACCACGACCTGCTGTTCTGCTGCGCCCACCGTGAGTTGTGCGTTCACGGTATTGATTCCGACACCCAGAGTAATGGGGCCGCGTACAAAGTCCTTGAACCCTTGCCGGCTGAAAGTGACGACATAATGGTCGGGCACGATCGAACCTGTGTCATACAATCCGGCACCATCGGTGAGATACGTAGTGGTGATGTCCTTGTCTACATCGTGCACCGTGACCGTTACCCCAGGAACTACTGCGCCCGATTGATCCGTGGTCGTTCCGCGAAGATCACCGGAGTTCGTATTCTGGGCAATACACATCCCACTTTCCAAACTCAAAAAGAGGGCCAATATCCATCGCACCTTGTATCTCATTGAAAGCCTCCAAAAATTACAGAACCACCGCATGCATCTCCGCAAAAGAGCAGGCACGGGAGCCTGCCCAGTCAATTTCAACAGCCAGTTGCCTTATAAAAGGCAATCGTTTGTCTTGGTCAAAGAAAACTACCGGGTACATGCGCGAACGGATTACATCACGACTTTGTAATGATTGTCAACAAAGTTGCCGCTTCCCGTTTCGTGCCGCAAAGCAGCCTCGTTCATTCAGAAAAACTGCTGAGTCGTTAGGCTTTAGAGCGCGGTGATGGTTGCGCCGCCTAGCTTCTTTAGTAAAGCGATTGTTCTAGCTATGAATCACTCATCCAGCATTTACAAGTGGTCTTAATTCGAGATTGAACACATGCTCAATAGCCGCAGTCGCCGAGACATCCTTGTAGAGGGATCCCTCTTTCATGACAACGTGCAGATTCTTCTCGCGGACGACCAGATCAAGATCTGCGAGTGGATCGCCGTCTACCAAAAGGAGATCCGCAATGTAGCCTTCCTTCACTTGGCCGAGTTCGTTGCCCATCCCCATCACCTGGCCACCAATCCGTGTGCCGCATTGAAGAGCTTCGCTCGGTGAGAAGCCGAGCAGGTCGACAAAGTGCTTGAGGTCGCGGGCATTGTCACCTTGCGGTGACTGGGCAAATCCATAGTCGCCTCCGATGAGGATACGCACCCCTCGCTTGCGCAGCTCGGTGTAGACCGCGGCTGTGGAATCGATTACGCGCTGCATCTGCCGGCCGCATTCAGAATCGCGATGGAAACCAAACTGCTCCCCTTCATACAGGGTGCTGTAGATGATTCCAATAGCCGGCCCGACAAAGATGCGATCCTTCACAGACTCCAGCATGTCGATCGCCTCTTCGTCGGCAGACTCGCAGTGATAGATTACGTCGACTCCACAGCGAACCGCTCGCTTGACAGATTCGGCCGCGCGCGCGTGACAGTTGACCTTCTTGCCAAAATCACGCGCGACATTGACGGCCATTTGCACCTCTTCTTCCCGCATCACCGTAAGTCCGCCATGTGCAGCCGGGCTGAGATCGTCGCCTGAGATGTTGACTTTGATGTTGTCTACGCCTTCCCGGCAACACAGGCGCACAGCCTTCTTGATTTCTTCGACGCCGTCGGCGATCAAGCCGAAGCTCTCGTAGTACATATGTGCTTTGCGCTCGTCGCCCAACCCGCCGGTCACAGTGATCTCAGGGCTCGCGGCTCGAATGCGCGGCCCAGGAAACTGACCCGCGTTAACGGCATTCCGAATGACCACGTCCAAACGCAACTTGGACGTAGCTGCGCTATAAGCGCTGGTAAAACCATGATCGAGCAGCGTCTTGGCGTTGCGCGCTGTGAGAAGCATGTGTTCTTCGGGAGGGATATTGCCCAGGTCGGAATCATTGACCGCTCCACCGAAAGAAATGTGGGCGTGTCCTTCTACCAGCCCCGGCATCAGAGTCCTGCCAAGAGCCTCGATCACGTGTGCCCCGCTTGTAGGAAGTTGATGAGGTGCTGAGGCAATCGTTTTAATTCGAGATCCCTCGACAAGCACGTCAGCGGGAAACGCAGTAGAGCCACTGCCATCCCAAACGCTGGCGCCGCGGAATAGAACTGGCTTTGTCATGTCTATCTCCTTGCAAGCTGAAACCTATTCACTCAAGTACGACTGATCGGCGACATAGGCGCCGATTCGAGCCGCGAGACCCGGCGAGATTCGAGAAATCACCATGCCGTAGATTGCGGACAGTACAAGGATCATCAGAGCAATCCATGGGAATACATTGAAAGGCCACGGTTGCCCTGGCTGGATTAATCCCCAGAGTGGCAAAATCATGATCGACGCTCCCACCACCGGCAGCAGAATATGACGAAAGATATTGAGTTCACTGCGCCGATGGCGGAAGACATAGATCGGCAAGGCGAGATTCGTAAGCATATAGGTAAGAATGATCGGGATGCCACCAAGCGTACCAGCGAATCCGAAATATTCCATGGGCGCAACGCCGCCGAGCAAGCCAAAGCCGAGCACAAGTGAAACTGCGATCAGAAGGAACACCCACATCGCACTATGCGGCGTTTGATGTTGGGGGTGAATTTTCCCAAGAAATTCAGGGAGCAGGCCTTCACGGCCCGAGTTGAATAGAATGCGCGCCTGGGAATTAACCAGACCAATCAGCGAGCCAAGAATGCTGGTGACGCCTGCAATATACGCAAGCACGAGCAGTCTGGGCGCCGCAGCCTTGAGACCGTCAATAAATGGCAGTTGTGAGCCTCCCAGTGCATGCGCGTCCATTTTGAAACCGGCGGCGGTTGCATAGGCTAGGAAGATATAGAAGATGCCGATAGCAAGCGTCCCAGTGAGTAGAGCACGGGGAATATTGCGGCGTGGATTCTCAGTCTCTTCTGCAAGCGAAGCGGAATTTTCCCATCCAATGAAGAGATACACGGCCAGCGGAAATCCTGTTCCCAAACCTGCGAGCCCGCCTACCAGGTTGGAGTACTGGAAGGGCGCAACCGTGAGAAATCTCGGATGGGCAAGCATCATGAGAATGCTCCCGATAACCAGCAGACCGGCTTCGAAATAGAAGAATACTCCTGACCAGAATGTCGAGAGTGCAACGCCCCTCATAACCAGCCAACCGGTTGCGAAAGAAATCAGTACTGTAACGAAGCTCCAGTGAATCGAGAAACCAAGGAACATTTTGATTGTTTCCGCAATCCAGACACCGGCGACTGAGACGACGGTAGAAGCAGAGACGATATAGCCGAAGATAAGAAAGACGGAAACCCCAGCGCCGACCGAAGGTCCGAACGCCTTGCCGGTGAAGGTTACGAAGGATCCAGTAGATGGGGTGAAGCGAGAAAATTCCGCAATCGTGTTAGTCAGAAACAAGATCACAACCATGGCGGTGACAATCGTAAGCGGAGCCGCAAGCCCTGCTCCCCGCACAATCACGGCAAAGCCAAAAAAGAAACTCATCGCCGGCGCGATGGTGGCGAGAGTGGACACCACGATGTGGCTCGGAGAGAGCGTATTTTGCCGGAGCCGCATCTCTTCGCCCACCTTCGCGTTGATTTCCGCTTCCCTCGCCAACATAGTGTTCCCCGCGATTGGCGTTTACGCAGCGCCCGATTCGAGACACGGCACGACGCTCAATTCGTCCGCGACAGTATTGCGGAGTATCCCCAGGCCTTCGATTTCAACTTCACAAACGTCACCATGCTTCATGAACAACGGTGGCTTCCGCGCCATGCCAACGCCGGCGGGCGTACCGCTCACGATGATATCGCCTGGCGAAAGTGTGATCACCTCGCTCAGGATAGAAATCAGTTGTGCCACGCTAAATACCATGTCATTCGTCGAAGCATCCTGAACAATCGCGCCATTGAGACGGGTTTGAATACGTAGTCCTTTTCCACCTGATGGAATCTCATCCGCGGTAATGAAGTAAGGACCAAAGGCTCCGGTGCCATCGAAGTTTTTGCCTATAGTCCATTGAGGTGATTTCTTTTGATAATCGCGTACTGATACATCGTTGAAGATTGAGTAGCCGGCGACATGGTCAAGTGCTCGGCTCTCGGCGATATGCCTGCCCGCTGTACCAATGATTGCGACCATTTCACCTTCGTAGTCGAGTTGGGTAGAGACGGCCGGGCGGGTGATGCTGGCCCCGGACCCAATCAGGCTTGAAGCGAAGCGAGTAAATATGGTCGGGTAATCCGGCACTGTGAATCCGCTTTCGAGCGAATGATCGATGTAGTTCAATCCCACACAGATGATCTTTCCTAGATTCGGAAGAGGCGGCAAAAGCTCGACCTTCTCCAGATCGATCAATGGGCCGTTTTCCAGTACAACCTGTGCCGCTTCCAAAGCGCCAGAGCCATTCTGAATGAGAGTGCGAAGCGAACCGGGATAGTCCGCCTCTGCACTCAACATGCCATGGAATGCTCCCTCTGAATTGGCGAGAGCCACTCCCTCTTGTCCGCCGTTCCGAAATGCCGCAAATCGCACGAAGACTGCCTTTCACGAGCTTTTGTGATCATCGAAATCCAGCAGCCTTTCTCGCGGGACTTGTTCCATTCAAGATCACGCAGTGATGTATATTTGTCAACGAATAATATATTTTCTCTTGCGAAATAGTTTTCTATGGTACGTTTGTCTGGATATACACGGTCAAGGGTGGCATGAGGGGATGAATAAAGAGCCGTCTGGAAACATGACGCAGGGAGCCTATGAGAGCTTGCGAGCCGACCTGCTCGCCTGTCGGATTCTCCCTGGCAATCGGCTCAAAATCCAGGATCTCTGCACCCGGTTCTCGGTCAGTTTAGGCGCTGTTCGCGAGGCATTGTCCCGCTTGACGTCCGAAGGACTTGTGATAGCCGAACCGCAGCGTGGCTTTCGCGCAGCTCCTATTTCGGCAGCTGATCTGACGGACCTGACGATGGTGCGTGTCGAAATTGAAACCCTCTGCCTTAGGCGGGCGATTGCCTTTGGCGATGTGGATTGGGAAGCTCGCTTAGTCGCAGCAGCACACAGGCTGTCGCGCACCCCCGAGCGCGATACAAACGATCCAGCGCGCTCCAATGAAGACTGGGCTGAAGCGCACTCTGCCTTTCATCTCGCGCTCGTAGATGGCTGCGAAAGTCCCTGGCTGCTGCACCTGCATGCTCTTCTATATGCCCAGAGCGAACGCTATCGGCGGCTTTCGGTGCCCTTCGCTGCGAAGGGGCGCAATGTAGACGAGGAACACCAGGCGATCGTGACTGCGACCCTCGCACGAGATGCGGAAAACGCGACGCGGCTGTTGGCGGCACATCTGGAAGCTACGACGCACATCCTGCTGAATGCGACTGTAGATGGCAGGAAGCTTTTGGATGATACGCAAGATAGCGACTCGCTAAACGCAGTTCACGGTAGAAACCTGCGCCCTTCCATTCAAGCTTCACACCATCGCGCGCGACTGCACGTTTCCACCGAAGCGTGTTAGGACTTCGCCGTTGTAGTCATCTATGCCAACCAGCAGATGGGCAACTCTCTCTCTGATACCCGAGGCATGTTGACTGCCTTAACCGGTTTGAGCAAGTCGGCTGGCTTGATTAGTGCAGCCGGGTTGTTTTCTGTCAAAGCGTTTGCAATCCCGTACCGAAAAATTTGGGAGCAGTTCTGAAATGCTCGCCGCGCCAAGTCGAGTGCTCCCCGACTTTCCACATTCTTTACGATTTGGACAATGTGCATGGGCTTGACCGCATCAACGTGAAGATGTCCGATGACGGGCAAAATGTCGACATCCAGCCGGGTGCGTACATGACCGGCGTGAATCGGATCTTTTCCCACCTTCCAGTGCTCGTACCACTGACTAGCTACATCAGCGGTGCTAAGGGTTGTGCGCCGCTCTTGCTGTTCCTTACCCATCGGGTCAACGCCTTGAGCTACTTTCTTCTTCGCATCGAGATGAAGAACCCTGGCCTCAGCAAGCGTGATAACCGGGAATGCGCCAAAGGCCATCATCCTTTGAATCCCATTGATCCTGTACTTGAACCGCCAGAGCTTCGAACCGGATGGTGAGATGACAAGCATCAGCCCGTTGCCATCGGTCAGGGAGTAGCTCTTCTCTCCTGGCTTAGCCTTGTTTATCTCTACTTGTGTGAGTGCCATCTGTGTCCCGTTTGCCGTGGTATACGGCTAGGGGGATATATACCATTCACACACCAATTTCTATTGGATTTGGCAGGACACGCCAGGATGCCTCAGGACGGATTTCCACCTAAGTGATTGAATTTATAGAGCTGCTTTCTTTGGTACTGGATGCCCTTGGACGGGCCTGGAAGAGTTCTGGTAGCGCTAACGGGAATCGAACCCGTGTTTTAAGATTGAGAATCTCACGTCCTAACCCCTAGACGATAGCGCCACTTGTATGGGGACAGCCCGAGCGCATCTGCGCATCACGGCTACCTATCTAATCTACCAAAGAATCAGCACCCTGCCAAAATCCGGTTGGGCTAATCATCTCTGCGTCAACCCGCCACGATACGTTCAAGCACCGCTACTGCATCTGCAACACCGCTCTCCGCACGCATCGTCTCACCCAGCACCCGTGCACGGTTCCGAACCTCCTCACTAGCGACGAAGTCCAGCGCTCCTGCAAATGCCTTAACGCTGGGCCGTCGGCCATCCACAGCAACAGGTGCTATGCCCGCCAGCCGCAGGTGCTCCGCCCAGAAGAACTGGTCCCCTGCAAACGGAACCACGATGCTGGGAACCCCCGCACGAGCAGCAGAATGTGAAGTTCCAGAGCCGCCATGATGGATAACAGCAGTCATGCGCGGAAACAGCCAATCATGAGGCGTGTCGCCAATAACAAAGAAATTGGCCGGAAGCGCCTTCGCATCCACACCGCTCCAGCCGGGATAAAATAGCGCGCGCCTCCCAGCCATTGCTTCCACCAGTACATCCAGTAGCCGCGCATTGTCGAAACCGCTCATGCTGCCAAAACCGATGTAGATAGGAGCCTCACCCGCAGCAAGAAAGTCCGCTAAGGCACGCGGCGGCATCCATGTAGAGTCCCGCATCAGCCACTGCCCACTCAGGTGAACATTGGCAGGCCAGTCCGCAGGCTCCCTCAATAAATTGGGCGAGACGCCATACACCATCGGATGCCCCGTCCACACCGCCTTGCGTGGCGGCAGTTGAAACATGGCGCGCGCCGCATTCGTCTTGTCGCGAAACGCCTTCCACAGCATCGCATTCACAAAACGATGACTCGCGCGATTGAGCGAACGAGGTACCCACCGAGGTGGCAAAAATGGCGAAGGAAACAAAGCCGTCGGCGTAATCGGAATCATGCCGGAGCCAATGCACCGAACGTCCAGGTACTCGGCTGCGGAAAAGGCAACAAACGCCGCCAATCCAGCTGCAATGACCGCGTCACAACCCTCTCCCGCCTCGATGATTGTGCGCAACCAGAATGCGGCATTGTCGTTTGCCATCTTCGCCAGCGCTCGCGTGGTGTCTTTGAAACCACCACCCTTAGCGACCACGCCGGTGATGGCCTGATCGGAGCCGAACGCACCGCGAATATCACCTGCCAGCACCTCCGTCGGCACCCCAAGCGCCCGCGCACTGCCTAGCGTGGAGCCATCGGCAAGCAGCCGCGCTTCGTGCCCAGCATCCATCAGGCCTCGGCACAGCGCCGCAAAGGGACGCGCATCACCCTCCGTGCCATAGGTTGCAACGACAAACTTCATGAGCCCTTCTTCCTGCTGTTGGAGGATGTTTTGGCAGTTGCCGCACCACGCAGAAACAATTCAACGATCGCCGCAAACTCTTTGCGCAACCTCAAACGCGGATTGACAAGCCAACGCAGCATCGCGCCAAGATAAAGATGGTGAAACGAGATAGCTAGCCGCGCCAGATCGAGGTCATCGCGAATCTCTCCCGACCGCTGCCCGCGCCGTATCAGCCATGCAAATGTATCGGCAATATCGCTCAACTGCTCGCTGTCATGCGACGGCGAGGGGTTTGCGCCGATGCCCAGAAAGCGGAAGCGCAGGTACGGCGCAAGATAATGCGGGTGTTGTTCGCACCACTTGGCCGAATGATTGAGCACATGCATTGCCCCTTCGGCAAAGCCTGGCCTCGTCTGCAACTGATCGTGCAGCATCTCCAGATTCGCGGCCAATTCTAGGTGTATCCAATGCGCCAGCACCGCTTCCTTTACCGGAAAATGGTTATACAGCGTACCCTTGGCCACGTCTGCCTCGGCAGCGATCTGCTCCATCGTGACCGCCTCGTAACCGTGCTTCTCAAACAAAGCAGCCGCGGTGCGGGCCAGACGCTCCAGTGTTTGCAATCGCTTGCGATCGCGTCGGCTTGGTGTCTTCGGTGCAGGCATGAAAAATCAAATATTGAACAACGTTCAATATTATCCATCGTACAACCTTATCTTTCAAGCCTCCAACCCTCAGGAAAGATGGCTGCGAGTTAACTATTGCGTCAGCTATCGAAATGAAATGAAAAATTTAGTTGATATGGAAACTGTTTCTATGTAAATTAAGTTCTATGAGAGACGCAAAAGCATCTTCCCTCCCCGTAAGCGACCTGAAAAAACACGTCGGATTCTGGCTGCGCTTTGTCTCCAATCACGTCTCCCATGCGTTCGCTCGCAAGCTCCAGGCAAGCGGCGTAACCGTGGCGGAGTGGCTGGTGATGCGAGAGATGCTCGACGAAGAAGAAACCTCGCCTGGGATGCTTGCAGAACGCATCAGCATGACGCGCGGCGGAGTCTCAAAGCTCGTCGACAGGCTGGTCGGCAAAGGGCTCATCACGCGCACCGGGCGCACTGACGACCGCCGATTTCAATCCATAGCACTTACGCCAAAAGGGCGGCGGCTGGTACCGCAACTCGCAGCACTCGCAGACCAGAACGACGAAGAGTTTTTCAGTCCGCTCTCCGCCAGAGAACGCGACGCACTGCTGGCCTCAATGAAAAAACTCGTGCAAGCCCATGGTCTGCAGACCATGCCAACCGAATAAGGAGAAGAAATGAACAAGCAGGTTATTCATGAACTGGCAATCGCAACGCAGCAAGGCGAAATGACCTTCCCGCAGGTCGTCAAAGGACTGCTCGAAGTAGGCGTGGAATCTTATCTCGTTGACTTCGCAACAAAACAGAAAACCCACTACATGTCAGACGGAACCACCCACGCAGTGCCGATGATTCTCGACCTCGACCCCATATCGGAGGAATTCAACAGTGCCGATCTCGTAGCCGCCATCCGCGGTGCGCAGGCAGACACAGTGCGGTATCCCGAATTCGTTAAGTTATCCACCGCAGCGGGCGTCGTCGGCTACTGGGCATTTCTGACGGGCAAGCGGGTGGTCTATTTCGGTCGGAAAGGCGAGCAGTATATCGAGGAATTTCCAAAGCCCAGAGCATAAGCAGTCTGCGGAGCGATGGATTCGGTCTATATGATCACGCTGGTCAAACCCGCACAGATGCAGGAGAATGTCTTTCGCCAGGGCTTGCCGTTTGTCGAAGAGGAACTATAAACGATGAAGCGCATTCTGGAGCGGCAATGAGGCGCAACACAAATCCGCGTCATCGCCTCTGACCTAAGATGCTTTAAATCCCCAGCCGTCGCACTTCGTCGTTGTAGTATTTGCGGTACAGGATGTCCCATTCCTGCGTGCCTTCCTGGATGATCTTCCGCTGTGAGCTGATCTTCAGGCGAGCCGCCTGGTCGATCTTCGTCTCCTCATTCAGCAGCATTTCCAGCGCCTTGCGGGCCTCCTGGCGAATCGTGTTGCGATCCTCCATAAAGTCCACCTGGTCAATCTCCGCCAGTGCATCCGCTACCGTATGGGCCAGCTTGTTCAGCTTGTCGCGTGAGATTCTCATAGCACCGCCTTGTACTTGCGCGCCAGTTCGCCCTTTACCTTCTTGAACATCTCGGCATACTGCGCGCCCGACTTCAGCATCTCCTGCTGATACGCCTCAAGAATCACGCGTACCTCTTCGTTGATGCGGTCCTCAAGCGACATCTCTTCGATCATCGCTTGGGTGACACGTTCCTCAACCAGTGCCTGATGTTCAGTCTGGATCATCTTCGCCTGGACCAGGTGTTTCACCGTCCGTTGCGCCAGATATCCGATATATTCGCGGGAAAAGATCATGGATTAAATCCAAAGATAACATACGCAGCAGAGCCTGCAGCCCCGCTCTTTGCTGCTGCAAATACCTGCTATCAGCTGGCCGGCTGTCGGTGCGGACACTCCTTAGTGTTGACGCACGTCTCCGCCAGCCGCAGCCGCTCTACTGGCCGTCCGCCCACCAGATGCTCCGACACAATCTCTTCCGCATCTTCCGGCTTCACAGCCCCATACCAGACAGCCTCTGGATACACCACTACCGTTGGTCCATGCTCGCACTGGTCCAGGCATCCGGCCTTGTTGATCCGCACCTTACCGCCCAGGTTTGCTGCCTTCGCAAACTGCTGCAGCTGGGTAAACAACTCACTCTTGCCATCCGCCGTGCACGAAGGCCGCGGTGCGCCCTCCGGACGTGTGTTATGACACACAAAGACGTGCCGTTCAAGAAGAGCCAAAATCGAAAGTCCTCCGAAACTCAATCCTATCGGCAACAACATAAGCGGTTTCCACAGACTGGTATCACCGCTTTTTCCGTGGTATGACCTTTGCAACCCGCCCGCATCTGCGACAATAATCAGCGAACTATGAGAACCGATGATCTGGTAGCAGTAAAAGACGACATGGTGGCATTCATCGAGGGACACGGCATGCGCCGTCTCCCCGGTTTCGTCACCGAAGACATCCCGGCAATCCTCTGGGAAGCCGATGACCACGACGAAGAAAATCCTGATTCTTGGAAAGACTTCGTCGAGATGGCCAAGCACGCAGGCGCTCCGTTCATCACCATCAGCGATGTCAAACTTGAGCGCGAAGAGATCGAAGAACTCATCGACGAAGCGGGCGATCTTAATTTCCCTGACGAAGAAACCTCTGAACTAGCCGAAGCAGAATGGCTGCGTAAATACGCAGGCAAGGTCGGTTACATCCAACTTGGCTTCTTGCATCAAGGCGTCGCCATCCTGCACGAAACCACCACCGATTGGTACGAGCACTATCAGGAGTTGCTCGAAGGCATCGAGAGCCTTGGCGACATTGTCATCGACGACACAGAAAGCGACAACGAAGACCAGTGAACGCTCCCGCAGGTCTTGCATCCGATGCTGTCGACGGTTCCCCATCCGCGCCGGCATCTTCTCCTGAACCGCTCTTCACGCCCCCTCCACAGCGCTGGGTTTTGGCTCCAGCCGATCTGCGAGCCGCGGATCTCGCATCCACGCTGCGCATACCACAAGTCATCGCGCAGCTTCTTCTTGCTCGTGGCATTGACTCCCTCGATGCCGCAGAAGCCTACCTCAATCCGAACATCCATCAGCTTCACGATCCCTTTCTCATGCGCGGCATGGCAGAAGCAGTAGCCCGCATCGAGAGCGCAATCGCTAACCGCGAAACCATCCTCCTCTACGGCGACTACGATGTCGACGGCACCACCGCCGTCGTCCTGCTCAAGACCGCCATAGAAATGGCCGGCGGCCCATCGGGAGCAACCTCCGGCTCGTCCGGAGCAGCCGTGCGCTTCCATGTCCCACACCGCCTCCGCGAAGGCTACGGCATGCAATCCGCCGTCCTCGAAGAAGCCGCGCAAAACGGCGTTCATCTCGTCATCACCGTAGACACCGGCATGCGCGCTTTCGCCGAAGCTGCAACCGCACGCCGCCTCGGCCTCGACCTCATAATCACCGACCATCATCTTCCCGAAGCCGGTGAATCCATCCCCGATTGCCTCGCCATCCTTAACCCGAATCAGTCCGGCTGCACCTATCCCGAAAAATCCCTCTGCGGCGCCGCCATCGCCTTCAAAGTCGCCCAGGCCGTCCTTGAACGCAAAGGTGCTCGCGACAGCGCCAGCACCGGCTCCACGCGCATACACGACAAGATCATTCCCTCATTTCTCAAGATGGTCGCCATCGCCACCGTCGCCGACGCCGTCCCGCTCAAAGGCGAAAACCGCGTCCTAGCATTTATCGGAATTCAGGAGCTTCACCGCCCTAGCAGCACCGGCCTACGCGCACTCTTCGCCGCCGCTGGCCTCGATCCGGCAACCAAGCCGCTCACCAGCTTCGATCTCGGTTTCCGTCTCGGCCCGCGCATCAACGCCGCAGGCCGCATGGACATCGCAGCGGAAGTCGTCGAGCTCTTCACCACCCGCGATCACACACGAGCCCACGAACTAGCCCTGAAGCTCGAGCGCCTCAATACTGAGCGCCGCGAAGAAGAAGCCCGCATCCTCCGCGACATCGAGCATCGCCTCGCCACCGACGAAGACTGCGCCACCCGTCGCATGCTCGTCCTCGCCGGCCAAGGCTGGCATCGCGGCATCATCGGCATCCTGGCCTCACGTGTCGTCGAGCGCACCGCCAAGCCAGCCATCGTCGTCAGTATCGAAGACGGCGTCGCCTACGGCTCAGGCCGCTCCATCGATGGCTTCCCTCTTCTCGACTCCCTCGAAAGCTGCGCCGAGCTCTTCACCCGTTTCGGTGGCCACGCCTTCGCTGTCGGCTTCGCCCTCCCTGCCGAACGCATTCCCGAATTGCAGCAGCGCTTGTATCAATTCGCCGCGCATAAACTCGCAGGCCAGCCCGTGCAACATATCCTCAAGCTACACGCCGAGCTGCCCATCGAACGCGTCACACCGGCGCTCGGCGCATGGCTGCGCAAACTTGAGCCACTCGGTCACGGCAATCCCGAGCCAGTCTTCCTCGCACGCAATCTGCAACTACACGCCCCTCTGCGTTTTCTCAAGGAAAAACACATCCGCCTCGAACTCCTGCCCACGCAAGACAAGACCCAATCCTCAGCGCTGACAACTTCTCCCATCTCCGTCATCGGCTGGAATCTCGCCCAGCGCGGCCGCGACCTCGCCCTCGACACCGGCACTCGCATCAACCTCGCCTATCGCATCCGCGAAAATCAACATCCGCAATACGGTGGTCTGCAAATTGAAATCGCGGACCTACAGCCAGCGGATACATTGCCTTACTGAAGTCATCCCAGCTCAAAACAAAACCCCAACACCTCGTCGAGGCATCGGGGTTTATGTTCGCTGCTGCCAGCTATGCTAGCGGCCGTTGTAGAAGTGCTGTACGCCTACACGATATCCGCGCTCAAAACCATGCCGATAAGCCTCGCGATCGCGCTCACGAACAGGCGGATGACGGAACTCATCGCGGTTATTCACATCAGGCCGCCGATGATTCTCATAATCCTTCCGCGCGCCCTCTATGCCATCGTGAAAGCCTCGCCGTGTCACCTCATCCAACTCCGGCGGAGGAGCATCCCATCCAGGCCCCTGCATCGCATAGCCGTAAGCCGGAGCTCCAGCGGCACCCATCGCATGCGCAGGCATCGCAAAAGCACCCGTCAACATACTGGCCGTCGCCAGCGTCGAACCGGCAGCAAAAACACGCATCCAACTAGCATTACACATCTTCATTTATTCCTCCTTGCTCATTGAAAAGCACGTTTATCTCCTGGCAGATCGTTTTCAATCTGAAGCAAATTCTGTATTCAACCTGCAACCAGAAGATGAAAAAATCAGCCCGCAGGGTTGGCTGCGGGCCGATTGAAGACGATCAGGACAATTGAGCCACGTCTAGCGTCCGCGCGGATGCTCCTCGGACCTTGGCGCTGGATGCGACTGAGGCCGTGGCTGCGACTGCGGGCGCGCTTCAGGTCGAGCCTCGGTCTGAGGCCGTGCCTGTGTCTGTGGACGATACTGTTGTTCCGGCCGAGCCTGGGTTTGCGGACGATTCTGTGGCTGAGCCTGAGGGTGGTATTGCGATTGCGCCTGGGGACGATTCTGCGGCTGATTTGCAGGCCTGTTCATCGTCTCCGGACGTGCCCCGCCGTTCAGCGGCCGCGCTGCCGCTACTGTTTGCGGGTGTCCCTGGTTAGCAGAGAAGCGCTGCTGCGGATTGTGCGCTGCTGCGTTGAAGTGCTGCTGCTGCATTGCGGTTGGAGCAAGGTGATGCTCGCTCATCGCCGCGCGCTCTTCGGGCCTGGGCTGATAACGAACGCCGTTCGGGCCGCCGTTGTACGAAACGTGATTGTTGTTGATGATCGTCGTGTTGTGCACGATCGTCTCATTCACATAGGTATTGTGGAAGCCGCCGCCCACATGCACAATCGCGGTGTTATAGAAGAAGTGCCCGCCGCGCCATTCGCCGCCGGCAAAGCCCCATCCCATGTATCCGAAGCCGTAATTCACGCCGCCGTAGTAGCCAACGTGGGCTCCCCAATAGCCGGCATGGAAGAGATACACGCCATTCTCCCAGCCCCAGTAAGGCGGGGTCCAGAGATAGCCAGGCTGCGGAGCAGCCACCCAGGCGCCAGGCACCCAGTAATAACCATCCGGCCCATACGCCCAGTAACCCGGCGTCCACATATAGCCCTCTTCCGGGCACGGTGGCTGCACATATACCGGCATCACCGGCGGCGCAATATTTACGCTGATAAATACGCCAGCAAACGAAGAAGCCGGGATAGCGCAAAGTGCGAGGGCCAGCAAAGCAAGCCGCAAAGAGCGAAATACTTTCATCGAGAACCTCCTGTTTCTAACGGCTGTCTTGCTCCTGGGACGTACCCATCGCTGACGCCGGTTTGAATATCATTTTGAGCGAAGCCGCAACCGAATCAGCTCCGTTTGGCTTCTAAAACCCTTACCGTAAAAGGAAGTTGCCTTCCAATCACCAGAAATCCAAAACGCCACGGCCTTTATAGCCCAAACGTCTCCAACTGTAAAAACATTTTCGGTTATTGCCGCCATAAGGCAAAGATTCCGCGAAGTTTCCATCCGCAAAACGTGCCATTTGGCCAACGTTAAGCTCCGAAAATTTATGCTTCCCTTATGCCCTATTGCGTAAGTTAGTGGCCAGTTTGCTCAACAAATCCGACCCATCTGAGTAATCAGCAAACGATTCGCAGGCACAATAAAACCCGCTTCTGCCGCCGCAGGCCCACACAAATAACTGACCTCTGACCCCTGATCTCTGCAGGCTGTTCCCTGGTCCCTAAGAGTGTGCTCCCTGCTCTTAAGCCTTAAACCGGAAATGGAAAATATCCCCATCCCGTACCACGTAGTCGCTTCCCTCAAGACGCATCTTCCCTGCTTCCTTCACCGCCGTCTCTGAGCCAGCAGCCACATAGTCCTCGTATGAGATCGTCTCCGCGCGAATAAATCCCTTCTCAAAATCCGAATGGATCACACCAGCAGCTTCAGGAGCCTTCGCGCCCTTCTCCACCGTCCACGCATGCGCTTCCTTGGGACCAACCGTAAAGAATGTCAGCAACCCCAACAGCTCATACCCCGCGCGAATCACCCGCGCCAGTCCCGTCTCCTCAAGCCCCAGCGAAGCCAGAAATTCTTTCTTCTCCTCAGCCTCGCCAAGCTGCGAAACCTCTGCCTCAATCGCCGCCGAAATCACGACCGACTTCGCACCCTGCGCCGCAGCAAACTCCGCCACCTTTGCCGAATACGCATTGCCCGTACCCGCCGAGCCCTCTTCGACATTGCACACATACAGCACCGGCTTCGAAGTAATCAGCCCCAACCCCTTCAGCGTCTTCTGCTGGTCATGCGAAAGATCATGCACGATCACACGCGCCGGCTTGCCCTCGCGCAGCGCTTCGAGTGCCGGCTCCATCACTGCAAGCTGCGCCTTCGACTCCGCATCGTTGCCCTTAGCCTTCTTCTGCGCCGCCAGCACCCGCCGCTCCAGGCTGTCGAGATCGGCCAGCATCAGCTCCGTCTCCACAGTCTCCGCATCGCGCACCGGATCCACAGATCCCTCCACATGCGTCACATTCCCGTCTTCAAAGCACCGCAGCACATGGGCAATCGCATCCACCTCGCGAATATGCGCCAGAAATTTGTTCCCAAGACCCTCACCGCGCGACGCCCCACGCACAAGCCCGGCGATATCCACAAACTCAAGCTGCGTCGGAATAATCTTCGCCGAGTTCTCCAGCTTCGCCAGCACATCCAGCCGCGGATCAGGCACAGCCACCCGCCCCACATTCGGCTCAATCGTGCAAAAAGGATAGTTCGCCGCCTCAGCCGCAGCCGTCTCCGTCAACGCATTAAACAAAGTAGACTTGCCCACATTCGGCAGCCCAACAATTCCACAGTTAAAACCCATTCCAATTCCTTACCTTCACAAATTAAGCATCGAGTACGGATACCACAGATGTGGGCACCACATACGAGGGTGCCCCATATCTATCCGCGTACTTCGCGGAGATGTGGGAACCACAAATGCCCGTGGCGCCGGCCGTGTTTCCGCAGCCACTTAGCCCCAGGAATCTATTCCTCTCACCCAGTCCATCATACGTTGCGAAGTAGCATGAGCTTCAGCCTCGGGTCTGGCTCTTAGCCGGCAGAATGGCTGAATTAATGCTTTCCGAGTGCATCAGACCGGGCAGTCGCCGTGAGCCTGCCTCCTGTACGATGAGCCGTGGCCAACGCCAAAACAGCACCTGCCCGACCTAAACCCTTGATTCGTTCTCCGCGTGGAATTCAGGGCTTCCTGGATGAGCTCGGTCCCGGCCTCGTAACCGGAGCGGCCGATGACGATCCCTCCGGAATATCGACCTACTCCGTTGCCGGCGCGTCATTTGGCTACGCCACCCTCTGGACTGCGCTTCTGACGTTCCCGCTCATGGCCGCTGTACAGCTCATGTGCGCGCGGCTAGGCATGGTGACCGGCTGCGGGCTCGCCAGTGTAATACGTACTCGTTATTCCCGCTGGTGCCTCTGGCTTGCGTGCGCGCTTGTTATTCCCGCCAATATCTTCAACGTGGGTGCCGATCTTGCAGGCATGGCCGACGCCATGGAGATGATGACTCACATCCCTGCGTACATCTGGACCCCGTTCTTCGCCGCTGTTATTGTGGCTCTTCTACTTTGGACCTCCTATCGCACCATGGCGCTCATCTTCAAGTGGTTGACACTCGTGCTGTTTGCCTATGTCATCACCGCTTTTTTGAGCCATCCGGATTGGAAGGCAATCCTGCACTTCACTCTTCTTCCTCATTTTGAATGGACAAAAGAATATATTTCAGTCCTTGTCGCAATCATGGGAACGACCATCTCGCCTTATCTTTTTTTCTGGCAGGCGGCCCAGGAGGTAGAAGAGGACAGGGATCACGGCAAGGTAACCGTCGCGCAGCGGAAAGGCTCAACGAACTCCGAACTTCGCGCCGCTAAAAGAGACGTCATCACCGGCATGCTCCTTTCCAACCTCGTGATGTACTTCCTCATCCTCACCACGGCAGCGACTCTCCATGCTCACGGAGAAAAGAACATTGAAACCGCAAAGCAGGCCGCTGAGGCCTTGCGTCCCCTGGCCGGCCGTGGAGCCTACTGGCTTTTCACACTTGGCATGATTGGCACAGGCATGCTGGCTGTCCCCGTCTTAGCGGGATCGTGTGCCTATGTTGTAGCGGAAGGAGCAAAGTGGAGATCGGCATCGCTCAATCTCAAGCCCAGACTTGCTCAGAAATTTTACGCAGTCATCGCAGCGTCAATCTGCATCGGCCTTGTCTTTGATTTTGTCGGCATGAACGCTGTCAAAATGCTTTTCTGGTCGGCGATTCTCAACGGAATTCTAGCCCCGCCCTTAGTGGTCATCGTCGTTTTGTTGACCAGCGATAAGAAGGTGATGGGCACTCGCACAAATTCACCCCTGATGAAATGGCTGGGCTGGGCTTGCGCTGTCCTTATGACCGCCGCCGCAGTTGCACTTCTCGTCGTGTGAGCCGCCTGATCGATGAAACACAAACATCTCATCTCCATATCAGCAAAACCCACACTCCCTCATTTCACCGGCGTAAACATTCCCAGCGAGCATTGCGCATTTTGCGGCGTATAAGCAACGTGGCCATTAGCATCTTCATAAACCTTCCGCCCGGCAATCCCCACTGATCCAGATCCCAAAAGACTCCCGTCCGCCTGCAACACAAGCGCGAGAGGCCCAGTGCTGTTTTGAAATCTGACCATCATTTGCCCCTGCTCTGCGGTAACCGAGTATGCTTCGGAGTTAGCAACCTTGCCGCATCCAACCGTCGCCGAATCATCGCGAAACTCAATCTTCATCCCGGTCGCGGAAGCATATGTTCCATTCAGCCGCAACCCAGGCTCCAAACTCGAAGATTTGCTCGCATTGGTCCCCAGCGCCTGCGTCAACACAGCCGAAATCGCCACATTTTTCCCTGTAGCTGCCAGAGAGCCCACATTGCAACGCTCCGTCTTCGGAACAGTGGGCACACTGTAGTGAGTTGTGTGTGTCGGCTTCATCGTCGTGGTGCTCGTCTGCTCATCGACCGTAGTCTCCATTCCGTTCTGGTGAACCTGATCGGGGTTGTAGTTCCCAGCCTCGGCCGAATCGATAGTTCTCTGCGTCGTTGCCGTCTGTGTCTGCATTTCGTAGCCCGTGGACGTACTCGCAACAGTTCCGCCAGCAACAACACGCCCGCTGATATCCACCGCTCCGGGCCCAACAAGCCGCCCGTCGGCTTGCCATGCAAGTGTGATCGGCCTCGGCGAAACCGGAACATGCACCACCACGCGTGAATCGCTCCGCTCCACAGTGTAAGGCAGCGACTGTGCTACTAAATCACCGCACGCAACCATTACGCTATCCTGCGCAAACTGCAATCCAAAGTTTCCCTCTGAGTAGAGCCCTGTCAGCCGCAGCCCAACAGGCACGAGATTCGGCATCGTAACGCCCGATAGATCGGATAATCCAACCCCCATTGCTTCCTTCATGCACTCCACATCGCTGCGGCCCGACTCCATGCAGCGCCGCATCGCTACCGAGCCGGGGTCCTGCGGCATCGAGTTCTGCTGCGCCTCAGCTTCGGCCGCGGCCATATCCGCCTGTACCTGCTTCATCGCGGCCTGTCGCTCCTGCTCTATCGCCGCCATGTACCGTGCATCGTTGCCGCCCACACTTTTCGCATACGCCGACTGGATTTCCGGCGAAAGAAAGACCGTCCAGACATGAATCCCTTCAAACCCAAATTTCGGATCCGTCCGTGCATAGTGATAGGGATTCGCACCTATCTCAAAGTGTTCCCCCGGAAACTTCTGTTGAGCCACTTGGGTCAGTTCACCCGCAAGCCTGTTGTAGTCGTCGATCAATCTCTTCTCGTCCAGCAGCAGCCCGCCATTCGCTCGTTCGCCAGCCAACACAACAAGAATCTCGCTGAGTTGGTAATAGGCCCCCAGCGCGCGAGTGATATTCTTGCGCGGATCGCCCGCAAGCATCGCTTCAATCACGTGATGCGCGCTCGGAAACTCAGCCGTATATGGCGGGCTGAACGGCGTGCCCGCCGTGCACGCGCTCAGGTGCGGAGCAATCTCGGCGCGCGGTTTCGGCAATTGCGAAACAAACTTGCCATTCATCTCCGCGCGCACATGACAGTACGCCTGACTTCCCTGCCCCCCGCACTCGAAGACAGTCACCGTCAGCCCACCGTCACACTTGTATGGCGTATTCAACTTCAGATCAGACGTTTGCTGCTCGCCCGCTGTCGATTTGGGCTCCGGTGGGCCAATCACACACCCCTGCATCCTGCCCGTCATCGAACTCCACGTGCTGTTGACCGTCGTTACCAGCCTGCCGTTCTGTTCCTCTTTCCACTGGCACCACTGGTCAGCTCGGTACGGCTTACACGCAAGAATCGTGTAAGTAATTCCATTCGCGCAACGGTATGGAACATTCAGCTGCGGCGGAGCCTGACCAAACGACGGAACCACCATTCCCGCGCCAAACAACAACGCCAGCGCAATAACAAGACGTTCAATTCGCTGCATTAGGGCCCTCACAAGCAGTCCGCTGTGCTTCGTCTCACGCAGCGTTCATGCACTTCGCATTGCGCAAAGTCCGAAGAATACCGGTCACAATCGATAAATTTTCATCCGCAGGCCGGACAGCAATCGCCAGCTATAGCGAAACCGTCCTTCTGCTCTAGACAAATCTGACGAAACACCGAAGGTTAAAAGAAGATCATTTTGCCCGACCGTTCGACCCAAAAGGGAGGGGACGGGATGAACATGAAATGATCAGGAAAGTTTTTAATATCAGCAATGCTCATTGAGGCAGTCGTCTGTATGGTGGCATTCGCAGTTGGGACAGGGATCGCATGAAGCGAAGGGATTTTGTACGGCTGGGATGGGCCACCATGATCGCGACAGGTGCAGGCAAACTGCGGACCGCGCTCGGCGAACCGCCAGGCCTCCAGCCGGTTTCGACACCGCCACAGCATGCAATGGTTGCCCCATCAGAACCAAACGCTGCCGGGCCCGCGGCGGATTTCAGCCTGCAAATAGCACCGATGCTGGTCGAGCTGGCCCCCCGTGTCGTGCTCAGCACCATCGGCTACAACAATCAAGTTCCCGGTCCGCTCATGCGAATGCGCGAGGGTCAATCCGTCACCGTTGATGTTACGAACGATACGGACACTCCGGAATACGTGCATTGGCATGGCTTGTGCATTCCCTCGGAAGTGGACGGTGCGGAAGAAGAAGGCACGCCTCCTGTCCCTCCGCATGGCCGGCGCCGCTATCAATTCGTAGCCAACCCGGCGGGTTCGCGATGGTACCACTCGCACGCTATGGCTATGCTCGATCTGCATCGCGGCGCGTACACCGGCCAGTTCGGGTTTCTCCTGATCGATTCCGCCAATGACCCCGGACACTACGATCAGGAAGTCTTTCTGGCCCTGCGAGAGTGGGAGCCTTTTCTAACCACGATGGACCCGGATGAGGGTCCACCCGATCCGAACGACCCGATGCCTGAAAAACCCGCCACGCGAGACCGGCGTACCAACGGGCTCGAAGTCAACTCCGCCCTTTACTCGATCAACGATAAGATGCTCGGCGCGGGAGAACCCATCCGTGTGCGGCAGGGCGACCGTGTCCTGATACATCTGCTCAACGCCAGCGCCTCGCAAATTCATAGTGTGGCTTGTTCCGGCCACCGTTTTCAGGTAATTGCCTTGGACGGCAATCCCGTACCCACGCCTCAGACAGTCGATGTAATTGAAATCGCCCCAGGCGAGCGCGTGGACGCAATTGTCGAGATGAATAACCCAGGCGTCTGGATTTTAGGGGCCATGCGCAATGTGGCGCGGCAATCCGGCATGGGCATCGTCGTGGAGTACGCCAATCAGCAGCAGCATCCGCAATGGCTTCCGCCGCAGAATGCGCGCTGGGATTACACAATCTTCGGCAAGACCGCGCCCCATCCAGCCTCGCTTCCTGTTCCCGACCAGACAATCGATATGATCTTTGAAAAAGTGCCGGGCGGCCTGCATGGAATCAATCACTGGCTCGTCAACGGTAAGGAATATCCGCATGACGGCGAATTCGTGTTCCGGCAGGGACACCGCCACCGGATCGTGTTTCACAATCGCAGCGACGATTCCCACCCCGTGCACTTCCACCGGCACCTATTCGAACTGGTCGAGCTCAATGGAAAACCAACTGCCGGCATCCTGAAGGACACGGTGATAGTTCCCATGTATGGACGGGCAACCGTGGACCTGGTGGCAGACCAGCCGGGCCTCACGCTGTTTCACTGCCATATCCAACAGCACATGGACTTTGGTTTCAAGGCGCTGTTTCGCTACGCCTGAGTACTACAACGCATGCAAACCTGGCAGAATACCGATTCTGCGAAGCTATCGGCTGTGCATTCGTCTGCTGCACAGCCTGAACCATAGCATCACGGCTTCCAAATCATCTCTGTTACAGCTTTTTAACACGCCAGATACACACGCGAAATATTAACGGGATAGAAAAAGATGTTTTGGCAACTCCCCCCAATCACAAATCTCAACGGGAGGTCTGCATGAAGATGACACAAGACAGGTTCCGAGTGGCGCTGCTCATGGGAGCAGCCGCCTCGGTACTGGCATTTGCAGCTGGAGCAAGTGCACAAAATCAAAACTCCAATGGCAATCCGTGGCCATACAACAAGGTGCAGCGCTCGCCTGTGCTGGCGGCGGTTGGCGATGTCGCGTGCCAGCCCGGCACCGAGCCGAGTGGTGAGAAGGCGGGTGAAAACTGCAGCGGAGACACTGCTCAGAACCTCAACCAGTCTCAGGCGGCCACCGCGCAGCAGATTGAGAATATGCAACCTGACCTCGTCGCGATCCTCGGCGATGAGCAGTACCAGGTAGGAAACTATTCGGACTTTGAAAACTCGTTCGACCTGACCTACGGCGCTTTCAAATTTATCCAGCGGCCTGCGCCAGGCAACCACGAGTTCTACAACGAGCATGGCGCAATCGGCGTTGCTGGTTACGGCTACTTCTCCTACTACAACGGCTTCCAGCACAACGCCGACGGGAGCATGATGACCACTACGGTCTCCAACTCTCTCAACGGCACCTCACCCACTCCTCAACCCGTCCCACGCGCGGATGGACAAGCCGGGCACTTCGAAGAGGTAAACAACGGCCTCAACGGAGACGGCGTGGGAGATGGATGGTACTCCTATAACCTCGGCTCGTGGCATCTTATCTCGCTCAATATCGAGTGCGAGACACAGCCTGGCGGTTGTTCGACCACGGGTTCCTGGTTTGCCTCAGAACTCGCATGGCTGAAAAAAGATCTCGAGGCCAATCACTCCCAGTGCACACTCGCCTATTGGCACCAGCCCACATTTAGCGCTGCCAACAGCATCGCCGTGCCCGAGGGCCCGACCGCTGTAGCCTTCTGGGACCTGCTCTATCAGTACGGAGCCGACCTGGTGCTCAACGGACACGACCACCTCTATGCCCGCTATCGGCCGCTTGACCCCAATGGGAACTCCGATCCCAGGAAGGGCATCCGCGAATTCATCATTGGCACGGGCGGCGAAACACTCGATACAGTCGTCACAACCGGCACATCCTCCGATCCGGGTGGCCACGCGAACTTCAATGCAGAGAATCTCGAGGCGTCAACCGGAGAATTCTGGGGCGTGATGAAACTGACGCTCAATCCGAATGGCTACGCGTGGGATTACGAATCGGCATTAAAGGATCCTGCACAAACAACCGGTCCGTCTAAGTACAGCGACAAGGGCGTCGCCGCCTGCCACGGTCCATCCAACAGGTGGTAACTGGATCGTCCTCGCTACCTTCAGCATGACCTTGCTCCAGCACCCGTTCCCCCTTCGCGATTTCTCGCGAAGGGGGAATTTCTTTTGCCTGTCTCTCGGTTCCCGTCCGCAGCCGTTCCTCAGCCGCACATCAGCGGATGCCTTCCCGCTCACCGATCAATTGCTGGAAATCCCCATTGCGTTCACGCTAAAAGAAGAACTTTTCCAACGCCGCCCTTCTCCGCTAAAGCATGTGCTTTCGCCGCATCGGCAAGTGGCATTTTGCGGTCAACACGAATCTTGAACTTTCCCTTCACGATATCTTCCGCAAGCGCTCGCATCCCCGCTCCGTCGGGATGTGAGCCGAAAACCTCTACTTTCACGTTGGGGTAAAGTTCGGCATTTGGCGGAGGCCCAACAACCGAGGCGTATGTTCCTCCCGGTTTGACCTTGGCCATGAGCGAACCGCCTATGTTGCCGCCAATCGTATCCGCGACAACATCGACGAAGCCAAGCGAGTCCATCTCTTGCGGATCATCAAGCGCAAGAATGGCATCGGCCTCGAGCTCCTCCGCAGCCTCTCTTTGTGAACTGCGCACGCCCACTATGACATGCGCACCAAGCTTCTTGGCCACCCAGACGGCAGTGCGGCCAACGCTGCCCAGTGCTCCAGTGATAATGACGGCCTGTCCATGCTGCACTTTGCCAAACTGAGCGATGAGTTGTTCGCCAGTGTTTAGCACCACCGGAAGTGCGGCAGCTTCCACATGATCAAGGCCGTCGGGAATCTTCGACATGCCTGCGGGATCACCCAGAAGAAACTCGGCGTAAGTCCTGCCGGCACGGCCGAATACCTTATCGCCTTCGGCATAGCCCTCAACGCCCTTGCCGACCGAGCTAACGACGCCAGAGTAGTCGTAACCAAGAATGGTGGGCAGTTCCAGCGGCATGAAATCCTTCATGGCGCCACTACGAAGCTTCCAGTCGATGGGATTGATTCCCGCTGCAGTGACGCGAATTAGAATCTGACCTTCGCCCGCCCGTGGATCATCCCACTCCTCATACTTCAGTTTGTCCGGTCCACCGTATTCATGTAGCACAACTGCTTTCATAACCACACCTCATATGCTTTTGCTAACTGTCAGATGCGGATCGACAGCAGAGAGGATGCGCAAAGATGGATCGGTTTAACATCCATCCAACCAGGTCAGCGACCGGCTTTAACCTCTGCGGCGAGCTTCTTCATCCACTCGCATGGCAGACACCGCATCATACGCTGTCACCGCTGCCGCACGCCGGTCCGCAACTACAAACGGCTCTCCAAACCGCATCACCGCCGTGAATCCCTTCACATTCAGCACCCGCATCAAATGCGGCACAAACGTCTCATCCCCAAACCAGCAAAGACCGCGCTCCATCACCCCGGGCGCCTTCGGCTCATAAGCAATCGCCGCTGGAGTAATCGGCAGCCCCGCTGCAACCGCAGGCTCAAACAGCGGCGAGTGAAACCGCAACACCGTGCTCCCATCCGTGCTCGTCCCCTCCGGAAACAGCAGCAGCGGCACACCCTCGCTCAGCCGCTCCGCCATCTCCTTCGCAGCCTTGCGCACACTCGCCCTGCTCTGCCGGTCCAGAAAGATCGTCTTTCCGCGCGTCGCTATCGCCCCAAACACCGGCCACCGCGCAATCTCATCCTTCGACACGAACACAATCGGCATCACCGCCGCCGCAATCACAATATCCAGATAGCTCAGATGGTTCGCCGCAATCAACGTAGTCCCGCACGGCCGCGCACCCTCCACGCGAGACTTCACGCCCATCCCGCGCAGTACAACCTGCCCGCAAAAGTGCATCCACTCCGCGCGCACCGTCAGCGGCACATCCCGTCCGCGCATCTTCCACCAAAACCACAACACTCCAAACCACGCGAAACAAACCCCCAGCGCCGCCATCAGCACTACCACTCGCTTCACCAGCCGAAACGTCACCCGCCCAGCAAGTCCCGACGCAGCCCCACGTGCAGAAGCAGACGCAGCCTCCTGCACCCATGCAGCTTCCTGCGCGCACGCCGCATCGTCCACCGGCAAAGCCGCGCTCTCTCGCTCGTCAGTATTGATTTGTTCCGCCTCGATCAACTCTTCTCGGGGGCTCCACCCTTTTCACCAGCTAGTCCCATGAATTTACGACGATCCATCGTTATGCGCGGCGGGGTAGTTTCGTCCAGACGCCACGCAGCGGATCGACAAAATGAATCATATCGCCAAGCTCTTTCTGCATCCGCTGTAACTGCTCCATCAATTCACCTTTGAGCTTATCCATCGCTGGATCTCCCGACAGATCATGCATTTCCCACGGATCACGCTCGATATCAAACAACTGAATCGTATGCACCTCCGGGTACACAATCAGCTTGTGCGTCTTCGTGCGGATGGCTCTTTGCGTATGGCGATGCCAGGTGAAGACCGCATCGTGTACCGGACGGTAATCGCCACGTAGCATCGGCGCAATACTTGGAAATTGAACTGTTCCCGGCGTCGGAATGCCCGCCAGATCGCAGGTTGTCGCATACATGCTGTGCTGATACACCAGTTCATCAACCTTCACGCCTGTGCGAACTCCCGGGCCTGAAATCAGCAGCGGCATACGGATGCTGCAATCATAAAGATTCTGCTTACCCATCAGTCCGTGCTCACCCACGGCCAGTCCATGATCCGCGGTGACAACCACGTACGTATTACCAGCTTTGCTAGAACGTTCCAGCGCATCGAGCACGCGGCCGATTTCATGATCCATGTGCGAAATAATGGCGTAATACTCGCGGCGGTGCAGTTGCACAGCCTCGTGCGTACGCGGAAACGGCGCAAGTGATTCGTCACGGCCAAACGTGTCGGAACCAATATTGAATGGGTGCTCAGGCAGGAAATTCGGAGGCACTTCGATGTTGTCCTGCTGATACAGATCGAGAAACTCCTGCGGCGCCTGGCGGGGATCATGCGGCGCATTAAAACCCATGTAAACAAAGAACGGCGTGCTCCGCTTCGCGGCTTTGTCGGTCAAATAATCAATCACGGCATCTGCGTAAATGGTGCTCGAGTGCCTGATTTCCCTCGGCAACTTCGCATCCACAATGTCCGACTGGAGCCAATGTCCGTGGAGGGAACGGTCTGCAGGATTCCACGTACCACCCGGCCGCGGACGAAAATACGCTTCATTCTCAGACCACGGAACATTCACATGGTCGCCATCATTGTCGCTTGGTTCGTCAGTATAAAAATCGTTGCCCGGAGCCAGAAATCCCGGTCCAACCGGACCCAGTTCCTTAAAGCTCTTCTGCAAAAGCGTCGGATTCAGATGCCACTTGCCGCAGATAAAGGTGTCATATCCAGCGGCGCCCATCGTCTGGCCCCATGTGTGAACGCGATCGATGCCCGTCAGGGCATGAAACGCAGTAAGACCGCTGTTAAGCATCGTGCGGCTAGGCACGCAAACAGCACCTGACCATGCACCCTGATGAAAGCAATGCGTAAACGCACAGCCATTTGCGACCAGCTTGTCGAGGTTAGGTGTGTGAATCTCAGGGTTGTTCAGAGAGTGAATGGTCCTGTACATCATGTCGTCGGCAATGATGAACAGAAAGTTCGGCTTTGAAGACTCCTTCTCGCTCACCGTCCCCTCGGCGCCTGCGAGAACAGGAACCGCGCCACTGGCAGCTCCTGCGGCCATCCATCCCATAAACTTCCTTCGATCCACCTTGCCCTCCCTGCTGTTTACGTCGTATTTAAAAGTAGATTCTTACGGCAAGCTCCATGTTCTCGTTCATAGAAGTCACAAATAAGTTGCGAATCATTCTGGAAGTTTATAGATGGAGCATCCATCAAGATCCTCGACAATCACTCAGAGAATCCGAGGTGCAAGACTAATCAGCATATAGGGCATGCGCAACGGATGCGACATACTTTGGGAGCAGAGATTACGAGTTTGAAAAAATTGACCCGAATCCCGCGTCATTAATCTCGCGCAGGATTGGGCAATCGCACTTTTCAAGAAACCTTCTCGCGATGGAGAACCGGCTAGAAGACTTTTACGTGAATTGTCAGGTAAGTCTTGGGGTCCTTGCGAATGGCTGTGACCAATTGGCCGGTATCGTTGAGGGTCTTGCTTAAGTTGTCGTAGAGCGTGCGGTTCACGAACATCTGGCCAATGGAGCCTTGCCCCTCCTGGATGCCTTTGAGGATTCCGTTGAGGTGGCCGAGGGTTTCTTCGACCTTGTTGGCAAAGGCGGGATCCTTGGTGAACTTGCCGAGCGATCCTTTGCCCGCGTTGATGTCGCCCAGCAGCTCGTTGGTGTTGGCGAGGGCCTTGTTCAGATTTTTATAGAGTGTGTCGTCGGTAAGCAGCTTGCCTGCTGTTCCCTGGCCGTTGTCGAGGCGCGTGGTGATGTCGTCGAGCTTGGCTACTGAATCATTCAGCTTGTTGTAGAGGGCGTCGTCGGTGATGAGCTTGCCAGCCGTTCCCTTGCCCTCGGCAATGTTGGTAGTAATGACCTGAAGCTGGCTGATGGTGTTGGAAATCTTCTTAGCCATGGCCGGATCTTTGAGGAACATGGCGGCGGTACCGTCGCCGTTGTTGACGGTATCGAGCAGGACTCCGACCTTGGCGACAACCTTGTTGATGTTCTCGATAGAGACCTGGCTGGTACGGACAACGTCCTGAATGCTGGGTGTCTTGGCGACAGGGATCTCTGTGTTGTTGCCGGGCTGCGGGCCGGTGGCGTGGGACGACGAGATGTCGACAAAGGCATCGCCGAGGACGCCGGCGGAGGTGATGGATGCGGTCGAGTCGGTATGCAGCGAAGGCAGGAAGTTGGAACCGATGCGGCACACAACCTCGACGGCGTGGGGCTCATGGCTCGGAATGATGCGCACGTGGACCACGTTACCGATGGTGACGCCTTCGAGCGTGACGGGCGCGCCGTCTTTCAGGCCATTGGCGTTATCGAAGTAGGCGATGAGATTGATCTTCTTGGTGAAGAGGCCGCCTGTGGATCCGGCGAGGATGAAGATCATCACGACGAGAACGGTCATGGCGATCAGAGCTACTATTCCGACCTTCAGTTGGGACCAACGAAGTTCTTTCTGGCTCGGCATCGTGCAATCGTCCTCAGTAGTGCTGGGTAATAGGTGTGCCTTTGTGTATCTCTCGCTGGGTTGAGGATACCAAACGCCTTTGTCGAGTCAGCAATTCGAAAAGCACCAATTTCAGAACAAACGATGCGGCATATGTGTCGTTGGTTGCGGACTTTTGCTGCCGAAGTCAGAATTCGGGGCCTTCGAGGGAGACGCTGGCCATGGCGAGCGTCCCTGTGTGGGTGAGCGAGAGCGCGGCATGGGTGACCCGCAGGCGGGCGGCGAAGTCGGCGGCGCGACCGGTAAAGCGAAGTCCGGGACGGCCACCGGGGTGACGGGTGACTTCAATCTCTAACCAATTGACTCCATGCTGGATACCGGTGCCAAGCGCTTTGGCGGCCGCCTCTTTTGCAGCGAAGCGGGCGGCGAAACTTTCGGCGGAGTGCTTTTTTCGGAGGCAGTAGGCCTGCTCGGCGGGAGTAAAGATGCGGTTGAGGAAGCGCTGACCGAAACGCTCCATGGAGCGCTGAATGCGGGGAATCTCGGTAAGGTCAATGCCGGTGCCGACAAGCATGTCTGGTTGGAGGGTACAACAGCAGCCGGGGAGCAGGAAACAGCGAACAGTGGCCGCAGGTGAGAATCAGGGGGCTGGGATTGGAGTTGTCTTACGACCGGGCGGGATCGGCCCGGATCTGTCGCGGGGTGGGACGGTGGGTGAAGATTGGCGGACGGGGTCCGATGAATGAGATATGAATCCAGCGGCGCTATCCGCGGCAGTGAAGGGACCGGCATCGAGCTGGGCGCTGCAGATGCGCGCATCGGCGATGGCGGAGCCTGGAATGATGGTGCGCACGCTGACGGGAGCGATTCTGGGCTGCGGCGGCTGGGTGCTGAGCCGAGGAGCGGATGATCAGGGGCTGATCAGCATGCTGTTTGAGTTTGAGCGGCAGCATTGCGTGGATATGTATGCAATGTTGATTGCGGCGGGGCTCGAGCTAAGCCAGTTGGCGCATCTGCGGTTTACTGAGCTTTGCCAGTGCACACTTAGCCATCACGAGGATTGCGGGGCTGAGATTGTGAGTGTGGATCTTGAGGTGCGGTGTTTTGGGAAGGGTGAGGTGTAAGAGTGGGGTGGCGCCTTCGCGCGAAGTAAAGCAGATCTTCAGCGAGAATGACGAAGCAATAACAGCAACGACGAAGGTGCGGTGATGCTGGCATGTGCTGGTCCATGCGTGTTCGCCTGAAGCAGCGTATTCCACGGCGGCTCTGC
This sequence comes from Acidicapsa dinghuensis, assembly GCF_025685685.1. Taxonomy (GTDB): domain Bacteria; phylum Acidobacteriota; class Terriglobia; order Terriglobales; family Acidobacteriaceae; genus Acidicapsa; species Acidicapsa dinghuensis. The sequence continues at coordinate 478,516 of NZ_JAGSYH010000005.1, forward strand.
ATCTCGAACAAGAGTTTTACTGAGTTGATTTGGCCGTCTCAAAACTTACCCTTTGTGAGATACGCCGGCGGGCAATGCCGTTTTGTGCGCCATTTTGGAAGTGTTGGCCATGAAGTAAATGACGGATGGCCGACTATTCTCCCAGTGCTCTAAACTCCATGCGATGATGAGAGGTCGAAACGAAGTGACCGAGAGAACGGGATGACGATTGACTGGAGAGCACTGGACAAGCAAGTCGGCGGCTGTTGGGGAACAGAGCCAGGGATACGAGTACTGGAACTTATCGTCGGCGAAGAAAACATTCGTCGTGCTGTTGATCATTGGATCACTTTCGAACCCGGATATGGAGCCGCTGAGCAGGTTCTCTTGATCATGAGGTCAACAGTCGCGATGGAATACTGCTACGAGATTTACAAAAACGAGCCGAGCACGGAGCGAGCAGGACGAGCGATCTTCCTACTTTCGGAAATGGCTGATTGGCGATTCATGCGATGGGCTCGTGAACTCGTGGAGGACAGCACCACACGTTGGAATGCTGTAGTCGCGTTGGAACAGGTTCTTGCGAGGCCCTTAGGCGAGGAAGGAATCGACTTGGCGAAAGAGCTATTGGCAAAAGCAGAGGAAGACCCGGATCAGAGGTTGCGCGAGCGAGCAGCAGAGATTCACGCGCGGCTCGCTGCGAACCCATACCTCGAGCATTTAGGTCTGTGAATTTAAGTTCCGAGCGAGTGACCGGCTATCCGGAAGTTATCCTTTTCGAGACCGGAGCAAAGTTTCCAGAACCCGTTTTAGTGAAGTTGTGACGGACCTTCGCACGAGCTAACCTGTACCGATGGGGCTTGACACCGTAGAGATTGTGCTGCGCACGGAAGAATTGTTTGCCATAACTATCGAAGATGACGAAGCGGGTGCTGTCCGCACAGTGGGAGACTTCTATCATCTGATCTGCCGGAAAGTGGGCGTGATGCCGCTTCAATCTCCGGTCACTTCGGCAGAGCTTCCCACAATTACGCATAAGGAAGCGAAGTTCCTCTTCCTTTCCACGCATACGCCGCTGCCAGCTCCGGTGGAAGTGCTGCATTGGTCGCCGCAAAGTGTGTGGGACGTTTTGGTCGCCGTTTTTGTCGATCAACAGGGCTTGAAACGAGAAGAAATTCTCTACAGCGCCAGCATCGCCCAAGATCTCGGCGTCGACTAAAACCTAAAGAGAATCGTAGTTGTAAGCGGAGGCCACTTTATGCCGGTTCCAAGATTTACCCTATGCGACACACTTTGGTTTCAATGCGAGTCCGGATCGTATCCGAGTAGTCGATCACTCGATCAAAGAGCCGTTTCAGTGACGAGAAGCGCGTTTATGAAGACTAATTCCGCAAGTGGTATCGCTTCGTCGGCTGGGATTGCCCTGAATAGAACCTTCTAAGCGAAGCCCGAAAACTGGATTGACCTCAGCCTTGGCAAGATCAGATACTTGCATTCAGAAAATCATGAACATCGTGCAGAGGCTTTCTGATTCTTCTCGACTTGGCAGGAAGTCACTGTGGCCGTTCATTGCCTTCGCGCTGTTCGGTATCTTGTTTTTCGCCTATCAAGCAGCTGTAGAGAATGATTTAGCGAGTAGACAGAAAACGAGCTTCGGAATCATTGGTCAGTGCGAGGAGCGTGGACGCGGGCACGACAACTACTGTGACTACACTTTTTCAGTTGGCGATGCACAATATACCGCGGTCAGCAAAGCCGAAAGAGGAGTTGGATTTGGGCAGACAGTCGCTGTCTATTATGACAGCCAAAATCCTCGATTTAGTGCTCTTGAAGACTTTTCTGAGCAGAGTCGCCACAATTTACGTTTCGTCTACATCCTCGGTTTAGTGCTTGTCGCTGTCGTGGCCTTTGTTCTTTGGGACAGAGCACCCTAAGGGAATATTCGAAATCAGACGAGATTGAGGACGTATATTCACATGCATTCTCAATCTCGTCTGGTTTAAGTAACGAGAAACCGGCTTGCGTGCACCAACTCCAGGCGCGTTCGTCTGAAGCAGTGCACTTCACGGTCGACTGGTGATCAGCCAGCTTCAAGCAGGCCGTAGCGACGCTGCCAGGCTTGGCGCAGGTGGTTCCAGACACGCTTGCGTTCAGCTTCGGTGATGGAATCGTCGGGTTGGTTTGCAAAGCGGGCGGCTTCCTGTTTGGCCAGTTCGAGGATCTCGCGGTCACGGACCAGGTTGGCTACGCGGAAAGTAGGGGCTCCGGCCTGGCGGGTACCGAAAAACTCGCCAGGGCCGCGCATGGTGAGATCGAGCTCGGCCAATTCGAATCCGTTTTGTGTGCGGACCATGGCCTGCAGGCGTTCTTCGGCCTGCGGCGAGACGCGTTCACCAGTCATGAGGATGCAGTAGCTTTTGGCGGAGCCGCGTCCGACGCGCCCGCGAAGCTGGTGAAGCTGGGCGAGGCCGAAGCGCTCGGCGTGATCGACGACCATCACCGAAGCATTGGGAACATCGACGCCAACTTCGATGACCGTGGTGGAGACGAGGACATCGATCTCCCCGCGCTGAAACCGGCGCATGACGACATCTTTCTCATCGGCGTCGAGACGGCCATGGAGAAGGCCGACGCGGAGGCCGTGGAAAGCCCCACTACGCAACTGCTCATACATATCGGTAGCGGCGCGGAGCTCCTGTTTCGGAGACGGTTTCGTCTCGGGCATTTCTTCCGGCGTGAAGAGGGCGGTTTGTTTCTTCGCAGATTTGCGTGCGCGTTTGGCAGGGACAGGTGGAGCGGCTTGAGCGGCCTCGGCATCGGCTGCGGCGAAGTCCAGCTCGGGCTGGTCGTCGCGGGGGCCTTCGATGACGGGATAGACGATGTAAGCCTGACGGCCGAGGCCAACCTGCTTGCAAACGAACTCCCACACCTCCTCCTGACGCTCGCCAGGAACGCTGCGGGTAACGATGGGCGTGCGCCCCGGCGGAAGCTCATCGAGGACGCTGCCGTCGAGGTCGCCGTAGAGCGTGAGGGCGAGCGTGCGTGGGATGGGCGTAGCGGTCATGACGAGAACGTCTGGCTCAGCCTCACCGGGTTTTTTCATGAGGCGGAAGCGCTGTAGGACGCCGAAGCGATGCTGCTCGTCGACCACGACGAGGCCGAGACGCGCAAAGTCGACTTTCTCCTCAATGAGGGCATGAGTGCCGATAACAAGCTGCGCTTCGCCGGAATAAATGAGGCTGCGGGCATAGCGCTTACGATCGTGCTCAAGTGAGCCGGTAAGCAGAACGATGTTGTAGCGCTTCGAGGAGCGCGCCAGCAGCTTACGCGCGGCAAGATAATGCTGCGTGGCCAGAATTTCAGTAGGAGCCATGAGCGCGGCCTGATAGCCGTTTTCAATAGCGACGAGCATCGCCTGCAGCGCGACGATGGTTTTGCCGGAGCCGACATCACCTTGCAAGAGGCGGCGCATAGGGTGCGGCTGGCGCATGTCGCTGACGATTTCGCCAAGAGCGCGTTTCTGTGCAGTTGTGGGATGGAACGGCAGAATCTCACGGATGGCTTCGCGAACCTGATCGGTGGTGGCGAAGGCAATGCCCAGCTGCGCGCGGCCTTTGCGGCGTTTGAGCTCCAGGCCGAGTTCGAGAAAGAAAAGCTCTTCGAAAATAAGGCGGCGTAGCGGCGCGGTGCGCGCTTCCATGAGCGCAGTCTGCGTCGTGCCTTCCGGAGGAAAGTGTGCGTGGGCGATGGCTTGCTCGCGCGTGGGAAGGCCAAGGCGTTCCAGCATCGACGTCGGCAGGACTTCTGGGATCAAGGTCGGCGCGCCGGCAGCTCCGCGGAGAGACTCGATGAGGCGGAAGATGACCTTGCGCTGCCAGCGTGAGGCGAGCATGGAGCCACCGAGGGATTCATAAACAGGAGTGATGCGGCCCACTTCGAGAAGGAGAGTCTCTTCGTCTTCGCCGGTCCCAGGCAACAGCTCGAACTGTGGCTGGATCATCTTCATGTTGCGGCTGGAGCGGGATGGCTCAATGCGGCCAAAAAGTGCAATGGTCTGCCCAGCATGGAAGCGGCCTTGCAGATAAGAGCCGTTGAACCAGATGCACTTCATAGCGAGATTGCCCTGCCCTACGGTCATCTCGAAGATGGGCATGCGGCGGGTGCGCAGGAGCGCCGTGCCGCGAATTTCGGCAATGACTGAGGCGGTCTCTCCGGGTTTGAGTTCATCGAGCGAGCGCGGATGCTGGCGGTCCTCGTAACGGAAAGGCAGATGGTAGAGCAGGTCTTCGGCGACAAGAATACCTTTTTCTTCGAGGACCTTGGCCACCTTCGGGCCTACGCCGCGAACGTAAGTGACAGGCGTATCGAGCGCGAGAGGCTTGAATGGCTGATGGCCCTGAGCTGCGGGCGGCGCGACAGGCAGTGGGGGCTGGGGATTGGATTTGCGGCCGGGCACATTGTGGATGCTACATTGCGGCGGGTTGCGCGTGCCACGGTGAAGGGGTTGAGTCGTTGGGTATGGAAGGCGAACACAGCTTGGGTATGATGGAGGAGAAATCCGCGGAAAAGTTTGAGGAACGTTGATCACGGCCGGCAAACCCTAAAGGCAGGTGCAGAGTTGTCCCGAGAGCGAGAATTTGTCTATTTACTGGAACTGGACGCACCGCGTGAACTGGTATGGAAGACGTGGACCGAGGAAGAGCATCTCAAGCAGTGGTTTGCGCCGGCGGGATTCGCGCTTTCAGTCGCGAAGCTGAATGTCGTGTCGGGCGGAATCTTCCACTACTGCATGCGCGCTGCGAATGGCGTCGAGATGTGGGGCAAGTGGGTATTTCGCGAGGTAGTTGCGCCCGAGCGAATTGTGCTGGTGAACACGTTCTCGAATAAACACGGGAATCCCACGCGTCACCCCTATGTGGCAGATTGGCCGCTCGAGATACTGACAACAGCGACATTCGCGGATGTCGACGGGAACACCGTGCTGACGATTGCGTGGCACCCCATCGATGCTTCCCCCTCGGAGCAGAAAACCTTTGACAGCATGCACGACGCGATGACCCAAGGATGGAATGGAACGCTGGGACAACTCGAAGCGTACCTGAAAGGCAGAAACCAGGGACCGGAGACTAACTAGGGAACAGCTTCCGCTTTCGCGCAAAGACCTGTCGTTGAAGACCTCGGCACGCATTCGTGGCTGGGTTGGCATGTTGAGATGTGGTCACGCGCTACGCTGACTCACGTTCCCCGCGCTTTGCTGCGAAATAGCTCGCCTTTTCGCAGCCGCCAGCAGTAGACCCCGAGATTCAGCGCGCATACAGATACTCCCGCGATGGTTACGACCCAGTCAGGAAGGTTGGGATAGACGATTGCATCCAGATAGTGAAGCAAAAAGCTGCCATGATACGCAGCCCAGCCCGCGCGCGATTCGAAGTACTTTTCGGCCAACGTAAGAGGACATGGCCACGGGCTCACCTCAACCACGATGCCCCACAACAAAGCCAGAATGTGAAGCACACTCCACCACGGACGCCCTCGAGTCCAGATCGCTCCAAAGATAACCAGCAAAAGCCACGCCAGATGAAAGCTCAGAACGAGGACCGCAAGCTCGGCCATGGCGCGCAACCTCGCCTCATCTTACTGCGTGCTCCTCGTTACTGCGTATCTCTGGCGATCGTGTGAGCGCTGCGAAGCAAAGTTGCCACATCGACAGGATGATCGGCCGCGCGGTGCTCTTTCAAAAGACTGTCCATTCGATTGAGTCCGAGAAGCCGGTCGTGACGAGCAACCAGAAGCTTCAGATAAATCGAATGGACATGCCTGAAAATGTCGGCCCGAGCCTCCACAGTTAGCGTTTGTTTTCGGAAACCGCCTTTTTGCCGAAATAGCTGACCAGGTAAAGACATCCACCAAGAGCAATGATGTCCTTGTACAGGAACAGGCCAAGGAAGCTCATATATCTCATTCCCTCAATGCCAGGTACGGAAATAATCGCGCCGGGAGTACTCAGCAGCATGGTGCTGGTTGTGAAGAAGATAACGACTCCTAGGAGCCCGCCAACAATGCCGGCCCTGGGTCTGAAGTAGCCCGCGATAATCAAGATCGCGGTAAGCCACTCGGTAGTTCCGATAAGATCCGATCCAATATACGGACCGAATAACTTGAAGTGCCACCAGACGAGAAAGCTGTTCGAAACAAGAGGAATGATGCCTTCAGCGCCGGGCCGCGTCATCTTGTAAGATCCGGCCCAAAGCAGCATAACGATCATACCGATGCTGATAACCAGAAAGGGTAGATTACGATCACTGATCCACTCAGCCAATCCGGTCAGTTTGTTTTTCGCTTGTTGTAAGAGGTTGCTTGTTTGTGCCGACGAGATGTTACTCATTTCTCACTTCTCCTTATTAAAGTTGATGTGGTCACGCCTGGGGCAAATCTCGTGTTGGTTAAAACAACGGGAGCAATGCGGGACACGATCCTTTCCAAAATCCTCGACAGCGCATCTTCGCACTACGCTGCAAGTCTTTTCAACCATAGGATGGGACTGCTTGTCACAAAGAATATCCATCAGATATCTTTTAGTCTCATAATGGATCGACTCGCGCTCTTCTTCGAACGGTTCTCTCTTACGGCCCGAATGTTTTATTCCGGGCTGTTGTGCGGCAGCACCGGAGATCAGATAAGCGAACATGCCGGTCATCTTCATGTGCTCAAGCAAGGCAAGCTCAAGATCACCCGGCCCGACGCTCGTCAGATCGTCATCGATACCCCGAGCATACTGTTCTTTCCCCGCCCTCGCGTTCATCGCCTTCACGGCCCGCTGCAGGCAGGCGCCGAGCTCGTATGCGCCACAATCGAATTCGGCGCCGGAATGTTAAACCCTCTGATCGCATCCCTGCCCGAACCACTCGTGCTCCCGCTCACAGCGCTTCCCGAGCTTGAACCGACACTGCAGCTCTTGTTTGCAGAGGCCTTCTCTGAGCTACCAGGCCGTCAGGCTGCCATCGATCGATTATTCGAATATCTCTTTGTGCTGCTCATCCGATCGGCAATGAACACGCGCCTGATTGACAGTGGAATCTTAGTGGGACTCAGCGATTCGCGTCTTGGCAAGGCAATCCAAGGCATGCACGAATCTCCCGAGACCTCATGGTCACTGGAGCAGCTGGCTCAGCTTGCCGGTATGTCCCGAGCGCGCTTTGCCGCTTATTTTCGCCAGGTCGTCGGCATGACACCGTTTGACTACCTGACAAGCTGGCGATTAGGAGTCTCCCAAACCATGTTGCGTAAAGGCAACTCACTGAAACTCATCGCCGCCGCGGTGGGATACGCGAATGCCACAGCTCTAACGCGAGTCTTCACCCAACGGATAGGCATGTCGCCGTCGGAATGGCTCGCTGGCAGCCGTACCCGCCAAACGTGACTCTATGTTCCGTCACGCGAACTTCCGCGCCATGAGAAAGATCACAGGAACCGTCTGAAGGCGGATTGAAGAGACTGCGGGGTTCGTGCTGCGCACGAATGTGGTCTGGTGCTGCGGGCATCCACTATCCCATCCTTTCGACTAAGAACGTAGAACGGATGGGCACCCCGAGAGTCTCGGGAGCTTCAGCAAAAGAAAGAAGAGGGTGCCCCACCTGTGATCTTTCAGGAGGTTGTCCATTCGATTTGGACCGGAGAAGCTGGTTGTGACGAGCAACTAGGAATCTTCGGAGGATCGAATGGACATTCATAAGAATGCCCGACTGAGCTATCGCAGTCGAGAGGCATTGGTCAGGTTTGTACTGGAGCAGGGAGAGACGCGGAAGGCGGCTGCAGCCGCCTTCCGCGTGAGTGCGAAGACTGCGGCCAAGTGGGTGATGCGGTTCCAGGTAGCCGGACTGGATGGTCTGGCAGATCGTAGCTCGCGGCCTCATCGCAGTCCGCGCCGCCTGGCGGGGAGTCTTGTTGATCGGGTTGTCGAGCTGCGCCGGGGGCACATGCCCGGGTACCGGATCGCACGGCAATCGGGTCTGAGTCCGGCTTCCGTGAGCCGCATCCTGCGCCGGGCGCGGTTGAGCCGATGGCGCGACCTGAACCCGCCGCCTCCCGTGGTTCGCTATGAGCATCCGCGGCCCGGTGACCTGTTGCATCTCGACATCAAGGGCATGACGCGCTTCTCGGAGGTCTCGCTGCGCGGCGATGGGCGGCTGCGCGGCAAACGCGCTCATCCCGGTTTCCTTGCGCTGCATGTGGCCGTCGACGACCACTCGCGTATGGCCTTCACCCGCATGCTGCCAGACCAGAAGGCCGGTACCACCATCGGCTTCCTCAACGATGCGCTGGGCTTCTTCGCACAACACGGCATCGGCGTGCGCGCTCTGCTGACCGACAACGGATCCAGCTACCGCTCCCAACAGTTCCGCCAGGCTTGCTGCAAGCTCGCACTAAAACACCACCGCACCAGGCCCTACACGCCCAGAACCAACGGAAAGGCTGAGCGATTTATACAGACCGCGCTCAGAGAGTGGGCTTACGCAAAACACTGGACTGACTCACAGGACAGGGACTCACATCTGCAGCCATGGACTCACTACTACAACCACGAAAGACCTCATGGTAGCCTCAACTACAACCCGCCCATCAGCCGCTCCGAGATACCGCTCGCCGATGGAACAACCTCTTGAGCTTCTACAGCCACCCGCCTATGGAACGTGGAGCAATCCGCCTTGTCTTTGCAACGCTTCCTGATATGCCTTGCTGGCCTCAGCATCCTCTTGTGCAAAGTCCGTTTTGACAGCCTTCTGCGTAGCAATGGTGTCCGGGATGTCCGTAGAAGGCTCATGGCGAAGAATCCAGCCTCCATGGTTCGTAGCGATCATTGCCGATGTCCAGCCTTCGCGCGTTTTGCGATCAGTGAAGACACCTCCGGCTTGTGAGTATGCAGTAATCTGATCGACGGTACTCTCAGCAGCAGCAATTTCAGATGTCATGCCACTGCTTGAGACGCGTGTGGTGAATCGTCCGCCGGCCTCGGAGAATGCCTTGATTGTTTCCGGATCGTCGTACGCTGCATAAATTTCCGCGGTAAGACCTGCCTTATCTTCTTGCTCGGTAAAGTGACCGCCGGCATGGGCAAAAGCACGAATGGCAGCTGGGCCATTTTCGATCACACTCATGGCTGCGGTGTTGCCAAGCGAATTCTGGTGATCCGCAAATCGTCCGCCTGCAGCGTAAAAAGCTTCGATGGCCGCCGCTCCTCGCTGCTTTCCGTCGATGAACATGTCGCCGAGTCGAAAATGAAGTTCTTGCATTCCGGGGCCAAGATCGTCAGGCCGCATGGCAACGATCAAAGCGGCTGTGTCGCCAACGTGATTCTGCTGCTCGGTAAAATGGCCGCCAGCCTCCGCAAAGGCAGCAATTGCATCGGCTCCGCTGTAGGCTGCAGCCATGGCCGCGGTATAGCCCTGTTTGTTTTGCCAATCGGTGAAGTGGCCGCCAGCCCGCGCGAAAGCCTCGATCGCTTCGGCGCCTGACGAAGCAGCGATGATTGCAGAGGTCAGATCTTGCACATTAGGTGTGTCTGTAAATCTGCCACCTTGGTGTACGAAGGCTTCGATCCCCGGAGCGCCGATCCTGGTGGCTTCATATTCGTCTTTGGGGAGATCGAAAATGAGTCCGCCCTGGCGCTTCAAGGCTGCCCGATAGGCGATCAGCACTCCAGCACTGTTCAGCTCCTCCCGCCTCGCCATATCTCCGGCGGTTAGTCCCTGGGGTGTCAGACGATTGGTGAATTTGCCACCGTATTCTGAGAAAGCTTCAACGACTTTGGCCCCGTGCAATATTGCCGTGGCTTCTGCGGTGAGGCCTTTCCTGTTGGGTCGATCATCGAACTTGCAACCGGCTTTCGCGAAGGATTCAACTGCCGCAGGACTTCGAAGGGCGCTGTATTCGTCATCCGTGCTGATGTATTCAAGGCCTCCCTGTCTTTCTACCGCCGAGTCATAGGCCTGGAGCACGCTGGCGCCTTTGCGAGCAGCCAATTGTGCTGCGGATTCTCCGAGAGAATTATTCGAAGTAAATACGTGACCAGCAGCCGCGAAAGCCTGAATGGCAGTTGCCCCTCCATTAACTGCCATAAGTTCCTGTATGTTGCTAATCGAAGAACGCAGGTCAACGTCTGGGCCGATCGCCCTACGGAATGCGCAAAGCGACGCTGGGTTCTGCATGAGCAGGACGATCGTGTTCGTACTGACCCTGCCATCCTGAAGGGCGAACCGGCCGCCGGCTTCAGCGAAAGCATCAATCGCTTTCGCACGCTCCCGGTAATACTGCGCGGCACCCGGGTCAGGATGTGGTTTCACCTGCAAGACATAGTCCGCCGCATTGTGTCCTGAACTATCTTTTTCCTCGGTGAACGTTCCGCCGGCCTTGCGGAATGCAGCAATGACCTCGGGTGAGCTCGCCGCGGCCAGCATGGCCGCGGTCTGTCCACCGCTGTTTTTCTGGCCAATGAATCTTCCGCCCGTTCTGGCGAACGCCTCGATCCCTGAAACGCCTCCTTCGACGGCTTTCAATTCTGCGGGATCACTGGGGGACTGTGAATGACCTCCAAGCGAAGCAAGAGAAAGGACTGTAATAAAGGACACCTTGTGAATAAGGTATTTCAACGCATGGGATGGGTCACAATTAGGAACGGCGTCAGACCGCCCTTGCCCTCCAGTCCGGCTTCGACACAGCAGTGCTACCCATGAAGCAACTACCTTGCGCATGAAAGCCATTGTCGCTCATTTGGCGGGTGGCCCAGATTTCATGTTTCCTTCACCACCGAGGGTGCCTCAGGTCTCGCCTTTGAGACCTGGGTTTCGAGGATGCTTCGTTCTCTGCGCATGGCTGTCCACCAGGATTCTATCTCTACGATCCCATCGTTTCCGGTGCGGTAATGCAGGAAGCTGGACCATTGCCAGTCTTCGGTTTTGACATCAGGCCGCGAGTGACTGGATTTTAGACCTGTCCCGCCCACTCATCGCGATGAAACCGCGATGAATGGGGCACAGCTGCGTTGGTGGGACGCGGAAGCAGAGAGGTGGATGACTGGGCCACTTGCGTGGGATAAAAGCAAATTCCCCAAAGGGGAATGACAGATAGAAGGGCAAAAGCAAAGACAAAAGCAAATGCAGATGCAACTGCGAAGACAGAAGCAGATCCCCTTCGGGGATGACAAACAAAAAGGCAAAGACAAGGGCAAAAACAAAGACAAGAGCAACTGCAGATGCAACTACAAAGACAAAAGCAGGTCCTTCGCTCTGCTCAGGAGGACAACGTGGCTGGGACCCAATGCACCGGCGGGGGTTAGTTTTCGGAGTCTAGGCGTTCGAGGCGGCGTTGTTCGGATAGTAGGGACATGCTGGTCATTAAGTTTTGGACGCTGACCATGCCTACTATGTTTTCGCCTTCGGCTACGGGGATGAGACTTAGTCCGCGGCCGGCGTTGATGCGGCGGATGATGGCTCCGAGGGTGTCGTCTGGGCGGGCTACCTGGAAGGTGCGCGACATAACTCCCTGGATGTAGCCGTTGCCTTCGATGCGGAGCTGTTCGACGATGCGCTGGCGGTTGACGATGCCTACGACTTGCCGGTTGCGGACTACGGGGAAGTCTTCCTGGAGCGAGTGGACGCAGCGGTGGAGGGCGTCGGCGAGGGTGTCGCTGGGTGAGAGGGTGGCGTAGTCGGTGAGCATGACTTCGCGCATCTGGACGGTATCGACGACGGATTGGAAGAAGACGCCCTGATCTTCGATTTGCGCGCCGATGAAGATAAAGAATCCGGCGGCGGGCAGGATGGGGTCGTGGAGGAAGAATCCGCAGAAGATGGCGGCGAGAGCGACGAGCTGGCCGAGGCCGGAGAGAGCGCGGCTGGCCGCGGAGGGCGAGTGAGCGCGTGTCCAGTTATTGCGCAGTAGGCGGCCGGCATCGAGCGGATAGGCGGGGAGCAGGTGGAGCAGGCCGAGCGCGGCCTGGAGCCAGATGAGGCTGCGGACGAGAGTGGTGGGTGAGACAAGAGGCGGGGTGAGGAGCGGGAAACTGCCGGAGGCTCCCATGGCGCCTGCGGCGAGGATTGCGGCAGTGGAGATGTTGGCGATGGGGCCTGCGGCGGCGAGTGCGTATTGTGCGCTGCCGGAGCTGGAGCGCTCCTGGCTTTCAGGGTTGGCGTAGGCGAAGAGGCCGCCGATGGGCAGGATGAGGATGGTGCGGAGCCGAAGACCGAGCCAGCCGGCGACGAGGAGGCGTCCGATTTCTCGGACGACGACGGCGGCGAAGACGAGCACCCAGAGGGCGAGTCCCGCGGTGGAACTGACGCCTGCGGCGTTGGCGACGAGCATGAAGACGACGGCCAGCATCACGAAGAAGGTGTGGATGCGGATTTCGACACCCATCCAGCGGCCTAACGGGATTGACCAGCCTCGCATATGAGAATGATTGTATCGGGGTGAGGCGAGTGTGGTTGTGGCTATTGATACGAGGCTGCTGAGAAGCGGATCCCCTTCCGGGATGATAGACGGGAAAACCAAGACAGGAGCTGGCGGGGAATGCGGGTGATTGGGGGGAAATTCCGGTCGCGGGTGCTGGCTGCTCAGGCGGGAATGGATACACGGCCGACGAGTGACCGGCTGCGAGAGACGCTGTTTAACGTGCTGACGCAGGGGGCGGTGGATCGTGTGGATGGCGGAGTGTTTCTGGATCTGTATGCGGGTTCGGGGGCGGTGGGGATTGAGGCGCTGAGCCGGGGCGCGGCGAGTGTGACGTTTGTGGAGCAAGGGGCGGCGGCGCTGCGGGTGGTGGAGAAGAATCTGGCGGGGCTGGGATTGGATGCTCGCTCGCGGCGAGAGGGTATTCGCATAGAGAAGGCTGCGGTGCTGCGGTTCCTGCGCGGCGGGTTGGAGCGTGGCGGGGTTGGACCGTTTGGGGTGATGTTTCTCGATCCGCCGTATGATGCGGCTGCCGAGTATGCCGCTGTGCTGGAATTGCTGGGCGGTGATGGGCGCGAACTGCTGGTCGAGGGAGCGCTGGTAGTGGCGGAGCATCGCGGAAAGGATGATCCGGGCGAGAGCTTTGGGGCATTGCGGCGCGTGCGTTTGCTGAAGCAGGGAGATGCTGCGTTGAGTTTCTACGAAGTAAGTGGATGAGAAGGCGGTTGGATGTGGCATTCTTTTCCCTATCAGCCGAAATGAGCTTTTGCTGCCGGTTTTGAGGGCAAGCGTCACGTACGACGTTTCGGATGATTTGTCGTATTGCTGACAGGCACGCCCCGCACGATCTATCCCAGATTTCCATCGAGGCTCTATGCGCCGATTGCTTTGCTCTGCCGTTGTTTTCGTCTTTGCTGTATTCACGGTTGCTTCTGTTGCGCAGAAGCGCGCTATCACTGAGAAAGATCTATTCAGCTTCAAGTGGATTGGCGATACGCAGATGTCGCCGGATGGTTCGACGGTGGCGTATGTGCTGGCGACGGTTGCGGCTGATCGCAGCGGGTATGAGACGCGGATTTGTTTGCTGGACCTGACGAAGCAGGGTGCTGAGCCTGTGGAGCTGACGAGCGGGCCGCATGATACTTCTCCGCGATGGTCGCCGGATGGGAAGCAGTTGGTGTTTGTGCGCAGTGCGGAGAAGGAAGGGAAGCCTGCGCCGCCGCAGTTGTATCTGCAGCCGATGGAGAAAGGCGCAGCGGATACGAATCCGGTGCGGCTGACGGATTTGCCGAAGGGGGTTTCGAATCCTTCGTGGTCGCCGGATGGCAAGGCGATCGTGGTTGTGTCGTCGACGCCGAAGGATCAGGAAGAGGCGAAGCTGGAGGCGGCGAAGAAGGCGCGGGCGACGGGCGACGATGCGCATGTGTCGGATGTGCGGATTATTACTCGCAATAACTACAGGCTGAATGGCGCGGGGTATACGGATGCTTCGGTTGCGCCGCAGTTGTATCTCGTTCATTTGCTCAAGGCGGATGGGACGCAGGATGCTCCGTGGCAGCTGACGGGCGGGCGGTTTGGGGTTGAGGAGTATCAATGGTCGCCTAAGTCGGATTGGATTTTTTATACGTCTGTGCAGGAAGAAGAGCCTTACTACGATGCGGAGGATCACAACACGCTGTATGCGATTGAGGCTCCGACGGGTGCAGAGCATCCGAAGGGACTGGCGGATACGAAGTTTGCGGATGATCTGAAGATCAGTGCGCGCGGGATTGCGATTTCGCATGACGGAAAGCGAATTGCTTTTCATGCGCAGGAGCATCCTGCAAAGCCGGTGAGCCATAAGCAGACAGATCTGTGGGTGATGGATCTGAAGTGGGATGGAGGGAAGCCGAGTGCAGGGGGCGAGCCCAAGAATCTTACGAGCAAGCTGAGCTATGAAATGGGCGGCACGGTTGGTGGAGATAATGTTGCGCCGCGCGGAGCGGGACGTGCTGCGCTGAGCTGGAGCCCGGATGATTCGTCGCTGACGGATGTGGTGGCGAAGCGGGGGAGCGCGCTGCTGGTGACGGTGGATGCGGCTTCTGGCGAAGTGGGCGAACTGACGCAGGAGAAGCAGGCGGTGCTTGGGTTCACCGAGGCGGCGGATGGGTCGAGGCTGGTGGCGCTGATTTCGAATCCGATCATGATTGGAGAGCTGTATTCAATTACGGGGACCAAGGCGCAGACGCAGTTGACGCACGTGAACGATGCGTTGTTCAGTCAACTCGATCTGAAGATGCCGGAAGATCTGCAGGTGGTGCCGACGTCGCATCCGGAGGATATCAAGGGCGAGACGATCGATACGTTTGTGCAGTTGCCGCCTGATTTTCAGGATGGGACGAAGTATCCGATGATCCTGAACATTCATGGTGGACCGCACTCGGCGTATGGGTGGGTCTTCGATCACGAGATGCTCTGGATGGCGGCTCGCGGGTATGTGGTGGTGTATCCGAATCCGCGCGGATCGACGAGCTATGGCGAGAACTTCGCGAACATCATTCAGGACAACTATCCCAACGATGATTTTCACGACCTGATGGACTCGGTGGACGCGGTGGAGAAGAAGGGATGGGTTGATCCGGAGCGTGAGGGCGTGACGGGCGGCAGTGGCGGCGGATTGATGACGGACTGGACGGTGACACAGACGAACCGGTTCAAAGCAGCGGTGGCGCAGCGCGACATTGTGGACTGGGCGGGGTGGTGGTACACGGCGGATATCGGGGAGTTCCGGCAGTACTGGATGAAGCCTGCGCCGTTCGACAATCTGCAGGCGTATCACGACCGCTCGCCGCTGACATATGTGAACAACATCAAGACGCCGATGATGTTCATTCTGGGGGATGCGGACTATCGCACGCCACCGACTTCGGGTGGGGAGATTTTCTTCCGCGCGCTGAAGTACAAGAAGATTCCTACGGTGATGGTGCGGTTTCCGCGGGAGAGCCATGAGCTTTCGCGATCGGGAGAGCCGTGGCATCGCGTGGAGCGGCTGGAGAACATCATGAACTGGATGGATAAGTTTCTGATGAATGAGTGCGAGCCGCAGTATGATGTGGCGCCGGTGAAGGATGTGGGGTGCAAGGTACATCCATAGATTCACCGGCGCATGGTGGTCATGGAAAAACGGGAGTGGGCTGATTGCTGAGCTGCTTGTTCTCGAGGTTGTGAATGTGGACAAATCCCCAGATGGAAACGCCCGCAACTGCCGCTATTCCGCCGATCATGAATATCTTCTGTCCGGTGGTGAAGCCTGTGCGGAGATAGGCAACATCCGAATAGTAAATCTCGGTGGTCTGCGGGTCGTTGTGCAGTTGCAGCGTGAAGGATCGATCTCCGATGGTGATGATTCTGCCAAAGAGATCGACGCCGTTATTCTCTTGTACGGCGATCCAGTTGCCCTCGCCGCGTTTGAGGATGCGCTTGTGGACGGTTACAGGATCGAGAGGCTTGGGTGAAGCGATGGAACTGGTTGGAGTGATGAACAACACGGTGAGTGTGGCGGCAACCAAGGAACGCAGAATGCTTGTGTGGATCTGCATAGTCCATCCTTTGCAGAGCACTTAAGGTGCGTGCTCTGCAAAGCGAAGACGCGAGTACCCAAAAATAGACTCGGTTGCAGACAAACATCAGGAAACTGTCACGATTGCGACAGGTATGCGGCTTCGATTGACAAGCACTACAGAATTGTTTAGTTCATCACACTGGATTTGGTTTTCAGGTATTTGTCGAAGGGGATTTCGAAGTAAAAGAGCTCTTTGCCATCGGCGTCTTTGATGGTGTGCAGGTTGAGGATGCCGCCTTTGAGCGGGTGCTCGAGTCCGCTGAGGTCGTAGAAGAGGAAGCCGGCCTGCGTGGTGTGCGGCTCGACGACCAGGGCTTGAAACTCGAGGGCATCGAAGTCCTGCTCGATCTCTTTATTGCTGGCCTTGGGCTTTAGATGGATCGAGGGAATGGGTCCGGGCATGGGGATCTTGGAGCCTTCGCGTTCTTTGCGGGACATGAGGCGCTCGACGTCTTCGGGCTCGGCGGCCTGGATGCGGTCTCCGTTGGCGGTGACGAAGATGATGCGGGCATCGCGCAGGGAGATGGGGCGGTCGGAGTTGTTGGTCACGATAAGACGGATGGGCAGAACGCCGTGGGAGATGTAGTCGACGCGGAAGAGCTCCATCTTCTCTTTGGTGTCGTAGGGCTCGGCGGCGATGGCGACCTTTTCGTCTTTGTGGACCTCGACGGCGGCGAAGTCAGTGGCGGGCTGTACGCGCGGCGGGTTGTGATCGCTGGCAATGGCCGGTGGCGAGAGCAAGGCGGTGAGTAGTGCAAATCCGGCAACCTGCCTGAGGAACGGTCTGGCGTAGCTGGCGGCGAAAGCGGCAATCCCAGTCTTAAACATGAGAGTCCTCGCGGGGATGCGGGTTGATGCGCTGGTACTCAACGTTATGATTGCAGAGGTTAGACAGCGGACTCAGCGAATCCGTCACGCATGATTTTATTTCTTTACAACGCAGCTCTCATGCTGGTGCTTCTGGTTAGCGCTCCGTGGTGGATATGGCGGCTGCTGACGATGGAGAAGTATCGCGAGGGGTTGCCGGAGCGGCTGGGGCGGGTGCGGGAGCTGAAGGGGCGCAATGGACGTCCGGTGATCTGGGTGCATGCTGTCTCGGTGGGTGAGGTGCTGGCCGTGAGCCGGCTGGTGAAGGCGCTGGACGCGGAGTTTCCGGAATACTTTGTCGTGGTTTCGACGACGACGCGGACGGGGCAAGCGGTGGCTCGGGAGCGTTTCGGGAGTGACCGGGTTTTTTATTCTCCGCTGGATGTGCCATGGGCTGTGCGGGCGCACTTGGATGCTTTGAAGCCGCGGATGCTGGTGTTGGCGGAGAGTGAGTTCTGGCCCAATCTGCTGTTTGGATGCTTTCGGCGCGGGATTCCGGTAGCGGTGGTGAATGCGCGGGTTTCGGACCGGTCATGGCCACGGTATAGGCGTTTGCGGGCGCTTTGGCGTCTTATTTTGAAACGGCTGAGCCTGGTGCTTGCGCAATCGGAACTGGATGCCGAGAGGCTTCGTCAATTGGGTTGCGAAGACGTGCGAGTGGCGGGCAATCTCAAGTTTGACGTGCGTTCGGGCGCGGACTCTGCAGCGGTGAAGCTGATAGAAGAACTTCGCAGGGATCTGCGTCTGGTGGTGGCTGGGAGCACGCTGGAGGGCGAAGAAGCGGCGCTGCTGGAAGCGTGGCCGGAGATGCTGAGTGCCGATCCAAAGCTGGCGATGGTGATTGCGCCGCGGCATCCGGAACGATTTGGGGCTGTAGCGGAGTTGCTGGAGCGATCAGGCGTGCCCTGGCGGCGGCGGTCGGCGATGGGTGAGGCGATGCTTCAGCCGGGTGAAGTGGTGCTGCTGGATTCGATGGGAGAGCTGGCGACGGTGTATTCGATGGCGGCGGTGGCGTTTGTGGGAGGCAGCCTTGTGCCGGCGGGTGGGCATAATCCTCTGGAGCCTGCGCAGTTTGGCGTGCCTGTGGTGATGGGGGATCATTACGCGAATTTTGTCTCCATTGTGGGCTGGATGGCGGACAAAAAAGCGATTGCTATTGTTCATTCACCTGCATTGGGAATGGAAATGGCTGCGCTGCTTTCGGATGGTCAGGCTGCTGCGGAGATGGGTGAGCGAGGACGCCAGTTTTTTGAGGAGCAGGCTGGAGCGACTGCGCGGACGGTGGCCGCGCTGCGTGATGTGTTGGAGGCGCATCGATGAGACGGCCATGGGCTATGCCGCTCGTACCGTTGTACGGGGCGGGGCTAGCGTTGCGTGGTCTGAGCTGGAGCACTGGGCTGGCTCCAGTGCGGAAGCTGGCGTGGCCGGTGGTGAGTGTTGGGAACCTGTCGGCGGGAGGGACGGGCAAGACACCGTTTACGGTTGCGCTGGTGAGGCTGTTGCAGGAGCGGGGAATTGCCGTGGATGTGCTCTCGCGCGGATATGGGCGGAAAGGCGATGTTACGGAGCGTGTACCTCGGCATGGAAGCGCGGAGCAATTTGGCGATGAGCCGCTGTTGATTGCGCGTACGACCGAGGCTCCAGTGTATGTGGGGGCTAGCCGGTGGCAGGCTGGACGGCTGGCGGAGCGGGAGGCGAAAGGCAAGACGGGTGTACATCTGCTGGATGATGGTTTCCAGCATCGTGGATTGGCGCGGCAGGTGGATATTGTGCTGGTGAATTTGGAGGATCTTCGCGATTTTCTGCTGCCTGCGGGAAATCTGCGGGAGCCGTTTTCCGCACTGGCACGAGCACATGTTCTGGCGGTTCCGGCGCAGGATGATGAAGCAGTGCAACTGCTTGAGTCGCGCGGATTTGGCACGGCACGGGGGCAGAAAATCTGGAGATTTCGACGGGAGATGGTTCTACCGCCGATGCCGGAGTCGCTTGTTGCGTTGCCGTGGGTGGCCTTTTGCGGTATAGGGCGGCCGGAGCAGTTCTTTGCCGGACTGATGGCGGCAGGGTTGAAGCTCGCTGAGACACGGGTTTTTGCCGATCATCATCCGTACACGTTTGGGGATATCGAATCGCTGCGACGAAGGGCCGGCACTACGGGGGCGGGTGCGCTGATTACGACGGCGAAGGATCTGTACCGGATGGGCGATCTGAGTCTTGGATCGGAGGAAGCAGTACCGATTCTGGCTGCGGATTTGAAGATTGTGATCGAAGACCAGAGTGCGGCGATGAGCTGGCTTCTCAGTGAGTTGGGACATCAGAGCACCTGAATCGAACGCCAAATCAGCCCTCGTATGGAAATCCCAAGAGACGGCTGCATCGCGTAGGACGACTGAGGGCCGAGGAGTTGCGGAGCAAGCGGTGTGAGAAAATTGGAGCTTGCGCGGACAGGTTCCATTTCGTCTTTTGGTGGTCAGGCTGGGGGCGATGGGCGATATTCTGCATGCTTTGCCGGCCGTGACGGCGCTGCGCCGGGCGCATCCGGGATGGCAGATCGATTGGGCTGTTGAGCCGCAGTGGATGCCATTGCTGGCAGTCGAGGGACCTGCTTCGAGCACGGAATTGCCGAGGAGCGCGAGCCGTCCGCTGGTGGACAAGCTGTTTGTGGTTCCAGCCAAGCAGTGGAGCCGGCAACCGCTGAGCCGGCAGACTTTGCGTGACATTCTGACGTTGCGACGGCAATTGCGCGAGGGTGGGTATGATGCCGTCATCGATATGCAGGGCTCGGTGCGCTCGGGGATCGTTGCGCGGTTTACGGGATGTCGCCGGATCATTGGCGAGGAGACTCCGCGCGAGCCGATTGCGAAGTGGCTTTTCAGCGAGCGAGTGGCGACCTGCGGCGTTCACGTCATTGAGCAGGATATAGAGCTGGCGGCGGCGGTAGCGGGCGATGAATTGATGTATGCTCCTGCGGTGTTGCCCTATGATGAAGCGGCTGAAGAATGGTGCGATGTTCTTGAGGGTGAGATGTTTGGCACGGCGAGGTCTCCGGTTTTGTTGATTCACCCTGGCGCTGGATGGGGAGCCAAGCGCTGGCCGGTCGACCGATATGGAGTTGTGGCGGAAGAGTTTGCGCAGCGGGGTGGAGTGTCGCTGGTGAGCGCGGGACCTGGCGAGGAAGAGTTGGCGAATGGCGTGGTTGAAGCTGCCCATGGATTTGCAACGATGGTGCGGTGTTCGATTGCGGAGTTGATTGCATTGACCCGGAGGGTATCGGTTGTGGTTGGCGGCGATACAGGGCCACTGCATCTGGCGTGTGCGTTGGAGCGGCCGGTGGTGGGGATTTATGGACCAACGGAGCCGAACCGCAATGGGCCGTTTGGAACGAAGTTTATTGTGTTAAGAAATCCTGAGAGCAGACGAGATCACACGCGGCGCGAGGAGCCGGAGGCTGGTTTGCTGACGATTATGCCTAAGGCGGTGATGACTGCGGTGATGGAATTGCTGCTGCACGAACGAACGGTACATGAGAGCGAGCCGGAGCAGACGGGTGGACAAGTGCTGATGATCGATCATGGGCAAGCACGGCAGGGGCAAGCGCGGCAGAGCCAAACACGACAGGACAAAACACGGTCGGCGGACGAAGCGAGGTTTTCTTGATCGGCGATGATCAGCCATCGGTGATGGCGCGGTTTCTGTCAGGCTGGCAACGAATTGCCAGGCGGATTCGCGTGCCTCTTGGTTTTGTTGCGGGGGCCGTTTACCTCTGGGAATTGATCAAGCACCGGCCCCAGGGAGCAGCGGTGGCATGGAGCCTGCTGCTGGTGATTCCGGGATTGGCGTTGCGCGGATATGCGTCAGGGTATGTGAAGAAGAACAGCGAACTGACGATTACCGGGCCGTATGCGTATGTGCGTAATCCGCTGTATCTGGGATCGATACTGATTGCGGCGGGCTTTGCCGTTGCTCTGATGAGCTGGGCGTTTGCGGGAGTGCTGGTTGCGTTTTTCCTGTTGATTTATGTGCCGGTTATCGCTTCGGAAGAGACATTTTTGCGGGATACGTTTCTTGAATACGAGTGGTATTGCGCGCGAGTGCCGAGGCTTTTTCCGCGTCTGACGCCGGTGCGGTCTCCGGATGGCAATCGAGGGCAGGATGGGAAATTTTCGCTGGCGCTTTACCGGAAACATCGCGAGTACAATGCTTTGCTAGGGGCCGCGTTGCTGTACCTGAGCCTGGGGCTCGCCATCTGGTTACACGCGACGCATGGAAGGTAGTTGCAATTGCCGGTCGTTATTCTCTTTCCTCCAGACCGTTCATTGCGACCAGATACGTCTAAAGAACGGGCCGAGTTGACTGCCTGATAGGTGGCGGCGAGCCTGGAACCGTATGGTGCGTGCACCGCTACGGGAATGTAAGAACTGCATTTTCAATAATTTTTTGATGGAGCTAGCCCCTACGGTGCAGCGGCATTCTTTTTCTTTGATTCTTCTGACATGCTTCGTGGCAATGACAGCGACCCATTTGCGGGCGCAGCAGACTCCTGCGCCTGCGATGGGGGTTGCGACGGTCGCGCCTTTGCCTGCGCCTCGGGCTGGTTATTCGTTCCCTGCAAAGCAGACGTATACGTACGCGGTGGACTGGAGGGTATTTCCGGCGGCGACGGCTACGGTGCATCTGGAAGCCGATGGTGAAAAAGAACATCTGACCGCAACGGGAGATACGACCGGAGCGATCAACCTGATTTACCGGGTGAGCGATAAATTTCAGTCGACGTTCGATCGCGACAGGGGATGCACGGCGGAGTTCGATAAGCAGACGATCGAGGGGCGGCGCCAGATCAATTCAACGCTGAAGATGGATTACACGGACGGGAAGTCTGTGTTGGATGAGAAGAACCTGACGACTGGGCAGACGAAGCATCTGGAGGCGGGAATTCCGAATTGCGTGACGGATCTGCTGACGGGGGTTTTCTATGCTTCTTCACAACCGATGACGGTGGGCCAGAGCTTCCAGATTCCGGTTTCCGATCCGCTGAAAACGGTGATAGTGACGATGAAGGTGGAGGGGCGGGAAGAGCTGAAGCTGCCCTCCGGGACGTACAAGACAGTGCGCGTGGAGCCGACGGCGGATGCCGGTGTGGTGAAGAACCGGGGGCAGATCTGGATCTGGTACACAGATGATGATCGGCACCTGCCGGTGCAGATGCGGGCTCGGTCATTCTGGGGGACGATCACGTTCCGGCTGGCGACCTTAGAGAACAAATGACTCAGACAGCGGATAGAAATCAAAAGCTCACCTCAGGGGCTAAAGCCCAATGACGGCTTTGCCTTTGTGCCGGGGATAAATCCCCGGCCTACGTTTTAGAGGGATCTATCGCTATGGAGGGATTCATCGGCGTCCTCAACTTCGTCCTCTATTGCATGCGGTAACGCTCGCGCATTAGGCGCTGCAGGCGTGGCCAGAAGATTAGGTCGAAGGCTAGAGCTTTGTCCGGGAACATGGCTAGCGCGGCCCGGCGGGCGTCGGCGCACATCTCTGAGGCTTGCTCGACGGGCAGTGAGACATCCTGCTGAATGACCTGCATGACCATGTTCATCATGAATTGCAGGCGGCGGATGCGCCGGGCTTCTTCGAGCTTCTCTTCGGGAGTCTGGATGGGATCTTCGACCGATGCCTCGATGAGTCGCGTGTCGTTCTCGCTGTGAGTACGAGCCGGGGAAACGGGATAATCCATGGACGAGGAGGCCTCCGGAGTGGTGCGGATGCTTGCCTGTTGGGTTGCATCGTACACCCGCTTATGTTTCCAGTTCCATCTCCGAAGGGGCAGGGTGCCGAGGGGTGCAACAGGTTTCGAGCCAGGCTTATTTTTCAGATGCGCCGAGGCAGCCAGGGTCTGGGGTGACGGTCTGGCCGTCGAGAAGGAGGCATGCAGCTCCGCCGGTGTCGGTACGCAGTGTGCGAACGTGCGCGGCTTGCAGCTCTTCCAGGATTTCGAAACGTGGATGGCCGAAGCGGTTGTGCCGTCCGCAGGAGATGACGGCCCATTGCGGTGAGACTGCGGAGAGGAATTCGGGGCGAGTAGAGGTTACGCTGCCGTGATGGCCGACTTTGAGGACGGTGCTGTGGAGGCTGGTGTCGAGCGGAGATGAGACCTGGCTAGTTGCTGGGATAGCTTTCGAGTGGGCGAGGATGGTGTGTTCTTCGGGTGCTTCGGCGTCGCCTGCGAGCAGGACAGAAGTGGTTCGATAGCTGGCCTGGAGGACGAGCGAATCGTTGTTGGCGGGTTGTGGGCCGGGACGGTAGTTGAGTTCGGGAGCAAGGACGCGGATGGTTGCGTCGCCGAGGGGCATGGTGTCACCTGTGTGCAGGGAGTGGATTTGTACGCCGAGTGTGGTGGCTTGCTGCAACAGGGATTCGTAGGCGGCAACCGGAGGATTGTTGCCTACCCATAATTCTCTGGGATGGAAATTGCGCAGGATGGCTGGAAGGCCGCCCATGTGGTCATGGTGAGCGTGGGTGAGAGCTACGGCGTCGAGATGGCGGATGCCGCGCGACCAGAGAGCCGCGGAGACAACTTCTTCGCCAACGTCGAATTCTGTGTGATTTGCCTGATGGGCAGATACAAATGGCAGGCCGAGGCCGCCGCCGTCGACGAGCAATGTTTTGCCATCGGGTGAAATGAGAAGGAGTGAGTCACCCTGGCCGACGTCAATGGCTTCAAAGAGCATGACGTTTGCGGGGTGGTCGATGGCGCGAGGCCATAGGGCCAGAAGAGACATGGCGAGCATTGCGACGAAGGCGAGCTTGCGTTGCATGAATGGCTTGAGTTGTTTCGCATGGGCGAGCTGCAATGCTGCGATGAAGCAAACAAATGCGACGGCGGTTTGCCAGAAGGATGGCTGGGGAATACGGAGATCGCCGAGCGTGAAGCTGCCGAAGATGTGGACGAGCCAGAGGCTGAAGTGCAGTAGTGCCAGACAGAGCGTAGCTGGTATTGCGGCGAGGATCGATACAGACGCAGGAAGTGCAAGGAGCAAGAGCAGCGTGAGCATCGCGCCGGGGACAATCACGGTGAGAAGCGGGAGGATCAGGAGATTGACCGGCAGAGCGAAGGCAGTGATGCGGTGGAAGTAGATGGCCATTGGCAGGGCGAGTGCGAGTTCTACGGTAAGAGTGACGAAGAGTAGCTCACCTAAGCGGCATAGGACGCGGATGATGAGAGGAAACAACTTCCACGCGAAGTGGTGGCTTGTGGCGTGTTCGAGATGATGAGCGATGAGGCGGAATGTTACGCGAAATTGAGCGATGCGCGGCGGAAGCCTGGAGTCGATGGAAATCAGCGTGAGATCGCGGGTGGCGCGGGACCAGACGTGGAGTGTGTTTTCGAGAAGCGGCATGGCGATGCCGGCGATTGCGGCTACGGCGATGAAGGTCATCTGGAAGCTGGCGTCGAAGATAGTGCGCGGGCTGACTGCGGAGACGCAGAGCGCGGCGAATCCGATGACGTTGAGCGGGCTGCGGCTGCGATAGAGCAGGCGGCCGATCAGGTAGAGGGCGATCATCCAGAAGGAGCGCTGCGCGGGGATGGCGAAGCCCGTGAAGAGCGCGTAGGCGAGAGTGATGGCGAGCGTGACGGCTGTTGCGGCGAGACGCGGGATGCGGAGCCGTTGCGCGAGTGAGAGCACCAGTCCTGCGAGGATGGCGAGATGCAGGCCGGAGACGACGATGAGATGAAAGGAGCCTGTGCGCTCGAAGCCGGCGCGCAGGCTGTGGGTGAGGAAGGAGCGGTCACCGGTAAGCATGGCGGTGAGCATGGCTGCGTCTTCAGGAGTGGCGCGCAACGGAGGCGATAGATTGCGGGTGAGGAACGGCAGCGTTTCGAGCTGTGCGCTTGCTGTGGTGCGCATGCGGTTGAGCCAGCATGGCGGTGAGTTGATTGCAGGTGCGCCGGTCAAGACCAGACGAGGTTCGCCGTTGTCCTGCTGGGTGGCGACGAGGGTTGCCGTGGCGGAGATTTGTTCGGAGGCGAGGTAGTTGGGAAGGCTCCAGACGCCCGGGTCATGGAAGGTGTCTGGTGGCAGCATGCGCAGGACGGCGCGGATGTGTTGACCGCATTGGAGGCTATCCAATGGCTGGCTGGACGATGGATGGGGCGTGGCAGGCCAGTGGATGGTGATGCGGACTCTGGCGGAGGGCGTTTCCGCGATAGTCTGCATTGCGTCTGTTGTATCGGAGATGGCTTCTACCGAAGAGATTGCGAGGTCAACTTGCTGCGTGCGTTGGCTGTTGCTCGCTGGCTCGGAAGTGGAGTCCGAATCTTGCAGCGATGGGTCAATGATTGATGGATCGATGCGATTGTTGCGTATAGGTTCGGCGTTGACTATGGAGCCCTCAACCGTGCGCAGAAGACCGTCGGAGTACGAGAGGATAACGGGGTTTGCGGCTGGCTCGGGCTCGGTTTCGGCAGACCACAGGCCGAGAACGAACCACAACGCCGCGATGGGTAGCCAGACGATGCGGGGGGCTTTGGAGATGGAGATGGCTGCGGCTGCGACGATGGGTGCGAGACTGGCAAGAAGCAATCCGGGGCGGAAGTAGTGGAGATGAGCCAGTACGATTCCGGCCATGTACAGCAGCGCGGCGTAGAAAAGAGGGACGAAGAGTGCAGGGTTGAGGATGTACTTTGACCGGCGCTGGCGGCGTATAGCCGGAAGTGTTGGTTCGGGGACGGAGAGCGGCGCGAGGGTGATAGCAGCGGCCTGGGCTGTCGTTGTGGCGGATGGGAGCAAACTTCTCCTCATAGACGCAAGTTTTCAGAGCACGCATTGGAAAGATGCTCAGAGGTTGCGTTCGAATGGATCTGAGGAAAGTGAAGCGAAATTTATGCGCCCATCTGTATTTGATCTGTGAGTGATTTTGGGAATGACTTGGGCTTTGCTGACACTGTATCAGGCCAGGCTTCAGATCCTGCGCAGGCGGACTACAGTTTCGAGATGAAAGGTCTGTGGGAACATGTCGGCGAGGTGGATGGCTTCGATGCGGTAGCGCTCGCGGGTGAGTGCGTGGAGGTCGCGCGCCAGGGTTGCGGGATCGCAGGAGACGTAGACGAGTTGAGGCGCACCGATGGCGTTGAGCAGATGGGCGACTTCATCGCCGAGGCCGGCACGCGGTGGGTCGAGGACGATGACATCGGGGCGCGGCTCGCGCTGTTCGCGATTGCGGCGGAGGTAGTCGAGGGTGGTGAGTGCGCTTGCGTGGCTGTTGGCGCCTGCGAGGTTATGCTGCAATGCGGCGGTCGAGGCCGGTGCGGATTCGACTGCGTGAACCATATTGAAGGTTTGCGTCAGACGGCGCGCGAAGAGGCCAACTCCGGCGTAGAGATCCCATGCGAGTGAGCCGGTGAGGCCATCGGTGACGAGGGTTGTGAAGCGATCGAGGAGATGGCGATTGATCTGGAAGAAAGCTCCGCCGTCGACGCGGTATTCATGGCCTGCGACTGCGTAAGTGAGAGATTGTGCGTCTGTACGTTCGAGTTTTGGGCGTGAAGAGCCTGCCACAGGTACGAAACGGAGGCTGCGCAGGATGGGCTCGCCCTGGACGCGAAAGAATGTGACGAGCATTTCGGAGTTGTCGTGGTTGATGAATAGCTCGACTTCGGTCAGGTCATTTTCCGTCAGGTCGTTGCGAGGGTCGTTGGAATCGATAACGGAGGCCAGGTCAAGGGCGCATTCGACGAGGATGGGTGCGGCAATGGGGCATTCGTCGATGGGCACGAGATCGTGGGAGCGACGGCTGCGATAGCCGACCTGTGTGCGGCCTTGCGCGTCGTGGGTCGAGTCTCGGATGAAGGCAAGGCGAATGCGGTTGCGATAGCGCCAGGATTGCTCTTCGGAGCCTACGAGCGTATGAATCTCCGCAGGTGACGGAACTTTGGCGCGGTCGAGTGTTTCGCGCAGGATGCTGCGCTTGATGGCGAGTTGTGTGGAATAGTTGGCATGCTGATATTGGCATCCTCCGCAGATGCCGAAATGAGGGCAGCGCGGCTCGATGCGATTGGGTGAAGCGCTGAGAATGGTTTCGATTTCTGCGCGGGCGAAGGCGCGCTTGTCTTCGAGGATGCGGGCTTCTACGGTTTCGCCGGGAAGTGTGAGGGGAACGAAGACTTTTTTGCCTGCGGATTTGCCATCGGTCTGCTGACTGTCGAGACGGGCGAGACAGTCGCCACCGTAGACCGATTTTTCTGTATGGAGTTTCATCTGCGTCTTACGATATCTGGCTCACGAGGCCTGGCTCATATAGAACAGGCTAAGCCGCGGCAGGCTGTAGTGTTCGAGCAGGCGCTTGTGGACGAACTGCTGCTCGACCTGGCGGAGTTGCACGGCGCTCATGCGGCTGCGATAGGCGGCGAGGTCGCGGGCTGCTTCGGTCTTGAAGCGTAGCAGGAGGTCTTCGGGAGCGTGCGTGGTGAGTGTGGCGAAGAGCTTATCTTCCAGCATTGCGAGCTCGCGCTCCAGATCTTCAAGGCTGACGGTTGCTTTTGTGGAGATTTCGTGGGAAAGCGCGTCGAGTTTTGCGGATATTGATTGCGTGATTTCTGGGGCGACTGCTGCGTTTTTCAGTGTATGGGCTGAGGCATTTAGATGCTGCGCGATTCGCTGGTGTTCGAAACCAGCATCAGTGGGCCGTTTTTCTGGAGCAACGCCGGTAGCTGCATCGACCATCTCTCCGGCGGCTTCGAGGACGGCCTGTGCGCACCAGGCGAGGCCGTTGACGCGGCGCATGCGGGCTTTTTGCTGGCGCGCGTCGTATTTGTCAAAGGCGTTGTCGATGCCGCGCAGGACGGCTTCGAGTGGGATGCCGGATTCGCGCCATGTTTCGATGAGCGCCCAGTCGAGCGTGGAGAGCAGCAGCAGGCTGCCGCGGCGGCGCTGGAAGTGCTCTTCGATTTCGGTGAAGTAATTGAAGTAGTTCTGCACGGTACTGCTATAGATTCGTGCAAGAGACGGGGTGGCGTCGAGTTGTGGGCCTGTGGATTTGAGAGTTGCTCAGCGTCTTCTAGGACGCTGTGGTTTATCTGGCGCGGGCTGGTTGCGCTCGAAGACGAGACGCAGGCCGTCGAGCGTGAGCATGTCGTCGATGGTGGAGATGTAGCGTGAGTCTTCCGCGATCAGGTGTGCGAGGCCGCCTGTGGCGAGGATTTTGATGGAGGCTTCGGGAAGAGATGTATCGACCGCGAGGCCGCTGCGAGGGTCCTGCTGCATCTCGGCGATCATGCGCTCGAGGATGCCGTCGACCAGACCGATGTAGCCGTAATAGAGGCCGCTTTGTATGTGAGCGACGGTGTTGGTGCCGATGACCTTTGCGGGACGCCGGATATCGACGCGTCCGAGGCGCGCGGCTCGGCTGAAGAGAGCGTCTGCGCTGATACCGAGGCCGGGGGTGATGATGCCGCCGAGATATTCACCTTTGGCGGAGAGGACGTCGAAGGTGGTTGCGGTGCCGAAGTCTACGACGATGGACGGGCCGCCATATTTTTCAAAGGCTCCGATGCAGTTGACGAGACGATCGGCGCCTAGTTCGGAGGGATTATCTACCAGCACCGGCATGCCTGTCTTGATACCAGGCTCGACGAACAACGGTTTCAGGTGGAAATAGCGTTCGCATACCTGCAGCAGGGTGCTTTCGACCGGGGGAACTACGGACGAAATGATGATGTGGCGAACGCGCGAGGTTGCGAGGCCGTGCATCTCGAAGAGGTTGGTGAAGAGGACGCCGTATTCGTCGGCGGTTTGCGTGCGGTGTGTAGATACACGCCAGTGGCCAGCCAGGGTGTTTGAAGCTTTTGGGCCGTCGAGGTTGAAGAGGCCGAGGACGGTATTGGTATTTCCTACGTCGAGCGCTAGCAGCATACGAGGAACAGGTTAGCAGGTTGGCGACTCACCATTGATTCGCGGCGCAGCGAAATCCGACGTCGCGATGGCGCAGGTCCTCGGGAGCTCCGAGGCGATTTGAGATTCGCAGAGCGCGGGCGGCATTGAAAAATGAACCGCCCTTCAGCAGCCGGTTGCCCTCAGGGGCGGTGCCGATATCCGATACCCACTCCATGACGTTGCCCAGCATATCGAACAGGCCGTATCCGTTGGGAAGTTTTTGGCCGACGGGGTGGGTCGTGTCCTGGCTGTTGGGGTCATACCAGGCAATGGTGGAAAGCGGCTGCCTTGGAGGCTCTGTTGCTCCGCCATAGGCTGCATATTCCCACTCGGATTCGCTTGGCAAGCGCATGCCGATCCGGGCGCAATAGGTTCGCGCAGCCGGCCAGCTTACGCTGTCGACTGGAAGCTGCATGCCGATGTAGAAGCTGGGATTGGCGTGCATGATGTGCTGAAAGGCGAGCTGGGTGACCTCCGTGCGCCCGATCCAGAATCCCTCAGCAATCTTGATTTCAGCCCTCTTTCTTTCCCAGCCGAAGCAATTGGTGTCGCCGGTAAGACAGCCCGTCCAGTAGACGCCTGGCGGTATCCAGACATAGGCTAAGCCGTCTTTGGGGTTGATTCTGAGATGCTCCGCGGTTTTGTCCGGAGCCGGTGGGGATATGGCACATGCGGCCACGATCAAGACGATGGAAAGGATCTTCATCCCGAGGCTCGCTGCTTACGATTGCAGTATAGGCTTCATTCTTCGCGCAGGAGGATCATTGGATCGACAGCAAGGGCACGCCGGGCTGGTATCCAGGCTGCGATCATACCGATGCCGAGCATGGCGAAAATCACCCCGCCGAGGACAAAGGGGTCGCGTGGCGTGGCCTGATAGACGATGAACGATAGCACGCGGGTTGCGAGAATGCCGAGGACCATGCCTGCTGCTGAGCCGATGGCGAGAATGCGGAAGGCGCGTCCCAATGCCGCGGTGAGCACTTTGCGCTGATTGGCGCCGAGAGCTACGCGGATGCCGAGTTCGCGCAGGCGCTTGCTGACGGTGTAGGAGGCCATGCCGAAGATGCCGGTGATGGCGAGCATTGCGCCGAGCATGCCGAGGACACCGAGGGCTACGGTGGCTACGCGCGCGGCAAAGAGAGCGGAGTCGAGCTCGCTGCTCCAGGGCCTGATTTCGAGGGGCATAGAGGGGTCCAGCTTGCGCAGGGATCGTTGCAATGCGGCAGCAATCTCTTCCGGTTCGCGCTGTGACCGGACGATAAGCCAGACCTCACCTGATTTCTGCTGGAGGTAGGAATAGAACATCGCTGGTTTTGGATCTTCGGTGAGGGTTTCGTATTTGCCATCTTCAACGACGCCGATGACCTCGACGCGCTTGCCTCCCCAGACCTTGTAGTGGCTGCCGATGGCCTGTTGCACAGAACCAAATACTTTTTTCGCAAATTGTTGATTGATGACGGCTACCACAGGGGTCTTGTCCGTGTCGTGTTCCGTGAAGGTACGGCCAGCAAGCAACGATGTTTGGGCCGTGCGGAAATAGTCAGGCGAGATATCGAACTGTTGCGCGTCAGCGACGGCGTTGGCGCCGCGAAAGTCGGTGGTTTCGTCTTTGAAGACGCTGGAGTCATTGCCGCCGATGCTGAGCGGGAGACGGTCGGAGTATCCGACGGCGGTGACGCCCGGAATCGCAGCGGCGGTGTCGAGCATGCGTTTCTGCATCTGCACCTGCTGGTCGCCTTCATAGCCGGCCATGTGCAAGTCGGTATGTACGAGCATGACGCCGGACGGTTGGAATCCATAGTTGCTCTGCAAAGATCGGGCTAGGCCACGCACGGCTACGAGCGACGAGGTGACTAGTACGGCGCAGATGGCGATCTGCAGTGCGAGCAAAATATCGCGCAGGGTGAAGCGGCTTTGACCGGCGACGCTGGTGCCGCCCGCGCGCAGAATCTGCCACGGATCGGAACGGAGCACCTGGCGGACCGGGACGAGGCCAAAGAGCAGACCGCTGAAGATAGATAGCGCGAGCGCAAGCAGGTAGGTGCTGATATCCGGATTGACCGGCACATTGATCGGAATGCTGGGGATTGGCCGCCACGCGCTGAGGAAATGAAGGATGACGACGGCTCCTGCAATGCCCAGGACGCCTCCTGTGATCGAGACCAGGATGGCTTCGGTGAAGAGCTGGCGGAAGATGAATTTGCGGCGCGATCCGAGGGCCATTCGCAAGGCAATCTCACGGGACCGGTCGGCGGCCCGAGCTGCGAAGAGGCTACCGAGATTGGCGCAGGCTGCGAGCAGGATGAGACCGGCGAGGAGCATGAGTCCGGCCATGAAGGCGCGCGTTGGCTTGCCAAGCGTATTACCGGCGAGCCCTGGATGCGAGAGAGCGAACTTCAGGCCATCATCCGATTTTGGGTAGGCCTTGGAGAGTGATGCAGCGATCGCATTGATGTCCGAGGTTGCAGATTGGGGGGATGCGCCCGGTTTCAGATGTCCCATTATCCAGGTGAAGTGATCGCCGCGTTCTTCGATGGGATCCCAGCCTGCTACTCCCGGCAGATCGACGATGGGCATCCAGAAGTCTGGAGCGAAGAAAAGCTCGGTGCCGCGAAAGCCGGCAGGCGCAACACCGGCGATGGTGAAGGGATGTTTGTTGATCTGGACCGTGCGCCCGACTGCGGCGGGATTGGCATCGAAGTGGCTGTGCCAATAGTCATAGCTAAGGACGATAAAGGGGGCGCTGTCTTTGCCGTGCTCGTCGGAGGCATGAATGAATCGACCGAGATATGGCTGGATGCCAAGTGCGTCGAAGTAATTGCCGCTGACGATATAGGGCCAGACTACGGAGGGATTTCCGCTGCCAGTGTCGAGGCCCATTCCTCCCTGGATGTCGTAGGTTATGAGTGATTCGAAGCTGTTGCTGCGGTCACGGAGGTCACGGTAGTCGGGATAGGCCTGGGATGGAACCGTATCGGAGCCAAAGACGCGCTCGATCATGAAGAGGTTGCCGGGATTCGGAACGTTGAGCGGGCGTAGCACCAGCGCGTTGAGGACGCTGAAGACGATGGCGTTGGCGCCGATGGCGAGCGCCAGCGTGAACACGGCTGTAATGGCAAAACCGGGTGCTTTGCGCAACTGGCGCAGGGCGAGACGCAGATCTGCGTTCATGGTTCCCCCTTGGCTTCAAGCGGAAATACGGCGGCTGGAGTGAGGTTGTTCCGTGAATTTGTGAGGACGAAGGAAAATTTCCGCTTGCTCAGCCTGCTGCGTCGCGCAGGCCGCCGGTGGTGATGCGGACAAGGCCGCTTTCGGTACGGACCTGGAGGAAGCCGTGGTCGTCGAGTCCGGCGGTGATGCCGGTACACTCCTGCGGGCCGTGGACGTGGACGCTACGGCCTTTTACCCAAGTGGAGATAGCGGAGATGCGGGCGGGGATATTGGCTGCGGTTGTTGCTGAGTTTAGAGCGAGCAACTCTTCGTGCAATGCAATGAGCAGGTGGATCAGTAGCAGTTGACGGCTTGCGATGTTATCCGTGGTATCCACGGCATGTTTTTTGAGCTCAAGGTCGAATGATGTGGCGGGTGTGGCAAGATCCGGTGGGAAGCTCTGTTGGTGGAGATTGATGCCGATACCAATGATGACGGCGTTTACGCGATCTGACTCGAGCTGCGATTCGACGAGGATACCTCCAGTTTTGCGCGGGCCCATGAGCAGGTCGTTGGGCCAGCGCAGGTCTGCGATGAGGCCGGTTGTTTTCTCAATTGCTCGATGAGCGGCGAGGCCGGTGATGAGGGGTATCCAGATGAGGCCGGAAGTGTTGATCTGCGGGCGCAACAGCACACTCACGTAGAGGCCGTCGCCTGCATTGGAGTGCCAGTGATGGCCGCCTCGGCCGCGGCCTGCGGTCTGTTCGTCGGCGACGTAGAAGCTGCCATGCGGTGCGCCATTGCGGGCTTGTTCGAGCGCGTGGGTGTTGGTGGAGCCGATGGTGGGGAAGTGGTGCATCTGTCCCGCGAAGGGCGTGCCGGTGAGTGCGGCATCAATCGCGCGTGGGTCCAAGTCGCGAGGGCCTTGTATAGCTGGAGCCAAGTGTGCGTTCTCTTTTAGATATGCAGTCAGGCAATGCTGACGGCTATTGTCCTGAACCATTGCCTGTCGATGGGGTAGATGCAAGGGCTTTGTCGGAGGCATGCGGGCGCGTGCCGCTGAGTCCGCGCAGATAACGCTCTACTCCGTCAACGAGAGATTTGGCGATGCGTTCGCGATATTCGGGTTCGCGAAGCTGCTCGGCGTCATCGGGATTGGTGAGGAAGCTGATTTCGGCGAGAACCGAGGGCATCTGCGCGCCAATGAGGACGACGAAGGGAGCTTTTTTGACACCGCGATCTTTGAGTCCGGGATTGCCTTTGCGCAGGCCGTCGTAGAGGCCGGTGTCGATGTCAGCTGCAAATTCGCGGGACTCGTCGATCTTGTCTTTGAGGGCGATTTTGCGCACGAGGTCGGAGAGTTGATGGACGCCACTGGTGGACACTGCATTTTCACGCGCGGCAACGTCGAGCGCAGTGG
The DNA here is from genome assembly GCF_025685685.1 of Acidicapsa dinghuensis. GTDB lineage: Bacteria > Acidobacteriota > Terriglobia > Terriglobales > Acidobacteriaceae > Acidicapsa > Acidicapsa dinghuensis. The sequence continues at coordinate 511,907 of NZ_JAGSYH010000005.1, forward strand.
GGTCGGAGGTGAAATTGAGGTAGTAGGCCTCGACGCCACGGGCATCGGGCTCGGGGCTGGAGTTGGCGTGGATGGAGAGGAAGAGATCGGCCTGCGCCTTATTAGCGATAGCCGTGCGCGTTTCAAGCGGGATGAAGGTGTCGGTGTCGCGCGTGTAGACGATCTCCGCGCCGAGTTGATCATGCAGCAGGCGGCCGACGCGGAGGGCTACGTCGAGGACCACATCTTTCTCTTCAATGCCGCCGGGGCCGAGGGTACCGGAGTCGTGCCCGCCGTGGCCGGGATCGATAACAATCCGGCCCACTTTGAGACCGAGAGCACGCACGAGGGATCGCTCACCGTCGGAGGTTGGGTCGGCAGGGTGAGCTACGGAGGCTTCTTCCGAATTGCTATCTGGTTTCGTTCCTCGGCGAGACTTGCTGCGGGATTTCGAGTCGGGCGTAGCTGTATTTGGCGTGGATGAAGCCGTTGACGCGGAGGCGTCTTCGCTGGGGCTTGGCGTTGCGTCAGACGGATGGCTGGATGGGACGCGCGCGGCGACTGGCTTTGCTGTAGGGCCGGCAGTGGCGGGGATCTTGGCAGGCTCGGTGCTGAGCGCGGCTACGTCGGCTACGGAATTGTCGCCCTGCGGCGCTGGTTTTGCGTTGGAGGCAGCGAGTTTGTTGGCCGATTTATCGCTGTGTACGTCGATGATGAGACGCCATGGGTTGGGCAGCAGGAACGCCGAGTAGCCGCTGACATCGGTGATGTCGAGGACGACGCGTGTTACATCTTGCTGAAACTGGGCGGCGCGAATGCGTTTCAGATAGCCGTCGTCGATGACCTGGACTTCTTTGCCGTTGAGACCGGGCGCGAGGCGTGCGCCGTGAAGATCGAAGAAGATGCGGTCGGGATTGGGCACGCGCGCTGCTTCGTACTCCACTTTGCCGCCTAGATCGATGGCGATGCGGGTTGAGGTGGGGTTGGACCAGTGACGCATGCCGGTGATGAGAACGGGCTTGCCGGAGCTGTGGGTTACGGTATCGACTTGCTGCGACTCTACCGGTTGATCCTGTGCTGCGGGGATGGGCGTGGGGGCTGGTGCGGGAGTGGTTTCGCGGGGCTGCTGCGCTACCTGTGGCTGCGATTCCGGACGCGAACGCTTCACCGAGGCTCTGTCGCTGCGGTGGGTGGTGGTTCGCTGGCCCTCCATCTGTTTCAGCTCAAGCTGAGCCTGCTCCGAGAACGATGTGTCGGGCATTTCCTGGATGACCTGGCGGAGTTTTTCCTTGGCGCAGCCAGTGTCATTTAGATCCTGGCGGCAGACTTCGGCTTCAAGCAACAGGGCGTTATCGACCTGCGGGCTTTGAGGATATTGCTGCCTGAGAAATTCATACTGGCCGAGTGCGTCACGCGAGGCTTTTGCATCGTGCAGGACACGGCCTTTTTCTGCGAGCAGGTCGGCTACGGCTGCGACTGCGGCGGGAGCTTTCGATACTCCGGGCTTGTCGTGGTAAATGGCGCGGAAGGCTTCGAGAACTTCTTCATAGCGATCTCGCGTGCGTTGCTCTGGCGGTAGAGCCTCAAGCTTGTCGCGTAGCTGGACTGCGTGTTCCCAGGGATCAACGGTGCGTTCGCGATGTGTACGGTGCTGGGCAAACGCGGATGCTGGTGCTAAAGACGCGAGGAAAAGAACAACGGCAAGCGAATGGGGCCGCCTGAAGGCTCGGGGAAAATGAAACATTGGCACGGCAGAGCCCGCGCGGCAAAATGCCGTCCCTGTGTCTGCCGGCATGGCGGGGGAGATAGGCATCGCCGCAATCGTCTCAACTTGATTGTATCGCTGGACCGAGTGTGGCTGGCGGGAGGGGGCTCTGACGGGAATACGATAGCGCACTCCCGTCTGCCAGGGGTGATGTGTGTCTAGCGACCATGGGCGAAGCTGCCGTAGGGCGACGGTTTATGGTAAGAGGCTGAGTTGTCGACGTTGTGGGCGGTAGCAATCTTACGGATCATGTCGAGATGAGACTGGATCATTGCCGCACCTTCGCGGGCTGCATGCTTTACTTCCGGAGATGTGCCGTCGGCTTCTTCCTGCTGGAAAGCCTTCAGGTCGTCTTCGTGGGCCTTGACCATGGCCTTGATGTAGGCATCGTCAAACGTTTTGCCTGAGAGCATTTCGAGCTTGGCTTTTTCAGCGGTATCGCCAAGCGTTGTAGAGTCGGGCGCAGAAACGCCGATGTCGCTGGCTACGACCTTCATGCGGTCGCCAAGACGGGAGTGATCTGTGACCATCTTCTGGCCGAAGGCTTTTACGTCTTCACTTGCTCCTTTTTGCGCCGCGAGCTGGCCGAGCGAGACTTCGGCCATCCCGCCTTTCAGGGCTTCGGTGACAAATTTTTTGTCGGTGTCGGTTGCCGATGATGATGACGAGGCTGAGGCACGAACAATAATGAGGCCCGTGGCTACCAGCAGACAAGCAGCTGGAACGGTAGCAAAGCGCAATAAAGACTGATTTTTCATAGGGACTACTCCTCTTACTCCTCTAACGCTCATAGGGACTACTCCTCTTACTCCTCTAACGCACAGGTGAGCATGATACTGATTCCTGTGATTCCTCCTGATGGGAAGGGAAGAGTGGCGAGTAAGTTGTCCGTCAGGGTGGTGTTTGCCTCGCGCCAGACGAAAGGCCTGAGCAATCTTGCACAGTCGATCATTGAGACGAGAGCCTTCTAAACAACAGAAGGCTCTTGCTTTGCGAGATTGTCAGGCGAGTAGTTCGCCGACAATGCCGGGGGCTGCGGCGAGGGCTGCGCCGAGCTGGGCTTGATCCTTGCCCCCCGCTTCTGCGATTTCTGGTTTGCCGCCTCCGGAGCCGCCGACGAGCTTTGCGACTGCACCGACGAGCTTGCCCGCCTGGATGCGTTTGGTGAGGCCGGGAGTGACGCCGGCGATGATGGCGACTTTGCCCTCGGGCTGGGCTGAGCCGAGGACTACGACGCCTTCGCCGAGGCCTTGCTTGAGGTTATCGACGAGGGTGCGGAGCTGGCCGCGGTCTAGCTGGTCGGCGCGCAGGGTGGCGACTTTGACGCCTTTGACTTCGACGGCGGAAGCGAGCGCGGCGTCGAGGGTGGATGCGGCGGACTTCATGCGCAGCTCTTCGAGTTCGCGGCGCAGGCGCTTCATTTCGTCTTCCTGTTCGGAGAGTTTGAGGCGCAGGGCTTCGGCCGGGGCTGACGCTCCTGACGACGCGGGGAGCGGAGGAGCCACCTGTGCGGCTACCTGGGCTACGGCGTAGTCGCGGCGGAAGGCGTCGAGCGAACCGGTGCCGCTGATGGCCTCGACGCGGCGGACGCCGGAGGAGACGGAGCCCTCGCCGGTGATTTTGATTAGGCCGATCTCGCCGGTGGCTGCGGTGTGGGTGCCTCCGCAGAGTTCGGTGGAGAAGCCGTCGGAGAGACGGACGACGCGGACTTTGTCGCCGTATTTTTCGCCGAAGAGGGCCATGGCGTGGAACTCGTTGACGGCGACGTCGATGGGCACGTCGACGAGGGTTTCGACGGCGGCGTTGGCGAGGACTTCGCGGTTGACGATGGACTCGGTCTCTTCGAGCTCTTCGGGGGCAACCTGGGCGAAGTGGCTGAAGTCGAAACGGAGGCGCGTGGGGTCGACGAGCGAGCCGGCCTGTTTGACGTGGGTGCCGAGAACCTGGCGCAGCGCGGCGTGGAGCAGATGGGTGCCGGTGTGGTTGCGCTTGATGGCGTCGCGGCGGACGCCGTCGACGACGGTGTTAACGCGGTCGCCGAGGGAGATGTCCTGTTTGAGGATGGCTTTGTGAGCGCGGACGCCTTGCACGGGCAGGACACAGCCGATGATTTCGGCGACGGTGAGGTTGCCGTCGAGCGAGGTGAAGCGGCCTGTGTCGCCGATCTGGCCGCCGGAGTCGCCGTAGAAGCTGGTGCGGTCGAGGACGATATCGACGGAGTCTCCGGCTTTGGCTGCGGGGACGCCTGCCCCGTCCTTGACGATGGCGAGGACTTCGGCGTCTTTGGCGATGAGCTGGGCGTAGCCGAGGAAGTCGGTTTTGGGCAGATCGCGGAAGGCTGGGCTGGCGGTTTTGGTTGCGCCGCCTTTCCAGGAGGCGCGGGCTCGGGCTTGTTCTTCGCTGCGGGCGCGTTCGAAGCCTTCGGAGTCGAAGGCGATGCCGGCGTCGCGGGCGGCGTCGACCATGAAGTCTAGTGGGAGGCCGAAGGTTTCATAGAGGTGGAAGGCCTGCTCCCCCAGCCAGAAACTCTTAGGCCGGTGAGGCATTTGGGCAAGATTTGGCGATACTAAACCACCCGATGCAGAAATTGTTTGCACCCAACTTGCAGGCAGGCCGGGTGAGGCGAGCGAAGAACTTATGTAATCCGCTGCACTGGCGGGGGCATTTAAGGATGATCGCGAAGGGATTATGTATTCTTCCGCAGTTTCGAGTGGGAGAGTTTGGAATCCTGAATTCCGCAGTTCAAAGACCTTGTCACGTAATGAGATTACGAGTTCTCTCTGCTTATTTTGAATCTCTCCAAAGATGGCTGGATCAAGGGTCGTTTGTGTCGATTTAATTTCGTTCACTTCAGGCTCAGATTCGTCGAGCCCGAGTGACAAGCTTCGGGCAAATTGCCTCTCTTCCGATTCGACGATCTTTGCAACTCGATCAGCTGAATCGATCAACTCAGGATATGCGCAACTCATCAGATCACGCACTGCATAGACCATCTGGAACAGGAATGGCTGTTCCTGTCCTAGCAAGTGACCGTGGCGGATGCCTCGGCGGAGGATTTTGCGCAGGACGTAGCCGCGGCCTTCGTTGGAAGGTAGGACACCATCATTGATGAGGAAAGTCGCGGCGCGGGCGTGATCGGCGATGATGCGAAGACTGGCGCTTTGAAGAGCTTGATGCAATCTGACTTGTTGCAAAAATTCTTCTGTTAACGGTTCTACTAGCGCTGCCGATCTACGGCTACTCTCATTGGGTTCATCGAATTTGAAATTCGTTAGTTCAGCAGCACGAAGGATCAGTGGCGTGAAGAGGTCGGTTTCAAAGTTCGATAGCTTGCCTTGAATCACTGCGGCGGTGCGCTCAAGGCCCATGCCGGTATCGATGCTGGGCTTAGGTAGTGGGGTGAGCTTGTAGCCGATTGTCTTGCCGAGTGGGTCGGTTGCGGCGGAGCGGTCGAACTGCATGAAGACGAGGTTCCAGATTTCGACGTAGCGGGCTTCGTCCTGCGGGAAGGGCAGGTCGAGTGGCTTGCCGTCGGGGCCGGTGGATTCGGAGGCTTCGAGGCCCATGTCGTAGAAGATTTCGGAGCAGGGGCCGCAGGGGCCGGTTTCGCCCATCTGCCAGAAGTTGTCCTTGGCTCCCATGGCGAAGATGCGCTCTCTGGGGACGCCGGTTTCGATCCAGTACTGCTCGGCTTCGTCATCGCGCGGGACGCCGTTGGCCGGGTCGCCTTCGAAGATGGTGACGTAGAGCTTGTCTTTATCGATGCCGAACCACTCGGGGCTGGTGACGAGCTCCCATGCGTAGGCGATGGCGTCGTGCTTGAAGTAGTCGCCGAAGCTGAAGTTGCCTAGCATCTCGAAGAAGGTGTGGTGGCGGCGGGTGAAGCCGACATTTTCGAGATCGTTGTGCTTGCCGCCGGCGCGGACGCACTTCTGCGAGGTGGTGGCGCGGGTGTAGTCGCGCTTTTCTGCGCCGGTGAAGACGTCTTTGAACTGGTTCATGCCGGCGTTGGCGAAGAGCAGCGTGGGGTCGTTGGCCGGGACGAGTGAGGACGAGGCTACGCGGCGGTGGTCCTTGGACTCAAAAAAGCGCAGAAATGTCTCGCGGATTTCGTTACCTGAGCGGTATTGCATGGCTATTCAAGTGTAATTGGCGCCCGGGGAAGGATGTCATTCCAGGCCGGATGAATTCGAGTGAGAAGGAACGGAGGAGTGAGAGGAGGGTGGCCGCAGATGAATGGTTGTGCGGCCGGATCGTGCGAAAGCTGCGGTCAGGCTGGTTGTGAAGCGTGGTCAGCCGTAGACAACTCATGAGTTGAATTGTGGAGGTGATGAACCAACCGCAATCCAAAGGCTACGGCCAACAGTGTAGAGTTGGCCTGGCCCGACGTTGGGAAGACACTGCTCGAAGCGACGTAGAGATTGTCGACGCCGTGCACTTTGAGGTCCGGATCGACGACGCTCTGAGCCGGGTCTGTTCCCATGCGGGTTGACCCTACCTGGTGGAAGCCGTCCGCTGCCTGAGCCCAGACTTTCTTGCGTAAATCCTGGCCCTCGTAGAAATACTCGAGGCGTCCGATGCCGCTAGATTGCAGTGCCTGGTCGAGCAGTGCATGAGAGTCCAGAACGCTCTGAACGTCCTGCTCGGTGAAGCGGAGATCAATCTGCGCGCGTTGCAGGCCGAACGAGTCTCGCTCGCTGCTGAGGCTGATCCGGCTTTCCGGATCGGGCACCTGTTCGGCGTGATAGTGCAGGGCGTATTTTCTGCCCGCATTGGGAACCAGAAATCCGGGTTTCTTGGGCTTGCGGATGAAACGATCACGGAGAATTCGATAGATATCCACCGCGCCGCGCGGAGCGCCGAGGATTGCATTGCGCAGATGTGCTCCGAGCCGGTATGGCCGTGGTCCGGTGTGTGCGAGGCGAATGGCTTCCGACAAAAGCCGCCGGCCGGTCGGCGGAAAAGCGAGCGCGAGAAAGACCGAGGACAGAACTCCACTCTTGTGGCTGGGATCGTAAAAGGCAGGATTGTCAGGCCAGAATGCCGTGTTGAGAACGCGATGCTGTATCTGCGTCTCCGCGGTTAGCATGAATCGCCGACGGATGTAGGCGCCTGTACTGTCGAGCTTGAAGTCCAGATCGGTGACCGTCTTGGAATCGTTGAAGAGGATGCTCGCAATCTTCCCCGAGATATGGCCCATGTAGTACCGGCCCAGCGGGCCATCAATACCACCGCCCAGCTCAGGCCATTGCTGCTGGGTGTGGAGCAACAGGCGGGTGGTTTCCACTCCACCCATTGCTAGTATGACGCGGCGGGCACGCACGGTAGCATCACCGTTTGGCGTCTTTACCGTAAGGCTCTGGAGCGGCCGCTCGCCCACGCTGTTGCGCGGGCCTAGATTGATCTGCGTAACGACGCTTTTCAAGCTGATGTGGATTCGCTTGGATGCAAGCAGGCGTTCGCGATGGAGCAGGATGACCCTGGACTCGCGAGCCCATCGCTCGACCCAGTCCAACGTCAATCCACCACTCAGCTTTCTTCCCAGCGGTATTTCAAAACGGTCTCCGCCGCAAAACAGGTAGTCCGTCGCGGGCTGGTACCAGGGACGAATCTCGCCATGGCTTATTGGCCAGGGCGCGTTGGGCACGAACTCGCGCGGCATCAGGTCCACGTCATCGTAGGCAACGCAACGGCCACCCCAGGTCCAGGAGGTTCCGCCGAGCGCCCGGCAGACAGCAATCTCCATCGGTGCATGGCGGTCGGGATCGACGATTTCTGCATGCGAATCACTGGCGGCGGATGGGTCGAACGAGGCATCGCCAGCCTCGAGAAGCAGCACATCCTGGCCGAGCTTCTCGCACTCGAGCGCCGTGGCCATGCCCACAGGTCCGGAGCCGACGATACACAGCTCCCAAACCTTGTTGTCTGAAAGACTTTCTTCGATCATGAGCACCCGTGGGGGGAACAGGTTGGAGATGATCTCGCAACGAAAACGCTCTTGAAGAGACGCCTCGATTGGCCCAAAACCGAACCGGTTTACCGGGCAATGGTCTTACTCCATCCTACTATGGCGATCTGTAGCGATCTATGGCGACGGATGCGCTCGTCTTATTCCCCGGAGGCTTCCACATCGAGGCCTTCAATGGCGGACAAGGACTCCTCGGGTAGATTCCACTGACGCAGGACTTTGTAGATGATGCTGGTGGAGAAACCTGCTCCTACCATGCGGCGCAGGATGCGGGCGGTTTCTTTTTCATTCTCGGGTTTGCGCAGGCGCTTGCGGTCGAGGTATTGGCGGGCGAGGGTTTCTTCGTCTACGGCTTCGTAGCGGGCTTCGATGGTCTCTTCGATGATGGGCTTGGCTACGCCCTTTTGCGCGAGGTCCTGACGGACGCGGCGCGGGCCGAATTTTTCGTTTTCCTGGCGCAGGCGGGCGTAAGTTTCGGCGAAGGCTGTGTCGTTGAGCAGGCCGTATTCTTTGAGTTTTGCGAGGACGCGGGTGATTTTGGCGGAGCCGGTTTCGCCGGGCTCTACTTTGGATTGCATGAGGCGACGGAGTTCGGCTTCGGAGCGCATCTTGCGGCCGAGGGATTTTAGAGCGTACTCGTGGAGGGTGGGTTCGTCGAGTGGATCTGTTCGTTTTGAAGTGCGGCCAAAGGGCATAAGCGTTCACACAGAGAGATCAGTTTAGAGCGGGCTTTCAGCCCTCATGTCTCTCTCTATCTTCGTGCACCCAGGCCGATGGCCTGGGCTGGGATAGTGTCGCGCCTTTGGCGCTGGGCCTGGGGCCTGACGAGGATTGCAGCGGATGCGGCGAGCGTGCGGTGGATGAGGTGGGCTGAGCTCTCTTCCATGGCCGCTGATCCTTGTTTGGTTCATTGGGGTTTGGTCCATTGGGTCTCACTTTGTCCATTGGTCGACCCAGTCGTTGACGGTTTTGTACCAGAGCTGGGAGTTTTGGGGTTTGAGGACCCAGTGGCCTTCGTCGGGGAAGTAGAGCATTTTGCTGGGGATGTGGAGGAGTTGGAGGGTGTCGAAGAGCTGGAAGCCTTCGCTGACGTCGAGGCGGTAGTCGAGTTGGCTATGGACTACGAGTGTAGGTGTCTTGAAATTCTTTGCTGAGAGGGATGGGGACCATTTGCGGAAGGGATTCTGATCGTCAGGTTTGCCGTAGTAGTCCCACGGGTGGCCTTTAAATTCCCAGGTGTTGAACCAGTCTTCTTCGGTTGAGCCAAAGGCGGATTCGGCGTTGAACATGCCGTCGTGGCTGACGATGCACTTGAAGCGGTTGGTGTGGCCAAGGATCCAGTTGGCCATATAGCCGCCGTAGCTGGCGCCGAGGGCGCATTCGCGGTTCTTGTCGATGAAGGGGTAATGCTGCTCGGCGTAGTCGAGGCCGGTCATGAGGTCGGTGAAGGGCTTGCCGCCCCAGTCGCCGTTGACTCGGTCAATGAAGGCCTGGCCGTAGCCCGTGCTGCCGCCTGGGTTGATCATGATGACTACGTAACCGTTGGCGGCGAAGAGCTCAGGGTTCCAGCGGTAGCTCCAGCTATCGCCCCATGCGCCCTGCGGGCCGCCGTGGATCAGGAATTTTACGGGGTATTTCTTGTTGGGGTCGAAGTTGGGTGGGCGGATTAGGAAGCCTTGGACTTTGGTGCCGTCGGAGGCGGGGAACCAGAAGGATTCCATCTTGGGGAGGTCGAGTTGGGCAAGGAGAGAATCGTTGAGATGGGTGATCTGATCTTCTTGATAATTTATCGATATAGATCGAACCCCCTCAGGTTGATTCTTCAGGTGCTCAATTGGTCCGACTGATTCCAGCCGCACTATCTCCGATGGCCGATCGACATGCATTTCACTGACAACCAATTGTTCGCTAGATTGACTGATGGGCGAAGGCTGCCAAACAACTGTGTTGATACCACTGAACTCTGCAGAGTGTGCGATGAGCATCGCAGAGCGTGCATCAATATCTAAACCGAAAATGTCTGCCTCGCCCTGATTACCTGAAACGACATAGATATCAGCGGGAGCAGTATGGATCGACTCTTTCTCGTGTCCCCAGATAAATTCGTCAACCCATCGATCAAATTTTGGAAGCAATTCCTTAGTTGATTTCGCGGAACGGTCGTACAGCATTAGCCGGAATTTATCACTCTCGTATCCCGCACGGGCTTGTGATCGCCATGCTAGATATTTGCCGTCGGGTGAGTAAGCGGGACCGAGGTCACCGCCGGGGCTGGTGCTGATCTTGACTGGCTTGGCTGTGGGGTTTGTCAGGTCGAGCGTGAAGATGTCGGAGTTGGTGCTGATGGCTGGTTCTGGGTCGAGGTTTTCGGTGAAGGCGAGTTCTTTCGAGTCGGGTGAGATGGCGCAGCCGCAGCCGCCTTCGAGTGAGAAGGGTGGGACGTCATGCGGATCGTTTGGCGTGAGGTCGCGGATTTTGCCGGTGGCCACATCCATGAGGAAGAGATGGCTGCGCTTGTCGCCGGTGAAGGCGTTCCAATGGCGGTAGAGCAGGTGAGTGAAGATGCGGGCCTTGACCTTGCTTGCGGCTTGCTCGGCATCGCGGTCCATATCGCATGTTGCCGCGGCCTGATTGTCAGGTGTGATGGCTGGGCAGTCGGGATAGACCTTTGCCGTGAAGACGATGGATTGGCCGTCGGGTGACCAGATGGCGCTGTCTTCATCGAGCAGCGGTGTTTGTTCGCCTAATGTATCTGCGTGGTAGAGGTGGCCGAGCGTGGGGTTCACGGCGTTGGAGGTTTCGCCGGTGGCGGGGTCGAAGTCGGCGACGTAGACGAGTTGTGTGCCGAGACGGTTGGAGAGGAAGAGGATGTGTTTGCCGTCGTGAGAGAAGCGCGCATTGCCGTCGCCGGGTTTGGTGACGGAGACTACTCTTGGCTCTCGACTGCCGCCTATCGGCTGAATCCAGATTTTGGGTGTGCGGGTGTTGGCGGCGAGGTCGACGTCGGTGACGGAGTAGAGCAGCCATTTGCCGTCGGGTGAGACGTCGGTGTCGCCCAGGCGGCGCATCTTCATCATGTCCTCAAAGGTCATTGGCCGCTTGGCTGCTGATTGGGCTGAAGCTGCTAGAGGCATCAACAATGCGCCAAACGCGGCCAGCATGAGCAAAGAACGATTCCGCATGCAATCCTTCCCGTCCGCAGCGTACAGCGCGGAAAGGGAAGTTTACATGGCGAAGGGCAAGTGTGAAGTATGAGTACGAAGTGTGAAAAGGAGGAAGAGATCAGCTCACAGGCAGGTCGAGCAGGATGCCCGCGCCGGTGGGAGTGTAGTTGATGGCGGAGATGTTGCCGCGATGCTCGCGAACGATGGCGGCGCAGAGGCTGAGACCAATGCCGGGAGAATCGGCGCCTCCAAAGCCTGATGAAAGCGAATCGAAGGCGCGCTCTGGATGCGGAAACCCCTGGCCTGAATGCGCGATCAGAATGTGGACGCGCCCATCTTCCGGGACGGAGGATGTGGCTTCAATGCGGATGGATCGTTCCTGGTTGGGTTCGACGCGCATGACAGTATCGATTGCGTATTGTGTGGCGTGCAGTAGCGCCTGACGAAGCTGATGTGCATTGCCGAAGATCTGTGGCATGTCTGGTTCGATCGACATGCGGAATTCAATGGCGTTGCGCAGAAAATCGGTGCGGTGCATCTGCTCCACATCGGTGATGAGATCGGCGAGGGAGAAGGCGCTATAGCGCTCGGAAGAGATGCGGCTGAAGCGGGCGAGGCGGTCGAGGATGCCTTTCATCCGGCGCGACTCCTGTGTGATGGCCTCGGCTGCGCGCCTGTCTGCGGGCGTAGGTACGGATTCTTCAAGCAGGGCCGAATATCCAAGGATGACTGTCAGAGGATTATTGAGCTGCTGCGCAACGTTGTTGGCGAGTTGGCCGACGCCTGCGAAACGTTCCGAGTCGATCAGCTTGCCGAGCATCATGGCTTGCGCGCGCGCGGCCTGCAGGCGGCCGGCAAGGATCTCAAGCGGCATCAGGTCTTCGGCATGCAGTGTTTCGACGGGGACTGCCGGACTGCTGATAAGAATCGCGCCCTCGATCGTATGATCGGGGCCTCGCAGTGGTACTGCGCCGAGGTGAGTGATGCTCAGCCGTTCCAAATCATCGCCCGGCGCGAGCCACGGTGTCAGATCGAGATTGAGGCCGGAGCTTTGCGGGACGAGGGGTTCGGAGCAGTCTTCAAGGCTGGTTGCGGGAAGCCGTTGAGCGAGGGCGTCCAGGGCTCCCGCGGTCGCACCATCCATGCCGGCAAATCCAGCCAGTGTGAAAGAATTGGCAGCCGTACGCACCAACAGCCCCGCAGTGTGGAAGCAACTGTTCTCGACGATCATGTGGCAGAAACGGCTGGAAGCGCGATCGAACTCTTCCAGGCTGCGCGCGGTCAGAGCAGGCCTGGCGTAGGCTTCGAGCTCCATGCGGACGCGCCGTTCTCGACGCTGTGCGTCCTCGTTTTTGTCGACCTCGTCTTCCAGGACGAGCAGAATCAATCCCATGGCAACGATGATCTTGCCGAGAATGACCATTCGCGCCAGCACTACGGTTGCTGAATCGAACGGGACGAAGGGATTGACTAATTGAAAGAAAGGTGGAATGGCGACGAGGACGAAACCGGATGAAGTGAGAAATACGCCCGGAGAGAGGCGTGGAAAGGTGTAGCAGACCAGCAGAGTGGTCATGAACATATTGCCGGCTTCGACGACCAGCAACGGCAGATGCACATCGCGCTGAATGAAAAACACGATTCCGAGGGCGGTAGTAAAACCGACGACCAGCGCGGCCAGCCAGAGGGGAACACGTCCTTTGCGCAGACCCCAAAGTACGGCTACGGCAGCGGCCCAGAACGCCAGAAATGCGTAGGCCCAGAGGAAGGTCTTTCCTGTCGGAAGCGTGACGCCGTAGTAAAGGACGGAGTAGAGGAGAATGGGGATGGTGTAGGGGACGACGTAGAGAATTTCGAGCTTGCCAAGCTTGAAGCTGATTGGCGAGAGAGAGGCCAGGAAGAAGGCCGAGCTGAGCATGAAGGCAGATTCGGAACCGACGGTGAGCCACATAACCGCGGACGGGACGTGCCCTCCGGTGGGAACCAGCCAATGGCCGACCATCCACTGCAGCAACGACTGAAGCTCAGCGCAACTGAGGGCCAGTAGCCACAAGAGTGTGCGAACACTGCGGAAGCGCGAATGCAGGTAAGAAAAGGCGAGCAGGAGCGCGGCGATCAACAGAATTGCGGGAATCTGGTAGTCGTCGAACATGAAGGAAAGACCTCAGACTCCTCTGGTGGAGGCAGCGAATACGATGATCCGACTGTTGCGCTTATGCAATAGCGAAGTGCGTAGTTCCCTGTGAGACAGACTGGTGCAGGCAATCACCGCTTCGTGCTCACCGGAGTTCGATTGCGGATGCTGACTACTATCTTCTAACGGATTGTCGGCTGCGCATCCAGAAAAGCAATTTGCTGGTTATGGTTTTCTTACGAAATGCCTGTCGAACGGTATGGTCTCGGGATAAAGCCTGTAGCTGGTAACGGCTGCAAGTACAGTGCGAGAGACCGCTCAGGAGACTGCGAATCCAAGAGCAAATATGGTTTCAACATTTCAAACCGGTAGTCCTGAGCTTCCGTTGGCTGCTGTCAATTTCGAAAGGAGACCACAGGTAAGGTTCGAGTGTCTACAAATTATTGAAAAAACAGTAATAGCATAAGCCTTACCAAGCTTGAGACTGATTTTATGATCGGGTCTACCGGTGAGCGGGAGTATGCGTCTAAAGTTGTAGACGCAAAGGGCGCGTGCCCGGCGCGAAATTACACTTAGCAGGCTGTTTAGACTTCCATGGCTGGTGTCCACCGGTGTCCAGTCAAGGGAGCAATGGAGTTTCGGGTGTTAACGAAGACATTCTGCAGGGCATGGCTGCGACGTTCTATCAGGATTGCGCTGGTATGCGCCTTGATGGCCGGATGCGCCGTTAGCTGGGCGAAAGATAAAAAGAAACGCGATCCGAATGCGACGGTCTCTTATTCGCCTATGCCGCTCGACTCGGGTTACGGGCCAATGGATCTGACGCCTCCTTCTATTTCGCCCGAGGAGATCGTCAAGAAGTTCACCGCCAAGGAATCAGAGTTTCGCGAGGCGATGAATCATTACACTTACCGGCGGGCGGTAAAGGTACAAACGATCGACGATGACGGCAAGGTGGATGGAGAATATTTCGAGGTTGATGACATCATTTTTACTCCCGATGGCCGCCGTACGGAGCATGTCGTGGATGCGCCGCCGAACACGCTTCAGCGCATTGCCATGTCTCCGGCGGATTTTCAGGATATCGAGCAGCGGCTGCCGTTTGTGCTGACAACGCAGGATGCTTCGCAGTACGACATCAAGTATGTCGGCAAGCAGAAAGTGGACCAGGTAGAGTGCTACGTCTTCGATGTTTCGCCGAAGGTGATCGAGAAGGGTAAACGGTATTTCCAGGGCAAGATCTGGGTCGATACCGAGGAGTTGCAGATTGTGATCACGAATGGCAAGAATGTGCCGGACGATCTGCGCAAGGGGCATGAGGACCTGTCTACGCCTTTCACCACATATCGCGAAGAGATCGACGGTAAGAACTGGTTCCCGACGTATACGAAGGGTGACGGCGTGCTGCACTTTACCGCTGGCAATGGCTATCTGTCCGACGATGTTCACGTTCGGCAGACGGTAAAATATACCGATTACAAGCAGTTCGGATCGACGAGCACGATTCTCTATAACGGCACCGAAATTACGAATTCCCCTGACAATACGAAAAAGCCCGATTCGCAGCCGAAGTAAGTTTTTACACAGATTCTCTTCTGGATATGCAAACAAACCAGGAATCCCGGAATGCGTCCAATCACGCAGACGTGAGTCTGAAATTCAGGTGTTTGGGTGTTCCGGAGGTCATATGCGGTCGGTTTTTATACGGCGTTTTCTTTTCATAGCAGGTGCTTTTGCGTTTAGCTGTCTTCCGTCTCTGGCGCAGACGGATGTTGGACTGAGCCTGTACGGTGCATTCAGTGGCACGACGAATGGGAACGGAACGACTCAGAGTCCTGCAAATGCCGCGGGCGGTTTGATTGAGGTTCGGCATCTCCGCAACCCAATCGTTGGTTTTGAAGCTACGTATTCCTACAACCGCGCGAATCAAACCTACTCGTCTCCTTGTTCGGGTACTGAGTGCACTTCCGTCATTCCACAATCGGTCTCGGCGGATGCCCATGAGATCACAGCGGACTGGGTGCCGCATGTGAAGGTGGGCAGTTTCCGGCCATTTGGTGTATTGGGTGTTGGTGCGCTCTTCGATGTGCCGCAGGGCGGCACTGATACGCGTACTGTCACCAAGGCTGTGTATGTCTACGGCGCTGGCCTCGACTGGGGTTTGCTACCTCATCTCGGCGTGCGTTTTCAATATCGCGGCAACCTCTATAAAGCGCCTGATCTTTCGCAGCTATATACTTCGACGAACTCATTTACACACACAGCAGAGCCGATGTTGGGGGTTTATCTGCGGCTGTAAAGAGAAATCGCACGGCCTTCGGAATGGACGACCGTGCGATTTCATTTGTGAGTGGTTGAGGATCATGCGTTGATAGCGAGTCCGTTGACAGCGCCGTAGGCGTCGAGCATGGATTCGCTCAGCGTTGGATGGGCGTGGATGGTGTACATGAGCTCATCGACTGTACCTTCGAGATCCATGGCGACGACGGCTTCGGAAATGATTTCGGTGGCTTGAGGCCCGATGATGTGAACGCCGAGAATCTCGCCGTATTTGGTATCGGAGACGATTTTTACAAAGCCGTCGTGTGAATCGACGATGGTGGCCTTGGAGTTTCCGGCAAAGGGAAATTTCCCTACCTTGACTTCGTGGCCTTTTTCTTTGGCCGCAGCTTCGGTCAGACCTACGGAGCCGATCTGCGGTTCCGTATAAGTGCAGCCCGGGATACGGTCGCGGCGGATTGGCCGATAAGGCTTGCCTGCGATTTTAGCGACGGCGACCATGCCCGCCATTGCACCCGAGTGGGCGAGCTGGGGCATGCCGGCTACGATATCGCCGATGGCGAAGATGCCCGGCTCTGCGGTTTCCATCGCTTCGCCGGTCTTGATGAAGCCGCGGTCCAGCTCGATCTTGGTCTTGTCGATATCGATGTTTCCGATGCGTGGTGCGCGGCCTACGGCGATCAGAACCTTCTCGGCTTCCTTGACCTGCTGCTTGCCGTTGGAGCCGATCCAGGTCACTTTGACGCCTGTTTCAGTTTTTTCGACGGATTCAACTTTCGCTCCGGTGTTTACATCGATGCCGCGCTTCTTGAATTGCCGCGTGAGTTCTTTGGAGATCTCTTCGTCTTCTACGGGAACAAGGCGAGGCAGATATTCGATGATGGTGACCTCGCTGCCGAAGCTGCGGAAGATAGAGCTGAACTCGACACCGACGGCTCCTGCGCCGATGACGATCAGCGATTTGGGCACGTCAGCCATGGAGAGAATCTCGATGTTGGTCAGGATGCGCGTGTCGGCTTCGAGGCCGGGCAGCAGCTTGGCTTCAGAACCGGTGGCGACGATGATGTTTTTTGCTTGCAGCGTGGTTTGCTCGCCGGCTGCGCCGCCTCCGCCCTCGGTGTAGAGGCTGACGGTGTGAATGCCATCTTTCGCAGGGCCTGTCAGACGTCCGTAGCCCTCGATGACGTTGACCTTGTTCTTGCGCATAAGAAATTCAAGGCCTTTGACGTGCTTCTGAATGATTGCATTCTTGCGCTTGAGGGCATTGGGCCAGTTCACCTGCGGAGATGTGACATTGTCGATGCCATAGTCGGCTGCGTGCTTGAGGTGATCCCATACCTCGGCGTGGAAGAGCAGTGCCTTGGTGGGGATGCAGCCTACATGCAGGCAGGTGCCGCCCATCTGATCGTTCTTTTCAATAAGCGCTACTTTGAGGCCGAATTCCCCGGCGCGGATAGCCGCAGTGTAGCCAGCAGGGCCGCTGCCAATGATAGCGACGTCGTAAATTGTCTCAGGCAAGTGTGTTCCTTTCATGACAGGCAACGTCTTGCGGCTGATTGCCGCGAGGCGAGATCTGTCTTTCCAACGCTTCAGTCTAAAAGATGCGCCAGACGACCGGTTGTGTTCGAGGTTCTATCTTCTACCCACTGGAGAGCGGTGCTTTGTGCCGCCGGCATATCGCCAAAATTATCAATCCAATACACATCCGGCTCGCGCCGAAACCAGGTCAGCTGGCGTTTGGCATAGTTGCGATGGCCCTGCTGGGCGGCGGCAATCGCTTCGTCCAGTGTTGAGATTCCGTCAATGACTGTCATGGCCTGGCGATAGCCCAGGGCGTCGAGCGCCTTGACGCGCCCGTACTGCTCCAGAAGGCTGCGAGTTTCCTCGACCAGCCCGGCATGGAACATTGCTGCTGCGCGTTCGTTCAGGCGCTCATAGAGCAGTTTTCGCGGTGGGTTGAGGCCGATTCGCAACAGGCGAAAGCCAGTCAGAGGATTGCGCCCCGGATGTTCGCCTTCGGTGAAAGCAGCCGTAAGAGTTTGCCCTGCGGCGAGGCAGACCTCGATGGCGCGGATAAGCTTGGGGGTATCGTTGGCGTGAATACGCGTTGCCGATTCGGGGTCGAGCCGTTTGAGAAGGCGATGCAGCCACCCTGCGCCATGGCGCTCTTGCGAGCGATTGAGACGAAGACGCAGGTCTTCATCGCGCTTCGGGCCGGGAAAGAGCCCGAGCGTGAGTGCGCGCAGATAGAGGCCAGTGCCTCCGGTGACAATGGGTGTGTGACCTCGTGAGACGATCTCACGCATGGCTTGCCGCGCCTGACGCGAGTATTCGCCAGCGGTATATGGCTGGTCGGGATCGGTAACGTCGATCAGGTGGTGTGGGAGTTTGGCTTGTTCTTCGCGGGTAGGCTTGGCTGAGCCGAGATCCATGCCGCGATAGACCGCGACGGAGTCGCAACTGATGATCTCGCCGTTGAGCCTTTCGCCGAGAGCGAGCGACAGAGATGTTTTGCCGCTGCCGGTGGGACCGAGGATGAGGATTGCGAGCGGATCGGGATTTCGAGGTTGATTTTGCGGGCTTATGGTCACGTTCGCTACCACAGCCGCCACCAGCCTGGGGGAAAGAGCCATTCGGAGGGCGTATGCAGCAGGCGCCAGGCCAGCACTACGCCCGCTGCGAGCAGTAGCCCGATAGCCTGATTGCGCGTGAACTGGATGCGCTGCGCCTCGCGCCGGGCCTTGCGCTCCTGCTGGACAGCGTAGCTTTTGAGATTGCCACTCATGAATGAGTCCGATGTTTCTCCGGCTAAGGCATTTTCGGAGTTATTTTGGATTTTCCAAAAGCATCAACAGGTGGATTTTCTTGAGGAAAAATCCACTCGAATGCTGTGGTTTCGGTCTACACCAATTCCGAAAATGCTATAGCCGAAGTATAGCGAAGAGGCTCTTCGGTCCATCGCAACCGGTCAAATACACTAGGCTAGTACGCTAGGCTAGTGGAGTCATGAAAGTTCTGATTTTTGGTTCCGGCGGGCGGGAACACGCGCTTGCCTGGGCGGTTGCGAAGAGCCCGAAAGTCTCTGAAGTGGTGTGTGCGCCAGGCAATGGCGGCATAGCGTCGATTGCGCGTCTGGTGCCTGTTTCGCTTTCCGATCTGGATGCAATGGTTGCAGTGGCTACGGCGGAAATGCCGGATTTGACAATCATCGGTCCCGAATTGCCTTTATCGCTTGGTATTGTGGATGCGCTTACGGCGTTTGGTCTTCGGGTTTTTGGTCCCAGCAAGGCTGCTGCGATGCTGGAGACGAGTAAATCGTTTGCCAAGCGGTTTCTGCAGCGGCATCAGATTCCAACAGCGAACTATGCGGTTTGCAATTCAACGGAAGAAGTCGAGAAAGCAATTGAGTTCTTCCACGCTCCTATTGTGGTCAAAGCGGATGGGCTTGCGGCAGGCAAGGGCGTGGTTATCTGCCAGTCGAAGCGGGCTGCGCTTGAGGCCGCGCATGGTCTTTTCAGCGGGAAATTGCTGGGGTCACAGGAACAGCAATTGGTCATCGAGGAGTTTCTGGAGGGAGATGAGGTCAGCTTTCTCTGCCTGACGGATGGCAAGGATGTGAAGCCTCTGCTGGCCGCGCAGGATCACAAGCGCATCGGTGAGGGCGATACAGGACCGAACACCGGCGGCATGGGAGTCTATACCTCCGACTCAATCCTCGAACCGCACATGCAGGAATGGATTTTGAAACATATAGCGCGTCCGACGGTGGCTGGCATGGCCTCAGAAGATGCGCCGTTTATCGGTGTACTGTATGTGGGCCTGATGATGACGGCACGCGGGCCGCAAGTGCTTGAGTTCAATGCCCGCTTTGGCGATCCGGAGACGCAGGCGATTCTGTTGCGGCTAGAGTCGGACCTGATCGACGTGCTGGAGGCCTGCGTTGAGGGACATCTGGAGGAAACGGAACTGCGGTGGTCACCGGGAGCGAGCGCATGTGTGATTGCTAGCTCGGGAGGATATCCGGGCAGCTACCGCACGGGATTCGAAATTATGGGCATAGCGGAGGCAGACCGTGTCCCCGAGGTGCAGGTCTTTCACTCGGGAACGGCGATCTCTGGTGGAGTACTTCGCACCAGCGGAGGCCGCGTGCTGTGTTCGTGCGCTGCGGGCGATACACTGCGGCAGGCACTGGATAGCGCCTATGCGGCGATCGAAAAAATTCAGTTCGAAGGCATGTACTACCGGCGCGATATAGGGCACCGCGCGCTGAATAAATCAGTTAGCAAGTAACCGATATGGAGGGATTACCAGATGCAGGTTGAACCTGTGTGCGGAGAGAAGCGTCTTGATTTCGGTCACATGCGGCGATGGGCAACCGTGAGTGCGATGGGCCTGTTGGTTGCCCTGCTGGTTGCTCCGGCTATGGCTCAACAAGCCAATACAACTTCGGCCGCGCCGGCCCTTACGCCGAAAGAAATCGAAGCGCTTCAGCAATACAAAGCGCAAACCGAAGTCATGCTGAAGGACTGGCCGAATCTGAAGAGATTTTATGAGGAAGACATGGCTTTGCCGCAGCCGGGAAAGGACGAGAAACGTGTTGTATTCATGGGCGATTCTATCACTCAAGGCTGGATGAACCATGGGACGGATGCCAGCCCGGCGAATCCCGGCTTCTTCCCTGGCAAGCCGTGGATTGATCGCGGTATCAGCGGCCAGACTACGCCGCAGATGCTGCTGCGCTTCCGGCAGGATGTGATCGATCTGAAGCCCAGCGCGGTGGTGATTTTTGCAGGCACAAACGACGTGGCGGGTAACACCGGCGATATGACGGCCGAGCAGACCGAGGCGAACCTGGCGTCGATGGCGGAGTTGGCGCGCGTGCACCATATCCGCGTCGTCCTTTGTTCAATTCTGCCTGCGTACGATTTTCCGTGGCGGCCCGGACGCGAGCCTGCACCCAAGATCGTCGCTATCAACAAGTGGATTAAGGATTACGCCGACAGCAATGGCGATGTGTACGTTGATTTCTACTCGGCCATGGTGGATAGCCGCGGAGGATTACCGGCGAATCTGAGCCACGACGGAGTGCATCCCAATCCGGCCGGGTACGCGATCATGAATCCGTTAGTTGAGGCGGGGATTGCAAAGGCACTCGGCCAGTCCTGAGGACTTGACCGAGTGATGGCCTGCGATCAAGGCTTGGCAGGAGCATCCGTAAGCGTCTTGGCATGCACTGTCGCCTGTGTTTCGGGGATGGTGCCGTCGTTGAGACGCACCTCTGTGGGCTTGCCCTGAATCAAGATGCGCTGCACGATCTTGCTGCGAGCAGCCAGCATGATGTGCTGCGTGATGCTGGTGTCGGCGGTGATCACCTGCAATGGAGCCTCGACCGCTGCGTAGCCGTTGTTGGCTACATCTACTGCCACCAGGTAAGAGCCGCCAACGGAGGCAGGCGTGGGGTAGACCTCGCCAATGGAGAGATCGGGCAGGCCGCGATCGTGGTAGACCCAGTCGTTGAAAAACCAGCTCAGGTCATGTCGTGGACCTGCCTGCTCGATGAGTTTTTCAAAGGCGTCGGGGGCGGTATCTTTTGCCGGGTCGTAGGCGCGGAAGGCTGCTGAAAGCGTCTCGTCGCCGACCAGCTCACGCAACATCCAGAAGACGTAGGTCGCTTTGGTGCGATAGTAGGCCGGAGAAATGCAGGAAATAAGTGGTTCTCCGTCGCTTTCGCCCGGGCTTTCAGGTTCGATGAGCGTCAGTGCTTCACGCGAGTTGTCGAGTGCGGCCAAAGCGCGATTGCGGCCCAGCTTCTTTTCGACCCAGAGTGTACCCATGAAGTGGGCTACGCCTTCGCTGAGCCAGGCGCGGCGGGAGTTGACCCAGGCATGGGAAAGCGCGTGAGCCATAACGCCGTTCAGCACATCTTCAGAGGCGGAGCGAACGGGCGTCGCGAGCATCGAACCGGTCTCGAAGGGAATGTCGCCGTCGTCCGGCAGGTCCAGAACGGTGAGGCGGGTGCGTGGGCTCTTGCCCAACCAGCCCTGCAGAAACGGCGTGACATCGTTTGCGGCAGTGCTCCACGAGGTCACGTTGGATTCGGTGTCGATGCGCGTCCAGAGGTCGATATCGCCCGAGGCATGATGATTGCGCCGGGCGAGGAACAAGCTGAGGGCTTCGAAACCGATGGTGGTTTCTTCGATTCGCCCAGTGGAGATGACCGGCAGGGATGGGTCGGCGGAAGAGGAGGATGTGAGTGTAACCGGATGCCCGTTGACCAGAGCGATATCGGGAGCCTGGGCCGCCGGGGATTCGACGGTAAGAGCCAGGCGCAAGTGCGCTCCGGAGAGCTGCAGCTTGTGTTGGCCTATCTCGTCAAAGAGCCGGTTGCCGTCGCCGAGAATGACTGGAACGGAGGACACGGGATACCAGACGACACTGCCGAATCCGCGCAGGCCGGTGAAATCGGTTGAGATGCGATCCCAGTCGGAGGTTTCGGCAACTTCTTCCGGGGTGCCGATGGCGAGCAGGCGTTTCAACGACTGCTTGATAGCGCCTGAATACGTTACATCCACCTGAACTTCGGCTCCGGGAGCCAGCGGAGTCGCCAGGGTGACTGCTGCTTCGTGAAGCTGCCCCGTATGATCCGCGTCGGAGTTCAGAACGGCGGCAGCGAACGGCATCGGCTGGCTGTTGATGCGGATCGACTCCCAGTTGAGTTCGGAACCGATCTGCAGCCGCAGATGCTGCAGCGGCGTTTTGCCGGTATTGCGTACTGACACCAGCGTGCGAACTGCAATATGGCTCTCGGCGGGCCGCAGGCGCACGTCCATGTCGTAATCCGTAAAGGCGATTGCAGATCTCTCTGCATCCTCGGCAGACAGGACAGCGGCGGAGGGTTTCGCGGGAGATATTCCTGATTGATTCTGCAGAGCCGCAGCCGGGTTATCGGAATTTCCCTGAGCACCCGGTCCATCGACGACCTGTCCGTCAGCGTCGATCGAGCGCTGGAAGACAATCTTGTCTTTCTTGTCCTGGTTCTTCTGGGTGTCCTGAATCGATTGCGAGGAAACAGGCGGCGCGCCTGTGGATGTCTGCGCAGCGGCAGATAGTGAGATTCCGGCGCACAGGCTTCCGCCGAAAAGCAGAGCCATTCCGATGCGCTGAAGAGTGTTTGCCTTCATGACCGTTTTTCGAACCTTTCCAGTGCTTCCCGTGATGCAGCGGTCAAGAACCGAGTCCCTTCAGCCGTTTGGGTTTGGACGAAGCGCCCGCGGATTTGTCAGATCCGGCGGATGCGCGCTGTTTGGCACGGCGCTGGCGGAATGCCTCATAGAGCACGACAGCTCCGGCTGCGGAGACATTGAGGGAACTGACGCCTCCGGCCATCGGAATGCGCAGCAGATGATCGCAGGTGCGTCGGACCAGATCGTGCAAGCCTTCGCCTTCCCGGCCGAGCACCAGAACGCAGTCGCCAGTGAAATCGAAGCGGTCGTAATCGGTGGTTCCGCGCTCATCGAGGCCAATGACCCAGATGTTCTGCCGTTTCAGGTCTTCCAGAGCGCGGACGAGGTTGACGACGCGCGCGATGCGCAGATGCTCCTGGGCTCCTGCAGCAGCCTTGGCGGCAACCGCGCTTAATGGGGCGGCCCGCCGCTCGGTCATCACCACGCTATCGACGCCGGCTCCGTCGGCGGTGCGCAAGAGCGCGCCCAGGTTCTGGGGATCTTCGATGCCATCCAGCGCGAGAACCAGGCGCGGATCGCCGGTTGGAGCGAGGATGTCTTCGATGGTCAGGAACTCCTGCTGGCGCACAATTGCCACCACACCCTGATGTGCCTGGGTGCGGGCGATATCGGTCAGGGTTTCACGGGGCTCGGTACGGACACGGATCTTGAGGTCACGGCAGAGGTTAACGATGGCTTCGAGCCGGTCGTCGCGCCGTTCGCGGGCAATCAGGACATGGTCAAAGCGGCGCTTTCCGGCTTTGAGGGCTTCCTCTACCGGATGGACACCGTACAAAATCTGCATTGCCCCAGTTTACTTCGGCGACGGAATCGTGCCGCGGTAAGTTCTGTCTGGCCGGAACTTCCCGAGGATGTGTTCCGATGCGGTAGCGAGGCTGCGTCAGAGGTCGTTACCATATTGTGGTATATGGTAAATTTTGTAGAGAAACAAGTTGGCCTTTGGAACCGTTTCCATCGTCTAAGCGAATGTAATGTCAATGCACGCCTCCGTTACCACAGTCCCGCTTACATCACGGCAAGCGCAGGAACTGGTTCGCCAGGAGAGCCTTGAGATCGCTCAGGGGCTCAAGCGACAGGACGAGGGGCTGCTAGACACGCTTATTCTTCGCTATCAACACCGCCTGCTGCGCTACCTGCTGTACCTAACCAGCAATCGCGAACAGGCGGAGGATCTCTTTCAGGAAGTCTGGATGCGCGTGCTGGTACGCGGTGGGCAGTTTAACGGCAAGGCCCGCTTCGACACCTGGTTGTTTACGGTCGCGCGCAACCTGGTGATTGACCTTCGCCGCAAGCGAACGATGTCGAGCCTGGATGAGCTGTTTGAGAATTGCGGAGAAGAAGACCGCCCGATGGGTGTCGAGATCGCAGCCGACGGCCCCTCGCCTTTTGATCAGTGTTCCGGTTTGGAAGACCGCGACCGGTTAGTTGCCGCTCTCATGCAGATGGAACCTCTTTATCGAGAAGTCCTCGTCCTCCGATTTCAGGAAGATCTTTCACTGGAAGAGATTGCAACCGTGACCCGCGCTCCGCTGTCCACTGTGAAGTCAAGGCTATATCGTGGTCTTGCGTCTATGAAAACCAGACTTTTCGACGCTCCCGGCTTTGCGCAGGCCGAAAACTAAATACGATAGACCCAAAAACCGGTGTATGATCGGTCCGTATCGGGAGCTGCATTGAATCAGGGAATAGAATCCGGGG
Organism: Acidicapsa dinghuensis; assembly: GCF_025685685.1. Classification (GTDB taxonomy): domain Bacteria; phylum Acidobacteriota; class Terriglobia; order Terriglobales; family Acidobacteriaceae; genus Acidicapsa; species Acidicapsa dinghuensis. Next base: position 536,139 of record NZ_JAGSYH010000005.1, read on the forward strand.
AGTCGCAACCCGTTGTGGGCTCGCAAACTCCGGAACGAGATTCCGGGGCTGAGCAGGGTTTGGGGCCCGATATACTCGCTTCATTGACTGGCAGAGATGCCAACCGCGAACGCGCCGTGGCCATGCGTACCCGCCGGGTAGTGCAAAGCTCGCTCGGTGTGATGCGGGAAATCAAGCAGGACGGAAACCGCGTAAGGGCGCGTGCGCTAGCCATCACGGTAGTGGTCCTGCTGCTGATTACTCCCCTTCTTTGGGAAGCGACTGACAGCCTGATCGCCGGTGAGCACCTAGGCGATCCCGGAAATCAGTGGAGTCTCTGGGCTTGTATCGTTTGCCCAACGCTGCTTGGCGCGGCTCTTGTGGCAGGCTGGTGGCGTCACCGCTCCTAAGTTCCATCCATTCCTGTTTTCATCGGATGTACAAGAGGCGCCTGAGGCGGTTCCCTGCCTCCGAGCCTTAGTCTTGGCTCGTACGTTTGAAACCTTACCGAAACCTTACAAAAATCTCTCCATCCCGCAACTTCCCATTGTGCGCCGCCGTCAAACCACGTAGATTTGGAAGAAAATCCTGAACGATTGTTTCTGACACAACAATAGCCATGCGCGAGCCCCAATCCTTTCCGATGAACGAAGACGCACGACTGGTCCCGGTGTGGTCCATGTTCGCCGCCGGGATCGCGTTTGCAGTGGTCGAATACTACTGGTGGTTTATCCTGCCGGCACAGCGGCATCATGCACCGGCTCCGCTCGGCCTTCGCATTTACTTCAATCTGTCGTGGGGCCTGCTCGCCGCGCTCTACTTCCTGATGATCGGCTACGTCAGCAAGGACGCGCCACGCCGTTCGATGAGTGCGCGCTTCTGGATGACGATCTGCTTTATTCTTCCCGGTGGGATTGGCGCGGTGCTCTATTTCCTACTGAGGCTGCCGGTTACATCGCGCTGTGCGGCCTGCGGAAGTCACGTGCAGAATGAGTTTCACTTCTGCCCGCAGTGCGCCTATCAGCTTACGGCGAGTTGCGGCAACTGCTACCGATCGGTGCGAACGACGGACCAGTTCTGTACCCGTTGCGGACATGAGCTAGCCAGGGATCATATGCCGGCCCGTCTGCGTGCAGTTGCAGATTAAGTACTTTCCAACGCGAGCCAGTTCACAAAGAGTATCCTGATTGGCAGGGTCAGCATTGATAGAGTCAGCCCGTTGCTTCTGCATCGGGCTGATCTGTTGATAGCCCGTCCGTGGAGGGTGTGAACGATGGCAAATGGAGCATCGAAGGACGATGCGGTAATGAATTCTTCCTCCAATGTTGTCGGCCTTGCACCTATTACAGCGCTCGTTGTCGACGATGAGCAGCTTGCGCGCGAGGAGCTGAAGTTCCTTCTCAACTCAATCGGCGGAGTGGAGATTCTCGGCGAGGGTTCTAACGGCATCGAGGCGGTCGAGCTGATCGAAGACCTTCAGCCTGATGTGGTATTCCTCGACGTTCAGATGCCGGGTCTTGACGGTTTCGCTGTGCTGAAGCAGCTTATCGAGCGTCGTGGCGTGCAGAAATTGCCGCAAGTGGTTTTCGCGACGGCTTATGATCAGTACGCCGTTCGCGCGTTCGATGTAAACGCCGTTGACTATGTTTTGAAACCCTTTGACAAGAGCCGTATTCAGCAAGCTGTGGAGCGAACCCGCGCCCGCCTGGCCGAAGCTGGACAGGAAAGCTCCACGAGCATCAACGCCAGCGCGGGTAAGGACGCGGGCATGGATGCGCTACTCGAAATGCTGCATCGGCAGCAGACGACACCACGCGGACCGGCGCCGAACAAGTTGATAGTCCAGGTGCAGAGCCGTCTTCTGCTCGTGGATCAAAGCGAGATCTGCTTTGCTGAGATTGAAGAGGGCATTATCCGTGTTGTGACGCCAACGGTTGAGGGACACTCCAAATGCCGCACGTTAGAAGATCTGCTGGAACTGCTCGATCCGAGCATGTTCTGGCGTGCGCATCGGGGTTACGTCGTCAACATCAACCACATTCGCGAGGTCGTGCCCTGGTTCAAGTCGAGCTATCAGCTGCGCATGGACGATAAAAAACAGACAGAGATCCCGGTCAGCCGGGCGCAGACGAAGCGTTTGCGTGAGCTTTTCAATCTCTAGGACGAGACCGCTGACTCACCAACGAACATCTTCCCGGTAAGATTGTTCTGAGAGATAACGGGTACGAAATGGGCTTGCTTCGGGCTGTCGCGCGCGGATTTATTAACTTCTTCGGCATTACACAACCCACGCCAAAACAAGAACAGCAGGCCGTGTGGTTCATCTGTGGCCTGCTGGTGCTTATTGTGGTGATGGCTTCGACGGTGTTCGGTGTCCTTATGTGGGGTTTCCAGCACTAGGATCCATTTCACCCACGGCTTCGCTCTTAGTCATACCGCTCGAAGATAATCTGCTTTTTGTGCCAGCCGAATCCGGTGAGGCGCTCGCGAACGGCGCTGACCATATTGTTCAAACCGCAGATATAAGTGTGAATATCGAAGGCGGGCGTCTGAGCTTCGACCAGCTCTTCAACAGCAACCGCTGTTTCAGCGACCGCTCCGGTAACCGCTGCGGCAGAGGTCTTGGCTGCCAGAGTTCGCGATTCGACGATGTTTCCGAGATACTCTTGCACATAACCGCGATGGCCCGTCCATTCTTCGCCGGCACGGCTCAAGGTGGTGACGTAGTGGAAGTTTTCGTGCTCGGCGGCGATGCGGTCGAAGTAGTCGCGATAGTAGAGCTCGCTCTCGTGCCGTGTGCCGTAGACCAGCCAGGTATGCTTCCCTTCGCTGCGGTCTTCGCCGGCGTGCTCGCCTTGCTCGGGAAAGAGCCACTGCGTGAAACTCCGCATCGGCGCAATACCGGTTCCGGTGGCGATGAAGATCGAGTCGGTAAGCGGCTGGCGCAGGGTGAAGTTGCCATGCGGTCCATGCACCTGCACTGTAGCCCCCGGTTCCATATCGCACAGATGGTTTGAGAAAAAACCGCCCTCCACCCGGTTTACGCAGAGGTCGAACTGATTGCTGCTGGAGGCCGAGGCAATGGAATAGGCACGAGTCTGGGTTTTGCCGCGCTCGTCGACCGCCACTGTCGATACAAACTGGCCCGGCGCGAAATCAAAGCTGGGCAACTCATCGACCTGGAACTCAAGATGGTAGCACTGGGCTGATTCGGAGATGCAGGCTTTTTGCAGGAGGCTGGCCGTATATGTTTGACGAGGCAAAATAGTTTCTCGCTGAACGCTGAATTTGAGTCCGTTGGGAAATAGCCTTCGATTCCAATGCTATTTCGAACATGGGCTGATTATAAGACGGTACAAAATTGAAAATTTGTGATGTGGGATTATAAGAGTTACTCGCTTGAGCGCATTTTGTATCACCATGTCAACAAAGAACAAAGGCCCGGAACGAAACCCGGGCCTAAGTGTTTTATGTGCGTTGCGAGCCAACTATGCAGTCTGGATGCTCTCAAAAAGGAACCAGGCACGACGCTCGCCCTCATCGATCCAGTTTTCAAGCAAGCTGGTGGTGGCTACATCGCCAATTTCCGATGTGACTTCATGAGTCTTCCGCATATACTCGACAAGCCGCAGATTGTCCTGGTGCAGCTCGGCGAGCATCAACTTAGGCGAGACGAAAGCCTCGTTATTGTCGGTCAGGCGTTGATACTTGGAAATCTCCGAGATGGAGTGAAGCGTCTTTTCGCCGATTTTGCGGGCGCGTTCGGCGACTTCGTCCGAGATGGCAAAGATCTGATCCGCCTGCTCATCCAGCAGCAAATGGTAATCGCGGAAGTGCGGCCCGGTCATATGCCAGTGGAAATTCTTGGTTTTCAGATAGAGTGCAAATACATCAGCCAGCAATACACGCAGCTCTTCGCCGATCTGGGCGGCTCCCTTCCGAGAGAGGTCGGTGGGGGTAATCAGAGCGTTTCCGTTTTTCGGATCAACGGCAGTCGTAGTCATGATTTCTCCTTGACCTTTTAGATGAATCAGAGGGGTAACTTGGCTCTGGGTTTCGTCAAATTCTTGTGAAGGCTTTCGGATTTAGGGCCTTTCACTCGCGAGCCGCGCCGCCTCAAATTCATCTCCTTTATTCCAGACGATCGGCCTTCTGGAAGTGATTGCCTGCCAACCCAGATCCATGCCAAAGCGCACCAGCTTCGCGTTGCCGGCAAAATCCCAGTCGGAGTGGAAGTTGTCGCTGAAATTGTGATAGTCGTTGGTCACAAAATCCTTCATCTTGGTTTCACCCCAGGCGCGGTCGTGACCTTCGTACAGCGTGCCAGTGTCGATGGAGAATGCTGGGATGCCGACGCGGGAAAGCGAGAAGTGGTCGGAACGATAGTAGCTGCCGGCTGATGGGCGTGGATCGGGCACGATGGTCAGTCCAAAATCCTTCGCTGTTTTTTCGACTGCCGGATAGAAGCTGGTCCGCTGCGCTCCGTTGACATCGATCTCCTGCGGAATGCCGAGAGGAAGCACCATGTCGTAGTTAATATCGAGGGCGATCTGAGCTGCTGGAACCGGTGGATGTTGGCCGAGGTATTCCGAGCCGAGCAAACCCTGCTCTTCGGCGGTGACGGCGGAAAAGATTACGGAGTGAGGCAGTCCTGCATCGCCGCGGCTCAAATCGAAGAGGCTCCAGACGCGGGCCATTTCGAGCAGCATGCCCACACCGGTTGCGTTGTCGGCAGCGCCGTTATAGATGTTGTCGCCGGGCGATTTTGGGTTCCCGTCGGGGCCGGCAACAAAGCCGAGGTGATCGTAATGCGCGGTGTAAAGAACAGCCTGATCCGGCGTCTCCTTGCCGGGAAGCATGCCGACCACGTTGGGTGATTGGAAGGACCGCACCGTGCTCTCGATATGCGCCTTGAATCGTACGGGGAGTTCCACGGCCTTGAATCCCGGCTTTCCAGCGGCTTCAAACTCCTGATCGAAATTGAGGCCCGAAGCGGCAAATAGCTTTTTCGCGATGTCGAGCTGGATCCAGCTTGCTGCCTGCAGCGCAGGATTCTTGTCATTGCGCAGGAAGGTCTTTTCGCTGGTGTTCGAGTTCTTCACCACATCCCAGCCGTAGCTCGCAAGATCGGTGCGATGAATGATCAGCGCACCAACCGCGCCCATGCGAGCGGCCTGCTCAAACTTGTATGTCCAGCGCCCGTAGTAGGTAAGCGCCGGACCGCCGAAGAATTTTGGATCGTCCGATGGCGGGTCGCCGACGATGCAAACGATAACCTTGCCTTTTACGTCGATGCCCGCATAGTCATTCCAATGAAACTCCGGAGCAGTTACGCCATAGCCGACAAAGACCAGCGGCGCATCGATATCGGCTGCTGGCGTCAGGGTTTCGTTCATTACCGTGTAGTCGTCGCCGAACTGCAGTGGAATGGGACTGCCGCTGTTGGGAACGAGGCTGGCCGTTGTCTGATCGCGTTTCACCTTCATGCCAACAAAGGCGATGTTCTGAAAGTAGGTGTCGTTGTCACCCACTGGCTTGAGCCCGTAAACCGCAAACTGTGTTGCGATGTACTTGGCGGCCAGTTCGCCGCCGCGCAGACCAGGATAGCGGCCTTCCAGAAGATCATCTGCCAGGTATTCAACATGGGCGCGAATGGTGGATGGATCGACCTGCGATTCGAATTTCTTCAGATCTTCCGAAGCCATTGCTTTCGATTCCTTTAAGCCTTGTGGAGAGCCAGCGATGGGGAGTATGGCAAAGATGCTTGCCACGACGAGAGCGATATGTCTGGGATATTTGAGAAATAAGTTGGAATGCTGGGAATCTGTCAAGGCATCCTCCTGAGGAGTGGAACGCGGGTACGTTTCGCTCAGGATAACTCTCCCGGCCGTCGTGCCCTGGACTCGGGCTAGTCAAACAGCTTTCCGAGCCGCTGGACTTCCTGTTGCATGGCGTGCAACTCGCGTCTCAATGTCGCGACATCGGCTTCCAGATCAGAGACGCGCTGCTGAAGCTCCGGATCTTCCGCTCGAACGGCGTCATTTGCGTCTGAGGAGTCCGCGGCATAAGACTCATGCGCGACTGGCGGTTGAAATGCTTCGATGTCTCCCGAGAAGAGGTGGACATAGCGCGCCTCTTTGGTGCCGGGCTGGCGTGGCAACACCTTTACCAGCGCCGGTTCGCGTGCTGAGAGCTTGTTCAGCACATTGAGCACATCGGTCAGCTCATCGAAGCGGTACATGCGCTCGGTGCGTCCGCGCAGCTCGCCTGGCGTTTGCGGGCCGCGCAGCAGCAGCGTGCAGACTACAGCGATTTCACCGCGCGTGAAGTTGAAGACCTCCTGCATGCGGTGCTCGTACTTGGTCACGCGGCTATCACCGCGCACAGTTCCGGCGAGCCGTTCATCCTCAAGTCCATGCAGAGCCTGCCGGACCTGGTCCTCATCCAGTGACATGACTGGCTCGCGGTTGTTCTTCTGATTGCAGGCGTTGACGAGCGCATTGAGCGACAGTGGATAGTACTCGGGTGTCGTGATCTCTTTTTCAATGAGTGCGCCCAGGACGCGGGCTTCCACTGGCGTGAGCTGCATGGCTGCTGAAGTCTCCTGCGAACATCTTCGCAGATCATCCGGCAATACCATGAAATGCCAAGAGCCGCGCCATACTGGCGCGGCCCGCAGACGAATACATCTCGTGTTCGATTATCAGATTGTTGCGTATGGAGCCGAATGCAGGTAGCGCAACAGGGCCTCGAAGCAATCGGGATCGAGCTTATTGGGGACATCGCTTTCGAGAATGTTGATGACTTCGCCGATCTCCAAAGTCTTGCGGTAGGGCCGCTTTTCGGAGAGCGCTGCAAAGATGTCGGCGAGGGCCACGATTCGGGAATCAAGACTCAAATCCCGGCCGGAAAGACCGAATGGGTAGCCGCCGCCGTCGAGCTTTTCATGGTGCTGTGCGGCGATCGCAGGGATCTCGCCAAAGTGTGGAATGCGATCTAGTATCTGCCTGGAAAGGATTGGGTGGGCGCGAACGGCATCCCATTCATCAGGGCTCAGTGGTCCTGTCTTGTCGAGGATGGTGTTTGGAAGGCTGAGCTTGCCGATATCATGCAGCAGCGCGGCTCGTCGTATCCTGTTCCGACGTTGCACGGTAAAGCCAAGCTCCCCCGCGATTCCGACAGCTATGCGCGCAGTACTCGAAGAGTGCGAGCGGGTAAAGGAAGATTTGGCGTCGATGACTTCGGCAAAGATTTCGCAGATGCGATCCACTTCTTCGGTCGATAAGGAGCGCAAAGTGCCGGGGCGCAATTGCTTTACACGGGCGAAGTGATCGAATCCACCCACTGCCGCGCGAAGTTGCGAACGGGAGTACAGGCACCGTGCTACGCGAACCAGCTCAGGATCGAACCAGCGGCCGGCGCGGTCGGTCAGTTCCTGCATGGCGCGCGACAGTCCCGTCTCGGAGGCGAAGATATCCAGATGCTGTGCTACAGCAGCGATGCGCGACAGCAGTGGAATAGTCTGCCCTCGCTGTCCCTGGGGATATCCGCTGCCGTCCCAGTGCTCATTGAGTCTTAAAATGGTTTCGGCTACGCCTTCGCCAAGGCCGATTTTGCGGGCGATGTTTGCGCCCAGTTCGGCGCGGATCGCAATCATGGTGCGGCTGTTCTTGTTCTGATCGAGAGCCAGCTTGAGAACGCGGCCAGTGCGAAGAATCGCCGAGGAACCCGGAAGCGCCTGGTGCCAGAGTGTCGAAAACGCGGCAAGAGAGGGCCGGGTCCAATCCAGAAGACGGACGTCGTGCTTCATGCGGCGGTCATCGCCGCCAATCAGCGAGTACATACGGGCAGCATTGCCGCTGCAGCCCACATCCTTAAGAAGAAGTGCGTAGTAGAGTGTTGTCCGGTCGAGCTCGGGCAATCCCAGTTCGTCCGCGATGCGCATTCCATACAGGCAGCTACGAATCGCATGGCCGGGGATCGCGCCCTCCGTAAGGTCGAGCGCGTAGGAGAGAGCGGCCAGCATCTCGTGCATTGGGATCTGGTGCGTTCCGATCACGGCTCGGGCTCGCGGATTTCGCGAAAGGGCCCGCTCAAAATCGAGCAAAATGCTCTCAGCTGAGAAGCTTTCCAGAGCTGCGGGTTGAGTGGCCACGGGGGATACCTCTCTGATTCACGAGAAAGATTCGGGTTTTGTCCGTACATCTTTATCTATCGGCGAAGGGGTGGGAGGGTATCCCCTGATGTGATTACCGGAGTAACACTAAGGTCGGTACTCTGGTCTCTATCAGGTAATTTCTTCGGTTGTCATAGGTTTTCTTCGGGTTTTGCAGACGCTGGCTGCGTTTGGGCCTTAGCTGCCACAATGGGTTACGGCGTAACAACCTCTTCGGGAGCTTCAGCCGTGCATCGGCGCAGAAGACGAAGAGACGCTATTTTCTGTCAGGACTGGTATTGGGATGACCTGTTTGAAGACGTTTGGGGTCTGGGCGATCGCATCATTGGCTCTTTGCCCGTTACTTTGGTCGCAGCCGGCGCCTAACGCTGCAAAAGCTGATCCGACATCGATGGTCGATCCGATGATCGGGACAGGTCCCGAGGGGCATACTTTTCCGGGTGCGACCGTTCCGTTCGGCATGGTGCAGCTTTCGCCCGATACGCAGATCCGTCCTTTCAAGCAGAGCTACAAGTGGGCCGCCGGATACCGGTACGAGGACACGACGATCCTCGGTTTCTCGCACACGCACTTTTCGGGGGCAGGCCATTCGGACCTTGGAGATGTGCTGTTGCAGCCGATCTCCGGCGATGTCCGTCTCGATCCCGGCGAGATTGGCAAGCCAGGCTCGGGATATCGCTCGCGGTTTAGCCACGATCAGGAGCATGCAGAGCCTGGCTACTACGCTGTGACACTGCTCGATTATGGAGTGCGCGCCGAGCTGACGGCGACGACTCGCGTCGGTGTTCATCGCTATACCTATCCTGCCGGCAAGCCTGCACATGTACTGCTCGATCTTCGCTCCAGTATCTACGACTATCCTGGCAAGATTCTGTGGTCGCGGATTCGCGTTCGCCAGGATGGCACCATTACCGGTATGCGTGAGACACGCGGCTGGGCTCCGGGACGGCAGCTCTACTTTGCGATTCGCTTCTCGCGCCCCATGACAGGGCATAGCCTTTACGACTTGGAGCCTGAGCCGCCGGTCTACAAGGGATTCAAATCACCGGGAACCTCGCCCGAAACGACACAGTCCATCGAGGGCCGCGGTCTGGAAGCCTCCTTCGATTTTGGCGAATTGTCGCAACCATTGATCATCAAGGTAGCTTTATCACCGGTGAGCGAAGAGAACGCCATTGCCAATATGAATGCCGAAGTGCCCGAGTTTGACTTTGATGGTGTGCGGACCGCAGCGCATAAGGCGTGGCAGCAGGCGCTTGGCGTCATCGACTTCAAAGCCTCGCCGGAAATGCAGAAGAGCCTTTACACCTCGCTCTATCATGCGCTGATGGCTCCAAGCATCAGCATGGATGCGGACGGAGAATATCGTGGGCCGGATAATCAGGTACACCGCGCGAAGGACTTCAATTTCGTCTCCAGTTTTTCCCTATGGGATACATATCGTGCTGAGCAGCCGCTGATGACGCTTATCGAACCAGAGCGCCGCACCAGCGATGTGGTGAACTCATTCCTTGCTTCGCAGCAGGAGAGCCCGTTTGGCATTCTGCCCATCTGGCAGTTCCAGGGCATCGAGACATGGTGCATGATCGGCTATCACGCGGTGCCTGAGATTGCTGATGCCTACATGAAGGGCATTCGCGGATTCGATGCTGATGCCGCACTGAAGGCCATGGTGGCCAGCGCAACCTACGGTCCCTATGGCCATCTCGACCAGTACATGAAGTATGGCTACGTGCCTGTGGATGACGATGCAGAGGCGGCGTCGAAGACTGTCGAATATGCGTTTGACGACTGGACAATTGCGCGCATGGCCCGCGCGATGCATCGCACCGACGTTGCCGATACCTTTGCGAAACGCGCGAGCTACTGGCGAAACAACTTCAATACGAAGGATGGATTCGTTGAGCCGCGGCTGGCCAATGGCGAATATCGCACTCCCTTTGATCCTGCGCGCGCGGGTGCTGCCAGTGGATTTACCGAAGGCAACGCGTGGCAGTACTCGTGGTATGAGCCGCAGGATACGCAAGGGCTTATCAATTTGCTCGGAGGCAATGACAAGCTCATAGGCAAACTCGATGCTATGTTCGATGCCAAGGTCGACCCGAAGCAATATGCAGACATTGAGGACATCAGTGGCCTGATCGGGCAATACATTCACGGCAATGAGCCGAGCCACCATCTTGCTTATCTGTACGACTATGCAGGAGCGCCGTGGCGCACGCAGGCACGGCTCAAGCAGATTGTCGACTCGCAGTATCGTCCTGCTCCCGATGGTCTTGTAGGCAATGACGATCTGGGTCAGATGTCTGCCTGGTTCATCTTTACTTCGCTTGGCTTTTATCCTGTTGCGCCGGGATCGAATCAATATGTGATCGGTCGCCCATTCGTCGACCGCGCGACACTGCATCTGCCCAACGGAAGGACGCTCACGGTGGTCGCCGACAATCTCAACGATGCCAATGCGTATGTGAAGTCTGTTTCGCTCAACGGCAAGCCGCTCGATCGCACATATCTATGGCACAGCGAACTGATGCAGGGCGGCGAGCTGCGATTTGTTATGAGTACGAAGGACGATGCTGCGTGGTCAACGCGTCCGGAAGAGACACCCTATTCGATGTCAAAGCCGGAGTAACGAACCGTCACCCTCGATAGGGCGAATCTATTCCACCGTGACGGATTTCGCGAGGTTGCGCGGCTGATCGACATCGCAGCCGCGGCGCACGGCGATGTGATAGGCCAGCAATTGCAGCGGCACAATCTCCAGTAGTGGCAGTAGCAGCTCAGGTGCTCTCGGTATGGAGATGACATGCTCGACCAGGTTGCCGATCTCTTCCTGATCCTCGACAGCGATGGCGATTACGCGGCCTGATCGAGCTGTTACTTCTTGAATATTCGAGAGAGTCTTCTCATAGCGCAGACGTGAACCCGCATCCGAAGGATCCTGTGTTGCGAGCACGACCACGGGCAGCGTCTCATCGATCAGCGCGTTCGGGCCATGCTTCATTTCCCCTGCTGGGTATCCCTCGGCGTGAATATAAGAGATCTCTTTGAGCTTGAGTGCGCCTTCGAGTGCCATGGGGAAGTGAATTCCACGGCCGAGATACAGAAAATCGCGTGCGTTTGAGAAGTCCCGCGCTAGCCGTTCCGTCTGCGCTGAAACGGCCTTGAGCATGTCGATCATCTTTGCGGGGATACGGCTCAATTCTTCACAGAGATGCAAGGACTCTGCCGAAGTCAGTTTGCCGCGCACCTGCGCCAGATGAAGCGCAAAGAGAAACAGCGCCGTGATCTGCGAGGTAAAGGCCTTCGTGGAGGCGACACCGATCTCCGGTCCGGCGTGGGTGTAAATCGTGCCGTGGGCATCGCGTGTCACCATGGCTCCAACTACGTTGCAGATGGCTACGGTCTTTGAGCCCAGCGCCATCATTTCGCGCTGTGCTGCCAGCGTATCCGCCGTCTCGCCGGACTGCGTGATTAGGAGGCCCAGTGCAGTTGGATCAGCGATTGGATCGCGATAGCGGTATTCGCTGGCGTAATCTACATCGACCGGTATGCGAGCAAGCCGCTCGATCATGTACTTGCCCGCAAGTGCGGCGTGCCAGCTTGTTCCACAGGCGGCGATGTTGATGCTCGATGCCGTGGCGAGATCTTCGGAGGCTAATCCCATCTCTGCAAGAAACACCTGCCCCGAATCTAGAGAGATGCGGCCGAGCGTGGTATCTCGGATAGCGCGCGGTTGCTCCCAGATCTCCTTGAGCATGAAGTGCTTGTAGCCGCCTTTTTCTGCCTGGATCGGATCCCACGTGATGTGCTGCACCTTGCGCGTAATGGGCTGGCCGTCAAAATCGGTGAAGGTGACACCTTCAGGCGTGAGCCTGGCCATATCGCCATCATTGAGGAAAACAATGTTGCGCGTGTGATGCAGGATGCCCGGCACATCCGATGCGATAAACGATTCGCCTTCCCCGCGGCCAATGACAACCGGTGGACCTTGCCGCGCGGCGATGATCGTGTCCGGCTCACGAGCAGATAACACGCCTAATGCAAAGGCGCCTGTCAGCCGCTTCACAGCTTTGCGAACAGCAGCCTCCAACGACAAAGTCTTATCGGTATTTTGAGCGTCGGCAGTTACCTGTTCGATTAAATGGGCGATGACTTCGGTGTCGGTTTCAGTTACGAACGTGTGACCTTGTGCTATCAATTCACGCTTTAGCTCGAGATAGTTTTCAACTATGCCGTTGTGAACAACGACGATGCTGCCGGTACAGTCGCGATGCGGATGAGCATTCTCCTCTGTGGGCCGCCCATGCGTAGCCCAGCGTGTGTGACCAATGCCGTAGCACCCGCTGATGGGCCGCTCGCGCAGCACCTCTTCCATATTCTTGAGCTTGCCCGGTGCACGACGCACAGAAAGCTTGCCTTGTCCTTTGCACCCAACCGCAATGCCTGCAGAGTCATAGCCACGATACTCAAGACGCCGCAAGCCTTCCAAAATAACGGGAACCACTTCCTTCGGGCCTACATAACCGACGATTCCGCACATGCTGCGATTGTAGAGCCTTTAATTCTTGTTCAGTTTCAGCTAGACCAGGAGATTTCCGGCGAGTTATTGTAGGCACACTGCACTGTCTCACGCGGCCTTGCTTCATGCTTCCTGGCCGTTACAATATCGGGTTTTAATCTGCCGCATTCGACCGGGCTTGCTATCGGTGTGCGCAGAGTGTGTGTCCAAATCGGCAGTTTTTAAAGATAAGAAAAATATTTGCGGCGAAGTGAAATATCACTCGTCCGCCCTATCCGGAGAGGGAAAGGATTCTTGCAATGAAGATTTGCTCCCTGGAGTGCGTTGCTGTGCGAAGTGTGCTTCTCGCAGCGGCAGTGATGTTACCTTGGCAGGCCTCAGCTCAAGGCTGGTGGTCACCACAACCGACTATCGTAACCTTCGACGCGCCGGCGGGCGTCGGAACCATCGCAACCGGATGCACGGGACAATGTGGAACGTTCCCGACAGCTATCGCCATCGACGGAACCATCGTCGGTAACACTGTAAACGCGCAGTCCATCAGTCACGGATTTCTTCGTTCACCTAGTTGCAAGGTCTATTCGGTTGACCCGCCGGGATCTACCTACACAGCAGTCTCCGATATAAGCCTCGTCGGAGCCATCACTGGCTACTTCTCAACGGCAACCCAGACGTATCGTGGCTTTCTGCGCGATCCCTGGGGACACTACGCCGTTATTACTGTTCCGGGAGCAGACAAGGGAACCTTTCCCGAGTACTTCTCTCCGGTGGGTCACATCGCGGGCCACTACAGCGATGACGCGGGTACGCATGGATTTGTAGTAGGGCTTGATGGAAAAATCAAAACATTCTCGATTGCAAGCTCAACGCTTACTCTGCCGCAGGGCATCAATGAACGGGGAACCGTCGCGGGCTACTACTCAGACGGCACTACCGATCATGGATTCATCCGCACTGCTTCTGGCCAGGTGACAACATTTGATCCTTCGGGATCTGCCTTCACCATCGTCACTGGCATCAGCGGCCTCGGCACAGTTACCGGTTATTACTTCGATGGAGTATCGCAGTATCACGGCTTTGTACGTGACGCGAAGGGGAACTTCACGACATTTGACCCGCCGAATTCGGCACTCACCATTCCGGAAAGCATCAACTTTCAAGGAACGATTACGGGCGATTTTTTTGATCCCAACAGCACCACTGGAGATCAGGGCTTTATCCGCGGGACGGATGGAAAGTTGACTGTGTTCTCCGTTCCGTCGACGGCGCCGCAGAATGCCACCTCTACTGCACCCGCGGCTGTCAATGTTCTCGGTGTGGTGACGGGAAGCTACATTGATACCAGCCTTCAGAATCACGGATTCCTACGCACCACCTTTCCGCAGCATTGTGGCAAAGGCGGTAACGGCAACAACGATAACGACGACTGGCGGTAAATTCCTGAGGCAGGGCTTCCAGCTTGCCCAGAGACGTACGATATTGACGGCGCTTCGCCTATAGGGTGCGGCGCCGTCTGTCTCAGATCTCTAGTCCATCGTCCTGCGGAAGAGCGATCCGAATTGCGCTGCGGGCGCCATCAGAAAGATCGCAATCGCCTGCGTCCAGTGTGGATCGCTTGGAGTTTCGGCCCAGGACCAAAGCGCGACCCCGGCGATGGTCGCGGCTATGGCTGCGCCGATGCCGAGCGCATTAGCTCGGGAGAAATTTGCGCCGACAATTGCTCCAATGACGGTAAACACGACGCCGTAAATCGCCGTGCCCCACATCAGCCCGTTTGAGGCAGCCGCGTGCGAAGCAATATGCGCAATCAGGAAGAACAGAATCGATGAAACGGCGGAGATCAGATAACCGGTAAGCCAGCCAAGCGCGCACCTGCCAAAGACTTTCAGCTTCTCGCCAGCAGATGCTTTGGGAGCAAGCTCATCGAGATAATCATGCGCTCTCGGTTTGGATCTGCCCCCACCCAGCATGGTCTTATTCCTCGATCCGATAGGTGTATTCCTCGATGACCGGGTTGGTCAGTACTTCTCGTGCAACCCGCTCAACTTCTGCCTTGGCTGCTTCGAGCGTTAAGCCTTTGGCGAGCGAGAGAACAAAATACTTACCCTGGCGAACCCCATCGACCCCGGTAAAACCGATCTTGCGGAGAGCATTCTGGATCGTCTGTCCCTGGGGATCGAGAACGGAAGTCTTCAACGTGACATAGACATGAGCCTTCATTTCCCGTAATTATAGTAGTTCCGGCGGTACCGGATGAGATCTGGTATCTGTCTCTCATTGCAGGACATCCACATAACCGGTCACAACCCCCGCCCACATCTGAATGTGGGAGAAGTGAGAACGAGATGGTCAATTATCTGGAGTTGCCTGTAGGCGACCGGGCCCCTGAGGTTTTTCGGGTGGTCATTGAGATCCCCAAAGACGGCAAGGCCAAGTTTGAATACGACAAACAGTTGCATGTATTCAAGCTCGACCGAAATCTCCACTCCCCGGTCCATTATCCCGGTGATTACGGATTTATTCCGTCAACGTTGAGCGATGACGGCGATCCGTTGGACGTGCTGGTGCTTGTTCCGCAGCCGACATTTCCCGGCTGCATCCAGGAAGTGCGTCCGATCGGGCTGCTGGAGATGCTCGACCAGGGCGTACTCGACGAGAAGGTGCTCGCGGTAGGCAACAACAACCCACGCTACAACAATGTATGGAATTACACCGATATTTATCCGCACATGCTGAAGGAGATCACACACTTCTTCGCGATCTACAAGGATCTGGAAGGCAAGCGCGTCGAGATCAAGGGCTGGCACGACGCTTCCTATGCTCGTGATCATATCGTGCACGCCGTCAAGCAATTCGATGACAGTAAGAAGAAGTCTGAAGCGGCCAAAGGCTGATGCACAGAGCCCTCGCCCGTCGGCTGTATGCGTGGCGGTGCATCCGTATAGTTTGCGTGAGCGCGATGTTGATATCGCTTGCTCACGCAGCTGCGGTTGCGGCAGAGGGTGCCGGAAACACCACTCCTGATCTAACGGCCATCCGGACCTACTACGAATCCGGCCTCAAGAAAAACGGAATACTGGGCAGCAGTCTCGCACTCATCCGCGATGGCCGCGTCGTGTTGCACGATAACTACGGCATTCAGAGCAAATCACCTGAAGAAGCGGTGAACGATGAAACAACGTATCACTGGGCGTCATGCACCAAGACATTCACTGGCATTGCCATCATGCAGCTTCGTGACCGGGGTCTGCTCTCGCTAGACGATCCACTCATCAAGTACATTCCCGAGCTGGCTGCGGTTCATGATCCATACGGTTCAATCTCCAAGGTCACCATTCGCCATGTGATGGCCCATGCCGGTGGTTTTCGCGATCCTACATGGCCGTGGCACGATGACGACAAAACCTGGCAGCCATTCGAGCCGACGCAGTGGTCGCAACTCGTGGCTATGATGCCCTATACCGAAGTCCTGTTTCCGCCGGGCTCGAAGTTCAGCTACTCCAATCTCGGCGTTGTCTTTCTCGGCGAAATCATCGAGCGCCTTTCGGGAGATAGCTACGAAGTCTACATGGAGAAGAATGTGCTTCGGCCGCTCGGTATGAGCCGCTCGTACTATGACCGCAGTCCTTACTTTCTGCTGCGCTACCGCTCGCATAGCTGGGACCTGAAAGACGGCAAGCTGACTGAAGATCCATTCGATTTCAATACTGGCATTACGCGCTCGAACGGTGGCCTGAACGCGCCCATTGGCGACATGCTCAAGTATCTCGGATTTCTGCTTGGCGATCCTTCCGATGCGACGCGCGAGGCCGAGTACGATATGGTGCTCAAGCGCTCGTCGATTGAGGAGATGTGGACGCCGTTTCTTCCGGTTGTGCCGGACGACGATTTCCAGTCGCGTGCAGGAGCACACGATACAGTCTCAACCAGCTTCTTCGAGCACACCGATGGAGCACTGACGCTGATCGGTCACGCAGGCTGGCAAAACGGTTTCCGCAGCCACTTCTATATCGATCCAGCCAGGCATAACGGCTACATCGTTGTCTACAACACCGATGCTCAGGATTCGAAACAAAACACACGCAGCTTCGACTTTGAGTTGCGCGACTACCTGATCGATCACTTCTTTACAGAGAAATAATCCACATCAATCGGCGGGTGTAGGAGCCAGGTCACGCTTGTTTTGCTTCCACGTCGTGATCCAGTAAAAGACAGGCCCGAGGAGCGCGACGAACAAGGCAAACAACAGTGCAGAGAAGTTGCCTACACGCTCATCCCGCGAGGCCCAGAGCGCATAGCCAATGAGCGCTGTGGGTCCTACGCCAAGAGCGATGGCAAATGCCATGTTCCCGGCTTTGAATGGCCGCTCCAGATTTGGCTCTTTACGCCGAAGCACTACCAGCGCCACGAACTCCAGAACAAGACTCGCACCATACAAGATCAGATCGATCGAGATGAGGCGCTCGAAAGGGAGATTGAGCGCGAGTGCCCAAGCCAGGCCGCAAAACAGCACTGAAACCCACGGAACTTCTTTTGCGTTTTTCCGCGCCACCACACGCGGCAACAGGCCGTCTTCGGCCATCGCCATGGGCAGGCGCGTGTAGCTCAACACGAGCGCGTTGAACATGCCAAAACCGCTGATGACGCCACCGGCTACCACGGTCAGTCCCAGCAAGTTGCCGCCGACGGATCGCGCCGCATCCACCCATGCTCCTGTCGAAAAGCTTTCTGATGAGAGTCCTGCAAAAGCCATCGCCAGCAGCGGAAGAATATAGGTGACGGCTACCAGGACTGCGGAGCCGATCATCGCCAGCGGATAGTTGCGCTGCGGATTCTCGACCTCCTGCGCGACGGTAGAAGCGTTGTCCCACCCCATGTAATTCCACATGGCGACGAGCACCGCCGTGGAAAGCTCGGCTGACGTACCTGTATGTCCCCATTGAATTGCCGGGTGCAGCGTAAATCCACGCCAGAAGCCGATCACAGTGAAGACCACAAACGGCGACAACAACAAAACAAACAGCGCCATCGATCCGTCACCCACCGACGGCGCGCCACGCAGATTCCAGGCGCAGCACACCACCACTACACCAAAAGACCAGAGCCACCCGTGCCAGCCTGCAGTCCATGCTGGATTGAACTTGCCGAGGTAGCTCACGAAAAAGGCCGGGTAGATCGCCATATCGAAGATGCTGGCTGAGAGCGAAAGCCAGCCTTCTTGATATCCCCAGAAGGGCCCGAGCGCGCGGCGAACCCAAACATAGAAGCCGCCCTCAGCGGGGATAGCGCTTGCCAGTTCGCCGATCATCAGTGTTGTCGGCAGGCTCCAGACAAACGGCAGCACCAGCAGAATGACGATTGCGGTAATGAATCCCGCGCCGCCGAGAATATCCTCAATGGCGTAAGGCCCGCCCGACACCATGAAGTATGTGGCGGCGATGAGCGGAAGAATCCGCATTTTGCGCGGAACCCCCGGCTGCCCTGATTGGGCGGCGAGACGCATGCATGTGAATGTAACAATGATCGCCTCCCACCCCAAGAGAAAAATACCCCATCCGCGGGCAAATGTTCGTAGGGAGCAATGTACGTCCGGTAGCGGTCCTTCCACTGTTAAATGAGCGGCTTTCCTGCTCCTCTCAGGCGGAGAAAGTCGCATATCGGGTATAATCCGGGAATAGCCGGAGAGATGGCCGAGTGGCTGAAGGCGGCGGTTTGCTAAACCGTTGTAGGGTCAAAAGCTCTACCGGGGGTTCGAATCCCCCTCTCTCCGCCATAGAGTCATCAGTTGTTTAAAATGAGCAATTTGAATTTCGAATATCACTGTTATACGGCCACATTTCGCAAATACTGGCTTCTCTCCTAAAAGCTCTCTCGAATAAATCCTTGCGATTTAGCTCCAATTTCTGAGTCTGATAGTTGATGTTCAGTTTTTGGAGAAAGTTCTAATCCAAGTTCGTCGTAGGATTGTTTGCCCGCCGTGGGGTCTGCGGGATTCAGAGTTTTTAAAGGGGAAGCCCATTCTTTCCGCAAATTGGGCTTGTCTTGACGGAAACACTCCAGAGAATTTGTCCCTCCGCCGACTTCGAACTGAAATGCGGGGGTTGAGCTAACGCAACGCCGGTGCCGTCGCGATCTCGATGCCTGGCTTCAACTCAATCCCAAAGGAACGAAACACTGACCGAACGAGCATCCTCAGAAGCGATGGCCTGCCATGCGGATAACGTCTACGCCGTCGAGCTTCAGTAGTCAGGACATCAAGTTCGACTTGTCACATCGCGCCCGCATCGTCTCCAACGAAGAAGTCCTCCTCGGCGGCGCCCTCCGACTCGTTATTTCGAGTCAGCTCTAACAACGTCGCTCTAAGCAGAACAATCCTCGGCTCTTGTACTTCCTCAACCCCAAAACGCAGAATCAATGCACACCCTTGGCTCGCAGTACATCTCTTTCTTGACAAGCCTTCTCGAAGCCACCCGTACAGGATCGCTGCAGCAACTCCATCGCTTTGCTCGTGTTCTTTGGAACTCCCTCGCCGTTCAGGTACTGCATTGCCAGGACACCGCAAGCTGTCGCATACCCCACGTCGCAGATCTTGCGCAACAAATCCACGCCATGGAACTTGTCCATCGGCACTCCGATTCCCATCAAATACCCTTCGCCCGCCACCTCGCATCCCCTGCTGGACCCAGGTGCAATCAACACGAATCCCAGTTCCTCGAAACGAAAGACTTCGCTAATGAAGATCCTGTTCTTATGCCAACCGATGTCTCCGGAGTTATTCACTCGTCGTAGTAAGAGACCCTTGGGCGTAGCATGCTATGGCCGCAATAGCTATAGCCGGTCTTGCAGGTAGAAAGATTTCTTTTCTTCTCACCGGCCCCGATTGGAATCGGACGCGAAGTTTATACCGGCCAAGGATTTGCGTCATTGCAAGCAGACGAGCTATGTTGAGCCAATGGCTTCACCTGTCTCACGAAGGATCAAAAGTCTGGCTGCGGTCCTAGTCTTGGCCGCCGGTGTCGGGCTCGCTTTGTGGGCACAAGGCACTCAAGCTGATTCCTTCGAGACGCTTCTGCATCGTGGGTTCGACTTTCACCAACAGGCCAGATTCGGCGAGGCTATACAGGTACTCAACCAGGCGCGCGAACTTGAGCCAAATGACTATTTTGCTAATCTTCTGCTGGGGATTGATCTCCTGCGAATCGGAAAACCTTTGGATGCCATACCGCGGCTGCAGTCAGCGGCGCGAACGAAGCCTGAGGAAGAGTTCCCGGAAGATTACCTGGGTGAAGCCGAGGCAACAGTTGGCCGATACGGCCTGGCTGCAGAGGCCTTTGAACGCGCAGTTCAACGAGGACATGGATCGGAACAGTCTATAGAAGCGTGGGCCGGTTTTGCGCTTGAGCGATTCCATAGTATTGGACTACAGCTTCGCACATCTGAGGAAGGTCTTTCGGTGGCGCGCAGGCTTGAATCAACTGCAAAGACCAGGGAACAAGTCGCTGCAAACGATAAGTCGTGCAGCGTCGCAATACCTTTGCTTGAAAAGAGGTTTGCGAATGATTCTCAGAAGCTTGACGCAGATGCGGCGTATCGACTGTCGATCTGCTATGCATTTGAGGCAGGCGAAGCTGCGGGGCGGCTTGGGAATTCGGCAGAGGATCTGGCAGCTGTGCATGAGTTGCGTGGAGATGTTTTGCTGCGGTTAAGCAATGATCCAGATGGAGCTGAAAAGGAGTATCGCCAGGCTATTAGCCTGCATCCGCGAGATCCACGGCTTCTGGAGAGATTGGCGGAGGCGCAATTGAGCAAAGGTGACTCTGACAATGCGAAAGCCTCGGCCCAGGTGGCACTGGTGCTGGATCCTCATCGCCAGTCTGCACTTCGTACCCTGGCAGCAATTGCAATGAACGAACGCGACTATGAAAATGCGCTTCCATTGCTACGGCAGCTTACAGCTCAGACTCCAAACGATAAGTCGATTTCGATTGAGCTAGGTCGAGCACTCGCGGAGACGGGAGACGATTCTTCTGCGCTGAAGCTGCTTGAGCCGGCATTGCGAGAAGGCTACCCGGATGAGAAAGGCTCGTTACACGCTCTGCTTGCTCGGGTACTCAAGAGGCTTGGGCGCGATACCGACGCGGGGCGAGCTGCCGCAGAAGCGCGTCGGCTTTCGGATCAGTTTCAAGCTCATAGCGCTCAACGAGAAAGCCAGGATGCAGCTAAGGATAAGGAAACTACAAAACCTGATGCGAACTGATTTACTGCGCAGGCGGGATTTTCTTCGCACATCTCTCATTCTCGCTGCATGGCCGGCGGCTCATGGATTATCTGACGTGGGAATTTCGGGTATTCGATTGGTGAATGGCGCACGTGCGGCGGGGCTGGATTTCGTTTTATGCAACGGAGCTCAAGGACGCAAATATCAGGTTGAGACATTGCCCGGTGGTCTGGGCGTTATTGATTTCGATGGAGACGGGTGGCCGGACCTTTTCTGTACCAATGGAGCTTGTTTACCCGAGATGAAGAAGTCCGGGCCTGAATATTCGAATCGTCTTTATCGAAACAACAGGGATGGCACGTTTACCGATGTTACGAAGAGATCGGGTTTAGCGGGAGAAGGCTATTGCATGGGCGTTGCCGTGGGCGACTACGACAACGACGGATTTGAAGATCTCTTTGTGGCCGGAGTGCATGGGAACCATCTCTATCGCAACAACGGTGATGGAACCTTCCATGATGTGACGGTGAAGGCGGGTTTAGCAGGCAACGGTTCGTTGGGTAAGCCGCCCTGGACTGTGGCCGCATGCTGGATTGATTATGACAACGACGGTTATCTGGATCTGTTTCTATCCAACTACTGTGATTGGTCGCCGGGCTCTGACCCAGTTTGCGGAGGCGTTGAGCCTCAGTCGAGAGCGTATTGCCATCCAGATAAGTACACGGCACAAGCGATGCAGCTCTATCACAATAACGGCAACGGCACCTTCACAGAGGTTACGCGTAAAGAAGGTCTGCCGGATTTATTGGGCAAAGGCATGGGGATTGCCATGGGCTACATCGCGGGTAGTGAGCATGCCGGGCTTTTTATAGCGAACGACAATGCGAGGAATCTGCTGGTTTCGTTTGAGGGGAAAAATATTGCAGAGATCGGATTAGAGGCTGGTGTCGCCTATAACGGTGATGGACGAAACATCTCTGGAATGGGTGCGGCTGTTGGCGATATTGATGGGGACGATTTGCCCGACATCGTGATGACGGGATTGAAGAATGAGACGTATGAAGTGTTCTTAAATCGAGGGCATGGCAGTTTCGACGATGGAAGTGCAAGCACCGGGCTATTGAATCTGAGCCGACCATGGAGCGGATGGGGATGTGGCCTTGTGGATCTGGACAACGATGGCTGGCTAGATCTTTTCGTTGCCGGAGGAGGCCTTGATGTACGAGACGCACAAGCGAATCGCGTATTTCAGAATAATGCGGGCCATATCAAAGCCGGGCGCTTTGTTGATGTGTCGGATGATTGCGGAGTCGGGGCAGCGACTCCAGCGCTCCACCGAGGAGCAGTTTTTGCGGACTTCGACAGGGATGGCCGCATCGACGTCGCAGTGAGCGCAATGAACGCACCGTTGGAGCTATGGTGGAATCGGACGCCGCAAAGCCATGACAGGCACTGGCTGCAATTACGTCTTACGGGAGCCGCAAGCAACCGGTCGGCGATTGGAGCTCAGGTCGTATGCCTGGCGAGCGGCCGAAAACAGATAAGAACGGTTACGAACAGTGTCGGTTATGCGTCTTCGAGCGACCTAACATTGCATTTTGGTTTGGGCTCAGCCACTTCAGCGGCGATTGAGATCCGGTGGCCTTCAGGTGTGGTGCAGAAGGTTACAGAAGTGAAAGCAGATCAGCGTTTATCGCTGACAGAGCCAAAATCAAAGGCATAGATCGACCGGCAGGAATTCATTTGTCCTCGGCAACGCAACCTCGGTAAACCTTAAAGCATAAGAAATATCCTCCATGTAGATAGACGGTTGTTTTTTTTGAGGACTATCAATAGCTCTAGGTTCTTCCGCCTGAAATATGACTGATTGTCACGCGGCGGGAGCCTGGAGGTCCATAGACGATGAAATCTGGATGGAGACGATTCGCTTGCAGTCGAAGTGTGCGCCTATGCAGCGCGATGCTGGTTGCAGTGTTGATGATGTGTCCGGCAATGCGTGCACAGAGTTCCAATGCTCAACTCAGCGGACTGGTTACCGACACAACCGGGGCCGTTATTTCCGGCGCGCAGATCAAAGCGACGAACACCGCGACCAATGTCTCCTATTCTGCGATTTCCAATGGATCCGGAATATATCTGCTGACGGAACTGCTTCCGGGCACGTATTCGTTGAATGTCAGCGTGCCGGGGTTCGGTACAGAGAATCGATCTGGTTTGGTCTTGAATACAGGCGATCACCTCACACAGAATTTCTCGTTAAAACCGGGCACTGTTGAAACGACGATGACCGTTACGAGCGGCGCTACGCTGATCTCATCCGATGAATCGAGCTCGTCTGATGTGCTAGATAACAAGATGATCACGGAACTGCCGCAGCTTAATCGGAACTCACTTGATTTGACCGCGACGGTGCCTTCGATTCAAGGAAACGGGCCCCAGGTGGATTCGATTCAGACGCTTGGTAATTCCGCTTATCTGATTGGCAATACCGGCAACAGTTATTCCGTTTCTGGCGGCCAGGTGAACGGAACAAGCATTAGCGTGGATGGGAATCAGGTGCAGGAAGCGGAGTTTAACGCGACAAACCGATCTATTCCCACGCCGGACTCCATAGGAGAGTTTCGCGTTGAAAGCGGTGTCTTGACCGCGGATAAGGGGCGCTATGCGGGCGGCCTGATTTCGATGGAAACGCAAAGCGGTACAAATACTTATCATGGGCGCGCATTCTTCTACTTCCGGAACCAGAACCTGGACAGCAACGACTGGACTGACAATTCTCTAGGCAACCCAAGGCAGGATTTTCACCAGTATAACTACGGGGTCTCGGCAGGCGGTCCTGTGCGGATTCCGCACATATATAACGGCCACGACAAAACGTTCTTTTACGGCGCGTGGGAAGGTCAGAGATTCCACGAAGGTCAAGAAATCCTTACGAGCGTTCCTACGATCTTGAACCGGGAGGGAGATTTTTCGCAGACGGTGATCAACGTCAACAACGGACAACCGCTGTATGCAACGATTTATGATCCGTTTAACGGCACCTATGATTCGAATCCAAATGACTGTACCGGCCCGTTAGCTGGCCAATCTCCGTGTTGGGTTCGTCCGCAGTTTCCTGGTAATAAAATTCCGGCAAACTATGGATCTTCAGCGCCGTGCGGGACTGGCCTCACTTGTCCAATCTCTGGTCAGAGCCAATTATTTCTGGACTACCTTGCATTGTGGCCGCAGCCGAATCATGCGCCAGCCGCAAACAATGATCACCTTGACAATCGCTATGACCCGATTAATTTAACGCTTCCCATCGACAAATACTTCCTTCGCATGGACGAGGTGATTCGAGCAGATCAGCATTTGCAAGGTAGCATCAGCCGCTCGATGCTGACGGACAATATCCCAGCGCCATGGCTGCACGGCGCTGAGTCGGTGACGACGGATGATGATTGGAGCGGGAGCTTCCTTTACACATGGACGCCGACACCGAAGACCATTATTGATGCCCATCTTGGCTTTGCTACTTCGAAGCTGATAAGCAATGGCGTTTCAGGATTGGGCTCAGCACCAGATCCGAATGTGAACACTTCAAAGTGGCCGTTTGATCCGTTGCTTGAAAGCAACACTGAAAAGACGACAAATGAGATTCCTCCAGCATTGACAATCAGCGGTTACACGCCGGTCGGGGGTTCAGAGTTTGATTCGTTCATTACGCAGACATACAACGGAACGGTTTCCGCGACGCGCCTGATTGGGCGTCACTCGATCAAGGTGGGCTATGAGCAGTCTCTGATTCGATTTACAGAACAAGGCGGCGACCATACAGGAGCAGCATGGGTGAACCCAGGTGGCGGATCCAATCAATATTGGAATCAGGTCGACGGCTTGACGGGAAGCCCTCTGTCCGAATTGATGATGGGATCTTCCAATTTCTTCCAATGGGGCAACTGGGACATCACACCTTATGGATGGAACCAGGCTGCCTATGTGATGGACGACTGGAAGGTAAATACCAAATTGACTGTGCAAATTGGCTTGCGCTGGGATCATGATGGAGCGCGCCAGGGACGTCACGTGCAAGGCAGTTTGATGTATGACCTGAATGCCAAGAATGTTCTGAGCGCTAACAGTGACTGGAACTGGAGTCAGGTTGTAGCGGCTGAGCCTGAATTGGCCAGCATGCCGACACCTGCGTGGCTTACGCAGGGCGCTACGGGACGTGTGGCTCTGCTGGGGACGAAAGAGTATCCACAGAAGAACCTGTACACAACGAATATCGCAAACCTGCAACCGCGCCTTGGTATCAGTTGGGCATTGAACGACAAGACCGTACTGCATTTGAGTGGTGGTACTGTTGACCAGGGATTGAACGGACTTTCAACAGACTGGCTGAGCTTCTATTACAACTCTAATACGTTTAACCAGGTTCCAACCGTCGACGGCCAGCATTGGATCAGCGAGTTTGGCAATGATCACGGTCTAGGGACGTTTCCTGCACAGCCGGGTGGAACGCATCTTGGATTTGTCACCCCATTAACCAATAATCAAGAATATTGGTACGCGAGTTACGGCGCAGCCGGAAACTTTGATCAGGCGGGCACGACCATAGGTCACTATGACACGCCGACCGACTATATGTGGGGCGTTAGCGTACAGCGTCAACTCGGCAATGATTGGGCGATTACGGCCGAGTATCAAGGCATCAAGGGAGTGCACCTATTAACAAACGTCTTCAACTGGAGCCTGAATAACACGCCGGTGAACTTCTATCAGTTGGGCACACATCTGAATGACCAGGTGCCGAACCCGTTCTATGGCCAGTCACAGACGTTTTCAAGTGAGCCAACTGTGTCTCTGAGTCAATTGCTTGCACTTTCGCCGCAATATGCAGGAACAACTTCGACAACTCCCGGTCAAGTGACCTGGGGAAGATCGTTTTCGAACTTTGCCAACATTCAAATTCAGACGCGAAACTACCGCGGCCTTGCGTTGCTGGCCTCCTATGCGATTCGCAAGACATTGAGTAATACCGCAAGCACCGATATTCATGTTTACGGAGCTACGGCGGGATTGCTACAGAATCCGCATAATCTGATGGAAGGCTACGGTGTCGCGCTCTACGAGATGCCGCAAACGCTGAAGCTGAATTACAACTACGATCTGCCATTTGGACGCGGACGACAGTTCATGAACCATCCAGACGGCGTTGCCGGATATCTCGTGGATGCAGTAGCCGGCGGTTGGGCAGTAGCGGGAATCTCGACATGGGATCCCAAAGGCACGCCTGTCACTGTGCCGACGGTGGATGGAGGGACGACCGCGCCAGGTGCGGCCCTTCGGTGGTCATTGGCAAACCACAGCTACCGGAGATCCGGAGCAAGCTTGAGCGACGCGCTTGTGGTGAATGGTCAATTTGTAAATGGAAATGCTGCGGGTGTGTTGAATGCCTCGGCATTTACCCGTACGGCTGATTATTCACTAAGCAATGCTCCGGTGATGTTTCCGGATATGCGTAATCCTGGAAACTTCTACACGGATGCGAGCATCCTCAAGAAGTATTATTTCAACGATAATCAGGCGCAGTACATTGAGCTGCGCATTGAAGCGCAGAATATCTTTAACCATCCAAACTTTGGCAACATCATTGCTGATCCTGATTCACCGGTGTTCGGAGGCATTAACGGCAAGGCCGGACAACGTGTGATGCAGGCTGGTGTGCGTTACTTTTTTTAGTGTGTGGCCAAATCTGTTGGTGGAGATCGGGGTGCTGGTCTCCACAGACTCTTTGAATTCTGAAAGCTCAAGCATCAGTTGCTGTGGCTCGCAATGTGCAGACCAGGGCTCATTCTGCCGTGCCGATTGAAGGATGCATTTAACGATTGCAAGATCATGGGGTGATTGCTGTGCACCGGCTTCGTATCTGTTGGATCTCGATCTGCTTGTCGTTTGCGTATGCTTCGCTATCGTTCACAGCGCAAGCTGAAGTCAAGGAAGGAATAAGTATCACCGTTTCTACGAGCGACGCGCAGATAGAAATTCGTGCAGGCGCTCATGGACCTGAATTGTTGAGCCTGACTCGCAGCAAGACTTCGAACGAACGAGTTTGGCAGAACATCGGTGGGGATGCTCTGCCTACGAGTGTCACGGTGGACGGAGCAGAAGCTTCTGTCAATTGGACTTTCAACAGCAAAGCCTCTTCTGCGGATAGTCGACATGCGGTCTTTGTATATGAATCGCAAGATCCCAAACTTCGATTGAGCTGGGAATGGACTGCGCGCGCAGGG
This sequence comes from Acidicapsa dinghuensis, assembly GCF_025685685.1. Taxonomy (GTDB): domain Bacteria; phylum Acidobacteriota; class Terriglobia; order Terriglobales; family Acidobacteriaceae; genus Acidicapsa; species Acidicapsa dinghuensis. The sequence goes on from NZ_JAGSYH010000005.1 coordinate 563,312, forward strand.
TTCGGAGCGATCGAGCATTCCATTCGCGTGGAAAATCTCAGCACTCATGAGATCTGGCTGCAGATGATCGATAGTCTGCACGCCAGGTGGGCACTTTCATCGGGAAAAGAGTGGCAGAACTTTTACGTCGAAAAGGGTGCAGACACGCCCTCTGCCGTAGGCACACATCTGGAATCGATTGGTGAGGGATATCGGTGGATCGGTAGCTCGAGTACATATGCACGGCCTCACAAGGATCAGCCGCGGGAGATTATTCCGGCTATCTTTGTTTTTGATCGTGATACGCAAGCTGGATGGTATGCGGGGATAGAGTTTAGCGGGCGTACGCGTATTTCGCTTGAGAGGCAAGGAAACAACCTCGATTCGGTGCTTGGGCTTAACCCAGAGCCTGGGCCATTTCGCACACGGGTTACACCAGGGGATCACTTCGTGACGCCCACGGTCTTCCTGGGAGCATTTGACGGAGGTCCGGATGGAGCGGGGAATCAGCTGCGGCCATGGGTGCGCCAAGTGCTCACGAATCCTCTTACCTGGAAGGACGTCCATTATCCCCTGCTGGTGAACAACAGTTGGGGAAGCGGTATGGCAGTGGATGAGACTTTAGCTCTGCGCATGATTCGCGAGTCAAAGGAACTGGGGCTTGAGATGTTCCATGTCGACGCGGGATGGTTTCGCGGGGTCGGTGACTGGTACGCTGATCCCAAGAAGTTTCCTCGCGGCCTGGCCTATGTAGCTGATGAAGCTCACAAAGAAGGATTGCGCTTCGGAATTTGGGTGGACTGGACGCAGGCTGGTCTCGACACCGAGCCAGGAGCGTTAAATGCTCGTGATCCAAAGGTTCGCAACTGGTTGGTTGCAGACATAGGACCCGACTGGAAACCGGAGCCATTCAAAGGGCAAACAATCGATATCGGAGATCCGGCTGCGCACGCCTACGCCGCAAAAGAGGTGAAGCGACTCATCGAGACGAATCATCTGGACATGATTGAGCACGATGGTTATCTCGTCGCTCAGGGCTGCACGCGCGAAGATCATCCGCATGCTGCGCCAGACAAGAGCACGATGCAAGTCACGCATGACTGGGGATCGGATTTTGTATTGGCATCGAACTCGACGGATGTGAGCTATCATGCGGTTCACGCATATTACGATATTTACGCACAGGCACGACGTGAGCATCCGGGATTGTTGTTCGAGATCTGCAATGATGGCGGCCGCATGGTGGACTTTGGCTCGGCGTCGCATGGAGATTACTTCTCGATCACCGATACATACGATCCACTCTCAAACCGGCGCGCCTTTTACGACACGAGCTACGAACTGCCCACGGCAATGCTCGAGGATTACATCGAGAAGTGGCCGACACCACGAATTGAAAACTTCCTGTACATGCTGCGTAGCGGCATGATGGGTTGGGCAACGATCATGCTCGATACATCTATATGGACCCCGGAGCAGCACGACGCCGCTAAAGGGGCGTTTGCGCTCTACAAGGAAAAGTTACGTCCGCTGATTCGAGATGCACGGCTGTATCACATATCAGAGCGGCCAGATGGAAAGCGATGGGATGGGATGGAGTATTGGGATCCTGAGCTAGCCAAGGGAGTTATTTACGTGTTCAGAGGCTCGACGCCCGATGAAGCCGAGCACAGCTTCAAGCTGGCCGGGCTTGAGGCAGGCCGTCAATATGATCTTCACTTTCACGATGGCTCTGCGCCGGATCGCACGGTTTCGGGTCGAGAGTTAATGGATGAAGGGCTAAAGGTTCATCTACGATATCCACTCAGTTCAGAACTTGTCTTCTTGTCGTCGGGCGCTGCAACTCACTAGGACAAATAGCAATGATCGGAAAGGATTGCATTTCATGGGTGAGTTTTCAGACAAGCTGGCAGTAGTGACCGGTGGCGCGCAAGGAATTGGCCGCGCTATAGGAGAGCACCTGCATGCTGCTGGCGCGCAGCTTGTGCTTGTCGATATCAACGAGGCGAAACTCGGAGACGCTGCGGCTGCGATGCGTGCGGAACATAGACCGTCTGTGGACACCATCGTGGCAGATCTGGGCAATCCGGAAGCGATTCAGCGCGTGTGCGAGGAAATTGCGGCCCGCAATGTCCCAATCGACGTGCTCGTAAATAATGCTGCGATTGAACGCGATCTTCCATTCAGTCAGGTAACATCGACAATCTTCGATCAAATCATTGCTGTGAATCTACGCGCGCCGCTTCTATTGAGCCAGGCGCTGGCTTCGCTCTTCTCACCGAGCGGAGGCGCCATCGTTAACATCAGCTCCGTTCACGCGGAGCACGCATTTCCAAATTCGATTCCATACGCATGTTCAAAGGCAGGCTTAGTTGCATTGACGCGGAATATGGCACTTGAATTAGCGCCACGCAATATTCGTGTCAATGCGATTTGCCCCGGCTACATTGATACGGCGATGTGGGATGAGTGGTTGAGTACGGTACCCCATCCAGAGGAGCTTGCGCGCCAAACTACGGCTTTGCATCCGCTGGGCAGGCGTGGAGTTCCGGCCGATGTAGCATCGGCAGCGGCATACTTCGCAAGCGAACAATCTGCATGGGTGACGGGAACGCACCTGGTGGTGGACGGTGGACTTACAATTCGTGCGCATCCTTAGAGCGGTCGATGATTGATTTATTGCTCGTAGGTGTGCGGCCAATCGCGTTTATTTCGATAGAATTCGCTCATCTTTGATAGTTACCATCGTCTTTTCGGTATTCTCAAGCGTTATACCCGTCCTATGATGATTTCCGCAAACGGAACGTATTTAAAGTTGGGCGAAATTTTCTGGAGCGGGGATGAAAAAACAAAAGACTCCCTTTGGCGGGACTCTCAAGCAGGAATTCAAAAAAGACTTAGAGCTTTTTGAATATTTTCTTGTTCTGATCAACCATTCAAGTCCGATTCGCAATGTTGAGCTGATGTGGGCGGACGATCTGGAGCTCTTCGATCCGAGTGGGAAGCCTCGCGTGAGCACCTGCGATGCACTTATACAACTACAGCCCATGGGCTCCGAGGGAGCAGGAAGAAGCTCTCCAAGCCCCAGCACGCTATTTTGTGATCTGGTGCATGGTTTTGGGGGGCATGAGGAGCAGACCTGCGCGAAGAGTGATAAACCTGCGAAGGAGCGATGCAGGGCAACTGGATGCAGTCAGGTCTATTCGTGCCATGTCGGGCTCACTGACATTGCGGTTCCAGTGATTTGCGAAGGGCGATATCTGGGAACGCTGTTCAGTGGACAAGTTCTGACGAAGCAGCCCTCGCCAGAGGGCTTCGCGTATGTGAAATCGGTGCTGCAAGACCAACCGCATATTGATTTGGCACGACTTGAGGAGGCATATTACCGCGTTCCGGTTGTGACGTCGGCGCAACTTGCTGAAATGGTTCGAATGCTCGAAGTCTTTTCAAGGTATCTGGCGAACTCCTGGCGTCGGCTTGAAATCATGAGTGAATTTCAACGGGTGAGAGAACGTGAACTGGCGCTGGATCGAAGGCAACTGGCTGAGATGCTGCTGGCGGGCCAGGTTAACAATGGTCCAGACAGCAATCTTGATGCAGTACGAGCACTCGCGCGCAACGTTGGACTTGAGCGCATTCCAGACCGAATTTTGATTTTGCGTTTGCAGAGTGGAGTATCCAACAGCGACGCACGCACCACATCTCAACGGGAAGCGGAGCGTGCAGCGGCTATCGGCAGTCATCTCACACATGCCCGCGTTGCGCACCTGATCGAGGATCGCTGTCAGTCCTGGACAAATACGCTTGCAACCGTGGTTACGCCGGGAGAGATTTGCATCTTTACCTCACAGAAATCTCGCACATTTGGGCATGAACGGCTCATGCTCGAAGATATGGCCCAGGCGCTCATGCGGGTTGCACGCGGTGAGGGGCTGTCTTTTGCGCGGGTAGGCATCAGCGGTTTGCATTCCCAATCTGTTGAATTGCTTCGCGCATATCACGAGGCATCATCAGCCCTCGACTCCGGGCATTCAACTGTGAACTGGTTCGAGCAACTGCCCGAACGCCAGCAACAACCGGCGCAGACACTGGGCAAAATTTTGAAGGCTCTGCAATACGGAGATAGTGTGTCGGTGATGGCCGCGGTACGCGAGTTTCTTGCAACCACGGCACCGGCTGCAGCGACTATCGGCCAGCTACAGCAGGCACGTGGCTTGTTGACATGGGCTTGTGAGCATCTTGCGCGTGAGATCTCTACTTTGGGTACAAACCCGATGATGGTGAACACTGCAAAGGAACGAGCGATTCAGATTATTGTTGGTTCGCCCAGTTCGTTTGCCATGGCGGAGGCCTTTCGCGGATTTGTAGATTCGCTGCGGCAGCAATTGGTGCAGCTATTCAGTCAACGCGACGAGAAAATCGTAAGTGAGACACAGAGGCTGATTCGCAAGATGGGGCCGGAGAAAGTAACGATCAAGGATATTGCGCACGATTTGAAGCTGTCTGCGGGACATCTAGGCCGTGTATATAGCCGGACAACAGGTCATACGCTGGAGGAGTATTTGATTCGCCAGCGACTTGAGATGGCGAGGCGTCTTTTGCTTAACCCCAGATTGCATGTGGCTGAGGTTGCCGATCGCTGCGGATTTTGTAATCCCGCATACTTTGCATCGGTATTCAAGAAGCACATGCACTGTACACCGCGGGCTTTTGCGAGCGATCCACACCGCTGGGGCGCAAGTGAACCTATGACCTCGGGACTGGAACGAGCAGTCTGAATCAACATACTGGAGATATGAATGCGCGCTCTTGTTTATACAGCGCCTTTGTGCGTCTCGCTCGAAGAGCGACCACGACCAAAGCTGGAATCGGGTGAAGTTGAATTGACGGTGGTTGCCGCAGGTATCTGCGGATCGGATATTTCGGGGTTTCTTGGGCACAGTCGGCGACGGATACCTCCGTTGGTGCTAGGGCATGAATTTGTAGGACGAACGAAAGACGGTCGAAGAGTTGTTGCAAATCCACTAGTGAGCTGCGGACGTTGTAACGCCTGCTTGAGTGGGTCGCAGAATCTATGTTCTAGCTGGCGGCTGCTCGGAATGGATACGACGCAGGGATGCTATGCGGAGTTTCTCGCCATTCCGGAAACTCAGATTTATGAGATCCCAGACAGCCTTTCCGATATTTCTGCGGTGCTGGCGGAACCGTTGGCAAACATAGTGCATCTTTTTCGGATCGCGTCGCCTCAGCCTTTCTTTCGTATGGGCATCATCGGTGGCGGCACGATGGGAGCGCTTGCCTTGCTCACTGCTTTGCGTCTCGGAGTGCGCGAAGTACTGGTTCAGGATGTGAGCGAAGAGCGTCTTGCTACCGTACGCGCCATGGGGGCGACGCTAGCGGTAAATGCTGCTACGGAAGAAGGGCGAGGCGAGGCGTTGCATTTTGCAGGACGGGGCATGGATCTAGTGCTGGACGCAAGTGGTTCTGCTAACGCGCGTCAGGCCGCGTTCGATCTTTGCCGGCCTGGCGGATTGGTTGTGCTGCTTGGCATGGCAACAGAAAAAAGCGAGATTGATTTCGTGACCAGCATTCGCAAGGAGCACCGCGTGGCGACGTCGTTTGCGTACACGCCAGTGGACTTTGAGCGATCGCTTGCGTTGCTAAAGGCAGGTGAGATTGATCTTTCGCCTTGGACGAAAGAGCTGCCGCTTGCACAAGGACAACGTGCCTTTGATCTGATGACAAAGTCGCCAGGCGATACGCTCAAAATGCTCCTGCGCGTAAGCTAATTAGTTACCGAACCTGTAGCGCTCGATCGTCTCCGGATTGAGTGTGACACCCAGGCCTGGAGTCTGCGACACGCGAACGCAGCCATCTTCCTCTACCTGGAAATGTTCGTTAGTGGTTTGCCATCGAAGCGGCGAGTGGCTCAATGAAAACTCCAAAGGTTCGACGTTTGGTTGTGCCGCAAGGAAATGCAAGTTTGCTGCGATTTCTATGTTGGTCTTGTAACCGTGTGTGATGACGCGCTTACCTCTGGAATATGCCGCCGCCGCTATTTGTCTGATTCCCGTAAAGCCGCCGACCTGGGAGATATCCGGCTGGCAGATGCTGGCGCCGCCGTAGTCCATCATCTCGATAAATTCACGTACATGGGTTAGGCCGAGATCGCCGACGCCGGTAGGCAGGCCATGTTGGCTCATTTCAAGATGCCCTTCAACATCGTCGAGTGGTAGCGGGGCTTCGAGAAACCAGATGCCGACTTCTCGGAAGATGGGTATCAGCTTCAGCCCTTCTTTCGCGGTGCGATAGGAAAGAGCTGCATCGATGATGATTTTGGCTTCAGGGCCAGCTTGTTCGCGCGCGGCAGTCAATAAGCGGCCAGTATGAGAGATATCGTCCAGCCACCATGGATCGGCCGCGAATTTGAAGTTGCGCAGGTTCTTGGCTTTCCCTGTCGCGACCTGTTCTTTTACCGCCGCTGGTGTTTGCGCCATCGGATAAATAGTGCCGTAAGCAGGAAGGCGATCTCGCTTGGCGCCGCCCAGCAGTTCGTGAACTGGCTTGCCTTCGATCTTGCCTTTCAGATCCCACAGTGCAAGATCGACGCCGCCAATGGCATGCATAATCAGGCCGCGCCGGCCAACGTAATCGGTGGACTCATACATGCGATTCCAAAGCTCGACCGGGTCCGAAGGGTCGGCGCCCACAAGGATCGCGGACAGCGAACGCGCGTGGTTATGTGCCGACGGACCGCGCACGATGGCTTGGATCGCAGGCGCCATAGATTCCGTTTCCCCGATGCCGATGAGGCCGGAGTCGGTGTGTACTACGAGGACGCAGTCGTCATACGAACCATCGAAGAGTTCGATCAGTGGATCCTCAGCTCGGAGGTGGATGGCTTCAATGGAGGTAATCTTCATCGTTATTCGATCTCTTAAATGCCCGATGATAAAGCGCCCATGCAAAGAAACGAAAGCCACAGAGCGCCATAGCGAAAGAATGATCCAAAAAACTAGGGAAGCCGATGCATTCGATGGTTGCTCATGCAATCTGCGCCCGTTATTCTCTGCGGATATGAAGTTCCAACGGTTTAGCGGGGTGGCGCCATGATCGAGGATACGTCTCGAACAAAGCGCCCGGCGTGGTTGCTCTGGTCGCTGGCAACGATCGTTCTATGGGGTGCCTGGGGATTGGTTTCCAAGGTTGCTTCGGATGGCGTGGATGTATATGTGAACCAGCTGCTTTATACCGTCGGCCTGGCTCCTTTGATGGCATTTGTCGGATGGACAGTGTGGAGACGCAGCCCTCGCGAGGCAATGCCTCAAAGGCGCAAAGGGGTCTTCTGGGCGTTTCTGACGGGAATTTTAGGCGGGGTGGGGAATCTTGCATTCTTTCAGGCGTTGGTGAAAGGCGGTGAAGCTTCCATTGTGGCGCCAGTAACCGCGCTGTTTCCAATGGTGACGGTATTGCTGGCTGTGTTGCTGCTCAAGGAAAGAGTTGGCCGCACGCAATGGGCTGGCCTTGGCTTAGCGTTTGTTGCGATTTATCTTCTTAGTGCGTAGGTGAGCCGTCGATGCATATCTGGCTTTTGTTCGCAATGTTGGCGCTGATCTTCTGGGGCATCACCGGGGTGACGCAAAAACTCTCGACGAATTGCATTTCGAGCGAACGCTCTTTTCTATGGTTCTGCTGGGCGATGGTCGCACTGTCCCTGGTGGTTCTGATTATTGAACGCCCTCATTGGGGTCTTGGGCGCGTCGTTGTGCTGAGCGCGATTGCGGGAGGTGCACTTAACGGTCTGGGCGCATGGACGAGCTTTCGTGCACTCGAGTCGGGAGGCAAAGCATCAATTGTGATATCGCTGATATCGCTCTATCCTTTGCTCACAGTTGCCCTCGCTGTTCTCCTACTCCATGAGCGGCTCACCTGGACGCAATCGGTTGGCGCCGTGGTCGCTATCGCAGCTGCGATTCTGCTTTCTGTCGAGACGGAGGCGAAGGCGGAAACCTAATCCAGAAGGATAGATTGATCGCGACCGATCGCGAGGTGCGAATCACTCGTCCCGCGCGGCTGCGATTTCACCTTTAGCATTAATTTCGCCGACAGAGCTTAAACCTTCTTGTGCGGAGAAAAGCACGGATGTTTCGAGGCGCTCTCCCGGTTCAAGCCAACGTGCTCGCTGAGCGTCGATCATGGCCTGCGCCTGGAAGGGATATCCGGTTGCTGGCTCAAGTACTGCGACGTTGAGATTGCGCCATCCGCCATGACTGGCGAACAGCCAGCATGACGAGAATACCGATGGATCGAATCGCAGGCCTGCTGCCAGTCCAGTCGAGCGATTGGTGACAGCGCACCAGCCCGCAGAGAAGTCGGTGCCGTAGAAAAAAAGAATGGCTCTCGAACTCACATCGGGAACATTGCGAAGATCGACCGTGCGATCTGAAAGCGTTGCGTGTGGCCATGGGAAAGTGAGTGGGGCGTCGCCCAGAGAGCCTGCAAATGCTGGTTCGCGAATCACCTGCATCTTTGGAAAGTCAATGCGATGATTTGGACTGACTGCGAAGGCGGGATGCAATTTCCAAAGGAACGGGTACGGTCCAGTGTTGAGATTTGTGAAGCAATATTGGATTTCAAATTGAGAGGATCCTGACCGAAGACGGATGGTTCGCTCGATCAGAAAGCTGGAGATCGGCGTCTGGAATCGAAGATGAACGCCAACGAAATCCGGGTTGGCGAAAGCCTCTGCTTCCCATAAACCGGTCCAGAGTTCGCCGTGGTCGGGAAGGTGCTCGCCCTGAAGCAGTCCTGCTTCATCGTTTGGGAAAAGTTCATCCCACCCGCCGCTCCATACATCGTCATAGCGCGCGTGAATCGTGTGCTTCGCAGGACGAATGCGAGGATTGTTCCAGAGCAAATCTGCATCGAGCGGCTTGTAGGTTATCTGCCAGATTTTTGCGCCCGCTTCCGGAAGAACGACAAGCTTCAGGTAGCGATTCTCCAGCACTATTGTTTGAAGTCCGTGAAATGTCCAGGCAGTCGAGATGCGAAGATCGCTCATGGGATAACAGGAAACCGCCCTCAGATTATCGAATCCGTATTCAGGGAGCAAAGGTCATATCACAGGTTAACGAACAAATCGTTCGCTATTCGTGCCGTGATCTCTGGATAGATCGGACAATTTTTGGCAAGCAATTTATGCTGCTTTGCGGCTCCCGTGCAAGTTGAAGGGGGATGTCAGAAAGGGCGCAGTAGTGGCGGAGAGGGTGGATTCTGCTTTTGCTCCTCAAAATAAAGAGCTTAGATGCCTTAGCTTGGAATCGCTGCAGTTTGGTGCGTAACCCTTCGCGACTGATCCCAAGAATTTCTGCCGCGCGCGTACGGTTTCCGATCGTATATTGCAGCGCAGACAAGATAAGCTGCCTTTCCATTTCATGCAATGACATTGGAGCAATGGAGCGTCGGCAGGCGCCAGAGCGGCTAGTTTTGCCATCTCGCCTTCCAGTTCCCGCACATTTCCTGGAGAGCTGTAAGACGTCAATTCTGCCCAACAGTCGTTCGTCAAACGAGATAGGCAGATCTGTCTTCGCAATCTGCCGGACTGTTGACAGCAAATATTCGAGGACGTTCCTGTAGACCTTCCCATAGAAGTTCGAGTGGTGTATGATTCTTTCCCATAGAAGTTCGAGTGGAGAGAGCGATGCGCAAAAGCAGCGAGCCACAGAATGAAATGCTCAAGGGCACCCTGGACATGATGATCCTGCGAACCCTTGTCGGCGGTGATGCACACGGCCACACGATTGCCAAGGTTATTGAACGTACCTCTGAGGATCTTCTGGAGGTGGAGCAAGGCTCCCTCTATCCTGCGCTGCACAGGCTCGAGGACCGAAGGTGGGTTTCTTCTTATTGGGGTGCGAGCGAGAACAATCGCAAGGCCAAGTTCTACCGGTTGACGGCAGAAGGCCGTAAGCAGTTGGTTCGCGAAACCAGCCGCTGGCGGCAGATGACCCGCGCCATCGGCCTGGTTATGGGTGAAGAAGGCGGTGCGCAATGAGCTGGATGAGATTTCTACACCGCAAACGCTCCGACTCCGAGTTGCAGGACGAGATCGACACTTTTCTGACGGAAGAGACTGCCGACAATGAGGCTCGCGGCATGTCCCCCGACGAAGCCAGGCGGCAGGCCCGTTTGAAATTCGGCAATCCACAGAAGGTGCGTGAGTCGCTGTGGGTGCAAAACACTCCTCAACGGTTGGCCGGTATCGCCCGCGACGTGAAATACGCCTTTCGAGCCTTGAGCCGCACACCGGGATTTTCGATCGTTGCGATTGTGGTCATGGCCTTATGCCTGGGCGCTGCCACGTCGCTTTTCACTGTCGTACGTTCGGTGCTGCTGCGGCCGCTGCCTTTTCGCGACCCCGCGCGACTGGTGATGGTGTACGAACACTTTCGAGGAGGGGAATTAAGTTACCACCCTGTTGCGCCTGCTGACTTCTACGACTGGCGCTCGAAGACCCGTGGCTTTGAGGACATGGCAATCATGCGTTCTGCGGGGTACAACCTCACCGGTGTACGCAACGAATTGCCGGAGTCGGTCGACGCAGAGGCAGGCTCCGCAAATCTGTTTTCGCTGCTTGGAGTGCAGCCGGCGCTGGGCCGGGACTTTACGGAGGCGGACGATCAACGCGGCAGCGCAGTTGTGATGTTGACGTGGAGCGTCTTCGAGAGGCGGTTTGCAGGTGATGCGAAGATTGTGGGCGGCCAGATTCACCTCGACGGCAAACCTTACACGGTGGCCGGCGTGCTGCCCTCGTGGTTCACATATCCCAATGCTGGAATTGAGTTGTGGGTTCCCTACAAAGCCGATGCCAGTGCTGAGATGCTTCAACATCACGACTGGCATGGGAGCCAGGTGGTGGCAAGGCTCCGCCCTGACGTAAGCCTGGCCAGCGCAATCGCGCAAGTTGGCGCCGTTCAGTACCAGAATCATTTGCTGTACCCGAATGATCCGGTGGCTGAAGATGTTGTTTCGCGCTCGCTGAACGAGGATCTCGCCGGAGATGTCAAGAAGCCGCTGACGTTGATGCTTTCCGCTGTTGGATGCATGCTGCTTATCGGCTGCCTCAACGTCGCAAACCTGCTGGTGGCGCGGGGCGCGGCACGGCAGAAAGAGGTGGCGATACGAAGCGCCCTCGGCGCTCAGCGGGCCACCCTGATTCGCGAGCAGATGGCAGAGAGTGTTGTGATTTGCGCAGCCGGGGGTATGGGTGGAGTTCTCCTATCGTTAGGCGCCACTGAGTGGCTGGCAAAAACGTGGAAAGATCTGCCAACCGCGCAGAGCATTCACATGGATGGCGCGGTGATTGTGCTAGCCTGCGCGCTCATGTTCGCTGCGGCGCTGATTGCAGGCTTGCTGCCCGCGCTTTCCACAACAGGCAAGTCAATGCTGAAGGCTCTGCAAACCTCGGTCCGGACCGGCTCGAGCAGCGTTTCGCGCACCGCGCTCAGAAAGTCGCTGCTCACGGCGGAGATTGGAATCACCGTGGTGCTGCTGGCGGCCGCTGGGTTGCTGCTTAAAAGCTTTATGCAATTGCGCGCAGCCAATATGGGGTGCGTAATCGACAACACGATCACTTTGCAATACAACCTGCCCGGCAAGGAGTACGACACGCCGGAGAAGCAAAACGCATTCAACGAAGAGCTGCTGGCGCAAGTGAAAGCGATGCCCGGAGTTCGCGGCGCTGCATTGGGAACGACAGTTCCGGGAACAGGATACTGGGGTACAGACGAATTTACGGTGAAGGAGCATCCTCCGCTCAAGGTGGGCGAACACTTGCCTAATGCGATGACGCGCTGGGTCGATCCTGGCTATTTCAGCGCGCTCGGAATTCCGCTTGTGAGCGGAAGGTTCTTTACCAGCGACGAACGTGTTGCGCGCTCGTACAAAGTGATTGTGAGCCGTCAGTTCGCTCAGCAATATTTCACGGGCGAAGATCCTATCGGCAAACATCTGCACATTCCAGGGCGCGCCCACGATGGAGCGCCTAACCTGATGGATTGGGAGATTGTGGGCGTCGTCGGCGACATCTTGTACCAGGTTGGCAAAGAGCCGAAAGCGACAATCTATTTCCCCATCCTTGAAGGCCGGGGCGGTGCGATGCTCGTGGTTCACACGGCAACGGATCCTTTGCAATTCTCAGTGCCGCTGCAAAAACAGATCGCATCGCTCAATCCTGAACTTCCGGTCTCAGATGTGCTCACTATGAAGCAGATCATTGGCGCGTCCCTGGTGAATGCGAGCCTGAGCGCAACCCTTGTGCTGGCTTTTGCTATCTTGTCGCTGATTCTTGCTTCGGTGGGGTTATACGGCGTGCTATCGTACCTGACCACTCAGCGGACCTCGGAACTGGGCATCCGCATGGCGCTCGGCGCGCAACGAGATCAGCTCTTGCAGTTGATGCTGATGGATGGCCTGACGCCAGCGCTGTCCGGGCTCGGGCTCGGTTTGGTGATGAGCTTCGCGACGACACGCATCTTTCAGTCGATGCTTTTCGGAACGAAGCCTCTCGATCCTGTGGTTCTCTCCGGCGTGATTGCGACGCTGCTGGCGGTTGCGGTTCTGGCCTGTCTGGCTCCCGCATGGCGTGCTTCCCGGTTAGATCCGATGAAAGCGCTCCGAACTGAATAGAACAGGGTATAGGCGGATTGAGACGTAATCGCCAACGCACTCACTGGCGACAGCACTTGAGCCACATGGTCGAAGAATCGGCTTTCCGGACGGGTAGCCCTTGGCTCAAATGCTGCCAAATAGTGTTGAATCGGCGCTGATTCTCTGTTGTTCAAAATGGAGTGGAGCTTTTGTATTCTTGAAATTCAGCAAGACCCTTTGCCGCGCGCAGATTCAATCTGCCTCAGCTACTCTTGATTAGAGATTTTGGCCAAGAGATCGGCGGGATGAATTGGTTTTGAAAGTAACTCGAATTCATGGCCGCGAGTCCGCGCTTCTTCCAGCAAGTCCGCAGTCGCCGCTTGTCCGGAGAAAAGCAGCACCTTACATTGGGGGCAGACCTTCTGCATCTGAATCGCAAGATCGATTCCTGTCATTCCCGGCATAATCACGTCGGTGATTAATAAATTCGGACAGTTTATCTGTGCCTGGTCCAATGCTGCCTGCGGATGATGAAACGAGTTCGTAGCAAAACCTACTTGACGAAGAATCGCGGCTAAGGTGTCAGCAACAACAGGTTCGTCATCTACTACAAAGATTGTCTCGCGTGGTTTGGTCTGATCGCTCATATCCGACCTCCGTCAATCTGGATTTGTTCTATTAGAGATTGTATGGGCAACATTGTGTCTGGAAGTGTCTACGAGTGCACTTCTTGCAAGATGATCGCCGATTCATCCGGACGGCGTTCAGGAAGAAATATGTCGAAGAGAGCGCCACGAAAAGGTCCGCTCGTGCGGGATCGCACACGAACCCTTCCCCGGTGTTTATTAATTACTTCCGAAGTGAGCCATAACCCAATACCGGAACCTTTCAGATCTTTGGTCGTATAAAACGCGTCAAAAATGTGCAATAGAGACTCTTGAGGAATGCCGCTGCCTGAATCACTGAACACAAATCGCACGCCTTTGCGTTTCGTCAAAAGATCCGTGGTGTCGATGCAGCTGACCCTTAGCGTTCCACCATCTTCTCCGATAGCATCGAGAGCGTTGGACACCAGATTACCGAAAGCCTGGCGCATTTCTCCCGGATGCACCCAGACCGGACGGGAAGATTTGAAATGCGTAATCAGCTCAACATGATTGACCATCATCTGCGGGCGAAACATGGCGAGCACTCCTTGCAGGAGATCTGTGCCATCTGCAAGGACTGGCTGTTTCGATTCGCGATGGTAGATGAGTATTTGCTTCGTAATTTCACTAATCCGCTCAAGTTGGATCAGCGCTTGATTCATAAGTTCGCGGTTCCCACGATCTAGCACGGGACTCTGCTGCACGAGGAAGATCAGGTTGGCAAGAGCCTCCAATGGATTGTTGATCTCGTGTGCGATGACATGCGCGAGACGCCCTGTGGCTGCCAAGCGCTCTGTCATTTTGAGCGTCTCCTGCAATTTTCTCTGCTGAGTTACCTCTGTGAGCAGGAGAATGAATGCATCTTCTCGAAAAGGCTCTTCCGGAATGCGGTCGTATAGAACCCGGAACCAACGGCTGCCATAAGAAAGCTCAGGCGATTGCCCCGCGCTTCTGAACGCCAGAAAATCGGTGAGCGGTAGTCCGAATTTCGAATCGAAAATCTCAAAGAGTTTTTTCCCTTCGGCATCCGAGTGTTTCAAGTCCAGGAGGCGCAAGAACGACTGGTTCGTGCGCAAAATTACGCCGGCCGGATCGATGAGGGCCAGCCCGTCATTCAGCGCATTGAAAGTTGTTTGCCATTCGATAGCCGAAAGTCGGGACGAGATCTCTGCTTTACGCATCCGGATAAGAGCTTGTACCTGAGCTACCAGGAAGGTCGGTTCTACAGGCTGCACCAGATAGGAATCAGCACCCCCTTCTAGCGCCTGCACCTTACTCTCCTCTGAGATGAAGGTGGCGGAAATCTGCAGTAAGGGAATGCTGGAGGTTACCGGATTGGATTTAATTCGCCGGCTTAGATCATAACCAAGCATGTCAGGCAAATTGACATCGGAGATGATTAGATCCGGGCCATCCAGAGATTTGGAGAGACCCTCGGCGCCAGTTGCCGCTTCTTCCACCTGAAAGCCCGCCTTGGTAAGAATCCGACGGAAGACATAGCGGGTAGCATCCTGATCATCAATGATCAAGACGCGCCCGCGATAGGCGAGATCACGCATTGGCGTTATTTTCGATTCCGGCATGGGCAGCGAGGGTATCCATAAGCTCCCTCAAACGGGCCGCAGAATCGGGATGTGTGAGAGCCTGTTTTGAGAAAATCGAGACGGAATGATCCCGAAAGAATTGAAGTTCCAATTCATCGAAGGTCTTGGTCGAATGAACGATAACCGGGGTTCTTGCCAGATCTGGCGAGTTTCTCAGATCACGCAATACCTCTATTCCGTTCAGATCAGGCATATAGTAATCCAAGAAAATGAGTGATGGCTTGATTTCGTCGGCTAGGCGCAACCCTTCGCGACCACTTCTCGCCTCAAATATCTCGTATTGCCCCTCGGCGATATTTTCGCGAAGCAAATAACGCGAAACCTCATTGTCGTCAATCATTAGGATGCGTGTTCGGCCGGAAACGGAAGTGAGTCTGATGATTTCGCCAATCATTTGTTCTGGAACAAATGGTTTTGTCAGGAAAGCGTCCGCTCCCAGGCCATAGACCCGGCGTTCGTCCGCAACCACGCTCATGACCAGGACCGGCAATGAGTGCACGTCGCTCTTCAATTCACGGAGGAAATCCCAGGAAGTCTCAGAGCGTAACAGGACATCCAGAATCACGGCCGCCGGTGTGACTTTGGACAATATCTTCCGGGCATCCTCCAAAGCAGGTATCGAATAGGTTTGAAAACCTGCATTGGCGAGATAACGCGAATAGACGAAGGCTGTCTCGGGATTGTCCTCGACGATCAAGATCAGCTTACGTTTCGGATCGAGTTCGGGCATGGGCAGATCTACTGCCGGGACCGCTCCTGGAAAGGTCGAGGGTATGATCAACCGGAAACACGAACCGACACCGATAGTGCTTTCCACCTCTACGATGCCACCAAGCAACTCCGCGAGTTTGCGCGAAAGGGGTAATCCTAGCCCGGTCCCCTTGACGCGGCGCTGCATGCTGTTTTCGACCTGTGCAAATTCTTCGAAAATGATCCGCTGGTCGCTCTCAGATATACCGATCCCGGTGTCGGTGACCGAGAATTCGATCAACTCGCCGCGCCGACTCGCCGCGACACGAACCTCACCACGAGGCGTAAATTTGATCGCATTCGACATGAAGTTGCGAAGTACTTGCGAAACTTTCTGCTCGTCAGTGAAAAGCGGAGGCAGACTATCGGCCGGTTCAAACACCAGATTGATGGAGTTATCGGCCAAGAGCGGCTTAAGCATGCCCCGCAGGGCGCCAAACAGTTCAGCTACTTCAAAGGTCTTTGGCTTCACGTCCAGCCGGCCCGCTTCCACCTTGGCCAGATCGAGCAAGTCATTGACCATCTCAGAGAGCTCTTTCGCTGATTGCTGAATGAAACGAAGCTGCTGTTCCTGCTCCGAAGTCAGCTCCCCATCCATTCGGTCGAGCAACATGCGGGTCAGCGCTAGCATCGAGTTGAGCGGTGTGCGGAACTCATGCGACATGTTGGAGAGAAAACTGCTCTTCAGCTCAGAGGCGCGGCGCAAGTAGTCTGCCCGCTCATCGAGTTCTGCATAGAGAGCAACCACGCCACGATTGGTGTCCTGCAACTCGGCGTTGATACGGCCCAACTCTTCCTTGCGTTCCTGAAGCTCATCGAGTGTCTTCATGAGCTCGCGGTTCTGCACCTGCAACTCGTCCAGGGGCGTCGCCGGATGGCGGCGCGCCATCAGGGTCGCAACCCGTTGCAATGTGGCTGCGTCTACAGGGCGGCTTTGTGTGGGCAGAAGCTTTCCAAACCGTACGCAGGTTCCAGAAGGGCCGGATTCGATCGAAAACTCATCCATCAGGCGCTTTGTGCCCACGATGCCCATACCCATGCCGGTAGAGGATTTGTAAGAGCCCGCCATGACTTGTTTCAGGTGAGGAATGCCGCCCCCTTTATCCGTCACCACAACCTTGAGGACTCCCGTTTCCGGATCAACTTCGAAGGAAACCGTTCCGCCACGGGCATACCGGAAGGCGTTGCGTGCGATCTCAGAGGTCGCGGTAGCGAGACGAATCTGATCGTGGTGGTCGAACCCCAAAACCTCGGCGACAGAACGGGCGCGTTGCCGCGCGCTGACAACATCCTGCTCGCTGCCAAGATTCAGTGAGTGGAGTGTATGTGTCATCCTCGATCACCTCCCAGCGGCGCAAGCAGTACCGTCGCATCGTCGCGGTGCCGGCTGAAATCTCTGTAAAGCACTCCAGTTATGAGCTGAGGATGCCGGCTCTGCAGACCTGGGTAGTTGCTTACTGTGTACTTGGAGGTAATGCCATCCGAACACATCAGCAGCATGGAGCGGTCATCGACCGGGTAGGAATATTCATGGATGTGGGGTAAGACCGCACCCAGCGTCCCATTCTGCGTAACCATGTTTCGCGACACCGTTCCACCGAGGATCGATGAGCTGATATTCCCCACTCCCGAACAAGTTAGGACTTGCCGCTCGTGATCCACACTGACTACGGTCATGGCCGCACCGCGCGTCTTTTTCAAGGCATCGTGGGTTCTCGTAATAATCTCAGTCACTGATTCCTCGGCATAGGCACGCACCGTCGATACGGCTTCTTCAGCCGCCTCAGCTGCGTATTGCCCATGGCCCAGGCCATCTACCACCATATAGAGCGATCTCGACTTGCTGGGAAGCGTGAGGAACGCATCGCCACAAGCACTCTCCCCTTTCATAGGAATGCTTACCGCGCCATAGGGCCGTGGATCAAGCGAGGCAGTCTCACGGAAACGGCTCCAAAAAACAGTGCCGCGGTCGGGTAAAGAATACAACGAAAAGTCGTCAGAGAGTCTCTGGATCGCTCCCAATCCCTGCCCCGCGGTTCCAACGGTCGAAAAACCGTCTTCCAGAGCCCGTGGGATGTTATGAATTCCAGGCCCATGATCCAGCGCAAGCAGATCCAGGTACGCACCGTCCTTGCTCTGAGATGGGCAAATAAGAAATTCGCCGGAGCGGGCGTGCAGGATGATGTTATTAGCGGCTTCGGTGGCCACGATGCCAATGTCGCTGCGGCGCGATTCCGAAAAACCCAGCGATTGGGCTGCTACCATCGCGATCCGGCGGGCTTCCCCAACGGAACTACGATCAGTCATTGCGATGGATCTATGCGTTTGGAGCAAATTGCCGCTATTTCCAGCGAATGATCGTAACGGTGGTGCCCCGTCCGGCCTCGCTCTTGATCTCGAACTCGTTCACCAGCCGTTTGCTTCCGCTCAAGCCAAGCCCTAGTCCACCGCCGGTAGTGTAACCATCCTGAAGGGCTCTCTCGATGTTCGGTATGCCCGGACCGTTGTCCTCGAAGGTGAGTCGGACTCCTCGACGAGGTCCGTTCTCCACCTGTTCCACCCTCATTGTGCCACCTTTGCCGTGTTCCAGAGTATTTCTTGCCAGTTCGCTGGTGGCCGTCACGAGTTTGGTCTGATCTACCAGGCTGAATTTCAATTCGGCAGCCCATTGACGCGCAACCTGACGTACCCGGACCACGTCGTCGGCACTCTTGATGGGATGCACATCACTCTTCAGAACCATCAGGCTCCCGGTACTCGTTTTCTTCTTGGATGTACTGTCGCAACAGTTCCATGCCTCGTTCGACGTTCAATGCCGTCTTGATTCCGGACAACGACATGCCCAGCTCCACGAGGGTAATGGCGACTGCCGGCTGCATCCCGGTCAACACCGTCTGAGCGTCCAGCACCCGAGACATCGCGGCAATATTGGCAAGCATGCGTCCTATGAAAGAATCGACAATCTCCAGCGTCGAAATGTCGATCAGGACGCCCCGCGAGGCGTATTTGGCAATCTGAGCCGTCAGATCCTCTTGGAGAGAAACTGCCAGCTGGTCGTGCATGTCGACCTGAATGGTCACCAGCAGGCAGTCTCCCATTTTGAGGATGGGTATCCTGTCCATCGTTTACGCGTCCTTCGGTTTGGAAGTGATGTTGGTTGCTGGCTTTGCGGTCACGATCGATTTACCCAACCTGCTCAGAGCCAAGCCAAAAGCGTCGGCCAACTTGGCCTTGGTCTGGATATCGGCCAGGTCGATGCCCAGGTGTACGATTGTCTGCGCGATCGCCGGGCGGATACCGCTGAGATAGCATTCCGCGCCCATCAGACGAGCCGCCGTGATGGTCTTGATCAGGTGTTGCGCTACGAGCGTATCGACTGTCGGCACACCGGTAATATCGATAATCGCAATCTGGCTGTTGGTTTCGACAATCGCGGAAAGCAGTGACTCCATCACAACCTGGGTTCGGGCACTGTCGAGGGTTCCAATCAGCGGAAGCGCAAGTACGCCATCCCAGAGCTTGACTACCGGCGTAGATAACTCAAGCATCTCCTGTTGCTGCCGGACGATTACCTGATCCCGGAACTCGACGGCGCTGTCGACGGTCTGAATTGCCAGTTTGTCGAGCGCGTTTCCAACCGTCCAGATTTCTGCGACCAGTTGCGTGGGATCGGACTCGAGCTCATCGCGCATGGAGTTGAAAACAGGTTGTTTCAGGGAAAGAATGAACATGGCCGTCTCGCTTGGCGTAAAACCTTGATCCAGGCGGGATTTGGCAATTTCTCTCAAATATTCGCGGGTAGCCGAAAATGCTTCGGAGGTTGTATCGGAACTGTTCCGGGCTGCATGTGCAAACAGCCGCAACAATTCGGCGGCCTGCTGCCGCAATTCGGTGTCTCCCATCAAATCGCTGCGCCGTGTGCTAGCCGCCATCTCGGCCAGCCACCCAGAAAGAATGGCGCCTTCGTTTTTCTGGAGTACTTCATGAACTGAGCTCATTAGGATTTGCCCTCACAGATTGTGTGGCTAATCTTACTGCATGCCAGCGGCATGGGTCAGTTCGTATTCTGACAATCGTCAACGAATCAGTCTCGCAAGCACTCCAATTATGTAAAGGAATAGATGTGCAGCGCCCACCGGCGGGAGGGAGTCTCGTTCGAAAAATATCGAAGAGGGCACCGAACCTAGGTGAAAATCAACATTTTTTACGAATCGGTGCGACCTCACGCAGAGACATCTTCTGCCGCCGTATTTCATAACGCGATGATGGATTTGCGCAAGACAATCACTGACACGATTCGTGAGTGCACAAATATTTCTGTGCTGTAACCGAGCGTTCAATCTTTCCGCTAGCCATGACCGCGCACGTACCATGCGCGTGACGCTCCGAATCCAATTTTTGTCACTGCGTTGCGAGGGCCGGCATGCGCAGCTTGACGCAAGTTCCATGGTTGAGCTGACTGATAATTTCCACGCTGCCGCCGTGAAGCGTCAAAATGCTCTGCACGATCGCCAGGCCCAACCCTGAGCCGCCCGATGTCTTGGAGCGCGATGGATCGACGCGGAAGAAACGATCGAATACTCTGGGCAGCGCTTCGACAGGAATGCCAATGCCGGTGTCGAAGACCTCAATGCGGATCGTGGCCCCCTCGTCCGTAGCCGCCAGCGTCACGGTTCCTCCATGCTGCGTATGAGCAATGGCATTCGAGACCAGGTTGCTCACCGCCCGCAGCATCAGTGAACGATCCAGCTCCACGTTGAGCTGCTGTGCCCCATCGCTGACGAGAAGCGATATTCCTGCGTCGCTTGCAAGAGCTTCGTAGTAGTCGCGGACTTTGGTCAACAACTCACCGATGTTCACACCCTCGCGATGCAACTCGGAGAATGGGCTCTCCGCGCGGGCCAGGAACAAGAGATCGCCGACCAGTTCGGAAAGCCGGACTGCTTCCTCCAGTGAAGACTCCAGCACGTCGCGGTATTCGTCGGCTGTCCGTGAGCGGGCGAGAGCTACTTCTACTTCTCCGCGGATGTTGTTGACCGGCGTGCGCAGATCGTGCGCGATGTCGGCCGAGAATCGTGAGATGCGCTCGAAGGATTCTTCAAGCCGCTCCAGCATTTCATTGAAAGTCCCGGCCAGCGACGCAAGTTCCGACGGATAGCCTTCCGACTCGATCCGTTCACGCAGGTTCGTGGACGTGATTCTTCGGGCAGTTGCGGCGATCTCTTCGACGGGCCGAATGCCACGCCGCGCAATTCCGTATCCCACAAGCGGGAAGAGAGCCGAAGTCGTCAGTAGAATGCCCCAGAACCACAGCCTATAGCGCGCCAGCAACTCCTCTTCCTGCGAGATGTCTATGGCGATTTGAACCGCGTCGCTGTGGGTCGGCGGCGTGCCGACGGCAAGCATAGCGGTTGTGACGCGGAATGGTTGCTCATGTCTGCCAGCCATCGCAATCGGATGCCCGGCATGGCCGCGAGTTCTGCTTGAGAGCTCGGCAATATCCAACTGTTCGGCCATGCCGGGAGTTGTCATGATTGGCTGGCCATGTTCATCGAGAAGACGAATGTAGAACCGCTGGTACCGGCGGGCCGCTGACTCGAGTTCGATCTCTTCGTGCAGCGCATCCTCGTCGTCCGGCCGTTCCCGCAGCATGGTGCCCAGCACGTGCAGCTTGTCGGCGAGGAACAGCTCTGTGCTTCGGTCCAGTTCGGTCCGCAGAACGATGTAGAGACTCGCCGTGGCCAGAAATACCAGCAGCAGGCCTACCAATGCGTAGGTAGCCGAGAGCCGGAACGCCAGGGTCCTGCGTGGGCGCAACGCAGCCCGTGAGCTACGGCTCTGCTTCGAAGACATAGCCGGCGCCGCGCACAGTGTGAATTAGTTTAACGGGGAAGGGATCATCCATTTTGCTGCGCAGCCTGCGGACATTCACATCCACGACGTTCGTATCGCTATCGAAGTTCATATCCCAGACTGACTCGGCGATCAGTGTGCGAGACAGCACCTCGCCCGCGCGTCGCGCCAGCAGGGTCAACAACAGGAACTCTTTCGAAGTGAGGTCGAGTCTTTGGCCGGCACGCGTCGCACGGTGGCGCATCAGATCAATCTCCAGGTCGGCCATGCGCAGAATCTCCTGTGGGCGCGACGTTGAGCGGCGCAACAGCGAGCGGACCCGCGCCAGGAGTTCAGAGAATGCGAATGGCTTTACCAGGTAATCGTCAGCTCCCAGCTCAAACCCTCGTACACGTTCGAGTACAGCGTCGCGCGCTGTAAGCATGAGGACCAGCGTTTTCTGTTCGGTCGCGCGCAGACGCGCAAGCACTTGCCAGCCATCCAACTTTGGAAGCATCACGTCGAGAATGACGAGGTCGAAATCGACTTCCTGAGCAAGGTGCAGGCCCTCCAGGCCGTCGGCAGCTACGTCGATGACATAACCGCCCTCACTGAGCCCCTTCTTGAGAAACTTGGCGGTCTTGACTTCATCCTCGATCACCAGGATCTTCATTTGCCTCTTTACCTCAACTAATCCGGGTTGCCGCTGGAACTGGTTATTGGGATTCGGCGAAAGAAAAGGATTTGTCTTTCGCTATTCGGGCGCTCGCGGACCTTCTGGAGTGTTGCGCCATCTTCACTAAGCGACCATCTCTCTTTCGAGGGAAGAATGCGGCCGTCTTCGTGTTCCTCGATCGAGAAGACAAGGCTGGAATCCTTCCATACGACCGAGGTGTAGAACATATCCCCATCGGCTCCAGTAGATGCCGAGACTTTGCCATCGGTCGTGTACTTCTGCATCGCATGCCGCGAATTCGAAGAATTATGTGAGATCGATGTTTCCACCATAAGATCGGCGCCGTGATGTTCGATCCGTAGCGTGACGTCGCCATTGCGCTTCGGCTGGCATCGATCGTTGTCTTGCTTCCACAGGCCCGTGAACTCCGGCGTTGCCTGCGCGCACGCTACGGCTGCTGCCGTTGCAAGCAGCAGGATCTGCAGGAACATCCGCACGGAGCGGAACCGCACATGGCGCAACGTGTATGTCTTCGTCTTTCTCATTCGCAGCTTTCGAGCCATCCTTTCGATTTATCCTCAAGACGGTCACGCTCTCCGCTAGCTGAGCCGTTGACCGGTTGACATCAGAAATCAAATCGCAAAGCGAACTGAATCTCGCGCGGCGTTCCCGAGCCAACCGGAGTGATAGGCGAGACGATGGCTGTGTTCAAGTTCACAGTGTTGATGATGGTGCCAAACCCCGCCGAACAGCCCGTTGGAGCTGAGGATGACACGTCGCACGTAGCCTGCGGCTGGCCCAACTGTGGGTGATTGAATATGTTGAAGAACTCCGCACGGAACTGCACCTGAGAGCTCTCTCTGATCGGAATAGTCTTGCCAGTTCCTAAGTCGATCTGCCATGTTCCCGGCCCGCGAAGGAAGTTACGCGGCGCGGTGCCGAATTCTCCGGCTGGATAAGCGAAGGCTGCTGGGTTGAGCCACTGTCCGACACTCTTGCCTCCGGGTGGAGTGAGGGAAACGCCCGGAACCAGATCGGGACGCTCGGTGCCAGATGCCCCGTCCGGCGCGGTGTAGCTGGAGGGCAGCAGTACATTCACCGGGAAGCCGGTGCGAGCCAGCGCCGTTGTGGTCACCTCCCAGTTGCCTGCGATAGCGCTGGCAATGCCGCGGTCATTCAACATTGGTTTGTTCAAACCGAAGGGGAGCTGATAGACCGCGTTGCCATTGATCACATGACGTGCGTCCCACGCACCACTGGCTCGATCGCAGGCCAGGCACAGCGGATTCTGCGGCGAAATTTCATCGCCATCGCCGCTGCCGTTAGAGCCATTGTCGATCTCGTGCGTATAAGCGTAGTTTGCTGTCACCAGAAGTCCGTTTGAGAACGGACGCCGCAACGCAACGGAGAGACCGTTGTACGAGCTCATGCCGATCGAGCCGCGCCAGCCGATGGCCGGAGCAAAGGCTGGATATTGCACAACGCCCGTAGCTGGATCGATCAGGTTCACGACGTTTGTTTCCAGCAGATGCACGCCATGGCTTCCCAGGTAAGAGATAGTGCCCACGAAGTTCGCTGGCAGCTCACGCTGCACGGAGAAATCCCACTGCTCCACATACGTGTCTTTGCGATCTCGTTGTTCGGCATTCGGTGAGAGGGTTCCAGGACCGGTGAAGTACGGATCGACCGGATAAGTTACCTGCAAGCTGTTCGTGCTTTTTACCGAGTAGGAGGGTATTTCGTTCTTGGCGGGAAGGTTCTGATCGTCCAGCTGACCATCTTCGTGATACGTTCCAAATCCAGCGCGAACAATTGTCTTTCCGCTTTTGTCTGGCGACCAGATCACTCCTACACGCGGATCAATATCGCCGTAGTTCTGATTGCCGAAGCTGGCGCCCACGCCGCAGAATCCTTGCGCTCCGCAAGTGGCGAAATCGAAGGGATTAGCTTTCCCGTTCGCCTCATTGAATATCTGGAAGACCGTGTACCGCAGGCCAAGGTTCAGGGTAAGATTTGGCCGCATCTTGAACTCGTCCTGAACGTAGCCAATGATATCGTTTTTGCGCATATCGTTGATTGGCAGAGCACCGGTGAGGCTTGCGTTTTTCACCTGATTGGCAGCCAGTTGCTCCACCGTTGAAAACGTAACTTTTCCGTGTTCGCCGTAGTTTTGATTCAATTGAATGTGGCGGATTTCCGCGCCAGCCTTGAGGGTGTGTCTGCCGTGAATCCAGGTGAAGTTGTCGATGCCTGAAAATGTGTTGCCCACATAGATGCTGTTGTAGCTGTAGTTCTCTGTGACAAATCCAGGCCCAGGACCTGTGGCAATCGCTATCTGATAAATGCTGCCGGTGTCACTGTAGTTGTAGCTGTTGGAGGTGGCGCGATTGAATCCAAACTTGGCCTCATTTGCCATACTAGGACTGAAGATGTGCAGCAATTCAAGCGCGCCATTGACCGGCGTGGACACCCTCTGTTGCAGGTCTGTCGCGGCAGCCGAAAGCGGCTGCGTATCCACAGCACGGTCGTAGTTGAAGCGCATGAAGCCGGTGGTCTTGGCAGAAAAATGATGATCGAGCCGCAGCATCGCAGAGGCTTCATTGGCTACCTGCGTGCATGAGCAAGTGAGCAGGTCAATGTTTGGATCGCTGGTTGGCGCCAGAATCGTCCTTGGACCTGCTCCGGGAAAGGCGTGCATGATGCCGTAGACCGGCGACGAACTGGGGACTGTTGCAATGAGAGCCGCACTCGGCACATCGCCGCTCACTGGATAGCCCCAGAGTTGCCGGTAGGCTTCCGAGGCGAGAAAGAAGAAAGTCTTGTCGCGGACGATCGGTCCATTCAGCGATCCGCCGAACTGATTGAGACGGAGCGGCTGCTGAGCTTCGCCGTTGGAGGCCCATTCAGGTTCAGGCGCGTCAAATACGTCGTTGCGCAGATACTCAAAAAGGCGTCCATGAAAATGGTTTGTACCCGATCGCGAGGTAACGTCGAGTTGAGCGCCGCCCGTCGCGCCTTCCTCCGCGGTTGCCGTTAGAGTATCGACACGGAATTCCGTAATCGCGTCCAGGGGAATCGCAAGACGTACCCAGGGCCGCTGCGTCTGATTGACGACGTTGGTAGCGTCAACACCGTCATAGGTGAAGTTGCTGTCGTCGAGACCCCGTCCAGCGAACCGGACCGATCGCTGATTTCCGCCGCCGGTGTCAATGGCGCCGGGAACGAAGGCCGTAAGGTTCGACCAGTCGCGGCCGTTCAGCGGCAGCTGGTCAGCCTGGGTATTTTCGATCAGGCCTGTCACCGCAGCGGTGTTGCGGTCCAGCAGCGTTGACGCGACCGAAACCTCCACATGTCGTTCGTCTCCCGCAACCGGCAACGTCGCATCAAGGGTGCGCGTCCTCCCGATGACCTGTTGAACATCAAGAAACTCCACGCTCTCGAAGCCTGGGTGTTCGATGATGACGGTATAAGTTCCCACCGGCAATTGGAGAACACTGTAGAATCCGCTGGCATCCGAACTGGACTCGCGTCGCAAGCCGGTTGCGTTTTCGACAACCGTGACATGGGCCTGCGGGAGCAGGCTGCCAGATGGATCGGTGACCCTGCCGGTTAATCCGCTGCGATCCACCTGCGCGGCGCAGAGACTGGCGAGCGAAAACAAAACAGCAAATCCGATTGAGGCGCGAATACATCGAATCGTGACACAACTCTTATTCAGGCGTTGCATGGATTCCCCAAAGTCAACCAGCGTTATCGAGCGGTCGGAAAGATTCCGCATCATGCCGCAGCTCGTTGCGCGCATTGGAATCGCAATCTGGTTGCTGAAGATATGTGAAATTTCGAAACACAAGTGTTGCGGCCAAGCTGCTGGCAGGGAACAGCAGCGGGCTTTCAATCCTTGCGTGTTGCGTAGTTTGATCGCGCTCAGTGACATCCAGGCGTTAGCACGATTTGGGAAGGGCACCTCGAAGGCGTTACATGACACTTTCGTAATTAATTCTTGTTACATCTAAGTCGCTCCTTAGTTAAGGCTTCATCAAAAGCTGATCCTTGTGGAATTCGCTATTGATCGGATGAAAATCCTCCAGACGACGACCATGTCGCTTAAATCGCGCCAGTAGAAAAGCTGTGCGAGGAATTGGCGCAAGAAAAGCACATGCACTCACCCATTCCAGATTACAAAACCGTCATTTTCGCGTCATGCTAGCGTCTTTTTCGCGCCCGTAGACTCGGGCCGTTGGCGTTGCTTTGTAGCTGGCCACGTCTCGCAATCGAAAAGGCATCTTCCCGTTTGATGGTTCTCATTTTGAAGACTCAACAATCCGGCGTTGTCGACAGGCAAGCTGGGCCGCAGCAGGAAATGGAACGCGGCGCATTCAAATATTCATGCGCGCTTCAGATCAACCACTTGCATAAGTCAACGGTCGACGGTGACTCTGCACAATCCCTGGAACTAATTCGTCGTTGAATTGACCTGCCCAACCTCTCCGCTCAATCCATGAATCCCCATTTTCTGGAACGACTATAAGCTGCATAGCCGTCTCCAGGTCGCGCGATGCAAGTAACCGAAAGAGGAGAAGAACAGATGTCCCGAAATCATTCTCGAATCAAGCCTATGTTCGTCGGCTTGCTGGCGGCTGGGTTGAGTGTTCCGGCGCTCGCTCAGTCCGCGCAGTTCCCGACCTACACTCCCGGCGAGAATCTGAGCGGGTCGCATGGCCCGAATTACCCGTCAACTCTGCCTCATCCGTGGGTCGTGAGTGACGGCACAATCCTCACCCCCGCTGGCACCCAGGTCTATCTCGGCGTCACCACACGCGCCAAGGCTGTCGCGCTCAACCCGAATGCCACGACGCACACCGCTGCCGTCCTTCAAATGGGTGCCCCTCAGGCCGTCACCATCTTTAACACCAAGACCGGCGCCGTCGTGCAGAACTTCGCATACAACGGCTCTAAAACGGGCAGCGCCACAGGCATCATCTATACGTCCGATGGCCTGCACCTGCTGTTCAGCCAGGACAACGGCTACGTTGCCTACGTTGCCGTTGATCCGAACTCGGGCATGATCACATCCAACGTCGCTCACATTAGCCTTCCGCTGGATGCCACCACCGTCAACCTCCCCGGATTCGGGAATGAGCCGGTATTGAACAGCGCCAATTGCACGCAGACCGTCACCATGCCGGCGACCGGCGTTAAGATCTCTGGTCCGGTTGGAACCACGGGCAGCGATGCAATTCCCTGCGGTATTCCTTACTCCGGTACTACTTCCTATCCACTGGGCCTTGCGGTCTCGCCGGATAACTTGACCGCCTATGTCGTGCTCGATGCCAGCGACGAACTGGGCATGATCAATCTAAGCACCAATACGTTGACCAAGTTCATCCGCGTCGGCAACGTCCCTCACAGCGTCGTGATCTCTCCAGATGGCAGGACCGCTTACGTCTCCAACGAAGCCGGACGGATCGCTAAGGGAAAGGACTTCCAGCTATATTCCGACGGCACCCCGATCGTGGCCAGCTATCCAGAAGGTTCCGCGTTGACCGGCACGGTCTCCGTGGTTGATCTGTCCTCGTTTACGGTTACCGGCAACATCGAAACCGGCCTTCACCCGACCGGCATGGCCTTCTGGGGCAGAAAGCTCCTGGTCGCGAATGCCTATAGCGACAGCATCTCCGTAATCGACACGGGCGCCAACCGGGAAGAACGGAAGATCGATCTCGGACTGCCTATCGGCGTACCCGGCGAACACAAATCCGCTTACGGCGCAGGCCCGAACTCGATCGCTGTTGACGACAAGAACAACATCGCCTATGTCGCTCTTTACAACGCCAATGCCATCGCCGTGGTGGATCTGCGCGAAAGCTGGGGAAACCAGAACCCCGTCATCGGCATGATCCCGGTCGGCTATGCGCCTAGCTCGGTTGTGCTGGATACCCCGGACAATTCGCTGCTCGTCGGCAATGACAAGGGCATCGGCACCACGGGCTTCCAGAATACTCCGCCTGAAAATTCAACCACGACCTCACACGGCTCACCGGCCGCCCTGAACACCCACCAGGACCTTGGTGTCGTCAGCATCGTTCCCGTGCCCAATCGCGGGGCTCTGGAAGCGATGACAAGGCAAGTCTTCCAGAACAACCACTGGGATCTGGAGCGGAACATCGAGGCAGCCGGAAAAGGCGACCGATGGGCCAGGCCGGTTGCAATCCCGGCGAAGATCGGCGAACCCTCGAAGATCAAGCACGTCTTCGTGATCATTCGCGAAAACCGCACCTACGATCAGATGCTGGGTGATGTGGCCGCAGGCAATGGCGACCCCTCCCTGGCAGTTTTCGGTTCGTCCGGAATCTACGGCAACGTCTCGCCCAACGCACACGCGCTGGTCGAACGCTTCCCACTCTTTGACAACTTCTATGACCCGAGCCGGCAGTCGGCTGACGGTCACAACTGGATTCTCCAAGCCATGGCGCCCTATTCCGACGACATCCAGTCGCCGGACTGGGACCGCGACTATCCTTCCAACGGTGGCGATGCGATTGCGTATCAGAAGAAGGGTCACCTTTTCGATGTCGCCGCGGCAGAACACCTCAACATGAAGATCTACGGCGAGTACGTCGAAGAGAACACCTTCAAAGTGCCGGGTTGCACTGCGACGGAATACACCGGAAGCTGCGAGCCGAGCTGGCAACAGTTCTATCGCGATTCCCAGTGCTTCGATGAGGCGACGTTCGGCTCAAACTCAAAGTACGCGTTGCCACAACCGAGTGACTGCGCAGCACCAGGAGCCACGGGTGAGAAGACTCTGAATTATCAGAAGACGGTCGGTTCGTACTCTCCGCTCCCGAACGTGATGAATTACACAGTCCAGGAATATCCGCAGTTCGATCTGGGCATTCCCGACCAGTACCGCTTCGATGTCTGGTATCAGGATTTCCAGAAAGACGTCAGGCAGGGTACGGTACCCCAGTTATCGTTCATGTGGATCAGCTCTGACCACACCGGCGGCCCACCGGCCGCGCAAGCCATGGAGGCCGATAACGACCTGGCCCTCGGACGCTTTGTCGATGCTATCAGCCACAGCTCCATCTGGGACTCATCAGCGATCTTCGTCGAGGAAGACGACGCGCAGGACGGTGTTGACCACGTAGACGGTCACCGCAGCCCCGGCTATGTCTTCAGCCCCTACGTCAAGCAGCAGGTTAGCTCCGACGGCAGCGGTGCTGGTGCAGTCGCCGACCACACCTTCTACACGCAGGTCAACTTTACCCGCACGATCGAGCAGATTCTCGGTCTGAAGCCCATGAACCAGAACGATCTTGTGGCTTCGCCGATGTACGAGATCTTCACCAACAACCCACCCAAGGAGAACTTCCTGCCTTGGAACCATGTGCAGAATGACATCGCTTTGGATGACGGCACCGTCGCCAAACTGAAGCTTCCGACCAGTGACCCCAAGGTCCTGGCTCTGCAGGCGGGCTGGCTGAAGAAGAAGGCACAGATCTTCGGCAGCAAATATCATGTTCCCGACTCCGAGGATCCGGACACCGTTCGCCACTACAACTGGTACGAAGCCACGGGATTTGTGGTCCCGTTCCCCGGCGAGAAGAAGGTTCGCCCGGCGAGCGACTTCAACCGCAAGGCCCCTGCTCACGCTGACCTGGACGACTAATTCATCGTCCCAACCGCAAAGGCCCTCTCCTGTCACACGGGGAGGGCCTTTGTCTATGCTTCAAATCTCAAAACGGTTCCGGCTTCAGGCCGTCGGCAGTATCTCGTAGAGACGTGACAGAAAATGAGTAGGCGGTTGCAACAACAGATCAAGCTGGTGAGGTAATGGAGCTTTTGACCTATATTAGGTTTGCAAATATATGACTCTATAATATTGAATATAAAAGCTTATAGATGCGACGGGTCGAGCATTCGTGAAATCGTAGCGCAATCATGTGAGCAGAAGAACTTCTGTGCAACCGAAACGCGACGACTAGCTTCTACCATCAAGAACCTCTGAGTTGCAGATGTGGCTTTGAGGTTTCATGGATGAGGCAGGGGCGCTGGGTTTTCGCGATTTCCCTGGCTTGCTGGTGACGAAGGAGAATCGCAACGGCAGTCACCGGACCCTGCACTCTGTTTTCGCGTAAGCATGGACGAATATATGCAGGACTAGAATCCCTTTCTCCGTCAGATTTTCTTCTTCCCTTCTCAAACCGCTGTCGCCTGTCTTTCGGTGATGGTGTCTGGCGTCTTCAACGCACACTTCTATTGGCGTCCGGGTTTGCTCTGTAAGATGCTGGAAAGGCCTATGCCCAACCAAACTTGCATTCGTATTCTCTTCGTTACAGTGTTTTTATTGACTGTGCCTGCACTGATTTTTGCGCAAGCCGAACCCGGAGTTTCGAGGTCTCTGGCGAAAGAGCGAGCTCAGCGAATCTCGAACATCCGGTACGATCTCGTCTTCACGCTCAAAGAACATGCGGACACAGTGGCCGGGACCGCTACGGTTGAATTCGATAGTGAGTCCGCCGGCGATCTGTTGATCGATTATCGCGACGGCGCACTCCACTCGGCGGTCTTTAACGGTCAGCCGATTTCGACGCAGCTTGACCACGGGCATCTGCACCTACCGGCGCAAGCTGGGCACAACATATTGAAAGCAGAGTTCAGCAGCAACGCAGCGCCGGCGGGCAAAGCGATCACACGCTATGAGGACAAGGACGATGGCAGCGAGTATTTCTATACGCTCTTTGTTCCCATGGATGCCAGTATGGCCTTTCCTTGCTTCGATCAGCCGGACCTGAAAGCGCAATTTACGCTTTCGGTCGAACACCCCGACGGGTGGACCGTGATCGGCAATACGACGGCTCGCCGAATCGATGGCGCTCATACCCGTTTCGATGCTTCACGCAAGATCAGCACCTACTTGTTTGCATTCGCTGCCGGTCCTTTTGCCGCGATTCCGGCGAAGATTGCCGCAGGTCCCACTATCTATGTGCGCAAATCGCAACTGCAGCGTGCCGAGCAGGAAGCGCCGCAAGTGCAGAGCATCGCCGCGCGTGGTGTCGGCTATCTTTCCAGTTTTTTCGCTCAACCTTTTCCGTTTCCGAAATACGATCTGGTGCTCATTCCCGGCTTCCCCTTCGGTGGAATGGAACATGCCGGAGAGACATTTCTCAATGAGGACAGCGTTCTCTTCCGCACGGCTCCCACGCCAAGTGATTATTTCCGGCGCAATACGCTGATTCTGCATGAGACCTGCCACCAATGGTTCGGCGATCTGGTTACGATGCGCTGGTTCGACGATCTATGGCTCAAAGAGGGTTTTGCGCAGTACATGGCCTACAAGGCTTTGGCGGATCTTGAGCCGGCGTCCGATCCGTGGAAACACTTCTACCAGGACATCAAGCCGGCTGCCTATGGTATCGATGAAACTCTGGGCACGACGCCGATCTATCAGAGCATTCCCAACTTGAAGGATGCGAAGTCGGCCTATGGAGCGATCGTTTATCAGAAGGCGCCCGCAGTTCTCAAGCAGCTTGAGTTTCACGTGGGCTCCGAAGTCTTTCGCAACGGTTTGCGCTTGTACCTGAAGCAGCATGCCTATGCGAATGCGGAGTGGAATGATCTGATCAAAGCGCTGGAGCAGGCCGGATCATCACTTCATTCCAAC
Source organism: Acidicapsa dinghuensis (assembly GCF_025685685.1). Classification (GTDB taxonomy): domain Bacteria; phylum Acidobacteriota; class Terriglobia; order Terriglobales; family Acidobacteriaceae; genus Acidicapsa; species Acidicapsa dinghuensis. The sequence continues at coordinate 595,115 of NZ_JAGSYH010000005.1, forward strand.
AACGCTGCCGATCTTGAGTCATGGGCTCAGGCGTGGATTCAGCATCGTGGCATGCCCGAGGTCAACGTTGCGTGGTCATGCGAGGGGGGAAAGCTTTCAACGCTCACGCTTTCACAGCAGGATGTTTTGCCGGATGGCTATACGTGGCCAATCAGCAATCTCGTCGATCTGCATTTCAAGTCCGCTGCGCAATCGAATAACAAGCAGATCAGAGTCGACTGGAATACGCCAACAACATCGATCACAGAGGCTGTTGGCCAACCGTGCCCTGTGTTTATCTTTGCAAATGCTGGCGATCAGGCGTACGGCCGTTTCCTGCTGGACGAGAAAAGCGAAAAGGCTGCAGCAACCGAAATCGTCGATACACCTGTTACCCAACAGGATCCGCTGCTGCGAAGCATGCTGTGGGGTGCGCTTTGGGACAATGTGCACCTGGCCCAGTCATCTCCGCGCAGCTTTGTAGATCACGCGATGGCCGCATTGCCTCATGAGCCGGATGAAGCCATGACACGTGTACAAAGCGCCAGAATCACAACCGTGCTTCATTCTTACTTGTCGGAAGAGGCTCGCAAATCCACAGTGCCGAACATTGAAAATGTTGTCGCCGATCGCATGCTGCATGCACCGGATCTGGCTTTACGCATTGTCAGTTTTCGAGCCTTTACGAACATTGCCGAGACCCCGCAGGCCCTCGACACGCTGAAAAAACTGCTCCAAGGGCAGATAACAATTCCGGGCATGCCTTTGAAGCCGCTGGATCGTTGGAATATCATCGGCCACCTGCTGCTCATGAATGATCCCGATGCGCAATCCATCTATTCGACTGAAAAGGAGAAGGATCATAGCGGAGAAGGCCAGAAATATGCGTACGCTGTGGCGTCGGGTGTACCCGGCGCCGCGGTGAAGGCACGTTACTTCGAACAGTATCTGCACGACGCGTCTATTCAGGAAGACTGGATCACGCAAAGCCTCCGTCCGTTTAACGCATGGAATCAGTCAGCTCTTACGCAGCCGTATCTGGCGAAAGCATTGGATAGTCTTGAAGAGATCAAGCAGCACCGCAAGATCTTCTTCCTCGGCGCGTGGCTAAGCACTTTTATGGATGGACAAAACACACTTGTCGCCAGCAACGCAGCGCAGTTGCAGGTGCATCAGTGGCTGCAGAGTCGTGCCATCGATGCCGATCTGCGGCTCAAAGTTCTTGAAGCAGTGGATGAGTTGGAGCGCACAGCGCGCATTCAACAGAAGTTTCCCGATTGATGTCGATGCCGTGTACTCATCCAATGACGCCAAACGAAATCAAACCCACGCACGCAGCAAATTTTGTTGTCCTCATGAATGTCTCACGGCGTATTCTTCCGTGCAGGGTCGGATGAATTGGGTAGCCACGTTTGGCATTGCGAGAGCTTCCCTAATGACGGCAAAAACCTTTGACAGCGCTCGAGATTCTCTTGCGTTCATCCTTTTGTAAAGTGAAAGCCAGCCCAATTTGCTAGGTATGGTATATGAGATTCTCGACTGCGTGTTTCATCACTCTTCTCGCGCTGAACGCAGAGGCGCTGAGCGGCCAAACTACACAACATATCGATCTGCCGACCAGCAAAGCTCTCATTGGCGAGATTCCCGGCCATCCTCAACGTATCAACAGCCTGCCCATGTCTATGGCAGTCTCGCCCGATGGCCGCTATGTGGTGACGATCAATGCTGGCTACGGTACACGTGAGTCGAACCTGGAGCAATCGCTCTCAGTTCTCGATACTCAGACAGGAACACTTTCCGATTTTCCTGACGATCGCACGCTTGTCAACGCCAAGCAAACGCTCTATTCCGGCCTCGCGTTCAGTCATGATGGCAAGCATATCTATGCGAGCATCGGTTCCATATCCGATCCAGAGGGAAAAGGCCAGGACGATACAGGCAGCGGCATCATTGTCTACAACTTCAATCAAGGACGAGTAGCGCCGGCGAGCCTGTTGCATCTGCCCCTTGAGCCTCTTGCAACTGGCCGCAAAACGAAGCTCAATGGTGATTCGGAAAGCAGCGAAGGCATTCCATTTCCCGCTGCTATAGCTGTGCTTGGTAAGCCCGGCGCAGAAAAGTTGCTCGTTGCCGACAATCTCTCCGACGATGTGTTGATCCTCGATGCAGTGAGCGGCAAACTCGAAAAGCGCTTCGATCTTTCCGAAAGCGATGCAGTGCCGGGAACCTATCCCATCGCGCTGGCTGTGACAAAGGATGAGCGCCGCGCCTTCGTTGCACTATGGAACGCCTCGGAGGTAGTCGAGCTGGACCTGACCACCGGTGCGGTTGCGCACAAACTGACTCTTTTGAAGCCAGAGAGCGCCGTCGCTCCCGGCACGCACCCATGCGCGCTTGAGATCACACCAGACGGACGCACGATGTATGTTGCGCTCGCCAATCGCGACGCCGTCGCGGCGGTCAATATCGGTGCCGGACAGTTCAGCGTCAAGGGCTATTTCAGTACGCGCCTGCCGGGTCAGAACTACTTTGGCGCGGAACCTGAGGCTCTGGCGATCAGCAGTGATGGAAGCCGTCTCTATGTGGCTGATGCCATTACCGATGCCGTCGCTGTCCTCGACGGAAAGAAACTAAATGGCAAGGAACCTGAAAAATTCTCCGAACCCATCGGCTTCATCCCAACGGAGTGGATGCCGATGTCGATGGCGGTTGTCAGCGGCAAGCTGTACGTTGCGACTGCGAAAGGTCATGGTACTGGTCCAAACAATGTGCCAATGGAAATGACCAACAGAGCGGGTAAGCGCGTAACACGCAAATCCACCTACATCGGCACATTGCTCTACGGGTCGCTTGCCTCCATCGATACTGCCGATATCGATCAGAATCTTCGCAACTGGACATCGGTTGTACTTGAGTCCAACCGTATGAAGTCAGCGCAACAGCAAATCACTTTTGCCGATGGCAGCCAGAGCCACATCAAGCACGTGATCTACATCATCAAGGAAAATCGCACCTACGATCAAATTCTTGGCGATCTTGAACAGAATGGTCATCCGGTAGGCAACGGTGACTCGAAGCTGACAATGTACGGCGAGTCCATCACCCCGAACCAGCATAAGCTCGTGCTGCAATTTGGCGTGCTCGATAACTTCTACGACTCAGGTGAGGTTTCCGGCGACGGCCATGTGTGGTCAACAGCCGGTATCGGCACCGACTATCTCGAAAAGACCTGGCAGCAGTCGTATCGAGGCGGTCAGCGCACTTACGACTACGAGGGAGTCGTCGCGAATGGAACACCGCTGCTCGAAAAGATTCCTGACGTCAACGAGCCACGCAGCGGATACCTCTGGGGTGATCTAGCAACGCATGGCAAGACCTACTATCACTTCGGCGAATTCATCGCCACGGTCTTCTGCACTGACGTAAAGAAGGCAGCGACACTCAATCCTCAACAGGGGCCCATGCTCGCCGGCGAGAATTGCGCACGCCCCGAGATTAAGCCTGGAGAAGAGATACCAGCAAACTGGGGTGGCGGCGTAAACAAATGGCCATGGGCGATTCCGCTAATCGCAACCAATACTCCTACAAAGCCAGAGCTCGTCGGACACTTTGCACCGGAAGCGCCAGACTTCGATCTCATGATTCCCGATCAGATTCGCGTCAACATCTTTGAACATCATCTCAAGCAGTGGGTCGCAGATCGTGTGCAAGGCAAAGACACCATGCCGAATTTCGTTTTGCTGCGCCTCGGTGACGATCACACGGCAGGTACTCGTCCGGGAAGTCCAACACCCAGGGCATCGGTTGCCGATAACGATCTCGCGGTAGGCCGCGCCGTAGAAGACATCTCGCACTCACCGTTCTGGGACGATACTGCATTCTTCATTCTGGAAGACGACGCGCAGGATGGCGGAGATCATGTCGAGGCTCACCGCAGCACCGTATATGTCATCAGCAAATATGCGCCGCACGGTCCTAACAGTGGAGCGTTCGTCGACAGCCACTTCTACACCACAGTGAGCGTACTGCATACAATGGAGGCTCTGCTCGGCGTTCCTCCAATGAATAATAACGACGCGCTCAGCCCTGTCATTGCGTCACTGTTCACTGGTCCCGGCGATCAACCACCGTATGAGGCCGATCGATCCAACGACACCAACGGCCTCATCTATACCGCTAATCCAAAGAATGCGCCCGGCGCGCAAGCCAGCATGAAGATGGATTTCCGCCATGCCGATCATGCCGATGCGCAAAAGCTCAATGTCATCCTGTGGCGCGATGCGATGGGAAATGCTCCTGTTCCCGCTCAACTGCTGCAGCGTCATAAGCAGCGTCATGACGACGATGACGATTAAGCTGCGCGCAACAGGGTGATTCAGCTGCGGCGGTGTGGTGGAAACATGCTCATGCCTTTCCCCATCCGCCGCCGCCTGGAGTTTCCAGCCTGAGCACATCGCCTGCTTTCGCTTGCCGACTGCACTTTCCTGGCAGTTCCTCCGAGGCTAAACTGTTGCTCAGATTGTTTCTCAACAGCGTTGCTTTGCCCGCTACTCCATCATCACCGCCGGCGAGTCCATAGGGCCGGAATTTGCGACGATCAGCCAGTAGCGTTACCTGCGCATCGGCAAGCAGCTCGATCTCACGCACCAGCCCATCGCCGCCGCGGTATGCACCATTACCACCCGATCCCTCACGATAGCCATAACGCCGCACACGAAATGGATATGCGTATTCCAGCGCTTCAATCGGAGTGTTGAGCGAGTTGGTCATATGCGTTTGTACGCCCGAGATGCCATCAATGCCATTGCGCGCGCCCATTCCGCCAGCCGTTGTTTCGTAGTAAGTAAAAGGGCGCACAGAGCGAGGATCGATGCCGCCGATCGTCAGATTGCTCATCGTTCCGGCGCTTGCTGCCGGCACACGATCCGGAACAGCCAGCGCCAGCGCCCGCATCAGCACATCCACAATCCGCTGCGATGTTTCGACATTGCCTCCAGCAACAGGCGCGGGAGGATGCGCATCAACGATTGTTCCGGGTCGAGTGACAAGCGTGAGCGGACGCAAGATTCCCGCGGTAGCAGGAGCATCCTCGGCAATCAGACATCGCAGTATATAGAAACATGCTGAGAGCGTAATAGCCCGGACTGCATTGATGCTGCCGTTGACTTGCGTCGCGGAGCCATCAAAGTCCGCAGTAATTGCGGCCTCCGCTGGATCAATCGTCAGCTTCACAGCGATGCGGCATGGATTGTCCGTTACTCCGTCCTCATCCAGCCAATCCTCCGCGCAGAACTCGCCAGCGGGCATCTTTCGCAACTCCGCGCGCACCAGCCGCTCAGAATAGTCAAGCAGCTCATCAACGAGCGCACAAAGCTTCATTGGCTCATATTTGGCAGCGAGCTCCAGCAGCCGGTCCTGCCCAACACGGCACGCGCCGATCTGTGCATCCAGATCGCCTTCGCGTTCCTGTGGTGTACGGACGTTGAACAGGATCAGATCGAGCATCTCGCGATCTACCTGGCCGCCGCGGACGATGCGAACGGGAGGAATGCGAATGCCTTCTTGAAAAATCTCGCGCGCAGGCCCCATGGATCCTGGATAGGTGCCGCCGACATCGGCGTGGTGTGCGCGATTGGCTACATAAAACAGCGGCTCTTGCTCTGCGTCATGAAACACCGGCATCACCATCGTGATGTCCGGTAGATGCGTGCCTCCTGCATACGGATCATTCAGTACCGCAATATCTCCGCGCCCCAGCTTGATTGCATCAATTGCCGCCAGCACCGACATCGGCATCGATCCCAGATGAACAGGCATGTGGTCGCCCATCGCAATCACGCGGCCTCTACCATCGAAGACTGCGCAGGAATAGTCGCGCCGCTCCTTGATATTGGGTGAGAGCGCGGTACGCCGCAGCGCAGCGCCCATCTCCTCGGCGATGGAGTGAACTGCGCTTTGAAAGATCGCCAGATCAATCGGATCGACAGTTAGCCTTGTCATGCCTGCATTTCTCCCACGGTGACAATCAGGTTGCCGAACGTATCCACATGCGCGCCTGATCCAGGAGGTAACAATGTCGCCGACGTGTATTCAGTGATCAACGCTGGCCCGTGGAATCGTGCTTCAGCACGCAGTCTGTCGCGCGCGTACACACTGGAAGACAGCGCGACACCATCGAACCAAACGCTGCGTTCGCCTGTACAAGCGTCACTTCCATCGTTTGGAGATTCAGAAGCTAGCTTTGGAGCATATGGCTCCGCGGCTACAGCAATCCGCAGACGCACATTCACAATCTCGACTGGCCTTTCGCGATGGCTAAATCCATAGCTTTTCGCATGCAGATCATGAAAGTTGTCGAGAGCTTTTGCGGGCAGGGAAGGATCGAAGGCCACATTCAGCTCATATCCTTGCCCTCGATAACGAACATCAAGTGTACGCAAAAGAGATACCCGCTCTTCGCGCACACTCTCGCCATATTCTGCGCGCAGTTCGTGCCTCGCGTGTTTCTCTAGTTCCGTAAAGATTCCCTGCAAACCGTCTGCATCGTCGCTGGCCAGCATCACGGTTCTCGAATAATCCCGCACCGCATCCGCCAGCAAGATTCCAACCGCCGAAAGCGCGCCGGGCAATGCTGGAACCAACACGGTGCCGATTCCAAGCGCACGCGCCAATGCACACGCATGCAGAGGCCCGCCACCGCCAAAAGCCACCAACGCAAACTCGCGTGGATCGAGACCCCGCTCCACTGAGATCACGCGGATAGCTTTCTCCATGTTGGTTTCGACGACTCGCAAGATGCCGGCTGCGAACTCCTCAACGCTCGTCAGCGGTCCTTTGTGCTCCTGCATCATCACTCGTGCGCGTTCGTCATGCAGCGTAACGCTGCCTCCAAGAAAACTGTCTGCATCCATTCTTCCAAGAATGTAGTTCGCGTCCGTGACGGTGGGTTTGTCGCCTTTTCCAAAACAGATCGGTCCTGGATCGGCCCCAGCCGATTCAGGTCCTACACGCAGCATGCCGCCCGCATCAAACCGCGCAATCGATCCGCCTCCAGATCCCACTGTGTGAATATCGAGCATGGGCACGCTGATCGGCATACCGGCGACTATAGATTCGCGTGTCAACCGCGCACCACCCTGTGCTGCATCAGCCAGAAAGACATCGGTCGATGTGCCACCCATGTCAAAGCCGATGATGCGCTCGAAGCCGGCCCATCGCGCCAGCGTTATTGCGCCGATCACGCCGCCCGCAGGCCCGGAAAGTACCGTTCGCACCGGCTGCTCGGCGGCGACCCGCGCCGGCAATATACCGCCCGAAGACTGCATCACATCCACGCGGCTCTCAGGATGTTTTGCCGTAACTTCGCGCTCAAGCCGCTCGAGATAACTCTGCATGCGGGGAGCAAGATACGCATTCACCACTGTCGTCGCGGCTCGTTCGTATTCGCGAAACTCCGGCAGGATGCGATGCGAAACCGACACCGGCACACCAAGATTGTGCAGAGATGCCTCAACACGTTGCTCAGTTATTGGCTGCGTAAAAGAAAACAATAGCGATATCGCGACAGCCTCCGCACCGCTTGCACGCACACTCTCCAGCAGAGCCTGCAGTTCTTCTTCCGTTGGCTCACGCAGCATTGCACCTTCCGCGCTCACACGTTCCGGTACGCCAAAGCGCAGCTCTCGTGGTACGAGACATTCTGGCAGCGGAGCGAACCAGTCGTAGAGCCGCTGCCGCGTCTGGCGTCCGATGGCAATCGTATCTTCCAGCCCTTTGGTCGTCACAAAAGCAACACGAGCTCCCTTGCGCTCCAGCATCGCATTGGTTCCGACCGTCGTTCCGTGGCGTACATCCAGAGCGCCGGTGTATTTTTCCCGTGCAACAATCTGGCTCAAACCATCCAACACCCCTCGCGACGGATCAGCAGGTGTCGAAAACACTTTCACGACCCGTAGTTCGCCGTCTGCGAGATACACACAATCGGTAAATGTTCCCCCGCTATCAATCGCTACGCGCAAAGTGCTCTGATCCCGTATGGTGGAGTCACGCGCCTGTTATAGGCTCGCACTTCGACTCTAAAGCACCAACCATCGTTTTCGCTCACCAGGAGAGGCGCTTGGACGCAATCTTCGGATGGTTCTTCCGCGCTACCACCGCGCAAAAGCATACGCTCGTCGCCGCATCGCTAGGCTGGATGCTCGACAGCATGGACGTGATGCTTTACGCGCTCGTACTGGGCGAAGTGCAACGGAGCATGCATCTCTCCTCAGCCATGAGCGGCGCCATGATGTCCGCCACGCTGGTCTCGGCTGCGATTGGAGGCATGGCCTTTGGCTGGTTTGCCGACCGCTTTGGACGTGCCCGCGCCCTTACGTGGAGCGTGCTTATTTATTCGGTCGCCACCGGCCTGTGCGGCCTTTCACAGACGCCGTTGCAGTTGCTGTTCTGCCGCCTCATCCTCGGACTCGGCATGGGCGGCGAATGGGCATCCGGCGCCGCACTGGTAGCCGAAACCTGGCCGGCACAGCATCGAGCGAAAGCTCTGGCGTGGGTGCAGAGCTCCTGGGCCATTGGTTATGCGCTGGGTGCGGGAGTAGTCGCGCTCGTCATGCCCCGTTTCGGCTGGCGTGCCGTATTTTTTGCAGGCATTTTCCCGGCGCTTATTGCGCTGCTGGTACGTCGCGGGCTTCCTGAGCCGGAATCCTGGCGGCGCGAACGTCAGGCCAGCGTTCGGGTCGGTGTTCCAATCGGGGAGCTATTTCGCGGCCGGTACAGTTGCAGCACGCTGGTCTGCGCCACCATGAACGCCGCGACCCTCTTCGCCTGGTGGGGACTGTTCACCTGGGCGCCGCGTTTTCTCTCGATGCCGGTTGCGCAGGGAGGCCATGGCCTCGATGTGCTGCAAACCTCTACCTGGACCATCGTCATGCAGACCGGCACATTTCTTGGCTATGTGCTCTTTGGATACATTGCAGGCACATTCGGAGCGAAGCGCACCTATATCGGCTATCTCATCATTGCCGCATTGCTGACTCCCGCATTCGCGCTGGTGAGCAATCCGCATGCGCTGCTTATCATCGGTCCACTGGTCGGTTTTTTCGGAACGGGCTATTACAGCGGCTTTAGCATTCTGTCGAGCGAACTGTTTCCGACCCGATTACGGGGCACCGCCATGGGCTTCGTCTATAACAGCGGACGTCTGGTAAGCGCCGCTGCGCCCTATCTCATAGGAGGCATATCTGAACGTGTCGGTCTTGGCCTTGCGCTATGCCTTACATCGATTGCCTTCGTTGTTGCGGCGCTCATTGCGACGGCAATCCAGCCGCCCACCGATCTCGTTGCTCAAGCCGACGTTTAGTTGAGAAGCTCCAGTTTCACATTTTTCTGTAATTTCGCTTCTTCGCTGGATTGGCCATTTCGAGTCGAGCACGCGTACCATGCAAAGAGGAGCGTATTTTTTCAGATGCCTGGTGTGCCATCGGACGCGACGCAGATTCAGCCGCTACCGCTGGTCGTGGGCACGAAACACGGTGGAGAGAACCATGATCTCGAACGCGAGGTCGTCGCGCTCTTCGACTCCTACCGAAGCCGGCTCCTGGCTTATGTCTCCGCTTTTGGAATCTCGAACAACGATGCAGAAGAACTTGTACAGGAAGTGTTCCTGGCGCTTTTCTGCCACCTGCGCCTGGGAAAATCGCGGAAAAACCTTCCTGGCTGGATCTTTCGGGTTGCGCACAACCTCGCCCTCAAGCACCGGCGTGACGGTTCTGCAAGATATCAATACGCCGATGCGGACAATGCCTTGGCAGCACATGATCATCGCCTTAATCCTGAAGAACATCTGCTCTCCACGCGCCGCAGAGAGCGGTTGGTCTCAGTCGTCGACGCGCTGCCCGAGCAGGACCGGCTCTGCCTGATGCTGCGCGCGGAGGGCTTGCGTTATCGTGAAATTGCGCGCATTCTGGGAATCTCTCTCGGGTCTGTTTCAGCATCGTTGACACGTACGCTGAGGCGGCTCACCCGTGTTGATGGACAGTAAGATGAGCGTTTCGAAACCTGTACCGGCACATTGCTCTGACGAACAGCTCCTGCTCTACGCGGACGGCGAGCTTTCCGTCTGGCGGCGTCACCGTGTCCGCCGGCACGTAAACCGATGCGAGCGCTGCCGTCAGAGAATGATCGCGCTGGACTCTATGCTGACTGGTCTGGAGCATCACCAGATTGCGAAACTCAATCCGGGCACAGATCCATCCGGCCCGCGCGCCATGCTCAGAGCCAGAATTACCGAGTTGGATCGGCAAAGCGCCGGGCAGGCCGCGACGCAGTATGCGTTGATGAGAATCGCAGCATACGCATCGGTGCTGGCGATTCTAGGCGCGGCTGCCATCGGGCTCTATCGTCATCACGTAACAAATGCGCCGGTCTACGCGCAATCGCTGCCGGACCCTGTCTATACACCGGGCTCAACTCACCTGGTAGCCATCGAGCAACTATGCAGTACTTCGGCAGATGTCGTAGCGGATGTGCCCGCCGATCTGCAGCAAAGGGTCTTCCGCGAATACGGAATCAAGGGCGCACCCGCTGCTGAATTCGAGGTCGATTACCTGATCACACCCGGCCTCGGCGGGGCGGAAGATGTGCGCAATCTTTGGCCTGAGCCGCATGGCAACACTGAGTGGAATTCCTATGTAAAAGACCAGCTCGAAGATCGCTTGCACAACATGGTCTGCGCACGTCAGATAGATCTTGGCGAGGCTCAGCGCGCCATCGCCAGCAATTGGATCGTCGCCTATAAGAAGTATTTCCATACGGACAAGCCGCTGCAATCAAGCGGGCTGCGCACCGAAAACGATCCGCCTGCTGCCCTGAAGCATCTGATTCGGTGACCGCTGCTCATTCACCGATTGCGGCAGCTATTATTTGGCGGTTTTAGTTCCTCGCACATTGCGCCGGAAACAGTCGGCACTGTGATCATTCACCATGCCAACCGCCTGCATCCATGCGTACACGATCGTGGGTCCAACAAACTTGAATCCTCGCTTCTTCAAGGCCGCAGAGATCGACTCTGACAGTGGCGTCTTCGCCGGAACCTCACCGGTCTCATTCCGAACCGGCTTCCCGCCCGCCAGTTTCCATACCCACTGCGAAAAACTCTCACCGCTCTTCTCGATTTCGAGGAAGATGTTCGCTCCTGTAATCGTTGCCTCAATCTTTGCCCGCGAACGAATGATTCCTTCATCCGAAAGCAATCGTTCGATATCTAATTCAGTAAGCTTTGCTACAGCTTTCGGATCGAAGTTCCGAAATGCCTTGCGGAACCCGTCACGCTTGCGGAGAATCGTTAGCCATGAGAGACCAGCCTGGAATCCTTCCAGCATCAGCATCTCCCAAAGCATGCGGCTGTCATACTCAGGTATGCCCCACTCTGTATCGTGATACTCGCGCAGCAGCGGATCGCTCTCCGCCCATTTGCACCGGATTTTGGTTGTCATTTATCACCCCAGGTAGCCAGCGTTGTTGTCCCGCCGTGCTTAATTTGATTTGTTTTCGCTGCCTACTCATCATAAGAAATCCGTGGACCCATCGCGCCAGCGCCCCGTATAGTGATGACCAAGCCGCACCTTGAATCGCGTTCTTCCCGGCCACGGGTTCGGCAATTGGATCCGCATCGGAGAACCGTTTTTCTTGTCTTCCTTGAACCCATCCTTCTCCAGCCCATTCCGTTCTGCAGTCGATTCCCTTGGCCGCATCGGTCTTCCTGCTCCCATTGCCGAACTGGCCTCTCGCTCGTGGGACGCTGTTGTCGTCGGAGCCGGCCACAACGGTCTTGCGTGCGCTGCATACTTGGCCCGCGCCGGCAAGCGTGTACTCGTGCTGGAATCGCGCGAGCGCATCGGAGGCGCCTGTACCGTAGAAGAGCCGTTTCCCGGTGTAAAAATGTCTCCCTGTGCATATCTTGCAGGGCTATTGCACCCGCTCGTCATCGATGAGCTCGGCCTGCCGGCACGCGGCTTTCACTGGACACCCGCTGTCAACGGCATGTTCATTCCATTTCTCGATGGCCGCAGCATCCAGCTATGGGATGACGATGAGAAGTGCGACGCGGAAGTCGAGCGATTCTCTCCGCACGATCTCGAAGGTTTCCGCGCCATGTGCGCAGTCGTGCGGCGGCTGCGCGATGCTCTGCGTCCCACTCCGGTCAATGGAGACTGGTCGCGCGATCTCTGGCTGGGCGAACCACCCACCCGCGAGCAGATCGAAGAGCGCCTCGGTGACGATGAGGAGGCGCGCGCCGTTCTCTTCGACTGGTCCATGGCTGAGTTCGTCGAGCACTACCTACAGGATGAGCAGCTACAGGTTGCGTATCTGGGCCAAGGTGTCATCGGCACCAACGCCAGCCCGTTTGATAAAGGTACAGCCTCGGTACGCTTTCATCACTCTTCAGGCCGCCTCGGCGGCATGCCCGGCATGTGGGGGTACGTCAAAGGCGGCATGGGCATGGTCTCTTTCTACCTGTGCGACGCCGCGCGCGAAGCCGGAGCCGCTGTTGCCGCGGGTGTTTCAGTAGCACAGATTCTTCCCAGCGAAGGCGTTCTTCTTGCTGGAGGGGAAAAGATCTCCGCGCCCATTGTTATCTCCAACGCTGATCCTCGTGTGACACTGCGTTTGCTCGACTCACAGGCCGACCCCGCCTGGAAAACACATGTCGAATCCGTTCCGATCCAGGGTTGCACTGTGAAACTCAACGTTCTGCTCAATGAGCTGCCCAATTTCATTGCTCGTCCCGGCATGAATGAGCCACACCACTACGGTCAAATCAACGCTCCATTGACGAAACAGGAGTGGAAAGACAGCTTCGCCGCAGCCAAAGCCGGCAAACTACCTGAGCATCTCTGGTGCGAACTCTATTTCCAGAGCGTTCATGACAGAGGTGTCGCTCCCTCCGGCAAACATACCATGAGCGTCTTCGCGCAATACGTTCCGTATACCTTTGCCAGCGGCACATGGAATGACCATCGCAATGCCGCACGCGACGTTGCTCTTGCCTCTCTGGGCCGCTTCTGCAGCAACATTCCCGATGCTGTAGCCGATGCACAGGTGCTTGGCCCGCCGGACATTGAAGAGAAAGTTGGACTCACCGGCGGCCACATTTTCCAAGGCGAGATCCTGCCGCAGTACATGTGGAGTAAGCGCCTCAGTGCCCGAACGTCCATGCCCGGCGTCTATCTCTGCGGAGCATGCACGCACCCTGGCGGCAGCGTCATCGCCGTGAATGGCCGCAATGCCGCCATGGCCGTACTCAAAGATACAGGAGCAGTCAGCTAGACAGAATTCATATCCAAGATTCACAACAAGGCGGCGAGCGTGAGCACAGCACCAATTCCGCAGTCCGGCAACGCACCATCCGCACCGCAGATGAAGCGCGAGCTAGGCCTCGTGGACTTAACGCTCTTCTACCTTGCCAGCGGCCTCAGCTTGCGCTGGATCGCCACGGCGGCTGCCTCCGGACCGAGTTCCATCATTGTTTGGATCTGGGCGTGGGCCTTCTTTTTCGTCCCGTTGGCGGCGAGCGTGCTGGAGCTTTCCTCTCGATATCCCCAGGAGGGTGGGCTCTACGTCTGGGCGCAGCGTGCCTTCGGAGACTTCTCTGGATTTATGGCTGCATGGACTTACTGGATGAGCAATCTACCGTACTTCCCGGCTATTCTTTATTTCGCCGCAGGTAGCGCTCTCTTCGCAGCCGGTCCCCACGGTAAAGCGCTCGCCGACCAGAGCGGGTACTTCATGGTCTTCTCACTCACGGCGCTCGGGCTGATCACATTTCTCAACATCATCGGCGTCAAACCCGGCAAATGGCTCAACAACGCAGGCGCTATCGGCTCGGTCATTCCGCTCACAGTATTGATCGTCCTCGGAGTGCTTTCCTTTCGCCGTTCGGGCAGCGCGACACATTTCACGTTGCCCTTGATGTCGCCGCATCTCAGCGTGAAGAACGCGATCTTCTGGTCCACAATCTTTTACGCATTCGCCGGAGTTGAATCCGCATCCTGCATGGGCGACGAGATCAAAGATAGCCGCCGCACCATACCGCGCGCCCTTATCTTTGCGGGTGTCCTCATCACTATCGGATACATTCTCGGTACGCTGTCCATGCTCGTCGCCATGCCCAGCGAGCAAATCAACGGGCTCGGCGGTTTCATGACCGCGACGGCACAGTTATGCCAGAATCTCGGCATTCCCTGGCTGGTCGTCGTTATTGCGCTCATGGTTACACTTAGCTGTCTCGGAGCCGCCGGCGCATATCTCACAGCCACGGCGCGTCTTCCCTTCGTCGCCGGCATTGATAATTACCTGCCAGCAGCCTTCGGACGAGTCCATCCCAAATGGGACACGCCCTACGTCGCCGTCTTCTTTTACGGACTCGCCGGTATGCTCTTCGCCTTTCTCAGCCAGGCCGCGACCAGCGTCAAGGGCGCCTACGACGTGATGGTCAGCATGAGCGTCATAACCTACTTCATCCCCTATCTGTTCCTGTTTGCATCTACTCTTCGCTTGCAACGCGAGCCGATGGGACCTGAAGTAATTCGCGTTCCGGGTGGCAAACCTGTTGCGGTCGTCCTCGCGTGGATAGGCCTGCTCAGCACCGTCATCACCATCGGCCTATCGATTTTGCCCTCGGACGATGAACCCAACAAGCCGCTCGCCATGTTCAAGACTATCGGCCTCACCATCATCCTGCTCGCCATCGGCGGCCTGCTTTACTATCTCGGCAAGCGTCGTCAGGCTCGCACTCTTGTATTACAAACATCCACATCCGCCACAAAATCCTTACTGTCAGATTCACTCGAATAACGATGGATCGGATTGACGCCTCTTATGGATACATCGGTCCCTGCACTGCTCGCGCTTTACGACGAAATGGCTCCGCTCGCCGAGGCCAGCACCATCCCAGCGCCGTGGTATCTCGACACACGAATCGAAGCGCTTGAACGAAATCATGTCTTCGGTAGCAATTGGATCGTCGCCGGTCGCGCGGATCAGGTCGCAAGCCCCGGCGATTACTTCACGCTCGATCTCGTCGGCGAACCGCTGCTCGTTGTGCGCGGTGCAGACAGCCAGCTCCGAGCCTTCTACAACGTCTGCCGCCATCACGCTGCGGCCGTAGCCACATGTCCGCAGGGCCGCGCGCAATTCTTCCGCTGTCCTTACCATGGATGGAACTACGGTCTTGACGGCTCGCTCAAAGGCATGCCCGAGTTTGCCGGGGTCTGTAACTTTGACCGCAACAGCAATGGTCTTGCCCCCATTGCCGTCGATCTCTGGGAGCACTTCGTCTTCGTGAACCTTGCTTCCAACCCGCAACCGCTGTGGCAGCTTCTTGGCGACATCATTCCCCGTATCGATCCGTTGCAACTCAGCAACCTGCACTATCACTCCACAAAGAGCTATACACTCAACTGCAACTGGAAGGTCTACGTCGACAATTACCTCGATGGCGGCTACCACGTTCCGCATCTGCACAAGGGCCTGAACAGCGTTCTCGACTACACCCACTACACTATCGAAAACGGCGAGCGCTTCTGTCTTCAGTCCAGCCCGATGGTCACAGGTGACGACGCTCAGGTTGCTGCCACGCGTATCGGTGACCGCGCCTGGTACTTCTGGCTTTATCCCAATTTCATGATCAACGTCTACGAGGGCGTAATGGACACCAACCTCGTCCTGCCCCTCGGTCCAAACCGTTGCCGCGTGCTCTTCGATTTCTACTTTAGTGATGTCTCACCCGAGCGCGAAGGACACAATCTCGCCAGCATTGCCACCAGCGACACCGTGCAGGACGAAGACGTAGCCATCTGCGAATCCGTACAGCGCGGCCTCGCCTCGCGGGCTTACGGCGCAGGCCGCCTTTCCGTGCGCCGCGAAGCCGGCGAACACCTCTTCCACCGCCTGCTCGCACGCGATCTGAAATCTGCCGCCTCTGCGCTCACCCCGCTCAGCATGCGATCATAACGGAGTGCTGTTTTTTGCCGCACTCCGCCGCGCGGACAGCGGTCAAAGACGCTTCCAGAGGCCTTATCGTTCATGTCCGAATCTACCGCACCCGAAACACAGCCCGTTCTCGCTACCGAAGCCCCCACAGAATCCGCACCCGCTCCCATCGATCCCAAGGTTGACGCCAGCATGGCAGCCGAAGTCGAACAGGAAGCTGAGCAGCAAGCCGAAGAGGCTATTTACCTCAGGGAGCCTGCCGCGCCGGAAGCACCATCCATTCCCGAAGCGGCGCCCACTTCGGAGGCTGTACATAAGCCACAGGCCGATCCCGAGCCAGTTGTCGAGACAGTACCGGCAGTCCCCGAAGAATCCTTCGCCGACATTTATTCCGAGTTCCAGCGCACCCATCAACGCCGCGAAGGCACAGGCCAGATCCGCGGCACAGTTGTCGCCGTAACAGATGATTCCGTCCTGGTCGATATCGGATTCAAGCTCGAAGGCATCCTGCCGCTCACCGCGTTTCCCAAAGGCCCTGAGTCAATAAAGCCGGGTGACGCGCTGCAGGTCTCCGTAAAAGGCCGCGACGAGAGCGGCTACTATGCGCTCAGTCTCTTCCGCACCGCGGTTCCAAAAGACTGGACCGGCCTCGAACGCGCCTTTGAACAAAAAGCCACGATTGTTGGCACCGTCACGGGCGTTGTCAAAGGCGGTCTGCATGTCGATGTCGGCGTTCGCGCCTTTCTGCCCGCGTCCCGCAGCGGCACGCGCGACGCGGCCGAAATGGAAAAGCTCGTCGGCGAAGAAATCCGCTGCCGCATCACCAAGCTCGATGTTGCCGATGAAGACGTGGTCGTCGATCGCCGTGTCGTGCTAGAGGAAGAAGCTCTCGCAGACAAAGACCGTCGCTACTCTGAAGTGCAGGAAGGCGCGGTTCTCGATGGCACCGTCCGCACCATCATGGACTACGGCGCATTCGTCGATCTCGGCGGCATCGATGGCCTACTCCACATCGGCGATCTCTCCTGGCATCGCGTCTCAAAGGTGGACGACGTTCTCACCGTTGGCCAGAAGATCGAAGTCAAAATCCTCAAGATCGACCCCGAAACCCACCGCATCGCCCTCGGCCTCAAGCAGCTTCAGGCGCATCCCTGGGACGCCGTGCCCGAGAAGTACAAGACAGGTGAAAAAGTCCGAGGCATTGTGAGCCGCATTGCTGATTTCGGCGCGTTCGTAGAGATCGAGCCTGGCGTCGAAGGCCTCGTCCATCTCTCCGAGATGTCCTGGTCCAAACGCATCCATAAAGCGACAGAAGTAGTGAAAGCCGGTGACGCCGTCGAAGCCGTTATCCTCGGTATCGATGTGCCCGCACGCCGCATCTCGCTCGGTCTCAAGCAGGCTCTGGGCGATCCGTGGGAAGAGGCGTCCAAGCGCCTGTTTCCAGGAGCCATCGTTGAAGGCCCAGTAGCAAGCATCATGAAGTTCGGTGCATTCGTAAAGGTTGCCGAAGGCGTCGAAGGCCTCGTCCACATCAGTGAAATTGTTCCGGACCGGCGCCTCAATCATCCCAGCGACGCAGTGCATGTCGGCCAGCAGGTCGCGGCAGTAGTCCTCGGTATTGACCGTGAAAAGCGCCAGCTTAAGCTCAGCATCAAGCAAGCGATCCCGACCGGCCTCGACGAATTTCTAGCTGAGCACAAAGCTGGCGACAAAGTCACGGGCCGCATCGCCGCGATTCATGACGGCGTTGCGCAGGTCGAGGTCGGCGAAGGCATCCTGGCCACCTGCAAGCTGCCTGCCACTGCCCCAGCACCGGAGCCAGCGCCGGAGGCGGCGACCACGGGCAAAGCTGATCTATCCGCGCTGAGTTCGTTGCTCCAGTCGAAGTGGAAGACTGGCTCCTCCAGCACCGCTTCGAAATCCGCGGGCAAAACTCAACCTGCCGAAACCGGGCAGGTGCGTAATTTCCGCATCAGCCGTATCGATCTGGAAAGCAAAGTCATTACGCTCGAACTCATCGCGTAGTACCCCGATTCAACCACGCCTTTCTTCATTCTCCGAGTGCGATATGCAAATTCAGAAAATGAAGGAGGGCGTAGTCCTCATCGGCTGCATTACACTTGCTCGGTAAACGATTTCAATCCGGACGGAGTTCTGTCTGGAAAAGGGGACTCATGAGCAGTCTGAATCGCCGGCAAGTCCTGCAGGGAGCGGCCGCCTTCGGTGCGGCCACTGTGCTCAATTCAACCAGCTCCAGTGGCGCAGAGCCGCTTGCAGACGGAGCCGCTACTCCAGTCAAGCGCAAAGGCAATATCAAGCAGTCAGTTTCCCGCTGGTGCTACCAGAAGATCGCGCTCGACGATCTTTGTAAGGCTGGTGTTGAGATAGGCCTGGTGGGCATCGATCTCCTCGGAGCTGATGAGTGGGATGTGCCACCCCGCTATGGCCTCAAATGCACCATGGGCTATGTCGATGCAGGCACCATTCCTAAGGCGTTCAATCGTTTGGAAAATCACGCCTCACTTGAAGCCGCTCTGCGCAAGAATGTACCCGTTGCTGTGAAAGCTGGCGTTCCCAACGTCATTACTTTCTCCGGCAACCGCAACGGCATGCTCGACTGGGAAGGCGCACGCAATACCATCATCGGTCTGAAACGCGTCAAGTCCATCATCGAAGACAACGGCGTCACACTCTGTCTTGAGCTGCTTAACAGCAAGGTCAATCACTCCGACTATATGGCCGATCACACCAACTGGGGCGTCACCGTCATGGGCGAGGTCGGATCGAAGAACATCAAACTGCTCTACGACATTTACCACATGCAGATCATGGAAGGGGACATGATCGCCACCATTCAGGCTAACCACGAATACATCGGCCACTTCCATACCGGCGGCGTTCCTGGCCGTCATGAGCTTGACGACACGCAGGAGATCAACTGGGTCGGCGTGATGAAGGGAATTGTCGCGACGGGATATCAGGGATATGTCGCGCATGAATTCGTGCCTACGCGCGATCCGCTTACGTCACTGCGTCAGGCTGTTGATCTTTGTGATGTGTAGCATCCCGCTTCCGGCCAATCTCTAACTCAGGCGCCCGTTGCTTCGGCAGCGGGCAGCCGCATCTCTACAATCAATCCGCTTCCCTCAACTGCATTACGTGCTGTTACAGAACCACCATGCAGCCGCACTGCGCGTTCGGTGATCGCCAGCCCTACGCCATAGCCGCCCGTCGAGCGCTGCCGTGAAAGATCGAGCCGGTAAAACGGCCGGAAGATCGATTTCAGCGCGGCATCCGGTACGCCTGGCCCATGATCGCGCACCTGCAATACCGCAAAGCAATTCCCGAGGCGAGTCTCCTCATATAGCCGAATCTCAACTGCTGTGCCTTCTGCCGTATACGCGATCGCATTTCGGATCACATTTTCCACGGCTCGCCCGAGCAACTCAGGACTGCCGAGCACATCGGCTGAGACATGCCCATTCGTTCCGTTTTTCCCATTTTCCAGGAACTTCACGCCGCAGTTGCGCCGCTGTGCTTCATAGTCCATATCCGGCAGCAGATCCGTTACGACACAACGCAGCGAAACACGCATGCGATCTGGCAACCGTGTAGACGACTCCAGATGCGACAGGCTTAGAAGTTGCCCAATCAGCGAATTCAACCGCTCTGTCTCGCGTTCAATGCGGTCCATCTGGTCTGACAGCCCTGGCCTGATCTTTGCCTGCTTGCCTGCTCCGGCTTCTTCACGTGCCAACTCGAGTGCCACGCTCAGTCGCGCCAATGGCGAGCGCAGCTCATGCGAAACATCGCGCAGCAGCAGCATCTGCGCATCCACCAGCGATTCCATGCGGTCGGCCATTTCGTTGAAGTCGTAGACTAGGCCCCACAACTCGTCTCCGGTCTTCTGATTAGGCTTACCCTTGGGCAGCTTGGCGCGGGCGCGTAGATTGCCGGCTGCAAGCTGTCGCGCCGCCTCGCGCAGAGAGCTAATAGGCCGCGTGATCACCATCGTGATGCCGAATGTCACAAACACCGAAACAATAAGGCCGATCAGGATTCGCGGCAGCTCCTCGCGGTATGGAATGTAAATCTCTCTTGGATACGCACCCCGCATTAGATAAAGAAACTTGCGGCCCTGTGCATCCTTGACGGTGATGCCTTGCAGATAACCGGGGCCTTCCCGCTCTGCTACCAGGTATCCATCTTTCTTGATCTTTGTTAATTGCTCTGCATACTGTCCAGGAGCAAGCTGGTCGCACAGTGGCTTTCCATCCGCATCAAACAGCATCGCCGGCTGATCCGCGGCGCTGACTTTGCCCTGTTCTTCAAGCGGAAAGACCTTTGGCACGCCTGCCACCGCTTTGCAACCGCCTGTCTCGTATGCGTTCATCTCCAGACGCGCATTCGAGATCATCATCGCGAAAGTCGACGTGTACACCGCTTCATTCGACTCGAACTCACGCGACAGAATAAAGATGGTGCAGAGCAGGATAAGGAATTCCGTAAGCCAGAACGAGAGAAAAATCTTTACAAACGTGCTGCGCATGGCCCGTTAGCTTTCCCGTCCGGTAAAGTGTTGCGCACCCGGCGTATCGGATGAGACAGAGTGGGCAATTGGCACAGCCAGCTGATATCCCGCCGAGCGGATCGTCTTGATCTGGTCGCCCATGTCGGCGGCATCATCCATCTTTCGCCGCAACCGGCTTATGTGCATGTCAAGGCTGCGGTCAAAAGGGTTAAACCGCCGCTCCAGCACCACTTCGGTCAGATGCTCACGGGTCAAAATCTGCCCCGGAGCTTCCATCAGTGCGCCCAGAAGCTCAAACTCCACGTTTGTCAGATCCAGCTCAACACCATTGCAGGTGACAGTACGCGCACCGGTGTCGAGCTCAATTCCACCCACGGATAAATGTTTGATCGCGTTCTTCGCGCCTTTGGCTGGTTTTGCTGCCGCGCTGCGCCGTAGTATCGCCCGCACCCGCGCCAGCAACTCGCGCGGATTAAACGGCTTGGGCAGATAGTCATCCGCGCCGATCTCAAGGCCAACGATCCGGTCCACATCGTCGCCGCGAGCCGTCAGTAGCAGCACGTTCACCTGCGAACTGGTCCGCAGGCGCCGCAGCACCTCAAAACCATCCAGTCCCGGCAGCATGACATCCAGCAGCACAATCGCAAATTCGCCCGTTAGCGCCCGATGCAATCCAAGTTCGCCATGGTGCTCGGTGGTGACAGCAAACCCATGCCGCGCCAGATAGTCCTCCAGCATGGAACAAAGCTCGATATCGTCATCCACCAGCAAAACAGGTTCCAAAGCTCAAAACCCCTGTGCTAAATCCGTTTACTGCTCCGTTGATATATTTCGGTTGGAATCGAACGGAGGCACAACTCTCGTTGTACTCCAATCGTGGCTCGCTCGCGGTAATGAATTGTAACGCCGCAATTTCCCAGTTTTGACACTTCTTTACGATTCGTGACTCTTTATGACTGCACACCTTTAAGCCCGATGGTGTCATAGCTTCAGGCAACGACGAGGTAGTTCAGAATACGTTGCGTCGAGCCTGGGGCGATACGGCTGGAATGGCCTAGAAGCCAGCCAGTCCAGATATGCCAACAAGCGAGTCTCATGTGCCCGAATCGCTCCTTTTTTCTCTAACCCGCCGGACTTCTGGGGAGCCGGCAAGGAGAGCCTCAATGAGCCAGGGTGAACTGGTGCAAATGTGCCTCAAAGGCGACGATGACGCCTGGGCCAAATTAGTCGAAGAATATCGAGGTCTGGTCTACAGCATCTGCTATCTCTTCTGCGGTTCCACACAGGACGCTGAAGATTTGGTACAGGATGCCTTCTTGAAAATCTGGATGAATCTCGGCAGCTATGATCCCTCTCGTGGCGAGCTCAAAGGCTGGATCGCAACCGTAACCCGCAATCAGCGCGTCGATCGCTACCGCCGCACCGGGCAGGATCGTCTCACCGAGTCCATCGACACCATCAGCGACAAGCGCCAGGACGATGGCGCGTTACCGATGGCGCAGCGCATTCCCGACACTCGGCCAACGCCACACGATATGGCGGTTACCAGTGAGATCACCGGCATCGTCACCAACGCCGTCAGGAAGATCTCACCGGAAATGCGCGATGTCGTCACCATGCGCTTCGTCCACGGATTCGACAATCAGGAGATTGCGCACCGTCTGCGCATCCCTGAAGGTACCGTCAAGTCGCGCACCAACCGCGGCCGCGCTCAGCTCGCCGCACTGCTCAGCCCAATGCGTCCCGCCCTCGGCGCCGCATAAAAAGCCAGATTCGCCGTGGACCGTCCCCTACGGCGCATCAATTCATCAGCGTTACAAACTCTTCCACAATCTCACCGTTACGAACCCACGCATAACCCGCGCGTCCGGCGCAGTGCTGCCAATAGTCACGCGGAGTACTGAAGCTGCACAGCAGATCCCCCGGCTGTTGCTTTGCCTTAAATTGCAGCCACTCAGCATGCATCCGCCCAAACGGCACACCTGCGGCATCCTTGTGATACGTTTCCGTCTCTTCTACATCAAAGGCTTCCGTGCTCAACCAGTCATTCACGCCGCTCATCATTCTTTCTCCTCACCTGCATTAGCGTTGAAACCGCTCGAGTCTGCATGCAGATTCACATTTCCACGTCAGCGTGTACGATGAGAAGGTCCGATCAGCGCCACTCGATTCAGAGCACGGATGCCCCTCGACTCTCTTCAACCGGTCCCACGACGGCGCTGGCGCATCGGCTGGCTGCTCGGTCTCGGCGTGCTGGTCAACTACTTCGACCGCGTCAATCTCTCCGTATCGCAAGCCGCCCTCTTCACCGCATTTGGCATTTCCAGCATCACCTTCGGTTATCTATCGAGCGCCTACAACTTCACCTACGCCCTCTGCCAACTTCCCATCGGCATCGTGCTCGACAAGTTCGGCATTCGGCGCGTGGGCCGCGTCAGCATCTTCCTCTGGAGCCTCGCTTCCTTCGCCGCGTCAATCTCCACCAGCATCACCGCACTCTTCGGTGCGCGCTTCCTGCTCGGCATCGGCGAATCGCCAACCTTCCCTGCCAATGCCAAAGCCGTCGGCCGCTGGTTCCCAAAACATGAGCGCAGCTTTGCCACCGCACTTTTCGATTCGGCTGCCAAATTCTCCTCCGCTATCGGCGTTCCAATTCTCGGTTTTCTTCTCCTGCGTATCGGCTGGCGCTGGAGCTTCGCCGCCACTGGCCTCATCAGCCTGCTCTTTCTCGTTCTCTTCAACGCCATTTATCGCGACCCGCATGACGACCGCGAGCTCACGCCGCAGGAACGCGCCTACATCGAGTCGAGCGCCACGGCGCATACTCTGTCGGAATCCGACCAGGCCACCCCGCTCCCGCTCTGGACTCTCCTTCGTCAGCCCAAAGTCATCGCCATGGTCCTCGGCATGGGCTCTTACAACTGGGTCTTCTACCTGCTTCTGACCTGGCTGCCGGGCTACCTGTCGATCCAACTCCACATGGATCTAACGCACGCGTTTCTCTACACAGGCTTTCCATGGCTGGTAGCGACTGTTTCCGATCTTCTCGTCGGCGGTCTGCTCGCCGACTACCTCATCCAGCGCGGCTGGAACCCAAGCCGCGTGCGTCGCGCCATCCTCATCGGCGGCATGGCCTGTGGCGTCGGCATTCTCGGCGCAGCCCATCCCACCAGCCACATCTCTGCGCTCCTCTGGATCACCCTCTCCATCAGCGGACTCTCTGCTGCCTCGCCCATCGGTTGGTCGGTGCCGTCGCTCATCGCGCCGCGCAGCTCCGTAGGCAGCGTCGGCGGCATCATCAACTTTTCCAATCAGGTCTCAGGCATCGCCGCGCCCATCATCACGGGCTATTTTGTCCAGCGGCTGCATTCCTTCGCATGGCCATTCGCACTCGCCGGCATCTATCTCGCAATCGGCGTTGCAGCTTACGCATTTCTGCTCGGCCGTATCGAGCCCATGTTCCCGGAAACTGCGTAGCAAAAGAAAACGGCGGCCTGCAAACAAGCCGCCATCTTCGTAACCGAGTCTGATTTCTTACTTCGCCGGATAAGCCTTAGCCGCACCCGTACGCGAATTGATCACCGCAAAGCTGCCATCCTTCATCGCATCCAGCTCCAGTCCAAGCCCGGTATCCTCGCCTTCGACATTAGCGATGTACTGACGGTCCGTGTTGTTCTCCGGACCACCCTCTTCGGAGTAATGCAGCTGCCACAGCGTCTCAAGCCCCGGAATCGCCTTGATCGTCTTCAGCGTCGGCGTTGATCCACCCTTCTTCGCGCCATTGTCCATAATAGCCACTCGCGGATGAATCGCATCCACCAGCGCAGGACTCGAACTCTGGTACCACCCATGATGCGACACAATCAGAATGTCCACATGCCCGAGCCTGTTGTCCGGGCACATCAACTGCATCTCCTTATCCCAGGTCAGATCGCCTAAATCCAGAATCTTCAGCTTGCCAAACTGAATCTCGATCCCCAGCGACCGTGAATTCTCCGTCTGATCCGCCGCCCGCGTCTCGGACTCCTTGCAATACTGGTTCGGTTCGCCACCGCCAGGCAACGCGTTCTCAATTAGATTTCCATCCGAGCTGATCACCGTCGCCTTCAACCCCTCAATCGGCAGCACATCGCCCGGTTTGGGATGAATGTTCTGATACATCCCCGAATCCAGCACCTTCTGATAATCCGAGTAGTCTTTCTCCGTAATGCCCTTATCGAACTCACGATTCGGTCCATGGTCGATAAATGTTCCTACCGGAATCCGCTCCACCAGCGCCGGAATACCACCCGCATGATCCACGTGATAATGCGTAATCAGCACATAGTCGATCTTCGTCAATCCTGCCTGGTGCGCCGCCGCAACAATGCGGTTGGCATCACGCCTCTTATTTCCCGGCCAGCCCGCATCGATCAATAGGGAGTGACCCTCAGGCGTCACAAACAGTGTCGATTGCCCACCTTCGACATCTATGAAGAAAATCCGAAGCCGGTCCGTTGTCGCCACCTGCGCCTGACAGACCGAAACTCCCATCGCCGCCGCAGCCAGCAGCGCCACACAAAAACGCGCACATCGCATCCTGTTCATTTTCTTCGCCTCGCATATTGAACTCGTTTATTGAATCTGCTAAACCTTTCGCGCCGTAGCCCGCGTCGCGCCTGTTGAAACACCGCCATCCACCAGCAGCGTCTGGCCTGTCACATACCGGCTCGCTTCCGATGCCAGAAACACAATCGCACCGTCCAGATCATGCGGTTCGCCATGTCGCTTCAGCGGAATACGATCCATCAGATACTCCACCCACTCGCGATCTTCATACAGAATCTTGTTCTGATCTGTCTTAAACCA
This sequence comes from Acidicapsa dinghuensis, assembly GCF_025685685.1. Lineage (GTDB taxonomy): Bacteria > Acidobacteriota > Terriglobia > Terriglobales > Acidobacteriaceae > Acidicapsa > Acidicapsa dinghuensis. The sequence continues at coordinate 620,463 of NZ_JAGSYH010000005.1, forward strand.
GCCCGGCGCAAGACAATTCACGGTTACGCCATATTTGCCCCAGTCATCGGCCAGGCTCATCGTCAACTGTTTGATCCCACCACGACTCGCGCAATACGGGCCAAGCCCTGCAAACCCCGCCACACTCGTCACTGACCCGATATTGATGATGCGCCCATACCCGTGCTGCACCATCCCTCTGGCAATCTGCTGGGCCACAAAGAAGCTCCCACGCAAGTTCGTATCCAGCACCAGGTTCCAGTCTTCCCACTGCACATCCAGCGCCGGCTTGCGCACATTGCAGCCTGCATTGTTCACAAGAATATGAACCTGATCGCTAGCCTTCTCGACAGCCGCGCCAAAGCGCACGATGCTGTCATGGTCTCGTACATCCAGCTCCAGCGGCAGGGCCCTGCGTCCCATCGCCTCAATCTCGGTAACGAAAGGCGCAAGCGCATCGGCGTGGCGGCTGGTCACAATCAGGTCCGCTCCAGCCTGTGCCAAGGCACGCCCAAAATACTGGCCCAACCCCCGGCTCGCTCCGGTGATAACTGCGGTCTGCCCGCTCAAATCAAAGATCGACTTCGTCATTGCCCACCGCCGCTCACGTTTGTCGCCGCATCCATCCGCGGATCAAGCACAATCTTCATCAGGTTCGGCTCGCGCGAGTGCAGCCGCTCAAACCACCGAGCTCCATCGTGCAGCGAAGCCACCGCCGTAATCAGTGGCGCCACGCGAATCTTGCCATTCGAAATCAACTCCATCGCTTGCGGATATTCTCCGCACGAAGCGCACGATCCCTGCAGCCGTATCTGCCGCGAAACTACCTTCTGCAGCGGCAGCGTTACCTGCGGAGTAATGTTGCCGATCAGCGTTACCGTCCCGCCCTTGCGCACCGCATCAATGCTAGCCGCGACCGTTTCATCGCGCCCCACTGCCTCCATCACCACATCCACGCCGCGCCCATTCGTCAGCTTCAACACTTCCTGCACCATCGCATCACCCGATGCCAGAATCGTTGCGTCGGCGCCCAGATCGCTCGCCAGCTTCAGTCGCGTCGCGTCCACATCCGCCACAAACACGCGTCTGCATCCCAGCGCCTTTGCCGCCTGCAGCGTCAGCAATCCGATCATGCCCGCGCCCAATACCAGCGCCGTCTCGCCGCCCTTCAGCTCCGTTACGTTTACGGCATGCAGAGCAACCGAAACAGCCTCCAGCATTGCCGCCTCACTGAAGCCCATCGCCTCAGGCAGCTTGTAGACAATGTGCTCCGGCACCGTTACGAATTCCGCAAAAGCTCCAGCCCGGCGAAAATCCGGAGTCGAAACCCCAATCACCTGCCGCTGATCACAGAGATTCACCAGCCCCTGAGCGCAAAATTCACATGAACCGCAGTAGACCGTCGAATCAAAGGTCACGCGATCGCCGGGCGCAAACCGTGACACTCCCTCACCTACGCCAGCCACAATACCCGCCGCTTCATGCCCCATCACCAACGGAGGAATCCGCCGTCCCGACGATCCGTCATAGCCATGCACATCGCTCCCGCAGATGCCGCAGGCCGCCACCTGCACCAGTACCTCGCCCGCGCCCGCCGCAGGCCGCGGCAAATCCGCCACATCCAGTTTGCTGTATTCCGACAGAAGTAACGCCTTCATCGTCCGCACCCGACCTCGCAAGCCAGTCTACAACCTGCGGTAGCGCGGACTCTTCACCCAACAGGACAGGTTGCATTTCCCGGCGCAATCGTCAAGGATGATACCCATGCCCGAGTTGCCCGATATCACGGCTTACATCTCTGCCATCGAGTCGCGCATCCTCGGCCAGCGTCTTGAGGCTGTTCGCATCAACGGGCCATCCCTCCTGCGTACAGCGCGCCCTCCCGTTTCCGCTACGGAAGACAAACTCGTCCGTGAGATTCGTCGCGTTGGCAAACGCATCGCCATCGGCGTCGAAGACGATCTGTGGCTTGTCCTGCACCTTATGATCGCGGGCCGCCTCCACTGGAAGGCCGCCCCAGCGAAGATCGGCGGACGCAATCAGCTGGCCTCCTTCGATTTTCCCAACGGCTCGTTGGTTCTTACGGAGGCCGGTTCGAAACGCCGCGCCTCACTCCATATCGTGCAGGGCGAAGCCGCGCTCGATCAGATGAATCCCGGCGGCGTCGAAGTCTTCGAAAGCGACCTTGATGCATTTCGCAACGCTCTGCGGACTGAAAATCGCACCCTCAAGCGGGCTCTTACCGATCCGCGCATCTTCAGCGGCATCGGCAACGCCTATTCCGATGAGATCCTTCACGCTGCACAGCTCTCGCCAGTTACGCTCACGCAAAAGCTCACGCCGGAAGAATCCGAGCGCCTTTATAACGCCACGCGTTCCACGCTTCAGCTCTGGATCGACCGTCTCAACGCCGAAGCAGCGAAGTCTTTTCCGGAAAAGGTCACGGCTTTTCGGCCCGAGATGGCCGTCCACGGCAAATTTGAGCAGCCATGTCCGCGCTGCGGTGAAAAGATCCAGCGTATCCGCTACGCCGATAATGAAACCGACTACTGCGCCCGCTGCCAGACCAACGGCAAGCTCCTCGCCGATCGAAGTCTCTCGCGCCTTATGAAATCAGACTGGCCCCGCACCCTCGACGAGCTCGAAGCTCTCAAGCGCCGGTGATTTCGCTGCAGTCTCCACCGCAACCTTTTCATCATTCTGGGTGTTCCATTCATCACCGGGCGTGCGATACTGTCCGGCACGCACTGGCAACACCAGCAACAACTGGAGGAAAGCTATCCATGAAAGTCCGTAAGACTATTTTTGCGGTGATGGCGCTCGCAGCGGCAGTCACCCTTGGAGCATCCACGGCACATGCCCAAGCGCAGATGCCTGGCCGTCACCCTGAATATCTCCGTGCTCTGAGTGATCTGCGTCTGATGCGCGGTTACCTTGACCGCCTTACGCCCGACGAGCATATCGACGATGAACAGCAACAGGCGATCAATGAGATTGATGCAGCCATGCAAGAGATCCGCCGGGCATCCATCGACGATGGCAAGCCTCTATCCTTCCATCCGCCCATCGACGCGCGGATCCTGCCCGAGAACCGTTTCCGCAATGCACGCGAAGCAGGTAACGCGGCATGGCGCGATGTCAATCAGTCAGAAGACGATGGCTATGCTCGCGGACTCAAGCATCGCGCACTCGATCACATCGAGCGAGCAAACCATCTCGTCGATCACATCATTGACCGCCTCAAGCACCATCACTTCTAACCAGGACAGGGGGCTGCGTGATTTTTCTGTCCGCAGCCCCGTTCCCACGCAACAGAGCCGCCCAGCCAAGCATCTCTCTAGCCAGAGAGAATTATGAGCCAACACTTTGACGCCATCATCATCGGGGCAGGCCAGGCCGGCCCATCCCTCGCTGGACGCCTTACCGCCGCAGGCCAGCGCATCGCCATGATCGAGCGTAATCTCTTCGGCGGCACCTGCGTCAACACCGGCTGCATCCCCACCAAAGCCATGGTCGCAAGCGCCTACGCCGCCCGCATGGCACAGCGGGCAGCAGAGTTCGGCGTTCAGATTCCCGGCCCAGTCAAAGTCGATCTCAATGCGGTCCAGGATCGCAAAGAAGCCATCTCCGCCAAATCTCGTGTCGGCATTGAAAAGTGGCTGCGCGGCATGGAGAACTGCACCGTCTTTCACGAACAAGCTCGTTTTCTCTCGGATCATGAGGTTCAGCTCGCCGATCAGACCATTTCCGCGGACCGCATCTTCATCAATGTCGGCGGCCGTGCGCGCGTACCCGATATGCCAGGCATCAAGGAAATCAGCTTTCTTACCAATTCATCCATGATGCAACTGCGCGAGCTGCCACGCCACCTGGTTGTAGTCGGCGGCAGCTATATTGGTCTCGAGTTCGGACAGATGTTCCGCCGCTTCGGCAGCGAAGTCACTATCGTCGAAATGGGACCACGTTTAACCGGACGCGAAGATCCTGACATCTCAGAAGGCATCCAACAAATTCTCGAAGCCGAAGGCATCCATGTTCGCTGCAACTCAGAATGCATCGCCTTCGCCAAAACCAGCGATGGCATCTGCGTCCATGTCACCTGCGATGACGGCGCGCCTGAAGTTCATGGCTCCCATGTTCTCCTCGCCGTGGGTCGCATTCCCAACACCGACGATCTCGGCCTCAAAGCCGCTGGTGTCGCTATCGACGAACACGGTTATATTCAGGTCGATGACCAGCTTCGCACCAGCGTTCCGCATATCTGGGCCATGGGCGACTGTAACGGAAAGGGCGGTTTCACTCACACCTCCTATAACGACTTCGAAATCGTCGCAGCAAATCTGCTCGACAACGATCCGCGTCGCGTCAGCGATCGCATCACCGCCTACAACCTCTACACCGATCCGCCATTGGGCCGCGTTGGAATGACCGAAACCGAAGTCCGCAATACCGGCCGTCCCGTTCTCATCGGCACGCGTCCCATGACCAAAGTTGGCCGCGCCGTCGAGAAGGGCGAAAGCCTAGGCTTCATGAAGATCCTCGTCGACGCCGAAACCAAGCACATCCTCGGCGCATCGATCCTCGGCACGGGCGGCGACGAAGCCATCCACTGCATCCTCGACATCATGTACTCGCGTCAGCCTTACACCACACTGCAACGCGCCGTGCACATTCACCCGACGGTATCGGAACTTATCCCAACAGTTCTCGGCGACCTCAAACCTCTGGCCTGAAGTACTCGCTACACGGCTTCATTCGGTAGCGCAGTAAACCGTCGTCGCGCCAGCCACAACAAGATACCGGTCAGCGCCCACGCGGTCCCAACATATCGCGCCAGCGTGCCAAGGCTGACCCACAGCAGCGCGCATGTTACGAGTCCACCGAGCGACAGCAGCATCGGAAACCACTGCGCCATGCGCCCGCTGCGCCACCCGCGCAGCATCGAAGAGAGATTTACGCCCATAAAAGCCAGCAGCGCGCCATAGTTCAGCAACTCCGTTCCAAGCTGATAGCTGAATACCAGCGCACCCACCAGACAGATCGCCCCAATCAACAACACGTTGTTGCGCGGAATCTGATTCTTCGGATGCACCGCGCCAAAGAACTTCTTCGGCAGCGCCCCATCCTGTCCCATCGCATACAGCAATCGTGCCGCGCCAAGCTGTGAAGCCATCCCCGATCCCATGTTAGCCAGCAGCAGCGCAGCATTCACAATCAGAAACAACACCGGCCCACCGATATGCTCCGAGACATACACATACGCCGTGTCGAGGTCCGGAAACGCCTTGCCCAGCGGCCACGTCAACTGCGCCGCATACACCTCAATGCTCGCCAGCACGCCAGTGATGAAGCACGTCAGCACAATCGCCCGCGGCACACTCCGCGCCGGGTCCTTCGCCTCATCCGTCAGCGTCGATATGCCATCAAATCCGATATACGTCAGCACCGCAATCGACGTACCTCGCAGCAACCCCGAAGTATTGAAAGTCGCTGGATCATAAAACGGCCTTATCCAGAATTCCGCTCCCTGATTCGTCATGTGCAGCAGCCATCGCACCGCTGCAAACAACACCACCACAATCACCAGTCCCAGCACCGCCGCCATCACCGCATTGATGCGCGCCGATGTCTCCACCCCATTGCAGTTCAGCATCGTAAAGAGAATCGCAAAGAATACGGCCCACGCAATATACGGCACCTGCGGCAAAAAATTCATCGCAGCCCGGCTGCACCAGATCGTGCATATCAGCGGATTCAACACATAATCCATGACCAGGCACCAACCCGTCAGATAACCCAGGCTCGGATGAATTTCCTTCCCCACATATAAAAACGCAGAGCCGCCATGCGGATACGCACGCGCCATGCGGCCATAGCTGACCGAGGTGAACAGCATCGCCACCATCGCCAGTAGTATGGCCGTTACAGCATGCCCATGCGCCTCGTTATAGATCACGCCAAAGCTCGGCATCGGCGCCGTCGGCTGTATCAGAATGATCCCGTACAGCACCAGATCCCGGAAGCGCAAACTGCGCTTCAGCCCAATGGTCGTGCTCTGCGTGGTCTCGGTTGCCATCAGCGCCTCTTATTTAGCCGCCATCGCTGCAGTGGGTGTCAGCGTAGCGGATGCAACATTCCATCCATCTACAATCACCTTCACATCGGCTGGAGCATTCTCGGGCAACAACGCCGTCTGCACCGTAGATTCTCCAGGCGTCAGCTCAATCCAATTGTCCGACCAGAAAACCGGAGCAACCAGATCATCCGATGCCGTCCGAATCGCCGCGTGCACTTGGAACGCCAGATTGCCCGAACCGTTATTCAAGTGCACGCGAACTTCGCGCCCCTTCGCCGTGCTCACAGTCTCAGCTGTAGCCGTCACATTCGCCGCCGGCAGATGCGCCAGCGCTGTCAAATCCTCATGCCGATACGCCGGTGTATGCGTATAGTTCGTCTCGTTCCAGTCAAACGATGTCAACACTGCCGGCACCCAATAAAAGTTCCGGCTTACCATCTTCCCATTAGCATCCGTCAGCTTCAGATCGATGAAAAAAGTACGCTCTGCATCCTTAAACAATTTGTCAGGAATTTCAAAAACACGCTGAGAGCTGTCCACGCCTGCCGTAAGATCGCGCTGTGCCGAGTAAAGCTCTTTCCAGTTCAAATCGTGCACATCCACACTCGCATGCAGGCCCTCTACCGTTGCATAAGTGCTGTTCACCACCACAACCGACTCGTCGTCGTATGAATACTGAATATGTACCGGCTCACACGCCTTCTTCGCTGCAAAGTATCCCGCGCCGGCATCGAGATAGTAGTCATACAAATGCCAGATCATCGACGGCCACGCGTTATTCAGCATCCACTGAATCACACCGGTCGATGTGTACTTGTTCTTCCCATACGCCTCGAACATCGCGCGTTCCGAGTCGTACTCCATCGTCTGCGCAATACGCTCATACTCCGCCGCCGACTGCGGCTTGCCATAAACGGCTTCCATCGCTCCATCGAAAACCTTTAGCGTCGCAAAACCGCCGCCGCCATTATGCAGCTCCCAGTCCGCCGTCGGAGGCCATGCTTCCGGATCGGTCAGAAACTTCTTGCGGCTCGCCAGTGACGGAATCGCAGGTCCAGGGCTTGTCTCCGTGTTGAATCCATACGCACCGCCATTGTGCTTATCCACATACCAGTAGCTCGGCGCCACGTAGTCATACGGCCCCATCATCTTCACGCCACTCGCGCCTGTTACGGTAGTCGGCGTTCCCGAGGCGGAAGACAAAATCGGATTAGGCCAGTGCGTCTCCTTTTCTACTTGCAGATACGCACTCTCCACATTTGCCGGTGGAGGATTATCGCTGCCATTCAGCCACACCAGCAAACTCGGATGCTGCCTCAACCGCAGCATCTGTGAATGTAGCGAAGCCGTGGCAATCGTCAGATCCTCCGGCTTCCAATCCTTCCAGTGCTCCCAGTGATCGCAGCAACACCACCCCAGCATCACGAGAATGCCCTGCTGATCCGCAAGATGAAAGAACTCCTCAACCTCCAGCTTGCCTTCAAGGCGAATCGTATTCAGATTCATCGCCTTCACCAGCTCAAGCTGATCACGCAGCCGGTGATCTTCCGTGCGCAGCAGCATATCCTGCGACCATCCCGCACCGCGCACCAGAATCCGCTTGTGATTCACGCGAAATAGCTCGTATCCATCCACCGTGTGCTCAGCCGTAATCTCACGAATGCCAAAGTCAACACTCTGTTCATCCGTCTGCTTGCCCTGTGCCGCGAAGCTCACCGTCAGCTTCTCCAGATGAGGCTCGCCCATCTGATACGGCCACCAAATCTTCGGACCGTGAACCTTCAGCGTCGCAAACTTCTCTGGTGTAAACACCACCGTGCGGTCCTCATGCGGAGCCAACTCTACTGCCTGCTCAAACTTCGCGCCCGCGGCCGTTCCTGACACTACTCCCTTCACCGCTTCATTCGTTGAGTTATGCAGTTCCGCATACACGGTGAGCTCGGCCGTCGTCAGTGAGTCGTCTGTAAAGTGCGTAACAGCCAGCGGCGATCGCACCGTCACCGCACCGGTGGTCACCAGGTCTACACCACCCCAAAGCCCCATGTCTTTATCCGGCGGGCACGGATTCCAATCGACCCAGTTGATGCCGAGATCCTTCTCTGTTGGTGCAAACGTCTCCACCGCCAGTACATTCTTCTCGCCGCGCTTCACCCACTCCGTCACGTCGAAGTCATAGGTGCGATATGCCCCGGCGACTGTCGTCTCATCAGCAACGCGATGCCCGTTCACCCAGATTTCAGCGCGGTAGTTGATGCCGCCAAAATGCAGCCACGTCCTCGCCTCATGCTCCGTCGCGGCGGGCACGGCAAATTCCGTGCGATACCACCATCCGCATTTGTACGGACTGTCATCGGGCATCGGCAGATTAGAGAAGTTATGTCCGACTGGATACGAGACACCATCGAGATGCCGCAGATTGTCACCGTAGTACGGATCGGGCACCACACCGGCCTTCACCTGCGCCGCCAGCACCGTACTCGGCACCGAAGTCTCAATCCATCCATCTGTAGCAAAGCTCTTCGACGTAATCGCTTCCCCTGTAGCCTGTATCTTGCAGGCAGACTGCAGACGCCATCCATTCTGCAGCGCAGTTGAAGTCTCCGCGCTGAGCGATGTAGCAATGCAGCAAAGAGCGAAAGCAATCACCGCTTCCGTGCAAATCCGCAACGAAGGCAGCGTCCTATTCAATCGTTTCAATTGATGGTCAATCATGTGATTCTCCTGCTTCTTCATCCTTCTTCTCTCGTTTCTGCGGAGCGTTTTCGATTGCGAATAACCGGTCGTGCTGTCGACATACGAACAATCAGCTCCGGCATAACCGTATGCAGTTCTGCCGCAAATCGAGTGCCTTTTTCGCGCGCTTGAATCGCCTTCAGCACTCCCTCCGCCGCAAGTAGTCCCATCTCTTTCAATGGCTGCCGTATCGTTGTCATTCCCGGCGTAGCGACAACCGCAGGCAACACATCATCAAAGCCCAGCACCGAGCAGTCTGCAGGCACTCGCACTCCCGAGTCTGTCAGTCCGCGCACAGCGCCCAACGCGGTCAGGTCGTCAAATGCCAGCACAGCGGTGAAAGGAAGTCCCGTAGCCAGCATCTGCTTCGCAAAATTCAGGCCTCCTTCAAAGCCTGACATCGGATCGACCAGGTTCGGCAATTGAAACACCAGCCTCGGATCAATGCGTACTCCGGCTTCAGCCGCCACTTTCTGCAGCCCAACCCATCGCGGCTCACTGTCAAACAACTCCTGCGGTCCACGGATTACGCCAATACGGCGATGTCCAAGATCGATCAGATGCCGCATCGCCAGCATGCCGCCGGCTTCGTTATCCACGAGAACCGAACTCACGTTTCGTCCAGTCAAATCACGGCCCAGAATCACAATCGGCACATGATTCTTTTCGATGTCGGCCAGCAGATTGGTTTCTTCAAAGATCCAGCTTGCAATGACAATGACGCCTTCGGCGCGCCGCTCTAAAACCATCTTCAGATAAGTGTCAAAAAGCCTGCGCTGCGTCTGTGTGTCCATCAGCAGCGGCAGGTATCCCGCTGGATGCAGCCCCGCCTGAATACCACGCACAATCGGGATGCAGAAAGGGTCGGAAAGATCGTACGCAAGCACAGCAATCGTCTGACTGCGCCTGCTTCGCAACGACCGCGCATACGCATCGGGATGATAACCAAGCTGTTGCGCCATCGTGCGGATCTGCTCGCGCGTGCTCGCTGCCACATTCTGCGAGAGCGGCGCTTCGCTCAGCACAATTGAAACCGTCGATACCGAGAAGCCGCAGGCCCGCGCCACATCCAGCAACGTTACGTGTCCGGATCTCCGTTGGCCCATGGCGCTCCTCTCTCCTGCTACATCCCCGTGTTCATTAGCGATTTCAAATAGCTACCTTAGAAAAATCCTCGGAAACGTGCAGAGTATGATCCGCGAAACATACCGTCAGACTTTTCCCTTGACATTCAGATTGTTTGCTCCTAGATTTGCAGTTCTAATATTCAAACGTTTGAATGTCAAGGATTGGAGGCCTCCATGATAAAAAATTCTTATTTCGGCACGCTTAGATGCCTGTTATCCATCCTCGTTCTCATCGGCTGCTTGCCACACCTCCTAATGGCTCAGGCAGGTCGCGGCAGCATCAACGGACTCATCAGCGATCCTTCCGGAGCCGTCATTCCAAACGCCTCCGTGACGCTGCTCAATCACGCTACTGGAATAACGCAAACCACCGTCACAACCGCAGCCGGCCTGTATTCCTTCATATCTCTCTCGCCTGGCGATTATGAAGTCAAAGCAACTGCAAATGGATTTCAAGGCGTTGTGCGGGAGCATGTAAGCGTCATCGTCGATCAGACTATCGAAGTGAATATCTCTCTTCGTGTCGGCAGCGCCAGTGAAATCGTTACCGTAAACGAGACCACCGATCTTGCTGAAACCAGCAACTCCACCGTAGGCCAGCTCATCTCCGCCGACACCATCGATCGCGTGCCGTTACTCACACGCAACGTCTACGATCTTGTTCAGCTCAGCGCAGGCGTAACACCCGCCAACGGCGCTCCTAATTCATCCAGCTCGTTTGCCATCACCAACATCTCCAGTGGCCGTCCTGGCGTCGATGTTTCCTCTTACACCATCAACGGAGCCATCGTCGGATCTGTTTACTACATGGTTGATGGCAGCCCTGTGGGCATTGCCGAAAATAACGCCGCAGCCATCATTCCCGCACTCGATATTCCCGAAGACGCAGTCGACGAAGTGCGTGTCGAAACACAGAACACACCGGCCTCTTATCTGAGCGGAGGAGCAGGCGTCATCAGCCTCGTGAGTAAATCCGGCACAGACGCATTCCATGGCGACGCCTTCGGAGTCTTCCGTCCGGACGTGCTTGCATCTAACGAATACTTCAACAAGCAGAGCCAGATAAGTCAGGGCCTCGCCAACACACCACCATCCTTTCATCGTTATCAGGAAGGTGGATCCATCGGTGGTCCTATCAAGCGTGGAAAGCTCTTCTTCTTTGGCGACTATGAGGCAACACAGCAGGAGCTGTACGACGGATCCAATCTGTTTACCGTGCCAACCACACCCGAGCGCAATGGTGATTTTTCCGCTGACCCTTTCACCATCTACGATCCCACGCAACCTGATAACGCTGACGGCACACGCCAGGCATTCGCAGACAACAAGATCACCAACATCAGCCCCATCGCGCAGAAGTTTCTATCTGAGATGCCGAAGTGTAACATGAGCAATATTCCGGGTGCGGATTGCGACACGGCTTCTGATGACATCACGAACAACTTCTTTGCACCCGGTCTCGATCCAACCACAGCGCAACGTTTCGATGCGCGCATCGATTGGAATCAAAGCGAGAAACAGCGCATCTTCGGCCGCTTCTCCTTCGATCGCCTCTTTAATTCCACATACAACGCCTTCGGCAATATGTGGGATCTGAACTACGCGCAGAACGTCACCAACGGCCGCAACATTCTTGTAGCCGACGATCTCACGCTGAGCCCGACAACCGTGCTGCAGCTTCGCTACAGCTTTACGCGCCATTATGAAAACCAGGGCGGCGATCCGCGCCAGGTAGGCTTCGATATCACCTCCATTGGTTTCCCGTCCTATCTTGCAGCACAAGAGGTCTACAAGCTGCTTCCATTCGTATTGTTCAATGACTCCGGCAGCGGTGTCGGTGGTACCGCTGATTACAACACTTTCCAGTACGCCAGCGAAAACAGCGACGCTAACGCAACCATCACCAAGATCTTCGGTAAGCATGAGATCAGCGCAGGCTTCGAATGGATGAAGCGATTCCTCAACGTAGGTCAGCCGCCCGCTGCCTCCGGTGCATACGGCTTCGATATCTCGGCAACCGACCAGGCTACGGGCGCACAGAATCTTGTTGGCGGCAGCGACTTTGCTTCGTTCCTATTAGGCATGGGCACGACGCCGGGCAGCGAGTCCGATGGCTATCCAAGTTTTACCAAGGATATTTTCGCAGCGGAAGAGAGCCCGTACTACGCAGCTTTCATTGAAGACACCTACCATCCAACAAAGAAGATCACCATCACCGCTGGTTTGCGCTGGGATATCTTCGGTGGACGCACCGAGCGCCACAATCGCCTTGAGTTCCTGAATCAAACTGCAACCAACACCGTGAGTGGCGTGCAATACACCGGCGCTGAGCAGTATGTAACCAGTGGAAGCCCGTCGCCATATAACTCTAATCTCACCAACTTTGGCCCGCGTCTCGGCTTCTCGTGGCAACCTTCCGAGCATTTCATCGTTCGCGGTGGAGCTGGCTACTACTACGGCCCCAGCACGCAGATGGTGGCCAGCGCCGGACTCAACAGCGATGGCTTCGCCTCGCAGACCACATGGAACGCAACCTGCTACAACGCCGATGGCAACACGGTATACAACGGCACTGCTGGCTGCGTAGGTGCAGCCGGTGGCAGCCCGGTTGTTTCCAATAACGCCTCAGGTCTTTATGCCGGGCCCTATTCACTCAGCAATCCATTCCCCAACGGAGTAGTACAGCTTCTTTCCAATCCCACCGGCCTCGGTAATAATCTCGGCACCACGCTCAACACTGTGCTGCATTCACAACGCACGCCGACGACATACAACTTCAACTTCGGCTGGGAATACGAATTTCCGCATCAGATCGTCCTGAGCACTGCCTATGTCGGCAGCCGCGGCCTCTTCATTCCGTTTGGAGTGGTCGACTACAACCAGCTTGATCTCGGAACTATCGCGCAGTATGGCTATTCGCTCTGCGTCGATCCTTCCAACGCTGCCTGCCAGATGGTGACAAACACATGGGCTCCGATTCAGCCTTCCACCAACGCCAACTATGGCACGGCGACTGTGCCGCTGTGGGTATCGCTGCAGCAGTTCCCGCAGTTTGGCAACGGCAGCTACGGCGGCGGCAACGGCGTCAATGTGCATGGCTACCCAGGCGGCGACTCGGACTATAGCTCGCTGCAAACCAAACTGCAGAAAAAGCTGACCAGTCACTTCACGACATTGGCCAGCTTTACCTGGGCCAAGCTGATCACCGATAACGGCAATCCTCCGCTTGGTTTTGTCGGCGCGCATCTTGGTGCGGCGCAAGACTGGAGGAATCTGAACTATGAGCACTCCATCAGCCCGCAGGATGTGAAGTATCAATTCACCGGTGAAGTCTCGTACGATCTGCCCGTGGGCAAGCAGCGCGCTCTTCCGCTGAATGGCGCCGCCAATGAGGTTCTCGGCGGATGGACGGCCAATGCGATCGTATATCTGAGCACAGGTATCCCGATCGCCGCGCCGACCGTGGGAGCGAACATCTCTTACTTCAACCAGCGCGCCGACATGACCTGCGATCCGCGCCAGGGTGCTCCACATACCGCAGCGCAGTGGTTCAATTTCAACTGCTTCTCGTTCCCGTCGAGCCCGTTTGTTGCGGGCACCGCACCGGCGTATATCGACAGCCTTCGCACCATGGGAGCGCAGGACGTAGACATTTCGCTGTACAAAAAATTCGAGTTAGGCGAGAAGCGTGAGATTCGAATCGATGTCTCTTCCTACAACATCTTCAACCGTGCGCAGCTCGGTATCCCCAATACACCGAGCCTTACGGTTCCGGATAACATCGGCCTGGTCCAGACCACGGTGAACACGCCGCGTCAGTTCCAGTTTGGCGGCCGGTTTACCTTCTAAGCCGACAGATGGTTGCACACGGCGCGAATGTTCCACAATTGCTCCTCGTGGAACATTCGGGACGCCAGCATGCGGCGAGAAGAAGGCTTGTCAAGCCAGAAAAGTAATAACGCACAGATGCTACATGGCTTGGCATTGCGTAGATTTATCCGCTTTTATGCATGCGGGGCTAAAAGCCTGATTTGGATATATCACAACAGACATATTTGGCTCTGTGGAGCAGCGGATACTCCGGGACATCCTAGGAAGTTACGTTGTAAAGACTTACGTAGTTGCTGACGGATGTTGCCTCCAGTTGCGTCTGGTCCGAAGACAGGGCCAGAATCTTCTGCCTGTTCTCTTCGGGAATTCTGCGAGCGAGATTGTTCCTGAATTTTTCCATGAGCAGAGGGATTCCATCCCCGCGTCGCAGCCGATGGCCGAGAGGATATTCGACGGAGACCTCCGGAAGGACGGCGCCATTGTTCAGCTCCACCGTCAGGGCATTGGCGATAGAACGCTTCTCCGGGTTGTAATAGTCCGCCGTGTATTGCGGATCTTCGACGCAATGGATGCGTGCTCTCAGCTGGTCAATCCGCCTGCCCCATACGGCATCTTTTGCGACCACGTCTTCATAATCTTCCGCGGTGAGCCTGCCGAAGATGAGCGGAATCGCCACCATGTACTGAATGCAGTGGTCTCGATCCGCGGGATTATTGAGCGGTCCTTGCTTATCGATGATGCGGATGCAGGCCTCATGCGTGCGGATGGTGACGCGCGCAATATCGGCTGCTGTCTTTCCGATGGCGGCGAGCTGCTGGTGCAGTTTCATCGCCGCTTCTACTGCGGTCTGGGAGTGGAACTCGGCAGGAAATGAAATTTTGAAGAGCACGTTTTCCATTACGTAGCTGCTGTAAGGGCGCTGAAAATGGAATGGCTGCCCTTTGAAGGAGACATCATAAAATCCCCACGCTTTTGCGGTGAGTACGCTGGGATAACCCATTTCGCCGGTCTTTGCGATCAGTGCCAGCCTGACTGCCCTGGACGTGGCATCTCCGGCGGCCCAGCTTTTGCGCGAACCCGTATTGGGAGCGTGGCGATAGGTTCGGAGAGATTGTCCATCAACCCATGCGAGCGAGATTGCGCTGTGTGTCTGCTCGCGTGTGAGCCCGAGAAGCCCGGCTACCACCGCAGTGGAGGCAACCTTGACCAGCACAACGTGATCGAGGCCTACCTTGTTGAAAGAATTCTCAAGCGCAAGGCACCCCTGGATCTCGTGGGCCTTGATCATTGCGGTCAGCACATCGCGCATGGTGAGCGGATGATCGTTTCTTGTCAGCCAGTCTGCCACGGCGAGAATGCCGCCGAGGTTGTCGCTGGGATGGCCCCACTCGGCTGCCAGCCAGGTGTCGTTGAAGTCGAGCCAGCGAATGATCGTGCCAATGTTGAAAGCGGCGGTTACGGGGTCGAGCTCGAAGCTTGTGCCGGGAACGCGAGCGCCCAGGTGCATCGTAAGACCCGGCACGACGGGTCCAAGCAGCTTGGTGCATGCGGGAAAATCGAGCGCCTGCAGGCCGCAGCCCAGCGTGTCGAGAAGGCAATAGCGCGCAGTTTCGTAGGCAAGACTGCTCTGGATGGTGTAATCCAGAACATAATCGGCGATGTCGCGGATGACCTGATCGAATTCAGGCCGTACGTTGGAGATATGGCTGGACATGTATTTCTTTCGTCTGATGACGGGTTGGTGTTGCTGAAAAATTCCTAGCTGCGTTGCTCGATGGGCACGAAGGGAACGTCTTCCGGTCCGGTGTAGTTGGCGCTGGGGCGGATGATTTTGCCGTCCACGCGCTGCTCCATCACATGCGCAGCCCATCCACTGGTGCGCGCGATGGCGAAAATGGGCGTAAACATCGCGGTTGGTATACCCATGATGTAATAACTGACGGCTGAGAACCAGTCGAGGTTGGGAAACATCTTTTTGGTCTCCCACATGACGCTTTCGATCCGCTCGGCAATGTCGTAGGTCTTCAGGTCTCGCGCCGCTTCGGAGAGATCGTGTGCGACCTTCTTAATGACCACGTTTCGCGGATCGGCGATGGTGTAAACAGGATGACCGAAGCCGATGATGACCTCTTTTGCGGCTACGCGTGCGCGAATATCGTTCTCTGCTTCGTCCGGTGAAGTGTAGCGTTCCTGAATCTCCAGAGCCACTTCATTGGCGCCTCCGTGTCTGGGCCCTTTGAGCGCGCCGATTGCGCCGGCGATAGCGGAAAACATATCCGAGCCTGTTCCTGCGATGACGCGCGCGGTAAAAGTGGATGCGTTGAACTCGTGCTCGGCATAGAGAATGAGCGAAACGTGCATGGCGCGGACCCACTCGTCTGAGGGTGGCTTGCCGTGCAGAAGATGCAGGAAGTGTCCTCCGATGGAGTCATCGTCGGTTGCAGTTTCGATGCGCCGGCCGGAATTGGCAAAGTAGTACCAGTAGAGCAGCATGGAGCCGAAGAGAGCCATGAGGCGGTCGGCGATGCCGCGTCCTGACTGGGCCGAATAGGGCTGCGGCTCCGGTTCTAGCGTTGCAAGCACGCTGGCTCCTGCGCGCAGTACGTCCATGGGATGCGCAGTCTTTGGCAGTTGTTCGAGAGCTGTTCGCACGGACTGCGGCAGACCACGCATGGAGCGTAGACGGCGCTTGTAGGCTTCGAGATCCTCGCGGTTTGGCAGTCTCTCGTAGAGAAGCAGGTAGGCAACCTCTTCGAACTCGCACCGCGCTGCGAGGTCGAGAATGTCATATCCGCGATAATGCAGATCGTTGCCGCTGCGGCCTACGGTGCATAGCGCAGTGTTTCCAGCCGGAACGCCGGAAAGTGCTACAGACTTCTTGGGTTTAAATCCTGCTACCGGCTCCGTTCCCATTATTTTTCCTTCTCCTGCGCGAACAGCTCATCGAGTTTCTGCTCGAATGCGTAATAGCCGAGGTAGTCGTATAGCTCTGCGCGGGTCTGCATGGTATCGAGCACATTCTTTTGCGTGCCATCCCGCCGAACGGCCTGGTAGACCTTGAGCGCGGCGGCGTTCATGGCTCGAAACGCCGACTGCGGATAGAGCGCTATGGCTACGCCCACGCTGCGCAGCTCGTCGAGCGTAAATAACGGCGTCGCTCCGAACTCAGTGATGTTGGCTAGCACTGGAACCTGCGTGCGATCCACGAATGCTTTGTACTGGCTCAGCTCTGTTACGGCCTCGGGAAAGACCATGTCTGCGCCGGCCTCGACGCAGGCGGCTGCGCGATCGAGCGCCGCGTTGAGGCCCTCGTTGGCCAATGCGTCGGTGCGCGCCATGATGACGAAGCTCTCATCGGTTCTTGCATCAACAGCGGCCTTGATGCGGTCCACCATTTCTTCACTAGAAACGATGGCCTTGCCCGGCCTGTGCCCGCAGCGCTTGGCCTGTACCTGATCTTCAATGTGACAGCCGCCGGCGCCTGCGCGAATCAGCGAGCGGATGGAGCGGGCAATGTTGAAGGCTCCTCCGAAGCCGGTGTCGATATCGACCAGCAGGGGCAGTGAGCAGACTGCAGTGATGCGCCGCACGTCTACGAGCACGTCTTCAAGCTCGGAGATGCCGAGATCGGGAACGCCGAGCGAGCCGGCTGCTACACCGCCGCCAGCGAGATAGATGGCGCGATAGCCGACGCGCTCTGCCATGCGGGCATGGTACGCGTTGATGGCTCCGATGATCTGGAGCGGGTGCTCTGCGCTTACAGCGGTACGCAACTTGAATCCAGCGGTCTCTGTGTTTTGCCGTGTATCCATAAGAACCTGCTATCTTAGCAGCTTCGTTTTGCATCTGGTCGATGTCTGCGGGCCGTTCAGAAGAAGTGGAATCAAATGGGGCGGGATGGATCCCGATATTATTTTCCGATGCAAAAGGTGCTGAAAATGAGGTTTAGCACGTCATCCGGTGTGGTCTGGCCGGTGAGCGAATCAAGCGCCCATAGTGCGCGGTAGAGATCGAGCAGCACCATCTCATGAGGGATGTTGTTTGTGGCGGCGGCTGAGGCTGCGTCGAGTCCTTCGATGGCCTGGGTGACGGCGCGATGATGGCGCAGGCTGGTGAGCATGCCGGGCTCTGCCGCTGCGCCGCCGGTTGCGAGTTTGAGGATGGCCTCGCGCAGCTCGGCTATGCCCTGACCAGTTACTGCAGAGGTCGGGATCACGGGCAGATCAACGTGCGCCAGCAATGCGGGCTCGGATGATTCGATTCCGGCGGCCAAGGTGTCTTCTGTGTCGGGGTCGAGGAGATCGCATTTGTTCCAGGCAATCAATGCAGAGCGACCTTCAAGACTGTTGAGAATCGTGCGGTCTTCCTCATGCAGATGACCTGCCGGGCCAATCTCCGAGGCGTCAATGACGACCAGCACGATTGCCGCGTCGGCGAGCGCCTGGCGGCTGCGCACAATGCCCAGCCGTTCGGCTTCGTCCACAGCTTCACGTAAACCGGCTGTGTCCACAAGTTCCAGCGGAATGCCCCCGAGCGCGATGCGCTCGCTCACAGTATCGCGTGTAGTGCCGGGGATGGCGGTGACGATGGCGCGGTCGCGCTCGACGAGAGCGTTAAAGACCGAGCTCTTGCCTGCGTTGGGACGGCCTACGATGGCGAGTGTAAGTCCGTCGTGCAGCACGCGCCCGTGGGTGAAGGTAGCCTCAAGCTCAGTGAGCGGTGGGCGGATCGCCCCAATGCGCCGCTGAATCTCCCGCTCCGGCGCAACCGACACATCGTCCTCGGCGAAGTCGATACCGGCTTCGAGCAACGCGATCAGTTCCAACAATGCATGCTTCGACGGCATGACGCGTGCGCTGAGCGCGCCGCCCATCTGGCTGGCAGCCAGACGCGCCTGAGCGAGTGTCTGTGCGTCGATCAGGTCACGTACCGCCTCGGCCTGCGTCAGATCGATCTTGCCCGCAATAAATGCGCGTTGCGTGAATTCCCCTGGCTCGGCCAGCCGCGCGCCCAGAGTAAGCGCCTGCCGCAACAACAGGTCGAGCACAACCGGCGAACCATGCGAGGCGATCTCCACCAGATCTTCAGCAGTGTAGGAGTTGGGAGCGGCAAAGAAGGTGACGACTGCTTCGTCAATGCGGCTTTGAGTGTCATCTTCATCAGCAGTTGGGTCCAGCACTTCGGCGAAGCGGGCTCGCGCGTGCTCCAGCGGTCCGCGCAGGCGCACCAGCTGCTCTGCGATGGTTGTGGACTCTGGGCCACTCAGCCGGACAATGCCGATGCCGCCACGGCCCGGTGGTGTAGACACGGCGGCGATGGTGTCAACGGCTGCACTGGCGGCGCTGTTGTTTAGTAAGGGATCGGACACTCTGTCATTGTAGGCAATCGGCCTTCAGCAATTACTCTGGAGACATGCGAGACGAAACGAAATGAAGGCGACTCACCTCGAGTTCCGTTTGCGGCTATGGATCAGCGTTGCCATCCTGTTCCTCGGCTTCTGGGCGCCATGGATTGAGTGGTTTCAGCTTGGCAGCCGCACCACGGCTTGGCTGTGGCTCGGGTTTCAACTAAGCCGCATTGGGATTCCAGCGAGCAGCGCGATTCAGGTCGCAACGGCCATTGCAATTGCGGCTGCGGCCATTGCAGTAGTTCTTCGTGTCTGGGCATCGGCCTACCTGGGGCACAGTGTCGTGACAAACTCTGAGATGAAGGCTGGAGCTGTCATGGCCGATGGCCCTTTCCGGCACGTGCGCAATCCACTTTATATCGGCAGCATGTTGATGAACGTAGCCATCGTCATGCTGATGCCGCCCTCGGGCGCTCTGGTGGCGCTGGTGCTTATCGGCCTGTTTGTACTGCGCTTGATCTTCGGCGAAGAGGCTTTTCTCAGCGCGCAGCTTGGCCAGCCCTACCTTGACTACTGCAAAGCTGTGCCGCGTCTTTTTCCCGCGTTGCGCAGCCGTGTGCCCAAAGGCGGTCAGAGGCCGCAGTGGGTGCGCGCTGCGCTTTCTGAGTTGACCCCGATTGGCGTGCTGGTGAGTTTTGCGGCGCTGAGCTGGCAATACAACGCCCAGTTGCTTATACGCGCCGTCCTGATCAGCTTTGGCGTTTCGCTGGTGGTGCGGGCGATGATGACGTCTGCCAATACGCCCGCGCAGCCGGTTGCTTAAGACTTGGCGGCGAAGATGCCGTTAAATGCCGCGCGATGCCGGAAGAAGATGATGAACCAGCAGACCGTGACAAAGATGCCGGGCCCAATGGCAGCGGGCGCCATGAACCCATGGAACATGAGGATATTCACAATGACCGGCGCGATGAATGTGAGAGCCAGCGGCACGAACCGGTTGACGAGAAAGAGCACCGCTGTGAACACCTGGATGCCGGAGACGACGAGCAGATAGGGCGTGGCGCTTAACGCCTCAACATAGTTCTTGGCGGCGCCGGGTGGCATCGGCGGCTCCGGGATGAAGTGCAGGAAGCCATTCAGGCCGAAGACGAGAAAGGTAAGCCCGATCAGGATGCGGGCGATGATGGAAAGGATCTTCATGGACAAATCCTCCTCTGGGAATCTGGCTCTGGAATCCGGCGAACGATGCATGGCAGCCGGCAGAGCTGGGTTTTCTCAATAGAGACAGCAGCGTTGGCTAAAGTCGCAAAATTTAACAACAGATGTCGTTTAAGTCGGCGTGAGGTTTCTACGAAGCTTTCGCCGACTCCACAATGTGGCCCCGACGCCACGATATCTTGAGGAGAGTATGGAAGGGAATCAAAAGACGATTCAGGTTGGACTGATCGGCTATGGCTATGCCGGCAAAACATTTCACGCGCCTCTGATTCGCACTGTTTCGGGACTGGAGCTTACGGTGGTTGGCTCAAGCCGCCGCGATACGGTGCAGGCCGACCTGCCTGGAGTCGCGATCTGCCCGCCTACGGAAGTGACCTCGCACCCAGATGTCGATCTCGTCGTGGTGGCTACGCCCAATGACAGCCACGAGCCGCTGGCCACTGCTGCCATGCGAGCAGGCAAGCACGTTGTCGTGGACAAGCCGTTTACCGTTACGCTCGACGAGGCGCGGTCGCTGGTGCAGGTCGCCAAAGAAGAGAAGCGGCTGTTGTCGGTCTTTCAGAATCGTCGTTGGTATAGCGAGGTGCTGGCGACGCGCGAGATCCTTGAGTCCGGCAGGCTGGGGCATGTGTCGCACTACGAGTGCCACATGGATCGCTTTCGGCCCAACGTTCGTAAGCGCTGGCGCGAAGAGCCGGGGCCGGGCGCGGGTCTGTGGTTTGACCTGGGGCCACACTTGATAGATCAGTCGTTGCATCTGTTTGGCATGCCGGATTCCGTGCAGGCGAGCTTCGCGATTCTGCGCGAAGGTGGTCAGACCGATGACTGGGCGCACATTCAGCTCAACTACAAGGCCCTGCGTGTCATTCTGCATGCGTCGCTGCTGGTCTCAGGCGGCGGCCCGCGTTCAATTCTGCACGGTACGGTTGCCAGTTGGGCCAAATATGGTGGCGATCCGCAGGAAGCGCAGTTGATCGCAGGCATGCTGCCCACTGATCCCGGTTATGGCGTGGATAACGATCCGGGAGTGCTCTTTGATGGCGCTACGGGTGCGAAGACAGAGATCGCAGTGCCGCTCGGCGATCAGCGCCCTTACTACGCTGGCGTGCGCGACGCCATTCTCAACGGCAAGCCTGCGCCCATCTCTGGAGAACACGGTGTCGCAATCATGGCGATTCTGCTGGCGACATTTGCAGCGGGGCGCGAGGGGCGCGTGATGCCGATTCCGCTGACTGAAGAAGAGCGCAGTGCGTGGATAGCTAGTGCTTCCCCAGTCGTGAGAGGTGCGTAAAGCCAAAGCCTGCGGGATATTTCAAGCCGTATCCCAAGGAACGATCGACGCCGATGTGGTTGCACCACAGGAATGCATAAGGAAGCAGTGTGTTCTTATGCAGCAGAATTGCAACCGCTGCGAGCATGATCGGTGATAGATACGTGTGCATCGCGTTGTAGCAAAGGGCTCCGAGCCGGGGACCGGCGAGATAGCCAAGCATCGAAAGATCCGGCACAAGCCATAGCGCGGCAAAGAGCCACCAGCTTGCGCCGGCATGCGCGTATAGCGCCGCGCTGATCGCTACTGCTGCCAGACCTTCGAGGCGCAGCAAAGTAACCACTGGCCGGCGTGCGGCAGGACTTTCCAGTATCGGCTGATCAGGAGATGTCATGGCGTATTGGACAGCTCTGCTGAAGCTTTAGGGCTTCAACTCTGTTGGGGCAAAATAAAGGGCGCACCCGAAGGTGCGCCCCTCCTTGCAATGTATCGAACTACTTCTTGGTGGGCGCGATCGCGTCCTTGGCAGCCTTGGCGACGCGGAACTTCACAACGGTCTTTGCCTTGATCTTGATGGCTGCGCCGGTCTGCGGGTTGCGGCCCACGCGGGCCTTGCGCTCGGCTTTCACCAGACGGCCGATGCCGGGGATGATGAATACGCCGTTCTTCTTCGTTTCCTTCACCGCGGTCTCCGACAGGAGATCGAGGAAGGCGCCAACCTGCTTGTTGGTCAGTTCCAGCTTCTCAGCCATTTGGCGGATCAGAGCTGTCTTGGTCAATCCAGTTGCCATTGAGTGTTTCCTCCAATGTTTGCCTGTTCAGGCGTCATTCTGTTGCCAGATTCCGTTGTCGGGATTCTCGATCTGTCACCGCGGGCGCTGCGCTTTGGACCCAGTTCCTTATACGCAATTCGCCAGTGTTGACGCGGGTTTCGAAAAACCTCAAGCGAAAACCTACGATGCCTACCTTGCTTCTTTTAGACGTATAAAGTCAACGGGAAAAGCCATATTTCCACAGGTTTTTATGGGTTTTGTGCCGAAAAAGTCTGTTTTTAGCGGTTTTTTAAGGTTTTTGGACCCTGCCGCAACCCGAAAAGCACCGTTTTGCGCGGCTTCTCGCGTTCTTCAAGACTGGCCGCGATGGGCGTATTCAAGGCAGCAATGATCGGCGCGGCAAGCTTGAAATGGCGGATAATTTCGTCTGCGAACTTGGGCTCAAGCGCAGCCGTTGCGGGCAGCGTCGTGGCCAGTCCCCATTGCTTTCCACGGATCAGGTCCATCGCCGGATGATCGGCGGGAAAGCCCTTGGGAGGACGCGTGAGCGCGTTGTTTTCGAACTCGCGAAAGGCCTTGCGCACGGCAGCTTTGTTGATTAGTTTGCGAAACGCTTCATGGTTATCGAGGAACCAGTGACGGATGGCCGCGAGTTGTTCCTTCTCCGGCATGTAAGCTCCCGCGGCGATCACGACATCTTTGGGTGAGACATGGAAGTAGTAGCCTGCGCCAGAGGTTTTGTCGAGGCCGGTATGCGTCCACCACGCGCCAAGGTGGTCTTTGTAGGGGCGCTTGTCGTTGGAGAAGCGCGTATCGCGGTAGATGCGGAAGAGAGATTTTTCCGCTGGGCGAACATGCTCGGGGGCAAAATCCATCATGGCGTCCGTCACCTTGCGGATGGCGGCGAGCATTGGTTCTTTGACTTCGGCTTCATAGGCAGCTTTGTTGGCGTTGAACCACTCGCGTGCGGCGACGGGGTCGCCGTTGTTGAACTTGGCTAGGTTTTTGAGAAAGGCTATGCCTTCTTTGCGGAAGTAGGGCTGTGCGGATGGGGTTTTTGCTGCGCTACGCATACGAAACGGAGTTTAGCAGGATGGCGAGATTGCCGCTTACTTCATCGTGCTAGCAGAACGCTGGGATTCCGAGGCAATTTGTTCATCTGTCAGGCAGGCGAGACGAACAAATGTTTCGAGCTGATCATTGGCGATTGCGGGAATGTACCGCTGATACTCGTCGTTCCAGGATGGCTCATCATTCAGAACAAGGAGAAACTCGAGGTCCGATGTGGTTGGAAGCCAACGCCACAACCAAACTTTAATATCCGACGCTGCGCGCAAAAGATCACGCTGACCAGCGATGACTTCTCGTGCGATCTGACGCGTGATGATGAGTTTAGCTGTGACCTCAGAGAGAGGCCATCTCACTCCCAGTTCTTGGAAGGCTTTGCTGACCAGCGGTTCCACATCGGCAGTGGAGTTGACGTTCATCTCTCCAGCGAGCCGTATTAAGGTTGGAGTTTCGTATCCCGCTTCGAGCAAATCCGCGGCAAGAGCGGGCATCTGTTCTCCGTATAAACCATCACTGATCCAGCGCGCGGCTAACAGGAGCGGTGTCAGCGGAGGATCGGGCGGTGGAACGTTAGAGCGATCAAGCTCCTTAAATGCCTTCGTGGAAGTTCCGTCTAGAAGGTGTGTTCTTTCAGGCGAAGCTATCTCCAAATGAAGCGAGAGCGGTTCGCTTTGTGCATTGAGGAGTTTGAGGAGGCGGCGAAGCATTGTTTAGGCAGAATAGTCAGTTGAAGCGATAATCAGCGAATCACCTTCAACGCAGTCCGGAAGAGCGCATCGAAATCCGCTCCAAGCACAGGATCCTTTTCGACCGCGTGCTGCACAGCCTTTTCCGCCGCCTGGCGCTGGTACCCAAGGTTAGTGAGAGCGCTCAACACATCCTCGACGGCAACGCCCTTGGCTATGGCGGGAGCCGGAGCTGCCGCGAAATCGTCCAGCTTGTCCTTCAGTTCCAGCACCAGCCGCTCAGCGAGTTTCTTGCCGACGCCGGGAATTCGCGTAAGCGAGGTATGGTCCTGCGCACGGATGGCGGAGACAGCCCGCTCCGGCGAGAGACCGCTGAGCAGTGTAATGGCCAGCTTGGAGCCGACACCGGTGACGGTAATCAGCCGTTCAAAAAGCCGTTTTTCGTCGCGCTCCAGGAAGCCGAAAAGTGCAATCTGGTCTTCGCGTACCTGGGTATGGACATGCAGCGCCGCCTCGGCGCCGACCGAGGGAAGGGCTGTGAAAGTGGGTACGGAGATGGTTACGTCATAGCCCACGCCGCCTGCCTCGACGATGGCCTGGCCGGGCTGCTTGTGAATCAGCTTTCCGCGAAGATGAGCGATCATGCCTGTTCCTGATCCATAAGCATAAGGGAAGCATACGGGATGAACCGTATGCCGGCCCCGAAATTGCCCGATCCCGAGCTTCGGTTTCGCTTACTTTGAGACGAGTTTTCCGTCTGTCAGGTACGTCTCGCACTCGGAAAGGCTCCCATTGGTTGCAGGGCGGCCTCGGAGCGACGGGAAAGCCTGTCTGATCGCCCTTGCCGGGGCGGGCGGATACAATGAATGCAAAGGCTCAAACATAGCGCGGCGTTCTGATGAGAGTGCGGCGGAGCAAGTTCTCGGGATTGAGGTTGAGTGCGGGTGACACACAGGATCGGTTCGCGCCACTGGGCGCGCAAAGCTAGGATTGCGGCCTGGGCCGTCGTTTCTTCGGTGGCGTTGGCCGCTTTTCAGTGCGCTTCCCTTCCGGCTTTCGCGCAAGCCTCGCAGATTGCCACCCACACCACACTGACTGCGCAGGCCCACGCCAGCGGAGATCACACCCTGCTCACGTATAACGTTGCAGTTACGGCGGAGGATGGCACCCCCGCAACCGGGATTGTTCGGCTTGAAGAGCATGGCAAAGCAGTCGCCGCAACCGTGCTTGATTCTTCAGGCCATGGTGAAATCCGCGCCGACAATCTGACCGGCGACCACTCTTTGCAGGCCGCGTATGCGGGAGACACGGCACACGCGGCGTCTCAGTCTGATCTGGTCGCCGTGCATGCCGATGCGACAGCCGCGCCGACCTTCTCGCTGTCGATCAATCCCTCCACCATTACCGTTGCAACTCCCGGCGATGCCGGTTCGTTGGTTGCGACCATCACGCCTCAAAATGGATTTACCGGTTTCATCAGCTTGTCGTGTTCAGGAACCGGAGGGACGACCAGTACCTCGGGCGGTACGACGCTCCCCGTTGGCGTAGGCTGCACCTTTACCCCGGCGAATCTGGAAATTACGGCGAGTACGACTACCGCGACTGCCGACATGGTCCTGCAAACTACGACGGGTTCACAGATTGGACAAAACACCAATCCTGAGTCTGGTATGCCGCAGGCTATTTCCAATTCGCGGCCGGTCTTTCTTGCCGTCCTGATTCCAGGTGTAGGTATTGCTTTCTTCATTGGCCGCAGGCGGAAGGTCTGGATGCGCGCTGGCCTGTTTGTCGTGCTGCTTCTCATCGGGTCATTAGGAATGACCGCGTGCAATCCCCGCTACAGCTACCTGAAGCATCAGCCCACCTTTACTGGAACACAGCCGGGAACCTATCCGCTGCTGGTAACGGCACAGACCAGTAATGGCGTGACCGCGACCACGCAGTCGGTGAGCCTCACACTCACGGTTCAATAAGCGGAACAATAAACGAACAACCGGGTGCTTTTCGCGCCAGAATGGCGTGGCCTGCTTTGCGCATTTTCGACGACGGCCTGCCTGTGCGGGCCGTGTTCTTTTTGTAATGTTGATGGCAGCCTCCAACCAAGGTTCGAATAAACACTCCACGTTTCGCTTGATGCGCTTGTGCGAAAGACCTCATAAGGTTATCTCCGGGTCACAACAGCAGTTTCGATCGTGTGCGCATTACCGGTGTGCTCTTCCCTGACGCCACCGAATCAGTGCGTGTATTGCTGCGCAATCGATGATCCGAGATAGTCATTTCTTCTTTTGAGAGAGGTCATACCATGCCAATATCTTTGCCTGCACAAGGCCTTCGGGGCCGTGTGTTCCGGCGTGCTGTATCTACGCCGCGCTTGATACTTACCATTGCGCTTGTTGCCGCATGCGGCTCAATCGCAATTCAGCAGGCGGCAGCGCAAGGCTGCATTCTCGCCCGTTCGCCAGAGGTAGGCGGACTGCCCACCGGCCAGGGCGGCGTGCTTGAGCCAGGGCACTATCAACTCAGCATCGGCGAGCGTCACCAGTTCAGCTACCAGCATTACGTTGGCGATGTGTACCAGGAGTATCGCGAACAGCAGCACACTGAGGTCGAGAATCGCATCAATCTCGTGACCGCAAATCTTACCTATCAGATCACGCCGCGAGTCAGCGTCGAGATCGATGCGCCGTGGCTCTTTGCTTCGCGTAAGAGCGCTAATTCGCCAATCAAATACCAGGCGACCGGCGTGGGCGATACCATCATCGGCGTCAATTCGTGGCTGCGTAATCCGCAGCACGCTGCGCGCAACAACATCTCAGGCGGACTTGGCATTCTGATTCCGACCGGTAATGACGATGTTCAGAACAACGTCAACACCAACACGACCGGCACGGGGTCTCCTGTCGAAGTTACCGCACCAGTCGACTACTCTATTCAGCCCGGTAACGGCGGTTGGGGCCTGGTGATGCAATGGATGGGCTATCAGCGCATCAACAGCAACATGGTTTTCTATTTTGACGGCGACTACATTGCAACGCAGGGTGGCACCAACGGTGTGCAACGGGGCGCCACGCTCAGTTCGACACAGCCCCTGAACAACTACGTTGCCATCTCGGATCAGTATTTGCTTGAGGCAGGTGTTGAGTTTCCGGTGCCGCATGCCAAGGGACTTGGAGCTACGTTCGGCCCGCGTGATGAAGGCGTGCCTGCGCACAACCTGTTCCCAGTCAGCAATGATGGCTTCCGTCGCCCTGGCTATGCTGTCACACTAGGCCCCGGTGCCGAGTACACGCATGGTCACGAGATTCTCACCGCTGGCGTGTACAAGGCCGTTCGCCGTGACCGCACCGTGAGCTATCCGGACTCGGTGTATGGCGCGCATGGCGATGCAGCTTTTGCGCAGTATGTTTGGCTGGCAAGCCTGACGCACCGCTTCTAACGCCATCGTTGTATGCAACTACCCTGTCGTGCGTTACCGCACGGCAGGGCTTCTCATCATCAGGAGAAGCAGGATGAAGATTGTTTTTCGGGTTGCTGTATTACTATGCGTGGTCAGCGTGGCCTCTTATGCGTTTGCCAAAAAGGCGCCCAATCTTGAGTTCAAGAACCTCACTGGAACCGAAGTAAAGTTCGCGGATCTCCGCGGCTCTATCGTGGTCGTTAATTTCTGGGCTACCTTTTGCGGACCTTGCCGGGAAGAGATGCCTATGCTTTCAAAGCTGACGCAAGATTATGCCGGTAAGAAAGTTCGTTTCGTAGCAGTCTCCGCGGATGAAGATCCCGGCAACAAGAAAAACCGCGCAAAAATTGATCAATTCCTGGATGTTCAGAAACCAGCAATGGAAATATGGTTAGGTGCGGATCTCGGATCACTCGATCGCCTGCAGCTTGGCAATGTATTGCCCGCTACAGTCATTCTTGATGAGAACGGCGAGATCATTGCGCGAATCATGGGGCAGGCGCATGAGGAAGATGTGAAAGCTCCTATCGAGTGGCTGTTGAATGGAAAAACGGGTCCACCACCTCCCGCATCGGTGAAGCGGTACTAGCAAAGCAAAACCGCCGGAGATGTGAATCATCTCCGGCGGTTTTGTTCCTTGGCGACCCAACACGCTTTTGCAGTGTCGCTCTTATTGTTTGGGCATAACCAGTACCTCTACACCAGAAGCCGCATCTTTCTCGTGATACACCGTCTCCGTCGCCTTCACAAACTGATCGGGCTTTGCAAAAGGGATATCGGTGAAGGTCTGCGGGTTACGGTCAACGAGCGGGAACCAGCTTGATTGCACCTGCACCATGATGCGATGCCCAGCACGGAAGGTGTGGTAGAGATCGGGCATGGTGAAGTCGATCTCGGTCTTCTTGCCCGGCGTCAGTGCTTCCGGCTTCTCCATGCTGTTGCGGAACTTCGCACGGAATGGCTCGCCGCGCACCAATTCTTGATAGCCGCCCATGTGTAGCGGGGGAGTATCGAGCACTCGTTTGCCCTGCTTTTGTTCCTGCGGGTCGGGCGTGTCATTCGGATATACGTCGATGAGCTTCACATCGAAGTCTGAGTCGGTCGCAGTGGATGCAATCGTCAGCTTCGGTGAAATTGGTCCCGCGATCGTCACATCTTCCGTCAGCACATCGCTCTCGTACACCAACACGTCAGGACGATAGCTGGCGAAGCGCTGATCATCGACCATGTAACGCTGCGGCACTGTGTCTGTGGTGTAGCCGACGAAGGGCACCGGGTGCGCAGGATCGCTGAGATAACTGTCGGAACTGGAGGCTTCTGTCGGCGGATCGAAGCTCAGCTTGCCGTCTGCGTGGAAGTAGAGTGTCTTCGGCGCGGCGTCCTTCGGCGGCCAACTGTCGAGGTTGTGCCACACGTTTGTTCCGGTCTCAAACACAACAGCGCGCGGCATGGCCTCGCCTTTGCCTTTGAGATAGTGCTCAAAGAAAGGGAACTGCACATCGCGGCGAAAGTATTCAGCCGTATTGGCATTGAACTCGATATCGCCGAGGCGGTCGCCCTTGCTGCGCGCCCATCCACCGTGCACCCAAGGTCCTTCTACCAGCGTGACCGGCGTATCTGGATTGAATTTGGCGATTGCATTCGACGTCCGATATGGCCCCTCAAGATCTTCCGCGTCATACCATCCGCCAACCACCAGCACTGCGCACTTCACATTCTTCATGTGCTGCGACAGGTCGCGTATCTTCCAGTAGTTGTCATAGGTGTCATGCTTCATCTGGTCGCTGTAAAGCCAGTTGCGGCCCTTGAGATACTGCTTCTCCATATCGGAGAGGCTGCCGGCGTGCAGATAGAAGTCATACGAATCGGGTGTGCCAAAGTCGAACTCGATGTTGTGCTTCGGCTGCTGCGGTTCGGTCTGCGGATAGAAGAAAACGTAGAAGCCGAAGTTGGCCGAAAGCATGAATGCGCCGCCATGGTAGCTATCGTCTCCCTTGAAGAGATCCGTCATCGGTGCCTGCGGGCTTGCAGCAACAAGCGCGGGATGTGAGTCGATGATGCTCGACGAAGTGTAGAAGCCGGGATAGGAGATGCCCCAGATGCCAACCTTGCCGTTGTTGTTCGCTACATGCTTGAGCAGGTAGTCGATCGTGTCGTGCGTGTCCGAAGAATCATCCACATCCTGCGGCGACTTCTTTTCGTCGATGTGCGGTGTCATCTCGACGAAGCTGCCTTCGCTCATCCAGCGTCCTCGCACGTCCTGGTACACGAAGATATAGCCGCCCTTCTCGAACTCATCCGATGGTCCGAGATGCTCCTTGTACTGGTCTTCGCCATACGGACCGACGCTGTATGGGGTTCGGTCCATCAGGATCGGATACGGCCCACGATCTTCAGGAAACGCACTCGCTTTTGGCACATACACGGAGGTAAAGAGCCGCTTTCCGTCACGCATGGGGATGCGGTACTCGTACTTGGTATAGTGCGATTTGACGAAACTCTCCTGCGCGTCATCGGATGATTGCGCATGAAGACAGGGCGCCAATGCAGCGGCAAGCAGCATGGCGCAACAGGCAAACGGCAGCATTGGATTACGGGGCATCATGTTATGACGCATCTGGGGTCTCAATTCTCCTGAGACCCTAGACTAACGCACAGATGCGCAAGCGGCAGAAGTTACAGGCGCAGACGCGACAATACTTCGTGACGGCGTTCTTCCATGGCAATCTGCGCCCGCTTCAGTTCGCGCTCTTGTTCCAGGTGGGCACGATGCCGCGCCCGTGCTCCCTCGGCATAGGCCTGATTTGCAGCGGTCACATAGGCTTTCGCCTGATCGAGCAACTGCTGCGGATCGACGCCCCGCGCGACGCGCAGATGCGCCAGCCGGCCCATGAAAACGAATCGCTCGGGGCCATATCCATTCAAATGAAATGGGCGTCCTGAGCCATGAAAGGCCGCGACCCAATCCGCCGGCGGCGCCTGATTGAGCGTGAGATAGAGCGTGTCGGCGCGGAAATCTACAGACTGTAACCCAACCGGATCGCGCAACAGCGGGTCGTCTACTTCCGTTTCGAGTAGTATTTCGTTCTTCAACACATTGAGGCGCTGCAGGCACAGAAACTCATTGCCTCGTGCAATCAGCTCCCGCTTCACTTCCGTCACCGTCAGCCGCTGCTTCGGATCGGGATGCGTCATCCGTTTAACCGTCCAGTCGAGATAGGCAAACTCTGGCGCGACATCAGCAATCTCCAGATCACCTGGCCCGGTGGCTGAGGTGCGGGTGAACATCTCGTGCAGCATAATTCCGAGCGCGAACACATCGGCTTTGCCGGTGACTTCGTGTGGCTCCTCCGGTGCGACGTAGGGGAAAGGATTGGCGCCTTGTGCTTGAGGCGTGTCCGCGGGCTGGCGTTCTGTGCGCAGAAAATGCTTCATCCCGAAATCGGCAACAACGACGTCGCGAGCATCCTCGCTGAGCAGAATGTTTTCCGGCTTGAGGTCGCCATGGCAGATTTCGTAAAGATGCGCGGCTTCGACTCCGTCGAGAATCTGTCCGAACAACCGCAATACATTTTCCTGCGGAATGCCCTCGTCTATCGCCTCACGCAGAGAGCGTGCGTAAAGTGGCGCCACGTAGAAAGCGCCCTTGGTTCCATGGAGACCACGATCGAGTATCGGCAAAATATTCTTATGCGGCCTGCGCGAGCAGAAGCGTAGCTCATCGGCAGCGCGCTTTAATGCGGAGGGCCCGGTCAAAGCAGGGTTGAGCAGCTTGACGGCGCAGGGCTGGCCGCAATCATCTACTGCGTCAAAAACCGCACCACTGGGGCCTTTGCCGAGCTCGGCCTGGGCCGTATAGGTGTCAAATGCCGTCCGAAAAACGGTCTTACGCCTGGAACCCATGGTACGGGGCACCTCTAAATGCTCTCGCGCTTTCCTCTCAAAATATCAGTTAGCCGCGGCCGTGCAAACCAAGGACTTTGCATGAAATTCAGTGCATCTCGCCCGCATGACCGGCCCGCGACTGTAATTCAGCACAAAAAGAAGGGCGATTTATTCAAGAAACTGACAAAGAAATGACAATCGGGTGACAGTGTCCCTGCTGCGGAAGATTAGCATCGCACCCGGCGGATCGAAGCATCTTTCGGCAAATGTGAGTCTTTGGCCAATCGCGGGCCGATCCTAGGTTCAAAAAAGCGTGCGATCCTTCGGTCTGCCGCTGAGAAATGGGTCATGCGGTGTCTCAACTCAGCAGCCGCCCTCACCGCGAGGACTGACGTCATGCAAGTATCTGTATTTCCGAGAAATTTACCGGCGAACATGTTTCGCTGGCGCCGGACTTTTTCTTGTCTTTGCGCCGCATCCGTACTCTTTGGCGTGGCTACTGCAGCTTCAGGTCAGCGGTTCGATCCGGACGCTGCCTTTCTGCCGAGCCCTGTGCGTACCGTCTCCACTGTCCCTCCCAACGGCGACGGCAATCCATATGGCGTTGCGTTCGTGCCAAGGGATTTTTTAACCGGCTCCGGACCGCTGCATCCCGGTGATGTCCTCGTCTCAAACTTCAACAACGGCCAGGGTTTACAGGGCACAGGCACAACGATCGTCCGTGTGCCCAGGAAAGGCGCGGTTTCGGTGTTCTTTCAAGGCACCGCGCCTCTAGGCCTCACTACGGCTCTTGGAACTCTGCATGCTGGTTTTGTCGTGGTGGGCAATGGACCGACCGCTGACGGCACCTCTGGAACCGCAACCGCCGGATCGCTCCTGGTTATCAACAATCAGGGGAAGCTCATTCAATCCATCACCGATCCGACGATTCAATATCCCTGGGACATGGCGTTAATCGATCACGGTGAATCTGCCATCGCTTTTGTGACGAATGCTCTCAATGGTACGGTTACACGCCTGAAGTTTCACGTCTACTCCTGGGGACTAAAGCTCGAGAACGCAAAGGTGATTGCCTCCGGTTATGTGAACCGAGGCGACCCCGTCACGCTGTTTGTAGCTCCTACGGGCCTGGTCTATGACGAAAGGCATGATCTGCTCTACGTAGCGTCAACGGGCGACAATGCGGTCTTCGCCGTTCCTGACGCTGCATCGCGCAACTCAAACGCAGGGGTGGGCCAGGTGATTTACACCGATAACACGCACCTGCATGGCCCGCTTGGAATGATCGAAGCGCCCAACGGCCATCTCCTGGTCAGTAACAATGACGGCATCAATCCTGACCCTAACCAGCCCAGCGAAATCGTCGAATTTACCAATCAGGGCGAGTTTGTGAAAGAACTGTCGGTGGATCCGGCACCGGGGGGTGCCTTTGGCATGGCCGTACGTTCGCTCGATGACAAGGCGATCTTCGCTGCCGTAGACGATAACACCAACTCACTCATCATCTGGACTTTGAACACAGAATAAGCGCTAGTTGGTCCTGCATCTCTATCGGCAAAAACCCAACGGCTGCTTTCCGGTTGGAAGCCCGGAAAGCAGCCGTTTCTTTGCTCTCTTATTCTTCGTGCTCTCTAGTTGTCGTCTTCGCTGGTTTTATTGTCCGCGACCTTCTCTGGAGTGGTGCGCGGCTTAGTTATATCGTCCAGAAAATCAGTCGTACCGTTTGCCCGCTCAAGCGCAGGGTAGCGCAGCCCATCGTGATAGCCGATTTCGTAGTTGGAAACAAAAGTGTCGGCCTGCACGATCAGGTGAATCGGGTCTTGCGTGCCCTTGGCTGCCTTGATCGCGTCCTTCAGCGCATCCGCCGAGTAGATATGCCCATCCACTGCGATGATCTTGTATCCGGGAGCCAGCCGCGCCTTGTCCG
Organism: Acidicapsa dinghuensis; assembly: GCF_025685685.1. Lineage (GTDB taxonomy): Bacteria > Acidobacteriota > Terriglobia > Terriglobales > Acidobacteriaceae > Acidicapsa > Acidicapsa dinghuensis. Next base: position 653,840 of record NZ_JAGSYH010000005.1, read on the forward strand.
CCGGTCCGTTCCAGCGCACATCACGCAGCACGCCGCTATCGCTGATCGTTACACCCACCGAGTACCAGAAATCCGGTCCATCGTGAAAATCAGCCCGGACGGCGTTTTCTGATTCAGTCGGCTTGTCGCGATAGACCAGCCGGAAACCGCCACGCTCGATTCCAGCTACATCCGCATGCGGATTAATTAGGTCTACCCGCTCATGCAGGAACTTCGCCCAGTCATAAGGCACAACCCCGTTCAGGTCCTTGATCAACTCTTCGCGGTTGTAGGTCACGATCTCTGGGCCGGTATTGCCTCCAAGCCCGAGAAATATCTTGAGAAAGTCATCAATCGACTTTTGATTATTTGTCTGTTGGCGGATCAGTGTGTCGACGTCGAGCCACAGCAGTTCGCCTTCATCGTAGTAGTCCTGGCTGCGCCGCCAGTTGACCCATGCCGGGTTGCCGCCACGCAGAATGCTTGCGGAGACGGCGGTATCTTCTGTCGGACGCCACAAGCGGCCAGTCTTGTAGTCGAGATCGGCCGCCGTCATCGCCAGCATGTCGCGGTATTGATCCTGATTGCGTAGTCCGGCACGGGCCGCCATTACGTTGCCCAGGTACTGCGTAAGCCCCTCATATACCCACAGCAGCGAGCCCTGCTGCATGGTGGCAAAGTCCTTCTGATACAGGTTGAACGGCCTGCGGTACTTGCCATTCCAGCTATGCGTGAACTCGTGCGCCAGCAGATCCGCATCGGCCAGCATGCGCTTGTCATCGGAAAATGCTTTTTCAGCCACGCCGTTGTCGGACGATTGCCCATGCTCCAACCCTTCGCCGCCCGCAACATCGGAGAGCGTCAACAGAAAGTGATAGACGTGATAGTGGTGCGAGGCGTATTCGACGCTCGCTTCGCGCACCAGATTGCTGATCTCGGCCAGTGCTGCCGGGCGCAGATTCGAGTCTTCCGGCGCATCTGAAGCAACGTCAATGTAGTGCTTCGGCGTAATCTCCGGAGCCAGCGGAAACTCGTGAAAATACTGGCCCGTGATGATGGGAGAATCCTCAAGCTGCTCCACGTTGGTTGCCGCAAACTTTGTCGTTACCGACTGCCGGTCGTTCGCGGTCGCAGGCACTGGCCATGCACCCGATCCCTCCGGGGTAAGCGCCGTGCCCACACCCCAGCCTGCCGGAACAATCAGCGATGCCTGAATCGGAATATCCCGCACCGGCACGCCTGCCGGATACATCAGCAGCCTCTCCCACTCCAGCACAGCCAGTTTCTGCGAGACGCGCGTGGTCGCAATGCAGTCCAGATGCGCATGCAATGTCGTAACACCCTTGGGAATCTCCACATGGAACTGGTAAAGGTCCGTGTCATCGCGCCGCCATTGCAGCTTTTGGCCATTTGCAGTGAAAACCACGCCAACGATTTCAGATACGGGTCCGGTCGGCATGTGATTGCCGGGAATCCACTCGGGAGTCGTAAGAGATAGCGGGCCTGCCGTTACCGGGAAGTCAATCTCTGCGTGGTAGATCTTGCGGGGCGCGTCGCTCAGATCGGCTGTGATCTGTATCGGGGTTTTGGCGGGGGCGGCTAGACCAAGACTTGCACTGGAAACGAAACCCGCAGCGGCCAGCAACCAGGCCACCTGGGTGGGGAAGGGAAACAGCTTCGGCATTTTGAGGGCAATTCTCCTGAAAACATAAGGGTACAGCAGCCATCCGGCCCGCTCCGCGCCTCCGGCTTACGTTTTCCTTATGCGAGGCCGGGTGTGGCGCGTTACCCTATGTTCACAATCATTCGCAGCCCCCCGCCGTGCTGTGCCACTGACTACATTTCAGAATTTGCCAAAAAGGGAGAGATACGTGTCTGACAATTACCGGAATTTTCTAGCCCTGAGCTACGAGGAGCTGGAAGAGAAGAACCTGGCTATCAAGGCCGACCGCCTGAATCGTGTTTCCGCGGACGAAATTCGCGAAAAGCGGCTCAAGGATCTGAAGGACCAGACGCATATCAAAGCCGTCACCGTGCTCTTCAGCGACCTCGAAGGCCGTCTGCACCTGCTCGACTACGACAAAAAGTTCCTTCTCTCCAGCTACGACAATCTGACCTTCGACGGTTCTTCGATTCGCGGCTTTACCGCGCAGAAGGAAAGCGATCTGCGTCTCGGTATCGACTGGAGCGCCTTTTACTGGGTGCCGGCGGATATTTTCGGCACCGGCAAAGTGCTGGTTTTCGGTATCGTTATCGACAAGAACGGCGAGCCTTACTCCGGCGATCTGCGCGGTGTACTCAAGAATTACTCTGACTCGCTCTACGCCGAAAAAGGTTACACGCTTAACGCCGCCAATGAAATCGAGGGCTTCCTTTTTGCCGGCGTCGACGCTGAGAAGAAGTTCGCCCAGACCGGCCGTTTCGATTACGTAAACACCGGTGGTTACTACCATTCGCTGCCGCTCGATCCGCTGCGCCGCTTTATCGACACAGCAGCTGAAGTGCAGCGCGCCATGGGCTTCCAGAACGAAAAGGATCACCCGGAAGTCGCGCCCAGCCAGTTCGAGATCAACTACAGCTACGGCGAAGTCGTAGCTGCAGCCGACCAGATTCAGCTCTACAAGCTGCTCACCCGCCAGATCGCCAATAACCTGGGCTACACGGCATCGTTCCTTCCTAAGCCAGTGGTCGGCGTCAACGGCAGCGGCATGCACACCAACATGTCCATCACTAAGGACAAGACGAATCTCTTCTGGGATCCCAAAGGACAGGAGCAGCTATCGTCTTTCGGTTGGGAGTACATCGACCGCATTCTCTCGCACGCGCTCGATATCTGCCTGATCCTGAACCCCAGCGTGAACAGCTATCGCCGCCTTGATCCCCACTTCGAAGCGCCGAACCAGATCAAGGCTTCGGCAACCGATCGCGGCTCGATGATCCGCGTGCCCATCGGCAACTCGCGCTCCATGCGCGTTGAGTGCCGCTCGGTAGCTCCGGATGCGAATCCGTATCTGGTGCTCTACTCGCTCTTCAAGACCGGCATCGACGGCGAGATCGCTTCCATCGACAACCTGCGTCAGGCGCAGCGCTACCTGCCCGACAATATCTACAGCGCCATCGGCGACTTCGAAAAGTCAGAGTGGATCGCGAAGATTCTCGGTGCCGATGTGCAGGGCCGTTTCGTTGATCTGAAGAAGGGTTCAGCAGACCGCTCACCGCGCCTGCTCGGCACCTTCGTCAAGCCCTCGGAAGTGCAGTATCATCACGAGGTCTACAACCAGGCCCTTTGGAACGAGTTCTAGACTGCGTTCTGGTCATGACGTGTAAGAAGGCCCGGCTTCGCGCCGGGCCTTCTTGTTTTGGTGCCGATATTGCGTGGCATAGCTGAAGACGCACACGGTATACAGGCTGCCATGTATAAATTGGGAATCGTGTTGCGAGTCTCTAACCACTCATCCATATTTCGCGCCTTATTGATTGCAACCCTGCTCCTTTCGTTTAAGGCATCTGCCGTTCATGCGCAGGCCACGCGCTTTGTCGATCCACGCATAGCTGCCGGCGGCGATGGAGCTACAATCCCCGGACCGGCCATGCCCTTCGGCATGGTCAAGCCCGGCCCCGATGTAGGCCGTAACAATGAGAATTCGGGCTGGTCCGCGAAAGGCGACATCAACGGATTCAGCCAGACCCACGTCAGCGGCACTGGCGGCGGCCCGAAGTACGGCAACATTCTCATCCAGCCAACCGTGGGAGAAGTGCAATCAACGGCCTACAGCTCTCCGCGTCAGGATGAACAGATCGAGCTTGGCTCTTACGCTGTCACACTTGCGCGCTACAACGTTCGCGCTGAGATCGCTTCTTCCACTCGCGCGGCCATCTACCGCTTCACCTATCCCGAAACCGGCAAAGCCAACATCCTCTTCGATACCAGCCACTGCCTCACGCGCCAGCGTCATCCCGGCGACGCATGCGATACAGCTCCGCAATCAGGCGAGAAGCCAATCGAAGAGTCGCAGCACGTAACGGCCTCCGAGGCTCATATTGTCTCGCCCACAGAGGTTGCAGGCTCAACCACGATTACTGGAGGCTGGAATCGCCAGACCAACACATACACCGTCTATTTCGACGCCGTTACCGATACACCCGCCGCAACCTTCGGAACATGGCAGGGAAATGAACTGAGCAGCGGCTCAAAGCAGACCAAAGGCGGCGAATTCGAAAAGACCGGCGCATGGCTGCAGTTTGCAACCCATGCCAATCAACAGGTCACGCTGAAGATCGGCATCTCGTTCATAAGCGAGGAACAGGCCCGCAAAAATCTACTCACAGAAATTCCAGCTTTCGACTTCGCCCAGGTACGCGAGCGGAACATCGCCACGTGGAGCAGGGAACTGAGCGCCATCGATCTGCACAGTGCGACTGACGCGCAGGCCACCATGTTCTATACCGCGCTCTATCACGCGATGCTGATGCCCGTAGACCGTACTGGTGAAAACCCACTGTGGCAATCGCAGGAGCCGTACTATGACGACTTCTATACCCTCTGGGACACCTTCCGCACCACCAATCCTCTACTCACGCTCATCGCTCCCGGTCGCGAACGCGACATTGTCCGTTCGCTAATTGACACATGGCGCCACGAAGGCTGGCTGCCCGATGGGCGCAGCGGCAACTTCACCGGCAACACGCAGGGTGGCAGCAACGCCGAAATGGTGCTCGGCGACGCTTACGCTAAACACCTGCCCGGCATCGACTGGAACGCCGCATACGAAGCCATGCAGAAGGACGCCGAAGCCACCCCACCTGAGCCTATGCGCGAAGGCCGCGGCGGCATCGATGACTGGAAGAGCATCGGGTACGTCAGCATCCAGGGCTCTGATCGCCCGGCTTCCAAAACCATGGAGTACGCCGCCAACGACTATGAACTTGCGTTAATGGCTAAAGGGTTAGGCCGCGAAGCCGACTATGGCAAATATCTCCAACGCTCTGGCAACTGGCAAAACCTCTGGGACGCAAGCTATTCCGAAGCTGGTATTCACGGCTTCATCCGTCCGCGCAATCACGACGGCTCATGGAAACCCAACTTTAACGCAGATCAGCAGGGCACGTGGGGAGGCGACGACTTCTACGAAGACAACTCGCGCACCTACTCGCTCGATGTTCCGCAGGACGTACATGGCCTAATTGAGAAGTGCGGCGGCAAAGACGCCTTCATCCATCGCCTCGACGAGTTCTTCAGTTCCCCACATGGCTTCGATGCTGGCAATGAACCCGGCTTCCTGACGCCGTATCTCTATATCTGGGCAGGCCGTCAGGACAAAACCGCCGCCGAAGTCCGCCATATCCTTGCCTCGCGCTATCGCCCGCAGCCGGACGGCATCCCCGGCAACGATGACGCTGGCGCCATCTCCGCCTGGTACATCTTCGGCCTCATCGGCATCTACCCCAACGCCGGGCAGGATGTATATCTCATCGGCAGTCCGGCAGTTCCCGAGGTCACGTTGCACGTCGGGGACGGCAAGACCTTCACCATCGAAGCGAAAGACACTTCCGCAGCGAACCAATACATTCAGAGCGCGATGCTCAACGGCAAACCCTTCACACGCGCATGGCTGACGCAGGAAGAAATCACCTCCGGCGGCCGTATTGTCTTTCAGATGGGTCCAAAGCCCGCAAACTGGGCCACCGGTCAACCTCCGCCGTCGAGTTCTGATACTGACTCCCATTAGAAGTTTGCTGAATCATTCCATGAAGTAAAAAGATCAAGCCTCGGAAACACTGGTGATTCCGCTAAGTCGGTGTACTCTATTGTGAACCGCAGCGGAAACCCGCTGCTTCTGCCGCCATTTACGACAACTCACCAAAGGATTCGCCATCGACCGGATGAGTGCACAGGAGCCCGTATCTCTCGACAACCTTCCATCCCGCAATCAGGCGGATAGCACCTCTGCGCGGATGGAACGTGACCTGAGCAGCCTCTTCGGCGACTATCTGCTCGACGACGCATACGACGAGATGCGCACTCAAGATGGAGCCATCCGCCCTCACTATCGCGCGCTGATGGAAACCATCGCCAACCTGCCACCGGATGAGCTCCTACGCCGCAAGCAGTCTGCCGATCTCTCGTTTCTCACCCAAGGCATAACCTTCACCGTCTATGGCCGCGAAGAAGGCACCGAGCGCATCTTTCCCTACGATCTGCTGCCCCGGCTCATCTCCGCCGACGAGTGGGACCGCATCGAGCACGGCCTTACCCAACGCATCACCGCGCTCAATCATTTCCTGCGCGACATCTACAGCGAAGAGAAAATCCTCCGCGACCGCATCATTCCCCGCGACCTCGTGTACAGCTGCAAGCACTACCGCCGCCAGATGCGCGGCCTCGATGTCCCGCGCGGCGTCTACATCGCCGTTGTCGGCAGCGATCTGCTGCGCCTGCGCACCGGCGAATACGTCGTGCTAGAAGACAATCTGCGCGTGCCCTCGGGCGTGAGCTACATGCTCACCAACCGCCGCGTCATGAAACGCACCTTTCCCAAGCTCTTTCATAGTTATGGAGTCAAACCCATCGAGCACTACCCGCAGCTCCTGCTCAACACGCTGCGCTCGCTTGCTCCCGAAGGGCGCCCCGAGCCCAACATCGTCCTCCTCACCCCCGGCGTCTATAACTCCGCTTATTTCGAACACACATATCTTGCCCGCCAGATGGGAATCGATCTTGTCGAAGGCCGCGACCTCGTCACCCACGACAATATCGTCTACATGCGCACCACCGATGGGCTCAAGCGCGTCGACGTCATTTACCGCCGGGTTGACGATGATTTCAGTGACCCTCTCATCTTTCGCGCCGATTCGACGCTCGGCTGCGCGGGCCTCTTCAACGCCTATCGCGCCGGCAACGTCACAGTGACCAACGCCTTCGGCACCGGTCTTGCGGATGACAAAGCCATGTACGCATACGTGCCGCGCATCATCAAGTACTACCTAGACGAAGATCCGATTCTGAACAATGTCGAAACCTATCTGCTCACCGAAGATGCATCGCGCCAGCATGTGCTCGACAACCTCGACAAGCTCGTCGTCAAAGCCGTAGGCGAAAGCGGCGGATACGGCATGCTTATCGGTCCGCAATCGACTGCAAAGCAGCGCGAAGAGTTTCGCGCAGCTATAGAAGCCAATCCGCGCAACTACATCGCACAGCCAACGCTCGATTTCTCGCGTGCCCCCTGCCTCTTCGGCAACCACATCGAGCCGCGCCACGTCGATCTGCGTCCGTACATCCTTTTTGGAGACAAAGTAAACATCGTGCCCGGCGGCCTGACACGCGTAGCACTTGAAAAGGGTTCTCTGGTCGTCAATTCATCGCAGGGCGGCGGCAGCAAAGATACCTGGGTACTTGAATCGCAAGGCGAAGCAGTGCAGTTCAGCGAATAAAGAGCAGTGGAGTACAGCAGTGAGCAGTGCCGTAGTTCGACGACCCATGGGAGGAGTAAGAATGCTTTCCCGCGTTGCCGATAGCCTTTATTGGATGAGCCGCTACCTCGAGCGCTCCGAAAACACCGTACGCCAACTCGATGTAACGCTTAGTCTGCTTCTCGACACCTCATCAACCACCGCGGAAACACGCTGGCTGCGTCTGCTCGCGGCGCTAGGCAATCCGCCGGGGCTGACGTGGACAGGCGATCCCGATGAGCTGACGCGCACGCTCATCTTCGATCCTGTCCAACCGTCTTCGGTTACATCCTGTATCAACTTAGCGCGCGAAAACGCACGCCAGGTTCGCGAAGAAATCTCCAGCGAGCAATGGCAGCGCGTCAATCGGCTCTATCATCACATCCGCTCGCCGCAGGCGCAAAATCAGTTCCGCTCCAACATGAACGACTTTCTCGCCACCATAATCGATGGCATTCATCTCTTCAAAGGTGTAAGTGATACTACGATGATCCATGGCGAGGGATGGCAGTTCATCCGCCTCGGCCGCTATCTCGAACGCGCTTACGCGACAGCGACGCTGCTTGAGGTCTATCAGGAAAGTTTGCTCAATCTTCCCGAGCGTGAGCACTCCGGATACCAATACCTAGAACTTGTTGGCCTGCTTCGATGTTGCACTTCTTTCGAAGCCTACTGTCAGGTCTACACCGCCGATCTCACCCCCGACCGCATCCTCGAGTTCCTCGTTCTCAATCGTGACTTTCCCCATGCGTTGCGTTATTCGATCGATGGTGTACGCCAGTCCCTCGATGCCATTCAACGTACGGGCGGCCGCCGTCCACCCGAGGAACTGCTCGCCACCGCAGGCCGGCTGCACTCCATGCTGCGCTATACCACGATCGAAGAGATCCTCGACGGCAGCCCGGGCCGCTTCCTGCATTCCATTCGCGAACAGTGTCTCCGCATCCACGAACTCATCTACCGCTACTACATCCACTATTCGATTCAATCCGCGCTTGCCGTTTAAGCTGATCCAATCTCTGCGGGAGGGTCTTCTTATGAAGCTCGACAAAACCTTCACAGCACAACTAGAAAAGAGCGCTAGTAAGGGAGGCTGGACCTATGTGGTTTGGGCGGATTCGGTTGAGTTCTTCCAGACTCGCGGTTTGGTTAAGGTCCGCGGTAAGGTCGATGGCCATCGCTTTGAAAGCTCATTCATGGCTCTTGGAGACGGACGGCACAAACTGCCGATGAAATCGGATCTACTTGCGAAAATTGGCAAAAAAGCTGGGGATTTAGTGACGGTAGTTCTGGAACAGCGGATAGAGCGCAAGCCAAATCGCGCGGCGTGAACACACTCTCGGGAGCAAGCATGAACTTCTACTCCATCCGCCATCTCACCCGCTTCCGCTACAAGCAGCCGGTCAGCGAAAGCATTATGGAAGTCCGCATGCATCCGCGCTCGGACTCCAACCAGCACTGCCTCTCGTTCTCGCTTTCCGTCAGCCCGCGTTGCAGGGCATTTACCTATCGCGATCAATATGGCAACAATGTCCACCACTTCGATATCCCCGGCGAACACGACCAGCTCATGATCGTCGCAGAGTCGCTCGTTGAGCAGCAGCCGCAACAGGACCTTCCCAACTTCTTATCTTCCGATGCGTGGGGTGCGCTGGATGCATTAATTGCCGAAGGCGATTACGGCGAGATGCTTCTTCCCAGCATCTTTGCCAAGCCAACTCCTGCTCTTCTCGATCTCGCGGCAAAGCTCGAAGTCGTCCGCCGTGATGATCCCTTGCTTGTCGTTCAGGAGCTCAATAAGCGTCTCTACGATTATTTTGACTATGTTCCCCGCTCCACCCGTGTTGATTCGCCCATCGACGAGGCCATCGCCAATCACGCAGGCGTCTGTCAGGATTTCGCGCACACGATGATCGCTCTCCTGCGTCACATCGGAATTCCAGCCCGCTATGTCAGCGGTTACCTTTATCGCAGCCAGGAAAGTCTGGATCGTTCCACTCCCGATGTTTCACACGCATGGGTCGAAGCCTTTCTGCCCTATGTGAACTGGATTGGTTTTGATCCTACGAACGATCTGGTGGCTCACAACCGGCATATTCGCACCGCCATAGGACGTGATTATGCCGATGTTCCACCCACGCATGGAATTTTTCGAGGCAGTACGGAGAGCGAATTGTATGTCGCGGTGCAGGTCCAGGCCAGCGAAGAACCGCCTCCGCTCGACCGCAAGCTGCCAATTCCGGATGACTGGTCTGTGCTCGTCGAACGTGCGCAATATGCCCCCGAACGCGCGGTTCCAGTGCTCGATGCGCAGCAAATGCAACAGCAGCAATAGCGTATTTGCCAGGAGGCTGTGCGCTGCGTCTGCTTTTCTACTATCTGCGAAAACTGATTGGCTTAGCCAATACCCGCTGAAGGGCTATTTTGACTGACCACTTCGTCAGTTTGTCACTAAACTGCAAGGATTGCTTCGAGAGCGAAACCTGTTGAAAAGGAAATGAAATTCCTGCAAAATTGAGGCAATAGCCAAGTGGGCACGATAAAGCATCAGTCCCACATGGGTCCACCCACTAGACCACCTGTACGATGGTGGCGCTTTCACTTTAAGTAACAAGCAGTACAAGCTTTTGGAGGAATTGACGTGAAACGATTCCCTTTGGGAGTGATGCTTCTCTGCATCCTCACCACTTGCAGTCTCGCCTTTGGCCAGGCGAGCACCTCACTTCGCGGTACGGTGAAAGATCCGAGCGGAGCTCTGATTCCGAACGCAACCGTCACCATTGCCGATAATGCAAACGGCAAGACCCTCACGTCTGTTACGAATCAGGAGGGAATCTATCAGTTTCCGCAGATTCCTCCCGCGAAGTATGTGATCACCGTAACGGCTCAGGGGCTTGGGACACAATCGAAGTCGGCAGAACTGCTTGTAGATCAGCCCGCGACCATCGATTTCAGTTTGTCCATTCAATCGAGTGCAGTGACCGTTGACGTCTCGGCCAGTGCACAGACCCTCAATACCACCGACGCGACTCTCGGTGATTCGGTCGGGAATGAGACCATCCAGGCGCTCCCGATGGAGGGCCGCGATCCGATTTCTCTACTCACGCTTCAGCCAGGGGTACTGTATCTCGGAAATCCAGCCGAGAACGATACCGAAGATAGCCGCAGCGGATCGGTGAATGGCAGCCGTTCCGATCAGGGCAATATCACCCTCGACGGCATGGACGACAACGATCAGGTTAATGGCACGGCGTTCACTGGAGTGTTGCGCTCCACACTCGATTCAACCGAGGAGTTTCGTGTTACCACTTCCAATGGAAATGCAAACTCAGGCCGCAGCTCGGGCGCTCAGGTTGCCTTGGTCACCAAGACCGGTACCAATAAGCTGCACGGTGCTCTTTACGAATACTACCGGCCAACTAATACCGTCGCGAATGAGTGGTTTAACAAGTACGAGCAATTGACCCTTGGCGAGCCCAACACGCCGCAGAAATATGTTCTGAACACCTTCGGCGGGGCGCTCGGCGGTCCGATCAAGAAAGACAAGCTATTCTTCTTCTTTAACTACGAGGGCAAGCGTCAGGCGGTGGATGATGTCATTACCCGTACGCTGCCAACCCAGCAGTTTTATAGCGGTGCACTCGGATATCAGGACGTCAATGGCAACACGCAGATTCTGAGCGCTGCCCAGGTAGCGAATCTGGATGCCGGTTGCGCGCCGGCGAACGCAGGTTCCCAGTCCAGCACAAATCCTTATCCGTACAATGCTCCCTGCGGTCCTAATCCGAATGTGATCGCATACTATCAGCCGCTTGCAGCAGCCGGAATTTACGGTACCTCTCCAACCGCGGGTGATGGAATCAATAACGCTGGCTATACCTTTGCCTCGCCGGCTCCGGTTACCTTTAACACCAGCATTGGCAAGATCGACTACGACCTGACCCCTAAGCAGCACATCTTCTTTCGCGGCAACCTTCAGAAAGACACTGGCAACCTGCAAACCGGCTTCAGCTCCTGCGCCGGAACCATTGCCGCTACAAGCTGCGGTCTGGAAAATCTTCCCGGTCAGGCCAACGCCTCCACTTCGGAGGACAACACAAAGGGCTTTGCTGTCGGTCACACCTGGACAATCAGCCCGAATCTGGTAAACGATGCTCGTTACGCCTACATCCGTCAGGGATTCTCAACCCGCGGTGTCGGCTCAGGACAGGGAGACTGGGTTGTCTTCCGCTTCATCGATCAGCCGTCCTCTCATGCACTGTCGGAAATCGTCAGCGTGCCCGTGAACAACATCGTCGATAACCTCACCTGGACGAAGGGACGACATACCCTGAGCTTCGGAGGCAATTGGCGCGGCATTACCAACAATCGCGGCACAGATTCCAATTCCTACTCGACCGCCAGTTCCAACCCATACTGGCTGGCCAATGCTCCGCCAGCGCCTCCCGATCTTGGCTCGGGTTTCGCGAACAGCTACGAAATCGCTTACGACACCCTCATCGGAGCTGTGCCCTCCACGACTGCGCAGTTTAACTACGACGTAACCGATCCAACCAGTGGCACGTTATTCCCGGATGGCACCTTTATCACGCGCCATTTCCGCGCAAATGAGTTCGAGTATTACGCGCAGGATTCATGGCAGATCAAGCCGAATCTCACCGTGACCTTTGGCGTACGTCACTCCATTCTGCAGGCTCCATATGAGACACATGGGCAGCAGGTTTCTCCTACGGTCGACACCCACGACTGGTTCGTCCAAAGAGGACAAGCCGCCAGCTCTGGCCAGGTCTTCGAAGACGCGCTGGAGTTCCAGCCCAGCGGCAAAGAAAATCACGCGCCTGGATACTGGGCCAAGCAGAAGGCCAATTTTGCTCCTCGCTTAGCCGCTGTTTATTCGCCTAACCCGCGTACGACGGTTCGCGCCGGCGCCGGTATGTACTTCGATCACTTCGGCCAGGGCATCGTCAATTCCTTCGATCAACAGGGGTCGTTTGGGTTGACGACCTCTATCGAGGGCCCTGCCGGAGAATACACTCCGCAGAACTCTCCTCGGTTTACCGGAGGGCATGATATTCCGCCATTGGCCGGAAGCTGTGCTCTGAACTCAACGATTCCGTATCCGTATGCTCCTCCATCTGGCTCTACTTGTGGTTTTGCCATTACCTGGGGCATCGACAATCACCTGAAGACGCCTTATTCATACGGACTGGATTTCTCCATTCAGCATGAATTTCCCGGAGGCTGGTTGTTTGAGGAAGCATACGTAGGCCGTCTGGGACGGCATCTGATGCAGCAGCTTGATCTTGCAGAGCCTGTTAATTTTGTCGATCCCAACGGGGGCGGCGACTATTTCTCCGCAGCAAGCCAGCTTTCCAAATTGGTCGATGCCAACGGTCAGAATGGCTGCGCGAATGTTCCGGCAATCCCCTACTTCGAGCATGTCTTCAGCTACATGGCAGGCTTCAATCCAGCCGTTGAGTCCGATGGAGTTACACCCAACCCATGTCCCACGCCAAACGCCTCGGCAACTCAGGCGGTATACACCTATGAGTGGGCCCCCAACCGCATGGGAGCCGGCGAAACTACGGCGCTGGCCAATCTCGACGAGTACTGCTACAACGGCACATTCGGCGTCAACTACAACTGCCCGGCCACCTCGCGCTTCTGGCAGCAGCAGTTTTCGTCTCTCTATGCCTGGTCGTCCATTGGCAACAGTTCTTACAACGCATTGCAGTTCACATTACGTCATCCATCGAGTCATGGCCTCACCGTCGATGTGAGTTATACGCTCTCCAAGTCGCTTGATATGGGCTCGGGTGCGGAGCGCTCCAACGAATATTCGAATGACTCCTACGGCGGAAATGATGGCATTCAGAACTCCTGGAATCCCAAGCTCAATAAAGCCGTAGCTGACTTCGACACGCGCAACCTCGTGACGGCTGATCTGGTTTATGTGTTGCCTGTAGGCCGCGGCAAAGCGCTACTGGGTGATAGCAACCGTCTGATAGACGCAGTTGTGGGCGGCTGGCAGTTCTCCGGTTTGTACCGCTGGGCCAGCGGGTTGCCGTTCTCTCTGACTTCTCCGGGATGGCAGACCAACTGGCAGTTGGAAGGGTACAGTGTGGTGACGGCTCCTGTTCAAACGCACAAGCACTTGCTGGATGGAGTGCCGCAGGTCTTCGCAGGAAACAGCGCTGCCGCAATCAACACTGGGGTTGCAACAGGCAGTCCCATCCGCTTGCCGTATCCAGGTGAAGCTGGCGAGCGCAATAACTTCCGCGGGGATGGTTACTTTGATATCGATTCAGCATTGGCCAAAACCTGGGCATTGCATGAAGAGATGCGCCTCAAATTTGCGGCTGAAGTGTACAACGTGGGCAACAATGTCCGCTTTGACGTAAGCCCTCTCAACCTCAGCAGTGGTTTGACCTCCGGTACACTCGGAAATTATCAGGGTGTACTCACAACCTACCGTCGCATGCAGTTCGGTCTGCGTTTCGACTTCTAACTTTGTTGCGTACTTTGTCAACGCCGGAGGAGCTGTGGCTCCTTCGGCGTTTTTGTTTTGACAGCCTTTGATTTTGCAATTTACGTCAAAACACAGCCCATCCCGTTCTCATGATGGACAATGGTGCAAGGCGTTTCTCACTTCTTTTGGAAGGACACATCTTCGCGCATGAAGCGCATTGCAGGCTCTTCTCTTTGCTCTCGTTTGGTATTCGCGTTTCTCATCATTGCTGCCCTTCACTCGATTCCGTCCAAGGCCCAGGTAAATCTACCGCCCATCACACTCGACGAATACCTCAACACCACCGATATCACTGGCGCGCGCATCTCGCCCGATGGTTCCGCGGCCGTCATCGGAACCGAGTCTCCAGACTGGAAGAACAATAATTTTAGACACGCTCTTTGGCTTTGGACCACCCGCGATGGCCTGCGCCCGCTCACGCAATCCGGCAGCGATGATGATGCTCAATGGAGCCCTGATGGCAAGTGGATCGCCTTTCTTTCGGACCGTTCTTTGAGCGGCGGAGATGGCCGAGACGATGGGAGCGAAGGCAGCGGGGACGCTGGTCCGCGTTCAGCAACCGGCCAGCGCGACGCGCACTCCGACGACAAGACGACCCGAATCTGGCTCATTTCACCTGCCGGTGGAGAAGCACAGCCGCTTTTCCGCGAGAATCTTGATGTGCATGCCTTTGCCTGGTCCTCTGATGGAAAAACGATCTACTTTTCCGTCACGGCTCCGCTCACGCATGAGCAGGAAGAAACAAAAAAAGAGGAGTGGAAGGACGTCATTCGCTGGCGCGAGCAGGAGCGCGGAGATTTGCTCTTATCGCTTCCCGTTGCAATTTCTCTCGCCAACGCCTCGGCTCTGTCGCCTGCCCACGTATCCGGTGAGTCCTCTAAAACCGGTCAGTCGAAAAAAGATGAGCCCCGCTTACCGCAAGGTGCGCAGACCCTCTCCACAACCCGGCTTGCCATTCAGGAAATTGCCCCTTCGCCTGACGGCGCCAACGTTGCTTTCCTGACCCAGTCGGTAAGCCATCGGATGGAAGATCCCGCCGATATAGAAATCTTCGAGGTTCCCACAAATGGCGGTGCAACTCGCCAGATCACCCACAATCAGGCTCTCGAAGCCGGCCTCAAATGGTCCTCAGACAGCCAATCCATCTATTTCGTCGTGCACGCCGCCGGCGGATCGCTCGAGGGCAGCTATCGCGACGTGGAGGGCAGGCTCTATCGCCTGAATCTCACAGATGGCAAAATCGAGCGTCTCGGTGCCGATTTCACCGGCTCTCTCGAAGACTTTGAGCTCCTGCCCAGCGGACAACTCATCGCTCTCGGTCTCAAAGGCACGGAGCAGCAGATCTACCAGATCGACGGAGCAAAAACGACAAAACTGCCAGGCATCGCAGGCAGCTACGCCGGATTCTCGGCGCCAAAAAACGGCACTGCGCTTCTGGTGCGCCAGTCCTCGATCAACCATCCAGGCCAGGTATATCTAGCCACCGACGCACTGCATCCAGATCAGGCTACCCAGCTTACGCATTTCAACCCAATCTTTGCTCAACGCGCCCAGCCCGAATGGCGGACCTACACCTGGAAGTCCAAAGACGGCACACCGGCCGAAGGAGTCCTGATCTTTCCTCCAGGACAAAAGGACGCGAAACACCTGCGCATGCTCACGTTTATCCATGGCGGCCCGGCCGATGCCGATGGTAATCGTTTCGGAGCCGACTGGTATGACTGGGCCACGCTTGCCGCTTCTCACGGCTGGCTCGTCTTCCGTCCTAACTATCGCGGCTCATCCGGATACGGCGACGACTTCATGCTCCAGATCGCGCCACATCTGGTCTCAAAGCCCGGCGAAGACATTCTCGCCGGAGTCGATGCGTTGGTAAAAGACGGCTATGCCGATCCTGACAAACTCGCCATCGGCGGATACAGCTATGGCGGTTATATGACCAACTGGCTCATCACCGAGACCACACGCTTCAAAGCCGCCGTAACCGGCGCCGGAGCCGTAGAGCATGCCGCTAACTGGGGCAACGACGACGTCACCTGGGACGACGCCTGGTATCTCAACGGCAAACCGTGGGAAACCCCCGAACTATACCAGTCCGAGGCCGCACTCTTCCGCATGAATCGCGTCAAGACACCTACGCACATCGTGCAAGGCAACGCAGATGTTCGTGTCAGCTACCTTGAGGGGGTCACATTGGAACGCGCCTTAGAGCAACTTGGCATTCCTCATAGCTTCCTCGTATTCCCAGGAGAAGGGCATAGTCTTGCCAACAATCCCTGGCATGGTTACATAAAATTGCGCGAAGAACTCAAATGGCTCGATAAGTATGATCCCCAATAGAGTCGAATAACCCGTTAATCTGATTAGAGAAAGCCGCGCCAGCCACAGGCGCGGTCTGAAAACCGCGCCGTTCACTGAAACTTGGATGAGGCAGCGGGGAAGTCTGAGCAGTTTTTGGGAAGCGGCTCTTCGCTCGCTGCATCCAACGGTATGACCGCATGATCGAGACGGAACAGGAACGCGTCGTAAGTCAGGAAGAACGGCTGGCCGCCCAGCGCCGGGCGCAGTCTGAGGCGCATCAGGATTCGTTTCGCCGCACCCTGCTCAGCGCTCGCCGCACCATCAAGTTCAGCGAGACCATGCGGCTGGCGATCGACAGCTTTCGCGCCAGCAAAGGCCGCTTCGCGCTCACCGCACTCGGAATGGTCATCGGTTCCGCTTCTGTAATTCTCGTTGTCACCATCGGTATGACCGGCCGCGACTATGCCCTTGGGCTCATCGAAAAAATTGGCACCAACATGGTCGAGGTCGAATATGCAGGCGGTGGCGCAACCGGGACTGAGAGCGCCGTTTACAACGATTACCTCACACGCGATGACGAGCGTGCGGTCGATACCCAGGTACCGAGCATCATGTTCTCGTCTCCAGTACTGGAAACGCATGACCGCATCAGCTTTGGTGGCGGCGTCGTCAAGGATACCCTCGTACTCGGCGTTGAACCGGCTTACAAAAATGTACGCAACCTCATTGTCACGCAAGGCCGCTTCTTCGATGACAACGACGCAGCTGCCCACATCAAATGCGCTGTCGTTACTCTTCCATTCGCCCACGAGATGTTCGGCAGTGCCGACGCGGCCGTGGGACAGAACTTCCAGATCAGCGGCATTCCGTTCACCATCATCGGCACATTCAGAGAGAGCGTTGACGATTTCGGCCAGTCTGAATTGACTGATAACACGATTCTTATTCCGTACTCAGTCGCTCGCTACTTCACCGGAACCGATAACGTAAAGCAGATTTATTTCTCACTGCGCAGCATGGCCGATGTTCCCGATGCTTCCAAGTCCATCCTCCAGATCGTCAAAAGCCGCCACAAGCCCAACTCGGTCTACAAAACGACCGATCTGAAGGAGCTCCTGACTACGGCAGCCCTCATCGCCAACGGCCTCACCGCCGTGCTTATTGCCGTAGCCATGGTGACTCTTGCCGTAGGCGGCGTCGGCATCATGAACATCATGCTCGCCAATGTCCGTTCCCGCATCCGCGAGATCGGCATCCGTAAAGCGCTTGGAGCCACCTCCCGTGAGATCCGCCTGCAGTTTTTAACGGAAGCCATCATGATCTCGCTTGCCGGAGGAATTGTCGGTACCATCCTGGGTCTGACGCTCCCGCTCTCCGTCCGTCTTTTTACGGACTACGCAATTCCCATTTCACCCTGGTCTATCATCGCGGCGCTCGGCGTCTCGCTTATCGTCGGTGTCATCTTCGGCACGGTCCCCGCTACCCGCGCTGCGCAGATGGACCCGGTAGAATCGCTCAAGTATGAGTGATTCATCCACGCCTCGCGGTCAGGACCGGGAATCTGAGGAAGATCCGTCTAAAGGTCCAAACCTGCTACTCATCTACGCGCTGCTTGTATTGGGCTTACTAATCGCCGGAGCCGTAGCCGCCATGATTGTCTGGCCTTTTTATATCCGGCGCTAATGTCAGGTACATTGCTTCTCTAGTTCCAGGTAAGGCGTATACTGAAAAAGGTAAGGAGTGCCGTATGGCGTCTATTCCCAAACCGGTTCCATCCAAAGCCGTCAGAGCCAAGATCACTAGCAAAGGTCAGATCACGATTCCTGTTGAGATCCGCCGTTCTCTCGGAGCTGGACCGGGGGATGTGCTGGTGTTTGAGCCTAGTGGCGATGGTATTCGCTTGGTGCGGCAGGTAGACGAAGACCGCTTCGAGCGGATGCGTGGCATCGGCGTCGGAATTCCAGAGATGGATGAGAGCGTCGACGGCATCGTTCGTTACCTCCGTGAGATGCGCGGCCATGACGAAATAGATGACCAGATTTTTGGCACGGACCGTAGATGACCGCACTTGATACGAATATGCTGATCGCCCTGCGCAGTACAGACAGGTTAGCAAGTCAATTGGCTGCTGACGCTCTCAGGAACGCTGCCTTGCAAGGACCGCTATCCATCTGTGGAGCGGTATTTGCGGAAATGCTTGGACTCCCGGGCAGAAGCAGCAAAGAGCTGATCGATTGGTTTGATGAGCTTGAGATCAGTATCGAGTGGAAATTCGATTCCGCGGATTGGCAATTGGCTGGAGAAGCATATCAGGGGTACGTCAGCCGAAGGCGAGCGAGCGGAGGCGGATTGCCTCGTCGCATTGTCACCGACTTCCTTATCGGCGCACACGCGTCTTTGCGCGGCTACTCGCTTTTGACTGCGGATCAGCGCCTGTACGGAGCCGCCTTTCCGGGACTCCGGATCGTTTCACTTTGAAGCAGCCCGCTCCACAATCAGTACCGGAATGCCATCTTCTAACGGATATTTCCGTCCGCAAGCTATGCAGGAGATTCGCAAAGTGTCAGGCTCCGGATGGAGACTTCCCCGGCACACCGGACATACAAGCAGTTCCAAAACCCGCTCATCCCAATCCGAGTTCAGTATTTCGGCCTTTTGATTGTCCATGAAGAGCTACTGCACCGAACCATCGGGATGCTGGTCTTTCGGCGGCTTCGGCGGATGCTGCGGACGATTCGCCAACTCCTGTTCGATGCTGGTGTTGATGCCAGCCTTGGCAAACTCCATCGCCACGCGAATGCTGTTATAGATAGCAGTCTCGTTCGATGAGCCGTGCCCGATGATGCACACACCGCGCACGCCCAGCAGCGGTGCTCCACCGTATTCGTTGTAATCCAGCCGTCGGCGGAAATCGTTGAAGGCTTTCCGCGACAGCATCGCGCCCACCTGCGCCGTCACCGTAGTCGTCAGTGACTCGCGAAGCAGATCGCGAAAGAGCCGGCCGATACCTTCGCCCGTCTTCAGCGCCACATTGCCTACAAAACCGTCGCAGACAATGACATCCGCCGCGCCATTGAAGATATCCCGCCCTTCCACATTTCCGATGAAGTGGATCGGCAGCGCCTTCAGCAGTGGAAATGCCTCGCGGGTGAGTTCGTTGCCCTTGCTCTCCTCCTCACCGATGGAAAGCAGGCCAACCTTAGGTCTGTGAATCCTCAGAATGGATCGGGCAAAGATCTCGCCCATCACTGCAAACTGCTCCAGGTTATGCGCTTTGCAGTCCACGTTTGCGCCTACGTCCAGCAGCACGCAGGGCGATCCGGTTACAGTGGGCATGCGCGCCGTCAGGGCAGGGCGGTCCACGCCGGGCAATTCTCCCAGCACCATCTTGGCCGTCACCATTGCTGCGCCCGTATTGCCGGCGGTGATGAACCCTGCCACTTTCTTCTCGCGAACCAGCTTCAACCCAACGCGCATCGAGCTATCCTTTTTTGCCCGGACAGCGTGCGCAGCCTTCTCATCCATGCCGATCTTTTCCGAGGCGTGGTGAATGACGATAGGCAAGTCTTCGTCTTCGAGATGCTCATCCAGCAGGTCGCGAAGCTCGCGCTCCGGCCCCACCAGGTGCACACGCACAGGTAGCGCGCGGCATGCCTGAATGGCGCCACGAATCTCCGGCTCCGGAGCCTTGTCCGAGCCAAAGGCGTCCAGGGCGATATCCATCAGCGTGGAAGCGGTGTGCTTATGCACTGGCTGCATGAGCTTTCAGAAGGAACTGTTAGCTGGCTGCCGCGGTTGTGTTTTCCAGAACCGCACGGCCCCGGTACTCACCACACTTGGGGCACGCCCGATGCGGAAGCTTCTTTTCCTGGCAGTTGGGGCAAACCGAAAGAGAGCCAGCGGTCAAAAAGTCGTGAGCGCGGCGATTTCCAGTGCGGCGCTTTGAGTGCCGCCGTTTTGGATTAGGCATGATGCAATTCCTTTCTTCCTGCGGCTATCTGCCGCACGCAGCCGGAAATCCATCCGGTGCTTAATCTCCGTCCTGACGTGGCAGCCTGCCGATTCGCAAGAAGTTCCGTCTCCGGTGCCGACACTCAAAAGAGACCCATCCGGGTCTCTTTCCTGAACTCTTAGTGCTTGATCCGGCTGCCCAACCCCGACAATGCTTCCCATCGCGGGTCGTCAGGTCCCTGCTCGCACGAGCAGGCCACCTCGTTCCGATTCTGTCCGCAGCGCGGGCAAAGCCCCTTGCAATCCGGCTGGCATAGTGAACGAGCCGGCAGAGACAGCAAAACCTGCTCCCTCAGCACATCTTCCAGCGCCAGGCCATCCTTTTCATAATACCCGATTTCTGTCTCTGGCGTGGAGATTGAGTGCTCCGAACCCTCCGCATCCACCCCCGAAGGCCGGAAAAGCAAGTCAAAGTCGCCCGCAACCTCGTTCCGGACCGGTTCCACGCACCGTGCGCAGGGCGCCTCGAACGTTCCTCTGAGGCTGCCTTTCAACCGGATATCCGGGACGATCTCCTTGGGGCCGCGGTGTTCGTGCAGCACCTCTGCGCGTCCTTCGGAGGTCAGATCCCCCACTTGCTCCGCCTCGCCGCCGAAATCGATCGCCTTGGGCGGCAGCGCGACCGAAAACTGAATCGGTTCCCGTTCCAGATCTGGAATTGCAAAGAACATGGTATGAGCCTACGGCGCGGAATCCGGCTCGTCAATCCGGGTTAACACTGCGTCGATACTCCGGGCGCCGTCAAGTTTGCGCCGCACTTGCCGATGACGCTTGTGTCCAGGCTTTCGGCCAGTTCGCCACCGGCTCCGGCGCGGAAGCTCATCAATTCCGGAGGAACCATTTCGCCGCCATGAACTCCTTTCGCAACCTGTCCGTGTCTCGCAAATTCCTTCTGACCTTCGGCGCCATCTGCGGCCTGTGCCTCTGCCTCGGAGCATTCATCTTCTCCACCTTTCGCAATGTGGAATCAAAATGCGCCGGCGTCAGCGACGATTCCATGCCCTCGGTGCTCGCCCTCTCAGGCATCCGCGGGGAACTGAACACCTGGCGTCGCCAGGACATCAATCTCCTGCTCTGTCAGGATGCGGCATGCACCAGCCGCAATACCGCCAGCAGAAGCGCCGCGCTGCAGAAATATCAGGAAGATGTTCAGGCCTACGCCAGGCTGGTGAGCAGTCCTGCGGAGCGCGAAGCGTTCGAGAAATTTGAGGCTGCCGTCGCGCAATATGAGGCCATGAGCAACAAGGGGCTCGCTTCGCTTCAGGCCGGCAAGGCAAGCGATGCCTTCGACACGATCGGTTCTGACAATGCAACCGCCGTTTTTCAGACTGTCCTCACTGCCGTCGATGCGGATTTTGACCTGAATGCCAAACTGGGAACTGAAGGCGCTCACAGCGCGGTCGAGTCGTCCGCCAGAGCGCAATGGATTACCGTTGGGATCGTCACGGCCATCGCTCTGTTGTGCGCCATGATCGGCTTCTTCCTCACACGGATCATCGCCACTCCTCTGCGCGCTGCAACCGCGGCTCTGGAGCAGGTGGCGGAAAGAGACCTGACCGTTTCCGTCGATTTCGAAGCTGCCGACGAAATCGGCCGTCTTTGCTCAGCGTTGAATACGAGCGTTGCCGCCATGCGCTCGGTTCTCGGCACCGTCGCCCAGGGAGCGCAGAATCTATCCGCAGCCACCGTTCAGATGAGTGCCCGTTCTCTCGAAGCCAACGGCAATGCGCAATCCCAATCGGACAAAACGAATCAGATCGCAGCCGCAGCGCAGGAGATGACCGCCACCATTGGCGAGATCAGCCACAACGCGGAAAATGCCGCACTGGCCAGTCGCACCTCCGCCACAAAGGCCACAGAGGGCGGACAGGTGATGCAGGCCGCGGCTCTCACCATGGAGAAAATCTCCGCTGCCACCAGTTCCGTTGCCGAGCGCATGACCAAGCTTGCAGCGCGCTCTGAAGAGATCGGCAAAGTAGTCACCGTCATTCAGGACATCAGCGAGCAAACCAATCTGCTCGCCCTTAACGCAGCCATCGAGGCTGCCCGCGCTGGCGAACATGGCCGCGGTTTCGCAGTCGTCGCCGGCGAAGTGCGCCGCCTGGCCGAGCGCACCCGCAGCGCCACCGAAGAGATCTCCGGCACCATCCGCAGCATTCAGGACGAAACGCGCCACACTCTCGACATGATGGAGCAGAGCCATACGGCGGTTGATAGCGGTATCAACGAAACCAGCCGCGCTCGCCAGAGCCTCGAAGCCATCATCGATTCGGCACGCAATGTGGAACACATGATCAACCTCATTGCCACCGCAGCCACCGAACAGACCTCAGCCGCCGGAGAAATCTCCGAATCCGCCACCCACATCTCTCAACTTGCCATCGAAAATTCGCATGCTGCCGAGGAAACTGCCGACGGATGCAAGCAGCTCTCGGTTCTGGCCAACGAACTCGATGGCATCATCCGTCAATTCCGTCTCGCGCAGGAAAATCAGGCGGGCGCAAATCTCAGCATGCGGTCCGGCGCTGCTCCAATCCATTCGCTCCGCACAGCCTGACCCGGTTTGTCAAAACAGAAGCCAGGAGCGAAACCGTTTGCATGCGCGCTGCATCCTCAACTATGTGAATTCTGTGAAACACGCGCAAATCCTGTTTCGCCTCCTGACTCCTAGCTGCCCTGCATGTGTTAGCCTCCGGGAGTGGAGGGTTACTGAGGCGCAAAGCCGCCACCACGCGCCTCAATCCTCGTATCGCTGGGAGAAGAACGCATGAGCGCCAAGTATGACCTGATCGTGATCGGCTCCGGACCTTCCGGGCAGCGCGCCGCGGTAGCCGCTTCCAAGCTCAAGAAAAAAGTTGCCATCATCGAATCCCGTTCCGTTGTCGGCGGCGTCTGCGTCAACACCGGAACCATTCCATCCAAGACCATGCGCGAGGCCGTACTGCATCTCTCCGGGTACAACTACCGGAACGTGTACGGCATGAATTACCGGGTCAAGGAAAAGATCACCATGGCCGACCTGGCCTTCAGGGTTCAGGGCGTCATCAAGACCGAAATCGACGTCACAGAAGCTCAGTTGTCACGCAACGGCATCGATGTCATCCACGGCATTGCTCACTTCCTCACCCCTGAGAGCATTCGTGTCGAGGGACCTGAAACCGACACCACACTCGAAGCCAGCCGTATCGTCATCGCCGTCGGTACGCGCCCAGCAACTTCGCCGCAGGTTCCCATCAACGGCCGCACCATCATCAACAGCGACCAGATCATGGATCTGCCCAAACTGCCGCGAACCCTGATCATCGTAGGCGGCGGCGTCATTGGCGTCGAATACACTTGCATGTTTGCTGTGCTCGGCGTTCGCTGTACCGTCATCGAAAAACGCGGCAAGCTGCTCGAGTTCTGCGATCAGGAGATCGTCGAAACGCTCAGCTATCACCTGCGCGACAGCCGCGTGACCATGCGTCTTGGCGAGGAGCTCGAAAGCGTTGAAGAGCTTCCCGACGGGACCGTAGTTGCCAACCTCAAGAGCCACAAGAAGGTTTCAGGCGACGCACTGTTATACGCAGTAGGCCGTCAGGGCAACGTCGACGATCTCAAGCTCGAGAATGCGGGCCTTCAGGCTGACTCCCGCGGCCGCATTCCTGTCGATGAAAACTTCCAGACCACCGTGCCTAACATCTACGCGGTAGGCGATGTCATCGGCTTTCCGTCTCTCGCTTCTGTTTCCATGGAGCAGGGAAGAATCTCCGTCGCCCGTGCCTTCGAGGACATGCACACTGTCTCGAATCCCAGCTTTTACCCCTACGGCATCTACACCATTCCGGAGATCAGCTTCATCGGTAAAACCGAAGAGCAGCTCACCGAAGAGGATGTTCCCTACGAAGTCGGAATGGCGTACTACCGTGAAGTGGCTCGCGGCCAGATTCGTGGCGATACCACCGGCCGCCTCAAGCTCATCTTCCATCGCGATACACGCAAGGTGCTTGGCGTGCACATCATCGGCGAAGGAGCCAGTGAGCTGGTGCACATCGGCCAGGCCGTTATGACTCTCGACGGTACCGTGGATTATTTCATCGAGACCGTCTTCAACTATCCCACGCTGGCCGAGTGCTACAAGGTTGCAGCGTTCAATGGACTCGGCAGGCTGCACCGCTACCAGTAGACGTAATCCCTGCGCGTCCATCAGGAGCGTTCTCGACGTTGGCTCATTCGACATACAAAGCGGTACTATCGTCAGCATCGAACCGGAGACCCCGATGACTACAGCAATTGGCGTAGTGATGACCGAACACATCGTAGCCGGACGCCTTACCGGCTCGCTCGGTCAACAGAAGTTAGAAGGCGAGATCCTGCGCTATCCCTCCGATCCCCTCGAATCTGAAGCTCTGATCGGTTTGCCTGCCGGTGAACTTTATGAGGTTCTGGCCAGTGAAATCGCGCCTCTCGCTGCCGCAGCCAACGAGCCAGTGTCCGCCATCGGCGTGGCTGTACCGGGCATCGTGCGTAATGGAGTGGTTGAGGACTCACCCAACCTGCAGCAAATCAAGGGTGTCCGCATGGCCGAGGCTCTCGGTGAGGTGCTTGTGTCCAAAGGCATCAAGGCATCGGTACACGTTTTGAACGACGCCGACGCTGTCGCCGCGGGTCTTGTAGGCACGGGCGGTCACCTCGATCGCCTCATCCGCGTCTGGACTCTCGGCAACGGCATCGGCTACGGCCGCTGGCCTCAATCCGATGGCGTCTGGGAGGGCGGGCACACTGTCGTCACCCTCGACCCCAAAGAACGCTACTGCGGCTGCGGCGGTACAGGCCATCTTGAAGGCATCATGGGCAACCGCGCCATGCGCCTGCGCTTCCTCGACCTCGAGCCCGAAGAAATCTTTACCCTCGCTAAGCAGGGTGACGCTCGCTGCCGCGAATTCGTCGATTTGTGGCACAGAGCTCTTGCAGCCGCCACGGCATCGATGATTCATCTCGGTGGGCCTGGCAAGTTCTATTACACAGGCCTGAATATCCGCTTCCTTGAACTGCCCATCCTGCGCAGCTTCCTTGAGCCCATGGTCCGGATGAGCCCGCTGCTAAGCTATTCCCTCGAAGTCCTTCCGCCCGATGATTCGATTAGCATCCTCGGCGCCGGCGTCGCTGCTCTACGCGCGCAAAGCTGGTAAGGAACTCCACGCAAAACAGAAGCGGCAGAGGCCTGGCCTCTGCCGCTTCTGTTTGTAGATCTGGTTTCGACTTAATACTTGCGCTGATAGGTCTTCGTCATCCGGTCGTGCCAGCCGAGATGATCCTTATCCCATAGCGCCCACATCAAGCCCAGTCCCGCTGGCAATATGCTCGTCAGCATCGCCGGAATCCGCTTCCGCATCTGTGCCGGTGTCGGATTGTCATCCTCAAAAGTGCACAGCGCAATGCGCGCATATCGCATCCCCGGCGTACCTTCTTCCGCATAGCTCAGAAACAGAAGCTGATAAACCTGCGCAAAGACCAGCCAGCCGCAGATCGCCGCAATCATCGCAAACTTCCCAGATGGAGGATGCGCTGTGGCCGAGATCACCACCATCGATGCTGCCAGAAACGCCAGCGTCACCAGCGCTCCATCGACAATCAGCGCCAGCAGCCTGTCGCTCCAGCTGGCCACCATCAGCTCATACTCAGGCAAAGCCACTACGGCGTTTCGAATGCGGCTTTCGGGCGCAACATTCTCTGCTGGTCGAGCGGCCTTCTGCTGCGTCAGCGGCAGTTCCTCAACCGCTACCGCCGCTGCTCCAGCCGAAAGTTCATAAGCCGTGCTGATCTCCGGCATACGCGTGTAGACGTACCCTGGATGCGCCTCAACGTGCGCAAATTGTTCATACCCTTGTTCGGGATGATCCAGCTCAATCGAAGCCCATTCTGGTGGTGCCACTGCTTCCGCAACTACTACCACGGGAACTTCCATCTGTGGCTCAATGTCAAAGATGTTCAACTGCGGATCTTCGTGTTCAGGATCGTACAGCGGTCCCTCAGCGCGCCGCGGTCGCGCCTTGCGCGTTGCCACCAGTTCTCTAGGAAATTCGATCAGATTCGCCGGCAGATGTTGCACCGGCTCGATGGTTGCATGCGAAACCGCGTCTCCCGTCCTATATTCATCGAATGGCTCATCCGTGAACAGCTCCTTCTCAACCGGCTCATTACCCCGCCGGTAGTAGTGCTGTTCCTCCCGTCGATAATTAAGCTCCGGGTCGGGCTGCACCCGCATATCTGTCCAGACGTCCGCAACCGGCTCAGGCACTGCTTCGACAACCGGCACGGCATCTTCCCACCGGGATTGCGCTCCAGACCATGGAGTCAGCCGTGGGCTTTCCTGTTCCACACGAGTCTGTTCCATTCGAAGCTGGGCCGGTGGCTGATCCTGCCAGCGTGACGATGCCGCAGCCTGCTGCGGCTGCGTGTCAACGGATTCAAGCCCTGCGAGCACTGCCTGCGCCGCCGCATGGGCGCTCCGCGCTGCTTCTGCCGCTGCACCAGCAGCCCGCACTGCTGCGTCCGCGCCGGCCAGCACCTGCTGATAGCTAGGGGCCTTCGCATACCGCGCGGCAACACGCGCCGCAGCCTCCGCCGCGCGCCCTGTCGTCGGTCGCGCCGCGTTGTTTGTTTGTGCGTTCGCATCCTGTGATTCAGGCTTGCGGTTGCGGTGCGCAGCCAGCCGCTGATTCACTTCCTGCTTCCATGCAGGCTCCGCTCCACGAGCTTTCGCGGCCTGCGCGTCAAACTCATCAAAGTGCGGCTGGATTTGCTGTTGGTGGGCTGTCGCCGATTTGCTCAAAACCTGTTTCCCTTCTTTGGCAGCGCATGCGCTGCTACTGCTCGCCGGTACTCACCCGCTTCTACTCGGGCACCCGGACATTCCTGGCATCGAAGAGAAGAAATCACAGAGAAAACAGGATGGGCCAAAACACTCCTTATCATGCGAGTTCGGTCACGCGTGACCGCAGCGCAGTGTGAGAGAGCCGGCTTTTCTTTGCAGCCAGAGCAGTGCAAGTTGCGTCTCATCTAAGTACCACCCAACTGCTTTGCTATGCTGGGCTAGGACTCGGTGAAGCGTTCTTGCTATTTCCTGTGTATCACGCTGCTAATGCTCTGTCATGAGCAGAGTCAGGCGCAGGTGTTGACTAACACGTTACCTGTCGCGGGTACCTCGACCGAGGCCGCAACTCAGGCCGCGTCAACAGCTTCCAATTCACCCCAGGTGCCGGACGATCCCAGCCAGCAGCTTCTACCCATCGCTCGTCCTGAACCGCTTCCTCAGACTGGTACGCCCATCCGTTGGGAAGCCCGCGAGCAGACCCACGCCGGCGAAATATCCACGCTCAACGGCGACGTTGTCGTCTACTACAAAAATTACGTTTTGCACGCCGACAAGGTCGTGTACGACCATTCCACTGACACCGTCACCGCCGAGGGGCACCTCCAGTTGCAGGGAGGCTCCAGCGATATCGTTCTCACAGCCTCGCACGGCGAAATTCACGTTCACGACAACACCGCCGCTTTCTACGACGTCACCGGTACCCTCGGTGTCCGTCACATGGGACGCACCACCATCTACAGCACTCCCGATCCTTTCATCTTCACTGGCCGCATCCTCCTTCAGACAGGCGAAAACGCCTATCGCATCGTCGATGGCTCCATGACTTCCTGCCGTCTTCCCCATCCGGACTGGCGGTTGATCTCTCGTTCCATTGAGGTGGCGAACAACAAAGCCACCACGCGCAACACCTTTTTCGAGTTCTGGCGTGTCCCGCTCGCCTACCTGCCTTTTTTACGACGCAATCTCGATGAAACCGGCCGCGAATCGGGTCTCATGTTCGACGGCGCGGAAGACTCCGGAGTCAAAGGCCTCGTCTTCGGCGAGCAATATTACTGGGCGATCAACCGCAGCATGGATATGCTCATGGGCGCTCAATACTGGAGCAAGCGCGGCTACGCACCCAATGGCAATTTCCGCTACCGCGGTCCTGGCCTCGACGCCTTCACCGCACGCTGGGACGGCCTCATCGATCGCGGCATTCACGAAACGCTTCCGGGCCAGACCACCCCGCAGCTCGTCAATCAGGGCGGTGCCGATGTCCTCGTCTTTGGCCGCAAATATTTCGGCCCCGAAACACGCGTCTCAGGCTCCGTCGAATATCTCTCCAGTTACATCTATCGACTTGCCTTCGATGAAAATCTGGCACAGGCAACCAGCTCTCAGGTGCAGAGCGATCTTGAATTCACGCACAACCACAACGGCTACGTGCCAGCTTTCGTGATGGAGCGATTCCAGACCTTTGCCGGCATCTCAGCTAACTCCAATACACCGGTGGTTGATGTCCCCGAAGCTCGCATCCTGCACCTGCCGATGATCCGCTTCGATGCAGTGGACCGTCCTCTGCCGGTTGGTCTCGCCCAACATCCGTTCTACTGGGGCCTCTCTTCATCGGTAGGCGACATGGACCGCGCCGAGCCGCAGTTCCATGCCCGCAACGTGGGACGTGTCGACATCTATCCACATATCGAGTGGCCGTTGCACCTCGGCGACTGGAACGTTCTGCCTGAATTTGCGGTCCGGTCGACCGAATATTCCGGCAGTCAGACCCCGGACCTCACCGGCGCAAATTCCGGCATCCCTTCCGTGCAGCATAACGGTCTTAACCGCTCCGATGTCGAATTCTCCCTCGATATCCGTCCTCCGGCGCTTGAACGTGATTACAACTTGCCCGGCATGCACCGTCAGCTTCGTCATGTCATCGAGCCAGACATCTTTTATCGCTACGTCACCGGCATCCACAATGCGCCAGACGTGCTGCAGTTCGATACTTCCGATATCGCGACCAATACAAACGAAGCTGGCTTCTCCTTAGTTCAACGTCTCTATATGCGCGATACGCAGGCCAAACCCTGCGAGGCCACGGAAGACAATGATTCGCAGTCATCCGCCAACCAGCCCGTTCCCAATCTCGACTCCCTCGGCGAGGAAGTCGGCGGCCCGCCTGCCCGCGTCCGCAACGACGGTGCGGAAACCCCAACCTGCCAGCCGCAGGCCCGCGAATGGGCGAGCTGGCAGATCGCACAGAAGTTCTTCATCGATCCCAATTTCGGCGGTGCCCTCATTCCCAACCGCCGCAACGTCTTCGATTCCACGCTCGATCTGACCGGTATCTCCTACCTAACCGGGCCGCGAAATATTGCTCCCCTAGTTTCGCGCATGCGCTTTGAAGCCGTCGATAACCTCCGCATCGAGTGGGATCTTGACTACGACACCATCGCTGGCCGCTTCAGCGCCGACAATCTCTTTGCCGGATACAGCTTTGGCCGCACGACCATCGGCCTCAGCCACGCCCTGCTCAACGCCGCCGATGAAAGCGGCAGCTCCGCCTCCGTCATCCAGACCCAGCTCGTGCAGCCATTCCTGTATTTCGGTAAACCTTCCGATCCAGGCCTCAGCGTCGGCCTCACCGGCAGCTACAACTTCACCAGCAGCTCTCTCCAGTACGGCGGCGCAGAGGCTATCTACAACTGGAACTGCTGCGGATTGCAGTTCGGCTATCGTCGCATTGAGCTGGGCTCATCACGCGACGAGCCCGAGTGGCTGTGGGGATTCACTCTTGCCGGTATCGGCACCGCCGGTGACATTCATCGTTCCAATTCCATTTTCCCCACGCCGGCTATGCTCAAGCTGATGTATTGAGCGTTCCACTTTGCGGGCCGGATCGTGACACAATCGCCGAGGTCTGCTGCAACAAGCTCGCACGATGCAGCAGACCTCGAAATATCTCTCCACTACTTGAAATAGGAAAGAACAAAATGAAAGCCCTTCCCGGCGTTATATACAAAACCCGTACCGTTGCTCTTTAGTACATGGCTGTTTTCAGCCTGCAGAAATCCGCAGAGCTTGTCGCCTCGCGATAGCGAATCGGTCGCGGCATCATAGTGCTCCTTGCTCATCGGCACCCCTTTACGCACCATCTCCTTATTCATCTGTCCGACGACCGTAACCGCACAACGATCTGAGCCAGTGGGACTGGATGACAGGAACCGAGTAAAGTGCGGCCTATAGTCGGTTTGTCCTGGATCGTAGCTGCGAAAAGATGCTGATTCGTGAATCGAAGGACCCGTCTGAGAAGGAAGCGGTTTTCCGTCGCTCGCCATAAGTACTCTCCTTTAGATCGATATGCCCCGAAGTTATGCTCCGGTTCGTGCAAAATCCTCACTGCACAATCGGGCACGCACGAGTATATAGCTCACAATCTACTTAGAGATGAGGAACGCAATTACTTTAGTTATGGAGCTACCGCAGCCGCGACCGCACATCCTCGCGCACCAGGTAGAAGAAGAACAGCAGATTCAGAAACCCCTGGATCGCACCTGCCGCTTGCTTCTGCTCCAGAAACAGCCACACGTTGTAGGTCATCAGCAGAAAGCATGCCGAGATCGTCAGCGCCCATGCCCAGCGAAACAGCCGAAGCAGCCCAAAAGCGGCAACAACAAAGACGGGCATCAGGACGATCATCATCCACGGCAGATGTTTACCAACAACGCCAAACGCAACAGTTGCTGCCAGCACCAGCATGTAGAGCGCGATCGCCACCATGCCCGGCAGCGGAATCTTCTTCGCGCTGCTATCTATCGTTTCCGGATTCTTGTCTTCCAGCTCTTTACTCATAACGTGTGCAGATAGGCCAGCAGATACGGCATGTCCTCATCCTTCATCGGTACCGGCTCCATCATTCCGTGCCCATGCAGAATCGTTGCAGTCAGCCGTTCATCTGTCGGTGGTGCTCCCGAGGGCATCGACTTCACCTTGGTGATCGCCTGCAATCCCGGCCCGTGTAACCCGCGTGTCGTTGTGGGATAGTGGCATCGCGCACATTTTGTCTGAAAGACCTGTGCGCCTCTGGCCTCTTCTGGCGTAAACAGCTTCGGATCTTTCGACGGCGGCAGAGGCTTGCAACCCGATAGCGCCCCCGCCATTGCAAATACGCTGAGAGCAACCCCGCAGACCATCAGGCCTGTCCCAATTTTTCTTCGCATGGTCTGCAAGAACATCTGTTTCGATGATAGCTTGCGCCACTCGTACACATCTCATCGCAACCCGTCACTCCGCCGCCGCAATCGCCTCGCATATCCGGTCAATCGCGTGAATCTCAGCCTCACTTCCCGGCAGATGTCCATTCACCAGGATCGAAAACGCCACAGTCTTTCCACTCTTCGCCGTCAGATACCCCGAGAGCGCATTCACCTCCATCAACGTTCCCGTCTTCGCAAACAATCTCCCCTTGAGCGACGAATTCTCAAAGCGATGCCCCAGCGTCCCATCCACACCCGCAATGGGGAAAGTCGCCTTCCACGCTTCGCCCCACGACTGCCGTGCCGCATACGTCAGCAGCGTTGTGTAGGCCCGTGGCGCAATCAGGTCGTTCGCGCTCATACCTGATCCATCGAAGAAATAAAAATCATCCTGATCAACACCGGCCTCGCGCAAAAACTGCCTCACCACCCATGTCCCGCCCGCAAGACTGCCGCCCTCTTCAGCCGTATGCGGAGCTTGCGGACCCGACTCCGGCGCAAGCAGCCGTCCCAACAGCCTCAGCAGCAGCTCAGCATGCAGGTTCTGGCTCACCTTGTCGGTCATCGTCAGATCTTCCGCCATGGGAATCGACACATGGCTTGCCAGCACTCTGCGCCCCTCCAACGGAGCCTCCACAGTCGTCAACGACAGCGGCGTAAGCTGTGCTGTCTGCGCTGCGTCAAACTGCGGCTCCGTCGTCTCAAAGCGATGCCGCGCCCGCGCCGTGCCCGCCACTGTAATGCCACGCGCCGTCAGCATCGCCAGCAATGACCGCGCCGCGTACTCCGCCGGATCGTCTATCGCGATCGAAGCACGAAAACCCTCCGCTGGTGCCGTTCCCCACACCCGCACCACGCGCGATCCAAGTGCTCGATCCATCCCCGGCCCCATACCCGGAGCAGCCTTTACTCCCGGTGCCGCCAGCACCATCGTTCCCTGCAGCATGTAATACGGCGTATCCGGAGCCCAGGAAGCCTGCGCACCCAACGCCGTGGAAGCCGGCGTTGCAGGAGCCGCTCCTTGCGCACCAGTACCCGCACCATTCACGGGCGTCTCCGCGACAGGCGACAGCATCTGCAGCTTCACTGTGTTGTCATTCACCGTCAACGCCGACGCCGGAGCGCCATCGCTCCACATCAGGTCTTCCCAGCTCCATCCAGTCCCATACGGCTCGCTCAAAAAGAACGTGTCGTCGCCCACAATATCGCCCGCTACGCTCTTGATCCCCTGCGCCTTGATCTGGTCCGCCATCGCCTCCAGTGCAGCCAGCGGATCGGGCTTCGGCGTCTCTGCCGCTGAAGTTACTGGCTTGTTCCGGTCCGGCGCCGCATACGGATACTTCCTTCCGCTGATCGTTGGATCGCCCGCACCCAGCAGCACCAGATCCCCATGCAGCACGCCCGTGGCATCCACCGTCCCGCTCGTCACCAGGTTCGTCGTCCACGTCAGCCTGTCCACTGGCAGCATGGCAAACGCCGTTGCCGTCGCCAGCAGCTTCGCATTGGAAGCCGGGATAAAAAGCTGCGCATCGTTCAGCCCGTACAGCCTCTGCCCATCAATCGCAGTCACGCTGATGCCAAAATGCGCATGCTGCAGCGCAGGCTCGGCCAGCACCGCATCGATCGCCTCGGCAATCCTGGGAGCCGCAGAGCGTGCATGCTTATGCGCCGCATAAATCGGCACTGGAGCCAGCCCGGCAAAGCAGCTCACTCCAGCCGCAATCCATAACGCCGTTGATCGAACAGGTCGGAAACCGCGAAACCGGAAATCGCGCATACGGGAAGAAATACAAAAGCCCATGCAGGACATGGGCCGAGTGTATTACACAGATTTGATCCCGCCGCTCTCGGGGAAGGGAACTAGAACTGGTGACGAGCGCGCGCCATCATAGCCCGCACCCAAAGCGTGCCGAAGATCGCGGCAGCAATCACCAGAACGATAATCGACGACGGCAATCCTACATACAAATAGCTATCCGCATAATTCACATGGTGATGCAGCATCTGGTTCCAGATCAGCAGCCCGAAGATGCCCACCCCGGTCATCAACCAAAACGTAAGTACTCCAGAGCTCACCGTCAGCAGCAGGCTGGTAAACAGGCCAAATCCCTCCAGCGGGAAGCCTAAAAATCGCTTGGAATTTCCGCCACCGGTATTCCCAGCCAGTCCATCCTCGTTCCAGGTCGCGCCTTTACTCGTCATTCCACCCTCCCGCCGTGCGCACAGCGCGCACGAGCCGCCGCTCCGCTTTAGTATAAGGAGTTGTGTCCACCCAAGTACAAAGCACGTCTCAGTCTTCCGCGGATCCGTCCAGCCAGGTCCTCCCTCCAGGTCCCTGGTCAGCGGATAAGGTAGCAGCCAATATCCCCGCTCTCCAGGCTCCAAACGGCGTCCACTACGCCGCCTGGGGCGAAGTGCGCGTTCCTCAGCCAGAGCTTGAGCGTCTCGTCGGTGCAGTACCCGGCGCGCTGGCCCCGGCGCTCGGCAAGCGCTATTACTATTTCGTTCCCCTCATCATGGTCGAGGGCGACCACTCCATCGCCGCGCCCAACTATTCCGTCGAACTCGGCGACCGCGCCGTCTGCCATCGCAACGTCTCCCTCGGCTCTATCGAAGCCGTATTCATCTCCACGCGCCTCGTCGAAGACCGCTTCGGTTTAGCCTTCGAATTCTTCATCAACGTCGCCCACAACTTCGTCGATGCCGTGGGCGTCCCTGAAAGCTTCGCCGATCTCACCTGGTCGCAGGCCCAATCCGGCGTCCGTGGCGAAACCAGCCAGGACGCCTGGGAGGCCCGCCGCCGCGCTGTCGAACCCATCACCAGCAGCGATGGCAAGCCGGCGCCGCCTGACGAGCGCGCCCGCAAAAACTACGAAGAATCAGCCTTTTCCGACACTCTCGCTATCTACATGCTCTCGCTGGCCCTCGACTTTGACTACCACGACCTGCGCGAGCGCGAATACCCGCTCCTCGCCGCACCGGCACTGGCGGAGCGTCTGCGTCACGTCGCCTCGCTTTTCCCGGCCAACGATGGCTACGAGTTCCAGATCCTCTACCGGCGCAAAGGCTAAAGTTCACGCTTTGCGCCCTGCAGCCGATATCCGCATCCAATGGGGTATAGGAATTGCTCCCAATATTCCCGGTTCGGCGTATACTGGGAGCACTCAGAAGGGACGAACTATGATCCAGGGCGTACAGAACACATAATTCCGCTGGAACCGCATCCGTTGCGGATGCGCGTTCGCGATCTCTTTTGCCAACCCGCCGCTCACTGCTGAGCGGGCGAATTCATACATAGTTTCCGCTTTAGATTCAGAATCTTACCGCGCATCTCCGCGTCGCAGATTTCCTCTGTCACCATTCCGCCATCCGCTGCTTTGATTTTCTTTCCGTGCAGCAGCGGATAGATGTCTCCCGATTCCTTGTCGTAATCGCCATCCACATCTTCCTGCGGAACAAACCCCAGCTCGGCCGCTTCACTCAACCGGGCCAGCGCTGCTTCGCACTCCTGCCTACGCGTGCCTGCGTCTAGTACTGCCAGTCGCGCATGCACACAAGCCAGGTTGTACAGCGTCCCGCAGCGAAACTCAGGAACTGGCTGCGTCTCCCAGTTCTGGTGAGAAAGCCCCTGCTCCAGGACCCGTACTGCCCTCCTGAGCTGCGCCGTCAGCGCAGCCTCGTCAGTGAGGTAGTTGTAATACACACCGATCACTGCCAGATTGTGATACCCGCGGATCTGGTCCGGATGCTGCTCGATGCTCGTCTCAAACGCCGTCTTCGCCCCTGCCAGGTCCCCATCATCCGCAGGTGTCTGTCCCGCCGGAAATCGGGCGGCAGCCACCTTCGCCTTGTGTCGTTCCAGGCGCACATTGCCCAGCACATTCAAAAGCTGGAACTGCTTATCGGCCGCAGTCTTTCTTCTGGCAATTTCCAGCAGATGCTCCGCCCGCTCCAGATCGTCCAGCGATCCATAACCCAGGCTCTTCTCATAGATGAACTTTGACCAGTAGAACTGCGCAAGCTGCCGCGCCTGGTCGGCAAAAACCGCCGGCGGATCGTTCTGCCCGGCAATCTCATACGCCAGCGCCCGGTCGACCGCAAGTATCTCCTGCCGCTCGCCAAGATCGATTCGCTCATAGAATTTCCGTCGCTGGTCAAATCCATCCGCCGAATTCTTCACCAGTGAAAATCGCGCGATCCGGTTTTGAAGTGCGCTGAATGCATGCGCCCGATCCTTCTCAAACAGCGGGTAGTGCGTCACAACCTGTTGTTCAAGCTCCTCCAGCCGTTGCACCCGCGAGTTTGCTTCCTGATCGAGATCTTTCATCGCCGACTGAAATTCCTCGTTCAGATGCGCAAGCGCATCCTGCGACTTCTCGTTAGAAGTCGTCTCAAAGTCAGTCAGCGCCTTGCTCGACTTAGTCTCCAGGTTCTCCAGAGCTCGCGTCGATTCCAGCTCAAGCTGCTTGATCGCGCTCTCCGCCTGCTTCTGAAAGTTCTGCGCGTTAAATCCCGCCGCGATTCCTTGCACCACCGTAAACAGTCCCGCCGAAGCCAGAATCAGCGTCAAGATCCAGCGAAAGTCGTTGAGCTTTGTTTCCAACGCGCTCAGGTCAAGGGGCTTCGAGCCGTCAGCCGCATTTGCCGCAGCCGGCGAGACATTGACTTGCACCGGAGATCCCTGCGTCGTACGCCTCACAATGTAGCTTCGATTGCCGCCGACCGTCGGCTCAGACGCACTACTCGCGCCCTGCGAAGCTGTTGTTTGCGCAGCCGGTTGCTGCGCCTTGGCAATTACCTCGTCCGATAGGGCCGCAAATTGAAAGATCTGGAAGACGCCAATTGTCGTCAGCACCAGCGTCGCCGCCAGATAGACAAACGGCGCTATCCGCATCGTGGCGCTCGAACTGATACGCAGCCGGACCTTTGCTGGAGAGTTGCCGGGCAAACTACACCTCGCCAGTGAATGCAAACCTCTGGGAAACGCGTCCGACTATAGCACATGCAAGCTGCGCCCACACGGACTTTCGCGTCTCAACCTGGTCTGCTCAACGTTCTCCGCTGGTTCTAGCTGCCTTGAAAGACCACCCGTCCCTCGCTGATCGTCCACCGCACCTTCCCGCGCATCGTCCACCCGTCAAACGGCGTGTTCTTCGACTTCGATTTCGAATCCTTCGCGCGAAAAGCCCACTCCGCTTTCGGATCGAAAATCACCACGTCGGCAAAACTGCCCACCGTCAGCGTCCCGCGCCCGCGGAAACCAAGCAGCGCCGCTGGCTGCGCGCTTAACAGGCTCAGCACCCGGCCCAGCGGCAGCTTCCATTCGCCATGCAGCCACTTCAAGCTCAGTCCCAGCGCGGTTTCGAGGCCCGTAATGCCATTCGGAGCCCGCTCAAACTCCACTTCCTTCTCAAATGCGGCATGTGGCGCATGATCCGTAGCAATCGCGTCCACCACGCCATCCAGAATGCCCTGAATCATCGCATCCCGGTCCGCCTCCGACCGCAGCGGCGGATTCATCTTCGCATGCGTGTCGTACGCCGCCACGTGCTCTTCCGTCAGCAGAAAATGATGCGGAGCCACCTCGCACGTTACTCGCAGCCCATTGCGCCGCGCCTGCCGCACCGCTGCCACAGCCTGAGCTGTCGAGGTATGCGCCACGTGTAAATGCGGCGAATGCCCGCCACGTCCCTTGCCGTTGGCCGACAACTCCGTCACCAGCCGGATATCGCGCTCCACCAGCCCATACTCCGCCGCTGGAGGCATGCCGCGCAGCCCCAGCCGGAAAGCTGTCGGGCCGTAATTCATGCTGCAACCGCCCGTCATGCGTGTATCCTCCGCATGCTGCACCACGCTCAGCCCCGCGCGTGTCGCCTGGATCAGCACCTCGCGCATGGTCCCGTCCTTCAGGATCGGGTGTCCATCGTCCGTTACCGCGACTGCACCCGCGGCCTTCAGTGCCGGAAAATCATTCAGCACCTCGCCCTTCAGCCCGCGCGTTGCCGCCCCAATCGGAAACACCCGCACCGATGCCCCACGCTCTGGAGCCTGCATCCACCGCGTAATCTCCGGCGAATCGTTTGTTGGCACAGTGTTCGGCATCGCCGCCACAGCCGTAAATCCACCCGCAGCGGCCGCCGCAGTTCCGGTAGCAATCGTCTCCTTATGCCCCTGTCCCGGTTCACGCAGATGCACATGAATATCGATCAATCCCGGCGCAACGGTCAGTCCGGTGGCGTCGATGACTTCGAACGTCTCGGCTCCATTTGATCCGCCGCCGTTCGTCCCGTTACCCGCTTTGCTTTTACCGTTCTTGACCTTTTCAAGGCTCGTCTTTCCCGGATCGGTAACTTCCGAGACCCGTCCATCCCGCAGCACCAGGTCCTTGCGGCTTTCCACACCAGCCGCCGGATCGATCAGATGTCCACCGCGAATCAGAATAGTGCTCGCGCTCATGCCTTCACCCCCGCCGTGAGCGCCCGTTCCACCAGCGCCATCCGAATCGCCACTCCATGCCGTACCTGCTCCAGAATCGCCGACTGCGGCCCATCTGCCACCTCGCCCGTCAACTCCAGCCCGCGAATGATCGGCCCCGGATGCATCACCAGCGCCTTCGGCGCATGAGCCGCCAGCAGCGCCTCCGTTAACTGGTACTTTGCCTTGTACTCCTCAAGATCAAGCTGCAAGCCGGCCAGCCGCTCTGCCTGAATGCGCAGCATCATCACCACCTGCGCTTGCTCTAGAGCCTTATGAAAATCCCGCTCGATCTCAACTCCCGGTCCCGCTTCAGTCGCCAGATCCGGCAGCAATTCTTTCGGCCCGCACAGCACCACCCGAGCACCTAGCTTCGGCAGCAGCAGCGCATTGCTCCGCGCCACGCGACTGTGCAGAATGTCGCCTGTAATCGCTACCGTTACGCCTGCCAGCGTGTCCGCTGTCACGGTCTCTGCACCGCCGCGCAAGTGCGCCAGCATCGTGCGCAGATCCAGCAGCGCCTGCGAGGGATGCTCATGCATCCCATCGCCCGCATTCAGTACCGGCAGCTTCGTCTCTCGTTCCAGCAGCCACGGAGCGCCCGATGAGTTATGCCGCAGAATGATCGCTTCCGCACCCAGCGCGCGCAGCGTCAGCCCCGTATCCTTCAGCGTTTCGCCCTTCTCGATACTCGATGACAAACTTGAAACCAGCGTCGTATCCGCGCCCAGCCCCTTCGCGGCAAGCTCAAAACTGGTGCGTGTCCGCGTTGACGACTCGTAGAAAAGTAGCGCGATCCGCCGCTTCGCCAACCGCTTCGCGCGCTCCAGCGGGTCTTCGTGCTCCAGCGCCGTCGCCCGAGTCAGAATGTGGCTCACGCTCTCCGGCGTTAGCGAAGTGACCGATAGCAGCGATCCGGTTGAATACGTCGACGAAACCGGAAAAGACGGCGTGGGCACACGAACAGGACCAACCACGCGGGCGTGAGCAGAAGGATTCATTGGCATACGGTTTTACAAACAGGCCATCATACAGCGTCCGGCTCCAGTGCTACCGTTCGGCTCTGGAAATCCGAAATTTTACTTTTCGTAGAAAGCGGAACACCGGTTACGACTGGGCTTCGTTTTCAGCGCTCACCAGCGAAGCCCGCAGTGAATAATCCGTAGTTAATAAACTGCTCAGTCTACCCGCTCGACCAGCAGCACCTGCTCGTCGTTATCCACTTCGCGGAACTTTACTTCAATAATCTCGCGGCTGCTCGTCGGTACATGCTTGCCGACATACGTTGCCTCAATCGGCAGTTCCCGGTGCCCACGGTCAATCAGCACCGCAAGCTGCACACAGCTCGGCCTTCCATGCGCAAACAGGGCATCCAGCGCCGCGCGAATGGTCCGGCCCGTGTACAGCACATCATCGCACAAAACCACATGGCGCGCGTTCACATCAAAGCCGATTTCGCCCTCGCTTACCACGGGCCGCACATCGTGAGTGCTCAAATCATCGCGATAAAACTGAATATCCAGCACGCCCGTCTGGATGGGCTTCTTCACAATTGTCCCGATCAGGCTCGCCAGCCGCTCCGCCAGCGGAATACCCCGCCGCTTGATGCCGACCAGTGTGATCGAGTCATTTCCGTCAGTCTTTTCGACAATCTGGTGTGCCAGCCGGACCAGCGTCCGCTCAATCTCCGAGGCTGACATCAGCCGGCCCTTTTCGCGCAGTTGTGCTTGCTTCGCTTCGCTCATAAAGCTCTCTCGCTATGCAGACTTCGCTCTATTGTAGGGCCTCAGCCCCGCGCGCTCCGATATCCCATTATGTTATTGCTGGATTCGAAAACTACTCAGGATATACTGCGCGGTCGGCGCGGCTGCGTCAGAAACCGTGCTCCCAGAGCTCCGCCAGCCATCGCCATCAGCACCAGAAATGCGGCGATTAACGCATATCCGCCCACAATCGACCCAGCCCGCGCCTCCGGCGTGCTGATAAATCCACTCAGCATGTGAATGTATGAAGTTACGTCCGCAGAAGACTCTCCCGATTGCAATAACAATCGCTGTTCCAGTTGCAGCCAGTTTTGAATCTGCGAGTTCCACAGCGAATCGATCTGGC
The DNA here is from genome assembly GCF_025685685.1 of Acidicapsa dinghuensis. Taxonomy (GTDB): domain Bacteria; phylum Acidobacteriota; class Terriglobia; order Terriglobales; family Acidobacteriaceae; genus Acidicapsa; species Acidicapsa dinghuensis. The sequence continues at coordinate 693,789 of NZ_JAGSYH010000005.1, forward strand.
CGCCCTCGTGGAACTGGAAGCGAACCATCCATAGACCAACGGCATGTATGCAAATCGCCAGCCAGCTGCCAATCAGTCCGGTAATCAGCCCAATGCGCGCGCCCACCCCGGAGGAAATCCATGCAACGTGCGTGCGCTTGGAGTAAAGGCTCACCGCCCACACCGCTGCACCGGCCATCCAGAACAGGCTTAGCAGCGACCCGCCCGGGGCCAGGCACATCAGTCCCGCTGGAATTGCCAGCAGGAGCGAAGCCTTCATCGCATCGCGCCACACAATGTTGTGCACACCCTGCGATCCAGGCGGATAAAACGGCGGTGGCTCGCCTCCCGTAGCCGGCGTTGCACTCTCCGGAGAAAATGTAAGCTGCGGCAACCCGCACGACGGGCAATACCTGTCGTCCTCCCGCAACGATTCATGACAACGCTGGCACGTAGCTTCCAAACAAACCTTCTTACTCTTGAAGCTAAACCGTCAGACCAAAACGGAGCAATCCTGTACAGTACACCGTTGCTGTGAACTACTCCTTATCTCCATCGTTTCCTACATTGGCCGGCAGGTCCAACAAAACCAGCGAAAACCGCGTCTTGCCATTCTTCGGGTCTTCCAGTCCCACAATGTGCTGATGCCGTTTTGATCCAGCCTTCAACTGCAGTCCCGAAGCAAGATCCTTCTCATTGAACTTCACGTTGTTATGCTTGCCGTCATCCGCGCATGTCAGGCCATCGCTCGTCGCTGCCGGGGTCCCCACAGGAGAATTGCCCTGGCAAGTGATTACATCGCCGTAGCGTCCCAGCGCCTTCTTGTAAAACGCCATCACCTTGTCCTGGCTGTCCGGCGTCTGATAGCTAACCGCCTTCACGCGAAGCTGCCAGTCGCCAAAGCCAAGGTGCACATTGGCCGACTTGTGCCCATCATCGTCCGTGATGGTCGAAGCCCCCGGATACACCGGCAAACCCAGATCAGCGGCCGTCGTCTGATCAGTGTCCACGTGCACCCCGCCAAACGGCGTATCGATCTGTACTTTCTTTTCTTTACCGTTCGCGTCCTTATCCACGCTCACCCGGAAGCAGCCAGTTAAACCCAGGCAAATCACTGTAGCCGTTATCCATCCCGCCTTCGCCATTCCGTATCGCATCCCGCTGCTCCTCTCGATCCTTATGAAGTCCTTACGTCAATTCGTAGCTATGTGTTCCACCCAAATCTATCGCGTGGTAGAGTCTTTTTCGAGTTTCAGGGGTTAAATCCCCTGTGCAACACTCGTTTCGAGCGACCTTGTTTCGAGCAACTTCGTTCCGAACAACACTAAATTGAAATATTCCCAGCAACGGGCAGAGAACCATCAAACGCTCTCCCGGAGGAAAATTCAAAATGCACGTGCAAGACAAGTTTCACCTCAGAAAATTGCTCTTCTCCGGATTTCTTTCCGGTTTTGTGCTCGCTGCCACTTCCTTACAAGCTCAACCCGACCCCCCACCCAGCGCCGCGCAGGTTCTTCATCTTGAGGGCAACGTGATGATTCAGCCGTCCGGTATCGACGGTTGGGACCAGGTTTCTCCCAACATGCCCGTCAACCCTGGAGATCGCATCTACTCCCAGCCGGACGGGCGAGCCGCGTTGTATGTAGCCGGTATTCGCACGTACTTCGATCACAATACCGACCTCACGCTGATCAACAACGACTACCAGACAGTCGTAATCGGGCTCGGTCAGGGCTCTGCCGAGTTCTACAACAACGGCCTGCCACCAGGCGTCCAACTGGTCGTTCAAACGCCCAACGGAGCGCTTACCGTCAATGGCCAGGCAGGATTTCGCGTGGATGTCGATCGCGATGATGGCTATTCTGTCGTTTCTGTCTTCCGTTACAACGGTTTCGTCGATGTCCACAGTGGCGGCGATTTCTACGCTCACCTTGGTCCCGATGAATCCCTCCAGATTGCCGGCACCAACCCTGTCTTTGCGCAGCCTCTTGGGCCCGCCGGCGGAGATGATTTCCGCAGCTGGGCAGATGGCATCGATTCCCACCGGATGCATGCATTTTCGCTCCAATATGTCAGCGCCGAGATGCCTGGCGTGGACATGCTTGATTCTTCGGGCGACTGGCAACCGCAGTCTCCTTACGGCGCAATTTGGTTTCCGCGTGTCCAGGCCGGCTGGGCTCCCTACCGCTACGGTCATTGGGTAAACCGTCCTTTCTATGGCTGGACCTGGGTAGCTGACGAGCCATGGGGCGCCGCGCCCTTCCACTACGGCCGCTGGGTCGTCATGAACGGTCGCTGGGGCTGGATTCCAGGGCCCCGGGAAGTCCATCCCATCTGGTCACCCGCTCAGGTCGTCTTTGCCGGAGGAGTACAGTTCGGCGGTGCAAGCCTCTCGGTATGGATTCCGCTTGGCCCCGGCGAGCCCTATAAGCCTTGGTATCCATGCAGTCCCACCTACATCAACCAGATCAACATCGTGAACATTCGCCCGGCTCCCGCGGTGCATGTGCAGACTGACTACGTCAAGATCGTCAACATCACCAACGTGACGAATGTGACCAACATCACCTACGTCAACAAAACCGTTGGCGTAACAGCTATGCGTCAGGAAGACTTTGCCGCCGGCCGGCCTTCCCGTGCCGCCGCAGTCACAGTCAATGCCACTGTGGTTCAGAACTTCCACCCTGCCGCACCAGCAGCAAAACCCCCAGCGCAGCCCGTCATCTTCCATCCCGTTGCCCGGCCTGCGGCAATTCCCGCGGCACGGCCAGTCCTGATCAATGAGAAGGGTCAGCAGGCAGCGGCAGTGCCTCACGCCAAGCCAGTCCCGGTACCGGTCAAGGCTGCACCACCCGCACCGAAACCCATTCCAGGCCGTGCTGTCGTTGGCAATGCCACCGTGGGTAACAAGCCTGCACCTCCTCAACCGGCCAGACCTGCAGCTCAAACTCCGGCACAACCTGTTAAACCGGCCATCAATCAGCCTCAAACAACAAGACCGGTAAATGAACCGTCGCGTAACGCTGCGACTCCCGAGAAACCTGCAAATCCTCAACAGCAGCCGAAACCTGCTATGCCGGAGGCGAAACCGGTCACACAAGAGCCAAAACCTGCCGTGCAGCAGCCAAAAGCAGTTACTCCACAACCGAAGCCTGCTCTAAACCCTGCCCAATCCAAACCAGCACAGCCGGCTGCCGGTACGGAGGCACATCCAAACACTCCAAACCAGCAAAAGCCAGCTAACCAGGCCAAACCGAATCAGGGCAAGAACGACAAGAACAAGAAGCCCGAAGACAAAAAAGAGGAAGATAAGAAGCCCGAATAGGCTGCACAAACAATCAACTAAAAGTCCGGTTGGCATCGTTTGCCAACCGGACTTTTGTTTGCGCGAGTGGTCTGGTTATCGATCTTCATGTCTTGGAGCCAGCAAAAACCCATAAATCGCCAACGCTACTCCAATTCCAAGAACCAGCGCTCCCACCATGGGCGGACCACCGACATCTTTCATCAGAAAGAAAAGCCCGATGCCGATGCCGATATTAACCAATCCACCAATCTTCAGGCCCTCGCGTCGCTTGAGGTCTTCGCGCACAAAGTCTCTGCTCTGCGCCACTTGTTCTTCGCGCATCATCTCCAGAGCATATTTCGCTGCATCATTCGAGCTCTCCGCCAGCCGCCGCATCGTCTCCGCTTTGTAATAGGCTTCCCGCTCTTTGCGCCGCGCCTCGGTCCAGATCGCGATAGAGACCATCGTAAAAATGCAGATCATCAGTACGCTCAAAAACAGGAACAGCGAGCCGGCGCCGGACGTTCGAAATGGGTCCAGGTCGAATAGCGTCACCAAAGAGTGTGTCATTGCATCCTCCTCTCCGGGCATCTATCCCGGTTTCGCCTGGTACGACAGGGAGGCCTCTCGGCCGGTTGCATTTTCTCGCCACTTTTCTGCTCGACAGCCTTCATGCCGCTCATGCAAAAAAGAATGCAACCGGATTTTGCCGCTCACTGTCCCACGCTAATGAGCAAGCACTTCCGAGGAGTCATCACGATTGCAAGTTCATCCCACCGCGGTTGCATCCAGTCACTTCGCATTCACGCGTGAAGAGGCAGAGCCAACCGCGTCCGGCTCCTCATCTCGCTCAGAGCGGGACAGCTCCACCGAAGCAACACTAGTGGATCGAATCCTTTCCGGTGATACACAGGCTTTTTCAGCCATTGTCCACCGCTGGCAAGGGCCTCTTATCAATCTCGCCTGGCGTTACTGCCGTGATCGCGCGCGTGCCGAAGAGATGGCCCAGGAAGCCTTCATCCGCGCCTGGCGCGGCCTCGCCCAATGGCGTCGCGAAGGCAGCTTCTCCACGTGGCTCTTTTCCGTAGCCGCCAACGTCTACCGCAACGAGCTCAAGCGAATTGCCCCCATCAACATCCCGCTCGACAAAGCCCCAGAGCCCGCCCAACCCTTCCTGCGGGATGCCGAGCTAGACGGCCATGTCCGTGACGAGGCCGTCCGCCGCGCCGTTCTTGCATTGCCTCAGAAATACCGCGAGCCCGTCATCCTTTTCTACTTCCATGAGATGGATCTATCCGCCGCTGCCGCCACCATGGGCATCCCTGAAGGCACCATGAAAGCCCGCCTTTCCCGCGCACGCGACATCCTGCGCCATCGCTTCCCACAGCTCCGATCATCCCTCGACGATTTCGCCTCCGAACCATCCAGCGCTACAGTGTTCTCAAGTGGGTTTGAACACCGAACGGGAAGAGAAGGCTCGAAAGGAGACCGCAAATGAACCAGCACAAGCAGCCCGACACGCAGCTTGACCCGCTCGACCAGGTTCTTCTCAACGAAGACACGCTCCTGCCCACATCCGGCTTCGCTGCCTCCGTCATGGATCAGATCGAAGCCGAGGCCGCCGCACCCGCGCCCATACCATTTCCCTGGAAGCACGCATTACCCGGCCTCGCCGCGCTGCTCATCGGACTCTATTGCCTCTATCGTCTCGCCTCGACAACCTTCACTGCGACGAGCCAGTCCTCCCTAACCACTGATTGGCTGCACTGGCTGCGATCCACCGCAACGCCAGCCGTCATTCTGCGTACACAGGCCGCTCCAGCCCTGTTCGCCCTCGTTGGTGCATGGCTCTGCGTTTTCCTGTGCAGCAAGCTCGCCGGCGGATGGTCAACCCGCTGAATCTATCCGCGCGTAATTCTTGCCTCCGCAATAGAAGCTGCGTCTGCCAAAGCTAAAATACCCTCATGAGCAACCAGCTCAACGAGAACCCCCTTGGCTTCCCAAACTGACTCCCGAACCATCATCGCCACCAACGAAGCACCACGCGCCATCGGCCCATACTCGCAGGCTGTCCACTCCGGCAATCTGCTCTTCACCTCTGGCCAGGTCGCCCTTCATCCTGAAACCCAGCAGCTGGTCGAGGGCGGCATCGAGGCCCAGACCACGCAGGTCTTCGCCAATCTCAAAGCCATTCTTGAAGCCGCGGGTAGCAGCTTCGCAAGCGTGCTCAAAGCCACTGTCTTTCTCAAAAACTTTGACGACTTCGCTGCCATGAACGCCATCTACGCCGAGCACCTCGCCGCTGGTGGCAGCCAACCTCCCGCCCGCAGCACGGTTGAAGTCGCGCGTCTTCCCAAAGACGCCCTCATCGAAATCGACCTGGTCGCCCTCATCCCCTCATAACCCCGCCGATTGGGAGGGAGCAGGGGCATTCATGTCCCTGAATTGCCTGTCGGAAGAATGCGGCTTTAGCCGCGGGCTCTCTCCAGATGGCTACCACCGAAATTTGCGGGACCGCTCCACAAACCGCGCAGTCCTGATTTCGCACCCCTCATTCCGGCGTCCCACTTCTGCATCGCCAGCGCACCTCTGCATCGTCTTCCGGTCCGCACATCACCGGAAACTCCCCTACACTACCCAGAGACGAGCATCGGATAAGAGCATCACGCTCAGTCTTGGTACGGAAGCAGCGATGGCCATACAAATCGAGCGTCTCAATACGCTGCTTCTTCAAATGGCCGCCGACAGCGCTCCAGGGCGCGAATTCGCCACCTCTATCGCTGAGCTCGCCCGCTCCGGCCGCTTCGCCAATCTGCGCGCTGTCCTTCCCACCGTCGTCTACGAAGAGCTCTGGGATCGCTATCAACTCAATCCCGCCGCCTTCATCGAACAATGGGAGCAGCTAGCCCGCGAGATGCAGCAAGGCTTCATCCAGCATGCCCGCCAGCGTCTCACGTCGCTTACCCGCCTCCAGCAAGCCGGTAACAATCAAGCGCCAGCATGGAAATCCATCCAACTCGCTCTCGACTCAAGCCACAACGATCTTCTCCGCGCCGCTGTAGCCACCGAGTTCCTCGATCTTGTCGAGCCCGCGGTCGCACGCGCCACGCATCTCCGCGAGTGCGTCGTCTCCACGCCATCCTCCGAAGAAGCCGACCGCTACCTCGACGAAGCCACACGCTGCTACTTCTTCGCGCTCTTTACCGCCAGCGCCGTCATGTGCCGCTCCGTGCTTGAAGAAGCCATCAAGCAGCGCCTTCCCGAGAGCATGCACCGCCAGATCCGCACCCGTTACCGCAACGCGCCCACACTCGGCAATCTGCTCCACGAGGTCAATAACAATCTCAACGCCACCGGCATCGATCCGCGCTTCCCGCGACTAGCCAACGCCGTTAACGACATCGGCAAGAAAGCCGTCCATCAAGGTCTATTGTCAGAAGACGAAGCCCGCACCTGCCTGCAAAACGCCCGCGAAGCGCTTCAGATGCTTCTTGGAAGGGAATTGAGCTCAGTTCCGCGTCTGCAGCGCACCATGCAGTGACGACTCATACCGCTCGCCCGTAGCCATCAACTCTTCGATAGCCTCCACAGACTCAATCCCACCGCGCGCACCGGCCTTCATGCAGTTCAGCGCCGCCGCCGCACAGGCAAAATCCAACCGCCGCTGCATCGGCCACTCCCGCAGCAACCCATAGATAAACCCGGCATGGAAGATATCTCCCGCGCCCGTCGTATCCTCCACCGGCACGCGATACGCCGCCGCGTAGTGGAACTCCCGTCCGTCCCACGCCAGCACTCCATCTTCACCCAGCGTCGCCGCCGTCAACGTCGCGCCATACGCAGTATGCATGCGCTTCAGAGCCGTCTCCAGATCGGCTTCACCCGTCATCTGCAGCGGAAAATCACGGCTCACGATCAGGTAATCCACCTTGGCCAGCAGATCCTCGACGCCCTCAAAGCGCACATCCAGGTCCGCCACTACCGGAACCCCAGCCTCGTGCGCCCAAGTTGCCGCTAGCGTCGCCGCAGCCGTATCCTGCCCATCCACATGCAGCGCCCGAGCCTTTACCACCCACTCGCGGCGCAGATCTTCCGGACGCAGCACCAGCCGCTCATCTTTGCGGTTCAGCACCGTCCGCTCGCCCGTCTTATCCACCAAAATCAGCGATTGCGGACTCACCCCGTCCGGCACCACCACCAGTTGCGTCTCCACGCCCTCGCGCGCAAACGCATCCTTGTGCAGCGCCCCGGCCGCATCGTCACCCAGCTTGCCCACATACCGCGTGCGCAAACCCCAGTGCTGGCAGGCCACGACAGTAGAAGCCACCTGCCCGCCTGGCAAAATCGTCTCCGACGTGTACACCATCTTCGACCCGCGCTCAGGCAGCCGCTCCAGATGAATCAGCGTATCGGTAGCATTCAGCCCCACCCCCACCAGATCCACGGTTTCGAGCGCGCTATTGGCTCCATTGTGCTGAGCCTTCCCAGCGTCTCCATGCCCGTTCTGCGGCGAGTAGGTCATCTCTCAACTATAAATCCCACGCGGCTGGTGTTCGTCCTTAGTATGTTGCGTCGTAAACTCAATCCCAGCACGGACACCCCAACCGAGGTGCACCATGGGCCCATTCCTCAGCGAACTTCGCTACTCTCTCCGCCGTCTCCGCAAAGCCCGCTTCTTTTCTCTAGCCGTCATCCTCATGCTCGCCTTCGGCATCGGCGCATGCACCACCATCTTCTCGCTCATCCAGGGAATCCTCCTGCGCCCCCTGCCATTCCCCGATTCAGGGAACCTCGTCCAGCTCGGCGAGCACGTCGGCGAAAATCCCGGCATCGGCGTCACGGCCCGCGACATCCAGGCCTATTCATCCTCCGCCACAGCCTTTTCTTCCGTGGGCGGTTTCGCTACCACTGACTTTGAGCTCTCCGGTAACGCGACTCCGGAATACCTCTCTGCAGGCCGCCTCAACGCCAGCATCTTTTCCACCCTCGGCGTCCAGCCCATCCTCGGCCGCGTCTTTTCTCATCAGGAAGAGAACACCCACGCCACCGTCGTAGTTCTCAGCTACCAGATCTGGACCAACCGCTATCACCGCGACCCAAACGTCCTCGGCCAGACCATCCAGCTCAATCGCCAGGTCTACACCATCATTGGAGTCATGCCACGCGGCTTTGAATTTCCTTTGCAGCGCGGTCACCTAGACGAGATTCAGCTCTGGGTTCCGCTTAGCCTCACCGCCGAAGAGCTCTCCGAGCCCAACGCCGGCATCTTCAGCTACCAGATGATCGCGCGTCTGAAACCCGGCGTGACGGTCGAGCAGGCCGCCCAGGACGCCGCTCGCGTCGCCCGTGTCATCATGCAGAACTACCCAGCCTCCATGTCCCGTATCCACATCCGCGGAGACATCAAGCTGCTCAGCGAAGCCGTCACCGGCGAAGCCCGTCCACTACTGCGCGTCCTCTTCTTCGCCGCTGCCGTTGTCCTGCTCATCGCCTGCGTCAACGTCGCCATCCTCATGCTCGTCCACGCCATCCGCAATCAGCGAGACCAGGCCGTACGCTTAGCCCTCGGCGCTCGTCCCGGCGCAATTCTCCGCGAAACCCTGCTCGAAGGCCTGCTCCTCAGTCTTACAGGTGGTCTGCTCGGCCTCGCCGTCGCAGCCCTGGTTCTGCCGACGGTGACGCGTCTTCTGCCAGACTCCCTGCCTCGCCTCGACTCCATCTCCATTGATGGTGTTGTCGTAGGCTTCGCTCTCGCCACCACGTTCTTCACCGGAATCGTGTGCAGTCTCGCCCCGGCTCTCCTGGCTCTGCGCACCAACCTCGTCGCAGCACTCAAAGAAGGGCAGGGAACAGCTTCATCCAGTGGGCGGCGCATCTCCACCCGCTCTGTCCTCGCATCCGCTGAAATCGCCATCGCTCTTCTGCTCCTCACCGCTTCTGGCATGGCCCTGCGCAGCTACCAGAAAATGCTCGCCATCGATCCCGGCTTTCAACCCGAACACGTTCTCGTAGCCGGATACCGCCTGCCTATCACGCAATATCCCACCAACCTCTCCGTCGAAACATTCAACCGGCAACTCATCGATCGCTTGAGCTCCAAGCCCGGTATTGCCTCTGTCGGCATTGCCGATTCGCTTCCTTCCGCAGGCAATTCCGCCATGTCCGCCTACACGCTTGAGGGCGAACGCACAGAAGCATGGAAGCTCAAATTCGCCGCCTTCGCCGCCGTCGACGGGGACTACTTCCAGGCTCTCGGCATCCCCCATATCGCGGGGCGCACCTTCACCAGTGACGATGGCCCCAACGCGCCGCCTGTCATCATCGTCAGCCAGTCCATGGCGCAGCACTCATGGCCGGGCCAGAACGCCATCGGCAAACGCATGCACGTCGGCAATCCGAAAAAAGGCCTGCCCTGGGCCACCGTCGTCGGCATCGTCGGCAACACCCGCATCGGCGCGCGCGACGCGAAACCCAACGACCAGTGGTACCTTCCCGTCCGCCAGCCCGCGACCCTCTACGGCGCATCAGCCACCGATGCCCGCTCTGTCGCCCTCGCCAGCTACATCATCCTTCGCGCCGCGATTCCTCCTAATCAAATGCCCGGCATCCTTCGCGCCAGCGTAGCTGAGGTCGACCCGCTGCTGGCCCTCGATGACATCCAGCCCATGAATGACGTCCTCTCCAAAACCGAAGCACCGCGCCGCTTCCTCACCGAACTCGTTGGCGCTTTCGCCCTTGCCGCGCTTCTGCTTTCCATCACCGGCATCTACGTCGTCATCTCCTTCGCCGTCTCCATGCGCACACACGAGATCGCCATCCGCATGGCTCTTGGAGCCCAACGCTCCAGCATCGCCCAGCTAATCCTTCAATCCGGCCTCATCCTCGCCCTCTACGGCTGCGGAACCGGCATACTCATCTCGCTGGCACTCGCAAAATTCGTCCAGTCCTTCCTCTTCGAAGTCACCGCCACCGACCCGCTCATCTATCTTGCCAGCGCAGCCATGATGATCCTCATCGCTGCCCTCGCGTCACTCCTGCCAGCCCTTCGCGCCGCCCAAGCCGACCCAATCCGCACCCTGCGTTCGACGTAGAGTCAAGCCTGACATCCATCTATCGATCTGAGCTGATCGCCATTACCAAAGGCGTTCCAAATAATGGGTGTGGAACAGTAATTCAGCGCATCTTTCCAAATAAAATTGACCAGGTTCAAAAAACATCTTGCAATTTTGATGGTACGTGGCGCAATATTTGACCATGGTCAAATCTGATCCATCAACTGACAAGGGCGAACAGACTCGCCGCCACATTTATGCAACGGCACTCACGCTCTTTCGTGAAAGAGGCTTCGATAACGTCACCATGCAGGCCGTTGCCGAGCAGGCTAAGGTCGCCAAGAGCGCGGCTTACTATTACTTCCCCAGCAAAGAAGCAATCATTCAGGCCTATTACGAAGCAGTGCAGAACGAGCAGGACCGCGTCTGCGAGGAACACTTCGCTGAAAGTTCGGACTTTAAAAAGCGAGTAGCCTCCGCGATGCATACAAAATTCGATCTGACGAAAGACGATCGTAAATTGCTCGGCGTCGTCTTTCGTTACACCGGCGAGCCCGCGCATCCTCTCTCCTGCCTGGGAAAAGGTACCGAAGCAATTCGCCGGCGGAGCATCGCCATCTTTGAACGCGCGATCGAGACCGAACGCATGCCCAAAGACCTACAGGAGCTGCTTCCGCTTGCTCTCTGGTCACTGCAGATGGGACTTCTCATCATGTTTCTCTACGATGAATCCCCAAATCAGCAACGCACTCGAAAACTAGCCGACGGAACACTGGATCTGAGCTGGAAACTCTATGCCCTGACGAAGCTTCCAGTACTCCGGCCCGTTCGCGCAAAGATCACATCGTTGTTACGCGCAGCTCAGTTTCTCCCCGCGGTCTGAGCGCGACGGACCGCAGGGCTTGAAGAACATGTCGTCGCTATAAACCAGGAGCTGGAACCATGAGCCGCAGTCTCACACCCGTACAATGGTCGATCATCTTTCTCGCCATCGCTCTCAGCGCAGGTTCTATCCTGTACCGTCTGCTGATGCACGAAAGACTCGGCCATAGCTCCCTTATGTTCCTTGGGATCCCGGCTGTACTGACGATCCTCCTCGCGCTCACTCCGAAAGCGAAGAGCATCACCGGTGGAATAATGAAGGGCATTACGATAGCTCTTCTGATCGTAGCCCCGCTGATGGGTGAAGGGTATCTTTGCATTCTCATTGCCTCACCACTCTTCTATCTACTTGGTGCGGTCGTGGGCGTCATCTCAGAAAACAATCGAAGGAAGCGGTTTACAAAGTTGAGTTGTATCTCGATCATTCTCATCCCCATGGCCTTTGAAGGCGTAACTCCGCAGCTATCATTCAGGCGCACTCAATCCGTGGAAGTAACCGAAACGATCCATGCACCCGCCAGCGCGATTGCTCTTGCCCTCTCCAGCAGTCCCCGCATAGATACGCCTCTACCTGCATTTCTACGCATCGGCTTTCCCCGTCCACTGCAGGCTTACGGAAGCGGTTCGGCCATCGGCTCATATCGGATCATCCATTTCGCTGGCGCTGAGGGAGATCCTCCAGGAGATCTCATGATGCGCGTCGCCGAATCACAGCCCGGCCTTATTCGCTTCGATACGGTGAGTGACAACTCAAAGCTCACCCAATGGATCAGTTGGAATTCCTCTGAAGTCCGATGGACCCCACTGGACAAAGAGCATACGAGTGTTTCCTGGCGTATCTCTTTCGACCGAAAACTCGATCCGGCCTGGTATTTCACGCCATGGGAGCGTGCCGCTGTCCGTGATGCCGCGGAATACCTCATCGAATCCAACGCAACGCCCACTGAAGCAAAACAATGACACGTACAGAAATCATTCGCTTCTGTGGAATCTACGTTCCATTGATGCTTTGCCTATTTGCAGGCATCCGGCAACGCAGTCAGCCTCGTATTTTCATAGGCTGCTTGTTGGGCACACTCTGGACGGTGCCCACTCTGCTGGCACTGGCCCACCTCAACGGCGTGGCCCAATGGTGGTCGTTTTCGGGAGCAGATATAACCTTCGCAGGCATGCCGATCGAGCTGTACTTCGGCTGGATCCTGTTGTGGGGCGTGCTCCCACAGTTTGTTCCAGTGAAGCTGCCTGTCGCAGGCACAGTTCTTGGCTTTGTGGCTCTTGATCTTCTTGCCATGCCTGCCTGCCGGCCATTGGTGCAACTACATGCACACTGGCTCATCGGAGAAGCAGTAGCGGTACTACTCGTGTTGCTTCCAGCATTGTGTCTTGGTCGTTGGACTATCTCAACGTCTCATCTCTGCGCGCGCGCCAGTCTGCAGCTAATTCTTTCCTGCCTGATCTTCCTTTACTTCCTGCCGGAGTTAGCCTTTGCGCTGCATCCATCCTCAGCGTGGCAGCCGCTTCTTTCCATGCGCGGCTGGTCGCGTCAGATCGCATTGCAATGCATCGCGATGCTTGCTCTTCCCGGCGTAGGCGCAGTAATGGAATTCGCGCAGCGCGGTCATGGCACTCCCATTCCCTACGATCCGCCGTCACGGCTTGTAGTCAGCGGCATCTACCGTTACTTCGCAAACCCGATGCAGCTCTCGTGCTTTCTCGTCGCGCTCGCCTGGTCTCTACTCTTATGGAATCCATGGCTTCTCTTCGTGCCTTTCATCTGTGTGATCTACAGCATTGGCATCGCTCGATGGAGCGAAGCTCAGGATCTTCGGCAGCGCTTCGGCAGCGCCTGGCAAGACTATCGCGCCGAAGTGCACGATTGGCTCCCCCGCTGGCGGCCCTATCATGCAGGCGCTCCGGCAAAGCTCTATATCGCATTTAGTTGCGGACCATGTACCGAACTGCGTCATTGGCTCGAAGCTCGAAATCCAATCGGTCTCCAGATTCTTCCCGCCGAGAGCTTGCCATTCCGCTCCATCCGTCGTCTGCGTTACGATCCGTCCGATCAAAACTCCGCTGAAGAGGGAATCCGCGCACTAGGCCGAGCTCTCGAGCATATAAGCTTCGCTTGGGCAATTGCCGGTACCGCCCTGCGACTTCCTCTTATTTGGCAGTTCGTGCAACTCGTCATGGATGCCAGCGGTTTTGGCCCACAGGAGTTGGCCGCTTGCACGGTGGGACCGGATATTCCAGGCTTGCTCGACAAATCCTCAGGTCAGGAAAATGTCGTTGACAATCAAACTCTACATATGTAGAGTTTGTCTTCATGAACCTCCGTCTCACCCCTCAGACCCGGCAAATTATCGAGGTCCTGCTCCACAAGCCGCTCGACTGGAAATACGGCTACGAGATCAGCCGTCAGACCGGCCTCAAGTCCGGCACGCTCTACCCCATCCTCATGCGGCTCGCCGAGCGTCAGCTTCTCGAAACCGACTGGGAGCAGGGAGAGCCCGGCAAACCGCCGCGCCACATCTATCGCTTCACCGCTGAAGGGCTCCAATTCGCACGCGCCAACCATCTCGCCGAACCATCCCGTTCCACCAGCAAAACCATCTCCGCCGAATCCTTCGCCTTCTTCGGAGTACGCATCCGATGAGTCGCATCCGCACCGTCGCCCGCAACCTCCTCGCCGCCGTAGTTCGCCGCGCTCCCGGCATCTCCGAGGAATGGGCTGAGGCCATGCTGCGCGAACTCGACTACATCCCCGGCGAGTGGGAATCGCTCTTCTGGTCCCTCGGCAGCGCTGCAGCCATCCTTCGTCAATCCGCATGCGCACTCCGCGCCTGGCTTCTTAAACTTCCCGCACCTCAGGAGAAATCCATGAACTCCACCACCCGCAAAACCCTCGGCGTCCTCACCGGCATGGGCCTCGCACTAGCCCTTGCTTTCGCTGCATTCGGTCTGGTCGTCTTCACCAACTTGCTTGTCCCGTCGCTTCACCTGGACCGCATCGAGTGGACGCACGTCCTCTTCATCGTCATCCTGCCGGAGATCATCTTCATCGCTGCTGCCGTCCGCCTCTGGCGCACCCGAACACCCGTAGCCGCCGGCATCCTCATCACCGCCGTCGCTCTCGCCACGCACGTCCTCATGCACTTCGCCCATCGTTAAAATTCATGCCGATGTTTCCACTCGGCGTGCGCACCTCACTTCGCTGATCGATAATGGCGGCGATGGCTGTTCCTCACCGTTCCCACGCTGTAGAACGTCCGCTGACTGCTCTTCTCTCCTACGCGCTGGTCGCCTTCACCATCGAGTTCGACAACGAAGCCGAACACCGCCTCCCCCACGCCACCACGCTCTACGGCAGGACTCCCGGTGCGCTGGCCGCTCCATGGCTGGCCTCTCTCGCCATGTGGACCAACTGCATGCAACATCTGCAAGAAGGGCCAATCACCGTCGCAGAACTCGAACGCCGCGCCCGCACACCCGCCAATTTGCCCGGTATGGTGCGCTGGGGCTACATCCGCATCCAGCCTGCTCCGTCGGATGCGCGTCCCAAACCCCCACGTTCCGAATGGCTCATCACCCTAAAGCCTGGCGGCCAGCTCGCCATCGAAATCTGGCGTCCCCTTCAGGCCGAAATCGAAGACCGCTGGCGCAACCGCTTCGGAGCAGACCTTTACTCAGGCCTTCGCCAATCCCTCGCCGCCATCGTGTCCAGGTTCGATCCCGCATTACCCGACTGCATGCCGATTCTCAAGTTCGGCCTCTTCTGCTACGAAGGCCGTCGTCCGGCAAAGAAGTCACGCGTCACTGCTTCAGCCCAAAAGATCGACCCCGAAAAGCTTCCGCTCTCCGCACTCCTCGCAAAACCCCTGCTGTCCCTCGCCATCGACTACGAGACCGGCTCACCCGTCTCAATGGCCATCGCTGCCAACATCCTGCGTCTCGTCCCCGATCAAGGCCTACGCCTAAAGGATCTGCCCGCACTCTCCGGAGTCTCCAAAGAATCCATAGCCATGGCCATGACCTTCCTCAAAGCTCGCGGCATGGCAATCGAGGCGCCCGAATCCCCCGGCAGCCGTTTCCGCGCCATCACACTCACCGATCTTGGCCGAGCCCTCCGCGACGAGCAACCGCACCGCCTCAGAGAGATCGAACACTCATGGGAGCAGAAGTTCGGCGAACCCCTGAAAACCCTCCGCGAACAGCTCCGAGAGATCACAGGCGACGGTACCGCCCACTCTTCGCCGCTCTTCCTCGGACTCAAACCCTATCTTGGCGGCTGGCGCTCCAAAGCGCTTACGCCCGCAGTTCTGCCCAATTTCCCGATGGTCCTTCACCGCGGCGGCTGGCCAGACGGCAGCTAGCTAATCCGCGTCTACGCCTTAGCCATCCAATGCCGTACCAGCGGCCCATTTGCTCCATGTACCGGGTCCGAAGCTGGAAACTTCACCCGCCTCATCCGCTCCACAGCCGCCTCATCCGGCGCCGACCGGCAGATATCCCAGTGTTCCCCCTCGGGATACGCCCCCACCACCAGAAAATCCTCGCTCGCCTCAACCCGGCAATGTCCGGTACCTGTAGGCAACAGCGCCACATCTCCGGCATTCACCCGCACCTCATGCCCGCCCTCGCCGCCTAGCATGATCCGCCCCCATCCCGCGGCAAACCCCAACACCTCATGTGCCGTCGAGTGGTAGTGGTGAAACGGGTACACCCCATTCCTCCACTGCGGAGGCCATTCATTCTGCTCAAACACGCGCTCCATCTCCGCCGCCACATCACCCTTCACCGCAAACGCCCCGCGATACAGCAAAACAGGCAGTCGCTCGTTGTTCGGCATCCATCCATTGCGTTTCAACTGCAGCACTTCCGGTTCGCCCGTCGACGCAAACATCTCCGTTCCCATCCCAACCCCCAATACTGCCAGCGCCGCCCCAAACTTTCGCCGATCCATTCTCAACTTCGCGCGCCCATTCTCATCCCGGCTCATAGCTCATCCTCAACTTCCTCTAACTACCTCAGAGACGGCGAAAAGCCACCATCCGATGCCTCGTCCCGCCCCGCTTTTCTCCGGATTTTTCTTCTAGCCCCCGCAACTTCCCTCCATCCGCCAGTGTTTCGCCCAATATGGCCACTCCGAGACATCTCGCGCTCGTATGCCTCTTCGCGTCGCTCGCTGTCGTTGCGCAGGCCCAGTACTCCGAGCCCTCCCCATCTCCAGTCCCTGTGCCATCCGCATCACCCTCCATTCCCGTTTCCCTTGAATGGACTCCACCGCAACTCGCCTACATCGGCCAGTCTGCGGAGGTTAAAAACAGCTTCGTCCTCGACCGCACCATGCTCAGCGCAGTCTCCGGCCTGCTCCCTGACTCCGAAGCCCAGGCTCGCCAATCCCTGCGCAAACTAGACGGAGTCGCCGTCCACCTCTATCGCTTCCACGACGAAGCCGAAATCGACCCGCAAGTCATCCAGGATCTCCGCCAGACCTATCACGCCCACGGCTGGCAACATCTCGTCTCCAAAGGCCGCTCCGGCGATCCCATGCACACCGACGCCACTGACCTCTGGCTCGCCACCGACGGCATCACCGTCAAAGGTGGCACTCTTCTCTTCGTCACTCCCCGCTCCGTCAGCCTCGTCACCTTCGCGGGCAATCTCAACCCCGTCGACCTGCTCCGTCTCCGCGGCCACTTCGGCATACCCAACTTCCCCGGCGACAGCTTCCACGACGCACACTGATAGTCTGAGTTGTCATCCTGAGGAGCAACGCGACGAAGGATCTGCTTCTGCTTTGCTCCTCACTCCCCGCCAAATCCATCTGGACATTTCCTCCCCGCGATGCAAGTATCCGGAAATGGAAATCTCCCAGTTGCTCAATCGCAGACTGCAGTCCTTCCTTGCCCTCACATCTCTTGTTGTCTGCTTCGTCCTTACCGCCCGTGCTCAATCTGGTTTCACTCTCCAGCAAGTCCTAAGCGCTCCATTTCCAACCGAGCTCCAGGCCGCATCAGCGCTAGGCCGCGTTAGTTGGCTCTCCAACGCCGAGGGCCGTCGCAATCTCTTCATCGCTGAGCCCGATCACGGCAAGTTCACCGTCCGCCAGCTCACCCACTACACCGAAGACAACGGCGTAGACCTCGGCGACGTAGCCTGGTCCGCCGATGCGCAGCAGATCGCTTACGTCCGCGGCGGCGACTTCGAAGCCGTCTCCAAACCTGCCGCCAACCCCGCCGAACTCCCCGGCGGCATCCAGCAGGCTATCTGGCTCGTTTCCCTCAAGGGCAGCAAGCCCTCCGAGCCAGTCAAAATCGCCTACGGCCACTCCCCCGTCTTCACCCACGACGGCAAACAGCTCATCTATGTCCTCGATAACCAGCTCTGGACCATTGATCTCACGTCAGGGACAAAAGCGGCGAAGCAGGAAGAGTCCAAGCCTACCCAGCTCCTCCACACACGCGGAAGCCTGAGCACCCTCCGCCTCTCGCCCGACGGCACCCATCTCGCCTTCGTCAGCGACCGTGGCGACCACAGCTTCGTCGGCGTCTACGACCTCGCGACTAAATCACTCGTCTACCTCGACCCCAGCTCCGACAGCGACCGCTCCCCCTCCTGGTCGCCTGACAGCCATCAGCTAGCCTTCATTCGCACTACCACCGCTCACAACGAATTGGACTTCGCCCCCGACCGCTCAACCACCACTCCATGGTCCATCCACATCGCCGACATCGCCACCGGCCAGCCCCGAGTTCTCTGGACAGCCTCAGCAGAGCAGGGAAGCGTCTTCCACGAGCTCGCTACCGAAGACCAGCTTTTCTGGACCTCCGGCAACCAGATCGTCTTCCCCAGCGAAGCCGATGGCTGGCTTCATCTCTACGCCGTGCCGGCCGCCGGAGGCTCCGCTTCGCTTCTGACTCCAGGCGACTTCGAAGTGGAACACGCAGCGTTCAGTCAAAACCGCGCCATCGTCGTCTATTCCTCAAACCAGCAGGACATCGACCGCAGGCATCTCTGGAAGCTTTCCGTCTCCTCCTCCAATGTCTACAAACCCGAAGCGCTCACCGTCGGAGAAGGCGTCGAGGTCTTTCCCGCACTCGCCAGCGATGGCACAGTCTTCATGCTCCGCTCCGATGCTCGCCTGCCCATGCGCGTAGCCGCCGTCCGAGGAGACGCATCCAGCTCCGGCACACCCGAAGACCTCGACCCCGCTGCCATCCCCAAGGACTTTCCCGCATCGCAGCTCGTCGTCCCGCAGCAGGTCATCTTCTCTGCAGCTGACGGCATGCAGATTCACGGCCAGCTCTTCCTCCCGCCAGCTTCCGCCACGCAAAAACATGCAGCACTCGTCTTCTTCCACGGCGGCTCACGTCGTCAGATGCTTCTCGGCTGGCACTACATGCTCTACTACAACAACGCCTACGGCATGAATCAGTACCTCGCCAGCCAGGGCTACGTTGTCCTCTCCATCAATTACCGCAGCGGCATCGGCTACGGCCTAAACTTCCGTGAAGCCCTCAACTACGGCACCGCCGGAGCCAGCGAATTCAACGACGTCATGGGCGCGGGCCTCTACCTCCCCAGCCGCTCCGACGTTGACCCCAACCGCATCGGCTGCTGGGGAGGCAGCTATGGCGGTTATCTCACCGCGCTCGCACTCGGTCGCGCCTCTGATCTCTTCCGCGTCGGTGTAGACTTCCACGGCGTTCACGACTGGAACATCGAGCTAGGCAACTGGAACACCAGCTACGACCCCACCGCCAACCCCAACCTCGCGCGCCTCGCCTACGAATCGTCGCCTGTAGCGTCAGTCTCCACCTGGCGCTCACCCGTCCTCTTCATCCACGGCGACGATGACCGCAACGTGCAGTTCGAACAAACCCCCAAGCTCATCGCCCTTCTGCGCGAGCAGCACGTTCCACTCGAAGAGCTCATCTTCCCCGATGAAATCCACGACTTCCTGCTCCACAAAGATTGGCTCCACGCCTACGCGGCAGAGACCAGCTTCTTCGCCCGCTACCTCAAACCCTGAGAGACAAAACTCATCAGCCCGGCGCAACATACGCCGGGCCGATGCCTTATAGAAAGAGCCCGCAGTCCCAACTAGCGCGAATCCGGAATGTAAAAAGTTAAAGAAATCAGTTCTTCGGCTGATCCTGTCTTAAATTCTCCCCAATATAAAAAAGCCCCTAAAGACAACAATCACCACATATCCGAAGCATCTAACCACTTCGTAATCGAATTTCGACATCGGTTGACCGCGCAACTTGACTCATGCCACTATCGAATCTCGATACTAGGTAAATCGACACATGCCGATTGCGTCAGGGCTGCTGAGAAACAATATGCTTTGAAGGGGCACGAGTTCACTCGTGCCATCAGATCTGCAAAAAGAATGTGGCTTTAGCCACTGAGGGATGTATTCGATTCTGCTCGCATGTTCTCAGCAATCTGCATCTGCTGATTGCGAGTTTGTTCCCTGAAGAATTATCCCGAATCACACCTCGGTACGGTCATCACTCTTCACGGAGTCTCGCAGATGAAAGCCGTGCACCGCTTCTCCGCTCTCCTCTTCGTCCTGTGCATGGCTATCGCGAGCCCGGCATTGCTGGCGCAGGGACCACCCTATCAGACGGACGATCCCGTTCCCGTCGACCTGCATCACTACGAGTTCTACATCTTCGGCACAGCCGACGGCACTCCTGTCGAAATGGATTCCTCTGGCCCAGCGTTCGAGTTCAACTGGGGAGCCATCCCTCGCGTCCAGCTCCACGCCATTCTTCCGTTCGGCGTCGCTGCTCCGTTGAACAATCCCGTCTATCTGCCCAGCGGAACAGGCCCCACCAACTTCGGTCTCACCGACATGGAGCTAGGCGCAAAAATCGCCTACATCAAAGAGTCGAAGCACATTCCGCAAATTGGCACCTTCACCATGTTCGAGATGCCCACCGGAAGTTACGACAAAGGCCTCGGCGTCGGCAAAGTCTGGTATCGCCTCCCGCTCTGGATGCAGAAGAACATCGGTAAATGGCTTCTCGACGGCGGTGCAGGAGAAACCCTCGTCCCGCAAACCGGCTATCGCAACTTCCCCTACGGCGGCTTCCTGTTGAAATACACCTTAAGCGAGCGCCTCGAACTTGGCGGCGAAGTATTCGCCCACGGCAAGGAAGGCGTCGCCGCCCCACAAACGCAAGCCTCCACCATGATCGACTTCGGCGGCTACTACCACTTCAAACGCAATCCCAATCAGCAGATTCTCTTCTGCTACGGGCATTCAATCGCCGGGCAAACAGAAAACTACGCCTACCTCGGCCTCTACTGGACCTGGGGCAAAGACGACAAAGCCGACGACAAAGCACCATCCGCCGATCATGCATTCCTCTGGCAGCAGGCATTGCATCACGGTTCACAGTAACTTCTCTGAATCCGCACACCGAGGGTCGACTCTATGGAAATCACATCGCACGGTCTTTGGACCATGATCCACGGCATGCTCTTCGGCGCGCTTTATCTCCTCGCTTGCTCCGGAGCTATCGTCGAAATCCGGCGTTATTTCCAGCCGTCCGCCTCGAAGCTTGCCAGTCCAATCAGTACAAATTTTCTTCGCGTCTGGCTCGTCGTTATGAGCGCCCTCGCATGGCTCGCCGTTCTCACCGGAGCCTACATCGTCTATCCCTGGTACCGCGCCGTTCCGCCGCCTGGCACCTCAAACCTTGCCGCATATCCACAACGCCTTCTCATCGCAAGTCCCTCCACCAGCGCTTGGCACTCCATCGGTATGGAGTGGAAAGAGCACATCGCCTGGATCGCCGCCATCTCCATCACCATGGCCGCTGCGATGGTGCTCCGCTACGGCACAAGCCTCCGCCATCACCGCGAATTGCGAACCACTCTGCTCTCCTTCGTCACAGTGTCGTTCCTCGCCGCGGCAATCGCAGGCTTCTTCGGCGCCATGCTCAACAAGGTAGCCCCGGTTCAGGGTGGAACAACCATTCACCTCGTGCAGGAGCAATAAGTCATGCAGCCAGCAAACGCATCACAGACCGCAGAGATTTCCAACGGTGCCGGTACGGCCGCCGCACTGGCAGCAGGAGCCGCATCGTTCCTGCTCGCAATCCTCTCCATCCTCGGCGACAAACTCCCAAAATTCCGCCAGGCCATGATCTTCTATCGCCCCACCGGGCCGCTATCGGGCGTCACCACCTGCGCAATCCTTCTCTGGCTGCTCTTATGGATCATCCTTCATCTGCGCTGGTGCACACGTAGCATCTCCTCGCGAGCCAACATCGCAGCGCTGGCTCTGCTTTGTTTAGGAGTTCTACTTACCTTTCCGCCTATCGCCGATCTCTTCTAATCCTGCAAATTCATGCCGGCATGAAAGCTTCATCTGCGCCGCGGCAACCTATCATGGTTTCGAGACCAATTCAATTTAGATATCAAAATGACAAAGAAGCCATCACGCCGTTCCGAGAATCAGGATCTGTACATCGGCTTGGTGCGCTTGCACGTTCTGCATCACGCCGCTGAAGAGCCAATCTTCGGCCTCGGCATCATTCGCGAGCTCAGCCGTCACGGCTATCGCCTCGGCCCCGGCACTATATACCCGCTGCTGCACGGCATGGAGCGCCGCGGCTGGCTCAAGTCAAAGCTGCAGCTTGTCGCGGGCCGCAACCGCAAGGTCTATCTTGCGACCGCCGCAGGCCGCAAAGCCCTTGTCAAAGCCCGCAAGCAAGTGCAAGAGCTTTACGAAGAGATGGGCGAAGGCAAATAGAGCATAAGTAAATCCGGGACTATCGTCGCATTTGCCAAAGATTCCTACTCCATCTGAGTATTGATTTCCAGCATCATCTCCTTTGCTCTACAATTCGTGCAGTTTCAGGGCCCCTCATCAATGGCGCGGCATTCGATCCCCGCCACAAGATTCTCAAGGAGATGACGCCATGCAATCCCACACCCCAGGCACGCGATTCATGAAGAGTGTTCTGCTCGCTTCTTTGGCAGCATTGATCGTGCTTCCAGCACACGCTCAGTCTTCCACATCTTCCAACAGCTACCAGATCGGTTCTTCTCTCGAAGCGACCGCAGATCCCACTGTTCCGCGCCCACACACCAAACCCTGCGTCGTGACGTTACTTTCTGACGAAGCCTTCGGCGATTACAGCAACAAGCCATTCACCTATACTCCGCCATCCAAGTGCCCCGGACCGTGGGCCAAGGTTGTCTTCACGGGCGATCTCTCCATAGACGCCGGCGTGCAATATGATCGCACCGGAAACATCTTTCTCGGTAACGTTGATATCTACTTTGGCACAACTGCAGAACCGCTCCAGAACCAGACCAACACCTGGCATGTCGAGCGTGACCTGACCGACTACTCCGCGCTCTTCAAGAGTTCGCAGAGCGGTTTCGCGGCCATCTATAACATCGTTGAGCCTGGTCTGAACTCATTTATCCACGGCACATTCAACCTCGAGTTTTATCCTGCTGACTTTGCCAATCCAGCTCCGCGCACCTTCGATGCCGTACTGCCGATACCCAACAACTCCAACGGCACCTTCGCCATCGATACCGCCAATCCCGTGCTGAGCCAGAGCTTCACGCTGCCCACCAACATCGAAAGCGCCTATCTCGATGTCTTTGCACAAAGTCAGAACAGTTCAGGCGAAGAACAGTGGTTCTTCTGCGTGCCGACCAGCCTGGCGCCAACGCTGGGCGACTGCCAGGACACTTCTTTTCGTGAAGTAGAAGTAGCCATCGATGGCACACCCGCCGGCGTCGCTCCTGTCTTTCCGTGGATCTATACCGGTGGCCTCGATCCTTATCTCTGGACCCCCATCCCCGGCGTGCAGACCCTCAACTTCAAGCCCTACCGCATCGATCTAACGCCGTTTGCCGGGCAGTTGAGTGATGGCCAGCAACATACCATCGGCATCAGCGTTTACAACGCCTACAGCTGGTTCAGCACTGACGCTGTCTTGCTGCTGAACGAAGACCACGGCAGCAAGAAGATTACAGGCGAAGTAACAAAGAACACGCTCACCGCGCCCAATCCCACCGTCGATAATACTGTTTCGATCAACTCCTCTGGCATCGGTGGAGGAACTATCACTACAACCAATAGCCATAACTTCACCATCTCGGGCTACATCAACACCTCACACGGCCGCGTTGTCAGCACTGTCGATGAGGTGGTCAACTTTAAGAACGTGACCAACATCTCACTAACCACCACTCCTGCTGAAATCCAGGACGAAGTCCAGACGTCGACCGTCGACGCAAAGACCACCACGCAGGAGGGTCCCTTCTTCACCACCGAGGAAACCCACGTCTCGTATCCCTTCACCATCAATCTTTCGGATACATTCCTTTCCAGCGGCGACGTGCCTCAGGTCACCTCTATCGATCAGAAATACGCCGTCGATCACAAGCGCACCTTCGAGGGCTTTCCGATTTTCGAGTCGCATGTCAGTAACGAAGTCACCACGCAAGATTCCACCGAGTATGTCTTGTCTAATGGTGGCTATTACCTTGGTCCCAGCACCGGTCAGTCCAGCAAACAGACCTACATCTACCACGACAGCAATGGAGGCTGCTACAACCGCACCATCACAGCAGCCAATCTTGAACTAACCAACGTGAAAGATCAGAAAGACTGCCACGATTATCGAGTGAGATAGACTCCATCATGCAAAAGCGCAAAATATGGCGGAGCTCAACGCTCCGCCATTGCTACCGGTGGTTTCTGACAGCCTAAGATAGTAATGTCATGAAACCTATAACGGCTTCCCACTGGACACGGCGCAAGTTCCTCAGCAGCGCAGCTCAATCTGCAGGCGCTCTTTCCATCGCGTCACCACTCTCCAATGCCCTCGCCAGTTCAGCAGCGCCGCCATTCCAGGGCCGCTATCTAACCCACATCTCCGTCGTTCGCGTCAATCAGATCGAGGTCACTCCGACCCGCAATCTCGGCGAAGACGAAGCGCCACTCAACAGCCCGGACCACATCCGCTCGCGCCGCGAAGCCTTCGCCGCTGGATGCCCCAACGGCCGCATGACCTGGGCCATCAGTTGGCTCGCTCTCCACGACAATCGCAAGGAATATCAGGAAGCCCGCCGACTGCTCGCCTCCTATCACGACCGCTACGGTGATGAAATCACCTTCATCCCCGGCGGCTACTTCGCGCCCATGTTCGACACCCGCGAACACATCCGCAAGACCATGCATGACGCGCTCGGGCTCATCACCAACATGGTTGGCAACCACTACCGTCCACAGTCCATCGTCGCCGGCTTCATGGATTCGGAAAACATGCGCCTCCTCGCCACCGAAGAAGGCATCCACGTCTGCCAGGCCCAGATCTGGAGCCAGCACGCCATCGACAACGGCGACGGGGACGGCGGCATCTGCTATCCTTACTACCCCAGCCGCGAACATTACCTGAAGCCCGCCCAGGGCCCCGCAGATTTCATCGACTGTGTCTGTCTCGATGGCTGGACCTGCGATTTCCTCACCGCCCGCCGCAACGGCTTCGAAGGCAAGTTCAACTCACGCCTCGGTGTCGGCCCCATCGAAACCGTCGCCGATCTCGGCGAACAGGTCGGCCATCACGAAATGCTCGCCACCACCGCCATCCACTTCGACCAGGGCCACGCCCTCAACGGCTTCGGCTTCGTCACCGCCATCTGGGAAGTCTCCATCGGCCACGACAAAGATCTCACCTGGTGGCTGCAAAACGTCAAGCAACGCTGGCCCGACACGCAAGTCATCACCGAAGGTGAATTCGGCTTGGAATGGCGCAAACACTATCGTTCCAACGCCGCCATCAACTACCGCTTCGATGAAAGAGGCACCGGCGCGCCAGGTTCCGAAAAAGACCTCGAAATCCGCTGGTACATGAACGAGGAGTTCCGCCTCGCCCTGCTTCACAACTGGACCACCAACAGTCCCTGGAACGCCATCGACTTCACCCGCTACGACCTGCCCGCAAAAGAGCCGCCAAACCCCCAGCGTGAGTGGAGCTTGATGAACGTACTCAACCAGAAAGGCACCCGCCCCCAGGACAAGCCAAAGCGTCTCAGTCAGCTCTCCGCAGCGGATCAGCAGCGCATCTTCACACGCTATCCAGAGCTAAAAAAGTTCGCATAGACAAAATGCTGAATTGCTGCCGCTCCATCAGGCCCGGCAGCAATTCGTTCTTCATCGAATGTTCGATCTTTGATTTGCTGTTAGTAATAAAGATTCGCCTGCTGTGACAGACCGCCGCCATATCCGCATTGCGGAGTCAATCCAGACGAAGAATTCGTTACCGACCACGCCGGATCAACGACCTGCGAGAAGCTGTCGTTGTAGAGCGCGATATTGTGGAATGAGATAGAGCCATTCGGTGGGTAATTCGCGCATTGAGCGATGTTGTAAACCTCAAGCGCACCCGCGAATGCCCAATTAAAAGTCTGTCCCTGGCTCGAAGTATTGAGCATCTCGCTATACTTCCCGCTCGTGAGATCGTATGTCAGGATGTCCCAAGTAGCGCAGGACAAAGTACCCGCCGAGCACGTATCCCACATCTCGCCAAGAATGGTATCTCCAGCAGCTACCTTCTGCGGCGTAGCCTCGAAGACAGTGCCGCTCCAGCAGCAATTCCAGCTCGCAATACCCCAAGCCGATACATAATCCGAATTCCATCCCAGCACCGGCTGAAGAATAGTCTTCACGTCTGCATAGTCTTCCAGGCCCGGAAACAGATACACGGTCTGGCCGTTATTCGCGCTGGGCGCTGGTGGAACTGTCCATTCCGCCACAAGCTCACCAAAGGAGCTGCTCGTCGTAGTGCCGGCATACTCAACCCACGCATGCGAAATCGTAGGCTCTTTCGTTGCAGATGCTTCCTCAGAGACCTTTTGACCCTTGGCATCAAAGTGCGCAAACGAGCAGCTTTGAATGTCCGAATAAGTACCATCGGCATGACGAATAGCGTTCTCATTCTTCCGCACTTCATCACCTTTATTCAGGTGCTGAACACAGCTTGGATGAAAGTATCCGTAGGGCGTAATCACATACTCTGCGGGAACGGTAGCAGGACGCATCTGTCCCGCTGGTCTCTGGGCTTGCGCTGCCGTCAGGCTGGCTGCAAACGCGGTTAAGGCAATCGACTGCGTGAAACACTTCAACACTGAATTCCGAAACATAATCCATACTCCTGTCGCATTGAACTTCGAAATGCGGTTTCGGAATCTCTAGGTTAGATTGCGCAGACCGTCCGCTTTCGTACTGCCTATTAGTGCTGCCTTGACCCGCATCGTTGCAGACGTCGACAAAACTCGCGCGTTTTTCTCATCTTCATCTGAAGCGCATAAACACGACTCGTAGATCAGATCGCGAGTGTTCGCGTTGGTCATCTTCCGCTTGGCAATCGCGATCGACGACAATAGATCCATCGCATGATCACCGTCATCGCAGCGCTCTCGTGCCTTATCTGGATATATCTAGTCGTGTTGCACGGCAGGTTATGGAGTACGTCTCAAACACTCGATGCCGCCACTCCATGCGGCAATGCAGCGATAGCCGTAATCGTCCCCGCGCGCAATGAAGCAGAGAGTATCCGCGAGTGCCTCACTTCGCTCCTCGCGCAGCATTACACCGGCAAGCTATCCATCATCCTCGTCGATGACAACAGCACCGACGGCACTGGAGCAATCGCAGCATCGCTCAACGCAGGCAATCGTCTCCACGTCATCAGCGGATCGCCATTGCCACACGGCTGGAGCGGCAAGCTCTGGGCCGTCCATCAAGGCCTCAACCATCCCGTCGCACAACAAGCCCAGTACAACTTGCTAACCGATGCCGACATCGTCCACGCGCCCAATCACATCTCGCAGCTAGCCACGAAAGCAGAAGCCGATCATCTCGATCTCACCTCCGAGATGGTTCGTCTTCATTGCGAAACAGCAGCCGAGCGCGCTCTCATCCCCGCCTTCGTCTTCTTCTTCCAGATGCTCTACCCCTTCGACTGGGTCAATGATCCAGCCAGGCAAACCGCAGGCGCAGCCGGAGGCGCAATGCTCGTCTCACGCGCGGCAATAGACCGCATCGACGGCGTCTCCCACATCCGCCATCACCTCATCGATGACTGCGCGCTAGCGAAAGAAATCAAATCCACCGGCGGCCGCATCTGGCTCGGCCATGCCGAGTCTGCCACATCGACACGCGTCTACAAAGACTGGCAAGAAATCTGGAACATGATCGCCCGCACCGCCTATGTTCAGCTCCGCCACTCGCCAATCATGCTGCTAGGCTGCGTCCTCGGCATGAGCCTCATCTATCTCGCCCCACCGGTCTTCACTCTCTTCGCTCACGGTATGTCGCGCATCCTCGGCGCAGCCTCATGGCTCGCGATGGCGCTCACCTTCCAGCCCACACTGCGCCGCTACCAGCGCTCACCGCTCTGGGGCGCAGCCCTGCCCATCATCAGTCTCTTCTATCTAGGCGCAACCATCGCCTCAGCAGTGCGCCATTACACAGGCCAAGGCGGCGGCTGGAAAAACCGCGTCTACCCCGGTACTCCCGCCGCATAGTGCGATTGGCGCGAGCATGCATCTTTTCCTGCAAGCGTAATAATCTTCTATTTATGTCGCTGCAACGTCCAAAAGTCCAGGGAATCGATCTCGATGCACAAACACGCTGCGCTCACTATCGAAGTCCTCTCGACATCATCGCTATTAAGATGAAATGCTGCGGCGTCTACTATGCCTGCAAAGATTGTCATGAAGCGCTAGCAGGCCATTCTGTCGAGACATGGCCTCAGTCCGAGTGGACACAGCCAGCCGTGCTTTGCGGTGTATGCGGAGAAGAATTGAGTATCGAGCAATACATGGCCAGCGGTTATGAATGCCCTGCCTGCGGCGCAGCCTTTAACCCTGGCTGCCGCAACCACTACCACTTTTATTTTGCAGTCACTCCCTGAGCTTCTAACGAGAGTGTTCCTCGATAAACTCGCCGAAGATCAAAGCGCACTCCTCCAGAAACACTCGATCCCCCGCTCCAAAGGCGCTGAGGTCATGGCTATCGATATCGATCTCTCCAACAATCTTTCCGGCCGCCGTGATCGGCACAACAATCTCCGATTTCGTCTCAATCGAACAAGCCAGATATCTCGGGTCTGCAGAGACGTCGTCCACGATCACCGTTTCTCCCTGCGCCACAGCTGCTCCGCAAATGCCCTCACTCACCGGTATGCGAACATGCTCCGTAGCCGCCCCATGAAAAGGGCCCAGCACAAGCACGTTCTCATCATCCGGATCGAGCATATAGAACCCAACCCAGTTGTAATGCGGCAAGCGTTCGGCAATCAGATCGACACTAAACCGCTGCAGAGAAGCGAGATCATCAGCACTCGCTGCAAACCGCCTTATCTCGGCGACAATCTCCTCAAAAGCCATCATCGTCATTCTTCTATTGTCCATCGTGTGACTCAAACAGAATTCAAGCCGATTTCACAAAGCGCAGAGCCACCGAGTTCATGCAATACCGAAGACCAGTAGGCTTCGGCCCATCGTCGAAGACATGCCCAAGATGCGCCTCGCACAGCCGGCACGAAACCGCAGTACGCATCATACCCAGCGACAGGTCGCCGCCCTCATGAACATTTTCCTTCGCAATCGGCTGCCAGAAACTAGGCCACCCCGTTCCCGACTCAAACTTGGTATCTGAGCTGAAAAGCGCCGTATCGCAGCAGATACAGCGGTAAAGCCCCTTGTCATGCAGATTCCAGTACTCTCCCGAATACGCGCGTTCCGTACCCGCATGGCGCGTCACTTCAAACGCAATAGGAGATAGCTGCTGTCTCCACTCTGCTTCGGTCTTCACAACAAGAGGCAAAGTCGCCACATCCTGCCTCTGTCCTCCATCCGAAAATTTCACGATCTTTACATCTTTCGGCGCGCTGTTCTTCGCCGCAACCGATTCAACTTCATAGCGAAGACGAAAAGCAATCATTGCTGCAGCCGCACCGCCTGCGATAACGAATCCGCGACGAGTCATCAGCCTCGTCATCTTGTCTGACGCATCAATCATGACCCCTCCCATCTGGATCTTCATCCGAAGGTAAAGGAAAATACCTGTACACCCGGGTCTTCAAATTCAATGGCGAAGACGTGATCTTCCACAGACCCCTTCTGCCGCACCAGTTGATACAACCGGTATTCCGTCACTGTTCCGTTGCCCTGATCGTCCGTATCCACGCCATGATTCTCACCCGGCGCATGACCATCGATCGTCACGCGAAAGCGCACCGGCTTTCCGTTATAAGTCGGCCCGAGCACAAGATGTAAATCGCGCGCATGAAAGTGAAAGATAATCTTCCCGCCAGCCGCCTTCAGCACTGCATTCTGATCGTGTTCCGTCCACTTGCCCGCCATTCCCCATTCGTTCAAGGCAGGGTGAGACGGTTCAGTGTAGGCATGCTCTACATCTTTTTTGATTCCGTCCGGCGAAGCAAAGTGCGCAGCCCGCGCATATCCAATGTAGGTCTCAGGAGATTTCACCTCCCTCATATCAGGCGCGGCCTCCACTCCTTTTCCTTGAACGTCCGCTGTATTGCCCGGCATAGTTGCTCCAGCCCGTTCCTGCAGCAGCTCCTGAATCCATTTCTCTGACTGGTCGTACTGTCCCTCGCCAAAATGCTCGTACCGCACCTTGCCCTTCGCATCAATGAAGTAGTGCGCAGGCCAGAATTCATTGTGAAATGCATTCCAGATCGCGTGATCGCTATCCAGCGCTACTGGATAAGTGATCCCCAGCTTCTGCACGGCCTTTTGCACGTTCTCCTGCTCGCCCTCAAACCCAAACTCCGGCGAGTGCACGCCAATCACCACCAACCCGCTATCTTTGTACTTATCCGCCCACGCGCGGATATAAGGTAAAGCCCGCAGGCAATTGATGCACGAGTAAGTCCAGAAATCTACCAGCACCACCTTGCCCTTAAGCTGCTTCGGCGTCAGCGGTTTCGAATTGATCCACCCCGTCGCGCCAGTAAGCCCATACAAAGGCGAGCTCCCAACAATGCTGTGCTCGTTTTCCTGAGCAATGGATTGGCTGGCAACGACACAGCACAACACCGCGGCAACCGCCGCAAAAAGCGACAGCTTCATCCCACGCCGGTAAGAAACAACAGCCATCCGGTTTCCATCCCTTTCCGCGAGCACTATAAATAGTAGTGAGGTGCTGGCCCTTTGTCAGACGAAACCCTTCAGATAGATGCTTCGGAAGAACAGCGAGTTACAGAGCTCCGCAACGCCCAAATCAAAGCCGAACAGCTGTTTAACGAAATTGAATCGCAAAACATCATTCGCGCCGGCATCACCGAAAGCCAGGTAAACGCGGCTATCTACGCCCTTGCGGAAAAAATGTTCGGCATATTGACCTACTGGCATAAGCGCATAGTCCGCGCGGGCAAAAACACCCTCGCACCCTACGCCGAAAACCCACCCGACCTGCTCATCCAGGAAGACGACATTCTCTTTCTCGATCTCGGGCCCGTCTTCGAAAACTGGGAAGCGGATTTCGGCCGCACCTTCGTCATCGGCTCCGATCCAGCAAAGCTCAAGCTGTGCGACGACGTAGGCGCAGCGTTCGCTGAAGGCAAACGCTACTTCCACCAGCATCCCGACATCACCGCCAACCAGCTATTTGCGCATGCCACATCCCTCGCCGCAAAGTACGGATGGGACTTCGGCGGCCCCATCGCGGGCCATCTCATCGGCCAGTTCCCACACGAAAAAATTTCCGGCGACAAAATCACCCTCTACGTCCATCCAGACAGTAATTTGCCCATGCATTCGCTGGATGAAAAAGGCCAGAAACGCCACTGGATACTCGAGATCCACTTCGTCGATCGCGAGCGCGAAATAGGCGGCTTCTTCGAAGAACTACTCACCGTATAAGAAGCCCGAGTCATGAGCTCCGTTCCAGCGAGCCCACAGCGCACGCGACCCCAACATCCGCGTCGAAGCCATCATGGCCGTTTCCGATGCCTTCAGGTAACTCGGCTCTAACCCAGGTTCCGCTTATACAACTCCGTCAATTCCGCCCAAGCCCGCTCGGCTCCGGCTTCGTTGTAGACCTGGCTTCCGCGCACCGTCCAGCCGTGGTTACAGCCGTCGAATACCTCCACCGTAGCCTTGAGATGAGCCGCTGCGAAAGCTTCCTTCAGCTTGTCCTTCGCCGCAGGATCGCGCTTGTCATCGTTATCCGCCACGCAGCACAGCACCTCGGCCTTCATCTGCGCAACCATCAGGTGAGGGCTGTCGGGCTTATCCGTTACCAGCCCGCCGCCATGAAAGGTCGCCGCCGCGCCAATGCGGTCAGCTCGCGTCGCCGCCGTGCGAAACGTAAGCGGACCTCCCATGCAATATCCCTGCACGCCCATCTTCTTCGTCTTATCCGTCTGCGGCTGCGCATCGAGAAAACTCACATACGCCTTTGCGTCGCTGATATTCGCATCCGCCGTCAGCGCCTGCGCCATCGGCATCACCTTCGCGCGGTCTTCCGGCTTCGAAAAATCAAACGATCCATCCACCACCGGCGCCTTTGCATTGCGATAGAACGGATTCGGCACCAGCACCGCATAGCCCTGCGCAGCCAGCCGTCTGCCCATCTCGCGAAACACCGGCCGCAACCCCAGAATGTCCGTCCATACCAGCACCGCAGGCCATGGCCCTTTACCCTCGGGATAAAACAGCGCCGAGTCCGAAACCCCCGAAGCCATCGGCACGTTCACATCCTTCTCTACGATTTTGATAGGCTCCGCCGCAGCCGCCGAGCTCAGTACCACCGTCGTCGCCGCAGCAGCCATAAACGCCCTCCGCGAAACCGTAGGATCATGCGTCAGGCCCTGGTGAATAAATTCATCGCACATAAGCGCTTCTCCCTCTTTTTCCGAATGTTGAATTGGCAGTACGGTTCACTCTGTATCGCTTCATCGATACCGGCGATGCGCCGCCACAGAAGAATATCTCTTCGCGGCGAAAAATGTGTCACAGCAAAAGTCGGCACGTATTCAAGAACCACATCGCCATCGCCCAAATAGCAAAAAGTCGATCAACCTCGGGAAACACACGCTCTCGCAGAAAGAGAGGCGCCGGCAGCGAGGCCATCCTGATTCCGTACGGCAACCTTACGGCATCTTCATCAACCAAAGAAATGCAAGAATCAGAACCGCAGGAAGGAATGAGCCCGCATATGCCAGCTTCCGAAGTCGGCGATTGTCCGGATTAGCGCGGATGATCAACATCCCAGGAAACGTCAGGCACAACGCGACTACAAAGTCTGCGACAAGAATCCCCCGATCATGAGTCACCAGCGGGCATATCAGCGTTCCGATGTAGACCGCTACGAACAACCACTCTTCCGGATTCATAGGAAGAGCGCGGCGAACAAACGGTATCCCCATTCGTCGAAGCTCGTCCTTGAATTCGTCGTAACGGTCGATCGTCTCCGGAACCAGAATCCATCGATAGCGATTGGAGCTGCGAATATAGAGTCCGCGGACCAATCGGACTTCCTCGGCTCGAACAATCTCCTCGCGACTAAACCGCCGCTCTTCGCCATTTGGGTAGAGCTGGCGGACCTCACCTTCAGTCACTATGTAACTCCTGCCGACGATTGCGTCCACAACGTCCGTTAGCTGTTTTCGCCCTCTTCGGAAAGTCCAGCCCATAAGCTGCATTCCGAGAACGATGAGGACAACGGGAAGAGAGCGCAGCGGATCAGAACGCAGGCCAATTCGAGTATCGACAATCATCGCGACGAAGCTGCCGATGATCAGAGTCACCCCGATGATCCTCATCGGGAGCGCATTGCGTTTCGCTTTGGCACGGACCTTCTCGATTGTCTCTTCGCTATACCCGTACACGGCCATGCACACGAGCATAGCACTTTGTTTCCTGAGCTATAACTACTGTCGCTGGGTACGAATAGCAGTTACTTCCCACCATGATGCGTATCCAGATTCTCAAACCGCGTGAATTTCCATAGAAAAGTGAGTCCGATTGAAGTTACAGCAACGAAACAAGCGAAATCGATTGCTGCAAGATGAAGAATGTTGTGCCTTTTGCGACTCTTCAGCAAGCGTAGCAGCGATTTCCCGTCAACTGCTTCCTGCCGCTGCTTACGGCGTCGGGCGCTCAAATCATGGATATATTCTTAATAGGCAGCAGAGCTCGCCGAGCAGCATCAACTAGAGCCCCTGCTGGTTGAAAAGCAGTTTTGGACCTAACGATATTGCCCGCGCCTACGATGCCGTAGCCAGAGGCAGCAAAGGTAAGGTGGTCCTTGAGCTTTGATCGCCGCAGTTTTCTCGCATCCGCGGTTGTGGGACTCGACGTTTTTCGTCGCAAGATCGCTTGGTTCAATTTCAACCAGCAACCCAGCATTTCGAGGCAGAAGTCTATGACGAGCATTCCCGATATTCCTCTAACGTCTCACCATCGCATCGAAGCTGACGGGGTTCATGTGTTTTACCGCGAAGCGGGTCCCACCAACGCTCCGGTCATTCTCTTGCTCCATGGATTCCCCACGTCATCGTTTCAGTATCGAGAGCTGATTCCGCGCCTTGCCGACCGCTATCGGGTGATCGCTCCCGATTTGCCGGGCTTTGGCTTCACTGAGGTTCCTGCGGAGCGCGGCTATCACTATACCTTCGACGCCTTGGCAAAAACCATCTTCGCCTTTACTCAGGCTCTCAAACTTACCCGTTACGCAATGTACGTATTTGATTACGGAGCGCCTACGGGCTTCCGTCTGGCGTTGATGGCGCCCGATCGTGTGACCGCCATCATTTCGCAAAATGGCAATGCTTATGAAGAAGGCTTGGGCGATGCCTGGCAGCCGATCCAACGCTATTGGCGCGAACCCACACTGGAGCATCGGAATGCCATCCGCACAGGCCTGACCGCGGAAGGAATGCGTCACGAGTATTCAGTCGGAATCCCGGACCCGGCTCTCATCAAACCCGAGGGCTACACCCTGGACGCTGCGCTATTGGCGCGTCCTGGAAACGTTGATATTCAGCTCGATCTGTTCCTCGACTATGCCAATAATGTGAAGCTGTATCCCAAATTCCAGGAGTACTTTCGAACCGCGAAACCTCCGCTCCTCGCAATATGGGGCAAGTTCGATCCGTACTTCATACCTGCTGGAGCAGAAGCGTTCAAGAAAGACATCCCGACCGCTACCGTCAGGTTCCTGCCAACGGGACACTTCGCGCTTGAAACTCACTTGCGGGAAATATCCATTGCGATGCGTGAGTTTCTAATGGAACACGGGGAGAGTACGGCCTCTGAAGACGCTGCCCTCTAGTCCGCGCAATGCGAAAGCAGACACCACAGGTTGATAACGATGAGCCGGCTTGTGTTCAGTAATCTCAACTATTGGCTCCAGAGCAATGCGCTCACCCGAGACACCATCCGCAAAGATCAATCAAACAGGAATGGAATAATCATCCGATCAATGCTCTATCGCGAATGGCTACTCCCCGCCATGATGCGTGTCCAGATTCTCAAACCGAGTAGACTGCGAGAGAAACGCCGCTAAATTCGAATAGGGAAGGGTGAGTGCCAAGCTTACTTGTTAGCTAAATATGCGACGACCTTACCTTGCATTGCCTATGACACTGTCGATCCAGCTTGCGAAAAAGGAGATGCGAGCGTTCGAAAAATCCTGTCCGCAAATCCCCTGACGATACGTGTCTGAGTGCATCGTGAAATAATCCGCTTTCTGTGCGTCCAGGCCATGCGCTACGCCGGCCAATTTCCACGCTCCATGGTCGTTGAGTAGGACAGGGCCACCGCTATCACCGCCACCAATCACACCTTCCAAAGGCAACGCTTTCGCACCACAGTCGAATCTATAGACCAGCAATTGATTGTCTGTGCTGATGACTTGGTTGTATGCCCTGCGCAATGCGCCCCTGGTTGGCGCTTTTGGATCAGCGCCCTGCAGGTCGTTCCCTGTAGCACCCTTCCCGTAAATTTTTGCCACTTGCCCTTGCTCGTCAAGACGCCTGTACAGAGCTACGGGAACCACGTCCTCAACGGGATTGGTCAACTCGAGAAGCGCTATATCATGCATGGATGCCCGAGCAGAAGCATGCCTCGCCAGCCATGACTCTGCATCTACTGATTTTACGTCTCGGAAAAGTTTGCTCCAGGTGATTGAGAAGGCCATGTAGTCGGGATAGCGCACGATCTTTGAAACTTCTCTCCGCTTGCCATTGATCACCACGTAATTATGCGTGGTCTGCATATCCATCGTGGCATGTGCGGCCGTGACAACCCATTGCTTTGCGATCAATACACCATGACCTTCCCCTGGCAAATCAACGAGTGCCGGAAAGTCTTTTCCCGAAACGGCATATTTTGCATCGGGAACATCATGCCGGATAACGATGGCATGAGCTGTAATGGCAACTCCTAACAAGGCGAGCAAGAAATAGCGAGATGACTTCAAGGAGCGGTTTCCTCAGGCAAATGAAGGATAGATAGAAAGGACCTCATAGAACGCCAGCTTTCAGGTGAAGATCGAGGTGAATTTTCACGCAAGGCAATCTTCTCTATCATGCATGAATCCGTTTGAGAAAAGCCATCGGTAGAGCGGATGAGTTCTTAACTGGCCACATCAGGTCAAAGCGCCATTGATACACGATCCGCAGGAATAAAATCGAGCATAAATTCGGACAATCACGATTGCCGCTCGATCGCGAATGCCTACTCCTGGTGATGCGTATCCAGATTCTCAAACCGCGTAAACTGCGATAGAAACGCCAGCTCCACCGATCCCGTCGGACCGTTACGCTGCTTGGCGATAATAATCTCCGCCTTGTTCTTATCGTCCGGATTCTCTTCCTTATCGCGGTTGTAATAACTCTCGCGGTGAATAAACGCCACCACGTCTGCATCCTGCTCAATCGATCCCGACTCACGCAGATCGCTCAGCAGTGGCTTCTTGTCATCGCCGCGCCGTTCACTGTTACGCGATAACTGGCTCAGCGCAATCACCGGCACATCCATCTCCTTCGCCAGCGCCTTCAGCCCGCGCGAAATCGCCGAAACTTCCTGTGTCCGGTTCTCGTACTTCTTACCGCCCTGCGTCGGCAGCGTAGCCGTCATGAGCTGCAGATAATCGATCACTACCAGATCCAGCTTGCCGCCATTCGCCTGCTTCAGCCGCCGCGTCTTCGCCCGCATCTCCGCCAGCGAAATACCCGGCGTGTCATCGATAAACACCTTCGACTCCACCAGCTCTTCCAACGCCCTGCGCAGCTTCTCCTGATCCTCGCGCCCCAAAAAGCCCGTCTGCAATTTGCGCTGATCAACCCACGCCTGCGAAGCAAGCATTCTTCTCAACAGCGCCTCTTTCGACATCTCCAGCGAAAACACCGCCACCACCGCGCCGCCCTGCACCGCCGCGTTCTGCGCAATGTTGATCGCCCACGCCGTCTTACCCATCGAGGGCCGCGCCGCAATGATGATCAGCTCGCTCTTCTGCAACCCCGACGTCATCTTGTCGAACTCGATAAAGTGCGTTGCCAGCCCCGTAACCTCGCGCGCCTGCGAATACAGGTTGTCGATTGACCCGAACGACCCGGCGACAATATCCTCCAGGCTCGCCAGCCCCTTCGAGATGCTCTTCTCGCCGACCACCATCAGCTGGCCTTCGGCGGCATTCAGCACATCCAGTGCCGTCTCGCTCTGGTCGGCAGCGCGCGCAATCGCCGCCGAGCAGATCAGCATCAGCTGCCGCAGCAGGCTCTTGTCCTTGACGATCCGGATGTACTCTTCGATGATCGGCCGCCGCGGCAGCCCCTCGGTCAGCGACGTCAGATACGCCACGCCGCCCACCGACTCGATCTCCTTGTACCGCGCCAGCTCATTCGCCAGCGTCACCAGGTCAACGGCATGCCCGGCCGACTCCAGCTCCGTCATCCGCATGTAAATGCGCTGATGCGAATCCAGCGAAAAGTCCTCAGCCGTCAGCTTTTCCTGCGCCTCGGAAATCGCCTGGTTGTCCAGCAGAATCGCCCCAAGAATCATCTTCTCGGCGGATACGTTCGCAGGTAAGCCCTGGTCAAGACTGAATGTGGAAGAAGCGGCCATCTCAATCCAAGTTTATTGGAAACAGAGCCGTTTTTCTGTGCCTGTGGACAGTGAGGAAATCTCCTCTCGGTCTCTGCAAAAGGGAGATCGGAGGGAGCAGGGGCATTCATGCCCCTGAATCATCCGGTGGGAAGAACGGGGCTTCAGCCCCGGTCTCTCACCACAGATGCTTGCACTATAACGGTAAAGATAGACGCAGGCTTCTGGCTCTTTGCTACGTTGTCAATAGCTTAGAGCCGGTTTCCGTCGAGACTTCGCTCAACGCACCATATGAAAAGTCCGGCTCCAGCGCGTCCCGGTAAAGAAGTGCAAAGCCACATGCCCCATCCACGCCAGCGAATTGCCAATCCCTTTTTTCTCACCTTGGTCATCCGGCGTTTCGAAAGACCAATAGTTGAACAATGGCCGTCCGATAATGTTTTCCCGCGGCACGAAGCCCCAAAAGCGCGAGTCCAGGCTGTTGTGCCGGTTGTCGCCCATCATGAAGTACATGCCGGGTGGAACCACCAAGTCGCCGTCGTGCACATAATTTGAGAAGCTCACAGCCCACGACTCTGCGGCCCCAGTCGCCTCCGATGGGGGTACTGCGGGAAAATCATCGAGGAATTCGTTGAAGTTATCCGTCGTCGTCGGCTGCGCAAATCCAACAGGCTGCGCGACGCCATTCACGATCACGATGCCGTTGCGAAGATGAATATGATCGCCTGGTACGCCAATCAACCTCTTCACCAGGGGAGTGTATTTCGGTGTTCCATCCGCGTCAGTGGCATCAATACCTGACTGATAAACAGGCTTGCGGAACACCACAATATCGCCGCGCCTCGGCTCGCGATACCTTATGAGCGGCATCCACGAAGCGGGCGGCGATAGCGTGATCTGATCGACGAGCAGATGATCGCCAACCAGCAAAGTGTTTTCCATCGACCCCGACGGAATCATATAGTTTTGGCCTATAAACGTCAGGATGAACAGCCCCACCACCAGCACCAGACAGATGCTCGCGACCGCTTCAAACGGCGTCTCTTTGTCCGCATCTCCACCCTGAGCGTCAGGATTCGCCGGCGCCACAATCGCGGGCTGCATGTTGTTTTTTCCCATGTATTAATCCCAATCCTTTGAGCACGTTTCTCAAGACAGGCCTTGAACCCCGGCTGCTGTCACCAATATAGCCGCTGGGCTATTTCCATTTGGGTGACAAGTCCAATTACCTCGTCAGAACAACCTGGCCGGTGTTCAGCAGACTAGAATGATCCCCGCCGCTGTTGCGTCCTGTTATTGCCGCGCCAATTTCTCAACGAGGTCTCCTCGCGATGCTCCGTAAGATCCCTGCTCTCAATCTGCTGTCTCTCATGCTCTTCGCTGCCGCCGTCACCCTCCACGCCGCCGCGCCCGATCCACCAGCCGACTGGCACGCCGCCGTCCGCAATGAAATGCCGCTCCTAGGCCATCGCAACTGGATCCTCGTTGTCGATTCCGCCTATCCGCTCCAATCCGCGCCCGGCATCGAAACCATCGAAACCAACGACGGCATGACCGACGTCCTCCGCTACGTCCTCGGCACAATCAATCGCTCCGAACACGTCCGCCCCGACATCACCCTCGACGCCGAACTCCCCTACGTTCCCGAAGAAGACGCCCCCGGTGTCTCGCATTATCGCGACGAGATCAAAGACCTCCTGCATCCATACAACGTCACCTCACTGCCCCACGAAAAAATCATCGCCAACATTGCCGAAGCCAGCCGGACCTTCCACATCCTCGTCCTCAAAACCCACCTCGCCATCCCCTACACTTCAGTCTTCATTCGCCTCAATTGCCGCTATTGGAGCGACGAAGCCGAGTCCCACCTCCGCGCCCGTATGCAGTCTTCACCCAATCCTTAAACGAAACTCACCGGTCACCTGCCAGCTTCCATTTCCAGCTGCTCACCCCGAGCCAACTAAAATGGTCTTAAGGGGTAGCTCTTTTATGAAGTCATTCGCATTTCTCCTTCGCACCACTTTTGCCGTCCTTAGCCTGCCCGCATTGGCCATGCCTGCTTTCGCTCAGGAAGCCGCATCAACCGCGCCGCCCGTTGTGAACGCGCCCATCACCACCACCGACAATCCCGCCATCGCCGATCTGCAGAAGATTGAAACCAAGTGGTCAGACGCTCTCAATCAGCGCGATCAGTACGGCCTTGAACTCGTTCTCTCGCCGCTCTTCATCAACGTCGCCGCCAACGGAGACGTCACCACCCGCAATCAGCAGATCGTAGCCCTCATCAACCAGGACGACAAAACCGCCGTTACCGACATGCATGTCATCACCGTCCGCATGCTCGGCGACGTAGCGGTAGCCAACGGCACCTACTCCTACCGGCACAAAGTCAATGGCAATGAAGTCATCGATAAGGGCGTCTTCACCCACGTCTTCCAGCGTCAGCACGGCAACTGGTACTGCCTCAACGCGCAGCGCACCGCCATTCGCGAAGACTCACCCAACAAGGCCAAGGCAAAGAAGAAAGAAAAGTCCGACGCCGAGCTGCCTTTCCACATCCCCATCTTCAGCAAAGACAAACAGACCGGCCCAACTGACGATCCCAAGCAGTAGCGCGTTTTCAAAAAGCTGTGAATTTCTTCTCGCAGCGTAAGGGGTTTTCCTGCTTGCGGTACACTTCCTCGCAGTATCGGAGGCCATCCATGGAAGAAGCCGTACGCAAGCCTCGCTGGAACGCCGCACCGTACTTCATCGTCGATGACGTAATCGCAACCGCCAACTTCTATCGCGACAAACTGGGCTTCCGTTATGAGCAGGTCTGGGGCGATCCGCCGTGCTTCACCATCATTCACCGCAACCGCGCCCACATCATGCTCAGCCAGCCCGCGCAGCCCGGCTCCATGCGCCCCAACAGCACCGTCGATCCCGAACAAACCATCTGGGACGCCTACATCTGGATCGACAACGCCGATGCCCTCTACGAAGAATTCACGCAGAAAGGTGTCACCATCACTGCGCCTCTTTGCGACCAACCCTACGGCTGCCGCGAATTCACCATCCGCGATTGCAACGGCTACACCATAGGCCTCGGCCAGATCATCGAATAAGCCAGCGGCGCATCAATCAGCAAGCAGCCTCCGACACCAACAAAAGTTGTCATCCTGAGCAAAGCGAAGGATCTGCTTTTGTCTTCGCCGGTCTTTCGGTCATTCCCAAACCGAATCTGCTTCTCCCCAACAAGCGAGCGTAATCCACCATCGCGGAGCCGTTCACACTCCCACTCCACAGTCGTTGTCGCTAAGCGACAACGACCTCAGGCCCACGCGCCCGCTTCTCCCCTTGTATCCGTATCGAAACATGCACCAGCCCCAGCGCTGCCGGAGTCACCCCCGGAATCCGGCTGGCCTGCCCAATCGTTTCCGGCCTAACCCGCCCCAGCTTCTCCTGCATCTCCCGCGATAACCCACTGATCACCGAGTAATCCAGCCACTCCGGAATCCGCACACCCTCCGCAGCTTTCAGCTTCTCAATCGCCTTCTTCTGCTGCTCCAGATACCCGGCAAACTTGATCTCCGTCTCGACAGCCTTAGCCTCATTCCGCGCAACAGACCGAGCCACAGCATCCTCTGTCTTCAATATCGAATCTGGGTGCCCTATATCTGGATGACGTTCTTTGTCGTCCAGATGTGAGAGCGATGTTCGATGTTGAAGCGAAATCAGCGCATAATCCACTAGCAAAGGATCGCTCCTCAATTCATTCACCAGCGCCGGTAGCACCCGATCAATCGTCACCTCAGGCCGCTTCAAAAGCACCGCCCAGGTAGCACCCGGATTCGCCTTCACTAACTCCACCAGCGATACCGGGTGCCCCATCCTTTCGGCGCTTTCTGCCGAAAGGGTGGGTACCACTAATCCCCCGTCCTCAGTGGCCTGATCTCTGATCTTTGATCCCTGCCCCCCGTTGGCTGGTCCCTGGTCCCTGCTGGGGTGGTTGATCCCTGGTCCCTCAATCGCATTCGCCTTCTTCGTCTTAAGCAGCTTCTCCAGCGCCGCCATCCGCTCCTGCTTGCGCTCATAAGCAGCCCAAGTCGCATCATCCACCAGCCCCAGCTTCCGGCCATAAGCCGTCAACCGGCGATCCGCATTATCAATCCGCAAATGCAGCCGAAACTCCGCCCGTGAAGTAAACATCCGGTACGGCTCGTTCGTCCCCTTCGAGATCAAGTCATCAATCAATATCCCCGTATACCCCTCAGTCCGGTCCAGCGTAAACGGAGCCTCGCCCTTCACCCACAGCGCCGCATTGATCCCGGCCATCAGCCCCTGACAAGCCGCCTCTTCATAGCCGCTCGTCCCATTGATCTGCCCCGCC
Organism: Acidicapsa dinghuensis; assembly: GCF_025685685.1. GTDB lineage: Bacteria > Acidobacteriota > Terriglobia > Terriglobales > Acidobacteriaceae > Acidicapsa > Acidicapsa dinghuensis. The sequence continues at coordinate 735,487 of NZ_JAGSYH010000005.1, forward strand.
AGATACAGCCCCTCCATGCACTTCACCTTCAGCGCACGATCCAGCTCCGTAGCATCCACCGCGTCATACTCAATCGCATAACCCGGCCGCAGCATCTCCGCATCTTCCAGTCCCGGAATCGACCGCACAATCTCTGCTTGCACTTCCATCGGCAGCGAAGTCGACATCCCGTTCACATACACCTCATGCGTGTTCAGCCCCTCCGGCTCCAGAAAGAACTGGTGCTGCGTCTTATCCGGAAACTTCACAATCTTGTCTTCAATCGACGGACAATACCGCGGTCCCACGCCCTCAATCTGCCCCGAATACATCGCCGACCGCCCCACATTCTCGCGAATAATCTCCAGCGTCCGTGGCGTCGTGTAAGCAATATGGCAGCTCACCTGCGGCTGCACAATCTTCGTCGTCCTGAAACTGAACGGCGTCGGATCAGCATCCCCCGGCTGCTCCGCAAAAGCCTCCCACCGTATCGTCCTTCCATCCAGCCGCGGAGGCGTCCCAGTCTTCAACCGGCAAGTCCGCAACCCCAGCCGCCGCAGCGCCTCACCCAAAAGCACTGAAGCAGGCTCCCCACTCCGCCCGGCCGGATACCGCTCCTCCCCGCAATGAATTAACCCATTCAAAAACGTGCCAGTAGTGATGACAGTAGCCCGAGCCATCAACCGCCGCCCATCTCTAAGCTTCAACCCCAGCACCTTTCGAATTCGCTTTTGTTCGCTGGTCCCTGATCCCTGGTCCCTGGTCCCTGCTTCACCGGTCCCTGGTCCCTCGACCGAATCCGCCGGGTGCCCCATCCTTTCGGCGTTCTGTGCCGAAAGGGTGGGTACCACCAATCTCGCGTCCTCAGCCACCCGACCTCTGATCTCTGACCCCTGATCTCTACCCACCTCTTCCAGCACCAGATCAGTCACTTCCGCCTGCTTGATATGCAGATTCCGCTGCCCCTCCAGCACCTCGCGCATCTTCACCCGGTACTGCGCCTTATCGCACTGCGCCCTCGGACTCCAAACCGCAGGCCCCCGCGAAGTATTCAGCAGCCGAAACTGAATCCCCACCGCATCCGCCACCACACCCATCACGCCACCCAGCGCATCCACCTCGCGCACCAGGTGCCCCTTGGCAATGCCGCCAATAGCGGGGTTGCAAGACATCTGCGCAATCAGATCCAGATTCATGGTGATCAGGGCAGTCTTCAACCCCATGCGCGCCGCCGCCATAGCAGCCTCGCACCCGGCATGCCCCGCCCCAACAACAGCCACATCAAACTCTTCCGTAAAACCCATATATACCCATTCTACGGATTTCCAAATTTTGTCGCATTTGCTATTGGGCTGCGCCAACACCCCTGACAGCATAAAGCGATGTCGACCTACTACAAGCCGACAGTGAGGAACGGCAAGCGTGTGATATATCGCTCCATCGATCCCGAAGAGCAGAAAAATGCGCTCTCCAGGTCGATCGTCCCATTCCTGATCTTTGCGCTCGTGGCGCTCTTACTTCAGTTGCTTCCCTGCAAATAAGGTTTGGCCACACAGTGAACTTGCCGGCAACCGAGACAAAGCCCCGAGCGATCGTGCTCTTATACAACGATGTTTTGCCAAGATGCCAACGTACGGACAACCATTGTGCATCGTCTATTACTGACTACATATCGCCGGATAGGACGCTCCCCAAGCTCCAAAGCTCCACCAGATTGAGATTCCCCTTCAAGTTGTTATCCAGAGCGCAGCGAAGGATCTGCTTCTCCATAGCAAAGCGTCAAGTCCCGCGCCGCTCACTGCCCCAAAGACCAGCATCACACATCCCCCTCACACTGCTCCCGTATGCAACAATCCCAAAATGCACCGCAGCGCGCTCATCCTTCTTCTCACCGCATCGCTAGCCTCAGCCCATGCCCCCGAAACCCCCAGGTCCTACGACTGCTACCGCGCCCCGCACCCCATCAAGATCGACGGCAAGCTTGACGACCCCGCATGGCGTCGCGCCTCCTGGACCACCGATTTCGTCGATATCCGTGGAGACGCAGGCCCCACTCCCCGCTTCCGCACCCGCGCCAAGCTCCTCTGGGATGACACCTACCTCTATATCGCCGCCGAGCTTCAGGAGCCCGACGTCAAAGCCACCATCACCCAGCACGACGCCGTCATCTACCACGACAACGATTTCGAGCTCTTCCTCAAGCCCCCCGCCGAAGTTGACACTCCCGACGGCTCAAAACAGCCAGCCACCGGCTACTTCGAATTCGAAATCAACGCACTTAACACCAGTTGGGATCTCTACCTCGACAAGCCCTATCGCCTGGGCGGTCACGCCGACTCAAGCTGGAACATCCCCGGCCTGAAAACCGCCGTAGCCGTGCAGGGCACACTCAACAACCCCTCCGACACTGACCACGGCTGGACCGTCGAAATCGCCATCCCCTTCGCCGCCTTCGCCAGCCGCCTGCCCGTCACCGCACCCCACGCAGGCGATCAATGGCGCGCCAACTTCAGCCGTGTCGAGTGGCCCAAAGGCGTCGATGGCCACAACCCCGCGAACAACAAACCCGGCGTCCACACCGAAGACAACTGGGTCTGGACCCCGCAAGGCGAAATCAACATGCACATCCCCGAACACTGGGGCTATCTAAACTTCCGCAACCAACCCTGAGCCGGCATCATGGCCTGTAGCCATCGGTCAGCGTATTCAAAAAAGCCACAATATCTTTGATCTCCTGCTCATCAAGAGCAGGCTTTTCGCCGCGATGTCGATTAAAGGGCGCATCCTTGACGTCGACAGCAGCCCGGTGGCCCGGCGGCAGATCATCATACATCGCCACAGTACCATCCGCTCTGCGCGGGTACCATCTCTCCGGTCGCGTCTCCCGCTCCACATAGAATCGAACCGCATCCTCCAGCGAATGCACCGCGCCGTTGTGAAAGAAAACTCGCCGCGTCGCCACGTTGCGCAGCGTGGGCGTCTTGAACAGTCCGCAATAGCTCAGGTTGGTAACATCCTTGCGCAGCGGACCGCACAGGCCTTCATCGAAGTACGCCGGATCGCGATTGACCGCGAGATGCCTGTTGCGCGGCACCGCCAGCGCTTCGAACTCATAGTCCGTGAATGCAGGCGCAGCGCGGTTTTTCGTCGGCTTGTCCAGATGGCACATCGCGCAATTGCCCTTGTTTGGATCGTCAAACAATTGCAAACCACGCAACTCCTGCGCCGTGAGTTGCACACGGCCAGCCAGATAGTAGTCGAATTTGCTGTTATACGCATGGAAACTGCGGTCCTCCGTCATGAACCGCGCCAGCGCAAGATACATGTCGGCTAAGCCGGCCTTCGGCGACCCAAGCGCATCGGCGTCGAAGACAGCAGTGAATTCATTGGCGTACGGCGCGGCCTTGAGTTTAGCCAGCAATGCCGCGGCGTCTCTGTTGGCCATCTCCCTTGGGTCCAGTAGCGGACCGCTTGGCTGATCGGCTAGGGTCGCCGCGCGGCCATCCCAATCCATGCCGCCCTCAGGAACAACCGGTTCGCCATGCAAAGGATTCAGATAGTTTCCCGGCGTGATCCTGACACTCGCCAACGAAGCAGAAAGTCTGGAGGCTTTGGCCACAACATGTTCGTCAGGATCGGAAGCGCTATCCAGACGGACCCTGAATCGCGGCGTACGCTCCAGATACGTGAGGGTCGGCACCGCGCGAATACCCTGCAGGCGCAGCTCGCTTCCGCCCAATTGTGCCGGCAGCCCATTGGCCGGCGCATAAGCATGTGCCGGGTCGTGGCAGGTAGAGCACGACATTTTGCCGGAACCGGACAGGCTCGGGTCGAAAAACATCTTCTCGCCCAGCCGCGCCATCGCGCTCAAAGGCACCGCCGGAGCATCCAGCCGCGCCCCTGCCGCCTGTTCAACGGCCGTAGTGTTAGAAGATTTCCCTCTCTGTGCCGCATTGGACGTTCCCTGCATGGGCGTTTGGCTCGACCAGCAGGCTACGGTAATCACAATCGCAGCAAGCAGCGGAATCAGTCGCATGACTTACTCAATCCTCACGCCGGTAAACGCCAGCTCAGCAGCGAAAACGCCGACACGAGAAGTGAGGATATCGCGCCTCTATTACATTTCAGATAAAAACGAGGTTTAGAGAAGAGTCAGAACCGAACGGATCAAGCTCATCCGATGTTTAGATCATGAAGAAACTGTTCTTCACCGCTTTTTCAGGACTACAGCCGGGTGTGGGTGCCTGATATCTCGAAGAGATGTGGGACCAAATTCGCGCAAAGCGCAAAACGGAAAGATCAGAGACACTCGTGCTCCCCCTAAGGGCAGGGCACCATCAACAGGTAGGCCGGGGATTTATCCCCGGCACAAAGCCAACTCCAACATCGGGGCTTCAGCCCCTGAGGCGAGCTTTGATCTTGATCAGCGGGTACTTGTACGCGAGTGTATCTTTCACCTCAGGCCATCCATTTCGCTGCTATCCCGAATTCACTTCCCAGCATAATCACCCAGCAACCCCAACCCCACCAGGCTCTCAGCCGTAGCCACCACCGCCTCCTCATTCGATCGCGGTTTCCAACCCAGCACGCGCTCCGCCTTGGCATGACTCATCTGCTTCACCTTACCCAGCTCCGGCAATATCAGCTTCGCGGCCTCGTCCCGCAGCGCCACCAGCCGCACCATCCAGTTCGGAATCACCCGCCTCGGTACGCGCTTCGCTGCCTCACCCAGCCTCTCGCGCAATGCACGCGCCATCCGCACCATCGGCCACGCCTCACCGGCAACCGCCAGAAACCGCTCTCCATTCGCCTCCGCGGCAGTCATCGCCCGCAGATGCAGATCGGCCACATCCCGTACATCCACTATCCCAAACCACAGCTTCGGACATCCCGGCAATTGCCCCATCATCAGCCGCTGCACCAGCAGAATGGATGCCGAATAATCCGGTCCCAGCACCGGCCCAAACACCGCCACCGGATTCACCACAGCCATCTCCAGCTCTCCGCCCTCGCGTCTCCACCAGTCCCACGCCGCCATTTCCGCCACGGTCTTCGATTTCGGATAAGCAGCCAGCCCCTGAGAATTCGGATCCGTCCAATCCGTCTCATCAAACGGCTTCGTGCGTGGCTTATGTCCATACCCGATCGCCGCAAACGAAGAAGTCACCACCACCCGCTTCACCCCAGCACCGCGCGCCGCTCTCAACACCCGCAGCGTCCCCTCCCGTGCCGGCACAATCAGCTCATCCTCATGCTTCGGCGCATGCGGAGGCAGCGGCGAAGCCACATGCAGCACATACTCGCATCCCGCCACAGCCTCGGCCCATCCCGCATCCTTCTCCAGATCCGCCTCAAAAAACCTCAGCCGTGCCCCCGGTCCCGACAGCAGATTCGCGCCACCCGCCTTCAACATTGCCTTCACATCGGTCTCGCGCTTCCGGCTCCGCACCGTAGTCCGCACGTCATGCCCCGCTTCCAGCAATTGCAGAATGCAGTGCGCTCCAATAAACCCTGATCCACCCGTCACCAGAACAGAACTCATACCATCTCTCGTCTTCAAAAAATTCGTCCAACAACAGAATAGATCGAACGTTCATTCTAGTCGATGCAAAAAATAAACACGCCACAACTCCTGGCGGGGTGCACATATCTCGAAGAGATGTGGGCACCACATTCGCGCAAAGCGCGAACCATGCTCACAAACCCGCGAGAGGGCAGGTCACCCAAAAAGGTAGGCCGGGGATTTATCCCCGGCACAAAGTCAATGACATCTTGGGGGCTTTAGCCCCTGAGGCGAGCTTTTCAACTCTTGTGCGCGGTTTAAGGGTTGGCGGACCTGGCCTATGCGAAAGCAAAAACTGCTTTGCAGGGAAGCGCATAGCCAATTCCAGATTTACCCCACCGCGATAGCCTCCCACACCGTCTCCGCCACGCGGCGTACCGTCTCTGCGGAAAATCCTTTATCCGCCTTAGCCAGGCTCTGCACCAGCCCCTGCGTCAGCGCGTCAATCGCCTCCTGCGGCAGATCCTTCAACACCCCACCCTTCTTCTTCGGCCGAAACCACCACAACACCTTCGCCGCATTCGGATCTTCCATCCACGCCGTCCCATCTCCGCAAAACGGCGAGTTGACATACTGATCCATGAATCGCACCTCACGCCGGTGCATGCGATAAAACCGGTAGCTGTTCTGCGCCAGTTGCAAAAATGCCTCGCGCGGCTTCATGTCCTGCGAATAGCCCTTCAGCAACACCTCATGCTTCACTGCCTTCACGCGCTCATACACCGCGCGAATCAGCTCATCCTTGCTCGGAAAATAGTGATAGATCACCCCCGCGCTCGCTCCCGACCGCTTCGCCAGCACAGACATCGGCGCATCGTGAAACCCCCGCTCCACGATCAGGTCCAGCATCGCCTCAAGAATCGCTTCTCGCTTGTCGCTCGTTTCCATTCGCACGTCGCCGGCAAAGTCAGCCGCGCCCGCTCCCAGCATGACAATATAGAACGATCATTCTACCAGCAGCCCGCCGCTCATTTCGTCCCGATCGGTGCCGATGCCATAGCTGTCTTTGCACGCGCGAGCTTCTCCTGTGCCCGATTCACCCGGCACACCTCCGGCACATTCGCCATCTGCTTGCGAAACACCTGATAGCTCGCCGTCCCCGGCTGCAGCGTCGACCAGTAGCTCAATCGGCTCAGCAGCGGCCTGTGCAGCACAAACAACTGGTTATCCAGAATCCTGATCCCGCACGTCAGATTGTTCTCCGGCTGCAGAATCGTCTTCTCCGGATCATGCTCTCTCAGCTTTCGATCCGCGTCCCAGTCAAAATCGCATCCATACCGGTCCGCATCCATGTACGTCAGTTGCAGCAATCCCTCGCTTCGCACCATCCGCTTGGTTACGCTGTCCACCACAGCCACTTCCGGCTCAGTATGGCGAACATTCGTAGTCGGCTTCAGCCCTGCCTCCGCGCCCGCCAGCGCCTGAAAGAAATACGCCCAGAACGCCCGCCGGTCCGCTTCGCTCAACTCCCCAAATCGCGGACAATACGGCCGTACGTCGCGCGCCGCTCTCCGCGACCACACCATCTCCTTCGGCAGAGATTTTTCGACAATCAAATCCCACGCCGGATCCCAGCTCTCCTCACCCAGCTCAACTTTTTCTTCAGCAATCGGGGTCGCCGGAGCCGGCTTAACCTTCAGCTGCGCTACAACCACCACATGCCGCTGCGGAGCCGCCGGTTTGCTGCGGCATCCTGTCAACCAGCACAGCGCGGCGCAGGCCATCAACACCTTGCTCGCGAACTCTCTCATCTCGCACCATCAGGGCATCAGATGCGAGCGGTTTTCCCCGCGAAATCCCCCAATGTGCAAGACACAACAGCAGTCCCAAATCAGAACCAAAACCTTCGCTCCCACCCCGCAAAACTGTCTAATTTGCAGCAGGTTCGCCGCCAAAGCCGTCTTCCGTCAACTACCCTCAAATCCACGAAACGATCAGCCCTCTTGTGCAACAATCCCACCATGCGTCCCCGTCTTGCCCTGCTCCTTGCATGTATCCTGCCCCTCGCATGCACCCTGTCCCTGCTCGCCGCCGGGCAGTCGCGCCAGCATTACACGCGCGCACTCCGCACCACCACCTACCACAGTGAAGAGATGAACTTCGACTTCACCTATCCCGCCACCTTCACCGCCAACCCCCGCAAAGCCTCCGACACCGACTGCGTCTCCACCCCCATCGCCGTCATGGACATGCGCACCAGCTTCAACATGATCTTTCTCAAGAGCTACGACCAATCCTGCATCAGCCCCTACGTAGTCTCCGCCGGACCCACCGCCGCCGTCTCCAAAGTCCTCCGCGACATGCTCGGCCAGTTCGGCAAGCCCGACATGAATCCCAGCTCCGGCTACCAACTCTCCGGCCACAACGCCGCCGTCGCCACCGGCTCCGCAAAAGCCCAGAACGCCAACGGACCCAACACCATCTACGGCACCGCCACCTGCATAGTCACCGGCGACAGCTACGCCTGCTTTGAATTCCTCTCCAACGACTGCGCCAACCTCACCGCTCTCTCCGCCAGCCCCATCCGCTTCACCAACAATCCCACCACCCCACTCATCCCCCGCAAGCTCACCTACCCCTGCGCCCCCTGATCGCACCAATATCTAACACGCAACACCATGCAACGTTCCACATCTCAGATTGCCGGTGAGCTAGAGTGGATCATTATGAGCAAAGACGAGAGACGCGAGCGCGCACTCAATCAGATTCGCGAAAACATTGCCCGAAATGGCCATCATATCTATGTGGTTTCCGGAGGATCATGTCCTCGTTTTGCTTACACCATAGGGCTATCGGAGCAAGTGAGCTTTGAACTCATTCTCGCAGGAGCAATCCTCTACCTGTATAAGGATGTCAATCAAATCATCAATAACATTGCAAGAGAACTGAAGCTAGTAGGTCGCTTCTCCAAAACACCTTTTGCAGTCGGCTCACAGGGAATATTCACTCTTCGCGAGACTCATTCGAGTTGGTCCTCATCGCTGTTATTAGGCGCCTTGGACTATTACCAGGTGAAGGAAATGTCAGTGGTTCAGATCGTTCCCGATAATGATCATTGGACCGTAGACATCCCCGATATGAGCGAGCCATGGAGTTCCACGACGGCGGGGGCATGGCGCTGGCTGCATGAATCCTGGACCTATGCAATTCCCGTCAACTCCGTCGCTACAACAAACATTCAAGCCCTGCGTGGCGAGCGCACAACCGAAGCTGCACGTTGGGAGGAAAACGAATGGGAGATCTTCGCTGGTGCGGGTCCAGACGTAACGGAAAACGAAATGCGCGTCGTTCCGCTGGGAACCTTGTTAGCGGCAGACAAGTCCCTCGATCCAATAGTTGATTTAGCAGTAGGAGAGGGTCTGTGGCGCGACGCAAGCTCCGACTGGCATCCCTGGCATTCCCGGAAATAACCGAAGAGCATTCCCAATAAGGGTATGCAACAATACCGGCCATGCGCCCTCTAGCCCTCATCCTCGCATTAGCCCTGCCCATCGCCGCCACCGCCCAGCAGCACCCCGACACCCCACGCAAATTAGTCCTGATCGACCAGGACGGCAGCGGCCCCGGCGGCTCCAATCAGATGTCCATGCTCCTCCTGCTCCAGTCGCCAAACATCCAAGTCCTCGGCATCACCATGGTCACCGGCAACGCCTGGCGCGATGAAGAGGCCCAGCACACCCTGCGCATGCTCGAGCTCACCCACCACACCGACATCCCCTTAAGCCTCGGCGCAGTCTTCCCGCTCATCCGCACGCAACAGGAAACAAAGCTCGAAGCCCCGCTAGTCGGCAACGTCGACTGGCTCGGAGCCTGGGGCGGCGGCCCAACGAATCTCTCCAGCACCGGCGCACCCGAACGCCTGCCCGCAGGCCAGTCCGTCATCTACCAGAAGACCCACGGCCCCTACGAAGTCCCACCCCTGCCCGAGGGCGCACCCACACTCAAACCCATTGCAGAAGACGGCATCCACTTCCTCATCCGCCAGGTCCACGCCCACCCCCACCAGGTCACCATCTTCGCCTGCGGACCCATGACCGACATCGCCCTCGCCATCCGCACCGACCCTCAATTCGCCGAGCTCACGCAGGGAATCGTCCTCATGGGCGGCAGCCTCAACCCCCAAACCAACGATCCTGAATTCACCGAAACCCCGCGCCACGAGTTCAACTTCTGGTTCGACCCCGAAGCCGCCAGCATCGTCCTCCGCGCGCCCTGGCCCCGCCCCGAGGATAAGTATCCGGGCATTGGTGTCGTCGTCACCACCGTCGATATCTCCCTAAAAGCCAGCTACACCCAGGCCATGGTCGACGCCCTCGCCAAATCCTCCTCGCCCGCCGCCCAATATCTCGCCAAATTTTCCGAAGAGCGCTATTACATGTGGGACGAGATCACCGCCGCCGCCCTCATCGATCCCACCCTCATCACCAAAGAGCGCCAGGTCTACATGGACGTAGACATCAACCACGGCCCCGAATACGGCAACACCCTGACCTGGACCGACCAGTTCCACCCGCAAACAGGCGTCCAAAAAGTCCACGCCCAGCTAGACCTCGACCTGCCCCGCTTCGAAAAACTCTTCCTCGACCTCATGACCCAATCTGCGTCGCAGTAAACAGCCGATTTTCCCAGACGCTGAGCAGACAGCCCACCCATCAGCCTCGATCCCCCATACCCTCACCGACGAAACTGTGCCCCATTCATCGCAGCTTTATCGCGATGAGTGGGCGGGACTCATCCAACTCGCGCCTCAGCCTCCCACCAACGAAACTGTGCCCCATTCATCGCAGCTTGATCGCGATGAGTGGGCGGAACTCATCCGGTTCGCACTTCAGCATCCCACCAACGAATCTGTGCCCCATTCATCGCAGCTTGATCGCGATGAGTGGGCGGAACTCATCTAAGATGCTTTCATGCCCTCCGGATTGAAACGCTTTCAGAAGGCGGAAGCGCTCCATTTCATCACCTTCAGCTGCTTCCACCGTCTTCCACTCCTCCAAGCTCCGTCCACAAAGGAAACATTTGAGACCATCCTCGAGGAAACGCGAGCCCGTCACGAGGCTCGGATTTACGCCTATGTCTTGATGCCTGAACACGTGCATCTGCTCATCAACGAACCGCCCCGGATTCTGCTCGCACAATTTCTCAAATCCCTCAAACAGATGACTTCGCGGCAATTGCGGAGGCAGGTGTCCCAGACATCGGCCTCTATGCATCCGTATTCCACGGACGCAGTTGTGCCCCATTCATCGCAGCTTCATCGCGATGAGTGGGCGGGACGCCAGTTCTGGCAGTCGCGTTACTATGACAGCAACATTCGCGGCGAAGAAGCCCATTCCAAGGTCGTTCGCTACATCCATCGCAATCCAGTAAAGAGGGGATTGGTGGCAAAACCGGAGGACTGGGCATGGTCCAGCTTTCGCCATTACGCAACTGGAGCCCGAGGTGTGGTGGAGATCGAATCGGAGTGGACAGCGAGACTGCGTCCCCCACTCATCGGGATAAAGCCGCAATGAATGGGGCACAGTCCGGTTTGTGGCTGTCACGATAGGGGACGAAGCGTCGCCGGACCACCTGCCTGTCTTCGGATCGGATGACTAGCTCTGCACATTGAAATAATTCTTGAAATTGCCTCTACGCTTGTACCTATGAGCTGGCATGCGTAATCCTCACGAAATATCTTTCGCGGGCTTGATTAGCACCACTGTCATTCATGTAACGCGTGTCGGATGTTCTGCTACAAATTTCGCATACTAATTTCGGAGAATATACTGACGAAGAAACAAACCGATACTCGATAGAGAAGGGAAGAATTATGGCATATTGGCGTATGCAGCTACACCCCGATGAGTCCCACGAGGCCGTCCGGCACACAGTAGAAAGCTTATGCGCAGGGTATATTGGCTTGGACTTTTCGTCAGGAGTACCCGACATGACCACCGTCACCCGCGACGTTCTTCCCGAGAGCGAGCGCCACTACTGGGCGTTCGCTCTCGAGATGACGGAAGGTGACCGAGTGCTATTATTCACTCATCATTTCCCCTTTGCGCTAGTAAGGGTGTCCGGCCCATACAACTACATCCATTCACGAGCTCCGGAGTTAGGTGTCTGGTTTCGACACTTCCGGAAAGTCGATGATGTTCACTACTATGGAGATTTCGTCAAGAACGCTCGCATCTGGGAAAACCTTGTCATGACAGCTACGATAACCCCGCTCCGGGACGTGAACTCCGGTTCATATCAAGTTATTGAGCGATGGCTCTCGGCTCTGAGTGAAGCACCGACTGGGGAGAGCGAATAGTAACTAATATGGAGCGCGTTGAATTTTTAGAAAGGATCCGCTTTGGCGAACCGAACATCTTGGCTCGAGAATACCTCATGTCCGACGAGGCGCATGCCTTTTCTGATATCGCGAGCTACTCACTGTTTCGGGATAAAGTTCAGTCGCTTTTTCAAGCTGTCGAACACGTTGCCGTTGTCGGCAGTGCAAACTGGCGATACAGTCTTAACCCTGAAAAAGGGCAGGTGGCCCAGTCATCGACCCCGCTGCTTCTCATCCCACCAGAGTAGTTGTGCCCCATTCATCGCAGCTTCATCGCGATGAGTGGGCGGGACTGCTTCCACCATCCTCCGGCGGGCGGCTCACAACGCCTTGAGCAGCGAAAACAACAGCGCATTCCGCGGCGTAGGAACGTTGTGCTCCCGTCCACGACGAACAATCACACCCACGCGCGCATCCGTCTCCATCTCATGGCCAGCAAGCCGATCCGCAAGCAGCGAGTTGACTGCGTCGACGGGATAATTGCGGTATTGCGCAAGCACCTGTTGCGGAAGATCCGCGTCGAGTTTTGCGCCCACAGCGCGGCCCACAGCAGCGCACTCGCTCACGACCTCAAGCGTCGATTGGCCGATAGCCTCGTCGCGATAGATGCCTGCCGGTTTACCCAAAAGCGCAGAGATAGATCCGGCAGAGTTAATGCACAGCTTGCGCCACGCAGCGGAGACGAAATCCGTAGTCAAAGTGATCTGCGCCGCAGAGCCATGGAACAACCCAGCAAGAGCGCGCCCCGGCCCGTCATCCTGAATAAAGAGTTCAGCAGCACCGCGCTGGCGGACGCTATCAGGCGCACGCCGTTCCGCAGGACAATCAATAATGACAGGCACAATCTGTTCCGCCGGGACATAAGGAGCAAAGCGCTCTCGGTGCTCCACCCCGTTCTGGAAGACAGCCACCGGCGCACCTTGTATGCATAGTTGCTGAAGCCACGCGCCCGCTCCCGCAGCATCGTAAGCCTTGGTAGCCACCATCACCCAATCAACAGGCCCCGCCTGTGCCGGATCGGTGTAGTTAGTGCATGTAAGGTTGACGTCGCCCTCAGGAGTTTCCACGTCCAGCTTCGGGAGCGGCCGTCGCGTGCACAGTACCAGCTCATGCTGCCCGGTTGAATGGATCAATGCGGCTATCACCGCTCCAATTGCCCCTACCCCCACCACCGCAATGCGCGCCATGCGATCCATTATTTCAAGAAAAGTCAGGGGCCACGCGCAGGACACACTCCGATTCGTCTCACAACCCTACATCCAGCAGGGAGTTAAGAATTAAACAACCGGATCGGAGTGATTTCGGGACGGAGGGTGCTTTAGGTCTTCGTCTTCAATCGTCTTTGCAGCAATTCGCTGGAGCAATTGCCTCTTGAGTGTCTCCAACGCTGAATCGCTTGGGCTCAGTACCATATCCTCTTCCAGGTGCTGAATCGTAAGACGGAGAGCATTGACCACCTGTACATTTGTTGCCAGAACACACCTCGTTATGTTCGATGGCAAACATAGGGATCGCGTTGTAAACGGTAACGCTATTTTCGCGGAGCGCAGGATTTCCGGCCATTCCTCTTCAGTGTCGACAGTGAATCGATCGACTTTGCGCATAAATTTCCCTCAAACAGGCACAATAGAAACAGCCAGCTCTGCATTCCACCGGTCCTGTTATCGAATCGGTAAATAAAGCTGTATCCATCTGTTGGCAAGAAAATAAATACTCCCCCTCCCCCTCTGATTTTCCGTTTCTTCGCCTCCGTCGTCAGCAGCTCCCGCAGCCAGCGGCGGCCATAGCCATAAGCCTCAAACCTCCGCTACACTTCTGCCTCAGGAGTGTACGCGTGAAGAAACTTCTCTATCCCATCCTGGCCGCTGCCCTCGTCCTCACTGGTTCCAGCATCGCCCGGTCACAAGATCAAGGCCAGCCGTCGCAGCCCCAGCCCGCAGGAGCCGAGCCGCAAGCCCAGTCTTCCCCTGACGCCGCCAAGCCCGACGTCCGCATCAACGGCAAGTGGCACTTCGTCTTCGACACCGAAGGCGGCGACCGCGAATTCGAAGCCGAATTCACCGTCGATCCCGACGGCAACGTCACCGGCACCTTCGGACCCAGTGCCGTCAAAGGCACCTTCAAAGACGGCCACCTCAGCCTGCTCTTCGAGACCACCTCGGAGGAGGCCAACGAAACCGCCCCGCTCCACATCGACGGCAAATTCGACGACAAAACCACCAGTCTTACCGGCACATGGCAGTTCTCCTCCTACGACGGAGCCTTCAAAGCCACTCACCCGGACACGGCCCAACCCACGCAATAAGCACCAACCACGTCGTTTTTCTTTCAGAAGTTCCACAAATTCGGGTGCCACACTCCGGGGTCCCCAGTGACAGGTCTTCGTCGCTGGGGTGGAGGTCTCGCTTCTAGGACCTGGGAACCACAAATCTGCACTCGCTTTTCCTTCTGTCATTTCCAAAGGGAATCTACTGTCAGCGAGCGCAAAGCACGAGCCGTCCTTTCACACTTACACTTCACACTCACATCCCAAAACCAGCTACCATAGAGCCTCAGAACGATCCAACAGCGGCGCGGGAGAGGGAAGTGAGACTCTGGTTCTCATCAAGCGGTGAAGTCCCTATCTACCGACAGCTAGTCACCCAGATTTCGCTCGCCATCCTCAGCGGCGATCTCAAGCCCGGCGACCGCCTCCCCAGCACCCGCGAACTAGCCCGCCGCTTCGGCATCCATCCCAACACCATCAGCGCCGGCTACCGTGAGCTGGAGCGCGAAGGCTTCACCGAAACCCGCCACGGCAGCGGCGTCTACGTCAGCCCTAACGCCGACACGCCCACTACACCTGAGCAGATCCTCGACCAGCACATCGCCGCCTTCTTCCGCGCCGTCCGCGAGCTCAACCTCTCCGCTACGATGATCCGCGAGCGTGTCTCCCGCTGGATCGCCTCACCCCCGCCCGACCACTTTCTCCTCATCGACCCCGACGCCGACCTCCGAGAAATCCTCCTCACGGAAATCCGTCAGCTGACCCAGCTCCCCGCCAGCGGAGGCACCGTCGAAGACTGTGCCAGTCCCGACGTCGTAGAACGCGCCATCCCTCTCTGCCGCCCCAGCAAGACAAAGCTCGTCCGCGCGGCTCTGCCCATGGGAACGGAATTAGTCACACTCCAGATCCGCTCCGCCCATCGCTGGCTCGACCCCTGGCTCCCTGAAATCAAAGGCGAGCTCATGGGCGTGGTCTCCCACTGGCCCGAGTTCCTCACCATCGCGCGCACCATGCTGATCGCCGCCGGGCTAAGCCCTGAATCGCTAATCTTCCGCGACCCCCGCCGCCCTCGCTGGTCCCGCGGCCTCGACCAGACCAGCGCCATCCTCTGCGACGCCTACACCGCCGCCACCCGCGCTCTGCCCAAAGGCCCCCGCATTATCATCTTTCCGCTCCTCGCCGACTCAGCCCGCGAAGAGCTAGCCCGCTTCTCCCAACCTCCCGTCGTCCCTTAATAAGTCGTCTGAAACAGCGAATGCCGATCCAAAGCGGTCTTAACAGTTGTGTCAATTCTATTTCTTCGCTATATATGAATAAATGGTGCGACGAAACTATCTCGGTGAGATGGAATTGATGGTCCTTCTGGCGGTAGTGCGGCTGGGCGATGACGCCTATGGCGTTCCAATCTCCAAAGAGTTGCTGCTCATTGCGCAGAGAGAAGTTAGCGTGGGCAGCATATACGCCGCCCTCGAAAGGCTTGAGAGCAAAGGGTTCGTTTCTTCATCGTTGGGTGAGCCGACGCCCGAGCGCGGAGGACGCGCGAAGCGATATTTTCATGTAACTCGAACCGGCGTTCGGACACTGGAGCAAACGCGCGAATCGCTCACACGATTGTGGAGTGACGTACCCGCACTGAAAGGAAAAAGCGCATGACTTCCAAAAAATCGAATCCGCCAGAATTTGCTCTTTGGTGGCTCCGTCACATGTGTCCAGGTCAGCACAACGAAGTCTTAACGGGAGATCTCATCGAAAGATTTCGAGAGGGAGCAACGCGCGGCTGGTTCTGGAAGCAGACATTGATCGCCTCCATCACAGGTGCAGCTAGTGAACTTCGACGCCGCTGGGCATTCTTCTGTTATGCGATCATCGGCTCTGCCGCAATGTGCCTTATGCCCAGGTATGCGCCTATAAAGATGTCTATTTGGCTGCACTGGAGTGAACTTCCCTGGCCCTTGAGCCAATTTGTATTTGAAGGGGCTGCTCCGGTTGTCGTTACATTAGTGGCGTTATCCGTCTTAGCCGCGGGCCTCTTGATTGAGCATTCGTTCCGATGGACCTATATCTTTCGAACCTGGATCATCAACATTGCGCTGCTCACGGTTAGCCACTATTCAATAGACTTGTTTCCCCGTTTGCTTCGGCCTATTCCGGGGGACCCCTACGTCAAAGTCCTTATCATTCCGCAAGCCGTACAAGTCTTGTTCCTGGTCTCTACGTTTCTCGTTGCGGCGTGGCTGGGCTGTCCGATGAAGCCGAGCGCCAGCAAAGTCCGACAGACAGGACACAAAACCTCGTAGCCTCATACTGCCTACTCCGAAAATGGGCTCAACACGAGAGGCCACTCGCACATCTCCCCACGGCCCGCGTATTATCGTCTTTCCCTGCTAGCCGACTCAGCCCGCGAAGAGCTTGCCCGCTTCTCGCAGCCACCGGTCGTTCTGTAACCAGCAGTCTTGTGACACTCACGAAACTGTCTGGAGCCCCCATTTTTGCGGCCAGAGGGATAGCTACTCTTCCTCCATCGGGATTACCCGGAGGTCATGATGAACGCAGCCGCAACCACTACCGTTCCCCCGCAGACGCAATCAACCCCCGCCGACTCCATCCGCAATCGCAGCGGCTTCTGGTCACTCATCGCCACCCAGTTCCAGGGCGCGTTCAGTGACAACATCCTCCGCAACCTGCTGCTCTCCATCATCGTCGGCATGGGCCTCGGCAGCGGCCAGCGTGAAACCTTCATCTCCATCGTCACCTTCATCTTCTCCGTGCCATTCCTGCTCTTCAGCATGACCGGCGGCTGGCTCGCCGACCGCTTCAGCAAGCGCCAGGTCACTATCTGGACCAAGGTCATGGAGATCGCCTCCATGCTCCTCGCCGCCGCAGGGCTCGCCTCGCATCACCTCAGCCTTTCGCTCGTGGCTCTCACCCTGGTGGCAACGCAGGCCGCGCTCTTCGGGCCCTCCAAATACGGCCTGCTCCCCGAGCTTCTCCCCGAAAAATCACTCTCCTGGGGCAACGGCGTCATCGAGCTCGGCACCTTCCTCGCCATCATCCTAGGCACCGTCACCGGCGCATGGATGGCCGAGCAGTTCCACGGCCACGAAATCTACGCTGGCTACGCACTGCTCGCGCTCTCGCTCGCTGGCCTCGCCACCAGCCTCGGCATCGACAAGGTCCCACCCGCCGCACCCGAGAAGAGATTCAACTTCAACCTCTTCGGCGATCTCTGGTCGCAGATCGCGCTCATGCGCCGCGACCGGGCACTCTTCCTCGCCGTCCTCGGCAACACCTACTTCTGGTTCCTCGGATCTCTGCTCTTCTCCACTATCGTTGTCTACGGACCAGACGTGCTCCACGTCGGCCAAACCAAGACCGGCTACCTCAACGCAACCCTCGCCATCGGCATCGGTATCGGCAGCATGGCCGCCGGTTGGATCAGTGATCACAAAATCGAGTACGGCCTCATCCCCCTCGGCTCCATCGGCATGACCGTTATCGGCTTCATACTCGGCCTTACTCACCAGCAGATGCTCGGCTCCGCAGTGCTCCTCGCGCTCCTGGGATTCTTCGCCGGATTCTTCGCCGTCCCTGTCAACGCCCTCATCCAGCATCGTCCAGCTGACAAAGACAAAGGCGGCATCATCGCCGCCTCCAACCTGCTCTCTTTCGTCGGAATCGCCATCTCCTCCGGCGTCTACTTCGTCTTCACCAAATTCATCCACTTCGATCCGAAGCAGGTCATCGTCGCCGCATCGGTCATCACCGCCATCAGCACCATCTACGTCCTCTATCTGCTGCCGGAGTGGTTCGCCCGCCTCATCCTCTTCTTCGTGACCCACACGCTCTATCGCGTCAAGGTTGTTGGCCGCGACAACTTCCCTCAGAAGACCGGCGCGCTCATCGTCTGCAACCACATGTCCTTCGTAGACGCCGCCCTGCTCACCGCCGCAACCGACCGCCCCATCCGCTTCGTCATGTACGAGGGCATCTACAATCATCCATTCATCAAGCCCTTCGCCCGCATTCTCAAGTGCATCCCCATCTCCAGTGAACAGCACCCCCGGGACATGATCCGCTCTCTTCGCGTCGCCGCCGAAGCACTCGAGCAGGACGAGATCGTCTGCATCTTCGCCGAGGGCCAGATCACCCGTACCGGCCAGCTTCTCCCCTTCCGCCGTGGCCTCGAACGCATCATGAAAGGTGTCACCCGCCCCATTCTCCCCGTCAACCTCGACGGCGTATGGGGCAGCATCTTCAGCTTCGAGCGCGGCCGCTTCCTCTGGAAGATGCCCCGCCACCTTCGCTATCCCGTCACCGTCAGCTTCGGCCAGCCACTCGCGCCCACCACGCCCGCCACCGAAGTCCGCGCCGCTGTCCAGGAACTCCAGGCCAACGCCTTCTCGAGCCGCAAGCAACACATGCGCACCCTCGATCGCGCCTTCGTCCAGACCGCACGCCGCTATCCCTTCCGCTTCATGATGGCCGACCCCAAAACCGAGAAGCTCTCCTTCATCTCCGCCCTCACCAAGACCCTCTACATCGCCCGCCGCCTGCGCGGCCAGATCGGCAATGAGCCCATGGTCGGTCTCCTCCTCCCACCCTCCGTCGGAGGAGCGCTCACCAACTACGCCCTCATGCTCCTCGGCCGCGTCCCCGTCAACCTCAACTACACCTCATCCGGCGAAGTCATCGCCTCCTGCGCCGCCCAGTGCAACATCGACACCGTCATCACCTCCAAAGCATTCGTCGAGCGCTTCCCCACACTCGCCATCCCCGGCCGCACCCTCTTCCTCGAAGACGCACTAGCCAAACCCCGCCTCACCGAAAAGCTCACAGCCCTCGCCCTCACCTGGCTCATGCCCGCCGCCCTCATGCGCCGCGCCCTCGGAGCAATCAAACCGCAGCCCCAAACCGAACCCCAAACCACAACCGAGGGTGCCCCATTCATTCCGCGCACCGGGGTCCCCAGCGACGGGTCTTCGTCGTTGGGGTGGTCGGGGAATGAGTGGGATACCACAGAAGCACGAAGCACCAAGCCAGCACTCACGCAGACTCTCAAGCCACAGGCTGTCGATCAACTCGCGACCGTAATCTTCTCCTCCGGCAGCACCGGCGACCCCAAAGGCGTCATGCTCAGCCACTTCAACCTCATGGCCAACATCCGCCAGGTCTGCCAGGTCTTCATGCTCGATGGCCGCGACAAGATCCTCGGCATCCTGCCCTTCTTCCACTCCTTCGGCTACATGGCCGGCCTCTGGCTTCCCGCCGTCCATGGCACCGGAGTCGTCTTCCACGCCAACCCGCTCGACGCGCAGGTCGTCGGAGACCTCGTCCACCGCTATCGCGTCACCTTCCTCGTCGCCACGCCCACCTTCATGCAGGCCTACATGCGCCGCTGCACACCCGAGCAGTTCGGCTCGCTCCAGTACGTCCTCGTCGGAGCAGAAAAACTCCAGGAGCGCGTCGCCCTCGCCTTTGAAGACACCTTCGGCATCCGCCCACTCGAGGGCTACGGCTGCACCGAGTGCTCACCCGTCGTCGCCGTCAATGGACGCGACTTCCGCGCCCCCGGCTTCCGTCAGGTCGCCGGCAAGCGCGGACGCATCGGCCACCCGCTCCCCGGCGTCTCCGTCCGCATCGTCGACATCGACACCGGCGCACCCGTCGCCGCCGGAGCCAGCGGCATGCTCCTCGTCAAAGGCCCCAACGTAATGCAGGGCTACCTCAGCCGCCCCGAAAAAACCGCCGAAGTCCTCCACGATGGCTGGTACACCACCGGCGACATCGCCACCATGGAAGAAGACGGCTTCCTCACCATCACCGACCGCCTCTCGCGCTTCAGCAAAATCGGCGGCGAAATGGTCCCCCACATCCGCGTCGAAGAAAAACTGCATGAGTTAGCCGAAGCCGCCCAAATCGACATCACAGCCCAGGCCTTCGCCGTAACCTCCCTGCCCGATGAAAAGAAAGGCGAGCGTCTGGCCGTCCTGACCACACTCAAACCCGAGCCACTCGCAGCCGTTCTAAGCAAGTTAGCCCAAAGCGACCTGCCCACCCTCTGGAAACCCAAGAGCAATCAGTTCTTCCAGGTCGAAGCGTTACCAATGCTAGGCACCGGCAAAATGGACCTGCGCGGTGTGAAAAACCGCGCCACAGAGCTAGCTAACACCATCTGACCGATCGAAGCTCAAATTGATAGCAACCAGCCTCAGTAGCTGCAGCCTTAGCGTTCTACTAACGGTGGGTTAGATTGGCGCCGCCGCCGACAGTCAAGCGGCAGCGCCAAGATCAATTCCGTACTTCTGTTGCATAGAAGCGATGCATGTGTGAAGCAATGTAGGGAAGACAATCCTCAACAGCGAAGTGTCCTGCGCTTAAGCGATGATTGCTGGTCTACTATCGCGAAGCGGCACCGGAGATCTACGACGCGATCACACTACTTTGCCAAAAAGCAAAGTTCTCACCCCGCATCGTAGACACACCTCGATCGTGGCAGTCACTCCTCACGATGGTCGAGGCGGAAGAAGGTATTGCGCTCATTCCACATTGCGTGCAGTATCTTCGATCAAACGACATCGTCTTTCGCCGGCTCCGCGAAAGCGCATGCCATGTAGATGCTCTCATTGTGTGGCGCTCAAAGGGGCTCACTCGCGTACAGCAGAGCTTCCTGGATCTCATCCGGTCCAGAAGAACGGAGTTCCAAAAGCACATAAATAAAACGTGAGCAGCATGTCATCCGCAAAGTTGCGGTTTGCTATGCATCCATACCCTAAACATCTCAACCCTCACACTTGAAAAGGAGCACTGCTTTGTTCAATTCCATCTCGATCCAAAGAGCAGCACTAGCGCTGTTGATCTTTAGCACCGCGTTTGCGCAAGCACAGGATAAGGCCCACGATCTAGTGAAGGGGCCACCGCCCATCCACAAAGAACACCATTACAGCGAATACGAGAAACTGATTTTGAAGAATGTTTCGACATTTCACCGTAACTTTAATAACCGTGAGTTCGGCAAGAATGGAGATCTGGTGGTTGAGAATCTTCACGTCAATTCGAACGGCGCAGAACTGAATGGGCGCGATGCTTTCGTACAGCGAATCGCACGATTTGTCGGCCCTTTCCCGGATGTGAAGATCACGGATCTGATCACTGTTGTAGATGGGAACACTGCTGCTGTTCGGTTTGTTATCACAGGTACTCAAAAGGGCGACCTTGAAATGGGTGGTACGGTGATCAAAGCCACAAACAAATCAATTCATGTGGACGGTTCGGAGTTTTTCACCTTCGATGAGAACGGGAAGTTGACCGATCTCGTGACTGTCGAAAATATGGCTCAATTGATTACGCAGCTTAAATAACCATAGGACGAGTTATCATTCCCGCTTCAACATTGGTGGCGGGTGGGCAGGCGGCCCACCCCTTACCTTTCCGTTTTTTTGAAGCTACCAAAACTGTTTAGATCCGAACAGACGAATCTCTCGCCTATCCCCTACAATTCGCCGCACTTGAGCTTTCGCCCACACTCAGGCAGAAGGTAACTCTCATGATGAGCCAATTGCAGTTCACTCCTTCGTTGCAGCCCATCTTGACCCTAAGAAAGGCAGCCTCTCTCATAGACGTAACAGCATTGCTCCTCGTTGCCGCTATCGCCGTCCATGCACAAACCGGCGAAACCCCAGCCGACACCCCACCAACCTATTCCGTCCTCTATACCTTCACCGGCGGTGCAGACGGATATGCGCCCATCGGAGCAAATCCGCTAGCGATTGATCGAGAAGGGAATGTCTATGGCACCACTGAAGCTGGCGGTAACTTTGTTGAGACTTGCTTGCCCTCTGGCATCTGCGAACCCGTCGGCGGCGCTTTTTGCCCCCTAGGTTGCGGAACCGTCTTTAAAGTCAACCGTGAAGGTAGAGAATCGGTCGAATACGCATTCACCGGAGTGGCAGGTGAACAGTATCCTCAAAGCAATGTGATTCGCGACGAAGAGGGCAATCTCTACGGCAATATAACGAACGTCATCTACAAGATCCGTCCGTCTGGCCGCGAAACTGATCTCTACCAATTCACAGGCAACGGCGATGGTGGTCCTCCGTCTGGAGCTCTCATCAGCGATCGCGAAGGCAATCTATATGGTGTCAGTTCTACCGGTGGCCAGAACGAGTGCCCCTACTACAACCCCTCGACCTGCGGAGTAGTCTTCAAGATCGATCCGCGCGGCCATGAAACTGTCCTCTACGCCTTTACTGGCGGCGCCGACGGCGGTAGTCCGCAGGGAGAATTGGTCCGCGATGAGGAGGGTAATCTTTATGGCACTACATTGTACGGCGGCGCACTCAATAGTCTGGCGTGCTTCAGCAACATCCGTGGTGGGAATGGCGCGCTGCCTATTGGTTGCGGAGTGATCTTCAAAGTCGATCGCGCCGGCAAAGAGACCGTTCTTCATCAATTCGACGCGTATGTTGACGGATATGATCCCACTGGCCTGACGCGTGATCGGGATGGCACGCTCTACGGCACAACCTTTTTTGGGGGCAGTCCGGATCAAACTGCCCAAGGACTATCGGGCTACGGAATCGTCTACAAATTAGACAAAAGTGGAAAGTATACGATACTCCACAATTTCACCGGCAAAGCTGACGGAGGATCGCCCCTCGGGCCACCATTGCCCATCGGAAAGGATCTCTACGGTACCGCATCCGCCGGTGGGAAACTCGATGACGATCCCAACGGAGGCAGCGCTCCTTTCTTCGGCAGATCCGGCGTAATCTACAAGCTCGACCAATCCGGTAAAGAGACCGTTCTCTATACCTTCCAGGGTGAGGCCGACGGAGCGGCCCCCGAGTCCGAACTCACTCAAGACGAAGACGGAAATCTATATGGGACCGCCTTCTACGGAGGCAGCTTCGAAGGAGAGAGCTGTGAATCTAGTGGCTGCGGTGTCGTATACAAACTGACGCTTCACAACAAATGCGACGACGACCGCCATCACGACGGCTGGTCTGATCCATTTTCAAATCACGACGACCACGAAAAATAATCAAGGAACAACAATAAGGGCCTCATATCTACGCGCGTCCCTTGCGCGGAGATATGAGGCCCCTTTCGTGCGCAGCGCGAACCCTTCCCGTACACTTCATACTCCACATCTCACACTCGCATTACACAGAGTTACTCCGCAAAGGTGCATAATCAGGGCAGACAATCATTCGCATATCCGATCCGAACGGAAGCTATCCCGCCCAACATGCTCAGGCGGGCGAAGAGATCGACTGCAATGGCGACAGGAAATCAGACAGGGAATCAATCGGCATTACTCGGGCTACTCCGCTTCGCACTCATCGCGCTGACCGCACTCACCGGCCTCGGCACCATCTTCGTCGGAGTCATAACCGCCTTTCAAGCCTGGCAGGAGCACGCCCAGCAGCATTGGCCCACAGCAACCGCCTATGTGGAGAAATGCGCCATGGTTCACGCAAGCGCAGGCCGGCGGCTGGCGCTCCATATCCGCTGCCGCCTGCACGTTGACCTGGGCACAGAACAGCCCGTCGCTTACCTCTATTCCATGAACGTGCCACCGCCGGAAGTCAGGCAATCGCCGCCCAACCAGATCGCTCCGTTCATCGACTGGGTCAACCGCCATCCGGCGGGCACTTCAATCGAAGTGCGCTACAACCCCAGCCGTCACACCTCGGTCGTTCCGGTCACAGACCCCATCCCGCGCACAGGCCCGCACACTCCCGACAACCTGAAGCTGCTCGCAGCCACCTCCATCAGCTTTGTCGTCCTGCTAATACTGCTCCGCGCCACATGGCCTCGATCGGTTCAACTTAGAAAGCCTTAGAACTTACCGGGTGCCCCATATCTACGCGCGTCCTCTGTGCGGAGATGTCTAAATGCTGCCAATGGACACTATGAATCGAAAATGGACAGTGCGGCACAGAATCCAGAGCCGTCGCCCTCCTGTTATCTGCTAACTACAAAAGAGGTTGCATTCAACGCGCTGACTGGAACGTCGCGTGCACGTTATAGCCAGGCAGGAGGATGTCGAATGCAAGACTTCCGGAAAAATCTCTTCTGCACAGTCTGTAACGTTGGTCGCGTCGCACTGCTTATAGGCATAGCGTCTATTTGCTCCCTGGCACCCTCGGCCAACGCCCAAATCGCACCAGACTTTCCCAATCCAACCGCGGCGCCGAATCCGCTGACGACGACGCAATCCCTTTTCCGCAGCAACATGCAGGTCAAGATCATGAACGCCGCCGAGGCGATGCCAGAGTCAAAGTACAGCTACCGGCCAACGAAAGACGTTCGGTCGTATGGCGAGCTCCTGACTCACATCGCGGATATCTCCTACTATTTGTGCGCCAATATGAAGGGTGTAGCAGTCCCCGGAACGGCTGTCGCAAAGGGCACAAAAGCCGAGATTATGGCTTACGTCAAAAGCTCGTTCTCCTATTGCGATGACGCGTTCTCCGGGTTCACCGATGCGCATCTCAATGACCCAGCCGACTTCTGGGGCTTCAAGACGAACAAGATGTTCATCCTGACGCAAGTCGGAAATCATGACGCCTTGCATTACGGCAATCTCGTCACGTACCTGCGCCTCAATGACGGCGTACCGTCCGGGGGCTGGTGGTGACGCTGGTTCTGAGAGCACAGCAGCGCGTCTTCTTTCAACATCGGGAACACATCTGAATCGGGAGCACATCCGGGCCATCGTCATAGACAGGCCAACGTTGCAGATGTTTCCCGGTGCAAGAGACGCGCCGCGCCCAAACATAAAACTCATAGACGACTCCCACACCACTCGTGTATGACTGGAGCGCTACCTCCACTAGGCCCCAATCTCACCCAAATCACAAAAGGAGATCTCCATGGACGAGTACATGGGAGTTATCAAGCTGTTTGCCTTCAACTACGCCCCGCAGAACTGGATGCCCTGTAACGGCCAGACTCTTCCCATCGCCCAGTATCAGGCGCTCTTCTCCCTGCTCGGCACCATGTATGGCGGCAACGGGCAGACAGACTTCGCTCTGCCCAAACTCGACGCCAGCTCAATCCACGAAGGCCTCCAATACTGCATCTGCTATCAGGGCATCTATCCATCCCGCCAATAAGCAGCCAGCCACTGCCGCAACAAAGCAGACCAGAGATCCAATTTCCGCAAAGGCCGCGCCAATCAACCTCCACAGCGCGCAGTGAACCGTAGACTGTTCGCTGTGCGCTGTCCACCCGCGTCAGCCCTCACAGAAACCTGATCCTTGCAGGCTGGTCCCTGATCCCTGTTCTCTGGTCCCTGGATTTCAGCTCACTCCCTCGGTTAACGGCACTACCTCGCGCGCCGCCAGCGCAATATAAAGCCCCGACCCCAGAATCAATACCCCACCGGCAATCACATACAAACCTGGCTTGTCATGCCACACGAGGTAAGAAACCAGCGTCCCGGTGATCAACTGCGTGTAGTGATACTGCGAAACATTCGCCGCCGAAGTATGCTTCACCGCAATGTAAAAGCACAGCGTCCCCAGCGCGCAA
Source organism: Acidicapsa dinghuensis (assembly GCF_025685685.1). Lineage (GTDB taxonomy): Bacteria > Acidobacteriota > Terriglobia > Terriglobales > Acidobacteriaceae > Acidicapsa > Acidicapsa dinghuensis. The sequence continues at coordinate 761,152 of NZ_JAGSYH010000005.1, forward strand.
AATGCGCCCATCGCAAACAGCCCCAGCGTCAGCAGCCCATTCACTGGCTCCGCATGCCAGAACCCCATCCACAACAAACCCACAACACAAGTCACCAAGCCAGAAAAGAAAGCCAGGCTTTCCGGCTTCTCCGTCCGCGTCAATACGCGTGACCAAACCATGTTCGTCGAGAAGCACGCCACGCACACGCCGCAAGCCGCATAGCCAATCCAGTCACCCTCGCGCGCACTACTCCATGGATGTACGGCGACCACCACTCCGGCAAATCCCGCCACAATCGCCGCAGCCCGCTTCCATCCCAGCCCCTCACGCAGAAACACAGCCGACAGCAGCGAAATCACCATTGGCGCGGTAAACACCAGAATGTAGAAAAGCGTCAGCGTCAGATGCCGCAACGCGATCACCACGCACACGTTGTTGCCCATATCAAGCCCTGCACGCAGCACCTGCAAACTGAGCCGATGCGGCCGCAGTGATGAAGTCTGCCTGCGCACCACGGCATACATTCCCAGAAACAGCGCCATGAACAGGCCCAGGAACGCCACCATCTCATACGCCGGCAGCCCCGACTGCCCCACCAGCTTGATCGAGCTATCCGCCAGCACCCAGAAGGTGAACCCCGCCAGCGCAAACCCAATCGCCCTCAGATCCGAAATCCCTGCTCCCCGCCCATCCATCACTCTTCCAACGTACATGACGTATTTGGCGCGTCGAGTCAAAGTCTGCAGTCATAGAAATCTTCAGTTTTCAGATTGCCTGCACATTCCTGTTGTTTTCCAAAATGTATTGTGGCATATTCATGTTGGAAACCAAGAGGTGCTTCGCAATGCCTGAAAAGTCCGATGTCCCGCAGGGAACCCTGGCTCTGATGGTCCTCAAAACGCTTGATCTGCTTGGACCTCTCCATGGCTACGGCATTGCACGCCGCATCGAACAAATCAGCGGCGATCTTCTTGCCGTCAATCAGGGCACCTTGTACCCCCTTCTGCTCAAACTGGAGCATGAAGGCGCCATCGCTTCCGATTGGGGTGCTTCGGAGAACAATCGCCGCGCGCGCTTCTACCGTCTCACCAAAGCAGGGCGCAAACAATTGCAGGCCGAAACCGGTGATTGGGAGCGAACCGCCGCCATCATTGCACGATTTTTCGCCGCCAAAGCGGAGGATCTCTCATGAAAGCCCTGCGACGTTTTTTCGCCCGTCTTTCCAACCTCGCATCCGGCAACCGCACGGATCGACGCCTGCTCGAAGAGATGGAAGAGCATCTCGCGCGACAAACAGCGGACAATGTTCGCGACGGCATGTCTGCTGTCGAAGCACGCCGCCAGGCCGTGCTCAAGTTCGGCGCGGCCGCGACGATCCGCGAAAACTACCATGCCGAGCTGAACCTGCCCTTCTTCGAGACCCTGTCGCAGGATCTTCGTTACGCGGTTCGCATGCTTTTGCGATCCCCCGGATTCTCTCTCATTGCCATCGCCACCATGGCGCTGGGCATTGGAGCCACAACCGCCATCTACAGTGTGATCGACGCCACACTGCTGCACCCTTTGCCGTATCCAAGGCCTGCAGAGTTGGTGCGCATTGAAGACGACCTTCCCGGTGTAGACGCGCAAGACGTCGGCATCTCCGTCCCTGAGTGGAGAGACCTGCAGAGCTCCGGGATATTTCAGTCCGTGTCGATCTCCGGTCACGGAGCAAACGTGAACCTGACCGGCAGTGCGCAGCCCGAGCGTCTCAGCTACAAGCATGTCACGGCGAATTACTTCGCGGTCTTCGGTGTCGACGCGCAATTCGGCCGCACATTCGATCCGCACGACACCACGCCGGGCTTCAATCTGGAGGCTGTAATCAGCAACGGGCTCTGGAGAAGGGAGTTCGGAGCCGACCCGGACATCATCGGCAAAGCTCTGCTTCTGGACAATGACCTTTATCACGTCGTGGGCGTCATGCCGAACGGTTTTCGAGATCTGGGCTCAACCAACGAAGAGGGGAATACGGAGATCTGGTTGGCGGCTGGCATGGCCGGTCTGCCGTTTCCACCCCCGTTGCGCGGTACACGCCTGCAAGATCGAGTGGTCGCGCGCTTGAAGCCCGGTCTCTCGATTGCGACTGCGCAAAGGCACCTCGATGTGCTGGTTCACTCGCTGAAAAAACAGTATCCCGCCGAGTATCCGGTGCAGGCCGCATGGACCGTGCGACTAAGTCCGCTCAGCGAAACGGTGGTCGGCAGTGTTCGCCAATCCCTCATCCTGCTGCTCAGCGCGGTAGGTCTGGTCCTGCTGATCAGTTGCGTTAACGTCGCGAATCTCCTGCTCGCCAGGGCCAGCGGGAGAGGCCGCGAGATCGCGGTTCGACAGGCTCTGGGAGCGCAAAGAACACGCCTCGTCCGCCAGCTTCTGACGGAGATTCTGCTTCTCTTCCTGCTTGGCGGAATCGCCGGTTTTACCATTCTCTTCTGCACCCAGCGATTCCTGCTGCGGCTTGTTCCGGAGAGCCTGCCGCACCTCAGCGACATCGCGATTGGCTGGGGCGTGCTGGTATTTGCCGTGGCCGTCTCCGTCGCAGCCGGAACGATCTTCGGGCTTGCTCCCGCCTGGCTGATGAGCGGTGTTGATTTGATCGGTACGCTTCGGCAGGAAGGACGCGGCTCCAAGGGCTCTCCAGGACGCTCGCGCACACGCCAGATTTTGGTCGTCAGCGAGTTGGCGCTCTCCCTTGTGCTTATGGTTGCCGCAAGCCTTCTGCTGCGCAGTTTCTGGGACTTATACAAGGCGGACCCCGGTTTCAATCCCGACCGCGTTGTGGCCATTCAGACCTGGCTGCCGGGACCGAACGATCCCAGCGCAGATATCTATCGAACCGCGACCCAGGAATCTGTCTTGCTGCGCGAGATTCTTCGCCGCAGCCGAAGCCTGCCGGGCGTGGAAGAAGCGGCAATCGGCGACGTGCCATCACTGCCCCTGGGCCACAGCCAACCCAGTTTGCAGCCATTGATCCGTGAAGGCGTCGAGACAATGGACAATCAGGCTCCTGTGATCGATAGCCCCATCGTTTCGCCCGAATACTTCCACATGTTAGGCATGCCGCTGTTGCGTGGACGCCTTTTCAGCGACCATGACGTCGAGGATACGCCCGAGGTTGCGGTAATCAATCAGGCCGCGGCTCGCATGTACTGGCCAAATCAAGATCCGCTTGGCAAACGCGTTCGTTTGCACCTGGATGACCGCGAGTTGTTGAACTCTGCCACACCGGCCTGGACCACGATCGTTGGCGTGATTGCGGATGCTCGCACGGAATCGCTGGCCGACGCGGCAATTCCGCAGATCTACCGCAGCTTGTATCAGCACCCCGACAAAAGCGTGGCCGTCTTTCTTCGCGGGCAACTCGATCCGAGCGCGATTCTCGGACAGGAGCGAAACCAGATTCAATCCATCGATCCGCAACTTCCCGTCTTCCACGCAGAGACGCTGGATGAGATGCTCTCCAGCTCACTTTCCGTCAGGCGGTTCTCGATGGAGATGGTAGCTTTTTTTGCGGCAACGGCTTTGTTGTTAGCCGGCCTTGGAATCTACGGAACCATCTCCTATGTGGTGAATGAACAAAGACGTGAGATAGCCATTCGCCTGGCGCTGGGAGCGGAAAAGGGCGACATTCTCCGAATGGTTCTGCGTCGAGGACTCGGTCTGACCGCTGCCGGCGCAGGGTTGGGTGTGGCCAGCGCGCTCATCGTCTCGCACCTCATGGCTGGACTGCTCTACGGCGTGTCACCAAACGATCTTTCCACCTTCGCCGGCGTCACCCTTGTACTTAGCTTTGTAGCGCTTGCGGCCTGCTATATTCCCGCACGCCGCGCCATGCGGGTCGATCCCATCGTTGCGTTGCGCGAAGCCTGAACTCTTCACTCATGCGCGGCAGCCAATAACGCTCGGTTCGCCGTTGCAATTGGCGGAAGATCAATCACCACTCGAACCACCAGTTGGGTCGCTTTGATCGAGCAACAATCTACAATCGCATCGTGACCACACTGCGCGATCCGGACAATACGGCTGATCCACTCTCAACCTTCTTCGCCGAAAGCGCCACCGATCCCATCGCCCTCTTCGACCTCTGGCTCAACCGCGCCACGGCCACTGAGCCCAACGACCCCACAGCTGCGGCCCTCGCCACCAGCACGCCAGGCGGCATCCCCAGCGTACGCATGGTTCTCGTCAAGCCCACTGCGCACCAACGCTTTTGCTTCTACACCAACGGCGAAAGCCGCAAAGGCTCCGAGCTCCTCGCCAACCCCCACGCGGCTCTTTGCTTTCACTGGAAGTCTCTCCGCCGTCAGATCCGCGTCGAAGGCTCTATCACCGGGCTAAACGCAGAGCAAAGCGATACCTATTTCCACAGCCGCTCCCGAGCCAGCCAGATCGGCGCAGCCGTCTCAGACCAGAGCCGCGCACTCGCCGACCGTGCAACGATGGAGCAGCGCTTCGAAGCCTTCGCCGATACGCATCCCGGCGAAATTCCACGTCCCGGCTATTGGCGTGGCTTTTGTCTCGATCCCAGATCCATCGAGTTCTGGATCGACGGCGCCAACCGCCTCCACGACCGTTTTCTATTTACTCGCGGCGGCGACGGATGGCTAAAAACCCGCCTCTATCCCTGACCTACCTGCGTCTCGATGCTTTTCTGCAGTACAGCCTCAGCACTCAAGCGTGCCCGCTCCGCCAGCAGGGTTTTCTCCCGTGCGTTGCGTGTCATCGCAGCGGCGCGCTCAAACTCCAGCCGAGCCTCCTCATGCCGTCCAAGCCGCGCCAGCAGATCGCCGCGCACGCTGGGCAGCAGATGGTAGTTCTTCAACGCCGGCTCCTCCATCAGATCGTCAATCAGCTTCAGACCGGCAATCGGCCCATCCGCCATGCTCACCGCAACTGCATAGTTCAGCTCAATCACCGGAGATGGCATAACCTGGCCCAGCTCAGAGTAGAGCGAAACAATTCTCCTCCAATCTGTATCCTCCACGCGTACCGCGCACGCATGACACGCAGCAATCTCCGCCTGTATCAGATACGGTCCTCTCGCAGCCGCAATCTCGTTGGCGCGCTTCAGTGCCGTCAGCCCGCGACGAATCAATAGCCAATCCCACTGAGCACGGTTCTGATCCAGCAACAGAATCGGCTCTCCGGCCGCATTCGTACGCGCCCGCAATCGCGAGGCCTGCATCTCCATCAGCGCCACCAGCCCATGCACCTCCGGCTCGCGTGGCTCCAGTTCCGCCAGGATGCGCCCCAGCCGCAGCGCTTCTTCGCAAAGAGAAACCCGCATCAGCTCGGCACCCGATGTTGCCGCATATCCCTCGTTGAAGATCAGGTAAACCACCTCAAGCACCGACGACAGTCTTGCGGCCAGATCCAACCCGCGCGGCACCTGGAACGGAATACGCTTCTGAGTCAGCGTCTTCTTTGCGCGCACAATACGCTGCGCAATCGTCGGCTCCGGCAGCAGAAAAGCCCGCGCGATCTCATCCGTCGTCAGGCCGCCAACCACACGCAGCGTCAGGGCAGCTCTCGCTTCCGTTGACAGCACAGGATGGCACGCAACGAAGATCAACCGCAGCACATCGTCGTTAAACGGGTCATCTAGCGGAGTGTCGAAATCGGGCGGCGTGCGCTCCACTTCCAGCAGGCTGCGGCCAATCTCTTCATGCTTGCGCCCACTGCGTTCAGTCGCCCTGAAATGATCGATCGCGCGGTTCTTAGCCGTAGCCGTCAGCCACGCCCCAGGGTTGGGAGGAATGCCCGAGACCGGCCACTTCTCCAGCGCAATCAGCAGAGCCTCCTGCGCCAGGTCTTCTGCCAGATCCACATCGCGAACCATGCGTGTGAGTCCGGCAATCACCTTTGCGGCCTCCATCTTCCAGACGGCCTCTACGGCGCGATGCAAATCGGCGTTCGACATGCCAATCGATCACATCACGCCGGGCACTGACCGGGCAAACTCACTTCTGATTGGTCAGTTGAGCTCGCAACCGTTCTTCCCGCTCCAGTGTCTCCTTCGGCACATCTGGCCCAAAGTCCTCTATTTCGTATACCTGCCGGATCTCGATCTCGCACTCGGTACGAAACGGCGCAGGGCAGCGTTTTACCCACTCAATTGCTTCTTCCTTAGACCGCACCTGCCACAGCCAGAAGCCCGCAATCAGTTCCTTCGTTTCGGCAAACGGCCCATCGATCACCGTCCGTTCATCTCCCAGGAAGCGCACCCGCGCGCCCTTTGAGCTAGCCTGCAAACCTTCACCGGCAAGCATGACGCCGGCCTTCACCAGCTCTTCATTAAACTTGCCCATTGCCTCCAGCATCTCCGCGTCCGGCGGTATCCCAGCTTCCGAATCTTTCGTCGCCTTCACAATCACCATGAACCGCATCGTCATCTCCTTGTTCGTACAAAAAATATCAGTGTCTGAAATGCGACTCCGCTGTCTCAACGCATCAGAGGAGCCGCGTTCATCAAAAATTATTTACACCGATCACCCCATGTCATAGAGCTGGCGCAATTCGCACTCACCCACGCCCGTATGCTTCAGAAACTCCTTCACGTACTCGATAGCAGCTTCCTTCGAAGGCGCATCCAGAATCGCAAATCCACCGACAACCTCTTTCGCTTCCGTAAAAGGACCGTCCTTCACGGTGAACGCGCCATTCTCCACGCGCACGCGTGCGCCCAGCGCGCTCGGCATGCAGCCTTCCGTACCCAGCAGTTTGCCGGCCTTCATCCATTCCTCGATCAGCTTGCCCATAGAAGCCATCTCTTCGGGCGTTGGCGGGGTGTCGCGCTCAGGGGACTTGTAGATGCTCAGAAATCGCATTGAAAACTCTCCATTCTCATGATTTGCCGGAATCCACCTGCTGGCTTCTCCCCGGCTTCATATTGACAACGTCCAGGCCAACTCAAAATCGACAACCACTACAAAAAAAATTTCACGAGTATCCCACACGATCATTCTTGCCGCTACTTTCCTTTGAAAAGCCACTCCTTTCCTTAACCATCGATACGTCTTTCACACTCGCACTCGAAACTTGTCTCTTGACATATTTTTCATACCCATAATATTGTTATGCCTATGATCGATAGGAATGATGTCGTAAGTCCTGCAGGCGCGTTGCCCATGCTCGTTCTCCGCGTTCTTCAATCGGGAATTCTGCACGGCTATGCCATCGCCCAACGCATTCACGTTCTATCCAGCGAAGTCCTCGCCGTCGAGGAGGGCCTGCTCTATCCAACGCTCCAGAAGATGCTGCGCAAAGGTTGGGTTGAGTCTGAGTGGGGCGTCTCCGAAACCAACCGCCAGGTCCGCTTCTACCGCCTCACCCGCGAAGGCCGCTCGCAACTCAAAGCCGAGCTCTCCAGTTACGACCGCATCACCCAGGCTATTCAGGAAGTTCTTCGCACCGCATAAGCACGCATCTCACAGGAGGGTCCGCCGATGAAAGAGCTATTCCGCCAGATCTACTACTTGTTCCATCGGCGGCGTCTCGATGAGGAACTCCAGGACGAGATGGCGTTCCATCGCGAAATGGCCGCCCGCTCCGGACGCAAAAACTTCGGCAATCCGCAATTGATGCGCGAGCGCGCCGGCGAAGCCTGGGGCTGGACATGGCTCGACCGTCTCGTGCAGGATCTTCACTACGGCGCGCGCATCCTGCGCCGTTCCCCCGGATTCACCTTCATGGCTGTCCTCGTTCTCGCCATCGGTATCGGCATCAACGTCACGGCCTTTAGCCTCTTCGACATGTTCGCGCTCAAGCCGCTCCCTGTACGCGATGCTGATCGCATCGTGCGCCTTGAGCGTCGCTCGCCCAACGCCTATACCAGCGAGATGGCCTATCCCTCCTATGAGTTCTATCGCGACCACGCACACACACTCTCTGCTGCCATAGCTGTGTTCGGCATCCCCCCGATGCAGTTAGACAATGACGTGCAACCCACACCCGTCTCGTTTGTCACGCCTAACTACTTCACCGAACTTGGCACTATACCTGCTCTCGGCCGCATGCTCGATCCCTCGCGCGACTCCAGCCCCAGCGCATCCCCCGTAGTAGTCATCACGTATTTCCTCTGGCAGCATCGCTTCGACAGCGACCCCAGCATCGTCGGCCGCGTCATCCATCTGGACGGCAAGCCCGCTACCATCGTCGGCGTTGAGCCCTACGACGTCGCCACGCTCGGAGGTCAGGGCCCCTCCATCTGGATTCCTGTCGCGCAGCAACCCTACTTCATCGCCAAAAGCAAAGTGCTTGAGGATTGGACCAACTCCAGCATCCGCATGTGGGGCAAGCTAGCACCCGGCGTCACTGCCGCTGCCGCGGCGCAGGAGCTGCGCGCTCTCACCGACGCTATTCGCCGCGATCACCCCGATGCTGTCTGGAAGGACGAGTTCATCTTTATCTCTCCGGGCGGCCATCTGCAGGTCATGCAACCGGAGATGTATCGCGTAGCCGTCATGATTGGCGTGCTGACGCTGCTGATCCTCATCATCGCATGCGCCAATCTCGGAGGCCTCGTCACCGCGCGAGCCGTCGCACGCCAGCATGAGATGGGCATTCGTGTAGCCGTTGGCGCGGGCCGCTGGCGCATCTTCCGTCAGCTCTGCACAGAGAGCCTCATGCTTGCTGTTCTCGGCTCTATCGCCGCCATCGTTCTCGCTTACATTGTGCTCCGCATCACGCTCGCGCAGCTTGATGCGCCCAAGTGGATCAGCCCCACGCCCGACTGGCGCGTGCTCCTCTTCACCGTCGTCGCAACCGTAGTAGCATCTGTCTCTTTCGGCTTCATGCCCGCCATTCAGATCGCGCGTCAGAAGCAGCACAAGACCATTGCCCGCCAGATCCTCGTCGGCATCCAGATCGCCGGCAGCTCAGTCCTCATGATCATCGCCTCACTCATGATGCGTGCAGCGTTGCATGCGCTCTATACCGATCCCGGCTTCGGTTACGAGCAGATCGTCTCCGTCGATCCACATCTCAGCCGCCACGGTTATTCCAATTCATCCTCGCAGGCCTACCTCGCCGAAATGGAAAGCCGCCTTCGCGCCACCCCCGGCGTGCTCTCCGTCTCGCTCGTCAAGATGCCACCGCTCGGCCATGTGACCGATCGCGAAACCACCGAGATCAACAACCGCAAGGTGATGATCTATCCCAACTGGATCGCGCCCGAATTCTTTCAGACCATGGGCATTCCCATGCAGCTAGGCCGCACATTCCATCCCGGCGAAAAGAACGTTGTCATCGTCAGTCAGTCCTTCGCACGAGAGCAATGGCCCGGCCAGAATCCCCTGGGACAAACCGTGGGCGATGACCCGGACAAGAGCACCGTCATCGGCGTCGCGGGCGACGCGCATATCAACGCCCTCAACGATGACGACGCAGTCGAACAATACTGGCCAATGCAGCCCGGCGATATGCCTGACATGGTCATCATCCTTCGCGCCGCTGGTTCGCCCGGCTCGCTCACGCCGACCATAAAATCGATCGCAGGCAATCTCGACCAATCCGTCTTCCCTGAGATTCGCCAGCTCAAGGCTCTCTATCTCCAAAACGTCAATGGCATCGAGAAGGTCGCCGGCATCATCAGTCTCGTCGGCATGGTTGCCATCGCTATCTCCGCCGTCGGCATCATCGGCCTCGTCGCCTTCGTTGTCACTCAGCGCACCAAAGAGATCGCTATCCGCATCGCACTCGGCGCGCGTCCCGGCGCAGTGCTCAGCGCGGTCTTGCATCAATTTCTTTGGCCGGTTGCCATCGGTATCTTTGCTGGAATTACCCTCGCCGCGTTTGGCTCAAAGCTCTTGCGCATGGTGCTCTTCGGCATCGACAATCTCGATCCCCTCAGCTACATCACAGCCATTGCGCTCATCGGCATCATGATCGCTTTGGCGATGCTGCTGCCTGCGGCCCGCGCTCTGCGTCTGCAGCTTGCCACGATTTTGCGTTACGAATAAGAATCGCCGCTATCAATGAGCAGATTGCAAATTAGGTTGTCGTCCGTTGTCCCATCTTCTGCGCAATCGCGTCTACCGGCTTAAGCGGCAGAGTAAATCGAAAGCGTGTTCCCGATGCCGCGCCATCACTCGCGGAGGTAAAGCCGAATCTGCCACCGTGCCGCGCCACGATCTCCGCGCTGATCGAGAGGCCAAGCCCTGTGCCCCCCAATCCTTTCGTCGTAAAAAAAGGCTCAAGCATCCTCTTCTGCACGTCGGGCGTAATTCCCTTGCCTGTGTCGGAAACCGAGATCTCCAAATCCTCACGCCCTACCGCTATACGCAACTGCAGCATGCCACCCATCGGCATTGCGTCAATCGCGTTGCTTACCAGGTTGGCAATCACCTGGCGTATCTCGCCCTCGCGGCAAACTATCTGCGGCACTTCATCCGGCCACTGTTTCTCGACCATAATGCCAGAGCGTGTCAGCGCCTTATGAAACAGCGCAAGCGCCGACTCGAACAATTCAGGAACCGATGTTGGCCCCGGCGAGCTCGATTGCCGGTAAAACTTCAGCGTATGGGCGGTGATCGCGGCAATGCGTTTCAGCTCTGCCTGCGCCATCGATAGATACTGCTGCTCGGCTTCTCCTATCTGGCCCATCTGCGCCAGATACAACAGGTTGGTCACCGCCTCCAATGGATTGTTGATCTCATGCGCCACCGATGCGGCAATCTTGCCTGCGGCCGAGAGCCGGTCCGCTTCCGAGCGCGCCGCCGTCACCATCTGAATCCAGGCCGTCTTCTCGTGATACGAAACCACCAGCAGCGCCAGCGTTATCAGCATTGCATTGCCCACGCCAACCCGCGCCAGTATCTGCCCATTCAATGACCACGGTCCGGCTACAGACCGGCTGTTTCCGCCAATCATAAAAGCCTGCATGCCCACGTAGTGCATGCCGCAGATTGCAACGCCAATGCCAACAGATGCGCCAATCTGGCGACCCAGACTGTTGATGCCGCTGCCGCTCTGCGCCAGCAACTCGATTGCAGCCCACGACGCCGTGATCGCAACCACCAGCGAAGCAATCACCCAGCCTGCCATCCAGTGCACCGGCCCATCAAACGTCAGCGCCGACATGCCGATATAGTGCATCGCACAGATGCCCACCCCAACAATGCCCGCGCCTACCAGCTTCGAGCGCTCCGAAACTTCCTCTGTCACCAGCCGCAGCGCCAGCCATGAAGCGCCAATCGCAACCAGTACTGATATCAGCGTAGGAAGAATGGAGTAATACAGCGGAAACGGCGGGTGCCACGCCATCATGCCCAGAAAGTGCATAGACCAGATGCCCAGGCCGAGCGTAATTCCGGCCAGCAGCACCCACAAGCGCGGCTTCGAACTGCGTCGCGTATGGTCGACGGACTCAAACGCCACAAACCCCGAAAGGCATGCCGTCAGGAACGAGAGAAAAACCGTCCAGGAATCATAGTGGCCCGGCAAGCAATATCCTCGAAATGAGCTGGAGCGAACAGGGAACTCCGGCTCGGGATCGTTCCGCTTGCAATCATTATAGGTTCCTGCATTTTCTTGCCGGTTTCATCGCATCAATTTCAGCCAGCCAGATTTTGCCTTAGTTAGATCGTTTTGCTGGACTAGATCATTCCTCGGCGAGATCGCAACCGCCAGTTTCCCGGAATGGTGCTTCATATGTACAGACAGCACTAAAATACCGTGGATGTGTGCTGTTCATCACTTCAATCCTGTTGTATCTACCCTAGAATCTGGAACTAAGGTTTTTGTGATCGGTCCGGTCGATGGCTTAGCCCTTGTTCGGCGTTTTTTCCCGGCAGAGTCAGATCTCCAGATCGCTGCCAGGCTCATAAAAATCATGAGAGTGCTGTAAGGGGGTATCTGTGCAGGCCAGTTCCAGGTTATGGATCGGCGCCGCGGCGGCATTGGCGTTCGCTCAGGCCTGTGCATCCGCATTTCTCCCTGGTGGTCTCATACTTACTGCCGTCAGCGACGTTGTGAGCACGGTGCTCATCCTGCTGCTCGTCATCGCATTTGCGCGCAACGCCCTCGCCAGCCAGGGGCGTCTCCGTTCCGTCTGGATACTGCAATCGCTCGGCTGGTTCCTCTGGCTGGTGGATCAGTGCTTCTGGATGCTCTATGACGTGATCCTGCGCCGGCCCATGCCTGAGATGTTCCCAGGAGACGTCATCCTCTTTCTCGCTGGCGTGCCAATGTTGGCAGGTCTGCTGCTCCGGCCTCACCTGCTGCCATCCACGCGCAGCATCCGCCTTGGTTTTCTCGACTTCCTCCAGCTCATGCTCTGGTGGATCTACATCTATCTCTATTTCGTCATGTGCTGGATATATGTCTCCGAAGACCCGGCGCAGTACAACATCAACTTCGACCGTCTCTATCTCGCGCAGTTTGTCATCTTGCTCGCGGTTCTCGTGCCGCTGTTCCTGCAAAGCTCAGGCCAATGGAAGCGGTTCTACGCCTGTTTCCTCGCGGCCTCCACGCTCAACTGCCTCTCTGTAGTCGCCGAAAACACCGCCATCGAAGCCAAAACCTACTACAACGGCAGTTGGTATGACGTTCCCTTTGCCGCTTCCTTTGTCTTCTTCCTGATCGTCGCGGTCATCTCGCGCGATCTCACCCCCACGCTAGAAACCGACGAGGATCAACGCTACAACTCCTGGCTGTCCCGGCTCGCGGTCGTCGCAGTTCTGTCCCTGCCGGTTATCGTGGTTGCTGCTGTGAATGATCGTTCTCAGCCGCCCGCCATTGTTCACTTCCGCATCGTTCTCACCGCCATCACGATGTTCATTCTCGCGATTCTGATGTTCCTCAAACAGCATCGCCTCCATCAGGATCTTCGTCAGACAAACCACATCCTCGAAGAGGCGTCGATGACGGATCCTCTCACCGGCATCCGAAATCGCCGCTTCTTTTCCACCTCCATCGAGAGCGATATCGCCCGTACCTTGCGCGCCTTTACCGAAAGCGCGGACCACTCCACGCGCGACCTCATCTTCTATCTCATCGACCTTGATAACTTCAAGGAAGTTAATGACCAGTGCGGCCACGACGCCGGCGACCGCGTTCTTGTGGAAACGGCGCGCCGCCTCCAGTCCGCCATCCGCGCTACCGATGTCCTCATGCGCTGGGGCGGGGAAGAGTTTCTCATCGTCTCCCGCTCAGCGGATCGCAGATTTGCCGACGCGCTGGCTCTCCGTGTCATGCGCGCTGTGCGCACCGAGCCTTTCGCTGTCAATACTACCCAAACCCTCCGCCGCACCTGTTCCATCGGCTGGGCGGCCTTTCCATGGCTTGAAGACAACGTGAACGCTTTCAGCTATGAAGAAGTGCTCAATCTCGCCGATCAAGCCCTCATTCAGGCCAAGGAATCAGGCAAAGACCAGGCCATCGGCATGATCCCTTCGCACGGCATAGCGCAGCCATCTCCGGGTATCCGTCCAGAAGCGGATGGGCTCTCGAACACTCTCCTCTGCCGCGCTGCTGCCGACCTCGGCTCGCCCGCCTGAAACCAGACTCCTCGCACTTCAATTGCGCCGCAATTTTCCATTCTCACAACAGAAAACCGTGTACTCTGGCTACGCCATGACTGCCGCCGCATCGCTCGCCTCTGCCCCTCTCGTCGCGTTCGTTCCCATCACAGACAAGGACAAAGCTCTCGCCTTCTATCGCGATCAGCTCGGCCTCACGCTGCTCTCCGATGAAACGCCCTTCGCCCTTGTCTTCGATCTGAACGGCATCACCCTCCGAGCCACCTTTGTCGGCGAGTTCAAACCGCAGCCGTTCACCATCCTCGGCTGGCACGTCGCAGACATCGCCGGTCAGATCCAGAGCCTGCTCGATGCGGGAGTCCACTTCAACCGCTACCCTGGCATGAACGACACGCACCCGCTCGCCATCTGGACTGCTCCCGGCGGTACGCAGGTCGCGTGGCTCAGCGACCCCTTCGGCAATGTCCTCAGCCTCAGCCAAAGCCCATCCGCCTGACGGCTCAGCTTTTGTTCATCGTGCTGACGCGGATTGCGCAGCGTGCGACAAATATTGCGCATCGTCACGCACCGATTGCGCAACGTCGCACGCCGATTGCACATTGCCGCGCAGCGATTGCACATTGCTCGACGCCGATTGCGCAGTGGAAACAGCGATTCCGCCGTCTTTTTGCACAATGCAGCATTCCGGTTCTCTGAACCCACATCCCCGCAAGCTCTATTCTGAACCTGCAACCGGTAATTCCACGCAAGCACAGAACCCTCGTGTCCGACTTCGCCCAGACCGTCAAGCAGCATGCCGACATCGTCAAGATCATCGGCGGTTACATTCGCCTGCGCAAAGCCGGAGCGCAGAACTACAACGGCCTTTGCCCTTTCCATAAGGAAAAATCGCCCTCGTTTTCTGTCCACGCCAGCCGCCAGTTCTACCACTGTTTCGGCTGCGGCCAGTCCGGAGACGTCTTCAGCTTTGTCGCCAAAATCGAGAATCTGACCTTTCCCGAAGCCGTCCGAGCTGTAGCCCAGAAGTGCGGTATCCCCTTGCCGAAAAAGGAGTTCCACTCCGCCGAGGAAGCCGCCGAAGCTGGCCTGCGCCGCAAACTCCTCGACCTGCACGAAGCCGCTACCGTCTGGTTTCAAGAGCAGCTACGCTCTCCCGAGGGCGCTCTCGCCCGCGAATATCTCTCCGGTCGAGGTGTCACTCCGGAAGCCGTCAAAACCTTCCGCATCGGCTACGCTCCCGACAACTTCAACGCCCTGCGCGACCGCTTCGCCAGCCAGTTCGATCCCGAAACTCTGCGCGCCAGCGGTCTCTTCAAATGGAAAGACCAGGAAGGTGGTCCACCCCCACCGGCAAAGCTCTACGACGCCTTCCGCCGCCGCATCATGTTCCCCATCTGCCATGAAAGCGGCCGTGTCATCGCCTTCACCGGCCGCCTGGTCGACTCGCCAAGCCAGCCCGCAGGAGAAAAAGCCGGTCCCAAATACTTCAACTCGCCGGAGACACCGCTTTATACCAAAGGCCATGTTTTGTTTAATTTGGACAAGGCCAAAGCCGCCATGCGCGCCATGGAGTTCGCCCTTCTGGTCGAGGGCCAGATGGACTGTATTTCTGTCTACATGCGGGGCATTCAGAACGTAATTGCCACCAGCGGCACCGCCTTTACCGAGCAGCAGGTAGCGCTCTTGCGGCGCCAGACCACGAACGCGGTCGTCAACTTCGACCCGGATCTGGCTGGCTCCAACGCCGCTGAAAAATCCATCGCTCTGCTTACTGAGGAAGGCTTCTCTATCCGGATCATCACCCTCGACGGCGGTCTTGATCCCGACCGCTTCGTTCGAGAACGCGGCGTTGAGGCTTATGTAGCTGCCATCAAAGGTGCACGCAGCCAGGCTGACTATCTCATCGAACGGGCGCGTGCCGAGTATCCCGGCTCAAACTCCGCTGACAAGATCAACGCAATGAATTACTTGCTGCCGCACATCCGGCGCATTCCTCACAAGCTAGAGCGCGACCAGTTCGCTCATGATGCCGCGCAGAAGCTCGGCATCGACTCAGCGTTGCTGCGCGAAGAGCTGCGCCAGGCCGCATTGAAACGCCAGGATCACATCGAGCCGCGCGGGATAAACAACAACAGTGCAGGCCTGCTACCCTTCGAGCGCTTCTTCGTCGAATCCGCCTGCAACGACGAAAAATCACCCGAAGAATATGCCGAACTGCACCAGAACCTGCGTGCTTTCGACGACAAGACCCGCGCCCAATCCGGCGAGGACTGGCAGCGCCATGTTCTGCCCAATCTTCCCGCTGGACTCTTTGACCGCCTCGTCAATCGCGCTCAGAAGCAGGATGTTGAAATTACAGGAGATACCGAAGAGCAGAAGATTTTCCTGCGCAAGGTTTTTCTCGAAGCCGGCGAACTGACGAAGACCCATCAGCAAGACATGGAGATCGTCCGCGACCTGGAGATCCAGGCTCTTCGGTGGATCCTTGGCCAGAAGCGTGCCGCCATCAGTTCCGCCTCCGACCCCAATTCGCCGGAAACCCTCCGGCTGATGCAGGAAATCCTGCAACTCGAGCGCAAACTCCGCGACCTGGAGTGCGGTGAATAGTCTTTCAGAACCTTTATCTCATGGAGACAAAATGGACAACCGGATGTTCGCGGAAATGGTTAAGCGAGAGGCAGTAGATCCAACTGTCGGAGATATTCTTAAGACCCTGAAAAATCCGCGCTCCTCCCGTCCAGTGCCCGCAGGTAATTCTCAAGACCCAATCTCTACTGATTTGGATAAGTGGCTCAATGATGCCGTGCTGGCCAAGCAGCGACGGGCGGCTTGGTTCGTGCAATTGGATGAGGAAGGGCAACAAACATTGAAAGAGCTTCTGCAGGAGTGCGCCGAAGCAACCGCCTTTCATTTCTTAAATTTGATCGATGGAACGGGCGGAAGCTTCGAGGGGGTGTTTGAGATAGTTGCAGTTGATGGTGATGAGAGCAGAACAATCATCAACCCAGAGAACACGGATATGCTTCACGACCTGTTTTCTGAAGTTTGTGAAGCCAACCGGGAACGCGCCAAAGAGTAAGCTTGCGCAGCATGCCAGTTCTAAAGCCGTTTCTTCCAATACCCAGGTCTACGTTTGGCGTGAGCCACGACCAAAATCTGTACTTCTTCATCAACTTCGCGGAAGAGCAGGTAGTACGGATACCTGTGCAGAGTTGCTTTACGGAGGCTGGACGATACCGATGGAAACTGCCGTGGGCTGCGTCTGATTCGCGCCTGAACAATAGCTAGTTCGTCGAGAAAGTCGGCTGCGGCATCGCGGCTCTGAGCCCAATACCACTCGAAGGCCTGATCGATCTCATTTTCTGCTTCTGGGTGAACCGTAACTCGTGGCATCCAGTTAACTTGCGATGCGCTGCCGTAGCCGCTGTTCGATTTGCTCCCACGAGGTCAGAGTAACCTTCCCAGAGTCAATATCCGCAGCACGCCTTTCTGCCTCGGTGATCCAGCCCGCTTCAATGGCTTCATTGGACGCTGTTGCAGCCAGAATTTCCAGAGCATAAGCCTCCGGGCTGAGGCCAAGGTCTGCCGCTCTCGCTGCAAATTGCTCTGAAATTTCAACCGTAATCAGCATGGAACTAGGGTAGCACGGGACCGATGAACCAATTAGTACACCGATCTTCTCTGGAGCGGAAGCTAAAACGCTCGCAAATACATCTATATACATGAGTGAGAACTGCACGGCCCTCGGCAGGAAAGACCCGGCTGGCCGCGGCGGCAAGAAAATACTTGACGACTGCGGATGTTTTGCTGTTAATCCGGGAGGTGCAATGTGGTATTCTGGGGCTCTCTGAAGGACTTGCGCACGACTGCCCCACAGAAGAGCTGCGGCTCCGGGGCTCGCCAGATCCAGGCGAATAGCGCATTAAGTCCCGATTCGAGCCACTCAAACAGACATCGCTTTCCGATGTTTTGGGCGTTATTGCCTGCACGGCATCCGGCGGTTGGCTTTTTTCGGCCGATAAATCCGGTAAGCCGTGCTGTGTTGTGCGCCCGCACGGCAGGTGAGTCGAGACTTTCTGCGCAGGAGACATAAGCGCTTTGGCCATTGAAGACAAATTCGACGACGAAATCACAAACCTGATCGATACAGGCAAAGAGAAGGGCTATCTGACCTACGGCGACGTGAACGACATGTTGCCGGAAGATATGCACAATGCTGACGATCTGGACGACCTGATCACTACGATCGGAACCCAGGGCATCGACCTGCTCGACGGCCCGAAGTACAGCGACAAGGAGTTCGACGAGGACGGCGAAGATGTCGAGCTCGATCTGACCCCTGGCACGCTGGAAAAAACCAACGACCCCGTCCGCATGTACCTGCGCGAGATGGGCACCGTTCCGCTGCTCACCCGCGAGGGCGAGGTTGAAATCGCCAAGCGCATTGAGCGCGGGCAGATGCGCGTGCTTAAGTCGCTGTCGCGTTCTCCCGTGGTCATTCGCGAAATCGTAGGCCTCGGCGAAGACCTCAAGCGCGGCGTTCGCAACGTCAAGGAAGTGGTCACCTTCGATGAAGAAGAACTCACCGAAGATGTAGTGCAGGCCCGCGTGAAAGCCACAGCCGGCCGCATCGACGCCATCGTGCGTCACCAGAAGAAGATCGCAGGTTTTGAAGAGAAGCTTGAAACCGTCGCGCAGGTAAAGACCAAGGCCCGCGAAGCGCGCAAGACGCGCTGGATGATTGCGCGTGAGAAGGTCTACATCTCCCGTATCGTTCGCGAGCTCAAGTACACGCCTCAGGAGCGCAAGCGCTTGCTCGATAAGGTCAATAAGACCGTCGAGATCATGCGCTCGCTCGAACGGCAGATCAAATCGCTCGATCAGAAGTTCGACACCTCGAAGAGCGAGGAGATGAAGAAGGAGTATCGCCGGCAGCAGAAAAACTGCCATGTCGATCTCGAGCGCCTGGAGCAGGAGGCCGGTGTTTCTGTTGCCGAACTCCGCCGCACTCAGCGCGAAATGATCCAGGGCGATATGGACGCGGAGAAGGCCAAGCGAGAGCTGATCGAGGCCAACCTGCGACTCGTTGTCTCCATCGCCAAGAAGTACACCAACCGCGGACTGCAGTTCCTCGACCTGATTCAGGAGGGCAACATCGGCCTGATGAAGGCGGTGGACAAGTTCGAGTACCGCCGCGGTTACAAGTTCTCGACCTACGCCACCTGGTGGATCCGGCAGGCCATCACCCGCGCTATCGCGGATCAGGCCCGCACCATCCGTATCCCGGTGCACATGATCGAGACCATCAACAAGCTCATCCGCACCAGCCGTCAGCTTGTGCAGGAGCTTGGCCGCGAGCCTTCGAGTGAAGAGATCGCCCGGCGTATGGACATCCCCGTCGCGAAGGTCCGCAAGGTCCTCAAGATCGCACAGGAACCCATCTCGCTCGAAACCCCGATCGGCGAAGAGGAAGACTCGCACCTTGGTGACTTCATCGAAGACCGCCAGGCTGTTTCGCCTTCGGAAGCCGTCATCAGCGTGAATCTGAAGGAGTACACCTCACAGGTGCTGCGCACACTGACTCCGCGTGAAGAGCGGGTAATCAAGATGCGCTTTGGCCTCGAAGACGGCTCCGAGCACACGCTCGAAGAAGTGGGTCAGAGCTTCCAGGTCACGCGCGAGCGCATCCGCCAGATCGAAGCCAAGGCGCTGCGCAAGCTGCGTCACCCTTCGCGTAGCCGCAAGCTGCGCGCCTTCGTTGAAGGTGTGAAGGAACTGTAACTCCACGCTCGTCGCGAAACGGGCACGACACGAATCAAAGGCAGCGTCTCCAGTGGAGACGCTGCCTTCTTGTTTACGGGTCAGGCCGATGCCATCACAGTTCTACGAACAGAGAGCAAATCGCTATTCAGTCCTCAATGCTTGCGATGGGTTCGTTGAGGCTGCGCGCCGGGCCGGGATGAGTCCAGCAGCTGTGGCTGCCGCCGTCAGTGTCAGTGTGGCGATGGTGAGGACGGCGAGACTTATGCCCTTGGATTCATAGAGCTGAGATTCGATGTAGCGGACGCAAAACCAGGCTACGGGTATTCCGATGGCTGCAAGGCCGATCGCGGTCTGGAGCATGGCTCCGCGCATGATCATACCGACAACGGAGCCGCGGCTTGCGCCGAGGGCCATGCGGATACCGATCTCAGAGGTGCGGCGGGTTACGGTGTAGGCGGTGACACCGTACAGCCCGAGCGTTGCGAGCAGAAGAGCCACGATGCTGAAGAGAGTCATGAGGCGCGTGATCATGCGGTCCTCAGTGAAACGGTCGGCGATCTGCTCGTCGAAGGTCTGGAATTTAACAACAGAGAGATTCGGATTGATGGCAGCGAGTGTCTGGCGAGCGAGCGACTGCACATTGTCCATGGGACGATCGGTCTGGAGGACGATGGCTTCTGCGTAGAGGGAAGTGTCCCCATCGATCGGGCCCTTGCGAGCACTCTTAGGGTCGCGTTGGGTTAATGGAAGGAAATACATGTGGTGATCCTTCCAGGTCGCGGAGTTGTATGCGGTGTCTTCGACGACGCCGATGATCTCAAAGTCTCCTGAAGTTTGTGGTCCGGGTGAGCCAAAGTGGCGTCCGATCGGGTTCTCGCCGAGCTTGAAGAATCGGTTGACGAAGGACTGATTGACGACGGCGACGGATGGTGAGGTCGAGGTGTCCCGGGCAGTGAAGACACGTCCCATGAGGATGTGGGTTCCTACGGAATCGAAGTATTCGCTGCTGGTCCTGAGCCAGGATGCTCCGTCTTGAAGGTCGGGCTGGCCCTGGATCTGGACGCCGCGGCCCATGTTATTGGCCTCCATTGGCGTGTAGGAGGAGATGCCAACCTTTCGGATACCGGGGATGGCGTGGAAGCGATCTTCGATGGTTCGATAGAGCGCTTCCACTTGCGCAGGGGAGTAGCCCGCCGCCTGTGGGTTGAAATGAACGATGTATCGGTTGGTCGCGTTGAGCTTGAGATCAATGTTCCTGAGCTTATTCAAGCTTTGGATAAACATGCCCGCTCCGACCAGCAGTACCAGGGCAAGAGCAGACTGCAACACGATGAGACTGCGCTGCAGGAGTGAGGCTCCGGAGGTGGTAGCGCGGCTCCCGCTGCGGAGAGCGTCGGCCGGATCTGCATTCGATGTGATCCATGCAGGGACTACGCCAAAGAGGATGCCGGTGAGGAGTGAAACTCCGAAGGCGAAGGCGAGCACCATTCCGGAGGGCCGGGCGTCGATGGGGACGCCCTGCGCGCCGGGGAAGGCCATGGCGAGAAGCATGCGAGTGCCTGCGTAGGCGACGATGAGGCCGGCCATTCCGCTGATCATCGAGAGGACAAGACTCTCCGTCAGCAGCTGGCGGACGATCCTTGTACGCATCGCACCAAGTGCGGTTCGGATGGACATCTCTTCGTGGCGGTTCATTCCGCGGACGAGTAGAAGATTGGCGATGTTGGCGCAGGCGATGAGGAGTACGAGGCCGGAGATCCACATCAAAAGCTTCAATTTGGAGGCATAGTCGTCCTGCATCTCCTGAATACCGGCGCCGCCGGGCGAGAGGGTTACGCTGACCTTTGCCAGGTAGGGCTTGCCTAGTTCGCTAGAGAACGTCGTCGTAGCTGCGAACGACTGGCGGACCAACTCATTGATCTTTGCTCGAAGAGGAGCGATAGCTACGCCGGGTTTTACGCGGCCGATGATGTAAAGCCAACGCTGCTCGGGTTCGTGCACGAAAGTGCGGTTGGTCAAGACAGGCACGGTTTCGATCGGAAGATAAAAGTCTGGAGGGGAGCTGGAGAGACGATCGCCGAAGAAGCCTTTGGGGGCGATGCCTGTGATGATGACAGCCTTGGTGTTGATCCAGAATATGCTGCCGACGACGGAGGGGTCTCCGGCATAGTTGTTCTGCCAGGTGTTGTAGCTCATAACGGCGACGAGTGGTGCGCCGATAACATTGTCGGCGTCTGTGAAGAGACGCCCGATGCGCGGCTGCAGGCCGAAGGTGCGAAAGTAGTTCCCAGAGACGAATTCGCTGGCGACCGAGCGGGCGGCCTCCTGGGTTTTGTCGCGTCTAGCGATGACGGTGCCGAGGCCAGACTGCATCGCGGCTAATTCTTCAAACTCTGGTGCGTTCTTCTGTAGTTGCTGCCATGTGTCGGTCGAGAATAGGGCGTAGTCACCGGGATCCTGTATTCCCGAGTCAACGCAGCACTCGCTGTTGTCGCCGATGCGGATAAGATTGGCGGGGTCAACGACAGGGAGATTTTTGAGCAGGATGGCGTTGACCAGCGTGAAAATAGCGGCATTGGCTCCAATGCCGAGGGCGAGGGTTAGAACGGCAGTGACGGTGAAGCCGCGGCTCTTTCTGAGCTGCCGGAGGGCATAGCTGACGTCTTGAAGAAGAGTTCCGAGGAAGATGCTCGGACGTTGCTCGTGAGTTTGTGCTCGCGCGCTCTCGATCCCCCCGAACGCTACAACCGCCTTTCGCCGTGCCTCGTGTTGCGGCATCCCGGTCGCGACGTATTCCTGGACCTGCCGCTCGATGTGGAACTGCAACTCGTCGTCTATCTCACGATGGGGCTTTGGAGAGATCAGAAAACGAAGGCGAGTCAACCATTCTTTGAGCATCTATCCCTCCTACTTCAGCACTAACGCGATTGCTGTTGAAATGCGGCCCCAGTCTTCGAGCTCAGCTTGCAGTTGCTTCTGCCCAGTCCTGGTTAGCGAATAGTACTTCGCCTTGCGATTGTTCTCCGAAGCTCCCCACTCGGCCTGTATCCACCCCTTGTATTCCAGCCGGTGAAGAGCGGGATACAGCGACCCTTGTCCAATCTGAAGTGCATCCTTGGACACCTGCTGAATTCGTTGCGCAATACCCCAGCCATGCATCGATTCAAGGGCAAGTGTCCTCAATATCAGTAAATCCAGCGTTCCTTGCAGCAGATCAGTAGCAGACATTGTTCCCCTCGACATTCGACAAGAGAATGCATGATTTACCTGTCGAATGTCAAGGGGTAAAGATTGTCTAACAGCGCGTCCCTTTCATCGCACATGGCTGACAGTGAACGATTGGCTCTGTCGCTCTCGAAAACGGTTTTTCGGAACCTTCGCCCGAGTCTCACCAAGAATCGATGAGGCCCGGTTAGTGGCTTGCCGGTAGCTGCCTTGATCAGAGCGACACTCCGAACATTCAAATTTCGAACGGGTGGGCAGCCTTTTCTTTCACCAGAGACTATGCCTCGCCGGCTGCTCTATAATCGCGCTTGCATTTCAGAAGGGCAGAACTCAAACGTTTTTGTTGAGGACTTTGCCCAGTTCTATGCCTAGAGAGAAGAAGGAGAGACCAGTCCATGCCCAGGATCAGCCGCCGTCAGTTTGGTAAATCAGCAATCGCTTCCGCAGCCGCAGTGATGACAGCCGGCGTGCTACCGGAATTTGTCTGGAGCCAGACGCCTTCGAGTGGCCTTGCTTTTCCGAAAGGCATGCTCTGGGGATGCGCCACTGCGGCGTACCAGATCGAGGGCGCAGCAGCGGAAGATGGCCGCGGGCCGTCGGTGTGGGACACCTTTTCGCACACACCGGGCAAGACGCACGATGGCGACACGGGCGACGTTGCCGACGATTCCTATCACCGTTACAAAGAGGACATTCAGCTGCTCAAGGCCCTCGGCGTGAGCACCTATCGCTTCTCGATCTCGTGGTCGCGCGTTTTTCCCAATGGGACCGGCTCGCTCAATCCCAAGGGTCTCGATTACTACAACCGAGTGGTCGATGAGCTGCTAGCGAATGGCATCACGCCGTATATCACGCTCTTTCATTGGGATCTGCCGCAGGCGCTGCCCGGCGGCTGGCAGAATCGCGATACGTCCAAGGCATTTGGCGACTACGCGGCCTTCATCGGCAAGCATCTCTCCGACCGCGTGAAGCACTTTATGACGACCAATGAGTTTGTCTGCTTCACCGATCTTGGCTATCGCGATGGCCGCTTTGCGCCGGGACTCAAGCTTGCGGATGGTCCGGCAAACCAGGTGCGGCACCATGGCATTCTCGCCCACGGGTTGGGTGTGCAAGCGCTGCGAGCGAACACGCCTAGCGGTACCCAGATCGGCCTTGCGGAAAATGCAAATGTCTTTGTTCCGGTGATGGAGACGGAGGAGCATATCAAGGCTGCCCAGCGCGCCACTCGCATTGGCAATGCGCCCTTCCTGACCACCTTGATGGAGGGTAAATATCCAGAGGAGTATCTGAGGCATGAAGACGCAAACGCTCCCAAGGTTGAGCCGGGCGATATGGAAGCGATCGGCAGCAAGCTCGACTTTGTGGGCCTGAATATCTACACGCCGTCTTATGTGCGGGCTGACAACTCGCCGCTAGGATTTGCTGTTGAACCAGCGCCCACTTCCTATCCGCATATGGCTTCGCCCTGGATTCAGATTGCGCCGGAGTGCCTCTACTGGGGCGTTCGCAACGTGGTCGATCTCTGGAAGATTCCGGCGATCTACATCACCGAGAATGGCTGCTCATCCGACGATGTGCCGAATACCGCTGGACATATCGAAGACACGGATCGCGTGATGTATCTGCGCAACCATCTGACGCATCTGCACCGTGCAGCTACGGAGGGTTATCCGGTCAAGGGCTACTTCCTCTGGAGCCTGCTCGATAACTTCGAGTGGGCGGATGGGTATAGCAAGCGGTTTGGCATCCACTATGTAGATTTCAAGACCCTGACGCGAACGCCAAAACAGAGCGCCGAGTATTATCGTCAGATGATTGCGGAGAATGCGGTGGTATAGCCTCCGTTTTGTTGGCCTTTACGGAAGCCGGAGGCGCGCATTCAGGTAGCGCATCCGGCGCGTTCGATTTCGTGGCGGCTATGCACATCAGAGCCCGGCATTGAAGGGTAGCTCGCGGCGAATGTTAGAATTCTGCTACCTCGCGAGCCATGCCTGAATCTGCAGCCTTGACCACAGCTTCCGTCGAACTCATCCTTGCAGGCGCTGGCGTCAGCTCTGACGGTTCAGGCAGCCGCACCTTCACGATTGCTCAATCGCCCTTTCTCATCGGCCGTGGAGCGGAAAACGGCAATCATCTCCCCATCGACGACCTGCGCGTCTCACGACGATGTGCGGCTATCGTTCGCGAAGACGACGGTTTTCGCATCGACGATCTCGGTCAGCTTCTCGGTATCTATGTCAACGGCGCAAAGATCACGCAGCAGAGACTGAGCGATGGCGACACCATTACCATCGGCGGCGAAAGCGGACATCAACTTATCTTCCGCACGCATGCCGCCGGGTCCGCCTTCGAGAGGGTCATTCAGGAAGTGGAGCAGGTTCCGACGGCACAATTCCAGAGGCCTGCCGAGGGCCTGAACAAGATCAACCTGCTGCTTGAAGCATCGCTGCTGCTCAATTCGCAGCGGCCTTTGGAACTTGTACTCGGTGCAATGCTCGATCACGCTATCGCGATTACCCGTGCGGATCGCGGCATGCTGCTCGTTCCCGAAGTTTCGGGTACGCTCGCGGTGCAGCTTGCCCATAACAGCAAAGGCGAGCCATTGCCGGCCGAAAACATGAAGCCGAGCCGTACGGTGATCGCGCAGGCTATCGAGCAGCAAAGCGCTGTCATCAACGCCGATGTGAACCTTGCTAATCTCACCGTGCAGAGCGCGCACTCGGTCGTCTATCAGTTGCTGCGCTCCACGGTTGTGATTCCGCTCTACGCCATGCCTCGCGGCGGTGCTGATGATCCAGCCGGGCCATTCGCGCGAAATCTTCTAGGCGCGGTTTATCTCGACTCGAAGCATACGGCGGCATTCTCGGCTCTTGATCGACAGATCCTCGATGCGCTCGGTGCACAGGCCGCCAGCATTCTCGACAATGCCAATCTCGTCGCCCGTGAACGTGAACGCCAGCGCCTGGAGCAGGAGCTCTCCATCGCCCGCGAGATTCAGATGGCGCTCCTGCCGCGCGGTCTCGACTCGTATCCTCACCTGGCGATCACCAGCGTTCATCGTCCGTGTCATGAGGTCGGCGGCGACTACTTCGACATTTTTTCCATCGACGACGATCGCACTGCAATCCTCATCGCTGATGTCTCAGGCAAAGGGCTCGGCGCTGCGCTGCTGACTACCATGCTGCAGGGCGCGCTTTCCGGCATGACTCTCGGTGTCGATCCCGCGCGCGTAATCCAGCAGATGAACCGCTTTCTCTGCGAGCACGGCAACCTGGGCCGTTACGCGACAATGTTCTTTGCTGTGCTTGGCCGCGATGGGCAACTCGACTACATACGCGCCGGGCATCCCTCGCCCATGCTGCTGCGCGACGGCACGGTTACCGAACTCTACAAGGGCGGCTCGTTCCCTGTTGGACTCGTGGACGAGGCAAACTTCGCCTCGGTCAGCGTGCAGCTAGAGGCCGGCGACACGCTGGTTCTTTACAGCGATGGAGTGACAGAGGCAGAGGATATATCAGGCAATCTCTTTGGTTTCGATCGTCTTGGCAAGACGCTCGCCATCGATGCCGCTGCGACCGTCGAGCGGGTGCAGCAGAACGTACTCGACGCCATCGAGACATTCGCTGCAGGAGCCAGTCAGTCCGACGACATCACCATGCTGACGGTGCGCTACCTGGGTTAGCTGCCTAATCGATGTAACGTGCTATTCACACTAGGCGGCTAGCATGAAGAAGATTTCCCGGCAGCATCGCTCCTTGAGCGCATCTGAATTGAGCGCACCTGAAAGGATCAGGAATGAATATCTCCGTAGAAGAGATGGATGGCGGCATTACACGGGTCGTTCTGGATGGACGGCTGGATATCGCAGGCGCTGCGGAAGTCGATCTGAAGATGAATATCATCGCAGGCAGTGCGAAGCTCCTGCTGATCGATCTGAAAGATGTGGCGTTTCTAGGATCCATGGGGCTGCGCTCCATCGTCGTGCCAGCGAAGAACGTCAATCGCCGCGGCGGCAAAACAGCTCTGTTTGCTCCGCAACCGATGGTTGAGGAAGTCATCAAGGCCAGCAACATCGACCAGATCATTCCGATCTATCACGATCTGGATGCAGCGGTGCAGGCGCTGCGCTGACGCACAGTTGTGCGGCTCGCGGCAGATTTTGTCCAGCAGGAATGCGAAGATAAGGCGGGAGAATGCTGGGATCGCTCTCGATGGAACGTGAAGAACAACTGACGCTGTGCAGCAGGCTGGAAGACCTCGTGCTGGTTACACCCTGGGTTGACCGGGTCGTTGCCGATCTCGGTTTGCCCGTCAATCAGCGCTTCATCATTGATCTGTGCCTGGAAGAGTCAATCTCAAACGTCGTCCGGCATGGTCTGGCCAATGACTGCAATCATTCCGTTGTGGTGCGGTCGATCCTTCATGAAGCAGATGGAGCGCAGGAATTGCACTTCGTTATCGAAGACGACGCTCCTCATTTCAATCCTCTCGCTGCACCTGTGGCGCAGATCAAGGCAGCACCGGCATCCATTGAAGAGATCGCCGAGGGTGGCCGCGGCATCGGCCTGCTGCGTAAATATGCGGGCACTCTACGTTACGAAGCGCTGCCCGCCGGCAACCGCCTGACCATCGGCTTTACACTCGGTTCACTTTCCTGAAGAGAACATCGCCCGAACAGGGCCGCTCCGCCGGTATACTGCGTTCACTCACGGTTCCAGCCAGCCTATGCCAAGGAGAACCAGCGTGCGCAGCCTTCCTCGGAATTTTGCTTTTGTTCTCATTGTTTCGTTGGTCACGTTGCCGGCAGCGATCCTCACTGCTCAAACACCCGCTACCAGCCGCACGCCTACCATCAATCAGTCGCTTGAGATGCACAGCGTTTCGTCTCCGCGCATCTCGCCTGACGGCACACGAGTGATCTACGAGCAGAGCCGTACCGATTGGGAAAACAACAGCTTCGAGACAGATCTGTGGATTGCCAATACACAGACCGGCGAGAGCCACCGGCTCACTGCTCCGGCAGGCTCCAGCCATGGCGCAGATTGGTCGCCGAACGGCAAATGGATCGCATTTCTTTCATCGCGTTCCGGCCAGATCAAGGACTCGCCCGCCGGCAAAACGCAACTCTACGTAATGCCCGCCGATGGCGGCGAAGCGCAGCAGGTTACAAAGATGGAGAACGGCGTCGACGGGTTCGACTGGTCGCCTGATTCAAAGCGCTTTGCCATATCCGCCGAGTCGCCCGAGAGCAAGTCGATGAAGGACCGCAAGGACAGTTTCGGCGACTATCACGTCATCCATGCCGACTACCAGATGAGCCACCTCTGGCTCGTCGATCTGCCCACCGCAGATGAAGCCGGACGTAGCAAACCGCTTGCTGAGCCGAAACTTTTGACGCAGGGTGACAGTTTCAGCGTGAGCAGCTTCAAGTGGTCACCCGATGGCAAGCGCATTGCCTTCGCCGCTGCTAAGGATCCTGATTTGATCTCGACGGGCTCGGAAGATATCTATGCCGTCACTGTTGCCGATGGTGCGGTGAAAAAGCTCGTCGATACGCCCGGGCCGGACGGCGATCCGCACTGGTCACCGGACGGCACACAGATAGCCTATGTGACAGCCAACGCCAGCACTTACTTCTTCTACACCGATCAGCGCATCGCCGTCGTAAGTGCCAATGGCGGCACGCCGCATATTGTCACGGCTGGCTTCGACGAAGATCCTGGCTTGCTCGAATGGTCGCCCGAAGGCATCTACTTTTCCGCCCTGCAGAAGACGCGCTCAGGCCTGTTCCTCGCCGATCCGAAGGCGGATACGGTCAAACCCATCGATGTTCCCGGCTCCGAAATTGCGGCGCAATTCTCCTTTTCCAAAGACTTCAAGAACATTGCATATCGCGGCTCTGGCGCAAATAAATTCTCCGAGATCTTCACTGGAGCCTTTCCGCTGAATACTGCAAAACAAGTCACCCACGCGGGTGAACAACTCAGCGATTTCGATACGGCTAAACGCGAAGTGGTGCATTGGGAATCGGGCGACGGTACCGAGATTGAAGGCGTTCTCTATAAGCCGGCGGACTTCGATTCCCAAAAGAAGTATCCGCTGCTGGTCGTCATTCACGGCGGTCCCACGGGCATCGACATGCCCAACATCAATCCTGATCGCTACTACCCCATCGAGCGCTTCATTGCCAAAGGCGCGCTGATCTTGCGCCCCAACTATCGCGGCTCCGCGGGTTATGGTGAAAAGTTCCGCTCGCTCAATGTGCGCAATCTCGGAGTAGGCGACTATGCCGACGTTATCTCCGGCGTGGACTATCTCATCGCTCAGGGCTTCGTAGACAAAGACCGCGTGGGCTCGATGGGCTGGAGTGAAGGCGGTTACATTTCGGCCTTCATCACGACCTTCAGTGATCGTTTCAAAGCCGTTTCCGTTGGTGCCGGCATTTCCGACTGGACGACGTATTACGTCAACACCGACATCACACCCTTTACGCGCCAGTATCTCCACGCTACACCGTGGGACGATCCGGAGATCTATCGCAAGACTTCGCCGATCACTTACATCGCCAAGGCAAAGACACCCACGCTGATCGAGCAGGGCAGCGTGGACCACCGCGTTCCCGTGCCCGACAGCTTTGAACTGCGGCAGGCGCTTGAAGATCACAATGTGCCGGTCAAGATGGTGCTTTACGATGGCTTCGGGCACCCAATCAACAAACCTAAGCAGCAACGCGCTGTGATGGAAGAGAACGAGAACTGGTTCGATCACTATATCTGGGGCGATCCGCTGGCGCCCGCGCTCACGCCTGAGCCAAAGCCCGCGAAGAAGGCCACAGAGTGAATTGTGGCTGCATGGGATGAATGGAACCTAGACAGTCATGCGGGAATCGCCGCGGCGATTTGGCCGCTTGCTTTCCTTATCTGTGTACATCGCCGTATCCGCGATTTTTTGCAGGTCTTCCTTATTGATGCCGTCTTCGGGGTAGATCGCCAGCCCAATGCTCGCGCCGCCAAAGAGCTGGATTCCTTCGATCAGGAAAGGCTCTTCAAAGGATCGCTGCAACCGCAGGGCAATCTCTTCCGCATCGGCACGGCCATCTGAGACAGGAGTAAGGGCGATGAATTCATCTCCCCCAATTCGCGCCAGAAAATCATGCGAGCGTAGCTGCAGCTTCATGCGCTTTGTCACTTCTTTCAGATACAGATCGCCGATACGATGGCCGTATTGATCGTTCACATCCTTGAAGTGATCCAGATCAACATAGATCAGACCAAATCTCTCGTGGCTGCTGTTGGCAGCCAGCATCAGCTGATCCAGCTTTCTCTCCATGCTGAAGCGGTTTGGGACGTCGGTCAGTAGATCGAACTCTGAACGCCGCCGCAGGTCGGTGTATAGCCTTCGCGTATCGATCGCCAGTTCCGCCAGGCAGGCTCCTGCCAGCATGACGTCATCCACTTCCTGCGGGGACGTAGCCTTCGGTTGCGGAATCGAGCGCAGATAGCCCAGCACGGTTCCATCGGGAGACTTGAGAATGCGCGTAACGGATCCAGCAGGTAATTGAGTGCCTGCGCTCGGATCTTCTCCCGAAGCCGTTGGCAGTTCGATCCAGCATCTGGCGCCAAGCAGGCGGGCGGTCACAATCCCTTGAATATCATTCAGCACATTCGGTAATGGCTCGGAGCTGCTGATGAGCTCCAGGATGCGGCTCCGCTGCTGTTCCTGACGTGCGCGCCTGCGTTCGCGAATGGCGTCTTCCTGACTCTGCCTTGCCAACACTTCGGTCTGGCGGCGCAGACGCCGATCGAGCAGGCCGGCCCAGATTACGGCGAGGAGAATGACCACGCTCAAAATAGTCACGGCAATGGAAAGCCGCCGGACGGTCCACAATGAGGGCGGTTCTACCACTGCGATATCGTTGAGCGATCGCATCCGGACATCGAACCAAAGGCGGTCGCGCCAATGATTGCCGGGGTCTGTGAAACAGATACCTGTGACACGTACCTTGGTGCCGGTGTCAAGCGAGGCATCAGCTGTGGTCTGGGTTGCATCGGAAGAGGAGTGCCGGAGTGTCGCTGAAAACAGATGCCCGTCGGCCTTAATAATGAAGAGATCCACACGAGAGTCATGGACGGTGCCGACGATCTCACCTTCCATCGAAACCAGGTCATAGGCGAACTTGCCTTGTGAGGCATCTCCCCAATTGATCGTTTGCGGCTTAATCAGGCTTGTCTGCTTCAGTGAGCGTAACTGCGCGTGGTTCATCCAGACGCTGTCGTCTGTGATTTCCGGAAATCCAATGGCTTCGACTTCAGTTCCGGTGTGCATCGGTTCCGTTGTGCCTGTGTTCAGCAGCAAAGACCTCCCGTCGTTCTGGATAACAGCGACGGCGCCGGGCTCGAAATATGTCAGCGTGCCAGTAATGCGAACGCGTTTGCTGGCATCGCCCAGACGATAGGCTTGAATGACCTGATCCAGCGGCACTGATGGGATCGACCATGGATCTGCGGCTGCTGGCTGCAGAATTGTCACCTGGTCAGGCGAATCGATATCAAGCCAGACGCCGCCCATCTGCATCTTGCTGTCGAAGGCGCCACCCGCAACACCCGTCATCTCGACATCGGCATCCAGAAGCTGTTCCGGGCTGAGGTTGCCGGGATAAGCTATCTCGCCCTCGATCATGCCATCCGGCACTTTCAGGTGAAAGCGAAGGTCGGAATAGACCGAACCCCGGTCTCTCGTCGCCGAGATGATGTGCCCCCTGACCTTCACCAGCTCGCCGTCGAACTTGGAGTCGATCAGATCGGCGAATCCCGCCTCTGGAGCCAACGGCAGTTTGCCATGATCCAGTAGCTGAACGCTACTGGCGTTCACATCGGTCTTGAAACTTGTAACTGTCTTTCCGGTAAGAGCTACCCTGTCTCCCGGCTGGAGCCCGATGTTTTTGTCAAAATCAACATAGATTCCCTGATTATTTTCCTGTATGAAAAGACTGCTGTCCCGGGGCTGGACAAACGTAACCGTACCCTCTAACTGGACCGGCAATCCCTGTGCGGCCTGCCCAGGAGTTAGTGCATGTATGTCAGGAATGGACGTTAGCGGAGCCGACTGAGTTTGCGCAGACATAGCTGCGCTGCAAGCGAAAAGAGTTACGGTAATCGATGAGATCCATCGAACCTTTCGCATTGCCTTTGCACCGTCCTTCTTATCTTTCTTATCGGCTCTCTCACCGGAAATACAGACACGGATCTATCCGAAAATTCATTGCCCCACACTGATATACGGGATGAATTCTGTATGGTGGCACTTAGTTTCTCACGCCGTCGCGCAGTAGCCAATACCCCGAATGTGCAAACGTACGCCAGAAGTGTCAGGTGTTGGCCCAATCTGGTCTAATGACGGTTGCGCGAGCCCCGGGCGCGCTGTAGTTAATGATACGGATAAGTTGAGATGGCGGTGGTAAACAATCTGACAGATCTCCAGACACCGGCGCAGATGCCGGTTCCGTCGCAGTACTCGCAGGGTGGAACACAGTCGCTGCCCACCCGGCGCATCTGCGTCCTTGGCGTTCCTCTTGATTTAGGCGCCAGCCGGCGCGGCGTGGACATGGGACCTTCCGCTGTCCGCGTCGCGGGCCTCGAAGCGCGTCTTGAATCGCTCGGTCATCAGGTCACAGACGGTGGCAACGTGGCGGTTGAAATCGCTGAAACGCGCAGCACAGGCGATGTCCACGCACGTTTTCTCAATGAGATAGCCGAAACCTGCAGCCATACCGCTAACGCCGTTATCCGCGCGCTGAGCGACGGTATGATGCCACTGGTTCTCGGTGGTGACCATTCCCTTGCCGCAGGCTCCGTCTCGGGCGTTGCGGAGTTTTACCGCCGTCGGGACCAGAAAATCGGCGTCATCTGGATCGATGCTCATTCCGACATCAACACTCCACAGACTTCGCCTTCCGGCAACGTCCACGGCATGCCGCTGGCCGCCTTGCTTGGCCTCGGTGTCGATGCGGGGTTGGCGCCGCTCACCGGCCTGCTTGGTTATTCGCCCAAGATCGCGCCCGAAAACACGGTGCTGGTCGGGGTGCGCGACATCGACGCGGCAGAGCGCGAAAACCTGCGCCGCGCCGGCATGACCCACGTCTACACCATGCGCGATATTGATGAGCGCGGCATGCGCGCCGTGATGGAAGAGGCCATCCGCGCGGCAGGGCAGGGAACCGCTGGCTATCACGTCTCGCTCGATATGGATTGGATCGACCCGGAAGACGCGCCGGGCGTCGGCACTCCCGTCCGTGGCGGTGTCACTTATCGCGAAGCTCACCTTGCCATGGAGATCCTCGCCGACCACGGCCACCTGCTCAGCTTCGAGATAGTCGAAGTCAACCCCGTGATCGACGAGCACAACCGAACTGCCGATCTCGCCGTGGAACTTGCCTGCTCCGCGTTTGGGAAGAAGATTCTCTAGCTGAACCTGCGCGGTTACCCGGCGCGGGCCACCGGCAGCGCTACGGCCACTAGAATCGAAGGGGAATGGCTAAAAAGCTTCGTGTCGGAATTCTCTTCGGTGGTCGCAGCGGCGAGCATGAGGTCTCGCTGCTCTCTGCTGCCTCTATTCTCAAGGCGATCGATCGCAAAAAGTTCGAAGTCTTCCCCATCGGCATCAGCAAACAGGGACACTGGCTCACTGGCGGTGCGGCCCAGGCATTGCTCGAGGGTACGTCCGCCGAGTCGTCCGGCCTTGTGCTTAGCGCCAGCTCTCAAGCCGCACCCGTAGGCACTGTCGATGCTCTCGTGCCGGATGCCGCAGCTCTCAATGCCATCCAGACCGCTTCGGCTTCATCCGCCTCCAGCGGCAAGCCTTTCGATGTTGTTTTTCCCGTTCTCCACGGCACTTTTGGCGAAGACGGCACCATCCAGGGCCTCTTCGAACTAGCTGATATCGCGTATGTTGGCTCAGGCGTACTCGGCTCCTCGGCCGGTATGGACAAGGACGTGATGAAGCGTCTCTTTGCCCAGGCCGGTCTGCCCATCGTCAAGCACATCACCGTACTGCGCTCAGCCTGGGAAACCTCGCCGCGTAAGACGATCTCGTCTGTTGAGGCAGAGCTCACTTACCCGCTCTTCGTAAAACCAGCGAATCTCGGTTCCTCGGTCGGCATCAGCAAGGCTCATGACCGCAAAGAGTTAGGCCCTGCCATCGCACTTGCCGCCCGCTACGACCGCAAGATCGTCATCGAGCAGGGTGTCACCGGTTCGGGCAAATCGGGCAAGGCAAAGAAGGCTAGAGAGCTCGAAGTCGCCGTACTCGGCAATGACGATCCAAAGGCTTCGGTTGTCGGCGAAATCGTACCCGGCAAGGAGTTCTACGATTACGAAGCCAAGTATTTGAGTGATGGTTCCATTCCCATCATCCCCGCAAAACTTACGCGTGAAGAATCGAAGCGTATCCGCGAGATGGCCGTCCAGGCCTTTCGCGCCTGCGATCTCGCCGGTCTCGCCCGCGTCGACTTCCTCATGGAGCCAGACGGCAAGCGTCGTATTTATCTCAATGAAGTGAACACTCTGCCCGGCTTTACTTCGATCAGCATGTATCCCAAGCTGTGGCAGGCCTCGGACCTTAGCTACTCCGATCTCATCACGCGTCTTATCGAGCTTGGCCTTGAACGGCACAAAGACCGCGCCCGCACCACATTCAGCTACGATGTTCCAGATCAAAAAGAATCAAAATGAGCCACTTGCGGGAACAGTTTTAGCTTCTTCGTTGTCTCTATAAATAGTGGTTTCGTGTCCGCGTCTCTTTATCCGGACAACCTAAGCCTTGCCCGACGATATCCCATCTGACAGGCCCGCCGCATGGAGGTGGTGGAAGACGATGACAATAATGGATGCGCCCAAGTACGATGCAGCTCGCGTCAAACGCCGCGGTCAGATCATCTCAGGAACGCTGATCGGAGTCCTCGTTCTTGTTGTCTTCCTGTGGTTCTTTACGGGCCGGCCTTTTGACTATCCCTGGACCTGGTGGACCTACTGGGCGGGCGAGCGAGACGTCAACCAGTTCCTGTTAGCGGTGGAAAGCAACGACATGGTGCGCGCCTACGCCATCTGGAACAACGATTTCGACTGGCGTAATCACCCGGACAAGTACCAGACCTATACGTTCGCGCGTTTTCAGCAGGACTTCGGCCCAAACAGCAATGCCAACGACTACGGCACCATCAAGAGCCATGAGATCGTCGCGCGCAGGCTTACTGGCTCGGCGCTCATCGTGGCGGCCATGATGAATGGGCGCAAGAGCCATCCGCTCTTTCTCGCCTTTGACCGGCATGACCACACGCTGAGCTTCTCACCCTTTGAGCTGAACCTGAATCCCTATTGAGATTCAGCTGCTCGTCCGCTGCGCCTCAGGACGCAGCGGAATTGAGCTCTGTCAGTGCTTTCTCCAGGCTCGCCGCGTCTTCTACATTCACGCATTTCAGTCCGCGATCGATCTGTCGCAGCAGGCCGGTCAACACCTTGCCGGGTCCCACTTCGATAAAGATCTCGGCTCCCGCACCTGCCAGCGTGCGCACGCAGTCCACCCAGCGCACCGTTCCCGTCACCTGATCGATCAGCGCCTGGCGCGCTGCATCGGCGGTTGTTACCAGTGAGCCGTTCACGTTCGCAGCCACCGGAAATGCCGGTTGATGTAGCGTAAGTTCGCTCAGCACAGTCGCCACCGCATCTTGCGCAGGCCGCATCAGCGTGCAATGGAAAGGCGCGCTCACCGGCAGCATCACGGTTTTGCGAGCCCTTTTGGCCTTGGCCAGTTCGGCGGCTTTTTCGACGGCCAGCTTTGAGCCTGAGATCACCGTCTGATCCGGCGAGTTGAAGTTCGCAGCTGACACCGTCAGCCCCGTCTCCGCCGCAGCCTCATCGCACGCTGCGCCTACCTGATCCGCAGGCAGAGCCAGAATCGCCGCCATCGCACCTTCGCCGGTTGGCACGGCGATCTGCATTGCCCGCCCACGCGCCTTCACCGCGCGAACCGCATCGCAAAAGCTGATGGTTCCGGCAGCCACATGCGCAGTCCACTCGCCGAGCGAGTGCCCGGCAGCCAGCGCAGGTGTAACGCCATGCTCTACGAGCACGCGCATCGCCGCCACGCTCACCGTCAGGATTGCGGGCTGCGTATTCTCCGTCAACCGCAGATCTTCTTCCGGGCCATCGAAAAAGATGTGGCTCAGCGGGAAGCCAAGCGCCTCGTCGGCCTCGGCAAAGGTGGCTGCGGCAACGGGAAAGTTGTCGGCGAGATTACGCCCCATGCCGACGGTCTGCGAACCTTGGCCGGGAAAGAGAAAAGCGATCTTTTTGTTATTCATCCGAAGGGAATTCTAACGGATTGAGCATTGACGAGACAGAGCACTATGTAGCTTGATGGACTCGCTAGTTCCACCGCTTGCGGTCGTCATGCCGCACATCGTCGTCATCGATCATGCGGCCCTGCCCATCAAACCGCACCGTTCGCCCCTGCTTCTTCATGTAAACCTCGAACTTGCTTGCGGCGCGGCGGCGCTTCCAGCGGTAATATCGGTTGCGCAGGCCATACCAGCTCTCACTGAAGGCAAAGCCAAAGCCCTTGCTGGGCGCAAAGCGCACATAGAACAGCGCGGCCAGTCCTCCGCCAAGCTCAGCGAAGGCATACATACGGGACTCGCCAAAGGTCATGGCCAGCGTAATCAGCCCATAGACGATGGCCATGTATTTGGCCTTCATCCCCAGCACAAACATGAGCTGAAACTCGGTCTCTCCGTGCAGCAGCCCGATCGCCACCAGCAGTCCGAAGATGCCGCCCATGCAGCCGTAAATCGGAATGAGCGGAGGCGGATAGCCAATCTTCATCCCGACTACGAAGATCACGATTGCCGTAATCGCCGCGCCCAGCACTGAGATCGCATAGAGCCACATCAGCCAGCGGTCACCGTGCATCATCTCCAGAAACCCGCACAGAAACCATAGCGAGAGCAGCTCAAACGCCGTGTTGATAACGCCCACATGGATCAGGCTGTAGGTAAACGGCTGCCATACCTGCCCAGCCAGAAACATCTCCGGCCGCAAGGCCACGCTGCCGAAGAACGAAGCCAGTGCGTCGATATGCGCCACGCCGGCCAGGAGCACGACGAAAAAAGCGCCCAGATTCCACAGAATCAGGCGTCGAGTCGCGCCCTTGAAATCAGGCATCGCAAATTGGATCTGCCCCGGCATCGCTGGCCCTCTCATCCCGAGCCTACAACCAAAGCCGTTCCAGTGTCATGCCGATATGACCACTCCGGTACCGATACCTCGCCGTTATGGGACAGCGACCAGTCCACGATGCCCGGCGGCATCCACCGCCCGCACACCAAAGAAGACGTTGTCTTTTGAGACAGGTACGGTGATCGTTACCTCATCGGAGCCAGCCGCCGCTGGAATCACCTTCAGATATTGCCAGTCAGGAGCGTTTGTCTCGCGCCACAGCAGTTCATAGTGCAGTCCCGCCGCCGCGCCCGCAGGAGCTTTCCACGTCAGCGTCGTGCCGTTCTCCAGTTTCCGCGCATTCACCTTCACGTCAACTGGTATGCCCGGCGAAGCCGCCAGCGTTGCCAGAGTTGCCGCATTCAGCCGAGCCACATTCGCCACATATTTGAAGTCCACATACTGCAGCAGATCGCCATACTGCACGTCATCTTCCATGCGAACATTCTGGTGCTGATGGTTGTAGTCCTCGCGCCATTCCGTGATCCGTACTGCCGCAAATCCCTCGCGATTAAAGCTCGTATGATCACCGCCGCGCAGATAGCGATCAGGCCGCGAAACCAGAAATGGCGCAAAGCCCAGCTTCCCATTGCTTCCCTTATCGTAGGTTCGCGCCACATCGGCCGTCGCCCGCGCCAGTTCGCGGCTCGGGGCATCGTCTGCTGTACCCAGCGCGCGAATCCGCCGCACCTGCTCCGGCGTAGCTACCGTCGGAATACCCTCAGAGAACACGCGCACCACATCCTTGCGCTGCAGCGTGTCGCCCGGCGTCGTGTTGCCGCCAACAATGTCGTTGTTCAGCACGCCTTCAAGATCCCAGCCCTCATCCTTCGCCAGCTTTGCCAGGTGCGACGAGCCATTCAGTCCCTGCTCTTCGCCCGCAACTGCTACAAATACCAGCGAAGCCGGCAGCTTTTCTTTCAACTTGCTCAGCACCCGCGCGCATTCCAGCGAAACCGCCACGCCTGAGGCATCGTCATTCGCCCCGGGTGCCGTGCCATGATCGTCCATTACGTCGGAGTTGCGCGAGTCATAATGCCCGGTGACCAGGTACATGCGACCGTATCCCTTGTCGTCAGCAGCGCCCGTTCCCCGTAAAATCGCGTACACATTCGTAATCGTCGTCGGCTTCGGAATTCGCTCCGCAACGGGGTTGGTGAAGGTGTCGCGCTTCACCTCCAGGCAGTCGCCGCACTCCTTCGAGATCTCCTCAAACTGGCTATAGATCCAGTCCGCCGCAGCCGTTACGCCCTGTCCCAGGGGCAGGTCTGTCGCCATGCTCGACAGCGTAGACCGCGTGCCGAAACTAACCAGCTTCTCAATCGTCTGACGAATGCGGGTCTGTGAAACCTGGCTGAGCGCTGCCACAATTGCCGGATCGGCCTTGGCTGCGGTTACAGGTTCTCCGCCAAGTTTGTAATCCGTTTGCGCCAGTGCCGGCGTCAAAACGGATACAACCGCAAGAGCCGCTATCGGCATCCGGAGAAAGCGTGGTAGACCAGACTCAACAACGCGCCGTATTACCCGAATTTTCATCGGATTCCTTTCCGTAAAACGGATATTCCAATATGCGTGCTTTTCCACTGGTCTTGACCGGCAGCGGTACCGTTTTTCAAACTAAACGAAACACCTGTACGTGTAGTTGCCATCATAATCCCTGGCTGGTACATAGAAAGAAGGAGGCGAAATGCCGAAAAATTGTCCAGAATGCGAGACCCCGCTGGATTTCGAAGAAGATGAAGTAGAAGAGGGCGACATCGTCGCCTGTGACGAGTGTGGAACCGAATTCGAAGTCGTCGGTACCGATCCCATCGAGCTGGCACACGTCGAGGGCGACGAATACGATGAAGATGATGACGAGTTTCTTGACGAAGAAGAGGAAGAGGAGTGAACCTGCCAACACGCTACAGATATGGAACGGACAGATTGCGCTATTGCTCAAAAATTGCCTTTAAAGTTCTCTCGATCGCCGCAGCGGGTATTGCGCTTGGCATAACGCCGGGAGCGAGTTTCACCTGGGGCTCTTCCCATGTTGAGCCGTCGATCGTTGCCCCTGAGGCTGAGGCTCAGAACTTTGGCCAGCGCGTCATTCAGGGCAAGGTTCTTGACGACAGCGAACAAGCGGTTGTGGGCGCTACCGTGTTCCTGGAGAACGTGAAGAGCCGGGATGTCAAAAGCTTTACCACCCCACAGAGCGGAAGTTTCCGTTTTGCTCAGGTGGGCATGGTTGATGACTACCAGGTCTGGGCTGAAAAGGGTAAAAAGAAGAGCTCGGTTAAAACTATCAGCTCTTTCGATTCCCGCAAGGAAGTCGATTTCGATCTGCACCTGAAGTAAACCAGCAGCTCTCCACAGACGCGCAGCCGATCCAATGACGGCTGCGCGTTCACCCCTCCTTTTGTAAGCTTCCCGGTTGCGTACAGCTTTCCTCTGGCGGCCTGCATCACACTTTCCGTCTTCATAGGAGAGAACGGCGATGGCTGTCATGATGCAGGCCTTTTACTGGGATGCGCCCATCCTGGAAAAGCAGGAGTACAACTGGTGGAATTACATAGGTGAGCGCATCGAAGCTCTGGCGGGTTCGAAGATCAATGCCTTGTGGCTGCCTCCGGTTTCCAAAGCCGCCGACCACCGCGGCAACGGCTACGACCCTTACGACTACTGGGATCTCGGCGACTACGATCAGAAGGGCGGCGTCAAGACTCTATACGGCAATCGCGCCGAGCTTGAAGCGCTCATCAAAAAGGCCCACGAACACGGCATTGGCCTCTACGCCGACATGGTCATCAACCACAACTCAGGCGCCGATGAGCAGGAGGTCAATCCTCTCGACGGCCAGAAGCGCTGGACCAAATTCCGCCCCAAGAGCGGCCAATTTCCCCGTGACTGGAACAGCTTTCACCCCAGCCGCTTCGAGCAGGTCATGATCGAGGGCGAGCACTTCGCCGACTTCCCGCACCTCTGTCATCGCAATCCCGATGTCTACAAAGCCATGTTTGACTATGCGCGCTTCCTCATCGAAGAGCTCGGCTTCGACGGCTTCCGTTTCGACTTCGCCAAGGGCTTCGGCTCATGGATGATCAGCGTTCTTGCCAAGTACCGCTACGTCAAAGACGGACACGACTTCACGCCTTTCGTTGTAGCCGAGCTATGGTCAGGCACGGAAGAGATCAATGCATGGCTCGAACGCGTCAACGCCATGACCGACAACCAGATCTCCTGCTTTGACTTTCCCATGCGCTATAAACTTAAAGACGTCTGCGACACCCCCAACTACGATCTGCGCAACCTCACCGACAATGGCGCAGTGGTCACGCAGCGTCCCATGCACGCCACCACTTTCGTCGATAACCACGACATGGGCGACAACGCCATCGTTAACGACAAGATGCTTGCCTACTCCTTCATCATGGTTCATGAAGGTTATCCCTGCATCTTCTGGTACGACTACTACAACAATGGGCTTGGCCGTGGAGGCACTCCCAACGGTATCGACGCCCTCATCGCCGTGCATCATTCGCACGCCGGCGGCGACTCACAGATCCTGCACGCCGATCCCGATCTTTACATCATGCAGCGCGCCGGCTACAAGTCCGATATTGTCGATCAGCCCGGCCTCATCTACGTGCTCAACAACCTTGGCGATAAATGGAGCGGTACTTCAGTCAAGACACAGTGGCAGAACACAAAGTTCCGTCCCGTTGCATGGGACGGCCACGACGCTGCGCACCCTGACGAACGCACGACCGATGCCGAAGGCAACGCGGAATTTCCCGCACCACCCCGCGGATACTGTGTCTATATTCCAGTCTTTGATTGAAGCGTAAAGCAAGGCTCTACCGCGATATTTCGGTAGAGCAATCTGCCTGCGCCAATTTTTGCTTTAAGGATTGAGGCCGACCAGGAGAATGCCGGTGACTGAGAGTGTTCAGCCGCGCTTCATGCGGCCCACGAGCCGCCGCGCCACATTCGCCGGCACCAGTCCATCCACCTTGCCGCCGAAGCTCACCACTTCTTTCACCAGCCGCGAGCTCACGAACGAGTAACGTCCCGCCGGCTGTAGAAACACCGTCTCAATCTCTGGAGCCAGCCGCCGATTCATCAGCGCCATCTGAAACTCATACTCGTAATCGGTAATGGCGCGGATGCCCCGCAAAACAGCCGTTGCGCCGATCTTCTTAGCAAAATCCACCATCAGTCCTTCGAATGTTGCGACATGGATGTTGCCGATCTGCCGGGTGACTTCGCGCAACATCTCTACGCGTTCATCGACTGTGAATAGCGGATTTTTGACGGGGTTGTTGAGGATGGCGACAGTTAGCTCG
Source organism: Acidicapsa dinghuensis (assembly GCF_025685685.1). Taxonomy (GTDB): domain Bacteria; phylum Acidobacteriota; class Terriglobia; order Terriglobales; family Acidobacteriaceae; genus Acidicapsa; species Acidicapsa dinghuensis. Next base: position 802,237 of record NZ_JAGSYH010000005.1, read on the forward strand.
TCAAAGAGCTTTGAGCCGCGGGTAATCAGGTCCAGATGGCCGTTGGTGGGCGGATCGAATGTTCCGGGATAGATGGCCTTTACGCCCATGCCAATGCTGGTCCTTCAGCGCATCTTGCTGCGCACAACTTCACGCATTCTAGCAGCGCGGAGAAAGACGGCTGTCTTGGATCGAATGACAGCCGCCCGGATTGTGAGACTTGGTTGCACGGTCCCGGTCAGGCCGGCAGCGTTTCGTTGCTAGCGACGGGAACGGACAGCCTGCTGAGCTACAGCCGGGCCGTCGGCTGGAACTTCAGGAACTTCGGCTTTGGTCTGGACGCCGATGTTGAGCTTCTGGCGAACCTGAGCGTCGAGTTTCGCAAATATGTCGGCGTGTTCCTTGAGGAAGTTGCGGACGTTTTCGCGGCCCTGGCCGATGCGCTCGCCGTCATAGCTGTACCATGCGCCCGACTTCTCGACGATGTTGTGCTGCACGGCAAGATCAAGCACATCGCCTTCGCGGGAGATGCCTTCGCCGTAGAGGATGTCGAATTCAGCTTCGCGGAAAGGCGCGGCAACCTTGTTCTTGACGATCTTGACTTTGGTGCGGGAACCAACGACGGTGTCGCCTTCCTTGACGGCAGCGATGCGGCGGATGTCGACGCGAACCGAGGAGTAGAACTTGAGGGCGCGGCCACCGGTAGTTGTTTCGGGGTTGCCGAACATAACGCCGATCTTCTCGCGGATCTGGTTGATGAAGATGAGGCAAGTGCGCGACTTGGAGACCGTGCCGGTCAGCTTGCGTAGCGCCTGAGACATTAGGCGAGCCTGGAGGCCTACGTGAGAGTCGCCCATTTCGCCGTCAAGTTCGGCCTTGGGAACGAGAGCGGCTACAGAGTCAACAACTAGGACATCGATAGCGCCGGAGCGGACCAGAGCCTCTGTGATTTCGAGGGCTTGCTCGCCGTAGTCAGGCTGCGAGATGAGCAGGTTGTCGGTGTCAACGCCGAGTTTCTTGGCGTAGACGGGATCGAGCGCATGCTCGGCATCGACAAAGGCGGCCAGGCCGCCGTTGCGCTGCGCCTCGGCGATGATCTGCAGGGTGATGGTGGTCTTGCCTGAAGACTCAGGGCCGAATATCTCGATGACACGGCCACGGGGAACGCCGCCGACGCCGAGGGCGGCGTCGAAGCTGATGGAGCCGGTCGAGATAACGGAGATCGGCACAATGGCTTCTTTTGCGCCGAGACGCATGATGGAGCCTTTGCCGAACTGCTTTTCGATTTGTGAGAGTGCGCTTTCTACTGCTCGGGCGCGGTCGTCCGCGATGGGCATGATGTACGTCTCCTGTCGCGGTTCGCAATGCTGTTCTCGTGGGAAAACCCGCGAAAATGCAGGGCGGAAATCGCGTATTCGAATGGGATTGTAGCAGGGCAGACGGGGAGAAAGATAGAAGAAAAAGCGAAGATGTGTTGATGGTTATTGGGCTTCTGTGAAGAGGGTAGCAAGGGAGGCGTGAGAGTGGGAATAGGGGCCAGCCAGCTTCCTGTGTTGCTGGGAGGCTGATTATCGCTCCATAGGGGACACAAGTCGGGCTGCGAGGACCGGTCTCGGCAGCGATCACCTGAAAACAGTCTTCAGGTAAGCCGAAAGAGCGGTCTTAAACTCCCGGCTCACAATCGCCCGCTGGGAGAGTTCCGCGTCGTTGTACATCAGCATCATGCCGCGCACAATTTGCAATACGACATTTGCGCACAGCTCGGATCTCTGCTGCGGCATGGAAGGGACACGCAGCGACAGCGCTTTGATGAGAGAAGCGCGAAAGGCGCGTTTTGCCGCGGCGCTTCGACGCAGCCGAATAGGCGCGGCCTGCAGCTGCAGGTAGGCAGGGTGCGCGGCGACGAAGTCAAGAAAGCGGTCAATGAAGCGCTCGGAAAAATCTTCCGCCGAAAGCGAAACAATCTCATCGAAGAGTGGCCGCCAATGTTCTTCAATCTGTGCCGCATAGGTGTCCAGCAAGGCCAGGGCGATTGATTTCTTGTCTGGGAAATAGCTATATAAAGCACCTATCGACGAGCCTGCCCGCTCGGCTATCTCTGTCATCGTTGCAGCTTCAAATCCAAGCTCGGCAAACAGTGTCTCGGCCGCTTCGAGAAACGCGCCGACTCGCCGGGTCGAACGATCCTGCTGAGGAGAGCGCCGGACGGTATTTGACGAATGTGAGCCCACCCTCATATTCTAACTCTAGTGAATGTGAGGAGACCCTCACATTGCAAAGGAGTGAAGATGAGTGCCGAGTGGAAACTGAACCCGAAGACGACCGCGCTGGTGTTGATCGATCTGCAGAACGCCATTCTGGGCCGTGAAACCAGCCCTTACACCGCCAGTGAGGTCGTGGAGCGGTCGCACGCCATGGCAGAAGCATTTCGCTCCAAAGGAGCGTTAGTAGTGTACGTGCGCGTTCCTCTCAGCGACTTTCTTTCCCTGCCTACAGATGAACCGGTGATTCTGCCGAAGGATCTCCCTGCCGCTGCCAGCGAAATTGCAGAGGCCGCAGCTATGCAAAGCGGTGATCTGCTCATCAGTAAGCGTCATTGGGGGGCATTCGCACAGACGCCCCTCGAAAGCGAACTGCGCAGCCGCGGCATTGCGACGGTGGTGCTTGCAGGTATCGCCACCAACATGGGTGTGGAGAGCACGCTGCGGCAAGGTACAGGGCTGGGGTTCGCATTTGTGACGGTGGAGGATGCGTGCAGCACCTTCTCGCCTGAGATGCAGAACTTTGCCTTCAAGGCGATCTTCCCGCGTCTGTCGCATGTCCGCACGACACAGCAGGTTCTGGAAGCTATTGCCTAGCCTGGAAGTTCCATCCGAGAGGCTGCCTGCGCATATCTGGAAGGTAGCCTCGGTCGCAATCCTCGGATCGTTGCTGGCGCAGATCGATTCGACAGTGGTCAACGTTTCACTGTCCAGCCTCACCGTGAGCCTGCACAGCACGCTGCAGACAATGCAGTGGGTGACGAGTGGCTACCTGCTGGCTCTTGCGCTGCTGAGATGCCTCTGAACGGTTGGCTTGTGGATCGCGTTGGCGTCAGGACGCTTTATCTCTGGTGCTTCAGCGCCTTCACGCTTGCCTCTGCGTTGTGCGGCGCGGCATGGTCGGCGGAGTCCCTGATCGGCTTCCGCATTCTGCAGGGCATGGCGGGTGGGCTGCTTGCGCCCATGGCCCAGTTGATCATGGCTCAGGCCGCCGGGCGGCACATGGCAAAGGTGTTGGGTTATGCCGCTGTGCCTATCCTGCTTGGGCCGCTCCTGGGGCCAATTATCGCCGGAGCGATCCTGCAATATCTCACATGGCGATGGCTGTTCCTGGTGAACCTTCCTATAGGCGCGCTGGGCTTGCTGCTGGCGGTTCTTTTTCTGCCCCGGAGTGAAACACGGGCCCAGAAGCGAGCCTTCGATGTGCAAGGTTTCCTCCTGTTGTCTCCGGCGCTGGTGTTGTTCCTTTACGGAGCAGACCACATCGGCATTCGTGAAGGACAGGGTTGCTTTGCCGCCGGAGTTCTGGTGATATGCGTGTTCGCGCGCACAGCCCTGCGCAAAGGACGGCGAGCGCTCGTGGATCTGGAGCTCTTTCGTAAGGGAGCCTTTTCGGTCTCGGCGCAGACCCAGTTTCTTCAGAACGGGATTGTGTATGCCACGCAGATGCTGCTGCCGCTCTATCTGATTCGCAGTTGCGGGCGCACGCCAGCTGCGGTGGGACTGCTGTTGCTGCCGCTCGGTCTTGGCATGTTGGTGGTGTATCCATCCCTGGGTTGGCTGACCAATCGGTTCGGAATCCGGAACGTGGCTGCGAGCGGATCGCTCGTGAGCCTGCTGACGGCGGTTGCGCTTGCGCTGTTGGCGCGTCATAACATCGTTGGCCCGATCTTCGTCGCGGCATTGGTGCTACGTGGAGTAGGCCAGGGAGCCATCGGCGTGCCGTCGATTTCAGCCGCATACAGCGGCGTGCCGAAAAGCGAGTTGCCGATGGCGACTACGACACTGAATATCGTCCAGCGGCTCGGCGGTCCCACCATGACGACTTTTCTCGCGACGTTCCTCGCCCGGAGAATGGAGTCTGGATGGTCGCTTGAGGTAATTTCCAGCTCTTTTGTCCAGACGTTTGTGTTGCTCATCCTCCTGCACGCACTGCTGTTCCTCTCAACCATGTATTTGCCAAAGGCGCTTCCAAGAGAGGTTGCATAATCTGCGTCCGCCGATAAGCCCAACCGGCACAATCCATTCTTGCAGTCAAAGTTCGTTGTGACGAGGCGGCAGGCTATGGTGATACAACATTGAATTGATATGATCCGTGCCGTTTTGTTGTGCTTCTTTCTTGTAGCCGGGGTCTTCGGAACCCAGACTCAACAGCAGAATCCTTCCGCTACTGATCAAAAGGCCAAGCAGGCGGACTCCAGTGGACAAAAGCCCTCTGCCACGCCGGGCCAGTCCGCGCCTGGGCAACAGGGAGCTCAGCCACAGCAGGGTGCGCGCAGCTCCGAGGCGGTACGGCAGATGATCCGCGGTTTTCTGGCGATTGGCGCACCGCCGGATACTGAGGCAGAGAAGCGGGGACAGGCGACCTTTGTGCAGACCTGCGGTTTTTGCCATGGCACCAACGCTACTGGCGGAGCGCAGGGACCAAATCTCGTGCGGTCAACATTGGTGTTGCACGATCAGGGGTCAGGGAAAGAGATTGGCCCGGTTATCCATGATGGGCGGCTCACTAAAGGTATGCCCGCGTTCGCGAACTTTACCGATGCGCAGATTCACGACATCGCGCAGTTCCTGCTGGGGCGAACTCAGGCCGCGGCGAACCGCATGGAATATAGCATTCAGAACATCGTCACCGGAGATCCAAAGACCGGAGAAGCGTACTTCCAGGTGCACTGCGCGACCTGCCACTCGGCTACGGGCGACTTGGCGCACATTGCTGCGAAATATGAGCCGGTCACGCTGGAAGGCCGGTTTCTCTACCCCGGGAATATGAATCGATTTGGCATGGGGCCGCCGCCTGATTCGCGCGCGGAGAAGCATGTAACGGTGACGGTGCCTCCGAGCACGACGCTGCCTTCGGGTGTGAAGTACTCCGGGGTGCTGGCACACATCGATGATTTCAGCGTTGGGCTGCGGGATAGCTCGGGCGTGTATCGCTCGTGGACTTACGACGATGCGAAGGGTATCCAGGTTCAGATCCAGGATCCGCTTGAGCAACACCTGAAGCTGCTGCACGAGTATTCGGATGCCGACATGCATAACATTCTTGCCTATCTGGAGACGCTCAAATGAAGCTTCGAAACGCGATCCTGACAATCTCTTTGCTTCCCGTTTCGTTGGCTATGCCAGTTTCGCTGCCTGCGCAAGGGCTCGATCCAGCGGCGATTCTTCATCCGGCGCCGGGAAGCTGGCCGACGTATAACGGTGATTATTCCGGGAAACGGTTCAGTCCGCTGAAGCAGATCAATGCCGGCAATGTGAAGGATCTGAATCTGGCGTGGAGCTATCAAATCCATACCGGACCAAGCGCATTGCCATTCAGTGCCGGAATTAAGGCCACGCCGCTCGAAGTGGATGGCATCCTCTATTTCAGCGTTCCAGACCACGCGTGGGCAGTGGATGCGCGGACGGGCCGCGAGATATGGCACTACAGCTGGCAGAGCAAGGGCGGCATTCATATTGGAAACCGCGGCGTGGCTGTGTATCACGATGCAGTTTATTTCGAAACGCCTGACGATCACCTGATCTGCCTGGATAAGAACACAGGGAAACTCCGCTGGTCGGTGGAGATTGCAGATCTGACGCTCGAGTATTTTGCGACGCCAGCTCCGCTGGTGGTCAACAACCACATCATCGTGGGCGTGGGAGGCGATTCTCTCGACGACCCCGGATATCTGGAGGCACGCGATCCAGAGACGGGCGCTGTGCAGTGGCGATTCAATACGGAGCCGCGGCCTGGTGAGCCCGGCGCAGACACCTGGCCCAATGCACAGGCGATGGAGCATGGCGGCGGCATGACGTGGCTCACAGGCACGTATGATCCGGATCTGAATCTGCTGTTCTGGGGGACAGGGAATCCGAACCCGGTGCACGCGCCGCAGAGCCGCAAGGGCGACAACCTGTACACGTGCTCGATTGTGGCGCTCAATCCGGACAACGGCAAACTCGTCTGGTATTTCCAGGCGTCGCCGCACGATACGCACGATTGGGACGATGTAGAAGAGCCGGTTATCTTCGATGCCAACGTAGATGGGAAACCGAGGAAGCTAATTGGACAGGCGGCGCGGAATGGGTTCTTCTTCGTTCTGGACCGGACGAATGGCAAGAGTGTGGTGACGAGCAAATTCGATACGGATTTGAACTGGTCATCGGGGGTGAACGCGAAGGGGCAGCCGATACTGAATTCAGAGAAAGAGCCGAAGACGGATGGGGTGCTGGTGAATCCAGCGTCGAGCGGCGCGACGAATTGGCCGCCGCCGAGTTTCGATCCACAGACGGGGTTGTTCTACGTGAGTGCCACTCCGTCGTACAGCGTGTTTTATTTGACCGATACGAGCGCGGAACCCGAAGGATACGGCGGACGCGACAGCTCCGTGTGGGGGCAGTCAGAGTTGGTCGCTCTTGACTACCAGACTGGCAAGATACGCTGGCGTCATGTGTATCCAGGGGAAGGCGAGTCACTTGCCGGTGTGCTGACCACGGCGGGCGGGTTGCTGTTTACCGGCGATCCCTCGAATAACTTCATCGCATTCGATCCGAAGACGGGACACCCCGTATGGCACGCGGGGCTTACGTCTTCCGTGAGCAATGGTCCGATGACTTACGATCTGGATGGGCGGCAATATCTGGTTGTAGCTGCAAGCGATACCTTATATGCGTTTACCGTCTCCGCTGGCGGCCAGCAGCGCGGGCAAGCGGCCAGGGCTGGACAGTAAGAAAGCAACCGGCCGATCGTCGGTGGAACCAGCCTTCTCTCGGCGCGTTCGTTTCGTTGTTGGCGCGGTTTGGCAACGAAGATGCGCAATAGGAGAGGGGGTAGGGGGTAATTCATTTTCTGGTTAACAGATATGAATTTCGCGAATTACTGATGTGCCGGTAGGCCGTCACCCGCCAAATTTGTGCGCCGCTGCGGCCTGTATGGTGGTTTGGCATGATACGTGCTCCGGCCACCGGGGTGGGTGTGAGTTTTTGTTGCGAAATATCCTATTAAAGCATTCCAATTCAGTTAGTTGCGATGATACGGGAGGGTGCGGTATGGCGCGATTTGCGCTGTTTTTGGGTGTATTTGTGCGCTTTGTTTGCGCTGATCTGCGCGGTGCCGGATGTTTGAAGCTGAGGATGGCTTTGGCCTCGTTTTCAGTATGCCGGATTAGGTGGTTATTCAATGCAACGTTAAGGCTCGGGGCTGAAGACCGTTGGGTTTGTGGCGGAACTTTCAGTGGCCTAAGGATCACTGCTCCCTCAAGGCAGCCCGCATTTTTCAATTGCGGATGTGGCATGGGGGCGTGATACTTGAGCCTCTCCCCGATTGCATCGAATCGATACTTCAAAGCCGATTCCAGGCCCAGAACGAAACGAGGTTCTGATTGATGGCTTCCATCTCACAGGGCGCGCCTGCACGTCCGCTGCATAGTGTGACCGGTCGCAACGGGTTGCTGGACCGGTATTTCTACTTCGCCATGTCGCTGCTGTTTGCCGCGGTTGTGATAACCGGGTTTAGCCAGACTGTGAACCGAAATCTCTTCCATGCCGCGCCTCCGCGGCCGGTGCTGCTGTGGATTCATGGCGCGGCGTTTTCGGCCTGGGTGGTTTTCTACATCCTGCAGTCGGCGCTGGTGCGCACGCACAATGTGAAGGTGCATCGCCTGCTGGGCTGGTTTGGGGCCGGGCTTGCCGCGCTCATGACGGTGCTGGGATACACGATCGCCGTGATCATGGGCCGGTTTGATGCGGTGCAACTGCATCAGCCCGATCCTACATTTCTGAGTGTGCCGTTCTTTGACATGACGACCTTCAGTGTCCTGGTTGGGCTTGCCATCTATTGGCGCAGAAAGCCGGAAGTGCACCGGCGGCTGATGTTTCTCTCAAGCTGCTGCCTGATGGACGCGCCTTTGGGCAGGTTCGATGTCATTTTCAATAGCGCCATGTTCTTCCCCTGCCTCGACGCGATCATGCTTCTTGGCGTGGTTCGCGATCTGATGGTGAACCGGCGGGTGCATGCGGTGTATCGGTATGCGCTGCCGGTACTGTTTGTTGCGCAGGGATGTGTGGTCTACCTGTGGCGGGGCAGTCCGGCTTGGTGGCTTTCGGTTACGCGGGGGATTTTGGGGTAAGGCCCGGGGCTGAAGCCGCTGGTTTTGTGGTGCGTTTTTCAGCGGCCTGAAGGCCGCTGCTCCCTCCGGCGCGGGCGTGGCCCCTGCTTGGGGATAGGGCGGGCTTTCAGCCCTTTGGGTTTTCTGGGTGATTCGTACCCAGGGCGCTCTACCCCAGCGAACGAAAAGAGCGTTCGCCGGGGACCCCGATTTGCCCTGGGCTGGGATGGCGCGCGCCTTTGGCGCTTTTCTTGCTACAGACTGTGGTGGTTAACCCTGGTCTCAAAAGCGAGACCAGGGGCACCCGCAACCGTTTATGACGGAGCAGTCTTTTTACGACCCTGGGCAATTTGCTTACTTCTTCTTTGCCGCGACGCCGGCTTCGGGCAGCGAGTACTCGCCTTGCAGTTGGGTTTCGTTCGAGCCGTCTGAGGCTCCGGAGCCCTTATATGTGCCATTACCTTTTAACCCTTTGAACTTGCCGGTTCCACCTGTGTAGGACCACGTACCTTCTGCGGCGGCGATGTCTCCCTTCATCGTTCCGGTACCGCTATAACGGGCGAATACCTTATCGCCGCTTTCCATGGTAAGTACGGCGTAGCCGTGGACCTGATAAGTGGCGCCCTTCGCATCAACGGTGTCAACGGATGTATAGCCCGTTGACTTGAATCCACCCATCTCGACAGGGGCGCTCCAGGTACAGGAACTCTTTTCAATAACCAACATGTGGCCGGGGTGATCGCCGACCTCAATGGACTGCGAGTTGTCTGGCTTGGCGCATTTGCTGGAAGCGGAAAACTGGGTTTGGGCCAACGCCGATGTGGCGAGGGCTGCGAGCAGAACAGCAAGACCGAGGGATTTGGCTTTCATCGTTCTTCCTCCGGATCAATTGTGGGTTTGAGAAAACAGCTGTGGGGATGGCGGAAGAAGAGTATGGCAGGGTTGCAGGTATGTCAATGAAGATCACTGACCGCCGTCGCACTGGCCGGCACAGATCGAACAGGAAACGGAGACTCGATTCGGTTGAAGCGTTCGCCGGACGCGGAGGTGCCAGATGGGCTGGAGATCGCCACTTCCTCTGGATGATTGCTATCAGGACCTCCCGGGCTGGGATGGGCACACCCGGTTGTGGGGATGCCGGATGAGAGTGGTTCGCGCGTGGCGCGAATTTTGTTTTTGGATGGATGTGGGTTTGGCTTTCGTGGTTTTCCAGGTTTCAGAAGCGAGACCTGGGGCACCCAGATTTGTGGTGGAGCGGACGCTTTGAGACTTGCGCTACGCCGGAAATTGCTCCGCGTGGAACATTTTGTTTCGGGCTGGGGAGGATTGCGGGGCTGTGTCAAGCGTGATTCGTTGTAATCTGCTGGCTTCATTTGTGGTGGATTTGCGTGGAATTATGCGTGTTTGTGCATGGGTCAGAGACCCGCGATTGAAATATGCGTCTTGTGGTATGTTTCACACTCTGTGAGGGACCGATTCCAACGGATTGCTTGACGAGGCTGCGCGGCTGGAGCAGCGAACTGGAGATCACCGCACCCGGTTTCAGAAGCGAGACCTGGGGCACCCGGCGAATGACTTTTTGAGACCTGGGCCACCCGCCGAAATTCACGAACACTGAGACTCTTGTGAATGCGGTCGAGATATGTTAGTGATTGACTACTAACTCCTATCCTGATCTGGAGCCGATCCATGACACTCGATCCAGCGCGGACAATTTCGCCTATTCCGATCAACCAAGCGGAAAGATTAATTCTTGAACAAGTCACTGCGCAAAATGAAGCTGACTGTTACTTCGGCGGAAGCCATGACGCTGTACACGGGCAAACTTGGACCGCAGAACGACAAGTTCGTGGAGATTTCTTAAGCAAGCTGTGCCTATGGATATTTGGATCAGCAAGTTTGCAAAGTCGTATCGTAACTATAAGGGGAGCCCGTATAACGGGCCCCTCCGACCTATCCGAGTTGAATCTTCCGATGCTCACTCTTAAGTTGAAAGATTGCAGATTCGATTGGCACCTGGATATTTCGTCATCACATTTGTCGGCGATAGAGTTGAACGGCTGCTGGGTACCTTGGTTGGATGGCCAAGGAGCGGTCATCGACAAGAACTTCTCCATGGAGAAGATGACTTCTAGTAGAGCGCTCGTACTAGATGGGATGAGTATAGGAGGAGATTGGGACTGCGACTCCTCAGTGATTGGAGACCAACATCCTAGCAATTGTGACTCAGAGCAAGACAATCAATGCAATGTCATACTTTATGGACAAGACATGCAGGTTGGGGGCACATTATATCTGACCCAAACGAATTTCTCTGGAGGAGTTCACTTAACAGGCACTAAAATCGGAGGCGATTTAGATTGCAGTCAAGGTGAATTTCATGGCTACGGGAACAAAAGTCTAAACCTAGAAAAAATCACAGTTGGAGGTCAAATCCTTTTCTCCGATGGATTCGAATCCTATGGGCCGCTGTGGATCAACAATGCATTTGTGAAGAATGGCATCGATGCAAGCGGTGGATTTTTCCGAAATTCAGAGCTCCCTCTTAAAACATCCAACATTTATGCGCTTTGGATAGAAAACAGTAATATTCAGGGGGAGAGTAAGTTTGACGATGATTTCGATAGTACTGGATTGTCCTTGCGTAATTCCGAATTCGGATCCGTGCAGATGTTAGGTGCGGTTAACTTTCCAGGACTGGATCTTCGAGGTGCAAAAGCCAGGAAGTTTACAGATAGCAAAGGTAAATGGCCACCTCAGGGGACATTGCATCTTAACGGATTTATTTACGAGGAAATCGAAGACGATGATACCACCGGTAGGATATCCGTAGCCGACCGACTTAAGTGGCTTGGATTATATCCAGGAGAGTCGCCTCAGCCATACATGCAACTGGCAAAGGTCTTGCGGGAGCGAGGCGAGGATGAGGACGCCACGGTGATCTTGAAAGAAATGCAAGCTAAAGTGGTTCAGGGCAGGATGAACGGCCTTGATAAGTTCCAAGGCGAGCTACTTGCGCCTTTTGGGTATGGGTATCACCCAGAGAATGCGATTATTTTCTTGCTTTGCACTACTGGACTAGGGTGGATTATTTATCGAAGGAGTTTCTTGGCAGGAAAAATGACACCGACTGAGGCGGATGCGTATCGTCATTTTCGGGAGCGTGGCGAGGCGCCTCCGCACTATGTGAAATTTTCGTCTTTGATTTACTCGCTTGAAAATACTTTCCCGTTGGTGACCCTTGGGCAAGCATCGAAATGGCAGCCCGATCCGAATCCTGCGGATAATATCGTGGAGGGACGAAGTCCGAAGACAAAAGAGAGTAGCGAGGATGCGCCTGGATCGCCAATTGTAACGATCTACAGGAAGGTACTACAGAGCATCGATTCCTACCTAACTCCACCGCGACTGCATGTGTTTCTTTGGATTCAGATTCTGGTGGGCTGGTTGCTTGCTACTCTTTTCGTTGCCGGTGTCACTGGGATCGTGCGTCACTGATCGCCGAATGGTCTGCTATAGCCAGCACATTGTTCTCTACTTTGGCGGTTTCTTAGGAGGCTTTGGTTGTGGGTTGCCGCCGGATGGTCTCTGAGGACCGGGTTGAGGCTGCGAATCCTTGCAATTCTTAGTGTTCGGTTTGCATGGCGGATTCTTAGGTGCAGATGGATTGTGCGAATCGAATATCACCCCCCCGCTCAAGGTTGAACCCGAACAAAACAGAGCGACCACGGCGATCAAATTGCATAAATGATGTTTCACTGTTCTAGCCATTACCAGCCTCGATTCCATAGCAGGCCCAGTTTGGTTTGTAGGATTCTTACGGAGCGGACAGGCAAAGATACCACGGAAACACAGTGCTCTGAAGTGCATCTGATGCAAATCGGGAATGTCTGGTGCGCGGATGAGTTTCGATGACGGCACAGTGGGATATTCATTTGTAGAGGTGCAGGTAGCTAGATCGGGAATGACTAGAGCGAATCTACACCTCCGGTGAGATCTCAGGGCGCTCAAATGTGGTGCTCGAATCTGTAAGATAGAAGTGATATGGCGACTTCCCTTTCTGTAGAGCGTAAGGTGTTTGCGGACCGCATTGGGCGCATCGAGGTTTCGGCGACGATGGCGGTGGCTGCTGAGGCGGCGCGGTTGCGGGCTGCTGGTGTCAACCTGGTGGATTTCGGCGCGGGAGAGCCCCACTTTCCTACTCCGAAGCACATCAAGGATGCGGCGATCAAGGCGATCGAGGAGAACTTTACGCGGTACACGGTCGTGCCGGGGATTCCCGATCTGCGCAAGGCGATTGTGGACCGCCATGCCTGCGACTTCGGCTCGGACTACGGAGTGGACGAGGCGATCTTCACCACGGGCGAGAAACTGGCGCTGTTTAACGCGATCCAGATCATGGTAGAGCACGGCGATGAGGTGATTTTGCCGGTGCCGTACTGGGTGAGCTTCAAGGACATCATTCAGTATGCCGGGGGCAAGGTGGTGTTTCTGGAGACGGAGGAGGCGCAGAGCTTCCGGATTACGGCTGCGGCGATTGAAGCGAAGATTACTCCGCAGACGAAGGCGATTATTTTGAATTCGCCGTCGAACCCGGCGGGCAATGTGATTGACGGGGCGGATCTGGAGCGGATTGTGCGGGTGGCGCACGAGCGCGGGATCTACCTGATTCTGGATGAGTGCTATGTGTACCTGAACTATGAGTCGAAGCCGGTTTCGGCGGGCTCGTTTGGGTGGGCGAAGGAGCACATGGTGGTGCTGGGGTCTCTTTCCAAAACATATGCCATGACCGGTTGGAGAGCAGGTTACGCGCTGGGTCCGAAGCATGTGATTGCGAATCTGTCGAAGCTGCAGAGCCAGCAGACTTCGAATGCTACGAGCTTTGTGCAGAAGGGCGCGATTGCGGCGCTGGCTGGTTCGCAGCAGTGCGTGGAGGAGTTTCGCGCGGAGTTTAAGCTGCTGCGGGACTACATGATTGCGGCGCTGAAGACGATTCCGGGGGTGACTTGCACGGTGCCGGCGGGTGCGTTTTATGTGTATCCCAATGTTGGCGCTTATGTCGGGAAGGGCGGGACGAAGTCGGCGACCGAACTGGCTACGAAGATGCTGCATGAGGGGCGCGTGGTGGTGGTTCCGGGTGAGGCGTTTGGGACTCGGGAGCATGTGCGGCTGTCGTATCCGGTGACTCGGGAGTCGATTGATGAGGGTGTTAAGCGGATGCGGGAGTTTTTGCTGAACCTCTAGTGTGAGAGTGTGAGTGTGAAGTGTGGGTGATCGGGCTCGCGCTTCGCGCTCGCTAACAGCAGATTCCCTTTGGGAATGACAGCAAGAAAGGCAAGTGCAACCACGGATTTGTGGTTCCCAGGTCTCAGAAGCGAGACCTGGGGCACCTGTGATCTTTCAGGAGGTTGTCCATTCGATTTGGACCGGAGAAGCTGGTTGTGACGAGCAACTAGGAATCTTCGGAGGATCGAATGGACATTCATAAGAATGCCCGACTGAGCTATCGCAGTCGAGAGGCATTGGTCAGGTTTGTACTGGAGCAGGGAGAGACGCGGAAGGCGGCTGCAGCCGCCTTCCGCGTGAGT
>NZ_JAGSYH010000006.1 GCF_025685685.1 Acidicapsa dinghuensis
CTCGACTGCGATAGCTCAGTCGGGCATTCTTATGAATGTCCATTCGATCCTCCGAAGATTCCTAGTTGCTCGTCACAACCAGCTTCTCCGGTCCAAATCGAATGGACAACCTCCTGAAAGATCACAGGTAGGCGATCTCAAGGAACGGCTCAGGCTTCTTCTGGATGGACTGGCTGACGGCGATGAGCAGGGTCTGCAATGCGCCGGAGCTCATGCCGGGGCTGATGTCGACGGCGACCTGTAGCCAGGCCGGATCGCCGGTGCGGACTTTGCGGAGAAGCTGGGACCATTGGGCGTCGTCGGGCCAGAGCTGATCGACTACGGCTTTGGCTCCCTGATCGTGGATCTGCTTGCTGAGTGCTTCGGCGGTGGGTAGCGACTGCGCATGGGAAGCTGCGATGGATGTGAGAGCGATGGCGAGGATGACAGCGAATCTTGGAATGGCCTGGAAAGGATGAAGTCGGTTCATTGCGAAATCTGTGTCCAGTGGGATGATAGCGCGGCGGTTTGAACCGGCACTAAGTTGATTTGGCATGCTACGTGCGCCATGAGTGGGGGGTCGTGCTTTTTCACCGAAAATGCGGGTTTATCTTATTCATTGTTCATTGATTATGGACGAGTAGCCGGTGCGCGTATGGCGCGTTTTACTGTGTTTTGGGGGTGTATTTGGATACATCTTTTACGGTGTTATCTGGCCTTCCGGGAGCGGTATGGATGCCGCCTGATTCGATTTTGCGCCTATTGGGGGTAATTCGGTGCAAACAGGGATCAGGTTTCGGAGGTTTGTGCTGCTCACGAATGTTGTATACGTTGCGGACTTTTGCGTTCCCACCCTTTCGGCAAACTGCGCGAAAGGATGGGCGCCAAGAGATTGGAGGTAACCACTGAAGGAAAGATAAGGCCGAGTGAGTAGCCGGTCAGGCGATGAACTGGAAGTTCGGCAGCCGCGTTGCTTTTCGATCGAACGTCAAAGTATGGGAGCAACCCGCCCAGGCATTGAGCGCTCCGATTAAGGCATCTTCAAATTCTCCGGTATTACGCTTGAGCGCGAACGCGGCTTCGAATACCTGTTGTTCGTTCTGAACCTGGAACACATCGGCGGCAAGGAGATTTTCGAGATGTTGGGCGATCTGGGATGGACTCTGCTTCAGGAGGCTGCGAAGTACCCAGACAATCTCCAGCACGGTAACCAGATTGATGAAGCCGGGGGCTTGTTCACTCAGTTGCCGGTCGACAATCCTGTTGGCTTTGCGCGCCTGGTCAGGGTCGTCCTGGAGCAGATAACGGAGGATGACGTTGGTGTCGATGCCAATCATCGGCGGTGACGTTGGGTTGCGCCGGCTTCGACAGCCATGTTCATTTCTTCAACGGAGATGGGCTGGTCTAGTTTAGACAAGCTGCCTTTCAGTTTCGATGTCCGAATCTTAGGAAGAATGACCACAGCTCCATCCGGCTGAAGAAAGAATTTGAATCGATCGCCTGGTTTCAGGTTGAGATATTGCCTTACGGACTTAGGAATGGTGGCCTGGTTTTTGCTGCTCAAGGTGGCTTCCACGCTACTGATCTCCTTCTTTACATTTTATCTGAAGTAAAGCGTCCTGCAATTATTGCTGGCTTGTTGTGTTGATACCAGATGAGCGGTTGGGTATCGAGCGTCGCAATCCAGGTTCAAAAAGCGAGGCCTGGGCTCCCGCCGCTTGATCCACTCCTGCGCAAGAGTAAGGTAATCAATTTTTCATTTATGGGAGCGGTCTTGGGCTCGTGATGCTGCTATGATGCGACTGCGATTCATCATTGCGTAAACGCGGGGACAGTTCTGTTCATGGCGGGTCTTCATGGCGGATCGATGACAGCGTCTTTGATTTCACTGTGCTCGTGAGTGAGTTATTGGAAATCAACCGCGAATTTGCGCAGGATATGAGTTCGCGGGTTGAACATCACAGGCTGGACGACCGGGGCCGAGATCCAGATGTGGAAGAGAGGAAAACAGCATGCCGATCACATATGCAGGTATTACACCTGCGCTGCTCATTGACACCACTGATTTGCAGAACACCGAGAAACTCTCTCGCCAGCAAGGCAAATTAGTCAAAAACCGAAATGGCGTCTGCATGGCTATGGTGGTGGACTGGCTGCAGAAGAGTCAGCAACAGCCGGGTGGAGTCACCGATAAGTCGCAGTTGAAGAGCGGTCTGGCCCTGTCTTTGGCGCAGACGGCGTATATGCGCTATGTCTTTCAAAAAGGGACGGGTCAAACTGCCAACAAAGAAGGCTATGTTCAGAACATGGGGATGAGCATCGAGAACTCCGCGAACCTGAACAAGAAGTTTTTCTCGACCAAGAAAGGACGGCTAAAGGACCTTGCGCTTGCATGTACCTTTGGCGGCCATGTTCTGATCTCAATCAAAGGCAATGGCGGACATGCACTGGGCTACCGTCAAATCGGCGGAACGAGCCAGTTCTTCGATCCAAACGAAGGGGTGCTGGTTTTCAATACGGTACAGGATTTTGCAAAGTGGTTCCCAGCCTACATAGTCGGAGAATACCCGGATTTGACTGACACGCTGGAGTACGCGAGAGTGGAAAATTAGCTATTCAGGACGATTTTCTGAGTTTCGGTGAACTTTTTTCAGGTGGGCAGGTGACCCAGGCATAACTTCTACGCCCGTCTCATGAAGTCACAAAGACCTGGCTGTGCCCCATTCATCGCGATAAAGCTGCGATGAATGGGGCACAGCTGCGTCGGTGGATACGGAAGTAGTGAGGCCGATGCCTGGACCACCTGCCCAGAATGCGGCGTAACCTTCGCCAGATATGCCGCGCACGCCGGAGTCGGCTCATCAGTGGTTCAGCCCCGCTCGGCCGTCGCGTCACCCGCGCGTTGGGCCTGGGTCGCACGCCGGAATTCCCTGACAGCAAAAATGGCGAATATTGCGGACGCCGCCCCCGGAACAAGAATAAGAACTACAGGGTGTTGCAACTTGTACGGGATGATTGCGCCAGCTGCAAACACGATACTAGCCCACGCTGATCGAATAGCTTCCTGTGCCTTCCAGTGAGGAATGAGTAATAGTAATGACAGAACTGAAACACTCATCACCGCAATCTCAAGAACAACAAATGTGTGGCTCTTAGCGAAGACCATTGCAAGCGTCAGAGCTGCGGCCAATCCGAGCAGAATATATTGCAACTTAGGCATATTAACCATGCCCTCATTCCTTTGCGGGCGTTGAAACGGGCTCAGGAGGAGTTGCTTGCTCTTTCTTCCTGGCCGCAGCCTTTGGCTTGGCTGCTTTTACTGCCTTCGCAATCTTCTTCGGCGTGGGATTCAGGAACGAAGACCATTTCAATTCCGGAGTCGCAGGCGCCTTCTTCGCTTTCGCGATAGCCAGATCGGCCATCTCCTTCACAATCCACTCAAAGTTCTTCTCGCCGACTGAATGAATATCCGCATCCGGCGCAGGATTCATGAAATCGATCGCATATGGAATCCCATCCTCAACCGCAAACTCCACAGTGTTCAGATCGTACCCAAGCGCCTGGCACAGCTTGAGCGCATCCTCTTCAACGCGCTTGAGCAGCTTGCGGTCATACTTCGGTGGATTCTTGACATACCGTTCGTGATGCGGATTTCGCGGATCGTAGGGCATGATATGCACTTTCTTCTGCCCAACAACATAGCAACGGAAGTACTCAGAAAAGTTGACTGCCTTCTGATACATCATGCAAAGATCGCGCGTCTGGTCATAAGCCCTGAAAAACTCTTCGCGATTATGAATGTGGAAAACATCCCGCCATCCGCCACCATCCACAGGTTTCATGAATCCATGTTCGCCTACATACTCAAACACTGCATCCCAGTTCAGCGGATATTCCAGGTTCCGCATGGAACGCTCATTCGTGCCTTCGGGATAGCTTTTGTGCGGCAGAATCACCGTTGGTGGTACGGCTACACCTAGCTTGGCGGCGAGAGAGTAATTAAAGAACTTATCGTCGGCAGACCACCAGAACGGGTTGTTGATGATGACGGTGCCGTTTAATGCGGCGTGCTTGAGATAGGCGCGATAGAAGGGGATATCGTGCGAGATGCGGTCGATGATGACGGAGTAAGGCGATGGTTTGTCGAGGTGGACGGCGTCGGTGCGCAGAAATTCGGCAGTGATGCCGTCGATGTGGAGGGAGTTGATGCGCTCCACGAGTGCGCCGGGAAAGCTGTTTTCCATGCCGAATAAAACGCCGATCTTTTTCATGTCCCTGTCGTCCTCCGAAACCCTAGTTTACGGCAGGGGGTGAGGAACGGGTTTATGGAATTGCTCCACGTGGAGCAATTTTGAGTGGTGGGTGGTGGTGTTCTCCGGATTGCTCCACGTGGAACATTTTGTGGAGCAGTGCGGCTGAGATCGGTGGAAAAGGCCTGTCAAGCGGATTTGTTGCAAGTGGCGTGGCTGGTTTGAGATGCGGTTGCGGATGATTTGAGTAATTTGTGATTGGGATCTGACACAACTGGTTCAGCGCCGTCTGCGTGGGCAGACGGCACGATTTGAGTTCTCTCGCCTCTGGTTGGCGGAGTCTCGATGGGCATGCTAACTCTGAGGCTGGGACCAGTCGAGGGTGAAGGTTAAGAGGGTCTGACGAAGGGAGTCGACAGCGGCTTTTTGCTTTTCAGTGAGGTCGGCGATCTGTTTGCGGGTGGACTGGAGATTGTCTTCGGACTGGTTGAGCTCGTCGACGAAGCGTTTGCCGGCGTCGTTGCCTTTGAGGGCGGTGAGGTTTTCGCGGGCTCGGGTTTCGTCACCGGAGAGGGCTGTCATGCGGTCGTTGAGATCATGGATCTGCTGTCTGATGGACACGATGCTGCGCTGGGCATCGAGGATGGGCTGGATCTTAGGGGCGATTGCCGGGACTTCTTTACCGAGATATTCAAGCGCGGCGGTCTGATCGCCGTCGGCCTCTATGCGCCATGTGTCATAGGCGGGACCTTCCTCGGCCACGAGGACGGAGGATGATTGATGAGCGGGAACGGATACCTTGAAGCGGTAGAGGTTGGCCGCGGTTTCAGTTGGCTTGCTTTCGGGTGAGAGTTTGCGGTCTTCGCGGCGCGGGACTTCGATGACGACGGTGCGGGAGTCGGCGGATGAGTTGGAGGCCTGGTAGGTGGTGCGTTCCTCAACGCCGTAGCGTTTTTGGACGAGGCCCTGCGCGGTGATTGTGACGGCGCGGATTTCGCGCTTGCCCTCCTGAGGTTCTTTCCGGATACGGGTGGCTTGATCGGCGGCGTAGGAGAGCAGGCGTTTTTCGCCAGGATGGATGGGGTCGAGCAGGCCTTCGCCAGCGAAGGCACCAGACTCGAAGACGGAGAAGTTGCCGCTGTCGAAGGTGAGCTGAGAGGTGTTTTCGAGCCAGAGAGCGCGAAGAGGGTGCGCTTCGGATTCGCTCCAGAGGGTGACACGTTCGACAGGGAGAGTCTGCTGAAGAATGGGGACCATGGCGGACTCGTTTTTGTGGATGGTGACGGGCTGGGCGAGTTTGTACTCGAAGAAGTCGTCGAAATTGTTGGTGGAGACGTTGGTGTTGATATCGGTGGGACGAGCGACGCCGTTGCCGAAGACACTGCCGATGATGCCTCCCCCTGCGCCGCTGCCCATGCCTTGCATGGCCGCAACGCCGTAGCCGTGGGTGGCTCGTGCCGGAGCGGCCATTTGCAAACTGGCGATTGAGTCGGCGGTGACTTCTACGGTTTCGGATGCTGATCCAACGGTGAGGGCGGCATTCACGGTAGGAGAGTTTGTTGCGCCTACGAGAATGTTGCGGCGAATGGAGGTCTGAAAACCATTTGCGTTAATGGTGAGGTTGTAGAAGCCGGGAGCCAGGGATGCAAAGGTGAACTGGCCGTTGCTGGAAGTTTGAGCTACCGCGTTCGCTCCGGTGGCGGGCGAGGTGGCGGTGACGATTGCTCCGGGAATGACGGCTCCAGAGGTGTCTGTCACGGTGCCTCGGAGAACTCCCGGACCGGATTCTTCTGCCGCTTGGTGTGTCTGCGGGGTGGACATGGCTACGGTGGAGATGGGAACTTCGGGGCGGCGGAGATAGAGCGGGTCAGAGAGCGGCTGAATGAAGCTTTGCGGAGCGCCTGCGACGAGCGAGAGCTGGACGTTGTCCCAGTCGGAGCCGATGGTGTTATCGACGACTGCCCAACCCTGAAGGATGGCTTTGTCGGCGTTGTCTGGAAAGACGATGCGGTAGGTGGATTTCCAGACGGGGATTTCGCTGATGTAGCTGACGCGTAGTTGTCGGTTGCCCTGACCGATGGCGTCGAGGGTGAGATGGCGCAGGCCGGTGGAGTGGTTGGAACTGAGGAGGGCGAGGTAGCGGTCGAGCTCGCCCTGAAGAGATGGATCGAGCGGGCGGACGCTGAGGGTGGGAGTTAGCTCGATAACGCGAACTGCGCCGGTGTTGCCGACTACGGTGAGATAGAAGCGGGTCTGTGCGGGCCTTGATGTGTCGCTATTGGAGTCGGCGCCAGTGCGGCTCTCGATGGACATGAGGCGGCCGGTTATAGGTCCTCCGGATGCTCCTGTGACTTCGACGCGCTGGCCGCGCAAAGCCTGAAAGAGCTGGGTAGAAGTGGGGTCGTCGGTCATGTTGAGCGAGATGGATTGAAGCTGCTGGGCTAGCGGAGTGGTGGAGTCGTAGTTGATGCCGCCGATGCGCCCTCCGTTGTCATCGAGGACGGTGAGAGACTGCAGGACATCATTGAGCTGCGAGGTGGTGAAGTCGACGGTGATGCGCTGGTTGCCATTGACCTGGCCGGTGTGTTCGAAGTAGCCTACTCCGTTTTTGTAGAGGATGACCTGGCGAACGGGAAGTTCGTGGGGAGTTGTTGGAGTGGCAGGGGATTTGTCTGTTGCGGGAGCAGATTTTGGACTGGTCTTGGTGGATTGAGCTGGGAGAAGGCTTGAGAAAAGGCCAAGGCTAATGGTGCAGGCCAAAGTGGCCAGGACAGGGATCGAGCGCATGCTGCCTCCTGTGGCGCGGGCTGATGCTGAGAGTTTCGACAACAACGAGCGCGAAAATGTTCCCGAAGAGTGGCGATACGAGGGTAGACGAGTCGCACTCTGGGGGAACGGGCAATGGCAAGCCGCTTGCATGAAAAAAACTATGGGCTGATGAAACAAGGGTCAAAAGGGATGGAGTAAGAGACGTTTGAGCGCGGCGCTGCATCGAAGGCAGTGCGTGGAGGCAGGAATGGCTAAGAGTGCGGCAGAGGTGATGGTGGAGACGCTGGCGGTGTCAGGGGTGAAGCGGGTGTATGGGTTGCCGGGTGATTCGCTGAATGGGATCACGGATGCGATACGGCAGCACCCGGAGCTTAAGTGGGTGCATGTGAGGCATGAGGAAGTGGCGGCTTTTGCGGCGGGTGCGGAGGCGCATCTGACGGGTGATTTAACGGTATGCGCGGGAAGCTGCGGACCGGGGAATCTGCACCTGATCAATGGGCTGTATGACTGCCATCGGAGCAGGGTTCCGGTGCTGGCGATTGCGGCGCAGATACCGAGTGCGGAACTTGGGACGGGATATTTTCAGGAGACGCATCCGGAGATGCTGTTCAAGGACTGCAGCTATTACTGCGAGCTGGTGAGCGATCCGGAGAATTTGCCGCGGATATTGGGGATTGCGATGCGCACGGCGGTGGCGAAGCGCGGCGTGGCGGTGGTAGTGGTGCCCGGGGATGTGTTTCTGGGGAATTGCGCCGCGGCGGCGAGTGTGTTGAAGCTGTGCGATCCGGCTTCGGTGTTTCATCCAGGGCAGGCTGATCTGGAGGCTGCGGCGAAGATACTGAACGGCGCGGGGAAGGTGACGATTCTGGGTGGGGCGGGATGTGCGGGTGCACATAAGGAAGTGATGGCGATTGCGGAGCTGCTGAAGGCTCCGGTGGTGCATGCGCTGCGCGGGAAGGAATTTATTGAGTATGACAATCCGAATGATGTGGGTATGACGGGGCTGTTGGGGTTCAGCTCGGGGTATTACGCGATGATGAACTGCGATGCGCTGCTGATGCTGGGTACGGATTTTCCGTATACGCAGTTCTTCCCGGAGAAGGCGAAGATTCTGCAAGTGGATGTGCGGGCGGAGCAGATTGGACGGCGCACGCATGTGGATCTTGGGCTGATTGGGACGGTGAAGGACACGATTGCGGCGCTCATGCCCCTGCTCAAGAAGAAGCGGGATTCAGATCATCTGAAGACTTCAGTGAACCACTACAAGAAGGCGCGGACAGGACTCGATGAGTTGGCGGTGGGTGAGCCGGGGAAGACGCCGATTCATCCGCAGTATGTGGCGAAGCTGGTGAATGAGCTGGCGGCGGAGGATGCAGTTTTCACTTGCGATGTGGGGCTGCCTACGGTGTGGGCCTCACGATATCTGCGCATGAATGGAAAGCGGCGTCTGCTGGGGTCGTTTGTACATGGAACGATGGCGTCTGCGTTGCCGCAGGCGATTGGAGCGCAGGCGGCGTATGCGGGGCGGCAGGTGGTAGCGCTGGCCGGGGATGGCGGATTGGCGATGCTGATGGGCGATCTGCTGACGCTGCGGCAGATGAAGCTGCCGGTGAAGATTGTCGTCTTCAACAACGGGACGCTTGGGTTTGTGGAGCTGGAGATGAAGGCGGCGGGATTTCTGGATTTTGGGACTGCGCTGGACAATCCTTCGTTTGCAGAGATTGCTACTGCCTGTGGATTTTTGGGGCTGCGGGTGGAGAAGCCGGAGGATTTAGAGGGTGCGCTGCGGCAGGCTTTTGCGTATGACGGGCCAGCGTTATTGGATGTGGTGGTGAACCGGCAGGAGTTGTCGATGCCGCCTACGATTGAGTTCAAACAGGCGACGGGGTTTGGGCTCTACATCATGAAGGCGGTGATGAATGGGCGTGGGGATGAGGTGATCGATCTGGCGAAGACGAATCTGTTTCGGTGAGGCTCGTGTGGAGTGTGAGTGTGGGGTGTGAAAGGCAAAAGCAAAGACAGAAGCAGATCCCCTTCGGGGATGAGAGACAAAAAGCAATTGCGAGGCAAAAGCAGATCCTTCGCTTTCACCCCAACGAGCGAAAGGCGCGCTCGCCGGGGACCCCGAGGCGCTCAGGATGACAAACCTGGTGAATAGGCGCTCAGGATGACAGGCAGAAAGGCAAATACAAAAGCTGGCCGAAGTTTGACTATCAGGCTTCGGCCAGCTTTTTGAGTTGATGGATGTGATTTAGATCGTGGCCGGCCATGGTTTCTACGATGGTCTGGAAGGTCATGGTTCCGCGTTCGGGATGGGTGGCTGGTTTGTGCGCGGCCGAGGGTGGGGCATTGCGGATGAGGATGAGGTTCCACTCGCGGAGGGCGGTGAAGGCGGCAAGGGCCTGTTGTGCGGTGATGGTGGGATAGAGAGAGGCCCAGCGATCCTGGTCGAAGGGCTGGATGGTGTGGTTGTCTTCAGCGAGGGTCTGGCGGAGACGGAAGCCGAAGGCTACTTCGCAGTCGGCGAGATGACAGAGGATTTCGGCTGGGGTCCATTTGCCTGGGGCGGAGGCGAGGCCGATGCGGGTAGGGCCTATGGCTTCGGCTAGCGACTCAAGCTCGGCGGGGGTGGAAGAGAGAATCTCGTCGATAAGACGTCCGTCGAGGAAGCGGGCGTAGGGGTTGAGGTCGGGCATGGTGGGCTCTCCGAGATGATGTTAGCGCAGGGATGGGATTTAAGAGATCAGAGATCAGGGGTCAGAGATCAGGTTATTCGTACTTGCGTTCTTCGCAGAATGCGTGATCGTGTGTTTGCGAGGCGCTTTTTGTATTTCTTGTTTTCTATGAGCAGACGCTCCCAAGTTGGCTGATCGAGTATTTCGAATTTGGAGGCATGAGGCGTGAGGGGAAATCCACTATCCAGTGCGGGGTGAAATGAATTGCAAGGAGGGGCGTTTTCGTCGGGAGTAAGGAAGAAACCAGGGTCATCGGTGTACACGGCAATTTTGCTTGGTTCTGCAGGAAATAACTCTGTAGACCACAGAAGTTCTCCAGTCTTGCTGTAGTGTCCGATCTGATGATCAATGCGTACCTTGGGGATTGTGGCGACGATCTTGGGTTTACGACAGAGGTGCTCTTCGCGTAATTCGAAGAACCGATTGAGCGCTTGTTTTTCGTTTGGAATGCAGCTCAGGATGACGCGATGCCAGCAGCCGCTCCAGTTGCTGCTGAGACGGAGCCTATAGGCCACCCAGTCAGGGAAGTCACTTGGGAGTGAAGATGGGCTCGTGACTTTGTGCAAGCACTCCGCCATTTGAAAGCCATGCAAGTAAAACCACAATCCGGACAAGGTGGACTCCCCGATATACATGCCTGGACGTACTTGTACGATGTCGAGGATCGACTGCTGTTTTAGATCATGTTCGAAGATCTTGATATCGTTCGGTTCTTCCATCAAAGATGCTCCCGAGATGGACTCATCGTACTGGATATTTGTGAGGACGGACTTGTAGCTTAGTCCAGCATCCTTAGTGGAAAGCAGATCCCCTTCGGGGATGACAGACCGAAAGACAAGTGCAAGAACAAAGGCAAAAGCAGATCTTTGGCTTTGCAATGTTTCGCGCGGGATTACAAATCCGCTAACTTTAATTTTATTTGCGCAATTCAGCGGAATTGATATATTTGGCCCACATGTGTTTATGAATTCCAATGACAAAAGACCACTCCCGGATGAAAACGTCGTGCTGACAGAACTTCCGCATGGGTTGTTGGATGAACTGCCATTCGAAGACCAACAGGCGATCGTTGAAGTGATAGGTAAGACAGTTATGCTGGAAGCGTATGACGATCAAGAGAGGGCCGAGCTTAGGTTCATAGACGAAGCGGGAGTAATCCATTTTTGTATGTGAGCCGAGATTTCATAAAGCCCGCATAAAAGGATTTGATCGGCCTGATTTGGCTACTACTTTGGTTCGTAACTGGGTAAGACGCCGGTTTCTACCGCTAAGTCGAAGAAGCGTTGGATGCCCTTCTGACAGTTTTCATCGAGATAGTAATAGATATTTTCAGTTAGATAGGTTCGGATGGTGGCTGCCGGGAGGGGCAGACGGGCGGACCATTCCTTGACTAAGGTTTCTATGTTGGCGAGGCCGCGGTCGCGGGAGGCTGTGAAGTCGGAGGCTATGTCTTCGATGGTGCGGCCGGAGCGGGCGATGGATTCTTCGCGGATGGCCCAGACTGCGGCTACCCAGGTGGAGCCGGTGTGGGTGATCCATTCTTCGGCGACGTCGTGGTAGATGAGGGATTCGCCGGTGCGTTCTTCGCGGTTCTGGCGTTCCTCAAGGGCGTAGAGAGCGGGGTCGCCGATGAGGATGGCGGCGTCGGCTTTTTCGAGCATTCGGTCCAGGTCGGGTGGGCTGGGCAGGAAGATTACGCCGGGGTTCCACCATTTGCGGAAGAGGATACGAGTGTAGGCGAGCGAGGAGCGGGAGGACGTATCTGCGGCTACGGTGCGGATTTGGGAGAAGAGTTGATTGGCGCGACGGACGAGGAGAATGGAGCGGACTTTGCGGCGCGAGGCGATGGTGCAGCCAGGGATGACCCGCAAGCCAGGTGTAGTGGCGAGGGCAGCGATGGGAATGAGGCCGATATCGGCTGCGCCGGGTGTGTAGATGGGCAGAGCGAGGCGGTCGGCGCAGGCGGAGGGGAGCATGAGCTCTAGCTGATAGCGCTGGGCGAGCTGGGATTTGTGGGGTTCGTGGTTGAAGTCCCACATGAGGGGGGCGGGGTTGAGGAAATTGATGGCGGCGATGCGGAGTGGGCTGGTGGGGCTTGCTGGGGTGGAGCTGATCACTTACTCAGGGTAACAAGTGGGAGTGGGGTGAGTGTGGAGTGTGAGTGTGGTTCGCGCTTTCGCGCGAAGTGGTTTTCTGAGCGTTGCGGCGCGGGCAGTGACGGCAGTGCTTGATTCCGCTTAAGATACCATCGACAGCTTTATGCGAAGATCGATAGCAAGTGCCCCCATATTGCTTACGTTGGTTGCCATCTCTATCTTTCGTTCAACTCCTATGGGTTATGCGCAGGGAACGAGCGGAGGCCCAATTGGAAAGACCAAGTCTACTGCAGCCGCCTCTGCAAAGAATTCACAGACGGCCGATCGACGATATGCGCTCACGAGAGGCGATTGGTCGGCTGCGACAGTATCCCTCTTCAACACATGGTCGGCTTTAGATGACAATCCGAACCGCCGCCTGTCCTTTTATTCCCCTGATCACCAAAAAATCGTCAAGGTGATTGGTTCCACCGTGACTCTTGTCATCGACAAACGAAGTTTCGAGACCGACATAAATAGCGAATCCAAGCACGATGCAGAACTTGGTTGGGCGCCAGATTCGACGAAGTTTTTTGTCACGTGGTCCGAAAGTGGAGAGTTAGGTCCCTGGCATATGCAGGTATATGGCGTGGATCGATCGGGCCTTCATGAATTTCCAAAAGTCGAAGAAACGGCTCGAAGGGATTTCGAGCAATTAGTTCGGAAATTGCCAATCGACCCAGAGTTGAACACTCCGGAATTCAAGCACAATTGGGACGAAGCGGAATATTGCGAGCCGTACCACGTGATCGGCGGGCGTTGGCTAAATGGTTCAAAGGAGATTCTGCTTTCTGTTCTCATCCGAAACACAGGCGATTGCAGATATTCGAGTGACTTCAACGTATATCGCGTGAACGGCGAGACAGGAGAAGTTTTACAGCGTTTCACTGCAGCCGAAGGACATAGACGCTTTGGTGATAAGTATCTGCCGATCATTTCTCCCTAAGAGTCTTATCAGGGCATCCAGGCGTCAGTTTGAAATCCGGTGAGAGCTTTTGAATTGCCGCCAAATGGTTTCGATCAGTGCGCCTGCCGCGGCGTAGGTGGCGGCATTTGTCAGCAGGACGACATAGACGCTCATAGGATAATGACGGATCAGGGCTATAGGGCAGGTGAGGCAGAGAAGAGTCAAGGTAAGGCCGTGCAGCGATGGATATACGGCCATGAAGTAAGCTGACCAAAGGGTCACAACAAAAGCGCCGACAACCGCCCAGACCGCGATTCGAAGTTTCATGGGAAAACCTCCCACTGTGGCTGCAATGATTCCACCATGGCATGTGCGGGGGCAAGCGCGGCTTGACTTCGTAAGGTGGACGGGCTAAGTTTCGGGAATCCGATAGAAGATTTTGAGTTGCGAATATTGAATACTTTTGTGCCTGCTTGCGGGCTTTCCCGGTTCGGCGTTGTGATTTCCAGGACAAATCATGACGCAATCATTGCAATCGATAGAGACGCATACGGAGCTGGACGAGGATCGTCTGGCGTGGCTGGCGCTTGTGCTGACGCCGGGTTTGGGACCACGGCGAGTGCTGGAAGCGGTGCGGGGGCTGCGCAGCCCGAGTGAGATTTTTGAACTGCCGCTAACGGCGATTGAGGGGCTGCGGTTCCCGGCAGGGGCTTCGCAATATGTATTTGATGGGAAGGCGAGGTCGGCGGCACAGAAGGAGTGGATGCGTGCGCGGGAGCTTGGTGTTCATCTGCTGACATATGGGTGCGAGGAGTATCCGGAGCGGCTGAAGGAGATTTATGACCCGCCGCCGGTGATGTGGGTGCGGGGGGATGTGTCTTTGTTGGCGAGGCCGTCGATTGCGGTGGTGGGGACGCGGCATCCTTCGCCATATGGGACGGGAGTGGCGGAGATGCTGTCGCGGGACCTGGCAGCGCGTGGGATGCTGATTGTGAGCGGCATGGCTCGTGGTGTAGATACTGCGGCGCACAAGGGTGCTCTGGCGGCGCGGAAGCCTACGGTGGCGGTTTGGGGTACTGGTGCGGATGTGGTGTATCCCAAAGAGAATAAGAGGCTGGCGGAAGACATTTTGGCGACGGGTGGGGCAATTGTTTCGGAGCTACCGCTGGGGACGTTTCCGGCGCCGCAGAATTTTCCACGACGGAATCGGATTTTGTCGGGGCTGAGTTTGGGAGTACTAGTGGTGGAAGCGAGCGAGAATTCGGGGACGCGAGTGACGGCGCGTTGCGCTGCAGATCAGGGACGGGATGTATTTGCGGTGCCGGGGAATGTGACGAGCCGGAACTCGTGGACGCCGAATACCTTAATCAAGCAGGGAGCGCAGTTGACGGCGACCTGGGAGGATGTGTGGGAGGTACTGCCGTCAGGGGTGCGGCTGGAGCTGGAGGCGGGGTGGGCGGTTGAATCCAAACCGCAGGCCGGGGCATCTGATGCGCCTGATGCTGGTTTACGAGGCAGGGAAGCGGCGGTATTCGGGGTTTTAAGGCAGGACGCGGCGTTGCAGATGGACGAGATTCTGGAGATGCTGGAGGGCCAACTCTCGTCGGCTGAGGTGTTTACGGCGCTGTTTGAGTTGGAGCTGGCGGGGAGGGTCCGGTCGCTGCCGGGGAAGAATTATGTGCGTTGCATGTAAGGAATTTGAGGAGAAATCCAGAGGGGCGAATTGGAATTTGTTCGTGTTCCGTGTTAGCGTCCTGTCTTTGTAGGCATTTTTTCGCACGCCGGGCTGATGGAACAGGACTTCGAAAAGTCCGTTGACGTAGCACACGCGAAAAGTCACGCTTGAAAACCGGTATGCAACGGATTGGAAACTTCGTAGTCCAATTGTCCATCGAAGGCTAGTAAGTGGATGGGCTGGATGAAGGTTTAGGCCGAGCTGGAGTATGTAAGGGTTCGCAAGAAGGGTAGTGCCGGCAGGACCGGTGCTGAAGGGTTTGAAGAGAAAGCAATGAGTAAATCACTGGTGATCGTCGAGTCACCCGCCAAGGCGAAGACGATTGGGAAATATCTGGGCAAGGATTACGAGGTGCAGGCCTCAGTTGGTCACATTATGGACCTGCCCAAGAACGACATTGGCGTGGAGTTGAAGAAGCGGACGTTTGAGCCGACGCTGATTGTGTCTCCGGGCAAGGAGAAGCTGGTGGACCAGCTGAAGCGGGCGGCGGCCAAGGCTGACAGTATTTTTCTGGCGCCTGACCCGGACCGCGAAGGTGAAGCGATTGCGTATCACCTGGCGATGCAGCTTGGGTCGAATGCCGCGGCGCGGAAGAAGATTCGCCGCGTGACCTTTAACGAGATCACAAAAAAGGCGGTGCAGGACGCTTTTCAGCATGCGCGGGATATTGATCAAGATTTAGTGGATGCGCAACAGACACGGCGCGTGCTGGACCGGCTGGTGGGGTACCAGGTTTCTCCGCTGCTGTGGGATAAGGTGCGGCGTGGGCTGTCGGCGGGACGCGTGCAGACGGTTGCGGTGCGCATGATTGTTGAGCGCGAGCGGGAGATTGGGGCGTTCAAGCCAGTGGAGTACTGGACGCTGGATGCGGTGCTGCATCCGGAAAAGCAGGCGGGAAAGACGCTGAAGGCCAGCTTTGTCGGGATCGATGGTGAGCCGGCGCGTGTGGCAAACGGCGTGGACAAGGAAGGCAAGCCGCAGTTCCTAGCCAACGCGCTGCCGGATAAGAAGTCGATGGATGCAGTGATGGACGCGCTCGGGACAGCGGAGTGGACGCTGACGAGCGTGCAGCAAACGGAACAGCGGCGCAAGCCGATGGCTCCGTTTATCACCAGCCAGTTGCAGCGCGATGCGGCGAGCAAGTTGGGATTTAATGTTCGGCGCACGATGGGCGTGGCGCAGAGGCTGTATGAGGGCATCGATATTGGCGACGAGGGAACGGTGGGTTTGATCACCTACATGCGTACAGACTCGCCGCGTGTTTCGCCGGAAGCGATTGCCGGAGCGCGAGAGTGGGTTACGAAGACTCTGGGTGCGAAGTATCTGCCGGAGAGCCCGAACGTCTACAAAGGCAAGAGCGATGCGCAAGATGCGCATGAAGCGATTCGTCCGACGGATGCGGCCCGGACTCCAGAGTCGATTGCACGGTATCTGACGGACGAGCAGTTGAAGCTGTACAGGCTGGTGTGGCAGCGGTTTGTTGCTTCACAGATGATGCCGGCGGTGTACGACGTGACGACGGCGAAGATCGAGGCGCGGTCAGCGAAGACGAAGAAGACGTATGACTTCAGGGTGAGCGGGCGTGTGCTGCGTTTTGATGGCTTCCTGAAGGTGTACGAGATTGTCGAGGATAAGAAGGACGACGAGGACGGTGAGCAGGGATTGCCGAATCTCGATAATGTGAAACGGCTGGAACTGGATGAGCTGCAGGAGCGGCAGAAGTTTACGCAGCCTCCGCCGCGGTACAACGAAGCCTCGCTGGTCAAAGTATTGGAAGAGCGGGGCATTGGACGGCCTTCGACGTATGCGTCGATCATCAACACGATTCAGGATCGCGAGTATGTGACGAAGATTGCCGGGCGGTTTTATCCGACGGAGATCGGGATGGTGGTTTGCGATCTGCTGGTGAAGAATTTTCCGTACATCTTCGATGCGGCATATACGGCGAAGCTCGAGGAAGAGCTGGACGATATCGAAGAGGGCAAGGAGAAGTGGACGGATCTGCTGAAGGGCTTCTATGGCTACTTTGAGAAGGAGCTGAAGGTCGCCGAGAAGAATATGGAATCGATCAAGGCGATGGAGATCAAGACAGATGAGAAGTGCGAAATCTGTGGGTCTCCGCTGCTGCTGAAGTGGGGCAAGTTCGGAACGTTTTTTGCGTGCAGTGCTTATAACAAGAAGGACAAGAATAGCTGCACGTTTACGAAGGAGAATATTGCCGCGAAGCCGGACCTGAATACTCCGGAGGCGCAGGAAGCGGATCAGAACGAGGAGTACTGCGACAACTGCGGAAGCACGATGGTTTTGCGGCGCGGGATATTCGGGCCGTATATGGCTTGTCCGCGATTCAATGACGACCCGCCGTGCAAGACGATTCGCAAGCTGAGCCAGAAGGAGCAGCAGAAGGTGAATGCTCCGAAGCCGACGGGCGAGATGTGTCCGTTGTGCGGCAAGGAACTGGTGATCCGACAGGGCTCCTATGGGGAGTTTGTTTCGTGCTCGGGATATCCGAAGTGCAAGTATGTGAAGCAGAACCTGATTGAAGGCATGAAATGCCCGAAGTGCGGCGAGGGCGATATTGCCGAACGCAAGGCGCGGCGGGGGAATGTCTTCTGGGGATGCACGAATTATCCCAAGTGCGATTTCACTTCGAATCTGAAACCTGTGGCGAAGAAGTGCCCGAAGTGCAAGAGCCCGTATCTGCTGGAGAAGACGCTGAAGTCGGGTGTGTACCTGGTTTGCCCGAACAGCCTGCCGAAGAAAGAAGCGGCTGAGCCGGCTGCTCCGAAGAAGGGCGCGGCGAAGAAAGCTGCCAAGTCTGCTGCGGCAAAGAAGGCAGCAGTGGTAGCACCTGCAGCGGATGTGGTCTGCGAATACGAGAAGCGGATTGGGGATGCTCCAGAGCCGGTGGCAGCGCCGACGCGGGAGACGCATGGGCCGGTGGCGGAGAAGGAAGACGAGTTGCAGACGGTTTAGTGAATCACTAAGCAAGAAAGACGGCTCGCTCCGAGTGGGGCGGGCCGTCTTGTTTTGTGCGGCGCAATTGCTCGCGGGTGTGGAGTGAGCCCGAAGAGGCTGAGAGCAATACGTCGATCGTTTAGGATTGTGGTCGGAGAATCATAATGCAATCGAAACTGGCGACGGCGGGCGATGGAGAACTGATTCTGAAGCTGTATGAGTTGCGCACCGAGGCTGTGATGCGCGAGGCGCGCAAGTGGGTGATGGTGGAGTTCTGGCCGAGAACGGCAGCGGAATTTTTTGTGGTGCAGGATGATTTTGGCGGTCAGCAGAACTGCTGGTTGCGGCAGGTGGTGTCTTACTGGGAGATGGCAGCGTCGCTGGTGCTACACGGGTCGTTGTCGGCGGAGCTGTTTGTAGATTGCAATGCGGAACCGTTCTTCATTCTGGCGAAGTTGACGCCGCTACTGCCGGAGATTCACGACAAGATGCCGGCCTACATGAGCAAGATGCTGGAGCTGGTGGAGCATTCGCAGGCGGCCGGGGTGAAGTATGAGTCGATGATGAAGACGGTGGAGAAGCGGCGACCTCAGTGGAAGGTGAAGTAGCTCCGGCTGCGTTTGGGCATTGCTGTTTTACCGCGTTGGGACAATCGTTGCTTGCCAAGTGGGCTGTCTTTGGCGCATTCTCACAAGTGGCTGATATCGCAAGTTGAATCTTCCAGATAATCACGTGAAGGAGTTGAAGGTGATGAAACGAGTTGCAGTTTTCGCCCTTTCGCTGCTGACCTTTGCAGCGACTTCCGCTTATGCGGCTGGTACTACGAAAGTAGATGGATGGATTTCGGACTCGATGTGCGGAGCCAAGCACGCCGGCACGGGAATGGCGTGCGCCAAGAAGTGCATTGAGGGCGGCAGCAAACCAGTATTTGTGGATGCAGCCAAGAAGGAAGTGTGGGCGATCGACAATCCGGATGCGGTGAAGGCTGATGCTTATGGCAAGCATGTGGCGATCACGGCGACGGAAGATGCCGCGACAAAGACGGTCCACATCTCGGAAGTTTCGGTATTGGCGAAATAGTTCTGCTGCGGGAACGGGTTGGGTGGTATTTGCGTAACCGATCCGTTGCTGCAAATCAATCCGATCGATGCAGCCTGCGGCATTTGCAACTTGCCGCAGGTTGTTTCGGCGCATAAGCGAGTGTTCTGTTA
Organism: Acidicapsa dinghuensis; assembly: GCF_025685685.1. Classification (GTDB taxonomy): domain Bacteria; phylum Acidobacteriota; class Terriglobia; order Terriglobales; family Acidobacteriaceae; genus Acidicapsa; species Acidicapsa dinghuensis. The sequence continues at coordinate 18,680 of NZ_JAGSYH010000006.1, forward strand.
GCGATGGCAAAGGCAGTCTGGAACGGCGTTGTAATTGCCGAGAGCGATGCATACGAGACGGTGGAAGGGAATGTATATTTTCCTGAATCGTCATTGAAGCGGGAGTATTTCCGGCCCAGTTCGACAACGTCGACTTGTCCGTGGAAGGGACAGGCGCGTTACTACTCGCTGGTGATGGGCGGGCAGGAGAATCCCGACGCAGCCTGGTACTATCCGGACCCGAAGCCCGCCGCGCGGAAGATCAAAAACCACGTGGCATTCTGGCGCGGTGTGGAAGTATCGACGTAGAGTTGAGACGATCCCTTTGAAACAGCGCGCCGATGGCGGTGGCTTTGCCCGCGCTGGATGGAAGCCTTGTGTGCCTAGAAGCGGCTCATCTGTTGCGTGAAGCTCAAGAATCCACCTATTGATTGGAACAGTCCGATCCTGCAGCGCGTATTCTGTAGGGGCTTTCGAAACCACTTTTCCGTTGTGGAGAATCGATGAACAGCTATGTCCGGCGCGCGTTTGGTTGCGCCTCTCTCCTTTGCTCTGTGCTTGCTGCGGGGTTGATTGCGGTACAGCTAGCGGTCGCTGCTGAAACAGCAGAGACTCACCTGAAGGTTCCGGCGCTGAAGTATGAGAAGTACACGCTGCCGAACGGGCTTGAGGTGATTCTGCGCGAAGATCATCGGCTGCCGCTGGTGGCGGTGGATCTGTGGTATCACGTGGGTCCGGTGAACGAGAAGGCGGGCAGGACGGGGTTTGCGCATCTGTTTGAGCACATGATGTTCGAGGGCTCGGAGCATGTGGGCGAGAAGGCGCACTTTAAGTATCTGGAGGGCGCCGGCGCGACGGACATTAATGGCACGACGAGCTATGACCGCACAAACTACTTCGAGACAGTGCCGAGCAATCAGCTTGATCTGGCGCTGTGGCTGGAGAGCGACCGCATGGGTTTTTTGCTGGAGACGCTGGACCGGACGAAGCTGACGAACCAGCGGGATGTGGTGCGGAATGAGCTGCGGCAGGATGAGGGGCAGCCGTATGATGTGGCGGATGAGGCTATCGGGCATCTGCTGTTTCCGAAGACGCATCCGTACTACGGCAATGTGATTGGTTCGCACGCGGATGTTGAAGCGGCGCGGCTTCTGGATGTACGAGATTTCTTTCACCAGTACTACACGCCCAACAACGCGAGCATTGCGATTGTGGGGGACTTCGATCCGAAGGTTGTGAAGGAGAAGGTGGCGAGGTTCTTTGGGCCGATTCCGCGCGGGCCCGCAGTAGAGAAGCCGAATGTGGTGACTCCGCCGATCGCGGAGCAGAAGCGTGAGACGGTTACGGACACCATACAGTTGCCGCGGTTGACGGTGGCGTGGCTGACGCCTGAGGCGTTTCATGCCGGGGATGCGAGTGCGGACATGTTTACGAGCATTCTGGGTGCGGGCAAGGTGAGCCGTCTCTATCAGGAGCTGGTGTACAAGACGCAGGTGGCGCAGAGTGTGCAGTGCTATAACCAGTCGCTGATGGTGACATCGATGGCGCAGTGCGACATTATCGCGCGGCCGGGTGTGAAGCTGGAGGATTTGGAGGCAGCCTTTGACAAGCAGGTGCAGGCGCTGCGCACGGAAGGCCCGACGCAGGCGGAGCTGGACCAGGCGCGGAACCAGACGCTGACCCGATTGGTTGAGGGATTGCAGCGGCTGGGTGGTTTTGGCGGCGTGGCGGATATGTTTGACCGGTACAACCAATATCTGCATGACCCGGGATATCTACCGAAGGATGTGGCGCGGTATGAGGCGCTGACTCCTGCGAGCGTGAAGGAGATCGGGCAGCAGGTCTTTGGCAAGAGCCAGAGTGTCGTGGTGTATTGCGTGCCAGGCAAGAAGGTGACGGAGGATGTGCCACGCAGTCCCGACAACACGGATGCAGATGTGAAGGTGGTGCCGCCGTATACGGAAGCGTTTGAGAATGCGCAGGAGTGGCGCAAGGATACTCCGAAGCCTGGGCCGGAGCCGACTCTGCACCTGCCTGCTCCTCAGTCATTTACGGCTGCGAATGGCATGAAGGTCTATGTGATGGAGAGCCATGAGCTGCCGGTGTTGAGTGCTTCGCTGGTGACGCTGGCGGGTGGCGAGAAGAATCCCACGGATAAGCCGGGACTGGCGGCGTATACGTCGCGGATGCTGACGGAGGGAACGGCGACGCGTTCTTCGACGCAGCTGGCGGACGATGCGGCGCAGATTGGCGCGTCGTTGGGCTCGAATGCATCGATGGATGCGGCGAGCGTGTCGATCAGTTCTCTGAGCAACAAGGCGTCAGAGGCACTGGATTTGTTGTCGGACGTGGCGCTGCACCCGGCGTTCCGTCCGGAAGAGGTTGATCGCATTCGGCAACAACGGCTCGTGGCGATTATTCAGGAGTCGGATCAGCCGTATCTGGCAGCGCTGCGCGTGGGCGACAAAGCTGTCTATGGTGACAGTCCGTATGGGTTCAGGCCGGCTGGTACGACGGAGTCAGTGAAGGCGACGACGGATGCTGATCTGAAGTCATTCTGGGCGGCGCACTATCAGCCGACGGATTCGGCGCTGGTACTTTCGGGCGACGTGACGATGGTAGAAGCAAAGCGGTTGGCGGAGAAGTATTTCGGTAGCTGGAAGGGGACGGCGGAATCGGCGGAGTCTGCCGGTGCAGCGATCACGCAGCCTGCATCGCCGGAACGGAAGATTCTGCTGGTAGATAAGCCGGGATCGCCGCAGACGACGCTGCTGGCATTTGGGCTGGGCGTGCCGCGGAATACGCCGGACTACGCCGCGATTACGGAGATGAACAGCATTCTGGGTGGCCTGTTCTCAAGCCGCATCAACATGAATCTGCGCGAAAAGCATGGGTATACCTATGGCGCGTTTTCAGTGTTCTCGTACTTCCGCGATGGGGGGCCGTTCTATACGGGCGGTCAGGTGCGGACGGATGTGACGGCTCCGGCGGTGAAGGAGCTGTTCTCGGAGTTGGATCGGATTCATACCGATCCGGCGACGCCGGATGAGCTGAAGCTGGCGAAAGATAATGCGCTGCGTTCGCTGCCGGGGCAGTATGAGACGGCTTCAAATCAGGCCGGGTTGACGGCGGAGCTGTTTGTTTACGGGCTGCCGAATGACTACTTCCAGAAGCTGCCTGGGCAGTATGCAGCGGTGACGCCGGAGCAGGTGGCGAAGGCTGCCACGGATTACATTCATCCGGATCACCTGGTGCTGGTGGCTGTTGGCGACCGGGCGAAGATTGAGGCTGGACTGAAGGATCTGAATCTGGGGCTGATTGAGCTGCGGGATGCTAGTGGGAAGCTGGTTGAGCAGAAGTAGTGGAATGAAAGATGAGCCGGGGCGAGATCGTAACGATCCGCCCCGGCTTTTTATGTGGACCTTAGAGAAGAGCGCATGCAGCGTCATTCTTGAGATCATGATGGGGTAGCATTATGCTACTCTTGGAGCATGAGCCAGCCTGTGAAGCTCTCGAATGCTCTGGTTCTCGATGCTCGGATTACCGGGGAACTTGTTGAACGCTCGATCGCCGGGCAAGTCGAGTTCTGGGCGCGTCTTGGGCGATCGATTGAACCACTCCTTGAAGGTGACCAGGCTCTGGCTTTATGCAGGAGTGCAGCGGTTCGGCCTCTTTCTGAGTGCTTGAAATCCGTTGACAGTACGAAAGGCCGGCGGATGCTGAACGCATACCTGGAGAGCCAGCCGTTTCCGCATTATGAGGCGTTTCCAGACCAACCGGGACTATTGATTCGGGTGGATGAAGATGGTCGCCGAACAGTCGGGCGATTTGTGAACCGGCAGTTTCAAGCGGTGAAGATAACCGGGAAGGCCGCGAAGAAGTAGTGTTACTACCGCTGGATCACCGGCCCATCATTGTCGCAGTGGCAGGGGCGAATGGGGCGGGCAAATCAACTTTTTATCATGCTTATTTGCGCGAGGCTGGACTGCGCTTTGTGAATGGAGATGTGCTGGCTCGTGAGCTGAAGGCCGATGCTTATGAAGCTGCGCGGATGGCGGACGCCATACGACGTGAACTGGTCCGGCAGCACGAGAGCTTTGTGTTTGAGACGGTTTTCTCCGATCCGGCCGGGGATAAACTTGCTTTTCTGAAAGAGGTAGCAGCGGCAGGATATACGGTGGTTCTCTGCTTTATAGGAATCTCTGGCGCAGAGACTTCAGAGCAGCGAGTGGCAATGCGGGTTTCGCAGGGTGGGCATGACGTGCCAAGCGAGAAGTTACAGACCAGATATCCGCGCGTTTTAGAGAATCTACGGCGTGCGCTGCACGAGACTCCGCATGTCTGGGTCTTTGATAACGATGATTTGCGTGTGCCTTTCCGCTTGGTTGCGGTTTACGAAAATGGGATGCAAGTTCAATTGAACAGACCGATTCCGAAATGGTTCGCAGGCATGAGGAGCTAGCCGAAAATCAGTAGGCCTGGAGCTGGTTGAGGGGCAGGCGTACGCGGAAGCAGGTGGAACCATTTTCGGACATGACGCCGATGTGGCCGCGGTGCTTGCGCACGATGCGGGTGGCGTTATCGAGACCTAACCCGAGACCGTGGCCGGGGGCCTTGGTGGTGAAGAAGGGTTCGAAGATGCGGTCCTGAAGATCTTTGGGGATGTCGGGGCCGTTGTCCCAGACTTCGACGAGGATCAGGTCGGCTTCCTGGCGACAGACTACGCGCAGGCAGGGGGTCCAGTCGGCAGTGCCTTTGCGGGGATCGCGGGCGAGGGCTTCAATCGCATTCTCGATGAGAATGGTCCAAACCTGGTTGAGTTCGCTACCGTAGGCGCTGATGCTGGGCAGATCTGGTTCGTAATCGCGAACGACATTGATTTTGGCCAGATGCGACTGCATCATCTGTAGCGTGGCATCGACACCGGCGGAGACATCGACCTCGAGGATAGGGGCGCGGTCCATGTATGAGTAGGTCTTCATGGCGCTGATGAGGTCGAAGATGCGTCCAGTAGAGCTGAGCATGGTTTGCGCGTAGTGCTCGGCGCGCAGGGTTGAGGCGAACTGTTCGAGGACGACCTGGATGGCGGGTCCTTCGAGAAACTCGGTGAGGGGATTGAGGTCGGAGACCTGAACGCCCAGTTCAGCGAGATCTGGGGCGATCTGCCATGCCTGAGCGAAGCCATGCTGCTCGATCCATCTGGCGATTTCGTCTTCGCGAGTAGCAATCTCGATCTGGCTGCTGCGCATTTGCTCGTTGGCGTGGTCGCGCACGTTCCGCTCCCAACATTGGATCGATAGGACCTGTTCAGGCGTGAGACAGAGGGAGACGAGGCGATAACGGTTGTCGTTGACAGCGTTAAGTTCAGTCAGGATACCGCTCGCAGCGCGCTGAGCCGCAGAGGAGGGGTTATTGAGCTCGTGAGCGAGGTTGCCTGCCAGCTTGCCGATGGAGGCGAGTTTTTCGCTTTGCTGCTCGATGCGGGTGACTTCGCGGACGCGGTCGAGAAGGGTGGAGATGACGCGCTGGCGCATGGAAGGAATGGCTTCCATCATCTCGGGAAAAAGGTCTTTGTGGTGGAGAATGGCCCAGACATCGGTGGCGGCGTATCCCTGGCCGCCGGTGGTGGTCATGCGCGAATAGGGCAGCAGGCCGGTCATCTGACCGCTGCGGCCGATGAAGAGGGCCATCGGACTGGTGCGGTTGCGGCGGACGTGGATTTCGCCCTTGAGCAGCAGCATCATGTATTCAGCGGGGACGCCTTCTTCGAAGATGATGTCGCCGGCCTTGGCGTGGACTTCAATACCGTGCTCGGCGAGCCAACGGCGGTCCTGCTCGGGAAGCCCCTGGAGCGGGCCGATCTTCTCCAATGCCGCCACAATTTTTTCGGTGGGAGTGGGAATCTCCGGGATCATGGACTGGGGAATTTCCATGGCGCGACTGATGACCTTTCGAACTGGGTTCCAGTGTATCGGATGTGGTTGTGGACGGTTTCGATTGGTGGTGCGGTGACGAATACGATGTGGACGTTATTTGTGTTCCCTTGGGAGCAGTGTGGCAGCTTCGAGGAGTTTGATAAGGCTGACCACTTGGAGCAGAGATTTCCGGATTTGCGCTGACTTTTATTTCCGCACGATAGACTTTGATTAACTTTGCTGTCAGGAGAGACATGTGATGGGTTGCAGCCCCAAAGGGCCCGATTTGCGAACAGTTAAATGGAAATACCGCAATCGATGGATAGGGGCCTTAGGCCTGATGACCCTGCTTTTCGCTTTGAGTGGCTGCCGATACATCAAGGGTGATCCGAAAGTGGCTTTTCTAGGAGATTCACTGACGCAGAAGTGGTTCTATCCGGAGGCCAATTTTGGTATTTTCGGCAACACGACAGAGCAAATACTCAACCGTACTCCAGCGGTTATAGACGGACGCCGGTATGCGAAGGTTATTTTGCTTGGCGGAACGAATGACGTTTTGCTGCATATTGATCCAACAGTAACAATTGGCAATTTAGAGACGATCGCTACGCAGATTCAAAAGGCAGGTGAGGAGCCGGTGTTGTGCGAGATTCCACCGATCTTTCATAACTTCAACCTCAAGGATAAAACGGACTTTTCGGAACCGGTGAAAGCTTTGAATGAGCAGATTGCGCAACTGGCTGTGCGACACGGATGGAAGCTTGTGGACTATTACGATCCGATGCTGGGGCATCCGGGATACTCGTCAGATGGCGTGCATATGAAGAAGCTGGGATATCTGACGATGGAACGCGCCTTGCTGAAGGTCGTGCCGGACGCATAGCAAAGGGGTACTGTTTCGTGGCTGGTGTTTTGAGTTGCAGGGATTAGACCCGCCTGGCCGGTTACGGAGTGCGGGTCTCCCGAAGCAATGGATGCTACTTTCGGTTAGCGGGTTTTGGCCACTTCTTCCACTGTGACCGGATCGAGGAAGGGCATGCTGGCGCGGAGCTGCTTGCCGACGATCTCGATCGGGTGTTTGGCTTCGGCGTCGCGGAAGGCCTGGAATTCCTTGCGGCCGGAGTTCTGGTCGGCGAGGAAGCGCTTGGCGAAGGTGCCGTCCTGGATGTCGGTCAGGATGCCCTTCATCGCCTTCTTGCTCTCTTCGTTGATGACACGCGGACCGGAAACGTAATCGCCCCACTCGGCGGTGTCGGAGATGGAGTAGCGCATGTAGGCGAGGCCGCCGCGATAGATGAGGTCGACGATGAGCTTGAGCTCATGGAGGACTTCAAAGTAGGCGGACTCGGGCTGGTAACCGGCTTCGGTGAGGGTTTCATAGCCAGCCTTGATGAGGGCGCTGACGCCGCCGCAGAGGACAGCCTGTTCGCCGAAGAGATCGGTTTCGGTCTCTTCCTTGAAGGTGGTTTCGAGGACTCCGGCGCGGGTGCAGCCGATGCCCTTGAGGTAGCTGAGGATCAGGGCGTGCGAGTTGCCGGAGGGGTCCTGATGGACGGCGATGAGGCCGGGGACGCCGCCGCCTTCGGTGAAGACTTCGCGGACGCGGTGGCCGGGGGCCTTGGGCGCGGCCAGGCCGACGTTGATATCGGCTGCGGGAACGATGGTCTTGTAATGGATGTTGAAGCCGTGGGCGAAGAGCAGGAGCTTGCCAGCGGTGAGGTTGGGCGCGATCTCATCGGTGTAGAGCTTGGCCTGGGTCTGGTCAGGCGTGAGGATCATGATGACGTCGGCCCACTTGGTGACTTCGGCGGGGGTGCCTACTTCGAGGCCGGCCTTGCGGGCCTTCTCGGTGGACTTGCTGCCGGAGGCGAGACCAACGCGGACTTCAACGCCCGAGTCCTTGAGGTTGAGGGCGTGGGCGTGACCCTGTGAGCCGTAGCCGATGATGGCGACTTTTTTCGCCTGGATTAGGGTGAGGTCTGCGTTGTTGTCGTAATAGGTCTTGGCCATTTTCTTATTGTTTCCTTTGTCGGGGTCTGTGGTCTGAGTGGCATCCATCCCACATCTCAAAATCGAGATGCGGGGCACCCAGAGTGGAGTCAGATGTTGTCGGCGAAGTTGTCGTTGACGATCTCGTGAGTCAAATTGGGCTTGGGTGCGTCGGGATCGGATGCGCCCATGGCTCGCAGAACGCCGCTGGAGTGTTTACCGCGCCTCATTGTCATTTTACCGCTGCGGCATATCTCGAGGACGCGATCGCCAGTTTCATTGAGCACTTGAATTAGCCCTTCGATTTTGCTCTCGACACCGGTGATCTCGATCATGAGCGAGTCGGGGGCGAGATCGACGATGCGGGCACGGAAGACTTCGACGAGCTCGAAGATGTGAGAGCGGGTTGCCGCGGTGGCGGCGACCTTGATAAGTGCGAGCTCGCGGGTGACGCTGGGGGCCTTGCCTATCTCATCTACATCGAGGACATTCTCAAGCTTGTGGAGGCTTGCGCGGATGCGGTTGGCGGTGTGTTCATTGGCGTGAGCTGGTGTTTCGCTGACGATGGTCATGCGGGAGATGCCGGGGCGTTCGCTGTGGCCGACGGTTAGGGAGATGATGTTGATGTTCAAACGCCGGAAGAGGGAAGCTACGCGGGTTAGGACGCCGGGTTTGTCTTCAACGTATGCAACAAATGTGTGGAGCATGACGACACTTCCTAGAGATCAGAGATCAGGGGTCAGAGATCAAAAACAACTACTTTTTCAATGACTCCAGCGTTGCGTAAATCATTTTTCCAACTTCGTGCGAGAGACTTGTGGTTTCTTCTATCAACTTGGGATTTCCGAATTCCAGTCTGCGCGCAATTTCCAGTTGGGTTTGCAATTCAAAATTGGAAGCGCGGGCGATGCCTAAGAAATGGCGGTATTCATTGGTGCCGAGTCTTCCGTGTCCCTCGGCAATGTTACTGGGTAACGATACTGCCGAACGTCTGATTTGGCTCGTCAACCCATAGAGCTCATCGCGGGGAAAGTCCCGTGTCAAGCTATAGACAGTGACGGTTAGTTGCATAGATCGTTGCCACATTGTTAAATCTCGAAACGATTGAGCCATGCTGCAGCCTCCATAAAAGTTACGCAGCACCGGGGAAAATTGATCGCTGAACCCTGATCTCTGATCTCTTATTCATCCGTAGGTTTCTCGACCAGAGGATTATTATTTGGCCGACGGATCATTTCGTGCAGGGCTTTGCCTGCTGGGATCATTGGGTAGACGCTGTCTTCCTGCTCGACCATGAAATTGAGCAGATAGGGGCCGTTGTGATTGCGGGCGGCGGCTACGGCGTCGGCGAGATCGCCTCGGGTGCGGACGGCGGCGCCGGCAATGCCGTGGGCGTCAGCTAGCTTGACGAAGTCGGGGCTGACGAGCGGAGTGGACTCGTAGTTGCGCTCGTAGAAGAACTCCTGCCATTGGCGGACCATGCCGAGATAACCATTGTTGATGATGGCGATGTTGATCTTGATCTTTTCCTGAACGATGGTGGCGAGTTCGCAGGCGGTCATCTGAAAGCCGCCGTCACCGGCGATGATCCAGACTTCTTTTTCTGGGCAGGCGAACTTTGCGCCGATGCCGGCAGGAAGCGCGAAGCCCATCGTTCCCGAGCCGCCGGAGGTGATGAGCGAATTCGGATAGTCGTGGTGGTAATACTGAGCTTCCCACATCTGATGCTGGCCTACGTCGGTGGCGATGACGGCTTTGCCCTCGGTGATGTGCCAGAGATCGTGCATGACGTGGGCGGCGTAGAGGTGACCGTCGTCGGGAAGGTTGCGGATATCGCGGACGGCGGATTCGCCTTTGCTCTCGGCGATGGTCTTGAGCCATGCGGAGCCGTCGCGGCCGGGAAGCAATGGAAGAAGTTGCTCAAGAACCTGACGGAGATCGCCAACGAGGGCCACGTCGGCCTTGATGTTTTTGTTGATCTCGGCGGGGTCGACCTCGATGTGGATCTTCTTTGAATTGGGCGAGTAGGTCGAGGGCGTGCCGATGACACGGTCGTCGAAGCGCATGCCGCAGGCGATGAGCAGGTCTGCTTCCTGGATGGCGTGGTTAACCCATGATTCGCCGTGCATGCCCATCATGCCGAGGTTGAGTGGATGTGATGCGGGGAAGCTGCCAAGACCGAGCAGTGTGGGAGCGACGGGAATCTGCATGCGCTCGGCGAGAGTGCGGACTTGCTCGTAAGCGTTGGATTGCTGAATGCCGTGCCCTGCGAGGATGACGGGACGCTTGGCGTTGCGGATGAGATCGGCCGCTTCGCGCAGATGCGTGTCCATGACGGAGAGCATGGGGTGTGGATCGTAAGCCTGCGGCTTGGCTGCCTCGAAGTCGAAGATGGCAGAATTCTGCTGCGCATCTTTGGTGATATCGACGAGGACTGGACCGGGGCGGCCTGACTGTGCGATCTGAAGTGCGTGACGGATAGCAGGAGCGATGTCCTGGGCGCAGTTGACGAGGAAGTTGTGTTTCGTGATGGGCAGTGTGACGCCGGTGATGTCGACTTCCTGGAAGGCGTCGGTGCCGAGTACGCGGCTGGGGACCTGGCCAGTGATGCAGACCATGGGAATGGAGTCCATCATGGCAGTGGCGATGCCGGTGACGAGATTGGTGGCGCCGGGACCGCTGGTGGCGATGGCCACGCCTACCTTACCCGAGGCGCGCGCGTAGCCGTCGGCCATGTGGGCTGCGCCCTGCTCGTGACGCACTAGGACGTGATGGATGGGGAACTTGCGCAGTGCGTCGTAGGCGGGAAGGATGGCTCCGCCGGGATAGCCGAAGACTGTGGTGATGCCCTCGGCGGCGAGGGTGGCCCAGATGATTTCGGCGCCGGTGAGTGTTGGATGAGTGCCTGTGGTTTGTGTTTTCTTACTCATTGCGATTCTCCTTCCCGTTGGCAATCGCTATATCCATTCAGGGGCTAAAGCCCCGAACGTTTTATGGTGTTTGACGGCACGGCTAAAGCCGTGCCCTTTCAGAGCTGTTCAGATGGTGATGGCGCCTTCGCTTGCGGACCTGACGCGATCGACGTACTTGGCGAAGACGCCGGTTTTGAAGCGTGGTGCTGGGGCCTTCCATGTTGCTTTGCGTTTGGCTAGCTCTTCTTCGCTTACTTCTAATGTGAGCTTGCGATTGGGGATGTCGAAGTGGATGATGTCGCCTTCGCGGATGAGGGCGATGGGGCCGCCGACCTGGGCTTCCGGGGCGACGTGGCCTACGGTGAAGCCGCGGGTCGCGCCGGAGAAGCGGCCATCGGTCATAAGGGCTACGGTGGCGCTTAACTCGGCATTGGAGCTGACGGCTGCGGTGACCTGCAGCATCTCGCGCATGCCGGGACCGCCTTTGGGGCCTTCGTAGCGGATGACGAGGACGTCGCCGGGCTTGATCTGTTGCGCTTGCACTGCCGCGAAGCAATCGTCTTCGGATTCAAAGACACGAGCGGGGCCGCGGTGCTCGACGCGATCGGCGGCGGCGATCTTCATTACGCTGCCTTCGGGGGCGAGATTGCCTTTGAGGATGACGAGGCCGCCGTGGGGTTTGATCGGATGTTCAAAAGTGCCGATCACATCCTGATCGGGCGTTTCAATGGCGTGTGCTGCTTCTGCGGCAAGCGTTGTGCCATCGATGGTAAGAGTGTTGCCGTCGGCAAGGCCAGCATCGATGAGACGTTTGGCGAGAAGACGCGAGCCGCCTGCTGCTTGATAGTTCGAAGCGACGTATTTGCCAGCGGGCGAGAGGTTACAGATGAAGGGGGTCTTGTCGCTGATGCGGTCGAAGTCGTCGATGGTGAGATCGATGCCCATCTCACGCGCGATGGCGAGGAAGTGCAGGACTGCGTTGGTGGATCCGCCGGAAGCTGCGACGGAAGCGATGGCGTTTTCAATGGAGCCGCGGGTGATGATGTCGGAGGGGCGACGGTTAGCGCGGACTGCGTCCATGAGGATGCGGCCGGCTTCGCGGGATGCAGCGGCTTTGTCTTTGTTGAGCGCGGGCACGCCGGAGAGCTGAATGGGCGAGATGCCGAGGATCTCTGCGGCCATGGCCATGGTGTTAGCGGTGAACTGGCCGCCGCAGGCTCCGGCGCCTGGACAGGCTGCTGCTTCGACGGCTTCGAGGCCTGCGTCATCGATGGCTCCGCGAGCGTGCGAGCCGATGGCTTCGAAGACGTTGAGGATGGTGATGTCTTTACCGTTGAGTTTGCCGGGAGCAATGGAGCCGCCATAGAGCATCATGCCGGGGATGTTGAGGCGACAGAGAGCCATGATGATGCCGGGCATGTTCTTGTCGCAGCCACCGATGCCAACCAGGCCGTCGAAGAGGTTGCCGCGGGCGACGAGCTCGATGGAGTCGGCGATGAGGTCGCGGGAAACCAGCGACGCCTTCATTCCCTGTGTGCCCATGGTGATGCCGTCGGAGATGGTGATGGTGTTGAACTCCATCGGAGTGCCGCCGGCTTCGCGGATGCCTTGCTTGACGGCTTCGGCTACGTCACGGAGATGGAAGTTGCAGGGGCCGATCTCGGTCCAGGTATTGGCGACGCCGATGATGGGCTTGTGCAAATCCTCTTTGCTGAAGCCGATGCCGCGGAGATAGGAACGCGCGGCGGCGCGGCTGGGGCCTTCGGTGAGGGGTATGCTTTGGCGCTTGCCTTCGATGGTCACTGATTTGGTCCTTGTCTCGTGTAGGTTGCGATTTACCGTGATGCCAAAAGGTTAGGAATGATGACGGTCATTTCGTTGTGGAAGCGTTCCCGGTTTTTGAGAAAGCGCCCCGGATAAGTTGTGGTGTACATCGGAACTGCCAGTGCTGCTTGTTGCGCTGCCTGCCGGATCATGGGATCGATACTGCGCAGCAGGATCACGATGGATCGAGGCTTGTATTCGATCAAGCGATGGGTGAGCGACGCTACGCTTGCCTGAAGCTGTTTTGTCCGTTCCTTTCGCTCCATGCCGTTGACGGGAATGAGCGAGAGATAATCGAGGTAAAACCCTCGCGCTTTGAACTCGGAGAGGAAATCATTCCATCCAAAGGCCGATTGCATTGCACGATAGAGGTTGGTGTTTTGTGTGTAGAAGAACTTGCCGCTGCGCGGAGCCGATTCACCCATGAAAAGCGTTGTGATGCGATCAGGCCGATAGCTGCGGCGTAATTCCTCCAGTAGATTCACGGATTATGCCGAGGCAGTTGCGGGCCTGGGCTTGAGCCAGTTGGCGTGATCGTGCTTTGACTCGTAGCTGTCTAGTTCTGCGGTGTGCCGCAGAGTGAGGCCGATGTCGTCGAGGCCTTCGATGAGGCAGAATTTGCGGAAAGGGTCGATCTCAAAGGTGGCGTGGAAGCCCTCGTCTCCAGAAAGTCCGTCGGTGACGGTCTGGGCTTCTAGATTGATGGTGAGCTTGTAGTTTGGCGTCTTGGCTGCGCGATCGAGCAGGAGCGTGACTTGCTCTTCGCTGAGGCGGACGAGGACGATGCCGTTTTTGCCTGCGTTGGAAAAGAAGATGTCGGCGAAGGTCGGTGCGATGACGGCGCGGAAGCCGTAGTCGCTGAGTGCCCAGGCAGCATGCTCGCGGCTGGAGCCGCAGCCGAAGTTCTTATCGGCAATGAGGATCTGAGAGCCGGCGTAGCGCGGGTCGTTGAGAACAAAACCTGGCTCGTTACGCCAGTCGAAGAAGAGGAACTCGCCATAGCCGGAGCGCTCGATGCGCTTGAGGAACTGCTTGGGGATGATCTGGTCCGTGTCGACGTTGGCGCGATCGAGCGGAGCGGCTAGGGATGTGAGTGTCTTGAAGGGTTCCATGGTTAGTTGACCGCCTCCGTGGATGACATCTGGATTTCGTCTGCTTCGTCGAGGCCGCTCCAGGTGCGAACATCAACGAAGTGGCCGGCGATGGCTGCGGCTGCGGCCATCTCGGGACTGACGAGATGCGTGCGTCCGCCGCGGCCCTGACGGCCTTCGAAGTTGCGATTGGAAGTAGAGGCGCAGCGCTCGCCGGGCGATAGGATGTCGGGATTCATGCCGAGGCACATGGAGCAGCCGGGCTCGCGCCAGTCGAAGCCTGCTTCTTTGAAGACGAGGTCGAGGCCTTCGGCTTCTGCCTGTTCTTTGACCTGCATGGAGCCGGGGACGACCATGGCGCTGACATGCGTGGAGACTTTGTGGCCGCGAGCGATTTTGGCTGCGGCGCGCAGGTCTTCTATGCGGGAGTTGGTGCAGGAACCGATGAAGACGCGGTCGACGGGAATCTCTTCGAGTAGTGTGCCGGCTTTGAGATCCATGTATTCGAGGGCGCGCTCGAAGGAGCGGCGATCTGCTTCGGACTGTGCTTCTGCCGGGTTGGGAACGACGGCGGTGATGGGCGCGACCATGCCTGGGCTGGTGCCCCAGCTTACATAAGGAACGAGCGTGGCAGCGTCGATGATGAGTTCGCGGTCGAATTTCGCGCCGGGATCGGTGGGGAGCTTGCTCCATTCCTGAACGGCTTTATCCCATGCTTCCCCTTTCGGTGCGAAGCGGCGGCCCTTGAGGTATTCGAAGGTGATCTCATCTGGTGCAATCATGCCGGCGCGTGCTCCGGCTTCGATGCTCATGTTGCAGATGGTCATGCGGCCTTCCATCGAGAGAGAGCGGATGGCGGAGCCGGCGTATTCAATGACGTGGCCGGTTGCGCCGTCGGTGCCGATCTTGCCGATGATGGCGAGGACGATGTCTTTCGCAGTGACGCCTTTGGGTAGTTCACCTTCGACGGCGATACGGAAGGTTTTGGGCTTGCCCTGCGGCAGGGTCTGCGTGGCGAGAACGTGCTCGACCTCACTGGTGCCGATGCCGAATGCGAGTGCGCCGAATGCGCCGTGGGTGCTGGTGTGCGAATCGCCGCAGACGATGGTCATGCCGGGCTTGGTGATGCCGAGCTCGGGGCCGATGACATGGACGATACCCTGCTCACGGCTGCCGATGTCGTAGAGCTCAACGCCGAACTCTTTGCAGTTCTCGCGGAGTGTGGAGATCTGCTTTGCGGCGATCTGATCGACGATGTTGAAGCGGTCGGCGAGGATGGTGGGCACGTTATGGTCGACAGTGGCGACGCAGCGATCGGGGCGGCGCACTTTGCGACCGGCGAGGCGGAGGCCTTCAAAGGCTTGTGGGGAAGTGACCTCATGAATGAGATGGAGGTCGATGTAGATCAGCGTCGGCTCGCCGGCGGGCTCGGCGACGATGTGCTGCTCCCAAACTTTTTCGAAGAGTGTTTTTGGTGTGTCGCTCATAGGGATCTCTGCTCGTAGGTTTATGGTTCCCACCCTTGCCGCAAAGAACGCGTCAAGGATGGGGCACCCGAAGTTGTGGCTTACGCCGTGGTTGCCAATGTCGCTGCGACGGTTTCGCGGACCTTTGCGCCTATCTCAGTGGTGGAGAGGACTTTGAAGTCTGTGGTGTTGCCGCGGGCGAGGTCGGTGGTGCGGTAGCCTGCTTCGAGGACTTTGCGTACGGCGGTTTCGATGGCTGCGGCTTCTGCTTCGAGGCCTGCGGAGTGACGGAGAACCAAGGCGCCAGTGAGGATCGCTCCTAGTGGATTGGCGATGCTTTTGCCGGCGATGTCGGGTGCGGAGCCGTGGATGGGCTCATAGAGATTGACTTTGCCGCCGATGGTGGCTGAGGGCAACATGCCGAGTGAGCCGGTGATGACAGCGGACTCGTCGGAAAGGATGTCACCGAAGAGGTTTTCGGTGAGGACTACGTCGTAATTGCGCGGACTGGTCATGATGAGCATGGCCATGGAATCGACTAGCTGATGCTCAAGAGTGACGTCTGGATAATCTTTTGCAACTTCGGTGACGGTGGCACGCCAGAGCTGCGAGACTTCGAGGACGTTGGCCTTGTCGACAGAGGTGAGTTTCTTGTTGCGCTTCTGTGCGAGCTCGAAGGCGATGCGGGCGACGCGGATGATTTCGTCGCGGGTGTAGCGCATGGTGTTCCAGGCTTCGCCGGTGTGCTTGTTCCACTCGCGCGGTGCGCCGAAGTAGAGGCCGCCGAGGAGCTCGCGGACGAAGAGGATGTCGGCGCCGGAGACGATGTCGAGCTTGAGCGGACTGTTGGATGCGAGCTCGGCGATGGAGAAGGCTGGGCGCAGGTTGGCGAAGCCTTCGAGCGCGGCGCGAAGCTGCAGAAGGCCAGCTTCGGGGCGGGTGTTGGGCGGGAGGGCGTTCCATTTGGTGCCGCCGACTGCACCGAGGAAGACGGCATCGGAGGCGAGGGCTGCTTCGAGTGTGTCCTGCGGCAGCGGCGTGCCGTCGGTGTCGATGGCGATGCCGCCGATGCGCTTTTCAGTGACGGCGAGTGAGTGGCCGCCTGCGTTCATGACGGTTTGCATGACGGCGATGGCTTCGCGGGTGACTTCAGGGCCGATGCCGTCGCCGGCGACTACGAGGAGATTGAGTTGCATTCCTAATCCTCTAGAAATAACCTCAGGGGCTAAAGCCCCATCGATTGCTCTGGGTTATTGGCACGGCTAAAGCCATGCCCTTTCAAAACGAATCCGAACAATTTTTGATCGAACTCTGTTCGCAAGCTGGATCAGTCCGCTTCGGCGTAGGACATAGGACGACGGTCGCGAATCTGCTGCGGTAGTAGGCCGATGAGGTCCTGGTCGTAGATGTTTTTCTTGCGATCGGCGAGGGCTACGAAGCGGTAATAAATCTGCTGCAGCTCTTCGCGATCAACTGTATAGCCGAGCTGTTCGAGGCGATTGCGCAGTGCGGCGCGGCCGGAGTGCTTGCCGAGGACGAGTTGAGTCTTCGATGCGCCGACGGACTCGGGTGTCATGATTTCGTAGCAGAGTGGGTTGGCGAGCATGCCATGCTGATGTATGCCGGATTCATGTGCGAAGGCGTTGGCTCCCACAATGGCTTTGTTGGGGGAGGGCCCGAAGGTGATGAGCTGGCCGAGGGTCTGGCTGGTCGGATAAAGCTTTTTCAGGTTGAGGCTGGTGTGCGCGTGATAGTGATCGGCGCGGACGAAGAGGGCAGCGGCGATCTCTTCGACGGAGGCGTTACCGGCGCGTTCGCCGATGCCGTTGACGGTGCACTCGACCTGGCGCGCTCCGGCAGAGACGGCTGCGAGGGAGTTCGCGACAGCGAGGCCGAGATCATCATGGCAGTGCGAGGAGAGAATGATGCCCTGTGCGTCGACCGCAGGGATGCGCTCACGGACCTCGCGGAACATCTTGCCGTATTCCTCGGGTGTGGTGTAGCCGACGGTGTCGGGCATGTTGATGGTGGTAGCGCCTGCCTCGATAGCGACGCGGACGATCTCAACAAGGAAGTCGCGGTCGGAACGGGTGGCATCTTCGGGCGAGAACTCAACGTCATCGCAAAGACTGCGCGCCTGACGGACGGACTCGGCGGCCTGATCGAGCGCCTGTTGACGGGTCATCTTGAGTTTGTACTCGAGGTGCAGGTCGCTCGAGGCGAGGAAGACGTGGATGCGAGCGCGATCGGCGTGCTCGAGTGAACGGGCGGCCATATCGATGTCTTCGCGCTTGGCGCGTGCGAGTGAGCAGATGCGAGGCTTGCGAATGGCCTGCGTGATAGTCGCGATCGCGGCGAAGTCGCCTTCAGAGGCCATGGCGAAGCCGGCTTCGAGAATGTCAACGCCGAGGTCTTCGAGGGCGTGGGCCATCGAAAGCTTCTCCTGAGTGGTCATGCTGCAGCCGGGGGATTGCTCGCCGTCGCGAAGGGTGGTGTCGAAGATCAATACATGATTGGGATCGCGTGCCATAGGAAGTCCTAGGTACCTCTGTTTCCTGACTATTACAGTTTCGCCGATTGGGAGAATATAACGCAAACTTATTCTTCTTTGGGTTTCGATAATGAATCGTTATGCTGTTGTCATAGAAGAGAGACAGGAGAAAAGCCTTGGAATTGCATCAGTTGGAGACGTTTCTGGCGGTGGCGGAGGAAAAGAGTTTTTCGCGCGCGGCGGTGCGGCTGCATCGGACGCAGCCGGCGATTAGCCAGGTGATTCGCAAACTAGAGGAAGATGTGGGCGAGACACTACTGGACCGGTCGGCACGCGATGGATCGCTGACGGCGGCGGGCGAGCTGCTGCGGGAGTATGCGAATCGTCTGCTGGCGCTAAGGCGTGAGGCGTCGTCGGCGATGGAAGAGTTGAAGTCGCTGGAGCGCGGGCGGCTGCAACTGGCGGCGAACGAATATACGTGCCTGTATCTGCTGCCGGTGCTGGATGCGTTCCGAAAGAAGCATCCGCAAGTTGACGTCACGGTGCACCGATCATTGGCCAGCAGGATTCCGGATGAGCTGAACCTGCGTATCTTTGAGCTGGGAGTGATCTCGTTCAAACCGGACACAGAACAGTACCGATCGGTGGCGGTGTATGCGGACACGATTGCGTTTGTGGTGAACCCGAAACATGCGCTGGCTCGGGCGAAACGAGTTTCAATTACAGATCTGGGAGAAGAAACCTTTGTGGCACACAATGTGCCCTCTCCTCTGCGACGAAAGGTGATTGAGGCGTTTGAGCGACATCGCACACCGCTGCATATGCCGATTGAGTTGCCGTCGATTGAAGCGATTAAGCGATTTGTGGCAATGGGGAATGGCGTGGCGCTGGTGCCACGGTTGACGGTGGCACGCGAGCTTGAGACCGGAGACCTGGTGGCTGTGCCCGTAGATGAACTCGAGGTGCGGAGGCTGTTGCGACTGGTGTACAGGAAGAATGCGAAGTTGTCGTATGCTGCTACCGCGCTGTTGCAGACAGCGCGCGCGATGGCAACGGAGGTCGGTACGCCATTTCATTATCAAGTGGAACGATAGTGAACAGTGGGCAGTCAACAGAGAACAGGGTCAGAGATCGGAGATCAAAGCGGCAGTGATGGAGATGGCGGCGATGGCGGCGGTTTCAGCGCGGAGAATGGTTGAGCCTAACGATGCCGATTGCCAATTGTGCTTTTCAAAGAGCGCGAGTTCTTCGTTGGTCCAGCCTCCTTCTGGGCCGATGGCCAGTTGAAATGCAGATGGTGTTTCCGAAGGAAGGCCCTGTGCTTTTTCGATGCGGGTGCGCAGTGAGATGTTTTGTTCATTTTCTGCGAGCAGGATGCGATGAGCGGGTGGGAGCGATACGAGTGAGCCTGCGAGCGGTGTGGGATCGTCAATAACAGGAAGGTCGGAACGGCGTGACTGCTGTGCGGCTTCCTGAGCGATGCGGCGCCAGCGCTCGACGCGTTTGGCTGCAGCTTGTACGAGGTGCTTTTCGGTGCGGCGGGCGTTGATGGGGGTGATGCGCGCAACGCCGAGCTCGGTGGCTTTTTCGATGGCCCACTCCATGCGATCAAATTTGAAGATTGAGAGAAGAAGCGTGATGGGCAGCGCTGCATCTGCTTCGAGCTCATGCTTCAACTCGAAGACGACCTCATCGCGCGAAACGCTTGTAATGACGGCGTGAAAGAGGTAGCCGCCTGCAAGAACATCTGCTTCCATGCCGGGCTGTGCGCGGAGAACGTGCGCGAGATGTTCAGCGTTTACTCCGGTGAGCGTTGCGGTTGTGTTGGTGAAGGAATCGGCGATCCAGCGACGTCTTGTCATGCTGTTTTTATTGTCTCTTGTTGGGGTGCATGAAGACACAAGAAAGGGGACGCTGATTGCGTCCCCTTTCTTGTTGCCTTGTGATGCTTGCCTAATGTTGCCTTAACTATTCTCCCTGTATCGCCGCCATTCGCACATGACGAATATATACGGCAATGGATGAAGATATAGATTCATGTGAGTTCAGTGTCAAGAAAAAAATTGACTACAGAGAAAAAAACTTTTGAGTGATGCGAGCAGAGCGCGGAGAAAAAGTTGCAGCGAGCCCAAATTGCACTTCGCATGATGCGAGTTTTGCAGAGCGAATGAGTGAGTGAAGGGCTCGATGTCATCTGCTGGTTGTTCTTCAATGCGCGTGAGGAAGATGATTGAGCAGGCCGGATGCGCGAATGAGAGCGAGCATCATACCGGTGAAGAAATCATGCCAGCTGTGCGCGAGCATGCCAGGAAACAAGTTGCGGCGCATGCGCGTGATGATGCCGAAGAGCAAGCCATATACGCTGATGAGAACGATTCCGCGCACACCCTGATACCCGTGGGCGAGACCAAAGATCACTGCTGTGAATACGAGGCCTACAGGAAGCTTGCGCAGCACAAGGATGGATTGCGTTTGCAGATAGCCGCGGAAGACGACCTCTTCTGAAAAACCGACGATGAGGCAGAGAAGTCCCCAGCCGACGATTTCGACGCCGTTGGCTGGTGCTAGCTCGGTGAGCTCACGAATGAGGTCTGCTTGTTTTTCGTCGGGAGTTTTTTCTTCGTTTTGTTTCAGTGCGGGCTTTTGCGATGTGCCTGGTTGTGATGTAGAAGGAGACGGAGCGGTTTGATGCGTTTCATGAGCGCGGTGGTACTTGTCGATCTGTATTTCGGTGAAGGCCCAGGTGAGCGCGAGGACTACAAGTATCGCCATGGAGGTTAGCCAGAAGGCGGCGGCGATGATTGCTTCCATGGTGATGTTGTTGAGTCCGCGAGGCCAAGCGCCGAAGAGTGAGCGGAAGGGAACCTTGCGCAGACGCAGGCCGAAGATGACCCATGCGACGATGGCCAGCTCGATGAGTCCGGTGAGGCCGTAACGAATTAGGCGAATACTGTCGACGCCATGCTGATGCGGTGCGGCTTGCTCGTGGGCTGACAGGGCGTGCTGTGAAGGGACGAACGGATTGGAATCTTTCTTCACTGCGCCCCAGATGGAAAAGGCGAGAATGCCGACGACCAGGATGAGCGTATGCCAGATGGGCGCGATGGCGCGAGGCTTCTGCGTCTCAATTGGAAATGGCTGTTCCGAGACGCCGGCCGTCGTTTCTGGCAGAAATGTATCGTCCGGTGCGGGGAGCTCAGGCGGTTCGATGACAGGAGGTTGAGTTGGTTGGCCCGGCTCCTGAAAGAATTCGTTGTCTGGCATGGGCATCATTGTCGCTGGGCGAGCGGGATTGTGCAATTCACCGAATGGGTAAGAAGCAGCAACGGGGCAATCGTCAGCATTCGATGACGTTGAGAGCAAGGCCTGCGAGGGATGTTTCTTTATAGCGGGACTGCATGTCGAGTCCGGTGAGGTACATGGTGCGGATAACCTGATCCAGCGAGACTTTGTGCTCTTCCGGCTCCTGCATGGCGATGCGAGTGGCGTGCACGGCTTTGACGGCGCCCATAGCGTTACGTTCGATGCAGGGAATCTGCACGAGACCTCCAATTGGGTCGCAGGTCATGCCGAGATTGTGTTCCATGGCGATCTCAGCTGCGTGCTCGATCTGGCCGACTGTGCCGCCGAGTGCGGCAGCGAGCCCGCCTGCGGCCATGGAGCAGGCGACACCGACCTCACCCTGGCAGCCAACTTCCGCGCCGCTGATGGAGGCGTTCTCTTTATAAAGGATGCCGATGGCGGCGGAAGTGAGGAAGAAATCGAGGGTGCCTTTTTCACTGGCCCCGGGAATGAAGTTCTTGTAGTAATGTGCCACAGCCGGGATCACTCCTGCCGCGCCGTTGGTAGGCGCGGTGACGACACGGCCTCCGGCGGCATTCTCTTCATTGACGGCCATGGCGTAGACGGTGACCCAGTCCAATGGTGCGAGAGGATCGGAAGGACGTTGCTGTTGCTGGAGGTCGCGCAGGCGCTCGGCTAAGCGATGAGCGCGGCGGCGTACATTAAGCCCACCAGGAAGAATGCCCTGGGTTGAGATGCCGCGACTGACGCAATTCTGCATGGCTCGCCAGATGTCTTCGATGCCGACGCGAATGCGGAGCTTGATGGCTTCATCGCTACTGCCGGGATCGGATGCGCGAAGGCGGCCGCATTCGTTAGCGAACATGATGCTGGCGATGGAAAGCGAGTGCTCATGGGCAAGTTGAAGAAGTTCGGCTGCGTTGTGGAACGGATATGGGAGAGTAATGGCGATTGCGGATGCCGCGTCTGATTGGACGCCGTCTTCAATGATGAATCCACCGCCGATGGAAAAGTAAGTGCGCAATGCAAGCACGGTGCCATCGGCAGCATAGGCAGTGAAGCGCAGACCGTTGGGATGCTGTGTCTGGGATGCGGGTGGATACATCTGATCGCGATGGAAGATGAGGCCGTGCTGCTCGTCGAAAAAGATGCGTAGTTTGCCGCCGAGAGAGATTTCGTGATTGCTACGAATGACGGCGACTACCGAGTCGATGGCGCCTGGATCGACCGAGGCTGGCTCATATCCGCTAAGACCGAGGAGGACGGCGCGATCCGTGGCATGGCCGACGCCTGTAAGTGCGAGCGAGCCGTAAAGTTCTGCCTGTACGCGGGCGGTGATGTGAAGCAGGTTGGCGGCGGAGAGGCTTTCGACGAATCGGAAAGCTGCGCGCATGGGGCCCATGGTGTGCGAACTAGAGGGGCCGACGCCGATTTTGTAGAGATCGAAGAGGCTTGTCATACAGTGCGGCATAAGGTGCTGGTGATCAAATGCCACTCGAACGATTGTAGTGGATAAGCTGGCAATGCGCAGACGGAGGCGAGCGGCGCTCAGGGATTCGATGGTTCCGAAGATGAGGGAGGCGGTACCGTCTTGAGACGCTTTCTACGTTTCGCGCGGTACATGGCTGCATCTGCCTGATGAATGAGGTCTTCTAGAGAGATTTTGCTACGGGGATCGCAGCGGACGGTGCCGATGTTGAGGACAAGCGGAGGATTTGCGGTCGGAATCTGACTGAGCAGATCGATATTGCGGAGCAGCCGCGCTTCGATTTCCGGTAGAGGATCGCTTGCTGAGACTACGAATGCGACGAACTTGTCAGCCTGAAGACGACCGAGGAGGTCGGCTTCGCGGAAGCTGTCCCGCAATACGCGGGCGGCGCTCTGGATCATACGGTCATTGGTTTCACGATCCTGTGCCAGACTCAAAGTCCTGAAGTCTTCGAGCTCGAGATAGATGAGCCAAGCGCGAATGGGCAGTCGATCGATGAGTTTGAGCAACTGGGTGGCACGGGAAAGAAAGCCGAGCTGATTATTGAATCCGGTCAGTGAGTCGGTCTGATCGAGCTGGCCGATCTTTGACTCTAGCCGATCACGAAGGTGGATCTCGGCATTCAATTTACGCTGAACGGTCTGGAGTTCGGCTTCGGCCTGACTGAGCCGTTCTTCAAGAAAGTTGCGCTGTCGTATCTTTTCAATGACAACTGCGGCAAAGCTGGCAAAATTCTGGAGAACCGCAAGAAGGACTGGATCAAGATCCCGTGTTCTTGCCCAATAAACACCAACAGCGCCGATGGGATTGTCTGCGCTCATGGGGACAACAGCCAAAGATTGAACGAAGGTCGCGCTATAGAGATCGGCTGGGACTCGCGGGTCATATTTGATGTCAGGAATAAAGATCGACTCCCGACGCTCCATGCTCCAGCCGCTCGCACACCGAGCAGCTGCGAAACGCTGCCCCTTCCAAAGTGGGGCAATGGCGTCTTCCGCAGCATAGAAGCAGCGGTTCTTTTCGCTGAGGATGAGAGCCGCGCCGTCAGAATCAGCGAGCCGGCGCGCTGTTGCGCAGATGGATTGGTAGATTTCGTCGAGCGATTTGAGGGCCAGGATCTGATGGATCGAGGCGAGCAAGTCGGCGCCAAGGGATGCTTCGGCGGTTGCAGCTGCCTTCGACGCTGCATCCGTTTTCTGACGCGATGACGAGCTTATTGGGAGACGTGCCATGGATTTTCGAAATAAATATCAGCTGCGTATGGATGAGCTACAGGTAACGAGCACGAAACCTGGGATACGCATCTATACCGCGTGAACAAAATACGAGATCTAAATGAATTGCACGTAATTCGAGATTCGCGTACACGCTACATTTTAAGAATACATCGCGGAAGAAATGCCGATTATCTGAGAGAGTAAGAAATCCTTATTTGGTGAGACGAAAAGGGTGTGTCGAAATTTGCGACGTAATTCCTTTTCTTTATAGCTGTTACTTCGGGTAGTATATTCTGGTTACCAAAGCTGACATGTCCGATTCAAAGTCTAATGTCAGGTCCGGTAGATTCGCCGGCGTCGACTCCACGGTGGCGCTGATTTGCGCTATTGGGCTTTGCGCCTTTCTTTTTCTGGTCGGGGCAGGATGGGCTGTTTACGGCAACACGCGAAGTTTGACGAACGCTGCGAACTGGGTGGAGCACACACAGGAGGTATTGACGGCTCTGCGCAGGGTTTCGCTGCTGGTCGAGCGGATTGAATACCGATCTTCCTTATATCTTTCCACGAAAAATGAGGAACAGCTGGCACGAGCGCGTGCGTCGGAGAATCAGCTCGAGACAACGTTGGTTCATGTGAAGTTTCTGGTCTCGGATAATGCCCAGCAACTGGCTGCGCTGGGCCGTCTGGAAACCTGTACTCATCAGCTTTCGGTGTCGATGGCGGGGTTTACGCTACAGTCGCCGATGCCAGCGGATGCCCTGAAAGAGTGCTATGAGGCCACGGGTGTCATGTTGGACCAGGAGCAATGGCTTCTGGATCAGCGCTCGAAAGGTTCCGAACGGAGCAATGTTCTTTTCCTGAGTAGTCAATTTGCTTTTGTCGGTTTATGCCTGCTGGCGCTTGTGGCGTTGTTTATTTTTCTGGTTCGGGATGCGCTGCGCCGCTCCAAGACGGAACAAGACATCGCAAATGCCAATACGAAGCTGGCGGAAACGGTGCGTGCGCTGGAAGACCGAGCGAGCGAGACGCAGCTGATGACGACGGCGCGCGACGAACTGCAGTTATGCCAGAGCGTCGACCAGGTGTACGTGGCGGCGGCACGAAGCCTCGGATTGCTGCTGGAAGGAACGAACGGTTCGCTCTCCATGATTAATAATTCGCGGCATGTGGTTGAGGTGGTCTCGACCTGGCAGGGCAACGATGCGGCCGGAACGGCGATTGATTTTCATCCGCTGGATGCCTGCTGCGGCCTGCGCTCAGGGCAATCACGCTGGCGAACGCCGGGCGTTTCTGAAATTCACTGCACGCACTTCAAGGGCGATCCGCCTGAGCGGTATCTGTGCAAGCCGATCTCGGCGCATGGCAATACGCTTGGGGTATTGTGCGTGGTATGCGCGAATGACGCACAGGAGGCGTTAGTCAATGCGCGCGTGGATGCGTTGCGCCAGATGCTGCAACTGACAGGGATGGCCGTTGCGACGCTGAACCTGAGGATGAAGCTGGAAAACCAGTCGATCCGGGATCATCTTACCGGTCTGTTCAACCGGCATTTCATGCAGATCTCGCTTGAACGGGAAATCTCTCGCGCATCGCGCCGCAGACAGACGTTGGCGGTATTCATGCTGGATCTGGACCACTTCAAGGTGTTCAACGATACCTTTGGTCATGCTGCGGGAGACGCTGTGCTCAAGGCTGCTGCAGAAGTGTTTGTCAGCAGCGTGCGCGCGGAAGACGTTGCTTGCCGTTACGGCGGAGAAGAATTCACGATCATTCTTCCTGATATGTCGCCTGAGATTGCCATGCAGCGAGCAGAAAGTATCCGCAGGGCAGTGGAGCGGCTGCGTGTGCCGATTGGCCGCGATCAGACGGCCGAGGTGACTGTGTCGATTGGTATTGCGATGTATCCGGCCGATGGCGAGACCGGGGATGCCTTGCTGCATCGTGCGGATCTTGGGCTCTATGCGGCAAAACGTCAGGGGCGCAATCGTGTGATAGCGCAGCGTGAAGATCAGCCATCGCTGGCTTGATGACGGCTTCTGTGTAAGCCATTTCCCGATATAGATGTCTCTATAGATTTCGCCGTGTCGGGTGCTACACTCGCGCTTTCCACGCATGCTTGCCAAGGTACTTAGCGCTGCTGTTTACGGCATCGATGCGAATCTCATCGATGTAGAAGTGGATCTGAGCGGAACTGTTGCAGAAGAGGACCGCTTTCACACCGTTGGATTGCCGGATGCGGCGGTGCGGGAGAGCCGCGACCGCGTACGCGCGGCGATGAAGAACTCCGGCTACCTGATTCCTCCCACGCATATCACGATCAATCTGGCACCCGCGGACCTGAAGAAAGAGGGCGCGGGATTTGACCTGCCGATTGCGATCGGTATCCTGAGCGCGTATGGCGCTCTACAGATCAAGGATCTGAGCCGGTTTTTGCTGGTAGGAGAACTGGGGCTGGATGGAAGCCTGCGGCCTGTGCCGGGTATTCTGTCGATTGCGGTGCTGGCGCGCTCGCGTGGCATAGCTAATCTCATATTGCCGGCCGTAAACGCACCTGAGGCGGCGGTGGTAACCGGGGTGAATGTGTTTCCGGTGGCTTCGCTGGCAGAGGTGATTGAGCTGCTGAATTCGACAGTGCTGGGTGAGGTACAGCGGAAGCCATTCAGCGTGGCAACCGAAAAGCTGCTGGGTGAACTGCAGCACTATCCCAACGACTTTGCGGATGTCCGTGGGCAGCAGACGGCCAAGCGTGCGCTGGAAGTGGCGGCGGCGGGCGGGCACAACATATTGATGATTGGACCGCCGGGGTCGGGAAAGACGATGTTGGCGAAGCGGCTGCCATCGATTCTGGCTCCGCTGACCTTTGACGAAGCGCTGGAGACGACGAAGATTCATTCCGTGGCCGGAGTACTCGATTCGGCGCAGGGACTGGTGGCGCAAAGGCCTTTTCGAGCGCCGCACCATACGATTTCGGATGCGGGGTTGATTGGCGGAGGGATTGTTCCGCGGCCGGGCGAAGTTTCGCTGGCGCACAACGGGCTTTTATTTTTGGATGAGCTGCCAGAGTTCCCGCGGAATGTGCTGGAGGTAATGCGGCAGCCACTGGAAGATCATACGGTTACGATTGCGCGGGCTTCGATGTCGCTGACGTTTCCGGCACGATTCATGCTGGCGGCTGCGATGAATCCGTGCCCTTGCGGGTATTTCAACGACAAGTCGCGGGAGTGTCATTGCACGCCGCCGATGATTCAGCGCTACGTGGCGAAGGTGTCGGGACCGCTGCTGGATCGGATCGATATTCACATTGAGGTGCCGGCGGTGCAGTATAAAGAGCTGCGCGGCGGGGCGGCGGCGGAGGGATCGGCGCAAGTGAGAGATCGTGTGATGCGAGCACGGGAGTATCAGCGGGAGCGGTTTCAGAAGGCCGGAGAGAAAGTCTATTCGAATGCTCAGATGGGAACACGGCAGATTCGAGCTTATTGCGAACTGGGGGCTGACGCGGAGCGTTTGCTGGAGCGGGCGATGCAACAGCAGGGGTTAAGCGCGCGTGCGCATGACCGGATTCTTAAAGTCGCGCGCACGATCGCCGATCTGGATAATGAGAAGTTTTTGTCGGTAACACACCTGGCGGAGGCGATTCAGTATCGGACACTGGATCGCAGTTACTGGTCATGATTACGCCAGACCTGATGTCCAAGGTACGAAAGCATGACTCTTAAGAATTCGTATGTTGTATTGGTAGAAGAACTTATGGCTGTTAGTTTTCTTTACAGAAGCTAACTCATCTATGCCGTTGCAGCTGGCGATGTCTTTTGAAACCCACTCATCACTGGGATCTTAGATGTCTCTGAGCTCTGGCTTATGGAAAGCGCTTCCAAGCCGGGACGGAGGTGGCCTGTGTTTCTGGAAGGTTCAAATCTCGATACGATTATTTTTGCAGCTCCCTTGTTGTACCTGCTGCTGACATTTCTCTTCCGGGTGTTTGAAATGTGTGGAAAAACCTGGAAAGTGGCAGTACATGTTTCCACCAACCCGGGGCTTGATGCGAATGGGCTGCCGGTGTGCATGGATCCAGATCAGGCTCTGCCCAGGGTGATTCAGTCTCGTACGCTCTGAAGCTCGGTTGTTTGCGTAACCGAAAGCTAATGCGCAGCGAATCCAATTCTTTTTTCGAAGGAGGTGTTTTCCCGCGCAGACCCCGCCGCCTGATTGTTTATTGAGTGTTATTACCGAGGTGTTAGTGGTAATGACGGTGCGGTACTATGGTGGATCGGGTTACTTTAGCCGATGATACGAGCTGAAGGATTCCATAGCTGTCGGCTGCTAAGTCAATTGTTGTAGGGTTCTTCCCAATTTTGCCTGCAAGGCAGATTTCTGCATCAGGCGGAAATGCGGCGCAGGGAAGGATTAGGGACATGACGGTTCTCTCCAATTCCGATGCGATTCTGGTTGCGGTTCCGATGGTTGGGATTTTGATCGCCTGTTTCTTCAGGCTGGATGAGATGTTTGGGAAGCCAAAAAAGAAAGTTATGCTGGAGCATCGTCGGCAGATGTCGGGTTGGGACGAGAATGGAAAGCCGATATGTATTGATCCAGATGGCGGCAAGGGGCGACAGGTCAGCGCTGGGACAGTTCCAGTAAAGGCACGAGTGCGCAGAGACTGGACCGAGTAATCGGCTATAACTCTTTTGTTTGTTCATCGAGTCAGACAGCTGGTTTTCTACAAAACTTCGATCGCGATGTATTCAGATGATTCAAAAGAATACCGGTACATAGGTAACTTAAAGAGATCTAACCATCTATCCGATGAGTCCGTCACGGGCAACCGGAATGTACGGCTGCCACTCAAGGCGGGCCGGGATGCTGGTTTCTACTTCTGATGCATGCAGTTTTCTCATAACAATTCCGATGGTGGCATGTTTGCTGGTGAACATGTTCCGGCTGGATGAACTGATCGGGCGGTCAAGAGAGAAGTCGAGAAGAGGCCGGCGACTCACAGCCTGGAACAAGGATGGTATCCCGGTGTGCGAGGACCCAAGCCCTGCAGATTGTGTGATATACCGGCAACGGTACTGAGGAAGGCTGTCGGAACGATCACGCTGAAGTGCGTTTAAGCTGGCGAAGAAGTTTTATATTTTTATTTTGGTTGAAAAGCGCCTGTTTGTGCTATAAAAAAGGGTTGACCGGAACACAGGTTGGGTATACATTTAGTCTTGCTATCCGAACAAGGCCGACTAGCGTAAACCTGAGATTTGCATCCTGCAACGCCTTGATCCCCGTAGATTGACCTCCGAGTCATTTTGTAGTGTGGTTCACCTAGCGGTAGCGGTGCGCCAGAATGTGTGTAGTTGATCGGGATTGAGCAGTGGAATCCCGGTAGTAAGCCTAATTTGGAAAAGCCGTGAGGTTCCGGGAGATTGTGCCGTTTAGAACGGCTCCGACGATCAGGCAAAAGAGATTTTTGAACTCAATCGGGGACTTGTGCGTCCAATGATTGGTGGTTGGAAATATGGAGACGACACGGAGATTGTCGCTCTCCACTGCGCCGGAAAACCGGCTGCGAGATTAATAAGGAGAAAGACTGTTATGCGTTCAGAATTGATTTTTGGGGCACTTACTCATGTGTCCAACCGTTATCAGCTTTGCCAGTTAGCGAGCAAAGCCACCCGTAAGCTTCATAAGCCGAACACGCGTCTGCAGGATACGACCAACGAAGTGCTGTTTCGTTTCCGCACCTCGAATCCTGGCGCTTCGGCCCCAACCGTAGAGCCTGAAAATCAGCCGGTAGAGCAGCGCCGCGCAGCGTAAAGCGCGCGGTCTGCCCCACCTATTTGTATTGACCCGCCTGAAACCTACCCTCCAAAACATCACCTCCCCTCGATCCTCTCGAAAAACAGGATTAGCCCCAGCAGGATTCCATGACCATTGCTGAATTAAAAGAAAAGAACATCACTGAGCTGAGCCGCATCGCGCGGACTCTCGACATTCAAGGCGCCAGCGGCCTGCGCAAGCAGGACCTTATCTTCAAGATTCTGCAGGCGCAGAGCGAAAAAGAAGGCCACATCTTTGCCGAAGGCGTGCTTGAGATTCTGCCCGACGGCTATGGCTTTTTGCGTTCTCCCGATTACAACTACCTGCCGGGGCCGGACGACATTTACGTATCGCCGTCACAGATTCGTAAGTTTGACCTGAAGACGGGCGACACGATCAGCGGCAATGTGAGGCCGCCGCATGAGGGCGAGAAATATTTTGCGTTGGTGAAGATCGAGGCGATCAACTTTGAGTCGCCGGAAGAGACACGCAACAAGATTCTTTTCGACAACCTGACTCCGCTGTATCCGCAGGAGCGGATCAAGATGGAGACGGTGCGCGAAGGAATCAGCGGCCGCGTGATGGATCTGTTGACGCCGGTGGGCAAGGGGCAGCGCGGATTGATTGTGGCTCCTCCGCGTACCGGTAAGACGATGTTGCTGCAGTCGATTGCAAACTCGATCACTACGAATCATCCGGAAGTAGTTTTGATTGTGCTGCTGATCGACGAGCGTCCAGAAGAAGTGACGGACATGCAGCGGTCGGTGAAGGGCGAGGTTATCAGCTCGACCTTTGACGAGCCAGCGGCGCGGCATGTGCAGGTTGCCGAGATGGTGATCGAAAAGGCCAAGCGGTTGGTAGAGCACAAGCGCGATGTGGTGATTCTGCTGGATTCGATTACGCGTCTGGCACGTGCTTACAACACGATTGTTCCGCCATCGGGAAAGGTGCTCTCGGGCGGTGTAGATTCTAACGCGTTGCAGCGGCCGAAGCGGTTCTTTGGCGCGGCTCGCAACATCGAAGAGGGTGGCTCGCTGACGATCATTGCGACAGCTCTGGTGGATACCGGATCGCGCATGGACGAAGTCATCTTCGAAGAATTCAAGGGAACGGGCAATATGGAAGTGATCCTGGAGCGCAAGCTGGTGGACAAGCGTGTCTTCCCGGCGATCGATATCCAGCGCTCCGGCACACGTAAGGAAGAGCTGCTGATTGCGAAGGAAGATTTGCAGCGTATCTGGGTGCTGCGCAAGGTGCTCAATCCGCTGTCGTCAGTGGAGGCGATGGAGTTGCTGGTGAGTCACCTGGAGAAGGCGCGCAACAACGCGGAGTTCCTGCTGAATCTGAATCGTCTGTAAAAGTAATGACCAACAAAAAAGACCGAAGAGGCGATGCTTCTCCGGTCTTTTTCTTTTTGGGATATTTGCTCGTTGGCTTAAACGGCCTGCCTGATTGAGGGAAGCATTTCGCGAATTTCATCGATGGTGTAGCGCGGTGTGATGTGTTGCGGACAGTTCCAGTCGAAGGCCACGAGGTCAATACGGAAGATGCGTTCGACTTCGCTCTTTTCGCGCGGATTGGCGACGAGGCGGTCTAGGTTTGGATCGATTCCGGGTTCGATGATGTGGGCGTGCCCGATGATTTTGAGGCGGGTCTGGTTGGGGTAATCCATAAGGAAAAGAGCGACGCGATCGTTTTCAGCGAGATTGCCGGCAGAGATGTACTGCTTATTGCCGGAGTAATCGGCGAAGGCCAGGGTTTTGGAATCGAGGATTTTCAGGAAACCTTGCGGACCTCCGCGATGCTGCATGTAAGGCCAGCCGTCATGGCTAACGGTGGCCATGTAGAAGGAGTCGCGCTCTGCGATGAAGCTGGCTTCATTTTGGGAGAGCGCGTCGTGGCTTGCGCCGGATTGAGCGATGCGCTCGTAGGCTGCCCGGGAGCCGTTGCGGCTTTGGAGAGTCTTGGCAGTGGGACTAAAGAGTGTTTGTGCGAATTTGTTCCCCATGGAATTTCCTTGCGCCCGGACGGATGGCCTATTGCATCGATGCTGCGGGGTTGGGAAAGGACGCGCATAAATGTGGCAGGCGATTACTCTTGCGTCGGATGCACGATGATTCCTGAGCGCGCGCGAGGTTGGCGTTTGGGGCGCTTCTTGATAAACTCAGAGAGTTGTTTCCTCTCTTGTGGGGCTGTAGCTCAGCTGGGAGAGCGCCTCGTTCGCAACGAGGAGGCCAGCGGTTCGATCCCGCTCAGCTCCACCAAATAAATCAAGCATATAGCTTAAAAATCCGGGTCCATTGAGATGGCTCAGTGCTGAAATGGGTCCATTAAGAATTTCAGGCCACTTTGTTCTCTTTCAGGACCAGGGAAGCTACTTTTTTCCCGGCGTTCCGCTTCTCATCTCCCACAGTCTGCGCATAAGTAGCCAGCGTCATTTCTGGCGTGGAATGGCGCATGAGTTCCATGCTCATTCAGAGGCTTATGCCGTTCGACAGAAGTAGGGAAGCATAGGAGCGCCGGAGCGCATGCCAGCCCAGGTTGGGTTTGGTGATCCCAGCACGTTCGATTGCGGGGACCACATTCCAGCGCCAGAGAGTGCTGGGCCAAAGCGGCTGCTTCCCAAACGAGACCACGGATGCGAAGATCCAGTTACCTTAACCGGAATACGATGGCTCCTCTTTCCATACCCTGAGTGCGTCCAAGAAAATGCGCCTCAGAACATGTCCAGGACCGATCAGGGAGATCTGCACGTTCGCGGTGTAAGCCAGGAGTTGCTTCCGTGTGAACTTCTTCCTCACAAGCATCTTGCCGGCTCTACCCAAGAACGATTAGCCAAGCCCGACGCGATGGATCAGCTCAACGAATCGATGGTCGCTGCGGATCGGATCGAAGTATGGATGGGTCTTGACGAATTGGAGGATATTGGACTGCTCCTTGTAAGCCTGCTCGAGCCAGTAGAAGGCCTGTTCATTGTCACCGAGCCCCAGATAGGCATTCACAAACGCAGCGGCGGGCACGTAGCCTGCCTTCCGCCGCTGTTTCAGTTCCGCGAGTAGCCGCAGCGCATCACCACGCCGGCCGGCGTGGGCATAGGCCCGGATCAGTACGCCGGTTGTAGCAGGGCTGCCTTTAGAGAGTGACACCGCTTTCTCCAGGACTGGAATAGCATCCAGAGCCTGACCGTTAGCGACGAGGGAGAATCCCAAACCCGTAAGCGTGGTCGCATCGTCCGGCTGTATCGCCAGGGTGCTGCGCGACTCTCGGATTGCCTCGCCGTAGCGGTGGGCCTGAAAAAGTATCCATGACACATCACCGCCGGAGACCGCGACCGGATCGAGCGCACGGGCTCGCTGGATCCAGGCCACGGCCTCGTCAGTACGGCCCTGGCATGACAACCACAAGGCAAACCCAAGGTGGGCAAACGCGCCGTTCGGGTTCACTTCGAGAGCGCGTCTGTATTCCGATTCAGCATCGGACCACTGCCACTGCTTCTGAAAGACATTGGCTAAGACGACGTGTGCGTCTACAAGGTTTGGATCAAGCGCCAGCGCTTGCCGGCCGAAGCTGACGGCCTTGGGCCGCGTCTCTGCCGGAGGCACCCCGTCAAACACAGTCCCAAGCTGGTCGTAGGCCTCAGCCATGCCCAGATAAGCTGGGGCAAAGGTTGAGTCCCGGTGGATGGCGTCCTCAAAATAAGCGATGCATTGCTCCATCGCGGCTTTGCCGCTTTCATGGGTTAGAACAAACTTGCCCCTCAGATAGCTTTCGTAGACCTCAGGTGCTACAGAGCGCACTGCGGCGAGCCGCTGGCGCTCCTCTCCGGTTACCGTCACTTCCACTTTTTCGGCAACAAGTTGCGCCACCTCGCTTTCGAGCGTAAGCACGTCTCGCATCTCGCGGTCGTAGCTCTCTGACCAGAAATGTGCGTCTGTGGCTCCCCGGATCAGCTGGGCGGTTACACGAATCCTGCTGCCGTCCCGGATCACCGATCCTTCCACCACAGCATCCACGCCCAGAGCTCTTGCGATTTCAGGCACCGATTGTTGCGGGTTCCTGAAGCGCATCACGGATGTATGAGAGATCACGCGGAGATCGTGGATTTCCGAGAGGCGCCCGATGAGGGCGTCGGTGATTCCATCCGCCAGGTATTCCTGCGCTGGATCCCCTGACAGGTTCCGAAGGGGCAACACCGCGATCGACTGGATACGGGCGGGAGCTTTTCCAGTTTCGCGATACCGGGCGACCAGCCTGACAGTAGTCAGCAGGGCAGGCAACAGACAGAGACAAACAAGGGCTCCCAAAACAAACCAAAGACCCGTCCTCCGCACTCGCGGAGATGTGCGCCGATTCTGAGGGATCGAAGGTGTTTCTATCTCTGGCTTCGATTCGAACTCGTCCTCGGGCCTTGAGTCGAGCCCCTCCACACGCAAACGGCGGCTCTCAATCCATGCGTCAAGTTCGCTGGTCATAGCGTAGACTGAGCCGCGCTTATCGTGCTGATGCCGATGGACCGGCATTCCCTCCCGTTTTTCCCACCTTTGGACTGTTGTCACGTCGCGGCTAAGGTAGGCTGCGATCTCCTTCCATGAATTGAGCCGCCTTTCGGCCGCTTTTCGCGCCAGCGGGATTTCGAAGGTCGGCTCACCCATTGCAATCTCCCGGAAACTTCCAAGATCTCGCGAGAAATGTACAGATTGTAATCCCCGTCCGACAGGACGGCAAAAGACAGCATTTGACTGCAAATTGCTTTTCCGCGTGTTGCTGTTTGACCCGGCCTGGCGGATGCTCGACCGTTACTGCAATGTCAGGCGCGAAGCCGCTGCGACTCGATCCGCAGAAAGCCTCTGGTTCCTGCCCGTTGGGTCGGCGGCTAAGGTGCCAATCCCGAACAGGAGAATTCTTATGAGCAGAAAAATCTCGATTTGGGCAGTACATGCGTTTTCCATCTTTATGCTCCTTGCGGCCAGTGCAGGTATTGCCCAGGATCGTGAACATGTGCAGCTCAAAGGCCTAATCAACGACTACTCCCCGTCCAGCGTAAAAGGCGGCCCGTGGGAAATGCACGGCCAATGGACTCTGGACCTGCACGAAAGATGGGACAATGCAGACTTTTCAGCCGACATGACCATGTCTGGCTACGGGACCTCCGATAACGCTCCTGATGCGCTGCTTGGCGGTCAGAATGCACACACTCATAACATCAAACTCACGGAAAAGAAAATCATCTGGAATATGGATGGCTGTCCCACTTTCAGCCCTGCCACTAAACAGGGCTTCCAGATCAGCGGCACGGTGAGTCTCCTGACGGGTAATGGCAGCAACGCTCCCTTCGAGACCGACCCGCCGTCATCCACCTTGCAGGTCTGCGTCACAGGTGGGGACGAGGCTCCATACTCAGCGCCTTATTCGAATATCACGCTGGTGTTCAGAGGACCTGCAGCGACTCACTTTGGCGAGCAGCCGATCCATGGCGTAGTGAAAAGGTGAACGAAACAGCCTGGCGAAAAAATCCGGGTGGCAAGCGGCCGTGTGGTAAATCCGCCGCCGAACGATGAGCCGGCTGTTTTGTAGCGCATGTGCGATTGAAACGCGATGTGAAAGAAATCACTATCCAGGAAAGGGGATGAATATGACAGCACCAGTAGCCGAAAGTACCGCGAGCGATATTCAAAACCAAATCGGAAATAACTCCACAGCTTCCAGCCCATTCGTGACCGCGGACGAGGTGATTTTTTTTCGGGGACCGAACAACAAGCTGATGAGAGTGAACAGCGACGGGACGGGTCTATCACAGCTCGGGAACAACACCACCAACTCCACACCGTTTGTCACCTCCGACGGCTGGGTATGGTTTCAGGGAACAGACGACAAGCTATACAAGGTGTTCAACGACGGAAGCCAGCTCTCGCGGCCTGGTGCCAATGACACCACCTCCAGCCCGACCGTGGTGGGTGGCTGGGTCTACTTCCGGGGCAAGAATAACCAGCTGTATCGCATGGACTCGGCGGGATCGGAACAAACATGGATCGGCAAACAGAACACCAATTCCACGCCGTTCGTCACCTCCGATGGATGGGTGTGGTTTCAAGGCACGGACAACAAGTTGTACAAGATATTCAACGACGGAAGCCAACTCTCGCGGCCTGGGGCCAATGACACCATCTCCAGCCCGACCGTGGTAGGTGGCTGGGTTTACTTCAGAGGCAAGGATAACCAGCTGTATCGCATGGACACCGCGGGATCGGAACAAACATGGATCGGCAAACAGACCACCAAATCCACGCCGTTCGTCACCTCCGATGGCTGGGTGTGGTTTCAGGGCACGGACAACCATCTGTACCGGGTGTTCAACGACGGAACGCAGCTAACGCGGCCCGGTGCCAATGACACCGCCTCCACGCCTGTAATCGGACGCGTGGAAATCAGTGAAGGGACAGTCGGAGAGTGGGTGTACTTTCAGAGTACGGACAACAAGCTGAATCGGCTGTTCCAGCCGGTGGCTCCCATCGCGACAGGCACGATGCGGCCTAAGTACTACATTCTGACGGTGCTGTACGCCCCGCCGGGGATGAATGGAGGCGGCAGCGTCAGCAGCGTTTTGGGTAATGTTGTCTCTTCGGTCAATTATTCGAGCGCTAGCAGCACCGGAACTGCAACTTCAGTCAGCAGCTCGTTCAAGGACGGCGTCACTGTTGAGACGAGCATCGGCTTGAACATTCCCCTTCTGACGAAATTCGAAGTAGATGCCCAGTTCAATGCATCACAAACTACCACCGACCAGACGTCAGAGACCATCACCTCGAGCACAACCTTCGCCCAGAACGTGCCAGGGCCCGGCGCGGACGGAATTAATCATGATCACGACATGTTCGTACTGATGCTTAATCCGCTAATCGGCGTCGCCATCTATCCCGGCAACATCATGCAATGGAATATGGGAGTCAATGGCCCGGTGATGAACATACAGTTTCCCTATGTGGGCTGGCTCAAAAATCCGAGCACAATGCCGCCGGGAGTGAAGCAACAACTCGACGCCGCCGGCCTGACCGCGGCGGACTATGCGCAGATACTTACCGCGAATCCATTCGCGCAAGGCGCAACGGCGATCGACTCGAACCGCTTTGTGCCGACGCCGCAGACGTATCCCTACCAGCCGCCTTTCAGCGCCAGCGATCCGGTGTTCACCAACACCATCACACTGCAGAGCTCGGTGACTGAAAGTGAGAACCATACGGTTCAAAATCAATACTCCGTGTCGGTTTCCGTTGAGGCCGACTTCAATCTTCTTCTTACACCGAAGCTGAAAATAACCGGCTCGCTGGAATGGACGAACACGAATTCGTACGGCACGAGCAGCACGTCGACTCAGACCGCCGCCGCGACGGTGGGTGGGCCGGCGTTTGGGTATTCCGGACCAACGGACGTCGTGGTTTACTGGGACACCCTCTACAGCTCGTTCCTGTTTGCGTTCCCGGCTGCGTCGCCAACGGTTGTTGGCACGCTAACAGACGCCAGCGGCAAGGTGGTCGCGAATAAGGCGATTACGCTTACGGTGGGCGGCAAGAAATTTGAAACATTTACCAACCAGCAAGGCCAATACCGTTTCTACGGCGCTCCCGCGGGCAGCGGCTCCTTGGTGGTGGACGGGAGCCCCTTTGCCATCACCGTCGGAGCGGGCGCCCCTCCCGGGAACATTCGGCTTCACTAGTCTGTCTTCCTGAGTTTGCAGACATTGTCAGGTAGTCTGCTGCGCATAGTAGACTACCTCCTAATCCATGTGATGCATCGCAGACCCTTCTCAGGGAATATCGACGAGTGTCCCTTGTGTTTTAGCCAACACCTCGTAGACCACATTCGAAGGCATCCGTCGTAGACGAGCAGGTGCCGCTGAAAGCATCTGATCAATGCTCAATCAGCCAGTGGAATTTGCGGGCTTCTGCCACTGCTCGCGTCTCTCATAGTTAAGCCTTTCAGCCTCCTCAGACACGCCATCGCGCGGAAGCAGCTGGTTCCCGTTCAGTTCGTACTCGTTCATTTCGCGGGCGGAGGCGAATAGGCATGAATGCCAACATGAAGTCTCGCCGGGGGAGATCCGACTTCGCCATTCCAATTCGGATTCTGAACGAGTGCAAAATCGTCAAGTCACTCATTGAGAAACAGAAAGGGCCCACTTGTCTGTATAGTCGGCATCTCGTACAGTGGGGAGCCATGACGTCACGAGCACTTCAACGGATAGGCCGTTATATGTCAACTTGCTTGCCCGAGGAACCCCAGGGCTTAAGGCGTGATAACCACGTTTGGAGTTGTCGAGTCGAAAGTGGGGATTACAGCCCGCGTGGAGGGAACCGGGCGAGAACGGTTGTAGTATTCGTTGTAGTCCAAGAGGTCGGGATGGCTATTGCACAGTTCCTCGCCCATAGTACTCATCTTCAACAATGAAACACTCTTTAGGCGGCTTGATTTATTTGGTGGAGCTGAGCGGGATCGAACCGCTGTCCTCCTCGTTGCGAAAACGATGAAGAACGAATTTTCAACAATTTAGCACAACACAGCCGACGGTGACGGTCACGCCAAGTTCAACGAGCCTCACCACGGCGCTGACGGTGACCGTGGCTGTTAGTGGCGGAGGCAGCAACCCGACGCCGACCGGAACCGTGGTCTTGTCGAGCGGCGCATACAACTCCGCGGTCACGAACCTAAGCGATGGAACGGCTACATTTACCGTTCCAGCGGGTGCGCTGATTACGGGAAGCGATGTGCTGACGGCCACCTACACACCGGACTCGAATAGTTCTTCGACCTATAACAGCGCTTCAGGAACGAGTTCAGTAACTGTGAATCCGGCCCCAGGCTTCACGCTTGCGCCTTTAACAGCCAGCGTAACGGTCGTCCAAGGCAGCAGCAACACCGACACGATCACTGTAGTGGAAGTGAATGGATTCACAGGCAACATACACTCTCTGCCAGCGGTTTACCGAGTGGGGTGAGGGCATCGTTCGGCACGAATCCGGCGGCGGCTTCGAGTGTGCTGACTCTGATAGCCCGCGGCACGGCGGCACTTGGCGGGCCGGTGACAGTGACGATTACCGTGACCTCCGGAATGCTGACCGCATTCACCACCTTCGCGCTCACTGTGAGCGCCGAGCCGACGTTCGCGGTTAGTGGCAGCAGTTCGTCGTTAACCATCGCTGCTGGCGCGACGACGGGGAACACTGTCACCATGACAGTGACTCCGGCGAATGGGTTTACAGGGACGGTGAACTTGAGCTGCGCGGCGGGGCGCAGACTTCAACGCTGACGATCTTTACCACGGCGGCAACGGTAGGAGAGAACCATTTGAAGAGGCTGTTATGGCCTGGAGTGGGAACCGCGCTTGCGCTGTTATTGTTCGGGGTTCCGCGTCGGAGACGATACTGGCCCACGATGTTGGTAGCGCTGGTGCTTTCCATTGCTACCGTTGCGATCGGATGCGGGAGCAGTAGCTCTAAGGGAGGCAGTGGGAATGCGGGAACCTCGGCAGGGATTTACACTGTGGCCGTTTCGGGAACATCAGGCAGCATCACCGGCACGCTGGATACGGTCACCTTGAATCAAACTGTATGTGTTTCGTTTCCGATCCTCGCCGTTGCGGGAATGCAGAACGGCTGATGTATGAAGCGTCGCGACAACAGGTGGCAATCCCCGAACCACTTGTAATCGTCCATGAGATTCAGTGATTCGAGATTTTGATCCCAAGATTGACTGTGCTGCCGTAGCGCCAAGACAGATCAATAGTTTTGGCCGAGCTACCTCTAATTCAGCATCGAGCCATGGGCGACAAGCATGAATCTCCTTCATAAAGATGTCATAACAGCTTCGCGCGAATCGTGCAGCTGTGCGATTTACTTCGCAGACGCTGCGCATAATGGTTGTCTACGATCCTTCTCACACGGTTGACTTTGACCAGATCTGGCGTGGGAAGAAGCGGACCTAGTTTCAAATGGCGGTTTGCGTCGCGCGCCTGACTATTCGCTGTCAGATAACCAGGAGTATCTTTAGTTGTGCCGACGGTGCTTCGTGATGGTCTTCGTTCCTGAATAGAAATATCAAGCCAGAGCAAATCGCGACGGCGCCAGCCATTTGATAACCGGCTGATTGACTATTCCGCAGCGGGAGACACGTGAATACGGCAACCCTTGTATTACCAGAGATGACGAATCAGATTTTCCAAATCTTGGACTTCACATGTGCCCATCTGGAATCTCCATCCAGGAGCGCTCGGACTTCACTTGACGTGATGTCATATACCCAATCGCCATAAAGCATGAGCACGTGCCGGCAATCTGTGCACGTGAAATTCTGGCTGCTCCAATGACGGTTGATTTTTTCGCAGTTGGGGCAGGCTACGTCAAAAGCCTTTCCTGAGTAAGATTTACTGACGATTCGGATAACCTTTATCCAATAATAGAGATCTATGATGAGTGCCAGGAGACCTATCGGCCAATAAAAAACCGTCGCCGGAATGCCTATCAGAAAAAAAATCGCGAAGAAAAGTTTTCCAGAAAAGCCCCGTACACGACGAATTGTTGCCGGTTCCAAGAGGGAGGTTTCCCGCCTGCGACACCTCGCAAGTTCAGCCGGCGGTAGGACAATGACGCTCATATTACCAACGTTATATCCGATGGCTGTGAATGACCCACTTCGAAATGGTCAAGCCGGCTACAACGTTAGCGCTGTCAATCGGCGGCACGGCTCTCTCTGTGGATTACCGTGAGTATATATCTGCCGCAGAATTTCGGTCTAGATTGGCAGCGGTCACGACCATTTCGCCATTTTCTCGCGCTTGGGCATCCGCAAATATTGATAGGCGCGGCTTAGCCATTGCCTATCTGGCCAGGACTCCCGCAGTAACTCCTGGCAGAGCGCTGGCTCTTCGATGGGCATATCGTGGTGTCCTGACGTTAGATAAACACTATCGGGATCCCAGTTCAGCGTTTGGGGAAACAACGCTATGATTGGGTTTTCAATGCAGTCTTCAGGGGCTTTAGACACTTCACCCGTGATACGGGCGATTAGAGCGGCGGCTAAACTGTCCTGACCCGGCAGACGTAGGTGCCCAAGTTGCGTCGCGCGCGGATTTAACTCGATTAGGTATGGGACGGCAGTTTTCTCGTCGATGATAAAGTCCAGGCCGAAGAAGCCATTAAACATAAATTGCCGAGCCAGCAGGCGAGTCGCACGGTCGATTTCGTCATTTTTTATCAACCGGACAACAATCGCTGCGCCGGTTTGTCCCTGGGAGGCCAATACTTCGACTGTGACTGCAGAAAGAACCTCGCCCTGCCAACACGCACACATGGTGTTTGCTGGATGCCCCTGAATAAATTGCTGAATCGTCAATCCTTGTTCCCGGCGTCGTCGCAATGACATCAGGCTGCGAGGATGACGATTAATTAACCATCGCTTCCACGCAACTCCAGATCGAACGGGGCCGCTCAGTCTTCGGAATTCAGCAATTGCCTTGGCTTTGGAATCGACGATCGCCACGCCGGCGCCACCCCACGTGCCGTCCAATTTAATGACGGCCGATCCGTCCAGGGGCCAATTTTCCATGTCCTCTTCTGAGATCACAGTTCGAGTGAGAGGCACACGAATGCCCAGCTTGGCAGCGGCCTCCAGCGTCTCCGCTCTGCTCTGAATGGTCGCAAAACCCTCTTTGGCGCAGAGGGAATATTCGATGAGAGATTGCATTTCAGGATATTTGGCATGGAGCTCATGTAAATGCCAGACCGCAGCGTCATCGCAGGGAACAAGAAGATCCGCGCCAGTGGCCAAAATCGCGTTCCTAAGAGATCTTGCCGGATCAAAATTGGCGTACGAGTGCAGCGACTCGAGCCCCGTCACATGTCTGAGCGGGTGAGATGGTGGACATATCCCCGAGACGCTACATCCAGAGCGGAGGAAAGCGAGAGCCAGGCGTGCTGAGGATGCCCACCACAATCGCGAACACAACAGCACGTTCGGTCGCCGATATTCGTTCACTTCACCAAGCCCCACTTAGTTAATTGTGACATGCGCAACTAGATGCAGATTGTACAAAAAAAACGCGATAAGGTATTTTTCATTTCAATGAGGTGTGGCTGTTTTGTCTATAACCTGCAGGTGTTAGAAGGAGCCGAGAGCCGTAACCACTTTAAGGAACATTTAGTTATCAAGAGAGAGTAGGTGAACAGGTACTTTCGTCGACTCGGCTATTTCAGCGTGGGTTCTTACGTGCGGTCAATTGCTGCGTTTCTGGGACGCACAAGTTTGGGTTCTCGCATCTTTGGCACTTCAATGCAGAGTTGGAGGCAAAGAATGCCGAAAGGCATGCAACTTTTTTTTTGCCGCCCTTCGTAGGGCTTCTGCCAATTCCTAAGGCCCATGGACTCACCGTGCATTTGACGCAGGATTCACGGCTAAACGAATCTCAAAACATGTGGCAGTTTGCGGTTAGACGGCTGCTGCCGCATCAGCCTGCAGTTTGCAGATGCGAGTTGATAGCTTCCGCTACGCCACGAACATGCGGAATTCTTATCAATTCGCTGTGATGTCCGTCGACATATTGGAAATG
This sequence comes from Acidicapsa dinghuensis, assembly GCF_025685685.1. Taxonomy (GTDB): domain Bacteria; phylum Acidobacteriota; class Terriglobia; order Terriglobales; family Acidobacteriaceae; genus Acidicapsa; species Acidicapsa dinghuensis. Next base: position 60,759 of record NZ_JAGSYH010000006.1, read on the forward strand.
AAAATCTCCCGCAATGACTGATCGCCAGCCGTCCAGGTAGTCGACTTGCGGAGGACGATCAGATGCCATGAGTAAGAGTACCTTTCCTTGATACTTTGCAGGCCGGTATGTAAGTGCTGCAGCTTCAATCATTTCCTGCGCTGCACCCAATTCTGTTTTGGCGTAGGTTCGATGGGCCATGATGGAGAGGCGCTTGAACAGACGCTTGCGAAAATCGACGACGTTTTTTCGCAAGCCCGTTCGAATGACCCGCTGCACACTGTACTGCGCGCGCCGCATCATCAATAGCAGGGATCTTCGCCTCTCGAGATAGGAAGGGTTTCTTGCATCCAAAAGCACCAGAAGCGATACCTCGTGTCCACTCGATTTCAACTGTGTGGCAATCTCGAAAGCGAGAATCCCGCTAGCGCACAATCCACCGATGATGTAGGGCCCTTGCGTTTGCGAGGCGAGTATCTTAAGCACATGTCTTTGGGCGATGCTCTCAAGTGTTGGTGTTGGCCCCAGGGCGGCGATGTCCTCCGATGTCAGCGCCAACGACAAGAACGGGCGATGGGTGCCGATCATCTCGGCGAGGTTACCGTTGAGATAGTGCACCCAGAAAATGCTGTTCCCGGTGCCTTGCGATTGAAGCGGTATAACTCCGGGGATCGGAGACAAATTCTCATGGACGGATCTTCGGAGGAGTCGAGCCTGCTGCCGTACCGTTGGATTATGAAAGAGTTCTGCAAGCGAGATTCGCCGGCCGAATTCAGAAGTGATACGTAACTGTAAAGCGGCCATGAGCATCGAGTGGCCACCCAGATCGAAGAAGTTGTCTGTAGGGCTGATATATTTTCGGCCGAGAACGTGTGCCCACATCGCAACGATGCGTTCTTCATCCTCAGAACTGGATTCCTTTTGAGCAGGAGCGGCTTCGTTCGCGACGGGAGCTGGCAATTTCGCGCGGTCTATCTTGCCATGAGGCGTCAGCGGGATGAACGGAAGCACAACCAGATCTGAAGGAATCATGCTTTCGGGTAAGCTGGCTTCCAGGAAGACTCTCAACTCATGAAGTGTCGGCGCGGGAGAATGTCTTTCGACGAGATAAAGGCTTAAACGCATTTCACCGGAAGTCTCCGGCCATGCACGCGCGGCGGCAGCGGCGACATTGGAATGTTTCAAAACTGCGGCCTCAACCTCCTCAAGTTCAATTCGAGATCCGCGAATCTTGACTTGATTATCTGTGCGGCCAAGCACTTGAATTTTGCCGTCAGGCCGGCGTCGCGCCAAGTCTCCAGTTCGGTAAACCAAACGTCCACTAATGGAATGCACTCGAACGAATCGATCTGCGGTCAATTGCGGCTGACCACGATATCCTTTTGCGAGCCCTATTCCACCCAGAAATAACTCTCCCTGAACTCCAATCGGTGTAAGACGCAATTGAGCGTCCAAAACATACGCTTCCGTATTTGCGATCGGGCGCCCAACCGGAATCCCAGTCATCTTGCCGCTCAGATTCGGGCCAACCTTATCGATCACGGACCAGATGGTTGTTTCAGTCGGGCCGTACATGTTCCAGACCTCAGCCCCAACAGCGAGGAGCTTGTCTGCCAATTCACATGGAAGAGCTTCTCCACCACATAGAATCCGCAAGCATTTATTTTGTTTGCTGTCATCGCTTCCTTGTGCATTATCCCAGCCGGAAAGCAGCAAGTTGCGCCACGTAGATGGAGTCGCCTGCATGACGGTGCAGCCAGAGGTCTGAATAACCTTCGCGAGCAGAAAAGGATCTCGCGCTTCTTCTCGTGTGGCGATGACAACTGTTCCACCTGAAATGAGTGGCAGGAACATTTCCAAAGCCGCAATGTCGAATGACATCGGGGTTATCGCGAGAAGTATGTCCGAAGGCCCATAGCCTGGAGTTCGCTGCATCGAAAGCAATAGGTTGACCAAGCTTCTCTGCAGAATCTCTACAGCCTTGGGTTGTCCGGTTGTTCCCGATGTGTAGATCAGGTATGCAGTGTCATCTGGGCTTCCGGAGCTCCGAATCTGCGCTTCCGTTTGAGCTGAAGGATTGGACAAAGTGTCATTTTCCAATAAAGCTCGATTGTTGCTGAGCTCATCAACGAGCAATACGGGGGCGGCAGATGATCCAATCTGCGTTAGCAGAGTTCGTTGTGTCAATATCGCAACAGGTCTGGCATCCGCGAGGAAAGTAACGATGCGTTCTGATGGAGCTTGAATGTCGAGAGGAAGATAGGCCGCACTCAGCTTCAGGATTGCCAGCAAACCAGCCAGCAAGTCGATGGAGCGATCGACCGCTACAGCGACGAGCGAACCTCGCTTCACTCCGAGGGAACGAAGCTGTGTGGCGAGCTGATCTATGCGCACGTTAAGCTGCTCATAGGTGTGCGCCTGTGCTCCACAAACTACAGCCAGAGCCTTCGGAGTTTTGCGTATCTGATCCTCGATAAGTTGCTGTAGTGTGATCTGCGGAAATTCGCTGACCGTATCGTTCCAGCCGTTGGGTCCCAGCAACACATCTTGTTCTTCGCGGGTTAGTATTCCGAGGGAGCCGAGAGGGCTTTCTGGATTATCGACAATCGATTGGAGCAATACCAGAAGGTTAGCAACCATCCTCTGAATAGTGATAGCGTCCCATATATCAGTGTTGTAGAAGAAACGCGCGTCGATGTTATTCGGGCGATCGCCGAATTCTAGGTATAAATCGAATTTGCTGGTGCCGACTGTAACATCGGTCTCGGAAATATTCCATCCATCGGCGATGGGCGGCATCGGAGGCCGAACCGTAAAAAATGCCTGGAATATAGGATGCCTACTCGTATCCCGTCTCGGGTTGACAGCTTGGACAACACGGTCAAAAGGCAACTCTGCTGCCGCTATTCCTCCAAGGACTGAATCGCGCACTTGTAGCAAATAGTCTGAGAAACTCAAATTGGCGAAAGGGTGAGATCGGACGGCAAAAGTATCCAGAAAATATCCGATCACATTCTCAAGTTCAGGCCGTCTTCGAGCGTCAGTTGCGGTCCCCACGATTACATCATTTTGAGCGGTATATCGAAACAATAAAGTTTTGAAGGCGGCAAGCAAAGTCATATATAGCGTGACGCCATATTTGCGGCTTAGAACTCGCAGACCATTCACCAATTCGGCAGACACATCGAAACATGCCATCGATCCGCGATAGCTCGTGATCGGTGGGCGTGGTTTATCTTCGGGAAGTTGGAGAGTGGGTAATTCGCCGGAGAGATTTTCAAGCCAGTATGCAAGATGCTGCGTCACTTCGGGAGAAGAGACGTGTTGCGCTCTCCAGATAGCGTAATCGCCGTACTGAAGCGATGGGAAGGGAAGTGCAGATGGCTTTCCACGCTCAAGACTCGCATAGATTGACGTCAGTTCTGGCATGAAGACGCGAGCAATGGATACTCCGTCAAAAATAATATGGTGAAATGTAAAGTAGATCCGGTGCTCATCAGGAGCTATACGAATGATATGTGCGCGGAAAAGAGGCGCGGTATCAAGTGAGATGGGTTTTCGCGTGTCTGCAGTAGCTATTCGCAGAGATTCAGTTTCGGCTTCCGTGCGAGGCAGCATGCTGAGGTCGACAAAAGGCAATGGTATGTGAAGGAGCTGATGAACGATCTCCTCGCCGTCTGGAGCGAAGCTTGTGCGCCATGCCTCATGCCGTCGAAGGACTTCCTGAAGCGTCTGCCGAAAGATCTCAGGATCGAAACTGCCATGCCGGCGAATAGTGAAGGGCTCGTTGTAGACAGGCAATTCAGGCTGTTGAGCAGCATGAAGCCAGACTCTGCGTTGCTCGGCCGAGAGGGGAATGGATGCGCCTGGAGGGCGTGGATGAATGGACTCATCCTGTTTCTTCCAACCTGGCGCAGAGCCGCGAAGCCGCTGCTCGAGCAAACGGCGCTTGGCATCCGATAGGCCGTCTTTCCTTCCTTCCGATTGCACAGGGGGTATTTCGCGGGTCGCCATATATAGCCTCTAATTGAGGGGGGTAGAGGGATCGAAGCTAATGTTGAGAGATGTCAAACCGCGCAAGCCGGCATTTCCGCGCCAATTCAACTTTTCTTCGCACAATATTGGATTTGAAATTCGACTCAAAAGTTTATTGAAAGCGATTTGCCCTTCCATGCGAGCCAAGGGAGCGCCGAAACAGAAGTGTGCTGCCCAACCGAATGCCAGGTGTCGATTGTCGGCACGAAGCAGGTCCAGGCGATCAGGATCGTGAAATCGGACGGGATCCCGGTTTGCGGCCGCCAAAGCAGCCACAACTCGTGAACCTTTTTCAATGATTTTTCTGCCTAGCTGCATATCTGCGGGCGCAATTCTTGCAGTGTGTTGGACGGGAGATTCATAGCGCAGCAACTCTTCGACCGCCGATGCTGCGATCTCCGGGTGACTCCGAAACTGTTCGAAAGCCTGTGGCTTGCGAAGTAGAGTGAGAAAACCGCTTGCGATCAGATTGGTGGTCGTTTCATGTCCGCCGATAAGAGTGATGATCGCATTAGCAATCACCTCGTCATCCGAAAGCTTGTGACCATCAACCTCTGCCATCATCAGCGAATAGATCAGACCGTTGGTGGGCCGTCTGCGTTCCTCTTCCATTCGGTCCGCAATATAGCTTTTCATTTCTTCCAGACTTTGGACGATCTCGGCGACTCGGTCCGGGTGATGTTGAAAATTGCCGAGTACTTCTGCTATGTCAATCACCCATTCCTGGAGCTGAACACGATCTTCAACCGGTACGCCGAGCATCCTCGCCGTCACGGTCGCTGGCAAAGGGTTCGCAAAATCAACGACCATGTCCATATGTCCCTGGGTGATGATTTTGTCGATCAGTTCGTCCGCAATTGTTTCGATCACGGATCGTAAGCCTTCGACCCTCCGTGGGGTAATGGCTGCGCCGCAGATGGCGCGCAACCGAGCATGCATGGCGCCGTCCATGAATAACATTTGCTTAAGCATCACCTGGGCAAATGGCTTCATGAAGGACAACCCCAACTCGTCGAGATAAGCAGGCGGAGGAGTCCGGTCGGCTGAATAATCTCTCAGCACCGTTACAACTTCTGGATAGCCAGTGACCAGCCATGCATGCATGTATGGATCCCAGTGCACAGGCTCAAGCTCTCGTAACTGCCGATAGAGCGGATACGGATCTGAGATGACATCTGGGTCGAGAAGCCGTAGAAGTGACAAACTTTCGTCAGGCTGCACAATCGTGTCCTCGCTTGACGCTTGCATAGTTTTTACTCCGATAAATAAGCTTCTGCTTCTTCGTCGCTCATAGCATCGATGGCATCGACAAGCAGTGTCTCGAGCACGACTGCAAGGCGTCTCGCGGTCGGAGCTTTGAATAGTTGTGATAGCGTCAGATCAACATCAAAAATCTGACGAAGGCGCATTACCAATTGCATTCCCAATAGTGAGTGTCCTCCCGCCAGGAAGAAGTTGTCATCTATGCCGATCTTCTGGTTGCCAAGTAAATCGCGCACCATTCCGAGCAATTTCTCTTCGGTTGGCGTCGAAGGTTGTACCGCAGCAACTTTGTCCAATGTTTCCAGATCACTCGATTCGTCGAGTTTCTTCAGATCAAGTTTTCCACTCGACGATATCGGCAAAGAGCGGAGTCGCACAAAAATCGACGGAATCATATAGTCAGGGAGACTACGAAGCAGATGCTCCTGTAACTCCTGTGACCCTACTTCCGTTTGCTCATCCTTGAACAAGACATAGGCGACCAACTGATTTTCACCGCTGTTCGAGATCTTCACGATTGAAGTCGCGAAGTCGATTGCGTGGTGTCCATTGAGAGCAGTACTAATCTCATCCAACTCCACTCGATATCCGCGTATCTTTACCTGGCGATCGTATCTTCCGCGAAACTCGATTTCTCCATCCTCACGTTCAATCCCACGGTCACCGCTGCGATACATACGAGCCGTCGGCGATCCGGTAAACGGGTCGGCGAGGAAGTACTCCTGGGTCATGACGGGCAAATTTCTATAGCCTCGTCCTACTCCATCACCACCGATATAAATCTCACCCTCGCTTCCTTTCTCGACCTGCTCGCCGCGCTCGTTGAGGAGATAAACGTTTGTGCCCGATATTGAGCGTCCAATAGGCGGAGTTCCTGTTGCGCCAGTTTTGAGGAGCGCGGAGGTTGCGACGACCGTACACTCTGTTGGGCCGTAGTTGTTGATGACTTCGAATGGTAGCTGCGATGTAGGACCCTTCAGCAAGGCGTCGCCCCCGGTAAGTAAAAACCGTAGAGCTACGGTGGCCGGCCATTCCATCTGGATCAAACGTGCAGCAAGGACCGTAGGGACAAAAGCGATCGTTATCCTCTCACGAATCAGCCAGCTCTGCAGTAGTTCCGGCGACGTTCGTAATGCCTCCCCTGCTAGACATAGACAGGCACCCGCATTCAGGTTGGGCCATATTTCCCACACGGCGGCATCAAACCCTAGGCCCGCGAGATGACTACATCGATCGTCGGGGGTAACATGAAATGCGCTTTCATGCCAGCGGATGAGGTGATCGAGATTAGCATGAGTAATCTCGACACCCTTAGGAACTCCAGTGGTTCCGGAAGTATAGATGATGTAGGCGAGACTTTGTGGATCGATTACCCGTCGATCTGCCTCTGGAGCCGCGGCAATTTCCGCAGCGTCACGAGCTGGATCGAGGCCGATGACGTCAAGCTGCAGGCGATTGAGCATACAGGTCCTGGCCACCAGAACACGCGCTCCACTGTCTCGCACCGCGGCTTGTAATCGCGCATCTGGCCATGCCGGATCGAGGGGTACGTACGCCGCACCTGCCTGCATGACTCCGAGTGCCGCGACGATCCACTCAAAAGAACGTTCCATGCAGATAGCAACGGCTTGTCCTGAAGAAAGGCCAAGCTTGATCAAGTGCCGCGAGAATAGATCTGCTTTGCAGACTAATTCTTCATAGGTTAGCTGTTGAACTCCGTAGCTCAAGGCAATAGAAGACGGGTGAGCATCCCGCATTCTTAAAATTCGTTCACAAACGGAGTGAACATCCCGGGTTGGTGCTTGCATGGGCAAAGTCTCCTGGGTGTGTGAATAGAAAGACACTGCTACTGCTCTTTCATAGGATGCCGTTGGATGTGAATTCGTGTATTTGTGGGCGATGGAAGTTGATATCGTCGCTGGTCGTAGTGTTCCATTTTGGCTATCATGCTTTGACTAGAATCGGGTGATACGTTATTGGGTTCAATCCAACGGAAGTGTCGATTCGGTCCAGGAGTGGCGTTGAAGCCTCCGTGTTCACCTTGCGTACAAAGCAGCGCTTTGATTGCATAACCTCGTCGAAATCATCAGCTGTGTGGATGTTTCTCAAAGAGTGGTGAATCACATGAAGATTTGCCGTCTTCCACATTCCACGTCCGGTGTAGGTAAGAACAGGGATGCTTCATAGACAAAGGGTGAGTTTTGAAGGATTGCTTGGAAATAGTGTTCTTCGGGGCAATGAAAATATCTGAAATAGCGCCCGTATTCTTCGTGCTCGGAACTGAACTCGAGAGCATATCTGCCGAACTCTGAAATGATGGCCTACCGCGAAGACCCTGTACAGATTGCCGCGTTGAGAAGCCTTCGTTTAACGGTATTGCGGCTATGGTTGCTACCTTGTGGAGAGCCTTGTCGAACTTGCCAGCCGGCAGCCACGCATCGCGAAAGGTGTAGCTCCGAGCAAGCTTAAGATAGTGTTCGGGCGAGTCTTCCACATTTACCAGGTTGAGATGTTGACGAAATTCCTGACTGTAACAATATTCCTTGATATACGGGAGCCGCACTCCTTCAAAGGTCGTTCGTCGTCGATATGCACGGAAAAAGATACTTTCTCACAACAGATGATTTTGCGAGAGACCTTGAATGCTGAGTAGAGCTGACTCAATCCTTTCTCGATGCTTCTCGATTGTTCCGTTCTCTGAAAACCAAATACGATTCTTTCTACCCATGACATTTCGTAGTTCCTGATCGGTAAGGAGCTTGGCAAGGCATTCAGCGACGAGATCCGGCCTCTTTGGTTCAACTACAAAGGCGCCGCCGCTGCCACCAACAATGTCGGGAATGCCGCGCCAGTTCGTTGTCACGATCGGTAACCGGAAGCTCATAGCCTCAATCAAAACGACAGGCGAGCTCTCAGCGAAATAATGGCTGGGAAAACAGAAGACATCTGCTTCCTTGAATACCTCTGCCTTCTTGTCGTTAAACACAACTCCGGGGAAACTGAAATGTTGTTTAAGCCCCCGGCTCGCTATCAAAGCATCGATCTCCTCGCAAGTGGTACCAAAGCCGTACGTACCTGCGCACACCACTCGAAAAGATATTCCGTTTTCCTTTAAGAGCGAACAAGCGTCAATCAGAGTAAGAAGACCTTTCCCCTCGCATAGAATTCCCATGAAGAGAATGCAGGGAACATAGGGCTCGATATGCCTGTTATTTAACGTATGCTTTTCTGCGCAGTCAGGAATTCCATTGGGAACGATAGAGATCGATCTTGCACCCAATACGGAGCCGGCTACCGAACTGCTGTGGGCGGTAAAAATTGCGAGATCAGCATTACGGTATGCAATGTTATACAAGGGTCTCAGTAATCGCGGGAGCCTGGGATAGATTTCGGTTAGGCCTGCAGCGTGGAAATGAAGGACAGTGAATTGAAACATCCAGCGAGTTCCCGCCAGCAGCAAGATGTCTCGGATCACTGCGATCAGATTCGGTCCCGCTGGAGGGAAGTACAAAATTTTGGCCCGGCTCCTCAATCGAGCGCGAACGATGTCTACAAAAGTGCTTAGCAGAATCAGAATCTTTCGAAACTGAAAACTACCAACCTCCTCGATGTTTCGTGAAAACTTCGTGCGAACGTGGTGCAGCCTGATGCCATGATATCGACCTTTCAAAAGCTCCTCGATCATGGTCGTTTGGCCATTGATCGGCGGTGGGGTCTGGCCCACAATTAACACATCTTCCATCTCTTGTCCTTGTGTTTGTCGCATTTTCTATTGCTTGGTCTGGATTTACTTAAGTTCAAGACCAAAACCGAATTCTTTCTGGTTTTCGGTGTTAAGAATCACGGCTCGAAATGCGTTTAAGGTCATCTGAGCGATTGCAGGCCATTCAAACGCTTCGAGAGGTGCTCGATCAGAACGGCTGGTATGCATCGCCCAGTCAATTCCTTGGCTGAGATCGTTTGAGGTCAGCTCGCCTTCATAGAAGCGGATCCACTCTTTGCCAACGTTTTGTTGCAATTCGGGTAAGGCACCCTGCGCAACAGTCAACAACGGCAGGTCCATCGATAAAGCCAGCAACGCACTTCCCGAGTTGGAGATCTCACGGTACGGCAGCACCATGAGATCTGCGCTGCGGAAGTGAGTCTGGATATCTTCTGTTGAAACCCAACCGATACGAAGTAAGATTCGGGGATCGCCATGAACGGAACTGATCAGTTCATTCAATGCGACGTCTGGAGATAAATTGCCCACAATACAGAGGCGCCATTCCTGATACGCAGATTGACGAAAAGATCGAATCAGATGCGGGACGTTTTTATATCCACTGATTCTTCCGAAGAAGAGAAAAACGCGGCACTCTGCCGGAAGGCCAAGTGATTTGCGAGCATTTTCACGATCTACATCGCATGGAATAACGCTTCGATAGTGGCCGTGAGGTACAACAAATCCTGGAACATTCTTGAGACCCGGAAATTGTTTTTGAGCAGCGATGAGTCCGTCAGAGCTGAGGAAAATCACTCCGTCAAGGAGGCGAGTAAAAAGAAACCAGAAATAAGATTCCAATCGAGGATGCCGGCGTCTATGGCTGACCAGGTTGTGTGCAGTCCAAAAAACGCGTGTTTTACGAGACTTGGCCCACACGATACAAGCAAGGACGAGATGTATCCCCGCAATCGCTTTTAACAAATGGCTACCCAAATGGCGTTCCGGCCAATGAAAATGGAAAACCTGGTGTCTTCCAAACAACGCCCGGCGCAAAGAGAATTCTTCAACTTCGACACCTAACTCCTGTAAATGTTCATAGAGAAGCGAGCAATATGGATTACCTGTTCTGGGGTCAAATGCGGGCGCCCCCAAAATCTTGAGCTTGATGTCGGGCAAGCGACTCTTCCTCCTGGAGACGATCGGACGACCGCATCCGGTTTTTGCTGCTACAACATTGGTTTGGCTCAATCAGAGTGAAGCCGCGTATCAGTAATATCGAGGATCAATCATTAGCAGTTCTGGTGAGGGATTCTCTTGCGAAAGAAGAGGAAGCTGATTTACGCATGGCTAAGCACTTATGAACCCCAACCCTATAGTTCTCGACCATGGCCTCCATGGTGTATTGGTTTCCGCTTTCATGCGCGCCACGGCGAAGGCGCTCCATCAAGGATGGATCGAAGAGAACATTAAGAATGGAATCCGTGAATGCTTGAACATCATGGGCGACGAGCAGGCCGTTGTGGCCATGTTTGACATAACTAATCTCAGGCGGATGCGTATTAAGAACGGTTGCTATCAGAGGCAGTCCAGCGGCGAAACAATCCACGACAGCCAAGCCGACCGTTCCACCCAAAAGAAAAACATCAGCCATTTTGTAATAGATGGCACCTTGTTCGTGGTTCTTGAAGCCGACATAATGAATCCACGGCTCATGCTCTATTTCACGCTGCAACTGAACTCGATCAGGGCCATCGCCAACGATTATGAGATGAAATTCGGGGCACTTTTTCTTGGCCGAGCGGGCGGCTTCAAGCAAGAAGGGAAGCTCTTTGATCGCGCCGATGAATCCGCAATACAGGCCGATCCGACTCGAAGACTGTCCGGTAAGAGCGATTTTTGCTTCTTCGACCTCTTCTTCGGAAATATTGCTGATAAGTTGTTTGAGCTCTGCTGTGTCAGTTGCGTTCTGTACGTTGGTGACCCTGTCTGGAGACATGCCCCTTGACTTCAGGTAGTCAGCGATAGATTCGGTATATGCGAACCACCAGTCCACCCATGTGAAAAAGTGCTGTTTAAACCATTCCGTCATCGGAGAGCGGTCGGGATGCCGATTCGGACCGAGTCCCCAGAAAGCGACCTTTTTAAGGCCAAGTGCAGACATTGTCATGATTGCTGGATTGATGAGAAATTTCACCTCCGATCCGACAATCACTAGATCCGACGCAAGTACGTCCTCCCAGACGTCTTGATAGATGAAGCGTCCGAAAAACCAACGGCCTTTGACACGCTTGCCAATCGGCGGCTGTAAATCAATTCGGTCTTTCCGTTCCGCTTGAAGGGTGTTGGAGTTGCTATACGCTACGGTTAACACGATGCCGTCCCGTTGAAGTGCTTTATACAGTCCCTCGAAAAATGCCAGACGGTAATGTTTCATTTCCGACTGGACAATCAGAACCTTACGCATGGGTTTCAAGCCTCCCGGAAGATAGATCTGAAGCGAAAAGGATCAAGACGGTGATCGTGAGCAAGAGAGGTGGTGCACCGTAGAGCAAGGTTATAAAGGGATGTCGGTTGATAGATGAGCTCTAAAGCGGGCCATGCTCAGAGGCATCTCGTCTTCAACGATCGCCAATTCCTGTTCTGAATTTAGCGACAGCAGCAGACCGCAGAAGATGATCCAAAGGCAGCCGGTACCAACCATAGAGCTCTCTGTGAGTTGATAAAAGAACGTAAACGCAAGAAAGGTAGCAGGCCATCTCCTATAGCCTTCCGGTCCATTCATGAAGTAGACATATGCTCTTTTACCTAGAATCGCCAACAACACCAGATAGGCGAGAAGGCCGATGAGACCTACTTCCAGGGTGAGGTCGATATAGCCGTTGTGAGCATGAGGGGCACTGTCCCAGTTGATCGCTTCCCGAATCCTCCTGGCGGGCACAGAATCATAAGTCCAGAATGCTTCGTATCCATATCCCAGTAGAGGCTTGTCTTTTATGCTGTCGATGGCATATCGCCACAGGTCTGTGCGACCCGTGAGGGAAGGATCTTTATCGAGGTGTGTGGTTACCGAATCGAGATTGGTACTGACGTAGTAGATTGTGAGCAGTGAGCCAAGGGCAATGCTGCAGAGGGCAATTCTGCGCGGGACCGGCTTCCATTTCAAGACCGGCAAGAGCGCAAATACCGCTACGACGATCGCCATATATCCGACGGAACTTGTTGATTGAGAAAGAATCCCGATCACGATTCCACACGCGACCGTGACAAACCTGACGACAAATGACTTACGAAACGTGCACAGACACGCGGCTACAGTGAGGCATACCGTTTTGCCAAAAACGTTTTTAACACCGAAGAGTCCATGCCATGCTGAACCTTCCATCTCCTGACCAGGTATCAGTCCTGGTGCCAGCAGTTCGACGAATACACTCAAAGCCACTATTGATACCAGCGCAATGCAGAGCAAACGCAGTTGCTTTTCAAAGGAGTAGTGGATGCTCAGATCAAGAGCGACCAGAGTGGAACTGAACAGCGTTACCCAGGTATGGAGCGTCTCATTGCGGTCAATCGACCAAAGAAAGGAGCTCAGTGTTAGAACAAGAAATAGAACGAGGGCTTTGTTCTCCCGCAGTAAAGCCACGGCATCGCGTCTCCGCAAGAAAACGCGGATGAACGCTATTCCAAAGATCGTCGCGGAAACAGCCTTGAGGTAGGGTGATCCTTGGCTAGCTGTCGCAAGATCTCCTGTGTCCAGGAACAATGACGCAAATGCGCCAATCGTAAGTACGAAGACGCAAACGAAATAGCTGTCTCGAATCAGACTGACAATGTGTTTGGGTATGGTCATGGTTTATTCATTCCATGTGCTATGGCGTGATGATTGGGTAGCTACAACAACCATCAAAGAAACAATGGCTCAAAGGCGAGTAAGGTCTCCCGGCAGATATGGCCATTATGTAGACCGGCCGTACTGTGGCTAGTGGTCCCACGACTGGCGACGGAATTTTTCCGATGCTCCCCACCACATCGCCCGCAAGATGGCTTCGATTCTGAGTTGGGGCGAAAGCGACTTTAGGAAAGTGCCTGCGATCTCTCGATGCTCGAGTTCAAGTCCGCCTGTTGCCCAAAGCTTTCCCAATCCGTGAGCAAATATCTTCGTCCCAAGATGTTGGAGAATGCGAAATTCTCGGGACAGACACATTCCAAGCAAAATGTCGGAGAGACCGACGATCCTTGCCTTGTCGCTTACTCTTCGTGTGTATGCATTGCTTCGGTGAATTCGCTGGAGAGTCAAAGGTTCTGATACGAGCCATCCACTCGATAAGGAATAGGCTGCGAACTTTAAATAGTTGTCGCTTGAAATTCCACTCTTAATTCGCAACGTCTCAGGCATTGGAAGAATGTGGCCGAGAGTCTCTCGTCTGAACGAAAGACCGGAAGTGCTGGTGAAAACGTAAGGTGCGTGGCCGTTGGCCACAATGCCGCGCGCATCGATCTTGCCCTTATGCACGTTGGCAGTCCAAGGAAACCACTCTTTTGTGGTGTCCTCAAAGTGGCGAGCTCTGTCAAAGCACCATCCGATCTCAGAGTCACCGGCGAAGATCTCGACGATACGTGCCACTTTGTGTGGTTCGAAAATATCGTCGGAATCGAGGAAGCATATGAGAGGGCCTCTGCTAACTTGAAAGCCGGCATTGAAAGCAGATGACTGACCACCATTTTCCTTAGCCACCAAACGGATACGATCGCCATAAGTGGCAAGTACCTCCGCCGAATTATCGGTGGACCCATCATCTACGACTACTACCTCTATGTTTGCGTAGGTTTGAGCCAAGGCACTATCGATGGCCTCGCTAAGAAATCGACCATAATTGTAATTGTTAACAAGGATGCTAACCAATGGCGCCTCATGCATCTGTCCATTTCCTCTCAGCAGGTTGTTAGAAATCGCCGACTTCCGCTGCGACGAGTTGGGATCTTCGTTCTTGCCGTCTCGATAGACTTGCAAGAGCTACGACATATAGGCATGCTAGTAAGCCATCACAACCTAGGCTTGACCAGGCAGCACCTCTCCAAGAGTAAGCTGGGATGATCCATAGATTGACCAGAACATTCACGCCGGCAACCAGAAATTGAATCATGGTGCGAATACCCTGATAGCCAGCTCCTGTAAGCGCATCCGCGAAGAAGAAGTGGAATGTTTTAAGAAACGGCAGTAATGCAAGCCACCGCAACGCCATCACAGCGTTTGTGTATTCTTTGCCGAGAATGTGAGGAAGAACGGGAGCAAAGAAAAATAGCGAAAACACAATAACGATCGCAAACCCAACTGGTTTGGGAAGAAGCCGCTTCATGTATTTGATGGAGCCGGAAATGCCTTCTTGTCCTGCCCGAAAACACCCTGGATAAGCCGCTGACAGAACTGATTTGACTGGGACCAGGGAAACATCGATCAGCCGATATGCAGCTCCATAGATGCCTGTTGCCGAGAGGTCACCCAGGCGAGCCAACATTGTCTTGTCGATATCGTTGTATACACTCTGAGCTGATTGCCCGGCTGAATAGTAGAAGCCTTCTAGCAAATCTCGTCGTAGCTGAGGTAGTGCGAGTGAAGGCTTGCCCAAGGTAGCGAACACCGCAGTCACGGATCCAACTGTTACTATCGCAGTTGCTGCGAGATAGACAACCGCCCACTGTTCCGCACTAGGGTGATGGATTATGCTCACAAGGACCAGCAGACCAATCAGCCTCGCAAGACTGGAATAGACGTTGATTTGAGCTGTCGCTCGAAACCTCTCCATGGCTCCGAACGCAAATGCGCAAAGGTCGGTCAGCCGACCCAATATCAAATCCGAGGAAGCGACCAATAGAAGGATTGCCCAAGGGATGCTTCGCGGCAGAAGAAATCTGCAGCTGCTGATCAATGCCAATCCGCAAAGTCCAGAGACTATGGTTATGAAAAGTCCATTTCCCCAGGAACTTGAAAAAGCGGCTTGATCTTGAACCACATTTCGAATGATCAGATTGCTTGTTCCGAGTCCTACGAAGGGAGAGAGAATTGCTGCTATTGCAACTACAGCCACGAATGCGCCGTACTGTTCTGGTCCCAGACTGCGTGCAATGATGACAAAATACGCAGCCTGGATAATCAACTTAAGCCCATTTCCCAGCATGACCCACAAAGTGTTCTTCTTCAGGTCACTGCGGGGAAGCCATTTTGATATGTACCTCATGCCTTCCTCATGGTTGGCGTTGGCGAGCGTCGTAACGACAGCATCTTGATAATCTCCTCCGGTTCCGTGTACACATCCGGATTGTTTGAATCGACTAGCCTGTAACGGTCAACCAGCTCGCTGGCCGAGTACTGGCACAGGCCTATCAGTTTGCGGACGTGCCGTCGTTCTCGCGGGTGTCATGATGAGATACCGACGCAGGCCGATGAGTTGGAGACACATAAGCCAAAGAAAGCGCGGGTTATTTTTTAGGTATCGTCCGGTCAGCCTGTGTGGCTCTCTCAGCATCCGAAGGAACCAATGCATGCCGGCGTTTTTAACCCAATCGGGCGCATCTTTACTGTGTCCGCTATGGACATCGAAAGCCGCGCCCACGCCTACCATGAGCTTTACAGGGAGTTTGCCACAATACTGTGACATAAATCTTTCCTGCTTGGGCGTGCTTATGCCACACCAGAGGATGTCAGGCTGTACCCTCGCGAGTTGGCGTTCTAGATACAATTCCTGATCCTTATCCAGTGGGCCAAACGGCGGGGTGTAAGTGCCCACAATTTTAAGGTCTGGAAAGCGCGCCAGGAGGGAGTCCCTAAGCTCTTCTGCAACACCTGGCTTGCCCCCATAGAGGTAATTCGTATAACCCCGTTCGACGGATAACTGACACATTTCCAGCATGTATTCCGGGCCGGAAACACGCGCCATCTTGTCGTGCCCCTGCCAATGACCGACCCATACGGTAGGCATGCCGTCGGGAGTGGTGAGGAAAGAAGCATTTAAGATCGACCGGAATCTCTCGTCCGTTTGCGCTTCCATGACGCCATGAACGCCTGTGACACAGACATAAGCCTGCATGTCTGACTGGAGAAGACGATCCGTGTAGTAAATCGCGTCAGTCATTGAAATCGCGCTGATTCCGACACCTAGTAGGTTCGCGCGTGGCTCCCCAGCCGAGCACCTTACTCTCAAACTCTTGCGTCGTTCTTTAAGCTCGGGATTCTGCATGGACGCCAACCTCCATCTGAGAACTGATCCAGTCATATGTCTCTCGCAGGCCGTCCCGCAGGGAAGTAGATGGCTCCCATGAAAGGCGCCGCCGAATCAAAGTATTGTCACTATTGCGGCCATTCACACCTTTAGGAGCATCCAGTTTGTATCTGCGCGTGAGCTTGATTCCTGCGAAATCCTCCGCAATGTCGACAAGTTGATCAATTGTCACGAGTTCGCTACTACCTAGATTGATCGGCTCATGGATATCTGCCTCCGCAATCATCTCGGTCCCTTTAGTGCAGTCATCGATATACATGAAGCTGCGCGACTGTTTGCCATCTCCCCATATTTCGATTTCGTGATTGCCTGAGAACTTTGCTTCCAAGACCTTGCGGCAAATAGCGGCAGGCGCTTTTTCACGGCCCCCCGTCCATGTCCCCATTGGTCCATAAACGTTGTGAAATCGAGCTACACGACACTCGAGGTTGAAATCCTCTTCAAAATGCCGGCACATGCGTTCGCTGAAGAGCTTCTCCCATCCATATCCGTCTTCAGCCAGAGCGGGATAGGCATCTGACTCGCGAAGTGCTGTTGCTCGTGGGTCTCGCTGTTTGTCGGCGTTGTACACGCAGGCCGATGACGAAAAGAAAAATCTCGAAACATGTGCCTCTTTTGCCGCCATAAGCAAATGCGTGTTAATGAGAACACTTAACATGCAAAGCGCTTTGTTGTTTTCAATGAACCCCATGCCGCCCATATTCGCAGCAAGGTTGAATACTACTGTTGCACCGGAGACTGCATCTCGGCAGTTATTGATCTCGTTGAGATCAGCCTCCACGTTCTCGACTTGAGATGAGGCTTGGTACCACTCTCCTATGGGTTTGATGTCCACGGCTCGAATTACGTTAACGCCATTGGTGAGAAGACTCTTAACCAGATGGCCTCCAATGAAACCACCTGCACCGCAAACAACTACATCCTCTTCTGCGAGTCTCAAGTCGTATCCTCCTTGGGTAAGTGCGTGACTCGTTCTATTCAACAGACCGCACTGTGCCTTACGTTCCTAAATAAGTCTCTGTTCACCTAAGGCAGCTGCAGGCGAAACAGAATCATCAGACTCTCGAAATCAAAAGGAAAGCTGATCGAGTGAAGACAAGCCAGCAATGCATCCTCGCAAGAGAATGCAATCAAACTAATCCGCGGTTTGTGATACTTGTGCTCCGTCCCGGAAAGACTGAACCTTTGCGAACTGTGCTCCCAAGCGGTGGTATGGGAGTTGCGCTCCTCACCTACGACATCACCAAAAGTGGCCGGTCACGGGAGGCATAAGTTAAATCCGTCTATAAAGTTGTTCGGGAATTGGGAAGGTTCGCTTGTTCAACACCGCTCCGAGAATAGGTATATCCGCGGAGCGTAGGGTCTGCGTTATCGCCGTTGCTGCTTCTTTCCGGGTTGAGTTTGCTTCCAGAACCAGCACAAGACCATCCGTGTGCTTGGCAATTGCAACGGCATCGGAATAGTGCGTCAGCGGCGGCGCATCGATGACTACAAAGTCAAACTGTTGGCGGAGCTGAGTGATCCTTCCAGCAAAGTTAGAAGAAGAGAACAACTCCGGAGAGTCGTCCGCTAGCTTCCCGGAAGAAAGCAACCAAAGTTTATCCTGAGACAAAGGCTTAACGAATGAAGAGATAGGCTCCTTACGCCGAAGGGCGTCTGCCAGACCATGATGATTTGTGGTGCCGAACATCTCAGGAAGAGCAGGGGAGCGGAAGTTGGCTTCCACCAGACACACTGGTTCAGTCGAATGCTTGGCAAGAACCTCGGCCACAGACGCGGAGATCTGGCTGCATCCACTTCGGTGGTCAACGCCTGCGAATACGACGACACGCGGCGGATCTTGCGTTTTCTGCAGAAAGATCTGCTGTACCAGGCGCAAGGCCTCATCAGTAGCCCATCGACTTTGATCACTGCTTCCAGCAATCAACTCCTCATGTGGAAAGACAGGTGCTGGAATGGATTCAGAGCGTCGGGACTGTTCTCTCTCCAGTTCCTGCAATAGTTCGAAATGCTTGCTCATGGTTTTCCTATCTCCTTGCGCCGATGTGCTGCCGTACACATCTGCGCTCACCTTTCTGTTTTGGCATTGTGAGTGTCGAGGGGAAGTGTAATGATCTGTCCTGGGTTCAGACGGTTCGGGTAGAGAACGGAGGGGTTGGATGCGAGTAGCTGCTCGATTAGTTCGGGAGTGCATTTACCGTAGACACTGTCGCAAAGCGCGGAGAGCGATTCGGCTTTCCTTACGCGTACCGATCCTCTGTGCGCGTGCGCAGTGCTGGGCACAGATTTCGGTTGATCGGCACTTTGACTGTCGTCTGTGCTGAGCGCAGGCATGGCTTCAGAGCTGGCCTGAATAACACGCCCCGGAAAAACTACTCGATAGTCAACTATTCCAAACCATACGCACACTCCTGTCACAAATGCGATAGTAACGACGGCTGCAAGCTTCCATGACGCTGAATTTGAGCCCCACCTTGAGTGGCGTTCGAAACCTGCGAATGCGGGGCTGTCGAGAAGCGCAACGTTGTTTGACGTTATCTCGGTATCCAAATCGGCTAATTCTTTCTCACTCGATATTTGGAGAGGATTATCGCTCGAAATGGGATCGTAATATTCGTAGATTTGTGATGCATTGGTCTGTAGGTCATGGTTCTGCGGTTCCGGAATTAAATGTTCAGACGACGCGATGAGACTACCGACGTCTGATTGGGCTGGATGGTCATCGGAGCTTATGAAAATCTCTTCTTTCTCTTCTGAGATTTCGAGAGGCGCACTTTCTGCAAATCCCAGCTGGCCCCCTTCGGCGGATAGCAGATGTTCTTTAACGCTCAGATCTGAAATAACTTCGTTGACGATTTCCGAATCGATCTTGTGACGCTTTAACGCGAACGCCAGAGACATTGCATTGAAGCAAAGGTTGTTGATATTTCGCGGTATGCCTTCGCTGTGTCGTGCAATCAATGCCAACGCGGAAGGAGTAAAGATAGACTCTTCCGTTTCCAGCCCTGCGTACCTAAGCCGATGGCGGATGTACGCTGCTGTTTCGTTCATGGAAAGCGGCGTCAAATGGGCGAAGATCGATATTCGTTGACGGAGTTGCAGCAAATCAGAGGTCATGAGCTTTTCGGCCAGTTGAGGTTGACCAGCAAGGACGATTTGCATCAACTTCTGGCTTGAAGTCTCGAAATTCGATAGCATTCGAACCGTTTCGAGTACGGAATCGTTGAGGTTCTGAGCTTCATCGAGTACGACTACTACAGATCTGTGTGCAGCGTGTTGATTAAGCAGGACCTTGTTTAATTGAGTTTGTAGATCAACCAGGCTCTTTCGTACATCCTTTGCTCCCAGATCGATTAAGATCGCACGAAGCAGGTCCATAGGCGTCGTGATCGTCTGAAAGAGGAATACTGTTGTTTTGGTATCTCGAAGTCTGCTCAATACCTCAAACAAAAGCGTGGTTTTTCCCATGCCGGGCTTTGCAATCAGCGAGACAAAGCCGAGACCGGATTGTAGCCCATAGAGAAGCGAAGCGAGTGCTTCACGATGCGAGGTGCTCGGGAACATATATTTCGGATCGGGAGTAACTCCGAATGGCTGCTCTCGTAGCTTGAAATGTTGCGCGATCATAGACAATCCGTCCTATGCCGTCTTCCTGGGGACACTGATGACGATAGGAATTCCAAGCGTTTCTACTACCTGTGCCGGCGTATGGAAAGAGGAATCCATGTAATCGAGGGTGTAGACAGTTGCCAAGCTAACTGCCAGGCTCAAACCGAAAGCCGCAAGCAAGATGATGGACAATCCGTATTGAGGTAGCACCGGAATAGCTGGCGGTACAGCAATCGCTACGTTTGCAATTCTCGTGTTATCCAAGGCATCGGTGGCCCGTTCTTGCTCTCGCTTTCCTTCATAAAGCAGATAGTTGGTTTCGTCGGACTTAGCCTCGCGTAAAAGGTCCTGTTGTTCAATCGATAGCTGATCGAGATTAACCATCTGCGACTGCAGGTTTTGGATACCGGTTTTGCTGGCGGCCAGAGCAGCGCGTTGCGCAGCCAGATCACTTTGTGATTTGGCGAGGTCTTCCCGCAGCAATTCAAAGGTTGGATCACGATCCGTCGATTGTGTGACGTAGCGCGTGCTCTCGGCCTTTGCAATTGCCGCTTTTGTTTCCGCGATTTCTTGATCGGCCTCTTGAACCAACGGATATTTTTCGTCATATTTCAGTGCCAATTGCGTACGTTTGGTCTGTGCGGCAAGAAGACTGGCTTGCAGGTCGTCGAGAAGCTTATCGGCGCTTGAACTCATCTGCGTTGTTGCAGATCGCTGTGGAGTTTTGCTCATCTGCTCTCGGTCGTTCTGGATCCGCTTTTCGTCGGCGGCTATCGCTTGCTGGGCAGCGTGCTGAGCGCCAATCGAGTTGGCCAACTGAAGCGACATGTTCGTTATCTGAACATCTGGCGCGGCGGTCCCATTCTGCTTGGCGAAAGCGCGCAATTTATCTTCCGCATCTTCGAGCTGCTTCTGATATTTGTCTGTCTGCGTGGCAAAGAAGTTGTATGAACCAGCAGGCCTGTGAACCGCAACATGTTTCGCGGTGTAAAGGCGGCCCAGAGAATTCAATACTCCGTATGCGAGTTGGGGATCCGAGGATGAATATGTGACTTCGATAATGTTCGTCTTGGTCGTGACTTTGGTCTTTATGTTCGCGGCGAGCGCCTTGACCGCAAGCGCGAGACGATCTTGCTCGGTCCGATTTGGGTGCAACAACTTTTCAAGAGAAAATCCATTCGGTATTTTATCCATCCCGTTTTCGCGAGCGACCTGCTCAAGAACATCGCGACTGGTCAGCAGCTCTATCTCAGAGTTGACCTCTTCGGGAGTCACTGGAGTACTCGTGGTGACCTGTTGAGTTGTGGCCTCAGTCGATACGAGCGGATCAAGCCGTTCACGATTTACCAGGATCGCCATGTGGGAGCGATAGGAATATCCTTTCAGCACTCCAATAAGGGTGGTCAGCACAAGCAGCGAGAAAAACGTGGTCAGGAGGGTACGTCTATGACGGAAGAGGGGAGCGACTACATCGCGGATGGAGATATCCGAAGTGTTGCTTCCGTGATTGCGTTGTGTAATGGTTTGCCTCATAACGCTAGGTCCCTTCAGTGAAAGAGTTCGTCGTGTGCGTAGAAACGCGGAAACTTAAAACGGCGTGGGCGAAAGATAGCTGCCCGCGTTTAAGGAGTACGGCACATACTTGCGGAAAACAGAGATACGATTTTCCGGAACGTAGATCATATCTCCCGGCTGAATCATCACGTCTTCGTTCACATTCTTTCCGTGGAGAATGTCTTTTAGATCAATCTTCTTTACCGCATACCAGTTATCGTTGGTTCGATGAAAGAGGAAAACCTGCGATTTCGCCGTTTGCATTGTCATGCCACCACCGATTGCCAGTGCTTGGGAGACAGTGATATCAGAACGTAATTCATACTGTCCTGGCTTTCCCACCTGACCGGAAACGATGAAAAAGGGCTTTTGGAAGTCCGTAATGTCAACGTTGACGATGGGGTCATGGAGCGTTCCTTTGTAAGCGTTCTTCACAGCGGTCGAAAGCTCCGGCTCGGTAAGCCCCTTCACGTAGATGCTTCCCGCATTTTGCAGGCTGATATATCCATCTGGCTGGACTGTCACCGTCTGATTGAACTCTGGCGACAGAGGAAATGTCAGCATTACCACGTCTTCCCGCTGCAGCTCATATCGTGGGTGACGCTGCTCGAGCGTAGGACCATCGGTAGAGTGCCCTGACGGTGTTGAGACTGCAACAACCTGCTGTTGTGCTGGGACGCGACTGCTCACTGCAGCAAAAGCTAAAGCCACCAGTGTCAGAGTGAAAGGGTGAATGTCTTTCATGAAGTGCTCCTCACTTGATTGCGTTCTCTGTGTACCAAGCCACATGTCTGCCGGTTATGTACACGATCAGGCTGCCTGTTCGCCAATCAACTGGACATCGTTGCTAGGGATGCGAATACTTAGGGACTGCCTTACTAAATCAACCGATAAGATTAGCCGTGTATCTGAGCCGGTCCGAACCACGGTTCCTTCAATCCCAGATAGGGAACCTCTGATTACCCTGACTCTGTCACCCTCTTTAAGTAAGGGGCCGACGATGTAGTCGATACCTGCGTCCAGCAGTGTCCGAACGTTTTCAATTTGCTGGTCCGGAATGGGTAAAGGTCCTGTGTGGTTCCCGACGAATCCGACCACCCCTGGCACTTTCAAGATTTGAAGCCGACTATCCTTGGCAATGTTCATCTGGACAAATAGGTAGCCACTGAATAGTGGGATAGTAATTTTGCGTTTTCGATCGCTCCACTGGTGAAGCTCTGATTTCAATGGAAGAAAGATTGGAATGTCGAGAGCTTCGATCATCGAAGCTGCGATCTTTTCTTGTCTGGATCTTGTCCATACTGCAAACCATTGTGGATGGGAAATATCTCTTTCTGACGTGCTGTTCATCTTCTTTCTCCAGGAGTACAAATCATCACTGCCAGGACCTAGCTTCGCCCTCTGGGTCACAAGACCGCTTTCAATCTCATTAGGGACATCCGATTAAATTCGGTTTACCTCAGGTGCAATGAGGAGTCCCAATTTTCTGTGCTTCCAAAGCAAGTATCGTGACAGTCAGCCAACTAATTGACTGATTGTCCTAGTTCGTTAATTTAGGAACTCGCGAGTCAAGTGTTCGTCGTCGAAAATACAATGAACTCCAAAGGCAACCGATCCAACACGCTCTTCAACTCGCGTTACTTCGCCTACACATTCAATCTTGAGTTCCTCACCACTACAGTCGGGTGATGGCAATAGGATTTCCAGCCGTATAGTAGATCCCGTTTTAGGGCAACTGCTGCTGACAATGAGTGCCCCATCAAGGGATACATCGCTTGTAAAACCGCCACCAGTATGGTCAGTCCCGTCGTTCCACTTGAAGATCACAGGGAGGCGCAATTTGTAGCGGGTCGCTGTTCTACGGTGCATAGTGATGTCGAGCACTTCCATAAGTGTCCCGAGAATATCCCGCTATCAGCAAGGGAACAAGACGCCGAATGTTTGAAAAATGCGTGAGAAATTCAGAGTGCCTTAGTGGAGCGTCTCTCTATTCCGAGTGATCGGATAGAGGAATCAACCCCTCAGAACGCGTGAGCCAAAAGATTGCTTAATAGAGAAGAGAGTTTATATGCGACCCCCTGCGGGATCAGCACTTCACGCAAGAGGTCTGTATAAAACCGATCACCGGCCGCCTAAAGAACACTGCGAACGAGGGATATCTCTAGGTTACTGCGTGGGTACTATTGCGTTAACCATCTATGCGGAAGCCGTTTGCATCTATCCAAGTATTGCATGTATCTAGCCTTGGGCCTTCCACTTAACTTTTTTGTTTGTTCCCTTGTGTGTTCTGGAGGAAAGTCGTGAAGTTGGTTCAAAGCGGCACTCAAAATTATCAAGTACTGATCGTGGATCGCGATTCAATGAGTGGTGATCTCCTGGCGATGGCCCTCAGACGGGTATGTGATTGTGATGCGATGATTCTGGATTGCGCTGATCTTTTGCGTGAACTCGCAATAAGGAAGATAGATATCGTCGTAATCAGCTCTGACCTGAATTCAATTCCCGGCACGGGATTTGATCTGGCATATAAGGTGAATAGTATTCATCCAGAGGTATTCGTTGTTATGCTGCTAAATTGCGCAACATCGGAGTCGGTAATCACAGCGTTTCGTTCTGGCGCGCGCGCTGTATTTTCACGGCAACACTCGATGTCGGAATTTGCTGATTGTATTGACCGTGTCAAAAGGGGCTTCATCTGGGCTGGAAGGGAAGAAACCAACTCATTGTTGGAGGCATTCAAGAACATTCCCGCTCCCAGCGTCACGCCTACCGGTGATGCGCCCACGCTCTCAGCCAGAGAACAGCAAGTTGTCCAATACGCTGCAAAGGGCAAGACAAATCGCGCCATTGCAAATGAGCTGGCGTTGAGCGAACACACCGTCAAAAATTACCTCTTTCGCGCGTTCGAAAAATTGGGTGTTTCGAATCGTGTAGAGCTGTTGTTCTATTTGACAATTCGTGGCCACTCGTTTGCGCCAGCTGATTCCAACGATCCTGTAGCGGATCTCAGCTTGGAGGCGTAATCGTCGGGAGCGACATTCCGATTTGTGCGAGGTTGTATGAAAAGCCTTTTGATCTGTCTAGCCATTCTCTTCGGACAGATGAATTCACTTCAGGACAAGCCTGTAGTCCATCTTCCACCCAACACGAGAACCATCAATGTTGCCGATGGTGGCAAGCTCCTGGAGCTGATCAATGCACCCGCAGAGTTGAGCTTGCCCGGAAATATTCCGAAGGCCGATGCGATGGGGCAACCGTGGGAGGTTGACGTCAAAAACCTCGGACCATCTGCAGTTACAGTTGTGGGGAAGCCGGAGTTTAATGTTCAGATCACTCCTGGGCAAACGGTGCACATTCACTCGAACGGCAAAGTTTACTCTCTACAAAGATGAGCCGGTTCCCGATGAATTTGCTAATCCAATAATTCCGGGCTGGCTAACATAGCGCGGAAGCAATCTCTTAAGCCCTCAGGCCTCGATACATCGAAAGAGACCCTAAAGTCAGATATAGTCGAAGATCCTAAGTCCTGGATCTTCGGTCCAGCCATGGAGGTATACATGAGGGTTCGCCTAGTTGCAGCAGTTTCCATGAGCTTCCTGGCGGCCGATCTGGGTCATCTTGTCCCATGACATGTCATAGTACCAATACCAGTGGTTGGCTCCTCCGCCCTTGAGGATATATCGATTTCCATCGAAAGAGTTGGAATTGGATGTGTGGGGTTTTGTATCATCTGCAATTCCGGAGTAGCCCTTTGGACCCAAGTAAGTGATGGTGTTGTCATGGACTCTGTCGTTCTGAACGACCCACGGCCCGTTGGTCCCCCCACCTCGCTTTTGATTTACGAGCGTTATGCCATTTCCTCCACTCGCGGGTACGACGACCGTATTTCCAACTACTTCCACGTTGGAAGAGTTCTGAATTAAGATTTGCGCATTCTCTAACCACACGAGGACGCCTGCTGCGTTGCCGCTAATAGTATTGTTCTTGATGAGCGCGGAGTAGCTTACCTCGTGCATAATCCCACCCGATAGGTTGTTCTCCACAATATTCTGCTCGTAGGTAGTGTTGATATTGTTCGTGTCTGTCCAGAGGCCTTCGCCGAGATTGTCATGAACGTGGTTCAACTTGACGACGAGATTCGAGGTATTTCCAAATTTAGCGCCACCTGCTTCCCAGCCAGTGTCAAAGCCTTGTTGATTATTCCAGCCGATGTCACTGTCGATGAGGCTTGTATTTGCTCCGATCATTTTGACGCCGATCTGACCATTGTGATGGAAGCTGCTTTTGGAAATCATGCCTCCTGCGCCCAGATATGCACCTGCTCCGTGGTTCCAGCGGGATTCAACATTCTGAAGCGACCACTGTGCTCCCAAACCATTCCCCCAGGTATCGCCCCCGATCGCGCCAGTTTGTCCCGGGTTCGCATATTTTTCTACTACAATATCGATCAATTTGACTCCGGAGGCAGCGCCGAAGAATGCATATTTGCTCATTCCTAATTCGACCGTGTGCCCCTCTGGATTGTCAGGAAGATAGACCTGGTTGCTCAGATGGTCGAAATACCATGATCCGGAAGGTAAATCCATCTTAGAGGCCGCTGGAGTCTGGTACTTACCGTCAATAAATAGGTCTTGATCGTCCACACAGAACGGATGCGACGGCTCGCATTTGCCATCTTCGAAATGATCGAACTTGGCGTTTGCATACCATAAGTTGCCAATCGCTTCGAATGTCAGAATTTGCGAGCCATTGAAGATAACACCCGCTTGCCCTTGGAACACGTCCCCATTCTTTGGCTTGACGCTCTGCATGCGGTATGTTCCCGTTGCCAGTAGAAAGGTCGTGTCTTCCGGTGCCCCGAGAACAGCCTTCGCGACATCTGCGCCGGGCGTCAAATGAACCACATTTGCGGCACGCGCTGGGAGTGTGCAATTAAGTGCTGCTAATAACAACGGGATAGTGACGAGGATAGAAATCGTAATGCTTTTCACTGGATTTTCTCCATCGATCGGAAGTGAATTTTTTCGCAGGAAAATCAAAAAGAGGGTGCGAATCCCTATCTGTCGCACCGGAATGAGCGGAATATTCGCGAGTGAGATATCGGGGTTCTTGACGCGTCAGGCAAGCTCTCTCTTCGTTTTCTCGAAAATGTAAAAAGCATGAATAGGGGCTACTTTCTTGAAAACCGAGTCCCTATGATAGTGCAGATTAAATTTGGTCAGCCAACTCAAGAAGGCATCGAGTCGGACCAGTGCGACAGAATCATAGGCGCTGCTAACGCGGAGCATTTTGCCCAGGCGAACGGTCAAAGGGAAACAGCAATAGGTTTTCCTCACGATGCGCAATCCATTGCGTGATGCCTGGGTTTCCAGCCATCCCGGTGGAAATCCCCGCTCGTTCTTGGTCAGGCCTTTTCTCGGATTACGCCAGTCTCCCATCGTGCAGATAGGTTCTCGCATAACGAGTCGTCCCTCAAGTTTCAGCACCCTGCACATTTCGGAAAAAACATAACTCGCGTTGGGCACATGATGCAGCACGGCTAGTGACGTGATCAGATCAATGCTGGAAGAGGAGATCGGAATGCTTCCATCCATTGCAGGCTTACTGAATTGTGCTGGCTTGCCCCCGATTGTCTGCCGCCACCACTTCTCGGCTGGCTCGATCGCCACAAAACGCCTTACGCGCGGGCTCAACGGCTCCACGTCTTCCCCAGTGGCGCAACCCATCGCCAGACAAGTTTCATAGGGACCGGGCAAGAATCGAAAAGCATGATAGCGGTTCAGTTCATGATAGCCATAGACGTGCTTCGAATAGGTTTGAGTCAGGTTGTAGTAGCCGTGTTCTTCCTCGGCGTACCACTGGCGAATCTGGTCTTCATTGAAATCGTCGCCGTACACCGCAAGCCCCTCGAAATATCGGTCCTCGGAGGCTTCGTTTATGCCATGATCCTGCGTTGCATGTCTATCAAGTGTCAACATTCGCTCCTCCCATCTATCGTGTCTCTGCATTCAAATAGCATCACAGGCAGGACTCGATGAAGACCCGATCATTTAGCTTCGGACCTTCATCAGTCTGCTCATCGAAAGTTCGTAACTCTCATCGAGGTCGAAACCGGGGGAGTGTTGTTTGAGGTCAAATACAATCATGCCTTTGATTCGTTTCGCCGAGCCCTCAACGGTATGTCTCACGAATGAATTTCCGGAGAACCACGCGCCTCGTGGCGGACCGGAATTGCCGGTCAGTCAATCTATCGCCCATTGCTTGTGTTGCCGGCTTATGCAATATAGAAGATAGAAGGCATCTGGCAGACCCGAGGTTGTCTGCTTCTAGAATAAAGTTGAGCCCCGCCGCGCAAATTGCTGTCGGCAGGGCTCAAATGGCGGGTCAATGATACGTTCCCGTTCGAATCTATCCCACGTTTTCGCGCCAAAACGGCGCAGTTCTGAGTTAAAAGAAGTGCTTAGCTGTCAAGGTTCATTCAGGCAAACCTATTGGCAGCAGCTTCCTTGTCCCTCTTGCTTTCCAATCTGCGTCATCATTGACCAGGTCATGTCACGGTACCAGTACCAGTGGGTAGTGCCGCCGCCTTTCAGAATATAGCGGTTATGGTTGAAGGTATTGTTTTTTGACTGGTATGGCGTTGTGTCGTCGCCAATTCCGGAGTAGCCGGTGGTTCCCAGGTAGGTAATTGTATTGTTGTGAACGTAGTCGTTCGTTGCGGTGTAGGATCCATATTCGCCACTGCCGCGATTTTGATTCACGATTGTGATGCCGTTGCCGCCGGTGGCCGGCACCGTGACATTATTGCCGTAGACCTCAACGTTTGAAGAGTTCTGAATGAGAATTTGTGCGCTCTCCAGCCAGACCAACTGATGGGGGCAGTTGCCGATAAACGTGTTGTTTTTGATTACGGCACTGTAGCTGACCTCATGCATCAGTCCGCCGTTTTCGTTGTTAACGAAGGTGTTATCTTCATAGGTGCTATAGATGTTGTTGGTGTCCGCCCAAAGGCCCATTCCCAGGTTGTCATGGATGTAATTCGACTGCACCAGAAGATTATTGGTGCCCATGATCTTTCCGCCGCCGCCCTCAACGCCTGTATCGAATCCATCCTGGTTATTGAAGGAAATTTCATCGTCGATAATCTGGACGTTAGTTCCTGTTGCCTTGATGCCTTGCTGACCGTTGTGATGCAGATAGGTCTTATAAATCTTGTCTCCTGGTCCCACAAATGCACCAGCACCGTGATTGAAGCGGGCTTCGCAATTTTCGAAAACCCATCCGAAGCCCAATCCATTTGCCCAGCCTGGGCCATCGCCCCCTAGAGCACCGGTCTGCGCCTCGTTGGCATATTTTTCGACTGTGATGCCGGAAATCGTGACATTGGGAGCTGAACCATAGAACGCATATGTACTCATCCCAAGTTCAATGGTGTGACCTTCTGGGTTCGTGGGAATGTAAACCTGGTTGTTAGCGTGGTCAAAATACCACGAGCCTGCCTCCAGGTTTTCCTTGGTGGTTGCCTTTGTTTGAAGCACGTTGTCGATGAAGAGATCCTGATCGTAATTGCACAAAGGAGATGTGCTCACGCAGGATCCATGCGCGATGCCGTCGAATTTAGCGCTCGCGACATACTGATTGCCTGTGGCCTTGAACGACAGGACCTGAGATCCGTTGAAGACCACGGTCCCTTTGGCCGAGAAAGCGTCGCCTGATTTAGGCTTTACGCTTTGCATACGGTAAGTGCCGGCGTTGAGATAAAAAACGGTTCCGGCGGGAGCCGCATTGACAGCTGCCTGCACATTCGCGCCAGGATTGAGGGTTACGCTGCCGGCGAAAGCGGACGGCGAACCGAGCGCTACGAGGCTGGATAAAAGTACGACGCCGATTGACGGCAGGTTATGGGGGATGAATTGCTTCACAAGAAATCTCCAAAAATGGCGTTGACTACGATGTTGCGGCGTAACAGTCGTGCGTGTTGCCGGCATTGGGCTATTCACCCGGTATTGGATCGCCCAGCAGTATCCGCGGGCGGCTGACATCGGAAATGTAATAAATGTCGACACCGTCGACATTCCCTCCCCAAGCGTAGGAGTAACGTTTCGATTCGGGATCTGGGGAGACAGGCGATAGGATCAAGCAACTTGATTTGTCGGCTGTAAGAAGATAGACCTTGAGAGCATCTGCCACGCTTTCTGTTCCATCTTGTTGAACTGTGGGGTGTAAGCACCCATAAACAGCGGCGGCTTCGATTGCTCCGTCGATCCATTTCTGGTGGGCTTCAAGAATTGCAGGGTTATCAACTACTTTTATTTGAGCGACCGGTGTGGAACGCTGATTTAGCGAGTCGACGACGGTCAACGCGATATCGGTATCTGGAGCGGTAGCGGGCGCAGTGTAGAGGCCGCTGGGCGTTACTCTGCCGAGCGATGTGCTCCCACCTGCTACGCCATTGACGTACCAGGTCACTGCAGAATTTCCGGCCGGAACCTTAAGCTGCAGTTTTTCGCCAGCCTGAACAGAGACCGGAGTGGCAGAATTTGCAGCCGTGCCCGTCGAGAGGGCCAGAGCATTACCGCAAAGTGCTGCTGCCAGAGTAAGAACGGAAGAAATGATGGCGATTTTTGGCATGAAAACTCTCCTGTATACGGGTAAAGCAAGGTGCATGCACACCAAGCGCCCGATTGATCCACGGATGTGGTCTCAACGTTAAAAATTGGCTGATAATGGTGCAAGAGTACTCAATAAAACGGGTACTTTCAACCGATAAATGATTACTTTGGTGCTTAGTTCGCTTTAAGATCAAGAAATAAAGCGGGTTATCTCAGCAAAAAAATTCCTGAATCTACAAGCGTGTTTATCGGCGGTTCAGGGTACAACTCCGACTCCCTCGAATATGTCGTGGAACGCAGTACCACCATGTCGAACTTTCATTTCATAAGCTGAACAAACTCGCTTCCGAGTGTCGGAAATGGCTTGGACCGCAAGAAAAGAAAGTTTGATTGTTTGGGTTTAAATGCCGGAAGAGCCTGGACGCGTCTTGACTCTGTGCCGTGCAGCCAGTTTTGGATTTAGGCAATAAGAAAAGGCTGCCGTGAATCGTGCGATCACAGCACATACAAGACCTGGTCGAAGTGGCCTTGTGTTTTTATTTCGATCATCATAGCAAGGGCATCGGACCGCGAGTCAAGAAAATTATTCGACCGCGGGCATCCCTTCGAAAGGATTGTGCAACGCTGAAGTCTGCACAACGGCTAAATTTCCCACTTTGACTGCGCGGTCGAGCCAGAGAGAGCACAGGAAACCGGCGGTGAGCCGGACGGAAGTTTGGGCCTTGAGTCTTCAAAATTCCACAAGGACGCGCGTATCCGCGAAGCCCTCTTCTCCATCTGGTTTCGGTCTTCCGTTATTGAGCATGCAGGTCGTAATCTTTCTCTCCTACCAAGACCGTAGTCCGCCTGCATCCAAATGTAACGGTCACTTTTGATTGCACCCAAGATGTGGAGGTGAGAACGGCCCAGAGGGTAGTCTCGATTTGGATATGGCGCGATAGAACCATCGCAACTACACAAAGCCAAACCACAGTCTGCTATTTACGGCGAAGGAATCTGGGCTTTCTGAAAGTGCTCAGTCCAGGTTTGATGACTGGAGCGTCGGACGACAATCTCTCCGGGATATCCACTTATTGATTTGCTAGAGCTTCCTACGGATACGCCACCCTTTGGACTGTTCTTCTTACCTTTCCTTTGATGGCCGCCGTTCAATTGATGTGCGCGTGGCTTGGAATGATGATCGGACGTGGTCTCGGAAGCGTCATTCGCACCCGTTACGCCGGAGGGGGGTCCTAGGTGGCATGCTCAATCGTGATAGTAGCGAATGTCTTCAATATGGGCACGGATCTGAGTGGCATGGTTGATCGTATGCAAATGATGACGGGCACCTCTGCTGAAGAGCTATCGGTTTACGTAATTTGCCTTGCGCGCATCCCAATGAGTGACACGAAGCGAAAGCTTGTGTCTTAACGTCCCAATGAGGAGTTGGACATGCCGATCCGAATCGAACGATCGGGCCGCGAAATGGTGATTGTCCGGGCCATGGGTATTCTGGCAAAAGAGGACTTTGCGAGCTTTACTGATGAATTCGAGCGTCAGGTTCGAGAGCACGGGAGGCTTAGAATTCTGTTTGATGCTACTCGATTCGAAGGCTGGAGCTCTACCGCGATTTGGCAGGAATTCAAATTCGACATTGAACATAATCGCGACATCAGCCGGTTGGCAGTCGTCGGCGGCAAAAAGTGGCAAGAAATATTAGTGGTGTCCTTAAAGCCATTCGCATTTGCCGCCACGCGTTATTTCGAAGAATCGGAGATGACCGAAGCGCAGAATTGGTTAGTATCCGGTGAATGAGATTACGCTCAGCGATGATGCGCTTACGTGTGCTGCGAGTGTGAAGAGGTAGAACTCCGTTCTGCATTGAAAATCAGCCCTATTAGAGAAGTTCCGAATTGAGGTGAGGAGTTAACGTAGGCGTTAGATTTTTACCCAGCGGTTTGCGGCATGCGGAACGGAGGTTGCCTGTGCAATTGCGCACTCTTTCTTAATACGTGCGTCAACGCGCCGCACGCTGTTGCCGTCCTACTACCTGAACGCACGCCGGCACGTGGTTCCCATTTCCCGCAAGGGACCCAAGGAGTACGTAACATGATCGCCTCACGCTGGAAGCTTGCCGCAGGCTCCGCTCTGCTGGCTCTGTGTTCTTACGCTGCCTTTGCGCAGCAGGATGCACCACCGCCTGGACCACCACCGGATGGGCTTGAGGGTCCTCCCCCCGCGCAATCCGGCCGCATGCCCGGTCCTGACCGCGAACTGCGCACGTTAACCCGAGAACTCAGCCTCACCGCGGATCAGCAGACCGGAATCAAGACTCTGCTGGAGCAGCAGGTACAGCAGATGAAGGCGCTGCGCGCTAAGTTCCAGAACGAATCGCCTGAGGATGCGACGCCGGATCAGCGCCAGGCTCGTCGTGCTCAAGTCGAGCAGATCCGCGACGAAACCGACACGAAGATTTCAGCCTTGCTCAACGACGAGCAAAAAGCCAAGTACACCAAGATCATTCAACGCCGAAAAGCGCGCATGGCAGAGCGCGGACCGGGCGACGGCGGACCACCTCCGTCACCGGATGGTGGTGGTCCCGGGGGGCCACCACAAGGCCTGAACTAGCGCTGATTCACAAAACACAAAGCGGGATGGAGCAATCCATCCCGCTTTACCGTATATGACTCTGATTGAGCTTCTATTACTGCTTGACCGACACCAGCGGCAGATCGATGAAGCTCGCTTCACCCGCCGCGTGATATACCCGCTGCGTCGCTTTCTGATAATCCCCCGACTTAGCGAAGAAGATATTCGGAACAAAGGTTTGAGGATTCCGGTCATACAGCGGAAACCAGCTCGACTGGACCTGAACCATGATCCGGTGCCCGGGCAAGAACACATGATTCGTAGTCGGTAGCGCGAACTGATACGTCAGCGGTTTATTCGGCTCAATCGCCTTCGGCTCCGACAAGCCCTCGCGGTATCTTCCGCGAAAGATATCCATTGACACCGCAAGCTGATACCCGCCCATCTCCTGCTGCCCCGCCACTTCGTCTGGATATACATCGATCAACTTCACCACCCAATCCGAATCCGTACCGCTCGTCGAAGCAACCAGATGCACCGTTGGCTCGCCGCTTACCTCCACCGGCTCTTTCAACACATCCGTCGAATAACTCAGTACATCCGTTCTTCCCGAGAACTCCCGTTGATCATCTACCAACCAGCGCGGCCACGTATAAATGCCCGTATACCCCACCGGTAGATCTGGCCGCACTCGAAACGGCACAGGCTTCGCCGGATCCGAAACATACTCGTCAAATCCCGCGCTCGCCTCAACTGCCGGCGCAGCAAATCCCAGTTTCCCGTCCGCTTCAAGATACAGCGGAGTCTCCTTCGGCTTGCAGCCCTGCTCACACCCCGACGGCCACGATTCCAGCTTCTCCCAGCGATTCTCTCCCGTCACAAACGCCATCACCGGCGGCAGATGCATCGCCGGCGCGTCGTCCTTCAGGTAGTGCGCCAGAAACGGCGCCAATATTTGCATGCGGAAGTAATAGCCCGTATCGCTGCCAAACCGGATCGCCCCCAGCGAGCTCGCGTCCTCAATCTCCTGCCCGTGATGCCACGGCCCAAGCACCAGATACAGATTCTTCTTCGCCGATTCCGCCTGATCCTTTTCCAGCGCGCGATACACCGCCATCGCGCCATAAATATCTTCCTGGTCCCACAGGCTCGCCACCAGCATCGTCGGAACCGTCAGCGGCTCCTTCGCCAAAACCCGGTCCATCGCCTGATCGCTCCAGAAACTGTCATACGCCGGATGCTCCGCAACCTTCTTCCAGAACCCGATCTGATCCATGCCACGCTCTTTTGCCAGCTCTCCCGCCGAGCCCGCACGCAGATACATGTCATAGTCGTCAAAGCTGCTCGACTGCCAGTGATACTCATTCGTTCGCGAAGCCGTCTGCTCATAGATATACGGTATGTTCAGCTCGCGAAACGCACCATTGTGAAACCAGTCATCGCCGCGCCATCCGTCCACCATCGGATTCATAGGCACCACGCACTTCAGCGCAGGATGCGGATGTACCAGAGGTGTCAACGAAAGAAATCCGTCATACGAAATCCCCAGCACACCGACCTTGCCATTCGACTCCGGCACATTCTTCACCAGCCAATCGATCGTGTCATACGTGTCAGTCGACTCATCCACCGGCGTGGGGTTCAACGGCCCATGCATCGGACGATTCATCACATAGTCGCCCTCACTCCCATATTTGCCGCGAATATCCTGTACCACCCGGATATATCCGCCTTCAACGATGGTCTCCGTGGCATTGTCGTAACCCCACAGCCGCACACCCATGTGCACACTCTGTGTATTCGAAGTGAGCGCCGTTGCATCGTAGGGTGTTCGCGTCAGCAGAATTCCCGCATGCTTCGCGCCCTTCGGCACCAGGATCACCGTATGCAGCTTCACCCCATCGCGCATGGGGATCATCACATCGCGGCTTTCATAGTCCATGCCAGCGGTTGGCGGCACAAACCTCGCTGGCGTCTCACTTGGATAGTCGGGATATTGCGGATTCTGAGCCGTCAGTAGAGGACAAAGACACAGCGACATCGCAGCCGCAAACAGGCACGCATTCTTTCGCATTGAAGATAAGGCCATCCTTCCCACAACGAATAGCCGAAGGCTACCACAATGAGTTCTCAGAATTGCAGCCTCTCGACTTCACTTGGATTGGCTGTGTCGCGATTGTCTAGGCAGAGAATAGATATCGCTCACTTCTTATCCGTGACCACAGTCACCGTCTTTCCCGGAACATCCTGCACGCTGAACTTCTCATAATTTGCGTCGTGTTCAATTACATGCTCGCGAATGCCCTTCAGCAGCAGCACGCGCGCCTGCACGCGAAACTCGCCGCCTGTCGGCAGCCATATCTCGTTATTCACTAATCCCTGGTCGAAGTAGAAGCTTGATCCTTTCTGAATATTCGCCAGCAGCCCGGCACCGATGTGGAAGTTATCCGTGAAGTGCGCCTCCATACGCGCTACTTCCTTATCCTTTTCATCCACCCAAAGCGTCCCGGCCAGCTTCTTCGAGGCATCCTCGGCCAACCCATGCGTCTTCGCATCCTTGCGTCCTGCAAAGTCAAACACAATTGTTGGACGGTCCTTGTACATCACGCGCCGCGGATGGGTGACCTGCATGATGTCGAGCAGTTGCGTAATCGTCACCGTCTGCTTCGGACCCTCCAGCGCCTGCCCCGGTGGCACATTCTGCGCCTTCTCGACCAGCTTCTTAATGCGCTCGTCTTCCTTTTCCAGATCGTGCCCTTCCAGTGGCTTGCCATCGCGCTTCGTTGTGCGCTCAATCCGGTGCGAATTCGCAAAAAGCGTGTCGATTTCCTCGGTAGAAGTCTTTGTCACCTTTCCTGCCGAATCCAGCTCCTCCGTCAGCACCGTCGAGTGATAGGTGTAATTCTCGCGAATCTTATCCATCTCGCGCTGATGTTGCATTACCTCGATCATCAACTGGCGGATGTCGGGTAGCGGCGCATCGTCAGCTGCGACAGCCCGGCATATGCTGCCGCTCAATAAAGCCGCGCCAGCGATACACCCTGCAAGCCATCTCGACGTCCAGACCGCTCCGATTCCATTTCTGGTCGTTATTGACACAC
This sequence comes from Acidicapsa dinghuensis, assembly GCF_025685685.1. Classification (GTDB taxonomy): domain Bacteria; phylum Acidobacteriota; class Terriglobia; order Terriglobales; family Acidobacteriaceae; genus Acidicapsa; species Acidicapsa dinghuensis. The sequence continues at coordinate 96,460 of NZ_JAGSYH010000006.1, forward strand.
CCTCAGTCTACGGAACCCGTTAGCATAGTCACGTTGTACTTGCACAAATATGAGCACTCCGCTGCATTTTTTCACGCTCGCATTCAGAAGCAACCGATTTCGCACTCCGCCGCAAAAGATCCCGGTCAATCTCTCAACCTCTCACGGAGAAGAACGAAATGATCCGCCTGCTGTTGAACTGGATATTGAGCGCGCTGGCGCTCTTGATTGTCTCTCGCTTGGTGCCTGGCTTCCACGTTGATACCTTTGCAACTGCCCTCGCTGCGGCCCTTGTCTTTGGACTGCTCAACGTCACCCTCGGTCTGATTCTCAAGCTGGTCACGCTGCCGGTCACAATCCTCACTTTTGGACTGTTCCTGCTGGTTATCAACGGGTTCGTCCTTGAACTGGCCTCCGGCTTTGTCCCCGGATTTCACATACGCAGCTTCGGCGCGGCATTCATTGGCGCAGCCGTCCTCGCTGTCATTCAACTGCTCTTTCGTTTCCTGCTGGGCGAGAGCAAGTAGTTCGATTCAGCCAGCTCTGTTCCAAAGAAAAATCCCACGGACGTGTCGCATCCGTGGGAGTCTTCTTTGACCTGTACTGACTATTGCGTCGCAGCCGGTTGCGGATGCGCTACCTTCTTCGGCGAGGGCTTCGTCGAAGTCGCGCCAGGCTTCCGCTTTGGAGCGGGCGCAACATGAATCGGGGCGATTGTATGCGGCACCCCAACCGCGCCTGCCGGAGTAAACCCATTTCCCGCCGCGCTCTTTGCCGGAGCAGGTGCAGCCTGTTTTGCCGCCGCATTCGCATTCGCCGCCAGTCGCTGCCCGTGATACACGCTCCATGATGAAATCGCCACAGCCGCCGCCAGCACGCCAGCCGCTGCAAACTGCAGCTTGCGCCCCGGCATCCACAGCGACCAAATCGAGTACCGGCGCTCCTCACTGTACAGCATTTCTGCATTCAGCCGACGCTGCACACGATCCTCAAGCCCCGTCGGCGCCGGCAACTTTGCAACCATGCGCAGTGTCTCTTCCGCTTCCCGGCTCTCGCGCGTTTCCAAACCTTCGTGTTGTCCTTGCTTCCAATCCGAGTTCATCGTGCACCCCTCGCGTGACGCAGTAGCCCGGCCATCAAATTTCTGGCCCGGAACAGCCGCGACCGCACGGTCGATTCCGTTGTTCCCAGAACCGATGCAATCTCCACGCTTGAAAGCTCTTCGAATGCAGACAGCATGAGCACCCGCCGCTCTTTCTCCGGAAGCTGCTCTACCGCCCGCAGTACCGTTTCATGATGCTGCGCCGAAGCGACCCGCTCCTCGGCTGTCAACCCGCCTGCGGGCAGCATTCGAGCCAAGTCGGCGACATCATCCGTCTCCGGTCGTGTCTTTGTCCTTCGCTTGCGATCCAGCACCACGTTCCATACGATGCGCACTAGCCACACGCGATGATCGCGAATCTCGCTCAGTTCATCGCGGTGCCGTAGCACGCGCAGATACGCCTCCTGCACGGCATCTTCGGCATCCGCCGAGTTCCGCAGCACCGAATACGCCACCCGATACAGCGTCCCAGCATGCTGCTCCACCAGCGCAGCAATCACCACGCCTGCGTCCATATCGGCGTGAGCGGCATAAGCTGTCTCAGCAATCGAATCGTTCGGCTTCATTCCAGCCTGTCTATCGGGATACGATGGCGAGCCCGAAAAAGTGCCAGGAAACTCAACCCATGCGGTCAAAACTGCAGGCGACGCGCTCATAGCTTTATCGACGCAGCGCAGCGTCTATCCGTTCAGCTTCCGCACCCTTCAGTGCAAATAAAAATGGCCCGCTCAGCCGCAGGCCATTTTCTACATTCTTCGTGTTTACGGCTTAATCCAGCCATTGTTTTACTTCGCGTTCAGTTTTTCCGCTGCAATCGAACCTGCGGAACCGGTCTTGTCGGCGTCCTTGACCTTGGCCCAGATCTGCTTCGCCTGCTCTTTCTTTCCTTCCGACTGGTATAGATCCGCGAGGGCAAGCTGCGAGGTAAACGCCGGCATCGAATCCGTTGGTTTCGAGATCAGCTCGTTATACAGCGGAATGGCCTGCGCGTCTCGGCCCGTCTGATGGTAGAAACCGGCAAGCGCATACTTGGCCAGGCTCGACAAATTGCTGTCCCACGCACCCGCAGCCTTCTTCAGCTCGCTCTCGGCCGAGGCGTTCTGTCCTAGTTCCTGATAGGTCAGTCCGGCAAAGTAGTGCGCCTTCGCGCCCTCCGGCAGCCAGCCATACTGGTCCGCAACCTGCACAAACTGCTTGTTGGCAACCTTTGCCCGGTCCGCCGCCGTCGCATACGTGCCGGCTGGAGCAGGCTCTCCCGGCTGCGCCAATGGCGAAGCATACACATCGAGCGCTGAGCCCAGCGCCGCTTCCGCAGCCTCAGACCGTTGGTTATAAACCACCACGCCGGCAATAATCAGAGCCAGCACAACCACAGCGGCAATCGTCCAGCGAATCACCGTTCCACGGTGCTCGCCTACCCAATCCACACCCAACTGGGTCGTTTCTACGAACTTATCTTGTTTCAGCGCATGACGCGTTTGTGAGTCCACGAGGTTCCTTGCTCAATTTTCCTGAAGGATTGTCTTACGAGGCGAGCGCACAACAGGTGTAGTGCAAACACAGCCAGTACAACCTATTTAGTCTACCAGCGGCTGCTTGCCAGCGTCCATCAGGCAAAACGTCAGCCTGGCTATCTCTGAGGCGAGCTCAACGAGCCAAGGCGTGATGTGCGTTTCTATTTCCGCCTTAACCGCATGCGCAATACATCAAAAAGATGCGAGACTCCGCATTCCCGCCGCCTCAGGCGATTGCTTCGCGGCGGCCTGCTCTTCTTCCGCGCTCCGCGAGAATCGCCATCCCTCGAAAACGACGGCACCGGCCACAAGAATCGACAGCGCAAGCGTCAGGTAGCCGTCAACAGGCGTTTTCAGAACAAGATGGAGTTGTTCATTTGCAAAGATCACACAGGGATAGCCGGCAGAAAATGCCCATAGGAAGGTATTGAGTCCCATCACCCCGGCGCATGAGAGGTGAAAGATTACTCCGGCTGCAAGGATCCCCCAAAGTACCGGCCGCGGCGCGATCAGAGCGATTAGAAATCCTGACTCCCATAACACCAGCGCCAGCTCGGAATACCTGCTGAGCAGCGGATAGCGATGCAGCAGCTTCGACACCTGCTTGTGACCGAAGGCCTTGGTGCGGGTGATATGCAGGAGCGCCTTTCCTTTCTGCCAGAACGGAGATGCCGCCTTGTAAGCTCCCGCCGTGGTATACGCAAGCGCCAGCTCAGCGGCAAGAAAGAACGCCACATACCGGTTCGAGTCCCCGAAGCCGGCCAGGCATGTGGCCGTGAGACATAGCAATGTCATTTCGTCCGACCCATCGACCGAGAAATAATGGCGTTTCATCTCAATTAACAGGCAAAGCACCACGATAACTTTCAAGATCAACACGGCCGGGAAAAGAAAGAGGCCGAGGATCACCGCTGCTTCTATCCATAGAAGCCAGTTGAAGACAGACGAGGACATGCCGACGCAGCGTTTATTGACAGCCCCGGACAGACGGGCGATTCGAGAAGCTCTGATTCGAGAAACCCCGGCAGGCTGCGCATTTAGAATGAGCCCTGCTATTTTCCAGTTCAGCATTCCGCCAGTGCGCCTCTCGCTGCGCGCAACAACCAACTCGGCCAGATTGATCGCGCGGCCGATGCAGCAGAGCCGCACTGTAAGGTTCACCGCTTCAGATGCACTGGGGTTGAATGCGGTCATGGCTCGTCTCTACTCTTTGGGAAGTGGTTCCTTCTGGATCGTCTACCGTCTGCTCGACGCGATGCGGCACAGAGACAAATGCAACTACTCTGCTACTGTTCTTGCGGATCACATCGATTCGAAACTGCACAATCCCCTCGCCCGCACATAGCGTGCTCACACGGTCGAGCAGCAACAGATAAGGAACGGTGAGTGAAAGGCTGCTCGCCTTTTTGTTTGTGATGACATAGTTGCAGCAGCGGAAGATGGCCTTTCTCGTCCGCTTGTGCGGGTTAAACAGCAGGTGATACAGGTAGCGATCTCCGTTCGGCTCAACCAGATTCCATTGCGCCGACTTTAATTTCCCCTTCGAACCGCTTGTTTCAGAACTGCGAGCCACATACCGGTAAAAAAGCTCGACGTCACCCATGATGGGTTTAGGTGCGAAGAAATTCCACGCCGCCAGAAGATGTGCGGTTGGGTCCAGAAAGCGAAGCCGCTTGCACCAGGCAAATGGAAACTGAATCGCCAGTTCCAAAAGAAACCAGGTCGCAAGCAGCCCCGCGATGATGAAGCTCGCCAGTTTCATTACTGTTCCGAGGTTTTCGGCGCACCCTGCGTCGAGTTCAGGTAAGCTGCTCTCTGCTGAGTAAGCACGCGGCTGCTCGCTGCCGGTTGCGATTCGGTTGCGGCCTGCTTCGGTTGAGAACCGGTCCCTGGCGCGTTCGGACCTACATTCGTCCGGCCTGGTTCATTGACCAATTCTGCGAGCTCACCCACTTCCGCGATTTCTCCAATATGTCCGCGATCGACAATATCGCCACGATCGACGATATCGACAATATCGCCGCGATCGACTATGTGCCCGATCTGTCCAACTTGTCCGACGTGTCCGATTTCGCCGCGGTCCACAATCTGTCCAACAATCCCGCGATCGACGATCTCGGAAATCTCGCCGCCTTCACCGATATCGCCCGTGTCGGAAATCTCTGCGTTGTCAGAGATGTTAGCGATCTCGCCGAGATCCTGAATCTCACCCTGATCGCTGATATCGACGATCTCACCGAGATCGCCGCTGTCTCCGATGTCGCCGCCGTCCGAAACATCGCCGATATCGAGAATGTCACCCGCGTCTGCCGCGTCTCCGATCTCCTGGTTAATTCGTTCCGGCTTTTCCTGAGAAATTTTCGCCTTATTCTCTGCCATGGGATTATCCCTCCTTCCCTCTAGTGGAGATATGGGCGAGAGCGTTTCACCACTTTCAGGGAAGATGCCGAAGACCATCGAGAGACGATCGGAGAAAGGTTAAGATGATCTGCATGATTTCCTGCCGCTCGAATCTCTTCTCTGCCTTTCTTATTGCCGCTGCCTCTTTCGCCACCGTATGTCAGGCAGCGCCTGTCAACGATAAGGGCAGTGCAAAGCCAGATCACCACTGGGCCATCGCCATTCACGGCGGCGCTGGCGAGAGCGAGTGGGAACACATGGATCCGGCCACCGCAGCCGCTTATCACAATTCCCTCGCCAAAGCCCTGGCCGCCGGAGCAGCCGTTCTGAAGCAGCACGGCAAAGCCATGGATGCCATTGAAGCCTCCATCAAAGTTCTTGAAGACGATCCCCTCTTTAACGCAGGCCGTGGCTCTGCCTTTGCCGCCGATGGCACCAACGAAATGGACGCCGCAATCATGGACGGCGCAACTCTCTCCGCCGGATCGGTCGCAGATGTGCAATTCACGCGGCACCCAATCGCACTTGCCCGCACCGTCATGGAACACACTCCATACGTCATGATGGTCGGCCCCGGAGCCGAGGAGTTCTCGCGTCAACAGGGACTGGAGCAAGAGCCACCCTCTTTCTTCTTCACCGAAATGCGCTGGCAGGAATTCGCCTCCATCATGCGCGCCAGCGGACGTCCAGTCCCGCCACGACCCAAAGGCGTTGGCCCTGCACCCGCATCCGACTCAGCCTCAATCTCCGGTCCGCACATCTTTGAGCACCGCTTCGGCACCGTCGGCGCCGTCGCCCGAGACAGCGAAGGCCACATCGCCGCAGCCACCTCCACAGGAGGCATGCAGGGCAAGCTGCCCGGCCGCGTCGGCGACTCCCCACTGATCGGCGCAGGCACCTACGCCAGCGACAAATCCTGCGCCGTCTCCGGCACCGGCGTCGGCGAATACTTCATCCGCCTCACACTGGCGCGCGAAGTCTGCACCCTCGTCGAGCAAGGGCAGACACCGCAGCAGGCAGCCGACCACATGATCCACACCGAATTGCCGGCACTCAAAGGCGGCGAAGGCGGCGTCATCGTAATCGCCCCGACCGGTGAGCCCATCTGGAGTTCCAACACTCTCGGCATGTTCCGCGCCCGCGAAGTCGAAGGCAGTGAGCCCGAGGTTCACGTCAAGTAGCTTCGTATAAGATCGAATAGCGAAGCTTGAGCTTTTCGGAAGTAGCGCAAGGCCAAAGCCGAAACCTACTCGGCACAAACGCTCGCTTTAATTCGGATATGGATTCCCAAACGGCCAGCCCTTTGGGAATTTCGGTGACGGCTTTGGCGATCCGAGAGGCCCTCTGGGGTGATCGACTACTGCTTGGTTTTCCGGAGGTGGCTCCACAATATCGGCAAGGTCGCCATCCGATTGCCAATCCTGCAATGATGCGAATGCAAGTCCATCGATCATTTCAGCAACCGATGTGAAACCGGGCCAAAGCCTCTGATATGCTTCGCCAAGCACCACCGCTTTCCCCAACGTTCGCGGTATGCCTTTCCACCACCATCCCACGCCCTTGGAACCGGCACGACTCCCGATCATCTGTCCTTGCCATCGATGTGGTCCGAGATTTTGAACGTCGCCGTAAATTGGTGTGATCAATCCTGACATCGTTCGCCAGAATTGCTGCAATCTTGATGCCCAGCTCTGTCTATCAAGTGTTTCCTTCTCAAACAGAATGCTGAGGTGATTCATCCGAAATCCAACGAAATTGGTCCCAATCATCTTGGGACCGGGCGGAGATGGCAGTTGTAGATAGACGCCAACAATCGGTCGCAGTGGACGCCAGACCGAGAATTCCAAGTTCTTATCGAGAAACTGAAGGAAGGGCTCCCGGTCGAAAGAATCATATTTAAATGCGGGTTCAAATTTGCCGTAGCTTGAGGGGAGACATTCGGGAAGTTCTCGTTCCATTAGTTCGATGAGTTTCTGTCGCCCTGCTCTCGTTTCAAGAGGGCTCTTCATCATCCACCAATTCATCCCCAGTACATCGAACGGCAAATCGTCCATTAGAGGAGTTTACAAAATTCGCCGTCCCCCATATCTACGCCCGCTCTTGCGCGGAGATGTGGGAACCACTAACGCTTACACCACCAAGCCACATTCGTGCGCAGCACGAACTCGCCACAAGAACCGCTTGGCCCGTATCACTTCTTCTCAGCACTCCACGCCCCATCCGCCCGGTTGATCACCCGCGATTGCCCCTTCGCCGAGTTCCCATCCACCCATCCGGCTATCGTCACCGTGATTGGCCCCGGATTCCCACCAGGATTCTCCGCAGTCCAGTTCCCCGGAAACTCAAGCTCCACATACCCATCACGCCACGTGCCCGTCACCGGCAGATTCTGCCCAAACACCCCCGTCCACTCACCCGATACCTTGTCGCCACCACGGCTCAACTTCATTGTGCCGTCAAACTTCCCGAAATCCGTTGTCAGTGTCGCAGCCCACTCACCCGCAATATCGGAGCCGTTCTTCACATCCACCGGCGCAGCAGGCGTAATCTTCACATTCGAAAAATAAGCTTCCTCGCCCGCATATCCCCACAGCGCCACACCGCCATGCAGACTCTCGCCCTTGAGCCCATCCACCACCAGAGCCGGCCCAGCATCGCCATTCACAAACAACTTCGCCTCGCGTCCCGCCACCTCGATCCGCACCTTCGTCCACTTCTCAAAGGCAAGCTCGGCATGGGACTCATACATCCACGGCCAGTTCCGCCGCAGCGTATACCAGTCGTGATCCGGCTCTGATACGTACTGCACCGAGTGATTGCGCATCGACTGATCCGGTGCATGCGAGTTCCCCGGCCGCAGATAAAACAGCTCATACTTCGATGTGTCGGGCTTCGTCGCATCCGGCATCGCGCGAAACGCAATCCCCACAAACCCCGGCATATGCACACCCGGCGGAGTTGTCACCTTCAGCGCAATCTCTGCCTCAATCGTTCCATCCTGAAAATCCACACCCTTCAGAAGCGCAAACCCGTCCTTATTCGGATCTCCCAATACGCGTACACACTTGCGCCCGAGATACTCCACCGCCTCTGTCTTCACATTCCGGTCAACAAGCGCACTCGTATCCGTCAATAGAAACGCCTGCGTCAGCCCAGGCTTAGGCTGCGATGTTTGTGTTTGCCCCAGGCAAACAGTCGACGTAGTGATCACAATTCCGAACGCCCAGGCTCTCTTAAAATTCACCAGTCTCATTCGCATCTCCACCAGAATCGCTGTTCACTGCAAACGCATGTCTGACGTCTGATCTCTGACACCCTTCGCACACACGAGCAGCCGATGCCGTGTCGCGACATTCAGATCGAATCAGCAGAAGCGGCCTCATTGCCGAGACATCACCGACCCTATCAGGTCTCCCAAAGCCTGCGGCGTAAATTGATTCCCCTCAAGATTCGCAGCCAATCGCCCGTCACGGTCAATCACCACCGTATGCAGTGAGTGCGTCAGCGTCCCATCTACCCGCCAGAAATTCTCTCCAAAACCACCCGCAATCTGCTGGATTTCCGGCAACGGCCCTGTCAAAAAGTGCCACCGCTCTGGATCGGCCCGCCAGACCGCCGCATACTCCGCCAGTGTCGCGCCTTTATCGTGTTCCGGATCGATCATGATCGTAATTAACACGAGATCCTTGCCCGCCTGCGCATGGAAGCGCTTTTCCACTTTCGACAGATTGTTCGAGAGCCGGAAGCAGTAGTTGGGATTTGGGCATCGTGAGTATCCAAATGTAAGCGCAACGACCTTGCCTTGCATCTCCGCGAGATGCACTGTCTTCCCGGCCTGATCTGTCAGCGCAAAATCAGGCACCTTTTCTCCCACCGCGATCACCTTCGCCGTCGACCGCAGCATCGTCTTCAGTTCTGTCAATTGCTCAGCCTGCATCGGCTCTGACTGATTGCTTACCGTCGTGCCTGCAATAATATTTTCCGCATAAAGCGTCCCGCCGTGCTTCTCGATCATGAAACGAATACCGTCACCCGGCTTCAATCCAGTAAGGGCCTTTCCGCTGTGTACGGAAAACGGCATCTCCATCGCATCCATATATCCTGCAATCGCATCGCAGGATACCGTCATTGTCCGGTGCGCGGCATCTACCTCCAATACAACTCCCGTCGCCGCATGGCGCTGCTCCGCGCCTGCCGCAACGCAACACAGGAGCAGCATCATTCCCGCTGTTACGCGTCCGCGCATCGACCTCATCTCACTTCGCTCCGGTAGCTGCCGTATCGCCCAGCTGATATCGCTTTGGAGTCAGTTTCGCAAAATCTTTTGCAAACTCCTCAATCTCGATGTACTCGTCCTTGTCTACGCTGTCAAAGTGCTGCCGCGTATTCGTCGCAGGCCACCATACATCCAGAGCCACAATTCGCGCTCCATGTCCCAGTCCGATATCCTCTTCCGCGGGATTTCCACCGAACGAACTCGTCTCACCAACCGTGCGGTAGATAGACCGTTGCGCGTGCCCGTCGTTCTCCACTGTCACTTCAATTCGTGCCCCCACGCCTTCGCGGTTGCTTTTCACACCTTTCAGCTTCACATCAATCCAGTCATTCCCATTCCCCGGATTCCGGTATACCCGCATCGCGTGTTTATCGGAAGGCACTGCTCCACCTAGTCCCGAGAGAATATCCTCTTGTCCATCTCGCTCCAGGTCGGCAAATGCCACTCCATGCCCTTTGTGCAGTTCTCCCGTCCCCGTCTCGGCCGTCACATCTTCAAACCTCTTACCTTCGTCATTGCGCAGTAGCATGTGCGGCATGGTCGAAGCCAGCGACGGCTGCCCAACTCCCAGATACATATCCAAGTACCCGTCGTTGTCGATATCGCCAAAATTTGCTCCCATGGGCATGAGCACCTTATCCAGCCCTACCTTCGCTGTCACATCCTCAAATGTGCCGTCGTGTTTGTTGCGAAAGAGCTTCAGGGTCTCGGTTTTATACGGAAGTCCCAGGTTACTCCGCATGACTTCCTCTTCTGAACTGAAGTAGCAATTCACAAACAAGTCTGGCCAGCCGTCATTGTCATAATCGAAGAACCACGTTGCAAAGCTGTAATAGGGTGCCTGTACGCCTGCCTGCCGCCCCACCTCGCGAAATGTTCCGTCCCCATTGTTGTGATAGAGGAAGTTGGCGCCGGTCACGTTAGACACATACAGATCCACGTATCCATCGTTGTCGTAATCCGCAGCCGTCACTCCCTTGGTGAAGGCAATCTTATCCACGCCTGCCTTGTGCGAAATATCTTCAAATGTTCCGTCGCCCCTATTGCGGAATAACTGGCTTGGCGCATTCTCATTTCCTACAAACAGATCGAGCCAGCCATCGTTGTCCACATCTGCAAATACCGCCGTCTGTGAGGCCGTCACGATATTGTCCAGCCCGCTTGCCTCCGTTACATCGGTAAACGTTCCATTGCAGTTATTCTTAAGGAGTGATCGCCGTTCGGGCAGTTCCCATCCGCCGCGCAGTACCAGCAGGTCCATGCATCCGTCATTGTTGTAGTCTGCCTTGATTACATTCAGTCCGCCCAATTGTTGCGCGAGTCCTGCCTGCACGGAGCGGTTTGTGAAGGTTCCGTCTCCGTTGTTATGAAAGAAATGCATCGGCTCGCACATGTCCATGCTTGTCGTCACCACATCGAGCAAACCGTCGTTATCGAAGTCATCTACCACCACCCCGCCTGCGCCGGTAAAAACATTCAAACCAGCCGCCGGAGCCACATCCACAAAGCGCCCGATGCCCGGGACCTGCGTGCCTGCAAAATCCTTCTCAGGTATCAAATATTGCGCTGGCACCTTATCCGGATATTCGCCCAGGGCAAGATAGGTCAGATTCAATAGCCATCGTACCTCCAGGCTCTCCGGATTCTGCTTTAGATATTCGGTGAATTCCTCTAACGCCAGCTTTGCGTTCGCGGTCTGCGTAAAGCTCACACCAGCTTTCAACGGCGGGAAAAAACCAAGCTCCGCAGGTTTCGAATACGAGCCATTTTCCATCTCTGCCTGATGGAGATAACTTACTCCCAGCGCTTCTTCGAGATAAGGCACAGCTCCCGGCACCTTTTCCTGAGCTAACGCAAGCGCCTTTTTCCACTCCACAATGCTCTTGTCCATCTGGCCTGTGTATACATAAAGTTGCGCCAGCATTGCATGTCCCTGAATCAGCTTGCGCGGCTCTGCCTGGCTGGCCGGATCGGCGTCCGCGCGCGGCAGAATCTCTGCTACCCGTCCCACTGCGTCGACATACGATTTCTTACGGATAGCGCAAACTTCGTTCAAGTCTTTACTCCAGCCATCCGGCTTCGGGAATACCTGGAATGCTGCATCTGCCTCAGCCATCCCCGAGATATCAATTGTGTCCCGCACGGCACCCTGCGAGATCAACCCCTTGATCCGCTCTGCATCCAGATCCTTCAAATACGGCGTTCGTGTGTAGACAGTGAGCACTGCAAATCCCTCGGGCACGTGTACAATCTCACTCACCTCGCCGGGCTTCAGATGCGCCGCTGCTGTCCGATACTCCGCCCGTAACTGCACGGCTGCAACACTTCCCAGATATCCGCCATCTTTTGCGGTGGCATCGACCGATTGCTCTTCAGCCAGCACTGCAAAGTCCGTGCCCGACTTCAACCGGCGCAGTATTTTCTGCGCTTCGGCCTCGGTCGGCGCCACGATCACGCCGTACTGCGGTGCGTGCGGTACGGTGTGGCTCGTTGCCCGAGCCTGTTGTGCAAATGCAGGCCCGATCATGAGCCCCGCATCTGTAAGACAAAAAAACAATAACCCAGAAGCAAACAGTCTCCGGGATAGCCCAGTTGTCAGCAATAACATCTCAACCCCAGCCATACTCGAAGCCCGAACTCATTCTTAACAAGCATGCTCATTCGGAGCGTGCGCTTACAGGCTTCACTCGCGGCAGATCCATTATAGAGAGCGTGTATAGAGAGGGCAGGCTGCCAGGGGGCGTGATGCCATGATCTTGTTTGCCTTATTGCAATACGCGACACGCATTCGTCACTTGTGGAGGCAGAGGAGCGCGGATGTTTTCCACGGATAAATGGAGCAACGCCGGGTCGAACCGCTAGCGCTAAAGTGGAGGTATGTTTGTTCGGAGAATAGCCGTGGTACGGGTGGATGCCGAGGGGAACGAGACGCCTTGTCCGATCCGGCAGATCGACAACTTTGCCATGCGGAACTTTACGAATGATGCGGTCTTTGACGATACGTTGCCGGTCGCCGATGGGTTGATAGAAGCAGGGCTGCTGGTGCCGCTGGACCGCTTGCAGATGGCAATAGAGGATTGGTTTCGCAGAAAGGGCTATCTGAAGCCTGAAGAGCAGTTAAAGGTGACGGAACTGGATGGTTCCGCCACCCGTAACGAGCAGCTTACTCGTCGTAATGAAGCAGGCTGAAGACGTCGTGGTTGGGGAAGCGCTCGCGGCCGCGCAGGAAGTCAAGCTCGACGGCGAAGGCAAGGCCAGCGATCCGACCACCGAGTTCTTCGACGAGCTTGATGGTGGCTTCCATGGTGCCGCCGGTGGCGAGCAGGTCATCGACGAGTAGAACGCGCTGGCCGGGCTGGATAGCGTCACGGTGGATTTCGAGGGTGTCGGAGCCGTATTCGAGATCGTAGGTGACACGGGCAACGGGCGCCGGCAGCTTGCGCGGCTTACGAACGGGGACAAAGCCTGCGTTGAGCCGGTAGGCCAGTGCGGGGCCGAAGATGAATCCGCGGGCTTCAATGCCCAGGACGAGATCGATCTTGCGCTCAAGGTAATGCGCGGCGAGCTCATCGATGAGCATAGCGAAACCAGTGCGGTCCTTGAGCAGCGTGGTGATGTCGTAGAAAAGAATGCCAGGCTTTGGGAAGTCAGGCACGGTGCGTACGAGTGCCTTAAGCGCAGTGATATTGGCGGAATCGGACATGAAAAACTTGAACTCCTGATTGCTGATAGGTCCGGTGCGGATTGAGCACATGCGAACCAGGCGCGATGATCGAGCGCCAATGGGAACTACTTGATTATACGGGTCGGTACGGAAGCACTCACGTTGCCAATCGCAGAGCCTGCAGGCGGCTGTGACTGGAATAGGTCACGAGATTACCAGGCGCCTTCAATTTTGAAAGCGCTGAGAGAAGTTCCTTCGTTTTCGGCGAGTGTGTGCTCGATAACCCGATCGACACGGCTTCCGCGCGGGCCTTTTTTGAGTGAGGTGCGGAGCTCGTCAAGGTCTTCGGAATTACCCGAGGCTACGACTTCAACGTCGCCGTCTTCGGTATTGCGCACCCAACCCTTGAGATCGAGTTCACTGGCTTCGCGGTGTACGAACCAACGAAAGCCGACACCCTGCACGCGCCCACTGATAAGAAAGTGTAGGACCATCGAGAGTCAGTTTGGCAGATGAGGGGTGGGGTGGTAAATCGCAGGCTGCGGATCGATCTGCTCAGACTGATTCCAGTAACTGGCGCAGACGGTTGCACGCTTGCTGAATTGCGGAGATTTCAGCAGGCGACGCTTTTGCGAGCGCCTGGTGGAGGAGACCGTCGAGCAGATGAGGCCGCTGAGTCTGGAGGGATTCAAGTACGGGCGTAGTCGGGAATATTCGAACCGCGCGACCGTCTTTCGGATCTGGAGAGCGTTCGAGCATGCGGTCCCGCGCCAAACGATCGACGATGCCTGAGACAGTGGATTGGGCGAGGCCTACAGCTTTGCTGAGATCTTTGAGACTGATCCCGGTCTCGCGCAGATCCACCCGGACGACGACCTGCATGACGCTACGTTGTGGGCCGGTAAGATTGCCCTGCACAGCTTTGGTTTCAAGCGGTTGTCGCAGCAACTTACGGATAGCGCCGAGATCGAGAGCGATCTGCCCAGCGGTATCCGGCTGTTGCATTGGGGACGTTTCGACAGGGAAGACTGCTGGTTGTAGCGCGCTGCTCATATTTGTCTTACCGCCGATCCAATTCCTCTAAAGGATTCCAGAGATTAAGGTTTTGACGCTCTAGCGGTAAGCAGGATAGGCGGAAAGGCGGCCTGATTTATAAGTTTTTCCTTAAGATTAGTCGTTTGTAGATGGCGGCAGGATGGGTAAGTCTTTTGTACTGAAGCCGTCACAGATTTATTGAACTTTGCTGGATCGAGCCGATCACTGAAACGGCAAAGGCGCGGACCGGGCAGGCCGCGCCGTTTGCCGTTTCAGATTGCAATCTGGATTTTACGCGCGGCCGAGGTAGGCGCCTTCGCTGGTGTCGACTCGGATTTTTTCGCCCTCGTTAATAAAGGGGGGAACCTGGACGACAAGGCCGGTCTCGGTGGTGGCGGGCTTGGTGACGCTGGAGGCCGTTGCGGATTTGATGCCGGGCTCAGTTTCCATAACGGTGAGTTCGACGGTCTGGGGTAACTCGATGCCGACGGCCACGCCATCGAAGTAGCTGACCTGGATCTGCAGGTTGGGCGTGAGATATTCAACGGCGTCGCCGAGGGTGGACCGCTTGAGCACGGTTTGCTCGAAGTCCTCAGGGTTCATAAAGTAGTAGTCGTCGCCGTCATTGTAGAGGAACTCCATGTTGACTTCATCGACGATGACTCGCTCGATGGCGTCTCCAGAGCGGAAACGATGCTCGAACATGGCGCCTGACTTGATGTTGCGCAGCTTGGCCTGAATGAAGGCGCGCAGGTTGCCCGGTGTGCGGTGCTCAACGGTGAAGACAAGGTGAAGCTGCTCGTTGTGCTTGATGATCATGCCGGGGCGCATTTGCGTGGCGGGAATCGCCATAAAAGAGAAACTCCTTGCATTGGTGCAGATTGCGAAATTGGCGGGGTTTGGCCCTTTTTCTATTGTATCCGAGCCTGGCTCAGATACCACGAGGATTCATTCCAGCGTGTTCGACAGGAGGATGTTTGCCGGAGTTTCAGTGCTCAACTGCAAAGAAACATGAGTCTTTATCTGGATGCCGTTAAAGCCACGCGATCAGGTTGGCTGAGGACGCAACGAGTGAAGGCGATGCAAGAGTAGCTTGCTGCGAATCAATGCTTGTACGCCAGATGCCGTAATCCGTCGCTGCATAGAGAGCATCATTCTCAGGCGGAAACGCGAGGCTCTGAATTGCATGCGCGGATTGAGGAAGAGTCAGGGTCTGCGTGTGCTGAAGTTTTGCTGACTGCGGATCGATGTAGAAGGTTTTGAGGGAGTCCGCAGACGCGGTGATGAGAGTCTGGCTTGCCGAGTGAATAACTAACGGTCCCCTGAATTTGTCATCTCCGGATTCGGAGATAAAAGTAAGACAGCCAGTCGCTGGATTATGCCACAACGTGATCAGCGAAGTTGCTGTATCGCTGGTTACAAAGAGCAGGTTCGAGGCAGCATGAAAGGCGAAGTGCGAGGGATTGCTTTCGGCAGGTAGAGAGTGACGATGTAACAGTGGAAGCGTCGATTCGACTGCGAAGACAGAGATGGAAACGGTTCCCGGATCAAGAGCCAGGATGCGCCTGCTGTCCTGACTAAAATTCACCTGAGCAGGGTGCGAGAGTGACGTGGTATTGATGCCGGTTTCTTTGCGGATAGCTATAGGACGACCGGGACATCCATCATCGTGGATTGGCAGCAGATTGTATGCGCTGCCTCCGTGGATTGCTACGGCAAGTGTTTTGCCGTCCGGCGAAAGGGCCATGCAGCGCGGGTGGATGGCGGAGAGCGAGAGAGGTCGACGTGTTGGTGATGTGAGACGTCCGGTGGATTGGTCAATACGGAAGGACTCGATATAGCCGCGGGGAAGTCCATCGTATTCGGCGATGTCGTGAAGCACATGGAGTATGCGCTTGTTAGAGTCGGCAATGAGTGATATGGGCGCTTCAGATGGCAGCGCTTGAACTAGCGCCCAAGGGATGGTTTGCGTGCCGTAAACGCGAAGTTCACCAGGTGAGGCGGTATACGCAAAGCGTGAGTCACGGATGCCAACGCTAGCCAAGGCGTGCGCCTTTGCGGCGAGCGCTGCTGCTCCAGCGGAGGCGAGGAAGCTGCGACGGGTGAGAGGGGCGATGGTTGGGCTTATCAGGCGCATGGCTGGCTCCAGAGTGCTCAGGGGCGGATGGACATGGCATGGTGAAAGATGTTGTTAGGGTCGTACTTGCGCTTGACCTGTTGCAGGAACGGGTAAAGGCTGCCGGATTTGCCGGCCGGGCCGAAGTAGAGCTCGGGCCAGTAAGAATAAGCCAGCATGTCCTTGTCCGGATAGTTGATGTAGCAGCCTTCGTAGTGATCGTTGGGGTAGGGCGTGCCCAGGTGCTGAGGATCTGCGTCTGGCCCTGAAAAGAGTTCCGTGTAAAGCTCTCTGAGCCACTGGCCGCGGACGGCGTCGTCCGCAGCCTCGCGCCAGAAGCACATGGGCTGCATTTTGATGATGGATGAGCGCTGGGAGACGGCCGTGGTTGCCAGCAGAGACTTGCGATTGATTGCGCCGCCGTAGGAATCAATCTCAATGACGCCGCCGCGCAGGTCGGCGCTGCCGATCTTCCGGTGCATGTGCTTGTAGATGCACCGCGCCTCGGCTTCGGAGAAGCCTTGTTTAAGATAGGCCGACTTGTACTTGCCGCGTGCGCCGCCGGGGCCTCCGGCTTCGCGTGCGGTAGCCAAAAGCCAGTCTTCCTTCGAAACAGTGTGTGAGCCGAGGCAGAATGTTTCGGGCTGATGGGCGGAAGGTGGAACTGGAGCATTTGTCCCGTGTGCGGGCGTTGTGCGCTGCGTGGTGGGGACGCCGCCACAAGTCTTGAAGCGGTCGAGATAGTCGTTCAGAACCGAAAGATCGGCAATTGAACCGTCGGGATTCATGAACTGGACAGACATGCCGAAGCCGCCGCTGGTGGCGTGCCCGATCGAGGTGACAGCGAACATGCCCCAGGTATCGGGGTCCTGGCCGCGCGTTTCCCAGTATTCGCCGAAGGTACGCAAATAGCGGACGAAGTTCTCTTCGGTCATCTCGGCCCAGGTGAAGCGTAGATAGGCTTCGATGACTTGTGTCGGCGCAGGAGGAAGTTTGTCGAAGTGATAGGCGGTAATGACCCCATAGCTTCCGCCACCTGCTCCGCGAAGGGCGCGAAAGAGGTCCGGGTCGTGATTTGCGTCGACGGTGCGGGCGACGACCTTGCCGGCGTGGTCAACGGTAAGGATGTCGATAGCAGTGAGCCAGTCGCAGGTGAGGCCGTGCAGACGCGAGAGTAGGCCGTAGCCGCCGCCGCTGATGTGGCCTCCCGCGCCGACAGTGCCGCAAGTGCCGCCAGGGATGGTGACGCCATAGCGCCTGTAGAGCTGGTTGTAGACGTTCCAGAGCAGTGTGCCTGACTCGACGCAATAGGCGTTGCTGCCATCGGGAATGTGGGCCCCGCTGTGTAGGCTCAGGTCGAGCATCGCGCCGCCGGGATTACTGACGGCGAAATCCTCATAGCAATGGCCGCCGCAGCGGATGGTAGGCCGCATTCCTGCGCTGACGATCTGCTGTAGGGCCTCGGCGATGTCGGCCTGGTTTTCGCAGATAACGATGCGGGAGGCTTCGTCGCCCTCAGCTGGCCAGCGAAGATTGTGGCCGCTCTTAAGCGAGTCGAAACGGGGGTCCTTCCGCGAGATGACAGTGGCCATCGGCTACTCCGAAGACTGAATTGGCGGACAGGGCGCGGGAACATTCCAGAGATCACAAAGTGAGACCACATGATCACATCTTTGTGAGCGCGTCTGGCCGGATTGAAATTTCCATATTCTGAGGACGCGTTCTTTAGCTTGAGAATTCCCAGCATATTGAAAATCCGGGAGCTAGTCACGTCATCGGGTGCGGAGCCGAGGTGGAGATAGGGCAAATGCCCTAGCAAAGCGATGAGCGAAAATTTGGCGATGACCGAGCGATTGCGCGAGCGTTTTACGCCGGGGCGATGAAGATGCTGTTGACTTCGGCATTTTGAGAGTTGAGACTCAGGGCAAGACTGTCCCATCTAGGTCATACGCCCTATCGAGAATCGTCCCAGGCATAGTTGAATGGATCGCTTACGGGTTAATCCGAAGTACTTGAAAGCAAATCCATCACCGCGCACGCTTCGCGTGCCGCCGGGAGAAGTCTTGATGCGCGTGGAGCGTAAGACCCACGTCCGTTTTTTCCTCGCGTTCTTGCTGTTTGTCTTGAGCGCTGTGGCATTTCTGGACCGTACGAACGTTTCGATAGCCGGACTGCAGATCAGCAAGGAATATGGGCTGGGTAACCAACGGCTTGGCTGGATCTTCAGCGCATTCCTGATCGGCTATGCGGTGTTTCAACTGCCGGCGGGATGGCTGGCGACGCGCTTTGGTCCGCGGCGCGTGCTGGCGCTTGGGGTCTTCTGGTGGGGCATCACCACAGCTCTTACAGCGCTGATTCCTACAGGTGAGGCGCACGCCGTGTTGCTGCTGATTTGCGTGCGGCTGGCGCTGGGCGCGGGCGAGGCCGTGGTGTATCCGGCGGCGAATCAATTTGTGGCTCGCTGGGTGCCGATGGAAGAGCGCGGGGTTATTAACGGACTAATCTTTGCTGGCGTGGGTGCAGGCAGCGGATTGACGCCTCCGCTGCTGACGCTGTTGATTGCGGATCATGGCTGGCGCGCTGCGTTCTGGGCCAGCGCGGCGATTGGCGTGTTGGCCGGGGCGGTATGGTGGCTGAGCGCGCGGGATACGCCAGAAGAGCATCCAGAGGTCTCAACCGAAGAACTGCAGACGATCCTGAAAGGGTTGCGGAGTAATCACGAAGACCGCGAACCGACAGAGCAGCCGCGTATTTCCTGGCGTGCGATCTTCAGCCGGCGTGATCTGGCAGCGTTGATGGTCGGCTATTTCAGCTTTGGATACATCGCGTGGATTTTCTTCAGCTGGTTTTTCCTCTACATGGCGCAGGTGCGCGGATTCGATCTGCATACGAGCGCGATGTTCACGATGCTGCCGTTTATCTCGATGACGGTATGCTGTCTGGCGGGCGGCCTGATCAGCGATCTGCTGCGTGAGAAATATGGATTACGCGCCGGCCGGAATGCTCTGGCCTCTGGAGCCATGCTGCTGACGGCAGTTTTTCTGCTGCTGGGTTCGCAGGCGCGCAGTCCTGAGCTTGCGGCGTTTATTCTCGCGGGTGGCGCGGGTGCGCTATATCTTTCACAGAGCTCGTTCTGGTCGGTGTCTGTAGATATTGCGGGCAATAGCTCGGGCGTGTTTTCGAGCATGGTAAATATGGGCGGCCAGATCGGCGGTGCGGTGACGGCTTCACTGACGCCGTGGATCGCGCAGCGGTTCGGCTGGACGACTTCGTTCGGATTATCGGCTGCGCTGGCGGTAGTCGGCGCGCTGTGCTGGATGACGGTGCATCCGGAGCGGCCGCTGGAGGTTTAATGAGGTCTGGTTGTCGCCGCAACACGGAGCAACGAACGAAGCGCAGGTGGGCGCAACCGGGAGTATGGCTCGTCATTGCATGCATGAATGTGACGGTGGTATGCGGCGTCGCTCGGCAGGCATGGGGAATTCCAAGAGCAAATCTCTCGCTTTCGGAGTATCAGAAGCAGGAATGGCAGGTAGAGGACGGCCTGCCAGCGAACAATGTCCGAGCGATTGCACAGCGCGCGGACGGATCGCTGGTGATAGCTACGTCAGCGGGCATTTCGTCTTTCGATGGCATTCATTTTCGCGCGGAGCCTATAGATGGAGCAGCAGCCGGCGATCCTGATCGCGACAATGAAGCGGTCAACGCTGTTTTGCCGGTTGGCGCTGACGAGATGTGGATCGGTACGGATGGCCGGGGCGTACTGCATCAGACAGCCTCAGGCACCGTGAACGTCAGCGAAGCTGCAGGAAGATATCACGAACGCATTCGTAATTTGTATCGTGATACGCACGGAGTGGTCTGGATCGCGACGCAGAATGGTGTGGAGCGTTTTGCGAACGGCAAACTGGAAGCTGTCAATGCCGGGGGGATGATCATTGGATCGATTGTCGCACCGTTTGCGGAAGGCAGCGATGGCGGCATGTTCTTTGTCACTTCGTCTGGACTGTATCGATGGAAGCATGGGGAGGTCGCACCGTACCTACTACACGAGATACAGAACGAGCCTGCTATTGCGCTCTATCGCGATGTGCAGGGGAATGTGTGGGTGGGCACATCGCATCATGTTGTGGAATTGACTCTGAAAAAGGCATTGCAGGAAAGCAGAGGCGGTCGTGAATATGACGAGGCTGTGAAAGCCTCAGTGCCGGATTCAGTGTCTGTCATGATTGGCGATGCCATGGGCAATCTCTGGATCGGCACACGACGTGCAGGCTTGTGGCGTCTTTCGAAGGAGGGACTGCAAGGTTGGAGTACGCATGACGGATTGGCAGACGATGCAATTCGTTCTCTGTTTCTTGATGACGAGCAGAACTTGTGGGTGGGAATGCTCTCGGGAGGATTGAGCCGATGGCGTAAGGGAGCTTTGGCTCCGTATGGCGATCCGGAAGGAATGCACGCTACCTACACTGCAAACGTGCTGGCCGACAGCCATGGCGACTTGTGGCTTGGCACATGGGACAAGGGATTGTTTCGCCGTCATGATGGACGGTTGATCCCTACGAGTCCGCCGGGCATGCCGATCTCGACGCCAATTCGCGCACTGGCTGAGGATCGCAAGCATCAGGTATGGGTGGGTACCTGGTACGACGGTATCTATCGCTACGACGGCAGCACATTTCACCACTATCACCTATCTAATGAATCGCCGGGTAACGCCGTGAGCGCGATTCTGACGGCAAAAGATGGCGGCCTGTGGATTGGCACTTACACGGGACTGCTCTATTTTGCGAAGGGCGAACCTTCCCGGTATGGCGGTGTTCTGTTTCTGGATTCGCAGCTCGTCACATGCCTGTTGGAGGATCGTGATGGATCTGTGCTGGTGGGTACCAACGCAGGACTTTATCGCGTGCGTAATGGCAAGACCCAGACAATCGACGGATTGGATCACGCGTATATTCTTTCGCTGACGATCGATAGCGGAGGTTATGTATGGGTCGGTACGAAGCGCGGCGGTTTAATGGCAATGGTCGGAGATCACGTCACAGCTGTGCCAGCAGGTGCCGGGTTTCCTGAGTTTCAGGTAAACACTGCAATCGAGGATAAGGATGCGCATCTCTGGTTCGGCACATCCCGGGGCATTGTGCGTGTTGCAGCAGCGGATCTGCATGCGGTGATGGAGGGCAGACGCAACACCCTGTCGGCAGTGATTCTGGACAAGGCCGATGGCATGCGATCAAGCGAGTGCAGCGGGCCTTCGTTGCCACTTGCGGCGCGTATGCCGGACGATACGCTGTGGTTTGCAACAACCAAAGGGTTTGTACATACGACCGATGCAGCAGAGATGCTCGGTGGTTCGCAGCCCGCAGCACGAATCATGGGCTGGACGCCCATGATTGATCCGAACTCTGCTGAGCTGGTTCCGACGACGTCGAAGAAGCTTGTGGATCTGGAGGCAGGCCATAGCGATCTGCTGCTCTTTTTTCACGCCAAGCTGCTTTCGAATCCTTCGCATCTGGAATTCCGCTATAGGCTGACGGGATACGACTCGTCCTGGACCACAACGCGGGCGCATGTGGCGCGATACAGGCATTTGCCGCCGGGGAACTATACGTTTGAAGTGCAGGCGCGCCGGAGTGGGGAAGACTGGTCGACACCTGTGGCGACGATCGCGGTAAAGCAATCGCCATTTATCTATCAGACCTGGTATTTTTACGCACTTCTGTTCTTGATTGCGGTGGCGGTGGTGATACAGATATTCCGCAGGCGGCTGCAGTTGATGAAAGGGCGCATGGGTATCGTGCTCGAAGAGCGGAGCCGCATTGCGCGAGAATGTCACGACACACTGATGGCGGGCTTTGCTGCAGTGTCGTGGCAGCTTGAGGCGACAGCAAAGTTGTTTCGCGATAGCAAGTCGGAAAGCACGCCGGCAGCGCAATCGTGCGCATTGGCACGAAGTATGGTGTCGCATTGTCAGGCCGAGGCCAGGCGCATTATCTGGGATTTGCGTGACACGGACGAAGTGACGAATGTGTTGTCGCATGCGCTGGCGCGCACGCTGTCGGCCAACGTGGCTCCGGAAACGATTGAAACGACGTTTGAAGTGGATGGAGATGAGCTTCCGCTGGCGCCTGGCTGCGTTCATCACCTGGTGTGCATCGGGCAGGAGGCCGTGTCGAACGCGATCAAGCATGCTGAAGCCCGGCATATTGCGATTCAACTGAGGTATGACGATGATGCCCTGGCGCTTTCAATCCGCGACGATGGGCGGGGTTTTCAACGCGGAGATGCGAAGGAAGGAAACAGCAAGCATTTCGGTATTTCTGTGATGGAGGAGCGAGCCCGCAAGGTTGGCGGCATGCTTCGTTTGCAGACTATGCCGGGTGTCGGCACAGAGGTAACTGTAGATGTGCCGTTCAATCCGCTGCTGCAGCCGCTGCGACGGGACCAGGAGCATCATGTTATTCGCTGGATTGGTATATGAAACAGATACGTGTTTTGTTGATTGAGGATCATTTTCTGGCCCGGATGGCCTTACATTCCGTTCTGTCGGGGCACGCACAGATTGAGATTGTGGGAGAGGCCAGCGATGGAGAGGCTGGGGTGGCTATGTATCGCAAGCTCAAGCCGGACGTTGCTGTGGTTGACCTGCGGCTGCCGCGCATCAGTGGATTTGATGTGATCGCGATGCTGAAGCGAGAGTTTTCGAACGCGCGCATGGTGGTGCTCTCGAATTATCACGGTAGCGAAGATATCTATCGCGCAGTACAGAATGGCGCGATGGCATACCTGACAAAAGATGCGAGCGGGGAAGAGCTGCTAAACGCGATCCAGAATGTACATAGAGGGCTACGGTATCTGCCGCACGTCGCATTGGACAGGCTGGCTGAGCGCATGCCTGCCGTCGAACTTACGCCGCGCGAGACAGAGGTGCTTTCGTGCATCACGAAGGGATTCAGCAATCGCGAGATAGCAGATGAGTTGGGGATTGCCGAGAAGACAGTGCGCATTCATGTGAGCGCGGTACTCGACAAGATGGGCGCGCGCGATCGTACGCAGGCTACGATTTTTGCCTTGCAGCGCGGGTTGGTACATCTAGACTGATCCGTTTTGAGTGTTCGGAAGATAAACGTTTTATCGACTGGCTCTGATTTCGCGGATCATCTCTCGACGTCTTCTCCTCGTCGCGGAAGTTATAGGATCTTCTTGCTTTAAGCGTGTTGGCGCGGCGTCTTAAAAACTCAGACACTGGGCTCCCGTATTTTTGCGCCTTCTTATGCCGGTAGGGCATTTGTCCTAGAAAAAGAACCGTCACCAGACCGATGACAGGTTTTTCATCTCGTAATCCAATCGTGACATTCAAGAAACATGTGCGTGCGCTGCCGCGTAATCGTCGCAGCGTAGTTCCGGTGTTCGATCGCGATAGCGCAAGAACTCCCTGGATGGCCAGGATTGTTAGGAGACCTCCCGTGAAGAAAGTATTCGTTTGTTGTCTCGCCCTCTTGCTGAGCCCGATGTTCCTGCGTTCTCAGGTGGCGAACAATACATCGCTGGTCGGCACTGTTACCGACTCGGCTGGAAGTGCGATCAGTAACGGACATGTGATCGCCGTGGAAGAAAGCACCAAGGTAAAGTCCGAGGCGCAAACCAATGGCGAAGGCTACTACGCAATTACGTATATTCTGCCGGGTACGTATGACGTCACAGTGGAAATGCAGGGCTTCAAAAAGCTGACGAAGACTGGCGTGGTAGTGCCGAACAATGAAGCAGTCCGGACTGATTTTGCGATGCAGGTTGGATCGGTTGATGCAACGGTTACGGTGAGCGCGAATACGCCTCCGATGTCTACGGATGATGCGACGCTGGGCGAAACGATTGCGTCCGATCAGGTGCAGGATCTTCCGGTTCAGGGGCATAACGCGCTGGAGGAAGCAGCCTTGACCTCCAATGTCATTATCGGAAGCAAAACGAGCTACTCCGGCAATCCTCCAGGCGTGGATTTTATCGGTGCTGGGCAGCGCGAGACGCAGAATGAGCAGACGCTCGATGGCGTCACGATCATGAACAACCTGGGCAATGTGACGGCTACGCGCCCCAGTGCAGACATGGTTTCGGAAGTTCAGATGCAGAGTGGAAACTACACGGCTCAGTACGGCGCCTATCTTGGCGTGCACGTGAACCTGGTAAGTAAGAACGGCACAAACCAACTTCACGGCACTGCGTACGACTACATCAAGAACACAGCTTTCGATTCGCACAACTTTTTCGATACGCCGGTCCAGGCGAAAACACCGCAGAACTATAACCAATACGGCGTTACGGTCGGCGGCCCCTTATGGATTCCGAAGGTTTATAATGGGCACGACAAGACCTTCTTCTTCGGCGCATACGAAAAAATCAACCAAAAGGTGACAACCGCAGGAACGACTACCGTGCTGACTCCTGCCATGGAAGGAAACGGGACGGCATATCCGGGAGAAGGTGACTTCTCAGCGCTAGGATCTTGGAATTTCGGCACTGATACTTGTGCGCCTCCCCCAGGGGCGCCGGCAACCCAAACCACGGGGATATGTATTAAAGATCCGAATACAGGTGCGTACTACGTTAACAACGTAATACCGGCGAGCGAACTGTCCACGGGCACCGCGGCCATAGCAAAGCTTTATGAAACAATGGTTCCGCAACCCAACGTTTCGGGGGTCAACAACAACATCTTCAACGTGCCCTTTGCCAATACGCTCTTTGTTCGGCAGACGCTGGAGCGCGTAGACGAAAACATCGGAGAGAAGATCAAGATTTTTGGGCGCTTCCACTGGCAGGACATGACGTATGCCAACGGAAACGAAGTTCCTGTCAGTGCTGGATATGGTCCGACCCATAGCCGTAATTACGCCTTCGGATACACGCATATAATCACGCCGAATTTGATCAATGACGCCCGCATCGGCGTGAACACATTTTTGACCGACGCAGTGAATTACTGGTATGAAAACGGGATCAAAGGTGCCGGCACGGCTCTAGGCATTCCTGGATTCAACTACGACACCACTCAGGGCCAGCCCGGCGTTCCCAACGTTCAGGTCACTTCCGCAAGCGGAATGAACATCGGAAACAATGGAACTAACTGGTTCCAGGATGATCGCGCCATCGATGCATACGACCAGATCAGTTACACGCATGGCAGACACAGCATCATGGGCGGCATCGAATTCCGAAAGCTGGAAACGGGACGCATCGCAACCAATGAGTCCCTGGGCGAGTTCACCTTCAATGGAACGGTCACTGGTTATGGCGCCGCCGATTTTGTTCTTGGCCTACCGAATAGCGTACAGACGCCTCCTGACAGCATCAAGGGCTCGGTGGCAGAGTGGCGCGACGGCTTCTTTGCACTGGACAACTGGCAGGTGACTCCGAAGCTGACCGTCAACTACGGACTGCGCTATGATCTGCCTACGGTTCCGTACAGTTTGAACGGTTACACGCGCATCATGAGCGAAGACCAGACGGAACTGCTTCCCACCTCCTCGGCCAATTCAGCTGCGTCATGGGTTCCAGTCCCTGGCCTCAAGTTAGGTAGCGCTACTCACGACAACTGGGGACCGCGTCTCGGCTTTGCTTACCGGCCCTTCGAAAAGACGGTGGTGCGCGGTGGCGGCGGCTTCTTCTACAACGCCAACCAACTCAATAGCTTTACTTTGCTGACCAGCAATAACTATCCGTTTGGAGCAGTCTTTACTTTTAGCGACGCCCAAGGCACTCCAGGGAATCCATTGTCATTTACCAATCCCACGCCAGGCGCAGCAACAGCATCCGCAGTTACGGGAACCTGCGACCCGAAGTGCACCTATGGAAGCGCAGTAACCTACGATCCAAGAAACAAGACCCAGCGCAGTTATCAATGGAATGTTTCAGTCGGAGAGGAGTTATGGAAAGGAGCAGCAATCGAAGGGCAGTATGTAGGCTCTCATTCTCTGGATCTCGACATCAGCCAATACGACAACGAGCCTAACGAAATCACGCTCGGCACAGTCTTCAGTCAGCCGACCAAGGTGAATGTCAACAGCGCACAGGGGAGCTGCGGACAGGCAAATTGCCTTGTACGACCCAATCAGCTCTTCGGATCGATTCGTGATTTGAGAGATATTGCCTACTCTCACTACAACGGATTGAACGTAATCCTGCGGCAACGGATGTCCAATGGATTCTCTGGGCAATTCAGCTACACGTGGTCGCATGATCTGGATGTTTCAAGCGACTCAAACGGCGGCGGTACTGCCACGGATCCTTATGACATCTCCTACGATTACGGCAATTCAAACTGGGATATCCGGCATCGCTTCGTGGGTGTGTTCTCGTACACTTTGCCGCCTGTCACAGGTGTAAGCCGTCTGGTGCAGGAAGCGATCGGCGGATGGCAGATCAATGACGTTCTCAATCTACAGACAGGAATGCCATTTAACGTCACGCTTGGATACAACAGTGCAGGCTTAAGTACAGGCACGGAACGTCCAAGCTGGGTGCACAAGCCATTCTCAACCTGTAATCAGAAGAATGAACTCATTGCAGGTGCAGCGGCGAGTTGCATTGACAGCGATGCGTACATATTGCCGGTCGCTCAGCAGACAGTTACCCCAACTGGCACTATCTACAACTATGCCTATGGCAACGTGGCGAGGAACTACCTGCATGGACCGGGGTTCACATACGACAACTTCTCAATCTTCAAGAATTTTCCTATCGCGGAAAGAGCCAAATTTCAACTCCGCCTGGAGGCGGCCAATGTATTCAACCATCCGAGCGCTTCCAATCCAAATGCAACTCTGAGTGCGGCATCCGTTAACAGCACAGCCATCAGTTCGAGCAACTTTGGAACAATCACCAGCGTACAGACGATTCCTGGAGAACTGACTGGCGCTCGCGTGGTCTCATTTGCGGGCAAGTTCATCTTCTAGTGCACTATCCTTCCTCGCGGCCGGGAGAAATTCCGGCCGCGGTCTTTTCTCATTGCTCGAAAGAAGTGTTCCGGCATCTGGATGATGCGTTACATTGCAAGAGTTATGAAAAATAACCCTTCACTTCCAATGCGATTTCTCTTGAAGAGTTTAAGAATTCCCCGCGTGCGGCAGTCAGGAATCACCTTGCTTACGACAATCGTGGTCGTTGCTATTGCTCATCTGCTGTTTGCCAATGAGCCGCGTACAGCTGCGGAATATGCATCGGATCCAGCGGCATTGATCGAGGCCTACAAGCATGTGGAGGCTGCTTCGGTATCGGATGCGATCGAGCAGTTTTATCACGAGAAGCATTACATGTCGCATCGCATGCAATCTGTGTTTCCGACGAAGTTTGCCGGGACGGCGCTCACTGTGAAGTTGGTGAAGCAGGAGAATCACGATCCGGATGCGCTCTCAGGGATGCTGAGCGCGATCGATTCTGGCAGTTCCGGATCGGTGTATGTGATGCAGGTGGAGGATGGTGCGGATATCGCCGGCATGGGAGGCCTGATGGGCACTGCGATGGCTGCGCGTGGATTTTCAGGAGCTGTGATTGATGGCGGTGTGCGGGATATCCCGCAACTGAAGCGGATTGGATTTCCGGTGTATGCGACTGGGCCGGTGCCTTCGACTTCAGTGGGTCACTATCGCTTTGGCGGAAGCAATGTTCCGATTGATTGCGATGGAGTGAAGGTAAATCCGAACGATATTATTGTGGCGGATCAGGATGGTGTGGTTGTGGTTCCACGAGAACATGCAGCGGATGTGCTGGTGCGCGCACAGCAACTAGATAACAGCGAGCACTCCATGTATCCGTTTATCGAGAAGTACCGTTCTATCGTTGAAGCCGTGAAGAAGTTTGGAAGAATATAGAGCTGCAAAGATTAGATTGGGAAGGTGGCGCGCAGGATGCTTGCGCAAGGAGGCTTGAGGCGTGGGTATGTTTGGGAATGGTGAGCAAAGCCCGTTAACGCGCAGACGGTTTCTAGGCTGGTCGCAAGGACTGATGGCGGCGGTGAGTGCGGCGCCATGGATGAGCGCGCGCGCGGAGACAGAGCCTGAGCATCCTGCTGAGAACGAGGACTACTACGACAAGCTGGGCATCGACAAGATCATCAATGCTGCTGGAACATACACGTATTTGACGGCTGCTGTGATGCCGCCTGAGGTGCAACGGGCTGTGGCGAAAGCGGCGCTGCATCCGGTTGTATTGAAAGATCTACAGAAGGCTTCGGGTGAGTATCTGGCAAAGAAGCTTCGTTGTGAGGCAGCGTTGGTGTCCTCTGGAGCGTCTGCAGCGCTGACGCTGGCGACAGCCGCCTGCGTTGCCTCGGCGAATAATTTGAAGCCCGAGCAAATTCCGCAGGAAGTGGGCGGGATGAAGAACGAGGTCATCGTTCAGAAGGCACACCGATACGAGTATGACCACGCGATGCAGTTGTGCGGAGTGCGCATTGTGGAAGTGGTGACGGTGGAGGACTATCGCAACGCGTTCACGCGGAAGACAGTCATGACGAACTTCTTCAATGCCGCTGAGGCGGGAGAGATCGATCGCAAGACATGGCTTAATATTGCGCATCAGCACGGGGTGCCTTGTCATCTGGATGCGGCGGCGGATATGCCTCCGGTGGAGAATCTGTGGAAGTACACGGAGATGGGATTTGATCTGGTGTGCTTCTCGGGCGGTAAGGGAATTCGCGGACCGCAGAATGCGGGGCTTCTTCTGGGGAGGAAGAAGCTGATCGATCTTGCGGTACAAAATGACAATCCAAACTCCGATGCGGTCGGCCGCGGCATGAAGGTGGCGAAAGAGCAGATTGTCGGTATGGTGGCTGCAGTGGACTGGCTGCTCAGCCGCGATGAAGCGGCAGATCAGGCTGAATATCGGCGACGGGCTGATGTGATTGCCGCAGCGGTGAAAAATGTGCCGACGATGAAGAGTGAAATCTTTGTACCTGAAATTGCAAATCATGTTCCACATCTGATCCTGGCATACGATCCGGCAGTGGTGGGCATTAGTCCGACGGAAGTGCAGAAGAAGTTGCAGGCAGAAAAGCCTCGAATCGAACTGAATCCTGCGACAGGTTCGACAGGACGTCTGGGAACGCACTCGAATGAGAATACGATTGTGGTGGGCACGTGGATGCTGCAGCCGGGTGAGGCGGAGATTGTTGGCCGCAGGCTGCGAGAAGTATTGACGCATCCCCGAGCGTAGATAATTTGGCGAGATCAACTCGAACCGGCATAAGGAGCCATAGGATGCAGAAGCAATCGCGCAGAAATCTTTTGAAGAATGCAGCAACGGCAGCGGTAGCAGTAACGGGCGTGGCAATGGCAAGCAGTGCGGCTGAGGCACAGGTAACTGGAGCTTTGGAGAAAAAGTCTTATCCTGCTACTCCGAATGCGGATAACAAGAAGGGTGAGCCGCCTCTGTTTTCGAGCGTGGTCTCTTACGGCAATCTTGTATTTCTGGCTGGCGTTGGCGCGCACTTCCAGGGAACAATCGAAGAGCACACGAAGCATGTACTGGATGAGCTGGAGCAGAACCTGATTCGTGCGGGGTCGTCGATGGATAAGGTGCTGAAGGTGAACGTATATCTGAATGACATCAAGGACTGGGAACGGATGAACACGGTTTACAAGGGCCGCTGGGGTGCGGTTCCGCCAGTTCGAACGACGGTGGCTCCAGCGGGAGGTATTCCGGGCAATTCATTGGTAGAAATCGAACTGATCGCTTACAAGTAGGTACTAAAAAGTAGATCGGGGCAGGCCCTCCGCTCAAGCCTGGCGGCAGGATGACGCAACGCACGTTGATTCATACGAGAGAAAATCGGGAGAAATATGTCAAAGATTGGCGCCAGGCTATGGTCGCGCAGGCAGTTGTTGAAGAGTTCAGGAGTCATCTCCGCCGTGGGGGCCGCGGCGACGCTTGCACCGGGGACGGCGAGCGCGGCCGTAAATTCTGCGGAAGGCAGCGGCGTGCTGAGGCATCAGGGAACGGATGCGCATAATCTTTTCACTGAGATTGGTGTGCGGCCTCTCTTGAATGCGCGCGGTACGTACACCATCATCAGCGGGTCGCGCTCGCTGCCGGAAGTGAAGCAGGCGATGTACGACGCGTCGTTTTATTTTGTTCATCTGGACGAGATGATGGATGGCATCGGCAAAGAGCTGGGCCGACTAACGGGAGCCGAGTGGGGGATTGCGACGACAGGATGCGAAGCTGCCATCGCGCTGGCGACGGTAGCGTGCATCGCGGGAACGAATATCGAAAAATGCCAGGCACTTCCTTACATCGAACAGAAAAAGGAAGTCATCATTCCCCATCATTCCCGCAATCCGTATGACATGGGCATTCGCATGACGGGCGCGGAACTGGTGGAAGTAGCGTCGGAGGAAGAACTGCGAAGCAAGATATCCGACAGAACAGCGATGATTTACATTCTTTCGAGCCCCGCGGCGGAGAAGGGACCGCTGGGCATTCCAAATATCTGCTCGATTGCGAAAGAGAAGGGGATCCCGGTATTTGTGGACGCGGCTGCGGAGGAGCCTCTGTCGCCGAACATTCATATTCAGCATGGCGCGACGCTGGTGGGATACTCGGGCGGCAAGTGCATGCGCGGGCCTCAATCATCGGGCATGCTGATTGGGCAGAAGGATCTGTGTCAGTCAGCGTACTATCAGGCCGCTCCGCATCATTGTTATGGCCGCGCTTACAAATGCAGCAAAGAAGAGGCGATGGGGCTGCTGGCTGCGGTTCGACAGTGGTATAAACGCGACCACGAAGCCGAGCAGAAGATGTGGCTTTCGTGGCTTCAGCATATCGAGGGGAGTGTGAAAGGCTTGCCGTCGGTGAAGACCGAGTACGAGCAGCCAGAGGATCTATCGAACCGCGCGCCTACGTTGAAGATCAGCTGGGATGCGAATCAGCTGAAGATTACAGGCACGGAACTGGTGGCGAAGCTGGATGCGGGTACGCCGCGCATTCTTGTGCTTGGTGGCGGTGGAGTGCGGCCGAACAGGATGGAGAGTTCGATCGGGATCATGCCGTACATGATGGATCCAGGCGAAGACAAGATTGTGGCCGATGCAATTTATGAGGGGCTCACGAAGCCAGGACATTATGAGAGTCCTGTGGTTCCGAGTGGAGAGCCTGCAGAACTTGAGGGCAAGTGGGCTGTGACGATTCACTATTTGCGAGGGAAAGGCGAGCAGCAGTTCACTCTTTCGCGGTCGGGGAATGAAATAACCGGCAAGCATGATGGCGAGATCTACCACGCCGATTTGAAAGGCATGGTGCATGCGACGCAGGTGGAACTGCACAGTGTGATGGCTGTGAGCGGCAACGTGATTCCGTGGACCTTCAAGGGTGAGGTGCAAGGAAATTCGATGTCGGGATCGGTGCACATGGGCGAGTACGGGGAAGCGAAGTGGGAAGCCACGCGCGTTTGATCGAGTGACAGTGAGTTCTCGCTGACAAACGAAAACCGGCAGATAAGGCGCTTGCAGGTAACGAGGGGCGCGGAACAAGCGCGATACATGAGGTGTTTTGCGCTTTTTGAGGAGCAGTATGAGTATCTTTATCTTCAGGAACAATCGTCTTCGTCTGGCAATGGCGGCATTTGCATTGCTTGCGCTGACAGCGGTAAACGCGGGCGCCCAGGAAGGTACAGCGCCGAGACCAGCAAATTTGCCCTCGTACGATCTCATCCTGCAGGGTGGCCATGTGCTGGATAACAAGAACCACGTCGATGGCATTTTTGACGTTGCTATTAAAGACGGCAAAATTGCCAAGGTGGCGCCACATATTGCTTCTTCTGACGCATTGAAGACGGTGGATGCGAAAGGGCTGTATGTGACGCCGGGGCTGATCGACATCCACGTGCATGTGTACAACGGCACTGGCGAGCGCAACTCGTACGCCGGTGATTTAAGCGTGCCTCCGGATGGGTTTACATTCCGCGTAGGCGTGACTACGGTGGTGGATGCGGGCTGCTCTGGATGGAAGAACTTTGAAGACTTCAAGCAGCGCATCATCGATCGCTCGAAGACACGCGTCTTTGCACTGTTAAACATTGTTGGATCGGGCATGCGCGGGCCGAAGTTTGAGAACAACACGGCTGACATGGATGGCGAAGCGACGGCTGCGATGGCGTTGAAATATCCGGATACGGTCGTGGGTATCAAAACCGCGCATTATGCCGGGCCGGATTGGACGCCGGTGGAGCAGGCAGTGATTGCAGGGACGAAGGCCAATATTCCGGTGATGGTGGACTTTGGGGAAAATCATCCGGATACGCGGCCACTCTATGACCTGCTGACGAAAAAATTGCGGCCCGGCGACATCTACACGCACATGTATTCGGGACTGCGGAATGAGCAGGACCCAGATACGCTGGGGCCAAGCAAGGCGTTCATCGAGGGCCGCAAACGCGGCATCTATTTCGATGTGGGACATGGTGGCGGCAGTTTCAAGTGGTCACTGGCGGTGCCGATGATCAAGGATGGATTTATTCCTGATTCGATCTCGACCGACCTGCATGTGGGCAGCATGAACAGCGCCATGAAGGATGAGCTGAATACGGCGGACAAGATTCTCGCGTTGGGCGTGCCTTTGAAAGAAGTGGTTACAGAGATGACGTCGCATCCAGCGAAGGAGATCAAGCATGAGGAGCTGGGAAATCTTTCGGAGGGAGCGATTGCCGACGTTGCGGTGCTGCGTGTGGAGAAGGGCAACTTCGGGTTTACTGACATGGTGAACCTGCGTCACGAGGGATCAGAGAGACTGATCTGCGAACTGACAATCAAGGGTGGTAAGGTGGTCTATGATCTGAACGGGATCAGCTCCGACGCGTGGAATCAGCCACCAGGTAAATGGGCCAGCGAAGCGTGGCGCTATACATCGTTTGTGCCTACGCCGCATCGAAATCATGCAGCCGAAGAGGCTCACTGAGCACACGTAGCTATAAGGCAATCGCGCCGACTGGCTGCCGGCAGGGCTGGCGTGGCAGTATTGAGCCCATGAGTGATTTCATAACGGCTCGTCACGCGAATCTGGCTTCGCTCGCGAGTGTGGCCACCGGTGCGATTCTACTGACGGTTGCAAGTCCCTTGCTCGCTGGGCCGGGGCCGATCGCGAACACCGCTTTCGACGAATATGCGCAACAAGTAGAAGGCCGGTTGGTGATAGAGCATCGAGCGGCTACGACGTTTTTGGTTGTGAATACAGGTGACGAAGAAGCTCGGCTTCGTCACGGAGAAATGGTCGTAGAACGTCTCACTCCATCAAAAGAAATCCCCGATGCAATGCTGAATGATTGGCGTGGCACAGCCTTTGTTTCGGGCGCTACGGTGGCGGATTTCGAGCGGGTGATGCGCGACCTGGATGCCTATACAAAAACTTTCGCGCCCGAAGTTTTGCGTAGCCAGATGCTCTCGGCAAGTGGCGATGGGATGCGCACACGTATGCGTGTGCGGCAGCATCACGTAATCACTGTAGTGATGGATACCGATTACGATGTGCGCTTTGGCAGGCTCGACTCCAGACACGGCGATTGCGCGTCCACCAGTACGCGCATCGCTGAGATCGATTCGCCTGGAACCGCGAAAGAACGCGAACTGTCTTCAGGCGAAGAGCACGGTTTTCTATGGAGGCTTAACTCCTACTGGAGCTACGAGGAGCGTGATGGCGGGCTCTACATGCAAATCGAAGCGATATCGCTGACGCGCGCCGTACCACACGGCCTGGGCTGGGTGGTCGGGCCGTATGTGGACAGCATTCCACGCGAGTCGCTCGAGTTTACCCTGCAAGCCATGCGAACAGCGCTGAGTCGTCCGCATGGCAAAGTGTGACAATTCCGCTCGTGGGGATGGCCGTTGCCTTGAGCCTTTGTGCAAAGGCTTTGCGATTTGCGGCGATCAACGTGCAAGAGCCAAAGCCTTTCCCGGCTGTATGATGCGTGCAATGCACTTTGCTGTTTTTTGAGGAGCCTCGGATGCCTGGTTTAAAACGTTGCATGTCGATCCTGTTGTCTACAGCTCTCGCGTTGGGCGCCATCACGGCTGTTGCCCAGACGGGCGAAACTATTTCTCTCTCAGTAGATGCGACAAAAACACCGCAGAAGCTGCTGCGCGCTGAGGAGACGTTGCCTGTAAAGCCAGGTCCACTGACGCTGTATTACCCAAAGTGGATCCCGGGGGAACATGGACCGGATGGGCCGATTTCGAGCCTAACCGGATTGAAGTTCGAAGCCGATGGAAGAGTGATTCCGTGGATGCGTGATACGCTCGATGTATTCGCTTTTCACCTCGACGTACCCGCAGGCGTAACAACGCTGCACGCTTCGTATGACTACATTGAGCCCGAGGGCGGTTCGGCAACCGATACGCTTCTAGTACTTGAGTGGAACGAGGTGACTCTCTATCCAGATGGAGCTACGTCGGACAAGCTGATGTATGAGGCATCGCTGAAGCTGCCTGAAGGCTGGAAATTCGGCAGCTCTCTCTCGGTTGCAAGCTCGGCTGGCAATGAGACGCGATTCAAGCCGATCTCGTTCGAGCTGCTGGTAGATTCACCGGTGATCTCGGGCCAGTATTATCACGTGATTGATCTTACGCCGCCGGGTGAGCCGATTCATCACGAGCTCGATCTTGCCGCCGACAGTGAGGCTGCTCTCAACATCAGTCCGGAAGTGCAAAAGGGGCTCACGAATGTGGTGGCCGAGTCCGGCAAGCTGTTCGGGGCGCGGCACTATCGCGACTATCACTTTCTGCTGGCATTGAGCGATCATGTAGCGCATTTCGGTCTGGAACATCATGAGTCGAACGACAGCCGCCTGCCCGAGCGCGTGCTGATCTCACCGGGCGCAGCGTTTATGGTGGGCAGTCTTTTGCCACATGAATTTGTGCACTCGTGGAATGGCAAGTTCCGGCGTCCTGAGGATCTGACGACGCCCGATTTTGAAAAGCCGATGCAGGACGATCTGCTTTGGGGCTACGAAGGACTCACGGATTATCTTGGGCCGATGCTGGCCGCGCGGAGCGGGCTGTGGACGCCAGAGCAATATCGCGAATATCTCGCCAGCATCGCAGCTTCGCTTGGACCAGGAAGGCCAGGGCGCACATGGCGGCCGCTGCAGGATACAGCAACCGGCCTGCCGATGAGTGGCGGACGCGGTTGGCTCAATTGGCGGCGCAGCTCTGATTACTACGATGAAGGCGATCTGTTGTGGCTTGAAGTGGCGACGATCATCCATGACAGTACGCACGGCGAGAAATCAATCGACGACTTCTGTCATGCGTTTCATGGCGGAGCCAACAACGGTCCTGAAGTCAAGACCTACACCTTCGAGCAGCTTGTACAGTCGTTGAATGCAGTGGCTCCTTATAACTGGGCAGCGTTCCTGCGCAAGCGCCTGGATTCCACTTCATTCGAGGCGCCGATCGGCGGTATCGAGAACGGCGGCTGGAAGCTGGTGTACAACAGCCAACCGATCAAGCTTCCGGGGCGTAGAGGTGGCGCTGGTGATGCTTATTCGATAGGTCTCCAGATCGGTGAGGACGGCACAATTACAGATTCAATGGTCGGAGGGCCCGCTTTCGACGCTGGGATTACTTCAGGGATGAAGCTAGTTGGCGTGAATGGACGCGTCTACAAGCATGATCTGCTGGAAGATGCGATCAAGATCGGTGGATCGATGGATCTGATGGTAGTGATCGACGACTACTACCACACATTCACGGTGAAGTACGAGGGTGGCGAGCGGTATCCGCATCTGGAACGCAACGACAGTAAGACTGATTACCTGGATGAGCTAATCATGGCCAGGGTCTCGATGTAACAATCTGGGTATCACAAAACGCGAGCACAGCCCGGACTTTAAGCGGATTCCGGCCCTCAGTGTTCTACTTCGGCTCCGCGACGCTAGCGGGGACCAGCCGAGAGTCAGAGCGAAAGACATGATAGTCGACGAAGTTCGTCTCGTTCATGAAGGTTTTGATGATGCTGTCGGGCATCGCGGTATGATCCGACTCGGCATGAGTGGATGCCCTGCCGCTTAGGACTTCGGGGGCGTCAGCTTGCGAATCGAGATATGCGGCAGGGACCACTGCCACGGCGATGGTTACGCTACGAAGCGGGCAGATGTAGCGCGTGCCGCCGATGGTGACGGAACCGTAGTCGATGAGCATATCGGCGCGTTCGAGCGGGTGGGAGGGCTTGAGGCGAGGTTGTATGGTCAGGCGAAGGACGGAACCCGTGGCGGGGTCGATCGAGATTTCACCTCCGTATTCGGAGATCTGGCGATAGATTTCCGACCCCATTCCCAGATCGACGCAGCAGAACTGGACCTCATAGTGCGATTTTTCGCGTGGCACGGAGTAGTGGAAGACTGCGATGGAGCCAGACTGTTCGGTTTCCCAGTGATCCCAGGTGAGAGTGCTGTTGAGCGCATCCTTGAGCACGATACCGAGAAGTGGGCCGAATTCGCCCGAGGTATTCAGGCTGCCTCCAGTTGCGGCGGATAGCTCGCGGGTCTTGGCGCCAATGCTCGCGTCCACTACCTCACGGTCGCTGCGGAAAAACACTGTCGATGAGGATTCCCCGACGGCATGAACGGGCTGGTAGTTGTAAAAAGTACCATTGTCCTGCGATGGGGGAGAATCGGCAAACGAGCTAACTTTGCGTGTCGCAAAGAAATTGGGCAACTCGGCCAGTGTGACGGAAACGTAGTGGGAAACGGCCGCAATCCATTGCTGCTGAGCCGCTTCGCTGGGAGGTGGTTCCTGAGGCAGATCTCCGGCCGGAAGCGGTTGGAAGACGGACTCGTCGGAAAGGATGCGAAGTGCGCCCTTTGATTCATTCCCGCTGATCATAGCGTTGAGGCGTGCGAATGTCGCATCGTCGAGGCGTTCGGTGAGCTCCAGGCTAGTAAGGCGGCGGGCTAGCGCTGAGTCGGATCGAGACTGGGAAGAAGCCAGCAGCAGCTGCAACTGGCCGATAGTCATTTTGTTTTTGCCACCGAGGCTGTGTCGGGGCTTCTGTGGCTTTCGGGCTGAGTTGGTAGGAGTCGTTGGCGTGGAACTGGATCCGAGGGGTGGCGCCACCGAAAGATTAGCGGAGATGGTGGATGTGGTAGGGGTTGCAGTAGCAGAGCTCCCGGTGGCAGCGGGAGTAGCCGCAGCCGAAGTTCCCGTGGCAGGCTGCGCTGGGACCGACAGCGATCCGGAGGTTGCGAGGACCTCTGCGCGAGTTGGTTTGCTGTGCGCGATGGTAGCGGTGTAGTACCCGCTCCGCGCTTGGATCGTATACCCCTTTTTCTTGTCCGCGAACGCGACCTTGATGGTGTGAAAGCTGCCCTTATCTTTTACATCCTTTGGTGAGAAAGCAAGAATGTACCGCGGCGGAGGCGTCGTGAAAGCAGAAAGGCCAGATTGAAGGTCGTTATCGTTGTGAAAGAACTGACCGCCTGTGCCCTGAGCCAGTTCAGCCATCACATCATCGCCGGCAAACTCCTTTTGCGCATCCAGAGTGTGTCTGGCCTGAGCCGCACGTGTATCGGCTAGCGCGGTCGAGGAGTCGGAGGCATCTGTCTCCCGGACCATGGAGAAAAGTCCTTTTGGATTCAGCGAGTTGATGACGATCTGAGAACGAAGGCTGGTCTCGATAACATGGTCTAGCTTGAGTTGTTCACTTTGAGAAAGGAAGCCTGGCGACACGAAGACTATGGATCGTGTCCCCGGAGCCTGTGAGATGTAAGAAACGATACCGGCGAGCTGCTCGAGATTGCCAAGCGCTAGCATCTTGGATCGCTCAGAGATCTGCTGGGCAAGCCCTCGAATCAGTAACAATGCTTCAGGTGAAGGGGCCGTTACTCTGCCCCCTTGCGTCACTGATTGGCTGATGTGCGAGCAGACAGCATACTCGGTCAAGGCGGTGCGCCAGGCATCACTATCGAGATCGTTGGTCTCGAGCAGCTGGAATGCCTCGAAGTCGGACAGGTCGGGGCATCCGCGGGCCCGTGAAGACGCGAGACTGTTGGATTGGAGCCGCAGTAAGGCAGTGTGAAGCTGGGCGGTGTCGGCTGTAAAGCTTGAAAGCATCTCTTTGGAGTTGAAGATCGCGATACGTTCTTCCGGAGGAATACCGGATGCGATGAGCGAAGAGAGTGCATCGCGTGCGTGAATCAGGTCGGCGGCAGGCGTATTGAGGTCATCGAAGTAGATGGCCACAAATCGCGGGTGTGGCGTGGCTGCCATTGAAGCGACAGTAGAAGGAGCCGTCGTCTGAGCAGAGGATGGCGTTGACGTGGCTGGGGATGCCTCTTCCTCAAATTGCGAAATGGTTTGCTGTTTGCCCTGATCGGAAAGCTTGAAGTCATTGCGAGTGAGACCTGTGACCGGACGCCCCTGTTTGTCGCGGACGACAACCGGAACCACGACAAGATTGCTGTCACTCTGAAAGTGGTATTCACCACTGGATTGTTGCGGTGTCTGCGCTTGAGCGATCGCTAAAGAGCAGAAGCAAAGCGGCAATGATACGAGGAGGTGAAGATGCTT
This sequence comes from Acidicapsa dinghuensis, assembly GCF_025685685.1. Lineage (GTDB taxonomy): Bacteria > Acidobacteriota > Terriglobia > Terriglobales > Acidobacteriaceae > Acidicapsa > Acidicapsa dinghuensis. Next base: position 135,096 of record NZ_JAGSYH010000006.1, read on the forward strand.
AAAGGAGCCCGGAAAAATTAAAAGACGCGACATAGAGCAGCACCCGAACGCAGGAAGTGTAGCACTCGCATCAGAATTCCGGGCAAGCATTTGGCTGGTTCGATTCGCTCCGGGCGAAGTGAGACTACCAAGCGTTACACTCAAAGTATGGTCTTCGTTCTGGATAACTACGACTCGTTTACCTACAACCTTGTGCAGTACCTGGGGGAACTGGGTGCGGAGATACTGGTGCGCCGGAACGATGAGCTGACAGTGGATGAGGTAGAAGCGCTGAGGCCGGAGCGGATTCTGCTGTCGCCGGGCCCGTGTACGCCGTCGGACGCGGGGATTCTGGTGCCGCTCATTGAGCGCATGGCCGGGAAAGCTCCGATTCTCGGCGTTTGTCTCGGGCATCAGGCGATCGGCCAGGCTTTTGGCGGCAAGGTAGTGCGCGCGGCTGAGCTGATGCACGGCAAGACGAGCGCAGTGGAGCATGACGGCAAGGGCATTTTCGCCGGTCTGCCGACGCCGCTGACCTGCACGCGGTATCATTCGCTGATCGTGGCCGAAGAGGGATTGCCGAAGGATTTGGAGATCACAGCGCGGTCGGGCGCACATGAAGAAGAGGGATCGATCATCATGGGACTGCGCCATCGCTCTCTGCCGGTTGAAGGAGTGCAGTTTCATCCGGAGAGCGTGCTGACCGAAGGCGGCCGTCAGATGATCCGGAATTTTCTGGAGATGTAAGCCGGATGCGAGAACGCGGAGTTCGACGGACTTGGGCTAGGGGTTGGTCGATTGCGCGTTTTGGGTTTGCGGCGTGCTTGGCACTCGGCATTACCGGGGCGAGCCGGGGGCAGGAAGTGGCATCTCCCAAGCCGCCGGACACTCCTGCGGCGACACCTGAGACGCCCATTCCTGCTATCCCCGCCGCACCGGGCAAGGTCGATACATCGACGCCAATTGCAATCATTCCCAACGACAGCAAAGATCCGGCTTCGGCAGTGGAGATTCGTGGCGGCGTGGATATTTATCAGGGCAAAGCTGCGATTGAGTCGAGCGGAACGATCACGGCGGGCGAGAAGACGGTCGCGATTACGTTGCCGAGCCGCGGTCAGCTCCTACTGTGCGGTGCCAGCAAAGTTAGCCTGTCGATGGACAGCGAGCATCCGAGCAACGATCGTTCGGGGCTGATGATGGCGCTGGATCATGGTGCGCTCGAAGCCAACATGCGCACGGGTGAGAACTCAGACATAGTGCTGACGCCTGATTTTCGCATCCTGATCAGCGGTCCTGGCGTCGCAGCGGTGCGGGTACGCCTGGGTGCGGACGGTGACACCTGCGTGGACAATCATGGCGCGGATGCTCCGTATGTCACTGTGAATGGCTTATTCGATGGTGGCGTCTATCGCGTCCAAGCAGATCAACATGTGACGTTCCAGCACGGTAGCTTGAAGCAGGTAGTGGACAACGAGAAAGAGCCGTGCGGTTGCCCGGTGGAGACACCGGAAACTCTGGCCGCAGGCAATGCTTTCCCGGTCGCGCAGAGCGCAGGGCTGACAGGAGCTCCGCCGCCGCGTGAGAATCCGGCAGCGCCTGGGGTAGTGGGGCCGCAGGCGAATGCTACGTTGAACTACGACGGAGCAAAGCCGAAAGAGCCCGAAGCTAAGGTCGAGGTTGCGAAGCCAATTACGCCGGTGGTGACAGCGCCCGCACCCTCTACTCAAGAGAAGAAGCAGAAGGCAAAATCACACAATCTATTTGTGAAGATCGGGCACATGTTCCGCAATATCTTTGGCGGATAGAAAATTATCCGATTGCAGGAACGGCTATTTCTCTCGCAACACGGTTTCGTCCCGATACCTTGGCGCGATAGAGCGCGCGGTCGGCTCGCTGAATGAGTGCGTCAACATCGTCTGAAATCGCATCACTGAAAGTCGCGCATCCGATGCTGCAAGCGACGGGAATCTTATCTGGACCAAACTCAACAGGTGTTTGGGAAATCGCATCGCAGATTCGCTCGCCTGCCCGGACCGCGCCATCGATATTCGTCTCGGGCAACACGAGAAGGAACTCTTCCCCACCGTATCTGCCGACTGCATCCAGTGGACGGACGCTTGCACGCAACCTCGCCGCGACAATCCGCAAGACCTCGTCTCCCGCGGGATGACCGAAGGTATCGTTGATGGTTTTGAAGTGGTCGATGTCGATTATCAGAATGGAAGTGGACGATCCCGATGCGACGCGCAATTGCTCCGCAGCTATGATCTCGAGGATCGCACCGCGATTCCACGCGTGAGTAAGGACATCGATGCGCGCTTTCATTTCGAGTTCTTCGTTCGATAGCGCCAGAGCAGTTTGCGCCTCGGAAAGCGCTGCAACGTGCAGTTCACGTTCGGCAAGCTCAGCCAGATCGGACAAAGCTTCGAGATGTTCGGTGTCGAAATCACGAGGGCTGGTATCGCCGATGCAGAGGACGCCAACACGTTCATCCTCAAAGTGCAGCGGTACCCCGGCGTAGAAAACCCACGTATCCGCGTAGGAGCTGTCATGAACCCGCGGATCTCTGCGGGCATCAAGCACGATGCAGACTCCTTCATCAAGCACCGTGTAGTGGCAGTACGAGTCTTTCCGCAACCCCTCAATACCGTCGAAGCCCTGGACGCTCTTAAGCCAAGCCAGCTTTTCGCCTACGATATCGATGCAGGCCATGGGCACATTGAACATACGTTTGGCGAGCCGTGTGATCTTGTCAAAGCGCTCCTCTGCCGGCGTACCGAGCAGGCGTAGCTTTTGAACCGCAGCGAGGCGTCTTATTTCACCGGGGGAGATGGGGGCTGCTGGCATTTCTTCCTCTATCAACAGCGCAATATCTTCAAACTATCCATGGTGTTCGGGGCTAGTCACGGCCTGAACGCCAAATCCGACAATGAAATAGCGCGCGAAAGTCTTGTGCACCAATCTTCTCTACATAGCGGTTCTTTTGAAAATATCCATTTCCCGCTGAAGGTTTCCGGAAAGGTGACACACCTATCCGTATACCGATGGTAGCAATACTTTCATAGTGAAATCGTAAATATCCGCGAGAACAAGCGATCGTCAAACTTCGGGGCCGACGCCGTTTCAGGTGTGTACTTCGTACCTCTAAGCACCGCGGGCGCGGTCGATAGCCCGCAGGACAGCCTGAGCTTTGTTGAGGCATTCTTGGTGTTCCGATGCGGGGTCGGAATCGGCGACGATGCCGGCTCCAGCCTGGATGTGGCCTTTGCCGTTTTCGGCAACCAGCGAGCGGATGGTGATGCAGGAGTCGAGGTTGCCGGAGAAATCGGCATAGAGTACACAGCCGCCGTAAACACCACGACGTGAGGGCTCAAGCTCTTCGATAATCTCCATGGCGCGGACCTTCGGAGCGCCGCTCAGCGTGCCGGCAGGGAAGCAGGCTCGCAGGGCATCGACTGCCGTGAGCTCAGGCCGTAACTTGCCCTCAATGCGGCTGACCATGTGCATCACGTGGCTGTAGCGCTCGACAAACATGAGGCGATCGACCTTGACGCTGCCGTATTCGCTGACGCGACCAACGTCGTTACGGCCCAGATCGACGAGCATGACGTGCTCCGCGCGCTCCTTGGCGTCGGCCATCATCTCGACTTCGAGAGCGCGGTCAGCGGCTTCGTCGGCGCTTCGCTTGCGGGTGCCAGCGATGGGGCGATACTCGATCTTCTGGCCATCGAGCGTGCGGGTTACGCGAACCAGCATCTCGGGTGAGGAGCCAGCGATCTCCAACGGAGATGCCTTGGCGGAAGACTTCTTGCTCCTGGGGCTCGCAGTGGTGTCGTCGGGTGTCGTTCGCAGATAGAACATGTAGGGCGATGGATTGACGATGCGCAGGGCGCGGTAGACGGCGAAGGGGTCAATTTTCGCTTTGGAACCGGTCTTCGGATCGAGATCGACATCGATGCGCTGCGAGAGCACGGCCTGGAAGATGTCGCCTGCGCGGATGTACTCGCGGGTACGCTCGACAGCCGCCATGTAGTCTTTCTTTTTCGTGCGGTAGTTGAGCTTGAGCTTGCCTTTGCTCTTGGGTTTGGGCAGCTTGGGCAGAGGCTTTGCGAGGCTCTTTTCCAGGCGGGCCAGGCGCTTCACCGCGCCGTCATAAGCGGCGGAAGCGGGCTGCAGTGTGACATCCGCGGTGACAACGAGGTGAATTTCCTTGCGCACGTGATCGAAAGCGAGCACCTCGTCGAAGAAGAGCAGGCAGGCGTCGGGAACCTGCAGTTCATCGGCTGCGGTTGCAGGTAGGCGCTCGATCTGGCGAACGGCATCGTAGCTGAGGAAGCCGACAGCTCCAGCGGTGAACGGCGGCAGACCCGGAACGCGCGCCGGCGTATGGCCGCTGAGCGCGTCGCGCAGCGTGGCGAAGATATCGCCCTCGACGCTGACGGTTTTCTTGCCTTCAGTAATGGTAAGGCTGCGTCCGCGCGCGGTGATGCGTTTATACGGATTGAGGCCAATGAAGGTGTAGCGGCCGATCTGTTCGCCGTTTTCGACCGATTCGAGCAGGAAGCATTCGGGGCTTTCCCAAGCGGCGCGCAGGAATGCCGAGACCGGGGTTTCAAGGTCTGCGGTGAGGGTGCGGAAGACAGGGACAAGGGTGTGGTCCTTGGCTAGCGACAGGAAATCCTTGCGGCTGGGTTGGATCTGCTCTGGCATGACAGATCAGTTTAAATGGTGAGACTTGCAGTAATGCTCAGTGTCAGATCGGGAACTGGGCCGCTATTGACACTCGGGCACAACAAGTGACCTCCACCAATTCTTGCCGAGCGAATCATCGGTTATGTGCGAGTCAGCCCAATCGTAATAGAGCCCTTGTCGCATCTCAATCCGAACCGCATATCCAACAATCGTAGATCTGCGAACTGGCCAAACGGCCACATCGAAATGGTGAAATCCGTATTCACCTTCAAGTTGATACTGAGCGAACGAGACGAGCTGTTTCAATGCCGGGTCATTCGTCGGATCAAGGCTCTCAAAACTAATCACGCCTATTGCATTTCCCTCTCGCTCGTTTAATTTGCCTGTGTAAGCGAGCGTGCATGCAAGTCTCATATTTCGCTTAGAGGCGGGCCAACGACTCATCACGTGAGAGCCAGCAGTTCGCTGCATTTCCCGAAGCTTTTTGGCAATATCATTCGCTACTCGATTAGCTTGCTTTTTCTCTGTTGAAGATAGCGTGTCGTGTTGCACCGCAATCTGCGCGATTATTTTGGGCGACAACGAGAATAGAAGCGGGCATACGATAAAAAGTAATTTCGGAATCTTTAAGATGTTTTGTTGTATAGCCATCTACCAGCTCGGTTTCACAGTTCGTAGTCATAATTTACGTGCCGATGTAGCAAGTTTTCAACCGAATAGCGAGCCGTGTCTAAGAGATGGTGTCTTGTTTTGTTAGGCTGGGTCGATGAGGACAACCATTCAGTTTGCGTGTCTCCTTGCGATTGCAGTTTTCTCTTCATCGACTGGTTTGGTCTGCTTTGCGCAGAGTGGCTCAAAGCCAGTTACCGCAAGTGAAGCCATCGACCAGATCATCAAAGCCACTGGCGCAGAGCCTCCACCAAACACGGTGGACACAATCAAGGAAGGCGACCCGGCCACGGTGGTGACAGGCATTGTGACCACGTTTTCGCCGACGATGGAAGTTTTGCGCAAGGCAGTGGCCGACGGCGACAACCTGATCGTTTCGCATGAGCCTACCTTCTATAACCATCTCGACGAGCGCACGCTGTTTGTCGATGATCCGGTGTACAAGGAGAAGCTGGCTTATATCCGCGAACATCACCTTGTCATCTGGAGGTTCCATGACACGTGGCATCGACGGCGCCCTGATGGTATCGCCGAGGGCTTCGTGGATCAGTTGGGGTGGAAGAAGTACGAGAACCCCGGTCCTGCTGGTGATGCGGGGTTCTTCTTCACCGTGCCTCCCACGACCGTGAAGAGCCTCGCAGCCGACCTGAAACGAAAGCTGCATGCAAGTGTCGTGCGAGTGGTAGGCGATCCAAACCTTATGGTGAGCAAGATTGCGTATGCGCCGGGTGCCGCGGGTGAGGCAACCCAGGTGAAGGCTCTCGAACGTGACGATGTTGAAGTACTGCTGGTTGGCGAGATTCCTGAGTGGGAGACGATCCTCTACGCTCGCGACGCATCGCAGCAGGGGCGCAAGAAAGTGCTGGTTCTTCTCGGTCATGTAACTTCAGAAGAACCCGGTATGGAAAACTGCGCGAAGTGGCTGAAGACAATCTTCCCTGGAATGCGAGTCGATTTCATTCCCGCAGGCGAACCGTACTGGCCGGCTGGCAGTGAGCAGTGAACGGTAGTTAGTGGCCAGGGGTCAGTGAAGGGCTGATGTGTTGCAGTGCAGTCTTTGCAGCGTAATAGCCGCACATGCCATGCACTCCACCGCCGGGAGGTGTACTGGCGCTGCACAGATAGAGGCCTTTCAGGGGCGTGCGATATTGCCAGATGGTAGGCCGGAAAAGCAGCTGCGAAGGTGTTATTGCTCCGCCCGAGACGTCGCCGCCAATAAGGTTGGGATTCCAGGCTTCGAGTTGTGCCGGCGTGCTGATTCTGCGGGCGAGGATGCAGTCGCGGAAGCCGGGAGCGAATCGCTCGATCTGCGACTCGATCGCGTCCTGCATGTCTTCGTCAAAGCCGTTTGGAACATGGCAGTAGCCCCACGCGACATGGCGACCTTCCGGGGCTCGCGTGGGATCGAAGAGACTGGGTTGCGTGACCAGGACAAATGGCTGTTGAGACGCTCGGCCTTTCCATGGAGCGCTTTCGGCTGCAGTGATCTCTTCGAGGGTTCCTCCGACGTGAACAGTGGCTGCGCGCAGGCATTCGCGGGCCTTCCAGGGGATCGATTCCGAGAGAGCCCAGTCGATTTTGAATGCTCCAGGGCCAGGGCGGAAGCGTTTGAGCTGATGGATGTGCGCCGCTGGAAGCAGGTCGCCAGCCAATTCAACCAATTGGCGCGGGGCAACGTCGCACAGGACGAGATCGAAATTGCCGTTGAGTTCGGCAAGTGACCCGACACGATGACCTGTTACGATCTTGCCGCCAAGAGATTCAAGATAAGCCGCCAGCGCAATGCTGATGGATTGCGCTCCTCCGGCGGCCGCGGGCCAGCCGGTTGTGTGAGCGGCCGCTCCGAAGACGAGGGCAATCGCCGAAGTGAATGGATGACTGAGGGGCAGAACGGCATGGGAGGCATTGCCAGCGAGAAGGGCGCGTGCCCGCGCACCGCGGAAACGCGAGCGAGCGAGAACAGAAACCGGCAGCGCGCCATCTGTGCCGAAGCGTGCCAGCAGCAATGGATGCTTCGGCACATGCAGCAATGGCCCGAAGGCTTCGCTGAAGAGTTCCGGCCATTGACGAATGAAGGGCTGCATCAATCGCGCATACGCAGCGGAGTCTGCAGGATCGAGGTTCGCAGCGGTGGCGGCCGGATCGTGCTCCAGAATGACTGCGGTGCCATCATCCAGCGGATGGGCCATTGCTGCGTCGGGTTGAACCCAGCGCAGACCAAACTGCTCCAGTGGCAGGGAATTGAAAAAGGGGCTAGCGACGCCCATCGGAAAGATGGAGGCGCCAAGATCGTGACGGAAGCCTGGGAGGGTAATTTCTGCGGTGGAACAGGCACCGCCGATGGTATCTAGTGCTTCGTAAACGGTGACTTCCACACCAGCTCGCGCAAGCGTAACGGCGGCGCTGAGGCCGTTGGGTCCGCTCCCGATGATGGCTGCCCTGGGCATGGCTACAAGATTAGATGAACTAGAGTTGAAACGCAGCAAACAAGCACTGCACGAATAATTACGGAATCTTTGCGTAGATGCCGATTCATCTTTCGGATACTGAAGGGGTTGAACGAGATGGTTCCGTACCGGAAGGTGGGATACGGGAACGACCAATGTGGGGTTGACTGACCTGTTTCGGGCGACCTAGACTCAATCCGGTTTGGCTTGGAGTAAGCGGTTCCCAGGCAGGACAGGTGCAACATTGCGGTTTTTCTGTTTTCGGGATCGGTGGCGCGGATACAGCGTTGGGCCGGTACGAGGGTCGGGAGACAGGCGCAGTGCCACATCACCGAACCGCCGTACTGTCCGGCTGATTGCAGCGGACTCTCAAACGGCCAGAGAAGGCCGATGAGATTGCTGGAAGGGCAGCGCGTCAAATCAGGTATGCCGGGGTTGAAATCCTTAGGCATCTTCCCCGCCGACAGGCGAGGAGCGCGCACGGACTTGGAGACTAATCGAATGGCAACAGCTATTTCGCTCGAGCAGGAAATCAATCCTTGGGAAGCTCAGAGCGCTCGATTTGATTTTGCAGCACGCAAGTTGAACCTCGATCCTGGAATCTGGAAGGTTCTCAGTTCTCCTTCGCGCGAGATTATCGTACATTTCCCCGTACAGATGGATGATGGACGGTTTGAAGTGTTCACCGGCTACCGGGTGCAGCACTCGCAGGCGCGCGGACCGGGTAAGGGCGGCATTCGTTACTCTCCGGACGTCACATTGGACGAAGTGCGAGCACTGGCAAGCTGGATGACGTGGAAGTGTGCGGTGGTGAATATTCCTTTTGGCGGCGCGAAGGGCGGAGTGATCTGCGATCCGCGTAAGCTGAGCCAGGGAGAGCTGGAGCGCATCACACGGCGGTACACGTCGGAGATCATTGATTTCATCGGGCCTGAAAAAGATGTGCCCGCGCCAGACGTGAATACCAACGAGCAGACCATGGCATGGATCATGGATACCTACTCGATGCACATGCGGCAGACGGTAACGAGTGTCGTTACAGGCAAGCCGATCAACATAGGCGGCTCGCGCGGGCGTACCGAAGCGACCGGACGCGGCGTGATGGTGATGTGCAATGAGAGCCTGCGCTATCTCAAGATGCCCCGCGAAGGATGCAGGGTGGTGATTCAGGGCTTCGGCAACGTAGGTTCCAATGCTGCGCGGCTTCTCTTCGAGAATGGCTACAAGATTGTCGGTATCGCCGAGTATGACGGCGGACTCTACAACCCGACGGGCATCGATATTCACCAATTGCTCGGCTACAAGGAGCGCAACGGCACTGTGCTAGGCTTCCGCAATGCTGAAGCCATGCCCAGCGAAGAGGTACTTCTGAACGAGTGCGAAATCCTGATTCCGGCAGCGACGGAAAATGTCATTACCAGCCGTAACGCCGATCGCATTCAGGCAAAGATTCTCATTGAGGGCGCCAATGGTCCAACAACTGCGGTTGCCGACGAAATCCTCGCAGAAAAACGCATCTTTGTCGTGCCGGATATCCTTGCCAACTCAGGAGGAGTGACAGCGAGTTACTTCGAGTGGGTGCAGGATCGCCAGGGATACTTCTGGAAGGAAGCGATTGTCATCGAACAATTGGAGACGATCCTGCGTGATGCGTTCGAAGATGTTGTCCGCTACTCAGAGGCACATAACGTCAACAACCGCATCGCCGCGTATATGCTTGCGATCGATCGAGTTGCTTTCACCATCAAACAGCGTGGCATCTACGCTTGAGCGGCAAATTTCTTTGCGCCTCGGAAGAGCAATGCCGTATCATCCGCGTTTGAGTGCGGCAAGGATCCCGTCTATTGGCTGTAGTCGCAAACCAGCAAAGTGAGATCGTCATCCCGCGTAGGTGACCATCGCTGGACCGCCGCAAGCAAATGATCCGCGGCTGCCGCGGGCGAGAGCGCGGTGGTCTGCTGCAACGCGGAAGAGAGCCGGGAAAAGCCAAAGAGTTCACCGTGCGCGTCAGCGTTTTCAACCAAGCCATCCGTATAGAGCAGGATGCGGTCGCCGGGCTGCAGCGTGTGCTTCGCCGTAGTGAAGGAAGCTTGCGGGTGCGCGGCAAGTATAAGTCCGTTCTCTGCAATCTCGGTAACTTGCCCATTGCGCAACAGCATCATCGGTGGATGACCTGCAGCGGAGTAATGCAGGCTGCCGGAGTCGGCATCGAGATGGAGGCAAGCAGCGGTGACATATTGATCACGGGTGTGACCGCAGAGCGCGGCATTCATCGCGGTTAGAATGCGGCCGGGTTCGGCTGCATGTTCGCGTTGCGAGAGCGCGGCCATTTTTACCATGGATGCGATGAGCGCGGCGGCAACGCCGTGTCCGGTGACATCGGCGATGAAGAGCGCAGCTTCGCGTTCGCCGGTCACAAGAAAATCGTAGAAATCACCAGCGACCGCCAGCATCGGAACATACCGGGCAGCGACGCGGAACGCGCCAGTTTCGGGGAACGCTTCGGGCAAAATCGAGAGCTGAATGCGGCGCGCAAGGTCGAGTTCCTGTTGCAAGGCGTTCAACTCTTCTTCCTGCTGGAAGGTCCGCCGCGCGGCTACGTAGCCTAGAGAGATAAGGAAGGCGGCAAATCCGTAGGGCTCGATCTTGGTCGGAATCCAGTTATCCGCGATGTTGTCCCAGAGCGCCGTTACAACGAAACAGAGCAGGCCAATGTACACCGCAGTGGATTCAGTGGTTTTGGCGGGCGGCTGCAAAATGGATCGCAGCAGAACGACGACCAGTGCAAGGATCACCAGCACATCATTGATCCGTTCGAAGATATGCAGCGGACCGAAGAGGAAGGTTCCGATGGTCAGCAGAAAGAAGCAAATGCTAAGGAACCAGACGGAAAATTTGCCCGGCTTGCCCAGGAATCCGGCGATGTAGAAGAAGATGAAGGCGGGAACGGGAACCAGGTAGTTGGAGGCGGCGCGTAGGGTGTGGAAGAAAACATTACCGTGCAGCGAGATGCGGAGGACCTCGGAGTTCAACCACAGCCTCTGCCCATAGAGGTACGCAAAGAGAGCGAGGCAGATGAGCAGCCCGTCCCAACGGCGGCGTAGAACGCAAAAGCCCATGGCGATGAGTGCAACGGTAGCGAAGGCCGCGCCCAGAAAAAGATAAGGCTCGTCGTAACGAAAAGCGGCCAGCACCTGATTTGTGGTCAGTTGTCCCTCGACAAGCATCATTCGGACGATGGTACAGGATGGAACATCGCAGAGCGGAATCGCGACGAAGTTTAGTCCACCTCAACTCGCCAAAAGTCGAGGCCGCCTGACTTCATGAGCTGTGCCTTGCCATCGACAACATGATGAAACTCGACTGTATCCGGCATCCATGGGACATCCGAGACACGGAACAGCCGGTCGCCAAGCGGCACAAGCGGAGTGCCGTCAAGCATAAGCCGCCCATTTAGTACGTATACACGCGCATCGCCACCCCATGCACTGTCGCTGCGATAGTGCCCAGCAAACGCGTCAGCAAACGGCAGTGTTGCGTAAACGCGCGGACCATCCCAATCCTTGTTCACGTAAAGATCCGACCCATACGCCACCTGCACAACGAGCGGCAGCGGAGCTGTGCCCTCACCCTCCCCGGCGTCATTGTGCTTGCGACCAAAGGCAAACATGTATTTGGAGTAAACCCCCGGAATCGTTGAGATGAACTGATCCCCACCCTGGTGCTGCAACGGAATCGTCTTCCCTTCAGCGACAAGGGAGAGCCGCTTGCCTTGTACCGCAAAGCTGAGCTGTTTGCCGGCAGGCGTCGAAAAGCTGCCGGCATAATCCGCTGCGTTTTCCGCTTCCAATGGATCGGGAATGTCAGCTGCATCCGGCAATGGCTTTGATTCCTGCTGTGCTCTCAGAAGCTGCACCGCGTACTCAGTAACAGCGGTGGGACGATAGCCCTGCATCGCATTGATCGAGGCGAATGCGGCTACCCCTCCATCCAGATCTACATGAATCGACGACGCAAAGGCCACCATGCCGCCCGTGTGACGCAGAATCTTATGCCCATCCAGCGTATCAACGGCAATGCCGTAGCCATACGATGCGGTTGGGCTGAAATCGTCGGCCTTAATGTAGGGCGTGGAGAAGAGCGTGAAGCTTTCTTCTGACGCGATGCGGCCACCGGCGTGCTTGCCATGGTTGAGTAGCATACGCGTGTAGGTCGCCATATCGCCGGGCGTCGATGCGATGCAGCCGGCCGTGTCGTCCATAACCAGCCATGGAGCCGCAGTCAGCCTGCCTTGTCGCGGATAGACCTCATCATCCCAGAAAGGCTCGTAGCCGACAGCGAAGCGGTCGCGATCAGCCGTCGTGACGATCGGACGCGTATCGTGCATGCCAAGCGGCTTCAGGATGCGTTCCGTGACACATTCACGCCACGACCGGCGATCCAGCGTGGCAGCAAGCTTGCCCAGAATGTCGAATCCGGCATTGCAATAGTGAAAGTGCTCTCCTGGCGTAAATCCTTGCGCCAGCCGTGCTGCTGGGTCGCTGGAGAAGATGCTCTGGTTATCCGGTAGTCCTGACGTGTGCGTTAGCAGATGATGTGGAGTAATCACACCAAACGGCTCAGTGATAGGCAGCCACGGCAGGTAAGCCAGGATGGGCTTTTGCAACTCCAGCTTTCCCTCGTCGCGCATCTGCATCAGAACCAGCGCAACAAACGACTTGGTAATGGAGCCGATCTGAAACAGATGATCTGTCGTGACCGGCGTCTTCCTGTCGGTGTCCGCAAAGCCATATCCAACAGTGCGCAGCGTCGCCTCCGCACTGGTCAGGCCGAGTGTAAGTCCCGGCGCGTTCATAGCCGGCATGTATCGGGCAATGTACGCATCGAGCTTCGCGTCCAGTGGCGAGCCCGCGTCCGGCATGGGCATGGTCGCGCGCGCAGTTGGTGTCCAGAAGGGGGTAGTGTTCACAGCGGCAGCGGCAAGCACACTGCGTGAGAGGAAGTTGCGTCGGGTCAACGAGTTCATGGCCATCCGAGTGGGCTGAGTCTACCATGATGAAGTTGATACAGATGAGTGAATTGCGCCTCGTTGACGAATTCAGCGTCGAACGAACTTCAACATTGTTCGAGCCTGTATTCCGCTTATGGTACCGATACCGTAGATGTCCTTGACGGCTCGACCCAGCTAAAGTCGATGCGCATATAATGCGTTAAAAGGCCCGGATGCCGGTATCTGGCTGCGCCTTTTATTCTTCATGAATCTCAATCTGCCCAATGCGATCACGCTGAGCCGGATATTGATGATTCCGCTTTTTCTGTGGATACTGTCTCCCTATTTTTCATGGCACGATGTGAGCGGGTCACAGGAACTGGCGGCATCGCTGCTCTTCATCTTGGCTTCTATTACCGATGGCGTCGATGGATATCTGGCGCGCAAGCGCGGCCAGATCACTACCATGGGCATCTTGCTCGATCCGCTGGCAGACAAGATTATGGTCACGGCAGCTTTCATCCAACTCGTGGCATACAACTCAGAGGTCGTGAAGGTGTGGATCGCCGTGGTGATCATTGGCCGCGAGTTCTTGATCTCGGGCCTGCGTTCGATTGCTGCCTCTGAGGGATTCACGATTCAAGCCAGCGATCTCGGCAAACTCAAAACCGTGATCCAGATCGTCGCCGTGGTTTCCGCTATTCTCGCCCATCGCTGGTTCCAGTGGGAGTTCGGTCCGGTCATCATTCCCGTCAAGTGGACCGCGATAACTGCCATCTACTTTGCGACGTTGGTTTCGATAATTTCAGCCGTCGACTACTTCATCGGCTTCTGGAAAAAGATCGACCATGCGGCGGCGGATCGCCGCAAATCCCTTATCATGGCCCGCAAGGGTGGCCGCAGTATTTCTCCGGCAGAGTAGACCGGTTTAGGTGGTCAGGTTCAGCACATACAAAGTTCAGAGCACAAAAGCCCCGGTCAGACCGGGGCTTTTGTGCGTTGTGAAGCAGATTAGACCGTAGCCAACACGACCTCTGCCGGAACGGCCTCACGCAGTGGAGCGGTTGCCGTAGCAGCCGTAGCGGGGGCATGCGCTGGCGCGTGGACGCCGCGGGTGAGGCGATGAACGAAGTGATACGGTGGCCACGGTCCAGAGAGCTGCATCTGGCACTCACGCATCATGACGCTCGTGGAGGCAAACTTGTTCTGATAGCGCTCCACACATTTGCGATCGATCAGGTGGGCGATATCCAGAAGCATTTTGCCGCTCTCTGTCATGCGGCAGCTGACTTCTTCATCCAGAGGTGCGAACATCCGGTGCATCTGGAAAGTCACGGCACGGGCGCGTGTCTGTCGTTCGCGCTGGCGCGCCGCATTCTCACGCAAGTTGGAGAGATATTCCTTGCCTACGCCTTCCAAAGGCAGATGACGCTCCAGATCCTTGCCGCAGCACGCGTCCACATGGATCTTGAGGTGCATCTCTGTCTTGCCGTGCAACCGCTCCAGATTGCCCATGAACAGGCGCTGGTTCGAGCGGATGGATTTGCGGAGGGTTTCATCGTCCTGAAAAATCGTTCCAAACCGGAACGGCAGAACAGTCGATTGTTTGAAGCAGTCGGCGATCACACGTGCGTGATCCACGCCAGCCTTCTGGCTTAGCTGGTCTTTGGGGCTATGTTCGCTGACGATAATGGCTAGATCACTGGCTGGGTAAAGAAAGACCTGATTGCCGCCGACTCCAAGTACGGATTCGAGGGGGATTGGTTTGCGATGTCTGGCTAATTCTGGAAAAGCTTGTTTTTCTCCGATGCAATAGGCATACCATGCCATAACGTGCGCGCTCCTGAGACGGCGGCTGTTTTGCGCCGTCTTGCGTTTTCTGTTTACATCGTCGGCTCAATTTACGAAGCCATGCGGACCTGCATGACTTGGTGAGCAGTCTGGTTCCGCTGTTTCGTCAGGAACTGAACTGTTGCGAATAGTAGTCGCTCAAAAATACGACTGGCAATGACTCACTTAAGGAAAACCGGTTTCGGAAGCATAAAATCGTAACAAATGTTTATATTGCGGTATAAACATTTGCTTACATGGAAAAATCGTCGACACAGGGAAAATAATGCCTGAAAAAGGGAAACCGTTACAGCCTGCGTTCCGATCCAAGAAGAACGTAGGCGTGTAGAGCGCGAGGGAGAGGAGATTTTTGCGCCACTCGATCAAACCCGGCGCATAGAAGATCGGGGCGATTCGGGCTGCACAGCGCTCCCGAAGGTCTGATTGAAGCCAGACTGCGGTTTAGCGCAGGATGTGCTGAATCTGGAAGATCAGGTAGACATTGACTACCAGTGAGAGAACCAGCAGCACCACAACAGCGACAACAAAGGTAGTAATCTTATTGCCGACCGCGCGGAGATCCTCTGCCAACTCCTGCTGTTCTAATGTGTTACGGTCAGTAGCCTCGCGAACGCGCTCGAGCTGGTCTTCCACTTTCTTCATCGATACAACTTGCTCTTGAACCTGCGCCTTCAACTCCCGGTGGCTCGTCCGAACCTCGCTAATCGCACGCTCGACAGGTTCCAGATCGACATGAACCTGCGGCGGAGGAGCCGGCTGCGGATGATGAGAGACAACCGGCGCCAGCAACGAAGTGACTGCGGTAACGAAATTGCCATCTAGCAGCGGCAGCAACTTTTGTGCGACCGGTATAGCCGATTTGACCGCATTGATGGCGCGTAAAATGCCCGATTTAGGCGAATTGGGGTCGTTGGGATCCATGGCAGCCTCCGAGCCGATTGGTGCGGCGGATGGCGGCACGCTCCACTGCGGCGGGGTTGAGGAGGATGCCGAGGGTCGTGGTTCGGATCCGGTGGGGGAAACCGGGTTTGGGACGCTCGAAGCTGGCGGAACGTTTTCCCAGGGAGAGAAAGAAGATGCGGCTGGCTGCGTTGAAGATGGCACTTGTGATGGTGCAGGCGCTGAAGGCTGGGCAGAAAATGGCCGGAATGCAGATCCGGTGTATGGCGGGCCGGACGATGGACCGGCTGGCTGCTGTATAGGTGTTTGCGGAACCGAGGCAGGCGTTGCCGCGGGAGCCGGATCGGGAACAGGCTCGTATGGTGGAATGATGCGCCCGTTGGATGATGTGGAGTTCGTGGAAGCGCCGGGGCCCTGATACGGACGCAGGCGCGGATCGGGCGCTGGATCGCTCAGTGCCTGAACGCGCTGGCCTAATTCTCCCAAGCCCAAATGTTGTGAATCCGCCATTACAAACCTTTCCACTTCAATATATAGGCAATGGTGGTTACCGAATAGCTTCCATGGACCACCCCCTCACAGCCGGGACCTGCATGCACAACTCCGGTTGATTTCTAATGGCGGCGAATTTGCATGTGAGCCTGTATTTAGCGGCAACGCTCTAGTGTTTCGAGGCAGCCGGATGCTCGTTTGCACCGTGGGGGTGTTGCAGGGCATAGAGCACCACGCGCAGCATGTCAGCCTCGGGAGCAGGTTTGCCCGTCCACAATTCAAACTGTCTCGCGCCCTGGTGAACAAACATTTCCACTCCCTGGATCGTAGCGATGCGGCGTTCGCGCGCGAGTTTGAGTAGCGGAGTATCCAGTGGGTTGTACACCAGATCGAAGACCAGCCGCGCTTTCCACGCTTCCGGCTCCAGAGGCAGCGGGTGAGGATTACCGTGCATCCCGCACGGAGTGGCGTTGATCAGAACATCGAATTCAGAAGCCGCGATTTCAAGCCGGCTGATCACTTGCACAGGAATCGGCAATGAGCCATTCAGCGGAGCCGAGGCCGACGCGGCAAGCTCCTTGGCCGCCGCCTCTTTTCTGCTCCACAGAAATACCTGCGCACCCTTTTCCGCTAGTCCGTAGACGGCAGCCCGCGCCGCGCCACCGGCACCGAGTACCAGAACGCGGGCGTTGCGCAAAGACATGCGCTTTTCCAGTGGACGAACGATTCCAGCCACGTCCGTATTGAATCCGTAAAAGCGTCCGTCCGCTCCCGTCCGGATCGTATTGCATGCTCCCAGGCGTGCCGTCAGCGGATCGACATTTGCCAGGTAAGGCAGGATCGCGTGCTTATGCGGCATCGTGATGCTCAGGCCGCTCAATGGCAGTTGCCGCGCGATATTGAGCAAATCCTCGATCGACTCTGTTTTCAACGGTAGATAAACGGCGTTCAGCCGCTCCCGATGAAAGGCAGTATTCTGCATCAGCGGCGAGAGCGAATGCGCCACCGGATTGCCCGCGACTCCGTAAATCCGCGTCGCCTGGTCAAGCTGCTCAATGTTGAAAAGCTCCTTGAGCGTCCGCGCGTTGATTTGCCCTGGAGCGGTCTCGACGCCTTCCGACGCCGCGGCATACGTGAAAGCCGACCCGGCTCTCAGGCTCAGAATCCTGCTGATGATCCCGAATTCACCCATGGAAATGCCTACAATTTGCACATCCGCAGAGCACCGCTTCATCCACTGCAATAGCTTGACGCTGTGTGTCAGCGAGTGAGCGGTATTTACCACTTTGACGTAGTCCGGCTCAAACCGTTGAATGCGGGCAAGCACCGCATCAGGATCGACCGCATTCTCAAAGTCATGGAAACTGATTAATAACGCCGCGTCGCTGTTGCGAAGCGTATCCAGCTCAAATGCCGAGGCTTCCTCCGCGGCTTCAATCTCGAGATCGAGAATGCCAAATCCGGCCTCCGAAGCTGCGGCCAGCACGTTCAGTTCATCCAGTTGTGTCCCGCCAAATTTGCCGCCATGCTGTTTGCGGCGGCAGGTTGCCATGGCAACGATCTCTCGATGCTCGGCCAGAAATTTGCCAATTTCCTTAACGGCAGCAGCGGGCTTGTCCAGATAATCCAGCCGGAACTCGAGAAACTGCGAGTCCGCCAGAGCTATTTGAGCGCGCGAGAGCATTTCCCGCACCGTGGACGCCTGCACGGCGATACAGATACGTCCAGCCCGGGAGCGAAGGTAAGAGGCAGCGGAGATGGAGGAAGAAAAAGGCATGTCGCAATTGCGGCATCTTAAAACGCCCAAGCCCGCAAAGCAAGCTCCAAAGGAACGAGGTAAGTGGTTCTGTACCGTGGACTTCCCGGTTCCGCTCGGATGCAGCATAGCGGAAACCGAAAACCTATCGCATTTGCAGCCGGATTCAGTAAAAATCAAAGCTGTAGACAATCTACATCCGCTAGAAGTAGAGTGCCTACAGCATTACATGCCATTCGTAACGCTATCGGTGTCTTTTCTGAGATTTGCGGGGGCAGGCATGAAATTCCGGAAACCCGGATTCGAGCGGCGCAAGGAAGAGTTGCAAGAAGAGATCCAGGCGCATCTGCAGATGGACGTTGCTGCACGGATGGAGCGGGGAGCAACGCGTGAGGAAGCCGAAGCGGCATCGCGGCGGGAGTTTGGCAATGCAGCCCTCGTTCGGGATGTAACCCACGGCGTCTGGCGCTGGAACCAGATCGAGCGGCTGCTCAGCGATCTCCGCTACATCCTCCGCGTCCTTCGCCGCTCGCCAGCTTTTTCGCTGGCAGTTATCCTCACCCTCGCTGTCGGGATCGGTGCCGCCTGCGCCATGTTCACCGTCGTGGATCGGGTGTTGCTGCGCCATCTGCCCTACGAGAACCCTCAGCAGCTCATCCAGATTCGTGAGTCAACATGGAACGCCGCTCCCTGGCTCGATATCCAACAATGGCAGGATCGAGCCCGTGCCGTCCGCAGCGTTGCCTATTACGACTACATGTCGAAGACCACCACCTTCCTCGACACCGGAGCCGGCACCGCCCACGTGCGAGCACCCGCTGTCAGCGGCAATCTCTTCCCCACGTTGGGAGTCCATCCAGCCCTTGGCCGCGAATTCCGCGAAGACAAAAAGACAGGCGCGGTTGATCTTCAGGACGCGCATAGCGTTATGCTGAGCGACGCCGTTTGGCATGCGGCGTTCGGTGGCGACGCAGCAATCCTGGGCAAGACAATCCGGCTGAGCGGCGAGAGCCTCACCGTCATCGGTGTCATGCCGCGTGGCTTTGCCTTTCCCATGAACGTCGATCTGCCGCTGGTATGGCGTCCGCTGGTTCTTGGCAGCGCAGACCAGACGCGTGTTCACAATCAATCCCCGAACTATGAAGTCATAGCCCGGCTGCAACCGGGTGCAACGCTCAGTCAGGCGAACGCAGAGCTGAAAGCAATCCAGATCGACGTTGCAAAGTCCTACACCAACGAGGACGACCGCGAAGGCGTGAAAAGCATCTCCGCCGAGCGCTATGGCGATACGCTGGTCGATGCCCAGGTAAAGAAAGCTTTGGGAGCACTCATGGCTGCCTCCGCGCTCCTATGGCTGATCGCCTGTGTCAATGTCACCAGCCTGATGCTCGTGCGCGCCACAAGCCGCCAGCGTGAGATGGCCGTGCGCGGAGCGCTCGGCGCCAGCCGCGTTCAGATCATGCAGCAATTGCTTATCGAAGGATTGTTGCTGAGTGGTTGCGGCTCGTTGCTTGGCCTCGGTCTTGCCGCCGCCATGTTGAAGATCTTCGAGCACGCACTGGTAACGCAGTTCAAGATATTCGAGCACCTCACGCCCAATTTGCCTGTGCTCGCAGTTCTGCTGGTGTTCACTATCGCCAGCGCGGCATTGATCGCAATCTGGCCAGCAATCGGCGCAGGACGCAGGCCCATCGAGCAGGCGCTGCGGCAGGGTGCGCCACAGCAAGGCACAGGCCGCGTGCAGCAGCGAATGCGCCAATCGCTTGTGATGGCAGAGATAGCCATGTCGCTCACGCTGCTGGTAGGGTGCGGGCTTCTCCTTAAGACAATCTACGCTCTCCAGCATGTTCCCCTTGGCTTCCATTCTGAGCACATTGTCGTCGCCGACATGGCTGTGCCGTCCTACCGGTTTGCGGGTCAGAACATGACAACCGATCTATATCTGCCACTGATCGACAAAGTGAAACATCTGCCCGGAGTGGAAGCCGCATCGCTGATGAGCCAGGTGCCAATGGGCAACTCGCTCCGCATGGCGTTCAGCCTGGGCCGCGTCGGCAATAGTACCGACGATATCCGCAGGAGCAACATGCGAGCAGAATTTCGCGTCGTCGGCCCAGAGATGCAGCAAGTCTTTGGCTTTCCGATGGTGCGCGGACGCTTCTTTAACGAGCAGGATACAACTGCCTCGCAAGCTGTCGTGCTGGTCAATCGCGCATTTGTCCGCGACTACTTCGGCGACGAACGCGATCCACAGAACATTCTCGGCGTACACCTGCTTAGTCTCGACTCGAAACGGCAGACTGTCATCGTCGGCGTCATCGCTGATGAGCATCAGGTTTCGGCAGCAGCACCACCTCGGCCAGAAGTTGAAGTTTGCCTTGCGCAGGTGACCCCGGAGACTGGTTTCTACAAGGGCGCTGAGGGCGTAGCGATGGATCTTGCCGTGCGTACGGATCTCAAGCCGGAAGCGATTCTGCCTGCGCTGCGCGAAGCAATGCGCCAGGCCAACCCTGACCTCGCCGACAGTAAATTCACCACCATGGATCAGATAGTCGAAGACTCCTACGGTAGCCAGCGGCTGGCGGCGGAACTGCTTGAGATCTTCGCCGGTTCGGCATTGCTGCTGTGCGTTGCCGGTATCTATGGGCTCCTGGCCTATCTCGTCTCACAGCGCACGCGCGAGATGGGCGTCCGCATCGCTCTCGGAGCCCAGCGCTGGAATGTGATGAGCCTCATCCTGCGTCAGGCCACGTGGATGCTTGCCAGCGGCCTTGCACTCGGCCTCGCCCTTGCGTGGATAACAAGCCGTGGCTTGCGATCGTTCCTCTACGATGTCAAGCCAAACGATCCCTGGACGATGGCCGCGGTCACGATCCTGTTGCTGGCCAGCGGTCTGGCCGCGGCATACTGGCCCGCACGTAAGGCATCGCGCGTCGATCCGATGGAAGCCTTGCGCGCAGAATAAAAATACTCTGAGTGGAAACACGTTCGGTGCTCGAAAGCGTCTTGTCTATGGTGTAGAAAAATGGCGGTGTAGAAAACGGCATCGGGGTGACCGTTTTGGTGATTAAGAACTCGATATACAGGGCAGGCTTCGCATGCGTATGGATTGCCATGTCCACTCTTTGTTTTGGGCAGGCGTCACAGCCATCTGCTGAGCCGCAATCAGCAACGCAACAGCCAACCGGACAGCCCGCCGGTCAACCAGCAAAGCCCCACCCCGGCGATCTCTACAAGCAGGCAATGCAGCCGCTTGAGATCGTTCGCAGCTCGCTCGATAACTGGTCCGATGCCGAACTTGCCGCGCTTACAGAGGGCATGCACCAGGCGCGGCAAGAGTGTGGTGAATCTAAATCGGAAGACTACACTGGCGACGATCTCTACGATCTGGCCCGTCTCTGCGCACTCGGGCAGGACTGGAACTCCACGCTAACCATCGCGCAAAAATACCTCGCCAGCGGTGAAACCGCGCATCGTGCGCGTGCCTATGCAACTGCGGTCAATGCCCTGGTGCAGATGCGCAATCTGGATCAGGCCGTCAAGGTCACCGAAGAGATGCTGCGCGTGCTCCCATTCGATGCTGTCGTCGCAGAGACGTGCGGCTCCGTGATCAATTATCTTCAACTGGCCCTTGATCCAAATGCGCTTAAATTGGCTCTTGAGTTGCGGCCGCCACTGCTCGATGCACTCAACAAAGCCACGTCGCTCGTCGAGACTAACGGCAATGATGCTCTGGGCATCGGTGATCTCTATGAAGAGGGGATGCAGATCGCTTTCCTGCAGAGCTATGCCGGTAAAGACTCCGCGCCGACCGTTGCCGAGTTAAAGGCGGCGCTTTCGAAGTCAACGACCATAACTTCAGGGGACCAGAAGCTCATTGAGGCAGCCGATGCGCGGTACGGAATGCTCGGAGCCGGCTTAATAGACGTTCCTGGAATCAAGCCACTGACTAAACCTCCGGCGAAAGCATCCATCGGTCCGGTGGAAGGTCTGCCGAGTGTCTGGATTCTCTTTCCGCAATGGTGCCCGCAGTGCAGAAAGATGATGAAGCCGATGATCGCCCTCGCACACCAACCGGGCGCGGTAAAGTTTTCCGTCTACGGTTTGATCATGCAGGACACCCATGAAGATGCCGGTAGCACTCCGCTTGTGGATCAATTCGCCGACCTGCGAGGCATGCCCGTTCTCCTGATTCCACCCTCAACGGCGCAGATCTTCGGAGCAACCAAGTACCCCTTCGTCGTCGTCGCAGACAAGACAGCCAAAATCTGCTATCTCGGCCCCATCTCGTCCAATGCCTTCGAGCCCCACGGCCTAATCGAAGAGATCATCCGCCGCTCTCCCTCCGGGAAGATTCTGCTCGTCCAATAAATTTTCCGGTTGCGGCAAGCATTGGCCATCCGACCGAGCGAGCGCATCCATCGCATTCTCTCCACGGCGCCCTTAGCCTCCCCCTGGCCTGATGTGGCACCCTAATCTTGAGGGAGAAAACGAGATATGAGCGTTGTCACCACCGCTGTCGATTCGATCCTGGAACCAACCACAGCAATCCATGCTTGGGAAGCGGCTTCGGGAACCGCTTTGACCGCCGAGGAGCTGACTGGCTGGGTTTCTGGCCGACTGGCTGCCCATGAGGCTGCGATTGCCCAGTTGCTGGGCGTCGAAGGCAAGCGGACTCCGGAAAATTCGCTGCGGCTTTATGACGTGGCCGTCGAGCAGCTCAGCATGGCCGGTGCGCAGGCCGGGGTGCTCAACTCCGTCGCTCCCGATAAGGCCGTTCGGGATCAGGCTCAACTTGAGGCGCAGCGGGTCGCGCTGGCGGGTACAGCTCTGAGCCTCAACCGCGACGTCTACGACGCGCTCGCGGCAATCGACCTCACCGGAGCCAGCGCCGCGACAAAGCATTACGTCGAACGCACACTGCTGCAGTACCGTCTCGCAGGTGTAGACAAAGACGACGCCACCCGCGACCACCTGCGCCAGTTGCACGAGAAAGCCACGCGTCTCTCGCTCGAGTTTGGCCGTAACATTCAGGAAGGCGGCAAGACCGTCGAGGTCGAGCATTCTGAAGAAATGGAAGGCCTGCCCGCCGATTATCTGGCGCGGCACACGCCGAATTGCGACGGCCTCTACGTTCTCTCAACCGACCAGCCCGACATGCAGCCGGTCATGACTTTCGCTAAGAGTGATGCCCTGCGTGAGCGCATGTTCCTGGCCTACAACACGCGCGCGTATCCGGCCAATGGTGCGATTCTGCTAGATCTCTTGAAGGCGCGGCAGGAGATCGCCACCGTGCTTGGTTTTCGTAGCTGGGCCGATCTGGCAACTGCAGACCAGATGATGGGCTCGGCAGCCAACGTGCGCAGCTTCATTGGCAAACTCGAAGAAGCCAGCCGCGCAGGTGCAAAGCAGGAGTTCGAGATGGTACAGGCCTTCGTCAAGCGCCAGAAGCCTGAGCTGACGACGCTCAATGCAGCCAGCCGCGGCTACTGGTATGAGCAATATCGCCGTGAAGCCTACAATTTTGATTCGCAGTCAGTGCGTCCATACTTTCCGTACCTGCAGGTCGAGCAGGGCGTGCTGGAGACAGCCTCCAAACTCTTCGGCGTTCGTTTCCGTAAGTCCGCTGCGCCCGGCTGGGATGCCGATGTGACGGTCTACGACGTGTTCGATGTCGACGGCGAAACTCGCGTAGGCCGCTTCTATCTCGACATGCACCCGCGCGATGGGAAGGACAAGTGGTTTTCAGCGACGCCGGTGGTGACAGGCGTGAAAGGCCGCTATCTGCCTGAGGCTGGACTCATCTGCAACTTCCCCCGGCCTGAAATCGACGCATCTGGCAAGGTGATCGATCCCGGCCTGATGCAGTACAGCGACGTCGTCACATACTTCCACGAGTTCGGCCACCTGATGCATGCAATCCTCGGTGGGCAAACAGAGTGGGCAGGGCTTTCCGGCTTCGCCACCGAAGGCGACTTTATCGAGGTCCCCTCCCAGATGCTCGAAGAGTTCTTCCGCGACGTTTGCCTCTTGCAGAGCTTTGCAAAACACTACGAGACCGGCGAGGTGCTCCCAGCAGAATTGATCCAGAAGATGAAGCTTGCTGGAGCCTTCGGCCGGGCCGACTGGGTGCGTTCGCAGCTTTACTACACCACCCTTTCGCTCGACCTGCATGATCAGGACCCCGCGGGTATCGATCTCGACCGCATCACCAAGTCTCTCTACGAGAGCCTGCAGCCTTGGCAATGGATCGACGGCAACCGCATGTACGCAAGCTTCGGTCACTTGACTGGCTACTCATCCAACTACTACACCTACGCCTTCGACAAGGTGATCGCCCTCGACTTCTTCGCGCAGTTCGATCCAGAAAACCTGCTCGCCTGCCCAGCGGCCGCAAAATACCGCAAGTCCGTCATCGAGCAGGGCGGCTCACGCCCCGGCAGACAAATGGTTCGCGACTTCCTCGGCCGCGACGAGGAGTTTGAAGCCTTCCGTAAATGGCTGAATGAAGAGTTCGAGGCAACAGCGAACAGTGGGCGCTAACATTGTTCAGGGCGGCCACCTGCAGAAGAATTGACTGAGAAACTGCAGCAGACCAAGTGTTCGGTATGCTGCAGTTTCTACTTGCCCAAAGTCCGTCTCAGCTACTTTTTGACTTTACCGTTCTTGGCTGCATCTAGAGAAACTGCCAAAATGAATGGCAATCCGTTTGGCTCACCGTAGCCGGTAACGTTGTCCCATCCCCGCGTGACGGTGAGCGACGAATCCGTCCCGAAGCTCAACACCGCGGTATCCTCTGAGTCAAAAGGCCAGATGGCCGCTGGGAATTGTGTCTGGGAGTAGAGGAAACCGCTGAACAACTCAGGAGTGGTGTAATCGGTGGTTCCGTTCGAATCTGTCACGGAACCAGCCGGGTTGTGTGCGTTGAGTGGACTGACAGGAACAACATCGGTGATCTCACCCTGTTTGAGCCGCGCCACCGCTGGGGAAGCGAAGCCCAGTGGGTGTCCGTTAAATTGATCGGCGATAGCCCATATTGCCGTGAAGATAGGGCTCGCGAGGCTCGTGCCGCCCACCCCGGCCTCGAAATACTGGACGCCTTCTGATGTGAAGACGATTGCAAAACCGGTATAAGGGTCAGCCAGCGCAGATACATCTGGAACTTGCCGCCAACTGCCCGGCAGACCTTCTTGCCAGGTTGGTTTGGCAAAATACTGACTCTGACCACCACCGGCTCCGCCCGAGAAGCCGAGAGCGACCGGTGGATCCAGAGGGCCTCCCGAAGCGATGTACCCAACATTATTGCCCCACCCTGCAGACACATCACCAAGGCTTACCGGATCATTCAAAATACTGGTTCCACCCACGGCTACAGCCCAAGGCGCATCTGAGGGTACTTCGACTGCTCCCACCGGAGTTCCTAGACCGAGGTCGCCGTTGTCGCCGGTGGAAAACTGGAAAGAGATTCCCGAAGCCGCGCCTTTCTTGAGCACAGAATTGAAGGCGTCCAACTCCGCTGGGCCGGCGATCATTTCGTCATCGTTTTCCCAACTGCTCGATACAGCATTGGCCAGGTGGTGTTTGATGATGTAGTTCAGTGAGGCGATCTGGTCCTCGTCATCCTGCCCGGCTGAGGCTACCACAAGAATTTTGGCTCCGGGAGCGATGGCGTGTGCAGACTGGATGTCGAGCGCAATTTCTCCAGTCCAGTTTGTAAGGTCCGCTGCGTTGGGGTTGAGAGGCTTTCCTTCGGGATAGACAACCTGGAACGTGCTGTTGGTAAACAACGGCAGGCCGAAGATCTGAGCAGCAGCATTGGCATCGGACTCGGCATCCGCATATCCGTAGCCTTCAACCAAAGCGATGGTCTGCCCTTTACCGTTGTAGCCTTCTTCAATAAGTGGGGTCAGTCCGTAGTGGGTCTGCAGCTCCTGAGGAGTGTAGGACACTATCCGGGTAGGATCGATAGCGTAAACCGTGCCTCTGTAGGTGGCGGAGATGTTTGGATCTGTGAGCGAGTAGTTGAAGGTCTGTGGGTATGACAATGGAATACCTGTGATCAGGCCCAGAAGGCCGCCTGTATCCTTGGCTTTGGCAAGCGGTTCCTTGAAGAGCGGTTGACCAGTACGGAAGTTTTTTGCGACGGCAATTTGCGGCCTCGCCTGATGCCGTTCGAGGCCGGCAACAGAATCCACAAAATCGTTTGCGGAGCCAGTCAACTTCGCATCGTGAATATGTGCATCAAAGGTTTTTCCCCTGAAGGTAAAGGAGTGGATCTCTGTCTGAAAAGCGCTTTCAGCGCTGCCTATCGTTCCATGTACGCGAATCGAGAAGCGATGTGGATCGGAATCTACGACAGAAAACCCGGCGTTGACGAGCTCCAGCTTGACCGCTTCGAATTCCTGTTGCGTCGGCGCGTATTTCAAAAAGTCTTCTTCTTTGAACCACTGGTGAAACGTAGGGGACGCGGGATCGTATAGAGCTTCAACGGCTTTGTCGTATGCGGCCTGATTATGGAGTTTGAGGACTACCGTCAGATTGATTTCGTTGGTGGGATTCACTCGGCCACGATCGGTGGCCAGTTCAACTGCCTTGGGAACGTTGTGGCTCGGGAGAGCCGTGGAGACACTACTGGTTGAGAGCCAAGTCAAAGCAACGGAAAGCGCCGTGACGCTGATACCAGAAAGAGAAACTTTCATAACTTCTCCTTGGACTGCAATAGTCCGGTGATGCACGCTGGATGGCCGACAGTGAGCGTGGTGCAGGCAGAAATCTCTACGCACAGAGAGGCCGCAACTCCCACTGCAAAATAATCAATTGGGATGAGTTAGCTATGCCTCAAAAGGAGGGAGGAATGCACTGGACGCGAGAGCAGACAGAGAAACAGACAACAATTGGGTCACTAACCTATCAACACACTGCGAACATAGATACGGCAGTTTTCTCAGGCATAGCTAGATCGGGAAGGTGCTTGCCTGAGGCAATGCGGAAGCTATATTTCGGGGTAAATGAAAAAAAGAAACTTAACAAAAGATTGGATTGCAATCTAACGGAGCCATGGAAATGTTAGTTTGCATGCCACTAGGGGGAACATAGTTGCAAGTCAACACACTGTCAACGAGAAGAGAGAATTAAACTTCACGAAATAGAAATCCGTGATGGCCATGTGCAAGTCAATACAATAGAGAACAGGACGAAAAATAATCTGTAAATTAGTTCTGGTTGTTGATCGCACGCGAGATGCTTGGTCCCTTCCTGCTTGTTTCCGCCTTTTTCGAGGTTCTCCCGATAAGTAAGCCGGGCATCGAATCGTCTATCATTCCTCGCATGGCAAGTGTGCGAAGTTTTCGAGGGAAATGGGCGCTTGTGACCGGTGCGAGCGCTGGAATCGGTGTGGCGTTGGCCCGGGAGCTGGCGCGTCATGGAGCAAAGCTGATCCTGACGGCGCGACGTCGCGAGCGGCTTGAGGCGTTAGCAAATGAGCTGACCGTGCAGGGCACGGAAGTGCGCATCATTTCGGCCGATCTCACGCAGCCTCAGGACCGGCAGGCGATCTACGATCAGACCGTCGGTGCCGGACTAGATATTGAAATACTGGTCAATAACGCCGGTCTCGGGCAATACGGCGAGTTTGCCACCCTCGACCTGAATCAGGAACTCGAGCAGGTCCGCGTCAATTGTGAAGCCGTAGTGCATCTGACGCGTCTGTTCGTGCCAGAGATGGTCAAGCGGCGCCGCGGTTGGATCATGGTGCTCTCCTCGGTGGCGAGCTTCCAGCCGATTCCGTACCTCACGACCTATGCAGCCACCAAAGGCTTCGACCGCTTCTTCGCTCTCGGCCTGGCCGAGGAGTTGGCTCCCTTTGGCATCAAGGTCAGTGCACTCTGTCCCGGACCAACCGAAAGCGAATTCTTCGCCGTAGCCAAGGTCCACCGGGAGTCAGGAGCGGGAGCGATGTCAGGCCGCCCCCGCCAGCCCGCCGAAGAAGTCGCGCGTATCGGCTTGAAGGCATTGGCCCATGGCAAGCGCACAAAGATTCCATGCACTGCCGGAGAATTTACAGCGCTTGCAGTTCGCCTGTTGCCGGTCGGCTTGATCACCTTTGCGATCGCCAAAGCGATGCGGCCGAAGAAACAGGCATAGCCGCGAATCCACGATCTTGCCGACAACTACTGAGTAGCGGGCGGCAACGTTTCGGGAATCTGAGTGTTGCTCGCGATAGTAAATGAATTGAAGAAGTGAGTAACGTCTTGCTCATGGCGTCCTGCGGCTGACGGAGCCGTCGCAATCAGCATGTAGAGCCGGGTGCCCGCGTAGATAAACCGCGCGTCCAAAATGCCTCCGCCGGCATTGTGGGCGACAACATCACGCCCCGGATAACCCTGAGGGTTGCTGCGGCTTTCGCTGACAAGGGTGGTCGAGGTGCGGGCCAGAGCACCATCGCGGGCCTGATCCAGAGTTTTATCTGGAATCAAATCGTTGATTCGGGCGACGGGTGGTTTATCGGCCCATGCCACCGCGAAAGTGTGGTTCGCGTCGGCTTTAACCGTGATCATGTTGACCGGCTCGATGAATCCGACCTCGTTGCTTGATTGCACCACCGTTTGAGTAGGCGTGCCTGGCAGGTCCACATGAAAGCCCTGCGCAGTCTCATCGACGGGTTGCCACGCCAGTGGAGAGCCACTGCTGGTGTCGACCACTCCGTCTTGGGAGCGGGTAGGTAGCCATTCGTGGAGGAATGCAGAAGCGCCCCGATGTTCCCACACCAGAAAAAGAGCCAGCGCAACAACAGCTCCCCCCAAGTATAGGTACATTCGCTTCATAATATTGAGCTTGGCGGTTGCCCTCCGAATGGTGCAAGGGGCGAATTATCAAAGTAGTAAAGGGGGTGCCTATTTTGAAAAGGGGTAACCATTCTTTCCAGGCTTGGTCTCATATTGTGAAAAATTCCGCAGGTTACCAGGACAACTTTTTCGTCGAGATCGCATCTGAGTAAATAACTAGCAGAGGCAGCCACTTAAGTAATCCCCGCCAAAGCACTTAGTTCTGCGAAAAGGTCCGGCAACGGACTCCCTTCCCCAGAGCCTCACTATTCTCCCATCTAAAATGCCTCTCGAGCGGGCCCGTCGGAAGGCGGGCCCAATGCTCGTCTGGAGAAGACTTCCGGCAAATCGATCCCGGCGTCAGACTCTACAATCACCATATATGCAGTCTGATTCTCGAACTTCCCAGCCGGTTATGACTATCCCCGATGGATTGATCACGGTGCCTGGTGGTGTGGCGTATATTAATGTTTCTCAATGGGATACAGCCGCCCCATGGCTATGGCACGGCTTCAGCACGCGGCGGGCGGGAGTGAGTACGGCATATTCAGGCGATTCACCTGGGAACAATATGCAGGGCGAGTTGAATCTCGGATTTACAGCAGCCGATCCGCGAGAAAACGTACAGGAAAACCGCAGCCGATTTGTAGAAGCCATCACAGGCAGCCGGCGTACCCCGTTGATCACTTTGCGGCAAATCCACTCAAATCGCAGTTTCATTGTCGACGATATGGTGGCCCAACTAGCGGCGACGGGAACCACACAAGCGCACGAGGCTGATGGATTGATTACGTCGCAGACCGGTGTGCTGATCGGCATTCAGACAGCGGATTGCATTCCCGTTCTGGTGGCTGACAGAAAGCACCGGGTTGTCGGTGCCTTTCACGCCGGATGGCGCGGGACCGTGCGGCGCATTGTTGAACTCGGTGTGGCGCGGATGCGACACGATTTCAATGCCGATCCGGCAGAGATGATCGCAGCAATTGGCCCGGGCATCAGCGCCTGCTGCTACAGCGTCGGTGATGAGGTGCGGAAGGAGTTCAGGGAGCAGTTTGGGTACGCCGATGGCCTGTTTGTAAAACCAGTCTCGCCTGAAGCGGGCGAATTGCGGCTGAATTTGATCGAGGCGAACCGCAGGCAGCTACTTGATGCCGGATTGAGCAGTGGAAGCATCGCAATCGTTGGTGGATGCACAGGCTGTCAGCAGGCATGGTTCTATTCCCACCGAGCATCACACGGCCACACAGGCCGCATAATGGCGGTCATCGGAATCCACTGAATCGTTGAGATATCTTCTGAGGCGGAGAAGGTTAGCTGCCTGCTTCCTGAGGATTCACCAAGTCGCGCAATTCCTTGGAGGGTTTGAAATAGGGCACGCGTTTTGCTGGTACTTCAACGCGATCACCCGTTTTAGGATTACGCCCAATACGCGGATTCCGCTCGCGGATGCGGAAGGAGCCAAAGCCGCGAATCTCGATTTTGTCGCCCGACTGCAATGCACCGATTACCGAGTCGAAGATGGTTTCGACAATCACTTCGCCGTCGCGGCGGGTGAGGTCGCCCAGTTGGGTCACCTTTTCAACCAGGTCTGCTTTGGTCATGCCGATTCGCCTCCGTAGTCAAGAATAACCGGATTCCGGTCATACTCCAGCAAAAATTGGTCTTTCCTGTGCAAATTGAATGGTTTGGCGTCCAAATGGAATCCTGTTGCAAGGAATTCAGGATCAAGGACAGGCGAAGAGAAAACTACGCCACCTTCGGTATGATGACAGAGGACCAGAGACGGGATGTGTGCCATAGCGGGCGCGAGTGCTGAATCACCACAGCAGGATTCTGCAGAAACCTTTAGTCCGTTAGTGCATCCAAAACTACTCGTTGCATCCAAAACGCAGAAGATCCTTCGGAACCCTGGCGATGTGAGGTTTGCAGCAGACAGAGCCCCGAGAATCAGTTAATTGACAGGCGAAGGCCTTCGATTTTAGTTGTCAGAAAGGTTTCCTGATCGTGCCGGCCTTTCCGCTTATCAGCATCGTCATACCTGCGTATAACGAAAGCGCGCGTATTGGCGCGACGTTGCAGCAGGTGATTGCCTGTGTTCGTGAGCAGGGCTGGAATGCGGAGGTGATCGTGGTCAACGACGGTTCGACGGATACCACCTCCCGTATTGTGCTGGATTTTGCCATGCACTCGCCGGAAGTGCGGCTTCTGGAAAACCCTGGCAACCGCGGCAAAGGCTACTCCGTGCGCAGCGGCTTGCTGCAGGCGCGTGGCGAGATTGTCATGTTCACCGATGCCGATCTTTCGGCCCCAATTGCCGAGGCTGAGCGGCTCTTTGCCGCAATCCGAAATGGTGCGGATATTGCTATCGGTTCACGATGGCTCGAGCGCAGCCGCCAGACTCATCGGCAACCGTTGTACCGGCAGTTCTTTGGGCGTTGTTTCAACCTGATCACACGTATGGTGATGGGCTTGCCGTTCCATGACACTCAATGCGGATTCAAGGCATTTACCCGTGATGCGGCGCAGACTGTCTTCCAGCTTCAGACAATTGAGCGCTGGGGCTTCGATCCGGAGATTCTCTTCATCGCTATCAAGCGGCATCTGCGCATCGATGAAGTGCCAGTCACATGGGGGCACGACGAGCGCTCCCGCATAAGCTATCTCAAAGATGGTCTGCACATGTTGCGCGAGATCACGATTATCCGCTGGAATGCTCTGTTAGGGCGGTACAACGGCCCTGTCATTCCGATTGCCCGATAGTCCGCCAGCAGTCAATCGCGCTGCTGTGGCGCTCTCGTGATGGCTTCTCGAATGGCTGCCATTGATGCATGAGAATCGAAGACGGCACCGTCAGATCCGTGAGCCACGCCCAGTTCTTTCCAGAACTTTGGCAGATCGACAGGCGAAGGCGACTGGCTCCATTGCTTGTACTGCTCTGTGAGCACATGAGTACCGGTCGCTTGATCGCCAATCGAGAGCGCCTGCGGCAACGTCCAGTCGTGATCTATAGTGCCGCCGCTGGCAATGATGGCCCGCAGCGCGTCCTGCAGGCCCTTGCGGTTGCTGGTTTGCCTGCGAATTTCGACGTCGGCGACAAGGCAGAAGAGCGCACCACCCCAATACGTGCGGCCCCATGTGTGCGTGCGGTCAAGGCCCTGATCGCCTGGCTGCGGCTCGCCCTTGGGCATGCCATCCAGCATGTCGTTCCATATCTGCGCTGCCGTGAGTTCACCTGCCTGAACACGGGCGATTGGCTCGATGTAGGTCGCGAGGCCCTCTTCCATCCAGTGCTGGTCGTCGGGCATGGAAGGAAAGGCCATGTGGTCAAGCTCGTGCGTCATCATCCAGTCTTCGTTCAGATCCTGAACAGTTGTGTGCTGGCCTAATCGGACGCGCGTGAAGCCGGGAACACCGTGCATGTCGCCCCAGGTTGTGCCCTGCATCACGCCTTTACGATCAGCTACCGGAAGGATGAGCACGCGAGCGCGTGAGACAGGAAAGCGGCCGTAATAGACCGTAATAGCGCGAACGGCGCGTTGCACCCAGGGCAGGATCTGGGCCGGCGTGAGATCGAGCGCGCCCGCTGCGAAGTCAACCTGAATTTCGGCACCGCCGGCGTGGATGGTCTCTGTGGAAGCGATTGATGGTGCCCACCATGGGCCATGATGTTGCTCTGGTGAAGGGCCGGGTGAGCTTTGCGGAGTCGCGTGCGGTTCCATCAGGAACAGGAGTGAGCCGAGCGCGATGGATGCCGCAAGTTTCCAGTGCATGTGTGGTTCCGGGAAGCCGGTTGATATTGCTGTGCACTTATTTAGACGCGAGAATCTCAACTTTCTCAATGTTCGGCGGAATGGCTAGTAACTCGTCTGCCTTTGCGATAAGCGCTTTGGCAATTTCGCCATTGAGGTGAGCTTGACGCGCCTCTTCGTCAGCGAAGGTATCGAAAATGCCGAAGACGTTGGGAGCAATTTTAAGCGCATACCAGCCGATGGTGCCTTCTTCAGCCTGCGCCAGCGGCAGCGCCGACTTCAGGAAATTCTCAAGCTCCTTTTCTTTTCCGGGCTTGGCTTCGAGCCGCGCAAGCAGGGTGAACTTTTCCATGAATGAATCCTCCAGCAGGGAATTTGGATTGTGAAGACGGATGAACCCTGCCATGTGACGGGATTTACGCGCAGGAGTTTCAAAGAACTGTGCCGTTTTGCAGGGTTGTGGCGGGAAATTTTTCTTGACACGCAAATATAGCTGTCTATATATAGCTGTCTACGTATGAAAAAACCCGACGCTTTGCAAGGTTCGCTCGATTTGCTGGTACTGAAGATTCTGGAGCGCCGTCCGCGCACTCATGGCTACGGCATCATGACGGCTGTGAAGGATGCCTCGGACGACCTGCTGCGGATTGAAGAAGGATCGCTCTATCCGGCGCTTTACCGGATGGAGGAAGCGGGGTGGATTCGCGCGGAGTGGATCAAAAACGACACCGGCCGAAGAGCGCGCGTTTACGAACTCACCGCAGCAGGCCGCAAGCAGCTGGGTCTGGAAGAGTCGCGCTGGCATGCGGCTACTGCTGCAATCAACCAGGTGCTGAGGACGGTGTGAGATGTCAGTCTGGACGCGCATCGTCAACGTCTTTCGCAGCGATCGTGTGAATTGCGAGATTGCGGAAGAGTTTGAGACGCATATTGAAGAGGCTGTTGCTGCGGGGCGTAACGAGCGTGAGGCGCGGCGCGCGCTGGGAACCTACGTTCGTCATCGCAAAGAAGGCCACCAGGTGCGTGTCATTGGATGGCTCGATTCACTGCGGGCCGATGCGATCTTTGGCTGGCGTCAGTTGTGGAAGCACAAGACAACAAGCGTGGCGGCTGTGCTGTCGCTTGCGCTGGGCATCGGCGCGTGTGGCGCTGCCTTTCGGTTGGTTAACGCGCTATTTCTTCGGCCACTGCCGATTCAGAATTCGGAGCGGCTCTATGCGGTTCGGCTGGATGGAGTCACTTTTCAAGGCAAGCCGTTCATCTGGGACACGATGTCGTATCCAGTGTTCATGAAGATGCGTGCGGCGGTTGCGGGACAGGCGGAGCTGATTGCGATGGAGCCTGCGCACCGGAATGACATCACCTTTAGCTCAGACGCGGAAATGGAAAAGGCCTATGTGCAGCATGTTTCCGGCTGGATGTTTGCCGCGTTCGGGCTGAGGCCGGCGCTCGGGCGATTGCTGACCGAGGATGATGATCGCGTGCAAGGGGCTGAACCATATGCGGTGATTTCGTATGGATATTGGTCGAGCCGGTTTGGACGAGATCCGGGAGTGATTGGCAAGAGTTTTCGCATGGGGGACGATCTCTATCGGATCGTGGGCGTTTCGGATCGCGGATTTACGGGGACGGAACCGGGAAAGATGCCGGATGTTTTTGTTCCGACAGCAATGAATGTGCAGGGAGTGCGAGAGGCCGGCGATGGGTGGCTTAGGGTTTTTGTGCTACCCAGGTCAGGAATAGCCATTGAGCCGGTACGTCAGCAGATGTATGCGGTTTATCGCGCCTTTGAGCAGGAGCGGGCGAAGGCGTGGACGAACATTCCGAAAGAACTACTCATAGGCTATCCGCGAGAGAAGCTGCTGTTGAGGCCTGCTGGCACAGGCGTTTCGCAGATGCAGGACGATTATCGAGTTCCATTGACGGTGCTCGGTCTGCTGGTAGTACTGATGCTGCTGATTGCATGCGCGAATGTGGCGAATCTGATTGCAGCGCGCTCGTCAGCGCGTTCGCGAGAGAT
Organism: Acidicapsa dinghuensis; assembly: GCF_025685685.1. Lineage (GTDB taxonomy): Bacteria > Acidobacteriota > Terriglobia > Terriglobales > Acidobacteriaceae > Acidicapsa > Acidicapsa dinghuensis. The sequence goes on from NZ_JAGSYH010000006.1 coordinate 169,464, forward strand.
GGCGCTGCGGATTTCAATTGGCTCCGGAAGACTGCGCCTGGCGCAGATGATTCTGGCGGAAAGCGCAATCTTAGCTGGGCTGGCCACAGTGGCAGGTGCGCTCTTTGCGTTCTGGGCTGCGCCCTTTGTGGTTCGCAGCATCGGCCACGCGGACGATCCGGTGCGTCTGGTGTTTGGCGGAGGTTGGAACGTGTTGGCGTTTGGATCGTTCTTGGCGCTTGGCACAACACTATTGTTTGGGCTGGGACCGGCCTTCCGTGCTTCAAAGATCAAACCAGCAAGCGCACTCAAGGGCGGCGACGATCCAATGGCACGACGTCGAGGAATGTATCTGGTGATTGGCGCGCAGACGGCTTTCTGCTTTGTGGTGCTCTTTCTCAGCTTTCTCTTCGTGACGACCTTCCGCCGATTGTCGGAGCGACCGTTGGGGTTTGCTCCGGAGCGCGTGTTGCTACTGAATACCTTAAAGAAAGACAACAAGCACGTGATTGATTGGCAGCCTCTGCTGGAGCGAATAAAGGCTCAGCCCGGGGTTGAGTTGGTAGCTCTGGAGGGATGGCCGCTGCTTGGCGGAATGAACGACAACGAGCTGATTTCGATGAAGGGTGCACCGCCGACGAATGTTTCGTCGAACTTTCTCGGCATATCACCGGGCTGGATTAAGACGATGAAGATCGCGTTGCTGGATGGGCGTGATTTGCAGGCCGAGGATGCAAGAGCGCACGCCGTGCTGGTGAATCGTGCATTTGCTCAACAGTACTTTGGCGGACGCGATCCAGTGGGCCAGTGGTTTACAACGCTCGGATTCAACGGTACGCCCGATCGACATGAGATTGTAGGTTGGGTCGCGGACGTTGCCGCCAAAAATGTGCATGAGCCGATGTCGCCGGCAGTCTACCTTCCGCTGCACACTGATGCATTGGGATCGTCGTGGGACAGTGCAACATTGGTCGTTCGCACATCGGTTACCGATCCTTCAGTGCTGACGGCGACCCTGCGACACACAGTGGAACAGAGCGAGCCTGAGCTGCGCGTCGGCGACGTGGAAACACAGATGGAACTCGTCCGCGCGCAGACAATTCGTGAGCGGCTCCTGGCAAATCTTGCAGCATTTTTTGCAGTAGTTGCTCTGCTTCTGGCAGCCGTTGGGCTCTATGGCGTGCTGAGCTACTCGGTGCTGCAGCGAGAGCGAGAGATAGGCGTGCGCATCGCGCTCGGGGCGAGGCTTGGCCATGTCACGCGGATTGTGACGGCTCAGATCTTCGCGATGGTGGCCACAGGAGCACTAGCAGGTTGTGCGCTCGGACTGATCGCGGCACGATATGTGCAGTCTCTCTTGTATGGCGTGAAGGGAAGCGATCCGATCACGATGGCCGCGCCTGCTCTGGTGCTTTTTGCAGCGGTTTTGTTGTCGGCTTTGCCGGCAGTGTTGAGGGCCACGCGCATCGATCCGGCGACGATGCTGCGGGCTGAATAAAACATAAGCCGGAAGTTGTCTCTTTGTTTTGTCCTGTGGATGGGAGAGTGAACATGTCGTTATGGTCGCGAGTTGCGAATGTTTTCCGCGGGGATCGGTTGAATCGCGAGATTTCCGAAGAGTTCGAGTCGCATGTTGCAGAGGCTGTTGCTTCGGGGCGTAGTGAGCGCGAGGCACGGCGTGCGCTGGGTACGTATGCGCGGCATCGCGAAGAAGGCCATCAGGCGCGCGTGATCGGATGGCTCGATTCACTGTGCGCTGACGCAATCTTCGGCTGGCGCCAGTTGATGAAGCGCAAGGTGACGACGGGCGCGGCGATACTTTCTCTCGCGCTGGCGATCGGAGCTTGTACGTCAGCGTTCCGGCTGGTGGATGCGATGTTTTTGCGTCCGATGCCGGTAAGCGCCCCGGCGAGCCTCTATGCGATTTCGTACCATGGCTTCGATGCCAAGACGAAGGCCCCGGAGAGCTGGGACAGCAACTCCTATCCCATGTTCCGGGAGATGCGCAAGGCGGTGATGGAGCAGGCAGATCTGTCAGCCGTGTCATACGTGAGCCATGTCGATTTGACGTATGGTTCGGACGCGGAGATGGAGAAGGCATATCGTCAATCCGTATCCGGCAGCCTATTTTCGAACCTTGGACTGCGACCGGTTCTCGGCAGGCTGCTCGCGGAAGACGATGATCGAGTACCAGGGGCTGAGCCTTATGCGGTGCTCTCGTATGACTACTGGACGCGACGCTTCGGGAAGGATTCACAGGTGATTGGGCGTCGGCTCCACATGGACGGCGCAGTCTATGAAATTGTCGGGGTGGCGTCGAAGGGATTCACCGGCACAGAGCCCGGCACGATGACCGACATGTTTGTGCCGACCATGATGGAAGCTGGATCAGTCAACAACGCCAACTCCTTCTGGTTGCGGATATTTGTACGAGTGAAGCCGTGTGTGGATGTCCGGAGCCTGGCCGGCAAGATGGACGCAGTTTTTCGCGTGTGGGAGAAGAATCGAGCGAAGACATTTATCAATTTTCCGAAATACCTGCTCGATACATTCCCGCGGGAGCATCTGGTGTTGAAGTCCGCAGCGGAAGGGGCTTCAAGTATGCAAGCCGATTACGGTTCTGCGTTGACTGTGCTCTGCGTGCTGGTGGGAATGGTACTGCTGATTGCCTGTGCGAATGTAGCTAATCTCATGTCGGCGCAAGCGGCGGCGCGTGCACGCGAGATGGCGTTGCGTGTCTCGATTGGCTCGGGACGCTGGCGGCTCGTTCAAATGGTGATGGTAGAGAGCGCGATGCTGGGGCTGATTGCGGCGGGTCTTGGGCTTCTGTTCGCGTGGCGGGCTACGCCGTTCGTAGTAAGCAAAATCAATCCGCCAGACAATCCGGCAAGGCTGGTGCTACCGGCGGACTGGATGGTGATTGGTTTCGGGCTGGCGATGGCGATCGGCGTGACACTGCTGTTTGGCCTGCTGCCAGCTCTTCGCGCCTCGGGTGTGAAACCAGTGCATGCACTAAAAGGCGGAGACGAGCCGGTTGCGAAGAAGAGATCCATGTATGCGTTGATCGCAGCGCAAGTAGCGTTCTGTTTTGTTGTGCTGTTCGTCGCGGGACTATTTGCGACGACATTGAGCAAGTTGACGAAGCAGCCGATCGGGTTTTCGCCCAGACGGGTGCTGGTGCTTGATACCGTCACGCAGCATCCTGAGCCGCCCGTGAAGTGGGACCAGATGGCTGCAGCTTTGCGGACTGTGCCGGGAGTCGAGACAACAGCGCTTGAGGATTGGCCACTGATGAGCGGCACGATGCGCAACGATCACATCTCAGTCAACGGTGCTGCGCCGAGTGACGTACTCGCCTTTTTTCTGCGGGTTTCGCCGGGGTGGCTGGAAACGATGCGTATTCCAATGGTCGCCGGCAGAGACTTCCGCGATAGCGATACAAGCCCGAGTGTAGCGATCGTGAATGAAGCCTTTGCGAAGCAGTACTTCAACGGAGCCAATCCAGTGGGGCGCACGTTCGAGACGAGAGGTCCGGACAGAGTGAATGCGCAGTATGAGATTGTGGGCCTTGCAGGCGATGTGGTGTATCGCGATCTCCGCGAGAAAATATTGCCGCAGGCCTATGTGCCACTCCATCGCGCCGCTAATCTTCGAGCGGACACGCCGATCTCAGCGCAAACTTTGTCAGCCGCGACATTACAACCGATGCAGGGGGTGACTATCGTTGTGCGAACGGCAAGCGATGACTCGATCCTCTTGTCGGAAACACTACGGAAAGCTATGACGAGGATCGATCCCGAGTTTCGCGTAAGCACGATCCAAACCCAGACCGAGTTGGTGAATGCGCAAACCATTCGCGAGCGTCTATTAGCATCGCTGGCGCTCTTTTTTGCCAGTCTGGCTTTGTTGCTGGCTGCTATCGGATTGTACGGAGTGTTGAACTACGCGGTGTTGCAACGGGAGCGTGAGATTGGCGTGCGAATTGCGCTGGGCGCGCGGCTGGGGCATGTTGTGCGGATAGTGACGGCACAAGTCCTGGTGATGGTGGTGGCAGGAGGAATCGCGGGCTGGGCGCTCGGATTGATGCTCGTGCGATACGTGCAGTCTCTGCTGTATCAGGTCAAGGGCAATGATCCGGCGATGCTGGCTGTTCCTGCCTTGGTGCTCCTGATGGCTGTGGTGCTTTCTGCGATGCCTGCGGTGATTAGGGCAGCGCGCATCGATCCGGCGACGATGCTGCGGGCTGAATAATAAAACATAAGCCGGAAGTTGTCTCTTTGTTTTATCCCGTGGATGGGAGCGTGAATATGTCATGGTGGTCACGAGTTGCGAATGTCTTTCGCGGCGATCGCTTGAATCGCGAGATTGCCGAAGAGTTCGAATTGCATGTCGAAGAAGCTATAGCTACAGGGCGCGATGAAAGCGAAGCGCGGCGCGCATTGGGCACACATGTGCGGCACCGCGAAGAAGGCCATCAGACGCGAGTGATTGGCTGGCTTGATTCGTTGCGTGCGGATGTGATCTTCGGCTGGCGGCAGTTGAAGCGCAACAGAGTGACATCGGCTGCCGCGATTCTCTCGCTGGCGCTTGCGATTGGCGCCTGTACATCTGCCTTCCGGCTGATGGATGCACTGTTGTGGCGGCCATTGCCTGTGGCCCATGCAGATCGGTTATACGATATCTGGCGTGAAACTGCGATCAATGGTGCTCCTTACAGATACGATTCGTGGGCTTATCCCTCGTATCAGCTGATGCGGGATGCGGTGAAAGATCATGCGCAACTCCTTGCGGTGTCTCCCGCGGAGCGCACCGATCTTACTTACGGTTCAGATGACGACATGGAGAAGGCGCATGTGCAGTACGTCTCCGGCTCAATGTTTGGGGCATTCGGCCTGCGGCCTGCTCTTGGACGGCTATTGGACGAAAACGACGATCGCGTACCGAAAGCAAGCCCCTATGCCGTGCTTTCCTATGACTATTGGCAGCGCCGGTTTGGCCGCGATCCGAAAGTGATTGGTCGCAGTCTGCGTATAGGTTCCGATCTCTATCAGATCGTGGGAGTAGTGGATCTCCCATTTACCGGTACCGATCCGGGAACTCTTACAGATGTTTTTCTGCCAATAATGATGAATCCATTGGTAACGCGGAAAGACGCAGCCTGGATGAGAACACTAGCAATTGTGCATCCGGGCGTGGCGCTCGGTCCTTTGACGGCAAAGATGAGCGCGATTAGCCTCGCCTTTGAAACGGAACGAGCAAAAAGTTTCAAGGATCTGCCGAACAGCATTATGACGGCCATTCTCAGCGAGAAACTGACGATGATACCTGCCGGCGCTGGGGTTTCGGAGTTGCAAGACCAGTATCGCCGCGCGCTCGGTGTGATTGGTGTTCTGGTAGCTCTGGTGCTGCTGATTGCATGCGCCAACGTGGCGAATCTAATGACGGCACAAGCTGCGACTCGCGCGCAGGAGATGGCATTACGTGTCTCGATCGGCGCGGGCCGCTTGCGGCTTGTGCGGATGGTGCTCACCGAGAGTGTGATGATGGCAGTGCTCGCTTCACTGCTGGCAGCGGCGTTTGCCTGGTGGTCGGCTCCGCTTGTTGTCAGTATGATTAATCCGCCAGATGACCCGGCACGCCTGATGCTGCCTGGAGACTGGCGCGTTCTCGGATTCGGGCTCTTGCTGGTCGTTGTAGTTGTTCTGCTCTTTGGCTTGGCTCCTGCGTTGCGAGCTTCGGCAGTCAAGCCCGTGAACGCGCTCAAAGGTGGCGAGGACCCGCATGGCAGGCGCAGAGGCATGTACGTCATGATCGGCGCGCAGGTGGCCTTCTGCTTTGTCGTCGTCTTCATTGCCGGGTTATTTGTGACGACGTTCCAAAGGCTGGCGCACAAGCCGCTTGGTTTCGAGCCGGAAAATCTATTGTTGCTCGATACTGTCGCGCAGCGGGAGCAGCCAGCGTCAGTCTGGGATCAGGCGGTCGAAGGCCTGCGTGGAGTTTCAGGCGTCGAAGATGCCGCTCTATGCGCCGCACCACTACTGGGAGGCAATTCGTGGAATAACTTCATCTCCATCAATGGCGCACCTCCTGGGCCGATCGTCTCGCATTTTCTGGAGGTTTCTCCGGACTGGATTCGTACAATGCGTATGCCATTGATCGATGGAAGGGACTTTCGCAATGGAGATACGACACCGGGCGCAGCGATCGTGAATGAAACCTTCGCAAAGACGTTTTTTCACGGCGAAAACCCGGTAGGCAAAACCTTCGCGAGAGAATCACGGACTGTGCACTATCAGATTGTGGGGATGGTCCGCGATGCACCATATCGCAGCCTGCGAGAGCCAACGTTACCGGTAGCCTTTATCCCGAGGCATGAAATCGATGCATCGGGAGTCGTGCAGGGCTCAACGGAAGGTACATTCGTTGTGCGTACGGAGGGCGCAGCGCCAACGGCACTAGCGTCTCTGCTGAGACAGAGAATCCATCAGGAGCATCCAGAACTACGGGTAAGCAATATCCGCACGCAGATGGAACTGGTGCGCGATCAGACGATCCGCGAACGGCTGCTTGCGATGCTGGCGGTGTTCTTTGCCGGAGTAGCTCTGCTGCTGGCAGGTATCGGTCTGTATGGTGTGTTGCATTACTCTGTGCTGCAGCGCCAGCGTGAATTTGGCATTCGCATCGCTCTCGGAGCAAGGATTGCCAATATCGCCCGGCTGGTTACGTCTGAGGTCTTCGCCATGGTGATTGCTGGTGGAGCAGTGGGCTTGGTGCTCGGACTCCTGGCCGCGAAGTACATCCAGTCGCTGCTTTATGGAGTGAAGGGGAACGATCCGGCGACGTTGATTATGCCTGTTCTAGTGCTATTAGCGGCAGCCGCATTCTCAGCACTTCCGGCCGTTCTGCGCGCGGCGCGAGTTGATCCAGCAAAAATGCTGCGTGCGGAGTGATCGTGTTGAACATCTTCTTAAAAAATCATAAGGATCGCATTCTGTAACCTTGGATTCACAGGCCGTTGTTAGCATCCTTTGCGCGACAAAGTTCCCCGCTTGCGTTCGCATAAAGGAGACGATCCATGACAGCAGTGAAGTGGAACCGGCAAATTCGCCAGTTCTGGTTGAACGGAAGCGTTCTTACATTAGCCGTGGCATCGCTGGCAGGCAGCACCGCGGTGCAGGCTCAGCAGCGTCACGATGATGATTCTCATTTCCGTCTTTACCCAAACAATCTCGTGGTGAGCCGCAGTGTGTATGACAACAAGGCTTCCAATGTAACGGTGGGCGAAATTTTGCCGCCCAACTGCGCCAACACGCAAGGGGGATGTTCGGCCAGTACAGGCGCCACAAACAACGGGCTGTATCCGTATGTCTTCAACAATGACTCGTATGACGGCAGCTTCGGGATTACCTCCCGGTTGTATCTCGACCAGATCACTCCGGAAGGCTGGTCAATCAGTACGCTCGAGCTTCCAAACAGCCTGCAGCATGGCGTTACCTCGTCCAGCGATCAGCTTGTGACCAGCTTCAGCTCGAAGTCCGAAGGCGCGCTGAATCTCTCCACAAGCGGCAAGTACCTGACCTTCATCGATTACGTCGCTCCGGTAAATACGATTGACGCTTCGAATTCGAATACGCCGCTGGCGGTCGATCCCACAAATCCCGTAGGCGAAGCCTATTATCGCGCCGTAGCAACTCTGGATGCGAAGGGCCACTTACACTTCACTGAGACAAACGCCTACAGCGGCAACAATGGACGCGCTGCCATCCTGAACGATAAGGATGGTCTCGATCTGGTTTACACCGCTGGCAATGCAGGCAACGGCAGCAATCCTCAGCCGGAGGGTGTGGTGCTTGGAGCAGGCGCGCAGTTGATTCCAGCGCTGAAGGCTCCGGAGGATGCGCAGGATCCCGGCCTGCCGACTCCGGTGGCCAGCTTTAACGTTACTCAGCTTAGCGATAAGAAGGACAAGATCGGTAAGGACGACAACTTCCGCGGCATGACCATTTTCAACAATGTGCTGTATTACACCAAGGGCAGCGGCAGCAACGGCGTTAACACGGTCTACTTCGTGGATACAACCGGCACTGCCTGCCCGAAGGGAACTGGCGTTCCAGTAGCCGGAGCGGCGCTGCCAACCTCGTCCATCGTTTACGATCCTTCGACCGTAACGACAGACGGGCTCTCCAGCAATATGTGTATCCTTAATGGATTTCCAACCCTGTTGGCCAAGAGCACGACAGGTCTGAATTATCCATTTGGCATTTGGTTTGCCGATGCCAACACCCTCTATGTGGCAGACGAAGGCGACGGCTACAACGGCGGAACAGATCTGTACACGCATGCGAGCGGGTCCACCGGTGGGTTACAGAAGTGGGTCTTCAATGCTTCAACTGGAAGCTGGAGCCTGGCTTATACGCTTACCAATGGGCTCAACATCGGAACACCTTACACGGTAAAGGGATATCCGACGGGAACCAACAGCGGTGCAGGTGGAAGTGGGCTGCCATGGGCGCCAGCAACCGACGGTTTGCGCAATATCACCGGCCGGGTCAACTGGGATGGAACGGTAACCATCTGGGCGATCACTTCCACTGTAAGCGGAAGCGGTGATCAAGGTGCCGATCCAAACAAACTGGTGGCCATCACCGACAAACTGAGCAACACCACCTCAGCACAGACGGCGAAGGAGAAGTTCGTTACCGTGCGGTCAGCTGGCTGGGGTGAGGTCCTGCGCGGCGTTTCCTTTACGCCGACTGAAGAGGCTCATGAAGGCCACGGCTGGTAAAAACCTGCCGGTTTCCAAAGATGAATCACGAATGCGGATGGCTCAACCATCCGCATTTTTTTCGAGATCTCTATTCTGGGAGCGAATCGTTTGATTCCTGTGACGGAACATCTCTGTGCGGAAAAAGGAACGGAGACTTCGTCAACAAATGAGCAAAGATGTGATGGGCAATTGTTATGGACTGCTCAATTTCGTGTTCTATATCGTGTGAGCAAGCACCATCGAGCTGGATGCGCGGCCAGCGGGCTGTGCGAATCGCCAGAATCAGACTGCTGGCTACGAGCAATATCGGCCTATTTGCGAGAGATCCACTTCGCGCCTGCAGCCGGCAGTCGTCATAGCAACATTATAGGCGAATAAAAAGCGAAATATCCTCAGCGACAGGTTTCGCACATATCCCATTTGCACATCATGCGGAGAAATGAGCCCACCGCAGTAGCAAACCGCAGAGCACGGCGCCAGTGAAATCCCCTACGATCGGTATCCATGAGTATCGCCAGTTCGATGGCCCCTTGCCTGCGATGGGCAGCAGGAAGTGAATGAGCCTGGGACCGAAGTCGCGCGCGGGGTTGATGGCGTACCCAGTGGTGGAACCAAGCGAAAGACCGATGCCCCAGACCAGGCTGCCCACGAGCCACGGTCCTATTCCAGCAGCCGGACCGGTCGGGGAGACGCCGTGGGAACCGATTGCACTGGCCACCAGCACCAAAACAAAGGTGCCAGTCGCCTCTCCGAGAAGGTTGGAGGGCAGGTGCGGGATAGCCGGGCTAGTGCAAAAGACACCCAGCTTGGCTCCATGGCTCTCGGTAATTTCCCAGTGCGGATAAAAGAACAGCCAAACGAGCGTCGCCCCCGTCATAGCTCCCAGAATCTGGGCCGACCAGTAGACAGGAATCTGCGAGAAGTCGCCGCTGAAAATCGCGCCTGCCAGCGTAATGGCCGGGTTAAGGTGTGCGCCTGCACTCCCGAAAGCCTGAGCGGTGAGCACGCCACAGAGCACGGCGATCGCCCACCCGGTCGTGACCACCATCCAGCCCGCGTTTTCGGCATAGGTCTTGCGCAGGCTTACGCTGGCATTAACGCCGTTGCCCAGCAGAAGAAGGATAAAGGTGCCCATAAACTCGCCGAGCCAGATGGAGTGTGGTGCTGCCAGTTGCATGCCATGTCCTTGTCACGCGCAGAATCGGCCTCACCCTTCGGACACTACTCGGACCGCAGGTCAGCCGCTTGCGGCGATGCTGATTTAATCGACTCCAGAATTCTCTACATTTGGGCTCGATTGCGAAAGAGCCCAGTCAATAAACGATACCTGTCCATGCTCGCTTTCATCATGCTCCCGGCTGCGTCTATTGGCACAGACGTCAATTTCGCCAACAACCGTTCCGGATCGTCCGGTAAGCCCGTTCCGGCCAGTTACAATGCTGAAAGCAGCGCAAACAAGCACCAGCGCCATTTGAAGACGCGATCGACGAGATCGAAACGATAGACATGCTCCGTTTTGGCCGAGAGGCTTTTGCCGGGCAGTCGCGAGGTTCACGACCGAATGAAGAAATTTGCTCTACTTGCACTCCTGCTGACTGTATTCACAATCGCAGGCCGCGCCCAGGAAAGCCGTCAGGATGTCAGCATCAGCGGATCCGGTATGCTGGAGCCGTATGTCAACAGCTCTACCGATGTGAAGGTAGCTGCTAAACGTGGCCTCGGTGGCTTAATTAGCTACCGTTTCCAACTCACGCCGCGCGGAGCCGTAGAAGCCAACTATGCGTTTACGCAGAATTCTCTGCACTATGTAGCCCCAACCTATAACTACCAGGTCAATGCCCGGACACAGGAAGTTTCTGTCGCGTATGTTTTTAGCTTCAACTTCCGTAATTGGAACCCCTTTGTTGAAGCTGGCGGCGGCGGACTTTTCTGGGGCAACATCCGCAATCTGGCCACGACAACCCTCGATGTGAAGTCGCAGACAACGATTGGGGCTGTCTATGGTGGCGGTATTGCCTATGAGATTAGCCCGAGTTTCGATATTCGCGCGGAATATCGTGGCTTCGTCACAAAAGTTCCGGATTTTGGCTACAGCCCGCTTGCGACCAATCGCTATTACAACATCAACAATCCGGTAGTCGGCGTAGCCTATCACTTCTAATCGCGTAGTTGTTTGACCGATACGCCAAAGGGCCCTCCTCGAAGGAAGGCCCTTTTACTTTGTGGATATGCCTGGCAATGGCGAATCAACGCCGGCGCACCGACTGGGCGGCAGCTATCGGCAAAATCTCTTCAAGCCGCTTCCTCCGATGTGCAAACAGAGTTGCAAGCTGTGGTCGTATATACGAGTTGTGGGCAAACTCGCCTAAAGGTCCCATTGGCGGCTCATACTCCACGTCGTCGGTTACCAGCGTTCCATCGATGCTTTCTCTGACTTCCCTTGTGATCCCGTGGCGATGATGCCAGTACGCGAACGGTCCCGAGAGTTGCTCATCGCAGAAATGGCTCATCCATATAAACTCGGTGATGCGCGCCAGCCAGCGGGAGCGTAGAAACAGGCCTCGCATGAGGCGAAAGCTGAGAACGATCTCCGATCCCACTCCGGCTGCGGGGCTTTGAAAGCGCAATGCTGGGTCGGTGGCGACTGGCCGCGTCGGAGGGGCGATCAGACGTGAGCTCTCGACGCGAGCGCGCTGCCAGGCAGGCAGCAGGTGTGGCAGATTCGCAGGATTGGCAAAGAAAGCGAAGACCAGTTCCACCGGAAAGGGAACCCATTGCTCTGAGCTGAAAGTATGTCGCACTTTGCCTGTCGCTCCGTGTATCGCTTGTTCTAGCGTACCCGGCCAGAGCCGTGCCACATGCTGAATTCGCAGAAACCAGCCCGGTTAAATTAACGTAGACAAAAGCAAATCCTGAATTTCAGCCAATCGCCGCGGTGACTTGGCAGGCGGAGTTCCAGGAGTCGATGCAAGTGTTGTAGGAGCAAATTTCTGGTGCCTCGGTCCGGAGTCCGCAAAAAACGCAATCGCTGGCTTGAGTTGATTGCTACATACAAGCTGTTGCAGTCAATTTTGCTGATTGCCGTGGCAGTGGGTGCTCTGAAGCTGGTGCATAAAGACGTGGCTGACGTGCTGGGCAACCTGGCGACAGCGATGCGGATGAATACGGATGGCCGGGTTCTCAGTTTCCTCCTCGAAAAAGCGTCGCTTCTGACGGACCATCGATTGCGGCAGATTTCTTTCTTTCTTTTCTTTTATGCAGGCTTGGGTTTTCTCGAAGGTCTTGGGCTCATGCTGGAGAAGGTCTGGGCCGAATATCTAACGGCAATTCTCACTGCATCGTTCCTTCCGCTTGAGATTTTCGAGTTGATGCACAGAGTCACCTCGATCCGCGTGGCCCTTCTCTTCGTAAACCTGGCCGTACTGGCCTACCTCGTCGCTCACCTGATTGATCGGAAGCGGACAGTTCGGCGCTGGTAGAGCAGAAAATCTGACCCAACACAGTAAACACTACATCTTGTGGTGCTTTTCTTTTCTGGCCATCGTGTAGCGTCCCGGTTGGGGATTCCGGTAAAACTGTTGCGGACGAGGGGCAAATTTTAGAAATCGGCAGGGGTTAAAAGGGGAAAGTTAGGCTACTCTGGTGGAAATTTTTGGAGTGCCATGGAATATTCTCTCCAAAACTCGGGTACTATGAATCGTGATCTCCGATGTTGGGGTAATTCCCAAACGGATATACGAAGTTTTGCAGGCCGGGTACAAGGCCAGATCCGAGAGAAGCAATGTTTCGCGGTTCGCAGGAAGCAAAAGTCGATGAAAAAGGCAGACTGAAGCTTCCTGCGGACTTCATGAAGGTGATTGCGGACAAGCAGTACGGTCCGGTGTTTTTTATTACTTCCCGCGACGGGCGCAAGGCTGAAATCTGGCCGATGCAGGAGTGGGAGATCGAGGAAGCAAAGAAGGCGGAGCTGCCCGAAGACGATCCAGCCAAGATTGCCTGGATGCAGATCGTGAATTACTTCGGCAGCGTGGTCGAGATCGACAAGCAGGACCGCCTGATGCTCTCGAAGAAGGTGCGGGAGAAGTTTCAGTTAGTGAATGTGGAAGTGGTCGTCATCGGTTCACAGCGGTTTTTGACAGTGCAAACCGAGTCGGAAGCAGATCAGGATCTGGCAAGCCTGGTGGGACCGGGTGAAGGCAGCGGCAAGCTAATGACGATTGCGGAAGCAAGATCAATTCTGGCGCAACGGGAAGCCAGCAAACAGCAGGGCTCCTGAAGCGCAGGCAAGCCCCCAAGGGGGAGAACATGACGCAGAGTAATCCACGCCATGTTCCAGTTCTTTCTCAGGATGTGATCCGATACCTCGATGTACGCGAGGGTGGTACTTACCTCGATTGCACCATCGGACTTGCAGGTCACTCGAGCCTGATCGCTCGTAAGCTCGGGCCGGAAGGGCATCTGATCGGTTTCGATCGTGATCCCAAGGCGCTGGAGCTTGCCGAGCAGCGATTGAACGCGCTCAGGGAAGAGTTGGGCAGCGGGATGCCGAGGGTGACGCTGATTGGCGAAGCTTTCAGTCAGGCGGCAGAACATGTAGAGCCGGAAAGTCTCGATGGATTGCTAGCAGATTTCGGCGTGAGCAGCATGCAGCTCGATGAGCCAGAGCGAGGATTCAGTTTTCAGGCAGACGGACCCCTGGATATGCGCCAGGACACGCGCAAGGGACCAACTGCCGCACAAGTGGTGAATGAGATGGACGAGAGAGATCTTGCCAATCTCATTTACGAATACGGAGAAGAGAGGAGGTCGCGGAGAATCGCCAGAGCCATTGTCAGGGCGCGGCCGCTAACGACTACGGGACAGTTAGCCCGTATCGTTAGCGGCAGCGCCCCGATGATGAAATCCGAGCGAATCCATCCAGCGACAAGAACCTTTCAGGCGCTTCGTATTCACGTTAACCGCGAACTAGATGAGATACGCGATCTGCTGGAAGCCGCACCCCTCCTGCTTAAGAGAGGGGCGCTTAAGCCTTCTGGACGTCTCGTAGTCATCAGCTTTCATTCGCTAGAAGACCGCATCGCTAAAGATGTATTCCGCGAAAAAGCGGCAGAGGGCATCCTGAACATCATCACACGCAAGCCAGTAACGGCCGATGAAGAGGAAACGGGTCGCAATCCGAGAGCACGCAGTGCCAAGCTCAGAGCGGCAGAGAGAACTGACAAGAAGATTTAAGGAAGAGAGAGATCATGGCAGCGCAGGCAGCAACATATTTCGAAAGTGGACGCAGCTCAAGCCGTCGTATTGAAGAGCGCAACGCGCGGCTCTTTGCAGAGCAGCAGCGTCTGCGCCGTGGTCCCACGCTCGAGGTCTTCTTTCCCAAGCGCATCGATAACTCACGTCTCGTGAAGGCTCCGGACACGGTACGCGTCCGTGAGATGCGTATCTTTGCCGCAGCTGTCACGATGCTGTTCTCCCTGGTCATGTTTTATGGATGGCAGCATTTCAGCTCGATCGAAATCGGCTACAACGTGGAAGCAAAGAAACAACAGGTTGAACTTCTGCGTGAGCAGAACCGCCAGTTGAAACTTACCGAAGCCGAGCTTTCGCAACCTAATCGTATTGACAGCATGGCGCGGCAGATGGGTTTAACCGAGGTGCAGCCACAGCAGGTGGTGCATACAGCAGATCAGGTGACCACCAGCGCTCCAGCCCTTGCACAGATGAATCCCGCAGCAGGCAAACTTGCACCAACCCCCTAGCTGCGGGTCTTGCCATCCAGCACGCGTCTAGCGCGCAGGAACCGGCGATAGCAGCAATCGAAAGACCCAATCTGGAGTGCACGGCGTGAACCAGACAGCTCCATTTCAACTTCGCGCCAACCGCCCTCGCGGTTCTAACGCGGCGTCGTTGTTGCCGCTGCGCTTCTGGCTAATCTGTCTGGCTATGCTCATCTGGGTCTCGCTGATCGCAGTCAAGCTTTTCTGGTTGCAGATCATGCGGCATCAGGAGTTCGTCGAAAAAGCCCAAAAGCAGCAGCAGCATACTTTTGAAGTAGCGCCGCGCCGCGGCGTTCTCTACGACCGCAACCTGCGTGAACTGGCCATGACGGTCCAGGCGGATTCAATTTTTGCCGTTCCTTCTGAAATCGATGACAAGACAGCAACCGTTCATCAACTTGCGCAGATCGTGCATGCCAATCCAGAAGATAGCTGGACCACCGAGGCGCAGATCAACGAACGCGTTGATGCCTCGCGCGGCTTTGCCTGGATCGCTCGACGCGTGAAGCCGGAAGTCGCAGCCAAGGTGAAGGCGCTCAATCTGAAGGGCATTTATTTCCAGAAAGAATTCGAACGCTTCTACCCGGATAATCAGATCGCCGCACAAGTGCTTGGCTATGTAGGAGTAGACGATAACGGTCTCGGTGGCATGGAGCAGAAGTTCGATGCGCCGCTCCACGGCAAGCCGGGCCGCATGTATGCCGCCGTAGACGCACGCCGCCGCGTGATGGGCTCCACTGAGCGCGAGCCTGAGCCGGGAGCAAATCTCGAACTCACGATCGACGAAAATATCCAGTTCATAGCAGAGAAGGCTCTCGACGCCGCGATGCAGCGGACCAAGGCTGACAATGGCACAGTCGTGATTCAGGATGTGCACACCGGGCAGATTCTTGCACTTGCAATCCGGCCCACCTTCAACCCCAACGACTTTCGTCACGCAACACCTGCGCTGCTGCGCGATCATGCCGTGAGCGATGTCTACGAGCCGGGTTCAACATTCAAGCTGGTGACGTACGCTTCGGCCATCGATCAGCACATTGTGAAACCCGATGACATGATCGATTGCCAGGGCGGCGCCATCACATTTAACGGCCGCACCATTCACGACGATCAACACGATCATCTTGGCGTTATCACAGTGGAGCAGGCGCTGGAACACTCCAGCGACGTGGCAGCGGTAAAGCTGGCTCTACGCATGGGCAGGGACAATTTCTATAACTACATTCGCGATTTCGGGTTTGGTGCGCGTTCCGGACTGGAGTTGCCAGGCGAAACACGCGGGTTGCTGCGGCGCCCAGACCGTTGGGGTGCCACATCCATCGGATCTATCGCCATCGGTCAGGAGATTGGTGTAACACCGATTCAGCTTGTTTCGATGGTGTCGACAATCGCCAATGGCGGCGTATATCTGCCGCCGCACATTCTCATGGCCGAGCAGGGCAAGGATGGTAAGGTCGTTGGCCAGCCAACAACCCAGCTTGCTGCTGAACCTCTTCATGGTGGCGAGGAGCTGCCAGATCCATTACCTCCAGGAGCGCATCGCGTCATCAGCACGATGTCCGCCGCGGAGATGCGCAAGATGATGGAAGCGGTGGTACTCTACGGCACGGGCAAGAGTGCGCAGCTCAATGGCTATTCTTCAGGCGGCAAAACCGGTACCGCGCAAAAGATCGATCCGGCGACACATACCTATTCGAAGACCATGCACATTGCGTCGTTTGCGGGTATCGCTCCCGTGAACTCGCCAGTGATCGCTGTCGCCGTCGTTCTCGATAATCCTAAGGGCGGCGGCGTTTCCTACTATGGTGGCGCCGCATCGGCTCCTGTCTTTACGCAGGTAGCACAGGAAACGCTGGAGTATCTCGGTATTCCGCACGATATCGATCTACGCCCACTCTCAGCGTCGAAGAATCTCACGGCAAAGGATGTGGAGCCGGCTCAGGAAGAGACCGGCGATGCAAGTGAGCTGGTCGCCGCCATGAACGATCTGCCCGCCGACGATCCGTTGCGCGAGTCCATCAGCAATGCAAAGGCCAGCGCAAAGGCCGCGAAGGCGCAGAAGCAGGCAGATGCAAAGAGCGACACATTGCATCAGCCAACAGTAGCTGAAGCACAGAGCAGCGCAACGACGGCTCAGCCGCAGGTGGTGGCTGTTTCTCTGCCGGTGGGAACCGATGGCGTCAAAGTCCCATCTCTAGTCGGGTTGCCAATCCGCCAGGTAGTGCAGCAGGCAGCGCTGGCAGGACTGAATTTGCAGGTGACGGGCCGCGGCCTGGTCCGCTCACAAGAGCCCGCCGCAGGCTCAGTTGTCGCGCCCGGTTCACAGCTCACCGTGCACTGCGCGCGTTGATTTCTCCAGCTTCTGACAATGCAATCTGTCGATTGCGTAGGATGATTGCGCAGAATGTTCGCGCCCGCCGAGCCGTCAGAATAGAATCGAATGCGGCATGCAATGGCAAGAGCTTATTCGCGACGTAAAATCTCTGGAGCAGCGCAACTCCAGCGCGCAAGCGGACATAATCAGCATCGAGTACGATTCGCGCAGGGTCAGTGCTGACTCAGTTTTTGTCGCGATGCGCGGCGGCGCCACCGATGGCAATCGTTACATTGCGACTGCGGTAGCACAGCGCACTGCAGGCATCGTTACCGATTCGCAAGAGAGCTTTAGGCAGCTTGCCGTGACGAATCCGGCGCTGCCCCTGTTGCTCGTAGAGCATGGCCGCACAGCACTGGCGCAGCTATCCGCCGCATTCTTCAATCATCCAGAGCGCAAACTACGATCCACCGGCGTTACAGGCACCAACGGCAAGACAACGACCGCATTTTTGACGGAATCGCTGTTGAATCACGCCGGCAGGATAGCACTGCTGGTTGGAACCATCGAGAACCATATCGCGGGTGAAGTGCGCGAAGCGATCCACACTACACCTGAGTCGCGCGATCTGTTCGCGCTGATAGCCGAGGGTGTTGATCGTGGCGCAACCGAACTAGTGATGGAAGTATCGAGCCACGCACTCGATCAAGGGCGAGTCGCGGAAATCGGCTATGACGTGGCTATCTTCACCAATCTCACTCGCGACCATCTCGATTATCACCAGACGATGGAGGCCTACTTCGCCGCCAAGCGTCTACTCTTTGATGGCTCGCGCTACAAGGCCCCGCGTGTTGCTGTACTAAACGCTGATGACCAATACAGCAACGAGTTGGCCGCCGTCGCGAGCGCGGCTGGAGCTACCGTCGTCACCTACGGCATGAGTACGCATGCAAACTGGCGAGCCGAAGGACTGGAGCTTACGCCAAGTGGGGCTGAGTTTCAGTTGATTGCTCCAGCAGGCGAAGCTCAGATCAAGTCGCATCTTGCCGGAGAAGTGAACGTGCTTAATCTGCTTGGCGCTCTCGCTGCTGCCCATTCACGTGGTGTTGACTTCGCAGCTCTTGTGAAGACTGCCCCGTTGCTGCGTCCGGTGCCGGGACGTTTTCAGCCGGTGAATGCGGGTCAGCCCTTCACCGTGATCGTAGACTACGCGCATACAGACGATGCCCTGCGCAATCTCACGAGGCTAGCGCGACAACTGCTGGCAGCCCCATCGTCGCAACCCGCCACGAATCGTCGCGTGATTACGCTCTTCGGCTGCGGTGGCGACCGCGACCGCACCAAGCGTCCAAAAATGGGACAAGCGGCTGGCGAAGGTAGCGATCTGGTCATCGTCACCAGCGATAATCCGCGGTCCGAAGAGCCTGACGCCATCATCGTGGAGATTCTTCCGGGACTGATCGCGACCGGTACGGATTATCTGGTCGAGCCAGATCGTGCAGCAGCCATCGCGCTGGCTCTTTCCCATGCTCATACCGGCGATGTCGTTCTGATCGCAGGCAAAGGACACGAGACACAGCAGGTACTTCGCAATGAAGTAATCTTTTTCTCCGATGCAAAGGTTGCTCTTTCCGCATTGCAAGCAATGGGCTATGGTGGAGAGCAATGATACTTACATTGGCAGAGGCGGCCCTGGGCGCGGGCGCTAGGCTTGAGGCTCCCGCAAGCGCACAGGGTGTAGGCGCTCTTGTCGCGTCCGGATACTCCATTGATTCGCGCACCGTTGCTGCTGGAGAGCTTTTCTTCGCCGTGCGCGGAGAGCGGCTCGATGGACATGACTTTGTCGTCGCTGCTCTGGAGCACGGCGCAATTGGCGCTGTGGTCTCGGTGCATCGCGTAGTAAGCCTGCCGAACGCAGCTCTGGCGGCCCCACTGCTTATCGTGGAAGATCCACTGATCGCATTGCAGACGCTTGCCGCGCACGTTCGCCGCCAGTGGGGCAAGCGTGTGGTGGGCGTTACGGGCAGCGCGGGCAAGACCTCGACCAAGGAAGCTGTAGCTGCAGTTCTGGCTGCGGAGTTTCCAGTGCTTAAATCGCTTGGCAATCTCAACAACGGATTTGGCCTGCCGCTGCAATTGCTGCGTCTTGAGCCGGAGCACGAATACGCCGTCATTGAGATGGGTATGAACCACTCAGGCGAGATAGCCCAACTATGTCGCATCGCCGCTCCGGACTGGGGCGTTGTTACAAACGTCGGCATGGCGCATGTCGAAAATTTCCCCGACGGTCAGGCCGGTATCGCGCGTGCCAAATATGAGCTGATTGAGTCGCTGCCGCCGAATGGGGTGGCTTTCCTGAATTGTGATGACCGTTACGTGAGCCAGTTCGGCCGTGATTTTCCGGGCAAAACAGTCTACTTCGGAGCCGGTCCGTGCTCTGATCCGCTGATCGCTGCGGTTCGCGAAGGCGATCAGCTCGAAATCGATCTTGTTTCAGAAGGCCGCGAAGCCACGCTGAAGCTGTCTTTGCTGGGGCGGCACAATGCCGTCAATGCGGCGGCAGCCATCGCCGTGGGGCAAGAGGCCGGCGTTCCACTCGATGCTGCGATTCATGCGCTGGAGCAGCTTACGCCCGGCGACAAACGCGGGCAGATCCTTCACCTACACGGCGCAACCATCATCAACGACGCCTACAACTCGAACCCCGAAGCTCTGAAAGCGATGATTCTCACTCTCACGGCGCGGCCTGCCACGCGGCGCATCCTTGTAGCTGGCGAGATGCTGGAGCTCGGCGATTTTGCTGCGGAGCTGCATGCCGACTGCGGGCGGGCTGCCGCTGAGGCTCGCGTTGATGTGATCGTTGGTGTGCGTGGCCATGCCGCCGATCTGGTTCGCGGAGTGACCGAGGCTGCAGTGCCTGGCGTGGCAACGATTTTCCTGCACGATGCGGACGCGGCAGGCGAGTGGCTCAAAGAAAATCTGCGTACCGGGGATGTAGTGCTGGTAAAGGGTTCGCGAGGTGTTCGTCTGGAGCGGGCGATCGATGCCCTCATGTCGCATGACGACGCTAATTAGTCATCATCTGGCGCCGTTCGCATACAGCGTCGCGCCTGTAAAATCGGGTAGGACCCCCAACTGGTTTCCGGAGGCCACTTGCTTTACTGGCTGCTCTATCAAAAACTCTTCCCATATTTTCATCCCTTTCGAATCTTCCGGTTCATTACGTTCCGCACGGCGTTCGCGTCGCTCACTGCATTGCTGATCGGCCTGGGGATCGGGCCATTCGTTATCGAGAAACTGCGGCAGTTTCAGATCAGCCAATACGTTCGCGAAGACGGTCCCGAATCACACAAGAAGAAGACCGGTACGCCCACGATGGGCGGCGTGCTCATCGCGATCGCCGTATTGCTGCCGACACTGCTCTGGTCTGATCTCACAAACCCATTCGTATGGGTAGTGGTGCTTTCCACTTCGGCCTTTGGCGCGATTGGATTTGCCGACGATTACATCAAGGTCGTCAAACGCCGCAATCTTGGCCTGACGGCGCGTGCCAAACTGGCGTGGCAAGGTCTTGCGGCGGTTGGCGTTGCCTCTGCATTAGCGGTGCTGGAACAGTTCCGCATGTTTTCCACGCAGCTCACCGTGCCGTTTGTGAAGCAGTTCCGGCCCGATCTGCAATGGCACTGGTGGCCTGCAACGCTGCCGCATCTGCATTTTCTCGTCTTTGTGCCATTTGTTATCTGGGTAGTGTTGGTGCTGGTCGGTTCGTCCAACGCGGTCAATCTGACCGACGGTCTCGATGGCCTCGCCATCGGCTGCACCATCATCGCTGCTGGCGCGCTCACAGTGCTGACCTACGTCAGCGGCCACATTGTCTTTTCCAACTATCTCGAACTGCAGCGCATGCCGCTGGTCTCGGAAGTCACCATCTTCTGTGGAGCGATGGTGGGCGCGTCGATCGGATTTCTCTGGTACAACGCCCATCCTGCGGAAGTCTTCATGGGCGATGTGGGCTCGCTGGCCATCGGCGGAGCAATCGCAACGGTCGCCATAATTATCCGGCAAGAACTACTACTGCCTTTCATCGGCGGTATTTTCCTCATCGAGGCGGTTTCCGTCATGCTGCAGGTCGGCAGTTACAAGCTGCGGAAAAAGCGTATCTTCAAGATGGCTCCACTGCATCACCATTTCGAGCTGCTGGGCTGGCGGGAGTCCAAAGTCATCGCGCGGTTCTGGATAGCTGCGCTGGTGTTTGCACTGTTTGCACTCACTACGTTGAAACTGCGTTAAACAGGCAAGCCGCGGCGCCTCCGAGTGACACAATGAATCTTGGCGTACAGGCAGAATTTTGGAGCGGGAATGGAGTTGAAAGGAAAGAAAGTACTGGTCGTCGGACTGGGTAAATCCGGTCTCTCAGCGGCTCTGTTTCTACGCCGTCAGGGAGCGCAGGTGACTGTCTCGGATATGCGCAGCGCCGCCGCTCTCGCGAAAGAGATTCCCGCATTGCTCGAGCACGGCATCATGGTGGAGTCCGGCGGTCATGGATTGCTCACCTTCCGCCGTCAGGATCTGATCGTAGTCAGTCCCGGAGTACCGCTCGATACGCCGGAGATTGTGCAGGTCAAAGCCTTCGGGCTTCCTGTAATCGGCGAGCTCGAACTGGCCTCGCAATATCTCAGGGGCAAAGTGCTCGCCATCACTGGTTCCAATGGCAAAACCACAACGACTGCGCTCACGGGCGAACTGCTGATTGCAGCGGGCCTTAAGACGCTGGTAGGCGGCAACATCGGCGTGCCGGTCGTGGACCTCATCGACAAGAGCGCAGACGATAGCTGGTCGGTTCTCGAAGTTTCCAGCTTCCAGTTGGAGAGCACGCAGCTTTTTCATCCGCAGATTGCGGTGATTCTCAATATCACTCCAGACCATCTCGATCGCCACGGCAGTTTTGAAAACTACGCAATGGCCAAGGAGCGCATCTTCAGCGCTCAGACAAAAGAAGATTGCCTCGTTTTGAATGCCGACAATGCCCGCGCCGCATCATCAGCTGCCCGTACAGTCGCACATGTCTACTGGTTCTCCATGGAAGAGCCGGTTGCGCAGGGGGCATGGGTTCAGAATGGTTGGATTTGCTTCCGTTCTGCACCAGACGCTGTCTCCGAACAAATCATCGCGATGAATCGGATTCCGTTGAAAGGCGCGCACAACGTGGAGAATGTGCTCGCCGCTGTCTGCGCTGCGCGTCTCGCTGGAGCCGATGCGGTATCCGTTGCAAACGCCATAGCAAGCTTCCAGGCCGTTGAACATCGGCTGGAGTTTGTTGCAGTCGATAATGGCGTCGAGTATTACAACGACTCAAAGGCCACCAATGTGGATGCAGCGGCGAAGGCCATCGCAGCCTTCCCCGGCTGCATTCACCTGATCCTGGGCGGCAAGGATAAGAATTCCAACTACGCTGATCTTTCCGATCTGCTGCGTCGCCGGGTCAAGACTGTTTACACCATCGGTTCCGCCGCGCAGAAGATCGAGTCACAGATTCGCGGTATGGTGCCGATAGTCTCCTGCGAGACGCTTGATCGGGCTGTTGCCGCGGGGCGCGCGGCCGCGCATCCCGGCGACGTCGTATTGTTGTCTCCCGCCTGCTCCAGTTTCGATCAGTTTGAAAACTACGAGCATCGCGGTCGGGTCTTCAAGGAACTGGTGCTTGAACACGTAGGGGCGAAGGGAGTGCGATAGCGTATGGCGAAGCGTGTCGGTGTCGATAAGTGGCTCTTTTTTACGACGCTGTCGCTCGTCACGCTCGGCTTGGCTTCGGTGTTTTCCGCATCTGCGGTAATGGCAGAAGCACGCTTCGGCTCGCCCTATACGTTCCTTGGCCGCCAGGCACTGTGGGCGCTTCTCGGTGTCATCGCCATGGTCGTGCTCATGCGTGTCGACTACCGGCATTACAACTCAAAGCGGTTCATTTATACCGCGATGGGCATTACCTTTCTTCTGCTGGTAGGGGTCTTTGCCGTTCACGGATCGCACGCCACGCATCGCTGGATTCGCTTCGGCCCTTTCTTCACCTTCCAGCCATCTGAAATCGCCAAGCCTGTGCTCGCAATGTACCTGGCTTGGTTTCTGCACACGCGGCTCAATGCCATGCGCGACTGGAAGCATACGCTGCTCCCTGCGGCGGGTCCGGCATTCGTATTCCTCGCGCTCATCGTCAAAGAACCCGATCTTGGTACAGCGCTGGTCATCTTCGGCATGCTGGTGATGGTATTGCTGCTCGCAGGCATGGAGTGGCGCTATGTTCTCGGCATCTTCGCCGCGGTAACTCCGGTCGTGGTCGCGCTTCTCATCTTCGTGCCATGGCGTCTCGCGCGCATGAAAGTGTTTCTGCATCCCGAAGCAGATCCACAGGGCGCAGGCTTTCACATCAATCAATCCCTCATCGCCGTGGGTACAGGCGGCTGGACGGGCCGCGGCTACATGGAAGGCGTGCAGAAGCTTTTTTATCTTCCCGAGCCACACACTGACTTCATCTTTGCCAATATCTCTGAAGAGTTGGGTTTCATCGGTGCAATGTTCCTGATCCTGCTCTTCGTCGTACTCGGTATTCGCGGATTGCGGACTGTATTTCTGCTCCGCGATCCCTTCGCGCGGCTGCTGGCCTTCGGTATTACCATCACCATCCTCATTCAGGCCTTCTTCAATATGAGCGTCGTAGTCGCTCTCTTGCCGACTAAGGGCATCACTCTACCCTTCGTCTCTGATGGAGGAACCTCGCTCTGCATCATGCTGGCGTGCATCGGCATTCTGCTCAACCTGACACGCGAGATAGAGTAGCTTGCCGGACCGTATTCCATTGCAAAGCTCCACAGCAAGAATCGTGATCGCCGGCGGTGGCACCGGTGGGCACATTATTCCCGCGCTCGCAGTGGCTCGTGAGCTAGTCGCAAAATATCAGGCCGAAATTCTCTTCATCGGCACAGCGCGGGGATTGGAATCCCGGCTCGTCCCGCAGGCCGGATTCAAGCTGGAGCTGATCGAGATCGGTCCGCTCAATCGTGTTTCGCTCGCAACCCGCCTTAGAACGGTAGCGCAGCTTCCCATGAGCGTCCTCGCCTGCATGCGCATCCTGCGTGCGTTTCGCGCTGATGCCGTTCTCGGTGTTGGCGGCTATGCCTCTGGCCCTGCCATGGCAGCTGCCCTGCTTAAACGCATACCGGCGATGGCTTTCGAACCGAATGCGGTTCCCGGCATGGTTAATCGGATGGTCGGCAGATACGTACAGGCCGCAGCGGTTAATTTCCCGCCCGCCGCAAAATGGTTTCGCAATGCCGAGGTGACGGGAATTCCAGTGCGCCCTGAGTTCTTCGCTATCAGTGCGCCACCGGCAAACGCTGCACCCCATTTGCTGATCTTCGGTGGATCGCAGGGAGCAAAAATCTTCAACACTATCCTGCCACCGCTCGCACCGGCACTGCTCGAAGCCGTGCCCGGACTTACGTTGCTGCATCAGGCAGGGGCAAACAGCGCCGACGCCACGCGAGCGGCTTATCAAGGCTCAGGAGCCGATCCGTCACGCTGGCAAGTTGAGCCGTTTCTGGATGATATGGCCGCGCAATTTGTCGCGGCGCACCTGATTCTTGCGCGAAGTGGCGCATCCACCGTTGCTGAGCTGGCTGCCGCCGGCAAACCCTCTCTTCTCGTCCCTTTCGCCGCTGCTGCTGACGATCATCAACGCCGTAATGCAGAAGTGATGGTCGAGGCCGGAGCCGCCATCATGATTCAGGAGCACGAACTCAATCAGCCTGCGCGAATCGTCGACGCTGTTCGCAACCTGTTAAGCGATCCGGCTACATTGCACCGTATGTCAGCCCAGGCGCGCACGCTGGCGCACCCATCCGCAGCCGCCCGCATCGCCAAGATTCTGATAGGGTTGCCCCGGCGATTCCGCCGCTAACTTTTTCTCCCCGATCCCTTAAAAATTTCAACACAAAACAAAAGGGACGAGCCAAAGCTCGTCCCTCTCGCAACCACTATCGCGATTATCTGTGGCCACCACCGCCATGGCCGCCACCACCGCCATGGAATCCGCCGCCGCCACCACCATGGAAGCCTCCGCCTCCACTGAAGCCGCCACGAACCGCGCCACCGCCACGGTATGCGCCGCCTACGCTACCACGATAGGCGCCACCGTAGCCCGGCCGTGCACCGACGTACCCACGACCACCATAGACGCCGCGTCCACCGTAATACCCGGCTCTACCGCCGTAGAATCCACGTCCACCGTAGCCATAACCGCGGCCATACCATCCACCACGGCCATACCATCCATGGCCCCAACCCCAGCCATACCAAGGACCTACGCCGATAAACAGACCGTCGTTGAACCAGCTGGGACCGTAATAGCCGTAAGGAGCGCAGGAATACGGGTAGTAGTTATAGTAGCCATACGCGCAGTCCGGAGGATCATAAGCGTAAGGAACAGGGGCAACCACAGGGCCGATCCCGACGCCTACAAAAACGCGGGCTTGCGCCTGGGTTGAAAACGAAAGAGCCACGGCCAAGGCAGCGGCAATAAAAGCGAAGCGAAGATATCGCATGTTAAACCTCCTTAGGCCCTCCGGCCTCATCCAACCAGTTTCCGGTTGGTGATGGCTCTTTCCCGGTAAGCCTTGTGCCGCCGTTGCGGCACCGTCATTCTATTCAACGCAGCTTCACGCGAGAAGTTGCGATATTTCTTATTGGTTGGCGGATATCGCACTGAAGTTGCGCGATTCTTTTACCGGCACTGTAAGTGCCGTAAATACAACATGGCCTCCTTCCAGGTTTAGAAGGAGGCCATGTTGTGAGAACGAAGCAACTAAAGCCGGTCGTTAGCGCCGGTAAAAACCGCGACCCGCGCCGCGGTCAAATCCACGAACAGGGTGGTCGAAGCGGGCAACGCCATATCCGCCACGGAAAGTCCAGCGTCCCGGAATCCAGACACCGGCATTGTAGTAGCCAGCTGTCCAGAAGTAGCCGTCACCTGGGCAAGGCGGAATGTAAGTATCCGCTACTACCGGAGCGCCGACCGTCACCCCGACCCCAAATCCAGGCCGTACAAACTCACCGGGGTGCTGGTATACCCGCTCCCGGTAAACCGGAGCCACGACCGGACGATGAAAATCGCGAACCTGTGCTTGGGCGCCGGCCGCGCCCGCGGCAAACAAACCAGTCATCAAAGCAGTTCCGAACATCCAGTTCCGCATCGTATTCCGCATAACAACCTGCCTTTCGTTCCCGGACTTAAAAAGCCTCACAACCGGAAACCGTCGAGCCGTGAGAGGGAAGCTTGTCTACTGCTGCAGCCCTTCGACTCACCTTTCATGTACTGTGCAAACACGGCATTTTGCAGGAGTTGCGAGACTTTCGTGTTATCCGCGAAAAATAAAAATGCGCAACTTCCACGTAGCTGCGGGGTTGCGCGATGGCTGTCGTGAACGCTTTCCGATGTCCGCACTAAGCTTCCACATGCCTGAGTGTTAACCTTTGCTTTACAGGATGTTCATTCAGAAGCAGCACGTTCACTTCATCGGAATCGGTGGTATCGGAATGAGCGGTATCGCCGAGATTCTCCTTACGCTCGGCATGCGCGTCTCAGGCTCCGATCTGCGTCGCAGCTCCATCACCGACCGCCTCTCCGTCATGGGCGCAACTATCTACGAGGGACATAAGACAGGCAACCTGGGCGATGCTTCCGTTGTGGTGACCAGCTCTGCCGTGAACCCCCAGAATCCCGAAGTGAAAGAAGCACGCGAGCGCAAGATTCCTGTCATCCAGCGTGCGGAAATGCTCGCCGAGCTGATGCGCCTGAAATACGGCATCGCCATCGCCGGCATGCACGGCAAAACCACCACCACATCGCTGGTCGCGTGTGTTCTCGCCGCTGGTGGGCTCGATCCAACCGTCGTTGTCGGAGGTCGAGTCGATGCCCTCGGCTCGAATGCGCGCCTTGGCAGCTCGCAATACCTGGTGGCCGAAGCCGACGAAAGCGACCGTTCATTCCTCAAGTTGTCACCGATCCTCGCAGTCGTCACCAACCTCGACCGCGAACACATGGATTGCTACCGCGACATGGAAGACGTCGAGTCAGCGTTCCTCGCCTTCATGGATAAGGTGCCGTTTTACGGCGCTGTTATTGCGTGTATAGATAATCCGCAGTTGGCCAGCATTCTGTCGCGCGTCAAGCGGCGAATCTTCACCTATGGCGTCGCCGCCGATGCCGATTACCGGCTCGAAATTCTCGACGGCGAAACCAGCACATCCGAGGGGCCGGCGTGTGCGGCCAGCGGTTTCCGGCGTTTTCGCGTATTGACCGCCAAGGGCATTCTTGGGCCATTCGAATTGCGTGTACCCGGCCGTCACAACATTCTCAATGCCACGGCGGCAGTCGCCATCGCCTGCCAGCTTGAAGTGCCAACAGCAAAAATCGCCGAGGGCTTCGCGAGCTTCAACGGCGTCGATCGCCGTTTTCAGCTACGCGGACGCGCCAATGGCATCAGCGTGGTCGATGATTACGGCCATCATCCCACCGAGATTACAGCTACTCTCGCCGCTGCTCGCGAATGCGGCTACGGCAAAATCCATGTCATCTTCCAGCCGCACCGCTACACGCGGACTCGTGATCTGCTGCACGAGTTCGGCGGCGCTTTCGTCCGGGCCGATTCTGTCACGGTGCTGCCGATCTATGCAGCCAGCGAGGAGCCCATTCCAGGCGTGACCGCCGAGCTGCTCGCTGCCGGCATTCAGGGAACGGAAGCCGCGTATGTAGAGGATTTTGCCGCAGCCGAGAGCCGGGCACTTGCGCTCGCAAAATCAGGCGATCTTATCCTGACACTCGGCGCTGGCAGCGTCAGCCAGCTTGGGCCGCAGTTGCTCATCGCGTTGGAGAGCCGTCCATCAGAGCCAGCCGCGCAGCCCACTCCCGCTTGAACCTCAGCTTTATGGGCGAAGCTCGCCTGCTTCAATCCCGATGCTCCGAGCAGTATTCGCCTCGGCGCAGCACCAATTCGAGAAATCGAAAGAGCCGCCCGTAGGGACTGTCTGCAGATCAAAGCTTGCGCGATTCAGTGGCTTGCCAGTTTCTATCTTCGGCGCCGGCGGGAGCGGCGAAAGAAAGGCTGCAGTGCCTTTACCGACGACCATCGCCTTCCCGGTCGGCTCAAGAAGCACTGCGGTCTGCTCATCCACGCCTACGCCACGAATCTGCGGATCGTCGGCACCTTGTATCAGTGCCATAAAGACCAGCAGCCGCCCCATCCGCTTACGCCTCACAAAATGCGTATCCGTGATGACATGCTTGAGAATCGGAATGTCCAGAAATTCGTGAGCCAGCGTAATCCTCAGCCCCATCGGATTCATCATCGCCGTTGCGCTGTCCAGATTCGGATCACCCGGCTTATCTCCCTCCGCTGAATAAACCCATTCCCCCATCACCGCGAGCCCAGCGCTCGTCCCACCTAACGGAACGCCTCGCTTAATTGCCGCATTCAGCTGTTCCTGCACAGGCGTTCCGGTCCAGTAGCGAATGTAATTCGCCTGATCACCGCCTGCGATAAAGATGGCCTCTGCATGAGCAATCGTCTCCGCGACAAGCGGATCTTGCGCCGCAGCCCGGCTCGGCAAAATCAACGTAGCCACCGAATTAAGCGGGCATAGCTTTTGCACATAGGGGTTGTAATCGTCATCACCCGAAGCACGCAGAATCAGGAAATCGCCACCATCGGCACGTGTGCAGAGCCAGCGAAAGGCCTCATCCAGATCGGTCCCACCGCCCATCAGCGCAAAACCCGCCATTGGCCTGGGCGCAACATCTGTCGCTGCTCCGGTTCTAAAGTATTGATAAGGATGTTCGCTACGAGTCTGCGCGTTCCCGGACAGCGGCAAAGCCGCGCCAAGGCAACCCACTGCGATCCCACCGAAGAAGATAGGCTTCATCGTCAGCTTCATTAATTTGAGCAGCATTGCTCCAGCTTAACGCCTTGAAAATTGAATCCCTCTTTGCTGAAGAGTTTCCCCCTGCTTCCAAAGGTTATTGTTGCGCTGACCCGCGGTTCAGTCTCGGTTATGATGACCGGGCGGCAGAGGAATAGGAGCCGATATACGTCGTATGAGAAATGTCGCCATTTTCATCCTTGCCGCTCTGGCTTTCACTGCCGTCGCCGCGCCTCAGCAGGACTCATCCATCCTGCGCCAGGCCGGCCATTGCCTGGTGGAAGGTCGGGATGCGAAAAAGTTGCTGCATCACGACCGCAAGGAACTGAACCTCGGCTACTACATCGACACCACGGCTTATCCCGGCGAGCGCACGCTCTATGTCATTGATTACGAAGATCCAAATCCTTCCAAATCCCAGATGAAGGGGTTGGCCTTCGTCTTTTTTCTCGGTGACCGCGACAATCGCACCGTCTTTCGTCTGGAAAACAACGCCACCTTTGTTCGCCGCAGACGTGGTAACGGCATCGATTTCGTCGAGCCTCCGCTCGGAGGCGTATGGACCGAGGAGCATCTGGAGGCCGCCATCGAACACATCAATGAACAAGGCGTAACCGCCTTCCGCGTCAAGGACCTCAAGGAGAAATTCCCTGACGTCCGTTGCGAGTCTTACTCCGACGCCCGCTGAGTCGAACCCATCCAGCCGTAACCCGTCGGGTTCCCCGCTCCGATTGCCGCCGGAATCCGCACATGCCACCGCTATAGTGAGAGTTGGCGATTCTCACGACCTTGCTCAGGCGTGACCTCGAAGAGCTATCCAACTCGAACCACCCTCTGGGACGACCAGGACCCGGCAGACGGGGCTGCGCCGCAGCCTATCCCGAACCGGACGGCGTGGCGTGCTCCCTCCGCTGTCCTTTCCGGAGAGCGGGCAAGCCGTCGTGTCGTCAACACCATGCCTCCTGTCGCCGATCTCGATGATGGCGGTCCCATTCCGCGGCGGAGCCGGTTTGCTTCGGCGCGGACCCCATGGTGGCGCCCCCGAAGCACCTTTGGCCGTATCCTGCTCGGCACCGGCACTCTGCTGGTGCTCGGCGCACTGATCACCACCGGAGTCATTACCCGCCACTTCCTGATGCACAATGCGCATTTCCGCATTCAAAGCACAGCCAGCATCGAGTCCAGCGGACTCGGCGAGGTAAATCGCTCCGATGTCCTCCCGGTCTTCGGCGAAGACATCGGCCGCAACGTCTTCTTTGTGCCGCTGGCCGAGCGGCGTAAGGAGCTCGAAACAATCCCCTGGGTACGCCAGGCCACCGTCATGCGCTTCCTGCCCAACCGGCTCAGCGTCAGCGTAGTCGAGCGCACCCCGGTTGCCTTTGTTCGCGAAGGCTCGCGCGTTCAGCTAGCCGATGCCGATGGCGTCATCCTCGATATGCCGCCGGCCATGATGGCGCGCCATCACTACTCATTTCCTGTGCTGACCGGCATCAACGCGCACGATTCGCTGGCAGCGCGCAGCGCACGGATGGCCCTGTACCTCAAGTTCATCTCCGAGCTTGACGAAGGCGGTCAACATCAGAGTGCACAGATATCCGAAATCGATCTCTCCGATCCGGAAGATCTGCGGGCCACCATGCCTGAACAGGGCGCGGATATTCTCGCTCACTTTGGCCAGGATCATTTCGCGCAGCGCCTCGCTGTCTACAAATCGCATATCGCCGGATGGAGGCAGCAATATCCTCGTCTGACGGGTGTCGATCTGCGCTATGACAACGAAATACCGTTGGAAATGGCGCCGGCAAATCCTGCTGAGCAGGCACAGGCAGCCGCGTCCCAGACGAATCCGACTGGCAACTCTCCGACAGCAACAAAACCGGCGACAAAGAAAGCAGCGCCCGTGTCGCACAAAGCTGAGGAAGCAAAACGCCGCGCCGCGCGATTGCGTGCCGAGCGGGCAAAAGCTGCTAAAGCTAGGGCAGCACACGCGCATACAGCAACAGTGAATCAAGGGCAATAGCAACACCACCATGTACAGGGGTTCTAGGGAGCAGAATACGCACTGAATCGGTGAACGGGAACGAACGACGATGAGCCAGAAGCAGGAAAACCTGATCGTGGTGCTCGATGTAGGCTCGGCTTACACTCGTGTGCTTGCCGCTGACTTAAACGAAGGCGCGCTGCGCTATCGCACGCACGCAGTCGTAGAGTCGGCGGGTATGCGCAAGGGACTCATCGCGGAGCTTGGACCGGCAGCACGTGCAGTAAAAGCAGCTTTCGACCGCGCCGAGCAATCTGTTCGCGTCAACATCGATGAGTGTACAGTCGGCGTCGGCGGCGCCAACATTATGGGCGTCAACACCACGGCTGGCCTCAACTTCGGCACACGTATGCGCGAGATCAGCAAAGACGATGTCTCCATCGCCGTCGAGCGCGCACGCGGCGTAACACTGCCGCACGACCGCGAAATTTTGCACCTGCTTACGCGCCAGTTTGTGCTCGATGACCAACCCGGCATTCACGATCCGGTCGGTATGGTCGGTAGTCGACTCGAAGTCGATCTCCACATGTCGACCTGTTCGGCCAGCGTGCAGCAAAGCATCGTCACCTGCGCCAACCGCGCTGGTCTCGAAGTCAGCGACACAGTCTTCGAAGCGCTTGCATCGGCAGAGGCCACGCTCACGGCCGATGAGCGCGAGTTGGGTGTCTGCGTCCTCGATATCGGCGCGCATTCGACAGAGCTGATCGTCTACTTTGAAGGCGCAGTCGCGCATACCGGCAGCATCCCCTTCGGTGGACAGCACTTCACCAACGATCTCGCGGTAGTGCTGCAGATACCTGTCGCTCAAGCCGAACAGTTAAAGCTGCGTTACGGCCATGCAGTCGTGACAGCCGTGCCGCAGTTGGATGAGATCGAGATTCGCACCCCGCATCCAACCATGATTCGTCATCGCATGGTAGCTGAGATTCTGGAACCGCGGGCTCGTGAGCTCTTCGACATGGTGCGCCGCAGCCTTCGCGACGGCGGCGTGCTGGGAGCGCTCGGTGAAGGTTGCGTTCTCACTGGCGGTGGAGCAACATTGCCGGGCTTGCTCGATGTAACCGAAAGCATTCTGCATTGCCCTGCGCGCATCGGTCAGCCGGTACAGCTCTCGCGTATGCCAGGTGAGTTGACACATCCTTCTTACTCCACACTCGTTGGCATGCTGCTCTACGCGCACAGAAAACGCGTGACACGTACCGCAGAGAACAACAGTTTGCGCGCCAAACTACGCGCTATTTTCGCAGCAAGTTTGTAGTATCGAATTTGAAATGCCAGGCCAGGCCTGGGGAGGCAACATACGATGGAGCAGATGGGAACGCCGCAGCCCAACAATCATCCCGTAACCTTGCACACGCCGACATCCGACGCGATGCGTATCCAGTTCCATGATGAAATTCCGCACGGCGCGCGTATCAAGGTCATCGGCGTCGGTGGCGGCGGAGGCAACGCTGTCAACCGAATGATCTCCGCCAGGCTCGAAGGCGTCGAGTTCATCACCGCAAACACAGATGTGCAGGCACTGCGTCTCTCTCAGGCTCCTATTAAACTGCAACTCGGCGTGCGGTTGACCTCGGGTCTCGGAGCCGGAGCAAACCCTGACGTAGGCCGTCGTGCAGCACTCGAAGATTCCGACAAGATCATTGAAGCTCTTGAGGGCGCAGACATGGTGTTCGTCACTGCGGGCCTGGGCGGCGGCACAGGCACGGGTGCGGCGCCGGTGATTGCCTCGCTGGCCAGCGAAATGGGCATTCTGACAGTTGCCGTGGTGACGCGGCCTTTCGCTTTTGAAGGCAAGCGCCGTCTGCAGCAGGCCGAGCGCGGCATGGCCGAACTCCTCGAATCCGTTGACACCATGATTGTCATCCCCAACGAAAAGCTGCTCGCGGTCGCGAAGGACGCAGGCTTCTTCGAGTCCTTCCGTGTCGCCGACGACGTGCTGCGCCAAGGCGTTCAGGGGATCTCCGACATCATCACCATCCCCGGCATCATCAACAGGGATTTCGCTGACGTGAAAACCACCATGGCAGGCATGGGCCACGCCGTTATGGGCACTGCGATCCGCTCCGGCGAAAATCGCGCCGTTGAAGCAGCACAGGCCGCGATGGCCTCTCCACTGTTGGAAGAAGGAGCGATCGACGGAGCACGCGGCATTCTCATCAACATCACTGGTTCAAGCACGCTCAAGCTCTCTGAAGTCAATGCGGCTTCCTCGCTCATCCAGACATCAGCCCACGAAGACGCCAACATCATCTTTGGTGCGGTGCTCGACGAGAGCATGGGCGACGACGTGAAGATCACCGTCATCGCTACCGGCTTCCGCGACCAGATGCCCGAGCGTCGCGCTCGCATGCTCGATGTGGCTGGAACCCCAATCGTTTCCGTACCCGTAGTCGCTCCCGACTCATGGATGAAGGAGCCCGCTGTCGCACCTTTGCGCTTCATGAGTGAAGTCGAGGAAGAAGAGGCGCAGCCGGCCACCCTGCAGGCCTGGCGGCCAAGTGGGCCGATTGCCGCTTCCGAACCAGAACCGGTGGGCGTAATGGCTGCCGCCGCAGTTGCCGTTGCTCCAGCCATTGAAACGGTCGCGGAGACTCCATCACCAGTATCTGTAAGCGAACCGTCCCCGTTGCATGAGTTCGCTGGACGTTTCTCGGAAACCGCTGAGGTGGTCGCCGCTCCGTCGCGGCCGAGATTTGCGGAACTCTCCGAAGCGCCCACCTATACTCCTCTGCCTCGCGACTACGCCACGGAAATGCCTCCGGCTGGTTCTGACCGCAGCGCATTTTTCCGTGAGCCCGCCCAGACAGAAGAGCCGGATCTGGATATTCCGGCGTTTTTGCGACGGGGGCAGTTTTAAGCAGTTCTTTGGAATTGGGGCCGCAAGTTTCATATCAGCAACCCGGCCTCAATTTTCCATAAAAGTGATTGTTTTTCTACTCTGCGATCTGTACATTGCATGTAAGCTCATCGCAGAAGAAAAGCGGTTTACCGCTCTCCGTTCTCTGGAAGTGCTTTGGCGGCCGGAGAGAGCGGTTATTTAATTTTGTTAACCTAAATTGGGTGTGCCAGTCGTCTCCGCGTGCCGATAAAGGCTGTGGGGAGAATGAGCAAGTTGGATTGGTTGCTGTTTCTGCGACGGAGAAAAGACCTTAAAAGCTCCCGTCGACGTGATTCCACATCGAGGACGCTTCTCTGATGGGCAAATTTGTATCCACTGCTGTTGTGTTTGCCTTGGCATCCTTGGTGGCGTGTGCAAACTCCGCTTTCGCCGCCAACACCGCTCATTCCGTTAGGCACAAAAAGACCAGCGTTCAGGAAGTACATCACCCTGTTCGGCATACTGCACATCCAGGCTCCAAATCAGTTGCAACCGCCTCCCATCATGCCGTCGTCCATGGACGGGTACGTCGGGCAAGTGTCGTATCGCGCCGCCATCGCTATTACGAACGCTTTACCGCCGATTCCTTCGTGACATCTCAGG
Organism: Acidicapsa dinghuensis; assembly: GCF_025685685.1. Lineage (GTDB taxonomy): Bacteria > Acidobacteriota > Terriglobia > Terriglobales > Acidobacteriaceae > Acidicapsa > Acidicapsa dinghuensis. Next base: position 203,793 of record NZ_JAGSYH010000006.1, read on the forward strand.
GGGATGGCGACGTCACCACAGGTGAAGATCCGACCATTCGCGCAGCATTGATCGACGCGCTCGGCAATATGAATGGCACGGCCTTGGTTATTAACCCATCTACTGGCCGCATCCTGGCCATGGTCAACCAGAAGCTCGCGCTTTCGCCCGGAGCCGAGCCCTGCTCGACTATCAAGCTTTCAGTCGCCATGGCAGCCCTCTCCGAGGGTCTTGTCACCCGCGATACTCCTGTAAACCTCGGCGGCTTCCGCATGAACCTGACGGAAGCTCTAGCTCACTCAAACAATCTTTATTTTGAAGAGCTTGGCCGCGAACTGGGCTTTGAGCGTGTCCGCCATTACGCCACCCAGTTCGGCCTCGGGGAATTAGCCGGCTATGACATCCCCGGCGAGCAGCTCGGAACCTACCCGGCAGAAGAGATCCCAGCCTCCGAAGGCGGCGTAGGCCGCATGTGCAGTTTCGGCCAGGGCGTATCGATGACGCCGCTTCAACTCGGCGCTTTCGTCGCTGCCATTGCCAACGGAGGTACCCTCTACTACCTCCAGCACCCAACCACTCCTGAAGAAATCGCGAGCTTCCAACCGCGTATCAAGCGCACCCTCAACATTTCCCGCTATATTCCCGATCTTGAAGACGGCATGGCCGGAGCCGTTGAGTACGGCACCGCCCGTTCACTGCGAGTGAACTTCCACGAGTTTCCCGTCTTCGGTAAGACCGGAACCTGCTCGAATAACGGAACCCGCTTCGGCTGGTTCGGCTCCTTCTCCGATTCTCCGCAGGGCAGTCTGGTAACGGTCTTCTTCCTTGAAGGCGGGCGGCCGGTCTTCGGACCTCGCGCAGCAGAGTTGACCGGCATCTTCTACAAAAGCCTTTGGGATCGCAACTACTTCGGCGACAAACCGGTGACTGCGAGCAACGCTTCGGCTTTATCCCCTATTGGTGAGGGATCAGCTCACTGATCCAACAGCATTCGCTAAGTCAATTTGACGGCTCTTCGGTTTTGAACCGGGTGCCGTTTGGCTAGTATGGGGCTTGAACCAGTTTCTCCCAGCCATGCTTTCTGGCCGTAAGTCTCGCGGAAAAACTGCAAGAATGCCTGTACCTTCGGTGAAGCGCTTAGCCGCGGCGGATAGAGCGCGTACAACTCAACCGGATCAGGTTCCCACTCCGGCAAAACGCGCACCAGACGGCCCTCCTCGGTTTCTCGCGCTGCCATGGATTGCGACAACAGTGCAATTCCGACTCCCGCTTCGGCCAGCAGGTGATTGACTGTCGGATCCGGAACAGAAACCTTAGCTGACACTCTGACCTCACATAATTCACCGCTTCGCCGCAATCGCAAAATCGTGTATCCAGCCGGTAGCCCAAACTGGCTGCAACTTGTCGTCACGCAACTATGCTGCGCAAGATCGCCAGGGGTTTGCGGCATCGAACATCGTTCGAGGTAATCCGGGCTGGCATATGCTCCTAGCCGGATGCGCATCAGCGGTTTCACCAGCATTCCTGAGTCTTCCAGCGGCCCCGCTTTCACAAGCATGTCGAGATCTTCCTGATCAGGATTCTCCGCACCGTGAAGCAGATGCAGATCCACCTGCAGATCAGGGTGCGCAGCTAGGAACTCTCCCAACATCGGTCCGATGACTGACCGGGCAAAGGCTACTGGTGCGCCAATGCTCAGTCTTCCGCGCGGCGTTGCCAGCAGCGCTCCGACCGCCTGTTCCGCCTCTTCCGCCTGATCCATAATCCGCTGGCAATGGCTTCGGTAGAGCTCACCAGCCTCCGTCAGCGCCACGCTGCGGGTCGTGCGATCGATCAGCCGGACACCGAGCCTGTCTTCCAATCGGCGTATCGCCCGGCTCACACTCGATTTTGGAACTCCCAGCTTTCGAGCAGCCTGCGTAAAGCTCTGCGTCCGCGACACCTGCACGAAGAACTGTAGCTCATTCAGATCGTTCACTACTGTTCCCCCATAGAAACAGTGTATTGCAAACAGCGATGATTGTTGCTGCATCCAAAACCTGTCGCGTCGAGAAGCATGGACAATACCGGCGCAGAGAGAGGCAAACAATGTTTCTGATCGTAGGAGCAACAGGCAACGTAGGCAGCCAGGTAGCTGATGGGCTTTTGGCACGTGGGGAACAGGTTCGGGTTTTCACCCGCGACCAGAGCAAGCTAGCGGATGTAGCGAAGCGCTGGGGAGATCCGGTCGAGGTGGTGCAAGGGGATCTGACCCAGCCGGAAAGCTTCGAGGCAGCGGTCAAGGGCGTCAGGGCGGTCTTTCTAATGAACGCGGCACTCGACGCCGAATCCTTCCGCATGGTTCTGGAAGGCGCAAAGCGGCAGGGCGTGCGCCGCATCATCTTTTTGTCATCTGTACTGGCAGCCAGGCCCGATCTGCAGATTGGCCTGATGCACAAGGTCAAGGAAGATGCAATCCGCGACGCCGGATTCGAATTCACATCCGTCCGCGCCACCGGTTTCATGTCCAATGTGCGTGTGGACGAGTTCCATTCGCGCGGAAGGCGTCGTTTATAACGCCATGGGTACAGGAAAATCGGCACTCATTGCCCCGGAAGATATTGCTGCCGTGGCCGTTGCTGCATTGGTTTCACCCAATCCGTTAGGCCCAATCCTCGAAGTGACAGGCGGCGAGCTGCTTACCGTTCCGGAAGAAGTAGAAATCCTGTCCAAAGCGCTTGGGCGCACCCTGCGCGTTATAGACGTGACGACCGAGCAAGCCGCAGATGGATTGGTGGCGAATGGCTTGCCGCGTCCGGTAGCAAACGCTGTTGCAGCGTCGTTCCAGGCGATCCGCGAGGGCCGGGTGACCGAGCTAACCACCACGGTCCGGGACATAACCGGCAAAGAGCCAATCCGGTTCGCCGAATGGATAGTCGGGCGCGCGAATACCACCGCGTAGCCAAAGAACAGATGCGCATCGGAACGGCAACTCTGGCATCCTATGAATACGGGCAGCATTTGCGAGGGTGGTGCATGTTGTCCGTAGTTCGAGTCCAGGTCCGGTCATGTCCCTTCCGACAGCAATTCTCATCACTTACGGCTATCTACTAATCTTCGGTTGGGTTTTCCTGGAGCAGATCGGGCTACCCCTCCCTGCAACGCCAGTTCTATTGGCCGCCGGCGCGCTTTCCGCTACCGAACACATCAGCTTCGCTCTAGCGCTAGCAGCCGGATCGCTGGCCTGCGTGGTCGCGGATGTGAGCTGGTTCTTCTTCGGCCGCCGCTGGGGACACATCGTTCTTCGGATCATCTGCCGCTTCTCGCTGGAATCCAGCACCTGCGTCCGTAAAACCCACGACTCGTTCGGCCGGCGGGGCGCTTATACCCTCTTGTTCGCCAAGTTCATTCCCGGACTCTCGGTCGTCGCTCCTCCGGTTGCGGGGCAGACCGGAATGAGCCTGCGCCGCTTCCTCACCTTCGATCTCGCAGGATCGATCATCTGGACCGGTACGCTCCTGCTGGCAGGGCGGCTCTTCGGCGACCTGATCGAGAAGAACCCGCACCTGCTTGATACCATGGGGCATTTCAGCGGCCTGCTTCTGCTGCTCGGAGTCCTCGGATTCCTGGCCTATCGCATCTATCGCCAGCAGGCCTATCTACGTAAGTTCCGCACTGCCCGTCTTGAGCCAGTGGAGCTGAAGCGGATGTTGGACGAAGGCCTGCCAGTTTATATCGTCGATCTGCGTCACCCCCTTGAGCTGGTGCCCGATCCCTTCACGCTCCCTGGTGCACTTCACGTCTCGCCTGATGCCCTGGCCAGGCGTAGCGGTGAGATTCCGCACGACCGCGACGTCGTACTCTACTGCACTTGTCCCAGCGAAGCCACGGCTGCCAAAACAGCCATGACGCTGCACAAACTCGGCATCGATCGCGTGCGTCCATTGCGCGGGGGCTTCGACGAGTGGAAACGCCTGGGCTACCCCATGGACGAAGTGCATCCTGCCAGCCTCGCCGAGATTTAATCTTCCTTCTGGTTCAAATCAGTCCTGAATCGCCTGCCAGCTACGCGGCCACTCGCAATGTGGCGCATGCTTGAGCAAAGATTATTAAACTAACTCTTGGCGTGGAGTAATGTTGCGCCAGGAGCCGCACTTGGCCTATCAAGACCTTCGCGAATGGATTGCAGCACTCGATAAAGCAGGCGAGCTGAAACGCATCAAGGAGCCGGTCTCGCCCCGGCTCGAAATCGCCGAAATCACCGACCGCGCCTGCAAGCTCGGCAAGACCAGCGGCCAAGGCTCCAAGTCCGACCACAAAGGCAAGATGTCCTCCGACGGCGGCCCGGCTTTGCTGTTTGAGAACATTGTCGGCCACCCCGGCCACAAGGTTCTAATGAACCAGTTCGGCTCCACACGCCGCATGGCCAAGTCCCTCGGCGTCGAGCGCCTCGACGAGATAGCCGAGCGCATCCAGAGCCTGCTGCACATGAAAGCCCCCGAAGGCTTCCTCGACAAGCTCAAGATGCTTCCCCAGCTAGGCGATCTGGCAAAGGTGTTTCCGAAGACTGTTTCTGCCAAAGATGCACCCTGCAAGCAGGTCATTCTCCGCGAAAACTTCAATCTTCTCGACTTCCCAGTGCTTACCTGTTGGCCGCACGACGGCGGCCCATTCATCACCCTGCCCTGCGTCCACACACGCGACCCCAAAACAGGCAAGCGCAACATCGGCATGTACCGAATGCAAATCTACGATGGGCAGACCACCGGCATGCACTGGCAGCGTCAAAAAGTGGCAGCCGAGCACTACCGCGAAGCCTTGCGCGCCGCAGCCCAAACGAACGCCGACTCCGATCCACTTGCCGCCCGCGTAGCAGCCATGGCCGAAACCTCCGGCGGAGCCTATGCAGTTCCCGATGGCCCAGTAGGCGGCCTGCCACAGGTAAAATTCGGCGAGCTAAAAGGATCACGCATGGAAGTAGCCGTTTCAATCGGTTCCGACCCTGCAACAACCTTCTCCGCCATCGTCCCTGCGCCACCCGACATTGAGGAGTACCTCATTGCTGGCTTCCTGCGCGGCAAGCCCGTCGAGATCGTCAAATGCGAAACCGTCGATCTCGAAGTCCCCGCCCAATCGGAAATCGTTCTCGAAGGCTACGTCGAGCTGGGCGAGCTACGCACTGAAGGTCCCTTCGGCGATCACACCGGCTTCTACACCATGCAGGATGAATACCCCGTCTTCCACATCACCTGCATCACGCATCGCAAAGATCCCATCTATGCCGCTACCATCGTCGGCAAGCCGCCCATGGAAGACGCATGGATGGGCAAAGCCGTCGAGCGCATCTTCCTGCCCATGATGCGCATGACCATCCCCGAGATCGTCGACATCAACCTGCCACCCGAAGGCGTTTTCCACAACCTGATGCTCGTGTCGATCAAGAAGAGCTACCCCGGCCAGGCACGTAAAGTCATGTCAGCCATCTGGTCGCTCGGCCAGGCCATGTTCACAAAGTGCATCATCGTGGTCGATGAGGACTGCGATGTGCAGGACATCGGCGAAGTCGTCCTGCGCGTCACCAACAACATCGATCCCGAGCGCGACATCCAGTTCACCCTCGGCCCCATCGATTCGCTCGACCACGCCAGCCGCCTACCCAACTACGGCTCCAAGATGGGCATCGACGCCACTCGCAAATGGCGCGCCGAAGGCTTCAACCGCCCCTGGCCGGCCATGCTCGAAATGGACCGCGAAACCAAGTCCAAAGTCGACGCCATCTGGAGCAAGCTCGGTATCTGAATCCGAGACTCAGCAAAGCCTGAGATGAAAGCAGCACGTCGCATTTGATACGCTTCCAGCAAGCCAGATTCGCACTGGAAACGTATGCGGCTTCGCTCCTATCTTCTCGGGCTTTGTTGTGCGCTGTCAGCGAGCGCACTCATGGCTTCGGTGCAGCCAGTTGCATTTGATCTCGACGGAAAACCCGTAAACGATCTCGCCGCTCCCGGCGCCCACGTAGTAGTGCTAGTCTTCGCCGCCATCGACTGCCCCATCTCCAACCGCTACATCCCCACAATCGAACATCTCCGCACCGAGTGGAAATCCAAAGGTGTGCGCGTCTGGTGGGTCTTCCCCAACCCCAACGACACAGCCAGCACGGTAAAAAAGCATGACGAAGAATTCTCCATGGCAACCCCCGTCCTGCTCGATACCCACCAGAACCTCGTTCATCTAGCTCATGCCGGAGTAACCCCCGAAGCCGCAGTCTTCTCCGTCCACAACGGCCAACTCCACGAGATCTACCATGGCCGCATCGATAACCGTTATCGCGCCTTCGGAGTCGAGCGCCCACAGCCCACCACGCACGAGCTCGCAGACGCCATCGAAGCCGCGCTGACAGAACACGCAGCACCCAAGCCCGAGGCCAACCCCGTCGGCTGCGCCATCGTCCCGCTCGGCGAGAAGTGAATCACAATTCATGAGCGCCGGCAGCGATCAACCCATGATTCGTTCCTTGCTGTCTCTACTCTTGTTCGCTGTCATACCCACCGCAGCCCTCGCAAAGCCTCCAAAAAACACAACGGCAACTGAAACAAAAAACCTCACCTGGTCCCACGACATCGCCCCCATCCTCTATGGCCACTGCACCACCTGCCATCATCCCGGAGGCGCAGGCCCCTTCAGCCTGCTAACCTACGCCGACGCAAAGCGCCGCGCATCTCAAATTGTCGAAGTAACGCAATCGCACTTCATGCCTCCCTGGCTTCCTGAGCCGGGCTACGGCGACTTCGCAGACAATCGCCGACTAAGCAACGGCGATGTGGCAAAGCTAAAGCAGTGGTTCCAGGCTGGCATGCCGCAGGGCGATCTGAGCGAGGCTCCTACCGCGCCCGCCTACGATGCAAAATGGCAGCTCGGCAAGCCTGACCTCGTGCTCAAGCAGGGCGAGCCCTTCACGCTTCCCGCCGGAGGCACCGATGTCTTCCGCAACTTTGTCTTCCCTTATCCACTGAAAACCAGCCACTACATCCGCGCCATGGAGATTCGCCCCGGCGCACCACAAGTCGTGCACCACGCCAACATCCTCATCGACCGCATGGAGAGCTTCCGCGAGCAGCATCCCGACGAGTGGCGCGCCGGGGTTCCTGGCATGGAGATTCTTCTCGACTCCGGCAATACCTTCGACCCCGACAGCCACTTCCTCTTCTGGAAGCCCGACACGCCAGCGATCATCGAGCCGCAGGGCATGCCATGGCGCCTCGATCCCGGCAACGACCTCATCCTTAATACGCACCTCAAGCCATCCGGCAAGTCCGAAACCATCGACAGCGAGATCGGCCTTTACTTCACCGATATCCCGCCGGACAAGCAGCCCATGCTCCTGCAACTCGACGCCGACGACAAGCTCGACATTCCCGCAGGCGACAACCACTTCGTCGTAGAAGATTCCCTGCGGCTGCCCGTCGACGTCGAAGTGCTCGGCATCTATCCGCACGCGCATTACCTCGGCAAGGATATGCAAGGATGGGCCATCCTGCCCGACGGCCGCAAAGAGTGGCTCATCTGGATTCGTGACTGGGACATCGACCGCCAGTCCGTCTATCGCTACAAACAACCGCTCGAGTTGCCGCGCGGCACCGTGCTCCACATGAAGTACCTCTACGACAACTCGGCATCCAATCCGCGCAATCCCCACGACCCTCCCATTCGTGTCCGCGAAGGCAACCGCTCTGAAGACGAGATGGCGCACATGTGGCTGCAGGTCCTTCTCGTGCACACCAAGCCCGGCGATCCCGACCCGCGTCTGCAACTCGAAGAAGCATGGATGCGCGATAGGCTCACTCGCACGCCCAATGACCGCGTCAGCCTCTACAACCTCGGCGCAGCACTCGCCGGACAGGGCAAATACAAAGAGGCTGCGGCGATTTATGAGCAAGACAGCAAGCTTCATCCCAATGACGCTCGCGTGCTCACCGCATTTGGAGCAGCACTCGACGGAGAAGGGAATTGGCAGCAGGCCCGCGCGCTCCTGCAACAAGCCGCAAGCGCAACCGAAGCAAGCCGCGCCCAGCACTGCGACGCGGCCTTCGATCTCGCCGATCTCGATGCCCGTCGCAGTCAGGCAAACGCCGAGCAGGAATTCCGCGAAGAGCTAGCCAGTTGCCCCGATGACGCCGAAGGCCACGCAAGCCTCGGCTCATTGCTGCTAGCCGGTGGACAAACACAAGAAGCAGAAAGCGAACTGCAACGCAGCCTCGCCATCAACGCTAACAATCTCGACGCGCAGCTTGCTCTGGCCGATGCGCAACTCAGCGCTGGTGATGCCACACACGCCATGCGACTGCTGCAGACCGCCATCCAGGCCCATCCAAGCTCCGCCGACGCCCACACGCAGCTAGCTCGCGCCTACGGCATCTCTGGTGATCTCAACAATGCGGAAACCGAACTCAACCGCGCCGCAGTCCTCAAGCCCGATGACGCCTCTATCCACTCCGCGCTAAGCCAAGTCATGGCGCAAAACGGCAACCTCGACGGCGCAATCACCGAGCAGCAACAGGCTCTGAAACTTTTCGCACAAGACGCCGACGGCTGGAACAACCTCGGCGTCCTCGAAGCCCGCAAAGGCGACTCAGCTTCAGCCCGCAAAGACTTCGAACGAGCTCTCGCCATCCAACCCGACCACGCACAGGCTCGAGCGAACCTCGCCCATCTCGCAGCGCAGTAGCTTTTGTTTTTGCAGTCGCTTTTCTTGTCAGCATCCCCGAAGGGGATCTGCTTTTAACCCGTGCATCCTACGCCAGAATCGCCCGCTGCGCAGCAAAGATCGTCTTCAGCCCACCCTCCGCCAGATCGAGCAGTTGCGCAAGCTGCGCCCGCGAATACGTACCCCGCTCCGCCGTAGCCTGTGTCTCCACCAGCCCGCCGTCAGCAGCCATCACCACATTCATATCCACCTCAGCCTGCGAATCCTCTTCATAGCAGAGATCGAGAAGTGAAGTACCGCCGACGATACCGACCGAAGTAGCTGCCACAAGCTGCCGCAGCGGAGATTTCACCAGCGCTCCAGCCTTCACCAGCGCGTTCAGCGCCAGCGCCAGCGCCACACACGCGCCGCTGATCGCCGCTGTGCGCGTGCCGCCGTCCGCTTGAATCACATCGCAGTCCAGAATCACCGTACGCTCGCCCAGCGCCTGCATATCCACCACCGAGCGCAGGCTGCGCCCGATCAATCGCTGAATCTCATGCGTCCTTCCGCCGATCTTGCCTCGCTCGCTCTCCCGCGGAGTGCGCGTCACCGTCGAGCGTGGCAGCATCGCATACTCAGCCGTTACCCATCCACGCCCTGAGTTACGCAGCCATGACGGCACGCCGTTTTCGATCGTTGCATTGCACAGCACTCGCGTATGTCCCAGCGAGATCAACACCGATCCTTCAGCAGTTCGAACAAAACCCGGCGTAAGCGTAAGCGGTCGCAGTTGATCCACCGCTCTGCTGTCCGAGCGGTAAAAACCCGCCTCTGCGGCGGTCTCTTTTGCATGATTGGTCATAGTCCGATTGTATGAGGTCGAGAACATCAAAAAGAAACTTCCACCAATTACGGCACTCGCAAACCACCTTTGGAATCTGTCCCAAATGCAAATCATCAGACCCAAAACGGGAAAATATCGATCTCATTGATAAGAAATGAGATAAATGTTTGTCGCCCGTATCAGCATTCCTCAATCGGGAACGCCCGCTTTCCCGCCAGATTTCCCATCTTTGGCCCAAACACCGCCTTTCCTTTCCTTATCAGGAACTTAGAGAGCCTGTCCTGCTTTGGCACACCGAGTGCTTATTAGAGGGTCAACACGGCACTCCCGAAGAGGCCGCTTCCTTGAGGGAGCGGGAAACACTCTCAAAGGCCAAAGCACCCGAATCGGGAAGGCCACGAAGAACAAAAGAAGATCAAGCAGCCAGCGAATGCGGCATTTCCTTAGAGAACGCTCATTCGCGAAGCGCAAAAAATGCAGTACTTGAAGTCCTCCATACCTCCGATCCTTGGACCCTGCGTTGGCCGGCCACTATTCCGCCGGCAACAACCCCGTGCATACGCACGAGAAGAGCAGGGAAGAAGATGCCGCAACTGGACAGGGAAGAAGGACCGGCGATTCGTAATGAGCAGGCATTCGTTCAGCCTGCCTCGGCAAGCATCGCCAACAGCCTCGCGGGCCTCGTGCATGACGCCCGCAACATAGTCGCGGCAATGGATCTCTACTGCGATCTGCTCGCAGAGCCTGAAGTCCTCTCCAATCAGTGGCGTCACTACGCCGCAGACCTTCGCCTGGTAAGCGGCGCGGGCCGCCGCCTGCTGGACAAGCTGGCAGCCACCGCCGCTCAAACCTCGTATCTCCCTGGAACCACCGCAGCCGCCGATGCACAGCGCATCCCCGAAGCAGCCCGCTCAAAGTCATCTCACCCCAGCAACCGCCCTGCGCCAACACCCTTCTGGCCCGATGGCTTCCACCCCAATTTTCCCGCCATCGATCACGAATCCACAAAAATTGAGCGTGTTTGCGATGAACTGCGCAGAATCCTCCCGCTGCTTTCCGCCATTGCCGGTCCAGGCGTTTCCATCGAGATCGCCGACAGCACCCAGGACTGGCCCTTGCCGCTCGACAGCGAAGACCTCACGCGCATCATGGTTAACCTCGTCCGCAACGCCTCCGAGGCCATGAGCGGCTCAGGCCACATCCGCATCGCAGTCGAAGAAACTGCCGGCTTCGTCGTCCTCTCCATCGCCGACGACGGCCCCGGCATTCCCCGCGAGCTGATGGAGCGTATCTTTCAAGCTGGCTTCAGCACCCGCGAGTCGCAATCCTTCATCGCAGCTGCGGACAGCACCTCTGAACCACCGCCGTCCACAGCCTGGCCTGTCAAGCATCGCGGCCTCGGTCTCTCCATCGTCCGCTCCATCGTTTCCGCCGCCCGAGGCACCGTCTGGGCTGCAAACGGCACAGCCCCGCAATCAGCATCAGTTTCAGCCGATCCAACGGACACCCATGCTGGTGGCGCAGTGATCTTTCTCGAATTCCCTTTACCGAATAAAACCCCAGAGCACTCCCCACTCCACCCCGCGAATTAGGCAAATTCATCAAAGAACTCATTAATTTTTCAACTTCTTCCACCGGAAACCATCCAGTCAACCCCAAACCATAGAGAAGGCGGATACAATGCTCGATACAGTTCTCCAACAACCAGCCATGGACTTTGTCCCGCAATCAACGGAACACTTGCAGGGCCAGGAAGCACCCAGGCAAAGGGCGCGGGTCCACCTGCTCGTCGTCGACACCGATGCGGCCGTTCGTTCGGCCTGCGCAGAGATCGCTTCTTCACTCGGTTATGCTGTGCAATCCACAGCCGACCTCAACCAGGCACGCAGCCTTATTCGCGGCCACGCGGCAGATGTTCTTCTTGTCAATCTGCCCTACGGCGGCTATCAGGCGCTCGAGCTTGTCTCCGAAGTGAAATTGCTCTATCCCGGAACGGCGGTCATCGCCATGACCGCGTCCAGCTCGGTCAACGCAGCCGTCGAAGCTATGCGCCGCGGAGCCGCCGACTATCTCACCAAACCCTTCGCCGTCGACGAGCTCTCTGCCGTGCTGGAGCGCGCAGCCTCCACGCTCTCCATCGACGCCGAAAGCCGGCAGCTCCGCGAGCGCCTGCGTCTCAGCCAGGGCCTCGGTTCCATGATCGGCCGCTCAGCTGAGATGGAAAAGCTGTATCGCATCCTCTCCAAGGTCGCGCAGAGCACCCATCCCGTCCTCGTCCTTGGCGAAAGCGGCACTGGCAAGGAGCTCGTGGCCCGGACCATTCACGCCTACGGCCCCAACGCCTTCAAGCCCTTCCTTCCCGTCGATTGCGGATCGCTTGTTCCCACGCTCATCGAAAGCGAGCTCTTCGGCTATGTCAAGGGAGCCTTCACCGGTGCAAATAAATCCAAGGACGGTCTCTTCGTCACCGCCGAGGGCGGCACCGTGTTTCTCGATGAGGTCGGCGAGCTCACCCTCGACCTACAGGCCAAGCTCCTGCGCGCATTGCAGGAAAAAGAAGTCCGTCCCGTAGGCGCAACGCATCGCGTCCCCATCAAGGCTCGCATCGTCGCCGCCACCAACCGCGACCTCGCTGCCATGGTTGAAAAAGGCAGCTTCCGCAAAGACCTCTTCTATCGCCTCAACGTCGTCAACCTGCGCCTTCCTCCTCTGCGCGAGCGTCGCGAAGACATTCCGCTGCTGACCGCGCACTTTCTCGACCGCATCTCCAAAGGCAAGGCGCGCAAATACACCCTCAGCGACGATGCCCTGCGCACCATGATCAAGTACGACTGGCCTGGCAATGTGCGCGAGCTTGAGAACTGCATCGAGCGCGCCTGCGCCTTGTCATCAGGTCCAGTGCTTGAGCTGGGCGATATGCCCACGCAACTCCAGCAGCAGGGTCTTGAAGCCCATCGCGTTGCTGCCGCCGAGCCTCAGCAGGCCGAGCATCCAGCCGACGTAATACCGCTCGCAGAGATGGAAAAGCAAGCTATCCTCGGAGCCATCCGCAAGCTCAACGGCGATAAGCTCATGGCCGCGCGCCTACTTGGCATCGGCAAAACCACCCTCTATCGCAAGCTCAAGGAATACGGCATCCAGGACCCTATGCTCGACGAATAGCGGATAGCCATAGCCTCAGCGCGACGTTACTTTTCCACGAACATCGGACATGGCTCCGTTTCCATGACGCCGTGCGCCATCACCGGCCACGCGCAACAGCCAGCCGTGTTTACGGGACTCGCTCGATCCTTGCAACCGCCCAGATCCTGTGCCCCTAGGGAGGGCAGGAATGAAGATACTCATCATCACAGGAATGGAGGGTGCGGAGAACTGTGCCGCAGCCCTGAGCCGCTTACTCACCACCGAGTGCGACGTCGCGCAAGGCCGCCGCTCCGCCATCACCATGCTCAACCGCGGTGAATACGCCGCCGTTATCCTCGACGAAGCACTGATCGACTCCGACCCCCAGGGAGCCGACCTCATCTGGGAGCGCACCGGCCTCGCCATCCCTATGCAGATCAACTTCGCCCTCACCGGCGTGCAGCGTCTCGCGCGCGAAATCCGAATGGCCCTCAGCCGCGCAGAACGCGAGCGCGCCATCGCTCGTGCCGCAGCCGCAGCCGCCATAGAAAACGAGCTCAAAACCACCGTTGCGGGCCTGCTCCTGCACTCGCAACTCGCACTCGCCGACCTGCAGGTCTCATCGCCCGCAGCCGAAAAACTCCGCCTAGTAGCCGATCTGGCAGGCAGTCTCCGCGAACAACTCACTCCCGCAATGCAGTCGCACCCGCAAACCGCATTACACGCCTGACCAGCGAAACCCAGTGCATGTTTTTGTTTTTCACACTTCACACCCACACTCGTTTCCTCCCCTTGACATTCGACAAGAGTCAGGCGTACGCTCTTGTCGAATATCGAGAGGAATATGCCGCGAGCCGAATCAAACCAGTCTTCCGATCTTCTACAAGGCACCCTGGATCTGCTGGTCCTGCAGACGCTGGCGCTTGAACCCATGCACGGCTGGGGCGTGGCCCAGCGCATTCAACAGCATTCCGGTGAAGTCCTACAAGTCGGTCAGGGATCGCTCTACCCCGCGCTCCATCGCCTCGAATACAAAGGCTGGATCAAGGCCGACTGGCAAAGCTCCGAAAACAACCGCCGCGCCAAGTTCTACTCGCTTACTGCTGCCGGCCGCCGACGCCTCGCCACCGAGCTCAAAGAGTGGGATCGTCTTTCCTCAGCCATCGCGCTCGTCCTCAAGGCAGGGGAGGCCAAAGTCTGATGCTGCGTCTCCTCGATCGTTTCCGCGCCGCCTGGCGCAACTCCCGCTCCGGCCTCGACGACGAGCTGCGCTTCCACATGCAACAGTCCATCGAGCAGAAGATCGCCTCAGGCATGAGCCCGGCAGAAGCTCGCCGTAGCGCTCTCATCGAATTTGGCGGCATCGAAGCCGCACGTGAAACCACATATCGCCTCCGCCCCGGCTGGCTCCTCGAATGCTTCGCCGACGACTTGCGTTACGCACTCCGCGGATTCCGCCGCGCTCCCGGCTTCGCCATCACCACAATCGCAATCCTCACCCTTGGCATCGGAGCCACCACCGCTGTCTTCAGTGTTGTTGACCCAATCCTTTTCCGTCCGCTTCCCTACAGCCATGGCGATCGCCTCGTCTCGCTCGGTATTTCGCAGTCGCTCGAGCGCCAGGAGTTTGCACTCGGCGGCTTCTTCTTCGATTGGCAAGCTGCGCAGCGTCCCTTCGTCAGCCTTACCTACGATCGCGCCTATGATCGCAACCCCAACGAGTGCGGCCTCACCGAAGCCACCCCCATCCAACTGCACTGTGATCCCGTGCCGCAGAGCTTTCTGCCCACGCTAGGCGTCAATCCCATTCTCGGCCGCAACTTCCTGCCGGAAGAGGACCTGCCGCGCGGCCCGCACGTCGCCATCCTCTCCTATGCGCTTTGGAACAGTCGCTTTCATCGCGATCCCAACATACTTCAGCGCACCATCGATCTCGACGAAACCCCCACGCGCATCGTCGGTGTTCTGCCCGCCAACTTCGAAATGCCGCGTCTCCAGCCCTTCGATCTCCTCGTGCCCGCGCAGCTGGATCCCGCAGCGCAGCACACCGTCAACAGCGGCATTGGAGTGCCCATGTGGCTCACCGCCCGCCTGCGCCCCGGTGTCAGCATCGAGCAGGCCCGCGCCGAAATGCAGCCGCTATTCCTGCATACACAGCAATGGATCCCAGCTCCGATCCGCAGCGATTTTCATCTGGTCGTCCGCCCCCTTCGCGACCGCCAGATGCAGGATTCGTATCGCGCCGCATGGATCCTCCTCGTCGCTGTTCTCTTCGTGTTGCTGATCGCCGGAGCCAACGCTGCCAGTCTTTTTTCTGCGCGCGGTGCCGCCCGTCAGAGAGAGCTGGCCGTTCGCGCCGCGCTCGGAGCAAGCCGTCGCCGCATCCTTATGCAGTCGCTCACTGAAGCACTGTTGCTCGTCTTGGCTGCAGCCCTCGCCGGATGCGCGCTCGCCTTCGCCCTCCTACGCATCTTCCTCTATATCGCGCCCACCAGCATTCCGTTTTTAGCTCAGGCGCGCATCGATCTCCGTGTAGCCACCGTTGCGATCCTCACCGCTCTACTCTGTGCATCGTTCTTTGCAGTTGTATCTACGCTTGAGCCGCCGCGCCTGGCCGCTCTCACCGCGCACAAGTCGGCTGGCTCGTCGCGTCTGCGCATTCGTCACATACTCGTCGTTGCGCAAATCGCGGTAAGCCTCGTTCTCGCTTCAGGCGCGGTACTGCTCGTCAAGAGCTTCCGCAATCTCGAAGCGCAGAAGCTGGGCATGACCACGCACGGGGTCATTTCGGTTCAGGTCGATCTCAACTGGTACCGCTATCGCACCAGCCAGGCCTATCGCGATTTCTATTTACGCGCGGAGGCCGCATTGCGTAGCCTGCCCGGCATTACCAACGTGGCCCTCACCGATTCGCTGCCGCCCGATGACAATAGCTGGCATCAGGGCACACGTTACGACGCGATGCATGTTATGGGTCAGCCACCGTCGCGACAAACTTCCCAAGATGCAGTAATTGTCCGGAACGTTACGCCTGACTACTTCCTCATCCTGCAGATTCCTATCATTGCAGGCAACAATTTCACCGACACCGAGAGCAACGCCAACGCCAGGCACTTCATCCTTAATGCGCTGCTCGCCAAACGTCTCTTTCCCAACGGCAATGCGGTCGGGCAGCGCATTCAGTTTGTCACTGATAATCCCAAGGCCGCGCCAGAGCCAGATCCCACCATCGATATCATCGATGGAGTTGCTGCCGACGTGAAAAACGCGGGCCTCAGTGGGCAGGAGAGTCCCGAATACTACAACCTGCGCGGACGTGGAGATACCGGCAGCCCCGACAATGGGAGCTCATGGAACGGCCACTTTCTCTTCGTTCTTTCCTCGCAGGTTCCAGCATCCTCAATCGCAGCCGCTATCGAAACCCGCATCGCCGCCATCGACCCCATGACCCCCGTGACAATTCAGCCACTCGATGAGATGGTCTATCGCCTCGCCGACCGTCCTCGCTTTGAGGCGTCTCTGCTCAGCTTCTTTGCGCTTATGGGCATCATCATGGCCATCGTCGGTCTTTACGGCCTCACGGCATATCTCACCACACAGCGCACGCAGGAGATAGGCATTCGCATGGCTCTCGGTGCAGGCCGCGTCCGCATCCTGCGCCTCATCACATGGCAAGGTGCGCGGCTCATTCTTCTCGGCGTAGGTATCGGCACCTGTGCTTCGTTATCTCTAACGCACATGCTGCGCAGCCTGCTCTTCGAGGTCGCGCCACGCGATCCGGAAACCTTGATAGCGGTTACACTCCTGCTCGTCTGTGTAGCATTTCTTGCGATGGTGATTCCAGTTCGTGCAGCGATACTGGTGGAGCCGGTAACCGCGCTTCGTTGCGAGTAGGAGAGTATCGATAATGTACGGCTTGAGAGCGCGTCTTCGAGCACTATTCCATGGAAAGTCCGAGCTGGACGAAGAACTGCAGTTTCATCTCGAGCAGGCTGTGCAAGCCATGCGCGAAGCCGGCATGGACGAAGCGGAGGCGCGGCGTAAGGCCATGATAGAGTTTGGCGGTGTAGAACGGACGCGCGAAGAGACCTATCGCCAGTGGCCCGGCTGGATCTTAGACAACTGCATGCAGGATCTTCGCTATGCCCTTCGCGGTTTTCGTCGTAGTCCCGTCTTTGCCGTTACAGCGATTGCCACACTGACACTCGGCATCGGCGCCACAACCGCTGTACTCAGCGTGATCGATCCAATTCTGTTTCGCAGCCTGCCCTATGCTCATGCAGATCAGCTCGTTTCGGTCGGGCTGACAGCGCCCATTATTCCTGATGAGTTCATGCTGGGTGGTTCTTATTACGTCTGGCGTGACAATCAGAGACCGTTTACAAGTTTCACATCAGAAACAGGCGTAGACGAGTGCGATCTGACGGAGCACAACCCCGCGCGGTTGAACTGCGCTCACGTCGAAGGAAATTTTCTATCTGTGCTGGGCATCGTTCCATCCTTGGGACGCAACTTTCTGCCGGAAGAAGACAAGCCAAACGGGCCAAAGGTTGCTCTCATTTCGTATCGATTGTGGCGCAGCCGTTATGCCTCTAATCCCGCAGTCATCGATAAGCTGATCGACATCGACGGAACGGCAACGCGCATCGTAGGTGTTCTGCCGCAGGGTTTTGAAATGCCGGCGCTCGAACCCGCCGATATTCTTTTGCCACAAGTATTGAACGAGGCAGAGCAGCGAAAGGCTGACCCGGGAAGGGTGATGTATGCCTACGCGCGGCTAAAGCCCGGCATCACGATGGAACAGGCTGCTCAATCGTTGCAGCCACTGTTTCAATATTCGCTGAAGCTCGTTCCTCCAGCTTTTCAAAAAGAGGTTCATCTTCGTGTGCGCTCAGTGCGCGACCGGCAGATGCAGCATGTGCGATTAACCGCATGGATATTGTTTGGTGCAGTGTTGGCCGTGTTCATGATTGCCTGTGCCAACGTGGCTGGACTGATGCTTGCCCGCGCCGCCGCACGAGAGCGGGAACTCGCCGTGCGTTCGGCCCTTGGCGCAAGCCGGGGACAGCTGGTGCAGCAGACAATGATTGAGGCTGCGCTCCTGTCGTTGATTGCAGCCATTGCTGGCTGGGCGCTAGCGGCAATACTGCTTCACCTCTTTGTCGCGATCTCGCCGGCAGCGATGCCATTTCTCGATAAAGCCCACTTGGACATTCGTATAGCGGCGGCCACGTTAATACTGACCGCATGTTGTGCGATAGGGCTAGGTGTTCTCGCTAGCCTTCATCGCCCTCGTGCACTGTCGCTAATGATGCGCGGTTCTCCCTTCGGAGCTCAGGCACTGCTGCGTCGCATGATGATGGTTGCACAGATTGCGATAAGCATGGTCTTGCTCACTGCTTCTGCGCTGTTGGTCCGCAGCTTCTGGAATCTGCAGAACCAGAATCTCGGCTTGACCCCAACAGGAGTAGTCACGGCCAGCATCGAGCTCGGCCAGCAGGGTTACAACACTGGACAAAAGCAGATGCAGTTCTTTCTTCAGGCAGAGACCGCACTGCGCCGTCTGCCCGGAGTAACCGCAGTCGGCATGAGCGATACGCTTCCACCCGCTGGAGGGCATCACGAGTCGATCCTGCACGTCATGGCTGTCCAGGGCAAACCATCGGCTGGCATCTCTGAGGGAACAGGCGGCATGGTCGCATGGCGTTGGGTCACACCCGACTACTTCAAGGTGCTCTCGATTCCTTTTGTAGCCGGACGCAACTTCACTGAGGCCGAGCGGACAGGTACAGAGCACGAGATGATTGTGAGTCAGCTCTTGGCGGATCTTCTCTTTCCTGGCTCAGACTCTGTACAGAAAGCCCTTGGGCAGCAAGTACGGCCCAGTCCCAACGAACCCTGGTACACAATCGTCGGTGTGGTCGGCAACGTACGGAACTCAGGATTGGCCAACGCCGATGAGCCGGAATATTATCGCTTGAGTCGCAGCGCACCCGATGACTGGCGGCGTTCCGGCGTTTTGATTCTCGCTACATCTACTCCACCACACGCTCTTGTGCCATGGGTACGCTCTGAGATCGCGCGTATCGATCCTGTGACTCCAGTAGAGATCGAAGCGTTGAGTGAACGTGTAGGCAAACTGGCGGATAGACCGCGTTTTGAAGCGGCGCTGTTGAGCTTCTTTGCTCTCGCCGGATTAGGCATGGCTCTGATTGGTTTGTACGGATTAGTCGCATACATTGCCGAGCGGCGGACATCTGAGATCGGAGTGCGCATGGCCCTCGGCGCAGATCGAGGTGACGTGCTGAGACTGATAGCGTGGGAAGGGATGCGATTAGTTGTCTTAGGCGGTGCGCTGGGGCTCGCAGCGTCGCTTGCTTCTGCGATACTGTTGCGGCATCTGCTCTTCCAGGTAGGTCCATACGATCCGGCTGTCTTTATTGGTGTGTCGGTGCTCCTGTGTCTTGTAGCGTTCGCGGCAATCCTCGCTCCAGCGCGGAAGGCAATGCGGGTAGAGCCCGTCGTGGCGTTGCGCTGCGAGTAGCAGCGAGCTGAAGCAGTTCCGGTAAGCTGGATGCGATGCCTGATACCGATCGCAAACCTGAATTGACATCGAAAGCGAAGACTGAACCCGAAACGGCCGTTCTGCTCATCGACTGCCCAGATCGCAAAGGCCTTGTTGCTCGCGTCTCAGGCCTGCTCTACGGGCAAGGCGCCAACATCCTCCATGCCGATCAGCACCAGGACCACGAACTAGGCCTCTTCTTCATGCGTGTCGAGTGGTCTCCCGACAGCAGCGCCAATGCAGTATCTTCCACAGCTAATAACGACGTCATCTTCGCCTTCAAGCAATCCTTCCAGTCACTCGCGTCCGAACTGCAAATGCGTTGGCAACTCCATCGCTTCAGCCACAAGCCACGCGTCGCCATCTTCTGCTCGCAATATCTGCATTGCCTGGCCGATTTGCTCCACCGTCACAGCTCTGGAGAGTTGCCATGCGAGATCGCCATCATCGTCTCCAACCATCGTGAAGCCGAGCTCCTCGCCGCCTTCTACGGTATCCGCTTCGAACACATCCCCGTCACCCCAACGACTCGCGTAGACGCCGAACAGCAGCAGCGTGATTTGCTCGCCTCGCTCCAAATCGAGCTCGTCATCCTCGCCCGCTACATGCAGATTCTCACCGAGGATTTTGTCGCACGCTACCCGGCAGCCATCATCAATGTGCACCACTCATTCCTGCCCGCATTCATCGGCGCACGTCCCTATCATGCAGCCCACACCCGCGGCGTCAAGCTCATCGGAGCCACCAGTCATTACGTCACCACCGCGCTGGACGATGGCCCCATCATTGAGCAGGACGTAGCCCGCATTTCTCACCGCGACCAGGTTCCCGATCTAATCGCCCGTGGACGCGACCTGGAGCGCATCGTGCTCTCCCGCGCCGTTCGCTGGCATCTTGAACACCGCATCCTCTGCTACGGCAACAAAACAGTAGTCTTCGACTAACTAGGAGAGCGGGCATCACAAACGTGCGGATCTACGGTTTTCCGTCCACCGTTCATCTGTCCACTGTTTGCTCCACCTGAATCATTTTCCGGTCGTCGGCATCGAATTAGTTGTTGTAACAAGTATTTTGAGGATTCATCATGCAAATCGGTATCGACAGCTTCGCCGCCTCCATCCAAAACCCCGAAACCGGCGCGACAATCGCACCCACCGAGCGCTTGCGCAACCTCATCGAAGAGATCGAGTTAGCCGATCAGGTCGGCCTCGATATCTTCGGCGTCGGCGAGCATCACCGCGAAGAATTCCTCGATTCCGCGCCAACCATGATCTTGGCGGCCGCTGCGTCACGGACCAAGAACATTCGTCTTTCCAGCGCCGTCACAGTGCTCAGCGCCGCAGACCCTGTGCGCGTCTTCCAGGAGTTCGCAACGCTGGATCTCATCTCTAACGGCCGTGCCGAGATGGTCGTTGGCCGCGGCTCGTTCGTTGAGGCCTATCCACTCTTCGGTCTTAAGCTCGAAGACTACGAATCACTCTTCGTGGAAAAACTCGACTTGCTACTCAAGATCCGCGACAACCTCAAAATCGACTGGAGCGGCAAGCATCGTCCTGCACTGCACGACCAAGCCGTTTATCCTCGCCCTGTGCAGCAGGAGTTGCCGATCTGGATCGGCGTCGGTGGTACGCCGCAATCTTTTGCTCGCGCCGGCTATCTGGGCATGCCGTTGATGGTGGCGATTATCGGCGGACAGCAGCATCGCTTCCGTCCGCTGATTGACTTGTACCGTGAGGCAGGTGAGCGCTCCGGTTATGGGCCGGAAAAGCTCAAGGTTGGTCTGCACATGTTCGGCTTTGTCGGCGAAAGCACGCAGCAGGCAGCCGATGATTTCTATCCCGGCTACGCGACGATGATGAGTCAGATCGGCAAAGAGCGCGGCTGGCCCCCGATTACCCGTGCACAGTACGATGCTACTCGCTCGCCACATGGGGCTTTCCTTATCGGAGATCCGGAGGCTGTAGTTGAAAAGGTGCTCTATACCAATGAAGCGCTGGGAGGTGTTACCCGTCTGGATTTCCAGATGACTTCGGCGCATCTCGACCACAGCAAAATGCTCAAGGCCATCGAACTGCTGGGAACCAAGGTCGCACCAGCGGTACGCAAGGAACTGGCGACGGCATCGGTCTGAAATTGCTCCACGTGGAGCAATTTCAGGCTTTCGTTCTGTGCTGCAAATTGCTCCTCGTAGAACACTTTTGGCTGAACTGCGAAGGCTTTGGCGAGGTTTGTTGGAAGTCGCGTCTTTTCAGGCACTTCCAATTGCGTAAAATTTTGCCATTTTGTGCCTTGTTACAGCGAATGGGAATCGCGGCATTGTTCCACACGGAACGCAGTGGAGCAAATTTTCGTGTGACGCCAATCCGGGGCCGAGATAGGTGAAACCAAAGTATCAAAGGCAGGCATTGTGCTTAGTGGTTTCTCGGGCCTATCTCTTGAGACATTGGCCGTCTGTCGAGAGAATCAACCATTATTATGCGATCCCAATTTCGTAGAATGACTCGAACCATGAGCGGTTCAGCAGCCATACTGCGAGATCCAGGAAGTGACTAGCTCATTTTGCTGCCGCGAATGATTTGGAATGCACCGATAACTGAGGCCAAAGTTTCCCTGTCATGAGAAACTTTCGGGCAGGGACACGTCTTTGCTTAAGAAAATCTCATTGCTACGGGATCGGGTCGTTGATTGGAATCGTTACCCATTCACCGTACCAGCGATTCGTAACCTTACTGAAGTGAATCTTCACTCCCGTGTCTGTCTCTTTACCGGCGAAAACGGCACTGGCAAGTCGACCCTCATTGAGGCGATTGCCGCGCACTATGGTTTTGGCCGCGAAGGCGGAACTCGAAATTTCTGGAATAACAGTACGAGCAGCAATCACGTGATCGATCCGCTCGTCACAGCCTTAAGACTATCGTTCGACAAGCGTACTGGCGCTGGATTTTTTCTGAGGGCCGAGAGTTTCTTTAACACTGCTACCTGGATTGATGAAGACTCTGAGTCTGGCGGTCTCGGAACGCCGATTGTGTCATATTACGGCGGTAAGAGTTTGCATACGAGGTCGCACGGGGAGACGTTCTTTACTATCCTTGACCTAAAAATGAGGCGAAATGGCCTCTTTCTTCTGGACGAACCTGAAGCGGCTCTCTCTCCCCAAAGGCAGTTAGCCTTCCTAGTCCTTATAAGCGACACGATTAAGCGATGCTCGGATGCGCAATTCATCATCTCGAGTCATTCGCCTATTTTGCTGGGCTTTCCAGAAGCTCAAATCATTTCCTTTGATCGCGGTCGCGTTGAGGAGATTCCTTACGAACAAACAGATCCTTATCGCATCGTTCAGCGCTTTGTGAATGACCGCGAACAATGCATTCACGAGTTGCTTGCCGATCAGGAGCCTCAAAGAGAGCTGTTCGACGATCTTTGAGACTCCCAAGTTCACCGATTTTTGGTGACGAAATTAGTTCATTCGCAGTTGCACGGAAAGCTCAAAGAGCAACACGCCCGTGGCTACTGCGGCATTGATCGAGTCGGCACGTCCACACATCGGAATGCGAGTCAAAAAGTTAGATGCGCCCATGAGTACTTCAGAAAGTCTGTGCCGTTCGCTGCCGACCAACAGGACCGCTGGCCATCGGCTCCGAAGTGTTTTGTAGTCGAGCAGTCCGTGCGGAGAGGAACCGATCATCGAGACATGATGGGAGCGCGCCCAGTTCACCAACTCACGGCTTGTGCATTGTATTAGCCTCTGTGCGAATAGGGAACCCATCGTCGCGCGGACGCATCCTGGGTCCCAAGGGTCGATGCTTGGACCAAGCAGAAAAATTCCTTCGACTCCAGCTGCTTCTGCAGTGCGAATAATCGTTCCCAAATTGCCTGGCTGATCTACCGATTCGACAGCAAGCCAGAGTGCCTCCTGTCTGATCGGAGTGATATCAATAGAACTCCAGTGTTGTCTCAGAACCGCTCCAACGCCCTGTGGTTCAGCAGCGAGCGTGAGATCGCGATAGAGGGTTGGAGCAAGACGAATGCCTGGCGTACCTGCGCGCCTTAGTTTGCGCACCAGCTTTTGCCCGAAACGGTTGGAAAAGATGGAAGGATCGACGAAGAGTTGTTCGATTGGTGCGCTTTCTTCTACAGCGCGAGCCAAATGCCTTATACCTTCGATTAGATAGTTGCCTGTACGTTGTCGACCTTGGAAGGTTTGCAAGGAGCGAAGCCTGAGGTACTGGCGATCGCGGAGATCTGTTACTAGAGGGTATTCCTTTTCATGCATTTCCTCTTTGGTGGATAGGTCCACCGGCCATGTGTGTTTTCTTGCTAGTCGATTTTGACAAATGTCTTTAAGCAGCGCAAGAACATGATTCAAGATCCAAAAGATATACACTTCCTCAAAATGTACGAGTGCCATAGACTTGCACACTATCTGAATTCGGCATCGAGCTTGGCACACGCGCTGCGGCAAGGTATCCTTGCTGACGAAATCACACGTTTGAGGAGACTGCATGGCAATCACTCGCCAGGTTATTACTTCACTGCAAAACGGCACGGATTTGTTGGGTACCAGGAATCTCGCTGTCATCCTCGTGGATGAAAGCATCGTCTCCGGGTCGCTGCTTACTGTTGAAAGCAATCACTTCTGCGTGCTCAAGTCGCGCGGCGCAGTATTAAACGTGTATGAAACCGGGCAATATGCGCTTTCTACCCCCGACAAGCCGCTGCTCGGCTCAATTGCCCAGGGATTTTTCGGTGGTAATTCCCCTTGGGTCTTTGAGGTGATCTATATCAACCGATCCAAGTTGCTGGTGCGCAGCGAAGGCGTAGCCACCAGCGAAGAGATGGCTGAGATGGCCTATCAGGTTGATTACTACATTCATGTCGATACCCCGCAGGCGGCGCTTGATCTGATCACGCACATGCCATTCAACGGTGCGTTCATCGACGTGCGCCAGGTTGCGGAGTATGCGGGGCCGGCCATCGAGCAGTCCATCAATCAGATTGTCCAGGTTACAAAGATGGAGGACATCAACGAGCACATCAATG
Source organism: Acidicapsa dinghuensis (assembly GCF_025685685.1). GTDB lineage: Bacteria > Acidobacteriota > Terriglobia > Terriglobales > Acidobacteriaceae > Acidicapsa > Acidicapsa dinghuensis. The sequence goes on from NZ_JAGSYH010000006.1 coordinate 228,009, forward strand.
ATGTGCGGGAGCTCGTTAAGAATCATCTGACCGACTTTTTGAAGGCTTATGGAATCACGCTCAACGATCTGAAGATTCTGATCATGCCCAAGGACGAGCGCATGCGCGAATTGATTTCGCTGCAGGCCATCGGCCTTACGCCAATCGAGGCAGTGCGCTACTATCTCGCGCTCAAGATGGCTGACAAGGGGTTGATTTCAGCGCCCAATGCAGCGGCTGGTGTTCCGTTCACTATCGGAGGCGGGACGACCGGAGTTTATTCTTTGGGCGACGACGTCAAACTGAGTGGTGAAAAATAGTGGCGGGCGAGGGATTTTACGACGCAGGCGCATTGCGGCAGATTGCGACCAATCTGTTTTATGGCTGGGGCTATAACTTCTACCGTGCCGAGAACCAGTTGCGCGCCGACGATCAGTTGGTACGCAGCCAGGCCGCAGCTCTGCTTGGCAATGCAATGGCAAGTGTGGAATCAGCGGAAAGTAACTACAGGCGCGAGTTTCTGCCGCCGCCTTCGCGCTCCAAACCATTTCCCGATGCTGTCGCGGTTGCTTCCGCGCAGAGCTTGGAGCGTCTCGGGCGATCGATCGGTGCGATCAAAGCAGCGTTGACGCACCAACCTGTACCGGAAAACGATCGCATGACGCAACGGTATCGAGAAGAGGCACCAACGCTGCAGCGGCTGATCGCAATTGATGAGCGTCTGGCGGGGCAGTGCGAACTGCTGCGCACGATGGTCAACCAAAAAGATGCCGATACATTGCTAACTCGTATGAAAGATCTTGAAGCAGGCATGGAAGCGATTCGGAGCACACTGCAAGATCGCGAAGCCGTTCTACTCGGCCGCTTATAGCACGGTTGGATTAGCAGGCCCCATCAAATGCGCTGTTTACAATAGCTTGTGGCTACCGCTCACCACATGACGTCAGCGCCTGACCGGTCTGAGCTTTTGGGACCGCTCTTAAAGGGCGTCTCACGCTCGTTTTATCTGACGATTCGCATTTTGCCGGTTGGCATGCGGGCTCCGGTTGGTCTGGCTTATCTTCTGGCACGCTCCGCCGACACCATTGCAGACACTTCTTTGATTTCTCCACAGAAGCGCATGCAGTTATTGCTTTCTTTACGCGAGCAGGTGAATGGTGTACCAGATGAAATTGCTTTACGCGCGATTCGAGAGGAAGTAGCCACGCAGCAGAGTGACTCCAAGGAGAAAGCGCTGCTGGAGTCATTAAGCTCTGCACTCACTCTGCTTAATGATCTCAATGCAGCCGATCGGGAATCTGTGCGAACGATCGTGAATACTCTCACGGAAGGCATGGAGTTCGATCTGAGGAATTTTCCGGATGAGTCCGCAGGACGGGTTGTCGCTCTTCAAGAATTAGCGGAGTTGGATCGTTACACATATCTGGTTGCCGGCTGCGTCGGCGAATTCTGGACCATCATGACGGCCCGGCATGTAGTCCGCGCGCTGAGGGATTCTGCGGAAAAGATGATCGATCGCGGTATCCGGTTCGGAAAGGCGCTGCAATATACAAACGTGTTGCGAGATTGCGGTAAAGATCTGCGCATCGGGCGTTGCTACTTACCGGAGACAATGCTTTCGTCTCACGGCCTGACGGTAAACGATCTACTTTCGCCCGGTGGTTCGCAATTGGCGCGACCGGTGCTATTGGAATTGATCAGAGAAGCGATGGAGCACTACAGACATGCCATCGACTACATCACTGCTTTGTCGCCGTGGTCGATACGTCTGCGTCTGGCATGTCTTTGGCCAGTGGCCATTGGACTGAACACCCTGGTGTTGCTCGCAGGCAATAATCGCTGGCTGGAGCCGGGGCACGCTTCCAAAATAAGAAGGAAAGACGTGTATCGCATCATGGCTGCATCGCTTCCTGTAGTGGCGTCCAATTCTGCGGTACGTACGTGGCTTGGGCGCTCCGTGCGGGCGCTTGAGTCCGCCATGGTTTCCAACCGCTAGTTATTACCGTTTCTCATTCAGGGCGAAATCTCAACGGCATGTAGATGATCACTATCGCTCAAATAGTTTAATTTATGCCTTGACGTGTATATGCGTTTACAGGTATATAAGAAGCGTGGAATCTATATTTGAAATTATCGCGGAGCCAAACCGTCGCGCGATCCTGAGTCTGCTGCTCTCGTCGGAGCAGTCAGTGGGTGAGATTGAGCGTCAGCTACGGATGCCGCAGACGACAGTGTCGAAGCATCTGCGTGTGCTGCGCGAGGCGGGGTTTGTGGATGCTACGGTGGATGCGCAGCGCCGCTTGTACCGGCTAAGGCCTGAGCCGTTGCAGGAACTAGATGACTGGATCGCTCCATTTCGCCGATTCTGGTCTGCGCATGTCGATGCTCTGGAACGCCATTTGGACCGTATGGATGCCATGGAAGCGATCGTACAAACGAAGCGTGCAACACCGGCTCACGTAACATCTGCGAAACGAACAAAACGATCTCTACTGCAAAAAAAGAAGAAGTAATGCGGGAGCGCCCGCAAATCTCACACTGAGGGGAAACCGATGAAGATCAAGTTGCTCACGATATACGTCAACGATCAGGAAAAAGCTCTGCACTTCTATACCGAAGTTCTTGGCTTTGTGAAGAAGGCCGACTACAGTAATGGACCGTATCGATGGCTCACGGTGGCCTCGGCAGAGGAGCCGGAGGGAACGGAGCTGCAACTGGCGCTCATCAACAATCCAGCAGCAGCTACTTTTCAGCAAGCTTTGTTCCAGCAAAACCAGCCCGCGGTGATGTTCTTCAGCGATAATCTGCAGGCAGATTTTGAGCGCATGAAAGCTGCTGGCGCTGAGTTCACCATGGCGCCGACCGACGTACAGTATGCCTGGAATGCCACAGTCAATGACACTTGCGGGAATCTTATTCAGTTAACACAGTTGAAACGCTGGCAGGGTTGAGACTGGCAACTGCTATCTGGAGGGAGAAAAGGTGAGCGATCACGAGCGGTATGTGCCTGGTCCGGCCAATGGAGCGCGTGTATTGAAGGACGGTGAGAAGTGGACGCTCGTTCTTGTGAGAGACCTGCGTCATTCGCCTGAGAAGGTGTGGACGGCATTGACCGATCCGGCGCATCTGCGTGAGTGGGCTCCCTTTGATGCGGATACGCACCTTGATCGGGAAGGTGCGGTGAATCTCACGTGGACTGGCACATCGCGAGTGACGGCTGCGCGTGTGACGCGAGTTGAGGCTCCGGCGGTGCTGGAGTTTCACGATATTCGATGGGAACTGGAGCCGCTTGGCCGTGGCACGCGCCTCACGCTGTGGCATAGCATTGACCACCGCTACGTTGTGTGGGGAGCCGCGGGTTGGCACATCTGTTTCGATGTTTTGGATCGTCTGCTTACGGATGATCCGTTAGGCCGCATTGTTGGCGCGGACGCGATGAAGTATGAGGGCTGGCAGCAATTAACTCGACAATATGCAGATCAGTTCGGAGCTACGTTGCCTGGTGATTCCTCTCGCGCAGCGCAAGGCAACAAACAATGACTCAGCAGTAAGACGCATTGGAGAGAGAAAGCATGAAGAGCTCTACAGTCCGATGGATTCTTCGCTGGATCCACATCATCTTTGCTATTCCGATCGTGGGTTACATTTACAGTCCGTTCGACATGGTACATTTCTACGCTGTGCCTACTCGATATTTCTTTGTGCCAGTAATTGTGCTTTCAGGGCTTTGGATGTGGAAGGGATATCTGGTGGTGAGGCTGTTTTCAAAGAAGCCCGCTTAATTGATTGCGCTAAGCCGATCAGAGCCGCAGACGGATGCATCTTGATCGGAGACAACGGTCATACAGATCGAGAGGGAGTTTGACATGAAAGAGACTGCTTCATCGGTATCAGCCTCGGTGCTCATTGATGAGCGAATCAAAGAGCTGGGTGACTGGCGAGGAAAGATGTTTGCGCGAGTGCGTTCGATCATTCATGAGGCCGACCCTGAAATCGTCGAAGAATGGAAGTGGATGGGCACTCCTGTTTTCTCGCACAGCGGGATTGTCTGCACGGGTGAAACGTATAAGAGCGTCGTCAAGCTCACGTTTGCCAAAGGTGCTTCGCTGCCCGATCCATCGAGGCTTTTCAACTCAAGCCTCGATGGAAACGCGAGGCGCGCTATCGATATTCACGAGGGCGAGAGGATTGACGAGAAGGCGCTGAAGGCTTTGATCCGCGCAGCGGTGGCGCTCAATCTTGAAAGCAAATCCAAGGCGAAGCGAACGAGTGCCAAAGCCGGCAAATAGAAAAGTTGCCGGCGTTGTTAGTGGACGGTCTTCATCTTGCGGTTGAGGAAGTCCATCATCAGGTAATTGCCCAGGGTTTGTGGTGTAGTGAAGTAGGCTTTGCCGCGGCACATAGCGCTGACTCGCTGCACAAACTGCACGAGGCCGGGATCGCTCGCGAGCATGAATGTGTTGATGAGGATGCCGGAGCGGCGGCAACGTGCGACTTCTTCGAGTGTTTCCGAGAGTACAAGCGGATCGAGGCCGAACGCGTTCTTGTAGATGCGTCCGTCGGGAAGAGTGAGCGCCGAGGGTTTGCCGTCGGTGATCATCACTATCTGGCGCATCTCTTTGCGCTGGCGGTTGAGAATGCTGCGCGCCATGCGCAGGCCTTCGCGGGTGTTGGTGTAATGCGGGCCGACTTTGACGCGTGCTAACTGCGAGACTGGAACTTCTTCAGCAGAGTCGTGAAAAAGAACGAGGTTCAAAGTGTCGCCGGGATACTGTGTGCGGATGAGGTGCGACAACGCCATGGCTACACGTTTGGCTGGTGTGAAGCGGTCTTCGCCGTACAGGATCATGGAGTGCGAGCAGTCGAGCATGACAACTGTGGCGCAGCTGGATTGATAGTCCGACTGCTGCACATGCAGATGCGGGTAGTCGACCTCGATGGGCCATACGCCGTGATGCTCGGAGGGTTCACCGGCACGCTCTTCATCCACCCACTTCTCGGCCTGCGCAGTGATGGCTGCAGCCAGTGTTGCATTTGCATCGAGATTAAGCGTGTCGCCGAATTCATAGGGGCGAATCGATCCGTTCGTTTCCACACCAGTGGCCTGATGTCGGGTGTCGTGACGGCCCGCGCTTGACCGGCCGAGTGAGCCGAGCAGATCGCGTAGAGTCTTGTAACCCAGAAAATCGAGCGACTTGTCGGTGACTTCAAATCGCGCTTGCCCTTGTCCTTCGCCATCGCTGACGGAGCCTGGCGTGTTCGACATACGCGCCGAATCCTGCGGTGCATCGATGCGAATGTAGTCCTGCTGCTCCATGCGGTGCATGAGCTGTTCTATGAGCTGATCGAGTTCGCCATCGGCATTCATCTGATCGATGCGGTCGCGCAGGTCCTGCTCGAAGTCGCCCATCTCCAGCGCCTGGCGCATGGCCTCGCGGAGATTCTCGAGTGTGTGCTCGTTCATCTCGGAGAACTGCATCCATGGGTTTTGAAAGCCCGAGTCGAGCATGTAGTCGGAGAGCTGCTGCATGAGATCTTCGAGGCTGATCTCGTCGGCCAACTCGCCGTTGTACTTGGTGTACCGGATTCGCTTCATCGGGATCTCCTGACAGGCGTTAATTAAAGCTGCCGCGGCGTCCGGAGCGGCGCTTCTGCCAATCCTCGTACTCTGGTTCGTCGTCGCTTGTGGCCTGACGCTGCTCGCGGCGTTGCGCGCGGTCGGGAGCAGTAAATCCGCGCTCTTCGCTGCGGCTCAGCTTCTTGTGCGCGTAGAGGCCTTCGAGCAGAAATTCAGCAGCAGCTACGATTTGCGCGGCGTACTCATTACCCTTGATGCGAACCGCGGATAGCTTATCCATCAGGCCCTGAATCTCGCGCAACTTTTCAAGGATGGCCGCTGAAGAGTCGGAATCGTCGATCTGCAATGCTCCGCCGATGTGGAACCATTGCTCAATCTGCTGCGTGTTTACCTCTGAAAAATATTTGTCGTAGACACGCGCAATGGCACTGCGGATGATTTCGCGAACGATGGTATCGGCGCCGCGTAACTCGCCTTCGTATTCGAGCTCGATCTTACCTGTGATACCGGGCAGTGCCGCGTAAAGATCGGTGATGCGTGGCACGATGAGCCGTTCACCATGAACGAGAGCACGGCGCTCTGCGTTGGAGATTACGAGTTCCAAAGTAGAAATGGGTAATCTCTGGCTCACGCCGGAACGCTTGTCTACGCGGCGGTCTTCACGAGCTAGAAAAGCGACCTGCTCTATGATCTCGCGCAGGAAGGGCTGCACATCCAGAGAGCCGGTGCTGCCCGGCACGCTGCCCCAGCCGCGATCGGTCCAGGCTTCCTGCTGTGTGATGGCGATGCCTTCTTCGACTGTCGCCGCGTAGTGCGTGCGGATTTCTGAGCCAATGCGGTCTTTGAGCGGCGTTACGATCTTGCCGCGCGCCGTGTAGTCTTCTGGGTTGGCGCTGAAGACGAGTGCCACGTCGAGAGCGAGGCGCACCGGATAGCCTTTGATCTGAATGTCGCCTTCCTGCAGGATGTTGAAGAGTGCGACCTGGATCTTGCCGGCGAGATCGGGAAGCTCATTGACCGCAAAGATGCCGCGATTGGCACGAGGCAATAGGCCATAGTGCATGGTCAAGTCGCTGGCAAGATCATGACCGCCACGCGCGGCTTTGATAGGGTCGAGATCGCCGATGAGATCGGCTACGGTTACATCGGGCGTGGCGAGCTTTTCAACGTAGCGATCATCGGGTGTCATCCACGCGATTGGTGTTGCTTCTTCCTGCTCGGCGATCAATCTACGGCAACGGCTGCAGAGCGGCGCGTAAGGGTTATCGCGGATCTCGCAACCGGCCACGTATGGCGTCAACGGATCGAGCAGTGTCGTGAGCGAACGCAGGATACGGCTCTTTGCCTGTCCGCGGAGGCCGAGCAGGATGAAATTCTGACGCGAAAGAATGGCGTTGGCTACTTGCGGGACGACAGTATCCTCGTACCCGACGAGCCCTTCGAAGATCGTTTCCTTGTCGCGCAGGCGGGTAATCAGGTTTTCGCGCAACTCGTCCTTTACGCTGCGATGCGCTAGCCTTGCCTCGGAATAGCGTTTGCTGGCGCGCAGCTCGCCCAATGTTTTCGGCAACGAATCGGAAGTACGGGATGAATGCGGGACGGTCTGGCTCATCTGGCCTCCGTTAGGAATGTTCTTAGAGTAGACGAAATGGGTCCCAGCGGGGTGAGGGCGGGACGAGCCTTGCCATTTGGTGAAAAACCACGCACTGCTTCTAGCAGATGCTCGCCAGTTGCAAACGCTACAAAGTTTCTCGGCTAAAACATCCCTGAAAAATCGTTTTTCCCCGATGGTAAAAGAGTTTGTCTCCCCTCAATGCGTGGATGTAGAGTGGCTGTGCGTTGAAAACGATGATCTTTTCTATGAGAAATAAGCTGGCGGTGCTGGGTTTGCTCGCGTTGACTGCGTCAGCGGCTTGTGCGGAAAAGAGATTGACGGTGCAGCAGCTCCAGGAGACGCTGCGTGCCGCACAACTGGCCCATCGCCCGGATGCTGAGGTTACACGCGACCTCGCTGCAATAGCGATGACTGAACGTATCAGTCCGGCCACGCTGACGACGCTCATTGCAGACAGTACGGGGGAAAAATCAACGGAAGCCCTGCGAGTTCTGGCGGATGGTTCTACCTTTCTTCCGCTTCCTGCCAGCGAGATTCCCACGCGGCCAACTCCTGATTTTTCTGCGCAGAAGGTGATCATGGGCCGCGTTGTGAACTATGTCGTCCATACGATTCCGCTCTTGCCGAATTTGATGGCGACACGCACTACAGAGCACTTCGCCGATATTCCGGACGCAAGGGCTCAGCAGGGTGAGGCCGTTTCCGGAGGTTTTTACAAGCTTGGCGCGATGCACACTACGATCGCATACCGCGATGGACGGGAAACTGACGATCCAACGGCGCAAGCCGAGGGCAGGCGTAAACCTTACGTTACGACGGGTCTTACGTCGTGGGGTGAATTCGGGTCTATCCTCAGCGTCGTGCTTCTGGATGCGGCGAAGGGTAAGCTGGGCTGGGACGGCTGGGTGACATGGAACGGCAAAAGTGCGGCCGTCTTTCGGTTCTCGGTGGACAGGGCAGCATCGCACTATACCTTGCAGTACCACAAGAGTGATCCCGGAGAACTGGTGAACAGCCACTATGCGTCGGATACCGGAGGAAGATCGGAGGGCGTTTCCACCGGTATCGTGAGCGATAACAACCCATTGGTAGTGCGTGAGACCGCCGGTTATCACGGCTCCTTTACGGTTGATCCTGAAACCGGCGTCATTCTGGAGATCAAGCTGCAGGCGGATCCCACGCCAGAAGACATGCTGCGGCGTGCCGATATCGCAGTGCAATACGGTTCGGTGGTGATTGGCGAGAAGACGTATTTCTGCCCTATTCACAGCATTGCTGTTTCGGCGGCGCTGGAGCCTCGCCAGACCAGCCCAATTTCTCCGATTGAAACAGTCAAAGAGTTGCAGCTCAACGATGTTACTTTCACCAGCTATCGACGTTTTGGTTCAGAGACCACTCTGGTTCTGAATGATGCAGATCAAGACAAGGCAGATCAAGGCAAACCCGACACGAGTACCGCGGCAACCGTCACAGAGCCAGCATCTGCGGAATCAGCATCTGAGAGCGCTTCTTCCACCTCAGCGCCGCCTTTGCCGAATTCGAGTGTAGCTGCTTCACCTGCACCGAGACCTGCGTCGGCCCAGCCTGTTGAAGCTCAAGAGATGTCGGTTAGCACTGCCGATTCGCTACCCTTGTCCTTTACTTCGGACACAACGCAGGCAGGCGCTACTACTCCATCTACAGACAGCGGTTTTAAGCTCCAGGTTACGACGCGGCTCGTCAACATAGGCCTGATCGCCACAGACAAACATGGAAAACCAGTTACTGACCTGAAACCAGATCAGATCGAGCTCTACGATAACGGACGCCCGCAGCAGATTGCGACCTTCGGTCATCTTCAAGACGATTCCTCAAAGCCGACGGCGTCTGCGACTCCACCAACTGACACATTTACCAACACCGGCTCCGCTTCTCCTTCGCTTGCGAATTCATCCGATCTGCTGATTCTCATGATTGATGAAAGCCATCTGCCTTTCCTCGACATCAACCGTGCACGCAGTGAAATGCTGCAGTTCCTCAAGATGGCGCACCCGAATACAAGACTCGCGATCTATTCCGTTAACGAGCATGGCTTTCGTGTCTTGCAGGATGTGACAACCGATCACGAATTCGCTGAGACTGCGCTGGCGAAATGGATGCCCTCTGCGGCGGGTCTTTCGCAAGCTGCAGAGATGGATCAGCGGAATCGTCAGCAGTTCGACACTGTCCGCAATCCGGAAGACCTGAATATGGTCAATGGCAATCACATCGATGTGCCGGATGCCATGCATTCTGCAGATCCGCAATTGCGGCAGCTTGGAGATAATCCTCTCGGACTGTCGCTGATTTCGATGATTGCGCTTGCGCAGCACTTCGGCTCGATGCAGGGACACAAGACATTGGTTTGGATCTCTGGAGACAGCGCACTGTACGATTGGCGCGACCAACAGCCAAACATAGAACGCACGGTAAGCACACTTGATGCAGCGATACAGCACGCACGGGACGCGCTGAACGAGGCGCACATCTCACTCTATGCAGTAGATGCTTCGATTTTGGACACGGGTGGCGCCGCTGTCGATCCTTCTCTTGCTAATGCTCAGGTGCAATTGAATCCTGTGGCTTCGGCAAATTCAGCGCCCGGCGGTAGTAACAATCGCGGAGTGACACCTGGAGGCCGAGTCGCGGAGCAGATGCAGGTGAATACACACGATATCCAGCCTTCGGTGCGGCTCCTGGCTGAGTCAACTGGAGGGCGGGCGATCAACAAAGGCAGCGATCTTGAGAAGACTCTCGACAGCATCATGCAGGAGAGCGTAGCGCTGTATGAGATAAGCTTCAGGCCTGATATGCCTGCTGATAATAAGTTCCACACGCTGCAGCTCAAAGTGAAAGGAAGGAAAGACGTCCGCCTGCGTTACCGCACCGGATACATGTACGGCGAAGAGGCCACGACGGCGAAAGAGCGTTTTCAGGAGGCGGTGTGGAGGCCGCAAGACTTAAACGGCATTCAGCTTTCGGCTGAGCCGGTAAAAGCTGCGGATGCGCCGGGCGGCAAACCAACGATCCGGCTGCGTATTGCGTTATCCGGATTAGGTTTGAAGCAGGAGCAACAAGGTGCAGACGTGGCTCGCTGGACCGACAAGCTCTATATCTTCTTGGCGCAGCGTGATGACGGCGTGCGCAAGGCGCAGGTTTCGGGAGACACGCTGCAGCTTGCGCTTAAGCAAGCCACTTACGACAGCGGTATGCCCGCCGGCATTCCTTATCAGCGCGAAGTGGATTCGCTGTCGAAGCTTGGCTCGATCCGGGTGGTCGTCATTGACGCCAACACAGGCCGGATTGGATCGGTCACAATGCCGTCGTCCGCACTGCAGCCTTAAGTGGAAGCGCTAACGGTCCAGTTCGTCGAGCATGGCCTGCATCTCGCTCTGCGCGTGCGTATTGCCGGTTTTCTTTGCGCTGGCGATGCCTTCCCTGAGCCGGGCTATCGCTTCGGGAGTGCGCTCGGCCTTGGCAAGCGTCTGCGCCGCCATGAAGTAGCCGGCGGTGTACTCGGGGTGGTCGGTGAGCAGGGTATTGAACTCGGCAACCGAGGTTTCAATCTCGCCGCGATTTGAGTATTCGAGCGCGAGTCCGTAGCGGGCAAAAGCGTTGCCCGGCTCCATCTCAAGAATTTCTTTCAGTGCTGCAACTTTGTCCATATCCCTCAACGTAATTGCAAAGATAAGCTTTCAAGAATAAACAGGCTCTACGCTCTCTATTGCAGCTGACCTGCAGTAGAAGGAGATCGCCTCATTTTCGTAATCAAACACTTCGAGCCCGATGTTTTCTAATTGCCTATCGGAAACATCAGCGATATCGAGACCACAAAGATACCTGTAACCAAACTCACTGACCTTGAGTTGTACGACATTCTCGAACCTGATCGAAATACGGTAGTTGTCGCTTGACTTCTGCGATTCCAAGACCAATGTCAACGAGTAAGTAGGGAAATCGAATGACGACTCATCCTCTGCATGGATAAATGAACATACCTTCGTGAACTCCAATAAGGACTCGCGGCCGGTTAAGTCACGCAGCTTTGCAATTCCACTTACAACGGCAGGCAACATGTTGTACCAAATAGCAAGAATTTGCGTAATCGAGCGCGACCGCCGAAACTGGAATCAGCCCTCCCGGCAATCGCACTGCTCTCAGTGTAGATGGTTCGCGGGCGGCATACGGAAGAGGCAAGAGAAGCATGATCGAATCTCAGACCAAGACAGCGGTGCAGGTCACGCCGCACTCTCGCACAGTCTCTGAGTCGCAATCGGAGATGACGGAGATCATTCTGCCCAACGATACGAACACGCTGGGTAATCTGCTTGGCGGCCGCCTGATGCACTTTATCGACTTGGTGGGAGCGATGGCAGCGTATCGCCACGCGCGCACGCATGTCGTCACCGCTGCCATGGACCACATCGATTTCATTCAGCCCGTGCACGTCGGCGATCTGCTCATTCTCAAGTCAAGCGTCAACCGCGCGTTTTCCAAATCGCTTGAAGTCGGTGTCAAGGTCTGGGCTGAGAGCTTTCAGCAGGGTACGCACCGGCATGTGGCCAGCGCTTATTTAGTTTTCGTCGCAATTGATGCCAATGGCTACCCGGTGCGCGTTCCCGAGCTTATGCCTGAGACAGCGGATGAACTACGCCGTTACGAGGGCGCACTGCGACGCCGCGAAAATCGCGAGCGCGAATCGGAGCGGCGCAAACACGAGAAGCTCGCGCCTCCGGTCGAGGGAAGCGTTCGGCCTGGCAGGTAGCCACGAAACCACATCAACACTTTTACAAGAGAAAGAATCGTCATGGCTCACGGACCTACACACGGAATTCCCCAGGCGCCGCTTCCACTTCCTGGCGTCAGCAAAATCATTGCAATCGGCTCAGGCAAAGGCGGAGTCGGTAAAACCACCGTTTCGGTCAATCTCGCTATTGCGCTTGCCCGCGCGGGACAGAAGGTTGGTCTGATCGACGCCGACATCTACGGCCCCAACATTCCGCTGATGATGGGCTCAAGCGCGCAACCCCGAGTGGGACCGCAGAACCAGATCATCCCCAACTTTACGCATGGCGTGAAGACCATCTCCATCGGTTACATCTCGCCCGGTGACAAGCCGATGGTTATGCGTGGGCCGATGCTGCACCAGATCATCCGGCAATTTCTGCAGCAGGTGGAGTGGGGCGAACTCGACTATCTGCTGGTCGATCTGCCGCCTGGCACAGGCGACGTGGTCATTTCGCTGGTGCAGACGGTTCCGCTCACGGGCGCGGTTGTTGTTTCCACGCCCAGCGACGTGGCGCTGCAGGATGGGCGCAAGGCGCTGGAGATGTTCTCGTCGGTTAATGTCGAAGTGCTTGGCATGGTTGAGAACATGAGCCACTTCACCTGCCCGCATTGTCATCACGAGATCGACATCTTTGCCAAGGGTGGCGCGGAACGTACTGCGCTGCAGTTTAATGTGCCGTTTCTCGGCTCGGTGGAGCTGGCTTCGTCGATTCGCGAAGGCGGCGACCGCGGCATGCCGATCGCTCTCGCCGGGCCGGAATCACCATTGGCTGCGGAGTTTTACGAGATCGCGCGCAAGCTGCAGGAGAACGCCGAAGAGGCAGCGGAACGCGGCGGCGATGTGATCGAGATCAGCTAGGGAATCGGGCACACGCGCCGAGCAACACGTGCCGGGTTTCCTTGCTGCTTAAACAAGGGCCATCTCGCGATGGCTTATTTCCCTGCCTCGGTATGCTGCGAATACAGCGCACGCCAGCGGCCATCCCGATACACAAACACGTCACAGGACATGACCGGTTTCGGGACGGCGGGCTTGTCCAGCGAGAATGTCAGGATCGCAGTGTCTCCCGTGATCTTGACATTGATCAACTGCGGATGGGCAGTGCGCCACTTCTCGATGGCGGCTGCCCGTTCCGGCGAATTAACGTTCCTACGTGCGTTGGCAATGATAGCGGCCTTGTCATGTGTGCTGCCGTCTGAACTGATCGAGCGATACTCAGGCAGCAGCAACGCATCGATAAACGCCGTATCGCCAGACTCCTCAGCCTTGTCCCATCTTTTATCATCCGCAATTACCGCTGCCTCGGTGTGAGGTTCAACCGTATTCGATCCCTCGGCTCGAACGACTTTAGCGTTCGCTGTCCACAGCCAGAAGAGCATTACTGCCGCGGACAGGATCGAAACAGGTATCGATAACTTTGGCAGAGTTCGTTCAAGTCTTGGCATAGCAGATATCTACCTCACGATGGGTATATTGTAAATTTTGATTTAATTCGCGATGAATCGTTTGCCGACGACATGGCATTAGGGTGCTACGATACTTCGGTCTGCAACTGCGAATTTCCGATACACAGGGCTCAGCTCACCAGCGAAAAGTCTGGAGTCTCTTCTAATGCGTATAACGCTCTTCGCCCGCGGGAATCGCAATCGCCAGCCGGTTTATATATGGCGGTAGCGGGCAGGTTGCATACGGCGTGTAAGCGCACGGCGGGTTCTGCAGGCGGTTAAAGTCCAGCACAATTGTTCCCGGCTTATCAAGGCCGTTGGAGGGGAACTCGGCGTACAGGAAGCGCGAGGCCTGATATGTCGTGGTGTGGCTCGTTGCGTCGCGAAGGATGAAGAACAACTCCTTCGAGTTTGGCGACTCGAGCACCGGCTCAACCTGGACTGTTTTGCCGTTCAGCGTGAACTCGGCCAGCCCGGGTGCTTGCAGATTCAGTACAGTGCCGATGACCGTTGGAATCTGCTCGGTATGTGGTGGGTTGAACGGAAGCCACTTCGCCGTGATGCGGTATTTGGCTTCAATTGGATACCAGTGCAATCCGCGGAAGTTGGTGCGCGTAGGCGAATCCGAATCCTTGATGCGCAGCGCAAACCGTTCGCCGCGATGCAGCACTACCAGGTGCAGATTGTTCGTAGCCAGCGACGATGGCCTGCCGTCGTCGGATGCGAGCGGGGACTCATGCGCGGGAGCACCGTCCAGCGTGAGCTCTTTCGGAAATCCTCCGGTTGGAGGCAGCAGTTTGAGCTGGCTTCCATCCACTTGAATGATTCCCAAATGTTCCGGCGCGTGACCCTTGAGCCGGATCGTGTTATCGGCAGCGCCTCCGAGTGAATTTGCTCCCGGCTTCAGCCACTCCAGACCAACCAGCGTCAGCCATCCATCGGGAGCGGAAAGATTCTTAGCTCGATCGACACGCCATTGCTGATCGGCGCGCAGATCAGCCGAGTCAGTTGCGGAAGCAGCGTGCGCGATGATCGTTCCACAACACACCAGACCCGTCAGTAAACCCGAAAAGAGGCGTTTTACCAAATTGCGCCCTTGTAAAGGCGCCGGGAGTGTTGTGGAATCGATAGGCGTCATGAGACCTATCGTAAATCCTGTTCACCGTCCTAAGAGCTGTGACGAAGAGATGTTGACTATGGGTTATGGGGTCATCGGAGGAGCTTTTGAGTCCTGAGTGCGAAAAGCCGCTGGAACAGGAAGTTCCAGCGGCTCGACTGACTCTCAAACGTCAGCCCAGGGCGTCCTCTAGTGAACAGTTGAAGCGACGACGGTTGACACGATTACTCCTGTGGCGACTGCGGCGAGCACATAGTTGCCATCCACCAGCCGCCATTCATAACCGCGACGTGGGGGTGATAGATGGTACTGCCGGTAGTCGATTTTGTCCCCACGGTTCCAGTCTTCCTTCTTGATGTGTTCGCCTTTTCTCCATTCATCATGCCGCACGTACTGATGATTGTCGTGATGGTCCTGAGCGAACGCAAAAGAGGTTCCGGTACTCAGCGTTACCGCCAACAGGGAAAGACCTACTGCCTTTCGAAAGTTGCCCATACATTCTCCTCATCTTCTGGTTGGGATCTTCCAGTAAAACGTTAGGGTTGGATTCAAGGTGGCGGCGCAATGTTGTTTCACGATGCTTGCGTCGGTGTTAACAAATGCACATCTCTGGAGAGCGAAACTCCGAACTGACAGACGGAGGCCAAGAACGGAAAGACCCGCATTCTTGACACTCAAATTTCTCGTTTTACAATGAATATGGGTAGCTAGACGTTGCAATTGTAGATAAGCGCAATGAAAACAGCATGTTACCGGCAGGTATCGGAATGCAGGAGTACCGCGTCAGCCCGCGCGAGCGGCTGGTGCTCAGCACCATCATCGATCTCTACGTCGCGACCGGGGAGCCGGTTTCGTCGCAGGCCGTCGCGCGCCTTTTCGAGAATCGAGAGGGTTTGAGTTCCGCGACAGTTCGTAATGTGATGGCGGCTCTTGGTGAGGCCGGTCTGCTTGATCAGCCGCATACCTCGGCTGGCCGCGTGCCCACTCCGCTGGCCTTTCGCTATCACGTCGCGCAGTTGCAGCAATCTGCACACAGCGGCAGCCCGGCTGCGGCAAACCTGAGCGACGAGCGGCGAGAGCAGATCGAGGACAGCTTCTCGGGCATCACCTCGCCATTGCAATATCTGGAGCGCACCTCGCACGTCCTTGCTGCCCTTTCCAGTGGTCTTGGAATCGCCGCAGCGACGTCTCCAATCCAGCAGTTTCTGGAGCACATTCATTTTTCCCGGCTATCGGCAGGGCGGGTGCTGGCAGTGCTGGTCACACGAGCCGGCGCGGTGCAGGATCGTTTGCTGGCGCTTGACCGCGACCTGAGCTACGACGACCTCGAACTTGCTGCTCGCTATCTCAACGAAAACTTCCGCGGCTGGCCGATGGAGCGGATTCGCACAGAAGTGACGCGCAGGATTGAAGCAGAGCGTGCGGAATACCAGCAGCGATTGCGCGCTCTTGAAGATCTCTGCCGTCAAGGTGCGCTGGCTTCTGATCCGGCTACGCCAACCATTTATGTGGAGGGGATGGCCAATCTGCTCGCTGGAGAGCTGGATCGCGAGCGCCTGCGCCAGATGCTGATCGCACTCGAAGCTAAGCAGCAGCTTGTAGAGCTGCTCAACGCCTATGTCGATGCCCGTCAACACGATGTGCGCGTAATTGTCGGTCTGGAGGGGCAGTCCATACCCTCCATGCCCGAGTTGGTTCTAATTGGCGCCCCGGCCCGAATCGGCGCGGAAAACATGGGTACGGTTGCGGTTATCGCCCCTACACGCATGCAGTACCGTGAGATGATGCAGGCCGTCAGCTACATCGCCCGGCTTTCGGATCGCGTCTTCTCCGAACGTCTTGCGGCAGACCGGATCACCGACGTGCCCCCTCAGTAAGTATCAGTTTTGTAAAAAGCTTCCTCAGTCCTCGTCTTTGCGCGCTCAAAAGGCGACAGAGGCCTCAGACTGAATACAACATGGCGCAATTATTTGACATGATCCGCAACCGAGCGGAACGCATCAGATGGAGTAGCATGGCAAAGCACAAAGAAGAATCAACGATTGACCAAACCGCAGAGCCCAATGAGCTTACGGTTGTCGATTACCCCGAAGAAGCAAAAGAGGCAGCCGAAGCACAAAAGGCAGAGGCCGCACAGAATGGTGACGCCGCCGCGACCGTCAGCGCTGATGAATTTGCCGCGTTGAAAACGGAGCGCGACAACCTGCTTGATCGCCTGGCGCGCCTGCAGGCTGAGTTTGACAACGCCCGCAAGCGTCAGGAGCGCGAAAAGCAGGAGTTCCGCGACTACGCCACTGGCAACGTCGTCGAGCAGTTTTTGCCCGTTCTCGATAATTTTTCGCTCGCGCTCAAGGCTGAGGGCTCAGCCGAGCAACTTCGCACCGGCGTCGAGCTCATCGTGAAGCAGATGGACGAGGTGCTCCGAGGTCTCCAGGTGCAGGCCATTCCGACGGTCGGGCAAGAGTTCGATCCCCGCGTTCACGAGGCGCTTGGATCGGTGGAACGGAATGACCTTCCGGATCACTCTGTAGCCGAGGAGATTCGCAGAGGCTACAAGATCCGCGAGCGCCTGCTCCGCCCGGCGATGGTGCGTGTTGTCTCCAATCCGCAGCAAACCGAGGCGTAGGACCGAACCTGTGGACAGCAGGCAGGAACGCGAACGGCAAAATTCACGTAAGAACGAAAGCAGGCGCTTGATTCCTGGCGACCTGCTTCAGCATTCGCCCTTTACCGGGACCGCAGGAATCAGCGAGTGACCGACATACAATGGCAACCAGGAACACTGTGAGCAAAGCAGATTACTACGAGGTACTAGGGGTATCCCGCAGCGTCACTGAGGTAGAGCTGAAAACCGCCTACCGCAAGCTGGCTATGAAATACCACCCCGACCGTAACCCCGGCGACAAGGAAGCAGAAGAGCGATTCAAAGAGGCCAGTGAGGCTTACGGCGTGTTGTCGGATGCCGACAAGCGCGCCGCCTACGATCGTTTCGGTCACGCCTCCACGAGCGCAGGCTTCGGTCAGGGGCCGTTCGCGGGTGCTGCCGATCTTGGCGACATCTTTGGCGACCTCTTTGGAGAGATGTTCGGAGGTGGTGGCCAGCGACGGGGCTCCCGCGTTCAGCGCGGCGAAGACCTGCGCTACGACATCACCATCGAGTTTGAAGACGCCGTCTTCGGCAAGGAAACCGAGATCAAGGTTCGCCGCCGCGAAAGCTGCGAAACCTGCCATGGTACCGGCACCACCTCGGGTCGTGGTCCCTCGGTCTGCTCACAATGCCAAGGGCGCGGCCAAATTCGCTATCAGCAGGGCTTCTTCTCAGTGGCCCGTACCTGCAGCGCTTGCAATGGCTCGGGCACGGTCATCACTGATCCCTGCTCCGTTTGCCGCGGCGAGACGCGCGTGCTGCGCGATTTTCCGATGAAGGTGAAGATTCCCGCCGGCGTCGAAGATGGCACACGCATTCGCTACTCCGGCGAAGGAGAAGCTGGACGCTTCGGCGGACCGCACGGCGACCTCTACGTTGTCCTGGGCGTGCGTGGGCACGATTTCTTCGAGCGCGACGGCTACGACCTGCATTGTGTCGTGCCAATCTCATTCCCGCAGGCCGCTCTTGGCGCGGAGATTCCAATTCCGGCGCTCGAAGGTGAAGTCACTCTGCGTGTTCCCGAAGGCACGCAGACTGGAAAAGAGTTTCGCATTCGCAATCAGGGTGTACCGCATTTGAACGAAAGCGGCCGCGGCGACCTGATCGTGCAGGTGATGGTGCAGACACCTAAGAAGCTCTCCCGCACGCAGCGTGAGCTCGTGCGCCAACTCGCGGACAGCATGGAGATCGAGAACAAACCTGCCTCGCGCAACATGATCAGCAAGATGAAGGATCTCTTCACTTAGAGCAGAGCCTGGTCCCAGCTGCATATTCCAGCCTTGAAAACAAAAAAGCCCTGGCAACCACGGTTGCCAGGGCTTTTGCATTGAATGATCCTGACTTACTACCAGGTGATCTTTGCCGAGACCTGCATTTGACGCGGCAGGTTGCTTTGTCCTGATGGGCCTCGTGTAATTTCTCCGAAGGAAGTGTCATTTGTGCTGCCGTCGGGGGATTCCGACCACAGCGGGTGGTTGAGCACGTTGAATGCTTCAAGGCGAACCTGCAGGTGGAAGTTCTCCCACAGTGCGAAGTTCTTCGACAGGTTGGCGTCGAACTGGTGATAGCGCGGGATACGAATACCTGTGTATACGTTCTGCGGCGTTTCGCCGTAGGTGGGTACCTGCTGGAAGTCGGCGCCGTTCGGGCAGCTGCCATCATAGTCGTACGCCAGGTTTTTCAAGACGTATGTCCCATTCACCTCCGTATACTGCTGGGCGCATGCCGCTGCCAGCCGGATATATCCGTTGTCTGTTTGGATGTGTGGCTTGACGTACGCGCTGTGCAGATACACTTCGTTGGGATTTGTCGGCAGAATCCACGGTGCGCCGGTCTGGTAGATGTATAGGCTTCCCAGTTCCCATCCGCCGATAACGCCATCGACAACTCGATTTGCATTTGGCAGGAAGCTGCGGCCTCTGCCTACCGGAAGGAGATAGACGCCCGAGAGCGTGACGCGGTGGGTGTAATCGTTGGCGTCGATCGAGCGGTAAGGGATGCGGTAGGTTGAATCAGCCCATCCACCCGCATCCATGAGCTTCGACCAGGTCCACGTTCCGTGCACGGTGAGAGAGTTGCTCCACTTGTGCATAGCGGTGACCTGCAGCGAGTTATACCAGGTGCGGTAGTAGTTGGTCTGATACTCGGTGATGTCGCCAAACTCAGGAAACGGCCGGGTAAAGTTGAGAGCGTTCAGGGTCGCGTCATTGTAGTAACTCGATCCGTTGAATGCGCTGATCCCAACAAAGGGATTGGTGAGGTTGTTGTTGCTGCAGGTCTCGATTCTGCCGCCGAACTGCGGGTTGCAGGGAATCATGGCCTGATAGTTTTCACGATTGACATTGTCACTGCT
This sequence comes from Acidicapsa dinghuensis, assembly GCF_025685685.1. Classification (GTDB taxonomy): domain Bacteria; phylum Acidobacteriota; class Terriglobia; order Terriglobales; family Acidobacteriaceae; genus Acidicapsa; species Acidicapsa dinghuensis. The sequence continues at coordinate 247,550 of NZ_JAGSYH010000006.1, forward strand.
GTCGCCGTTGTAGAGACGCGATCCAACATATTGGATGTTGAGCACATCGTTGCGGAAGAACTGATGCTCAAGGCCAACCGAGTAATTCCAGAAGCTGGGAAGCTGATACGTGGGGTTGAGGTACCACGGTCCTTGGCCAAGGTCTTCGAGCAATCCCAGCGTTGAGCCGGTAGGCTGAATCACCGCGCTGTAAGGATTGTCGATTTGATTGGCAAGGTTTGGATAAGTTGTTGCGGGACGCGAAGGATCGTCAGACTGATAGTTGGTGGTTGAGCTGAAACCAAGGGTATTTGGTGCGTTCTCGGGGGTGCGGAAGGACTCGCCGAAGCCGCCACGGAAAACGGTGCGGTCATCCCAGGCCCAGGCAAAACCTACGCGCGGCTGAATGTTATGCCAGCCGGTTTTGTACGTTCCGCGAGGATTTCCATTTGCGCCCAGAAAGGTTACGCCGCCAAGGATCTGGCTGTATCCAGGTACTGAAACAGAAGAGTTGATGGGATTGACTGCAGTTGTACTGAAGGCATAGTCGCCCTGGTTATGCCGCTCTGTTTCGGCTGGCATAATATCCCAGCGAACGCCGAGGTTTAGGGTGAGTTTCGGCGTGATCTTCCAGTCATCTTGCACGAAAGGTGCCCAGTAGTGGCCGGACCAGAAGGTCTTCACGTTGATGGCATCGCTGCCCGAGGTCGGATTACCCAGAAGGAACGATGCAATCGAGTTACCGCTGGCTTGATCCCACGATCCGCAATCGCCACAGTTGGTCTGCGTCCAGGTACGGTCAATCCAGAAGTTGTTACCGCCGCCTACGACATCATTCACGGATTGCATGAAGCGACCGTCGAGCCCAAAATGCAGCGTGTGCTTGTTCTTAATCCATGTAGCAGAGGGAAAGAGCGATAGCGAGTTACTGATCGTCTGTCCGTTGCTGTTGGTGCCCATGCTGGCAAATTCGCTGATATCGAGGTAGGGAAATTCGGAAGCTGCCGCAGGCCCCATGGCAGCGGTCTGTGCAGCCGTCCAGCCAAGCTGCGTCGGATCGAATGGAGGTCCATTGTAGCTGTAGTCGGCGCGTACTGAGACGTTGGCGCGGAAGTCGAAAAGCAGGTTAGGCGAGAAGGTGTGTGTCTCCTGTAACGTGAACGTGTTGCTTCGTTCACCGTGGGGCAACTGGCCTTCTTGTTCCGGGCCGGTGAAGCCGTCGTAGCTGCGGTGCTCGATGCGCTCCCAGTATCCGTAGTGGATGCTGAAACGGTCTTTGGACGACCAGTTCTGATCCCACTTGCCGAGCACGTTGCGGTAGTGATCCGTGTCATTGCCGGGAGCCGTATAGTTGCTTGCGAAGGGATTGGAACCGTTCGCGGTCGCTGTATTCGGCGCAGGGTATAGCTTCATGATGGCCTGAGCCATCGGGTTAATGCGATTCGCTGGAATGACGTTGGCTGGAGTGTTGGGATTAACGGGATCATTGGGTCCGAACTGCTGGCGCACCCAGGATCCATCGGGTTGCTGGACAATGCTCTCGGGGTCTTTGATTTCAATCGGAGCATAGGCGGAACCAGTCCAGTAAACGAGATTGCTGAAGTCACCGTTGATCCACTGCGGACTGGGAACCGCTTCTGTGATGACGTTGGGCTCGATCTCGTTGAAGTTCTCATACTGCATCGTGAAGAAGGATTTGTCGCGGCCGTTGTAGAGCTTTGGAATCCGGACCGGACCATCCAACTCGGCTCCATACTGATCCCATTTCATTTCCGGAGTCGCATACGGAGTGATGTCTGTTCCGGGCGTCGCATTGGCGATGTCCCACTTGTCCTGCCACGTATTCGCATCGAGCCAGGTACGGCGAGCGTACTCGTATACGTCGCCATGCAACTGATTCGTACCGGATTTCAGCGTTACGTCCTCGACGCCGCCAGCCAGCAGACCGTACTGTGCATCGTAAGGATTGGTGATGATTTTGAATTCCTGCACCGAGTCGACCGGGGGCACATAGGAAATCTTGGCTTGGCCGGTGTTGTTGATGGTCGAAGCTGTATTGGAGACACCGTCAAGCATGAGCGCTGTGTTGCCTGCGCCGCCGCCATTGACGGAAAGATTGGCCTGGGTATCGTCAAATGGTCTCTGGTATTGAGGGCTTCCGGTCCAGATGGCTCCTGCGTTGAGAATGGCCAGCATTCCTGGGTCGCGGCCATTCAGTGGAAGTTCCGTGACACGGGTGTTTTCAACCACCTCGCCGTTGTCGGCTTTGCCGAAATCAAGCAAGGTATCGGCATTCACCGTAACGGTCTCGGACGCTGTACCAACCTTGAGTGCAAAATTGACCGTCGAGGTCTGCCCCACCTGCAGAACAATACCGGTGTGTAGCCCAGTGTCGAAGCCTTTGGCCTCGGCTGAGACGCTATAGTTGCCAGGAATCAGATAGGGAATTGTGTAGTTGCCGGAATCGGTAGTTGTGGTTTTCGTATCTACGTTCGTATCTAAATTGTGAGCGGTAATCTGAGCTTTAGAGACCACAGCACCGGATGAGTCCGTCACGCGACCTGTGAATTCCTGTGCGGTTAGCGTGCTTGCTGGGCCAAATATGCACAGCAGCATGATCAAGAAGGCGAACTTGCTCCTCCTCGCTTGAGCGAGAGCAATTTTCTGCATCTACGGCTTCCTCCTGTAAATTCTGCGAGCCTTTTCTGTAACTGTTTTCTTTCAGAAATTCGAATCGTCATCTCGCCCTTTCGCCTTTTGTTATGCGATTGAATTTATTGGATGTAAACGTATTCGAAGACGCCCACAACAATACCGGGAGAAGTTAAAAATTGTCAATGTTCAAATGAAATTTTGAGAAAACGAGGAAACGTATTCTCTCCATTATGCATATAACCTGCACTGGTGGAATAACATGCGCGACGAACGGAAAACCTGCCGGTCCCGCCCAGAAGACGTCATCGCAGGAGCTTGCTGCGAATCAAACCGCGCTCACTGGCGGAATCAATAGGGGGCTGCTTCTTTTCACACGAGCGGAAGCTATCTCTTCAGGCTTTGGCTGACGAGGCGAGCTCACTGACGGCAGCTACAAATCGGTCCAGATCTGGGATTGTCGTGTAGACATGAGGCGTTACGCGTACACAGCTGATGTTTTCCCAGACGATGCCCACGGTGTGGATCTTGTATTTGTTGAAGAGCGCCGACGACAGATCGCCCGGCGTCATTCCCTTCACGCTGACGCCGCAGATGGCGCATGAATACTTGGGATTTAGCGACGTGTGCAGTTCGACTCCAGGAATCTCTCGTACCCGGGTCGCCCAGTAGTCCTTCAGATAGCGGATGCGTTCTTCCTTCCGCTTGCTGCCGATAGCTTCGTGGAAGTTGATCGCTTCGCCAATGCCTTGCTCTAGTGGAAAGCTGCGCGTGCCCAGCGTCTCGAATTTGCGTATATCTGTGCTGTGCGGAACGGAGTTGCAGGTCAGCGGCCACAGCTTTTCGATCTTGTCTTCCTTCACCCACATCATGCCCGTGCCGATAGGTGCCGAAAGAAACTTGTGCAGGCTGGTTCCGAAGTAGTCGGCGTGCAGATCAGGCACTTGGAAATCGATCAGCCCGAACGAGTGCGCGCCATCCGCAATGACTTCGATACCGTGCGCGTGCGCCATGTCAGCAATCTTCGCCACCGGCATCGTTTGCCCAACCCAGTTCACCATGTGCGTTACGTGAATGATTTTTGTCTTTGGCGTGATCGCCTGCTCATATCCGCGCACGATCACGTCATCGTCTTCTATTGGAAAGTCGAAGCTGATTTGCTTATAGACAATGCCATCCCGCTCGGCGCGCTGCTTATAAGCCTGAATCATATTGGGATAATCCTGCTTGGTGCCGATCACCTCGTCGCCAGCCTTGAGCGGCAATCCATAGATGACGGTATTCAACGACTCCGTTGCATTGCGATTGATCGCGATCTCTGCCGGCTTTGCACCGGCCAACTGGGCAAGCTTCTGCCGCAGCGGCTCGCGGCCCTGGTCCAGAATCTGCCACATATAATACGATGGCCCCTCATTGCTGAGCTGGTTGTAGCGCTCGACAGCCTCCTGCACAACGATCGGAGCCGGCGACACACCTCCGTTGTTCAGATTCATCAGGTTCGGATTGACCGAATATGCCCGCTGAATTGGCGCCCAGAAGTCCTCGTTCTGCGCAGCCTCAAGCGCATTCAGGTGGCTTACCGAGCGCGTTGCCGCAGCAAAATCGGCAGCATGAGCCTGCTGAAAGAGTGAGGTCAACGAAAAGGCTCCAGTAAGAGCCGCAGACTGCTTCAGGAAGATGCGCCGGCTGTTCGGAATCATACCCAGCAATTTAGGCGTTCAGCCGCCTGTACGCAACGAAAAATTGCTGCTATCGAAAGCGGGCGTAATCGTGGACTTACGCAAGAGCGCGCGAAAGGCGACTTTGCCTAAAAATGAAAGATCAGATCACTCGCCGCCGTGAACTGAAACTGTGCGCGGCCGTCATCATAAGCGGCCCGATCCCAGGCGCGGTCAAATCGTATCTCGGGTCGAAGCTGCACTGTTGTGCCCCAGGCGTGATTCCACATCAACGTTAGTTCGGAATATCGCGTTGCTGTTCCAGTGCGCTGCCCTTTCTTGTCGTCTAGAAAATCCGCGCGGGCAGCGAGAAAGTCGTGAGCTGTAAGCTCTTTCTGCAATGAACTTTCCACCGCATATTCGGGCGCGGTGCAGCGAAGCTCGCTTCCATAACAATAGGCAGGATTCGTACCCTGCTCGGGCTTTATCGGCGTGGTGTCTACCGGATCGGCAGCCGGCACATCGCGCTCATACATATACCAGGCTTCGCTTGCCAGATGTACAGTCTTAGAGAAGCGGTGATACCAGGTAGCGTCGTATTGCTGTTCGTTGTTGAAAGCATATTTGGCGTCATTGATTCCATTGGCGCACAGATACAGATTGTCGTTGACTGAGGCTGTTGTGTAATCGACGCAGACAGTGAGCGATGGCTTTGCGTCGGGTGTCCAAAGGGCAACATCATGACCGCCTGCGACGCCTGCCTGAACTAGCCACTGATCGTTGAGCTTGGTTGTCAGCAGAATGCCGGTGTCGGTAAAGGGGTCGATCGAGTAGAGCAGCGAGTGGCTGAATACATAATTGTTTGGGGCAAGTTGAGCCTCAATGCCGGGAACAGAGATGTAGCGGCCAATGCGAAGATCCGATCCGCCTTTGCCTAAATGTGGAAGGTAGAGATCCAGATACTCAAGCGCTGGATCAAATCCATACTGGCGGTGCAGATCGATCCATTGATGACTGAAATATCCCTTAGCCGTGGTGAAGCGGTAGTCCGTTCCGTACAGACCCGTGATGTGAAAACCCCAATCGATGTGATCCTGTTGCACTGTATCTGGAAGCCGCTCGATGTATAAGACAACCTGGTTCATTTCAAGCCGGTTTGAGTAGACATCATTCGCCTCGGGAATGTTGGATTGCGAAGAGGTGCTTCCATTGACCGTCGGCTCAAACCATCCGTACCACTTGGTGCGAGGCAGGTTGCCGTTGGGGTGCAGGGCTGTCATCAGTGGATAACTGGCAGTGTCCGGCTCGCCGATGACAGGTGAGCCGCCATAAGACCAATCGGATGCGGGAAAGGGCGGCGAATCGAGCGGTGATGGTAATCCACGGCGTGCCGGTGCAGATGTGGCCGGCCCTGTAGCCGGAGCGGGAAACCAGTCATCGTGATAAAAACGGCTGAGCCGGGAAAAGAAACCTTCAGTATGTTGCGGCTGAGGCGCATCGATGGAAGCTGGCTGTGAAGATGTTGCGTCAGGAACCGGCTGTTGCGATTGAGCCGGAGAATTCATAAGAACGAAGGCACACACGACAAGAACCAATAAGCCCAGAGAACGTAAAGCGGATATAACGTGCATCTCCAGAAAAAAGAAGTCAACCGAGTATAGATGGTTGACCTCTGGTGGAGATAGGGCAGAGCAGGAATGTGCGCTGATTTAACGTGTAGGCATAGATCGGCTTCAGCAGAACCCGCGTTGCCTGTCTAGTGCTTTGCCACCATCTCATCTGCTTCCACATCAATCTCAATCGCCACATCCGGCTTCATTGGTGATGTTCCAAGCTCCATCAGGTTGTCGCGCACCATGCCGAAATCTCCGCGCTTCGTTTCCGCGGTTGCGTGAAAGGAGATCCGTTCCGGTTTGCCTGCAGGGGTATCCGGGAATGCGCCCTTGAATGAGAAAACAATCGGCACTGTCTTCGTTATTCCGCGAATCGTCAGCTCACCGTCCATTACCCATCGTCCTTGCATGTCGTGGTGAATGCCTCGTCCGCGATAAGTCATTGCGGGATAATGCTTCGTGTCGAAAAAATCTGCCCCGCGTAGATCCTCGTCACGTTCAGAGTTCTGAGTGTTAATCGTCGCCGTGTCGATGGAGATATCCACAGCACATTCGGCCGGATCGCGTCCCACGATGATCGTGCCGGTTGTCTTGTCAAACCGTCCGCGTACCACGCCGACGATGTGGTGCCAGGCGCTGAAGTAAACAAAACTATGATCCGGATCGATCTTGTAAGTGCCGGAGGAGGGCAGTTCCGGGTGCCTTGCCGCTTGCGCGATACCGGCAAACAACAAAAGGGATGCTCCGAAGGCCAGGGACGTGAAGCGAATCAAACAAATGCGGCGTGAAAAAGCGGGCATGGTCTAAACCTCAACTGGATATGCGCGATGGTCCGCGGCAGCTGCTACGCTATCCATCAAAGGAGTAGAAAGTCCTGAATCCGGTCTGAAACACTCTGAAAAAGCTCTGAAAGATGCTTCGGAAAGCTCGATAGAAAGCCAGATAGATCGAATGGACCCTGTCAATACAGCAAATCTCCGGATCGGCGAGTGGACTGTAGACCCAGCCGCTAACCAGATCCGCTGCAACGGCAACATCGTTCGCCTCGAAGAACGGCCGATGCGGCTGCTGCTTGCTCTCGCCGACCATGCAGGCGAAGTTGTCAGCATCGACGATCTGCTTGAAACCGCCTGGGCAGGTGTCGCCGTCTCCTCCGATTCCGTCTATCAGGCCATAGCATCCCTGCGGCGTGCGCTCGGCGACGACCCCAAACAGCCCGCTTACATTGCGACCGTTCCCCGCCTCGGCTACCGCTTGGTTGCCCGTGTCGAACGGTTAGCCGCGTCCGATCAGGATGGTCAACCGACATTCACGGCACCTGAAACCTCAAGCGGAGCCAGACAACCGCAAACTTCGCGCCGGTTTGATCTCCAGTGGATTCTCGTAGCTGCCATTACCGCCGCTCTCATGACCGCATTTTTCGTCTACGGCCGTCCGACTTCGATCCCACAAACCGCTTCAGCCGCAATCACGCCAGCGCCGCCTGAGCGATCCATTGCAGTTCTTCCATTGCTCGATCTCACGCCAGGTATGCAGCAGGAAGAGTTCGCCGACGGCATGACCGAGGAGCTGATCGACAAGCTCAGCAATATCGCCGGTCTGCGCGTTCCCGCTGCCACCGCATCCTTTTATTTCAAGGGCAAACAGCTTCCGCTTCCTGAAATTGCCCGCGCGCTCAACGTTACCTATATCCTCGACGGCAGCGTTCGCAAAGATGGCACATGGGTACGCATCGCCGCGCGTCTCGTCCGAGCCGACACCGGCTATGTCATTTGGACCGATACTTACGATCGCCCTTTCAAAGAACGCATCATGATCCAGGACGATATCGCCAGCGAAGTTGCTAAAGCATTGCAGGGAACAATCAGTCGCGACGCGCGTTGAACGCAGATTTTGGCCCAACCTTAAGCGTGGCTTAAGGAATCGGAGTGTATGCTCCTTGCGGAGAATAAACAAGACCACTTAGTCACTTGAATTGACAGGTTTTGCGGTTTCCAGATCACTTCCAGGAGCGGAATCTATGCTGTCGAAGTCGTTGGTTCTCATCGCGTTCGCTGCTGCTCTTCCGGTCGTAGTTCCTGCTCACGCGCAGGAGAGCGGCCCATACAAAGTCCTCAAAATCCAGCTCACCGGCGGCGAAGGCGGCTTCGATTACGTCACTGCTGATCCGGACGGACGCAATCTCTATGTGGCGCGCTCAGGCCCCTCCGGCCACATTGGTGTCTTCAATCTCGACACGTTGGCGCAGGTTGGTGATATTCCCGGAACCAGCGGTCACGGTGGCGCGGTCGATACAGCAACCGGCCATGGGTTCGCCACGTCAAAACCCGTCACCATGTTTGACGCTAAGACCTTCGCTGTCATCAAGAAGATCGACGTACAAGGCAATCCTGACGGCTATCTGAACGATACCTACAACCACCACTTTTATGTTCTCAGCCATCAGGCGCCCAACATTACCGTGCTCGACGACAAGGACGGCTCCATCCTCGGAACCATCGACATTGGCGGTGCCCCCGAGCAGGCAGTCACCGACGGCCACGGCAAAATCTACGTCGACATCGAAGACAAAGCCGCTATCGCCGTCATCGACGCCAGCACCATGAAGATGACCGGAAAATATGACGTCTCCAGCAAAGGCTCCGGTTGCGCTGGCCTCGCTCTTGACGCAAAGAATAATATCCTCTTCGCCGCCTGCCGCGAGAACAAAAACATGGTTATCCTTTCCGCCACGGACGGTCATATCATCACCGATCTGCCCATTGGCAATGGCTGCGATGGAGCTACCTTCAATCCCGAGACAATGGAAGCCTTCAGTTCACAAGGCGATGGCACGCTCACCGTCATCAAAGAGGAATCGCCGACCAGCTTCAGTGTGGAGCAGACCATTCCGACGCCCGCTCGCGCCAAGGTGCTTACGCTCGATACCAAGACCGGTCACATCTTTACCATCACCGCTGAATATGGCCCCGTCCCCGCTGCACCGCCAGCCAATGCGCCCCAACCGCCACCCGGTGCGCCAGCGTGGATGCGTGGCCCGCGTGCACCCATGATTCCAGGCTCGTTCCAGATTCTTGAAATTGGCAAATAGCTGCCGAGGGCTGCGGTTCTCACCCACAGCCCAATTTTTTGTCCAGATAATTCCTGCACGAAAACATCCCCAACTCCGCTTGCACCGGGTTAGTCTAAGCAGGAAGTTTCCGCACTTAATTCCCAATCAGCAAGATCGAATTCCAGGCGTGCCAGTGCATGTCCCGGCTGGCCCCCATTTCAAAAAGAGGAGTGGACAAGTTAGGATGAAAACTACCCGTCGCGGTGCTATTGCGTGTTTCGTTGGAACTCTATGCGTTGTTGCGGGCCCCGTTCTGGTCGCACAAAAAGCCGTCAAGCCTGAACTGGTTGCCGCTCCCGACCGTAAGCCCGGCGAAGGAATGGGCCCGTACGACCGTCTGGTCATCCGCGGCGTAACCGTCATCGATGGCACAGGAGGCGTACCGATCGGCCCCGTTGATGTTGTCGTCGAACACGACCGCATCACAGATGTGCAGATCGTCGGCGCCGACAAGGTTCCCATCGATCCCAAGCATCGCCCCGCCAAAGGTACCTATGAGATCGACGGCACCGGCATGTACCTCATGCCCGGCTTCGTCGATACCCACGTCCACTATGGCGACGCGAAGAAAGCTCCCGAAGCCGAGTACGTTAACAAGCTCTGGCTGGCCCACGGAGTCACTACAGTTCGCGGCGTTCCCGCCGGTCCGCTCGACTGGTCTCTCCACGAGCGCGAGCGTTCCAATAAAGACGAAACCGTCGCCCCACATATCTTCGTCTATCAGCCCGCGTTTTCTGGCGACGGTTGGAAGCCGCAATCCGTTCTAACTCCCGAACTTGCTCGTCAGTGGGTCGATTATCTGGCGGATAAAGGTGCAGATGGCGTCAAGATCTTCGGCGAAGATCCCGAGATCGCCGCCGCTCTGTTCGACGAAGCCAAGAAGAAGCATCTCGGCACCATCGCCCATCTCGGCCAGAACTTCGAGTCACGCCTGAACGCACGCGAGGCAGTCGACCTCGGCCTCGGCACCGTCACGCACAACTACGGCCTCTTCGAGTCGCTCCTCGACAACTCCACCGTTCAGGACTATCCCACGGGTCAGAACTACGGCGATGAACAGATGCGCTTCGCCCAGGTCGCTCGCAACTGGAACAAGATCTATCCGCCAGGCTCGAAGCAGTGGAACGACTTCCTCGAAGACCTTAAGGCGCACGACACGGTGATGAATCCGACGATGGTCATCTACTCGGCCAATCGCGACCTCATGCGCGCCTACACCGCCGAGTGGCACAACAAATACACACTGCCCTCGCTCATGGACTATTACCAACCCAACCGCACCAACCATGGCTCCTATTTCTACTACTGGACCACCGAAGATGAAGTCGCTTTCCGCAACTTCTATCGTGTATGGGAAGAGATGATTAAGGACTATAACCAGATGGGCGGCCATGTCACTGTCGGCACTGATGCGGGGTTTATCTTCCAGACCTACGGCTTCGCGTACGTTGAGGAACTTGAACTGCTGCGCGAAGCAGGTCTAACCCCGCTCGAAGTCATCCGTTCCGCCACGCTTTACGGCGCAGAAGAGCTTTCAAAGCCCAAAGGCATCGATCCTGACTTCGGCATCATCCGCGCGGGCAAGCGTGCAGATTTAGTGCTCGTCGATCAGAACCCGCTCGCCAACCTCAAAGTCCTCTACGGCACCGGCTGGATGAAGCTCAACGACCAGACCGGTAAAGTGGAGCGTGTCGGCGGTATCAAGTATGTGGTGAAAGACGGTATTGTGTACGAGCCTAGCAAGCTCTTAGCCGACGTAGCCGCTATGGTGCAGAAGCAGAAAGGTGAGAGGAAAGGCCAGATGGTAAGCCGTCAAGGTGTGGAGGTCCCTGCGGTGGAATAAACGTTGGTTATTTGAAATTTACTGAGATTCAGGCTGCTGCGTCTTTGTGAGGATGAGATTGATCTCCGAGCCCTCGCAGCAGCCCATCAATCGAAATATCTTCATCGAGTGCTTCCCAGTGAAGGCCGCGACGGCTGACACGGAACTCCTCGCGCTGTTCGGCAGATGCAGACAATAGGCGCGGAAACCAGGCTAACGGCACACCAAGAACACGGCCATCGGCCAGCGTTACCCACATGCTGTCCGCATCAAAGTGAACACCGGTTGCCTCAGCCGAAGTGCTCATGCCATGCCCTTTCTATGCGCTCGCGATTGGCTTCGACGATACTGTGGAGCAGACGAAGCGCCCGCGCGTCGTAGCCATCATTGTATGCGACTCTCACTTCCGGACGAAGCCAGAATTTTGCCTCACAGCGATCTTTCTCGACGTGAATGTGTACTGGCTCTCGTGGCGATCCTTCGTTTGAATAGAAGAAAAATCGAAATCCGCGCTCGCGAAAGACTTCAGGTATGAACTGAGACTATCGTATTATCTGGTTGCGATCCTTGATGAAGAACCACTACCAGCTATGCAGCCAAACATCATCCATCCCAATCCGGACCTCAGTCTGAAACAACTCACTCAGCACCGGCCCGGTCAATAACTCCGCCCTCGGACCATCCGCGATAATCCGCCCCTGCTTCATCAGCAGCACGCGATCGATCTCCGGCGGAATATCCGCCAGATGATGTGTCACCAGAATCAATCCCACGCCATCGCGCATCAGCGTCCGCATCGACTCGCGCAGGTTCCGCTGCGCTGCCAGATCCAGCGCATTTGAGGGCTCGTCCAGCAGCAATTGCCGTGGCCTGTGTACCAGTGCTCGAGCAATCTGAATCCGTCGTTTCTCTCCAGCCGACATCTCACCGATCCGCTGCCCAGCTAGCTTCGTCGCATGAATCCGCGCCAGCGCCTCATCGGCCCGCTCACGCATCTCGTCCGTCACATGCAGATTCGGCCACAGCGTCGAGGCCGAAAAGAATCCGGCAAGCACGGCGTCACGGCCCGTCGTCTTCGCGGCAGTGCTGCCCGCCGAATCCGGCGCGCGGTTCGACACTGCTCCGGCGAGCGAATCAGAAACAATGCCGAAGCGCTTCCGCAGTTCCGTCAGATCCCATCGATTGCGCCCAAAGATCGAGATATGCGGAGCAGGCTGTGTAGGCTGGCTCAAATCTCCCGACGGCGGAATTAGCGGATACAGCTCGCAGTTCATCGTCCGGATCAGCGTCGATTTGCCGCACCCATTCGGTCCCAGAATTGCCACATGCTCGCCGGCACGAATGCTGAGATTCAAGTCCTGCAGAACCACGCGGTCGCCCAACGCGACGTATACGTTGCGTATTTCGAGGAAGTGATCTTCGCTGCTGGAAGAGGAAGCAGAAGTACCAGAGGGAAAAGGGAACTGATTCGGAGTCACACTCATATCTTTTGTTAGAGTAAACGGGTTGACCATTGGATCCAGAGTCTCCATTCCGACTTGCGGCAGCCCTCGTTACTGCTGAAAGCACATCTCCGCCCGACGTGAAAAACTAAGACGTCTGGCATGAAAAACTAGAGTTGATTGGTACTTCAACAACCATGAGTGATATTTCACAATTCCTGATTCCAGCGGGCTTCCGCTTCGCAGCCACAACAGCGGGTCTCAAGCCCAGCGGTCGTCCAGATTTTGCCATGATTGTCGCCGATGAAGCAGCCAGTGCGGCTGCGATGTACACGGCCAACCGTATTACTGCGGCTCCGCTTACAGTGGATAAAGCAAACATGGCTGCAACCGGCGGCCGCGTGCGCGTCGTCGCCATCAACGCGGGCAATGCCAACTGCGCCGCAGGACAGGCTGGCCTCGACGCCGCATACGCCACCTGCAACGCAGCCGCTATCGAGTTCGGCTGCACCCCTGATGAGGTTTTTCCGTCCTCTACCGGCATCATCGGCGTTCCGCTGCCAGCCGAAAAACTCATTTCCGCTCTTCCACGCATTAAGGCCGCGCTGGGCGCAGAGTCCGATCACTTCCAGCAGGTAGCACAGGCCATTCTCACTACGGACCTTGTCGAAAAAACGGCCTTCGCTCGCCTCAGCATTGAGGGTAAGGAAGTGCGTATCGCAGCCGTAGGTAAAGGCTCCGGCATGATTCACCCGCGTCTCGTTACGGCAGTTCCGCACGCGACGATGCTGGTCTATATTCTCACCGATGCGGAGATCGAGCCTGCAGTTCTTCAAAGCATGCTCGACTCAGCCGTCAACGTCGGTTTCAACCGCATCTCTGTTGATGGAGATACTTCGACCAACGATACAGTGCTGCTCCTCGCCTCCGGCGCAAGCGGCGTCAAGATTGATGCTGACCATCGCGAATTCGCGGCCGCGCTCAAGCTGGTGGCCACTTCCCTCGCGCGCCAGATCGTAGCCGACGGGGAAGGTGTCAAGCATGTTGTCGAGCTTCAGATTCAAGGCGCAACCAGCGACGCCGACGCACTCAAGGTTGCGAAATACATCGCGCATTCGCCGCTGGTAAAGACAGCCTGGGCAGGCTCCGATCCCAACTGGGGACGCCTGATGGCCGCCATCGGCAACTCCGGCGCGGAAATCGACCCGGAGCGCATCGACATCTGGTTCGGCGATCTGCGTATTTGCCGCGACGGAGGCCGCGCCGTGGAGCTTGATCAGGCCGCAGCTCACGCGTATCTGCTGCAGTCTGAGTTCTCCATTCGCATCGAATTGAATCAAGGCGACGGTTCCTGCATCTTCTGGACCACAGACCTTACGGCGGAATACGTTCGCATCAACGCCGACTACTCCACGTAGCCGGGCAGTGCGCATCAGGTCGTATTTGATTCGGAAAAAAGCAGGCAGTCTCATGGGAGGGAGATGAGACTGCCATCGACAGGAGCATGCGGAAAATGGAGGAGCAATGGTAGCGTGAGATCTGAAATTCCCGCGGCCAGATGGTTTCCTCTGACCGCAAGCGTGTTACGTTGCGTTCTTTAAGAATCGGATGAATCGGTATGACAGGGGCCCGTATAAAGCCGGTTGGTGTATGAAGCAAAACAGAGTTAGAAGAGGTTTCCAACCGGATGCTTATGTATTCGGCAGCCATCCGCCAAATGACGAGATAAGCTTCGCACTCAAAGTAAAAATCTGCGGCTTTTGACGTGACTTTAGTTTTCCCCAGGCTACATCTCACTTCGGCATGCACGGCGTGGCCGGATAGCTTATGCTTTGCTCAAACGACGATTTGCAATAGAAACATCACTCCACTGCGCGCAGGAGCACGGAAGACGCCTGCTGAGACGGCTAGATAGGTTTGTCCGGCCATTGGGAGTAGCGAAAAGCATCATACAATCGAGATTGTTTGAAGGGTTGAGGGGATTATGGCAACCAAGGCAAAGGAGCCTGCCGAGGCTCAGGCGGCGAACAGCGGATCGGAAGGCGGCGGCCTCATCAGCAACGACAAGCTGCGTCAAATGTATGCCACCATGCTCAAATGCCGCACTTTGGAAGAGCGCGCCCGCGTGCTCTTCAAACAGGGCAAGTTCACCGGCAATTACTACGCAGCTGTCGGCCAGGAGGCAACAGTCGTGGCCACTGCCGTCGATCTGCGCGCCGAAGACACCATCGGTCCCTCGCATCGCGATTTCATCACTGGTTTCGTCAAGGGCGCGCCGCTGGACAAGATGTTCTGCCATCTCTTCGCACGCGCCAACTCACCCGACAAAGGCCGCAGTTCCCCAGCGCATTTCGGCTACGCTCCACTCAACATCATCACTCCGTCCTCGACCATCGCGGCGCAGCTCAACATCGCCACCGGCGTTGCTCTGGCCAACAAAATGAAGAAGAACGACAACATCGCCGTGGCCTACTTCGGCGATGGATCGACCTCGCTCGGCTTCTGGCACGAGGCGCTGAACTTCGCGGGAGTGCATGATCTTCCCATCATTTTCGTCTGCCAGAACAATCTCTGGGCGGAGTCGGTCAACCTCAAGTTCCAAACTAGAGTGGAAGACCTCAGCGTCAAGGCGCATTCCTACGGGTTCCCCGGCATCACGGTCGACGGCAACGACGTCGTGGCCGTTTATCGCGTTGCTCAGGAAGCCATCAATCGCGCCCGCCGCGGCCATGGTCCTACTCTGATTGAGTGCAAGACCTATCGCTGGTATGGCCACTCGGAGATTGATCCGGCCAAATATCGCGATCCGGAAGAAGTGGAACACTGGAAGGCCAAGGACCCCATTGCGAACATGGAAAAGTATCTGACGGCCAAGAAGCTTTTCACGCCTGAGTGGAAGCAGGAGATACTCGACAGTTTCAATAGCGAGCTCGACGCCGCAATAGAAACAGCCGACAAGTCCGCGCCACCCGAGGGAGTCGAAGCGCTCGATCACGTCTATTCCTTCGAAGTGCGCGATCGCTGGCTCAACCCAAAGACTTATTCTCCGTCTTATTGACCTGCCGCCTCTTGTTATTGCATGTAACGCTCTTGATTTGAATTCAGACAGGGAATGTCATGGCACTTGTAACCTACATCGGTGCAATCACCGAAGCGCTCCAGGAAGAGATGCGGCGCGATGAGCGTGTTTTCATCATCGGCGAAGATGTCGGCGTCGAAGGCGGCGTCTTCAGAGCCACCAAGGGACTCTACGAAGAGTTCGGCGCCGCTCGCGTCATCGATTCGCCTTTAGCCGAGGGCATCATCGTTTCTTCAGCAATTGGCGCGGCTCTTGGTGGCTTGCGCCCTGTGCCTGAGATTCAGTTTTCTGACTTCATCACGCCCGCCATGGACGCTCTCACGCAGCAGGCTGCCAAGCTGCGCTATCGCTCCGGCGGCTCGCAGACCTGCCCTCTCACTCTGCGCGTCTGCTACGGTGGCGGCGTAGGCGGTGGTCTGTATCACTCGCAGACCAACACCACCTGGTTCGCGCATGAGCCTGGTCTCATCGTGGTAGCGCCCGGCACGGTCGCCGATGCGAAAAGCATGCTCAAAGCCGCTATCCGTCAGGACGATCCTGTCGTCTACTTCGAACACAAAAAACTCTATCGCTCTATCAAGGAAGAGTTGCCCGACGAGGGCGATTTCGTCACCGATCTCTTCCATGCTGCAGTGCGCCGCCCCGGCAAAGACATGACACTCGTCACCTACGGCTGGACACTGCAACTCTCCCTGCAGGTCGCAGAAAAGATCCACGCTGAAACCGGTGCGGAGATCGAGGTCATCGACCTGCGCATTCTCAATCCTCTCGATCACGACACGTATCTGGAATCGCTCTCAAAAACAGGCCGCCTGTTAATCGTCCATGAAGATCACAAGACCCTCGGCATCGGCGCTGAGATTGCCGCAACGGCAGCTGAACAGGCATTCGACTGCCTGGCCGCGCCTATCGTACGCGTCACCGCGCCCGATGTGCCTTCGATTCCATTCTCCTCATCGCTTGAGAAGTTCTATCTTCCATCAGTGGACAAGATCGTTGATTCAGCTACCAAACTGCTGAATTATTAATCGGTTACGAATGAGTTCACTAATGCTCACTCAGGGCTAAAGCGTGCCTGTTTCGTTGACCCTCCTCTACTTTCTTCAGTAAAGTTAGTTTATGAGTCGAGCCGCACGCCTTAGGCGCGCCCCCTTGTTTCGCTCTTTGGTCGTATCAGCATTTGCTTCCATAGCTTTTCAGGGATATTCCCTTGCAGCGCCTCCTGCGGAGGGAGCTGCGCAGGCCGCTTCACCCGTGGCTCCGTGCCAGTCGGCAGCCCTGGGTTCGCCATACATCCCGATGGATAGCTGGATGTATGTGTCGCTCTCCCGTCTTTACTCCCTGGGCTATCTTGACCTTTCTTTTCAGGGCATGCGTCCGTGGACCAGATCCAATGTGATCCACATGCTTGAGGAGACTGACGCGCAACTGGAAGATGCGCCCGACAGTGATGCAACAAATGAAGCGCGCGAATTATATGAGGCGCTCTGGAACGAATTGAATGTCGATGCGCAGGGCCCATGTTTCCAGCATCGCGGCCAGTTCCGTGTCGAGTCGGCTTACGAAACGGCGCGCGGCATCAGTGGTACTCCGTTGCACGACAGCTATCACCTTGGCGAGACCATCACCAACGATTACGGTCGCCCGGTTGAGAATGGATTCAACAACTATGGCGGCACGAGCGGCTATGCAACTGCGGGCATCTTCACGCTCTACGCGCGCGCCGAGTTTCAGTATGCTCCGTCGGCTGCAGGCTACTCGCAGTCGCTCTTCGATGAGCTTTCGGCAATCGATACTATCCCCGTTGCAACCAATCCCATTCAGGAAACAATACCTCTCGGACCAATAGGAACAGCAACGAATGGCCGCTTGGTCGAGGGCTATCTCTCGGCGCATCTCTGGGGTCATGATGTCTCCTTCGGTAAGAATGACCAATGGCTTGGCCCCGCTTATGGCGGAGCGTACGCCTATTCCACCAATGCGGAAAATATCTATTCGTTTGAAATCAACCGTACCGAGCCGTTACATGTTCCGGGGCTCTCCCGGATTACAGGCCCCTTCCGTTATGAATTCCTGGTTGGCTCGCTGAAGGGACATACTTTGTGGAATGATCCCTGGGTTCACGCAGAGAAGATCAGCTTCAAACCAACCCGCAATCTTGAAATCGGTTTTGAAAGAACTGTCATCTGGGGCGGTAAAGGGCACGTTCCCATCACTATCCACTCCTTCCTCAAGAGCTTCTTCAGCTTCCAGAACGTAAGTAGCGCCGAGAAAACATCGCGCTATGACCCAGGTGCTCGCTTCGGTGCATTCGATATCAGCTACCGCTTGCCTTACCTGCGCAACTGGCTCACCTTCTACACCGATTCAGAAGCGCACGACGACGTATCGCCTATCTCGGCGCCGCGCCGCGCAGACTTTCGCACCGGGCTCTATCTTTCGCATGTCCCCGGCGTGCCTAAACTCGATCTCAGAGTCGAAGCTGCGATGGACGATCAATCAACCTCCCGTAGCAATGGAGGCCAGTTTACGTATTTCGAGGGAGAACAACCGCAAGGCTACACCAACGCAGGCCAGATCTTCGGCGACTGGATGGGCCGCGAGGCCAAGGGCGGACAGGCCTGGCTTACATGGCATCTGAGTGGCAACGAATGGATCCAGGTAAACTGGCGCGGTCAGAAGGCGGCGAAAGACTTCATTCCCGGTGGAACCACCATCAATGACTTCGGCGTGCAGGTCGTTAAGCGTCTGGGCGACGAGTTCGAAGTCAAGGGCAACTACACGCACGAGGGTTATCTGATACCGACCTATCTCACAGGCAAACACTCGGTGAATAACACCACCATTCAGCTCACCTGGTATCCGCTCAATAAAACAAGCTACTAGTATTCCGAGTCTCTAATTCGCAGCAAATGTTTGTCGTCCTGAACGAAGCGGGGTTCCCGCGGACAGGTCTTCGTCCGTGGGGTGGAGAAGTGAAGAATCTGCTTTTCCTACGATTTGCGCAGATTCACGGCGGCTCGGGATAGAGCAGATGCGCCTCTATCCCGTGTACCCCTTGTTCATCGTGATTCCCGCCGAGCGATAGATTTCCCTGATGTACGTCATATCGCGCAACCCTTCTTCGCCTGGGGAAGTGGATTCTTTATTCTGCAAAATACATTCCGAGAAGTGATTCGCCTCACGCGTGAAGTGAATCGCGCCCGTATCCGTGCTTGGTTCATCGAGTATCTGCGGCTTCTCACCTGGCTTGAAGATGCCCGCCGTCAGGTGCAGCCCGTCGTAGTTGAATGCCGGCTTCATCTCGACCCATCCATGAGAGCCAACCACGTGATAATACCCATCCATCATGCCACCGTAGGTCGTGTTGCAACTCGCCAGAACTCCCGATGGGAATTTCATCACCCAGTTCAGATTCTCCTCCACGGTCTTGAACCGCGGATCGTCAGGGTCGCTGTACGCATATGCTGAAAACTCCACAGGCTCCTCGCCAGTCAGGTAACGGGTAGCGTTCAAGCTGTAGATGCCAACATCCATCAGCGGACCGCCGCCAGCCATTGCCTTGTCCAATCGCCATTCGCCAGCCTTGCAATTGAACCCATAAGTGCTCTGAATCGACTGAATCCTGCCGATGGAGCTATCGCGTATCAATTGCACAGCGCGCAGATTGCTTGGCTCGTAATGCAGACGATACGCAATCATCAGCTTCACATTCGCTTCCTTGCACGCCGCAATCATTGCTTCGCATTCGGATACGCTCACGGCCATCGGTTTTTCGCACAACACGTTCTTGCCTATCTTCGCCGAACGAATCGTGTACTCCGCGTGCATTGAGTTCGGCAGTCCGATATAAACCGCCTGCACCTCCTTGTTATGCTTCAACTCATCCATGTTCTCGTAGTTGTAAATAGACGATTTAGGAATGCCATATTGCTCGGCGTACATCTCCGCCTTTGCAGGATGCCCGCTCACCAGGGCAGTAATCTTTGAATTGCTGCTGTTCTGCACCCCGGCCATAAACAGCTTCGAGATGCGCCCGAGCCCAATTGCTGCGTACCCAATCTTGCCCTCCGATGATGCGGAGGCTTGTGCATGCAAACGAGGCAGAAAACTTCCAGAGAGTTGTGCGGCAACACCAAGCGCGCTGAGCCGGGAAAATTCGCGGCGAGACAGGTTCATGATGCAATGCTCCTGTAAATCGATTTTTCAGGGACTTATGAGGTCTGGCAGGAAGTGCGCTTCGAGTATAAGCTCTCTATCGCAGGTGAGGGAAGCAACAGGTGAATCTCTGGTTCAGCGAAGCGATAAAAGTCAGCAGGGATGAGGATCTGTCTGTTAAAGGCAGGTTGCATCGTCGGCCATCAAAGCCATCTCACTCTCAGACAAGCTTCATCGTGTGAAATTACCTGTCTATTGCAGGCCGTGCGTTACACTCTGGGGTGATGCGGGTTTTAGGAATCGACTGCGGAACGGAGATTACGGGCTATGGCATCGTGGATGCAGACGAAACGAGCCGTATTCCGCAGCTTATTTGCATAGGCTTTGGAGCCATTCGTCTCCCAAAGCATAAAACCCTGCCCGAGCGCCTGCTGCAGGTCCGCGAAGAACTGCATGCCGCGCTGGAAGCCTGGCATCCCGACGTCGTTGCGATCGAAGAGGTCTTCTATTCGGTCAATGCTAAGTCTGCTCTCAAGCTTGGGCAGGTGCGCGGCGTGGCGCTGCTTGCAGTCGCTGAAATGGGTTTGCCCGTTGCCGAGTATGCTCCGCTCAAAATCAAGTCTTCCGTCGTTGGCTATGGCCTTGCAGCAAAGGAGCAGGTGCAGTTCATGGTTGCTCGCCTGCTCGGCCTCGCCGATCCGCCGCAGCCTGCCGATGCCGCCGATGCCCTCGCCATCTCCATCTGCCATATCCACACAGCGCAGACATTGTCGATTCAGGAGCGGGGAAGATGAAATCAGTTCTCCGGGCTCTTTCTGGCAAGTTTCAAAAGTTCACGACAATCGCATGTATATCGTTAGTTTTTTCCGCCGGACATGTATCCGCGCAACAGCAGCCTGAGTTCCAGGTAGATTTCACTGATGCGGGCCTCGTGCCTTCGCATTGGAGTCTGCGTGTATCCCCGGATGGAAGCGGCCACTTCGACTCCGACGGGGGCAACGTCACCGCACAACAGACCGGCCACATGACCGTCAGCGAACTCCACCGGAATATCCAGCTCAGCTCATCGCTCGCCAACCAGATATTTTCTGTTGCGCATTCCCGTCATTTCTTCAATGTCCCCTGCGAAAGCCATATGAAGGTGGCATTTCAGGGCACCAAGCGCTTCACTTACACCGGCCCTGACGGTAGCGGAAGCTGTACATTTAACTATTCCAAAGACAAGCAGATTCAGGAGCTTGGCAGCACTCTCATGGGGGTTGAATATACCATCCTGACCGGCGGCAGACTGGAGATGCTGCTTCTCCACGACAGGCTGGGTCTTGACCAGGAGTTGGAGAGTTTTGCCGACGCTCTGCATAACGGCAATGCTGCTGATCCTGAGGTCATTCGCGATACGCTCATGCGCATTGCCGATGACGACCAGGTGATGGATCGTGCCCGAAAGCGCGCACACGCGCTTCTTGCCGAGCCTCGCTAGCCGAATAAGTTAGCCGGATCACGATAGTCCAACTTCGCGACAGATTTCTGTCACCCTTCTGTAAGTTGCCTGTAATGTATGCAATGTGGTGATTTGCATGCAACCGAAATAAGTAGATTTTCTGCGTCTTTTGTGTAAATTATGGGTCTATAGCTGCAGGAAAGTCGGCCGCCGCCTTCGGTATACGAAAGCGGTGGTGCAGCATCCAGTGAGTTAGTCGTATATCGGGCTGCATTTGCAGTCAAAATCGGCATATCATGAGACAGCCTCAGGTTATGCCGGTAGGTTGCTTTCCGAATTGAGACCCGGCCTCAGGCAAGTGTGCTGAGACAGGGCCTGTATGAAGGTTGCAGGCGGTCAGGGCTGAAGTAGGAAAGGGGGCTCTCATGCGATGTATTCAACACATTGAAGATCCGGGGTTTAGAAAGAGAACGTTCCGTTCCATTTCTCGTTGGACTTGTGCAAGCGCGCTTGCTGCTGTGGCTGGCGTATTTTTGATGTCGTCTTCTACGATGTCTCTTGCAGGTTCGCTCTCTGACGACGCACCTTCCAAACCACAGGTGAATCCCGACGCCCGTGCCGTCCGATTGAGCAGCGTCGATGGCAAAGTCAGGGTAGTGCAGGACGGTCAGGTGGTTGCCGATCCAGCCTATGCAAACATGCCGATCTTTGAAGGGTCGCAGATTTCAACCGCCGATGATGGCAATGCCGAGATCCAGTTCGAAGACGGCAGTGTTGTTCGTCTGTCACCGAACTCATCCATCACATTGCCCGTTCTGCAGAAGCAGGGAAGCGGAACCCGCTCTGAGATTACCGTCAATGGCGGTCTCTGCTACTTTGAACTGCAGCCCTCCAACGACACCAACGGCATACTTGTGCGGCTCGGTCCTGCCTCATTCTCTCCAAGCAGCTTTTCCGTGATTCGCGTAACGCTCGATCAACCTCCGGGCAACATCGCTGTCTTCTCCGGCAATGTTCATGTCGAACAGGGCAACGCCGTGCAGGTCGAAGTACATGGCGGCGAAAGCCTTGCTCTCAATGCTTCGGATCCATCCAACTATAAGCTCGACGAGACAATCGCCTCCGATTCCTGGGATAGCTGGAATGCCGATCGCGATCAGGCGCTGAATGCGCAGGCCAGCGAGAAAACGGCCGCCTCCAGCAAGTACGGCAACTCCGCCGCGGGCTTCAGCGATCTCGACGCCAACGGCAACTGGTATGACGTTCCCGGCCAGGGATACGTCTGGTCTCCGTATGACGCGCAGGCCACCGGCTCAGCTTGGGATCCCTATGGTTACGGCAACTGGGTCAACTATCCCGGTTATGGGTATCTCTTCGTCTCCGGGTACGACTGGGGTTATGCGCCCTTTGCCTGTGGCGCGTGGAATTTCTACGACGGCCTCGGCTGGGGATGGTATCCCGGCGCCGCTTGCAATCCGTGGTGGGGCAACTACGGCTATGGACCGTATGGCGGCTGGGGCTACAACGTTGGGCGTCCCCCGCACGGCTATCTGCCGCCGCGCCGTCCGGGGCGTGGTCCGGGTACTCCGCATCCAGTCGGCGGTGGCATGCATCCTGTAGTGGCTGGCAGAAGCAACGTGATTCACGTGGATCATCGCCCTGCCGGTGACGGAGAACTCTCTCTCAACGGCGGAACACATCCGGTAACAATTGACGGCCATACCATTGAGCCAATGCATCCGATTGTGCCGCGACAGGCGTATAGCAGCACTGCTGCTGGCTTTGCGAATCGTCCCGAAGGTCCCGGTGGCATGCATCCCGGCACGACCTATGGGTACGGCGCAGGCGGATCAAACACCTTCCGCCCATCAGCTCCTGGTTACGTTCCCCGTGCTCCGAGCTACGCTCCGCCACGCAGCTCCAGCTTTTCACCTAGTTCTGGCAGCCACTTCAGCGCTCCGGCTCCGGCGCCGCATTTCTCTGCTCCCTCAGGTGGCGGAATGTCCGGTGGCGGCGGAGGTGGACATCCATCCGGCGGCGGTGGTGGATCGCATCATTGATCTCTCTGTAACCACAAACCTCAAAGCGGCGTCATCTCATTGCGGATGACGCCGTTTCTATCTGGGGCTTTCAGCACTGATTTCGCGGAACAGGCTTGCCAGTGTCTCCAATCGAAGCTCCTCCGCACGCGCCATCGCCTTAATCCCCGCTCGCTCCATTGTCGCGGCAGCGTCGCCCGTCGCATATCCAGCAGCGCGCAGATTATTCGCAAGAGTCTTTCGCTTTTGCGCGAATACCTGCTTCAGGAAGCCAATAAATGAGCCTTTGTCCACTTCCAGCTCAACGAAGCGCGGTGCAAAACGCCATCGAAAGACGGTTGAGTGCACCTGAGGCGGCGGCACGAATGCTCCAGGCGGCAGAGTAAACAGTGGCTCGGTCGAGCCATACAGTTGCATCGTTACCGTCAGCAGCCCATAATCACGGCTTCCCGGTTCTGCCGTTACCCGATCCGCCACCTCGCGCTGCACCATGAGCACCGCAGCTTCCAACGCTTCAGCATGCTCGGCCAGATGCAGCAGAATCGGCGAAGTGATGTAGTACGGCAGATTGCCGACAACCACCAGCCGCTGTCCGGCTTTCTGAGCAAGCGCCGAGAAGTCGAACTCCAGTACATCCTGATGCACGACTTCGACGCGTCCTTCCGCGATCTGCCCGCGAAATCTCTCCTGCAACTCCACAACGAGCCGAGGATCGAACTCCAGCGCCACCAGCTTGGTCGCGCTGGCCGCTAAACCCTCCGTAATCGCTCCGGCTCCCGGCCCAATCTCGACAACCGTCCTGCCTTCCAACGGGCTAGCCGCGCGAATGATCTGTTGTACCGCGGCCTGATCTCGCAAGAAGTTTTGTCCCAGTCTCGATTTAGCCGTCATGAAAGGTCTTTCCGTGCAGGAATTGCAACTGTAAGCCGTAGTAGACTTGGCGGGTTAGCTGTTTTTTGAGCCTCTTCGGCAAGCTGTTTCCCATCCAATGATTGTCCCGCAACGCTGTGCTCTCAGGCCGGCACATAGCAAAGGAGAGTTTCCGAATGCATATTGTATTTGCTGCCTCAGAGTGCGTGCCGTTTGCCAAGACCGGCGGCCTCGCCGATGTCGTCGGCGCGCTGCCGCCTGAGCTCGTCAAGCTCGGCCATCAGGTCACCGTTTATCTGCCGCTCTATAAGGTTGTCCGTCCGCATCTGCCAGAGGAACTTACCTTCGCCATCCGCTCCATCACCATTCCATTCACGTACTACAACCGCTTCGCCGGAATCGTCGATGGCGGCATCCGCGATGGCGTGCAGTTCTACTTTGTCGATTGCCCGGAGCTCTTCGACCGCGACGGCATCTATGGCCCCAAAACCTCCGCCGGCGACTTCGGTGACAATGCCGAGCGCTTCGGCCTCTTCAACCGCGTCGTCCTCGAAGCTACCAAGCAGCTTGGCGTGCCCGACATCTTTCATGTTCACGACTGGCAGACTGCGCTGCTGGCTGTTTATCTGCACACCATCTACTTCTTCGATCCCGCGCTGCGCAAGGCTGGAATTGTTCTCTCTATCCACAACGCCGGCTACCAGGGCTGGTTCCCGCCCAACACCGTGCCGCAATTGCTCTTTCCATGGGATATCTTCACCGTCGAAAAAGTCGAGCAGAACGACACTTTCAATTTTCTAAAGGGCGGCATCGTTTACTCCGACTACATGACGACCGTCAGCCCTACCTACGCCCGCGAGATTCAGACACCGGAATTCGGTTCCGGCCTCGAAGGACTGCTCAGCCGCCGCCATTGGGATCTGCGCGGCATCCTTAACGGCGTCGACTACTCCCAGTGGGACCCCTCGCGCGATCCCAATCTTGCGGCCCACTACACGCCTGCGAAGCTCGACGGCAAAGTCGAGTGTCGCCGCGACCTGCTCCACGCCTTTGGCCTTGAGGCAGTTGCGGATGCCACGCCCGTCATCGGCATCGTCTCCCGTTTCGCCACGCAAAAGGGCCTCGACTTCGTCGCCCAGATCGCCGACCGCATGATGGAGCGCGATCTTGCCATGGTCGTCCTCGGTTCCGGTGAGCTCTATTATGAAAATCTCTTCCGCAACCTCGCTGCCCGTTATCCCCACAAGATCTCTGTCCAGATCAAATACGACGACGCCCTCGCGCACAAGATCGAAGCCGGCTCCGACATGTTCCTCATGCCCTCGCGCTACGAGCCCTCAGGCCTGAACCAGATGTATTCGCTCAAGTACGGCACTGTCCCGATCGCACGCGCCACCGGCGGCCTCGAAGATACCGTCGAGGAGTGGAATGCTGAAACAGGCACCGGCACTGGCTTCAAGTTCTACGGCTACAATCCCTCGGATCTGCTCACCGCCATCGACCGCGCCCTCGCAGCCTTCCAGGACAAGATTGGCTGGAAAAAGCTGATGCTGAACGGCATGGCCAAGGACTATTCCTGGCAACATCCCGCCCGCGAATATATCGAAGTCTATGAAGAAGTACTGCGGCGTCGAGGATGAGGAAATAGTGGCTGATCAATGGAACTTCTATTTTTGCACTGTCAACGACTTGCTGGCGTCGATCTTCCTGAACCTCGGGCTCAGAGACCAGGTGCCAATAGCGGCAAAACCTTGGCTTCTATGGGTTTGGGTTTATTTTCTATCGCCGAGAGAAGATGGGCTGTCGAGCTCTGAAGAGAGTCCGGTTCTATCGAAGATCGAAGATTTACTGTCTCCTGAGCTCACCGAGGCTTGTGGTGCAATCTTGAGTGGCAGGATTACCACTGCGGGGCGCCGCGAGTTCTACTTCTACGGCGAAAGCAGCAATCGTTTTGAATCTACTGTTCGCAAGTGCCTCGCTGTGTTTCCGGAATATAAATTCGACCTGCAAGCTGATCCAGATCCTGAGTGGAAGCAGTACTTGGACGTTCTTTACCCCAACCTTCGACAGTTTGAATCCATGGCGAATCGAGATGTCCTTGACGCGCTTGAACGCAACGGCGACCGCCACGAGTTAGAAAGGGAAGTTGATTATTTCCTGTATTTTTCTAGCGATACTGGGCGATCCCTGTTCTGCGATGCAGCGGAAAAGTTAGGCTATCGTGTTGAACTACTAGGTAAATCAGAAGGAGAAAGACCGTTCGGGGTGCAACTTCACCGTTTCCAATCGGTCGATCAAAACACAATTGATTCCATCGTGTTCGAATTGATGACCTTAGGGGAGAAGTATGGCGGCGACTACGACGGATGGGGGACCGAAGCCACAGCCGAATAGATGCAGTATCGCCACACAGTTCACGAATATGTGGAAGTTTACGAAGATCTCCTCCTCCGCAGAGCGTAATTGACGATGAACCTGGGCAGGGAGTTCCATGACGATGGACGAAAAAGTGGCAAGTTTCTCCGAATCTCAGGACACCGACGGAAGTGGCGTACACCGAAAGCACTTGCAAACGATTCTGGAATTGCGTCTGATTGGCAAAGAGTTGGCGGATGGTGTCGACCCCGATGAGTATGTTCGCCGGCTTCGCGAGGGCTGGGACGACCAAGACGATCAACTCGAACGATAGCGGCGCGGCGAAGTCTAGACTGGCAATCCGGGCCGCTCCACGCGCGGTTGGGGCGGTGGGTGGGGAGCTAGACCTGATTTGTGGGAGTCAATAGAAGACTCATGACCATTTCCGGTTCATAATAGACATATGAAGCGATTTGACCGCGCCGTGTACGCAATGTTTCTGCTGGTTCTGCTGGCAGACCTGGCGCGCGCTCACGCTTCGGTTCCGGTGGCTGGCGATCCGGCCGGCAGCCTGATTCTCACGACGGTTCAGCAGCTTCGCGCCGGCACGTCTGGAAATGCGGTTCTGGCTATACGGCGATCCGACGGCTCGCTTGCCCCTGTCGTGCACTTACGCAGCTCCGAACAGGCCTTATCTGCCTGGACGCATTACCTTTCCGGCCGCGCCAATCCGGCAACCTCGCCGCACCTGGTGTTGCTTTCAGCGGCGAAGCTCGGCGTAGCTGCCGATTCCGTCACATTTTTTATTCCCCAGCGGCAAACATCCGCCGCGTCTTCTGCGGTCTTCGACCACACCTGCAGCCCCGCTCCCTAGTCGTTCTGGCCAAACCCCGCGAGCTTTCCGCTTGACGTTTCGCTCCGGGGCAATGAATGAAGGATGGCCGGCAGCACCCGCCCGGCCGCGCGTGACGACAAGCAGGCAAGAGCCCGCACCTACCGAGATGGAGAAACCACCGTGTTCTCGAAGATCCTAACTAAGATTTTTGGCACCAACAACGAGCGCGAAGTAAAACGCATGTTGCCGAGGGTCCGCGAAATCAACGCCCTTGAGCCGCAGATCCAGGTCATGACCGACGAGCAGCTTCGCGCCAAGACTGTCGAGTTTCGCGCCCGTATCGCCGAGCGCCTCAACGGCATCACCGATGAAGAGGAGATCAAGACTGCCGAAAAAGCAGTTCTCGATGAGATCCTCCCCGAAGCCTTTGCCGTTGTTCGTGAAGCCGGCAAGCGCATCCTGAAGATGCGTCATTTTGATGTGCAGCTCATCGGCGGCATGGTTCTTCATCAGGGCAAGATCGCCGAAATGCGCACCGGTGAAGGCAAGACCCTCGTCGCCACTCTTTCCTGCTATCTCAATGCGCTCGCAGGCAAAGGCGTACACGTCGTCACGGTCAATGACTACCTTGCCAAGCGCGACGCCGAGTGGATGGGCAAAATCTATGGCTTCCTCGGCATGTCCGTCGGTGTCATCGTGCATGATCTCTCGGACGACCAGCGCCGCGAAGCCTACGGCGCCGACATCACCTACGGCACCAACAACGAGTTCGGCTTCGACTACCTGCGCGACAACATGAAGTTTGAACTGAAGGATTGCGTCCAGCGCGGTCACTATTACTCCATCGTCGACGAAGTCGACTCCATCCTCATCGACGAATCGCGCACGCCGCTCATCATCTCCGGCCCCACCGATCAGACCACCGACAAATACGATCGCGTCAAGAAGATCATCCCCAAGCTGGAACTGGGTGAGGAAGTCGAGTCTCACGACCACAAGCGCCAAAAGGAGCTGGGTATTCAGCTCGGCGAGGGCGAGAAGTATTTCTC
Organism: Acidicapsa dinghuensis; assembly: GCF_025685685.1. Classification (GTDB taxonomy): domain Bacteria; phylum Acidobacteriota; class Terriglobia; order Terriglobales; family Acidobacteriaceae; genus Acidicapsa; species Acidicapsa dinghuensis. Next base: position 275,654 of record NZ_JAGSYH010000006.1, read on the forward strand.
CGGCGACTACGTTGTGGATGAAAAGCACCGCACCATCGGCGTCACCGACGAAGGCTGGTTCAAGATAGAAGAGTTGCTCGGCATCGACAACATCGCCGACACAGAAAACTGGGACCTCAAGCATTACGTCGAAACCGCCATCAAGGCTCATGCGCTCTACAAGCGGGACGTTGACTATGTAGTGAAAGATGGCGAGGTCATCATTGTCGACACCTTCACCGGTCGCCTCATGCCGGGGCGCCGCTGGTCCGACGGCCTGCATCAGTCCATCGAAGCGAAGGAAAACGTCACTGTTCGCAAAGAGGACCAGACGCTCGCTACCATCACCTTCCAGAACTACTTCCGCCTGTACCAGAAGCTTTCCGGCATGACCGGCACCGCCGAAACGGAAGCCGCTGAGTTCAACAGCATCTACAAGCTCGATATCACCGTCATCCCCACCAACAAGCCGATGCTTCGTGCGGACAACTCCGACATCGTCTACCGTACTGTCAAGGAAAAGTACAAGGCTGTTGCGGAAGACATCGCCGCGATCCACGAGACCGGCCAACCCATCCTCGTCGGCACTACGTCCATCGAGAAGAGCGAACTGCTCTCGAACACCCTGCAGCGCAAGGGCGTAAAGCACGTCGTCCTCAACGCCAAATTCCATGAGCGTGAAGCCGAAATCGTCGCCCAGGCCGGCCGTCTCAACATGGTTACCATCGCGACCAACATGGCAGGTCGTGGCACCGACATCATCCTCGGCGGCAACCCTGAATTCATGTCTCGCCAGGAGCTGGTGAAGAAGGGCGTTGCCCGCGCCATTAGCGTCGCCGAGGGCGCCATCAACCCAACTGCTCCGGCTGGATTCATGCGCTTCTACTACCAGGGACAGGAGTTCGAGGTTCCCGAAAGCGAGTGGGAGGCCGTGAGCGCCGTCCACAACGCCACGGTTGCGACCGAACACGAACAGGTCATCGACGCCGGCGGTCTCTTCATCCTCGGCACCGAGCGCCATGAATCACGCCGCATCGATAACCAGCTTCGTGGCCGCGCAGGCCGTCAGGGCGATCCCGGTGCATCGCGCTTTTATCTCTCGCTCGAAGACGACCTGATGCGCATCTTCGCCAAGGCGTGGGTCTCAACCCTGCTCGAACGCCTCGGCATGGAAGAGGGCGTGCCGATCGAGTCGAAGATGATCTCCAAGCGCATCGAAGGTGCGCAGAAGGCCGTCGAAGCGCAGAACTTTGAAAGCCGCAAACACCTGCTCGAATACGACGACGTTATGAACAAGCAGCGCGAAGCCGTCTATGGACTGCGCAAGTCGCTGCTCATGGCGAAGGAGCAGAAGGAAATCATCGTCGAAGACTATCTGGGCAACATTCTCAGCAACGTCCTAGACGAGTACACCCCCGAGGACCAGAATCCCGAGAAATGGAACCTCAAGGGCCTCAAGGATGCGCTCATCGGTCAGTTTGGCTTCGATATCGACAGGCAGGAGATCAAGCCGCTGGAAATTACTCGTCACGAGCTCGGCGAAACCATCTACGAACGGCTCAAGGCTGAGTATGAGGTCAAGGAAGAGATTCTCGGCGTCGATGCGATGCGTTATCACGAGCGCATGGTGATGCTCTCCGTGCTCGACGGCCTCTGGAAAGATCATCTTCTCTCCATGGATCACCTCAAGGAAGGCATCGGCATGCGCGGCTACGCGCAGTTGGACCCCCTCGTTGAATACAAGAGAGAGTCCTTTGAGATGTTCGAGACGATGATGAATCGCTTCCAGGAAGACACCGCGCGTTTCCTTTTCCGCATGCAGATTGTCGGTCCTGATGGCCAGCCAGTCACCGAAGCTCCAAAGCTCAATCGCACTGTGCCTGCAGCTCCTCCGGTCGCCAGCGCTGCGCATGCTCCTTCGCAACTACCGCCACCACCCGCCCAGCCGCGGGAAATTGCAGTGCAAACACGCTCCGCCGCTACCACGATCGATGCTCTCGAAAAGGAGTTCGAACGCAAAAAGCAGCGTGAGCTGGCGGCGGCAAGAATGGCCGGCAGCTCCAGTGCGAGTGAACCAGCGCAGCGCGTCGTTGGGAATAAGGTGGGCCGTAACGATCCCTGCCCCTGCGGTTCAGGCAAGAAGTTCAAAAAGTGCCACGGCGCCGAGGCAACGGTGTAACGCCGCATCGGTGTAACGGCTTTGCTCGACTCAAAAAAAGCGGGCGGGAAGATGACCTTCCCGCCCGTTTCTGCTTCGCCGCAGAGGGAAAACCGATTTTCGCAAGATCCGGGAAAAGGAAACCTGGTGGATGTCTTTGCTTTTTCTACGGCTAATCGGTTGTTTTGAAATCAATCGCGACTTCGACGGTGCTCTCTTCACTCCCGGGAACAAACTTCCATTTGTGAACCGCATCCTCGGCGGCTCCTGAGAGCATGTGATTACCGCTCAATGTCTTGGTTGCCGACACGCTGCCGTCCGGCGCAACCGTGGCCTCGATCCGCACCACGCCGCCAATGTGCATGCGTCTCGCCAGCTCGGGGTAAACGGGGGAAACTCGCTGTTTGACCGCGCGGTCTTCGGCATGAAGCAGCGCGGCGCATGAAACGATACCTGCGACAACCGCAACCTGGAGCAGCCGCATTGCTGCGCGACTCACCCCGGAGAGAGATTGCCGTTTGTCCTGAATCATTGGAATCACCTGAGGCGAAGCGTCGCCTGTGAGACCTATCGGCGAACATGCCGCCAACATTAGCTTGATTCCATGAAGAATTTTTAAGGATGCAGCGGTCCGCTTCGTGTGCACCCCGCGTCTCGTCTTGACTTAGATGAGCGCCTCGGCGCCTGTAACCGCCGCAAACGTAAGACTCTCAGCAGTGCTGCCTGTCTCCAGACGCCACGCCTCAAAGAGCCGCCCGTAACTCATCGTCGTGCGATCCCGCTGCGCCACGTCTAATAAACCGGCCACGCGCTCAATCCACTCCGGTGAGCCTTCGAGTTCGGCGTAGAGGCCAATCGGCGTCTCGTCGACCACACAGTGCCCCACGCCATCGGACCACTCCGCACGCCATTTTTCATAGCGAAAGGCGGGCGCCAAGCCGATTGCTTTGAAGACGTCAGCCAGCGCTTCGCCGTCGGCTATCTCTGTTTCTGTCTCCACGCGATGCTTGTGCACATCTTCGCCAATGCCTGAGTCGGGCACGCGTTTGTGCGTCAGCACCCAGCGTCCGTTGTACTGGCGAATCCGCACCAGCTCACGCTTCTGCCGCAGTTGCCGGTCTGGCGTGTCATACAAGACATTTGCCTCGAAACTGCGCGGTGTTTCCAGATGAAAACCAATCGAGGCCAGCTTTCGTTCCAGCCCGGGGCCATCCGTCACGCGAAACTTGATCTCCGTCTCAATCGCCTTCATGGCCCAAGTGTAAAACACCACACATTGTCGGCGACAACCCGGCATTAAAGCAGTTCTCCTTCAGATATGCGGCGAGCAATTGCTGTTTTCGCGGTTTTCCCCCAAGAAAAACCGCATATCGTTGAATTAACAGGTGCACGATTGAAGGAGAACTGCCTTAGCCATTCCGCGCGCGTTCTTGGATAATGGAACGATGCAAACCCAGCGGCTGCGCGTTGATCCTGACCATCTTGATCTTCCCGAGTCGATCAAAGCGCTCAACTGTGCGGCCGGTATTCTTCGCAATGGCGGCACCGTTGCTCTTCCCACGGAGACCGTATACGGTCTTGGCGCCAATGCACTCAATGACAACGCCGTTGCTAGGATATTTTCCGCGAAGCAACGCCCCTCCTGGGATCCCCTCATAGTCCATATCTCCAGCAAGGCGATGCTCGACACAGTCACATTGCCTAGATCGCAAACTGCACAGGCCCTTATCGACACCTTCTGGCCAGGCCCGCTGACGCTCCTGGTTCCACGCACCGCGGCCGTTCCCGATGCCGTGACCGCGGGCCGCCCGCTCGTAGGCGTTCGCATGCCTGCGCATTCTGTCGCTCGTGAGCTCATCCGCCGCGCCGGTGTTCCCATCGCCGCGCCAAGCGCCAACAGGTTCGGACACGTCAGCCCGACAACCGCCGATCACGTGCTTGCCGATCTCGATGGCCGCATCGACGCTGTCATCGACGCCGGGCCCACAAAGGTTGGTCTTGAGTCCACCGTACTCGATACCACAACGCTGCCGATGCTCATTTACCGGCCAGGAGCCGTTACGCTCGCGCAGATACGCGCCGTGGTGGGCCAGGCCGAGCTTTATCGAGAAAGCAAGCTCACCAGCCGCCACACTCCTGAAGCTCTCCCATCTCCCGGTGTAGGTCTCCGCCACTATGCCCCGCGCGCAAGACTCATTCTCGTGGAGCTCAGCGGCTGCGAGGAGCGATGGAATACGCGATGCGCCAGGGCTCTGCTCGCATATAGCAGCAGCTTTCCCGGCCAGCGTATCGGCGTTCTGATGCCAGACGCTTCGGGCCTTACGTTGGTCCCACCCGCTGAGTTAGAGATTTTTCCCTGGGGAAACTGGGAGCAGCTGGACACCTTGGCTCAAAGACTCTTCGCCGGTCTTCGCGCCCTCGACGCCGCGGGTTGTGATGTCATCCTCTGTCCGCTTCCGCCCGCCAGCGGCGTAGGCCTCGCCTTGCGCGACCGCCTGCACAAGGCAGCCGTTAGTACGGATGCGGAATAGCGCGCGTCCTGCTACTCCGACGGAGCCATACCCACTTCGCCGGCCTTATACAGATATTTGATTGCCGACTTGAAAATCAGCGTGCGCGACCGTCCGCGTACCTTGATGGAGTGCCGGTCATACCACTCGACTACACCCTGTATGCGCGAGCCATCCTCAAGCACAAACACCATCTGCGTCTGCTGTTGAATCTGCTTCTGTAAATAAAACTGCTCTGCCTGCCGGTTTGGCCCTGGATCTTCCATAGGAGATGCGGCGAAGTGACGAACGGTCATTGATCTGCCTCGCCGCGGAGCATTGCGAATCGATCGCGTGGGCTTCGTTTCAGCCGCTTCCGCTGGTGGATCCAACACACCTGTAACCGCGTCCGAAGCCAATCTCATGTTCTTATCGCTCAGATCTCGCTCTTTCATATCTCTATTCCTCACATGCAATAAAACCACCACGCAAGAGCCGTATCCCGCCTTCTGTTGGTGAATAAAAGGCCGCCGGACTGAGCTTCCAGTTCGTGAGGCACGCAGAAGAAGACGATGAAACAAGGCGAACCGATACAGGGCGGAACGCTAGACCTCTCTCGCAAGCGTCCGCTTCAGAAATCGCGTGGAACGGAATGACTTAATTCTAAAGATGCCGGAGGTGAGTAGCTGGTTGCATTCGCATCAGATCACGTTCCATTGGTAACGCAACTGCGCTATTCAGACTGTGCTCTTTCGGCCCTTCTTCCCATTGACTCGATTTCCTCATGCCACCCCGGCATAGCAAGCGTCCCGTCGGTTTGTCTCTCAACCCCGTTCCATCGCCAACGCCATCGCATCCAGCGAAACATTACGCAACAGATTGCGCCGCATACCCCGTTCCACTTCATTTAGCGCGTAAGCTGCATTTTCAATCCACTCTAGCGCCTGCCGCAGCTCATGATTCTGACGAATTCCTGACGCAAGCTGTGCAAGTTCCGTAGTTATATCTACGTTGCGCACCAGCTGCGGAGTTCCCGAAACGATCATCAGCAGATCTTCGAGCAACCGATTCGCTGCGTGCAGCAGATTCAGAGTCTTCTCCTGGCCATCGGCGCCCCCTCGATATGTCTCCGTCGTGCGAAACAGCGACGAATAATCCGGCTCGCGCAGCGCTGAGCGAATCATCATCAGCGCATCCTGCCGGCTTGCTACATACGCCTCCACATCGAACCCCAGCGCGCGTCCCACAGCGCCCTCGGATAATCGAGCTACCAGCGTCCTTCGGTTGCCCTTCAAATCCGGCCTTCGTTCAGCCAGCAACTGCTCAAGCTCCTCCGTCGGCACCGCACCTAGCTGGTACAGCATCGCACGCGAACGAATCGTCGGCAGCATCTCCGCCGGATTCTCCGAAAGCAGAATCAGCGTGCACCGCCGCGGCGGCTCTTCCAGCACCTTCAGCAGGCTGTTCGCGGCTTCTTTCATGAATGCCGACGAAGTAAACAGGAAAATCGCTCGTTTCGCATCCACCGGCGGCCGGTAATACGCGTTATGAATCACCTGCCGCACCTGGCCGATCTTGATCAGGTTCTGCGGTGGATCGGGCGGCACAATCAGCACATCCGGATGCGGCTGGATAAAGATGCGCGTCTCTTTCTTATCCACCTCGCGTAATCCCTCGCGCGCCTCCACTGCCTCGGCTACCTTTGCATCGAGTACTTCCGCCTCGCCAATGCGCTCGCAGTTGCGGCAAACGCCGCAGTAATCCGGCAACCCGTCGCGCTCCACGGGAGCAAGGCAGTTCACTAGCCTGGCAAACTTCAGCGCCAGTGTGTACTTGCCCGCGCCTTTCGGCCCGGCTAGGATCACAGCCTGGGGTACGCGCTCATGCAACACGCTCTCGCGCAGCCGGTCCGCCGTCGCCCGATTCCCCAGAAAATCCCGGAAGCTCATGCTTCGAGGCTAGCAGGTTGTTCTTTTACGCCGCAGTTGATCCGTGACGGCCACTGTGGAAATTGCTACACTCGCTCCAGACTTTCCGAGGGCCCCTGCATGAGCCAGAAAAAACTGCTGGCAAGCCTGACCGTCTCCAACCCATGCACGGAATCGTGGGATGCCATGCAGGGCGACGCACGATCACGTCATTGCGCCCATTGTGACAAGGATGTGCATAACCTCGCCACGATGAGTCCAAAGGCCATTGAAGACCTCGTGATTCAAACGGGCGGCAAATTCTGCGGACGCGTTACTCGCCGCTTCGATGAGTCACTTGTCACACTGGAAGGTATCCATCCCAAAACTGAGAAGACCGCAAAGTTGGCGGGATTCGCAGCGTCACTCTTAATCGCTGTTGGTTCCACCACTGCGTTGGCGAAAACAGCCGAAGAGGGAAATCAAACAAATCAGGCGATTCTCACCGGTACCGTTCTTGCACCGAATGGATCTGTGCCAGTTGGCAAAGCACAGGTTATGCTTACTACCAATTCGGGCGTCGTCGTAACCACGACCGCGGACGAAAACGGGGCATTTCGTCTGTCTGCGAATCCGGGAACATACACCATTGCCATTCGTCAGAATTTAGTCGTAGGGCGCAGAATTCTCGCTGTGACGTTGCACGAAGGATTGCAGATCCTACAGCCAACACGAACGCATGTTGGAGAGATGGTTGGGTCGAATGGTGAGACTTACGCTCTCATGGGAATCATGGACGCCAAGATAGGCTTCAGTTTTCGTGGAGCAATCCGCCACCCCGTGAGCTACCTCAAGTACCTAGCCCGCAAGATTTAGTCTTACGCCCCAATCACATTCCGATTCACAAACTCATTCCGGAATTTCCCCTGCGGATCATGCTTCTCAGCAAGCTCGCGAAACGCCGCCATCTTCGGATACCGCGCCGCCAGTTCTGCATGCGGCACAGTGAACAGCTTCGCCCAGTGCGGACGTGCTCCAAATGGAGCCAGCTTCGCCTCGATCTTCGGCAATAGCCCCATCACCTCCGGGGTCTGCATCTTCCATGTAAAGTGAATCGCCATCGACTTGCGCTCATACGCCATGCTCATCCACAGATCGTCGGCGGCAATCGCGCGTAGTTCAGTAATGAAGAGATGCGGCGTAATCTCATTCTTCAGCGACTCCACCGCGCGAATCGCCTCATAACCCCTCGCGCGCGGCACAAAATATTCCGTCTGCAACTCTGCACCATTCGAAGGTGTGAAGTTCATCTTAAAGTGCGGCATCCGCTCATACCACGGCCCCGGAACTCCCATCTGTTCCGTGCAGTTCTCCGCTGAGTTCGCCTCAATCGGATGCATGTTGCGATCCGCAGGTTTCGCACCATAAAAGTCCGGCAATATCGCAGCCTTCTCGCCATCCTTCACACGGCTCTTCACCCAAACCTGCGCAATGCGGTTGTTCTGCCAGTCGGTGAACATGCTCACGCTGTAACCGGCACTAAAGACCGCTTCAAGATGGTGCTCCAACTGATCCATCGACAGATTGCGGTACACCACCTGCGCCATGTCGAATCGCGGCTGCACCGCCAGCGTCACTTTCGTGACGATGCCCATCATGCCCAGCCCAACGACAGCCGCTTTCAGGTGCTCATCGTCAAGCCCAAGATGCACCACGTTTCCATCGGCGGTCACAATCTCCAGCCCACGCACTGCGGTTGAGAGATTGCCGTTCTTTACGCCCGACCCGTGCGTAGCCGTCGCAATCGCCCCAGCAATCGTGATGTGCGGAAGGGAAGCGAGATTGTGCAGCGCAAATCCCTTCGCATCCAGCCACGGAGCCACCGTGCCATAACGCACGCCGGCACCCACCGTAAGAGTCTTTGCCGCTGCATCCACTTCCATTGAATCCAGATGCACCAGCGAGATCTGGTTCGCCATGCTGTCGGCAATGGTATTGAACGAGTGCCGCGAGCCAAGCGCACGGAGGCTCTTGCACTCCTTCACCACTTTCTGCACTTCCTCAACGCTGTGCGGAGCATACAGATGATCGGCATGATAACGCAGGTTGCCGGACCAGTTGGTCTGATGCGGCGCAGGTTCATCCGCACGCGCAAAGCGAGACAGCAGCGCCGTCGTTACCACTGCACCTGATTTCTTCAAGAAATCCCTCTTGTCCATCATCCTAAAGCCACCGTCTCCTCAAGCATTTCGCATGGAAACATCGCCAAAGCGCTCACCGAGTGTAGCGATTGCGGCGGACATCGAGCAAGAGAAGATGCTGGGTGCGCAGATTTCAGCGCCTGCGTGAGGGCTGAAGAATGGACATAGCAGAGGAAAGTAGCTCCGAAGCGAGAAAGGCGGCTGCTCTATCGAACAGCCGCCTTCAGGATACAAGCCAATGCACCCTGACCAAGATCATCTGGAAATAAGAGCGAGACGAATCTAAAGCGATTGCAACTCCCGTTGCTGCGTGCTGACGTAAGGTTCTTTCTCCATGGATTGCCATCGCACAGGGGCCTCACTCAACACCGCAACCTCGTCGCCGTGGGACGCTATTAATATCATCTCTGCCCGGCGCGCTTCGGCCTGACTTGCGCAGCGCAGGCTTAGGAATACATCGCCCTCTTTCAGGCGACCCTCATAGTGCTGTGCATCGGACTCCGACATTCCCATGCTTGCCAGCGCGTCCGTGATGCTACTCGCATCATTGAGTTCAAGCAGCTTCATCATGCGGCCCGCCGCAATTACAGGTCCCGCATCAGGTATCACCACGGAACCGATTCCATCCAGCGAACCCAGCGTGCCGCCGATCATGCTGCTTGTTATTGCGTCATACCGGTGTCGCATACTCGCATTCGTTGCCGCTTGGCGTGTCGAATACGCGTCCATCATCAACAGCGATACTTCGTCGCATGTGTATCCTGCCGAAATCAGCCGATTCAGGGCAATTTCGGCGCCGGTGGCAGTTGCGTACAGGCCAATAACCTCCAACCCGGTCTTCCCCATAGATCCTCCACTCTTGCTCACTTTTAAGCGTATCCAGCGAGCAGTCTGCTTTCAATAAAGTGGATGCTGCATTAAATCAACGGGTTGGTCTGCCGTAGTGTAAGCAGTTGCGCAGAATTCGCCAGTCGTAGTCGGCGCAATAGATCTGAGCAATTGAATGCAGGGTCAGTTTAGGCATCGTTTTTCGCGTGCACAATTTTCGATGCACTCGCAACTCAAAGATCAACAAGAGATTATTTCTGCCTCATGTGCGGAATCACTCGAATTCCATGCTTCGGCCGGAGCGTAATCTTCGGCTGCAGCGCGATCTTCTGCTCTTTCACAACATCAAGCTGCCATCGCTGCGCCAGCGTTGCCAGCACCAGCACACCTTCCATCCATGCGAACGATTCACCGATGCACTGCCTGCCCCCGCCCCCAAAAGGGAAGTAAGCAAACCGCGGCCGCTGCGCCTTCGCCTCCGGCGTAAACCGCTCCGTACGAAACTCCAGCGGCTCGTCGTAAAACCGCTGATCCCGATGCACAATGTACTGGCTGAAGAAGAGAAACGTCCCCTTGGGAAAGTGATACGGTCCAATCTCCACATCGCATATTGCCTGTCGTCCCATGGCCCATGCCGGCGGATACAGCCGCATCGCCTCGGCAAACACCATCTCCGTATACGTCAGCTTCGCAACGTCGTCCAGCGTCGGCAGCCGGCCGCCCAGCACACGCCGCAGCTCCGCAATGAGCTCTGCTTCCACTTCAGGATTTTGCCCCAGCAGCAACCACGTCCACGCCAGCGCATTCGCTACCGTCTCGTAGCCCGCGAGAAAAATCGTCATCACTTCATCGCGCAGTTCCAGGTCAGATAAGCCACCACTACGTGCTTCTTCATCACGTGCCGCGATCAGCATCGACAGCAGATCGGTTCGCGCCGATTCCGCTTCGCGTCCCACTCGCACCATCTCCTCTCGTTTGCGGGCGATCATGCGGTCTACTACAGAATCGAGCCGATCTTTCGACCTCTGAAATCTCTTGAGCACTGGAATCGGCACACGCCACCGCAGCAGATCCTCCGCGCGAGGCATCGCAATCAGGTCGTTGTAAATATCCATCACCGCATTGGCTTCGTCGTTGATCGCGTGAATCTCCTCTGTCACTTCGGTGTCGAAGAGCGTGCGGGCGGTAATACGCAGCGCCAGCCGCATCATTTCGGCAGCAACATCCATCTGCTTGCCAGGCTTCCATTCATCCGCCATTGCCGCTGCATATTCCACGATGGTCGAGGCATATGCCTGAATGCGTTGCCGATGAAACGCCGGTGCCGCAATTCGTCGATGGCGCTTGTGTACCTCGCCGTCCGCGGTAATCAGCCCATCGCCCAGCAGAATCTTCATGCGCTTCTGCGTGCGCTCTTTAATGAAGCACTGCGCCTTGTCGACCAGCACTTCACGAATGTCCGATGGATCGTTGAGCAGCACAATGTGATGCCACAGCAGCCGGTAATGCGCCGCGCGTCCATAGCGCTGCAGATACTCGAAGAGCAGTATCGGGTTTGTGCGATCGAAAAAGCTGCGCCCGGTATACAGCGGCAGATTCAATCGCAATCCAGGCGGAAAGCGATATTTCCCTTTGTGAATGATTGGGTCGGAAGCTACGGCAGCTTCTCCATTTACGCGGACGTTTTGTGCTGTGACTGCCATGCTTCGAGCCGAGCCGATACTGCAGTTATAACCCGCTCATGCACCGCCTCGATATCGAGATCGCCATCAACTACAATCACACGCAAGGGCTCCCGCACAGCAATCTCCTCATACTTTGCATGCACCCGCTCAAAGAAAGCGTCCTGTTCGCGCTCGAACCGGCTCTCATCCGTACCCGTCTTGGCGGTGTGTTTGTCATTGCGCCGTCGTGCCCGCTTGAGCGATGCCGCAAGATCGGGTAACAGCAGCAGCGTGAGATCCGGTATCAAATCACCGCAGATCAGCCGGTGCAACTCCAGCACCAGATCCGATCCCAGCTCACGCCCACCGCCCTGATACGCCTCCGTTGAATCGGTAAACCGGTCACAGACCACAACCTTGCCTGCTTCAAGCGCCGGTTCAATCACTTCACGGATCGCCTGTGCGCGGTCGGCAAACATCATCGCGAGCTCTGCCCGCGGCGCAAGACCCACCGATTTCGAATCCAGCAGCAGCTTGCGAATGCGATCACCCGTCTCGGTCCCGCCGGGCTGCCGGGTCACCACGAACTCCACGCCTCGCTGCTCCAGCCACGCACTCAGCTTGCGGATCTGCGTCGTCTTTCCCGATCCATCCAGCCCCTCAAACGTGACAAACAACCCGCGTTTCTGCCCAGCCAAACCGTCCACAGCCATTGCTGGAGTCTACCATCCGGTCCTTATCTTCAAGCTCAGACCAGAAGCGTGAAACGTTACAGCAATTTGACAAACTATCCCTCAGTCAAGGCAAAATCCTTGGGTTCGTCAGGAGTATCTGTAGTGAACAAACAACCCTCCCCCATCCTTTTCTCAGCGATGTTCGTTTTCGCATCTGCTTTCACAGTCCACAACGCACGGGCTCAAAACCTCACCCTGGAAGGTCAGACCGGCGGCTTCATCACGCCCACCGCCTATGTCGTCCAGTCCAATAAGGGACAAGTCTTCTCTCATCCCGCCGTCGGTTTCCACTACGTACACGCTGGCAGCGTCATCGGCGACATCATGACTGGCAGCGTCACCGAGGGCATCGCCAACCGTGTCGAGTTCGGTTACACCCGCAGCGCTCACACCAACGGAGATAACCCCTATTTCAGCAGCCTCTGGGAATACCCCGGCATGAACGTCTTCCACGGTAAAGCCGTCGTGCTCAAGGAAGACGCCTTCGGCAGTAACTGGACGCCCGGCGTCGCCGCTGGCTTCGTCGTCCGCACCGGAGACCACTTCGTTTCAGGCTCCATTGCAGACACCAGTTACACCAACGGCGATATCTACGTTGCCGTCACCAAGACGGCTCTGAATATCCGTCCGCCACTGCTCGTCAACATCGGCTGGAAGGCGACCAACGCCTCCATTTACGGTATCGGCGGCCAGGCCACACGCTTCGGAGGCCGCTTCTTCGGCGGCGTCGGCATCCCGCTGCCCGGCCCATGGCATACCGCCATTGTTCCCGCCGCTGGATTCACGCAGGAGCCTTACCACGTCAAGAATCTCGCCGCAGTCGTTCCCGGCGGAGGAAACATCCCCACCACGCTGGACTACGCAGTCCGCATCACCCAGCGTGAGAACCCGCGCTTCTCCTTCGATATTGGCGCGGGCCAGGTAGCAGGCCAGATCGGCTACACCGAATTGCCCACACCGGCGGGTCTTGCGATCGTGCCGGTCAATCTAGAAGCCCGCGATGTCTTCGGCATTGGACTCAGCTACAAGTTCTAGTGCGGATCGGCAGGCATCATATGTAGTGCTCGCGCAAACATGTGTTCGCGAGATGCACGTCATGCCTGTCTTCGACTGTTGCATCTTCCGGATCAAAAGCTCACCATCACGCGATGGACCATAGATCAAGTCATCGATCGAGCATAGTACAACCTGTATCCTGACATAGCGGCCTATGCGCCTGTCCCAACGTAATCCGTCAAGTTGAAACTTTTCCCCAGGTTGCAACATCCTACTCGACGGTCTTCGCAATCATTAGATCCGAAAACCTCACGCAAATGCGCCCTGCAGGGCCCTTGTCCTCAATCCGATATGGAGAACTCAATGTCAGCATCCGCTAGCAATACCGCTTCGTCCTCTCACACTATTGAAGACTATGATCTCGTCGTTCTCGGCTGCGGCGAAGGCACCAAATACCTGGCCTGGACGCTCGCGCGTCAGGGCAAACGCGTCGCTGTTATTGAGCGCAAGTGGATCGGCGGAGCCTGCCCCAACATGGCCTGTCTGCCGAGCAAGAACATCATCCACAGCGCCAAAGTCGCCTCATATTTCCGCCGTGGTAATGAATTCGGCATGCATCTGGAGGCAGAGGACGATGTAGTCGGCGCGGAATTGCGAGTCGACATGCGCACGGTTCAGGGTCGTAAACGCCGCATGGTCGAGGGACTGGTGCAGATGCACCTCGACAACTTCAGCTCGAGTGGAGCGGAACTCATCATGGGGACAGGCACCTTCATCGCCCCACGCACCATTCGCGTCGATCTAAACGAGGGCGGAACGCGGATCTTGCGCGGCACAGATGTGGTGATCGGAACTGGCACGCGCGCATCGATTCCTGACGTAGAAGGTTTGGCAGCAGCGCGTCCACTCACGCACATCGAGGCTCTCGATCTCGACGAGCTTCCAGAACACCTCATCATTCTTGGCGCCGGATACATTGGTCTGGAACTGGCCCAAGCCATGCGGCGGCTTGGCAGTGAAGTCACCCTTATCGAACGATTCGCGCGGCTACTGCCTTCCGTTGATGAAGACGTCTCCGCCGGAATCGCAGAGCTTTTTTCGGAAGAAAAGATCGCCGTCCTGACCGACGCCTACCCACTCAGCGTAAGCGGAGAATCCGGCAAGTCGGTCACGGTCGAAGTCTGCGCATATGAACGGGAGAAAGGCGTCGATCACATATTCAAGCTTGAAGGAACTCATATCCTGGTTGCTGCCGGACGCGCACCAAACACCAACGGTCTTGGCCTTGACTTAGCAGGCGTGGAACTATCCGGCGGCTATGTCCGCGTCAACGAGCGGCTTGAAACCACTGCGCCGCACACCTGGGCCATCGGCGATGTTGCTGGCAGTCCCAAGTTCACCCACATCAGCTTTGACGACTTTCGCATAGTCCGCGACAACATCGCTGGAGGCAATCGCGTCACGACTGGACGCCAGGTTCCATCGTGTCTCTTCACCGATCCCGAGCTTGCCTCCATCGGTCTAACCGAATCAGAAGCGAAGCGAAACGGTATTCCGTATCGTCTGGCAAAGATTCCGATGGCCGCCGATCTTCGTACCCGCACGCTCTCCGAAACGCGGGGCTTTCTCAAGGCGCTCGTCGAAGCTGACGGCGACCGCATTCTCGGCTTCACCGGCTTCGGTGTCGGTGCCGGAGAAATCATGGCAGCGGTACAAGTAGCCATGCTCGGCAATCTTCCATACACCGCCCTGCGCGACGCCATAATCACCCACCCCACGCTTTGCGAAGGCCTGGTCGCGCTCTTTTCCAAAGTTCCGCCCATCGGCAAAAATGGATAAGCATGGAGAACGGAGAGCACGACATTCACGGATATGACTACGGCAAAGCCGGCGTTCCGTCGTCGCCAGTAACACTTGAAGAGCTGCAACACTTCAAGATCAGCGCAGGCTTCACCGACGATACGGAGCGGTATCTGCGTATGGCGGGCGTAGTGCTCGCTCCGCAGGCTCCTGCCATCGTGCAGAAGTGGCGCAGCGGCATCATCGCCGGCATCCCACATCTTGCGCGCCACTCACGTGCAGTCAATGGCGATCCACGGCCCGGTTATCTTGCGGCCACTAACCTCCGCTTCGTGCAGTGGATTGAAGACACCTGCCTCCGTACATACGATCAGTCGTGGCTCAATTACCAGCATGAGATAGCCCTTCGCCACACCAGCCTCAAAAAGAATCAGACCGACGGAGTCGAATCCACTCCATTCGTTCCGCTTCATGACGCTGTCGCCTTCGTCGCCGTCATGAACCAGACCATCCGTCCTTATCTGGCCACACAGGGGCACAGCGAGGCCGAAGTCGAAGCGATGCATGCAGCCTGGTGCGCCTCGCTGCAACTGCAGGTGGCCCTCTGGCTGCGCAGCTACGCAACGCTAGCCAATCCCACCCCGGAGTTGTGAAGACCCGGAAGTAGTGAAGACACGCCGCATCCACCATCCAATGGAGCATCCGATGCAAACACGAGCCTGGATCATCGAAGAGTCAAACGGTCCATTCCGAGAAACCGAAATAGCTCTCCCCACTCCCACAGCAGATCAGGTTCTGGTCCGCATCGAGGCCAGCGGTGTCAATCCGCTCGATACTAAGATCCGCGCAGGCAACGCCGGCCACGCACAGCAACCACTGCCCGCAGTTCTAGGTCTCGATATGGCGGGCACCGTCGTTGAAACAGGCTCCGCCGTTACTGCCTTCAAACCCGGCGATGAAGTCTTCGGCATGGTTGGCGGCGTCGGCGGTCATCAGGGCACCCTTGCAGAGCACATCCTCGCCGACGCAGCTCTTCTCGCCCACAAACCCAGGTCGCTTTCCATGCGTGAAGCAGCCGCACTGCCATTAGTCACCATCACCGCGTGGGAAGGCCTCGTCGATCGCGCCAGGGTCGGCTCCGGCCAATCTGTTCTCATCCATGCTGGAGCAGGCGGGGTCGGCCATGTCGGCGTCCAGATCGCACGCGCATTCGGTGCAAAGGTCTTCGCTACCGTCTCTGCGAACAAGAAACATGTCGTGGAATCGTACGGCGCTACGCCGATCGATTACCGCGCGCTGACAGTCGAGCAGTATATCGCCGAACACACCGCAGGTGATGGCTTCGACATCGTCTACGACACCGTCGGCGGCTCAACGCTCGACGCATCATTCCTCGCCGTCAGGCGTTACACCGGCCATGCGCTCAGCTGCCTCGGCTGGGGAACTCATGCGCTCGCTCCACTCTCTTTTCGAGGCGCAACGTACTCCGGCGTCTTCACGCTTATGCCGCTATTGACTGGATTTGGCCGCGCTCATCACGGAGAGATACTCGCCAGATGCGCAAGCATGGCCGATGCTGGCAGGCTTCACCCCTTGCTCAATCAGCAGCGTTTCACCACTGCAGATATTGCTGCCGCACATGCCGCCGTGGAAGCAGGCTCGCTGGGAAAAGTTGTCGTAGAGATTTAGTCGCGCAGGGAAGTCTTGGATTTTGAGGCAGACTTTTCAGCCGCCGGAGCAGCGGTCGATCCCCGTACCACCAGGCTTGTCGAAACCAGAAACTCACGCTGAATCATGCTTTCAGCCGACGATGACTTTTCTGCCTGTAAACGCAGTGCGTCGAATGCGGCCTTTGCCAGCTCATGGCGAGACAGCCGGATCGTCGTCAGCGGCGGTAGCGTGAACTCGGCAAAGTCGATATCGTCGAGCCCGATTACCGACAAGTCCTCAGGCACGCGCAGATTCGCCATATACGCCGCGCGCAGTACGCCAATCGCCGTCATATCGTTCGAGCAGATCAGCGCCGTTGGCCGTGACGGCAAAGCCATCAGCTTTTCAAAACCCGTCACGCCGCCCTTCAGCGTGTGATCGCATTCGATGATCCAGTTCTTGTGCACGCGCAGATCCACCTCATGCATCGTCTGCTCAAACGCCTCGCGCCGCGTCAGTGCCGAATGCAGCACATGCGGACCGGCAAGAAATCCAATGCGCGTATGCCCCAGTTCCACCAGGTGCCGCACCGCTTCGTGAATACCCGCCGAGTAATCCAGCAGAATTGTGCTCACCGAAGGGTCGTCGAGGTGAAACTCCGCCAGCACAATCGGCATGTTGTGAATCGCCAGCTGATCCAGCACCGGTTCCTCACCGCCAAACGTCAGCACCGCCACGCCCTCAACCTTGCGCTCCAGCATGCGGCGCACACAGTTGGTCAAAAGCTGCGCATCGTTGTTCGTCGAGCTCACCAGAATCTCGTATCCATGCGCCACCGCGATCTCTTCAAAGCTCGCGATCAACTCAGGAAAGAAGGGATTGGTAATGTTTTCAACAATGATGCCAAGAATGCGGCTACGCCCTGAAACCAGGCTCCGCGCATGCGTGTTGGGAAAGTAATTGAGCTGCTCAATCGCCTGCCACACCCGCTGCGCCAGCTTCTCACTTACGGCAGGCGAGGCATTGATCGTCCGCGAAACCGTCGCAATGGAAACCTTGGCAAGTGCCGCTACGGTTCGAATATCTGGTTTACTGGCAACTGTGGTCCGGCTTCCTTTACGCTTCACAGCATTCATGGTACTTGGTTTTATAGGCCTCGCCAATAAGAAGGATGAATAACCGTACTGTTATTGGCTTTGGTGACAGGATCAGGCCTGTAAACCACCCTTCCGGCGCGGATGACTCCGCCCGGCGTCAACAGTCAAAGCTATCGGAGGATGTACTTGGAGGAGATCCGCGGCAACGCGCTTGTATTGCTTCGCACAGTGCTGGTTTTCATTGCCGCAGCCGTGTTGCGCGCCCCGATATGGGCGCAAGCCGCTCCCGCGTCGCTGCCGCTGATTGGTGCGTCCAGCAACCTCGTACTAACGCCGGTACTGGTGCGATCGGCATCAGGAGATATGGTGTCTGGGCTGAGCGCAGGCGATTTTCGAGTTACTGACAACGGACAGCCACAAAAGATACAAGCCGACCATGTCGATATGGATCGCGTGGCATTGGTTGTCGTAATGCAGGTAGGCAGCCGCGTTCCCATGCAGCTTCAGAGCTATCAAACGCTGACTGGGCTTGTCAGTGCGATGTTTGGCTCCTCTATTCCTCATGTAGCTCTCGTGACCTTCGACAGCCATATAGAAGAAACCTGGAATTTCCCGGATCGTTTCGATGGTCTTAAATATGCTTTCCGAAATCCGGGAAGCGGCGATGCTGGTGCTGCCGTTATAGACGCACTCAACGGTGCTGCTGGCCTTTTGAAAGCGCAGCCGATAGGTTTGCGACGCGTCATTCTTCTGCTAAGTCAACCACAGGATGAGCATAGCTTGATCACTCCTGCAGCTGTGGCGCGGCAGCTTGGTGAGAATAATATCACCGTCTACAGCATGGCATTTAAGCCGCGTACATCAAACAGGATTCACAAGCAGAAACGGCCAAAGAAAGAGAAGATGAGCCCGGCATCTGACGAAGCAACTTATGCCAAGGCTGAGTTCGATCGCATCGTATCGAGATTGCAGACAGACACCTCAGCGGAGTCTGCCGATCTTACCGGCGGAGAACACATCTGGCTCGATGATGCAGACCTACTGCAAAACGTGTTAGCGACACTGCGAACCGATTTTGCCAACACCTATCTGCTCAGCTTTTATCCGGACTCCAGCCAGCCGGGCTTCCACTCAATCCATGTGCAGCTAAAAAAGAAACTGTCCGAAAACACACTGGTAGCACGGCAGGCCTATTGGCGTGACAGCAATTGATTCAAGGCCATTTGAGGCTACAATCGCGTTCAATGCGGTAACGGTTGCGTTCCGCTGATCGTAAAACTCGCCTCCGACTTAGTCTCCGTCTCCAGCGGCTGCGTGCTCGCCAGCGTCAGCTCATATTTGCCCGGCAGAATGCTGCGCTCGCCTTTCTCATCCACGCTCGAAAGCTGCCGCGGCTCGATCTTCAGCTCCACGTCGCGCGTTTCGCCGGCCTGCAGATGCACCCGCTCAAAACCCACCAGCGAGTGGGTCGGCCCTCCTGCTTGCGGAGTCTTCAGATACGCCTCTACTACTTCATCCCCGGCAATCTGGCTCACATTCTTTACCGTCACTTTCGCCACCAGCGGCGCCGCCGCAGCCTCAGTCGCCTCCAGCTTGCTTGACGACAAAGTCACCGGCCCATAAGTGAACTTCGCATAACTCAACCCGAACCCAAATCCCCACTCGGGCTTGCCCGTGTAGTAGCGATAGGTGCGGTTCTTCATGCTGTATTCGGTAAATGGAGGCAGATCGTCTACCGAGTGATAAAACGTCACCGGCAGCCGTCCAGCCGGATTGTTTTCTCCCGCCAGCGTCTTCGCAATCGCCGTCCCGCCTTCAACACCCGGATACCATGCCTCGATGATCGCCCCCGCATGATCCTTCGCCCACGGCAGAGAAACCGCAGAGCCACTCATCAGCACCACCACCAGCGGCTTGCCGGTTGCAGCCACGGCTTCGAGCAAGTCTTGTTGTGCTTTCGGCAGCACAATCTTCGTCCGGTCGCCGCCTGCAAAGCCGTCAATCTTGATCGGCATCTCCTCGCCCTCAAGCTGCGGAGAAAGCCCCACAAACGCCACCGTCACATCCGAAGCCTTCGCTGCGGCCACAGCCTCATCTAACTGTGCCTGCGCCGGAGCTTCCCACTTCAGATAAATCCCTCCTCCCGCCTGATCGCCCGAATGACTGTACTCCAGCCGGAACTCATGCGCATTCGTGTCCGTAAAATCCACCGAAACCGTAGCCGGCTGGCCGCCATTCATAATCGGCGGAGCCGTCGGCGAAGCTCCCTTGGCAAAATGAAAATTCCCCATCGCCGCCGCATCGATGTGATGCCGTAATTCGCCTTCGCCTACCACCTTGCCATCCAGCGTCAGCCGGTAGCTGTCCTTTGGCGACCACGGAAAAGCGTCCGCGGGTTCAATTGAAAACGTGTAATGCCCCGGCGCCGGAACCGTCAGCGTCCCTTTCCACCGCACCGAGTAGTCATGCGTGCGGAGTTCCGGCACCGGCAGCGAGTCGCCCCACTCTGCCTGAATGTCATGATCCGCACGAGCCGCAACCGGTCGCCCCGTCCAATCTGTCGTTGCAAAGAACTCCGTCTTCAGCCCCTCGCTAAACGCCGTACGCGGCACTGGCACCTTCGCGCCCTCAGCCAGTGTCGAGCCCTGCGCATAGTGAATGCGCGAGGCAGGGAACTCGGCCTCAATCCCATCCGCCGGTTCCACCGGATGATGCGGGACACCGTTGTAGTTGCCCTCAAGCGAAAAGATCAGGTCTGCCGTCGGTCCCACTACTGCAATGTTCGCCGGAGCTTTTGACTTTCCAGAAGCAAGCGGCAGCGTACCATCGTTCTTCAGCAGCACCATCGCCTCTTCCGCAGCCTTCAGCGATACCGCCCGGTTCGCTGCTGAGTCATTCGCGCTGAATGGAATCTTGTCCAGCGCGCTCGATCCCGGCGGATCGAACAAGCCAAGTTCAAACCGTGCCGTATACAGCCGCTCCGCAGCTTTCGTCAGCAGATCCTCCGACACCAGGTGCTGCCGCACCGCATCCGCCAGCGTGTTAAATCCGGGAGCCCAGATTGAGCACGATAAATCCGTTCCCGCCTCCAGCGAAATCACCGACGCATGCGTGATATCCGGAGCGTTCTTGTGCCCATTCGTCACATCCTGAATCGCTCCGCAATCGGAAACCACAAATCCCTTGAATCCCCACGCCCCGCGCAGATGATCCACCAGCAGGTTCTTGTTCGCGCATGCTGACCATGTATCGATCGCGTTGTAAGCACACATCACCGATTTCACATGACCATCCACCACCGTCGCGCGAAACGCCGGCAGATAGGTCTCCTCCAGATCGCGCGGACTCGGATGAACGTCGAACGTATGCCGCTCCGACTCCGGTCCTGAATGCACCGCAAAATGCTTGCTCGTAGCAACGGCCTTCGGATGATCCGGATCGTCTCCCTGCACGCCGGTGATGAACCCAACCGCAAGCTTTCCCGTCAGGAACGGGTCTTCACCGTACGTCTCCTGCCCGCGTCCCCAGCGCGGATCGCGAAAGATATTGATATTTGGCGACCAGAACGTCAGCCCATAAAAGATGCGATGATTCCCCTCCCGCTGCGCCTCGTTGTACTTCGCCCGAGCCTCGGTTGAGATGATGTCGCCCATCGCATGCACCATCTTCGGGTCCCACGTCGCCGCCATGCCGATCGCCTGCGGAAACACCGTCGCATACCCTGCGCGCGCCACGCCATGCAGCGCTTCATTCCAGGTCTGATAATCGGGCACGCCCAGCCGCGGAATCGCTGTCGCCCAGTCCTCAAGCTGCTGCGCCTTCTCATCCAGTGTCATCCGCGACACCAGATCATGCGCACGCGCTTCTGGCGTCAACTGCGTGTTCAGATAATCCGGCTGCTGCGCCAGCAGCCCAGCGCTGTATCCAAACGCAAGAGCTATCACAGGCACAAAACGGCGGCAAAAACGAAACGCATCGATCATAGTTTTCCGCATGGGTTCTCGATCTCCCAGTCAGGCAATCGCGAGAGGAATGCTTTCTCATGTCGGAATCTGCGCGCCACACTGGCATCGCCCGATCCCGTCATAACACCCCTCAAAAAGATCGCCTGGACATTCCCGAAGACTCTACATCGCCCAACCATCATTTGGCTAGATATATCGCTTTACTTGGGGCATTTTTCTTTTCCTGCGCTCAACACAGCTCTCCGATTCCTCCTGGGCTGCCAGGCGCGTCCAGCCGCGGTCTTCACGGAAACCGGAAACACCCCTGTGCTATCCTCAGCGCAAAACGCGCGGCGAACGCCCATAGAAATCACCGCTCTTCAGCATCGGAGACACCTTTGCTTGCCATCCTGCCAGTCCTGGTTCTCATCGCAGTAGCCGCTGGCTTCTATCGCAGAAGCTTCGGTCTCCGAGACTCATTCCTCTACGCAACCATCCCGCTCGGCCTGTTCATGGTCTTCATGACCGAATCGCTAAGCGCCTTCCGAGCCATCGACCGTCTCACGTTCTCGATCTGCTGGTTCATCAGCTTTCTCGCGGCGTTGTTCTGGAGCAGCCGTCAGCACTCCACCGAACCCATGCTCAAACGCCTGCACGCATCATGGCGCACTCTCAACCGAGTCGAGCAGGTCATGGTCTGCGCCGTCGCTCTTGTCGCCGCACTCATCGCACTCACCGCTATCCTCAGCGCCCCAAATACCTGGGACGCCATGGAATATCACATGCCCCGCGTCGTCGAGTGGATCGGCAATCGCAGCGTCCGCCCCTACCCCACCATCGACCGCCAGCAGATCGCCATGCCGCCCTTCTCGGAGTACTGGATTCTGCACCTCCAGCTGCTCAGCGCATCCGATCGCTTCGCCAATCTCGTTCAGTGGTTCTCATACATCGGCAGCGCAATCGCAGCGTCACTCATCGCGCGTGAACTTGGAGGCAGCCGCCGCGCTCAGGTTCTCGCCTTCGTCATCGCCGCAACCATTGAGACCGGCATCCTCGCGGCCTCCGGCACCAAGAACGACTACGCGCTCTCGTATTGGATCGCAGTCCTCGTCTTCCTCATGTTGCGCTGGCGTCATAGCCAAAGCCGTCTTCTTGCCTTCGCCATGGCATGCGCGCTCGCACTCGCAGTCTTCTCCAAAGGCACTGCCTACCTATTCATTCCGCCATTAGTCGTCGCCTGTTTCTTCGTCTGGAATGCACAGGCGCGCAAGCGATTTCTCTTTGCAGTCCCACTCCTGATAGTCGTCTTCGCCGCAGTCAACGGCCCGCTCTGGGCTCGCAACTATGCCTTCAGTGGCTCGGTACTCGGTCCACCTTATTTCGATGGAGCAGGCCCCAACGAACATCGCCTGTACGCCAACGGCCACATCACGCCTGCCCGTTCGCTCGCCAACATTCTTCGCAATGTCGCGTTGAATCTCTCTGTGCCCAGCGAAAAAATCAACGCCGTTACCACCAAAGTCTTCTCCCGCGCCATGCTCACTCTCGGCGTCGACCCCAACGATCCCGAGCAGCTCATCTTCTCGCAGAGCGGCTCGCTGCCACCCTTCGATTTGCAATGGCGACCAGCTAGCGAAACACAATCAGCCAACCAGGGGCACTTCGCGCTCATGTTGCTCGCAACGATACTGTTTCTTTGGCGCTTTCGCAGCTTCGATAAATCGCTCGCTATTTTTGCCGCAGGCATCCTATGCAGCTTCCTGCTCTTCGCCATTATGATCCGCTGGTCCCCGTGGAACGCCCGCTGGCAATTACCCGACTTCATCCTCGGTGCGGCCTTCGCTGCCATCGTCTTCGCACGCGCGTTGCCGCGATCCACTGGAGTCATCGCGGCTCTACTTCTCTTGCTGGCGATCCCGTTGTCCATGCTCAACAACGCTCGCCCGCTCGTCGGATACAAATACAGTGTCCTTCGCAACCCCCGCAACGAAACTTACTTCTTCGACCATCACCGCGAAGTTGCTGACAACTTCATCCAGGCCTCAATCGCCGCGCGCAACAATAGTTGCCGATCCGTCGGCATCGATGCCACGCAGCTCCGTTTCGAATATCCCGTCATGGCCATCATGAATGAAGACCACCAACCTCGCCGCTTCAGCTACATGGCCGTGCAGAACTCCACCACTGCCTTCGCCGATCCCACCGCGCCCCCCGTGTGCCTCGTCGTCTGTCTCGGTTGCATACACGCGCCCGACGAAGCAAAGCCATACGTGCCGCAGTACAACAGTGTTCAGACCTTCGGCGACATTGTCGTCTTCAGCGATCCCAAATCAGCCGCAGCCACTCATCCATAGCAACTACTGACTCAAAAACAAACGGCGCGGTCTCGATAGAGATCGCGCCGTCTTCGCCCAAGCCACCGAAGCTATTTCCGCGTAAACGTGAACCCAAGTCCCGTAGTCAGAATGAAGTCGTTATCCTTCGTACCCGCCGGCGGGTCGGTGACGTACACATCACTGACCGTCGTCTGCCAGCTCAGGAACGACTTGATCTTGGTCGTTATTCCAGAGTTGAGCGTGAACCGGTACTGGCTCGTATCCTGCAAATCCGGGAAAATGTACGCCTGCTCCGTAAAGATACTGTTCGCACCGACCTTTGCGTTGTACGTCTCGCCAAAGTCAAGCGCGGCGAAGCTATTCGTTACAGGCGGAACTGCAGGAGTAATCGGAGTTGTCGAGTCGTTTTCAGGAACAGTGCTGTAGTTTTCATGTGTCCACACCAGGCCGCCCAGCACATCCATCTGCTGCTTCGGCCTCTTAAACGCATGCCATCCGAAACCACCACCCACCACAGACCGCAGATCCAGATACTGCAGCTGGTCTTCAAAGAAGTCGGTGGTGCCAAAGACAAATGTCTTGGGATTGACATTGTGGTCGTAGCGAAGACCGGCGCCGATGTTGTCAGCGGTAGTGCTGGTGTCGCTGATGCCGTTCGTTACGACCGTTGTGTGGGCGTAGATGTCATTGAAGTAAATCGACGTCTTATCCGTTGGTGTAGGCCGTTGCGCCGTAATGCCGGTGCCCAGCGTTGTCGTGTTGCTGTTGCCGCGCGCCAGTGCAAAGCTCACATTGGCTGTGGTCGTCCAGCCATGCAGTATGCCTGGATGCTGCGATTGTTCCCACGCAGTCTGTGCCGCAGGCGTGCGCACTGTTGTCAGGCCTGCCTTCGCGACGGTTTCCGGGCCTTCTTTGGTTACAACGGTAAATCCGTCGGTCGTACGATTGATCTCCGTAATCTCGACCTTTCGCGTAACGGTCTTCTTGCCTTCTTTCGAGTTAAGCGAAAGCACGACAGGTTTTTCGGTTTTAACGCTAACCACCTGATCGAACGCGATGGCAATGTCGCCGGCGTAATCGGTATGCAGCGTAAGCTTGCCGCCATCCACTTGCGTAACGGAGCCGGTTAGGTGATCGCCGTTCTTCAGAACAACAGTGTCGGCGAGGGCCGCCGTAGCGAGCGCAGTGATGCCCAGAAGCAGAAATGCGTTAGAAAAAAAGGCGCGCGTACGAAGGTGGGAAAAAGACCGAAGACGCAGGGGAGCAACATAGGAGAGGCTGAATGCAGCTTTCACGGATGTTGGATCCTTTCGGGGGCTGATGAAGCATTGAAGCTGATCGGACCGGACAGAACCTAGTCCTCCAAGTTCCGCGTTTGCAAGCATTCTAACGGCATCGGTTCCGGAACTCTGCCCCGAATTGAAGACATACGCAGAGTGGTATCGTTTCCATTACAATCATTCGGCGGGCATTGCAGCCCCAGACACGCAGCCATCCTGGTGCTTTCTCAAAGCTGTATGATGGCCGTTGTCTCCGAACCAATCCTGAACGGGGCTGAGAATGAAACCCAATTTTTACCTGATGAAGGCCACGGTAAGCGGCGCCCTCGGCGGCCTGCTCTTTGGCTTCGATACCGCTGTCATTGCCGGCGCCATCGACTCGGTGACTCGCTTGTACGGCCTCACCGACACCACCAAGGGCGTCACCGTCTTCAGCGCTGTTCTCGGCACCGTCATCGGAGCGCTTTTCGCCGGTGTCATCGGAGAAAAATTAGGAGGCCGCGAAACCCTCCGCATCACCGCCGTCCTCTACGTCATCTCCGCCATTGGCTGCTGCTTCGCATGGGACTGGCACTCGCTGCTCCTCTTCCGCTTCATTGGTGGCCTCGGCATCGGGGCATCGTCTGTCCTCGGCCCCGTCTATATCACTGAGCTTGCCCCGGCCAAGTGGCGCGGACGCATGGTCGGCACCTTCCAGATCAACGTCGTCATTGGCATTCTGCTCGCCTACGCTTCCAATTTCGCCGTCCGCGAAATGCACCTCGGCGCATGGGAGTGGCGCACCCAGCTCGGCGTCGCCGCCATCCCTGCCGTTCTCTTCCTGATCATGCTCTTCGGCATTCCTCGCAGCCCCCGCTGGTCCGTCTCCAAATCCCGCATCGACGAAGCCCTCGCCGTCCTCAAGCTCATGGGCGACCCCAACCCCGAAGGCGAATTGGCCGATATTCAACTCGCCCTCAAAGAGAGCCACGCCGTCGCCAACGAGCCCGTCTTCCGCTGGAAATACCGCTATCCGCTCTTCCTCGCCATCACCATTGGAGCCTTCAACCAGCTCGCCGGCATCAACGCTATTCTCTATTACCTCAACAGCATCTTTTCCTCTGCGGGCTTCAGCCAGCTCTCAGGCGACCTGCAATCCATCGCCATCGGCGCGACAAACCTCATCTTCACCCTGGTCGGCATGACCCTCATCGACCGCCTTGGCCGCAAGACCCTCCTGCTCATCGGCGCAGCCGGTGATGCCGTCTGCCTCGCCGGAGTCGCCTACGTCTTCCTCACTAATTCTCACCACTCCGCGCTGCTGCCGCTGCTCATCGTCTACATTGCCTTCTTCGCCGTCTCTCAAGGCGCGGTCATCTGGGTCTACATCGGCGAAGTCTTCCCCAATGTCGTCCGCAACAAGGGCCAGAGCGTCGGCAACAGCTCTCACTGGATCATGAACGCCGCCATCGCCTTGGTCTTCCCGATCCTGGCGGCAAAATCCGGGGGCGTGCCGTTCGTCTTCTTCGCCATCATGACTGTCATCCAGTTCATCGTCGTCCTTCTTGTCTACCCCGAAACCAAGGGCCAGACCCTCGAATCGCTCCAGCGGCGTCTCGTACGCGGCTGACACACCGGGAAACTCACTCAAACGGCTGACGTTTTCTAAAGACGTCAGCCGTTTCGTGTTTCACAATCCAAGACAAACCGCTCAATCGTTTGCGCAAAGCCTCCAGATTGCCCCATCCCCTGTGCAGTTCTTTCCCTGAAAAGGCGAATCGTTTTACTTCCCAAGACAAAACGCTTTACTAAAATTTTCTATTTAACTTCCTAGAAAACCTTTTCTTTTCAATAGTTTACAGTTTGCACGAAATTTGCTTATGATTTGCCCTTCGATGGAGGGCATTTCATATGAACAAGCTGCAGACCTCTCCCGACTCCCAGGACCCAGACTCAACGGAACCATCCATCCTCAGCACCGCCGTCAGCTTTCTCTTCCCCGACAACTTCTGGAACTACTCCAGCATTCTCTTTCTTTGCTTTCTCGCCTGCTGGGGAGGCATCGCATTAGGTCAGACACCCGCCGAAGCCGACATCCTCTGGCCTGCCAACGGATTGCTTCTCGGTTTTCTTCTCCAACTACCCCGCCGCTACTGGTTCAGCTACCTGGTCAGCAGCGTACTGGCGAACATCGCCGCTCACGGATTCTTTCCCTTTTCCCTGCGCATGTCGCTGATCTTCTCGATCGCCAACACGGTGGAGATTCTCTTCGCAGCATATTTCCTCGCGAGAGAAAATAGCGAGCGCCTCGACCTCACTACCGTCTCGGATCTCAGGCGTTTCGCTGTCTTCGGAGTCATCCTCGCCCCTCTCGCGTCTACACTGACGGTCGCCACCCTCGATATCCTCTTTTCTTACCCAAGAGACCTGCGCGCTCTCTCCAATTGGTGCTTTGGCGAAATGCTCGGCATAGCGATCATGACCCCGCTCGTTCTCGCCATGGATAAGCACGAGATAGCCATCCTTTTCCACAAGGGCAAAAGAGGAGAAACCGTCGCCATCCTGGCCTCGTTTACCGCGCTCTCCGTGGCTATCTTCGCGCAGAGTGGTTTCCCAATCGTCTTCGTCCTGCTTCCAGCGCTGCTTCTCGCTATCTTTCGCCTCGGCTGCTCAGGCTCTGCCATTGGAGTGTCCCTCATGGCTGTTCCGGCGGCTTACTTCACCTCCAGACAGAGTGGTCCATTCGCGCCGGTTCATCCATCGCAGCTCAACTACAGCATCTTTTACCTGCAAAGCTTCATCGGCATATCGCTCATCATGGTCTACGCCGTCTCAGCCGCCTTGGCTGACCGTGACCGCATTCATCAGGAGCTCACCGAAGCCTACCGCGAAGCCGATGCCATCGCCGCCCTCGATCACCTGACCAATCTGGCCAACCGACGTTCCTTCGACGAACATCTTGCACGCGAGTGGAAGCGCGCCACACGTGAAAGAGTAAGCCTGTCTGTCGTCCTCATTGATGTCGATCACTTCAAGCTCTACAACGACCGTTATGGTCATCTCGCCGGTGACGATTGCCTTAGAGAAGTCGGCACAATCCTCGCTGCAGCTCCCTTGCGCAATACCGATCTTGCCGCCCGCTTCGGAGGCGAAGAATTTGCTATTCTCCTGCCGCGTGCCGACTCCGAAGGAGCCGTATTGATTGCCGAACGCATCCGTCTCGCCATCTCCGATAAGCACATCCCACACATCTCGCATCCCGCTGGCATCGTCACCGTCAGCGCGGGAGTGGCGACCATACGTCCTACAGCGGATGTGGACCCGTCTTTGCTAATCCATCACGCGGACGAAGCCCTTTATTACGCCAAGAAAAACGGTCGCAATCAGGTGCAGTCCCGAAATTCGCTACCACTCGGTCTGTCCTTTTGATGGGCTCGAAAAAGAGGAATGCACCGGTACAATCGATTGCCCGGCTCCAGCCCCAGGAGTATCGTGAAAGCGTCTGTGGAAGGCGAAATATTTCCTGCAAGTTCCTTCCGCTCATCCGTTCTGGTCAAGAGCCACTCCGTAAGTGAGCAGTCCAGGAGGTCGTCATGAAGCGGTTCACGTGGTTAATCGCAATCACTTTCTCCGCATCCCTCGCATCCAACCCCGTCGCGGCGCAATCCACATCTGCTGCGCAACAGCCGGACAAGCTGGCGCCGCAACCAATGAACCTCACTGTTTGGAACACCCCATCTGATCAGGCCTCCGGTTGCCCTGTCTCCATGCACGCCAGCCAGATCGGCGGTGGCACGACCGTTACGGTCGACAATGACGGCCATCGCCATTCCATCTCTCGCGGACTCCATCTCTCACTTACCGACCCCCTACACTCGGCAAATATTGTTAGCGCAAACCTCACCGTTCACGGGCTCAACGGCAAACCCCACACCGTTCAGAGCGGCTCCGTCTTCCAGTTCAACGGCGCGGGAAAAAGCAATCCTTGGGAGATAACTCGCAATCTGACCGTCCAGTTCGGTCCGACTACATCCGCTCTGAGCAACGATCACAGCGCTGAAACCGAACTCTCCACCGCCGGCTTCGCCTCCGTCACCTGGATTCGCCTTGACTCACTAACTCTTTCCGACGGCACCATCTGGGTTCCAAACTCCGCCGTCGCCTGCCGCGCCGTCCCGGACCCATTCATGCTGGTCAACGCAAAGTAGCAGGGAACCGAGAGGCGCACATTTGAAATGAAGCATGCGACTGCTGTAGCGCTACAGCAAATCTCAGACTTGATTGCCAGAATTCGGATGCGCGAGGGGTTACAGGAGAAACGTCCCGGCGTTTTCTACCGTAAGTCCAAAGCTTTCCTACACTTCCACGAAGACCCCATGGGAATCTTTGCAGATCTGCGCACAGGCGAGGAGTTTGAAAGAGTTCCCGTAAACACGGAAAAAGAACATTCTGAGTTGCTATCGCAAATCGATCGAATTCTTGCCTCCGCGACGCGATCGTTGAAGCGCTGATTTCATTGACTCCCCATAAAAATTCGGTTATTCTGAAGTCCTTGTGCGGTGTTGCGTTTGCCGGTCTGTGCGTCATTCCCTCCGGATCGTATTGAAGCTGGAATAGAAGTATAGGCACAACGCAAGCCCACCTCCTGGATTCCGGTTCTGTCGGTCGTATTTTGCCGGTCCAGCGATGGTCAAGAAGCCCCTATAGGGCTCTCACGCGAACAAGTGTTGTTTGGTCGTGGGCATTCAATTTCGCCTGAGCCGTTTGGCATGGGCAAATTGCGCAGGTTTTGAGAAGTTTCCCCGGACGGTTCCGGCCGTTCCGTGGGGTCTGCAGTTTGAAGGGTTTTGAAAGCGGGAGCGAGATGTCGACTTATATTCCGAGCGCCAAAGAGATCGAGCGCAAGTGGTACGTGGTGGATGCGACGGGCAAGACCCTCGGACGCCTGGCCACCCAGGCCGCCAACATTCTGAGCGGCAAGAACAACCCCAAGTATGTGCCCTATATTGATACGGGCGATCACGTCATCGTGATCAACGCTGAGAAGGTTCGCCTCACCGGCCTCAAGTCGCAGGCTAAGGTCTATCGCCGCTACACCGGTTTCCCCGGCGGTCTGCGCGAAGAGTCCTTCACCCGCCTGCTTGAGCGCCGTCCCGACAAGATCATCGAAGAGGCTGTCAAGGGCATGCTGCCCAAGAACAAGATGGGCCGCCAGATGGGCACCAAGCTCAAGGTTTACCGCGGAGACAAGCATCCGCACCAGGCGCAGATGCCGGAAGTTTTGGAAATTCAGGCGTAATAGAGCCGCTAGCCGCTAGCTTCTAGCCGCTGGCTTAAGACAAATTTTGAAGGGCGCAGGCTTTTAGCTAGAGGCTAGGAGCTGGAAGCTAGGAGCTAATAAGGAATGGCAGAGCAGGTTCAGTACTACGGAACGGGACGCCGCAAGTCGGCGATCGCCCGCGTCTTTCTGCGCCCCGGTACGGGCGAGTTCAAGGTCAACGGCAAGGGCTATGAAGAGTATTTCGTGACCGCCGAGCAGCGCGCGGCCGCCAAACGCTCCCTCGCTCTTACCGAGACCCTCTCGACCTTCGACGTTATCACCACCGTCAGCGGTGGCGGCGTCTCGGCCCAGGCCGACGCAGTCAAGATGGGCGCGGCCCGCGCTCTCGTCATCTTCAACCCCGAGCTGCGCAAGCTGCTCAAGAGCGAAAACCTTCTGACCCGCGACGCTCGTCAGAAGGAGCGCAAGAAGTACGGACAGCGCGGCGCACGTGCCCGCTTCCAGTTCAGCAAGCGCTAGTACCTTCCGAGCGTGGGGTGGGAGTCTTTTCACACTCGCACTTCACACTCACACTAGCCGCTTAGGAATCAAATCTCCTGCCACTCCAACTGGGGTGGCGGGCATCAATCCGGACCAGGCGAACGCCAGCCCGGATGCAACGCAAAGGAGCCCCATTGGCCACCATCACCATGAAGGAGCTGCTCGAAGCTGGAGTTCACTTCGGGCATCAAACCAAGCGCTGGAATCCTCGCATGAAAGAGTACATCTTCGGCGAGCGCAATGGCATTTACATCATCGACCTGCAGAAGACGCTCAAGATGTTCAAGGACGCGTCCAAGTACGTCACCGATCTCTGCGCCTCAGGCAAGACCATCCTTTTCGTTGGCACCAAGCGCCAGGCTCAGGATGCAGTCGCCGAAGAAGCCAACCGCGCAGGCATGCCGTATATCAACCAGCGCTGGCTGGGCGGTCTGCTCACCAACTGGGTCACGGTGCAGAAATCGGTCAAGCGCCTCCAGGAACTCGATGACATGGCCACCGATGGCCGCTACGAACTGTTGACCAAGAAGGAAGTTATCCGCCTCGAGCGCGAGCGCAAGCACCTTCAGGCTAACCTCGCCGGCATCAAGACCATGAAGCGTCTTCCCGATGCGATCTTCGTCATCGACTCCAACAACGAAGCCATCGCCGTCAAGGAAGCCCGCAAGCTCGGCATTCCGGTCGTAGCTGTCGTTGACACCAACTGTGACCCGACCGTTGTCGACTATGTGATCCCCGGCAACGACGATGCCCTCCGCGCCATCCGCCTCTTCACATCGAAGATCGCTGACTCGGCAGTCGAAGGTGTCAACCTCGTCGGCGACAAACAGTTTGAAGCAGAGCCAGAAGCAGAGCCGGAAGTTCAGCTCTCCACCATCGACGTCGGCAGCGAAGAAGGCGCCGAAGAGGTAGATCTCGAAGCGGCTCTTGGCGGCGGCATTCGCAAGGCTCCTGGCGTTGTCTCGGCACTCGACGAAGAACGCGAGACGGCTGAAACGGCACTGTAATCTTCGGCGCGCAATGTGCGCGCACAATAGAAGAAGCGTGGCCGGTCACATCAGACGCGCCACGCTTTTCTTGTGTGCGGTCAAAGCGGACGAGGGTTGACAGTTGGCAGGCCGGGTTAGGTAGGCCAATGCTTTAGCCTTGACTTCTTGGCGGAAAACGAATCGGGGCTTCAGCCCCTAAGGCGAACTTTGTGGTCGCCTCGTACAATGGAACAAGACACAACGGAGTGGAGATGACAACGGTGAGTGCAAAAATTGACGCGAGTCTGGTAAAAGAGCTGCGCGAGAAGTCCGGCGCGCCTATGGGCGACTGCCTCAAGGCCCTGCAGGAGTCAAACGGCGATATTGAAGCGGCTTTCGTCGTGCTGCGCAAGCGCGGCATGGCTTCGGCCCAGAAGAAGGCCTCGCGTTCCACTAACGAGGGCGCGGTGGGCACCTACATTCACGCCGGCGGCAAAATCGGCGTCCTGCTCGAGCTCAACTGCGAGTCCGACTTCGTCGCCCGCACCGATGACTTCCAGGACCTCCTGAAGGACATCGCCATGCACATCGCCGCCAGCGATCCCCGCTACGTCCGTCCCGAAGACGTGACCCCCGAGGATCTCGAGCGCGAGAAGGAAATCTACAAGGCCCAGGCTCTCGCCTCCGGTAAGCCGGCCAACATCGTCGAGAAGATCGCCGAGGGCAAGATGGCCAAGTTCTATGAAGAGGTCTGCCTCCTCGATCAGCCCTTCATCAAGGAGCAGTCCATCTCCATCAAGGAGCTGATCGCCCAGAAGGTAGGCAAGCTCGGTGAAAACATCACCGTCCGCCGCTTCGCCCGCTTCAAGGTAGGCGACCCCAACTGGACCGTAGCCTCCACCAAGGTCGTTGAATCCGCAGCCGAATAATTACGGCAGCAAATAAAGCAAGGTTGAGGGCGCACCCAGAGGGAGTTATCTCTGGGTGCATTTTCGTTTTTGGGCTACTATACGTCGAGTATGCCTAAAGAACGGAAATCGCCGCAGGAGAAGAAGGCCCTCGAATACACGAAGGATCACTTTACGTTTGGATTCAATTCTTCGCGTGCCTTTCCGAGGGTCTGGAAGCAGAAGAAAACGCACATTAATCGCGAATATCGCCGTAAGAGCGGCGTACTCATAGCGCAGGCCAAGCCCGGAGTCGATTTAGAAAATGCAAAAACCGTTGCAGGCGAAATTACCACCGCTCATCTAAAGAACTCCGTCTTGCGTAAACAGCTCCATAAGGCAGGTACCGTCTCTGTTGGCGAGAAGATAAAGCTGAAGCTTACTCGGCGTAAGGAGACTGTTGGCCGACGCGCAAATAGTCATAAGCATTACGATCAGGAAGCCGCTCACGCAGTCCGCGTATTAACTGCACTTGAAGGTGAGAGATTAGCGGGTGTGATCCGGCAAGCAAGCCTGCTCTGCCAACCGGGAAATCATGAGGAGAGGTTTCGTCTAAGCCGGTCGAATGCTGATTTGAACCGCGCTCTCACGTTTCTGGTGAATGCTTGTTGGGGCAGCGCTCGCGAACGCGATGCTTTGCGACGCAATCAGCAGATCTGCGAAGCATTTGAAAGTTTGGTCGACAAAGCAAACCGTCTACTTAACCAGCCCAAACTCGATGCCCGACAGAAGATCGACGAGCAGAAGTTGTTCAAAAATAAATTAAGAGGATTGCGAAAGGATCGCGATGCACCGGCATCCTAAGCATTTAGGAATCAGCTCCTCGCATAGGCGTAACGGGCCATCCCGGCAGGCGTGACAGCTTACCTCGAAACGTGCTTCTCTCCTCACCCGTCAACCCCACAAACCACGCTATGCCCAGGCTCGCGGCAGCCCCCAAAATCATCCACGGAATCCCCACCGGAAGCATCTCAAACTTCTTCCACATCGGAATCAGCAGAACCGCTGGCACAACGCACAGCAACGGACGAAAAATCCCCTGCATTAGAAATTTCCAGCGTGACATTGAAATCGACGGCTGCGTCAATCGCATGCTGAGTGCCACATGCAGGCCCACGCTGACAAACGCTCCTGTGAAAGTTCCAATCGCAACTCCAGCCGCTCCAATTCTCTGCACCAGCCAGATGCTGACCGTCACATTGACCAATGCTTCCGATACAGCAGCAATCGTCGCCAGATGTTGCTTTCCGACAGCAACAACTACCAGAGAGTAGGGATTCCCAAGCTGCCGGATCGCGTTACCAACCACCAGAAGCTGCAGGAACAACGCGCTGTGCATTGCGTAGTCCGAACCCACCCATAATTTCAGCAACGGATAGGCACCAAAGACCAGCAGCGTGCCAACCAGGCCAAGTAGCAACCCGCAATAACGTGTTGCCCGTATTGTCAAATTTCCAATTTGTTTTGCAGTCCATCCCGCCTGTAGTGAAGAGATGGCTGGCACAATTGGACCAAACATTCCACCAATGACTACTAGCATGAAATTTGTGGCGCTTGTTGCAATGCCGTAATAGCCGGTGTTTTTGTAGTCGTAATGCCCGACGATCAGGATATCCAGCCCGCTGACAAAGAGCGTCGCCACCATCCATACCGACAGCACTCCGCTGTATCGAGCCAGCTGCATTGCCATTTTGCGCTCTGCCTGCAATAGATGGAAGTCGACTCGGTCACTGGCATATTTCTTCCATCCCCAGAACTGCGCAAGTGCTGTCAGCACGTTAAATGCGCCTAGCGTCAGCGCCAGTTGTACCAGCGATCCATGCATAAGGATAAGTACGACCAAAGATGCGGAAGAGAGCCCCCTGCTGAGTAACGCCAACACAGTGGGAAACCCATACTGTTGCAGCCCCGTAAAGACCGCCAGAAATGCGCCGAAGGGTAATGCGAATACCGTTGACAGTCCCACCGCGAGAATACCGACGCGAACTTCTCCAATCAGCGATGCCGGCATCTGATGAAAGATCAGCGGCACTTGCCATGCCACCACCGCGATCGTGATCGCGCCAAGGGTCGCACTCATGCACAAAATCGCAAACGAACTACTCAACACTCGATTGCTTGAAATACGATCCCCGGCTGCATCGTATTCGGCGACAAACTTGCCGATCGCCGTCTGTAAGCCAAGTTCTAGTAGATTGATGTAGCTGCTGCATTGCAGTATCAGCACCCATGCGCTGTATTCCGATGGCGGCATGCGGTGCACAAGCAGCGGTGGCAGCACCAAAGCGACCAGCATCGAGAGCATCACTCTCGCCAAATTGGAAGCTGATCCCTTTAGAACCTTACGAGTGTGAGACACATGACACCTTATACCGAGGTTAACAGTGCATCGGAGAAGATCTGGATATAGAAGTTCAGACGAGAAATCCGCGCGGGACAAAAACACTACTTATCCCATACGCGGAATCTCCCGGCATTCGCGCGTTTCGGTGCAATATGATCCAGGTATGTCCGACATCGCTCTTGCCTCCCTCGCAACTCCTGACGTCCTAGCCCGTGCCCGCAAGATCAAGCTCTTCCTCATGGACATCGACGGCACTCTAACGGATGGCGGTGTCTGCCTCATCTCCTCTACAGCTTCCGATGGTACTGAGCCTGTCGTCACAGAAATGAAGGTCTTCAACGCCCAGGACGGTCAGGGTCTCTCACTCGCTCACACCATGGGTATTCAAACTGGCTTCATCACCGGCCGAAAATCTCCCGCTGTAGCCCAGCGCGCCAAAGAGCTTCGCGTCCCTTACGTATATCTGGGCCAGGCCAAGAAAACCCAGGCCTTCGAAGAATGCATGCGCCTCGCCGGAGTAACGGAAGAAGAAGTAGCCTATCTCGGCGATGACCTCCCCGACATTCCACTCGCCCAGCGCTCCGGCCTCGCCGTCTGCGTCGCCGACGGAGCACCCGAGCTCGCCGCCATCTGTCACTTCGTCACCCGCCGCGGTGGCGGCAAAGGCGCAGCCCGTGAAGTAGTCGAGCTCATTCTCAAAGCTCAGGGCCGCTGGGAAGAAGCCGTCCCTTATGCCTTGGCCTGAATAGCTACAATCTAACTCAGATTGCTCGCAGCTGCGTGGTTTCAACGTTTATGTCGGATTTGAAAAATCCAAGTAGCCCAACGTACCCGTGAGCAACGATGTAGCAGAAGCTGGATATCAGATTGAACATCACCGCTTCATGTGTCGTGCGAACGCCCACAATAAACAGAAATGAGATCTGAGCTGCCAGAAGGAGTCCGATCTCCACAGCCGTGCCGCTCCAAAACACCCACTTGCGTGATCTGTTCATAATCCAGATCAATCCTGCCAGATGAGAGATGCAAGCCGACATAACCACCCAGCCGATTTCGCCGGTGAGGCTCATGTACTTATTGCCTAGCAACCATAAAAAGGGCATTGGAAAGCGGAAAGCGATAAGAACCAATGGAATACAAATAACTACTGTGGCCGCAATAAAGCCAAGGTAGGCCGGTAGCACTTGAGCTTTTTCGCGACGAGCCATGTACGGTTCTATCACCATGATGTTAAATGTCATCAGCATCGTAAAAATCTGTCCCAGTCGTCCAAGCGCAGCTACCTCGGCAATGTTCGTCGTGCCACCAAAGATGCTTACTAGAAACAACGAGATCTGTGCTTGAAACGCAGAAAATGCAATCGCCGGTATAGCCGGTAATATGTAACGCAGTACTTCCCGATTTGTTTCTCTGTCATTTGTGTTAGGCCATTCCATAAACGGCGCAGCTTCGCGCTTGAGCACAACGCCATTGACAGTGATGATCAACGCACTCAATCCCGCCGCTACGAAGGAGCCTAGTAGTCCAAACGTGTATAGCACCAGATAGGACAGCACTCTCAAGAGCGCGGTGATCGTTTGTGGGACGTAATATTCCTTTAATCGGCGAAATAAAAAGAGTGGCGCTGAAAAACACGAAACTCGCCCGCTCGAATGGAGGGTAAGGAGTACTGAAGAAGCCAATCCAATTTGTAGCCACCAATTCCACTGGTGCTTGTGCATTACGTACAGAAATCCGGCGCAGGTAAACGGAGCGAAAACCCAAAAGGAAAGGTCCCTCCAATACTTCGCAGCACGTACATAACGTCCCACTAATGCTTTGTCTTCGCGCTTCTCGCCAACCAGCGGAACAATCGTGCTCGTAAAGCCCAGATCCATAAGGCTCATCAGTGTTAGCTGGAAGCCATAAGCAAGGCTGAATTGTGCATAGGCTTCGATGCTCAACCAGCGCAGTAGCATGAATCCCGTTAGCACCTGCACGCCTAATTGCGCTCCATGCCCTAAAAAAAAGCTGCTTAGAAGGTGAATTACACGTCGTTTGCGTGAACTGCTATTTGAAGTTTTAGGTCGGGAATTCGCAACAGCATCATCCACGGCTGCACTTCGATCTTTTCTCCGCCAGCCGCTAGTGATTCGTCCCGTCATAGGCCAGAAGCCTGTTCTCGTACTCGAACAGGAACAGAGATCTCCGAGACTTCGGAATGATCGAGAAGTATCCAATCTGGTGGAAATAGATCAGGATGGTAGCTGGATGAGGTCAGGTGCCAGTACTTCGGGGCTACGACAATCTTGTCATGGCGTCTATTGAGCCAAGCTCCCCACCAGGAAAACGTGCTGTTCGCAATAACATGATGACGGCACATAGACATCAGGCGCAGATCCTCGTGCGCAGTAGCATCGGAATTGTGATCTACAAATTCAATATTGTTATCGTCAGATAGATGTTTTCTAGCGAACTTCATATCGTCCGAAAAAACAAAGAAGGTGGGACTATTCAACTGGCTTCGGAAAAAATTCATCGATCGATGATAGTAGCTCAGAGGTAGGGCGATATTTCCCTCTGCGGCCAATGTGTAATCCCCTCTCCGAATGTGAAGAGAGATTGGCCAATTGGCCCGCTGAATCCGGTCTGATATTTCGGCATTCTTCCCAGTCATGGGTACCCGAAACTCAAATTCAGATCTCAATTCCTTCTCCACTTGCATTGCGTAGTGATAAGACTGCCAATAGCCTGCCAGATAAGCGATTTTTGTGCCCTTTTCGATGCGAAGCTCAGGCTGAAAATCGTACCGGTGGGAAAATTCTTCTTTAACTACCTGAACTCCAAGTGCCCTTTTGAGGATTTCGTTAATACGCGAGGTTCTCTCTGATAACATCAGCCGATCTAGCCAGTTAAGTGTTCGGCTATGAGATTGAATAGAGAAATTGGACAGCAGAAATGGTCGTGCATAGCCATGCGAAACCGAACCCCTTAAATCAACTGCGACATGCAGAGATGCGTTCTCACGTTTTGCGAAATAACGGCCAGCAGCGTACTGGAACAACTGGTTGCCAAGACCGCTAATTTGTCTCAAGATAATTTGCATTTTGTTCTGTCTGATTTGATGCCGATTCTGCCCCGGTCTTCGCACCGTCATGCAATTTGCTCAGTCATTGTCAGGCTTAGTGAATTCGAATAAACCGCAGGCGTAATCACTCTCTGGTATGGCTAGTGGGTTGGCGTCGCTGTGTAGTAGGCCGTCATCTCCAATGAAAGAAAAGGAAACCAGCTTCAGGCCAGTAAAATTTTGTAGCACTGTTAGTGGTGCAAAAATTCGATGTGCATTGAACTCCACCCGCTCTCGCCCGATAGGAACAGAGAAATATAATCGCCCCCCGGGAGATAAGACCCTTTGGAGTGTCTTCATGAACCGAAAGCAAGCTTGAGGGTCGATAGGATCACCATATCTTCCCAAGCCAAAATGTTCGGCTACGTGCAGGCTGGACATCGAGTCGATACTGTCATTGTCAACATGATTTAACTCAGTAGCGTCATCCTGAACAAAAGTAAGGCCTGGAATATCGCATTCCAAGGATCTGATATCGATCACAGTTACAGATCGAAATGTGAGCAGGTGCGCAATAAATCCATCGATCCTCGAACCAATATCAACGTGTTTCTTCGGATTTCGCTCAAAGATTTTTTGGGCAGCCCAAAGATCTTGGCGAAAGTAATGATCCTGGACAATCCCAGCGCTGGCGTCGCGATCCGTCAGAATGGGGAAGAGACTTGCTACGCTGATACGAAACCCCCGCGGAGGGTTCATTTTTCCATACTGAACGATATCCCTGATATATCCGGGAAGCCTTATGAAAGCTCGCATGAATACACCCGGACGAAATCCGCTGATATAGGCCTGCTTGTGACGAAGAGAAAATTTCATATAGAGGAGACAGCGCCGCTGAAACACGTTGTATCGGAAACGGTCAAGGCTTGTCGGCGCTCCTGGCATTTGTTTTCAGAAGGCCACATGGCATCGCAAAGCTGATTATAATCGTCTTGTTGGGTCAGTTTAGATCTAGAGACTACGATTTTGTGGCCGACGGTGTGACAACAGAAAACAGATCCATCGGCATTATTATCCCCACGTGCAATCGGTCCTCTGCGCTTGTTTCCTGCCTTCAACATCTTGAAAGACAATCGTGCTCAGATTTTGAAGTTGTTGTCGTTGATGATGGTTCCACGGATGACACCCTCGAACGGCTCGATGAATATCGCAAAAATTCACCTTTGCAACTTCGTGTGATTCGTCAGGAGAACTCAGGTCCAGCGCGTGCTAGAAATCAGGCAATCGCTCAGCTTCGTTCACCAATTTGTCTGATGATCGGCGATGATATCTTCGCTTCTCCCGAATTCGTCCACTCACATCTAATCGCGCATGAGAAGAAACCTCAAAAGCAGCTCGCCGTTGTTGGGCTTACGCGCTGGAGTGATTCAGGCCAGACGGTCACTCCTTTCATGCGCTGGCTTGAGGACAGTGGCGTGCAATTTTCCTATAAAGATCTGCTGGAGGGCGCAAAACCCGATTGGAAACATTTCTACACAAGCAATCTTTCGGTGAAAACCGAGTTGTTGCGAGAGTTTCCTTTCAATGAATCATTTCGTAAAGCCGCAGCCGAAGATATTGAGTTGGGCTATCGCATTCATCGGTCATGCGGATTGGAAGTTGAGTTTCAACCAGAAGCTCTTGCTCATCATCTGCATCCAACGGATTTTAGACAGGCTTGCAGGCGCAACATCACCGTAGGAGCGTCCATGCGGCTCTTTGATGAGTTGTGGCCGGATGCTTGGCCTGCTAATCGATCTTTGTTTTCTCCTGCGAGACGTTTGGTGCGCGACCTCTTTGTAAAAAATCCGAGACTGCTTCAGATCTTAACGACGCTGGCGGAAACCGCGACGTCGCTCCACTGCCCCAATCCGCTGATGCGCAACGCACTCATTTGCTATTACAGGTTGGGATATGTTGGAGGCAGTGAAGTAGCCGCGCAAAGCATATAGACCAGTCAGGAGCATCCGTGGCCTTTCAAAGCACCGAAGTATTCCAAGCCCTCCGCATCTTCCGCCGCAATCCCGGCTTCTCCGCCGTTACCGTAGCCGTCCTCGCCCTCGGCATCGGCGCGGCCACGGCTATCTTCACTGTTTTCAGCGCGCTCATGCTCCGTCCGCTCGCGTTGCCGCACCCAGAACAGCTCGTCGAGCTATCCGGCATCTACCGCAATCACGCACGCATCGTCATCAGCTACCCCATGTACCAGCAGCTCACTCAGAGCCAGCAGGTCTTCTCTTCACTCACCGGCTGGAGCGCCGGCAACACCGATAACGTCGACATCAACGGCAAGCTCATGCTCGCCGATGTCCGCGTCGTCACCGGCAACTACTACACAACGCTCGGTGAACATCCCTACCTCGGCCGCCTCATCTCCGCATCCGACCAGCAGGGAACTCAAGGCCTCCCCGTCGCCGTCATCAGCTACGAGTTCTGGCATCGCCGCTTCGCCGCCAGCACCAGCGCCATCGGCAAGAGCATTCACATCGAAGGCAAGCTCTTCACCATCGTCGGCGTAGCCCATCCTTTTTCCTCCGGCGTCTCCATCGGCAACGTGCCTGACATCGTAGTTCCAGCCGGCTCCAGCGCGTCCTATGATCTCTCCAGCCGCGGCCTCCTCTGGATCAATGCCACCGGACGCCTTCGCCCAGGCGTCACACTCGCCCAGGCCC
This sequence comes from Acidicapsa dinghuensis, assembly GCF_025685685.1. GTDB lineage: Bacteria > Acidobacteriota > Terriglobia > Terriglobales > Acidobacteriaceae > Acidicapsa > Acidicapsa dinghuensis. Next base: position 316,533 of record NZ_JAGSYH010000006.1, read on the forward strand.
GCATCCAGATCGAATCCTTCTGGCCGCGTCTCGTCGAAGCCACCGTCCCCACCCAAATCGTCGGCCCGCGCCGTCAGGCATTTCTCTCCATGGGCCTGCGTCTCGACCCTGCCTCCAACGGCATCAACGTCGATCTCCGCGAAACCATGCAGCGCCCCTTGCGCCTTCTTCTTGGCATGGTCGGCCTCATCCTGCTTGTCGTCTGCATCAACCTCGCCAGTCTCACCCTCGCCCGAGCCAGTGCACGCCGCCATGAGGTCTGCACCCGCATCGCTCTCGGAGCCACGCCATGGCAAGCCGTTCGCCAATCCGTCTATGAGAGCCTTATCCTCGCCGCCACCGGCGCAGTCATCGGTCTGGCTCTCGCGTATGAAGGCAGCCATCTGCTCGTGGCACTCATGATCCGTGGCGCACAATCCAGCGTATTGCTCGACCTCCATCCCGACTGGCGCATCCTCGCCTTCTGCGCTCTCGCCGCCCTCGCCACCGGAGCCATCATCGGCCTCGTTCCCGCCTGGCGTCTCTCTCGCGAACACCCCGCCGAAGTTCTCCACGCTGGTCGTGGCACCCTCGGCACCGGAGCAGGCTGGCTTGGCAAGCTGCTCATCATCTCTCAGATCGCCATTTCGCTAGTTCTGCTGCAAGGCGCGGGCCTCTTCCTCCGCAGCCTCTCCGCTCTCGAACACTTCCAGCCCGGCTTCGCGCGCAACAACCTCACTGAGCTGGAGCTTGCGCCGCAACCCGAATCAGCCAAATCCCCAGAACCCCCAAGCTATCGCCGCGAACTAGCCGAAGCCATCACCAGCCACGCAGAAGTTTCCTCGGCAGCCTTCTCCTCGCTGCCCATCCCCGCCAATGGACGAGGCTGGAAAGAAGCCGTTCTCGATGCCAATGACGCCAGCGCCAAAGGCGGTGTGCAGGCCACCTTGGACGACATTTCGCCCAACTATTTCCAGACCCTCCAGATTCCCCTCGTCGCAGGCCGCGACTTCACATTGCAAGACGACGCCAAACATCCGCGCGTCGTCATCCTCGATGAGCAAATCGCGCAACAACTCTTTCCCAACACCGATCCCATCGGAAAGTTCGTCCGTTTCGGCGTGCAACCCGACCTGCAGCATCTTCAGGTAGTCGGGGTAGCCCAAAACGCCCGCCTCATCGACATCCGCGATGCCAATTCTCCCGTGATCTTTGAGTCCGCTCTTCAAACCGGAGTAGATGCAGGCGGCGCGCAGCTTCTCCTCCGAGGCAGTGAAACCGCAGCCACGCAAAAGGCCATCGAAGACACCGTTCAGTCCTTCGGTCGCGAATACGTATCAAGCATCCGCACCTTCGAGCAACGCAATGAAGATTCACTCATCCTCGAGCAGATGACCGCAAAGCTCTCCAGCTTTTTCGCTGCCATAGCCCTGCTTGTCGCGGCTGCAGGACTCTTCGGCCTTATGTCCTACGCCGTCACTCTCCGCACCCGCGAAATCGGCGTGCGCATGGCCCTCGGCTCATCCCGCACTGGCATCCTTCGCCTCATCCTCCGCCAGTCGCTGCTGCTCACCCTCTTCGGCATCGCACTCGGCATCCCCTGCGCACTCTTTGCAGGCCGTTTCATCGCGCATATGCTCTTCGGTCTCTCCGCATCCGACCCCATCACGCTCATCCTCGCTTCGCTTACCCTCATCGCTGCAGGCCTGCTCGCCGGCTATCTGCCCGCGCGCCGCGGCACCCACATCGACCCCATCACCGCCCTCCGCCAGGAATAACGGCTGCTCTTACTTTTCTGGTTTTGCACCTGCCTTTCTGTTTTTGCTTTTGTCCTTGTTTTTGCAGTTGCCCTTGCCTTTCTGTCTGTCATCCCCGAAGGGGATCTGCTTCTCCATGACAGAGCCGGATGCAGGGTTAGCCCTTGCAGACCGAAATAGTGAACGCCTCTAGCGAAGGATCGTCGCGAGCCATCAGGTAAACTTGCCCCGAACGCAAACCAGACATCCCGCGCGGAGGTCATCCCATGGCGAAACTCATCTACATGATGAACATCTCATTCGATGGCTACACCCAGGATGAGCATGGCGACTTCACCTTCACAGCTCCCATCGATCCCGCGGTCCACACCTTCATCTTCCAGCACGCCTCGTCTTTCCGCACCCTCCTCTATGGGCGCAAAGTCTACGAAACCATGCTCTACTGGGAAACCGCGCACACCCTTCCCGATCAGACACCGCTAGAGATCGGCTTCGCCCGCAAGTGGCAGGCAGCAGAAAAGATCGTCTACTCGAAGACCCTGACAGAGCCGCACAGCGCTAATACCACAATCACGCAATCCTTCGAACCCGAAGCCATCCGCAATCTCAAAGCAAATCGCAATCACGACATTGCCATTGCCGGCCCGGAACTAGCCGCGCAAGCGATACACGCAGGCCTCGTCGACGAGCTCCAGATGCGCATCTGTCCAGCGATCATCGGCGGCGGAACACGCTTCTTCCCAACCGGCGTGCGACTTGATCTGCAACTGATTGAAGATCGCCAGTTCCGCAATGGCGAAATCTTCCTGCGGTATGCGGTAAACAACCAATCGAAATGAATAGGTGGAATGTCGCGCGTCAGGCGTGGTAGTAAGAGGTTGTCCCGAGAGTTCGCCACCCAGAAGAACTAATGAATGTAAGGTAAGGTCGGTTATCGCAAAGTGATCTAGGGACCTATCATGGTCTAGCGATTCCAGTGATCAGATTGGAGCGAGAGTGCGAGTCTTTGCAACATGTGTGCAATGCTGGCAGAAAAAGGGAGCGCCCACCAGCGAGTCCTTCACGGTTCATTATTACGACGATCGAGTAGCCTACGTTACTTGTTCGCAGGGTCATCGAAGCGCTTTATTGATTCAGTCGCCGAAGTTCGAAGTGCTACTCGAATCGGGCGCAGGCGCCTTGATTGATGGCTATACCATGGAAGCAGCCGCTAGCTTCTCAGCAGCCCTGGAACGTTTTTTTGAATTCTGCGTTCAAGTTTTTTGTGAGACACGCAAGCTTTCTCAAGATATCTACGACTTGATGTTCAAAGAAATGGCCCGCCAATCAGAGAGGCAGATAGGTGCATTTCTCGTCCTTCATGCGCTTGAACTCGGAATACCTTACAAATTAAATCAAGATATTCCGACGTTTAGAAACGGAGTAATCCATAAGGGGCAGATTCCGACTCCGGAGAGTGCAAAGGATTTTTGTAGAAAGGTCTACAAGGAAATATTGACTGTCTCAAAGACTTTGCTCGAAAAATTTCCTGACGCGTACAACGAAGTGATTCGCCGTGATCTTTCCAGCCGCTCAAGCAAACTTCCGGAGGACATGCCACGCGCGACATCCACTGGAACGGTGTTCTTTATGGCTCGGGAAGAAGATTTCGATGACGCGCTAATGAATTTCGCAAGAGGTCGGCAGGCCATGGAACTCGCCCCATCACTTATAAAGATGTTTTCTAATCTCATCGCGAGTAAGGGATCGCCACAGCCGTCTGCGGTTCCAAACGCTACGCCTGAAGACAAACACTAACTACGAGTCTGATATGAGCCGGCAGCCAGCGCGCAAACATGGAGATCGTAAGAAATTAGATTTCGATACCTATACATCCTGCCGGTTGCCGGGTGCTCCGGTCTCGCTTCTGAGACTTGGGAGACCACAAATCTCGGCCCCTCATATTCCTGATCCTCTACAGTTACCCGCTAATCAGCGCTCACTGCTCCCGCCGCGCATTAACCGGATCAACCAGCAACTGAAGCACGATGATCCGCCAATCATCGTCAGTCCGCGTGGGGTAATCCCCATACATTGTAATGGAATCCATTACAATGTAATATTCAAATATGGCCACTGCTACCGCAAGGAAATCAAAGGTCTACACGATCAGCTTGCCTCCTGAACTCGCACAAAAGGCTGAGGCGCTGGCTAAACGGGACAGCCGCACCATGAGCGAGCTATTCCGCGAAGCCTTCCGCGCCTACTCTGCCCAACAGGCACGAACGACGCTGGATGAGCTGGGTGAGTATGCATCAGGCCGAAACCCCAGAGGCTACACCGAGACTGATGTTCCCCGGCTCATTAAAGAAGTGCGTGCTGAGAAGCCTCGCCGTCGCACGGTACGGTCCAACGGGTGATCGTTGTCATCGACACAAACGTCTGGATTTCCGCACTTCAGTTTGCGAAACGTCGTGGCACGCCGACTTTGGCGCTCGAAAGAGCGATGAGCGAAGACATCATCGCCACCTGCGATGAGATTGATGCGGAGATCGTGCGCGTCCTGACGGAGAAGTTTGCTTGGGAACAACACCGGGCAACCTCAGCGCTGCAGGCGATCCTGGCGCGTGGCATCCGTGTAAAGATTCGAGGCGCGGTAAAGGAATGCCGTGATCCCGGTGACGATATGTTTCTGGAGTGTGCAGCTCTTGCAAAAGCAGAGTTACTGGTTGCAGGCGACAAGGATTTGCTGACTCTTGGTACGTACAAGGGAACGCGTATCGTCACGCCCTCGGAGTATCTCAAAGCAAGATAAATATCCGGGCCATTGCTGAGAGCTCTATTGCGCATGATCGCCAAGTACAAATTGACATCCGATTTGGCCATATAGCTGTGCTCGATGAGCGCTCACGCTTTCCGATCCTCAGGCCGCCAAGTCCCTCCGTTAACACACGGATCATTTGGTATGTCGCAACTCACCAATCTTTAAACCGGTGTCAAATAAATTTATTGTTCGAATATATACGAACTATGGTATCTTCGGAATAATCCATTGTTCGGCAATATACGAACAATGTTCAAGACGAAGCAATAGGAGAGGAGCAGAGAGGCAACGTAACGAACCGCTATGGCTAAACTTCAACCTGAACCGAAGACTTCAGAATTGCATCTCACCGCTGTTCTCTACGCTCTGAGTGATGAAACGCGATTGCAAATCGTGCAAAGCCTCACTTGGACCAGCGAAATTGCATGCGGTTATTTCGACATTGATATGCCGAAGTCAAGTCTCTCGCATCATTTCAGAGTCTTGAGGAGCGCCGGCGTGATTGCTACACGCAAAGATGGAACAGCGCTTTTAAATCGGTTGCGCCGCGAAGATCTGGATGAGAAGTTTCCAGGACTGCTCGACTCCGTTCTGGCTTCGATGAGTAGAAGAAAGCCGAATCTGAGAGCTAAAAAGTCCAGCCGAACTCCTGCCAGAAAAAGTACTCGCGTCAATTAGAAGACCAGAGGAGAACTCATGCCACGTATCGTTCGTTTTCATCAATACGGTGATCCAAGTGTGCTGAAAATCGAAACGCTCGATGTCCCGCCACCCGCTGCAGATGAAGTCCAGATCGAAGTAAAGAGCATAGGCCTCAATCGCGCCGAAGTGATGTTTCGTACTCACACGTATTTGCAGGAGGCGCAATTTCCAAGCCGTCTCGGCTACGAAGCTGCTGGCATTGTCAAAGCCACGGGAGCATCGGTTACCGCTTTCACGGAAGGCGACATCGTAAGCCTGATTCCACCACGCGACATCGCTCGCTGGGGTACGTATGGAGAGCTGGCCAATGTGCCTGCCCGTAACCTGGTGAAACATCCGGCGAACATCTCCTTCGAAGAGGCGGCGGCATCCTGGATGCAGTATGTCACCGCGTGGGGTGCTCTCGTGGAGCAGGCCAGGCTCACAAAAGGGGATTTTGTCATTGTGACAGCGGCATCAAGCAGCGTCGGCATTGCTGCCTTTCAAATTGCAAAAATTGTAGGCGCAACAGTCATCGCAACCACCAGGGGCAAGGCCAAGCGGAAAGCGCTCCTCGAGAACGGAGCTGATCATGTCGTCGTGACAGACGACGAGGATCTTGTGGCACGCGTCATGGAAATAACCAATGGCGTCGGTGCCCGAGTCGTTTTTGATCCAGTCGGAGGCCCATCATTCATCCCACTCACCGAAAGCATGGCCCGCGGGGGGATCTTATTGGAGTATGGCGCGCTCAGCACAGATCCCACGCCTTTTCCTCTCTTTGCGGTGTTGGGAAAGAGTTTGACCCTGAAAGGTTATCTCTACGGAGAAATTGTGAACGATGACGCTGCATTGGAACGTGCGAAAGCCTTTATCACACAGGGTCTTGCATCAGGTCAGCTCAAGCCGCTCATCGCACGCACATTCACACTCGACCAAATCCAGGAAGCAACGCGTTTCCTCGAATCCAACGCTCAAATAGGCAAGGTAGTCGTCAACGTCTGATCATCCCTCTGGGAATCCTGATGTTTGTTCTGGCGTTGCAAGATCGCTCTGTACGCCTTTAATTTGATGAGCGTCAGATATTTTGTTGACGTCAATACTCAGATATCTATATAAAGATATCTGAGTATGGCTAGAAACGACGCCCTGCAAGGTTCACTTGATTTGCTCGTGCTCAAGATATTGTCGCGGCGACCGCGGCAGCATGGGTACGCCATCATGGCTGCCATCGCCAATACATCCGGTGACGTGCTGCGCGCGGAGGAGGGCTCGCTCTATCCGGCTTTGCATCGGATGGAGGAAGCAGGCTGGATTCGCGCCGAGTGGATCAAGAAAGACACCGGCCGCCGCACCCGCATCTACGAGCTGACCTCTGCAGGCAAAAAGCAACTGGGTGTGGAAGAGTCGCGCTGGCAGTCTCTCAGTCTGGCAATCAATCGGGTTCTCCGGGAGGTATGACATGTCTTTGTGGTCGCGTATCTCGAATGCCGTTCATGGCTCGCGCTTGAATCGCGAGATCGAGGAAGAGTTACAGTCACACATCGAAGAAGCCGTCGCCTCAGGACGTGACCCCAGGGAAGCGCGCCGCGCATTCGGCTCCGCACTGCGTGCCCGCGAGGCCAGCCACAGCGTTCGCGTCACAGGATGGCTTGAGTCGCTTCTCGCCGATCTACGTTTCGGCTGGCGGCAGCTCTGCCGCAACAAGGTCGCGTCCGCCGCCGCTGTGCTTTCCCTTGCCCTCGGCATCGGCTCCTGTGTCGGCGCTTTCCGTCTCATCGATGCCTTGCTCTGGCGCCCTTTGCCTATCGCCAACTCCAGTAATCTCTACGTCCTCTCCCGTCAGATGACTGGCTTGTACGGCAAGCCTACCGAGGACAGCTATTGGGCCACGCCGGACTTCAACCTCATGCGCGATGCCGTCAAAGAACAAGCTGACCTCATCGCCATCAGCGACGCCGATCGCACCGACATCACCTTCTCCACGGATGACGACATGGAAAAGGCCCACGTCGCCTATGTCTCTGGCAACATGTTCCCCGTCTTCGGCCTTGAGCCCGCGATCGGCCGTCTGCTCGCCCCCGCCGATGATCGCAGCGCAGCTGCCAGCCCTTATGCCGTCCTCTCTTGGGAATATTGGAACCACCGCTTTGGTCGCGATCCCCGCGTCCTTGGCCGCCCGCTCCACATCGGTGACCAGACCTTCCAAATCATCGGTATCGGACCCCGCGATTTCACCGGAACCGAAACAGGTACTGTCTCCGATATCTTTCTGCCCTTGGGCATGAACGACCTGTCCACGCGAGCCGGCGTCAGCTGGCACCACACGTTCCTGATGCTGAAACCCGGTATCAACCCCTCCACCGCACTCGATCCGCTCCGCCAGCACCTCTCCGCTATCAGCCACGCCTTCGAAGCCAACTGCGCCACATGCTTCCGCGGCGTGCCACAAGCAACCATCGACCGCCTTCTCAATAAGAAGCTTGTCTTCCATCCCGCAGGCGCAGGCATCTCCGATCTCCAGAAGGACTATCGTCGATTGCTCGGCGTCCTCGGTCTCCTGGTCGCTCTCGTCCTGCTCATCGCCTGTGTCAACGTCTCCAACATGATGACCTCGCAGGCTGCCGCCCGCTCCCATGAGATGGCTCTCCGCATCTCGATCGGCGCCGGCCGTCGTCGTCTCGTCCAGCTCATCCTATGCCAGAGCGCGCTGTTAGCCTTCCTCGCTTCCGTCGTTGGCGCGTTCTTTGCCGCGTGGTCAGCGCCCTTTGTCCTCAGCCTCGTCAATCCGCCGGACAATCCAGCACGCCTCGCCCTTCCTGCCGACTGGCGCGTGCTGGGCTTCGGCTTCGGGCTTATGATCCTCGTTGTTCTATTGCTTGGTTTGCTTCCCGCACTCCGTGCCTCTGCCGTCCGTCCCATCGCCGTCCTCAAAGGTGGGGCAGATCCACACTCGCGGCGCCGTCTCATGCGTGGGTCCATCGCTCTTCAGGTTGCGTTTTGTGTCCTCGTCCTCTTTCTGTCTTCGCTCTTCGTTGCAGCCTTCCAGCGGCTGCAAAACCGCCCGCTCGGCTTCTCCACCGACCGTCTGCTCCTGCTAGAAACCGTTGCCGGCAAGGGCCAGCTCCCCGTCGTCTGGAATCAAACTGCTGAGGTGCTCCGCGCCGTCCCCGGCGTCGACTCGGTCGCCATCTCGGGCTGGCCCCTTCTTGGGCGCATTCAGATCAACAACGACATCTCCATCAACGGCGCGCCTCCCAGTCCGACTCCCGCTTGGTTCCTCAACGTTTCCCCAGGCTGGCTCTCGACCATGAAGATCCCCCTCGTCTCCGGCCGCGACTTTTCCCAGGAAGACACCTCGCTAAAAGCCGCCATCGTCAACGAAACCTTCGCCAGGATCTTCTTCCCTGGTCAGGACCCCATCGGCCGCACCTTCGCACGCGGCGTCAATCAACCCCTCAACAAGATCGTCGGCGTCACCGCTGATACCCCTTACCACGACCTGCGCGAGCCCAGCCGTCCCGTCTTCTATGTCCCTCTCGACGAAATCGACGCCGACTCCGCCACCGGCCCGGTCCGCTTCGCCACCTTCGTCATTCACACCGATTCCCAGAACCCTCTCGCCCTCACTGCGACCCTCCGCCAGCTCATCGCGCAGCGCCACAACGGTCTTCGCGTCTCGAATGTCACCACCGAACTTGATTTGGTCCGCGATCAGACAGTTCGCGAACGCCTGCTCGCCACACTCGCTGCCTTCTTTGCCGCCGTCGCGCTGCTTCTCGCGGGCATCGGGCTCTACGCTGTCCTCAACTACTCCGTCCTCCAGCGCAGCCGTGAGATCGGAATCCGCATAGCGATTGGCGCATCTCGCGCCGGCATCGTGCGACTGGTGACCTTCGATGCCTTCCTGATGATCGCGCTCGGAGGTTGCGCGGGCATCGCACTCGGATTCGGCGCAGCACGCTATATCGCGTCATTCTTCTATCAGGTCAAAGCAACCGACGCGGAAATGCTGGCGCTGCCGGCATGCGCAATTCTAGTTACCGCACTCATTGCCACACTCCCCGCCGTGCTTCGTGCGCTAAGCACAGACCCCACCGAGATCCTGCGCGCAGAATAAGTAGCCGAGTCCTGGCTATTGCGAAATGGCAACAGGTGCTCGTTTTTGCATGGTCACTGAAGGTCTTTACAGCGATCTCTTATAGCCAGTCGAGATCGGATCGCTAAACACAAGCCGACTTTCCGGTAGAAATCATCGTCAATAATCTTTGAGCAGCTTTGCGTTCGCCCAATTCCATTGCAACGTGCGTGTGGATTTGGATCACCCGTACTTCGTCAAAATAGTCTCTTGACAATCGATTACTATGGTAAGTATAAACTTACCGGAAGGCGGGGCTTACCACTCCGGCAGGTATTCTGTTCGGGCCGGTGTGATTCCGCGAGCGCGGCTTGATTTAGCCGCGCGCTCAAGAGCTGCTTCCGGATGCTTGCGGAGAATAGATGGGATGCCAATAGCAACGCGAGTTGACAGGGTCTTTGATGCACTCGGTGATCCTACTCGTCGGGCTGTCTTTCGGAGACTGCGCAAGGGCAATCGTTCTGTGCGTGAGATTGCCGAAGGCATGAACGTAAGCCGTCCGGCCGTTTCGCAGCACTTGAAGGTGCTGAAAGGCGCGGGATTGATTGCGGTACGAATCGATGGCGCGCGACACCTTTACGGCGTCGATCCAAGTGCAATCGAGGTATTACGAAACTGGCTGGATGGATTCTGGGACGGAACGCTGACTGCATTCAAAGCGGCAGCGGAGGAAGAACAGAAGAAGATGGAGAGGTGAGATGGCAGATCAGGAGTTTGATCCGAACAGCGTCCGGAAGTCGATCGATGTGAATGCGGCTCAGGATGTAGCCTGGAAAGTTTTTACAGGCAAAATGGGGGCGTGGTGGCCACTGGCTTACTACAAGATCGGCAAAGCGAACGCAATCGATGCAATCATCGAGCCGGAGGTCGGGGGTCGCTGGTATGAGCTCGGCGACGATGGAAGCACGTGTCAATGGGGCAGCGTGCTCGTCTGGGAACCGTATTCGCGCCTCGTTGTCTCTTGGGATATCAATGCGGATTGGCAGTATGACGCAGGGCTGAAGACTGAAGTCGAGCTGCGCTTCATCGCTCTTGGCAATGATCGGACCCACGTAGAGTTGGAGCACCGGAAACTCGATCGCTATGGCTCCCGTCGCGATGAGATGCGCCGAATCTACGACACCGAAGGCGATTGGGGCAAATTCCTCGAGGCGTTCGCTCGCGTTGCCGAAGCTTAAAGGAGAGACCTATGTCGAATATCACAGAGGCTCGAAAGGCTTTAGTGGCGCGCATTTTGGAGGGAGCCGGTCAGGCATCGCGCGCCGATCGACAGGCTGCCTTCCATTTAAGCAGTACTGCCGGACCACCTGCCGCTCTGGCCGAAAAGGTCGCGCATGATCCGGCGGGCATTTCGGACGAGGACATCGCCGTCGTAAGAGCGTCGGGCATCAGTGAAGATCAGGTATTCGAGATTGTAGTCTGCGCTGCAATCGGACAAGCCAGTCGCCAGTACGACGCGGCCCTTGCGGCCCTGGAAACGGTCATCGGCAAGGAGTAAGAATGCGGCTTCAAATCCTCGACACCGGCCATGGTTTCGGAACAAAGGCGCTTTTTTCGTTCATTCAATTGGTCTCGCGTCAACCGGTGCTTGATGTGGTCAAACTGGTCAGCTATCGGCCGGATTTTTATGGCAAACCGATGTCGAAGGTGACCCAGGAGGTGATGCGCGGACCCTCATCCTGGTCTGTCGCAGAGCGTGAGTTGATGGCTGCATTTATTGCAAAAACAAATCGATGCGAGTTCTGTACCAAGGCACATTCTGCCGTTGCGCAGCGGGCTTTTGGCGACAGGAGGTCGGTTTCCAATGCGCTCTCTGGCCTCGACACCGCGAACGTTTCCGAGCCATTGCGATCAACGCTGCACATGCTGGGCAAGCTAACGCGTGAACACACACTTAATGCAAATGACGTGAGCGCCGTACTAGCTGCGGGCGCGTCGCGCCAACAGATTGAGGATGCACTTGCAATCTGTTTCGTCTTTAACGTAATCGGCCGCTTGGCCGATGCCTTTGAATTTGCTGTACCTGGTCCCGAAGCATTTGAGGCCGGCGCAAAATACATACTTACGCGTGGCTATCGTTAAGAGCTTTTCCGCATATCTCATCGGATTGGTGACGACAAACGGGCTTTTCGGAGCCATCCCTGGCAGCTCACCAACGAGAAAACAAATCGCAATGCGGCTCACTGCTCCCGCAGCGCCTTCGCCGGATCGAGAATCGAAGCCCGCCGCGCAGGCAGCCAGCATGCAAACGCGGAGATAGCCAGAAATCCCACCGTCATCCCCGCAAACGTCGTGGCATCCGTAGGCTTAACACCGCCGACAAGAAGCGCAGAGATCACGCGCCCAAGCAGCAGGGAACCGATAAGCCCAATCGCAATGCCAACAACGCTCAGCCGCATGCCTTGTGCCACGACGAGCCGCAGAATATCGCCGCGCTCCGCTCCCATCGCCATCCGCACGCCAATCTCCGCGGTGCGCTGCCGCACTGAAGTCGAGATCACGCCGTAAAGGCCAACCCCGGCTAGCACCGCAGCAATCACCGCAAATACCGAGATCAGCACCAGCGAAAACCGCGTCCCCGCCTGCGATTCGTAAACAACCGAATCTGCCGTCTCCATCTTCGTAATCAGCAGATGCGGATCGAGCGCCTTGATCGTCGCCCGCACTTGGTTCTCATACGCAGCCGGGTCATTTCCAGTGCGTAGTGCCCACGACTGGATTACGCCCGAACCGAGAAATGCATCAGGGAAGTAAATTTGCTCGCGGCCCACTTCCGAGAGTGAATTAATGCGCTGATGGGCCACCACGCCGATGATCTGCACCCGCTCAGCCTGCGGCGTTCGAATGCGAATCAGGATGTGCTGACCGATAGCCGATTGTCCCGGAAACGCTTTGGCGGCGAGAGCTTCATCGACAATCACCGCATCGCGGCCCGGCTGCCCTGGGGTGCTGGGTGTGTTGTCTTCATCCGTAAACGTTCTTCCCGCCAGCAAAGACGTGTGCATGGTTTCGAAGTAACCGGGAAGCACAATCTGAAAGTCCGTCGCTTGAAAGCGGTTCGGATCGCGTGCCGCATCCTCCGTGCCCCAGCGTATCGGGCTGAACTCACCCGTCAAAGGAAACGGAAACGATCCACTCACACTCTGAACTCCGGAAATTGACCGCAGCTTTTCCTCAATCACTCGCAGAAATGCCGCACGCTCCTCTGCTGTCTTTCGGTTGAGGCGAATGCCCTGAATCTGAAAGGTCAAAAGATTGTGAGCATCAAACCCCGGATCGATGTGCTGCAGCTTCAGAAAGCTGCGAAACATCAGCCCCGAACCAATCAGCAGCACAAACGACAGCGCGACCTCCGCAACCACCACCGCGTTGCGCAGAAAAGCTCCACTGCTCATACCCGAGGTCCGGCTAACCCCGCGCAGCACGTTCATGAGCGCAGGCCGCGAAGCCTGCAACGCCGGCACCACACCAAAGATCGATGCGGAGATCAGACCGGCCAACGCGCTGAAGACAACCACTGTCCCATCGATGCGCACATCGCTCAGGCGCGGCAGATTCGCCGGAGCCAGATGCTGCAGTTCGCGGATTCCAGCCCAGGCCAGCGCCAGGCCCACAATCGTGCCCATGGCTGATAGCAGAACTGCTTCCGCAAGTATGGGAGAGACAAGCCGCCACCGGTTTGCTCCAAGCGCCGCTCGCACCGAAAACTCCTGTTGCCGCAGCGACGCCCGCACCAGCAGCAGATTGCCCACATTCGCGCAGGCAATCAACAGCAGGAAGATCACCGAGCCCATCAAAGTCAGAATCGCAGGCCGCACCTCGGCTACCAGATGCTGCCGCATCGGTGCCAGGTCAATGTAATAGCCTGCCGTTCCATTAATAGGGAAAGTCTGTCTTGCCTGCGCGGCTATGCCGTCCGCCGCGCCCTGCGCCTGCTGCAGTGTAGCCCCGCTCTTGAGTCGTCCCACCGGAAAAATCGAGAAGTTGTTGCGAGCCGCGGCGTCATAATCGAGACGGTTCGCAATATAAATCTCCGGCGCCGGATCAACATTCGCATCCGGCGGAAAGTACAGGCGAAACCCCGGTGCCAGCACGCCAACCATCAGAGGCCCCGGTTGGCCGGGAATCGTCATGGCCCGTCCCAGCACCGCCGCATTCCCGCCATAGCGCCGCTGAAAGTATTCATAGCTCAGGATCGCAATGCCCGGCAGACGCGCCGGCACGGCCGTCGTGTCGTTCGCCGGCGGCTTCGGCTGCGGAGCCCCATCCTGCGCAACAAAGTCCCGTCCCAGCACAATTCTGCTGCCCAATACATCGAAGAAATTGGTCGTCACAATGCCATAACTGATCTCTTCCGGATTTCCATCTTCCCGCGGAACAATCATGCGCCCGGTAAAGACTCCAGCCATATCGGAAAAGGAAGCCTTTGTCCCCTCGCGTAGATCAATGAAGTCCGCATTCGAAAACGGCAGATCGCGCACATTCCGCCTGCGCAGTTCCATGCCACCAATGACGAGTTGTCCCGGGTCTTGATAAGGAAGCGGCCGCAACAGCACCGCATTGGTCACACTGAAGATCGCGCCACTCGCGCCAATGCCCAGCGCAATCGTCGCCACAGCCGTCAAAGTATAACCAGGCCGCTTGAAAAGAATGCGTCCCGCAATGACCATATCTTTCCACGTCATAACGACCTCATAGTTGAACCTGAAGCAAGTATGGCGAGTCAGAAGCCGAATTTGCCAGCAATAAACGAATGGAACATCTCTAGGCGCGTGATTTCATCCCCGCCGGTGCCGCATGGCCCAGCTTAACTCTAAAGCACGTATGGATATTAGAAACTCTTTACAAGCCGAAAACTCAGCATGGTGCGCTGGACGGCGACCGAGAGCCTCAAGGCTCGGATGGTTTTGGAATGAAGCACGCATGCAGGCACGCGCACCGGAGGGTGTACGTGCTCCTGCATGACGGCGTATCCGAAGACGAAAAACCCATAGCGCTTTCGGATTGTTTCTAGAGATCGTCCGAAGAGGTTTCGCGCATGGGAAAAGCCGAGGTGCTTTTTGCTCCGTGTTGGTTTTTGCCGCTGAACTCAATCCGTGACGGAGACAACGTGAAGGCGACAGGGATGCCTCGATGCACACTCACCCTTCGACTTTAAGAAAGTCCAGGGTGTTGAACAATGTGGTGCCACCACATTTGTAGTAGGCAACGCTGGCATTGTCCTTTTCGTACACAAAGGCTTTATCTGATTCAATGTCCTTGCCCATTAATACGGCCAGGTGAAGGTAAAGGGTTGCGCCGTCTGGAACCCCATAGTCCCCTGGATCTGCGACCGCGGTTTGAAATGTTAGAAGGTCACCCTTGGCGTCCGTGAGAATCTGCTTGTGATCATCGGTGACGTATTTGAATTGAATTCTCGCGACGTATCCGGTGGTATCGGCGTAAACGCTAAACTTCCCAACTGTCTCATTTGCCACAGCAGACCTCCAATGTCGTGTGTGTCTATGGCCTCCAGGCCGGTGATTTGACTTGAAGCGCAGCAATACGTCCAGCAAACGCTCCAGGCACTTGGAAGAACGGTAGAAACCAATATCCTGCGAAGATTGCTCTGCGAGCGCCCATCCTTTCCGCGTAGTTTGCGGAAAGGATGGGAACCACAAATGCCCGCATCCCCTACGTCAAATCCGTGCGCGGCACGAACCAATGCATCCGCCCGGCACAGAGCCCCTATTTCACTGGTTCAGAACTAACCACATTCGCGGCGGCGAGAGAAGAAGCAAGGTCCGCTTGAGTCGCCTTGGAAGGCCCGGCCCCTGGTTTTCCCGTATAGCTGTCTGTGACATCGATTGTGTAAACCATGAAGTTCCGCGACTGCTCAGCCGTCATTACGCCTGCAAGCCCGATTGCTCCACGAGTCGGGTCAGACGGGTCGCGCCCATACTGAGAGGAACTGTCGCCGGCAGTTTTATACTGATTGATCCAATCGCAGATATCCCCGGCATTGGCGGTGTGATTCGACTTCCCGTTCACATCGGCCTTGAAGTTGGCCGCGGACGTTCCGGCCAAATAGATGTTCGCCGTGAATGGTATTACCAGCTTGTCCTTATTGCAGGTAAGAACTTGCTGATACACCTTCCCGTTCGGAACTGCCAGTTTCGTCGAGCGGCTTACCGTTTGGGTCTCAGTGACCTGTCTTGAAGAAGTATCTGTCCATGAGTAGCTGTACTCGGTGTTAAATGAGACCTCGACGGTTGTTTCGTTAGCACCCGTAGCCGGGACGCCAAGAGTTGTTTTGTTCGTGATCTTAAGACCGGCAGACACCTTGAGACCGTTCGTCGTCGAGTGCGTCAATGACGATTGGTTGGTGTACTGATAAGTCAGGGTTGTGGTTACATCGCTTTGCAGGCCATTTCGATTGTCAACAATGTTGCTGTCTGCGGAGAACAATCGCGTTGAGAACGTCTTCTGGCTTTCTTTGAAGATAAGCTCGGTAGCAAGGCTATCCGTTAACTTACCGTACAGTCCGCCATTGTTTCCGGGGCCGTTAGTGAACCATTGTCCATTTGCAGGGTCAAGGTCCGTGTTGAGCTTGCTTTGCCATGCATCGAAAATAAAAGACATGAGCGTTCTTGCATCCAGATACTGAACTGCCACTTTCAACCTCCTGTTTTAGGCATGACTCACCTCGTGACGTGAGACCACGTCACGGCTACAGGGGCGCCTTAGGTGCGCTTATCCTTCGACTTTGACGAAGTCTAGGTTGTTGATAAAGGTGGTGCCACCGCATTTGTAGTAGGCAACGCTGGTATTGCCCTTTGAGTACACAAAAGCTTTCTCTGCTTCCATGTCCTTGCCGGCTACTACGGTTAGGTAGAGGTAAAGGATGGACTGGTCAGGGACTCCGTAGTCACCCGGATCTACGGTCTGGGTTTGGAATGATAAGAAGTCACCCCTGGAGTTCGTGAGTATCTTCTTGCCGTCATCGTCAATGTACTTGAATTGAATTCTCGCCACATACCCGGTGGTATCGGCGTAAACGCTGAACTTCCCCACATGCTTCATTGGCATATACGACCTCCGTGTCCTGTGTGATTTAGAGCGACCTCATAATACAGACCAGGGTATGGAAGTCAAGGAAATTTTTGGTCAACGTCGATTTATGAGTTTTTATCCACTTATGACCGTAAAAAGTGAAGTTCAACGCGAAGTACGAGACTCGTGTCGATCGTGACTATCTACGGTCAGAAGGATCTGGATTCGCGGTGATGCCGCTGAAATAGGCCACATCTTCTCCGGGCCGGACATACATCGATTCTCCGACTGAGCCTGCGCGAAGCTGGGCGTTGACACTGCTCGCAAGAGATAGGATTAGTCTTCCAAGCTCTTGCAGTGTCACGACACCGAACATCTCTCGAACCTCATCCACCGCGAAGGCTTCCAGTTCTCTCTGCAGGGCATCGCCCGTCAATGTTGCCCCGTCGTCGCCGAATTCGAGCTGCCCTTTGCGCGCAGCAAGAAGCCCGCTGGAGATTCTCGATTTCAGTTCCGGCGTTGCGAGGGACGTTCCCGGTACTTTTGCTTCCACGTCCGGGATCTTCACCTGAAGCAGCATCAATGCGTCCAGCAAACGCTCCAGGTATTTAGAAGAACGGTAGAAACCTACACCCTGTGAAGGTTCCCCGCGATAGTGCTCCAGGTCTTTCAGCAGATCGCCAAGCTGCTCGTTAAACGATTGCAGGCACTGGGATGCAGACAGTTTTGCCAGTTCCTTAGCCGTATGCTCCTTGATATAGGTGATACGCTCCGCTCCGCCTAGCTGCTTAGCGGCGGTGAGCACAGTCTGGATGGCCTTGACCACATGTAAGAAAGGACCTTCGCTAAGATAGGCCTCGTTAGCGAAGAACACCGCATCCGTGGCCAGCGTCTTCCGGCGGGCGAGCAACCCGTTCAGTTTTTCCGTATCTTTGGCGGGATCGAGCTGAGCGGCATGAACCTCGATCTGGCGGGCTTCTTTGAGCCTCTGCACATACAGATAGTTGCTTGTGCGCATGTGCATATCGGGGTAGCGGTGCTCAAATTCCGCAGCCGCCTCGAGCATGCGCTTCTGTCCTTCAAGCAAATTTCCTTCGCCGATGCGATCCATCCGTTCTTTCACCCAGCCGGCGATTGAGGCGGCTGCCTCGCGACGCGCTTTAAATTCCGGCGCGTTGGCCAATGTCTTCAAATCCCCGTCAAGCAACTCCCGGGCGGTCTCGAGAACCGTGAAGAGAGAAATCTGAACCAGAGCGTCGGCTTCTTCAAACTGTTTCAGGGCTGCCTCGGCCAGCACACTCTTTCCCATCGCGCGGATTTTGTCTGTAACTGTTTGCGTGTAATTGTCGTAAGCCTCCCACGACATGAAGCGCCGCTGTTTCATTAGCGCGCCCACATCCTGTCCAGCCTCGGCCATTTTGAGCATCGCCTTCGCAACAGGGCTTGTGAGATCGGGAGAAAGCTGCTGCGGTGGAGCGCTGGCGTACAGGTTCGTATCGAACAGTGTGCCAGGCTGGACACCGAAATCGGCCATAATGGCATCGTTAAACATTTCGACAATTTCGAAATCGCAAACCACCTCACCCGTCGCCGGATTCTTCCCGTGCGTTTTGACAGTGATGTCGTAGTCCGACTCGAGATTTGTGCTGCCTACCGAATCCCAATCGAAGCCGTAAATCGACCGCAGCTCGTTCATCGTTCCGTCGACAACTTTTTTGCGAAACGCCCAAAGCTGCCACATGGTTTCGGGATCGGACTTATATTTCTTCTTCAGTTCGAACCAATTATTCCCGAACTCCGCGAATCTCTTGCGGCACTCCTCATCTGTCATATGTAGCGCCGGTGCATCGACACTGGCTGCAGTAATAAGTCTCGGCGCGGACTTAGTAGTTCGTTTGGATAATCCCGTCATGTGGGCTTCGCGCATTCGGGTAACCTCCCCTTCTACAATCGTTTTCTCCGCAGGTTCTGCGTGGCCCTATGCTTTTCCAGCGTGACGTGTACGTACTCGACGCCATCTTGGATTCGTCTCGGGCAATATACCCCTCGCCTGCCCTGAATACAAGCGTCTGCAAATGAGCCTCTTGACCTTCTACAGCCACCCATAGGCCTGATCTGGTAATGCTCATGTATGGGGACGAGCGTGGACAGACCATCTTTGGGTGCAAGTCGGCGAAGGTTCTGGCTTGCCATGGCGGGGTTCGCCCTCGTTCTGGTGCTTGCGCCTTTTTCCAGGAATGCAGAAAGCCGTCTGGAAACCACCGTTCATATTCGCGGAAGTGAGGCAGAGGCCGTTGACCGCGAGCTTGTGGAGCGTTTCCAGTCACCCTACGCGCATCGCGTGGTGCTGGTGATTCAAGGATTGCCAGACCCCGATTCTGAGGCTGGCTCCCAGGCCCTCACCGACATTACTCAAGGATTGCGATCTGAGCCTCAGGTGGCAGGCGTACTCTCGCGTCTCGATTGGCCTGACGATCTTTTCCTTGGAAAAGGCGGCGGCACGTTCGTCATCATCGGCCTCAAACCGCCGGGCAATGAGGCTGCCAACAGCGACAGCAATGAGTGGATTGAGGCGGTCATTCCAAAACTGCGAGCAAAGGCGAGCCTGCTCACCGCCACGCTTCGCCCGCAATTCCCAAATCTAAAGATGGAGTTGACCGGTGAAGCACCACTGAACTCCGACCTGCGCAACGTCAGCTCGGATGATGTGAAAAGGGCTGAAATACGCGCACTGCCCATCACTCTGTTTCTCTTGGTGTTAGCCTTCGGCAGCGTGGTAGCGGCAACACTGCCCATGGGCATCGGAATTCTGGCAATCGCAACGACCCTCGGCGCCGCGGCCCTCCTCGCGCTCCATCTTCACCTCTCAATCCTGGTGCAAAACGTAGCCACCATGCTCAGCCTTGGGCTTGGTATTGATTACGCGCTTCTCATGACCAGCCGCTATCGTGAAGCGCTGACCGAGGGTCTCGATGCAGGTACCGCTGCTGACCTTGCAGCCTCCCAGGCAGGGCGCACTTTGCTCATTTCCGCTTCGACGGTGGCCATTGGATTCGCAGTGTTGTTAACAGTTCCCGTCAGTGAATTGCAATCCATCGGAATAGCCGGACTCCTGGTTGCCGCAACAAGCGTATTGCTGTGCACCTGCATCATGCCATTCGTTCTGGGGCTTCTTGGATCTCGCGTCAACGCTGGAAATTTGCTGTCTCTTCTTCATCGCGGCAAACAGACATCGGAAAAGGTGCGGCCTGCGCCAGATCGGTGGCGGCGATGGAGCATGGCCGTAACAGCTCACCCCAGACTCGCGCTGCTGCTCGCCGGTGCGCCGCTGCTGATCCTCACACTCCAGGCTCGACACATGCGTTCTGGTCTTCCTCCAGACGACGGCTTACCTCGTGCTGCGGAATCAGTTCAGGGACTGCGCGCGCTGGAGAAAATGCAGCGCAACGGCATCGTCGAATCGATTCGCGTCGTGTTGCAATTGCCGGCAGGCGTCACTCCGCAGTCAGACACTGGATGGGGCGCTATCTCCAGGCTGACCACCTATCTGAAGAACGATCCCCGAGCCGCGCAGGTGCTCTCGTTGCCCACTTTGACCGGAATGTCTGAATCAGGAACATCCGTCGACTTCATGGACGAAGAAATGCGCAAAAGCTTCCTCAGCGTAGATAGCAGAGAAACCCTGTTGGAAGTGCTGCCCCGATCCGGTGTAAGCCCCACGCAGGAGATGCAGTGGGTTCGCGAATTGCGCGCAGAAAACACGCAATCCATCACCGGCATATCCGGAGTTAAATTGCAGATCGGCGGCGTGCCCGCGCTCGACGAAGACTACGATCAGGTCGTCAAGGACCACCTCCCCAAGGTGATTGGCTGGGTGGTGGTTGGAAGCCTGATCGCTCTCCTCCTTGGATTTCGCTCTCTGATCGCAGCCATAAAGGCAGTAGCCCTCAACCTCTTATCCGTCGGGGCGTCTTTCGGAGCACTGGTCCTGGTCTTTCAGGACGGATACGGGAGCAGGATTTTTGGTCTCGCAAACGGTCTGGGCTCTATCTACCCGACCATTCCGATCCTTTCCTTCGCGATCGTCTTCGGCTTGAGTATGGATTACGAAGTCTTCCTCGTAGCACGCGTGCTTGAGGAGCGGCGCAGTGGCGTGCCCGAACGCGAAGCCGTCGTTTGTGGCCTCGCCTGCACCGCGCGACTCATCACCAGCGCGGCGGCAATCATGATTGCCGTCTTTGCAGCATTCACCATGGGAAACTTCGTAATCATCAAGATGCTGGGCTTCACTCTCGCAGTTGCAGTCTTCCTGGATGCAACCATAGTGCGCATGGTCATCGGCCCGGCACTGTTGCAGCTCGCAGGTGACTGGAACTGGTGGCCACTCGGACTGGCAGGCTCCTCAAAGATTCAGGAACCATAAAGTGCGCACTGAGCTTTTAGAGGCTCCCACTTTCCTGAGAAATAAAGCTGCCTATTCAGAAAAGTATGCGTCATCAAATAACGGCACTAAACAGCTAGTGCATCGTCACGAGTAGTCCCCATACCACCAGAGTGCCGCATGATCCGATCACAATCCAAGGAGCCGCAGGGTCGTTTCTTTGTTTTATTGCGAAGATAATTCCAAGCAGGCATAACGGACATCCAAGCCAGGCAAATTGAAGGGAATGATCCAGCGTAAGAGAACCATATGTTGTCAAGTTCTCAAAGAGAACTGCCAGAAGTACGCTAGCGGTCAGCAGAGACATCGATATCAGATGTCTACGTGAATTTACCTTTTGACGAGCCATCTGTATCCACGCGGGGAGACCACACGCAAGAGTCACTGTGGTAAGAAAAATATCAAGCGGCAGATCAACCTTCATTGGATTAATCCTTCTACTACTTAGGCACATGTACCTCTTGAGGGGTGAACGGGTGACAGATCTGAATCCAACCACTGAGGTGCCCCGCGTCTCGGCGGTGGCCCAGATCTAAACTCAAACCACCGAGGGTGCCCCGGGTCTCGCTTCTGAGACCTGGGTTTCAGCGATGCCTCGTTCTCTGCGCATGGCGGTCCACCAGGATTCTATTCCTACCGTGCCACAATCTCCGGTTCGGTACTGCCGGTGCCGGGTTCCCCACTCATTCGGCGCTGGTTGCCGAATGAATGGGAAACAACCTAGCTAGAACCCCCGCCCTGGATAATTGTTTGAAGGTATTTAGTGACTCTTATCGTTGCAAAAGGGAATGACACGAAGAGATATTGAATGAGAGTTTGCTATTGACTTTTATTTAAGACATAGGGCAATGTAGATGCCGATCTTCCAAGGAATCGAAGATGGAAAGCTACCTCTGGCGGACCAGCCGTTGGTTGCCGCTGATTTGCGTATATCTGGTATTGGCTTACAGCCAACCTGGCCAAGGGCAAACCGGGTCGACGTCTCAGCAACAACCGTCGCAAACTGCAATCCATTCCACAGCTCCTGATGCGATGGGAACCTATCCAGACAACCTTGTTCGCTACGACAATTTTTTTAAATATGTCGTAGCGGAAGACGACCTGATACGGCAAGAGACACAGGAAGGCAAGCAGCCTGTCCGTGCCAGGACGGATTACAGCTCGGCTATCAACATCAGCAGGGAGGATGAACAAGCCATGCTTGCCATTATCCTCGATGCCCAGAACCGACGTGTCGAGAACAAGAAGCAGTATGAAGAGGCTCGTAACAAATTCGATATTGCCCGGCAACTTGGCATGTCTCAGGATTCGAGTACGCCTGAGCCGCATTACGCAGGATGGGTGGATTCAGATTGGACCATTTTGCAACAAGCATGGATCCAATTAAAGAACACTTTAGGAGAAGATGCCTTTCATAAGCTAGACACCTATGTCGATCACCAGTTCGTGTTGGGGCGATCCGTGACTGGAGACTCGGCCCAGGCAGGTGGGCAGACTCCATTTCCAGTGAATGTAAGTTACGAGATGTTTATTCATCATGTAGCCGGGGAAGACGCCCGTGTTAAGCGGGAGATTGCAGAGGGTAAAGAGCAGGTCTTCCGGGAAGATTACAGCCGGGCTGCTCACTTCCCAGAAGAAGAAGAACAGCCGGTGCTGGAAATCCTCTTCGAAACGGACCGCGAGCTCGTGGAGAATTCCCGGCAATACAATGAGGCCGGTCACGAATTTTTCCGGAAGTATGGCTGGGTGGGAGCCTCTCATGTGCCAATGCCTCCCGAGCTGCAAGAGTTAGCAGAGAAACACGACAGGATCATCGAGGAAGCCAAGGCCAAACTGAAGCAGGAGCTTGGGGACGAATACTTCCATAACCTCGATGCCTGGATCAAGCGCCGATACGGGGCCGGAAAGATTATTGGGGGACACTCATCCGCTAGCGACCCCGTAGCCCACACCAAGTGACAGCTCAGATTTAATCCAGCCGATATACCGAGGTTCTGCCATGACAATGGTGTCCCGTGCGCTTCTTATCGTTGTCGTCGTTCTTTTCGGAATCTTGCCAAGAGTCGCGACTGCCCAAATCTATGTCCTTTCCAGCATTGACGTGCTTTCGGGCGGTTCCGCGGTTGAAGGGGAGTGCGAAACTATGGGCCGGGTGGCCCACCCTAAGATTCAAACCTCTCCTTTCCCCATAAAAGAGGGCGCCCCGTCCAAGCTTCGCTTGGGCGGAATCACAATCCCTCGGGCGACTGGTGGGCCCTGCTCAAATGACACTAGGCACGTGTGCTTTATGATCATCGCCTCGTGAGGCGATGATAGTCCCAGAAATTTTCTGGCGCTCCATGATTATGCAAATGGTCTCTTGTAACAAGGCTAACTTTTGGGATGAGCTTTTAAGTCCCGACTTACGAAAATGTCGGGTCGCGCTGTTTACAAAGATTTTGGTAATAATATAGGTGACTGAGTAAGCACTTAACTGGTGGCGTCATTCCCGATAGCTGGCGTAATCTGCAGTTCGAAAAGGACAAAAGGACCGGGGCTACCACCTCAGAATTACAAGCCCCGCAACGAGATTGACATGGTACAGTTACCCTCGATGCCAGACGTCGGCACGAACCCTCCCGCAAAGAGTTCGGTACCCCTGATGGCCCTCGCCGGCCTGATCTCTGCAGTGCTCGTATCGCCAATCTGGATCGTGTACCTACTGGTCGGACCTCTTTGGGGGCTCGCACTCGTTGTCTACTTCTTTGTTTATGAGAAGAACCGCAACCTGATCGGGCTGCTTCTTTTCCTCTTCGTCAGTGGAAGCGCCTTCGTGGCGTCCGTAGGGACCGCATCGCTGCTCGCGGGCGGGGGCTCCTTGTATGGAATGGGTGCAGCCTACATCGCTCTTCCCAGCCTGCCGTTCCTCTTCACTGCAGGTTCCGTCGGCGCCGTGATAGTTCTCGCTACCGGAGTCTTCGTATTTGGCTGCCGGGGACTCAAATTGAAAACGGTCGCCAATATTCTGTTGGGGTCATTGGGGGGAGGGTTACTCGCCGTGGTCGCCGGCTTCGCCGGCGAGAAGATGCCGTTTGAGGCCAGGTCCGGGGTCATTGATTTCGGGTATTCACTCGTTTTTCTCCTCTGGCAGCCTGGAGTCGCCGGCATCCTCGGCCTCACGCTGAACGCCGACCGGAAGTCGGTCCAGTCTCCGGGCGCGGTTCCGCAGCACGGAGTTTCCGGAGCGCGGCGAATCGCCATCGGGATTGCTGCCGGCTTGTGCCTTTTGTGTGTGGTCGGGCGTCAGGCCCAAATCGGATTCGAGCGTCGTCAATTCCAGTCCCAGCGAACCTCCGAGTACCAGCAATATGTAGCAGCAACACCTCGGGCGACGGACATATCCGTCGTGGAGTCCGCGCAACCGGAACAGCTCTTTCTCCCTGGGGAAATCTCCGGCCTGATTTTCTGCCCGGCATCGTTGAAAACTACCCCACGGATCTTCCGCCAGCGAGCGCATGGATTCCTGTATGAGGCGCGTTACGATTATGCGCACAGCAATGTTGAGACAACCCCCTGCAACTCGTGGCTGGCCATCGTCGATGTCATGGATGTCCCCGACGCCGCGTGGAGCAGCTTCGAGGCACAGTATCCGGTCGACGTCTATGACCCGGACTGGCTTTTCCAGCCAACCGTGAAATTCTCCCAGAACGTCTTCATGAGTGAGCGGGAGTGCTATAGCTGGCCGAGCGGCCACCTCGCCATCGAGCTGTGCTATGAGGCGCTCCCTCCGAACGAAGACCTGCTGCAGCAATTCCTCCAAAAATACCCCAGCTCGGCCGTACACCATGCCTCTTAAGGCGTCAGCTGCTTTCATGGCTCCTTGGATTCTTCTATTCTGGCGGGTGCCCTTCGATAAGGTCGAAGGCATTGTCAAGGCGGGTGGCCCCGGTCCCCAAAAAGGAAAATGCGGGTGCCCCCGGTCTCGTTTTTGAGACCGGGGAACCACAAAAGCTCGAACCTCTACAAACCACATTCGTGCGCAGCACGAACCCTAAATACGTCTACAATGCCAATGGACAGGGGCGGGTGGCCCAGATCTCATGTTTTCTCTACCACCGAGGGTGCCCCAGGTCTCGATTTTGAGACCTGGGATTCAGCGATGCCTTGTTCTCTGCGCATGGCTGGCCACCAGGACTCTATCTCTACCGTGTAAGAGTCTCCGGTTCGGTAGTGCCGGTAGGCGGGTGGCCCAGATCTCATGTTTTCTCTATCACGGAAGGTGTCCCAGGTCTCGTTGGCGCAAATTGCTTGCACGAAATTAGTAGGCTTCCTGTATTCACCGGGAAGCTGTGATCAGATGGCCGTCGTCGATCACGGAGAACCCAAAGGACCGCAGTTTGTCCAGCATTTCGTTTATGCTGAATTCAATATTTCGTTCCGCCTCAATCACCATGCACGAAATCTGACTGGCGACATCCTTTGTAAGCGAGAAGATAAGAGGGTATTCGCAGCCCTCGCAGTCGATCTTCATCAGGATCCGTCCATGAACGCCGTTTTCTTGTATCAAATCGGCAAGCGGTTTGATCGCGATAGGAATCGACTTCGCTCCCGCTTCAGCGCCTTTGTACATGCTATGTCCGGCAATGTTCCTTTCAGCAAGGTACAAATTCATGGATCCGCAGGTTGCGCCGACCCCTATTTGCATAGGGTGAACGTCCTGCAATTTATTCATGGCGATCAGTTCTGAGAGCCTGCGAAAGTTGTCCGGGTGAGGCTCGATCGCGAGAATCTTTGCGTCGGGCCACAGTTGCTTCGCGCGAAGAGAAAAGATGCCTATGTTAGCGCCCACATCGATGACGGCATCATAGGGAGCTAAAGATGTGACTTTGTTGAGTTCATAACACTGTTCAACCACTACTTCATCGAAAACGAATAGCGTCCAGAATTCCTCTACGGGGAGAACAGTGCCATCCTTCAGGCGCAGCATCAACGTCCGATGGGAAGACCACGGGCTGAGTTTCCGGAACAGAATGTAATAGAACTCTGCAGGGGAAGAGACAACGGATCGAATTCTCTCTCGACTAACGGGAGAAAATATTTGCTTGAATGCGAAGCGAAGACGAAAAGGGAGCATCAGGGTCTCCAAACTCAAAGTGGGTTACACAACCGTCGCCACCACGATTTGCCAATTGCATGCGGTCGGGAACCGCAATTCTATATCTTGGCGGTTAACCAAAAATGCAGCAGGTAATCTGAAAATCGAAGGTCTTCTTCCGGGAAGAATAATAAACGAATCGTCCGATACTCGTCTGTTACAAAGTGGTAATTGCCGGGTGGCCCAGATCTCATGTTGTCTCTACCACAGAGGGCACCCTCGGCGGTGGGATTTCAGGTATGGGCCACCCGCCCAGTAGACCTCTATACGAAAAACTCTTGATGCTGAGAGAGAATCAAAATTTTGTAGCCATATTGTGTTTGTTACCCCCACGCCATCTAACACCGTCGTTCCGGAGTCCGCTTCACAGGCGCAACGATTTACAGCGAATCTGGCAGCCTTTGAAATAAATGGAACTCCAACGATACTTATTGTTGATAGGTCTAAAAAAACTCAAAGCAGCGTGGATCGGAGTGTTAAGTGCGAAAGATGAGTCGTCACTGGTTAACCAATTGCGGTAGCAGTCAATGTGGTGAAGCATGGGGTCGAAAGTATATTGCCAACCCGTCAGTGCCACACTCGACAGTGAATCATGTTTTAATCTTTATTCTCATGGCCGCTGTATTTTGCCCAGTCATTGGACGGTCGCAGCAAGCAGAGGGCATGGGAAGAGTTATTGGCCATGTGTATTGCGCCGATACGAATGCGCCGGCAAGACTTGCGTCGGTATCTTTAGAGACGGTAGAGGAATTGCAGCGAGCGATCTCGACGGAAAGCACACACAAACCATCTGAACGAAGCGGAGGAACCGTAAAAGCCGTCATAGCCGGTTTGGATGGCTCCTTCACCTTTGATCAAGTGCACCCAGGAACCTATTACGTCGTTTCTGAGTATCCCGGATACTTGTCCGTTGGCGCTTACCTCACAGAAGACGAGCTTGCCCATCCAACAGACAGCGTCAGGAAAAAACTGGACGAATCGGCATATAAAGTCAAAGTTGAAGCCTCCCAGACATCGCGTATTGAGGTTCAGCTTCAGCGTGGTGCGTCCCTCAGCGGCACTGTGCTCTTCGACGATGGCAGCCCGGCAGTGGGGCTCCCCGTTGAATTGCTTCATCGACAGAAAGACGGTGGTTGGGCAGCCGATTCCCACGGATTGACCCAGCGAATGCTATTCGGACTTAAAACCGATGACCGGGGACATTTCCGTATCACTGGATTGGAGTCCGGAGAAGTGATCGTGAAATGTACAGTAAGGCTGGCGACGATGGAAATCGAATCGAGAAGCTTCCTGGGACCGCCGCTAAGTGTAAAAGTTTCAGGAGAGCAAACAGTTAACGTATTTACAGGAGGAGTCTTTCGGTCAAAAACTGCGACCCCAATTAAACTGGTGAGAGGAACGGATAGTCTCGACGGAGACCTGGCCATCCCGATCGCAAAGCTGCACAAGGTGTCGGGCGTCGTAGTCGCGGCAACAGACGAGCATCCATTGAATGGTGGAACCGTAACTCTGTCCTACTCCGATGACCAAAGTAGTGCATATTCAGCCGCGATACAGCCGGACGGAAGTTTTCAGTTCTTGGCTGTTCCGGAGGATGAATTTATTCTCTCCACCTCCGGAGCCGGAGATGGAGAATACGGCTCAAGAGGGCAATGGATTATGACTCAGCCCTATGCCAGCGCAGGCACAGGCGTCACTGTACATTCAGACGTGAGCGACTTAGTGATTCGCGCGAAGCCTGTGGGAAAGTAGGATGAGCAATCGCGGGTGCCCCTGGTCCCTCGCCTCTGGGGACCGGGGTTGACCACACGAAACCTATACGAGCCATCTCTCCGATACCGCGAGAAACCCGCGCCATCCCCGCAAACGCAGTCACATCGGTCACCATTACTTCGCCCGCCAGCAGTGCCGTCAGCACGCCTCATTCATCGCGAAGCGCAACCACCGGCTCAACCGTGGAAGCCCGTCGCGCCGGTAAATACCCTGCCGCCATGCCAGCCAGCAGCAGAAAAGCCACCGCCGCCATCAGGCTCAATGGATCGGTTCCACTCAGCCCATAAAGCATATTGCGCACCAGCCTGATTCCCGACACCGTGATTGGCAAGCCGATAACAATTCCCGCAATAACCATTAGCCCCATCTCGCGCAGCACATGCCAAGCCACTTCGGAGCGGCTGGCGCCAAGAGCCATGCGTATCCCGATCTCGCCCGTGCGGCGGCCTACCAGGTACGACATAAGCCCATAGAGCCCGATGCAGGAAAGAAACACCGCCATCAATCCAAAAAACGCAGAGAGCTCGGCGATGATGGTCTGGTTGGTGAAAGTGTCTGCCACTTCCGCATCAAGCGTTCTGATATTGGAGATCGGTAACATGCGATCGACTGCATGAATGCTCTGCTGCACCTCGTTGGAGATGGAGCTGAAGTCTCCTGAGTAGCGGACCTCCAAGTCGCCGAAGCTCCAATCCTGCTGTGTGTAAGGCAGGTAATCGATGTAGTTCGCCGACCCCGTCAGACCATGAAGCTTCACATCTTTCGCCACGCCGATAACCGTTAGCGGGTGAGCCGCATCGTTGCTATCCGAGCCGAGGTCATAAGTGTGTCCAATGGGTGAGCCGGCCGGAAAGAGGGTGCGCGCCACATGCTCGCTGATGATGGCAACACGCTGCGAGGTGGCAGTGTCTTGAGCGGTGAACGAACGCCCTGCAATGATCGGTATCTGCATCGTGGCAAAGTATCCGTTGCCGATGACATTGTGATTCACGTTCGTGTTGTGATCCACAGGCATACCCGGAACGTGAATGCTACTGTCCCAGCTTCCTTCGGCAAACGTAAAAGCGGAAAAGCTGGCTGCTGTGACTCCTGGAAGCGCGCTGACGCGGTCCTCAATCTGCTTGAAAAGTGCCTTGAGACGGGGATCGTTTTGCTTGTAGCCGGTGATATCGGAATCGATATCCAGGCGGAGCACATTTGCTTTGTTGAAGCCTGTGTCGACGTCGTTCAGGTTTACGAGCGTACGCAGGAATAGGCACGCGGTCACCGTCAGCACCAAAGAAAGCGCCACCTGCGAGACGACAAGTATCTTTGCTATCGGCGACCGGCCAGCGGCAGTTGAAGCTCCACGGCCACTCTTGAGGTTCTCCACCAGTTGAACTCGCGTCGCGCGCAGCGCAGGCAGTGTTCCAAACAGCAGCGCAGTGCCTACTGTGACCGCAAAGGTGAAAGCAAGCAGGCGCAGATTGAGTGAGACATCAAGCGGAACAGTGTCGGAGCCCTGCGAGATCATGCGCAGCAGCACTCGATCGGCGGCAGCGGCAAAAGCGATACCCAGCGCACCGCCAGTCAGTGCCAGCAACAGGCTTTCCGTAAGAAGCTGGCGGATAATCCGCGACCTCGGCGCGCCAAGCGCCTGGCGCACTGCCAATTCGCGCGCACGGGCCGTGGAGCGGGCTAAGAGTAGATTGGCGATATTCGCACAGGCAATCAGCAGCACAAGCCCGACGATGACCATGAGCACCATCAAAGGTTTGGAGTAGTCGCCGCGCAGATCGGAGATACCTTTGGCCATGCTTTTGATAGAGACATGCGCTCGAGAAAGACGAGTGAGATTCCATTGCGACAGATTGGCGTCCGGAAAGCCACGCAGAATCTGCGGAAACAGCAGATTGACGTTTGCTGTAGCTTGCTCCGTTGTGACGCCGGGTTTCAGCCGGCCCAGGATGTAGAGTCCTTCCGTAAAATTTTTGTCGTAGCCGCCCCAGCCAGGAGGAATAGCGGCTGACATGGACAAAGGCGCCCATGCATCCGGCGCTACGCCAACCTGAGTGCCGAAGAACTCCTGTGGTGCAACGCCCACAATGTCATATACGACATTGCCAAGTTTCACCTTGTGACTGAGCACCGATGGATCGTCTCCAAACGTCCGCTTCCAGAAGTTGTCACTGATGACCACCACCGGATGATCATCTTTGCTTGAGTCGTCTGTTTCGTTGAGCACACGGCCCAACTGCGCGCTCACGCCGAGGGTCGAAAAGTACGTCCCCGAAACAGTCTGAACGTGGATCAGTTGCGGCTCCTGTCTGTCATCGATAAAGCCGTGAACATCGTTCATCATGCTGTACATTGCCGCCGTTTCAGAGAAGACCGCATTCTTGCGCTGAAACTGTCGATAAAAGGGGTAGGAATATAGTTCTGTATTTGCGAAAGCATCGGTGATTCCGCCGGGATCTTCGACGCCGAGCTTGACCAGCCCTTGCGGGTCTTTGACCGGCAGCGAGCGCAGCATGATGGCATCAAGAAAACTGAATATCGCGGTATTGGCGCCGATGCCGAGTGCCAAAGATGTCAGCGCGACCATCGTGATCGCACGTGTGCGCAGCATGGAGCGTAACCCATAGCCTGCGTCCTGCAGAAATGTCTCCAGCCAATTCCAACCCCATGCCATATGGCTTCTCTCCTTGATGCGGTCTACATTGCCGAATCGCCGCTGTGCCGACCAATGCGCCTCTTTGGGTGTTAGCCCCGAGGCAATCTGTTGCTCATGGCGTAGATCCAGGTGAAGACGCATCTCTTCATCCAGTTCACGCCGGAACCGTCCGCGGTGCAGCAGCATCGAAACTCGTCGGCTGAATTCTCCCGTGAGGCTCATGCTTTTTCCTCAGGCAGTTTGAATGACGCGGGAAATTGCGCCCATGACGCGTTCGAACTGCGACACCTCAATGCCGAGTTGCTTCTCTCCATCGCGTGTCAGGGTGTAGTAGCGGGCCCGGCGATTACCCACCGTCACGCCCCACTCCGCCGTAACCCAACCTTTGATCAACATCCGCTGAAGTGCCGGGTAAAGAGAGCCCTCTTCCACCTGCAGCACATCGTCGGAGCAATTCTGTATCGACTCGGCAATTTCATAACCATGCAGCCGTCCCCGGACCGCAAGCGTTTTGAGAATGAGCAGGTAAAGCGTGCCCGGTGGTATTTCATTGCGATCGCTGTCGCTATCGCTCTTCTGGCGGATAAGCGCGGCCATGAGCCATCTCCAAACGTTCTGGCATAGTTTATCTATGCCAGTGTGCCTACGCCTTTCAACTTTGTCAATCAGGCGGTATGGATTGCTCCACAACCGCTCCGGCGTACCAGACTCGCATTCACTGAAACCATGGCGGGTGCCCCCGGTCTCGCTTTTGAGACCGGGGAACCACGAAAGCTCATACCTCCACAAACGGCATTTATGCGCGGCACGAACTCTAAATATGTCTACAATGCCAATGGACAGCGTGACTCGAAGTGGAGCGGCTCAACCAATACGCAGATACAGGGGCAGTACTACTGGGGATCGAGCCCGGTGGCGTTTTATAAGAATGGCCAAACATACTTCCAGACCCAGGACTGGATGGGAACGGAGCGGATTCTTACGTCTTACAGTGGAGCATCTGCAGGCCAGTACTCCAACCTGCCTTTTGGGGATGGGCAGACTACGATGAGCGGCTCCGATCTCGATCCGTATCACTTCGCGATGCTGGATTACGATTCGGAAACAACTACGGATCATGCGCAGTACCGGCAGTACAATCCGACGCAGGGGCGTTGGATGCGGCCTGATCCGTATGCAGGCAGCTACGATTTTTCCAATCCGCAGAGTTTTAACCGATACGCGTATGTGCTCAACAACCCGCTGGCGTACGTTGACGCAACCGGCCTAGACTGCGCATATTTTGACGAAGACGATGACGGCGCACCGTCCGATATTGAACCCGGTGACTGCCCGACCGACATCAACGGAATTCCTACTGACAACGGCTATTACATCGATGCCTCAGGGGCAACAAACGCGTGGTTAGACAATAATGGGAACTTGATGGGATATTCAATTGGCGACCAATCTTACACCGCAGACGGCAATCCTGACTACGTGCAGTATAGTTTGGAAATGTCGGATAGCACAAAGAATTTTCTTGCCACAATCAATACAATGTATCAGTCTAACTTGTTTGATGTCGGCAACTTGCCGAACCTCAATGTTATTGAGCCCAGGAGCGCCCCAAATAAACCGCAACAATTACAACCACAACAGTTACAACCACAACAGTTGTACCCGCAAAACAAACAGAGGCAAGGCTTTTCTTCGACGTCTTGTTTCTATTTGGATTGGGGAATGTCCTACATCGGCGGCCTGTCTGCATTTACTGCGATTCAACCCGAAGCATCCGTGGTTTCTGTGCCTCTCGGTTTTGCTGCGCTTGGCGGTTGGGGAATCGGAAAGGTCGGTGGGTGCTAATAGGTTTCGTGAAAAGAGTGAAGTTGCTGAACGAAGGAGAAGACAGAATGATCGAGCTTAACTCGCGGCGGGCTTCCGACGGATTTCCCTTTCAATCATCGTTTTTTGCAAATCCACCATTTCGCTCGTACTTTTTTGTTTGGGACACACTCTTGCTTTGTGCGACCCTAGCAATTCTTGGCTTTGTGGTAATCAAATACTGGTCAAGTCTACAGGCGGTTAGCATTTTCTGGCTTGGCCTCGCTGGTTTCTGCATGATTACCCTTTGGGTCATGGCTTTACGCTGTTATCGCCGGATTCACGTCATCTTAAGAAATGATGAGGTCAGTACAGTCAGCGAGGACTCTTTCCTTGGAGTTGCCATATCGTCTGCTGCAGGGATGATTCAGTGGGGTTTGTTTTTTGCGTACATGATGACAGCTGGAGTCCTTATGCAGTTAGCGGTGATTCTCTCAGGTCGTTGACGAAGGTTACCGGGTGGCGGGTGGCCCCGGTCCCCAAAAAGGAAAATGCGGGTGCCCCCGGTCTCGTTTTTGAGACCGGGGAACCACAAAAGCTCACACCTCCACAAACCACATTCGTGCGCAGTACAAAAACCGAGTATGTATGCAATGCCAATGGACAGCGTGACTCGATGTGGAATGGGGCTACCAAGACGCCGGGTGTCTGTAGAAGCTCAAGAGGTTGTTCCATCGGCGAGCGGTATCTCGGAGCGGCTGATGGGCGGGTTGTAGTTGAGGCTACCATGAGGTCTTTCGTGGTTGTAGTAGTGAGTCCATGGCTGCAG
>NZ_JAGSYH010000007.1 GCF_025685685.1 Acidicapsa dinghuensis
ACTGCGATAGCTCAGTCGGGCATTCTTATGAATGTCCATTCGATCCTCCGAAGATTCCTAGTTGCTCGTCACAACCAGCTTCTCCGGTCCAAATCGAATGGACAACCTCCTGAAAGATCACAGGTGGCCCTGGTCTCGGTAACGCTTCCCAACCACGCTGAGGGTGGAAATGCGTGAACGATTCCACTTGTGCTTTCCTCGGACGGGTGGGACAATTGCGCAAAATTCATACCTCCCCTGCAAGGAGTTCCAGTGAAATTGCAGATGCGTTTCTTCGTCCGGGCCGCGTCCATGGCGGCTCTTGTGAGCATCTCTTGCTTGCCAGCTATCGTCAAAGCCCAGGCAGCCGTAGATGCGGTGGAGCAGCAGGACATCCAGGCGCGCACAGCCTGGCGCGAAACCATGCACCAAACAGTCGCACCCGCGAGAGGGTGTTTTCATGCCACTTACCCCAGCACGTTTTGGGAAGAAGTGGAATGCGCTCCGGCTCCGGCCTGGCGCTCGGCGCTGCCGTTGGCTCGCAACCGGGAACAGGTGGTCGGCAATGGACACGACTACGTCTTTGGAGCTCCCGCGGGCAGCTTGATCAGCCTGGCCAAGGGCAGCTTTCCGACGGTGAAGGGCGTGACCTCGGAGAAGAGCGTGGGCGTGGCGGCTTTTGGCGATGGAGGCATTCTGGGAACGAATGAATACACGCTGCAGGTCAACACGAACTTTTATCTGGGCTCAGCGGCTTGCGCCGGCTACAAGAACTGCGTTGCCTGGCAGCAGTATGTGCTCTCGACCAATACGCCTGTCTCATTGACCAGCGCCAAATTGACCCGAGACACAGAAGTCTTTATCGAGTATTGGCTGATCGATTACGGCGTCCATAATGGACGCAATATCTGCCCCACCGGATTTATCGACAGCGGCGAAGATTCCTTAGGGCCTGGCGACGATTGCGTGCAGAACACGCCTGCAACCCTGGTGGCCAAAGGACAACTGCCCATTACCGATCTGGCCAGTCTGACGCTTTCAGGCTCCGCCTCGGCCGGCGGTACGGACGCGGCCACCGTCACTTACGACGGGGAAGCGTACACCGCCACCGTCGTCAACAGCTACACCGACATGGCGAGCGGCTGGACGCAGGCCGAGTTCAATGTGTTCGGCAACGCGGGCGGATCTGAAGCGGACTTCAACTCTTCCGGCGTGTCGATCACGGTGAAAGTAGCGGCGACCGACGGCTCTTCGGCTTCGCCGACGTGCGTTGCGCCCTCGAAAGACGACGGCACTACGGGCGAAACCAACAACCTGAAGCTGGGCTCGTGCACAGCCACGGGCGGACGCGCGCCGTATATCGAGTTCACGGAGACGAACTAGCTCCGTTGCCGGGACGCCTTGGGCGCGCCAGTCGAATCGCAAAAAGCCAAAGGCTGCCGCGCCGAATACGCAGCAGCAGGTGCCCCATCCTTTCCGCGCTCTTTGCGGAAAGGGTGGGATAGCAGATGCTCGCAGCACCTAAGCAAATTCGTGAGCAGCACGAACCGCTTTTGCTTTTCTGTCTGTCATTCCCCTCAGGGGAATCTGCTTCTCCCTGAGAAAGCCTAAGACCCCAAGGCGGGTGGCCAGGAGGGGAGAGCCGAGTGCCCCATCCTTTCTACGTTCTTCGTAGAAAGGATGGGATAGCGATTGCTCGCAGCGCCTAACCAAATTCGTGCGCAGCACGAACGCTACAATCCAACATGCCCACAGGTCCGACGGACAAGCCTGTGCAGGAAACGAAGCATCGCTGAGTTCAAGTCTCAAAAGCAAAACCTGGGTAACCGGTAATTTGATTTCAGACCTTGCCACCCGCCAAACATAAGATGAGCCACCCATCAGCTCGCCGAGATTCGTCGTTACATACCGTAAAACCGTTGTTCACCAAAAATAACTATCTACTCATGGCAGAGCCATACTCTGACCTTTTAAGTTCGATGCTGCTTGGGATGACTAAAGTAAGGCTCAGATCTCATTCAAAACAAAAAAATCTCGCTTTACATTAACTATATTGACGCGTATTGTCTTTACCCATATATCACTCAACATGAAAGCCTCTTCGGAGACCTGAGACATCTCATATGGGCAAAAAAACTCGCTTTTCCGACTATTTCCAGTTAGATAAGACTCAAGCGCAGCTTGATTTTGTAGACGTTCCAGTCGAGACAGACATACCGCTCTTTGTGGACCCTTATGCCCTGCATATTTCTGGCCAAGACTGGCTCCGTGAATGTGGAAACTCTGTTGTCGAGTATTTTCAGAAGCTAGTTGATCAAATACGAAAGGGAAACAATAAGGCCGCTCTTCAGCTGCTAGATAACTTTCATGAGCCGAACGAAACACACCTGGGCTTTTCCAGTGCTCGGCCATCAGGACGTGGGTGGGGACCCACACAAGCAAGACAACTTCACGAAATTCTCAAAAATAGCGAAGTCGTTCGAAGCGGCGATTTAAAGGATCTCGGTGACTACGAAATGTTCGTGCCCGGAATTGGACCCGATAAAATCTCCGATTTGGCCACGAATATTCTCAAAAGCTAGCTTCTTATCTATACAGAAAATCAGTGTGAACTACATGGTATCCCGACCGAAGAAGTAAATTCTGGTAGATATTGGGATGTCGGCACAGGAAACTTTGTCTCACGCTATGCCAAACTGCCTTTGTATCGTGGGGCGCCGATCATTCTGGTTCCCAAAACAGCGGTTCGCTTTCGTCTGATTCCAAACTCCGAGAAGTTCTATTCCCGATTCGTACTCGACTATTTGGAAGCTGAACTAATCAATGCAAATGACTCGCTAGTAACAGTACTTAAGAATGGCACAAGGAAAATTCTTAGACGCGATTTGCGCGAACGGTTCCGGTTTAACCGCGAAGATTTGCATAGATTCTCACGCCAGCATCCAGAAATTCTCAAAAAATACAAGGAAACACTTCCTGCGCAAGCGAAACCCATATCAGACTTTGATATTGAGTTACGTCAAAAATATCCCCGGGAAATCAACCTCGCCGATTTGGTGTCTCAACTTGACGGAATCAAACCAGGTGGATCAGATGCTGGCAAGTACCATTCGGCAATACTCGGCATACTTCAAGCGATCTTCTACCCCTCACTCGCCAATCCGAAAAAAGAGGTCCCTGTTGACGAGGGACGAAAACGAATTGATATTACGTTCGACAATGCCGCGGAGTCAGGGTTCTTTTCTCGAATAGTTCATCACCATCAAGTTTTTGCGCCGTATGTGCTCGTTGAATGCAAAAACTATTCACAAGACCCTGAAAATCCGGAGTTTGATCAATTGAAAGGACGTTTCGGCCGTAAACGAGGAAATTTCGGGCTGCTAGTATGCAGAAGAATCGACAATCCCGATCTAATGCTGAAGCGATGCAAAGACATCGTAAACAACTCCGATCAAATCATCCTTGTACTCGAAGATGTCGACATAAGAGAACTAATCCGACTTCGAAATACAAGAGGCGAAGCTGGCGTCACGTCATACATGCAAACAAAATTGAATCAGATTTTAATGTAGGACTACTCGAAGGCGGGTGGCCCTGGCCTCGGTAATACTTCCCAACCACGCAGAGGGTACCCCCGGTCTCGATTTTTGAGACCGGGACAGCGAATCTTCATCAACGGGATAACTCAACGCCCCCTGCCATCTTTCATCCAAGGCTTCAACTTATCCATCTCGTTGGTTACACTATTCCGTCTTACCACCTCTTCCATCTTCGTATCCATCAGCTTATATAACTGATCCTTCCGGTCCACCACCTCAGGCTCCGGCGCGCGATTTGGATGATATGCCGCTTCCCTCGCCCGCTTGTCCCTGAGCCTCCGCGCCGTCACATCCGGCCTCATCCGCATCGAGAGCGCCGCCATCTCCAGATCCCATCCTTCCATCCGGACCTCCACTCGCATCACTCCCATCCGCCGCAGCGCCGCCAGACCCGCCGCCGGATTCAGAAACCTCCGTGGTCTGCCTCTCTTCACACTCACCAGTTCGGCAATTGCGTCTGTCTGTGTAGAAGCCCGAATCGCGAAACTCGCGTCCGTTGCTTCCAGCCACACCTGCCGGAATGCTCCCGCCTGCCAAAGCACTTCAAAGTCGCTCTGCGTGTAGTAGAGCCTCTCCGGAGCACGATCCTCCAGCTTCATCTTTCTCGTCATTCACTCCCCCGACTTTTATTGCGCATCGTCCGGCGCGGATTGCGCAGCGTCTCACCGTGATTGCGCAATGTCCGATTCCGATTGCGCAAAGTCTCACGCTGATTGCGCTTCGTTTCACGAACATTGCGCATCGTCCCGCAGTCTCTTGAATCGAATTTCCAGACGCGCACAGCCTATAATCAACAGTGAAGAATTGTCCCCAGACCCCTGAATTCATCCTAGGGAAACGCACCATAATTCCACGCAATCCTTCTGCATAAGGCCCATGTCGAACGATGCCATCCTCATCCGCGGCGCGCGGACGCACAATCTAAAGAACATAAGCTGCGACATCCCGCACGGAAAGCTCACCGTAGTCTCCGGCGTCTCCGGCTCGGGCAAGTCGTCCCTCGCCTTCGACACCGTCTACGCCGAGGGCCAGCGCCGCTACGTCGAGTCGCTCTCCGCCTACGCCCGCCAATTCCTGGAACGCATTGAAAAACCAGACGTTGACCTCATCGACGGCCTCGCCCCAGCCATCGCCATCAAGCAGAAAAACACCACCCGCAACCCCCGCTCCACAGTAGCCACCGCGACGGAAATCTACGACTACATGCGGCTTCTCTACGCCCGCTGCGGCACCGTCCACTGCATCCACTGCGACGGCCTGGTAGGCCGCGACTCCGTGGACGAGATCGCCGCCGCAATCCTCACCCTGCCCGAAAGTACGCGTCTACACGCCATCTTCCCCATCCGCAGCAAGGCAGAAGACGAGAAAAAAGAGGAAGAAAAACCAGTCCGCCGCACCCGCAAAGCAGCCGTAAAGTCAGCAGAATCAGTAGAAATCTCACCTTCACCGCTGACCGAAGCACTGAAAACTCGCCTCTCCGAACTACGCGCCAAGGGCTTCAACCGCCTCTATCAGCACGGCCAGATCTACGAATTCTCCAGCCCCGAATCGCTCATCGATATCGATTTTTCCCTGCCTGTTTTCGTCTTGATCGACCGCATTGTCGTCGATTCAGAGAACCGCGGCCGCATCGTAGATGCCACTGAAATCGCGTACCGCGAGTCAGGCGAAGTCATCTTCGAAGAAGTCCCACGCGACTCTGAAATCGACCCCAGAGACCGTATAAAGCATCGTTTTTCAGGCGCTTACGAGTGCCGTACCTGCCACAGGCCTGGCCGCGAACCCGAGCCGCGACTCTTCTCGTTTAACAATCCATTCGGCGCCTGCCCGCGCTGCCAGGGCTTCGGCAACACCATCGATTTCGACCTGAACCTGATCGTTCCCAACAAGTCGCTGAGCCTGAATGACGGCGCAATCGACCCCTGGAACCGGCCCAAATACCGAAGCTGGTTCACCGAGCTGAAGCGCCAGTCCAAAGCACTCGATATCCCTATGGATGTGCCGTGGCAGGACCTGACACCGCTCCAGCAGGAAATCCTGCTCTATGGCGACAAGAGCGCCGGAGGCACTGGATTCGCCGGCATCTATGGCTTTTTCAACGAGATGGAGCGCAAGAAGTACAAGCTGCACGTGCGCGTAATGCTCTCGAAATACCGGGGCTATGCGACCTGCCCCGAGTGCCGAGGTCAGCGGCTGCGCGCCGAGGCCCGCGCCGTGCGGCTCAGCGGCAAGAACATCTGCGAGGCCAGCGCACTGACCATCTCCGCAGCGAAGAACTTCTTTGACGCGCTTGAGCTCTCGCCGATGCAGGAGGAGATTGCAGGGCCGATCCTTGAAGAGGTGCGTGACCGCATCAAGTTTCTCGACGCTGTTGGGCTCGACTACCTGACGCTGGACCGCCTGGCCAGTACACTCTCCGGCGGTGAGGCCCAGCGGATTCAACTGGCGACATCGCTTGGATCGCGATTGGTTGGTGCGCTCTATGTGCTCGATGAGCCCTCGATTGGCCTGCATACGCGCGATACGGACCGGCTGATCCGTATCCTCAAGAACCTGCGTGATTTAGGAAACACAATCCTGGTCGTTGAGCATGACCCTGACGTGCTCCGTGCTGCGGATCATCTGCTTGATCTTGGGCCCGGAGCTGGAGAATTTGGCGGTAAGCTGCTTGCCGATGGCACGGTTCCAGAGATTCTTGCAAACTCCAATTCGCTGACCGGCCGCTATCTGTCGGGGCAGCTTTCGATTCCTGTGCCCACACGTCGGCGTGAGCCGGGACGTGAACAGCTGGTACTGCGCGGCGCGCGAGCCAACAATCTCAAAAACGTTGATGTTGAGATTCCGCTGGGAATGCTGGTGGCTATCACTGGCGTTTCGGGATCGGGCAAGTCATCGCTGGTGCATCAAGTGCTTTATCGGGCTGTGGCTCGCGCACTCGGGCAGTCCGACGGAGCAGACCCGACGGGACTATTCAAAGACCTGAAGGGGGCTGAGCGGCTCAATGATGTGGTGCTGGTGGACCAGACACCGATTGGGCGCACGCCACGCTCGAATCCTGTTACCTACATCAAGGCTTTCGACCTGATACGTGAGCTTTTTGCCGCACAGCCTGAGGCAAAGAAGCTCTCGCTTACTCCGGGTCATTTCTCCTTCAACATTCCCGGTGGACGCTGCAAGACCTGCGAAGGGGATGGAACTGTCACGGTAGAAATGCAGTTCCTTGCCGATGTGGAGCTGCCCTGCGAGGACTGCAATGGCACTCGCTATCAAGCAAAGATTCTCGGTGTGCACTACAAGGGCAAGAACATTCACGAGGTGCTGAATCTCACGGTCAAAGAGGCGCTACGCTTCTTCGTTGGCATTCCACGGTTGCTAGACCGGCTTGCTGTGCTGGATGAGGTTGGGCTTGGGTATTTGCGGCTGGGCCAGTCGGCAACGACGCTTTCGGGTGGCGAGGCGCAGCGGGTGAAGCTGGCGGCGCATCTGGCGCAGGTGCGCGCAGCGAATTCGAATGCGAAGCCGAGTCAGGCTAGCCGCGTGCTTTACATCC
This sequence comes from Acidicapsa dinghuensis, assembly GCF_025685685.1. Classification (GTDB taxonomy): domain Bacteria; phylum Acidobacteriota; class Terriglobia; order Terriglobales; family Acidobacteriaceae; genus Acidicapsa; species Acidicapsa dinghuensis. The sequence continues at coordinate 7,129 of NZ_JAGSYH010000007.1, forward strand.
TCGACGAGCCGACGACTGGATTGCACTTTGACGATGTCTCGAAGTTGCTGACAGCTTTCCGCAAGCTGATCGATGGCGGTGGATCACTGATTGTCATCGAGCACAACCTGGATGTGATCAAGTCGGCGGACTGGGTGATCGATCTTGGGCCTGAGGGTGGTTCGGGCGGTGGGCAAATTGTGGCTACGGGGACACCGGAGGAGATTGCGGCGAACCTGCATTCGTTTACCGGGCAGTGGTTGGCGAAGGTGCTTTGACCTGACCATCCCCGGCGCGACGTACGCAGGAACGTCGTTAGCGCTGTTCTTTTAAGGCTTGGATAATCTAATGGCCAGCCCGGTTCCGTGATAAGAAAAAATCGATTGGCCCTTTGACTTGATCTTGTCGCGGCTCGCACGCTCTTTTCCACCGGCCGGGTCCACGTAGGTACCGTCTGGCCTCTGAAGTATCCAATGTACGCCCAAGGCTGGCCCAATGCACACACAGTGCATGGCACGCTCGTTTGCAGCCAGTGCCATATCACCAATGTCTGAGGACGTACTGTTCTCTGTAAAAGGCAGACAAGCCGCGATCTCGTGGGGATATTGCCATTTCAGCACACCTGCGCTGAAGGTTTTGGCCAAGACCACTGTGCCAGTCATTCCCATATATCTCGCGGCCTCAACCACTCCGCTCGGCATTGAATATCCTGCCTGTCCAGCACCGGAAACCTGATAAATGCCCCGCTGCCATTCAATCAGCCATGGCGCTTGAGCGGTGCTCGGCTTTGCTCTGTTGTTAATAAGTATGCTCAACTTACCGGTCGCGGGCAGACCCGTATTGTCCGGATCGGAATCGAGTTCTAAAGCGGCGGCCAGCACACAGGCAGCGCCGCAGCTTAGGTCAGTGTATTGAGCAATGGTGGCTTTGGGCATAGCCTCCTCTGTGCACAGTTTGTTGGGGTGCGATCAACCTATCACACTAGTAACGGTCTTTCGATTACAGGCTCTCAATCGCCGGCAATCTATAGCCGAGCAGAGTTCGCTCTAGCCATCACACACGCAGAAAGAGCTTCTTCTTGTACATCCAGTAGAGGACATACCAGTAGAGCAGCATGACGGCTATGCCGGTAAGTAGTGGTTCGTAACCGAGACCGAAGATCTGGAATGGGGCGCGGCTGAAATTGATGCGCAGGTTGTCGATGAAGAAGTCTTCCCAGAGATGGGCGATGAGGTAGGCGGCGATGGAGTTCATGCCCACTACGACGAGTGGGAAGGACCAGCGGCGGTAGCCTTTGACGTCAATGATCCATGAGAAGGCGGCGAGGAAGAAGAAGCAGACGCCGCCGCTCCAGAGGGTCCAAGCGGGGGTCCAGATACGCTTGACGATGGGGCAGATGTGACCGAAGTGGAGCGCTAAACCGCCAAGACAGAGCGCGGCTCCGGCAATGAGGAATTTCTTGACTGGAATGCGAGGGGCAGCTTCGCGAAACCACTCACCCGCGCGCAGGCCGAGGATCATGGTGCCGAGGGTGGGAATGAAGCTAAGGGTGAGATAGCCTCCGTCATTGAACAGGAAACGCGAGGACCTTGGAAAGAGATTTAGGAACCAGAGGTCGAAGGCCTGGCCCAGGTTGCTGTTCTTGTTCCAGTGCGATAAGAAACCGGTGAAGTTATATGGCCAGTCTGCCGGCACGCCTACGGCCTGGTAATTAAAGTTTGGTCCCGGTGGGGGATAGAGCGCCCAGGCGAGCCAGTAGCCGAAGAGAAGTAGGCCGAATGCGATCCACTGTACGCGCGGACGGCGGAAGGCAAGCAGGAAGCAGAAAGTGTAGCCGAGACCGATCTGGGTGAGGGTGTCCTCAAAGGTGAAGTAGGTTTGCGAATGGCCCAGAGAGCGCAGGAAGAAGCCTAGGAAGATGAGCACAAGGCTGCGCCAGATGGTGTGCCACAGCAGTTTCTGAAAGCTGTCTCCGCGACGCAGGCGGCTGGCGACGGAATATGGAAGCGCCACGCCAACGAGAAAAGTAAAGCCAGGTTGGATGGTGTCATGGAGGCTCATGCCGGCCCACTCGACATGGCTCTGGTTGTAGGCGAGGATGTGCCAGAAGACGCTGGTGGGATATGCCTTCCAGACATGCCAGAAGTGCATGACTTCGCCCATCATAAGCAGCATGACGAGGCCGCGATACGCATCGACGGCCATGTTGCGCGACATAGCGGCGGTGGGGCGTTCTGTTGCGGTTGGCGGAGGAGGAGCTTTATCTATGACGGCCGTGGCGCTCATAAGGATTCTCTCGTTTGTCTCGCGTCTGTCTCGTGTCGTGCTGGGGCGTAGTTCTTTGAATGCGAAATCATCGCACATCGCGGCGAGGGATTGAAAGCGTTTCCTTTTTAAGGTTTATAGTGTTGCAGTGCAATCGAGAAACAATTTAAGCGTCTGAAATCGAATAGCCCTGTGTGGCGGATTGGGAGAGTGATGAGCGAAGAGTTGCCGGAGTTGGTAAATGACCGTTCGCGAAGAGATTTTTTGAAGCTGGGAGCGGCGTCTGCGGTCGGCCTGGGGGCGGCGGGACTTGGCATTGCATCCTTGCATGCCTCTGAGGTCGAGGGTGCGCCTGCTGCAGCAACGCATGCGGAGACGATGATCGGTGTTCCGTTTGCGGCGGAAGAGGCGAGGATCGGAATTATCGGCGTTGGAGGGCGTGGCACGAGCCTGCTGCAGAATCTGCTGGGTGCGGATGCGAAGGTGCTGGCGCTTTGCGACGTTGTGGCTGAGAAGGCGGAGCATGGGCAGGGGATGGTGGTGAAGGTAGGGCAACCTGCTCCGGAGCTGTATACGAAGGGCGATCATCACTTTGAAGCGCTGGTAGCGCGCAACGATCTGAATCTGGTGATTATTGCCACTCCGTGGCAATGGCATGTGGAGATGGCCATTGCGGCGATGAAACATGGCAAGCATGCGGCGACGGAGGTTCCTGCAGCGACTTCGATTGAGGACTGCTGGAAGCTGGTGAATACGTCGGAGCAGACGCGGCGGCACTGCATGATGCTGGAAAACTGTTGCTATGGTGCGAGCGAGACGACGGTGCTGCGCATGACGCATGCCGGGCTGTTTGGCGATCTGCTGTATGGCGAGGGAGCGTATCTGCATGACCTGCGCGAGGAGTTGTTTTCGCACCAGGGCGAGGGATTGTGGCGCAGAGCCTTTCACACGACGATGAATGGGAATCTCTATCCGACGCACGGACTGGGGCCGGTGGCGAATTACATGAGCATCCAGCGTGGAGACCGGTTCGATTACCTGGTGTCCATGAGCACACCGCAGCGCGGACTGGATGAGTATCGCAAGGCGCATCTCGACAAGAGCGATCCGCGATGGGCAGAGAAATACATCGAGGGGGACATGAACACTTCGCTGATCATGACGGCGAAGGGGTTGAATATTACGGTGAAGCACGATGTATCGAATCCGCGGCCGTATAGCCGGATCAACATGATTGCGGGAACGAAAGGGTTGTTTGAAGATTATCCGCCGCGGATTTACTTCGATGGACAGGCGGGCGGCGAGGAGTGGGGATCGCTGGATGCGTGGAAGCAGTATGAGCATCCGCTGTGGACGAAGGAAGGCGAGATCGCGAAGAAGCTGGGCGGCCATGGCGGCATGGACTTCATCATGCTCTACCGGCTGCTTGAGTGCATGCGCGAGGGATTGGCGCCGGACATGGATGTGTACGATGCGGCGACGTGGTCTGCGCCAGGGCCGCTGAGCAGGGCTTCGGTAGCGGAGGGATCAGCACAGAAGAAGTTTCCGGACTTTACGCGCGGGAAGTGGCAGCAGCGGTCGGCTTCGGCTATCGCAACCTCTTGACAGGTGTGAAACGGACTGGGCGGGGCGCGGCTGAAAACTGCCGTTCTCTGCCCTGTCGCGTCTAACGGCAAGACCGCAGTGGCAAGTGGCCGCGTGCCGGTACACTTGAACTGAGGGTGTTTGTGCGTCGATTGCAGTTTTTGCCGCTTGTTTTGCTTGTTTGTGGATGTGTCTGGGCTCAGGATTCTGCGCCTGCCAAGGATGCAGCGCCTGCCGATAAGCAGGCAGAGGTTTCTCCTGAGATAGCAAAGGCTGAAGCGGCGCTTTCGAAGAGTGACTGGAAGACGGCAGAGCCGGTGCTGGATGCGTGGATTGCTGGGCACCCGAATGATGCGCGGGCGCTGTTTGATGCGGGCTATGCAGCCGATGAGCAGGGCCGGAATGACGATGCCGCGGCGTTTTATAAGCGATCGGTAGCGGCGGACCCAAATAGCTTTAACGCGCAGATTTCGCTGGGACTGCTGCTGGCGCGGATGGGAAAGTCTACTGAAGCGCGTCCGGCGCTATGGGCGGCTACACAGCTCGATCCGGGGCCGGTTGGGTCTGCAGCCAAAGCTAAGGCTTGGCGGGCGCTGGCGCATATCGATGCAGAGGGGAGCAATCCCGATACGCAGCAGGCATCGATCGACCTGCTGGAGGCGCTGAAGCTGAGTCCGGAGACTCCGGAAGATACGCTGCTGGCGGCGCAACTGGCGGAGCGCAATGATGATATGGCTGGCGCGACGGCCGCGTACCGGCGAGCATTGAAGGCCGATCCGGATTCGCGGGAGGCGACAGCGGGGCTGGCACATATTCTGATCACGCAGAAAAAGTATGCCGATGCCGAAGCGCTGCTGACGCCGCTGCAGAAGAAATATCCGACGGATGCGACGCTGACGGCGCAACTGGCCGCAGTTCTGGTGGCAGAGGACAAGGCGGACGCACTGCCTCTATTGGAGCAGTACCACCAGCAGCATCCTCAGGACAAGGCGATGACGCGGATGCTGGCGCAGGTGGAAGCGGATGCGGGCAATTACGAGCAGTCGGACCAGTTGTATGTGGCGCTGCTGGGTGGCGACCCGAGGAATGCCGATCTGCTGGCGGGGCATGGCCAGAATCTGATCCGGCTGAAGCAGTACGGAGAAGCAATGCGGGCCTTTGAGGCCGCAACGATGGCCGACGAGACCGACGGCGAGGCGTGGAATGGGCTGGCATTTGCCTCGTTTGAGATGCACCAGCCTCAAGTGACATTGAAAGCTCTTTCAGCCAGATCAAAATATTTACCCGAATCGCCCATCGTCCTCTTCCTTTATGCGGCATCATACGATACGCTTCGTGACAAGAAGCAAGCCGCCGCCTACTATCACCGATTCCTAGAATCCGCCCAAGGCAAGTTTCCCGATCAGGAGTGGCAGGCGCGACAGCGGTTGGCGCTCATGGAGAAAAACCCATAAGCTGCCGATGAACCGGAAAGTTCCGGAGGTTCGGTATGCGTTGCAAGATTTCGCTTTTCGCTGGCTCTCTGGCTGTTATTTCCATCCTGTTGGCTGCGGCTCCGGCGTGCAAAGCATTTGCGAGTCTGGACGATAAAATACCCAGCGCTCAATCCATTGCTGCGTTAGAGCTAAAGGCGAGTCAGGCTGCTCCTAAGGAGCAATGCTTCCTTTACGCGGAACTGGTGCATGAGATGATCGAGTACTCCTCCGCAGAGTATGCCGCTGGCAACTACGAACAAGGCGCTGACACCCTGAAACATGTGAATGAGTTTGCTCAGAAGATTCACATACTGGTGACGGACAATGAGAAACGCCTGAAGAATGCGCAGATTTTGCTGCGGCACACAGCCTTCCGACTGAACGAGCTGCTGCATTCCACATCCATGGAAGACCATCCACTCATTGAGAAGACGCTCGCTCAGGTCAACCAGGTACAAAACGAAGCGATGCTCCAGGTCTTCCGTAAGTAACGCTTTCCTTCCGAACAAAACTCTCCACGGCATGGCTACAGGTGTGCTTGAATGGTGGCCTGAGAATTCATCGTTTCAAGTGGGCTCTATGTTCAAGAAACTTTCGATTCCCTTCTCCTGTGCGGCATTGCTGCTGTTCGGCTCATGCGGCTTGATGGCCCAACATCAACGAACGGCTTCGCTGACGGATTCTGAAGTAGAAGCTGTGCGAGAAGCGGCTGTGTTTCCGACAGAGCGGGTGAAGCTGTATACGAAGTTTCTGAATGAACGGGCGGACAAGATCAGGGCGCTGACGAATCGGCCGAAGTCCGGACAGCGTGTGCTGAAGCTGGATGACGATTTGCAGGATTTTACGGCGCTGCTGGATGAGGCGAACGACAATCTCGATCAATATGGCGACAGGCATTCGGATATTCGCAAGGCGCTGAAGCCGCTGTCGGATGATTCATCGCAGTGGGCGACGATTCTGCGGGCATTGCCGGGTGAACCGGGGTTTGAACTGTCGCGCAAGGAAGCGATCGAAGCGGAAGAGGATCTGGCCGACCACGCGAAGCGGCTGCTGAGTGAGCAGGATGCCTATTTCGCTACGCATAAGGATGAAAAAGGACAGGAGCGCGACGACGATCAGGTGAAACCGGGAGACACTCCGAAGCCGGATCAGCCTAAGCCGGAATCGCCGCAAGATTAGAGTAGTCAGCCTGAAATATGTGACATTCTTCAGCCAACGGTAGAGCCTAAAGAGACTGCTGAAAACACCCCTCGGGGGCTGAAGCCCTATTGATCTGATTGAATTGAACGGCACGGCTGAAGCCGTGCCCTTTCAAAACAAGCGATCTCATGATTTTTTTGCAGCGGAGGCTAGCTGGAAGGGATTTACTTTGCGAGGAACGGCCGCAATAGCCGTATTGCGAAGATTTGCGCCAGGCCCGAGCCGAGGATTGCGAGCTTTTGTGCGGTTGGTACGCTGGCTCGTGATGTGAAGACGTCGTAGTTGGCGTTTTCGATGCGCTTCAGGAGCTGATGGTAAATGCTGACCAGAACGCGCAAGGCGGGCCGGCTCTCGGCATCGATCAAAGGCAATAGCGCTTGCGCCGAAGCATAGTAGGCCTCTGCCCGGTTGCCGATTTCGCGGAAGAGGTCTCGCTCCTGGCTTGTTGGTGTTGCGGCTGAGTGATGCAACAACTGTTCGAGAGTGACGCCGTGACGATCCAGGTCTTCGAGTGGAAGATAGACGCGGTTGCGCTCTGCGTCTTCGGCAACGTCGCGGAGAATATTGGTGAGCTGGAAGGCGATGCCTGTTTCTTCGGCGAGCTTTTCGGCGCGCTGGTCGGAATAGCCAAAGATGCGAATGCAGACGAGGCCAACGACGGAAGCGACTAAATAGCAGTAGCGGTATAGATCCTGAAACGTGGCGTAGGTATCCGGGGTGGCTGTGTCGGCGGATTCCAGATCCATGGTGGTTCCGGCGACTAGCTCGTCGAGCAGGCTAAAGGGGATTTGGAAACGCGTGGCCGCGTCACGGACAGCTATGAAGACCGGATCGCTGGTTTCTGCTCCTTCGCGAGCCTGCTTCCATGCGGTGAGCCATTCGGTTACCTGACGGCGCCGTTCCTCGCGGGTGAAGCTTTCGTCGTCGCAGAGATCGTCGGCCTTACGCATGAAGGCATATATGGCGCAGATAGCGTTGCGGCGCGCCGATGGGAGCGCCACGAAGGAATAATAAAAATTCTTGGCTTCGCGCCGGGAAATCTCGCGGCAGACCTCATAGGCTTGCTCGATTGCAGGGACAGGCGCGGCAGCTATCGGTCTTTCTGTTCCGTTTACCGTTTGAGGGGTCATGCGGAAGCGATTTCACTCCAGGCCGCGAGGAAGGATCGGCCTTTGAATCTCAGTCTTATCGCAGGCTTGATGGTTATGGTCATTGCAGGGCTGGGCTGACCTATCTATCGTACTGCTTTGCCGAGCGGGTGCGCCCCGTTTGGCAGAATCGCGGTCTTGATGTGGTTGCCATCGTTGCCGCGATCAAGCAGGCGAGCAAAAGCCGATTTCAGATCAGCCAGTGGTGCGTGGCCGGTGATGAACTGGTCAGCTTGCACCTTACCGCTGGCAATGAGGTGGAATGCCTCACGGCAGATTGCCGGCGTGTGATGGAACGTGGCCTTGAGCGTCAGGTCGCCGTAGTGAAGACGGTTGGTGTCGAACTGCACATGCGTGCCGGTTTCAGGGCCGCCGAAGAAGTTAACGACGCCGCCGTTGCGCACCATGTCCACCGCCTGCTCCCATGTCTCGGGGCGGGCAACGGCTTCGATAGCGATATCGACGCCGCGGGCAGCGGGGGTTAACTCGCGAACGGCGCGGGTAACATCGTTTGACGACATGGACGAGAGAATCTGAACAACATGCTCAGCGCCGAGCGCGCGGGCGACTCTGACCTGGGCGTCGTATTTGACGACGGCGATGACGCGGCATCCGTAAAGCGCCGCGGCATGAATCAGCATGAGGCCGAGCGGGCCTCCGCCGATAACGGCAACGGTGTCACCGTGGCGAGGATGCGAGTCCTGCAGGCCATGGAGCGCGCAGGCGAGTGGCTCGGTGAGAGCAGCGAATTCCAGGGGCAAGTCCGAAGGGGCAAGCAGTGTGTTCTTCTCAACGATGCGCGGGGTGATGCGCATGTATTCCGCGTAAGCGCCGTTGTTGAAGATGAGGTCTTCGCAGAGGTTTTCCTGGTGGCGCTCACAGAAGTAGCAGTCGCCGCAGGGAGCGGAGTTGATAGGTACGACGCGGTCGCCGATGGCAAATTCTGAAACGCCTTCGCCAACTTCGGCTACGATCCCGGCGAGTTCATGTCCGAAGAGCGCTGGGGGGCGGATCATTTTGGCGTGATAGCCGCGGCGAAAAACCTTTAGATCGGTGCCACAGGTGAGAGCGGCGGAGACGCGCACGATCAGTTCGCCTGGCTTGGCGCGCGGCACCTCCACCTGCTCAATGCGCACATCTTCCTGTCCGTAGAGGACGGCCGCCGTCATGGTCTTGGGCAGTGTTGCCGCGTCGGCCGTCGGGATCAGGTCTGGAACAGTGGGAGACATGACAGTTACGCTCCGGCCAACGACGTCGCGTGTTCAATGAGAATCTTCATCGAGGTGGCTGAAGGATTGGATGCAACATCAATCGCTTCGACTGAACTTTCTAGTGTAAAGCGATGTGAGATTAGACGGGTAAGATCAAATCCGTTACTGTATCCGCCGAAGACGAGCTCTTCCACCTCCGGCTCAATATCGATGGAGGAAGAGTAGGAGCCGAGCATGAATTTCTCTTCCATGCAGACGACGCCCGGATCGAAAGTGGCTTCGCCGTACTGGGTCTGCGCGAAGAGCAGTACTTTGCCTCCGGGACGGACGGCGTTCATCGCTGTCTTGATAAGCCCATTGCCGCCTACGGCGAGGATGACGGCATCGGCGCCGCGGCCTTCGGTAGCGTCGCGAAGACGCTGGGCAACATCTTCCGTGCCAGCATGAATGGGATGGCGCAGGCCATAGTTTGCGGCGATGACGTGGCGCTCGGGATAGAGATCCGAGGTGAAAACGGTTGCGCCAGTGCGCTGCGACAACGCTGCAAGCAGGATGCCGATGGGGCCCTGGCCGATGACGAGGACGGTTTCGTCCGGCAGCAGGTTGAGTGACTTTACGCCTTTGAGAACGGTGTTGACCGGCTCGACAAATACGGCCTGCTCGAAGGGGATGCCGTCGGGGATGCGGATTACGCCGCCGTCGCGGACGATCCAGTCCATGGCGCGGACATATTGCGCGAAGCCGCCGCCTGAAGGAGTGAAGCCTGCGGTAACTCCGGCGGGCTTATAGACGGGGCACTGAGCATAGGTGTGTTTGCGGCAGTAATAGCATTTACCGCAGGGAACGTGGTGATAAACCACTACGCGCTCACCGATGGAGAAGTTTTCGACGCCTTCGCCTACGGCTGCGATGGTGCCCGCTGTTTCATGGCCGAAGATGCGAGGGGCGGAGTGCGAGCCGGTGTGGATCTTCTTGAGGTCTGTGCCGCAGATGCCACAACATGCGACGCGGATGAGGATCTCGCCGGGACCGATCTCGGGCACCGGCACCGTCTCCACACGCATGTCGTTGACACCACGATAGACGGCGGCGCGCATGGTGGAAGGGATGGAAGTTGAGAATGTTTCCTGCGGTGCTGTCACGGTGCTCATGCTGGACGTGTCCTGCTCTCCTCAATATGGGCTCGGATTTCGAGTTGCAGCCTCTCCGCAGCCAGTTTAGCGCTCTTTGCCATATTGCGGACAGGCGACCATAAAGATGGCCGCAGAGCTACGTGCAGGCCGAAAGCGGCTTCGCGAAATTGTCCTTCGGGAGTCGCGAATTGTTCCATGTCAGGAATTTCGAAGTGGGACTCATCGGAGACTGCTTTGATTACGCGAAAGGAAATGTCATGGGCTCGTGCGAGGCGGGCCACAGCGGCTGCTTCCATATCGACAGCAACAGCGTAATAAGAGATTGCCAGACGCTCTTTTTCCGTGGCGCTCGCGGGAGTTGCCACTGTGACCAGGACTTCGGCCAGTTCGGTGGAATCGGGGTCAGAGATGAAGAAGCGCTCACCGGTTTTAACATCGATGACGATAGTGGGGTGAACGACGTCACCGATATGCAGGCGGGGATTGCAGGCTCCGGCCCAGCCGACGGAGATGAGCTCCGAAGCCGGGCAGAACTGGAGCGCGGCCTCGACGGCGAGGGATGCACGGTGCATACCCATTCCAGCGCAGACGATAACTGCGTCGTCATTCCAATAAAGATGGATGTGGCTGCTCTGCAATTTTTCATCGGTATGCCAGTTTTGAACGAGTGCTGCAACTTCACGCTCGAGAGCGGCGACAAAAATGGGGCGAGGCCGAGGATCGATGGTCATGATGCGGGCGCGTATCCGTGGGCGCGAAACCACTCGATGGCCGCCCGCATGGCTGGATAGACAGCTGTGACGCGGAAGCCGAGTTCCTGCTGCGCGCGTGCGGAGGAAGCGAACATCTTCTTGCGGCCCATCTTCACTTCTTCCAGAGTAGCGCGCGGCTCTTTGCGCAGCAGGCGGCCTGTGATGTTTTCTTCGAAAAAAGCGTAGGTTGCCGCGATGGCGAAGGGGATTTCAGTGGTGGGCGATGGGATGCCGGTAATGGCGGACATCTTGTCGAGTATCTGCTTGAGGGTGAGATTTTCACCGCCGAGAATGTAGCGTCGGCCGGGAGTTCCCTGATCGAGTGCGTCGGCATGGGTTTTGGCGACTTCACTCACATCGACAAGGTTGAGGCCGGTGTCGACGTAGGCTGGAAATCTGCGATTGAGAAAATCGACAAAGATGCGGCCTGTGGGTGTGGGCTTGCTATCGTGCGAGCCGATGGGCGTAGTGGGGTTGAGGATTATCACCTGCTGCCCTGCTTCGGCGGCCTTAATCGCTTCAAGCTCGGCGAGAAACTTGGATCGCTTGTAATGGCCAACCATGTCGGCGAGTGAGACTGGGGTGTCTTCGTTGACGATGAGGCCATCGGAGCGAAAGCCCATGGTGGCGACGCTGGAGGTGTAGACGAAGCGGCGGACGCTGGCTTCGCGAGCGAGGCGCAGCAGTTCACGTGTGCCATCGACGTTGGCGCGGTACATGGCGGCTGGGTCGGGAATCCAGAGGCGATAGTCGGCGGCTACGTGCATGACGGCGTCGCAGCCTGCGAGCGCGGGAGCGATGGTGGATGGATCGGATAGGTCGCCGATAAAGGTTTCGCCGGTGATGCCTTCAAGATTCGAGAGGTTACTGCTTTTGCGGACCAGCAGTCGCAGATCGGCGCCGCGCGAGGCTAGCTCGCGCGCGACGTGGTGACCGACGAATCCGGTGGCGCCGGTGAGGAATATCTTCATACGGGTGAACAGTGAACAGTGGTTAGGACAGTCTATCGCTATAGTCCTAGGCCGGTTCACCTTTGAAGGCAACGGATGGAACCCAATTAGTCCAGGGCTTCGGGGTGCAGGGCAATATTCTTTTCGCCTGCCGCTTTCTTCTCAGCGTACTTCTTGAGCCAGTCTTCCCAGTGCTTGCCTGCGGCGCGATCTTTGCCCGTGAACTCGATACGGGCGATGCTGCCGTAACTTGCTTTGCGCTTTTCCGTGCCCTTGGCTGGGAAGAAGCGCACGAAGGAATCGGCGAGTCCTTTGCCGGTGAAGCGATCGAAGACATAGCCCTCGACGCGCTCGCCATCCTTGAAGGTCAGCGTGATGTCGCCGCGATAATCGAAGGCCTTTTCGAGGGCACTGCGCAAGTCTTCTTCGCTGGCGAGCTCGGGAATCCAGCCTTCGAGATTTTCGTGCTCAAAGCCTTCGACTACCTCAAGCTCATCGATGTTGACTGCGTTGTGCTGCGTGGGCTGGCTCATTCGGCGCTCCTCATCGAATCGTCCTCAGGCATTTGTTTCGCCGAGCTTAGCGGCAGGGGCAATGGTGGTGACGAGGTGTTCGCGCTCGGCAACAAAGCTCGAATGATTGTCGAGCAGAGCGAGGGCTTCCTTGTCGGAGTAGGTAGAGAAGAGCGCAGCCTTGGCCATGGCGAAGAAGCCGGCGAGCGATCCAAAACCATGCGTGACGGCCGTTGGCTCGTAGCCGCAGCTCACCATGCAGTTGGCGCACTTGGGATTGCCGCTGGCGGCGCCGTAGTTCTCCCACTCGGTGGTCTCCATCAGCTCCTTGAAGCTGTCGGCGTAGCCATCCTGCAGCAGATAGCAAGGCTTCTGCCAGCCGAAGATGTTGTACGCGGGCGAACCCCATGGGGTGCACTCGTAATTGCGCTTGCCCATCAGGAACTCAAGGAAGAGCGGGGACATATTGAACTTCCACGACTTCTTGCGGTTCGAGAGGATGGCGCGGAAGAGGCGGCGTGACTTGGCGCGGCCGAGGAAGTGCTGCTGATCGGGAGCCTTGTCGTAGCTGTAACCGGGTGAAAGCACGATGCCTTCGACGCCGAGCGACATTACGGTATCGAAGTATTCACGGACCATGTTGGGGTCGGTGCCGTCGAAGAAGGTTGAGTTCGGCGTAACGCGAAAGCCGCGTTTAACGGCCTCCTTGATGCCTTCGACAGCAAGATCCCATCCGCCCTCACGGCAGACCGACATATCGTGGTGCTCGCGCTCGCCGTCGAGATGCACTGAGAAGGTCAGGTACTTCGATGGGGTGAACTCATGGATGCGCTTCTTGAGTTCGAGCGCGTTAGTGCAGAGATAGATGTACTTCTTGCGCGCGATGAGGCCGTTGACGATCTCGACGATTCTGTCATGCAGCAGCGGCTCGCCACCGGGGATGGAGACCATGGGGACGCCGGCTTCTTCGACGGCGGCGAAACATTCCTCGGGCGTGAGCTGTTTCTTAAGGATGTGCGGCGGATACTGCACTTTGCCGCATCCCGCGCAGGCCAGGTTGCAGCGGAAGAGCGGCTCAAGCATGAGCACCAGCGGATAGCGCTTCTCGCCCTTGAGTCTCTTTCCAACGATATAGCTTGCAACCGTCCACATCTGTGAGATGGGTACAGCCATGGTTCAAACCTCCTGCGCGGCGCTTAAGCCACTGCTTCCATCGCCCGCTTGTATGTGGTCAAAGCCAGCAGCGGGAAATAATTGCGGTACATGTGATAGGCAAGGTAAAAGACTCGTGGGAAGCCCGTGCCAGTGTAGATGGCCTGGCGAGTCATGCCCTCGCCGACTGACTCATCCCACTCGCCATTGGTCTTCTGCCGCTCCAGCAACCAGCGGATGCCCTTGGCGACCGAATCGCTGCGTGTGTCACCGGCAGCGAGCAGACCTAGAATTGCCCAGGCGGTTTGTGAAGGAGTGCTGACGCCTTCGCCGCGTGTGTCGGAATCGTCGTAGCTAAGGCAGCTTTCACCCCAGCCGCCATCGGTATTCTGCACCATGCGGATCCACTCGGCGGCCTGCTGCACCTGTGGCTCGTTGTGATCGAAGCCTATGGCTTCTAGTCCGCGAAGAACAAGGAATGTGCCATAGATGAAATTCACGCCCCAGCGGCCAAACCAGCTTCCATCCGGGCATTGCTCGCGCAGGATGAACTGAATGGCTTTTTCAACACGCGGATCTTTGCGCGTAAATCCGTACGTGGCGAGCATTTCAAGAATGCGTCCGGTGATGTCGACGGTCGGCGGATCCAGCATCGCGTTGTGATCGGCAAACGGGATGTACTGGAAGATCATCTTTGTGTTGTCTTTATCGAAGCTGCCCCAGCCGCCGGCCTTGCACTGCATGGAGAAGAGCCACGCGATGGCGCGTTGTGACACATCGTACTGGTAGCGCTCGCGGGGATTCTCAACCTTGCTGAGCGCCAGCAGTACCTGACCGGTATCGTCGGTGTCGGGATAAAACTCGTTGTTGAACTCGAAGTACCAGCCGCCCGGCTCAGCGCCGCGTACCTTAACCGCCCAGTCGCCCTTGTGACGAACCTCTTTCGAAAGCATCCAGTCAACAGCCTTGAGCAGCCGCGGATCTTCCTTGGAAACACCGGCTTCGCCGAGAGCGAAAACCGCATAGGCTGTGTCCCACACGGGGGACATGCAAGGCTGCATGCGGAAGGTTGGCTCGGAGTAGTCGGGAATGCCTGGATCTTCGATGCCGAGCTTCTCGAACTCATCGCGCGCGCGGATGACCTGCGGATCATCGTCGGAATAGCCGAGGCAGCGCAGGGCGATGATGGAGTTCATCATGGCCGGATAAATGGCGCCGAGGCCATCAGACATTTCTAGGCGCTCCAGCATCCACTTCTCCGCGCGCTTCAAAGCGATCTTGCGCAGCGGACGCAGATAGACGGCTTCGCCCCAATGGAGCATGCGATCTACGACCAAGAAGAAATTACGCCATGTAAAGAGCTTCGACTTGTCCATGCGCAGACGCAGATTTGCGTGTTCACGACCACCGACGAAAAGCTCGTCTATCCCCTGCTCCGGCGCGATTTTCTTATACGGCTTCTTCGCGTAGATGATCGACAGCGGCACGAGAATCGCGCGCGACCAGGAGGAAATCTCGTAGATGTTGAAGTAGAACCAGTTGGGCGCGAGAACGATTTCAGGCGGAACGGCAGGAACTGCGTCGTAATCGTACTGGCCGAGTGCACAGAGGTAAATCTTGGTAAAGGTGTTGCACCCTACGACGCCACCGTGCGCGAGGATCCATTCGCGGGCGCTGATCAAGATCGGATCGTCGGTGCTCATGCCCATGAGCTTGCAGGCGAAGTAACACTTGACCGAGAGCGAGATGTTGCCGGGACCGCCGGGGTAGATGCTCCAGCTACCGTCGTCGTTCTGGTAGCGGAGCATTTCGCGCAGAGCGCGTTCCATGCGTCCGGGATCGCCGCTCTCCAGCAGAACATGCAGGAAGATGTAATCGGCCTCAAGCATCGAGTCTGCTTCGAGTTCTCCGCACCAGAAGCCATCAGGCTGTTGCTGGGAAAAGACGTAGTCGATGGATCGGTCTACGGCTGTTTCGACATCCGTAAGATCTGCGTCAATTCTGCCGAAACGCGGCGCACGAGGCGACTCGCCGGCCGGTCCACCCTTGAACTCACTCGGCAGGCCAGATGCAGCGTGTTGTTTACTCGTCTGAAAATTACTCATGCGCTCTCAAAAGCTGCAAGTTCCCAAGAACTCGCGGTATTCCCCGATGCCCCTTACTCTGAGGCGGTACCTGAGTCATTGCACCAATCACTGGCGCACTGGAACGGATTGCCCACCGCCCGCGCCGCCGATGGCCTGAACGATTTCGGGCGGCAGACCGAAGCGCACATTTTCCGGCATCACTTCTACCTCTTCGACGCTGGAATAACCGTTGCGTTGCAAATAATTGATGACATCTTCGACGAGAACTTCAGGGGCTGAAGCGCCAGCCGTAACTGCAACTGTATCAGCGCCTTCCAGCCACTTCGGATCAATGGCCGCGGAGTTATCGATCAGATAAGCCTGAGTGCCGAGATTATTCGAGACCTCAACAAGGCGGTTCGAGTTCGAACTATTGGTCGAACCGACGACCAGAACCAGGTCGGCGCCATCGGCAACGTTGCGCACGGCAACCTGTCGATTTTCGGTGGCGTAGCAGATGTCCTGCGTATGAGGGCCGGCGATATTGGGGAACTTGACCTTCAGCGCGTGGATGATATCGCGCGCTTCGTCGAGCGAAAGCGTGGTCTGTGTAAGGTAAGCAACGCGGTTCGGATCGGGAACAACGAGAGACTCGACTTCTTCTGCGCTCGAAACAACCTGGGTTGCCTCGGGAGCCTCGCCCAGCGTGCCTTCAATCTCGTCGTGGTCGCGGTGACCAATGAGGATCAGCGAATAGCCCTGCTTGGCAAACTTGACAGCCTCGACGTGGACCTTGGTGACCAGCGGACATGTTGCGTCGATTACCTTTAGGCGGCGAGTCCTGCTGGCTTCGCGGACTGCGGGCGAAACGCCATGCGCGCTGTAAATGACGCGCTGGCCTTCAGGAACCTCTTCAATTTCGTGAACGAAAATCGCGCCCTTTTCCGCCAGTTCATTGACCACGAAGCGGTTGTGCACGATCTCGCGGCGAACATAAATAGGAGCGCCGAAGGTATCGAGTGCGATCTTAACGATGTCAATGGCGCGCACAACGCCAGCGCAGAAACCGCGCGGCTTGAGGAGCAATACGCGCTTTTTGACTTCGACAGCGTCCGAAGGACCGGAATGGGGAATGGGTTCCGAGGCTAAAAGTGTCACACGTCAAGTATACCAAGGAGTTAACCCTTTGGGGCGGCATCCTTAGCCGACCGAATATTAGCTTTAACTTCTTCTACTTGCCGGTCTTGGCGGGTTTCTTGGCGATAATCAAGCTCGCGATCTTATCGTAGGTGGCTGCGGGTACGATGCCACGGGATTTGAGTTGTGTCTTCATGGCGTAGGGGCGACCGTCGATGATCTTCTGCGCGTAAACATCGCCGATTCCGGGCAGCGCTTTGAGCTGGTCTTTCGTCGCGGTGTTGATATCGACGAGCGAGGCGGAAGCGACCGGTGTGGGAGGTGGAACTGCGGAGGATGTGCGAAGCGCAAGCGCCGGCCCTACACCAATAAACAGGGCCAGAATGAATGCGAAGAGGCTTGTGGCGACGCGATTGGCTTTCATTGGCATACTTTCCTCCGATGGGTTCTGAAGCTTTGATTTCGCAGACCCGCCATCATAATGCGAAGTGGGTTGGAGGATGCAAGACGAATCTGAAGCGTCCCGCGTGGGCCGGATTACGAGTTCGGAGCTCGTTCGATTTGGTCTGTATCTTTAAGCCGCCTGGCGTCCAATAGATCCTGCTCCCGTCCAGCTTGGAGCTTATTTCGAATGAGATCGGCTTTCGAGATCACCGGTGCAGATATATTTCCATCGATAAGCCCCTCGATACGATTTTCCCAGGCTTCTTCAAAAGAGACACCGAAAATCTGCTGCAACAGGTCTATTCGCGCTGGAGGCTGACCAATTTGAAAGGCTGAGTTATCTCGGAAATCAGCGGGTGTGAGCCCATCGAGAGGCGCGCCGAACTGCGCCAGTGCTTTGTATACGGCTTCGCTATTTACTACATCGGTTGCGATGAAGAGATCCAAATCCTTCGTAGCGCGCGGCTCTACATAGACACCAAAGGCGTAGCCATCAATGATCAGGTATTTAACTCTTTGCTCGTTGAATGCGAGTAAGAGTTCTTTGAGGTCTGGAGGCATCATGGCCTGCGGCTCCTTTGAAGGCTGCTGCAAAAGCGTACGCGGCTTCGCTCACATCCCAAACAGCCGTAAGACGATCGCCTACTGGCAGACTTTGCCAATAGCGATAAGTTTCAAGTTCCTGCCGGGACGGATCAAGCACCCGCTGAATTGTCCTTGCACTCTGCATGTACTCTTCCATTATAGCTTTCCTCGACAATAACTTACCGGCTGGCGGCGATCATCTGGCTGGCGTGGTGCTGGCTAGCTTCGGTGACGACTGCGCCGCTGAGCATGCGAGCTACTTCTTCTATTCGAGCACGGTCATCGAGCAGGCGAATCTGGGTCTTGGTGCGGCCTTGCGACTCGCGCTTTTCGATGAGGAAGTGCTGATTGGCAAAGGCGGCGATTTGAGGCAGATGAGTAACGCACAACACCTGCTGAACGCGGCTGAGGGCCTTCAGCTTCTGGCCTACGGCTTCCGCGGCGCGGCCTCCGATGCCGATGTCGATTTCGTCGAAGACGAGGGTTCGCGGTGTGACTTTTTTTGCCGAGGATTTGCCAGCGGGGCGGCCAGTTCCCTCTTCGACGCTGACTTTGAGCGCGAGCATGACGCGGCTCATCTCGCCGCCGGAGGCGATCTCGTCGAGTGGCTTTAGGGGCTCGCCGGCGTTGGTGGCGATGCGATATTCGACCTCGTCCCATCCATGGGCTGCCCAATCCGCCTCGTCCTTGCGTGGCGTAACCGTGACCTCAAAGCGCACTTTCATGGCGAGATCGTTAATCTGTTTTTCAGCCAAACGAGCGAGTTTTGTGGCTGCGGCGGCACGCGCCGCGCTGAGCGCCTGTGCATGCTCGGCATACCGCGCGCGAGCCTTTGCCAGGTCGGCACGAAGCTGCTTCAGGATTTCGTCGCGGTCTTCGACTTCAGTCAATTTGCGCGCTACGTCTTCGCCAAACGCGATGACCTCGGCGATGCTGCCGCCGTACTTGCGCTTGAGGCGGTCGAGAGTGACGAGACGTTCTTCTATCTCGGCGAGACGGTCGGGAGAGGCGTTGATGTTCTGCGCATAGTCGCGTAGCGTGTCGCTCAGATCATCGACGATGGCGCGGGCCGAGGCTAGCTGCTGCACTGAATCGGCAAATTTACTGTCGTAGCGTGCAAGTTCTTCGATATTTCGCTGTGCAGAACGAAGCGTTGCTTCCGTGGAGTTTGCCCCGTCGTAGAGCAGGTCGAAAGCCCCCATGGCTGCGGCGTAGATCTTTTCGGCGTTGGCGAGAACACGCTTTTCGTTCTCAATCTCTGTGTCTTCGCCAGCGATGAGCTGCGCAGATTCGATCTCTTTGCGCTGGAAAGCCCACATATCGACCATTCGCAGGCGATCTTGTTCGCCACGTTCCAGATCATCGAGCTTTTGAGCGGCTTCGCGCCATACTGCGTGCGCTTCGGCGACGTTTGTCGTGTCGAGTCCGGCAAAGCGGTCGAGCAGGATGCGCTGCTGGGACTGATCAAAACTCGACAGTGTTTCACTTTGGGCATGAACGAGTGCGAGCTCAGGTGCGAGCAGCCTGAGCACGGCGACGGTAGCCGGTTGATTGTTCACGAAAACGCGGCCTTTGCCGTTGGCGAGAATCTCGCGACGGAGGATGATTTCTGTTCCGGTGGCGTCGATGCCGTTCTCGTCGAGAATGGCGTCTGCGGCAGGCGTCGCTTCAAAAACACAGGAAACAACGGCCCGATCGGCGCCATGGCGCACTACATCTGCCGAGGCCTTGCCGCCCATCAGCAGAGCTAAAGCGTCTACCAGTATTGACTTGCCTGCGCCGGTCTCGCCGGTGAGCAGGTTGAGGCCGGGACCGAAGACAGCAATGGCGTGATCGATGACAGCGTAGTTCTCGGCGCGCAGTTCCACGAGCATGGTGTGTACATTTTCCGCTATCGAGATGCCTGAGGTCCCGGTCTACAATAAATAGTGCGGAAGCCCGGTCGACTGTGAAGCCCGTAGAGGAGCGGATCGAGCGCAGCATATCATGACCCGCACTTGTGGAACCGCTTGAGGAGGCTCCTGGGGATCAACTTACGCATAAGTTGACTCTTCTTGCGCATCTTTGCAGTGAGAATTCGCCTAACAACTTGGATGGTGAATTTTCATCTGCTAATTTTTTAGTTGAGGTATACGCCGATTTTTGCAGCTTCCCTTTTTCTGCTGTATCAGGCGGACGCATCCGCTCCACCTCCACAGGCCGGCTCTGCACTGGTCGAAATGGTCACCAACAGCGGGCCGGTAGCTATTGCTGTTTTGTTGGTGCTGGGCATCGCCAGCGTCTACTCCTGGGCGCTGATCTTCTCCAAAATGAGCAGCTTCGGCAAAGCGACCAAGCAGAGCCGTCGGTTCATCCGGACCTTTCGCAAGGCGACGCGGCTGCAGGAGATTGCCGCGATTACGGCCGACTATACGCCTAGTCCGCTAACGGCCGTGTTTGAAGAAGTCTATGAGGCTTACAAACGGCAGACGGGCGGGTATGGGCCTCCGCGCAATGTCACAACGCTGGAGCGCGCGGCGCAAACGGCAGCCAGCGAGGCGCTGACACGGCTGGAACAGCGGCTGACGTGGCTGGCGACGATTGCTTCATCTGCGACCTTTGTCGGCCTGTTTGGCACGGTTATGGGCATCGTTGAAGCCTTTCACGGCCTCGGAACCGCTGGATCGGCAACGCTGCGTGCGGTAGCTCCGGGCATTTCTGAAGCGCTGATCACGACAGCGGCTGGAATCTTCGTGGCTGTGCCTGCTGGCGTCGCATACAACCAGTTCACTGCCCGGTTGCGCCTTTTTGCCTCGGGTGTCGATGATTTCGCACGCGAATTATTGAATTCGCTTGAAGAGATTCCTCAGCGCTCCGCAGCGCAGGCACAAGGCGGACAGCGTGCGATGGATCCGATAGCCCACATGGGCCGCGGCGAGGTCTAAGTATGGCCTTTACGACATCAGGCGGACGCACGCAGACTTCTCTGGCGGAGATCAACATCACGCCGCTGGTGGATGTGGTGCTGGTACTGCTGGTGATCTTTATGATCACCGCGCCGGTATTGCAATCCGGAATCGAAGTCGCGGTGCCCAAAACAAAGACAGTGAAGGAAATTCAGGACTCGCATGTTGTGGTGAGCATTACCAAGGATCAGACGGTGTACCTGGGCGATCAGCCGATCAATGTGCACGATCTGCCTGCGCGCCTGCAGCAGAGTGGCAAGGACCCGGCGCACCAGATTATTTACCTGCGTGCGGATGAGCGCGTGCCGTTCGGAGCATTCGCAACCGTGATGGACGCGGTGAAACAGGCGGGCATCACCAACATCAGCATCGTTACGCAGCCGCTGGATAAGTCCGGCAACAACCCGTAATCAGGAGTTGCGCGGAGATTCCGTGCAAAACAAGCCGGACTGGCAAGATCGACAGCATGGGCGACGGAATACAGGTCGGTAGTCACTTTGAAGAGATCGAGCGGGAGTTCGTCAAGGACCCGATCGGCCGCTTCACCACCTACGCTCTTCTGTTTCATTTTGCGCTCTTTGGCGGCATTATCGGCTTTGCTTATCTTGAAGCTCTGTTTCCGCACAACAACTGGGGTGGCAACAACGATGGTGGCGCGATCCAGGTGCAACTGGTGAGCAGTGCTATTCCGCTTCCGTCGACGCATCCGCCGAGCGAGAATGTGCTGGCCACGGAAAAGCCAAGCGAAGCGCCTGCCCCGCCTACTCCGAAAACCAAAGAGACCTACGACGAGCAGGCGATTCCCATCCCGTCCAAGATCACGCCTCCAAAGAAGCAGGCGAAGCAAAAGCAGCAGGTCAGCACGCCGCCCAAGCCTATCGCCGCGCCGCCGAACCAACGCACGTCAGCTCATCAGCAGACAGCGCCAAACAACAAGGCAGCCTATGGCGAGCAGGCCGCGAATAATATGCAGCGCGCGATGCAGCCATCCACTGTTTCGAGCAACGGACAGGTTGCGGTCACTGGTGGAGCGCGAGGGTTTAACTATCCGTATTACGTGGACAATATTCAACGCAAGATGAAGGAAAACCTGTACCGCGGCGAGGTCGATACCAGGACCCCGGCAGGTGCGCGCACCTACATTCTCTTTACGATTCGCCGCGACGGCAGTACGACGGATGTACGGCTTGATCGCTCCAGCGGCAGCCCAACGCTGGATCAGGCGTGCATTCGCGCTGCGCGGCGTGTTGACACATTTGGACCTCTGCCTTCGCCACCAAGCGATGGTAATCTCTCTGTCTCATACTTTTGCGACTATGATCAGTAACGTTTGGAAACCCGCACGAAAAGGGCGCTGTAAGCCTATGCAGATGCACTCAGCATCGTGCGAATCAGCTTCGAGTTCGCGAGTTCGAACTCGATTATCCTGGCTCACTCCAGGAGAAGGACAAACATTTCCGATGATTGCTCCTCTTATCAAGCTTCCCCGTATATTGCCTGGCTTTCTTCTCGCTTCTCTTCTATTCCTGATTCCATCCTCAGAACTTCGCGCACAGGACTGGGTGCGCACCGGCAGTGGACTGAATAACAATCCGATTCGTCTGGCCGCCGCGGATATGAAGCCCGTCGGCAACGATCCGCAAATGCCTGAGTTGAAGAACGTATTCGATGCGACGCTCTACGGCGATCTCAGCGCCTCGGGTGTCTTCGACATGGTTTCGAAGAGCATGGCGCCAACGGTCACGCCCGGTTCGCCGCAGGAGATCAATCTGACTCAGTGGTCCGCGGCACCGGCGAATGCTTCGATGGTGGCTCTTGGATCGATAAATGTGACCGGTGGACGCATTACTTTGAGCGGCTGGCTGGTGGATGCGAAAACTCCAGGAAATCCGCCGATTCTTGGCAAGCAGTACGGAGACTCGGCCAGCACGGATAATGCGCGCGCGATCGCTCACCGCTTTGCCGACGACATCATCGCGCAACTCACTGGTACCCGCGGCATCGCAGAGACGAAGATCTTTTTTGTCAGCGCCCGCAGCGGAACGAAAGAAGTCTGGGTGATGGACTATGACGGGCAGAACCAGCATGTGGTCACACATGGCGGTCCATCGCTTTCGCCCCGCGTTTCTCCGGATAACACACGTCTGGCCTACTCTTCGCTTGGCCGCGAAGGCTGGTCGATCCGCATGTATTCTCTGGAACTTGGACGATTTGTTTCCTTCCCGTGCGGCGTTCCTGGGGGCAGCAACTTTTCTCCGGCATGGTCTGCGGATGGCGGCAAGATTGCATTCTCATCTTCGCGTTCGGGCGATCCTGAGATCTGGACCTGCGATGCAAGCGGCGGCAATGCGCGCAAGCTGACTTCGTTCCGCGGGCCTGATGTTTCGCCGACGTGGAATCCGAAGACTGGCGGGCAGATCGCCTGGGTCAGCGGACGCACCGGTCTGCCGCAGATCTACATCATGGATGCGGATGGCGGCAACGTAACGCGCATGACCGATGGCGGTTATGCGATTTCGCCATCATGGTCTCCCAATGGACAGTTCCTCACGTTTTCATGGAATCGCAAGTACGGACCAGGCGCGCCGGGCGGGCAGGACATTTACGTCATGGACATTGCTTCCTTGCGCTGGTCGCAGTTGACACACGACTCTGGCAGCAACGATTTTCCGACTTGGTCACCCGATAACCGACACATCGTATTTGAGCGTGCAATTGGTGGACACACCTCTATTTGGACCATGCTGGCCGATGGCACGGATCAACATCAGCTCACTCGCTCCGGCAAGGACTTTATGCCGAACTGGAGCTGGAAATAGGTTTAGTCCCGGCACGACCGTGGGGCTTTTGAACGACAGGAACAAAATTTCGTAAACAGGAACTTCAAAAATTAAGGAGAAAAGACTTGAGCTCCCGAACCCGTGTTCTCACCTGCCTGGTTATGCTCGCCGCCGTCATTGGCTTTGCTGGTTGTAAGAAGAAATCGGCGGCAGGCAACACCACGCCGCCGGGCATGAATGGCCCGACGCCTACCGCGCAATTGACTGCAACACCCAACACCATTACGGCTGGCGATCAGGTAGTGCTCTCCTGGCGCACAACGGATGCCACGAGCGTTTCGATTGATGGAATCGGCGATGTGCCCAGTTCCGGCGTGAAGACTGTTACGCCTACTGAATCGACCAGCTATCACCTGCTGGCTCGCGGCGATGGCGGCACGGCAGATGCGACGGCTCGGGTTACGGTCAATCAGCCTCAGAATGCAGTCGCGGTTCCCAACAATATGGATGAAGGCAACCTGACCGAAGAGCAGCGGTTTAAGCAGAATGTGCAGGATATCTTCTTCGATTACGATAGCTATGACGTTCGCGGCGATGCGCAGGCCACGATGTCGAAGTCGGCGGCATACCTGGCACAGAACCCGAACATCAAGGTGCTGATCGGTGGCTACTGCGATGAGCGCGGATCGAACGAGTACAACCTGACGCTGGGCCAGAGCCGTGCTGACTCTGCGAAGAAGGCGCTGATACAGGCAGGTGTCTCGCCGGATCGCATTCGCACTATCAGCTATGGCAAGGAGAAGCCATTCTGTACGGAGTCGACGGAAGAGTGCTGGCAGCAGAACCGCCGTGCTGGTTTCACAATTGACCGGTAAACAACCCCGCCTGGGGGCTGTCTCTTCGAAGATAGCCCACGGCGAACTTAATCAACGATAATGTAACTGCATCTGCGGCAGTCGAGGCCTGGCCTTCACTGCCGCAATCCATTTACCGAACAGACTGCGAGATTCTTATGCAACGTCCTTCTTTGTCGCGAATTGTGCGTTTCCGGAATGTGGCTCTGCTTATGGCGGCCACGTTGGTCCCATCTCTGCCCGCGCATGCGGCGTCAAAAGAGATCATCGAACTGCAAACCCAGGTGCAGCAACTTCTGGATATGGTGCAGCGGCTGCAGTCCACGGTCGACTCGCGCTTTGGTGTCTTGCAACATCTGGTGGAACAGAGCGCAGACAACGTAAACCAGATGACTGCGGCCGTGAACGGGATGCAGCAGAAGATCAACTCGCAGTCGGAGGCCACCGGCGGCAAGCTGGACGGTGTTTCGGGCCAGGTACAGTCGCTGAATGATTCGATTGACGAGCTGAAGACGCGCATGGGCAAGCTCGACAAGGAATTGCAGGACGTGCAGTCGCAGCTGCAGACGATGCAGGCGCAATCGGCTGCGGGGGCGAACGCAGCCGGCGCTCAGCAAGGACAGCCTGGCAACCCGCAACAGCCGGGAACGCCCGGTCAGCAGGGGCAGCCCGGCGCTGGAGACAATGGCGGTGGCGCTGGTGCACCGCAAACACCTCAGCAACCGCAGGAGCAGGCTCCACCGCTGCAGGATACCTACCAGAGCGGCCTGCGCGACTATAACGCTGCGCGTTACGACGTAGCCGCTGGTGAGTTCGGCGATATTGTTCACTACTATCCGAACGATCCGCTGGCGGGCAATGCGCAGTTTTATATTGGCGAAATCTCGTACCGGCAGCAGAAATATCGCGACGCCATCAAGGCCTACAATCAGGTGCTCGAGAACTTTGCCGGCAGCCCCAAAGCCCCTGCGGCACAGCTTCGCAAGGGCGAGTCGCTGATACAGATTGGCCAGCGCGAGCAGGGCGTTCACGAACTGCGGGCGTTGATTCAGCGCTATCCGCAAACGCCCGAAGCCTCTCAGGCGCGCACCAAACTCAATGCGATGGGTGTACGTATCGTTCCCCGGGCGGGCGAACGATAGGCCAGCTTATTCTTTCCCGATGACGGTGGCTGAGATTGCAGGCTGATTCCAGGCATAAAAGAAGGAGCTCCAATAGTGGAGCTCCTTCTTTTGTTTGAGATAAATCTACTGCAGGCTGGCCATGACCTTGTCGAGAGCTTCCTTCGAGGGACGAACCACAGACTCGGGCAGTGTGCCGAGCGGCTGATCCACCAGATTGAGCAGATCGGTAAAGCTTGGCTTTTCCGGATTGACATAGAAGACGCCGGTGAGCACTTCCCCACCTTCGTGCGCTTCCATCAGCGCCTTGACGGCGCTGACTTTGTCGGTCGGATCGTAGTCTTCGCGCAGCTTGCGCAGACGCAGACTTGAACCGTCGTGCAGCTTCACATCGGTGGTTGTGCCTGGATCGTACTCGACGCTGATGTCTTCGAAGCTTGGCACAAAGCCGAGCTCGTTGATCGGCTCGTCATGCTCCTGCATGAACTTGTAGCTCTTGGTCGAACCCTCGTGATCGTTGAAGGTGACGCAGGGGCTGATCACATCGAGCATCACGGTGCCTTTGTGGGCAATCGCGGCCTTGAGCATCGCGAGCAGCTGCTTCTTGTCACCCGAGAAGGAGCGGCCAACGAAGGTCGCGCCAAGCTGGATGGCAAGCGAGCAGGTATCGATGGGAGGCAGATCGTTGATGACGCCGGTCTTGAGCTTGGAACCGATGTCGGCGGTTGCAGAGAACTGGCCCTTGGTCAAACCATATACGCCGTTGTCTTCGATGATGTAGATCATGGGAAGATTGCGGCGCAGCAGGTGAACGAACTGTCCCATGCCGATGGACGCTGTATCGCCGTCACCGGAAACGCCAATGGCCTGCATCGTGTGGTTGGCAAGAATCGAGCCGGTGGCAACGGAGGGCATGCGTCCATGCACACTATTGAAGCTGTGCGAACGGTTCATGAAGTAGGCAGGGCTCTTGGACGAGCAGCCGATGCCGGAGAGCTTCATGACACGTTCTGGCTGGACGCCCATCTCATACATCGCATCGATGATGCGCTCTGAGATGGCGTTGTGTCCGCAGCCGGCGCAGAGCGTCGTCTTGCCACCGCGGTATTCAATGACCGGCAGACCAATGCGATTGACCTTCGGAGCCGGAGTCGGTGTTGCGGTTGCTGTAGCCATGACTTAGCGGCCCTCCTGTGCAATCAGCTCTGCCGTAACGGAGCCGGCATCGATCGGCAATCCATTGAAGTGAAGAATGCTGCGGAACTTCATGGCTTCGTTTGCCGCGAGATCGAGCTTCAGCAGGCTGGCAAGCTGCGCATCGCGATCCTGCTCGACGACGTAGATACGGTCGTGCGAGGCGACGAAGTCGTGAACCTCCTGCGTGAACGGGTAGGCGCGAACGCGGAGATAATCGATGTCGAAATCGTGATTCTTCTTCAGCTCATCCAAAGATTCGGCAATCGCGAAGTCTGAGGTGCCGTAAGCGATGATGCCGATCTTCGAGGTTCCGTCTTTCACGATCACGGGCTTGGGAACCAGTGTGCGCGCAGTATCAAACTTACGCGTCAACCGATCCATAATCTCGAGATACTCATCCGGCTTTTCGGTGTAATTGCTCTTGGAGTTGTGCCCCGAGCCACGTGTGAAGTAGGCAGCCTTGGGATGATCGGTACCAGGCAGTGTACGCCAGCCGATAGCATCGCCATCGACGTCGGCATAGCGGGCAAAACCACCGAGACGGTTGAGGTCATCGGCGCTGAGCACCTTACCGCGATCGATAGGCTTTGTCGGATAATCGAACGGCTCAGACATCCAATTATTCATGCCGAGATCGAGATCGGTAAGCACGAATACCGGGGTCTGCAGACGCTCGGCGATGTCGAACGCCTGATAGCCGAAATCGAAGCATTCCTTGACCGAACCAGGCAGCAGGATCACATGCTTCGTATCGCCATGCGACAGGACCGCAGTCGAAAGCAAGTCGGCCTGCGAGGTACGCGTGGGCATACCAGTCGAAGGACCAGTGCGCTGCACGTCGAAGATAACTCCGGGGATTTCGGCAAAGTAGCCCAGACCGGCGAACTCAGCCATGAGCGAGATGCCGGGACCGGAGGTCGAGGTCATCGAACGCGCGCCGGCCCAGCCAGCGCCAAGCACCATGCCGATCGCGGCCAACTCATCCTCTGCCTGTACTACTGCAAAGGTCGCCTTGCCATCCTCGGTAATGCGGAACTTCTTCAGGTATTCCGTTGTTGCTTCGATCAACGAAGTCGATGGCGTGATGGGATACCACGCAACAACCGTCACGCCGGCGAACACCGCACCGAGACCACATGCCGAATTGCCATCGATGATGATCTTGCCGGCAGTGGCGTTCATGTGCTCGATGTAGTAAGGATCGTGCTTGGTCAGATGTTCCGCGAAGTAGGCCGCGCCAGCCTTGACCGCGCCGAAGTTCAGATCGAGCGCCTTCTGCTTCTTGGCAAACTGCTTCTTCAGTGCTCCCTCGACGCTATTCATGTCGATGCCGAGCATCTGGGCTACTACGCCCACGAAGACCATGTTCTTGACGAGCTTGCGAAGCTTCGCCTCAGGACATACCTGAGCGGTGATCTTGTCGAATGGAACGGG
The DNA here is from genome assembly GCF_025685685.1 of Acidicapsa dinghuensis. Taxonomy (GTDB): domain Bacteria; phylum Acidobacteriota; class Terriglobia; order Terriglobales; family Acidobacteriaceae; genus Acidicapsa; species Acidicapsa dinghuensis. Next base: position 35,053 of record NZ_JAGSYH010000007.1, read on the forward strand.
ATAGCAGATCACATCATCGCGGTACTGCTTGAGGTTCAGATTCTCCTCGTAGATAGCGACAGCTCCGGCAGGAAGCGCGAGGATGTCATCCTTGGCGGTCTCAGGATTAAGCGCGACAAGCAGATCGATCTCTTTGCGGCGCGCTACGTATCCGTCTTTGCTGGCGCGAATGGTGAACCAGGTGGGTAGTCCGGCAATGTTGGAGGGGAACAGATTTTTTCCGCTTACCGGAACACCCATTCCAAAAATGCTCTTCAGCAGTACGCTATTGGCCGATTGCGAACCGGACCCGTTGACCGTTGCGACTACGATGCTGAAGTCATTTACTACACGTTTCGCGGCACTTGGCAGCGCCGCTTCGCTCTGTTCGTGACCCAGAGCTAGGTCTCCTATCGCCATGTGGCGGGATTCCCTTCGAATTGAAATGTCCAGAAAGACAAAGCTCTCTCTTCGACTAATAATTATAGTCACTTAGAGAGATGGATGTCCCTGCAGGGACCCAAATGATTACGGCTCAATTGGATAGATTTCCCAATCAAGCAAGTTATAAAAGGCTGGTCCCAGATTGTGGTTAATTTGAGCTGCTTTATGCGCTGGGTTAGTGGCGAATCTGAGCCAGCAGGTCTTCGACACGCGCTTTCGTTGGCCCATCCAGAGGCAACAGCGGACCGCGTGGCTTGCCGCCATAGTAGCCGTTGAAATCGCAGGCATACTTGACGCCTGCTATCCCCAGTGTGCTGCCCACCACGTTGCTGGCTTCGGCGATATGCCTTTGCTTCTCTTCCGCAAGCGCATGATCACGCTCTTTCCAGGCCGTGTAGATCTCCTGGCATGCCTGCGGAGCGCAGGTGGCAAACGCGAGGATTGCGCCGGTTGCACCAAGGTCGAGCGATTCTTTGAGCGTTGCTGTTGAACCAACCAGCACCTGAAATCCGACCTCTTTGGTGCGAGTGCGAATTGCCGGTGGAGGGGGCGCAATTGCCAATGCAAGAGCGGCTTCTGTTCCGCCGGTGAGACCATCGGCAGGAATGAAATTCATTGGCAGCGCCTTGGGAGTAAGCATGCGGCCCGTGACGGCCTCGAAAACTGGAGTGACGGCAATGGTGCGCTTAGGCGCGTTCTTCGTGGCTTCAATCACCTTGCCGACCCGCTCGACGTTTCCGCTCGATTCCTTGAGACCGATGATGTTGGGATGGTGCGCCAGTTCTGCGACGACTTCGAGAGGAATCTCTGCCTGTGTGAACTTCGGAATGGAGTAAAGGATCACAGGCAGCGGGGAGTGATCGGCCACGCTGCGGAAGTAATGAAGCAGGGATTCCGGAGTCAACTGAGGGCGGTAATAGCAGGGATTACGCACCAGAACGGCATCGTATTTGCGGCCTACCGCGTATTCTGCGAGCTCAACCGTGGCTTTGACGCTCTCGCGGCCGATGCCGGCGATCAGCACTTTCTCGTCTGCTGCGGCACTGGCCGCTACGCTCAGAGCTTCGCGAGTCTCGGCATCATTGAGCGCTACTGCTTCGCCGGTCGACCCCAATACGACGAGTCCAGACAAGGCTGTCAGCGACAACCTGGAGACGTTGAATTCAAGCTTTTTGAAGTAGATGCGCTCGTCTGGATAGAACGGCGTGGTCACGGGAGCGAAGATGCCTTCAAGGAGCATGATTCCATTGTAGACGGCGGTCAAGGAGCCTCGATCCCGCATCCGGATGGTCAATGGGCTGCAAGGCGCGGGCGATCCGGCAAGTCACATTTCAGATACACTTGAGTCACCTTCTTCCGGAGCGGCCAGCATGGATCACGAACTCGCTGAGATAAATCAGGAACCGGAAGAGGTTCTCGTCGAAGAAGAAGAGCTGAGAGTTGCGAACCTCGGCGAACAGGCACTCTGGGTACTGATTAACACGATGGTCGCCGCCGGAACATGGGGCGGCATGATGCTGGCGATCACGCTTGCGCATCCTCAAAGCGTGCCCGCCATCGCCACGTTGGGAGCTTCCTTCTTTCTGCCGCTGGTGGTGGGCTACTTCTTTACCAAGATAAGACAGAATGAGATGGGCCCGCACACGTGGCTGGTGGGGCTGATCTGGTTTCTGATCATCTGCCTCTGGATCCTCGACATGCCAACCGGGCCAAACCAGTGCTACCACTGCGATGCCTCACAGAAGCTTTATCTAACGTTCTTTAGCCTGAACGAAGATAGCGGCCTGATCGATGGCGAAGGCCGGTTTCTCGGCACCTGGCCGACCGCGGCTTTTATCGGCTACGGAATCGGGGCGGGCCTGGCGCTCAAGAAAAAGGCGTAGGCCAGAGCCTACGCCAACACCGGATGAAGCTGCTGTAGCGAAACCACCGAGGTTTTCTGCCGCTGCATGGCTGCGATTCCGTCGGCTGCGGCCCGGGCTGCGGCAACGGTTGTGATGGTCGGGATGCGGGCCAGCACAGCAGCACGGCGGAGAGCTTTCTCGTCGAAGATCGTGTCCTGACCACGCGGCGTATTCACGATGAGTTGAATGCGCTCGCTCTTGATGAGATCGACGACGTTCGGACGGCCTTCTTTCACCTTGAAGACACGCTCGACGGTGAGACCGAGTTTTTCAATCTCCCGCGCCGTACCTTCGGTCGCTACCAGATGGAAGCCCAACTCGACGTAGCGCTTTGCCAGCGCGGCCGCCGCCGCTTTATCCGGATCGTTGACGCTGAAGAAGACCGTGCCGTTGAGTGGAAGCACCTGCCCGGCGGAAAGCTGCGCCTTGGCGAAGGCTTCGCCGAAGTTGTCGGCCACACCCATGACTTCGCCGGTGGATTTCATCTCAGGACTTAGCACTGTGTCGGCACCGGGGAATTTATTCCACGGGAAGACTGGTGACTTTACATAGAAGTGCGGGCCGGGATCGAGATCCTTACGGTGGTTGACCTGATCCGGCAGGAAATCGCGCAGCTTGCGACCGGTCATGAGACGCGACGCGATCTTGGCCAGCGGCACGCCTGTTGCCTTCGAGACGTAAGGCACTGTACGCGAGGCACGTGGATTGACCTCAATGACAAAAACCTGGTCTTTGCCATTGACATCGCGCTGAATTGCGAACTGCAGATTGACCAGACCGACAACCTTGAGTGCCATCGCCAGCTTGCGCGTGTAGGCGCGAATGGTATCGAGCGTCTCGGGGCGAATATCAACTGGAGGCAGCACGCAGGAGGAGTCACCTGAGTGAATGCCGGCCTCTTCAATGTGCTGCATGATGGCAGCGATGACCACATCTTCGGAATCGCAGAGTGCGTCGACATCGACTTCGACCGCCGACTCAAGGAAGTGATCGACAAGAACCGGGCGGTCGGAGGAATACTCGACTGCCGAGCGCATGTAGTGGGCGACTTCTGCCGCGTTGTACGCAATCACCATGGCGCGTCCGCCGAGGACGTAGGATGGCCGCACAAGTACTGGATAACCAATGCGGTCGGCTACGGCGAGAGCTTCGTCGACAGAAGTAGCTGTGCCACCAGCAGGCTGCGGAATCTGCAATTCTTCGAGCAATTTGCCGAAACGCTTGCGATCCTCTGCGAGATCGATTGACTCGGGCGAAGTGCCGATGATGGGCACGCCGGCCTTGCGCAGGCGCTGTGCGAGATTCAGCGGAGTCTGTCCGCCAAACTGCACGATCATGCCGATCTCAGCGCCGGATTTCGCTTCATGCTCGTAGATCGCGAGTACATCTTCGAGCGTGAGCGGCTCAAAGTAGAGACGGTCGCTGGTGTCGTAGTCGGTCGATACGGTCTCGGGATTGCAGTTGACCATGATGGTCTCGTAGCCATCTTCTTTGAGCGCAAAGGCCGCGTGGCAGCAGCAGTAATCGAACTCGATTCCCTGCCCGATGCGGTTGGGTCCGCTGCCGAGGATGATGATCTTGCGCGTCGATGTCGGTGGCGCTTCGTCCTCTTCGTCGTAGGTCGAGTAGAAGTAGGGCGTGTGCGATTCGAACTCTGCAGCGCACGTGTCGACAAGCTTGAAGACCGGACGGATGTTGTGCGCGTAACGTAGCTCCCGCACCAGTGCAATACCGTCGTGGCCTTCGAGATGCCACTCAGTTGCGATGCGCTCATCGCTCAGGCCGTGGCGTTTCCAGCGGCGCAGGTCTGAGGCAAGCACAGTCTCCGGGCTCAGGGTCGAAATGCTGCGCTGCGACTCGGTGATCTCACGAACTTGATAAAGAAACCACGGATCCATGCCGGTGTAGCGAGCTACCTCACGTACGCTCAGGCCGCGGTCGAAAGCAAAGCGGATGTAGTTGAGCCGTTCGGGTTGTGGCGTTACGAGACGCTGCGTCAGACGGCGTGGATTCAGCTCTTCGCTGCCCGTCTTCTTGCCCGTTTCGAGCGAGCGCAGCGCCTTCATCATCGACTCCTTGAAGGTGCGGCCGATGGCCATAACTTCGCCGACTGACTTCATCTGCGGACCGAGCGTCTCGTCTGCGCCGGGAAACTTTTCGAATTGCCACTTCGGAATTTTCGTAACGACATAGTCGATGGTTGGCTCGAAGCACGCAGGGGTCATGCGCGTGATGTCGTTGGGAATCTCATCGAGTGTGTAGCCGACGGCGAGTTTCGCCGCGATCTTGGCAATTGGGAAGCCGGTTGCCTTCGAAGCCAGCGCTGATGAGCGCGAGACACGCGGATTCATTTCGATGACGGTCATGCGGCCGTTGGCGGGGTTCACGGCAAACTGCACATTGGAGCCGCCGGTCTCAACGCCAATCTCACGCATGACGGCGATGGCTGCGTCGCGCATCTTCTGGTATTCGCGATCAGTGAGTGTCTGCGCCGGGGCTACGGTGATAGAGTCGCCGGTGTGCACGCCCATCGGATCGAAGTTTTCGATAGAGCAGACGATGATGACGTTGTCTGCGAGGTCGCGCATGACCTCCAGTTCATACTCTTTCCAGCCGAGCACGGACTCTTCGATCAGGCACTCGTGCACCGGCGAAAGGCTGAGGCCGTTGGAGAGAATCTCCATCAACTCTTCACGGTTGTAGGCAATGCCGCCGCCCGAGCCGCCGAGTGTGAAGCTGGGGCGGATGAGGATCGGGAAGCCGATCTTCTGAGCGAAATCCATGCCGTCGCGGAGATTGTTGACGAGGATCGACTTCGAGACTTCAAGGCCGATGCGCACCATCGCGTCCTTGAAGAGCAGGCGGTCTTCGGCTTTCTTGATGGCTTCGAGCTTGGCGCCGATCATCTCCACGCCATATTTTTCGAGGATTCCGGCATCGGAGAGATCGACAGCGAGATTCAGCGCTGTCTGGCCACCGACAGTCGGCAGCAGTGCGAACTTGCCCGAACCGGGAGCCATCATCGCAGACTCGATGCGGATGATCTCTTCGACATAGGGCACGGTGAGCGGCTCGATGTAAGTGCGGTCGGCCAACTCTGGATCGGTCATGATGGTGGCCGGGTTGGAATTCACCAGCACCACTTCGAAGCCGTCCTGCTTGAGGGCCTTGCAGGCCTGTGTGCCGGAGTAGTCGAACTCGGCGGATTGGCCGATGACGATCGGCCCCGAGCCGATCACAAGTATCTTCTGGATGTCATTTCTGCGTGGCATCTTGTCTTTATTCCCTGCTATCTGCTGTCAAAGTCGTCTGGCCCAAAAAACAGCGGAGCCAATAGCCCCGCTGTCTGGAAATACCGATCCTGTTGCTCGCTGCGAAGGTCATCCCTTCCACTCCTCCATCATCTTGCGGAAATCGCGGAAGAGATAGTGCGAGTCGTGCGGGCCAGGTGCTGCTTCGGGGTGATACTGCACGCTGAAGAGCGGCAGCGACTTATGGCGCAGTCCTTCGAGCGTGTTGTCGTTGAGGTCTACATGCGTTAGATCCACTTCGTTGGCGTTCACCGAGTCAGGATCTACGGCGAAGTTGTGATTGTGTGCCGTGATCTCGACCTTGCCGGTGACATTGTTTTTCACCGGGTGGTTGCCGCCGTGGTGGCCAAATTTGAGCTTGTAGGTTTTGCCGCCGAGCGCTAAACCGGTGAGCTGATGGCCAAGGCAGATGCCGAAGATCGGCTTGCGCCCCATCATCTCCTGAATCGCCTTCACAGCGTAATCGACCGGCTCCGGATCACCCGGGCCGTTCGAGAGAAAGACACCATCTGGCTTGAGTGACATGACTTCATCGGCACGCGTTTCGGCGGGTACTACGGTCACGCGGCAACCTTCGCGCGTCAACATGCGCAGAATGTTGCGCTTGATGCCGAAATCGTAAGCCACTACATGAAGCTTTCGCTCGAAATTACCCGCGTCACGGGTCGAAAGTAACGGATCGCCGGATTGGTTGTTGGCGTCGGTTTCGTCAAAACTGAACTGCGTTTTGGTCGAAACCACGCGAGCCAGATCCGTGCCATCCATCTTGCGGATGGAACGAGCCTTGGCAATGAGCTTTTCGGGATCGGTCTCTGCCCTGGAAATCACGCCGCGCATCACGCCGTTGTTGCGCAGGTGGCGCACCAGCGCGCGAGTATCGATCTCGGCCATTACCGGAACCTGATAGCGCTCCATGTACTCGTCGGTCACCTGCTCCGAACGCCAGTTGGAGCTGACCGAAGAGAACTCGCGTACGATCAGGCCTTCGATATACGGCTTGGCCGCTTCGTTATCCGCCTGGTTGGTTCCGTAGTTGCCGATCTGTGGATTAGTAAGAACTACGATCTGACCGGCATAAGAGGGATCGGTGGCGATTTCCTGATAACCGGTTAAGGAAGTATTGAAGACCACTTCGCCCAGGGCTTCCCCCGGTGCTCCGTATCCTTCGCCCAGAAAAATGCGCCCGTCTTCGAGCGCAAGAGTCGCTTGCATCGCGTCTCCGAGGAGTGGATTCAATCGATTTTAGCAGGTTTCACTCGCGAATATTGTGACAGAAATGAAACATCACTATGTGGGCCAATTCGAAGAGAGACGATAAATCGAAAACCTCAAATTTCGGCAGATTTAGCGGGAAGATTATCGATATGTCTTGGAACCCAACTACCGCACCACACCGACATCCTGAGTGGGCCAGTAAACAAATTCCGCCTTGCCGTAGATGAGGTCGCGCTGGACTGGGCCAAACTCGCGGCTGTCGGATGAGATGGACCGATGATCACCCATGACGAAGTATTCGTCCGGTGGAATCACCATCGGCTCCAGCGATCTTTCGTCACGATATGCCGGCGGAACGTAGGGCTCTTTGATTGCTTTGCCATTCACGAAAACCTGCCCGTCATCGATGCGCAGATGATCGCCCGGCAGAGCAATCACGCGTTTGATGTAGCTTTTGCTGGGGTCGCGCGGGTAGTGAAAGACCACCACGTCATCGCGCTCAATGGCAGTGAAGTGATAGACAAACTTATTGATAAAGAGCCGGTCCTGATCAACCAGCCGGGGAAGCATGCTGGTGCCTTCCACCCGAACCGGCTGATAAAGAAAGGTGATGATCAGGACTGAAGCGAGCGCCGCAAAAAACAGATCGCGCACCCAAAGCTTCCATCCAGGTACTTTTGCCTGGATGAGAGTGTGCTCTGCAGTCTTCTGTGAGGAAGTAGAAGAGAGTGGCAGCTCCGCCTGTGTTGTCTCGTGCTCCGGCTGCGCCACTTCGCTTTCCATTGTTTCTAGTTTACTCGCTTTACTGACAACCCAGGCTGCCTGGTGGGCAAAGCAATTGCGTCTTGCCCAACGCCGGCTTTGCCAACGGTTTCGGTTGATTTGGCGCTGAAATCAAAGAGGCAGGGGCGACCGATGATGCCGGCGTTGCCGACAGGTTCTCGGCCTGTAGGACCAGCGACCTCTGGAAGACCATCTCAACCTGGCTTCCACTTGGTATCTCGACATCGGCACCGCGCGTAAAAAGCGAAACGACGCCTACTGTCGCCGCGCCAGCCGCAAGACCGATCAATCCGCCTGAGATAGGATGACCTGCAACTGCTCCGCCTATCGTTCCGGCAGTCGCTCCAGTCGGGAGAGCTATCTTTGCTGTTTCGCCGGCGTTTCTGCCCTTGCCGCTATCCTGCACAATGGTTCCTTCGCCATCGTTTTTTACCGTCTGGTGCTGAGCGCCGGGCAGGCCGTTTACTCCACCGGGAATCTCGACCACGGTGCCGTTGGGAAAAATCATCGATGTGAAGTGCATGTCGAGCTGGGCTTTGCCTTTGATGCGGCCCGCGCGCACGACGCGGTCAACCACTCCCTGGACATACACTCCGGCGGGAATCAATACGCGCGCACCAACCACCACGGGAAAGGCCGAGGTAAGATACACGCCATCGCCAGGTTTAGCCGATTTGGTGTTGACGCCGCTCTTGAGCTGCAGCAGTACCTTGGTCCCTGCAGGAACCTCGTAGGTTGGCGCACTTGCAGTTACCGCGCCAAAAGAAGCAGGTCCGGCAGATGAGGGCGTAGAGCTGGCTTCGGCCGCTGCTGGTTGCGCGGCAGCTTGTCCGCCGACCTGGGCGGCATCTGGCGCTGGCGTTTGGGCCGCACACACTGCCGCCGCTCCAGAAAGAACCGCTGACAGCACAATATGCCGCAAATCCGACACACCTACCTCCAAGCCTGACAGGCTGATCTGCTTGAATAGACGCCTGCCGCTGGACTCAGGATAGCTCTCCGCCGGTCACGCTGAACAAAAATTCCACTGCGCGGAACGCTGCACAATCTTTCGCGATAGGATGCGAGTCACGAGAGGGATTGGCCGTGACATTCGAATCTAAACTTAAATTTCCCGCCAGCGACGAACGCGGTCCGTTTGCCCAGGCCTACGCCGTCCTCGAAGAGGCAATTCAGGCACGAGCCTTTCCTGGATGTGCTTTTGGAGTTCTGCAGCAAGGCAATATTGTGCTGCTTGACGCTCTCGGCCACTTCACTTATTGGGATGAGGGCGCCAATACTCCGGCTGTCACACCGAATACCGTATACGACATTGCCAGCGTTACAAAGATCGTAGCGACCACGTCGGCAGCGATGCTGCTCTATCAATCGGGAAATCTCGACCTGAATACGCCACTGGGAGAGATACTCCCCGGCTTCATTATCGGGCGGGATTCGTCTGCCCGGGCGCGCAAGGTCACGATCCGTCACCTGCTGGCTCATAATTCGGGGCTTCCCGGATATGTACCGATGTTCAAAACGGCGAATTCAGCGCAGGAGCTGCTGCGCGAATGCCTCCATCTGCCAATCGAAGCCGAACCCGGTGAGCGCGCGGAATACTCCGATCCCGGATTTATTCTGCTCGGCAAGGCTCTCGAAACGATCCTGCACGAGGGCCTGGCCTCATGGACGGCAAAGCATGTCTTCTCTCCGTTGGGGATGAACCAGACGCTCTTCACGCCGTCCACTTCTATCCGGCCAGAGATCCCGCCCACGGAGATCGATGCAACCTTCCGGCACCGACGCATTCAAGGAGAAGTACAGGATGAGCATGCCTGGCTGCTCGGGGGCGTAGCGGGCCATGCCGGACTTTTCAGTAATGTGCCCGATCTGCTTCGATTCACTCATGCCATTCTTAATCCGGCAGAGGTCTCTCTTTTCTCCCGCGAGATGATCGAGACATTTGCGCATCGCGAGCCGCCTGTGGGCTCGTCGCAAGCGCTGGGATGGGATACGCCATCGCAGGAATCCTCTTCGGGAATCTATTTTTCACCGAACTCCATTGGGCACCTAGGCTACTCGGGATGCTCTCTTTGGATAGATCGTGACGCCGGTATCGGTGTGACGCTGCTCACCAACCGCACATGGCCTGGTCGCAGCTCGCAGCTTATCCGCTCCGTACGGCCGGCTTTTCACAATGCCGTGCGAGAGGCTTTGGAGCGGGAAAGAATTGATATCTTAAGAGAGCAATCGGGCTGGAATTGACGATAAAACTACCATCCCCCAAAAGCGTGACAAATCGCACAATCTGAAACCAAACAGTAGGACTACAATCGGGATAGCCAGGGACCAACACGACGATGCCCACAAGCACGATCATGAACGAAGCGCCCACAACAACTGAGAAGCCTAAAAAAGATACAGCGGCGCAGCTCCAACGCTTAACCACCGAGAGCCAGAACGAAGCCTCCCAAGGGCTCGACACCAAGTCCGCTCTCGAAATAGCCCGTATCATCAACCACGAAGACGCGAAGATCGCCGCGGCTGTAAAGAAAGCTTTGCCCGAAGTCGCCCAGGTAATTGATCAGGTGGCCCGCAGCCTCCGCGACGGTGGCCGCCTTATTTATGTCGGCGCTGGTTCCAGCGGCCGTATTGCCGCTCTCGACGCATCGGAATGCCCTCCCACCTACTCCACGGCTTCCGGACAGGTGCAGTACATCATGGCAGGCGGCCCTAAGGCGCTGGCGTCTGCTGTCGAGGTCAACGAAGACTCGGAAGAGCTGGGTCAGCGTGACATTGCCCGCCGCCGCCCCACCCGTAAGGATGTTGTTATCGGCCTTTCGGCATCTGGCCGTACGCCGTATGTAGTCGCAGCCGTTGCGTACGCTCGTGCTCGCGGCGCGAAGACCGCGGCTGTCACCTGCAATTACGATACGGCGCTGGCCGCTGCTGCCGACATTGCTATTGTTGCGGAAGTGGGCCCGGAAGTTGTTTCCGGATCGACGCGCATGAAGGCCGGCTCTGCCCAGAAGATGATCCTTAACATGATCACTACGGGCGCCATGACGCGGCTTGGCTATGTGTACGAAAACCTCATGGTCAATGTACACATGCAGAACTCGAAGCTGGTGGAACGCGGCATTCGCATTCTGATGCGCGCCTGCGACATCGATCGCGAAACCGCGGTGAACACCATCAAAAGCGCCGGACGTAGCGTTCCCGTTGCGCTGGTGATGCTCAAGGCCAAGGTAGACAAGCCGGAAGCAGTACGCCGTCTGGCTAAGTCTGATGGCAACGTTCGCCTCGCAATCGAAGACACCATCTTAGAACTCTAGCGCCGGTATTGCCGCCTGAGATTCCGCGTTTATTGGGTAGAACCAAGCCATCCGCCGCGGAATCTATACTGACAGTTCAGGAGTCGGCAATTTTATGGACAAATTCGTGGTCCGCGGCGGCAATCCGCTGGTAGGTACTATTCGCGTTTCCGGAGCCAAAAACTCCGCTCTTCCCTGCATGGCCGCGGCCATTCTTACCGAAGACAGGGTTATCCTCGAAAATATCCCGCAGGTGCACGACATCGAGACGGAGCGGAAGCTGCTCGCATCGATGGGTGCTGAGGTCGAGCTTGGCTACGGACGCGCCCAGCATCGCACCACTATCAGTTGCCGCAATCTCTCCGACCCTGTCGCCAAATACGAGATCGTCAAGACGATGCGGGCGAGCGCTCTGGTGCTTGGTCCGTTGGTAGCCCGCTGCGGCATGGCACGGGTTGCGATGCCTGGCGGATGCGCCATTGGCGGACGCCCCATCGACCTGCATCTGAAGGGCCTTGAAAAGATGGGTGCCGAGATCGTTCAGGAGCACGGCTATCTGGAGGCGCGCGCTCCACGGCTCAAGGGTGCTCATATCGTCTTCGATAAGATCACCGTCACAGGAACAGAAGACCTGCTAATGGCCGCAGTGCTCGCCGATGGCGAAACGCTGATGGAAAACTGTGCGCGCGAGCCCGAAGTGACCGATCTGGCTGCCCTGCTCACTGCCATGGGAGCGCAGATTGAAGGCGCCGGCACATCGACGATCCGCGTTAAGGGCGTGACCAAGCTGCATGGCGCGCAGCATCGCATCAATCCAGACCGCATCGAAGCTGGAACTTTCCTGGTTGCGGGAGCCATTACCAAGGGCGATCTGATTGTCGCCAATTGCAATCCGGCGCATGTCGGCGCGGTAATCGGCAAGCTGCAGGAGGCCGGCGCACGAGTCGAAATTCTTGGGAACGATTCCATCCGTGTACGCTCCGATGGCGCATTGAAAGCAGCTGATATTTCCACGCAGGAATATCCAGGTTTCCCGACGGACATGCAGGCGCAATACATGGCGCTCGCAACGCAGGCCGAAGGAACTTCGCAGATTCAGGAAAACATCTTCGAAAACCGCTTCATGCACGTGCAGGAACTGGTTCGTATGGGTGCGAACATTGCGGTTGACGGCCGCACCGCGACTGTTCGTGGTGGAACGCATCTGTCTGCCGCTGCCGTCATGTGCTCTGACCTGCGCGCCTCTGCATCCCTGGTGTTGGCTGCGCTCGTCGCGGACGGCGAGTCGATCCTCGACCGTGTTTATCACATGGACCGAGGCTACGAACGCATTGAAGAGAAGCTGCGCGGTGTCGGAGCACAGATTCGCCGCATGGGCAACGTCTTTAGCCGCAAAGAAGAGCCGGTTGCAGCGGTTTAGTCAGATACCTGAGAGATCTTTAACGCCAGCTCACAGCAAGATGCCAACGCAGATGCCGGGCTGACGTCTTGCGCAGCACCGTCTCATACTCTCTTAGCTCGCGTACGACGAACTCCGTCTCGGAGCCGAGCGCAGCCGGAGAAATAGTCAGGAAATCCAGCAAAGCGCGAACCGTCCGCAGACCTTCGTCCGGCGTATACCATTGAGGTTGTGGCAGATGGGTGGTCCACTCTGGATCGCCCGCACCCTGATCAAGCAGCAAAGCCATCGAGTTCCGGTCGGCGGAGAAAAACTCCAGCAGGGGTTGGACGCTCAGTTTTTCCGCAAGCCGCTCCAGCGCATCTTCATTCCGTGCCAGAGCATGACCATTCACGAAGATATCGAAGCCCGGATCTTCCCCTTCCACCACAATGTAGAGGCTTGCGCTCATCGACTTGAGTGTACCTGAAATCCGGTTTTGCGCTCGATGAATCAGCGCGATTGTGTTTCAGGCAAAACCACCGGAGACTGACCCGCTTTGATTATCGACCCTGAACTTTTGCCGCCTACGAAGTAATATCTCTTTTACCTTCAGTCAAAATTCTCGCAAAACTTCCATGAAAAGGTTGCGAACTAACACGAATGCGTGATCTCAATTTTTACTCGGATGAGCGATCCTTGTAAGGATTGAAAGTAAGCGATTCTCTGTAACTAAAAGGTATTTTGTCGTGATCGACGGGGAGATCGCGATACCTTAGCCACGTGATCTGAACATTGCCGGCATGCACTCTTGCCGCTCGGCGGTAAGATCCGTCAGGAGGGCCCATGGATTGGTCGAAAATCCCGGACATCTTGGCCGTTACCTGCCTGGCGTCCGCCTTCTTTTCTATCTCACACCGACACCGAATGCCACAACACCAGCTATGGCTTGCTGGTTGGTTCCTGATCGCGCTCCACTTTTTAGCCTTTCTATTTGCGAACCTCAACGGCATACCCGGAGTCATTAGCACTGCAATCGGCCTAACCACGTTGATCGTAGCGGGCGTCTGCTTCATGTGGGCGACAGTTCCCTCGGAAACGCGCATCAACAGCCGCAAGCTGGCATCCGTGACTGCCGGGTCGATGTCTTTTTACTGCATTCTCGCAACACTCCCCTTCGCGCCACCCAACTGGCTTCTAGACGCGACCGCGCTTGCAATCGGGCTTGCGCCGCTATCCGTCGCACTCTACTATCTGCGTTATTCACAGCATGCACTGCGATGGCTAACCGTTGGTATCCAGTTTGCTCTGGGCGCGGAATTGCTTGTGCTCCGGCGGCAATCGCATGGCAATCTCGACCTGTGCATCGATGCCATTCTCTTTGTTGTGTACTTCAGTTGCTGCCTCTATTTTTGGTACACGCATAAGGTCAGCACTACTGGTTCGGCCATCACGGTCTGCGGATTTTTCGCCTGGTCCCTGGTCTTCATAATTGCCCCGATCTCTGAGCATTACCTGCCGAACCTGAAGATCGAAAACGAGATCTGGAACCTGCCCAAGTATGTCGTTGCGATCGGCATGCTTCTGCTGATGCTCGAAAAACAGATCGAACGCTCGCAGTATCTCGCCCTGCACGACGACCTAACAGGGCTGGCAAACCGCCGCCTCTTTCAGGATCGCCTCAACAGCGCGATGGAGCGCACACGCCGATCGGCAACCACACTGGCATTGATGCAGGTCGATCTGGACGGCTTCAAAGCCATCAACGACAATCATGGCCATCACTACGGCGATCTGCTGCTGCAACAGATCGCTTCGCTACTCCAACGTCGTGTACGCCGTTCCGACACCGTCGCACGAACCGGAGGCGACGAGTTCTCCATCATCCTCGAAGAGCCGTCAAGCCGCGGCGACGCGGAGCTTGTTGCGGAATCGCTGGTGCGCATTTTGCGCGAGCCCATCCTGCTGTCCGGTACACCTGTGCGAGTGGGCGCAAGCATCGGTATTGCGGTTTTCCCTACCGATGCTTCGGATGCTGACTCCCTCTGCATTGAAGCCGATATGCGTATGTATCAGGCGAAGCAGGATCGAAAGGATGTTGTGAACATCACTCGTGAGCGCATGGGCGAGGGCCTTTCATCGCAGACCATGGCAGTTTAAGAAACAATCCCTGATTTCTTGCACACAGTAAAAGGCCGTCCGAAGACGGCCTTTTGGCTTTTCTGCATGAGGCAGGTTTAATTGCCGGAACTGGGTCCGCGACCACCGCCGCCCGGACCAGGGCGTCCGCGGCGACGGCGACGGCGATTGCCACCACCACCTGGCCGGCCACCGCCCTGTCCACCGAGTCCAGAAGGACCGGGATTCTGCGAAGATCCAGGATCCGCCACGTTGAAGTTCGGCTCATTCTCTTCGTCGAACTCCTCTGACTCCTCGAAATCATCGCCACCCTCGATCAAAATCGTGCTGGCGTTCGAAGTCGGCTGACGCTCGTCAAACTCATTGCGCGGACGCTCGATGCGTGGCTTGGGCTGCGCAGGAGCATCGCCCTGCGGTGCAGCGGGAGCATCGACAATGCCGAGCTTCGCCTTCTGCTCCTTAATCAGCGCCTTGCGGCTGAGCTTGATGCGGTTGCCCTCGATTGCGAGCACCTTCACCATCACCTGATCGCCTTCGCGCAGTTCGTCCTTCACATCCTTGACGCGATGCTCTGCAATCTCGGAGATATGCAGCAGGCCGTCGGTTCCGGGAAAGAGCTCGACGAACGCACCGAACTCTGCGAGGCGAACCACCTTGCCGAGGTAGGTCTTACCGACTTCCGGCACTGCGGTGAGGTTGTTGATGATGGCGAGCGCCTGGTTCAGACCATCGGCATCGCTTGAAGCCACATTGACGCGGCCTGTATCGTCCACATCGATCTTGACGCCGGTCTGCTCGATGATGCCGCGAATCGTTTTGCCGCCGGGTCCGATGAGATCGCGGATCTTGTCTGTGGGAATGTGCACCGTCTTGATCTGCGGCGCGTACTTCGAGCGCTCCACACGTGGTCCATCCAGCTCGGCATCCATCTTGTCGAGCAGGAAGAGCCGTCCCTTGCGGGCCTGCTCCATGGCTTCGGATAGAATCTGGCGCGTCAGGCCGCCGATCTTGATGTCCATCTGGAGAGCGGTGATGCCTTTGCGGGTCCCGGCAACCTTGAAGTCCATATCGCCGTAGTGGTCTTCCGCTCCTGCAATGTCGGTCAGAATCGCATAATCATCGCCTTCCTTCACCAGGCCCATCGCCACTCCGGCAACTGCACCCTTGAGCGGAATGCCTGCATCGAAGAGCGCAAGGCTTGCGCCGCAAACCGAAGCCATCGAAGAAGAGCCGTTGGACTCGAGAATGTCGGAGACGATGCGGATCGTGTACGGGGACTCATCCGGATTCGGAAGCACGGCAGAGATGGCGCGCTCGGCCAGTGCGCCGTGGCCAACTTCGCGGCGGCCTACACCGGTCATGCGGCCCACTTCGCCAACCGAGAACGGTGGGAAGTTGTAGTGGAGCATGAAGCCCTTCTTCTGCTCGCCTTCGAAGCTCTCCATGCGCTGAGAGTCGTCGGTGGTGCCGAGCGTAGCAGTCACCAGCGCCTGCGTCTCACCACGGGTAAAGAGCGCCGAACCGTGCGTGCGGGGCAGCACACTGCTCTCGATGCTGATGGGGCGAATTTCGTCAAACTGACGGCGATCGGGACGAATGCGATCCTTCGTTACCTGCTCACGGAAGATGCGCTCGCGCAGCAATTCGTAATACTGGTTTAGCTTCTTCTTCGCATTCGGATCGTCAGCCGGGAGTTCCGCTGCAAGCTCTGTCTTGATCTGCTTGATGAGGTCGTAGCTCTCTATCTTTGAATGCGTTTTGGTGTCGAGCGCATCCTTCAACCGGTCACCGATCTTAGCAAAGAGCTGGTTGTAATACTCGGCATCTTCGACAGGAGCGGTGAATACACGCTTCTTTTTGCCGGCCTTCGACACCAGCTCGTCGATCGCAACGATGATCTTCTTGATCTCTTCGTGCGCAAACTCGATGGCGGCGAGGATGTTTTCTTCCGTCTCTTCCTTGGCGCCACTCTCGATCATCACGATGCCGTCTTTGTGGCCGACAACCATGATGTTCATCGTGCTGCCTGCGCGCTCGGTGTAGGTCGGATTAATCACGAACTCGCCATTCACGCGGCCCACGCGCACCGCGCCAACTGTTGCGCTAAACGGGATATCCGAAAGCGCCAAGGCAGCGGCTGCGGCGTTGATCGAAACCACGTCCGGATCATTCTCTTTATCCGCGGAGAAGACCAGCGCAATCACCTGAGTTTCGTTGCGGAATCCATCGGGAAAGAGTGGACGGATGGGGCGGTCAATCTGGCGGGAGGTGAGGATTTCTTTTTCGCTTGGGCGGCCTTCACGCTTGATGAATCCACCGGGAATGCGTCCGCCTGCATAGGCGTACTCGCGATAATCGACGGTCAGAGGAAAGAAATCGATTCCCTCTTTCGGATCGGGCGAGGCAACGGCGGTGGACAGCACAACACTGTCTCCGAGCGTAACCAGCGCTGCGCCCGAGGCCTGCTTGGCCATACGGCCGGTTTCAAAGACCAGGCGCTTACCACCGGTCAATTCGACTGCTACTTCATGCTTCATAGAGTCCTCTCTCTTTGCATCGTCTCTTCGTGGAAACTTGTGGGAACCGGGCCATAACGCAGGAGAACGAAGCCTTCGCCGCGCGCTCAAACGGGCGCGTCGACGAATATGCCTGAACACACCAAGGACCTGCGCAAGGTGTCAGTCTCGCCGCAGGTCCTGGTTTCATATCATTCTCTTTTCGCCGTGCGACAGATAGGACGAGGCCCGCGAATCTGTACGAACTCGCGGCCCTGACCACGTTTCGGTCTAGGCGATTCCTGGGCAATGTGGGCTCGGGGTGTTCTTCGCTTACTTGCGGATGCCCAACTTGCCGATTACGTCGCGGTAACGATCCGCATCATGCGCCTTCAGATAGTCCAGCAGACGGCGACGCTTGCTGACCAGCATCAGAAGTCCACGACGAGAAGCGTGATCCTTCTTGTGGGTCTTGAAGTGCTCGGTCAACTCGCCAATGCGTGTACTCAGAATCGCAATCTGAACTTCCGGCGAACCGGTGTCAGAATCATGCGTGCGGAAGCGTTCAATCAGTTCTGTTTTCGTTGCAGATGCCAACACAGCTTTCTTGTTACTCCTCAATCCATCTCAATGTCTGGCTTAAGCTTACCATGGATTGAGCAAGCCGTAAAAACCTGGTTACCCGTGGAACTGTCCGCCAATATCGCATCTTTCCCCTATTGATCTCCGGCTGCCCAGTAGTTTTCACGCGCAACAACATGCGCGCCATAGTCCTGCGTGAGCCGTACGTGAAGCGTGTGCAGCCCCGGAGTTGGGTCCGTAGGCGTAAAACTCAGCATGTAACGGTTCCGGACATGCTTGGACATCTCGTCGATCCGGTCCTCAAATCCCTTATCCCGAGTAAAAGGCGCGTACTCCCCACCACTCATCAGGGCAATCTCTTTAGGGATATTTTTCTTAAGCGCCTGCGTCACCATCAGCAGCGTACTGATGAGGCTCATGGTGCGCTGATCGCCGCTATCTTTCACATCATGAAGGAATTCCGCCCGCGACGGCGAAAATGTCAGGCTCAACACCAGCACGTCACTCAGGCCGATCCGTTGCACCAGTTTCTCGGGCCGTATGTGGCTGCCGCCGTGTTCGCGCGGTTCACTGATTAGCAGCAGAACTCGCCGGTATTCCTTGGGCTGGGTCCGTAAAATATCGACCGCGTAGCTGATGGTGTCCAGAATCGCATCTCCTCCATCGCCGGGGTCGAAATGGCGAAGATCGTCCGTCAGATCCGCCTCGGATTGGGTGAAATCTCGGACCAGATGCGGCTTGGAATCAAATCCCACAAGCGCCGCTTCACTCTTTCCATCCCCTAGAAAAAGATCGAGCAGCGGCCCAAGTTTGGCTATTTTGTCGAATTCCAGCCCTGCCATCCGCCCCTGCTCGACTGCTACCACCAACGCCACTGGAGCGGTATCCATGTCTTCTTCCACATGCAGTTTCTGTGGAACGCCGTTATCGGTAAGCTCAAAATCCGTCGGCTTTAATCCGTAAACTACATCGCCATGGTCTTTTTCTACCAGCGTCGGAACGAGAACGACGTTAGTGGTCGCGTGCAGCACCGTCTGGCCACCGTCCGGCGACGGCAGCGCCTTGGGTGGCTCAGGTGGAGGCAATTCCTGGGCTCTCGCCTGAAAAATACTCACCCCAACGGTAACGACAGTCAATATGAGCAATCGGTATCGTCCGAACCTACCTGTGGGGCCAGTCGCCCCAACCCAGCGAACCATGCACTCTCCCGCATTCCATCGAATTGCTTCTATTCAAGAAGATTAGACGACTCTTGCCACTGAACAGGTCGCTTAGGCAACATCCGGCATTATGCGTCTGGCTTCGGTGTCCCGTCAGGACGAGGCTGAGGAGCTGTTCCCGGACTACCCGGCACAGCAAACGGAGCATAAGGGTCAGAGACAGGTTGCTGCGGCGCATTAGAGCTCGGCTGCGAAACAGGCCGTCGCGCCGTGTCGATCGCGCTGCGAATGGCGAAAAACGCCGGCGTTGGACGATACTCGTCGTCAAAGGGCAGTGGCCGCTGGCGTGATCCATCTGGCCGGATTGTCCAAGGCTGCCGGATCTGGTTCAGCCATGTGTGCGCATCCGTAATGCCCCAGGTAAGAAAGGCCTTCACATTGGGCTCTGCCAACACCATTCCCAGATAGCTCTTGTAGACCTCGGCAACTGCTGCGTCCTGCACATCGGAACCGCCTTCGAGCTGGTGGGTATTCACATCCATCTCTGTGATGTAGACCTCAAGCCCCAGCTTAGCGACCTCACGAATCAGGCTAAGAAGACCCGAACCTGGTTTAGGGCCGGTTGCCTGCAGATGGCTCTGAATGCCGATGGCTTGAATCGGAATACCGCGCGCCACCAGCCGCCGCACCAGCAGCAGCACCTGCCCGCGCTTCGCTGTCTGCTCCGGAGTATCGAGCTCAATGTCGTAATCGTTGTAAGTCAGCTTTGCATGTGGATCGGCCTTGGCCGCGGCGGTAAACGCCAACTCAATGTATGATGGCCCGATCAATTGCAGCCACGGCGAGTTGCGCAAACCATCCGGACGGCTATCCTGCAGGTACACCGCTTCATTCACTACATCCCAGCTATGCACCCGGCCTGCGTATCGTCCAGCTACAGTTTGAATATGCTGCGTCAGCAGAGATGCCGCATTATCCTTCGTCGCCACAGAAGAAAACCACGCCGGCAATTGCTCATGCCAGCAAAGGTTATGTCCGCGTACCTGCTGTTGATATGCGGCGGCAAAGGCAAACAGCTTATCGGCAGGGGTGAAGTTGTAGGTGGATGCAGTCGGTCGTAAACTCGACCACTTCATCGCGTTCTCCGCGACAAGAATTCCGGCCTGCTCCGCGACGGTTCGGGTATAAGCCTCGGCGTCCGGGCTTGCGTTGCCTTGATCAAAATCCAGCAATTCCGGCACAACGGCGCAACCTGTAAGGACTCCCGCGGCAGCACCATGCGCTCGCAGTGAATTTGGGCCATTCACATCCGGCCCCGAAGCAGGGGCGAACCGGCGCTCGGCGAGAAGAGGCGGGCACAAAGCAGCCGCTGCCGCCATCCGGCTGAATCGCCTGCGTGTCCACAGAAGACGGGACATCTGTCTCCTTTGCCTCCTGAGCCAATTAGCGGCTGCGCTTCACAGCTCGCTCCAGTTGACCGGTCCATGCCAGAAAGCTAAGGAGTTCCTTGCGCGAATCCCACATGAATGCAAAAACATCCCGTGCGGTAAGCACCTCGGCTTTCTTGCCGGAATAGGTCTCGATCCGCCACTTCAGAAACTCACTCTTCCATGGCGTCAGACGCGCGCCACGCGTGGCGTTCCAGAGAAATCGTATCGAGGCAAACACAGGAAACTCCCTTTGTCCTGAGTATATCGGGCAAAGGGAGTGCTGGATGCAGCGAAAGAAGCGATGTGTCCGAATGCTATAGCTTGTCGAAGAGACTTCCCTGTCCCAGCGCGGCTATCACGTTAATCAAAGCCGTTTGCTGCGACTCGGATAACGAGAGCTGCGATGAAACCTGAGCAACATCTGCTTGCATCAGGTTAGTCTGCACCGTTGTCAATTGCGTTTGCTGATCTGTAATCGCGCTTGAAGCATTCTTGAGACGTGTGATTGAATTATCGATCGTCACACGCTGCTGGCTGAGGTAATTGATTGCATCATTCAATGCCGAGGTGTCCGAAACACCGCTGCCCGAACCGCCATTGGCGTAATCGGCTACTAAATTGTTCAAGGTACCCAGCACATTGGCCGTCGAAGAAAGAAAGACCTGATTACCCGGCAGATTCAGTTGAATTGACTGACCATTCGGAGTCTGAAGCGTATTCACATCCGAGTCGCCGCTGTACGTCACTGTTGCTGGCGTCGTCGAACTGTTCAACGAAAACGGACTGGTCGAGCTCTGGCCGCCTGCGAAGATGTACACGCCCTGATAGCTCGTATTCGCCAGCGACACCACCTCATCGCGAATACCCGCCAGTTCGTTGGACACCGATTGCAGATCGCTCGAGTTCAACGTACCGTTATTCGCTTCTGTAGCCAGCGACAATGCCTGCGTCAGTTGCGTTACGACACTGCCCAGTGCGGAATCCGTCACTTGAAGCATGCCCGTGGTCAGGCTTGCCGTCTGCGTAAACGAGTCATCCTGCTGGATACTGTTGAGAAATTGCACATTCTCCGCCGATGCGACAGGATCTTGCCCAATCGAGTTCACCCGCAGCCCGCTCGAAAGCTCCTGGCTCAGATTCTCCTGAGTAGCCTGCGCCTGATCCAGAGCTCCGCTCAGGTTGTACACATAAAAGGGATCGACTCGCATGTTGTCTCCGTCTCTTCAGAATCGACTTGCGCTTTCACGACACAGCCGTCTCTACACCAAGGTTCAACGCTGAGGCATACACAGTGTTCAGGATGGTGAACGTCTGCGACGCAGCTTGATATGCCCGTTGAAACTGTTCCAGGTTGCTTGCCTCTTCATCGAGGCTCACGCTCGAAAGAGAACTGACCTGCGTCTGAAGCTGTGTCACCGACGCGCTCAGTGCCTGGCTTTCGGTCGTCGTCTGCGAAACCGTTGCACCTAGGGTGCTGACAAGATTCGCGTAGAAATTCGTGGGCGTCTCACCGTTGATGATGTTCTGCGAGCCAAGGTTCGCAGCTGTCACCGCATTCGAATCGTCTCCTGTCCCATCTCCCAGCCCGGCGGCGGCTATTTTATTGGGGTCTGTCATCACCACATGCATGGCGGCAGCACTGCCGGCTACGTGTGTAGGCGCGGCAAAAATATTGCCGGCGTTGCCGTTATCTCCATCGAGATCGGTTCCCACGATGTTCGTCGTCTGCGCCGGCTCCATATGCCATACAGCATCCAGCAGCTCGACACGTGAAACACAGTGCCCGCGATTCAGCATCAGATGCTCCAACAGGGCAAATTCTTTGTTAGTCAGGGAAATCGCGTTACCCGCACGCCGCACAGCATGATCCAGCCGGTCGAGTTCCAGGTCGCCCGCGCGCAGTGTAAGCTTCGTCTCTCGCTTGCGCCGCAGCAGTGCCCGGCAACGTGCGCGCAGTTCATGCAGGCTGAACGGCTTCACCATCAGATCGTCGGCGCCAAGATCAAAACAGCGAATACGCGTTTCTACCTCCTGCCGCCCAGTCAGCACCAGCACCGGAAGATTCGAATCCATCCTGCGCAGATGGCCAAGCACCTGCTCTCCATCCAGCACTGGCAGATTCAGATCCAGAATCGCGAGATCCGGCATTTCGCGCTGCAGCGCCAGCATTGCCACCCCCCCGTCCTCCGCGCGGCTTACCCGATGCCCATCCGCCTCCATACCGCGGGAAAGAAACTTCACCAGAGCCAGATCATCTTCCACGACTAGAACTTTCATCCTGCCACTCTCCACGCCCGCTTCCTATGCGCTCAACGTCCCGCCATCCAACCGTTGCTGAAGGTCATGCGGCGGCTACATCCACACAGTCACCTGAACACGCAGCATGGCTCAAGCAAAAAACCGGCATCACGCACAGCTCTTTCCAGGATTGGGAGAAGCTCAGACAGATTCCCGAAAAGCGACCGATCCCGGGACACTCTGAAGAAAATCCAATGCGCAACCCTATTCAACCTGCACCGTTAACTAGGGAAAGGACAGCGAAGATTTTTCTTGGCCGCTTCGCCTTTATTTCGCTATAATCCGCCCATGGCTGTCACGCGAAGACAAAAAGAGGTACTCGATTTCCTTGAAGCGTTCGTTACCAGCAACGGTTATTCGCCTTCTTTCGAGGAGATCGCACGCGGTCTTGAGCTTAAGTCCCTCGCGACTGTGCACAAACACATCTCAAATCTTGAGCGAAAGGGCCTGTTAGACCGGGTTCACAACCGCAGCCGCTCCATCGATGTGGTTCCGGCGGGCACGCGAACTCGAACCAGTGACCGGCTACCGCTGATGGGCCGCATCGCAGCAGGCCTGCCTGTCGAAGCCGCAGAAAACTCCGAGAGCATTTCGCTGCACGATGTCGTGGGCAACAAAGATGTCTTCGCGCTCGAAGTTCGCGGAGACTCCATGCGCGATGAGCACATTGTTAATGGCGATTATGTCTTGGTCGAGCGCACGCGAACCGCGCGCCAGGGGGAGATTGTTGTTGCTCTCGTGCGTGGCGCAGAGACCACGCTGAAGCGTTTCTATCTGGAAGGTAGCCAGGTGCGCCTGCAGCCTGCAAACCTGGAAATGGACCCCATCTTCGTCCCAGCCAGCCAGGTCTCGATTCAAGGGCGTGTACTGGGCGTGCTGCGGCGTTATAGATAGGCTCGTGGAACTTCTCCACATCAGGCCAAAATCGCGCAAAAACACTAAGGGCCGGAGATGATCTCCAGCCCTTAACCCATCCGATCTTCGATTACTTAATTGACGCCAGCAAGCGAGACTACGCGATTGACCTTCTCCTCGATCACTTCGCGTGGGACATATCCTACGATCTGGTCGGCGACTTTACCGTCCTTGAACAGCAGTAACGCGGGAATACCGCGAATGCCATAGCGCGAAGGCGTAGCGCCGTTGCGGTCTACATCCATCTTCGCAACCTTCAGCTTGCCGGCATAAGCACTGGCCACTTCTTCCACAATCGGAGCAATCGCACGGCAGGGTCCGCACCATACTGCCCAGAAATCGACCAGCACTGGCTGCTCCGACTTGAGCACTTCCTGATCGAACGTTGCATCGCTTACTTCAAAAATTGCGTTTCCGGCCATTTGTCTCCTCGCGGTTCTGACACTTCAGTTCCCTCTAGTCAGTCTAACCGCACTTGCCACTCTTTAAGATGCAAATGATCTCCGAAAGTCGCACCGGTACCTTTTCGGCACCGTGCCGCCGGTTTCTGGTATGTATCGTGAGACAGAACGCGAGCGGGATTTTCTACACAAAATTAAAAGCGCCCGGATCCTATACAGGAACCACGGGCGCTAGAGCAGCCCTCCCCCAGAACTGCCCACACCGTGAATCTAGGTTCTATCTAAGTGCATTGCAAGCAATCTTAGGTAATGCTCAAAGTAATCACCAACGGGGTATCTATTCGCCCAAAACTCCTTTATTTCGAATGCCTCGCAGAGATCTTTGAAAGTCCCTTGTAAACCGAACTTTCGGCAATCTCGTCTATTCAAATCCCCCACCAGATAGTGCAAAGTTGACAGCTAAAACCTCGGCCTCTTCGCCCATGAGCGCTGCTTTCAGAGTTTCCCGTGCTTCCGGCTCAGCCGCCGCATCAATAACCAAGATCACCGCAGGCCCAGCCCCACTCAGCGCAACTCCATGAATTCCGCCTCTCCCTGCCAGCGGCAACAGTTTCGGCAATAACGCGCAGATCGAAGCCCGGTAAGGCTGGTGTACCCGGTCGGCCATCGCGGCCGGTAATAAGTCCGCCCGCGCCTGCGCAAATGCCAGTCCCAGCAGCGAAGCAGCCTGCACATTCGCCACAACATCGGCGCGCGAATACTGTTCCGGCAGCACAGCTCTGGCTTCGCTTGTAGCGAGAGGTTTTCCCGGCAGCACCACCAGGGCCTTCCATGCTTTTGGCGCTTCCACTCGCACATAATGGAGTCCACCGCCAAACTCCGACGCCACCACCAACCCACCAAGCCAGCATGCCGCCGCGTTATCCGGATGCCCTTCGAGCGCACACGCTTCCGCCAGAATCCGCTCACTGCTCCAGCCCAATCCGCCAAAGTGCGTAGCCATAGCAATCGCAGCCAGCCGTCCCGCAGCAGAAGAGCCCATGCCCATCCCAAGCGGAATGCCGTTCTCCATCCGGATCGCCAATGGTACCGGTATCTTGCCTTCGCGCGTCATCAGACTCTTATACGTCTCGAAGATGAGGTTGTTCTCAATCTGCCCGCACTGCTCCGGATTGCGTCCCGACGCTTCAATCCGAAAGACATCGGCCGCCTCTGCCTCTATAGACAAATAAGCAGTTAAGGCAATCGCAGCGGTATCGAAAGCAGCTCCCAGATTTGCCGAAGTTGCCGGCAGGCGCAGATGCAACGAACTCACGAATCCCACCTGCCCTCAATCTCGCCCAGCGCATTCAACACCGCATCCGGAGTCGCCTCAACCTCAACAGCATCCCGGCGCAAACCGGCCATTTCACCCGCTACCTGCGCAGCTTCCTCCGGTTCCAACAGTGTGCCTCGATGGAAACCGATCGTGTAATCGGCATCCTTCAACGTATGTCCCGTCAGCAACAGCACCACCGTATCGGAAGCCTCCACATGCCCCGCGGCCTTTAGCTTCTTCAGTCCTGCCAGCGTCACCGCCGAAGCCGGCTCGCAACCAATGCCTTCCAAACCCAGCTCGGCCTTGGCCACGGCAATCTCGCCTTCGGTCACATCCAGGCACCAACCGCCGGTTTCCTCGATCACTCGAACAGCCTTGCGCCAAGACGCTGGATTTCCAATCCGGATCGCAGTCGCTCGCGTATTCGCAGCTACCGGTTCAATCGACTTGCCCCCGCTCTGCGCAAAACTGCGCACCAGCGGATTCGCGCCTTCCGCCTGAACGATCGAAATCTTCGGCAACCGCGAGATCAACCCCAGAGCCTTCATCTCACGAAATCCCTTGCCCAGCGCCGAACTATTCGCCAGATTGCCACCCGGCACAATGATGTGCTCCGGCACACTCCAGTCGAAGTACTCCGCAATCTCTAGCGCGGGCGTTTTCTGCCCCTCTAGCCGGTACGGATTCACCGAATTCAGCAGATACACCGGAGCTTGCTGCACGATCGTTGACAGAACCTTCATGCAGCCATCAAAGTCCGTATTGAGCTGGCAGGTGACCGCGCCGTAATCCATCGATTGCGATAGCTTGCCCCACGCAATCTTTCCCTGCGGAATCAGCACCAGGCTCCGCAGTCCCGCACGCGCCGCATACGCTGCCATCGCAGCCGATGTATTGCCCGTCGAGGCGCAAGCAACCCACTTGTAGCTGCGCTCCTTGGCAACACTCAGCGCCGAGGTCATGCCCGTATCCTTGAACGACCCTGTAGGATTCATCCCTTGATGCTTGGCAAACAGTTGATCGATGCCCAACGACCGCGCTGTCCGCGTCAGGTGATACAGCGGAGTGTTCCCCTCACGCAGAGTTACTGCATTGCCAAAGCTGTCCAGAATCGGCAGCAGCTCGCGAAAACGCCACACACCGGAGTGATCCAGCAACTCCGAAGACGCTCTCCGTTCACGCCATACCCAGCGCAATGCCCCCGCATTCGGGCGATCCGTGCCGCGCGAAGCGCTTCCCGCAGCCAGATCCCATCCCGGATACTCCACTTCAAACAGATCGCCGCAATCCTTGCAGCGAAAGATCGAGCCGGCCTGCTCCCTGCGAATGCGCACGCCGCATCCGCAGCAGCGCAACTGATGTAAATTGTCGTTCATCTCATGTCCTAGCCTACCAGCCCATCACGAACTTCCCATGAAAGCCCAGTGGAAGATCCACGCTGCCTCCATCCTTCTGTTTAAAATCGAGATGGAGAACCGATGTGAAACTCCAACCTCGCTTTCCCCGTCCCAGATTTCTCCTCGCCGCTCTCTGCATCTTCTGGTCACTGCATGCAGCAGCCTTCGCCCAGCAGGAACCGCTGCGCATCGCCGCTGCCGCAGACCTCCAGCCGGTGCTTCCGCCTGTCCTCGACCGTTTCCATCAATCCACAGGCATCGACGTCCAGGCCACTTATCAGGCATCTGCCGCTCTCACTACCCAGATCCAGAACGGCGCGCCCTTCGATCTTTTCCTCTCCGCGGATCTCAGCTACCCCAAGCGTCTCATCGACGCCGGAGCCGCCAAGGGTTTGCGCGACCCAGCCTCACCCACACCCTATGCACACGGCGCACTCGTCCTCTGGACCCGCAATGATTCCGCCTTCGCTCACCCGTCGCAGGCTACGCTGACCAATCCAAACCTCAAGCGCCTGGCGATCGCCAACCCCGACCGCGCGCCTTACGGACGTGCCGCCATCGCTACCCTCACCAGCCTGCATCTGCTCGACGCACTGCGCCCTAAATTTGCTACAGCCGAAAACATCGCCCAGACCGCGCAGTTTGCAGAATCCGGTAATGCCGACGCTGGCCTCATCTCCATGACCTCCGCCCGCATCGCTCACCTTTCCTCGATCGGCAGCTTCTGGGTCGTCCCGTCTAATCTCTATCCACCTATCGAACAGGGCGCGGCTATCGTCACTAAATCGACCCAGCAAGCCAATGCGCGCCGCTTCCTGGAATTCCTTCTTTCGCCGCCCATTCAGCAGGAGCTTGCCAAAAGCGGCCTAACACCAGTGAACTAAAGCCAGCACTTCTCATGGACTGGCAAGCCTTTTTCCTCACCCTCAAGCTCGCTTCACTCACCACCGCGATCCTGCTTCTGATCGCGATTCCCCTTGCTGCGTGGATTACGCTCAGCCGTTCCCGTTGGCGTGTCCTGATTGAATCCATCTCCGGTCTGCCGCTCGTTCTGCCGCCCACGGTCCTCGGTTTCTACCTTCTTGTCTTGCTCGGGCCACGTACAGCATTCGGACGTTTCTTCGTCGTTCTCCTCGGCCATCCACTAGCTTTCTCCTTCGCCGGACTCGTCGTAGGCTCAGTCATCTACAGCTTCCCGTTCGCGCTTCAACCCATCGTCGCCGGATTCTCAGCTATCGATCCGGGATTCACCGATGCAGCGCGTCTTCTCGGCGCAAACCCGATTCGCTTGATCCGCACGATCTGGATACCCCTCGCAGGCCGCTCCATCCTCACCGCGGCCGTTCTGAGCTTCCTCCACACGCTCGGCGAATTCGGCGTCGTCCTCATGCTGGGCGGCGACATTCCCGGAGCCACCCGCACGCTATCCATCGCTCTCTTCAATCAGGTCGAGGGCTTCGACTACGCCGCAGCAAATCGCACCGCCGCGGTACTCGTCCTCTTCTGCGTCCTTGCCCTCGTTGCCGTCTATGCGCGCCCTCATCTTTTCGGCTCCGGCACGGCATCGCGCGAAAGCGAGGACAGCCGTGCTTGAGCTCGACATCAAAGCGCATCGCGGCCAGTTCGCACTTGCAGCAAGCTGCCGTCTCGTCTCTCCATGGACCGTTCTCTTCGGTCCGTCTGGAGCTGGCAAGAGCACAATCCTGCGTCTCATCGCCGGCCTCGACCACCCAGATCAGGCACGTATCGTACTTGACGATCAGCTACTCACAGATACCGCATCAAATCGCCACATCAAGCCCGGCCCATCGCGCTGCGGTCTAGTCACACAACGCCCCGCACTCTTCCCGCATATCTCTGTCGCTGAGAATATTGGTTACGGCATCACGAATCTCACAAGCACCGAGTGCAGTCAACGCATCGAATCTACACTTGCGCTTGTCGGAGCCAATGATCTGAGTCACCGCCCAGTCCACGCGCTCTCAGGCGGTGAATCTCAGCGTATAGCTTTGGCGCGCGCATTGGCCCCACAGCCGCGTTTGCTCTTACTCGATGAGCCACTCTCCGCCGTTGGCAGTGATGCCCGCGATGCCATCCTCTCCCGCCTGCGCACATGGCTCGCCGAGCACAAGATCCAAACCATCCTCGTCACGCATGATGTCATTGACGCACTCACCACCGATGCCGAAGTCGCGCTCATGCAGGAAGGCCGCATCACTGCACTCGGTCCCGCAGCCGATGTGCTCGCCGCTGAGCGCAACCGTCTTCTCTCACGCCTGCAAATGAGTCAGTCGAACTAACTTAGAAGCCCACCAGAATCGGCTCCATCTCGAGCACAATCCCAAAGTGCGCCTTCACTCCGGCCACCAGCACATCGCGAAGCTCCAGCACATCCGTCGCGGTGGCTCCGCCGCGATTCACAAGCGCCAGCGTATGCTTGGTCGAAATCGTCACCCGCGCCGACTCACTCAGCGAGAACCCCTTTGCAAAACCAGCATGCTCAATCAGCCACGCTGCAGGCAGCTTCACCTGTCCCTCGCCTGCCGGATAACGCGTCGCCCCCACACCAAGCTTTTGCGTAAGATCGGCAAAATACTCCTTTGAAATCACTGGGTTCTTGAAGAAACTGCCAGCACTCCGGCAATCCGGATCACCCTCCACCAGCAACATCCCTTTCGACTGTCGAATCTCACGCACCTTCGCTGCAACCTCCGCGAGGCTCGGCTCGGCATCCGCAGCAAACGCTTTACGCACGTCGGCATATTTCAAGCTTGGCCTCCCACCACGCTTCAGCCTGTAGTCCACGCGGGTCACCAGGAACTGCCCCTTCGCCGTTGTGTTGAACAGGCTGCTGCGATACGCAAACCGGCAGTCCGCGTTCGTCATCTCTATACCGCGCATCGTTTCGAGATCGAGCACGCGCACCCGCTCAATCGTCTCGGCAACCTCTTGCCCATAAGCGCCGACGTTCTGTACCGGCGTTCCACCCACAGTTCCCGGAATCCCAGCAAGACACTCAATCCCGGCACAGCCATCGCTCACCGTACGTTGCACAAACCCGTTCCAGTTCTCTCCCGCCGCGACACGATAGATGCGTTCCTCTCCTTGATCTGCCGACGCAACGCCCTTCAAAGCAATATGCAGCACCATCCCCGCAAAACCTGCATCTGAAACCAGCAGATTGCTCCCGCCGCCGAGCACAAATACCGGCATACTGCGGTCTCGCGCCCACATTACCGCGTCACAGATCGTGTCTTCATCTTCAGCTTCCACAAACCACCGCGCCGGACCACCGATCCCGAAGGTTGTGTAAGGCGCTAGCGCTACGTTCTCCCGCATCTCCATCCCCGTAAGGCTACATCACCGGACACCCTCAACATGGGTAACCATGCCGCTTTCATCCACCCGTGTTACCATCCGCGCTATGAGCATCCTGAATCGCCGCGAATTCCTCGCTTCCAGTGCTCTGACCGCAGGCGCTCTCGCCACCGGCACAGCTTTTGCCGAACAGTCCGCTCTTGCCACACCCCCAGGTTCATTCAATTTCATCTTCCTCACCGACACCCACATCGAGCCCGAACTCGACGCAGCACACGGCTGCTCCATGGCTTTCCGCAAAGCCGCCGCTATACCAGCCGACTTCGCCATCCAGGGTGGCGACCACGTCTTTGACGCGCTCGCCGTCGACCGCAAACGCGCCGACAGCCTCTTTGATCTCTACCACCACACCGAGCAGGCACTCGATCTCAAGGTCCATCACGCCATCGGCAATCACGACCACTTCGGCATCTTTGAAAAGAGCGGAGTCGCCCTCGGCAGCGATGGCTACGGCAAGCAGATGTTCATCGAGCGCGTCGGACCCACTTACTACTCCTTCGATCACAAGGGCTATCACTTCGTCGTGCTCGACTCAATCCAGCCCACACCCGACCGTTCCTGGGACGCCCGCATCGACGACACGCAGCTCGCATGGCTCAAGGAAGATCTCGGCAACGTCATCCACGGAACCCCGGTCATCGTTACCACCCACGTTCCGCTCATCACCGCAGCAGGACAATATGCTGCCCCGGAAGCGCACTCAGGCTCTGGCGTCACCACGGCTTCCACAGTCGTCCATCCACAACTCTCCGTAGTCAATTCATGGCAGGTGCTGCCGCTGCTCGAACAGCACAACACCCTTGCAGTCCTCCAGGGCCACACCCACATCAACGAGACCATCCGCTTTCGCGGCATTCAGTACATCACCAGCGGAGCCGTATGCGGCAACTGGTGGCATGGCACCCGCTGGGGTATCCCCGAAGGCTTCACCGTAGTAAGCCTCCGCGACGGCAAAATTGACTTCCGCTACGAAACCTATGGCTTCAAGACCGTTGATCCGCAAAACACCTGATTCACCTCGGTACTTCGGTATGGACAACAAAGCGGCCAAACCGCGCATCCGTTACAATTGAGTCAACAGGCATTGATTGCCGGAGGTTCCATGTATCCAGAAATTATGGTCATTCCCATGCGCGAAGAACTGACCCGCGCAGGCATCCAGGAAGCACGTACCGCGGAAGATGTTGACGCCGCCCTCGCCAAGTCAGGCACAACCATGCTTGTCGTCAATTCCATCTGCGGATGCGCCGCCGGAAAAATGCGTCCCGGCGTCCGCATGGCGCTGACCCACTCTACGCTTCCCGACCAGAGCGTCACCGTATTTGCCGGCCAGGACCGTGAAGCCACCGAGCGCGCCCGCTCTTACTTTGAAGGCCAGCCGCCCACATCACCGGCCATCGCCATCCTGCGTGACGGTAAGCTTGTCTACCTGATGCAGCGCTACATCATCGAATCCAGCACTGCTCCGCAGATCGCCAGCGAACTCGTCCGTGCCTTCGACGAGCTTTGCACCAAGGCCACCGCGTAAAAATTTTCGTTAAGCAGCTTCGCGGATTCGCCCAACTCAAAAGGATTCGCGCAACTCAAAATAAGAAAGGCTCCCGGCATCGGGAGCCTTTTCTATTCCCCAACAGATCGGCTTTCTCAGTCCCCTTCCGCAGCCGCAGCAAGCTTCTGCACCCTGCTGTGCTTGAGCGAATACGTGAAGTAGATCACCAGGCCAATCACCAGCCAGATGATCATAACGGCCCATGTAAACAGCATCAGCCGGGTCATGAGGTATGCCGCCGACAGAATGCCAAGAATCGGCACCAGAGGCACCAATGGAGTCTTGAAAGGTCGTTCCATATTTGGATGCCGTACGCGCAAGATCCAGACACCTGCACAGACGATCGTGAACGCCAGCAACGTGCCAATGTTCACCAGTTCCGACAGCACATCGATGTTAAAGAACGCAGGCATAACCGCTGCAAACGCACCAAATACGATCGTCGTGATCCACGGTGTACGGAACTTCGGATGCACAGCCGATGCCCATTTCGGCAGCAGCCCATCCTTCGACATCGAATAGAACACGCGTGTCTGGCCGAGCAGCATCACCAGCATCACAGTAGCCAGACCGAAAACAGCACCCACCTTCACCAGCAGCGATCCCCAACCTACGCCGGTCGCATCAATCGCCAGCGCCACAGGAGCCGAAACATTCAGCGTCTTGTAGCTCACAAGTCCCGTCAGCACCAGCGACACGAGAATGTAGAGGATCGTGCAAACGACCAGCGATCCAAGAATGCCGATCGGCATATCGCGCTTCGGATTCTTCGCTTCCTGCGCTGCCGTCGATACAGCATCGAAGCCGATATAAGCAAAGAAGATAGAAGCAGCAGCCGTCGGAATACCACCCCACCCGAAGTTGCCGTGCCCATCCGCAGGCGGCACAAACGGCGTCCAGTTGGTCTTGGCAATTTCAGGATGCTTGAAGAGAAACCATCCGCCGACAAGCAAAAAGACGCCGACAATCGCCACCTTGATGATGACCACAGCGGAGTTGAAGTTGGCCGATTCCTTAATGCCGATCACAAGGATCGTCGTAATCACCAACACAATTAAGAATGCAATCAGATTTACCACGCCCGTCACATGCGGCAGTCCGACATCGCTCACTCCCGGCGGCAGCGACATCAACTGAATCCATTGGTCGTGATAGAAAACCAGCGGTGTGCCAGTGGTAGCGGTGATTTGCGGCGGCAAATAGATATGGAATTGTTGGAGAAGGCTATTGAAATAACCGGCCCATCCCGAGGCCACCGTAGCCGCGCCGAACGCATACTCCAGGCACAGATCCCAGCCGATGATCCACGCCACCAGCTCGCCCAGCGTCGCATAGCCATAGGTGTAAGCCGAGCCGGCAATCGGAATAATCGATGCGAACTCCGCATAGCAAAGCCCTGCGAACGCACACGTAAACCCCGCCAGTACAAAGCTCAACGCCACCGCCGGACCCGCGCGGAGTGCCGCTGCCTGGCCAGTCAGTGTAAAAATACCCGCGCCGATGACCGCGCCGATACCAAGCGTAATCAGGTTAAGCGCACCCAGCGAACGTTTGAGCGAGTGCTCGCCTTCCTCAGACGCCTCTTCTGAGAGCATCGACAACGGTTTAATTCGCAACAATCGGGACATGTACGAGGGCCTTCCTCTTCAAAAAATTTCAGCTTGCTGCTTGCGTTTTGCCGCTGCGCGACCAATAGAGATACACCGGTATGCCCAACAGGACAAGAATCAACCCCGGCCATGTGTATTGCGGCTTGTAGCGAAATAATACGATACAGATCCATGCTGCCGTCACGATATACAGGGCAGGCAGCACCGGATATCCAAGCGCCTTGTATGGCCTCGGTTCATCCGGCCTCTTCGCACGCAGCACGAACAACCCCACAATCGTAAGAATGTAAAAGATCAGCTCCGCCGAAATAATGTAGTCCAGCAGTTGTCCGTACGACCCTGAAATACAAAGCAATGCCGCCCACACCGCTTGAATAATCAGCCCCGCAGCCGGCGTATTGTATTTTGGATGCAGTTTGCCCACGGACTTGAAGAACAGCCCATCGTGGCTCATCGCGTAATACACGCGCGCCCCCGCCAGGCTCAGTCCGTTTGCGCAACCAAACGTCGAAACCAGAATCGCGCCAGCCATCAGAAATGCGCCAGCCGACCCAAATATCTGCTGCAGCGCAGCCGTGCCCACGCGATCTTCAGACGCATACTGCACGCCACGCGCGAGCACCGTTGTTCCATGCGGATCGCCATGTAGCGGAAGCACCAGAATGTAAGCAGCCGAAGCCAGAATGTAGACCGTAATCACAAACCCTGTGCCAAGAATCAGCGACAGCGGAATGTTCCGCTTCGGATTCTTCACCTCACCGGCCGTATATGTGATGTTGTTCCACGCATCCGCTGAAAACAGCGACCCCACCTGAACCACTGCCAGAATCACCAGCAGATTCACCCAAACCGTCGGCCCGCCAACACCCACTTGTACCGGGTGCTGCGTCGACCAACCCGCGTTATGCCAGAAGGCGTGCCAGCCCGCCCCGAAGTTCGCCTCCCATGCGATCTTATTGAAGCCCACGGTAAAGCCCAGAACCACCAGCGCCGCCAGCGACAATCCCTTCGCCGAGGTAAAAATGTTCTGGATCAGCGCTCCCACCTTCATGCCGAAGATGTTCAGAAACGCCAACAAAAAGACAACGCAGATGCCGACAAGATTCGCCGTGCTGACGCCGATGTCCATATTGCCCAGCACCATCGGCCCCACCTGAACCGCTGGTACATGCGCAATATGCCAAAGCCAGTGCGTTGAAGAGATCGACGGAAAGAACACACCAAGAAACTTGCCAAACGCAACAGCAACCGCCGCAATCGTTCCCGTCTGAATCACCAGAAACAGTGTCCATCCAAACAGAAATCCCCACAGCGGCCCAAGCGATTCACGCAGATACACATACTGTCCGCCTGCCTTGGGCATCATGGCAGCGAGCTCGCCATAGCTCAGCGCGCCGATCATCGTCAGTACAGCCGTCACGACCCACGCACCCAGAAACAACGCAGGTGAATCCGTCGTGCGCCCGATATCGGCGTCAACCAGGAAAATGCCCGAGCCGATCAT
The DNA here is from genome assembly GCF_025685685.1 of Acidicapsa dinghuensis. Classification (GTDB taxonomy): domain Bacteria; phylum Acidobacteriota; class Terriglobia; order Terriglobales; family Acidobacteriaceae; genus Acidicapsa; species Acidicapsa dinghuensis. The sequence goes on from NZ_JAGSYH010000007.1 coordinate 69,536, forward strand.
CGATCCAGCCACGATTGCGGTCGAGCTGAACAGGCCGAGCGTAGGCACCAGTTGCGGCTTCGTTTGCGTTGGCGCTTCCTGTTCTGGAGAAGTAGTCGGGATGGTCACTTTGATTGGTTTTACCCGAATTGAAACAAAAAGTCTTGTGCTTTCTTTCTATCTATCCGAGTTGCTTCAGCCAACGCCGAAACTCTGTAGCAGGATCAACAGCACGAAAGATCGCAGCCGAAACTGCAACCGCATCCGCCCCCGCACTCAGAATATGCGGCGCTGTCTCCAGCGTAATTCCCGCTGCCGCTACCAGCACAACGTCCGGCCCGGCAGCCACGCGAAAACGTCTCACCCCTTCAATCCCAATCGGCTGTAGTGGCGTCTGCTTCGTCGTCGTCGGAAACACCGGTCCAAACGCCACGTAATCCGCGATCGTGCTCACACCCTCAGCACCGGCAGAAGTCCCAATCAACGCACCAGGTCCCATCAGCTTGCGCGCTACCTCCACCGGCAAATCACCCAAATCGACGTGCACGCCATTGAAACCAGCCGCCAGCGCCACGTCCACGCGATCATCCATCACCAGCTTCGTATCGGGCATCGCTGCACGCAGCACGCGTGCGTCCGTATACACGTCCGCATCGCTTCCTGGCTTATTGCGATACTCCAGCAACTCAACACCGGCATCCGCCAGCGCCTTTCCCAGCCGGTCCAGAAATACCTCTCGCTCCGGACCAGCCGGGATTGTCGATGAATCAAGAATGGGATACACCTTAGGCAAACGTAACCGCATGGAATCAGCTTACGTCGCCCCGCCCAAAGCCCGTCTCACATCTCATCTACGGATGGCCCATAGCAGCCTGGAATCGGCACGCCCAGCGTCCGCAGGTCACGTCCAAGCTGCGACCGATGATGAATCAGGTGATTCATCACCCACGTCCGGAAGACCTCATGCCGTGGCGAGTTGATCCATGTCTGATCGCCAGCCTTCATCGTCCATTGCCCATCCCATTTCGCGAGCTCAAGTCCTACGAGCAGAGCCCGTGTCTCCGCCGTCTCCTTGTCGAATCGCTCCAACAGTTCCGCCTTGCTGCCTGCCGTCCACGCTGGCGCGCCATCGTACTCGATTCCATCTTTCGACAGCGTTTCCCGTCCCCACTCACCCGGAATCTCCGCCACGTGCGAAGCCAATCTTCCCAGCGTCATCGACTTCGGATTCGCCTTCCAGCTAAGGTCCGCTCCTTCCGGAATCGCGTTCAGCATCTTCCGTGTCGTTGCAACCTCACGATCAAACTCCGCTACCAGTTCCTTCTGAAAATCCATAGCTTTCTCCTCCCGATTGTTCTGCGCAGCAAGCATACGTCAAGGGAGGAGCTTTTGGCGAATAAAAAGCGAATAAAATTCGCCGCAATCGATGACCAGCTCTGCTTAAGCTCTATGGGATGAGTTTTCAGATTTCTGGGGGAAGGGCTTCCGCCTCTATCCCCGCTTCGCCAGAAAACGCTCCATAAACTTCGTATCGAAGTTCCCAGCCCGGAAGTCCTCGTCCGCAAAGATCTCCTGATGCAACGGAATCGACGTCTCAATCCCCTGCACCACGAACTGGCTCAACGCCCGTTCCATGCGCGCCATAGCCTCTGCGCGGTCTTTGCCGTGCACAATCAACTTGGCAATCAGCGAATCGTAATACGGTGGCACCACACCCTCGGCATACTGCGCTGTATCCACACGTACGCCGTTCCCACCTGGCACATTAAATACCGTGATCTTGCCGGCCGAAGGCGTGAACTTCCGCGGATGCTCCGCATTGATGCGGCACTCGATCGCATGCCCACGAATCCCCAACCGCGGCGGCAGTATCTCTTTCAGCGTCTCACCCGAAGCAATACGAAGCTGCGCCTTCACCAGATCCACGCCAGTGATCGCCTCCGTCACCGGATGCTCCACCTGAATACGCGTATTCATCTCAATGAAGTAGATCGAGCCATCCTCATCCATCAGGAATTCGATCGTGCCCGCGTTCCAGTATCCAATGTCGCCCAGGCACTTCTTCAGCGTCTTCGTGATGCGCTCACGAATCTCCGGCGTCACCTGCAGGCTTGGCGCTTCCTCAATCAGCTTCTGATGCCGCCGCTGAATCGAGCACTCACGCTCAAACAGCACTTCGACACTCCCGTGCTCATCCGCCAGTATCTGAAACTCAATATGCCTAGGCCGCTCGATGAACTTCTCCATATACATCTCGCCGTTGCCAAAGGCATTCGCCGCTTCCTGCGAAGCCGCTGCATACAGCCCCGGCAGATCCTCAGCCGAGCGCACAATGCGCATGCCGCGTCCGCCGCCACCGGCCTTCGCTTTCAGAATCACCGGATAGCCAACGCTCTCGGCCCACTTCAGCGCATCCTCGGCATCGGCTACCACGCCATCGGAACCCGGCAGAATCGGCACACCTGCGGCCTTCATCGCCTGCCGCGCCTTTTCCTTCTCGCCCATCAGCCGAGTCACTTCCGGAGGCGGTCCAATAAACTTGATATTCGAAACGCGACAAACCTCGGCGAAGTTCGCATTCTCGCTCAGCAGTCCATACCCAGGATGAATGCCGTCGACATTCGCAATCTCAGCCGCTGCAATCACCGCCGGCACATTCAGGTAGCTGTCCCCCGGTCTCGGCGGACCAATGCAGATAGCCTCATCGGCAAAGCGCACATGCAGCGAGTTGCGATCCGCCTCGCTATACACTGCGACCGTACGGATACCTAGTTCCTTACATGCACTGATTACGCGCAGCGCAATCTCGCCCCGATTGGCAATCAAAACCTTCCGCAGCATCGCCAATTTACGCCGTCCGAATCGCGAAGAGCGGTTGTCCGTACTCGACAGGCTGGCCGTTCGTCACCAGGCGCTTCACAATCTCGCCCGCCGCATCGGCCTCAATCTCATTCATCAACTTCATCGCTTCGACAATGCAGACGATCTGTCCCTTCTCAATGCGATCGCCCGTCGAGACAAAGGCCGCCGATCCCGGCGAAGGCGACTCATAGAATGTCCCCACCATCGGTGACTTCACGATATGCAGATTCTCTTCAGCCACAGGCGCTGTAGCCGGAGTCGAAGCCGCCCCAGCCACTGGCGCAGCAATCGGTGCAGACGCCGCTGCTGGCACAGCAGGAGCAGCTTGCAGCAGCCGCGCCATAGCCGCCAGATCCAGCCCGGCATTACCCACAGGAGCAGCAGGCTGAACCACTGCCGAAGCAAACTTCAACCGAACCTTTAACTCGCCGCGGTCCAGGTCAAACTCCGCAACGTCATTCTCTTTTAGAAAAGCCACCAGCTCTCTGAGCTGATCAAGATCATCTGATTTCATGCGTATCTCGCGTACTCCAGCGTCTTCTTAAGCCTAAAGTCGGGCAACTTCGCCGCTGTTCATAACTCGATCAGCGCCTTCGGAGAATGGGTCAGCACATCACCGCCCGTTCTCGTCACCGCCACCATATCTTCGATGCGGACTCCGAACTCTCCCGCAAAATAAGCGCCGGGTTCTATGGTAATCACCATCCCCGGCGCCAGCTTATCTTTCTGTCCGGCGCCCACACGCGGACCCTCGTGAATCTCCAAACCAACTCCATGCCCGGTCGAGTGGCTAAAGGCTTCGGCCATCCCGGCCTGCCGCAGCACGCTGCGTGCCGCCTCATCCACCGCTCCACATGTCACGCCCGCTTTAACCGCGGCAACCGCTGACTCCTGCGCCGCCAGAACCGTCTCATACACTTCCCGTTCCCGCGCCGTCGGTTTGCCAAGGCAAACAGTACGTGTCATATCCGAGCAATAACCTTTGAGAATAACACCGAAATCCAGGGTAAGCAGTCCATGCCGCGGCAGCTTCGCCTCGCTCGCCCGGCCATGCGGCAGCGCCGACCGCGCACCCGACGCCACGATGCTCTCAAACGACATGCCCTCAGCGCCACGAATCCGCGCCTGATACTCCAGCTCCGCAGCCACAGCAACTTCCGTCAAACCAGGCCGCAGAAATCCCAGCATGTGCTCAAACAGCTTGTCACCCAGAGCAGCAGCCTCAGTCATCACCGCCAGCTCGTCCTCATCTTTCAGCCAGCGCAACGGCTCAACCAGCGAAGAGACAGGTTTCAACAGCTTCTTCCGTAATCGAGCCGGGAGCGATTCGCGCAGCTTCTCCAACTGAGCCACTGTCGTCTGCCCGGCATCGAATCCAACTGCCTCGTTACTCGACGGGGCGCTAAACCTCGTAACGGAGGGAGGCGGGGGTTTCAATCTCCGCAAAGAGCCGCTTGAAGAAAGAGGGGCTTTAGCCGCGGAGGGAATATCGGTTATCCGCACCGCCAGCCACTGCACAGCAGCCACCGCCGGATTCGAAGGCACAATCTCTACCTTCGCCCCATGCACCTCTTCAGCAGCCTGCGCAATGTAGCGGCCATCGGTATACAACCGCGCCTCGCGCCGCGTCACCGCCAACGCCGCGCTCGACCCAGTGAATCCGCACAGATATCGAACATCCGGAAGATGCGTCACCAGCAGAGCCGGAACCTCAGCCCCAGCCATCCGCCGCCGCAACAATCCCAACCGCCGCGAAAAATTCATCCGTTTAGGTATATCACTCCAAAGCCACGAGTTAGGTATATCACTCCAAAGCCACGAGCCGGGCGGCATCAAGAGGGGAGAATAGCGGCAAGGAACAGTCCAAGCAAAGAGCGGTTCAGGGCGAACGCGCTCATCGAAACAGGCACTCTGTTACTTGTGAATAGCTCGCTCTCCGGCAGCCATTTGCCGATGCATCTCGGTGTCACCGTCGAACCATAGGATCAGCTCTTTCCCGTCTTTATCCTTCACGGCAACTACATCGTAGTAGTGACCGTCCTGCATGGAAGTACGATGGTCTACGAACTGTACATTCAATATCGACCCCATGTACATATATTCCTCGCGAATGGTCGCTGCGAACCATGCTGTTTTTGCCGTCTTTCCATCTCCGGAATCCGTGATCGAATTAAAAATCGCGGCGAGAATCAGACGTTCCTTTTCTGCCTCGTTCTGATTGCTAAGTTCGGTTAGAGATCGCCACGCGATGTAGTGGGCATCTACGTCCGCGATATTGTGTTCTTCGATTTCGCGGGCAGCTTTGAGCGCATCTTGAAATTTGTTTTCATTCAACGCTCCATAGCCGGCTTTAACCCTCAAAAAGTCCTGAGACGGATCGCCGACCTCGCCGATCGCCGCCGCAACACGCAAAGCCTTCCAGTCGACGCCCAAATCGCCAGCGCGGACTTTCGCCGCGAGTTCCGCATATTTTGCTTGGGATGCCGCTCGATCGTCTGCGGCCAGAGCCGCCGGCACAAGAATCGAAGCCAGTACAGCTAAAGCTGTGAAGCGTTCAATGGTCATGGCATGCCTACTCGGATCGTTCGGTGAGGTTGACCTGCGTCGTCGATCGACAACTGCCCCATACTGGGTGTCGATCAAGCCGCATGATTCTAAACATTCGTCGCTTAAGGAAGTCGTCTGACGAGTTAATACGCCGCCTTAACCGGCTTCTTAGTCTTAGCCCCAACCTCCGACTCAGGCACCGCCGTAGCCGCATCCGACTGCCGGTCCATCCACTCATCCAGCCGAGACCGCTTGAACCGCCAGCGGTTCCCCAGCTTAAACGCAGGAATAAACGCCTCCGACGCATACTTGTACAGCGTGTCCGGCGAAATCCCCAGATAATCCGACGCCTGGCGAATATCCATCACTTCACGGATCTCAGGCACCAGCAGGTTCGACTTGGCAGCATTGCGCATATCTCATCTCCAAAAGCGGGAAGTTCCGGAGAGCATCTGCCTGGGGAAGCAGCCTGCCGGTATCCCTGTGTATAACGCGGAATCACCTGCTTTTTCAAGGCTTTCTCGGTATTTTTCCGATTCTTTCCGCATCTCTTCGCCTTCGGTTTCGCCCCGGCTATCTAAGAAATCCCGTCATCCAACCTCAACTTTTCCACATCTGGGGTTCATCACTCTGCCCGCCCCAACAGATTGGGCCGTTAGAACAGAAGATGCCTCCATTGCCATCTCGGAACGGCAATCCAGTTTTCCAGCCACACTCAAACAACTTCAGCCCTTCACCTGTGTTTGAATGTCCGTGAGCTCGGAAAGCTCAACGCTCCTGTTTCAAAGGTGCGCCGCAATCCCAGCAACTTTCGCCTCGTGGAGAATCTCATGCCCCAGCCAATCTCCGGCAGGCCTTTTGCTCTCGGTCGTACGCTCACATCCCTCGTGCTTAGCGCACTCCTCCCAGCACAACTGCTTCCCGCCCAGGCCATCTCCCGCACATCGCAACCTGAGGCCACCCCGGCAACATCCACACAGCCGCTAAGTGACCAGGATCGTCGCATCCTCCACCTGCTCAACCGCTTCACCTTCGGCCCCACGCCCGATGAGGTAGCCGAGATCCACTCCCTCGGCCCCAAAGGCATCGACAAGTGGTTTGATCTTCAACTTCACCCGGACCGCTTGCCGTTAACCGATGACGACCATACCCTCCAGGCTCGCCTCGCCGAATTCCCCTCGCTCAACCTGCCGCCGGACCAACTCATCGGCCGCTTCCCCTCCAACGGCATCATCCGTCAAGCCGCTGATAACAAGATTCCCGCGCCCGACGATCCATATCTCTACGCCATTTACTCGCACCACATTCAACAGTTCAAAGAAAAGCAGGCAAAGAAAGCCGAGGAGAAATCCGACAAGCAAGCCCAGCAACCCGGTGTCGCCGCTAACTCAGCACCCAACATGGCGGCAGGATCGACGATGTCCACTCCGTCTGAATCTCAGACTGGAGAATCCATTACAACCGCCGGAAAAGAAGCCGCACCCCGCAAAGAGCTAGTCGATAACTCTGACCGAGACCGTGCGCGTCCCCGCTATGAAGAAGTTCTCTTCCACTCTGTCGTCGATCTTCCTCCGGACAAGCGCCTGCAACGCATTCTCTACATGCCCACCGCCGAGTTTGAACAACTGAACAGAGGTCTCAAGCCTCCACAACGGTTGCAACTGACCGAGGGCTTCAACCCTGAGCAACGTGAGCTCTTCGCCGATCTTGAAAACCCCACGCGCGCCGTAATCTTCGAGCTCCAGGCTCAGCGCCTCTATCGCGAAATCTACAGCTCCCACCAGCTTCAGGAGGTGATGACAGCCTTCTGGCTTAACCACTTCAACATCTACCTACACAAGAACGATGAAACCCCCTATTACCTGACCAGCTTCGAGCGCGATGTCATCCGGCCACGCGCTCTTGGCAACTTCGAAGATCTGCTCGTAGCTACGGCGGAAAGTCCAGCCATGCTGCTGTATCTCGACAACTCCAGCAGCACAGGCCCCGACTCCAAAGTCGCAGAGCGCCAGAAAGAACGCCAGGCCGAAGGCATCGCAAAAAAGAACACGCCTCCCGGCCTTAATGAAAACTACGGCCGCGAGCTCATGGAACTGCACACACTCGGCGTCAACGGCGGATATACCCAGAAAGACGTCACCGAAGTCTCCAAGATCCTCACCGGATGGACCGTCGATCATCCCCAACTAGGCGGCGACACTACATTCGACGAGAACCGCCACGAGCCTGGCACAAAGATCGTCATGGGCCACAAGTTCAAGGAAGATGGCATGAAGGAGGGTCTGAAGCTCCTCCACATGCTTGCTACCAGCCCCGCAACAGCCCACTTCATCTCCAGCGAGCTCGCAATCGCCTTCGTGAGCGACAACCCTCCGCAAACTCTCGTTGATCGCATGGCCAAATCCTTCGAGTCCCACGACGGCAACATCGCCGAAGTCCTCAAAACCCTCATCCACTCGCCTGAGTTCTGGGCCCCCGCTGCCTATCAGGCTAAGGTCAAGACTCCGCTCGAATACGTCGTTTCCGCAGTCCGCGCCAGTAACGCACAAGTCACTAACCCGCAGCCGCTTATCAACTGGCTCAATCAGCTCGGCATGCCACTCTACGCCTGTATTCCTCCCACCGGCTATTCTGACAAAGCAAATGAATGGGTCAGCACCGGCGAATTAGTCACCCGTATGAACTTTGCCCTCTCGCTCGCCAACAACAAGCTCAACGGCATAACAACGCAGTGGCCATCCACTACGGATGAAGCTCCCGATCAATCCGCCAATCAATCCATTGAGAGCTTGCAAGCCAAACTCATCCCCACTGGCGTAAGCGAAAAGACCCGCGCCGCCGTCCTCACAGAAGTAGAGGGCCAATCCCCCTCACCGTCACAGATCACGCCACAATCAGCCACTCCCAAACCCAAAAACTACAACCCGGCCGCGGCACAACAGCAAGCTCAACAGCAGCAGCAAGCCCAGATCGCTGCACTGCTACTTGGCTCCCCCGAGTTTCAACGCCGATAAAGCTTCAGAGGTACCTCAGATGAACACCACGCGACGCTTCTTCCTTCGCAACGGCGCACTGGCCCTCGCCGGCACGACCGCCCTGCCCGCTTTCCTCACGCGAGCCGTCATGGCCGCGACAATGGAAGCAACAGCCCAGGGCAAGAAGCTCGTCGTCATCTTCCAGCGTGGAGCCGCCGACGGCCTCAACATCGTTGTTCCATGGCGCGAGCCCAACTACTACACGATGCGCCCCACCATCGCCATTCCGCAGAAGCAGGTCATCGATCTTGATGGCTTCTTCGGCCTGCATCCCGCCATGGCATCCTTCCAGCCGCTCTTCGCCCAGGGCCATCTCGCCATCGTTCACGCCACCGGCTCACCCGATCACACACGCTCTCATTTCGATGCACAGGACTATATGGAATCCGGCACTCCCGGCATCAAAAGCACCACCGACGGCTGGCTCAACCGCGCTCTCCAGGCCGAAGACCTGCGCCGCGCAAAACTCCGCGAAGCCGCCTTACAATCAAGTCCGTTCCGCGCCATCGCACTCAGCCCAGACGTCCCTCGCACCCTCGCAGGCAAAGTCCCAGCGCTCGCCCTAAGCAATGTACAGGACTTCGCCGTAGGTGGTCGCGGCCCTAAGCCGGCCCCCGCCGCCACCGCCTTTGAAGCCATGTACGACGAGAGCAGCGATTCCCTGCTCCACTCCGCCGGAGACACCAGCTTCGAAGCCATCAAGATGCTGCGCGCCACCGACCCGGCTCACTACTCGCCCACCCCGGACGCAAACTATCCCGACAGCCCGTTCGCCAAGAACATGAAGCAGGTCGCCCAGCTTCTCAAAGCCAACCTCGGCGTCGAAGCAGCCTTCACTGACGTCACCGGCTGGGATACCCACCAGAACCAGGGCGGCGCCGAAGGCCAGCTTGCCAACCGTCTCCGCGACTTCTCTGATTCCATCGCTGCCTTCTGGCGTGACATGGGTCCAGAATCCGAAAACATCACCCTCGTCACCATGTCCGAGTTCGGCCGCACCGCCCGGCAAAACGGCACGGGCGGCACCGATCACGGCCACGCCAACGCCATGTTTATCCTTGGCGGCAACGTCAGGGGTGGCAAGGTGTATGGCAAGTGGCCCGGAGTCGCCGATGAACAACTCAACGAAGGCCGCGACCTCGCCATCACCACCGACTATCGCCAGGTTCTCGGCGAAGTCGTCAGCAAAACCATCGGCGCGCAGAACCTCGACCTGACATTCCCCGGAGCACGACTCAATTCCCGTCAATTCCTCGGGATCGTTTAGCGCGTGACAAAGACCGCTTGCGATTCTATTCGCACCCTTGCATCCATCGGCGCTGGCACAACAGAGTACGGCTCCCACATCTTCCCGAGCAGTTCATCGCCCAAGCGCGGCTTCAATCGGAACAACCCGCCCCACGGCGTGCAAGCCGTCTCATTAAACACCAGGGTGCCATCCTCCAAATGAATCAGATCCACCCGCAGAAAATCCGTTCCCGCAGCAATCTTCTCCGCTATCGCAATAGCCTCATCCAAAGCATCAGGCCGCGGTGCATCCGGCTCGCACTCCTCTAGCGGATACCACACCGGCAGCCGGTTCCATTCGCGATCACACAGCGGTCCGTCTATCTCCTCACGCACCATCAGGCATTCAATAAACGCCACGCGCCCATGCACGCAAAACAACTGAATCTCTGATGGAGGATACCCCCGTGCATTCAGTACCATTTCTTCCGCAAATACCTTCGGCACAATTCCCCGATAGCACGGCTCATAAGAGATCTCGTAATAATCCAGCTCCAGCCACCAGTTCACAAGATCGCGCAGCAATCGCTCATCTGCCCATCGCTTGTCGTGAACGAAAGCATTCATCCCCGAAGCATGATTTGGTTTCAGCACAAACGTCTGCGGCAGAGCTTCGAGAGTAAAGTCAGATGCACTCTCAATAATAGCCATCACGCGCTTCTGCCTGAGCTCGGGACAAATCTCAGCTACAATCTCCCTGCATCGCAGTTTGTCGCTGAATTCCCGCTGCCACCCGGCGCTCTCCCCCGAGAGAATCCGCGCCGCCAGCTTGTCTGTAATCCGTACCGGCTCACGCAATCTGGGCAGCCGCCTCTGGTGCCACAAGAACCGGCCGAGATAGACCCATCGTCCACCGAACATAGCCGACATCCAACGCAGAATTTCACATCGGACGAAGCTTCTTGGCAAAACGACAGCGGGGATTTCGTCCTTTCGCAAAGCCAGCGCCTCAAGCCCCTCGGAGTCTTGCCAACATCTTACTCTGCGATCGCCTTCTCATAACGAAACCCATGCTGGTTGCGCCCATAGAAGTGCTTTGCAGTGGCTACACTTCTATACCCGCATCGCTCATACAAGGCAATCCCCGCGGTATTGGTCTCTTCCACGTGCAGCGCTATACGCAACTTCTCCGCTCTGCGCGCACTCTCCTCTACGCGTTCCATCAGCTTTCTAGCCACTCCGAGCCCGCGATACTCCGGTAAGACTTCAATCGTCCACACATACGCGGCATCGGCATCATCTTCATCCATCAACGCCACAATCGCGAATCCGCAAACAATCCCATCGGCAACGCCAATCCATGTCCGGCACAACTCGCTTGTTGTTAGCTCGCATATCAGCCTCTTGCTGAATCGCACCGGTGGAGCAAAACACTGCTCTTCAATCGCACACACCGCCTTGAAATCCTCTGCCACAAAAAGCCGTGTCTCGATCATCTATCTGCCTTCATTCCGGTACAGCAAAGCCACACAATCTTTACGCCGAAATCTCATCCCGATTGCTATACATCTCTGCCCTCTAACAGAGACAGAACCTAAGCAGCGGATTCAATTCCCCGGCTCAGCCCAGACAAATTCAATCGGCTTCTGCACATCCGGATGCAGGCTTCGATGCACCGGGCAAGTGTGCGTCGCGCGCTCCAGCTTCACCCGATTCTCCGCACTCACAACATGCGGCACATGAATCTTGACCCGCAGCGTGTGAATCATGCGCACCGGCACGTTAGCCATCTCTTTTTCTACCGTCGCCGTCGTACCAGCCAGCTCGATCTCGAGCGTCCGCGCCATAATCCCCATCACCGTCAGGATGCAGCTGCCAAGCGCAGCCGCTACCAGATCCGTTGGCGAAAAGCTTTCGCCACGACCTTGATTATCCTTCGGCGCATCGGTTGTCAGCATTGTTCCCGATGGCCCATGCACCGCCTTGCAATGCAGATCCCCCTGATATTCCAGCTCGATAGAAACCATATCTATTCCTCAAAGAAAATCGCCTCAACACAGGCACGAAAGCGATCAGAATTCATCTGCCCTGCAGCTATACGCAAAAAAAGCCCGGCGCCCCTCAAGTATTGCAGGGGCACCGGGCACGTGAGAACCGAAGCTTGACCTTCGCCTCAAGATCTCTGATCACGTCAAAGAATCGCTGATCCAACCGGCGATTCGTCGCAATCACCTCTTAGATCGCGATGTCCGCGCCCTTCAGCAAAATCATCGGCACCCAGAATCTGGAACCAACCTTCCCGTCGCAAAGCTCAGTCCAGACCATTTTTTTGAAGCTGATTTAACGTAGAAATAACAGCTTTAAGGCATACCAGGCCTTGAGTATGTAAGCTGGCTTTGAACGCCGTGTCATCGTGTACAGTGATTCAGAAAATGCATTCAGCCAACCAGGAGGCGTGACTGGAATCCTATGCAGCAATTGGCTTACGACGACAACTGGCCTGAGTTATGGAAATATACCTTTATCTACGATTCGTTGGAGTTGTGGGGAAGCCGGAAAGATCTAGGCTATAGCTACCAATATCGAAACCGGCATCAATGGATTCTGAACGCTGTAGAGGAATTACTGCCTTCCGGAAGTGAAATCCTCGATGTAGCTGGCGCCAGCGGCAACTTCACGTTGCCTCTTGCAGAGAAGGGATATCGCCTGACGTGGAATGACCTGCGAATCGATATGGCCGGTCTGGTCCAAAAAAAATATGAATTTGGCCAGATCGACTATGTGCCTGGGAATATCTTCGAACTCGCCGATACCTGGGCTGGTCGCTTCGATGGAGTTCTCGCTACGGAAGTGATCGAGCACTTTGCCCATCCTGATCAATTCCTCCAGGTCGCCGCAAAAATACTCAAACCCGGCGGTTTTCTGTTCTTAAGCACTCCAAATGGCCGGTACTTCCGATTTAATCTTCCCCGCTTCAGTGATTGTCCCGATCCGTCAGCCTTTGAGGCCGTACAATTCAAACCCAATTCCGACGGCCATATTTTCCTTTTGGACATCGAAGAATGCCGGATGCTTGGTGACAAGGCCGGCCTCAGGACCGAGCGCATTGATCTGATGTCTAACCCACTCACCAGAGGCCACGTGAAACTGGGCAAACTGCTACCTTATCTTCCCGAATCCCTTGTTCTGACCCTCGAATCGGGAACTCGCAAGCTTCCCCGCCCGTTGCGCGATAAATTGCATTGTCAGATGACCACAGTGATGCGAAAACCTGCCGCTTCAGCCCACTAGTACTTGCCAATCACTTGGCATCCGTAGGCCTATCGAAGATTTGCTTTCTTTGAAGCAGCCCGCACTGATCGCGATTACATAGATTCTGCGCAATCCTGCAGAACCCTCAACCTGCTTTCATAAAAACGTGATCGCGCTCGCCATCTGTACCGCTCAAATACTTCAATAGTCCAGGCATCCATCGCGCCTGCCTCTTCTTCGTGCAGCTCACAATCGCAAAACCTGCTGGAGTATCGTCCAAAAGACCAACAAGAGTCCAGCAGCTCAGGTCCATCCTGAGAGACAGTAGCATCCCTCTGTTAAAACGAAGAGGAGGCGCAGAGCGCCTCCTCGATTACATACACAACAGGCAGATCAGGTTCTTCAAATGGCTGTACCGTCACAATTGGATCTGACTCAAGTACCGCCGCTCGAATCTTTCTCCGCTTTCCTGATCCGAAGCTAGACCTTCGCTTCAAGATCACTGATCACATCAAAGAACCGCTGATCCAGCCGCCGGTTCGTCGCAATCGCTTCCTTGATGGTGATATCCGTGATATCGGTGCCCTTCAGCACTGCAATGCGGCCCCACTTCTGCTCATGCACCATATCGATCGCATGCAGGCCGTAACGCTGCCCCAGCAATCGGTCATACGGCGTCGGAGAACCGCCGCGCTGCGTATGCCCTAGGTTCACCGAACGCGTCTCGAAGCCAGTCTTCTTCTCGATCAGCTTGGCCAGAGCATCGCCGATACCGGAAAGCCGAACATGCCCAAATGAATCCAGCTCAGAGGTTCCAGTCACCTGGCCGCCTTCTGGCAGATGGCATCCCTCAGCCACCACAACCAGGCCATACGTCTTTCCGCGATCGTAGTTGTACTTCAGCAGCGCTGCCACATGATCGATATCGATCGGCTTCTCCGGCACCAGTACCACATCCGCGCCACCCGCAACACCAGAGGCGTAAGCAATCCAGCCCGCATCCCGGCCCATCACCTCAATCACAATCACGCGGTTGTGTGAGTCCGCCGTCGTACGAATGCGATCCACAGCTTCCGTTGCAATCGACACAGCTGTGTCAAAACCAAACGTCGCATCCGTTCCATTGATGTCATTGTCGATCGTCTTCGGCACGCCCACGCCCGGAATACCCGCATCCGTCAACGCCAGCGTCACCGACTGCGTATCATCGCCGCCCAGCGCAATCAGCGCATCGATCTTGTTCGCCTTCAGGACCGATTCTACCTGCTCGATGCCGCCAGGGATCTTCTTCACATTCGTTCTCGAAGAGTGCAGAATCGTGCCGCCCTGCAGTTGAATCCCATCAATCCGCTCCAGCGTCAATGGAATCCATTTGTTATCCAGCACACCGCGCCAGCCATTCAAAAATCCAACAAACTCATCGCCGTACTTGTTGATGCCCTTCTTCACAGCGGCGTAGATCACCGCATTCAACCCCGGGCAGTCTCCGCCACCCGTCAACAGCGCAACTCGCATCGTTACTCTCCTTGAATTTGCCCTGCAAAGACTGGGAACATGTCATCGAGGGCGTCGTTGACAGTGTAATCGCTCAGCCTCGGATGGCTGGTTCGAAACAGCTCTTCAAGTACCCGGAACAGTCTGCGCTCAATACTGCCAGTTCACATTCACCGCACCGGTTCCACTTGCAGGCACCGTATAGGAATGATTCGTTCCGTTCTCCCACACCACATTTCCATTCCCCTGAATATCGATAAACTTGAACTGCACCGTCTGCCCCGCAGGTAGGCTCACGTTCAAAAACCAATTGGGATAATTCGGCGTCAACATCGGCCCAACCGCCGTCTGAAACGTCGTTCCCCAGCTGCCCAGCTCCACCGTGTTCCCCGTCACAAAAATGTAGTCTCCAGGCTGCGTCGGCGTCGCATTGTTCACCGTAAATGTCACTGGAACCAGCTTCCCCGTCAGCACCGTGAACGCAATCGTATTCGCTGCCGCGCCCACGCTGTTCTTCAACTGCACGTTATAGCTCCCACTGCTCACCGATGGCACTGTAAACGTCACCGAAGTATTCGACCAGCTCTGAATCGCCGCCGCAGTCGATCCAAACAGTACCGTTCCCTTCACCACGCCAAAACCATCACCCGCGATGGTCACTGTCATCCCTGGCTGCCCTACCCACGGCCCAATCGAACCCACCTCCGGAGCCGTCGCATTCGCCTGCACTTGCCATACCGCAACACTGTGCGGTGCAATCGTAAAATTCCCCGCCGGATTATTCCCTCCCGACCCAGCCGTCACCGTCAGCGCGCTGCCGCTTTGCAATCCACCAAGATAATCCGTGTAATTTCCAACGGGCAGCGCCGTGTACAATCCCGTCACTGGATAACTCGCCGTATCGCTCTTATTAATCGCCACCAACACCACATCATTAAAGAACTGCCGCTCGTAGATATACACATCACTGCTGATCCATCGCTGCTTCCATGTCCCATACCCAACCGCATCGTTCGCCTGCCGTAGCCCCGCAAGCTTTGTGATGATCTTGTAAGCCGCTGTCGTCGTATCGAACGCAGACATCCAAACACGGTTATACGGATCAGTCCCTGGATTTCCATCCGACCCCGTCGAGTTATTGAACAAGTACTGCTCATCTCCATAGAAAACAATCGGAATCCCACGGCAAGTCAGCAAAAAAGCCAAAGCCTCCTGCAGCCGGTTCTGGTTGTTATTCAGCGTCAACAACCGCGATTCATCCTGGCTGTCAAAGAACGTCACCAGATCATTCGGTGATGTAAAACTCGCGTTCTCCGTCCCAATCGTCGAGTCAATTTCCTGAAATCCGTTGCCATACCCAAACACATCGCGAATCGCCGTGTTCAGCGGAAAATCCAGCAGTGAAATCCCGCTGCGATTCGCAAACTTCACCGAGTCCGCATACAGCGGATCGCTTGTATTCGTCTGCATCCACTCGCCATACAAAAAACTCGGCGCGTTGTTGAAGACCGCGTTCGCAAACGAATACTCCCATCCCCACGTCACATGCTTCACCGCATCCAGCCGGAAGGCATCCACGTGATGCGCCTGCAACTGTGCCGCCGCACCCTTCAGATACGCGTCCACCGTGGAGTTTTCCTGATTCAGGTCCGTCAGGTCATCCAGCGTCAAATACTGCAACTGATATCGATCGTTGAAGTCTCCAATATCCGGATTGTGATGAAATATCCCGTTCGCATCATTCGCCGCCGAAGCCATGAACGCGCCTTGGTTATACAGCGCACCATTCTCGCCACAGTTATCCGGATTCGAATGATTGTTTGCCTCATCCACAATCAACTTCATCCCACCTGCGTGCATCGCCGTCACCAGCGCATCCAGCGCTGCAAACGAATTCGAGTTATCCCCGAAATGCTCCTCCACATTCATGAAGTCGCGATTCCAATACGCGTGATACGGAGCCGACACCACCGAACCACCGCAGTTCAGATTCTCGTTATTCACCACCGGCGACACCCAGATCGCCGTCGCTCCCATCCCCTGGATATACGCCAGCTTTTGCTGCACACCAGCCAGATCCCCACCCCAGTACGCGTGCCAGTTCGTATGGGTCGCATCAAACAACCCCGGACTCTCCGCAGGATTATCGTTCGTCGCATCCCCATCAAAGAAACGATCCGTAACAACCTGATAGATAACCTGCTTCTTGAAGTCCTGGGCTCTCAGACCAACAGCAACACCCACAATGGCAACGATGACAGAGAACGTAGAAATGCGCATGGCATGACTCCCTTTGCAATGGAATCGAAAAACCCGCACCACACAGAATGAGAAGAGATTTGCGAAAATTTGCGCAGCTACGAAGTAGCTCACACACCCGATAGAAGTGTTGCCCTGAAACTAGGTGACGTCAAGCAGAGCAGCGTTTCCCACTATCTCCAAAGTCACACAGTGTACCGTCCGCTCAGATAACTCAGCAGCTCCGTAATCCCGGCCGCAAACTCTTGTAACGGAGCCAGTAAACTCACCACTAACCATCCCGATTCAGCCATCCCGAAGAAATGCCCCGGGTGCACCCAAACCCCACAATCCAGCAACTCCAGCGCCGTTACCTCATCCAACTGCGTCGCCGGAATTCGTAACACCACGTACCATCCACCCTCCACCGCCAACCTGCTTACAAGCCCTTCGCCGCGCGCCGCGCTTGCTGCAATCTGCAGGTCCAGCTCAGCAAGATTGCCCACAACCCGCTCTCGAATCTGCCCCTGCATCTCCTCACGCCGCTCCAGCCACACTGGCAGCGCCCTCTGCACCGGTGCATTCATCGAAAGAAACGTATCCGCCACCACTTCCAGCCGTGCCATCGCCTCGCGCCATCCCGGCCCATCCGCGACAATCCATGCCGCCTTCACCTGCGGCAATCCACAAATCTTGCTGATGCCGCTTACCACAAACACCGGCACACCGATATCCCTTTTGAGAAACGTCTCCCGATCCTGCTCATCCCCGCTCATAAGCGCGTAATCGAGAAACACTTCATCCACAATCAACGCCACGCCATGTTCGCGGCACACGCGCCCAATCTCCTCAGCTTCTGCACCCTTCGTAAAATGCCCCGTCGGATTATTCGGATGCACCAGCACCAGCGCTTTTGTACGCGGCGTGATCCGTCTCTCCAATTCCGCCACATCCAACTGCCAGCCAAAGTCATACACCAGCGGAGCAGCCTCCAGCTCCACGCACTCCGCCCTCGCCAGAAAATCAAACAGCGGATAGCTCGGCTGCTGCGCCAACACCACATCTCCCGGATCGCACAGCAGCTTGAAGAGATAACTGTAAGCCTCGCTCGTGCTTGTAGTCAGCACAACCTGCTCCGCATCAACCTCGGCGCCAAGCTCCGCATAGTATCGGCACACCGCCTCCCGCGCTGCCACGCTCCCTTTTGGATTCGGATCGTAGTCGAGTGCTCGCGCATCCGCCAGCGGAGCCAGCAGATCCTCCGCATACGCAAACCCTGCGCGCGTCGGATTAGAAGCCGTCAAATCCATTACCGGCAGCCCCTGCGCCCTGCGCTCACGATATGCCTGCGCCATCTCGCTCTCGTCCGTATCCCACTCTGTGCGCTTCGAAAACATCGTCTGCTTACTACCCCTCTGTTACAACTTCGTGATCATCAGCCTCATCAAGCACAATAACAGCAGGCCGCTTTCCATCTTCCGGCCCTTACATAAAGGAGATCACGTTGCCCCTACGCGCGGTTGTCTTCGACTACGGCATGGTCCTCAGCGGCCCGCCTCACCTTGAGGCTCGGCAGGAGCTCATGCGCATCACCGGCCTTTCCGAGGCAGACCTCGAGCGCTATTACTGGGTCGACCGCCACGCCTACGACCGCGGCGATCTCACCGGGCTCGCCTTCTGGCAGCGCCTCGTCGCCGCTGCGGGCCTGCCACTCTCTGCCGCGCAAATCGACGAGCTCAATAGCTGGGACGCTCGCATGTGGACCACCACCAACCCCGCTACCCTCGCCTGGCACAAGCAGCTCAAAGCCGCAGGCTTCCGCACCGGCATCTTGTCGAACATGGGCGACTCCGTCCTCGAAAGCATCCTCGAAAACTTCGCCTGGGTCGAAGATTTCGACGTCCTCATCTGGAGCTTCCAGCACAACATGGCCAAACCCGAGCCATCGATCTACAAGTTATTGTTAGATCGCCTCGAAACCGCTCCCCAAGAAACCCTCTTTCTCGACGACAAGCTCGAAAACATCGAAGCTGCACGCGAACTCGGCATCATCGCCCTGCAGTTCTCCACCATCGATCAGCTCCGTCAGGATCTCCTCGACACAGGCCTCGATTCCGACCTGCCTCTCCCAGCTCTCGACACGACCGATATCCCTTAGCCACCCAGCGGAGCGGCATCCAACCCGCTCCCCTCCGCGCGCCTTGTTCCATCCTCCGGCGGTCGCTCCACCAGCGGAACCCACAGCCGGAAGCTGCTGCCGCCCGGCGCGCTTTCCGCCTCGATCCCTCCGCCATGTACAGATAGCAAAGCCCGCACAATCGCCAGGCCCATTCCCGAGCCCTTCACTGAACTCATTGCTGCCCCGCTGCCATTCCGTCCTCGGTAAAACTTCTCAAAGATATGCGGCAAATCGCGCCCGTCGATACCCGGCCCATCATCCTGCACCACAAAATCTAGCCGGTCCTGGCCTCTCTGACTGCGCAACACAATCTTGCTCGTCGACGGTGTATATCGAGCGGCGTTTTCCAATAAGTGCTTCATCACGCGCCCAAGCACATGCGGATCAAACCACACAGTTTTGTCTGGCTGCTGCACGTCAATAGTGACCAGCCTTGCCCCCATTTGCCTGCGGACTCCTTCTAAAACCTGCTCCAGAAATGCCCCAGCCAGCATCGGCTCCAGCCTCACCCGCACGCCGTCCGACTCGATCTCCGCCACCTCCATCGCCTCGCCAATCAGCGCGTCCAGTCTCTCGGTCTCTTCCTCGACAATCGTAGCCAGTTCCGTCCGCACGTCATCATCCAGTTGCTTCTCTTCCACGAGCGTCGTAGCCGCGGCACGTATCGCCGTCAGCGGCGTCCTCAACTCATGCGTCATGGAATCAATCAATGCGCTGCGCAGTTTCTCCGTCGCTCGCGCCGCTTCCAGCCGCGAAGACTCCTCTATCGCTTCAGCTCTGGTAATCGCGATCGCCGCTTGTGACGCAATCAGTGCTGCCACTTCTCTGGAAACCCGGTTCGGCTTCCACGCCAACACCCCCACACTCGATAACCCAAACATCAGATTGCTCGCCACATACCCATACAACAGCGGCGACGCAGCCTCCGTTCCCGGAGAAACCTGTCGTAGCATCACATGGAGCGGCCGCATATCCTCCTCATCCGCAGACGATGGAAGCGAGGAATGGACCGGCTCTTGCCCCCGTACATAAAGCAGCACACCATCCAGATCAAAATTCTGCGCCACCAGCCGGGGAATCTCACGTACCAATCCCGCCGCATCCTCGTGCAGCATCATCTCCTGGCTTAGTTGATACAGCCGCTCCGCGTGTTCTCGCCTCTCTTCCGAATACCTCCTCTGCCTCCTTGCCTGCTCCGCCACACGATTCACAATCGCGCAGGCCACCATGAAGACCAGCATCGCCAGCCAGGCCGTAGCTCCGCGTAAAGCAAACGTGCCCAGAGGTACCAGAAAGAAAAAATCAAAACAAAGCGAAGTAACAATCGCAAGATAGATCGAAATGATCGGGCCGCCAACCGTCGCCGCCCACACTACCGTCACCAGGTACAGAATTCCCGCTGACGTCGAATCGGCACGCAGCCATATCAGTGCTCCGGTCAGCGCCACTATCAGCGCCGATGCCAGCAACCAGTTTCGAACCGCTCTTTGCTTACTAAACTTGTTCAATTGCATCCGTAATCTATTCTCTCCTCATCGCTCCCCTGCATATCCTTCGCTTCTTCATCCTTACGCTTCGCTTATGCTCCTGGCCCCGCATAAAGACTATCCTCAAATCAGGCTTGGACTTGTATGCAAGTCACATGCTGTATCGTTCCTATCAAGGCTCTCCCTCGAAGCAGGCGTCCCGTGGGTCGAGCCTCCAGGATCGATACGCGAGCATAAAATGCAGGAAAGAATTCTCGTAATAGATGATGAAGCCCAGATCACACGGGTTCTACGCGCCTCGCTCACCGCGCAAGGCTATCAGGTTCGCACCGCCAACGACCCCGAGGAAGGCCTCGAAGTCTTCCGCGAATGGTCCCCCGACCTCGTCATCGTAGATTTGATGATGCCCACCATGACCGGCGTCGATGTCTGCCGCTCCATCCGTCTCCTTGGCGCAATCCCAGTCGTCATCCTTTCGGTCCGCGATCATGAACGCTCCAAAATTGAAGCCCTCGACGCCGGAGCCGATGACTACGTCACCAAGCCCTTCAAGCTGCAGGAACTGCTTGCACGCGTCCGCGCACACCTGCGCCGGGCGCCGCAGCGCAGTTCGCCGATAATCGAAGCCGGAGACTTTGTTATCGATCCAGCCTCGCACAGCATCACAGTCGCAGGCTCGCCTATCCATCTCACACCCAAGGAATTTGACCTGCTCGTCTTCTTTGCACGCAACACCGGCAAGGTCATGACCCACCGGGCCCTGCTCACCGCAGTCTGGGGAGCGCAATCAGCCCATCAGCCCGAGTACCTGCGCGTCTTCATCGGCCAGCTCCGCAAAAAGCTCGAGTCCGAAACCGGCAAGCAATACATCCAGACCGAGCCCTGGGTTGGCTATCGTTTCATCGCCGAGGGATGGAAAGACGCCCAGGAAGCAAAAGACGAAAGCGTCGGTTAAACCCGTATCTCTACTGCGCCCCAGAAACAATCGCACAACTGCTTTGAAATGTTGAACGCCCCTGTCATTCGATTGCTATGAATCGAATGACAGGGGCGTCTTGAGTGTTGCGCTACAGCATTTTCGCTTTCCGATGCTTACAACTCGAAGATCGCTGTCGCGGCTTTTCCTTTAAGAAAAGCCGCAACTGGCAGATCTCGAATGTAGAGACTTGAAGCGGAAATGCTTTAATTCACCGTCAGGGTAATGGACCCGTTGGCGGATACTCCGTTGGAGTCAGATCCACTCACCGTGAAGGTGTAATTTCCAGCCGTTGTTCCAGGGTTGCCACCGCCGCCACCGCCACTACCGCCGCCGCCGCCGCACGCAGAAAGAGTCGCCAGCGCGCCAGCCAGCAGGATCAATCCCAGCATCGACCGCCAGTTTCGTCGTCGAGCCGGAATACCCAGCAACACTATGAACGCCAGTACCGCGCCACCTGCTCCAGCCCATTTCTTCAAGCCATTCGCCGCAACCGGTCCGCCAGTCTTCGCCTGTGTCGTCGCTGCGGTCGTCGAAACAGTCACTACTCCTCCGCTACCCGAGCTCGCGCCCGCAGCAATCGTGAAGTTATTTGTGGTAATTGAGCAACTCGGCAAATCGGAAGCGCCGGTTGGGCTGCCCGTAAGCGTGCACGATTTGATCGTCACTGTTGAGGGCCCGACATATCCTGTGCTGCCCGTAGCCGTCAGCGTAAACGTACCAGCAGAACCCGGGCTCACAGTTTGGCTCGAAGCGGAAAACGCCAGCGTCGCTCCGGTTGGCTCAGTCCCGGTGCCCGTGAGGCTGACCGTTTGCGGTGATCCGCTCGCGTTGTCAGTCACGCTAACAGTGGCCGACAACGATCCAGCAGCCGTCGGAGTGAATGTGACATTGATCGTACATGCATTCCCCGCGAGCACGGTGCCCACACAATTGTCCGTCTCCGTGAATGCGGCTGCATTGGTTCCAGTGACTCCAACGCTGCTGATCACCAGGCTCGCTGTACCTGTATTCGTCAAGATTACGATCTGCGCTGTCGATGAAGTGCTCACAGCCTGAGCTGCAAAGCTCAAAGAGCTCGGTGAGAAACCAACAGCTGGAGCTGGAACGGCTCCAGTCCCCGTCAAGCTGACCGACTGCGGCGATCCCGTCGCATTATCGGTAACACTTACCGCCGCTGAGAACGAGCCAGCAGCAGTCGGCACGAAACTCACATTGATCGTGCATGACTTCCCTGCGAGCACGGTGCCCACGCAATTGTTGGTCTGGGTGAACGACGTCGCACCGCTTCCCGTAATCCCAACACTGGTGATCGTCAAGCTGGCAGTGCCCGTGTTTGTCAACGTCACGCTCTGAGCCGTCGAGGTCTCACCGACCAGGGTCGAACCAAACGTCAGTGAGCCCGAGGAGAATCCGACTGCCGGCGCAGGCACTACTCCCGTTCCAGTCAGCGCAACCGTCTGCGGTGAAGCCGTCCCGCCATCCGTAAGCGTTAAGGTAGCCGAGAAGCTTCCACCCGCAGTCGGCTTAAACGTCACATTGATCGTGCAGCTCGCCCCGATCGCTATGCTCGTTCCGCAGTTATTCGTCTCGGTGAACAAACTCGCATTCGGTCCTGAAATCACCGCCGACGTGAAGGACAGCGCCTGGTTCGAGTTATTGGACACCGTGACCGTCTGCGCGGTCGACGTAGTGTTCGTCAATACCGAGCCAAAGGCCAGAGCGGTCTCCGAAACAAAAATATCCGTATTCGGAATCGTGGTGAAGTTATTCACCACATTCGCCACATTAAGCGAGCCAAGTCCAGTTGCCAGATCGAATCCTTGTGTACCGGCCCAGCCGCTCAACACGCCAAATTCGAGACTGCTGCTTCCCGTGCAATCGCTGGTTGAGCCATACACACAGGGCATCGCATTCGTGCCTGTATCGATGTCGTAGAACGAGCAACTGGACCCCGTAAGCGGCGCTGCCTCCGTCGAACAACCGCTATAGGTCTCCTTTGCAGCGAGCTTATAAAGCGCCGCATTCGGGTTGCCTTGATTCCCCCCGGTCTTCTGGTTGATCAGCGCCATCACACCGGCCATCGCAGGCGACGCCACCGACGTGCCGCCAACTTCCAGACCCAATGCGGGCTCCGTTGCGGCGGAATAGCTGCAAGTAGCCAAAGCCGACACGCAAATTACATACGCGCTTCCTGAAAAACCATTGGAGGCAAAAAATGAAACGTCCGGAATGTCTCGTTTGCCATCCGTTGGTATTCCCGTCACGCTCGCCTGCCAGCTTGGTTTCGCATACCCGCCTGTGCAGCTGCTCGCGTGTGCGTTATCGTTCGTCGTGCAGTTGCTCACACCGCCGCTGCCACCATCAACCGACACAAAATCAGGATCAGGAGATGGACCACCCGCCAACAAATTACAGAACTGAACCGCGTTGTAGCTGGTGCTAAATTCTGAGTTATAAGAGGAAATCACCAGTGGATTCGTGCATGTGTCGTTCCACGGAATCTCGGGGATGTATCCATTTGCGCTTGCCTGCGTCGTCGAATTATTCGTCCCACTCCAATAAGTCGATTGAGTCTTCGTCGGATCCCAATAGCCCCAGTTGAAATCCGTGCCACCAACTGCTGTGTCGTAAGGAGTAGACGCCACACCGCTAACTGACAGCCCATACTCCGCCCCGTAAGGCTCTGTAGCGTTGTCGTAGGCATCGCACTCAGCCGAGCCCTCATCACCCGCAGCCGCAAACACTGCGATGCCTTCCGAAGTTGCCGTCTGCCAAAGATTGTTGTAAGCCGCATTACCTGCGGTACCCAGCCCGAGCTCACACAGACCATAGCTGACATTCATGATCGGGGCCAGGTCGTTGTTCACGATATAGCTCGCAGATATCCATACACCATCGTCCGTATATGCATTGGAAGTTCCAGAAGTCGACGCCACTAGAATGATGTGTGCTCCAGGAGCTGTTGCACCAGCCCACTCCACATCCAGGCTGTTCTCGACGAGATCGCCAGCGCATGTACTAGTGGAACTGGAAGCTCCTGGGCAATCTCCTGGATCGGTCGTCGACGGCGGAATCACCACGGAAACACCCGGCTGGTTGACATTCGGATTGGGGCTGCTAGGATATGCCGGCAACCCAAACGCACTACGAAACGCCGTCACATCCGCAAGATTGATATTGCTCCTTCCAACAATGGCAATCGTTTGCCCCGCGCCCGTAATCGGTGTGGCCGCCTGCCACAGCGGCAGCACGTTATAGATCTTCGCAAAATCGTAGGGCGCAACATCTTCGACATTCGCCTCACCACTGGTAGTTCCGCCGGTTCCAAAATCCGGCTTCAGCCCCGCCACAGCGGCATGCAAATCAGCGCCAGTCGCGTTGCCTGGCGTCACCGAAGCACCCCCCACCCGTTTCCAGGTATGCGTCTCCGCATCCATCTCCACTTGCCCACCCAACCGGTGCATCGGATGTGTGAAGAAATTATGCAGCGCCTTCACACCCACCACCACCGGAGCCAGCGCCGCCGGAATCGCCGGGTCCGACATATTCGCGACATGCGCTTCGCCCTTCACCGAGAGACGATGAATCTCCGTATGAAACGCCGACCGCACTAGCCCCGCCGTTCCACTGAACCGGATCGTCATCCGGTCTTTCGTCACCGCATCCACGGTGAATCCCTTGCTCGTCAGCCACTGTGAGATCGTATCGATATCTTCCTGCGCCGGCCCAAACTTTTGGCCGACCTCATCCGGCGTCAGCCACTGGTGATAGTTCGGCGATCCCGTCTCGTACTCGCTCTGCACAAACGCGTCAAAAGCCGCCTGCTGCTCCGCGCTGCGCTTCAACACCAGCAGCATCCCCTTCATCGGGAAATCCGCGGCAACAGCGCCCTGGTCAAACTGCGCTCTTGCCTCCGGCCGGGTGTTACCCCTCAATATCGCGAGGTTGTTCTCATTAACCGCGGCAACAATCCGCTTCACGCCCGGATAGGCGTTCGGCACATTTCCGGTGACGGCCTGCTCGCTCTGTCCTGATGGCATCGCCGCACCATACCCAGGCACCGCAGCTACAGCAAGAGACACAACAAGCGCAGAAACTACGCGGGGGAGTACCAGATTTCGACTAAGCATCGCTTACGACACCGGCCCTTTCTGTCTGAAACATACCAAGTGAATTGTTCGCCCACGATAATCAGCTTTTTAAAAAACAGACTCATCGCGAACCCAAATCACCAAAGTTGACCGGCCAGGATTACCGGTTGATCGTTCTGGCTGCCTTTCCGGAATTAGAGCAACATCCTGGAGTTTCCGGATTGGACTTCCTAGAGAACCACACCAAACTATCGTGGAGCAAGATTTTCTTCTGGCCGCTCCCCCAATCGGGGGATTGAGTCAAAATGCAATCAGCGCTTACGCCTCCACCAAGCTCGTATCGGGGCTCTTATCATAACTCTCCGCCGATTCCGGCAGACAGTCTACGCTCTGCCACTTTCGTAGTACTCTCGACTCATTGCCCCATCTTCTTATTGGCGACCTCGGCGAAGCCGTGTTACCGTCTTTGCAGAGCTAAAACAGCGCGTAAGAATACTTCAATTTGTGGCTTCCACGCTGTAACGCCAGACAGCAGGTTGTCACCTACTCCTTGGATAAGGTAAGGCCCTGACGATGGAAACAACGTCCGCTGGCGCGGGAATGATCGGCAAATATCAGATCATCCGTGTGCTCGGCCGCGGAGGAATGGGCGAGGTTCTGCTCGCTCAGGACGACCTTGGCCGCCGCGTAGCCATCAAGCGCCCATTCCGCTCCGCCCAGGATGAAGGGCTGGCCCGCTTCAAAATGGAGGCTCGCGCCTCCACCCTCACCCATCCCAACATTCCTGTCGTATACGAAATGGGCACCCACGATGGCCTGCCCTTCATCGCCATGGAGTTCGTTGAGGGCGAGCCGCTCGACAAGATCATCGCTTCCGGCAGCAAGATCAATCTGCTCACCAAGCTCAGCATCATCGAGCAAGTCTGCTCCGCTCTCGGCTACGCTCACTCCAAGGGCATCATCCATCGCGACATCAAACCGGCCAACGTCATCCTGCAGCCCAACGGCGTAGCCAAGATCATTGACTTCGGCATCGCCAAGATCACCAATGTCGAGCAGACCAGCGGTCTCACCCAGACCAGCATGATCGTCGGCTCGTTACACTACATCGCTCCCGAACGATTCAAGGGCGACGCCGTTGATGGCCGCGTCGATGTCTTCTCCGCCGGCGTCATCCTCTACCTGCTCCTCACCGGCCAGCTTCCCTTTGGCGGCGGTGAAGCGACCGCTTCCTACAAGATCGTCAACGAGAAGCACAACTCGCTCTCCGACTTCATTCGCGACTACCCGCCTGCGCTCGACCAGATCCTCGACCAGGCACTCGCAAAAGACCCCGAGGACCGTTATTCCACCGCAGAAGATTTCGCCGACGCTCTCCACGAGGTCATCGAAGAGCAGAAAAAAGTCCGTGTCTTCCAGCTCTTCGACGACGCCGAGCGCCTGACCACCGAGAGCCGCTACGCACCCGCGCTCGAGCTCCTCGACGAAGCTTTAAAGCTCGACCCAGCCAACACCCAGGTCCGCAAACTCCGCAAACTTGTCCGTGATCATCAGGACCGCGCAAAACGCGCTGATCGCCTCAAGGAGATGATTTCCAAGGCCGACGAAGCTGTTGCCCAGGAAAACTTCGCCGACGCCCTCTCCCTTCTCAAGGATGCACAGCGCCTCGACTCGGCCTCAGCCGAGATCACCAGCCGTCTCCAGATCGTCGAAGAGCGCAAGCGGCGCTACGATCGCAGCGCCGCCGCTCTTCTTGATGCAGAATCCGCCCGTAACCGCGGCGACATCACCGCGGCTCTGCGCATCGCCGAAGCTGCCCTGCAGGAAGATCCAGAGCACACCAGGCTCCTCGCCGTCCGCAGCACCCTCGCCCGCCAGCTTGAGGTCGAGGCTCAGCGTGGCAAGCTCATTTCTACCCTCGACGCCGCCCGCCGCGAGCTCACTGCTCAGAACTTTCCTGCAGTCGATCAGCTACTCGCCGAAGCCGAGGCCATCGACCCCTCCTATCCGCGCATCGAAGAGATCCGGCGCGATCTCAACCGCATTCGCGAGACAGAAGAGCGCCGCCAGCTCCTCGAGGAGCTCCACCGCCGCGTCAACGATTTCCTCCGCAACGATCAATATGATCAGGCCGTCGATCTCCTCGATCGCGCCATCGACAAGCTTCCCGGCGAAACTTCGCTGCACCGACTCAAGCTCGAGGTAGACACCGCAGCCCGCAAATTCGGTTCCAAGCTCTTCGTCGACTCTGCCATCGCCTCGGCCAAGGAAACCTTCGCCACTGCGCCCGCCGAAGCCCTCGCGGGCCTCCAGCAGGCTATCGAAAAGATGCCCGGCGAAGAGCGTCTCATCGCCTATGAGCGCCTCCTGCGTCAGCAGTACGAAGCCCGCAAGGGTGAACAGCGCCTTGGCGACTGCCTCAGCAGCGCGCGCGCACACATCTCCTCCGATCAGTTCGACAAGGCCATCGAAGTTCTCGAAAGCTACAACCTCGAGTGCGGCGAACAGGCCGACGTCGCTGGTCTGCTGGCCCTCGCCCGCAACGAGCTGGCCAATCAGCAACGCGCCGCCAACATCCGTAAGGCAACCGCCGACGCCCAATCGCTGCTCGCCGCAGGCCGCCTCGACGACGCAGCCGCGGCCCTCGAAGCCTCGGTAGCCGAAACCAAAGATCCCAGCCTCTCGCGCCTCCTCGACGAAGTGCGCGAGCAGCAGGCCGCCATCGCCCGCAAGGCCGAGCTCGTTCAGAAGCGCGCCTCCACGCTCTGGGAGCGTGGCGAGCTCGACGAAGCCCTGCGCATCCTGCAGGAGTACATCTCCACTTCTCCGCAGAACAAGCAGGTTCAGAACCTCTTCGAGTCCCTCCAGGCCGACCGCGAAAAACGCCGTCTGGCTCAGGAAGCTATCATCGCCGCACAACACGCGGTACAGATTCACAACTTCACTGCCGCAATCGACGCCCTGCAGGCCGTCATCCGTGCCTACGGCGAGTCGCCCGAGCTCACCCGCGAGATTCAGAACGTCGAAAGCGCCCGCAATGCCTACGCTCAGGAAGAAGTCGGCAAATCCATTGAGTCAGCCCGCGCAGCGCTCCTCAAGAACGATCCCAACGGCGCACTCGCCGCTCTCAAAACCACCCAGGAATGGGTAGGCTACGCCCCGGAAACCCGTCAGGCTGACTGGAAACGCATCGGTCAGGCTGCCCGCGCCGCCCTGGCCGAGCCGGGCAAGCCCATCACCGTCGCCGATCTCGATGAGCCCATCATCGCCCGTAAGACCCCCGTCTGGATCTTCGTCGCCGCCGGTATCGTCGTCGTCGCTGCCATCGCTGTCGTCGTCTTCGTTCTCAATCGCAAACAACCCACCGTCGCCACCGGCCCCACTGATGCTCACATCGTCATCGCCAAGGCTCCGCCGGGCGCGCAGGTCATCGTCGACAACAATCCGCCTATCACCATCGATGCACAAGGCGGTGATCTCTCCATCACACTCAAGCCTGGCAAGCATCACATCCAGGTCTCCAAAGACGGCTTCTCGTCCTTCACCGATGATCTTTCTCTCGGTAACGGCGAAACCTACCGCGACCCAGCCGTCCTGACCGCGCTCGGCAAGTCCGGTACCCTGATGGCATCCGGCAACGTTCCCGACTTCAAAGTCTTCGTCGATGGTGTTCTGCGCGGTAACATCCACCAGGGCAAGCCGCTGGTCATTGAGGCCGGCACGCACCACGTCCGCTATGCCGCCGCAGGCTTCAAGGATTCCGCTGACAAGACCATCACCATTGCTCTCAATCAGCAGGTAACCGACAGCTTCAATCTCGACCCGCTGCCTAAGCCGGTAGCCAACGCCGCGAATCTCATCGTGCAGTCCAATCCGGGCGCGCAGATTCTCGTGGACGGTGGCAAATACTCCGGCACTGCAAACGCCGAGGGTGAATACACCATCACCAACATCCCGCCCGGCCATCACACCATCGGCGCTAGCCTCGCCGGCTACGTCGCCGTCCCAAGCAAGGGCATCGACGTACAGGCCGGCCAGAACGCCAGCATCAACGCGCAACTGGCTCCGATGCAGCCCACAGTCGCTGATTTCCACGCCGATCCCACAACCATCGAGGAAGGCAAATCGACAACCCTTACTTGGCGCGTAGAAAACGCAACCTCCCTCAATATTGATGGCATCGGCAACGTGCCCATCTCAGGCACGCACACCGTGGAGCCCGACCACACCACGACTTACCGCATCATCGCTAACGGCAATATCGCGCTCAACGCCGTTACCGTCACCGTGCATCCCAAGCCGCAGCCAGTCGTGGTCAACAATCCGCCGCCCACACCGCAGCCGCAGCCCGTTGTGAACACCCCGCAGCCGCCCGATGCCGGCACCCTTCACGCCGCGCTCGCCGGCAGCTACCAGAACATCTTCACCAGCGTCTCGGGCAAAAATGCAAAAGAGTGCCAGAACGCCTTCAACAACTTCCCCGGCGGCGGCCTGAAAGCCCTCTCCAACTGGTGCAACGACGCCAAAGGCTTCGATGTCCAGGACAAGTGCACCGGCGCACCCGAAGGCGACGAGAACTCAGCCACCTGGGGCTGCGAAGAAGTCGTAACCATCGTCACCAAAGACGGCAACCGGCTCCCCGCAAAGCCCGTACACAAGACCTTCCACTTCGCCAGAAAAGACGGCCGGTGGCGCGTCACCGGCTTCGATCAGTAGCTTCTGCAGTTGATCTGGCTTTGGTAGCTACCGCGCCTTTGTAGTTTCCTGTGCTTTTGCAGTTGCCCTTGCTTTTCTCGCCTGTCATCCTCGAAGGGGATCCGCTTCTCCTTCGCGCGTAGCGCGAACCCATAGAACTTACGTCTCCATCGCCGCATTCTTTGCCGTAAAACGCGATAGCGAAAAGCACGTCAGACATATGTAGTGCGAAACCTCATAAATGTGTGGGTCACATCGTAGGCGAAATCCAGTGTCTCAATCGCCCTGCTGATACCATGAAAATGATTTTCCGCTCCAGTAGATCAGACCGCTAGCGCTATCGCGTTTGCCCGCCAAAATTGCTTCGCCCAAAAGGTGTGGACGAGGCCCAGATTCAACAGCGCGCTCGACCGGTTTCTTTCCATAGACCTGCCAGGTATCTAGGAAATCCAAATTTGACACCGATGAGCCGGATACCTTAAATGGAACGCCAGCGCCTAAAAATAAGAACTTATGTAGACTGCTCAACCAAATTGCCATGCCAGATTCGTTGGTAGTCTTTGATTTGATTCGAATGGCATAGTCAATCTTTCCGTCGCCATCGAAATCACCGCGCAAGTAAAACGGATTCATTGAGCCATCGAGTGTATACGACTTCGCAAACTGTCCAAGTTCGACGGACTGAAGAATGTCATTGGGAACATTCTCGACTTCCACTTCTTGCGCCTGACTCCGAAAGCAGCATAAAACGAGTGCCAGAGCTGCGACTACAAATAATTGTCGTTTCGTCATTTGCATGGTCCAATCTCGCACTGAGCGGTATACGGATCTTTGCCGGGTACCGCAGGTCTCAATTCTGAAACCTGATAACCGCCTTCGCGAGTGAGCGCGAACCCCGACAGCCGACTCCAATAAAACAGCCCGGACGGCGATGCCGTCCGGGCTGTTCCCCTTTACTTCACGATCTACGGAATAAACGCTATGCCCGCCAGCGGCACCGGATCGCTACGCAGTCCCACATTGTTGATCGGAATCAACACGTTGCCATAGAAGAGAAAATGCCGCGTCGGATGATACTTCGCACCCACGCTGAAGTTCGCCGTCGTATACGTGTTCGTCTGCGCAACCACCGAAGGCAAACTCGTCGGGGCAATCCCTGTCGGCGGAGCAGGCGCCAACGTCAGCGCCTCAGGCTGCAAAACTTTGCTGTTCACAAACTGGCTTCCCAGCACATCCGCCGCCAGCGTCAACTGGCGAAACACACGATAATCCGCGCCCGCCGCATACTGCACACCACCCGGCAACTGCGCATTCGGAGCCTGGAAAATATTCACCAGTTGCGAATCTGAATTCCACTGGTACCCGATCTTCGCATGCGGCGAAACCTTCCACCGGTACTCGAACAACCCACTCAGATTGAATCCCCACGCGCCCGATCCCAGATAGTTCAGTGCGTCACCGCTCGGGAATCGAATATCGCCGTCCACAGACACCGCTGGACGCCGCCCTTCCTGTCCCATCAGCATCTGCTTCACGCGTACCGTGACATCGCCGATGCCGCTCGCGCTGCCTGAAGTTGGAATCGACTTGTTCGGCTGGCTCTCATTGCTGTACTGCCCAGACTTCGAGTCGTAAAGATACGTCTGAAAATTCGAGGTCGTCACATTCAGCGTTACATTGTTCGCCGGCACAACCACGGTAACGTCCGTAGTCCTGGTCAATCCGTATGTCAAAACGCCCACATACTGATCGAGGTAAAAAGTTACATCTCCAACTTCACTGCCGAAGATCGTCTGCGTATCCGTAGGATCGGCCTGCGAAGGCTGCGAAATACTGTATCCAACCGGCAGCGCATCCAAATTGATCCCGTTGATCGCGTTGAAATTGAAGTGCTGGTAGCTGAAGCCCACAAACAGTCTGTGCTTGCCAACCGTATCCGGCCGGTCCGTCAGAATCGGACCCATATTGTCAAACGGCACACCAAACGGATTTCCCGATGCCTGCAGCGATACAGTACCCACGCTGGCGCTCGGCACCGGCAGCTGTGTCAACTGCGTTCCAATCGACGAATTGACCGCCGCCGAAAGGCTTTGAATCGTGGCATTGCTTTGAGCATTCTGCGCGCCGATAGCAGCCGCCGCCACCGTGGTGGACGTCGTCGGCACTTCGCACACCAGCTTGTTCGACACCAGGCAATTTACCTGCGCGAAACTGTAAGCCGTCGAACCGCAAACCAAGGAAATAAAAATAGCCAGATTTCTCGCTTTCACGGATCCCCCTTGCGCCTCTGGGCGCGAATCTTGAGCGGCGCAGGACCATCGTCCCCGACGGTCCTGCGCCGACTTCGCTTAGTTCACAACCAGCGGCACAACCGCATAGTGATTGATCCCATTCGAATCGGTTGCCACGATCTGCACCAGATAGCTTCCAACCGGCGGTCCGCCCGTCACCGTCGGCGGCCTCGTAAAGCTACCGCCGCATCCGATGCCGTATGACATTCCGATAATCAGCAGCGCGATGCCCAGATATCGCATCAGGTCTTTCCGCCCTTTGCTCTTCCGCGCCGCCCAAGCCAGGAATCCGATCGCCGGCATGCCCCAGAAGGCTGCCGCCGCGAACACTCCGCCATCGCCCTGCCGTCGCAGCGCGGCGCTCGTCGTGCCATTCACCGTAATAGTGATGGACGCCGTAGTCGCATTGCCCGTGATCGGCACGGCCGTCGCCGGTCCCGTGCATGAAATCTCACCGGACGTGATCTGCGCCGTGCCTGAGGTCAAGCCACAGGCAAACGTGTTCAGCGTAGCCGCAAGCGTTCCACCCTGCGGAGGTGCCGTATTGAACACCACGCTCTGCGTCGCCGCCGAGCCTGGCGCCAGGCTGACCGTGCCCGAAGTCGCGATCACATTCACCTGCAGCGTTGCCTGTTGCGTCAGCGCCGGGAACGTGTTGTCCGTTGCTGTCAGCGTCACCGTGTATGTATCAACAGGTGTCGCTGCCGCTGCCGTGACCGTAAATGCTACAGGCGAGCTGCCATTGCCTGCAAGCGTATTTGTGCTCGGCGCGCATGTCAGCGGATTCGTTATCGTCGTCTTGCTCGAGTTCTGCACCGAGCAGGAGAGCGTCAGCTCGTCTGAGAACCCGCCGATCGGTGTGGCCATAACATGAATCGTTCCTGGGCTGAAGGGATCCTTGTCGTTCTCATATCCCTGCGTCACGCTGGTCGGCCCGGTTGGATTGAACGCAACCGTATAGTTCTGCACCGACTCAGCTAACGTTGCCGTGCCCGACTTGAAGTTGCCGTCGGCGCTCACAAACGATGCCGTCACCGTCACATTGCCCGACGTCGTCGGCAGGAAAGCAAACTGGCAGCTGTTCGTGATCGTTCCATCGCCAGGCGACGTCACAATCGGACTGCAGTTGTTTGTAGAGCCATCCGAAGAGGTAAACACGATCGTTCCGGTGGGTGCCTGTGCTCCTGCTCCCGTCACCGGCGGTGAAACCACTGCAAAGTAGTTCACCACTTGCGTCGCAACCACCGTGCTCGCCGAAGACGTCAGCTTGATGACCGGCGTAGATGCAATGATCATCTCTGTTTGCGTGCCTGACGAAGCAGTGAAGTTCGTGTCGCCTGCATACGCTGCTGTAATCGTGTGCGTGCCAACCGATTTCAGCGCTCCTGAGCAGCTCGCAATACCCGTCGACTGTGTCACCGTCGCCGTGCATAGCAGCACCGAAGGCGATGCCGTCGTATCGGTAAACGTCACCGAACCGGAAGGCAGCGTAAGTCCCGTAAACGCTCCCGGCTTCGTAACCGTCGCCGAGAAGGTGATCGGCTCATTCACTGAAGCGCTCGCCGGATTCGGCGTGCTGAACGAAACTGTTGTCGCCGTCTGCCCTACAGCCTGGTTCACGGTTCCAGCCGTCGAGAGGAAATTCGCATCCCCGTTGTACGTTGCGGTCACTGTGTACGGTTGTGATGTTGCCGCTGATGGGAACGAGAACGTGCAGACCGCCGTCGTTACACCACCTGACTGAGAAATCGCCGCTGCCGTGCAGGGGCTCGTCGCCGAAACTCCCGCCTGTGAAAATGTGAAGCTCACACTTCCCGTCGGATAAATCGTCGACAGATTGCCAGTCGTCGATACCGCCGGATTCTCAGCAATTGTCGCCGTATAAGTAACCGCCTGATCCACCGTCACTGCCGACGGCACAGGCGTACCGCCCAGCGCCACCGTCACTGTCGGCGTATCCTGCGAAACCGTCACTGTGGCAGTGGGTGAATTTCCAGGGTTATAGTTCGTGTCCGAAGGCGTAAAGAACGCCACCACCGAGTGTGCTCCCGCCGAAAACGGCGCCACCGAAGACGAAGGCACCACGCAGTTCGGCACTATTCCGGTAGAACTAAGCGTTGTCGTGCAGAGCGTTGCTACCGGAGTAGCCGAAGTGTCTTTGTAAACCACCGTTCCCTGCGGGGTCGGGCCGGTTCCGGAACTGGCGCTTACCGTGGACGTGAATGTCACCGGCTGGTTGGCATATAGTGTTCCGCTCTGACTGCTCGCCAGCGTCACCTTTGTTGTCGAGGCGCTCACTACCTGCTGGAATGCCGTGGAAGCAGAACTGTTGGCAAAGTTCGAATCGCTCGATGTAAATGTTGCAGTAATCGTATGCGTACCCGACGAGGTAAACGGATACTGGCACGCGGTCACTGTTCCACCGGACACAGGCTCCGTGCAAATTGTCACATTCGGCGATACAGACGTGTCGACAAATGCCACCGTTCCCGTCTTCGGTGATGCCGGTCCGGAAGTAGATGCCGCCACCGCCGCCGATATCGTCACATTCTGACCCACATTCGACGGGTTCGGATTCGATCCCGTGATCGATGCCGTTGTCGCTCCAGCGGTCACGACCTGGGGCGTCGTTCCCGCGGTTCCCGCATTGAAGTTGGAGTCACCGAGATACGTAGCCGTGATCGTCGTCGCACTCGACGTCACCGCTCCGAACGCATAGGAGCAGCTCGCCGTTGACGATGTAGTGCCGGGCACCAGCGTTACGCCGCCGCAAAGCGTGGTCGAGCCTTGCTTGAATGTCACGCCTCCGGAAGGCAATGTCGCGGTACCCGCCCCAGTAGGCGGCGCGACCGTCGCGGTAAACGTCACGGACTGATTCACCTGGGCCGATGGGCTCGACGAACTCAACAATGTCTGCGCTGTAACCTTCGATACGGTGGGCGAAGCCTGCCCGTTAGATGCCGTGTAGTTCGGGTCTGAATAAGACGCCACGATGACGTCAGCCGGCGCTACCAGGGACGAAGTCGTGCAGCTCGCCTTGCCGGTGGTAGTGTTAATCGCCGTGTTCGGGCAATCGCCGCTCGACGAGCCATTGATTGTAAAGCTGACCGTGCCTGCAAGGCCTACCGGCGCCGTCACTGACGTCGTCACCGTCGCCGTAATCGTCACCGACTGGTCCACCGTTGGCGATCCAGGATTCGTAGCCACATTAATCGTCGCCGCTGCCTTTGTCACAGCCTGCGAAATCGGAGACGATGGACCAGCCGCCGTATAGTTTGGATCGCTGCCCGGCACATACGTCGCGGTAATGCTGTGCGAACCAACCCCAAGCGAGTTCAAAGAGCACGTCGCCGTGCTGTTCGTCTTGCCGTTTTGCGTCAAAGTATTGTCATTCGATCCAGAGCAAGTCAGCGTCGTCGAACCATCCTGGAACGTCACTGTGCCCGTCGGCTGCGTCTGGCCGGAAGTACCCGTCACCGTTGCTGTAAAGGTCAGCGAAGTGCCGTAAGTCACCGACGACGAGCCCGTGC
This sequence comes from Acidicapsa dinghuensis, assembly GCF_025685685.1. Taxonomy (GTDB): domain Bacteria; phylum Acidobacteriota; class Terriglobia; order Terriglobales; family Acidobacteriaceae; genus Acidicapsa; species Acidicapsa dinghuensis. The sequence continues at coordinate 105,422 of NZ_JAGSYH010000007.1, forward strand.
GTGCCAGCGTAATGGATGGCCCCGTTGTCGTCACAGTTTCCGACACTGTGTTCGATGGACCCGCAGCTACGTAGTTCGGATCGCTGCCAGGCACATAATCCGCCGTAATGCTGTGCGAACCGCCAGCCAGAGTAGAGATCGTGCAGGTCGCCGTACTGTTCGAGCTTCCCTGCGTCAGCGTGTTATCGCCTGCGCCGCTGCAGCTCAGTGTTGTGCCTCCATCCTTGAAGGTCACACTGCCCGTAGGCTGTACCGCACCGGAGACGCCTGACACGGTCGCCGTGAAGGTCAGAGAAGTTCCGTACGTCACCGATGACGAGGCTGGAGAAGTAAGCGCCAGCGAAATCGTCGGCGTCGCCGTCGTCACCGTCTGCGAAACCGGGCTCGATGGCCCCGCAGCGTTATAGTTCGGATCGCTGCCGGGCACATAGGTCGCTTTGATGCTGTGTGAACCGCTCACCGAAAGTGTGGCGATCGTGCACGTCGCAGTACTACTCGATGTGCCCTGTGTCAGCGTATTGTCGCTCGCCCCCGTGCAAGACAGCGTCGTGCTGTTGTCCTTAAACGTCACAGTACCCGTCGGCTGTGTCACGCCGCTGGCCCCCGACACAGTCGCGGTAAATACCAGCGTCGTCCCATACCCAACCGACGCTTGGCCTGTCGTACGGGCCAGCAATATCGATGGAGTCGCATCCTGAATCTGTTGGGTAAGGTTGGACGACGGCCCAATCGCGTTGTAATTCGGGTCAGATCCCGGATTGTACGTGGCATTGATGTGATGCGTCCCAACGCTCAGCGTTGAAATCGAGCACGTAGCCGTGCTGTTCGTCGTGCCATTCTGCGTCAAAGTGCCATCGCCAGATCCTGTGCACGTCAGCGCAGCCGTCCCATCATCAAAAGTCACGGTTCCGGTCGGCTGTGTCGAGTTAGATGTTCCCGTCACCGTCGCCGTAAATTGCAACGATGCGCCGTAAGTAGCCGGAGAGTTGCCATTCGTCAGCGTCACTGCAATCGATGTGGGATCAACCGGCCCGCTTGTCATCGGTAGCATTCTCGTCAGAACAGTAATTTCATTTCCCGGCTGCGACGAAGCGGCATCCGCATTCGCTGTCACCAGCCCTGTCGCCTTACCTGTAGAACTCGCAATCGTCGTCAGCGCCGCCGGACCAGCACCCACGGGCATTACCGCCGTGCTGCCCATCTTTCCGCTGCCCGTTCCAAACAGCACCGACACTGTCGAGTCCGTCGTGTTCGCAACTGCTACATCCAGCTTGCCGTCGCCATCGAAATCGCCAATCGCAACAGCACCAGGCCCATTGCCCACCGCGTAGCTCGTGACCGCCCCAAACGTGCCGTCGCCATTGCCGCTCAGCAACCCAACCGTGTTGTCGCCCGCGCGCGAGACCACCAAATCCAGCACGCCACGCCCTGCCAGATCGCCAAGCCCGATGCCCGCCGGACTGTTGCCAATCTTGGTAGCTCCAGTGCTGGCGCCCGCCGCTGCAAATTGTCCGCTAGCCGATGCCATCAGCACCGTTGCCGTTCCGCCAGAATTGCAGCTCGCGTCGGCTCCGCAACGGTTCGCAACCACCAGATCCGTCATCTTGTCGCCATTCACATCGCCTGCGGCAATCGCAACCGGCTCATAGCCGACCGAATACACCGCGCCTGAATGGAATCCGCCGCCTGCTTGTCCAAACAGAACTTCCACCGTACCCGGCTGCGTGCAACTCTTCGCTCCGCAATCACCCACCACCGCCAGATCCAGCTTCCCATCGCCATTGAAATCACCAACCACAGCGGCAACCGGCGACTCCGATAACGACAGCGACGATCCCTGTTCGAAACTCCCGTCGCCTTTACCCGAAAGCAGCGTAATCGTCTTATCCAGCCTGTTTAGCGCCACAATATCCGGAATGCCGTCGCCATCCACATCCATCAACTGCACCGACACTGGCCCCGCCCCTACCGCATAGTTGTGCGCCAGCGTATACACTCCATTCGCATCCGACAGGAACACCGACACAGAACCACTCTTGGCGCATCCCGCATCCGATCCGCAATAATTCGCCACCACCAGGTCGACCCGGCCATCGCGATTCAGATCCGCGGCCGCCGAAGCCATCGGCATCAACTCTGAGCCATACGCGCGTCCCGCCTGGAATGTGCCGTCGCCATTTCCAAGAGCGACACTGATTGCCTGCGAGCCGCTGTCGATCACCGCAAGATCCGCATGCCCATCGCCGTCAAAATCACCCACAACGCCAGCCGCCGGTCCCTGCCCCACAACAAAGCTCGCGCTCGTGCCAAACGTGCCATCGCCGTTCCCGGTCAGCACGCTGAACGTGTTGCTCGCTTGGTTCACAGCCACCAGGTCCACCTTGCCGTCGCCATTCACATCTGTCACCAGCACCGAAGCTGGTGTCTTTCCAACGGCGTAAGCCTGTGCCGGACCAAAGCTTCCATCGCCCTTGCCGAGCAGTACTGATACAGCATTGCTGCCGGTATCCGTCACCGCCAGGTCCATTGTCCCGTCGTGATCGAAGTCGCCCACGGCAACCGCGGACAACATCCCGCTCCCTGCCGTTACATCGCCATGCGACGCAAATCCGCCATTGCCCGTGCTCACCAGAACGCTGACCGTACCATCGACATTACCGGTCGCCAGATCCGTGCGTCCATCGCCTGCAAACTCGCCCGCTGCAATCGAAGCAGGCGTCTTCTGTAAAGCCGTTGTGATCGGGCTGCCAAGATTCCCATGTCCATCGTTCAGCAGCACAGCCAGCGTGCTTACCTTGCCTCCAACCACTGCAACATCGGCTCCGCCATTGCCGCCAAAGTGACCCGTCGCCACCAGCGCCGGAGCAATCCCCGTCGCATACGTCGCCTTCAATGCCAGCGATCCATCGCCGCCCACCGACAGCACCCGCACATTGCCATCTACGGCATCGCCCAGCACCACGCTCGTGTTGCCATCGCCCATATCGGCCACCGCAATCGCCGAGGGATGGCATCCGCACGCAAACGCCGTGCCTGCTGCAAACGTGCCGCTTCCGTTGCCCAGGTGCACCGTCACGCTGCCGCTCGCCGCATTCGCCGTGATCAGATCCAGCTTGCCATCATGATTCACGTCCGCGGAAGCAACACTGTTCGGCGCATACGACAGCCCATACGAAGATACGACCAGAAACGGTGCCCGCACAGTACCCAGCTTGACCGCTCCCGTAGAGCCACTCGAGTTCTGCGCCATTACCGGCGAAACCATGAGACTCAACACAAACATCACTGGGGCAACGAAAGACATCAGGCCGCGAAGGCAAGACGACGGACGAGCGTTCATACCAGATCTCCACTCATTGGGCCGGAAAGCCGCAACTTCATTCTTGAGTTTTGCCAAGCTCGCAAATTCGCTTGGGGCGGACATTAAGGTTATCCAATCGGTTGCTTTAGAAACGTGGAAGGATAATCGCAAACAGTAAGATCTTAAGAACTGACCGAATCATCAGTTCCGCAACAGTCGGCGCGATACGCATGATGCCAGGAATAAAAGTGCAGGGCGCACAAGTTGATTCCCGCTGATCGCCATTGCGGGCATACAACACTCCGGGAACCAAAAAGCAAAATCACAATGTTTCTCTCGGAGAGAGTGAAAGTACCACGCTCCCCAAGTCAAGTCAAACTAAAAAATCCCGCTCTGACTGCTCGGGTTTCATATACCGGATTGCGCGTATAAACACTCATAACGCGCCCGAACCACCCTATCATCATTCGGGTACTTACACACATAGAAATCGCAATCCGCCTGCTTATCCGTAGTGACCAAAGAAATCGGATCGTTACAACTCCGCCAATATATTCCCGCTATCTTCCCGATATGCGCTTTGCAGGTCGGGCTTTTGTTTCTTGCTTCTCGCAGCAGCCATTCTCGGCGTACACTCTTTGCTGTCCAGATAGGAGTTCACCATGCCAATGCAGGTCTGCATGGGAGCCACAATGCAGTGCACCTTCGGAATGGCCCCCAGTTCTCTTGTTGTGTTGCCTACCAATCGCGTCATGACCAATGAAATGCCCGACGCAAATATCATGGATCACATTCCCATGGTCAACATCATGCCCTTCGGCATGTGCCAGTCCCTCGCCAACCCGGAAGTGGCCTCTGCTACCGCTGCCGCTCTCGGCGTGCTCACCCCAATGCCCTGCATTCCCGCCACGCCCGCGCCCTGGGTAACCGGCGCACCCACCGTCCTGCTGGGCAACTTCCCTACTCTCGATAACGTCTCCCAGCTCATGTGTATCTGGGGTGGCGTCATCACCTTTACCAATCCCGGCGAAGAAACCGTCGAGGTTCCCTAATCCATTCCTCACACCCCCTTGCCCGTAACCACATCCAGCAGGTAGGCTGATGTGTCACAATCCTTGCAAACTTCCGCTACCATGGTGTAACTCCCTCGGGTGGTATCGCGGTCATATCATGAGGCAGATGGAATGGCTCAGGCACCGGCATTCTCTCTCGATTTCGCAGCAGCCACCGACATAGGCTGTCATCGCGGCAACAACGAAGATAGCTTCGGCTACGATACCGACAACCAGCTCTACGTTGTTTGTGACGGCATGGGCGGCAGCGCCGCCGGCGAAGTCGCCAGTAACATGGCTGTGCGCGCCCTCATCGAGTGCTTCGAGTTCCTCATTCAGCAGTCCGCCGAAAATAACGACTCGCAGCCCATCGAAAGCCGCCTGCTTCACTCCATCCACGAAGCCAACCGCCTCGTCCATGAAGCCGCCACAACCAATCCGGAACACCAGAACATGGGCACCACGCTCGTCTGCGCCACGCTTGATGACTCAAGGCTTGTCATCGGCAATGTTGGCGACAGCCGCTGTTATCTCATCCGCAATGGCTCATCCCACCAGATCACGCTCGACCACTCACTGCTCGACGAGCAGTTGCGCATGGGACTCATCACCCCCGAAGTGGCCGCAGCCTCCAATCTGCAATCCGTCATCACCCGCGCCATCGGAACCACCGAAACCGTCGAGCCCGATCTCTTCGCCGTCGACCTCCAGCCCGGCGACATGTTCCTGCTCACCTCAGACGGCCTCACTCGCTACGCCAAGCCTGAAGACATCGCCAACGCAGCGCGTCCGGAGTTCGAGCTCACGGCCATCTGCCAGACATTGATCGATCACGCCAAACAGCGAGGTGGCGTCGACAACATCACCTGCATGATGCTCCGCGCCTTCGAAACGCCCATCGAATCCACAGAACAGGCTACAACGGAGCCCGCACAAGAACCCTCAGCCGAATTCACCGCCGCAACCCCGGAACAAAGCGCCAGCCAGTAGCTACCATCACCACTTGTCATCCGGAGCGTAGCGAAGGATCAGCTTTTGTTCTTGCACTTGCTTTTCTTTCTGTCATTCCCGAAGGGAATCCGCTTCACCCACGCGCGAAGCGCGAACCAGTGTCAATCACCATCAATCGGGGTGCCCCATTCATTCAGCGTTCTGCGCTGAATGAGTGGGAAACCACATAGGCCCGCGCCACCACGAACTATCTCAGGCGCACCTCAAGCCCCGCTCTTCACACTCGCTACTTCACCACCGGCGCCACGCACTGCAGCCCCTGGAAGAACTCCGGCGCCAGCACCTCAGCGCCCGGTCCCGACAGCTCAAAGCTCACCGTCTTCGTATTCGCGCCGCTGATCGCGTGCCCTGCCACCGTCGTCGCCGTGTTCACCGGATAATCCAGCCGTAGCCCCGTCGCCGTCTTCGTGATCTGTGCAGTGCGCACCAGTTGGAAGAGCGACCACGTCCCGGTAAACGACAATACTTCGTTGTTGTCGTAAACCAGCGAAGCCTTCTGCGCCGTCGCACCATCCCAGTGCATCGCCTGCGGCGCGGCGGAAGTGATGCGCTGCCCATCTACCACCAGCGTTGCGTTTGTGATGCCATTGGAAGGTAGGAATCGCAGGTTAAACGTAAACGACGGTGACTTCGCCCCGCCCGGATACAAATCCGTGCTCACCTTCGCCACGTGACTGAAGTACTGCGCAAACCGCGGATTCACCGGCTGCGGTGCCGCTGGAGCCGCGGCATATCCCGCACCCTGTGGCACGAGATATGGCTTCAGGCTCGCGCCAAACACCTGCCATACAGCTCCCGTATCCGGCGTAAAAACATTGTTCACATCCGCAATGCTCGCCGGCACGCTGGCATTCGCCGTGAATGGGTACTTGCTCAGCAGCGGATTGATCGCTCCGCATATCTTCTGTCCGCCGCCATTCGCCGGTGCTCCCGGGCTCGGAGCCAGTCCACCAGCGCACTTGATCGGCTGCTGCATCAGCGCCAGCACCGTCGCCTCCGTGTGGAACTGCGGATCTACATTGAACGCCTGCGCCGTCTGCTGCGCCGCAATGCCCGCCTGCGAAGCAGCCTGTGTCACCGGCGTCCATGCATTCGGATCGTTCGCCGCCGCAGGATTCGCCGCCACCTGATCCAATGCGCCTTGTATTCCCAGTAGCGCATTCACATACGGCGTATTCCCAGGTCCGATAAACCGGTCCTTGTTGTTCGGATCGACAAACGCCTGCGTCGGCTGGAACGTCGACTTGATCTTCTGGTCCGCAACGGCCGTGTTATGCGACACCTGATAAAACAGCGCCAGCAGTGGCGAAGCGGGCCCCGCCAGCGTCGTCAGCTTGCCCGATGTCTCCTTCACTCCCGCGCATCCTGCCACACGCGCATCCGTCAGGAACGTGTGCCACTCCTTGATGTAGTCCGCTTCATACTGCGGCGTCAGGTCCGCGCCAATCTTCGCCGCATCCACCGCCTGCGCGCCATGATCGCCCAGCACCCACGGCTCACCCGCAGCGTACTTCTCTGGATGCTTCAGCGCATCCTGCATCGCAGCAAAGCCATCATGCGTGAACGCCCCGCGCACCGGATGTCCATCACTCACCAGCGTCAGCGTCGCCGGATACATCTTGTTGAAGTCGACCGCCTGCCCTGCCTTGTCCGCGTCATTCAGCATCGCCTGGTAGATGCTCGTCTCCGCCACAAATTTCGACAGATACCCACGCGCATGCTCCACCATCTTCATGTCCGGATCGATCGCATACGGCGGTTGCCTCAACAACTCATTGGCATAGAAATCGATCTGCTTCTGCACCAGCGCCTGCTGATCCGCATCCACCATCCGATTGCCAACCCAGTACTGCTTCACCAGCCGGTCCACAAACACCGGCACACTCTTCTCCGGATGATTCGTCGTAATCAGATAAGCCTTCAGCGGCTCATACGCGGCCACATACGCACCCGAATCGCTCGCATTCTGCGGCGCATCCGGTAGCCCGTTCATCAACGTCGAGAACCCCGCCTGCGCCGGATTCAGAATCATCGGCCGGAATCTGTCAAAGTAAACCTTGCGCGCCTGGGCATCCAGCTTCTCGCCCTGATACAAACCAAACCGGTAAGACAGCGGCGCTCCATCTTTGTTGTACCCATCCAACTGAACAATCGTCTGCCGCAGTGGCTCTAGTTGCTGCAAATCGCTCAAGCTCGGTATCGAAACCGAAGTCGCTCCAGTCGAAGGCAGTGCCTTCGCCGCATTCTGTATCCGATGCTCCACTGCCGCGTTATTCGAATACGACACAATCAGCAGGACGGTATATAGCAGGAACAGAAACGCCAGCGTCCCAAACAAAATCCTGCGGAACAACCGCGCTGGAGCCGTCTGATTCGTCGCCGTCAGTGCGCTGCGGTCCCCAAGAATCGCCTCTGGAAACAGCCGCGCTAGAAACGTCCACTGCGGCACCCGTGTCGCCACCTTAACCGGCTGTGGAGTTGGCTGGCTCTGCTGCCGTCCCATCATCGACAGATTCAAGTACTGCGTAGCACCCGCATCCGCTGCGGGCTGCGGTGCAGCCTGCACAGGAGCATTCGCAATCCGCTCCACAATCTGCGCACGAATACCAGTGAAATAAAACCCGCGTAGATAAGGATTCGCGCTCAACTGGCTCGGCTTGCAAAGCTCCACGAGATACTGATTCAGATTCTTGCGCAGCTTCCCAAACTCACGCGGAAACTCATACACCGGCCCAGCACTTCGCGCATCCGTCTCGCGGTCCAGCATCTCCACGCGAAACTCGCCCAGCTTGTAGCAGAGCGCATCTAACGCCGCTGCAAGCCGCTTCGAAGCCTCATCCACATACACGCCAACCGAGGCTTCGCTCTTCGGCGTCGCCAGCCCCAGCATCTGCCTGACTTCAACCTCGGTCAGGTTGCGCACATACTCAGCAAAGTGCGGCACGCGGTCCAGTTTCGTCACAATCACATACACCGGCACAGCCATGCCCAGCAGCCGGCTTATCTCGCGCAGTTGGCCGCCGACCGTCCGTGCCCCCGCCATCAGCGCCGCGCCTGCATCACCCGCCGTCAACTGCTCCGCGCTCACACACACTACAGCCGCTCTCGGAGCAGCCCCTGACCCAAACGCCGATTGATACGCCTTCGCCCGCGTCCGCTCCACCAGTCGCGTCAGCATTGCGCCGCTATTGCGTATCGCTGCGCCCGCTTCCACAATCGTCGTCAGGCTCGTGAACCAAAGATTGATCACCGTCGTCGGAACCGTCTGCCCCTCAGCCGGTATCGCGCCCGCCACCAATTCCGGATTCAACCCCGACATCAGCACCGTCGTTGTCTTACCCGATCCCGCATCGCCCAGCACATAGATCAGCGGCAGCATGTCCAGGCTCTTCGCGCCCTGCTGCGACTCCTTCAGCTTCCGGTTCGCCTCATTCAGCAGCAGATCCAGTTCGCCCGTAGCGCCCGATCCATCCCCCTCCTGCCCTGCATTCTTCTTCGCCTTGAAGTGCATCACCAGGATCACGATCGCCGCCGCGATCCCCAGCACCAGCACTAGCGTGACAAACAGAATGTAAGCAGTCCCCGTCAGATGCAGCAGAGCGGCAATACCGAACGCAAGCAACGCGGCAACCAGAACAACGACGGCAACAAGCACATAGACGAGCAAGGGAACCCCCGGAATTGCCTGTAAAAATACACAGCCGGATCAACCGGCCAAACTCATGCGACTAACCGATGCTCGAAGCACCCGAGCTCAGCATCATCCAGAACCCACCAAAGGCCAGCACCATCACCACAAACAGCACAATCGCGGCAATTCCCAGCCCTCGGCTCCAGCTATCCACTGCCTTTTTCGCCTTCACTTCAGGCGGAGGAGGCGCATCCGGCAGAAACACCAGCGCCCCACGAATGCGCCCGATCTTTTCCCGCGCCTGCCGCACCAGCGTCTGTATCTCCCCACCGATTCGCGGCGCCGCGCCCTGTTGATCAAAATATCCCGAGCTCAGCGCATACTTACCCTTGAACCCCAGCAGCATGCAAAGGCAATACACCTCAAGGCAATCCGCCGTCTCCTGCGAGTCAGGCTTTGTCAGCAGCCCATGCAGATGCTCAAAAAACACCTCGCCCGCGCGCATGTGCCCAAACATCTCTTCCTGCATCGGCTTCTGCGCCCAGTCGGCGAACGCCGCGCTCTGCATCTTCAGCACGCTCTCATCCAGCAGCGCCACCACGGCAAAAAATGCGAGCTGGTTCACCTCATTCGAATACCCCAGCGACTTAGCCTGCTCCATCGCCGACTTCAGCGCCGCCCGTATGCTCGCGCGAAACCCCTGCGAATTCGCTGCCGCACCCTGCTGCATCGTCGTCAGCCGCAGTATCGTCGTCAACGCGTTCTCATAACAGGAAGCAAGACTCCACGTCCTCGATGCCAACTCGCTCATGCGTTATCCCCGCTCATGCCTGGTCCCAGGTTGTCCTGAACTGCCCTTGCACATAGTGCGCGGCCTCTGCCGCAACTTCACCGCAGGCGCCTTTGCTCACGGCCGATAGTGTCTCGCCGTCACAGCTCGTTTCCAGTGCCTGTCTGTAAATCATAAAGAGCATACAGCAACAATTTGCTCATCGTGCAAAACTTGCTGTGCTCCTCGCAAAGCCACTGCAAAATGTCGCGTACAAAGATTCGCGAACTCGCCGTTCATCTGCATGTCACGTCCTTGCTCCGTACATCACCTTGGTAATAGGTCCCGTTCCCATTCCATCAACAACGCACCCCAACTCTTTACGACGCCCACCGGTACGTGTAATCTTCGCAGTGAAACCCGCACCAAACTCAAAGGAAGCGACCAACATGACCGATAATTTCTCCTCCGGACCGGAATCCCCCAACGATTCCGAACTCAGCGCCACCGGCATGTTCCTGCGCGCCTTTGAATCCGAGCCGGCTAAACCCGCTCAAGAAGATCCCTTCGCGGCAAAGCCAGCCGCTCCCGCACCACCAGCGCCATCACCTTACCTGGCAGCGCAGCCTGCGTCATCCTCTGGTCCTGGCGAATTCACCCGCATGTTCCAGGCCACTGAAGCCCGTCCCGCCGCACCGCCTCCACAGACTCCCGCACCAGCTCCACCACCAGCGCCTTCCGGAGCAGGTGAATTCACCCGCATGTTCAACTCAGGCCCCGCCGCTCCGGTTGCTCCAGCTCCGTCTACTCCGCCTGAACCAGCATTCAGGCCCCAGAGCGAGCCATCGGTGCCACAAGCTTCCTCTGTCCCCGTTCAGCCGCGCGCCAAGGGCTTCTCCTCACCCGGCGTCTCCGGCTCCGCCTCCGGCGAAGGCAGCTTCACGCAATTCTTCAAAGCATCTTCGTCACCCGCCAAGCCCGCAACGCCAGTTCAAACATTCACGCCAGCGCCACCGGCACCCGCTCCAGCGCCAACACCACAACCCGCAAGCCCATGGCAGTCCAGCCCCACCCCCAGCTATACGCCACCACCCAGCGCACCAGCTTCGAGCGGCGGAGCCACCGACCTCTTCGCCTCGCTCGCCGCAAAACCCGCAGCGCCTCCGCCATCGCAGCCCGAGCCAGCAGCGTATCGTCCAGATCCCTTCCCTTCCTACACGCCAGCTCCCGCGCCCGCACCATCTCCCGCCAGCGTCGAAGCCAGCAGCGTCACGCGTCTCATCCAGCGTCTCTCCGAAGTTCCCCGCGAAGCTCCGCCCGAGCCCATCCCCGCTCCCGTGCCGGCCTTCAACAACACTCCAGCCTTCACGCCCGCGCCTTCCGCACCCACAGGCCCGGAGCCCGGCGAATTCACCCGTATGATCCAAAGCTCCGCGCCCGCAAAGCCGGCAGCTCCAGCTCCCGCGGCGCCTGCCCCTGCGCCTGCTCCCGCTCCGGCCGCCCCCGTTGCAGTCAACGTCTCCTTCGCCGCGCCGGCCATGCCCGCCGCACCCTCGCTGCACGTAGCCGCACCCTCGCCCGCAGCTCCGGCCCCCGCCATGCACTTCCCTGCAGCGGCAGCGCCTGCCCCCGCTCCCATGCCTAAGGTTGAGCTCCCCAAAGCACCCGAACTCAAAGCCCCGGCACTCGCAGCCCCCAAGACCAAGCTCGAATCGATGATGCCCGCCCTGCTCATCATCAACACATTCCTGCTCGTCCTAATCCTGCTCGTCGTCCTCTTCGCAATGAAAGGCCGCTAAAAAAGTTATGGGCCGCCGAGATACTCTCTCGGCGGCCCACAATCCATCCGGCATTCCAGGGTAAATCCAGAACCCCGATCAACACTTACTTCCTCACGCCAGCAATCCCCGATCCTTCAGCAGACTATCGTTCCGCTCAAAGCTTGCAATCAGCACCACGCCCTGCGAGCGAGCCTTGCCCGCCCAACGTGTCGCCTCATCCTCGCCGAATTTCAAGTCCTGTAGCAGAGTCACCAGTTCGTCGTAGTTCGCAGCCTTCGCAGGCTTCGTATTCAGCCGGCCAGCGTATGGCACAAACACCACCTCGAAATATGGCTTTCCGCCGTCAGGTCCAGGGCTCGCGGTAATGCGCAAATTCCCTGTCAGCTTCGCCATCCACTCCTCCACCCAAAAACGCAAAGTTATCTTGAAACGGCTGCTCCGCCGTTGTCTTCAAGTCTTTCACATCTGCGTCATTTTCACAGAGGCAGACCTTTCAGCAGCGTATAAATCCGCACCGAATCCCTCAGGAATTTTCTACCGTCATAAAACCCCGTTCGATCAGCTTCCACAACAGCGCCTGGCACTCGCTCTGCACCCGTTCCAGCGGAGCTTTCACCTGCGCGGCAAACGACGCGATAGCCTCTCTCGCCGTTCGCGTCCCATCGCACGTCACCAGAAACTCCGCCACCAGCGGCTGTACAGCCATGTGGAACGGAAACCCACTGATCAGTCGCAGCGTCAGCGAATCCGTCGTCCAGCGCCCCTCTTTCGGAGCGCACACATGCTCCAGGCGCACATTCGCTCCCAGCTTCGGCCTCAACTTCAGGAACGCCTCATCCGTATCCGCGTTTTGCAGCAGATCCTGCGCCGCAAACGACGTCACAATCATCTCGCCCAGCTCGCCAGACGGCGTCTTCGGCACCTCTTCAATCCGCGCCCAGTTCTTTCCCTCCCGCTTGCGAATCACCACCAGCCCGTCGTGAATCGCTTCCACTCCACGTTGCCGGTAGTAATTCATGTAGCCCGCGTATGCTTCCGCATCTCCACCTGGATCCTGCGATATCTCCTTCACCCGACGCTGCGCATACTCCTCCGGATCCTGCGTCACGCCCTTCATCACCCACGCATCGCAGCCTGTACCCCGTAGCCATTCCGCCACGCGATCTTCCCAGCGCTCTCCGGTAACCTGTGCCCACTCGCACAGCATCTCCAGGTAGCCGCCCTCGCTCAGATGCTCCGGAGCTTCCTTCACCAGCCTGCGGCAAAGTCCATCCAACTCCATCGAGTTGTCGCAAAACAGATAGTCGCTCTGCGGCGTGATGAAAAACGGCGGATTCGAAAGAATCAGGTCGAACTTTTCGCCAGCCACCGGGGCAAAGCAGTCCCCAGCCACCACGTCGACGTTCTTGATTCCGTTCAGCCACACATTGAATCGCGCCATCTCCACCGCGCGCTCATTCAGATCCGTCGCAATCACCTTGTCGCTGAACGCCGCAGCCTGCAGGCTCAGAATGCCGCTGCCCGTTCCCAGATCGAGCGTCGCCCGCGAGTGCCTGCGAATCGCAAACTTCGCCAGAAACTTGCTCGTCGGATTCGGCCACAGCACAAGATCTGCTTCATGCCGCTCAATCGCCGAAGGATGATCCGCCGCCACCAGAAATCCGTCCGTGTGCAGCAGCATCACCGTCGCTGCCCAATTTTCGCCCTGCTCTGCAATCAACCCTGTCTGCTCCAGCAGGCCAAGCATCTCCGCCGGAATCGTCTTCTCCGCATTCGCCTTCGCTACAGGCACGCCAACCCAGAACCATCGGAGCAGCGTATTCAACTCGGTCGCGGTAGAGGTGCGATCCAGCAGGCGCGCTACATTGCGCAGCTGCAGCGACGGCAATTCCGCAGCGCCCAGATGTTTTCGCACTTGCGCTTCGGTATATCCGGCATCGTTAAATGCGTTTAACAACGTTCTTGCGGCATTCTCTGAGAGGACTTTCAACATAGCCTCCCCACCTTACCATCCTAAGTAGCCAAGCCCGAAAACTATAAGTTCCATGCGCCTCAAATGCCGCTCCTACTCCATTCCACATATGGGCTGACGATCTGCATTTCGTGTTATCTCGTTCCGCTGGTAACAGTACGAAAAGAAATTATCTTGACCCACCCATAGGCGTGTGCTATCACGAATAGGCACAAGAACACGACTGGCTTGACCGCTGGTTTGCGGTCTCTGTTGCACACGCATCTTCTTCGGTTTGCCCGGGGGCTGATCACCGAAGAAGCATTTTCTCCTGTTCGTATTTAGCACACCGTTCTTCGTTACCGCCGAAGGATGCATGTAACGTTCGGCGATTCCCCATCACTCTCCATCGAGGAAGGAAGCATGGCTAGACAAAGCGCTCAACATAAATTGGACCGGGTACGACCGCCCAGAGTGCAGATCACTTATGACGTCGAAGTTGGTGGCGCCATCGAAATTAAAGAACTGCCCTTCGTAGTCGGCGTCCTGGGTGATTTCACCGGAAATCCCGAACAGCCTCTCCCCAAGCTCAAAGAACGCAAGTTCGTCGAGGTCAACCCCGACAACTTCGATACAGTCCTTGAGGGCATGAAGCCCCATCTCTCCTTCGCCGTCGAAAACAAGCTGAGCGACGATCCCAACGCAGCCAACCTCAAGGTCGATCTCAAGTTCCGCAAGTTCGACGACTTCGAGCCCGGCAACGTCGCCAAGCAGGTTAAGCCGCTCAAGGAGCTTCTCGACCTCCGCACGCGTCTCTCCGATCTCCGCGGCTCGCTTCAGGGCAATGACAAGCTCGAAGAGTTGCTGCTAGAGGCTGTCGGCAACACCGAAAAACTCGACAAGCTCAAGGGCGAGATCGGCGATGGAGGCTCCAATGGCTGATACAGCAGTAAATCCTCAAGGAGCAGCGGCAGCCGTCGAGACAACCGAAGGCAGCCTTCTCGATCAGATTGTCCAGGAAGGCCGTTTCGGCGCCGACGCTGCGGCGCGCGATCGCGGCAAGGACCTCGTCAAGGAATTCGTTGCCCAGGTTCTCGATGGCTCCATGACCATCGCCAAAGATGCCGAGATGATGATCAACGCGCGCATCGCGCAGATCGATCATCTGCTCTCCATCCAACTCAACGAGATCCTCCACCACCCCAGCTTCCAGAAGCTCGAGGGCTCGTGGCGAGGTCTCAAGTACCTCATGGACAGCAGCGAAACCGGCACCTCGCTGAAGATCCGCGTCTTCAACGCCACCAAGAAAGAGCTCCTGCGCGACATCGAAAAAGCGCCTGAGTTCGATCAGAGCGCTCTCTTCAAGAAAATCTACGAAGAAGAATACGGCGTCTTCGGCGGCGCGCCCTTCGGCGCTCTCGTCGGCGATTACGAATTCGGTAAGCATCCTGAAGATATGGCGCTGCTCGAAGGCGTCTCCCATATCGCCGCTCAGGCTCATGCTCCTTTCGTCAGCGCAGCCGCGCCCGATCTCTTTAACCTCGAGGGCTATGGACAGCTCGACGCCCCTCGCGACCTGGCAAAGATCTTCGACTCCACCGAGTACGCCAAGTGGAAGTCCTTCCGCCAGAGCGAAGACTCGCGCTACGTCGCTCTCACCCTGCCTCGCACCCTGGGCCGCCTGCCTTACGGCGCCGAGACCAAGCCCATCGATGAGTTCCGCTACGAGGAGCACGTCGACGGCACCGATCACTCCAAATATCTTTGGACCAACGCAGCCTATTCGCTCGCTTCCAAGATGACCCAGTCCTTCTCGCTCTATGGCATGTGCGTTGCCATGCGTGGCGTTGAGGGCGGCGGTCTCGTCGAAGGTCTGCCTGTCCACAACTTCACCACTGACGACGGCGATATCGCCCTCAAGTGCCCCACCGAGGTACCCATCACCGACCGTCGCGAAAAGGAACTCGCGGATCTCGGTTTTGTGCCGCTGGTTCACTGCAAAGGCACCGACTATGCTGCCTTCTTCAGCGTGCAGAGTGCACAAAAAGCCAAGACCTACGACACCGACTCGGCAAATGCCAACGCGCGTCTCTCCACGCAGCTTCCGTACATCATGGCAGTCTCCCGTTTCGCTCATTACCTCAAGGCCATGATGCGAGACAAAATCGGCAGCTTCATGTCGCGTGAAGAAGCTGATCGCTTCCTCAACCGCTGGATCACGAAGTACGTCACACCTGATGATTCGGCTTCACCGGCAACCAAGGCCCAGCGCCCACTGCGCGAAGCGCGTATCGACGTCACCGAGGTTCCAGGCAAGCCTGGATGCTATCGTGCCGTCGCATTCTTGCGGCCTCACTTCCAGCTCGATGAGCTGACCGTTTCGCTTCGCCTGGTTGCTGAACTTCCAGCTCCGGCCAAGTAATTCGACCTTCGCACTCCCCGGGACTCAGGGCCGCATGTTCCTGCCGTCCTCAATCGACAGCTTTTGAACGAATGCCTCAAGGAGATCGAACATGGCAGTCAATGCGTATCTTATGATCGATGGCCGGCCTGGTCCCAGCACCAGCAAAACCAATGCCATCGATATTCTGTCCTTCAGCTTCGGCGCCAGCATGCAGCACACCATCGGCGTCGGCTCGTCCGGTGGCGAGTCCCGCTCCGGACGCGCAAACCTCACCGACCTGAGCATCATGAAGGTTCTCGACAAGACCTCGCCGCTGCTCTTCGATGATTGCGTTACCGGCAACGTCCTGACCAAGGTCGAGCTCTTCTACGACAAGCCCATGGGCGACCAGCAGGAAGACTACTTCAAGATCGAGCTCGACAACGCGCTGATCACCTCGATCTCGCTCTCCGGCTCAAGTGAGAATCCCATGGAGTCGGTCAGCTTCGCCTTCAACAAGGTCAAGGTCAGCTACAACCCCGAGACCGACGGCAAGCTCGCCGGATTCATCGACAAGGGCTTCGACCTGCTCACCATCAAACCCTGGTAGTACTCTCTGCTCTGGACGCCTTCGTCGCGGCCAGGCAGAAGTTCACGCCATATCAGTACGACAGGTGGCGATTTCCCTCGGGAAATCGCCACTTGCTGTGTATTCATTTTCGTCATCCTTCAAAGGAGCAATGCGCGTCCGGTGGCTATCACTCCGAAACAACTCTTCGATGCCGGCAAAGTGCGCGAGACCGAAAAGGCTCTCACCGCCCATTTGCGTGACAAACCCTCCGATACAGCCGCGCGTACATTTCTCTTCGAGCTTCTCTGCTTCTCCGGTGAATACGCCCGCGCCGAAAAGCATCTTGCCATCCTCGCCGATGGCCACCCCGACAAAGAGACCGGCGCCATCGTTTATTACGCTGCTCTCCACGCGGAAAAGACCCGCCACGAGTTATTCGAAAAGCAGGCCTTTCCAACCGATTCCCCGAAATCTCCAGCCGGTGAGCTGAACGGCAAGCCCTTCCAGGAGATTCGCGACGCCGATCCTGACATCGGCGCACGCCTCGAAATCTATGCCGCCGGAGCCTATCTCTGGCTTCCCTTCGAGCATGTGGCAGACCTCGAAATGGGCCCTCCGGAGCGCCTGCGCGATACTCTCTGGACTCCTGCAATCGTTCAGACCGCTGCATCCTTCCAGGGCAAGGACCTCGGCGAAGTCCTCATCCCCGCCATCTACCCGTTCTCCTGGAAAGATCCCGACGAGCAGGTCTGGCTCGGCCGCCTCACCACATGGCTCGCAGATGACGAAGGCAACGAATACCCATCCGGCCAGAAGATGCTGATTGTCGATGGCGAAGAAGTGCCTTTCCTCGAAGTGCGTACTCTTAAATTCTTCCACCCGGATACACCACAGCAACCGGCCGCTGAAGAAGCCGGCGAACAATGATGCATACACTTGATCGGGGTCTTATAGCCAATGCCTCTTCGTGAAGACATTCTCACGCCTATTCCTGGGGACAATCCCAGCGGCATCGACCTGCGTTACGACAACAAGCTCCTCGTTCACGACAAGATCAAAGAAGCCCGCCGCCAGGACGATGACCTCGCCCAGGGCGAGTGGCAAGCCGAGCGGAAGATTGCGAACTTTCCCCTCGTAGTCAAGCTCGCCCAGGAGACCCTCGCCACTTCCTCCAAGGATCTTCAGCTCGCCGCCTGGCTCACCGAAGCTCTCCTGCAGACCGAAAAATTCCCCGGCCTGCATCAGGGTCTCGATCTTACATTCAAGCTCCTCAATGACTTTTGGGACACCATCTACCCTGTCCTCGAAGAGGACGACAAAGAGCTCCGCGCACGCCCCCTTAACTGGATCGGCACCCAGCTCGACCTGCCCATTCGCAACGCTCCTATCACCAACGCCGGCTACTCCTGGCTCATCTACAAAGACTCGCGCCAGATTGGCTACGACGAAGTCCAGCGCCCGGACAAGGATAAGAAAGCACGCGAAGCTCTGATAGCAGGCGGCAGAGTCTCCGCCGATATCTTCGACAAATCCTTCAACGAAACCCCCAAAGCCTTCTACGCCCAGACCGAAAAAGAGATCGACGCCTCACTCGCCATCGTCGTCGAAATGGAAACCTACTGCGACGAAAGGCTGGAAGACGATTCCCCATCCTTCGGCAAGCTCAAGACAGCTCTCACTGAGGTCCGTCAGACCATTCATCAGCTTCTCGAAAAGAAGCGCGAAAAAGAGCCCGATCCAGTCGAAGAAGTCCCTATAGAAGCCTCTGCGGAAGGTGCAGAAGGCGCGCCCGTCGAGGGTCAGGAAGGCGCCGCGACAACCACCACATCCTTCGCCGTCTCCATGACCGCCGAGCCCGCGGACCGCCGTCAGGCCGTCGGCAGCATCCTCGCCGCCGCGCAGTTCCTGCGCAAGCGCGAGCCCCTCAGTCCCGCGCCCTATCTGCTTCTGCGCGGCCTTCGCTGGGGTGAGCTGCGTGCCGCCGGACCACTCGCAGGCAACAACATTCTCGAAGCCCCGACTACCGAGCTCCGCCAGCAGATCAAGCGTCTCGCCATCGCCAAGCGCTGGGCCGATCTCCTCGAAGCCGGCGAACAGGCCATGGCCCACCCCGGCAGTCGCGCATGGCTCGACCTGCAACGTCTCTCGGTCGCCGCCTGCAACGCTCTCGGCCCCGACTACGAGCCCATCGCCAAGGCCATTCAATCCGAGCTGCGCGCTCTGCTTAACGATCTTCCCGATCTGCTCGACGCCACGCTCCTCGACGACACACCCGCTGCCAATCCTGAAACCAAAGCCTGGCTGCAAGGCCTCTCCGAGCCCATCGTGCATCCAGCCTCAGAAGACGCCGAAACTCCCGCGGCAGCTCCTGCACCCATCAATGGCATCCCCACCTGGCTCAAGTCGGCCACCGACGCCTACTCGCTCGCCAAGGACGCTCTCGCCGCAGGCCAGGAAGAAAAAGCCTTCGCCATCATGCGCGCCGAAATCGCCCGCCAGCGCTCCGGCCGTCGCCGCTTCCGCCGCACCATGCAGATGGTCGAGCTCGCCGTCACCGCAGGCAAAGATGCTCTCGCCCAGCCGCTGCTTGAAGACATCTCCGCCATGATCGAAAACCACAAGCTCGACGCCTGGGAAGATCCCGAACAGGTCGCCTCGGACCTCATCAAGCTCATGCGCCACAGCAAGAAGATTCAGGGCAACGCCGGCGACAAGCAGAAGCTCTTCGAGCGCATCTGCCGCCTCGATCCCGTCCAGGCTCTCAATGTCGGATAAGAAACAGGAATCGAAGGTAGGCGGGGGTTTTAACCCCCGCATAAACCGCAACCACACAAACGGGGCTTTAGCCCCAGGGGCAATCTCTACTTTACCGGGGTGCCCCAGGTCTCGATTCTGAGACCTGGGCAACCACAACGGCCCACATCTCCACATATCCGTTTGCGGATGCTTCAGGATCAGGAAAGCGCTAAGTAATGGCCAGAAGCCAGGGCGAAACCACCATCACTATCTCGGTCCTCGACCGGCTCATCGATCTTGAGCCTTCGAACACCGTAGAGAATCCCCTCAGCCGCGCGCAATCCGTCCGCGTGCTCAAGGCCGCCGTGCGCCGCGACCTGGAGTGGCTTCTCAATTCACGCCGCATCGCCGACCCGCCCGACGAAGAGCTCAAGGAAACCAACCGCTCCGTCTACGTCTACGGCCTGCCCGATCTCTCCGCGCTCACCATGGCCTCTTCGGCTGACCGCAACCGGCTCGTCAAATCCATCATGAGCACCATCAATCTCTTCGAGCCGCGCCTGGCCAACGTCCGCCTCGTCATGGTCGAGTCGCCCGACGCAGGCAAGAAAGACGTGCGCCTCCGCATCGAAGCCATGCTCCGTATGGACCCGGTCCCCGAGCCCATCTCCTTTGATACCGTCATCGAGCTCAAGAGCGGCAACTGCCTCCTTACCGGCGGCGATGAAGGAGCACGCTGATGCCTGCCTCCCGCACAGGAGTTCCCCATGCGCGATGAGATGCTCCTCTTCTACGAGCGCGAGCTCGATTACATGCGCAAGTCCGCCGCGCAGTTCGCCGAGAAACACCCCAAGGTCGCCTCGCGCCTCGTCCTTGAGCCCACCAAGTGCGAAGACCCGCATGTCGAGCGCCTTCTGGAAGCCTTCGCCTTTCTCACCGCGCGCATTCATCTCAAAATGGAGGATGAGTTTCCCGAAATCACCGAAGCTCTCCTCACCGTCATCTATCCGCAGCTCGTCCGCCCCTTGCCTTCCATGTCCGTCGTCGAGTTCCAGCTCGACCCCGAAAAAGGCAAGCTCGCCAGCGGCCTCAAGATCGACCGCAGTACCCCGCTCTACTCCAAGCCCGTACAGGGCATGCCCTGCACCTTTCGCACCTGCTACGACACCACACTCTGGCCCATCACCGTCTCTGCAGCCGAACTCAGCGCGCCCAGCCGCCTCAAGCCCGCCGTTAAAACCAGCGATTCCGCATGGGCCATCCGCCTTGAGCTCCGCTGCGCCCGAGACATCACCTTCGTTGGCCTCCAGCCCGACAAGCTCCGCTTCTATCTCGATGGCGAAAGCGGCCTCGTCAACATCCTCTACGAGCTCCTCTTCAGCCGCGTCAATCGCATCCTCGTCCGCGATCTCACTGAAGGCTCGCGTCTCGCCCCCATCACCCTGCCCACCTCCGCTCTTAGCGCTGTAGGCTTCGGCCCCGACGAAGGTTTGTTTCCCTATCCTTCCTCATCCTTCGCTGGACATCGCCTCCTGCTCGAATACTTCGCCTTCCCCGAGAAATTTTTCTTCATTGATCTCGCCGGACTCGACCAGGCTGGTGCAGCAGGCTTCAAAGACGCCCTCGAAGTCATCTTTCTCATCTCCGATGTCGAGAGCGATGGCCGCCTCCAGCGCCTTGAGCTTGAGTTATCCAAAAAGACCTTCCGCCTCGGTTGCTCACCGGTTGTCAATCTCTTCACCCAGGTCGCCGAACCCATCCAGCTTAACCAGCGCAAGTACGAATACTCCATCGCTCCCGATGTCCGCCGTCCCTACGCCATGGAGGTCTTCTCCGTCGACGAAGTCGGAGCCATCAACTCCGCCAACCAGAAGATCACCACCTACGAGCCCTTCTACTCGCTCCGCCACTCCGCGCGCAAAGAAGACCGCCCCTGCTTCTGGCTCGCTCGCCGCCGCGCCTCCAACCGCCCCAACGACGATGGCACCGACCTCTATCTCTCCCTCGTCGATCTCTCCATGTCCACCGTCCATCCCGACGCCACAGTACTCTCCGTCCGGACCACCTGCACCAACCGTGATCTGCCCTCGCGTCTCCCCTTTGGCAATCAGGACAGTGATTTCGAAATGGAAGGCGCAGCCGCTATGCGCCGCATCGTCGCCCTGCGCAAACCAACGCCCACCGTCCGCCCCGCGCTCGGCAAAAGCACTCTCTGGCGTCTCGTCTCGCACCTCTCCATCAATTACCTCTCGCTCGTCGAGGAAGGCAAGACATCGCTGCAGGAGATCCTTCGCCTCTACGATGTAGGCCGTACCGCCTACTCACAAAACGTCATTCAGAGCATCCTCAACATCCGCAGCAGCCGCCACTTCACGCGCCTCATCTCACCCGAAGGCGTCAGCTTCGCCCGTGGCATCAAGATCGATCTCGAGCTCGACGAAGATCAGTTCACCGGCTCGGGAGCCTTTCTCTTCGCCAGCGTCCTCGACCGCTTCTTCGGCCTCTGCGCCTCGCTCAACAGCTTCACGCGGCTGCGCGTCACCACTCCTCAAAGAAAGGAGGCGCTGCACGAATGGGAACCGAGAGCTGGCCGCAAGCTGCTGATCTAAGCAATCAATTCGATTCGGATCCAGGGACAGGCAATCCCCTTGATGCCTCCGTTGATAGCGAGTACGAGCACAAGTTTGAGCCCGCTCCTGCCATCGACACCTCGCTCCGCGAGCTCATCGAGTCCGAGCTCTCGCAGGACGCGCCTTCGTTCGAATTCTTTCAGGCGGTAGCTCTACTGCAGCGCATGCGTCCCGACACGCGCCCCGTCGGGCACTTCTACAATCCCGCCACCGAAACCCTGCGCTTCCGCGCGAATCAGCGCCTCGGCTTCCCCGCCAGTCAGATTCAGCAGCTCAATCTCTCCAGCTCCGGCCCCGCTGACATGATGGTCAACTTCATGGGCCTCACCGGCCCCGAAGGCGTCCTTCCCTACACCTACAGCGAACTCATCCTTGAGCGCGCCCGCGCCAAAGACCACAGCCTCGCCGCCTTCCTTGACATCTTCAACAACCGCGCCATCGCGCTCTTCTATCGCGCCTGGCAAAAGTCGCGCTTCCCCGTCACCTACGGTGGCGCGCACGATCTCTTCAGCCAATACCTTCTCGATCTGCTCGGTCTCGGTACCGCCGGCCTGCGCGATCGCCAGCAGATCGAAGACGAGGCCCTCCAGCACTACATCTCGCTCATCGCCATGCAGGCCCGCTCCGCCGTGGCTCTCGAACAGGTCATCGGCGATTATTTCGAGGTCCCGGTCGAGATCGAGCAGTTCACCGGCTCCTGGTACTCCATCGATCCCTCCACGCAATGCGAAATGCTCGACGAAGAATCTCCCTCCATCGAGCTCGGCAATGGAGCCATCGTCGGCGACGCCATCTGGGATCGCCAGGGCCGCGTCCGCATCCGCATCGGTCCGCTCTCTCTCGAACGCTACAACGACTTCCTTCCCGGAGGCAGCGGCTATGACGCCGTGCGCGCCATCACCCGCTTCTTCGGCAACGACACCCTCGACTTCGAACTGCAGCTCGTCCTCGACCGCAGCGAAGCCCCCATCATCGAGCTCGAAGGCAGTGCCATTCGCCTGGGCTGGGTCTCCTGGCTCAAAACCAAACGTCTCGCCGCTGACCCCGACGACACAATACTTGCTCTTTAACTTCGGTTCTCTCAAGAGGAACAATCATGGGACTCAATCTGAAATCGCTTATCGGCAAGCTCAACGACACGACTCGCGGCACTCTCGAATCCGCCGCCGGGCTTTGTCTCTCCCGCACCCACTACGACATCGAGATCGAGCACTTCCTCACCAAGCTCCTCGATAACTCTTCCGGCGACCTGGCCGCCATCGTCAAGCATTTCGAAATCGACAAATCCCGCTTCACCGGTGAGCTCGCCCGATCCATGGACAAGCTCAAATCCGGCAACGCGCGCACTCCTGCCATCAGTCCCACCGTCCTCAAGATGCTCACCACCGCGTGGACCATCGGCTCCATCGACTTCAACGCCGGCCAGGTCCGCACCGGATTCGCCATCCTCGCCCTCGCATCCGACGAAGAGCTCGCGCGCCTCATGCGCGACGTCAGCAAAGAGTTCCAGAAGATCAACGCCGACGGCCTCAAAAAAGACTTCATGGGCATCGTCGCGCTCTCCAACGAAACCACCACTTCTGGCGCATCTATCGGCGCTGGCGGCGCGCCCGGTGAAGCCCCCAAACCCGGCAGCGGCAAGACACCCAACCTCGACGCCTACACCATTGACCTCACCGGCAACGCGAAGAAGGGCAAGATCGATCCCGTCCTCGGCCGCGACTCCGAGATCCGTCAGGTCGTCGACATCCTCACCCGCCGCCGCCAGAACAACCCCATCCTCACCGGCGAAGCTGGCGTAGGCAAAACCGCCGTCGTCGAAGGCTTCGCTCTCCGCGTAGCTCAGGGCGATGTTCCCCCGCCGCTCAAGAACGTCAAGGTTCACACTCTCGACCTTGCGCTTCTACAAGCAGGCGCAGGCGTCAAAGGTGAATTCGAAAACCGCCTCAAGGGCCTCATCGAAGAAGTCAAAGCCTCACCCACGCCCATCATCCTCTTCATCGATGAAGCCCACACCATGATCGGAGCCGGAGGCCAGGCCGGACAGAACGACGCCGCCAACCTCCTCAAGCCTGCATTAGCCCGTGGCGAGCTTCGCACCATCGCCGCCACCACTTGGTCCGAGTACAAGAAGTACTTCGAAAAAGACGCAGCTCTTGCCCGCCGCTTCCAGGTCGTCAAGGTCGAAGAGCCCACCGAACATCAGTGCATGATCATGATGCGCGGACTGGTCGCCTCGCTCGAAAAGCACCACAAAGTCCGCATCCTCGATGACGCTGTGAACGCCAGTGTCCGCCTCTCGCACCGCTACCTCGCCGGCCGTCAGCTTCCCGACAAGGCCGTCAGCATCCTCGACACTGCATGCGCCCGTCTCTCGCTTGGCCAGAACTCCACCCCTCCTGCCATTGAAGACCTCACCCGCACCATCGACGCTCTCGAAGTCCAAACCGGCATCCTCAATCGCGAAGAGATCGTCGGCGCCGACCATCAGGAAAAGCTGGCCGAGATCGCCAAGCAGAAGGCCGCCGCCGAAGAAAACCTGAAGACCCTTCAAGCCCGCTTCGACAAAGAGCGCGAACTGGTTACCAAGATTCGCGAACTCCGTGACAAACTCGAAGCCGCGCACAAAAAGGCCGCAGCGCCAGCAGCCGAAACTCCGGCAGCAGCCGCACCCGCTGAAGCTGCTCCCGCTCCAGCTGAAGGCGCACCCGCGGAAGCCGCCGCAGCGCCAATCGACCCCAAGACCGAGCTGCGCGCCCTGGAAACCGAGCTCTACGCCCTGCAAGGCGAAACCGGCCTGATCCAGGTCTGCGTCGACGCCCAGATCGTCGGCGAAGTCCTCTCCGCGTGGACCGGCATCCCCGTCGGCAAAATGCTCAAGGACGAAATCACCACCGTCCTCGAGCTTCAGAACCATCTCGCCAAGCGCGTCATCGGTCAGGATCACGCCATGGAGATCATCAGCCAGCGCGTCCAGACCTCGCGCGCCTCGCTCGACGATCCCAACAAGCCTGTCGGCGTCTTCATGCTCGTCGGCCCCAGCGGCGTGGGCAAAACCGAAACCGCCCTCGCCCTCAGCGATCTCCTCTACGGCGGCGAACACAATCTCATCACCATTAACATGTCCGAGTTCCAGGAGTCGCACACCGTCTCCACCCTTAAGGGCTCGCCTCCGGGATACGTGGGCTACGGCGAAGGCGGCGTCTTGACCGAAGCCGTGCGCCGTCGTCCCTACTCCGTTGTCCTTCTCGACGAAGTCGAAAAGGCCCATCCCGACGTCCTCGAGCTCTTCTTCCAGGTCTTCGACAAGGGCAACATGGAAGATGGCGAAGGCCGCTCCATCAACTTTAAGAACAACATCATCATCCTCACCACCAACGCCTGCACCGATGAGCTCATGAAGCTGGTCGCCGACCCGGAAACCATGCCCAGCGCGCGCGGCCTCATCGACGCCATCAAGCCCGGTCTCAACAAGGTCTTCAAGCCGGCCTTCCTGGGACGCATGGTCATCATCCCCTACTACCCGGTGCGCGACGAGGCATTGAAACAGATCATCCGCCTCAAGCTCGGCAAGATCCAGCGCCGTCTTAAGGAGAACCACAAAGTCGCGCTCACCTACGACGACGCCTTCCTCACCGAAGTCGCCAGCCGCTGCACTGAAGTCGAAAGCGGCGCGCGCAACGTCGACAACATCCTCACCAACTCCCTGCTGCCCGACATCTCTCGCAAGATCCTCGGCAGCATGGCCGAAGGCGAAAAAATGTCCACCATCGCCGTCACCGTAAGCGAAGACGGAGCCTTCGCCTACAACTGACAAGCAACAACCGCGATGCAGGATTAAACCGTCGAAACCACCACAAATCGGGGTGCCCCAGGTCTCGATCTTGAGACCTGGGTACCACAAAACCTCACCGCTTCGGCTTTTGTTCTTGCTTTTCTGTCTGTCATCCCCGCAGGGGATCTGTTTTTTGTTCGCATCACCATGAATCCGGGTGCCCCATCCTTTCCACGTCTTCTGTGGAAAGGGTGGGTACCACAAACGCCCGCAGCGTCGGCTTTTGTTCTTGCTTTTCTGTCTGTCATCCCCGCAGGGGATCTGCTTTTTGTTCGCATCACCACAAATCCGGGTACCCATCCTTTCCACGTCTTCTGTGGAAAGGGTGGGTACCACAAACCCCAGCAGCACCACAGAAGCACTTTAGGAAGGGAGCAAGAAGGCTTTACCCTCTGAAATTGCTGAAAGCCACCGTTTTGAAAGGGCACGAGTTTACTCGTGCCATAAGAGCCGCAAATAAACGCGGCTTTAGCCGCTGAGGGATGTATTGCAACACTGCCGGACTTCATCAGCAATCCGAGGGACCTCTAACCCCTGAAAACAGGCTGAAGAATCAGGGTCTTCAGGCCCGGCTCATCAGCAATCCGCGACGCAAAAGGTACATCATGGGAGCAGCGCGCCCCGCAGGACCCACCTGCGGATCAAACAACCCGGCAGACATCAACGACGGCACGCTCTGCCGCGCCCAATCTCCTGCGCCCGCTTCCACCGGATGGGACTGGTTCTCGTCCAGCATCTCTTCAACCATCTCTTCGACCGCCTCCTCCATCTCGAACGCCTACGATTCCGCCTATAGCACTGCCACCGCCGACTACGCCGCCACCAAGACAAAGCTCCAATCCATGTATAGCTCGGCCGGTCAGTATCTCCGGTCCGACTACGATGGCGCTCGCTGCCTCTATCAGGCCGCCACACGCGCCATCGATCTCGCCCCCGCCGCCGTCTACGAGGAAACTGGCTACGAGTTGAAGGCAGTCCTCAAAGGCCTGCTCCCCGGCCTTGTCCAGATGATCGTCATCCTCGGCGTCACCACCTTCCTGGGCGCAGCCATCGGCGGCATCGTTGGCTTCTTCTTTGGCGGAGTCGGTGCCGCACCCGGAGCAGCCGTCGGTGGCGACCTGGGCTTCGACATCGGCATGGCCGTTCTCACCTGGCTCGGCCTCGCCTTCCTCGTCGAATCCATCGCCTCCGGCTTCGTCGAGCTTCTTCACACCCTCAAGAGCGGCGTAGAAACCGCGTGGGCCGCGCGCAAGCTCACTGGCAAAGCCGAAGAAAATCAGGTCGAGCGCGCCGCGCACCTCTTCGCCTCCTGCGTCGCCATTCTCGTCCGCCTTATTCTCCAGGGCATCGTCGCGTACCTTCTCAAGAAAGCCGCGGTTGGCGCAACGCGCTCCGCAGTAGCCACCGCGCGCATGACCCAGGCTCAGGGAGCATCCGCGGTCGCTGAAGCCAACCTCGCCGAGCTTCTCGGCAAGCTCCGCGCCAGCAAACTCGGCGACGGCTTCGCCGACTGGGTCGAGAAAAACTGGCGCAATCTCACAGAAAATCCAAAACTCAAGCCCAAAGTCGCCGAGACTGCAGGCGGAGCTGGTGGCAAGCTAGCCGAGCTGCAGGAAGAGGGCGCAGCCCGCCGTGATCAGTCCTACGACGACATCGCCGACTACAAGCAGAAGTACCAGGAAAAAGAACAAGAGGCCCGCGAGGCCGGAGAAAACCGCAGGGCCGGCGGCTTCAAATCCAAAGTCACCGAAGCCATCGGCGAAGACGAATCCACGCAGTACATGCAGAACAACTATCCTGACTACGTTATGGATCAGGGATTCAGCCCCGGCACAGGTTTCGATCAGGTCTACACCCAATACGACGCTGCAGGAAATCCCACCGGGATGATGATCGTCGAGGCCAAAGGCCCCGGCGCATCGCTCTCCACCAACGCAGCCAAAGGCCCGCAGATGAGCCAGGAATGGGTGCAAAACACCGTCACCGAAATGACCAACTCCAGCGACCCCGCCACCCAGGCCCTCGGCCAGCGTCTGCAGAATGCACTCGATACCGGAGACCCTCCTGTGACCGGCAAAGTCATTCAAGCCCAGCCCGGAGGGGGAGCGCAGGAAATTCCTCTTCCACCAGGCCCCGTCTACAATGGGGGGCAATACAACTAATCCCGAACTCATAGGCCCGAGATATGCCATTAAAGCTCAACAAAATCGAAAGCAACGTTGTCGCCGGAAACGTCGCCAACAATCGCACCCGGCTCCAGAGCTTCCTCACTGCCGACAGCGCCTCACCCATGTGCTCCGATCCCATCCGCTACGCACGACGCCTCTCCGATGCAGCCGTCGAGTTAGGCCTGGGGCTTTACCAGCAGGAAGGCTCACCCGAAGAGATCCGTCACAGCTTCGATCTCGCTGGCTCCTATCTCTGCTCCATCCTCCTGATGAACCAGCCCAACGCCGCACTCTCCCCACTTGAATTCGAAAAAGCGCTCGCACTCGCCGATTGCTTCTCACAACCATCTGTCCTGGCCGGCATTGCCTCCGTCCCATTCACGAAATTCTTCTCCGACGCCCAGGCTCTCGCCTTCTACGCGCTCATGGCCCGTCAGCTCGACCTCATCCGCGCCTTCATCACCACAGGCCACTTTGACCAGGCAGCAGCGCAGCAGCTCGAATCAGCCTGCACGCAAAACAACGCCGATCGCTTCGACGCCGTCGTCACGCTCGCCAAGCTGCGCGCGCTCAAAGCCGTCAGCACAGGCGACGAGGCAACCTTCAACGCATCCATTGAAACTCTCATAAAAGATCACGAAGATCAGGCGCTGCACGGCGAGAATCAGCGTTCTACCCGCGCCTTCATCTGCTTCCCCGCTCTCATGTTCGTTCACCTCGGCGCCGCGCGTAATCTTGCCTGCACGGTCCAGTCGCCGTATCTTCCCATACAGCTTCTCAACAGATAACAGCTTGCTCGTAGATAACAACTTACCCGCAGGTAACAATTTGCTCATAGGCAACAATGGATAACCAGAACTTCTACGTCGTCGAACCCGCTCAGATGCGATTTGCTTATCAGGATCTCCCTCTGCAGACGCGTCGCAATCGCCTCGGTGAGCTCGTGCGAGCTCGCGGAGCGCGCTGGGCCAGTGTTCGCGCTCGTGGAAAAATCTTCATGTCCATCGTCCAGCGCCTCGACCGGTACATCGGAGCCGAAGAAGAGCTGCTCAATTCCGCCTTCGAAAACTCCCCATCGCAAATCTTGCCCATCGGATTCTCCGGCGATTACGATCCCCTCTTCGGTTACTACGAGCCGGATCGCGTGCAACGCTACGATCAGCTCCTGCACAAAATCCCAAATGCCGTCATTCAAAACTGGGAAGACGGCCCCAACGGAGAATCCGTTGGACAAGTCATCTACGCATTTCGTTCCACCTTTGCCGAGGCTGCCCGCCGCAAGCAAGCTGTTGCCATCGAACACTGTTGATTTAAACCCGCTGTCTTCAGGGTTCGTAGCATGGAGATCGATTGACTATGCCGTACACGCAAGATAACCGCCTTATCTCCCTCACCACGCCGCTCGGCCAGGACGTGCTGCTGCTCGCCGGCTTCTCTGGCCATGAGGCCATTTCGCGCCTCTTCAGCTTCCACCTCGATCTCCTCACCGAGCAGGCGTCCATCGATTTCACGAAGATCATCGGCCAGAACGTCACCATCACCGTCGGCCTCACCGATGGCACATCTCGCTACTTCAACGGCCTCGTCAGCCGTTTCGTCCAGAGCGCCAAAGACGTCACCTTCACCCACTATCAGATGGAGGTCGTTCCCTGGACATGGATGCTCACTCGTAACGCCAATTGCAAAATCTTCCATAACAAATCTGTCACCGACATCATCCAGCAGATCTTCTCCGACCGCGGCTTCACCGACTTCAAGCTCAGCACCACCGGCACCTATTCGCCTCTTGAATACTGCGTCCAGTACCGCGAAACCGACTTCAACTTCATCTCCCGCCTCATGGAGCAGAACGGCATCTTCTACTTCTTCCAGCATGAGGACGGCAAGCACACCATGGTCCTTGCCGATGCCTCCAGCGCTCATGAATCATGCCCCGGCCAGTCCAGCGCCGGATACAATCTAGCCGCTGGTGGCCTCGACAATGAGGACGTCATCAACTCCTGGAGCATCGGGCAGGAGCTGCGCAGCGGCAAATACACCCTCACCGATTACAACTTCATCACACCCTCCACCAGCCTCCTCGCCACTGAGCCCACCATCGTCAGTGTTGGAGGCAACTCCAGCTATGAGCTTTACGACTATCCCGGGGAATATGGCGTCCGCGCAGACGGCACCAGCTTCGCCAAGTTGCGCATGCAGGAAGAAGAAGCCGTGCACATGATCGCTCACGGCTCCGGCGTCTGCCGTGCCTTCACCACCGGCTATAAGTTCGACCTCACCGACCACTATCAGGACTCGATGAACACCACCTACGTGCTCACCGAGATTCAGCATGTCGCCTCATCCGGCGGCACCTACACAGGCGGCACCGCTGGCGAAAGCTACGCCAACACCTTCGTCTGCATTCCCGCAACCACGCCATTCCGGCCCGTCCGCATTACGCCAAAACCTTTCGTGCAGGGCCCGCAGACAGCCGTCGTCGTCGGCAAAAGCCAGCTTCAAAGCACCGCCGGCATCGAAGACGACGGCGACAGCACCGAAGACATCTGGGTCGATAAATATGGCCGCGTCGTCGTCCTCTTTCCCTGGGATCGCAACACTGATTGTTCCTGCCGTGTCCGAGTCTCGCAGGAGTGGGCCGGTGCGGGCTGGGGCTCCATCACCATCCCTCGCGTCGGTCAGGAAGTCATCGTCAGCTTCCTCGAGGGCGACCCCGACCGCCCCATCATCACCGGCCGCGTCTACAACGCCAACAACATGCCGCCCTATACGTTGCCCGACTACCAGACCCGCAGCACCATGATGACCCGCAGCTCCACCGGCGGCAGCGCCAGCACTTACAACGAGCTGCGCTTCGAAGATAAAACCGGCAAGGAGCAGGTCTTTCTCCGCGCTCAGTTCGATCAGGACAACTACGTCACCAACGACAGCCGCGAATGGATCGGCAACAACCGTAGCCTCCTCGTAACCAAAGACCAGATGGAAAAGGTCAGCGGCGACCGTCATGAGCAGGTGGTCGGCAAGCACATTGAGAAAGTCACCGGCGATTGGAACAGCAACGTCACCGGCAACATCAATCAAAAATCCGCGCAGAACATCTCCATTCAAGCCGGTCAAAATCTCTATGAAAAATCCGGTGAGAACTTCGCCCACCAGGCTGGCATGGCCATCCACCTCAAAGCTGGCATGAACGTCGTTATCGAAGCCGGCGTCGAACTCACCCTCAAAGCCGGCAGCAACTTTATCGATATCGGCCCGGCCGGTATCGCCATATCCGGCACTCCCATGGTCATGATCAACAGCGGCGGAGCCGCAGGCTCCGGCTGTGGTTCCAGCCCCACCGACCCCGCCAGTCCCACCGATCCCGATCTCGCCGACGATGGCAAATCCGGCACCAAGCGCGGCAGCGGCAGCAGCTCGTCGTCCTCTTCATCCAGCTCCTCGGCAGGATCCAGTTCCAGTTCCAGCTCCTCCTCTTCCAGTAGCTCATCTCCCAGCAACCCTTCCAGTCCGCCTCCGCCACCGCCCCCAGCCCCTGCCTCGAATCCCGCAGCGGCAGGTGCGGCAGGGGCAGCCGCTGGGGCAGCCAGCCCTCAGGCGAACCCGGCAGCGCAGCAGGCTGCACAACAAGCCGCCGGCCAGGCAGAGCAAGCCGCTCAACAAGCCCAACAAGCCGCTGGCCAGGCAGAGCAAGCCGCACAGCAAACTCAGCAACAGGCACAGCAGGCCGTCCAGCAAACCACCGATCAGGCACGCCAAGCCTTCAACCAGGCCAACACTGCAGTCAAACAGGCGCAGCAGCAGGTCCAACAGGCTTCCGCTCAAGGCCAGGCCGCCGCGCAGCAGGCTCTGGCCCAGGCCCAGCAGCAAGCCATGCAGACAGCGCAGCAAGCCGCCCAGGCCGTCAACCAGGCCAAATCCCAGGCCGAAAAAACCGAGCAGCAGGCGCAGCAACAGGCGCAGCAAGCCCAGCAGGCAGCTCAACAGGCGCAACAAGCCGCTCAGCAGGCACAGCAGCAGGCGCAACAAGCAGCTCAGCAGGGTCAGCAGGCTGCCCAGCAAGCCGCACAACAGGCGCAACAGGCGCAGCAACAAGCGCAACAGGCCGCTCAGCAGGCACAACAAGCTGCCAAACAAGCACAACAACAGGCCCAGCAAGCCTCGCAGCAAGTCCAGCAAGCATCGCAGCAGGCAACACAACAGGCACAACAATCAGCCCAGCAGGCGCAGCAATCAGCCCAGCAAGCCGCCAACCAGGCCCAGCGAGGTTTCTAATGCGAATGCTTTTGTTTTTGCTTTTCTGTCTGTCATCCCCGAAGGGGATCAGCTTTTGTCTTTGCTTTTGTTTTTACCTTTCTGTCTGTCATCCCCAAAGGGGATCTGCTTCTCCTTCACACCCACACTCGCTCCCCGCTTGTTCCCCTCAACCTCAGTTGCTATCGTTAAACTTCGGTCATCGCCCATGAAACAGCTACAGCCCGTCCTGTGGAGCAAAGGCACCTTCCTCACCCCACAGCACATGCAACTGCAGGACAAGTTCCTCGAGGACTCCCTCACCTTCCGCCTGCAGGCGCTCAAATTCTGCGCCTGGGGATTCAGCGAAGTCGTCCTCGATCAAGAGCTCCTCGCCGACGGACAACTCGCCATCTCCCGCGCCTCCGGCATCTTTCCCGACGGGCTCATCTTCGAAATCCCCGGCCCCGACCAGCCGCCGCCATCCAAGTCCCTCGTCGATTTCTTCGACCCCGGCATGAAGGACCTCGACATCTATCTCTCCGTCCCTGACTACAAAGACAAAGGCCTCAACGTAGCCGGCCTCGGGCGCGTCGCCACCAGCCGCTACCTCGCCGAAATCTCCACCGTCCGCGACGACAACACGGGCGCTGGCGACAAGCCCATCCAGATCGCGCGCAAAAACTTCCGCCTTCTCGCCGCCAATGAATCCCGCGAAGGCAGCTCCACCCTCCGCATCGCCAACATCGAAAAAACCGAGACCGGAGCCTTCCGCATCAATCCACGCTTCGTCGCACCGCTCCTCGAGGTCCGCGCCTCCGACTATCTCCGCGGCCTCGTCAACGGCATCCTCGAAATCCTCACCGCCAAGAGCGCACAACTCGCCGGTGGCCGCCGCCAGAAAAACCAGAGCCTCGCCGACTTCACCGCCTCCGACATCGCCAATTTCTGGCTGCTCTACACGGTCAACTCCAACATCCCCGTCCTCAACCATCTCCTGCAAGGCCAGCGCTGCCATCCCGAAGAGCTCTTCACCGCACTCACCGCTCTCGGAGCATCGCTCACCACCTTCTCGCCCACCATCCGCCCGCGCGACCTGCCTCTCTACGATCACGCCAGCCTGAGCAAAGTCTTCACCGACCTCGACGAAAAACTCCGCATCCTCCTCGAAACCGTCGTCCCCACCAACGTCGTTTCGCTTCCGCTCAAGCAGGTCAACAACACCATCTACGCCACCGCGCTCGATCAGGACAAATACCTGCAGAACACCCGCATGTATCTAGCCATCAGCGCCGACTCCAGCGAAGACACCATCATTCGCGGCGTCCCGCGCCTCGTCAAAACCTGCTCCGCCACTCACATCGAGCAGCTCGTCTCCAACGCGCTCCCCGGCATCACCCTCACTCACGTCTCCACGCCACCCAGCGCCATCCCCATCAAGCTCAAATACCAATACTTCAGCCTCAACCAGTCCGGCGCCGCATGGGACACGATCTCCCGAGCCCGCAACTTCGCCGCCTACGTCCCCGCCGAAATCCCCAATCCCCAGATGGAGCTCATCATTCTTCTCCCAACCGCCGGCGGTGCCGCATGAGAACACTCACCAAGCCCGTCTGGTCCGAAGGCATGTATCTCGGGCCGCATCATTTCCAGGCCCAGAACCGCTACTTCGAAGACGCACTCGAATTCGTCACCACCAATCTCTGGCGCGACGCCTCCGGTTTCTCCGGGCTCCAGTTCGACCGCGACGCTCTCCGCAACGGCTCGCTCTCCCTCACCCACGCCCGCGGACTCTTCGCCGATGGCCTCGCCTTCGACTTCCCCGGCTCCGACCTACTGCCCGCCCCGCGTGACTTCGCCGCACTCTTCTCGCCCGTTGCCGACAATCTCGTCATGCACCTTGCCGTCCCTGCGTTCGTCCGCGACGGCCTCAACACCAACCTCAATGGAGGCGGTCCCGCCGCAGCCCGCTTTCAGGCCAGCGACATCCGCATCCCCGACCAGAACACCGGCCTTGACGAAAAGCTCGTCCAGATCGGCCGCAAAAACCTCCAGCTTCTCGCCGCTCACGAAGTAACCGACCGCTTCGTTTCCATCCCCGCCGTCCGCATCCTCCGCGACGGCTCCGGACACTACGAGCCCGACCCCACCTTCATCCCGCCCTCACTCGCCATCAGCGCCAGCCCCGCACTGACCGACATGCTCCGCCGCCTCATCGACATCCTCGACGAGAAAAGCACCGTCTTCACTCAGGAGCAGCAGCAGCGCCACGGCGTCTTCCAGGCTGGACTCTCCGCCCGCCACGTCGCCCAGTTCTGGTTCCTCCACGCCATCAACTCCAACGTCTCGTCCCTGCGCCACTTCCTGCTCTCCCAGCACATCCACCCGCAGGAGCTCTTCCGCGAAATGTCCCGCCTCGGCGGCGCACTCTGCACCTTCGGCCTCGAAACCCACCCCCGCGCCCTGCCCGTTTACAACCACGCCGACCTCGGCACATGCTTCGCCCAGCTTGACGACCACATCCGCCGCCATCTCGAAATCGTCATGCCCTCCAAGGCCATCCGCATCCCGCTCAACCCCGTCGAAAACTTCCTCTTCACCGGAGACATCGCCGACGAGCGCTGCATCGGCCCCGCCCGCTGGATACTCGAAATCCAATCCCCCATCGGCGAAGGCAACCTCATCACCCTCACCCCTCAACTAACCAAGCTCTGCTCCTCACGTTTCGTCGTGGAGCTAATCAAGCGCGCCCTCCCCGGCATGGCCATGCGTCACCTCTCAGTGCCGCCGCCACAAATCGCCGCACGTGTAGAAGCCCAGTACTTCTCCATCGACCGCGCCGGCCCCTGCTGGCAGCACATCCTCCAAACCCGCCAAGTAGGCATCTACGTCCCCGCCGAAATCCCCGCACCAACACTAGCTCTAATCGTCCTCCTCGACGAATAATTCGGCGAAGAAGAAAACAGGGACGAAGAAATCAGCGGCAAAGAAACCTGCCGCCAACCCCACGCCGTTGTCATTCTGGGCGAACCGGGGTCCCCGCGGACAGGTCTTCGTCCGTGGGGTGTGGGAGCGAAGAATCTGCTTTTGCACCTGCCTTTGCTTCTGCACTTGCCTTTCTTGTCTGTCATCCCCGAAGGGGATCTGCTTTTTCAATCTCCGCCACAAACGGGAGTGCCCCATTCATTTCGCGCACTCGCAGGATAAGTGGGAAACCATCACACCCCGACCAGCGAACCAAGCGCCAAAGACGCATCCCACTCCAACCCGGTTCAAAACGAAAGGCCGAGCTTGCGCTCGGCCTTTCGTGACGCCTTGGGTTTTCTCATGGACACACAGCCTAGTGGTTGGCAACCGCCTTCTCCGCCAGCTCATGAAGTCGATCGCTGTTGGCGGGTCGGGTGTAGAACATATGGCCACCGGGAAACTCGTGGATTGAAAGTTGCTTGGCGAGGGTTGGCGGAAGCTCGTTCTGGGTGAGGATCGAGCCCATGAATGGGCAGGAGAGGTCGTTCCAGCCATGGAAGATGACGACATGGAACTTGGGATCGGCGGCGAGGGCCTCGCGCATATCGGGTACGGAGCCGCGTTGAGTTTCGGGATTCT
Organism: Acidicapsa dinghuensis; assembly: GCF_025685685.1. Classification (GTDB taxonomy): domain Bacteria; phylum Acidobacteriota; class Terriglobia; order Terriglobales; family Acidobacteriaceae; genus Acidicapsa; species Acidicapsa dinghuensis. Next base: position 141,080 of record NZ_JAGSYH010000007.1, read on the forward strand.
GGCGATCCCACTGACGCCCTACATCCGATGACAGCAGTTCGTACTGCGCTTCTGTCTTCCAGCCCACGGTAACAGTGACGAAGTTAACCATGGCCTCGGTAATGGTAGCCTTGCCGCTTTCGAGGATAGGGTCTCCCGACTGCTGCATCGAAGAGTACGGGAAAGGATCAGGATCAGTGACGTTGGAATCGTAGACGGAGCCGATGGTGCCCTGATCGCGGTGAATTTCACGAAGAAAGGCGCGTGTCTCGATGCGGCCACCGGAGCGTTTGACAAACTCGGATGAGAGACCGGTCATCTCGGTGACGCGCTGAATCATAGCGTCGGTAGCGGCAGGGTCGGAAGGGCCTTTGATGAGCGTGGAGGCGTACTCCCCTTCATCGTAGGCAATGACATCCTTCATCGCCTCGGGGGTGAGCTTGTGTTCGTTCTCCAGGTGGGCGGCTGTCACCGAAGGGAGCGTAATCATCCACGGCACCGGCGAAAGGTTGCCGTCGCCGAAACTGGGGTTGAGATAAGGGCTGACGAGGAAGAGACCATTGACGCCGACGCCGAGATTCGTCTGCAGGTAGTGCGCAATGCGTGGGCCTCGGAAGCCGCCGTAGCTCTCGCCCAAAAGATACTTCCTGGAAGGCATGCGCTCGTTCTTGGTCAGCCACTTATAGATGACCGTAGATAGGTACTCAACATCCTGGGTAGGACCGTAGAAAAGCTTGCGGCTCTCGGCCTCGTCGACGAGAGAGCGGGAGAAGCCAGTACCGATAGGGTCCAGGAAGATCTCGTCGGTGAAGTCGAGCCAGGTACCGGGGTTGTCGGTGAGGTTAGGAGGGTCTGAGGGCGAGTCACCAGCATTGCCGAAAGTGACATGCTTCGGGCCGACTGCGCCAAAGTTGAGATAACCGGAGGCCGCGCCGGGGCCGCCATTAAAGGCGAAGAGCACGGGACGGTCGGCATGATCGCCATCCAGAATATAGGAGGTGAAGACGACTTCGCCGGTGGCGTGACCGTCGGGCGCGCTGAGCTTGATAGTGCCGACGGTAGCGGTGTAGTGCAGGGTCTTGCCGTGAACGGTGATGGTTTGAGCGACGGACTTATCGGCGGAGAGGGGTTCGAGCTTAATCTGGGCAGGCTTGGCAGAGGTGCCGGCATCCGGCGCGGCTTGCGCTGGCTCGGGCCGGTTGCCGCGCTGCGCAAAAAGCACAGAGGAACCAGGCACGAACACAGACGTGGTCAGGAGGATCGCGGAAGCGATTCGGTTGAGATTCATGGGAGATATGGTAATTGCGATTCCAGTGCACTGGATGCCCCATATCTCGCTTTTGAGACATAGGAAGCACCAAAGACCGCATCACTCGCACAATTGCGTAGTGCCCATTCATTCCACGCATCAGCCGAAATGAATGGGAAACCACCACAGCCATCCCACCACCTCACAAAAAAACTCGCGAATCGCGAACCTGAAAGAGCAGGGACCTTCATGCCCTTGAAAAGTCGCAACCGCAGGAAGCATCTTCAGCCGCGAGCTCACCCCTCGCATAAAACAACCGCAATCCCCAAAACCAATCGCCACTCAACAGCTCGACGCCAAGCGCCAAAGGCGCGCTCTATCCCAGCCCAGGGCAAAGCGAAAGGCCGAGCGCAAGCTCGACCATTCGCGACGCCCTGGGTCGAATTCCCCATAACCCAAGAGGGCTGAAAGCCCGATCTATACTGAACTAGACCCCCTACAGAACCGCTATCCACTACATCGTTTGTCATCCTGAGCAAAGCGAAGGATCTGCTTCTGCCCCTGCTTTGCACTTACCTTTGTTTTCTATCTGTCATTCCCCTCAGGGGAATCTGCTTCTTTCTTTGCTCTCGCCTTTCTGTCTGTCATCCCCGAAGGGGATCTGCTTTTAACTCGCACTCCACAACACGGGGTGCACATGTCTCGATTCTCAAATCCGGAAATCACCATTGCGCGCACACCATCACCCGGAAAACCGTCCGCGCAAACCGCGAACCAGAAGCTGGGTAGGTGTTTCACTTTCACAAATGCCACTAGAAACTCTCCAACCAGGGCATCGAGAGTCCAAGCCACATTTCCTCATCCCTCAGACTCTGTAACAAGTGCTTGATACTTGGCAATATGGAATTCACCACGCCTCGCGAGATGCCACAAATCACCTGAACTCAGAACTCTAAAGTTTTCCCCACTAGTTAAGGATTGGAGTCGCTTGTTTATATCTTTTGTTCCGCGCCTATCCTGAGGCTTAAGGAACAAAGCTTCGTAGAAAAGCATTACCCATTTCACGTATTTACTTGAATCCGTCCCTGTTCGCGCGATCCGCTGCTGCATGTCCTTTTCGATTTCGCACATTAGCTCCTCGGCGTTCATCTTCCGTATTGCAAATTTTGCCAACGGCTTCAACCACCCATGTACACGAACATCTTCAACTCTTCGCGACAATATCTCCGTGGGTTCGCTGATCGAACAAACCGATGGATTCAGCAGAGAAGCAGCCACCATCAGCATGGCGGTCTGGAGCGGTACACCAAAATTCGCGTAAGGAGCTTCTATGCCCAATCGCCATGTCTCGACAGCTGTGGAGTGATCATCAAGGCACCAGTGAGCCGCGCCGAGAAGAGCATAAACATGTTCCCCCTGCATCCGGAATCGGCCCATATCCCCGGATTTCTCGATCACGCCTGTGAAGTGTTGCAACACGCACTCATACTTACAGGTCCACATCAAGGCCACGGCATACGCCAAATTCTTTCGAGGAGATGATTCGTCGGATATTTCTCTTCTCATTATCTCCAGGGCATCTTCTTGATCACCCTCAATAAGTAGCTGCCATGGCGTTTTTGCTTTTCCGTCCGCTGGATTCATATCCCTCATTATGGCTTGCCCTGATCAACATCTCGCGCCCAACGAAAAACCTAATTCTGCAAACAATAAACCTCTTCATTATTCACTCCACCGGCACCAACCGCCCCTCCGACCCAAACTTCCGGTACTTCAAAAACCGCACCTCATTCACATACTGCGTAAAGTCCCAATCCCTACCTTGATTCGTCACCGCATTCCGAATCTGTGAAACCGCCACACTCCGCACCGGACACACGTACTCCTTCTCTCCAATCGTTACCGGCCCATACCAAACTCCAATCATCGAAGAAGCCATTGGAGCCGTCTGGGCCATCTCTACCTGGAGCGTGATCCGCTCCACCACCCCGTCATCAGGATCGAGATAGATCTCCCCGTCATACGCCGGCCGATCGTGAAACTCCCATTCCCATTGTTTCTCTGAGGCCCAATACCCGCAGCAGAAATCCACTGCATAGTGCGATAGCTCCTTTGGCACCGCAAAGTGGAAAACCGCCACGCGCTTCCCCTTCACCAACTGCCATCGGCTCCAGCGAACACTCCCGGCAAAAGCATCCCGCAGCACACTACCCAGCAGTTGCCCAAACTCGCCACTCGTTGTCAGCCCAATCGCTATTGGTTGACTCGTTGTCCTATCGCGACCATTCGTCGCCGAAACCTCCGCCCCATCGCGATATGTAATCCGCTCTTCCGTCGCACTGACCCAATGCAATGGCATCATCTGCCATAACTGGGGCTTGTCCTCGGTCGGCCCCATCCACTTGTTGTTGAAGCTTTGCGTCTCCCGCGTTGCCAGAAAATCCGGAAGATGCCGCAGCGTATCCTTCACATATTGCACGGCTCGCTCAACCATCGCCCGCTGCGTCTCTATATCCGGCGTTGGATCATTCGCTATCTCATCTTTCGGTGGCGGCATCAGAATCGAAGCATCCATCAGCATCCGCAGCTGCTCCACCGTTTTCTCCCCCGGCTGCGCCTCCGCAACCAGGGCCGCAAACCGATCCTGCGATAACTGTTCCGTCAGCAGTACCTCGGCCAGCCGTCCCGCTGCTTTCTTATCCGCCCTGCCTCCCCTTTTCGAATCATGGCGCGAATCCCATCGCAGCGCCTCCTCCACCTGGGCAACCGTCACCTTCTTCTGCCCCCAGAGAGACAGCCCGCTATTCGCGAACAGAAGCAGGAGAATCAGCCATCGCATAACAAAGCAACCCGGTTTCCACATCGGAGTTCCTCTGATTAGACTCCTTCACCACGCCACAGCCAACGCAAAAAACAAATGCCACCTACCAAAGTAGATGGCATTTCTAACCCATGCACAAAACCCCATAGTTCCCCGCAAATCTAACTCAAAGACATAACTCCACTTCCAACAAACTCCCTTGACACGCCCCAAAAACAGCCCAATCCCACCAATTGCTCCTCATGGAACACTCCCCCAAATTGCTCCACGTGGAACACTCCGGAACTCATCCCGCGCACTTAAAATGTTCCACGTGGAACATTTTTGACTTAATCAGCACAGCTCAAATTGCTCCACGTGGAGCAATTTGCTAATCCCCCATCTTGGCGATCGCTTCCAGCAGCAGCTTCGGATGAATCGGTTTCGACAAGATATCGAACTCGTGCCCCTTCTTCCGCGCATCCTCTTTGAGATGCGCCGTAGACAACACACCAGAAAACAGCAGCACCTTCACCTCCGGATGAATCGCCTTGAACTGCGCGCCTAAATCAATTCCATTCAAACTCGGCATCACCACATCGGAAACCAGATAGTCAGGACAATTGGTTTCAGCCGCCCGCAGCGCCTCTATTGGATCGGAAAAGTGACGCGCCGTATAACCGGCACTTTCCAGAATCGTAGCCAAGGTAAAAGCAATGATGGGCTCGTCGTCCACCACAAAAACGCGAAGTCTCTTTTGTCCAGTCATCCATGCCCCTTCTTATATGCGCCGGTTCATCATAATGCTCGGCATATTGCTCCACGTGGAGCAATTTGAGTCAATTTTGAACGCTTGTATTCGGGCGAGGTTTGCGTGGAATTATGCTGCACCCGGGTAAACTTGAGCCGGGTGAGGCTCTACGTTTCGGATTTGGCTAGAGGGAAGGCTGTGATGCGCAGCTTGGCTGCGGCGTAGGGGATTAGGGTGATGGTTTCCTCTGGGGTGGTAACGGCTACGGGGCTTTGCGGCAATGGATTTGTTGCACCGTCGTCGGCGCGCCATTCTGTTGCCCTGCGCGCTTTTACTTTCAGCGAGACGGATGTTTCTTTGCGGGCGAAGGGGTGGGCGCCAATCGGCGATTCTTCTACTGTTACGTGCTTTTCCGGAGATTCGGTATCGAGGGTAAGAGCGTAGTTCCAGGCGGTCGTCGGATAGATCTGCCAGTCGGCGGTCATGCCGCGGTCGCGGAGCTTGACCCAGTCTTCGCCGATGCCGTAGGAGAAGACCAGCGGTCCGCGTTCGATGGCTACGGAGTTGTTGAACCAACGCGAGGTGCGCGGCTGCATCGGGAATACAATCTCGATGCGATCGCCGGCTTTCCAGGTGCGATCGACGATGGCAAATGAGCCGGCCTGCGGCGCAGGTTGTGCTTGTCCGTTGACGTGAATCGTTGCGTCAGCAGCCCACGCGGGAATGCGCAGATGCAGCGGGAATTTCGCGGCTTTTTCAGGATGCACCGTAAGGTTGACGGAACCGCGGAAGGGGTATTCGGTTTCTTCGACAAGATGTACGGGAACGCCAGCAATGACAGTGCTGACCTCGCATGGCGCGTAGGCAGCAGCAACCAAACCATCGCCGCTGCCGCTCGTCATCCAGAGGCTGTTCGCGAATTTAGGCCAACCCTGATGGTAGTTGGCGGTGCAGCAGCCGAAGTTGGGCTCAAGTCCGAAGAGGTTGGATTCGGGGCCGTCGGTGGTCCAGGGCTTGTGATGCAAGCTGCACTCAACCTGATTGGGCTCCTGGTTGTACTGATGCGCCCACATGTCGTCGGTGAGCGTGCCGGGCAGTGCGTTGTAAGCGAGACGTTCCAGCTTGTCTCCCAGAGAAGCGTCGCCGGTAACGGCAAGAGCCTGTTCCAGCGAGAACATATATTCGACGACCGTGCATAGTTCGGAACCTTGCGTGGGGTCAAGGCCCGCGAAGTGTTCGTCGCAGGAGAACATGCCGTTGGGTAAGCCGTGATACTTGTCCAGTTCGGAGATCATCTGCAGGACAGCTTTACGGTCGGCATCGGAGCCGGAGACTTCGGACCAGATGGCTCCGGTCTTGATGGCCTGGCCGTTGTTGACGCCGTGGGTTGATAGAGCGAGGTCTTTCAATCCGCCGTCTTCGTTGAGCTTGATGTACTCCGGTGTGATGCGCTGTGTGTATTTGAAGTCTGCGTACTGTGCTTCCCAGTCGTGCCCCTGCTGGTGAAGCAACTTGGCGAGATCCATGAGATAGGGTTCGCCGGTGCGGTTATAGAGCCAGAGAACGCTGAGGGCTTCGTCCTGCCAGCGGAATTTGCCCCAGTCGCGCAGCGGCCGCTGCGGGAGCGCGGTCAGCTGATAGCGGAAGTAGCGGTCCATGAGCGGAATGACGCGGGGATCCTTGGTCAGCTCTGCGTATTGGGTAAGGACTTTAAGGATGACGATACGCGGCCACCAGTCGTCGTTGGAGGCGGGGCCGATCATGCCGTTCGATTGCTGATGGGTGAGCACCCAATCGATATATCGCTGGGCTTTGGCTTTGAGTTTCGCGTCGTCGAGCAGATACGCGAGAGGCACGAGGCCGTCGAGGTAGTAGGGGCCGCGCTCCCAGGATTCGCCTGTGCCGCCGAGCCAGCCGCTGTTAGGGCCGACGTCGGCCCAGGTTTCGTCGAGATGGCCGGTTAGTCCCGTGGCCTGAATCTGCAACTGGCGCAGAAGCCAGCCTTGCGGCTTGATGGAGCCGAGCGGGAGGAGATAGAAGGCGTTGGGAGTAAGCGGGGCTCGGTTGTGGATGGCGTCGGTTTCATTCGGCTCCGCAAGCAGCGAATGGCTGAAGGTTGGAAGTGCGGATGCGATGCCGAGATTGCGAAGATGCTTCAGGAATTCGCGGCGTGCGATGTGTTGACCCAACCAGTGCATGAGATGCTCCCTGTTTCGACTTATTCATCGTAGAGCATTGGGAAACGAGTGTGGAGTGTGAAAAGCTGGGCTGAAGCCCTTTTGTCTTCCTCAGAGCCTTGCTTCCTCTCGTTCGCGCTAAGAAAGAGTGATGTGCTTGCGATTCTCCTTGATCCACGCAAAGAGTTTTTCGTCGAGATGCTCTTCGTACTTAAAGAATTGCTGATCCAGTTCATTTAAGATGCCCTTTCGCACGGCGTTATCTTTCATAATTTTCTCCCGTATTGCGATCCCAGAAAGATCAGAAAGTTCGAGGGTTTCGATAGCCCTCCGTGCGAGACCTGCTGTCTTAGGGCAATCGATCTGTTGCAGCGCATCCACAACATAGCGGACGAATTCGCTAGACGAGTTCAAGAAGAATAGATTGAATCCGCCATTCATAACTTCTCTTTCGATGTTCTGGACGGCAAGGATTACGCGCTGATAGTTGGTAAGTAGAGGTGAATCTTCGTATCCAAATTGGCGATCGAGGGCACGTTCTATAGCAAAGTTGATGGAATATGTTTGGACGCTACCATGGAGCGAGATCGACTCATCTAAAGATTGTCCCGAATAGTCTTGGAGGTAAGGCAGCTTGTTCATTGTTCACCCTTTGAAATTCAAGACGATCAGGTTATCTGAGGATGCTACCTTGAGTTCTCCTGACTTGTCATGGCGAAGCATATCCCGCTTGGGGAATGACAGACAGAAAAGCAAGGGCAAGTTTGGCGTAGGGCGTAGAATCATGCGAAATCCCCCGTTCTGAACAATTTTGTGAATAGCCGAGGCTGACGGATGACGGAACTACAGCAGGTGATGAGTTGGATCGCGGTTGGGTTGGTGACGCTGATGACGCTGCTGTTCTTCTGGATCGTGATGCGGCGTGGGCTGAAAGAGGGTGCGTGGCTGAAGGTGACGGAAGCACATTTTGCGGCTGTTGTGGGCCTTCCGGCGGCTGCCGTGGGATCGCTTTTCCTGGTGCTGGTGTTGCGTATTACCGAGGGGCCGATCAGCGTCAAGTTAGGCACGGTGCAGTTTGAGGGAGCGGCTGCGCCGATTGTGTTCTGGATCTTGTGCTTTCTCGCTATGGCGTATGCGATCCGAATGCTTTGGAAGGCGTGAAGAAACGCCAGTCCGGTTCGCGCTTTGCGCGAATGGGATCTTGTGTTGATGAGGGTGCAAACGATGGCGGTTTCCCACTCATTCGCCAACAAACGCCGAATGAATGGGGCACCCCTGTTTGTGGTGGTGCGGACGGAAAGCAGATCCCCTTCGGGGATGACAGGCAAGAAAAGCAAGGACAACAACAAGCAATTGCTGGTGCGGGCATTTGTGGTTCCCACCCTTTCGGCACAGAACGCCGAAAGGATGGGGCACCCGCAGATTGGTGGGGGATGCGGGCGGTTGAAACCGAACAGTATCTACATGCTTGCCGTCTGTACAATGGAGCGTCTGACGCATTAGGCTCCGCAGCAGAGGTGCTTGCATGGCGCTTGTTTCTGATTTTGCCGATACGGTATCTTCTCCGGGTCATACGCAACGTTTACAGAAATATGACATACGACGCGCGGCTGTGCTGGGTGCGGGGACGATGGGCTCGCGCATTGCGGCGCATATTGCCAATGCTGGATTGCCGGTGCTGCTGTTGGATATGGTTCCGGCGAATGTGGATGGGGCGAAGGGTGACAGAAGCACGCTGGCACGCAAAGCTGTTGAGAGTCTTGGGAAGTCGAAGCCTGCGGCATTTACCGATCCGACATTTGCGAGCCGGATTACGCCTGGAAATTTCGACGACGATCTTGAAAAGCTGAAAGACTGTGACTGGGTGATTGAGGCTGTCGCGGAGAACCTTGAGATCAAGCGCGCGCTACTTGCGAAGGTTGCTCCGCATCTGCATGCGACGGCGCTCTTTACGACGAATACGAGCGGGCTGCCGGTCACGCAGATTGGTGCGGAGTTGCCTGCCGATTTACGCAAGCGGTGGTTTGGTACGCACTTCTTCAATCCGCCACGGTATATGCGGCTGGTGGAGATTATTGCCACACCGGAAAGCGATGCTGAGGCGATTGATGCAATTGCAACGTTCTGCGATCGACGACTAGGCAAGACCGCCGTGCCGGCGAACGATGTGGCGAACTTTATCGCCAACCGCATCGGCACGTTCCAGATGCTTAATACGTTTGCGATCATGCAGCAGCAGGGATTGAGCATCGAGGAGATCGATACACTGACCGGGCCAGTGATTGGATGGCCGAAGACGGGCACGTTCCGGCTGGCTGATCTGGTTGGCATCGACATATTGGGGCATGTGGCGAAGAACTTTCTTGAGTCGACGCATGACGAGCGCGCAGACGTGAAGCTGCCCGAAGTAATTGAGCAGTTGATGGCGCACAACTGGATTGGCGATAAGACAAAGCAGGGCTTTTACAAGAAAGAGCGCGGCGCCGATGGCAAGGAGAACCGGCTGGTGCTTGTGCCGGAGACGATGGAATATCGCGCTTCGACTAAGCCGAATTTCGTCACGGTAGATATGGCGAAGAACAGTGACTCGGTTGCGGCGCGCATCAAGCTGGTGATGGATGCCGATCCGAAGAAGGATCGCGCGGCGCAGTTTTACTGGCAGGCATTGCCGGAGCTTTGGTCGTATTCTGCGAATCGCATTGGCGAAGTGGCGCGAACACTGGTAGATATCGACCGCGCGATGCAAGCGGGATTTAACTGGGAGCTTGGGCCGTTTGCGATGTGGGATGCGGCGGGCGTGACGCGCACGGTGAAAAAAATGCGCGCTGCGGGGAAGCCTATTCCTGAGGTGGTTGAGAAGCTGTTGGCTGCCGGCGGCGAGTCGTGGTATCGCGCAGATGGCACTGAATACTTCGACGTTGAGTTTGGCGCATACAAACCAGTGATGCTTGCCGTGGAGCACGCGCCGATAGCGAGTTACAAACGCAGCAACGGGGTGTTTGCGGAGAACTCTTCGATTTCGCTGGTCGATCTTGGCGATGGCATTGCGTGCTTCGAGTTTCACTCGAAGATGAATTCTTTAGGCTCGGACATTGTGAACTTTGTGAAGAAGCAACTGCAGCCGGAGAGCGATGCGGTACGCAACTTTGCCGGATTTGTGATTGCGAACGATGGGCAGAATTTTTCTGTCGGTGCGAACCTGATGCAGTTGCTGCTGGGAATTCAGGACGAGGAGTGGGATGAGATTGACTGGAGCATTCGCGGGTTCCAGGAGATGACGCAGGCAATCAAGTTCTGTGCGAGGCCAGTGGTGGTCGCACCGTTTGGCATGTGTCTTGGCGGAGGAACGGAGATCTCACTGCATGCGGCGCAGAGACAGGCGCATCTGGAGCTGTACGCCGGGCTGGTGGAAGCGGGTGTGGGATTGATTCCGGGCGGAGGCGGGTGCAAGGAGATGTTGCTGCGCGCGCTGGATGCGGCGGCGGTGGTAGGTGGCGATCCGAGACCGGGATCGGTGGATTCGATTGAGACGATCAAAGGTGTGTTTCAGACGATTGCGATGGCGAAGGTTTCTACTTCTGCGGAAGAGGCGCGCGCGTTTCGATTTCTTTCCGATACAGATGCAATATCGATGAATCGTGCGCGGCTGGTGAGCGATGCGAAGGACCAGGCGCTGCGGCTGCTGAACGAAGGTTATGTCGCGCCGGTGATGCGGAGGGATATTGCCGCGCCGGGTGAGAGTGTGCAGGCGACGCTGAAGCTGGGTGTGTATCTGATGCGCGAGGGTGAGTACATCAGCGATCACGATGCAAAGGTGGCGAACCACATTGCGCGGGTGTTGACGGGTGGCGATGCGACGGCGGGAACGCTGATGGATGAGCAGTATTTGCTGGATCTAGAGCGCGAATCGTTTTTGTCGCTGTGTGGTGAGAAGAAGACGATGGAGCGGATTGGGTTTACGTTGAAGACGGGTAAGCCACTGCGGAACTAGTGTGAAGTGTGAGTGTGGGTGAGCGATGAGAGAAGCTGTGATTGTTAGTGCGGTGCGGACTGCGGTGGGCAAGGCTCCGCGGGGGACGCTGCGATTTACGCGGCCGGATGATATGGGTGCGTATGCGGTGAAGGGCGCGCTGGAGCGTGTGCCTGAACTAAATGCGAAAGAGATTGATGATGTGATTATTGGCTGCGCGATGCCGGAGGGTGAGCAGGGCATGAATGTGGCGCGGCTGATTTCGTTGCGTGCGGGGCTGCCGGTGGAAGCGGGCGCGATGACGGTGAATCGCTACTGCGCTTCAGGATTGCAGACGATTGCTCTTGCTGCGGAGAGGATTCGCGGCGGCGGTGCGGATGCAATTGTGGCGGGTGGTACGGAGTCGATGTCGTTTGTGCCGTTTGGCGGGAACAAGGTTTCGGCGAATGCATGGCTGATGGAGAATCATCCCACCGCTTACATGTCGATGGGGCTGACGGCGGAGCGCGTGGCGAAACATTACGAGATTTCGCGTGAGGATTCGGATGCGTTTGCGCTGGCGAGTCATAAGAAGGCGTTGGCGGCGATTGGTGCGGGCAAGTTCAACGATGAGATTGTGCCGGTGACGGTGGTGAGTTCAGAGCGCAATGGAAATGGAAAGCCTTCAAAGAATGAGATTATCTTTGCGGTTGATGAGGGGCCGCGTGCTGATACTTCGATTGAGGCGCTGGCGAAGCTGAAGCCGGTGTTTCACGCGAAGGGTGTGGTGACGGCGGGCAACAGCAGCCAGACATCGGATGGAGCGGCAGCGGTGGTGGTGATGTCGGCGGATCGCACGAAGGAGCTAGGGCTGAAGCCGCTGGCACGGTTTGTGTCGTTTGCGTATGCGGGGTGTTTGCCGGAGGAGATGGGAATCGGGCCTGTTTATGCGGTTCCGAAAGCGTTGAAGCTGGCGGGTTTGAGGCTTGAGGACATTGACGTGATTGAGTTGAACGAGGCATTTGCGGCGCAGTCGCTGGCGGTGATTCGCACGCTGGGCATGGACATGGAGCGCGTGAATGTGAATGGCGGCGCAATTGCGCTGGGGCACCCACTGGGATGCACGGGCGCGAAGCTTACGGCGAGCATCTTACCGGAGATGAAGCGGCGCAAGGCGCGTTATGGCATGGTGACGATGTGTGTGGGCGGTGGGCAGGGTGCTGCGGGGATCTTTGAGAATCTGCAGGATTGATTTGCTGGCGGAGGGATCGCGATGACTGTTGAGGCGGGGGTAAGCGTGGCGAAGCGAGTGGTGGGCGGGAGTTTTCTGCTCGAGGATTTGACTCCGGATGATGTGTTCACGCCGGAGGATTTGTCAGAGGAGCAGCGGCAGGTTGCGTCGACTGCGACGAGCTTCGCGGAAGAGAAGATACTGGCGCAGGCTGAGGCGATTGAGGAGAAGGATTTTGCTGTCACGCGCGAATTGATGCGCGAACTGGGTGAGCTGGGGCTGCTGGGAGTGGATGTTCCGGAGGAGTATGGCGGCCTGGCGATGGATAAGATTACGTCGGCGATTGTGGCCGACAACCTGAGCGTATCGGGTGGGTTTTCTGTGACGCTTGGCGCGCACTGCACGATTGGGACGATGCCGCTGGTGTGGTACGGGACGCACGAGCAGAAGGCGAAGTATCTGCCGAAGCTGGCGAGCGGCGAGTGGATCGCGGCGTATGCGCTGTCGGAATCTTCGGCGGGGTCGGATGCGATGAATATTCGCACGCGGGCAAAGCTGTCGGAGGACGGCAAGCACTATGTGCTGAATGGCGAGAAGATGTGGATCTCGAATGCGGGGTTTGCGGATCTTTTCACCGTGTTTGCAAAGATCGATGGCGAGCAATTTTCGGCGTTTCTGATTGAGCGCGGGACGCCCGGGCTTTCGGTGGGGGCTGAGGAGCACAAGCTGGGGATTCGCGGGTCTTCTACGTGTCCGCTGGTGCTGGAGGATTGCCGGGTGCCGGTGGAGAATCTGCTGGGGACGGCGGGCAAGGGGCATCACATTGCTTTCAACATTTTGAATGTGGGGCGGTACAAGCTGGCGGCGGGGACGCTGGGCGGGATGCGGTTCGCGTTTCGCAATGGGGTGCGATATGCGAAGGAGCGCGTGGCATTTGGGAAGCCAATTGCGACGTTTGGGCTGATTCAGGAAAAGATTGCGGACTCGGCGGCGGCGATTTATGCAACGGAGTCGGCGGTGTATCGCGTGGTGGGAGCGATTGATGCGGCACTGGCGGATTTGAATCACGATTCGGCGACGTATGCGCAGGATGTGCAGAAGAGAATTGAAGAGTTTGCGGTGGAGTGCTCGATCCTGAAGGTGCTGGGGTCGGAAGCGCTGGAGCGGGTGGCGGATCATGCGCTGCAGATTCACGGGGGGTATGGGTATGTGGAGGAGTATCCGGCGGAGCGGAGTTACCGGGATTCGCGTATTAACCGAATCTTTGAGGGGACGAACGAGATTAACCGGCTGATCGCTACGGGGTTCATGATTAAGCGAGCCGTGGCCGGGACGCTGCCGCTGATGCCGGCGATCAAGAAGGTGATGGATGAGGTGATGGCGGGGCCTGGCGAGCGAGTGAGCTATGACGGGCCCATGGCGGCGGAGCGCGCTCTGCTGGCGAGTGCGAAGAAGTTGGCGCTGTTTACTTCGGGAGCGGCGTCGCAGCGGTTTGGGAATGATCTTGGCGAGCAACAGGAAGTGATGGGAGCGCTGGCGGACATTCTGATTGAAACGCTGACGATGGAGAGCTGCATTCTGCGCGCGGAGAAGCAGAGGAAGGCGAATGCGCCGGGGGTGAAGCTCGCGAAGTATTATGCGATGCGGGCTTTTCGGGTGATCGAGACGGCAGCGGAGCGCGTGCTTGGTGCAGTGGCGGAAGGAGACATGCTGCGAACGCAGATGACGATCTTCCGGCGGCTGGCGAAGCATGAGCCGGCGAATGCGGTGATACTGGGACGGGAGATTGCCGCGGCTATGGTAGAGGCTGGGCGGTACAGGATTTGAAAAACAGGGGCGGGTGTGAAGTGTGAGTGTGTCCTGTTGATGCATGGTCAGGGAGAAGCGGATTCCCTTCGGGAATGACAGACAAGAAAAGCAAAAGCAACGGCAAAAACAAATCCTTCGCTTCGCTCAGGATGACAAGCCGTGGTGGTGATGCGAGCTTTAGTGATTCCCAGGTCTCAGAAGCGAGACCTGGGGCACCCCTAGTGGTGGTGCAGGCTGGTGAATGGCGCGTTTAAGCCGACTCAGTATCGGTTACTTTGCGCAGATAGACGGAGTAGCGCTCGTCTGTGATTTGGCTTAGCGGAACGAGGGTGTGCTGCGGTTCGCGGCCTTTGGTGCGGAACTGCAGCGGGTACTGAGGCGAGCTTTCGATCTGTTCAAACCACACATCATCAGAGGGAGCCGCTGTGGCCGCAGCAGCCTGATTATTGCGGCGGCGGCGCAGATCGATTTCAGGCATTGGATAGCCATCGTCGAAACCGCGGGGACCGCTGCCTCCATAGATCATCGAGGTGGTGAGGCCTTCAGTGCCGAGACGCGCGGCGAGAACAAGCGGGCCATACATTGCGGACTGGACCTGCTTATCATCGGGCGCGGTGTCGATATGAAGCGTGAGCGGAATATCGATGGTGACGGTGTCGCCAGCCTTCCATGGGTGTTCGAGCGTGGCATAGGTGGAAGGAGCGGCGGCGACGGATTGTGTTTCGCCATTGATGCTGAGGGTTACTCCCTTGGTGGCCCAGTAGGGGATGCGAACCTTGAGCGCGGTTGGCTGCGACGGGGCGGCATCGATGGTAAGAGTGATGCGCTCGTCATTGGGAAATTTTGTAGTCTGACGAAGCTCGAGGCCGCGTTCTTTCCAATCGAGTTTAGACGCGATGAAGAGATTGACGTAGACCGAGCTCTCGTCGTGGAAGTAGATGGAGTCGGTGAGCTTGGCGTACTCTTCGCTGCCGGTTCCGGTGCAGCACCAGAAGGCGTCGAAGGGCGTGCCGAAGGTCTTATACATGCCGGGCTGGAGCGGCACATAATACATCAGCATGCCGTTGCGGTCCTGTGTACCGGCACGAACGTTGAAAAGCAGACGCTCGTAGTAGTCGAAGAATTGAGGCTGCGGGCTCTGGCCGTAGAGATGACGTGCGAGCTTCATCATGTTGTAGGAGCAGCAGCACTCTTCGGCTGCCGGGCCTAGCTCTTTGGCGATGGCGTCGGAGGCGTGCCACATCTCACCGTTGCTGGTGCCACCGGTGCAGTACGCGTGGTGATCGGTGACGATGCGGTAGAAGTTTTCGCTGATGGCTTTGTAGCGCGTGTCGCCCGTGAGCTCATAGCCGCGGGCCGCGCCGATTACCTTGGGAATGTTGGTATTGGCGTGGTTGCCGTCGAGCTTGTCTTCATTGGCGGCGAGCGGATCGAAGATCTTCTTGTGCTCGAAGCGATAGGCCAACTCGCGATACTTGGCGTTGCCGGTGATGGCGTAAAGATTAAATGCAGACTCCATCATGCCGCCCTGTTCGACGAGAAGGACGCGCTGCCAATCGTCGTCAGTGAAAGAACGAGCATAAGTATCGGCCCAGTCGGCCATGCGCAGGGCCATATCGAGGGCTTGTTTGTTGCCAGTGTGCTCATACATATCGATGAGTCCGGCCATGATCTTGTGGTAGGTGTAGAAGGGCGCCCAGACCTGCTCATGCCTGCGGAGGCGGTCGTAGAAGGCGGTGGGATATGCGCCGAGGTATCCGTCTTTAGCCTGACACTCGGAGAGGATTTGGACGAGATCGTTGGCCTTGTGAAGGATGGGCTCGTCGCCGGTACTGACGTGGAGTAAAGCGCACGACGAGAGATAGTGGCCGACGTAGTGGCCGCGCAATTCGCAGTCGGGGGCTTCCCAACCGCCAAGCGGATCGGCGTCGGATGGGATGCCTGCAGTGACGCGGAAGTTGTGCGCGAGGCGGTCGTTGGGTAGAGAGTAGAGGAAGCTGCGGTTGAGCTCCATCATCTGCTTGAAAGGGCCGGGGAGCAGGCGGACGTCGGGCATGGCGAATGGCTCAGCCTGCCATTTGACCTTGGAGACGGAGGAATGGACAAGGTTGCGGGTGGCGACATCTGCGCTGCTTGCAGAGGCGACCTGTTCGCTGCGAGCGGGTGCGGATGCAAGGGCAGCTTTGGATGGAAAGAGCGTTGCTGCTCCGAGTGCTCCTGAGCTGGCGAGAAAACGTCTACGGCTGAAGCCGTCATTCATATGCGCACACCTCGTATTCTTGTTCTGGCAGGAGAATCTTTTATCGATTGGAAGGATAACGTTTTCCATGAGGGTTTGAGAACTGCGAGACGAAATCACTATCGCAGCTTATGGCGATAGCCATTGTAAGCTGAAGACCTAAGAGCTTTGACAGGAGAGGCTTTGAAGGAAGGGACTGCCATTTCGCTGAATGGCCGAATTGTCGAAGTACCGAAGGGCGCGACTGTGGCGGCGGCGCTGCTGCAGCACGGTGCAGGCAGCCGCGTCTCGATAAGTGGTGAGGCAAGGCAGCCGCTGTGCGGCATGGGCATCTGCTTTGAGTGCCGCGCGAGCGTGAACGGGCGCGCGCATCAGCTTACGTGTCAGCTTGTATGCGAGCCGGGAATGGTGGTCGTGACCGAATGAGCGGCGTTTACGATTGCCTGGTGATTGGCGCGGGGCCTGGTGGGCTGGCAGCGGCGGCGACTGCTGCTGAAGCTGGTTTGCAGGTTGGGCTGGAAGATGATAATCCAGCAGCGGGCGGACAAATCTGGCGGCGCGGCAACGCTGCTGTGAGCGTTTCGCACTCTGCGGAGCAGTGGATGGAGCGCATTCGCAGCGCGAAGGTTGATGTGTTGTGCGGATGGCGCGCTACGGATGCCGGGACGGATGCTTTGGGGACACCGTTTATCCGCGTCGAGGGGCTGGGAGGATTTCGCGATCTGCGTTATAGGAAGCTGATACTGGCGACTGGCGCGAGAGAACTGTTTCTTCCCTTTCCTGGATGGACGCTGCCGGGGATCTATGGTGCGGGCGGGCTGCAGGCATTTGCGAAATCGGGCTTCGATGTTCGCGGTATGCGCGTTGTGCTGGCAGGGACTGGTCCGCTGCTGATGGCCGTGACGGCTCATCTGCATGAGGCTGGGGCGAAGATCGTTGCGGTGGTTGAGCAGGCGCCGTTGTCGCGGCTGATGAGCCTTGGCATGCATCTGGCGCCGAGTGCGCCGGGAAAGCTGATGGAGGGTTTGCGCTATCGGCTGCGGACGATGGGTACGAAATACTACTTCGGCCATTGGGTCAGCGAGGCTCGCGGAGATGGGAAGCTGGAGCGACTCACGATTACGAACGGCTCGGAGAGCTTTGCGGTCGAAGCTGACCTGCTTGGTGTTGGGTATCATCTTGTGCCGAATACTGAGCTGGCGCAGTTGCTGGGATGCGGGCTGGAGAATGGGTTTGTTCGCGTAGAGGAAACGCAGGAGACCTCGTGCACAAGCATTTATTGCATAGGCGAAGCAACAGGCATTGGCGGTGTGGACAAGGCTCAGGTTGAGGGGCGAATTGCGGGGTTCTCTGCTGCTGGAAGGATCGAAAAGGCACGATCGCTGTTTGCTGCACGCGATAAGCAGTTGCGATTTGTTGAGCGGCTGGCTGCGGCGTTTGCGTTGCGTGAGGAACTGCGTGGTCTTGCGCAGGAAAATACTTTGGTTTGCCGCTGCGAGGATGTGCCGCATGGTGCGCTGCGTGAGTGCCATTCATGGCGCGAGGCGAAGCTGCATACGCGGTGCGGCATGGGGCCGTGCCAGGGACGCATCTGCGGGCCTGCAACGCAGTTTCTGTACGGATGGCACGCGCCTGCGCCGCGTCCACCAGTGTTTCCAGCGAGTGTGGGCACGATTGCCGCTGTTGATGAAGCCGGCGTCCACCATGAGTAGCAGGATGCTTCGATCGGAAACCGTGTAAAATCGCGGTAGATTCTCTGGCCTGCAGCGAGATTCTCGTTTCGACTCTCACTATGCCTATCTCAGCCATCAATAAATCAAAGCCCAAGATTCCGCGTACAGCCTCGGCCAAGGCAGAACATGGCACGAGTGTGACGATAGCGTTTCAGCGGATTCGCGAACTGATTGTGCATGGCAAGTTGTCGCCGGGCACATGGATTGTTGAAAACGATTTGTGCCAGCACCTGAACATGAGCCGGACGCCGGTGCGCGGTGCACTGTATCTGCTGCAGCGCGAGGGCTATGTGCAGGAGCAGCGCAATGGAAGCAAGTCGCGGATGCTGGTTTCTTCGCTGACGAAGGAAGATGCGAGCGAGCTGTATCCGATTATTGGGTGCGTTGAGGGATTGGCTGGTCGCCGCGCGGCTGTGCTGCCGGAAGCAGCACGCACAGAGTTGGCCGGTAAGCTCTCCGAGATCAATGCAAAGCTGATCAGGATTGCCAAAGAGCGCGTGATCGAGGGCGCGAACATCTTCGATCTCGATCGGGAGTTTCACCGGTTGGTGGTGATGGCTGGCGCGGGGCCGAGGCTGAAGACGCTGCACAAGGCGATTGAGCCGCAGACGGAGCGGTATTGGCGGTTGTATGCAAGCTCGATCATCAATGATCTGACGCTCTCGACGGAAGAGCATGAGGCGATCATTGACGCGGTGAAGGAAGGCAATGCCGACAAGTTGGAGCTGGCGTTGCGCCTGAACTGGGAGAATGGCTGCAAGCGCCTGGCGCGTGTGATTGATATGTTTGGCGAGCGAGGCAGCTGGTAAGGCTGCCCTCTTCGCTTGCTGATATCTTTGTGATTATTTTGCAGCAGCTTTGACGGTGAGTTGCGTGCTGGCGACTGCGATGCTGGGGCGACTTGCGATTGCGTGCTGCACAGCTGCGCGGGTGGCGGCTAGCTCTTCGCCGATGACTTCGAGACGCGGAGCGCGAACGCGGGCGCTTCCGACGTGGATCTCCTGCTGGACTTGCTTAATGAGCTGGATAAACTTGGGCACGGTGTCCATGCGGAGCAGGGGTAGGAACCAGCGATAGAGCTCGAAGGCTTCGGCGGATTTGCTTTCGCTGGCGAGGCGGAAGAGATCGACACTCTCGCGTGGGAAAGCGTTGACAAGTCCGGCGACCCAGCCTGTGGCGCCTGCGTTGATGCCCTCGACGATGGCGTCATCGACTCCGACGAAGATGGAGAGGCGATTGCCGACGAGCGCACGGATGGCGGTGACTCGACGGACATCGGTTGAGGACTCTTTTACTGCTTTGAGGTTGGGATATTCTGTGGCGAGTTCCTGAATCTGCTCGGGCAGGAAGTCGGTGCCGTATGCTACCGGGTTGTTGTAGAGCATGGCGGTGAGTGGAGTGGCTTCGAGGATTGCGGCGACGTGAGCTTTCATCTCGCGCCAGTCGCCCTTGTAGACATAGGGCGGCAAGATCATGAGGCCTTGCGCGCCCTTTGCGTATGCGGCTTTTGCGAGCGCCACAGCTTCACTGGTGGAGAGCGCGGAGATGGCGGCGACGACCGGCACTTTGCCATCGACAGCGCGGACGAGCGTTGCGATGAGGTCGAGCTTTTCGTCGAAGGCCATGGTGGCGGCTTCACCGAGCGAGCCGAGGGCGATGAGGCCGGTGACGCCGTTCTCGACCTGCCATTGCGCGTGGCGTGCTACGAATGGGTGATCGATGCTGAGATCTTCATTGAATGCCGTGGTTAATGCCGGCATGACTCCAGTCCATTGCATGGGCTTCCTCACTCTCATGGTTTGCTTAGATGATTTGCTTGATTTGCATTGGCAAAGCGGGCGGGCAGATAGGGTTCGCAGGGAATTGCGGTTGTGCGGCCTGTGATCAGGTCGGCGATGAGCTCGCCTGTCGCCAAGGATGTGGTGATGCCGAGGCCTTCGTGGCCGGTGGCGAGCCAGAGCGATTGATCGTCGCTGTAAGGGCCGATGAGCGGCAGCTTGTCGGGAGTGGCAGCGCGAAAGCCGGTCCAGATGCGAATGGCTTTGAGATCGGCGACGCGCGGAATGTATTCGATAGCGCGCTGCAACATGGCGCTCACGACGGGCTGGTTGACTTCGCTGGTTTCAGCGCCGTATTGACGCGAGGAGCCGATGAGAAGCTGGCCCGTGCTGCGCGGCTGCACGTTGAAGGCTACGGAGTCTCCGGTAGATTTGTGCGCGCTTTTGAGATAGCCGAGCTCGACGAGCTGATGACGAACGAAACCGGGATAGCGGTCGGTGATGAGCAGATGGCCTTTGCGTTTGCGGACGGGAACGCCTGGCGTGATGCGCGCCGATTCAGAGCCGAGCGCGTTGATGATGGTATGAGCACGGATTATGCTGCCGTCTTGCAGCACGAGCTTGCCATCGCTGAGGATGTGGACCTGCTTGCCGATGTAGAGAGCTGCGCCAAGTTTTTCGGCCTCGCGGGCGAGGGTAAGCGCGACGACTGGCGGATAAACGACGGAATCCTGCGGAACTAGCAGAGCGCCTGCAAGGCCGCTGCGTAGATTGGGTTCGGCTGCGGAGAGTTCTGATGCGGTGAGGGTGCTGGTGGGCACACCGCGATCACCGTACCAGCGATGCTTCTGCTCAACGGCAGCCATTTCTTCTTCGTCGGCTGCTACCCAGAGGGTGCCGCACTCTTCGTATTCGCAATTTGCGGGAAGCTTTGGTGCGAGTTCGCGCCAGAGCTGCTGCGAGTAGCGTGTGAGTGCGAATTGAGCTTCGGAGTCATCCATGACGACGACATGGCCCATGCCGGCAGACGTGGCTCCGGAGCCGAGCACATCGCGTTCTACGAGAGCGACGCTTAGGCCGCGATGCGCGAGAGCACGTGCGCAGGCTGCGCCTACGATGCCTCCGCCGGCGATCGCCACGTCGAAGATGGCGGGCTGGGTCATCCAGCGATTGCCTCACTGGTGGAGATGCCGGTGCGAAATGGATCGTTTGGCTCGAAGATGAGTGAGGACTCAGCAGTAACATAAGCGGAGCCGGTGATAGTGGGAATGAGGCGGTCACCATCCTGCTGCATACAGCCGGTGAAGACGCTGCCGAGAATGCCTTCCTGACGCCATGGCTGGCCGGGCTTGAGCTTGCCGTCGGCGATGAGGCAGGCGAGCTTGGCGCTGGTGCCGGTGCCGCAGGGTGAGCGATCATACGCTTTGCCGGGACACAGCACGAAGTTGCGGCTGTGATTGGCGGGATCGAGTGGTGAACCGAAGAGCTCGATGTGGTCGATCTCCGCACCGTTCGCACCGGTGATGCCCTGCTCGGTTAGTGATTTACGGACCTTCCAAGTGAAGTCCGTCAGCGACTCAACCTTCTCGATGAGCAATTGAAATGGATGCTCTTCGATGAGATAAAACCAGTTGCCGCCCCAGGCTACGTCGCCATACAACGTGCCATAACCATCGACTTCGACGGGAACACGCGCGCGATGGCGATATGCGGTGACGTTGCCGATGGTGACTTCGCCGGACTCTGCGAGAGAGACGGTGACGTTGCCCACAGGCGTCTCGAAGATGTGACGACCGAGACTGAGCCTGCCGAGATACGCGAGTGTGGCGGCGACGCCGACGGTTCCGTGGCCGCACATGCCGAGATAGCCTGCGTTGTTAAAGAAGATGACGCCGGCGGCGGATGCGGGATCTGCCGGCTCAACGAGCAGCGCGCCTACGAGAACATCGGAACCGCGAGGCTCGCACAGCACTGCGCGGCGATACACGTCATGGCTGGCGCGAAGCCGGGCGAGCCGTTCTGCAACCGACCCGGCGCCGAGCTGCGGGCCGCCTGAGATGATGCAGCGTGTTGGCTCCCCTGCCGTGTGGGAGTCAATGACTTCGATCCGTTGAGGCAGGTGTGATTGCATTCGTATCCCCTGGCGGTCTGTTGAGGTCCGCGATCTTTTGAATTATCCGAGCATCAGGAATCGCAAATCCGGATATAAGCCCTTGTGTATCAGACTGGACCGAGAAGTCTGAAGTCGAGAAGTGCGATGTGTTTATAGTATACGATGTTGCATACAATAATCATGAGATTGTATTTTGCCGTTTCAAAAGAGCTGATTTTTCGAGGGAAAACGAAGATCTTGGCGCTGAAGCTTCCGGTTGCCGGGTGACTGGGCGATGTGCCCCCCCAGTCATCTTCGGGGTGGGCCGATTCGCTTGAGATTGCAACCTGTGGTACTCTCCGATTGTGATGGTGTTTAGCGAAAACATGGTCAGCTTGAGTGTCTCCCAGACGCTCGCAGCCTGTTGTTGTCTTCGCTAATCATCTCTTCTCTGGCGAACTAACTGGTTCGCACTCTTCCCCAACAACCTCATCGCAGTTCCGGAGTTTTCGTTTGACCGCTATGCAATCCCATCCACAGTTTCTCCGGCATGGCTACATGCAGCGAGCCTGTTGTTGTCGCTGATCTTCTGCGCCTGAAGCCGTCTCATTCCATTTCATTCATTCGATTTTGAGGAAAGTTCGATGTATAAGACACGGGTAATTTTGCCTACTCTTGCTTTTTTGTTCGCTTTTGCTGTGATGCTCTTGCCAGATGCCGCAATCGGTCAGCTCGTTGGTGGTACTATTTCCGGCTCGATCACAGATCCGGGCAACGCAGCAGTCGGCGGTGCGCATGTGACGGTTCGCAACCAGGAGACGGGCAATACACGCGAACTGGTCACCGGGCCGGAAGGCTCATTCTCAGCCCCTTCGATTCCGGTGGGTGTGTACGCAGTAACGGTCGAACGCGATGGGTTTGCTTCGCAGGAACAGGCGGGCATCACCGTAACCGTGGGCCAGAATGTGCAGCTTCGTTTTGTGCTGGCTGTGGGCAAGGTGGAGCAGACTGTTTCAGTTTCTGATTCGCAGCCCGGAGTTGATGTTTCAACGTTGCAGACGCAGGGGCTGGTGGATGAGCGGCAGGTGAAAGAGCTGCCGTTGAATGGACGCAGCTTTGACCAGCTACTGCAGTTGAATCCGGCGGCGGTCAACTACACAACACAACGATCGGGCGGAGTAGGTACTTCGAACTCTTCTGTCGGCAACATGTTTTCCGTGTCGGGGCGCAGGCCGCAGGACAATCTTTTTCTGTTAAATGGCATTGAGTACACCGGTGCTTCACTGATTAACGTGACGCCTGGTGGAACAAGCGGGCAACTGCTGGGCGTCGAGGCTGTGCGCGAGTTCAATGTGGTGAGCGATACGTATGGCGCGAATTACGGCAAGAGAGCGGGTGCGCAGGTTTCAATCATCACGGCATCGGGCACGAATGCTCTGCATGGGTCGGTGTATGAGTTCTTCCGCAACAGTGCGCTCGATGCGCGGAACTACTTTGACCAGGCACATATTCCGCCATTTCAACGGAACAATTTTGGCGCGGCACTGGGCGGCCCGATTCGCCATGACAAGGTATTTCTATTCGGCAACTATGAGGGTTATCGGCAGCGGCTTGGGTTGAGCGATGTGACGTTCGTCCCTGATGCGTCGGCGCGCGCGGCTACAGTTGCGAGCGTGCAACCGTTGCTGGCGCTGTGGCCTGAAGGAACGACCGAACTTGGTCAAGGGATTGCAGAAGCATTTTCGAATCCACTGCAGCATGTACGTGAGGACTTTGGGACGACGCGCGCGGACTGGAATCTGACGCCGAGCGATTTGTTCTTTGCGGTTTACACGATTGACGACAGTGATGCAACGACACCATCGGCAAATCCTTACTCTTCAATTTATGAAAATCTGCGAGAGCAGGTGCTGAGTGGGCAGGAGCAGCATATCTTCTCCTCGCGGCTGCTGAATACGGCGCGAGTTGGATTTTCGCGCGCAACGTTTGGATTTCAGAGCCTCGTAGACGGGGGAGTTGCGGGATGGGTGGATGGAGCGCCGGTGGGAGCGATTGTGATTGCGGGTAGCACCGCATCGAATGGAGCATCGCAGATTACGCAGGCGGGTGCGAATACGGGCAGCGACAATGCCACGGCGCGCAATCTATTCACGGTAGATGATCATATCTACTACACGCGCGGGCATCATCAGCTTGAGGCCGGCGTGTGGCTGCAGCGGCTGCAATCGAACGATGCACTGGCGCAGTATCAGTACGGACAGGCTTCGTTTTCAACGCTTGCCACGTTTGAGCAGGGGCAGGTGTCGAAGTACACGATTGTTCCCTCGGCAACGGAGCTGGGCTGGCGCTCGCTTTTCAGCGCGGGGTTTGTGGAAGACGCATGGAAAGTAACGCCCCGGCTGGAGTTGCGAGCGGGGCTGCGTGTGGAGTCATCAACGGGATGGAATGAGGCGCAGGGGCGCGCTTCGAACTATCTCTTTACCGATGGCGTGATTAACACGACGCCGACGGTGGGCAGCTCGGCGCTTTCCGACAATCGCGCCAAGTTTATGCCGGAACCGCGCGTTGGGCTCGCGTGGGATCCATTTGGCAAAGGCAAGACGGTGGTGAAAGCCGGCTTTGGCCTACACCGCGCGCTGCTGGACACGCTGGATTACCGGCTGGATCAGACTGCGCCGTATAACACGACGTTTTCTTATAGCAACACGGTGGTGAGCAAACTGCCTGCTCTTTCGACAACGAGCGCAACGGGCGGGCAGGTTTCTCCAAGCAATGTGCAGCCAAATCTGCAGACGCCTACGGTACTGTCATGGACGTTGAAGGTGGAACAGGAGATTGCGCCTGCAACGACGCTGACGGTGGGCTATGTTGGGTCGCATGGGTATCACCAGATTCTGTCGGAGGATATGAATACTCCCGCGTCGGTGATCTGCCCCGATCCATCATGCCCCGCGGCGCTGACAGCGGGGACGATCTACTATCCGACGACGACGTATGCGAACCCAAACCTGGCGAATACGACGTCTTGGGTGTCGCAGGGCATCAGTAACTATCATGCCCTTGAAGCCGATGTACGCAAGCAGATCAGCCATGGGTTCCAGCTGCGTGGAGTGTATACGTGGTCGCGCAATCTGGATGATGGATCGGCGTGGAACACGAGTGTATCGGCGAACACTCCGGCATATGTTTCGTATCCTGCAAATGCGAAGGTGGATTACGGACCGGCGGCGACGAATATCAGCCAGTCGGCAGCAATCAATGGAAGCTGGGATCTGCCGGTGGGACGCGGACGGTTGCTCGATCCTGGTAATGCGGTGGCAAGCCAGGCTGTTTCCGGGTGGACGGTAAGCGGCATTGCTTCGTTGCAGAGCGGGTTTCCGTTTTCGCCGCAGCTTGGTTATAACCCTACGGGCAATGGAGATTCGCGTAATCCGGCGCGCCCGCAGTTGAACCCTGATTTCCATGGCGAGCTTTACCCACGCACGCCGGGTGAATGGTTCAATCCAGAGGCGTTTGAGGCGCCATATCAGGGGAGCTTTGGCAATACTTCGCGCGATTCATTGATCGGTCCAGGGCTTGCAGATCTGGATGTATCGCTGGCCAAAACAACAACGATCCATGAGGGCGTAAGAGCCCAGTTTCGCGCGGAGTTCTTCAACGCGCTGAACCATGCGAACTTCTCGACACCGAATCCAGTAGTCTTCAGCACGGGGCCAACTCCGGCAAAGCCAGCTACGGCGGCAGCGCTGTCGCCAACCGCGGGTGTGTTGACGGCTACGGCGACGACGTCGCGGCAGCTTCAGTTTGCGCTGAAGTTTCTGTTTTAGGCCGGGATGGCTGGGGTTGCGCAACTTGCTGCAACCTCAGCCGTCTGTTAGCATCTTTAGAAGAGATGCGCTGCGGTTCCCAAAACCGGTGTTGTTGTCGTCTGTCGAACATTTTCGACGGGTGCGCACTCTAGTCTCTTCTTCCTTCGCATAATCAACTTCCAGGCGAAAGCAGATATGCAAGACACACCCGTGGCTGACCAGCCGGGTTTGTTTTGATTTGCTTACCGGCGTCAGTACCTCAACCACACAGAGGACTCCATGCCGGTAGCAGTACCCACAAATAGTTCCATCGATCCTCTCCACTCAGAGCAGGCCGATGCGGTAACGCCAAGTATCAGCCATTTGCGCCTGCTGGAGGCGGAAAGCATCCATATCCTGCGCGAGGTGGCTTCGGAGTTTGAGCGTCCGGTGATGCTCTACTCCATTGGCAAGGACTCGTCGGTGATGCTGCGCCTGGCGCAGAAAGCTTTCTATCCGGGGCCTATTCCCTTCCCGCTGCTGCATATCGACACAGGATTTAAGTTCCGCGAGATGCTGACCTTTCGCGATGAGATGGCGCGCTCGATTGGCGCGAAGCTGCTGGTGTGGCGCAATGAGCCGGCAATAGCCGCGGGGACGAATCCGATTGCACTGGATACGAAACGCTGCTGCGGGCTGCTGAAAACGCAGGCGCTGCTGGATGCGTTACGGCATTACAACTTTGACGCGGCTTTTGGTGGAGCACGGCGCGATGAGGAGAAATCGCGCGCGAAGGAGCGGATATATTCCTTCCGCGATAACGCGGGACAGTGGGACCCGAAGAATCAGCGGCCAGAGCTTTGGAATATCTACAACGCGCGCATTCATCCGGGCGAAAGCATTCGCGTCTTTCCGATCTCAAACTGGACCGAGATGGACGTGTGGCAGTACATCAACGTGGAGAAAATTCCGGTAGTTGATTTGTACTTCGCGAAGGAGCGGCCGATGTATGTACGCGGCGATGCGCTGCTGCCGATTGAACAGGATTTTGTGGCGTGGCCTGGTGAGAAACCGCAGATGGTGAAGAGCCGGTTGCGGTCTCTGGGTTGCAGCCCCTGCACGGGCGCGATTCGATCGGATGCAGAGACGATTCCGGACATTATTGCGGAGCTGATTTCGTTCCGCTCGTCTGAGCGCGCCAATCGCGCGATCGATCACGATCAGGAAGGCTCGATGGAACTTAAGAAGCGGGAGGGCTATTTCTGATCATGGCTGCGACTGCGTTTACTGGCTTGACGATTCATGAGTTTCTGCGCGAAGAGTCACAGAAAGACCTGCTGCGTTTTTCGACTGCGGGCAGTGTGGACGACGGCAAGTCCACGCTGATTGGACGGCTGCTGTATGACACGCAGTCAGTGTATGAGGATCAGGTTCGATCGATCGAAGGCAAAGGCACGACGGCCCCTGGACAGATTGATTTTGCTCTGCTGACGGATGGGCTGCGTGCTGAGCGCGAGCAGGGCATCACGATCGATGTTGCGTATCGCTACTTTTCGACTTCGCGACGAAAGTTCATCATTGCCGATACGCCGGGTCATGAGCAGTACACGCGCAATATGGCGACTGGCGCATCTACCGCGGATGCAGCGATTGTGCTGGTGGATGCACGCAAAGGCGTGCTGGTGCAGTCGCGGAGGCATGCCTATATCGCTTCGCTGCTGAGAGTGAGGCATATCCTTGTCGCCGTAAACAAGATGGATCTCGTCGGATTTGACGAGGGTGTTTTTCACGCGATTGAGAAGGATTTCCGCGAGCTGCTTGAACAGATTGCGCTTGAGACAGGTAATCCTGTCGAGGCGCAGTTTGTGCCGGTGAGCGCGCTGCTTGGCGACAACGTGGTGCACCGGTCCGCGTCGATGGCCTGGTATGAGGGGCCTTCGATTCTGGAGTTGCTTGAATCGGTCGAACCCACTGCGGATGTGGATCATGCGTCCTTCCGGTTTCCGGTGCAACGGGTGATCCGGCCTGATCATACGTTTCGTGGATTTGCCGGGCAGATTGCTTCGGGGACGGTTCGCCAGGGAGATGTAGTAGCGGTGCTGCCGTCTGGTGTGCGTGCGCAGGTGGAACGGATTGTGACGTGGGATGGCGATCTGCGTGAAGCGTCGGCCCCGTTGTCGGTGACGCTGGTGCTGGATCGCGAGATCGATATCAGTCGCGGCGATCTGATTGTGCCAATTGAATCGCAGGCGCAGCTTGCGACTCGCGTTACGGCAGCGCTTGTGTGGATGAATCAGCAGCCGCTTGAGTTGAACAAGCGCTATTTGATCAAGCATGCCAGCAGAACTGCGCCAGCGTTTGTGACGGGCATCGAGTATCGGTCGGATGTTGCGACGCTGGGGCATGAGGCGGCTACTACGCTGGAGATGAACAGTATCGGTGTGGTACGGCTGCAACTCAATAGCGCAATTGCTTTTGATCCGTATGGAGAGAATCGCGCAACCGGGGCATTCATTCTGATCGATCCGGCGACCAATGCGACGGTTGCGGCGGGAATGATCCGGCATGGAGAAACAGGCGCATCGGCAGCGGTTTCTGCAACCGCCGGGCTCGGCAAGGTTTCCCTGCAAGAGCGCGAAGCGCACTGGGGACATCGCGGAGGCGTGATTGAGATTGCTGCTCCTGCCGGTGCTGTTGACGCCGTCGAGCGTTCGCTCTTTTCGCTCGGTGCGGCTGTGATTCGCATCGATGCGGATAACGAAGAGTTTCTGATCCATCCGCAGCTTCTGGACCGCATTACAGAACTGCAAAGCAATGCTGGATTGTTGACGATTGTTGAGCGCAAGCGCGAAGAAGGCTCGTCTACGGCGCGTGTTGGCGATGTAACGGTCGAGCTTAACGGCAATGATGCCGCAGATGTTGTGACGGCGATTCATCGATTGCTGCAATCGGCAGGGATTTTACGTTCTACAGAAAAGGTGAATGAGGCATGAGCGCAGCAACTTTGGAAACGCAGCTCGAAACGAAGCTGAATGCAGTGAAAGAGCTGCTGCGGCGCGAGATCACAGGCAAAGGCGATGTCTGCCTTACATGCAGCTTTCAGGCGGAAGATGTGTTGCTGGCGCGACTGGCAATTGATCTTGATCCATCGCTGCCTATCCTCTTTCTCGATACCGGTTATCACTTTGCCGAGACTTACGAATATCGCGATGCGATCACGCGCGAGTGGGGATTGAACCTGATCAATCTGCTGCCAGAGCGGACGGTCGCGGAGCAGGAGCAGCAGTTTGGTCTGCTGTATCAGAGTGCTCCGGATCAGTGCTGCAAGCTGCGCAAGGTGGAACCTCTATTTAAGGCTGTTGCGGAGTATCGCGTTTGGATCACCGGAATGCGCCGTGAGCAGGCGAAAACGCGCGCTGCGCTTGAGGAGTCCGCCGTCTTTCATCTGCCCGGCGGCAAGCAAGTGCTGAAGCTGGCGCCGCTTGCCGACTGGACAACACGCGACGTCTGGTATGCCTGCGAGCAACTTGGGATTCCGCTGCTGCCGCTGTATGCGCGCGGCTACTCGTCGATCGGGTGCGAGCCATGTACTTCGCTGCCGGTTGATCCCAACGATCCGCGTTCAGGACGATGGTCAGGCCGCAAGGTGGAATGCGGCATTCATATCGAAGCTCCTAACAATTAAGGCAACAAAGCGAGCACGTCATGCCATACATTCTGGGTTTATTTATCGCGTTCTTCATCTCGCTCACAGGAGTCGGAGCAGGGACGCTTACGGTACCGATACTGATTCTGTTTCTTGGCGTACCCGCGCCGGTCGCGGTCGGAATTGGTCTACTGTTTGCAACTGTGGTCAAGTTCATTCTGGTGCCCGCACAGATCGTTCGCGGCAATGTGTCATGGAGAACGCTCGCACTGATGCTCTTTGGTGGAGTACCGGGAGTGCTGGTCGGATCGTTGTTTCTGAAACATCTGGTGACGGCAGGTGCGAACAATGTCCTTAATGGGATTCTCGGAGCAATTCTTGTAGGCATGGCAACCTATCAGATTCTCTATTCATTTCGAGCGCCAAATCCTGACAAGGTGCGGCGCGATCGCGCTTCGTGGCTAACGTGGCTGATGCTGCCGGTTGGCGCAGAGGTTGGCTTTTCGTCGGCAGGAGCCGGGGCGCTAGGGTCTGCGGCCATACTGAGCTTTACCAAGTTAGAGCCTGCGCAGGTGGTTGGAACCGATATCGCCTTTGGATTCATCCTCTCGCTCATCGGTAGCGGCGCACACTGGAGCTCGACACAAGGAAACACCACGCTGCTCTGGCAACTCGTGATTGGCGGAATTTTTGGCGCAGGAATCGGGACGTTGCTGAGTACGCATATTCCGCGCCGGCCTCTTCGCGTTGCCTTATGGGTTTGCCTGCTGTTGCTGGGAGGACAGTTCCTGGTAAACAGCTATCACGCGCACGCCTTTCTGTGATCCGGTGCACGAAGCTGTGCGGAAAGTTACATGTTGACATTGCGATTGATACCACGTTGCGCAAAACGGATGTATGCTATGCGGCAGAGGAACGGGCATGAGCGACATCCTTGTACCTTTCAGCAATGACGAGCAAGACGACGCGATGGTCAACGACGCGTTTGGAACCATCGATCCAGCAGACACCATGGAAACGGACCCGGATGAAGATCCGGAAGCTGGCGGTAAGGGCATCGGCGATAAAGTGGCTGAGTAAATCAGATTGGCTTCTTTTCCGTTGATTCAATACTTTCGCAGCCACTAGACCGCAGGCTGCGAAACTTAGTCTGGGCGTGGGTTGAACTGGGTACACAGCGCGAATGTCTTCTCAAGATGTTCGATAAACAATACACGTCGACTCATGCGGGCTGTGTATCGATCATTGGCGCGCCGCACTATCGGTGCCCGGTTGCACAGTCACGATAATTCGCCGATAAGAAGTAAGTTGCGGCGAGCCATCGTCTGTTACGGCGAGAATGATGTGGATAACGCCTGAGCCACGGCAGGGCACAAGATTGGGAATCCACGCGGCGCTGCAGGCCGAATTGGCATGTACTTCCGCTTTTGTTGTCTCCGCTGCTGTTAGCGTAACGTCGGCTCCGTGTGTACCTGTGAGGCCGGCTTCGGGGTAGGTGAACCACTTGTACGTCAGATGCTGATGGTCCGGATCGGACGTTCCGGCGGCATCAAGTGTAATTGTCTGACCAGCCTTCATTGTCAGTTGCAATGGAGCTGTTCCGGCACTGCCGTTCACTATAACTTGCGGGTTGTGATTCGCATGAGCGAAGTCATGGATGGTCCAGTCCATACGTGCGGCGAAATCATTCTGAAATGCATCACGCCAGCGCCAGATTGTGGCCTGATCCGAAATATGCGTGCGACCGTCGATGCCGGTCACGGCGTCCTGTGAGCTTGTGCGGAAAAACTCGTCACCGCCCTGAGTCCAGATGGGATGCGTCTCTCCATAAGGCTGCAGATAAACGTAACGACCACCCCATCCGCCCCAGTCAGGCCTGCTCCGGGCATCGAGTCCATTGTCGATCAGATTGAGAAAGCTGGGTGTGTCGCCTTCCATGATGAACATGAATTTGGGATAGTCTTTGCCGAGAGGGCCTTTGGAGCGTATGTTCGCGTCGAGCCATTCGTTGGTGACGACACTCGGGTCCGCGCCTTCGCCGTTGCGGTAATAGCGATCGCCACTGATGCCGGTCCACGTTGCCATGTAATAACCGTCACTGTTGGCGCGGCTTGGAGTGACGATGTAGTAGAGGTTTGGAAACTCGCGGCGAATCCACGGACCAGCATCGTCCTGATCAGAGATGGAGTAAACACGAACGCGAGAGATCAGTGTCTTCGTTTCTTCAGCACTCTTTGAAGCACGCAGGTCCATGAGGGCTTGGGCGAGCGTATTGGCACCACCCCAAATACATATCCATAATGGACGCGGATCGTCGCGTTCGATGGCAGCGGCAAGAGCACGCGAACCGTCGGAGCTCTTGCCTGCGCCTGTTGCCTCCATGCCGTATGCGTGCTGGCCTGCGTATATATGCTGATCGAGATACTCAGCAGTTGGCCAGCCGGAGGCATGCTTGAGCAGATTGGTGCGCACTTCGCCATAGGCGTGGACGAGCTGATGCATTGTCTCGGGATGGCTTGCAGATTTTTGCCAAGTTGAAGTGGTAGCGATCATGGCTTCGAGATCGAACTCATTCGAATACATCAGCAGGCGAACGAAAGACATCTGATCGTCTGGCTCATTGCCGATATCGCTGATGATCGCGACGCGCGGATTACCGCTGAATTGATCTACAGGCTGCGGCTGGACAGGCTGCTGTGCAACGACAACGCCGACAGCAAGTGTCGAAAGCGCGAAAGCAATAACGAAGCTTCTTACGGACGAGATCGACTCGAATAGACGGTGCATAACCCTCTGCGTAACGAAGGCCGGCGCGCGAGCGCACGGTTTTTCTGCTGTATTACTGGTCAAGGAAAAATCGTACACTTCGGCTGCTGAGCACTGTCAATAATCTTATCGAAGACGCGAGAGATCTGAGACGCGAGAGATCTGAAGAAACTTGCTGCTCTATCCCGGTGAGATCGGCCCTGGTGAGATCGGCAAACTGATCGTGACCTGCAGTCCTGGAGAAAGATTTCGTGCTGCGATCTGGCCATGATGCAGCAGCACGGAGCGACGCGCGATTGAGAGTCCAAGGCCTACTCCACCTGAGGTTGTTTCACGCGATGCTTCAACGCGAAAAAACGGATCGAAGATACGCGATAACATCTCTTCCGGAACCCCAGGCCCAGAATCACTCACTGTGATGGTGGTGCTGCCACCGGCATCGCTCGCATTGACTTGAACGGCTGCACCATTGCCCGAATATCGAATGGAGTTGCGCAGCACATTTTCGATAGCGCGGCGAACCAGTTCGGGGTTGCCTTCAAGGCGCGCGATTGAATTAAGACTGCTCTCAATCCGCACTCCACGCGACTCGGCTTCAAAAGCGCAATCGCTAACAACCTCCTCAACCAACGGCGTGACTGAGAAAGACTGAGTTTCTCGAGATGAGGGGTCGCCTTCAATACTGGTGACCTCAAGCAGCGTAGCGATGAGTTGCGAGAGCCTCATGATTTCACGGCGCATACGATCGAGCGCAGCATCGGGATCGGCAGCACTGCCCATTAACTCCGCTGCAAAACTGAGCCGGGCAAGCGGCGACCGCAGCTCATGAGAAACGTCCTGAAGAAGCCGCCTCTCGGCGGTCAAAAGCGTTTCGATGCGATCAGCCATGCTGTTAAAAGATCGGCCGACATCGCCGATCTCATCGCGGCGTGTCATGGCTACGCGTGCCGAGAGATCTCCGCGACCGAATCGATCGACTGCGCCTGCCAGCCGATGCAAGGGAGAGACGATGCCGATGGACAGAATCCACCCGAGCAGAATGATCGCAAGCGCCACAGAGACAAAGTAGGGAATGAATCGCGCCATTTTGATAGGCGGTGGCGCAAACAGGATGAGATGATAACGCCGATCAGCAGATGACTTCACGAATACGAACTGGCCATTCACCTTCGGCGGCGGACCGGGCGGTCCTTTTTCAAGAGAAAGCATGTTCGAGCGATCGACGCCGGAGACCAGATCGCGTCCAGACGCGTCCGTCAGGTATCGAACTCCAGGGAGAGCGGCGTTGGTCTCAGAAAGATAGACACCGAGCGCATGTGAGCCTCCCTCCTCATACATACGCGTTGCCTGCTCTAGCTCGAGATCAACCGATCCTCTGAAAAAATCTCCCGTAGCCTCATGCGAGATGCGATCGGAGATCTTCCACATTGCGAAGGAAGAGCACAGCAGCGCAAAGGTAAAGATTAGAACGATGCGCCATTGCAGTGATTTCATTCGCTTCCCTTCTCTTCTGTGGCAAACATATAGCCGACGCCGCGCACAGTGCGAATCGCCGGCAGGCCTCGCTGTTCCAGTTTCTTGCGAAGGTGGCTAATATGCACGTCGAGAGACCGCTCAAACGGGCTCGACTCCCGCTGATAAAGCACAGTGGAGATTTCGTCGCGTGAGACGGTGCGGCCAGGGGATCGCATCAGAACTTCGAGGATTTGGAATTCAGTGTCCGTGATATCGAGATCTTCTCCGGCATAACGCACGATGTGCGTTACGGGATTGAGTTCAAGCAGGCCGCTGGTGAGTTGATCGGACTTTACCAACGGAGCGTTTTTATAACGACGCATAACGGCACGGATACGTGCGAAGAGCTCATCGGGAAGAAACGGTTTTGGGAGGTAATCATCTGCGCCGCTGTCTAAACCGGCAATACGATCTTTGCCCTGTGTGCGAGCCGTCAGCATGATGACGGGAACGGAACTGCGCTTGCGCAACTGGCGAAGTACCTCGAGGCCGTCGAGTGCAGGGAGCATTCCGTCGAGAATGACAAGATCATGTTTGCCGCTCAGCGCCGCAGCGAGCCCGGACCTTCCATCATAGACACATTCCATGGAATGACCTGCTCGCGTGAAGTACTCCTTCATCAGCTTGCACAACTCGGCGTCATCGTCCACAAGCAGGAGCGCAGGCCTGGGCGCTGTATCTACTGTCTCGCGGGTCACGGTTTCGTGGGGCATGGTCTGTATTCAGTATCGCGCGATGGAGAACCATCCGGCACCGGGTTTTTGGCACTTTACAAATCTTAAGACGCCGCCATCCGGAACTGCCGTCTACTCCAATGAGAAGCAATGCGCACTCTCAAGGCTGCAGCGACTCCGTTGTGGACCTGATTACTCCGGATTCCGGAGAAAGCATTGCTCCGTTCGCCAGGAGGTTCGCAGCAATGCGTTCATTACGATCAATCGCACTTTTTGTTCAGATTCTGCTAATGGCTGGTACGTGCATCGGCGTTGGCTACGCGGAGCCAGCGGCTACCGGAACGGTACACGGGACGGTAACCGACCCGACGGGCGCGCTCATTCCGACGGCTACGATTGTCATTTCTAATACCGATGGCTTTTCCAAGACTGTGCCGGTGAAGGCAGATGGCACCTATGAGATTACTAACCTCGTCCCAGGCCGCTACGCCCTCGCGATCACAGCCGAGGGCTTTGCAGACGCGAGCAAACAGGATGTCCTGGTTTACGGAGGCAAGTCTGCTCTGGTCAACGTTGTGATGCAGTTGCCTGTTGAAAAGCAGGAAGTACAGGTGGACGCAAATGCGGTTGGCGTGGACACAACGCCTGACAACAATGCGAGCGCGATTGTGATCAAGGGTAAGGATCTTGATGCACTGTCCGATGATCCAGACGAATTGCAGAATGAGCTGACTGCGCTGGCAGGTCCCTCGGCTGGACCGAGCGGCGGGCAGATCTACATCGATGGATTTACGGGCGGACAATTGCCTCCGAAATCTTCTATCCGAGAGATTCGTGTCAACCAAAACCCGTTCTCGTCGCAATACGACAAGCTGGGCTATGGCCGTATTGAGATTCTCACCAAGCCCGGAACAGACAAGTTTCATGGCATGGTGATGATCAATGGCAATGATTCGGCATTCAACTCACTGAATCCCTTTGTAACGAATGAGCCGCCCTACTACAGCACGTTTATGAACGGCTTTGCCAGCGGCTCGTTGAATAAGAATGCTTCATGGTTTGTGAATGTGTTTCGGCGCGATAATCAGTCGAACTCAATCGTCAACGCTGAACTGCTCGATGCGAGCGGGAGCCAATATAACTTCACACAGGCTTATACAAATCCCCAGTCGCGTCTGGATGTAAGCCCACGATTCGACTTTCAGCTTGGAAAGAACAATACATTAAGCGTTCGCTACATGTTTGACCGGCAGAAAGAAACCAACGATGGCGTGTCACAGTTTTCATTGGCAAGCCAGGCCTACAACCTAACGAACTACGAAAACACACTGCAGCTGAGCGATACGCAGATCCTTAGCCCGAACATGATCAACGAAACACGCTTTCAGTACACTCGCGATCGAGATCTGGAGGCTGCGCAGAACAGCGACCCAACCGTTACCGTACAGGGCGCATTTACGAGCGGTGGCAACACTATCGGTACAGTGCGGGACAATCAGGATCGCTATGAGCTGCAAAACTACACGACGGACATTGTAGGACGTCACTCGATCAACTTTGGGGTACGCCTGCGGCTGACGCGCGATTCTAACTACTCGACAAGCGGCTTTAATGGAACCTACATTTATTCGTCGCTTGCGGATTATGCGGCAAACACTCCCTCACAATACACAGTGACGGCGGGCAATCCTGGAGCCGTTGTGAACCTCTTCGACGCTGGTTTGTTTTACCAGGACGATTTTAAGATCAAGCCGAACCTGACTTTCAGCTATGGATTGCGGTACGAGGCTCAAAACCGTATCAGTGATCACTCCGACTGGGGTCCGCGTCTCTCATTTGCATGGGCGCCCCCGACAAAAAATGGCAAGCCGGCGAAGACCGTGATTCGTGGCGGTTATGGGTGGTTCTTCGATCGCTTTGGTTCAACCTATGTTCTGGATGCGATTCGCCAGAATGGAATCAACCAGCAACAGTATGTGATTCAGAATCCGGACTTTTATGAGAACGCTCCTTCCACGAGTGAACTGGCAGCGAGCAACACCGTTGCTCCTACGATCTACGAGGTTGCTCCGCATTTGAAGGCCGCTGTCAATATGCAAGCAGCCATTGGAGTGGAACAACAGATCGGCAAGATAGCGACGATTTCAGCGACGTATATCAACTCACGCGGTGTGCATCAATATCTGAGCGACAACGTGAATGCTTACCTGCCAGAGACCTACGACGCTGCAACCGGAACCGGCACACGGCCTAACGGCATCAACGAGAATATTTATCAGTTCCAATCAGGTGGCGTATACAACCAGAACCAGATCATTCTCAACTACAGTGTGCGCGCCAAGCGTGTGTCACTCTTTGGCTTTTACCTGACGAACTTCGCGAAGGCGGATACGTCGGGCGCAACATATTTCCCTTCGAATCAGTTCGACCCTGGTGCTGATTATGGCCGGTCCAATTTCGACGTTCGCAGCCGCTTCCTGCTGGGTGGCAACCTGAGCGCTCCGTATGGAGTTTCGTTCAGCCCGTTTTTGGTCGCAGACTCGGGGCAACCGTTCAACATCGTTCTTGGCCAGGATCTGAATGGCGACAACCAGTTCAACGATCGGCCTGCCTTTGCAACGGCGAGCAGCACGGATACCGTCACTACCAGCTACGGAACGTTTGATCTTGATCCGGCATGGAATGCACAGCGCATTCCGTACAACTATGGCAATGGCCCGGCGCAGCTAAGCATGAATATGCGCGTCAGCAAATCGTTTGGCATTGGCCCGCGCGTAACAAGCGGATCTGGTGCGAGTTCTGGCGGGCCCGGTGGACCTGGCGGCGGGGGACCACCCCCTGGAGGTGGCGGACCGGGAGGCGGGGGGCCTGGCGGCGGACTCGGACCAGGAGGGCTGAGCCGCAGTGGCGGACCTCCGCGGCTTGACCAAGCGTTGCCACGGCGCTATAGCCTCAATTTCGCAGCGATGACACGAAACGTCTTCAACAACGTCAATCTTGGACAGCCGGTCAATGTTCTCGGCTCGACACTCTTCGGCAAATCCAACTCACTTGCTGGCGGCTTCTTCTCATCTCCAGCGTCGAACCGCAGCATCGACCTGCAGATGAGCTTCAACTTCTGAGAACTCCTTGCAACCTGTAACAAATCAAGCCTCACGGAAGGTCATTCTCCGTGGGGCTTTTTCTTTTTACGCACAAGTGCTATGAGAGGACGGGAATACGCCGTTCTGGTTTTGGAGCGGCGGGGCTGAAACATGCAAGCTTTAGTTCCGACACTTCTCCTGGAAGAACGGCCACCTGTTCTTCGATGATGGCACGCACTTGCTCCGGCGATGCGGCTGCACGAAGATTGAGCAATAGTTCATGGTGTATGTCTGGCGAAGCGTCCAGGTCACCGTCCACCGTGGGTTCGTCTCCATTGGCACAGAGCGCGGCTTTGATCCATCCAGTGGAAGCGCGCGCAATCATTTTCAGATGGACGATCGGAATGTTCGCAGATGTAAGCGCATGATCGATGCCATCCAACAAAGGACCAGCCATCATGGCGGGAGATGCAGCGGCAGGAAGAGTTATTTTCAGACTGAGATTGAGCCACGCCAAGGCTGCTTCTGCTTGTGCGTATCGCTCATAATCGATGTCGAGAGATTGAGATCCAACGGTTAAAGTGCCACTCAATACTTCGTCTAACCACTCCGCAATCCCCTGCCCTGCTCTGGCGCTGATGCGACGGGTACGAACTCCGGGAATCTGCATTGCACTCGGATAGATATCTGCCTTTGTCATGCAAACAATATCCGCCTCCTGCAGCTGTTTCCGCCAAAGAAACTGCATATCGGAATCAATGTCAAGGCCCTGCATCGCTTCTACTCGTTTCGGGTCCACCAACACGGTGAAAGGAGCAACACGGCACAGTTCGAACTCCTGAAGCAGCGGGTTCAGAACGGTTGCGACCAGATCGGTGCAACTTCCTACTGGCTCGGCAAAGATAACTTCGGGCGCATAGTTGAGCAGATCAGCAATGGTTGAGCGCAAATCGGAAAGGCGGCAACAGAAGCAGCCTCCTGTGACCTCGCGTGAAGCGATTCCTCGCAGCTCTGCCTGGAGTGTGTCCACCAGTTCTTCGCTTTGATCATTGAGAATCGCGGCGCAGCGAATGTTACGGGCCTTCAGCATTCTGGCCGCTTCAAGAATGAGCGTTGTCTTACCTGCTCCAAGAAAACCGCCGACGAGCACAACCCATGGCTTGATGGATATTCGATGTTGGCTCATGCGCGAATCTCAATTTGAAGTGGGCTTTGTGGAGAAAGCGTGGCAGCTTCGGCGAGTGTGACGACGGTCCGTCCGGCCTTATCTTGCTGGCTACACTGCAAGGATGTGCTGCCGAGATGCGCGGTTATCTCGCGGCCTGAAGCGGCAATCTCATACGTACGGCAACGCAGCGTTCCGTGCAGCACGTTAATGCGCAGTTGTGTTGCTTGCGGACGTTTGCGAATGGAAAACGTGCCCCATCCGCTTGCCGCTGACCAGAAGCATTCGAAGCGATCACTGGAGACGCGTGGCACAACTGTGAGCGAACTTGATGGCCCATCATAGACGAATCCGCTCAAAGCAACGAATAGAGACCATGCGGACATGGCGCGCGCGTAATGATGGCCGCATTCGGCTTCGTCCCATGGATTGCGCTTTTCTCCGTCATAGCGCGCGCGTGACGTATGAACGATCTCAATGCCCTGCTCTTCCATTCCATACAACATCATTAACGTTGCGGCAGGATACTCGATCCCTGTCCAAGCCTCGGAGAAATACGGAAACGGAATTGTTGGCCGTTCGGCTTTGCCGTAATCGCAGACCACGACCGCAGCTTCATCATTCAAAACATAGGTGCGAGCTACATTGTCGTGATGTGCAACACTGCGCTTGTAGTTATAGCGATAGATCGACTGCAGTGCAGAGCGGATATGCTCCGATGACAGCAGCGGGTCCATGCCGCCGACGCTTGCGACGTATTGCCCTATGAGCTGATCGACGAAGCAACCCGATCCTACCTGGTATTCAGGATGCTCTGTATCCTCTGACCCCATGTCGCTGCGCAGGTTGGGAGCTATCTGATCTTTATGGAACCCGCGCACTTGCTGAATGTAGAATTCGCCGTTGAAGAGATTTGCGTCGATCCATTGACTGCCTTTTTCAAGGAGGCTGCGGTATCGCTGAGCTGACGCGTCGTCGCCTGCTGCATGCGCCATCTGCTCTGATGCGCGAAGCGCGGCAAGATAGTAGACACTGCACATGGGGTTCGGCCCATAGAACTCGACGTCGTAGGTATTGTGCTGCACTCCTTCAAAGACACCGTCGCGATTACTGTCCCAGCCGCCTTGAATCCATGCGAATTCAAGCGCCTTCTTGATGCGTGGCCAGTTTTCGTGCAGCCATGCGTTATCGCCCGAGAGCTTCCAGTCAAGCCACGCATGAACGATCTGCCCCATCTGTCCATCTGCGGCGGCGAATCCCCAGCGCGATTTTCCATCGGGAAGAGTCTGACGGAAATGAATCGCGCCGACATCATCCATGGAATAGCCGAATGCGCTCCTGCGCAGAGATCTTGCGAACGAAGGAAATAGAAACGGTGTTACCGTTTCATAGTTCCAGACGTGTGTGCAGTTGCCGAAGCAGCATCCGCGTGTGTCGTCGCTGCCCTCGAAGCCATGAAACTCTCCATCGGCAGTGCGAAAGCAGGTGGTTGTCGCGAGCGTAGACAAATTAGCGCTTGCCGCATCCTTTACAGCGGCGGGCAAGGTGCTGCTCCTCAGTGCATCTGCGAAGAGGCGCGTCTTCGCTTCAAGGCGCTCGAGATTCTCCGATGTATACACGACGGCCTGCCACGCATCGTGAAAGCGCGTCGCGTAGTAGTTTCCGATTACTGTCTTTTCTTCACCTGGAGGCGCATCCCAGCCGATCCAATCAGGCGTGCGGTTGGGAAAGTGCCATCCGAGAAGAAAGAGAAACTCCGCGCTGCCACCAGCGGCGATTGTTTGTTGCACGCAAAGAGCGGCAACCGAGTTGTGTGGATCGGGTTGGGCTCCGAGTTCACCACTCTTCGTGAATTGGTCCCAGAAGAGCAGCGGCGAATTCCACCATCGGCCAGCAGGCCAACCGGTCCAATACGAAAGCGTTCCATTCTTACCGGGCACGGCTGCCAGAGCGATGGTACCCGACATTGGATCTGCCTGAGTGAGCGTTGTATTTTGCATCAGCAATCCCTGCACGTGAGCTTCGGAACGGTAAGTATTGATGCGCTGCTGATCCGTGTCGCCATTGCGAATGGGATTGTCGAGTGAGAAGGCCACGCTTACTTTAGCCTGTGTGTGGCCTGGATTTTTTACTGTGTAGCGAAATACGGCCACGGGAAGTCCGGAATCATCCGGCTCGTGAGGAATAAAGGGAGAAAAGGCGTCCAGCGCAACTGTCACGGGCAAAGAGCGATCTTCAAAATCGATATGCGCCAGTGGGTACTCGCCGGTAAAGACTGCACCTTCGAGACGGCTCAAGCCGGGCACATTGTTTGAACCGAGGCCATCCTGCCCTTCATAAGGAGGCAGAATGCGCGATTCGAGGACGCGGGCCACGGGCTTCTCATTGCCCGCCTGCATCCAAATGGACGGAAATGCGTACGAAGGCCGAAAGCCTTTGTTGGGCCGGTTAAAAATCTCCCAGTCACGCAACTGACCGCGGCCGCCAAGAGCCACGCTGCCCGCTGCGACGCCACCAAGCGGAAAAGCGATCATGTGAAGCGCTCTGCCGCGAAAGACCCGAGGATACTCTGCAGGGAGGCGAGACGGAGCAACCTCTGAGGCCCTTGATTCAGGGTGCGCGGAAGGCGTGGCACCATGTAGTGCTGCTGATGCCTGCGCTGCGGTGCCTACAACACCCGCTGCTTTCTTAATGAAATCTCTTCTATCGATTTTGAGTTGATCTGCCATGTGCTCCGTTCTGCCTCAGACGGTCCGTTTTCAGCGTGCTGCAAAAGCGCCAAAGCAACGCACTCCACTTTACAGCCACGATGAGAGGATTCATGCGAGACGCGCTGGGGAGAAGACAATCGGTTAACGCCGATCGCCCCAATCATTGACCCGATCGCCGCCAACCCGTTAGGATAATGAAGTTGCTGCTTCTTCGAAAAACAGATTCGAGGTTGAGCCGGCAACCGCGTGGAAGTTTCTTTCTGTTGCCCCCTCGTTCAATGGTAGGACAGCTGACTCTGACTCAGCATATGGTGGTTCGAATCCATCGGGGGCAACCAATCTCTTTTGGAATCAATTAAATAGAAGATCCTTCATTTTGATAATCATCGAAATTTAGTCCAGGTTAGTCCAACTTGGACCAATTCTTGACAGACCGGATTCCCTGTACGGTCTCTTAATATCGGATAGATAGCTAGGCGCAGCGATTACATCGCAGGTAATTGCTGCGATTTTCATG
Source organism: Acidicapsa dinghuensis (assembly GCF_025685685.1). Classification (GTDB taxonomy): domain Bacteria; phylum Acidobacteriota; class Terriglobia; order Terriglobales; family Acidobacteriaceae; genus Acidicapsa; species Acidicapsa dinghuensis. The sequence goes on from NZ_JAGSYH010000007.1 coordinate 182,732, forward strand.
CTGGGCGATAGTAGGCATGTAGCCGAACGGGATGTCCCGTAACGCTGCGGATCAATAAAGGAGAATACATGCCGAACTATCCAGTTCATACGATCGCCTCAGCACCGGAGGGTTCGAAGCCGGCGCTCGAACAGCTCAAGAAGGCTTTCGGTGTTTTGCCGAACCTTCCCGCAGTCATCGCAAATTCACCGAAACTCATCAACTCCCTCGTTGGCCTGTTTGGGCAGGTGCATAGCCCAGGACTCAGCGAGGCGGAAAATCAGATCGTTCTGCTGACGGACGCGGTCACGAATTCGAGCACCTACGCAGTAGCGTTCCACACGGCGTTGGCTCTCCAGCAGGGAATCAGTTCTGAGGAGACAACCGCAATTCGTGAGCGACGCTTACCCGCAGACAAACGATTTGCGGCGCTTTCAGCACTGGCAAAGGCGCTGATTGAAAAACGCGGGCACCTGAGTGAGCAGGAACTTGACTCATTTATTGCTGCGGGCTTCACGAAGGAGCAGGTCCTGGAAGTTATCGCTATTGTGGCGGCATCGACGATCACCAACTACACCGGAACTATCGGCAATCCGCCGTTAGAAGAATCCTTCCGGCAGTACTCCTGGCAGAGTTGAGCGCGGAGAACGAAGACCAACGTATCTGCTGTTCATGCTGCTTTGTTCAATCCTTCGAAGGAGGAGATCGTGGTGGGAACGCAAACTGCATTAACTGTTCCTCAGCTTGGCGAACTGCTGCGCTACTGGAGACAGGAGCGCGGCAAGAGTCAACTCGACCTCTCGATGGATACCGGCTTCTCGCAACGCCATCTGAGTTTTGTGGAAAGCGGGCGCAGCGCTCCAAGCCGGGATTTTCTTTCCATCGTCTCCGATGCTCTAAACATTCCTCTCCGCGAGCGCAATGTTCTCTTGCTGGCGTCGGGATTCGCTCCGCAGTTCAGCGAGCAAAGCATCGACGCCGGGCAGTTGGAGGTCGTGACGCGGGCCATCGATCGAATGTTGCAGCAGCATGAGCCACACCCGGCATTGGTGCTCGACCGGTATTGGAATGTGATTCGGACGAATGAGGCCGCGCCGCGATTCTTTGGATCGTTTATAGATATGGAGAAGAGACCTAAGCCGCGTAATCTTCTCCATTTGATGTTCGATCCCGCAGGAATGCGGCCCTTTGTTGAGGAGTGGGAAAGGGTCGCGTCCGGTTTGTTGCAAAGGATTCGACGGGAAGCGGTAGGGCAGGTAGTGGATGCGAAATTGCAGGAGTTACTGAATAAGCTGCGGGAGTATCCAGGTGTTTCAGCGCTAAAACCATTACTCACGCCGCAAAGTCCGGTATTACCGATTGTGTTTCGAAAAGGCAATCAACGATTCTCGTACTTCTCTTTGATCACAACCGTCGGTACACCGCAGTGCATCACGGCGCAGGAACTGCGCGTGGAGTGCATGTTTCCGACAGAGACGGAGGAAAAATCGGCGTCATGAGTATTCCCTTATTTGTCAGCGAGAGATCACGTCCGAAAGTCACAACGCTGCCGCTTTCTGTGGGCTGCCTCATCTTCGAGCGAATGGATCAGATTGACTTCACAGGACCGTTCGAAGTCCTTTCGCGTATGCCGGACACAACGATCCACGTCATCGGAAAGGACGCTGCGCCTGTTCGCGACGTGCAAGGGCTTCGACTTTCGCCGGATGTGAGCATTGCGGAAGCTGGGCTCTTCGATGTTCTGGTCGTGCCTGGTGGTTATGGACAGCAGGTACTCATGCACGACGAAGAAGTGCTTGGACTGATCCGCAAACACATTCAGAATGAGAAGCTGGTGTTTTCAGTCTGCACTGGAGCGTTGCTTTGCGGTGCGGCGGATGTGCTCGTGGGTAGACAGGTGACGACACACTGGTCTGCACGGCACCTGATGCCGCACTACGGTGCGGATCTTGTGGATGCAAGAGTCGCCGTAGACGGCAACATCATCAGCGCCGCCGGCGTGACAGCCGGACTGGATGCAGCTCTTGTGCTGGTCTCACTTCTGAGAGGAGATGCGGCTGCTCAAGAGATCCAACTCGCAATTGAATACTCGCCTGCGCCTGTTTTCCATAGCGGAAGTCCGCACACTGCTCCGGCTGACGTGGTCCAGAGCTTCCAGAAAAAGTATGAACCCATAGGAGCCGCGAGAGAAGCGGAAGCGATTCGCTATGCGGCGAGCAGTGTAGCCTCTCGCAGCGGAAGCTGACACCAAGACGCTCGAAAGGTATCCGGCGATGATGTCTTAATCGATACCAATGAACGATCGCTCCGTCATGGAGAGTTTTCTCCCTCTTTTCTCGCAAGCTGCAGTGGATGACCTGCGCTCGCCTGCAAAAGACGCGATAGTCGGAAACCGCAAGCAGCACCGGAGGGGATGGCCTACGAAGCCGACACGGTCGGAGGTATTTCTCCGGCACGTGGTGTCACCCTGAAATGCGCGTCAAGACGCACGCTTAGAAGAGGTTGCGCTGCAGGCCCCAGGTACCTTTTACACATGTATTGCAGTGCGAGATGCAGCCTGCTCGTGGGCTTTCTGTCAGCACTCTGCAAAAAAGCCTAGCATCTCATCTTTTTAGCGCTTCTAGAGAGGCTCTTCGATAATCTCGATTGTGTGAAACGTGAGACAGAATTGGATATGCTCACCCAAGTCTCGCTATCTTCTCGCGGAGGAGATAGTGTTTCTCCGATTGTTGCGATGCGCTTTCAGGCGCCCGGCTGTACGAAGAACCACTTTGGAGATGTATGCACTGTGCCCTGACACGCACCCCTGCAACACTTATTGCAATCGGTATTCTGTCTTTCTCCTCGCTCCTTGTGGCTCAAAAGATAAATTCACAGCCATCAGCTTCAGCTGTCCCTATCTCCATTCCCTATGAATCAACGCAGGATGGCCTGCTCACTCTCTTGATTGAGGATGAACACGGCAACCGTGTCAAAAACCTGGTCGCTGACTATCCAGTCCACACGGGCCATAACACGATTCCCTGGGATGGAAGTTCTCTCAATGGCGTTGCCCTCCCTGGCCGCTATCGTATCAGTGGCCTCTTTCATCAACGCATCGTTCCACGCCTTCAGTACTCCATCTACTCTCCCGGCACTCCACCCTGGCCTACTGCCGATGGCACCGGTGCATGGCTCGCGGACCATACCGCTCCTGCCTCCGCGCTCTTTCTTCCTGAAGGCAGCCCGTGGCCGACCCACTCCACCCAACCAGAGATACTGCTTGGAGCTCAAGCAGCCGAGGCCGGTCACGCGCTGATGTGGACCGATCTGAATGGCCGCAAGCTTGACGGCATCAAGATCCGCGGCTGGAACGGCGGTGTCGCGCTTGCCCGTGACATTGGCCCAAATCGAAATCCGGACCACGTTGCCTACACGGTCTACGTCGTCAACCCCAGCCGTGACTTCGGCAAAACCGATCCCGGCGCACTCCAGGTCTATATCTTTACCAAGTCGGGCCTCACGCCACTCGAAAAGGTTGTTGGCGGTATCCAGATTCACGATGCCTTTCGCGAACTCGTTGGCCTCGGAGCCTTCAATGGTCTACTTCTGCTCTCGAATCCAGCAGCTAACGAGATTATTGCCTTCGATGTTCGCCATAACGCACAGGTCTCCTTCGCAAAAATCAAGCTTCCTCATCTTGGCTCTCTCAGTTTTGAACCTGATGGTCATCTGCTGGTCACAACAGACGGCGCGATCACGCGCTTCACTGTGGTCAACGACTGGCGCTCTCTCCAACTCACCAATCCGCAGATCATCGTCCCTGCCTCTGCACTCGAATCACCTAAACAGATCATCGAATCCGATCGCGAGATATACGTTACGGACTGGGGCTCGAGCCACCAGGTCAAGGTCTTTTCCGCCGATACCGGCAAGCAGCTACGCACCATTGGACATCGTGGCGGTCCTCAACTCGGCGCCTACGACGAGCAGCGCATGGCCCACCCTATGGGCATGACGATCGATTCCAACGGCGTCCTCTGGGTAGCTGAAGAGGACTACCTGCCCAAGCGAATCAGCCGCTGGGATGCTAAGACCGGCCGCTTCCTCAACGCCTGGTACGGCCCCACGCAATATGGTGGCGGCGGCTTCGCTGATCCGCATGATCTCTATCGCGCCTACTATCCTTCGATTGGCAATCCCGGAAGCATGGGCCTGCTTGAGTTTCGCGTCGACCCCGCAACCGGCAGCTCGCGTCTCACTGCTGTGCGCTATCGTTTTCCTGACCCGCTCAACGACATCATCAGCTACGGCGGCTACGCGCCCAAGCCCATCTTCTTTCCGAACGACATGATCCCCGCCGGCTCGCATGGCGGCATTACTCCTGCTCAGACCTTCTATCGCGGTGACCATCAATACTTCACTGACTCCTACAACACTTACTGGTACAACCAGACGACCGTCACCACGCTCTGGATACTTGAAGATGGCATCTGCCGTCCGATTGCGAGCGCCGGCTGGGTTGGATCAGGGCCTCATCACTGGACCACACTCGATCAACCCGAGATCCGCCGAAGGATTCCGGCAGGAGATCCTGATCAGACCTTCTTCGTCTGGACCGATCGGAATCACGACCACGCTGTTCAAGCCGATGAAGTTCAGTTCTCACGCCCTGCTGTTCCTGGCTCAGCAGGTGTCGTCTTTCAGCCTGATCTCTCCGTTATCAGCGGCGGCCCGTATCATTTGCCCACAGCCTCTATCGACGCTGCAGGCGTCCCCAGCTACGATCTCAGCAAGTTAGCGCTCGTCTCCAACTCCCCAGTCACCGGTGAGGTCGCGCTCAGTCCTGATGGCTGGTTTCTTGCCGGCATGAGTGGCTACAAAGACGGCCATCTGCGCTGGACACTCTCCACTCGATCTTCCTCGGTCCCGCCCTCAGGTCCCGGAGATATACAGGACCCCAAGCGCATGCTCGGTTATCCGGTACGCCCAGCTGCTGGTGAGGCCGGCTATCTGGTTGCCCGTTACTCCTACATGGGCGAGATCTATATCTACACAGTCGATGGTCTGCTCGTTGCCACTCTGGGCGGTGACACGCGCTTGTCTCCTTTCTGGCCCTACCCGCAACAGAAACTCGGTATGGAAATCACAGGCCTCAGCTTCGACGCAGAGCAGTTCTGGCCTTTCATGTTCGGCAACGATGACGGCAATGTTTACGTTGCCATCGGCAAATGGCACACCTCCGTCGTGCGCCTCGATGGACTGGACTCCATCCAGCGCGTTGACCTCGGCTCCATCGTTGTCAGCAAAGATGAGCTTGATGAGACCGCACCACTCCGTGTCGAATCTCTCTCGCGTGAGAGGTTAAAGACTGAAGTTGATGTTCACCATCTCGACGCATCCCCTAGCGCCTCGCCCGAAAGCTGGCCTGCTAAAGACTGGGCAGCTATCGATAAAAATTCTTCATTTCAGCTCGATACTGACGGCAAGAATCTGATCGTCGCCTATCGTACTAATCAGCCCGATCTGCTGCGTAACTCTGCAACCGAATTCCCCTTTGCCTTCACGCAGGGCGGTGGCCTTGACCTGATGGTGCGTGCCTCCGGATCGAGCGACGATCGCCATGTCGCAACAGGCGATGCCCGCATCTTCGTTACGCGCCGCAACGGCAAGTTGCTTGCCGTCCTCTATCGCCAGAAGACCGACAAACCGGGCAACCGCGTCACCTTTGCCTCACCCATTGGTGAAGTTGTCTTCGACGATGTCGAGGACATCAGCGATCGCGTGGCGCTTACTTCCAACAATGGCTTTTACCAGCTCTCCGTGCCGTTGTCACTGCTTGGCCTCGAGCCATCTCCTGGTAAACAGTATCGCGGCGATGTGGGTCTCGTGCTCAGCGACGGCACACGCGCGCAGGCACGTGTTTATTGGCACAACAAGGCCGACGCCATGACCGCGGATGTCCCCAGCGAAGCACGTTTGAACCCCAGTCAATGGGGTATCTTCCGTTTCTGAGTTCCTGCGTTTGAATCTCAGATTGGCGCTCTACAGCCGCACTGCAAGCTGCGCCAGCAGTCCGCCGTCTGCCCTGTACGATGCGCCTGTAATGAACGAGGCCTTTTCGCTCAGCAGAAACGCAATCAGATTCGCGATCTCATCCGCATGCGCCACGCGCCCCAGCGGGTGATTCTCTCCCCACTGCTGTAGCGTCTGCTCGAGCCCATTCGTCCCGCCGAACCGCTCTGCCGACGAGCGTACCATCGGCGTATCAACTGTTCCCGGCAGCACTGCATTCACGCGAATATTGTCCTTTGCATGATCGACCGCCATCGCGCGCGTCAGCGCCTCCAGAGTGCCTTTACTGGCCGCATACGCCGCAACACCTTCCTGGCATGCAAGCGCCTGCACTGACGACACCAGCACAATCGCACCGCCGTTACGCATCTCTGGAATCGCCGCGCGGCATGCCAGAAAGGCTCCGCGTGCATTGGTCGCCTGCACCATATCGTATTCTTCAATCGACGTGCTCACGACCGAGCCATAGTGCTGAATCCCAGCGCTGTAAACCAGCCAGTCGAGGGGTACATCCGTGGCCGCCCGGCGTACTGCTTCAGCTACCTGTTCTGCTTCTCGCACATCGCAGTGGATATACTGGGCCGATCCCTCGTCCGATCCGTTGGGTCTGCGCACATCGGCAATCGAGACCCTCCCTCCCTGCTCCATCATGAGCCGGGCCGTAGCCCATCCAATACCCGAAGCTCCGCCGAAGATCAGCGCGTTCTTATTCAGGGAATTCTGCATTCCTGCTCAACTTTCATTATCAGTCGTTCAGCCATCATAAAGGCTCCACGCAATTCCGCCAGGCCGCGTAAACGTCCCACCGCTGGATATGCCGGGGAAGCCCCGCGCTCCGTGTCGTTCAAAAGCTCTTGTCCGTGATCGGCACGAAACGGCAGGCTGCGATCATCTCCATGCAATTCGCGCCGATGCTTCTCCCGAACAACCTCGATCATGATGCCAATGAGATCCGCATCTCCTTCCAGGTGTGTCGCCTCAAAGAACGACTCCATGCCCGCCACCGAATTCTGTTCACGCTCAGTCGAGCGAAGATGCAGAAATCCAATGCGTGGAGCAAACTCAGTAACCATCGCTCGCAGATCGTTGTCTGCCCTGACGCCGAGCGCTCCGGTGCAAAGGGTCAATGAATTTGCGTCTCCTGGATACTGATCGAGAATCCAACGCAGATCCTTTGCAGTACTCACAACTCTCGGCAGCCCCAACAGTGGCCGCGGTGGGTCATCCGGATGAATACAGAGCCTTACGCCGTACTCTTCCGCTACCGGACCAACGGTCTGAAGAAACTCACCAAGTGAGCCGCGAAGCTCGTCGCGGGAGACACCCTCGTAACTTCGTAACATCTCCGACGTCTCCTCTATTGTCAGTTGCCGATGGCCGCCCGGCAATCCATGCAGAATTGTCGCGCGCAGCGTATCCGCTTCCGCTGGAGAAAGCTGCCGGAAGTACTTATAAGCCGCGCGACTCGCATCCTCGCCCCACTCCTCCTCCGCATGAGCTCGCTTCAGCATGTACAGATCAAAGGCCGCAAACGCCAGCGCATCAAACCGCGTTGTGTATCCACCCTTTGGCGCCGGCGCATGCAGATTTGTCCTCATCCAGCTGAAAAGTGGCATCCAGTTGTAGGCGATCGTTCGGATGCCGCAGCTCGCGAGATTGCGAACAGACTGGGCAAAACTCTCTATATCTTTCGGCCATCCAGGCGCTCGCGTCTTGATGCGTTCCGTCACTTCAAGGCTTTCGACGACCGTCCACTCCAGTCCCGCCGCGCGAACCTCACTCTGACGTTTCGTGATCGCCTCGACAGACCACACTTCGCCTTGCGGTAACTCGTGCAGAGCTGTGACGATTCCGACCGCTCCGGCTTCTTTGGCATCTCGCAGAGTGACACGATCTCCGGGGCCAAACCAACGCCATGTCTGCTCCAGTAGCATTGCTACCTTTCCTGAAAGGGATCATTCATCGTGCAGTGATGATCTTCCCGTTTGCCTGTATTGCATGGATTGCGATTAACTTTCTCATGAACGGCTCAAGAGCGCGAACCGATCACCCTTATCAGTCCTGTCATGTTAAAGCGCAGAAAGCATCGCAAGAAAACGCAATAAAATCAAGAAATAAGTATTTTGCATTGCGAAACAGAGTCAGGCAATAGGCCTTGCTTTAAAAAATGCGATCGGCATCGAGGTACTAATGAAATCAGCTTCCAAGATTACCCACAAAGCCACCAGTGCTAAGCGTGGATATACCGTTCAAGCCGTGGTTCGCGCCGCTGCTATCCTCAATGCCTTTCAATCCACCTCTGAAGTGCTCGATCTCCGCGTCATTGCTTCGCGTGTTGGTCTGCATAAAGCAACTACCTTTCGCCTGCTTGAAACGCTGGTTGAGACACATCTGATCGAGAGAGCGGGTAAGCAAGGCTATCGCTGCTGTGTCCAGCCAGCTCGCACCAAGCGCTACCGCATAGGCTACGGATCGCAAACCAGTTTGCTCCCCTTTACCGCGACGGTCAGCGATGGACTCGTTGTAGCCGCGAACGCTGCAAACATAGACCTGTTTGTCCTGAACAACGGCCTGAGCCCTCGTGTCGCGCTGCAGAACGCAGACACCTTCGTTGCCGAAAGGGTCGACCTCGTCGTCGACTCCCAGATCAATATCGGCGTCGCGGCAGAGATCGCAGTGAAGTTTTCCGAAGCACGCATCCCCTTCATTGCGCTCGATATTCCTCATCCTGGCGCAATCTACTTCGGCGCGGACAACTATAAGGCTGGCCGCATGGCTGGCCGTCATCTCGCTCGATGGGCGACAAAGAACTGGAAGAACGGTCCAGAACAGATCATTCTCCTCGGGGTCGACGCGGCTGGCCCTTTGCTCAATGCAAGACTAACGGGCGTACTCGACGGCATCAATGAGGTCAGCACTTTGGGGCACAATATCCCCACGCATCACTACGACACGAAAGGCGGCCAGTTTGAAGCCACGCTCGACATCATGCGCCGCCACATTCGCCGCAGAAAACCTGAACGCGCGCTCGTTGGAGCCGTCAACGACTCAACAGCTCTGGGAGCGCTCCAGGCTTTCCGCGAAGCGGGTATCGAGCGCTCCTGCGCCATCGCCGGACAAGACGGAAGCCTTGCAGCGCGCGAAGAGATGCGGCGGCCTTCAACCCGTTTGATTTGTTCGGTCGCCTACTTTCCCGAGACATACGGAGAGAGGATCATCCGGCTGGCGCTTGACGTGCTCAAACATAAGCCAGTTGCCCCCGCTGTCTTTGTTCAGCACGAGCTTCTCACTCCGCAGAATGTCGACCAGATATACCCCAACGACACGTGGATGAAATCCTCTCCAGAGCGCATTTGAGTCCGTTGGAAAGACCTCAGAATGGTCGATATTTGTCTCGTTCTGCGAGATATGTGAGCTGATTTTTCTGCAATCTTTTCATTATCCGTAAAACTAGATTCGGCCTTTAAACATGTATTAAAACACTGAAATTACGCGCCAGGCTCTCTTTACACATTGCAGATAATTCATCTCGCAGATCGAGACAATGAGATGAAGCTGCAATAGCTCATCAATATCGTTGACACGCCTTTTTGCAAAGAAATACAACACTGCTCGTTCCAGTCAGCCAGAGATCTTCAATATGGCGGCTGTTGTACCTGAGCTCGTTTTCCAGGAGGCTTCATGCAACTCAGTAAACAGTACGAGAGTGCGCAGCAAAATTTCTTGCGGAGCTTTTGCATCCGCCTTAGCGCGCACATGACGTTTATCTTCCCTTGGGCCTTACGTGCCACCGCTGCCGCAGCTTTGGTATCAGCAGTCAGCGCCTGCGCGCAGACCGGACAAGGCGCAATCGGCGGATCTGTACGTGACAACTCCGGATCTGTTATCTCTGGCGCCGAAGTTGAGGTCCTTAGCGGGGCGACCGGTGTGAAGCAGACAACAACCACCAATCAAAATGGCCTGTTTCAAATCCAGTCTTTAAACCCAGGGCTTTATACGGTCATCGTTCAGAAAGACGGTTTCGAGCGTGCAACGGCAGAATCCGTAAATGTATCCGGCGTTGGCACAACCCCCATCGACATCACGCTGACCATCGGCGCCGTCAGTCATACCGTTACAGTCAACGCTGATGCGGACCTGCTCACAAAGACGGAATCTAACGTCACGACGACGGTCGATCATGCAATCGTTGAGAATCTTCCTTACCCCGAGCGCAGCTCACTCGAGGCATCATTGCTCGTTCCCGGAGTTGTCGGTGATCCGTTGCAGCCTGGCGGCATTTCCACCGAAAATCCAAACGCCTACACCAGCTATGTCACCCCCGGCGCAGGTATCGTAGTTGGCGGCGCACCTCCAGGCACCAGCTCCATCGTCGTTGACGGTTCCGACGTCACGCAGCCCAGCCTTGCTCGCACCGGCGTGAATCTCTCCGGCCATGAAGTACAAGAGACCACGGTAATCGTAACCGGACTTTCCGCTAAGTATGGCCGTACCGGAGGCGGCGTCATCGTTCAGAGCAGCGCTGCCGGAACCAACCAATATCACGGCGCTATCACTTACAGTCACACCGACCCTTACTTCAACGCCTTTCCCGACGGCAATACTGCACCCAGCGCACTGCACGAAAATTACTACGGCTTCTATGCTGGTGGTCCCGTCTGGGTTCCCAAGATCTATCCCCATAAAGACAGAACGTTTTTCTTTGTTGGAGTTGAGCCCGCACGTCTGCAGAATGCTTTCGGATTCCGTGGCATCTTTCCAACTCCGGACGAACTCGCCGGCCATCTACAGAACTCCCTGACGCTTCTCAATCAAAGCATCCTCAAGAGCTCCGGCTACGCAGCGGCGCTTGCAGCTCCTCGAATCGGCTCCATCAACTATCAGTCAACGATCAATGCGAACGGATTCCCCGATGGGCCCTACGATACGTCGCAGATTCGCGCCATCGCCAACAACGATGTCTCTGCCCAGCTTGCGCAAAATCCTTTTGCGCAGTTCGTCCTGTCGCAGTTCCCGACGCCTAACAACCCCGGCCCCTACATCAAGTTCGACAACCCCCAGGCCACACCCCAGAACGACGGCACCAACGCGACTTACCAACGTGGCGTTCTCAACACGGATAATCGCTACTCGATCCGCATCGATCAGCACTTTAATAACAACGACCGGCTCTTCGCTCGTTACACCGTGATCCCGGTCAGCGCAGCCCGGTTCTTTGCCGTCGATCAGTCAAACCCGCTGACCATTGTGCCCACTGACTCAGCCAGCACCCACGATATTGCTCTCGGCTACACGCATACCTTCTCAAGCAGCATCGTCAACAGTTTCCATTACTCTTTCATGCGCGTGAATCAGCAGCGTCTCGCGCCTCCCAGCACACGCAACAAAGACTACGCCGCAGCCTACGGTCTCACGCCTGCTTCCTTTGGCTATGGCTTCCCCAGCCTCGGCAATCTCAATGCCAACGGCGTCTCCTACACCATGCAGATGGGCCTTTCGACTGCAGCCATTCAGGTTGATCAGAACTTCATTGCTGGCGACGACTTGACCTGGACGCATGGAAACCATCTGTTCCAGTTCGGCGGCGAGGTCCGCTGGATGCAGTCCAACCAGTACGATCTCGGCGGAGCCACCGGCGGCCGTTACAGCTTCTCGGCAGGCCAGACCAACAACGGCTCTACTGGAGGAGCCCCACTCGCTACCTTCATCCTGGGAACGATCTCTTCCTTTTCCAACACACCCGTTGAGATTCCCGGCTACTATCGCTGGCGCTACTACGCCGGCTATTTCCAAGATGACTGGAGAATCCTCTCTAACCTCACCATCAATGCTGGACTTCGTTACGAACTCGAAACGCCACGCATGGAGAAGTTCAACAATCAGGCCTACGTTGGCCTCAACATTCCCGGCAACCTGAACGGACTCGCAACGACCGCAGCTTTCTGTTTTTCCGGAGCCTGCGGCAATCCCAAGACATTGTGGCCGATCAACTACATGGGCTTCGAGCCCCGCATTGGCGTTGCCTACTCTCCTACGCTGAAGACTTCCGTTCGCGCGGCTTACACACTGCAGCGTTTGCCGCTTACCGGTTATGAAAACATCCCTGATCCCGACTTCAACGTAGCATCGCAGGCGGTCGGCAACCAGAGCGGCGGTGTTACTGCCAACTCGACTGTCAACTACATCACCAACCCCGTTGGACCGCTCACCTCCGCCTATACAGCGCTCAACGGCAATCGTGGCCCCATCCTCTACTCCAACGGCCTGGCTCCGGTCTTTGTCGAGCACAGCAGCAAGGTTCCCTATACACAGTCATGGAACCTCACATTGCAATATCAGCCTGCGACACGCACCATTCTTCAGGCTTCCTACAACGGCGCCAAGGGTACTCATCTCGTCGGTCCGTTTGGCGGTGCAGGTACTGCCATCGCATTGAACGTTCCCGATCTATCCACGATCGTCAATGCTATCCAGACTCATCAAAACCTGGGCCGCAACTTTCCCAATCCCTGGGGCATCACCCAGAATGGATCCCTCGTATCTGAAACCGGCCTGCAGGCGCTCAACCCTTATCAGAACTTCTTCAATCAATCGCTCAACTACATGTATCCGCGTGGCGGAACGATGGAATACAACGGCATGTACCTCAGCGTCAATCAGCGCTTTGGAGCCGGACTCTCGCTGCTCGCCAATTACACCTGGTCCAAGACCCTCGACAATATTCCCGATACCAATACCGGTGCCAACGGCGGTGGCTTTGGCTACGTCGTTCCGCAGAATCCACTCAACCCCTATGCTGAGTGGTCCGTCGCCAGCTTCGATCAGGCAAGCCGTCTCAAAGCCGGCTACACTTACGATCTGCCCATCGGCACAGGACACCTGCTGAGCCTGCACAACCGGGTTCTCGACAACCTCATCGGCAACATTTCCACTGCAGGCATCGCCACCTACGCCGATGGCCTGCCGAACGCCATTACCCTCGGCACTGTTGGCTACTTCGTTTCTGTTACGCCTTCTGGAGTTAATGGCTGCATCACCAGCGGCTCAAACCAATTCTGCACCGCCAACGCTCTGCCAGCCGGATATACACTGCGCCCCAATATCGTTCCAGGCGTACCGCTGATCAACAAGAACTGGAAGAAGAACGCGCTCAACTCCAACTTCACACCTTACCTCAACACCGCAGCGTTTTCAGTCCCAGGCTCGCTCAGTAATCCTCAACTGGGTAACGCACCGCGTCTGCTTGCCAACGCGCGCTCCCCACGCGAAGCCCTGTTCGATATGCATTTCACCAAAGGATTTAAATTTGGTGAGCGCTATGATCTTAAGATCAACAGCACCTTTATCAATGTCTTCAATCACCCCGTCTACTACGGCGTGAACCATTCGCTGCTGAGTTCAAACACGGTTTCGAATGTAACCGGAACCGTTAAACCGGTGACTACTGCGAGCTTCGGTGAGTTCAACCAGTCCCAGACTGCCGGCATGTCCCGCGTTATCCAGGTAGGCGGCGAATTCACCTTCTAAACGAAAAGCGGATGCGGATCACCTCGATCCGCATCCGCTCCAGCAATATCCCTGTAACAGCCTGCCTACTATCGTAAGAGTGTGGATCATTGCATAGAGTGAGGACATATTACGGTAGATGAAGCAGATTAAGAGAGCCCCCTACTCGATAGTTGCCAGTAAAGCTGTATTGCTATTTGCGTTCATCGTCAGCACAGTTGGCATCTTCGTCGGCCCAGCAATTCCATACGCAGCAGCAGAGCGCCCATCCGATCCATTTTCCATGGTCGATCCCCGCATCGGAACGGCTCATGAAGGACAGACCTATCCGGTTGTCGGCGTTCCCTTTGGTATGACCGGCTGGACCCCCGAGACACGCAGCACAGAAGCCAAGTGCATTGCTCCCTACTACTACAACGACGCAAAGATCACTGGCTTTCGTGGCAGTCACTGGCTCAGCGGAAGCTGTACACAGGACTACGGCAGCGTGACACTCATGCCCACGGTTGGCGATCTGAAGGTCAACCCCGAGCAGCGCGCTTCACACTACCAGCATGCCTCTGAGGTCATGTCGCCTGCTTACTACTCCGTACATCTGGATGACTACAACCTCAACGTCGAACTCGCAGGCACTACTCGCGCGGGCATCATGCGCATCACTTTTCCTCGCGAAGGCCGCCGCAATCTGATCATCGAGCCGAATGCACGCGCTGGACAAGGTTTCGTTGAAGTGCGCCCGGAAGCCCGCGAAATCGTTGGCTACAATCCAGTCGTTCGCATCTATCAGGGAGCCGGGCAATCCGCAGGCTTCAATGGCTACTTCGTCATCAAGCTCCAGCAAGCGTTTCAGGAAGCCGGTACCTGGTGCGGCGATCAAACAACGAAGCACACACAACAGCAAGGGGCGGGCTGTGATCGTCTTGGCGCTTACGTCACGCTTGCCGACAATGCGCCTCAGCGCATCCTCGTCCGCATCGGCACATCCTTCACAAGCCTTGCCGAAGCAGAACGCAATCTTTCCGCAGAGGAACCCGGCTGGAACTTTGACGCTGTCCGCGGACGCGCCGAAGCCACCTGGCGCCAGTATCTCAGCCGCATTGAGATTGAGGGTGGAACCCCGGCGCAACGAACCACCTTCTATACTGCGCTCTTCCATGCCTCGCTTGCTCCACGCATCGTCAGTGATACCGACGGCACTTATAACGGCTTCGCCAACGAAGGCCGCGTGCATCACGCCGCCTCAGGCAGCGACTACTACGACGACTTTTCTCTTTGGGATACCTTCCGCGCACTCCACCCGCTGCTCACCATTCTTGATCCTCAGCGTGACGGTCAGATGATTCAGAGTCTTGTGGACAAAGGCCGGCAAGGCGGCTTCCTTCCTATCTTCCCCACATGGAACAGCTATACCTCCGAGATGATTGGCGATCATACTGTTGCCGTCATTTATGACGCCTATGCGAAGGGCATCCGCAACTTCGACGTTCCGGAAGCCTATCGGCTCGTTCGCCAGAATGCTTTTATCACTCCGCCTCGCGATCAATATGTAGAAGGCAAAGGCCGTCGCGCGCTGGCCTCGTACTTGCAATACGGTTACATCCCGCTCGAAGACGAAGTGCCCGACGCGTTCCATCGGCGTGAACAAGTCTCCCGTACGCTCGAGTACGCTTACGATGATTTTGTCGCTTCCCGATTCGCTTCCGCGCTCGGACACACGGATGATGCAGCGCTTCTGCTCAAGCGCTCCGCTAACTGGAGAAACGTTCTCGACCCCGAAACCCGATTCGTTCGCGGCCGCTATGCAAATGGTTCCTGGATCTCCCCATTCGATCCCGCCAAGCCCGCAACCTATGTCACCGAGGCCAATCCCTGGCAGTACACGTTCTTCGTCCCCCAAGATGTGGATGGCCTGATTGACGCCGTCGGCGGCCGTGAAGCCTTCATCTCCAAGCTCGATGGCCTCTTCGCCAACAATCTCTACGATCAGGGCAACGAGCCCAGCCACGCCATCGCGTATCTTTACAACTTTGCCGGCGCACCCGCAAAGACGCAGCAACATGTTCGCGAGCTTCTCAACACACAATTCGGCTCTGGTCCTGACGGTCTTCCTGGTAACGACGACGCTGGCCAGATGTCCGCATGGTACGTCCTCAGTGCGATGGGCTTCTACCCAGTGTGCCCCGGCACACTCGACTACAGCATCGGCTCGCCGCTTTTTTCGCGCATCGTGATTCATCTCACCAACGGCAAACGCTTCACGATCTCAGCACTAGACAACTCCGCCGACCACACTTACATCCAGTCGATACGTATGGACGGCCACCTGTACAAGAGCTGGAGCTTTAGTCATCTTGATATACTCCGTGGCGCCACATTGACACTCCAGATGGGAACCATCAATTCCAGCATGCAAAAGAAGGAATAAATCGCAGAACCTTTCTCAAATCCTGCGCTTCGCTGCTGGATTAAGGTGCGATATCGTTACTTCGGTTCTACTATCGAGAACTCCTCCGGCGTCACACTGAAAATGCCAGATGCTGTCTTGCTGAAATCGGCTCGCAGTTCAACTTCTCAATGTATTTTTCCCCCTTGACCGCTAGAATCGGTGCAGCTTTTTGTGGCTGGAATTTCTGCTCTGAAATTCGAGAGGGATATGACTCGAGAACCCGCCGGCATCGATTCGCTTATGAGGAACGTTCCGCTCCTGTTTCTCCTGCTCCTGTCGTTCAGTATTCCCTCCGATGCATCGCACGACGCATCCGGGTCATGGCCCATGATCAATCTCAATCCGGGGGCCACCCGCTACTCTCCGCTGGCCCAAATTACGCCTGCAAATGTCCAGCATCTGAAGGTTGCGTGGATCTATCACATGAAGCCTGCGCCGGTCGCAGGGGCCGAATCGGACAACGGATGGCGGCTCTCTGAAGATCAACCACTGGTTGTTGGAGACACGATGTTTGTCGTGACACCGTACAGCCGCGTGGTTGCGCTGGACCCGGCCAGCGGACGAGAAAAATGGGTCTTCGTCATTCCTGGATCAGATCACGCATCACTGCGTGGAGCCGCATATTGGCCTGGGGACGCATCCACCGACCCCGCTCTCATTTTCGGAACGAACAATGGGCTGCTCTACTCGATCAGCGCAACTACCGGCAAGATCAACGCAGCTTTCGGCAACAACGGAGCGGTCAATCTACGTACGCCTGAAGTCATGGGTACAAACATAGGCGCGCTCTACATTCTGCCCTCACCGCCGGTCATTTACAAAAATCTGGTTATCACGGGCGCGGGACCTGGCGAAGGCCACGGAGGCACGGGCGGCGGACTCGGCGCTGCTGGAGATACGCGCGCGTGGGACATCCATACCGGAAAGCTCGTATGGACGTTCCACGCGGTGCCACGCCCAGGCGAGACAGGCCATGACACATGGGGCGGTGATAGCTGGAAAGATCGCTCGGGCGTGAACGTATGGGGGTACATGACCGTCGACCAGCAACGGGGCATCCTCTACATGCCCTTTGGGGCCCCGAACTACGACCGCGTCGGCGTAGATCGGCCCGGCGACAATCTATTCGGCACCTCGGTGGTCGCCGCGGACGCTGCCACAGGAAAGCTGCTTTGGTACTTCCAGGCCGTTCACCACGACATATGGGACTACGACACGGAAACGCCTCCGACTCTCATCGATGTCCATCGCGATGGCAAGACGATCCCCGCGGTAGTCATTGTCAACAAGACCGGGCTTCTATTTGTGCTTGATCGGCTCACGGGCAAGCCGCTGTTTCCGGTCGTCGAGAAGCCAGTGCCTCCCAGTGACGTTCCGGGCGAGCATGCCTCTCCTACGCAACCCTTTCCCGTAAAACCCGAACCGCTCGCGCCAATGAAGGTGGAGCTGTACCATGACCTGCCGGATCACGCGGCATGGTGCAAGGCTTATGTGGACGACAATCACATGCTGCTGGCGCAGCAGCCTTACACTCCTCCGGCATTCAATCGCTATACGCTCAACATGCCCGGAACACACGGCGGCGTGAATTACTCCGGCGGAGCGTTCGACCCCACGCTCGGACTCTTCGTGGTGAATGTCAACAATCTCGGCCAACCGGTGCGCATCGTGCCGGAAAAGGGCGGAGGATACAGCAATTCAGGCCAGTTTGCAGGATATGCGCGTTTCTGGGATCCCGAGAAGCGCCTTCCGTGCACAGAGCCACCCTGGGGACAGCTCGTGGCGGTCGACGTGAATAATGGCACGATTGCCTGGCGATCGACTCTGGGCGTTACCGACAGTTTTCCCGCCGGAAAACAGCTCACCGGGCGTCCCGGCCTGGGAGGGCCCATCCTCACCGCAGGCGGCCTGACATTTATCGGCGCCACAGATGACGCACGTTTCCGCGCATTCGATACAAAAACCGGAAAGGAACTCTGGACCTTTCATCTGCCTGCATCCGCTGAATCTATCCCCATCACTTACACCGACCAGCACGAAACTCAGTACGTGGCAGTTGTCGCAACCGGCGGAGGTTTGCTGCGAGCGCCTCTGCTCAGTGATGAGCTCATCGCATTCAAGCTCGATGACGGTGCGAGCGGTGGGCCAAACGTCGTTCAGGCAAGCCCGAATCCCACGGTATCTCAACCATCGCCCGTAATATTCTCTGCAACGCCGGTGAAGCAGGACCCCAGATGGAAAGCGCTGATAAGCCAGCAGGCCGCTTTGCTGCCCGCGGGATCAGGACGCGATGTCACCATCCGCGCCTGCTCTACTTGCCATGGCCTCGACATCTTGAGCAATCAGCACCTGAGCACGCAGGAATGGTCCGGCGTTGTGCAGACCATGTCCGCAAAAGGCGCTGCAGCCAGCCCTGCGGAGTTGAAGCTCATCCAGTCTTATCTTGCCAAAGCATTTCCTCGCCCAGCCGGTAAAAGTCCAGGCGGTCAAAGTCCAAATTGAAATTCCTCAACCCTATCCCCCATGTGAAGGATGGCAAAACATTGAGAACACAATCAGGTTTGCAGCAGAAGTTCTCGTGGATACAGCACCGGGCGGCGCGCCGCATGCTTTACGCGCTTCCCGCTCTCGTTCTTCTTGCAGCCGCATCGCTCCTGCCGCTGCAAGCCGCAGCACAGTCTCAGGCCTCACAAGGACCCCAGACTCCCAAGCCATGGGGCCAGAATGCAAACGGTATGCACATCTACATCTGGGCAGGACTGAAATCCCATCTTGTGGGTCAGCATGACTATCCACAGTTTCTGGCTGACTGGAGCAAGTTGCTGACAGAGCATGGCGCGGTGGTTGACGGTGCTCTGCATGCGCCCACCGCTGCTGACCTTGAGCACACCGATGTGGTCATTATTTACAAGGGTGACGCAGGGTACCTCAGCGATACGGAAAAGTCTGCTCTGGAAGATTACGTCAAACGTGGCGGAGGGCTGGTTAGCCTGCATGATTCGCTCTGCGGCCCGGACCCGGCTTACTTTGCCACTCTGGTCGGGGGAGCGAAGAAGCACGGTGAGGTCAATTACACTCTCGGGGCACCGATCCCGTACACCATCGTGGATTCTGCCGATCCGATTATGAAAGGCATGTCGAATTTCACCATCTTCGACGAAGCCTTTTACAGCATGACCTGGGCGCACGACCCCGGTGTCCACGTACTCGCTACCGCCGTTATCCCCGGAACTCCGAGCGCGGGCTCCCACAAAGGTGAAGTGGTCCCGCAGATCTGGACGTATGAACATGCGGTCGCCAGCGGGAAATCCGCACGCGCCTTTGTGTGGATGCAGGGACACGAGTATGCCAACTTCGACAATTACCAGATTCAGCAGATGCTCCTGCGCGGCATCGCGTGGGCGGCGCAAAAGCCTGTAGACGCTCTTGTCGATTACGTGCCGCCGCCTTCAGATCATCCCCTGCCAGGCGCACCGCGATAGCGTCTCTGAAAGGCGATGAGCTCAGACTCCTGATCCTTTTTAACGCGCCGTCCAGCCGCCGTCGATCAGAATGTCGGTTCCCGTAATGAAGCCCGCAGCTTCGGAGCACAGGTAGCAGGCGAGTGCACCAATCTCCTCTACCTTGCCCCACCGCGCAACGGGTACGTTGGCCATGAACTGCGCGTACTGTTCAGGGTTGTTCATCACTGCGAGATTCATATCGGTACCGATTGGTCCCGGGCTGATACCGTTGACTGTAATTCCCTCTGTAGCCAACTCCAACGAGAGCGCTCGCGTGAGCCCCAGCAATGCGGCCTTCGCTGAGCTGTAAGCTGTACGCCCTGGGAGCGATATATGGCTCATGATCGATGTCATGTTGAGAATGCGGCCATAGCCGGTACCTTTCATTCCTGGAACCAATGCCCGGCACATGAGAAACGTCGAGATCAGGCTTGCATCGAGCACGCTGCGGAACTCCTCCAACGTGTAATCCACCAGATTTTTCCGTATGTTGATTCCAGCGTTGTTGATCAGAATTTGCGGATTGCCAAATCGCGTCTTGATCTCTTCGGCCACCCTCGCGACATCGTCCTCGCGAGTCACGTCAGCGACAAACACATCGGCCACCGCTCCCTTCGCGGCGATCTCGTCGCGCACCTGCTCCAGACGCGCACGGTCGCGCGCCACCAGGGCGATCTCCGCTCCAGCATCGGCGAGCGCCTTCGCCATCGCCTCACCCAACCCTCGGCTCCCTCCGGTAATGACAGCAGTACGCCCTTTCAGATTGATTTCCATCGATTCGCTTCTCCTCACGCTCTCGGTTTCGCTCTCTCAGTTCACTGCTGATCTTACAAAGGCGCAGGGCTCGAACTGGCTGCCGGCACTGAGCCCAGTCGGCGCTCCCTATCACGCGCTGCCGATTCCGGATCAAGATACAGCCAGCATGCCGCGGAGACAGCCGACGCCCCCACCATGGAATAGATCAGCAGATTCCATCCCCCAAGCCCTGTACCAACGTGCTGCAGAATGACTCCGCCAACAACGGGCGCAATGAATCCACCCAGGTTTCCCAGCATATTCATCGCAGCCGCAACGGTGGCTGTATAAGCTCCGCCGATCTCCACACAAGTGTCCCACGAAATCGGCATCGTCAAATCGCTGGAGAAGCTGGCCAGACCCATCACCACCATTGCCGGCACTACCGCATGAATCCGTGTACATGTAAAGAGCAGAATACCTGTCGCGAGAAAGCCGCCGAATGCAATTGCGCGCCTTGGCAGCCGCCGCGAAGACAGGCCTGCCGTCAGCGAGCCGAATCCACCGAACAGGAGTGGCAGCACGGCAAGCGCAGCCGCACGCTCCGGCGACTGTCCCCGTCCCTCGCGCAGATAGGTTGGCAGCCACGTAATGTAGAAATACCAGACATACGAAAAGCAAAAATATTGAAGGAGGAGCACGGCAACCTGCCTCGTCAGCAGCAACGAAATCCAGCTTTGCTCAGCTCTATGTGTCGTAAGTGTTCGTGAATCTTGTAGCACTTCCCTTTCCGCCGCGTTCACCCCAGGATGATATGCCGGATCATCCCTGAACCATATGAGGAACACGACGCACCACACCAGACCCAATAATGCGAAGCCAACAAAGGCTCGCCGCCAGCCGAACCATGTAATGCACAGAAGCGTCAGTGGTGGTGTTGCCGCGCCTCCCCAGCGCGTGCATGCCCACATCAGGGATTGTGCGGTCACTCGCTCACGCGACGGCAACCACGCGCTCAGCATACGTGTCAGGTTTGGAAAGCATCCCGCCTCGCCAGCTCCAAACAGGAACCGGATCGCCACCATCGAAGTGACATTCCATGCTGCGCCGGTCAGCGCCGTAAACGCAGACCACGCCAGCACGATCTGCGTCAGCGTTCGCCGCACACCGAGCCGATCACCCAGCAGCCCCATGGGAATCTCGAAGAGCGCATAGGCCAATCCAAACGCGCCGAAGACCAGACCCATTTGCTGCTTTGAGAGATGCAGATCATGGGAGATTGGCCCGGCCGCGCCTGAGATTGCCACGCGCTGGACATAAGACAGCACCGCGAGTCCAATCGCGAGAACGACGACTCCATAGCGTGTACGACTGGGCTTCATTGGCTAATGCTCCACGCGTACAAACTGTCGCCTGCGCCGAACACGATGTACTGCTTCCCGTCCAGCAGATAAGTAACGATGCCACCGGATTCGTTGGCGTTCAGTTCGTGATGCCATAGGATGCGCCCTTCATCCGCACTGAAGATAATCATGTTCTTCTGATCGTCACCGGAGATAAGCAGATTGCTTGCAGTTGTCAGGATGCTCGGCCCAACGGTGCTCGACGCATCGTTCCTGTTCGGATACGCGTGCTTCCACACAGCGTTTCCTGTAAGCGGATCGATAGCCTGCAGCACTCTCACCTGACGCCCTATCCCGGCACCTGTGCCGCCGTAGCCAGAAGGCTTGTCGCTATCGTCGGTCAGGTAATAGATCGCTTTGCCTTCTACGGAGTTCACATAGACCAGCCCGGTCTTCGGGCTATAGGAAGGAGCGGGCCAGTTCGTCGCATTGACGATGTTGATTGAGCCGCCCACTGATGGGTCCTTGTCGGGAATCGGAATTGGTTCGCCATTCGGCGACAGCCCCGATGAATAATCGAGCGGCACAAACGGTTTCACTACCAGATGCTTGCCCGTCACGCGGTCCAGCGTAACAAAGAACCCGTTACGCGCGGCCTGGGCCAGCAGCTTCTCCGGCTTTCCGTCTACCTCACGATCAACCAGGATCGGAGCTGTGGTGTTGTCGAAATCATGCGTATCGTGCGGCGATACCTGGAAATACCACTTCAGCGTTCCGGTATCCACATCAAGGGCAACGATCGATTCGGTCCACAGATTCGCGCCTGGTCTTCCCTGCCCTGCAAACACCGGATTCGTGTTTCCCGTCGGCCAGTAGAGCAGGTTGAGTGCCGGATCGTAAGTCCCCGGCATCCATGTCATCCCGCCGCCATGCTCGGATGCCATCTCGTTCGGCCATGTCTTCAACGCTGGATCACCCTTGCGCGGCGTCGACCACCATGTCCACTGCAGACCTCCCGTCGCGGGGTCGAAAGAGTCGAGGAAACCCGGCATGTCCATTGCGTCCCCGCCCACTCCCACAATCAGGTGGTTCTTCACAACGAGCGGCGCAGCAGTGGAGAAATACTGTTTCCGCGCGTCGGCGTAGTTCTTCTTCCACAGTTCCTTGCCCGAGTTCGCATCGAGAGCGATCAACCAGTTGTCCGGCGTCTCAAAGAACAGGCTGCTCTTCCAGATCGCCACGCCTCGTTGTCCTATCAGATGCCCGCCATGGTCAATCCAGTCATAGTGCCACAATTCTTTGCCGGTATGAGCATCGAGAGCCCACACGTGGTCCGGAATCGTCATATACAACACGCCATTCACTTGAAGCGGCGTGCATTTGATAATCGGAACGGGCGCGCCGCGCTGCGCTCCAACGTTAGAGATGCGATATACCCATTGGGGCGTGAGCCGGCTCAAATTCGCGGCGTTTATCTGGGTTAGCGTGCTGTAGCGCTCTCCGGTATAGTCACCGTTGAACGTCGTCCAGTTCGTCACTGGCGCCTTTCCAATCAAGTCTGGATCAAGCGACACCATTGGCGCGTGAAGCGGCGTCTCCGCCACAGCCATCGCCACGATTATCGTGCAGAGCCCGGCAACCAGATTCATTTGAGCGTCTCAAAATAGGCGGTTACGTTGTGCATCTCATCATTTCTCAGCTTCATCACAATCTGCTCATGCGCCACAAGTGGATCGTGAATCTGCACCTCCACACCGGGCACGAGATCAATGCTCTTTGCCTCGCCCGGTTCCGTCACCAGACTGATTCGAAAATCACTGATCTGAGTTACCTTGCCCGAGATCGTGCCGTCCGCTGTTTTGATTTGCGCTGTCATATCCTCGTCGCGTACCGGCCAAATCCAGTTGCGCTGCAGTTGTTCTGGAGAGCGGTACTTGCCCGCAATGTGCGCGAAGGTCTGCGCCGTGTGACAGCCCATGCAATGGCTCTCCACGTATGCTTTTCCTTCCGTGGCGTTTCCAACCAGAATGTTCAACACGTGGTAAGTCCCGCGATTCGCGACATCATCCACCTGCAGATGTAGGAATTCGGCAATATCCGTTAGCTGCTGATCAGACATCGTTGCGAAGGCCGGCATGCCCTTTTCCAGAATGCCTTTCCTGAGGAATGGCATCAGGTGCTCACCCTTATCGTCAGCAAGAACCTTGTCGGAAGTAATCAGGTTCGGACCGGTCGCTCCCCGAGCATTTGGCCCATGGCAGAACGCGCAGTTCTGTGCAAAAAGCGGAGCACCTCGTTCAGCCGCGGCCTTGTCCGGCTCAGCTCCCAGTCCAAGAAAGGCGCGTGTTGCGGCTGCCCTTTGGGTCGGGTTCGCGGTTTGACTTTTCTCCTGCACGCCTTCATGGGCGCTCGTCTGAGACTGCTCGGGGGTGGCCACGAATGCCACACCACCAACGGCGCTTCCGACAAGCAATGTGGCGCAGATTAAAGAGCGCAATTGACTCTCCCCTGATTCCTCTCTTGATCCATCTCTCGATCCAACCGGCCGACCACATAAGGCATTCAATGCCAGGCAATCTGAATCGCCTTCCAGCATATGCTAGTCGCACTGGGGTCTGCAGCCGAAGCTCGCCTTCGAGCGATTGATCAATCACACGGAAGAGTCGGGAACGATCGCGGTTTGTCGATAAACGGACGAGCAGCTGTAGCGGCAAACCATGTCTGGTCTCTTAAAATCTGCATCTCACCTTATGCAAGATCATCATCCAATATTGTGGATCAAATGCAAACCATGCCTCGTATTCCCACCTCAACATATCGCTTGCAGTTGCATGGCGAGTTTACTTTCGATGATGCGAAAGCAATAGCGCCTTACCTGAAGGAATTGGGGATATCGCATGTGTATTGCTCGCCTTATCTGCAAGCAGCGCCAGGCAGCACGCATGGATACGACGTGGTCGATCATGAGCATGTAAATGAAGGGCTGGGCGGCGAAGAGGCGCATCAGCGCTTTTGCCAGCGGCTACGAGAGCTTGACCTGGGTCAGGTGCTTGATATCGTACCCAATCACATGGCGACTGGTTCAATGAATCGCTACTGGTGGGATGTGCTTGAGAACGGCCCGGCAAGCCGCTACGCTACGTGGTTCGACATCGACTGGCAATCTCCGGAGATTAAGCTGCAAGGCAAGGTGCTTATCCCCGTGCTCGGCGACCAGTACGGACGTGTATTGGCTGAGGGAAATATCCGTATCGAATGGGATCGCGAACGGTTTCAATTGCGCTACCTCGATCAGCGGTTTCCACTTTCGCCTCGCTCGCTTGCCACGGTGCTAATGCGCACTGCGAGACAGATGCGTGACGATACGCTTGGTTTTCTTGCAGATAGTCTTGCGCGCCTGCCCGCGCCCGATTTGAATGACCCGGCCCTGGTGCAGGATCGTCATCGCGACAAAAATGCCGTCTATGGCTTGCTCAAGCGTCTTTGCGTGGAGAAGCCAGAGCTCATGCAAGCCATCGAAGCTACGCTTAGCTCGATCAATGCTGACATCGATGCGCTAGACGAAATTCTCGACCAGCAGAACTACCGGTTAGCATACTGGCGTACGGCCGATCAAGAACTCGGCTACCGACGCTTCTTCGATATCAACACTTTGGTAGGAGTGCGCGTGGAGCGGCAGCACGTCTTCGACGCGACGCACTACCGCATCTTCCAATGGCTCGACCAGGGTGTGCTCGACGGAGTACGGACCGATCATCCCGACGGTTTACGCGATCCCCAGCAATACTTCGCTCGACTGCGAGCGCGTGCTCCTAAGGCGTGGATTATCGGCGAGAAAATTCTCGAAGACGGCGAGTTTCTGCGCGAGAACTGGCCTATCGACGGCACGAGTGGCTACGACTTCTTGAACGTGTGCAACAGTGTACTTGTTTACGACGTCGGACTGCGGAAGCTCAGCGATATCTATGCGGAGTTCACCGGAAGAAATGAATCCTACGATGCGATGACGCACGATAAGAAGCTTAACGTCGAGCAAGAGGCTCTGGGCAGCGATGTG
Organism: Acidicapsa dinghuensis; assembly: GCF_025685685.1. GTDB lineage: Bacteria > Acidobacteriota > Terriglobia > Terriglobales > Acidobacteriaceae > Acidicapsa > Acidicapsa dinghuensis. Next base: position 208,355 of record NZ_JAGSYH010000007.1, read on the forward strand.
AACCGGCTGGCAAATCTCTTTGTTGAGATTTGCGAAATGCATCGCAATGAGCGCGACTTTACGCGAGCGGAGATCAGGCGCGCCATCCGCGAAGTGGCCGCGTGCTTCTCTGTCTATCGGACCTACGTAGTTGCGGAGCGGAATGAGATTACCGAAGAAGATCGCAGAGAAATCGTCTCCGCGGTCACACGAGCTAAAGAGCAGCGCACCGACATCGACGCGAGGCTTTTTGATTTTATCGGCGACGTGCTCATGCTTAATGAGCGGGGCGGGCGCGAAAGCGAGTTTCTTTTGCGATTTCAGCAGTTCACGTCTCCCGTGATGGCTAAAGGCGTCGAAGACACGGTTTTCTACTGCTTCAATCGCATGATCGGACTCAACGAGGTGGGCGGCTCGCCTGCGACGAATGGCATCACGCTCAAGGAGTTTCATGACTATTGCAGGCACATGCTGGCGACACACCCGCTAACCATGGTGTCTCTAACGACGCACGATACAAAACGCTGCGACGATGTGAGGGCGCGGCTCGCTACCTTGTCGGAAATTCCAGAGAAATGGCTCGCAGCATGCACTCGCTGGACACGGTTGAACGAGCCGCTCAAAGTGAATCGCAGTCCCGATCGCAATACGGAATACTTTCTCTATCAGACGCTTGTTGGCGCATGGCCCATTTCCGAAAAACGGCTTCAGGCCTACATGGAGAAAGCTACGCGCGAAGCCAAGGAACAGACGAGCTGGACCCAACAAAACAAGGAATTCGAAGAGGGCCTTCGAACATTCCTTCAAAAGCTGCTGCAATCGACTGAGTTTTTGGCTGATCTGGAAGCGTTTGTGCTGGAAGTGAAGGAAGCAGGTCAGACAAATAGTCTTGCGCAGTCGTTGTTGCACTATACGGCGCCTGGCGTTCCCGACACATTTCAGGGCGGAGAACTCTGGGATTTTCGTCTGCTCGATCCCGATAACCGCAGTCCAGTCGACTATGGAATGCGGCAGTCGATGCTGAACCAGCTAAAGGGCGGCCTTACGCCTGAAGAGATTCTCGAGCGTGCGGATACCGGCATGCCGAAGCTCTGGCTGACATATAAAGCGCTGCATCTGCGCCGCGAGCATCCCGAGTGGTTCCTGGCTGAGGCGGAATACACACCGCTATTTGCGACCGGGCCAAAGGCAGAGCACATCATTGCTTTTACCCGTGCCCGACACGTTCTGACGTTGGTTCCACGCTGGCGATTGATCCTTGGAGATGACTGGGCGCGCACGTCGTTCGAAATTCCTGCCGGAAGATGGCGTAACGTTCTCACCGATGAGTTGGTGCATGGCGGCATGACATCGATCGAGGAGCTTCTTCAAAGGTTTCCGGTAGCGTTGCTTGTCCTTGATTCGGAGTAATCATGTATACATTCAGGATCTGGGCGCCAAAAGCGAAGAAGCTCGCAGTGCAAGTCGGCGAGCAGCGTTTGCTGATGCAGGGCCCCGATGCGCACGGGTGGTGGTGGGCAGGACTGGAATCTGCAGAAGCAGGCAGCGACTATGGTTTTCTTGTCGACGACGATCCCAAGGTTTATCCAGATCCGCGTTCGCTGTGGCAGCCCCGGGGTGTACATGGAATGTCGCGTGTTTACGACCAGGATGCGTTCTCATGGAGCGATACGGGCTCTCAGGCTGCGCCGCTATCGAGCGCGATTGTTTACGAGCTCCACGTAGGTACGTTCACTCCTGAGGGCACATTGGATGCTGCAGGTTCAAAGCTTGACTATCTTAAAGAGCTCGGTATTACGCATGTGGAACTGATGCCTGTGGCGTCGTTCTCAGGCAATCATGGATGGGGCTACGACGGCGTGGCGCTCTTTGCCGTGCACGAGCCTTATGGAGGACCCGATGCGTTGAAACGCTTTGTGGATGCTGCTCATCGCCGAGAGCTCGCCGTCTTGCTCGACGTGGTTTACAACCACTTCGGCCCTGTGGGGAACTACACCGGAAAATTCGGCGCCTATGTGACCGAGACACACCAAACTCCATGGGGCGGAGCAGTGAACCTAGAGGGCGCGGACGCGTATGAGGTCAGGCGCTTCTTTTGCGATAACGCACAGATGTGGATGCGAGACTTCCATATTGATGGCTTGCGCCTTGATGCAGTGCATGCCTTCGTGGACCGATCAGCAATTCATTTCCTCGAGCAGCTCGCCATGGAAACCAAAGCGCTGGAGGCTACGCTGGGACGACGGTTAGTGCTGATCGCGGAGAGCGATCTGAACGACCCTCGCATCGTAACAGCGCGTGACGCAGGTGGCTTCGGCCTGGACGCGCAATGGAGCGACGATTTTCATCATGCGCTCTTTGCGGTGCTGGCCCGGGAGCCCGAAAGCGGGTACTACGCCGATTTCGGGCGTGTCGGGCAGCTTGCCAAGGCGTTGCAAGATACGTTTGTGTATGACGGTATCTATTCCGAATACCGCAAGTGCGTGCATGGACGGCCTGCAAAACATCTTCCGCAGAGCCGGTTTTTGGGCTACATCCAAAATCATGACCAGGTAGGGAACCGCGCGACGGGGGAGCGTCTGACGGAAAGCGTTGGATTCAATCGCGCAAAGATCGCCGCCGCGATGATCCTGCTATCACCGTTCGTCCCGATGCTTTTTCAAGGCGAAGAGTGGGCGGCATCGTCGCCCTTTCCCTATTTCGCAGACCACGATGATCCTGAACTGGCTCGGTTAGTCTCAGAGGGACGTAAGAAAGAGTTTGCGGTATTCGGCTGGGATCCGGCCTTGATTCCCGATCCAGAGAAACGTGACACATTCGAAAACGCAAAGCTGCACTGGGACGAGATCCAACAAGAGCGGCATGCCGAGATGCTGAGATGGTACCGGAATTTAATTTATCTGCGCAGAACCACTGCCGATCTCAACAACAGCGAGCCAGGCCAAACATCGGTCGCATGGGATGAGGACGAACGATGGATAGCAATGGAACGAGGTTCTATTACGCTGATATGCAACTTGGGTAACGCCGAGTACGCCTATCCTCTGCCAGACGGGGCGAATATCATTCTGGGTTCGCGGCCAAACCTGGTCCCCAACAACAGTTCGTTGAAGTTGCCACCGAACACGGCCGCCGTATTAAGCAGTTGACAAGCTACCGAGTCAGCTCGGAAGAGGTTGTCTTTTGTAGCAATGCCTGAAACGCGCTCCACTCACAAGACGCATCGCTCCTGCTGCACCCCGGAATGAATACCGGCACTCGCTCGGGCGGGTTCTCTAAAGTGAGCGGTGTGGTGTTTCGCATCTGATCAAGTGTCTGAGCTGTAAAGAAAAGTCGCACTGAGTAATTCGAAGCAGATCCGTCCTGCCAGAGTTCGAACACAAGGGCGCTACCTGGCGGAGTATCATCGCGCCTTCCATCAATGAGCCAGGAGAGGCCAAGCGCTCCACTGATATTCGTGAGGTTGGTGTCATGTCCAACCAGAATGAGCAAGCGATCGGATTTTCTTCCGGCTGCTCCAGCGACCGCTTTTTGGGTGACTGTCTGCTGCATCGACGCGAGGATCGCTTCAAGCATTGGCGCTGACTGCGCACGAGCAATGTAGGGAGTCCAACGTTCGAGATCTGCGCTTGCCGTGTGGAGTTGCATCAACTCTCGCAACGTGTGTTCATCGACACGGCCCCATCCTACCTGGGGCATGCCATCGGTATATTCCAGCAGCAAATTTTCTGCCATCGTCGCCGCTGTGCCTAACGGGCTGCGCAACTCCACTAGATGGTCACCTTTTCCCGGAGCAATCGAAGAAGGGACATCGAACAGAGACATCTTTGGCGGAGCACCAGTGCCTGAGAGCACCTGTTCCAGAGCTTGCAGCTGTGGACGGTACGCTTCCACCAATCCAGAGGGATTGTTGCCGATTCGCCCAGACAATGCTGCCGTAGCAAGTTGCTTATCGGGATGAACAGTTCCTGCGGCAAGCGGGTGAAAGAGCGGATCGGGTGTGCCCTCGGCAAGGGCGTGAGTTTCCAGATTGCAATCCGGCAAGAGGCCGGCGGCTATCGCTTTGCCCGTTTCGCGGGTGCGCTGGTCGGAGTCGGCGAGGAGGGTTATGTGTTCTACGTCGCCGCAACCCTCCGCAGCAAGCAGACCCTGCTTTATCAGGAATTCACGTTCGAAGCCGCCCATGAGCTTCATAAGCGTGAAGCCGCGCTCGGTGAGATAGCCCGGCGGTACACTCCACGCGGGCCAGGGCTGGGCAGAAAACTGATTCAGCTGGTCAGTCTTACCGGTTGGAGACCGCACTCCATGACGGCTGACTACGACTACAAATCTCAATTTTCCCTGCGGCGTAGACTCATCTGCCGAAACCTTGGAAGGCTGCTGCGCAAACAGTGCGGGGTATCCGGCGAGCATGATGGTGGCGAGGATGAGCGGTTTGAATTTTCCCAGCATCAATTGCCACCTTGTACGATTGACGTGGAGTAAATATCTATCTCCGCAGACTTGCTGCCAGCTCCGGGGACGCCTACGTATAACAGGGATTGCGATGGTACAAAGAGTGCCGTTTTCGCTCCGGTTGCGGTAGGAACCACTCCAAGAGAACGAAGCTTGGTCTTCGATTCAGTCTGAAAAACGTCAACCTCGCCTGCTCCAGCGATAACGTATATGCGATGCGCGGACGAATCGTAGAAGAGATCGTCTGCGCCTTCGCCCGTAGAGACACGGGCGAGTTCCTTCCCGGTCGCGGCATCCAGAGCGAGAAGCACCGCAGGAGTCCGGCAGGCTACATAGAGCACTTGGTCTTCCGCATCAAACGCTAGAGGAACATTGTGGCTAGCCCCAGCCAGCCTCCATTTGCTGTTCGCTGTGTTACCAGCGCCATCAAGAATGGAGACCTCGCTAGAATCCGCAATGTTGGCAAAGATCCGTTGGCTTTGTGGATCGATCTCAAGAGCCTCAGGGTGACTTGCTACCGCAATATCCGTCTTCAGATGAAAGCTATCGGTATCGACTACTGCGATGCTGGGCGGAGCAGCCGCGCCGCTTCCGCCGTGGCCCACGAAGAGCAAGTGGTTTGTCTCGTTGTAGACCATATCATCGGCATCGTCGGAAAGCTTGATGCTTCCGGCGAGTTCGAGAGGTGAGCCTTGATACCTCTTAAGTTCAGCAAGCGTGCCATCCGCAACATAGAGCGTGTGGGTGGAGGCAACCCATACCAGGCCGTGCGGCTTGCCAAGCCCTGAGATGGTTTGCTCCACCTTTCCGGTTGCGAGGTCAATGACCTCAACGGAATGATTTCCAGTCGCCGCTGCAAAGAGACGATTGCCTTTGAGGTCAATCGCAAAGTGGTCGAACTTGCCGGTTACTCCCGGTAGTTTCACGGTCTGCTGCAACACAAGCGGCGGCGCAGGCTGAGCGATGGCGGAACCGGAACTTAGCGATATCCCGAGAACAAGCAAAATGAGCTTCATGGATACTTTCTTAGATTGGATTTGTCGATCAAAAGACCGCTTGCAGTGGTGCTCCCAGATATCTTGCAATCCGCATTACTCGTGGTGCTGGGTCCAGCGGATACCACCGTAGTAAATCGGCTTGTAGTACTCACGCTGCGTCATGTATTGCTTGCTTCCGTTGTAGAAGCCCAGAATCGCGTTGTTGGCGTTTTCTTCCGAGGCGGTAATCGTGAATCCTTTACCAAGGTAGTAACTTGCCTGCGCGTCCACCTGAGTGCGTTCGAAATAGTAGTTATCCCCGAATGGCCCGTTAACGGGGCCGGGCACAGCGTTGGAGCCCTCGTTTTGCCATTGATAGCTGGCGATATTGGGACCGTTATAGGAGATGCCGACGGAGACGGTCGCACGCTTGGTCTCGTAGGTCGGAGTAATGTTATAGGAAAATGGCGCCTGACCTACCAGTTGCGGGGCGTCCGTGCGATTAGGTATGTCGTAGTTTTTCGATCGCGTCCATGTCATGTTGGCGTTAATCTGCGCATGGCCCAGGGCCCCCGGCAGAAACGACAGATGTTGCTGGTAGGCGAACTCAATGCCCTCAACGTACGCATGGCCGCCATTGATCCACTGCGTCAGCAACACGGTTGGAGTGACGGGGTTAGGAAACGGGTTGGGTACCTCCGTTTCTGTCTGAAAGAGAGGCTTGGTCAGATGTTTATAAAAATAACCAGCCTCAATCATGCCAACAGAAGGGAGAAACCTTTCATAGAGGAGATCGTAGTCATCGGCATGTTCCGCAACCAGCGCCGGGTTGCCGATGTTTTCGACATTCGGCTGTTTCGTTTCATCCAATGTTTTATAGGGCACCAGTTCGTACGGATCTGGCCGGGAGATCCCCATGCCAAATACGGCGCGAAGGTCCGAATTTTGGTCAATGCCGTAGCGAAGCTGTACGCTCGGCAGCGGGTTGATATAAGAACCGCCGCCATTCACGGCCTGGGTGGAGATGTAGATGCCATCGGAATCGTTGATCACAAGGTAGCCGGTGTTCGATTCGTTGGTGGCCTCGATACGCAGCCCGGTTTGCAGGTGGAACCTGCTTCCCAGATCGACGGTATTCATGATGTAACCGGCCGTAATCCTCTCCTGCAGGTTGTAATTCGCCGGATCGGAATTCAGATGGGTCTCCGGCTCATCCAGAGGAAGTACGCCTGGATTCGCTGCCAACCATTTCTCAGTTGATTCAAACGATGTAACTGGTCCGTATTTGTAACTCCCTCCATAGAAACTTGGATTTGTAAAGTTGGTAGTAAATTGGCTCATCAGTGGATTTGCGTTCGCGCTGCAGGGGCTTGTGCCATTGTTGACCTGGTCGTCGGTCTGGGGATTGCAATCGTATGTAGGTGAGAAAGCGTACTGTCCCTTGTGCGCATTACGGATCAAGGCGCCAAACTCGAACGTGGATGCATGCGAGCCCAGATGGTAATTGAGCCCGACCGAGCCGCTTGCCTGCAAATTGAGCTGGGACGATTGTCCGGTGGTGAGGTTAATGTCCTGGAGGGCGTACTGGGTGGGGTCGTAGATGGGATCGTTTGCCGCGCAGGGGAACTGCGGCCGATAGATGCTTGGACCTGGAACATAAGTGCACGTGCTTCCGAGGTTCGAATTCAGTGGAGTGTAGTCCGCACCAGGGTTGCCCGCTGCCCCGCCTTCGCGCGAGTGCGAGATGGCGGCAACATAGTGGATAAAGGAATGGGTGAAGACGTGATTGCCGCCGAGAAAGAGATCGGAGATCTGGTAGTTCGGCCGGCGCAGGCTGTTGTGGAACGAGACGCCGGCATTACCATTGGCGCTATTACCAATGTCGTACTCGTACTTCTGGCCGTAGTCCTTGAAGTTTGAGAAGATGCCGTGCACGAACAGATCGGAGTTGTCCGAAATCTTGTAGTCCATGCTTCCACCGAAACCATACCGGGTGTGGTTATAGAAATACTCATTGAGGGCGATAGTGTCGAAGTAAGGAGCGTTACTGCCGTCGGGATTGACATCTGGCAGGGGCTCCACATCGTCCGTGCCCAGGTCGTTCAAGTCGTAGCTAAAGCTGAATATCGCTCCAAAACGCTGGTGCGCGCCGAATCGCTTGCCAACGGTCGCATCATCCCGGAACCATGGCTGGCCTGTGTCGATTGGGTTCCAGCCACCAAGGCTTTCAAAATCGAGCGTCGGCCGGCTGCTCGTAGCCTGCCTCACATGCAAGTTCACTGAGCCACCAATGGCGTCGCCGTCCTGGTTGGCTGATAGCGTCTTGTTGATATCGATCGAACCCACAAGGTCCCCGGGGATCACCCACAGATCAACCTGCCGCACCTGCGGATCGGGTCCGGGCACAGAGACGCCATCGACGGTGGTGTTGCTGAGGCGGGGCTCAGTCCCACGAATCTGCACATATTGAGCTTCGCCCTCGTTGATCTGCACCGTCACGCCCGGCATGCGGCCCAAGACGGTTGCAACGCTCTGATTAGGCAGATTCTGGATGGTATCCGCCGTCGTCACATTAAGGATGTTCTCGGAGGTGCGCTGCTCATTGATGGCGGCCACATCGCCCTCCAGGCTGCCGTTCACGGCAACCTGTTGGCTGGTTGAGGCAAGCTTCAACGTTGTATTCACCAGAGCATTCGCTCCGGCATTCACTACCACTGTGGAAACATTCGTAGCGAATCCCACAGCCGAAATTGTGACCGTATACGTGCCCGGCTTCAGGTTTTGAATGACAAAGTTGCCCTGTGCATCCGCTGCGGTTTTGGCTGCTCCCGGCTCCAGCGCAATCTGCGAGCCCGGCAAGACCGCCCCGGAAGGATCTTTCACAGTGCCGCTGATGCTGCCGGCAGAACTTTTGTCGCTGGAGATTGTAGCGTTGGCGAAGGGAACAACCAGTAAGAGAAGCAGTAGAAGGACAGGGACTCTGGCGCGCATAGTTCTCCTTGAAAGGCGAGAGGAGAAGCCGCATGCTCCCTATCTCGCCTTGGGTGTGGCATCGCTGATCGTTAGCTTGTGCCGTGGCTGTAAATCGATGTTTACGAGACCGTAAATAAGTTCTAAGGAAGCTCTGATTAAGTGGGCGTTTTGAAAGGGCACTAATTTATTTGCGCTGCTAAATCATGCAGATTGAACACCGGCTTCAGCCGCTGAGGGAAGATTTCTCTCCATCGGGCCACCTAATCGGAGCTTCCCTTAGGTGCGAGGTCGCCGCGTACCGCATCGATTGCTCCGATGAATCTTTCATAAGATTGTCACTTCAATCTGTAATATTTGCTCCCGGATATGCTGGAATTGTCTCAATCAACGGATTCTGGAGTCGGACGAGATTTCATCCCCCAAGTGAGAGGTTGCAGAAAAACTCCATGCGTATTCTGGTAATCGAGGATGAGCCGCGGATGCTGGAACTGCTGCGCAGGGGTTTGCAAGAGCATGACTTCGCGGTTATGACGGCTATGGACGGCGAAACCGGACTGGAGATCGCCACCACCTGTGAGTTCGACGCGATTGTGCTCGACATTGGTCTTCCCCGTCGCGACGGCTACGACGTAATACGAACCCTGCGCGAACGTTCCTGCACAACCCGTGTCCTCATGCTGACCGCGCGCGACAGTGAGGATGACATCATTCGCGGACTCGATCTGGGCGCGGATGATTATCTAACAAAACCGTTTTCTTTTCCTGAATTTGTAGCACGGCTTCAATCGATCACGCGCCGGCAAACGCAAGATACGAACTGCAAAATCGAAGCAGGGGACCTCGCTGTCGATCTCGTGAAGCGATCAGTGACTCGCGGTAACAACAACATCGATCTTTCGCGTTCCGAGTTCAATTTGTTGCTTTCGTTAGTGCGCAGCGCGGGACAGTGCGTCCCTCGTCAAAGCCTGATGGAGGGCGTCTGGGGCGCCAATCCCGGAGTGGGCTCCGGCGCTCTCGATGTACTGGTGAATTCTCTCCGCGGCAAGATTGATGCCTCGTACCAACCCAAACTTATCCATACGGTGCGCGGATCGGGCTACCTGCTCAGCAGCTCGTGGCATACGTGGGGGCAAGCCCGGTAATGAAGACCGCTGCGATTCGCATCAGACTTACGTTCTGGTATTTCGCCATGTTCGCAACTGCGGCATGCCTGCTAAGCATAGCCAGTTGGTGGATGTTACAACGCAGTGTCGATGCAACCGAATACCACGATCTCCAGGAGCGCGCGGAGGATGTCCAGCTGCTGCTTCTCAACGAAGACCCTAACCGAAGCATCGATGAGCTGAGACAGGATTTCACTCAGATCTATTCCATCAAGGACGACGGCAAATGGCTGCAGGTCGCAGACCAGGATGGGCGCTGGATATACCGCTCCAGACGCATGATCGCGGAGAATCCTGAATTGCCTCGTCCCGAACAACTACCCAAAATGGGCGTCATTGCAGAGTTCCATCAAGGCACGCGATACGTCAGGATATTGGCTTATCCCATTCAGGTTCGCGACAAAAAATACTCCGTGCAGACGGGTATCGCCCTCAACAAATCCATGGCGTTGCTAAAGTCCTTCGGCGCCGATCTCCTGCTGCTGACCCCTGCGATGATTCTGTTCGCCTCCCTTGGAGGTCACTGGATGAGCAGGAAGGCCTTGCGGCCCGTTGCTCTGTTGGCCGCCGAGGCACGCTGTATCAATGACAGAAATCTGGACAGGCGGCTACCTGTCCCGCAAACTCAGGATGAGATCAGCGATCTTTCCAACACACTCAATCAGATGTTGGAGCGGATCGACAAGGCTTTCGCCAGCGTGCGCGCCTTTACCGGCAATGCTTCGCATGAACTGCGTACGCCCATCACTCTTTTGCGGACCGAAATCGAAGTTGCGCTGATCCGTCCACGTGATGGCGAAGAATACAGGGCAACTCTATCCCACCTGCATCACGAAACGGTCTTGATGACCAGACTGGTCGAAAATCTGCTTTCCATTGCCCGCGCAGATGCTGGAGCTGAAAGGGTGAACCTGCAGCCAATCGATCTGAATGATCTCTTCCATCGAATGGACCGCGACTGGATAGACAGCATGCACCTCGCAGGCCTTGATTTTCGGACGGAGATTGGGAATGAGCAGCACCAAGCACTGGGAGATCCGTCGACTCTGCCGCGTCTTTTATCCATTCTGCTGGAGAACGCAAGAAAATACACACCTGCTGGAGGGAGCGTAGTCCTGTCAGCCGTAAATGAGAGCGCGGGAATCAGGATTGCGGTGCAAGACACCGGCGTCGGTATTTCGCAGAAAGATTTGCCTCGTATTTTCGATCGTTTCTTTCGTGGCGAACAAGCAGGTATCGCGGAGTCAAGCGGGTCTGGTCTGGGGCTTGCACTTGGAAAGTGGATCGCCGAAAGACACGGAACAGAATTGGTTGTTGCAAGTTCCCCGGGATGCGGTAGCAGCTTCTCTTTCACGTTACTGCGCGCCACGCCCGCTCCACTCAAGCGGGCAAGCTTGCCTTATCTCCTGGAGGACGAAGAGGAAATTCAAGCATGACAGGCTGATTAGAAGCTATCTCATATATGCCTTTGCGGTTTTACGATGCGGCCTGAGACCCGCTTCGATGGCGGGTCTCATCCGAGGCCTTACCGGTATTTGAGGGTTTATGAGATAGCTTCTAGGATCGCCTTTCGGGTTATATGGATTACGGATAAAGCAATCTTTCGTACTGAAGTAGCCGCCGCGGCCTAGATCAATCGTCTTTGACCGGATGGAGTTGATGGTGTACGAAAGGCCATTTGTAGCGTCCTCTGCAACTGCGTCTGTAGAGCGTCATAGTTATTCGATCCATCCCTCGCTCTGCTCATATCCGGTGGGTACGAAGTACGGAAACGGCACGCGGTTCCACAAATCTGTGCAAGATCGCGATATGATTCGCACGGCTGAAAAGCTGGAACACTTCTTCCTGCAATTCCCCTCTGTAAGCGAGAGCATGAATCTTGGTGCGACTTGCAAAATCCACGGATCATAAGTGGTGACGGCTTGTCGTCACAGCGCCGGATTGGATAATGCTTGCGGCTCAAAACACTTTCGATTCATCGTGCTTTAACAACTCGGCGCTGCAAACGTCTTATATTTCGATGGCTTCGTCGCCTTTTACCAAATCCTTACGTCCTTTGTATTGAGGTTTTACACTCCTTCATTGAAAGTTTTTGTAGCACCATAGAAGTTACTTCTATCCTGCCTTCGGGTAAAATCTGGTCAAACGGTGGAGATTCTTCTCAACATCACCTGGGCAGTTTGCTCGCTGATCCTCGTCGGATTCTGGCTGCGCAGCGGTGTCGCATCCTCCCAGCCCCGGCGAACACAGCTGTTTGCGTTAAGCATGGCGGTGCTGTTGCTCTTACCGGTGATCTCCCTGAGTGACGACCTTCTCGCCATGCAGGCGCCGGCTGAGACCGATACCTGTGTTCGACGCGTTCAGCAGCTCGACAACCTTCATCCCGCGACACTACTACCGGCTTTGCCGTCGCGCGTCTATGTACCTGCACTGATTGGATTTGTGTCCGTGCAACTGCCATCCCGGCAGAACGATGTTGTACCTTCGTTCCAGTTGCCCTCCGCAATGGACAGCCGCCCTCCGCCACAGGCCTGATTTCTCGCCCCGAAGACTTGGCTCTTAGTGAAACAGGCTGCCGGTTTAAATAGAACCGGCGAGGAAAGTATGAATCGACACGCACCCTGGGTGTACGCTGTCTCGTGCCTCTGCGCTGCCGCGTTCAGCCAGAAGATATCAGCACAACAGACCAGTCCTGGATCGCAACAGGTTCCCTCTGCGATCTCCGCACAACAGGCCGTAAACGGCCCTTCCACTCCCGGCGCTCTTACATGGGATCAGGTAAAAACCAAATTTGAGGCGTCCAATCCTCAACTCAAAGCCGATTCGCTGAACGTCGACGAGATGCGCGCCGAAGAGATCACAGCGTTTCTGCGGCCCAATCCGCAGTTCACTTTCTCTGAAGACGGTGCGCAGATTGCTCCTCACAACGGCGTATGGCAGCCATTGAGCGGCATACAAGAGCAGTCGAACATCGGCTATCTCATCGAACGCCGCAACAAACGCCATCTGCGTCTTGAAACAGCCCAGGACGCGACACACGTAGCCGAGTCGCAGCATCAGGATCTCGACCGCACCTTGACCTTCGGGCTGCGCAGCGCGTTTGTTCAAACGCTGCAGGCAAAAGCTGTGCTCAAGCTCGCCCAGGAAGACCTGGCCTACTACGACCACATCATCGATATCAGCCGTGATCGCCTCCGCGCAGGCGACATTGCTCAAGTGGACTTCGACCGGATTGAACTGCAGCGCGTGCAGTATGAGTCCGAGCTGCAAAATGCGCTTGTCAATCTGCGCACAGCAAAGATCCAGCTCATGCAGTATCTTGACCAGCGCACGCCAATTGAGCAGTTTGATGTGCAAGGGCCGTTCGATTTCACGCAAGATCTCCAGGATCTCGAACATGTCCGCCAGTTGGCTCTCGACAACCGCCCTGACCTGCGCGCTGCCCTCCAGCAGATTGAGCAGTCGAAGGCAGCGCACAAACTGGCTGAAGCAAACGGGTCCACCGATCCAACCCTTAGCGGATGGTGGACACACAACGGCTCCTACAACAACGTCAATGCGGAAGACGCTCTTGGCCTGAGCGTCAACATTCCACTGCGCATCTTCGATCGTAACCAGGGCGAGAAGAAGCGCACAGCCATTGATGTGGACCGTTCCACGCAGCTCACCGAACAGGCCCGCGCACAGGTCTTTGCCGACGTCGACTCCGCATATACCACCGTGCAGAGCAACGTCGATCTGTTGAAGCCCTACAAATCCAAGTACCTCGACGAGTCCACTCGCGTGCGCGACACCATCACATACTCTTACGAGCACGGCGGTGCATCGCTCGCCGACTTCCTCAATGCGCAAAGCGATTACCGCAGCGTGCAGCTCGCATATCTCCAACTGATCGGTACCTATCTCTCAGCGGCGAGCCAGCTCAATCTCGCAGTTGGCCGCGAGGTGATTCCATGACCCTATCCCGCTTCGCGGTTGCCTCACGGTATTGGCCGCTTTCACTCCTGCTTGCCGCCACTGTCATCACCTCCTGCAAAAAAGAAGCCTCTGGAGATGGTGCGCCTCCACCGGCGAACGTAGTTCACGTCCCAGACATGAACCTCGTCAGCGTCGATCCGCAAAAACTCAATCTCTTTCCACTGCAGGCAGCAGAGAAGATCGAGACCGCATCGCAACTCACCGTCACCGGATCGGTCAATCCGGATATCTCACGCACCATCCCAGTCATTTCGCTGGCCAACGGTCGCGTCGTCGATATCAAGGTCCGCCTGGACGACTACGTGAAAAAAGGCCAGCTCGTCATGAAGGTGCAGAGCCCCGATGTCTCCAGCGCCTTTGATGCCTATCTCAAGGCTGTCAACGACGAGCAGCTTGCCAATAAAGCCTACGTCCGCGCTAAGGATCTGCTCGATCACGGAGCCATCTCTCAAGCCATGTATGAACAGGCTGAGGATTCGGAGAAAGATGCCAAAGCAGATCTCACCGCTGCCGAGGAACAACTCAAGGTTCTCGGCGTCGACAAGGATCATCCCAGCAGCGTCGTGAACGTATACGCTCCCGTTTCGGGCGTCATCATTCAACAGAACACCACACAAGCAGGCGCAGCCGGCGTCAACCTCTCCGGCTCATCGACATCTTTTGTCATCGCCGACCTCAGCGAAGTCTGGATTCTTTGCGATGTCTTCGAGAATGATCTCTCCAAAGTCCACCTTGGCGAGAACGCGCAGATTCACATCAACGCCTATCCTGACAAGGTTCTCACTGGCCGCATCAGCGACATCGGCCCAGTGCTCGACCCAACCATGCGCACAGCAAAGGTCCGCATTCAGGTTCCGAACCCCGGCATTCTCAAGGTCGGCATGTTCGTCACAGCTACCTTTGCATCAAAGCAAGCCGCAGAACACACCGTCGTACCCGCAACTGCGGTCCTGCATCTGCATGATCGTGATTGGGTCTTCATTCCCACCAGCGAGAACAATCAATTCAAGCGAACCGAAGTTCACGCCGGATCGATGCTGCCGGGAGACAAGCAGGAGATTCTTAGTGGCATCCAGCCCGGAGACAAGGTCGTAGCGAATGCGCTGAGCCTTGAAAGCACGGTGAGCCAATAATGATTCGCGCTCTCGTTGACTTCTCGCTCAGAAACCGCTGGCTGGTACTCGGCGGCGTCATTCTGCTCACCGCCTGGGGCATCGTTTCGTTCCGAAACCTGCCCATCGAGGCTTATCCCGACGTAGCCAACAACTACGTCACGGTCATCACGCAATGGCCTGGCCGCTCCGCCGAAGAAATTGAACGCCAGGTCACCGTTCCCGTCGAAATCCAGATGGCCGGTATCCCGCATCTCTCCGCCCTGCGCTCTTTCTCGCTCGCTGGTCTTTCTACCATTGAAATGACCTTCGATGATGCTTCCATCGACGATGTCAATCGCGAGCATGTGCTTGAGCGCATGCAGCAGGTCACGCTTCCTCAAGGCCTACAGCCGCAGATGGGCACAGACTGGAGCCCGGTCGGCCAGATCTACTGGTACACGCTCGAAAGCACCAACCCCGCCTACGACGCGATGGAAAAGAAGTCTCTCGAAGACTGGACGCTCGAGAAGACCTTCAAGCAGGTTCCCGGCGTAGTCGATGTCTCCAGCTTCGGCGGCCCCACGCGGGAATACCAGATTCGTCTCGACCCCGATAAGCTCATCTCTTACGGCCTCAGCATTGGACAGGTCGAGCAGCAGATCGCCAACAACAACACCAATGCCGGCGGCAGCTTCATTGAGCAGGGCCAGCAGCAAATCAACGTTCAGTCGCTCGGCCTCTACACCACATCGCAGGACATCGAAAACACCCTCATCAAGACGCAAAACGGCACCGCCGTCAAGGTCAAGGATCTCGGAGTTGTTGCGCAGGGACCGAAGATTCGTCTCGGCCAGATCGGCCGCGCGTGGCATCGTCCCGATGGCACCATTGTCGACAATGACGACACTGTTGAAGGTATCCTTCTCCTGCAAAAAGGCGAGGACTCTGATCCCGTCTTGAAAGGCATCGAAGCCAAGGTCGATGAGGTCAACCACCACATTCTGCCACCAGGCGTAAAGGTAGTTCCCTTCCTCGATCGCTCCGACCTTGTTCATTTCACCGTCGAGACCGTGGAGCACAACCTGGCCGAAGGCGTCATCCTCGTCTCGCTCATTCTCTTCGTCTTTCTCGGTAACGTGCGCGGCGCATTCATCGTCGCGCTCACTATTCCCTTCTCGCTACTCTTCGCGTCGATCCTGCTCGATCTACGCCACATCCCAGCTAACCTGCTATCACTAGGCGCACTCGACTTCGGCATGGTCGTCGATGGTGCGGTCGTGATGATCGAAAACATCATCCGTCATCTCAACCATAAGCAGGATCTTCACACTCCCCGCCAGAAAATCCGTGATGCCGCGCAGGAAGTGCAGCGCCCCGTCTTCTTCGCCATCGCCATCATCATTACTGCGTATCTGCCCATCTTTACGCTGCAAGCCGTGGAAGGCCGCCTCTTCAAGCCCATGGCGTGGACAGTCGCCTTCGCCCTGCTCGGAGCGCTCACCTTCTCCATCATCGTGGCTCCAGTGCTGGCAAGCCTGCTCTTCAGCAAAGGCGCAAAAGAATGGGAAAACCCGCTTATGGGCTTCCTCGTTCGTCATTACCGCACCAGCGTTCGTTGGACCATCGAGCATCGCAAGCTCACCGTCTCCGTCGCTCTCGTCATCTTCGCTGCGGCCATCTATCTCAACTTTGGCGGAGTCATCGGCTCCGAATTCCTCCCCCACCTTGATGAAGGCGCCATCTGGGTCCGCGGCACGCTCGCACCAAGCACCGGCCCCACCGCAAGCATTGATTTCACCAATAAAGCTCGCATCGAACTTGCATCATTTCCCGAGGTAACAACAGTAGTTAGCCAAACAGGCCGCCCCGATGACGGCACCGATTACACCGGTTTCTTTAACACCGAATACTTCGTTGACCTCAAGCCCAAAGACAAGTGGCGTCCCGTCTTTCACCAGAACAAGGAAGCACTCATCGACGCCATCGACAAGGACCTCGAGAGCAAATTCGCAGGTGCGATCTGGAACTTCTCTCAGCCCATCTCCGACAACATGGAAGAAGCCGTCTCCGGTGTGAAAGGCGAGTTGGCCGTCAAGCTTTACGGCGACGATCTGCACATGCTCGAGAAGAAAGCTCAGGATATCGTCAACGTCATGCAAAATGTGCAAGGCGTCGCCGACCTTGGTGTCTTCCGCATCATCGGTCAGCCTAACCTCAACCTCACCGTCGATCGCGCCGCAGCCGCTCGCTATGGCATCAACGTCGCCGATATTCAGGATGCGATTCAAACCGCGGTGGGCGGCAATGCCGTCACGCAGGTGCAACAGGGCGAGGCGCGTTATGACGTCACCATTCGCTATCTTCCCAAGTACCGCGATACTGAAGAAGCCATCCAAAACATCCGCCTGCTCGATCCTGCTGGCGAGCGGGTCTCTCTTGCGCAACTCACCAAAACCGATGTCGACGATGGCGCCGAAGAAATCTATCGCGAAGGCGGTCAGCGTTACATCGCAATCAAGTACTCCGTTCGTGGCCGCGATCTCGGATCAACGGTCGAAGACGCCATCGCAAAGGTTGAGAACAAGGTTCAGCTACCGCCCGGCTATCACACCGAATGGGCCGGTGAATATCAGAGCCAGAAGCGTGCCAACAAGCGTCTTGCGCTCGTCGTTCCCATCACGCTGATGGGCATCTTCCTGATCCTCTACGTAATGTTCCACTCGCTCAAGTGGGCCTTCCTCGTCATGGCCAGTGTCTCCATGTCCTCCATCGGTGGACCGCTCGCACTTTTCATGACGCACACCAACTTCAGCGTCTCCTCTGGTGTCGGTTTCCTTGCGCTCTTCGGAGTGTCGGTCCAGACCGGCGTCATCATGCTTGAATACATCAATCAACTGCGAGCACGCCGCAAGGGCATGCAGGAAGATCACAAGAGCAACATCATAGAAGCAGCTATTGAAGGCGCTGTCCTTCGTCTGCGGCCCATCATGATGACCATGCTGGTCGCAACGCTCGGCCTGACGCCGGCAGCGCTGTCGCACGGCATCGGCTCCGACTCTCAGCGTCCCTTCGCCATCGTCATTGTCGGCGGCTTGCTCGCAAATCTTGTGATCGGTGTCTACCTATTGCCCACACTCTACGTCATATTTGCTAGAGACAACGACGTACTACCCAAGGTTGAAGACGATAACACAGAGTTTTAACATGAGCATCGAATTTGTGACCCCCAAAAAACCGCAGGAAATCCGGCAGCTTCGCGAGGAGCTGCCGGGCAACTGGTACAACTACGAATCATCCGAAACAACTCTGAATCGCCAGCACGTCAGTCATTGGCTGGCCAATCTGGAAGTCTCAGAAAACAGCTTCGACCGGTAATGCTCCATGAAGACGATCCGACGAAGCAAGCAGAGCTATAAACCGGCAAAGCTGTATTGACTTACTCCTCGCGCAGCACTTCCAGCGGTCGCAAGCCAAGTATCCGATGGCTCGCAACCCACCCTGTCGCAGTAGCCAGTGCAGCCGTGCCTAGCAGTGCAATCACCGTCGCGCCCCACTCGATGTGCCACGGAGCCTCCAGCTTGCGCAGCAAGATCCGCGTCAGCACGTTGGCAAAGATCACGCCGACAGTTCCCGCCAGCAGGCCAAGAACTGAAAACTCCACGCTGAAGATGCGCACAATCCGCCATCGCGTCGCACCCAGCGTCTTCAGCACCACCGCCTCGCGCATCCTGCGGAATCGTGTGCTCGCTACGCTCGATGCCAGAATCATCAGCCCCGCAAAGATCGAGAACCCCGCCAGGAACTTCACCACCATCGTGATCTGGTGCACCACGCTCTCAATGCGGTCCAGCACATCCGCCAGGTTGATCACCGTCACCGTCGGATACGCCGCAAACAACGCGCGTTCAATTGCAGGCACCTGACTCGTCTCAACACGCACCGCACCATACCAGACCGCAGGCGCATCCTTCACCAGCCCCGAAGGCAGCATGAAACTTGCCCGTCCAGCGATGTGCTCCTCATCCGCACGATATAGCGCCGCCACCTTAAGCGGCATTGTCACGCCATTCACCTCAATCTCAACCGCCGATCCAACTCCAACATGAATGCGCGAAGCGATTCCCTCGCCGATAGCAATCTCCTTCGCTTTCGGATCGCTCCACCACTTTCCCTGCCTCACTTTATCGCCCTCAGGCAAGGTGTCAGCCCAGCTAAATGAAACACTCTCCAGCATCCGCTTCGGAAAGTGCTCCACCTTCAGCTGGTCGAGCGGCGTTCCATTCAACGAAACAAATCGCCCGCTCACCACAGGCAGCAGATCAAGCTGCTGCTTCACGCCCTGCTGATTCTTGAAGAACTGCCGGATACCATCGATCTCATCGTTCGTAATATCCACCAGAAACATATTCGGCAGCTTTGGCGAAGCCGTCTCCTGTATCTCGCGCAGCACCTGCGACTGCATCAGATACACCGCAAGTATGAGCATCACTCCAACGCCAAGCGCGGCAAGCACAGCAGCCGACTGATTCCCCGGCCTGTACAGGTTCGCCAGCCCCTGCCTCAGATACTGCGGCAAACGCAGCCGCACGCGATTCAACAACCATCGAAGCAAGCGTAGAAATCCTGCCGAAAGCAGCAACAGCACAAACAAAATCGCCGCAAGACACGCACCAAACCACGTCCCCACCTGCGCCGAATCACTCAACGCCGCAGCAATCGCGGTCAGAGCAGCAAGTATCACCACACCCGCAACGATCTGCAACTTCCTCTGTCCCCACCTTGTCAGGAATGCCACAAACCCGCGCTGCTCCGCATCTTCCACCACGCGCCGCAGCACCAATATCGGCCGCACCTTCCGCACATCCAGCAGCGGCGGCAAGCAAAACAGCAGTGTCGTCAGCAGCCCTGTCGCAAGCCCAGCAGAAGCCGACCGCCACGGTATCGCCAGCCGCGCATGCACCGGCAGCAGATTCCCCAACACTGACGGCATCGCCAACATCACACCCGCGCCCGCAAGCACACCCAATAACGCCCCAGCCAATCCAAGCCCAAGCGTCTGCAATAAAAAGATCCGCAGCAGATCGCCCGATCCCGCGCCCACAGCCTTCAAAATCGCCAGCACATCCATGCGCTGCTCCAGATGCGCGTGCATGCTCATCGCCACGCCAATCGCACCCAGCACCATCGCGACTAAACAAATAAGGCTCAGAATCGCCGTCGAGCGATCCAGCCCCTGCGTCAGCGCAGGATTGCCCTCGCGATAATCCATCACCTGCGCCTCAGGCAGCGCGGCCTCCAACTGTTTCCGTACTTCCGCAAGTTGCGGCGTGCTTTGCAGCGTCACGGGCAGCGCCACCAGCAGCCGCTCATTCGCCCTGCTCCCTGCCGCAAGCAAACCAGTTGCATTGAGCGCGCTCCGCGAAATCAACACGCGCGGCCCTAGCCCGGCGCCAGCGGTCATCCGATCAGGCTCCTGCACCAGCCGCGCCGCAATGCGAAAGTTGTGCCCGCCCAGCCGCACCGTGTCCCCAACCTTCGCCTTCATCCGCACCATGAACTCGTCGGCAACAACCACCGATGTATCCGTCAGTGCGGCCTGCAACGGCATCTCAGGCTCCAGCACAGCCTCGCCATAATACGGATACTGCGCCGGATCGACAGCCTTCAGCGAAACCAGAATCGGCACCGGATCAGGTGGCACCGACACCATGGACACCGTCTCCGTCACCCAAGTCGTGCGAATGCCCTGCGCATTCAGCGCCGCAATCTTCTTCAGCTCTTCCGCGCTCGCCTGCTGATTCGTTCGCGCCGACAGATCGCCCGCCATCAGTGACCGCGCCTCTGTCGTCAACGTTCCACGAAAGATCTCGCTGAATCCGCGCACACCCACCAGCGCCGCTACGCCCACCGCAACCGACAGCACCACAAACAAAAACTTCCCAGGAGCCGAGCGTAGATCGCGCATCGCGATGCTGGCCGCACGTGACCACGTCAAGGAACGCGCCGCCATCTAACGCACCTCTTGGGAAACAACAGCCGTGACAACATCCATGGACTGAGCGACAACGTCCTCCACAACCATCCCATCCCGCAACACAATCTTGCGATGCGCCAACGCAGCCACTTGTGGATCGTGCGTCACAAGCACCAGCGTCGTCTTCGCATCACGATTGCGGCTCAACAGCAGCTCCAGTACCTTCTCGCCATTTACTGAGTCGAGATTGCCCGTAGGCTCATCGGCCATCACAATCGGCGGATCGACAATGAACGCCCGCGCCAACGCCACTCTCTGCTGCTCGCCGCCCGAGAGCTGCACCGGGTAGTGATCCATCCGCTCCCCCAACCCCACCTGCTCCAGCAGCCCGCGCGCCTTCGCCACACCATTGCCCGGCTGGTTCAGCTCAAATGGCAGCAGCACATTTTCGAGTGCCGTCAGTGTTGGAATCAATTGATACGACTGAAAGACAAACCCCAGCTTCTGCCCGCGAACAATCGCCAGCGCAGCCTCATCCAGATTGTGAATCGGCACGCCGTCGAGATAAATCTCACCCTCACTCGGCGTATCCAGCCCGGCCAGCAATCCCAACAGCGTGCTCTTCCCGCTGCCGCTCGCCCCCACAATCGCCACAAATTGCCCTGAAGGGATGCTGATATCGATTCCCTTCAAAATCTCCACGCGACGCGCGCCATTCTGAATCCACCTCTTAACCCCGCGCACTTCAATCATGCAAAAGTCCTCATCAAAACTTCGGTATTATCGCCGCATCTTGTTGTCATCCTGAGCGCAGCGAAGGATCTGTTGTTGCCTTTGCACTTGCTTTTCTGTCTGTCATCCCCGGAGGGGATCCGCTTCTTCCTGAAGTACGTTCACCCTCTTCCCGCGCACTAATCCTTGTTTCCAATCTACGCGGATTCGTCCACTAGGGTTCCTCTACCACCTAACTCCCATTGATACACTGCATTCGTGAAGCCCCGCCACGCCGCCTCGCTGCTTATCGCGCTCATCCTCTTCGCCGCTTCTCTCTTCGCTGCCCCATCGGAAAAAACCCTCATCTGCTTCGGCGACAGCATCACCGCCGGCTTCGGATTGGACGTCTCCCAGGCCTACCCAGCCGCACTCCAGCATCTGCTCGACACCCGCGGCTACCACTATCACGTCGTCAACGCCGGAGTCAGCGGCAACACCAGCAAAGACGCCGTCGCCCGCGTCCAGTCCATCCTCGCCCAGCACCCCGACGTCGTCCTGGTCGAATTCGGCGGCAACGACGGCCTCCGCGGCCTGCCCCTCGACCTCACCCGCCACAACCTCGACTCCGTTCTCACCACCCTCCAGGCCGCCCACGTCAAAATCCTGCTAGTCGGCATCACCCTCCCGCCCAACTATGGTCAGGACTATATCCACAGCTTCGACGCCATCTACCGCGAAGCCGCCGCCAAACACCATGTCCCCCTCATGCCCATGCTCTACAACGGCATCTACACCATCCCCGGCACCATCCAGCCCGACGGCATCCACCCCACCGCCAAAGGCAGCCAGCTTATCGCCGAACACATGCTGCCGCTCATCACGCCCCTGCTGCGCAAGTAAGAGACAGTTACGAAACTCTTTGCTCGGACGAAGTCATCAGACTGGAGCCGTGCTGCGTCAAGACGCGACGCGCTCTCGAAAAACGGCATCACAATATTTGGCCTCCTTTGAAGTCCAGACCAGCCAACTGACCCAAAGTGA
The DNA here is from genome assembly GCF_025685685.1 of Acidicapsa dinghuensis. Classification (GTDB taxonomy): domain Bacteria; phylum Acidobacteriota; class Terriglobia; order Terriglobales; family Acidobacteriaceae; genus Acidicapsa; species Acidicapsa dinghuensis. Next base: position 230,703 of record NZ_JAGSYH010000007.1, read on the forward strand.
TCCTTACAGGGACCTTACAAATGCTAGACATTCCCTTTCCTTAATCTCGCGAACCACCCCGGCAAGATACTCTAAAACAAGATTGCGGCCACAGGCGTCGACGCTTGGAAAATCGTTTTGCCGCCGGATCGCTCAATCCACAAACGGAGGACACAATGAAGCATTTCGCGATCGCGGGGCTGTGCTTGGCCATGGCTTCTAGCGCCGCATTGGCGCAGGTCAACGCCGGAGAACAGAAGTCCGATCCCAACCTGCCTTTCACTGTTACCCAGATCACGACCCTGAAGCTCCCATGGAGAATCGCATTCCTCCCCGACGGCCGCATGCTCATCACCGAAAAGGTCGGCGGCCTTGAGCTTGTCACGCAGCAGGGAGCTCAAACCCCCGTGGCCAACGTCCCCGCCGTTCTCTGGAGAGGCCAGGGCGGCATGCTCGGCGTCTACCTCTCCCCGCACTACGCCGAGGACCATAACATCTACCTCACCTATTCCGAGCCCGGTGAGCCTGGCGGATCGAGCCTCGCCCTCGCCCGGGCCGAGTTGAAGATCGGCAACGGCACAGCCAGCCTGGAAAACCTCAAGGTCATCTGGCGCGACGGCGAGCGTGGCGAAGGCGGCCAATTCGGCGCAGCTGTAGCCTTCTCTCCCGACGGCAAGTATCTCTACCTCAGCTCTGGCGACCGTCAGCGCATGACCCCTGCTCAGGACCCCAATCAGCCTCTCGGCAAAATTCTCCGCCTTACTCTCGATGGCAAACCAGCCCCGGGCAATCCCATGGCCGGCAAAGTCGGCGCAGCTACCGTGCCCGTCATTGATCCGCCCGAGGACACCGAGAAGGCTAAAACACAGCCCGTCATTCGCACCTACTCCTTCCCCGGCCCGAACCTGACGCCTTCGGAAACATGGGCGAGCGGCTTCCGCACTCCCTACGGTCTGGCCTTCGCGCCTGACGGACGCCTCTGGGAGCTCGAGCACGGACCGCGTGGCGGCGATGAGCTCAATCTCATCAAGCCCGGCAAGAATTACGGCTGGCCGCTCGTCTCCTACGGACACAACTACAACGGCGTTCCCATCCCCTCGCCCGAAACGCGCCCTGACCTCACCGAGCCCGTCATCTACTGGGTTCCCGTCATCGCGCCCGGCAACCTCATGTTCTACAAAGGCTCGATGTTCCGGCAGTGGGACGGCTCAGCCATCGCCAGCGGCCTCGCATCCAAAGCCCTCATCCGCATCGTCTTCGACGGCAAAGGCGGAGCGCGAACAGCCGAGCGTTGGGACGTAGGCCACAGAGTCCGAGACATCGAAGTAGCACCTGATGGAGCACTCTGGATGATCGAAGACGCAAACCCCGGCGGTCTCTTCCGCATCACGCCACTTGGCATGGCCGTCTCGGCGCCAATGGCGGCTGCTTCCGCTCAACCCGCAACACCCGCTGCGGCAGCGCCCAGTGGCTCAGATAGCGACCACGCCAAGAGCATCATTGCCAACAACAACTGCCTCCTCTGCCATCGCGTCGGAAAAGAAGGCGGAGACATCGGCCCATCGCTCAACGGAGTAGGCACCCGCCGCACCGAGGAGCAGATTCGCGCAGCAATCCTCACTCCCCCGGCAAAAACGAGCACCGGCACTGCCAACCCCATGCCGCCCATGAAGGGTAAGCTCTCAGACGAAGACCTGAACGCCCTCGTCAACTACCTTCGCTCCCTCCCCGCTCAGCCCTGAGCACCGTCACACTATAGCGGGCATCTCGCCGGTGAAACATCCATCAGCGAGATGCCCACTTCATTAGATCCGGCATCCGCACTCACCGCCTTCATCGAACAATCCCTCCTGTCTATCACGGGGCGCTAAGATCACTGCGCCATCTCATACACATACAATCCAAGTAGTCCCATAGGACACCGAAATGAGGCGCGTCCTCCACGAGGAGTCCTGCCGCAAATCATAGGAGAAGCAACTTGAGCAGTGAGTCAAAAAGCAGTTTAGGCACCAGTCGCCGTTCCTTTCTAAAATCCTCAGGTTTCGCCGCCGCAGCGGTCATGACGCCTGCTGCGATCACCCTCGAAGCTGAGGGACCAACGGTCACGCAGCACGCATCCACCAAAGACGAGCGGCTCGCAAGCCCCGTCACGCTGGTAAGCATTCTCCAGGGCACCGACTCAACTCCCGCGTTCTCCCGTGGCAACACTCTGCCCATCGCCGCCCGTCCCTTCGGCATGGCGCACTGGACCCTCCAGTCCACGCCCAACACGCCATGGATGTTCCAGCCCGGCCAGCGCCGTATTCAGGGCTTCCGCTCCACGCATCAGTTGAGCCCATGGCTGAGCGACTACGGCCAGGCCACATTTCTGCCCATCTGCGGCGCACCCAATCTCGACTACGGGGCGCGCGCCACTTCCTATCGCCCGGAAGACTCCGTCCTTTCGCCCCACACCATGGCGATCAAGCTGCTGCGTTACGGCATTGACGCCGAACTCGTCCCCACCGAACGCGGCGCACTCATCCACGCCAGCTACAGCAAGTCTGAAACACCGGGCTTCGTCTTCGACGTACCCGGCGACAATCCGCCCATGCCGGAGCCCGACGCATCGCAGCGAATCATCCATTTCCGCTCCACAGCAAACTCCGGCGGCGTGCCAGACGACTTCGCCTGCTACTACGTTCTGCACTTCTCCGAGCCGTGGACAGCTTTGGAACACAAAGATCAGAAGCACTATCACACCACGCACGTGAGCTTTGCCGATAGCGTCCGCTCTATCGATGTGCGCATCGCAACCTCGTTCATCTCCTTCGAGCAGGCCGAGCGAAACCTGCAGATTGAACTCGGCAACAAATCCGCCGCCGATCTGCGCGCCGAGGCAGAAAAGGTGTGGAACGACAATCTGAAGCGCATCGAGATTGAAGGCGCCACCGAGACGCAACAACGCACTTTCTACTCCTGCCTCTATCGCACGCTCTTGTTTCCGCGCATCTGGCATGAGCCAGACGCAAGCGGAGCCATGCAGCACCGCAGCCCATACAACGGCAAAGTCGTCCCAGGCGTCATGTATGCCGACCACGGCTATTGGGATCTCTATCGCGCCTGGTATCCGATGATGACCATTCTCTTCCCCGAGCGCCTCGGAGAGATCCTGCAGGCCTGGGTCAACGCCTACCAGGAAGGCGGATGGCTGCCTCAGTTCCCTTGCCCCGGCTATCGCGCCTGCATGACCGGCAGCCTCATCGATTCGCTCTTCGGCGAAGCAGCCGTCAAAGGCATCAAGGGCTTTGATATGGCCACAGCCTACGAGGGACTGCATAAGCATGCCACGCAGCCCGGCAATCCAGACGCGGGCTACGGACGCCGCGGCATCGAGGAGTATCTCAAGCTCGGCTACGATCCCGCCGACAAAGTCGATCAGGCAGCCGCCGAAACCGTCGACGCAGCCTACGGCGACTACTGCATCGCGCAGGTTGCCAAGGCCCTCGGCAAAAACGACGACTACACCATGTTCATGAAGCGCTCTCAAAACTGGCGCAACATCTTCGATCCATCGGTAAATTTCTTCCGCGGCAAAAAATCGGACGGCAGCTATCTCGAACCCTTCAACCCCATCCGCTGGGGAGACCCCTACGTCGAAGGCTCAGCCTATCAGCATCGTTACGATGCGCCCCACGCCATGCCCGAACTGATTGAGGCCATGGGCGGCAAAGACAAAGTCGTCGCCGAGCTGGAAAAGTCGATCAAGATGTTTCCTGACTTCGACACCGGAGCCTACGGAGCCGAGATCCACGAGATGGCCGAGATGGCCGCCGTCGACTTCGGCCAGTACGGGCACAACAACCAACCCTCGCATCACATCCTCTACGTCTTCACCGTCGCAGGCCGCCAGGACCTCACCGCCCACTGGACCAAACGCGTGATGGACGAGCTCTACACTCCAGATCTCTTCGCCGGCGATGAAGACACCGGCTCCATGGCCGCCTGGTACATTCTCAGCTCGCTCGGCTTCTATTCACTTTGCCCCAGCAAACCGGAATACATGCTCGGAGCCCCGCTCTTCCAGCGAGCCACCGTCCATCTGCCCAACAACAAAACCCTCGTAGTAGAAAACGCCTACAAAGGCGGAGCCACAATCCACACCTCGCTCAACGGCAAACCACTGTCAGAAGGCAAAGTTCAGCACAACGAACTGATAGCAGGCGGCCACCTTCGCTTCGCCTGAACCTCAAGAGCCGCAACCGCGCATCTCGACGGGGAAACGTCCTGACGGGATGCGCAGTTTCCGGACGATTGCCCATTGTCTTTCGAGTTATTAGCGCAGTGCCTCCCCGGCTTCAACAGGCCATCGAATCATCTTCCTTCTCTGCTACAACGACAGAATGCGTACTGCCCTCTTCTGCCTGCTCCTGCTCATATCCTTCAACCCCCAATCAGTCTTTGCTGAGACAAACCCAGCGTGGACAACTCCAATCACTCCCTTCCGCATTGCTGACAACCTCTACTACGTCGGAAGCGAGGACCTCGCCAGCTACCTCGTCGTCACGCCAAAAGGAAATATCCTCATCAACGCAAACCTCGCCAGTTCACCGCCGCAAATCCGTGCAAGCGTTGAGAAGCTAGGTTTTCACTGGAGCGATACTCGCATTCTGCTGAACAGCCAGGCTCACTACGATCATGTGGGCGGCGCGGCAGAAGTGGTTCACGAGACTCACGCAAAGAACATGGTGATGGACGGCGACGTAAGCGTAATCGAAACCGGCGCACGAACAGACTTCTTATCGCCCTCTCCCAACATCGTTCGATACGGTCCTGTTCACGTGGACCGCGTTCTCCATGACGGAGACACCGTAAGCCTTGGAGGCGTAACACTGATCGCCCATAAAACCGCCGGCCATACGCGCGGCTGCACTACATGGACAATGCGCTCACACCTGCCCGGTGAGCCAGCAGGAACAATGCGGAATATCGTTATTGTGGGAGGCGTAGGCTTTTGGTCGGAGTATCACTTCGTCGCTACCTCCGCCCATCCCGTTAGCTACCCCGGCATCGTTCAGGACTTCCAGCATACGTTTTCGGAGTTGCGCGCTTTGCCTTGCGATGTATTTCTGGGAGCCCACGGCGGATACTTCGATATGCTCACCAAACTTAAGCGCTACCCGCAGACTGGTCCCCGCGTCTTTCTCGACCCGGCTGGTTATAAGGAGTTTGTCGCCGACGCTCAAGAGACTTTCAGGAAAGCTTTAAACAAACAGGAGTAGTTCCCTTCCATCTCCTGCCAGAATGATTACTTAAAGGCTTTACTTCAGGCGATTCGTGCCCCCAGTGTGATACTCTTCGCTGGTTCGAGCAGACCCTCTCGGGAGCACACCGTCATGTCAAAAAAGCTATCCCTGCTCATCGTCTTCGTAGCCCTTTCTTCGCTTGCCACTCCCCTTATCGCACAGTCCGACTACCCATTCCGTAATTCGAGTCTCCCTACCGAGCAGCGCATCACGAACCTGCTCAGCCTGCTCACCCTTCAGGAAAAAATCGACCTCATGTCCGGCGCACCCAAAGTGCCGCGCCTCGGCATTGCCTTCACCGGCCAGGTCGAGGGCCTCCACGGTCTCGCCCTCGGCGGCCCCGGCCATTGGGAGGGCAAAGGCAAGCAGCCACTGCCCACCACCACATTCCCGCAGGAACGCGGCCTCGGCAACACGTGGGACCCGGCTCTCATGCAAAAGATCGGCGCGCTCGAAGGCTACGAAGCCCGCTACTACTATCAGCGCCCCGTCGACAACCGCGGCGGCCTCGTTGTTCGCGCCCCTAACGTCGATCTCGCGCGCGACCCGCGTTGGGGACGCAGCGAAGAGTCAATGGGCGAAGACCCCTACCTCGTCGGCACCATGACCGTCGCCTTCCAGCACGGACTGCAAGGCCCCGATCCCGATCACTGGCAGGCAGCCTCGCTCATGAAGCATTTCCTCGCCAACGAGAACGAAGACACACGCGACTCCAGTTCCTCCGACTTCAGCGAGCGCCTCTTCCGCGAATACTACTCAGTCCCCTTCCGCATGGGCTTTGAACAAGGCGGCTCACGCGGCGTCATGGCCGCTTACAACTCATGGAACGGCGTTCCCATGATGATCAACCCCGTCCTCAAGGACGTCATGATCAAGGAGTGGCACAACGACGGCATCATCTGCACCGACGGCGGCGCGCTCGGCCTCCTCATCACCGCGCACAAGAGCTTTCCTGACAAGGAGCACGGCTCCGCTGCCGCAATCAAGGCCGGCATCAACTACTTCCTCGACACCTACAAGCCCGACCTGACCAAAGCCGTCACCGACGGCCTCGTCACCGAATCCGACATCGACTCCGTCCTGCGCGGCTGGCTGCGCGTCCTCGTCAAGCTCGGCGAATTCGACGCCACCTACAACGCATCCGGCCCAGCCACACCCGGCGCAAATGATCCTTACGGCCACATCGGCCGCGATAACACCCAGCCTCCGTACGAGCGCGACTCATCGAAACAACTAGCCCGCCAAGCTACCGATGAATCCGTAGTCCTTCTCAAGAACGACAACCACACCCTCCCTCTCGACTCCGCAAAGCTCAAGACCATCGCCGTCATCGGCCCCTACGCTGATGATGTTCTCCTCGACTGGTACAGCGGCACACCGCCCTATGGCGTCACTCCACTGCAAGGCATCCGCGAAACCGCACCCAATGCCAAGGTCACTTTCGACAAAGGTGCAGACCCAGCCGCGGCAGCCGCACTCGCGAAGCAGGCAGATCTCGCCATAGTCATTGTCGGCAACCATCCCTACTGCAACGCCACCCGCTGGAAGCAATGCGACACCCCCAGCAATGGCCGCGAAGCCGTCGATCGCAAGACCATCGTCCTCGAACAGGAAGACCTCGTAAAGCAGGTCTACGCCGCCAACCCGCACACCATCGAAGTCCTGATCTCCAGCTTCCCCTACGCCATCGTCTGGAGCCAGCAGCACCTGCCCGCCATCGTCCACCTCACCCAGAACAGCCAGGAACTGGGCCACGGCCTGGCCGACGTCCTCTTCGGCAACTACTCACCCGCAGGCCGCCTCGCCCAGACATGGCCCACCGGCGACGATCAGATCCTGCCCATCATGGACTACGACATCACGCACGGCCGTACCTACATGTACTCCAAGCTCAAGCCGCTCTACCCCTTCGGATACGGCCTTAGCTACACCAACTTCAACTACCAGCCATTGCAATCAAGCTCCAAAGAAATGCCCGCCGACGGCCAGGTCGAGATCACCATCCCCGTCAAAAACACCGGATCACGTGACAGCGATGAAGTCGTCCAGCTCTATGTCCAGCACATGCACTCAGCCGTCATACGCCCGCAGCTTGAGCTCGTCGGCTTCGAACGCATCCACATCGCCGCAGGCCAAACCGGCACGGCCCAGCTAACCGTCAAAGCCCGCGACCTCGCCTATTGGGATGAAATCCGCCACGCCTGGCGCGTAGAGAAAGAGCCCATCAAGCTCCTCGCCGGCGGCTCCTCCGATGCACTCCCCGTCTCCACGCAGATCAACATCACCACCACGCACGAATACAAACCATAACCCGCATCAAGAGATCTAAATGCCACGGGACGCGAAAACCCTTCAGATACAGGAAACCTCAGGAAACGCCAGAAGATCCAATTGATAACTGGAGCGGCCCATGGAAGAGCAACAGATACAAGAATCCTTGAATGCGCATTGGCAAGCATCAGCAGCCGGCGATGTAAACACAGAGCATGATATCTACGATGACGATGCTATCTGTGACTATCCCCAGTCAGGCGAGCGTATCTTCGGACGAAACAATTTGCAGGCCCTGCGAAGTCATCACCCCGGCAAGCCCTCAGGTTTCAACATCAGACGAATGCTGGGAAGAGGCGATCTTTGGATCACCGAATACACCATCGACTATAAAGGGCAGCCAGCATACACAGTGAGCATCATGGAGTTTCGCAACGGTAAGGTCGTGCACGAGACATAATATTTCTCCGATCCCTTCAAAGCCCCAGCCTGGCGAAGCCAATGGGTTCGGAAGGTCGAATAGCAGTCTCGCAAACCAGCGGGGGACAAGGCACGCGCTACCAATAGCGGCGGATCTGGTCTTGGATTATCCATCGCAAGGCGCGCCGTGCTTTTGCATCGTGGTGAAATCCGCGCAGAGAATGCCTCTCCCGGACTTCTGGTAAGTATCACGATTCCGCTAAATCCGATTCCCGCTCAAGATTAAAGAAGCCGCATAACCGAGTAGTGCGCAATATGAACACACATTATGATGCGGGGTCATCCATCATCCTATGAAAGAGAGTGAGACGATGGAGAAGCCTACCGAGAATCAAGTCAACCGCGACTTAAGTGAGTCTGACAGAGTGCCCGTCAAACTCAACGATGCAGTCTCAGGAGAATTCCTGACCGAAACGTTAGAGTACGACGGTGGGCGGCAGGTCACGGTGTACTATCCACCGGCTACTCCGGAAGGGATCGTCTTCGCAGGAGACGGTCAGCGAATTGCCAGGTGGGGCCAGCTGCTCGAGCGGGCTAAGCTACCGCCCACGATGATCGTCGGTGTCCATGGGCTCGTCGATGAGACACTACGTCTGCACGAGTACTCACCAGGCTTTGAGCAAGAGCGGTTCGCGGCACACGAGAAGTTTTTCGTCGACGATGTTCGCCAATGGACGAAGTCGCGGTTTGGCCTTGAACTGCCCGCTGAGCGCACCGCTGTCCTCGGCGTCTCCGCAGGTGGAGAATTAGCCCTCGCTCTCGGGATTCGGCATCCACAGGTTTATGGTGCAATCTTTTGCGCATCTCCAGGCGCCGGCTACAAACCACCCGCTGTTATACCGGGTCCACTCCCCCGCTCGTACCTCCTGGCTGGCACACAAGAGCCGTTCTTCCTTGAAAACGCAGCCAAGTGGGCGGAGGCATTGCGCGTTGCCGGCGCGGATGTGGTCATGAAAGAGCGAGCTGGATCGCACGGCGGCGCATTCTGGAGAGAAGAATTTCCGCTCATGGTGGCGTGGGCATTCGGATGATGAGCCGATATCGTAAACACGACTGACGCACAAAAACCATGCACTTACCGGTACGGAGCTTACTGGTACGGAGTTGGAACTGACAAGCCGGCTTGCGTGAAGTGATGAGTGATCTCATGTGGCAGATTGCCGTAAATCAAAAACTTCAAATTGACCCACTATCCATAGCAGCCCATCAAAACGCTCGCAAGATGCACAAAGCAAACTCAAGAATTCTTAAGTTTCGGCCTCGGACATCTCGTCTCTAGTTGTCCTCAGAGGGCCGGTGATATCGGCCAATCGGGGGCCAAGTGGCGGGCTTTAGTGTCGAGTGACGGACATCACAGATAAAGTCTCTCTTCATTGCTTAAATGGACTCAACACAGCAATCAAAGATGGTTTTCGTCAGAGGCTCTGGGGAGCAGACACCACACCTGCTCGGCTACCAGCTGATCACTTCTGCAACCCCGTATCCCACCTAAGATTTCTTAAGATTAAAGACGCTCGGCAGCGGGTCGCCTCTAACAGCAGGCTGTTGCCCATAGAGTTAAAGACGGTGTCGTTCTGCTGGGATTCAAGATCAATGGACTACTGATTTTGATCCACCCGGAAAGGCTACGTTGACGGCCTCTTCAAACAAACTCCCAGCAACGGCTCGCCCAGCTCGTTCTCTGCCTTCGTGATGACCGTCTTTCTTTTGTCGAAGCCGCGCCCCACAACCCCACAAAATGACAAGCGAACAGATCACCTGATCGATTACCCCTGCGGGCGTGTCTTGCATCTAAAAGAAAGACGCGAAAGGAGGATAAGACTCCATGATCGCTATTGGATTTCTCGCAATATCTCTGATCTTTCTCATGATTTTCTTCGTGGCGAAGCGGCGAGTTAAGCAGTGACTTTTGAGTTGCAGAGAAAAGTAATCGTCGCAACTCATGCGCACGTTTGAACCAAGCTCGCCAAACCAGACGTGTGCAGATCAGGAACGGCTTGACCTTCCGCGGCAGCCTGAACAAAATCGCAAGAAAGCGATCAGTCGCTGCGCTCCAGATGTTTGAATTCAAATTGTTTTGGAAAGAATTAGTAAGCTATGGTGCGCCCGGAGAGATTCGAACTCCCGACCCTCAGATTCGTAGTCTGATGCTCTATCCAGCTGAGCTACAGGCGCACAACGTTGCATTGCGCAACCATTTAAGAATACCAAGAATCGCGTCCTAAGGCAACGCGTCTTCAGGCCTTCGCAGGCTCTGCAGCCGCTTCCACCGGTGGCGGAGGCGGCACGAGCGGCAACTCCTCCACCACATGCAGACCCGAACGCCGCACCAGCCCTGTCACCGTAGCCGCAGTCAGCCGCGTCGCATCGTACTCCATGCGCAGCGTCTTCGCTTCGCGGTCAAATTCCATGCGGCGAATCCCATAAACCTCGCGTGCATTGCCCAGTGCAAACACCGCCGATTCCGACGGCTCACCCTCATAACGGTACAGAATTTCCAGCTGCGTCATAGCTCGATGATACCAATCCTTCTATCCAAGTGTTTTCAGATACCGCAAAATCTCCGGATCGGTCCAATCCGTTGCTCCAATGAACCGCCGCCGGATGTAGCCATTGCGGTCAACCACAAAGGTCTCCGGCCACCCCGTCACCTCAAACTTCGTCGCAGCCGATTCTTTCGGATCCCACACCGTCTGAAAATCCATGCCATGGGCTTTCACAAACTGCCGGTAGTCGTGCTCCTCTTCATCAATATTCACAGCCAGAATCGGATATTCCGGGTGCTCATGATGAAACGCCTCCAGCGATGGCAGCTCTTCAATGCAAGGCGGGCAGTGGCTCCACCAGAAATTCACAATCACCACCTTGCCGCGGTACGCACCAAGATGAATCGAGCTCGTATTATCCGTGACCGTAAAATCCGGCGCGGGCTTGCCGATCTCCTGCGGATGACTGCCCCGGTCGCAGCCTGAGCCAAGCATCGCCAGACCAAGAGCTGAAGTGACAAACAGCGTTTTGAATTTCCACGGCCCCACATACCTATAATACGGAGCGGGAGCCGTCACGCGATGATCGAGGCCACAATCGAGACAGAATCACAACCGCAGGCCCTCATCGAGCTCTCCGTCATCGTCCCCGCCCGCAATGAAGAAGACTGCATCGGCGCCTGCCTCGAATCCCTCGTCTCCCAATCCAGCGAATTCTTCTCCCTCGGCCGCGACTGGGAAATCCTCGTCGTCGATGACGGTTCCACGGATCGCACCCGCTCCATTGCCCGCAGCTTTGCAGGCGTCACCATCCTCGACCCCTTCAAGCTCGAAGCTGGCTGGACCGGCAAAGCCAACGCCTGCTGGACCGGCGCACAACAAGCCCGCGGCCAGTGGCTCCTCTTCACCGACGCCGACACTATCCACGAGCCCGGCAACCTCCGCCGAGCTATCCATGAGGCCGAAAAATACAACGTCGGCGCACTCTCTTACTCGCCCAAACAGCTCGTCTCCGGCTTCTGGCAGCGCGCGCTCATGCCGCTTGTCTTCTGCGAACTCGCCCTCGCCTACCCGCCAGAAAAAGTCTCCAACCCCGCCGTGCGCATCGCCGCCGCCAACGGCCAGTTCTTCCTCTTCAAGCGTGAGGCCTACAAGGCCCTCGGCGGCCACGCCTCCGTCAAATCCGAAGTCCTCGAAGACGTCGAGCTCGCCTTCCTCGCCAAGCGCCGCAAAGTCGGCCTGCGCTTCCGTTATGCCGCCGATGCTCTTTCCACGCGCATGTACCGCTCCACCGCCGCCATGATCGAGGGCTGGACCAAAAACCTCGCCCTCCTCTTCGGCAATGCGCTCATCCTCGCCATGTGGCGTCTGCTCGATATCGCGTTGCTCCTCGGCCTTCCATTCCTCGCCTGGCAGTTCCGCGACTACGGCGTGCAGCACGTCCCCTTCTTCACCGCCGGAGTATTGCTGATCCTTATCTGGCTGCGCACCCTATGGCGCTTCTACGCCCGCGTCGCGAAATCCAACTTCCCCGCCGCCGATTGCGCATTATCCCCAATCGCCCTACCGCTCTTCGCCATTCTTCTCTATCGAAGCTGGTTCCAAAACAGCATCCTCCACCGCGTTACCTGGAAAGGCCGCGAATACAGCACGAGATAACCCTCGATCCGGCACACAGGAAAAGCGAATAGGGCAGACGCTATTCCGCACGAAGCGCCTCGGTCGGATCAATGGATGCGGCGCGGTGGGCAGGCAGAAAGCTGGCAAGCAGCGCGGAGACAGCCAGTGTTGCCGCCACGGTCAACAGCGTTCCCACATCTCCTCGGCTCACTCCAAAAAGCATGCTGCGAAGAAGACTCGTTGCGGGCAACGAGCAGACCATCCCGCCGGCGATTCCAAAAAGCGCAAGCCATCCAGCTTCTTTCAAAACAAGCCTGTAAACAGCAGACCTCTGCGCCCCCAACGCCATGCGCACTCCAATCTCACGCCTGCGCTGGCTCACGGAGTAAGAAATCACACCGTAGACGCCCACTGTTCCAAGCAGCAGCGCCAGCGATGCAAACCCTGCCACCACCCATGCTGCGGCACGATGCAGATAAGCCGTTTGTGAGTTGTCGATCCTGTCGGCCATCGTCTCTGCTTCATCCGCAATCAAACCGCGATCGATTTGATGAAGCGCCTGAATCATGGAAGGAAGCACAGCTCTCTCGGATTGAGAGGTGCGAACAGAGACATAAAACTCATTGGTTGGGATTTGATTGAAGGGACTATAGACCGCCGCAGTAGATTTCAGATCCAGCGCCCCATCCTTCAGATCATCGACAACTCCGACAATCTCCAGAGGATGTTCTTTGTCGTACTGATCGATGATGTATTTCCCCAGCGGATCTTCATCGGGAAATACCTGCTTTGCCATCGTCCGGTTGATGATCGCCACCCGCTGCTTGGAGCCATCGTCCGCCTCAGTGAAATACCTGCCCGCCACAAGCCGCACCTTCAATGTCTCGAAATATCCCGCACCCACCATTTGATCTACCGCTTCATCGCCCAACCCGGTATAGCTTCGGCCTTTGACATGAAAGTGAGCCAACATGTGTTTGTATCTCTCTCCGCTTGCGAGGTTCAGCTCGCCAGAGACACCAGTAGAAGTTACGCCCGGCAGCGTCGACATCGCGGCTACGACTTGCCTCTCCAATGCGATGTTGCGTTTATCGTCCTGCCATGGTCCGGGGCTCGTCACATGCACCATCGCGAGATGATCGGCGGCAATACCCATATCGACATGCAGCAGGCGATAGAGGCTCTTAGTCAGCAAACCCGCCCCTACCAGCAACACCACCGTGATCGCCAGCTCCAGCGCCACTAGATTCGCGCCAAGTCTGCGCCAGCCTCTGCCGGCGGAAGATCGGCCACCCTCTGCAAGATCCTTCTGCATATCCGAACGCAGCAAATACAAAGCCGGACCAGCAGAGCAAAGCATCCCTCCAGCAATCGAAGCCATCGCAGCAAAGATCAGCAGATGCGAGTTAAATCCAAGCCCTTGTAAATACGGCATCTGGTGCAGCAGATTAGCCGGAATCGCCCCTGCAAGAACCTTGATCGCAGTGGCCGTCAGCAACATCCCCAGCGCCCAACCCGAAGCAGCGAGCAGAAAGCCTTCCACCACAAATTGCCGCACAAGACGGACGCGAGAAGCCCCAAGCGCGCCTCGAACCGCCATCTCCCGCCGCCGGCTCTCCGCTCTCACCAGCAGCAGGCTCGAAATATTTACGAACCCGATAAGGGTCAGAAGCCCCGCACCCCCAAGCAGCGCAATGAGAATCGGCCGGATATCCCCAAGAATGGCGTCCGAGAGCGGAATCATCACTGCGCTTCGGTCCTTGTTGTATTGCGGAAATTCCACCGCGATCTGCCGCGCAATCGATGTCAGGTTATCCAGCGCCGACGCGGCTGAGACTCCATCCTTGAGCCGCGCCACGCCGTAGTAAGGAAAGCATCCGTGATTGTCATCGCAAAGGCCGCGCAGCAGTATCCAGAATTCGGCCTGCCCAACGGGCGCAAAATGAAATCCCGGTGGCATCACCCCCACAACGAGAAAAGGGTCTCCATTCAGCGAAACCGTCGAGCCGAGGATGTTCTGGTTAGCGCCGAACCGCCTCTGCCAGCTTTCGTAGCTTAGAATGACGACACGCGGCGCACTCGGCAAGTCTTCTCCATGGCGAAAGTCACGGCCGAGCAAGGGCGCAATGCCCAGAGTGCTGAAAAATCCATCGCTGATAATGGCGCCTGAAACCTCTTCCGGGCTCGCACCACCGTCAAGCCTGAAACGATCGGGCCTATACACATCCAGCGTGCTGAAGACACGATTGCGTTCCTTCCATGCGTGATAGTCATAATCGGACAAGTGGTATCGTTCGCCGACTGGAATACGCTCATACAACGCTACGAGCCTGGACGGATCGCGATAAGGCAGCGGCTTCACCAGCACTGCGTCGACGAACGCAAAGATTGCAGCACTTGAGCCAATGGCCAGGGCGAACACCGCAACAACAGTGAAGGTAAAGCTGGGGTGTCTGCGCAATTGACGCGCTGCAAATCGCAAATCCTGTACAAGATCCTGGGCCAGGTGTGCTCCGTTGACCTCGCGTCCCTGGGTTCGCACATCTTCCCGGCTCTCGTCATTCGAACTTCGTGATGGCTCGCGTCGATCAGTCAAAGTGTGTGTCCCCCGTGGCCCAGACAGCCTCGTAGTCTATGCAGATGGACAGCTTACCTGACGTCGGTTTGAAAATCGGGTATGAAAACAATAAAACCACAGACAGTATCCTCAGGTGACAACTGGAGCGGTCTTGATATCCCTCCAGCAGCGCTCAAGGAGACACTGTCTGCGAATCCTGCAAGCAAGATCCTGCTATATCGAAGCTGGTTCCAGAACAGCATCCTCCACCGCGTCACCTGGAAAGGCCGCGAATACAGCACAAGATAACTTAAGTTTGCTTTGCGCATTGCTGGAAGCAAACCGCCATCTGTTCCAGGCATCTATCGATAAACACGGATGACGCCAACCTTTTTACGCAGCCAAAAATACTGTGACGCGTCAATCTCGATGTAAATAAGGTGTATTTGTTTCGTTGCCTTGCAAGCTCCGGTATAAGTGCGGTTTATTACCCGATCCATCAGAACATTCGCCGCACACGCCCACTGCTTGAGGTGGTGAATGATCTTAGGCCGCACCGCGTTTACAGCTTTCGTGTCTCTTCTGCCGCTGGCAACTCAACCAACTCCCGCGCAAACGGTGGCCACTCCGCCCTACCAGATCTACGCGGGCTATGTGTGGCAGTCCAACTACTTCAACGGCTTGCCCGGAGCGCACAACGGCATGAACGGATGGCAGGCAGGCGTTGGATTTCCCGCCTGGCACAATCTTCGTCCGCGGGTCGAGTTTTCCCGCTTCACAGGCACCAATCTCGGTGCTAACGAAGAGGTTTTCTCCGTCATGGGCGGCGGGCAATACGAGCATGCTGTCGGACGCGAACGCCTCTTCGTCGACGCCATGTTCGGAGATCTCGGGATGAATCGCTACTGGGGACCGCAAGGCGACCCCGGCGAATCCGCTTCATTCACCACTTCACTCGGTGGCGGCGTCGATACGCCTATCGATCACCATTTCGCCATTCGCGTAGAAGCAGACTGGCGCAACGAAAATCTGGCCCTGATTAAAGCTGTCAATTCCACCACGCCCTATAGAGTTCCCGGCCTGCCCCAAAACTTCGCGCTCATCTCCACCAGCCTCGTCTGGATGCCCAAAGAGGCCTCAACACGCGGCGCCTCACAAGGCAATTTCAGTCACGCGCCTGTCGAGCAGGAGTTGATCACGGAGAGTCTGAATTCCTTCGGCCACTTCCATATCTTCGCGAACTCATGGTGGAGCAACCTCAACGTCGCCGGCCTGGAATATGACCGCCATTCCTGGGGTTACGTTGCCGGAGCGCGCATGGACTACGTCGCCGAAATACTCCCGGTAGTCATCCTTCGCCAGCCATCCGTGACAGACCTCTATGGCAACGTCAGAAGTGGCGCCAATCGCACCGCGGTTCCGGGCCTCGGCCTGTCTCCTATCGGCCTTCGCATGATGTGGCTCGACCAGCACGCCGTTAAGCCCTATTACGAAATCAAAGGCGGCATGATCGGCTTCACAAAGAAATCCCTCTCAGACTATGCCTCCTATGAGAACTTCAGCCTCCAGCAAAGCCTCGGCGCTCAAGTTCGCCTCACAAACCAGTGGGACATGCGCGCCTCGATAAGCTTCTTCCATTTCTCCAACGCCTTTGTCGTTCCAATCAACCCCGGAATCGACGAAATGGCATGGAGCGCCGGACTGAGCTACAAGTTCAAAAAACAATCCACCACAGGCGAATAATCGACAGATATCCGCATCTCCTGAATCTGCCGCAGGCTTCATTCCGCGATGCGGTTGAACTTTTCCCCTTTCGGGACTACATTCGTGCCCCTGCGTTCTCGACGCAGGCACCCGATGTCAGATGGGCACGGGCCTATTCACTCCTAAACGTTACCTTTGGTGAGGTTAGGAAGCGTCCCCTCAAAGCGGATTAACCGCTCATACGGAAGAACCGCAGAATTTAGCACAAAAGTGTTAAATATTTCACAAGAAAGTAACCGATACTTACATTACCAATACTTAACAGGGGGCATCCATGGATCATGCAGCCATGCTCGCCGGCGCGTATGACTACCGCCTCGTCACTGTCTCAGTTATCATCGCGCTGCTTGCGGCTTATGCCGCTCTCGACCTCGCCGGCCGCGTCACAGCTTCTCGAGGCTTCGCGCGGTCTCTCTGGCTTGTCGGAGGAGCATTTGCGCTAGGGCTCGGCATCTGGTCGATGCACTATATCGGCATGGAAGCCTTTCTGCTTCCGGTCCCTGTTCTCTATGACGTGCCCACCGTTTTCCTTTCCATGTTTGCTGCGGTTGCGGCATCCGGCATTGCGCTTTTTATAGTAAGCCGCAGCAAGATGAGCATTTTAACCGCCGCCATCGGCAGCATTTTCATGGGTTCGGGAATTGCGGCCATGCACTATGTGGGCATGGAGGCGATGCGGCTTCCAGCAATGTGCCACTACAACCTCAAGATCGTCACTCTTTCCGTTGTCCTGGCGATCGTCATCTCCTTTGTCGCGTTGTTGCTTACGTTTTCGACTCGCGAGCAGGCCGAATCCATCAGTTGGCGCAAATCGATCTGCGCAGTGATCATGGGACTGGCCATTCCCGTTATGCACTACGTAGGCATGGCCGCGGTCAGCTTCACAGCCATGCCGCTCGATCCTAACAGTCTCAATCACGCAATCAGCATCTCCTCTCTCGGCCTCGCCGGCATCGGTTGCGTCACAGCGTTCATTCTCATTTTCGTTTACATCTCCGCCATGCTGGACCGAAAGCTATCGCTGAACGCAATGCAGTTGGAGCTCGCTGAACAGCGTCATCACCTTGATCTCGAACGTGAACGCGCGCACAACGCGGAATTCCGCACCAAAGCGAAGAGCGAGTTCCTCGCCAACATGAGCCATGAGATCCGAACGCCGTTGAATGGAATTATCGGAATGACGGATCTGGCGCTGGAGACCGAGCTCACGCGCGAACAGCGGGATTACCTCCAGACGGTAAAGCTCTCTGCCGATTCGCTGCTCGGGGTCATCAATGACATTCTCGATTTCTCCAAAATCGAAGCCGGTAAAGTCGATCTCGAACAAGTGGACTTTGATCTCTATGAGTGCGTCGAAGGCGCGCTCAAAACTGTCGCTTTGCGGGCAGATGAGAAAGGCCTTGAGCTTCTCTGCGAGATCTCTCCTCAAGTACCTGCATTCCTTGCTGGTGATCCAAACCGCCTCCGCCAAATCATCCTCAATCTCATTGGCAACGCCGTGAAATTTACCGAGAAGGGTGAGGTGGCCATAAAAGTTCACGCCGAACTTATTGAAGACCGGGCATGCACGCTTCATTTCACAGTGAGCGATACAGGCATCGGCATCGCAGCGGAGAAGCTTGATTCTATCTTCGAATCCTTCAGCCAGGCCGATACATCGACGACGCGCGAGTTCGGCGGCACAGGCCTTGGACTCACAATCTCACGCCGGCTGTTGCAAATGATGGGTGGCAAGATCTGGGCTGAGAGCACGCCCGGCAAAGGATCACGCTTTCACTTCACAGCCCGCTTCGGAACCGCAGAAACATCCTCCACCGCGAGGCTAATCTCGACCGCTTCGTCGATTCTTGTCGGCGTCAAGGTTCTCATCGTGGACGACAACCGCACCAATCGCCGCATCCTGGAAGGCCTGGTGACGCATTGGGGCATGATTCCCACGGCCGCTTCAGATGGCGAAGAGGCGCTCAACCTGTATGCGGCCGCCGATGCGTCAGGCAGCCCGTTCAGCCTGATCCTCACCGACATGCACATGCCAAAGATGGATGGCTTCGGCCTCGTGGAGCGTCTCAGAAACAAGTCCGGCATATCTTCCTCCACGATCATGATGCTTACCTCGGGCGGTCAACGCGGCGACGCTCAGCGCTGCGGAGAGCTGGGAATTTCGGCTTATCTTCTTAAACCAATCCGGCAATCGGAACTGCGCGAGGCAGTAGCCCGTGTTCTTTCGGCGCATGAAGCAAAAGAGGTTTCCCCGGTGATTACTCGCTATTCGCTCCGCGAAATGATTCAGGAAAATAAGTCGCTTAAAATCCTGCTCGCAGAAGACAACCTCGTCAATCAGAAGCTTGCCGGCCGGCTTCTGGAGAAGCGCAATCATTTCGTGACCATCGTCGGCAATGGCAAAGAAGCTCTCGCTGCGCTGGAAAAAGACCATTTCGATCTCGTTCTCATGGATGTGCAGATGCCCGAGATGGATGGGCTTGAAGCCACCAAAGCACTTCGCGAACGGGAGCAGGCCACCGGCATTCGTCAGCCCATCGTCGCCATGACCGCTCTCGCCATGAATGGAGACAAGGAGCGCTGTATCGAGGCAGGTATGGACGGTTATATATCCAAACCGATCCGTCCTCAGGAACTCGATGAGGTCCTGGATAGCTATCTCGCTCTGAAAGTTGCGGAGCCAGCGCAGGATGAGTCTTCGCCCGCTACGAATAACTCAATCGATGTCGCGCAGTTGCTCGATCGTCTCGACGGCGACCTGACGCTTCTGGCCGAACTCGTGGCTCTCTTCCGCGACGAGTTTCCAGGCAACCTGCGCACGGCACAGCAAGCCATCGATCGACACGATGCCAATGGCGTACGCAGCGTCGGCCACGCCTTCAAAGGCGCGCTCGCCAACCTTTCCGCTATGGAAGCCTCCATGCTCGCCAGCGAGCTTGAGTCTATCGGCAAATCCCTTGACCTGACTGCGGCGCAGGCGACACTCGATCGGCTCGCACAAGAAATGAACAATGTGATGAGGAACTTGGAAGCCCTCTGCTCGACACACGCACAATGAAGATACTTATCGCAGAAGACGACCCGCTTTCCAGCCTGCTGATGCAGCGCACGCTGGAGAAATTTGGCTATGAAGTAGTGCTCGCGGAAGATGGCCACGCGGCTATTGAAATCCTGTCGCAGCCAGACGGTCCACGCCTCGCTCTCATCGATTGGATGATGCCGAAGCTTGACGGTCTTGAACTGTGCCGCGAAGTGCGAAGCGCCCAGCGCGAAGGCGCTTACATTTATATCCTCCTGCTCACGTCAAGACAGGATGCCGAGGATGTTGTCGCCGGACTCGAAGCCGGTGCGGACGACTACATCACCAAACCTTTCCATCCGGCAGTCCTCCGGGCGCGCCTCCATACAGGACGCCGCATTCTTTCGCTCGAAGAGACGCTTGTCCAGGCACGCGAAGAGATGCGATTCAAGGCCACACACGACGCACTCACATCTCTTTGGAACCGTGGATCGATTCTGTCCGTGGCCCGCAACGAGCTCCGGCGCTGTGAGCGGGAAACTCGACCGTTCTCAGTCCTGCTCTGTGACATAGATCACTTCAAGCAGGTCAACGACAACTACGGACATCTTGCCGGCGACATTGTTCTGGAAGAGGTAGGAAGACGGCTCGTCTCTTCCGTTCGAGATTACGATGCGGTTGGGCGCTATGGCGGTGAGGAGTTCCTGATCGTTCTGAGTAATTGCGACGAGAACAGTCTCAGGGCCCGCGCCGAAAACATTCGTTCAGCCATCGCATCGATGTCGATTCAAGCAGCCAATGCCGAGCTCTCAGTCACCATCAGCATCGGTGCGATAACATATTCCAGCTCACAGCCCGATGTTCCTTTGGAATCGATACTCGCTCAGGCAGACGCCGCACTCTACTGTGCCAAAGCGGAGGGTCGCGATCGCGCGATATTTGCGGCTCCTTTGATCGAGGCATGAAGTTCACTCGATGCTGCCGACTGTTTGAATCGTCATGTCGGCTCGATGGAGATATGCCCTACCGGACTTAGATTTCCGTTTCGAGAGCTGGCTGCTTCCCCTGTACTCAAGGTAGCGAGATCCGGTAGAGGTTACGGTGCACCACAGTGTTGACCCATGCATAGCGTTCGGGATCTCTACCCGGCACAAGAATCGCGCGATTCACTGACGTGGCTCCCTTGATGACGCCTGGTCCAGCCAGTGGTGGAATTCCCGTCGAAGGAATATCCGACAACTCTTCGGCTGGTCCGACGGGAATCGCCAGACTGCGACCGGGGCTCGTGAGTGACGGCTCGTCGACGGGGACAAACAAGAATCTCCCGTCCGTTGACCATCGCGGAACGCAATAGTCCACACAAAGCCGATGCGGCTTTCCACCATTGAGAGGAATTGCCGCAACTTCAGGACCACTGCCTCCCGGCACGTCGGGCAACGAGACAACAGCCCATTCACGATTTGGTGAAATGCCTTGAAGTCCCAGGATCGGATAAGCGAAGGCCCTTGAACGGTGAGATCCATCGGGATCGATCTGTCCGATATAGTTCTTGTTGCCTTCGGCATACTGGAACAGAATCTGCCCCTTGATCCCGAAATGGGGAGAGCGCACGCCGGAAATATCCACTCTGGTTACAGGCAAGCTTCGGTCCAGAGGAGCCAGCCACAACTGGCTCGGCTGGCCCGGCACAGCGGTTGTGTAGACTACCTGTTTTCCGTCAGACGATAGATCGAAGGCCGTCATGGCCACTCCGGAAAATACCGCTTCACTCTGACCCGATTCGACAACAGTGCGCCATAGTTCCGCGTTCGAATTGCCTCTACGCCGCAACAGGTAATAGAGGACACTGGCATCCTGATTAAAAACAGGCGGCGAAAGCCTGCCCTCAATTTCCCCCTCGGAAGAAAGTGGACGTTCCCCTGTCTTGTCATGGATCCAGATAGAACTTTCATGCACCCCAGCGGAAGTAATGAGTGCTCTCCCCGCCGGTTCCACAGCGATGCCATTCTCTTCCGTCGGCCCAAAAGTGACTTGCTCAGGATCGCCTTGAGGGAAACGCTGCCGCCAGATGTGACTTTGACCTTGCAACGACGCGGTGAAATACATCCAGTTGCCATCGGGAGACCATCCCGCTGCACTACATGAACCTGCAGGCCCAACCGGTACCGGCGGTGACTGAGCCTCCAGATCAACCAGCTTGCACTGCGCCCACTCACCGTTTCCGTTCATCTCTACGACTAATGCACGGCGGCGATCGGGAGACGGGAACGAGTAATGGGCCATACCCCGCTCATGCGCTGGAAAATAAATTTCGCGCAGACCCGAACGCGTTACCGTTGCGGTAACCACTCCCATGTGAATTCCCGAGCGAATCTCAGAAAAGAGTAGTCGCTGTTGATCGAGCCACACCAGACCCGCGGCGTTATCCAGCAGAAGATGAGGCTCGCCTCCCAGAGTCGATACTTCGACAGTAGAAAACGTTGATCCTTCCAGAACCGTGTAAGCAATCTCCGATCCGTCTGGTGAGAATGCAAGTCCATACTTAGGTCTGGAATCGTCTGTCACCCGCCTGGCCTCCCCAGCCGGCAGCATCTTCACATAGATCTGATCGGTGGAAAGAAACCCATTGCCACCGCGAATGAACGCCACCATGCGCCCATCCGGCGATAAAGCCGGGGCTATTGCCGAATCCGTGAAATCAGTGAGTTGTGTGTACTGGATCTCTGGTGAGTGCAGCCGCGGCCACAGTGCTATGGCGGCGATTGCGAGGATGGCGCAAATTACCACCCCACCGGCGCAGACAGTAAACAGCAACCATCGTGACTGCCGGGGTTCCTCCGCTGCCGGGTTGGGTAATGAAGCCGGGAGATCCTGCGCCTGCTCACTTGTTGTATCTGCCACCGGGTTCCGGATATCTTCTGCCGCATGAACTGGCGCAATAAAGCGATACCCGACTCGTGGAATCGTCTCGATGTAGCGGGGAGAAGCGGCTGAATCGCCAAGCGCATCGCGAAGCTTCTGAACGGATTTATTGAGTCCATGATCGAAATCGACGAAAACATCTGAGGACCAGAGACGCTGCCTTAGTTCTTCGCGCGTGACGATTTCGCCGGCGCGCTCCAGGAGCAGCGATAAGACCTGAATCGGTTGTTGCGGCAACCGGATCTTCATACCGTTCTTTGTAAGCTGCGAGCTTCTGAGATCGAGCTCGAAGAGGCCGAAACGGATGAGGCTTTCAGTGTGTGAAATGGTCACTCAATACCCCGTTGACGGTGAAAACCGAGTCTAGCATTGGCTTCCGTCGCGCGCATCTCTCTTTTCAGCCGGGTCAAACGGCAAGGGACGGATCTTTCTATCCCATTGCGGCGAAAGGAATTGCTTGGGGAGAAACAATCCACCCCGGAGGTATTGTTTCCAGTTTGGGAGTGGTGGAAACTCAACCCGCTTTGCTCGCCCATTGCGAGGAAAGGGAGAAGAAATGATGAACCCACTCATGAAGATCGTAAGACGGCTCCAGTCCAGGACGCCGTTTGCCGGCGGAGTCTACGGCAGCGCCCTGGCGCTTTCGTCGATTGCGGTACTGCTGTTCGGCGCGACGAGCGCCCATGCCGCCTGCGGGCTGACAACCCCAGGCCCGATAAATCCCATCGTGCTTCCGATGCTTGCTCACGCAGATAACGATCAGGACGGACGCTTTGCCCCTCCCAGTCACGAAGACTCAATCGTCGGCCTCTGGCATGTGATCTACACTGCGGGCGGCAGCACGTTCAACGAAACCCTCGACCAGTGGCACAGTGACGGCACCGAGTTTGAGAATGCCTGGCTGCCACCCGATACGGGCAATATCTGCTTCGGCGTCTGGAAGGATATTGGAGCGCGAACCGTGCGCCTACACCACATAGGATGGGTCTTTACTCCCGGCAGCATCCCTCCTACGGCCAGCGGTACCTTCACGCTCGACGAAACAAATACCGTCTCCCGCGACGGCAAAACCTACACCGGTACATTCACATTCAAGACCTTCAATATCGACGGATCACCTACAGGCGTGGAGGTAATGGGTACGATCGCAGCTACGCGGATCACGGTCGATTGAGAATAGCCATCTAAAGCCATTTTGCGGGCTCGTGACCAGCCTGGGGTTCTTCACTCGAATTGCACGTCAAGAGAAGTGAAGAACCTTCTTTGTATCTGGAACTCGTTTTTCTGGGATTGTGGTTTCCGGCGTCCGATTGACCGTTGCCCCTGGGGCCCAAGTCTGTACTCCACGCCATTTCGTCATACAGGAATTACTTGGCACGAGGCTGCGTCAAAGCCCAAATCGGGCAGTAGCCAGACTGCGCTTCCTGAATCTCCCACTTTTGGAAAGCATCTCATCCGCGTGGCATCCTAAATAAGAAGGACCATCGCGAATGATTCTCCTAACCCGCCGGGCCACATTCTCAGCCTCCCACTACTACTGGAATCCGAATTGGTCCGAAGAGAAGAATTTTGAAGTCTTCGGCAAGTGCGCCAACCGCAACGGTCACGGCCACAACTACACCCTTGAGGTCACCGTCTCAGGCACTCCAGACCCCATCACCGGCTTCGTCGTCGATCTCAAGTGGCTCAAAGACGTTATTGAAGACCACGTCCTCTCCGTCTACGACCATCGCCATCTCAATCACGAAGTCCCCGAATTCGAGACAGCTATACCCACCACGGAAAACATGGCCGTCTTCATCTGGAAACGCCTCGAGCTGCCTGTAGCCTCGGCAGGCGGCGCAAAGTTGAGCCGCATCCGCATCTACGAGACCCCCGACATCTTTGCCGAATATCGCGGTGAACTGGACGCCACCAGGGGAGCCGCAGGATGATCGCTTACTTCACGCGCGCCTATACCTTCAGCGCCAGCCATCGCCTGCATACCGATGCGCTCTCGTCCGGGGCCAACCGCACCACTTATGGCAAGTGCAATAACCCCTATGGCCACGGCCACAACTACCGCGTCGAAGTCACCGTCGCCGGCCCCATCGATTCCGAGACCGGCATGGTCATCAACATGGCGACCCTCGATTCCATCGTGCGAACGAAAATCCTCGACCGCTTCGACCACATGAACCTCAACCTCGATCCACTCTTTGCCTCGCAGGTCTCCACAACCGAAAATCTGACCATTGAGATTTTCAACATACTTTTCGACGCGCTCAAACCAGCCCGTCTCCATCGGATTCGCATTGAGGAAACCGAAAACAACTTCTTCGAATACACCGGAAGCTGACGTTTATTGCGCAACGTCGCGCAAGGATTGCACAATGCGCAGCACCGATTGCGCATCGTTGAACGTCGATTGCACTTTGTGTGACACGGATTGCGCAACGAAAACCAGGTCTTGACATCGAATGACCTGTAGAGAGCGCCCTGTGGAGCATCACAACCGTTCATACTGGATATAAGGACCGCCACATGCCCCGACCCGTAGTCGTCAGCAAGACCGCCAAGCAAGCCACCGCAATGCAGAACCTAGCCCCTGAAACAGACGCGGGTGCAGGTCTGGCCGCTTATTCCACGCAGGACCTCTATCGCGAGTTGCTCGGCCGCTTCCATGAAGATCCCAATCGCGACGGTTTGCTGTCCACTCCCAAGCGGGTCGAGAGGGCCATGGCGGACCTCACCCGCGGCTACGACATGAACCCGACCGAAATCCTGCGCGGAGCGCTCTTCGACGTCGATTACGACGAGATGGTCATCGTCAAGGACGTCGAGATTTACTCCCTCTGCGAGCACCACATGTTGCCCTTCTTTGGACGAGCGCACGTAGCCTATATTCCAAATGGCAAGGTTATTGGTTTGAGCAAGATACCACGCTTAATTGAAGTATTTACTCGCCGCCTCCAGGTCCAGGAACGGATCACCACGCAGGTAGCCGACGCCATCCAGGAGGCGATCAACCCACGCGGAGTTGGCGTCGTCATCGAGGCGCGGCATCTCTGCATGATGATGCGCGGCATCGAGAAGCAGCAGTCCTCCACCGTCACCTCAGCCATGCTCGGTGTCTTCCGTGAGCAGCAGACCCGGTCGGAGTTCCTCTCGCTCGTTCGCCAGCATCACTCCGGCAATCTCTGACTCTCATAGGAAGGCAAACCTTCAAGCACGCCCACACTGGGTATTTAATTCATTTAGATCCATACGCTTGCGCCCAAATATCTTATTTTTCGCTTCACGCCAGCGCGGCTTCTTTTCCTCTTCTTAACCCGCTAAACTCAAGGAAGTGAACGGGCTATTAATCATCGATAAACCCGGCGGCATGACCTCCCATGACGTCGTCAACCGCGTACGCCGCATCGCTGGCGAGCAATCCGTCGGCCACCTGGGTACGCTCGACCCCATGGCCACCGGAGTGCTCCCTCTGCTCCTTGGCCGCTTCACGCGCCTCGCCCAGTTTTTCTCTACCGCAGACAAAACCTACACAGGACATATCCGCTTCGGCTTCGCCACCGATACCTACGACGCCGAGGGCCAACCGCAGGGCATCGCCGTCACACCATCGCTGACACTCGATCAGCTCCGCGTTGCTGCAGCCCCGTTCCATGGCGAAATCGAGCAGATGCCGCCCGCCTTTTCAGCCAAAAAGATCGGCGGCAAGCCAGCTTACAAACTAGCCCGCGAAGGCAAACCAGTTGAGCTGAAGCCCAAAACCATACAGATTCACGAATTCGAAATCACCGGCCTCGATGACGATACAGCTTCCTTCCGCATCCAGGTCAGCGCCGGGGGCTACATCCGCTCAGTTGCGCACGAACTAGGCCAAGCCCTCGGCTGCGGAGCCCACCTCAACTCCCTGCGCCGCACCCAGGCTGGCGCATTCACCATTGCCCAGGCCCACACCCTCGACGCCGTTGCGTCCTCCAACGCCGAGCAGTTCCTTATTCATCCGAGAAAGCTGCTGCCCGAGATGCCCAGCGTCTGTGGCGACGCCATCGCGGTGGGCAAGCTCCGCAACGGCGCACAGGCCAACCTGCCCGAGTACTCCGACGCCGAACAGATCAAGGTCTTCGACGGTCAGCGCGATCTGGTAGCCATCGCCCGCCGCATTGCAGGAACGCTCTTCCAGCCCACCGTGGTCCTGGGCTAACAGTACAGCCAAAAGCCAAAGAGCCGCACTGGGCATCCCCAATGCGACTTCTTTGAACAACTTACAGCCAAAACTTCTAGTATAGCCGGAACCTGACCTCGACGCTGACCATCACCGGCACCGCCTTCCCGGTTTTCTGATCGATCGACGGCTTGAACTTGTACTGCTTCACCGCCTCGACCGCCTTCTCATCCAGCCCCATACCCAGCGTGCGACTGACATGCACGTTCTGCGGATTTCCCTGTGCATCCACGATCAGCGTAACGACCACAGTGCCTTCGTACTTCGCGCGCCGCGCCTCATCCGAGAACTCAGCCTCGACGGAGTGAATCAGTTGCGGAGCGGTTACGCCATCGCCGATGCGCCGCAATCCACCGCCAACGTTGCCGCCAGTTCCCGGCCCGAAGCCGTTGCCATTACCACTGCCAAGACCGCCGTTGCTGCCGCTTCCCATGCCACCGCCAGATCCTGAGCCGGCGGACGCCAACGTCACATTTGGCGAGTTCGTCGCGCCCACCAGAGGCAGCGTCGGATTATCCGGCAGCTTGATGTTCTGCTGCACATCGATCGCAGCTGCAATCGGAATCTTCGGTTTATCCAGCTGCACCGGCGTAGGCGGCACAATCGGATTCTTCTCGATCTTCGGCAGGTGTCCCTTGTTTACCGGCACCACATCATGCGCGCCGCCACCACCGCCGCCACCAATTTTGCCCGCCTTCGGCGTTGTCGGCTTCCATGCGGAGATGTCGATGTTGCCCAGTGTTACCGTCTTCACTACCGGAGCAATCTGGTTGCGGAAAGCAAAGAGCAGCAGCGCCAGAATTCCGAGATTGATACCTGCGGAAATTGCGAACGACAGCGGGCTTCGCTTCACCGCCATCGGGTCCGCGACGGCAATAGGCGTACTAGTCAGCTCGAGAGGCGGCAGTTTGGTTGGAAAAAAGACGTCGTGGACGCTCTCGAAGAGATCTTTCCAGATTGGCTTTTCTTCAAAAGCCTTTCCTAGAAATGCATCCAGCTCGTGTCCAGTCTCAGCTGGAGAAGCGCTCGTAGCGTCGCCTTTTTGGCCGTTCACCGAGCCAGGCGCGCTTGCCTCGGTCTCTGGCTGGTTTAATAGATCGTTTGCCATAGTCTGCCGGTTCGTATTCTCCCCTTCATAACCGGGGCGGCTGAGGTCATCCCAATGGCCTTTTGGCCGGTACTCTGACCCATCTCATCATTATGATGGACCCTGCGCCTCGCTGTCTCGTATTCGAGATCACTTCGGCACACTACTTCTGTTGTACACGGATTGCAAGTACCACATGCCCCGGAATACACCAAACCGGAACAGGCCATTATTCACAATAGACGAGACACGCGGGGTGTAGTTACCGGATTTTCTTTTTCTTCCATTTACACTGAAATTTGGACTCTTTCCATCTGTAATCCGGAGTAGGAATGCCCGCTGTGCCTGAACTCAAGGCGACGCTCACGTTGCCCAAGACCGACTTCCCTATGAAAGCCAACCTGCCTCAGAACGAGCCCACGCGGCTCCAGCGCTGGGCAGAGATGGACATCTACGCCCGTCTCCGCGAAACCTCCAAAGGCCGCCCCAGCTACATTCTTCACGACGGCCCTCCCTATGCGAACGGCCCCATTCACCTCGGCCACGCGCTTAACAAGGGACTTAAAGATTTTGTCGTTAAGTCCAAGACAATGGCGGGTTTCGACTCTCCCTATATTCCCGGATTCGACTGCCACGGCCTGCCCATCGAGATCAAAGTCGATGAACAGTTGGGCCGCAAGAAGCTAGAAATGCCGGCTCCAGCAGTGCTTGAAGCCTGTCGTGCTTACGCACAGAAATATATCGACTTACAGACAAAGCAGTTCGTGCGTCTCGGTGTCTTCGGTCGCTGGGACGACCCGTACAAGACCATGTCGCGCGACTACGAAGCGCGTACGCTCGAAACCTTCTACGGTTTTTTCGAGAAAGGCTTCGTTTACCGCGGACTCAAGCCGGTTTACTGGTGCATCCACGACCGCACCGCCCTCGCCGACGCCGAAATCGAGTACGAGCAGCACACCAGCCCGTCGGTCTACGTGCGCTACAAGCTCACTTCGGACGTCAAAGCGCTAGGTGAAGAAGCTGCTGCAAATCTCTCAGGTCGCGATGTTTACGTCATCATCTGGACGACTACTCCATGGACGCTTCCGGCCTCGCTCGCTGTCGCTTTCCATCCCAACTTCGAGTACGTCGCCTTCACCTCAGGCCAGGAGTCACATGCCCCGGCCTACATCGTGGCCGCTCCTCTCGCAGCGTCAGTCGCTACCGCTTGCCATCTCAGCGAGCCGACCGTGCTCGCCCGCTTCCCCGGTGACCGGCTCGACCGCGCGACATTCCAGCACCCGTTCCTCGATCGCTCCATCCTCGGCGTCAACGCCGAATACGTCACCGCCGACCAGGGCACAGGCGCGGTCCATACCGCCCCCTCGCATGGCGCAGACGACTTCTACACCGGCGTCCGCTATGGCCTCGATCCCACTACCCGCGTCGACAACGCCGGTGTTATCCACGTAGATACCTCGGCGTGGCACGAGCCTCAGCCGCCCGCCTTCGACGGCAAGCGCGTCTTCCAGGCCAACCCGCTCATCATCGAACTGCTCAAGGAGCGCGGCGCACTGCTCGGCAGCGAAAAGATCGAGCACTCGTACCCGCACTGCTGGCGCTGCCACAACCCGGTCATCTTCCGCGCCACCGAGCAGTGGTTCATTGGCATCGACATCCCTGTCCTGCGAGCGGACGGATCGGAAACCACCTTCCGTCAGCTCACCATCGAAGAGATCGCCAAGGTGAAGTGGGATCCGGCCTGGGGCCAGGAGCGCATCACCAACATGATCGCCACCCGCCCCGACTGGTGTATCAGCCGCCAACGCATCTGGGGCGTGCCCATCGCCGTCTTCCTGTGCCAGAAGTGCAACGCGCCCATCGAAGACGCAGCTTTGAACAAGCAAGTCGTCGAGCTCTTTGAGACCAGGGGGGCCGAGGCCTGGCACACCACCTCCGTCGAAGACCTGCTTCCCACCGGCACCGCCTGCAAGAAGTGCCACGCGTCCGGACCAGTCGGCGAAGTCTTCCGCAAGGAGACCGACATCCTCGACGTCTGGTTTGACTCGGGCTCAAGCTGGCACGCCGTTGCCGAGACCGACCGCGACCTGCGCGACGAATACAACAAGCCTGATCGCAAGGTTCTCTACCTCGAAGGCGGCGACCAGCATCGCGGCTGGTTCCATTCTTCCCTGCTGGCCTCGGTCGCACTTCGTGGACGCGCTCCATACAGCCATGTCGCCACCGCCGGATGGACGCTTGACGAGCTGGGCCGCGCCATGTCCAAGTCGCTCGGCAACGGCGTCGATCCCGTTGAGGTCGCCGAAAAGATGGGCGGCGAAATCATCCGTCTCTGGGTTGCCTCGGTCGACTTCCGCGAAGACATGGCCGCCAGCGACAACCTGATGAAGCGCTGCGCCGAAATCTACCGCAAGCTGCGCAACACCTTCCGCTTTCTACTCGGCAATCTCAGCGGATTTGACCCCGTCGCGCATCAGGTCGCAACCGCCGATCTGGAACCGCTCGACCGCTACATGCTGGCCCGCACCCGCGAGCTGACAGAACAGGTACTGCGCTGGTACGAAGCCTTCGAGTTCCACCGCATCTATCACGCCGTCAACGAATTCTGCATCGCCGACCTGAGCGCCTTCTATCTGGATGTGCTCAAGGACCGCATGTACACCTTCGCTCCTTCGTCGCGTGAGCGGCGCTCGGCCCAGACCGTGCTATGGAAGATCACCGAAGCGCTCGTCCGCCTCGTCGCTCCCATCCTCAGCTTCACAGCTGATGAGGTTTGGGATTACCTGCCCAAAGTCGAAGGCCGAGAAGCCAGCGTGCATCTTGCGCTCTTCCCCAAGCCTGAGGAAATCTACGCGGATGATCCTGCACCGATCCTCGCCGAGTGGAAGCATATCTTCGCGGTCCGCGATGCAGTCTTGCTAGTTCTCGAAGAGGCTCGCCAAGAGAAGCACATTGGCAAAGGACTTGAAGCCGACATAGAGATCGGTGCCGAAGGTGAGCTGCTTGCCCTGCTGCGGAAATATGAAGGCGGCCTCAAAGAAGTCTTTAATGTCTCTGCCGTCCGCATTCTGGATGGCGTGGAGCTTCGGGTAATTGCCCTTCCAGCAGCAGGCCACAAATGCGCCCGCTGTTGGAACTTCATGCCCGAAGTCGCAAACTACGGCGCATGGGCTGACGTCTGCACCCGCTGCCACAACGCGCTCAAGGCTATGGGCATCGAGCCGCCGACCGAGGCCGATGAGGCCGGCGCATGACCGAGACCTCACCCTCCACACCCCACACTCCATACACGGGAATGCACTCGCGTTCCCGCCTTCCCTGGCTTCTGCTCATCTCCGTTGTAGTCCTCGCGCTCGACCGCTGGACGAAGATATGGGTGGCTGCGCACATCGAGCTAGGTCACGCCATCACTGTCATCCCGCATGTCTTCCGCATCTCTCACGTGCTCAATGACGGCGCAGCCTTCTCGCTCTTCTCCGAGTCAGCCTCGCCCGAGCATGTGCGCTACGGCCTGATCGCTTTCTCAACGCTTGCGGCGCTCGCAGTACTCATCGTGCTCATCCGCATCGGCCGCCGCTTCACGCTGACCACCATCGCGCTTGCGCTGGTGCTGGGCGGAGCCATCGGCAACGACTACGACCGCATCCGCTTCGCCTACGTCGTTGACTTCCTCGAAGTCCATATCATCCACTACCACTGGCCCGACTTCAACGTCGCCGATTCAGCCATCGTCATTGGCGCCTGCCTGCTGCTCCTCGACAGCCTGCTGCCGAAGAAGCATGAGCAGCGCCCGGCGGAGTCCACGCCAGCCGCTGAATAAGTCCTGATCTGCAAGAAAAAGGCCGCGGGAGTGAATTGCTCCGGCGGCCCTTTTTATGCCTTCGTTGTTTGCTCTTCAGAACTGAAAAAACGTCTCAATATTGATCGTCCGGTCCGGAGATCCCGCGCCGAACATCGATGACAGCGAAGTAGACTGCCCAAACAGCGGGGACCCCAGCACCCCCACCGGCGCTGCGAGGTTGCGATGGTTCAACACATTGTTGGAAGCCACGGCAAAACCCCACGTGTACCTGCGCTGAATCTCCTTTTTCACCGGCTTGGCCGGAGCCTTCGCATCCTTGGCTGGTGCCGGAGCGGGAGGAGCGGGGTCCGGCACTACCGGGCCAAAGTTGAAGGTGCGGTTTACGCGAAGGTTGGCGATAAAGAGGCTCGGCCCTTTGCCGTAGTCAATGGGAATGATCTTCTGTCCGGCGATCGGGGCCGCATCAAACGTTCCCCACTTCGTCGCATACACGCTCGAACGCGTAAGGTCGGTAGCAAATGCAGGCCGGTCGTTAAAGATGGTGTCGCCATTCAGGTCTTGTCCGACTGTGATGTTGAACGGCGCACCCGACTGGTAGACGATAAACGGATTGATCCCGAACCGCCACGGCAGCCGCGTAAATCCACCGAGAAACAGACGCTGCCGGTAATCGTACGAGGCGCGCCCGTAGTCGTCATGCAGATCGTATCCGTTCGACGGAAACGAGCTTACACCCGAAGTATTCGCCTCGGCCTTGCTCAGCATGTAGTAGCCAAAGAGTCCCGCATGCTTCGTGTGCAGATTGCCATTCACCGCCAGCCGATTGCGTCCCGAGGCTCCCTCTGACTCAAATTCGTAGATGTTCTCGTCAGTCCCCATCGGCCTCGTTCCGCTCTCCGGATCGCTCGGGTCATACGTACCCGGCAGAGGCGCGTTGATATTGCGTGTCAGGAAGAGATGCTCGCCATGCGACCACATATACGTCGCCGACACCGATGCTAACTTCCCGATCGGCTTATCAATGCCGATTCCTCCCATCATCGTGTATGGAGCGCGCAATTCCGGATTGATCTGGTAGATCGTTGGCGCGCCCGCAGAGCTTGCGGCGCAGTTTCCTGTCAGTCCCGTGCATGTACCAGGAAAGAATTGCGGGTTGTTCACCACCGCTTCTGTCTGCGTCACGCCATTCTGCCGCTCCGCCTGCAGAATGTTTGCCGACGGAAACCGTTGGTAAAACCATCCGAACCCCGTGCGGATTACCGCACGCGGAGGCTTATTCTTTTCACCCGGAATCGCCCATGCCACACCCACACGCGGGCCAAAATCGGCATGATCGTGTATTTGCGTTTGCGACTCGAAGCGCAGTCCATAACTTAGAGTCACGTCCTTCGTAACTTTCCAGTTGTCCTCGCCATATGCTCCCAGATCAATCATCGAAGCTACGATACCGGCGTTGCCAAAGCTCTGTATGTATTGGCTTGCCCCTCCACCCGCGGCGAAGATCTGATCCCATGTCGGACAGTTTTGCGGTGTCTGCTGGCAAATGTTCAACGCCTGCTCGGTGATCTGGTACGCGGCTATGGATGCAAACGTAAACTGCCCATTGAAATTTGCTGTCGAGTAATTTGAGTCACGGACGCCGCGCAGCCGGGCTCCCATGTTCAGGTCGTGCTTGCCCACATCCATCTGCAGGTAGTCCTGAAACTCGTAGTGATCCTGGTTATCCTTCGTCAGCCCTGCAACATTGCCGCCGCCGGTGAACCCTCCCTGCACATTCACGGCAACATCGGTTGATACAGGCGTCGAGTTGTTGCGATCTCGCATGTACTGAAAGCGCGTCTCATTCACCACGTGCGCGCCATACGTCTGTGTATCGCTGAACTGCAGCACCTGTTCCGTGTTATCGATATTCAGCCCCTGCGAGGCCAGCGCAAACTGCCCCACGCCGCTGTTGGTCTGCGTGTTGCGCCCCAACTGATATCGCAGGCTGATCGTCTGCCGCTCGCCCCACTGCCAGTCCACGCGCGGAAAAAGATACAGCTCGGTCGTCGGCGTCGAGATCGACTGCACGAGGCTCTGCTGCTGCAAAGTGGTGGTGTCCAGGGTCACCGCATTCACAATCGCCTGATTCACCGAGTTCTGCCCATACGCACCCGTGAAAAACGATGCCTTCTTATTGATCGGACCATTCAAGTCGCCATCGAAGAGGAACAAGTGATACGCAGGCTGAAAGTTTACAAACGGATTCTGCGCATTCCACGGCGAGTCATTCCCGCGCATCCACACGTCGCCATGCAGCTTGTCTGTGCCGGGTTTGGTAAATATCTCAATGCGCCCGTATCCTAACTGGTCATACTGCGCCGAGTAAGGATTCTGATTGATCCGTATCTCGCGAATCGACGACTTAGGCGGTAGCTTACCCGCTGTAAATCCATCCACATAAAACTGCGTTCCTGACTCAGGATCTGACCCCGCAATCGCCTGCAACTGCTGCGTCATCTCGTCCGAGTCTTCCGAGAGCGAATCGAGCGCCGCGCCCTTGATTACAATTGCCGAACCGTTATTCTCGGGGCTGGCATCAGTCTCCGTGCCCGATACCTCAACCTGCTGTTGCTGCACTTCGATTGCAAGCGCCAGTATCACCTGCTGCACTTTACCCGCGGCCACCACGAGAACTTTGCTGGCTTTGCTGAACCCAAGCGATTCAGCTTCGACGGTGTACTTGCCTGGTGCGAGTCCCGGCACAGTAAACCGCCCCATCTCATCCGCTGTAACGGTCACAGGAGCGGCGCCGTCGCGCGTGATCGTCACTTTGGCGCCTGGAACCAGCGCGCCTTCCTGATCGGTTATGGTTCCGCTGATCGTTCCGGCCGTGGACGCCACGGCAGACGAATTATCGTCCGCAAAAACTGTTTCACTCCAGATGGCCCCGCAACATGGCACAACAGCCAGCCACAACCCAAGCAACACTCGAGCCCATAAACGCATAACAGAGCATTCCAATCCTAGCCCGCTACAGACGCACAGCAACACGCGCATCTGCCTCGCAGGAAAATGGCACAGCAAATCTGCACTACAGCTACTATCCGCAGCCAATAAATTGAAATTACCGTTGAAAAGTCAGGGCCAGACAAACGGCCCAGAGGGGAAAAGACGCGACGCTTACAGCACACCGCAGACAACGAGCGATCCACCCGTGCTGACTATCAGACGCAGCAACAGCAAAAACCGCTCCACCATCGAACTAAGTTAGTAACAGAAACTTTCTCCCATGCTTTTCGCATCCGAAACAATCTTCAGTAACCATCGCGATAGGAATTCATTTTCGGGCTTACAATCGATCCATTCTTGCCAAACCGGCTGTTTTTCATGGATTCATGCATCGCCTGGGTACCAATCACCCGGTCACTAATTGGTCGCTCATGCAAACGAACATGCTATTCGCAGCAGAACCGGAGCAGGGCAAAAATAATAAATATGTAGCTTTTACCCCAGAGCCGCATGCCGTTTGAGCATCACCATGGGAGGCACCATGCAGTTGCAGCAAGATCCGATCGAGCCATTCGCGTCCTTTGAATCCCTCGAAATCTCCATCGCGAAAGGCCCGGCTGGTCCCGAGAGCGTTCTCCACTCCATCTCGGGGCTTGACGTACGCGAGGCCATCCTCGAAGACATCGCGCTCAAGATCATCTATCTCTCCGGGCCATTTACGCTGCTCGATCTCGCTGCCCATGCGCGTATCAGCTTCGACGCCGCCGAGCAGCTCTTCTCCCGCCTGCGCGGCAAGGTGCTCTGCTCCGTCACCGGTATGGTGGGCAACGTACCCGAAATCGCCATCACCAGCCAGGGACGCACCCGCGCCCTCGAACTCCTTGCCCAGTGCCAGTACGCCGGCCCCATGCCAGTCTCGCTTGAGAGCTACGTCGCCCAGGTGCGCAGACAGGGCTTCAACAATCTGAGAATTCATGCTGCCGATGTCGAGCGCGCCTTCGCCGATCTCGTCTTTGACCAGCACACCCTCAACCAGTTCGGCACCGCCCTCAACTCCGGCGCGCCTATCTTCCTTTACGGCCCCCCGGGAGCAGGCAAATCCGCCGCCGCCGAACGCCTTTCCCGTGCCCTTTCCGAGGACGAAGTCTATATCCCGCATGCCATCGAAATCGACGGCCAGATCATCACCGTCTTCGACCCCGTTCTACATCACCCCGTCGACCAATCAGCCACCACCCCGCGCCGCTCCACCAACCGCGACGAGCGCTGGGTCCGCTGCAAGCGTCCGCATGTCCTCGTCGGCGGCGAGCTCACCATCGAGATGCTCGACCTGCAATACAACCCCGCCGCCAGATACTACACCGGCCCCGCACAGATGAAGGCCAACAACGGCGTCCTCATCATCGACGATTTCGGCCGCCAGCGTATCGCCCCGGAAGACCTGCTCAACCGGTGGGTCGTGCCTCTGGACCGACGCATCGAGTTCCTCACGCTCGCCGGCGGACGCAAGATTGAAATTCCCTTCGAGATGCTCGTCGTCTTCGCGACCAATCGCGACCCAGCCACCATTCTCGACGCAGCCTTCCTCCGCCGCATTCAGACCAAGATCCACCTCGGGGAAATCTCTGCCGGACACTTCCACCGCATCTTCGATCAGGTGGCTGGCAACCTCAATCTTCGTGCTACTCCCGAAGTAGTGGATGAGATCATCCACCTCATCCGCCACTGCTATCACCAGGAACTCCGCGCCTGCCAGCCCCGTGACTTGATTAATCAAGTATGCTGGGCCGCGAGATACGAAGACCGCGAGCCGGTGCTGGACCTCACCACTCTGACCCGCGCTGCCGAAAGCTATTTCCTGCCTTCGCACTGAGTGTGATATTCCGGGCCTCAGTGCGAGGCATCTCAGAGTGGATATGCTTTCGTGCGCGGCTTCAGCGCGCTGGCTTTATGCGCTCTGCCGAAGATGCTCTGCCTTCACGTCATTAGCGGTAAAGAGCGCAAAGAATGGAGCGCCTTCCGCTGCTGCTTCGACGGCTGGGCGGCCGTTGGCCTCCTGCCGCTCGACCAAACAGACAACCGCGGCGATGGTCATGCCGGCTTCGCGGGCTGCCTCAATAGCGTTGATGGTTGATCCACCGGTAGTGCAGACGTCATCCACGATAACGACGCGTGCGCCTTCGCGGCAGAATCCTTCAATACGCCGGCCAGTGCCGTGTGTTTTCTCCGCCTTGCGCACCAGAAAACCGTGCAGCAGCGGAGCATCGGGTTGCTGTTGAGCCCGCCACGCGCTTGCCGTCGCCACGTTGCAGACGATGGGATCAGCGCCCATGGTGAGACCACCAACAGCGTCAGCTTCGATGCTGTGCTCTTCCAGCAGCTCCAGCACTGCGTGCCCCGTGAGCCTGCCGCCCTCGGCATGAAGCGTAGTGGTACGGCAGTCGATGTAGTAGTCGCTCTTTGCGCCGGATGCAAGCGTGAATTGGCCGAGGCGGAAGCTGATGCTGGCAAGTAGAGAGAGTAACTTATCTTTGTAAGAGGGGACGCTCAAGTTGGCAGGCACACTCGTCATAGCCTCAGTCTAACAACGAACATGCGTGCATTTCTGATTCACCTGACGGTTGCACGTGAACTCGGCGCAAGAGTGTAGCCCTTGGGTAATTCATCCCCCTGCGCAGGCGTATTCATTGTTTTTCGATTGAGTATTTCGAGAGCTTTTTCGATCTTCTCACCGCTTGGCGGCTGCCTGCGGGAAGCCCATTCATCGTGCTCCAACACGGCCAGTTTCTCGGCTAGAACAACGTTGATGAATTGATTTAAGGACACGCCTTCTCTATGCGAGTATTCCTCTGCGGCTCTTCGCACCGAAGGCATCAGCCTTAGTGGAAACTTTGAAGTTATCGCTTTTTTCTGAGCCATCTCAATATCCTTCCTTCCGAATTGCGAGAAGCAATTGCTGAGGTGTCATGACTTCGATCCCAAAATCCGGCGCTGCTTCGCGAAAATGCTTTGTGTTTGCTGTGACGATGGCGTTTGCATGTCCGCTGATAGCCAGATCCAAAATCATGTCATCATCGGCATCCTGAGAGAGTGGTCGGAGACGGAACCTGACATTCACTGGCTCCGCGACGGCTTCGAGCATATCCAGAATCAATGCTGTCTCCTCTTCGGTCTTTCCAGACACCATAAGATGTTGTTGTCTCATGGCCACTGCCCTGTATTCGCAAGCGAGCTTGTAATCTATGAGAGTTATGAAGCGCTGAAACAAAGCCAGCCGCACTACTTCGGCAGACGCCCCATTAGCTGATCGAAGAGCCGCTACCAGGACGGAAGTATCAACGACGATCCGCACAGTTCATGATATCACCCGCGACATCATTTCGTGCGCTATTTCAAGACCGCACCAAAACAAACTGGGCCAGTGAGTTAAGCTCACTGGCCCAGTTTGCACGAGCTTGTTCAGGCTTACTGCTGCGCCGTCTGCGGCATCAGGTTAAGCGGCTGGGTCAGGGTAAAGAGCACCACTGCTCCGGGCTCAAGCGTGGCCTGTGGATGATCGACGAGCAGGTGTGTGGTCACGACGCCTGCGCCGATTCCGCTGCCTACCAGCGCGCCGACAGGGCCGCCTACAACTGCACCGGTCACCGCGCCAGTGCCGACCACGGCGCCGTATTCAATCCCATCCTTTTTCGCGCGCGAGCCAGCGTTGATAGTACCTTCCGATCCGACGCGCGTCTTCGAGCCCGGCGTTCCAGTCACCTCGGCGCGGAGTTGATAGCGTGTGCCATCGGGGAGCACTACGGCCTCGGGCTGCAGGCGGAAGCTGCCATGGCCGCCGAGGTGATCTCCGGAGGAGACAGTGGCGATGCGGCCCTCGATTTCAGAACCAGCAGGAATTAACACCTTTCCGCCCTCAAGCACATCGGTTGCGACTTTGCCGCGGAAGGGCTGGTTGCGTTGCGACTCGGTCGAAGAAATTCGATCGATCAGTCGAACACGGATGGTCGCCCCTTCCAAAATCTCGCCTGGAGGCGCGGCAAGCGGATGAACGATGTCCCCATCGGGATCTGAGTAGGCCGTACGTGTAGTCACAGTAGGCTGATCTGGCATCGGCTGTGCCGGTTGATAATCCGTCGCGGCGGGCTGAGGCGGCGGCTCGGGCGCTGGAGCGAGTGTTACCGGCTTCGCTGGCGAAGGCTTCGGCAATGGCTGAGGCGTGTCATCAGTCGTTGTAATCGCATCACCGGGCGGTGTCGAAACTCCCTGATATTGCCCCTGTTGCCCGCTGCCGGATTGACCTGACTGCTGCGCCATGGCAACACCCGCCATGGACAACGAAGCGCACACAATCATCGAAGCAATTGGAAAAGTGCGTATAACCATTGTCTCCTCCTTTGTAGCGCGGCCCATTTATCCAAATGGGCGGGGAAACCCTTGCTACTTTTGACACTGATTTCCTACGAATGTCGCGAAAAAATATACTCGGCGTGCATTCAACCGGCAATTTTTCACTTTTTAGCTTAGCCGCAGTCCATGCTTCATTCAGCGAAACTTTGGTCAGCATCTGCGCGGGAGTGCCGCATAAAGCACGAATCTCTTTCAGCAATGTTGGCAAACGTCCGGGAATGGACAACCTGGAACGAACAATTCGAAACGACAACTTCAGGTTCCAGGCCTTGCTCAAGGGCGCGATCATGGCCAGCGTCACAATTCTGCGACCCTCCGTTTGTTAGACTACCCAAGGCAATAATCTGCAAATTGCAAGAGGATTTAAGCATCGATGGCGCACTTTCTTACAACGATTCAGAGCCTTGCAGGCCAGGCTCTTGCCGTCGACCGCCGACCAAAATTGAAAGATCGCCTACAGCATCACATTGCGAGGACTGATATGACTGAAATTGCTGCTATTCGCGCCCGCGAAATTTTGGATTCGCGTGGCAACCCGACTGTGGAAGCTGACGTGATTTTGGAAAGCGGCGCGCTCGGCCGCGCTGCGGTGCCCTCGGGCGCCTCGACCGGCGAGCACGAGGCCGTGGAGCTACGCGACGGAGATAAGTCGCACTATCTGGGCAAAGGCGTACTGCAGGCTGTTGAAAACGTCGAGACTATCATCGCTACTGAGCTTGAGGGCTTTGACGCTGCCAACCAGCGCTTGCTGGACTACACCATGATTCAGCTCGACGGGACGGCGAACAAGTCGAAGCTGGGTGCGAACGCGATCCTCGCCGTTTCTATGGCCGCTGCCCGCGCTGTGGCGCAGACGCTGGAGATTCCCTTGTACCGCTATCTTGGCGGAGCGAACGCGAGCATCTTGCCTACGCCAATGATGAACGTACTGAACGGTGGCGCGCATGCCGACTCCAGCGTGGACTTTCAAGAGTTCATGGTGATGCCGGTCGGAGCCGAGCGCTTTTCCGACGCTCTGCGCTGGGGTGCGGAGGTATTCCACACGCTCAAAGGCGTGCTCAAAAAGAAGGGCTACTCGACTGCCGTGGGCGATGAGGGTGGTTTTGCTCCATCTCTGACCTCAAACACCGAGGCTATCGACGTGATTCTGGAGGCGATTACGCTTGCAGGCTACAAGCCGGGCGAGCAGATCGCTATTGCACTTGATCCTGCGTCGAGCGAGTTCTACGACAAGGACAAGGGCAAGTATGTCTTCAAGAAGAGCGACAAGCGTGAGCTTTCGAGCGAAGAGATGGTGGACTTCTATGCGGACTGGGTGCGACAGTTCCCTATCGTTTCGCTGGAAGACGGCCTTGCGGAAGACGACTGGGACGGTTGGAGCATCCTCACGGACAAGCTCGGCAGCAAGATCCAGCTTGTCGGCGACGATCTCTTCGTAACCAATGTGAAGCGTCTGCAGCGCGGCATCGAAGAGGGTGTCGGCAACTCGATCCTGATCAAGCTCAACCAGATCGGGACTGTGACTGAAACATTCGAGGCGATCGAGCTTGGCCGCCGCTATGGCTACACGAGTATCATCAGCCATCGCTCGGGCGAGACCGAAGATACCTTCATCGCGGATTTTGCAGTGGCGACCGGCGCCGGGCAGATCAAGACCGGTTCGGCGAGCCGCACGGATCGCATTGCGAAGTACAACCAGCTTCTCCGCATCGAGGAAGAACTTGGCCAGGGAGCCACGTTCCTCGGGCTGGAGAGCTTGAACTATAACGAGTAGTTTGCTTCGTACTCAATAACGGCGGGTGCCCAGGTCTTGCTTCTGAGGCCTGGGACCATGTTCTTGTTTTCCTCTTTGTCATTCCCGAAGGAAATCTGCTTCTCACTAATTAAAGTCAACCATCGAACTAACTCCGTTAGCCTCATAAACTGCCAGCTCCACTAAAAGGAATCATCGTGCCTACCGTGAAACGCCCGCTCGTATTGACTATTCTGGATGGATGGGGTTATTCGCCGAAGACGGACGCCAATGCCATTGCGCTGGCGCGCAAGCCTACGTATGACAATCTGCTTGCTGAGTATCCAAACACTCTGATTCGCGCGGCCGAGCACTTTGTGGGACTGCCCGATGGGCAGATGGGCAACAGCGAGGTTGGGCATCTGAATCTTGGCGCGGGACGCGTGGTGCAGATGGACATTACGCGCATCGATCAGATGATCGCCGAGGACAAATTCACGAGCGACTCGGCGATTGTTAAGGCTATGCATCGCGCGCGTGAGGGCGAGCGGCAGCTTCACATCATCGGACTGGTTTCCGATGGCGGCGTGCATTCACACCAGGAGCATCTCTATGCGCTGCTGCGCGCGGCGAAAGCGCATGGTGTGAATCGTGTGTTTGTACATGCTTTTTTGGATGGGCGCGATACGCTCCCTACCTCCGGTGCGGGCTATCTTGAAAAGCTGTTGAAGAAGATGCACGAATACGGCCTGGGCAAGCTGGCGAGCGTGAGCGGGCGCTACTACGCGATGGATCGCGACCGCAAGTGGGACCGTGAGCGCAAAGCCTTCACCGCGATGTGCTTTTCCAAAGCGGAGGGTGGCTGGACCAGCGATCCAGTGGGACACCTGAAGAACTGTTACAACAACGGTGTCACGGATGAGTTCACGATTCCTTATGTGGTGGCGGATTCGGCGGGCAAGCCGCATGGCGTAATCCGCGATGAAGATGTGGTGATCAACTTCAATTTCCGTGCGGATCGTGCGCGGCAGATTACGCGTGTACTGGCGCGTGAGAGCGGCCTGAACCAGGCTGGTGGCCGCAATCTTGATTCGTCGGAGTCACTGGACGAGATCATTCCGCGCAGCGAGATTCCCAAAGGCCTCTATTACCTTTGCATGACGCAGTACGACAAGGCGTATTCACTGCCGATGGTGATTCTGCCGCAGTCGATGGACAACATCCTGGCAAACATTCTCGGCGGTGCCCAGCTTCGGAACCTGCGTGTGGCAGAGACGGAGAAGTATGCGCATGTGACCTACTTCTTCAACGGCGGCGTGGAGACACCGTTCCCTGGCGAAGATAGAACTCTTATTCCCTCGCAGAAAGTTGCCACTTACGATCTCGCTCCCGAAATGTCTGCCGAAGGCATCGGCGACACTATCGTCAAGGCGATTCATGACACCGCCTTCGACCTCATCATCGCCAACTTTGCCAATGCAGACATGGTGGGCCATAGCGGCAAGCTTGAACCAACGATCAAGGCTGTCGAATGCGTGGATGCGCAGCTTACGCGCATTTACAAGGCGCTGCGCGAAAAAGGTGGAAGCTGGCTGATCACCGCAGATCATGGCAATGCCGAGCAGATGATCGATCCAGTTACCGGCGGCCCGCACACTGCGCACACTACCAATCCGGTGCCGCTGATCTATATCGGGGAAGAGGCCAACAGATTCACTCTGCGGCCTGATGGCAGTCTGCGCGACATCAGCCCCATGCTGATTGATTTACTTGGGCTGCATGCTCCAAAGGAAATGACAGGGCATGATCTACGGGTACCGGTCACTGCTTAGCGGTAGGAGTATGCTGGCAGAACAACGTTCGGATAGCTTCCATCGTTAATGAAGTTGCGCAACAGTCCTCAAGGAAGAACTATTGCTCACTTCACCAATCCCAGCGGAATCACCACACTCCGAATCCTCGTCCGGTGCCAGGTGTAGGTCGCAAGTAAATCGCCGTTACGCAGTTGTATCAGTGCAGGATAGGAAAACTCCGCACCAGATTCGTTTTCAAGAACACGGAACTGGCGGAAGTGAATGCCGTCCTGTGACACAGCGAGAGCCAGCGGCGATCGGCCTTCGGTGACAGGGTTGTAGATGAGCACATAGCGCCCATCCCGCAGATGCACAATATCGATGCCGGAGTTGGGATTCGGCAGATCGAGCGCGCGCGTCGTGCTCCAGGTAATGCCGGCGTCGTACGAGTCGGAGACGCAGATGCGCCCGATATTACTCGACGAGCGCGCATAGAAGCGCAGGTGATTCCCCGCTACCTGCACAACTGTGGGCTGAATCAGTCCGGTGGTCTGCTCGGGATCGACGTTGCCGATCTCGTTGTTCGATCCATTGAGCGGCGAGCCGGCGAGTGCGCGAATTGCATCGCCAGGCAAAGTGTATGGGCCGTGTTTTTCGAAGTGAAGCCCGTTGTCTGTGCTGCGCTCGATCCACGCAGCCCACGCATGATAGCTCTCAACGGATGAGCCGCTGACTACCGTGCCATCCGCCATCACCAGCGGCTTGGCGCGAATCGGCCCGAGGATACCGGCGGGCAGATGCTCGGGTTTCGACCAGGTAACTCCATCGTTCACCGATACCATGCGTGCGCCCGTCCATTCGGCCACCACAGGACCGAATTTGTAGTAAAGCCACAACCGGCCATCGCGCGTATAAAAAAAGACTGGATTCCAGGCTGCAATCTTCGGCTCGCGCACCAGTAAGAATGGCGCACCCCAGCCAGACTTCGTGTGACGCGCACCCCAGATCGCTACGTCTGGTTTCCCTTCACCTGAGCCACCAAACCATGCCGCCAGCCAATCCCCATTGCGTAGTTCTACCACGGTGGAGGCGTGGCAACTGGCAAAGGGTGCACTGGTAAAGATAGGCTCAGGCTGAGGCAATGCGTCATGGTTGATGGCACGCGCGGTGCAAGATGCAGTCAGCATAAAGCAGACGAGGAAGAGGCAGCGGAAAATCACTCTTTCAATCTAACGGCTCATGACGCCGGATGAGTAAGAGATATTCGTGCGCCATTCCTGCTACTTCTCACCAGCTCTGTCAGATGCCGGTGCTTCGCGGGTCACTTCTTTCGCTGGCTTATCTTCGCGTAGTCCTTTGAAGGCTGCCTGACGCACGAGATTATCAGCAGTCCATGTTGCGAATGATATCTGCGCGACCAGCCTTGGCGTCACCCAGTGCGCACCGCGCCTGTCCGGCGCTGGCTCAGGCGCAAACGGAGAGGAATCGCGGCGCAGTTTCTCAAGCTGGTCACGCAGACTTTTGTGCGTTGCCTGTGTAAAGCCCGTGCCGCTGCGCCCGGCATAAATTAGTTTGTCCGTCTTGCCTCGCTTGTAGTAGCCGAGCAGCAGCGCGCCGATACCATAGCTGCCGTTGGAAGGCAGTGTGAAGCCGCCGATAACCAGTTCCTGCTCGCGATAGCACTTGATCTTGAGCCACGCTGAGCTGCGGCCTTTTACGTAGACTCCATCGGCGCGTTTGCTGATGATGCCCTCCGCACCGATCTTGCATGCATGTTCGAAGACACGCTCTCCATCCGACTCAAGGTGCTCACTGAGGCGCACAGTCGTGGGTGGCCGCAATGCAAGCAATGCGGCAAGATACTGTTTACGCTCAAGCAATGAGAGATTACGCAGCGAGTGTCCATTGACATGCAGCATGTCAAAGACGAAATACGTAAGCTCCTGGGCGCTGCCTTCCTGAAAAGCCGCCTGCAGAGCAGCGAAACTGCTCAAACCACTGGGTAGCAGCGCAACCACTTCCCCATCGAGAATGGCGCTCTCAGCAGGAAGTTCAGCTACCACCTCGGCAATCGGCCTCATACGGTGTGTCCAGTCCAGGCTGTTGCGCGTAAGCAGGCGCACTTGGTGCTGTGCTGAGTCAATGTGTGCCTGGATGCGATATCCATCAAGCTTCAACTCATGAATCCAACCACTGCTTGCTGGAGGCTCGCTTACCTGCACTGCGAGTTGCGGAGGCAGGAATGATGGCATCGCCTCATGTGGCAACTTATGCAGGTCAGGATGAAAGATTGCGGTCGATCGTGTAACCGGCTTCCGTATTCGAGCCATCGGATATCAGGCCGACTTGCGCGAACGTGATGCGCGTTTTGCGGACTTAACCAAAGCAATTCCGTGAGATTTGCTCTCGCTCCTGCGAGCCTTGGCAGGAGGTTTTTTCTCTGTTACGCTGCGGCGCAACGCATCCATCAGATTGACCGCCCTGGTCGATGCAGGTCGCTCCTCTTTTGGCAATGGCTTGTGTTTTAGCTTGGCATCGATCA
The DNA here is from genome assembly GCF_025685685.1 of Acidicapsa dinghuensis. Lineage (GTDB taxonomy): Bacteria > Acidobacteriota > Terriglobia > Terriglobales > Acidobacteriaceae > Acidicapsa > Acidicapsa dinghuensis. Next base: position 275,653 of record NZ_JAGSYH010000007.1, read on the forward strand.
ACGCTCGCAACGCCACTTCGTATTCGTCCTTAAATCGAGACGGATTAAACTTTGCGGTCTTACGCTGGATGAGCTCTTTCGCGAGCGACAACTGTTCGGCGTCGACACTTACCTTCTTGATCTCGCCGAAATATTGCATCGCGTCGCGCAGTTCGGCCCCGTAGCGCATCGTGTAGCCCATAAGCCCGGCAAGCGATTCATCACTAGGCACTGCAACGGCCATCAAGTGCTCACGACCGCCAAAGGCAATCTTGCCCAGCCCAACCTTGCCAGTCTGCTGCAAGGCTTTGCGAACGACCGCGAAAGCCTCTGCCTGAGCATCATCTTCTGGAAGAATGAAATAGGGTCGTTCCAACATCGCCGGATCCAGCTCCTGCATGGCCACAAATTGCGCAATCTCCAAGGTTTGTTTCGAGGGAATGCGCACTTTCTCGAGCTCATCCGGCTCAAGCGCGACGTATTTGCCTTTGCTATATTCGTAACCCTTGACGATCTCATCTTTCTCGATCGGCTCACCGTCGCTGCCGGTTACATTCCGGTGATGGACCCGCTCACCAGACTTGCGATGAATTTGATGAAATCGGATTTCGCTCTTCGCCTCAGTTGCCGGAAAGATCTTGATGCCAAACGAGACGAGCGATATCTGCAACCTGCCTGACCAAAAGGGACGCGCCACGGCTAACCCCCAGTAACTGCTGAGATTCCCCGATCAGGTACGGAGATGCCTGTCAGATTAGCCATAAAAATGCGGGAGCCCCGAGCGGGGAGGGCTCGGGGCTCATCTGGGGGTGAATCACTCTCTGGCTTCGGATACTACGATGCGGGCAGTTTGAAACTAGTTGCCCGAACCCTGTGGATTCGGCTGCGGTGTCGCATCCGACGAGTTAGAAAGAACCTGTATGTCGACGCGACGGTTCTTGGCGCGGCCTTCGCGGGTGGTGTTATCCGCCACTTCCTTATCCTTGCCGATGCCGATCAGATAGAAGCGGTGGGCAGGAATGTTGTACTTGGAGGCCAGGTACTGGACGACCGTATCGGCACGACGCTGGCTGAGCCCATAGTTGTATTCGGCGCTGCCGGTGGAGTCGGTACCGCCGGTTACCTCAATGATGTAGTTCTTGCTGGAGGCGATGGTCTGGCCAAAGCTGTCGAGCTGGGCCTTGTCGTCCTTGGTCAGGTTCGACTTGTCAAAGCCAAATGTCACCGACATGTTGTTGATAGACTTGTAGTTGTCCAATCCAGCGACCACGTCGGAAAGCTTGTCGGCGCGATTTACTGCGTCATTGGCAGCAGTCTGAGCCTGGCCAGCAGCGGTCGTGGCGCCCTGGGCGTTCTGAGTTGCCTGGTCGGCAGCGCCTTGCGCCTTGGTGATGCCGGCTTGAGCGCGATCATCCGTGTCGTGAATGGCGCGATTGTTGGCGGCTGTCTTGTCGTTCAACTGGTTCGTTTGATCAATGAGGGGCGCAGTTTGCGTACGGACATAGTTCTTCGTGGCGCAGCCGGAGAGAAGCGTGATGGCGACGGCCAGAACTGAATAGTTCAAAGACTTCATGGGTTGCATCGTTTGGCTTCCTTTCGATGATCTTATTTTGATGCTGCGCCCCTCTCGTAGCAGGAAGCGCGGATATCGTTCGCTTATGTTGGAAGCAACTTGATCACCAAATGATGCTTAGAACCTATCTATTTGAAAATAAGTAGATTAACTCTCTAAAATAAGCCTCTTTCGTCGTCCGATCTGTGTAATTTTTACATAGCATGGAAATGCTTACTGTGTACCGACGCTCCGGTGGGCGTGACAGTAACTGGCAGCGGTCAAAGCGAGAAGATCGCTACACTAAAAAGAGCGGCCTGCTTCTCTGACCCGCTCTGATCAACGCTGTAAGCCCCCAATGGATCTCTACGAAAAAATACGGACTTTGCCCACCCAGCCTGGGGTGTACCTGTACAAGAACGCCGAGGGGCAGGTGATCTATGTGGGCAAGGCGCGCAATCTGCGGTCGCGGGTGCGCAGCTACCTGCTGGAAGCAAACCAGGCCAACGCCAAAACCGGGACTCTGATGCGCGAGGCCGTGGATGTCGAATACATCCTGGTAGCCAACGAGATGGAGGCGCTGGCGCTTGAGAACAACCTGATCAAGCAGAAGAAGCCACGCTTTAACATCCTGCTGCGGGATGACAAGACCTATCCCTACGTGAAGCTGACGCTGGCGGACCGGTATCCGAAAGTTTTCGTGACGCGGCGGCTCAGGAAGGACGGATCGGCGTATTACGGTCCGTATTTTCCGGGAAATCTGGCATATCGCGTGGCGGAGGTGATTCACCGCAGCTTCCTGATTCCAAGCTGCAAGGTGGATCTGTCGCGGTATCATCCGCGAGCCTGCCTGCAGTACTACATCCACCGCTGCCTCGGTCCGTGCGTCGAAGGGCTGACAACTCCGGAAGCGTACGCGCTGGCGGTGAAGGATGCGCAGATGTTTTTGGAGGGCCGCCACGCAGAGCTGGAGAAGTCGCTCGAAGAACGCATGCTCGCAGCCGCCGAAGCCGAGCAGTTCGAGCTGGCAGCGCGGTATCGCGATCTGATCTCCACTGTGCACCAGATCGAAGAGAAGCAGCGGATCGCCAAAGCTGAGTCCGACGATGTAGACGTCTTCGGCTATCACTACGAAGCAGATGCACTTGCCGTGAATCTCTTCCACATCCGCAATGGAAAGATCGTCGACCGTCGCGAGATGTTCTGGGAAGAGCTGCCGGAGTTTATGAATCCAATCGAGGACGACGAGGAGACCGCCGTTGCCTCACCGGAAACCTCTTTAATCGAACAGGCTTTCAATGCCGGCCAGTTCTTCTCGGCGTTACTGAAGCAGGTTTACATCGATCAGCAATATGTGCCGAAGACGATTCTGACGCCGGTGGACTTTGCCGACCGAGAAGCTCTGGGAAAGCTGCTGGCCGAAAAAGCAGGCCACCGCATCGAGCTCGCTGCTCCGCAGCGCGGAGACAAGCGATCTCTGATCGATCTTGCCGGACAGAATGCGAAGCAATCGTATATTCAGCGCTTCCGCGTGCTGGAGCCTTCACGCAAGGCGATACAGGAGGCCCTAGCCGATGTGTTGATGCTGCCGGAGCTGCCCAAGCGCATCGAGTGCTTCGACATCTCGCATATTCAGGGAGCGGAGACCGTGGCGTCGATGGTCGTGTGGGAAGACGGCGAGATGAAGAAGTCCGCCTATCGCAAGTTCCAGGTAAAGACTGTCGTAGGCGTGGATGACTTTGCATCGATGCGCGAGATTGTGCTGCGGCGATACAAGCGTGTCAAAGAGGAAAACGGCACAATGCCGTCGCTGGTACTCATCGATGGTGGACTCGGTCAGTTGCACGCAGCAGCCGATGCACTCGAAGAGCTCGGATTCACTTCACAGCCACTCGCGTCCATCGCAAAGCGGGAAGAAGTGATTTACGTCTATGGCAGCGAAGACGATCCCGTAGTGCTCGATCGAAGATCGCCGGTGCTACATGTCGTGCAGAAGATTCGCGATGAGAGCCATCGCTTTGCCATTGGCTACCACCGCAAGCGCAGAGAGATGCGTGATCGTGATTCGGAATTGCTTACTATTCCTGGCGTCGGCGCGCAGACGAGGCAGCGGCTGCTGACACACTTTGGGAGCCTTCGCGACGTGCAGCAGGCTACAGTGGAGTCGCTGGCTGCGGTGGTAAATAGGAAAACGGCTGAGGCGGTTTGGAGTTATTTTCATCCGAAGCCGAAGACCAACGAACAAATTGTTACACTGAAAATGTAGGTTTATACGTCATCAAGGCTGCAGATATTGAGACAGAGCTATACCTGGCAGAATCTTAACCTTCCATATTTGCTGAGGTAATAAGAATATGCTGACACAGCCAGTGGCTGCAGAAGTAGCTTTGCGTACGGGGCACTCTCAGCCGGTCAAAATTCACGCTCTCACGACGGTGCGATTTTTTGCGGCGTTATATGTGGTCCTATTCCATCTACGAGGACACGATCCCAGTGGATTTCTTTTCGGGGTTCTTTCTCTGGGATATGTTGCACCGTATTTTTTCTTCGCATTATCAGGCTACATACTTTCAGTTGTATATCTGCGGGATAACGAAGCTGTCGACGCGCGGCGGTTTTTTGTAGCTCGATTTGCTCGGATTTACCCTTTATATATACTCTGCCTCTTGCTGGATCTCCCATTCGCGATTCTGGGACGTGTAGCCGCATATGGCCTGCCGCTGGCCAGCCTGCGATCTGTGGTTTTGTTCCTGCGTAGCGCGGTTATGATGCAGATGCTGGCACCACTTAACAATGCACTGAACATACCAAGCTGGACTATAGCAGTGGAAGCTGTCTTCTATCTCAGTTTTCCTTGGCTTGGTCCATGGCTTTGGAAATTGGGGAAACGAGGAGCGCTATTTGCAATGCCGATCTTGTTCCTAGCGGGTACTGGACTGGATAGGATCATTGTTCGGGGCCGCGGTGAGACGCTGCCGTCTATTTACGGCATGGTTGCGTTTCTTTGTGTGTTCGCTTCCGGAATGGCGCTGGCACGATGGCAGGCACTTGATCGGCGAGAGGCCGGACGTTTCACGCGGGGTAAGGGAGCATGGTTGGGATTGCCGGTGGCTCTGACGATCTTCCTTGTGGTAGTTGCGATAAGAGATTGGTTGAAGACTCAATATTTGAGTCCCGCCTATCTACTGTTGCCAGCGTTTCTGCTGTTGCTATGGAGCCTTACAGAGGATCGAACTTTTGTTACGGGATGGATGAAAGCTAAGTGGCTTGTTGTGTTAGGAGAAGCCAGTTATGCTCTTTATCTGCTGCAGCATCCAGTTGGGAACATGTTCAAATTAGCAATGAGCCTCAAGCTGCCATGGGAACAGGTCATCTATGTTTGTGTCTGCATTGGGCTAAGTTTGTTAAGCTTCTATTTCTTTGAAACGCCTAGCCGCAAATGGCTGCTTCGATGGCTCAATACCCGCCCGAAAGAGAGCATGGAGAAGGCTTCCTTGGCACAGTAAGAATTGTTAGTGGAACAAACTAGCCGATGTGTTGATGTTGCCGGAGCTGCCGAAGCGCATCGAGTGCTTCGACATCTCGCATATTCAGGGAGCGGAGACCGTGGCGTCGATGGTCGTGTGGGAAGACGGTGAGATGAAGAAGTCCGCCTATCGCAAGTTCCAGGTGAAGACTGTCGTAGGCGTGGATGGCTTTGCATCGATGCGCGAGATTGTGCTGCGGCGATATAAGCGCGTCAAAGAGGAAAACGGCACAATGCCGTCGCTGGTACTCATCGATGGTGGACTCGGTCAGTTGCACGCAGCAGCCGATGCACTCGAAGAGCTCGGATTCACTTCACAGCCACTCGCGTCCATCGCAAAGCGGGAAGAAGTGATTTACGTCTATGGCAGCGANGCGAAGACGATCCCGTAGTGCTCGATCGAAGATCGCCGGTGCTACATGTCGTGCAGAAGATTCGCGATGAGAGCCATCGCTTTGCCATTGGCTACCACCGCAAGCGCAGAGAGATGCGTGATCGTGATTCGGAATTGCTTACTATTCCTGGCGTCGGCGCGCAGACAAGGCAGCGGCTGCTGACGCACTTTGGCAGCCTGCGCGACGTGCGCGAGGCTACGGTGGAGTCGCTAGCCGCGATGGTGAGCAGCAAAACGGCGGAGGCGATCTGGCAGCGTTTTCACGAAAATTCGAAGCTATAGGTCGGAATCGGGATCGATGAATACCGCCACTCGCTCACCATTTATGAAAGGCCCCTCCTGCTAAAGTTAAGAGGCGGCAGCTCCTGATCGGAGCGAGGTGCCCATGTCGAATCAAAGGCCTTCTCTTGAGAGCAAACCAAATGATACAGGCGTTGCCGAAACCCATTCAGCGCGCAGAAAAGATTCATGCTCTAACGTCGTTGCGCTTCTTTGCGGCCTTCTATGTTGTCCTTTATCACGCAAATATTCTTGGACTTAAAGAGAGCAGACCGGGATCGTTCGCAGAACGATTCGTCTCTTTTGGTTATATCTCTGTAAGCTTTTTCTTTCTGCTTTCAGGCTACATCCTGGCTGTAGTCTATCTTCGAGATTCCGCGCAGGTGCGCAAGAAGCCCTTTTACATGGCGCGGTTTGCACGGATATATCCGCTTTTTCTGGTGACGCTTATCCTCGACACTCCGCAGGTCTTGCTTGAACGAGTTTCTGCGCAAGGATGGATGCGTGCCACCTTACACACGGGCGCCACCTTCGCTGCTCATCTGTTGATGCTTCAAGCTTGGCTGCCCAAGCTGCACGGCATCGATCAACCGAACTGGTCGCTATCAGTTGAGACCGTTTTCTATCTCATTTTTCCCTTTATTGGAGTTGCGCTCTGGAGGCTCAAGGGATCGCAACTGTGGTTCGTTGCGGCAATGTTGTGGCTGCTGAATCAGATTATTATCGTGGTTGTGGCACCACACATCGCGGAGACAACTTTCCGGTTTCATCCGCTGCCACAGATAAGCACCTTTGCGCTCGGCATTCTTCTAGCGCGCTGGCAATTTCTGAACAAACAAGCCGTCGGCAATCTTTCAGAGCGCGATGGCGCCGCCATCACAGCCCTTCTCTTTGCGCTGGGCACGTTTGCTGCGTTGATTTGCTGGGGAGAACGGTTGCCTCTTGTAAATCTAAATGCGGGGCTTCTTTTTCCTGTTTTTGCTCTGTTGATCTGGTCTTGTTCAGGGAGCCACAGTCTGCCCGCGCGGCTCTTGAGCGCCAAGTGGCTTGTGGTTTTGGGCGAAGCGAGCTTTGGGCTCTACTTGATCCATGTCCCGATTCTTCATCTCTTCCTGTGGCTGAGATGGGGACACTCCTGGTCAATGTTCGCACTGTATCTGGCGACGTGTATCGGGCTCAGCGTGTTAAGTTTCTATTTCGTCGAAGGGCCCTCGCGAAGGTGGATTCTCAATCGGTTCCGGACGCGTCCGCGAGAGACCATGGAAATGGCTTCCGACGCACAGTAAGAGAGTCGCTTGCTTTGGGCTCAAATGCGTACTTCACAGAATGCGTGGCGAAGTCGGTGCCTCAAAGCCGACAAGAGCACCGGACTTCCTGAACTCCCTGGAGAGAACTATTCAGATGGAAGTCCGAAGCAGGTATTGAGGTAGTCGAGATTTCTTCTTCCACAGTAATACTCAGCCGCTCTGCGAGCCTCGTCCCCATCCAGCTGGAACTTCAGAATATAGCGAATGGCATCCGCGATGAACGAAATCTCGGTAGAAGTTACGCAATGACCGAGCTTGAATTTTGAGAGCATATTTATCGTGCTGCTTCCACTGGGGCAGTGCGCAAGGATAGGCTTTACCGCCATCAGGTAGGTGCTCATCTTCGTGGGCTGGCTGGTCTGGCGGAAGATGCGGTGGCGCGGATTGAAAGAATACATCGAGTAGACGAAGGCGGTCCGCTGCAGGCGGCGGATGACTTCGTCCTCGGGCGTGTTGCCGGCGTTTTCAACGATGTCTGGAAACTGCTGCTGCGCCGCCGCCATGGCAGGCGAGACACCATAGTTGGTGAGGCGGAATTGGATGCCGTCGCTGGCGGAGATGGCTTGCAAGGCTCTCAGGAAGGCGAAGACCTCCTCAGAGCTGTAAGCACTGCCGACGTGGCCAATGTGGATTGTCCTGCCATCGCCGGTATCCGCTTTGGCAGCTTGCGGCGCGGGAAGCTGCAGGTTATGGATGTAGCGGTAAACGACGCCCGAGTCCACGCCGATGCGGCGTTTGTAGTAATCGCTCATGGAGTCGCAGACGGTGTCGACGGTGTGCGCGCGGCGCAGCAACTCCGTGTTGCGCCGGTCCATCAGCGAAGCGAACGCGCGATAGCGGGCGGACTTGATCGCCAGGCCGGCGGGATCGTCGTGGACGGAAACATGCAGATGGGGAATGCCGGAGTCGAGCAGTTTCTTGCCGACGAGTATGCCTTCGTTCATGGCATTGACCCAGACGATATCCGGAGACCAGGCGCGAATCGCCTGCACATAGCGATCGATCTGCGGGTGACTCTGCAGAGCGAAGAGGCGCAATGTGTTCACAGCGTCGTTTCCGAGCGAGCCGCCCATCATCCTGGGGCCAAGGAGAGTAGACGACGGCGTATCGACAGGCGATGCGGCGAGATAAAACCAGTGGATTTCGGCGTTTTTCAGATGCGGTAGAATGCTGCGGAAGATCACGCCGCCGCCGCCAGTGGTGGGGCTGAAAGGCGTAAACAGAGCGACTTTTACTTGTGTCATCAGGTCTCCAGGCAAAGAGAACTGCATGGGCAACGGACCCGGGAGTGCTTGCGTCCGTTGCCTCGCACCAGCCAGTTGCTAGTTTGCCACCGCGACGCGATCTTCCCAGGATGCGTAAATCTCCTGGAAGATGTCATCCAGAGACTTGGTAATATCCCACAAGGGATAGTGCGTCTTCATTTTGCTTAAATCGCTGATATAGCAGATGTGATCGCCTGAGCGGTTCTGATCGACGTACTCGTAGATCATCTTCTTGCTCGATAGCGCCTCGATGCGGCTGAAAGCTTCGATGATCGAGCAGCTATTGTTGCGGCCTCCGCCAATGTTGTAAACCTCACCTGCGCGCGGTGACTCAATGAATGCTGCGATAAAGCGGGCTACATCGTAAGAGTGGATGTTGTCGCGAACCTGCTTGCCCTTGTAGCCAAAGACGTTGTACTTGGTCTCGGTCAAGTTGCACTTGATGAGGTAGCTGAGGAATCCGTGGAGTTCCACTCCCGAGTGGCTGGGCCCGGTAAGGCAACCGCCGCGGAGAGCGCAAGTGGGCAATCCGAAGTAACGGCCATACTCCTGCACCATGACATCGGCTGCAACCTTGGAGGCTCCGAAGATGGAGTGCTTGGACTGGTCTATGCGGAAGGTTTCGCGAATACCGGTATAGTCCGCCGGATCGGCGTAATCCCAGCGAGTATCGAGTTCAACCAAAGGCAGTTCGTTGGGCGCGTCGCCGTAGACCTTGTTGGTGGAGAGAGAGGCAAATGGCGACTCGGGAACGGCCTGACGCGCAGCCTCAAGCAGGTTGAGCGTGCCGACGGCATTGGTATCAAAGTCTGCAAACGGAATGGACGCCGCGAGGTCGTGACTGGGCTGTGCCGCAGCATGAACGATGGCATCGGGCTTCACTTCCTTGAGAACATCGAGAATGCCCTGGCGGTCACGAATGTCGAGTTCGTGATGATGAAAGTCCTTGATTTTGCCGGCAAGACGATGCTGATTCCAGCGAGTGTCTCCCTTAGGGCCGAAAAAGGTGGCGCGCTGATTGTTATCGATGCCGTGGATCTGCCATCCGCTGTTTGCGAAATATAGGCAAACCTCCGAACCGATAAGCCCAGATGAGCCTGTAACGAGAAGTTTTTTCACAGTTTTCGCCTCTCCATCGATGCCGAGTGCTGGGATCAGTCTAACGTATGAAGACATCGAGGCTGGTTTCGAAGCGACACATACATGCCGTGATATGAAACGAATTGACATGTAGCAACTTTTATATTGCATACTGATACGAATTTCGAGTTCTAAGCGCTCTTCTGCATTCCATCTTGCAGTGGAGCGGACGAAAGAGGCAGTTTACTTCGCTTTCTTTTCAAACGGCTGCTTCACCGTGATGCGAGGGCGGCTCTCTGCCTGAAGCTGCTTTGACACAGCTTCCACTTCCTTGAAAACGCGAAGGAAGTTTCCGCCGAGAATCTTTCGGCAGTCCTCAGCCGAATAACCGCGAGCCATGAGAGCCTCAGTGATCTTTGGCAGATCGGCTGCAGAGTTGATGCCTTCCGGAAGCTGGCCATCGACACCGTCAAAGTCCGATCCAAGCCCAACATGGTCGATACCTGCGACCTTGGCAATGTGGTCAATCTGATCGATGAGATCGCTCAGCGGCGGACGCGGAATCCGGTCGGCGTATTCGCGATCCAGCTTGGAGATATCCGAGTAAGTGACCTCTTTCCCCTCGGCCTTGAACTTATCCTTTAGCGCCTGCTCGGCCTTCTTGACCTCGTCGCGCTGGACCAGCTGCGCATCGCGGTACTTCTGCGAAACAAACGCAGAGTAGAAATTGACCATAACGACGCCGCCCTTGCTGTCCGGTCCCCCGCCGTAATTGGCTACGGCGCGGAGCATGTCATCTGTCATGTTGCGCGGAGCATCGCAGAGTGCACGTGCGCCCGAATGCGAAGCAATTACCGGAGCGCGTGTAATGACAAGCGTGCGATAGAAAGTCTTGTCGCTGACATGCGAAATATCCACGATCATGCCGAGACGGTTCATCTCGTAGACAACATCCTTGCCGAACTCGCTGAGACCCTCTTTGGTATGCGGAACGCTGGCATTTTTGTCGTCGCCGGAAGAATCAGCCCAGCCATTCGAGTTGGACCACGTCAGCGTCATGTAACGAACGCCAAGGTCGTAATACATACGCAGTAGTCCGAGCGAGTCCTCGATGGAGTGCCCGCCTTCGATGCCCATCAGCATGGCGTATTTGTGCTCGTGATGCGCCTGCTCAATGCCCTCAGCTGAGGTGACCAGCTTGATCTGATCCGGATACTTCGCCGCCTGCTCGTGGACCGCATCGATCAGCTCGAGGGTGCGGCGTGCGAAGTGGTCCTTATAGAGAGTGGGCTCGACCCAAATAGACATGAACGAAGCGCCAAGATTGCCCTTGTGGATGGCGTCAAGATTGACCTGGCCATCGCCAAGCGGATCACCAAGATTCCAGTGATCGTCGAGGAAACGCTGCGGTGTGTCTTCATGCGTGTCGATCACGATGGCGCTGCGATGCACCTGATCGGGCGTAAGCTTGGCTTTGGCTTCGGGCTTTGAGGGAGCGGTCTGGGCAAGGGTCATGGTCGATACAAGGAAGGCGGCGGCAAGATTGTAGTGAGTTTTCATGAGGATGATTTAGGTGGAGCGCTATGGGTGGGATTGTAGCAGGATCGATTGCAGATCATGCCGGAACAAAATACAGCCCAACGACAGTAATGTCGTCATTCTGACCGAAGCGTTGCGCGGTCTGTGCGATGTATCGCGGCGACTCGTGACTGACCTGCTGCGTACGTTCAAAACCAAAGAGCTCGCCCTTGGGGTCCGTAGCTTCAACAACGCCATCCGACAGAAAGATGAGACGGTCACCATGCTTAAGCTGCAAGGTGGCCTGCTCATATTCAACATTAGGAATGACGCCAAGTGGCAGACACGGCGAAAGCTCAAGTTCTCTTCCATCGCGGTAGGGGCTAAGGTGCCCTGCATTGGCTATGACCATCCTGCCGTCTGGATAGATGCGCGCACAGAGGCAGGTAGCAAAGCCCGCAACGGCGTTCGTGCCGGACTTGCCGGACGGCTCCAGAACGTTGCCCAGCATGACCTGGTTGAGATGAGCGAGAATCGTTGCAGGATCATTAGAAAGCTCGTTGCGAAGCGCTCCGACAAGCGTGCTGGCACTCATCGCAGCCTGCAGCCCCTTGCCGCTGACGTCGCCCACAACGATAAGCATCGAGTCATCTTTGAGCGGCAGCACCTGAAAGAAATCACCGCCGACACCACTGACGGGCAGATAGGCGCTTTCGAGCAGGAAATTACGATTCGACGGCAGCTGAGTTGGAATCAGCAGTGCTTGCACGCTACGCGCGGCTTCAATTTCAGCCGAGGAGCGCTGCTCATCCTGGCTGACGCGAATAAAGCGGTAAAAGATGACCGAAATCAGGCTGCCGAGAAATACAAGATCCGTGACCGTGCTGACACTGTATTGAATGGGGCCGAGATGAAAGTTAGGAGTGGCGTAACTCTCCGGAATCCATTTCCACGAAGCGGCGACTCCAAGCAGCGTGTCGATGGAGTCAACCACCGCCGCGAGAATAAATGGCACCAACATTACGCCGGTCTCTGAACGACCTTTGCGCCAGGCGCGGAATAGCATCAGTACGACCAGCGCGCAGAACACAATTTCTATCAGATACCCGAGATAACCACTCACCCGGTACAGTTGGAAGTCGGAAGCCAGCGGTAGCAACAGCGCACCTATCTGGATGATGCGTACAAATCGGCGAGTCGCATTCCCGGTAAAGCGAAGAACAAACTCAAGCGTCGAGGCAAAGAAGAACCAGACCGTCCATGGCTGAAGCAGGTCATAGACCCGTAATGGCACCCATGCAAGTGCAAACGCCGCCTCCAGCGATCCGCGCACGGTAATGGAGAGGCAGAGAATACATAGCCAGAGATATTCCGAGTGATGACGCTGCGCGATGTACAAAGTGGCCGCTACCAGTGCCACGCAGAAAAAAAGAAAACCCGCGATAATCTTGGCGGCAATGTTCTGGTCCCAATGGCGCGCTTTAGCCAGCAAGTAGCTTTCCTGGATATGATCCGGACCGCCAATCGTCACCTGATTCACGAGACCATGGACAACGGAACCGCTGACCCAGGATCGAATCGCGATGAGAATGGTGCCGTCTGGCTGTGGCTTGGGAAGCGTATTGATGAACGGGCCCGTGAGGTATTCCATGTGGCTTGCCATGCCTCGGGTTTGGCCCGTTTCCACACCGTTTACGAAGACCTCAAGCTGGCCTACGCTATATGGAGTGACAAGCAGGGCAAGCTGCGTCTCGGCAGCCTTGGAGTTGGGCTGAAGCTGGATGCGGATTCGGTACCAGGCATATCCGGTATAGGTGTCGATTCCCTGCTCGTTGAATGGCGTGCCGAGCATGACCTTGTCCCAACTGGTGTCATCGAAGGATGGGTCTGACCAGCGCGCGTCATCGCCTTCATGGAAGCTCCATGGACCTTCAAGGTGGATCGTGCCATGCGTCGCCGCAGGAATGGAAACCTGCATCGCATTGATGGCGATGAAAATCTCAGTCGAGCCGGGTTGCGCAGCGAATGCGCGCGGAACTAACGCAACAGCCAGCAGGAGCCAGAGGAGCACCGCCGATCGAACTGGGGGATTACCTTGCATGCGCCTTTCAAGTGTACCGATATCTGACGGCGCGCAGGAAATCTGGTTATGCCAATTATGCCGCCAGACTCTCTAACTTACGGCTGAGCGGCCAGGATAGTTCCTGACCGGCTCAAGCCGCTGTGCCCTGCGGCGGTTCGTCGGAACGGGTTCGGCGCAGATGACGGAGCAGTAGTGCGGAACCCGCGATCAGGCCATAGAAAGCCAACGGCATGCCTAAAGCTGCTGCAAACAGAGTCAAGAGGCCCTCAGGACCGAAATAGCTGCCCGCAACATTCTTGTCGATGACATAAAGATGTTCCGCAATGTCCATGCACTCGCCGTCGTACGCGACCGTATGCTCCGGAGTGAAATGGGCACAGTTAGCCAAACGCTCGCCGAGACGGGTTTCGGCGCGATGCCTCAACCGAATAGGAACCACTATCGTCAGGTAGACGATCCAAAGCGCCGTTACGATTGCGAAAAGGCGGTGAAACGCCTTCCATCGTCGGACTATCAGCATAACCTTAACTCCGGCAGAGCTATTGCATAGCCCCTATCGGAATAAGCGGTGGTTTGAAGTTTCGCTGTTCAAAAATCCGGCGATTGGAGATCTGGTTTCATCTCACACAGCTAATCGCGTGCGGGCTGCCATGGCGGGAAAGCCTGACACTTTTCCCCTGCGCTCTTTTAAGCTCTGTATATGGCAGATCGAACTCCATATACGGCCGTGACGCGAAACATCGCGGTAAGCGTTGTGCCCACCTACCTGGAAGCAAATTCTTCGCCGGCAAACGCACAATATGTGTGGGCCTACCGGGTGACGATTGAGAACCGGGGCAACGAAACGGTGCAACTGCGGAGCAGGCATTGGATGATCACCAACGCCAGGGGCGAGTTCACCGAAGTGAAAGGGCCGGGAGTCGTCGGTGAGCAACCTGTACTAAGGCCGGGTGAGAGTTTCCAATACACCAGCGGCGCACCGCTCAACACACCTTCCGGTATGATGGGCGGCGCTTATCTGATGGAGAGCGAAAGCGGTGAGCAATTCCATATCGAGATACCAACCTTTTCGCTGGATAGTCCAGGACAAAACGTGATGTTGCACTAGAAATAGGTGCTGCGCGCGTCCTGGCATGGAAGATTGAGCACAGATTGCGGCTTCCTGCTGAGTGATCACCTGGCTGGAATCCAAACCGCTTGAGACATTTGCGGCAGCCAGGTTACGTGAGCTAGCATAGGAACCTCTTGAAGCTTCTGCTCTTAGTAACTACATCATGTATCGAGCGCTGGGACTGATTTTGTTGTTCATGATGACTCGTGTCGCTGGCGCGGCAGATCTTCCCTGTTCCCTTCGTGCGCCGCAATTAAGTATTTCCCGCCTAAACATCTTTACGGAAGAGCAGGAGCAATGGCTGGGCGATGCGCAAGCCGACATGGTGGAGCCGCGCTACACGCTTCTGCCCGCAACGGAAAGCACATATCTCGATGAGATTGGCAAACGGCTGCTCGATCAGCTTCCGCCCACCTCGATCCATTACACCTTCCGCGTCTTTGAGTCGCCCGATCTGCGGGCGTTTTCACTGGCCGGCGGCCACATCTACATCAGCCGCAAACTCATCATGGATGCACGCAACGAAGATGAGCTGGCCGCCATGCTGGCGCAGGAGATCGGCCGTGTATACATTCACCACTCCGCTTCGGTGGTCACGCTCCGGTTGAATAAGCTCCTGCATGTGAAGGCCGTAAGCGACCAGGCGGATATCTACGACAAGTTTGAACGCATGCTCGATGTTCCTCCCACCAATGACTCGCAGCTAAGTCCAGGCGACCAGAAAAAGGATGAGTTGCTGGCTGATCAGGTCGGGCTTTACGCCATGATTAAGGCAAGTTATGACCCGAGCGCGTTCGCCGTGTTTCTTGACCGGGTTAATAACAATGGAGGGTTCACCGGCAACCTGTTTACCGACCTTTTCGATACCACTCCGGAAATAAGCGTCCGCGTAAAAATGGCGCATAAATCCGTCGATTCCCTTCCTTCCGAATGCCGTCAGTCACGCCATGTCTATCGGCGCGGATTCAAGCCGTTCCAGGAGACTCTGGGCAGCCAACGCATCGATCCGCTGATGCCGGCTACCGCTGGCCTCTCATTCATTCCGCTGCAGCCGCCAATGAATCCGGCGCTCGAAAACGTAATGCTCAGCCGGGACGGAAAGTATGTGCTCGCCCAGGATCGCTACAAGATTCACGTGTTGAGTACGTCTCCCTTAAAGCTGCTCTTTTCTGTTGATGCGCTCGACGCGGAACTGGCGCAGTTTTCACCAGACTCGCAATTCCTGGCCCTTAACTACAACGACCTGCACATTGAAAAATGGAACATCTCTACAGGACAACTCGCCGACACGCTTGATTTCGTGGATTACGCCGGATGTGTACAAACCAGCCTGTCTCCCGATGGAAATGTAATGGCATGCGTCAGCTACTACGGCGGCCCGGTATGGCTAAAGCTCTTCGAGGTGCACACAGGGCGCATGCTCTACCAGAACATGCACTTTTTCGACCGCGGCACGATGTTTGGAATGGATGCGCCAGGGAGGCTTAACACCAACTTCCAGGTACTCATGCGCTGGACGAGCGACGGGCGGTACTTCGTTGGTGCATCCGGTACTTCTGCTATGGCGTATGACCTGTTGCACCATCAGACAGTTCCTTTGCAGAAGACACTCTCCTACCTGTCGCAGGAGCGATTCGCGTTTGTCGGTTCCGATAAGCTGGCCTCTACCTGCGACTGGACCTACAAGACCGGCCGGGCGGATGAAACATATAAGATGTGCTACACCACGTTTCCGGAAGGCCGCGACATTGCCAGTTTTGACCTTCCGAGAGGCTGGTTGACCGGGGTAACTTCCGGCGACGATCTGCTCTTTGGTCCGCTGAGAAGCGCCGCCGCTGCGCTCGTAGACCCGGTCACAGGCAGAGAAAAGAAAGAGTTCCGGCTGGAAACAGTGGATGTGGCTGGCGATAAACTGGCTGCCGAAACTCCGAACGGTGGCATCGCTGTTGGTAAGTTAGGTGGCAGCATGGAAGAGGTCAGACTACCGGTTACTCCACTGGCAGCCCTGGAGTCGAACGCCTTCAGTATGAACGGCCGATATCTTGCCATCTCCGACCGCGCCCGCGGAGCCGAATGGGATCTATCTACCGGAAAACTGATGGCCGTCACTTCACCCTTCCGAGCCGTTGCTGTGCAGGACGACGGCAAGCTCCAGGTGCAATTCATCCACCATGAGCTCAATCCATCGATCGACATAAATATCGACAAGCGAACGCATAAGTACGCAAGCTCACTAACCCGGCTCGCCGATCCGGTGCAGTACGGCAGCATCCGCATGCGGATCAAACCACGGAGCATGCAGCAAAGCGCTGATACGGACGTGGATCTGGAGGCTTACGATGCGTCGAGTGAAGCGCATCTATGGACCACGCACTTCGACTACCATCTCCCTGAGATAGTTCCGGCGGATGGAGACAAGCTGCTCTTTGTGATGAGCAGGCGCAGCGACTCAGGAGAAAACGAAGCCAGGCGCAATCATAAGCAATTGATCCGCACATCCGACTGGAACCGGGGATTTCTCGACGACCGCGGAACACTGGTCGAGATAGTCTCCGACCGCACTGGGCAGGTAGAACGCGCCATCGCCACTCCGCAGCTGATCTCAAACGAGGACGCCGAACGAAACACCAGGCTCTTCGGAAGTCTGCTGGCCGTTTACGGTGACCACAACAACACGGTGGTTTATCGCGTTTCCGACGGCGGTCGGCTGCTGACATTCTTTGGCCGCGCACTCGCTGGCGATGAAAACCTTGGCATGGTGGCTGCGACAGACAGGCCTCAGGAGCTGAACGTCTATGACATCGTCACAGGAAAGCGCTTGCTGGCTGTCACGCTCGACCACGATGTGCTTGCCGCGCGGTTTGTGCCCGGCGACAAACAACTGCTGGTGCTGACAGCGTCACAACATATCTACCGCATCAGTCTGCCTGCATCTCACTGACATCAGATCTAGCCGCTTTTCGCCTCCCGCTGTTCCTCGCAAAAATGCCAGCTTATACGTTTTACTAGTACACTTGCGCGAGTATGATGGGTGGCGGAAAAATGCTCCCCGAAAACTCTTCCGGAAGGTCCAGTATGACGCTCGCTTCGCCTTGGCGATTTCGCCTTTCCGCCGCCGTAGCTCTCGCAGCCATCGCGGCGGGTAGCATGCTTGTTGCGCAATCTCCCCGCCGTCGTCCGCCAGAACCCGCATGGGCCCACGCCAAGTACATGGACAAGAGCCTGTCGCCCGATGAACGCGCCGAGCTCGTCCTTAAAGAGCTCACGCTCGATGAAAAGGTCGATCTCATCCACGGCCAGGGCATGCCCGGCTGGGGCAAACCGAAGCCCAACTACTATCTCGGCAACGGGGGCGCCGGTTTCGTGCTCGGCATTGACCGTCTCGGCATTCCCTTCATTCAGATGAGCGACGCGGCCTACGGCGTCCGCTCCAGCGCCATGAATGGCCGTTATTCCACTGCCCTGCCCTCAAATCTCGGCGCGGCGGCCAGTTGGGACCCCGAAGCCGCCTGCGCCTATGGCGAAGTCATCGGCAGCGAACTTCGCGCCCAGGGTTACAACATGACCCTTGGTGGCGGCGTCAACCTCACCCGTGAGCCGCGCAATGGACGCACCTTCGAGTACCAGGGCGAAGACCCGGTCCTCGCCGGTACGCTGGTCGGCAACCGCATTAAGTGCGAACAGGCCCAGCACGTCATCGGCGACATCAAACACTTCGCCATCAACGACCAGGAAAGCGGCCGCAACGAAGTCGATTCCGTTATCTCGAACCGCGCCATGCAGGAGAGCGATCTGCTCGCCTTTCACATCGGCATCGAGGTCGGCGATCCGCAGGCCGTCATGTGCAGCTACAACGCCATCAATGGCGACTACGCCTGCGAAAACAAATACACACTCACCGATGTGCTGCGCAACGAGTGGCATTTCAAAGGCTTTGTGCTGTCGGATTGGGGCGGCACGCACTCCACCATCAAAGCTTCCGCCGCGGGCCTCGATCAGGAGCAGCCGCAGGAAAACTTCTACGGAGACTCCTTTAAGAAAGCTGTACAGGACGGGAAGATTCCTATGTCCGAACTCGATGAACATGTGCGCCGCGTGCTGCGTGCCGAGTTCGCCGCCGGGCTGGTCGACGATCCCCTCCACAAGAGCGTCGTCGATGTCTTCGGTGACCTTGCAAAAGCTCGCAAGATCGAAGACGGCAGTATCGTCCTGCTGAAGAACACGAACAACCTTCTTCCGCTCGACAAAAACTCCGTCCAGTCCATCGCAGTTATCGGTGACCACGCCGACTATGGCATGATCTCCGGCGGTGGCTCGGCGCAGGTCGACCCGCCCGGCGCGCCAAACCCGAAGTGGCTCGAGCATGTCTGGTTCCCTACCTCGCCGCTCAAATCAATCGAAGCCAGGGCTCCTTCGGCCAAGGTTGCGTTCGCATCGGGCAAGGATCTCGACGCAGCGGCGGAGCTGGCGAAGAAATCCGACGTAGCCATCGTCTTCGTGCAGCAGTGGGAGAGTGAAGGCATGGACCTGCCCAACCTCACACTACCCGATGAGCAAGACAAGATCGTGGAGGCAGTTGCAAAAGCCAACCCTAAGACCATTATCGTGGTGGAATCAGGAACTGCGGTAACGATGCCCTGGGTCGACAGCGTAGGCGCAATTGCCGAGGCCTGGTATGCGGGCAGCGCAGGTTCAGATGCCGTGGCCGACATCCTGTTTGGCGATGTAAACCCCAGCGCCAAACTGCCCATCACATTCCCGAAGAGCATCGACGATCTGCCGCATCCGACGATAGCTCAGCCCCCACCGCATTCGCAGGGCCCATCGCCCGTGATGCGCATGGAAGACGCCAAGCCCACCTTTGCCGTGCATTACGACGAGGGCGTGGAGATTGGCTACAAGTGGTATGACGCCGAGAACAAACCAGTGCTCTTCCCATTCGGATTCGGATTGTCATACACGACTTACTCGTATTCGGACCTGAAGGTCAGCGAGGGCAAAGAGCCAAGGGTGACGTTCAAGGTAACGAACACAGGCAGCCGCGCCGGTGTTGAGATCGCCGAGGTCTACGCCGGACTGCCTGCGGCAGCACAGGAGCCGCCGAAGCGGTTGGTCGGCTTTACCCGCGTTGCATTAGCGCCGGGCGAGAGCAAAGAGGTCTCGGTCAGCGTGCCAAGACAATATCTCGAAATCTTCGACGAAGGCGCGAACGCGTTCAAACTGACACCGGGCAGCTACACCTTCATGGTAGGCGGCTCGTCACAGGAACTGCCGCTCAAGCAGGAAGTCTCGCTGAATTAACTGGCTTTCCCGAATACTTCCCGCAGGTTGCTGCGTGTCATAGCAACCTGTGGGGAGTTGCTTTGATCAAGATCGATTCACAAGACCGCGTCCCGAAGCCGAGTAATGCGGCGCTAAAGGTTGTTGCAGCACGCCTGTTTGGCATGGAAATTGCGCCGCTTACTGCGAGGTGGACCGTGTTGTTCGAGTGATTTCGAAATCTGGGCCAACTGCCGATGGAGCCTGATCAGTGCATGTAGGTTTTGAGCAGCCACCAGATGAGAAAGAGTGCTACGAAAGCCAGCAATGCGTGCACGAGCCACTGGCCCAGGGTATTCGGTCTGCCGAAGTGGAACATTTGCGAGATGCTAGCAGTGTTTTTCAGAGGGATCTGTGCTGAAAAGAGCGCCTGAGTACAGGATTGCGGTCGTGTTATACGAAGACAAAGATCGGGATTAAGAAGTAGCTAAGAAATCGGGCGCATGGTTGATCAGCGGGAATTTCAAGCATTTCCCGAAAGAAGTATGTATGGGGGTGAAGGTGGTTTCGCCTGGGGAGTATTTAGAGGAGCTTGATGCGAAGTGGAATAACAAACACTAGGTTGTCGGGATTGTGATGATCGAGATCTGACATCAAGAAAAGAATGAGCAGCCCTATTTCGCATTCTCATCGCGCAAGTTTCCAATGAAAGAAAACCGCTTCCCACAAAAAACTCGCAAAAGCCACTCCAGCGCAAACTGCCCTCGCAACTGTAATTGCCCTATACTTAGCTGCGAGCTTCGGGAAAAATAACTCCTCTACGTAGATCACAAAAAAGCATGCCCAAATCGCCATTGCAACTGAGCTTTCTGTTGCCTCTACGCTCCAAAAAACACTAGCGGCAACAAAGGCTAACGCAGCAATCACTAATCTCTGCCGTCTTGGTACAGCTTGAACCAATGGCTCGATGCCTTCGATTTGGTTGCTCATTGCAATCAACATTACCTCAAATCCTTCTTTGGCGAATCCGACATGCAAATTGCAAGACAAAAAGAGCTGCCGTGCTTGCGGCAGCCCCTCTGTAATTCGAATTGACTTAACCGCGGAGGAGATATTTCACCTGCTGTACCACTGAATCGTATTCCTAAGGCTTTTCCTGGAACGCGGCCTTCAGGTGGTTGTCGGCTTCCGGTGCCTCGACCGTAGTGATTTGATCCTCTTTTTTTCTTCCTGTCAGCCGGCTCCACAGCTTGCTCGGCCAATCTTTGTCCATGCATGGTCGTTCCAACAGCATGTAATAACCGAGCCCCACGACGCCTACGGCTACCAGTTCCAACACCATTCCGGCAGGGATGCCTAAACGCCAGACCTTAACGATGCTGCTCAGCACCAGGTTGTGAGTAAGGTAGATGCTGTAGCACATGCCTCCGATGATGGAGATGGCCGGCAGGGAGAGAAACCAGCTGCCGATTGGCCCCTTGAAGGCAGACACAATTCCAATGGCTATAAAAACCGCCGACCAGATGGTCCACCCAGTCCCTCCAAGTCCGAAGACAAATCCCCAGGCTGCCAGGCCGATCACGTCCCATCCCCAATGGGATGGGATCCGCTTCCAATCGGTCAGGTAAAGATCGCAAACCAGAAATCCGGCGAGAAAATATTGCAGATTGCCGAGGAGACTCAACCGCACCCTGGAAACATCGCCGATCCATAACTGAGCGATGGAGAGGGCGAGGATGACGGCGAGAAATCCCGCTCTGCGCCAGTTCTTAGGCCCACGGAACGCGACCAGCGCCAAAATAGGAGCCAGGCAGTAAAACTGCACTTCGACTTCCAATGACCAGACCGGAGGATTGATAGAGCTCATTTTCCCGTAGACCATGCTGTGGACGTATCCCAGGGTTGCGAGAAAATGCGGCATAAGAGCCCGGACAGCTACGTGCATGGCTCCCACCAGCAAGGCAAACCGCAGCAGAAGCAAAACGATGTAAGGCGGTTCGAGACGGGTGAGGCGGCGCAGAAAATACGCGGAAATCCGCACTTTTTTGCCGCCGAGCAAATCCTGTTTGGCAAAAGGCAAGCCGAGAATGAAGCCGCTCAGAGCGAAGAATACTTCCACTCCGCGAAGCCCATAATGGACGGAAGGAAAGAGGATGGTCCGGACGCTGTCGGTGGCTTGAATGGCGATGTGGTACAGAACGACAGAAAGAATCGCAATAAACCGCACCCCGTCGATCTCAGGGATGTAGCTGCCACCTGTTGTTCTGCGCCGCAGATCCATTGCGTTCGCTCACCCTCCGTCTCACACAGGATAGAGTCGCGTCTCGCGGTACGTACAGAGTACCGATGGCGCGGCAGCATGCTTCCGGGCATCTCGCGGCTTGAGTTGGAACTATGCTGGGCCCGGTGCTAACTGCGAACCAAGTCCTTGATTTGCTGGACGATAACGTCGCGGGTGACATCGCTGATGGCTTCGGTTAATGGGAGCTGCTTGGGACAGGCCTGGACGCAGTTCTGGGCGAAGCCGCACTCCTGGACGCCGCCGTCGCCGGCGAGGGCGCGCAGGCGATCCTCTTTGAGGACCTTGCCGCTGGGGTGCTGGTTGAAGAGCTTGACCTGAGCGATGGTGGCTGCGCCGACGAAGCCGGTGGCGTCGTTGAACTGCGGGCAAACCTCCATGCAGCAGCAGCAGGAGATGCAGTTGGAGAGCGGGTAGGCCACTTCCTGCTCCTGCGGCGAGATACGCGGGCCGGAGCCGAGGTCATAGGTGCCGTCAACGGGAACCCAGGCCTTGACGGCCTTGAGGTTTTCAAAGAGGACGCTGCGGTCGACGGCGAGGTCACGCACGACGGGAAACTTGGTCAAAGGCTGGAGACGGATGGGCTGTTCCAGCTTATCTACAAGGGCAGAGCAGGCCATGCGGGCTTTGCCGTTGATGACCATGGCGCAGGAGCCGCAGATCTCTTCGAGGCAGTTGGAGTCGTAGGTGATGGGCGTCGTTTCCTGACCAGCAGCCGTGACGGGGTTGGCCGCGATCTCCATCATGGCGGAGATGACGTTCATGCCGGGACGCCAGGGGAGCTCGAACTTTTCCCAGGTGGCTTGGGCATCGGGGCCCGATTGACGCTTGATTTCGATGGTTACGGTCTTGTTTGCCATGATGTGTCTCGTCGTTTTAATTTCAGTTATTGCGGTTGGTAAATCGTTAGGGTTGATTTAGGACGTCTGATGAGATTCATGATTCCTATCGATGAGCCCCATAGTGAAACCAAAGTAAAAAGCCTAAACCGATTAACATTAGGCTTATTCCAAGCCCTAGAAGTACACGCCTCAACCAACTTCTGCGCGGAAACCAGTTGGCTACAGATGCTACGAAGAAGCCCGGTGGCCAGATGTAAAACCAAAACGGGTGTGATTGCGTCACCATCATGAAAGCCTCTATCGCGAGGAGGAGAGTCGCACAAGAGGTCCCGACGACTCTTACAACGCGCTCTTCTCTTTGCTGATCGGCTTCCACTCGATAGCTCCATTCCCAGCACGCTCGAACAACCTTCCCTCAGGGGCTAAAGCCCGCCTATTTCGTCGTTTCTAGCGGCACTGCTAAAGCCGTGCCCTGTTACAAAACTCTTGAAGCCGATCCTCCGCTTTGCTCAGGATGACAACAAAAAGACTACGTGCCTCCACCTAGTATTTGCGCGGGCGTGGAGGAATGTACTGCGTGTCGACGGGTTCGTATTCGAATTTGGGTCCGTCGGCGTCGGGGGCGAAGCTGGCTTTGGTCGTCTTCAGGAAGTTGGCGTCGTCGCGCTCCGGGAAGTCGGGCTTGTAGTGCGCGCCGCGTGATTCGTTGCGCAAGGCCGCACCCTGGGTGACGACCCGCGAGAGCTGGAGCATGTTGTAGAGCTGGCGGGTGAACGCGAAGCTGGTGTTGGCCCACTGGCTCTTGTCGCTCAGATTGATGTTGCGGTAGCGATCGAGAAGCTCGACGATCTTTTCGTCGGTCTTCTGGATGTTTTTGTTGTAGCGGATGACGGTGACGTTGGCGGTCATGGTTTCGCCGAGCTCGCGCCAGATGCGGAAAGGGTTTTCAGTGCCTTTGGAGGTCAGAAGCTGGCTGTTGAGCTGCTGCTGACGGGCGAGCTCGTTGGCTGCGCCGCCATCACCTGTAACCGCGCTGACGCTCTTTGCGTAGGCGAGGGCGTTGGGTCCGGCCTGGAATCCGCCGAAGATGCAGGAGACGAGCGAGTTGGCGCCGAGGCGGTTGGCGCCGTGGTACTGGTACTCGGCCTCGCCGGCGGCGAAGATGCCGGGAATGTTGGTCATCTGGTTGAAGTCGACCCAAAGACCGCCCATCGTGTAGTGCATGCCGGGGAAGATCTTCATGGGGACTTCGTGGGGGTCGTCGCCGACGAACTTCTCGTAGATTTCGAGGATGCCGCCGAGCTTGCGGTCAAGAGTGGCGCGGTCGATGTGGGTGAGGTCGAGGTAGACCATCGGCTGGCCGTCGATGCCGAGCTGGTGCTCGTAGACAACCTTGTGGATGGCGCGGGTGGCGACGTCGCGGGGGACGAGGTTGCCGTATTTGGGGTACCACTCTTCGAGGAAGTACCAGCGGTCAGACTCGGGGATGCTGCGCGCGGCGCGCTTGTCGCCCTGTGTCTTGGGCACCCAGACGCGGCCACCCTCGCCGCGGGCTGACTCGGACATGAGCCGGAGCTTGTCTTCGCCGGGGATGGAAGTGGGGTGGACCTGGATGAATTCGCCGTTAGCGTAGTAGGCGCCCTGCTGGTAGAGAGCGGACTGGGAGGAGCCGGTGCAAACGACGGAGTTGGTGCTCTTGCCGAAGATGGCTCCGATGCCGCCGGTGGCCATGATGATGGCATCGGCTGGAAAGATGCGGAGCTCCATGGTGCGCAGGTCCATGGCGCAGATGCCGCGTGCTACTCCGTTCGAATCGATGACGGCGGAGAGGAACTCCCAGCCTTCGAACTTGCGGACTTTGCCTTCGGACTCGTAGCGACGGACCTGCTCGTCGAGCGCGTAGAGAAGCTGCTGGCCGGTGGTGGCTCCGGCGAATGCGGTGCGGTGATAGAGGGTGCCACCGAAGCGGCGGAAATCGAGGAGCCCCTCGGGGGTGCGATTGAAGGGGACGCCCATGCGATCGAGCAGGTCGAT
Organism: Acidicapsa dinghuensis; assembly: GCF_025685685.1. Lineage (GTDB taxonomy): Bacteria > Acidobacteriota > Terriglobia > Terriglobales > Acidobacteriaceae > Acidicapsa > Acidicapsa dinghuensis. The sequence continues at coordinate 300,181 of NZ_JAGSYH010000007.1, forward strand.
GATGGCGGGCGCGGCCTCGCACATGTTCTTGACGGGGGTCTGGTTGGCGAGGAAGTCACCGCCGTAGATGGTGTCGTCGAAGTGCTTGTCGGTGGTGTCGCCTTCGCCCTTGAGGTTTTTAGCAGCGTTGATGCCGCCCTGCGCGCAGACAGAGTGCGAGCGCTTGACGGGGACGATAGAGAAGAGGTCCACGTTGCCGCCGGCTTCGGCGATCTTGATGACGGCCGCCAGGCCTGCGAGGCCTCCGCCGACGACGATGATTTTGGGTGCTGCCATAGGTTTGGCGAGTCCTTCCTTGATTTCCCAGGGCCTCATGCCAGGCCCTTAAAACTTATGCGTTGGCCAGCTCTTTCTCCGGCTTAGGAATGGGCGGAGTGAATTGAAGCGGGCCAGCGATGCGGTTCCAGGTGTTGATGAGGCCGATGGCTGTGGTAAGCCAGGCCGTTTCTTCAGTGCTGAATTGCGCGGTGACGGCGGCGTAGTCTTCGTCCGAGATGTGGTTGCCGGCGATGCTGGTGAGCTTTTCGGTCCAGGCGAGAGCGGCCTGTTCGCGTGGGGTGAAGATGCCGGCTTCGCGCCAGACGGCGAGGAGGTCAAGTTTTTCGGCTGGGACTTTGTGCTTGCGCGCCGCGTTGAGATGATACTGCGTGCAGAAGGCGCAGCCATTGATTTGCGAGGCGCGGAGCTTGACCATCTCGACGAGGCCGAGGTCGAGGCCGGAGGCGCCGATGGCCATGCTCAACTTAATAAGAGCAGCGTAGGCGTCAGGGGCGATCTCGTGAAATTCCTGCGAGCCGATGCGGGGTTTGGATTCGGACATAGTGGCTCCTTAGGCTTGGGCGGTAAACGCTGGCTTCCCTTCCCACATCTCTGCGAGATATGGGGCACCCGGAGTTGTGGTGGGTAGTACAAGCTGACTGGACGGCGTTACGTCTTCAGGAGCAGGCGGAGCGGAGACGAAGGCGTAGATGCTGGCCAGTCCCATGCCGCAGAGGATGATGCCGATAGCGGCGCAGACATAAGCGAAGCGCTTGCGCGATTTATTGCCGGGAGTGATACCCCACTTGGCGGCAAAGAGCCAGATGCCATAGCTGAAGTGCCAGCAGATGGCGATCATGGCGATGATGTAGACGGCAAGCATCCACGGATTTGCGAGCTCATGCTGGACCTTGGCGAAGGCCATGCCGGGATGCTCCGGCAAGTCTGCACCGGTGAAGCGCTGGCGAATCACGTGCTGAATGATGTAGAGGAAAGCGATGTAGCCGGTCCAGCGCTGCACCATGTACATCCAGTTACCGGCCCACGGATAGTAGACAACGTTGCTCTTGCCGCGAACGGCGATGTAGATGCCGTAGAGCGCGTGATAGAGGAGGGGAATGAAGATGAATCCCCACTCGAGGACACGCACGAGCGGCAGGCCGTTGAGAAACTTGACCTGCGCGGCGTAAGCGGCTGGCCCTTTGAGCGCTTCAAAGTTCGACAGGATGTGCTCGATAAGGAAGGCGCCGATCGGGATGATGCCGGTGAGCGAGTGCAGCTTGCGCCAGAAGAAGGAATGTCCCTGCCCGGCGCGAAGCGGTGCTACACCGCGACGTTCAGTACCGGCGGGTTGAGTGGCTGTGGCCATACGGATGCAACTCCTGACAGAGATCAGAGATCAGGGGCAAAGATCGAAGAAATGGATCAACGGCCGATGATCTGTGGTCGGTTAAGCGAAATGGGACGATTCGGCGCGGATATTATGTCGAATCTATAGTGCATTATTCGTGGCCGGGTTTGGGAGCGTCAAGGAAACGGGCAGGGTGTTTGCCGCATTACGAAAAAACGGGAAGTCGAGGCGGACGGAAAATTGGGACGGCGGAATAGAAGAGGAGAGAGTGAGATCGATCGCGGGTAAAGCACGCCGCGCCATTCTGCGATTCCGGCACCTGCAGAGGAGATGCGCTCAGGCGCTTTTGATTACGCAGTACTGCCGGCTGACATATCCCGTTGCCGGAGGAAGAGCGCGATAGACCAGGCGGCCGTTGAAGTCTTCTTCGGCGGTATTGGTGAACTGAATATCGACGATTCTGGCGGGACCGATGGCACGACGGACGAGCAGCTCAGGCAGACAGTGCATCTGCATGTCAGGGGCGCCGCTGCCGAAGGTTTCGCGGATACGCGAGCGGAGGCGAAGGCGCTGGCGCAGGCGGAGGGAAAACGAATTGAGATCGCGCACGCGGAAGGTGTCCTGCACGCCGAAGACAAGAATGCCGCCGGGAGCGAGGACACGCACGAACTCCCTGAGATACGCCTGCGCGTACTCAGGCAACATGTGTTGCAGGACGATGTTGCTGTAGACAAAGGTAAAACCAGCGCTGGCAAAAGGCAGTGTCAAGCCGGAGCCTATGACATAACGGCAATTGGGATAAAGGTTGAGCGCGCGAGCTTTCTCAATCATGCGCACCGAGATATCAATACCGGTACAGGAGGCGAAGCGGCGGGCGAGAGCCTGAGTGAGGCGGCCTACACCGCAACCGAAATCCAGTGCAGTGCCGTCGAAGGCGACGTTGCGGCCAATGCGGGCAAGGTGATCGAGGACGGTCTGAATTTCGCTTTCCCCTGTGGCGAGGAATTCACCGAGATCCCATCTGCCGCCTGCTTTGCTGGCGTCGGTGAGGATGGCCCACAAGGCATCGCGCTCGGCGAGACCTTCCCAGTCGTTCTTGAGCTTTTCAAAGCCGGCCATATCGTCGCAGATGAGTGTATGGCGCGGCGCCTGCGACAAATGTCACTCGATTGTCTGATTTCAGTCATCTGTTTGCTGTTAATGGAGGAGCTTGTTCGGTTTTGGCCGCATCTTTGCCGAGGAGTTTGCGCAGAAAGATGGTGGCCTGCGGATTGTCGTTATACCGGGCGCACTCGTCATAGCCGCGATTGCGATAAAGAGCGATGGCTGCTTTGAGGCCGTGATAGCTGTCGAGATAGATGGCCGTGAGCCCAAGAGAGCGAGCATGGTCTTCGAGCGCGTCCATCAGGCGGCCGGCAATGTGATGGCCGCGGGCTGCGGGTTGGACATACAGACGCTTGCACTCGCCTGCCCCTGGAATAGATGGAAGGTCGCGGAGCACGACGCAGCCCACGGCTTTGCCGTTGAGCCAGGCGAGCCACATACCGGAGCCGGGCGCATGCAGAATGTCAGCCAGCTTTGTAGGCGTGTCACGCTGCACTACATGGACCGCTTCGTAGTACTCGTGAATGAGGGCGAGTGCTTCGGAAGTGGGTTCAGTCAGGCGTTGAATGCGGACACCGTCTTGCTGAGAGCGGTTGAGGATGCGGTGCGCGCGGGTTAGTGCTGCCGTGAGTTCGTTGCGTTGATCGGCTGGAATGGCTGCGAGGATCTCCTGAATCTGCGTCTCGGATTGCTGATTCAGTTTGCTGACGGCTCTTTCGCCGGCCGCCGTCAGCGAGAGATGCTTTTCGCGACCGTCTTGTTTCGACGTGGTCTGGCGGATGAGGCGGCGTTTCTGGAGTGAAGCCAATGTGCGGCTGATGTAGCCTGCGTCAAGTTCGAGCGTGTTGCGTAGAACGCGTGCAGTCAGGCCTGGGCTTGCGCCGATTTCGTAGAGGGTACGGGCTTCCGTGAGAGAGAAGTCACCATCCAGATGACGCTTGCGCAGCAGGCCGAGCCGCGCTGTGTAGAAGCGATTGAAGGCGCGGATGGCGGCGATCTCGGTGGAAGCGGAAGATTGCGCCGCGGCTATAGTCATGAATATGAAGCTAGAACGGATAGTTGCTTTTGGCAAGTATATTAGTTTGTCAGCATCAGGCAAGCTGCTGCCTTTTAGTCGACAACAATGGTTTTATTATCAAAACCTAATGCGGAACGAATGTTATCAATAATCTGGGCTTTGATGGCGGGACTTATTGGGTCTTCTTGGTTAGGTGGATCCCAATTCTTAATCGAATGTGAAAAGAGTTGAATCTCGTTTCCTGAAAGTAACTCCGAATCAACAAACATTGAGCGAACTCCCTCGGTATATGTCATTCCAGTCAACCCCAAGATTTCTACCGAAAAGCCGGTGTCGCTTTCAATTTTGTTTACTCCTGAACGAATAAACATACCTCTCTCCCCGACAATGACAGCGTAGCCGTCAGGAAAATTTGAAACTTACAAGTACAGAATCGCTTCCTCTGTTAAGGGATTGCAGTTTTGCACTTCATCGCTCATACCGCCAACCGCGAAAGCAAATCCGCAAATGCCAACCCCCGATGACTCAAACCAAACTTCACGCTGATATCCAGATCAGCCATGGTCTGATCCAGGTTAGGCAGATAGAAGATGGGGTCATACCCGAACCCACCCGTCCCGTGCGGAGCTTCAAGGATCACGCCCTCGACCGTGCCTTCCGAGGTGAGCAGAATCTCCCCATCACGGGCCGCTGCCAGCACACAGCGATAGCGGGCCATACGCTCCGCGGCAGGGATGCCGTCTAGCTTCTGCAACAGCACGATGTTGTTCCAGACGTCGGTGTTGTCGTTGGCGTCGGGCGAGTCGGTCAGGCCTGCGTCAGCGGCAAATCGAGCTGAGCGGACTCCCGGCGCGCCGCCGAGAGCATCGACTTCGAGACCCGAGTCGTCGGCGAGGACAATCTGGTTGGGAGCGAATCCGCTGTAGTAGATGGCCTTGGTGACGGCGTTCTCTTCAAAGGTGGTTCCGTCTTCCTCGGGCGCCGGGATCGTGGCAAGGCCCGGAACCGGGTCGATGTCGATCTGGTACTCCTCGGCGGCCTCGCGAAAGTCGGCGAGCTTGCCGGAGTTAGTGGTGGCGACGAAGAGGCGGAGGGCCATGGGGTGAGTGTACTCGATGGGCAACCTGTTGAAACTTGGCGGCGAACCTCTAATTCTTCTCGCCGCCGTGATACTTTGTCACTCAGCAGTTTCTGCCCGGCCAACTGCATATTGAGCGGACCGTCCCATCTCGTCCGGACGCGCGTCCTCGAGGATTTCAGATGAAAATCAGATCTTCCCGTTCAGGGATTCTTGCCATTGCCGCTATCTCTCTCGGCTGTGCGCCCTTCGCGCTTGCGCAGTCGGACTCGGCTCTGCCCACGGCTTCGTTTACCGCAAGCCTCACCGGCCCCAGTCTCTTTGCTTCCGATGACGCCGCGCCTGCGCCGCCCAAATCGGTGGGCAGCCTCGATCTCTCGGCCATCGATAAGACCGCCGATCCCTGCCAGGACTTTTACCAGTACGCTTGCGGTAACTGGGTCAAGGACAACCCGGTGCCCGCCGACCAGGTCCGCTGGGCGCGCTCTTTTTCTCTGCTCGGCGAGCGCAACCGTTACCTGCTGTGGCAGGAACTGGACGCCGCGGCAAAGAATCCGAAGACGCCTCTGCAGCAGAAATATGGCAGCTTCTTCGCCGCCTGCATGGACACGGCGCTGATTGATAAAAAGGGCCTCACGCCGCTCGAACCGGCGCTGAAGCAGATTGCCGCGTTCAACGACCCTAAACAACTCGCCACGCTCGTGGGATCGCTGCAGAAGGTGGGTGACGCCGCGCCGCTCATCGCCTTTACCGTGAGCCAGGACGAAAAAGACTCCAGCAAGCAGATTGCTGAGACACGGCAGAGCGGTCTCTCGCTCCCCGACCGGGAATACTACCTCTCCGACGCTAAGCGCTTCGCCACCATCCGCGATCAATACAAAGATCACGTGACGAAGATGTTCACTCTCGCCGGCGATAGCCCCGATCAGGCCGCGAAGGAGGCCGATGACGTCCTCCGTATCGAGACCGCGCTCGCCAAAGCCTCCACCAGCCGCACAGCGCTGCGCGAACCGGAGAACCGCTATCACATCTATGCTGTCGCCGACCTCGAAAAGCTGACCCCCGACTTCGCATGGCCCGTCTACTGGCGCGACATCGGCATCGGCCATTTCGACACGCTCAACGTGGCGACGCCGGATTTCTTCAAGGAACTCGACACCCTGATCAACAGCGAACAGGCCAGCGCCTGGCAATCTTACCTTCGCTGGCATGTGATTCACGGAGCTGTCGCGGAATTGCCGCAGAAGTTCTACGACGAAAACTTCGCATTCTTCGGCAAAGTGCTCAGCGGCCAGAAAGAGCAGACCCCGCGCTGGCGTCAATGCACCGCCATGACCGACCAGGCGCTGGGCGAAGCTGTCGGGCAGGACTGGGTGAAGCAGCACTTCCCTCCCGAAGCTAAAGCCAGCATGGATAAGCTGGTCGCAGCGCTCGAAAAGTCCCTCGGCGACGATATCCGCACCCTGCCGTGGATGAGTGACGCGACCAAACAGGCCGCCGAAGCCAAGCTCGCCGACATCCGCAACAAAATCGGCTATCCCGAGCACTGGCGCAACTACTCCGCCCTCACTGTCAGCAGCACCGATGCCCTGGGCAACGCCCGCCGCGCCGCCATCTTCCAGCGCGACTGGCGTCTCTCCAAACTTGGCAAACCGGTCGACGAAAAGGAGTGGGGCATGACGCCGCCGACCGTCAACGCCTACTACAACCCCTCCATGAACGACATCAACTTCCCCGCCGGCATTCTGCAGCCGCCCTTCTTCGACTTCAAGGCCGACCCAGCCGTGAACTTCGGCGGCATCGGCGTTGTCATCGGTCACGAAATGACGCACGGCTTCGACGATGAAGGCAGCAAATATGATGGCAAAGGCAATCTGCGCGAATGGCAGACAGCCGAGGACCGGAAGAAGTTCACCGAGCGCACCGATTGCGAAGTGAATGAATACAACGGCTTCGAAGCATCGCCCGCGCACGACGGCCTGCCCGCGCAGAACCTCAACGGCAAGCTCACTCTTGGCGAAAACACAGCCGATAACGGCGGCCTGCGCATCGCCTACCTCGCGCTGCTCGACACTTTGGCCGAAGAGCACAAGACGATCGACGACAAAATCGACGGATATACCGAGGCGCAGCGCTACTTCCTCAGCTTTGCTCAGGTCTGGTGCCAGAATCAGACCGATCCCTCGGCCCGGCAGTCGGCTCTCACCGATCCGCATTCCCCCGGCCGCTGGCGCGCTAATGGCTCAGTGCAGAACTTTGATGAGTTCGGCAAAGCCTTCAACTGCAAAAAGGGTGATCCCATGTATCCCGAACACTCCTGCCGCGTCTGGTAGCGAAATGGAGACCAGGTTTCAAAGCTCAGAGATCAGGTTTCACGATCAGAATGTGCCAGCCGCATGTCACGCTCTTCTGATCTCTGAAACCTGATCTCCGATCTCTGTCATCCCACTAACCACCTCACTCCTGCTGCGTCCAAAGCACAGTAATCTCCTGGGGTGACTAAATGCCAAACTTCTGCACAGATGCGGAAACTAGGCATAACGCCGCCCTACCTTCTACAATGCAGCGAGGGACCCAACCCCACCCAGCTCAGCTGCGGAACACGAGACCCTGCCGGCCCAGGGCTGGACCAGGACGAAGGAATCGCATGAAGTTCAGGAAATTCGGCAAGACTCTGCTGGCCTGCGCCTTAAGCTCGGCCATGGTATTCAGCCTCAGCTCTTGCGTTCGGAGTTTTACCGTCGGATATCTATACGCCACCGGCACGGTCACAGCCACTCCTAGTGGAGACGGCATCATCACCGGCTTCGGAATCAACAACAACAACGGCAAGCTGAAGCTGCTTCATGGCTTCCCCACATCCAGCGGCGGAGCCAATCCCGTTCGCGCCGTCCTGGTTGACGGCAGCACCTTTGTTTACGTGCTCAACCGCGGCACAACCGCCAGCGGCGGCGCCAACTGCACAACGACAGACCCCTGCCAGAACTCCAACATCACCGAGTTTTCGGTTGGCGGCAACGGCTCGCTCAGCTACCAGAACACCTTCTACACGCAGGGCATCAACCCCTTCCGTCTAATTGCCGATACTTCAGGCAACTACCTGATCGCGTTGGATCATGATGCTCCCAGCAGCACGTACTGCAGCACCGTCGTTATCGGCGCAACCTCGTGCGGCGACATCACGATCTTCCAGATCAACCAGACCACCGGCCGTCTGACGCTGGTCACCAATGCGCAGTTGACTGCATCCTCTGGAACGCAGGTCACCTACTTCCCGGTACCGGCGAATCCCATCGACTTCGTCATGGCTTCCGGATACGTGATGACGCTCTCCGGCGCAGCCAGCGCAAGCACCACGCCGTCGGCCAGCAATGCCGGCCAGACCGTTTATCCGTATGCGTATAACTCCAGCAGCGGTCAGCTCACCCTCAGCCAGAGCATTCCGCAGGTCATCACCAATGGCAACGGAGAGCCTATCGGACAGGGCACGGCGATCCTGTACACAGGCGCCAAGATCTACGTCCTCGACAATGAGATTCTGGTCGGCACAAGCACCACTCCGGGACAGATTCTGCCCTTCACCGTCGGCACCAACGGCGCTCTTCAGGCCCTGGTCGGCGGCGCAGTAGCGGATGACCCCAACGAGACCAGCCCCATCTTCGGCATCACCGAGTCCAAGGGCAAGTACTTCTACGTAGCCAACCAGGCCGGATCCGACATCAACACCGCGGCCGGCATCACCGCCTACGTGATCGATCCTTCCTCCAGCCAGCTCAGCGAAGCATCAGGATCGCCTTATACGCTCATTACTTCAACGACGAGTGATACCGGCACAGGCGCTTCACCGCAATGCCTGCTGGAAGATCCGTCGAATCAGTTCATCTATACCGCAAACGCGGGCGACTCCACTGTCACCGGCAAGCTTCTCGATCCGAACTCCGGCGCGCTGAACCAGGTCCAGGGATGGACTGGGCAGATGACGTTGAACGGACCGGCGACATGGTGCTGGATCAGCGGGCGCACCAACTAATGTCCTCGTTTGCGTGAAACGCCAGAACAGGCCCGCCGCTATTGCGTTTTCTGAATAGATGCAGGCCGAAACCGCTACTATCGAGTGGATTTTTCCTCAAGAAAAATCCACTCAGTCGATCTTTAGGGAAGTTCAAGATAATTCAGGAAATGCCTTGATGCGGCCTTTCTGCTCAAACTTCCGACCGGTGGTTCGAAGTTACACCGGAAAATATCCGGCCAGACAAGGCCAGGCACAGTAACGAAGGAAACGCATGAAGTTCGGCAAACTCAGCCAGATCGGACTGGTCTCCGTAGGCTCTCTCCTGGCGGCCACAGCATTTACCGCCTGCCAGACCCTGACCGTCGATTTCTTGTATGTAGCCACCACGCTGCAGTCGCCGGGGCAGATCGAAGTTTACGAAGTTAACTCGGAGTCCGGCGCTCTCCGGCAGATTCCGACCTCGCCTTTCCCTTCCGGCGGCCGCAAGCCGGTAGCCGAAACAGTCTCTCCCGATTTTCTGAACTTTTACGCTGCCAATAACCAGGACAACAATATCGTCCAGTCCGGTATCGGCACCGACGGCAAGCTCTATTCCCAGAGCACCATCAATACTCCAGGCACTTTCCCCGTCGGCCTGGCGATGAATACCGCCGGCACCTATCTTTACGTTATCGATACTCTTCAACCGGTCGCGGGCTGCACCCTGGATAATCCCTGCCCCGGCCTGGTTGCCGGCTATGCGGTAACCCCAAGCAAAAGCAACTCCAGCACCACCGGTAGCATTAGCGGCTCCCTGGGCCAGGTTTGCGGCTCATCGAGCTGCACCCAGGGTACGCCGGTTTCAAACGCGAACGGACTTGGCTATGAGCCGCTTCAGTTGAGCGCCAATGACAGCACCGTGCTCACGCCCACTGGCGTTACAGTCTCAGCCAATGGCAACTATCTCTATGTAACCGCCTACAGCGCCTCCAATCAGGGCTATCTGTTCTCCTTCTCGGTCGGCAGCGATGGCGGTCTTACTCCCATCCCCAGCGGGCAGACCTACAGCTTCAAAGGCACAGCCACTGCGCTGACGCCGCTTCCGGTTGGCTCTGAGCTTTCCGCCATGACCACGGACGCCAACAACCAGTATCTGTACGTGACGGACCAAATAAATAATCAGGTTGATACATTCTCGATCGCCTCTGGCGCTCCAAGCCTGATTTCCACCGCAGCTACCGGCGGACAGCCAACAGCTCTCACCACGTTCAATAACCAGTTTCTCTACGTAACCAACTCCATCGACTCTACCGTCACCGCTTACAGCATTGCCTCGGGTGTCCTCACCAAAATCGGCGATTTCGCCACCGGTTCGCAGCCGATCGCCGTCATCATCGATCCGCGCAACCTCGGTTATCTCTACACGGTGAACTTCCTGGGCAGCTCCCTGAGTGGCTTCAAGATCAACCAGACCAGCGGCGCCCTGGTCAATGCGCAGGAGACGCCGTATGCCTCTTCCGCGCAGCCTACGGCAATCACTGGCATTCCGCACACCGGCACAGTCGCAGGCGGAACTCTGCAATAGGTGAGGCGACAAGCACAACGGATACGGCGCTGTGGCGATAACTCCCCTCAGCGCTGTGCGTCCAAACAGAGAATCCTCATGCGGATAACCGGTTTGCGCCAACTTTCCGCAATCCCTCGGACCAGCCGGGCTGCTGCCTGCTGACTTCGGGTTAACTAGCCGTAGCCCGTCTTGAGCTTTTACAATCGAGACGGATCAACTCAACTCAGTCTGATTGGGACTCCGCATGAGCGGCCCATATTGAAGGAAACAGATGAAGTCCAACCGACTCGGCCATGTATCCCTGGTCTCTGCCATTGCGCTCATACTGGCCAGCACCTTTACGGCGTGCAATCCCGTTACCATCGACTATCTTTATGTTGCCGGCAACAAAGAGAACCCCGGACAGATTCAGACATTCGTTGCTGACCGTGTCTCCGGCGCTCTGTCCGTCAGCGGTTCCGCCATCTCTTCCGGCGGCGTAACCCCGATAGCCCTCGCCACCTCGACGGACTATACGCATCTGTGGGCCCTCAACCAGGGTGACTCCAGCCTCGTCACTTTCGCCGTCGGCTCCAACGGAGCGCTGACCTCCGGCAAGTCCTACACCATGAGCGCCGAGGGCAATACCCCGGTTGCCATGGCCCTCAACGCTCAGGGGACGCTGCTCTACGTCGTCAACCGGTATCAGCCCGGCTGCTCCACCTACACACCCGGAGCGGCCACCTGCACTGGCGGCGCTTTGGTGGTCTTTCCCATCGGTACTGACGGGACCGTCGGCACGGCAGTCGCCAACGGCAGCCTCAGCTACTGGCCAATTGGCGTGAATCCCACTGCCGTCGCCGCGCTCCCCTCCGGAACCTCTGCCTTTGTGACCTCCTACAACACGGACACCGGCCTCGGTTACGTCTATGCCTTCGCCGCCACCAGTGCGGGCGTCCTCAGCGCCGAGCCGGGCAGCCCCTTTAACGCTGGCGTTAGACCGACAGGCATCGCCTGCACGCCGGTCAGCCGTTTCGTGTATGTAACTGACTTTGCTCAGAACCAGCTCATTGCCTACACCGTCCTCGACGGCGGCGTTCTGGTTCCGCTCATCAATGGTCCATTCAAGACGGGCAACCAGCCATCGGCGATCACCATCGATCCGCGCGGTACGTTCATCTACGTCACCAACGAACTCGACAACAGCGTCTCGGCGTACGCCATTTCTCTGCCTACCGGCACGCCTTCGGCAGCCGTCAACACCTCGGGCAGCTCCATCAATGCCACTGGCACCGAGCCCGTCGCCGTACTTGTCGACCCAAGCTTCGGCCGCTATGTCTTCACGGCGAACTTCCTGGATAACTCGTTGTCCGCCTTCCAGCTCAATCCGAGCACAGGCACGCTAGCCCCAGCACAGAACGGCCCCTACCCAACCGTAGGCCAGCCTGCCGCCCTGGCGGCCATCCCACGCGGCAACCACTCGGTACAGGTCAACCAGCCGTAAGCCAGCATCCATTCCAAACACGAAGGGCAGCCTACACAGGCTGCCCTTTCGCTTTTCTCTCTCAATTGATCTTTGGTCATTGTTTTCTAGCTTAAGGAGCGCTACGTTGGGACAGATCGGAGCTATGACCCTGTCTCTCCCGCGGCCATCCTCGCGCTTCCCGCTGTCGGTCATCCTCAAAATCGACGCAGAGGAAAGCCTCGACCGTTTTAATCAGACCCTAGACGCATTACTGCCTCAGTTTCCAGGAGTGCGGTTCGAATCCAATCCGGAACGGCTTCTGCTGTGGGCAACCAGTGAATCAGAGCTTCGCGGCATCAGCGTACTTCTCGACAGAGACTGTCTTCATTCGTTAGACCTGGGATCTCTCGCAATTACTTACCTTGAAACCATTCGCCAGCCCGCAGAAGGCGAAGGCAAATATATCCGCCAGACAGGCGGCCGCGGTAACTACGGCCATTGCAAAATTCGTTTGAATCCAAGCACGCCGGGCAGCGGCTATTCGTTCGTAAACGAACTCCAGCCTGGACAGATTCCTGCTGCGTATATCGAATCCATCGATATCGGCATTCGGCAATCCTTAGAATCCGGCATCCTTCGCGGCTTTCCGATAGTCGACCTCATAGCGACGCTGTACGACGGTAGCGCACACGAGGCTGATTCGAACGAAGTGGCATTTCAAATCGCCGCCTCCATCGCCACGAAGACCGCCGCGCGGAAGGCAGCTCCCGTCGTTCTGGAACCGGTCGTAGAGGCCCTTATTGAAGCACCTGATACATACGCTGGATTGATGCTTCGCGAACTGGCGCATCATCGCGCACAGATTCAAAGCACAGAGAGCAACTTCGGCATCACAGAGATCCGTGCCATCCTACCCCTTGTCGAAACTCTCCGCTCCGATTCGCCAACTTGGTTTGATCTACCCGGAGTCAAAGATAATTTCCGCTTTCTCGGCTATCAACCGATGGCTTCCGAAGGCCCCGGAGGTGGCACCGCAGACATCTTCGCCCGAAAACCAAACGGTCCTGGCCCCAGATACAGCTCAGCCGCCGCAGACCTGATCTTTGAGCAGGAATAACCCGAACTTCCCAGTTCCGCCATCCTCGGCTCAAAGAGACACCAACCCCGTTTGCGCAAGCGCGAACGGCCTGTTGTTCCCTATGCCCTAGTCCTTACCTTTAAACATGCAGCCATTTCCGCAGCGCTTTCTGCGCAGGCTTCTCAATCAGCAGCAGCGCCAACAGCGCCAGCCCGATCAGAATCCCATAGCTGATCCACGGATCGAATTTATCCAGCCCCAGCTTCGGCAGAATGCCGCTGTTATGCACCAGGTTCCAAAGATTAAAGTGCATCAGGTACAAGGCATAGCTCGACTCGCCGACAAACACAAACAGCGAGAACCCAAATATCTTCGATAGCCAGTTCACTCCAGCAAGCCCCAATATCAGGCACCCAAACAGCGGCATGATCAGCCCATCGTGAATCAGCGCGTACGGCACATCGGTATACGCCAGAATCGAATAGATCGCTGCAAAGCCGAATAACCCCAGCGCCACCCGGAACCAGCCCGTGCGCTCCAACGTCTCGTCCAGCCCAGCCAGCATCACCCCGAACAAGAAACTAGCCAGATGCGGAATCGGCGTAAACTTCAGCGCCTGCAGCCAGGTCCCCGTCGAGAACCGGTCCACATGCACAATATGATCCGGATTAAAGATCACATACAGCGTCCCCGGGATCATCCCCAGCGCCCACAGCAGCCCCAGCCGCCAGAAGTGTCCCGCCCGCGTCTTCGGCTGCTTCACAGCCGCAGCCCACGGAAACAGCATGTAATACGCAGCCTCCGCCGACATCGTCCACGCCGGCGTATTTCCGAATGTCGCAATCTCCGGAATCCACCCCTGAAGCAAAATCGGCGTCAGAATCGCACCCGCCAGGAACATCCCATGCGTGTGCGCCGCGCGCTCGCTTAGAAATGTCTCCCAACCCAGCGCCAGACTAAGCAGATAAATCGGATACAGCCTCGTCAGCCGCGCCAGCCAGAACCGCTTTTTACTCAACTTTCCTTCGCGCGCCCGCCCGGCATAGTTGTATGCCAGCACAAACCCCGACAGCATGATGAAAAAGCTCACCGAGAGATACCCGGCGTTCACAATCGGGGCCATAAATCCGAACCACAGCGGATTCGAAAAATGGAAGAAAACAATATTCAGCGCCGCAAAGAAGCGCAGGCCCGTCAGCGCATCCAGCCGCTTCGGCTTTTCTATTGCGGCGTACTGCCCCGAAACAGACCGCTCCACGCGCGGCGTCTCGCTAAGCGTCTGGGCCACAGCAGATTGCTCCACTGGCTTTTCCAAAATCAAAGTCATCCAGAAAAAATTCCTCTGTCTACCGTCGTTCTTAATTCGGTGGAACCAAGGCGTCTGACATTCGTCCTAATCGAATCGTTAGAAGACATTTCCGGAGATCTAAGCCGCCTGGTCGATGCTCAATACGTAGCCATTAGACGCAGCTTTTCTGGCGCAAGAGTCAGAAACCAAGGGAGGAATGTGCAAGAAGCGACGTTTCCAAAAGAGAAACCGCTGGCTTGATGCCGAAGCATCGCATTACTGCGCAGGCAAGAATGCGCCTAAGCGGTCATCAAAGTCAAGCAAATCAGGCTGTTACCAGCGACCCAACCTTCTCTCCCTGCGCCACCCGCATGATGTTTCCCGGCTGATTCATATTAAAGATGATCATCGGCAGGTTGTTGTCCTTGCACAGACTCACCGCGGTCAGATCCATCACCTTGAGACCCTGCTGCAGAATCTCCATATAGGTGATCTCGTCGTACTTCACCGCGTCTTTGAAGAGCACCGGGTCGGCGGAATAAATCCCCTCCACCTTCGTCGCCTTCATCAACACGTCGGCCTTGATCTCCATCGCCCGCAGAGAAGCCGCCGTATCCGTCGAGAAGAACGGATTCCCAATCCCCGCGGCAAAGATCACCACCCGGCCTTTTTCCAGATGCCGCACCGCGCGCCGGCGAATATACGGCTCCGCCACCTGATCCATGGCAATCGCCGTCATCACCCGGCACTGCACATCGTGCTTTTCGATCGCGTCCTGCAGCGCCAGCGCGTTGATCAGCGTCGACAGCATGCCCATGTTGTCCGCCGCGACGCGGTCCATCTCCTTGGCCTGCTGTGCTACTCCCCGAAAGAAGTTGCCGCCGCCAACCACCACCGCGATCTCGATGCCGAGTTTCCGAACTTCGACGACTTCGCTTGTGATCTCCTGAACACGCTGCGAATCCAGGCCAAAACCCCTATCGCCAGCCAGGGCTTCGCCAGAAAGCTTGAGAACAATCCGCTTGTACATGCTTGTTCGAGTATCGCATACGCACACTCACGCGCAGATACTTCCGTAACCTGTCCGCATGGCGTGTCAACTACGGCCCGCTAACGCCGCAGCCGTCCCTTATCCTTAAAGTTCACATGCGTTACCGTACTCAGTTTCTCCTCTCCGCCACCGACCCTGCCCAGTTCCCAACCTCGGGAGCTCCGGAGATCGCCTTCCTCGGCCGCTCCAATGTCGGCAAGTCGAGCTTGCTCAATGCGCTCGTCGGTGAAAAAGCAGCCAAGGTCTCCTCCACACCGGGCCGCACCCGCGCCATCAACTTCTTCGCGCTCACCAACGCGGAACTGCCCATATCCGTAAACCAGCACCCAAAACTCGTCTTCAGTGACCTGCCCGGCTACGGATACGCCAAGATCTCCAAATCTATTTCGTCGACGTGGCCCGCATTTATCGAGCCCTACCTCGCCGAGCGGCCTCAGTTAAAGCTCTGCATCTGCCTTATCGATGCCAAGATCCCCGCGCAGGAGAGCGACCGCCAGCTTATCCACTGGCTCCGCCACGCCGGACGCAGGTTCGCCGTTGTCGGCACCAAAGCCGACCGGCTCAGCGGCAACGAACGCACCCGCAACCTCGCCGCCCTCAAGCGCGACCTGGAAGTCGATGACCTGTTCCTGATTTCGTCCAAGACTGGTTTTGGACTGAAAACTCTCTGGCAACAGGTCGAAGACGCTGCGCAATGAGCTGGGACGTTATCCCTCAGCGAGGGACCTCGATCCGGATCGAAACCGGTTCTTCGCCGGCAGCGGTCCGTTCCGCGACAAGAGCATTGACACCCGCGCGGAAACTCTCCAGTTCATCCGGAGTCATCGCCACGCCGCGTCGCTGCATCGCAGCCCGGCCCAGATAGCGCGGGGCCAGCCGAAGCCATCGCTGCCGCAGAGCATCGTTCTCCTGCACCACCGAGATCCCAACCTGATCGATGCGCGTCAGCCAGATTGCAGCTCTGCGATCCGCTGTCCAAGTCGTAAATTCGACATCGAAGTTCCTGGACTGGAGACTCCCGGACTCATTCACCGGCAACGATCCCCAGGCCCGGAAGCATTGCTCAGCAGCCTCGTCCATACCAGTCACGCCAGCACCCCACGCTGCCGGAGGAAGCAGATCGGGCAAAACGCCGCGCCGCTGCATCTGGCTTACAACACGCTCCGGCGCTTCCGACACCCCCACGGCTACCGGCTGTTTCTTCCGCACCTCATTTTTCAGAATCCGCAGGGCCTCTTCAAGTGATGTCACCAGGAAATCAATCGCCCCATCTCGCATCGCCTGACGAAGCACCGTTGCATCACTCGAAGCTCCCAGCGACGCAGCTCCAGCAATGCTGGCCGCCGTCAACAGCCGGTTCTCAGCATGGATGTCTCCAGCGAACAGTAACCGTCCTCCCAACCCGCCATGAGGATCAAACGGCAAGGTATCGGCCAGCGCCTGATACAGACGATAGGTTTCCGCAATCGGATCGGATCGGGTTGGCAATGCCGGAGAGTGCGAGGAAGACATTCCTCTTAGTGTAGGTCCACGACAAGCGAAGAATCGGACCGAATCATCGAAGGGCGCAGGAGCTTTTACCAGGTCGAATACGGCTGCCCGTCGCTGCCCGGTTGATCGTCGCCCGAATGTACATCATCGACGCCTGGCTCGGTCTGATCCACCGAATGCAGATCGTCGCTCGTCACCGTCACCCAGGTATCCGCCGAATGCGTCATAGGATCGACCGGAATCTTGCGCAGATACCCAGCATCCACCAGATCCTGCAGCGACTGCGGAGCTTTCTGCTTATCCATCGTGTAGGAGTCGATGGCGTTGCGCATCACATGCAGATCTTCTTTCAGAACCGACTCATTCGCCGAGCGCATCGCTCCAACGTAATTCGGAATCGCAATCGCCATCAGGATGCCGATGATCAGCATCACGACCATCAGCTCAATGAGCGTAAATCCCGATTCTGCCTGCCGCTTCGCGCGCATTGCTTGCCCTTACCAGTCCTTATATTTCGTGCCGTCCAGCGCGGTGCCTTCTGATTTGGAATACACATCGAAGACATTCTGTCCGCCCCAGCTATCGCTGTCTGCATCATCCTGCATCGACCGCATTCCCCACTCGGCTTTCCCTGTCATGGGATCAACCGGAATCCGCCGCAGAAACTTCACCTTCTTACCCTGTATATCGACCCCGTTCACCAGTTCTTCCAGGCTTGGCGGATAATTCATGCTGTCCACCTTGGTCATGAACCCGCCTTTTACGGCCGCATCATAGTAGTGGTCGATGGCGTCGCGCATCTGCCACAGGTCGTACCGCAGCTCACGCTCGCGTTGGCGCTGTACCTGAAATCGCGCAATCGGCACCGCTACCGAAGCCAATATACCCAGAATCGCCGCCGTAACGATCAGCTCAACCAGCGTCAGTCCGGCTTCTCCGCGATGACGCTTACGCGGGCTGTTCACAGGCACACGCCTGCCCGGCCTCGGATCGCGTTCCGGCATCCGCCTGGTAGGCAGCAACAACATCTCAACCGACCCCTTCTCTAATGTACGACGATCGTCGCCGGCTGAGCGCTCGCCTGAACCGGCTGTTGCGCAGAATTCATCGCACCCGGATGCGTTATGACCACCTGGCTCGATCCAGCCTGCTTGGCCTGGAAGGTCAGCAGAAAGACCGGTCCAGAGCCAGATTTGCCATGCGATCCCGGCGGCAGCGAGCTCACCACCGATATTGTGTGCAACGGCGTTCCCGCCACTTCCTCGTCTCGATGCACCAGCGCCGGAAGCTGTCCATTCTGGATCAGGAAATCGCCGCTGTCCACATTGACCAGGCTCAGCTTGCTGCTATCGTATTGAATCTGCAGCGGAACGGAAGCAATGTCCTTAGCCCCGGTCAACACCACCGGCACCTGGAACGTTGACCCAGCAGCGACCGGAGCCGCAGGAGCGGTCATCGAAAACGCCATGCTGCCTGGAGTTGCCGCCGCTGTGGTTGGCGTTGCAGCTGATGGGTTGGCGCCCGGTACATCCGACAAAGCGCTCTGGCGCATCTGCTGCAGTGCCGAAGAAGTCGCCGTCGCCGCCGTTTGTCCGCGTAGCGGAGCCACCGCACTCGACGGCTGTATTTCGGCGCCGCTCGGCGGGGTCGCTGCGGCAGGCTTTGCCTCCGGCGCCTGATCCACAGGCCGCAGCGAGATTGCCTGTCCAGAGCCGGTATCGATGCTGCGCAGGTTCAGCGGTGTAATGTCAGGGCTGCGCACGACATGCGGCATCAGCACGAAGACCACTTCGTCGTCGATATGCTCAACAGACTTGGAGCCAAAAATGTACTTCAAAATAGGCAGTTCACCCAAACCTGGAATGCCGGTGATATTCACCAGATCCTGCTTATTCAGAATGCCGGCAAGGATGGTCGCCTCGCCCTCACGCAGCCGGATCGTCTGCTCTGAATTCTTCTGGATAAAGGTGGGCTCCGACACACCGCTGATCGTCACCGCCGGGCCTTCCGACATGTCCTCGACCTTCAGTTTCAACGTCACATCGTGGTCATAGTGCACCGTCGGGGTCATCTCGATGTTCACGCCAATGTCCTGATACTGGAACTGTGTATTGACCAGCGAGCTGGTAATCGCGGTCGTTGCGCCTGTCTGGTAGGAGCCAGTCGCGAACGGAACTTTCGAACCAATCTTTAGTGTCGCCTTCTGCCCGTCCAGCGCGCGGATGCGCGGGTTCTGCAGAATCTTGCTGTCCGAATCCGTCAGCAGCAGATTTGCCGTCGCCGCGCTGACCGTCACGGCAAAATTGTTCGCATTCAGATTCGCCAGGTTGTTCAGCGTCAGGTTCGTCGTACTTGTCGTGCCGTCCGTCGTCGTTGTGGTCGTGCTCGTCGAGCTCGTCGGCGGCTGCAGCGCAAAACTGATGCTTCCCGGCCAGCTCAGGCCGATATTGCGCAACTTGTCCTTGTCCACTTCCATGATGGCGACGTCCACCACCACTTCAGGCCGCGCCTTGTCGAGATCATTGATGATCTTCTGCGCCAACGTCAGTTCGTCCGGCGTGCCGCGCATCACGATCGCGTTCTGACTTGGCACGCCATAGGCATGCGCATTGGCCATCACGTTGCGCAGCGCCTGCACCACGTCGTTCAGGTCGTTCTGCTGCCAGGCATTGGAGAGATAGAAGGTCTGGACCGCCTGCTCATCCAGCTCCGTATGCTTCGTTCGCGAGTTGGCAGCGACAAAGATGGTGTTATCCGTTACCGGGCGCCAGAAGGTATTCGACTCGATGCTGACAATCCGCAGCGCATCCATCAGCGTCACATTCAGCAGATCGACCTGAATCGCCTTGCCGTTGTAATCCGAATCGAACAGCACATTGATTCCGGCGGCCTTGCCGATCGCCTGATAAACGACCTTGGAATCCGCCGTCATGTGCAGTGTCAAAAAAGGCTCTTTGGAAACTGACTTCAGTATGGAAGGAGCACCGGAATCCTCGATATCCCGGAGCGAAGCATCGCTGAGGCTTGTCTCATGCGGCAATGGAGTGCCGTTTTCCTTCGAGCGAATCTTCGCGATCTCCTGCAGCGCAGCCTCGTTGCCCGGATCGATTTCCGTTGCACGCATGAATTGGGCAAGCGCTCCCGGCATGTCGCCCTGGCTCTCCAACTGCTGCCCGCGGGTTACGTGGTTTGAGGATGTCGTCTGCCGCAGCCGGTAGAACGCCGTGCGCATGCGCAGATCGCTCGGAGCCTTCGCATATGCCTTCTTATAGGCTTCGTACGCAGCGTCGTAATCTTCTCGGTCTTCGGCCTTCTGTCCGATCTTGAACAGCTTCGCTGCAGAGTCAGCCGCAAACGCGGGCACAGAAAAGCCATTGCAGACGAGCAAAGCCATCAGCGAAGCAGCAATTACGGTTCTGCAACCTTGAATCAGAAGTGCGAAGCGGCTCATCAAACTCCCATGCAGCGGTTTGGAAGCTCGCCGCAGTCGACGGCTTCTACAACGGTTTCCATTCCCTGGCTGGACTATACCGCCTGAATGGTCTTTTAAGTCGCTGGCAACTGCCTCAATCTTGCCGCAGACCTCGTTCCGGAACCAATGACCGGAATGGGCCATGGCTGAGATCAAGCCTTTTGCCTGGACACATCGTCCGCGCCATAGGGGGAAAATGAGCGCGCTATTCCAGCGTTGCCTCATTCTAGCAAAGCCCCTCGCACTCCGCCGTTAACTTTGAATCGGCTTTTGCTCCGATGCTACGATAGAGTTTCAAGGCACTAAGTACAAGGAAATCTTTACCATGCCGCGCCAATCCAGTCACGTGATAACCCCCGCGGCCAAACCGGCGGCAAAAGCCACCAAACCCCGCGACCCCGTCGCCGCCGGCGAACGCGATGCCGCCTACAACCGAAGCGCAGGCTTCAACTACTTTCTCTCCGACAAGGTGGAGGCAGGCGTCGCCCTGCGCGGCACCGAAGTCAAGTCCATCCGCGAAGGCCAGGCCAACCTCAAGGACGCCTACGGCCTCATCAAGGACGGAGAAGCCTTTCTGCTCAATGTCCATATCGGTCCCTACTCCCACGGAAACAGCGCTAACCACGACGCACTCCGTACCCGTAAGCTACTGCTTCACAAGGAAGAAGTCCGTAAGCTACAGACCAAGACGCAGATCAAAGGCAATACGCTCATCCCGGTTCGACTTTATTTCCGCAAAGGCCGCGTCAAATGTGAACTGGCCGTAGCCAAAGGCAAGCAGGAGTGGGACAAGCGCGAAACCGAAAAACGCCGCGAAGCTGACCGCGAATCCCGCGCCGCCATCAACGCCAGCAAATACAAGATGGGCCGCTGACAGTTCGGCTTTTCAATACCCGCCAATTTGCCTGCCGCAATCCAGCCATTCAGCGTTTCGCCCGAAATCAGCGTTGTCATCCTGAGCAAAGCGAAGGATCTGCTTTTCATCTGCACTCCCCGTTTCCCCGGCCCCTGTTCCCGGCTTCCCGGTCTCTGAAATAATGAGTGCCATGAAAACGCAACTGAGCACTGCGAACCTCTCCGGAATCGAAACCGAGCTGCTGGCCGTCCTCACCGCAGATACCCAGACTGCCACACAGGCCGCCAAAGGATCCGACGCCAAGCCCGAGCTGACCCTCCTCACCAGCGATGCCGCCGTAAAATCCGCCGCTGCCGCCGCGCTCGGCTCCGGTGAATTCAAAGCCGGTCCCAACGAAACCATCCTGCTCCACGCTCCCGCGGGACTCGCCGCCAAGCGCCTGCTCCTCGTCGGCACAGGCAAGCTCTCCAAGGCTACGGCCCACTCCGTCCGCAGCGCCGCAGGCACCGCCATCCGCTTCTCCAAGCCGCGTACCATCCGCGACGTGGTCTTCGCTCTCCCCGAAGCAGCCGAGCTTCTACCCGGCCCATGCGCGCGCGCAGCTACTGAAGGCGCACTCCTCGCCGACTACGACCCGGACACCTACCGCTCCGACCGCAAAGACCAGAGCGTCTACAACTTCATCCTCGCCGCTCCCGCTTCTGACAAAGCCGCCATCGAAGCCGGTTATAACGAAGGCATCATCGTAGCCGAGAGCCAGAACTTCGCCCGCGAGCTGGTCAACGAGCCCGGCAACAAGCTCACCCCAACCATCCTTGGCCAGCGCGCCGCAGCCATGGCCAAGAGCCACGGCCTCAAATCCGAGGTCTACTCCACCGACAAGCTCCACGAGTTGAAGATGGGCGCATTCTGGTCCGTCTCGCAGGGATCGGAAGAACCACCAGCCCTCATCGTCCTCACCTACGAACCCGAAGGCTACGACGCCAAGACTTACTCCGGCCCCGTCCTCGGACTCGTCGGTAAAGGCATCACCTTTGACACAGGCGGCATCTCCATCAAGCCCGCCGACAAAATGGAACTGATGAAGTACGACATGGCAGGCTCAGCCGCAATGCTAGGAGCCATGGCCGCCATCGCCCGTATCAAGCCCAACGTCAAGGTCATCAGCGTTGTCTGCTCGGCAGAAAACATGCCCGACGGCAAAGCCCAGAAGCCCGGCGATGTCCAGATCGCCATGCCCTTCAAAGATGGCGAGCCTGGCAAATCCATCGAGATCATCAACACCGACGCCGAGGGCCGCCTGGTCCTCGCCGATGGCCTTACCTACGCACGCCAGCTCGGCTGCACGCACTTGATTGATGCCGCTACCCTCACCGGAGCCTGCGTCGTCGCCCTCGGCCCTGTCAACGCAGGCGGATTCTCCAACGATGACGAAACCTTCGGCAAGCTCCAGAAGGCGCTCGAAATCTCAGGAGAAAAAATCTGGCGCCTCCCGCTCGGCGACGAGTACTACGACCAGATCAAGTCCGACATCGCCGATATCAAAAACACCGGCGGACGCTGGGGCGGAGCCATCACCGCCGCCGAGTTCCTCCACGTCTTCGCCGCCGACACCCCCTGGATCCACCTCGACATCGCCGGCATGGCCTGGTACGAAGACACCAAGCCCTTCATCGCCAAAGGCCCAAGCGGCTTCGGCGTCCGCAGCATCCTAGAGTGGGTCCGCAGCTACGAACAGTAGTTGCCTCAATACACTCAAAATCCCACAACGTGACAGAACAAGGGCGGCAAGATCCATCTTGCCGCCCTTGTTCTGTCGTATCGTGTTTTACCGCAGTCGCTATCGAAGCTGCCAGCCTCGCCTCTCGTCACCTGGCTGCAAGGTGATTGCAAGCACGAAAGAGTCGCTCGTCTGATCGGTGTTCGTCAGCGTAACGCTCTCTATTTTCCGGTGAGGATCGAGAGCATAAGTGTAAGCGTAGAGATTGCAGCTCGCACCGCTCAGCGTTCCGTCACTGTTGATGCGTTCAATGCCGCCAACCGCAACGCTCTCGTTCGCATTCGCACCATAAGAACACCAGTCGCTGAAGGTTTGGTTAAAGGTTTCGCTTGGACCATTAACGTAGTGAACCGTAACTGTTCCCGTATGGCTTCCGTTAGCACCCGTTCCTAATAGCGTCATAGTCTCATACGGCTGCTGCTTATCGAATGGAATGTGCACAGTCGTACCTGGGCTCGCTCCGAGATCGATCTCGTTAAGCAAGCAGGCAGTCGTGCAATCGACAGTATTTACCGGTCCAAATTCAAACTGTATGCCTTTCTCCGTAAGAGACGGAATCGTGTTTGTCGAGAGGCCTAGTTGCTGCGAGGAATAGGCATCAGCGCAGCCATCCGGAAGCGTGCAGCCGTCACCGCCTCCATCCATGCCGCCAGTGGCCGGGAAGGTCACGCCGTTGCTATAGACACCTGCAAGGTTGAACTTGCGTGAGAGATCCAGCCGCGCCTGATCCTTGAGACTCGTGGTCGTCAGAGTGGCCGCAAGCACCACAACGTTCGGATCATCCGGCAGCGTAAAGCTCTTTACAGCTTTGTGGCTATCCAGAACAAAGACGTAGCCATACAGGTTGAATGGTCGGTTGTCTTTTGTGCCATCTGCGAGATTTCGATACGGCATCACCACGGCAAACGACTCGTTGGTATTGAATGAGGGAGAGAACCAGTCGCTGAAGCTCTGAGTAAACTCCGCAGTCGTGCCATCCATGTAGGTAACAGTAATGGCTTGTGCCGCCTGATTCCCGTCGAAGCCAGTGCCAAGCAATTGCAACGTCGAGAAGTTTCCCGCAGGCGTATTGATCGTCTGTCCCGTGGTCCCCACAGCATCGGGCTTATCCGAGGGTCCGAAGTGGAATTGCACGCCATTCAAAACACGATCGCGCGTGAGCACGTTTGCCGAATACGCGCTGCCTCCTCCGTCAAGCCCGCCGGTAGTGATGGTAGTGCCATCTTTGTAAATCGCGTTCAGGTTATACGCAGATGACAGATCGATCGGTCTTCCAGAGCCATTGGTACCGATGCCCGCGCTTACCGTCAACGTAACGGAGGAAGCGCTCTGCACAATGTCCCCCGATGTTCCGGTCAGAGTGAGTGGAACAGCCGGCCCTGTCGGCGTAGTGGCGCGAGCTGCAAGTTCGAGCGTGCTTGTCGATGCACTCTTGTCACGATGCAGCAACGCGCTCACACCGCTCGGCAGTCCCGTTACAGGCGAGAATGTCACCTTGCCGTCAAAGCCGTTCTGCCCCGCAACGCTCAGCGTCGCATTTGCTGTTCCATCCTGGTTGATATAAATAGCGCTTGGAGATGCCGAAAGAGAGAAGGTTGGCAGCGCCAACTTCACATAAGCGGGTTGCGTTGCAACTCCATCCGCGCTCGTTCCAGTGACAACAAGCACAAGGTCTCCACCCGGCCCGGAACCCGTAAGCGAAACAGTCAGAATCGAACTCTGCGAACCGGAGATCGCAGTGGGACTTAGCGTAGCTGTCACACCCGAGGGAGCTCCCAATATATTCGCGGTCAAATTCACTGTTCCATTGAAGCCGTTCCCGGAAGTGAGCTGGATCGTTCCCGTTGCTCCCGTAGCACCCGGCGCAACCGTCAAGGTCGATGGCGTTGCCGAGAGCGCAAAGTAAGGAGCAGTTGATGCAGGGGTGAGCATGTTGATGAGCGTCTGCCCGTTCGGACTTCCCCAGCCCGTGACAAGGTCATAACCCGTCACTGCGAAATACTCCTGCCCTAGCCCGTTGTCATTGCTTCCACTGCTAATGTCGTGGAATTGACTGTCGTAGCTTGCGCTTGTACCGATTCCGTAAACGGTCGGGTTGAGGAAACCCACAGGAGGTGCGTTCTTGTTGGCCGCCTGCTCATTGACCAACGCCATGAATCCAGCCCAGCGCGGCGTAGAGAGACTGGTTCCTCCAATTCCCCCTTGGCATGTGCCGCCGGCACACCACCAGTTGTCGCAATCCGCCTCAGCGGCGATATCAGGAATATTCCGCAAAGTCTTCGAAGCTTGGTTCGTGGAGTTCACCGCTCCCGGAAGCTGTTGATAAGCAGGAAGACTGAACCCGTTCGTGCTGTATCCGCCGCTGCTTCCGCCCGTCGGATTGGCGCAAGCGAGTACAGGATTTGTTCCGCCCCAGGAGATTTCAGACTGCCACGAACCACCCGATCCATTGGTCGTGATATGCGTGCCTCCAACGGCAGTGATGTACGGATCATCCGCGGGATAAAAGACCGGGTTGCAATTGCCGGTGCAGCCGGGCAACGAATAGGCCCCACTATCACCACTGGCAACGAAGAGATTTTGTCCCTGCGCGGCGAACTCCATGAAGATGGGCTCATCCGATGCCGGATCAGCCGGGAGCCAGCCCACCGAGGCGCTGAGCTGCTTGGCAACATTCTCGGTCGCCATTTGCGTGAACGTGTCGACGTCATTGGACGCCTCATATTCAATGACCGCATTCGCGCCCGGGGCCATGGAGAGCGACTGCACAATATCGGCAACCGGTTCACCGTCGTTGCAGGATCCGCACGAAGTGTCATATCCATCAATCGACTCCGTAATCACAGTGCCCGAATTGAAAGGCTGACCGATGGAACTGTAATAGTTCTCAACATCGCTCAGATTAAAGTTCAAGCCAAAGATTCCAATAGATTGACCGGCGCCGGTGAGTGCGGTTCCTCCGTAATAGGCCGCCCTCATGTCGCTTCCCAGATACTGCCCGTTAGGGCCAGAGCCCGTCTGGTCCGTGTGCACATTGTCCTTGGCAAAGCGCAGCATCGGACGCGGAGGCGAAAAGTCGTCAAGGCCTGCTATATGCCATAAGCGCACGCTCGAATCAGTTGTCGGCTCGCGGTCAGGAGCGTAGAAGGTACGATTTTCTGTCGGGTGCTGATAAACACCCATCTTCACGTGAAATGCTTTTTCAATGCTCGCTACTGAAGCCCAGACATCGATGACCATTCGATTGGACGTTGTTCGCGTCACCGTCATCCCATTCGCTTGGGTAAATTGAACTGCGGCATTCAAGTCGGCCTGCGTCGGCCCAAATTCATCCGTGAATTGCTGCACAGAAAGATAGCGATGGTATTGCGGACTCTGCGGATCGTTCAAATTGCGCAGTAGATCATTGAGTTCTGTCTGGTTGCGAAGAGGCAGCATGATGGCGAGCTTCAAACGCCGCGTTGCAGGTAGGGCTCGAACCAACGGAACTTGCCGCTTAGTGACCACTTCACGCGTGTGACGTGTCATGAGACGCTGTTGAGCGAGAGCATTGGGGCCAAAGAGCAGAGACGTGAAAATACAGGCTGATGCCAGAATCAGCCACCTATGGAAACAGCTTTTCTTCTCCATCGGGATCTCCCTTCGATCATCTTCAGTTTGGGAACAAGGTGTCACGTTCGAGTCAGAAAGGTGGGCAGTAAGAGTTCGGCGGTTCTACTAAATAAGGGCCCTGTTTCCTGAAGCTGGACTGCGCATGGCAAAGTTTGAGTTTGTTGAGATGCCGCGTAGTTGGCGGCACTCGCTCTGGCGCGATGCCGCGGAAGGCCGGGGATATTCCTTTAGAAAGTGGGTACAGCTCATTCTTTGCACAGGGGAGTGTGCCTTCCGTGACTCAAAGAGGCTGGTCTGCAAAGCAAGCAACAGACAGGACGGTACCGGCTCCACAATGGAATCGATCCCATCCCGCCAGAACAGTAGCGGCGCACAAACGAGATTGTCAAATAAATTTAACTGCGCGGAAGAAGATGTGTCTCATTCAATACGCAAAGCTTGCACCGGATCGATAGACGCCGCGCGGCGCGCCGGAATGATGCTGGCAATGGCAGCCGCAAGCACCAGCACTCCAATAGCTACGCTCATGACCGGCACATTGACACTGGTGATGTCATAAAGCTGCGACTTGATGTATCTCACACAGAAGATTGCCACCGGAATGCCGATAGCAAGACCAATTACTGCCTGCAGCATCGCACCACGCATCACCATTCCAATAACGCGGCCGCGCGCCGCTCCCAGCGCCATGCGGATGCCGATCTCCGGCGTACGGCGAACGACGGTGTAAGCCGTGACACCGTAAAGCCCGATAGCCGCCAGAAGAAGCGCCAGCAAACCGAAGAGAGACGTAAGCCGCGCAATGAGCCGCTCCTCAGTAAAGCGGTCGTCAATCTGCTGCTGGAATGTCTGGAACTTCACAATTGTCAGATTAGGATTGATGCTCGCCAGAGTAGCGCCCACGATCTTTTCAAATCCGGGAATCGGGCGGTTGGTCTGGATAACCAGAGCTCCGGCATACATGGATTGGTCTTCGTCGAGATGGTAGGTGGTGTCGTTTGCGCTGCCGGCGCGCTGCGTAAGCGGCAGAAAGTACATCGCGTGATTCTTCCAGTA
Organism: Acidicapsa dinghuensis; assembly: GCF_025685685.1. Taxonomy (GTDB): domain Bacteria; phylum Acidobacteriota; class Terriglobia; order Terriglobales; family Acidobacteriaceae; genus Acidicapsa; species Acidicapsa dinghuensis. Next base: position 327,676 of record NZ_JAGSYH010000007.1, read on the forward strand.
CACGCTCGTGTACGTGGTGTCTTCTACGACACCGACAATCTCATGCGCTCCATCCAACCCGGCCTGGCCCGGACCGGAGAAACCAAAGCGATGACCGATGGGGTTCTTACCGCTAAAGAATTGCTTAACAAATTCCTGATTGACGACGGCGACAGGCGGCGCATTCATCGTGTCCTGCAACGTAAAGCCACGCCCCATGACAACGTGAGTGCCGACAGAGTCAAAGTACTCCGGGGTACCTTTCACCCAGGATGCACCCTTGTTCAGATCCGGCTGCCCTTGAATCTTTACGCCAGATCCCCAATTGTTCGCTTCCATCGGTGTGTAAGTTGCAAGGCCGACTTTCACAACACCGGGAATGGCGTGGAAGCTGTCTACGATCGTCTGGTAGAGAGGCTCAACCTCTGTATTCTTGTAACCGGCCGCTTGCGGATTGATATGGGCGATGTAGCGGTTCGTTGCATCCAGCTTCATGTCCACGTTCTCAGCCTTGTTGAGGCTCTGCGCAAAGAGTCCCGCTGCAACGAGCAACACCAGCGAGAGCGCTGCCTGCAGAACAACAAGTGCACGCTGCAGAAAGGATGCTCCTTGTGCAGTGGTACGCGCATTCGAGCGCAGTGCTTCAGCAGGCTGCGTACGCGCCGCCATCAGCGCTGGTGCAAGGCCAAAGAGAACGCCCGTAACCAGCGAAAGCGCAAAGGCAAAGCCGATAACCAGCGGCGAAGGCGAAGCCGTAACTGGCATGTTTTGCTGATTAGGAAAGGCCAGAGCCAGCAGCGCATGCGCTCCAAGATAGGAAATAGCGAGGCCAAGCAATCCGCCCGTGCACGAGAGCAGAACACTTTCCGTAAGAAGCTGTCGCACAATCCGGCTGCGTTGCGCACCAAGCGCCGAGCGGATGCAAAGCTCCGCGCGGCGGCTCATGCCACGCACCAGCAGCAGGTTGGCGATATTCGCGCATGCCACCAGAAGCACCAGCGCGGCAATCCATTGCAGCAGCTTCAGATGGTCCTTGTAATCGTCCTGCATATTCTGGATGCCACCCCCGCCCGGAGTGAGCACCACGTGCGTGCGGGGAAGAACCTCTTTGGCGCGCTTGTCGGTAAATGTCTTGAGCGGCGCAAACTCCTGCTTCAGCAGCGTACTGGCCTTGGCCTGGAGAGTCGGTAGAGAAGTCCCAGGCTTAACGCGGCCGATGATATAGGCCCACTGAAGGTCAGGATCGTTGAAATACGGCGCGCCGATGACTTGATCCATCGAATTCATGGGGAGGTAGTACTTCGGCGGATTGGTATCGATGCGATCCCCGTAAAACCCCTTCGGCGCGATGCCAACGATCGTAGCCGCTTTGGTATTGATGTAAAACGCGCTTCCCACCACGCTCGGATCGCCCGCAAAATCCTGCTGCCACGCGTCATAGCTCATCACCGCCGTGACCGGTGCGCCTTTCTGATCGTCGGCATCCACCAATAGCCGGCCCGCCGCCGGCGAAAGACCAAAGACCCGGAAGTAGTTTCCAGAGACGAAGGTCCCCATGACAGATTTCGCTAAAGTCTGGGCTCCGGCGCGGCGAACCGTAACAGGCCGCCATGCGTAGCCGGACTCCATCGCAGCCAGCTCTTCAAACTCGGGCAGGTTCTTCTTGAACATGTAGTAGGTGTCTGTCGCAAAGAGCGAGTAGTCCCCGTTGTCGTTCCAGCCGCCGTTGACGCAGCAATCATCCTGATCGCCGATGCGGACAAGAGTCTTCGGATCAGTTACCGGCAGGTTGTGGAGCATGATCGCATTGACCAGCGTGAAGATGGCCGAGTTAGCGCCGATCCCCAGCGCAAGCGTAAGCAGCACCGTAACGGTGAACCCCGGCGTCTTACGCAATTGGCGAAATGCATAATTCAGATCCTGCAGCAGTACTCTCATCGCTTAACCTCATACACACACATCAACGTGCATATACGGAAAGCATGTCGAGTACCACGAGAATTCTGCATTAGCTGCCTGTAACGAAACAGCTTAGCAATCTCAAGATCACACACCTGCGTTCACAACCGAGCAAGAGGCGTCCAAATTCGGACACTTTCCTGCCGTGCTTTGCTCTTGTCTTTCTTGCTGTCATCCGCGAAGGGGATCTGTTTTTTCTCAATCGCTCAAAGCTTCCGCTCAAAACTCCTCTGCCTCCAGGCTTTGAAGCGTTTCGCTTGGGTTCAGCATAAATTTCATAGCGCGCGATTTCCTTATCGCTGTTTCAACTTCGTTGTACTCCGGAATGATCACCTCGTAAGCTTTCGTCCACGCGAGACAATCCAACGATGTTGCCCACCGGCAAGCGCGAAAGACAAACTCCTTCGAGTATTTTGAGAGATCGATTCTGATCTCGATCTGCTCAACCTCTCGTTTCTCTTCACTGCGATAAACCACTAGAATCGCATGGCCTCTTTCATCACCCCAAATGCGCATTTCTTTTGACCACGAAGATACCTCCGGCAATATTGTGTCGATTTCTTCTTCGAAGCCCTTCGCAGGCTGATGACACGACCACCAGGGACTATCCTCCGCAACATCCATCTCCAACTGCGCAGGCACTTCCTCGAATCTCTCCACAAGAGATTCCCTGGGAACGAGATAAAGAGAGAATTGCCAGATCGCCATCAGACTCCGTTTTGCTTGGATTCGAACATCACATCAGTTCCAATCGTCGACAATCTCAGCCTTACTTCGCCTCCGGCCCCTTATAAACCACCCCAGCCTTCATCACAAACTTCACATCCTGGAACAGCTTCACATCCTGCAGCGGGTCGCCATCCACAGCAATGATGTCCGCCCACTTCCCCGCATCCAGCGATCCAGCCTTATCTGTAATCCCCAGCAGCTCCGCTGCATTCACGGTCCCCGACTGAATCGCCGCCAGCGGAGTCATGTGAATATCGCGCACATACACCTCCAGCTCATGCCCGTTCAATCCATGCGGATACACCGCCGCATCCGTGCCCAGCGCAATATGCACTCCCGACTCATACGCATGGCGGATATTCTTCTTCGCCACCGCGCTCACATCGCGCATCTTCTGCGCATAAAACGGCGGCAGCTTGCCATACTCCAACTGCCAGTCTTCGAGATACAGCGTCGGCACCAGCCACGTCCCATGCTTCTTCATCTCCGCAATCCCTGCGTCATCGATATAGCTACCATGCTCGATCGAATCAATCCCCGCCTCGCTCGCCCACAAAATGCCCTGCGCGCCATGCGCATGCGCCGCCACCTTGCGGCCAAGCCGGTGCGCATCAGCCACAATTGCCTTCAACTCTTCCAGCGTGTATTGCGAAGCCTGCGGATCGTCACCCTTCGACAACACACCACCCGTCGCGCACACCTTGATCACATCCGCCCCATACTTGATGTTCTGCCGCACCTTCTGCTGTACCGCCGCAATCCCATCCGCCACACCGTCGCCGACAATGTGGTACTGAAACGGCAGCAGATTGTCATCGCAGTGACCGCCTGTAATACCCAGCGCAGGCCCGCTCACCAGCATGTGCGGCCCTGGCACTTGGCCTGCATCAATCGCATCACGCAGATCCACGTCCACATAATCATCCGCGCCCACATTGCGTATCGTCGTAAAGCCGGCCAGCAGCGTCTTCCTGGCATTCACCACACCATTGATCCCCTGCTTGCCATCCGTACCCGTCAGCTCTTTGTACGGATCGAACTCCGTGTTCATAGTGATGTGCGTATGCGCATCAATCAACCCCGGCGTTACCGTCATCGATCCAAGATCGACCACCTTGTCGCCCGCCTGTGACTGCACACTCGAAGTCGCGCCGATAGACACGATCCGGTCGCCCTGCACCACAATCGTCTGCGCATCCAGCGTCTTGCCCGTATGCACATCCAGCAGATGCCCGGCACGCACCAGAGTGCGTCCCGCAGCCGCCTCCTGCGCCAGACTCATCGTTGTGATGGAAGAAAAAGAAACCGCCGAAACCACCAGCACAGAAGCAAAGGACAGACCGCGAACACGCATCGCATCAACTCCTCGGGCCCTCAGGCAAAAAGTTGTAAACCGATGCAAGAGAGTGTAGCAAGGGCCGCAAATATTCCCTAGCCATATCGCCTCTCACTTGTCATCCTGAGCGAAGGATCTGCTTTCGGAATCTGCTTGTCTGCAAGCTCAGAGGTCTTGCTTGAGACTGGTGTCTACGACTAGGCTATGACGCACCCTCCATCGAGACTGAGCGGCTTACTGCATCTTAGCCAGAAACGTATTCATCTCCCGAATTACATCCGCCTCATTCGACTCGAAGATAAAGTGATCTGCATGCGGAATGCGCACCACTCGCGCAGTCGGATTGCCCGCTTCAAACGCATTCACCTGCGCCCCTACAATCGCCAGGTCATCTGCTTCAGCCTTCGCCTTCGCGGCCGCATCCAGGTCCTTCATCGGCCCCAGATTATGTGGCACCGCAAAGATCGCCAGCGCCGGACACTTCACTCCGGTGAACTGCTCCACGCCGCGCAGCACCGCTGACCCATACTCCACATCCGGCGAATCCGGCGGCGCTGGCTGGTCCTTCACAGTTTCCAGGTGCTTCTGCTGCGCCTCAAAGTCTTTCTGCAACCGCGGCAGCGTCACCTCCAGCATCTCCTTCACCATCTCCTTACGTTCCTGCGTCGACTGCGGCCCTGTAAGCTGCCACAACTCATGCCGCGCCATCGCCATGTCCATAATCGGGTCGGGATTCTCTGCCTTCGGGTCGTAATACGCATACGGATAGCCGGCATCCAGGTACACCAGCCCTGCTACACGCTCCGGAAAACGCGTCCCGATCGAGCTCAGTTCTTCTCCCGCAATCGAGTGCCCCACCAGCACCGGCTTCTCGATCTTCAGCTGATCCATTACCGTCAGCACATCGTCCGCCAGCCGCGTGGCCGAGTAGTTGTTGCTATCCGGCTTCGGACCATCCGATTTGCCATACCCTCTGCGCGAAATTCCATACACATGGTGCGCACTCGTAAACTTCAGCGCGAACGTATCAAACACATGCGCATCGCTTCCCAACCCGGCCAGAAAGATCAGCGGAGACCCGGTCCCACCCCAATCAAGAACCTCCAGCTTCACCCCCGGCTCAACCGTGACGAACTGCACGGTATGCGATGAAGTATCCGCCGGCTTCGGAGCCGCTGCCTGCCCATGCGCCTCCACCACTGCCATCAGCCCAACAGCCACCAGCTCGGTCCAGCGAAGTTTCATTTCTGCCCCTTACCTCCGATCACCCTATGTAGCAAACGATATAGCGCGCCGTCAAGGAGTACCTCCGTAGCTCACCTTGCAATTCGCGAATAGTTCTTTTCAGACCGAGGAGAGGGGTAACCGCATATCTATCGGCAAGAGTGCGCGCATGGCAAACCTGTTGCACACCGATTGCGCATCGTCATGCACGGATTGCCACTTGTCGCGCAGCGATTGCGCATTGCACCACGCCGATTGCGCATCGTCGGACAAATATTGCGCATCCTCACGCAAACATTGCGCAGTGAAACCCGCCCCTAACATTTCACGAGCAGCAATCCTCTAAACCCCAGCCGTCCGTGGCGGCAGCGACTCCGGCGAGCTAGCCCACTTCATGTTCGGCTCCGGCCCCATCGTCAGTTCCAAAATGCCGCCAGCCACAATCTCCGCATGGCGAATCCACGCCCGGTCAATCGCCTTCCCATTCAGCCGCGTCGACTGGATATAGATATTCCCTGCCCCATGCCCACGCGCCTCAACAGTAAAACTGCCACCCCGGTACCACTCCCGATCCAGATGAATCGTCGCCTTGCGAAATAGCGGACTGCCCAGGATATAAATTCCATCTCCCGGACAAACCGGATAAAAACCTACTGCCCCAAGCACATACCACGCCGACATCTGCCCCACGTCATCATTGCCGACAATGCCGTTCACATCGTTGTGATAGGCATGCTCCAGAATCTGCCGTGCCCACTTCTGCGTAAGCCACGGCTTGCCCGCATACACAAACAGATACGGAATATGGTGCACGGGCTCGTTGGAGTGGTTGTAATACGGATTCCAGCCAAAGTTTTCGGGCGTCTTCTCGAAGAAATCTTCCAGAGCACTCGCAAATTGTTCGTGGCCCATGACCTCAATCAACCCTGCAACATCATGCGGCACAAACCACGACTGCTGCAGCGGATTGCTCTCAGTGCATCCCTGCCCAAACTCGGTCGCGCCCTTCCACGGAATCCACTTGCCATCCCTATCTTTGGCGCGCATGCTCTGCACTTCTGCGTCGTAGATCTTGCGGTAGTTCTGGCTGCGTTGCGTGAAGGTTTCCGCGTCTTCAGTCTTGCCTGTATGCTTCGCCAGCTGTCCAACACACCAATCAAAGTAGGCATTATCCAGCGTCCATGAAACCTGGTCTGGCACAAAGCCATGCTGCATATAGAACTCGTTGTCAGGACGATTGGTTTTCGCGTCAGTTCCAGCCGCTGTCTGACGGCAGGCAGCATACGCCTTCTCTACATCGAACTTGCGAATGCCCTTTACGTAGGCATCGAGAATGACTGATGTCGCCGGATCGCCGTCCATGCAGCCGCTGTACGCATTCATCAGCTCCCAGCGCTCCAGATAGCCTTTGCCGCTCAGCTCAGCGAGATTCACAAGCGAGTTGATCTGATCATTGACGATCGCGGGCTTAATGAGCGTCAACAGCGGCATCTCACCGCGATAGACATCCCAGCCGCTGAAGACGGTGCGAGGCGTAAAATCCGCGGTCTGATGGATCTTTCCGTCGCCAGCTTTATAGCGGCCATCAACATCCGTCATCGTTCGCGGATCGAGCAGTGCATGATAGAGGGCGGTCGAGAAGATCACCTCCTGCTCATGCGTGGCTCCCTCGATATCGATGGCCGAGAGCGCCGAGTCCCATTGTTTTGTAGCCTCTCTGCGCACGGCATCGAAGTCCCAGCCGGGAATATCGTGCTGGAGGTTTTTGCGCGCGCCTTCGATATCGACGAATGAGATACCTGCCTTCGCCAGCACCTTTTCATCTTTAGCGGTGTTGAACTCCGTGAAGAAGCCTAGATGATCTGCTTCCATCTCGCGGCAGCAGTCGATAACATGCGCCTGCTGAGCGCGCCGATAAAACTCCTCGGACTGCATCTGATCGCTGACCATGCCGTCGCCGAAGTTGAACCCGCTAATGTCGATTGTCCAGACACCGAAGCGGGTTAACGGCTTTGAGAACTCCATGCGGAAATACGCTGTATAGCTCACATGGCCGTCACCGTTGCCCCAGCCGCCACCGGAATCAGGGCATTGCATCCAGCCTTCGATTGCATTGCCGCTCACCACCTTTACGTATTGCCGTGTTGAGGTGCCTGCGATACGGCGCGCGAGATCAAGCTGAATACGCGATTGTGACGACTCGGGAAACGTGAAGCGGAGAATGCCGGCATGCGATGTCGCGGTGAGCTCGGCGCGAATCTTGTAGCGATCCAGATCGATTGCGTAATAACCCGCTTCTACTTTTTCTGTCTCGTGACGGAACGGCGAGCGCCAGCCTTCCTCGGGATGAGCAATACGGCCGCTTGCAAACTTCAATGGACCGGTGGTCGGCATCGTCAGCAGATTGCCAAAGTCGCCGTACCAACCTACACCGCTCATGCGCGTGAAGCTGAACCCTTCGATGGTCGTGTGTTCCCAGGAATATCCCGGAGCGTTGTCGCCACCGGTGATGGTGTCTGGCCCAAGCTGCACAAGACCAAATGGAGTGGCCGGTCCCGGATAGGTTTTGCCTTCGCCGAGCTTGGTGCTGGTGCTTGCTCCGATGAGCGGATTGATTCTGCTCGACAGACCCTCGGTGTGGCCCTCGGTTTGGGCGGCGGCATTCTTCAGATACAACGATCCGACTCCGAGAGCGGATGTGTAGAGAAATCGGCGACGAGAAAAAGGGAACGTCAACGGGTGCTCCTATGCAGTTCTTCGAAAGAAATCAATGCGATTGTCAGTGTAGCGTGGCTATGCTGCCACCATTTCATTTCGAGTCAGGATTGGCTGAATTCGGAGTAGGATGTTCGGCATGGGTGAACCAGAGCGCGACGCTATCGATATCTACTTCCTTTTGTACCCGATGCTGGATGCTGGCCAGAAGGAGACTTCTGAAGGACGGAAAGCACATCAACTTGCGCAGAAATACCGCACATTCAGCAGGGACTCGGACAATCTTGCGGCCTTCGCCAGGATCGTACACATGATCGAGCGGCAACTGTTGGAAGAGCGGCGACTGCTCAAGAAGAAAGGTGCAGAACAGGAGATGCTGGTGCAGCGTCTTGAGACGTATCACTCGATTGTCCGCATGTTGACGATCGGGCACGATTTCGAAGATTCATCGATTGGCTGGACTGACTATCCAATGCAGAAATTGCCGTCTGAGCTAGAGGCACCGAAGGCTGCCGCGCCACCAAAGAAAGCGAAACTAGCAAAAGCCAAAACCGAAAAGGCGACGCGCCCTGCAAAGAAGCAGTCAACAAAAGCAGCGCCCAAAAAGTCCGCGGTTAAAACCGCGAGGAGACGAACCGTTGGATCACGCTCTACAAAGGCGACTAAGGCATAAGCGAACGCGTGTGCCAAAGCGCTGGGCAAAGGTTTCTCTCCTGACGATCTGGCAAAGCATGCTATGGCCGGAAATCTAAGATTACGGCGCGTAGAAACGCACGTAATCCACGAGAAGCGACTGCGGAAACGTGGTGGATGTGTTGGGACTACCGGGCCAGTCGCCGCCGATTGCCAGATTGAGGATGATGAAGTTACTGGTGCCTGAATCGAAAGGCCACACCGCACCGCTGAGATTTGCGAGGCTGGCCGGATTGGTGTAAGTCACATAAGGGTTCGTGGGATCGTCCACATAGTAGGCGACAGACCCTTTTTTCCAGATCATGCCGTAGGTATGCCAGCCTGCGGCTATCTCTCCGGCGGGAAAGTGGAAGACGGTTCCCAGGCCAGTACTGCCGGTAAAGCCTGTGCCGTGTACGGAGCCTTCATTCCAGTCGGGGGTCGTAGCGGCGTTGACACGCTCCATGATGTCCTGCTCGCCGCAAGCCGGCCAATTCACATGATCGATGTTGTTGCCTAGCGCCCAGAAAGCGGGCCACAGGCCCTGCGCTTCGGGGACCCAGATGCGCGCTTCCAAGCGTCCGTACTGCACGCTGAAGAGGCCCTGCGTTTTCATGCGCGCTGAGGTGTAGACTCCTGTGCTGGGTTGCTGCGACACGATGTGCAGATAGCCGTCTGTCCCGACATAGGCGCTGGGATGAGTTGGATCGCAGGGTGAGGCGTTCGATCCCCAGGCGCAATAGGTCTCCAATTCGTTGTTGCCAAAGCCGCTGTTACCGGTGTCGTAAGTCCAGATGGCAGGGTTGGGTTGTTGATTGCTGCCGGTCGTATTCGTGAACTCGTCACTCCAGACAAGCGTGCCGGATTGGATATTGGGCGAAAAGGTCTGGGTCGTGACGGCGCTGTCGGTTTGGCCGGAGCGTGTGGCGTAGGCTTTGAGCGTCAGGTTTGACGCAATTAAAAATGGCGCCGCGTAGATGGCGGAGGACGCTGTGGGAGCAGTTCCGTCGACGGTGTAGTAAATGGTGGCGCCGGAGGTGGTGGTTGAAAGGCTCACGATCTGCGCGCCTGCGTGTGCCGCATAGGTTGTCACTGCAGGCGCGGTTGCGTTCGCCGGTGTTGTTGAGGACGACGTACTACCGTTGCTGCTACCACAGCCGCAGACTGCAGCCACCAGAGCCATCACTAAGCCAGAAATCATTGGACCTGCCCGCATGCCATTGACCGTGCTGTCTCCGAAACCGAGCTGCGGAGCGTCATGGATTTGTAGCATTCGAAGAGAAACACCGTCAATCAAACGATTAAGCTATCCGGATTAGCCGATCGAGCGATGATGCAACGTCATCATTGCTGACCGGTTTATAGATCTGCTGCAGGTTCGGGGAAGAACTGGCGGAAGGCCTGTTGTGCGCGTTCGCTTCGAGAACGGGCCACGCATTGCGCGATGCGTAAGCGCACGTCAGACGAGGCATAGACGCGGCTGAGCGCCTCGAGCGCGGAGGCTGCCTGGCGCGGGTCACGCTCGATCAAGCCAAGCAGAAATTCCAGGCTCTCCTGAGTACGTGAGACGGCGATAGCCTGGTCAAGGATGGAAACGAACCAGGGGTCAGCCCCGTAGCGACGGCGGTCGATGAGCGCCTGAACGGCGGCGGAATCATGCGTTTCCGCCAAGGCGAACGCGGCTTCTGATGCGGCCTCTTCGCCGTGGTCAAGAAAGTCGGCAACGAGCGAGATGGTGCCGAGGCGATCGTTGTTCTGCATCCTGAGCAGCGCAGAGAAACACGCGCCAAGAACCTCAGGCTCCTCTTTACGCAACAGCACGCGAAGCTTGAGCAGCAAAGCAGACGAGACGCCGCCAACCTGGCCAACGGCACGCACTGCTTCGATGCGGACGGTCTTGTCCGGGTCGAGCATCGGTTCGAGAAGGATATTGAGTAGCGCAGCTTCGGTGAGTTCGGAGCACTCGACAAGAACCTGGGCGCAAGTAGCACGGAGCGCGCCGGCGGTATCTGACTGTCCGCCCCAGACTGGCTCTTCCTGAAAATGGCGAAGGCCGCGCAGGTAAACGGCAGCATCGCGGCAGCCGAGTTTGACCAGAGCTTTTACCAACGCATTCTTGGCCCAGCACTGGGGGTCACGCTTAACGGGGTCAATAAGAAAACGATCGAAAGCCGCAAGGATTTGCGGAAGCAGCCCGGTTACTTCGTGCTCGGCTACGAGCTTCGCTACTTTCGCAACGAGGTAGTTATTCTCGCTCTCAAGGGTACGGCGAAGACGTGCGATGTCGGCTTCATCGGGCGTGCGGCCGCTCATGGACTCGAGAATAGCCAGCTCGCGTTCAAAGGATCGATGCACGGGCATTCGGACTCGTGTCTGGCTACCGGACGTTTTTTCCGACATCAGATTCATCTCCAAATACCTCGCGACGAGCAAACGCTAAGGCAACGAAAATCCCATAAATGCGGAACGCAGTCTTCGTTGGGAACTATGTGATCGATATCCGACGTCTATTCGACACGGTTTCCCTGCGCCTTCCCCCGAAGGCACCCATAGGCCTCAACTTTACACAGAACTTCGCCTGTGCTGCCTGCTTTCGGCTCCAAAGTATGAAGCTGTAGTAAAAGGGTACCGCGAACGGCCATCGTTTCGAAGAAAAAGTAATTAAGCTGCCAAATGCCTGGATCAGCGGGCCGGATCGTAGCCGAGATTGGGTCCGAGCCAGCGCTCAACCTCGGCCACTGGCATCTGTTTGCGGCGTGCGTAGTCTTCGGTCTGATCGCGGGCTATTTTGCCGAGGCTGAAGTATTTGGCCTCAGGATGGGCGAAGTAAAGACCGCTTACACTCGATCCGGGCCACATGGCGAAGGACTCGGTGAGCTGGATGCCTGTGCTGGGCTCAACCGAGAGCAGATGCCAGAGAGTTCCCTTTTCAGTGTGGTCGGGGCAGGCAGGGTAGCCGGCCGCAGGACGGATGCCGCGATACTGCTCCTGAATGAGCTCGGCGGGAGCGAGATTCTCTGAGCGACCATAGCCCCACTCATCGCGGACACGCTTGTGGAGGCACTCTGCAAAAGCCTCGGCGAGGCGGTCGGCGATAGCCTCGGCCATGATGGCGTTGTAGTCGTCATGCGCAGCTTTGAAGCCGTCGCAAAGCTCACGCAGGCCGATACCCGTAGTGACGGCGAAGGCACCGATGTGATCAGCGAGACCGGTTTCTGCGGGAGCGATAAAGTCTGAGAGCGAACGGCAGGGCTCGGACGCGTCGCGGTCGGGTTGCTGACGAAGGAAGTGGAAACGGTCTAGCACCTGGGTGCGCGATTCGCCGGTGTAGAGATCTACATCATCACCGACGGAGTTGGCAGGAAACAGGCCGTACACGCCGCGTGCGGTAATGAGTTTCTCCGCGATGACGCGATCGAGCAGAGCGTTGGCTTCGGTAAAGATCTGGCGCGCCTGCTGACCTTGTTTTTCGTCGTCGAGGATGCGCGGATAGACGCCTTTGAGCTCCCAGGTATGGAAGAACGGAGTCCAGTCGATGTATTCGCGGAGGGTCGAGAGCGGGAAATCTTCGAGGACGCGGACACCGGTGAATTCGGGCTGAGGAATATCTTCGCTACGCCAGGTGATCGGCGTGCGGCGCTCACGGGCGGTCTCGATCGGTATAAGTTTCAGCGTCGGTGCAGCATGCTTCTTGCGGATCGCGTCGTAGCTGGCACGATGCTCGGCGATGAAGGCATCGCGACTCTCATCACTGAGCAGGCTGGTGGTAACGGGCACGGCACGGCTGGCGTCGAGAACGTGCACTACGGGCTGGCTGTAGTGAGGAGCGATCTTGATGGCGGTGTGTGCGCGGCTGGTGGTGGCTCCGCCGATGAGGAGTGGAAGGCGAAAGCTCTGGCGCTCCATTTCGCGGGCAACGTGAACCATTTCGTCGAGTGAGGGGGTGATGAGACCGCTGAGGCCGATGACGTCGGCTTTCTCAGACTTTGCGCGTTCGAGGATCTTTTCGGCGGGGACCATGACGCCCATGTCGATGACTTCGTAGTTGTTGCAGGCGAGGACTACGCCGACGATGTTTTTGCCGATGTCGTGTACATCGCCTTTGACGGTGGCGAGGACGATCTTGCCTTGGGTCTTTACGGCATAGCCAGCTTCGGCCATGGCGGCTTTTTCGGCTTCCATGAAAGGCGTGAGCCAGGCTACGGCTTTCTTCATGACGCGGGCGGATTTAACGACTTGAGGCAGGAACATTTTGCCTGCACCGAAGAGGTCGCCGACGACGCCCATGCCATCCATCAGGGGCCCTTCGATCACCAGCAACGGGCGGCCTAGCTTGAGGCGCGCTTCTTCGGTATCGGCGTCGATGTAGGTGTCGATGCCTTTGACCAGTGCATGAGAGAGACGCTCTTCGACAGTGCCGTTGCGCCACTCTTCGGTTTTCTTTTCGGCAGTCCCGGTTGAAGCGCTTGAAGCTTTGAGAGCTTCGCCGAATTCGACAAGGCGCTCGGTGGCGTCGGGGCGGCGATTGAGCAGGACATCTTCGACGAGAACTTTCAGCTCGGGCTCGATCTCTTCGTAGATCTCAAGCTGACCGGCGTTGACGATGCCCATGTCGAGGCCGGCGCCGATCGCGTGATACAGGAAGGCGGCGTGCATGGCTTCGCGGACTTTGTTGTTGCCGCGGAAGCTGAAGGAGATGTTGGAGACACCGCCGCTGACTTTGGCATGCGGCAGGTTGGCCTTGATCCAGCGCGTGGCTTCGATGAAGTCGACAGCGTAATTGTTGTGCTCTTCCATACCGGTAGCGACGGTAAGGATATTGGGATCGAAGATGATGTCTTCGGCGGGAAAGCCGATTTCGTCAACGAGCATCCGATAGGCGCGCTCGCAGATACGAATCCTGTCAGCGAATGTAGCGGCTTGTCCCTGCTCGTCAAATGCCATGACGACGGCCGCCGCACCGTACTTGAGAATGGTGGCTGCCTGCTGGCGAAATTTCTCCTCGCCCTCTTTGAGTGAGATGGAGTTGACGATGCCTTTGCCCTGCATGCACTTGAGCCCGGCAACGATAACCTCCCACTTGGAGGAGTCGATCATGAAGGGAGCTTTTGCAACTTCGGGCTCGCTGGCGAGCAACAACAGGAATCGCTGCATGGCGGCGACGCCATCGATCATGCCCTCGTCCATGCAGATATCGACGACGTTTGCGCCGTTTTCCACCTGCTGACGGGCAATGGCTACTGCCTCTTCATATTTGCCGTCTTTGATGAGCTTGGCGAAGCGGGGCGAGCCGGCGACGTTGGTGCGTTCGCCGATCATCATAAAGACGCCGCGCTGCTGCGTGAACGGCTGTGAACCAGAGAGTCGAAGTGGCCTGAAGGCTATCTCGGTTGAGAATTCAGTATCTGCGAGCTGACTCATGCGGCGTTTTCACCCAACTGACTCGCACGGCGTGCATCGAGTGGACGCGGAGCAACACCTTCGAGAGCTTTGGCGATCGCGGCGATATGCTGGGGGGTATTGCCGCAGCAACCGCCCGCGATGTTGATGAGACCATCCTTGCCGAATCCTCCGAGGAAGCGAGCCATGTCTTTGGGCTCGAGATCAAAGCCGGTGGGCGAGAGTGGGTTGGGCAGGCCTGCGTTCGGATAGCAGGAGATGGCGACGTCGGCCTTCTCGGAGAGTTCTTCGAGGAACGGATACATGAGGTCAGGACCGAGCGAGCAATTGAGCCCAACAGACAGCGGACGCGCGTGCTCTACTGCATTCCAAAAGGCTTCGACGGTCTGCGCGGAGATCATGGTTTCTCCGCCACGGCCTACGGCTGCGGAGATCATGACGGGCAGTTCTTTTTCGCCGGTAAGACCATCTTCGTCGAAGACTTCACGGATAGCGACGAGGGCAGCCTTGGCGTTGAGCGAATCGAAGATGGTTTCGACGAGTAGAAGATCGGAACCGCCAGCGATGAGTGCGCGGACCTGTTCGGCATAAGCTGTTTTGACCTGATCGAAGGTGACGACGCGGAAGCCGGGATCATCTGCATCGGGGGAGTTTGAGAGCGAAACAGTGAGGGGACCGATAGCTCCGGCGACGAAGCGCTGTCGGCCGGTCTCGTTGGCGACGCGATCAGCCCACTCGCGGCACTGGCGAGCGGATTGCTCGTTGATTTCCCACGCGAGGCTGCTGAGCGACTTGTCTTCGATGATCTTCTGGTAGAACTCAGGATCTTTGCGGCCGCCGTGTTCGCGCGGATCATCCACGAAGAATTCGCTTTGCGAGATGCTCGTAGCGCCGAAGGTGTTGGTCTCGATGATGTCCGCACCTGCATCGAGGAAACGGCGGTGAATATCACCGATCATCTTTGGCTGCGTCAGCGAAAAGAGATCTCCATTGTTGAGAAGATCCTTCTTCGAGTCTTTGAAGCGATCGCCGCGGATATCCGCCTCAGCCATGCTGTAGGTGCGAATGGTTGTGCCCATCGCGCCATCAATGATGGCGATGCGGCTTTCGAGCACCTTTTGCAGAGGATGTTTGCGGACTGGCTTCATGGTTGATCCCTGATTGATTCCTGAAGTTAGAACAAAGAATCCCTTAGTTGATTATACGTTCCCGTGTTCCTTACAGTGCGACGCCAGCAATGGCTATGAACTGCGATACGGGCCGAAAGCACCTGTTACATTGGCATCTTCGTTGCCATCGTCGATCACAAATACGCGATATTCTTCACCGCCGGGTGCGACGCGAACGAGTACATGCCCTTGCTTGCTCTTAAAGCGATCTGAAAATCTGCCACTGACAACTCCTGCGGCAGGATGCAGACCGAGGCAGAAAACATCGCGTTGCTCAGGGTAAAGAGATGTGCTGGAGATATTGGCCAGGGATGAAATCGAGGCATGCGCGGCGTGCCAGCTTTGCAGTATCCAGACGCGCGGTTTGAGAGCCTGGACAAAGGCTGGGCCACAGGCATCGAAGTAAGCGTGGTGGTTGCAGGTGGCTACATCCACAGGGCCGGCAGCTTGCGCTACAGGTGTTTCGATATCCCGCCACGGATCGCGGCCATAGTTGGTGAGACAGTTCAGGTCTGCGCCGGTGAAATATGTGAATTTGCCATAGCGCAGGCGAAGCGCGATGGAGAGCATATTTTCCGATTCGATCTCGTCTTTTGGGGCGATTGCGCCTGAGGGGATGAGGATGCGGTTCTCCTCACCCTGCCCGGTCCTGATAGCGCCGCTGGATGAGAGGATTCGTATTTCGAACTGAGAATCACTCTGCCGTGCGTGCCGTTGAATAAGTTGAATAATCTGATTGACTGATCCGGGCCGTGCACGTTCCACGCGCGTCTCGCGCTGTTGGACGGACTGAACGAAGCGGATGTAGTTGAGTGCAGTCGGAGCAGCAACTTTGGTTGGAAAATCATAGTCCGGAAAACCGCGATCAATGAGTGTCGTTATCGGAATGACTTCAGCTACATCTGAGATTCCGGTAAGACGATAGTCACCGTAGCTTGATCGCGGTGAAGAATCTGTTACGTCTCCCACGTGGTCGCCGTGCAGATGTGTCGCTAAGGCATAGTCGAGTTTTGCATGGCCGGTGGCAGTGAGCTGCCGCTGAACATAACGCGCGATCCATTCGCCGGGCCTGCGCGATTCATCTGGTCGCGCGGGGCATACGGCGGGACCACGAGTGCTTGTCGCTCCGGCATCGATGAGAAGCGACGTGCCATCAGGCATAACCACCAGAGTCGCATTTCCGCGTCCGGTGTTGATGTGATGCAGATCCAGCATTCCCCGCGACCACTGCGGGAGAACAGGCATGGACGAATCTGCCCAAATAGAGGATGAGAGTCCGGGCATTGCGGTGACCAGAGCGACTTCGCCGGAGCTACGCAGAAATTTGCGCCGGTTCATACAATTTGAGTCCTGAGAAATGACTCGGGGTGTATAAAAACTTCTCGAACGAGAAGAGAGCCTTTGCGCTCGTCTCCGTACAAACTCTCTACCGGGCTGTGAGAGACGCCACCGGCACCAACATGTCTTCTTTACGCATGACGAGGTTGGTAGCGTTGAGGCTGGCCAGCTCGAATCCGTGCCCATGAGTAATGGCATCGGTGGGGCAGGCCTCGACGCAGTATCCGCAGAAGATGCAGCGGTTGTAGTCGATATTGTAGGTCTTCGCGTAACGCTCGCTGGAGGAGATGCGCTTCTCTTCTGTATTGTCCGCTGCCTCGATGAAGATGCAGTTGGAGGGGCAGGCAGCGGCGCAGAGGAAGCAGGCTACGCATTTTTCCAGGCCATTTTCGTCGCGCTGCAACTCGTGCTTGCCACGGAAGCGCTGCTCGAATTTGGCGCCGCGCAACGGGCCGGGGCCATCCGGGTAGTTTTCCACCTGAGTTGGCTCAAGCATCTCCCGAAAGGTAATGCTCATTCCCTTCGCGATTCCGGCGATATTGCGCGCGATCGACATGGTCACAGTATACGATGCTCTGCGGCCATAGGTCGGTCGCTTAATACTCAATTGCTCCTGTGACCCGGTGGATTGGATTGTCCTTTGTTGTTAGCCGGAGGGGTCGTGACCGGCTTTCTGGCGGGTCTGGCTTTTTTCGTTTTCTCCGGCGGTGTTCCAGTGCAAAGATTCGATTCCTGGCCTGATGCCAGAATGGCCAGGGCCGGATCAATCTGGCCGGGGTTGGCGCGGCAGAGCCGGTGCTCCATGGTTTCGGCATGGTCGCCGCTCAGTCCCTGGGTCTGTTCGAGGCCGGTCGAGGGATCGACGCTGTATTCAAACACGTAGTCCTGCGCGGGCTTGGCGCCCCCGTAATCGTAATGATTCCAGGTGGCCAGGACTTCGCGACCAGGCAGCTCTGTAAGCAGGCCATAGACCTGCGAGCGGGTGACGCCATCCACATTGCCTCCGCCAGAGAGCACAGCGGCCTGGTCGCCACGCATCCAGCGGGCACGCCAAGCGTGATCCGAAGCACTGTAGTAGAGCGTTGTAAAGAAGGTAGTTGGGGCATCGCAACCGAAGCAGTCGGAGTAGACAAGACCCAGTTCCGGGATGGGAGAGCCCTGACCGGCGAAGTTGGTCCAGCCAACCATGCGCGGATTAACACCATGCAGCAGCGGCTGCACCTCATGCTTGGTCAAGGAAACCGCCCAGAAAGTATAGGTGTCGCTGGCGGGTAGAGACTGCGGTGTTGGGCGGTCAGAGGTAATGACCAGCGCCGAATCCCAGGCGACTCCAATCTCGCGAAGTTGCGTGTACTTTTCGGCGGTGAGAGCGCGATTTACCCACTGGATGACCTGATCGTCATTGGGATCGGATGAGCGATGAAAGCTAACCCAGTGAAATGTGTTTGGCGCAGGCTGTGCCTCGGCGTGCTGGGTCATCAAAATAACGGTCAACATCGCGCAAGCAGTGATTGAAAAACATATTGATTGCAAAGTCCGGTTTCGACTTGCGGAAAGACGGGCCGTTCGAAGAGGTAGGAGCAGCCTGAACCATCGCATGATTCCAGTATCCAACGTGAATCTGGACCGGGGTAGAGAGAAACCGGAATCGGCGTTGCCAGTTCAGGTTCGGGCGCATGGATAAGAGATGGTGTTTTTCGTCGGCATCGGTGGAGTGATGCCGGGCGTTTTGTTTTTCTGCAGCAATTTCCGTTGACATGCAATCTTTTTCTGCGTAGTCTTCCCATAATATGTTTAGGGAAGAACAGCCGGAGACAGGCGACCTGATCCAGGGAACGCTGGAAATGCTCGTCTTGAAGGCATTGTTGCGTGGTCCGTTGCACGGATATGCGGTTGCCGAATGGATTCATGAGACCTCGCAGCAACTCTTAAAGGTGGAGGAAGGCGCGCTGTACCCTGCGCTGCATCGACTGGAGTTGCGTGGCTTCCTTGAGAGCAGATGGGGGTTGTCTGAGAACAATCGCCGCGCCAAATACTACGAACTGACCGCGGAAGGCACGAAGAGGCTCAACGCGGAATCGCAGCGATGGACGCGGCTTTCGGCTGCCGTCGCCTTTGTGCTGCAGGCTTCCTGAACGACTTCCCGTGAAAGCGAATCTTTATAGCGGAGCCCAGAACCGGAGATTTTGGCATGAGTCCTCAATGGGCAGAATTCAGCGGGAAAATTAAAGCGCTCTTCCATAAGCGATCAATGGATAGCGAGATGGCGGAAGAGTTGGAGCTGCATCGGGTAATGATGTGGGAAAAGCTGCTGCGGCAGGGCGTGAGCGAGACGCAGGCTGAGCAAGCTGTGGCGCGGCGTTTTGGGAACAGCGGCAGGTGGCATGAGCGGCTGCGCGAAGTTCGCCAGTTTCGTGGACTGGAGAATCTGCTGCGCGATATGCAGTTTTCCGCCCGGCTGCTGCGCAAGTCGCCGGGATTTACGGCTGTTGCGGTGATCACTCTGGCACTGGGCATCGGTGCGAATACGGCGATCTTTTCGCTGATCAATGCGCTGCTCTACAAATCGCTTGCTGCGCCAAATGCACAACAACTTGCGGTAATTGGCTATATACAGGGCAACGGACAGCCTGAGTACGACTTCCCTTATCCGTACTTTCAGAAGCTGGATGCGCGGAAGGACATGTTTCAGAGTGTCTTTGCTTTTGACAGCAAGGTCATGCAGGTCAAGAGCGCTGAGAGCAATGAGAACGTGCCGGGACAACTGGTCAGTGGAGAATTCTTTGAGGCTCTTGGAACGGCGCCGCTGACTGGACGCTATCTGACCCCGGCGGATGATGTCGAGGGCGGTAGTCCCACGGGATTTGCGGTCGTAATCAGCGAGGGTTTTTGGACCAAGTGGTTTCATCGCGGGCCCGAAGCGATCGGCAGCAAACTGGTCATCGCCAATGTGCCCTTTACGATTGTGGGAGTGATGCCCAAGTCGTTTGTGGGCGCTGACCCGACGCAGAGGCCGGAGATTTTCGTGCCGCTCAATGCGGACGCGATCATAGCTGCACCACATAACAACATCGCCGATGGAATGCATGCGTGGTGGCTCACGGTAATGGCGCAGATGAAGCCCGGAGATACGTTAGCGCATGTTAACGCCGGGCTTGAGAGTGTTTCCAAAGCGATTCAGCTTGCGTCCGCTACCGATCCAGAGCTACGGCACGATGCGGAAACACAACCGTTTCGGTTTGTGGCCGAACCGGGATCGGGTGGATTCGCTTATGCGCGGTTTGTGTTTCGCAAGCCTCTGATGACGATGTTTGCGATGTGCGTTGGAATTCTCGTGCTTGCCTGCGTGAACCTGGCGAGCTTGCTGATGGCGCGCAGTGCGGCGCGAGAACGCGAGCTGGCAACGCGGTTGGCGCTGGGCGCTTCGCGGAAGAGGCTTGTCCAACAATTATTGTCTGAGAGCGCCATGATTGCCCTGCTTGGCACGCTGGCGGGTATTGCCTTGGTTCCGCTGGTGGGCCTTGGGCTCAATTCGCTGGCGATCAGCGATCATAGCGGAAACGATCACGTGCAATTGGCCATCGGTACCGACTGGCGATTGCTGGCATTTACAGCAGCCGTGGCGATGGTGGCCACAATTCTGATCGGATTGATTCCAGCGTTGCAGTCCACTTCGGGCGATCTGAACCAGCAGATCAAGACTGGGCAGCATGCAGCGCAGCCACGTGAACGAAAGAAACTGCTTCCTCGTGTGCTGATGACGTTTGAGGTCGGGTTGGCTCTTGTGCTGGTGGTGGGTGCGGGACTGCTGGCGACGAGTCTTGTGAAGCTGTTTCATTCAGGGCTTGGTTTCGATCCGCAACATTTGGAGAGTATTTCTTTCCGCATGGACAAACAGCAATTGGATGGCGACGCGTTGATGCGGGTGTATCAGCAGATTGGTGACGGCATCAGCCATCAGCCCGGCGTGGTGTCATCCAGTTTTCAATTCATTGTGCCGATCTCTGGTCCTGGGTGGAATGGCCGCTACAATTCGCCAGGCGGAAAACCGGAGATTCTTTGGCTGAATGCCGTCGGCCCGAAGTATTTCGAAACGATGCGCATTCCTATCTTCCAGGGACGCGAGTTTACGTGGAACGACACGAAGGCATCGGGAATGAAGATCACCCTGAATGCTTCGGCAGCGAAGCTCTTGTTTGGCGATCGCAATCCGATCGGGGAAACAGTAGTCGCATCACACGATAAAACGATGTATCAGGTGGTCGCAGTTGTAGGCGATGCAAAATATCGTAATCCGCGGAAGCCTGCGCCGGCTGCTGCTTATGTCCCGTTGGCACAGGGCGACGAAGAGAAGCCTTCGTATAGCGCCGTGGTGCGGGTACGAGGATCGGCAGTGCCTGTGGCTCAGGCGGCACGCGAACTTGCGGCAAAATACGCACCGACGATTCCTGCGCCAGTGATGCTGTCGATGGACGATGTGATCAACAACACTCTTTTTGCGGAACGGATGCTGGCGTGGCTTTCGGTATTCTTCGCGGTTTGTGCGTTGCTGGTGACTGCCATCGGGCTCTACGGAACACTGTCGTATGCGACGGCGCGGCGGACCAGCGAGATTGGCATCCGCATGGCGCTTGGGGCGAAGCGCGGACGGGTGGTTTCGCTGGTGTTTCGCGAGAACGTGGTGGTTGCGGTCACTGGCGCTGTTGCAGGCTTGATTGCTGCGCTGCTTGCGACGAAAGCACTCGCGAGCTTTCTCTATGAGACTTCGCCGCATGATCCATGGATTCTAAGCGCAGCCATTGCGATATTGATTTGCGTTGCGAGCGCTGCATCATTGCTGCCTGCGATTCGCGCGGCCCGCATTGAGCCGATTACGGCGATCCGATACGAATGAGTCTTGCAGCTGTTTACTGATGTGCAATCAAGGGATGCCATGGTTAACGAAAGTGAAACTGTGGTATCCTTAGATTGCGCTCAGTTGTTTGGTTGTGAGCCATTCTTGCTCTCCGGCACATTCGGTGCCCGGAGCACCAGACCGAAACGATTTGCCGGTCCCGATAAGCTAGACTGCCCCGCAAAGATTCTTTCCAAGCCCCTACAGCGTAGCAATCGTCTCGTTTTGAGATAGTTTGCGGCCGTTCGCAGTGACAGGAACGGATAGCAGCCGATGGCAGTGGCCATGGCTACAGGCAGCGTGCGGCAGCACCGGGTTGAGCCAGATCACTTCGCTCAACCGATGGATTGCATCCTCTCGGTTCTTCCCCATCGCATTCAGTACAGGCTCCTTTGCGCGTGATGCCGCGAGTGAGCAACGTAACATGGCCGGCAGCATAGCTGCGTTTGGCCAACCTATAAGGATCAAGTGACTCAGTTTTCAGACTTTGCTATCTCCGATGCGCTCAAGCAGCGCATCGCATCCCTCAACTTTGTAACTCCCACACCAGTCCAGGCTAGCGCGGTTCCTCCAGCTCTGGAAGGCCGCGATGTGCTGGCGACGGCGCAAACCGGCACAGGAAAAACTCTCAGCTTTCTCATTCCGATTGTCGAGCGGTTTGACCGACCGCGCACTCAGTCTTTAGCGGAAAATTCTTCCGCTGCTACGAAGTCATCCAAGGATGCGCGCCGCGCGACGACGCTGATTCTGCTACCGACACGCGAACTTGCGATGCAGGTCGAGGCGGAATTTCTTAAGGTTAGCCCAAATTCACGCAACACTGTCGCACTCGTGGTGGGCGGCATGGCCGAAGGCCCGCAGCTTGAGAAGCTGCGCCGGGGCGCGCGTGTAATTGTAGCGACGCCCGGCCGTCTTGAGGATTACCTGGACCGCAAGCTGGCTCGCCTGGACGGTATCGAAATCCTGGTGCTGGACGAGGTTGACCGCATGCTGGACATGGGTTTTCAGCCTGCGATTCGCCGCATTGCCGATAGCTTGCCGGCAAACCGGCAAACTCTGTGTTACTCGGCGACTCTCGACGCGCCGATTCAGCGAATAGCTCAGGACTATCTCAAAGACCCGGTTCGGATAGAGATCGGTTCTGTCTTGAAGCCTTCGGAAAATGTCGAGTTACAGACATTCGAGGTAGAGCAGAATCAGAAGCAGGAATTGCTTGAGCATCTACTGGAAAATGCCAACGGCAGTTTTCTGGTGTTTGTACGCACGAAGCACGGCGCTGATCGCGTGGCGCAGCGGCTGGTCCGGAATGGACACGCTGCTACGCAAATTCACGGCGACCGCACGCAGGCTCAACGCAATCAAGCGCTTAAGAGCTTTTCCGAAGGCCGCCACCGGGTGCTTGTCGCAACGGACGTAGCGGCACGCGGCATCGACGTGGCTCACGTAGCTCATGTGGTCAACTACGACATTCCCAAAGTGGCGGAAGACTTCGTTCATCGCATCGGGCGCACAGGCCGAGCCAAGAATCGTGGAATCGCTTCCACCTTTGCTTCAGCAGCAGAACGGAGCGATTTAAGGAAAATTGAGAGAAATCTCGGAATTTCTATGAAACGATTTCGGGTCACAGCGCCACAAAACGCGTAGACTAATGTCACCCGCGAAGTCTTACGGGATGGTCCAATATCGAATCGAGGAACACAATGGCTGGAGATCTGCAACTAACCTGTAGCGACTGCGGGCGGGAATTTACCTTTACTGCGGCTGACCAATCTTTCTTTTCAGAACGAGGATTTTCGACGCCGAAGCGCTGCAAACCTTGCAGGCAGGCCAAAAAGGCCGATCAGGGTGGCGGTGGCTACGGCGGTGGATATGGTGGCGGAGGAGGTTATGCTCCGCGTAACACAACGGGAACGACTGTGGTCTGCTCAAGCTGCGGCCAGCAAACCACCGTGCCTTTCGAGCCTCGTGGCGACCGTCCGGTTTTCTGCCGTGACTGCTTCCAGGCGCAGAAAGCATCTGGCGGCGGTGGCGGCCGAGGCCGTGATCGCGGCGGGCGCTACTAACGTAACGATAAGCGCTGATTGACAAACAAAGCCGATCCCTCTCTGGGATCGGCTTTGTTTATAGGGAACTCCTTTAAAATCGGCAAAAGATACCCCGACGTTGGAACGAATGGGCGGAACAGTTTCGACAGGACTGCCCTCTCACCGGTCTTTGATTCCATCAATGATGAGTGACGGAACTCGCATGATGTAGTTTGTGTTCGACACGATCGGCCAATCCGCACATTCCACAATCTGAAAGTACTCACTGCTCAGTGATCCTGGAACGCGCTGAATATGTTGGCCATCGGGTGTGCAGTAGTCGAGGGGCATGGTGCGAAAGCCTGACTCCTGAATAACACTGGACAGAATGTCCTTTGTGTAGCGCACCAGATGCTTTTGTGGATGGCCCGGAGGACGATGACGCGGGTGGTCAGGCTGCTCCGGAGGCTCATAGGTACGGGAGGACAGCATCCGGCACAACAGTCCGCAGGACACCACCTACCTTTAGAAGTCGATGGCACTCTCGCATGAGTTCGCCGGCGAGAGTAAGCGGAAGATGTTCAAAGAAATGCTCTGAATAGATAAATGTGAAACTCTGATCGTCGAAGGGGAGTCTCTCTCCTGCGCGGAAGAAAAACTCTCTAAAATCAGTGCCCCGATAGAGCGATCGGGTAAAAATCGGATCGCCGCGCAACAGGATGCGCCCAATTCGCTCAAGAATAGGTTGCGGCGGATCGCCGAGATGAATCCAGCTTGGATCTATAAATAGTGCCCGCGCAGCCTTGGATAGTTTTTCGAGACGAGACGTACCCAACTGCAATCTTATCGCGCCCATAGTATGCATTAACGCTAACATAGCCAATCGAGCCATCAACTCCCGGCCGATTGCGTTCGGGTAACGGATGGTAAACTCCTGCAGATAAAGCACCTATCTTCCGTGATAATCCTTGAACAGCTCAGGAAACTGCTGCTTTAGCGCTTCCACCTTTGGCCGGTCGCAAACAAGGATGTAGGGATTCTCGGGATGATGCAGTGCGTAGTCCTGATGATAGGACTCGGCGTCGTAAAAGCCTTTAAGCGGCGTGACTTCGGTGACAATGGGTTTCGGAAAAACTTTGGCTGCATCTAGCTGGGCGATATATGCGCGGCTGATACGCTCTTGCTCTGGGTCTGTGTAGAAGATGACCGAGCGATAGGATGTGCCAACATCCGGCCCCTGTCGGTTGAGCTGTGTTGGGTCATGGACTACGGAAAAGAAGATCTGAAGCAGTTTTCCATAGGTGATCTGCGAGGGATCGTAGACAACTTTGACTGATTCAGCGTGGCCGGTATTTTCCTGCCCTACCTGATCGTAAGTCGCGGTTGCTGCCGAGCCTCCGGAATAGCCAGCGGTGGTGTTCAGCACGCCTTTGACGCGCTCGAAAACAGATTGCGTTCCCCAAAAACATCCGCCGGCAAATACCGCTACTTTGTGGCCGGGCTTGGCCGCAGGGGCAACATCGGTCTGCGGAGCGGGGATACGAGCACGCGTTTCTGCGTTGCATCCGAGACAGAGAGCAGAAACGACAAAAACCAGAGCAATGGATTTAGGCACGGGAAGAAAATTTCGCATTGGACCTACCTGAGGTACAAAGTTTGCACCTTCTACTTCATTACGCATGGGCTCAGTGTTTGGATGAGGATGCGCAACGAGCACCACCTTCGATGATTCGCCGTCTTGAAAAGTTACCGACACCACACCATCAGGTATGCACCCATAGCAAACCCGTGCGTTTGATGGACATGCAGATGTGCGAATCGCAGGCGGTCTGATGCACATCTAACGGGGATTGTCTCTGATAACATTAGTAGCGATTGCTGCTGCCGCCTTGATTGCGTCTCCGGCGGAGGATGCAGACCTGAAGGAGAATCGCTATGCCTCTAGTTTCGATGCGTCAGTTGCTCGACGAGGCCGCCAAGGGCGGATACGGTGTCGGTGCTTTCAACGTAAACAATATGGAACAGATTCAGGCCATCATGGAGGCTGCGCGCGCTACCAAGTCTCCCGTTATTATTCAGGCCAGCCGTGGCGCACGCGCCTACTCCCAAGATAAATTTCTCTACCACCTGATGCTTGCCGCCGCCGATCTCTACCCGGAGATTCCCGTTGCGATGCACCAGGATCACGGCAACAGTTTTGAGACCTGTAAGAGCGCCATTGAGCTTGGTTTTACCAGCGTGATGATGGATGGTTCGCTGAAGGCTGACGGCAAGACGCCGACCGACTTTGAAGAGAACGTGGAAGTGACTCGTCGCGTAGTGGAGTTTGCTCATGAGCGCGGTGTGACGGTCGAAGGCGAAATTGGCGTGCTGGGCGGCATTGAAGATGGCCATGGCGCCGGTGGAACGGGACTGGAGCACGTGACCGATCCCGACCAGGCAGTTGAGTTTGCTGAGCGCACCGGCGTGGACGCGCTGGCAATCGCCATCGGCACCAGCCACGGCGCGTACAAGTTCTCGAAGAAGCCCGATGGCAAGGTGCTCAAGATGGACCTGCTCATCGAGATCCACAACCGTTTGCCCCGTACTCACCTCGTCATGCACGGCAGCTCGTCCGTGCCAAAGGATCTGCAAGATGTCATCAACCAGTATGGCGGCCATCTGAAGCCGACGTGGGGCGTACCTGTCGAAGAGATTCAGCTCGGTATCAAGAACGGCGTACGCAAGATCAATGTCGACACCGACAGCCGTCTGGCCATCACGGGCGCGATCCGCAAGGTGTTTGCCGAGTCACCGGAGAAGTTCGATCCGCGTGACTATCTGAAGCCAGCACGTGAGGCGATGCAGAAGGTTGTATCGGAGCGCATGACGGAGTTTGGCCAGGCTGGTCACGCTGGCGACTACTCGCCGAAGACGATTGAAGAAATGCGCGAGGGTTATGCAAGCGGCGCGCTTGAGACGCGTCCTTCGCTGGCTGGTGCTCACTAATCAAATACACAAGCAGATACAACGGCCATCCCTATAGGGGTGGCCGTTTTGTTTACCTGTATTGTCGCAATCAACCGGACCCGCAATAAGTGCGGCATGCAATAAGCTGTCGTTGAGGTTCTCAACAGCTTATGGACTTTTCGTACACCACCCTGCATACGATCCTTGACCATATGTTTCAAATGCCGCTTCCGGTGTTGGAGAAGCTGGCGCGGCCCGTGATTGTGTATCTCGTGCTTGTCGTCTTGCTGCGATTGTTTGGCAAGCGCGAGCTGGCGCAGCTCAATCCCTTTGATCTGGTGGTACTGCTGTCACTGTCGAACACGGTGCAGAACGCAATCATTGGCGATGATAATTCTGTGTCGGGCGGCGTGATCGGCGCTTTCGGCTTGTTGGCAATCAACTGGCTTGTGGCCCGCACACTATATCGTTCACCGCGATTGACGAAGCTGCTGGGCGGCCAGCCGACTGTGTTGATTCGGAACAGCAAAGTCGACGAGAAGGCTCTGAAAAATGAGTCGCTGACAATTGAAGAGCTGATGGATGTGCTGCATAAGCAGGGGTTTGAAGGCCTTCACCAGGTAAAAAACTGCACCCTGGAACCAAACGGAACGTTCTATATTGAAGCCGCCGACCCCTCGTTAGATGAGCGGCGGCATTCGGAGTTGCTGCAGAAGCTGGAAACGCTCGGCCAGGAATTGGCGGTGCTACGCAAGGCTGCCGAACAACCGTGAGAGAAAAACAACAAACGGCTCAGGAGATAGCCTCCCGAACGCCCGCGGCGGTTTTGTCACGATAAGCCTGCCAGGTCATCTGACCTGCGCGTTCGCGGGCCGATTCACTCATGGTGTGGAGCAGTTCGCGGTCACGATGCAGGCGCTCAAGGCGCTCGGCTATAACCTCGGCACTGCGAATGCGAACGATGAAGCCATCCTGACTGTCGCGCAGGAGGTCCGGACCGCCTGTGTGCGGCGTGGTGATTACCGGCACTCCGCGCGAAAGAGCTTCACCAATGACGAGTCCGAAGCCTTCGAAGAGTGACGGGAAGACGAACACGTCGTGTTGCGACATCTCATTCAGGATTTCGCGATGCGGCAGCGAAGCGATCCAGCGATGCTGGGCACAGGCTTTGTCGAGCGCGTCGCTATGCCCTACTTTGCCTCCAATCACAGTGAGCGTTACCGAACTGCCGAGCATGCGCACTGCTTCAAAGAGGTAGGAGATGCCTTTGCGCTGGCTGAGCGAGCCGACGTAGAGGACTCGCAGCGGCCTTGAGCTGTCGGTCAGTGGACGCGCCTGATCGATGGGTGGCGGCGTGCCATAGGGAATGACCTTCACCTCCGCAACCTTGCCCGGATACTTGCTCAGCGTTGAACGCGTGTATTGGCTGGCAACGAAAATGGTATCGGCCTGGGCGATTTCCTGATCTTTCGAGGCCAGCTTTTCATCGCAATCATCGAGTGCTTTGAGCGTACCTTTCCACTCGGGCTGCAATTCGGCTTCTTCGAGCGAGATTTCACGATTGACGCGCCAGTAGCCGATGGGCAGATCGTAGAGGCAGCGAATCCCCAACTCATGGGCTTGCTTGAACTGATGCACGGCGCCGTCTTCATAGGCATAGACGGCACGGACGTCTTTATTGCGGTTGAGACTGCGGGCAACGTATTTGTCTAAATCGCGATAAATGCCATCGATAGAGAACGTGCTGGCCCAGCCCGTAACGAGTTCTTTTTTGCCGGCGCGAAGAGCGATGTTGCGAACCAGCTCTCGAAACGGCCGCGTCTGTATCTGATGAGACGGCAACTGCACACGAGCACGGCGCTCGAACATGGCACGCATTGAGCGCGGTGTGAGCCGCGCCGCAAAGCTATCTGGACGCCAGGCAATGCAGGTGTAAAAAGCCTCTAGCAGAGCAGCTTCCTGCAATGCGTTGACGACAGCAGTGACGTTGGCATTGCCGGTGGGATGGCTGATGATCACTAGTCCTGCTCTCATTCTGTTGATTCCGTCTGTGTCACTCGCACCATAACTCCATGTGTCTCAGCGTCGGCTTGGTGCATGGTTTGCCTTTGCCCCCAACGTCAGGCACAGGAAGTGGCTCACCGGGTTTCCATAGACCGAGCCGTTGTTCTATGTTGGGCATTTCGGAGTCGATCACCGCCAAAGGATTGCCGTCGTCGTACAAAGTGGCACTGCGATATCTCAG
Source organism: Acidicapsa dinghuensis (assembly GCF_025685685.1). GTDB lineage: Bacteria > Acidobacteriota > Terriglobia > Terriglobales > Acidobacteriaceae > Acidicapsa > Acidicapsa dinghuensis. The sequence continues at coordinate 356,309 of NZ_JAGSYH010000007.1, forward strand.
CACCCGGTGATAAACGTCATCAGGAGCAAGCTTATTCACCACAATCCAATAACCGTAGGGCAGATGCTCTTGCGGCTCGGCGGTGATAACACTTCCCTGAAGCGGCCCATCGGTAATGAAGCGAATCTCCTGGTTATTGTTGTGGCCGGTGCTCTTGCCATAGACACGCCGGAATGTATCATTGTCGGCATCATAATCGACCAATTGGGTGGATACGATCTGATCTGAATCTCCAGAAAGCAGACTGCCAGTGATGATTAGCAGAAACGGCGCTGCCTTTGGCCCACGCGGATAGACCACCCTGGCGGTAATGAGATAGTGAGGCTCCCACGCGATGGGATCGTCGGGCGTGGTCGTTCGAAGCGGAAGCGCAACGGGCTCGGACAAACATGGTCCCGCTGGTCCTTTGTACAGACATACAGTGAGCACGCCGGGCGCATCATTGCCTCCATAATCTTTGACTGGCGGCCCCTCCGTTACGACTAAGCGCCATGCCGAACGGGTGTGGAATGGCTTGGCAAGGTTGAGTTCCATATCCTGAGGTTTGGGATGATCTGCCGGAGACTCGACGTTATTCTGAGCCACAGTAATGGCGCTTGTCGGCCCTAATAACAGCATCACAAAGAGTGCAATGTGCTTGCGCATGGCTAGTCCCCCGCAGGATTATCCCACACCCTTATTCCCACTCGATGGTGCCCGGTGGTTTGGAAGTGATGTCGTAAACGACGCGGTTGATGCCGCGCACTTCGTTGACGATGCGGCTGGAGATGCGCTTGAGCACATCGTAGGGCAATGGCGCCCAATCGGCTGTCATGCCATCTTCTGAATGCACAGCGCGGATGGCGCAGGTGTTGGCGTAGGTGCGTTGGTCGCCCATGACGCCGACGGTCTGGATAGGAAGCAGAACCGCGAAGCTTTGCCAGACTTTGGAGTAGAGGCCGGCGGCTTTGATTTCCTTGACGACAATATCGTCGGCTTCCTGCAGGATGGCCACGCGATCAGCGGTGACTTCACCAAGAATGCGGACGGCGAGACCGGGGCCGGGGAATGGCTGCCGCTGCAGGATATCTTCCGGCATACCGAGATCGCGACCGATGCGACGCACCTCGTCTTTGAAGAGATCGCGCAGCGGCTCGATGAGCTTCATCTTCATGCGCTCAGGCAGGCCACCGACGTTGTGATGGCTCTTGATGGTTTGCGATGGACCGCGCACGCTTGAGGATTCGATCACGTCAGGATAGAGAGTTCCCTGCACCAACCAGTCAACGCCGCCAGTCTGCTCGGCGATGCGATTCGATTCGTCTTCAAAAACTGCGATGAATTCACGACCGATGGTTTTGCGCTTGGTTTCGGGATCGGTGACGCTGGCCAGCTTTGCGAGAAAGCGATCGCTCGCATCGACAGGAACGAGATTGAGGCCTAGCTTGTCACGGAGATTTTGCGTGACCTGGGCAAACTCATTCTTGCGCAGCACGCCGTTGTTAACGAAGACGCAGGTGAGCTGATCACCGATGGCTTTGTGAACGAGGACTGCAGCTACGGACGAATCGACGCCTCCGGAAAGCGCGCACAGTACATGATCGGAACCAACCTTTTCGCAGATCGCGGCGACTGTGGTTTCGATGAAGTGAGCAGGAGTCCAGTCCCCTTTCGCGCCGCAGATATCGAAGACGAAGTTGCTGAGCAACTCTTTGCCGAGTGGGGTATGGTGCACTTCGGGGTGGAATTGCACTGCCCAGATCTTGCGGTCTTCATTGACGATGCCTGCGAGTGCGTTGTTGGTGACGGCGGTGCGATGGAAACCGGCCGGCAGTTCAAGCGCTTCGTCGCCGTGGCTCATCCACACGTGCAGATGCGACGGGAGTCCCGCGAAGAGCGCGGTCTTTGCATCTTCCACGATAACTTCAGCATGGCCGTACTCGCGTTTATCGGCGGGGCGAACCTTGCCGCCAAGATGATGAGCAATGAACTGAAGGCCGTAGCAGATGCCCAGGACAGGCTGACCTAGTTCGAGAACCTTGGGGTCGGCATCGGGCGCGTCTGCGTCGTAAACCGATGAAGGCCCGCCGGAGAGGATTATACCGATCGGATTGTAGGCCTGAATCTCACTCAAAGACGCCGTGCAGGGCAGAACGGCGGAGAAAACATTGAGCTCGCGGATGCGGCGCGCAATTAGTTGCGTGTACTGCGAGCCGAAGTCGAGGATTACTATGCTTTGGGTGTCCACTCTCTAGTGTGGCAGGGCGATAGGGAGTGTGACAAGAGATTCGCCGCGCGGTGAGCTGACAGCGCAGTAAATTTAACCGCGGTAGTGCCGCCAAAGAGCGCAAAAACTGCGTAATCGAACGACATGAAAGAAGTCGTTGGCCATGAGATACCACACGATCACGATTATGTCGATGGTACGGAGCGTATCAGGGCCAAACTCATCGCTGAACGGTAGTGGAGCCGACGAAAAGACCATCGCGAGAACAACAAGAGCGAGCTTCACGATAGCCATGACGAGATTCACTTCCGCCAGCTTGCCGCTCAGCAATTTTCCGAGGCGGAAGCTGCAGGCAAACGCTCGGAAGGTCGCTCCAAAGCCTTTGGAGCCTTCGACCACGAGCAGTAACGGAGCCACCGTGAGTACCCAGCTCACGAGCGACCAGAGGGTAAAGAAGCCGAGAGAGAGAAAGATCAGCCAGCAGAGATAGCCAACGAGATCAGGTTGGGCCTGGTCAGTAAGGTGATTGCCCGAGGCCCAGCTGACGGTCTCGAACCATCCCCACCAGCAGGTGAGGAGCGCCAGCATCCAAAGTGCCTGTAATGCAGCGAAGCCCGGAACACGGCGCAATAACGCACCGAATGTGAGGTCGGGCACCGTGGCTGGCAAACTACCTTTTCGCTCGATGGCGCGCATCCGAAGCAGAATCAGAACCCGCCCAAAAGCCGAGGCTATGGCCCACGCAACGATGCCAAGCGGCACCAGCCAGAGTAGAACGTTTACGACGTAAGACTCATACTTTCCTACGGCCTGCGCGATCAAAACCGAAGAAAGCCAGGGGTTGGTCCACTCCAGGCGGTCAAGGCCTGCTGCCGAGGTTGGTAATTGGACCAAAATGCGGTGCACCTGCTCTTGTGCGATAAGCAGGAACGGGATGCCGACGAGCCAACGCCAGGCGACTTCAATGGCGGTGAGCGATGGATGACGCCAGCAGAAGCCTAGATGTCCGACTGTATTTTGCGTGGCGCGAACGGTAGTAGTTAACTCTTGATGCTGTTCAGTCGTACCATCCGCGCTCACTTGAGACTGCGACACTACTTCACCACCAGATTTACCAGCTTGCGAGGGACGATGATGACTTTGACCGGCTTCTTTCCGGCCAGCCACTCGATCACTTTCGCGTCGGCAAGCGCTGTTGTTTCTATCGTTGCGTTGTCAGCTTCGGCCGAAACGCGCACTACCGACCGCAGCCTGCCGTTGACCTGCACAGGAATCTCGATCTCGTCCTCTTTGGCGAGTCCAGGATCAGAAACCGGCCAGGGTGCGCGCAAGATTGCACCTTCTCCGCCCAGCTCTTCCCATAGTTCGGCGGCAAGGAAAGGCGCGAAGGGCGCAAGCAGGAGCACAAGGTTGCGTAACAACTCGGCGACTACGGGCACGGGTACTTCACCTGACGCGAGCGCGGCCTCGGCTGCTGTGATCTCGTTCACCAACTCCATGATGGCCGCAATACAGGTGTTGAAGTGCCAGCGGCCAGAGAAGTCGAGCGTGATCTTGGCGATGGTCTGGTGCAGTTTGCGCAGGAGTGCGAGTGAGGTGCCTGCCGGAGGTGCGGAGTTATTCGTCGCCGCATCTGCAGACTTTGCCGTGGCCGCATATCGCTGCACCAACCGGTAGACGCGGCCCAGGAAGCGACTGATGCCGGCGACGCCGTCTTCCTGCCAGTCGAGGTCTCGATCTGGCGGCGCGGCAAAGAGCGCGTACATGCGCGTGGCGTCTGCGCCGTAGCGGGCGACCATGTCATCGGGCGAAACAACATTGCCCCGCGACTTCGACATCTTCGCGCCGTCTTTGATGACCATGCCCTGCGTAAAGAGACGCGTTGCGGGCTCGTCATTGGTGATGAGGCCGAGATCACGCATAACGCGGGTCCAGAAGCGCGAGTAGATGAGGTGCAGAATCGCGTGCTCGACGCCACCGATGTACTGATCGATGGGGAACCAGTATTGGGCGATTTCTGGAGCAAATGGGCCCGCGGAGTTCTTCGCGTCGGTGTACCGGTAGAAGTACCAGCTTGAGTCGACGAAGGTGTCCATTGTGTCGGTTTCGCGCTTGGCGGGTCCGTCACAGACTGGACAAGTGGTGTTGAGGAATTCGGGCACCTTGGACAACGGTGACCCGCCCTCCTGCGTGATCTCGATCTGGTCGGGTAACAGGACGGGAAACTGATCATCGGGCACAGGAACGAGGCCGTGCGTGGGGCAATTGACCATGGGGATAGGTGTGCCCCAGTAGCGCTGACGGCTGACGCCCCAGTCACGCAGGCGATAGGTGATCTTGGCCTCACCGAAGCCATGCGCTTCCGCGTATTTCTCTAGCTTGTCCTGGCCTTCTTCGCAGATGAGGCCGTCGAACTCGCCGGAGTTGATGAGGATGCCCTGCTCTGAAACAAATGGCAGCGGAGTCTCTTCTTCCGACTCGCCAACTTCGCGGATGACGCGGCGAATCTCGATGCCGTACTTGGTGGCGAATTCGAAGTCGCGCTCGTCATGTGCAGGCACACTCATGATGGCGCCAGTGCCGTATTCCATGAGCACGTAGTTGGCGACCCAGATGGGAATGCGTTCGCCATTGAATGGGTTCGTAGCGTAACGTCCGGTGAATACGCCCTGCTTCTCAAGGTTGCTGAGATTGTCGGTTTCACGCGCGACCTTCTGCTCGTCGATCATGGCGCTGATCTGGAGTTCGAGATCTTTGTCTCCGGCGGTCAACTCTGGTACAAGCGGATGCTCGGGCGCGAGCTGCAAACTCGTTGCGCCGAAGATGGTGTCGATGCGGGTCGTAAAGACGCGGATTTTCGACGCCTCTCCCTCTACTCCGAAATCGACTTCGGTGCCTTCGCTGCGACCGATCCAGTTGCGCTGCATGGTGCGCACTTTTTCGGGCCAGCCGGGCAGCTTGTCCAGGCCTTCGAGCAGTTCCTGCGCGTAGGCTGTAATGCGATAGAACCACTGCTCAAGATTGCGCTGCTCGACCAGTGTGTCTTCATGCCGCCAGCAGCAGCCGTCGATGACCTGCTCGTTGGCTAGCACCGTGGCGCACTGCGGGCACCAGTTCACCTTGCTCTGCTTGCGGTAGGCAAGGCCCTTCTCATACATGCGCAGGAAGAACCACTGGTTCCAGCGGTAATAGTCGGGCAGGCAGGTGGTGACTTCCCTTTCCCAGTCGTAGCTGAAGCCAATGCGCTGCATCTGGCGCTTCATGGCGGCGATGTTCTTGAGGGTCCACTCGCGCGGCGGGGTATTGTTTTTGAGCGCAGCGTTCTCTGCGGGCAGGCCGAAGGCATCCCAGCCCATGGGGTGAAGCACGTTGTAGCCCTGCATCCACATGTAACGGGCCAGCGCGTCTCCGATGGAGTAGTTGCGCACATGGCCCATGTGAAGCTGCCCACTTGGGTAGGGCAACATCTCGAGCACGTAATACTTTTGTTTGCCGGTGGATGCGGGCTCAGCCGCGTACATCGCAGGGTTTTGAGCCCAACGCTCCTGCCACTTCGGCTCGATCGCCGCCGGATCGTAGCGCAGTTCTTTCTCGTCTGCCATAAGGCTCTAGTTTAAATGGCGCGAGTAGGAGGGATGGGCAAGGAACCATCGCGCATCATCTCTGACCGCACTGAATTTTATGAACATGCACCTCTTGCGTCTGATAGCCAGAAGGAGGCTGGAACAGCGAAGCGTCAGGTTCACCCGATGTGAACTCGGTTAGCTCAGTGGTGCTCTTGCCAGACTGGGGATTGTCGCGGAGATCACGGACGACCAGGCCATAGTCCTTCACAACCCATCTCTCCTCGGTGGATACCAGCGGCGCGTCGTTGCCAACGTAGTCAGCAGGTGTTGTGGTCGTAAAACGGGCTCCAGTAGCCTTGAGCCCTTGAATGACCTGGGTACCTGTAGAAGCTCAAGAGGTTGTTCCATCGGCGAGCGGTATCTCGGAGCGGCTGATGGGCGGGTTGTAGTTGAGGCTACCATGAGGTCTTTCGTGGTTGTAGTAGTGAGTCCATGGCTGCAGATGTGAGT
>NZ_JAGSYH010000008.1 GCF_025685685.1 Acidicapsa dinghuensis
TCTTATGAATGTCCATTCGATCCTCCGAAGATTCCTAGTTGCTCGTCACAACCAGCTTCTCCGGTCCAAATCGAATGGACAACCTCCTGAAAGATCACAGGTGCCCCAGGTCTCGCTTCTGAGACCTGGGCCTATTCATTCGTGCAAAACACGAACCAAGCCGTGCCCAATAGTCCCGGTCAAACCGGCGATCTGCAGAAGTGAACCCAAGAAGCGGAAATGCTTCAATCGTCAATAAGCCTGCCAGACCGTAAACCGCTTGATGATCAAAGGATCTTTCGAAGAAGTAGTTGAGCTCAGTTTCGCACCCCCTCCGAACACCTCCAACTCCTGCTGCATCCATCCGGCGTAACAGTAAGCTCCGCTCTCCCAAGACGGGTCATTGATCGGCGCAGCGTGGTCGGCAATCGGCTTCCCATCGATGTACGCCTGGAACGATCCTTCCTTGCCCAGCTTATCCTTGCTCCAGAGCAACCCATAGGTATGAAATCCAGCCGACAGGTCTTCACCGCCGGGCGCGCTATAGCTCTTCTCGATTACCGTCTGTACACCTACCGGCTGGTCATGCACGACATAATTCGCCTTTGCGCTGTTCGCCTTGCTCAAAACCTTCTCCGCAACGTCCACCTCAGCGGAATCGTCGCAGCGATGACGGCTGAGCGTTGAACACCACAGATCGACATGCCAGCCATCCCCCTCGCCATTCCGGTCGGTCGGCATCTTCGCTTCCCACTCCACAAACGAGCCCGCATGAATGGTGATCTTCCCATAGCTCTGAATGTCTGCCATCTGGTTGTCGCGATATTTGGTGTCACCCGGCGGAGCATGCATAGCCTGAATGGCCAGCCCAAGTCCCCGATCGATAGCAGCATAGGGCGGCTCGGGATAAGTGCCGAAGTAACTCTGACAATCCCTGCCCGTATAGCCGCAACTGGTAGCCTCCGTCCCGCAGAAGCCAACCGGCATCCCGCCACCGGTGCCGCCATTCCATAGTGCGGAGTGAATCGAATCATCCCTGTCGAAGCGATCGTCCGCCACCACATGCCACTTCTGTCCCGTCGGTGCCGCCGCACCCAGCGGCATTGAGTCCCCACTACCGCTCGTGACGCTCTCAACCGCGGCGCCATTCTTCCCAGCCTTATCACCGGCATGAGAGGCCGCAGCCGAACCGGACGACGCACCAGTTTGTCCAAAACCGTCCCGCTCCCAGCCCAACATCGCAGTTAACGCAAAGCAGGTAACTGCGATCAGGCACATCTCTCCTGGCCCTCTGCTACGCCGCCTCGCTCTTGGTCCCATACCCTTGCACGCTGAGCTGTTTTGAGAATGATTAGTCATCGCATCTTCGGACCTGAATTATAAATATCGAACCGGAAAGCAAGAGCGAGGCCGTAGCCGCCCGGTTGCACGCCGAAACCGAATATCAAATTCGCGCAAAGCGCGAACCCAGCCGCCATCTGACAGTCCCAATAACATCCGCCTCTACGCAGAATTAAATCTCGAAGCGCATTGTGAAGACATGTCCCCGTCTCAAATAGGCGGCCATTATCAAATTTGCTATGCACTTCGCGCCTTTGTCGCCGAGCAGAGGCCATAGCATACTTGACTGGCCGCGAACATTAGCGAGGGAGCTTTTTCGGTAGCATTTTGCCATTTCTCACTTTGTTAGCTAGTGCTCTCAATTCTGCGGTCCCTATGATGGTTCCGTCTGGAGATGTGTCCGGCGAGTTGGAAAGATGAATCAACATTTTCCAGAGAGCAGGAATAACAGGAAAATATGGTTCGTTGGCTGGCGGGGCAAACCACAAATGTGAGAGCTGATAAGTGCCGTAGGCTAATAGATCTGCAGCTTGCAAAGGGGTAAATTTTCGACTGTCTGCGAATCCCTGTCCAGAAAACACATCTCCCAGGTGAAATGAATCAGCATAGTTGAGGGAGAATTCTGTAAATTTCGCTTGGGTGTCCTTGCTCTCTTCATCGAAAATCACTCCCAAAGTTTCGCCTCTTTCATGAACGCGACGAATAGACTGTTGAAGAATGCCGTGAAAGCAGACATCAAGAGGAGTACCGAGACGAGTTCTTTCTTCGGACAAAAGTGCCAAATCCTCTGAGGTAATTTCCTGAAATGCTCCCGCAACTACAGAACTGGCGATTGGCGTAAGACTGCAATTGCGTAACAGGCCACATAGTTCACCGTATAAATAGAGCCTTTGGGCAAACGACCAACCGCCTTCATTGAATTCCCTATCGCCGTGGACGCAATCGACCATGTGAAACTCGGAGAGGCGACTAGGCCATTTGGGATCATCGAGAATCTCATTCCATTTACTGTCGAAATCCTGCCAGGTAGCTTCGTCGGCCAGAAATCCAGCGACTGTAAATACGCGAGATGCGGTGTGAGTTCCACTTCCATCCAAGAATGCATAGAGCATAGAGGTTGTTCCTTCCATCCCAAATCTCGGCCATTACCGATGCTAGCCTTTGAGAGATGCCCGAGCTCACCTTGCAGGAACAATTCGGCCAGATCGACATCTATCTCTTCGACCAGCTCCTCAAAGGCCGCATCGCTCTCGGCATGACCATCCTCGACGCCGGATGCGGCGCGGGCCGCAATCTCGTCTACCTGCTTCGCCACGGCTACACCGTCTATGCCGCGGACGCCAATCCCCGCGCCGTCGAGTCGGTACGAAGCATGGCAGCCCTATTGGCGCCATCGCTCCCCGCCACAAACTTCCGCGTAGAGCCAGTCGAGCAGATGTCCTTCGCGGAAGCAATCGCCGATGTGGTCCTCAGCGGCGCCGTCCTCCACTTCGCCCGCGACGACGCCCATTTTGAAGCCATGCTCCAAGGCTCCCTGCGCCCACTGAAACCCGGCGGCCTCTTCTTCTGCCGCCTCGCCTCCAGCATCGGAATCGAAGACCAGACCCATACCATTTATGGCCGCCGCCACAGACTACCCGACGGCTCCGAGCGTTACCTCGTCGACGAAGCGCTCCTCGACTCCCTCACCCGGCAAATCGGCGAACTCGCCGACCCCATCAAGACCACCGTCGTCCAGAACCAGCGCTCCATGACCACCTGGGTCGTCCGCCGGTCACAATAAGTGCATCCTGCTGACACCGATTGCGCAACGTCGCGCACCGATTGCACTTTGCGCGACACGGATTGCGCATCGTCCGTCACGGATTGCGCAGTGCGCGACGAATATTGCGCATCGTCGCACAAACATTGCGCACCGTTTCCGGTTCTAAAGGGCTATTTTCGCGTCGGAGGCGTCAACCCAAGCTCGCGCATTGCAATCTGCAGATCGGCCCACGCATGTTTTTTCTGGTTCGGATCGCGCAAAAGAAACGCCGGATGATACGTAACAATCAGCTTCGCCCCATACCGGAACGGATGCACGTTCCCCCGCCAGCCAGACAGCGGCCGCCGCTCTCCGGTCAGATACGTTACAGCCGTTTGCCCAAGCGCTACAATCACTTGCGGCCTTATAACGTCAATCTGGTTGAACAAAAACGGCACGCAGGTATGCGCCTCATCCGGCTCCGGCGTGCGGTTATTCGGTGGCCGGCACTTCACCACGTTGGCAATGTAAACCTGTTCCCGCTTCAGTCCCATCGCGCCAATCATATTGTTTAACAATTGTCCGCCACGTCCAACAAAAGGAAGACCTTGTGCGTCTTCATCCGCCCCCGGCCCCTCGCCCACAAACATCAGTTTTGCGTTCGGGTCGCCATCACCAAAGACCAGCTTATTGCGGCCTTTGCAAAGTTCGCAGCGCGTGCAGTCGCCAATCTCTTCACGGATGAGCTTTAGCGCCGCAAAGTGCTGATCTGCAGGGACTTGATCGCGTATCGGGGGTGCGGCAGGCGTTGGCTTGCGAGGTGCGATGGCTGGCTCCGTAGATAAGTGGAATGATGAGCAGGATTCAGACGCTTGAGATTGAATTTCGGGAAAGAGTGCCGCCGGTTGCGCAACTGCTGCAGGCTCAATAATGGAAGCCTTTGCCTGCTTGGCATCCGAGCTTGATTCCGGCTCTTCGGGCAGCGCAATCGCTACATCGCGCCGGTAAAATGCTCCGATACCCAGGTCGCGATAGTAGCGGAGACGCGCTTCCAACGCCTCGCGCAGTGCTGCATCAGGCTGGCCCGCTGTGCTCATTCCTACTCGATCATAATGGCGCGGCGCGTGGAAATCGCGGCATCATCCGAAGCTTCCGCACTCTCGATTTCGTTTTCGATCCCCGAGAGTTCCACGAGCAATGACTGTGGCCTGCGCAGCCCTACCACTTCATCCAGAATGCGATCAGCCAGTTTGCGCTTCGACATCTCCGGTAGATCGATGGCCGTAGTCGCTGTCAGAAAAGTTGCTCCATTGAGATCCGAGTCAAAGCCCGCGCCCTCGCGAGAGACATCGTTGATCACGATGGCGTCGACTCCCTTGCGCAACAACTTTGCGCGGCCATTTTCGAGGCGATTTTCGGTCTCTGCGGCGAATCCCACGATTAACTGCCCTGGACGCCGCTGGCGAACTACCTCGGCCAAAATATCTTCAGTGGGCAACAGCTCCAGAGTCATCGGTCCGGTACGCTTCATCTTCTGACCGGCAACGATGCTGGGGCGATAATCGGCAACCGCCGCGGCCTTGATGACTACGGTGGCCTCGGCCATCCGGTCTAGCACCGCACCGCGCATCTCTTCCGCTGTCGTCACCTTCACCACTTCGCAATGCGCCGGTGGATACAACGCCGATGGTCCGCTGATAAGAATCACGCGCGCGCCTCGGCTCTGCGCAGCCTCGGCCAGCGCATAGCCCATCTTGCCGCTGGAGCGATTGCCGAGGAAGCGCACTGGATCGAGCGCCTCGCGAGTACCGCCTGCCGTGACAAGCACCACCTCGCCGGCAAGATCGTGGCTTCGGCCCAGAGCGTTGAGAACTGCATTAGCGATGAATTCAGGCTCTGCCATACGCCCCGGGCCGACCATGCCGCAGGCAAGATGTCCCGCATCCGGTTCAACGACGCGTACGCCTCGCTGGCGCAGCGTCTCGAGATTGGCCTGGGTTGCAGGATGCTCCCACATGTTCACATTCATCGCGGGAGCCACAAGCACTGGCGCCTGCGTTGCCAGATACATCGTTGTCAGAAAGTCATCGGCCAATCCATGTGCAAACTTGGCGAGGATGCCTGCCGTGGCAGGCGCGACAACCAGCGCATCGGCCCATTGGGCCTCGGCGATGTGCTCGATGCTTGCATCGTAACCGGACGAGTCGGCATCATCCGCTGTGGACGACTGCGGCCAAAGGCTGGTCAGGACTTTATGGCCGGTCAGTGCGGCGAAGGTGAGCGGCTGGATGAATTGCCGCGCCGCATCTGTCATCGTTACGCGGACTTCGAGATTCTGTTTTTGCAGCGCCCGAACAAGTTCAGCGGCCTTATAAGCCGCGATTCCACCCGAGACGCCAACCATCACCTTCATAGGTTGATTGTAACGCGAACGAAACTTAGCGATGGGAGGATCGAGAGGGGCAACAGATGTGATCGCAGCGTAAATAATTCAAACACATAACGCTTCGGCCGGCATTGTCGTGCCGGCCTTGCGGAATCTATCTCTACTCCGGTTGCTAGAGAGCCAGGATCGGAATTCCAGGATCTTCATTGGTCGGCTTTTCAGGCGGCGGACCGGTGTGAACGTAAGCGATCTTGCCTGCCTGAATCTCTTCCTGCGCCAGACGGCAGGCTTTGTTGGACTGGCTGCGAATCAGCGGACTCGCGCCGGATTGAATCTGCCGTGCACGTCGCGCGGCCACCATGACCTTGCGATAGTTGGAGTCGAACTTGGTCTCGATATGATTTCCATGGGTCGGTTCGTTGGTCATCCGTGTCCTCACAATAATCGTGGTTGTTGCGGGTCCTCTCCGGGATCAATACCGAACGACTCTAAAAATGGCCGCAGGCGTTCCCGGGAATTTACTACACGGCAGCTCTCAGCAATCTCGAACTCCCGCTTTGTACGATGATCCAGCGGCGTGCCTTCGCGCCGCATTCGTTCCACCGCCACAACTGCTTCCAGTTGGGCAACGGCTCTCTCCAAAACGTCGTTTACCAGAATATATCTATACCGGCGATAATTCTCAATTTCCCTCTTGGCCGCATCCAGCCGGCGATTCAAAACATCCTCGTTCACTTCCCCTTCGGCGCGGCTGCGATTGCGTAGTCGCGTCTTAAGAACCTTAGGGTTCGGGGGCATTACGAAGATGGTCACCGCCTCTGGAAGCTTGCTCATCACCTGCATTGCACCCTGTACATCGATATCGAGAATCAGATCGTGCCCTGCTGCAGTTGCTTCGTCGAGAGAACGCTGCGCCGTGCCGTAGTAGTTGCCGAAGACCTCAGCATGCTCCAGAAACTCGCCTGCGGCGATCATGCGTTCAAATTCTTCGCGCGTCGTAAAGTAATATTCGCGCCCATTCTGCTCTGAGCCGCGCGGCTGGCGGGTGGTCCATGAGACAGAAAAATCCAATCTGCCAAGTTGCGAACGCAGCGCGTTCACGAGTGTGCTCTTACCCGAACCCGAAGGCGCCGAAATGATAAAAAGAATGCCTGCCACAGTTACTCAATCTTTCCTGAACGGTGTTTTGAAAACCTTATCTGTTTTAAACCAATAACCGGCTTGGATAGCCGCTTACTCCAGATTCTGAATCTGCTCGCGGGCCTTTTCGATCTCCGCTTTCATCGCGAGACCAAGTTCCGTGATCAGGGTTCCCTTGCCTGCGACACCCGCTGTCTTTGACAGCAGTGTATTCGCCTCGCGATTCATCTCCTGCAACAGAAAATCGAGCTTCTTGCCAGTCTCACCGCCTGCAGCAAGCACCTCGCGGAAGTGCTGAATATGCGTTTCCATGCGAGCGATCTCTTCGGAAACGTCACTGCGCTCGACGAGAACGGCGACCTCTTCGACGATGCGCTGCCGGCCAACCGTCGACACGTTTTCCGGTCCTAGTGCTGCTTCCATGCGTTCGGTGAGGCGCTCCTGATACCGTGCCTCTACCTCCACGCGCAACTCGGCAACTCGGCGCACCGCATCGGTCATACGATCAAGCGTTGCTTCCAGTACCGCCGCCAACGACGCACCCTCGCGCGCACGCATTGTCTTAAGCGTGTCAATCAGTGGCACAACCTGCGTGAGCACGCTGGCAGCTATAGCCGTTGTAGCGGATTCATCCATCCGCTGCTCAGCCTGCAGCACACCTGGAATTCGCAGGATGGTGTTGAGGTCAGGGTCGCCCGGTAATGCGAACTCCGTCGCAGCGGTGCGAAACGCCTGTACGTACGACGCGACAAGCTCACGGTTCAATCCAGCAACCTGTGCGGAGTTTCGATCGACTGTGAGTGTCAGCTCAACGTGGCCGCGCAGCAGGTTTTCCTTCAACACGCGGCGCAGCTCCATTTCAAGGCCGTCGAAACTCGACGGCATTCTGAGATGTAGATCAAGGAAACGGTGATTGACGCTCTTGAGCGTTAGTGTGTAGCTGCCAAAACCCTCCACATCGACAGACGCGCGGGCAAAGCCCGTCATGGAGGAAACCGGAGAAACAGCTTTCGACGAATCAGAGAGCAAAGTATGAGAGTCCATGGGAGAGGTATGCATGTCGGCGTTTATAAGCCAGCCTCCATCGTAACGATTGGATCGGGAATCGCGCCATCCATCCCCGTTCCCAGAAATTGCAGCTCATACAGGCGCTGATAGGTCGGCGAGGTCTGCAACAGTTCCTCGTGCGTTCCAATGCCGGTGATACGTCCACTTTCGAGGATAACGGTGCGCGTGGCACGACGAACGGTGGAGAGCCGGTGCGCGATCACGACCACGGTGCGCCCTTGCATGAGGTTGCTCAGCGCGGCCTGCACCAGGGATTCGCTCTCCGTATCGAGAGCACTGGTTGCTTCGTCCAGGATGAGAATCGGCGCGTTCTTCAAGATAGCGCGAGCAATTGCGATGCGCTGGCGTTCACCGCCTGAGAGACGAAATCCCTTTTCGCCGATGACGGTGTCATAGCCCTGCGGCATGCGCATAATGAAGTCGTGTGCAAGCGCATGGCGCGCTGCCTGTTCGACCTCTGCTTTCGGAATATCGGGCTGACCGTAGGCAATGTTATTGCGAACGGTGTCGTTGAAGAGGATCGTCTCCTGCGTCACCTGCGCAATGTGCTGCCGCAGCGAAGCCAAGGTGAGGTCGCGGAGATCCGCGCCGTCGATGGCGATGCGCCCGCTACTCACGTCATAAAAACGCGGAACCAGATTCACCAGCGTACTCTTGCCTGCGCCGCTTGGCCCCACAAGCGCCAGCAATTCGCCTCGCCGGACTTCGAGATTTACATCATGCAGCACCTGCTGCTCGCCATCTTCATTGGAATAGGCAAAGCCTACGTGCTCAAAAGCAATCCTATCGCGAAAGTCGCCGAGTGTTTTGGCGCGTGAGATTTCCTGCACATCCGGCTCGATATCGAGGTAATTGAAGATCGAAACAGAAGCGCCCATCGCTTGCTGGAAGGAGTTATAGAAAAAGGCGAATTTGCGCACAGGATCGTAAAGCTTGAAAAGCAGGATCAGGAAAGCAATAAAGCCCCCGACTGTCATTCGCCCAGCAAGAATCTCGTTACGGCCGATCCAGATCAGCAGCGCAATGGCGACCGACGCGATGACATCCATTAGCGGCGAGCTGATGGACTGGATGCGTACACTGCGCAGGTTGGCGCGCAGGAGTCTTCGCGCCGCCTTCTTGAAACGCAGAATCTCCCATAGCTCGGTGCTGAAGGCCTTCACGATACGGTTACCGGTAATGGTCTCGTGAAGAATGTTCTGAATCTCGGCAACGCGATCCTGGCCGGTTCGGGTTCGCACGCGAACAGTACCGCCGATTTTGCGAGCCGACGTGATGACGACGGGAACGAAAATCAGGAGTGCCCAGCTCAGACGGCCGCCGTAGCTGATGACCAGCGCAAGGGTGAAGATAAAAGTGAATATCTGTTGGAGAAATTCGCTGAGAACTGAGCTGACCGCGGTCTGGACTCGTTCTACATCATTGATGAGCGTAGAGAGGATCGTCCCTGTCGGATGCTTATGGAAGAAGCTTGCCGAGCTACGCATGATCGTCTCGTAGAGATGATTGCGCAGGTCAGTGATCATGCCGAAGCCGGCATAGTTGACGAGATAGGTGCCAGAATAGTCACAAATCCCCTTCAGCACCGTCATAGCTATGAGCGCAAATGCGACGACTGCCCAGGCATTGTCGCCGTGCATCTGAGCCGGCACGAATTGATTCAGGTCAAAGTGCCAGCCTGCAGGCAAATTGGGCAGCAGAGGAACTTTGTCGCCTTTTGCCGAGGGATTGAGAACGGTGTTGAGAATAGGCCCGACGAGCGCGATACGCAGCGGATCAAGTAAACCGACGATTGCCAGCAGGATAACGCCGAAGAACGATTGCAGCGCATAAGGCACTACATAGCCAATGAGGCGAAAGAATCGCTTCATGCTGAGGCACTCTCCCAGGCGATGTGAGGATACGCCCCGGGCTGGAGCATTTGTGTGCGCTGCATCTACACATTGTATCCGCTAGTGCTTATCGGTGGTCTGGCAGATTGGTGAGGCGATGATCGCTCAAAAAACACATGCGGCGCTGCCATTGGCAATCGCATTACACGTCCAACTGGATATGGAACGCAATCACGTCCGAAGACGTATGATTGCGGATGGGACGCTGGTATTGTCCGTGAGCAGACACGAATGTCCGTAAGCGGACATTTCTCTTGATATATCTTCCGTGGGGCAAGGTTTCGGAAAGCCGATTGACACCATAAATTCATGCGGATATCCAGACGAACCGCAGTCTAACGCCCTGGCAGCCGGATTGCTTGAAAGACTGCAATCAGGTGGTCAGGAGGAGAACCCCGTAGCATGAAGCAGTTCGAGTCGTTCAGGCTGGACACAGCAAATGAGTGTCTATGGCACGACGGTAGTCAGATCGATCTGCCTCCAAAGCCATTCGCCGTGCTGCGGTATCTGGTCGAGAATCCTGGACGGCTGATTACACACGACGAGTTGCTGGAAGCGCTCTGGCCTGAGACCTATGTGCAGCCGCAGGTGCTGCGTACCTACATGCTTGAGCTGCGCAAGGTGCTGGGAGACGATCCCGGCCAGCCACGATTTATTCAGACATTGCCGAAGCGCGGCTATCGATTCGTTGCAACCGTGGCAGAGGCTGCAAATGTGGCCGTTGAAAAGAGAGCGAACGAGAACCCTCCAGCAAATGGCGTGAATCCAATGCGGCGCGCTACGGATCGGGTCGATGCAGCCAGTCAGCCCGAGCCGGCACAGTCACATGCTGCCGACACGCGCGCTGTCCCAGACACAGGCATTCCAACCGCGCGAATTATTGACCGGAAAGATGAGCTTGCGAATCTTGCATCGTTTGTTGACAAGCTGACGAACGGCGAGAGGCAGATGATCTTTCTTACCGGCGAAGCTGGTATCGGGAAGACTGTGCTGGTGGATGCGTTTTGTAGTCTGGCGGAATCAAAACTGCCGGGCAGCGTGGCTCGCGGCCAGTGCGTCGAGGGGTTCGGCCCAAAAGAAGAGTATTACCCCATTATGGAAGCGCTGGGCCATCTCTGCGCTTCCTCACTGGGCGAACGAGTGTGCCGCGTACTGGCTAAGGTTGCGCCAGCGTGGCTGAGCGCGTTGGGCCGCAATTCCGATTCGCCTGCGCCCGCTTCTGCTCCGGCGAGAATGCCGGGGGATCTCTGTACAGCCCTGGAAGAGATTGCGCTGCAGACGCCGCTGGTTTTGGTGCTTGAGGATCTGCACTGGGCCGATGCTTCGACGTTGCATTTGATTTCGGCTCTTGCGCGGCGGCGTGCTAAAGCGCAGCTCATGGTGCTGGCTACGTTCAATCCGCAGCATGGCTCAGCGGAGCATCCGTTGAAGGCGCTGCAGCAGGATCTGCGCATGCGGCGATTGTGCTGCGAAATTACGCTTCAGCCGCTTGAGCGCACAGCTGTCAATGAACTGCTTGCACGTGAACTGAAACAAGAGACGTTGCCGCCTGGGCTTGCGAGCTTCGTGCACCGGCATTCGGAGGGTAATCCCCTCTTCATCGCTGCGCTGCTGGAGCACTTGATCGCCGAAGGCACTCTGGTTAAGACCCATGTAGATGGGGAGCCAATCTGGCGGGTGCGCGGCACATTGGATGACGCGAGCACCGGTGTGCCTGCGGGATTAGCGCAGATGATCGAGCTCGAGATGGAACGGCTTACCGAGCGGGAACAACGCCTGCTGGAAGCCGGAAGCCTGATGCATGTGGCCTTCCCGGCCTGGGCTGTTGCCGCGGCTCTCGACGCGGATCTGGCCGAGACAGAAGAGGCCTGTGATGCGCTCGCGCGACGTTTGCATTATGTACAGCGCGCGGGCTGTGATGAGTTGCCCGACGGCAGCTCATCTGGGTTTTACTCTTTCAGTCATGGACTGTACCGTGAAGTGCTGTGCCGCCGCCAGTCTGATTCCAGGCGCTCGCGCAGCCATAAACGGATCGCCGAGCGGCTTGGCCAGATTTTTGGCGACCGCGAATCGACCGTGGCCCGCGAAATGGCCATGCACTTTGAAGCGGGACGACACTGGCATCAAGCCGTTACAGCGTTGAGCATGGCTGCTCGCCACGCCGTAGCGCGCGGAGCGGGTGCGGAAGCCTCGGAGTTGCTCGCACACGCACTCACGACAGCGGAGAATATCCCTCCGCAAGAACGAAAGATCGTCGTTTCCACTCTCCAGGACGAGCTGAGCGGGCTGGCTCATCCGTCAAGAAACGTGGAAATGATCCGTCAAGAACTGGCCGGAAAACTTTGACGAATTCTGGACGGGAACTTAACGACTTTATTTTTCAGCATCGGTAATCTCCAAACCATAGGCAGGAGGACACACCGATGCGAATCACTTTTAACAAGTTCGTTCTGGCGCCGGTCATACTGGCGACCGCAGCTTTGGCAGCAACCTCCGCGATGGCAGAAGCCCGCGTGAATGTTCCCTTCAATTTCACGGTTGGCGGCAAGGCGTTCCCCGCTGGTCAGTACAGCGTAATCGAAGATTCAACCCACAACAGTGTGATCTTGTGGGCCAAGAAGGCTCCGGTCAGCTTTACCTCACTCATCGGCGCTGGTGACCCCGCACCAACAGATTCCAAGGTCATCCTCAAGTTTGACCATCTCGGCGACCGGTTCGCTCTGCAGTCGATCCAGTATCGCTCGCTGATCACACCGCGCCTCGACAAACGCGAAAAGACAACCGAGCACACACCGGTACGGATGATCGAAGGCCAGTAATGAAGCTCGCCTGCGCCTCCCGTCAACCTACCGTCAAGCGCATGGCTGCGCATCGCACTGATCCCGGGCCCTCCCTGGATACATAAATGGATCAGTGCGATGCGCAAGCACCAGGGTCTGTTCACACTATTGGGAAGACAGTATTTCGGCAACATCTGGAGGACGGCCAGATCTGCCGCAATCCCAGGGACGGGGTCTCCTCAATGGTGTGAACAGGCCCTGTTGGTTTTTCAGCCGTTGGTCTTCCAGCATAGAGTGCGGATATATATCATAGGAAACCATCTTCTCGCATATCATGCTCCACTTTCTGCTTGTAGTCACTTCCCGATGAGCCGAAGGACAGGCTTCTATGAGCAGCTAAGTGTTGGCTATTCCTACATAGCTCAATTGGTTCCCGGCATCTAGCTGGTGGTTTTATCAACCCTCTTCGAGCCGGCTACCCCACATTTACAAAACAACACATAACTTTATGTACTGCTTCCTGAACTTATCGTCTAATCAGATGTAAGCGCTGGAGCGAATTCACACGTAAGTTTCCGAGCAGAGTAACCGCTTATCGGAATTGCGCTGTAACCAGCCGGCACCAGACAGCAGATCATGCTGCGCTGACGATAGAAAGGATCGCCATCTTACCAGGGCGCGGTCCCTGTCCCACATTTGGAGCTATTCGCAACGACAAATGCAAGGATCAGGAGGATACGATGATTTCTACCATTGGTAAACTGTTACTCGTTTCAGGCGCTCTGGCAACTGCCGGATTAACATCTATTCAGGCAGCAGCCGAAGCTAGAGTTACCATCCCTTTCAACTTCAGCGTAGGCGGCGAGCAATACCCCGCCGGACAATATCTACTCAAGCAGGAACAAATATATAACCGTGTCCTAACTATTCAAAGCAAAGACACGCCTACAGCCTTCAACTGCACGCTCACGCCAGGCGGAGACAACGACGATCCGAGTAAGGTGGCTGTAATCTTTGACGTCAGGGATGGAAGTTACGCACTCCGTAATGTCCAATACGGAACGCTCACCAGCCCGAGGTTCGACAGAGCCATCGATCGTTCAGAGCACACGCCTGTACGGGTCATCGAAGGACAGTAAGGAAATCGCAGGCGATTACAAACAGAGCACCGGGGAACCGATGCTCTGTTTGCGTATGCCAAGCTCAATCAGTTTCAACCGGTCTCGCTGCCCAATTATTTTGTAGTCTTTTCGTCATCGCGGCATGTCCCGGTGCACGGCCTTCACTCGATAGCCCGCTTTGCCGAGCCGCTTTGCCATTTCGTCTGCCATCATGACCGAACGATGCTGGCCTCCGGTGCAGCCAAATGCGATCGTCAGATAGCTCTTCCCTTCTTTTTCGTAGTGCGGCAGCAGAAACAGCATCATATCCGTCACACGCGTGAGGAATTCTGCTGTTTGCGGAAAATCCCGCACGTATTTGGCCACTTTAGGATGACGCCCAGTCAGCTTGCGAAACTCCGGTACGAAGTGCGGGTTGGGAAGAAAGCGCACATCGAAAACCATATCCGCATCCAGCGGCACGCCGTTCTTGAATCCAAAGCTCAGGCACGAGACCAGAAGCTGACTTCCTCGCTCATCTCCGTTCTGCGGTCCGAACTTAGCCTGTACGTAAGCCCGCAGCTCATGGACATTGAAGCCGGATGTATCGATGATGGAATCCGCAACATTTCGTACAGGGTCCAGAAGCTGCCGCTCAGAGGTGATGGAACGCACCACCATCTCTGACCGGCTCAGCGGGTGCGGACGCCGGGTTTCCGAGTAACGGCGAACGAGAACAGCATCCGACGCTTCCAGAAAAACAACACTGGTCCGCAGTGTCTTCTTCACGCCCAGCAAAACAGCGGGCAGCCTGTCCAGCGTCGGTCCTTCGCGGACATCCACGACGAGAACAGCCTTTTCAATTTCTGAAGAGTTCTTGACCAGCGCAGCGAATCCCGGCAGCAATTCCAATGGGAGGTTGTCTACCGCATAGTATCCAAGGTCTTCAAACGCCTTGAGAGCAGATGCTTTTCCCGCACCGGAGATTCCTGTAACAATCACCAGCTCTTTTGAGCCTGTGGGGTTTCGGGAATCTGCGACGGGATTTTCAGCAGAGCTTGCAGCCGCGCGGCCGCGCGCAACTCGATCGCCGTTTTTAGAAACGCGTGGCATGGCCCCATCCTAAACCGAAGGGAGCCATGCCATCGATCCCACATTAGTTGCGAATGCAACTCAGTTCCTTTTGAGCAAATCCCTCAAGAACTTACGGCACTTCGACCATCTCCATCTTGCCGTCCCGGCGACGATGCAGGACATACAGATCCCCAGCAGGAGTGCGGAAGATAAGAAGATCGCGATCCTGGAACTCCGCCTCTTTAACCGCCTCTTCAACGGTCATCGGGCGAATTGCCAGAGCCTCGGCTGCGCTAAGGATATGCGGCTCAACGACCATCGGCTTGCCGGGAAATGAGTGAACCGTAATTGCTGCCTTTGTTTTCTTGCCGGGTGGACGCGCGATTGGAGCGCGATGCCCGTTCCCATGGCTAAAGTGATCTTCGGGTGAGGGTTCGGTTCCATGCTCCAGCCCGACCGATCTGCGAACGCGCACTGCCTTTCGGGGTACGCGAGGCTCGGGAATCGCTGTCGCCAGCTTAGGCAGACGCTTTCGCGTGCGGGTGCGATCCCGAAACTTTTGTGCCTGCTGTTCAGCATGAACAAGAGCCTGGCGCAGCGCAGACTCCTGGGTGGCGCCTTCGCCATGAGCCACGATATTGTGATTCCGGCTTTGTAGTGAGATTTCTACGATTTGTAGATGACGTTCCGCGCGGAACGTGAATGCCGCCGAGGTGATCTTGCCCAAAATCAAGCCAATTCTGCCGATTCCCTCTTCAGCACCCGCTTTGAGTCCTTTAGAAACTTTTACCTGACGTGCAGTAATTTCAACTTCCATCCATCCCTCCCTGCAACAGTGATGGGACAGCTTCCTTCCGGATCATTCGCGCTGTTTTGCAAACCTCCGGAGGATCGTCGTGGAGAACATATTAAACCTATGCTCCCGATTGTGCTGTGATCTTAGATCCAGAGAGTAAGACAAGGGTAACGATTCGGGCTGACGATTCCTCTCGCAGGAATCTGCTAATCAGTGTCCGCGCCTCGCCGCGCCGGAATCCGTATCCGCTGGCTTCTGCGGTTCACGCTCCATGCGCCTCTGACCACGGCGGCCAAGAATATACATGCTGCCGCCGAACACCAGCAGCACCAGGCCCCAATAGAGATTGGCATTGATACCGAGCGAACTCGCATAGATTGGGCTGCCATTTGTGCCCGCGCCGTAGAGGGTGAGGATCAGACCCACGAGAGTAAACAGCAGTCCCATTGGGATGCGCAAATCAAGATTCATTGCCGTACCTCCAGCGCCATGCTCAGAAGAAGAAAATATTCAATACCACCAGCAGTACCACAAGCAAAACAGCCAGTGCCTCTGGCCGCCGCCACCATGTTGCATGTCCCGTATCCGGTTTTGGCGTAAGTGAATGCACCAGACCAACCAGCTCTGCTTCCGGCTTCGGCTTGCCCATTAGGCTCACAAGAATTGTGATGATGAGGTTTGCCGAGAAAGCCCAGATCGCCGTGTAGAAATTCTGCGCCATGTCACTCGGGTAGGTATGCAGCACGTGAATCCATCCGCCATGAATGCCAGGGTGCGCTTCCAGAGGCAATGAGAGCCCATGATGCAGCACGGCGGCGAGCGTGCCAGAGATGAGGCCGATAAAGGCTCCGTCGCCCGTTGTCCTCTTCCAGAACATACCCAGGAGGAACGTTGCGAACAACGGCGCGTTCACGAACGAGAACACCAGTTGCAGCGTATCCATGATGTTGTTGAAATTGATGGCCGCGTAAGCCGTGCAGATGGATAACAATATGCCGCCAACGGTAGCCCACCGCCCTACCGCAAGATAATGCTTGTCGCTTGCATTTTTGTGAATGTAGGACTGGTACAGGTCGTATGTGAAAACGGTGTTGAAGGCCGTAACGTTGCCCGCCATGCCGCTCATGAAGCTCGCAAGCAGGGCCGTCAATCCAAGACCGAGAATGCCGGTCGGGAAGAAGTGCAGCAGCATGTTGGGCGTGGCCATGTCGTAGTCCAGCAATGGCTTGCCGCTGGCATCAAGCATCGGCTTACCGGTAACGGGGTTAACCTTGGCCGGAACCAGTCCCCTGCCTTGCTCGACCTCAGGCGGAACGATGTTGGTCTCGTGGATGATTGCTCCGCCCTGCATGCTCACTGTTGTGGTTGTATGCGGTGTGGCGATGGAAATCGCAAGCAGTCCGGGCAAAATCACCAGAAACGGGAAGATCATCTTAGGCAGCGCGGCAATCAATGGCACCTTGCGGGCGGCGTCCATGTTATGCGAGGCCATCGCCGTTTGGATGACAAGAAAGTCAGTGCACCAATAGCCGGAGCCCAGGACAAATCCAAGACCCATCGCCAGGCCGATGATGTCGATGCCCATGGGGTTCGTCGCCGGGTGCATGATGCCTTTCCACTCATGCAGCATGCGTGGATCGATGGACGCTACCGCGGTCTTCATGCCCTGCCAACCGCCGACACTCTTCAGTCCAATCAATACCAGCGGCAGGAAGCCCGCAATGATGAGGAAGAATTGCAGCACTTCGTTGTAAATCGCACTCGTGAGGCCGCCGAGGAAGATATACAGCAGAACGATGATGGCCGAAAGGACGATCGAAAAGGTGAAGATCCATCCAAGCGGCCAGCCCATCACGAGAAACAGATGATCAAAGACATGTAGCGCCTGAATCAGGCGCGCCATAGCGTACATCGAGATGCCGGATGAGAAAACCGTCATTACGGCGAAAGAGCAGGCATTCAGAGCACGCGTCTTCTCGTCGAACCGCAGGCGTAGAAACTCCGGTACGGAACGGGCCTTGGAGCCGTAATAAAACGGCATCATAAAGATGCCGACAAAGATCATCGCGGGAATGGCGCCGATGCCGTAGAAGTGAGCGGTCTCAAGGCCATACTTGGCGCCCGACGCTCCCATTCCAATCACTTCCTGCGCGCCGAGGTTGGCGCTGATAAACGCCAGGCCACAGATCCAGGCCGGCAATGCTCGCCCGGCTTGAAAGAAGTCCTTGCTGGTCTTCATGAAGCGCTTGAGGGCAAAGCCAATGCCCAGCACAAACACGAAGTACAACAGCATGATTATCCAGTCGACATAGGTCAGTTCTGTGTGTATCAAGCAGAGCCGCTCCACCGGCCAAATTTTGGGAACACGCCGAAGTTCACTCTAATCAGACGAGAGGCACAACGTCCAGTAATAAATGTAAACATTTCCAAAGCAAAGTAGATCACTCTGAAATCTTCTAGTTGCGACGGCTTCAGCATTTTGGCAAAGCTGGCGTGTCTTGTGCGGGCGGGCGCGATGGGAGCCCATGTTTAACGTGTCAGCCGTGTTGCATTTACACTAAAAAGGATGATTCTCACTCTTGAATGGACGCCGGACGGTGTCCGCTTTATCGACCAGACGAAGCTTCCCCTCGAAGAAAGCTATGTGCTCGCCACCACCTACCAGCAGGTAGCGGATGTGATTGTAACCATGGTGGTTCGCGGAGCCCCAGCCATCGGCGTCTCCGCGGCGATGGGTGTCGCTCTCGGCGCAAAAGACACAGATGCGCTCACCACAGAAGAATTTGCTCCCGAGTTCGAGCAGATCTGCGAAAAGCTGGCTTCGACGCGCCCTACAGCCGTGAATCTGTTCTGGGCTATCGATCGCATGAAGGTCCTCTTTTTGCGGCTGCAAGGCCAGGGCGCTTCGCTTGATGAAGTCAAACAATCGCTTCTTGACGAAGCGTTGACGATGTATGACGAAGACATTGCCAGTTGCAAAGCCATCGGCGCTCACGGAGCTGATCTGATGCCCGACGACGGTGGTGTGTTGACGCACTGCAACGCTGGTGCTCTGGCTACCTGCGGCTACGGCACAGCGCTGGGGGTGATTCGCGGTGCAGTCGAGCGCGGGAAACAGATTCATGTGTATGCCGACGAAACCCGGCCCTTCCTACAAGGAGCGCGCCTCACTGCGTGGGAACTGATGGCTGACGGAATTCCTACCACGGTGCTCTGCGACAGCATGGCCGCAAGCCTAATGCGCCAGGGCAAGATCAAAGCTGTCGTGGTTGGAGCTGACCGCATTGCGGCCAACGGCGATGTCGCCAACAAGATCGGGACCTACTCCGTTGCAATCATGGCCAAAGAGCACGGCATTCCCTTCTACGTTGCCGCTCCGTGGTCAACCATTGATCGTGCTACGAAGACGGGAGAAGATATTCCGATCGAGGAGCGGCCTGCGCGCGAGGTAACGCACCATGGCGGCAAGCAGCTTACTCCCCATGGGGTCGGCATTTGCAATCCTGCCTTTGACGTGACACCGGCAAAATACGTAACCGCCATCATCACAGAACGAGGGGTGCTACGCTCGCCGTATTCCGAATCCTTGGCTGCTGGGGAGTTGGTTTCGCAATCGTAGGAGCTACAGGCGGCGCGACCGTCAGTACGCCGTTAGTAAGCGAGAACTGGTAGTTCGCGGAGGAGATCGTACCCTGCGTAATGATGATCGGGTATGATCCGGCGGCAGCCATATTTGCATTTGTGGTGAGTAGAGGTGCGCCGGTCGTTGCGTTTGCAAGCGTATCCCCGTTTACCAGGCCGGTGGCGGAATACGTCAGTGGTGGAAGCGCGCTGCCCTGCGCAGCGGAGATGTTGTTCGCTGATACGCTGAGGACCGCTTTCGTAACCGTAAGAGTGCCCGAATCGAAACTGAACGAATAGTTCTTCGCTGATAACGATCCAACGCTCGCATTAATGACATAAGATCCAGGCTTCGAATGCGAGTTTGCTGTCGTCGTAAACGAAGGCACTCCTGTTACGGCGCTCGCGAAGCTATCACCGTTCACGAATCCCGAAAAACTGTAACCGAACGCCGGTAGAGCGGAGCCATAGGCCATGCTCGCCCCATTCGGAGAAACAGTAAGCATGGCCTTTTGAATGGAGAGTGTTCCATTGACGCAGTGAAAGCTATAGTTGACGGCGGACAAAGTACCAGCAGCACAAACGATGCTGTAACTTCCTGCTACAGCGCCTTGCGTAGCCGTCGTCGATATAACCGGGGAGCCGCTCACAACGTTGGCTAGATCGCCATTTACATATCCCGAGATTGTATAACCCAGCGTTGGAATCGCCTGTCCATACGTGATGCTCGCGGAAGTAGCCGTTACAGTGAGCTGTGCGGCAGTAACTGTGAGCGTTGCGTTATGGAGCACAAACGAATAGTTCTCTGCAGACAATGACCCCGTGGAAATTGCGATGGGATACGAACCAACTGGCGAGCCAGAGTTCGCGGTTGTCGAAAGCCCAGGAGCGCCACTCACGATGCTGGCTGTGTCTCCGTTGACGAATCCGCTCATCGTCCATGCAAAAACAGGTAATGCGCTGCCATACGCCTGTGAAACGGCAACACCGCTCACCTGAAGCGCTGCTTTGGCAATAGTGAGTGTCCCTGTTGTAAACGCGAACACATAGTTGGCCCCCGAAAGCGTACCTTGCGTTGCAACGATCGCGTAGGAACCTGCAGAAGAACTACCCATCGCGGTTGTCGTGAGAACAGGCTTGCCGCTGGTCACATTGAGCGGATTGTCACCATTCACGGCTCTGGTCAGCGAATACGAGAACGACGAAGGAATCTTCCCGTATGTTGCGCTTGCATTCGCGGGAACCACTATCATCACTGCCGGATTCACCGTGACAGAAAGGATCACTAAAGCTGCAGCTTGATACTGAGCATTACCTCCCTGAGTCGCTTCGAGAAGGATTTTGCCGGCTCCGGAGAATCGCAATGAATATGTATTTCCGCTGTGCGAAATAACTCCGGGGCCACTGAGAATCTGATATTGAACGGCCAATCCCGAACTGGCAGTTGCGGTCAATATCACGGGAGCATCTCCGTACGTCTCTCCGGCTATGGCTGGAAAAGAAATCGTTTGAGACGTCTGCGGAATCGCTACGCCAGACAGGCTAAAGGACGCCTCATCGGACGCATCACTCGAACTCAGATCGCCGGAACTTAGATTGAGAGATTCCACCAGCGGGTTGCCGGTATGAGCAGGTGCAAAACTTACCGCGAGGGTGCATCCTGCAGCAGCAGCCAAAACTTCCCCAGGCGCACATGTACTTGCGGAGGTTTCAGAAAAATCAGCAGGAAAACTTACACTCTCCAATTCCAGCGAAGCGTTGCCGGTATTCTCGACAATTGCCGACTGTCCTGCACCGGAGCTCGTCGATCCTACATACGTTGTTGGAAAGGTTAATGAGCCTGGGATGGAGAGATCGATTTTAACTACCTGATTGTTTCCCGTATCCGCGACATACAACGCTCCATTGTTGTCGATTGCAAGCCCTTGCGGGGCATTGAAACCATTTGCCACGGTGATCGGCGTGCCATACGCGGTGCCCAGCCAGGGCACCATAATCACCTGATTCTTAGCCGTATCAAGAATGTAAAGGTTACTGTTTCCGTCAGTGACCATTTGCGATGGAGAGGAAGTATTGAGCCTGGTCAGATAAATTTCGTAACCATATCCGGACCCTAGCCATGGAACTTCAGCAACGTAGTTGTGATAAGGACTGTCAAACAGAACATTTCCAGTTGCTCCCACTGCTATGCCCACGGGCTCTCCCGTATAGTTTCCCACATCTGTTTCCGCGAGAAACTTATTGCCCGACCAGGGAATCCGAAGGATTGTCTGCGCAAGAGTTTGGGCAACATACACATTGCTCTGACTATCGGTTGCAACAGCCGATGGCCCATAAAGTCCAGTGCCAACCGTAGATTGAGTTCCAAACTGAGCGCCTAGCCATGGCAAACGAATCACGCGATCGTTTCCATACGAAGCTACATAGAGATTTCCGGCCCCATCGATTGCGAGACCGGCAGGAGCATTTAGTCCAGCAATGGGTAATGGAGTGAGACTTCCATAGCCAGACCCCATCGACGGCAGCTCCAGGACACGATTGTTGCCCGTATCGGAAATGAACAGATCTCCGCTGCCATCCACTGCAACCCCCGCAGGTGCATTCAGCAGTGAAGCCAATACTGTGACTCGTGCAGGAGCATACGTGAAGCGCGCGCCAATACCAGTTCCATACAAAAATGCAATAGTCGCCGGATTTCCCGTTCCATCCATAATCTCGACTGCTCCAGGGCGCATGCCTGTACCTTGGGGATGAAAGATGACCGAAACACCGCAGTCGAAAGCGACCGGAAATGTACGACCGGAGCAACTATCTGCTCCCGTTGCGACGAAATCTGCTTCCTGCATGCCTTTCATTGAGACGATGGCTTGCCCGAGTGTTGTTCCTGCGGGAATCGCGAAATTGTATGTGATCGCTGAACTGCTCGCCCCTGCCGCGATGGCTCCGAATGGGAATGCCGTAGTGACAGATTCGAGTACTGTGCCGGCTCCCGCATCAGCAATAAACATATTTCCTTTGCTATCAACCGTTATGCCTGCAGGTTCGGACAACTGACTTCCCATGGAGGCAATGCTCGTAAATCGGGAAAGCGGAGAATACCAGGTGTATGTGAGCACGCGGGAAGAGCTTGAATCACCGATGTATATGTCGCCGGTCTTGTCGCTCCAAATAGCCGTTGGGGTTATTGAGGTTATGAAGCTGCCTGGCGAGCCAAACGTGCCTGCGTTGTCGTGTTGAAGCGTGACCCTGTGATTGCCTGCATCAGCAACTAAGAGGTCGCCCTGGCCATCGAATGCAACCCCCACAGGTGCGTTGTATCCTGTGCTGACAACTACGGGTGCGCTGTAAACGCCTGCGGCCAACGAAGCTTGCATGACAACATTATTTTCGGTATCGGCAAAGTAAAGATTCCCTGCAGCATCGAATCCCATGCCTGCAGGCCGACCCAGGCCGCTGGCTACTGTTGTTATCGCGCCAAAACCGTTGCTCCTCGTAGGGAGCATGAGAATTCTTCCATTACCAGAGTCCGCTATCAGCAGATTCCCCATGCTGTCGAATGCCAGAGCCGATGGATTGGAGAGCCCTGACAACACAGTCTCTGGAGGCGCAAAGGATCCCGAAGCATTCGCCAGCTCCGCGACGGCTCCGCTGACGGCATCCGCCACGAATAGATCTCCAGAGGCATCGACCGCTATTCCTGCGGGCTTTGACCAAGCGCCCGCTGCCAACACGATCTGAGAACCGGCAAATGTTACTTGACCTATTGCTGGAGTGGCTGCGGCCACCGATAGCATCAGGAATACTCCGGTCAATCGCAAGCTCGCCTTGAGCGTACGACTCAGGGAATATTTTCTTGTGTTCGACGCCTTCATCTCCAGATCCGAAACAGAAGTTCGACCGCTGTGCTGTATCCGAGATCCAGCACACTGTCTGCTCTCTGCATCGGCAAGTGAAGCAAAATACTTAATGAAGGGTATTTATGCAGCGAACGCTCTTTTCGCAGAAAACCCGCTATTGCGATCACCGGACAGGCACATGTGACATTTCTCTATCGACCTGCTTTACCGTAGAGTAAAGTTCTGTGCTGCGTCGTTTTGCCATCTTTCATCTGAGCCGCAAATCTCTTGTGCGAGGCACTGTCATCACATTGGGCTCGCTTTGGGCCAGTCTGTGGCTTAGCGGCTATCCCGATATAAGACCCAGCATGTGGCTTATTCTGCCGTTGCTGCTGACCTGTCTTGCCACATGGGATCACGCCCGCTGTCTCCAGAAACGCTGGAGCTTTTATCACGGCGGAGTCCTCTTACTCATCTATGTCGATCTGATGGTGATGCTCACTATCGCTTTTCTTCTGGTCCTCTCATTTTCCGGTCTGCTTCAGCAGTAATCCAGTTCAGGCTTCCCTTGAGAAGCTTGAACCTGTACGATGAGCGCGACAGGACTCGAGTCCTGCGATCAGCAGATTCGGCTCACAGAATTTTGAGGAGAAAGAGAATATGCTCAAAGGATTTCGGGATTTTATTCTCCGTGGAAACGTCGTTGATCTGGCTGTCGCCGTCATCATCGGCGCGGCGTTTGGCGCTATCACGAGCTCAGTAACCGCGGATGTAATTACTCCGCTGATCTCAGCTCTCATCGGCACACCGGACTTTTCTTCGCTCGTAATCCACGTACCTGTCCTTCACTCAGTGCCTCCACCTCCCAATCCCCTTCCTGCCGGCTACATTGCGCCTGGTGTAGTTCACATCGGCAAACTTCTGAACGCTTTGATCAACTTCCTGCTGGTGGCTTCAGCGATCTATTTCGCCATCGTGCTGCCGATGCAATACATGATGAAGAGACTCCATCCGCAAGAAGCACCGGGGCCGGTCACTACGAAAAAATGCCCGGAGTGTCTGAGCGAAATTCCCCTGGAAGCCAAGCGCTGCTCGCACTGCGCGCAACTCGTAGCCTGATCCGCGAATTTCCATTTACGATCAAGTCTCCGCCGCTGTTTCACGACCGAGCGACAGCGGCGGTGTCACAGGACACGGGAGAATCTATTGGTGTCTCGAAAGTCTGTTCGACTGGTTTGCCTGGGAACATTTGCTTCGATCGTGCTGAGCATAGCTTTTGCTCCCACGCCGAAAGACGTTGACGCTAAATCCAACTCCGACACCCCAGCGAGATACAAGCTTTCCTATGCCAAAGACGGAGACCTTATTCCGCCGCTGCAGTACCGCGAATGGATCTACCTCACCAGCGGTATCGATATGAGCTACACGCCTAAGGCATCCGCCAACGATGAAGGTTCGACTTTCGATAACGTTTTTGTGAACCCAGAAGCCTATCGGGCATTCTCACAAACAGGCACCTGGCCGGATAAGACGGTTCTTGTGCTGGAATCACGTCGAGCATCGAGCAAAGGATCGATCAATCAATCCGGGCATTTTCAAAGCGGTGCGGTCATCGGGCTGGAACTTCATGTCAAGGACGAAGCACGATTTCCTGGAAAATGGGCTTTCTTCGATGTAGCGAATGAAACCAAGGCCACGCTGATCCCATCCGGAGCGCCCTGCTATTCGTGCCATGCGCAGCATGGTGCGGTAGACACAACTTTCGTTCAGTTCTATCCGACATTGCTGCCTACAGCGCAGGCAAAAGGTACGCTGAGCGTGAACTATCTTAAAGATATCCAGATTCCCGCGCCGCGTTGATTGATGACTCTGCTTAGCCCTAGTGAACTTGTGGCAGAAGGGCCGATCCTAGCCCTTCGATGAGGATATAGAGATAGCAGGCAAGTCCAATTGCCGGCGGTGCAAGCCACTCCACATACTTTCTCACCAGGTATTCTGTAATCTTTCCTTTAGGCGCATGACCGGCGGGAAACCGATCACGGTCGATGCGTGAATCATGCCGCAGACTTTGCAGATCCACCTCTGTCTTCAAAACCGCAAAGTCGGCCCGGTTGGGAAAACAGAGCAACCCTCGTAGCAGGTGATCGGTATCGATCCAATACTCACGATCTCGATCGGCCTCAAGCACCATATACGCCAATGCCTGCCGGGACTCCGCATCAAAAACTGCGGAGTTTACATCGGTAGAGGCCTCGTGCGTGCGCATAGGAAGTTGCGGCAGCTCAATGAGCCAACGTAGATAGCTGGCATTCTGTTTAAGCCTGGCAATGCGGGCGGCGCGATGTTCTTCTTCTTCCATCAGGCCGGCCAGCAGATCGGCTGGCGTCACCTGCGATTGCCCGCGTCGTAATGCCTCCTGCTTAGCGAACGTCAAAGCCCTTTGGGTATCTTCTGTATAACGCTCAATGATAGATACGTGACCATGACGAGCAGCCATCCAATCCGCGAGAATTCCCATAAATATATGACCCCCTGCGTGCACTCGTTAGGAATAAGCCGACCGGGAGAACCTAACAATCCCACATTGGAGGAGTCAATACCCTCGATCGTGGAGGAAACCTCACGCCTGCTTACATTTAATAGATGCGAGAACAGGTCCCGACGGTAAATCGCTGGTGTAATCTGGCTTTTACGTCGATCTAGGTCTTTCCAAATCAAGGATTCAGATTCATGTTCGCGTTCAGGCCCTTCCGTTTCATGGCGCTCCAGACGTGGTTTTGGGCTATCGCTTTTGCTCTAAGCAACGCCGCGCTCACATCGGGCCAGACTCCGCCCTCCGTATTCGGCTACAACGACTTCACAGCACAAGCCAAAATCGATGCGGAATTCCTTCCCGTTCCGGACGCGAGTCTGGCGGGACAGGAGCTTAAGTTCCTCACGGCTCAACCGCATCTCGCAAGCACTCCGGAGGATCATGAGACTGCGCTTTACGTCGCACGGAAATTCCGTGCAGCGGGGCTTGAAACCGAAATTGTTCCATACAAAGTGCTGATGAACCAGCCGCGCAAAGTCAGCATTGAGGCGCACTCGGACGACGGCGGGCTGCTGGTGATCGGTCCCTCATGGGAACACGTATCCGACGATGCGTTTCAGGATGATTCACGCATAGTGATGCCCTTTGCTGGTTCCTCGGGATCGGGCGATGTGACCGGCGAAGTCGTGTATGCCAACTATGGCCGGCTTGAAGACTTCGACAAACTCGCGCGCGACGGAGTAGACCTGCACGGCAAGGTCGTGCTGGTGCGATACGGCGCAAACTTCCGTGGCGTCAAGGTCTATCTTGCGGAGCAACGTGGCGCTATCGGTGTTCTCATCTACTCCGACCCCCAGGATGACGGATATTTTCAGGGCGATCCATATCCCAATGGACCGTGGCGGCCGGATACAGGCGTACAGAGAGGCTCTGTCCAATATCTGTTCAAATACCCTGGCGATCCGGAGACGCCCGGAGTTGCCTCGACCCTTGACCTGCCCGACTCGGCTCGCCTCGATCCGCTCAAGACCGGCAATCAACCCAGCATCATCGCCATACCGATCAGTTCCCACGACGCCGCGCCCATTCTTCGCGCGCTTAAAGGACCCACTGTTCCCAAGGGATGGCAGGGCGCGCTGCCGTTCAGCTATCACACAGGCGGTTCAGGCGCGTTCACCGGCGTCACTGTTCATCTTGTTTCCGACCAGGATTACGAGCTGCGAATTATCTGGGATGTGATTGGCAAAGTCCGAGGTTCGCAATTCCCTCAGGACTGGGTGATCGTCGGCAATCACCGCGACGCATGGGTGTATGGAGCGGCCGATCCATGCAGCGGAACGGCGGCGATGCTGGAAGCGGTTCATGGCATCGGTTCTTTGCTGAAGCAAGGATGGCGCCCGAAACGAACCATCCTCTTCGCCAGTTGGGATGCAGAAGAGGAGGGCCTGATTGGCTCTACCGAGTGGGTGGAGCAACATGGCCATGCTCTGGATCACGCCGTCGCCTACTTCAACACCGATGTTGCTGTCACCGGATCTGAATTTGGGGCCGAAGCTGTTCCTTCTCTCAAGCAGTTTCTTCGCGAGGTCGCGCAACAGGTGCCTAGCCCTCAGGGCGGCAGCGTGTACATGCACTGGAAGCTGGATTCAGGCAGCGAGAATCGCGAGAGCAACTCCCTGCGTGGATCAAAAAGCGGAATCGACAATTTAGGGGAAGCTCCGGTTGGCGACCTGGGCAGCGGATCGGACTATACGCCGTTTTTCCAGCATGCCGGCGTTCCTTCCACCGACATCGGTTCACGCGGCAGCTACGGTGTCTATCACTCCGTCTTCGACGATTACACCTGGTTTATTCAAAATGCCGATCCCACCTTCGAATACTTGCAGGAGATCGCCCGTGTACTTGGGCTCGAAGCCCTGCACATGGCCGATGCGGATGTCCTGCCATACGATTATGTGGCCTATGCAAGAGCCATCAACGCCTCACTCGATGCGGCGCGCCATAAAGCAGCCGCCCGATCAATCGATTTCTCAGCGGCGCAATCCGCAGGAGCGCGATTCATGAGGGCAGCAGAGGCCGCCCGGATGCTTCAGACAAACCTGCAAGGAAAATCGCAGGCCGAGCTGATGCGCTTCAATACGATTCTTCGTCAGACCGAAAACCAGTTTCTCTCGCAAGCCGGGCTACCCAACCGTCCCTGGTATAAACATTTGATCTATGCACCTGGGGAATACAGCGGATACGCTGCGGCAGTGATTCCGGGTGTAAATGAAGCGCTCGACGCCAGGAACACCGACCTCGCGGCCCAGCAGCTCGCTCTGCTCACCCAGGCCTTGAATCGCGCCGCTGGAATGCTGGAACAGGCTCGCTGATAAGGCTCTGAAGCGTTCAGCCGTTCGAAAATGGGAAACATTTGCACTAAAAATTGAGCACCATGGGCGCAGACATAAAAAATCTGTAAATCGCCAACTTTTCTCTGGACTCCAGCCAAAAAATCAGGCACAGTAACATTACTAAAGACGTCCCAACAGTACCCATCGATCAGTTACCAAGGTGCAGATCTTGGGAGAGTTCCGAGGCTCTGCGGACGGGCTGTAGTATCGGTTTCGAATGCGTTGTTACCAGTTGTGACAGTTGCCTCCCCCGCTTCTGTCACGTTCGACCACAACCGCGCAACCTGTAAGTTTGTTCTCCCAGCTTCGGTATTCACTGGCAGGACGAGAACGTTTAACACCGAAGTTTCCCTCCCCCGGACTCTTCCTCAACCTTTATCGGTTAACCAAGTTTTCGATTCCCTCCCCCAGGCTGCACGCAGAAGATCAAGCCCGATGCGTGCAGCCGGCCTTTTCTCCAGCCCTCCCCCAAAGTTTGACCCTCATTCCTTCCGCCTCGTAAAGTAGTAAGTGACGATCCACTCAAGAGAAAGATTTTTGTGGGTCAGTCGCAGGCGGTATCTTTTAATGAAATTCTCTGCGCAGCAAATTCGCATCGCGATCGCCGCTGTCATCATTCTTGGAACTATCGGCTACCTTGCCTATTCCGGCGCCGCGGCCAATCAAAGCTATTACGTTACGGTTGCCGAGATGCACAACATGGGCGACAAGGCTTACAAGACCCACCTGCGCGTCGAAGGATTCGTAAAGCCTGACACCATTCAGCAAAGCGGGACCCACGTCACCTTTGTGCTGACTGAATTTGAGAGCCACAATCCCAAGGCAACGCCAAATCCGCATTTTGTGGTTGTGAATTACCAGGGCTCCGAGCCCCCGCCGGACACCTTCAAAGGCGATGCGCAGGCCCTGGCCATTGGCACCTTCGGTAAAGACGGTGTCTTCCATGCCACGCAGCTTCAGGCTAAGTGCGCTTCCAAATACGCGCCCGCGCAGCCTAACGGCGTGCAACCAGCGAAACCTGCAGCCAATAAGACCGCATAGTTCTTCACGAAATAGCAAAAGGCCCCGAAGGCAACACTTCGGGGCCTTTTGCTTGCTTTGCTCTCACCAGACCTTGCACTCATGCTCATGCACCATCGGCTGGCCAGCCTTGCACCCGAATGCCTTCTGAAACTGCGGCATGTTACTGACCACCCCATTGATACGCGCAAAGCCAGGCGAGTGCGGATCGGTCAATGCATTCACGCGAAGATCTTCCGGCCTCACGTTCTCGCAAGCCCACTGCCCCATACCGATAAAGAATCGCTGATCCGGCGTGAATCCATCGCGTGGCGTCAATGTTTCCGTTGCGGTTTGCATCTTCCACGCAATGTAGGCCAGTAGTGTACCGCCAAGATCAGCGACATCTTCGCCGCTTGTGAGCTTGGAATTGATGTGAATGTCATCCACGATCACATACTGCGCATACTGATCGCGAACGCAGTTGATGCGGTCCTCAAACCCCTTGGCATCGGCTGGAGTCCACCAATCCTTGAGATTGCCCTTCGCATCGAATTGACGTCCCTCATCATCGAAGGCGTGCGTCAGCTCATGGCCAATCGTCGCTCCGGTGTTGCCGTAGTTGGGGGCATCATCCATCTTCGGATCGTAAAGCGGCGGCTGTAGCACGCCCGCTGGAAAGTTGATGTCGTTCATCTGCGGATTAAAGTAAGCGTTCACTGTGGGCGGAGACATGCCCCACTCATTCAGATCCACCGGCTTACCCAGCTTGTTCCAGCGCCGCGCTGTTTCAAACTGCATCGCCCGCAGTGTGTCGCCAAAGTAGTCGTCGCTTTTGACCGTCAATGCCGAGTAGTCTCGCCAACGGTCGGGATAGCCGATTTTATTGCGGATCGCGTGCAGCTTGCGTAGTGCTTCCTGCTTCGTCTCTGGACTCATCCAGTCGAGCCCTTCGATCTCCTGCTTCATAGCAGTCTCAATCTGCTCGGTCATGAGCCGGGTCTTGGCTTTCATGTCGGCAGAAAAGGTGAGGCGCACAAACTCCTGCCCCAGCGCTTCGCCCATGAAGCGATCCACCTGCCTCGTGCACTGTTTCCATCGCGGCGGCTCAACCGGAATACCGCGAAGCGTCTTCGAATAAAAATCAAACTGCGCATCGCGGAATGGCGTCGCCAGATACGGAGCAGCAGCGCTGGCAAGATGAAAGCGCAGATATGCTTTCAGATCGGCCAGGGACTCCGCGGTAAGTTCCGCATTGACTTCTTTGATGAACTCCGGCTGCGACACGTTCAACGTCTTCAGTCCCGGCGCTCCCTGTTCGGCGAAATACGCTTCCCAATGAATCGCAGGAGCCAGCGTTTGGAGCTCAGAAACCGTCATCTTGTGATAGATCTTGTGCGGGTCGCGCCGCTCCACGCGGGTCAACTGCGCCTTCGCCAGCGCGGTTTCGATCCGGACAATCGATGCAGCATCAGTCTTCGCCTGCTCCTGCGGTTCGCCGGCCATCGTCAGAATCTGCGCAACATAGTCCTGGTACTGCTTCAATAGCGTCTGGCTCTTGGCATCGGTCTTGACGTAGTAGTCGCGATCGGGCAGTCCCAGGCCACCAGCACCTAGCTCGACGATCACCAGGCTGGCGTCCATGGCGTCCTGCCCTGTGCCCGCGTTGAAAAATGTCCCGCCAGAAAACTCGTGGTGGATCGAGGCAATTGCCTGCAGCAGCGCCTCGCGCGAATTGAGCGCATCGACCTGCCGCAACATTGCCTGCAAAGGCTCGCTGCCTCGCTGATCGATAGCGGCCGTATCCATGCACGCGCCAAAGTAGTCGCCGATCTTCTGTTGTACCGGGGTCCGGTTCGTCGCCAGCGAATCGTTCTGCAGGATGCCCCAAAGGAATTCCTGATTTTCGTTGGCCAGCTTGCCATAGACGCTCCAACTGGCCTCGTCCGAGGGAATCGGATTGTTCTTCTGCCAACCTCCACAAACAAACTTGTAGAAGTCCTGGCACGGATCGACGCTGCGATCCATGCTCGTCAGATCCAGCGACGGTGAATACGGCATCGACGTCAGCGGATGAGCAGCTTCTGCGGGCGATACAGATTGTGCGGTCAAACCTTGCGGTACTACGGTCGCCACTGCCATCACCACAAACAG
Source organism: Acidicapsa dinghuensis (assembly GCF_025685685.1). GTDB lineage: Bacteria > Acidobacteriota > Terriglobia > Terriglobales > Acidobacteriaceae > Acidicapsa > Acidicapsa dinghuensis. The sequence continues at coordinate 30,837 of NZ_JAGSYH010000008.1, forward strand.
CACTACCGGAAAAGACCAGTTCTTTCGCATCCTATTTCTCCGTATCTGCATGCTAATCGATCAAGTCGCAATTATTCCGTCTGGAATCAACGACGCAATCAGGCTCACAACACCCACTACAATCGTTATGTGCTCCCTGTAACGGAAACTGGCATAAATAAGCCAGAGCAATCTCCGAATAACCTGACGCCATTGATCGCACACCTTGACTCGGTTTCGCGGCTTTTCGGCAGCTTTGCCGCTTTGCGTCAGGTAAGCGTTGATCTCGCACGCGGCAAATGCTATGTTCTGCTCGGGGAAAACGGAGCCGGAAAATCGACATTGCTGCGTATTCTCGCTGGACTTCTCCGCCCATCGGTTGGCGAGGTTACGGTCTTTGAAGACAGCGAACCACGCCAGGCACGTCATCGCATTGGCTACATGAGCCACGCGCCGATGCTGTACGACGAGCTTACCGGGCGGGAAAACCTGCAATACTACCGCGACCTGTATACCCGCCCAGAACGCTCAGGCTGCCTCAATCCTGACGATGCGCTCCGCCAAGTTGGCCTTGATCCGGCGCTCACTCGAACCGTCGGCCAATACTCGCAAGGCATGCGGCAGCGCACCTCGCTGGCCCGCGTGCTCATCAGTCAGCCCGAACTGCTGTTGCTCGATGAGCCGTTCTCCAATATGGATGTAGAAAGTGTCGATCAGATGGTGCGCCTGCTGGCGACCTTCCGCTCCGACAGCCGCACCATCGTCATCACAACCCACCAGCGCGAACTGGCAGCGCCCATCGCCGACTTCATCATCACGCTCAAAGCCGGGCGCCTGCATTCGCTCGATGCCGGGAGGCCGTCGCTATGAGCTCTGCGACACACAAAACCAATGGCGCGCGCTTTCTCGACTCGCTCGGAATCTCCTACTCCATCCGGGAATACGAGGTAGACCTCGAAGATCTGGCCGCTACCACGGTGGCCCGCAAGATCGGCATGCCGGCCGAACAGGTTTTCAAGACACTCCTCACCACCGACGGATCAGGCAATCACTTCTTCGCCGTAGTTCCTGGCGATGCTGAGCTCGACTTCAAAAAACTGGCTCGTGCCGCTGGTGTCCGCAAAGCGGAGATGGTTTCGCTCAAAGACGTACAACCGCTCACGGGATATATCCGTGGCGGTGTCACTGTCTTTGGCGCAAAGAAAGCCTTCCCCGTTTTTGCCGATGAAACCATCGAACTCTTCGACATCATCTCGGTCTCGGCCGGTCAGCGCGGCTCACAGTTGCTCTTGTCTCCAGCGGACTATCTCCGCGCTGCCGAGGCCACCATTGCCGACCTGGCCAAAGACATCCGCCCCGAAGAGCGGAGCAAGGCCAACGCTGGATGACGACCGAACCTTCCAATATGGCATCTCAGTCTTCCGCGCCTGCATGGACCAGCCTGGTCCTGACCCATCTGCGCAAAGACCTGCGCATCGAGTGGCGTTCCCGCGACGCCATTAATGCCATGCTTTTCTTTGCGCTGCTGGTTGTCGTGCTCTTCAGCCTGGCCTTTGATCCAAGCGCCGATACATCGCGCGAGATCGCCTCCGGCGTGCTTTGTGTCGCTACGCTTTTCGCCAGCGTCTCAGCCTTGAACCAGGCGTGGGCCCGCGAGCTGCGCCACCAGGTGCTCGACGCCCTGAGGATGACGCCCGGCGGCGGAGCTGCCATGTTCTTCGCCAAAGTGCTGGCAAACTTTTTCTACGTCACCATCGTTCAGGCAGTCCTCGGCCCAGTCTTCTTTATCTTCTACAATCTTCGCCCCTTGGGCGATGCAAGCCTGCTGCTGCTGGTCGTGCCATTGGGAACGTGGGCGCTCGTGGTCAACGGAACATTTTTTGCCGCACTGTCCATCCGCAGCCGTAATCGTGAACTGCTGTTGCCGCTGATCCTCTTCCCCATCTTCCTGCCCGCGCTCCTCGCAATGGTCTTGTCCGTCAAGACGATCCTCACCGGCGACGGAAGCGATCCCAGCTTTTTATGGATCAAGATGCTGGGCGGCTACGACATCATCTTCACCACTATCTGCCTGCTGCTTTTCGATGTGGTGCTGCAGGCAGAGTAAAACGCACCAAATCAAGAGCCGTCCGTCACGCACCCTCCAAAACCCAGCGCACTACACTAAGGAGAGAAGGTCGAATCCTGGATGAAAAAATTTGCCATTTTCCTTAGCGTTGCCGGAGTCATGGCTCTCATGGCGTGGGGTTTCTATCAAGCGATGTATGTGGCGCCCACAGAGTCCACCATGGGCGATATTCAACGAATCTTTTACTACCACGTTCCTAACGCGATCCTCTGCTATCTCTTCTTCACCATCAATTTCGTTGCTTCGTTTTTCGTTCTCATCTGGCATCGCAATCGGCCAACCATGGCTCTCAAAGCTGACGCCTGGGCGCTTTCCGGAGCGGAAGTGGGCGTCGTATTCTGCTCCGTTGTGCTGGTGACTGGCCCCATCTGGGGACGTCCGGTCTGGGGCATCTGGTGGACCTGGGATGCGCGCCTGACCTCAACCCTTGTCCTCTGGCTTATCTATGTCAGCTATCTCCTGATCCGCAGATTCGCCGCCGGCGGCGGCATGCAAGCCATCGCAGCCGTTCTTGCCGTCTTCGGCGCGGTCGATATGCCCATCAACTACCTCGCCAATCGAATCTGGCGCACCCAGCATCCTTCGCCGGTCTTTTTTGGCGGAGAAGATTCGGGCATTAAAGACCCGCACATGCTCGCCGCATTCGGCTGGAATGTGCTCGCCTGGGCGGCATGGGGTATAGCCGTCCTATGCTTCCGGGTGTACGTACAACGGCGTCAACAGATCCTGGATCAATCCGAGGCTGAAGCGGCCCTGAACAATTTTTGATGGAGATGTTTAGGAAATTGGTACCTTATCTCTTTTGAAAGCCGTTATATACGATTGCACTATTCAAGCAGTTTATGTAATCAATGAAGCAAAATACGGAGAACAATCATGAATCATAATTTCCTTGTCGCCGCCTACTGCTGCACCTGGGCCATCCATCTGGGCTACCTCGCGTGGATCGCCGCGAAATGGCAACGGCAAAAGACAAAACTTTAGCGCGGAAGCGGGCACCCATTACCACACCGAACCGCATAACACCTAAGTGGGTACTCGGGTAACACCGGTGAAGATTACTCAGCCGTCTTCGTGGGATTTAAGAATTTTCTAATCAGACCGATGATCGGTATGTGGAGAGGTTCTGCGGAACGCCACAGAGGAGATGCACCCCATGCACGATGTACTGATCGCCCTCGCCTTTATCGGAATGGTTATCGCTCCCGCCGTTGTTGCCGCCAAGTCGGGCAGCTCTGAAACCAAGTTCGACTAAGCTTGGCCCTTCCGCTGGAAAGATCGCGCGAACAGCTATAGGAAGAACGCTGATTCTTTGCCAGTTACCATAGATTAGAGCTACGGCCACTCCTTATTCCCCTCTGTCCCAGCCTGCGCATCTCCACCTCCAGACAATCGTCCATCGACATCCCAAAACCAGCGATGCGATGATTCAGATGATCAATGGTGCCTTCTGGAGGCTTATGCCGGATATTCCCCCGCAACATCAGCCCAATGCTCAACATCAGTTCGATCTGGAGCAACTGGCCGCATCGCTGCCGGAAACCTCTCAGACGATGTTGCTCGACATTCGCCTGACCGACGAGCCCGCTGCCAGCTCGCGCATCTTCCGCGTTTACCGCCCAGTGCCACGCCACTATCACAAGGGCTGCGATGAATACCTTCTCGTCGTGAAGGGGCGCGCCAGATTTGTTGTTGGCGATGAGCTGGAGGTGGAACTCCGGCCAGGTCAGCTACAGTTTTTCCGGCGAAATGTCGTCCATGGATTTCTGGAGATTCTAGAGCACCCATTTGTTATTTTGTCCGTTGATACGCCACGCCGCGAGCCCGATGACGTTCATTTCGTCGACCCCACCCAACGTACTGTAGATTCCTTTATCCGGACGCTTCCCGGTTACTGAAATTTTCCAGTAACGCGTTTTTGCATAAATGATCTGCCCCTTTCGGGGGATGTTTCCGTAACACTGTCCTGATTACGTACAGGATGGAAGTGCTATTTAAGAATCATCAAAACAAGGTCATTCTTGATTCATCAGCAAGGGCAAGTCGGAAACAGTGAACGCCCTTCAGGAGTGACCTCAATGCATGATTTTCTTATCGGTCTTTCTTTCGTCCTCATGGTAATCAGCCCTGCCATTGTCGCTGCGTTCTCCTCGGGCACATCGGAAAGCAACGCAGAGTAATCCCTCCGTTTGAGAGCGGGCCGTGTCGAATCCCGGCCTGCTACCTCCTTAACTTCCCGTCGCCTTTCTCCTCTCATTCACGACTTTCTCTTTTCATCTGGGTTCCTTTTGCAAAGGAGTGCCGGCAGAATCTCCGAGGCCGCGCTCACAGAACTCAAACCAAGGAGAAAGCTGATGCCTAGAAAGCTTTTGCTGCTGGCAGCTCTGGTGCTTCCTGTAGCGTTGACTGCGTGTTCACATCCGCAGCACATGTATTACCCTCCCCCACCACCACCGGCATGGTCTGAGATCGCCCGCCACGGATTCCATGACGGCGTGCAGGCTGCCCGCAGGGATATCTCCCATGGCTTGCCTCCGGACGTGAATCGCCATCCGAGATTCCGCAACCCTCCGGTACCGCCTCCGGCGTTTGAAGACTACAGGCATGGCTTCCGCGAAGGTTATCAGCAAACCTTCCAGCATGGCTCTGGTCCTGCACCGGGCCCGGGATATTACTGAGAATCGAATCAACAAATGGCCACTGCGCTACATTCTGCCGCCGTGGCCATTCTTTTTCCGCAACTCTATCGGTTTGCCCCCACTAAGGTGCCACCTGAGCATAGCTCCTACAGTGTCCACGAAAGGTGACAAGTGGTATTCCGAAATACGGTTACCTGCGCGATTCTTGTGTTGTGGCAAGGCGGTAACAACCAATCAGCCAAGCCCAGCAGGAGAATCCCCCAATGCATGATCTTCTTATCGGCCTTACCTTCGTACTCATGGTGATCAGCCCAGCCATTGTCGCAGCGTTCTCTTCGGGCACGTCAGAAAACAACGCCGAGTAATCCTGCCGCAGGCAGCATGGCTGCTTGCCTCACCAGTTCCCTTGACCACAGTTGCAGTACAATCTGCGACACCCCGACATTGCCCTACCCCATCCGAGACAGTACACTCAACTTTTGAGGGCATGGGCAAATGCTGGTGGTAATGAATGCGCAAGCCACGCCGGAGCAAGTCAAGGCGGTTTGCGAACACATTGAACAACTCGGGTTTAGAGCCCATCCGCTTCCCGGCGCACAGCGCACCGCCATCGGCATCACCGGCAATCAGGGCGAGGTGGATCGAGGCAATCTCGAATTTCTTCCTGGCGTCGCTGACGTCATCGCCGTTTCCAAGCCATACAAGTTAGCCAGCCGAGATGTGAAACAGGACGACACCGTCATTCGCTTCCCCGGCACCGATGCCGTTATTGGCGGCGGACATCACATTGCCATCGTTGCCGGACCATGCTCCATCGAAACACGCGAACAGGCATTTGCCATCGCCGACAAAGTGGCGGCTGCCGGAGCACAGTTCTTTCGTGGCGGCGCATTCAAGCCACGCACTTCACCCTACGCATTTCAGGGCCTCGGTCTTGAGGGTCTGCAGATCATGGCCGAAATCCGCGAACGGACAGGCATGCGTATCATCACCGAAGCCATCGACGCCGAAACGCTGGAGATGGTCGTCGAGTACGCCGACGTCATCCAGATAGGCGCGCGCAATATGCAGAACTTTTCCCTGCTCAAAAAAGCGGGAAAGACTCGCAAGCCCGTGCTGGTCAAACGCGGCATGTCCGCAACGCTCGACGAATTCCTGATGGCTGCCGAATACGTCATGAGCGAGGGCAATTACCAGGTCATCCTGTGTGAGCGCGGCATTCGCACCTTCGCCGATCACACACGCAACACTCTCGATCTCAGCATTGTTCCGGCAGTGCAGCGTCTGAGCCATCTGCCCATTCTTGTTGATCCGAGCCATGGTACCGGCAAACGGAACAAGGTCGTGCCGCTGGCACGCGCGGCCGTTGCTGTTGGTGCTGACGGCATCATGGTCGAGGTACATCACGAACCGGAAAAAGCTCTCTCCGACGGACCGCAATCCATCTACCCGGAACAGTTCGAAACCATGATGAATGAGCTCGAACAGATCGCAAAGGTACTGCACCGTGAGGTACCACGCGGAATCCATGCAGGGACCGCAACCACGTGAGAACACCAACTCCGCATCCAGAGCGGGAATACACTTCCTCACTCCACAAACAGAGTGGCAAAATGGTCTTCGCCGCTGCACTGGCAGGACTATTCCTCATTGGCTGCCGGTCGCATGACTTTCCACAGTACCCCGCCAACTACCGCGAATTTGCCTATGTAACCAATGGCGGAAGCGATACGGTATCTGTCTTCGATGTGGTAAATATCCGCCTCGATCGTCAAATTCAGGTCGGGCAAGATCCAACCGGCATCACCGCGAACCCGAAGCGCAATGAAGTTTACGTGGTCAACTCTGGCAACGGGTCATCGAACGGGTCTGTCTCGGTCATCGACACGGAAAAGAATGCTGTTGTCGCTACCATCCCAGTGCATCGCAAACCGTACTTCCTCGATGTCTCTCCCGACGGCCATCTCGCGTATGTTGCAAATTCCGGATCGAATTCGGTTTCGGTGATCGATCTCGATTCCCGGCGCGAGATCGAGGTTGTCGGTGTCGGCGAAGCACCCGGTTTGGTCCGTGTCACGCCTGACGATCGATCCCTGATCGTAACGAACCGGCTCGGAAACAGCATCAGTATTCTCGAAACAACAGCGTCTGCTCCGCCCCAGCTTCGTAAAGTCATCCCCGGTTGCCCCGGCGCCACAGACGTTGCGATTCTGCCGGACTCAAGCAAGGCATTTGTCGCCTGTTCAAGCGGACATCAGATCATGGCCATCGCTCTTGCGCAGGCTGCAGACAGCAATCACCCATCCCGGCCAGACCAACTCGAAGCGATGCTCGACGTGGGCCGGTCGCCAGTCCACCTTGCCCTTAAGCCAGATGGAGGCGAACTTTTCGTCTCCAACTTCGACTCCAACTCAATCTCCGAGATTGTCACGAGTACAGACGATGTCGGCGGTAGTTACCTGATGGGTTCCAATCCAGTTCGCGGACTCGTTACTCCCGATAACGCGCTTTTGTTTGAAAGCGACTTCAGTTCTCAAGACATATCGCTCTATTCCATCGACGATGGAAAACGCATCGCACCTGCCACCGGAGGCTTTTCTATCCATGTTGGCGACGGTCCCGACGCACTCGCGTTTTCATCCACGGGCAATCTTCTCTTCGCTGTCGACGCACGATCCGGCGACGTTGCGGTGATTCGTACAAGCTCGCAGTCTCTATTCACTCTGCTGCCCACGGGGCGGCAGCCGAATGCGATCGCGCTGAAATCGTTCCGGCTGTAGTAAAGAAATGATTCTCAGAGGCCAATACTTCCTTATCGAACATCACAAAGGTTGAACCTTCAACAGTGGTGACTGCTATGATTGCGGCAGAACCCCTACTCTCAAAGATGTATTTACTTCACCCCAATCAGTTGCAAGAATCGCCAATATCGATTGTTTTCAGATATGCCATGCTTCGAGACGAAGTTAATTTAGCCAATCTACGCAGATGCAAATCGAAACCCCGGAATGTAAACTACAACCTTCAATTTGCTTCACTTCCCCGAGCTAAAGCTCTTATCCCCAGAGATGTGCAAGCGTCACAGTTTCAGGAAGACAAAGTCGTGAATTAGAAATCGGACCTTGCCGTCGCGGAGAGCAGTTATATGTCCAACAGTTTCACCTATGACGAGCTACAAGAGCATGGGTTCACGCTCCTGACGAATCATGCTTTGGTTCTTGTCCTCATTGCTCGCATTCCCGATATTCGCATGCGCGAAATTGCGTCTCATATAGGCATCACGGAACGAGCCGTTCAGAGGATCATCGACGATCTCACCACGAACGGTTATGTCGTCATTACCAAAGATGGCCGTCGCAACCGTTATGAGATCAATCTCGAGCATCCCATTCAACATCCGCTGATAACGCACCTCAACATCGGCGATCTCGTTCGCTTTCTAGGCCCTCAGTTCCAAACTTGAGCATTCTCTGCAATTGTTGGATCTGACGTAGTTTGCACAGCATCTCACTTCCTAGTCGTACTGACGTTTTTTTAGATAGACCATTTAACGATCAAACCATTTGTTATCAATTGGGTATCCTGCGCTACAGAGCTTTGATTCGCAGTTCATGACCATGAGACAAGAAAAGCCGGCAATGACAATTCAAGACACGAAAACGCTACGTGCGGCGCAAAACGCAGTCTGCTGAACAGAAACACGAGATGATTTCAAAGGAAGAAGGAATGACAGACGCAACTTATTCAAAGCCTCAGGCAGATCATCGCTTTGGCTTCTTTACGAATCACGCCTTGGCTCTTATCACTATTGCGAATGACCCCAAAATCCGCATGCGGGAGATTGCCGAAAAAATCGGCATCACCGAACGCGCCGTTCAACGCATTATCGACGACTTGAGCACCGCTGGATACATCTCGGTGGTAAAAGATGGCCGCCGAAACTGCTATGAGATCCGTCGCGACAGCAGAGTCAGCGATCCTCTTAGAACAGAGATGAAACTTGGCGGATTGCTCGAAGCGGTTATTCCCCGGATGACACCGATCGCGGCAGCGGAGCTAGGTTAAACCCTTCTCAAACGAGGTAACATGACCTTCCAACGATCAGGTGGATTTAATCCACCTGCGATCTTGGGTGGTCTTTCCCGTTATTTTCCGCTGGTTCGCGAAGCAGTTTGCAGACCGTGACGCATCGCACTGAATTTTGCGCCGGCAAAGAGAAGCAGACCTGACACGTACCCCCACAGCAGCAATCCGACCGATACGTAAAACGGTCCATAGTACGTGCGTAAATTAAGGTGAGGAAGTACTGCAACGAAGCCATACTTTGCAGCTATCCAAAGGATCCCCGTTACGATGGAAACACGCAATACAGGGCGCGCCGGAAGCTTGCGGTTCGGCAATATCCAATAGATCGAAAAGAACAGTAGAATGCCGGCAATCGATGTCGAAATTGCAAGCCATGATTCTGAAAGAAGACGAGCGGCCCAGTTATCTGCATGCCCCAATAAGAGGACTTTGATCACCGTTCTCTCACCTGCGTTGAGCGTGATACTCAACATTCCCAGCGTGACCATCCAAAGCGCAAGCCCCAATGCGATCAGCTGGTTCATGATGTAGTTGCGGCTTTTCGCTACACCCCACGAACGGTTCAACGCGACCTCAAGCGGCAGAAAAATTCCTGTACAAGAAATCAAGATCAGCAGCAGCGAAATCACGCTTGCGCCTCGTTGTGGCGCAACTGCGGCAAGATGGGCTGCGATCCAATCCTGGTTGGATGGAAAGAGGTACTTGATGAATTCGCCGATCACGTCCGCCATCGGCTGCGAATGAAAAACACTATGCGCAATCGTATAGAGAAGAACGATGAATGGAATAAATGAGAGAATCGCGTTTGCAGCAACACTGAAGGCAAACGTGTGCACTTCGCTGTCGAGCAGATAGCGCAACAACAACTTGCCATCGCGCTGCCACTGGAAACCATAAATGGGGAGAGGAGGCTCCTCAGTGGTCTGTGCCGCTTCCTTGCTACCCGGCTGCGGGGAGACAGACGACTCTATAACCTCGCTGACGCTTGCTGGTCCGCCAACGGCCGGTACTGTTTCGGTTGATTTCTCTTCAGATGTTTGCGGGGGTAGTGGCACGTTTTATTCGCTATGGTGCTCAACCTGATGCTATCAGAGTGCGTATTTCTCATTAATCGCCAGCCCCGGTAACGTCCGGATCGTTCAACCTCTATACGATTTTTTCTTGCATTTTTGACAGAATCCTGCCATAACCAAGGGACAACCTCTGCATTATCGTCAGCAGTTCAAGACTGTTCCGGGTGGCAGTCTTCTGCTCCAGTTAAACCCTGGTTCGACTTACTCAGATAACCGCAACAGCTGGATATCGGACGCGGTCTTCATGACGGCACATCCTTTGTGTCTGCTCTCGAAGCCTGATAGAGCTACCGGTATCGGCACAACACAGTCCGCCAGCTTCCGCAGAATCGAAAGGCGGCCATCGCACTACTCATACATTGCCTTACTTTGGAATCACCTTTATCGGCAACCATCATAGGTTCTCTTAATCAACAAGGAGAGTAGCAGTGAAGGAAAAGGGTATTGTGAAGTGGTTTAACGGAGCTAAGGGCTATGGCTTTATTCAGCGATCCACAGGCGAGGACGTCTTTGTCCACTTCTCAGCGATTCAGTCCGACGGCTACCGCTCGCTGAACGAAGGTGAGTCGGTTGAGTTCGTACTACAGCAGGGCCCCAAAGGTCTGAATGCTATCGAGGTGACCCGTCCCTCCTGACCTGTGTAGCTTCTGACTCGTCCCTTGTGATCTGATCCGTCAATTCAGTTGCGTCTTGCCTGTCCGTTAACGGGAGACTCTTTATCCGCACCCCGGCGTCCGAACGGGGTGCGCAGATCAAGACGACCGACCAAACCCAACGTGCGACGGGCTCTTTAGGCTACGCCTGTTCTTCCGAGATGCGTGGCGTTTTGAGGCGATCAAGCGCCCACCGGATAGTAGACTGTAATCCCTCGCGCGCTTCGTGTACACGCGTCTCCGCTATGCCCGGCGCATCAACACCTATCCCGGTTTCGGTCTCACCCGCATCGCGCTCGCATTCCTGCATCCAGCGTTCAAGGATGGGAATGAATTCTCTCCGTCCGCTGTTGCCCATAGCCACCGCCAGGTTACGTCGAAATCCTGCATATCCCGCTCTTCGCACTGGCGAACCGTTAAACATCTGTTCGAAGGCCCTGAGATCCATCGCCGCGAGTCTCTCGATAAACGGATTGATCAGCTCACGCCGCGCCGTCATCCCTTCATCCACCACCACCGGCGCTTTACGGTTCCAGGGACACACATCCTGGCAGATATCGCATCCGAAGATCTGCCGTCCCATCCCTGGCATCAATTCTTCCGGCAACGCCCCGCGATGCTCAATCGTGAGATACGAAATACAGCGGCGCGCATCCATCCGGTACGGCTCATACAACGCATCTGTCGGGCACGCTTCAATACAACGCCTGCAACTGCCGCATCTGTCCGGAACGACAAAGCGAGCCTCGCGTTCCGGCACTTCCAGCGACAGCACCAATACTGCAAGAAAATTCCACGAGCCCAGCTTCGGATGGATCAGGCATGTATTCTTTCCCGTCCATCCCAGCCCCGCTGCCTTCGCCACCGAGCGTTCGACCACGGGCCCCGTGTCAACGTAAGCTCTCGCTTCAAACTCCCCGTATTCCGCATGCAGCGCCTCTTCCAGCTTGCGCAACCGTTTCAACAACACCTTGTGGTAATCGCTCGGCCGCAAATCGCCTGCGCCGTCTTTCCGGCCCGTCCAGGCATAACGTGCGATCCATCCGGTTCCTTCGGGCGCAGAAGCCACGGACAATGGGGCATCCGCGTTATATCCGGCAGCACAAACCACCACCGAGCGCACCCAGGGAAACGGCACATCCACCCGGCCGCGCACCAATGTCCCAGCCTCATTCTGGCGCGCCAGATAGGCCATGGAACCCGCATGCCCCGCGTCTATAAACTCTGCAAATCGTCCAGCATCCCGTTCCGCTTCCGGATATGGCAGGCTGACTACCCCAGCCTCGGTAAATCCCACCTCCAGCGCAAGTGCGCGAATCCGCTCCCGATCCGGTACCCCCTCGATGCCGCCAGATCTTGCCTCGGGCTGCGTATTAACAACAGTGATACCCACTGTCGACTCAAAGTTGGAACCACCGGTAGGCATTCCTGCGTATCCATTGATTGAGATTGGAAGAACCCTTAAGGCGCGAGCAATCCGCCAGGTTACTTCCATCTGGAGCACTTGTATGACATTATCGCTATTCTTCAACGCTTCCACTGAGATTCCAGTTGACGTCACTGCTGTAACGGTGAGCGGCAAACTCATTCGCGGCTGCGAACCGGAGTTCGTCAATCGACTCACGCCACTGGCACAAACGGGATCTATGCAGCTTAACCTCGCGGCCATCTCTCAGATCGATGCCGCCGGCATTGCTTCCCTCGTTGCCCTGTATCGCGCGTGTGACGATTCCGGGTATCGGCTCACTATTGTTGAGCCTTCGGAACACGTGCACGAACTCCTACATCTCGTAGGACTTGAGCATCTGCTTGTTGCAGCCAATCAGACCTGCGCAGCGGGCTACCAGCACGCAACGCTCACTGCCGCGTAAAAAGCCGCTGACCTTACTGGTCAGCGGCTCGCGTGTATGCCCCTGTCTTTTAGATCACAAGCTTCAGTTCTGCGAATAATACCCTTCCCGCGTAATCACTTCCAGCTTGTCGTCCTTTGCCTTCAAAGAGATTTTGTGAAAACCATCTGAATCGCTGGCTTGCCCAGCCGTCGGCGAATAGGCCAGCAGATATTGCCCATGCAGCTCGGCGCTGATGCTCTTGTAAACCTCGTCAAAGCTGTCCTTCTTTTTAGCTTCGTATAATAAACCGCCTGTGCGTGTCGAGATCTGTTGAAGAATCTTCTTTCCATCGACATGCGGCTCACTGGAGCCGGGACCTTGACCGCCTCGACGGCCACCGCCCGGATATCCACCACCCCCTCCGGGATAACCACCTCCCGGATAACCGCCGCCCATGCCGCCACGCCTCCCAAATCCTGGATTGGAATTGCCCCGCTCTTCCTCGCCCTTAAAGTAGACGCAATAGATAGTCAAATTCGCTTTCTCAGCAGCATCGATGGCGTCGTTCAGTGATTCCTTGCTTCCCCGATCCATACCATCCGAAAGAACAATCAGATATTTGCGGCCTTGCTCCTTCTGCATCAACTCGTTCGAGGCGAGATAGATCGCATCGTACAGCTGTGTTCCGCCTCGCGAACGCCGCGCTCCGCTCCCCTGATCACCACTACTCTGCGACTCGTCGTCGCGATTAGCGCCGCTCGTCGGTCCCATCTGATCCAGCTCGTGGTGCAGCTTATCCTTCGAATCGGTAAAGTCCTCCAGCAGTTCTACTTCCCTATCGAAATGCATAAGAAAAGCCTTGTCCCCCGGCTTCATCAGCATTTCATCGATGAACTTCCCGGTAGCGGTGCGCTCGTCGGGCAACGCATTTTCCTCGCTTCTGCTCGTATCCACCAATAAACCAAGGCGATACGGCAGATCTGCCTCACGCATAAAACTACGGATCGTCTGCGGCCTGCCATCCTCCTGCAGGGTAAAATCCGCTGCTGCGAGGTTGGGGACAATCTGCCCCTTCTTATCTCGAACCGTCACCGGCAAGATCACTTCATGTGCATCGACCTTGAACGTCGCAGCCGGTTTATCGCTCGGCGTGGAACTTGATTGCGCCCAGATTGGCGTTGCCGCACAAACGCCGGCAAACACGACACAAACCAGACCAGAGGAGACTTTCGATCCAGAATTCATTCCATCCAACCCGTCGGGGAATCGGCTTCGAGACAGACAACCATCAGGATTAGACGACACAAACGCATCGCCGTTGACCTGTCTCTAGCCCATCTGATCCATCTCACGCGAAACAAAAATCATGAACTCTTCTGCAATTGTGGCTGCGGCCCCATTCCCATTAGGCTAGATCAACTCTCACTTCCACTCGGAGCAGCAGCTTGATTTCCTCCCGCGTCTCTTCGTCTCCCTTTTTTGCCCTTGCGCTCGCCTTTTTTCTGCTTCTGCCCCCTGCTTGCTCACCTCAGACACAAGCCTCAACCTCACAGACTTCGGCCGGTCCTTCCGCTAGCGAACTCAATGGAAAGGCCTGCCTGTCCGTAGAGGATGCCGTCAAACAACCAAACAAAGACGTCTGCGTCTCGGCGCGCGTCTTCGATGTGGTTCAGCTTTCCGACGGTACGCGTTTCCTCGACGTCTGCCCTCCTGAAACCGCAGACGAAAACTGCCATTTCACCTTTGTCAGCCCCGAGGCAGATCGTAAAGACGTGGGCGATCTCACGCGCTATCGCGATCAGGATGTTCATGTTCGCGGCATCATTCGCGCCACTCATGGCCGCATGGGAATCGTCATCAGCCACATGCGACAGTTTCGGGGCGGCCCAGAAAAATTCCGCCCCAATCCTCGCCTTGTCCATGGATTCGAAGCCGAATCGGATCGCCCGCCAGTACGCGATCCCAACCTGTCTGGTGGTGGACACCATCGCAGCTTTATGAACACACGCGATACGGAATCCTTGCCAGTCCGCTCCTCGCATTAGCAAGAAGCCTCACCACATCGGCCCAGCTTTCGCACGCAGATCCTCAAGCGGATACAGCGTCTCCCGCCACACGACCCCACCGCGTACCAGCGTGACAGAAACAGACCGAATCAGCGCAAACAGAAAAAGCGCTGCCGCGATAGGAAAACCGAGCGCATAGACCACTGGAACACGAGTGACTCTGAGGCTGACTACAAATAGTCCGGCCACGCAGGCGTAGATCACCATAGCCCCAACCTGTGCCCAACCGCCCTCAATCAAGGCAATGATCGGCAAAAACGTCTGAATCGCCAACCCCAGTGCGGCGGCCATAGCAATCCACGTCCTGTACCGATATAACGCAAAGAAATTCTTCTCCAGATTGCGAATCACGCCCACAGCCCCACGCGACCAATGCACCGCAGCAAGCCCATGTCCAATAGCGAGCCGCTGCCGGTAGCCTTGTTTCTTCACCGTCCATCCAAGCCGCAGGTCCTCCAGAACTTCCATGCGCAGTGCTTCAAATCCGCCGAGCGCCTGATGCACATCCTTGCGGATCATGTTGAATGCGCCCACTCCCAGAAAATCTCTCGCCTTCGGGTCGGCAATGCGCCAGGGACGAAAGCCCCACGCAGTCAAAGCGTGCATCGCTCCGTGCATGGCCGCCTCGCCTGCTGAGTCAAGCGTCCAGTCCGGCATCAGCACAAAATGATCGGCACTCTCTCTTAATGCATATCGCAGCGCTCGCGACGCCGCATCCGGCGCAAACCGCACATCGCCATCGGTAAATAGAATCCAGTCCGCCTGAGCCCCGCTTGCCGCCAGCGCCAATGCGTGTGGCTTACCCAGCCAGCCATCCGGCAACTCACCCACGTGAATTACCTCATAGGAATGTCCCGCATGCTCAGAGCCTTCTTCCGCAATCCGGTCAAGAATTCTGCCCGTCGCATCGGTGGACCGGTCATCGACAGCAATCACCTGCAATCGAATCCCAGTGGATGCGAGTAAAGACCGTATCGTGGCTTCGATATCACGCTCTTCGTTGCGCGCCGGCACAATCACCGTGAGATGCGGACAGCCTTCGTCCAACATGGACAAAGCCGGAAGTTCCTGGAGATCAATTCTCGTAATATCGGGAATCTCACGTCCATGCAACAGCCACCCAAGAAAGACGCGAAGCCAGCCAATTGCCAGCAACCAAATGAATCCGACAAAGGAAAGATGAAAGGCAATCGAAAGATTCACGCAAACGCCATCCAGTCACGGCCAGCAATCAGCGCGCGAGAACAGCTAACAAACAGACAGGAAGAAATCGCCATACGCGGCTATTACTGATTGGGATCTTGCTCAGACTGAGGCGATTCAGGAGGCATTGGCCTCCGCTGCAACTGCTGTTGCATCTGCTGCAGCTGTTGTTGCTGCTGCTCCTGGGGGTTCTGCGGATTGATTTGCGGGTTTACCTGCTGTCCTTGTGGCGGCTGCAGCGGAGTCGCAAAAGGCCGCCGCCGTACCGGTTCACTGGATTCAGGCTGCTCGGCATCTTCATCGCCATCATCGTCAGAAGCTGCCGCCGAAAAGCCCGGACGTCGATTCGAAGCTACCATCTTCACTTTACGCGATAAAACCAGTTCTGTCGGAGTCCCATAGCCCGAGTCCCCGACCATGACCATGTTGTAGTCAGACCCATCCAGCAACTGATTCAGTACATCCCGCGCTGGGGCAGGTCCATACGTCCCGTACACCCGCTGATCCCCTGACTGCCCTTCGACCTTGAGCCCAGTAGCCGTCGATACATCCGCCAATATCTGGTTCAGGCTCGAATTCTTCGCGTCGATGCTGAGCTCCTTGCCATTCCAGTTCACTGCGGCCGCCACTGGCTTGTCGTTTGCCGGCCAGTCCGGTATCACCGGCATTGCCGGGAGTTGCGGAACCGCGGCAATGTGCGTCTCTACAACTGGCTTGGATGCAACATGATGACTATGGCGCCGCACCGCATGCACCCGCTCCACTCGCGGCTTGGGAGGCGCAACTCTTGCCTGCGTACGATATTTGCGCGAGCGGTGACGGCGATGGGATTTCGACGCCCTGGCGTGCGACCTGCGCTTCTTGTGCAGCTTTACTTCTTTGACGGTAGCGTGAGCCTGTGCCGCGGGCTTCGCCGCCATGGGTTTGCCCTCGCCCGCCCATGCGCTTCCTGCAATTGCCATTACCAACGGCAACACTACAATCGCCGCTGCGAGCAGGGCGCCGCAACTTCGCCGAGCAGACACGTCGCGCCATGAATCAATCCATCCGGGAATCAAACCCCTGTGCATCTCACGCCGAACCGGCGAAATCGGCACGCCACAAGGCAATGCCTGACCACCTGAACTCTCGTTTTGCTCTAGCCTCATGCACACGTCCGGGGGATTCATGCGTCTGCCATGGTAAGCAACGACGGTCTATGCACCACTGTACTAGACTAGCAATGGTTAGGAAACGCTCATTTCAGCAGCGTTAGAAGTTGGAACCTTTTCAGGAGCGGACAAAATGGCGTTGGAGCCGAAATTAGAAAACTTACCTCAGATTGCTCCTCCCATTTTGACCTTTGGCGTGGTGCGCCGACCGGTTCTATGCCGACTGATTGCATGCAGTCTTGCCTACGCGCTCGCCATAGCCATAGCTCCCACAGCCCTTGCGGTCAACTGCTCCACCGAGAGCGCCCTGAAGCAAGCAGACCGTGATGCCCTGCTGGCTGCTGCCAACGGCATCGCATCCGATATCACCGGTCAAAACTACGATCGCCTCCAAGGAACGCTGCTGCCCACGGTATCAGGCGACTGGGACGGCATCCGCGGCGTAGCCCAGGCAGCGTTACCACTGACCAAAGGCGGCTCCATCTACTGGGGTGACGGCTATCTGCTCGACGCTACCGATCTCAAAACTCCTGCCGATACACAGTTTTTCTGCACCACGGCAGACTCTCAGATCACCATCACCGTCTCATTGCACAATTTGCCCGCGGGCCGCTATGCTCTGCTACTAGGTGACTACGAAGGTGCACCTTTGCGCGGCCAACTCGCCCTGATCCTCGGCACCGATCCTACCGCCGGCAATCAATGGAAGCTCGGTGGCTTGTTCACCCACGAAGGCGCATTTGAAGGGCACGATGGCGTCTGGTTCTGGACTCATGCTCGAGCCCTGGCAGCCAAAAAGGAGACCTGGAGCGCATGGTTCTCCTACGACGCAGCCCGTTGGCTCCTGATCCCGGTTGACTTTCTTTCCTCGCCCAACCTCGAAAAGCTCAACAGAGAGCAGATGGATCTTGGGACAAGCCCCATCAACTCGCTTCCCTTCAACGTAACCGGAGCCGGACCGGACGCCGGCAAAACCTGGCAGATCACCGCGCTACGCCTCGATCCCTCGCTCCATACGGACGATCTGGCTCTCGTCTACATTGGCTCTGGCCTCACCGACCCAACCGCGCAACGCGCCGAAGCCGTCGCAGTCATGTCCGCCTTTCTACGCCTGCATCCAGAGCTTCGTGACAATTTCCACGGTCTGTGGGCCTATGCCGAACGCGACGGACGCAGAACCTACGCCATCGAACTCGCTATGGCCGATATACCGCGTTAGTTGCTGATTTCGAGGCACTTCCGTTTCTCTCTCCAAAGCTTCCGGTTTCTATCCATCCTCTGGGCCGCTCCAATAGCTTCTCGCTGTTTGTTCAAAGTCCACTTCCTGATACCATAAGGACAGGCCAGCACCGGGCAAATCCCTAATGGGGGCGGCAATTGACCCAACGGGAATTCCCTACTCAACCCCTCATCGGCGTGGGTGGCGTCGTTTTTGACGAGCTTGGCCGTGTTCTTCTGGTGCGCCGCGCCAAAGAACCGCTTCTCGGGCACTGGTCCCTGCCAGGCGGCCTGCTCGAGCTGGGTGAGACCCTCATCGAAGGTGTCCGCCGTGAAGTTGCCGAAGAAACTGGCCTCTTCGTTGCTCCCGAAGCAATCGTTGAGGTGGTTGACCGCATCTATATGCAAGACGGCTCTGAACGGAGAAATACCGATACTGAGCTGCAAATAAGCGGCCCTCAAGTGCCGCGTGTTCGATATCACTACGTAGTCATTGACTACCTGTGTCAAGTAACTGGAGGCGATCTTAGGCCTTCCAGCGACGCATCTCAAGTTGCCTGGGTGAGTCGTGTTGAGTGGAACGATCGCAATTTCTACTCACTTGAATCCATCACCGTGCAGGTCATCGAAAAAGGATGGCGCATGGCAAAAGAGGCAAACGGGAATGCTTAAGAAAAAACAATTCTGGATACCTTCCCTGATCCTGTTCGCCTGCATTTTGACGGCTGGCGCAGCATTCGTTGTTCATCCCACTTGGGTCTATGGACACATTCAGGAGTGGCGCATGCGCCATACCGGCGCTGAAAGCCACCAGGTCATGGTGGACGGTCACCGCATCCACTACTACGTCACCGGCCCTGTGAACGGTACTCCCATCGTCCTGCTGCATGGCCTGGGGGGACGTTCGGAAGATTTCGTCAATCTCACCCCGTTTCTTGAAAAGAACGGCTATCGCGTCTACACGCCCGACATGCTCGGTTTCGGCCAGTCAGAAGAGCCCACCGATGCCAGCTACTCCATTCAGGATCAGGCTGACCTCATGGCCGATTTCTTTGACGTCGTCGGCCTCAAGCGCGCCGACCTCGGCGGCTGGTCCATGGGCGGCTGGGTCGCGCAAAAAATTGCGGTCGATCACCCGGAGCGTGTAACCCGCCTCATTCTCATGGATAGCGCAGGCCTCAAGGTTCCTCCTGCATGGAACACGAGCCTGTTCACACCGCAAACCCCAGCGCAGTTAGCGGAATTAAACGCCATGCTGACCCCGCATCCACCCACGCTGCCTGGCTTCGTCGCTCAGGATGTTCTGCGCGTCTCTGCAAATTATTCGTGGGTGGTTAAGCGGGCGATGGCATCCATGCTGACTGCGCGCGACGTTATGGATGACGAGTTGTCCTCGCTGCGCATGCCCGTACTCATTCTTTGGGGAGACCTCGACCGCATCACGCCCCTCAGTGAAGGTCAGGCAATCCATCGCCTTATTCCTCAGTCGCACCTTGTCGTTGCCGAAGGCTGCGGGCACATCGCTCCCAGCAACTGCTCGCGCGACTTTGGGCCTGCAATGATCCGCTTCCTGCGCAACTCGAAACCGAGCCGCGCACCTGAACCTGTGTTGTTAGGCGAATAAGCGATCAGGGCGACCCATTTCAAGCTACTGTTCGGGCTTCCAGATATACGCGTCCTTCTGCGGAAGCCCGATATGCGCAAGCACACGATAGACAAATTGCCGCGCCATCTCCGTTGAATCGACCGGCTTGTTGTAGAAGCTCGGAATCACGGGAAAGATTACCGCACCCGCATCCGAAGCAAGCTGCATATTGCGCAGATGAATGCGGTTGAACGGCGTCTCGCGCACGCAAAGAATCAGCGGCCGCCGCTCCTTCAGCATTACATCCGCCGCGCGGTGAATCAGATTCTCCGCCAGTCCATTCGCAATCGAAGCCAGCGTGCCCATGCTGCAAGGCAAAACAACCATCGCCGTTGCCGGATAACTCCCGCTCGCAATCGACGCGCCTACATCGTTCTCCGCAAGCTGAATTGTCTTCACCGACACATGTCCCAGCAACTTCTCGGCAAGCCCGTTCCGCCCGCTTAGCTCGAGCTCTTCCGCCAGCACCCGCAGCGAATTCTCCGAAGCCACAAAATGCACACGCTCCACGCGCTCATCCGCTTCGAGCACACGCAGCATCTCCCGCGCAAACACCGCGCCCGATGCTCCGGTCATGGCCAACGTGAGATTCATAGCAGGAAAATCACCCTCTTTTCTGAAAGCTCAGTTTATAACGCGGATAGTTTAGCCCCGCAGCATCGTCAGAGCCTAGAATTCGAATGTTACGAATGCCATAAAAAACTGCGCCGCATACGCAAGACTCCTTGGCTCCCGTACTTCAGCTTGGAGCGTGGGTTTTGCGCTGTAGGCGCTAAGGTCGTTAGCCCCGCGCTTCAGCGTGGGGAACGATGCGTCCGACAATGCCCCCAAAGTCCCGTAGGGACGGCGCAATCTACGGTCATCCAAAGACAAACTGCTCGTCATACTCAATTCCGCAGCCACGAAGGAGAGCAATAAATTCCTGCTCGAAATCGCGTTTGCGGTGGTGTTCTTCCTGGTTTTGGATGTAATGCTTAACAACTTCCAGTTGTGATGGACTGACGCTGAATGCTCCGTACCCCTCTTGCCAAGAAAAACCACTTCCCATCCATCGGGAAGAACTTCCCTTGAGCTTCTGAACTGCATGGGCCAGAGAACAAGTCGCAGGCAAGACTAGCAAAAGATGGATGTGATTGGCCGTACCGCCAGCAGCGATAAGCGTCAATCCCTCGCCGCGCGCGATGCCGCCTAGATATGCGTAGAGTTCGGCGGTGCGGTTGGCTGGAATAAGCGGTCGGCGTTCCTTTGTGCTGAATACACAATGAATGTAAACGCTCGCGTATGTATGTGCCATCGTACTCCGTCCCTATAGGACTTCCAGATTACAACGAACCACGAAGGCCCCACTGAAGCGCGGGGCTAACAATCTTTGCGCCGCAGGCGCAGAACAAACTTGCGATGAACCAATCTTCGCCGATACCTTAGCCGCGCCGGAGGCGCGATGTTGGCTAGCCCGCGCTTCAGCGTGAGGATGGTGTGTTAGCAACCGAGTCGAGTCCCGTAGGGACGATGTAATCTACGTCGAACGCAGTCCATGAATATACGGCGAACACAACCAAAACTACACGCCCAAGCACTTATCTCCCGCGCAAACACCGCGCCCGATACACCTGTCATGGCTAGGGTCAGGTTCATGGCTTTACTGCCCACGTTCGCTCTCGTAAGAGTCGATACGCAATTCCGTTGTATCGATAGAGGCGTTCGGATCGGAACGCCGCAGTCCCGCCTGACTGCTTAATATCTCGGTATCCATTGGTTAACCGCTTCTGCAGCAGCAGCGAGAGACCTGGAGCGAAAAGAATCGTTTCGCCCTTCCCCTGCCGCGTTCTTACGACCCAGAACCAATTGCAATCGCCGCCAGACATCGGAAAGGTCCCGAGAACGACGTAATCGTCCTCATCGGCTTTACCCAGATTCACCCGCACAGTTTGGAAAAGCTTGCGTAAAGATCCGCGATCCTTGTTCTGAAGTTCGTCGGCAGTTTCAGCAACCTCAGGTCTGGTTAACAGAGTATCCAGCACGGCATCCGGCGGCGGCTCTGCATCGTCAAATCCCGCATTTTCATCGTCCGGCGCGAAGTAGCTTGGCCAATTTTGACTCGTGGCTTCAGGCTTTCGGGCAAAGGCGTACTCGCTTATGCAGGCGACTAGGAGCAGCCCAACAAACCATCGCCATCTTCGCTTCATACGTAACCTAATCTGTTGACGAGCGTTCTCGCGATCATAGCACTGATCAAGCCGGTGCCTGTTCCCCCAACACCCTCTCAAAAATCGCATCCACATTCCCAAGCTGCCGCGTCATATCAAACGTCCGATCCAACTGCTCCTTCGTCAGCCGAGCCGCAATCTCCGGATCGCGCTCAATCTCTTCGCGGAAATTCAGATCCTCTTTCCAAGCCTGCATCGCATGGCCCTGCACCAGCCGGTACGCATCCTCGCGCGAAATGCCCGCCTCAGCGAGATCAAGCAGTAACTGCCCTGAGAAGATCAGCCCGCTCGTGCTCTCCAGATTCTTCCGCATGCGCTCCGGATACACCAACAGCTTGTCGATCAGTGAAGTTGTTTTCGCCAGCAGATAATGCACCAGGATCGTCGAATCTGGAAAGATCACCCGCTCGACCGACGAGTGCGAAATATCTCGCTCATGCCACAGCGGCACATTCTCAAACGCCGCCTGCGCATTTCCCCGCAGCACGCGCGCCAGTCCGCTGATCTGCTCGCTCGTAATCGGATTTTTCTTATGCGGCATCGCCGATGAGCCCTTCTGCTTCTCGCTGAAGTACTCCTGTGCCTCACGCACCTCCGTACGCTGCAAATGCCGAATCTCCACCGCAATCTTATCCAGCGTCGAACCAATCAACGCCAGCACCGCGATATACGCCGCATGCCGGTCCCTCTGAATCACCTGCGTCGCAATCGGCGCCGGCTTCAACCCCAGCCGCGCACAGATGCGCTCCTCATGGCGTGGGCTCAGATGCCCAAATGTGCCCACAGCGCCCGACAACTTGCCCACGCGCATATCTTCCGCAGCGGCATCGAATCGAGCGATGTTGCGCTCCATCTCCGCATACCAATTCAGCAGCTTCAGTCCAAAGGTCGTCGGCTCTGCATGAATCCCATGCGTACGCCCAATCGTCGGCGTCAGCTTGAACTCAATCGCCCTTCGCTTCAGCACCTCAGCCAGCCCAATCAGCGCCTCGCGAATCAGCGCAGAAGCCTCCTTCACCTGTAGTGCCTGCGCCGTATCCACAATGTCATTGGAGGTAAGCCCGTAGTGCAGCCAGCGCGATTCGGCTTCAAGCTCCTGCGCCTTCAGCGTCTCCGCAACTGCGGTGGTGAAGGCAATCACATCATGCTTCACCTCAGCCTCAATCGCCTGGATACGTTCCACATCAAAGCTGGCCTTCTCGGAAATCGCCGCCGCAGCTTCTACAGGAATCACACCATCCTCAGCCAGCACGGCACTCGCAGCCGACTCCACTTGCAGCCAGCAGCGATACTTGTTTTCTTCCGTCCAGATGCGGCCCATCTCCGGCAGCGTATAACGAGCGATCAAAGCGCAAATCTCCCCTCAAACAGCAATCGGCAACCCCTTATTGTAGCTGTTGGAAAGAAAAGGAACTCCATGCCCCGGCATCAATGGGAAAGCATCGGCTGTAGAAAGGCCGACCGACAGGACCAGAGGCATTCACACCCACACTAGCCCCTTACATGCGCGCCCTGATGCCAAACTTCGCATCCAGCTCGTCGTAAAGTATCCCCCGCCCCGGTCTGTATGGCTGAAACCACTCGCCATCAATCACCAGCTGCGGAATCGCCCGCTTGCCGACATGCCGCATCACTTCATCCGCCGCGCCGGGCACAGACTCGATATCGATCTCGGAGAAAACGATGCCATGCGTCTCCAGATAGTGCTTGGCGGCGCGGCAATCACGGCACCAGAAAGCCGTATAAAGTAGGACCTGCATGGCCGGTATTGTAACGCTTTACTAAGTCCGCTGGCCCACCTTATTTCGACATCGATGAAATTATCCTGTCGGCATTTCAGCCCATTAGCATGACTTCATGCCTATCACCGCCAGCGAAATCAAGCATCTCCTTAAGCTCCAGCCCCACCCCGTCGAAGGCGGCCACTTTCGCCGCACCTACACCTCATCGCTAACGGTGCCATTGGATCGTGGTGAACGTGCAGCAGGCACCGCCATCTATTACCTTCTCGAGCCCGGCACTTTCTCCGAGATGCATGTCCTCACCTCCGACGAGCTCTTCCACTTCTACCTCGGCGACCCGGTCGAGATGCTCCAGCTCTGGCCCAACGGAGAATCGCGCGTCGTCACTCTCGGCCCCGATCTCGCTGCCGGCCAGCATGTGCAACTGCTCGTTCCCGCCGGAGTCTGGCAAGGCACTCGCTTGATCGGAGACGGCAAAGTAGCTTTGCTCGGGTGCTCCGTAGTCCCCGGCTTTGACTTCGCCGACTACACCAGCGGCAGCTTTGCAGAGTTATCCTCAACATGGCCCAATGAGGCAGATATGATCCGCCACTTGACGCGGCGTTAAGCTATCCACCAACGGCCGTTTCAGCTCTGAATCTCACGCCCAAGCTTTGATCCGCCAGCTTTCACAGACAAACCCAGTCCAGCATTGGCCGGCCTCGTAAATCCCGCATCGAATTTCTCAGGAATGACGAAATCAGTGGAGGGCACAATGACAACAACCGTTCTCGAAACAGGATGCTGCATCGCAGGTGGCGGCCCGGCTGGCATCATGCTTGGATACCTGCTCGCCCGTCAGGGCGTCGAGGTTACAGTCCTCGAAAAGCATCAGGATTTCTTCCGGGATTTTCGTGGCGACACCGTTCATCCCTCCACACTCGAAGTCCTAGGAGAACTCGGCCTGCTTGAAGATTTCCTCCAGTTGCCGCATCAGACCGTTGAGTCTGTAGGCGTCGTCGTTGGCAACTCAAGGCTTGAGGTGGCTGATTTTCGCCACGTGCCAACCCGTTGCAAGTTCGTCGCCCTCATGCCCCAGTGGGATTTCCTGAACTTTCTCACCGCCCATGCAAATAGATTTCCCACCTTCCGCCTCCTGATGCAGCATGAAGTTATTGATCTCTCAACGAAAGGCCGGCGAATCAATGGCGTCATCGCCCGCAACGCCGGCCGTCAGGTCGAGATACACGCCGATCTGGTCGTGGGCTGCGATGGCCGTCATTCCATCACGCGGCGCGCAGCAAGATTGGAAGTCATCGAACACGGCGTACCGATCGATGTCCTCTGGTTCCGAATCAGCCGGCATCCAGGCGACCCCGCGGAAGTCCTGGGCAACGTGAACTATGGCAAGGCCCTCATCCTGATCAATCGCTCCGACTACTTCCAGGCTGGCCTCATCATTCCGAAAGGCTCATTCGATCAGATCAAGGCCGAGGGGATCGATGCATTCCGCTCAACCATTCTCCAGATCGTCCCATGGCTTCATGATCGCGTTGGCGAGTTGCAAGATTGGGATCACGTAAAGATTCTGACTGTCCAGATCAACCGTCTTCGGCGCTGGCATCGGCCCGGCATGCTTTGCATCGGAGACGCAGCTCACGCCATGTCGCCCGCAGGCGGAGTCGGAATCAACCTCGCTATTCAGGACAGCATCGCTGCCGCGAATCTGCTGACTCAACCTTTACTGCAGCGAAGAGTCCGCAATCATCATCTGGCGGCAGTACAGAGCCGCCGCCTCTTCCCAACCTGGATGACGCAGTCTGTGCAGCTAGCCGCCCATCGTGGCCTTGCGCGCATCTTCGAAACCACCGGTCCCGTCCATGCTCCCTGGCAATTGAAAGCAGTGACGCACATCCCCGGCATTCACCGCGTCCTGGGATACGCTGTCGGCATGGGCGTACGACCGGAACGTATCCTTGAACCGAAGCAACCCAAGCATCGCCGCACATTGATCGCAGGCTGTATCTGCGCAGGCATCGGTGTTGCAGCAGGCGTAGCTGTTTGCGGTTGGGCAACATGGAAGATCTGTTCAGCTACACAGAAAAAAGTGCGAACGCACCTGCGCTATGGTTGGAGCTCCTGAAGCTTCACCGTTTCGCAGCAATAGCTCTGGAACGCCGCGGCAATCCCGCATCAGAATCGTCGTCGATCACGGCGGTCCTTACAATTCTTAAGATTCAGCGCACCCTCAAACGCGGCACAATCCCAGTGATTGATTCATCGACGCTAAAGCGCTCTGAAAGATACGAGTGGTTCCCGTGTCGAGAACAGAAAGGGCCTTTCGTGAAGCGCTTTTTCAAATCGACGATTTGGATTCTCCGGCTTGCGGCAATCGGCAGCATTGCCTGCACACTTCCCGGCCTTGCCGCAGCAGCTCCCGCCGCGCAGGAAAATTCAACCACTCCTCCTCAGACGCAGGACATCTCAGGCACCTGGATTGCCAAGCGGCAGTCTCCCATGGGCGAGATGGAAATCGTCTATAAGCTCAAGGTGCAGAACGGAAAAATCACCGGCACGCAAAGCCTTCCTTTCGGAGACTCACCAATCATCGATGGTCAGGTCACCGGCGACACCTTCCACTTCACCGTCGCACTAGAGTCCTTCGGCGACATTCAAAACAAAGAAGTCACCGGCAAGATCGTCGGCGACACGCTCGTGCTCACTCCTGTGATGCCCGGACCGCCGCGAGGGATGGGCGCGAACGGCCCAGGTGCTGGTCCGACACCAGGCGCTGGCCCACCACCGGGAGAAGGTGGTCCTCCGCCTGGCGACGCGGGCCCGCAACCTGGACCGCCACCAGGAACATCTGGAAACCCCGGTGCAGGATTCCCACGCTTCCAGAACGTGCCAGTCACAGCAAGGCGCGGAACTCCCACGCCCTCTTATCGAGCGCCTTCCGTTGATTACGCGACATTGCCCAAAATCTCGCTGCCATCGCTTCATCCAGTGCCAACGAATGCGCTAGCCAAAACGCCTCCAATGGGATGGAACAGTTGGAACAAGTTCCACACGCATATCGACGACGCGGCGGTTCGCGGTGTTGCCGATGCCATGGCGTCAAGCGGCATGAAAGACGCTGGATATCAATACATCATCATCGACGACGGCTGGCAGGGCTCTCGCGACAACAATGGAGTGCTATCGCCAAACCCCAACTTTCCCGACATGAAAGCACTCGCCGACTACGTCCATTCCAAGGGATTGAAGATCGGCATCTATTCGTCTCCCGGCCCGCGCACCTGCGGAGGCTTCGAAGGCAGCTATGGGCATGAAGAGCAGGACGCGAAGATGTATGCCGCATGGGGCATGGACTATCTCAAGTACGACTGGTGCAGCGCATCGCGCGTGTGGAAAGACTCCGACATGCAGGCTGCTTATCAGTTGATGGGTGACGCTCTCACAAAAACCGGCCGTCCCATCGTCTACGCGCTCTGCCAATACGGACGAGCCGAAGTACAGACATGGGGACAGCAGGTCGGAGCTAACCTGTGGCGCACAACCGGCGACATCAGAGATCAATACAACTCGATGCTAAACATCGGACTCGCGCAAAGCCGGCTCGCCTCATCCGCAGGCCCCGGTCATTGGAACGATCCCGACATGCTTGAGATCGGCAACGGCGGCATGTCTCTTGATGAATACAAAACGCACTTCAGTCTCTGGGCCATGATCGCCGCTCCGCTTATCGCAGGCAACGATTTGCGAAACATGACCCCCGACATCAAAGACATCCTGACTAATAGCGATGTCATCGCCATCGATCAGGATTCTCTCGGCGCAGGCGGTAAAGAAATCTACAGCGCAGGCGGGGCAAAGGTTTGGAGCAAATCCCTCGCCTCGGGAGACATCGCCGTCGCCGTCTTCAATCCTGGCGAGCAAAGCATACGTACCGTGCTGTCGCTCGAAAAGCTCGGCCTGAGCGGGAAATATCAAGCCCGCGATCTTTGGTCGCATACCGATCTCGGCGCTCTGCCCGAGAACTTTTCCGTAACCGTGCCGGTTCACGGCGTTGCCATGCTTCGACTGAAGAAGTCCAGTTGACGCGATCCGATGTCTGATTTGTTTCCGCCGGCTTGAGGTAACACATCATGAAACTCGCAGCCTGTCTCTTCCTATCCGCAGCCGCACTCGCGCAGCAGCCGAATAGCGCCAAGACCATCACCTTCAATCGCGCCGATACCGAACACTGCCGGGTCGTCGCCGTGAGTGGCAAGCCACTTCTGGAATCGACCTTCAACGGCACCAGCGTTGCGGTCGGCCTTCCAGTCAACCGGGGAAACGGCGACTTTGCTGTCTTTGTCGCTGTAGATCGAGTCGCAGGTAAGCCAGTACAGGTAAATCCCAAAGACTTCTATGGACTGTATTCCGATCCAGACCACACGCGGTTCGATTTCTACGACCAATCTGCCGAAATGGCAGGCCCTGGTTCTGGAATGAACGCCTCCTCAGCCCAGATAGACCCAGGATCGATCAGGCCGGGAGCAGCAATGCAGGGAGGTCCACCGCCAGGAAGCGGCTCAATTGAATCCGAGCCCCCACCGGGCGCGCAAGGCTCCACATTGCCTGCCATTTACTTTCGCCATGGAAAAATCAAGCAGGGAGAGAAGATCGTAGGCTGGGTCATTCTGCGGCAACCCAAAGGTTCAAAGCTGACAATCGCTCCAACCGACATGCTCGCCGAAATCAACATCATCGTGGACGGCACGGTCTTCCGTTTTTAGCTCCATCACTATCGCCGTGCTCGGAATGATGCCGCAACCACCTGGGTGTCTCTTGAACATATTCATGCCAGGTTAGAATCTTCGCAACACATAGAAGACCATAACTAGAGCGAGAATGATCGACCCATTGGTAGAAATCAAATACCTGATCGACTTTCGCAATTTGTAAGAGACTTCGGAGGGCACCAAAGCTGCATTTTCCCCACCAAGGATTTGATCAAATGCCTTAAACATTTTGCGCATCGCCTGCCAGCTCAATAATATGGACCCAAGAAAAACAAGGGCAATGACGATAGTAAATGCGCGCCCAATCGTCCAAGGATTTTTTGAGAAAATCTCTTCACCGATGCGAATGCCAGCCATCAAGATTGCACCCACAATAGGCACGCCAATTTGAAACTCTGAAATATGCCAGCTATTCCTGTCGTTATTTTCCTGACTCATCGCATTCATCCTCGGCAGTTTCAACTGACTGTAAATGACAAGTGAGTTTCTTGCCACTATTTGGGTTCTCCAAAAGTCGCCGCAACAACTCTCCGGACTCCTCAGTCAGTAGCCCCGAGTCCAGCTTCATCTGGTGATTAGGCGAGGCAGGCTAATCGACGAATCCGTGTTGGGGATGCCGCATAAGCCGGCAACCCAGAATCGCAGCCACGATAATTCCAGCGAATCCTCATGAATCGGCCAATCGAGAATCGCATGCGGCGGGTGGCCCTAGTCCGGGGTACCCGGCGACAGGTTTTCGTAGCTTGGTAGATATCTCGCTTTTGCGATCAGAGATTCACGTATCCTCGCGCCCCCAAATTGCTCCACAACCCCACTCGCACGCTGCCCTTACCGTTCGCTGTAACAAGGCACAAATGCCCATAATTCCCTGCAACTCGAATCGCATGAAACTACAGCACTTCCAACAAACCTCGCCAACCCCTTTGCCGTTCACCCAAAAGTGTTCTACGCAGAGCAACTCTGCTCCCCAAACCCAGCAGCGCAAATTGCTCCACGTGGAGCAATTTGGGCCGAGACTACCTGCGCTCCCGGAAAAACGCCCGCAGCAATTCGCCCGACTCTTCTGCCAGCAACCCCGAATCCAGCTTCATCTGGTGATTCAGCCGCGGATGATTAATCACCGACAATACCGACCCCGCCGCTCCGGCCTTTGGGTCCGCCGTCGCGTAAACAACACGATCCAGCCGCGCATGCACCATCGCTCCCGCACACATCGAGCACGGCTCCAGCGTCACATAGAGCGTGCAGCCATTCAGCCGGTGGTTACCCAGCGCCTTGCCGGCCATGCGCAGCGCTACTACTTCGGCATGCGCCGTCGGGTCGCTGTCGCGCAGCACGCGATTCTGCGCTCGCACCAGCACCTCGCCGTTGCAGACAATAATCGCGCCTACAGGCACCTCGCCCGCCTGTCCGGCAGCGACCGCCTCATCCAGCGCCAATTGCAGATATTCCAGGTCCGTCATTCGCTTTACTTAATCTAGCCTTATTCTTGCATCCCGCATGGCACTCAGAGCTGTGCCCCATTCGACGTAATTCAGCAACACCTTTGCGTAGAATTTCGCTTCATTCATGCACACTGGAAACAGCATGCGTGTCTGCCGCAAGACCCTATTATCCGATCGGTAAACACTGTGCCCAGATAATGTTGTCGAAATAATAATTACCCCCCTCCTCCCCATCCGTAAAGCCTTTGCTTTCAGTGAACGGGGTAGGAAGAACGGAAAAAGGCCTCTAGATCGACATATCCGCAGGCTGCTGCTGAGTCATACAGTGCAGTGCGCCAAGTCCCCAGATCAGGTCCACGGAGTGCACGCCGATCACCTCGCGGTCCGGAAACAGCTCCGCCAGAATTCCCAGCGCCACCCGATCCTTGGGATCGTGGAAAGTCGGCATCAGCACCAGCCTGTTCGCGATATAGAAATTCGCGTAGCTCGCCGGCAGCCTCTGCCCGCGAAAAACCACAGACCGCGGCAGCGGCAGCTCCACAATGGTGAACTGCTTCCCTTCCGGCGTCCGCGCAGCCTTGAGTCTTTGCAGATTTTCTTCGAGCGGAGCATGGTTGTCGTCGGAAGCATCCGGCTCAACCGCCGTCACAATCGTGTCGGCAGCAACAAACCGGGTGATGTCGTCCACATGCCCATGCGTATCGTCGCCAACCACGCCACGATCCATCCACAGCACCTGGTCGATGCCAAGGTAGTCATGAAACACCTGCTCCAACTGCTCTCGGCTCACTCCCGGATTGCGCTGCTGCACCTCACTGAGCAGACACTCTTCAGTCGTGATCAGCGTCCCCCGCCCGTTCACATCGATGCTGCCACCCTCCAGCACCAGCCGGTGCTGCGAACCGTCCGCAAGCGTCAACGACGGCTGCCAGCGTGGCAGCCCAAGCAGTCCGGCCACATGCCCCGGCACCTGGTCATCAAGACGCCAATCGTCGTACTTCGCCCATGCATTAAATCGCCAATCCGTTATCGCGACTTTTCCTTCGCTATTTCGAACGAAAATCGGCCCTGAATCACGCAGCCACACACGATCCGTCGGCCAGCGATGAAAGCTCACGCGCTCAAGCGCCACATGGGCACGCTTCAAAATTCCGATCGTCCGCTTCTCTTCAGCCTCATCCTGAACCAGAATGTGGACATTCTCATGCGCAGCCAGCAGCCGCACGATCTCCGCATACAGCCACGGAATAGCCGCGAACTTTCCCGGCCAGTCGCTGGCATTGTGGGGCCAACCAATCCATGTACCTTCATGCGGCTCCCATTCCTCAGGCATACGATAGCCCAGTTCGCGCGGAAGCTTCACTGGTGATTCGACGGATGCGCTCACTTCCACTCCGAAAGCTCTGGCGCAGGATCGAGGAAACGCTGCGTTACGCCGCCATAAGCATCGATGCGCCGGTCGCGCAGGAACGGCCAGTTGCGGCGCGTCTCTTCGATCAACGCCGGATCGATCTCCGCCATCAACACTTCTTCCGAATCATGCGAAGCCTTCGCCACAATGCGCCCAAAGGGATCGGCCAGGAACGATCCGCCCCAGAACTCAAGTCCAGCGCCTTCCGCGCGATTGCCCAACACATCGCCCTGCTCATGCCCGACGCGGTTTACGCCCGCAACATAGACACCGTTGGCAATAGCATGCGCCCGCTGGATCGTCTGCCACGCCTCATATTGTGCGTGCCCAAACTCCGCCTTCTCTGCCGGATGCCAGCCGATCGCGGTTGGATAGAACAGCGTTTCCGCCCCTTGCAGCGCCGTCAGACGAGCTCCCTCGGGATACCACTGATCCCAGCAGACCAGCGTACCAATGCGGCCAGCAGCCGTATCCACAGCCTGGAAACCGCGGTCGCCCGGCGTGAAGTAGTACTTCTCGTAGTACAGCGGATCGTCCGGAATGTGCATCTTGCGATACACGCCAGCGATCGATCCGTCGGTATGAAACGTCACAGCAGTGTTGTGATACAGACCTGCGGCACGGCGCTCGAACAGTGAAGCGATCACAACCGTCCGCGTCTCGCGAGCGACCTCGCCAATCGCAGCGGTCGTTGGCCCGGGAATCGGCTCCGCCAGATCAAAGAGGTGTGTATCCTCGCGCTGGCAGAAGTATTGAGCGCGGAAGAGTTCCGGCAGGCAGATTACATTGGCGCCAAGACGCGCAGCCTCACGGATATGCTTGATAGCCGCTTCAGTATTTGCCGCCGGATCGGCGCCCATCTTCATCTGAATCAGGCCAACGTTGTACTTGCGCGACTTCGCGCCGACTGCATGTGACATTTCCAGCATTTCTCCAGTTCTCTTGCCCGTTTTCAGGACGAAATCGGGACTGCTCCGACATAAGAGTTTATCGCACCAGCGCGTCTCGGAAGCAGTAGATAAGATGCTCCGGCTCTCGTAACGATGCGACTTTGACGCGGTATTCACACAAACCACGCCCTAACCTGAATTGCCACTCGAAAATCCCGAGTGATAGCCTTTCTTTTCGGCCCGAAATTGTCATTTCTCCACTCCGGGCCGTGCACTTCATCCGATACGTCGAAAGGAAATGGGGCATAGCAATGCAAAGCAGCTACAACGGGTTGGCCTTGCCGGCCGACGGCGCGCCAATCGAGTACAACAATGGTCAATTCACAGTTCCCGACAACCCCATCATTCCTTACATCGAAGGCGACGGTACGGGCCGCGATATCTGGAAGGCCTCACAGCGCGTCTTCGACGCAGCCGTAGAGAAGGCTTACGGCGGCAAGCGTTCAATCAAGTGGTTTGAGGTCTATGCAGGCGAAAAGGCCTTCCGCAAGTTCAACACATGGCTGCCTGATGAGACGGTGAACGCAGCACGTGATCTGCGCGTCTCTATCAAAGGACCACTGACGACGCCTGTCGGCGGAGGTATTCGTTCGCTCAACGTGGCACTTCGTCAGATCCTTGACCTTTATAGCTGCGTGCGCCCTGTGAAGTACTACTCCGGCGTTCCTTCTCCCGTAAAGCGTCCCGAGAAGCTCGACATCATCCTGTTCCGCGAGAACACTGAAGATGTTTATAGCGGCGTCGAATTCAAGCAAGGTACTGAAGATGCAGCTCGGCTGATCGCCTTCCTGAACGATGACCTGCTCTCGAAGACCAAGAAGAAGATTCGCACGGATTCGGGTGTCGGCATCAAGCCGATCTCAATCTTCGGCACCAAGCGCCTTGTCCGCTCGGCGATTCGTGAGGCTCTCAAGACTGGCCGTAAGAACGTTACGCTCGTTCACAAGGGCAACATTCAGAAGTTCACCGAAGGTGCATTCCGCGAGTGGGGTTATGAGGTAGCCACGCAGGAGTTCCGGAACGACGTCATCACTGAGCGTGAGAGCTGGATTCTCGGCAATCTGGAAGCAAATCCGAATCTGACGGTGGAAGAGAATGCTGCACTGGTTGAGCCGGGTCTGGAGTTTGCTACCGATGCCTTCCGCGAAGAAGTCTACGCTGAGATTCGCAATGTAATCGCAGCCATCGGCAACAGCCACGGCGACGGGCAGTGGAAGAAGAAGATCCTGATCAATGACCGCATCGCGGATTCTATCTTCCAGCAGATCATTATTCGCCCTGAGGACTACAGCATTCTGGCAACGAGCAACCTCAACGGAGACTACATCTCTGACGCTGCCGCGGCGCAGGTGGGCGGACTGGGCATCGCGCCCGGCGCGAACATCGGCGACGGCTTTGCGGTCTTTGAAGCGACGCACGGCACAGCGCCTAAGTACGCAGACAAGGACATGATCAATCCCGGTTCGGTGATCCTGTCGGGCGTCATGCTGCTGCAGTTCCTGGGCTGGAACGAGGCTGCCAAGCTAGTGGAAGATTCGCTCGAAAAGACGGTGATGCAGAAGACTGTCACCTATGACTTCGCGCGGCAGCTTGAGGGAGCAACGAAGGTCGGCACGAGCCAGTTTGCGACCAACATGATTGCGAATATGTAAGGGATGCGGCTCGGACAGACTCTGAGCTACAGAGAATCGGTTTCATGTGCAGGGCCACGCCCTGCAGTAGAGAAGAGGAGAATCATGCGGAAGAAAGTAAGCATTGTGGGCGCAGGCAACGTAGGCGCCACTGCCGCGCATTGGATCGCGGCCAAGGAACTTGCAGATGTTGTATTGATCGATGTTGTTGAGGGGATTCCTCAGGGCAAGGCGCTTGATCTACTGGAAGCCATGCCGATTGAGAAGCGCGATGTGCATGTGGTGGGCGCCAACGATTACGCGGCCACTGCGCATTCCGACATTGTCGTGATTACGGCAGGCATTCCCCGCAAGCCGGGCATGAGCCGTGACGATCTGTTGCACACAAACTACAAGATCATGTCGGATGTGGTTTCGAAGGTGGTCGCACAGTCGCCCGAGGCAATTCTGATCATCGTCTCGAATCCGCTGGATGCAATGGCGCAGGCTGCCTTTAAGCAGTCAGGCTTCAATCGCGAGCGGGTTATCGGTATGGCGGGCATTCTGGATTCTGCCCGATTCCGGACCTTTATTGCGGAGGAACTCAACGTCAGCGTTGAAAACGTCACGGCATTTGTCCTCGGTGGACACGGCGACACCATGGTTCCTCTGCCGCGCTATTCAACCGTGGCTGGCATTCCTATCACCGAACTGATTCCAAAGGATCGTCTGGATGCCATTGTGCAGCGTACTCGTGACGGTGGCGCAGAGATCGTGAAGCACCTGAAAACCGGCAGCGCCTACTATGCTCCTTCGGCTGCCGCGGTAGAGATGGTGGAAGCGATTCTCAAGGATAAGAAGAAGATCGTTCCCTGCGCAGTTTATTTGCAGGGTGAGTACGGAATCGATGGCTACTTCATCGGAGTTCCGGTGAAGCTTGGCGCAGCAGGCCTGGAGCAGATCATTGAGATCAAGCTCACTGCCGAAGAAGAAGCAGGGCTCAAGAAGAGCGCCGAAGCTGTCAAGGAACTCTGCGCTGTTATCGGCGTTTAAGCAATGGCAAACAAAACAAAAGGGTCGCCATCCGGCGACCCTTTTGTCTATGCAGAATTAAGTCCATGGCGGTTTTCAGGCTACGCGCTCGATAACAACCGACTCAAGCACGACGGGCTTGTGCGGCTTATCCTGCGCGTTGCGCGGAACCTGCGTAATCTTATCGGCGATATCCTGGCCTTCGACCACTTCTCCGAAGATGGTGTGCTTGCCCGTCAGCCATTCCGTATTTACGGTGGTGATGAAAAACTGGCTGCCATTGGTGTTCGGACCTGCATTGGCCATGGCGAGCTTGCCTGGCTTATCGAACTTGTGTGGAGAGCCCTTGGTTTCATCCTGGAAGCGATAGCCTGGGCCGCCCATACCAGTGCCTGCCGGATCGCCGCCCTGCACCATGAAGTTTGGAATAACGCGATGGAAGATGGTGCCGTCATACAGCTTGCTCTTTGACTTCACGCCGGTCACAGGATGGGTCCACTCCCGCGCTCCCTCGGCGAGCTCAATAAAGTTGGCTACGGTGACGGGGGCCACGTCAGGGAAAAGGCGAACGGTGATCTTACCTTCAGTCGTATTGAAGATTGCGTAAGTGCCTGGGGCGAGTGCCATATCAACTCCTGTTTTCTGAAACGGTTGACTCTGCTGATTTGGAATCATGACTCCGCAGCAGAGATATAGGATTTGTTGCGCTATTGAGCAGAACCGCTGCCTGCGGCGTCAGCACTAGAGGGCCTGGGCGGCAACGGAGCTCCGTCAGGAACAATGGTGACTTTGCGAAGAACAACTGGCGTCAATGGCTTATCGTCGGAATCACGCTGCACGCGTGCGATTGCCTTGACGACTTCAACACCAGCGTCATCGCATTGTCCGAACAAGCTGTAATGCTGGTTCAAAGTGTCGTAAGGCGCTTCCGTGATGAAGAACTGACTTCCATTTGTATTGGGGCCGGAATTTGCCATCGCCAGCCGGCCAGGAACGTCGAAGTTGAGATTTGGATCGAACTCATCGGCGAACTGATATCCGGGGTCTCCCATGCCGGTTCCGGCGGGATCGCCGCCCTGGATCATGAAGTCGGGAATGACACGATGAAAGGTCGTGCCGTCATAGAGCGGCTTGTTGTGCATGACCTTGTGCGTTGTGGGGTCGGTCCAATCTTTTGTGCCCTCTGCCAGCGCGATGAAATTGGCCACTGTCTTCGGCGCCTGTGCCTGATAGAACTGGCAAGTGATACGCCCCATCGAGGTGTCAAAAACAACTCTGGGACCATTGGGATGAATAAGTGCGGCGGCGGTCGGAGTGGGTGAATCGGGCAACTGCGCGGAACTATCCGAAGTGGCCGGCTGCGTCGTTGTTGCCGGGGTGGGAGACTGTTGGGCTGCGGCGGAGAAACCGGCTCCGATCGCCAGCGCAAATGCAAAAAGGCTACGTGCTGAAACAGGCATACATCAGCAAGGGTAAATCAGAGGAGTGAGGGTGGGCTAGACAGCATCTCCCTGCGCTTAAGTCGCCGAGATGGATTTTTATCTGAACTATCTTGCAGCTGCTTTGGTGTTGTGCTACGGTGTGGGCGGTTTTCGGCAGACAATGCGGCAAATGCTGAGCGGTGCGCATGCTCCGAACCGCAAGGAGAACCATCGTAATGAAGA
The DNA here is from genome assembly GCF_025685685.1 of Acidicapsa dinghuensis. Classification (GTDB taxonomy): domain Bacteria; phylum Acidobacteriota; class Terriglobia; order Terriglobales; family Acidobacteriaceae; genus Acidicapsa; species Acidicapsa dinghuensis. The sequence goes on from NZ_JAGSYH010000008.1 coordinate 67,337, forward strand.
AGATTGCTCTTTCCCTTCTGGCACTCGCGATCGGCGTCTGCGCCAACGGCATCGCGCAACCATCCGACTCCAACAGAATCGACGTGGATTCTGCATGCAGCCAACTTCCTGCGCACGGACAACTACAGTCAGCCCTGGCAGCGGCGCGCGCTCAAAGCAATGGCGGATTCAATCTGGATATGTGGGGAACGGTCGTTAACAGGGATGGCGTCGTTTGCGCTGTAGCCTTCACGGGTGCTAATCGTGGTTCGCAGTGGCCTGGGAGCCGGGTTATATCGGCGCAAAAGGCTAATACTGCAAATGCTTTTAGCCTGCCGCAGCTGGCGCTTTCCACCGCAAATCTGTACACGGCAGTGCAACCGGGAGGCAGTCTGTATGGCCTGCAAGCCTCGAATCCGGTCAATACAGACGTAGCCTATCGTGGCGATCCGGCTGACTATGGCCAGAAAAACGACCCTATGATTGGGGGACGCATTGGCGGAGTCAATGTGTTTGGCGGAGGGCTCGCGCTTTACAACGCCAAGGGGGTTCTTATTGGCGCCATTGGAGTCAGTGGAGACTCTTCATGCGCCGACCACAACATCGCATGGCGGACGAGACACACATTGAAACTGGACTACGTTCCGGCGGGTGTGAGCGGAGACGCGGCTCATCCCGACAACATCGTTTATGACATTACAGCCGCGCAGGGATTGCAGATCGGCGTAAGCACCAGCGGCTGGGGACATCCGGCCTGCAGCGCACTGGCAACCAGCATTGCAGCTGGTCTTCCGGCTATTCCTTAGGTTCATCACAAAGACAACACGTTAGCCTCGCAAAGCTGCCGCACGCATTGACGCATCTGCGGCAGCTTTGCGAGACTCGGCCATATGCCTTATTCGGGAAAACTGGAGTACGCGCACGAGCGGAAGATCCGCGAGCGCAACACACGTATTTATCGCCTCGCGCATTGGCCAATCTGGATCTTTGTCTTTTTCCTCGCTCCAGGCCCGCTGACGTTTTCATTGTTCGCGCATGGATTCAGTTGGGCAAATGGAACCTGGCTGGCGCTGGTGCTCATTGGTACTGGCACGGCGGGACTGTTCGGCCAGATGCCGGGCGCTGAGCCTCGGCCCTACATTCTGCGGTTTGATGAAGATAAGCCCAATCTTCTTTATCGGTGCGTCTGCTATACCTTCGCGTGGAATGCCGCGATCAACTTTGCGCTGATGAATTTAATCGGGTTGATTGTAGCCTCGGTTACTGGCCACTGGATGATGGCTCAGATTTACAGCTATGCGTATCTGCCGGTCTGCGGGTTCATTCTGCTGCTTGGTGTGCTAGGCTTCTTGCCGCGCGCGCGTCGCTCGACAAAAGGTGAGGGATATGAACGACGCTATTTTTATTGCACCGTTTGGACAGTGACGCTGGCTCAGACAGTGCTGCTGCTGCTTTGGAAGACGATGCCGATTACGCAGACTACCAGTGCTATTAAGCTGGCGATCTATGTTGTAGCGTTGGCCATCGTTGGCACTGCGGCTGTGCAGGGAAAATTGCCGCGAACGCGCCCCATCGTGCCGGGTGAACTGATCGTCGACTAGTGCATGTAATGGCGATTAGCTGGCAGTTTCATTTCTGCTTTCAGATCTTGCAACAACTTAGAGGCGTTTCCAGAAATCTGATACTAACTACAGAAATTGTTTGACTATTGGGCGCATATCCACTATTTTGATCGCCCATGGATTTATCTCCGATAACACCCAGCTCGATCGTACTTACGATCGCCTACACGATCCTCCTGTTCTGGGGCGCGTGGGTGGGTGTGCGCCAGGTCTACCAGGGGTTCTTTCGGCCTCAAGAGCTTCTAAATCCACTATTTGGCAACCGTCAGGCGATTGAGATTTTCACCTTTCATCTAATTGTGGTCTCGCTTGACTTATTTGTATGCGGGCCGATTTCGCTGCATTACAAAAGCCGTCTCTGGTACTGGGGTGGGCGTATCGCGCTGCTTTCTTCCTCGTTACCGGTGGCGACCTATTTCAATCGAAACCCCCAATCGTTTGGGCATCTGATCGGCTATTGGGTGCGGCTACGCAACTATTTTGAGATATCGCTGCACGTACTAGTCGCAGCACTCGCGTTGAACTGGTTTTATTACTACGGACTACTGTATTGGTTGGTGGCATACCGTTATCTCGACGTCGGCCCGCGACGCACGATTCAGAAGCTTTATGGAACTCCAGAACTGAAAGCCGCGCGGCCATGGGCGCCTTATCTGAACTGGGTCGTGATCGTCACCATCTATGTTTCAGCGGCTGTTGCCGTATATCACCGCAAGATCATCTTTGCAGCGCCGCCCGCAGATTCAATGCCTGTGCATGTTTCACCGACATGGGAGTACATCGTAGTCGTAGGTATCAATGTTGGAATCGGGATCATTGTCTGGAACATGATGCGCAAATATACCGGTCCTGGACCGGCTGAAGCGCTGCTCCCCGCGGGGGCAGAACCCTAATTGACGCAGCCCAGTAAGGAGAAGCAACGTCATGCCGAAATACGACATCACCAAGTCTCTGGAGCCGATCGATCAGCTTCTCGCTGTCACCACCAATCCTCGTCATCGTTATCTTCTGTTGGCTTACGCGCGCCATCTTTATCTAGAAATGTCAGGCCGCTATGATGACGTACTTGGCGACGACATGATGGTGGACAATCCCGTCTACAATCTGCACGCGCTGGGTTTTAACACGACGATCAGCGGTAAGGACAATGTACGGAATCTGTATAAGTTCTGGGCGGAGACGAACCAGAGTGTTTTCTATGGGGAGAATCTACAGGTTGCGGTCGCGGATAACTTCATCGCACTGACTGTCCTCGCACACCAGCAGGTATGGGGCGGATCCATCTTGTCGTCAAAAGCGCTCGGACTGCTGCCGAAGGGGCTTTCGTCAGAAGTGTTGTTGGAAATGTTGAAGCTGAAAGGCATGAAGGCTGAACCCGACTGCATGTATCTCTACACCAATTTCGAAGAGACGATCTGGCCTTATGATGACCGCGGACGTCTCGTTCGCGAAGATGTGCTGGAGCCGAATCCTGCCGCGGCACAGATCACGAAACTTGACCCTCAGGACGTGCTTACAACAGCTCAGGCAGCGGCGTTGCTCGCGCCGTTTATTAAGCCTTTGCCGAATTTCGACGAATACGTGTTGGGTAAGTCGGCATCGTAAAGCGGTAACGATAAAGACCCACTGAAACAGAACTCCCCCTCAAGCAAAGAGAGGAGATTGCAACATGAACTGGTATCTGGAAGTTCTGAAGAAGTATGCCGACTTTAACGGGCGCGCTCGCCGCAAAGAATACTGGATGTTTACGCTCTTCAACTGCATTTTTTGCTTCGGGTATTGTATCTTTGCGATGCTAGCTATTGTGGCCATGGGACGCAACGCTGCACCAATGGCGATGCTGATATTTGTTCCGTACTGGCTCTATACGATGGCGCTTTTGATCCCGAGCCTGGCCGTAACTGTGCGCCGACTCCATGACACCGGTCGAAGCGGTTGGTGGCTTCTGATTTCGCTTGTGCCTTTTGTCGGGGGAATTATTCTACTGGTGTTTGTCTGCAGCGATAGCCAGCCCGGCCCGAACTTGTTTGGCCCGAATCCTAAGGGTATCCAGGCGTTCGGACAATATATGCCAGCCATTCCCAGATACTGACTTTCGACGCGACGCAGCTGCCATCCAGATCGAGAACCGCAGAGGTTTTCCGAGATCTTTGCGGTTCGCACATATCGCTACTTGGTGCTCTTCGTATGCACGATCGAAATGCGCGTCTTGCCGTCATCCTGGCCTGAATTGGCATTGACGGTGACCATCACCGACTCATGCTCCCCTTTATTCACACTCAGCACGGCGCTGTTGCCCGCATCAAATGTGCTGGCCTGGCTGCCTAGCTTGTCCTTATAAAACGCGACCACCTTATCTTTTGGATCACTTGTTACGAAGACCCCGGTAATCATTGAGCCGGTAGGCAGATCCATTTTCAGGCTGCCGTGTCCGTTCTGTGCGCCCGGATAAATATCCACGCCAAGATCGGATGCGGTAAAGGTCTGGGCATCGCTTGCGGTAATGGACCCACTGCCTGTATCGACCGTGACTTTACCGTCAGGCCCGGTACTGGATACGTGGATAGTATGAGCAACCCGCCATACCGTAAAAGCGAAGATGCCTGCGCCGATGATTCCCAATCCGACGCATACCGCGACGACGATCAGGATAATCTTGACCGCACTTGGGCCGGAAGATTGCGGCACAGGCGCGGGCATCACAGTACCGGGCTGCATTGAGCTTGTATAAACGGGACCGGTTGCCGCGATAGGCTGGCTCTCGACCGGCGCGCCACAACGGGTACAGAAACGTGTATCTGGATTGAGCGTAGCTCCACACTTGGTGCAAAAGTTTGCCATAATTTCTCCTTACGAATGGCGGACTGCACGGATAGTGGTGAAGTGATAGGAGCCAATGTTACACGGAATAATAATAAGTGAGGCAAAATCTTTGATCAGCGCTGCGCTGACAGGCAATTGGGGCTGACAGAAACAGGGGAAAAATAGAAAAGGAGCCTCGAAAACGAGGCTCCCAGGATTTATTCGGCAAAGATTTCGAACGATTTTAGATCGCAGCTCCTACATGGTGCATATACTCGGCATCGATCTTGAGAGATTCCTTCCACGGCACGGTAAATGCTTCCTGTTCCACAAAGCAATGCCGGATGTGGCCTGTTGCCGCAGCGGCGCCAATGATGGGCCTGTAATCCACATCGCCGTGGCCAAGCTCCACCGGCTTTGGCTCGGTTGTTGCCGGGTGACCGCCTCCGCGAACGAAACCTGCCGGCAGCTTGAAATCCTTGACGTGAAGCATCGAGATTCGATTGCCAAAGTGTTGCAGTAGATTGACAGGATCGCCACCACCGACGATGACCCAGCCGCAGTCCATCTCCACAGTGACTTTTGCCGGATCGGTGAGGCGCATGAGCTCCGTAAACGGCAACACGCCATCGACCTGCGTGAACTCTACGGTGTGATTGTGGTAGCCGAATTTCATGCCGGCTGCTGCAATCTTTTCGCCAATTTTATTGAACTCATTGGCGTTCCACTTCCAGTCATCCATGACGAAATCATGCTTGTGCTCGTTGCCGGGCGCTTTGCCAGGAAAAGAGCAGATGATGTATTCGAGGCCGAGATCGTGGCTGAACGCAATGATCTGATCGAGATTCTTGTGCAGATCGACAGAGCTGTGATGTGCACTCACCAGCTTAAGACCCGCGCCGGCAATGGACTGCTTCACCTGCGCGGCAGAGTGATTGTAATATCCAGCCGATTCGACTTGCCGATAGCCGAGCGTGTGTAGCTCCTTCAGCGTGCCATCGTAGTCCGTTGGGAGTTGATCACGGACCGAGTAGAGCTGAATGCCGAGGGGAAGCCCCAACGATTTGGCGTAAGAACGAATAGCGGAAGCGAAGACAATCGACGCCGCGCCGGCTTTGACAAATGTTCTGCGAGAGGAATTCACTAGGGGCTCCGTTTAGCGTGGTTGAAAGTTGGCTTACATTCCGATGCGAATTATACGTTGCCTTGACGCATCTCATCGGCCAGTTTCTCACTTGCGCGCATTGATAGAGCGAGAATCGTCATCGTTGGATTCTGCCAACCAGAACTCACGAAACTGCTGGCATCCACGATCCAGAGATTCTTATGATCATGGCTTTGGTTCCACTTGTTGAGCACGCTCGTCTTGGGATCATCTCCCATGCGGCAGGTGCCCAGTTCATGAATGCTGTATCCAGGCGGGTTGGGATCGTAGTTTTTGGCGAGTATTTCGAATCCTGCCGCTTCTGCAACCGCTGTGCAGGTATCGACCATGTCGCGAGCCATGTTGAATTCGTTGTCGGTGTACTTGGTATCGATATGCAGAACGGGTATGTCCCATGCGTCCGAGACAGTCTTATCGATGGAGACGTGATTTTCGCGGCGGCCCAGCACTTCGCCCATGATGCCGCAATAGAAACCGCTGCCATGGTAGCCTTCAAGTTTCTTGTTCAGCGCATCGCCGTACTCGGCGAAGTTGCGCGGATCCACGCCACCACCGCTTGAAAACACATTCACAGCGTAACCGCGCAGGAAGTTAGAGGCTTTGCTGTTGATATTTCGGAAGCGTGGAATGAGCGCGCCACCACCCATCAACTGCGGCGTGGACTTGCCGTCGCGTGCTTCGGGAACCGAGCAGGTGATGCCAGCGCCGTATATCTGGTCCATCAGGTAGTGACCGACGACGCCGGAGGAGTTGGCTATTCCGGAGTTAAGCAACAACCGCGTCGTTTCGAGAGTACCGCAAGCAAGCACAACAACTCTGGCCTGAACAGACATCTCGCGGCGGGAGATGCGATCGACAAAATGCGCCCGGTTGATCAGGCCTGTGTTTGGATCGGCGGTAAGCGATCGCACAACGACGTTGGGAATAGCGCGCAGCTTGCCGGTAGCGAAGGCATCGGGTAGAAGCAGGTTGACGGAACTGGCAAGACCGTCAACTCCCATTGAACTGCGAGCCTTGCAGACGGTCACTCCCTTGGCTTTGCCTGCATCGACAAAGCGCTGCATGCAGCCGGTCCATGGAGAGTTGTCGGGAACGAAATTGCCATCCGGATATTGAGGTATTCCATAAGGTCGCCCACTGACCCGGAAGATGCCTTCCACTCTCGAATAGTACGGAGCTACATCGGCGAGAGAGATGGGCCAGTCATCGCCATATCCATCATGCGATTTACCTTTGAACTCGTAATCACTCAGACGAAACGACTGACGCGACCAGAAAAGCGAACGGCCGCCAAAGAGCCGAACGCGTACCCAGTTATAGCTTTGGCCCGGTTCATAGGTATAGGGGACTTCTCTCTCATCTACCCAGGTATTGGCGTTGAATTCATTGGATTGGAAGACATGAGGAAGCTGACCGGGCTGCTTGAAACCACGATAAGGTAAAGCGTATGCAGGCTTGACCTCAGTATCTTTGTGCGTGTCCGCAACAGGACCGGCATTGAGCATCAGGCAGTTGATGCCCTTTTCTGTAAGTATCTTGGCCGCCATGCCTCCTGAGTGGCCCGAGCCAATAATGAGAACGTCTACTTTTTCTTCAGGCATGATTCCTCGAAATAGGTTTGCCTTGCGTTGGATAGCGGATGCGCCGGATCGATCGGCGACTAAGATACTTGATCGCTGTGAGCGCCCGACGAGACTTGTCGCCGCAAATCGGGATCGACCGGATACCAGTAGAGATCCAAGTTCGGAGTTCCCTCGCCTGCTTTCTTCGCGGCGTCAGCCCAAGCGTGCGAATTTTCAGTTGCGGTGCGGATATCTACCTGAACCGTTGCGATGAAATGCTCGAATGGTTCGGCGGGCGGATGATCATTCATCCACGTACTCAGGCCGGGACGAATAATCTTGTCAGCCTGACTGGGATCAAGGCTCGCGAAGGACTTCGAGAATTGTTGCTGAGCATCGGACTCCAGACGCGCCAAACCTGATCGATAGATCTGCTGTTGGTCTTCAGGAGAAATTCCGGTGAGGAAATCGAGAAACTGCGGTGTACCCGCATCAATGGCGCCCGGATGGTGTTTGTATGCTGGCTGAAACAGTTCACAGAGGCGACGCAGAGTCGCTGTCTCGGTCGGATTGAAAAATTGAGTATCTGTCTGCGCAAACGCGTCGGCAGTGAGCGGCGTAATGGGTAGCGGCTTTAGTTCCATCAGCCCACGTTCCCACGGGACTGGACCAGGAGCCGGTGTTGCCTTGTGGGGAAGAACTGGTGGAGCAGCGGGCTTTTGGGCAACAGCAGAAGCAGCGGTGACGGATGCCGCCATTAGAGTTTTTACAAAGTCGCGCCTGCGCATGCTGAATGGATTCTCCTATAAGCTACGTATTGGTCTTGCGTAGGTCTTTACAAATATCCCGGTTGGTATCGATTCCATTCACGCAGCGGATTTGCACGTTGCGGTGTCGAACAACCAGATATTTGCTGGCGTCATGAGGTTACGAGGCTCGGGGTACTGAATGCAAATGGTTCTTTCTCCGCGGCCTCACTGCACTCCTGTGACTTCAAAATCGTACGTGCCCGCAGGAACGATATAGCCACGCTCGCCGTCGCGTTGCGAAGCCTTCACCAGATTACTCTTGCTGATGAAGACGCCGCTTATTTTGTACCTCGATGCATCGGATTCAGGGAGCGCCAGCCAGCCTGTTGTATTGGCTGGGACAATCAAATGCCAATCTGCCGTGTTGCCCTCGATTTTCCAGCGGGAATGGATTGCGCCGTAGGGAGATGCATAGGTGAAATCGATACTCGATAGCTTGGAATCGAACGTCGGATGCAGATAGATGGTATGGAAGCCCGGATCACCAGCCAGCGTGTCAACGCCCGCAGCATAGCGGTAAATCCAGTCAGCGACGGCTCCGTAGGCGTAGTGGTTGTACGAGTTCATACTGGGGTCGTTACGCATCTGGTCGCCGTTCCAGCGCTCCCACATCGTTGTGGCACCGTGATCGACAAGATAGCCCCACGAGGGATATTGCGTGTTGAGCAGTAGATGATAGGCCAGATCGCGATGCCCTGTTTCTGTCAGCACAGCCAGTAAATATGGGGTGCCGAGGAAGCCCGTACCAAGCAGGCCATGGTTCGTTTCGATTTTGTTCACGAGATGCTGAGCAACTGCGGGTCGCAGCGAATCAGGCACAAGGCGCATGTGCAAAGCAAGCACATAGCCAGTCTGAGTGTCACCGCCCTTGGCTCGGGCCTCTGGATTGTTGATGACACCAAACGGAGATGCGCCAGTATCTGCTCCGGCAACGAAGCCATCCGGAGCAACGAATTCTTTTTGAAACGCAGCTTTGATCTGTTCGAAGAGTTGCGCATAATGCGCTTCGGCGTCGGCTTTTCCCAGCGTATGCGCCATCTCGCGCATGAGCGAAACGTCATAGGCCCAATACGCTGTCGCGATCAATGAGAACCGTGTTGGCCCCTCCGGGGAAAGCCAGTCACCGAATGAGATTCCTGCGTTTTTACTCCAGAGATGATCGGGATTCGTGCGCTCAATGGCATCGAGATAATGGGTCATGGCATCCCAGTTTTGCTCGACAATCTTTGTATCTCCAGTCTGCATCCAGGATGTCCAAGGGATGATGACTCCGGCATCGCTCCAGCCTGCTCCGGATTGTGAACTGGTCGTAGCAATCCCTGGTGCAAAGATTCCGAAGATGTCTCCTGCCGTCGGCCCTTCTCCGCTACCCAACTGTGTTCCGCGAACATCGGCGGAGAATTTGCGGGAGAAAGTTGTGAGATCCATGTTGAATGTGGCTGCGCGCCAGAAGACCTGCGCATCGGCAGTCCAGCCGAGGCGTTCATCGCGCTGCGGGCAATCTGTTGGCACTCCAACAAAGTTGGAACGCTGGCCCCAGAGAATGTTGCCCCAAAGCTGATTGAGCATAGGGCTGGCAGTCTTCAATTCCGCTGTAAACGGCGCATCCGTATGAAAGACGACGCCTTGTATCTGATCCACTGATGGCTTGGAAGATAAGCCTGTGAGCTCGATATAGCGGAAGCCATGAAATGTAAATTGAGGCTGAAGCACCTGCACGCCTGAGCCATTGAGGATGAAGTGATCTGTGGACTTTGCTGTGCGCAAATTCTCGGTATACAGAGTCCCATCTGCATTCAGTACCTCTCCGGTACGCACCTTCACATCGTCGCCCGCTGCACCAGAAATGCGCAGCTGTTCCACACCCGAGAACTCCTGACCGAAATCTACGATATATGTACCTGGCGTTGGCTCGGTAATCGCCCTAGCCGAAAGCATGCGTTCGATGCGTATCGGCTGGAAATCCTGTGCGCTTATCTGAACCTTTGAGAGCTCAGGCGTATGCACCTCTGCGGAATGCCAGGAGTCTGCATCGAAGCTTGCAGTGTTCCATCCAGGTTGAATACGGCGCGTATCCTGCGTTTCGCCGTCATATATCTCGGACTTGAGGATCGAAGATTCCGATGCTTGCCATGAAGAGTCGGTGACAACCCAATCGACCGAGCCATCGGTGTATTGAATGCGGAGCCGCGCGTTCAGCGACGGCGGAGCTGTACCGAACACGTTAGGCTGCTGGAACCACTCAAGCGGCGACGAATACCAGCCCGGAGCCAACAACGCACCAATTGCATTTGCGCCCTGTGCAAGCTGGGTTGTTACATCGTAGGTCTGATATTTCAGGCGCTCGCGGAAATCAGTCCAACCCGGCGCGAGCACATCGTCTCCAGCGCGCTTCCCATTCACGAAGAGCTCATACGCACCAAGCGCGGTAGCGTAAACACGTGCTGAAGCTACTGGTTTATTGATGGTGAATACACGACGAAGCGCTTTGATCGATTGCGTTGGCCAGGGATTGCCAAGTGGCTCACTCATCGGTCCGGCAGCCTGCTCGTAGGAGATGGAATCTTTGAAAGAAGAATCGAGCATGGTGGAGGTCATCCAACCAGACACCGGATGAATCGACACCTTGCAATCGCCGCCGACCTTGCTGGCGAATGTCGCAATCGATCCATCGTTGTATTGGACTGTAAGCGTGGCGCTCATCGGAGGAGCTTCACTTGTTGCCATGCCATTGGGGTTTACAACGTAGTGCGTAATCTCAACAGCGAGAGCATTGATTCCTTCCTTTAGCGCCGACGTTGCATCGACCTGTACATACTTTTTCCAGGGAAGCTGCTTCCATGGCGGCAGCGGTGCACCGATGGCTATTTTCTGACCATTAATCCATGCTGACGCTACGTCTTCTCCCGTGACGAAGAGATATGCAGAGCGAACAGACTTTTCGATGGTTACAGGCAAACGATAGGCAATATGCTGCTCTGGCTGTTTCATGCCACCAAGCTCGATGCCATCTGGAGTGGTTATCCACTGCGCATCAGCCTGTCGTACAGCAGCTTCATACCAGCTTTGATAGCCGACCCATTGCACCTGAGGTGAACCAGAATTTGAGCCTGTTGTATCGGTAAAAGCCTGCGGGTTTAACAGCCCAGTCTCCCACCAGCTTGTTTCGCTTGCAGGATAAGGATTGCCACCGCTGTCCCACGCGAGAGTACGCCAGAAGTAGCGCGTGGAAGGCGTGAGAGCTGCTCCTTTGTAGACGAGTCCAATGGAATGATCCGATTGAATCTTTCCGCTGTTCCAGATATCCGGATGCCCAGCTTTCAACAGTTCTTCATTGGAAGCAACCTGAATCTCATATGCGGTTTGCCGCGCGCCGCGTCGGCCGTCGCGAAGCTGCCAAGAGAATTGTGGAGCGCGATCGTCGATTCCGAGGGGATGCTGCAAATTGTCGACTTCCAGCTGAGCCGGAGCGGTGACACTGAGATCACTGCCGGATGGTCTCTGTGAAGCTTGCGATGTCGGAGTGAATCCGATCAATGTTCCGGTCAATGTACTGGCCAAGGCAACTTGCAAAAGAGTGACTCGAAACGGCATCCGTGCCTCTTTCCTGATTAATTCGGTTTTCGCGTGTGCAGAGTCACGGCTTGGATTAAGACCCATATTCCTGCAAGGAAATAGATTCCGTATAGGTATACGGGCCTATTCATACCATGGTCAAGACGATTCAAAAGCGCCACCTGCCTATCTGACTGGAGCATTGCCTGCTGACGGGAAGAGACGAGCTTCAATTGACGCTCTCGCCTCATACGCAAGTCAGTTCAATATTTGTATAAGAAATTATTTCCCTATTGCTTTTTCAGTTATTCTTGATTAGTACACTGGACAAGATCAAGACTGCGCGTAACAGGCAAGGGGGAATCAAAATGGCTGTCGCTGAAGTTGCTTCAACACTGAAATATCTGGAAGACCGCTGGGACGATGCGGTAGCCGCCACTCTCGATGAACCGGAGCTACTGCGTTATCGGTCAAACCTGCTTGGTTCAGATCTGCGGATTACCAATTTCGCAGGCGGCAATACAAGTTCGAAGATTCGCGAGACAGATCCTCTGACCGGCGAAGCAGTAGAAGTGATTTGGGTCAAAGGCAGCGGTGGCGACCTCGGGGGCATCAAGCGCGGTGGATTTGCAACTTTATATCTGAACAAACTACTGGCGTTCGAAGCGCAATATCGAGGGGTCGAGTTTGAAGATGAAGTAGTAGCTCTTTACCCGCTGGCCGCCTTTCGCGCCAATCCCGTAGCCGCCTCGATCGATACCCCACTCCATGGTTTCCTTCCCTTCCCGCACGTGGATCACCTGCATCCCGACTGGGGCATTGCACTGGCTGCCGCCGCGAACGGCAAGGAAAAGATGGCGGAGTTTAATCGCGAATTTAACCACAAGCTAGTCTGGATCCCATGGCAGCGGCCCGGATTTGAACTTGCAATGATGATGAAGCGGGCCGTCGTGGAAAACCCCGGATGCGATGGCATTGTTCTCGGTGGACACGGCCTTTTCACATGGGGTCAGACGCAGCGCGAATGCTACCTGAACACCATCACGGTCATCGATCAGCTTGGCCAGTTCATCAACACGCATGCGATTAAAGTCGGTAGCGCAATGTTTGGCGGCCAGACTGTTGAAGTACGTGAAGACAGGCACGCCGTAGCGACCGCGATTCTGCCCTATCTGCGCGGATGTCTGGGCGCACATCGGCGATCGATTGCCAGCTATTCGGATGCGGAAGATGTGCTCGGCTTCGTGAACTCAAAGCTGGCTCAAAATATGGCGTATCTTGGCACAAGCTGTCCGGACCATTTCATCCGCACTAAGATTCGCCCCATGTTTGTGCCGTGGAACCCGCAGGCCAACAGCACTGACAACGGGGTCGCCGCGTTAAAACAGCAGATCTCCGAATCGTTGCACACGTATCGCGCTGAATATGCGGAGTACTACAAGAAGCACGCCGTTGCTGACTCGCCCGCAATGCGCGATCCAAGCCCTAGCGTAGTGCTGATTCCCGGCATCGGCATGTTCAGCTTTGGTAAGAACAAGACCGAGGCGCGCATCGTCGGCGAGTTCTATACGAACGCCATTCATGTGATGGAGGGGGCAAGCGCCCTTGGTTACGGGTCAACCGAGATCAAGTCAGGTGACGACATGCCGCAGGCTGGACCGGCAGCGCCCAGTTCCGCGTTCTCCGTATGTAGCAACTATGTCGCACTGCCGCCATTGGAAGCTTTTCGCATCGAGTACTGGTTGCTGGAAGAAGCGAAGATTCGCAGGCAGCCTCCGGAAAAAGAGCTTAGCCGCAAGATCGCACTCGTAGTTGGCGGTGGAAGCGGGATTGGCCGCGAAGTTGCGCGCATAGCTGCAGAACGCGGAGCCCACGTCATGGTGGCTGATCGCGATACTGCCGGAGCCGAACGAGTCGCCGGCGAGTTGAAGAAGATTGCGCATCCTGAATTCGCTGGCTGGACGGGCGTTGATATCTGCGACCGTGCCACGATTCGCAAAGCGCTCGAAGCCACAATCGCCGCATTCGGCGGCATCGATCTGCTGATTAACACAGCAGCGATCTTTCCTTCTTCGCCTGACGGAGTAGTTTCAGACGCAATGTGGACCACGACTCTTGATGTCAATGTGAAGGCAAATTATCTTCTCGCGGATGAAGCAGAGAAAATCTTTAAAGATCAGGATCTGGACGGCGCGGTTGTACTTACGAGCTCGGCCAATGCGGTTGTATCCAAGCGCGGCAGCGAAGCGTATGACGTAAGCAAGGCAGCGTTGAGCCATCTGGTGCGAGAGCTTGCAATTAGCCTTGCGCCGAAGGTCCGCGTAAATGGTATCAGTCCAGCAACTGTGGTGAAGGGATCGACGATGTTTCCGCGCGACCGCGTGCGGGCTTCGCTGACCAAGTACAACATCGCATTTGACGATTCGATGAGTGACGATGAACTGCGCAATCTGCTGGCGAAGTTTTATGCCAAGCGCACGCTGACTCATCAACCGATTGAGCCAGTGGATTGCGCCGAAGCGATACTCTTTCTTGCCGGAGAAAAGACACGCTGCACCTCAGGACATCTCATTCCCGTAGATGGCGGCTTGCCTGAGGCTTTTCTTCGATGAGCAACGAGGCTACGAGCTTCGACAAGCGAGCACACGTTGCAATCGATCTTGGAGCTGAAAGCTGTCGGGTTTCTCTGCTGCAATGGCGCAATGAGGAACCTGAAGTCACGATGCTGCATCGCGTGCCTAATGGCCCTGTGGAAGATATCGGCCATCTTTACTGGCCACTGAACAGAATTCTTTCCGGTGTCGAAGAGGGGTTACGCAAAGCGGCAGACGCTGCTCCGGAAGGAATTGCATCGATCGGCGTCGACGGTTGGGCCGTAGACTATGTTCGTTTGAGTGAAGATGGCAAACCAGTATCGGCGCCATTTTGCTATCGCGATGAACGCACCGTGAGCGCGAAAACTGAGGCTGAAACACGAGTCAACGCTGGAGAGATGTTTCGCCGCACCGGGGCTCAGCCTCTTCGTATCAACACCGCCTATCAGCTTATAGCGGATCTATTGGCCGGCAACGAGAGAGAGACGCCCTGGGTTTTGCTGCCGGAATATGTGCTGCACTGGCTCGGTGGCAGACGTGTTGCGGAATACACCAATGCCACACACACCGGTCTCGTAAATGTGGAAAGCGGCGATTGGTGCGAGCGGACAATCGAGCTGCTTGGACTTTCTCTCGCTGCGGTGCCTGAAATCGTTCCATCCGGTTCAGTTGTTGGCAAGCTCTCTGGAGCGCTCACTTCCCTGCCCGCATTCGCAAGCACAGAATTGATTGCCCCGGCCTGCCATGATACGGCTTCAGCTATCGCCTCAATTGATGAACCGATAGAGCACACTGCCTATATCGTGAGTGGAACCTGGTCGCTGGTGGGAACGGTCATTGAAAAACCTGTGTGCTCAACCGAAGCTCAGCAAGCAGGATTTACCAATCAGGGTGCGGTATCTGGCGGATATTGTTTTCATCGCAATGTGAATGGCATGTGGATGCTGAAACAGTGTATGGAGCATTGGGCTGCCGAAGGACGCGTGCTGGATATCGCGGAATTGATTGCGCAGGCTGGCAACGTCGATCCGATTCCTGGCCTAATTGATGTGGATCTGCCTGAACTGCTGCTGGCAGGCAATATGTCTGCGCGCATCAATGAAGCTCTGCGGCTTGCAGGCTCAAACACTATTGACGATTCGGCGGGACATGAACCCATCTTTGCACGCGTCATTTTCGCAAGCCTCGCACATGGCTACGCCAACACATTGCGCAATCTCGAGTCGCTGACTGGACGCACATTTGAGCAGATCATGATCCTCGGCGGCGGAAGCAGAAATGCGCTGTTGCGAAAACTAACCGAAAAGAGCACTGGGCTACCAGTGATTTGCGGGGAAGTTGAAGGATCCACGATCGGCAATTTCGCAGTGCAGCTTGCAACACGCGAAGCGCAGCCCGGCACTCCTGGCTTTGCTGGGAGTGTTCGCCGATGGGCTCATCGTCTGGGATCACATAAGGAAGCTTGCGCTTAACCGAACTCCACGGGCGAATCGGTATGATGACTGTATGTCATCTCCATCCGCAAACCTGCTCAAGCTGACGGGCCAAACACTGCTGATCGATGCCGACGATACTCTATGGGAAAACAACATTTACTTTGAGCGCGCAATCGCGGCTTACATCTCTTATCTGGATCATCTGCCTCACACTCCAGAACAGGTTCGAAAGACCCTCAACCAGGTTGAGCGCGAGACGATCCTGTCTCACGGTTACGGACTGACGAGCTTTGCGCAGTCGTTGATTACATGCTTCGAGAGATTGACAGAGGTACCGATAGCTGCCGAGCACGAAGGGCAGATTCGCAGCTTTGCACAGAGCATTGCAGATCACGAGATAGAGTTGTTGCCGGGCGTGTCAGAGCTGCTTCCAAAGCTTGCAGAGCGGCACCGTCTCATACTTATGACCAAGGGATCGCAGGCGGAGCAGGCAGATAAACTTGCACGCTCAGGTTTGGCGCCTCACTTCACAGGAGTAGAGATTGTAGCGGAGAAGAATCCAGCGGCCTATCGCGAGGTAATCAACCGCTACGGTTGCGAAGCAGGCTCCACATGGATGATCGGAAACAGCCCAAAGTCGGATATCAACCCTGCTCTCGCCGCTGGTTTGCATGCCGTCTTCATCTTTCACAAAGATACGTGGGTGCTTGAGCATGCTGAGCTGTCAACTGCGCCCGATGGGCAGAAGCTGCTAGAAGTCGATTCATTCAGAGGCTTGGCGAAAATATTCTGAACAGGTCTGATCGAATCCCGGGAGACAACGCAGCTCGGTGCACGGTGCTTGACTGACTTCCCGCGGCTCTGGTCTACTGGCTATAAGTTATGCAGTACGTCATCATTTGCGCGATTCGAATTAGCGGCCCCAATTTGTTGCTGGGCGTGCGCGGGAGACGCTGCCAGAAATAGCAGAAATCAAATCTGATTGAAGGAAACAGACCACCTCCCGCAGATGCGGCGGTGGTTTTCTTGCGTTAGGAGCAAATTTTGGAATCGGTCACACTTGGCACGATTGAAGCAGCACGTGAACGTATCGGCGAAGCCATTCACCTTTCGCCCTGTCAGCTCTCCCATCACCTCACGGAGCGAATTGGCCTGCCAATTTATCTGAAGCTTGAAAATCTGCAACGCACCGGCTCGTTCAAAGAGCGGGGCGCACTGAATAAGTTGCTCACGTTGAGCGAGGAAGAGCGGGCTCGCGGCGTGATCGCTGCCTCGGCCGGTAATCACGCGCAGGGAGTGGCATTTCACGCGAACCGGCTCGGAATGCGCGCACAGATCGTGATGCCCCAGGCGACCCCTCTGGTCAAAGTGGTTTCAACTCGCGGATTCGGTGCGGAAGTCATTCTGCACGGAGCCAACTACGACGAGGCCTGCGAAGAAGCCTTGAAGCGATGCGAAGAACAGGGATTGACATTCATCCATCCTTTCGATGATCCAGTGGTTATCTCCGGCCAGGGAACCATTGGGCTTGAATTACTGGAGCAGATTCCAGATCTCGAAGCGGTAGTTGTACCCATCGGAGGCGGAGGGCTGATCGGCGGTATTGCTTGTGCTTTGAAAGAGCAGACTCCGCGAATTCAAGTGGTCGGAGTGGAGCCCGAGAAGCTGCCATCCATGCTGCGCGCGCGCGAAGCAGGTGAACCGATTACACTCGCGCCGCAGGCCACTATCGCGGACGGTATCGCCGTGCGCAGAGCGGGAGACGTTACGCTACCGCTGGTTTCGCGCTATGTCGACGAGATTGTGACAGTGGATGATGAAGAGATCGCCAGTGCGATTCTGATGCTGCTGGAGCAGGAAAAAACCCTGGCCGAGGGAGCCGGAGCTGCCGCGTTGGCTGCGCTTCTGCAGGATAAGACGCGTCTTCGCAATCGGCGCACCGCAGTTTTAGTCTGTGGTGGAAACATTGATGTAACGTTGCTGGCAAAGATCATTGCCCGCGGTCTCGTAAAAGATGGAAGATTGCTGAGAATCCGGGTTTATCTACTGGACCGGCCGGGCGCATTGCTGCAACTCACTGAGGTGCTGGCGCGCGAGCGGGCAAACATCGTGGAAACAGTCCATAACCGCGCTTACTACGGGGTCAGCCTGGGAGAGACTGTGATCGATGTGACGATTGAAACTCGTGGCGCCGCCCATATCACTGCCATCAGTCACGCACTGGCCGAGGCATATTTCCGATTCGAACGAATTATGTAAGTCACTTGAACCGACGGGAGGCTTCCGGCATACTCTGCTAGCGGGGGTGAAGAATGATTGCTCGGGTATGGCATGGCGTGACGAGCCTTGAACATGCAGATGCGTACGAGAATGAACTCAAGCCGGAACTATTACCAGGAATTAGTGCTGTCCCAGGGTATCGTGGCAGTTATCTTTTGCGTCGCCCAGTAGGAGACGAAGTCGAGTTCATTACGATTGTGCTTTTCGACTCTCTGAACCACATTCGCGCCGTGGCAGGCGAAGATTATGAAAACGCAATTGTGCCGGATATTCGACGTAAATATCTGCTGCGGTGGGATGAAAAAGCCAAACATTATGAGGTATCTGCCACTCACGGGCTGCAGGCTGGACTCGGTCTTATCGGAAGTTGATATAACTCTAAGAACAGGCTATGTATATCCCGAAGTTTAACGAGGTCACGAACCGCGGCATACTGATCGAAGCCATGAAAACGTGGCCCTTCGCCACGCTCTTCGGGCCGGATGAGAATGGACAACCAACCGCAACCCATCTTCCGCTCGTTGTGCTCGATGAGGGGGTTCACGGCGTACTCGAAGGGCATTTCGCAAAGGCAAACTCGCACTGGAAAGGGCTTGTTGGCCGCGAGACGCTTGTGGTTTTCTCAGGCCCACATAGCTATGTCTCGCCCTCGTTGTACGTTGAACGAAAATCGGTCCCTACCTGGAACTACATAGCAGTGCATGCCTACGGCAAGCTCCGGATAGTCGGGGATACAGACACAGACTTACCCGACGATTTTGCAACGAAAGACGCTCTTCTCAAGCGATTGATTGCTATACATGAACCAGCCTACGCGGCCCAATGGAGCGAACTTCCAGAAAGCTATCGCACGGGGATGCTACGCGGCATCGTCGGCTTTCACATTGAAATTGAGCGGATCGAAGGCAAGTTCAAGCTAAGCCAGAATCGCCCCGAAGAGGACCGGCAAAATGTCTATGTCGCTCATCGTGCCGGCGATCTATCACAAAAGGAGCTCGCGGACTGGATGCGGCGTTTGATACCCCGACTCGAATAGGCAAAGAAATTCTGATTCGTCTGCGATTCCGATTCATCGATCTACTACATGGATCTCTCTGAAAAGTTGCTCGACAATCCCATCTGGAATTCCCTTCGCACACATCTTGCATATTTTTCCGAGGGCGGTGAGCTAGCCCGGCGTTTTCAAGCAAAGATTGGTCCGCTGGCAGGATTAAAAGAACAGAGCACTGAAGCCTATGCGGAGCTGAGGTCGCTTCTCAAATCCGGCGAATACGGAGTTCTGTTTCTTGCCGATGAGCCTCGCCTTCCGGAAGGCTGGAAGTTGCTCAAGCATGGTCGTGGAGATCAGATGATCTGTCGCAAAACCCTGCCCGTCCCTCTTACGGGTTTTGAAATTGTACCGCTTGGCCCAAATGACGTGCCGGAGATGCTATCACTCACGCAGCTAACCGATCCGGGACCATTTCGCGAAAGAACGATTGAGCTCGGCGCATTCTTTGGCGTTCGCCAAAATGGAAGGCTTGCAGCGATGGCCGGTCAGAGGCTTTCCATGCCCGGCTTTGTCGAAGTGAGCGGAGTTTGCACGCATCCTGACTTTCGCGGACACGGTTATGCGCAGGCGCTTGTCGCTTATGTAACAGCGTTGATTCAACGCAGGGGTGACACGCCGATTCTGCATGTCTACTCGAAAAATGATTCGGCTATCCGCGTATATGAGCGGCTCGGGTATACCCGAAGATGGAGCGCTCACGTTGCAGTGATAACGCCCCTTTTCGAGGGCCAGCAGTAAAGCTACTAGCCTCTTATTTCATCGAGGCCGCGGCAACCAAAGCATCCAAAGCAGCTGTCTGTCGTGTCCCGTCTCCTGAGTCAAACGGACCCTGCCATAGAGCGCCAAACTTATGGTTGGCTCCCTGATCATGCTTCCAGATGCTTTGTGCGTTGGCATCGGCAAAATGCTTATATTTCTCATCCGGCGCGGCTTTATAGAGAGCAGCCAGATTACGTAGAAATACGCCTTTGAATTGTGGCGTGTCTTTGCCGGAAACGGTCTTTTCCTGAAGAATGCCGTCGGAGTTCGACAGTCCAGCGATTGACGCATGCGCGATGGCGTTCGCTTCGGCGATCAGGCTGGCATTGGAAACTGCCTTATTCAATTCAACAAGACCGCCGAGAATTACGCCCTGGTTATAGGTCCAGGTATTTTCGCCATTGTTGACGCATGCATGTGGATTCTTTGAATTGAGGCCATCGTTGACGAGATGCTGTCCGTTAATCATTCCGGACGCCTTGAACCATTGCCATTCCCGCTGGGCCCAATCAAGATACTTGTGCTTCTCTGCTGCATTCTGAACACGGTTTGCAAGCGCCGCCGAGAGCGAAAGGAAAAGCTCGTTGGTGATGGCGTTTTTATATGTGTGTTTCTCATCCCACCAGACACCACCGTTGCAAGTCTGATCCCACTGATCGGCGATGTTGGTGAAGATCGTTTCGGCCATCTTCAGGTATTTTTGATCGCCAGTTATGTCGTAGGTATCGACCCAGGCCAGTGCCCACCACCCCTCGTCGTCGTATGAGGCATTGAGAAAGTCGTGGGTACGATAGGCGCCGTTTGCCCGGTCAAATGTATTGCTGACGACAGAAAGATATTCACGGGTATGGCTCACGCGCGAGTAATCAACCAGCACTGTCATGGCGTTGGCTGCATTCCACCAGTCGGTGGGTTGTGCATACATACCTGTATCGTTTGAATACCAATGCTGGAGCGTTTTTACTCCGTCCGTTGCCATCTGAATGTACGTGGGAGACGAGCCAATTTCGCGTGGCTTCGCCGTTTGGGCATTGAGGAGCAGTGAGGGCAACAGAAATGCCAGAGCGATCAGTGGGAATAGCGTGTTTATTCTGCCTTGAGAAGTCATCGAAATGATTTTCTCAAGCGGCATCCGCCTGACGTCAAAAAAATCCGGGCGACGATGCGGAGGATTTGTCTGTCGCCCGGTGGGATAAAAACTAAGCGGCTTTTTGAGCAGGCTGCCGGTAAGCGGACTGCTTGACGATCGAACGGCGAAATGGAATGAGAGCTTTGCGAGCTTTTGGAGATATCCCTTTCATGGCCGCGCGAAGAGAAAGAATCGCTGATGCGCGAATACGGCCAACCTCAACGGTACTTAAACCGAGGAGCTGCGCGATTTCCGTGCGGGCTTTCCCCTCATTGAAGTACAGATGAACTACCCGTTTTTCAATATCGGGAAGCTGTTCAATGGCATGGCTAAGCCGTATTTCCTGTTCGCCGCGCAGACACGCGAGAAGTGGGCTGTCCTCTTCCGGCCCGGATACATAGACAAATTCCTCGTCCCCGGAGTCATCCTGAGCCTTCCGGTGCAAAGAGCCAATCTCGAGCGACGCCAGCTGCCCTAACAAATATTGATATTCAGATAGAGGAATCTGGAGCTCCGTGGCTATCTCATCCTCAGAAGGATTGCGTCGCAACCGGGCGGAAAGAGCCCTAATCGCTTCCTGAATCTCACGAGACCGGCGGCGAAGTCCACGAGGCGCCCAATCCAGATCGCGGAGGCTATCTACGATGGCCCCCTGAATGCGCCGGTACGCATAGCTGCTGAAATCGACATTCTTGACCGGATCGAACTTTGCAGATGCCTCCAGTAATCCCAGCATGCCCGCCGAGACGAGATCATCGAACTCGACATTCTGGGGCACCCGGCGATGAATGCGCCGCGCAAGCGACTGCACAAGTGGCAGATACTGCTGGTACACATGCTCCTGGGTCTTTGTTTCCCCCGAAGCTCCTTCATTCGAAACCATCGCTGCACGCATGATCATCTTTCCCATCAGTGAGTTGCCCCAACAATCAGGACTCACAGGATCGAGGATTCCAACCGACGGGGGATGCCAAGCGCGCCCCAGAGCCGCGTTACTTTGGATTACCTTTGAATCGCTGTGTTGTTACCATTGAACAGCGAGACGAGCGGAGTCTCCGTGATGTTCGTCACCCGACTTGCTGGCCCGCGCGAGCTTGGGACGAAGCCTCACCTTTGCTATACTTGTCTGGTTGCCTCGTGCGGAGGTGGCGAAATTGGCAGACGCACAAGCTTGAGGTGCTTGCGCCGCAAGGCATAGGGGTTCAAGTCCCCTCCTCCGCACCAAGATTCTTCCGCGGCATATTCAGGCTCGGTTCTGAACAACCAGCCAGCGCGCCGTGAGACCCACGAAAGTAGTGTTCCGATGCACTTTCTGCTTTACGCCATCATCACCGTGCACATGATCGTGTGCTTCTTTCTAATCGGAGTTATTCTCCTGCAACAGGGCAAGAGCGCCGATCTGGGCGGCTTCTTCGGTGGTCAGGGTTCGCAGACCGCTTTCGGTCCCCGCGCAGCAGCGAGCCTCATGACGAAGCTGACCGGCTGGGCGGCAGCCATATTCATGGTCACCTCGATGTCACTCACTGTGCTATATCTGCGCTCGTCTGGTGAGGGATCTTCGGTGCTCTCCGGCCTCAAGGCTGGAACTCCTGTTTCCGCTCCTGCAAAGCCAGGCAAGTAATTCCGAGCATCGGGTGCCGATGCCATCGAGTTTAGAAAGGGCAGGCTACATAGCCTGCCCTTTCTTGTTGCTATGGAACAGAGTTTGTCTGACGCTCCCGTAGAATCGAGAGATGAAAACCGACAGAGTGGTTCTTGAGACCTTCCCAGTTGGACCGCTACAGTGTAACTGCACCATTCTTGGCGACCCGGTGAGCAAAGAAGCGATCGTCATTGATCCGGGAGACGACATTGCACGCATTTATCGCCGGCTGAATGAGCTCGGATTGAAACTCAAGCAAATCCTCATAACGCACGCTCACATCGACCATGTGGGTGGCGCGCTGAAATTGAAACAGCTGACCGGTGCTCCGATCCTGCTGAATGAAAACGATCTGCCACAACTGGAGATGATGGATCAACAAGCAGACTGGCTTGGAGTGGAAACGCCCGAGGTCACCACTCCAGACGAAATTCTCAAAGATGGCATGAAGGTTGGGCTGGACGACTACAAAGCCCAAGTTCTGCATACGCCTGGTCACACGCAAGGCAGCGTTTGCCTCTATTTCAAACCTCTGGAATTGCTGGTTGCCGGAGACACTCTATTCGCCGGAAGCATTGGCCGAACGGATCTTCCCGGTGGCAACGGCGAGCAGATTCTGAGATCCATCCATCACAAGTTGCTGGTGTTACCCGAAGATACCTGCGTGCTGCCAGGGCACGGACCGCTTACGACGATTGGTGAAGAGAAGCTCCGAAACCCGTTTCTTATCTGAACAGCGATCCTGTTTCGTCCTCCGAATGAGGCTAAGAATGCATTGAAGGGGAGGGGGTGTATATTTTCCCTCCAAAATTCCCCTCTAAACCTCTGTATATCAATCGGATATGAACACCATAGATAGTGCAACATGGCGCGATTAGCGCAGCTTTTGCTGCATATTTGTGCACTTAATTTTGATTCAATTGAGCCCACGGAGTGAGCGGACCGGAGATCGACTCACGCTTCAACCAGCCCCTCTTTATTTTGCAGCTTTATGGGTTAATTGAATGCAACTGGCGTGCAAAGAACTGTCGCGGTTTTCTGCCAAGAGAGTGAAGCCCACCGAGCGTCTGCTCGATGGGCTTTCCAACTTGCCAGGCTTCGCAAAACCCGCCAGATATACATCTAAGGCTAATTGCCGCCAGTTGCAGCCTCCGCTTTCAGCGCGTCGGTTGCGGAATCAATGATCTTGCTTTCGTTGTCGAGCACCTTTCCGACCGAGAGGGTGGAAGCATCGGCGATCGACCATTTGCGCTGCTCGATGGCTTCGCGAATAGCAGGCAATGTTTTCACTCCATACCCTGTATAAGCGCCCGGCGCATAGAGCTGGTGTTTAAAGTAGCTGCGTCCCGGCAGACCCTTGGGATCGAAGTAACCGCGCTCGGTCTGCATCAGGATCTGGTTGACCTTGTCGATGGACGGTAAATCAAGGGATTCGCCTCCATGCGCTTCGGCAGCCTTGAACGCAGCTTCGTACGCCTTGGCACTCGCGGTCAGGGCTGCTGAACCGTTCTCCAGCGGAGCAAAGTTCAGGAAAGGTGGCAAGTCCTCATGCTTCGGAGCGGCAATTGGATTCTTCGGGTCGCTGATGGCTGTGAAGACGCCTTCATCGATTTCCTTGTCCTTCTCTGAGATCTCATCCTGCTCACTCTTCAGAAGTGACTTCACCTGATCGACGTAAGTGCCGACGGTATCTGCGGTGTTGGCGAAGTTGTATGGCAGCAGCTCGGCATCGGCCATGCGCATCATGGCTGTGCCGGCGAACTGCGCCAGTGCCCGGCCATAAACGAAATTGGTGTCTCCGAAATGGGTGTACCAGTAGAAGTCGTCATAGATGGAGTGGTACTGGCTGCCACGGTCTTCGCCACCAAAGCCTAGATCGAGCGACGGGATACCGACAAAGTCCTGGAATGAAACGTAGTCCGATCCGTCGCCGAGAGCGCCAAGGCGCAGGTCGGGCCGGTTTCGGGCCTCTGCTCGTTCAGCACCGTGGGCCCGGGAGATTTCAAGGAGCCGACGGCGTTCGAGAATCGAAATTCCCTTCTCCGGATCTTTGACATTGGAGGCGACGCCATTGATGAAATGCTCAAGGCCGTGCGAGCCCTCAAGGAAGGCGTAACCGCGGCCATTGGAGTCGCTGTTGAGATACATCACGCCTTTTTGCCTTAGCTCATCGGCGTGGGTTTCCACCCACTCTGTCGATCCGAGCAGGCCGGGCTCTTCGCCGTCCCAGACGCAATACACAATCGTCCGACGCGGCTTCCAGCCTTGCTTAAGAAGCTCACCGAGTGAACGAGCCTCTTCGAGTTCCGCTGCGGCGCCCGATACCGGATCGGAAGCTCCGTTGACCCAGGCGTCGTGATGATTGCCGCGAATCACCCACTCATCTGGCTCGGTGCTACCAGGGATTTTCGCGATGACGTCATAGAGCGTCTTGATGTCCCAGTTGGAATACATCTTCATGTGGACCTTAGCTGTGCCGGGACCAATGTGGTAGGTGATCGGCAGTCCGCCACGCCAGTTCGCGGGAGCAACGCGGCCGGTGATGGCCTGCAGCAGCGGCGTTGCATCGGCGTACGAGATCGGGATGACTGGAATTTTGGTGATGATGGGAGTGTCTTTGATATCGAGACGTTTAGCGTCCTTCGTCGCACCCACACCCGGAGTCAAAGGATCGCCAGGAAAGTCCGTGTCGTTCACTCCGCCACGCTGTACACCGTCTTTGGGCCGGCCTGCGCCCTTTGGGTAGGAATCGGCTACACCATAACCGTCGTTTGCGGGATCGGAATAGATGATGCAGCCGACTGCTCCATGCTCTGCGGCAACCTTGGGCTTGATTCCGCGCCATGCTGCGCCATAACGGGCGATGACCACCGCTCCCTTAACGGAAATGCCGAGGCGATCGAGTTCTTCGTAGTCCTCGCGCGTGCCGTAATTCACGTAGACCAGAGGACCGGTTACATCGCCGTCGGCTGAATATGCGTTGTAGGTGGGGAGCTGCTCGGAGGTCTGGTTGGAGGTTGGATCCTCAGGGATGGGTGGCTCTTTGAGCGAAGCAGTAAACTTGGTTGGCTCAATCAGCTCAACAAGGCGCTCCTTAGGTGTTGGAAAGAGCACATAGAAGTTCTCAATCTGCGCGTCAAATCCCCACTCTTTGAATTTTGAAAGCATCCACTCAGCGTTGTCTTTGTCATAGGGAGAACCGACGTGGTGCGGGCGAGCCGAGAGGCGGCGCATGTTTTCGCGAACGTTATCCGGTTGCGGAAGTGCTTGAAATTTCTCTTCCCACGAACGCTCTGCGTCGGACGTGGTCCGCGAATATCCATCCAGCGGAGACATTGCGCGAGATGCTTCGCCGGGTTGCTGAGCTATGGCCATCATGGGTGACAGGATCAGGCCGGGAATCAGGGAAGGCGTCAAGGCGAAGGCTAGCAGCCTGGAACGGATCATCGTTTCTCCAAAGACAACTAGATTGAAGTGAAGAACGCTCCGGATAGTGCGAACGCATCGTACAGGGCAACAGGTTCTTCCGGATGGGAACCAGTATAGACGCCTCAAAACGGACGGCATTTGCCTGAAACAAGTGCCAGATCTCGCTCTCCGATTCCGCAAAGCTTTGCAAATCAATCGCTCTCTTCCATCTGCCAAAAAACTATTTTCCTTCGTTCGGTTGAAACGGACAGCGAATGCTCTGCACTACTGCAGCGTAAGTCCCAATTCTCCAGTCGCAATCGATGATGATTGCGCAGGATATTTACGATCTCCGGGTCCCGTCCAGATTTCCGGCTTTCTTAAAGGGTTGGGCTCAACACAGACCAGCGGGGCTTTCTCCGTCTAGCGGCTCCCCTAACTAAATTGCAATGAACGTTGGGTCTCATGCAAAAGATCTTGCAATCTACAGGAAACTCCCGCTCGCAAATTGATTGTGTTGACGCCGCGGAACTAACTCCAGGAAATCAGGCATACAGAAGGGCAGTTCTTTACTGCGGCTTTGCATGTCTGTGGTTGATCGTGCTGGCAGCGATCTTCACGTTGAATCAGTGGATCGGCCTCGCGATTCAGGCACTTGCCCTTTCAAGCTCGCTGCTGATTCAGCGCGAGAACACCAGCGGGTTGTCGAGCCCTCAAGTTGAATATGCGGAAGGATATGGGCCATGTCCGGCGGAGAAAATCGTGAAGCGATAAGGACCGGTAAAGCACAGGAGGATAAGACGATGAACCTGATGTATTTCGGTTTTGCGTCAGTTAACGTCCGAGGCCCGGCCACCGGCCAGCTCTACCACTTTTCCAAGACGAACCCCGTACAGGCGGTCGATGTACGCGATGCAGCACCCATCTTAAAAACCAGACTATTTCGGCGGATTCGATGATGCAGACAGGAATGCAGCCAAGAATGCAGCAGAAGCCCCGGCTTGGAGCGCACGGCCGGGGACATTGCACGATTCAAGAGGAACAGCGTAATCACGCGTACGGTACGGAGCGGGACAGCGCGATGCTATACTTGCGGCCTAACCGATATGCGGAGCCTGTCTTGGAATTTTGCACGTTCGATGCTGCATATATAGACAATCTTTGCGCGGGAGATCGCCGGACGCAGGATCACTTTGTCAGCTACTTCACAGCGCTGCTGGAGCTGAAGCTGCGCTCACGGCTTCACTCTCCGCAGGCAGTGGAAGACGTGCGGCAAGAGACGTTTGTCCGTGTGCTGCGGGTTCTGCGTAAAGACGGTGGACTGCGCCAGCCGGAGAGGCTTGGCGCGTTCGTCAATACCGTATGCAATAACGTGCTTTTTGAACACTATAGATCCTCGTCGAAAAGCCAGTCTCTCGACGAAGAAGGTCAACCGGAACTGCCCGCCGTGGGAGCGAGCGCACTCGATATAGCTTCTTCGAAGCAACTAAGCGGCAAGGTGCGGGAGATTCTGCTGGGGCTTCCACAAAAGGATCGCCGGTTGCTGAAGGCTATCTTTCTGGACGAGCGCGACCGAGATGATGTGTGCCGAGAATTTGGGGTAGATCGCGAGTATTTGCGGGTGCTTCTGCACCGGGCCAAGCAGGAATTCAAGGGTGAATATTTGAAGCGAATGGGAAATCCACTCGCACTGGGAATGAATGCATCATGAGCAGGAAACGATTTCATCACGCGGCACACTATCCAATGGAACGGGATGGAGCTGGGACAAGGTTGAGAGGTTAAAAAGCCTATGGATCACAGCGAAGCCGTAAACGCGATGATGGCAGAACGATATTTGTTGAATGAGCTGTCGGCCGATGAGCGCGACGCATTTGAAGAGCACTTTTTTGACTGCGCCGAGTGCGCAATTGACGTACGGGCAGGAGCCGCTTTTGTGCAGGAAGCAAAAGCGCAATTGCCCGGATTAACCCTGGAGGCGGCGCCGCGAGTGCGCTCCACCGAAGCACCGGCAAAGAAAGACAGTTCGTGGTTGGACCGTTTACGCCCGCTTTTTGCATCGCCGCTGATCGCTGGGCCGGTCTTTGCCGGCCTGATCGCGATTGTCGGCTATCAGAATCTGGTGACTGTACCCGGCTTGCGAACTGCTGCGACAGAGCCGCGCCTTTTGGCCCCTGTCACGCTGCACGGAGCCACCCGCGGAGAGCCCGTCACGATCGATGCGGACCTAAATGCTGGAGTAGTACTAATGGTTGATGTCCCAGTAAGGCCGGATATCACAAGCTATTCATTGGCATTAACCGATCCTCAGGGTAAACTTGCGTGGACGCGGAGTGTGACAAGCGATACTATTGCGGCTCAAGGCGATAGCTTGTCGCTGGTGATTCCGGGGTCCGGGCTGCAATCCGGCACGTATTCCCTGCAAATTTCGGGTTCTTTGCCGGCAGGAACGCAGACACAGCTCGAGCAGATGAGCCTCACGATCCGGTTAAAGAATTAATCGCCTCCGAAAAGCAAGAAGGAGATAGAACACCGTATGGCTGATTCGGTTGAACGTACCCACCTCTATCACGCCGAGGCTTCGGCCCTGAGTGGCCATCTGCAACTGCCGTTTGATTTGGAAATTGAACAACCGGCATCCGTGGAACTACCTGAGAAGGGTGGATACCTCACGCAGCGCGGACTGGACTACCGGCTAGGATCGGCCATCTCTTACAAGCATGCTTACACGCATGTTGCCGGCAACAAAGAAACGAAGCCGGGGCACGGATGGAATACGCTGGCGACCTCGGTGATCGAGGGATTCAATGTACTGGAGGTGGTGACCGCTGATCGGATTGTTGCGCAGATCGGCACAGATCATCCCCCGGAGGGGCACGTGCCCACGGTGACGTTTCTCGGCTCCCGGTTCGAAAATCTCCGGATTGCCGGTCATCCAGTCGAGCTGGACCTGAATTTCAGCATTGTCGGCGACAAGCCGGAGAGCGATGCTCCGTATACCGATCCCTCCAGTTCGGGATTATTGGGGCGCGCGGCGGCACAGCATGCGCGAGTTCGTGACCAACACAAGGATTACAAGAATCCGATCGAGGGATTGCTGGAACG
Source organism: Acidicapsa dinghuensis (assembly GCF_025685685.1). Taxonomy (GTDB): domain Bacteria; phylum Acidobacteriota; class Terriglobia; order Terriglobales; family Acidobacteriaceae; genus Acidicapsa; species Acidicapsa dinghuensis. Next base: position 96,235 of record NZ_JAGSYH010000008.1, read on the forward strand.
CTTTCACCTATTGCCCGACAAGCCGACCCGCGGCGACGGAGATGAAGAAAGCATCGAGTGCTCCTTGGTGAACCAGGCTTCGGGGCCGTTTCCGGGGTCGTGCTTTGGGCATGTGATTCATGTGCCGCACTTCGGCACGATTTATCTGGCGGTGCTCAAGGTTCGCCATAGCAAGTTCCTTCAAAAAGGCCGCTCGCCTCAGCTCACGAATTTCGAACTCAGCATGATCGATATTGACATGGGGTGCATCGGAAGCGGGAAAACAAGCGGAGCTACGGCGAAAACGAATGGGGTATCCGGGCAGTAATCTTGACCTTGCGCTTTTAACTGAGAGCTGAAAATATGCCCTTTAGGCGCAATGAACAACACTCTCAATTTCAAAAGGTCTATCTCTGCCTTTTGGATACTTGTCCTCTTAAGCCTCATACCTCTCAATGATGTGCGCCGAAATTCTGCGCAGGCTGAATTTCAAAAAACTAGGGCGTTATTTGAGCGTGGATACTTCATTGAGAGTCAGGCGAGAGCCGAAGCGTTCTACCAACAACTGCAATACACATCTCCGACCTGGGCGAACAGTTTTCGATTGTTGCATGCCGAGATTCTTACTCGACGCGGGCTATATCCTCTTGCCGAACAACTTGTCTCCGCATTACCGCAAAGTTCTTTAACCAAAGAGCAGAATGTGGAAGCACTTGGCGTGAATGCGGTCAGTTTGACCGCACTTGGCCAATTCAAAGAAGCAGATTCCGATTTGCAAAAAGCCAGATCGCTGTGCCAACAAATCCAATCAATATATTGTGGCCAAATATTTTTATCGACAGGAGTGCTCTTAGTCGAGCAAGACCGATCATCAGAAGGCGATAGCTTTTTGCAGGAGGGTCATCGGTTTGCGATTGCTCACGCCTATCGATGGCTTCAGGCGACTGCAGACCTCGATTTAGGGTGGAGCTTACTCCAAAAGGAGCGTTATGATCAGGCGCTCGATTGGTTCCAACAAGCCAGCATTCTTGCCAGTCAAACAGGCCTACAAGATATCGCTCAACGGGCCTACGGAAACATGGGCTGGTCATATCTGCAGCTTGGCGATTCTGAACATGCTCGTGAATTGCTCATAAACGCTGAGCGTCTCGCAGATGGAATCGGAAATATCGGCAATGAAGTTAATTGGATGAAAACCCTTGGCTATCTATATAGAGATAATGGCGCGTTGGATGATGCAACTTCAACGCTGGATCGAGCACTTCTGTTTGCTACACAAATTGACAGCAAAAAAGATATTCTCGATTGTTTAGAAGATCTGGCTCATCTCTCTATCGAAACAGGCGATCTCGATTCGGCTAACAAATACATCGAAAGGGTTGCACCGATGGCTCAAGCCAGCGGCAGTGCTCTTGACATAGCCTACGTAAATCTAGCGCGTGGTAAGCTCGCTGCGGCTCGGCACGAGGATTCGCAGGCGGAATCCCTGTTTCGCCGCGTTGAGAGCGATCCGGCCAGCCAGGTGTCGATGCGGTTTGCAGCGGAGCACGAACTGGCGCTTCTCTATCAGGCTGAAAACCGTCCCGCCCAGGCGGAGCAGATGTACCGCATGGCGCTCACTACGTTTGAGGGGGCTCGGCAGCAGCTTAAAGATGACGATTCGAAGCTGCCCTTTGTGGCAAACGCCAAAGGCATCTATGACGACTATGTGCGCTTCCTGGTGAGTCAAAACAAGCCCGATCTGGCGCTGATGACCGCCGACCAGAGCCGTGCAAGAACGCTGGCCCAAGGATTGGGCATGATGAACGAAGGAAAGAATCCTCACCTTGCCACGGTTTCTGCGCAGGCGGTGGCGCGGAAAGCTGATGCGACCTTGCTCTTTTACTGGCTTGGGGAACGGCAATCGTATCTGTGGGCAGTCACGCCACACGGGACCACGATGTTTCCTTTGCCGGCAGAGAAGCAGATCACCCCACTCATTGAACGCTACAACAGGGATCTGCTTGGCACGGAAGACCCGGTTGAGTCCGGCAACACAGCGGGACAGCAACTCTACCGGCTGTTGGTAGAGCCTGCCGAAAAGCTGATCGGCCCTGACGGGCGGGTGATGCTGCTGACTGATGGACCGTTAAGCCGCCTCAATTTTGAAGCGCTTATTGTTCCAGCCAACACAGGTGGGAGCAAAGCGCATTACTGGATCGAAGACGCGACGGTGAGCTCGGCTCCTTCGATCTCAATGCTGGCCGGAGGATTGGCCGAACACGCGAACGGGCGGGAATCCAATGCAAAGCTCCTGCTTCTTGGAGATCCGCAGCCGCCAAGCGCCGACTATCCGGCACTTCCCTATGCCGGAGAGGAGATGGCGAAGATCGAAAAGCAATTTGGGCATAACGATGAGATCGTATATGCCGGGCCACTGGCAACGCCGGCGGCGTATCTCAGCAGCAAGCCCGAGGGATTTCCGTTCATTCATTTTGTTTCCCATGGAGTAGCCAGCCGGATGGATCCTCTGGACTCAGCGATCATTCTTTCGCGTCCTCAGTCTGGCGATGAAGACTCCTTCAAGCTCTACGCAAGAGAAATCATGCGGCATCCGATTCAGGCCAGGCTCGTAACCATCTCGGCCTGCTATGGGAGCGGGACGCGCGCATATACGGGGGAGGGGTTGGTAGGGCTTTCCTGGGCGTTCCTGCGTGCCGGCGCACAGCGGACTATCGGCGCGCTTTGGGAGGCCAGCGACAGATCGACACCTGAGTTGATGAGCACGCTTTATGAAGGGCTTGAAACTGGGCAGACACCGGCCTCCTCACTTCGCAACGCAAAGTTGAAGCTGCTGCACTCGGGAGGAAACTTCCGAAAGCCCTTTTACTGGGCAGCCTTTCAGCTTTACACACGTGTGTAAAGCATCTTCAGGACAAATCTGTTCGTATATGAACAGATTGTTATGTAAACTGCCTGCTTGACCCGTCAAACCTACGTACAAGTCCTCGGCAGGGAGAATTTTTACCAAATCCGCAATCTGTTCTTAAAAGTCACGGATTCAGCGATCTGGTTGATTAAGATTGCAAGTGGCCCTTCCGATGGAATTTGCAACTTTGGATGGGCATTCCTCCGTCAACAACACACAGACACTTGGTGAAATCCTAACCGCGGCATGCCGTGTCAGGGAGAGAGCACTTTTAGCCAAATCGAATGAATAATCAAGAAACTTTAGGACCCGATCATCAACTTCCCGCGCCCGACAAGGCTCCGAAACGAAGCCTGGGTGTACGCATCTTTGTATGGTTAGTCATTCTCATCATATTTGCCGCCGGTTTCGTGTGGATTCTGCGACACAAAAATGCAAGCCAGGCAACCGTTGGCCGGCGGGGCGCGGCGGGCGGGACCGTAGCTGTAACCCCAGCTACCGCCACCAACGGCGATATCGGTGTTTACATTGATGCGATTGGAACTGTGACGCCCATCTTCACGGCGACCATCACCAGCCAAGTCAACGGAATCATCACTGAGGTGCACTATCGCGAGGGTCAAATTGTACGGAAAGGCGATTCGCTGATCGATATCGATCCGCGTCCGTACCAGGCGACATTGGCGCAGGCGCAGGGAACACTTGAGCGCGATCAAAATGTGCTCGCTCAGGCCAAGATGGATCTTGCTCGATATCAAGTTGCGTGGTCGCATAATGCGATTCCGAAACAGACACTGGATGATCAAGAGAAACTTGTTCTTCAGGATGAAGGGACAGTCAAACTTGATCAGGGATCTGTAGATTATGACCAGGTGCAACTTGGCTACTGCCACATTGTTGCGCCTGTGTCGGGAAAAGCAGGCCTTCGCCTCGTTGACCCTGGCAACGTCGTGCAATCGAACAGCACGACGCCTCTGGTAGTCATTACACAAATGCAGCCAATGACGGTTGTCTTCACTATTCCTGAAGACAATCTTCCCCAAGTGCAGCCTCATCTTCGCGAACGGCAACCACTCGTCGTAACCGCTTTTGACCGTGGAGGGGATCAGCAGCTTGCAAAAGGCTCCCTGCTGACGCTGGACAACCTAATCGACACAACCACTGGAACGGTCAAGGCAAGAGCGGTCTTTGCCAATCGCGACAACGCTCTCTATCCCAACCAGTTTGTGAATACGCGGCTGCTGGTAGAGACACTCCATAATCAAACGCTGCTGCCGACATCTGCGATCCAGTACAACGGCACTACCGCATTCGTTTACGTCCTTGAGAACAATGTGGCTCACATTATCTACGTGAAGCCCGGTGTGACAGACAACAACACCACAGCAGTAGCCCCGGTAAAGCAGGGAGAACTCAAAGAAGGAGACATTGTCGCCAACAGCAGCTTTGACAAGCTGCTGGACAACGCCAAAGTCGCCATCTCCAAAGAACATCTGCCGGAAACTACTTCGGGGAGTAGCGCTCCTTGAGCCCATCGCGTCCGTTCATTCTTCGCCCGGTTGCAACTTCCCTGCTGATGGCGGCAATTCTGCTGGTGGGGCTGGTGAGCTATACCCAGCTCCCCGTATCGGCTTTGCCTGAGGTGGACTATCCCACGATTCAGGTGGTGACGTTTTATCCCGGCGCAAGCCCGTTTGTCATGGCAACGACCGTGACCGCGCCACTCGAACGGCAGTTCGGCGAATTGCAGGGGCTTAGCCAAATGACATCGACTAGCTCCGGTGGCTCGTCGATCATTGTGCTTCAATTCAACCTGTCCCTGAACATCGACATCGCTGAAGAAGAAGTCCAGTCCGCGATTAACTCCTCGACAAGCTATCTTCCGGCGAACCTGCCGGCTCCGCCAATTTACAACAAGACAAATCCTGCCGATGCCCCAATTCTGACTCTGGCAATCACGTCCAAGTCAATGCCGCTGCCGTCAGTGGAGGATCTGGTCGACACCAGGCTGGCCCCGAAAATATCGCAGCTTGCAGGCGTTGGTCTCGTCGCGATCAGTGGCGGCCAAAAGCCTGCGGTTCGGATTCAGGCGAATCCTCAGGCACTTTCGTCGTATGGATTGAACCTCGAAGATCTCCGTACAGCCCTGAGCCAGGCGAGCGTCAATGCTGCAAAAGGTAACTTCGACGGCCCGCGGCAGGATTATCAGATCGATTCGAACGATCAGTTAGTGACCAGCACCGACTACAAGGGCATTGTTGTTGCGTATCGTAATGGTTCGCCTGTCATGCTGACGGATGTTGCTCAAATTGTCGACGGTGTCGAGAACAGCACTCAGGCTGCATGGATGAACCAGACGCCTGCAGTTATTCTCAATGTCCACCGGCAACCTGGCGGCAACACAATTACAGTCGTCAGAAGCATCAAGCGGCTTCTACCGCAACTTGAAGCAAACCTGCCGCGCGGCATCGATATCACCACGCTCACCGACCTCACGACTCCTATTCAGGCATCTGTGAATGATGTCGAGTTTGAGCTGGGGCTCACTGTAGCGCTGGTTGTTCTGGTTATCTTCCTGTTTTTGCGCAGCCTCTACGCCACCATTATTCCCAGCGTCGCGGTGCCGCTGTCGCTTGTGGGTACGCTGGGCGCGATGTACGCCCTCGGCTATAGCCTGGACAATCTGTCTCTCATGGCTTTGACCATCTCTACCGGCTTCGTCGTCGACGACGCTATCGTCATGGTCGAAAACATCTCCCGGTATCTGGAAGAAGGCGATCCCCCGCTCCAGGCTGCGCTCAAGGGTGCGGAGCAGATTGGATTCACCATTCTTTCGTTGACGGTATCGCTGATAGCTGTGCTCATACCTCTGCTCTTCATGGGCGATGTTGTGGGCCGTCTGTTCCGCGAATTCGCCGTCACCCTGGCTGTCACAATCGTCGTCTCCGCCGTGGTCTCGTTGACGCTGACTCCAATGATGTCGTCGCGCATTCTGCGGCACAATCCCGAAGCCGAACAGGGCCGCTTCTATAAAGCGTCCGAACATGTCTTCGAATCGATGATTGCGTTCTACGGAAGAACCCTGAAGGTTGTCCTGGAGTTTCAGGGTACAACTCTGATCGTCGCGCTTGCCACGCTTATCCTGACCATCGTTCTATACATCATTATTCCCAAGGGCTTCTTCCCTGTTCAGGATACCGGCGTGATTCAGGGTATTTCACAGGCTACTCAAACCATTGGTCCACGAGCCATGGCAGCGAAGCAGCAGGAATTGGCCAGGATTATTCTTCAGGACCCCGCGGTTGAAAGCCTGTCGTCCTTCATAGGTGCGGATGGCACGAATACAACGCTGAACAGTGGACGTATGTCGATTAATCTGAAGCCGCTCGAAGACCGGCACATGAGCGCTTCCGACGTAATTCGCCGTTTGCAGAAAAGCCTGGCGCATGTGCAAGGGATTCAGCTCTTCATGCAGCCAGTGCAGAACATCACGATCGACGATCGGGTGAGCCGAACACAATACCAATACACTCTGGAAGATCCAGACCAGAGCGAGTTGGATGAATGGACCAGCCGCTTTCTCGCTAAGTTGAAGCAACTGCCGGAGCTTGAAGACGTGGCCACAGATCAGCAATTGGGCGGTTCGGCCATATCGCTTGTCATAGACCGTGTGACCGCATCCCGTCTTGGAATTACTCCAACGACGATCGACAATACACTCTATGACGCTTTTGGCCAACGCCAGATCAACACGATGTATACGCAGCTCAATCAGTACCATGTGATTTTGGAAAGTGAATCTAAGTTCCAGCAAGATCCGCACATCCTGGATCATCTGTATGTCCAGAGCAATTCATCCGCCGGAGTTTCCGGAGCTGCGGCTTCATCTACCTCATCGGCTGGATCAACGTCCGCTGGTTCCAATGCGCTTACTTCCACCGCGAAATACACGCCCTCTGCGCAGACACTTACGCCTCCTGCAAGCGTGTTTTCATCATCTTCCGGATCGAGTTCGGGCAGCACATCCAACACCGCCACCACCAGTTCAACGATGAGCAACGCAGTGCCGTTTAGCGCGTTCTCTCATTTCGAGAAAACAACCGAACCGCTATCCATCACACATCAGGGGCAGTTCCCTGCTATTACAGTTTCGTTCAATCTGGCACCGCACGCTTCGCTGGGAGGAGCAATTTCGGACATCACCAAGGTCCAAAAAGATATGCACATGCCGATGAGCCTCCAGGCTGATTTTGAGGGCACGGCGGCATCGTTCCGCAATTCGCTTTCGAATATGCCGATTCTGATCCTGGCTGCAGTGGTCACGGTATATATCGTGCTTGGTGTCCTGTATGAAAGCTTTATTCACCCAATCACTATTCTCTCGACGCTGCCTTCGGCGGGCGTTGGAGCCTTTCTGTCCTTGATCATTTTCGGTCAGGATCTCAGCGTCGTCGCAATCATCGGTCTGGTGCTGCTGATTGGCATTGTGAAGAAGAACGGCATCATGATGGTTGACTTTGCTCTCGAAGCGGAGCGCAAGGATGGCAAGAGCGCCACGGAAGCCATTTATGAGGCCTGCCTGTTGCGCTTCCGGCCAATCATGATGACAACGATGGCTGCTTTGCTGGGCGGAATCCCGCTGGCTTTTGGCACGGGTATCGGCTCAGAACTTCGGCGTCCATTAGGTATAGCCATGGTAGGCGGTCTGCTGGTGAGTCAGGTGCTGACGCTCTACACCACTCCTGTGATTTACATCTTCTTCGACAACCTGGCACAACGATTCGCCCGTAAGCAGCACACGGATGTGGCAGGAATCGGACCGCACGGGAACAATCCCTTGCCGGAGCAGGCATGAACCTCTCAGCAGTATTCGTACGCAGACCAGTCGCGACGACACTCCTGACGATTGCCATAGCGATTGCGGGAGCGATCGCTTTCCGGGTGCTGCCTGTTTCGCCTTTGCCACAGGTAGACTTCCCCACAATCTCAGTAGGAGCGGGACTTCCTGGAGCGAGCGCCGAGGTCATGGCATCCTCGGTCGCGACGCCATTGGAACGCCAGTTCGGTCATATCGCTGGCGTCACCGAAATGACATCGTCGAGTAGTTTAGGAACGACGTCGATCACGATTCAGTTCGATCTGAGCCGCGACATCGATGGGGCTGCTCGCGACGTAGAGGCAGCTATTAACGCTGCCCGCACTTATCTTCCTGCAAACCTGCCCTCCAATCCGACATACAGAAAGGTCAATCCAGCCGATTCGCCGATTATGATTCTGGGCCTGACATCCGATAAATACGGCCCGGATAAGATGTACGATGCTGCGTCCACGATCATTCAGCAAAAGTTGTCGCAGATATTTGGCGTCGGACAGGTCAATGTAGGAGGCGGCGCACTTCCTTCGGTACGCGTGGAGGTAAATCCTACCAAGCTGGCCAGCTATGGGTTGGCCATGTCCAATATCCAACAGGTATTGAGCGCACAGAATTCGGACCTGGCCAAAGGACAAATTTCCAACGGAGACGGCACGTCGGATATCGTTGCGAACGATCAGATTTCGCACGCTGTAGATTACAAGCCGCTCATTATCGGTTACAACAAGGGAGCAGCAATCCACCTGTCCGATGTCGCGGATGTTATCGACTCAACACAAAATGTACGGGCCGGTGGATACCTGAATGGGAAGCGCGCAGTGTTGCTCATCATCTTTCGGCAACCCGGCGCTAACATTATCGATACAGTCGATCTGATCAAATCGCAGCTGCCTTCGATCAAAGCATCCATTCCCCAGGGTATCGACATCACGCTGGTGGAAGACAGAACCGTAACCATTCGAGCCTCTGTCTCCGATGTAGAACGAACGCTGATGGTATCGATTGCTCTCGTCATCCTTGTCGTCTTTGTATTCTTGCGTCGTGTTCGAGCGACACTCATCCCTGCGGTTTCGGTTCCTGTCTCTCTCATCGGCACTTTTGCCGTCATGTACTTGCTTGGCTATAGTCTCGACAACCTGTCGCTGATGGCCCTGACCATCTCTACCGGCTTCGTCGTCGATGACGCCATTGTGGTGATGGAAAATATCACGCGCCACATCGAAGGAGGCATGGACCCGATGAGCGCGACTTTCAGGGGCGCTCGCGAGATCGGCTTCACAGTCTTTTCGATAAGCATGTCTCTGATTGCCGTCTTCATTCCAATCCTTCTCATGGGTGGCATCGTTGGCAGGCTTTTCCGCGAATTTGCCGTTACCCTTTCTACCGCGATTCTGGTCTCGATGGTGATTTCTCTCACCACGACTCCGATGATGTGCGCTTACATCCTTAAGAATGAAAAGGATCTCAAACACGGAAAGGTATATCAGTTTACCGATCGAATATTCGAGTGGCAGCTGTCGCTCTATCGCCGCACCCTGCATTGGACCCTCGATAACTCTGTACTCACGCTGGTTGTTTTGTTCCTCGTAATTTTGATGAATCTGGCCGTGGTCTTGAAGATACCCAAAGGCTTCTTCCCGCAACAAGACACGGGCATTCTGGTTGGTGGTGTTCAGGGACCTCAGGATTCCTCCTTCCCTGCCATGTATGCCGCCATAAAGCAGATTGCAGGAGTGATCAAGGCAGATCCAGCCGTGCAAAACGTAGTGGCATTCACCGGTGGCGGGGGAGCTACAAATGGTGGATTTGTCTTCCTATCCCTGAAGCCCTTGAATGTGCGCAAGGTTGGTGCGCCAGAAATTATCAATCGTATTCGCCCGAAGCTGAACCGGCTGCCGATTGCCTCAACATTCCTCCAAGCGGCACAGGATCTGCGAATTGGGGGGCGCTCTAGCAGCGCGCTATATCAATACACGATTCAAGCAGATAACCTGACCGACTTAAAGACCTGGGGTCCTCGGCTGCTTGCGGAGATGAAGCGTCTTCCGGGCTTGCAGGATGTAAATTCGGATCAGCAAAATGGCGGCCTGGATGAATATGTAACCTTCGATCGAGTGAGAGCTGCGCGACTGGGCCTCACAGCAAGCTCCATCGATAGCGCGTTATACGGAGAATTCGGTCAGTCTGAGGTCTCCGTTATCTACACCCAGCTGAATCAGTATTACGTTGTATTAGAGGTGGCTCCGAAATACTGGCAGAGCCCCGAGGGACTTCATAACGTCTATTTCCATCCATCGGGCACAAGCAGTGCTACCCCAACCGGCAATGTCCCTCTCTTCAGTCTCGCTAACACTCACGAGACAACCATTCCTCTCTCGTTGAATCACACCGGACTCTTTCCTTCGGTAACGGTCTCGTTCAATCTCGCTCCCGGCATGTCAATGAGCGACGCAACTCTCGAGGTTGAACAAATGCAGCAACGGCTGGGAACGCCTACCACGATTCACGGCTTTTTTGCTGGCACGCTGATGGCATATCAGCAATCGCTGGGCACGGAACCTCTGCTTGTGCTCACCGCTCTGCTTGCGGTTTACATTGTTCTGGGCATTCTGTATGAGAGTCTGGTGCATCCGCTCACCATCATCTCCACACTTCCCTCGGCCAGCGTAGGCGCAATGCTGGCGCTGATGGTATTCAAGGTTGATTTGAACGTCATCTCAATCATCGGCATCGTATTGCTAATTGGCATCGTGAAAAAGAATGCCATCATGATGATCGATTTTGCCCTGCAGGCTGAGCGCGAAGGTGGCAAGACACCAGACGAAGCCATCTTTGAAGCTTGCATGTTGCGATTTCGCCCGATTCTTATGACAACGACAGCAGCACTCTTTGGCGCGCTGCCTTTGGCCTTTGGAACGGGAACAGGATCTGAGCTTCGCCGTCCTCTGGGCATCACTATTGTGGGCGGTCTTATCTTCAGCCAATTGCTCACGCTGTATACCACGCCGGTGGTCTATCTCACCTTCGACAAGATTCGCCTGCGAATGCTGGGCAAGGAACGCGACACATTCCACGTGAACGTTGAGCCCTCACCTGCGGATTGATTTTTACTGACGGAAGTTAACGATATGACGAGATTTCAGAACAAACTCGCATTATTCCCTGCGGCAGCCGCGATGATTCTCGCAGGTTGCCGCGTCGGGCCACCTTACCAGCAGCCTGTGGCTACAACACAGACACCACCACCGGCCTATAAGGAGTCCCCGGATCAGCATCCAGAGGAGACGCAGGTATGGAAGACCGCGCAACCGCAAGATGCCATGCTCCGCGGAAAATGGTGGGAGATTTACAACGAGCCCGAATTAAATGATTTGGAAGAGAAGCTCATCGTTAACAACCAGACCATCAAGCAGTCGTTTGAAAACTACATGGCTGCGCGCACCCTCATCGCTCAGGCGCGGGCACAGCTTTTTCCCACCTTATCAACTGGCCCCACATGGTCACGCTCAAGGTCATCCGTGAATCTCGGCAAAGAAACCGCGGGTGCGAGCGGCGCTGGCTCCGCGAGTTCATTAGCGACGCTTCCCTTGACAGCGTCATGGGAGCCAGACCTTTGGGGGCGTGTACGAAACCTCATTCGCGAGGAACAGTTTAGCGCGCAGGCCAGCGCTGCCGACCTTGAAAACGAAAAGCTCGTGGAACAAGCCACCCTGGCGATAACCTACTTCGAGATTCGCGGACAGGACGCTCTTCGTAAGCTATATAAAGACACTGTCGATGCAGACCAGAAAGCGTACGACATAGCCAAGGCTGGATACGACGCGGGCACCGTTGACCAGATTACCGTCGTAGAAGCAGAGAGCACTCTTGAATCGGCCAAATCATCGTGGATCAACTTGGGCATAGCCCGAGCTGAAGATGAGCACGCCATTGCCATGCTCATTGGGATGCCTGCGTCTAACTTCACTCTGCCGGAGAAGCCCCTAACCACCGCGCCGCCGGCAGTCCCCGTTGGTGTACCCGCTCAATTGCTGGAACGGCGTCCCGATGTAGCTGCTGCAGAGCGAACCATGGCATCAGCCAACGCAGAAATCGGAATAGCCGTCGCAGCCTACTACCCCAATCTCACGCTCAGCGCCGAGGGTGGTTTTGAGAGCTCTACCTGGGCACATTTGCTCGACTGGCCAAGCCGTTTCTGGTCTATTGGTCCGACGATCAGCGAGACTATTTTCGATGCTGGACTGCGCCGCGCAACGGTTAATCAATACGTCGCCACCTATAACGGAGATGTAGCAAGTTATCGGCAGACCGTACTGAACGCTTTCCAACAAGTGGAAGACTACCTGGCCGCGACTCGCTTGTTGTCGCAGCAGATTGTGGAAGAAGAGAAGGCCGTCACGGCGGCACAAAAAACTCTGGAGTTAGAGCAGAATCGCTATGACACTGGCATCGATCCCTATGTCGATGTTGTGACAGCGCAAACAACCCTGCTCTCAGATCAGCAGACGCTGGCTAGTATACACATTCAAGAGATGACATCTTCCGTACAGTTGATCGAAGCGTTGGGTGGTGGATGGGACAAGTCGCAGCTTCCCTCGCCAACTGAAGTCTCACAAAAGATAGGTAAGCTGGCGATTGATAAATAGGTCTGTATACAACTCAAAGGGCGGAGCGTCTTCAGACGCTCCGCCCTTTACCTTTATTGGGTTCAGTAGAGTAAGTATTTGCTACGGATCTTCTCGAATTGCTCCAGCTTGTCCTGCCATTCTTCAGCGATCAAGCGCGGATCAGTTCCTGCGGCAACAGCATCGAGAGTCGCTTTGCTCACCATCAGCCTATCGACACCCGCGACCTTATATTGGGCTGGATAGAGTGCCTGCAGCGCGGATGCAATCTCCAATCCAAGCTCGGGAGAATCAAGAGAATCGCGGTCGGTGACGATAAGGCTCACGCCGCCGCATTGCTCATTGGCATAGACCGAACTCGAAGGCATAAAGCTCGTCGGAACAAACCGGACGCCTGAAAGCTGACGCTTGTTCAGATAGTAAGCAAGAATCTTTCCATCGATCCAGGGAGCGCCAACAACTTCAAATGGCGTATCTGTGCCTCGTCCAACAGAGATATTACTGGCCTCAATCATGCCGACGCCAGGATAGAACGTCGCTTCATTCAGATCACGCATATTCGGCGAAGGGTTGATCCAGGATACATCTGTCGAATCGAACCAATCGCCTCTCTGCCAGCCCTCCATAGGCACGACGGTCAAATGCGCATCGATGTTGCGCTCTGCGTTAAACATCCTTGCCAGTTCACCAGCAGTCATCCCGTGGCGCACAGGAATCTGCCAGTAGCTCACAAACGATTCCCTGCCCTCATCCGCGATTGGCCCCTGAACAAACGCCCCAGTGATGGGGTTGGGCCTGTCGAGCACATAGATCGTCTTCCCCGACTTTGCTGCCGCTTCAAGAAAATAGCCCAGAGTGCTTTCGTATGTGTAGAAACGCACTCCGATGTCCTGAATGTCATACACGATGGCATCTACTTGCGCCATCGCATCGGCACTGGGCCTGCGGCTTGCATCGCCTCCACCATAAACGCTGAACACTGGTACACCTGTGGCAGCATCGGTCGAGTTGCCAATTTGCGTTGTATCCAGTTTTCCGGCTATGCCGTGTTCAGGGCTGAAGATAGCGGCCAACTTCACACCAGAGGCATGCGCCAGTACATCGATAGTGCGGCGCCCTTGTGCATCCACGCCCGTTTGATTAGTAATAAGCCCGACTCGCAAGGGATGATTCGAATCAACTTTAAGCTCGCGAAAATCATGTTCTTCGAGAACATCAATACCGGTCTTCACTTCGCCATTGCGCACATCAAATCGCCGCGCCGCCATAATCGACTCGTTGTATCCTGTGATGCGCGCAAGGCGAAGTTTCTGCTGCTCCGACACTGTCAGATCGAGCGCTGCAGCCGCTGCTGTCGCCACGCGAGAGCGCAGCGAAACTACCGACTTTCCTCCACGCGGGTGGACAGCGTTCGTCAGCAGAATGACGTATGTGTCCGTCACTGGATCCATCCAGAGCGATGTCCCGGTAAAGCCGGTGTGCCCGAAAGATCCAACCGGCAACAGTTCACCCCGGTTGCTGGCAAATGGTGAATCGATATCCCACCCAAGACCGCGGAGACTTGAAGCATTGGCAGGTTGCTGCGGCGTGGACATTTTTTCTATTGAAAGCCTGCTCAGGATCGTATGGCCGGTCAACATCTCCTGCGCAAACTTAGACATATCATCTGCGGTCGAGAACAACCCGGCATGACCGGCTACGCCACCCATGCGGCGCGCTGTCGGATCATGCACTGTGCCGCGTAACATGTGACCGTTCTCGTCATACTGCGTAGGAGCGATGCGCGCTGACCAATCCGATGGCGGAAGGAAGCGCGTGTCCTTCATGCCCAGTGGCTTAAAGACATGTTCCTCGGCATATTCGTTGAGCGGCTCTCCGGTGACCTTCTCGACGAGAAAGCCAAGCGTCTCAAAATTGATGTCGCTATAGAGAAATCGCGAGCCCGGCGGATATTCGGGACGTTGCTCCATTGCCATGCGATAAGCCGCATCGCGGCCCTGCCATGGCTGCTTCAAATCAAGGTCTGGGCCAAGACCGGAGTAATGCGTAAGCAGTTCGCGTACCGTAATGTCCTGTTTGCCGTTCTGCGCAAAGTCGGGCAGATATGCGGAAACACGATCATTCAACCGAACGCGGCCTGACTCAATGAGCTGCATCATGGACGTTGCCGTTGCGATGCATTTGGTCAGAGAGGCAAGATCAAAGATCGTATCGACCGTCATTGGCTCTACGGACGGTTCCAGCGATCGATGCCCGAAGGCATGCCGATAGACCACCTTACCGTTATGACCGATCAGCACAACAGCGCCGGGGATTGTGCCCTGATCCACAGCTTCCTGCACAATTTTGGCGATAGGCTCAAAGCGAGCCTGAGAATTGGCAGCCCCCTTCGAGGGAGGAGTTGCATAGCCTTTAGGAACTATCAGGAGGCTCAGGACGGCGATAGACAGGATGCTGGAGATATATGCTCTACAATTCATGCCCTTGCGCGTGAGCATATCAGACGCTGCTGGCATCCAGCACTGCTTTCGCAGGCATAAGGGTACTGGCCAGCCACCCAATGGCGAATGTGACTATGCTGCCCATGACGACGTACCAGGGAAATGCGACTTTGGTCCCTAGCCATAGATACATGTTGAATGCAAAGCCGCATGCCATGCCAACCATCGCCCCAGATTCCGATGCCTTTCGTGTGAGCAATCCCAGCAGGAAAACTCCAAGAAGCGACCCATAAGCGACAGATGCGATGGACAGTCCCATCTCCAGGACCCTGCCTCCATTGCGTGCCCACACCGCAAGAACAAACAGAAGCACGCCCCAACAGACTGTCGCTACTCTGGACAAGCGAACACGCCGGGCTTCTGTCGAGCGCGGCCGCAGATGTGCGTAGAAATCAACAATCGTCGTCGATGAAAGCGAATTCAGCGCTGCGCTGAGATTCGACATTGCCGCAGCAAGAATCGCCGCGATCAACAGTCCACTCGTTCCGTGCGGCATGCGCGTCACGATGAAGGTCGGAAAGATGGTATCCGTGCGCGTGAATGGCTGTGCTGGTGGAGAAAGCTTGTAGTAAACGAAAAGCATCGCGCCAATCAGCAGGAAGAGTGAAAACTGCAGCAAAATCGCCAGACCGCTCGACAGCAGCGCAACCTGCGATTGCACACGGCTGCGCGCAGCCAGAAGACGCTGCACGATGAGTTGATCTGTGCCGTGGCTTGCACAGGTAAGAAATGCCCCTCCTAAGACTCCAGCCCAGAGAGTGTACGTCGTGGACAGGTTCCATGACATATCCCACAGGCGAAACTTCTGCGCGCCATTAGACATGCTCCAGACAGTGTGCCAGCCACCCGGAACCAGGTGCAGGATCGTGAAGAAACCAACGATGGTGCCCGCGACATAAATCGCGAGCTGAGTCACATCGGTCCAGATAACCGCTGCCATTCCGCCCTCGAAGGTGTAGACAAGCGTAAGCAGCGTCACAATCGCAATTGCCGAAAGATCCCTCTGAAAATCGGTGAGCCCGGATAGCAAGGCACCCAGGCCAACTCTGACAACGATCGCAACCGCAAAGACCCTGACTCCCTCGGCCGCCGCTCGCGTTACAAGAAAGATGCCTGCCGTCAATGCGCGCAAACGCTGGCCGAAGCGGCGCTCAATGAGTTGATAGGCAGTCACGAGGTCGCCGCGAAAGTATTGAGGAATGAAGATGAAGCTGACAATGACCCGACCGACGAGATATCCAATAACCAGCTGAAGAAAGCGAAAGTCGCTTGCATAGGCGAGGCCCGGCACGCTGATGACCGTGAGCGTGCTGGTTTCAGCCGCAACGATCGATAGTGAAATGGCCCACCAGGGAATGGTGTTGCCGGCGAGAAAATAGTCTTTGAGCGTTCGCTGGCTTCCGCGAAAGCGAAGGCCGAAAAGCGTGACGCCAACCAGATATGCGGCAATGATGAAGAGGTCGAGGGGGCTGAGTCCCATCCCCCTCTTATACAGAATCCAGCAGGCTTAAGCGTGAGCGTGCATGGCTGCGCGAGCGCTGCGCGCCGCCGAAACAAAGCCCATATCCATCGAAATACCGCGCACACACTGCAAGAGGTGATTGGCGATCGCAGGAAGTTTCTGAGCTGTCACACGGAACGACGGCCCTGAAATGCTGACAGCTGCAACGGGCAGACGCTGAGCGTCGAGCACCGGCACCGCGATGCAGCGCAACCCTTCTTCCAATTCCTCATCGTCCACGGCATACCCACGACGACGTGTCTTTTCAATCTCGGTGCGCAATGCCTCGGCTGAGCCAATCGTCCGATGCGTAAAGCGCTCGAACCGCGTGCGCCGAATGACATCGGCAATACGTTCTTCGGGCAGGAACGCGAGAATCGCCTTGCCTACAGAGGTGCAATGAACCGGATTGCTGGCTCCAATGCGTGTGATCATGCGCACCGACCGGGCCGGCTCAATCTTATCAAGGTAGATGATGTGAGCCTGCTCTAGTATGCAGAGGTGCGCCGTCTCTTCTGTTTCCGCCACAAGCCTGCGCAGATGCGGCTGAGCACGCTCACGCAGGTCGTACTGCTCAATAGCGCGATTGCCGAAGTCGAACAACCGCAAACCGAGGCGGAACTTGCCGTTCGCGGTGCGTTCGACCATGTGATGACGTTCCAGCACCATCAGGAACCGGTGCGCGGTGCTCTTGTGCAGTCCCAGAGAGGTTGCGACCTGGGCTAGCCCCAGCGGAACGTCGCTTTCTCCCAAAAGGTCGAGTACAGCAAAAGCCCGGTCAAGAGCCTGAACTTTATAAGTGCCTTGCGCGTGTCCGTCTCGCATTATGGTCCCCTATTTCGCTAGATGAACTTAAAAGACAAGTGTGCCTCGCAACCCTAAAGCGTGTCAAGAAGTAAGACGGAGTTTCACTAGAAGAACCACGTAAGCGCAACAAAAAGCGGCCCGCACCCAAAAATCGATCGCCTAAGCCTGGATTTCGGTCCAGAAAAGTCGTGCACAGGCAGTCTCTCAGGCCAGTTTCTCGTTCGCCAGAAAAGCACAAACTCCTACCGAAATCGCCTCGCCATCGCGCTCATGATTAGATGCGCGCGAGTACCCTGCGACACGTTCGTAGGCAATGAGATAGCTGCGGCCCAAGCGTTCCACTCGATAGCCACCGCCAAATGCATTTTAGATACGCCAGGGTTGCTAACTAATCCTTTAGTTGATAGTCTAAGAATGTGAAGGTTGAGAGATGCACCTGGACAAACGGTGTGTAATCAATGATTTGGCCTATGCCTCCCAAGAAGTCCAATACTCTGACCGCCGCCGAGTTGCGAATCATGAAGATTCTGTGGCTGCGAGGTGAGTGCGCTGTCAACGATCTTGTGGCTGCGATGCCCGATGGCGAAGTTCTTGCTTATAACTCCGTCCTGACGACAGTCCGCATCTTAGAACAGAAGGGGTATGTGGAACACCGGCAGGAAGGCCGGGCCTTCGTTTACTGGGCAGCTGTAGCGGAAAAAGAAGCGAGCCGTTCGGAAGTACGACACGTACTGAGCCGCTTCTTTGGCAATTCGCGCGAACAACTCCTGCTTTCCCTCCTGGGCGATGACGAGATTACTCCTGAAGAACTGAAGCGGTTGAAAGAAGCAGTCAAAAGCGCGCCAGAAGATGTCGGGGAGGGCGCTTAACGATCATGCACGCGTTCGTAATGCAACTCGGGATGTTGACCGCAGCGCGCGATAACTGGATGAGCTCACTTGCGGTTGGGGGAATGCACCTCTCGCAAACTGCTGCAACAGTCCTGATCACAGCCGTCTGGCAAGGCGCAATCATCGCTGTATGTTTCGGTCTGTCACTGCGCATCGGGAAGCGCATCCCGGCTGGCTTGCGTTTCGCCCTCTGGGCGGGCGGATTTTTGGCCGTGCTGGGACTTCCCTTCCTCCCTATGTTCGTGAGGACCGAGCTGTGGCACGTCGCGCCCAGTTCGTCGGCAGCGGTCACGCAGTCCTGGCTACAACTGGACGAGCGCTGGAGTATTGCCATCGCGCTCTTCTGGGCCGCGGCCTCCATGTACCGTGTTGCGGATCTCGTGATCCATTCCATCAGGCTTCGCCGCCTATGGATATCCGCGGTTCCGATGCAGGATCAGCC
The DNA here is from genome assembly GCF_025685685.1 of Acidicapsa dinghuensis. Taxonomy (GTDB): domain Bacteria; phylum Acidobacteriota; class Terriglobia; order Terriglobales; family Acidobacteriaceae; genus Acidicapsa; species Acidicapsa dinghuensis. The sequence continues at coordinate 114,761 of NZ_JAGSYH010000008.1, forward strand.
GGTCTCGGCTTTACGCTTGTGGGGCCGGAAGCCGATTGAAATCTGCACCAGCGACGCACTGGACCGGCCAAGCGTCATCGGATTCTTCGCCCCGCGTATTTTGATTCCGTCATGGCTTGCTCCGCAGATGTTACGCGAGGAACTGGAGCAGATCATCCTGCATGAGACTGAGCATCTGCGGCGTGGTGACGACTGGACCAACCTGCTGCAGAAGCTGAGTCTCGTAGTATTCCCTCTGAACCCGGCACTTCTTTGGATGGAGCGGCAGTTGTGTCTTGAGCGCGAGATGGCCTGCGATGAAGCTGTGATTCGCATAACCCGCGCTCCCAAAGCGTACGCAGCGTGCCTCACAAACCTCGCGGAGCGTGGACTGGAACGCCGCCTCGCCGCGCTCTCGCTCGGTGCCTGGCAACGCAAGCCGGAGCTGGTGCAGCGGGTGCACAGCATTCTGAAGCGGCGTCAGTTACTAAGCCCACTCGGTACGCGCGGTATCGTCACCTTTATGGCCGGTAGTCTGCTGATCGGAACAGTCGAGTTAGCGCGCTGCCCGCAACTGGTGACATTCACTGCTGTCTCCAGCAAGCAACTTTCAGCACGTGCCGCATCGCCTGCACTCGGTATAAGCGGAGACTCCGTCTACCGCGATTCTCCTCGCGCATTACCGGTGAACTCAACCGGCATGAGCAATGCGCATATGGTTGAGTTGCGCGCAACCATGCCAGTCCAGGCAGGAGTGCCATTCCATTCCTCAGCGAGCGCAGTGCGTAGCGCCAGTTGGAGCAGGCGAAGTGTCTCTCTGAAGGGTCATGCGCGCACGCTGCAACCGAACACAATGCGACCGAAATTGACCGCCGCGCAGCCTGCGGAACAAATGCTCAAGGCGGATCTGAACGGCAACAACCCATACTTGATGGAGACATCCAGCGTAGTGGTCTTCACAACCTGGGAAGAAGTATCTTCGCAAACAAACGGAGACCAACTCTCCACTCAAACTGAGGCGGCGGTTGATGCAAACTCTGCGGATGACCACCCCGTCGATCCGACGAAACAGGATTCAAACGCGGCTAATGCACAAAAACCTGCCAGGGTTGCGGTAACCCAGCTCGTCTTCCGCGTCGTTCCGGCCTCTTACCGTTCAACTTCTCAAGCCATCGTTCCATTCCGCAACGGTTGGCTAATCATTCAACTCTAACGAAATCTAAACCATTGCGAGGTAGTAGCCATGTCAGTAACAACTAATTCTTTAGGTGCAAAGGTGAAGCGGTACGCACTGCCCATCGGTCTTGTGGCCGCGATGGCAGTGACGATTCCCTTTGTCACATGCCATGATCGCGTTCATGCGGCCTCAGGCACTTTTAACGGAACACCATTGGATGACAACAGCGTCTCCGCCTTGGTTTCCCTGGACAACGCAATGGAAGCGATCGCGTCCAAAGTCACCCCCTCTGTGGTGAATGTCTCTGTAACCGCCAAGGTCACACCCGACCAGCAGGACGAAGACGACCAGCAAGGCGGCGGCGGAGTTCCCCCGAACGCACTGCCTCCGGGATGGCAGCAGTTCTTTGGCTTCGGTAACGGCCAGGGTATGAAGCCTCAGCCGCAGATCGAGCATGGCATCGGCAGCGGTGTCATCGTTTCGCCGGATGGATACATCGTCACCAACAATCACGTTGTGCAGGGCGCAACCGAGGTTCGCGTGACGCTGAATGATCGCCGCGTGCTCCCAGCGAAGGTCGTCGGCACCGACAAACTCACCGATCTGGCCGTCATTAAGGTCAATGAGCACAATCTGCCCGCGATCGCGTGGGGTAACTCGTCAAATCTGCATCCCGGCCAAACAGTGCTGGCTTTCGGAAGCCCATTCGGCTACTTCCAGTTCTCCGTAACGCGCGGCATCATCAGCGCCCTCAACCGGCCCAATCCTTACTCAGACGATGCACGCAAACCTGGTGATTTCATCCAGACAGATGCGGCAATCAATCCTGGCAACTCAGGCGGTCCGCTTGTCGACGCACACGGAGAACTCATCGGCATCAACACCTTCATCATCACCGGTAGCGGATCGTTCGCCGGCGCGGGCTTTGCTATTCCCTCGCAGATGGTGCGTTCTGTCGCCGATGAAATCATCAAGAACGGCGTTGTGCACCACGGCTATCTCGGCATCAGCATGAACGACGTTACGCCTGAAAACTCCAGCTTCTTCAATCTGCCTGATGCAACGGGAGCTATCGTGAGCTCGGTTACGCCTGACTCGCCGGCCAGTCAGGCTGGATTGAAACAAGGCGACGTGCTCCGCGAACTGAACGGCAAGAAGATCGATAACGGCGGTCAGCTCCAGGTTGCAGTAAGCCAGGTCTCGCCTGGCACAACGATCTCACTTGGCATCCTGCGTAATGGCAAAGCGGAAACGCTGAGCGTCAAGGTCGGTGAGTTCCATGGCGAGAAGCAGGCTGCGGGCAATAGCGGCTCGGGCGCGCAGGGCAACAACAGCGGCAAGCTGGGACTAGCAGTGCAGGATCTCAACTCTGATGCCCGTCAGCAACTGAACGTTCCTGACTCGATCCACGGGGCAGTTGTTCAGAACGTTCGCCCCGGCAGCCCGGCAGAAGATGCTGGCTTGTCACAGGGTGATGTGATCGTAGAAGTGAACCGGCATCCGGTAAGTGATGCCAACAGCTTCGTCAACGCCGTGCATGCAGCCCCCGAGGGAAAAGACATCCTGTTGCTCGTCTGGTCGCGAGGCGGCACCAGCTATCGCATCGTACATGCACCTGCCTCCGATGGCGGCATGTAATCACTAACCCTGAACACACAATCGGGCTGCCGCGTCGTAAAGATGCGGCAGCCTTCTCTTTTCCGCTCGTCCATATGAATTCGCCAATCATGCGCAGCATTGCGTAGACTGTTGCGCAACGTGAAGACTCGGAGTGAGGTGCTATATGCAGGCATCCGTAGACGCGACAACCGCCAATATAACTGCCTTGCCAGCTCAGGTGCTCACCACCGATGCGGCAATCGACCTCATACGCAAGCTGCACGCCAAGTATGGCGACCTGATGTTTCACCAATCAGGCGGCTGCTGCGACGGCAGTTCGCCCATGTGCTATCCGCGCGGCGAATTTCTGGTCGGTGACTCCGATGTAAAACTCGGCGAAGTTGACGGACAGCCGTTCTACATGAGCAAGAGCCAGTTTGAATACTGGAAGCACACGCAGCTTGTTCTGGACGTGGTTCCTGGCCGTGGCGGCATGTTTTCGCTCGAAGGCCCAGAAGGCGTACGCTTTCTGATTCGATCGCGTATCTTCACCGATGACGAAATACGTGCATTGCGGGCTGCGGGACGCATCTGAATTGGGGGAAGAGTGAAATCTCGAGTGCGGCTTGCACCCATTGTTGTTTCGATCCTCACGTTGCTCTGTTCACGAGCGAGCGTCGCACAAGGGCAACCGGCTACAGCGACGGAAAATGTTAAGACGCTTCCAAAGCTGGGCGTCGTCAATGATCGCTTCCAGTCCTACAACATCGAGATGGTCGAGGTGACTGGCGGACGGTTCTGGAAGCCCTATGCTTCAACCCAATCATTGAATAACCAGACAAACGATGCGGCGCACGGCAATCAGCCTGCCGGCCTCTCTGCAAACCTCTTCGAATACAGGCCACCTATCGACCTCAATAATCCGACGTTGCGTAAACTGGCCGCTGCGCTGGGTCCTGCATATCTTCGCGTAAGCGGCACGTGGGCGAACAGCACGTACTTCGATCCAGATGGTACAGCAGGAGAGAAGCCACCTGCCGGGTTCCAGGGCGTGCTCACTGGAACTGAGTGGCGTGGTGTCCTTGATTTTGCAAAGGCGGTTAATGCAGATCTGGTGACATCCTTCGCCGTCAGTGCTGGGACAAGAGACAAAGATGGGCTATGGACACCCGTTGAAGCGAACAAGATTGCAAGTTTCACTACGAGTGCAGGCGGACATATCTCGGCCGCAGAACTCATCAATGAGCCTACATTTCCGGAGATAGATGGATTAGGCAAAAGTTACGACGCAACAGCATTTGCTCGCGATGTGCATGCCTTCCGCGAGTTTGCGAAACACAACCTCCCCGGCATGCTTGTCGTTGGCCCTGGCGGCGTTGGCGAAGGAGCCACGCTGATGCCGGGGAATGCGACCATTCCCGGCCCGCGTATGCTCTCTACAGCCGATCTGCTGAAAGCTACCGGCCCCGCCTTCGATGCCTTCTCGTACCATTCCTACGGTGCGGTCTCTGTGCGTTGCAATCCCGGCAAGAGCACGAATATCAATGACAGTCTCTCCACGGATACGTTTAGTAAAGCGGAACAGATCGCTCGATACTACATGGCATTGCGCGATCAGTACGACCCCGGCAAACCCATGTGGAATACGGAAACAGCCGAAGCTGCCTGCGGCGGCGATAGCTGGGCATCTGAATTCGCAGACACTTTTCGCTATCTCAAACAACTTGGCGATCTTGCGCGCATCGGCGTCCGTGTCAACATGCACAACACGTTGTCATCCAGCGATTATGGGCTTCTGGACGAGAATACCTATGAGCCGAGACCCGACTACTGGGCCGCTCTGTTATGGCATCGGCTAATGGGATCAACAGTGTTGGACGCAGGTTCCTCACAAGGAGAAAATCTGTATCTGTATGCCCACTGCATGCCTCAGGTTCCAGGCGGTGTCACAGTGCTTGCCATCAACGCCGATGGACACTCAACGCCTAGGCTCAAAACCGGCCTTGACTACAACCTCTATACTCTCTCGGCTGGTTCTCTCGACTCAAAGCAGGTAATGCTGAACGGACATACCTTATCGCTGAACGCGGCAAACGACCTTCCCAGGATGGAGGGTTCCAGATTCAAGGCAGGAACGGTGGATCTGAATCCGCAGACAATTACCTTTCTTGCATTCCCTGAAGCAAACAACGCCAGCTGTCGCTGACCACGTTCGCATCTGATTCAATACGAAATTTATTTCCCGGCTATGGCCCGGTCGCATAGACTGGTGGCCGGGCATGCAAGTGCTCTTGCATGCTTCACTTCTTCTCGGGGACACTCTCTTGCATAATTCCAATCGGCATATTTGGCTGCGTCTGGTTCTGTTGTCTGTTTTCACTGCAAGCATTGGCTTAAGCGCATCGGACTTATTCGCTCAAGTTGAGGCGCCTGCTCCTCGAGAACATTGGACTGCGCAGTGGATCAGCCATCCCACCGCACCGTTGCGTGAGCCGATTACATTGCACTTCAAGAAGACCTTTGAAGTGAATCAGACGCCTCAACACTACATTGTGCATGTGAGCGCAGACAATCGCTTTGTCTTATATCTCAATGGACAAAGAGTCGGTGACGGCCCGGCGCGCGGCGACCTCTCTCACTGGCGATATGAAGACTTCGATCTTGCTCCTATGCTCAAGTCAGGATCAAACACGCTCGCGGCAATCGTATGGAATTTTGGCATCTATGCTCCCGTAGCTCAGATGACAGAACGTACAGGCTTTCTAGTGCAGGGTGATACCGATGCCGAAGCTGCCGTGAATACAAACTCCAGTTGGATGGTGGAGCGCGAGCCCGGTCAGACTCCTCTGTCGCGTAAACAGAACGGCCTCTGGGTCTACTTCGCATCGGGCCCAGGCGAGGTTTTACGCGCCGCTTCCTATGACTGGGACTGGAAGAATCCAGACGTCATCGGTTCGCACTGGGTTCATGCGATCTCGGCTCTCAGAGAAAACATCTATCAGGGTTCGGGCGTTGCTGCCTCCCGTGGAGTAACAGCGGATGTGCCATGGCAACTCGTACCGGACACACTGCCACACATGGCCTACGTCAAAGAAGATGCTGGCCATGTTGTCAGAACCGCGCTGCCGCAGGCTCAATCTTTTCCTGCGCAAGCCGTGACAATTCCGGCGAAAACCGATGTACATATTCTGCTCGACAGATCAGAGCTAACAACTGCCTATCCGCGCCTCACATTCTCCGGCGGCAACGGATCGAAGATCACTTTGATCTACGCGGAAGCTCTGTTTGACGCGAAGATGCATAAAGGCAATCGTAATGAAGTCGGTGACAGAAAGGCTGTCGGCATCACCGATGAAATCTATCCCGATGGCGGCGATCATCGCGTCTTCGAAACATTATGGTGGCGCACTTGGCGTTATCTCGATATCGAAGTGCAGACAACCGATGAGCCGCTGACACTCGATGGGCTCGATGCGTACTACTCGGCTTATCCATTCGATGTGAAGGCATCGTTTGCTTCGAGCGATCCAGATCTCGAAAAGATATGGAAAATCGGCTGGCACACCGCGCAGCTCGATGCCCACGAAACCTACATGGACACGCCGTACTACGAGCAGTTGCAGTATTCAGGCGATACACGCATTCAGGAGATGATCAGCTACGCGGTGACCGGAGACGACCGGCTCGCGCGACAAGCGATTCGCGCTCTCAATGACTCGCGCATTCCTGCGGGCATTACGGCAAGCCGCTATCCATCACAGCTGCCGCAATACATCCCGCCCTTCTCTTTGCTTTGGATCGATTCTCTGCACGACTACTACATGAACCGGCCGGATGCGTCGTTTGTGAAGGAGATTCTTCCCGGAACCAGAAGTGTACTTGAGTGGTTCGCAAGCTATCAGCATCCCGATGGACTGCTCGGCAAAACACCGTGGTGGACATTCATCGATTGGGTCGAGACCAAGAAGGATTTTCCCTCTTACGACAGCAAGGGCGAAACATGCCTGGTCACGATGCAATACATCGGTGCGCTCGAAGACGCAATCGATCTTGAGACCGCGCTCGGCTCATCTGCGTATGCAGGCATCGACAAAGAGAGACTGGCATCCGCAAAGCGTGGCGTTCTCAATGGCTGCTGGGATGCGAAGATGGGGCTCTTCGCCGATTCACCGGCTAAAGACACGTTCAGCCAACATACCAACATGCTTGCTGTGCTCCACGACGTAGCTCCGAAGAAGGACCAGCAAGCTATCTTGCACAAGATCATCGGATCAGAAATCGGAGACACTGCTCCGCCGGTCCCAAATCTCATCACAGCCAGCTACTATTTCCGCTACTATCTGGCGCGCGCGCTTGACCACGCTGGCATGGCCAATGAGTATCTGAAAACACTGGGCGATTGGCGAGGCTTTCTCAAACTGGGCTTCACCACCTGGCCCGAACAGCCAGGCGAGACACGCTCTGACTCGCATGCGTGGACAGCTCACCCAACCTACGATCTGCTCGCTCTCGTGACTGGAATCCAGCCCTCAAGCCCAGGATTCAAGACTGTACGCATTGAGCCGCACCTCGGCGACCTCACGCATCTCGAAGCTACATATCCGCATCCACTTGGTCTCATTCATGTGAAGTATGAAGTCGATGGCGGACAACTCCATGCTGATATCGAGATACCGTCAGGATTGACAGGCGAGTTTGTATGGAAAGGCAAATCCACACGCCTTGCCGGTGGAAAAGCCTCGTTCAACTTGAAGTAGGGCAATACGCATCAACTGCTCAGGCATTGCATCTGCGCTCATATTGTGCACTTCACAAGAAATGGCTGCGTCTGTCGCAGCCATTTCTCTTTGTGGTCATTTCTCTTGGTGGTGAGGAAACATCTCCCATGCGTGCAATCTTGCTCCATCAGCAAGGCCACAGACGCTACTATGTTTTCTCAGTACAACCGTAAGGAGACTTTCCATGAAAAAACTTTTGACCGTCTTGGCTCTAGCTCTCTCGCTTCCACTTTCAGTAAGTATCACTGCTATCGGGCAAGAACCTGGTCCGTGGGTGTACGGACCGCATAGTCGTTGGGACCCAAGCTGGAATCGCAGACCCGATCCACGACGAGGCGCATGCTTCTATACAACTGCGCCATTCCAAGGCAATCGCTTCTGCGTACGCGCAGGTGACCGTCTGCCTGCATTGCCCGAGAATTTCGGTGACAACATCTCTTCAATTCAAACCTTTGGCGGCGCGCGCGTGAAGATATTCAACGATCGAGGATTTTCAGGTGGAGGCCGAGTGGTTGATCGAACTGTACCCGATCTGCGTTCGCTTCCCTTCCGTGGTGGACACACGTGGAATAATCGAATCTCTTCACTGATGGTTTTCTGAGTATCAGACTACTACCGTTGCCTTCGCGGCAATCAACGGTATAGCCGGTAAAAAAGAGGCTATTCTCTTCCTATCGAGGAAAGAGAACAGCCTCTTTGGTTTCGATGTGGTTCTACGAAATGTAGGCCAACGCGACAGTCAAATCCAACAGCATTCCCGACGACATTGATCTATATTTCGCACAGTACCTATCTATAGCTATGCGAGATCAAAGCGATCCAGATTCATCACCTTGGTCCAGGCCGCAACAAAGTCACGTACAAACTTCGCCTCGGCATCTACGCTTCCATACACCTCGGCAAGAACCCGCAGTTGCGAGTTTGAACCGAAGATAAGGTCCACACGGGTTCCCGTCCACTTGACCTTACCGGTTTTGCGATCGGTTCCTTCAAACACATCTGCAGATTTTAAAACCGGTTTCCACTCCGTGCCCATATCGAGCAGGTTCACGAAGAAGTCGTTGGTCAGCGTCCCGGGCTTGCTGGTAAAGACGCCGTGCTTTGTGTTGCCGTAGTTTGCGTTGAGCATGCGCAGGCCGCCGACAAGAACTGTCATCTCAGGCGCGGTCAGTGTCAGCAGTTGTGCCCTGTCGATCAGCAATGCCTCAGCTGAGATGGTGTACTTGCCCTTGTTGTAGTTCCGGAATCCATCAGCAATCGGCTCCAACACTGCAAATGATTCCGCATCCGTCTGTTCGTGTGACGCATCGGTGCGTCCCGGAGTAAACGGAACGGCAACACTGTGACCGCCATTCGTTGCAGCCTGCTCTACGCCTGCACAGCCGCCAAGCACGATCAGGTCGGCAAGCGAAACCTTCTTGCCGTCTGAATGCGCAGCGTTGAATTCGCTCTGGATGCTTTCAAGCGTCTTCAATACCTTTGCGAGCTGCTTCGGTTCGTTGACCTCCCAGTCCTTCTGCGGCTCAAGACGGATACGTGCGCCGTTCGCACCACCGCGCTTATCCGAGCCACGGAAGGTCGAAGCCGATGCCCACGCTGTAGATACCAGCTCAGAAACAGACAAGCCAGAGGCAAGAATCTTGCTCTTGAGAGCAGCAATATCCTGCGCGTCGATCAACTCGTGATCAACCGCGGGAATGGGATCTTGCCAGATAAGATCCTCAGCAGGAACCTCAGGCCCGAGATACCGAGCGCGCGGTCCCATGTCACGATGGGTCAGCTTGAACCAGGCGCGAGCAAAGGCGTCCGCAAGCAGGTCAGGATTTTCAAAGAAACGTCTCGATACTTTTTCGTAAGCTGGATCGAAGCGCAGAGCGAGATCGGTCGTCAGCATCGATGGAGTGCGGCGCTTCGAACCATCATGCGGATCGGGAACCGTATCGACACCAGCATCTCCCTTCGGCTTCCATTGATTGGCTCCAGCAGGGCTCTTCGTCAGTTCCCACTCGTAGCCGAAGAGGTGCTCAAAGAACTGATTGCTCCACTTAGTCGGCGTGGTAGTCCAGATCACTTCCAGTCCGCTCGTGATCGCATCGCCGCCGACACCGGTTTTATAGCTGCTCTTCCAGCCAAGTCCCTGCTGTTCGATCGGCGCCCCTTCTGGCTCAGGGCCAACATGAGTAGCAGCGCCTGCACCGTGCGTTTTGCCAAAGGTGTGGCCGCCCGCGATCAGCGCAACAGTTTCTTCATCATTCATGGCCATGCGAGCAAAGGTTTCGCGGATGTCATGAGCTGCCGCAATAGGATCAGGGTTGCCATCCGGACCTTCGGGATTCACGTAGATCAGGCCCATCTGCACTGCGGCCAGCGGATTTTCGAGATTACGCTCGCTCGTACCGCCGCCGGTGCGATCTTTCTCGCTACCATGTAACTCCTTCTCGGCAACCAGCGTACCTTCGCCTGATTTCGCGTAACGCTCCTTTCCGCCCAGCCAAGTGGTCTCCGTGCCCCAATACACATCCTGATCGGGTTCCCAAACATCTTCGCGTCCACCACCGAAACCGAATGTCTTGAAGCCCATCGATTCCAGTGCGACGTTACCGGTCAGGATGATCAAATCTGCCCAGGAAATCTTGTTTCCGTACTTCTGCTTGATCGGCCAGATCAGGCGGCGCGCTTTATCCAGGCTGACATTATCAGGCCAGCTGTTGAGAGGAGCAAAGCGCTGCTGCCCCGATCCCGCTCCGCCGCGGCCATCGCCAGTGCGGTAGGTTCCTGCGCTGTGCCACGCCATGCGAATAAACAGAGGTCCGTAGTGGCCAAAGTCTGCCGGCCACCAATCCTGCGAAGTGGTCGTCAGCTCAAGAAGATCCTTTTTCACGGCTGCTAGATCAAGGCTATTGAACGCTTCAGCGTAGTTGAAATCCTTATCCATCGGATCGGACAACTCAGAGTGCTGACGCAGAACATTCACCTTCAACTGATTCGGCCACCAGTCTTGGTTCGATGTGCCTTCTCCCGCAGTGTGATGGAACGGGCACTTCGCTTCGCTCGACATACTTTCTCTCCTTTTTCTCTTTACAGTTCATGAACCGCATCTAGTGTTTTATAAACACCCGGTCAATAACGGCTCTAGATCAACATCGGAAGGAATGACAACGCGGGAAATCAACGCGCCATGCCAACATCTCTCTCAAAACACAGGCTGTACGTTAAGATCGAGTAAATTCTCAAAAAGTTCCTGTGAACTGAACGCTCTCGATTGCAACCCTCAGGTCGGGATCGTGCAGAAGTAACATTAGCCCTTCGGACCATCATTTGCAAAATCGATTGTTCCTAACGATATGATTGATATTCGCTATGATGAAATGAGCGGCATAAAACAGCCTTTTCTATGAACCTCCATGACTTGAAATACTTCGCAGCAGTCGCAGAATTCCGTCATTTTGGCCGGGCAGCCGAGGCATGCAATATTAGCCAGCCGACACTCAGCAGCCAGATTCGAAAACTTGAGGACGAGCTTGGTGTTTCCCTGCTGGAACGCAGCAACAAACGTGTCGATGTCACGCCCGTAGGACGTCAGATCCTGGATCACGTGCGACGCGCGCTCTCAGAGGCGAGTCTTATAGAGTCTGTTGCGCAAGCCGCACGGGATCCATTTGTCGGTGGGCTGCGCCTGGGGGTAATCCCTACACTTGCGCCTTACTTACTGCCCCTGATCCTCGAACCCATGCGAACGTCATATCCAAAGCTCACAATCGAGCTCTGGGAGGATCAGACAAAATTGCTGGTCGACGGCCTGCGTAACCATAAGCTCGACGCAGCATTGGTAGCTTCACCTATTGGCACACCGGAATTTGCTGAGACGATCTTGTTTGCAGAACCTCTGATCGCAGTTCTGCCCAGTAGCCACGCGTTAACGCGCTATAAGACCGTGGATGAATCAGCCCTCGCCGGCGATCTTCTCGTGATGGCTGATGGCCATTGTCTCGCTAATCACTCGCTCTCAGCGTGCGGAGCCAAGAAAGGCTTGCAGGGAGCGATGCAAGCGGCCACGCTGGAAACCCTCGTCAATCTGGTCGCGGCCGGTTACGGCACCACATTGATTCCTGCGCTGGCTTCGCCCGGTGTGGCCAATCGCAACGTAGAGCTTCGCCCGCTCCGCCAAAAGTCCAATCGAATCATCCGCCTTGCTTGCCGCCCAGGATTTCCTCGCCCGCAGGCGCTACGCGCCATCGAAAAAGTAATTCGCAAGGCTGTGCCAAAAGAATGGCTGAAATGAGCGATGGGTTGCTATTCAATGAACCGACCTAACGGCGTCCTCGCCTCTTGGCCTCCAGCCGCGGCCAGTACTGCAACTCCTCTGCGTAAAGATCCCCGGTCAGATCGGCGACAACCAACTGGAGTCTTGCCTGAGCATCCTGAATCGCCTGGTTGTAGACAATAGGGCCGATCTCTTCAAGAAAATAGTTCAGCAGTTGCCCAGTCGGTAGATCTCCTATCGGATCGAGATTCTCCTCGAAATAGCGCTTCAATGAAGCCACCGCTTCCACTCTTTGCTGCTTCGAAATCTCGACGGCGTCCATCGGTATCTCCCTCGAAGAGAGGTTATTATGCTGATTCCACCTGTGTCGCAACCCGCCTTGAGATACCCCCGAAATCTGAGGAAAACCGGGCATTAATTCAGGTTTTTCTACCGAATTCTCCGGAAATGGAGTTTCGCCCCCCTTATCCACAAAAACGTACCCTGCAGCAGTTGACCCATACCTGTGCCGACCGTAGCGTGATAACAAAGGCAAGGTCTGCAGGTGATTCTGCGGACTGCGTACGCTCCTGCAAACGCGCGTTGATAGCCGGTTGCATCTGGAGAAGAAATCGAGATTCGCCGGAGTAGGAATGCTGAAACTAAAGAAGATCCACATCCTCGGATTCAAAAGCTTTTGCGATCGTACTGAACTTGCACTGCCAGGAACAGGTATCGCGGTGGTCGTTGGTCCGAATGGATGCGGCAAATCCAACATTCTTGACGGCGTTACGTGGGTGCTGGGTGAACAGAGCGCTAAAACTTTGCGCGGCTCGCACATGATGGATGTCATCTTCGCCGGCACACGCGATCGCAAGGCGCTCGGCATGGCCGAAGTGACGATCACGATGATCGATCCGGATGCCTACGAAGGCCCAATATCCATCACTCCTGAGGTTGAAGTCGAGCCCGATCTGCCCTTTGACTGGGATGAAGAAGAGCTGCGCAAGCGGCGCGCAGCAGAGGCAGAAGAAGCTGTTTCTCATAACCAGCCAGGACAGGTCATAGAAGACGAGGAAGAAGCAGCCGAAAGCAATGAAGCGCAGGCAGCAGAAACAACCGACAGCACGCAAGCTGTTGTCCTTAAAATCAGACGCAGAAAATTCCAGCGCACCCCCGCGCAGAAGGGTGAAATCATCATCACCCGTCGGCTCTTCCGCACAGGCGAGAGCGAATATCTGCTAAACGGCAAACTCTGCCGCCTTCGCGATATTCAAGACATCTTCATGGGCACCGGACTCGGGCCGGAGAGCTACGCCATCATCGGTCAGGAGCGCATCGGCCAGCTTCTCAGCTCAAAACCACACGACCGGCGATCCATCATCGAAGAAGCGGCCGGTATCACACGCTTCAAAACAAAGAAGCGGCTCGCGGAGTTGCGCCTCGAATCTGCCAAGCAAAATCTCGCACGCGTCGACGACATCTTCGAAGAAGTCACGCGCCAGATGAACAGCCTCAAACGCCAGGCAGCAAAAGCCGAGCGCTACGGCGCTCTGCGCGACGAACTACGTGGCAAGCTTCGTGTAACGCTCGCCAGCCGCATGGCACGCATGGACGAAGAGCAAGCGCAGCTGGAAGCTGAGATCGCGGAACTCACCAGCAAAATCGATGCATCTGCAGCAGAGATTGAACAGTTGGATGCCAACCAGCACGAACTAACCGAACGCGGTTATGAACACGATCGTGCAGCGCAGGCAGCCAGTTCCCAAGCAAACGCAGCAGCCGTCGAACTGGAGCGCGCAGCAGCCCGCGAACGCAGCAACTCCGAGCGAGTCGCTGAACTGGAAGCCCGCCTCGCTGGTACAGCAGCAGAACTGGAACAGGCAAAGGCTCAGATTGCCGCAACAGCCGAAGAACGCGAACAGAATCGTTCGTTCCTTGCAACCGCAGCAGAAGAAGCGCGAGCATTCCGCCAACAAGTCGAGGCGCGTCAACAAGAGGCACGCGCAGCAGCACAACAGGTAAGCGATGCTGAGCGGCAAGTTGAAGTAAACAGGCGTCAGGCTATGCATCTTCTTACCCTGGCTGGCACCGCGCGCAATCAGACTGCTCAGGCCGAAGAATCACTGGCAGCACTGGAACGCGAAGCGCAACGGCTTGCCAGTGAAATGGGACAATCCCGTGTCGAAGCCAGCAATCTAGGCGCGGAACGCGGCCAGGCAAACCTTCGCTTTGAAAGCGCCACCGAATCACTTAAGCAACTCGAAAGCGAGATTGCCGAGCTCCGCAGCATGCTCGCAATGTGCCGCAATGAGGAGGCTCAGCTTCGCACGCGCGCGAACCAACTGCGCGGTGAGCAGGCTACTCTCTCCGGTCGGCGCAATTCACTGGATGCGGTCATTCGCAATCACAGCTATTCGACGGAAACAGTGCGCAAGCTTCTCAAGCCTGATTCACTCGGCCCCGGCATGACGCCGATCGGCACGCTTGCGGACTTTGTCGATATGGCCGGTGAGTATGAAGCCGTCGCGGACGATTTTCTGCGCGAAGAGCTCAACTACATCGTGGTCAAGGACTGGCGCGAAGCTGAGCAAGGCATCAGGTTACTGCGCTCGGGCCTCGATGGCAGAGCCACTTTTCTAGTCCATCCAGACGGGCCGATGGAAGCGCCGCGTGCAAATGAAGAATCAGCTTTGGGAGAAGGTGTCGTTTCACTGCGCAGCTCGATTCGAGTGCTCAACGGATTCGGCAATTCTCTTGATGGAATGCTCCCCAAGCTTCGCAATGGCTACCTGGCGCCTGACGCCGAAACAGCGCGAAATTTGGCGCTGAGCGAAAAGGATAAGTACTTCATCGCGCCCAGTGGCGAGTGCTTTCACAATGCGACTGTAAGCGGCGGTAAGCCTGCCGCTGAAGGCCCGCTTGCCGTCAAGCGTGAGCTGCGTGAAACGCAACGCAAGCTCGAAGCTGTCGAGACCGAACTCTCTCGAACTGAAATCGAGACCGTAACGATTGCAAAAACCATCGAAGAACTGGCTGGCAGGCTCGAAGCACTCAATGAGCAACGACGCCAGGCAGAGCGTGACGCAGCCAATCAGGGCGCGGCGTTGCGACAGATGGAATCGGAAGTACAGCGCATTGAACGCCGTCTGCAGGAATGGGTCCTGCAAGAGGGCCGTAACAAAGAGGCACGCGAGCAAAAGCAGGCTCTGATCGGACAGAAACGCGAAGAATCCCAGCGGCTTGAATCCGAACACAAAGCTGCCGAAACGAAACTCGATGAACTGCAGCAAGGCTTATCAGAGCTGCGCCAACAGCGTGAAGGACTCCAGCAGGAAGCTGCGCGTGTGACCGCAGAGCTTGCTGGCCTGGAGGAGCGGCGGCGCGGCGCAGACGCAGCCTTCCAGCGTATTGAGCGTCTCCATGCCGATCTGGAACGGCGCGCGATGGCGATTGAGCAGCAACGCGTTGCAGCAGAAGCGGAACGCGGTCAGCGCATCAGCGAAAACGAACAGCTCCAGTCGCGAGAAGCCGAGTTCAAAGCGATACAAGCAGAGGCACAAGAGCAAGCCCGTACTGCTTCCGCGCAAGCGGCGCAGCTGCGCGAACAACTCGCAGTTGCAGAGCAGCAGCTAAAGGCATTGCGAGCGGCAACAGACGCATCCCGTGAAAGACGCAGCACCCTCGCCAGCACTGCCGCCAAGCTCAAGAGCGATCTCGAACACCTTGAAGCAGGTTGTGTCAGTGAACTCGGCGTAGAACCTGCAGATCTGCGAGCCGATGAGACCATCGCTCATCTTGAGGGCGATGATCTGCTCACTGCGGAAGAAGAAATTCGCGGCATGCGTCAGCGTCTCGAAGCCATGGGACCGGTCAACATGATGGCGCTCGATGAATACAAAGAAACAGCCGAAAGGCACGCATTCCTTGAGACCCAGCGCAAGGACCTCATTGAGTCGATTGAGAATACGCAAAGCACCATCAAGGAAATCGATCAGATATCGCGGGTTAAATTCGACGAAGCATTTGCCAAAATCAACGAGAACTTTGCCCATGTGTTCAGCAAACTGTTCCATGGCGGCCAAGCATTCCTGCGTATGACCGATGCAGAGAATCAGGCAGAGAGTGGATTGGAAATTGTAGCGTCGCCACCGGGCAAGAAGCTCCAGAATGTCCTGCTTCTTTCCGGTGGCGAGAAAGCACTTACGGCGCTCAGCCTTCTGGTGGGCATCTTCCAATACCAGCCCGCTCCGTTCTGCGTCCTCGACGAAGTCGATGCTGCTCTCGACGAAACAAACGTAGGACGCCTGGCAGATTTGCTGGACGGCATGAGCCACGAGACCCAGTTCCTGCTTGTCACCCACTCCAAGCGCATGATGCAGGCTGCGGATCTCATCTACGGAGTCACCATGCAGGAGCCCGGCGTCTCCAAAGTTGTCAGCGTACACATCGGCGGTCAACAGCAGGAGCGCAACCGCGAACGCGCAACTGCCTAGATACGCTGAAAACTAGATGTGCTGAAAAACGAATGCGCCCTGCAGCTTTCGCACGTTGCAGGGCTCATCTGTTCCTATAGGCAGAGCCAGCAGCCTCGGTAGGAGGTCGGACATACGTGGCTGCTGGCCACTTGCGTTATAACGAAGTCGATGCGGCTTCCCCGACCACTTCAACTTCGCGTCGCCCGGCAAACGAGGAGACATCTTGCGCTCCCCATACCGCGTTGACAACATCAGTTTCCCTCCATAGCAAAATCGACGCTGTGATAATCATCACACCTGTAGGCATACAAAAAGCTTCGTTTTCGTAAGGCTGTTCAGCGTCTTCAGATGGCTCTGCAGGCCAGCGTTCTCCGCTGATATTCTGAATCAGTTGAATATCTCACTTTCGGAAATACTATGGCCGCGTTAATAGACGCCATCGACATTAAGCGCAAGATGGCTTTTGAATTTGAAGGCACCCCATTTACCTGCCTGGACGTCGAAGTCTCCACCCCAACTGCCCGTGGCGGCCAGACCCTCGTGCGCGTTAAGATGCGCAACCTGCTGACGCGAGCCGTCTTCGATAAGACTTTTAAGGCTGGCGAGAAATTCAAAGAGCCTGATCTGGACATGGTCGAAGCATCCTACCTCTACAGCGATGCGGATGGATCGTACTTCCTCGACCAGAGCAGTTTCGAGACGATTAACCTGCCGAAAGAGATGCTGGGCGACGCACTTCTTTTTCTGCTCGAAGGAGCCATGATCCAGGTAGAAAAATTCAACGGGAATCCGATTGGGATCGTGCTCCCTCAACAGGTCGAACTGACCGTCAGCTACACCGAGCCGGGCGTCCGAGGTGACACCGCTAGCGGTGCTGTGACCAAGCCTGCAAAACTCGAAACCGGACTGGAGATTCGAGTGCCCTTTTTTGTCAAAGAAGGCGAAACGGTCAAAGTCTATACAGAAACCCGAGAGTTTGCAGGACGTGTATAGTTCCGAAGCCTCGTCCTGCTATTTCACTATTGCGGGCGCCCGCGACGATCTGTCTTGCGGCGCTCGGGGCCAGTGTAGAAGATATTGTTCGCTCCTACGCTATGTGACCGGCCCTTGTGACTCGGAGCATTCACACCTGACCCACTGGTAAGCAGACGATTCAGCACCGGAAAACCCTGCCGCTGCGATTCGACGAAATCAACGCCGTCAGCTAAGAGCACGAAATCCGCGTTATCTGCTCGCGAAATATAGCTCTTCTTCTGCAAGTACCACAGAGTAAATTCAAGATAATCTCGCGGGAATCCCATGCGAGCCTCTATCTCAAAGAGCGACACAGCAGGGGAATCAGGGAACGTTCGGCGGCGTATATAAAGCAACGCCAGAACTCCGAGCCGGCGATTCAATTCTCCCGAAGTGCTGTCCATGAAATCGACTGATTCGGAATATGGCGTAGTCTCTCCCCCCATGGCTGCTCGTGAAGCGTCGTAAGCGGCGCGGTTCTCCGGATTGGAAAGCACCTCATACGCTTGCTGCAGCAAATGAAACTTATCCGGATCGCCAGTCTCGGGATTATCTGGATGGAAGCGTACCGCCAGAAACCGATGCACGCGATGGATAGTTTCCGGTTCTGCATTCGGACTAATTTGCAGGAACTCGTAGTAGTTGGGAAGATTCACGCGAGTCTCACGATTTGAAGTACCGGCAGCAGATAGCACCGTTATCCATCCTGTAAGAGATTAGGTTCTTAACATCCTATCTCCGCACAGCGATATCAGCCTTCCTATGTTTTGGGGATACGGGTGCAACTACCGTGGTAGTCCAGCACGTTCAGGCACGCGTCATACGAGCGCGCAAGACTCCCTACGCCGTTGACACCGCAAGGACACTAATTTGAGAATCAGATTTTGGGTCCGATCATAACGAGAATCAGCCCGTTTGCATATCTGAAAATTGAACTTCGAAGGGAACTAGTTTGAAAGTTTTACTGGAAAGCCAACTCGGCACAGTCCCGAAAATCGGGCGCGGCAAAGTTCGTGACCTGTATTCCATAGGAGATGCCCTTCTCCTCGTCGCTACAGACCGCATTTCGGCCTTCGATCACATTCTTGGCTCAGGGATTCCCGGCAAAGGAAAAATCCTCACGCAAATCTCCCTGTTCTGGTTCGAACTGCTCGCGGATATCGTGACGAATCACCTGATATCCGCAGACGTCCATGAATTCCCATCGGAACTTCAGCCCTTCGCCGACCAGCTCGAAGGCAGATCCATGCTCGTAAAACGGGCTGAGATGTTTCCCGTCGAATGCGTGGCTCGCGGATTTCTAGCCGGATCGGGATGGAAGGAATACCTGGGCTCTCAATCGGTGTGCGGCATTTCTCTTCCTGCCGGTCTGCAAGACGGTTCGCGCCTGCCTGAACCAATCTTCACACCTGCGACCAAGAGCCAGGATAGCTCTCACGACGAGAACATCTCTTTCGATGTCATGCAGTCCGCCGTCAATCGTGAAGATGCTCTTGAACTCAAGCGGCTCACACTTGCACTGTATAACCGCGCCGCTGCTCATGCAGAAAAGCAAGGCCTCATCCTTGCGGATACGAAATTCGAGTTTGGCCGTGTCAACGGAAAAATCATCCTGACCGATGAAGTTCTCACACCTGACTCTTCCCGCTTCTGGGATGCAGCTTTATGGAAGCCGGGAGGAGCGCAGCCGAGCTTCGACAAACAGTTTGTGCGCGATTATCTCGAAAGCATCCGGTGGAATAAGCAGGCTCCCGCCCCTGCTCTGCCTGACGATGTTGTCGAGCGGACTCAGGCGAAATATCTGGAAGCATTTCGCAAACTGACCGGCCGCGAACTCGTTCTATAATCGCCTTCAACGTCTCAGCATCCTACACATGGTGCGGAGCGAAATACACGTCAGGCTCCGGCTGATGAGGATTGCTTCGAGATGAACGTTGTTGACGTGGTGATACTGCTGATGTTGATCGTAAGTTCGCTGCTCGGCTTTCGCGGTGGCTTCATCAGAAGCGTCTTCTCCCTCATTGGACTGATCGCGGGCATAGCGATTGCAAGCTGGAACTACCTGTTCTTGGCCTTTCATGTGGAGCCTTTTGTCCATAGTCACGCTCTGGCGAGTGTCATTAGTTTCTGCATCATTGCTTTCCTGGTCATGATCCTGGCCGGCTTGCTGGGCATACTCATCAGGAGTATCGTCCGGGGTGTTGGGTTAGGTTGGCTCGATCACACCTTCGGCCTGATCTTCGGTATCTTGCGCGGCGCATTGCTTGCAACACTATGCGTAGTTCTGCTGGCAGCGTTCTACCCTGATGGAAATCTGTTGAAGGGCGCACGCCTCGCCCCCTACTTCCTGGGCTTCTCTCAAATCACCATCACAGTCACTCCTGGAGAATTGAAAACAAAGATCGAAAACGGGCTGCAAGTATTAGAAAAAGACTCGCCCGGATGGCTTCGGCCAGGGAATCCGTAGTTCTGCACAGGAGAATCACAGGACAGATTGACGGCAGCCATGGCAATCTATTGAGACACGAGGACGAAACGTGAAGCGCGAACTGGACAACCTAGTCACCCAGATGCATTCCACAGGCATTCGTTATGAGGATGCCGTCAAACAGTTCAAACGGCAGTACCTGCTTGAAGTCCTGCGGGCCAACCGCGGCAATCAGTGTAAAGCTGCCGAAGAACTGGGCATGCACCGCAACACGCTTAGCCGGACGATGGCCGAGCTATCTCTGGATGTGGCGGAAGTTCGTGCCGGCCTCAAGCGTCCCGTGCGCAGCGAACGTCTATTGAGTGGTGTTCTACATCAACAGGTTCGCTAACGCCGTTTGGAGGGAAATTTCACCTCTTCCACCCGGATCCGTCTCCAAACAGAACATTGCCGGCGTAAACACTCTTGCCATCTTGGCGTTAGCTCTCGTTCACTGAGGTTCTCTGCGTTCCTGTGCGGCTGAATGCAGCAACGGAGATACACTAAGGTGTGTAGATAATGGCAGATTCTATTTCCAGCACCGGTACGCCACCTCGTGTCTCGATACGCGAGGATTTCCTGTGGGATGCTCAGGATGCGTATCTCTTCGACATCGACGGCACGTTGTTGCGCAGCCGCGATCGCATTCACTTCAATTCTTTCTCAAGCAGCATCCACGAGGTCACGGGCTTTGAGGTCTCGCTGACCGGCGTGGTTCTGCACGGTGGCACCGATACCGCAATCCTTCGCGAAGCATTTGAACGCGCGGGAGTTCCTCTGGAGGCATGGGAACCACAACTGGAAGCTGTTCTCGATGTAATGCGAAGAACCGTCGAGAAACGGCGGACCGAGATGGACCTCTGGGTTATGCCCGGCGTAGAAGAAACCCTTGCGCATCTCTCACACCGAAAGGCTCTACTGGGCCTGGCTACCGGCAATCTCGAACTGATCGGCTGGATCAAAGTCGAAGAGGTTGGATTGCGCGAGTGGTTCCGCTTTGGCGGCTTCAGCGACAACTTTACGGTCCGCGCCGATATGATTGCGTATGCCGCGTCCAAGGCGAGAGAAATCAAAGGCCTGGATGCCTCCGTTTGTGTCGTAGGCGATACTCCCAGGGATATCGAGGCAGCGCGAGCAAATTCCCTGCCCGTCATCGCAGTCGCCACAGGCCATTACTCTTTTGATGAACTCGCGTCACTAAAACCAGATGTTTGCGCAACCTCCCTCAAAGCATTAATGGAAACAACGCAGTCCAGGCTCAACCTTGCATATCAAGGCGGTGTAATCGCTTGACCCGTCTGAAGCCATGGCTGTGCCTGCTCATGATGCTGCCAGCGTCATCCATGTTGTACTGCCAGGCAACAGCGACTCCCGCTCAGAGCACATCCGCACAATCAACGCCATCTGCGTCAGGTCCTTCGGCTCCCCCCTCCAAAACGAAGAAGGAAGACAAATCCACTGGAGTAAAGAACGGCAAGCCGGTAGCCACAAGCGAACTGCATGCACAACGCAAGGCTGCGAAACTATATCTGAAGGGCGTCGCTCTCCTCAAAAAGGAGCAGTCTCCCGAGCGCACGGAACAAGCATGGAAGCTGCTGCAACAGGCCGTCGAGCTTGAGCCTGATAACACTACCTACCGCGATGCTGCAGCTCTTGCCAAGCAAAGCACAGTTACCCAGCTCGTCCAGCAGGCGAGCCGCGAGCGTGACGGCGGAGCCTCCAGCGACTCGGCAAAGCTGCTGCTGCAAGCTTTAACGATCGATCCAAGCAGCCCTGAAGTCATAGAGCATCTCAACCAGCTCGCAAACTCCAAAGCTGCAATGAAGCCCGGCATTACTGCGCACGAAGCAATCAGCCTGGACTCCGGCACTCCTAAACACGAAGATACGGTAGGCTACGGCCCTGTAGTACTGAAACCTGTAGAGGCCAAACACAGCTTCCATCTGAGGGCAAGCGAACATCAGATCATTCAGGATGTTTTTCGTGCCTATGGTATCGATGCTTCCGTAGACGACAGCGTTCAAAGCCGGTCCGAAAAGCTGGATATCGATGACGCAACGTTTGCTGAGGCAACACGAGCTGTGGGCATCTTGACCGATTCATTCTATGAGCCGCTCGACCCGCACCGCGTTATCGTTGCGCGAGATACCCGCGAAAACCGCGCCACCTACGAACATCAGCAGTTGGAAACTCTATATCTGCCAGGGTTGGGTGAAAAGGATGTAACCAGCGTTACTGAGGTTGCGCACAACGTCTTCGGGGCTACTCAAGCCACCATGCAACCCAATCATGGCACGCTCACTATTCGCGCTCCGGAAAAGACTCTCGCTGCATTCAATACAACAATGCAAATGCTCGAAGATGGTAAAAGCCAGGTCGATCTGAATGTAAAGATCATCCAGCTCGCGCATATTTCGGACCGGGAGACAGGCGCAACATTTTTCCAGCAGACAAGCATTTATAACGTAGCCTCCGAGATCAATTCCGT
Source organism: Acidicapsa dinghuensis (assembly GCF_025685685.1). Taxonomy (GTDB): domain Bacteria; phylum Acidobacteriota; class Terriglobia; order Terriglobales; family Acidobacteriaceae; genus Acidicapsa; species Acidicapsa dinghuensis. The sequence goes on from NZ_JAGSYH010000008.1 coordinate 136,984, forward strand.
TCTCAGTCAGAACCAGTCCGCCGTTCAGCAGATCATCTCTTCTGGACTCGTGCCCAACTCCAGCACGCTTGCTAATCAAATCGAGATACTGGCGATCCTGGTCGCATCTGGAGATTTGACCGGCACGCCGTTCAATCAGGGATTTCTTCCCTTTGGCGGCGGCTTGACGCAAAGCATTCTCTCCCCCGGTCCTGCCACGCTCACCATGAGCCTCAATAGCAGTGACACCCGCATGCTGGACGATATTCACCTGCAGTTGGAAGACGATGAACAAGGCACAATGAAAATCGGAGAACGCTATCCGATTGAGACTTCGTCTTACTCTTCCGTAGCGCTTCCCTCTTCTATCACCGGAGTCAGTTCCTCTGCGTTAAGTCAGACTGCAAATGAAACCATACCGCAGGTGCAATATGAAGACCTCGGAATGACGCTTAAGGCAACTCCGAAGGTATTGCGATCAGGTGATGTCACCATCAGCCTCGATCTCAAGATGGAATCGCTGGAGGGCTCGAGCCTCAATGACATCCCCATCTTGAACAATCAGCAGTTTACCGGCGTGCTCTCGCTGAAGGCGGGCACAACCGCTGTGTTGGTCAGCGATCTTTCTAAAACAGAATCAAGAGCACTTAATGGCCTGCCCGGCATCAGCGACATTCCAGGTCTTGAAGACGTAAGCGACATAACCCGCGATCAGAATGTCGCCCGGTTGCTGATTCTGATCACACCTACGGTAACCCGGAATCCACGGGCGACCGGCCACGGTCCCATGCTGACACTGGAAAAATCAACCGGAACAGGAGTTCGCTAAGCTCGCAACCCTTCCCGCATGCAGAAAAGAAAAGGACGTTGAGGCGAAGCCAGCCTCAACGTCCTTCGTCCTTAATCGTTTGGTTGACTACTTCGCAGGGCCGTCGTTGCTTGCGTGATAAGTAATCATCTGCTTCAACACGTTGTAGTCGGCATTTCCAAGCGGCACCAAACGCCCGTTGATCGCCAGTGTCGGCGTCTGATTTACGCTCAGATCCTTTGCAAGCTGAGCGCTTGCATCCACCGTAGCCTTGGTTTCGGGGGTCTTCGAACATGCCTCGACCTTATCCGGATCCTGGCCTGCCTTGGTAACAGCACTGTTCAGAGTCAGCGTTGCGCCGTCGTCGGTCGCCAATCCAGCCTGCCCCTCGAATACCGCGCTCGCATAATCAAAGAAGGCTTTGTTTCCGCCAAGTTTTGCTACGCACACTCCGTACGCAGCCGAACGAAATGCCTGCGGATGCTGAGCGAGCGGGAAGTTCTCGAAAACGAAATGAGCATTCGGAAAGTCCGTGAGGATCTTCTGGATCGTAGGTTGTGCCTCTTTGCAATGCGGGCACTGAAAATCGGCGAACTCGACAATCTCAAGATCCTTGCTCGCTCCGCCACTGGACGGTCCGTTCGCACGCGCTACCAGCGACGTACGATTCTCGGCATAAGGATGCTCTCCAAACGGCAGGATCTCAAGTTGCTGACCGCCGGCAACAAGGTGCTTCCCATCGGGCAGAACAATGAACTGTAACGCTCCAGTTTCCTTGCGTCCCTTCTCGCCCACCAGCACAATCACATTGCTGACACCCGGAACGTCTGTCTTCAGAATGCGCGCGACTTCATAAACCCGGTTCGTATCATAACCCCAGGACGCACGCAGAAAGCCCTCCACCTGTTCCTTGGTTGGAGAATCCGCCGTGAAATCGGAAGGATCTGTCTTCGGAAAGACCGGTTCAACACTGGTCGCTGCAGGAGGAGCTGAAGGCACCGGTGGCACATTGGTTTGCGCCATCAGACGTGAAGCTGTCGGTGCCGCCAATCCAATGGCGAATACAAAACTTGCTACCTGGCGAAACCGGTTGGCCCCGCTACGACGGCAAAATGATACTGAAGTCAATCTCAAATCTCCTTTTTGAGGACAAATTCGTTTCAATCTGTCCGATATCTCCACTCGATCATTACTGCGCTTATACCTGAGCACGCGCTGCTATGGGAAACCTGCGTCCCATTCCGAATGCCTTCGGCGTAACTTTGAGCACAGGGGCTGCCTGCTGGCGTTTGTACTCTGTTCGCTCTACAAGATGGACTACCTGTTCCACGGTTCCGACAGGAAAACCGTATTCCGCAACGATCTGCGCGCTGCCCTCATACCGTTCTACATACGCTTCAAGGATCGGATCAAGCACTTCGTAAGGCGGTAACGAGTCCGTGTCCTTCTGATCGGGCCGCAGCTCCGCCGATGGCGCCTTAGTCAATATTGCCTCTGGGATAATCCCTCTATCGCGATTCACCCACCGGCTCAAGGCATATACCCTTGTTTTCACCAGATCCCCAATCACCGCCAAAGCACCCACCATGTCCCCATAAAGAGTGCAGTAGCCTACCGACATCTCTGACTTATTACCCGTGGTCAGCACAAGGGAGCCAAACTTATTCGAGAGCGCCATCAGCAAAGTGCCGCGTATCCGCGACTGCAGATTCTCCTCCGTAATATCCGGCTGTTTTCCGGCAAAGACCGGATCGAGAGTTCGAACAAATTCCTGAAAGAGCGGTGCGATCGGCAAAATCTCAAATCGAATGCCAAGATTCTGCGCCAGCTTCCTGCTGTCGTCGACAGAACCACCCGAAGAGTATTGGCTCGGCATGCCTAGACCAATCACATTCTCAGGGCCCAGCGCATCCACGGCAATGCTCGCCACAAGCGCCGAATCGATGCCGCCACTCAAACCGACAATCGCCTTCCGGAAACCCGTCTTGTAAACATAATCGCGAGTGCCCAGCACCAGGGCTCTATACGCTTCTGAGGTCTCCTGCTCGTCACCGTTCTCCTCTTCCTCGAACGCCTGCCCGGTGACAGTCTGGCTCTCAATCGTCACAACATCCTCGGCAAACGATGCCGCTGCGCCGATAACGGTGCCGTCGGGAGCCAGGCCAAAAGACGATCCATCGAAGATAAGGCTGTCATTACCGCCGACCTGATTCGAGATGAATACGGGAATCTTATGCCGTTGCGCAATGGCAGCAAGCATGCGGTACCGCGTCTGCCGCTTGCCGTGCCAGAACGGAGAAGCGGAGATATTGATCAGGATCGTCGGCTTCTGGCGCATCAGGTCTTCAACAGGATCAACATCATAAAAACGATGCGGCCAGAAATACTTATCGTTCCACGCATCTTCGCAAATGGTTACAGCAAGGCGTTCACCTTCAAAATCGATCACATGCTGCGACCGCGCCGGGCAAAAATACCGTTGCTCATCAAAAACGTCGTAGAACGGAAGCAGCATCTTATGCTGCTCCAGCAATATTTTCCCCTTATCCAATAGAACCGCGGCATTGACCGCAGGTTTGCACGCTCCCGCTGGCGCAGGCAGCGCAACACCCACCAGCACCGCTGTCGAAAGCGATGCTGTGGCCTGCCGGAGTTCTTCCAGGGCCGTCGCACAACGCTTAAGAAAGACAGGCTTGTCCAGCAGATCCGCCGGCCAATATCCACAGATCGAGAGTTCGGAAAAAATGGTTAGCCGCGCTCCAGAATCGGCAGCGCGCCGGCTTGCAGTAACGATTTTCGAGAGGTTACCCGTGAAATCCCCAACGGTGGGATCAATCTGTGCTATCGCGACTTTCACATCTCCAGTCTAAAACAGCGAAAAAGGCGCACTCAGACCGCGTCCTTCTATTCCGCGAGGGGACTTATGTAGCATGTCTCCAATTGAAGATTCGACAACGTATGCCCCGCATCGCCATTCTTTCCGATATTCACGGCAATCTCACCGCATTTGATGCGGTTCTTAAAGACCTGCAAATAACCGCGCCCGATTTAGTGCTTCATGGTGGCGACCTTGCCGATGGCGGCAGTGCTCCAGCAGCTATCGTCGATCGAATTCAGGAGCTTGGATGGCCGGGAGTCCTGGGCAATACTGACGAGATGCTTTTTCACCCGGAAGCGCTCGAAACATTTGCGGCAGGCAAACCTGCGTTGAACGCATTGTTTGACGTTATCCGGCGTATGGCCTCGGCAACTCGCGAAGAACTCGGTGACGAACGCCTTGCGTGGTTAAGCACACTGCCTTCCACTCAGCACATCGAAGACGTCTCTTTGCTGCATGCAAGCCCGAATAGCGTTTGGCACGCACCCGCTCCCGATGTTGAAGACAAGATTCTCGAAGAGGCCTATCGACCGTTTAACAGCAAGGTCATAGTCTACGGGCACATTCACCACGCCTTTATTCGCATGACAACCACTAGGTTATATATCAATTCCGGCAGCGTAGGCCTTCCCTACGATGGCGATCCACGCGCGAGCTATGTCCTTATCGACGGCCACGAGGCGCAGATCCGGAGAGTAGAGTACGACCTGCATCGTGAGATCGCCGCTCTACGCAGAAAAGGAAATCCAGCTTGTGAGTGGATTGCCGACATGCTCTCTACTGCAAGAGCACAGATGCCGTGAAGCCGATAAGCCTATGACCCGGTTCCCGCAAAGACCACGCCGATCGTGCGCAGAATAATCTTCAAATCCAGCCAGATACTCCAATTCTCGATATACGCGACATCAAGCGAAATATAGCTGTCAAACGAAGGATCCTGACGGGCCTGCACCTGCCACAATCCGGTGATACCCGGCGTTACATCCAACCGGCGCAGATGCGACAGATTGTATTGCCGAACCTCACTGGCTATCGGGGGCCTTGGACCCACCACGCTCATGTCTCCAACAAGAACATTGAAGAACTGTGGCAGTTCATCCAGAGAGTACTTCCGCAGAATGCGCCCTACGCGCGTGATTCGCGGATCATTCTGCATCTTGAACAAAATACCCTGACGCTCGTTCATGTGCAGAATCTCCGCGCGCTTCCTGTCCGCATCGCGCACCATCGTCCGGAACTTGACACACTTGAAGACACGAGCCTTTTTGCCAATACGCTCGGAAGTATAGAAAACAGGACCGTGCGAATCGAGCTTGATCGCAATAGCAAGAATCAAAAATAGCGGCGATAGAGCGATTAAGGTCAGCGCAGCCAACGTTACATCGAGCGATCTCTTGAAGATCAGGCCGACTTCAGGTACATGCCCGCGATGAAGCGGAATCGTCGGGAACTGGCCGATGTATTCGATGGTGCTGTTCCATGCCAAGCCGTCGTACATATCGGGCACGACCCGCAGGTCGATGCCATTCGCCCGCGCCTGATCCAGAACCGCCTTGATCACACCACGTTCCACAGGAGAGGTGAAGAAAATTTCATCGACAAAGTGCTTGCGAGCCAGGCTGAAAAGATTCTCCAAAGCCCCTAAAACATCACCTGTTGTGCCCGCCAATTGTGTATCCACATCAGGCACATGCACGAAACCCTTAAAGTTATAACCGAGTTGCCGAATGCTTTGCAGATGATGCCTCAGCGCATGCGCTTCAGCTCCTGTACCAACGATGATCACGTTGCGGGTGTTCAGGCCACGCTCAAACCGTTGATACATCAACGCACGGAACACAACACGCCGCGCACTCAACGACACCGTAAGCAGGATGACCGTGAGAAGCACTACCCCTCGCGGTATCTCCTCGCCCTTGATCAGATAAAGCGTCCCTGTCAGCAATAAGCCCGAAACAAGGCAGGCTTGCACACTGAGGCGTTGCTCGTGCAAATAACTCGTAAGACGTGCTGGAGTATATAGATGAAGACTTTTACTGATAACAATCAGAGTGACCGTAAATCCTAACAGCAGGCATGTAAGGATACCCGTAGACTGTCCGTGGATCAGAGTGCCATGCCAGAAATTGCGCATGCCAGCGACAAAACTTGTGTGGAGCTCAATAATTGCGGCTACGAAAGCTGCGCCGAGAACCGTTAAAGCATCCAGCGCCATCCACATTCCTATGCTTCCGCGCGCTGTACGCTGATTTCCGGCTGCAGCGGATTCGCTCCAGTCCTGCGTCGGCGTAGAAGCAGATGCTCGTTGCCAGAACTCGGATGTTGCCATTCTTGCAGACCTCAAAAAACGCAACAGAAACAGTGGATGTGGATGATCACCAACTTGTAAAAACTAAGGAGCTTTAAACAGTCCCGCACGACATACAAATTCGCGCACGTTTTTACACTTCGATGATCAGTTTGACTCCGCCGGTTGCACAGGGGCTTATCGAATTCTGTTTTCTCTGGACCCGCGTTGCTCTGCTCAGATGCAAACAGAACAAGCGGCTCTCGTCATCGAATCAAAGCCCGACAAAGTGGTCCATCGTAAGGACCGCTGTTAGATCCACAGAATCGCCGGAAAGATGAGGAACCTTTGAGTTAACACCAGTTTACTGGCCGCTATCGCCACCCAAACGGGGTTCCGGCAACATACGAATCTACAAACTATCTGGAACCAGTCTAGCTGATTCCAATTAAGCAGGCGTGAACGAAAAGTAAATGAAAACGCCGGCCGGTAAATGCTGATTTGAAACGGCAGGCCGTAGCCTGATTGTACCAGCATGTCCACGGATTCAAAACGAAGAACATCGCCACGTTCTCCGTCGCCTCATTTCACGGCCTCGCCGACATCGGGCAGTGCATAAGCATCCAGGGTGAAAAATTGCTGCACGTGAGGATCAGTACACTCCATAAACTCACGTATGGGCCCGAAAAAACGCGCCTGCCCTGAATCCAGGAACAACACCAGATCTGCCAATCGGATTGCAAACCGCATGTCATGCGTAACCACGATGCTCGTGATTCCCAATTGCAGCTTGAGCCTCTGGATCAAATCTCCAATATTTCTTCCCATTATGGGATCGACCATAGTCGTTGGCTCGTCGTAGAGAATTGCCTCAGGTTGCGCGGCAAGAGCTCGTGCAATAGCGATGCAGCGTCGTTGGCCAGTTGAAAGGCTCGATGGCAGCAGGTTGATCGTTTCGCTGGCTTCTACCAGATTAAGCAGGCGTGTAACGAGTTGTTGTACCTGATCCTCTTGCAATCCACCCTTTTCCCGAAGCGGGAAAGCGATGTTTTCACCAACTGTCAGCGAATCGAACAACGCCCCATTCTGGAAAACCATCGTCACATGCTTCCGTACTTCTTGCAGGCCAGACTCCCCTAGCGACGTGATTTCCTGACCATTAACGTGCACGCTGCCTGAATCCGGTTTTAGAAAACCCAGCAGAATGCGCAGGGAGACAGATTTGCCCACGCCGCTCCGCCCAAGTATGCAGAGTGTCTGTCCGCGCCCGACCTGAAAACTTACCTGGTCGAGAATCTTGCGGTCTCCAAAAGAAATGGAAACACGGTCAAAATCGATAAACGGCCCTGCGATCGGCGCAGGCGTTGCGCCGGACGGCCTGTTTGCCGCAGTATCCGCAACCACCGCCTCAATCGCGGCACGTGCAGATGTCTCCGCAATCTCAAGCTCTTCAACAGATGCTGTCGATTGCAGCTCCTTCAGATCTTCCAGCAGCGAGGGCTGATCTGCCGCTGGCACTGAAGACGAATCTGGATTTATCTCAGGCGAGTCGCTCACACGTCTTAGATTACTCGAAGCGCAGATTGTTCCTGCATATTGCCTAAAAGCCTCCTCGCAAAACCAGGCGCTCCAGGTGCGCTAATTCTTCCCGCGTATTTGCTCCCTGAAACCAGTACACAGGCGGCAATCGTAGTGGATGCTCAATCGAACCGCATTGCCTCATCGATTCCACCGAAACCGCGTCAAGATGCACGCCAAATTCTGCGGGAATGCTCCTCCATGCCTGATAGCAAGCCGTCAAGCCCTGGCTCAATCTCCGCTGAACCAACGGAAGAACCGGGCGTTCCAACACAACTGGAAAAGGCTGCACCCTGCCGCCAAGCATAGCTGCCGTTATAGGTGCATTTGTAATCGCAGCGCGCTGTAGCAACGCAACCAACAGCGAATCCGGAAACAAAGGCATATCGACAGGCAAAAATACATTCCATCGAGCCGAAGAAGATATCAGCGCAGAACAAACACCACCGAGTGGCCCGAGATCTGGAACGCCGTCCGGAATTCCTTCAGCATGCCGCGACAGATCAGAGCGAAAACCAGCTATCCGCGCTGGAATGCCGGCCTGTCGCAGCAAGGAAAGCGCCGTTTCGATCAGTGGCGCGCCGGCAAATAAAGTTAGCGACTTGTCACGTCCCATCCGCGACGACCGGCCACCAGCAAGCACAAATCCAGCTGTTTGCTCTCGCTCCAACGCGAATCCACTCATTTAGAAGATTCGCCGGTTGTTTCAAGAAAGCGAATAATCGAATCGATCCCCCGATAAAAATTGGCGATTTTGAACTTCTCGTTCGGAGCATGCAGGTTATCATCCGGAAGCCCAAAGCCCATCATGACGCTGGGTAATCCCAGATGACGCGCAAAATCTCCAACAATAGGAATGGAGCCTCCCGACCGAATAAAGACAGTCTCCTTATCCCAAACTTCCCGCAAGGCCGCGGTCGCTGCACGAATGTAGGGATTGTCTACGGGTATCAGGCAGGGTTCACCTGAATGAATGAGCCGCACATCCACTTCCACACCTGCCGGAACAACTGCCAGAACATATTCGCGGAGTTTCGCGAAGGCATCCGCAGGCGTCATCCCAGGCACCAGCCGCATCGATACCTTCGCTAACGCCTTCGCCGGAATAACAGTCTTCGCTCCCGCTCCGATGAACCCACCCGGCATTCCATGCACATCCAGCGTCGGCCTGGCCCAGGTCCGCTCGAGCACGCTGAAGCCCGCTTCCCCCACCAACTCTTTCGATCCGACTTCGGTTTGCCGGTAATGCTCCTCATCAAACGGCAGTGACTTCCACGCCGCAAGCTCTTCAGAACTCGGCGGCACAATGCCGTCATAGATTCCCGGAACCAGAATCTTCCCCGACTCATCCCTGAGCTTCGCAATCAACTGCGCCAGTGCCACAAACGGATTCGGAGCAGCCCCACCGTACATACCTGAGTGCAGATCGGTCTTCGCGCCGCGCACTTCAATCTCGGTGTAGATCATGCCGCGCAGGCCCACGCAGAGCGTCGGCAGATTATCGGCAAACAGCTCCGTATCGCAGACCAGCACAAAATCGGCAGCCAGCTCTGGCGGTCGCGACGCTACAAACTCGGCTATGCCCTCGCCCCCAATCTCCTCTTCACCTTCCAAAATTACGCGAACATTGAGCGGAAGTTTACCCTCTGCTGCGAGCAGAGATTCAAGAGCTTTCACCTGCATGTAGGTCTGCCCTTTGTCGTCAACCGCGCCGCGCGCATAAAGATTGCCGTTGCGCTCAGTCGGCTCAAAGGGTGGTGAAAGCCATTCGTCTAACGGATCGGGCGGCTGCACGTCATAGTGTCCGTACAGCAAAGCGGTCGGCTTCCCTGGAGCATGCAGCCAGTCCGCATAGACAAGCGGGTGTCCGGCCGTTTCAATCAGCCGTACATTTTCCATGCCTATGCGGCGATATTCATTCGCCAGAGATTCCGCGGCGCGGCGAGTATCAGCATTGTGTTCAGGTAAGGTTGAGACGGAAGGAATGCGCAAGAGATCCTTCAGTTCGTCCAGAAACCGGACTTGATGCTTGTGCGCATAATCAATAGCAAGAGAAGACATCGGAAAGCTCCATAATCCGTAGTAACCAAGGGATGAGTATATGCCTTTACGCGGATTCGAAAACAGAAGGACTGGTGAGAATGGGACAGAGTGGGTCCTGCCAATTTCGCCTCGCGATCGGTGTGCGTACCTTCCTGCTCATCATCGCTTTGATCGGCATGTGCGCTTTCGCTTTTGCACAGGCCACCCCACCCATCACCAGAGATTTCAGCCGCAAAAATACTTTTGGATTTTCCGTCGCCTACTCAAACGACTCGAGCCCCATGATCCTCGGGGTAGCCGAAAACAGGAAGCTTCTGAACTTTGGCGTTTCCTATGCGCGCCGTCTCTGGCAAGGGAGCTTCGTCAACTGGCAATACAGCGCCGAAGCTACGCCCATCGCGCTGGAAAGTGACCCCGTCATTCACGAGGTCATCACCTTCACCTCGCCAAACAACGGTATATCCACGCAGAACTTCGAGCCCGTCAACGCGTGTAAGCCGGGCTCTGGAACCTATAGCCAGACCACAGGCGGCATCACCTACAGCTATTCCTACGTCGATACCTGTACTCGCCAATGGACCGTTGGGGAAGGACTTTCACCCATCGGGTTTCAATGGAACTTCTTTCCATCCCGCAAACTGCAGCCAGTCGTCATGGCCCATGGCGGATATCTATATACAACGCGTCCGATCCCAGACACATCCGCCGGCTCCTTCAACTTCACCTTTGATTTTGGCGCCGGTGTCGAGTTCTGGCATTCGGCTCATCATTCCATCCGAGCCGATTATCGCTATCACCACATCTCCAACGCCTACACCGCTTCCGACAATCCAGGCATCGACAGCGGCCTGTTCCAGATAACCTACGCCTTCGGAAAATAGCGGCTTACCTTCGCCTCCATACAGCCACAACCTCCGCGCCAGAAATCTTGCGCCTGCGCGCGGAAAATGGCTTATACAACCCAGAAATCCCGCTCAGATTCTCTCTAGCTCCACCCGCCCGCTACCCCACACTTCCCGACCTTGCTGATTTCTCTGGTCCCGCCGTCCGCAATTGGATATAAAAATTCATTAAGAACTAATAGAACGATCACGTCTTATTCCCTTCGAGGTCAGCATGTATCCCAAAAAACTATTCGCAGCTCTCCTCTGTTCCGTCCTCTTCTGTCTCCTAACCCCACAATCCTTCGCTCAGGCCACTACCTCCCTGGGTGGCCGCGTCACCGACAAAAGCGGAGCCATCGTTCCCGGCGCTCAACTCGAACTCACCCTCGTCTCCACCGGCGCCACACGCACTGGCACTTCCAATGCAACGGGTGAATTCCAGTTCTCTCAGCTTCAGCCTAGCCGCTACACTCTCACCGTCTCCGCAACGGGTTTTGCCACCGCCAAGCGTGAGAATATGGACCTGCTCGTAGATCAGCCAGCCACCGTCAATGTCGCGCTCGCGGTCGCCGGTGTCACTCAGCAAGTCACTGTCACCAGCGAGATCCAGCCCGTCCTGAACACAACCGACGCCACCATGGGCAACGCCTTTGACAGCCAGCAGGTGTCTACTCTGCCCATTGAAGGCCGCAACGTTCCCGACCTGCTCAGTCTCCAACCAGGCGTCACCTACCTCGGCCGCACCGATGACAACAACGGCACCAACGCCGTCGGCAACAACTCCAGCGACTCGCGCAGCGGCGCGGTCAATGGAGGTCGCAGCGACCAATCCAACATCACCCTCGACGGTGTTGACGTCAACGACGTGAACAACGGCTACGCCTTCACTAGCGTCCTCCGCGTCACCCAGGACTCTGTAGCCGAATTCCGCGTCACCACCAGCAACCCTGACGCCGACGCAGGCCGCTCCTCCGGCGCTCAGGTAGCACTCGTCACCAAGAGTGGTGGCAACCAGTACCATGGCGCTGTCTATGAATACAACCGCAGCAACTTCCTCGAAGCCAACGATTTCTTCAACAAACAACAGGAGCTTGCAGCCGGTGAGCCTAACACACCGACGAAGCTCATCCGCAACGTCTTCGGCGGAGCCGTCGACGGTCCAGTTCGCAGGGACCACATCTTCTTCTTCGCCAATTACGAGGGCCGTCGCGACGATGAAGGCACCAGCGTCAATGCCGGTACCGTACCCACCCCGCAATACCGCAACGGCGTTCTCCAGTATGACTACGTGAATGGTGGCGGTGACTCCGTCTACGCCCTCTCACCCACTGACATTAAAAACATGGACCCGCAAGGCATCGGCGAAAACGTTGCCATGATTCAGCTCTTCAATTCCTACCCTGCGGGCAATGACCCCACTCAGGGCGACGGACTTAACACCGAGGGATATCGTTTCCCGTACACGCTGAATCGCAGCTACAACACCTACATTGCCCGCCTCGACTGGAACATCGGCAACAGCGGCAAACACACTCTCTTCTGGCGCGGCAACCTGCAGAATGACAATGAGCCCACAGCTCCAGCCTTCCCCGGCCAGCCTGCCTCAACCACAACCTTGACCAATAACAAGGGCTTCGCTGCCGGTTACACCGAGATATTGACCAGTAACCTCGTCAATAACTTCCGCTACGGCCTCACACGCCAGGGTGTCGATAACGCCGGCATCTCCAATCAGCCTCAAATCGAGCTTGCTGCCATCGCGCAGCCACAGGCCTTCACTCGTTCCACCTCATACATCATCCCGGTGCAAAACATCGTCGATGACGTCTCATGGAACAAGCGCACCCACAACTTCCAGTTCGGTATGAATCTCCGCCTCATCGATGACCGCCGCGTCGGCAACGCCAGTTCCTTCCCCGACGGCCAGATGAACCAGGGCTGGCTCTCCAACGGCTCCACCGTAGCAGACAGTGGAGGTCCCTTCGACCCGCCCGTCTACGGTTATCCCACGGTAGACTTCTCCAACTACGGCAATGAATACAACAGCGCGCTGCTCGCCATCGCAGGCATCATCACCGAGGGCGACGCTATCTACAACTACGACAAGACCGGAGCCCTGCTCGCGGTCGGAGCCCCCGTCAAGCGCGACTATGGCTGGAAAGAATCTGAGTTCTACTTCCAGGACTCGTGGAAAGCCACACACAACCTGACCCTGACATACGGACTCCGCTACTCGTACCTGCAACCGCCCGCTGAAAAGTCCGGAAACCAGGTCAATCCCTGTATGTTCCAGGGCTCAGTCTGTAAACAGTACTCTCTCACCGACTACTACGAAGGCAGCGCCCAGCAGGCAGCTAGTGGAGGTGCGGCCAGCAATGTCGGCGAGCTGGCATTTGACCTTAGCGGACGCTACAACCATCGTCCCGATTTCTGGCAGGCCGAGAAGCTGGACTTCGCACCTCGCTTCGCCTTTGCTTATTCCCCAGCTCCTTCCGACGGCGCGCTCCTCAAATTACTGGGCAACGGCAAAAGTACCATCCGCGGCGGCTATTCATTGGTCTTCGACCACTTTGGCGCAGCGACCGTCAATACCTTCGACACCAACGGCTCTTTTGGCCTTTCGAGCGACCTCTCCAATACTCCCGGCACCGTTAACATCGGCTCCGCGCCACGTTTCACCAACATCACGACCATTCCCTCCGGCCTCTTGCCCTCGGCTCCAGCAGGCGGCTTCCCTGCCGTCCCGGCATCCACTCAGTTCGCCATCAGCTGGGGACTCGATTCCGCTATCAAGACCCCTTACTCGCACCTGGTCGACTTTTCGCTCGCTCGCGAACTGGGCAATGGCTCGTCAATTGAGGTTTCCTACGTAGGTCGCTACGCGCATCATCTACTCGCGCAGGAAGACGTAGCCATGCCTATCAATCTGATGTCGGGCGGCACTTCTTACTTCGCGGCTGCGCGTCAGCTCGCCATCGAGTCCCGCACAAGACACGCCGAGGGGCTTAAGCCCTATGATGTCACCGGCGTCGGAACCATCCCCTACTTCCAGCAGCTCTTCTCTGCTCTTAACGGAGTCGATCTTGGCTACGGCGCGGGCCCGGCTACCGCCACACAAAACGTCTATCAACTCTTCGCCCAAAATCTATACAACGAAACCTATGCACTCTACGAACTTGACGTGCCCGATTCTCTGAGCCAGGCTGGCGTCAATCCTAACCAGACCTACCCCTCGTTCCGCTTCTACCACGATCAATACTCAGCCCTATATGCCTGGCGCTCTGTTGCCTACTCCAATTACAACGCGCTGGAAGTTGTCTATCGCCAGCATATTGGGGCAGGCCTGCAGGCCGATTTCAACTACACTTACTCGAAGTCGATGGACATCGTCTCGCAGGCCGAGCGCCTGAACACCTCGGCTGGCACCAACTACGCCCAGATCATCAATAGCTGGGGGCCCAATCAGCTTTACGGTGTCTCCGACTACGACGCCACCCATCAGCTCAACTCCAACTACCTTTGGACACTTCCCTTCGGCCGCGGCAAACGCTTTGGCTCCTCAGTCAACCGTCTAACTGACGCTTTCATCGGCGGCTGGGAAACCACCGGCATCATTCGATGGACCAGCGGCTTCCCCTTCATCATGGACAACGGAGCATATTACCCCACCAACTGGGATATCGAAGGCTGGGCCACGCAGATCGCGAAGATACCCTCCCAGGCAGCCAAACGCGGACATCTGCAACAGCGCTTTGCACAACCAGATGCCGTTTTTGCCTCCTTTGACCATGCTTTACCCGGCGAATCCGGCACACGCAACCCAATGCGTGGCGACGGATATTTCTCCTGGGATACCGGCCTCGACAAGGAGTTTCACATTACCGAGCACGCCAAGCTGCAACTGCGCTGGGAGATGTTCAACATCACCAACAGCGTCCGCTTCGACTCTCACTCCATCAGCGCAACGCTTGACAACCCGCAGAACTTTGGCGAAGCAACCGTCGAGCTCACCAACAAGCGCCTTGCCCAGTTCTCCGGACGTATCGAGTTCTGATCCGCTTCGATCAACTTCCGGCTAGACGGCTAAACGCAAAAACAAAAGCCCCGTTCTCCTGAGTGAGGACGGGGCCTTTGTTACTTTGTCTGCCATTGCAAATAGTCATGAATTGAAAACGGATTGCGTTCTTTTTCAATCCCGTGACGATAGCCGATGTTATTCACCCAACGCAGTAACAGGTTGAGCTTTAATCCACCGGTTGATTCGCGCATCAAGCACATCGAGCGGAAGCGCGCCGCCTGAGAGAATTTCATCGTGGAATGCTTTCAGATCAAACTTAGTTCCCAACTGCTCTTTGGCCCGCTGACGCAGTTCGAGAATCTTCAGTTGGCCAAGCTTATAGCTGCACGCCTGTCCAGGACCGGCGATATAGCGGTCCGTCTCCGCCTGAATCGTAGGTTCATCCACAGCATGCGAATCGCGCATGTACTGCACCACTTGATCGCGGCTCCAGCCCATATCGTGAATGCCTGTATCGACCACGAGGCGAACAGCGCGAAACAGTTCCGAGCGCAAACGCCCGTAATCTGAGCCTGGATCCTGATAAAAGCCAATCTCTTTACCAAGCTCTTCGGCATACAGTCCCCAGCCCTCGGTATACGCCGAGTTTCCACCATGCTTGCGAAACTCTGGCAAACCGGTCAGCGATTGCTGAATCGTAATCTGCAGATGATGTCCCGGAACACCCTCGTGGTAAGCGACAGCCTCATCATTAATGAAGCTCCGATGAGTAGGATCGGAAACAGCAACGGAAACGCGGCCGGGGCGTTTTCCATCCGGCGTTCCCCCCTGATAGTGCGTCGCAGCCGCAGCCTGGAAGGGCGGAATCGGTTCGACAGTAACCGCAGTCTTCGGCAGCAGATTAAACAGTTCAGGCAAACGCGGTTGCATCTGGGCGATGTACTTGCGGAAATCATCGACGATCGCCTCTGCAGAAGCTGGCTGATACTTCGGATCATTCTCCACGTGATCGCGGAAGCTGGCTAGATCCTTATAGCCGTTCGCCTTGGCCAGAGCCGTCATCTCTCCAGTGATGCGATCAACCTCTTTCAGGCCAATCGCATGAATCTGCTCCGCCGTCAGGTCCGTCGTTGTAAAGCGGCGAAGCGTCGCCTGATAGCGGCGCTTTCCGCCTCCCAATGAATTGATCGAAAGCGTAGTACGCGCATACGGAATGTAGTTCGTGCGAATAAACTCAGCAAACTGCCTGTAAGCCGGAAACACTTCCTTATCCACCGTGGCCGTAATTTCATCACTCAACCGTTTTTTGTCGGCATCGGAAAAACTGGCGGGAAACTTTTTTAGAGGAAGAACAAATGGGTTGGCCGTGATCACTCCCTCCGCCTGCCCGGGAATCTTCTCCGCGATAAAACGTACCGGCATCAGATGATCCTTCACCCCGGCAGTCAACACATCTTCCACCTGCTGGAACGCCTGGGGAATCTGGTGAAGACGGGAAATGTAGTCCTCATAATGCTTCACCGAGTCGAATGGCATCGAAAGCGGCATGTCCGCGAGATTGGCATGAATGCCTCCACCGCCGCCCGACGAGCTAAGTGGCATCTCGAACTCTTTCAGGTCGTAATCATCCACGCGCTGCTGCAGTTGACGCTGGAAGAGGTCATGCGAAATCAGATCCTGTTCAGGAAATCCACTCGAATCGATCGCCTTGATGCGCGCGAGATCTTCAACATCGCGTTGATGACGGGCTGCGGAAGCAGCAAGCGAGTAATCGCCAAGCTGGTTGTTATACCGGTAGTCTCCCACCGCAGTCGCCAGCATCGGGCTCATCTTCAGGCTGGCCTGCCAGGCATCATCAAAGAGAGCGTTCTGTGCCGCCAGGCGCGAGGTCACAGAATCGGTTGCTTGCGTGAAAGCGACTTGAGACACAGCGGCCAGGACGAGAGCGGAGGCAACAAACAGGTTAGGACGCATGCGCACCAGCCTAGCAGAGCGGCTTGAGTTACAACCCGGAAACTTCATCACCACGCCAGAAACCTTTTCGCCTCTTCCGGAATCAGATAGGCTATGTGCGACCACTCGGTTTCTTTTCCGGGCACGTCTACCTGAAGGCAGCCATGTTAGTCAGCATCTCCAAGGGTCAGGAAACCCGTCAACGCATCATTGCTGAGGCCGCAGCCATCTTCAATCAGCGCGGCTACGAACGCTGCTCGATCCAGACCATCATGGAAGCCACCGGCCTCGAAAAAGGCGGCATTTACCGTCACTTCGAAAGCAAAGAAGAGCTTGCAGCCGAAGCCTTCGATTTTGCCTGGCGCGCAACCACGGCCAAGCGTCGCCAAGGACTTGAATCGATCGCCAACCAGGCTGATCGCATCCAACAACACATCGCCAACTTCGCACACCGCGCAGGAATTCCCGGCGGATGCCCTTTGCTGAATACCGCAGTCGACTCGGAAAATGGCAATCCCGTGCTTCGCGAACGCGTCCGCGCTGCTCTTGCTGACTGGCAGCAAATGATCGTAGACACTCTCGAATCCGGCAAAGCCGCTGGTACGATCCGCGTTTCTGTCGATTCTCTCCAGGCCGCCAATCACCTTATCGGCACGCTTGAGGGCGCCATGCTCGTCAAGCGAATCGGACGCAACGAGCAGCCAATCCGGCAAGCGATCGAGCAACTTCACGCCTGGGTTGATTCTGAACTTCGCGCAACTGACTCTTTATCTTCGACGAATTGACACATGAACGAATCGACATTCCCTCCCGACTCATCTAAGCTTCATCGGTAGTCGGGCCCATTTTTCCTTCGACAATCGCAACTGGAAGCGCAATTTCAACAAAAAGCAAGAATCGCAGCCCCTGCCTGCTGCATCTTCAACGAGACCGATTGGTCTCTTTTTAGTTTTCATCGTTCGATTCTTCTATTTCCCCGCTTCTCCGAACGAAAGGAATTTCAGTGGCAGACTCCGCCGTTCTCGATCCACCCAATCCAACGCGAATAGTCGCCAATCCCTCCGCTGCAATATCGCCTGCTGTTCCATCGGCCCGGCGCCCCATCAATCCCTGGGTCGTCGCTCTCACCGTGACACTGGCCACATTCATGGAGCTGCTCGATACCTCCATCGCCAACGTCTCGCTGCCCTACATCGCCGGCGGACTCGGCCGCAGTTTTGACGAAGTTACCTGGATCCTCACCACTTATCTCGTCGCCAACGCCGTCGTCCTGCCCATGAGCGCGTGGCTCAGCCGCGTCTTCGGCCGCAAGGCCTACTACATGGGCTGCGTTGCCCTCTTTACCGTCACCTCTCTCGGCTGTGGACTCGCCCCGAGCCTCGGCTTTCTACTTCTTTGCCGCGTCCTTCAGGGCATCGGCGGCGGCGGTCTCGCACCGGTCGAGCAAGCCATCCTGGTCGACACCTTCCCAGCCAGCAAACGAGCCTCGGCTTTCGCACTTTACACCGTCGCCATCGTCACCGCACCAGCTATCGGCCCTGTTCTCGGCGGCTGGATCACCGACAATTACAATTGGCGCTGGGTCTTCCTCATTAATATCCCCATCGGTGCGCTCTCCATTTTTCTCACCAACCGCTTTGTCTCTGATCCACCGGCATTTGAGCAGGAGCGCAAGAGTCTCCGTGCATCGGGCGGTCTTCACATCGACGGCGTCGGTATCGCCCTGGTGGGCCTCGGCTCCGCCACTCTTGAGCTCTTCCTCGATCGCGGCCAGATCGACGACTGGTTCGGCTCCAGCTTCATCACCTGGATGTTCATCATCGCCGTTGTCTCCTGGTTTGTCGCGATCTGGTGGGAGCTTAATCAGCACGACCCGATCATCGACCTGCGTCTGCTCGCCAACCGCAATTTCACCATCTCCGTGATCTTCTACTTCATCTTCGGCGTCGGCCTCTTCGCCACGACCACGATGATCCCGCAGATCCTGCAATCCCTCTACGGCTATCGCGCCATCGACGCTGGCCTTGTTCTCGGCCCCGGAGCATTCGTCATCACACTGCTTGCCCCCGTCGGTGCGCAACTCATCCAACGCGGCATCGTGCATCCAAAGACACTGCTACTATTCAGCCTTGTCGTCGTCTTCGGCGCCATGATGTTCTACGCCAGCTTCAACCTGCAAACCGACTACAACCACTACGCTCTCGCCCGCGCATTCCAGGGCCTGGGCTACGCTTTCTTCTTCGTGCCGATCTCAGTCATTGCCTATTCGCAACTTCGGCCTGACCAAAACAATCGCGCCTCCAGCCTCACCAACCTTGCCCGCAATTGGGGTGGCAGCTTCGGCATCGCCTTTGTCACCGCCGCCAGCGAACGCCGCCAAAGCCTCCACCAGACCCGCACCGGCGACACTCTCGCAGCGTCTTCGGGCGGGCTGCAGCAGGCAGTTCAGTCCACTGCGGCCTATCTGCACGCTCACGGCTATTCTCCCGCGGATTCACTCCAGGCCTCATATCTGCACTATTACCAACTGCTCGATGCCCAAACTCGTCTGCTCGGCTTCATGGATTGTTTCCGCGTCATCGGCCTGCTTACGATCGCGATGGTGCCGGTTGTCTTCTTCATCCGCAGCTTCAAGGTCAGTGGCAAACCATCGGGCGGCCATTGATCCGCTAGCAACCTCTAACCGCTCCTACCCGGAAAGGATCATCATGACCGCAACCGCCGAATCGCTCTTCGTTACCGTCGCGCTCAAGAGCTGGGATGTCTGGCTCACCCGTCTCGACAAAATCCTCGACGCTCTTACCGATGAACAGCTCGAGAGTCCGGTCGTTCCCGGCCGCAACCGCGCCTTTTACATCTACGGTCACCTCATTGCCGTCAACGACAGCATGATTCCTCAGCTTCGCCTGGGAGATCCCTTGTTCCCTGAGTTTGCCGAAACCTTCATCAAACAGCCTGACCGCGCAGCAACGATTTATCCAACCACCATTCAACTCCGTCAATCGTGGAAAGACTTGAACAGGCAACTGTCTGAGCTTCTGCCCCAGCTGTCACCCACTGCATGGCTAGAGCGCCACGCCACCGTAAGCGAAGAAGATTTCGCGAAAGAGCCTCACCGCAACCGTCTGGCAGTCCTGCTCAGTCGGACCAGCCATCTCTCCTACCACCTTGGACAGCTGCAACTGCGTGAAAAATAAGCATCAGATGACAGCAGAAGCATAACAATTGATTATCTAATTATAATTCAATTGGTTACCAACATAAATCAAAAGCATCACTTGACATGAAAACGTCAATTGTTGCTGATTATGGTTCCACGCCTCCTGCGGGGTCTCGCAAGAGACTCACGCAGGGCCGGCAGCCTCTTCCGGGCTCTCAGGAGCCGTCTTTCGACGCCGCATCGCCAGCCAGATCAGTGCCGCCCCGGCAATCACCGATCCAACACTCGCCAATTGTGCATTCGATAAGCCAAACAGAATCCGTGGATTACGCCGGATAAATTCAACTAAAAAACGAGCTAGTCCAGTCCAAAGCAAATATTCGCCTACAACTTCCCCAATAGGCAGATGCCGGCTTGCCCGTTTCCAAAGCCACCACGCGATCAGAAGCCCGACTATACATTCGTACAACGGCGTCGGATGCACCCGCACTCCCGGCGGCGTCGGATCGATTCCGTTCGGAAATCCCATCGCCCAGGGCAGCTTGCTCGGGACCCCATAATCGCCATCGCCCGAGGTCAGGCAGCCGATTCGGCCGATCGCATATCCTACCGCGGCCGCCGGCGAAGCCAGATCCAGCATCCGAAGCGCGCTCAACCCCGCTTTTTTGCCTTGAATAATCAGCGCCAGAATGCCGCCCACCAGGCCGCCAAACCAGGCAAACCCGCCAGTCGAAATCAGCGCCCGCCAGCCGTCGATCTGAAACTCCTCCGGGGTATCGATCACATGCCAGAGCTTCGCGCCGATAATTCCAGCCACCACCGACAACGCCACAATACCCAGCGCATCCGCCTCGATGTGCTCCCTCTGGAAGCTCTTGTGCAGCACCCACGCCCCACAAATCGTCGCCACCCAGAGCATCAGGCCAAAGGTCGGCACATCCCACGGTCCGACCGGGATTACACTGCTGCCAAAGTGCAGCACAAAATGAATTCCAATGTGGATATACGGCAGCATTCTCTATCGAGTATAGACGTCGCGTCCTTCCTCCCGGCTTCTCTTCATTCCTCGCTCATCCCACCCGCGATTTGTGAACTGTCGATATAAGATTCCTCCCCATGGCCACCGAGGCGCAGACCACCCCGCCATAGAGCGCTCCGACCACCCCAAGGCTCGCCACATCCTGCCCGGTCAGAAACAGCCCGCGAACCGGCGTCCGCGCTCCCAGCTCGCGCAACGCAAATCGCTCCGGTGTCGCTGCCACGCCATATATCTCACCATGCCCATAGTTCATAAAGTGCCGCGTCGTCACCGGTGTCGATAGCTCCGCATGCGTCACATTGCCCTGCACCGCTGGAACCTGCCGCTCCAGCTCAGCCATCAGCCGGTCAGCAACCCTCCGTTTCAGAGCGTCATAGTCCTCGCCACGCCGCTTCCACTTAGACTCCGCCCAGCGTGCAAACGCAGCATATGGAGCCATCGTGATCGCCTCTACCGTGCTGTGCCCCGGACACCGTTCCTGAAACGACGGATCTTTCGAGGAAGGAAACGACAAATACACCCCCGGAAACGGCGCTTCGACATCCTTCGCAAATCGCCGCACGTTCGCATCGTGATCCAGCGATGGATACACCCACAGATTCGTGCCCTTGAGCCCCAGCTCCGCGTCAGTCTTCGCAAGTCCCACATACAGACTCAAATGCGCCGTTGACGGAGCCAGCTTCCGCAACCCAGCCCGCAAACCCTCCAGCGCCAGAAGGTCGCCCGGCAGCAGCCGCTCAATGGTATTCACCGCACCCGCATCACTGATCACCAGCGGCGCAAGAAACTCCCGCCCATCTTTCATCCGCACACCGGCAGCTTTGCCTTGCTCCAGCAGAATCTCCGTAACCTCTGCCCCCGTCACCACCGCCCCGCCGCGTTGCTGAATCTGTGCAGCCATTGCCCGCGCAATCGTCCCGGCTCCGCCCACGGGATAACTCGCCCCGCCAAAATAGTGCTCTGCAATCGTGGCATGCACGGCAAAGCTGCTCTCTGCCGGAGGCAGCCCATAGTCTCCCCACTGCGCCATAAGCACCCCGGCCAACTCCGGATTCTTCGTAATCCCCGCCATCACCTCCGCTGTCGTCCGGCGAGCCCAGCGCAGATATGGCATCCGCATCAGCCCACCTGCAAGCTTCGCAATCACCCCCGGCACAGCTTTTTCCGCGTAATACAGCCCGCTCGCCCGATTGCAGGCCATCACGGCCCCGATATACCGGTCAATCGCATCTGTCTCGCCCGGGAAATAACCCTTCATCCCCTCCCGAAATCGCTCCAGTCCCGCCACAAAATCAAACCGGCGATCACTCACGATCACCCGGTCATACACTTCCGGCATCGGCTCCCATGCCACCTGCCCGGCAGTTACATGATCAAAGGCCCGCCGCACATTCGAACCACTATCCATCTGCCCGATATAGTGCAACCCCACATCCCACTCATATCCAGGCCTGTTGAAAGTATGCGTAAACCCGCCCGCCTCATAGTGCCGTTCCAGCACCAGCGCCCGTTTACCGGCATGAACAGCCAGCAGCACCGCAGCCGTAAGACCGCCAATCCCCGAACCGATAATGATTGCATCCCACGCTTCCTCCAGCTTCGCCTGCCTGTATCCGATCACAGCCATCGCCCACCTCCGCAGCAGATTTCATCGGCATCAACCGGCAATGTTGACATCGACAACATCAAGCTATTTCAGAAATGTTGCGCATGTCAACATTGATCTGTTAAAACTTTCTCGTGATCCCCAAAAAACAGATCGACACGCCCTACCACCATCCAAATCTGCGCCAGGCACTTCTCAATGCCGCCGTCACTCTCGTCGGCGAAGTCGGTCCACGCGCCTTCACTCTGCGCGAAGTCGCCCGCCGCGCTGGCGTCTCTCACAACGCTCCCTACCGTCATTTCACGAGCAAAGATGACCTCCTAACCACCGTTGCAATCGAGGGCTTCGAGCGCCTCACGCGAACTATGCTCGCCAACCAGGGCAGCACCGCATCCCCTTCAAAACGCCTCATACTCGCCGGTTGCGGATACGTGGAGTTCGCCCTGAAGTGGCCCAATCACTTTGCAATCATGTTTGACTCAGGGGCAGCTCCACCGAATGTAGACTGCACTCCAGCCAATGCAGGAGAAGAAGCCTTCCGCGTCCTCCTAGACAGCATCATCGCCGCCCAGCAATCCGGTGACCTGCCACCAGGCGATCCCATGCCCCACGCCTTCACCGCATGGTCTCTCGTTCACGGAATCGCCAAGCTCGCCATCGGCGGCAACCTGCCAATGGATCACGATGCCATCCTCAACTTCACATCCATTGCCGCCCTGCGCATGCTCACCCCGCATTCTGACCGTGCGAAAAGTTGACCTCCCCACAGCCCCGCAGGTGATACTACTTTTCATGGCAACAACCACAGCACAGGGACTCGAAGTTCTCTTCACTCGCGACCAGATCGCCGAACGCGTCCGCCAGATGGGCGAGCAGATCTCCAACGACCTCGCCGGCGAAAAACTCGTCATGATCGGTGTCCTCAAGGGCGCAGCCCCATTCCTCGCCGACCTGTCCCGCTCTGTCACAGTCGACGCCACCTTCGACTTCGTCGCAGTCAAAAGCTACGCCAAAGGCAGCCAGACCTCTTCCGGCGCCGTCAAGCTCATTAAGGATCTCGACGAGCCTATCGAAGGCAAAAACGTTCTCGTCGTCGAAGACATCCTCGACACCGGCCTTACCCTTGCTTTCCTGCGCAAGCTCTTCCTGCAGCATCGCCCCAAAAGCCTGCGCATCGCAGCGCTTCTCGACAAGCCCTCGCGCCGCGTTGAGCAGATCGACGCCGATTATGTCGGATTCTCCATCCCCAATCTCTTCGTCATCGGCTACGGCATGGACTTTTCCGAGCGCTACCGCAATCTGCCTGACATCTGCCTGATGCCGCCCGACGCCGTCTAATTCCAAGGCAAAGCCATTGCGGGCGTTGTTGTATGCGGCCGATTCAATATAGAGCTCCAGATGGTATCGGATCGAATAGGCGCAACCGCATTTTTCGAGCTATACTCCATTTCCGGCGCTCCATTTTTCGACGGATCATTTTTCCGCACTCGTAAGACCATTTCAGCAGTGCTACCAACTCCGGCCCGCTGCATCTAACAGGAGTAGAACGAACATGGCGAATGCAACCTCACTTCCCTCCAACTCCCTGGCTAATCTCCCCACCGGCGCCGACATCGATGTTGATCTTGAAATCGACAATGGGAACTTCGATTCCGCTGGCTTCGCCTCCAACACGCTATCAAGTTGGCAAAACCTCGCTGCCGTCATCGACCACACCCTGCTCAAGCCCGAAGCCACCCGCACCCAGGTCGAGAATCTCTGCGACGAAGCCATCCGCTATCGCTTCGCCTGCGCCATGATCAACCCCGTCTGGGTCTCGACCGCCGCCACCCTGCTCGCCGGAACCGGAGTTCCCGTCGGTGTCGTTCTCGGCTTCCCGCTCGGCGCAACTCTCGCTTCAACCCTCCGCCAGGAAGCTGCGGCTCTCATCCGTCTCGGTGCCCGCGAGCTTGATATGGTACTCTCTGTCGGCCAGCTCAAGAGTGGCGAATACGCCCATGTCGAGCGCAACATTCGGGGCGTAGCCGAGGTCGCCCATCATCACGGCGCCCTCGTCAAAGTAATCCTCGAAACCTGCCTGCTTTCGGTCGAAGAAAAGCTTCGCGCCTCTGAAATAGCAATCCAGGCCGGCACGGACTTTCTCAAAACCTCCACTGGCTTCTCTTCAGGCGGCGCAACTGCTGCCGATGTGGCCCTGCTGCGCGGTGTTGCCGGAGCTCGCTGCGGCGTCAAAGCCTCAGGCGGCATAGGCACCCTGGCCGACGCCAAAACCATGCTCGAAGCCGGAGCCAACCGCATTGGCGCATCCGCCTCGGTCAGCATCGTCCGCGAACTCGGAGCGGAATAAAGGGTCAGTTTCCGCAGGGCGCTCTTTCCCGCGGAGCATTCATCTGAGCAGAGCATTCGTTTCTTTGAGCGCCACTCAGGATGCCCGTCGAACCACAGCTCCCCACTGTTCTGGCGAGATATCGTGGGAGTGCTGCGAAAAAAGCCAGTGATGGCCGTCGATATCTTCGACGCCGTACTGCCGTTCTCCGTAGATGGTTTCGTGCAACGGCTCGATGATACGGGCGCCTTCCTCGCGCGTGTGTGTGTAATGCGTATCTACATCTTCGACAAATACAGTCAGCATTTGCGTGCGGAATCCAACCTGCGCCGGGGTTTCAAAGCCTTTCGCGCGTGAAATCATGATGCACGCACTACCGGCAAACACCTGCGCACCAGAAACCAGGCCTCCCGGCTCGCCGTAGCGGTAATGCTCAACAAAGCCGAAGACCCGGTTCAACCAGCAGAGCGCATCTGGGACGCACCGGTAAACTACGTGCGGCAATACGGTGTCGGTCGGAACAGAGCGATTGACAGTCATAGCCCGCCTCACAGCCCGCTATTGTATGCCCACTTCGGCATCCTGAGAATCGTCTCGTTATCCTGGACTTTTCCATGGGTCGCAAATCACTTGCAGCATTACCGCTTGACTGCGACGTATGGATTGTCATTCCGCTACAATCACCCCAATGCCCGAAGACGTGTCTCTTCCCTCAGCTGAACAAGAACCCGCTCCACAAACCAGCCGCGATGACCGCGCGCTCCCGGAGTTGGAAGGAGACTACCGTCCCACGGCAGGCACCTATCTTGACCCCGTAAACCCCCGCGTCGATCCGGCAGATTACGCATATCTCCTGCGCATGGCGGAGACGCTGAACACGACCCTCGATCTCCGCACGCTGCTCAAGCGCACCTCCGAGCTCGTCCGCGCCGTTATCCCCTACCGCATCTTTGCCATCCTCCTTCTCGACGAAAGCGGCAAAGAGCTTCGTATGCGCTTTCAGATCGGCCACACGCCCGAGGTCGAGCGCATGCGCTTCCCTTTTGGCGAAGGCGTCGTCGGTCGCGTGGCCCAGACGCGCCAGGCCATACTCATCAACGATGTCACCAAAGTCGAGAACTACATTGCTGCCAACGAACAGGTCCGCTCCGAGCTCGCCGTTCCGCTCATCAACAAAAACAAGGTCATCGGCGTCCTCGACCTCGAAAGCGAAGAAGTCAATCACTTCCGCGCCGAGCACCTTCATCTGCTCACCCTTACCGCTTCGCGCATCGGCCAGGCCATCGAAAATGCCCGCCTTTACTCCCGCGTTACCCGTCAGGCCCAGGTACTGCAGGTTTTGAACGAAATCTCCGTCGAGCTCACCTCTATCCTCGACATCGATCAGCTCTTCGAGCGCATCGGCCAGCTTCTACGCCGCGTCATCGACTACCAGATGTTCACCATCATGCTCGTCGATCCCAAAGGCGAGCTCCTCGTCACACGCTACGCCTGGCGTTTCGGACACGCCACCGCCCCCTCGCGCTCGCTGCCCATCAACACTGGAATCGTTGGCGCAGCCGTTGCCGAGTGGCGTCTCATCAATGTACCCGATGTGCGCCTCGACCCTCGTTATCACATGGTCAATCCGGAGACGCGTTCGGAAATGATTGTGCCGCTCTTCTACAAGAACCGTGTCATCGGTGTCCTCGATCTCGAACACGTCAAGCCGAACTTCTTCCACGAGCGTCACGAGCGCACCGCCACCACTCTTGCCGCACAGATCGCCATCGCCATTGAAAACGCCCGCCTCTATCAACAGGTCGTGCGCCACGAACAACAGCTGGAGCGCGATCTCGCGATGGCCCGCCAGGTTCAACTACGCCTGCTTCCCTCCGAGTGCCCAGTCCATAAGAATGCCGAGTTGGCTGCTCGCTTTCTTCCTGCGCGCTCCATCGGCGGCGACCTCTATGACTTCGCCGAATACGATGCCAACCGTTCAGCTATCATCCTCGGCGACGTCAGCGGCAAAGCCGCCCCGGCAGCCCTCTTCGCCGCACTCGTCAGCGGCATCATGCGTTCCGCCGCTCTTCACCATCCCTCGCCTGCAGAAATGCTCACGCAACTCAACGAGTCGCTGCAGGAGCGCCGCCTCGATTCGCAGTACGTCACCATGCTCTACGCCGTCTGGAACGACGACAACCGCACGCTACAGGTAGCCAATGCCGGAGCCGTACAGCCCGTCTTCTGCCGCGGCGGTGAAATCAAGACCCTCGCCGTCGAAGGCTTCCCGCTCGGTATGTTCCCCGAAGCCGAATACGAAGAGATCTCCGTCGCCACCCAGCCCGGCGACGCCTTCGTCTTCATCTCCGACGGCATCACCGACGCCGAAAACGCCCAGGGGGAGATGTATGGCACCGACCGCCTCACCAACATCCTCTGCGGCCACCGCGAGCTACCCGCCGTGCAGATAGCCGAAGCTATCTTCGCCGACGTTGCCCGATTCCAGGCCGGCAAAGCCCGCTTCGACGACGAAACCATCCTCGTCCTCCGCGTCCGCTGATCCGGCACCTAATCCTGACCCGCCGCCTCTTCTGTCCTGATCAATTTTGCTCAGTCATCGGATTGCAACACCGCTGTCACTGTCGCGCAATAACAGCCGCATACCGTCTGTCCTCGGAACCAGAACTCTTCCCCGAGGTATACAAACGATGGCCACGGATCGCCGCACCTTCCTGCAACTGCTCACCACCAGTGCCGCCGCAGCAACCTTCCCTGTTAGCATTGCCCGCGCTCTTGAGATTCCTGCCAACAACCGCACCCGCTCCATTCGCGACGTCGAACACATCGTCATCCTCATGCAGGAGAATCGCTCCTTCGATCACTACTTCGGTACCCTCCGCGGCGTCCGCGGCTTCGGAGACCCGCGAGTAGCAAAACTCCCCAACGGAGACCCGCTCTGGTATCAGCCCAATGGCTCCGACTACGTCCTTCCCTTCCATCCCGGAGCGCCCAGCCTCGGCCTGCAGTTCCTGCAAGACCTCGCCCACGACTGGACCACCACCCACGCCGCATGGAATAACGGCCAGCATGATCAGTGGGTGCCGCAAAAGGGCACCACCACCATGGCGCATCTCACCCGCAGCGACATTCCCTTCCACTATGCTCTAGCCGATGCCTTCACCATCTGTGACGCTTATCATTGCTCGCTGCTCGGCCCTACCGATCCCAACCGCTATTACATGTGGACCGGCTGGGTAGGCAATGACGGCAACTTCGGCGGTCCCGTCATCGACAACGCTGAACTCGGCTATGACTGGCACACCTATCCCGAACGCCTGCAATCGGCCGGCGTCTCTTGGAAGATTTATCAGGATCAGGGCGCAGGACTCGATGCGGCCCACTTCTGGGGATGGGGCGAAGATGCCTACATCGGCAACTACGGCGACAACTCGCTGCTCTACTTCCACCAGTACCAGAACGCGCCTGCCAACAGCCCACTCGCCAGGCGAGCCCGCACCGGAACCAACATCTCCGCCAGCGGCACACTTTTCGATCAGTTCCGCAATGATGTGCAGTCCGGCAAGCTGCCCCAGGTCTCCTGGATCGTCGCTCCCGAAGCCTATACCGAGCATCCCAACTGGCCCGCCAACTACGGCGCCTGGTATGTCTCGCAGATGCTGGACGCGCTCACCTCAAACCCTGAGGTCTGGAGCAAGACTGTCTTCCTGCTCACCTACGACGAAAACGACGGTTTCTTCGATCACGCGCTTGCTCCTACCGTTCCCACCTCACGCGCAAATGGTATCTCCACCATCGACACCGCAAACGAGATCTTCAATGGCGCGCCGTCCTATCCCACCTCTGAATACCCCGCAGGCCCCTACGGAATGGGTATCCGCGTACCTATGCTCGCCATCTCTCCCTGGAGCAAAGGCGGCTGGGTCAACTCCGAGGTCTTCGACCATACCTCTATCATCCGCTTCATCGAAGCACGCTTCGGACGCGAGTATCCCGGCATCAACGAGCCAAACATCACTCCGTGGCGCCGCGCCGTCTCGGGCGACCTGACCTCGACCTTCAACTTCCAATCACCCAACGACGCCAAGGTCAAGCTGCCCAGCACTATCGCGTACATCCCACCCGACAACAACCGCCATCCCGACTACATTCCCGCTCCACCAACCGAGCAATCTCTGCCTACGCAGGAGCCCGGAACACGTCCCGCGCGCGCCCTTCCCTATGAGCTGCACGTTCACGGAGAAGCCGATCTTTCCAGCGGTTCCTTCCGCATTCATTTTGGAAGCGCAGGTAAGACCGCCGTGTATCAGGTGCGTTCCGGTAACTCACCGCTCGGCCCCTGGACCTACACCGTAGGAACAGGCGCTGAAGTCAGCGACATCTGGCCCATTGCCGCGCAAAACCTCAGCGCATACGACCTCGCCGTCTACGGACCCAACGGCTTCCTGCGCAGCTTCAAAGGCAGCATCACCGGTAATCATCCAGCCAACCTCGACGTTCGCGCTGCCTATGACATCCACCGCAACGGCATCACACTCACGATCCGCAACCTCGCCCATGCCACCGAGGTCCGCATCGCCGACGCCTATACAGGCGACACCTTCAAAAGCAATCTCAAATCCGGTGAAATCCTCATCAACACCTGGTATCTCGACCACTCCCACGGCTGGTACGACCTCACCGTCTCAGTCGAATCTGACTCTTATTTCGCCTACCAGTTCGCAGGCCACGTAGAAACGGGCCAGGACAGCATCACCGACCCTGCCATCGCCAGGATCGAATAAACCCATCCTGATACAGGCACTCGCGTCGGGAATCCGGGTGCCTGTTTCTCTTACCAAAGAATCATTGCGAAAGCTCAACACGCCCCAATGCAAACGAGCTATCTGTTCCAATTAAGATGCCCTGAGTCGGGTCAACCAGATACAGACTGAAGCCCTGAGACAATGTCGGCGCAGACGGAGCCAGCCCCGTCAGCGTTCCAGTGAGGACGCCGTTACTTGACGGCATAAAGCTGCCCGCAATAGCAAAATCGGCGTTACCTACACCTGCATCGGCATAACCGCTCACAGCAACGCTACCACCGCCGGCAACCGCCGTGATGGGTCCAACCACGCTCATCGCCTCCACATTTTGAAGTAGATTCGTCCCATAAATCATCGCGTTCAATCCGTAGTTTCCATTGAACGATGCTGCCGTAAAGGCGGCGGATTGCTGCAGGAACGCCTCCCCATTGAAGATATCGCTACTGTCGCTGGAGAGCAGCAAAGCGCCGCCGCTGGTGAGGTAAAAACGCAGCGAATAGTTGAACGCGGAGCCATCGGAAAGGTTCGTCAGCGTCATACGGCCAGTTGGATCGACAGTGTACGAACCCGTGAATGTCTCCGGAGCCTGCGCCGCGCTGCCCGAACCATCATTCCAGTTGAGCGTACCGGTCACGCTACCGTCGGCCTTAGGCGTCAACACTCCGGCAATCTGCAGTGGCCCCCGCGCATCTGAACCTTGCGCTCCGAAGAC
This sequence comes from Acidicapsa dinghuensis, assembly GCF_025685685.1. GTDB lineage: Bacteria > Acidobacteriota > Terriglobia > Terriglobales > Acidobacteriaceae > Acidicapsa > Acidicapsa dinghuensis. The sequence goes on from NZ_JAGSYH010000008.1 coordinate 167,060, forward strand.
ATAACTCGATCCGGCAATCGATGCCGCGCTGAACGTTCCCGTGCTTGCACCTTGCCCAAGCGCCACGCCGCCCAACACGCCGTTGAAATTGTTCGTCTCATCCGTATCGCTGACTTCGACCAGGCGAATGTGGCTCGAATCCACAACATAGCCTGCCAGATACAGCGTCGGCAGCGGTGAGCTTGCCGATGGCTGCAAGGCGATCTGCACACGGCCGTTAGCGTCAGGAGCGGACACAGTGCTCGCACCTATCGTCTGCGTACCGCCAAAGCTGGCGTAGCTGTCGATCACATCGAGAATGCTGCCATTGCCGGAGATACCTCCAGCACTATCGACATTCAGCACACCGCCCATCCATGTCGCATCAGTGAACTTATCGCTGCCAAACAGCGATACCGCATATCCCCCCGACGGCGGAGCAATGCTTGTCTGCCGTTCAAGAGTGCCATTAGCCAAAGCGCCGTTCAATCCATTCACAAAGCCCTTCGCGCCCGAGGCCAGTGTTCCTTCGAGCGTTTCAATCTGGCCCGGCCCGACTTGCAGGCTCACTTCAAGATTCCCATCAGGCGTAGTCGCGTAGCTGCCTCCACTGATGGACTGAAACATGGTGGCGGGGATAGTGTTATCGTCCGCATCTGAAGTCAAATATGCCCAGTCCTGCTCGCCGCCCGTAACCACGCCATTACTTGCCGTGAAAACCCCGGTGATAAAGCTTGAAGTAATTCCCGTCTGTCCTGAGATCTGAAAAACATACGTTCCATTCGCCAGCGTAGACGCAGCCGGCGTAATAACAATGTTGGTCGATACCGATTTAGTCGTGTCTGTGACCGAAGTAGCCGTGACTGTAACGCTGCCGTCAGATGGAACTGTCGCAGGCGCGGTGTAGGTGGTTGCTGCTTCACTGTAAGTCGTCGCTGGTGCAAACGAACCACAAGCGATGCTGCTACAAGCTACCGTCCACTTCACCTGCGGATTCGCCGTCACATCGTTTGCAATTGCTGCATTCAATCCAAAGGAAGAGCCAACTTGCATTGACGCAGGTGGCGGAGCAAAGAAAGTGACTGAGACAGGAATAGGAGGCACGATCTTAATCGCTGTCGACACAGACTTCGAGCCGTCCGCAACCGATGTCGCCGTAACAGTGACTACCCCGCCCGAAGGAACCACCGCTGGTGCTGTATACGTGATCCCTGCCGCATCCGCGTTTGAACTGAAAGCTCCACATGCACCCGCACTGCCACATGCCACCGACCAGGTCACCGCCGTATTTTCGCCAGCCACAGCGATGTTTGTATAAGTAGCCGCAGCAACCAGTGAGGCTGAGGCATTTACCGCCAGCGAGGTCGGTGGTTGTGCAACAAAGATAACCGCATTCGGACCCGGTGGCGGCGGAACACTTACCGTCCCACCTCCCGTGCATCCGATCATCCCGGCAACAGAAATGAAATAAACAACCTGCAGAATGGAACCGCTTACCTTCATCGATCTACCCCGCTTTGTCGCGGTTGGGTTACGTCTTCAATTCGAGCATGGTTGCGCCCCAACGCAATCCTGCCCAATCCAGCCAGTGCTGCAGCTTCACCATCCTGGACGCATAGACGTAGTGCAGAAAAAATTGTTCCTTACTTTATCGTTACAAGTTCAAGCGCCACGATTCATTGCGCAACCAGAGTTACCATTCGCCGATTCGAGCAAGCTATCCTATCCGCATGTCGAATCCCGAAGGTTCCTCGAAAAAGATCCGCTGGGGTGTTCTCAGCACCGCCAAAATCGGCCTGAAAAAAGTTCTGCCCGCCATGCAGCTTGGCCAGCTCACGACCGTCGACGCCATAGCCTCACGCAACCTCGCCAAAGCTCGCGAAGCGGCTGATGAGCTAGGCATCCCCAAAGCCTACGGCTCCTATGAGGAACTGCTCACCGATCCCGATATCGACGCCATCTATAACCCACTGCCCAACCAGCTTCACGTCCCCTGGACCATCAAAGCTGCCGAAGCCGGCAAGCACGTCCTCTGCGAAAAGCCCCTGAGCCTCACCGTCGCCGAAGCCAAAACCCTCCTCGACGTCCGCGCCCGCACCGGTGTCAAGATCGGCGAAGCCTTCATGATCCGCACTTACCCGCAATGGCTGCGCATCCGCGAAATTCTTGACTCAGGCCGCATCGGAGAACTGCGCTCCATCTTCGCCTTCTTCAGCTACTACAACACCAACAAGACCAACATCCGCAACAACGTCAAGTCAGGCGGCGGAGCACTCTATGACATCGGCTGCTACTGTATCCACGCCTCACGCCACGCCTTTGGTGGCTTGCCCACCCGCGTAGTCGGCTTAATCGACCGCGACCCCGAAACGGACGTTGATCGCCTCACCTCTGCCTTGCTCGACTTCCCCGTCGGCCACTCCATCTTCACCTGCTCCACTCAGCTAGTCCCTTACCAGCGCGTCCAGTTCTATGGCACCACAGGCCGCATCGAAATCGAGATCCCCTTCAACGCCCCCAAAGACCGCCCCACCCGCATCTTCATCGATATCGGCGGAGAACTCTTCGGCTCAGGCATCAGCACTGAAGTCTTCCCCGTTCAGGATCAATACACACTGCAGGGCGACGCCTTCTCCAAAGCTATCCTCGAAGACACCGAAGTTCCCGTCCCGCTCGAAGACGCCATAGCCAACATGGCCGTCATCGAAGCTATCTTCAAGTCCGCTCAAACGAACCAGTGGGAAACACCGGAACCATAGAGCCGTGCACGGCTCGGCCTTGTCATCTTGAGCAAAATGGAGAACGATGAATGCGTTGACCTGTTGGCAATAACAGATAGGGAAGCTGTACTCCTGATATCTCAACAATATTGCCAGAAGGCTCGCTCTTGGTTCTTTTAAGTAAGAAGTAGATTTAACAGTGCCTGAAGTGGATGCGGACGCCGCGTTAGCAAAATGTTCATGCGCCGTTGTCACGAACACGCGAGACGAGTTGTAGAGGAGAAAAATGCTGAGACGAGAGCTCCTTGCTATTTCTGGCGCCGGATTGAAGGCGACTGCCCTAGTCCCGATATTTCATGGACCGTCATCTTTTCTTCTGGAGACACTCATGCAAAATTCAAGCTCAGGTTACGCTCCTGTCAATGGATTAAATCTTTATTACGAGATTCATGGCGAAGGTCAACCACTCATCATGTTGCACGGCGGCGTTACAGCCAGCGAGGTATTCGGTCAGAATCTGACGGAACTGGCGAAGACGAGGAAGGTCATCATCCTTCATCAGCAAGGGCACGGACGTACGAAAGACATCGATCGTCCATTGCGGTTTGAATTCATGGCCGATGACGTAGCTGCCTTGATGGCCTGGCTGAAGATCGAGAAAGCAGATGTACTGGGTTACTCGTTAGGCGGTGGAGTGGCGCTACAAACTGCGATTCGGCATTCTGCCACCATCAATCGCCTGATCGTCGTCTCGGCTGCCATGCAACGGGACGGGTCGTTCCCGGAAGTAGCTGCGGCATTCGATCAGATGCCTGCGCACGCCGCACAGATCGCGCAAAACATTAAAGGTTCGCCGCTTGGTCAGCTCTATCCGGATGTCAACTGGGAAACGCTTCTCCGCAAAATCGCAGAGATGGAATCTCATGACTTCGACTGGTCGGAGCAGGTGAAAAAGTTTCATTTTCCCACGATGCTTGTCTTTGCCGACGCTGACTCTATTCGCCTTGAACACATAGTGGCCTTCTACGAAGCACTGGGAGGAGGTCAACGCGATGCCGGTCTTGATGGTTCGCTGCGTTCGACAGCCAGGCTTGGCATTGTGCCCGGCGCGACACACTATAACATCCTATCAACGACAGCAGTAGCTAATATGGCGTTGCCATTTCTTTCCTAGACTCGCCTGATACAGCGGTTATTTCATTGCCATATCTGGCAAAATTTACGCGCTCACGCTATCTATATAAACTTCGTTGCCTATCGGCGCCGTTGTAGAATTCACAGATCTGTTTAAAGACAGGCATTCACTGTCAAAGCCCTGATGCCGCTAATCACGCTCTAAGCGAGATGATGATGAAAAAATCGCAACATCCCAAGTGGAACCGAAGAGAGTTCGTTGCCGGCGCGGCAACACTCGTCTTTAGCCAATACGCTCCAGCGCAACTGGCCAGCAACAAAGGTGAAAACCCCCACGGCCGCGACGTCTATATCGTCTCCAATTTTCATCCAGCCAGTTGCGGCTGGCTCGCAGATTTCTCAAAAGAGCGCGTCTACTGCGTCAACAGCTATCTCTCGCATCTGGATCGTGTTCGTGATGACGCGCAATACGAGTTTGTCCTGTCCGAAATAAACAACATCATCGGCATCATGAACTTTCACCCTGAGCGCATCCCGGAGCTCAAACAGCGCGTCGCCGAAAAGCGAGTCGAACTTGTCAACGGCTTCTTCCTCGAATCCACCATCAATCTCTCCGGAGGCGAAGCGCTCGTTCGCATCGGCTCCGAAGGCCTGCGGTGGTACGAGAAAATCTTCGGCCTCAGGCCTCAGTATGCCTGGTGCATCGATACCTGCGGCGTGCATGATCAGATGGCACAGATCGCCAAAGGCCTCGAGCTGAAAGCCCTTGTCTACACCCGCAAGAATCCGACAGGCAAAACAATCTTCTGGACCGTCTCGCCCGATGGCTCGCGCATACTCACACTCTGTCCGGGCCACTACTCCGAAGCGAGCAGCATCTATGAGAGCAAAGAAGTATTGGCTGAAGCGCAACTGGACAAGCTCGAAAGCCAGTTCGCTTCGAAAGAAAGCATCACGCCAGAGGGCGCATCGATTCTCATTCTCGGCGGCGGCGGTGATTATTCGCTTGCTCCCCCGGTTAAGTCCTATCCAACTGCATTACTCGCGCAGTGGCAACAACCCGGAGCACGCCGCAAGATTCGCTTCACAACCCTGAGCAAGTACGTAGACACCATCCTTCCCGGCATTCAATCCGGAACGATCGAGATACCCACTCATGAAGGCGGTACTGCCTATGACTTTGATGCATTCTGGATGGACACCCCTAAAGTAAAAACCTTATACCGCAGCAGCGAACAAAGCCTGCAAACAGCCGAGTCGCTGGCTACTATCGCCAGCCTGAGCGGCCATTACAGCTACCCATCGCAGAGCCTCTATGAGTCATGGACATTGATGTTCCTGAACATGGATCGCAACACCCTCTGGGGATCGGCAGGAGGCATGGTCTTCGTTAGTGAAAAGTCCTGGGACGTGCAGGACAGGTTCAACTGGGTGCAGCACTCCGCTACTCAGGTGCAGTCGAGCGCTCTCAAATCTCTTACAGCTGCCGGAAAGCAAGCAGCCCTCTTCAATCCATTGAACTGGCGCCGCAATGATCCAATCACGCTCAAACTCGCTGCCGGCAAAATCATCGATGGCACGCCATGCGAACTTCTGCCTGATGGACGCGTCCTATGCAGCATTCCGATGGCATCTACGAGTTTGCATCCGTTAAAGCTGGTCCAGGGCGAGCCGCAGAAGCCGAAAGCACTCGGCTCCATCAACAAAGTTGAGACTTCGCTCTACACCTTGACCCTGGATGCGAAAACCGGTGCGATCGCCAGCCTCACAAGCCGGAAGAGCGGGCGGGAACTCCTCGGCGCACAAGCAAACACCATCATCGCGGAGAGGCCCAAAAAGAAGGCAAGCGATCCGGGAGATATTCTTCCTCCGATTCCAGGGCAGGACAGGATTGCAACTTCGAGCGACGAGCCTTCAACGATTGAGGTACACAAAGGTCCGCTGTTAATCACCATCGCAGTCACAGGCAAGTTCTACGGCGGTGGTGTCCTGCGCCGAAGCATCCGGCTTTACGAAGCCCATCCGCGCATAGACTTCGAAACCGAGCTGAACGATATTCCGGACTACACCATGGTGTATGCGAATTTCCCTCTCGCAAACGATGTCGACGAAGTGATGCGCGGCGTGCCTTTCGGCTTCTCCCATGCCGCCTGGTCAAAGCCTGACCCGAACCTGCACGGCTGGGCCAAAGGCATCGTACCCGCCGTACGTTGGAGCGCCTACGCAACCACTGGCGCAGGCGGCGCAGCTCTGTTCGATCGAGGACTAACAGGCCGCGAATTGAATGGCCGCGAGGCCTCCATCTATCTCTTCAACGCAGAAGACAAATATCAGGGCTACGACAATCCATGGATGACCGGCAAAGGCAAACATGTGCTGGAGTATGCACTGCTGCCTTACGAATCGTCGTGGAAAGAAGCACGAGTTCCACAAGCCGCATGGGAATATAACCTCGCTCCGGCCGTGTTCGATGGGTGCTCTGACTTTAGAAGCCAGAGTTATCTCGAAACATCCAATAACGTAATCGTCGAGTCTCTGCGTCGGCAGGGCAATCACATGATCTTGCGGTTTGTAGAGGCCTTCGGAATCCCCGGCGAAGCAAATATCAAGCTATCGCTCCCGCACAAGAACGCAGCGATCACAGATCTGGTTGGAAACGTGGTTACAAACCTTCCCTCCGGCGCGGAGTATCGCTTCGCGGTTCATCCTCAGCAGATCGTCACGATGTACTTTGAAACAGAATCAGCAGTGGAAGAAGAAATACCCGTGACAGCATGGGATAAGTTCGTCCCGCAGCAAAAGCTCGAAGCATTGCACGCATACAGCCCAGACGTAATCGGGCATCCACCCACCGGCGTTTGAGCAGTTGTTAGCGACCAAATTGCGATTCGATGAATGCAACAATTGTCAGGATCGCGCAGGTGCCTTCAGGCAGGCAAAGACCTCCCGATAAAACTCGGGATGCGATTGCCAGGTCTGGCCAGTGACAATGCGGCCATCGCGAACTGCCTCTTCGTCTACAAATGTTCCGCCAGCTTGTTCAGCCTCGAAGCGAACGTGTTCATAGCAGGTAATGCGCTTGCCTTTTGTAATGCCTGCAGCGGCGAGCACCTGGATACCATGGCAGATCGCAAAGATCCATTTTTGCTGCGCGTCAAATTCGCGGACAATCTCCAGCAAGCGCCGATCGTTGCGGAGATACTCAGGCGCACGGCCTCCCAGAATCAGAATGGCGTCGTAAGCACCTACATCCACTTGGTCAAACGAGATGTCTGCCTCCAGGCCGTAGCCGGGACGCTCGACGTAGGTATCCCACCCTGGCTCAAAATCGTGCATGACAAGGTGGAGCCGGCGTACCGACGGCGCAGCAACGGCAGTACGCCAGTCTTCCTCACGAAACCGATGCACAGCATAAAGTGCTTCGTAAGCTTCGCCAGCATCTCCGGTAACAATCAATATCTGTGGCATTTTTCCGGGGCCAGTCTATCATCCACGGCTCAGGTTTGGCGCAATCGAACCCTCAACCCAATCTTCCTGTCCATCCAAAGCTCCTCCATCCAAAGATGGATGAGCAATCACACAGCTCTCCCATACACTCGCCGCATGGCGATCCCCACCGAGCCCATCGGCAGCATTCCCCGCCCTGCGTCCCTGCTTCAGACAATTTCTGACTTCCACGCTGGCATCATCTCCCCTCGTGCTCTGGATGAGGCCTACACCGCCGCGCTCCACGACACCATTCGACGCTTCGAGCAAACCGGCTCACCGGTCGTCACCGACGGCGAGCAGACCAAGCCCAGCTTCGCCACCTATCCGCTGCTCGGCCTTACCAACCTCGCGCCTGACGGAGTCGTCATTCCCTTCGCCGATGGGCACACGCGTCAGCTTCCACGCTTGACCAGCGGCCCGTTTCGGTATAGCGTTCATGCCGGTTCCTTCTGCAAAACCGCAAAGAATCTCACCGTTCTCCCCATCAAACAAGCCGTCATCTCCGCGTCCGCGCTCAGCCTGCTCTATCCGCCCACCGGCATTCCCAGCTATCCTCGCGAAGCCTTTCTCGCAGATCTCCTCAACGAAGCCGAAGCTGATATTCGCAGTGCACTCCACGCCGGCGCCGCCGTCGTTCAAATCGACTTCACCGAAGCCCGCCTTTCGCTCAAGCTCGATCCTTCTGGTGGTCTGCTGCGCAGCTTCATCGATCTGAACAACTCCGTTCTCTCGCGCTTCAGCGCCGAAGATCGCAAGCGCATCGGTGTCCACGTCTGCCCTGGCGCCGATCACGACTCCACCCACAGCGCCGACGTTGATTACGCGGCACTCCTGCCCGATCTTTTCCAGCTCAACGTAGGCCGCTTCTACCTCCAGATGTCCAGCGAGCCCGACCGTAAGCGCACACTGCAAACCGTGAACTCCGTCCTCAAGCCGCATCACACCGTCTTCATCGGAGTCATCGATCCCGTTAACCCGTCTGTCGAAACTCCCGATCAGGTGCACGACCGTATCCTGGAAGCCGCATCGATCCTGCGGCCAGATCAGCTAGGAGCCACTGACGACTGCGGCTTCTCACCCTTTGCCGACGATACCTCCACAGCTCGCGACACCGCTTTCGCCAAGATCCGGTCCAGAGTTGAAGGCGTTAATCTCGCGTCGCAGACTCTAAGCCTTTAATGCCCGGCAGGCTTTATGCTTCCCTTGAGCTGGCCTGCTGCATCATCCACTCAAACGCCGCTTCTAGCTCGCGCGTAAAGCGAGGCGTGTCAAACAACGGCGTTGTCATTTTGTTCTTCTGAATCCGCGCACGCAGCGTTGCCAACTCCGCTCGAGCGCTCGCCAATCGCAACGCCGTCGCCTCATATTCATCGAGCGTCGATGTCACCAACTCCGGCAATCCAGCCGTATGCAAAATGCTCCCTGCAACACGTGACGCAAATGTCTCCCCTGTCACCGTCAACACCGGACATCCACCCCATAGCGCATCGCTCGTCAACGTATGTGCGTTATACGGCAGCGTATCCAGAAACAAATCCGCCACGGCGAATCGAGCCAGGTGTTCAGCATTCGCAAGCTGCGGCGCAAATATAAGCCGCTCGGCCCCTCCCTTCAGCCGCGCATCCGCCTCCCGCCGCAGATTCGTCATTGCAACCAGGCTCGACTCCAGCAGCCACAAAACACTTCCCGGCACCTGCTCCAGAAGCCGAATCCAGATGTCAAAAATCGCAGGCGTGATCTTGTGAGCCGAATTAAAACAACAGAACACGAATCCATCTTCAGGCAGCCCGTATTCCGCGCGGCTGCTCGCCTCTGCAACCGGACGCCGTCGATCGTTGACCAGATAGCAATGCGGCATGTGAACCAGTGTCTCAGTGAAATTCTTCTGTTGCTCCACCGGCACTACGAATCGATCCACCAGAATATAGTCAATCGCGTTCGCCCCCATGGTTCCTGGATAGCCCATGTAGCTTACCTGGATCGGAGCCGGCCGCAGCGCCATAATCTCAGGCCGCGCATCTGTTGTGTATCCCTTCAGATCCACCAGAATGTCCACCCCGTCCGCACGAATACGCGCCGCCGCGTCGGCATGCGAAACAACCTCCAAATCGACAAACAAATCGAATGACTCACGTAGTCTTTTTCGCGCAGCACTGCCGTCATCCGCTCCGTAAGAGTATCCAACGACGCGAAACCGGCTGCGATCATGCAACTCGAATAACTCCGAAATAAGATGAGCCGTCGCATGCTCCTGAAAATCAGCCGAGAGATACCCGACGGTGATGCGCTCACGATTCGTTGCAGCCTGCGCGGTGTTATTCGCCGTACCACTCACCGTCAGCCACCTTGCCTGCGCAAACTGCTCGGCACACTGCCGCTGCCGCCTGGGCGTTGTCTCCAGCGTCAGAAACACAAATGGATTCACCCCGCCCGATCCATCTTCTACTGCCCGAATCAACTGCTGCGTAAGCTCATCCACCATGCGCCAGTCGCACATTTGTTTGAGCTGGAGCACAAGCAGCGCAACCGCCTCGATATAACTTGGATTGATCGACACCGCCAACGCCAGAGCGGCGGACGCCTCTTCAATCCGTCCCAGCCGCCACAACGCACTCGCCAGATTCCGATGCCCCTCGGCATATTGCGGAGCAAGGCGCAGCGCCGTCTGGTAGCTCACCACAGCCGCATCCAGATCTCCGGTCATCTGATAAACATTCGCCAGGTTGTTATGCGCCTCGGGATACTCCGGCGCAAGTTCGATCGCGCGGCGAAATGCAGCGATCGCCTCTTCCATTCTGCCCATTTGCGCCAGTACAGAGCCCAGATCGTTCGCCACCACAGCCGACGTCGGATCAGCCTCAACAGCTTTGCAAAGCAATTCCACAGCCGCGTCTGCCTCGCCACGCTGAAACGCAGCGATGGCGCGCTGATGCAGACTATTCACCTCAGTCGAGACCATCCGTTCATCATACGGGCACGGCAAAGACCATGCGGTCTTCGCTCTGAGCACATAAGGAAAGTCAACCTTGCCGATAATTACCGCTCAAACAGGTAATATGGCTTCAGCTACGGTCTTATCGTCCCCCAAAATATAAATGTCCGCGACAAGTAGCTGTTGTCCTGAGTCATCAATTCGCAGCAAATGTTTGCCATCCTGAACAAAGTGAAGGATCTGCTTTTCCAGCGATTTGCACAGATTCACAGCGACTTGGGATACACCAGTAACTCAGACTCACCAGACTATTTACTATTAGCTTCATCTAATAGCAAATCGACAACTGTTAGCAGTTCAGCTAATGCGCAGAAAAATAATCACCCCCTCCCCCCTCCCTGGAGCTAACCTCTTTGTTTCTCTCAATCCGATATCCACACCGCAACATCTTCTGCGTTTGTGCTGCCCTGCACCGCGAATGCTCGATACACACAGCGCTCCATCCGCTCCGATAAACTAGACACATCCAAGATCGAAGCACGAACCACGGAGCCATCTTGCATACAGCCCTCGAAGAACGCCTCATCCGCCCCGCACGCAACATCAACGGCAGCCTGCGCCTTCCCGGCGACAAGTCCATCAGCCATCGCTACGGCATGCTCTCCGCCTTTGCCCAGGGCACCTCGCGCTTCACCAATTTCTCCACCGGCGCTGACTGCGCCTCCACGCTCGCCTGCATGAGTGCCCTCGGCGCCATAGTTGAGCGCAAAGAAGACGGCGTCATCGAAGTCACCGGAGTCGGCGGCAAAGTCCAGCAACCCACAGGCCCGCTCGACTGCGGCAACTCCGGCTCGACCATGCGCATGATCTCCGGCCTGCTCGCGCCGCAACAAGGTGAGTTCACCCTCATAGGCGACGCCTCGCTCTCGCGCCGCCCCATGGAGCGCATCCGCAAGCCGCTCACCGCCATGGGCGCAAAGCTAATGTTGACTGAAGGCCACGCGCCCATCACCATCCACGGCGCACCACTCACCGCGCTCGACTACACAACGCCCGTTCCCAGCGCTCAGGTCAAAACCTGTGTCCTCCTCGCCGGCCTTCAAACCCCCGGCACCACCACCGTCCGCGAAGCAGTCCGCACCCGAGACCACAGCGAACTCGCCCTCCGCGCCTTCGGAGCCAACATCGAGCGCGGACTCGACTACGTCTCCATCAGCGGCACGCAGACCCTTAGCGCCATTGAAGGCGCAGTGCCCGGAGACATCTCCTCTGCCGCTTTCTTCCTCTGCGCTGCGGCTCTCTTCCCCGGTTCACAACTCTTGCTCGACTCGCTCGGCCTCAACCCCACGCGCGCCTCTCTGCTCGATGTACTCACGTCACTCGGCACGCAGATTGCGGTCCTCAATCTTGAAGAGAAGCACTCAGAGCTGGTCGGCACCGTACAGGTCTCCGCACCAGCCGAGGGCCTCGGCAGCACCTCCGTCACCGGCGCGCTCGCCGCTCAGCTCATCGACGAGCTACCCGTCCTAGCCGCCATCGCACCCTACACACGCGGCGGCATCCGCATCCGCGACGCCAAAGAGTTGCGCGTCAAGGAAAGCGACCGCATCGCGCTCGTCGTCCAGAATCTCCGCACCATGGGTGCCGAAGTCGAAGAGTTCGAAGACGGCATGGACGTCCCGGGCGGCCAGACTCTCCATGGAGCCACCATCGACTCCGGCGGCGATCACCGCATTGCCATGGCCTTCAGCGTCGCCGCTCTTCGTGCCGAAGGAGAAACTCTCATCAGCGGCTCGGAATCGGCAGCCATCAGTTTCCCCGAGTTCTTCGATCTGCTCGATTTCATCGCCGAACGATGAGGTCGTAATCATCCTTCAAAAGCAAAAGGGCCCGGCAGAGTAATCGCATCTGCCGGGCCCTTCTTTTGTTTGAAACTACTGCTGCGGTTGTGGCTCTTGCGGTTGCGGCTTGGGCTCAGGCTGCTGTCCCTGCCGTTGGATCTGTTGCTCCTGCTGTTGCCGCTGTTCCCGGTTCGGCAGCGTCGGCTCCTTCGTCGGCTGCGCAGGCTCAATCCCCGGAATCACAGGCTCTGTGTTGACAGTACCCGTCGCAGCATCAATCAGATTGATTCCGTAATGCTGCAGCGTCGTCGCCAACAACTGGTACAGCGCTGCACGATCCTTGGCATATGCGGCGCGCGCGGCCGTCAGGTTGTTCTCAGCAGTAGCCAGATTGCGCTCCTGCTGCAATACAAGCGCCGTCGTCGAAGCACCGAGATGCAACTTCTTCTCCTCTGCATCCAGACTCTGCGCGTTGTACTTCTGCGAAGCGTCGGCTGCCAGTACCGCTGCACGGTCGTTGGTCAGCGCAAACTGCTGGTTGACCACCTGCATTTTGATCTCGGTGTAAAGCTGCTCCAGCCGCAACTGCTGCTGACGATACTCAAGCAGCGACCGCGCCCGATCAGCCTGCGCCGTACGGTTGCGCAGCGGAACGCTTAACGTAAAGCCTGCACCTTTATCCGGCGCTGTGCTGTTGAACAGGTTCTGCAGCACCTGCCCATAACCAACCGTCGGAAAAGTTCCAGGCGGATACGGCCCTGGAGTTGTGGCGAACAAATTCTCAGCATTCGGGCTCTGCGAACCACCCAGTGCGCTCGACCCGTAGAAGACATAGCCATTCAAGGTAGGCAGCAGCGCATTCTTGGTTGCCTTCAAAGTGATCTGGTCTTTCTTCAGCGACAGCGCAGCCTGCTCCAGCTCTGGACGGTTTTTAAAGGCAGCCTGCGTCAGTTCGTCCGCGGACTCGGTCTCTTCCGGCAGCTGCTCCAGGCTCACGCGATCCGTTGGAATCACTGGCGCGGCAATCAGCGCAGGATCGCTCAGATTGCGCGCGATTGCCTGCTTGATGATGAGCTGCTGATAATTCAAATTGCTCTGCGAGCTCACCAGCGCCTGCTGATCCGAAGCCACTTGCGAGTCCGCCGTCACCACATCCAACGGAGCCATGGTGCCAATCTCGAGCTGCTTGCGGTCGTCAGCCGCTACCTTTTTGCTCTGCTCGAGCGCGCGCTCCTTGGCCTGCAGGTCTTCGTATGAACTCACCAGCGCCCAATAGATGTTCTCTACCTGGTTGACGGTGTAAAGCACCTGCTGCCGGAAAGCTGAGTCGGTAATGCGCCTGTCGTAAATCGCTTCCTGAATAAACCGGCGGTTGAGCCACATGCCACCACCATTCAGGAAAGGCTGCGTAACTGTCGCCTTGAATACCGAAGAAAGCTGCGGGCTATAGTCCACAAACGGGTTGTCCGTCGTGATGCGCTCATTGGTGATCGTAGCCTGCAGTGTCGCGCCGGTGCGGAAGCCCTGGTTATACCCGAAGTTATATTGGTTCGTATTCGTTGTCAGCGAAGTCTTGCCACCCGAAAACAGCGTATTGGACTGCGGTGCGGAAGCACGCTCCCACTGCAGCGTCCCCGTAATGTAAGGATCGTAATTCGGAGGCAACGGCCCTGCACCATCGGTTGAAATCACAAGGCCAGTCGCACCGGTTGCCGCACCGGCTGAAGTTCCTCCCGGTCCGCCGCCCACCGTCAGCGTCGAAGAAGTTCCGCCCAGCGTGTTCGTAACCAGACCCGAATTGACACCGCGAAGCAGCGAGCCGGACTTCGCTCGCAAAATATCGGTGTCGGCAATATCCAGGTTGTAGCGAGCAATCGCCAGATCGTAGTTGTTTTCAAGCGCCAGAGTTAACGCATCGCTCAGGCTCAGGTAAATCTTGCCGTTCTTCACCAGATCCGTCAGGCGCAGCGAATTCATGAAATTCGCATTCGGTACATCCGCGCCTTCATAGAACTTCTTCGGATTCGTGATCACCTCATACGGCTTCAGGTAGTTCTTGCTCGTACTGCGCAGGAACAAAGGCTCCGTATCCGTCGGTGCCGGAGCGGCAGGCAGCTCATTGAACACTTTGTTGCCCGCCTGGGGAGAGGTCTGCTGCGCAAACAACCCCGGAGGCATCGCCGTCGTTAGGCCCAACAGCACCACTGCCGTCGCGCGTAGTTTTCCGGCTCCGCTCTCGCGGACCTTTACCGCGCTTGCCGCTTCCTTACGACCCGCTTTTTCCCGAGTCCGATCAAGATTCCGGTACAAATGCATGAATCCTCTCCACATGATTCTTAGAACTGAGTGGGACGCCACTGAACCAGACTCTCCAGCCTGCTCTTCCGACGCAATTTCTCATCCATCGCGCCGCGTGTCTGGAATCAGTCGAGTAAGCAACTCTTGTGCTACCGAATGGATACGCCCTGGAAGCCCAATTCGTTCCCGCAAAAGGGCCTCTGGGCAGATTAACAAGTCGATACCCCGGTAACCCGCCCACCAGCCGCCGCAATTTCCGACTACGGTAACCGAAGCAGCTCAACTGCAAGTCTAGCGGTTCCGTTGCTGATAGTCTCAACTCCAATAAAATCAGAACGAGAGCCCGGATGCAGAACTGGAAGCTAACCCTGACTTACGACGGCACTGCCTTCTACGGATGGCAGGTACAACCCAGCCTGCCCACCATTCAGGGAGAGCTGCAATCAGCCATCGGACGCATCCTCGGCTCCGGCTGGGGCGAGCCGCCTTTGCCGCAAGGCTCAGGCCGCACCGACGCCGGCGTCCACGCGCTCGGCCAGGTTGCCAGCGTTGCCCTCGAAGCGCCCGTCCCGGCCGACAACCTGCTGCGCGCCCTCAATCGCACGCTGCCGGCAGCCATTCGCGTCCTCTCCGTCGAGCCAGTTCCACCCGAATTTCACGCCCGTCACTCAGCCCGTGCCAAAACCTACGAATACCGCATCTTTCGTGGCAACCTCTGCTCGCCCTTTTTGGCTCCCTACGTTCATCCGTGCCGCTGGAAACTGGATCTCGCATCGTTGCAGGATGCCGCCCAGGCCGTAAGCGGAGAGCACGACTTCACCAGCTTCGCCGCCAGCGACTCTGACACCACAAATCGCGTTAACGATGATGAATCCGAGCCCAAATCTCCCATCCGCACCGTCTACCGCTCCGAATGGTCCACAGACGAAGGCGATCTGCTCCTCTACCGCGTTCGCGGCAACGGATTCCTCCACCACATGGTCCGCAATCTGGTCGGGACTATGCTCGAAATCGGACGCGGCCAGTTCCCTGCTGGCTCCATGGCGCGGATTCTCGAATCGCGCAACCGATCTGCGGCGGGACCTACCGCACCAGCCAAAGGGCTCTTCCTGCACTCTGTCGAATACCCGGATTTCGATCTACCAGCCGCCAATCCCTTTTGAACCCACCATCTTTGCAGCCTGTTAACCTGAAATTGTCAGTATGGCGATCGGTTCGCGCAGTTCGTTCTTTTCCCGCGTTACTTCCCTGGCAGCACAGCGCGGCTTACATGAAGCCATCCGATGGCTTCACCTGCACCGCCAGCAGATGATCGGTTGGCAAACCGAGCTCATCGCAATCCCCGCGCCGCCCTTTGGTGAAGAAGCCCGCAGCACCTGGCTTATCTCCCAATTCCAACAGTCTGGGCTCGCCGGCGTTCAGGTCGATGCAATCGGCAATGTCTTTGGAACTCTGCCGTCGCCATCTGCCGATAATCCAGAATCCCCGGTCATCCTGCTTTCCGCCCACCTGGACACGGTCTTTCCCGCCGATACACCACTCGACGTCAAGGTGCAGGACGACCGGATCGAAGCCCCCGGTGCATGCGACAACGCCGCCGGCGTCATCGGCATGCTGGCGATTGCGCGCGCCATGGTTGCCGCGCAGCTCACTCCTCCGGCAACGCTCGTCTTCTGCGGCAACGTCGGCGAAGAGGGCGAAGGCGATCTGCGCGGCGTGCGTCATCTCTACAAAAAATGGCCACTCGCCCGGCGCATCGTCGCGCACATCGTCCTCGACGGTGCAGGCAACGAAACTGCCGTCACCCAGGCACTCGGCAGCCGCCGTTATCGTGTCAGCATCACCGGTCCCGGAGGCCACAGCTTTACCGATGCCGGAACCCCCAATCCGATCATGGTGCTCAGCTCGGCATTCGCCAGCCTCACGCTTGTTCCGCTCAATCCGTACCCGAATGAGCCCCGCGTCACCCTCAACGTCGGCACCATCCAGGGCGGAACCTCGGTCAATACCATCCCCGAGAGCGTGATGGCATCCATCGAATTTCGGTCCACCGCAACGCAGGCGCTCGTCCGCATGGAAGTAGCCCTGCACCGTGCTGTTGAAGACGCCGTGGAAACAGCCAATGCTGAAGCGGCCAGTCGCGCCGCCTCGGGCAATTCTCACTCCTCGCGCACAACGCCTATGCGCTTCGCCATCGAGAAAATTGGCAATCGCCCCGCCGCCGACTCCACTCGCGACTCCGCCATGGTCGAAGCCATCAAGGCAGTCGACCGCCATCTCGGCTTGCGCAGCGACTTCCGCCTCGGCTCGACCGACGCCAACATTCCGCTTTCGCTCGGCATTCCGTCGGCTTCGCTCGGCGCAGGAGGCGACGGCGGCGGCGCACACACCCGCGCCGAGTGGTACTCCGCAGCAAACCGCGATCTAGGCCTGCGCCGCGTCCTGCTGCTGGCGCTCACGCTGCTCGACTGGGCTGCCAGCGAGAAATAATTCCCGATTAACCGACTCCGAATCAACTTCTCATCCTGGGATTGACCAAACGATACGTCAGATCCGTGAGCAGATTCACCAGCACATACGTCAGGCCAATCGTCAGCAGCGCGCCCTGCACCAGCGCGTAGTCGCGGCCTGAGATTGCCGTCACTACCAGCCGCCCCAGTCCCGGCCAACTGAAGATCGTCTCCGTCACAATCGCACCAGCCAGCAGCGTGCCGAACTGCAGGCCGACCACAGTCACAATCGGCACCAGCGCATTTGGCAGCGCATGCCTGTAGATCACTGCTCGCTCGCTCAGCCCCTTGGCCCGCGCCGTGCGGATGTAGTCGCGGTGCAACTCTTCCAACATCGCCGTACGCACCATCCGCGTAAGAATCGCAGCCAGCGAAACTCCCATCGCAAATGCGGGCAGCACCAGATATTGCCATCCATCGGTGAAGAAGCCGGCCAGCGTATTGCTTGATCCTGCACCCGAAACCGGCAGCCAGCCAAGGCCAATCGAGAAGACAAGAATCAGAATCGGACCAAGCGCGAAGGCAGGAAATGACAGCCCGGAAAGACTCACGACGCCAATCGTCTGATCCTGCCAGCGGCTGCGGTGAAGCGCCGCCGTGACGCCCGCCGGAACCGCAATCAACAGCCCCAACACCAGCGCCGCTATCGTCAACTCAATCGTGTACGGATACCGGGTCGCAATCAGATGCAGCACCGTGTCATGCAGGCGAATCGAACTGCCAAGATCGCCGTGCAGCACGCCACGCCAGTAATGCAGGTACTGCACAAGCAGCGGCTTATCAAGTTCATATTGATGGCGCAGAGTGGACAGATCTGCCGCAGTTGCACCCTCGCCCAGCATCTGCTCCACCGGGTCGCCGGGCACGATGTGGATCAGTAGAAATACCAGCGAGACCACCACCCAGACCACCGGCAGCGTCAGCGCAACTCGAGTAAAGATCGACTTCATGGGCCAGTCTTCACGATAACGTGTGAGGCTGGCGCGATTCCACAGCTCATGTCGAGCCGGCAGACTCAACCAGTGCAATGACCATTAATTGGATTTCAAGACAACCGCATGCAAGCAACCACTGCTCGCTCCTACAGAAGAGGAACGACGACTAGCGCATCAATCGTGGGTGGAGGCTCGATTTCCGGCAGAGCGCCATGAGCATAGCGGCCCTCAGCTACGTCGACCAACACCTGGTTGGAAGTGTCTTCGGTGCGAGTAGATGCAACGTGAAGCTTGCGTACAGCCTGCATGAGAGTGGTTGCCAGCAGGAACTTATTCTCGATCCTGCGTGACGCACGGTGGACCAGATCAGATCGCATATTTGCCTTGTGCTGCGGTTATGGAGAGTGGACAACAAAAGCCGAAGCGGGCTGTAGCTGAACTGAAGCCGGAGTAAGTGGCAGGAGACTGCGAGAGTGGAATCGCTACTGGCTGATGCGGCTGAATCTGGAAAGGACTGCCTCTCTGCTTTCAGTGTACGCTGAGCTACGGCGCTTTCCCGGCACGAGCGATAATAAAGTTCACGCCTCCTATGGTTGTTCCTCGTCGCCCGGTTCTTCGCCCGGCTCCAGGTTGCCTTCGACTACCGCATCGGAACTAGCAATATCGAAATTGGGATGATGACGGCGCAGAGTTTCGCTGGTGTCTTCGTTTCCCGGCTCTACGCTCTCCGCGCCCTCATCATCCAGATCAGGGCCAACCTCGGTAAATTCGGCAAGGCGCTCCTCAGCAACATCATCCACAATGCGACCCGAGCCATCGAGCGTGTTGGAGCGGCTATCCGTCTGGTAAAGATCAAGCTCAAGCGCGTCAATCTCTTCGTCAGTCGAGGCATCCAACTTGTCAGCGTCGCGGCCTGTACGGCCTTGATACAGGCGGGACTCTTCCCTTTCCTTCTCTCCGCCACGGACAGTTTCTTCAAGGCGATTGATCGAGGCTTCGGTAGCTATGTCGTCAGCACCACGCGCTGGCGTAGGTTCCGGCTCATTCCCATATACAGAACTTTCACTCAGATCAACTTGCTTGCGTTTCGGTTCAATCGGCATCTTGATCCTCGCGTTTATTTCTCGCGTACCTAAGCTGAGATGCCAATTTTCTTCAGTCGCATACATTGCAACGTTCCATACAAGTCATTTCATGGTCTCCACCATCCATGAAATGAGGAATGCGCATTCTTCTTCGCAATCTAGTCTCAACTGGCTCATACGAAACAGTCTTCAGAGCGGAAAAAGTGCTAGCATCCGTTCGTTTCTAAGCTCTCTGCACTTCTAAGTGCTTCTGTTTCACCGGAAGCTGTACGACTTTGAAAGGAGCTCGTTCCAATGAAACGGTTAGTGCAATTTCTGCTTCTGGCGCTTGTAACGCTAGTGCTCGCGCGGCCTGTCTTTGCCCAGGTCGCGGTTTCGGTGTCCTTTGGGCCGCCGGCGATTCCTGTTTATGACCAACCACTATGTCCTGGAGACGGCTATCTTTGGGTGCCCGGATACTGGGCTTATGACGATGACGACGGCTACTACTGGGTACCAGGCACCTGGGTGCTTGCTCCAGAGCCCGGTTATCTTTGGACACCCGGCTGGTGGGGATGGGAAGGAACAGGATTCTTCTTCCATGAAGGCTATTGGGCTACAGAGATAGGCTTCTACGGCGGCATCAACTACGGCTTCGGATACTACGGCACCGGATTTGTTGGCGGCAGGTGGGAGGGGCGTGAGTTCCGATACAACACGGCTGTGTTCAACGTGAACACGACCGTCATTCGCAACACCTATGTTGACCGCACAGTCATCGTGAATAACACCACCGTCAACCGCGTAAGCTACAACGGCGGGCAAGGTGGAATCATCGCGCGTGCCACGCCACAGGAAGAACGAGTAGCCCAGATGCAGCATGTTCCTCCGCCACAGGCACAGACGCAACATGTCCAGGCTGCGCGCGCTAATCCGCAGCTCCGCGCCACTAGCAATCAGGGCAAGCCCCCGATAGCCGCTACCGAACGACCCGGCTCATTTAGCGGCAGCGGAACTGTGGAAGCAAAAGAAGCCGGAGCACCTTACCATGCGCCGGAGCGCGGTGGCACACAGCCCAACAACGGCCGCCCTGCTGAAAATCCTGGAACAGCCGAGCACCCCGCCAACCCAACCCATGCTGCGGACCTGCCGCAACACCAGGTGACCACTCCCAACACAGGCGACCCCAAGCTGGACGAGAAATATCAAAAGCAACAACAGAAGCTGGTGGACCAGCAGAATAAGGAGCATCAGAAACTTGAGCAACAACAGCAGAAGGAAGACCAGAAGCTAACACAACAACAAGCTAACGAAGCAAAGAAACAACAGACCGAACAAAAACACCAGCAACAAACGCAGCAGCTTGAGCAACGGCATCAGCAGCAGACACAACAGCTACAGACACGACAAGCGCCCAGATCCGCCGCACCGCGGCCCGCACCTCGACCGCGATAAACTTTCACTTCTAGTTGATCCAGTAAGACAAAGGCCCGCCTCTCCGGCGGGCCTTACTGTATTCGTTCGTATCCCTCTCTGGCCTTGAAAATGCACTGTGATACAGACAGATGTGTTTTGCTTTGTGTCTTCGCAGTTGCCGGGCTGGTAGATCCATGTTTTTAGGTCGAATCAACACACGTGCATACAAAAAACTTTTACTTCTTCTTCCCATTTCGGAACGAGACTCGTAAATCAAAGAATTATATTTTGTGAAATGCAAGAGCTTTAAGGTGTAAAGTACTTTCGTAATCTATCCGGATCATTGCAATGAGAGCTTAATGAAACCCAACTCTCAAGGTACCGGATAGCTCACCAAGACACTTGTGTCTTAAGGAGAAGTTATGCCTCACATGCACGATCCTTGGACTATCACCTGACAATAAAAAAAACAGAAGACACGGAGAGACACGGCGTAATTTTCGAAGTTACTTATTTCTTTGCACAACACAAACAGCGCCAAGAGATGTGCCTCCGTCAAACGGATTAACTAAAACTCAGGAATTAGCTGGAGCTCGAAAAAACCGTGAAGCATGCTCATCCGTGATGCAAGCCAGGCTTCTGATGCGATAAGTCTTTTTCCAGCCTTCCTTTCAAGGAGACAGCCGCATGAAAACCTCACGCAGATTGCTTTGCCGTTTGTGCCGCATAACCACCGCTGGCCTGATGCTCTCAACAGTGTGCATGGCCTTCGGGCAGGTCAACTCGAATTCAGTCGCCATTTCACTCACTGCGACATTAGGTGAAGTGCTCAGTATTTCTGCCACTCCTTCGTCGGTCTCATTCACCTTGGTACAAGGCGCCACTGCAACCGGTTCCAGCCCCGTTGCCATTCAAACCACATGGCTCTTGCTGCCTACGCGTGCCAATCTCATTCTCGACGGATACTTTTCTTCTGCGACTGCTGCGTTGACGGACGGAGCTACGACACCTGATAACATCCCCACCTCATCAGTATTGGGAGAGGTTCCCACCGGCACGCCAACCACTTTCACAGCGTTTACCCAGAGCACCGCCCTTGGACCGACCGGAGCAGGCCTTACGCTTTTCACTCTTCCGTTGACTGCTCTCAATCGCGCCGGAACGCGCACGGATAATCTGAGCCTTGAAATTAATTTAAGTGCTTTGCCGCAACTACCCGCAGGTACTTATACCGGAACGCTTACGCTACAGGCACAAGCGCTTTAAAGCAGATTCCAATCGGCACCGTAACACAAAGAGCTTTCCGGTGCCCCTCACAGCGTATTCGCTTTGCTCAAAGCTCTCTCGTACGGAGGGGGATAATGGCAGCCGAATCCAACCCGCTTCGAACATCTCCTCATCTAGGCTGCTGCTGGCTTGGTCTTTGCCGGCTTAGTCTTTATTTGATCGCGGCATTGGCGGCCCCAAAGGTAGTGCATGCTCAATCGATCCAGCCAGTCATTGTTGAATACACAGAAAAAGCCAATGGCAAATTCGAAGTCACCAATGACACCCTGACTCCGATGGCTATCGTGCTCGAAGTGAAGAGCTTTAGCATTAAAGCCGATGGTCGCGGTGTCTTTCGTCCGCTCGATCCGGGAATACATGTCAAGCTCTCGACAACCAGTCTTCGTCTGGAGCCAAAACAGACATACTACGTCTTCTACAAAGCAACGGCCGATGCGCTTCCCGCATGGTTTACTGTCTACGCGACCTTTACTCCCATCGAAGGCAAAGAAGGGCTAAAGGTACGCATCATGCTGCCGCACACGGTCTATCTTTATCAAAAGAAGCCCCTCGGCAGAGAATCCATCCACATCGACAATGCTCTTTTCTCGGCCCCCAAAAGCACCGTTCTCTGTGATCTCGAAAACAGCAGTACCGCCCTCGTGCGCGTACAGCAGGTACGTGCCGTGGCCGGTAAGACTTCTGTTGTTGTAGCCGGGTTTCCTCTATTGCCCGGCAGCATGCGGCATCTTTCCATTGAATGGAAAGAGAGCGCCCCACCACAATACCTGTTGCTCCAATTCCCCCACTTTGAGGTCAAGGAACCGCTCAATTTTGCGGGTCCCAGATGAACTGTCGTTCTCTGAGGGGTATCCGTTGTATCCCTATGTACGCGTATTCATCATCTCGATAACCATAAGCTGCGGTGCACCCCGAATGCTTAAGGGACAGGTCTTCGAACTTTCGGGAGGCAACTCATCCCTCTATCAGGCAGGCGGGGGAGCGCTTTCCATTCATGCGCCCGACACCGAGTTCACCTTGGGAGCGGGAACAGTCGATGGTCATCTGCTCGAAGGGGCGCGCATGCTCAGATCGACTCCTCACGGAACATACATCGCTGGAGATGAACGCTTGGATTTCCGCCTGCCCACAGACATCTTCGACACGAGTCACTATCTTCAACTCCGAGGTCTTGGTTATCGCAGCCAGCACCTCGGTACAGACATGACTTTATTCGCAGGCGGACTTTCGCTTGATTACAGCAGTCCCCTCTTCGATGGAGCTAAACTCGATGCGCCAGCCGGAGTGCTCTTTCTCCGCAAGAGCCTCAACCCACACTGGCAAATCTTCTCGGATACGGTTGTTTCCAGCAAATCAACCCAGATAGAAGCATTACAGTGGACGCCAACTCCGAAGATCGAAGTTGCTGCCTCAGCGGGAATGGGCGCTAATCAGCTCTTTGGCGCGGCCAGCATCAATATGTCTCGAAAACTCTTCGACCTCAAGGCTGCATACATCGCTGCCGGCAACGAGTTCCATCGCATCACAGTTCCTTCTCCATTGCTCGCAGAGCCTGATCGCGAAAATATCCTTGCCGTTTTCAAACCGTGGAAGTTCTTGACTCTGACGGGCAGCCATCAGAACTTCCTTGTCCCTCAATATCCCAATCCCACCGATCTACGCAGCTCCATCGATCAAGGCTCAGCTTCTATACACTTCTTCGACACCCAACTCGGGGCCACTCTGTATCGCTCCACGTACACTCCCGTGCCGAACGAAGAAGAATCGAATCATGCGGCAGCACTCTCGGCAACACGTAATTTCGGAGAGCGTCTCCGCATCAACGCTGAATATCTTGCAAGCCATTCACCGGGCACAGCCGCGCAGTCCACCTTTTTCTCCACACTGACCGAAACCCTGACTGCACGCATCTCGGTCAATGAGAGCATCACCTATTCCGATGGCCATACCGGCATTAACTTCGGTGGAGAGTTTCTCTCCAATCGCCTCTCGTTCAGCTCTAGTTACGAGACGTTTTATATCCCCGCGAATAACACCAATCCTTTCGAGCAGGTACTGCTGCTGGATGTAAAGCTCCGCATGATGGGCCGTCTGCTGCTGCATGGCGCAACCTTCGTAGACCCCACCGGGCATCTTCGCTATACCGCGGATGCCAACAGTGTTTACTCGCGGTCGATGGCTTCATCGGAACAACATGAGGCTCCATTGGGAAAGTTCATCCTGCAGGGTTGCGTGGTAGATGAGCATGGATCTCCAGTGGAAGGAGCGGCAGTGCTGATCGACGAAGCTCCGGTCTATACAGACTCGGGCGGCTGTTTTTCCATGCGCGAAAATCACCAGCACACCCATCACCTGCGCGTAGTGCTCTCGCAGTTTCTCATCGGCGGAAACTGGCAGATCACCTCCGCGCCATCGACCATTACCAGCGTTCCAGAAGAACAAAGTGGACAATCCACAGTCGTCGTCTCTGTTCGTAAAGTCCGCGAGGTCTCCTCAAATGGCACAAAGTCAACACAACCCGCTACAGGGAATGAGCGCCAATGAAGAGACATATGATGCAACAGTGGAACTCTGCATCGTATCCAGTCGAGCCCAGGTTTGTGCCGCGAAAGCTCGCACACACGCCGATGAAAGCTTTGAGCGTCCTGATCGTCAGCCTGTTTTTCTCCTCTCCAAACTTTGGCCAGGCAGTCCGCGTGCAGACAAGAGCTTTTCGTGTGCGCCCTGAATTGGTCTGCTTGCTCTGCACACTTACGGTTAGTGCCACACCTGCCGCCGTCAGTTTCAATCTGGTGCAGAAAGGCATAGCGGCCGCAAGTTCTTCCATCACCGTTACTACAACGATGACTGGCATTTCCGCCCTAGGCAGCCTCAATCTCTACGGTTACTTCAGTTCTTCTTCCGCTGCACTCACCGACGGCCAGTCAACGCCGGACAACATCCCTTCTTCAGCCGTTCTCGGCAAAATGCCGACAGGTATTCCGACTAGCTTCACTCCGTTCACCGGCTCTTATGCGCTTGGCACCGCAGGAGCAACGCTGGAGCTCTTTTCTACCTCCAGTCTGCTCTCTGTGGGTTGCACTCCCAGCGGCGCAAGCTGCCGCACCGATACGCTATCGCTTGAAATCAACCTTTCAAGCCTGCCCCAGCTACCCGCAGGAACCTACCACGGAACCCTTATCTTGCAGGCAGAAGCAATGTAGTTTCGAAATTCGAACTCGTCATCAAGGCGTGAAAATATGCGGTTCCACCGATGCGGTGTTTCAGGATGACAAGGTCATAGACTTCATCGCTTCGATGGCCTCAATACGCGCCTTTTTGAGCGTAGCGACGGCATCTTCTGACGGATAGAACTCCATGGTGATGAACTTGTCATATTTGAGCTGCGCGAGTTTGCGGTAGATATTGCGATAGTCTATTTCGCCGGTACCAGGCTCATGCCGGCCGGGAACATCGGCGATGTGTACGAGAGCGACAAGATCGATGTTCTGCTCAAGCTTCTCAATGAGGTTTCCCGCTCCGCGCTGCTCGTGGTAGAAGTCGTACAGCACGCGGACATGCGGACTCGCGACCGCACGGGCAATGGCGAAGCCCTCGCTCACGCTGGTCATGTACATGGTTGGGCTTTCAAGAACATCGATCGGTTCAATGACAATCTGAACATCATTGGCGGCGGCGAGATCGGCGGCGCGCTTCAGATTCTCAACACAGGCTTCATGCTGTGCCGTGGGCGAAATCGAGTCGATGCGAGGCCCTGATTTCAGATTGACCTGCGGGCTCTCCAGCGCCTTTGCGGTTTTGAATTGCTCCGCAAGCTCGGCAAGAAGCGCGCTGGTTCCATTGGGATCGGCGAATCCTGATTTGACGCCGCTGATCATATCGAAGCGCATGTGAAGCGAGCGCATCCTGGCCATCACCCGCTGCATCTCGTCGCTCGACCATTTGTGAAACTCACCCACCAGCTCAACACCCTGATAGCCGGCCTCGGCAACGATTTCGAGACAGCGGTCGAAAGCTGCCAGCTTCTCAAGAGTCCAAAGCATGACAGAGAAGTTGGGTTGCGCCGGAAAGGGAGAAGAAGTGGTTGGTAGCTGCGCGCGAAGAAGCGATGGGCTGAGACCTGCTAGGGCAATGAACTTACTGAACTCTCGACGATTCATGACACTTCATCTTACGACGCCGATGGATGAATATCGATGAGGCTTCGAGAAACGTGGAAAGGATGCGAGGCGGGTTCGTGCAGCGCACGAATGCGGTGCCCACATCTCAAAGACGAGATGTGGGCACCGCCGTGGTTTTCATTCAAATCCGAGCACCCGCCCGCGGCCCGATAGAGTTAATCCTTCAGCAAATTTGTTTTCAAACTCTGGAGCATAGACCAGCAAGGAACCGGCATCTTTTGGATCTCTGGCCCCCAGCCTCCACGTCGCTCCCAGGGGGTGAGATCAATTCTTTGTTCCTTAAGGTTGACTTTGCAATTTGGAGTCCAGGTATTCCTATCTTGTTGCGTGCTGCAAACGACAAGAGTTCCGTCTGCACATGGAGACAAAGCATTCACATCAAAACCATCGTGCCAACCCGTGGTATAAGTGATCCACCTGGGGCTTGGAAGTTCCCTATTCTTACAGCGTATGACCGAGGTGTGTGGAGCACACGCCAGGCCTTTCGATCCGAATACCCATAAACAATACGCATCGACCGCGATACCGTTGTATCCATCCCATGGAGATGGCACATCCACCCATGAGTTATCCAATGCCACCCAGATGTTACGGCTGCTACGATATCCTCCATAAATGATTTCATGCAGACCGGAGCGCATCGCCGCTGCATCGGGATCGTCGGGTAAGGACATCCTAATATCGCGCACCAAAGCGCGAATATGCAGAAGCCCGGCAGCGGTATGAGGCTCCCAGTTAATCCTCTTCACTGTGTTGTCCGCGTTGGCCACGTGAATATTCACATAGTTATACCCTGTAGAGTGCGCGGTGTAGATTCTGGTCCTTTTTGGGTCCTCAAAATCCGGCAACGCCCAGGCGTCTACACAATTAGCAAATTGCCTTGTACCGCCTCCGATGTTGTCATATTGATGCCCCTCTTCCATCAGCCGAACCCCGTCGTAGGGGTCGCCCTTAGTCGAATGGACCCGATAGCGCGCGATTGACGTTGGGCGATCCTCACAAGCAATCATTTCGTATACCGGGGTCAATGAGCCCAATTGAGCCCTGGGAACGTTAATTGAAAAACCTTTCAGCCATCCCGTGTTTTTCTTGTAGTCCCAGCCGATTCCATTCTTTCGTCCGGAGGCAACATACAGTACGTTGCCGTAACTGGCCCAGGGCGCCATCAATACGTACAGCCCTCGCTCTTGAGCTGCCGGCGAGGTCTCCTTCGCAAGCCGAAGCGCTTCATTGTTCCAAGGCTTAAATTTGTTCGTGAGAAACTTCAGGATAGGCTTCAGTCCCTCCACGACCGCAGTGTGAACGAGTTTTCTCGTGCCCTTGCTGAGGGGACTCGCGGTATTGCTCTCTGAGGTCAACGCCTCCAGTCTGGCTATCTCTTTCGGGTTGGCCAGACAATTAAGCCTGGTATTTGCGGTCATCAAATGAATGTATTCCTGGCACCACGCACCTAAGACTTCCGGCCATCTTTCCTTCTCCTGATTTTCCGTGAGCTTGAGCCATCCTCCTACCTTCCAGTTTTCAAAAGCCGCGGCATTAAGCTGGCCCTGTTGGTCAATGACACCAATTTCGAGCGCCTTCACGTCTGTCCGGAACTTGTCAGCGTCTGCCTCTGTGTTAAGAGGCAGCGCCAGAATTGCACGAATCTCCTCCCGTGTTTTGTCCAATTCTTCTGTATAGATGTTGATGGCCGAATGAATCCCTGACAGGTTGGCCAACTCCTTTTCAGCCTCTATCGTTTCAAGCATCTTTTGGATCTGCTCGCCCAGCGACGGTTGTTTCGGCCCAAAGAATGCGAGAATCTGTCCGACGCAGGAGAAAATCGCGCCCACAACCGCCCCAACCCCTGCGCCTACAGGGCCGGCGAAACTTGCAAATATCGGGACGACACTTGCACAAATATCCATGATCGCCGCCGCGCCGGCTAAATTGTCGCCCTTTTTGAAGGCTTCGGCCGCAGAAAATGCCCCCTTCGTAATGCCAGGCAGAGCCTTGGCTATGGCGTCAGCGGTCTCTTTAAATTGCTTTCTTGTAGCGTCGTCCAGGGCCTTGTCGTCGGCTTTAGTCCGCGCATCCTTGTATTCTGCCTCAATTTTTGCAGCCTCCGACCACATGAACTGCGCTTCGGCCGGGTCCATGCCCTCGAATTGCACGTTCATTAATAACTGCAGGCTTTTTTCAAACTGAATATCCTCAGGTGTTCGCTCTGGCATGATTCAATCCCTTCTCAAAGAGAGTCCTAGGCTATACAACGAAATTTGAAAGATCCACCGTACTTGCCGGCTCACATTGAATATCCGTGAAGTCAGTAGATCGGTGTCAGATAAACCGCCTGGAATGCGTTCGCCATTGTTTACCATCGCCCGGGAGCGAGCTGGATTTCGGTGAACAACGTTGGAAGATGCTTCTGGAGCAATTTATCGATTGGCGTGAATAACGGAACGGTGGTGAATGGCCGACGAGGGTTGACGCGATCGTTCTCCCAGTACTTCGACCACTCCTGAGTAGAGGTGATGAACTCACCAGCGAAGCCAGTAGTTTCTGGAAACCCCTCCTCAATCTGAAGACAGCCGGTCAGACAGATATCGACGTAGGATTGCACGATGGGAAATTGGGCCGTTGGCAAACTTTGCTCTCGCTGCCCCGGTTTGAAATCGTTGACATACATCCAGACCCTGCCTTTCGGCGCGGGACCGCCAGTGAGCATCTCTATGGCACTCGTGATGTCTGTGGGGGTATAACCCTGCTCGCGTTTGTTACTGGCTTTCAATTCCTCTTCACTAACGGCGTAGACAACTCCGTTGATGGATGCGGAAGGCTGGGGGATGGCTCCGACAAAGGTGGTTGTGAAACCGATGGAGCCAGTTCGGGCCCACCACCCGCGGACATAACCGCGAACCCGGGCAGGTAAGACATATCTGGCTGCAGGCGTCGTCCTCATCCGCGATGCCTGTTCGATCAACGAACCTATTCCAAAGATGTATTCCTGCACAATTTCCTCCCAATCTCACGGTGCGTGGGAAATACTATTCAGAACTACTTGATAAGTGAGTTAGAACAACTCAGTACGAGAGATGAACTTATGTCTTTTGAGTGCGGGCACAATAGTAACCCATTTCCTGTGAATATTGCTTACTTCCGTGAGATTATTCCGTTTGACCGGGGTTGATGCTCGGGGTGTATGATTGCGCGCCGTGGGAGATGTGTGCGATTTTTCCGCATCTCCGGAACGAGGTGCATCCATGGCGACAATTACGTCTTTACAACCCGGACTTTTGGGTGGAAGCCGGCATGGCTTTCGCGAGCGGTATGGAAACTTCATCGGCGGCGAGTGGGTAGCCCCGGTTTCCGGCCAGTATTTTGAAAACGTCACGCCAGTAACAGGCAAAGTCTTCTGCGAGATTCCTCGCTCAAACGCAGCAGATATCGACAAGGCGCTCGATGCAGCGCACAAGGCAAAGCACGCCTGGGGACGCACCAGCGCAGCGCAACGCGCCGTAATCCTCAACCAGATTGCCCAGCGCATGGAAGACAATCTCGAAGTTCTGGCCGAGGCCGAGACCTGGGACAACGGCAAGCCAATCCGTGAGACACGCGCCGCCGATCTGCCGCTGGCCATCGACCATTGGCGTTACTTTGCCGGATGCATCCGCGCGCAGGAAGGAACGATCTCAGAAATCGACCACGACACGGTGGCGTATCACTTCCATGAGCCGCTTGGTGTGGTAGGCCAGATCATCCCCTGGAACTTCCCTCTTCTGATGGCAACGTGGAAGCTGGCTCCGGCGCTGGCCGCAGGCAACTGCGTGGTGATCAAGCCAGCGGAACAGACCCCGGCGAGCATTCTGCTATGGGCTGAGCTGATCGGCGACCTCCTGCCAGCGGGCGT
The DNA here is from genome assembly GCF_025685685.1 of Acidicapsa dinghuensis. Classification (GTDB taxonomy): domain Bacteria; phylum Acidobacteriota; class Terriglobia; order Terriglobales; family Acidobacteriaceae; genus Acidicapsa; species Acidicapsa dinghuensis. The sequence goes on from NZ_JAGSYH010000008.1 coordinate 196,735, forward strand.
GCTCAACATCGTCAACGGCTTCGGCCTCGAAGCAGGCAAACCGCTCGCATCCAGCAGCCGCATCGCCAAAATCGCCTTCACCGGCGAAACAACAACGGGTCGCCTGATCATGCAGTACGCAAGCCAGAATCTGATTCCAGTAACGCTGGAACTAGGCGGCAAGAGCCCCAATATCTTCTTCGATGACGTGACCCGCGAAGATGATGACTTCCTCGACAAAGCACTCGAAGGCTTCACAATGTTCGCGCTCAACCAGGGCGAGGTTTGCACCTGTCCGAGCCGAGCGCTGATTCAAGAAAGCATCTATGAGCGCTTCATGGAGCGGGCGCTGAAGCGTGTTGCTGCCGTGAAGCAGGGCAATCCACTGGATTCATCGACGATGATTGGCGCACAGGCCTCGAACGAACAGCTTGAGAAGATCCTGAGCTATATCGACATCGGTAAGCAGGAAGGCGCAAAGGTGCTGGCTGGTGGCGAGCGAGCAAGGCTTGAGGGTGATCTCGAAGAGGGTTACTACGTAAAGCCCACCGTCTTCGAAGGCAACAACAAGATGCGCATCTTCCAGGAAGAGATCTTCGGCCCCGTCGTTAGCGTGACCACCTTCAAGAACGAAGAGGAAGCGCTGGCAATCGCGAACGACACTCTCTACGGTCTGGGTGCCGGCATCTGGAGCCGTGATGCAAATCGCTGCTACCGTTTCGGGCGAGAGATCCAGGCAGGACGCGTGTGGACCAATTGTTATCACGCATATCCCGCGCACGCAGCGTTTGGCGGATACAAACAGAGCGGTATCGGTCGCGAGAACCATCGCATGATGCTCGACCACTACCAGCAGACCAAAAATATGCTGGTCAGCTACAGCCCCAAGGCGCTCGGATTCTTTTAGAGCCTTAACGCATCAGACAGACAAATCCCTCGGATGCGCTAGTGTCCGAGGGATTTGTGTTTTCAAGCAGAACAATTGCCAGAAAAGAAAACGCGCCGCAGTCGATCTGACTGACTGCGGCGCGGCTGAGAACCAGTTTGCTGCTTCGCTTAGAAGGCGTACTTAAGCGAGAGCTGCGTGGAGCGGTTGTTGTTCACGGTTCCGGTGATCTGGCCGAAACTACTATCCGTCATGGTGTTGTCGGGAGCGGCGTAGTCGGCAATGTTAAAGGCGTTGAAGAAATCAGCACGGAAATCGAGACGCTGCTCGTGCCAGACCTTGAAGGTCTTGGCAATTGACATATCGATGTTCTGGAAGCTGGGTCCGCGCAGAGAGCCCGGACGCAGTGCGCCAAAGCCATTGTTCGGTTGCTGTTGGTAGACACAGGTACCGTTGTCCTGGTTAGGACCGCAGGACGTTCCCTGCACCTCAGTACCGTAGTAGGCATTGATCGATTTGTTGACGACATGCAGCGGACGCAGCTGATTAGGCCTCGCAGCTCCGGTAAACGCATCAACCAGGGTTGAGTAGTTGGCCGGCGATGCAACCGTAACCGGGAAACCGGAGTAGTAAACATCCGCGCCGGACAGCTTCCAACCGCCTACTGCCTCATCAAGTACGGAGTTCATGCCGCTGCCAAACATCTTGCCTCGGCCGAATGGAAGCTCGTAAACACCGGTAACGGAAATGTTGTGACGAGTATCCATACCGGCGGGGCCCCATTCTGCGCCCATGTCGTAGATGTTCTGCTGGTAATACTGACCGCTGTTGATGTTGCTGACACCATAGAAACCGATGTCATCGGTAAGCGATTTTGAGAGAGTGTAGTTCGCCGTCAGTTCCAGGCCATTCGTCAGGCGCTGGCGGAAAACTGCCTGCAATGCGTTGTAGTTGCTCGCCGATTCGGTCTGTGTAATCTTGAGCACGCCGTCCTGACCAACGATGTTCGCATAGGGCGCAGTTGCCCCAGGAGCGGTGAGCTGGTTACCCCAGAAGGGATCGGTAAGGTGATGCCCCAGAATGCCGACATATCCAAGTTGAATCGTAGAAGCCTTCGCAACCTGATACTCGGTCGTGAGGCTGAACTCCTGCGTGATCGCCGGCTTCAGATCCTTAGGCCACACATAGAAAGTGGTCGTCGGCACCTGAGTGGTCGGGAAACCTGCTGAGGTCTGGTAGAAGGTTCCAGGTGAGTAGCTGGTAACAGCCCCACCTGCATTGGTTGTACCGGTTGGAGTCACACCCTGCTCTTCAAAGTCTGTGTGGAAGGGAGGATTCTGCGTCAGACGCAAGTTAGCGCCGGTGCCTTCGAGATAGCTCGATATACCGTAACCTGCGCGAACCACGAACCGCGGGGTCACCTGATATGCGAAGCCGATACGAGGCTGGAACTGGGTCCAGGTCGGGTCGTAGAGTGCGCGGCTGGCGCCGTTCACGCCTGCATACTCGATCTGTCCGGTATCCATGTTTACGTTGGCTTCTTTGTTGTTGACTTCATAGATTGGCTGGTCGAACTCCCAGCGCAGACCCAAGTTGATCGTGAAGTTGCTCAGGATCTTCCAGTCATCCTGCACGTAAACGCCATCGCGCCACTGACGCTGACCGGTACGACCTGTCACTGCACCAATCGCCACATCGTTGGAACGATCAAGGATGAAGTCCGCAAAGGGGTACGGTGTGGGGTTTGCCTGGAAGGGATTCTCCACATACACGCCGTTGTAGTTGAACTGGCCTAACTCGCCGTCGTTGCCAGGGTAGAAGCTGTTCTGCTGGTAACGAATGAACTCAGCACCGAACTTCAGCAGGTGCTTACCCTTTTGCCATGTAAGTGCATCGGAATATCCAAAGATATTGTCGATGAAGACTTCAGGTGTCGGGTTTGTACCGAAGCTGCTCGGATTACCAGCCGAGCCGGAAACGCTGAAGTTCTGTAGGCTGAAGCCGGCGGTCTGCTGCGGATTGCTGGGAATACCAACAACCTGATTGCCAGTGAGGCCAAAAATTCCGCTCGGGTCAGTAGAAACACCGCTGTTGAACCGAATACGGCCGTAGTTCGCGCTGAACTGGTTCACGATTGCAGGAGTGAACGAGTGTACCCAGTTGGACGCAAAGAAATGGTCTGGATAACTACTCGCGCTCGGGAACTCAACCGGAACAGGATCGGCTGTTGTTCCGTCTTCTGCATAGCCCTGAGAGTAGCGGAATGAAAGGGCATCACGGGTACCAAGATGCCAATCGACCTTTGCATCTCCTTGATCGTTCGTCGCGAAGCTGCCCGAAGGACCTACAAAATTGTTAAAGATACCGGTCGGATCGGTCGTTGGGTTATTCGGAAGTGGATAAGCGTTCGTGTTGCTAAACAGATATTGAGCAACTGGATTGTTGATCGGAATCTGGTTATTCGCATAAGGCGTAGGCTGCCCCGTCGCAGGATTTATATTCTGCGTGTCGTAGAGCTGAATTCCCTGCGAAAGAAGCGCTGAGAGATCACCAGTACGAAACGCTGCTGGAGCTATGCTGTAGTCCGTGACACCGCCGACATGGGTACGGAATCCGAGATAATCTACAAAGAAGAACAGCTTGTCCCGGAAGATTGGACCGCCGAAGGTGCCGCCGAACTGCGTGGTTGTGTAGGGATTTTTGGGAAGCGGCGTTGGGTTGTTATCGTTACTCCAACTATTAGCGTCCAGCTTGTAATCCTTGAGGAAGCCGTAAACGCTGCCGTGCCAGCTGTTGGTGCCGCTCTTGGTTACAGCGAGAACCGTGCCGCCGTTGACATTGCCGAATTCGGCGTTCGCGTTGGAAGCGATAACACGTACCTGCTCCAATGCTTCGGGGCTCGGGTTGTACCCCAGCGTGTTGTTGATGTTCTCGTTGATTTCCTGACCGTCGAGCAGGTAATTGTTTGACTGCTGACGGTTGCCGTCAACTGAAACTTCATTGCCGGCATTGGTCGACCGCTCCATCGAGTTGTTGCTGCCGTAGGAGTTGAAGCCCGTAGAAACAGCGCCCGGCGTGTACACCGTGAGCTGGCTAAAATCCAAACCGTTCAGAGGAACGTTTGCGATCGTGTTCTCAGTAAAAGTTTCACCGAGTGTGGCGCTTTCTGTATTAAGAATCGGCTCATATTGATCGGAGACCTCAACCGAGGTTGAAGCCGCACCTACCTTGAGCGCAATGTCTACCTTCGCGGTCTGATCGATTTCCAGTGGGAAGGGACCGTAGTTGGCCTTGTTGAATCCAGAGGCTTCTACTGTGATGGTGTAGTTGCCAATCTGAAGGAACCGGATGGAGTACTCACCGGCCGGGTTTGTCGTGTCTTTGGTTTGAACTCCAGTTGCTGCATTCATTGCTGTTACGGTAGCGCCCGCAACGATTGCACCACTGGAGTCTGTCACTGTGCCGCGAACTGAACCTGTTACCGTCTGTGCCATCGCTGAAAGCGAACAGCCCAGAACAATCAACGGGACGATCCAGAAACACAAGCGCTTCATAATCCATGCCCCCTTTGTTAGGTTTCAGAAAAAAGGTGTGTTCAATACTTCGCAAAGGCGTACTTAGCACCTTCGCGTGAGAGCTGCATGAGAAGGGCGCTATCTCACCGGTAGAAGCCGTAAATTCCGATGAAAAAGCGTTATGCGAACGCTACATGAATATTTGACGGAAAACAAGATCAATTTGCTTTAAAACGATCAAAAGGTAGATCGTATCCCCCTGAAACCGATTTACCCATTGAAGTTCTCGCCCGCACATTTCAAACAAAAGATTGAGTTCTGATCGCCGAGCGGGAAAATGATTGCGCGCAGTTCAATCACTGATACATACTTAACAAACATTAGTAAGGAGCTGCGAACGGCGTGCAACTGGACACAATCGCAGCGGAAACGCTTGAAATTCAGATAGATGTGTGGGCTTAACTGGTGTCCGCTTCGTCCATACTGGGACAGTCAAAATATCCGAAACTGGACAGAACAGGGAGTACATTCAAAATGCGTCGTTGGTTGCAATTTCTCGTTTTGTTGCTCGTAGCTCCGGCCTGCGTGGCCGCTGCTTCGCACCCGATCCTTCCGATCGGTTCGCCAGCGCCGGACTTTTCGCTTCCAGGCGTCGATGGCAAGATGCACCGCCTGAGCGACTACGCCTCCAGCCCTGTACTCGCCGTCGTCTTTACCTGCAACCACTGCCCTATCGCTCAGATGTACGAGCAGCGCATCCAGAAGCTCTACGATGACTACAAAAACAAAGGCGTGGCAGTCGTCGCTATCGAGCCAAACGATCCAAAGGCCATTCGCATCGACGAACTCGACTCATCCGATATGAGCGACACGCTCGCCGAGATGAAGCTGCGCGTCGCCTATAAGCACCTCACTTATCCCTACCTATATGACGGCGACACTCAACAGGTGACGCGCGCCTATGGCCCGCAGGCAACGCCGCACGTCTTCCTCTTTGATCAGCAGCGGCATCTGCGTTACGAAGGCCGCTTTGACGACAACTTCCGGATCGAAAAGGTAAAGAGCAATGACGCACGCAACGCCATTGACGCACTGCTGGCGAACAAGCAAATTGCTGTCACTCACACAGGCGTTTTCGGTTGCACTACCAAATGGAGCGAGAAGCAGGCAGGCAGTGAAGCCGCACTGCAAAAGATCGACGCTCAGCCGGTAACGCTGGATATGGTTTCCAAGGCCGGTCTCGCGAAGCTGCGCAGCAATCCAACCCACCAGCTCATGCTGATCGACTTCTGGGCAACCTGGTGCGGATCGTGCATTGCGGAATTCTCAGATCTGCAGGATACGTTGCGCATGTATCAGGATCGCGACTTTTCGCTCGTCACCGTCTCCGCCAACACGCCAGATGAGCGTGCCGCTGTATTGAAGTTCCTCGAAAAGAAACATGCCACCAGTAAAAATCTGCTTTTCGATACCGACGACACCACCGGCCACCAGACAGCCTTCGATCCCAAGTGGGACTCGGCAGTTCCCTACACCGTCCTCTTATCGGCAGACGGCAAGGTGCTCTACAAGGAACTGGGCACGGCAAATATGCTCGAACTCCGCCGTACAATCCTCGCCAATCTGCCCGCCGCATACATCGGCTTTAAGCAGTACTGGCAGGGACATTAGGCGAAATAGCCGTGCTACTGGCTATGATCTGCCGAGCTTGCTGCACTACTCCTGTCAGCTGCGCATCCCCACCCAGTTGGCTCGGCCTGAGTTCCACATCAAACCGCAGTCCAAGTTCCTCGATATGTTTTCGCGTCGCTGCGATATAAGCTGCATTCAAACCAACACTGCCGCCAAGAATGAAAAGCCGGCAATTCAAAATCATCGCGAGGTTGCAGATAGCATAAGCAAGCGTCTGCGTTGCCTGTTGAATCACCTTGCAAGCGAGCAACTCACCTGCCTGAGCATGTTCAATGATCTCTGCGGTGTTCAAATCCTGAGGCAAATCCGTCTCAGCTTTATCCCATCGGCTCGACCACAGCGAACGAATTCCCTCACCACCAGCAACAGCCTCCAGCGGCCCAGGCTCGCCAGGATCTACCGGTGCAGTCGAAGTGCCGGGCACCATCATGTAACCAACTTCACCCGCACGCCATGTATCGCCACGAATCAGTTCGCCGTTCAGCACAATGCCCGCGCCAATCCCCGTGCCGATCGCGAGAAAAACAAAATTCTTCACATCCCGACCAACACCACTACGAGCCTCACCAAACGCAGCCATGTTCACATCGTTATCGACAAACGCCGGCACATCCAGCGCAGACTCCAGCAATGCCTGCAGCGGCACATCACGCCAGCCCATCAAATAAGACGTAGCAATAACAACGCCGTGCTCCGTATCTGTCACACCCGGCGCACCCGCTGCAATCGCCTGCAACGCCTCGCGTGAAGCGGAACGCTCCGCAAGCAGCTGATCGACTCCTTTGCAGATAAGATCCACAATCTTCTGAGCATCACGAATGCCTGCCGTGGAGCATGTCCAGCGCGAAACAATCGCGCCGCTCAAGTCAGCCAGTGCAACGCGCAGATTCGTTCCACCGATGTCTACACCTGCGATATAGTGACCAACCTCAGCGGAGCTTCGCTTACCGGATGAGTCGTTGCCATTTTCATTCCATAACTGCATTCGTTCAAAGACCTCTTGTGCTTCGTGATGCAAAATCAAATCAGCGCGCAGCGTCTACGCTGTCGCCGATGAACCGGATGCACTGATGCTTTCCAGTTCAATGCCCTTTGTCTCAGGAATAACAAACCGCACAAACAACAGCGTGAGTACACAAAAACCTGCATAAATAGCGAACGTTGCACTATTCCCGGCTGCCTGGATCAGCGAGAGAAACGTCAGAGAAACAAGAAAGTTTGATGCGCCCGATCCGAGCGTCGCCGCTGCGGCTCCGCGCCCGCGCAAGCGAAGGGGGAATACCTCGGCAACCAGAATCCACGCAATCGGACCCATACTGCATGCAAAACATGCAATGTAGACCATCAGACAGCTCATCGCCACGACACCAAGCATCGGGCCGGCCATCGCCTTACTGTGGAAGGCAAATGACAGCACGACAAGCGAAAGAGTCATGCCACCGACACCGATATAAAGCAGCGGCTTGCGCCCGATCCTATCCACCAGAACCAATGCAATTACCGTAGCGAGCACATTGACTGCCGCCACAAGAAACGTCGCCCAGATTGCAGCCTTGTCCGAGCTAACCCCGGCCAGCGAAAAAATGCGCGGCCCGTAATAGATGATGGTGTTCACACCTGTCACCTGCTGCAGCACCGTAAATCCAACGGCAATCAGCAGCGAACGACGCACTGTGGGCGTAAACAGCGCGCTCCAGCGCCGCTCGACCGCAACACTTAGGCTGCGCTCAATCTCCTGCAATAGGGCTTGCGCTCCCGCAACATCCGAAACCGCGCTCAGTACGCTAAGTGCATCCTTCCGGCGTCCGTGCGCCACCAGCCAGCGAGGGCTCTCCGGCACAGTAAGCACTAAGACTAGAAAAAGCACGGCAGGCGCGGCTCCCAGACCAAACATAGTCCGCCACGCATGAGACCCCGCCAACTCATATCCCGCAAGGTCAGCCAGCGCTATGCCCAGCGTAAGCGCAAACTGATAAAGCGCGATCAGCCTTCCTCGCATATGCGGCGGTGACATCTCTGAGACATACACTGGCGCAGTGACAGAGGTGAATCCAATCGCAAGGCCAAGCAGTACGCGCGCGAAAATCAGCGTCCACACATCGGGCGAGAGTGGCGCGAGCAGCGAGCCAACCGCGAAGACCGCACCACCCCAAAGCAGAATTGCTCGCCTTCCAAATCGATCTGACGCGGCGCCTCCGGCTACCGCGCCAACCAGCGAACCGATCAGCACCACGCTGACAACGACCTCCTCCATCTGCGTTGAGAGCGCAAACGTAGAGCGCACATAAATCAACGCCGCAGCAATAATGCCCATGTCATAGCCGTAAAGAATGCCGCCGAGACCGGCGATCAACGACACCTTCCACAAAAATCCGTGGCGAATCACCGGTGCACTGATAGAGGTGGCATTCGGCAATGGACGCTCCAGGCAAAGAAAAATGGTGCTTCAGCCAGTGTAGATTCGATCCGGTCCACTTTGTAAATAAACTTGCATAAGCGGCGAGATTTTGTTCTGCTGAGCAAAGGAAGGAAATCGGGGAGGAAGCACGCATGCGGTCAGCAACGCAAACATCGCCACGATGGGTTGGAGGCGTAGAGCCGCCGAAAGAGCTGTTAAGCGCCACAGGCACCGAAATTCTGGAGCTCGAATGCCGTCAGCAGCCGGAAAAGCTGCGCACACTTATTGAGGCTTATTCGTCCGATCCCACCGTCTGTGAAGAACTCGCCCAACTGAGGCAGTTGGCACAGCAACCAGGCTCCGTCTTGTTCCTTGGCATGGGAGCATCCTACTGCTCGGCGATCGCGGGCGCGACACATCTACAGTCGCATGGCCGTTCCTCTTTCGTTCTCGATGCAGGCGAATGGCTCCATTACGGCGTCAGCACATGGAAGGAAGCATCACTCTCGATACTACTCACCACATCCGGCGAAAGCGCAGAGTTGGTCGAGTTGATGAAATCCGGCACGCTTTCCAGGCTCGGTCTCATCTGCAACAACACCGCTAGTACCTGCTGGAATCTCGCTGAACATCGGCTTCCGATCCTGGCCGGTCCTGAATACGGCAATGCCACCAAGACGTATACCAACGCCACTGCCGCCGCCATCATCACTGCTGCCGAGATACTCGGCCAGTCCTGGATAGAAGAAGCTCGGCATGCGACAAATGTTGTCACGACACATCTCGACAAAATCTTCGCGCAACGTTCAGAAATCGAAACTTTCTGCCGAGGCGCGGCAAACATCGAGATCATCGGGCGCGGCGCAGCATACGGTGCAGCCATTATGGGTGCCCTCACAATCCGCGAGATGAGCGGATTCCGCGCCGCGCCGCATACTGGCGCAGGCTTCAAGCATGGTCCCAATCTCGACGTAGACGCAACTCACGTCGCTATCATCTTTGCGCTCGGCCGGGCAGCATCGTTAGGAGTCAAGCTCGCACAGGAGTGCAATCGACGCGGTGGCAAGGTCGTACTCGTATCCGCAGAAGAGCACGAAGCAACGGCCACGCTTTATCCAATCAAGTTGGAGGCCGTCGCTGAACCGTGGGAAGGCATCACCGGGATCCTGGTCCCCCAGGCGCTCACGCTCGCCATGATCGAGCGCAACGGCTGCCGTCTCCCGCCACGTTTTCAATATGGCGTTATGGAACAGTAGAGCCAAGCCACAATAACGCATTATCGAAGAGCCGATTCTGTATCGGACTATCGAATATCTTTTCGCCATGGCCCATGTTGATATAGAGCATGCGATAGCGCGTGTTCGTCCAAACCACGGGCACATCACCGCCGCGAATTGTGTCCTTAAGGCCAAGCGGAAAATTCGATTGGTCAAGTGACAGCAGCACCTTCACATCTTTGTTGAGCCTCGGGCTCGGCTTCCAGATGTACCACTCGTTTATTGGAGAAGTGAACGTCGCTGGAAGGCCTTTCGTGACCGGACTTGCGTGATCCTCTACGTCCAGCAGCGCCGGCAGTGGAGGCCAACTGTTGCCATAGAAAACTGTCCCTCCAAGAAAATCAACAAACCACGGCCAATGCGTTCCCTCATCATTGAATGCGGCAATGTGAAACCCAAGCCATCCGCCGCCATGGTTCATGTATTCTTCGAATCCCTTGCGCTGCGCATCGGTATGCGGAAAATCATCGAGCCACAACACTACCTGCACATCCTTCAGGCGCGTCTCGTTCAGATCGTCCCAGTTGCTCGTCGTCGCAAAATCAAATTCATCTTTCTTCGCCAGCGCGGCATAGTACTTCATTGCCTGTTCAGCAAAGAGAACGTGATCCTTCTCCACATTGGTGGAGCAGAAAGCCAGCACGTGAAAATGGCGATGCTCCGCATGTGCAACAGGCAGGCAAAACGCCATCAAGAGCGCAACGGACAGATAACGAAAGAGAAGACGAATCATTTCTGGCTAGCCCACAGAATTGCATTGTGAAAGATCGTGGTGTAAGCAGCATTCTCAAACAGATCCGGATGGTGCCCCATGAAGATGTACACATTGCGAGCCTTCATGTGCTCGTTGCTCCAGATCACCGGATGATCGCCACCCATCTTGATATTCGTGTTCGGTGTGTACGAGTTCTCATCGACAGTGGCCAGCACATGCACGTTAGGCCGAGGTGATTTGTTATACGTGTACCACTCCTCATCCTTGACTACAAAGCTCTTCGGAACACCCTTCATGACAGGGTGATCTGTCGCCTCTACATGCACAGTTGCAGTCGCAAAGGTCGCGATGTACTGCGTATACCGAATGCCACCCATAAAATCCGAGAACCACTGCCACATCGGGTAGCCATCGAACTCACCGAGCAGCGTCGCATGATGAAACCCTATCCATCCGCCTCGCCCCTCTTCGATGTAACGCTTGAAAGCCTCAACCGCCGCCGGCTTCCACGCGTACGGCGGATAGTTGAGCTGGATAAAGAGTTGATAATGCGAAAGGAATTCGTCGTTGATCTTGTCCGTATTCTGGATATAGTCGATGGCAAAATTGTCAGCCGCCGCTTCCTTCGCCAGCCAGATCTTCGCCGCATCCACAAATGGCTTATGGATGCCGCCGGCTTCGGCAATTGCTATCACGCGAAACTTTGGTTTGCTCTCCTGAGACTGTGCTGTGAAAGGCATCCACAGAGCAATCGTGCAGAAAATAAGCGCGGTAACTCGACGCCACACCTTCAATCTTGCAGTTTGCACATGATTCAAAACAGACATCAGCAGGCTCGTCCTCCGTGCATCTGTGCGAATACGAAAATTCTTTCGTTGCACACTCAGGCTTCGCGACAGATACTTAGTAAACAACATGAAGTATCTCACCCACACCACGCCCTGCATAGCAGAACTTTCTCGTCAATGCCGACTTCGCGTGCGTCGCGTTGCGCGATTCGCCGTCATCGCGCCTGCGCTTCTTGTTGCTGCATCGTACGCGTTCGCAGCGCCTGGCGGTGCTCCAGACGTAGGATTGCTAAATCCCGCCGCTGCGGCATTCAACACGTCCTCCGGCAAAGCATATGTGGTTGATCAGTATGGCCGGCGCGTTACCATCACCAACGATGCAACCGGCAAAACCAGCTATGTCACGGTTGGCGCAGGCCCGGTGTCGATAGCGGCAGACACCGCCAATGGGCGCGCTTATGTACTCAACGCCGACGATGGAACTGTCAGCGTTATCGACGGACAAAACGATGCCGTTATCGCAACGCTCAAGGTCGGCGATCATCCTTACTCCATAGCCGCCGATTCAAAAACCGGAAAAATCTATGTCACGCGCACCTACAACAATCACCTGATGATCATCGATGCAGAGACAGATCAAGTGTCGAGCGTGGTCGCCGGCTCACCCGATCTGATCACTGTCGATCACACAACCGGTTCCGTCTACATGCTCAGTTACGAAGGTGGCAATCTCAAGACGATGGACGGCACCACACACGCGATAGCAGCGACCGCCGTAGGCATGCACGCATGGGGCATAGCGGTGAGCGATGCTACCGGCACACTCTACGTTACGCGCCCAAACAATGCGGAGCTTGCTATTATGCAGCGCAGCGAATCTACGATCCACCATATCAAGACCGGCAACATTCCCTGCGCTGTAGCAGTGAACACGAAGACGAATCGCGTCTACACCGCGAACTACGCCGACAACAGCATCACCGTCATAGATGGCTCAAACAATGCAGTCATCGCAACCATCCCCACAGGCCACCGTCCCGAAGCCGTTGCCGTTGACTCCCTGCACAATCGCATCTATGTCGCAAATACTCAAAGCAACAGCGTCACCATCATCGACGGCGCATCGAATCGCGCGATCGCCGCTATTGCCGCTGGGCATGCTCCGTACGCGCTTGCGGTCGATGCAGCCCGCGGCATTGTGCATATAGCGAATGCTGACCAGACCCATCCCGCAACAACCATCGACGTAAGCCCCTACAACACTGCACGATAACTGTTCCGAAAAACTACGGCTGTGGATTCGACATCGAAGGCGGCGCATCGCTCGACGCGCTGCCCCACGAGTAGTTCGGCTTGTCGCCCATCTCCAGCACCAGCGTTCCACCTTGATCGATATCCGCATGAAGGAACCACGGCTTATTGAGCGGCTCGCCATTCAATTGAGCCGACTGGACGTACTTGTTCTGCGCCGAAACATTGTGCGCTTCAATCGTGAAATCCTTCCCATTGCCCATGCGAATCACAGTCTTCTCAAAGATCGGGCTGCCGATCTCATACACCGGGCTGCCGGGACACACAGGATAAAAACCCATCGCGCTCAGCACATACCACGACGACGTTTCGCCACCATCATCATCCCCCGGAATGCCAAGCGGCCCATCACCATACCAGACATCCATCAACTGACGCACGCGCCTCTGCGTCTTCCACGGCTGGCCTGAAAAATCGTAGAGATACGGGATGTGGAAGCTAGGCTCGTTACCCTGCGCATAAAGTCCGACAAGCCCCGTCGCATCCGGAAACTGCCCAAGAAACGCAAACTTCGACGTGCCGTACTGCTCAACAAAGAGCCGGTCAAGCTTCGCATTGAACTTATCGCGTCCGCCCATTTGTTGGATCATGCCGGCAACATCATGCTGGACGCCAAACGTATAGAGCCACGCATCTACTTCCGTAAAGTAATCACGACCACCCTGCCCACCACCTAGCTTCGGATCGAAATGCACAACCCAGTTACCATCCGCACTCTTCGGAGCCATGAATCCGATTGCTGGATTATAGAGATTGGCATAGTTGTGCGCGAGCTTTGTGAAATAGGTGGCATCCTGTTCCTTACCAAGAGCTTTGGCAAGCTGCGCCACGCTCCAGTCGTCATAGCTGTTTTCAATCGTGACAGAAACAGCCTGACGCTTCTCACCCGTCACAGCCGGCACAGTCTCTTTCTCGCCCCACGCCAACGCAGGAAAGAACCCTTTATCGAAATACACCTTGTCGAGGCTTGTCAGCGGCCCGCGATTCCACGGCAGCAGCGTCGTTTCTGTCGCATTCTTCTTCATCGCCGCATAAGCCTGCTGCACATCAAAGTCGCGATAGCCCTTGTTGTAGAGATCGAGAATCATCGGCGACGCGTGATGCCCAATCATCACCTGCTGATCGCCCGCCACTGAGGGGAACGATGGCATCCATCCGCTCTGCTCATACATGCGGATATACGAGCGCACCATGTCTTCCTGCCGGTGCGCATCGAGCAATATCTGCAACGGATGCAGCGAGCGATACGTGTCCCACATACCGTCATCGATGTAAAAATCGTGCCCGTCGGCATTGTGTACCTTGTAGTCGTATCCGCTGAAATAGCGCCCATCTTCGGTGATATCAGTCATACGGCCCATCGACCGCCACAGCGCCGTGTAGAAAATCGTCCGCTGTTTTTCGGTACCTCCAACAGTATCCACTTTGCCAAGAGCGCTGTTCCATTCATCACGCGTAGCGCTTTTCAGCTTCGCAAAATCCCACGTTGGAATCTCGCGCTCCAGATTGCTCTTTGCCTGCTCCGTGCTGATGTACGAGATGCCGACCCGCACCTCGACTACATCGCCAGCCTGCGCCGTTGCATCCGAAACAAACCCGATGTGATTGCCGCTCTGTTGCGCCGCGTGAGCAAGCTGAGTTCCAGCCCACGTCTGATACGAAGCGATGGGTTTCGAAAACTCCGCATAAAAATACTGCGATGTCGTACCCGATGCATGAACGAGCTGCCCAATAGGTCCATCGAGCTCTTCACTTCCCTGCACCGCATGGTCGTTCACAACCTCAATGTGGCTTTTCTTGCCAAGGCTCAGAGCCAAATGCGCGTGCTGCGACGCCGGAAACGTAAAGCGATAGTAGACAGCTTCCCGGCTGGCCGTCAGGTCTGCGTGGATCTTCCATGTTTGCAAATCCGCCGCATACTCATACGGAGTCGCAGTCTCGAAATCATGATCGAAATCCGACGCATACGCAGCAAACGAAGTACTCGCTTCGCCGGTCGAGGCCATCAACACCGCAGGCCCTGCTGGAAATCCATAAATCTTGTCCGCAAGATAACGATCCTGGATGCCCGGCGTCGTAATCGGCGCAATGCGCGCCATGCCATGCGGCCATTGCACGTATGGCATCGTCGCGGTCAGCAGAATGCCAATGCTGCCGATATTCGGGTCTACATAATCGACAGGCTGCTTCTGAGCAAACAGCGCGGAGCATACAACGGCCATTGCGGCCACAGTCGCAATCGGAGACAGTTTCAAGGATCGGTTCATCGCCTCTTCTTTTTCGGAGCTTTAGCCTTGGCGGCATCTGCGGAGTCGTGACCCAGTATAATCGGCGCCATATCCGCACCCGTCCGCTTCACCATATTTCCCTCCAGGCGAAACGAAATAGTCCGCTCTGAAACAGGGTGCGTAACTCCCGTTTCCGAATCCACTTTCACATCCTGTCCATTTGCGATGGCGAAGCTGAAAACCGGCTCATCCTGCCCATTCACATTTTCATGCGTAATCGTTACAGGCAGGTAGCCACGCAAGCCGCGCATACGATACGCCGTCTCGTACCGGTGATGATTCAGGCTCCAGGTGAATATGCGCACCTGATCAAAGTCATACGGCAGGCCATTCTTCGGAGGAGCAAGCACCGTCACATATTCCGTCATCTTCTTCGGTGCAGCCGGCGCAGCGGAACCATCGGCAGATGCACCGTCACCGCTATCCGAGATCATGGTCTCGCGCTCTTTGCCCTTCTTGCCCCGCTTAGCCTCGCGTCCGCTGCCATCGTCAATTACGGTCGTCAGCGGATACGCGGCAATCATGCGTTGGTCTTCTGAATATTGCCCAACCTCATCGGGCACATCCACATCCACTCGATTCGCGAGCAGCCATCCCGTATGTCCGCTCGCGTCGCGCACCAGCCACCAGTCTTCCATCGGCGGTGGCGCTGGCTGTTCCGTTTCCAGGCCCGCATTCCGTGCGACAGCTTTGCCGGAAGAGGCTGTCGTCGAACCGGAGTTTGGCCGATAAGCCGACGGCGTCTTTGCGTTCACAGCAGGCAACGGCGCTCCTGGCTGCACCTTCGGCACCATCCCTCGCTCAAGCATCTGTACCTTGGCGTTACCCGGAATCAACAAAAAATGCTGTGTCTCGCGCCCCGGCAGAACGTGCATATAGAGATCGTCGCGCAGCACTCCATTCGCCACCACTGGATCGTTCGCATGCTTCTTTGCCAGATCCTCGAACTGTGCGTAGGTGCTGTCGTCAATGATGGAGTGATCCTCAAGCCAGCCGATCTCGCCCTTGGGTGTTTTCACCTTTACAAACCGCTTGCCGCGTTCCAAAACTTCGAGTGCCTCGCCATTGGTCACCAGAGCAACGCGATTCGATACGGCAGCCACGCGATCATGCAGGTACACCTGCCGCGCAGAAACGTACACATGCTCCTGCGGCTTGACATGAAAACGGGAGCAGCCGGCAAGCATCACAGTCGAGAGTGTGAGACCAGCTAGTACGTTGCGCAAACGCAGAGCGCGTGAAGCGTCGCACAGTCGTGAACGAAAGGATGGAATAAAAAACAGGGTCACGGTACCGCAGTCTGGCTTAAGGATAGCAAAGCCCCTACTTAACCGCGGCGAATCGCGGTACTACGGTCACAAGGCGCATCCCTTGAGTCAATTGCTCTTGTTTAATGCGAAAGCGCAATACCGTTCGACAGCGATGGATTGGAGGATGCTGTCGTCGCCGTCGTCTGCACATCCAGCGTTCCTGCAGTCGTCGCATCGTACTTGTACAGCCACAGGTTCGGATTCGTTCCGTAGCCGATCACTGACACGTAGCTCTCTGTACTGTCTTCGGCAATGCCCACGGGTAGCTTTCCAGTCGAGAAAGGCGATCCACTCAAAGCAGTCAAAACGCCCGCGCTGGCTGAGAAACCTGAGATTGTGCCGTCCGACTCGTTCGTCACGTACACATATGACCCGGTCGGCTCGGCAAGTATCGCCGAGGGGCCAATGCCCACGGGTACATCCTTTTCCGCGCTCGTAACCAGATTGGCAATAGGAAAGGTGCGCAGCGAGCCGGCTACCGCGGTCGTAGCCGTGCTTGCTTCGGCTATATACAGATATGTCGAAGTGGGATCGACCGCGACCGCATTGTCAGCCACGTTTATCGCCCCTGAGGTCAATGGAATCGCTACACGCGAGCCCCACGGCGTACTCGTTGTTGCCGTAGGGCTGAAGCCGAAGGCATTGACTCCACCTGTGCCCAGGGAAACAAAAACGTTCGCGTTCGCCGGTGACATAACCACCGTCGGATTTGTTGCGGCAAATGTCGATGTCGCCGGATACACGCTTCCGGTGGGCACTCCTTGCGTCGAGTCGATCGGAAGAGCATCAACTTCGGTCGACTTCTGATAGGTAATGATCAGCCACGAACTGGTAGCATCAACCGCCACGGACTGCGGAATCAGTCCATTCTGGTTAAAATACGCGACATTCCCGTTGTTTCCTTCGGTAAGCGCGCCGCCCGTTCCGATCGTATAAACGAAGACGCCAAGGCTCGTGGCGACAAAAAGAAAGTCGTTATTCGGCGCGACAACAATGGAGGTTGGTAAAGCCGGCAGCGTAATCGGACTGCCGCTTACTGCTGTCAAAACGCCGCTGGTATCCGTATATTCGGTGATCGTTCCGCCAGTCCCCGAGCTATTAACGTTTGTGACGTAGGCGTATGTAGTCGATCCGGTCGTGGTGCCGCCATTGTTGTTGACAGGCGTAAAGAAACCGCTGCAGCCCGTCAGCCCGAGAGCCATCGTTAGCGGCACAGCTACACCCAACCTGATCCACCTGCGCGGAGACAACCCGTGACTCATTCTTCAGACTCCCAGCCTGCGGCTGTAAGGAAGCGGCGCCAGGATTCTCCCGAATGCGGAAGGCGCCAACTCAGAATAGCGCAAACCTCACATCCAAAGCCTGCAATCGGCGTGGACGCTCTACGCTGCATAGATAGACGCAGAAACCATGCTAAACGCTTGCCGGAACTTGCATTTACAATCCGATCATGCGTTCCCGGCCAACCTGCGTTTTCACCCTGCTTCTCGCCGCCTTAGCAATTCTCCCATACGCCTCCGCCGCAACCAAACACAGCGATGCCATCTGCGCCCCATGCGTGCGTGCCGACCTTGGTTTTCTGGCCAGCGACGAACTGCACGGTCGCGGCTCAGGCACGCGCGACGAACACCTGGCCGCCCTTTACACCGCATCGCTCTTTCAGTCCTTTGGTCTGGAGCCGGCCGGTGAAAACAGCACCTACATCCAGCGCGCACCGCTGCCGAATCCCTTTCCGGATCGGCTGGCAGCTTATCTGAAAGCAAAAGGCTTCGACCAGAACCAGCGCACCGATACATGGAACACGCTGGCCCTGCTGCGCGGCACGGACGCGCCAGCGGCTCCGGCTCCGGCAGCCGACGTAATCCTGCTCACCGCACATCAGGATCATCTCGGTCTCGGCAATCCCGTCAACGGCGACTCCATCTATAACGGTGCAGACGATGACGCCTCCGGCACCACGGCAGTCCTTGAGCTCGCCCGCGCTCTCAGTAAAGGTCCGCGTCCCAAGCGATCTATCCTCTTTGTTCTCTTCGGATCGGAAGAACTGGGCGGCTACGGCAACCAATATTTTCTGGAACATCCTCCGGTTCCACTCACTCAGATCGTCGCCAATCTCGAATTCGAAATGATCGGCAGACCGGACCCGGCTCTGCCCAACAAGACCCTCTGGCTCACCGGCTATGAACGATCCGATCTAGGCCCGGAGTTGGCCAAGCACGGAGCGGCCATTTCTGCCGATCCACACCCGGATCAGCATTTCTTTCAGCGCTCCGACAACTACGCACTTGCGAAACGCGGCATCATCGCGCAGACCGTCTCCAGCTATGGCCTCCACAAGGATTACCACCAGCCATCCGACGATCTCTCCCACATCGACTTCGACTTCGTCACCAACTCCATCCAGTCGATGATCGAGCCAGTGCGATGGCTGGCGGACACCAATTGGCGTCCGGTCTGGAACACGGGAGGCAAGCCTTAGACTATTCCCTTGCATGCAACCGGGAAATAAGTCAGTGATAGCCCTTTGATCCAATTTGCCGTCCGTTTGCTGATACTAGGTTGCGTGTTGGCCGTGGGATTATCGTAACCCAATTTTCAGCAGCGAAACCCTCGGGCATCCTCGATGGTATGATTTCAGATTCCGGTCTCCGTCCAGCTCCGTCGCTGAGCGCAAGAAGAACGGGCTATTTCCTCTCGGTTGGTCTAGTTTTGCCCTTCCTAAATGCATTTCGAAACATTCTTCCGCCAATAAGAAAACACACAATTGCAACCACTCCAGGAGCCCAGCTGTTCCTCTCAAACCCCAATCCTGTGAAGGCTACCCCACCCAAGATGAAGAAACTACCGAATATCCCCGCACCAACGCGCTGAACCAGCGGAGCATTGGAACTTCCTTTGAATAGTGGATCTTCGACACTATGACTTCTCAGAAGCGTTTCAGCGAAAGCGAAGTTTCTTTGCTCCGCCTCGAACTCGCGGATTTTTCTCGTGCGTTTCAGCATCCCTTCACCCACATGGTTGCTTATTTTCTCCCCAAACATCCTCCAGCACTAACTAAATAATCGGCAGTCATCGCTGTATCTCCTCCCACAGTCCCTGTATGCTCAAATTCGGTGCAGTGTCCAATGGAATAGGTTTCAAGTTATCGTGAACTATCCGCACTGCAGCGTCTCCCAAGCCAGCGCCGCACCGGTCAAGTCTTCGATTGCCATGCCGAGCGACTTGAACACAAGACGGCCACGCACTGGCGGAACTGCAGTCCCAGCCAGGATCTCGCCAAGCTCGGCATAGACCTTTGCGCCCGAAAGCCGGACATCGCCAGATTCATTCTCCGATCCCTGCCGCGATTCAGCAATCAGGCATCCAGCCATCACCTCGTCATCCAGTTCGCGAAGCTGCGGCCCGACCGCTCCAACGGCAACAACCAGTGAATCCGGCCTCAGCCACTTACCCATCAGCACCGGCTGCGTAGCAGACGTTACCGTGATCACTACATCCGAATCCGCAGCGTGCTCGATCGGCACAGCCACAGCTCCCATCTCATCTGCCAACGCCTGCGCCTTATCTGCATTCCTGCTCCATACTCGAATGCTGTCTGCCTCTCGAAACGCAGGCCACACCTGCCGCAGCGCCTCGATATGCGCTCGCGCCTGTACTCCAGCACCAAGAATCCCCAGCGTCGTTGTATCGCGAGGCGCAAGCGTTTCCACTGCCACAGCCGAAACCGCCGCCGTGCGCATCTCCGTAATCAGCCGGCCATCCATTGCGGCAATCGCCTCACCCGTCGCGCGATCGAGCAATTCAATCATCGCCAGGTGAGTGTGCCTGCCAAGCGCCGCGTTGCCCGGATAAAACGTCACCGTCTTCACCGCCATATACCGGCCATGAATCACCGGCATCACGGCGAACCACCCCGTCGGTGAACCCGCTTCGTCCTTCACACGCAACACACTGCGCAGCGGCTGCTCCACCTTGCCCGTCGAATAATCGATCAATGCCCGGCGAATAGCGGGAATCAGCTCCTCGTAGCTGAGCGCACCGCGAATCTGCTCTTCAGAGATATACATTGCAGACAGTCTACGGCGTCGCGCATCCCATTTGCAGAACACGGGCTACTGCGGCGTATCAAGCGGATGCTCACTCTTCTCGAAAAACTCTTTTTGCAGCCGCGGGCTTACATCATCCGCCTGAATGCTCTTAATCGCATTCGCTACCGAATCGATCCACCAGTTCATCTGGAACTCGCCAAGCTCGCGCGTCGCCGCTGACCCATCCCCCGCATAGTGATCCGGAAATCGTGCATACCACCAGATGCCCGTATACACGCCGTCTGGAAGATTCTCGCGATGCTGATCCGCACCCGACTCCGACTGCGCACGATCCATATGCAGCAGATCAGGACGCGCAATCATCATCTTCGAGGTCTCGCTCTCACCAGCATGCGCATCCACCGTCGTCTTCTTCTTTGGACCGCCCGAGGGCGGCGTGCGCTCGTCGAAAATATAAACCATGTAATCGTGCGGCTTATCCAGCTGTGTCTGGGCAAAGTACGGCAGCAGACTGTTGTTGCCTCCATGCCCATTCACGATCAGAATCTTGCGGCAGCCATTACGCCCCATCTCGTCCGTCGTCGCCTGCAGCAAAGCCAGTTGCAGCTCTCGCGGATAAGCCATCGTCCCCGGCTCATGCCG
This sequence comes from Acidicapsa dinghuensis, assembly GCF_025685685.1. Taxonomy (GTDB): domain Bacteria; phylum Acidobacteriota; class Terriglobia; order Terriglobales; family Acidobacteriaceae; genus Acidicapsa; species Acidicapsa dinghuensis. The sequence continues at coordinate 217,585 of NZ_JAGSYH010000008.1, forward strand.
CGCCTCGGCGATCTGGCCGAAGTAATACTCCGGAAAAACCACAGCATATTGCTTTTCAACGGCGTGCAGCACAGCATATCGAACATCCAGCAGATCGGTGCCGATCGGCATGTGAGGCCCATGTTTTTCCAGAATGCCAAACGGCAACACGCAGGTATTTTTCGCCTGCACTATAGCCTGGACAAAATCAGGCCCGGTCAGTTCTTCCCAATGAGCTGACAACTTCGAGCCCGCGGACGTCTGCGCAAGCAGGCACGGCTGGCAAAACAAAGCAGCGCAAACAGCCGCGCTCAAAACAACATCGGAAAATAGGCTCATGCGAAAGCTCTCCGAAGAGGCATAATCCTCTCGGCGGATTGTAGCGGAACCGCGTGCAAGCGATATATGGCTCCTGTCCTACAACTTGAAGATCTGTACACCGCCGCAATCATTTTTGAAGCTATATGGTGCAAGCTCGCTGGAATCGAAACCCGTAGAAGCTCTCATAAATCTGTGAATACAGAAAAGCCCTCGTGCGAGACCCGCAATCAAAGCGGGTCTCAGATCGTCTGGTGAAACCGCAAAGACATATATGAGATAGCTTCTAGTCCTACCAGACGCGATAAGCAATTCCCGCACTAAGGTAGGGTCGATTGGCGAAATTCACTGGATTCGTCTGCCCAGAGATGAAATTCAGAACCTCGGCTTCACTGTATTCCGTATCGGTGCCTCCATCTGGATTCATCGCCCAGATTTTTCCATTGTCCTTGCGCAGCAGCACTGTATGGGTCTTCAGTGCTTGGGATTCGTAGAAACCCACGATAAGAAAGACCCGCGCATCGTCCTTGAACGCCGTTGTTACATCCAAGGCTCCACTTCGCGTAATCTGCGCGCTCTTCAGGCCAGCTTTATATTCCTTATAGTCGTCCGCAGCTGCCTGCTTCAGTCCACTGGTGATCATCTTGTTCTGGTGAAGCTCGGTTTTCATTCCCTCGGAAGTCAGATACAGTATTGCGCTGTGAGGCATGATTTCTTCTTTGCCTTGTATCGCAGATCGCTTCGTCAGACCCCATATCTTCATCTCGGTAGGCTTGTTGATGTCGGTATCGGGTATCTTACCCAACTCGGCAAGGGTGACCATGATTGCGACAGCGGTGCAGGACTGCTGCTGCGATTGTGGATAGCTATGACGCGCCATTCGCTTCCTCCTAAACCAAGGTTTGAAACCAGAATTTGAAGTCAGGATTTGAAATCAGGATTTAAGTTTTCGCAAAAATTGTACTCCATGGAAGTTAACCCGAAGACATGGCTCTTATCGCCAGTAAACAATCCGCGGCCTGGCGGCGAACGTCGTAAAGCTGCGCCTGATCCCTTCGCAGGTAACGGTCTATGCAAAAAGATATTTGCCGCGCAGCTACCGGAGGATATGCTTGACCCTATCATGCATGGCGTTACTCAGGTCCTGGCATGAATTGCGCAGTAAACAGGCTCGGTTGAGGTAGTAACTATCGAGTCCAGAAGGAGCAGTGATGCAGCGTGAAAATCATACCGGCTTCGCGCAGATTCTGAAGTCGTTGCGTACCGGTCTCAGCCAGGATCTTCGCTTCGCGCGTCGCCAGTTGGCTAGAAATCCCGGTTTCGCCATCACCACCATCCTCACGCTCGCGCTCGGCATCGGTGCCACTACTGCCGTCTTCAGCGTCGCCTACGGCGTCCTCATCGATCCTTTTCCTTATAAAGATGTAAATACCCTCGCCACTCCCAAGCTCTGCCAGCCTGACCAGCCCGAATGCAACTGGCGAGCATACACGCCCGAGCAGTTTCTCGAAATTGCCAGCAAAACCGACATCTTCAACGGCGTCACCGCTTCCACCGTCGGCATGGTCACGCTCACCGGTGGCCCTGAGCCAGAGCGTATCCGTGGCAACTACATCACGCCCAACACCTTCGACGTGCTCGGCGTGCATCCCGTTGCCGGCCGCGGCACCACAGAAGACGATGTACGCCCTGGCCACGAAGAAGTCGCCCTGCTCAGCTATCGCTACTGGCAGGCGCATTACAGCGGCAGTAACGCCGTGCTGGGCCACGTGCTCGATGTCGATGGCCACCCTCGCACCATCATCGGCGTCATGCCACCGCGTTTCCTGTGGCGCGGAGCCGACGTCTACCTGCCCATCGCCATCACCAACCAATACGAGATTGAGGGCCATCGCTACTTCACCCTCGTAGGCCGCCTCAAGCCTGGAGTCACCGACGCTCAGGCTGCGGTTGAGCTCAAGCCCATCTTCGACGAATTCTCCAAAGCCGCGCCATTCCTATTCCCCAAAGACCTGCGCCTCGGCATCCTTACCTTCCCCGAGATGTTCAAGTCCAACCTCGCCAGCACGCTCTATCTGCTGCTGGGTTCAGTTTTCGTCCTCCTCTTCATCGCGTGCGTGAACGTATCGAGCCTGCTGCTCGCCCGCGCCGTCAACCGCGAACACGAATTTGTGGTCCGCGCCTCCATCGGAGCTTCGCGCGTACGGCTCGTTCGGCAGACACTCACCGAATCACTGCTGCTCGCTCTCGCCGCGATGCCGCTAGCTCTTGGCATCGCCTACGCAGGTCTGCAGGCCATGCTGAGCATCGTCCCGCGCGATACCATCCCCGACGAAGCCCACGTCGCGATGAATACTCCAGTGCTCATGGCCTCACTCGGCGTCGCGCTCCTCACGGTGCTGATCTTCGGCCTCGCGCCCGCATGGCACAGCGCCAACCCTCGCCTCGCTGCCGTGCTCAACAGCGTTCGCTCCGGAGGCAGCCGCGCGCAACGCCGCCTGCTCAGCGGCTTCGTCATCACCGAGATCGCTCTTTCGCTGGCATTGCTCATGCTCGCCGGGCTCATGATTCGCTCGCTCGTTGCTGTCGAGTCCGTTCCCGTTCCCTTTCCGCCTGACCGCACGCTCATGATGGGACTGCCGCTCGACAACACACGCTATCCCACGCCCGACAGCCAGACCGGCTTCTCGCGCCAGTTGCTCGATCGCGTCCGCACATTGCCCGGCGTGCAGGACGCAACCATAGACGCAGCCTACCCATTCATGGATATCGACGCCGAGCGCGTCCAGATCCCCGGCCAGCCCGTCGACAAACGCGTCATCTCGCTCCATCTCACCGATCCCAACTACCTCGATATCTCCGGACTGAAATTAACCGCCGGCCACTTCCTCGACGAGCGCGAAATATCAGCCAAGGCGCACGACGCCGTGGTCAGCCAGAACTTCGTCCAGCGTTACTTCAATGGAGCAAGCCCACTCGGGCGCACCATCGCATTGCCCGAGTTCAAGGCCGATGGCAAGACCGCGCTCGGACAAACACCCTTCACCATCGTCGGCGTCGTCACTGATATGCCCTTCTTCATCGGCTTCCACGAAAACTTCCCGCACGTCTTCCTGCCCTATACCGTGGCTCCAGGCAACGCCGGCACCCTAGTCGTCTCCACCAGCCTGCCTGCGGATAGCCTGCTCAACCCCGTCCGCCAGGCCGTTTACGCCATCGACAAAGACCAACCCATCGTAGACGCCATGAGCATGCGCCAGATGCTCGACATGTACGGCTACGCCGGCGCGCGCTTTGCCTTCGTCCTCTTCGGTACATTCGCCGGAGCAGCGCTCGTTCTCTCACTCGTCGGCATCTACGGCGTGCTCTCCTTCATCACCTCGCAGCGCACGCAGGAGATCGGCATTCGCATGGCCCTCGGCGCCTCACGCAGCGATGTCATGTGGATGGTTCTGCGCCAGGCCGCACTGCTCGCAGCCTTGGGCGTTGCCGTCGGTCTGCCGCTCGCATTCTTCGCTGGCCGCTTCGCGAAAGATCAGCTAGTACAGACCTCGCAGCACGATCCAGTCTCAATGGCAATCGCAGTCTGCATTCTGCCATTACTGGCGATCATCGGCACACTCATGCCCGCACGCCGCGCCGCTGCAATCGATCCGGCGCGCGCACTGCGCGCAGAGTAAGACGATCTCGAAATTTCTCGCAGTTCTACTGAACTACGTTCCTTCGAAGTACGTACCCCAGATCGAGGACATATCGATTCGTGATGATGGTACGCACGGCACCACAGCAACTTAAACCAGTGGGGCGACAAATTAAAAAAGACACGGTTTCTCAACCCAGTGCATCCTCAAATAGCTTGATATCAGGCTTGGCTATCGTCTGCTGCGTTGCGCTTGTTCGCGTTGCTATTTACATCGTGGCGGCGCGTAACTATGGATATTTCCGCGATGAACTGTACTACCTCGCTTGCGGAGAGCATCCAGCGTGGGGATACATGGATCAGCCCCCGTTGATCGCGTGGATTGCCTGGCTGTTGGAGCATACGATCGGGGTTTCGCTCTATGCGCTGCGGCTCTTACCGATGCTGGCCGATGTAGGCTCCATCGTGTTGACCGGTCTGCTGGCCCGCAAACTAGGGAGCAAGCGCTGGGCGATGTTCCTGGCCTCGCTTGCCGTACTTGTTGCGCCAATCTACCTGACGCTTTCGCATTTGTTTACGATGAATGCCTTCGATCCACTCTTATGGACGCTTATTGCATGGTTTCTTGTGGATCTTGTTCAAACAGGCAACGAAAGGAACTGGTTGTGGATCGGAGTTTTGACGGGCATTACGCTGCTCAATAAATACGGAGTGCTGTTTTTTGTCGCCGGCCTCCTTGTCGGCGTTGCGTTTTCGCAATTGCGCCGCAGTTTTGCACGGCCTTGGTTCTGGGCAGGCGCTGGTCTTGCCACGCTTATCGCTCTCCCAAATTTCCTTTGGCAACTTCATTGGAATTTCCCCTTCGTTCAATTAGTGAGCAGCGTACGGAAAAATGGACGCGATGTGATGCTGCCGCCGCTGCCTTATTTGGCGCAGCAGTCGGAGATGATGGGATTTGTCTCATCGCTTCTGGTGGTGTTGGCGCTGTGGTTTTTGATTTCTCCCCGGGGCAAGCGCTACGCGGTTCTTGCCGGAGGATTCCTGAGCGTTTTGGGATGCATGCTCCTGCTGAAGGGCAAGTTCTACTACGTTGCACCGGTCTATCCCGTTGTCTTCGCTCCCGGCGCAGTATTTTTTGAGCAGTTGACGGATGCGCGCGTGATTAAGTGGTTCCGGCCAGTCTATGCATTGATGATGCTCTTGGTTGGAGCGCTGATTGCACCGACTGCGATTCCTTTACTTTCAATAGAACAGTACATCGCGTACACAAGGAAGCTGGGAATTCAGCAACAGAAATTCGAGAACCAGCCGGAAAGCCAGCTCCCGCAGATTTATGCCGACATGATGGGGTGGGAAGAGCGGGTAAAGATAGTAGCGGCGTATGTTCACTCTCTGCCGCCCGAGGAGCAGAAAGTAACGGCAATTGGAGCCTCTAACTATGGCGACGCCGGGGCCGTCGATCTCTTTGGGCCGAAGTACGGCTTGCCCAAGGCAATCAGCACCGCCAACAACTATTGGATCTGGGGTCCGCGAGACTATACAGGCCAAAGCCTGATTCTCATGGACGAGGATTCACCGGAGAAGTACGTCAAGAGTTGCAAATCTCTAGTGCTCGTTGCGCGCCCTGACAATCCTTATGCACGGCCTGATGAAAACCAGCCAATTTATCACTGCGTTGGATTGACCCCTGACCTTCAGACGTTATGGCCAGCTCTCAAACCATGGAAATAGATTCGATCTCTTCTTGCGAGAGAGTTCTCGATTTAAGAGCAATCCATCTGCAGGAGAGACCAGCGAATCAGGCACTTCAATCACATGCCTTGAACGCTTTCATGCGAAGCTAGTTCGGCCGATTATTCGAATCCGACTTCCGCCGGAAGCGCTCATCAATCGGCTGCCGCCCTTTGAATCCCGACTCCATCGTGTGCCAGTGCTCAATCGCAGCTTCACCGCTCTTCCAGCACAGCAGCACAATCTCATCATCAATGCGGCAAGGAAAATCCAGCAATCCGGTATCCAGATCCTTGATCTGCACACCGATCTCATCGATCTCGCTTACAAGTTCACGCGCCTGGCCCACATGCTTTTCCATCAGCCCGCGCCGAACCGCAACGCTACCAACATCCACCTTCATCCCGCCGGTCAGTTGAATACGCCGCGACAGCGCGTTTAACTCTGAGTCAATCGCTTCGGCAGCTTCCTTGTTCTCCATCGCCCGCTTCAGCAGCGACTCAACAAGTGGCAGAATGGATTGCGCTTCATCGAGAGTAAAAGTCTTCATGAGAAAATCGCGGCCCGAGAGTATGGATCCTTACCTCAAGGATACGCCCCTCGCACCGCAAAAGAAAGCACCGCAACAGTGCTTGCGTGTTACCTGCGCATCACAATTCAGTAACACGTAAACACTGCACGGAAGATTCTCTTCGAGCGCGATCTAGTTGCGAAGAACCTAGTTACGCGGACCAATCTCCAGCATGCGATCCAGCGCAATGCGCGCCCAGTGCTTCACCGGCTTGCGCACCTGGATGCGATTGACCACATTGCCCTCGATCAGGTTCTCCAGCGCCCACGCCAGATGCTGTGGACTGATGCGATACATCGTCGTGCACAGACATCCCGCATCATCAAGCGTGATGATCTTCTTGCCCTCAGACGCAAAGCGCTTCGCCAGCCTGTTGACCAGATGAATCTCCGTCCCGATTGCGAAGACCGAGCCCAAAGGCGCATCCTCCACAATCTGAATCAGCCGCTCCGTCGATCCCAGCGCATCGGCCTTCTGGCAAACCTCCCAGCGGCACTCCGGATGCACAATCACCTGAATGCCCGGATACTTCGCGCGCACCTGATCCACATGCCCCGGCAAAAAACGCTGATGCACCGAGCAATGGCCTTTCCAAAGAATGATCCTGCTCGCCTCGAATGCAGCTTTCGTTTGCCCACCCTGCAGCGCCCACGGATCCCACACCGTCATCTCATCGAGCGGAATACCCATCGCATAACCAGTGTTGCGGCCCAGATGTTGATCGGGCAAAAAGAAGATCCTCTGCCCACGCACAAAGGCCCACTCAAACGCCGCCCGCGCATTCGATGAAGTACACACCAGTCCGCCACGCTCACCGCAAAACGCCTTGATCGCAGCCGACGAATTCATATACGTCAGCGGCACCAGGCCATCGGTCAAGCACAGCTTTTCCAGCACTTCCCACGCAGCTTCCACCTGCGAAATCTCTGCCATATCGGCCATCGAGCAGCCGGCGTGCAGATCAGGCAGAATCACCTGCTGAATCGTGTTGCCGTTCGCGTCCTGCCGTCCAAGCAGATCGGCGCTCTCGGCCATAAAATGCACGCCGCAAAAGATCAGATAATCCGCGTCGGTCTCCGCAGCAACCTTCGAGAGTTTGTAGCTGTCGCCGGTATAGTCAGCGAAACGGATCACTTCATCGCGTTGGTAGTGATGGCCTAGCAGCAGCACGCGAGAGCCAAGCGCGACCCGCGTAGCAGCAATGCGGTCATCCATAGTGTGATCGGGCAGGTCGAGATAATTCTCTAAACTGCAAGATAGCCGGGTATCGACTTCGATCCCGGGTACTTCCTCTAACAAAGAAGTCACCGTATATTCCGCCTTCAGTTTGTGCGCCTGAGAGACACGCAAACGGGGATGTTGAAAGCAAACGGTTGCAGTGGATTCGCTGCCAAAGGCCCAACCCACGGGGATGTTGCAACCCTTTCATCATTGGACGCGAGCATCATGTGCGCCGATGCTAAAAACCAGCGCGAACGCTCACATCCCTTCTCTCTATTGTAACGTGGATGTAGCGGTCAGCACTCGCGGACACCGTCCCTCCGCACACCTGAGCAACCTTCTCACCTTAGGAGCCGAAGATGACGAACGATCGCGAACTTCTCAACGCAGCCTACGCGCACTTCAACGCACGCGAACTCGAAGACACGCTGGCCCTCATGCAACCCGATGTGCTGTGGCCCAACGGCATGGAAGGCGGCTGGGTCCACGGTCATCAGGGAGTGCGCGACTACTGGACCCGCCAATGGGCCATCCTCGATCCCCATGTCGATCCGGTCGGCTTTCAAGCCGAGCCCGACGGACGCATCGCGGTCTCAGTGCATCAGGTCGTTCACGATAAAACCGGCGCACTTCTCATGGACCTGATGATCGAACACGTCTACCGCATCGATAACGGCCTGATTCAGAGCATGGAGATTCGCGACAAGCAACAGACGACAGAGTAGGAGCGATTCCATACCAAAGATCCTCCATCGCAGATCGCGAAGATACAAGACAGGAACACAATGTATGCAAACCTTGCATTTCAAAACAGCTGTGGATTTCCGGCATTGGTTGGAGAAAAACCATGCGGAATCAGAGGGCATATGGTTGCACATTTTCAAAAAAGATCCGCTTGAGAAACCCCTGACCTATGCTGAAGCGCTTGATCAGGCGCTTTGCTATGGCTGGATCGATGGTCAGAAGAAGTCCTTCGACAAACTGTCATGGCTCCAGAAATTCACACCAAGACGCCCCAAAAGCGGTTGGTCGAAAATAAACACTCAACATGTGGAACGCCTTATGAAAGCAGGAGAGATGACCCCTGCGGGGATGGAGGCGGTTGAAGCAGCAAAAGCTGATGGCCGATGGAAAACCGCCTATGCTTCATCCAGGAATGCTAGCCCGCCGGAAGATTTTCTGAGGGAATTGAGTAAAAGTAAAAAAGCGGAGGCGTTTTTCAAGACGCTAAACAGAGCTAATGTTTATGCGATCGTTTATCGCCTCGAAACGGCAAAGAAGCCCGAAACCAGAGAAAAACGGATGCAACTGATTCTTGCCATGATGGAGCAAGGCAAATCATTTCATCCTTGATCCTACGTTACATTTGACCCTTTCCTAACCATTTCCCATCGGGTTGCCCCCCATATCGTTAAAACCTTACTGTTACCTCATATAGCCTGAGTCTGAGCCATGCGCATGCGAGGGCTCACCCCGTTTGGTCCCCTTCACCGCCGACAGGTATCATTAGCCAAAGCCGGAATTTAGCCCGCATCAGGGCGTTAGGGATCGATGGCAGCTTTGGTACCTCCTCTTCACATTCAGACCGCGAGCATCGGCATCCCCGACACGCTGTTCCTCATGCTGCTCGCCCTCGTCGTCTTCGGACCGCGCCGCCTACCGGAGATTGGCCGACAGATCGGCAAACTCATGTATGAGTTCCGCAAGGTCTCCAACGATTTCAAATACCAGATGGAAGAAGAGTTGCGCGCCGCCGAAGAAGCCGACCGCCAGAAGAAGCTGGCCGCCGAGGCCGCAGCCAGAGCCGCCGCACCGCCTGCTCCAGAGCCGGCACCTGTTGAGCCCGCGAAGCCGGAAGCTACGCAAGAACCCGAACCAACCGCCTACGGATACGCTTCCACCGCTGCCCCGGATACCGCGGAGGCTACACCATCCGTCGAAGGCGAAGTCCGTGGCGAGCCGCGCCGCTTCCCACCCGACCAGGTCCGCATTCAACCGCCCAGCACCGGCGAAACAGTCGCAGCCAACCGTCCTTTCCGGTCTACTTCAGCAGAAGCGCCAGCCGAAACCGCCGCCGAACCGGAAAATGCAACGGTAGCCGAAAGCACGGAAGCCACGGCCTCAGAAGTCTCAGCAATTACAGAATCCTCAGAAACACCCGCCAAAACCGGCGAATCATCAGGAATGGAGCAGCCAGCACACCATGCCTGATCTATCCAACGTGCCCGACGCGATCGATCGCGCCAAGGCAGCCATCAGCGACCGCGCCGAACTCCCAGGTATGAGCCTCTTCGAACACCTCGACGAGCTCCGCCGCCGCCTCATTCACTCCATCATCTATCTCGCCGCCGGATACGTCGTCGCCGTCTTCTTCGCGCCCCAGCTTTACAAAATTGTTCAGGCCCCACTCGACGCCATCCACGTCCAGCTTAATTTCACCCATCCAGCTGACCTCGTTAACCTGCGCTACATTCAGATTCCCATCGTCGCCGGAGCCATCCTCGCCGCGCCCTTCATCCTCTTCCAGGTTTGGCTCTTCATCTCACCTGGCCTCTATCAGCGCGAAAAACGTTTCGTCGTGCCCTTCATGGCCTCGGCCATTATCCTTTTCTTCACCGGCACCTACCTCGGCTATCACTTCGTCTTTCCCGGCATGATGAAGTTCCTCATCAGCGACCTTAGCAAGCAGCTCGGCGTTCATCCCATCATCAGCATCGAGGAATACACCAGCTTCTTCATGTCGCTCATCCTCGGGATGGGCGCTGTCTTTGAGATGCCGGTCGTCATCTTCTTCCTGGCTATGTTCGGCATCGTCAGTCCGAAGTTTCTGTGGAAGAACTTCCGCTACGCTATCCTCGTCATCTTCATCATCGTCGAGATCATCACGCCCTCGCCCGACATCACCACGCAATTCGCCTTCGCCGTTCCCATGCTGCTGCTCTACATCATCAGTATCGGCGTAGCATGGTGGGTGCACCCTGACCGCAAACGTGTAAAGGAGCAGGCAGCATGAGACCGCAGCGCGCATTGTCGGCAGCACTCTTCTTAGGACTTGTCCTGCCCGCCTCCGCGCCCATCTCCGCTCTTGCCCAGCACTTCAATGGCGACCGCGCCTTCGACATCACGAAACAATTCGTCGCTATCGGCCCACGCTGGGCAGGCAGCCCCGGTCATGCCAAGGCCGAATCCTTCCTACGCAACGAATTCAAGCACGACCATCTCGAAGAAGACACCTTCACTGCCAACACCCCCATCGGCCCCGTGCCGATGCACAACTTCATCGTCAAGTTTCCCGGTAAAAAGGATGGTGTCATTGTCCTCTGCACTCACTACGAAACCAACTACCCGCTCAAAGACACCAGTTTCTTAGGCGCCAATGACGGCGGCGCAACGACGGGCCTGCTCATCGAGATCGCCAACGAGTTGCGCCCGCAAATGACCGGCGGCAAGCTCGACGGCTACAGTGTCTGGCTGCTCTTTGACGACGGCGAAGAAGCCATCGCCAACCCGCCCTACAGCGCCAACCAGTGGAGCGACTCCACAGCCATGTGGGGCACCCGCCATCTAGCCGCCAAATGGAGCCAGGACGGCACGCTGCAGCGCATCAAAGCCTTCCTGCTCGCCGACATGATCGGCGACAAAGACCTCGATGTCTTGAAGGAATCCCAATCCACACCATGGCTAACCGCTCTGGTAGCCGAAGCTGCCCGTAACACCGGCCACGCAAAATATTTCTTCGCGTCCGAAGGCGCGGAAGAAGACGACCATCTGCCTTTCCTCAAGCGTGGCGTACCATCCATCGACATCATCGACGTCAACTACGGACCGCACAACGCCCAAACCCCCGACGGCTGGCACCACACCCCGCAGGACACCATGGACAAAATCAGCGCCAAGAGCCTCACCATCTCCGGTGACGTCTTCCTCGAATCAATCAAACTCATCGATCGCCGCTAGACTTTGCCTGCGGCTCCATTCACAAACCGGCACCGGCTTCCCTCGTTGCCGCGCGCCTGGTGCATCGCTCCATCCGCCAGTCGCATCAGCGTAGCCGAATCGTTTGCATCCTGCGGATACACGCTGATACCCACACTGCAAGCTGTCTGTATCGCGTCTGCCTCTGCCATGTACGGCTTCTCGAACTCGTCGATAAGCTTGGTTGCAACAGCCTCCACATCGCTCAGCGAACGAACTCCCGGCACAAGCACCACAAACTCATCCGCGCCGAGCCTGCAAACCGTATCGGACTCGCGCATCACCGCGCCAATGCGAAACGCCGCCTCACGCACCAGCGCATCGCCGGCGGCAGCTCCAACTTCGCTGCGCACGCGCGTCAGATCATCCAGCCCAATGAAGATCACGGCAAGCTGTTCATTGTTGCGGTCGGCAAACTTCGTCGCCTGCTCCAGCCTGTCCACAAGTAGTATTCGATTCGGCAGCCCGGTCAGCGGATCATGCTGAGTTGAGTGCGAAATCCGCTCCGCCAACTCCATCACACGGCTCGTATCGTGCAGCACCAGAACACAGCCGCTGCCTGTTCCGTCGTCGGCTGAATACCGTGAAGCCAATACTTCAACAGAAATTCGCCGTCCATCCTCACCGAGCAACGTAAGCTGTTTCAGCCCGGCTGCGACTGTCTCGCCGTTGGTTCCTGCTCGCATCGCCTCTTCTGCAATAGTTTTCAGAGAGACACTCGCGTCGGCAGCCATCTGGAACACCGCATCCACTAGCTTTCCAGAGGCATCAGAACTCAGCTGCCCGCACAAAGCCTCAGCCGCCGGATTCAACGCCTGAACCCGCGCCTCTGAATCTGCCGTCACCACTGCATCGCGTATCAACTGCAGCGTCACGCACAGCAGATTGGGGGAATCCTGCATCATCGCGATACGGCTATCGTAACGCATTTTAGTCCCTATCTCTCAAAGGAACAATACGTTTATCCATCGGCAGGCTGTCTACTCCGTCTCCAACCCATATCCAGCAGCCGGACAGCATGCTCTAGCATCAAGACATGCACGTTGCGACGGCGATCCAAGCTCTCAATCCAGCCCTATGGAACCGTCAGATCGCCGGCGCCCCACTCCTGTGGTGGATCGGCTTCCACATCGCCGTCCTCGCTCTCGTCACCGCCGACGCACTGCTGCCGCATAGCCGCACCGATAAGCCCCGACCCAAGCTCGCATGGCTCTGGAGCTTGTTTGTAGCCTGTGCCGCTGGCGGATTCGCCTTCTGGCTCAACTTCGAAAAAGGCCATCAGGCAGCACTCGAATTCGCTTCCGGCTACACCATCGAGACATCGCTCAGCATCGATAATCTCTTCGTCTTTCTCATCCTCTTTCGCGGATTCCGCATCAGCCACCGCGAGCAGCACCGCGCCCTGCTCTGGGGCGTCTTCGGAGCCATCCTCCTCCGCGCTGTCTTCATTGTCCTCGGTGTCTCGCTGCTCGACCGCTTCGAATGGGTTTCCTACATCTTTGGAACCATCCTGCTCTATGCGGCCTGGCGACTACTACGCGGCCAGTCAGCCTCCGACGCGCTCCCCGGCTGGGTCATCCAGCTCCAGAAACACCAGCGCAGCCTGCTCTTCGTCATCCTGGCCGTCGAAGCCACTGACCTGCTCTTCGCCGTAGACTCCATCCCCGCCGTGCTCGCCGTCTCGCGCGACCCCTTCGTCGTCTACACGTCCAACATCGCGGCCATCCTCGGCCTGCGCTCGCTCTACTTCGCGCTCTCCAGCCTCTTGGATCACTTCCACTACCTGCACTACGGCCTCGGAGCGCTGCTCGCCTTCGTCGCAGCCAAAATGTTCCTGGCGCACTGGATCGAAATCCCTACCGTCTGGTCGCTCGCCATCATGGCCGTGATTCTCGGCATTTGTGCGCTCTTCTCGATTCTGCATGCGCCAAGACATATTACAAAACGCGGATGAGCAAGTTGCTTGCCGTTTTCAGATAGGTTCAAATCGAACTATGCCATCTGAATCCACAATAGAATGATTGGGAAATTGAATATCGTTCCGCTTTGGATAGTCTTTGCGAAAGTGCGCTCCCCTGCTCTCCTTGCGCTCCAACGCTGACTCGATAATCATCCAAGCAATGTGCAACAAAGCTCCTGCCTCAACCAATGCCCGGCTCGACTGCGCTTTTCTGACTAATGCTTCGTAGCGTTCGAGCATTGGCCAAAAGCGATCGAAACCAGCTCGCAAACCAGACTCATCTCGCAACAAGCCTGCATGCTGCCACATCATCGTCCGCAACTCGGTGATAATTGGCACAATCTCCTCGTCAACCTGTTTGGAACCGCTTCGCTTCGACTCTCTTTCGAACCGCACAAGCGACAATCTATCCCCAAGCATCGCCTCCGCCGCCCGAACCCCAAACACCAGCCCCTCCAGCAGCGAATTCGAAGCCAGCCGGTTCGCCCCATGCACACCCGTGCAAGCTGCCTCACCCGCCGCATACAGCCCCGGCAAACTCGTGCGTCCATCCAGATCCGTGCGAATCCCGCCCATCAGGTAATGCGCCGCCGGCCGCACCGGAATCAAATCCGCCGCCAGATCCAACCCATGCCGCGCAAGAAACCCACTGATCCCCGGAAACCGCTCATGAATCGCGACCCCATGCACCTTGCCATCCAGATGCCGCATGTCCAGATACACCGGCCGCGCATTTCCCGCAGCATCCGACGCAAGTGGATACAGGCCCTCACGCGCAATCGCCCGCGCCACCACATCCCGCGGAGCCAGCTCCAGTCCGGCATGATAGCGCTCCATAAAACGCTCTCCCCGATCGTTGCGCAAATAAGCGCCCTCACCCCGCAGCGCCTCCGAAAGCAGAAACCGCGCCACCCCCGGCAGCGACAGCGCCGTCGGATGAAACTGATAAAACTCCATATCCGCCAGCTCAGCCCCAGCCAGCGCCGCCAACGCAATCCCATCCCCCGTAGTCACCGCCGGATTCGTCGTATCCGAATACACCTGGCCCGCACCACCAGAAGCAATCAGCACAGCCCGCGCCATCACGCGCCGTTGTGCATTTGCATCGCCGCGCGCACTCGTCACGTCAACGCCACACACACAACCATCCACGACAATCAGCCGAGTCGCCATCGTCCACTCAGCAAACCTGATCCGCGAATTGCCCAACGCCAGCGCCGCCAGCGAACGGCTGATCTCCGCCCCGGTAGCATCTCCATTGGCATGCAATATACGTGGCCTCGAATGCGCAGCCTCGCGCGTCCGAAGTAGCCTTCCACCCTCAGCCGCAGGCTCGCGATCAAACCGCGCACCCCACTCAATCAGCTCAGCAACACGCTCCGGCCCTTCGGCCACCAGCACCTGCGCCGCATCACGATTCACCAGCCCATCGCCCGCCGCAATCGTGTCCTCTAGATGCAGAGCAATCTCCCCGCGATCCTGCTCCGCTACCGCAATCCCGCCCTGCGCATAGTGCGTGTTCGATTCACCAACCGCCTCTTTCGTCACCACCAGCACATCGCCGTGCTCAGCCAGCGCAACAGCAGCACGCAATCCAGCAACACCAGCGCCAATCACCAGATAATCGACTAATTCCAATTGCGGCATAACCTCTGAGACTACCAAAGTACGTCAGCACAGCCACTGCTCATACAATCGGATGCACACGAACCCAATATGTTTCGAAGACTCGCAATGCGCTTGGCCGATAAAATTCACATCCTGTGGAAGCGGCTGCTGTCGTACCGCAAAGTTCAGTGGAGTCTGGCAGACTATCCGATCCGGCTCAAGAAGCAGAGTCCTGAGCAGCCTTACGTGGGCCAGCGTTTCAAAACTCCGCCCTATCATGCACAAATCCTGAACTGGCATGTCTCTGGCAGCGGCGAAACAAAAGAGGAAGCGATCCGCGACCTCGATCAGAGCTTCTCTGAACGCAAAACAAAGCTAGTGAATGAGGGTAAACCCGTGCCCCGTCCCGGTACGAAAGTCCCCATCGAGTTCGCCTCACAAGAGAAGACAAATGCCTTTCCATCCTTGACCGATGATTTTATCCACCGCGTCTTGCAACTGGAATGGGCCTGGATCTCCGATGAATCGAGTATGTGGGACTTTCACACCGCAGACAACAATGATGAGTTCGTCGCGCGTATTAAGGAAATCTATGATGTAGACGTATCGGACATCGAATCGGCCAAACTTTGGCAAATTTTCGAACGCATCGAATCGAAGCGCAATGCCTTTTGAATTACGACGATGGCTTCCAACTCAGGAAATTTCCAAATCAAAGCTCATCATCTGTTCAATCTTTGCCCAAACTCTTCGCCCAAACTCTGCCCAGCAACCCACGCGGTTCAACGCTCGCAAAATGAAGCACGTCAGCAACTCTTGACGGCATCGAAGGTTGTATCACCGGAAAATCGCAGTTCTCAACGCCGATTCGCTTCTGTATCTCCGGATCGCGTCCGCGATAACGATGGCAATTGAATTCCTGGGCATCGAGAACAGCGATTGCTTGCTCTATTTCTTGCGTATTACCGGGCTGCTCCTTCCAGTAACAAACCGGGGATGGATCGTTAGTCCATCCCACCAAGTCCGGAGCCGCAACCTGAGGCACGCCGCAAGTAACGCAACAATCACTCAGCACGTAGAAATCTTCCGAGTACGCTTGAGACGAAGCCGCGAGAGCTTCAGAGTTTTCCATCTCTACACCCCGCTCCAAGTTTATGAAGACTCGTCTGCATCAAGCCACGCCAAAATCCCGCATCGTGACCACTGCGTTACGATGAAGAAGATGCAGATAGTCAAAGTCCAGACTCCATCCGCGCAGTACCAGATCTTCGCCGGCACCGGTCTTATCGACACTCTAGAAGCGCGCATGACGCGCATCCTAGCCGCCCTCGGACGCAAACTCCCCAAGCGCCTCTTCATCCTCACCTCTCCCGAAATATGGGACCTCTGGTCCAAACGCATCCTCAGCTCCTTCACCAACACGCCGACCATCCTCCTGCTCCCCGCAGGCGAGCGCCACAAAAACCTCCGCTCTGTCGAAAAGCTCCTGCGTGAGATGGCCAAAGCAGGCGGCGACCGCAGCTCCATCCTCATCGCCTTCGGCGGAGGCATCGTCGGCGACGTAGGCGGCTTCGTCGCCTCCAGCTTCATGCGCGGCATCGACTTCTTCCAGGTCCCCTCCACATTCCTCTCGCAGGTCGACTCATCCGTCGGCGGCAAGGTCGGCGTCAATCTCCCCGAAGGCAAAAATCTCGTCGGCGCATTCCACCATCCGCTCGCCGTCTTCGCCGACATGGAACTGCTCAACACTCTCCCCGATCGCGAGCTCCGCGCCGGCCTCTTCGAAAGCGTCAAGGCAGGCATGATCCGCGACCGTGCTCTCCTTCGCTTCATGGAAGAGAACTCCGCCCGCATCCTGGGCCGCGACACCGCATCGCTTGAAAAAGTCATCGCCGCCTCCATCCGCATGAAGGCCGACGTCGTCAGCAAAGACGAGCGCGAAAACGGCCTGCGCATGATCCTCAACCTCGGCCACACCCTCGGCCACGCCATCGAGTCCGTCACCGGCTATCGCAAGCTGCTCCACGGCGAAGCCGTCGGCTGGGGCATCATCGCCGCGCTCCATCTCGGCCGCAAACGACGCACCATCTCCGAAGCCCAGTTCGACCGCCTCATGGGCCTCGTCTATCTCTACGGCCCTCTGCCCGCGCTCAAGCTCAACCCCCAGCGCCTGGTCGACGCCAGCGCAAAGGATAAGAAGCACCGTGGCGACGTCCGCCGCTTCATCCTGCCCGTAGGCATCGGCGACGCCACCGTTGTTGAAGACGTCACCACCGATGAACTGCTCGAAGCCGCCCGTTACATGCTCGCCCTGGCGAAAGCTCTTCCCGAGCAAGTGGAAGTGAAAGTGCTCGCTGCCCATGGATAACGCCAAACGCTTGAGCGACTTATCTGCTTCGACCACTAGCTGGCAATCCAGATTTCGAGATCTTTCAGAAGATAGTTTTGCCTTTTTGCTCGAACGAGGCTTTGAACTCAAAGCTCTCGATAACTTTCATCTCCGATACCAATCGAAGACAGTCGCTTGCGACCTATTTTTTGAGCCCTTTGCGAATGAAATATCACTCTGGCTTTCGATCTGCGATTTTCCAAACGATCAGTTCGAACTGACCGATTATCGCCGGTGGGCTCTCTCGAATGGTCAACCAGATTTTCCGACAATACCGTGCATCCCGGAAAGATCCGCCGATGGGCTCAAGAGACTTCTTGATGAATTCGCTGTAGTTGTCAAAGATCGTTCGGCTCCCCTGCTTGCCGGAAATCGAGCTGTGTATAGCGCGATGGATCAACTACGCACCGAATATCAGAAAATAGAACGAGAAAAGGCAGCTCTCAATCGTATTCGTGTCGTAGGCGCAGCCTTCTGGAAGGATCGCAATCTGCGAGGAGTAGTTGAAACCTACAGCAGTATCGAAGATAAGCTGCTGCCTTCCGAGCAAATGAAGTTGGAATACGCACGAAAGCATTTGGTTAAGTGACAAATTCATCTACAACTCGTACCGTTGCCGCCGGAGCTTCACCCGAAGGCGCTTCCGACGCAAACAGCGCCGCCGCAGCCGTGCGCCAGATGTTCAACTCCATCGCCCCGCGCTACGACCTGCTCAACCACGTCCTCTCAGCCAACATCGACCGCCTCTGGTGGTGGCGCACCGCCCGCCGCTTCCGCGCCATCCTCGCCAATCCCAACGCCGCCGTTCTCGACATCTGCTGCGGCACCGGCGACATGACCATGGCGCTGCTCAAGCGCCGTACGCCCGGCTCACGCCCCGTAATCGCCGCCGACTTTGCCCACCAGATGCTCGCCCGCGGAGCCCGCAAATTTGCCCGTTCGTTCGAGCGCCACGGCAGCGCCATCCCTCTCGAAGCCGACGCCCTGCACCTGCCGTTGCAATCCGGCTCGCTCGACCTCGTCACCACTGCGTTCGGCTTCCGCAACCTCGCCAACTACCGCGAAGGTCTCATCGAATTCCGCCGCGTTCTCCGGCCCGGCGGCCAGCTAGGCATCCTCGACTTCAGCGAACCGGAGGGTCTGCTCGGCAAGCTCTACCATTTCTACTTCCACCGCGTGCTGCCGGCCATCGGCAGGCTTATCTGCGGCAAAGACGGCCCCTACAACTACCTGCCTGCATCCGTGCAGAAGTTTCCGCCACCACCCGCCATGCTCGCCATGATGCGTGAAGCCGGCTTCACCAGCGTCTCCTGGATTCCCTACACCTTCGGCATCGCTGGCCTCTACATCGGCACCCGCAGTCAGGACTGATGCCCGCCTCCCGCTCTACATCTCGCTGTGGCTCGGATTGAACAGCTCTTCCTCCGGCTCCACATGCACCAGCACCCGCGCCACGCGATTCACTTCGGCCAGCACGCAATCCTCCACCTTATGCCCAATCGTGTGCCCCGCCCGCACCGTCAGGCTGCCATTCACCACCACATGCAAATCCACGTAGTATCGAAAGCCCACCTTGCGCACAAAGCATTTTTCGAGGCCAATCACCCCCGGCACCGAAGCCGCCACCTTGCGCACATGCGCCTCGATATCCGGCGGCGGAGCCGTATCCAGAATCTCCTTGAGCGGCGCCTGCAACTGCCGCCATGCGTTGTACAAGATCACCGGCACAGCACACAGCGCAGCCCAGTCATCTGCCGCAGGATTCTTCGTAATCAGCGCCACAGAAATCCCGACAAATGCAAAGACCGACGTGATCGCATCCGAAAGATGATGCCACGCATCACTTTTCACTGCCGTGCTATCGATATCGCTCGCCACGCTCGACACGTAGCGCGCCAGCAATATCTTCAGCGCCACCACAACAACCAGCACATAGAGGGTGTAGGGTAACGGCAACAGATGCGGTGTCTGGATCAGCGAGACCGCCTCCAGCGCGATGAACAGCGCGGCCACACCCATGCCCACGCTGACAATCGCGGCGGCAACCGGCTCAGCCTTTCCATGCCCGTAGGGATGCTCCTTATCCGGTGGCTTCATCGCAAACCGCAATCCAAAGTACACCACCCCGGAACTGAACACATCCGAAAGCGACTCGACCCCATCCGCCACCAGTGCAAACGAATGCCCGATCACCCCCACCAGGCACTTGCAAAGCGCGAGAAAAAAGTTGCTCGCGATGCTAATCAGCGAGGAATGAAGCCCTCGCCGGACCTGCAACTCAATTTCTGCGCCATTATTCATCAAAACGATCCGGCGGGTTCCTCACCCGCTGCAATTCTATTATTGCCATGCTGTTGCCACGATTACGAACCCGCATCGCAGTGAATGCCACGGCAGCCAGGTCTTTCCGCCAGCGAGTTCCCCAGTTGTGGCAACCCCGCAGAAAAGCGCTGAGTCTAAGTCCTCAACGGAAGCGAAATCTTCCAGAAGGAGAGAGTAGTCTATGGCCTTCAAGAGAATCGGTAACGAATCTCAGGAAGCGCAACAAGAAAACTCGAGGATCGAATGTGATAACGGACGGGTGAGGGAAACTCGGGCCGAGCTCGAACGAACTACCTAAATCCGTTTCACGAGCACGATCCGGCCACCGAGCCGGACCTTCGAAAATACGGAAAAGCACAAGGGCGAGCTCGAAAGGACTCGCCCTTGTGCATTGCACGTGCTGTATTTTGCACTCGGCAGCTTCTTATCTCCACATATTTCTCGCTATTAAGCCCTCGCAAATACCGAATCCACCTCTGCGGCTTGCAGTGAAATCATTTCCAAACGCGGTTTATCTGTGGATTATGTGGATAAGTGACGGATTTGCACCGATTTCGGCTTATTTCCACAGAAAAAGGCAAATAAATACTCTACTTACAAAACTGAAATAGGTGTTTAATCAATCTCAACGAAGAGTGATCTTCCAGAAGGAGCAAGTAGACGAAAAGCAGATAGACCGAGGCAGAAGGAACTTAGGAGAAAGAGTTAGACGAGCCGAAAGGCAAGACTAAGTTGAGTAACTTAGGAGAGCACTGCAGACGGGATCAGCGAGCAGGACAAACCGGAAGCTGGCGACAGTGAACGGGACGGAATGCTAGTAAGCTTGCACGACGGATATGGTGTCGAGGCGTACAGGAAACTCAGGCTCTGCTTGGATGTCCGGTGCTAACCTGGCATGATGAAGTTGATCCGGTAACCGAATCGGACCTTCGAAAAAACGGAGCGTGAAGGGGCGAGGAACCGCAAGGTTCTCCGCCCCTTTCAGCGTTTATCGCCTGAAATCTCCACTTACAAGAACAATCATTCGCTCCGCCCTATTCCAACCTATCTGGAACTCTCTAAAATCCTATCTACTGCCGCCATCCACTTAGCCTGATGCGATATGCCTGCCACTCCCGCCTCCTGCGACTTTTTAATCTATTTAGAATCAAATGGAAGGTATTTCAGGCCTTTGGAGGCCATCATGATCGCTCGCAGCGACTGGAGTTCCGCAGAACCCAGCCCCGATATCTACCTTGGAAAAACGGACTCCGGCCACACCATCCGAATGGACGCATCCCCGCAGCATACCGGACCCAGCCCCATGGAAATGGTTCTTACCGCGCTTTGCGGCTGCACCTCCGTCGACGTCGTCCACATCCTGCAGAAAAAACGCCAGCCACTCGAATCGCTCACCGTCTCAGCCGAAGCCGAGAAGCGCAAAGATCCTCCCAACTACTTCACCAAAATCCATCTCACCTATACCGTGCGCGGCCAGAACGGCCAGCCCCTCAGCCGTAAAGCCGTCGAAGACGCCGTGGCCCTCTCCAAGGACAAGTATTGCTCCGTCTCCGCCATGCTCGAAAAATCCGCCGAGATCGACTTCGTCATCGACTACAACGACGTCGAACCGCTCCCATAAAACCCCTGAACACACCATGCCAACAGCCGCGCAGCCCCGTCGGCATACACTGACTCAGTGGTAAAGATTCGCATCCGGCCCGGCAGAATCCGCCTCCGTCCGATCCAGAGTTTTTTCGAGGGTGCCTTGCTGTTCGCGGCGCTCGTCCTCGTCGCGCTCGCGTCAGCCGTTCTGACCATGCAGTTCGCCATTCACGGTGCTGAAGTGCATGTGCCCAATCTGCGCGGCATGACCATCGCCGAGGCCCACAGCCAGACCGCTGGCCTGCGCCTCAATCTCGAAGTCGATAACCACTACTACTCCTCCGAGGTTGCCGCCGGACACATCCTCACCCAGTCCCCCGCCCCCAACTCCGTCGTCCGCCGCGACTGGCACGTCCGCGTCGCCGACAGCCTCGGCCCACAAAAGGTAGAGGTTCCCAACACCGTAGGCCTGCAGGAGAGAGTCGCCGGGCTCAATCTCCGCCATTCCAGTCTCGAAGAAGGCACCCCATCGCAGCTTCCCTGGTCTGCCTCCGATCCAGGCACCGTTCTGGCGCAAGACCCGCAAGCCAAAGCCCAGGGCATCGAAAAACCAAGCGTCAATCTGCTTGTGGCCGCGCCTGATGACGCGCATGCAGACGGCTTCGTCATGCCTGACCTCAGCGGCCTACCCATCCTCACCGCGCAAGCCCTGCTCACCCACGTCGGCATCAAGTTCGACGCCCCCAAATTTCAGGATGTGCCGATTCCGAGCGTCTCCGGCACCGTAGTCCCTCTGCCGGCAAGTCCCACCGCCGCGCCACCAGTTCCGGCTCCAATCCACCCCTCAGCACCGCCAGGCGCCGTCATCGCCCAGTCGCCACCCGCCGGCTTCAAAGTCGATGTAGGCTCGACCGTCTCCCTCACCGTCGCAAAGTAAACGCTATAGCATTTTCCGAATTGATGTAGACCGAAGTCGCGACTGTTGAGTGGATTTTTCCTCAAGAAAAATTCACCTGCAGCGCTTCCGGAAAGTTCACAGTAATTCGGAAAATGCCTTAAACCACCCGCTCCATCAACGCCGCAAAGAACCCATCGGTTTCGAGCTTTCGACCTGTTCCCGCAACGCTCATCCCCGGCAACAGCAGCATCGCCCCCTCCGCCGTCAGCGATTGTACAATCGCCTCGCGTCCTGTCCCGGTTAGCCGCCCAAGCTCACTCATTCGCGATATCGGCTCCGACAGAGACACCTGCCGCCACCCCTCTACCTGACTCAGCACCTCGGCCACCACATCCTGGTTCTCTTCCGGCTCCAGCGAACACGTCGAATACACCACACGCACCCGCTTCCCCGGCTCCGTCACCCTCGCCGCATAGGTCAACACGCTTTTCAGAATCTCGCATTGCTGCTCATGATGCCGCACCAGATCCGCGGCTCCGAGCCGATGACGAATCTCCGGATTCCGCCCCAGCGTTCCCGTCCCACTGCAAGGCACATCCACCAGAATCAGATCGAAACCATCTAAAGGGCCCTCCAGTACACCATCCGTATCAAGCCCCGCCACACTCAGCCCCGCGTCATTCAGCCCTGCTGCATCGCCATGCACCACTGCAATCCACCCGTACACTTCAGGAGCAGCCTCCGCATCCGCCTGCACCCTGCGCCGCAGTGCCTCACATCGCTCAGGATGCAACTCCAGAGCTGTGATCGCAGCCAGCGGCCATCGCTCCGCCAGAATCAGCGTCTTCCCACCCGGCGCGGCACAGCAATCCAGAATCCTCTCAGGCGACTCCACAGCAGCCGCAGCCAGTTCCCCGATCAACTGCGACCCCTCATCCTGAATCCTCACCGCTGCATCGGTAAGTGTCGCTGCGCTCAGAGAGCCTTCAATCACTGTTCGGGCCGCCGTGAGCAAACCTCCAGCCGCAAGCTGAATTCCCTTCTGAGTCAGATCGCCTTCCGTCTCGCGTCCAACCACCCGGACCACGAGATCAGGCTGCTCCTGCCCATGCCCGCAAATCTCCCGCGCAGCCACCATCCCGTAGAATCGCGCCCACCGCTCCACCATCCACGCCGGATGTGCCGTCGCCTCAGCCAACGCCTTTGCATCCAAGTTTCCCGGAAGCCTCCACGCCGACAGCTTCGGCCACGTCGCCGCTTTGCGCAGTACTGCATTTACCATCCGCGCGGCAAAGCTATGCCCCGATGCCTTGCAAATCTCCACGCTCTCGTTGATCGCTGCATGCGTCGGCACCCGCTCCAGAAACAGAAGCTGAAAGGCGCCCATCCGCAGGGCCGTTTGCACTTCAATGTCAAGCCGCACATTGGGCTTCGCCAGCAACGGACGCATCATCCCATCCAGCCGAATCTGCCAGCGCAGCACCCCCAGCACCAGCGCGGTGCAAAGCCCTCGATCCGCCACCGATAGTGCATCCACACGGCTTGACCGTAGCAGATCGTCCGCATGCGCTCCCGAGCGCTCCACTTCGAAAAGAATGCGAAATGCCTCGCGCCGCGCCGGCGAAATAGCCGCCTTGCTCGCGGCCATCACTCGAGCCGCGTTCCCACAGCCGCCGGATTCCCTCGCAGAAAGTCTGCTGCGCTCATTCTGTTACGTCCTTCCGGTTGCACTTCCAGAAATTCCAGCGCACTCCCGCTGGCACAGCCCACCAGCATCCGCTGCCCATCGATACGAACCTCGCCCGGAGTAAACCCCGGAACCACCGCCGCCGTCCCATCGACCTGCATCATTCGATGCACAATCAGCTTCTTCCCCTCCAGCAGCGCAAACGCCCCAGGCCACGGTTGAAATCCGCGCCAGCGGTTAAACAACTCCGAAGCCTTCCGCGCAGCAAAATCCATGCGTCCATCTTCCCGCGTCAGAATCGGCGCCAGCGTCGCCAGCGCATGATTCTGCGCCTCCGGCACAATCGTTCCATCCGCAAGCCCAGCCAGCGTATCCAGCACAAGCGGCGCGCCCTTCTCTGCCAATATCGGAAACATCTCCGCCGCCGTCTGTTCCGGCCCAATAGGAATCACCTGCTGCAGCAGCATCGGCCCGGTATCCAGACCCTCCTCCAGCAGCATCGTGGTGTTGCCCGTCTCCGTCTCGCCGTTGGCTACCGCCCACTGAATCGGCGCAGCCCCACGATACTTCGGCAGCAGCGAACCATGCAGATTGATGCACCCCAGCCGCGGCAGCGCCAGCATCCACGCCGGAATAATGCGTCCGTACGCCACCACCACAATCGCATCCGGCCTGATCTCCTCAAGCCGCTCGCGAAACTCCACATTGTTCTTGATCTTTTCCGGCTGCGTCACAGTCAGCCCGTGTTTCAACGCCGTCTGCTTCACCGGCGGAGCCGTCATCACCTGCTTGCGCCCCACCGGCCGATCCGGCTGGCTCACCACCAGCGCAATCTCATGCCCGGCGGCAATCAGCGCCTCCAGCGTGGGCACAGCAAACTCCGGCGTTCCACAAAAAACCAGCTTCAAAGCCGCCACCGGAGCCTCCGCTCTACCACTCGCCCGCGCGCTGCATCTTGCGTATCTTACGCAGCGCCAGGTCGCGCTTCAGCGCACTGATGCGAAAGATGAACAGCACTCCATCCAGATGATCGATCTCGTGCTGCATGCAGCGCGACAGCAGTTCCTCGCCCTCGGCTTCAAACCACTTGCCGTTCTCATCCTGCGCGCGAATCTTCACCTTCGCCGAACGCACCACCTTCTCGCGAATCTCCGGAAAGCTCAGGCAGCCCTCTTCCTCATACAGCTTGCCCTCGCGATACGTAATCTCCGGATTGATCAGCACCATCTTCTGCTCCGGCTCCTTGCCGCAGCTCAGGTCAATCACCGTCACCCGCTTCGATACGCCCACTTGCGGAGCCGCCAGCCCAATCCCCTGCGCCGCATACATCGTCTCGAACATATCGGCGACAAACTGCCGCAGCTCGTCATTGAACTCCGTCACAGGCTCGCCCGGCTGCTGCAGCACGGGCTCGGGATATTTCACAATCGTCAGAATCATCGCACGTCTAGCTTGGCGCCCTGCCGGGTGCATCGCCCGGCCAATGCGTCAGAAATTCCTTATCTGTTGAATGTACCCATCGTAGTTCCGCTTCAGCTCGTCCAGCGAGTCGCCGCCAAACTTCTCCAGCACCTGCTGCGCAATGATGAACGCCACCATCGCCTCCGCAGCCACGCCCGCCGCAGGCACCACGCAAAGATCGCTCCGCTCATAGCTCGCCGCCGTCGCCTCGCGCGTATCAAACCGTACCGACTCCAGCGGTCTGCGCAACGTCGAGATCGGCTTCAGATACCCGCGCACCACAATGTCCTCGCCATTCGAGATACCGCCCTCGATGCCGCCCGCATTGTTCTGGTGTCGCGTAAACCGCGTCGGCTTCTCTGCAGTCTCCGGCCCATAGTGAATCGCGTCATGCACCTGCGACCCAAACGACTCAGCCGCCGTCACGCCGCGGCCAATCTCCACGCCCTTCACGGCCTGCAGACTCATCACCGCCCAGGCCAGCAGCCCATCCAGCCGCTCATCCCAGTTGGCATACGTGCCCACACCCGGAGGCAGATTGTGCACCACCACCTCAAACACCCCGCCAACCGTGTCGCCCGTGCGCGCAACCTCTTCTACTTCTTCCTTCATACGCGCTTCCGTCTCAGCATCGACACAGCTCAGCAGCACGTCCTGCTTTTCCGTGACGGCAACAATCTCATCCCAAGTAGCCGCACGCTCCAGCTCCACATGGCCCACGCGAATCACGTGACTCGCAACCTCAATGCCCAGCGCCCGCAGCAGCAGCTTGGCAAACGCCCCAGCCGCCACCCGCGAAGTCGATTCGCGCGCAGAAGCCCGCTCCAGCACATACCGCGCATCCTTGAAGTTGTACTTCAGCGCCCCCGGCAGATCGGCATGCCCCGGCCGCGGAGAAGCCACAGCCTGATGCTTCGCCGGATCGCCCGCCTCAACAGGCAGCTTCTCTTCCCAGTTCTTCCAGTCGCGGTTGGGAATCTGAATCGCAATCGGCGACCCAATCGTCTTCCCATGCCGCACACCCGAGAGAATATGGACCTTGTCCGTCTCGATCTTCATGCGGCCGCCGCGCCCATACCCCTGCTGGCGCCGCCAAAGCTCGCGGTTCACAAACTCAAAATCGACAGGAATCCCGGCAGGCAAACCGGAAATGAGCGCAATCAAAGCCTCGCCGTGCGACTCCCCGGCAGTTTCAAAACGAATCATGACCTATTGATTGTAACGAATTTAAGTCCCGTCTTCAGACAGATCGTGGTTCCCTGCGTTTATGTTAAACGCCTCCGGAAACGCATACGCTGTTCCGCCTGTTCAAACAACAACTCCTTCCTCTTTCGAAGATTTCAGGGGGGTCGGTCGAAAAATCTCTATAAAAATAGAAGTGAATATACCTGTTAAGAGAGCCCGCAACAAACGAGTGAAAAGTTGCGCGGAATCGAAGTGATCGCCGGAAAAGCTCTGTCTCCAATCCGCCGTGAGGAGACTAACAGCAAACACAAGTGCCACCCCAATCACCCTCACGACGCCCCTTTGAGCATTCCAAGTACTACTCTTCTGCAATGAGTAGCCCAATAGCAGAATCAGCGAGAGTATCAGTAACGCAACACATTCGCCGATAACCTGAAACGGCAGATCCTGGTGAGCACTGAGTGGGAAGAAATATCCCAAATCTGCAAAACAAAACACCACTATTAAAAATAAGACGGCGTAGCGAAATGGTATGCGTTTATGCCAAAACGAGTTCACAAAGTCTCCTCTTTAGCCTGAACTACGCCACAAACCACTCCCACTGCTCCTCAGTAAGCGGCACCACCGACAATCTCCCAATCAGCACCAGCGGCGACTGCGCAAACAGCGGCTCAGCCTTAATCGACGCCAGCGTCTTCGGCGTCTTCAGCCGCTTGCCCACCTTCACCTTCACCACCGGCACCTTCGGATCGGTCGCATCCACACTCACCACCGTCCCCGTCCCCACCGCCGTCTTCTCATCGCCCGTGTGGTAAAAGATCCACTTCGTCCCCTTCGGCATCTCGCGCAGATGCTTCACCGCCGTAGGATTCGTCACCCCATCCCACACCGTCTCCTTGTCCCGGAGAAAGTCATCAAAGGAATACACATCCGGTTCTGTCTTAAAAAGGAAATAGCTCATATCCTCGCCATCTTACTTCGTCTCAGCAGTCCTCTGTCAGGAATTACGCCGCAGTTACCCGTTCAACCGCAAGACGCAGTCCCATTGCTCTTAGGATAGCGGCCAGACTGCGAAGCTCTGGATTGCCGTCCTCGGAGAGCGTTCGATAAAGCTGAGTCGGGTTCAAGCTCGCCTGCTTGGCAATCACAGGTACACCCCCGAACGCCTTCGCCAACTGGCGCAGCGCAATCAAAAGCTCCCCTTGCTCCCCATCCTCAAGAATGCTGTTCAGCAACTGGACCGCATATTCCGGATCCTCGCGAAAACGCTCAGCCATCGCATCATCATGAGATCGATCGTTCATTTCGCCTCCTTACTCGCATTCCTGCGTTGCCAGTCTCTCCAGTAATCGCAAGCCTTATCGATATCTGCGCTTTGACTTCCCTTGTCGCCACCGCAGAGCAGCAAAATGACCTTTGCGCCAGACATCGCGTAATACACTCGGATTCCAGGCCCAACGTCGATACGCAACTCCCAGATTCCGTCCTGGCAAAACTTATGATCTCCGAAGTTGCCGAACTCGACCCGATTCACCCTCCGGTCAACCGCAATTCGAAGCTTGGTATCACGCAATCTGCAATGCCATTCCTCGAATACGTCCTTCCCTTCGACTGTCAGGTAATGACGAATTTCATACGCATTCATAGTTTCGTTTATAAACGATCTTCCCGCAAGATTTATTTAAGCTTCTACATGCATTACCGTCTTCATCGCGGCTTCCAGCTGGCCCCGCCATGGTACGTATCCGCCCGCAGATCAAACATCCGCCCACACGCGGCGCACCGGAAGCCATGCGCCAAAACATCGTCGGGCCACACCGGTTGAAACACATCGCGTAGCGGGCAGCTTGCTTCTATAAGGACAAAGATTCCTTGATCGACAATCTCGATGAGTTGTCGGACAACATCCTTATATTCCCCAGGAGTGGAGAAATTTATCCGCTCAGAAAACCCCGCGCACTTAGTGCACCCCGCCATCGCACGCCCTCAGCTTTTCGACTCGTCAGCATTGAGCCACGCCCGCGAATTCAACATAGTCCGCTGATCCAGCGCCCAGATCCTATCCGTCATCTCATCCGCCGCCCGTCCCATCCGTTCCGACTTCTGAAACTCCGTCATCAGCGTCTGCATCTTCGCATCCATGTCATCCAGAAAATTCAGCATCAGCGCCTCCGGAATCATCGGCAACTTCGGCGACCCAAACTCCAGCTTCCCGTGATGACTCAGGATCATATGCAGCACCAGCGTCTTCAACCTCGGCGGAAATCCCGGCAGCGCATCCATCGTCTTCTCCACCAGCGAAGCCCCAATCTGAATATGCCCCAGCAGTTGCCCCTCCAGCGTGTACTCAAACCCCGTCGCCCACGCCAGCTCGCGAATCTTTCCAATGTCGTGCAGAATCACGCCCGTCAAAACCAAATCCCGCATCAGGATCGGATAATGCGGCACCACACGATCAGCCAGCCCAATCAAACTCACCACATGCTCCAGCAACCCGCCCAGCCATGCATGATGCAACTGCTTCGCCGCCGGAGCCTCGCGAAACGCCCCACTTACCGCAGGATCGGCCAGCACCGCCTCTACCAGCCGTTTCAGATCCGGCTCGGTAAAGCTCGCCACAGCCTGCTGCAGCTTCACCCATAACTCCGCAACGTCATACGTAGTCGCAGGTAGCAGATCGGCGCGCTCATACTCCACCTCCATCACGCCGCGCAGCATGTCCACCTTTAACTGCAGCGTGCCATCGAACTTCGAGACACACCCTCGAATCTTCACCACATCGCCCTTTTCAAAATCCGGAGCAATCCGGTGATCCGTCACATCCCAAACCCGCGCCTCGATCTGCCCTGAGTTATCCCCAAGCGTCAGGCTCAGATACGGCTTCCCCGCGCGCGTCGTCCGCTGCTGCTTGCTCAGCACCAGAAACACTCCATCAAACGGCTTGTTCTCATCAAGCTTTGCCAGATCGGCTACAAAAACTTCCTTCATATTCGGGCAGCTTACAGCATTCAGCCTCCGCGCTACGACTGCGCCCAGGCTCCGGTTCTTGAAAACCCGGTACAAAACAAAACTGCCGGCATCTCTGCCGGCAGCCTTTACCAAACCGCAAACCGCTGTTTTGAAAGGGCACGAGTTTACTCGTGCCGTAAAAGCTGCCAAAAGAATACGGCTTTAGCCGTTGAGGGAAGTATTTCTACCCTAAGGGACCTTGCCGGCAGCCTTTACCAAATCGCAAACCCCGCTACTGCGGACTCGTACCCTGTGGCGTAGTGCTCTGTGGTGTTGTGCTTTGCGGCGTCGTGCTCTCCGGAGCCGGTGTCGGCTTCGCCGGAGCAGGCGCTCCCGCCACCGGAGCCGCAGGCGTCAACTCAGGCGCTTGTTTCTGCGTTTCGTCCTTCGGACGCTCCTGCATGCGTGTCTTCTGTCCGTTCGAAGTCTGATGCTTCTTCTTCTTTTTCGCAGTATCGCCGTTTAGACCCAGAGGAGCCGACTGCGTCTGCCGATCCGCCACTTCCTGCGAATCCGGCGGCGCTGGCGTAAAGCTGTCCAGTTGCGGACCCTGCGGCTTCTTTTCCTTCGGCAGCTTGGCGCGATCTCTGAAACGTGTCTTCTTTTCCGGCGGAGCCTGATCCAGCGGGTTGGTGATCTCCGCCGTGGTGGCGTCCACCTGATCCTTCGGCAGCGCGCCTGCATCCTCAACCTTCGTCTCCGTCGCATTTGGCAGCGTCTCACGCGGAGCCTGTCCAAAACGAATCTTCTCGCGCTTGCCCGGCTTCTCTGAAACCGGTTTCGCAGCCTTTGATGCCTTTGCAGTACTGTTCACCGCAGGCTTGGCCGGTGTCGTGTCTGCAGACACATCCACAACCGACGCCTTGTTCTTATTGCGGAAACCTCGCTCCGTCTCGCGGAACCGTACGCGCTGCGCCTTATGCTTCTTCTTCGGCGCTGGAGGCGTATACGCGCTGTAAACCGGCTTCGTCTCCTTCGGGCTCGCTCCCGCATCCACATACCCCGGCTTGATGTCGATATACGCTTCCTCGCGCATCTCCGTCAGATACGAGCGGATCGCCGGTTCCATGCGGCTCTCAAACAAAGCCTCTTCCACCTGCGGTTCAACATCCTTGTAGGGTGCTGCTCCACCGGTGTTGTGCTCTACAACCTTGAAGATCACATAACCCTGCCGCGTCCGGATCGGGGCCGTATACTCTCCTGCCTTAAGCCCGAAAGTTGCGTCTTCAAACACCTTGTTCAGCCCGCCGCGCTGCCACTTGCCCAGATCGCCGCCCTCAGCCGCCGTCGGCCCATCGCTCTGCGCACGGGCAATTGTGTCAAAGCTGTCGCCAGCCTTCAGTTTGGCCTCAATATCATCCGCCTTGGCCTTCGCCGCCGCTACCTTCTGCGGGTCGTCCGTTCCCTCCGCGCCGCCAGCCGACACCAGAATCTCCGCCAGGTGAACGCTTTCCGGCTGCTGATACTCTGCCTTGTGCGCCTCGTAATACCGCTGCGCCTCGCCCGGAGTAATCTGCACCTTGTGCCCGATCTCCTCGCGCATCACATCCTGCGTAATGATCTGGTTGCGAATGTTCTGCTTAAAGTCCTCAAACGAAACGCCCTGCTCCTTGGCCGCCTTCTCCAGGTCGTCTATCGTCGCCAGGTTGTACTTCTTGCGAATATCGTCAAGCTGCTTGATCAGCTCGTCGTCACCCGTAATGCCCAGCTCCTTGCCTTTTGAGAGCCAGAGCTGCTGGTCGATCAGGTTACGCAGCAGATCCTTATGCCCGTCGGCGATCTGTTGAAGTGACTCGCCACGCTGCCGCGCCGCGTCGTCCATCTCCTTCTGGGCACGCTCGTAATCGGAGCTCGAAATTACCTGGTCATTAACGCGCGCAATCGCCTGCTCCACAACCTGCCCGCCATACGCGCTTTGCGGAGCAGAATCAGAGGGATGCGCCTGGGCCTGAGCGCCTACCGTCACAAGTCCGGAAACAAGCGCCAGCGCAGCCGCGCGAGTAAACACTCCGGAAGTGACAAACGAAGAAATTGCAGAGAAGCGGGATGGTCTTAGGGTCATAGGAACTCAACAACGGGTCGTCCTCGAATCCGGCATGCCGCACACGGCGGTCTGCTCCCAATCCTCGGCTTGATCCTTAGACGCAATTGTAAACGTCCCGAAAGCACCACGCCCGTTTCGATCTGGACAGAGTCTCCTTGCTCGAACCTCAACCGCTACATTGGTCTGGCCCACCGCCGTTTTCAGCCGGCCAATAACGCGATTGAGTCTTTCCCCGCCGCACCACGTCAAACTCGGTACGATGCTATACTTTCCCACAAGATTGCTCCGTCTGCGCCGGTGGGCAGGATTGGGCCTTTGCTGTGTTTCCGGCCCTGTTTCTGGTCCTTTTTCCGGCCAGGTTCGGGTTCCTCCTCAGAGCAAGACCTTTCCCCATCGCAGCGGCAGCGTCTGGAGGTTTTTCCACTCATGACTCCGCGCGTCCGCCGGGCGATTTTCTCCCTCATTGTTTTCTTCGGCATCTGCGCCGCCGCTGGAACCCTGCTGCAAAGCAGAGTAGGCGCTCAATCCGCCGTGGATGAATCCCAACTCCGCGACAATCTCAAGGCCTTCACCAGCGTCTACGCCCTCGTCGAGCAGAACTACGCCGACCCCATCACCGGCGACAAAGCCGACACCGCCATCTACGACGGCGCCATACCCGGCATGCTGCGCGTTCTCGATCCGCATTCTTCCTTCCACGACCCGAAGGACTACGCCCGCATGCAGGAAGATCAGCGCGGCCACTACTTCGGCATCGGCATGCTGATTCAGCAGCAGAACAACAAAATCTACGTCCGCACTCCCTATGAGGGCACACCCTCTTACCGCGCGGGCCTCAAACCCGGTGACGTCATCGTCTCCATCGACGGCAAGAGCACCGAAAACCTCACCTCCGAAACCGTCGCCAAAATGCTCAAAGGCCCCCGCGGAACCCACGTGACCGTAACCGTCACCCGCGAAGGCCAGAGCAAGCCGCTCACCTTCGACCTCGTCCGCGATGACATCCCGCATCCGTCAGTCGATCTCAAATACGAGATCCGCCCAGGCGTCGGCTACATCCATCTCACCCAGTTCCAGCAGACCAGCGCCAAGGAAGTCGACGACGCCATCAATAGCTTCGGCAACATGAAAGGTCTCGTCTTCGACCTGCGCAGCAACCCCGGCGGCCTGCTCAGCCAGGCAGTCGAAATCTGCGATCATCTGCTCGCCAAGGGCCAGGTCATCGTCTCGCAGCGTGGCCGCGCCTATCCCGATCAGGTCTACACCGCCACTCATGGCAACGGCGGCCATACCTTCCCGATCGTAGTTCTGGTCAACCGCAACACCGCCTCGGCTGCCGAGATCGTCTCCGGCGCTCTGCAGGATCACGACCGCGCACTCATCGTCGGCGAAACCACCTTCGGCAAAGGCCTCGTTCAGACCGTCTATAACCTCTCTGAAAACACCGGCCTCGCCCTCACCACCTATCACTACTACACACCGTCAGGCCGCCTCATTCAGCGCAAGTATCAGGGCGTCTCGCTCTACGACTACTACAACCACGCCAACGCGCTCCCCGCCGACAACACGAATAAGGAAGTAAAGCTCACCGACTCCGGACGCACCGTCTACGGCGGCGGCGGCATCACGCCAGACGAAAAGATCACGCCTCCCAAGTCCAACAACTTCATGGACACCCTGCTCTACAACGACGCCTTCTTCCACTTCACGTCCTACTACCTCAGCAATCACACTGCGGCTAAGGACTTCCAGATCGATGAAGCGGTGATGACCTCGTTCAAGCAATTCCTCACCACCCAGGGCATCCCCTTCACCGATGCGGACATCACCTCCGCCGGCGACTGGCTCAAAGCCAACATCCGCGCCTACATCATCGGCTATCAGGATGGGGAAACCGTGCGCTTGAAGACTCTCGCCGACTGGGACCCCATGATCCAGAAAGCCATCACCTACATGCCCCAGGCCCAGGCCCTCGAAGACACCGCCCATAAGGTGCTGGCAGAAAAAGCCGAAGCTCGCACCGGCATCAACCAGTAACTCAGTCCCATACGAACACCAAAGGCCATCCCTCGTGGATGGCCTTTTTCATTGATGGTGCTGAAAAACGCATGAGATCGCGTGTCTTGAAGGGGCACGGCTTCAGCCCGGAGGGATGTTTTTCGCCGGGTGCCCACCCTATCTTTTCTCATGTTGAAACTACCACAACTCTAGGGGTGCCCCATCCTTTCCGCGTTCTATGCGGAAAGGGTGGGATAGCGGATGCCCGCACCACCACAAGCCAAATTCGTGCGCAGCACGAACTGGAGGGAGCAGGGGCATTCATGCCCCTGAAAAACAAGCCCGCAAGGAAGGGGCTTTAGCCCCGGGACCTCCATTCCGAGATCTGAAAACAGGAAAACATAAACTCCCTGCGTAACGAGCAAAGACCGGAAAAGCATAATTCCAGGGCCACCTATCAACGCTTAATGCATAGAAACCAAAACTAA
The DNA here is from genome assembly GCF_025685685.1 of Acidicapsa dinghuensis. Lineage (GTDB taxonomy): Bacteria > Acidobacteriota > Terriglobia > Terriglobales > Acidobacteriaceae > Acidicapsa > Acidicapsa dinghuensis. The sequence continues at coordinate 251,653 of NZ_JAGSYH010000008.1, forward strand.
CCAAATGAGAATACCAATCGATGCGCTGATAACGAGACCTAGTGGTCTACCGTTATACCGATTAGACCTTGTGGCCACGATCAATGAAGCGATTTCGCACAAGATTCCGCCTGCTGCAAACCTCAATGAATAATCAAGCGTGAGTGCGCCTCTCCCTACTTGAACAATGAAGATCAATTGGAGAAGCACAGCCACGAGCCAGAAGACCATTGATAAGCAAAAGCCCGCTGAGAACTTCCGGACCGCCACCAACGACGCCCAGGCAGGAAGAGAAGATCCAGCGATCAACACTATTAGCAGAAACTCCATCTGGCCTCACCCATAAAAGCAGAAGATCCAAATGCTGGATACCCACCCTATCTTTTCTCCTGCTGAAACTACCACAACTCTCGGGGTGCCCCATCCTTTCCGCGTTCTATGCGGAAAGGGTGGGATAGCGGATGCCCGCATCACCACAAGCCAAATTCGTGCGCAGCACGAACTGGAGGGTACAGCAGCCTTCAGGCTGCTGAATTCAAGGCAAAACATGGAAGTGGCTTTAGCCACGGGCCGTTCGAAATCAACCTATGACTTCGGTCCGAGCTCTCACACCGACCCCCAGCTTCTGCGAGATGTGGCAATGTATGAGATCTCCGACTCCAAACACGGCGTCACCTGTCTCGCATGACCACCAAAGGAGAGATGAGGGCAGCGCGCCACGCAGGAATCATGCTCGCAAGAATCACCATTGCCGCCGGCAACAAAGGAGCGATCAGCCACACTTGAAATTGCGGTGAAGCGACAACTGCAATATCGGCCATCAATAAACGCAGGAGCGCGAAAGACAGGAACGTCCCTGCTACAGTGCCGATCAAAGCAAGCCGGGACGCATTTACGACAACCAGAAAAACGATATGCCGGCGTTGAGCTCCGAGCGCAATACGAAGAGCATGCTCATGCTGGCGCTGATATTCCGCATCGCTCTGCGCGCTCAGCAGACCAAGGATACTGAGTATCAGCGCTGTAGCCGCCGACATGCTGCCAATCAGCGTCGCAATCCGCAACGCCGCCAGACCAGATTGAGCCAACTGATTGCTGAGAGTGTTAATGCGCATAGGCGCCGCGCTGTACCCCAGCGCATTTCCAATTTTGCGCCGAAGATCCGCAAGTGTTCCGCTGTTCCGCTTCGCCTCTTTGAAGATCAGCGTCATGCGCGTGGGACAGTCTTGCCACATCGGAAAGTAGATCGTGGGTTCTGCGTGCTTTTCAAATGTCCCGAACACCTGTGATTTGACGACGCCAATAATCTCGGTTCTGACACCGCGGTCATCGATCACACCAGCGCCGAGCGGCTTACCGTTGAAGAAGAGATTGGCCGCCTCTTGATTGATCACTCCCACGCGCCCCATGCCGGGAATTGGCTGCGCGGAGAACTTTCGTCCAGCTATCAACGGCAGGTTGAGCGCATCGAAATAGTTCGCTGACACGGCATTAGCGTCTAATTCGATGCCCGCTGGAGGAAGTGCAACAGGGACGCGAAACTGTGCGTGCCTCATTGGGCTCGGTGCGTTTGATTGATCAACGTAGCCGTAGTAAATCGTTGGATCGCTTTGCTGTATCGCATCCGTCGACTTTCTCTTGACAACGCCGATGATCTCGATCGGAAAACCAGCAGAGTCCTCAATCACCACACCAGCCGTCTGCAGGCCGAAAAGTTTTGCCGCCGCATCCTCATCGACAATTGCGACCCTGCGCGTTGGATCGTTTGCCCCAAACATCCTTCCGGCAATCGGCTGGCTGTCCAGCAAATTAAGGGACTCAGGCGTAAGCCACGCGATATCCATTGCGACATCTCGATATTGTGAGGGCGGTGGCTGAACTCTAAATGTTTGCCACATCGGTTGACTGCCCGGGAGTTGGGTAGTCCACGCCAATGGTGACAGACCAGCCACCGATTTCGCCTTCTCTTCAACTTCGTTGAAGTAGTTGATCTCAGCCTCAGGCCGCTGTACGGTCAAAAGGATTGGATCACCCAGGCGATGCCCCGCACTTGTTTCTAACGCTGCGTGAAGACCATCGAGAAGAAGCGCTGTACAGATTACAAGCATGCAGCAGGCCGTAATTTGCGCAACGACCAAACCAGATCGCAGACGCCGGATTGCCTTCGAGGGCGAACCTGTTTCACGCTGAAGAACAATCCAGGGGCGATCGGTTACGGTCCCAAGAACCGGCATCATTCCGCAGATGACCGTAATAACCACACACGCCAACGACGCCGTGAGGATCGGGAGCAAATGCGGTGCAAAGCTGAGCCGTTCCGCATCCTCCTCGAAGAGAAAAGCCGGGATAGCATGCGCTGTCAAAATCGCCAGCAATAAACCCAAAGCTCCACCGGCAATGGAGATGACAATGCTGTCCGAGAACAACTCCCACAACAGTTCAGCGCGTGCCGCACCAAGGGCGATGCGGAGAGATGTTTCATGGGATCGCCTCAAAGCTCGTCCAAGCAGCAGCGAAGCCACGTTGATACAAGCGATGAAGAATACAGCTCCAGCAGAGAAGCTAAGAAATAGATCGATGCGCGACAATCCCCGGGCCATATTCGGCGCGATGCCCGTGAAGGGGGTTACGCTTATTCCGCTGGAAGAACCTGAACGAAGAGCGGTCTGCGCTCGACGCGCTGAAATGCCATCGCGAAGACGCGCAAGTACCCAAAACTCTTGCCTGTCTCCACCGCCTTGCAGATCCCGCTCTTGTAATGGAATCCAGAGATCGACACTGCGATCACTATAGAGACCATCCAACTGGTCCGGTGCAATTCCCTTAATTTTGTAATCTACGTTATCGATACGAATTTTGGAGCCAACCACATTAGCGCCGCCGCCGAATTCGCTTTCCCATACGTGATGACTGACAACCACGCCGTCATCCAACGGTATTGTCAGCGCTACAGCCAAATTCGGCGTGGCAGCGGCGACAGTCGCGATCTCCGTATTGGTGCCAATCACAATGTTGCTTGGCCTGATTCGCACCGCGCCAATCCAATCAAATGCCCCGCTGCTTTTTTTGAGCATCTGATAATCGCTGGCTGACAGTGGTCCGGCATCGCGGAAACGATCTTCCCTGAATATCGAAACAATCCTGTCAAAGCCTCGGAGAGGAGAGGCAGGGTGAGTCAAACCCTGAAGAAATCCGTAGATGGCTGAATTACTGCCTATGCCAAGTGCAATCGTAAGCAGCAAAGCAAACGACAGGCCCGGCGCCCGCGCAAATGATCTTGCCGAACTTCGGATTCGGGAAAGGCTTCGAGACAAGACCATCCAGATATTTCAAGCAAGTGACGGGCCATAAGAAGCAAGTAGTTTCCCTAGACAAACTAGGCATCAGTCGGCTTTTTGCGTCCAATTTCGAGCCTATGTGTCCGCATATGGACAGGCAGAGTCTGGAAAATGCGCCAAAGGCACATCTGAGAATGCTGACAAACCCGCTGCTTTGAAAGGGCACGAGTTTACTCGTGCCGTAAAAGCTGCAAATGGAACTCGGCTTTAGCCGCTGAGGCATGTACGCAACTCTTGCTGGACTTTTGTCAGCAGTATGAAACGCGCCAAAGGCGCATCTCATACCAGCCCAGGGCAAAATAGCTCTGGCGAACCGCGAGGTTCGCCAGACATGACGCCCTGAGTCAGAATCCAACATAGGCGTTATGCGGGCTGAATGCCCGCCTCATAGGAATGCAATGACTCGCACCACCAACTTGGTCATCGTGTGGAACATAGCGCAACAGATATAAATTCCCCCCAACCATCCGGCCTATGCACAAACACCCATAATTCAACGCAAAAACATCGCGAGCAAAGCCACCACTTTACAAGAAACTTCGCTTGACACAGCCTCACAGCCCCAATCGACCTGAGACAAAATGTTCCACGAGGAACATTTTCTGCCTCAGCAGAACAATTGCTCCACGTGGAGCAATTTCAACCCGAGGGCCACCGGCCTGCATCTGAACTGAAACACACTCCACACTTCACGCTAGCCGCATCACCGCATCCATAGCCCGCGACGTGTTAAACAACAACACCTCCGGCGCAAACTTGTAAAACGGTATCGGTGGAATCATCTCTGCCGTCAGCCATCCGTCATATCCAATCGCGCGCAACCCGCTTATGACAGCAGGCCAGTTCACATCCCCTGAAAGTATCTCCACAAATCCATCCACCGACCCCACCGCGCGGCGATAATCCTTCAGATGCACGCGCCGAATCTGCGCCCCCAGCGCCAAAATCCAATGTTCCGGATACCCAAAAGCTAGCGTATTGCCCACATCGAAATACGAGCCCACCCACTCGCTCTCAAACTGCGCAATAAACTGCCGCATCTCCATCGGGCTCAGCAAAAACTTGTTCCACACATTCTCAATGCAGATGCGAACCCCGCATCGCTCCGCAACCGGCAACACCGCGCGCACAAACTCTGTAGCCCGCTGCCACGCCTTGTCGTACGGCACCACTTCGCAGCCCGGAATAAAATCCGCTCCCACCGTCCCCGGCACCACCAGAATCGCATCCAGCCCCAGCGCCTGCGCCGTCTCGATCTGTTTTCTGCAAATCGCCTCAGCATGCGCCCGCACCGCCGGATCTTCACTCGCGGCATTCGCGCCCCAGTAAAGCCCGGTAGCCAACCCGCTCAGTTCAACGCCATTTTGCTTTGCCAGCTTACGCACAACAGCAATCTCTTGTGAGGTGCTGTTCAATGTCAGCGGACCATCCTCGCTCAGATCGATTTCGAATCCCTCAAAGCCAGCCTCACGCGCCAGCCGCAGCTTATTCTCAAGCGTCATCTCTGCAGGAAAAGACCAGATACTCACCGACTTCTTCATGCCTCACCTCCTACGCTCACCGCGCGCCGTGTGCGCGCCGACTCGATCTCCGCAAACACCACTTCCAATGAAGCACGCGCGTCTTCCAGCGTCGCATCCACCGGCGGCGCACCGCTCAACAAGCAAGCAACAAATGCCTGCAACTCATTGAAGTACCCACCCAGACTCGATATGTTTCCACCTGCACCCTGCGACTCACCTACAGCGGGCGTTTGAAACGCCAGTGGCTCCGGCGCGCCATCGTTCCACGTGACAATCAGCGTCGGCGACTTGCCTGAATCGAAGTCGATACACGCCTTTTCAAACACCGCCTGAAACGCCATGCGAAAACCCCATTTCGCCGGATAGTTCCACCCACCCTCCGCCGACACCACAACATCCGGATAGTCATACAGCGTAAAGATATGCGCCGGACCGCTGTAATCAAACACAGCCCGCGACTGCACAGCGCACGGCTTGCCCAGCAGCGCCAGCGCAAAATCCGTATCGTGAATATGCAGATCCAGCGCAGCCCCACCCGACCGCTGCTCCTGGTTAAGCCAGTTATCAGCCGCATATTCCGGACGCCCCGATTGCCGTGTCATCGACAGACTCAGCAGCCGCCCGCCTTTACCTTCGCGCACAAACTGCCGCAACGCCTGATACTCAGGCCAGAAGCGAATGCAGTGCCCCACCTGCGCCATCACTCCAGCCTTCTTCGCCGCAGTAATGATCCGATCGGCAGCAGCGAGCGTTGGAGCAAGTGGCTTCTCGCAGAACAAGTGCCGTCCACTCTCCAGTGCAATCAAAGCATCCGCTTCATGCGCGTCCAGCGGAGTGCAGACATCTACCATCTCTACTTCGAGCCGCGCCGTCAACAACTCCGGCAGCGAATCATACACCGGCACATCCAGCCCAAGCTCCTTGAGCTTCCCGTGCACCAACTCCGTGCGCGGATCAGCCACACCCACCAGCCGCGCACCTGCCAATTGTTTATATATCTGCGCATGCATGTTTCCCATAAATCCAAAGCCGACAAGCGCAATATTTACTTTATGCATCACAGGCCTCCGCCACCTGACTGCAACGTAACAAGTCTTCTCTTTTCTCTATTAGCAAAAGCGATCGTACTTTTGTCTTTTTTATCTATACACAAATACAGATTTTTCTTCACGCCCGGCTGCTTTCCCGCTATCGTGATCACAGCATCTGCACATTATGGCAACGCAACTACCATCTCTGGCCCGATCTCTCGCTACGCCGCGTAACTACTTCCATGGCCGCACCCATGCGGAAACCTGCGTCCCCAACAACATCCTCATCTTTCGCCGCGCCACCGGAGCCGATCTACGCCGCGCCACCTTTGAGCTACGCCCGCATCACCGCTTCGTGCTCATCTTCAATCTCAAAACCGCAGGCACCGTCCGCATTGACCGTGACGAAGTCGAGCTGCACCCCGGCGAAGGCATCCTCATCCTGCCCTATCAGTTCCACGTCTTCCCTCGTACCCAGCGCGAAGACATCCTCTGGCTCATCGTCACCTTCGAGTGCGATCGCCCCGCTCCGCTCGAGCAGTTTCGCGGCAAAGCCTTCCAGTTCGACGCATCTATCCGCCACCGCTTAACTGCATCACTGCAGCTATACACAGCGCGGCAGCAAGAATCCTCCAACCAGATCCTCGCTCTTGAAATCGCCAGCGTCCTCGCGCAGCTCCAGCCGCACCTGCACGACTCTAAAGCCACGCCCATGCTCGCCGACAAGCGCTCCACTCAGTTGCTCAACGATATCGAGACCTACCTGCGCCAATCACACCCCACGAGCGTGAACATGCAAGACCTCGCACGCCGTCTCCACATCTCCGAGAGCCGCCTGCGCGCACGCTTCCGCACCGCCTTCGGCTCAAGCCTCGGAGCCTACCTGCGCAACTACCGCCTGCATGTCGCCATGGAACACATCCGCGACACCCGCCACAACTTCACCGAGATCGCCAGCAGCCTCGGTTTCCCAGACTCGGCCACCTTCACCCGCTTCATCCGCCGCCAAACCGGTTACACCCCTAGCGAGTTCAGACGGCGGCTGATTCACTGATAAGCACAGACAAATGGATTTCGAAACCCCAAAAAGCAGCGCTCCGACCTCTCACAAATGAGGATGGTCTAGGTCCGTTTGTGCGGGAATTAGAATGGTTTTCGCGAAATCCCAAATATTTAGATCAGATTAGGTTTTAGCTCGATCGTACGGAGGTCCCGAATCCATTTGTCAGACAGTTCTGATCGACTCGGAGTGAGCTATGAACACAGAACCAAATAACCATACACCATGGCACGACGCGGTCAAGATAGTGGACCGCGGAAGTACTGTGGAGCAAGCAATCAAGGAGGCTAACCTCGGGCGGTTTGTAGTACGCGAGCCCCAACCCAGAAAGCGAGAGCTGTTTTGTGAGGGCCGGGGATCGTCTGTGCCTGCGGTCTTTATCAAAGCACTTCGGCGTAACCTCATTCCGCTCCAGAACAACGAAGCGTTTGGCCTATTCCAACCACTCATCGATTCGGGATGCCTCTCCATCGACAGTATCTGTGAATGGAACGGATGCGAGATGGTGTGGATGATATTCGAGGTTCTCAATTGCGAAAATGTTGATAATCGCGACCCTCTTAGGCCGTTTTTGCTTTCTGGTCATAACCCTTTGACAAACTATCTCAAGCTTTCGTACCTCTTCGTCAGAGCATCAACGAATGGAGTTCTGACCCAGGGAACTTTTCATAACCCGGAACCCCAGCTTCCCCTAAAGGATCAGCTTCCCCGTAGGTTTTCTGCTGGAAACGAAGAAGCATGCAAGGCGATGCGGACCCATTTACTCGCTGTAACAAGTGCGTTCAAACAAATGAGCGAAATGCCCGTTAGCCTGGAGCAAGTAGACAGATACTTTGTGGACGTTGCGCATTACTCTCCCAAGCCCGGCGCTAGACGCTGGCGAACCCATCTTTCGGAGGATCAAATCAGCCGATTCCCCTCCACGTGCAGGGAGCAATTCTTCCGACTACACGACGGCGCTGGAACTCAGACACAGACAAGTCTGTGGAACGCTTACAACGCCGTCATCGAATGGGTGGACCATGAGGGAAGTACTCTGCAGGGCTGGAACAGGCTCGATGAACTCTGGTTGAGTGGAATCAAAGACAGTGCGCTGTATGTAGCGCTCAAGAGGATTGGCCACATAGGGAAGGATTCGCGTAGCGGCCGCGGTTCTAGATGATTTAAGTTACCGCATAGATCACAAGACGAACGCTCTCTGAGCTTGGAACGTAATTCGTCAGGGCGGTGGGCGGGTGGCCCAGATCCACAAATTAAACAACGGAGGGTGCCCTAGGTCTCGCTTCTGAGACCTGGGTTTCAGCAATGCTTCGTTCTTTGGGACATGGTGGTCCACCAGGATTCTATCTCCGCTGTGCGTGAACGACTGGAGTGTCTAAGTATGTTTTGGGCCGGTAGCAACTGAAAGTGATGAAATGGAAGTTGCCTGTCTGCTGATACCGGGTTAGCTTGCTGGCCATGGGAGCATCGTAACCCAGGTCTCGTTGAGACCTGGGGCACCCTCAGTGGATGCGATTTCAGATCTGGGCCACCCACCCTCGGAGCCTATCTGCGCAACTATCGCCTGCATGTAGCCATGGAACACATCCGCGACACCCGCCACAACTTCACCGAGATCGCCGCCAGCCTCGGCTTCCCGGACTCAGCCACCTTTACCCGCTTCATCCGCCGCCAAACCGGCTATACGCCCAGCGAATTCCGCCAAAGGCTGATTCATTAGCGCTGCTGGCCTTGCAGCCAGTAGGTCATTTGCATTTGCCTTTGCCCTTCTTTCTGTCATTCCCGCAGGGAATCTGCTTCTCCCTGAACAGTCATCTCTCCGAACCGAGACTTGGGACATCTCAGTGGTGAAGGAAACATAAGGCCACCCGTCCAAATTATCAACTCTCGATCACAAAGCCGGGTTTTGTCGGATCTTCTAGATGAAAGCGCTTCGCATCCATTGTTATGAGAACGTCCGTAGATTGGGAGAGCTCATTGACAGAACCGGCTGACACTCTAAATCGGTAGAAGCCATCCGGCAGGAGTTCTGCTTCTAAATAGTCGATATAGTCATTCGGAATTGGCCCTGTGGGCTCAAACAGAATGGATCTGACCTCAGAGAACACCAACAAGCCGTCTACAATGTTTTCATCGTTGTAGTAATTCCACTTTCCAGACGGATCTCTCACTCTCGATATCTCGTCGATCTGGATCACGATGCGGCTCTCCGAGCCATCTATCGTCAGAGACTTGAACGCGCGATCTCCTAAGTAAATTGTTTTTGCAAGCTCACTTGGTAGCATTGCGTCCTTTCCTCCTAGCTGATTGGCAAATGTGCATCGTCTGATTTGCGATTCACTATTGCTCCGCTTATGCCAATTGATAGCCTCCTTCATACTAAGGCCCGTTCCTTGCAAGCACCCGTGAGGAGTAGAGTCCGCTATTTGGCCCTGCAGAGAGAGTATAGGTATCGACTCCACCTTTCCCCGCTGGTACAGTGCGTTGCTTAGAAAAAGAACTCACCTTCGAGGTTTCATTGCAAACGCCTATGACCACGCACTTCACATCCAACACTCGCACTCGCTCCTCCCGTACCATAGCCACAGGACCCTTCATCCATGCGCCTTCTTCCCTGTTGCCTCTTCACTCTCAGCGTCTCCTTCGCTGGCCTTGGCCAGGCCGTCGCCATCGCCCAGTCCGCCCCCAAACCCATCCCAGTCAAAGTAGTCGTCGTCGCCATGTTCGAAGCAGGCAATGACACCGGCGATCGCCCCGGCGAGCTGCAGTACTGGGCCGAGCGCGATCACCTCGACACCATCTATCCACTGCCCTCGGCCTATCACGACGTCCGCATGAACGCCGACGGCGAGCTAGCTATCGTCACCGGCCAGGGCACGGCGCACGCCGCGAGCACCATCATGGCCCTTGGCCTTGATCCCCGTTTTGATCTCACTCACGCATACTGGCTCATCGCAGGCATCGCTGGAGGCAACCCGCAGGTCATCTCTCTCGGCTCAGCAGTCTGGGCCAATTGGATCGTCGACAGCGACCTCGGCTATGAGATCGACGCCCGCGAAATCCCCTCCGACTGGCCCACCGGCGTTCTGCCGCTGCGCAAAAATTCCCCATTCGAAGCGCCCGCTGAACCACTCGCAGGTCAGGTCTTTCAAACCAACCGCACCCTCATGGACTGGGCCTTCCATCTGACCCAGCACGTCGAGTTGCCCGACGACGATCACCTCAAAGAGCTGCGCTCTCACTTCGACTCGCCTGCCGCAAAACAGCCTCCGCATGTGATCGAGGGCGATGAAGTCTCCGGCTCGCGCTACTGGCACGGCAAGCTCATGAACGACTGGGCGCAGCAGTGGATGACCTACTTCAGCAACAGCCAGGGCCACTTTGCCACCACCGCCATGGAAGACACCGGAACACTGTTGACGCTACAGAATCTCGCTCGCTCAGGCAAAGTGGACTGGAACCGCATCCTCGTCCTGCGCACCGTCAGCAACTTTGACCAGCAACCCAACGGGCTCGACGCATCTTCGAGCCTCTCGCATCAGCGCATCGGCCAGTACGGTGCCTACCTGCCTTCGCTGGAAGCTGCCTATCGCGTCGGCCACGCCGTCGTCGCCGAGCTCATGGCACACTGGCCGCAATACGAAAAATCAGTCCCCGCAGCATCGTCGAGCATCCACTAGCTGCAAAGTTCGTCCAACTACGAAGCTCATCGAGGCCGCACATGGAACCAACGCTCGAGTCCTGCCTGCCGCTGTTGTCGCAAACACCCGCAACCCTCACTGCACTGCTGCAAGGCCTGACGCCCGCGCAGCTCGACCGCAACGAAGGCGGCGACTCATGGAATGCCCGCGAGGTCGTAGCGCATCTCATCCACACCGATCAGACCAACTGGATGCCGCGCATCCGCCACATCATCGAGTTCGGCGAATCGCAACCGTTTCCGCCCTTCAGCCGCACCGGCCAGCGTGAGCTTGATCTATCGTGTCCTATCGCCGATCTGTTGAAGCAATTCACCGAGACGCGCCACGTCAATCTCGACGCGCTTCTTGCTTTGCAACTCAAAGCATCCGACTTCGCCTTACGCGGCCATCATCCTGTCCTCGGCATCGTCACCATCTCTCAGCTTCTCTCCGCCTGGACGACCCACGATCTCACTCATCTTCACCAGCTCATCCGCCTGCTAGCCGACCCATTTCGCGAGGCTGTAGGCCCATTCCATCGCTTTCTTGGCGTTCTGCAGTGCCAGGGTCACAGCTCTCCCGCCTGATCCATCAGCTTCCAATTCCCTCACTTCGTCAAAAACTTTTTTTGAAATCGTTAAAAGCAAATCGACTGAATTCGACGATAGCTGAGAACAAACGAGATAGAGCCTGCATCCAAATCGGGAATGTGCGCCTCGTTTCGAAGTAGCTTAACCTCCCCCTCCCGGCGCAATTCTGAAGCGATGCCGGATTTCGTTACGGCATCGACTCCTCGCAATGGGCTGCGCTTTGCCAGCGACACGCAGCCGGGCATCCGCCGTTATCGCCGCGGTAAAGGCTATCTCTACACCATGCCGGCCAGCGCTAGTCCAACGGGCCGCCAAACCATCATTCATGACGAAGCCACGCTCGCGCGCATCAAAGCGCTTGCCATTCCCGATTCATGGCGTCAGGTCTGGATATCACCCACCCCTGAAGGCCATCTGCAAGCCGCGGGCCGCGACAGCCGCGGCCGCCGACAAAGCCGCTATCACGCGCATTGGCGCACCTTCTGCAACGAAACACGCTTCGGGCAAATGCTCCGCTTCAGCGAGATTCTGCCTGCCATCCGCGCTCGCGTCGAGCAGGACCTTGAGCTGCCCGACATGCCCCGCGAACGCGTCCTGGCTATCCTCGCTCGCCTCATGGACAGCGCGGCCTCAAGCGGCAATGACAACGGCAACGACCATAAAGTCATCGGGAAAATCGATATAGCAAAACGTATAAAATCGAACACCGGCAATATCACCTGGTTTCAGATCAACGGCAAAGGCAAGAAACACAAGATCGATCTCGGCGACCCTCACCTTAATCGCCTCGTCTGCGAATACACAGACCTGCCGGGCTTCGAGCTCTTTCAATACACCGGCAGCAATGGCACACGGGCCCGCGTTGATTGCTCAGACCTCAATGACTACGTGCGCTCCAGCACCGGCGGTGAGTTCTCTGCACGCGACTTTCGCACCTGGTGCGCTTCGCTCATGGCTTTCGAATTTCTCAGCCAGCTGCAGCTGCCCGCGGCCAAAGAGGACGCCAGAAAAAACGTCACCGAAGCAGTCCGCCGCGTCTCGCGCCGCCTCTCGCATACGCCAGCAATGTGCCGCAAATGCCTCATCCATCCTGCCGTCATCGAGAGCTATCTCGGAGGCGCCATCGGCCACTGGCTTGACTCCGCGAACGGCGCGAATAACGGCAATCATCGCCATGCTGATTTTCTTAAGCTTGCCTTTCACGAGCGCTGCCTCTATTGCCTGCTTGAGGACTGGGTCAAGCGCTCGCGTGCAACCGCCTCTTGACGCCAGGCCGCACTCAGCGGTAGCTTCGTCTTACACGGGAAAGGAGGATGATCCGATATATGAATTTTGACAGTAGTAAGCAAATCCAACGTGAGGTGACTGAGGCCTAGGGCGTCGCGCCCCAGCCCCAGCGTAAGACCCATTGGCGGCGTGCCAACGGGCCACTGGCTTTCGCGGTAGTGCGCGATGGCCCCAGTCAACATCGGCCAATCCCAACAGATCACCCGGAAGAGCCTGAGCACATTGTGTTCAGGCTCTTTCTGCGTCTGCGCGATGCATCCAGGGGCTAAACGCAACAGGCCGTATCTTGGAATCAGGTTGTACACTTCGGCAATGGTCTTTACCAAGCGCCTTCGCGATCGTGTCCGCAGCGGCGAAGTCACCTGCACCATCCGCTTCTGGCTCAGTCCGCGTGTCACCGCCGGCAAGCGCTATCCGATGGAAGAAGGCCATATCGAAGTCGATAGCATCGAACAGATCGGCCTGCCTGACATCACTCCAGAGCTAGCTCGCCGATCCGGCTTTCTCGGCGTTCTTGACCTGCTCAAGGTGGCCAAGCATGGCAAGGGTGAGAATATCTATCTGATCCATTTCCACTACATTCCGCCGAAGCGTCTGGCAAAAAATTCCAGAAACACCGGCGCGTAATCACTACCGGAAATATCCCTCAACGCAATCGCGTTCCGCGCGAAAAACTCCTCCCCCACCTGCCGAAATCCTCTGCTATCTTGAATCATTCCAAAAATTCCGCCGGTTAATCCGCGAAGTCCAGCCCTGTCGAGAGTTCCGGAAACGAACGATCCGCGCGAAATCGAAATCGCTGTGCGCTTCACCTCTCAGGCCAACTCCCGTGCGCGGTCCTGAGAGCGTCGTTTCAAGAAATCTAAAAACTATTCGGAGAGCCCACATGATCAACGAACGCGCCGTTCGCTTTTCCCGCATTACCGTTCGCTGTATTCGCGTTGTAAGCAGTGTCATTTCCGGTAGTACATGCCTCGCCGCGTTGCTCGCACTGAGCGCATACGCAGCGCCAGTCGCAGCCGAGAGCACCGCTCACGCAAGCAAAGCCGCACCAGCCACGCAGAAAAACGACGAAGAATACACCAAACGCATCCACGAATACTTGCAGGACCCGCGCATCACCACCGAGCTCGTCGATCACCTGCCCGCGTCCGACACTGTGCCCACGCCGCTCAAGTTCTTCGGCAAAATGCCCGGCCAGCCCGGCGAGCTCTACTACAACGAAGAGATCAACAGCTACTACGAGAAGCTCGCGCAGGTATCGCCGCGGGCAAAGTTCTGGAAGATCGGCAAGTCCGAAGAGGGCCGCGACGAGGTGCTTCTCGCCATCGCCGACGAAGCCACGATCAAGAACCTCGATAAGTACAAAGATCAGCTCGCCGCATTAACCGATCCACGCAAGACCACGGAAGAACAGGCGCGCCAAATCATCAAGACCGGTAAGCCGATCTACTACCTCACCAGCGGCATCCACTCACCTGAGACAGGTGGCCCGCAGATGCTGGTTGAGCTGGCCTATCGCCTCATTGTCGAAGAGACTCCATTCATTCAGGAGATCCGCAACAACTCCATCATCCTGATCACGCCGGTTATCGAGACGGACGGCCGCGACAAGGAAGTTGATACTTACTACTACGGCAAAAAGACCGGCAAGCCCAAGCCTCCGCTGATGTACTGGGGCAAGTACGTCGCGCATGACAACAACCGCGACGGCATGGGCCAGTACCTCAAGCTCACGCAGAACATTACTAAGACCGTGCTCGACTGGCACCCGACCATCCTGCACGATCTGCACGAAGCGCAGAGCTATCTCTATGCCTCCACCGGCACTGGTCCGTATAACGATTCACTCGACCCAATCGCCATCAGCGAGTGGTGGTCGCTCGCACAGACCGAAGTGATGGAGATGGCCAAGCGCAACGTCCCCGGCGTCTTCACCTATGGCTTCTATGACGGATGGGTGCCCAACTATCTCTTCTGGATCGCAATCACTCATAACTCCTTCGGACGGTTCTATGAAGTGCAATCCTACGGCCCAGACAACAACCCCAATCTGCAATTGCCTGCAACCACGACCAGCCGCGAGTGGTATCGCCCTAATCCGCCGCTGCCCTCCATCAAGTGGGGACCGCGCAACAACACCAACATTCAGGAATCGGCGCTCCTCATCGCTCTGCATCAGGTCGCCAAAGACAAAGAGCTCTATCTCGAAAACTACTGGCTCAAGAACAAGCGCTCTGTAGACAAGGGCAAGAACGGCCCTACCTACGGCTGGGTCATTCCCGCCACACAACGCCGCAAGGTTGAAGCCGCCGATCTCGTCAACGATCTGCGCCATCAGGGCGTCGAAGTCGATCGCGCCAGCAGCGCAGGCCAGTTCGGCAAAATCAACGTCGCTGCAGGCGACTACATCATCCGCGCCGACCAGCCCTACCGCACGCTGGTCGACATGTACTTCTCGCTGCAGAACTACCCTGCAGCCAATCCCCTGCCCTATGACGACACCGGCTGGACCATGCCACTCATGCGCGATGTCGATGTAAAGACCGTCACCGACAAGAGCCTGCTCACCCAGCCCATGACGCTGCTCACTGCCGACACCGCCGTCGATGGCAGCATCCAGGGCAGCGGCAACATCCTCGTCGTCGACCACACTACCGACAACACCCTCGTCACCTTCCGCTTCAAAAACGCCGACACGAAGATGCTCGCCGCTGAAGACGACTTCGACCTCGAAGGTCATCACTTCCGCGCCGGCGCCTTCATCATCCCTGACGCGGACGCAGCAAAGCTAGGCCCATCCATTAAGGAATACGGCCTCTCGGCATGGGCCACATCTTCTATGCCCTCAGTCAAAACCCATGACCTCAACGTGCCTCGCATCGGCTTCGTGCACTCATGGCAGCGCACGCAGGATGAAGGCTGGGTGCGTGCCGCGCTCGATCACTACGGCATCCCCTACACCTACTTCGCCGACCAGAAACTGCGCGAAGGCAATCTACGCAGCAAGTACGATGTGATTCTCTACCCAAGCGTCGGAGGCAGCTCCATCTCGCAGGTCAACGGCATTCCAAAGACCGGCAAAGACCCTATCCCATACAAGAAAACGGAGCTGACCCCCAACCTGGGCGCACTCGACTCCAGCGACGATATCCGCGGCGGTATGGGCATCGACGGCCTCACGGAGCTCGCCAAGTTCGTCGAGCAGGGCGGCACGCTCATCACCGAGGGCTCAACCACCACCATCCTGCCCGACTTCGGCATCCTCAGCGGCATCTCTATCGAGCACCCGCGCAACATGTACGCCAAAGGCTCCATCATGCGCGGCATCATCACCGACACCAAAAGCCCTATCGTCTACGGATACGACGGCACGCAGCTTCCCATCTACTTCGGCGGCGATCCAGTCCTTGAGGTCGCCTCAGCGCGCGGCGTAGGCACCGGCGGCATCCGTGGCGGTGCTCCCACAGCACCCGGCGTCGGAGCCGATATCACTCCCAACGCCGTTCCTGAGCATCTCTCACCCTACACACCGGAAGACGCCGAAGCAGCCAACGCAGACAAGCACGAACAGATCAGCGAAGAAGCAGCCACGCGCCAGATGATGCGCCAGTTTGGCATGTCTACTGAGAGCAACGAAAAACCGCGCGTGGTTATGACCTTCCCCAAGAACGCCAACGACATCCTGCTCTCCGGAGAACTGGCCGGCGGCGAAGCACTGACAGGACGCGCCCTCGCCGTCGATGTGCCGCTTGGCCAGGGACATGTCGTCATGTTTGCTCTGCGCCCCTTCTGGCGCTGGCAGACACAGGGCACATTCTTCCTTGGCTTCAACACCATCCTCAACTGGGATGACCTGAACGCAGGCGCACCCAAGCCCAAGAAAGAGCACGAAGAGCAACCCGGGTCATAAGCAAGCGGAGAGATGCGGGCTCGGTAAGAAAGGCTGTGGGCCCGCATCTCCACCAGCATCAACAGCGATTGCATCAACCATCATCCGATGAACAATCATCGAGTCGACTGCGATAGTGAGATGTGACTCAGCCGCCTCGGTAAACAACGTTACCGGTCACTTCTCCATATAGCACGAATCGCGTCCTCATCATCGAGGCCATCGGGAACGGCTGCGCTTGGCCGATTGGCGAAGTACCACCGGCGGTGATCGAGCGGTGAAGTTTCGGTCCGGCTGCCCGGCATCTCAAGATAACCGTCCGGGTCCGTCTTCTTCACCCAGCCCCAGGCGTAGCGAAGCCATTGGGTGCGGTACTGCTTGCTTTGGTTGGCAAACCAGCTGATCTCGTCGTAACCCCAGACCCAGTCTGCGCCTTGCCCTGCTTCTCCCGGATGCCGGCTTGCTCCGTAATTGTCGAGTTCCACGAGATACGGCAGATGCGCACAGTCCCAGCCGCTATACGTTCGGCCGCCCTTGCTGCGCAGGAAGATGCTGTCGAGGTATCCGACTTGCAGAATCGCCTGTTGCGGGTGGTCCGGAACTTCTTTAATGCGCAGTGGAAATGCGTGAAAATCGAGAAGCAACTGCCCGTCGCGTACCAGGCCGCCGCTGGGAACGTGGGCGTTGCAGAGGACCATTCCGCGCCGCGCGTGCTGCTTTGCATAGGCGCGAACCAGGGCAAAGAGATGGGCGTAGTGGTCCAGATGGGGATCGTTGTTGTTCATGATCTCCACCTGGCCCCAGTGAATAGCTTCGAAGCCGAGGTCGATATAAGAGGCTGCCAGGAAGTAGAACCAGAGTTGTGTTTCGGTTTGACTGACGTCCGGAACCCCGCCGTTCTTTCCCCATGACCGTTTTCGCTGATCGGGTGGATAGAGGATCGAGTCGTAGCGGAAGTTGCGTTGCTCGACGGGTAAGCCCAGCGCGGTGAAAGCCCACGCGGGGACCGGCACTTGCTCGACTTCAGTGGTTACGATCTCGAAGATGCATGCTTCTAGAACTCTGTCTTTATCGGCTGCAAGCACTTGCGGCATCTGCTGTTTGGCTCGCGCGAAATTGTCGAGAAGCTTGCCTTCGCCACCCCAGAGACAGATGCTGCGCGCGATGTATTTTGCGCCGATGTTGTCGAGCATGCGGATGTTGTCGTTGAGGTCACCGCGGCCGTTCAGCAAACCCTCCATGCAAATGGAGCGGGAGAGATAGTTGCCCAGTACTTCGCGCGAGATGGTTTGATTGAAGCTGTAATTGCGGTGGCGCGCGCGAAGCGGACGTCCAAACAAAGTTTCATCCGCGATTGAAGCCGTGGTTACGGCAAGAGAAGCCTTAAGGAAACTGCGTCTGAGCATTGATCTCCGAAGCAAAACAATCGCTGGTCGATCTAAGGAACTACTTTAGAGAATAATCTGCGCGGCTCGCCGGGACTATTTTGCTCTGGGCCGGGATGAGATGCGCCTCGGGCGCACCTTGGTATCGCTGGTCCGTTTCGCTAGCGGTGTACTTTGCTGATTGGCGTAACGGTCGTGGCTGTCTTTGACTTCGGTTCGTTTGCCGAAGAGAGCATCGGCTTCATCGAATAGCAGAATTTCGCTTTGTCGATCTACGTTGCCGGACGCAGCTTGCGGCGATGGAACAATCTCGGGAGTCACTGCCTCTGCTTCGTTTGCATGCGGGTCTTGTGGAGCAGGCATTTTTGCCCCCTACTGAGCGGAAATTGATGCGCTTAAGTATGTCATGAAACGAATCCAGCGGGAGGGGCTTTTGAAAATACAAGAGATATATGCAGGGAGGGGGAGGGGGTAATTGATTTTCATAGCAACACGCGCGGTTGCTGTTGTTTTTGGGTAACGGTTCCTGACCGCGGCGATTTTTCCGCCCGATGGTGGAATTGGGCTCAGCTCTATTGTGCCTGAAGTGGATGTAATTATCGGCAACAGCTTTTACGGTATCGGCTCGAAGTCCTGTTTGGTTGCGCCGCAGTCCGGACACGCCCAATCCGCTGGCAAATTTTCGAAGGGCGTTCCGGGTGGGATGCCGGTGTCGGGGTCGCCTTCGGCTGGGTCGTAGATGTGACCGCAGATTTTGCATTGCCAGCGCTTCATGCGATATCTCCTTTCAGCAGGGATTTCAGCGTAGTCGCAATTTTCGTTGTAGTCAAAAAGTGCGGAATCGCGTGGAGCATGACAGACGCGGAGTGGGTGATTTTTGCTCCACGTGGAGCAATTTTTCGCTTTGGCGATGCATTGCTCCTCGTGGAACACTTTTGCCTGGATTGATGAGGGCTGAGGACTGTGTCAAGCGAAGTTTTCTGTAACTTAGTGGCTTTGTTGGCGATGTTTTTGCAGGGAATTATGGGCATTTGTGCATAGGTCGCGCGGCTGCGGGAAAATATAACTGTTGTGGTATGTTCCACACGCGACGGGAGTGAGATGAGGTGGGCATTCAGCCCGCTGGGCTTCTTTGCTGGACTTGGGATTCAGGGCGTCATACCCGGCGAATTTTGCGGTTTGCTGGGGCTATTTTGGTGGGGCTGGTATGAAATGCGCCTTTGGTGCGTTTGGGCTGCTGACAATGATTGAAAGCTCGCCTCAGGGGATAAATGGAAGGGCTAAAGCCCATCCCTACCAGCCCCGATGACGGCGCTTGCTTTTGCCGGGGATGAATCCCCGGTCTACCTTTTTCCGGTCTGGAGTTTCGTGATGGATTGAGGCGGGTTCGTGCTGTGCACGAATTTGGGTTGTGGAGGTGGGGGACATCTGCTATCCCACCCTTTCCGCACAGAACACGGAAAAGATGGGGCACCTGTGATCTTTCAGGAGGTTGTCCATTCGATTTGGACCGGAGAAGCTGGTTGTGACGAGCAACTAGGAATCTTCGGAGGATCGAATGGACATTCATAAGAATGCCCGACTGAG
>NZ_JAGSYH010000009.1 GCF_025685685.1 Acidicapsa dinghuensis
AGCTCAGTCGGGCATTCTTATGAATGTCCATTCGATCCTCCGAAGATTCCTAGTTGCTCGTCACAACCAGCTTCTCCGGTCCAAATCGAATGGACAACCTCCTGAAAGATCACAGGTGCCCCATCCTTTCTACGTTCTCTGTAGAAAGGGTGGGATAGCAGATGGCCGCAGTACGCAACCAAATTCGTGCACAGCACGAACCCCCACCGTCCGCCCAGACTCTCAATTCAGGCTAACTACCCTTCACACACCAATTCACAATGTAGTTAGACCCCGAGCTATTGCACGGCCTGTCCCAGCCTTCCTTCTTCGCATTGAACGTGTCGCTCTGATGAAAGGTCTTGTCCGCCGCAGCATTGATCGCATTCAAAATCGTCGCGCCCTTAAACGTGTATCCACCAATCGCCACCTGTCCATCACAATCCTTGAACGCCAGCTTGATCAGCGAATAAAGCCCGCCTGTCAACACATTCTCTAAAACCGGTTGAGATGTTTCACCAGCATCTGCGTTAGGAAAGTCGACCGGATATGCACTCAGCTTGCTGTTCGTGTCGGCGCCCGTCGGGTGCGATTCAGTATCGGGAAACTTCATCGCCGGCATCACCGCGCTGAACAGCTTCTGCGCCGCGATCCCGATCTCGCCTCGCAACAGATTCTCGTTCGGGCTATGGTGATCGCCATTGTTGTAAATCTGGTAAACCACCACCACCGAGTCTGTCGGGCTCACCGGCACGCCCGTCACCGGCTGCAATTTATGCTTGCTGAACGAGTGCGTCCCGTTGTTGAAGTCCCCCATCGACTGCACATTCGGACCGAACTCCTTTTCGTTGACGTAGACCCCAATCCCCGCAATCAACGTGTCGTCATGGTGTGAACGGGTGTCAGTGATCTTAAAGGTGTCGAGATAGAACTGAAGATTTGGCATGGAAACCTCTCTCTCCTTCGTGTCACAACTCCGGAAAGCGTTTCTTTCAGGTGGCCGCCGTTTTACGCGCACCGCTTCCCTTGAGTCAACGACTCTTACCGCTATTGACTATTGGCAGATGGCCCACCCTTCATTTTCGGCTCCTGGAGTCACACAACTCTGGGTGTCCCATATCTACGCGCGCTCTACACGCGGAGATGTGGGTCCACTTTCGTGCGCAGCACGAACCCGGAGGTAGCAGGGGCATTCATGCTCCTGAAATTCCGCTACGAGAGAAATGGGGCTTCAGCCCCGGGCCTCGATTCCCAATCCGCCACCACAAAGACGGGTGGCCGACCCTTTCGTGTCGACACCTTGAAGCGCCACAACTCCACGGGTGCCCCATCCTTTCTACGTCCTTAGTAGAAAGGGTGGGATAGCGGATGCTGGCAGCACGAAACCAAATTCGTACACAGGCGGATGGTTCAGATCTGAAATCGCGTGTGGAACATGCCACAACAGATATAAATTCTGGGCCACTCTCAGGCCGATGCACAAACACCCATAATTCCACGCAAATCCACCGCTAACGGAACCAGTAAGTTACAGGAAACTTCACTTGACAGGGCATCTCGACCCACACACACCCAACCCAAAATGTTCCACGAGGAACATTTCTGCCTCACCTGAAAATTGCTCCACGTAGAGCAAAATCCGCCTCCAGCGCTCTGAGAACCGGCCGCCATAAATTGCTCCACGTGGAACATTCCTGAGTCCAGGCACCCAAACAAAATTGCTCCACGTGGAGCAATTTCGCCGCGAAGACCCCGATTTGCAGGAAGCGGCACCAGTCGAGAAATCCACCTAATTTCTTTCCAAACCTTTGCATCGAATTAGCCCCAAAAAGCGCATCATGGAGACAGCGAGCCTTACATCTCTTGCTGCGGGTAATGTCAAACTCGCTAACAGCAGTACCGTTGTTGTTGGCGAGAAAAATAATTACTCCCTCCCCCTCTTTCCGCTGTTTCTTCGCCAAAAGACTTTCTTTCAGCGTTAGATACACCACGCTGCTCAACAGCAATTACGCATCGAACTTCATGAACTGCGGCACGCCATCGACGCCCATCGTCCACCAGTGCACGGCACCGGTTGATATCCTGCCTTCGCAGTTCAGGAGAGTCTCATGCGGTTCTTTTCCTCGCCCAGAATCCTCGCCTCTGCCGTCCTTGCTCTCGGCATCTTCGCTGCGTTCTCACTCGTGATTGGCAATGTTCCGGCACATCTGAACCACTCCACCGTCAAAGCCGCCTCCACCTGTTCCGACGACAGCGGCCTCAAGCTTCCACCGGGCTTCTGCGCCACCATCTTCGCCGATGACATCGGTCACGCCCGGCACCTTGTCGTCAGCGCTGACAACGTCGTCTACGTCAACACCTGGTCAGGCCGCTACTACGGCAACAAGCCAACCCACGAAGGCGGCTTCCTCGTCGCACTTCAGGACAAATCCGGCAGCGGCAAGGCAGACGTTATCCAGCGCTTCGGGCTCACCGAGGCAGATGGCTCCCGCGGCGGCACCGGCGTCGGCCTCTACAACGGATGGATCTATGCCGAGATGAACGACAAGATCGTCCGCTACAAGCTTCCGGCAGGCAGCATCGTGCCCACCGGCGCTCCTGAAACCATCGTCTCCGGCCTTCCCCTCAACGGCGACCATCCGATGCACCCCTTCTACATCAGCACTGAAGGCATGCTCTACGTCGATGTCGCAACCGCGACCAACGCCTGCCAGGAAAAGAACCGCACTCTCCAATCGCCAGGAATCACGCCCTGTACGGAGCTCGAAACCCGGGGTGGCATCTGGCGCTTTGACGCAAAGAAAACCGGCCAGACCTTCTCACCCGCAGAGCGCTATGCGACCGGTATCCGCAACGCCGAGGGCTTCGGAGTAGACAAGACCGGCAACGTCGTCTACATCACCCAGCACGGCCGCGACCAGCTGCACGCCAACTGGCCCAGCATTTACAAGCCTGAGCAGGAAGCCACGCTGCCGTCCGAAGAAGTCATGATCCTCAAAGATCACGGCGACTACGGCTGGCCCGAGTGCTACTACGATCCCGGCCTCAAGCGCCTCATTCTCGCCCCCGAATACGGCGGTGACGGCAGCAAAGCCGGAGTCTGCTCCACCAAAACCGGCCCATTCGCCGCATTCCCCGCACACTGGGGACCCAACGGCATGGTCTTCTATGATCGGAAGCAGTTTCCCGCCGCCTATCAGCGCGGCCTGTTCATCGCATTCCATGGCTCATGGGATCGCGCTCCCTACACGCAGGGCGGATACAACATCGTCTACCAGGCGATCACGCGCAGCGGCACACCCGGCCGCTGTGAGATTTTCGCCGACGGTTTTGCCGGTGGCACCGTCTCACCCGACGGCGCTACCCATCGCCCCTCCGGAGTCGCCGAAGGTTCCGATGGCGCTCTCTATGTAGCCGATGACGTCGCGGGTCGCATTTATCGCATCACCTACGTCGGCGGTAACGCTGCCTCCACCGCCGCGCCAAATTACACCCCTTGCCCCAGCCTCACCGCCGCTCCTGAAGAAGCCTCAGCCGCTGCGGCCCAACCACCTGAGGGCAACCACGCCGACGCAGGCAATGCAGCGCTGCCCGTTCCTGAGGGCGCTACACAAGAGCAGGTGGCTCTTGGAGACCGCATCTATCACGGCCAGGTCAACGGCGCTCCCTGCATGGCCTGCCATGGCGCGAATGGCGGAGGCACACCGCTCGGTCCTGACCTCACCAAAGACAAATGGCTGTGGAGCGATGGGAGCTGGAAAGGCATCGCCAAGACCATCGACGACGGCGTCCTCAATCCTAAGCAGTACCGCAGCGCCATGCCCGCCAAAGGCGGCGCGCAACTTACTCCCGAACAAGTCGAAGCTGTCGCGGCTTACGTCTGGTCCATCAGCCATCACAAGTAGTCCACAAACACCACAAGGGCATAACCAGTCTCACTTCGAGACTGGTTATGCCCTTTGCCTTTTGCAATAGTCCTGCGGTCCGCCACGCATCGTTGCAACGCAAGCCACGCGCCCAAGTGGATATGACCGTCGCGCTATCCTAGTCTTCGTGTCCGAACCCAGCTCCGAACCCGCTCTCGTTCCCGGCCTCTATCTGGTCGCCACACCCATCGGCAATCTGGAAGACATCACTCTGCGCGCGCTCCGCACTCTGCGCAGCGTTGACCGCATCGCCTGTGAAGATACGCGCCAGACACAGAAGCTTCTTAATCACTTCGAAATTGCAAAACCCACCATCAGCCTGCACGAGCACAATGAGCGCGAACGAACCACCGAACTCATCGAAGACATCCGCTCCGGTAAAAGCATCGCGGTTGTCTCCGACGCCGGCACCCCAGCTATCTCCGATCCCGGCCACATCCTCACGCGCGCCGTTCTCGAGGCAGGATTATCCATCTATCCCATTCCCGGCGCAAACGCCGCCATCACCGCGCTCATCGCTTCCGGCCTTAATTCAACAACCTTCCGCTTCCTCGGTTTTCTTCCTGAAAAAACTGGCGCCCGCCGCAGTTATCTCGAATCACTCGCAGCCGAATCCACCTCGGCTCACGAAGATGAGAAATCCGCGCCGGCAACACTCATCTTCTACGAAGCTCCACATCGCATCCTCGAAACCCTATCCGATCTCGAATCCGTCTGGGGCGCGGACCTGCGCATTGTCGTGGCCCGCGAGCTGACCAAGCTCCATGAAGAGTTTCTGCGCGGCTCCGTGAGTGAGATCCGCACCGAACTCGCGGCACGCGACCGCATTCGCGGCGAAATCACTCTTCTGGTCGAGCCCGCTCCTCGCCAGTCCGGCTCAGGCGAGCAACCCGCCAGCCTCGTCGAACGCCTCGCCGCCCTGCAATCCGGCGGACTCAGCGAAAAAGATGCTTTGAAGCAGATTGCCCGCGAAACCGGCCAGGGCAAGAGCGATCTCTACCGCGAACTGCAGCGCGAAAAAGCAAAGACAGTGAACATGACCAGGCGAAGCTGAATATCATTCAGCGTTCTGCGTTTCTGTGATTGACGGTTCATCACGCTCCAGCGCGTGCGCCTCTTCAATCTCCGCGATCAACTCCACAAGCTGTGCGCGGCAGCGCTCGCTCATATCCAGAAACCGGATTCCGATCGTGTTCTTATCCTGAATCGCCTGACTGACACCCGCAATCCGGAACGGCAGTCCGTGCAGATAAAACTCCGTCTCCACGCGAACAAAAATGCCCACGCCGAACCGCTCATCGGTGCGAATCCGGCATCCACCCATACTCAGATTGGCGATCCGTCCGGTCATCGTAATCGCCGATTTGATCAGCAACAGTTTCACACTTGTATCCACCGTGTGCCTGTCATGGCTCCGCCGTTCCCGAACCTTCAGGTGCTGCGCATCTTGAGGCCGTGAATCCCGCATCTCTGACGATGCCGGAACAGCCTGCGCCATTCGCTTCTCTTCTTCCGGCGCCTTTGGCTTCTGTGAGGTTGCTGGCGGAACAGACACATCTGCAACCGCCAGAGTTGCCGCCTCATCCGCTGCAGTTTCCCCTTCACAAGGCGCGTCTTCCTGAACAGCCATCTCGGCCCTTGCGGCATTGACTGTTGCAACTTCCCCCAGCACCTCAGCCAGCATCGCGCGCCGCCGCTCCGGCATATCCAGAAACCGGATCGCAAAGCACTGCGCTCCGCGCGTACCCACCGTCACGCCCAGAATGCGAAACGCAATTCCCCGCAATTGAAACTGAACCTCGACTCGCACCAGCATTCCCGCCAGATACCGCTGTTGCAGCCTTACCAGACATCCGCCCAGGCTCACGTCAGAAAGGCTGCCCGCCATCTGGCCTACGCCGCCCACCGGAATCACCGTAACCGGACAATCCACAGTATGACGCGGAAAAGCGCGCCGGTTGGCGCGCTTCCTCGGTTCCTCTGCTGAAGATTGAAATTCCGGCTGGTTGGCGGTTAACTCTCGGTCTTGCGGGCTCTCGACGCTTGCCATCCCGTGCTCCTGGGGCTCATCTGCCGGCTTAGTGGCCGCCAGAGCTGTCCCAGGGCCGGACCGGCGCGGGCTGCACGGCCTCGCGGCCTTTCACCCGGTCATACATGTACACGTCGCTGGTTGTCCCCAGCGACTCGTTGTAAAGGCTCACTCCACCTGAAATCTGAGCGACCTCTTCCGAAAACTGGTGAACCGAATGCAACTGCTGTGCCGTCGCCGGCAGCTCATATTTGCTGGTTTTAAAGAACTTCTGATATCCGCGATCCTGCAACCGCGCAATCTCACCGCCAAAAACCACCCCAGGGCTCACCTTGTACGCAACTGACGTTGGCTGCCCAATCGACGTCCCAACCTGGTCTCCAATGACCGGGCTCGCCACCAGCACCGCCGCACAGCCATACTTGCTTATCCGCGAACCTTCTGCCGACGGTGTTACTTCAAATCCTTTTGCGCGCAACGCATCCTGAATCTGCTCCAGCGTCGGAGCCTTTCCCGCATTTCGAGCCATGCTCGCGATCCAGTCCCCCGCGGCCAACCGCTCCGCCGGGCAGTGAAATAGATATCGGCAACAATGCCGATTGCTTCAACTCTCGCACATGCCCGCAGTCCATCGCAATTTTTCGCCCCGATTCCACCGCCCGTCCCGCCGCATTTCCACGCGCCCGAATTACTGAAGACCAGCCCTCCTTTGCCGCATCCAATGCGAAAAGGAGTTGCCATGGGCAGTTTCCTCGACCGCCGCTACCAACGCAGACTGCTTTCCGCAGGTCGTCTATATCGCCGCGGACACAGCTATGTCGTGTGGATTCATGGCCTGCTCTTCTTTGGCGGCAGCCTCTTCCTGCTCTGTAACGCGCTTGATTATTTCTTCGACAACGGCGCGCCCTTTCGCCCCTCCGATCTTGTTCGCATCGGCGGGTATCTGGCCCTTAGCATCGTCGGTGGTCTTTTCTATGGCGTTCGCGTCTGGCACAACCTGGACCGCATGCTCGGCCCCGAACCAACTTCCAAACCCGTACAATAGAACCTGAAGGAACCCTAGCATGTCTACCGCTACCCTTGCCCCCGAAACCCTGCCCGAATTGACCAACGACGATCTAGCCCGCTACTCGCGCCACCTCATCCTGCCCGAGGTGGGCATGGAGGGCCAGCAGCGCCTCAAGGCCGCAAAAGTGCTCTGCGTCGGCGCCGGAGGGCTCGGCTCGCCGCTCGCTCTTTATCTTGCGGCGGCAGGCATCGGCACCATTGGCATCATCGATTTTGACACCGTTGACTCCAGCAATCTGCAGCGCCAGATCATCCACTCCACGAAGGATGTGGGCCGTAAGAAAATCGACTCAGCGCAGGAGAAGCTCAACGCTCTCAACCCGGCAATGAACGTCGTCAAGCACGACACCATACTCACCAGCGCCAACGCGCTCGAGATCTTCGCGCAGTACGACATCGTCGCCGACGGCACCGACAACTTCCAGACCCGGTACCTCGTCAACGATGCCTGCGTCATCCTCAAGAAGCCCAACGCCTACGGCTCCATCTTCCGCTTCGAGGGTCAGGCCAGTGTCTTCGCCACTGAGGAAGGCCCATGCTACCGCTGCCTCTACCCCGAGCCGCCACCGCCGGGACTCGTCCCCAGTTGCGCTGAAGGCGGCGTCCTCGGCATCCTGCCGGGCCTCGTCGGCATCATCCAGGCCACGGAAGTCATCAAGCTCATCCTCGGCAAAGGCGAGCCGCTGGTCGGCCGTCTTCTGCTGGTTGACGCACTGGGCATGAAGTTCCGCGAGCTCAAGCTGCGCAAGAACCCCGACTGCCCCGTCTGCGGCACAAACCCCACCGTCACCGAGCTCATCGACTACAACCAGTTCTGCGGCATCGCCAACGAGCCTCCGGCTGACGCCCCCATCAAGAACGGTATCCCGCAGATCTCTGTTCGCGACCTGAAAACCAAGCTGGACAAGCGCGAGACCAACAACGATAACTTCCTGCTGCTCGACGTCCGCGAGCCTTATGAGTACCAGATCGCCCAGATCGGCGGTTATCTCATTCCGCAGAACGACGTCCCGAACCGGCTCAGCGAGCTCGACAAATCACGCGAGATCATAGTCCACTGCCGCAGCGGTGCCCGCAGCCAGAAGATCGCCGAGTTCCTCAAGCAGCAAGGCTATGAAAAGGTCAGCAATGTAGCCGGCGGCATCCTCGCCTGGGCCGACGAAATCGACCCCAGCGTGCAGAAGTACTAACAGGCTGCCTGAAAACTCAATCGGGCGAAGTTTTGTAACAGGTCAAGGCGCTATTTCAGTCGTGCCGTTGACTCGATCAACATACAGGCTTTTCAGTTTTGAAAAGCCTGTTTTTTCATATTCCCACCTCGACTTACGCCCCCGTACACAACTTTTCTGCAAATATCTATCTCTTGTATACCCTATGGGGGTATAGTTGTCTTAGGCAGGGAAATCCGGAATCACCGAACCCTGAGTCACTTATGACCTCAAACGCCAAAGAACCTCCAGACAGCACCTGTGCCACCTGGAGCGCTCTCCTGCGCTGCGTACGCCCGATTGGACCTCTCGCCGACTTCTGACCGGCCAGGCCTTCGCTCGCTTCTCGCAGTGCACGACTGAAAGCACGAGCGAGTGAGCAGCAATCGCGCGGATAAGGACCTGCGCGGCTCTACCACCCCCTCCTGACAATCACAACTGGCCACGTCTATAAGCTTTGCGTCGAACGCTCCTGTCTCTCGCGATGCTCAAAAACGTGCGCCGGAAGGAGGATGCCATGATCCGGAATCTCAATTGCAAAATGGCCCGGAGGATTCTCCCCTTTGCCCTGCCCACACGCCCTGAGCTTCACTGCGTCTGGGCGCCAACCGGTAATCCAGCTCAGCCATTGGCCTGCCGCTGGATCAGCAGCGAAACCACCAGTAGGGCCTCTTCGAAAACCCCTTATCGTCAGCAGACCGGCACATCGCCGGTCTCTGCCCAACCACGGCCACACTTAGTCTGAGTTCGCCTGCGTCTCAGATGCCAGACGCTACCCTTCCTGATCCAGAAGCAATCTTTCATCATTCTGGAATTCATCCATCGGAAATCTGAATCTCTATTTTCGATTTCACTCATTGCACACAAAAGTTTTTCGCAATGTACAACTTCCGTCCTTGACGACCCTTACTCAGGGTATGCATACTCCCCTTTTGTAATCGCCGGGCATCGTTCCCTCCCGGCGGGAGCCGTCATCATGGATCTCATTCTGGTACGTATTCTTTTTGTTGCCTTAGTTTCTGCTGTTTGCTTCTTCCTCAAACCCTTCGGCGTTTCCGGACCCATCGCCGCAGGCTGTGGTGCATTCGCCTCCGCGGCAGCCATCGTCTTTGAATTCCGCGTCCGAGCGCTTTCCCTACGCCGCCTCATCGGAGCGGTCGCAGGTTCCGTCCTCGGCATCTTCGGAGCCTCACTCTTCTGCCTCGTCCTGCGCAGCGCCCTGCCCGCCGGAGCCACATCGGCCTCTGTACAGGTCTTCGTTCTGCTGCTCATGACCTACGTCGGCCTGCTCGTCGGCGCCAGCAAAGGTGACCTTCTCAACCCCGCAGCTCTCGGTGGCGTCTTCTCCGGCGAAAAGGTGACACGCAAGAACTACAAAGTTCTCGACACCTCGGTCATCATCGATGGCCGCATCGCCGATGTCGCTGACACCGGCTTCCTCGACGGAATCTACGTCATCCCCGAGTTCGTCCTGCGCGAACTTCAGGTCGTCGCCGACTCCACTGACGGATCAAAGCGTCAGCGTGGCCGCCGCGGACTCGACATGCTGCAGCGCATGCAGTCCAATTGCAACCTGCAGATCCAGATCGTCCCCGACGACTTCCCCTCCATCAAGGAAGTCGACCTCAAGCTCCTCGAACTTGCCAAGAAATGGGACGCCAAGGTCGTCACCAACGACTTCAACCTCAACAAGGTCGCCCAGCTCCACCGCGTCGAGGTACTCAACGTCAACGATCTTGCCAACGCGCTCAAGCCTGTCGTCCTGCCGGGCGAGAAGATGAACATCGTCATCCTCAAAGAAGGCAAGGAGTACAACCAGGGCGTCGGCTATCTCGATGACGGAACCATGGTAGTAGTCGACCACGCACGCAAGCTCATCGGTCGCAATGTTGAGATCACCGTCACGAGCGTTCTCCAGACCGCCAGCGGCAAAATGATCTTCGGACGCATGGAAGAGAACGGTCGCAGCGCCGACAGCCCGCGCACTCCGGTTCCAATCGAGATGACACACTAGAGCCAGAGTGCCGAATCGGCTTCGGGCCGACATGCTCCACTGGCTCCGTTTGCCGAGCGCCATGAGACTCCAGTGCGTCATCCTGATCGAGTCACACTGATTGCATCGCGGGGACTTTTCACAATGACTGCGCGCACACTTCGAAGACGGCTACCGTCTTTGCTGCTTCTCGTAGCCCTCGCACTCTCTTCTCTCATACGTGCGCAATCACCTGCACAGCCCACGCCATCAACTGCTTCCACTCCAGCAGAATCCCTCTCGTTTGAAGTCGCGGCCATCAGGCTCAATAAATCAGGCGGTGGAAACTCCAGCTCCGACACCGATAACAACCGTTTCACCGCCGTCAATGTTTCGCTGAAGAGCCTCATGCAATACGATGCCTACGGCATCCCGGCCTCACGTATTTTTGGTGGCCCTAAATGGCTTGATTCAGCCCGATTTGATATCGAAGCCAAGATGGATGACGAAACCACGGCCCGCTTGAAAAACCTGGACAGACAACAGCGCAATCTTCAAACCCAGGCTATCTTCCAGCAGCTTCTGGCCGATCGCTTCCAGCTCAAAACCCATTGGGAAACCCGCGAACTCCCCACCTACGCGCTGGTCGTCGCCAGGAATGGTCCAAAGCTCAAGCCCACTGCGGACACAACAGGCAATTCCGGCACCTCGGTCAGTGGCAATGGATCCAGCGTCAATTTCAAAACTACCGGCCTCACCTTGGAACAATTCGCCGAGAGCCTTACTTCCTCCACCTCCGGTGATCTCGGACGCGAGGTCATCGACAAAACCGGCATCCAGGGCCGTTACGACATTACCCTTAACTGGACGCGTGACACCGGCGCAAATGCCTCCGGCGATCCAGCACAAGGCTCAGGCCCATCTCTTTTCACCGCCATCCAGGAGCAGATCGGCCTGAAACTCGAATCCTCGAAAGGTCCTGTACGAGTCCTGGTCATCGACCACGCAGAGATGCCGTCAGACAACTAGTGGTTCCGGCTCAACTCCTGCGATCGCCTCACGCGGCGTGATACACGATATCCCCTAAAGCCGGGTAGCGGCGGCCATAAAAAAGGACGGCATAGTAGCGAATCCAGACCGCGACTGGAGTTGCCAGACTTATAAAGACGCTAAGCCATAAACTTAAACATAAAAATATAAGTCCAACATCACCTGCTATTTGAAGATACATTCCCGTGCCGGTAACACCTCCGCTCATCCTCGCCATTGACAGATCGACTATTTGAGCCAGCACCCAACCCAGTGAGCCGGCTATGAGCGCCAGAATGATCCAGGCTATGAATGGTAGCGCTGTGCGGAGAATCAGATACGAGATAAATTTTTCCCTGTCTGAACTGAAAATCGTGCGCAAAGCCTTGAATGCCGCGCCGAAGGACAAACCCTCCAATGCCATGTGCGGCAGAATAAAATCCTGCAGCATTACCTCAAGTACGGACGCTACAAGACAAACGAAACAGGTAAACCCCAGACTAGGGAAAAACAGGATAAGAAAGACTCCGGGATCCAGTTTGCCATTCGGCGTGCGAATGTTGAGAGTTACAAAGATCACCACAACATACGCAAGAACGATCAGACATAACATGACAAGATCCAGCACCCAGACAATAAGATTCGCTCGGGATAGACGATCCGCCTGCGTCGGATATTTGCCCCAAACCTGCCGGATCTGGCTTGTCTTATGAATCAGACAATCGAAGAAAACAAAGCGGAGATGGATAACTACGCATAGAGTGAGACAAATGAACGTCACCGCTGCAATCGGCAGTGGAATCGCATAGGGTATGTATTGTGCTTTGAATAGAGTAAAAACCCGGTCCCATGGAAGATTCAATTCCAACCCACACACCACTCCCAACGGTATGCTGATGAAAATGTCCTCTGTCATGATCGCCACTGCGGCCAGTTTGAGAAACCGTCGCCAGCTCAGAGGTTGATATAAGTAGTCGTATGTCCGCTTCATCGCAGGCCACACGGCCTCAGAAGCAGAAAACTTCTTCATATCGATTCACCAATCCAAATAGAATTCGGCGTGGCCACTGGATATTTTGGACAGCAGAAGTCTATTACATCGCCGCCGTTGCAGCTCGATCTGGCCTTGAACCATTGAATCGATAGAATTCGTCTTGAGCTTTCGTTTCACCATCTGCCCGGAAACTGCCCGGCACGCCTGCCGCAGCCTGAGCCGCATGCTCAAAAAGGTAAAATTCATTTAGAGCGCCAAGCGAACGCATCTAGAAGGACCAATCATGACCTCCACCCTCAAAACCGCCCTCACCGATTCCATCCAGGCTGCGGCCTCCAAAGCCGGCCTGCAGCTTGTCTCCGCCATCGAGGGCAAGGACTTCCACGGCCACCCCACCGCCGTATTCGAGCTCGCGCCCGCGGCCAATGCCGTCGCAGGCCGTACCCTTCGCCTCGAGCTCAGCGAGCAATTCGATTTCAACAAGCCTGACCTGCTTCCTGCCATGACGGCTCACCTCGCGGAAGAGGCAAAGCGCCTGCGCAATCCGCGCCCCGACACGTACGTGACCCTTGAAGGCCTGCCGATCTCCTTCCGCAAATTCCAGTGGCCGTTTCACCGCTCCACCTCCGGCGCCGACACCTACATCGTCCATGGCGAGGCCTACATCGAAGACGGCACCGGCTCTCCGCTGCACGCCAAACTCTCCGCCTCCATGACCGTCACTTTCGCTGAGATTGTGCCCGCGCCCGAGCAGCCCTATGCTGAGACCTTCGTCTACAACGCTATCCGCAAAACCATCGATATGGGCCAGCTTGAGTTCGTGAAGAGCGGCAACCGCCAGCCTGTTCCCGTCACCACCCGCTATTACTCGCGCTGGCAAAAGAAGTTCATCTTTACCGACACCAATGACGCAGCACGCCTCGACTTCCTGCTGCTCAAGACCTACTGGCTCTCCGGCGTCCTCGGTCAAAACCAGCCCGTCTGGATCGCCGATCCGCGCGATGCCCAGTACCTCAACACCACGGAAGCCGACTTGCTGCGCATGGCCGGTGATGAAGCCGGACAAGGCCTGCTCACGCTCAACGGAGAATATGCCGCTCCCACCGCTCAGCTCATGGCCCGCGCCGATGAGTTTCGCGAGAAGCTCCAGAAGGCGCTGGCCATCACCAAGCCTCAATTCAACGAAGAGATGCGCGCCGGCCACGCCAACATGTAGGTAGCTGCAACCATTTCAAAGCAATCTAAGCTGGCGACTCACCGAGGGCCGCCAGCTTTTTGCTGTTTTGCACCATCGGTTCAGACACAGGCTCAGCGCCGGCCTCTGCACTCTCCCGCCACATCCGCCGGTAGGCCATCGCATACGCGCCGATCATCAGGAACGTACCGTAAGCTCCCCACATGCGCCCGTTGGCCATCACCAGCGGCAACGCAAGAGCCGGCAGATATACGGCTGCCCAGCAAAGCAGCGGGCGCCGCACCCGGAACGCATATACCAGCAGAGGAACGGTGCAGAAGACCGGTATGTCGGCCTCATACTGCATCAGCCGCGGATTCATGAGGAAGATGGCGCAGATAATCATCCCAATCCACACGTCGTCGTTGACGGGATATTCGACTTTATCCATGCGCCGCCGCAGCAGGAACAGCGAGACCAGCAATCCCAACCCGAGCAGGCCCAGCACCGCATAGGGCACAAGTCCCACGCGTCCGGTGAACTTCGCGACATAGTGCGCCAGCACACCAAAGACTCCAAATCCATAGTGCACCGGAATCACAATGCACTGACGCACCGCCCACAAATAACCCGCGTAGAGCGACGGCCACTCGGCCTTCTGTACGACATACAACGCGCCAACGATCACGGCCGTTGCGATGCTCTTCACCCACTGCTTCTTGCCTGCAAACACCGGCAGCAGCAGCAAAGGCAGCAGCGTAAACTTCGTCAGCGTTACCGCAATCACCGCGAGGTAAAACCATCCCCAGCGATTCCTGAGCACTCCCGGCACCGCTGCAATAAAGACGGTGCAATAGATCAGCGTCGCCACGTTGCAGCAAAACAGCGCTTCCTCGCCCATGTACAACGGCCCGACAAAGAACAGCAGCAGCGCCATCAGGGGCGTAAGCCATGGCTGCCGCAATATGTACTTCGCCAGCACCAGCGGCAGCGCCAGCGTAGCCGCAAAATGCGCAATCAGGTAAACCACCAGCGCCACATGCGGCCCAAGCAGCCGCACAAAACCGCCCGCGACGAAGATGAAAACCGGCGGATAGATGTAATACAGCGGAGCTACCTGGCTCGAGTACGGCGACCGGCCCGCAAGCCACTCCCCAACCGCACTTTTAAAGATCGGAATATCCTCAAGCCACCAGCCCTTCCAGCTGAAGCGCCAGTGGATGGCGAGAAACACGAGAATTCCGGCAATCAGGAGAAGCAGAACGAGTATCGTCGCCGGCCGCTTCACCTGTTCAACGCTCTTCTGGGATGTCGCAATTGCCCGCAACGGATCTCCTGGGTTGTGTGGCTCGGAAGCTCATTATCCCAGAGGAAATGCCTAACCGCAATCAACCCAAAGTAGAACAGCCACCGTCGAGATCTTCGTATTTCGGTCCGTTAGCCCAACGGCTGTCCGCATGATGAGCAGAACCGTGAGCCTAGCGGATTGGTATTGCGGCAGTTAGAGCAGACCACCAGCGTTGTCTCGCCGCTCACCCCTGGCGCAGGTGTCACCATCGGCGCCCCGGGTACCGGTGCCGTTGCGTATCCCGGCGCCGCGGCATAGCCCTGCGCACCCGCGAATCCCGGCGCAACCCAACCCGGATATCCAGCCCACCCAGGAACCGTAATGCCCAGCGCCGCCGCTAAGGCTGCTGCCTGCACCGCGTTGTACATCCGCACCCGGCCCGGCATGAAAAAGCACTCCACCCAGCCGATAATCCACGGAATTCCCGTCCACGAAAACACCAGGTACAGCACACCCAGCCCAATGCGGCCCATGTAGAAGTGGTGAGCGCCAAACCCGCCCAGAAACAGCGCCAGCAGCACCGCAATCAACTCATCCTTGCGCACCGCCTCATACTGCTGTTGAAAAATAACCTGCTGATTCGGATATGGCGCCGTGCCCATGGCATCACCTCATGAAAGTGTCTGGTCGGAAAGGCCTGACAAGTTTATATACGACGCACGCGCCGCGCGAGTTCATTTACCCCATAAATCCTGTCTGGATTTGATCGCGATGCAATCACAACAGCTTGCGATAGTGAATACACCGATCCACGACAACATACCCCAGCGCCTCATGCGCGCGCTGTGACATCTCATCATCCAGCCACGTATCGGACGCCATCTCCGCGCATCCCTGCTCCCGCGCCCACGCCTCAGCCGCGGCGACCAGTGCGCTGCCCACCCCATGACGGCGTGCGTCTTCCTCGACAAACCATCCTTCCAGAAATCCCACCGGCTTTCTGCCGTCGCAGCCATCGGCATGCGAACGTAAACCCACTTCGAGAAATCCGCACAGGCCGCGGTCCTGCCGCTCCGCCACCAGAATCACAACAGGCAGGGTGCTTATAGCCTCACCCGCAAGCTTCGCCGCCACTTCCTGTCTGTGCTCCTCAACCGTTCCATCCGGCCATAACGCAGCGCACATAGCCGCTATCCGGTCGCAGTCCTGCGGCTCGGCAAACCTCACGCGAAATCCGGAAACTTCCGCTACGTCTTCCACAACGCTCCCGCTTATCGTGCCTTTCGGCTACCCTGCTATGTTCAAACCAGCAAAGGAAACCGTCACTCTGCACAAGGAGAACACGTTTGGCCATTCTGCGCGGCGTCGTTGTCTCCGGCATGGGCAACTTCTCGTATTGGATCGAGAAGCTCCGCGACCACTACGAAGCTAAGACCGGCATGCACCTTTTCCCCGGAACACTCAACGTGCAGCTCGACCAGCCCTACACCCTTCCCGGAGACGTCATTCGCCTGGAAGGCGCGGAATACGGCGGCACGGTCTCCATCAACATCGTCCCTTGCCGCATCAACGGCCTGCCTTCGTTCCTTCTCCGCACCGACGCCAACGAACAGGGCCGCGGCCACCATCCCCGCACCATCATCGAAATCGCGACTGACGTGAAGCTGCGCGATCACTTCCATCTCACCGACGGCTCACTTGTCGAAATCGATCTCCCCGATGACCCCACGCAGGACGACTGACCCACCGTCCGCCTAGCTATAATCCGGCCCATGACCGTGAATCAGCACGACGGCGCACCCGAAACCCGCATCGAAGAGCTACGCGAACAGCTCCGCCATCACGAATACCTCTACTACGTCCTCGACAAGCCCGAAATCTCCGACGCAGACTACGACAAGCTCTTCCGCGAGCTCAAGTCGCTCGAAGAGGCTCATCCCGAGCTCCTCACACCCGATTCACCCACGCAGCGGGTCGGCGGGCGCCCTGCCGAAGGCTTCCAGAAGGTCGCCCACACACGCCCCATGCTCTCGCTCGACAACGCCAACAGCGAAGCCGAGCTGCGCGACTGGGACCGCCGCGTCCACGAGTTAGCGGGCAACCTGCCCATCCGTTACGTAACCGAGCTCAAAATGGACGGCCTATCCCTCGCCCTCCACTACCAGCTCGATGCCAAAGGCAATGCCCATCTGCTGCGCGGCCTCACCCGCGGCGACGGAGCCATCGGCGAAGACGTCACCACGAATGTGCGCACCATCCGCAGCGTCCCCCTCAGCATCCCGGAATCAAAACTCCACAAATCTCATCTCGAACTGACGCAAACCACCGCCGAACCCTACAGCGGCGCACACATCGCCTTTGAAGTCCGCGGTGAAATCGTGATGCCGCTTGAAAGCTTTAAGAAAGCCAACGAAGAGCGCGTCCGCGAAGGGCTTGATCCTGCGGCCAACCCGCGCAACTTCGCCGCCGGCACCATCCGCACCCTCGACACCAAGGTCGTCGCCTCGCGTCGTCTCGATTTCTACTCCTACTTTCTACTCATCAACGGCGAATACTACTCCGGCGGCCAGCACGCCACACTCGAAACCCTCACAGCACTCGGCTTCCGCGTCAACCCGCACCGCGATACCTACACCACGGTCGACGAAATCCTCAGCTTCCTCACCAAGGTCGAAGAGACCCGCGAAGGCCTGCCCTATGAAATCGACGGCGTCGTCATCAAGGTCGATTCGCGCGAAACCCAGGCTCGCCTTGGCTACACGGGCCGCGCACCGCGCTGGGCCATAGCCTACAAGTTTGCCGCACGTACCGTCGTCGCTCGCATCCGTGAGATCCAGGTCACCGTCGGCCGTACCGGCAAGCTAACGCCGCTGGCCGTACTCGATCCCGTCGTCGTTGGCGGTGTTACCATCACCAACGTCGGCCTCTTCAATGCAGACGAAGTTGCGCGCCTCGGAATCCGCGCAGGAGGCTACGCTCGCGTCCAGCGCGCCGGAGATGTCATCCCCAACATCGTCGAAGCCGTTGTCGATGCGGAACACCCCGAAGGCCCCGCGCCGTTCGTCATGCCTACCCACTGCCCCGTCTGCGGCACAGAGGCACAGCAGACCGAGGGCGAAGTCGATACCTACTGCATGAACGTCGATTGCCCCGCGCGCATCTGGGGTTCTTTACTCTACTTCGCCTCACGCGGCGTCATGAACATCGAAGGCATGGGCGATGTGCTCGCGCAGCAACTTCTCAACGCAGGCTTCATCCACTCCCTCGCCGACATCTACACCCTCACCAAAGAGCAACTTCTCTCTCTTGAACGCATGGGCGAAAAGTCCGCGCAGTCCGTCCTCGACCAGATCGAGCGATCCAAACAAGCCGGCTTAGCACGTCTGCTCATGGGCCTCGGCATCCGCCACGTCGGCGAACGCACTGCAGAAATGCTAGCCTCCGACTTCGGTTCCATGGAAGCCCTCGAAAAGGCAACACAGGAAGACCTGCAGCGCACGCAGGATATCGGTCCCAAAGTAGCCTCCTCGATCGTCGAATTCTTCTCGATAGAAAAGAACCGCGAACTGGTCAAACGCTTCGCCGAGCTAGGCCTGAAGATGACGGCGGAGAAGAAGCAGAAGTCCAACCAGCTCGAAGGCCTGACCTTCGTCCTAACCGGCACCTTCCCAACCCTCAGCCGCGAAGAAGCGAAGGAGGTCATCGAAGCCGCAGGCGGCAAAGTCTCAGGTTCCGTCAGCAAGAAGACGAACTACGTAGTGGCAGGCGAAGAAGCCGGTAGCAAACTTGCGAAAGCTCAGGAACTTAATATCTCCATCATCGACGAAGCCGTATTGCTGGCAATGCTAGACAAGACATCTTGAAGATCGCATTTTATCTATGAAATGCATTTCAACTTACCCTCTTGGTGTCTGACGACGACCAGTGCCCTATACTTTGGCTGCATGAAAAATTCGGCAAGTATTTCGATAAAGGGCTGCGATTCGGATTTACTGTTCGAGTGGCTTGATTATGACGGAGACGACTGCTTCAACGATTTTCACATCGTGTTGTCTGTGGGAAACGAATTGCGCCGATTCGACTTTGGCCCATGTGCCGTCCGAGGGCTGAAAAAATTCGCTCAATTTTTTAAGGGCAAACTAGAAACAGTAAGCTCGGGCTTTCGATTTCCAGATATTCGCAACTGCGAACTCATTCGTGTCGCAGATGGTTTCCAGCTTCAAGTTCGCTTTGAAGCAAATGACTTTTCCGAGCAAATCCACATTAGCGAACCCGCGATAAACATCGAGGATGAGTTTCTGAAGGAATACTACGGAGATCTCTAATTTACGATCGCGAATTGAAACGATTGGTTCTCATCACCAGCACCGTTATACAAACAGCGTCACTGTGTTGCGTGCAAGATCCGCTGCGTAAGCCAGGCACGCCCGCAAATCCATCTCCGTCAGATCAGGAAAATCCGCCAGAATCTCTTCATGCGTCATGCCCGCAGCCATATATTCCAGAACATCGGAGACCGTAATGCGCAGCCCGCGAATACAGGGCTTTCCGCTGCGCTTGCCCGGCTCAATCGTGATGATCTGCGTGTAGTCCATACTGATAAATCCCAACAAGTCGGATTGAAGTAAGTATAAGCTCTGTTGATATCACGGCCAAATCACGAACTTACGGCATCCAACAAGGTGCACTCGTTGGCTACCGATCACTGACCACTGTTCACTGTAGCCTGCCCACTGAAAATGGACCGCCCCACAGAACTCCGCCAATTCTTCGCACACATGGTCACCGCCAATGCAGGCATCCCACCTGGCAGCGCCATCGAAGCGGCCTTCGCCTCCACACCCCGCGAGCAATTCGTAGCCCCGCCACCGTGGCGAGTCTTCACCCCGCGCGGCTACTACGAAACCATCTCCGCAGACCCCGCCTATATCTACCAGGACACGGTCTTAGCCCTAGGCGGCGACCATCCCGGCCTCAACAACGGCCAACCCACGCTCCACGCCTACTGCATCCACACGCTCGGCCTCAAGCCCGGTGACCGAGTAGTCCACATCGGAGCAGGCACCGGCTACTACACCACCCTCCTCGCGAAACTCGTCGGTGAAGCCGGCCACGTCACCGCCTTCGAAATCGAGCCAGACCTGGCCGCTCGCGCCAAAGAAAACCTCGCGATCTTCCCGCATGCCGCCATCGAATCGCGAAGCGGCGCTATCTCGCCCATCCCCGCCTGCAACGCGATCTACATCAACGCCGGCGCAACAGAACCACTCTCCATCTGGCTCGATGCTTTGGAAATCGAAGGCCGCCTGCTCTTCCCACTCACCGGCCCCGACGGCAACGGAGCCATGCTCCTCATTACGCGCAAAGAAGACGGCGTCTACACAGCCCGCTTCCTCATGCCAGTCGCCTTCGTCCCCTGCATGGGCGCACGCGACAAAGCGCTGGAAAAGCAGCTTTCCAAAGCCCTCCGCAACCGCGACTGGCAAAACGTCCGCTTCCTTCACCGCAACAGCGAACCCGCTGCAAATTGCTGGCTGGCCGGTAACGGCTGGTGGCTAGCTACGCAGTAAACCCCTGCGAATCATGCCGTCCCTTTGGATTAAGCCCGATCTGCATCAGCGCCAGCATGCCCGCCAAACCCATCGAGAACATCGCGATGACCTGCATCGCGGGCATGCGGCTTCCAATCACATAGCGCGCCGCAAAAAAGGCATATACCACCACCGGCAGCGCCTCGAATAATCGGTTAGCACCAGCAACAGGCCGCACTCGCCTCCACAACAGACCCACGATCCAGTACACAAGAAACGTCGTCAGCAGCCAGCCCAGATAGTTATGCCGCGGCACGCCAAAGTACGCGCCACCCTTTTCCCATATCCAGTTGCCTCCCGCCGCCATGCCCGGATCCATCACCACATCCCAACCGGTCATCACAAAAGCCGCTGCAATGGATATCGCCGTCACCCCGGCAAGCCCCCGGCCGTCCACTCCCCGCAGCAGCTCCCGCGCCACCATCCACGAGGGATAAATCATCATGAACCACGCCAGCGGAATGATCACCGGCACATGGCCCAGCTTCGGCCCCAGCAGATCGCCATAGTGGTACGCGCCAAACACCAGCCCCGATCGCACCCCAACCTCTTCCATCAGGTACGAAACGATCGCCGACACGGCAAAGAAAATGCCGGTGCGCCGCCATCCATGCTGCACCGCGCAGTGCGCCACCGCAAAGACGACAAACACTAGCGTGAATCCAACATTGCCAAGCGTCGGCAAATGTACCCACTGCCACATCGTCTCAGCCAGAATCAGGTATAGGATGCCGGCAAAAAAGACCCACGCCACCGCCCGCGTTAACCGGTGCATAAGCGCTCCCCAATGCTTTCAGGAATAGAGATGTCTTCAGGAATCGCTTTCACCATAGCAGATCGCAGGCAGCAATGCTGTCTTTGGTTTTAACCCTGCTTCACCGAAGTCGCCTTGTCATTCGAGAAAGACACCACCCAGGTCTTCGGCCCCGCGTGATACGTCACCGTGCGATTCCCAATCTCCTGCGAATCACTCTCGATCAGTATCCCCACGGCCATGCGCGTCTGCGCCTCGCTCATACCCACCTCGGGCTCATGCGCAGCCACCGCATCCCAGACATCTTTCGGCCAGTGGCTGTAGATCGTCTTCGGATCGTCGTAATAAAAAAGCTGGTCCGCAACAATCTGCTCCTGCTCACCCTCAGCCGAGCCGATCGGCGCTGCAAACTCACCCGGCTTGGCATTTCCCGTTTCGTCAGGCATTGTGAACACCACCAGATATTGTCGGCTGCCATGCGCCACACGGTCATCCACCTTCGCTGGAACGGCCGCCTTGATCAGCTTCTTGATTTGCAGCTTCTCCGTCGCGGGCAGATCGCCCTGCGGTTTCGACCACTCCACCGCGCCCGCATACGGAAAATAGGGTAGCGAATATCCAGCCTTCACCCATACCGTCGTGCCTTCCAGTTGTTTGGCCTGGTCAAACGTGGCAAACAGGTATTGCTTCACATACGAAAGATCGTCTTCCGAAACCGGCTTCGGTGCTTCAGCCTTCGTTGCCGCTGCATTCGACACATGCCGCTCATGCTGGACAAACAGGATATAGCCCCCAGCAACAAGCACCGCAGCCAGCGTCATCAGGCCCAACTTTTGCCAGATCTTCATCTCACCTCCGAATCTTCTTCCGTATCAATGGACGGTCCGTCGTGTTTCCGTCGTTTCCACCTACTCATTCGTTAAGATGCCAGAAGTTCCTTTTTGCCGCTGTATCACCTGTCTCTTGTATCGCCCATCGAACGTGAGCTCATCCTCTGCCAATGCGACTCGTCATACCGACCAGAATCCCGCATCTCTGAAAAAAGACCCTCGCGCATTCGCATATATCGTCTTCTACGCGCTTTTTGCCAACATCCCTTTTCTTCTGGCGGCCCGTCAGATGGGTATTCTCCGCAATGGATGGCTCTCGCTCGACTATCTCGCAGCCGGCATTCTCGCGCTTTATCTGCCGCGCGTCTTCGCGCCATTCCTCTTTCTGTTCGCTTTCTTCATTGACTTACTTCAGGGCGTCAGCGAAACCTACTATCTCTCCGTTCGCGTATGCCTGACCAATCTCAATGCTCTCAGCGATCTTCCACCCGGCCGCCTGGGGTACATGATCTTTATTACCTTCATCTTATTGCTTGCGCTCGCCCTTGCGTGGGCTTTGCGCACTCCGCGCCCACGTCGGCTCAAGCAACACATTGCACTGTGCCTGATCCTCACTGGATCCGTTTTTGTTTTGATCGATTGTCTCTCTGCCGTATGCCGCAGTGGCCATCTTCCCGGCCTACTCCATCCATCGCACTGGTCCCAGTCAGCTGCGTTGCCGGTAGAGTACCGTCTTACTCGTATCTCCAGTATCCGTATGGCGCGCGCCATCGTCGCACCTGCCCCTGTCGGTTTCTTCATGCCAAGCGCCGCGGCACAGATCCTCGATCCAACGGTCTTTCACGCTTCCGGCCTCGCATCGTCTCAGCCCAACATCGTCCTCATCCTTGTCGAGTCCTGGGGAAAAGCCAACGATCCGGCAATCCGCGCCGCTCTCACCCGGCCTTTTGAACAGCCTGCAATCCGAACCGGCTACACCATCTTTCAAGGCACTGTTCCCTTTCAAGGCTCAACCGTCACCGCCGAGGCTCGCGAGCTCTGCGGCAGTAACATGGGCTTTCATATCCTTGAAGCCACAGCGCAGGATCTGGCTTCCTGCCTGCCTCATCGCCTAGCCTCCCTTGGTTATCAGGTGATCTCCGTCCATGGCATGGACGGCAACTTCTACCACCGTCTCGACTGGTACCAACGCATGGGCATACAAACCATGTGGTTTAATCCAGAGCTCCAAACAGCAGGCCTTCCCTCATGCGCAGGTTCTTTCAGCGGCATCTGCGACCCGGCCATCGCCGCATGGATCGCCCACAGGCTCACTAGTGACCAACACAACTCACAGCCCGATTTCATCTACTGGGTTACGCTCAACTCACATCTGCCTGTGACTGTACCCGCCCCGCTCAATAGCCCGCCTAACTGCGCCTTTAGTCCGACGCTTTTACAGCAGCCTGAGCTTTGCTCCTGGTATCAGCTCATTGCGACGCTACAACAATCCGCAGCAAAACTCGCCACAGATGACACTGGGCATCCCACCATCTTTATTCTGGTCGGCGACCACGCGCCGCCATTCACCAACGCAACTCTTCGCGATCAGTTTTCTCCCAGCAATGTTCCTTATATCGCGCTCATCCCACGCGCGTTATCAAGTGCAAAGCCCAAATGATTCACATCACTCTGCGGGTTATGCGTAAATCTTCTGCGCCAGCATCTGTTTGATGCCGCGAAGCGCCTGCCGCGTCCGCTCTTCATTCTCGATCAGAGAAAAGCGCACATGCCCGTCACCATACTCGCCGAAGCCCACTCCGGGACTCACGGCAACCTTCGCCTCAGTCAGCAATTGCTTGCTGAACTCCAGCGACCCCAGATGCCGGAACTGCTCCGGAATCCGCGCCCACACAAACATCGTCGCTTTCGGCGAGGTTACGTGCCAGCCCGCACGGTTGAGGCCGTCCACCAGCACGTCACGGCGTTTACGATAGTTCTCGCAGATCTCTTTCACACACTCCTGCGGACCATCCAGCGCCAATATCGACGCCACCTGGATCGGCGTAAACGTTCCATAGTCGAAGTAGCTCTTAAGCCGCGCCAACGCACCCACCAGCACCGGATTGCCCACCATGAACCCGACGCGCCATCCCGGCATGTTGTAGCTCTTCGACAGCGTAAAGAACTCGACGGCAACATCCTTCGCACCCGGCACCTGCATCACGCTAGGCGGCTTGTAGCCATCAAATGCAATATCCGCATACGCGAGGTCGTGAATCAGATAGAAACCAAACTCCCGCGCCAACTCCACCAGCCGGGCAAGAAACGGCAGCTCCACGCACTCCGTCGTCGGATTCGACGGAAAGTTAACGATCAGCGCCTTGGGCCGCGGCATCATCCGCGGAATCAGGTTTTCGATCTCCGCCAGAAACTGCTCCTGGTTGTGGATCGGCACGCTCACTACATGCGCGCCTGCAATCGCCGGGCCGTATATGTGAATCGGATAGCTCGGATTCGGCACCACCACTGTGTCGTTCGAGTCCAAAATTGCCAGGCACAGATGCGAGATGCCTTCCTTCGACCCAATCGTGACAATCGTTTCCTTGTCTGGATCGAGATCCACGCCGTACCGTGTGCCGTACCAGTGAGCGATTGCCTTACGCAGCCGCGGCAGTCCGCGCGACACAGAGTAGCGATGCGTCACCGGCTTCTGCGCCGACTCCACCAGCTTGTCGAGAATATGCTTTGGCGTCGCCCCGTCCGGGTTGCCCATGCCAAAGTCAATGATGTCTTCGCCACGCCGCCGCGCGGCCACCTTCATCTCCCCGGTGATGTTGAACACATACGCGGGCAGACGGCGAATCCGTGTGAACTCTTCCATTCAATAATCATAGCCGCGCCTCAGACTCTTTACCCCCGCCGCAACCGCAAACAGCCTCCCTCCCGAACCCATTCTCGAACACCGCACTAGGAATCCGCGGCAGTAGGCGTCTACCCGAGCAGACCGTACAATAGAAGTGTGGCTACTCTGTCCACTCCTCAGCCATGCGTACGGCTGCAGATAGACGCACCAGCGCCCCTGCGCCTCTGGCACCTCACCAGCCTCGACGCCCCAACCGTCGCTTTTGTCTGGACCCTCGTCTTTGCATGGGTCGTGCACGTTCGTCTGCCGCTCTGGCTTCCCATCGTCGTCAGCCTCTCCGCCTGGGCCTGCTACATTGGCGACCGCCTTATGGATACCCGAAGAGTCCACCGCAGTATCTTCGGACTTTACAAATCCGGCTCTCTCCGCGAACGTCATCATTTTCACTGGCGTAACCGCAAACTCCTGCTCCCCATCGCCATCTTTGCCGGCTGTGCCGCCCTCATCCTCGTCCTGCGCTTCATGCCCTTCCACGCCCAGGAGCGCGATTCAGCTCTCGCCATCGCCACCGTAGCCTACTTCGGCTCTATCCACTCACCCAGCCACTCATCCAACCGCCGG
This sequence comes from Acidicapsa dinghuensis, assembly GCF_025685685.1. Lineage (GTDB taxonomy): Bacteria > Acidobacteriota > Terriglobia > Terriglobales > Acidobacteriaceae > Acidicapsa > Acidicapsa dinghuensis. The sequence goes on from NZ_JAGSYH010000009.1 coordinate 25,309, forward strand.
CGTCGTACCCTCCTGCCCAAAGAATTGCTCGTCGCCCTCGTCTTCACCCTCGCCTGTGCAGCCCCCGCTTTCACACGCGTTTCCTCTCACTACGAACTCCTCCTCCTCCCTGCCGTGATCTTCATCGCTTTAGCCTGGCTCAATTGCCACGCCATCGAAACCTGGGAAACCTCCTTCATCCAGACCGCGACCGGCATCCACAAACTCGCTTACCGCCTAGCCACCGCCGCATTCGTCATTGCCATTGCGGCGGCTTTCCTGCATGCGCCCCGCGTCGCCGCACTCCTCGTCATGGCCACCATCAGTGCCGCGCTCATCGGGCTCCTCGACCAGTTCCGCGACCGCCTCACCCCGCTCTCCCTCCGCATCGCCGCCGATCTCGTCCTCCTTACCCCGCTAGCTCTTCTGCCATTTGCCTGAGATGTCCAAGGCCCCCAACTTCAATCGCCTCGCCCTCATCTACCGCTGGCTTGAATACCTCACCTTCGGCCCATTCCTGCATCGTTGCCGCACCCATTTCCTTCCTCATCTCGAGCACTGCCGAAACGCCCTCATTCTTGGCGACGGAGACGGCCGCTTCACCGCCGCCCTCTTGCGCTTCAATCCGGCGATACACGTAACCGCCATCGATGCGAGCCCCGCCATGCTCGCCGCGCTCCGCAAGCGCTGCTCCCCCAGCATCAGCCGCCTCACCACACAGACCGCCGACCTGCGTCAGTGGGCACCTGACCCGTCCGCACTCCGCTATGACCTTGTCTGCACACACTTCTTCCTCGATTGCCTCTCCACCGAAGAAATCGCCGCCATCGCCCATCGCCTAACCCCGGTGTTAGCCCCCAACGCCCTCTGGATCATCTCCGAATTCGCCATTCCATCCACCGCCTTCGGTCATTTCGCCGCAGCCCCACTCGTCTGGCTCCTCTACCGCGCCTTTCGCCTGTTAACCGGCCTCCGCCAACAATCCCTCCCCGGCTATCCCTCAGCTCTCACTGCCTCTGGCTGGTCACTCCAATCGCAAATTCCGCAGCTTCGCGGCCTCCTCAGCAGCCAGCTCTGGCAGCGGGTTTCCTGATGCCGATGTATCATTGCCATCAGAAGCGCCCATGAATCTCCAGATCGAAATCCCGGACGATCTCGCCCACCAGCTCACCTGTGCAGACGCAGATTTGCCGCGCGTCACCATGGAAGCACTGGCGCTCGAGGGATACCGTTCCGGGCGATTGTCCGACGGTCAGGTGCGGCGCATGCTCGGCTTTGCCTCCCGCCTCCAGGTTCACGCGTTCCTCAAGGAACACGGCATCCACCTGCACTATTTCATGTCCGATCTGGATGAGGACCGCTCCACCTCCAGAGGTCTGGAAGATATCTCCGGATATCCGCCTCACGCATGATCGTTGTCGCCGACACCTCTCCAATCAACTATCTTGTGCTGATCGGTCACATCGAAATTCTGCACCACTTCTACGATCAGGTGGTTGTCCCATCCGCAGTCTGGGAGGAGCTGCAGGACATGCACACGCCCTTCTCGGTTCGCTTGTGGGCTCTTCGACCACCCAAAATGGCTTATAGTTCGCCAACTCAGCAACACTCCAGATCCTTCGCTCGATTTTCTCGATCGTGGCGAACGTGATGCCATCGCGCTGGCTCTCGAACTTGAAGCGACTCGCCTCATAGTCGATGAAACACTCGCGCGTAAAGAAGCCGTCCATAGAAAGTTGGCTGTCATCGGAACGCTGGGAGTCCTTAGAAACGCAGCTCGCGCCAATCTTCTTGACCTGCCCGAAGCACTCTCCAAACTGGAACAAACCAGCTTTTATGTTGCCCCGGAACTAATCCAGTCACTCCTCGATGAAGACGCACTTTGGAAGAAAGAGCAATAACGCACTCTCTTATCCGCTTCTCCTGCAACATGTTTCTCCGTCAAGCGCCCAGGCAGGTGATTATCACCGTAATTTCTTGCCACCCGTCCAACATCCGGCATACGATCTTGGAAACGGTTCCATGCGCTGAGCCGCATGGACCGGCATGACACGGAGGACTCCTTCATGGCCGCCATCATCGAACCCGCAGCAGCCGCAATCGCCGCCAAAACCGAAGAACAATGGGACGAGTTCGTCTCTGGCCGCTACCGCGAAGGCAAATCCGAAGAAGAGTTCCGCGTCTATGACGCTCAGGCCAATCCCGGCGTCGCTGAGTTCTACCGCATCAATCACGCCCACCAGACCCTCGATTTCGTCCTCGCCAAAGAGGCTGAGTTCCTGCCTCTGAAGAAAGCCGAAATGGGCATCTGGGAGGCCGCCGACTTCCTCAACAACCTCGTCGACGACAGCGACCCCGACACCGACCTCTCGCAGACCGAGCACCTGCTCCAGACCTCCGAAGCCATCCGCAAAGACGGCCACCCTCGCTGGATGGTCGCCGCAGGCTTCGTCCACGACCTCGCCAAAGTCCTCTGCCTTTGGGGCGAACCGCAATGGGCCGTCGTCGGCGACACTTTCCCCGTCGGCTGCGCCTTCTCAAGCAAAGTCGTCTTCCCTGAATATTTCGCCGCCAACCCCGATGTGACCCACCCCGTATTCAGCACCAAATACGGCATCTATGCGCCCAACTGCGGCCTCGACAAGGTCCACATGTCCTGGGGACACGACTGCTACGGCGCAAAAGTGATGGAGCCCTACCTGCCCGAAGAGGCCATCTACATGCTCCGTTACCACTCCTTCTACGCCTGCCATCGCGAAGGAGCCTACAGCTACCTAATGAACGATCACGACCGCGCGATGTTCGAATGGGTCAAGAAGTTCAACCCCTACGACCTCTACAGCAAAGGCCGCGCCAAGCCCAACATTGCCGAGATCAAGCCCTACTACGACGAACTCTTCACCGAGTTCTTCCCCGCCAAAATCGCCTGGTAGTTAGGAGATTTTTCGGAAGGATCAGCCATCTTCAAAGGCTGCGGAAAACCCATGCGATCGCTTGTTTTGAAAGGGCACGGCTTCAGCCGTGCCGTTAAATCCACTCAGATCAATGGGCTTCAGCCCCTGAGGGATGTTTTTTCGCATCCTCTGCTCCAAAAAACCCGATTTTCCCACCTCACGCCCTAACCTTTCGCGCTCGGTCGGGAATCACCGCTGTCTAATCCCCCTCCCTCCTGCCGTACATTGGATACATTATGAAATCTCTCCTCCTCGCCGCCGCGCTGCTCGCCACCACCCCGGCAATCGCTCAGAATTTCTCCGATCTAAAGCCCACCCCGCAGCAGACTGCCTGGCAGGACCTCGAATTTGGCGTCATCATCCACTTCTCAACCAACACCTTCCTTGATCGAGAATGGGGCGACGGCACCGCCGACCCCTCCGTCTTCAACCCCACCGACTTCGACCCCGACCAGTGGATGCAGGCCATCAAGGCCTCCGGCGCCAAATACGTCGTCCTCGTCGCCAAGCACCATGATGGATTCTGCCTCTGGCCTACAGACCAGACTGATTATTCCATCAAGAAAAGTCCCTGGAAAAACGGCAAAGGAGACGTCGTCGGCGACGTAGCCCGCGCCGCCCACAAATACGGCCTGCAGTTCGGCGTCTACCTTTCGCCATGGGACCGCCACGACCCCCGCTACAAAGACCCCGCCGGCCCCGCCGCGTATGACAAGTACTACAACGCCGAGCTTGAAGAACTAGCCTCCCACTACGGCAACCTCGTCGAGTTCTGGCTCGATGGCGCAGGCTCCGCAGGTCACGTCTACGACTTCAAAAAGATCATCGAAACCCTACGCACCTACCAGCCCAACGCCATCGTCTTCGCCGACACCGGCCTCTTCGAATACGGCGACGCCCGCTGGGTCGGCACCGAAAGCGGCCGCGTCCCCTACGAGAACTGGAACGTCATCGACCGCCACGGATACCTCCGCTGGCGTCCCGTCGAAGCCGACACACCCCTGCGCGACCTCCACTGGTTCTGGCATCCCAACGACGAAAAATCCCTCAAGTCCCTCGACGAGCTCCTAACCACCTGGGACGACACCGTAGGCCACGGCGCGCAGCTCATGCTTGGCCTCGCCCCCGACCGCCGCGGCCTCCTGCCCGACTCCGACGTAGCCCGCCTGAAAGAATTCGGCGAAGCCCTCCGCCAGCGCTACAGCCACAACCTGATGGCCGAGCGCAACACAACCACCGTCGAGGAATCCGCGGCCCTGGACAACAACCCCGACACCTTCTGGTCCGCACCCGCAGGTTCTCACCACTCCGAACTGGTAGCCACATTCCCCCACCCCATCACCTTCAACCGCTCCCTAACAATGGAGTGGCTAAACGACGGCCAGCACATCCAGAAATACTCCATCGATATCTGGGATGAACAAAAGAAGGAGTGGCGCTCAGTAGCTGCAGCCCAGGCCATAGGCCACGAAAAGATAGACAAGTTCGAAGAAGTAACCACCACCCGAGTCCGCTTGAATATTCTAAGCAGCACTGAGGCAGCAGAAATCCGCGAATTCCAGCTTTACGAAATCAAGTGACATCCAAAACAGTCAGCCTTCAGTATGTTCACATTCCCTCCAAATGGGTACCCGAGGTCCGAGAATTGAGACCCTACGGGTACCCAGGCGCTGTAATTGGATTTGTATGCCGAGACATGGGCCACGCCGGCCGTTCATTTATCGAGATATAGCCAACTTGGCTTTATCAAGTGGGCGATGACAACTCTTGTAAGTGCTTCCACTACCGCACCAGCACTGCTGATTAGGGCCGATGAATTTGAGATGAGTAGCCGGATTGAATGCTCGCGCTGTTGGTCCGGGCCAGTATCCGGACCAGTAGTCTAGCATGATCATTCTCCTAGGATCGCCCGCAAACACGACTGAAGGCATGTCATTAATGAGCGTTTCTCCCGGCAGTAAGACTCGGAGCAATACGCCATTGGGTGGGAATCCACGGAAAAGTTGGCGCGTTCGAAGCCAAACTAAGTGCCTCGCGGTATAGATCGTAAGTTGATTGAGGAATTTGGAAATGTCATCCCGCCGCGGATCATATTCGAACTCGGATGCTGAGTATATACACAGACCTGGAATCCTTTTGCCTTCATATTCGATTAGCTGGTCGTAGCGCGGATGAGGATGAACCAAGCCATAATGCTCAGCAAAGAGCGGATCAAGCAAGTATGCCCTCGGATGCGCTGGTAATGGCTGAATTAAGATTAGTAGCCGACACCTCACTGTCATGTTGACTAAGAGCGGGTCCGCCCAATGAGCTTTCATCGGTAACTCTTCCCGCAGTCTGCCGCCATGAAGCCATATCGTCTTACCTTCCTCAAGGCGATGCAGGAAGCCGCGGGCCGATTCGTCGGAAGAGAATGGTTGAATCTCACCAACCCAAGCGCTGGTTGCGGTCGTTTGATCTGGTTTCCGCGTCTGGGCAAATTGAGGATAGTCGACTGCGAGGGACGCCGCTTGGTATGGCGTCCTCGCAGTAGTTACGGCCGCCCCCACTAGAGCGACCGCCAATCTGCACCAACACTATGTGAACGAGCCGGTTGAACTGGTCGGTAAGGTGGCGGAGATACTTGAATGGGTTTCGGCTGGCAATCGGGAAGTGCGCCAAGATTATCGGTGATGATGCCATCACGTCGGGTGATTAAGAACTTACGACCCTCACGTCTCTCGACCTCAACGACTGCTTGGTGCCCTAGCGCATCGCGGACAATGAACCGAGTCTCTCCAGCTTCGATCTGCCGTATCGCCTCGTCTTCGCTTATACGCAGTTCAGCACCTGTGATGGCGTCGATACCTCCGACTGCCTCAATACGCCCTTCGGGCGCGCTTTTGCTCTTACATCGGACCAGTATGGTCTTCATTGCGTTCCCCTTGGTTCTCCAGTTCAGCATGCGGAACTGGGTGGAGGGTTTCACCGGTTGGCGAGGCACGCAATGAGCTCGGGCTATGGCATCATAGACCGCAGGGCCGCTTCATAGCATGGAGTGGCGGGTGAACCGTTGGTTCGCCACCCGATGCCGGTCCGCCTCTAACGGACCGGCATCCTCTTTTCCCCACCCAAAGGAACATAAACCGAGCTGTTGGGCGGAGTAGCATCGCGTATAGCGTAACCAAGGACCAAAAGTATTGTCAAGTTGACTATGATCATCGACTTAAAATGTCGGTAAAACCGACAAAATTCCTTAATCTATTGACAAACGCGATACTTTGTTGAAAATATTCAGTGTGGGATCTGTGGAAAAAAGAGCGGAACTGATGAAAATTTCCGCAGCTGTCAATGAAGCGTTCGGTGCCAAGCTCAGGTGGCATCGAAGATCACGGGATATCTCACAAGGAGAACTTGCCGCCCGCGTAGGTTTGTCACGCGTCACAGTTGCGACTATTGAGGCAGGCAAGCAAAACACACAACTGCAGCATGTGTTCCTTTTTGCTCGGGCGTTGGATGTCCCAATCTCCGACTTGGTGCCAAGTATTCAAGAGGTTGAGCAGAGGCATCATGCTCCGGTCGACATTGGTTCCGGTGGAATCGTCATGTCGGACCTGTTTTTTTTGCAGGACGCGCGGGAATTGCTGCGGCAACTAAAGGATGGAGCCGATGAGCACCCATTGGACGAAACAACAGATTGAGAGTATGACCCGAGAGCTACTCGTTGAGCTTGGAGTTGACCGGGTACCTGTACCGGTCGAGTTTATAGCTAGAGCTAAGGGCCTACCAATCGTAGAGAGCAACATGGAAGCTGAAGTTTCGGGAGCTCTGATCAAGAGCGGAAATCTTCGCGGGATTGCGATCAATGCTTCTAATGCTCCCGTACGAAAGCGCTTCACGATCGCCCACGAACTTGGTCACCATCTAATGAACCACATCGACAAAGACCACATCGACTGGGAATTTACTGTTATACGAAGGGATGGGCTATCCTCTGAGGCGCAAGACGATCAAGAGATGGCTGCTAATTCATTTGCAGCAAACCTGTTAATGCCAAAGCATCAATTAAGGCAAGATATGGAGAGGTACAGGCGCTTTAATGGTGAAATTCGTATGGACGAAGCGGACGTCGCTCTGCTGGCCAAGAAGTATCGCGTCAGCACCGTGGCGATGAATTACCGGCTTCAGAATCTTGGTTTTCTATCTTGGGCTTGACGTAAATCTATAGACCTCCGGATGTGTGTCGGCCGAGGGCCTAAGTCCAGGACGTACATTCCACCACAAAATCAAGGGCCCCAGGCTTCACTTCTGAGACCTGGGCACCTCCACATCCACGACTTCCACGTCTATTCCATCCTCCTGCCGCGTCTATCCACCAGCAAGAAACCTCCAGCCCACAAGATGGAAATGAGGCCCAACATGCACTCACTCAAACCATCGCTGGCAGCCCTGCTTCTCCTGCTCGTTCTCTCACCCCACCCAGCAAAAGCTCAATCCTGCGGAGCTACCAGCATCGCCGTCCAGGTCCTCGGCTCCGGCGGCCCGGAGTACCAGGACAAGCGCGCCTCCACCAGCTACCTCATCTGGGACCACGGCACCCCACGCATCATCCTCGACGCCGGAGGCGGCAGCGCTCTCCGCTTCGGCGAAAGCGGCGCACAGATCTCCCAGCTCGACGTCTTCCTCTTCAGCCACTTCCACATCGATCACACCAGCGACTTCCCCGCGCTGATCTTCTCCTCCTGGTTTGAAGACCGCATCCGCCCTCTGCCCGTCTACGGCCCTCCCGGCAATGAATTCATGCCCTCCACCACCGAGTTCGTGCACGATCTCTTCAGCGATCCCCACGGAGCCTGGCGTTACCTAAGCGACCTAACCGATCCCCACGCGCAGGGGACCTATCAGCTACAACCGCACGACGTCGCCGCCGGAGCAACGCCGGTATTGGTCTTTCGCAATGACCACATGGCGCTGTACGCCGTACGCGTCATTCACGGCGCTTTTCCCGCACTCGCCTGGCGTGTAGAAATCGGCGGCAAGCGCATCGTCTTCAGCGGAGACACCAACGGAGAAGGCGGCGGCCTAACTCAACTCGCAACCAACGCCGACCTCTTTGTCGCCCACAACGCCGTCCCCGAAAGCGCCTCCGGCGTGGAACGCCGCCTCCACATGCCGCCCTCCGTCATCGGCACCATCGCCGGCAGCGCCCACGTCCACCAACTGGTGCTCGCTCATCGCATGCTTCGTACGTTAGGAAAGGAAGCCGAAACCCAAACCGAAATCCGCCGCCACTACGCGGGCCCCGTCGCCTTTGCCAATGACCTCGATTGCTTCCCCGTAAAGTGAGATAACTGCTCCCGGTACATACTGGGTGTCTACTCGCTACGCCGGGGTCGTCGTTGCCGAAAATTATCACTCAATCCGGCACAACAGATCTGACACAGCTAACCCCGTGTAAAGAAACAGCGCAACCTGCTCTGGCGCCCGAGCACAAGAACACTCTCCTCATGACCGCAAAAGAAGATTATGCACTTCACACAGAACGAGAATTCCGGCATAATGGGGTTGCCGTGACAGGGCAGAAAAGGTAAAACTGCATTGTTTTCGATTAGATAGAAGAGGTACAGTTAAATCTGGCGGCAGGCCGGGGAGTTGAACCCCAATCCTGGCAGGGACTGTTCGCGGGTATAAATCCGCTTAGGAGCACCGGCTCCGGGCCTGCCGCTAATCGTCATCTCAATTTTGAGATACGAGTAGAATCTTACCACTAATCTCTTTTTTGAGATAATATGAACGGGCACACGCTCTGTACGTTCGCGGGTTTTGTTTCTGAGGCTGGCGGACGGCTGGTTCAGGAGTGGTACGACGATCTTCCGGAAGAAGAGAAAGAAGAAATTCAGGACACACTCAACTACCTTGCGAGTATTCCCCCTGCTCAGTGGAAAAGACCGGAATTCGACAAATTGGATAAAGGTCTGCATGAAATCGGATGTAGGGTATGCGCGAAAAACCATTGGATTCGCATTTACGGAATATTTGATCCTCAAAGGCGGGGAAGATTCATATTTCTCTACGGAAATGCCGAAAAGAAGGTCAAGAACGACACGCGCGGCAAGAACAAATCACTAGAAAGGGCGAGCCTGCTTAAGCAAGGAAAGGCATCTACACATGAGTTTGTTATCGAAGCGGGGGTTACTGAAGAGAATTCGCAGAAGCAAAGAGGCAAGAAGCCGACTGGTTGAGTCCAACCTGGCTAAACGTGTTGCCTATCAGATCAGGGCTACGAGAGAGGCACAGGATCTCAGTCAATCAGCACTTGCCGATGCAGTCGGCATGAGCCAGAACAATATTTCGCGTCTTGAAAACCCTGACTATGGCAAGCACACTATCTCTTCGTTGCGAAGAATTGCCGATGCACTAGATGTTGCCCTTGTTGTGAATTTTGTGCCGTTTAGTCAGTTCGTTGACTGGTTAAGCGGAACCCCTTATTTAGACAAGGGACTTCGCCCAGAGGCGTTGGCGGTGCCTAAGTTCGCCGAAGAAGAGCAGCAAAAGGCTTTCGATAGCGACATTAAATACTATGGGGTATTTACCAACCCCGTAGCAGCCAGCGGAGTTTATCCTTCGCGAATCGAAATTTCAACGCCACCAATCCCGCTCTTCCAGAGCGCTGGAGCTATTACCCCGCCAATAAATTCTGGATCTAGCAGGCCCATGCTTTCAGAATCTCAACGCGTTAAGCAGGAGTGGGCAGCATGATGAGCACTTCCGAAACAAAACTGCAAACTGGTCAAACTGTGACATGGGACAACTCGCAGTTGATAAGTATCTACGCCAATACTATGGCCATAGGGTTGACACCATTCGACCTAAGCCTCACATTTGGGGAGATCGGTTACGCCACTCCCGAGCAGATGCAAGCGGTAGGTAGAGTCAAGCTAATACTCGCTCCAGAACAGGCATCCAACTTGATGAAGCTTCTGTCGATTGCCGTCCAGAAGTATGTAGAAAACAATGGCGAATTGCGGGTAGCAGCAGCAGTTGATCCTGACCTGTTCTCTAGGACGCTACAGGAGAATTTGGTAAAGCCAAACCAATGAAAGTAGACAAGAGCCAATTCGATACGCTGCTGGGGCGTCTTATGCAGACGCCACCTGAACCCGCGAAGGCGATAAAGACCGAGGGCAAGGCGGGAAAGATAGTCCCGCCTATTCAGCCACCAACTCCGCATAAGGCATAGGCTCAACACCGAGCATCCGGCGGAGTGTGGGGTTGAAGCGATCCTTCTCTTTCCGTGCGTTGAATCGCGTCTCAAACTCGCTTAGGTAGCGGTGCAGGTGCTTTATCGATACCTGATGGTAGCTGCCTATGATGGCCCGTTTGAACAGCGAAAACGCTGATTCGATGCCGTTCGTTGTAGCGTTGCCGTCCACATACACATTCTTGCTATGGTTCACGGTCATGTGCTTTTCAGGGGCATGGCCGGAGAGACGCAGAGCCTTAGGGTAGGCGCGTAGCTCATCCGTGTTGATTGCCTCCACATCTGCGCTCACATGCTCTTTCAGGAACTTCGCCAGCGTCTCTATCTTGGCATCGGTGGTGTGAAACATCCGAACACGACCGCCGCGCTCTTTGATGCCGACAACGACTTCTTTGTTCTCGAATCGCTTGTGCCAACTGCGACCGATACCGTGGCCTTTGCCGCCTACGTAAGTCTCATCCATCTCCACGATGCCTGAGAGCTTATCGTCGCTGCGAGGTGCCATTGATTTACGAATGCGATGCGCCATGTACCATGCGGTGCGATAAGAACCGATGCCCAAGTGTTCCTGAAGCTGTTTCGCGCTCATGCTCTTCTTGGCGTCTACGATCAGCGCCAGCGCCATGAACCACTTTGTTAGAGGCAGGTGAGAGTCATTGAAGATCGTTCCGCTGGTCGCTGAAAATTGATTCTTGCAAGTAGGCTCAAGGCACTGATAGATGCGCGTCCGCTTGTTCTTGCTGGCCGTCTTCCGCGTGATCTTGCTGATGTGATTGTTGCCGCATACAGGGCAGCGGATGCCATCAGGCCAACGCATCGTCTCAAGGTAAGCTAGGCAATCATCGTCTGTTTGGAAGGTCTTGGTTACGTCTATCAGGTTCATTTCGGCCTCTTGATGTTCTAAGTATGCCGAAACTATCTTTCTGTGTCAAGTGTATAATCTTCCCGCAAAATAAACAGCAACAAAATCTGTTGTTCGCAAAATTAATTACCCCCTCCCTCGCGGTAACTTCTTTCTTTTCTTCCTGACCGAACCGGATCACTCCACAAATCCCGCAACCGGGGGCAAGCCAAGCTCGCGCCGCGCAAACAAACGGAACTCCATCGGATAGCCAACCACATGCTTGCGCCACGTCTGCCGCACCAGCGTCACGCGGCACCAGCGGCGGAAGGTGCAGATCCACCACTCCGAATGCGGCGAAATGCGATTGTCAGGAAATGCCAGCTTCAAATCGGTGTAAACCGTGTACATGAAGTCCAGCATCGAGTTCGCAAACTGCTCCGGATACAGCGTCACCTGCGCCTCGTCGCTCTCGGGAACATTCCACTCCACCTCATCCGCTGTGAGCGTGGGCTGGTTCAATGCTGCTTCTAGCCCTACCAATTCCTTGCGCTCCCGCAGATCTTTGAGAATGCCCTCATACAGCCGCATGTGATCGGCGAGAAACTTCTCCATCTCCGGCGTGCGCGGATACCAGATGTCGTACATGCGGTCAAAAAGCCGCCGTATCTCATCCGTCGCACCACCCCGCGGCGTCGCAGGCGCATCCAGCTTCACCTTCTCCGGACTCATCGCCGGCATCATCGTCGTCATGGCCACATGATGCCCAAGCCGTCGATACGCCTCAAACTGCGTCTCCAGGAACCACTGGTTCGCCGTCGAGTCCTGCGGGAACACCGGATGCTTAAGCTTGTAAGTCAGCAGGTCAGGCGGCTCGTCACCCACCAGCGAAGTCTTCATGTACACGATGACGCCTTCATACGGGTCGGCATCGTCGCTGCCCATGCACTCACACGAGGTCGACACATCCGCCTCGCGCGCCACACCGGGCGGCGGCGGATAGGTAATGGTGCCCACCACGCAATGCGCACTGCTCGTTCCTGTCTTCTCCTCAATCTGCAGCGGTCTGAGATCCAGATCGATTTCCACGCCAAAGTCTGACCGGCATTTGGTGATCGCTGCGCCAATGCCTTCAAATTTCATGCCACAGTCCTCTTCGGCATCGCACACGACGATGTAACGGCAGCGCCGCCGCACCAGCTCGTATAAACCCATGTTCTCGAAGTGGCCGCCGTCGCTCAGGTTCACATAAGGCGCGGCATCGTTCACTGCGCCAAACAGCTCACGAAACAGATACAGCGCGGCAAAGTACGGTGTTGGCCTGTTACGTCCCGCAAGCCAGCGGCTCTCGCGCCGGGGATTCGATATCCACCAGCCCAGCCGCACGTTAAAGAACGTCATCAGAAAAGCCATCGCCGGATTGCTGTTATAGCCCATGTTGGGGTTCGCAGCCGCTCCTGAGATCGCTACGGCAGTATCGAGTCCAATGCCGCCTTCCGAGTAGGCATATTCTTCGGTGGGCACAAAGCCGTTGTAGCTCACCATGCAGCCTTTGCGATTGCTTTCCTTCGCATCCGTCCATGGAATGCTGTAGCCGGAGTACAGCGGCGTAAAGGCGAAACTGGCTCCTTTCCGCTCCTGCGTCGCCAGGTCCTCACCAGTAGTCAGATTGATCGTCGTGCAAAAGATGGGGAACGGCCCCTCATACTCTCCCTGCTCATTGTGGATCGAGCGATACTCTTTGGGCAGCAGGTCGCGTACACGCGGCTGCACGCGCTGCGTGGATTTCTGCTGCAGACTCTGCCCCGCTCGATCCGGTACCCACAACTTTGCCCTGGTATCGAAACCGCTAAAAGGATCGGCCTCACGTTCGGGCGCAGTGGCTGCCAGGTAGCAGCGTGAGAGCCTGTTGCGATAGAACGACTGCATCGAGAACTCGTTAACATCGACGCGCCATCCAAAGATCACGGCAATAGCAAATGTAACGAAGCAGCACGCCACATCGACAAACCAATATTGTGCGACAAAACCAGCCCATCGTGGCAACGCATCGTCGGGTAAGCCATTGACTGCCTGATATAGACCGTCCAGTCCAAGTGAGGCGACATTGGAGACGCACAGGAGGATGATCAGCATCGATAATGGCGCGGCAATGAAGGCAATGAGATCGAGTGGCTTAAAGCCCAGGAAATGATTGTCCGTTGGCTTGCCATCCGACTTACCGCTGGCTCCGGCAAAGATCGTCGTTCCATGCGCCACCAGAAAGGTGATGGCCGTAGATATCACCGCTGCGGGCCCTACGCCATAGAGCCAGTAGCCGAGGTATGGTCCGATCAATGCCAGACTCACTAGTCCGAACCACAAGAGGCCGTAGAGCATGGACCAGGCGCGGAGCCGGGCCAGCCATTCGCGGCGCAGATCAGAGAAACTGCGCCCCAGCAAACCCATGGTAAGTTCGATAGCGATATACGGCACACCAAGCAGCAGCCCTGGCAGAATCGCCAGTTGTATTCGCCACGGATCAATCATCGCTCCATTCGAGCCGTTATTGGCTGCATTCGCGCACGACAAAACGCCGCTAAGATTAGCCTGCGAAGAATTGCAGACACACGATTTCAGCGCCTGCGACGCTGCCTGATTGTGCGCCCCCAGCACACCGATTGCACAGGAGATATGCCGCGCGGCCCAACCGCTGCCCTCAATAAAGCCCCAGCCAAGAGCACACGCCGTTGCAGTCATGGCTATTCCAGCGCAAACAAAAGCCATGCCGCAGACAAAGTAGAAACGTTTCGAGGCATGTTCATAGATGCGCTTCAGTGAGTCCATAGCACCGCCGGCAAAGATGACCACCATCGCGACCGCAAGCACCCAGAGCGCAAAACCTGCTTCGCCAAGCCAGCAAACCACCGGATCGCTGGCCTTTCGCAACTGCACCCAGTAGCTGAGCCACCCGGAAAACGCCAACCAGGGGAGGATAATCTTCAACTGCACCTGGCGATTGGTCAGCAACTTGTCCGCTTTCATGCTTGCGGAGTCATCACTATTGGCATGCATTCTGCGTTGCAGCTGCAAATTTGTGCCCAGCCTTACAAGCGACCAGATGGCGATGCCCGCCATGACCACTCCGGCCACCGCGCCCCACCATCGTAATGTTGCGGCGACGTCACCTTTCCAGGTCCAATAATCGCTTTTCGCCCATGCTGGCGCACCGGCAAGCAGGTGCACTGCAAAGCAAGCCGAGGCCAGGCCCATGACAATCGGTATCTGATTGAGGATGGTATTGCGCAGCCAGATGGCGATCATCGTCCAGGTATCGGTTGAAAGCGCGCCGCGCGCGGGAGTGAGATAGCTGGCATAGCGCATCAGCCACTTGATAGGCTCGGGCGAGCGCGGCAAACAACCCGGCTCAGCCTGTGGAATCAGTTCGGCGATCACTCCGTCGCGGCCGTCAGCGTTGCGCATGATCCACGACGCGAGGAATTCATGGATATAGCCGCCACCGGAGACAGACGAAAGATAGTCGATATGCGGCAACAGGCCTATCTGGGCAAGGCCTTGCAGCACGCCGAGGTTAAAGGTAGCGCTGCGTATTCCGCCGCCCGAAAAACAAACGCCGAGAAGCCCTTTTTTCGCCGCTGTTGTATAGACATCGTCTCCAGGCTCACCTGGCCATGCGCGGCGCGCTGCCAGCTCCTGCTCCAGCAGCCATTTGCTCGGGGTGAAATGCACCTTCACCGCAACCAGCTTCTGCAGCTTGGGATTGTGCGGAAGACGCTCGATCAATTGCTGGCGTGTGTAATGGGCTGTTCCTAAACGGACCGATGCGGGAAACGCAGCATCGACGAGTTGATCGACAGTCCACTCATTATCCAGATGGCGATAACGACGGCCTGCTTCTGAAAGAAGCTCAGGGCGAGCCTCAAGAAGAGCGCGCAGCTCGTCGCGGCCATACCGTTCGCCGCGCACAATAGCCGCATCGGGAAATGCAAGCTCAACCAGACGCTTGCAATAAGCGCGATTTGAAGCTTCACTACGCGAATTGGATGTGTGATGATCCGGTCGGCTTGCCATACGTACTCCCGATCGAATGTATTTGGGGATTTTGCGCCGCGGAGCGCCTGCAGATGTGCAGAATAAAAATGCGATGAAAACTCGCTGATGATTAAACCACTCTTCTTACCGCGCGAACAGATGAAATCGCACCAAGCGGCGATTTCCGCGTATTACGATCCCTGCCTGCTATGGTGATCTCAGCGCGAACACCGTTTCTATCGGCGCATGAACTGACCGCACACGGCGGATCGATTGTGCATCGAAGATTCAATCCAAAGTTGAGAGACGTTACCAGCAATCCATGCCTACCGCTTACATCGCCTTGGGAGCGAACCTCGCCAGCCCAGCAGGCGCTCCGGCGCAGACCTTTGATGCTGCGATCGAGCGCCTGGCAGAGCTCGGCGCGGTCTCGGCACAATCGAGCTACCTGAGCACCGCGCCTGTTGGATATGCGGACCAGCCTGAGTTCCTGAATGCTGTTGTGGCGCTGGAAACAGAGCTTGGTCCACTGGCGTTGCTCAACAGGCTGCTTGCCATTGAAAAGGAATTTGGCCGCGACCGCAGCCATGGCATCGTGAACGGACCGAGGACGCTCGATCTCGACCTCATCCTTTTCGGCGACGTGGTGCTCGACACGCCGGAATTACAATTGCCGCATCCCCGCATGCATGAACGGGCGTTTGTCCTCGATCCGATCTTTGAGATCGCGCCAGAGTTAATGCATCCGGTATTACGGAAAACCGTGACACAATTGAAGAAAGAACTATCCCCAGTAAGTTGAGGATCCTCCTCCTATGGCTCAAGGGAAAGCGTGCTTGCGCGCCACATTGCTAAACCGGTCAGTGCAGCGAATCGGCGCAATATCCGTCGCGTATTGGTATGCCCTAGCATTCGCCGCTTTTTCGGGTTCCGCATACGGCCAAGCTCCTGAAAATCCGTCAGCCGTGCAGCGATCTTCTCAAACCCCTCAACCAGTTACAATTGCCGATCCGTCAATGATCGATCTGAGTGATCATCAAACTGTCACTATAACTGCCTACCGCACGCCGCTCGGCGATCTTGAAAATCCCTCCAGCACGCGCGTGCTCACGCCGACCGATTTGCAGGAATCGGCCCCCATCACGCTAGACGGCCAGCTTCGCCTGATCCCCGGCGCGGAGACGTTTCGCCGTTCCAGTTCACTTGTCGCCAATCCGTCCTCGCAGGGCATCAGCCTGCGCGGCCTGGGATCAACCTCGGCCAGCCGCACGTTGGTGACGGAAGATGACATTCCGCTCAATGACGCCTTTGCTGGCTGGATTCACTGGGAAGAGTTGCCGGAACTCTCCATTCATTCAGTCGAAGTGGTGCGTGGCGGCGCCAGCGATCTCTACGGATCGAGCGCCATCGGTGGCGTCATTAACGTGCTTCCGGTCAGACCCAGCGCCAACTCTGCCGAGCTGACCTCGAGTTACGGCTCAGAGAACACCTACCAGGACAACCTGTTTCTGCAAGGCAAACGTGGAGCCTGGGGTGCGCTCGCTACTGGCGGTGTGCTCGGCACCGACGGTTTCATTCAAACAGTGCCCTATGAACGCGGCTCCGTTGATGTTCCTTCCAACGTTCATGCACAGAATGGACTGCTCTTTCTCGACCACCAACAGGGCGCCTTGCGCGTGTTCGTCAAAGGCTCGGCAATGAACGAAGCGCGTGGCAACGGTACGCCCATTCAGCAGAATGGCACGCGCATCTGGCGTTTTGCTGGCGGCAGCGATTGGACACCCGCAGGCGGCGGCTTCTTCGGCGGCAGTACAACGGTCTTTCGCGCTTACGGATCAACAGAACACTATCGCCAGACCTTTTCGACCATCGCGACCAATCGCAACTCGGAAATCCTGAACCGCTTTGCCAGGACGCCTGACGATGAAATGGGCCTGGTGTTGCACTGGAGCAAGCCCCTGCGTCCGGATCTGGTCTTCCTCGCGGGCAGCGACACGCATGACGTCCGGGCAGGCGACTTTGAGACCGTCATCAAGTCAGGAGTGAAGTCCTACGTAAACCTGCATGACCGGCAGCGCCAGACCGGCACGTATGCCGAGCTGCTCTGGACTCCCGGCGCGTGGACCATCTCTGCCTCAGGCCGCATCGACTGGTTCAACAACTTTGACGGACAGCAGTTCCTGCCGACCGTGACAACGCTGCCCCAGATCAGCCAGCACGTTTTTGATCCGCGTATCGGCATCGACCGCAAGCTGAGTGAACATTTCGCGCTGAGTGCGATGGGCTTTCGCGCCTTTCGTGCGCCCACGGCGAATGAACTATACCGCTCCACGCAGGTTGGCAGCCTGCTGACGCTGCCGAATAACGACCTGGTCAGCGAGCGCGCTACGGGTTGGGAAACGGGCATCGCGATGCAGCAGAAATGGGGCACCGTGCGCGCCAGCTATTTCTGGACGCAGGTGAACCGGCCCATCACGGCGCTTACCACTTGCAGCACCTGCAATCCCATCCAACTCAAGCGCGAAAACCTGGGCCAGATCGAGTCACGCGGCGTCTCCGTGGACTTTGAGGCGCATCCGCTCACGTGGATGGCCGTGCAAGGCGGCTATCAATTCACCAACGCCGACGTCACCAAGGGAACGGGCGATGCTCCTGCCGGCAACTGGATTCCGCAGGTGCCGCACCAGATGGGAAGCGCGCAGCTTCGCGCCTACAAGCCGAAGATCGGCACGCTCAGCCTGCAGGCCCGCATGAGCGGCCATCAGTTCGACGACGACGCGAATACCTACTTACTCCACAGCTACTTCAAGCTCGATACTTATGCCTCGCATGACTTCGGCAAACGCATCGAGCTTTTCACTTCTGCAGAAAATCTCTTTGACCGCAGCATTGAAGTGGGCCGCACACCGACGCTGACGCTGGGCAATCCGCGGACGATTCGGGGTGGCTTCAATCTGAAACTCGGGCCTTCGCCACGGTAATCGCCTATTGGAGCTTCTGATTCGGCCAGATTTGGTACCGAAGACATCGAATCTCGCTTAGCACCAGCAACTAATAGCTATTCTTTGCCGTCCAACGAGACACGCAGCATCTGGAGGCCTCCGATGTTTCCCCTGCGTCTCTCCCTTGTTCTTCTTTGTGTATCGCCTGCTTTTTCGCAAACGCCAGTCCCTGGCGGAGCTGCGAATCAGCCCACTCCCGTCATTACAACCAACTCAACGGTCGTGCTTGTGCCGGCCCTGGTGACGACCCGCAAGGGCGAGCCAGTCTTCGCTCTGACTGCCAAGGACTTCGCCCTGACGGATGATGGCGTCACCCAGCCACTGACTCTCGAACCAGATAATGACGCTGAACCGCTCGCATTGATCGTCGCCATTCAGACGGGCGGTGACGGAGCCAGGCGGCTTCGCAACTACGGCACGCTGTCACTGATGGTCGATAACCTCACCGGCCAGGTTCCACATAAGGTCGCGGTCGTCACCTTTGACAGTGTGCCGAAGCTCGTTCAGGGTTTCACTGACGACTCCGACGACATTTCCTCGGCGATTCGCAACCTTTCGCCGGGCGATCCCGGAGCAGCGATTCTCGACACACTTGGCTTCTCGGTCGATCTGCTCAAGCAGCAGCCCATTCAGTACCGGCGCGCCATTCTGCTTATCAGCGAAACCCTCGATCGCCCACTAGCCGGTAGTCATGTTTCGATGGAAGAGGCTCTGCGCGAGATCGGCGACGCCAACACGGCCATCTACAGCCTCGCTTTCTCGTCGATCAAGTCTGAATCGCTGCGACGCAGCGGCAATGCCTTCGAGACCAGCGCTCCCGGTCCACGTCACGGATGCATGGCCCGGGCTGACGGCCCAAATCCGCCAACCGCGGACGAAGCCGCTGCGGGCGCGAAAGACACCGTCGCGGATTCGGCCCCGGCGCGCACACCCGGCCAGGTAGCCAACCAAGCATTCGACTGCGCCGCGTTGCTGGCTCCGCCGCTTGCGCTCGGCAAGATGGCCGTGCTCGCTGGCGTTCACTCCCTTGAACACAATGTGCCTGAGACTGTAGCTGAGATGACGGGTGGCGAGTATTTCCCTTTTAAAGACAACAAGAGTCTTGAGCGCGATCTTGAAACCATCTCTAACCATGTGCCGAACCGCTACATGCTGAGCTTTCAACCTCAGTCACCGCATGTCGGTCTGCATACGGTGAAGCTGCGCCTCAACGGTTATCCTGAGCTGGACTTGGCAGCACGTAACAGCTACTGGGTGGATAACGATTCCACAACGCAAAGCCGTTAACGTCTCCTGACGTGTGTGCACGTATAAAAAGCGAGTACATGCTAGACTTGCCGCGACATGCGTGAAGCTATTCAATCTTTGCTGGCTCAGGGTGTGCAGGCGCGTCGCGCCGGACGCTCTGCCGATGCGAACCACGCCTATGCAGAAGCACTGGATCTGAGCCGGGAAGCGGGCGATACTACCGCGCTTGTGCAGTCGCTCAAGGGTCTCGGACAGATTCTGCGCGATGAAGGCAACAAGCAGGAAGCTCTTGAATGCTACGAACAAGCTGCGTCGCTGAGCCGCAACCTGGATGATCCATTGTTGTATGCGCACACGATTCGCCACGTCGCCGATATTCAGCGTGAACTGCAGCAGCATTCCGAAGCTGAAGGCAACTATGTGGAGGCACTCACGGTCTATCGAAGCCATCCTCAGAGAAACACGCTGGATCTTGCCAACACACTGCGCGGCTACGCAGTGCTGCAAACCAGGCTGGGAAAAAAACTAGAAGCGATCGCTCTCTGGCAGGAAGCGGGGCAGCTTTACGACCAGGTCTGGCGTGAGCCGGGATCGCCTTATAAGGAAGCCGATCTGACTCCCGGCATTGACGAAGCCCAACGGCAAATTGATATGCTCAGCGCGTCATAACTCCCGCCACATCACCAGCGCATCCACATATCCCAGCTTCGGATGATGAAACGCACCGGGCAAGCGTGTCAGCTCGCGAAAACCATGCTTGTGCCACAAATGAATTGCGGCCTCATTGCTACTCACAACGAAGTTGAACTGCATCGCGCGAAAGCCTTCGCCTTTTGCGTATTTAAGCGAGTGCCTGCACATTGCGCCTGCCAACCCTCGGCCCGCCGACCACGCAGCCGTTACGTAGCCGCAGTTACAGACATGATCACCGCCGCGCTGATTGGCGCGTAGATAGTACGTGCCAGCAACTTTGCCATCCAGCTCTGCGACAAATACCCGATTGCCCGGCGTGAACCAGTACGCAAGCGCATCTTCGCGCGACATATCGCGTGGCAGCGTGTAGGTCTCACCTGCACGAATCATCGGTTCGAGAATTGCCCACACTGCATCGTGATCTGCGTCGGTGGCTGCACGGATCGTCACGCTCATAGCGCCTTCCCCATCTCCGGCATCACCATCCATCCGAGTCCTTCGTATACAGGCCGGCCCATACCCGACGCATGCAGTACCTCAAACGCGACACCGCGTCGGCGGAACTCCGCATCCGCAAGCTCCATCAGCTTTTTCGCGAGCCCCTGGCCGCGATACTCCGGCTCAATAAAGACGTTGAGAATGTAACCACGCTCGGCATTCGCGGGATGCAGAAAATGCGGAGGAAAATCGAGCAGGATGAGGCCGACGCCTGCGACGATGCGACCATTGTCCTCAAGCACGAAGCCAAAATAGCGCCCGTCTTCGAGACGCGGAGCGAGCCACGCGGCAAACGGCTCGCGCATCGCATCGAGCGACTCTATCGAAGCTCCATTTTCAGCGAACATGCGATAGCGATGGTCGCAGATAGTTGCGTGGTCACGCGGTTCCACCGCGCGTGTAGTGATCATGCCTACAGTCTATGCAATGCGTTCGACTGTCTCGCTGCCGCTTTCACGCTCTACCCACAGGTCATACCAGCACCAGCTTCCGCGCATCTCCGGCACATGCAGTTGCCCGTGCCCGTCGGAACAAGCCAGCTCCATGCCACTCCACTCGAGAAAGTTATAAGAGGGCGGTCCGAGCCGCGTCGGTTGTTTAAGCATGCGCAGACAGGTCTGACAGCGCTGCTCCTGGTTCAGCAGTGCCCAGCGCAACCCTGCCGTCACCGTGACGGCAAAGAGCGGCATCTCCACCCAGTCAGCCCAGCGGCCAATCTCCATGCGCAGCGGAGCTGTGGCAGCCATACAGGCAAAGAATCCGAGCGCAAGCGTCAACGCAACCTTGGCCCACAGGAAGAGATTCCAGCGCGCCTTTGTCGTGAGCCATCCGCGCCTGTGCGTGCCCTCGCATCGCGGCGGACGCACCGGATTCGTCGCCGCTGAAGCAAATATCGCGGGCGCAGCGATGAAGATGTAGCCATTAAGGAAATGCGTCTCCAGCACGCTCCAGAAGACTGTCCAGGAGCCCATCATCATCCGCTCCAGGCCTGCGCAGACCAGGCACCATGCAGCCAGCACCCACAGGCACGCGGAGGCGGTCCCGCGCCGCTTCGCCAGTGCTGCATCGAAGCCAAGCCACGCTGCATCGGCCATCATGCCGTAGGCAAGACTTGCGGCGCTCATTACGTCATGATCCCAGCGCACGCGCCGACCGCCATGCTGCAGGCACCACAGCTCCGCCCGCCACTCACGCAGCCATTCGTTGCGACGCTGCGCGGGAGTTAGCCGCGCAGCAAATGGGAGCACTCTACCGCAGATGCCGCGGACTTCCTGCCGCAGCGCGACGACGGGTACATCCAGATCCTCGATCTCCGACTCTGCTTCGCTCTTCCGAGGGCTCATAGCGTTTTCCCCAGCTTCTCCGGAACCAGCCTCGCCAGCAGCGGATAGCGCTGCGTAGCCGCCATCTCTGCCTCCTTGCCTACTTTGGTTAGTTCGTAATAGCGCCGCGCCGGCCGCTGCTCTTCAAAGGCTTCAGCCTCGGCCTCCCATTGCGAAGACACCAGTCCGTCACGCTCCAGCCGGCGCAGTGCCGGATAGACCGTGCCGCTCGGCAGACCAGTGACCTCCATGATCTCGAAGCCGAACTGGTAGCCGAGGCTCAACGCCTTCAGAATCATTGCCACGCTATGCGAAAGCTTTCCGGAACTCATAACCAACTCGCATTTCACCTTACTCGTTTTCCACCGGGGTAGTCACTCGCGTTTTCATCGCTCGAAAAATTCGGGGCCAAAAGATCAGGGCTTGACGCGACACTAAAAAGTGTACTACATAGGGTATGGGAAGGCAATTCATTTCACTCTCCGAACCCGAGGCGCCCATGCTGGAAGTCCGAAACGTCACGAAACGCTATCGCACCATTCCCGCCGTCGACAATGTCAGTTTTGTGCTCAATGAGGGCGAAGTCCTCGGCTACCTCGGCCCCAACGGCTCTGGTAAATCCACCACGGTGAAGATGATCACCGGCATGATCGAGCCGACGGATGGCGAAATCCTCTTTCGCGGACGCAGCATCCATGACGATCTTGCCAGCTTCCGCGCCAACCTCGGCTACGTGCCCGAAGAAGCACATGTTTACACGCATCTCTCAGGCCTCGAATACCTGCAGCTAGTAGGCCGCCTGCGCGGCATGTCCGAGGCGCTGATCGAGTCGAAGGCGCGCGGCTTGCTTGCTCTGTTCGCGCTGGAGCATGCGCAATACTCGGCCATCTCCGACTACTCCAAGGGCATGAAGCAGCGCGTGCTGCTATCCGCGGCACTCATGCACGATCCGCCGCTGCTCATCTTCGACGAGCCATTGAGCGGTCTCGATGCTGTTACCGCACGGCTTTTCAAAGACCTGCTGATCCTGCTCGCAAGCGAAGGCAAGGCGATTCTCTATATCTCGCATGTGCTTGAAGTCGTAGAACGTGTCTGCGACCGCGTCATCATCCTCTCCAAAGGCAAGGTGGTTGCCGACGCAGCGCCGAGCCGATTGACCGAGCTGACAAAGTTGGCCGATCTCGAAAGTGTCTTCGCACAGCTCGTACAGCAGACCGACACCGAGCAAACAGCCCGCGACCTCGTCGGCGTGATGAAGGTGCAACATGCCTGAACCGCTTCGCACTATCGACATCGAAGAAGTCAACGTTGAAGTCAGAGCTGCGGAGGCGATGCCACCGCAGTTCCGCATCCTTGAGGTTGAGGATCCCGACGCGCTGAAACCAATTCCTCCGCCATCCTCGCGCGCGAAGATCCTGCGCGATCATTTCTTCCGTCGATTCTTTGATAACGACACGCTTGCGCTCGATGGCGAGACGCACATCACCGTCATCCGCATACTCAGCTTTTTCGCTGTGCCGCAGCTCATGTACACGTTCTGGCTGCTGCCGCATAACATCAATCGGCCTATCCGGGAAATCATGGCCGATCGCTACTTTGTGGTGCTTTTTTCGTTTATCGCCATGGGCATCATCGCCACTTTTGAGTGGGAGATGATGTTTCCCGACCGCTCCGATTTTCAGATCCTGCTACCTCTGCCGCTTAAGGCGCGTGAGCTCTTTGTTGCAAAATCGAGTGCTGTATTGCGCTTCCTTGGCATATTCCTCATCGGAACAAATCTCTTCGCATTACTGCCTTTCTCCGCACTCTATAGCCATAGCCTGGCGTCGCTCATTCACACCGTCGGGGCTCATGCCGCGGCGGTACTGCTGGCCGGCATCTTCGCGGCGCTCACGCCGCTTGCAGTTGAAGGAGTCATCCTCACCACGCTTCCCGCGCGATGGTTCCGGCCGCTCTCAACCGTACTGCAAACGGCCTTCATCGCGGCCTTTGTGCTGTTTCTTCTGCTCTGGCCGCTTATTGGTTTTCATCTGCAGGCTCTACTCGGCGGCGAAGTCTGGTTTGCGAAATTCATCCCGCCTGTCTGGTTCATGGCGCTCTACGAATTCCTGATGGACGGAAGCGTGGCTCCGGCAGCCTGCGGATCGCTGGCCGTCATCGGACTTTACGCTACCTTGATCGTGGCGGCTCTCTGCGTCATTACATACCCTCTCGGTTGGGCAAAACAGAAGAAGCGCGCTATCGAGGGCGTGGTGACCGCTCGTGCTCATGCGACCAGCATGGTCAGCAAACTGCTGCGCAAAACCGTGCTGCGGCGTCCGCAACAACGCGCCGTCTTTCACTTCATCACGCAGACCATAGCGCGCACGCCCCGGTATCAGGTCTATTTCGCGCTCTACTCGGGCATCGGCCTGGCCATCGCTTTGTGCTGTGTTCTCGATCTTCGCCATACGGCCGATGGCGCGCTCGCTCTGATGCTTTCGTCGATTGGATTGCATGCCTTGATGCCGCTGCTTCTTTTCTGGCTTGCCTCCGGGCTGCGTGCGGCAATCACTTTTCCTGTCGATATGCTGGCGCGCTGGATCTTTCCAATCAGCATGCAGTTCACTCGCCCTGCGGATGCTTACCCCGCGCCCTACGCTTATCCGGGCCGGGCTGCCAAAGTCGCACGCACCTTCACTACACTCTGCTGCGGCGCGCTAACGCTTGTTATCCTCGGCCTGTTGCTCGCACTGCATTGGAGCTGGTTCAGCCTATTGATTCAAGCCATCTGCGGAGCGAGCATCACGCTGCTGCTGGGCGATCTCTTCTTCCTCGGCCGCACACAGATCGCCTTCACCCGCCCGCGATTGCCAGGCCGCGCGAGTCTCACCATTATCTTTGTCCTCTACGCAGCGGTATTTCCGCTCCTCATTCTCTTCACAATCGATATCGAACGTGCAGCCGAGCAGCATCCGATCTACATCCTGCGCATACTCCTCGGTGTTGCCGCTACGCACATCGTGCTCATGCTCTTTGACCGCGCAGCGCAGCGCGGCATTGTCGGTGGATTTCCGGAGGACGAAACCGATGAATGGTTTCTCACGCTGGGATTAACACGATGAGAGGAAACGGCTCAAAAGACCGTTCAGACCCCACAATCACATTTCGCAATTGCATTTGCGTGGAATTATGGCTCACTTTGCTACCTTCAAAGCAGAGGAGTTCTTATGTCTCATTGTCCACCGATTGCCTTGTGCGAAATTACGCCTGACAAATACGCTGCTCTGCTCACGCAGGCTCAGTCGCAAGGGCTCAACCTCATAGGTGAATCCGGCTCCACTTCGTATCAGGGCATGGATTTTAGCTGGTCTTACGATGCCGCGGCGCAGACTCTCACTATTCAGTGCACGGAAAAGCCTATCTTTGTACCGTGCAGCATGATCGAGTCGCGGATTCGGTCGCTGATTGCTTAAGCGGTATAGTGAAGCACATCGTGAACTAGACTGGAGATTTATCTCCTGTCCAAGCCAATAAATGGATAGAGGATTTAGTCTCTACGGCGCTAGCTCTAATCGCAATGAAAGTATCGAGCTTTCCACTAGCTGCAAACGAAACGAGTCGTTATGGCTAAAAAGAGGTCGTTCCTTCTTCGTGCCGTAGAGGAGAAATTACTCATCCGTTTTTCGCGCCCGTTCGAATGGGGAAGCGTGAAGGGTTATGTCCTCGACGTCGGGCCGAAGTTCATCCTGATGGCTGTCTTCGGAGACGGATTTACTCTGGATGGCTTTTTGTGCTGCCGCATCGCAGATATCCGGAACTTGAAATGCGCCTCCGACAGCATTGCGTCGATGTACCAGACTGTCCTTAACAAGCGAGGACAGGAGATTCCATCCAGACCAACCATCGACCTGGCAAATGTGGAATCCATCCTACAAACTGCAAATCAGGCTTTCCCTCTCGTTGCAATCCATCGCGAAAAGACAAAGCCTGGTGTCTGTCACATCGGCTGCGTAACCGAGATTAGCGAAGGTAGATTCTGGATGCGCGAAATTGATACCGACGCCTCGTGGGGCGAAGACGAACTCTTTCGTTATAAGCTGTCCGACGTCACATTGGTCGAGTTCGATGGTGACTACGAAAGAGGCCTTCATGAAGCAGGTGGCTCTCCACCACTAAAATAGAAGCGTGGCCTTACAGTTCGAACTCCTCAGCACTCGCGCTTCAGGTGCGCGGCGTGCGCGTATCCATCTTCCACATCAGACTGTGGAAACACCGGTCTTTATGCCCGTCGGCACGCAAGGCACCGTGAAGGCGGTGCAGCAGTCCACGCTCGAAACGATTGGGCCGAACCAGATCGGCGCACAAATCATCCTGGGTAACACCTATCACCTGTATCTGCGCCCCGGCCATGAGCTGATCGCGCGTCTCGGCGGATTGCACAAGTTCATCTCATGGCCGCGCGCCATGCTCACCGATTCGGGTGGATTTCAGGTCTTTTCGCTCTCGGACCTGCGCAAGATCTCCGATGAAGGCGTGCGCTTCCGCTCGCATCTCGACGGATCGAGCCACATGTTCACACCCGAGCACTCGATGGATGTGCAGATCGCTCTCGGCGCCGATATCTGCATGGCCTTTGACGAATGCACCGAATACCCCGCGGACGAAGCCCGCGCCCGCGAAAGCCTGCGCTATACGCTCGCCTGGGCCGCGCGCTCCCTCTCGCATTTTCGCGCCAACCAGCACCGCGTGCCGTGGCATACCGAGATCCTTCAATCCGATGGCGCACTCGCAACGCAATCCCTCTTCGGCATCGTGCAGGGCGGCATGTATCCGCATCTGCGCCGCGAATCAGCGGAACGCCTGCTGGAGTTGGAACACGAAGGCTCAGGTTTTGATGGGTTTGCTATCGGCGGTCTCAGTGTCGGCGAACCACGCGAGCTGACACGCCAGGTCATCGCCGAAACACTGCCCTATCTGCCCAAGGACAAGCCGCGCTATGTGATGGGCGTCGGCTATCCCGACGAGATCGTCGAGTACGCACGCATGGGTGTCGACATGATGGACTGCGTGATTCCGACACGCGCCGCGCGGCATGGCCTGCTCTTCACCAATGCCGAAGCTACGGGAGTAGCGCGCATGAACATCAAGAACCGGCAATATGCCGAAGACAAGAATCCGCCGGACCCAAGCTGTATTTGTCCAACGTGCTCGCGCTACAGCCGCGCTTATCTGCGCCATCTGGCCCAAACCGGCGAACCGCTCGGCGGCATTCTAAACTCGATTCACAACCTGCATTTCTACCTGACAACCATGGCAAATCTACGCGCGGAACTGGAATCTGCGTAACGCTCCTGCGCGAGAGACTTGGCCTCTACTTCCTGCCGTCAAACAAGCTCAGGTCGATGCTCTCTGCAATCTTCTGATGCCCGGCGTCGTTCGGATGCAGATGATCGCCGGCATCATAGGCCGGCAGGTAGCGCTTCGGCATCGCCGGATCGTGTGTCACTCCATCCTGATCGACGATTCCGTCGCATCCACTCTCCGCGCCGCGATAAAACGCATTGATCTGTTCGAGCGTGGTCTGCGCCTCAGGAGTCCACTGGTCTGGCGCACGGCCTATATTCGGCGTCAGCGTAGAGCAATAGAATTTCACGCCTTTCGCATGCGCCTGATCTCGCAGAGTTTTGATGGCGCTAAGCAGAGAGTCGTAGCTGGGTGGCGTGGCCCCGCTCAGATCATTGATTGCGTCATCGGAAAAGATCACCCACTTCACATTGGCCTGATCGAGCGCGTCCTGTTGAAAGCGGGAGACGCCTGTGGCTCCGCCAAAGCGGCTGCTCCTCAGCAGGCGATTGCCACTCAACGACGCATTCACCACGCCTACAGGAATGTGGGCGTCACAAAATCGCTGCGCGAGCAGATCTCTCCATCCGTGATGTGCGCCGAAGGTCGTATTGCTGTCATCGGTGATGGATGCGCCGAACGTCGCTACCGCACCCAGAGCCTTCACATTCAGCACATCGATGCCGGTCAGGTAGTAAAAGCTTGTGAGCGGTTTGGCCAATGAAATCGCATCGATATTCGGCTTAGCTCCCGCGTCTCCGCTTGCGAGATAGACATACTGCCAGGCCTGCGTATGTCCGCTCATGTGCACCGCATCCACCGGCTGCGGAAAGTAGAGGCTCACAGCGAGATCGGAACACGGGGCAACAGGGAAGGCGACTGTATCGCTTGTCACTGTCTGGCCTGCCGGAATCGTCACCTCATGTGATCCGCCAAATGTGATCACACGGTCCGTTCCAGGAACCGTGCTCTTGTCGGAATCGGCATCGGCGAGGTGCATATCGGCAATCGTCACCGGCGCTGTTCCATGCACATTTGTGAAGTGAAGCCGCACTGCATCTCCGCCAAGGCTTACTCGAACCACCTGACGCAAAGTCAGCCCTTGTAAGCCTTTTGATAATGTGGGATCTGCAATCGAGACCTCATTCGGGGGAGCGGCCCATGTCCCTGTCCATGGCACAGGCGTTTGCGCGCCAACCTGCGCCCGCGCAGACATGCAACCAAAGCCAAACCACACACAACACGCAATCCGATATAAATAACCATTCACGAATAGCAGCTTACAACGTCAATCGGATGGTCCACGATCCAATCCGGAGGTTCAGCCTTTATCCTGCAAGAGAACCTAGAGTGAATCCTGGAGCGCAGAATGCCTGAGCCAATCTGGACCGATGTAGACGAATATCTGACTACGACCCTGATTCCTGCCGACCCCGTTCTTGACGCAGTGATGAGCGCAAACAAAGCAGCAGGTCTGCCCGCAATTGACGTGACGGCCGCGCAAGCTCAGTTTCTCCAGATGCTCGTCCACCTCGTTTCCGCAACGCGAGTCCTTGAAATCGGCACACTGGGCGGATACAGCACCATCTGGCTTGCGCGCGCCCTGCCGCATGACGGCAAGCTCATCACTCTCGAATACGAAGAGAAGCACGCGCAGGTAGCGCTGAAAAACATCGCAGATGCCGGCCTCAGCAGGATCGTCGAACTGCGCCAGGGCCGCGCCGCTGATTCACTTGCGCAGTTGCAAGCAGAGAATGCAGAGCCCTTCGACCTCATCTTCATCGACGCCGACAAGCCCAACAATCCTGTCTATCTCGAATGGGCATTGAAGTTCTCGCACCCCGGCACATTCATCGTTGTCGATAACGTCATTCGCGACGGCAAGATCTCTGATGCCTCGAGCACGGACCCCTCCATCACCGGTACTCGCACCATGTTTGAGCAGATGGGAGCCAATCCTCGCCTGAAAGCAACAGCACTGCAAACCGTTGGAGCCAAGGGCTACGATGGCTTTGCGCTTGCGCTGGTCATTTCGTAGTTGTGGCCTGCGCCACCGTAAACTCTTCGCTATTCGTCCGCAGCCATGCTCTTGCAGATCCTGTAGCCGGGTCTTCTACCTCGAGGTACAGGGAATATTTCCCCGGCGGCAAAGCCTCATAAAAGGCGCCGAGCAGGAACGACCAGCAGTAGGTATTCTCAGGCGCTACCAATACACCAGAAGACACATTCAAGGTAGTCATTAGCGGCGCATAGCCGGGGTCACCCAACAAACGGTGATACCATTCCGTCCGTGGTGGCTCGCCGTTCTCGCCTTCGAGGTGAATACGGTACGCCCCCAAGCCCATCGATAGCAGGTGATCGCTCACGTTATCCGTATAGAGCAGCGCCACGGGCCCCGTCCCGGCAGCAACCTGCTTCTGCTGCATTCGTAGCGTCACCTTGGTCCATTTTGATCTCTGCAACTCCGGTGTCGCCTGCGCGTTCGAGCACAAGCAGGGAAGAAGCATCGTCGACACTGCGAAAAATCCTCGCCACCCAGCGTGCATCCGTCCCCCTTAAACTTTCGCACCTTCACGCTAATACTTCGCTCCTACCAGTTCGAGTGTTCCGTGTACGTCAGCGTGGCATCGCCCTTCGATGGCACCTGCACTGCAAAATCTATCGTTGTCGAGTCCTTCTTCACATAGTCCGTGGACTTGGCTGTGATCTTCCAATTCTCTCCATTCATGTGCTCGATCACATGCACGGTCACAGCCTGCGCCTTCTGATTTGAGAGCTTGATCTCATAGGACTCGTCGCGTGTCTTGTTGGTGCTGTGTGCGTCAGTCTGCTTGCGCGTGGCTGTCACATCAAAGGCTCGGCCCGTTGATACGGAAATGTCCTGCTCCGCCGGTGTGTGATCGATCTGGTCTTCGCCAACAAACTGCATCTGCCCATCGGTATCGCGACGGTACACACGCAACCGCCCCGCGGGAATCGGCATGCCCAGATGATTTGCCTCGGAGTTCTTGATCTTCTCAACGATCGACACCGGCGTGGGCTTGTTCTCGTCAGCACCATCCGTCTCGTAACGCCGCTGCACAGTAACGCCGTTGCCCTCCATGAATTGCACCTGCTTCGTCTCGCCGTCCTTCAGTGAAACCGTGCGATTCAGATCGTAGAGATGAAACTCGTCGAATGCTTTTTGCGTGACTGCTGGAGGGGCAGGCGCGGCTTTCATAGCCATCATTCCGGCCGTAACCATGTACTGGCGCACCGGCTGGATCTTCGCCACATCGCCAGCCATCAACTGAATCTTCGCTGCGGGAAACTCCGTGCCGGTATGGTTCTCGATCGTCACCCAGCCCATCACATCAGCTTTTTCCGGCCCCGTCGTGTCCTCGGTCGCCGGAAGCACCACGTTGTAGGTAGCCTGCCACTGCATGCCCTGCGTGATGTAGTCGAGCTCCGCCATCATGTTCTCCGCACGTGAGGCTTCAATCTCCCAGCGCAGCGTCGGCTTCAGCAGTAGGCCATCCGTCTCCACCGGAAAGACAGGCAGTCCCGGCAACTGGAACTGCATCTTGCCATTTACTTCGATGAGCGGCTGGTCTCCTGCGCGAATGATGCGCCCCTGCACAATCGTCGGCGGCAGTGTCTTACGCTCGCCTGTGGATGTGTCCACCACCTGCGAGCCCTGCGTGACGAAATCAATCGTCTCACCCTCGTACTTCTGCAGCAGCCATGCCTGCGTCACTACTCCGGCATCATAGTTCTGCTCCAGCACCTGGATCGCCTCCCGGCTCGTTGGGTCGCGTAGCACCACGGAATCCGGCTCGAGATGGCTTGTCACCTTCGCCGTCGTCACCTCATTCCGGCCCGCCTGCAGCGCCAACGGCACAGTCGTACGCACCACTGCAAAGTCCTGGTTGTAGATGGTCAGCTGCGCTGCTGAAACGTCGCCGGGCTTGATCGCCTTTTGCGCATTGGCTCCGAGGGCAACCACACAAGCCGCAATGCCCGCGGCCAGCAAGAGCGAAATGGATCGTGACATCGAGTACCTCCGGAATTGCTTCCGCTGCCCTTTCGATTCAGGCAGTCACTCCATAGACGGGCCAACTGGCGAAACTTGCAATCTCGCGTAGATTTTCTTCAAATCTCGATTATGAGCAGGCGAAGCGCCAATTAAGACCTCGTCTCACTTTTCGCAATGACGTTGAGATGCTGACGCACTGTCTCCAACGCTTCCGCGCCAATTTCCTTCTCCAGAGCCTGGTGTGCACGCTTCCATATCGGCACAGCCGCTGCCAGCACTCTGCGCCCTTCTTCCGTCAGTACAAGGATGCGGCTTCTGCGGTCGTCCGGCTCGGCAACCACCTTCATCAAACCGCGCCGCACCAGCACACGCGCCGCAGCTGTCAACGTGGTGCGATCCATACCCAGCAGCTCGGCGACATTGCCCATCGTTGCCTTTGGAACACCGGGCATGATTGGCCGGTTGAGACTCATCAATAACGAAAACTGGCCATTAGTGATACCCGCGGGTTTCAAAGCGGCGTCGAATCGCCGAGCCAGCACACGCGCCGCCCGCTGTACATGCAGGCAGACACAGGTGTCCCGCACTTCCAGCGTCGTACTGAAAGGAATTTCCCCAATATTTACCTTGGTTGCGGTTGACACTCTACCATTATGTTGGTATCAACGTAACCGAGTCAAAAATCGAGCCCCGTCCGGCACGAAAAACCTCAACGTGAAGGAGTTTTTATATGTCCGCTTCTATAGGCAAATTCGGCTGGTATGAGCTGCTTACCACCGATACCGATGCCGCCGGCAAGTTCTATTCCAGCGTTGTCGGCTGGTCCACCAAAGATATGCCCGGCCCAACCGGCAACTACATCATTTACGAAGTTGACGGCGTCGGTATGGCCGGTATGATGACCATTCCGGCAGAAGCTAAGGGAATGCCTCCGAACTGGACTGGATATATCACCGTCGATGACGTCGATGCCTATGTCAAGAAAATCGAAGCTGCGGGCGGCAAGCTCTGCAACGGCCCCATGGATGTACCCGGCATGCTTCGCTTTGCTGTCATGTCGGCACCCGGCGGTGAGGCGTTCATCATCTTTGCTCCAAATCCCGCAATGCCCTCTCCCACTCGCCCCACGCCACCCACGGCAGGCACCATCGGATGGCATGAGTTGTACACCGCTGATTTAGAGACTGCCTGGAAGTTCTACTCAGACCTATTTGGCTGGACGATCGACAACGACATGGATATGGGCCCGATGGGTGTCTATCGCATCTTTAACGACGGCGAAAAACAGATCGGCGGCATGATGACTAAACCGCCGAACGTCCCCATGACCTTCTGGGGATTCTACTTCCATGTCGATGGCATCAACGCCGCGGTGGAACGCGTGAAAGCCGGCGGTGGCACTGTTCTCATGGGCCCACATCAGGTCCCCGGCGGCCAATGGATCATTCAGGGCACCGATCCACAGGGTGCTAACTTCTCGCTCGTTAGCAATACCGAATAGTTGAGACACCATCAGGCCAGAACAGCGCTGCGGTCACCTTTTCGGGCAGCGAGCAGCGCTGCTTCTCTGGCTGTCTCTTCGTAATTCGCTTTTCTCCTGCGCGAACCTATGGTTGGATGTTGGTATGTATCCTCTTCGCCGCGCCGCTGCTTCCGGCTGCGCGGTGCTGGCCATTCTGCTCTTTTCCTCGACGGCTACGGCGGCGCCGGCTCAGGCCCGCTTCGTCGGCAACGACGTGCGAACCTACTCGCGCCCCAAATCCGGTTCTACGACGGAACCCGTCCCGGAAACAGGATTTCTCAATCGGACCTTAGAGCTGGACGGCATTACATACCACTTTCAGATTTATCTTCCGGAAGACTTTCACCGCTTCGAACCCCCGATCACAGGAAAGCACGCAAAGGAAGATAAGCCGGCCGAGCAGCCGCCGATCATCCTCTTTCTTCATGGTCGCGGAGAGCGTGGGACCGAGGGGATGTGGCAGACACAAATAGGCCTGCCGCAGCAACTGCGCGATCATCCTGAGCGGTGGCCTTTCATCGTCGTCATGCCGCAGTGCCCTTACCGGCATTTCTGGACCGATCCGGATATGCTGCGGCTCGCAATGGCCACCCTCGATCAGGAAACGCGTGAGTTCCACGCCGATCCTGACCGCACTTACCTCATGGGCCTGTCGCTCGGCGGCTACGGCGCCTGGGAGCTCGCCAAGGATTATCCTCACCGCTGGGCTGCGGTCGCAATTGCCTCTTCTGGCATCTTCTGGAGCTACGCGCCCGAGCGCTGGCGTGAGCAGGCAACCCTGCCGGCAGAATACGCTCATCGCATCGGCCGTACGCCTATCTGGCTGTTCCATGGCAGCGAAGACACCACCGTCCTTCCACGCCAATCGGAACTGCTGTACGACGCATTCAAGGCAGCTGGCGGACACATCCGCTTCTGGGAGTACCAGGGTCTGCACCACGACTGCTGGACCCGCGCTTTCAACGAACCGGAGCTCCCTCGGTGGCTTTTAGATCACCGGCTCAACGCGCAAGGGCAACCAGTCCATACCGAGCCTAAGAACCCCGAACCGCAGCTTCCGGCGTTTGCAGAGCATCTGGTTATTCCGCTGCATCCGCCTGCGCTTAAGCTGCCAGAGACTCTGCTCGACACCTATGTTGGGGAATACCGCGATAGCTACAACATCGTGCAGGCGACCATTCAGCGGCAGGGTGAGAAGCTCTTCCTTCGCAACGCCCAAGGAGATGTCTACGAAATCCTCGCCGAGACAACCAACACCTTCTTCTATCCCTCAGGCAGCCTGACTCGCCTCACCTTTGAGCATGACACCCAGGGCCGCATCACTGGAATTCTCTATCGCGACGACCGCCACGAAGAGCTCTGGGAAAGAAAGCATTAGGTTTTTCGCAGGAAAAGAAAAAGGCTGCCATCTATGGGCAGCCTTTTCACTATTGAGTTTCTCGATTCACCACTGACCCCAGGCGCGTGTGAAGTAGTCCGCCAACGACATGCCCACAAGGATGAGGAAAGTGAAGAGGCCAGCGCCCACCGTCAACTTCGTCAGCTTTGAGCTGTACTTAACATGCATGAAGAACAGCACCACCAACGTTGCTTTAGTGCAGGCGATGCCCAATGCGATAGCGGCATTCCACGGCCCTACGTCCCAGTAAGAAGCCCACACGGTCAACGCCGTACCCACCAATAGAATGAGGAAAATTACCCCATAAACTTTGGGGCTGACGACCTTGTGCTCGCTGTGCTGTTCGGGCTCGTGCCCGTGGTGTTCTGTTTGCAAATCCGCCATCGCTCCGTATCCCTTCAAACTGTCTCGATGTTGTTCGCTGTCGATGGTTCCTAACTGTACCGGCTAATTAGATAGAGCAACGGGAACAGGAATATCCAGATGATGTCGACAAAGTGCCAATACAAGCCAAAATTTTCGACAAAGGCGATATTACCGTCCATATAGGCGCCGCGTGTCGCGCGGAACAGCATAAAGGAGAGAATTCCGATGCCGATGATCATATGCAACGCGTGCATACCGGTCATCGCAAAGTACAGCGAGAAATACACCTCGGTGTGAGCCGCCATATCGGGTGCAAGCGGCTTCTCTGCCGGTTTCCCATCTTCAGCGGTTGGATGCACAAAGGCTTGCGCGCTGAAGTAGGTGCCGGGCACATGATGCAGTACCCATTTCTCGTGATATTCATCCGCCTTGATGCCAAGAAAGACCAGGCCCAGAATAAACGTTGCAATCAGTGACCAGACCAGTCCCTTGCGCCGCTTGGTTTCGGCACACCAGACTCCGAGCGCCATGGTAAAGCTGGAGGTGATCAGCACTCCGGTGTTGGCGGTACCCTCAATGATATTGAGGGTGTGGGAAGCTGCAACGAACGCCGGATAGTACCAGTTGCGATAGATCAGATAGGCGGTAAACATGCCGCCGAAGAACATGATTTCCGTCAGCAGAAACAGCCACATACCGAAGTTTGTGGTTTCGTTCTGCTGTTCCATCGAAACGAAGTGATGGCGCTGATAAGGCGGATGCGCCGCGTGTCCTCCGGCGTGTCCGGCATCGACGGTCGTAGCGACCGCCTGGCTATCCGACATGCGTCACCTCATGCTCTTTCTGGCGTTCGAGCCATTCATAGTCATATGCTTCCTGCGTCACAATCGGAATCTCTACGAAGTTCTCAGTGAGCGGCGGCGATTGAATCTGCCACTCAAGCCCTGTCGCCTGCCATGGATTGTTGCCCGCGATCTTGCCGTACTTCAGCGACCAGATCAGGTAAAGGATCGGCAACAGGTATCCGATGCCCAGGATCGATGCGCCTGCCGTCGAGAAGACGTTGAGCACCTGGAACTCTGGAGGATAAGCAGCATACCGGCGCGGCATACCGAGCATGCCGAGGAGGAACTGCGGGAAAAAGGTGAAGTTGAATCCGATAAACGTCACCACCGCGGCCAACTGCGAGATCTTTTCCGGATACATCCGGCCCGTCATTTTAGGCCACCAGAAGTGGATTCCGGACAGGAAGGCCATCAACATGCCACCCACCATGACGAAGTGGAAGTGCGCCACGATGAAGTAAGTCTCAGTCAGATGAATATCCGTGCCCGATGAGCCGAGGAAGACGCCGGTGAGTCCGCCGATCGTGAACAGGCCCATGAAGCCGAAGGCGTACAGCATCGGCGTCTCAAAGGTGATTGAGCCTTTATACAGGGTGAAAGCCCAGTTGAAGATCTTGATCGCCGAGGGCACCGCGACCAGCATCGTCAGCAGCGAGAAGACCAGCACCGCGTAGTTGGAAACACCCATGATGAACATGTGGTGTGCCCAGACGAAGAATCCGAAGACCGCGATGGCTACCGAAGAGAACGCAACCGCGGTGTAACCAAATACGCGCTTGCGGCTAAAGGTCGAAACCACCTCTGAGATGACACCCATGCCCGGCAGAATCATGATGTACACGGCCGGATGCGAGTAGAACCAGAACAGATGCTGGAAGAGAATCGGGTCGCCGCCCTTGGCTGGGTCAAACACTCCGATGCCAATTGTCCGCTCCAGTACCACCAGGACGAGAGTGATTGCGAGAACGGGAGTGCCAAGCACCATCAGAATCGAACCCGCATAGTTCGACCAGACGAACAGTGGCAGCTTGAACCAGGTCATGCCCGGCGCACGCATGCGGTGGATCGTAACGATGAAGTTCAGTCCGGTGAAAATAGAACTGAAGCCGGCGACGAAAATCGCTAATCCCGTCGTGACCACATTCGTGTTCGAGAAGTGCGTCGAGAGCGGTGTCGTAAACGTCCAGCCCGTATCGACGCCGCCAGAGATCATCGCCCAGAGCGTCATCGCTCCACCGGCCAGATACAGATACCAGCTCAGCAGATTGATTTTGGGAAACGCCAGATCCTTGGCTCCGACCATGATCGGAATTACGAAATTACCGATCGTCGCCGGTACAGACGGAACCAGGAAAAGGAACACCATGATCACGCCGTGCATCGTGAAGATCTTGTTGTAGGTATCAGCAGCGAACAGGTCCGACTGTGGCGTCAGGAGTTCCAGACGAATGAGCCCGGCCAGTGTGCCACCGATCGCAAAGAAGAACGTGATCGAGATCAGATACAGGATTGCTATGCGTTTATGGTCGCCAGTCAGCAACCAGCTCAGCAGGCCATTCTCGTTCGACAGATAATTGCGCTTCGGTATGCGTGCCGTCGCCTGATCGGGAAGGCTCACAATTGTGCTCATGGCTTTGTTACCCCCTGGGACGCCGGTTGAGTGGCGCCCGCCTGGCCGGCTGACCGCGCCGGCTGTTCGGGCAGCAGTTCCGTAGTATTCAACGTCTGCTGTACCCGGTAGTTCGAGCTCAGGTTCTTTATGTATTCCACCAGCGAGATCAGTCCTTCCTCGCTGACCTGCCCCTGATATGTGGGCATGATCGGCGCATATCCCTGAGTGATATGCGAGGACGGATTCAGAATAGCTTGCCGCAGATAAGCATCATCTACCTGTACGGCCTGCCCGGTTGACAGCGTCAATTTCGATCCGTACACATCAGCGAGACTTGGCCCGCGCGCGTCCGGACGTCCATTATGGCAGGCATTGCAGCTGAGACTTGCAAACAGCCGTTCGCCGTTCTGTGCCAGTGAAACGCCGCTGGTTGATTCAGCGAGCCACTTCTTATAGTCATCTTTCGTCAGAACCGTAACTTCGCCGATCATTCCGGAGTGCTCTGTGCCGCAGTATTGCGTGCAGAAGAGATGGTAGGTGCCCGGCGTAGTCGCCTCGAACCACTCCGTCGTGTAACGCCCCGGAATTGCTTCACGCTTCACACGGAACGCGGGAATCGAGAAGCTATGGAAGACGTCCTGCGAAATCAGCGTGATCTGGATCGGAACGCCCGCCGGAATATGGAGTGCGTCGATCTCGTGCTGCCCGGTCGGATGCTCTGCCTTCCACATCCATTGCTTGCCCACCACGTAAATGTTCATGGCATTCGGCGGAGGCGTGTAGATGCGGAAGTACAAGACAGATCCCCAGACGAACATCACCAGGAACAGGCCCAGCGGAATAATCGTCCAGGTGGCTTCGAGCAATGTCGAGCCTTCGATCTGAGTGGCCACCGGGTTGCGGTCTTTGTTGTACAGGATCGAGAAGCCCGCTATCAGCATGCCGACCAGCACCAGACCGACCAGGCTCACCAGCGTCATAAAAACCAAAAGCGCATCGACCTGCGGCGCCTGCGTAGAGGCCTCAGGCGGAATGACCGCAAAGTTGGTCAGCCACTTGACCAAAAACTGCCAAATTACTGGACTCAATCCCATAATCCGTTATCCGTTCACCTTTGTTGCGGCCGTATTGTGGCCGCTCGCATAGGGTCCATTTCTCAAAATCTTTGCTTTCTTCGCATCCTGGCGGAACATTAAGAACATAAAACCGCCAAGAATGAGCAGCGTCAAAAGGCCGCCCAACTGTAGCACCCTGGCAACAATCAGACTGTGTGTATTGGTTGTAGGGTCATAGTGATAGCAGTACGTCAAAATGTTTGCCACTGGCGAGCCGATCTTATTGGAAGACGCCTCGATCAATCCCAACAGCAGATCCTTGGGCGAATACTCCACTCCCATGTAGTACTGAGCAAGCCTGCCCTGCGGCGTCACAATCTGGATGGCGCTCGCGTGCGCAAACTGCGTCAACTTTCCGTCAGGCCCCGGAATCTTCGTATAACCGAATCCAACGGCCTGCGTTAGAGCGTCGATGGATGCCTGCTGACCGGTCAGGAAATGCCATCCGTAGGCAGTCGATAAGTCCCCATAACGCTTGACGTAGCTTGCCTTCTTGGCCGCAGCCAGCGCAGGACCTTCCGTCGGATCGATGCTGACCACAACTACGTCGAAATCTTTGCCGGGCGTGAGATGCACCATCTTCAGCGCGGAGGTTAGACCGTTCAGCTCCTCCGAGCAGAGCATCGGGCACTGATAGTAGACCAACGCCAGAATTGCAGGATGCTTACCGAAGTAGCTTCCAAGCTGAACTGTTTTGCCCGTTTCATCCACAAAGGGCAGAGCCAGAGGAAGCTGTTCGTTGAGCCTCTGCGTGATGCCGACTTTACTCAGAACCGAAGGCTTGTCATTGGCCGGTCCCGCCTCTTTATCGCCGTAGCTTGAAACCTGTGCAATAGCCGGGAGCACACTCATGAGTGGAATCAAACCCGCGCACAGCAGCGTAACGCCGCGCAACATCCGCATCGTTCCTTGCTTACTTGCTCGAATTGTGTTCCCGCTCTTCATCACTACCGTGATACTCCTGCTATTTATCTGCTCTCCGCCGCCTGGACCACAATGAATTGAAGCCCAGGTGCTTACATGAGGAACGAGCGTTGCTTTCTGGTTCCTAAGCCCTGTTCCCTGCCTTTAGTGATAGGCCTGCTCGTACTGCACCAGACCCTGCTTCTCGATCTGTTCCTGTTCGTACCCTGTTCTTGCAAATCCGTTCGTCAGCGGAGCTTTCACTGTCGGCTGCACATCATGCGCCAGCATCGGGCCTTCCGCCGTTTGCGGAGCAACCGGCAAGCCGCGCTCTGCAATCAACTCCATCGCGCGCTCGATCGGTATCCGGACCGTGCCCCTGCTCTCGTCGATCCAGCTGTAGTTATCAAGCAGCAGATCTTCCTTCGCGTGAATATCCGTGACTTCCTGATAGCCGTCGTCGGTCTGCAGACGTGGCGACGGGAATCGTGATGCGAGCTGAGCAAACTGCTTTTGAAGCTCAGGGCTTGTCGCCATGTTGCCGAGACTGCGCACATCTACCGGATGATTCCACTTCGTTGTGGGCCCGTCGGAGCGCGCAAGACCCGAGTTGATGGCCTTACCGATAAATACGCAAAGCAAACCGACGACCGCGACAAAGATGGCCAGCGCGGTTAGGAATACAACGATTCCCGTTACCTTAACGTCTGTGCCTTCGTAGCCAAGCGAAGCATCGACTTCTTCGCCCAGCGGCTCGCGCTTGGGATCATGTGCATCACTATGCGACGGCATGTTCAGGCTCCAGAATCTCCGCCAGATGCGGATCGTTGACTTGTACCACCGGCCGCCGCTGCAACTCCCAGCAGAAGCACGCAACCCAAAGCGCTGTCATCGCGACCGGCACAGCGATGTACTCCAGAATTCCCCACGAGAAATGCAGATTCCGCGCTGCGTCCTTATAGCTCGGCTCAACCAGCCAAAAGAGGTCGAATGCCTTGGCGACAATCATGATCTGGCAGACGCGCGTCAGCCTCGTCTTGTTGCTCTTGAGATCACGCGAAAGCAGAAGCGAGAACGGAATCAGCCAGTGCAGGAAGAAATCGATGGTGCAAATAATTCCCCAGTGGCCATTGATGCGATCCATGTACCAATTGATCTCTTCCGGCAGGTTGCCCGACCAGATGATCAGGAACTGTCCGAAAGCGATGTACATGTTCAGCATGACAAAGGCAAAAGTGAACTTGCCCAGGTCGTACTGCTCCACGCCGCGCAAAATCGTCTTGAAAGGCTCGACCTTGGAAAGCGCCAGCGCCACGATGATGGCGAAGGCAAGCACTTGATAGGCCTGCCCTACCAGGAATAACAATCCGTAGACGGCGGAGTACCAGGTGACGTCAGTGGACATGACCCAGTAGATCGACAGTGCAGTCATCGTGAGGGAATACACCACGATACCGAAGCCCGAGAGGTTCTCGAATTTCTTGATCCAGTAAGGCGTCGCCGCCAGCGTGTCTTTGTCGCGCTGAAGGCTCATTGCGTTCAAACGGCTGGTGTAGAAAAACCAGATCGCGAAGCAGATGGCTCCGACCACCCAATACGTACCAACATTCAGCATCGGGTGCTTCCACTGGAGACAATGCTCGATTGCATTGAACTGCGTCGTGTTGATCAGGCCCTTGTCCACGCCTTCTTTGACCAGGCCGGGATTTGCCCACATGTAAAGCCTGCTCAGCATCAGACCAAGACCCAGCCAATACAAAATGATCAGCCACAGCGTCCGGCTCATCGCCTCAAACGGCCGACGCAGAAGCAGGCCCCACTTACCGCCCGTCACGTACTGCAGCATCAGCATCAGCAG
The DNA here is from genome assembly GCF_025685685.1 of Acidicapsa dinghuensis. Taxonomy (GTDB): domain Bacteria; phylum Acidobacteriota; class Terriglobia; order Terriglobales; family Acidobacteriaceae; genus Acidicapsa; species Acidicapsa dinghuensis. The sequence goes on from NZ_JAGSYH010000009.1 coordinate 66,078, forward strand.
GCCACCGCACGAGAAACCCCAGGTGAGCGTCAGCCCAACCAGGTAGCCCCGCCACAGATGATCCCATCCCGAAGCACCGCCGACAAACGCGAGAACCACGGCGGTGACCGCAAACAAAATTGCTACCACGAGCGCTCGTGCCTGCCAGGCCTTGACCATTGGCGGCGCGCTCAGATCCGCGGGAAGTACCTTTGCGTGTGAATAGTGTGCCATTCTTTAATCCCGCTCCTTATTTCCCCGGCCCGGCTGCAGGCTTGGCTGTTGCAGGCGCCGCAGTGTGCGGTACTTTGATCTCTGGATCCGCCGGGTACCCCTTGTTCATTGCCGGAGTTCCTTCACTGGCGACTGGTGGATACGCCTGAATTGCCGTCGGCCCGGGCAAATCCCATGGCTCGGCAAAACTGGCGGGCTCACCTTTAGCCGCGGCGATGTCTTTCAGCGTGTCAACCTTGGTGCCGGAGGGAACATCCTTCATCGTTCCTTCCGACTGGCTCAACTGCAGCGCGCGAATATAGGCCGCCACCGCCCAGCGCTCGTCCGGCGTCAGTTGCGCCGAGTAATCGGGCATAGCGCCATACCCATGGCTCATGACGTAAAAGTAGTGGCTCAGCGGCTGCGAACGCCGCACCTGATCGTTCAGATTCGCTGCCGGTTTGTAGCCGCGCATCACAATGGCGCCGGCTCCGTTGCCCACGCGAGAGTGGCAGGGCGTGCAGTAAATATTGAACCGCTCCTGCCCCTTTTCGAGCACAGTCATCGTAACCGGGAAGGGCAGCGCATCCTTTTCTTCCTTGTAGCCATTCGCGCCCTGCACCACACCCGTATAGAAGTAGCTGTCTTCGTCCTGTATGCCGCGCGCCACGGTATTCGGCACCTGCGGGCGCGCCGATCGGTGATCGGCAAAGATCACCGACCCTCGCTGAGGATCCATCTTCGGCTGATCGTGCATGTCCTGCCGGCAGCCGGCCACGCCAAGCATCGCGAGGCTTACCACCGCCAATGCCGCAAACTGCCGTTTTCCGCCTGTCATTCTGGTCTGCGCGAGGGACACGTACTTAAGCCCTTGCACCTTGTGGAGGATCGCCATTAGTACTCCACCTCCACCACCGAAACCGGTCCCTGCTCTTCCAGAAACTCTCTGGCGGAGACAATCTCAAATTTCGGATCCGTCGCTTCCAGGCAAAGGAAAAACTTATCGTCGGTCGCACCGCTACGAAAATTCGGCACATTGAACAAAGGGTGATACAGCGTCGGAAGACCGCACAAAGCCAGGGTCCCGAAACACGCCGAAAGACCGGCCCAGAGAATCGTCCATTCGTACGCAGGAACGACAAATGCAGGCCATGAGTAGAGCGGCCTTCCTGCGATATTCACCGGATACGCCAGCACCGAGATCCAGGTTTCCAGCGAAAACATCGCTACCAAACCCATCAGGCCGCCGATCAGCGTGATCAATGGCACCCTGTTCTTGTGAAATCCGATCGCTTCGGCCGCCTCTTCCACCGGATAGGGCGTGTAGCAGTCCATTCTTCGCCACCCGTTCTTGTACGCAGCCTGCGCCGCGCGTACCAGATCGGAAGGCGTCTCGAATTCGGCGAGCATGCCGTAGGTTCCTTCTACCGGTATAGCCATTAGTGTCCCTCCGAACCGGCAGCTGCCGGCTCCTTCGGCTTGATCTTGGCCGAGGGCAGCATCAACTTGATCTCATTCATCGGAATCATGGGCAGGAAGCGCACAAACAACAGGAACAGGAAGGTGAACAGTCCCAGCGTCCCGAAGAACGTCGCATAATCCCACTTAGTGGCGCGATACGTACCCCACGAGGAGGGAAGGAAGTCGCGATACAGGCTGGTCACGACGATCACAAATCGCTCAAACCACATACCCGTGTTCACGATCAGCGACAGGATGAACATGAACGTGATGTTGGTGCGCCATTTGCGTACCCAGAGCGTAGTCAGCGGGAAGGCGATATTGCAGAAGATCAGCACCAGATACGCCCAGCCCATCGGGCCGAACATACGGTTCCACATCATGAAGAATTCCCAGTGCGACGCCGAATACCAGCTCATGAATACTTCCATGCCGTATCCGTAGGCCACGATGCCGCCAGTGCCCAGCATGACCTTACCCATGTTGTCGATATGGCGTTCCGTAACCAGCGCTTCCAGGTGGTAGAACTTGCGCAACGGAATCGCCAGCGTGAGCACCATGGCAAAACCGGAGTAGATAGCGCCGGCCACGAAGTACGGCGGGAAGATTGTTGTATGCCAGCCCGGAAGAACGGCGACAGCGAAGTCGAAGCTGATGACCGTATGTACCGAGAGCACCAGCGGCGTCGCCAAACCAGCCAACAACAGCGAAGCCGTCTCATAGCGCATCCAGTGCTTGACACTGCCGCGCCAGCCCAGCGACATCATTCCGTAAAAATATTGCGCAAACGGCGACTTGGCCCGGTCGCGCAGCGTGCCGAAATCCGGCACCATACCGAGATACCAGAAGACCACCGAGATCGTTGCGTAGGTCGAGACCGCGAATACGTCCCACAGCAGCGGCGACCGGAACTGCGGCCACACGTTCATCGTGAACGGCAGCGGAAAGAGCCAGTACCCGAGCCACGGACGGCCTACGTGGATCAGCGGGAACATGCCGGCGCAAACGACTGCGAAGATCGTCATTGCCTCGGCAAACCGGTTGATCGAGTTACGCCAGCCCTGCTTAAAGAGCAGCAGAATTGCCGAGATCAGTGTCCCAGCATGGCCGATACCGATCCACCAGACGAAGTTGATGATGGCGAAGCCCCACGCAACCGGCTGCGTGATGGCCCAGATGCCCACACCCTTCAGGAACAGCCAGGTCACAGCGGTCATCAAAATACCTGTGACCGACCCGGCTACCACGAAAAAGCCGTACCAACCCCATGGAGTGTGCGGTGTCAGCACAATATCCGAGATCTTCGCCGTCACCGAGTTAAAGGTCTGTCCCTGCCCAAGTACGCGGAACTCCCCTGTCTCCGGGTCGATCATGGGATCGTTTGTCGTAAAATCTTTCGTTGCCATCGCCTAATAAAGCCTCTCAGCGTTATGTGCCGCAACTTTCTCAGTCATCGATTCACCGTCGCCTAACCCGCGTGCTCTACCGGCGCTTCCGCCAGCTCGGAATTCGGATTCAGAACCTCGGCAACATACTTTGTCCGTGGCCGCGTATTGATATCCGCCAGCAGCGAGTAGCTTCGCGAATCATCACGCAGCTTCTTCACTCTGCTGCCGGGATCGTTGATATTGCCGAACGTAATTGCCTGCGATGGGCAGGCTTGCTGGCACGCCGTCACGATCTCGCCGTCCTTGATGGCACGGTTTTCCTTGTCCGCCGTGATCTTTACTTCCTGGATGCGCTGCACGCAGTAGCTGCACTTCTCCATCACGCCACGCGACCGCACCGAAACATCCGGATTGCGCATCAGCTTGAGGCTTTCGGTCTCGAAATCCGAGTACAGCAGGTAGTTGAAGCGGCGCACCTTGTACGGGCAGTTGTTCGAGCAGTAGCGAGTGCCCACGCAGCGGTTGTAGACCATCGTGTTCAGGCCTTCCGGTGTATGTACCGTCGCACCAACCGGGCAGACTTCCTCGCACGGAGCATTTTCGCAGTGCTGGCACATCATCGGCTGGAAGTGCGCACGCGGCGCGGAAAGGTCTCCCTCGAAATATGTGTCGATGCGCAGCCACTGCATGTTGCGACCGATACGCACCTGCTGCTTGCCCACCACCGCAATGTTGTTCTCTGCATAGCAGCTCACGATGCAGGCATTGCATCCCGTGCAGCTATTCATGTCAATCGACATGCCCCAGGCATTGCCGTTGTATTGCCAGTTGGGGAAAAGCGTAGCGTCCTTGTGATCGATCGACCGCTCGTCTGTATCCTGGTTGGCAAAGTTGGGGTCGGCCTTGAACTCCTCAAGCGTGGCCGCGCGTATTACGCCGCGTATATCTGCTTCATTCCACTCAAGCGAGTAATTGCCGTCACCCCTGCCCCCGGCCAGCTTGCCGCGATGATCCTGGTAGTGGCTCTTCGTTACCGCAAGGCCCCACTTACCGTCTACCTTCTTCACGGTGCCTGTCGTGTAATGCAGCGCATCGGAGGTGCGGAGCAGATAGGCATCAAAACCTGCTCCTCCAGCCACGCGGCCTTCCTGGCGTCCGTAGCCAAGATAGAGTGTTGCAGAATTTTCCGGATGCCCCGGCGCAACCAGCACCGGCGTCTTTACCTTACGTCCGTTCGCGGTGATCTCAAGAATGTCGCCTTCTTCGACGCCAAGCTTCGTAAGAGTCGCGGCCGAAACCAGCGCGGCATTGTCCCATGAGAGGCTCGTGATCGGCCTCGGCAATTCCTGCAACCAACCCACATTGGCATACCGGCCGTCATACACGTTCGTATCCGGACGGAAGATAATCTCAAACGTATCCTTGGAGACAGGTTGCGGCGCTTTGGCAGCGGCCAGCGCCGTGGGCGTCGTACCGGGCGTATACGCAGTGCCGTCGATCCAACCCGCATGCAGCGCCTTACGCCAGTTCTGCTCGAAATCGCCGCCCTTGGAAAGATCCGCCTTCCACGTCGCGCGAACAGCCTCATACGCGGAAACCATAGGCTCATCCAGCATCGCCTGAAAGAAGTCGTGCGTCGTGCGCCCGCCATAGAGAGGCTCGATCAACGGCTGCACGATCGAAACGGTGCCGTCATAGCTGCGGACGTCGGACCACGACTCAAGATAGTGCGCGGCCGGCAGATGCCAGATCGCCTCCGCACCCGTCTCGCCCGGAAGCAATCCAAGATGCACCGTCATCTTGGCATTGTTCATGGCGCTCTTAAATTCAAGATCCGCTGGTGCGTCGTAGAGAGGATTGGTGTTCAGCATAATCAGCCAATCCACTTTGCCCGCATTCAGATCCGCGACCAGCGACTTCAGATCCGCAACCTGATCGGATGGGCTGGCCTGTCCCGCCACCGTGCCGTAGGCAACGGTCTTGCCAACATTTCCGAGCGCCACATTGATGCCCTGCGCAAAGAACGATACCGAAGGATCCTGATAGAGACCCGGAATCACGACGCTCTTGCCGCCGCTCGCCTTCAGATCCTTAGCCAATGCGTTCAGAAACTTGGTCTGCTCTTCGGTCCAGCTGTAACCGCTCGGAGAAGCGCCGTTCCCGCCTACCGCCGCAGCCAGGTCCGCCGCGAACGCCGGAATCTCGCTTGCCCGCAGCACCAGCCGGTGCTCGGCCTTCATGCCGGTCGTCGTCGGCGTCGATTCGATCGCGTACAGCCGGTTCATCGTGCGGTCGCCATCAGCCAGCTTGCGCCGCTTGGCATAATCACGCACCAGCTTGTGGAATCCCGGATACGCCGCACCCGAAAGGAAATCCGCATCGATCGAAACGATCACATCAGCCTTATCCAGCGAGTACTGCGGATTAAAACCTTTTGCGAAAGCCGTCCCCGCCAACGCCGGCTCATACTGCACCAGCTTCGCCTTGGGATACGCCTTCTGCGCTTCACTCCACTGCCGCTCGAGAGTTGGCGATGTGATCGCAGACGTTAAGAAGTAGAGGCCTTCGCCACCGTTGCCCTTGCTGGCCAACAGCTTCTCACGGTATGCCTCGTAAAAATCCGCCCAGTCTGCTACATTGCCCCGCACCGTCGCACGCTGTGAGCGATCAGGGTCATACATATCCATCAGCGATCCCTGGCTGAATACATCAGAAGATCCCTGGTTGTAGCTGTGATCCGGATTGCCATCGACCTTAATCGGCCGGTAAGCGTCGGACTTCACCAGCAGCGGAACGCCGCCGGTCGGGAAAGGCATTGCTGTCGCGAAGTAGTTAGGCTTGCCCAGGATCAGATCCTCAGGCGCCTTCACATAGGGATAGATCGGCTCTTCCGGCTGCTTGGTACAACCAGCCAGTCCGGCCAGCGCCATCGACGCACCCATCAGCTTCATGAAGCCGCGCCGTGACACAGGATCGATCCACTCGGAAGCCTGGTCCGGAAATTCCTTGGCCACTGCTGCTTCAAACTCCGGCGTTCCGGCCAGCTCGTCAATCGACCGCCAGTACTTCTTGCCCTTGACGCCCTTGAGCCGCTCGCGCACTTCCGCCAGCGTCAGCCCGGCATTAGCCTCTGCCACTGCCGTCATGCCATTTCCGTTTGGATCCTGCTGCATGTTGCTCTTTCCCGCCTCGCTGCTCATCGGTGGCATACCTCGCAGCTGGAGAGCTCGTTCGGCTTGCGAATCTTGTAGTGGTCAACCAGGAACCTGCCGAGATCCTCCTGGCTGGTGAACTTCGTATAGCTCAATTGCGCCGGAATCACCGCGCCAGCACCGGCCTGCGCAGAGACAGCGCCCATGCCCGGCAGCCGCACGGCATCCAGACTGAGCGATGCCACCTGCGTCCCATTCTTCGCCGGATCGCGGGTCACGCAGTCCACGCTCTGCGCCGTCGGCTTATCGGCCTGCTCGCCATTCACCGCGCACCACACTGGCTTCTGGCTTGAAGGACCCTCCCAGGCCATGTTGTAGATCTGGCTCACCGGCCGCAGATTCTTCGCCGGATTGCGATGACAGTTCAGACACCACTCCATCTGCAGCGTGTTCTGCTGGTACATCAGCGGCATCAAGTCCACACGGCCGTGACAGCTCGAACAGCCAATGCCCTTGTTCACATGTACGGAGTGGTTGAAATAGACATAGTCGGGCAGATCGTGCACTTTGGTCCACACCAGGCTCTCGCCCGTCGCCCAGCTATGGCGCACAGGCTCAAGCAGCGATGCGTTGGTCCAGATCTGCGCATGACAGTTCATACACGTTTTGGTCGGGGGTATGCCGGCATAGCTCGACTTCTCGACCGTCACGTGGCAGTACTGGCATTGCAATCCCAGTCCCTGTACATGGTGTTTGTGGCTGAACGGCACCGGCTGATCCGGCCGCTGTCCCTGCCGCGTCACCCATGGCGAACGCTGCAGTCCATCCAGCGTTACCCCGAGTGCGATCACAATCAATCCCGTAAGGACCAGGCTCATGCGTGCCAGTGCATTGGAGCTGCGGTCGAAAATCTGCGCCATGAATGCTTCCCTGTTTCCGGTTCCCCGCCAAAGGAATGCGGGTCGTTTAGTTCTGCTTCAAGTTGCGTACTGCGTAGATCCTGTTGCTTGCCTCACCAATCGAATGTGGACTGGAACGGTCACACAAACCGACGGCATCTTCTAATACCTCAATAATCACGAACCCACCCTGCTCAGTGATTCCATGGCCACTGCATATCGGCAACGGAAACGATCTGATATATCCCATGAACTAAAACGAGCAAGGAAGATTAGCGACAGGGTGTACCGAACCGGACACCCCGAAAAATCAATATAGCAGCCCGATCCCGGAACCGGCACCTATCCTCTTTGCGTCCTTAAAAATTTGTTTCTAGTTTGGAACCTCTTTAACCGCATGAAAACAAACAATCTTGCCAAACAAGGAATTTGAGCGCATCTCAACGGCTCTCGAAACGAGCTTCCGTCTCAAAAGGTGAGAAGGATGCACGGTCTTTCGATGAAAATTTCCACGCTTCAGCCAACCTTATTGCTGGCTTGAGCTTCCGTTCTGCCGCGCAGGGAAAGGAGGAAGCCACTCGAAGATCCCTTCCACTTTGTCGAATGGATACGGCACACGGTTCAGAACCACCTCTACCAGCGTCGTCGTAAAAGGATGAAACAAGGTAGCGTCCTTATCCTTCAGCGCATCACTGATGTCTATGGTCACTGGATCGCTGTCGGCGCGCATCTCCATTTTCTGGTCATCGCTTCCGTAGCCCTGATACGTCATCACGTCCGTTCCCGTCGACGCCTGGATGCGAATCTGCATCGGTCTTGGCGTCGTCGTGATTCCCTTCGGCAACTGTACGTGGAGACAGCGGTAACTCGGGTCCGCGCCATAGGCATGCACGTCCACCGAAATCTCCTCTGCCCTCTGCCATGTCACCCCATCGGGGCCCAGTTCATACACCTCGATCATGTAATCCTTCACCGGATCGCCATGTGCGTCGCGAGCCCGCACGACAAATTGTTGCCATCCATCGAGCTCTTCGGTCTCCCAGAAAGCAAAGAGATGCCCCTTGCTCTTCAACATCTGCTGCTGTGCCGGAGCGCTCCACTGTTGCGCTTCGGCAAGCCAAGCATTGTATTGATCGATATTTCCGATCTCCAGAAACGACGCAATCCGGTCCACCATCCCTGCATCGGGGTTGGAGACCAGGGTCCCGTGGTCGCGGCCATCGACTGCCAGCATCGGCACATTCAACCGCGACTCACTCGCCCACGGACTCATCGTTACCCGGCTCCGTGGTTTGCCATGCTCATCCGTCGGCGTCTTCGTCAGGTCCAGCGCGATCTTGCGTGTGTTCAAGCCGCAGCCCGACCAGCGCACCGTACCATCCGTCCCCGGATCGTTGGCCAGACTTGAGAGACCTGTGTACGGCGTGTTGCCGATGAAAACCGTCACATACGGCGTATTCGATCCGGTGCCGAAATACGGCTCAGGACCCAGCAGATCGGCATGCGCCAGATCCCATGTGAACTTGCTCGCGAGTTCCAATCCATCCAGCACCAGGTCTCCGGCATTCAGAAAATCCGGCCCCGGTGTCTTGCTTCCCTTCACCAGCGCACCCAGCCATGTCCGTCCTTTATGTGCCTGCGGCGATCCCCACGTCGCCGGAGCCAGGCCGATCAGATGCTTCAATCGCTTCAGCCGGTCATTCGCGTCAGGCGTAATATTCTGGTGCGCCAGCCACGCCCGCACCACCAGCATGCCCGTCGAATGCACAATTGCGTCGAACTCTTCCGACGCGTCCAGCTTCGTCAGGCTGATGGCCCGCTGCATTCCTTCCGCAATGTCCTCGATGGTGATCTCGTTATTGAGGGAAATGTAGTTGCCCACATTCAGCAGCTCTACATCAACCTTCTTGTCGACCAGCGCCCAGTAGAGATTGGTGAAATCGAGGCCAGTAGCCGAGTAGCCATGGATTAGCAAGAGCGGTCGCGTCATCACGTACTCCCATCGTTTGGCAATTGATTCGCGCAGCAAATCTATCACTCTTCGATGGCCGCACGATCACAAATATTTCGTGATTCGATCCGCTCCTTCCGTTACAAAAATCGGCCCTAAACTCCGGCCATCACCAGCATCCGTGGCTCCGTCATCTCTTCAATCGCCCAGCGAATGCCCTCACGCCCCAGCCCTGAATCCTTAACGCCGCCATACGGCATCGGATCGAGCCGCCACGTCGGCGTATCGCCCACAATCACGGCGCCCACTTCCAGCTCGCGAAACGCCGTCATAATCCGCCCCGCGTCGCGCGTGTACAAGCCGGTCTGCAATCCATAACGCGAGTGGTTCACCATCGCGAGCGCCTCTTCAAAATCGTCGTAAGGCTCAATCGCCACCACGGGTCCGAAGATCTCTTCGTCATGCACCTTCATGCCGGGCCGAGTGCCGGTGAGAATCGTCGGCGCAAGCACCGATCCCTCACGCGCGCTGCTCTCCACAATCTTCGCGCCTGCCTCGACCGCTTCCTTCACCCATGCCTCAACGCGCTCGGCATCTGCTGGGCGAATCACTGGACCTACTTCCGTCGTCTCATTCGCGGGATCGCCGCACACCATCTTGTTTGCGCGTTCCACTACCTTCCACAGGAAGCTTTGGAAGATCGGCCGGTGTACATAGACCCGCTGCACGCTGATGCAGCTCTGTCCCGCGTATCCAAACGCTCCATGCGCGGTTCGCATCGCCGCCGCATCGAGAACCGCATCATCCCCTCCCGCCCAATCCGAATGCACAATCAGCGCAGCGTTCCCGCCCAGCTCCAGCGCAACACGCTTCTTGCCGCTCTTGGCCTTCAGCGTCCAGCCCACCGCTGCCGATCCGGTAAAGCTCACCAGTTTCAGCCGGTCTTCCCGCTCCGCCAGCCACGCCGTATCCTCATTCGCCAGCGGCAATATCGCAAGCGCTTCTTCCGGCCACCCAGCCTTGAGCACAACCTCACCCAGCGCCAGCGCGGTAAACGGCGTCTGCGGAGCAGGTTTCAGAATCACCGGACATCCGCAGGCAATCGCCGGAGCCAGCTTGTGCGCTACCAGCATCAGCGGAAAATTAAACGGCGTAATCGCCAGCACCGGACCGCGCGCAAAACGCTGCACCAGCCCCCAGCGGCCTTCGTTGCCTTCCGTCAGGTCCAGCGGAATCGACTCACCACCCAGCCGGATCACATCCTCCGCCGCCGTCTTGAACGTAAGAATCGCGCGCTCCACTTCCACCCGCGCCGTGCGGATCGGCTTGCCCGCCTCTGCCACTATCAACTGCGCAAAGCGCTCCTTCTGCTCAATCAGGGCAGCGGCAATATCTTCCAGAATCTCCTTGCGCTTCCATCGCGGCAGCGCCCGCAGCCTCCGCATCGAGGCCACGGCATGATTCACCGCTTCGCGCGCATCCTTGCGCGTCGCAACCGTCACCTTGCCCAGCAGACCCTGGTCCCATGGCGAACGCACCTCTATCGCCTCGCCATCCACCCATTCCTTACCGCACAACAGAAACCCAGTCTGCGCACCCGGTCGCATCTTCATCGCGCCATTCTCCTCAACATCCCTCCATCCTAAATGCGCAGCACTCACACCCAACTCGCACCGCCTGCGATCTTGCGAATTCGGCCTTCGTGAAACAATGAGTAGAAGTATGCGAAAGCTGCTCGAACTTCTGGCAATCGCCGCCCTCGCGGCCCTCTTCTACTTCACCTGGACCGCTCTCTACGGTCCCAATCATCTCTCCGGCCAGATCCCCACGCACTTCAACGGCGCAGGCGAGCCCACTTCTTACGGACCCGCATCCACGCTCTGGCTGCTGCCCATCATCGGCGCAGCCCTCTACACACTTATTACCGTTGTTAGCCTCTTCCCCAGCTCATTCAACTTCCCAGTCCGCGTCACGGCGCAAAATCGCAATCGCCTCCATCGCATCGCAGTCCGCATGGTCGTCAGCATCAAGGCAGAAGTCCTCCTCCTCTTCGCCGTCCTGCAATATGCCATCATCCAATCCGTCCGCACCCAGACCAACTCCCTGCCGATCCTGCTCATGCCCATCGCCCTCGGCGTCATCTTCCTCACCCTCGCGCTGCATCTCGTCGCGCTTCGTCGCTCAGCGTGAGAGATTGCCGTTCCGATTCAGCACCACTCATCGCACAATCCCGTCGCGGGAAATTCCTCCATCGATTTCAGCGGCATTGAAACGCAGCAGCCTCGAAGCGCACTAACTTCAAAAGAAGCATGGCTGCCGCAGCCCTTCCCCAATCTCTCCTCGCACCACCACCCCGCATTTCTACCCTTCCAGACCCTCCCCCGACACCCTCCCCCAATCCGGCAGCCAACCCCTACCCGCTTCATCACGCCCGTGAGCTTCATGCGAGTGGCCAACTGCTGCATGCGGCCGAAGCCTACCGGCAGACACTCATCACCGATCCGCGCAACCAGTCAGCATTGCTCGGCCTGAGCCTCATCGCACGCCAGAGCAAACAGGCGCTGCCCGCCCTGCGCATGGCGCGAGCCGCCATTGCCACCGGTCCTGCCAATGCCATCGTCTGGGCCAACTATGCCGATACCCTCGCGGCGCTCGGCAAACCAGCATTAGCGCAGCCTGCGTATCAACGCGCCATCGCACTCGACTCCTCTATCGCCCCCGCCCACTACGGCCTCGGCAACTCCTTCGCATCGCAAACCAACTATGCGGCAGCGCTCACAAGCTTCGAAACCGCCGTCCATCTCGCTCCCGGTGTTGCGGACTTTCACTTCGCGCTTGCCTTCACCCTTGGCAAGCTCGGCCGCCACACCGATGCCGCGAGCTCCTACCACCGCGCAATTACGCTGCGGCCCAGCTTTCCCTCCGCATGGCTCAATCTCGGCGTAGAACTCGTCGCCGACGGACGCAGTCATCTCGCCGCTCCCTGCTACGGACAGGCAATCGCAACCGCTACGCCTCTCGGCCCACGGGGACATGCAACCCGCATCTCCGCGCATCTCAACCTCGGCCATCTCGCCCGTAGTCACCGCCGATACGACGAGGCACAGCTTCAGTACGAGCGCGCACTCACCCTTGCTGACGATCTCAAAGCATCCACACGATTCGCCCGCCTCGCCGAAGTCCACATCGCCTTCGCCTGCCTTCATCTCGACCGCAAACAATTCCCGCAGGCCTGGCAATCCCTCCGCGAAGCCGAAGCCTCCGACACGCAAAGCAACCCCAATCACCCCAACCCCGAGATCGCCAACACTCGCGGCATTCTTCTTCTCGCCGAACACACTGCCGCAGTAGCCTCAGATGTCCCCGAGCCATACACCGTGCTACTCGAAGAAGCCATCGAGGCCTTCGCACAAGCCGAATCCGCCGGTCACAATACCGCAGCCTCTAATCGTGGCAACACCCTGCTTCGTCTCGGCCACTGTGATGAAGCCCTCGCAGCCCACCAGGCCGCCATCGACCGCGATCCGCACCACGCAGGCGCACGCTACAACCTCGCGCTCACCCAACTACGCATGGGCAACTTCACGCACGGCTGGCCCAACTACGAAATCCGCTGGTCTTTCCGCGACGTCCATCCACGCCCACGCCGCTTTCCGCAACCACGCTGGCACGGCGAACCACTAGCTGAGTCAAGCACACTCTTTCTCTATGCCGAGCAGGGACTCGGCGACACCATCCAGTTCTTCCGCTATCTGCCTCTCTCAGCCGAACGCGCGCCCGGCAGCAGCATCGTCGTCGAGGTCCAGGCGCCGCTCCTGCGTCTTCTGCAAGGCTTTGCAGAGCAAACCTCCACGGCAACCGGTACAAAGATCCATCTCATCCCGCAAGGCAGCCAACTCCCAGCCATCACGCATCACTGCCCGCTTATGAGCCTGCCAGCCCTCTTCGGCACAACACTCGACTCTATTTCGGCAACCATCCCCTACCTCTATGCAGACCCTCAGCTCGTCCGTATCCGCGCCGCCGAGCTGGCGCACCAGCCGACCGACTCATCCCAACGCGTCGGCATCAACTGGGCAGGCAACCCCAACTACCGCGCCGATCACGAGCGCTCCACGCATCTCAAAACCTTCCACCCGCTTCTCGCGCTCCCTAACATCCACTGGGTCTCCCTGCAAAAAGGCAAACCTGCCGAAGAAATGCGCGGCCTTCCCCCTAATCTTCACCTGCAAGACCTTGGCTCCCACGACCGCGATCTCGCCGACACTGCGGCCGTCATCGCAAACCTCGACCTCGTCATCACCACCGACACTGCCGTCGCCCATCTCGCCGGAGCACTCGGCAAACCGCTCTGGCTCTTGCTGCCATGGCAATCCGACTGGCGATGGATGCAGGAATGCCCCTGCACGCCCTGGTATCCTCAGGCGCGCCTCTTTCGCCAATCGAGCCCCTGCAACTGGCAAGAGTTGATGCAGCGCGTAGGTCGTGAGCTCTCTAAGTCCACCAGCCACTGTCCACCGTGTACCGCCCGTTGTGATACAACAAAGTCGGCGTGAACCATCCCCAGCAATTCGTCCTCGTCTATGACGTTGGCGGCAGCCACATTTCGGCAGCCGTCTGTGAATCCGAGTCCTTCCGTCTGCGCGGACTCTCGCAGGCGCCGCTTCCATCCGAAGGCTCAGGCCACATCTCCGCTGCCAGCTTTGGCCGTCTCATCCACACCCTCGGTGAAACCGCCGCTGCATCCGCGCAGATTCCTCTCAGCAACATTTCAGGCGCATCGCTAGCCATGCCCGGCCCATTCGACTACGAAAACGGCATCAGCCAGATGAAGCACAAGCTGCCCGCTCTCTTCGGCGTCGATCTCAAATCCGCACTCGCAACCCGCTTCGGCTGGCAGCCTTCCGCGCTCCGCTTCGTCAATGACGCTGCAGCTTTTCTACTGGGCGAAATGGGCGCAGGCGCTGCCCGCGGCTTTGATCGCGCCATCGGCATCACTCTCGGCACCGGCATCGGCTGCGCCTTCGGAATTCATAATGACAAGGGCAGCCACATCGCCATTCCATCCGATCAGCCCAATGGCGACCCCGGCGTTCCACCCGGCGGCGAAATCTGGAATCTTCCCTATAACAACGCCACTGTCGAAGATTTTGTCTCCACTCGTTTTTTGCGTGGCCAGTATCAGGTCTTCACTGGCGTCGAAGCAGAGGTCTCCGCCATCGCTGACAAAGCTAAAGGCGACCATCCCTGCCCTGAGCCGCCGGCAATTTTGCCGCCCGAAGACCCCTTCGCCGCTCACTGCCGCGCCCGCGAAGCCTTCCGTGACTTCGGCCGGCATCTCGGCCTCGCGCTCGATCAGCACTGCGCCGCGTTCCATCCCGATGTCATCGTCTTCGGCGGCGGCATCAGCCGCGCTCATCATCTCTTCCTGCCAGCCGCACGCAGGGCCATGACCGGCATTCACGCCGAGCTCGTCATCTCCCGCCTCATGGACGAAGCCCCGCTCACTGGCGCGGGCGTTCGCTGGTTCACTGCCCAGGCAATGGCGTAAGAGCGAGCCGTTCGGTAATCAACATCGCAGCCGCGCGCGGCTCCATCTCACTCGTATCCACACGAAGCTCCGGCTCAGGCATGGCATAGCCCCGAAACACGCCCTCGGCATGGAGCTTCTCAAACAGCTCCACTGAGCTCAGCTTGCCAAACTGCCTGCGCGCCTCCGTCGATACCCGTTCTTTCAACTCTCCGAAAGGACAAACCAATTCAACAAACCGCACTTCGTCGGCGCATCGTGTCATAAGCCGCACAACCTCATCGACAAACCCCGCGCGCACCGTAGCCTCTGGAGCAAACGTGAAAATCAGCCCTGGCATCCCACTCTTCGCCGCCCGCTCAAAGATCGAGAGCCACATCTCTTCGCGCAACTCCACAAACGGCGCACTGCCAAACTCAAACAGCCCCAGCAGCAGGTCCACCACCAGATGATTGTGAAACAGCTTGAATCCCGTCATCGCAGCCAGCTCCCGGCCCACCGTAAGCTTCCCCGTCGCCGGCATTCCATATAGAAAAACAAGCTTCATCGCACGGACCCTCACCGATCGGAACGTAGCAGCAAAAACAAAACGGCCAGGCCGAAGCCTGACCGCTTCCCCGCTTCTTGTGAGCTTACCGCGCAAACGCTATATATTTGCGCCCCTCATACAACCGGAATCCGCCATTATCCGCCTTGACTATCTCCAGCGGTCGCGGACGCTTCATCTCCGCATCGTTATGCGCATCCACCTGCAGCAGATCGTGCGCACCCACATCCAACACTAAAAACTTATCGCCTACGAAGCCCACGCCATAAATACCTGCGGGCAGCTTCTTGCCTTCGATCTCAATCGGATCCTCAGTAATGAAATACGCCTGATATTTTTGCTGGACGTCGCTCGAGTATCCGCTCGTATCCACCATCACCGAGAGCAGATAGCTGCCATCCGCAAACTTCACACCGCCAGAGTTCCGCAACTGCGTCGTCGCTGACTGTCCCTTGAAATACACTGCCGGAGGCAGCAGCTTCGTCGCATCTGCGACTGACAACACTGTGTCTCCGCCTTGCGCCCAGGCTCCCACGCCTGCTGCAAGCACCATAAGCGGCAGCCAAAAATGAATTGCCTTTTTACCCATCTTGCTCCTCTAACTCCCCATCAATTCGCTGAAATAACTGCCCGGAGTATAGCGCAGCCCGCTCCCGGCCTGGATCTTTCGGTCGAGGTCTGCCCTGGTTCATCTACCTGCCCCAGCCTCGGAATCGTGACATTTCGAACATTCATGGCCTTCCATCGCCGGCACCGCATCCTACAACCGGAACTGAAGAAATAATTAAGCTCTTCGAAATCACAAGAATGGTCCCCAATTATGCAAGTAAGTACAGGCTTTTCCGAGAAACTTCGCGTTTCTCACTTTTGCTCCCTGCATTTCCTTCGCACATCCGCTTTTCTGTCGCTCGTGGTCATGACAACATCCGTTCTTATGGCGCAAACCAGCCAGGCCCAAATATCGCAGCAGACATCTCAACTGACATCTCAATTGCCAGACAATCCCTCAATCAGCGTTTTACAAGAGGGTCAGACAGATATTCAGCTTGCAAGCTCGCTACAGCAGAGCAGTCCGCAGTCCCCGCTTCAGACTCCATCCACAGCTCAGCCATCACCTACCAACCCAATGCCGATGGATACTCCCGTACCGGTGCATCCATCGCACTACATGACGCTCAACGAGCGCTTTCGCCTCCAGGCCCACACCACATTCAGTCCCGAGGCCATCGTCCTGCCTGCGGCTGAGGCAGGCATCACCATGGCCCATCCGGCACGCCGTTTTCCTCGCGACTGGTCGGACGGCGGGGCAGCCTTTGCCCGCAACTACGGTTCAACCGCTGGAGGCCGTACCGTCGGAGGCTTCACCGATTTTGGTGTCGCCTGGCTCGATCACGAAGATCCTCGCTACTTCCGCTCGCTTGATCACCGCGTCACACACCGTATCTCCCATGCCATCTTTTTCACTTTCTTCGATCGTATGAATTCTGGCCAACGCACCTTTGCTGTTTCAAACTTTGCGGCAGCTTCCGCATCAGGATTCATCTGCAATCTCTGGCAACCCGATGGCTTCAACGACATCGCCCATGGCCTGCAACGTTCTGAACGCGGGTTTGCTGCCATCACCACCGCCAACATCATTGCCGAGTTTTCGCCTGACCTCTCAAAGCTGATGCACAAAGCGCACCTGCCCGACGGCGTAGCCAACTCCATCCTTCCCCGCTCGTTCTGAGCGCAGGTTCATCTCAATTTTCCTCTTGACAATCAAGAGGAACAGGTTTCTCCTCTTGATAATCGAGAGGAGAAACCGGCCTTGCCCGAATTTCCCAAATCTGAAGAATCCGAGAAAGCCCCTTCCATCCCGGAGCCCAAGTCAGGTGATCTCGTCCAGGGAACCCTGGAGATGCTCATCCTCAAAACCCTCGCCCTGCAGCCCATGCACGGATACGGCGTCGCCCTGCGCATCGAGCAGGTCTCCGGCGGCGTCTTCCGCGTCAACCCCGGCTCGCTCCTTCCTGCGCTCAGCCGCATGGAACGCGCCGGTCATGTGAAATCCGAATGGCGCGCCAGCGAAAACAACCGTCGCGCCAAGTACTACCTGCTGACCGCCAAGGGCCGTAATGCCCTCGAAGCCGAAACCGAACAATGGGACCGCCAGGCTGCCGCCATTCGCCGCATCCTCGAGGCCTGAGGCATATCGACGTTCCGCAAATTCGGGTGCCCCAGGTCTCGACTTTGAGACCTGGGATCAACAAGACCCGCTATCAAAAGATCCCCGCCAAGAGGAAACCATGACCTGGCTCCGAAACCTCACCCACGGCCTCCGTTCCCTAATCCATAAGCCCAGCGTCGACCGCGAACTCGATGAAGAGCTCGCCGCATTCGCTGCTGCCTCAGCCGCTGACAAACAGCGCTCCGGCATGTCCGCGCGGGAAGCTCGCCGCGCCGCGCGAGCCGAGATTGGCAGCATGGGAGCCGTCAAGCATCAGGTCTGGTCCTCCCGCTGGGAAGGCACCTTCGACGCCATCCTCCAGGACACGCGCTTCAGCCTGCGCATGCTCCTCAAGAGCCCCGGCTTCACCTTCGTCGCGCTGCTCTCGCTCGCTCTCGGCATCGGAGCCAACACCGCCATCTTCACCCTGCTCAATCAGGTTCTACTCCAGAACCTTCCCGTCGAACACCCCGAACAGCTCGTCACGCTCGGCGAAACCAGCAGCTCCGGAGTGGCCGGCGGCATCGATCTAGGCGACTATGGTCTCTTTCCCTGGTACTTCGCCCGCCAGCTTGCCTCTGACCACGGCCCATTCCAGGGCATCGCCTCGTACTGCAGCTTCTCCGACAAGGCCAGCATCCGCCTGCCCGGCAGCGCCTCGACTGACGCAGCCATTCTCGCGCCCGTCACACTGGTCTCCGGCAACTATTTTGATTTGATCGGCGCCCACCCATTCCTGGGTCGCGCCATTAATAACACCGATGACGCCACCCCCGGCAGCGGAGCCGTCGTGGTGCTCAGTTACCACTTCTGGCAGGAGCAGCTCTCCGCCAACCCCAATATTCTCGGCAAAACTCTCACCGTCAACGGCACACCCTTCGCCATTGTCGGCATCATGCCTCCGTCCTTCCACGGCCTCAAACAGGATCTCGTAGCCGCCGATCTGTGGACACCCATCAGCATGCAGCCCCAGGTCCTCAGCCAGGCATCCTTCCTCACCCGCGATGGGCCCTACTTCCTGCAGCTCTTCGCCCGCCTCAGCCCACAGGCCGCCAACGACAAGGCAGCCTTCGCGCAATCGCAGGCCTGGCTCGACCAGCAGATCCGCACCGGCATCCGCGCCAATGACGCCACCCAGATCACCCCAGCGCGCGAGGGTGAAATCGCCCGCCACACCGTTCCGCTCATTCCCGCCGCGCGCGGAGCATCCTTCCTGCGCAGCCGCTACGGTGCATCGCTTTGGATACTCATGGGTGTTGTGGGGCTCGTCCTGCTCATCGCATGCGCCAATCTCGCCAACTTCTTGTTGGCTCGCGCCACCGCCCGGCAGCGTGAACTCGCAACCCGTCTTGCTCTCGGTTCCAGCCGTATCCGCATCCTGCGTCAGAGCCTCATCGAAACGCTCCTGCTCTCGCTCCTCGGCGGCGCGCTCGGACTGACCCTGGCCTTCGTGGCGACGCGTGTCCTCATCGCGTATGTCAGCAACGGTGAGGGATACACAGCCCTGTCCCCCACACCCGATCCTGCCGTTCTGCTATTCACGCTCGGCGTCTGCGTCACCACGGCGTTGCTCTTCGGCATCGCACCGGCTCTTACCGCCGCTCGTACCGGAGCCGGCTCACTCACCAGTAACACCCGTGTATCCACTGCAGGCCGCTCCGCTCAACTGCTGCCCAAGTCGCTCGTCGCCGCGCAGGTCATTTTGTCTCTGCTCCTGCTCATCACTGCCGGTCTCTTCCTGCGCACACTGCAAAATCTCCAGGACCAGGACTTTGGCTTCGACAGCTCGCATCTGCTTATTGCCTGGATCAACCCCAAGCTCGTCGGCTACAAACCCAGCCAGACTCCCGCTCTGCATCAGTCGCTGCTCGAACGCATCTCCGCCATTCCCGGCGTTCGTTCAGCAGCGCTCGCCGCCGCCCCGCCCATGAGCTCGGGCAACTGGTCTTCCTCGTTCAAGATCGAGGGCTACACACCCGGGCCCAAAGAGAGCATGAACTCCGTCCTCAATCGCGTCTCGGGCCAATACTTCGAGACCGCTGGCATTCCGATCATTACTGGTCGCGCCATCGGTGACTCCGATACCCAGACCACCGGTAAGGTCGCCATCATCAATGAATCCGCCGCCCGCCGTTTCTTCCCCAAAGGCGGCATCATTGGCCGCAATATCACCATCGACATCGATTCCGTGAAAGGTCCGTGGCGCATCGTCGGCATCGCCCGCGACACCAAGAACATCGATCCACGCCAGACCGATCAGCCCATCATGATCTGGATTCCTCTTGCGCAGATTCCGCCCATGGCGCCCGTGGCTTTCGTTGGCCCTCCCACTCCAGGCCAACCCGTCCCGCAGGAAGAAAATCAGGACCGCTTCGCCAGCGTCATCCTCGCCCGCACCACTGGTGACCCCGCAAAAACCATTGCCGATCTTCGCTCCGCTGTAACGCAGGTCGACCCCAACCTGCCCATCATCGACATCCGCACCATCGAGCAGCACATCGGCGGCTTCATGACTCAGCTCACGCTGGTCTCTCGCCTCTGCGGCTTCTTCTCCATCCTCGCACTCGTACTCGCCGCCATCGGCCTCTACGGAGTCATGAGCTATTCGGTCGTCCGCCGCACCAGCGAGATCGGCATCCGTCTCGCCCTCGGTGCGCAGGCCCAGACCGTCCTCTGGATGATCCTCCGCGAATCCCTGCTGCTCCTCATCATCGGTGTCGCTGTCGGCCTCCCGCTAACGTTGAGCCTCACCCGCCTTCTTCGCGACCAACTCTACGGCCTTACCGCCACTGACCCCATCACCTTTGCCGGCGCCATCGCCGTCGTTGCTCTCATCACTGTCGTCGCCGCATGGCTACCCGCCCGCCGCGCCGCCAAAGTCGACCCCATGATCGCTCTCCGCTGCGAGTAGGACACGAGGAATCCAAATGACCTGGTTACGTAATCTCACCACCGGCCTCCGCTCCCTGATTTCCAAGCCTCGCGTCGACAGCGAGCTTGACGAAGAACTAGCCTCTTTCGCCGCCTCCTCAGCCGCGGACAAACAGCGCGCCGGTATGAGCCCGCGCGAAGCCCGCCGCGCCGCGCGAGCCGAGATCGGCAGCGTCGCCGCTGTGAAGCATCAGGTCTGGTCCTCGCGTTGGGAAGGCGTCCTCGACAACTTCTTCCACGATCTTCGCTACAGCTTCCGCATGATGCTCAAGAGCCCCGGCTTCACACTCATTGCGCTGCTCTCGCTCGCGCTCGGCATCGGTGCCAACACTGCCATCTTCACCCTGCTCAACGCAATCCTGCTGCGCCCCCTGCCGGTCCTCAAGCCACAAGAGTTATACCTCTTCGGACCCGGAAGAGCCGCGGGAAGCGCAGGTGGTCTACCCGACGACAAAACCCAGCTTTTTTCCTATCCCTTCTTCCGTGAAATCAGCCAGAAGACGCAAAGCTTCTCCGGTATTGCTTCTCTTTGCAGCCTCCAGCTCGGCAACTACGCTTCCATCGACGGGGCACCTTACACTCCGGTCCACATCGATCTCGTTTCGGGCAATTATTTCTCTGTTCTTGGCGTACCAGCATTCCTCGGCCGCACCATCTCCACGGACGACGATCGCACAGCCGGCGCTGGCCCCGTCGCCGTCGCAAGCTACGCGTGGTTCCAGCGGCAATTTCACGGCGACCCATCAGCTCTCGGCAAAATCATCCACATACAGGAGCATGATTACACCCTTATCGGCGTAGCCCAGCCCGGCTTCTTCGGCGTCACCGTTGGCCAGTCCACTAACCTCTGGATTCCGCTCTCCATGGAGAAAGAAGTCTCGCCCGGCTGGAATGGTCTCAACGACAAGCTCTTTCAGTCGCTCTATCTGATCGGACGTCTCAAACCTGGTATCTCAGTAAGCCAGGCCAGCGCTGAAACCAACGCATTCTTCAAGCAGGTTTTGCGCGCCGAATACGTCGGCAACCCACCCTCGCAAAAAGAACTGCAAGCCATCCAGCATGCAAGCATCGAGCTGACTCCCGCAGAGCGCGGCATCTCTCGTCTGCGCCGCGCCTTCGGCCTGCCGCTCAAGATCCTCATGACTATCGTCGCGCTCGTACTCCTCATCGCCTGCGCCAACATCGCCAACATGCTGCTTGCACGCGGCGTCGCACGCACACGCGAAATCGCCGTGCGCATGGCCCTCGGAGCCTCCCGCGCCCGCATCGTCATTCAGCTTTTAACCGAATCCCTCCTGCTCGCCTGCCTCGGTGCAGGCATTGGCGTCGCCCTCGCCTGGCGCACCGGAGCCATGTTGCTCAACATGGCCGCGCCTGGCCCCGAGCCCGTTCCCGTCAACCTCACGCCAGACCTGCCAGTCCTTGGATTCACGCTCGGCATCACTGTCGTGACCGCGCTTCTCTTCGGCATGCTGCCTGCCTTCAAGGCCACCAGTCTTGAATTCACGCCTGCTCTCAAAGATGGTCGCGGCAGCTCTTCCGCCAAGACACGCGGCGCACTCTCGCGCTCACTCATCGTCGGTCAGGTCGCCCTCTCGGTTCTGCTCCTCATCGCTGCAGGCCTCTTCCTGCATAGCCTCCTCAAGCTCACATCCATCGATACGGGCTTTGACAAGCGCAACACCCTTCTCTTTTCCATGGACTCCAGCACCGCCAATCTCCCCCATGGCACGCCCGATGAAATCCGCTCCGTTCATCTGCAGGAACAGATCGAGCAGCGCGTCCAGTCCATCCCCGGCGTCAAGGCCGACAGCTTCGCCTTCTTCACCTTCAACGAAGGCGGCTGGACCTCCGATGTCACCTTCAACGGAATACCTCGCACGCCCGAAAATAGCCGCGCGGTCGCAAACAATAATGTCGGCAACGGTTTCTTTGAAGCCATGGGCATTCCCCTCGTTGCTGGCCGCGCCTTCAACGATCACGACACGCAGACCTCACCCAAGGTCGCCATCATCAACGAAACCATGGCGCACCGTTTCTTCCCGAATGAATCACCCATAGGCCGTCGCTTCGGCTTCGGCGAAGACACCGCGCACAGTAACGACATTGAAGTCGTCGGCGTCGTCAAAGACGCCAAGTACTTCGGCCTCACCGAAGACGCAACCATGGCCGATTACTTCCCTTGCACCCAGAACGTCGGCTTCTACGGCAACTTCCTCGTCCGCTATGCCCCCGGCGCGAACCGCCAGCTTCTCGTCTCCCAGATCCGCGCCGCCATCGCTCAGACCAACCCCAACATCCTCGTCACCAATGTCAGCAGTCTTGAGGAACAGGTCGATCAATCCATCTCCACTCAGTCCCTCATCGCCAAGCTCTCCGCGTTCTTCGGAGTCCTCGCCGTCTTCCTCGCCTGCATCGGCATCTACGGTCTGCTCAATTACTCCGTAGCCCGCCGCACCAGCGAACTCGGCATCCGCCTCGCCCTCGGCGCGCAATCCAACAGCCTGCTCTGGATGATCCTCCGCGAATCCATCGTCCTGCTCACCGTCGGGCTCGTCATCGGCGTTCCCGTCGCGCTCGCTACAACACGCATCCTTAAGAGCCAACTCTATGAGCTCAGCCCGCTCGATCCGCTATCAATCTCGACTGCTGTCGCCATCATCGCCGTCATGACCGTCTTCGCGGCATGGCTGCCAGCCCGCCGAGCCACCCGCATTGATCCCATGACCGCTCTCCGCTGCGAATAACAGCAGAGCGAGGACGCTGACAAACCTGTCCAAAAGTAAGCCGGGGATTTATCCCCGGCACAAAACTGCTGCGAATGAGCAACGGAGAGCATTAACCGTCACTCCTAACAAACTCTGGTATAACTCTCACCATCTCCCCGCCGAGCGCCCCCACGCACGGCAAAAGGCGGCGTGGTGAACCAGGAAGACCTTCCCAGCCAGTCCCGGCAAATCTTCGAGCAGGCGCTCACCGCAACCCTACGCGAGCACAACCGTCCGCTGCCCGAAGACTGGCTCTTCCACACCCTCGCCGACCTGCTCCTCACCCGCGAAGCAGTCCTGAGCCTGCTTCAGCATCTCTCAGTCGCTCTGCAACACCACGGCTTCGATGGCGGCTTCCCGCCCGAGTCCGCCGACTTCTTCTTCACCTCCACACAAAAGTGCGGCGCATGGATCGGCGAAATCTATAATCTGCTCGCAATCAGCGCAATGCCCGGAGGCGATTCTCTCGAAGATATGCTGGCGCAGGTCGATAATGCTTCTCCTCACGCCGGTGCAGTAGAACCTCCGACACCATCCGCCGCAAAGCCCGATATTCCAACCTTCTCCGCCCCTGCACCCTCACAAAGAGCCACTCTTGCGGAAGGCTCCCGCATACAGGGTCTTAGGCCCTCTCAAGTGACGCGCACGGGCATGGCGCAAGAGCCCTCACCGGCATCTGAAAAGAGCACGATTGGCGAATTCACCCGAATTTTTTCGACGCAACCAGTCATGGCTCCGGAGCCGTCCCCAACCCGCGTCACCCAGCCCTACACGCAGGCCAGCATCGTCCGCGTCTTCTACGCGACAGATCGCAACCAGACCTCGTTATCCGGTCTCGACATCGGCTACGACGCCAACCGCTCCCCCAACGGCCAACTCCACTACGGCCTCTGCGAAGTCTCGATTCCTAAAGTCCACAAGACCGGCCATCTCGAATCACCCTCCATCCTGCGCCTTGAGTTCCGCCCCGACCCCAGCAAGCACATCCTGCTCCAGCAAACGCTCTCGTTCGCCGAGCAGGAGTTCTTCCAGCAAATCACGGCATCCGTCCAGAGCTCTCCACTCCGCGATGCCTTCGTCTTCGTCCACGGCTACAATGTGTCTTTTGAAGACGCCGCCCGCCGCACAGGACAGGTCGCCTTCGACCTCCAATTCGCTGGAGCGCCCATCTTCTACAGCTGGCCCTCACTCGGCCACTTTGCCGATTATCTGCGCGACGAAACCAACGTCGCATGGTCCGCTCCGCATTTCGAGCGATTCCTTCATCTGCTGGCTCAATACACCGGAGCCACACGCATCCACGTCATCGCGCACAGCATGGGCAACCGCGCCGTCTGCGAAGCTCTCAACAACATGAGCCGCGACCCAGCCACCAGCCTGCGGTTAACGCATCTCGTCCTGGCCGCGCCCGACATCGATGCGCAGACCTTCGCCGAGCTCGCCGGCGCTCTCCAGCGCCTCTCCACCCGCATCACCCTCTACGAGTCCGTCAACGACAAAGCCCTGCAGGCCTCCCGCCGCATCCACGGCAATCCCCGCGCCGGTGAACCATTGCTCATCGTCCCCGGTCTCGACACCATCGATGCCTCGCTCATCGATACCGACTTCCTCGGCCACTCCTACTTCAGCGACAACTGGCCGCTCCTCGCTGACATTCACTCCATCCTCGCCAGCGACGAATCTCCCTCACAGCGCTTCGGCCTAGTAGCCATGCAGCATGCACAGGGCAATTACTACTCCTTCCGGCGATAATGCCCTTCGTGCGACGCCTGAACTGGCATCGTGTGACCACAAATCCCTCATACCACTCAATCTACTGACAACATTTCTCAAAGCCGCGCGCTATACTTCCCGCACTTTGAAAGCAGTAAAGGAAGATCTCATGAAAAATCTCGCTCTCCTGCTTCTCCTCACACTGCCCGCGGCATCCCTCGCTCAAACCAAAAAGCCGCCCACAGACCTGCGCGGCGTCCTCACCGAAGAACTGCACTCAACCCACGATGTAGAAGATTGGTTCGTCCCCGCCAGCACTGCCGTCGCCGGCCTCACCGCCGATCAGGCCAAATGGACTCCCGGCAAAGACCAGCACTCCGTCGGCCAACTCGCCTATCACATCTGGTTTTGGGACACGCAGGCTCTGGCTCGCTTCAAAGGCGAAAAAGCCACTCCGGCGCCAAGCAACAATGACGAAACCTTCAACGATTACAGCCCCGCGCAATGGGATGAACTCGTTAAGAAACTCAACCAGGTGATGACCGACTGGGACACTGCCGTCGCCGCAGCGGATGACGCCAAGCTCGCTGCCAATGCCTCGCTCATCGCACACGTCGCCACGCACAACGCCTATCACATCGGCCAGATCCTCTACGTCCGCAAACTCCAGGGAGCGTGGGATCCGAGCAAGGGTGTCAAGTAAACTCCTGCCCCACATAAGCTCCTGCTCCGCAGCGTAACGTCAGGCGTGCCTGCATGAACATACAACCAGATTGTCGGAAGATTTATGACCTTGACGGACTTCGAACAAGCCCATCTCGATCTCATTCGAGATTATTTTGCTTCCATCGAATCGGGTGTATCCACGCGCGCCTTCTTCACTGAAGATATGCTTCAAATCGAGTTCCCGAATCGCCTCAACCCCAAAGGCCAGCGTAGCGATCTCGTTTCCCTGATCCAGCGCAGCGAGATGGGAAAGAAGGTCCTCACCAGCCAGCACTACGAGATCGTTTCCGCCATCGCTCAGGGCAACCGCGCCGCCGTCGAAGCTGTCTGGACAGGCACTCTCGCCATTCCTTTCGGGGCCTTATCCGCGGGCTCTGTGATGAAGGCGTACTTCGCCATCTTCTTCCAATTCCGCGACGGCAAAATCGCCCTTCAACACAACTACGATTGTTTCGAACCCTGGTAGCCGCGCTTTCACCAACTTCACTTCAGGCGGAACCGCATCACTCGCGCCGGGGACATCTTCATCCCCGGCTTCACATCACCGTGCTCATCCAACTTGTCCCAGCCTGAATTAGCGATGTAATAGAACCACTCACCCACTACCACCCCATGAGTCGGATCACCCAGCTCCGGTCCGCGCTCAATAACATCCTGCGTTGTAACCCGTGTCCATGAATCTTTCGTGCGCATCCGCATAACGCGTTCTGGCGTTGTGCCGTTCTGTGTCAGCAGCATTGCGTCCTGCGCAACATACACACCATCAACTCCACTCAGCGCCGCACCACCCTCTTCATTCACCCACCGCACATCGCCGGTTTCAAGATCGAGCGATCCGATCCCACGCACATAATCCGGCACCAGAGCATGCTTTCCATCTGCAAGCATCGCGGGCGTCTGCGGAGAAATAAAATCCCTTCCATTGATCAGCGCAAGCTTCCCATCTTTCACTCGATATACACCGCCGCCCTCGCCATCACTCACAATCGGCTCGCCGCTCGGCATTAGCGCCATATCTCCCAGTGCTCGCTTTCCTCCATCGATACGCTGCCGCACCGCACCGGTCTTGAGATCCAGGCACAACACTTCAGAGCGTCCCCAATCCTCCTTCGCAACATTGCTGAACCCATCGATCGCCGACTCCGTCGCCCACACCTGGCCGCGTACGGTGTCCACTTTGATCGCCATCATCGACCAGCCATGCGGCGATTTCGCAAAGTCGGTAATCTCGCCTTTCTCAGACACACGCACAATCTTCTTCTCAAGCACGCTCGTCATCAGAAAGCCTCTCGATGACGGATCGTAATCCATGTCCTCTGCAAGCACTCCGGCATCCTTCAGCGAAAACGCCGTCTCCCCACGCTGCACCGCACTCTCACTTGCCTTCATCTGATCGAGAATTGCCTGGTATCGCGGCATCTCCTGCAACGCCGCAAACTGCGCGGCTTTACCCTGCAACATCGCGTCATCCGTCTGCCCCATATCCACGAATTCCTTCAATGCAGCCAGCGCACGCTCATTCTCGTTCCCTTCCGCATACACACGCGCCTCAGACATCACCACCGCCGGCGAATGATGCAGCATCTTTGCCAGCTCCACTACCGCCGCAACGCGCGCTGCGTGTTCGCCGGCCTTCTTCGCCTCCGCCGCCTGTTTCTGCAGCCGCGCGAATTGCTCCTGAGCAGTCTCAATAGACTGAGAAGCCCAACCTGCAAGTACAAATGCCGCAATCACAAGCCGCATCATCATGCCTCGCATTCTATCCACATCCGCATGCAAGTTCTCATCTGCAAGACGCTGCTACCATGAACTCGTCGCATGACCCCTGCACTCGAAACCCGACGCCTCATTCTCCGCCCTCTCGCTCTTGAAGACGCTGAGCAGGTGCAGCATATCTTTCCTCAATGGACTATCGTTCAACATCTCAATGCCATCGTCCCCTGGCCATATCCGCCAGACGGCGTTCTCACCTACTACCGCGATCTCGCGATGCCTGCTATCGCTAGCAACAATGAGTGGCACTGGACCCTCCGCCTCAAACTCGCGCCCGAAATCATCGTTGGCGCCATTGGCCTCATGCGCACCCTTGATCCAGCAGTCCCCATGCACAACCGAGGCTTCTGGCTTGATCCCACACATCACAACCAGGGCCTGATGACCGAAGCCGTCATAGCTGCCAACGAATACTGGTTCGATGTTCTCGGATATCCAATCCTCAGCACTGGCAAAGCCACAGCCAACATCGCCTCGCGTCGCATCAGCGAAAAAACCGGCATGCGTCTCGTCTCCACTGGAGAAAGCAACTATGTCTGCGGCCGCCTGCCCAGCGAAAACTGGGAGATCACCCGCGAAGAATGGCATACCTGGCGAGCTACCCATCTACGCACCGACAAAACAGCATCAAAATCCCAGGAGATTCCGTCTCCTGGAGATGCTGCGCATGATTCTGGTCACGGGGGCCACCGGTAAAAACGGAACTGAACTGATCAAGCTCCTCACGGCACGCGAGATACCTCTACGCGCCATGGTCCACAGTGCCGAAAAATCACCTAAGACCTACGGTCCCGGCATCGATTACGTCGTAGCCGACTTCGATGATGAGCCCAGCCTCCGCCGCGCCCTCGGCGGCATCGACCGAGCATTCCTCGTTACACCTTCGTCGGAAAAAGTGGAAGAGCGGCAGCTTCGTTTCGTACGTCTCGCAGCCGAAGCCCATGTTAAACACATCGTCTATCTCTCCCAGCTCGATGCCGACTCCAGTTCCTCGCTTCGTTTCCTGCGCTACCACGGTGTAGTAGAAGACGCCATCCGCACTTCAGGCATGGCCTTCACCATGCTTCGCCCAAATCAATACATGCAATCGCTCGCCGCATTCAAAGGCACCCTCGCAAGCGAGGGCAAAATCTACGCTCCCATCGGCGATGCCCGCCTGAGCATCATCGACGTGCGCGACATCGCTGCCGTAGCCGCCGAAGCTCTGTCCGGCCCGGACCTCGAAGGCAAATCCTACGACCTCACCGGCCCCGAAAGCCTCACCCACTCCGAGATAGCCGCGCACTTGTCCGCCGCCCTCGACAAGCCCATCGAATTCATCAACATCACCGGCGACATGCTTCTCAACGCTCTGGTCTCTCAAGGCTTCCCCGAGTGGCAGGCCGCGGGCATTGTCGAAGACTACGAAAGCTATCATCGTGGCGAAGCCGCTAAAATTTCACCGGCAGTCAAAGAAGTCACCGACAAAGAATCGACCTCCTTTGCCCAGTTCCTCGCCGATAACAAAGAGCTCTTCCTGTAACCTTCATCCTCCCGAACCCTGTTTCACTCTCGGTAAAACGCCGTCCATCACCCCAAAAACGCTGAAACGACAAGATCATTCGCCTCACTTACGTGTATCTGTGCTATAACTGCGTCCACGTTCCCGCACAACCGATTCGCGTAAGGAGTGCTACTCATGCATAAGACCGCTTGCAGGGCTACCCTCGCTACCGTGCTGTCGCTTCTCCTCGTTTTTCCCCAGTCCTCGTGGTCCTGGGGTAACTCGGGTCATGAAGCCGTCGCCTACGTAGCATGGCAACTTCTCACCCCCCAAACCAAAGCCCGCGTCATCGCCCTGCTCAAACAGGTCCCCGCGCTCAAGGGCACCACCGGCACCATTGCCGGATACAACGAGTGGGTGCAGCAGCTCCCCGCAGGCACCACCGGCGATCTCGAAGATGAGTACCTCTTCATGCGCGCCGCCACCTGGCCGGACAGCATCAAGCACGAGGGCCTCCACGACTCCGATACCCCGCCCCACGGCGTCAGCCAGGACCCCGTCGTCGGATTCACCGACAAAGACAGCCACGGCTACTGGCACTTCGTCGATGCACCCTTTGCCTCCGACAGCGCCACTTATCCCACAGATACTCCCGCCCCCAACGCTGCCACACAAATCAGCGTGATGCGCCAGCACATCGCTTCAGACGACAGCGACGCCCTCAAGGCCTACGAAGTCATCTGGCTTGAGCACATGCTCGGCGACATTCACCAGCCCTTGCACGGCAGCAACCGCTTCAATGCCAGCGCCGGCGATGCCGGCGGCAATCTCGTCAAAATCAAGCTCTCGCCCGTACTCGAAAAGAAGTTCCAGTGCCCGCCCGAAGCACCCTCCAAAACCGCACCGCGCGAGCTCCACGCCTTCTGGGATCAGCTACCCGGCTCCTGCTCAGCCATCACCGCACTCGCACCCGCCGCGGCCTTCGGACAAGCCGTTCCCGCCGCGCCCGAGGACAAAGTCGCCGACACCGATCCCAATGATTGGGCTGCAGAATCCCTCGCCCTGGCCAAGTCCGACGCCTACAAGATCCCCATCGGTCCCGGCGTAAAACCTGCCGGCGGTACAGAATACGTCATAACCCAGGACTACTACGACCAGGCCTTCCTCGACGCGCAAACCCGTGTTGCCCTCGCCGGAGCACGCCTCGCCAAACTGCTCAACGAAAACCTGAAGTAGCCCCAAAACAAAAGCGGCCTTCGGATGAGGGCCGCTTGAGGATGCTTGAAAGCCTGTGATGACAGGTGAAAAAGGTAGGCCGGGGATTTATCCCCGGCACAAAACCAACGCCATCATCGGGCTCCAGCCCCTGAGGCGAGATTTCTGATCTTTATTAACAGTCAGCGCGTCCTCTGCAAGCCAGGCACATCATCCCCGAGCATCCGCCGCATACTCGCGCGCACTCACATTCACACCCACCGGATCGACCCCGCGCCACCAGCAGCTTCCCTGCTCCATAGCCTCCAGACGCACCATCTCGCCAAATCGCGGAGTGCAAACATCCACGCCCTCGCGCGCGGCTATCGCCTGTATCCGTTCCATCGGCTCCGTCCACGCATGCATCGCCAGATCAAACGTTCCGTTGTGAATCGGAATCAGCCAGCGCCCACGCAGATCCCGATGCGCCTTCACCGTCTCCTCCGGCTGCATGTGGATCACCGGCCAGCGCACGTTGTACGCGCCATTCTCAATCAGTGTCACGTCAAACGGTCCAAGTCGCTCGCCAATCTTCTCAAAACCACAGAAGTACCCCGAATCCGCCCCGTAGAAGATCTTGAAATCGCCATCCTCAATCGCCCACGCCGTCCAAAGCGTTTCGTTGCGATGAAAGAGATTCCGTCCTGAAAAATGCTGCGTAGGCGCAGACGTCAGCCGCAATCCGCCAATCTCCACCGGCTCCCACCAGTCGCGCTCCACAATCTTCGCGTCATCCACGCCCCAGCCCGCGATGATTGCTCCCACCCCACGCGGCACAATAAACCAATCAGCCTTGTCCCTCAGCTTCTTGATCGCCGCCTTATCCAGATGGTCATAGTGATCGTGCGAAATCACCACCGCCTTCAACTGCGGCAATTCGCTAATCGAAATCGGCGGCTGATGAAACCGCTTCGGTCCGGCAAACCTCACCGGAGAAGCCCGCTCTGCAAACACCGGGTCCGTCAGCCAGAATCCGCCGCGCAGCTTCATCAGCACCGTCGAGTGCCCCAGCCGCCAAAGCGCCCGGTCTGGAGCCGCCAAGAGTTCCTCGCGCGTCATCTTCACCACCGGAATAACCCCGCGCGGCCGCGTCCACGCCGGCTTATCAAAGGTGAACTTCCAGAACACTTTAGCCGTGCGCCAAAGCACTCCAGCCCTCTGCCGGAACCCCCTCACATCCCCATCCAACCGATCCGAATCCGCCACAGTCCTCCTAAGGCATCAACACTAAATTGGATGCGGCCCGCCAGACCCAGCTTCAGTTTTGTATCGCAAGCTGCCCGGAGGCGTTTATGCGAGACTCTATGTGGTCTCGATTCGTCCTGAGAAACAGAACTTGCGGAGGCGGTGGATGGTATCTCGGTGGCTCATGCAAGTTATGGCATATTCGCTCGGCACTGCCGCCGCGCTGCCCTTCCCCGCCTCATCCACGGCACAGCAGACGCAATCCGGAGAGGCCATGCAACAACAGTCCACGCCCAACGGGGATGGGAACATTCCCGTGATTCGATCCACCACCACACTGGTGTATCTGGATGTGACTGTGCTCGACAAAAAGGGACATCCGGTAGTGAAGGGACTTACTCAGGATGACTTCAGCATTACAGAAGACAAGAAGCCTGAACGCATCTTTTCGTTTGAAGAGCCCGAAGCTCACGATGGGAAGAGTGGAAAGGGTGAGGTTCCAAAAACGGTTCTCCTGCTGGACCTATTGAACACTCCATTTTCAGATTTTGCATATGTGCGTGATCAGGCCCAGCAATTCCTGCTGGATCAGCCGGATGAACTGAACAGCGAAACAGAGCTGATGGTGGTGGGCAACCAGACAACGGAGTTGCTGCAGGGTTTCACGCGCAGCCAGAAGGATCTGCTGTTTGCATTGGATCATTTACCCAGAATGTTGCCATCCAAGCTCGGACCCGATTGGAAATCGGATCGCATCCGGCAGTCTTATATCGCTTTGCAACAGATCTCAGTACAGAACAGAGGCCTGCCTGGCCGCAAAAATGTAATGTGGATTGGCAGCGGCAGTCCGAATTTGCCCGCAAACGAGATACCCGATCCGGACTACGACAAGGTACAGCAGTACCTGCATCGCATGGTCAACATGATGGTGGAGTCGCGCATCAGCCTTTTTCTTATCTATCCCAAGTTTCGGGTCGGATTTGCAAAGCTGGCCAGACAGGCCAGCAATTCGACTTTAGATGAGAATACCCCTAATCCGTTTTCTGGTAGCAGCTTCACCGAATTTGTATACGAAACTGGTGGCAAGGTCTTTGATCTGAATGACGTGAGCAGGGAAATCGACGACTCGGTACAGCTGGGATCGAAGTATTACACACTGACCTATCAGCCTCCGGACGACAAGATAGATGGAGGGTTCCGGCGTATTCAGGTGAAACTGCGAAATCCTGAGCTGCATGTGATGACCAAAGCAGGCTTCTTTGCGCGAAACCAGAAGGAAGCGGCGGAGTCAGACGATAAAACGTTGAACATGCTTACGGAGGCATCGCTAGCCGCCATTCCAATGAAGGCTCTGCAGGTGAGCCTGGCGCAAATAGTGCGGCATCCGGATGCGAAAACAGTGGAGATCACCGTTCAACTGGACGATAACAAGCTGGGTTGGGAAGCTGCGGAGCGTGGCCTGAGTAATACATTCGTCATCGTAACGGCAGTCAGCAGATCTGGATTCGGAGACGTACTCGCCTCAAAAGTCGGCAAGTATGAGCTGACTGCGACCTCGCAGGATGCATCCAGGCTCGCCAACGTTAAGCCCGAAATAAAATTCACATTGCGGCTGCCACGCAGTACGAAAAATGTGCGCGTAGCAATTGCAACCAGGGATGGCGAGAGAATCGGCGCATTGGATCTGAGCCGCAAAGACATTGACGCCGCGCCTGCAACTCTTACACCTGACCCGAGACTTCTGACTCCAAGGAACAGGGTGGCACAAGAAGCAAACTAGGACGGAGCTATTCGCACAAGGAACCCTTTCGATACGAAAGGCTCGTTCTAATCACCGTCCACGCTCTCTCCACAGTTCCTGTTGACATCCGACCCAAGAACTGTCAAACTCCTGTCGTATGCCGACCCAAAGTGACGACTCCGATCGCATCGCCCTCCTGCAAGGCACCCTCGACCTGCTCATCCTCAAAACGCTCCTCTTCGGCGCAGTCCACGGACAGGGCATCGCCCGCTCCATTCAGCACCAAAGCGAAGAAACATTCCTCGTCGACCACGGCTCACTCTACCTGGCCCTGCAGCGCCTCGAAGACCAGAAGCTAATCAGCGCCAAATGGGGCGTCTCAGAAAACAACCGCAAAGCCCGCTTCTATACCCTCACTGCAAAAGGCCGCAAAGAACTCGACACAAAAACAAGCCAATGGAACCGCCTGACCCGCGCCATGGGCCTCATCCTCTCCCCGCAATCCGAAGAGTCGTAGCTCAACACTTACATCTGTCACTCATCACCAACCACTGCCACCGAGGCCGCCATGTTCCACCGCAAGCAGCGCAGCGCCGAAGACTTCGCCGAAGAAATTCGCAGCCACCTTGCCATCGAAGCCGACCAACTCGCTTCAGAGGGCACAAGCCAACAGGAGGCCGCACGCCGCGCCCGCGTCGCTTTCGGCAACAAAGCGGCAGCTCAGGAACGTTTCCGTTTGCGGGGCCGCATCGTCTGGTTTGAAAACCTTCGCCAGGACTTGCGCTTTGCGGCGCGCACCATGTTCCGCAATCCCGGCTTCACTGTCCTCGCTATCCTCACACTCGCACTGGGTATCGCCGTCAGCACCACGGCCTTCACCTGGATCGACGCCGTCCTGCTCCAGCCGCTGAGCGGCGTCGCCGACCCATCCCGCCTCGTCACTCTCGAGTCCATCGCTCCCGACGGCAGCCAGATCCCCAACTCCTACCCCGACTACATCGATTTCCGCGACCGCCTCAAGCTTCTCTCGGGCGTAGCCGTCACCCGACCCAACGCCTTCACCGTCACCCAGTCCGCAAACGACGGCCGCGCGGAACGCGTTTGGGGAGAGCTGGTCTCCGGCAACTTCTTCGCCGTCCTTGGCGTCCAGCCCCAACTCGGCCGCGTCTTCACCCCCGCCGAATACGCCGACACTCCCAACGCCTTCCCTCTCGTCGTCATCAGTGACCGTTTCTGGCGCTCCCACTTCCACGCCGACCCCGCCGCCATCGGCCAGACCCTCCGCGTGAACCAGCACCCGCTTACCATCATTGGCGTCGCCCCGCCCGCATTTCACGGATCCATGCCCGTAACCGCCTACGACCTCTGGATCCCGTACATGCAGCAACCCATCCTCAACGGTGTGCAAGAGTGGATGCTCCGCGATCGCCATAATCGCAACATGCTCGGCATCGTCCGCCTGGCCCCCGGCGTGACCCTGCCACGGGCGCGCGCCGAGCTCGATTCCCTCGCCCGCTACATGGCCGTCGCCAACGCCGACGTCAGCGAAGGCATGACCGCGACCCTACTGCCCCTCTGGCAATCGCCCCATGGCCCGCAGGGCCTGCTCGTCGGTCCGTTGCGCATCCTCATGGCGGTAAGCCTCCTGGTTCTGCTTATCGTCTGCGCTAATGTCGCCAACCTGCTCCTCGCCCGTGCCACGGCTCGCGAAAAGGAGTTCACCGCCCGCCTCGCCCTCGGCGCAGGCCGCTTCCGGCTCGTCCGCCAGCTCCTCACCGAGTCGCTCCTCCTCGCAGCGCTCGGCTCCGCACTCGGCCTCGCCGCCACACCTCTGCTCGCTCACGGCCTCAAGCTCCTCATGCCACCCAGCGAGCTTTCTTCGCTTCTTTCCCTCAATACTCAGCTCAACGGCCGCATCCTGGCCTTCACCCTCGGTCTCTGCTGCCTCGCCGCACTCGCCGCAGGCCTTGCCCCCGCCCTGCAAGTCAGCCGCATGAACCTGAGCGCCAAACTTAACGACGGCGGCCGCAGCGGCTCAGCAGGCCGCGCTCATCACCGCCTCCGCTCCACTCTCGTCTGCTCGGAGGTCGCACTCGCTCTCGTCGCTCTCGCTGGCGCAGGCCTCTTCTCGGAGAGCTTCCGCCAAACGCTCCACATTGATCCCGGCTTCTCACCTGACCACGTGCTCCTCAGCCGCTTCTATCTCAACACCGCCGGATACAGCCTCCAGCAGCGCAAAGAGTTCTGCCGCCGCCTCGAAACCGCCATGCTCTCCGCCCCTGGCGTCACCAACGTCGCGTACTCCGACGGCGTCCCTCTCGGCTTCGAGCCCTCCTGGTGGGAAGAGCTGGATATCCAGGGCTACGCCCGCACCCGCGGCGAAAACATGAACATTTTCCGCAACGTCATCTCCCCCGGCTACCTCGACCTCATGCACATCCCCATCGTCGCCGGGCGCAACTTCACCGCTGCCGACACCGAACAGACCCAGCCCGTCATGATCGTCAGCCAAGCCTTCGTCCATCGCTTCTTTGCCAACCGCAACCCGCTCGGTGCACAAGTCCATGGCTGGGGAAAATGGTTCCGCATCGTCGGCGTCGCGCAAGACTCGAAGTACCACTACCTCAACGAGCCAGCCACCCCTTACTTCTACGTCGACTTCCGCCAGCTCTACCGCGAAGACGAATCGCTCGCCTTCTATGTCAGGACGAAAGGTGATCCCGATACCGCCCTAGCCGTCCTCCGCGCCCAAACCCACGCCATCGACCCCAACGTCAACGTCTTCGACTCTGTCCCGCTCGCCGAATTCATCGGTGCATCTCTCTATCCGCAGCGCGTCGCCGCCAGCCTCATGACCGTCCTCGGCAGCATTGCCGTCCTGCTCGCCGCCGTCGGCCTCTACGGAGTCATGGCCTTTTCCGTCGCCCAGCGCACGCAAGAGATCGGCGTCCGCATGGCCCTCGGCGCCGAGCCCCGTCACGTCCAGCGCATGATCCTTCGCCAATCCCTCGCGCTCACTCTCTTTGGCCTCGCCGCCGGCCTCCTGCTGACTTTGGCCCTGACTCAAACTGTCTCTTCCATCACCGTCACCAACAGCGCCCAGGGCGCCAGCACC
This sequence comes from Acidicapsa dinghuensis, assembly GCF_025685685.1. Lineage (GTDB taxonomy): Bacteria > Acidobacteriota > Terriglobia > Terriglobales > Acidobacteriaceae > Acidicapsa > Acidicapsa dinghuensis. The sequence goes on from NZ_JAGSYH010000009.1 coordinate 102,096, forward strand.
CCTCTCCTGGCAAACTCTGCTAATCCCGCTGGCTCCACTCGATTTTTGGCCGCGCTCTTCAACCCAACGCACCTCGCCATCTACACACTCTCCGCCATCTTCCTCTGCGGAATCACCTGCATCGCCGCCTGGCTCCCTGCTCGCCGGGCCAGCCACATCGACCCCATGGAGGCCCTCCGCTGCGACTAACGCGTATCAACTAACTTTCAGCTTTTAGCTTGCTAACTGTTAGCCCTCAACCGCGAATTGATCTCTGTCCCCTGCTCTCTGATCTCTTATTCCGAGGTCCCCATGCCTTTCCGCAATCCGTTCCGTCGCAAACGCCGCAGCGCCGAAGACTTCACCGAAGAAATCCGCACTCATCTCGCGCTTGAAACAGATGAGCTGGAGTCCTCTGGCCTACCCAGCAAAGAAGCCAGACGCCGCGCCCGCGCCACCTTCGGCAGCATTCCCGCAGCACGAGAGCAATTCCATCTCCGCAGCCGCATCGCATGGATCGAACATCTCCGCCAGGACCTTCGCTATGCTTTGCGCGCCCTGTGGCGAAGTCCGGGTTTCACCTTCACGGTCGGTCTTACACTCGCTCTTGGCATGGGTATGACGACCGCCATCTTCACCGCCGTCGACACGCTGATGTTGCAGCCATTGCCATTTCCGCGCGCCCACCAGCTGACTTTCATCGCAGCCGACTTCCGCGGCACGGCGATGAACTCCTTATTCGCACCGGATTTCGCTGCCATGCAGACCGGTGGCGTCCACTCCTTCGCGCGGATCGGCGGCTTCGTTGCAACAGCAGACGCCAACCTGACTGACGGCAAAATCCCGCTGCGCGTAACCAGCATGGGCATAACCGCAAGCCTTCTGGATACGCTCCAGGTTCATCCACAGCTCGGCCGCAATATCGCAAAGGAAGAAGACGTTTTAGGTGGTGGCCACGTCGTGCTGATCAGTGACCGGCTCTGGCGCAATCGCTTCGGAGCCGACGTCAGCATCATCGGTAAATCGATCGTTCTCAATGGCGAGCATCACACCGTCATTGGCGTGCTGCCTCGCGGCTTCGTCTTTCCAGACCCCTCCATCGAACCGGACATCTACACACCCGCGGCACTCCCTACAAACACAAATTTTGACGGCAGACCAGAGCCCGGCGTAATGGCTATCGCTAGGCTGCGCAACGGAGTAGCCATTCGGCAGGCCGACGCAGAGGTAAAGACACTCTTCGAATCAAGAAAACACATGTACCCGCCTGGCTGGGCCACCTCATCCAGCGGATATGTTGTCCGCGTGGAATCGCTCCAGCAGTACGTCACCGGCGACTACAGCAAATCGCTTCTGCTGCTCATGGCCTGCGTGGCTTGTGTCCTCATGGTTGCCTGCGCCAACGTGGCAAACCTGCAGTTCGCGCGCGCCGCTGCCAGAGCCCACGAAATCGCCGTTCGCGAAGCGCTCGGCGCCACGCGAGGTCGGCTTATCCGGCAGTTTCTCATTGAAAGCCTCCTGTTATCCCTCGCGGCATCGCTTGCAAGCCTCGTTCTTGTCCAGCTCTCCTTGTCGATGCTGCGTGGATCGGCTCTTTTGCCTTTCTCTTCCAGCGGCATCACGGCGCTTGCTTCATTCTTCGGCAAATCTGGCAACGCGATCCACCTGGACAGCTCAATCCTGCTATTCGCCATCGCGCTTGCAATAGGCACAACGGTGCTCTTTGCCATTGTTCCCGCAATCAATGCAACAGGATCACGTTCATTTCGAGGTCTGCAGTCGAATACAGACAAAATAACGGCTGGACATTCTCATCGCCGATTGAGACACGTCCTTCTCGTACTTGAGGTCTCAGCCTCGATAGCACTTCTCTCGTGCGCCGGGCTTCTCATTCGTAGCTTTGTCAATGTGATGAGCTATGAATCTGGATTCGATCCCAGCAACACCGTGACCGCCGCGCTCTCGCTCGATGGCAGCTCGTATCAATCGCCGTCTGCAGTAAGAAGATTCGCAGCAGATCTCCTTCCACGTCTGCAGGCATTGCCCGGAACAGAAACAGCCACGCTTACCAGCTCGCTCCCCCTCGATAACACGTTTAAAACGCGTTTCTCTCTGGATGATGATCCCAATCCACCGTTTGATCCCTGGCATCTCGTCACTTTCATAGCTGTATCACCGGACTACTTTCGCACTTTGAAGACACCTGTCATCCAAGGAAGAAGCTTTCGCACCGATGATACGGCGACTGCGCCGCGTGTACTGATCGTGAATCGCAAACTCGCATCACGGTTCTTTGGTGGAAACGCTTTGGGGAAACGAATGTACATGCGCTATATCGAAACCGACACCCCACAATTCATTCCGGCAACAATCGTTGGTGTAGCTGAAGATGTACCCCACAATGGCCTACTGCAGCCGGTTGAACCGGAGGTTTATCTGCCACTCACGCAGGAGCCTTTGCACGCGTTGCAGATAGCAGTTCGGTCTAAAGAAGCTCCAGCAGCGCTTGCACCGGGTATCGTCCATGCCGTCGCCGATGCAGATCGGGAAGTCCCAATTTTCAGCGTGCAGACGATGGATGACAACGTTGCTGCCGAGGTAGCAAAGCGAAAGGCAATCATGGCCTTGATGTCAGCCTTTGCGGTGCTCGCGGTTGTGATGTCTGCGGTCGGCGTCGCTGGTGTGTTTGCCTACCTGGTTTCGCAGCGTACTCGCGAGATGGGCATTCGTCTCGCGCTTGGAGCCTCTCGTGTAAACCTCGTCCGTTTGGTAATAAGTGAAGCCTCCATAATCATTAATCTTGGCGGTCTTCTCGGTTTGTTCATCGCTTTGTTCGCAGACCGGCTCGTAGCTTCGATGCTTGTTGGAATTGGCCAACATGATCCAGCCATCATGGCGGGCGCCTTGATTCTGATGACGGCTGTTGCCCTCTGTGCCGCGTTACTGCCAGCAATACGCGCATCCAGAACCGATGTGCTGTCGGTTCTGCGCAATGAATGACCAAATCATGCAAGGAACGACTTGCCTACACGAATTCCGAAGTTATAGATCACTACGAAGAATCGCAGCAGGAAATCGGAGTTGACCATGTTTCGCAACCGACGCAGAAGCAAAGAGGACTTCGCTGAAGAGATCCGCACCCACCTCGCCCTGGAGGCAGATGAACTGGCGTCCTCCGGCCTATCCAGCAGAGAAGCCAGCCGTCGCGCCCGCGCCACCTTCGGCAGCATTCCTGCAGCACGAGAGCAATTCCATCTCCGCAGCCGCATCGCATGGATCGAGCATCTTAGCCAGGACCTTCGCTATGCCTTGCGCGCCCTGATCCAGAGCCCAGCCTTCACCAGTACCGCGATTCTCACGCTCGCGCTCGGCATGGGAGCCAACATCGCCATCTTCTCGCTCATCGATGCGGTCCTGCTGCGCTCCCTGCCTGTCCAGCAGCCCGACCAGCTCTACTTCCTTAAATACGCTGGAGCGAAAGGCATCGGCCTCGCGCCGCCATACCCCTGCTTCGAACGCCTTCATGCGCAATCCAAATCTTTCACCAGCATGGCAGCTTTTGCTGGCGGCCCTTACGAGCTCAAGGTTCGTATCGGTGGCAGTCTCGAACGAGCCTTCGGAACGCGCGTATCCGGCGACTATTTCACCACTCTCGATCTCCAACCCGTCGCCGGTCGACTGCTCACACCCGCGGACCAGCAACTCGCTCCCGCAACCGCCGTTATCAGTTACGACTACTGGCAGCGCCGATTCGGCCTCAACCCCGCAGCTATTGGCTCAAACTTCACTCTCGATAACACCCGCTTCACCATCGTCGGCGTCGCCCCACGCAGCTTCCATGGACTCTTCCCCGGCCACCAGGCCGACTTCACACTGCCCATGACCACCATGCTGCTAGGCCCACACGACGGTGCAGGCATGCTCGCCGATACCGGCTCTCCATGGTTCGACATCGTCGCTCGCCTGAAACCCGGCACATCGCCCCAACAGGCCCGTGCCGAGGCCGACACCATCTTCCAGTCCTACATGCAGCAGTATCCAATGCCGCCCGACCTTCGCCGCGACGTCTTCAACCACATGGTCCTCGTCCCCGCCTCTCGCGGAATCGATGACCTGCGCAAGCAATATTCACGGCCGCTCCTCGCGCTTATGTTCGTCGTCGCGCTCGTGCTCCTGATCGCCTGCGCAAACATCACGAATCTCCTGCTCGCCCGCGCCGTCCGCCGTCAGCGAGAATTCGCCGTCCGCGTCGCTCTCGGAGCGGGCCGCAGCCGTCTCGTCCGACAGCTTCTCGCCGAAAATACTCTTCTCTTCACCCTCGGAGCACTCGCAGGCGCCTGTCTCGCAGCCTTTGCCATCCATGCAATCGATCACTTCTTCTCGTCAGGCTCGCAGCCCATCACACTCGACGTACACATGGATTGGCGACTCGCAGCCTTCACCGCCGCCATCGCGCTCCTCGCCACACTCCTCTTCGGAGCGGCACCTATCCTCCGCGCACTTCGTACAGACCCCAACTCAGCACTCAAATCAGGCGCGCAAACTACCACTTCGAATCACAAATTTAGCGGTATCGACCTGGGGCGCGCACTCATCGTCCTTCAGATCGCTCTATCGCTCATCCTTCTCGTCGGCGCGTCCCTCTTCCTCCGTACCCTCAACAACCTCTACGCCATCGACGCCGGATTCCAGCCCGAGCACGTCCTGCTCTCGACCATTCAACTCCTTGAGTCTTCCTACCCCGGCGAAACGCAGCGCATCTCCGCCTGGAGCCGCATCCTCGATCGCATCCGCAGCATCCCCGGGGTCGAATCAGCAGGCGTATCGGAGATGACCCCGCTAGACGGCAGCGGACGTCACGTCGGCTTCCAGCCAAACGGTGGCGCAGCCGGCGGCCTCAACATGAACACCGTCAGCGAAGACTACTTTGCCACCACTGGCACACGTCTCATCCGTGGCCACTCCTTCACCCAGAGTGACAATCTCGCATCGCCGCACGTCGCCATCCTGAACCAAAGCGCAGTGAAGGAGTTCTTTCCCGATCGCGATCCCCTCGGCGTCACTGTCCATGTCAACGACGACGCCACCTATCAGATCGTCGGCGTCGTGCAGGACGTGAAAGAACGCGGACTTCGCCAGGATGCCGGCTCATTCATCTATCTCCCCTTCCGTCAGCCCTACGACCGCAACTTCCGCATGACCCTCTCGGTTCGTACTGCCCTCAACCCGGAAGCCCTCGCGCCCACGATCCAGAAGCTCATCCAATCCTCAGGTCCCGACATCCTCATCACCCGCACCGAGACCCTCACCGAGCAGCTCGACTCAAGCGTCGCACAGCAACGCCTCATCTCCGCTCTGGCCTCCATCTTCGGCCTGCTGGCTCTCGTTCTCTCCGCCATCGGACTCTACGGCGTACTAGCCTGCTCTGTCTTAGCGCGCACCCGCGAAATCGGCATCCGTCTCGCCCTCGGTGAACTACCCAGCCGCATCCTGCGCGGCTTTCTTACCGAAACCTCGCGCCTGATCATTCTCGGATCGGCCATCGGCATCCCCGCCTCGCTCTTGCTCGCGCGAGCAGCAAACAGCCTCCTCTACGGCGTCACTTCAAATAACTTCGCAACCCAGATCCTTTGCCTCGCAATTCTCGCGGCAGTTGCCTTGGGAGCCAGTCTTCTTCCCGCCCATCGAGCCAGCCGGATCAACCCGATGGAAGCCCTGCGCATGGAATAAAACATCGAGAACTGCTCCAATCTTCATCGTCTGCGACGGATTTACCCGAATTCTTGATTACATAGGTTCAAAGTGATCAGCTTTCATTGACAGCCTCAGGCTTCACATTCTATTTATCAACAAGATAGATATGCGTCGTCTCGTCAGATCAGACGGCAAGCCTCGCGGCGTCCGACAGACCGTTGAGGCTCACACTTAACGCCACGGCACGTCTGTACCACGCAAAGGGATCTTTCAAGACCCCTCCTGACTGCCAAGTCGTTGCACGGTCTTTCCTCCCGATGGAGCCTGAATCAAGGCACCTGCACGGTTACAGGAGAAGGAACCGGCTAGAAATCGTCACCTGAACCCGCATCCTCTCTCAAAGGGATGAGTTTTTAACTTTGAGAATACGTTTTCTAAACGTATGCGCTCGATTCACGGATCGGAACGAACATACACAAAGATTCGACCCGATCGACCCTTCGCAAGCGGCAACCGTCCCGTTTCAACCGGCTTACCTTTGGAGGATTCAGCCATGCAATCCATCAGGCCAACCTGGCGCGTCATTCTTTGCATTCTTGGCCTTTTCGCATTCTGCGCAACCAGCAGTCTCTACGCGCAGGTCGATCAGGGATCTATCAGCGGCACCGTTGCCGACAACTCAGGCGGCGTCATTCCTGGTGCCACCGTCACCATCTCTAGCGACGCCACCGGACTCACCTTCACTCGCACCACAAACGGAAACGGCTTCTACACCTTCACCCCCATTAAGATCGGCACCTACACCGTTTCTGTTACCGCTCCCAACTTTGAGAAGTTCGTCCAGCAAAACGTCCACGTCGACGTCAGCCAGTCCGTCGGACTCAACATCGCTCTCAAGCCCGGAGCAGTCACGGAAACCGTCACCGTCACTGCCGCTCCCGAACTGCAAACTCAGGAAGCCTCCACAGGCCAGGTCTTCGATACTCAGACCATCGACCAGACCCCGCTGAACGGCCGCAACTACGTCTTCATCGCGCAACTCACCACCGGCGTAGCCGCTCCCAATCAGGGATTCTCGCAAGTCTCAGGCGCGGGTGATTTCACCTCCAACGGTGGCCGCGTCTCGCAGAATAACTTCATCCTCGACGGTGTCGACAACAATTCCAACATGCAAGACTTCCTCAACGGCGCCACCTACGCCGTGCGCCCTCCGCCTGACGCTCTGGCCGAATTCAAGGTCGAGAGCAGCGACTACAGCGCCGAGCTTGGCCGCTCCACCGGAGCCGCCATCAACGCCTCCATCAAGTCCGGCAGCAACCAGTTCCACGGCTCCCTGTGGGAGTATCTGCAAAACGATCGCATGGACGCGGCGGACTACTTCGACAGAAGCGGCAAAACCGCCTATCACCAGAACCAATTCGGTGGAACCTTCGGTGGACCAATCCTGCGTGACAAAATCTTCTTCTTCGCAGACGCGCAGGCCACTCTGATCTCATCCTTCCAACCTGAACAGCCAAACAACACGGTCCCCACCGCTCTTGAGCGCACCGGCGACTTCACCGAGATGCTCAACCCCGCCAACACCGCAGGTAACGGCTCCATCGCTCTCTATCAGCCCGGCGGAACACCCACCGTCACCGCTGGCGGCTCGCAGGTTCCCGGAGCGCCACCACCATATCTCACCTGCAACGGCGTACAAAACGTCATCTGCTCACCCAATCCCATCGCTGCAAAGATCCTGAGCCTCTTCCCCATGCCCAATCAGGGTGCGACTGGCCAGGTCTTCAACAACTACACCATTCCTGCCGCGGCAGTCACCAACAACACCACCCAGTATGACGCCCGGCTCGATTACAACTTCTCGTCAAAAGATCAGCTCTTCGGCCGCTACAGCTACTCCAACAACCCCAGAAACTACGCCCCTCCGCTAGGCATTCTGGACGGCGGCGGTTTTGGCACCACCGGCCAGGACAGTGACTACGGCAAGAGCGCAGTAATCAGCGAAACCCACTTCTTCTCGCCGACCCTTTCCAATGAATTCCGCGTCGGTTTCAACTGGCTTTCCGCAGGCTACCTCCAAGTCAACAATGGAACCGACATCGCCGCGCAGTATGGCCTTGGCGGCATCCCCTTCGGCCCCGCGCTCGGCGGCTTCCCCGCCATCAGCTTTGGCGGATACATCAATGGCATCGGCGTTCCCTCCTACATGCCGTCGTATGAAAAACAGAACGTTCTCCAGATCATCGACAACGTCAATAAAGTCTGGGGCAATCACTCCGTCAAGTTCGGCGTCGACTTCCAGCACGTGCGCTTCTACGGTCTTCAGCCTCCCGATGGCATCGGAAGCCAGAGCTTCAGCGGCACCTACACCGGCGATCCCAGCCAGCCCACCATCGTCACCGGCTCCGGCGTCGCCGACTTCCTGCTCGACGACATGAACAGCTCCAGCCTCAACACCGTCACACCCGTCACCAATCTGCGTTGGTATTCGGCTGCCTACGCACAAGATGATTGGAAAATAACGCCACGCCTCACCGTAAATCTCGGCCTCCGCTGGGAATACACTCAGCCCTTCAGCGCTCTCAATGATGCACAGGCAAACTTCACCGGCACCTACGTAAATAACAATCAGGGCACGGGAACCTATCTCATTCCTCAATCGCAAAAGAGCTTCCCGGTTTCTCCATCCTTGCTGCAGTATCTGGCTGCCGATAACATCGCCATTCAATACAGCTCTAACCATTACCTCGTGAACACGTACAAGGCGAACTTCGCTCCACGGCTCGGCATAGCCTATGCGCTCACGCCCAGGTCTGTCGTTCGCGCCGGAGGAGGTCTTTTCTACGGCGGTCAGGAGAACGTGGGTCTAGGCCTGAACCTCGGCAACAACGCGCCCTTCTTCGTCACCGCTGGTTTCATCCCCACACCCAATGTCTGCCAGAACGTGCTCGGCACCGTAACCTGCCCCACCAACGGCCAGACTCTCGAAACCGGCTTCGGCGCAGCAGCCACCAGCGCTTCAGCTCTCGCCGACGCAGCGGGAGTAGGCACCATCTACGCCAACAACCAGGTCGCCAAGACGGCGGTAACCGCAGCCTACAACCTCAGCTATCAACGCGAGCTCACCAACTCGCTCTCGTTTACCATCAGCTATCAGGGCAACCAGAGCAAGCATCTCCGCGCAAGCTACGCAGCCAATACCTATCTCGGAGCCTTTCCACACGGTGGCGACGGACAGGACCTGCAACCCTTCCACGACTTCTACATCGTCAACGTCGCAAACGAGGGCGTCAGCGAATACAACTCGCTTCAAGCCAAGTTGGACAAGAGGTTTACGAATGGCCTCGGCTTCCTCGCCGGCTACACCTGGGGTCACTGCCTCGACGACGCCTTCGGCCCCATTGGCCAAAGTCAGGACGGCGGATATCGTAACCCCGGCTTCCTCGGCTTCCGCTATGACTACGGCGCCTGCACACAGGATGTCCGCAGCCGCTTCACCTTCTCACCTCAGTATCAGCTCCCCTTCGGCAGAGGCCGCCACTTCCTCAATCATGGTGGAGTAGTCGATCAGGTCGCCGGCGGATGGACCACCAGCTTCATCTTCCAGGCACAAACCGGCAATCCCGTGTTCCTGACTTCCACCAACCAGGGCGAGAGCTATCCAGTTCGCATCTTCGATCCCTACGGAACCGGAGGTACAGCCGACCCAGCCACACAGCCGCAATTCAACTGCGCCGCGAAAACACGCACTCTGGGCCAGTGGTTCAATCCCTGCGCCTTCAAAAACCCACCGCAGGCCGCACCTCAAACCAGCGCCGCCAACAACTGGATCGATGAAACCGTCGCCGGAACCATCCCCTTCGGCCCGGCAGGCCGCGAATCCATCGTAGGCCCCGGCTTCTACAAGCTTGATGCCTCGCTCTTCAAGACCTTCCCCATCGCATTCCACGAGTCGTCGGTGCAACTCCGCGCCGATGCCTTCAATCTCCTCAATCACCCAAGCTACGGCAATCCAGGCAGCGGTCTCTCAGGCGCAAACAGCCAGGCCATCAACTCCACCCGCTTCAGCGGCATCATTCCAGACGCCCGCGTCCTCCAGGTAGCAGCGCGCCTGACCTTCTAAACGATCCACACACACAAAAGCCGCTCCGCGACCATCCTTCGCGGAGCGGCTTTTTCTTTGCCCTACAACCTACTTCCAGATCCACAAGATTTCCTTCGTTGGCAGCCGGGTGCCCACCCTTCATTTTCAGCCCCTCAAGCTACCACAACTCTCGGAGTGCCCCATCCTTTCTACGTTCTTTGTAGAAAGGGTGGGAACCACCACTGTCCGCAGCGCATAAGCCATATTCGTGCGCAGCACGAACCCACTACAATCCGTAACATGCCCACAGGTCTAGTTCGATACCAACAATCGGGAGGCTTCCATTTCCTCACCTTCAGTTGTTATCGCCGCCGGCCCTACCTGAAAGAGTCTGCGGCCATGGATCTCTTTGAAGACGCGCTGGAACGCACCCGCCTCCGCTATCTCTTTGTCGTCGCCGGCTATGTCGTTATGCCTGAGCATGTGCATCTGCTGATCAACGAACCCCGGTACGCGCTCCTATTCGGTGCCAATCGCACCGTAATGCCTATGCCTCTTGCGCAACCACGGGAAATGAGGGAAATTCAGATGCTGGAAGTGAAAAAGATCGCTGAAGACCTGTACATCGCAATTGCGACCCCTCCCGAAGTGGACGAAGAGTGGTTCACTCCGAAGGCACTGAGCGCACACCAGCTAATCAAGGAGCTTAGCAACAGGGGAGCGCACTCGACCGACATCGGCGATGCTATGTATCAACAGGATCCTGCATGGCTTGAGAAGGCTCAGGGACCGTACGAGTGACCAGAACTAGCGGCTAAGAGGGCGTTGGCTCAGATCCGAGATACTGAGATTCTGGTGCCCCAGCTTTCGCTTTTGAGACTTGGGTTACGATGCTCCCATGGCCAATAAGCTAAACCAATATCAGCAGACAGGCGACTTCCATTTCATCACCTTCAGTTGCTACCGGAATAAAGCGCACCTCTGGCACCTCAGTAGTGAAATAAACATAAGACCTAGGCCAATTCCTCCGGGACCCTTTTGAGGTCAGAAAATGAACGGACTGAGATTTGATGACATCGAGCGGATGGTGCCCGTTTCCATAGGATTCGGTATTGGTTATTTGGGGTTTGTCAGCAGCCTCGATGACATTGAAGTTTGGTTTCAGCTCACGGATTTTCAAGGGATTCTCGCCACTCTTGAAAAAGGACTCGCTTCCAATGTTCATGAGGGGCGGCTATTTTATCGGTTCGATAATCGGGGTGGAGATGACGGATCGGAACGAGCCGCTTTTCTGGTCCGCGAACACTTCGACGGAATTGAGATAACTCTCGTCAGCGGATTGGAAGAGAGCGACGACCTATCAGGTCTGGAAATGGGTGGCATGTCGGTGTGCATTTCCAAATCCGATGCGAGGACGCTGATGAATGACTTCTCAAGGTTGTTGAATTCCTCTCTCGACCCAGCCGACCGCCCGACACCTGGCCCATATCTAAACTCAAACCACTGAGGGTGCCCCAGGTCTTAACGAGACCTCGGTTATGACGCTCCCCTGGTGAGTAGGTTGAAGACCTGAAAGTGTTGCGATTCCTTTTACTGCGAACGCAACCGCTGTCTATAATTCGCGCGTGCTGTAAACGATTTCTCGTGCCGGAGATTGCATGCCGACAACCCCTCGTTCCATCCGCCTTGGAGCCATTCTTCTCTTCTCCATACTGGCGATAGGCTCTCTTCCCGTTTGGTCGCAAGCCGGTGGAGATGCTGCAATTCCTCTGCCTCCGATGGGCTGGTCTTCCTGGAACAGCTTCTCCAACCGCATCGATTCAAAGATCGCCATGCAACAGGCGCAGGCGCTCATCAGCACAGGCATGGCCAAGCAGGGCTTTCAATTCGTAAACATCGATGAAGGCTGGTGGCTGGGCACGCGGGACTCGGAAGGCAACATCGTCGTCGAACCAACGCGATGGCCCGCCATCGCCCCCGGCGAGCACGCTGGCGATATGAGCAACATCGTTCGCTACATCCACGGGCTCGGATTGAAGGCCGGCATCTATACCGACGCCGGTAATGACGGCTGCAGCTTCTACGGCCCCGACCTCGGCCCCAAGATGCCCCATACCGGCAGCGAAGGCCATTACGAACAGGACTTTCTCCAGTTCGCAAAGTGGGGCTTCGATTACGTCAAGGTCGATTGGTGCGGCGGCAACGGCGAAAACCTCGACCCCGCGCTGCAGTACGCCGAAGTAGCGCGCGCCATTCACCGCGCCGAGGTCATCACCGGACACAAGCTCTACTACTCCATCTGCAACTGGGGAAAAGACAGCCCCTGGACATGGGCGCCCGGCATCGGCGGAGTGCAAGCCGATATCTGGCGAACCAGCGGAGATATCGTCGCCCCCATCGTCGCGGACTCCCCAAACAGCAGCCGCCGCGCGACATTGGAAGAGGTCCTGGGCAACTTCGACAAAGGCATTCATCCCGAAGCGCAGCACACCGGCTACTACAACGATCCGGACATGATGGTTCTCGGCATGCCGGGGCTTGGCGATGTTGAGAACCGGCTGCACATGACGCTATGGGCTATATCCGGCGCTCCGTTACTGGTAGGAGCCGACCTCACCAAACTCTCACCCGGCGCGCAGGCCGACCTCACCAACTCCGAAGTCATCGCCATCGATCAGGACCCGCTTGGGCTCCAGGCGGTTTGCGTTTCTCCTCCCGATGCCAAAGTGGAAGTGTGGGTTAAGAAGCTCGCGAACACAGATCGCGGCAAACGCGCTGTTCTTCTCCTGAATCGTTCCGCAACAGAACAGCACGCGCACGTATCGTTGAGCGAACTATCGCTCGCTGCCGGCGATGCTCAGGTTCGAGATGTGTGGACCCATCGCAATCTCGACAGGCAAAGCCTAGACCAGGCCGTAGTCCCCGCACACGACGCGCTTCTGTTCATCGTTGAGGGCCGCGAACCCGAAGGGGCAGGCTACGCTCCCGCAGCAACAGCCAACGATGCCCCCGACAACCGCTTCGCCGGAAGCGCCTGGAATTTCTCTGGAGTAAAAGCTGCTGATGGACGAGCCTGGATCACTCTCAACTACTCAAATCCTGGTGACACGACAGAGCTGATGGAGCTGCGAGTCAACGGTATCCGGCAAAGCGCGATAGCCCTTCCCGCATCCAATGCCTCGCAAAATACCGTGACTCTCGAAGTCAATCTCGAAGCAGGAAACCATCCCAACCAGATCACCCTGCTCGGACAAACCGGAGGCAAGGCATCTCCCACCGCAATCAAGGTAATCGCCATCTCTGGTAGCCAGAAATAGCGTCTACTCGTAGCCGCCACCTACCCCGGTAGATGGCGCTCCAAACCTCGCCTCACTCCCACTTTCCCAAGCGCCACCGCGTGTGGAACATACCACAACAGGGTATAAATATATTTGACACACCATGATTGTTTCGATAGTATTAGTTCATGGCAAAGACAGAAAAAGTTCCGCAAAGCTTGCTTGAGGCGACTCGATACTTCGCCGATCCCGACGTGTGTGTAGACTTCGTGGCTGCGATGCGTTGGCCGGATGGTGTGGAATGCCCACACTGCGGGAGCAAGCGCGTTTCGTATCTCTCTTCGCGCCGTATCTGGAAGTGCATGGCAAAAGAGTGCCATAAGCAATTCAGCGTCAAGACTCAATCTGTCTTTGAAGACTCGCCGATCTCTCTCGATAAGTGGCTTACCGCCGTGTGGCTGGTCGTCAATTGCAAGAATGGCATTAGCTCTTACGAAATCGCACGCGACTTGAAAGTCACTCAGAAATCAGCGTGGTTTATGCTGCATCGTATTCGTCTTGCGCTGAAGACTCAGAACTGGAGCAAGATGGGTTCCGGTGGTGGTCCCGTGGAAGTAGATGAAGCATTCATCGGGGGATCGCCTAAGAACTGGCATCTCGCAAAGCGTGCCAAGCGTGCGCGATTCAGCGAAGACAAGCCAGCGGATCATAAGACTGCCGTGGTCGGATTGCTTGACCGTGACACTCGCCAGGTACGCGCCAAAGTCATTCCCAACGTGAAGCGTGAAGTCTTGCAGGATGCCATTCTTCAGAACGTTGTAGGGACCGGCAAGGTCTACACCGATGGTTGGAAAGCCTACAGCAATCTCCCTGCGCTCGAATTCGTGCATGAGACTGTAGACCACCTGAACGAGTATGTACGCGGTGAAGTACACACCAACGGAATTGAGAATTTCTGGTCATTGCTCAAGCGCGGATTGAAAGGCACCTATGTTGCCGTCGAGCCATTTCACCTTGAGCGTTACGTCGATGAGCAGGTTTTCCGGTTCAATAATCGCGCCACTAAATACGCGCCGATGACCGATTCAGATCGTTTCATTCTTGCCTTATCGCAGATCGCGGGAAAGCGGTTAACCTACGCGGAACTGACCGGCAAGGTGGGAGAAACGGCGGTATAACTCATTCTGGAAACCACGCCAGCAAAGGGGCAAACGCAAATGACCAAGGAAGAGATTCAGAGCGTGATGTTGCAAGCGAGACTGGAAGCTGGCCTCACACAACAGGATATGGCGAACATGATGGCGACGAAGCAATCTACGATTGCGCGTATGGAATCAGGCCGGTATCCGGTGCGTTTGCTTACGCTGATGAAGTGGGCGGAAGTGACGGGCAAGCGATTAGAAATCAGGCTCGTTTAGAGCGCGGTTTCTTGCCCGTCTTCTCTGCATCAATCCGCTGTACCATTTCCTTTTTCGACACCTTGAGTATCGTCTTCAAAGCATCCCTGAAACGGGCGAATTCGGGATTGTTTGGCGGAGTCTTCATGGAACCTATGATAGCTCCTCGCTGTCCTCGGCGCTGAGAACCATTGGATCTATTCCAGTTGCCTCTATGTACCTCTTCCTAAACTCCTGATAAGCAGGATCATTCTCAAGGAATTCAACGAGTCGCTTGCGTTGCAAATTGACAAATGCTTCAAGCGCGAAGAGGTTGGCAAGGCGTTCGTGCGCCTCTTCTGGGCTTAACAGGTTCTGTCTTTGTAATTTCAAAAACTCACCCACTTCGCCCCTTAACACGGAACCGAACGTCAGCAAATCAAGCATCCGCATGTGCTGCGCGGGTGGCTCACAACGCAAATATCCAACGTCATTTCGGGTTCCAATAATTCTCAAAGCTTCGCTGCGTACTTGGGTTTCCCCCTCTACGGAGAATTCTCCGGCCAATAAGTCCGCCATTTGGAGCGCTGCAACTTCCTCGTCTTTCCCTGGGGTACATGTTCCAGCATGACGCATGTAGTCGCGAAGGAAGGGTTCTTCCTTATTCGCGTTGAAGTTCTCGATGTTGAATCGAAGGGCAGAGTGCTCGTCGAAGATGAAGTCTACCTTCTCGCCATCGGGTTGTGGCTCCATCCACTGAAAGGTCATCTTCGTTGCGGTAATAAACCCCCAATCATATGCTTTAGCCGCACCCCGCGCATATTTTCGGGAGGCTTTGTCGATGTCGCCCAGCGCATGAGGAACAATCGCGCAGAGTCCTTGCAAGTCAAAGTTGCTAATCACGGCAGCTAGATCAAGCATCTTTTGATCGGCTTGCTCTCGATTAAATTTCCAGAATTGACCGCTCAGGCTCTGGCATTCGTAGTGTTTGAAAAATTCGATTCTCGGATGTTGATGAAGACAGTCATCCCATGCGTCCTCAATCTTTAACCACTCATCAACATGACCGACGAAGCCGCCCATGATCAGGGCCCTGTTTCGCCTTCGGTCATTTCCGCTCTCGTCGAAGAATGCTCTAAACACGGACACTAGCCTTTGCAGGCGCCGAGAGCGCGACATACCGCATAGATGGGGAACGATACGAATAATTGGTAAATGCAATTGCTTTCATCGCTTTCCTCAGCATGCAATACATCGACTTGGTGCGTCAAATATATTAATGCCCACAACAGGTATAAATTCCCCGCGACCTTCCGGTGCATGCACAAACACCCGTAATTCCACGCAAAAATATCGCAAGCAAATCCACTGACTTACAGAAAACTTCGCTTGACATAGCCCGTCCGCCGGCATCCACCTGCGCCAGAATGTTCCACGAGGAACATTCCTTCGCCGCAGCAGAAAATTGCTCCACGTAGAACACTCCAATTGCTCTACGTGGAACACTCCTCAATCAGAATCAGTTCCGCAAAATGTTCCACGTGGAACATTCTGGCGTCTTCGCGTCCAGACAAAATTGCTCCACGTGGAGCAATTGCAATCAGCTCCATCCAACACACACTACGGCTTGCACTGAATTAACGAAAGAGTGCGCATAATGGAAGCGGGCATCGCCTCACTTCGAGGCCCAGGCCAGACCATCCGAAACCGGGCCAGTTGAAAGCAGCCGCGTTTCGCGGAAAGTCGCCATATCAATCTCCGCGACCTTGCCCGGCTTATCGCAGGAGACATAAGCAACCATGCCGTCTGGCCTGACCAGCGTTTCCTGCGGATGTGTGCCCTGGCCAAGATCGATGTTGCGCGCAACCGTCATCGTCTTCAGATCAATCACGGCCACTGCATCCGAATCCATCATCGGCACCAGCAGAAACTTGCCGTCGGGAGTCGTCGCCGTGCCATAACCCGCGCTCTTCATCGGGATACGCTTGGCAATCTTATCCGTTGCCGCATCGATGACGACAAGATCAGGCTTCACCTGGTCAGAAGTGAAAACCCACTTGCCATCACGCGAGACCGAGATGCGCTGCACGTTTTTTGATACGGGAATTACGGTCTTCAACTTGCGCGCCTTCAGATCCAGCACCGAAACCGTGCCCGGTCCAACGTTGGCAGTGTAGCCCCAGAGTCCATCGGGCGAGATCGCCAGCATGTGGCTCTGCTCCTGCCCTGTCGGCACTGTGCCCACAATCTTGAGCGTTTTCGGATCGATGATGCTGACGGTTTTATCCAGCTCAGTTGTTACATAAAGCATTCCGTCGCGCGGATTCATCACCGGGCAATGCGGCCTTATGCCGCGGCCAAAGTCCAGGTGGCCCACGATTTTGTGCGACGCAATATCGATCGCCACCAGCACGGAACCATCGGTACCGGGCTTGCCCACACCCGAGTTGCCGTAGATCGGTACAAACGCGGTCTTGCCATCAAGCGAAGCAGTTACTTCATGGCCAGTGATACCGCCCTCCGGCACGGAAGCAAGTTCCCTGCCCGACGCGGCATCCACAATGCCGAGTGCCTGCGCACCTTTTTCCGCCACCAGCAGATAACCATCCGACGCTGCAAACGCCGATCCCGAAGACGCCACGAGCGCCAAGGCAAGCCCACCAACCCAAATCCGCTTCATTCCAACTCTCCTATTTACCGACGCCCCAACTATATCGCACTGCTCGTGTAGCCTTCTGCTCGACCGTCGATGAGTGAAGTCAACTATGATGTGTGTTCGGAAATGGAGCAACTCCAGCATGGCTATTCAGAATTCAACATCCGGCCTTGGCTTATTTCTTGTGCGCCTGCTCGTCGGTGGAGTGTTCCTTACGGAAGGCATCCAGAAGTTTCTCTTTCCTGCCGCGCTCGGAGCGGGCCGTTTTGCAAAGATCGGCATCCCGGCGCCGCAATACACAGCGCGGTTTGTTGGCGGAGTGGAAGTGCTCTTCGGCGGTCTGCTGATTCTTGGGCTTTTCACAACCCTCTCAGCAATTCCGCTTCTGATCGATATCTCTGTTGCTCTCTACATTACAAAGTGGCCGATGCTGCACAAGGAAGGCATTTGGCCCACGATGCATGAGTCGCGTGTCGATCTCTGCATGTTCCTCGGATTGCTGGCAATTCTGCTGCTCGGGCCAGGAGGGTTATCCTTCGATCGCTTTCGTAGACGCTCGTTGCGATGACCGTCGCAAGCGAGAGCCTCTTTAACGCCACAAATCTCACGACTTTCTTATCGCGTATTTCTCTTGACTTGGCTTTCCGGGAAAGCTAGCCTGATGCGGATTTTCCAGGCAGCCGCTCAAAACTCCCAAAACTTCTCGTGCGGCTGGCCTCTCATCTGCTCTCAGGCTTTGCCGCCGCCTGCGCGCCGCGGCTCTCCGCAGCACCCATCCCATCCAAGCGAGGCGCAAGCATGGCTACTAGTACGACCACACCTGCCAATACCGTCACGAACTGGTTTGGCAACGTTGTTTCTCACCCCGCCGTCATCGTCGATGCCCACTCTGTCGATGACATTATTGCTGTCTTGAAAAATCCCGCGAAATACCCGGCGCCAGTGCGTGCCGTCGGCTCCAACCACTCCACCGCTCCCTGCGGTACTGCGGATGGCGGCACGCTTATTCGCATGAAGATGAACCAGATTCTGAACATCAACCCCGGTGGGAATCCGCCCACCATTACGGCGCAAGCAGACTGCACTCATCTGCAGATGGCCAAGGCCTTGCAGGCGCAGAAGCTGCAGTTTTATGTAAACACTGAGATCGGTAGTCTCTCGGCAGGCAGCGCCTCCTGTGCAGGAACCAAAGATGCGTCTTTTCCCGGCGAATACGGCCAGGTGGGCTCGTATGTTATCGGCGTGAAGATGGTTTTGCCCTCGGGCGAATTGCTGGAAGTGACAGAGGCAGAGAATCCTGCGCTGATGCAGCTTGTCCGCAGCAGTTACGGGCTTTTCGGTGTCATCTATGAGGTCACCTATCAGGTCAAGGCGCTCACGCCGATGCATGTTCATCACACGACATATTCACTAGCGGATTTTCTGAAGGCTCTACCCGATTTTCAAGCGCTCGGTTACTCGATCATGTACTACATGTTCCCGTTTGTGGACAAAATCACGGTCGAGTTCCGCAAGTACAATCCCACAGCCACTGGCGATCCTGCGCACTTTCCCTGGGTGCTGCGCAACCAGCTCTGGGGAACGACGGGACCCAAGGCAGGCCATGATATCGAACAGAACTTCTCCGTCCCCGCCATTCGCTATGGAATCATCGACTCCTTTAACGCCTTCTGGCGCTCGCAGCTTGAGAATGTCGTGGTCGGTGATAACACGCTACCTGCAGATCAGATCATCGACTATCCGCCCGTCTCCAACGATAGCCGCTATACCTTCTCGCTCTTCGCATTCCCTGAGGCGGAGTTTCCTGCGGCCATCACCGACTTTTATAAGTTCTGCAATGACTACTACAAGCAGAAGGGATACCGCTCAAATCTTCTCTACGTCGGTTATCGCATCGCGCAGGATCAGAAAGCGCTACTCTCCTATTCGTGGGATGGACCGGTACTGACACTCGATCCGGTCTCGACTGCCAATCCTGGTTGGGAGGATTTTCTAGTTGCCTACAACCAGTGGTGCAGCGACCGCAACGGACTGCCACTACTGAATCAGACGCCGGATCTCACGCCAGCTATTTTGCAGAAGGCTTATGGTTCGCGTCTCACGCAACTGAACGAAGCACGCAAACAATACGATCCGGGCGATCGCCTGCTCAATGACTATTTCCGTGTTCTCCTATCGATATAGGGGAACGCGGCAACCGGGGAGGCTCAAGCAGCCGGATGAGATATCCGGCTGCGAGCAAAGATATCCAGAGTACGGGATAGCGGTAACGCATGTCGGACACGACGACGTAATAGAGCAAGGGGTAGAGTGCGAGCGCAGCGATTATGAACCAAATGACAGGCTCACGCCTGCGCATCATTACGATGAGCCCTGGAATGGAGAGCACCGTAGCGAAACGCATCACGTATGCGGTGACATTCTGTTCCGCGATCCAACTTTGCGCAGCCTGCGATCCGCCGCGCCCAACAGATCGAGAGACAAAATCGGGTGGAATCTTTTCGACAACGGGAAACCAGAACGCGATGAACCTCTCGGCTGTGAGTTGTAAAAATTGGCCTTCGTGCGAGGCGATCCATTGTTTGGTTTCCTGAGTCTTGAGCCGGTCGTATCGTACTTCACCCAGGCTTAGAACTGCCTGGGCTTCAGCAGGATTTGTGTTGGGATGATGCGCCTGATAGCAGCCATCAAACTCCTCGCTGATAAGACTAGGGGTGGCGCAATCGTTGTTCGATGCGTACATGGTTGCGCCGAGGTTCGTCCGGGTTACAAATGCGCCTAAAACCAGGTAGTTTCGAGTGCACCAGCCGAAGATGGCAACAGCAAGCACCGAGCATGCAATGAGAGCATTTCTGACGGCTTTGGAGCGTGAACCCTCCGCACGCCAAACGGTGTAGGCCATCCAGGGAATAACTACCAGCAAGACGGAGGGATTGAGCAGAAACAACAGCCCTGCAATGACACCAGCCAGAAGCGTTGCCTGCAGTTCTCGCCCTTTGCTCTCTGAAGGCACCGCGATAAGCAAACAGAACAAGAGAATTCCTGCCACTGTGTAGCTGGTATCCCATCCTGGGAGGCAAGGCATCATACCGATCCACAAAATGGATGCCGCTATACCTGGCAGTTCATCGGCGAAGAACACGTTCGCTATGCGGGGAAGCAACACTGCGGTTACAGCGTTTGCGATCATTGACCCCAATACGGCTGCCAGATATACCAGGCTTGGCAGCCTTAGAATGCGTATGAGAAAAGCTACCATCAGCGGATAGAGCGGTGGATTCATCGCAGTTGGGCCGGTTGCCATGACCCGAAATGGATCACGATAGGAACCGGTGGACACAATGTTTTGCGCAAGCCGCATCATCTCATCGCCTGCGTCTGCGGGATGAATCCACTGAATGACGACTCCAACTAATCCCGCCGCTAAGAAGAGCAGCAGGTGTACATCGGAGCGATGCGTCCGCAGGAGCTTAAGAAACGCACGAGTGCGCGTAAGATTTAGCATTTTGCATCTACTCTAACCGAGTATTTAGTTCCATGCCAGCGTCGCGACGCCATGTACGCTTTCGCCAAAGATAGAAGCAAATTGCGGCACTATTGCTGACGAGCACGGTTGCGATAATTTTGCCGGCGTAGATCGCAGGATTGACGACCTTGACGTAGGGGAAGATTGAGATGAGCAGGCTGAAAAGCGTGGCGAGAAACCCCACGACGCAAACTGCCTTGAGCCAGGGTGAAAATTGCCTGCGCAGTGCGGTCACGCCCGCGATTGGCGCTGCGAACATGGCGAGGTACGTCAGCTCGTAATGCGTAAGACCCGCATTGGTGAGAAGCTGGAAGGCTTCCTGTGCATGCACGCCCGATGTTGCCATGACGACGAGCACCAGCACCAGAGCTGTGGCGCAGAGCGTTGAATTGACCGGTGTCTTCCATCGAGGGCTGAGGCGTGTAAACCATGCGGGAACCAGCGTGTCCCAGCCGACGGCCATGGGTAGGCGCGTTGCTCCAGTGAAGAGATAGCTGGCTGCGCCGAGCAGGCGAAGCTCAAGCAGAAGGATCGCTGTGATCGCCAGCAAGTTGCCGATGCCGGTGTTGCCGAGGGCGATGCGCAGCACCTGCGGAATGGGTGCAATGTAGTCGATGTGGCCGGGCTGCACGAACGTTGCAACCGAGCAGGTGCCGAGGATAAACATGGCGCAGATTACGGGTGACGAGATCCACACGGACTGCGCGATACTGCGGCCGGGATGCTTGCTCTCGCCGGCGAAGATGGCGATGTATTCGAGCCCGCATAACGCTCCGAAGAGCATCTGGCCGAATTGCGCTATGGAGCGAAGATCCACTTGAGGCGTAGCGACCGTGAGCCCAGCATAGTGCGTGATGTGTCCGCGCCATATAGCCCATAGCGGTAGAAAGATAAGTGCGGCAAAGACTGCGAGAATAGCGGCTCCGCCGATGTTGTGAATCCACTTGCCTACTTCAAGGCCGCGAATGGCAGCTACGGTGAGCACGACGAGCAATCCCGCAACGATGGCGAAGGATGCGGCTGGGCTTTCGGGCAGCCATTTTGCGGATGGGCCGATGAGATAGGAAATCTCTGTCGGTGTGGAATAAAGAATGGTCGCTGTAACGGCGATGCTGTAAATCCAGAGATTCCATGCGGTCAGAAATCCGCCGAGGTTGCCGAAGGCTTTGTGCGCCCAGATGTAGAGACCGCCTTCGAGCGGCATGGCTGAGTTGAGCCAGATGACGGCTGCGGCCATTGGCAAATAGAAGGCCAGCATGGCCGCGATCCACATGACAGTCTGCGATGGACCGAGGCCCGCAGCGACTCCGACCCAACTGCTGCCGACCACGCAGAGGATTTGTGCCAGCACCAGATCGGCAACACGCAACTGGCGATGGAGCTGATGTTCTTCTGTGGGAGCGGCTGTCTGTGTTTGCGGATCGGCAGATGCGGAGGGCAGCGCAGACATGGTGCGCTGATGATTGCATATTGGCGGCGAATCCCCTAGAGCGATTTTGATGATGCGAATTGGGGTGAGTTAACTGCGCCAGTGCAGATCGACGGGGCCGTCCATCGGATGTTTGCCGGAGCCATCGAGGCGCGCCTGCTTCAGTGCGAAGTACCACTTGGCCGGCTTGTCCGCGTCGTCGATCAGCATGAGGCTCGGGTTGTGACGCAGGCCCTCGGCCTGCTGGATCATCGTCTCCTGATCCTGCTGGACGAACTTCGCTCCGAAGAACTTTGCGATCGGTGTGACGAAGGGAACGTAGTAGAAGACATTCCACGCGCCGATGACATCGATGCGGCAGGTGGAGGCTGTGACAGGCGTGATGGTTGTGAGGCTGGCGAACCATTTTTTGCCGCAGCGGATGGTTTCGGAGCGGCGATTGGGCAGGACGAAATCGATGGTGGTCTCGACGGGTTCGCCGTAGATGCCGAGCAATTTGTAGGGAGCGGAGTTACCGCTGGGCGCGTGAGCTGCCATGCGAAAGCCCTCGGGAATGGGCTCAAAGCGCTTGGTTTTTTCGCGGATGGATGATCGGCTGCGCCACCACCATGCCTGATGCACGAAGGGACCGTGGGCTGGGTCCATGAGGCCGATGATTCCGTGATCGACGTTGCAGGGTAGATCGGCGGTGAGATGGGCGCTGCGATAGTGCTGGCTGAATTTCGGCAGTTCCGGTACGGGTGGAAGCGCATCCACATCTTTGACGCGGCCAGAGCCGGGACCGGGCACATAGACCCAGGCGTAGCCATCGCGCTCGACGCAAGGGAACGAGGTGGCGTAGATCTTTGTGGCATCAAGATGGTCGTGGCTGGAGAGCGATGGAATCAGTTCGCAGCGGCCCGAGCATGGCTCGAACTCCCAGCCGTGATAGCGGCAGGTGACGCGATTGCCATCGAACCAACCGACGCTGAGCGGGATACCGCGGTGCGGGCAACTGTCGCGCATCGCGAAGATGGAGCCGTCGTTGCGGCGGCCGAGGACGAGCGGAAAATCGAGCAACATTGCTGTCTTGAGCTGTTTGGCGCGAAGCTCGCTGGAGCGAATGGCCGGGTACCAGTCGTCATAGATGAGCGTGGCGCTTGGGCCGGGGATTTGCGTGCCGGCAGGATCGATTGTGGTCAGTCTTGCCATCGTTCCTCACGATAGCACCCGGTGCGCGCAGGTGTTTGTGATCTATGTCGCATGCGGCTCGTTCATCTTGACGAGTTTGCCGTCTTTGAGCAGGAAGCGCTCGCCGCGCCACTCGATGGTGTGGCTGGCGAAGCTCCAGACCCAGATGGCAAAACCAACGAGATCGCGGATGGGCAGCAACCAGAGATCGCGTAATACTTGACGATCGTGCAGCACGCCGACGCCGACCTGCATGGCCGCGCCGAGGCGGAGGCAGAGTGCGAGGCAGAGCAGCCAGAGGCTCCAGAAGCTGGCGCCGGAGGCGAGCACATTGATGCAGGCGAGCGGGATCAGATGCGTGAAGAGAAGGCCGACATAGCCCCACTTGCGGCTGTCGCGCACGGTGCGCGCCCAGCGAAGCTGGTGGCTCCAGAAGCCGCGCCAGTTGTAGGCCGGGACGTGTGTCTCGACGGTCTCGGGCGCAAGTTGGATTGCGTAGCCTGCGGCGGCGATGCGCGCTCCCATCTCGTAATCGTCGGCGAGTTGATCGACGAGGGCTTCGAGGCCTCCGCCAGCCGCGAGGGCTTCGCGGCGGACGGCCAGCGTGGAGCCGAGGCCGAAATGAATGCCGCGCTCGATGAGCCGGGCGACGAGGACGCCGGCCTGGAAGTCGGTGGCGATGCCGAGTGCTTCGAGTTTGGAGCCGAGGGTGAGACGGCCAGTGCTGGTGCGTGAAGCGTGGCCGCGATAGAGGGCAGTGACCATGCCGGTTGGTTTTCGTCCTGCACTACTTTTTACTGTGGCGGCGAACTGGCGCATGACGCGCTCGAGATAATGCGGGCCGACGCGGATGTCGGAGTCGTTGATTAACAGGTAGTCGTAGCGGGCCTCGGCTTGCATGCGGATTAGGTTTGAGACTTTGCCATTAGCGCCGAGACGATTGGGACAAAAAACGAGCTTGATGGCGCGATTGGGAAATTCGGCCATGAGCTGGTGGACTGCGGGCACAGCCGGATCGTCTTCGCTGCCAGCACCGAAGATCAGTTCATATTCGCCTGCGTAGGTCTGTTGGCAGTGGCTGCGGAAGGCTTCGTACATGCCGTCGTCGAAGCCTTTGACTGGCTTGAGGATCGAGACGCCGGGTGCGAAGGCAGGCAGATTTTGCGCACGGCGAGAGGAGAGACGGAAGCTCCACGCGGCGAAAATCGCGAGGAGAGAATACGCCATGCTCGCAACGGTCAAAACCATTGTTGCGATTTCAATTGCCGTGAAGGCTGGCTGCCAGTTCAGACTAAGCTCGTGCATTGCGGGCTCTTACTAGTGTAGAGCCCTTGCCGGAGATGCTCGATCAGCATCGAGAACTACTCGTAACGCAGGGCCTCGATGGGATCGAGATTTGCTGCCTTCCATGCCGGGTAAATGCCGAAGACCAAGCCAATCGTACATGCAACCGTTAGTCCGATCGTGACCCACATTGCCGAGACGGTGGCGGGAAGGCCGATGGGCAGGAAGTAGACAATCCAGGTGATTATCGCGCCGACCATCACGCCAATGATTCCGCCGACGGCGCAGAGCGTGATGGCTTCGGTGGTGAACTGCGTCAGAATGGTACGCTTTGTCGCGCCGAGCGCCTTGCGTATGCCGATTTCGCGGGTGCGTTCGGTGACGGAGACAAGCATGATGTTCATGACGCCGACGCCGCCGACCATTAGGCCCACGCTTGACACGGCGAGCATGAAGAGAAAAAGGCCGGAGGAAAGCTGATCCCAGAGACGCGCGAGTGAGTCGGGGCCGAAGATCTCGAAGTCATCGTCCTTCGCCACGGGTACGTGACGCCGGACGCGCAGGAGTTCGCGGATCTCTTCTTCCACTAGCGCCTTATTTTTCTGGTCGTCGAACTTCACGCTGACCCACATATCTTTCTCTTCAGGATGCAGGTTTTCGAATGTTCCGAGCGGGAAGAATGCGGCGTTGTCGTTGGGATTCTTGCCGCCTCCGAAGGGAGTCTTCTGCTTGTCGAAGACGCCAATCACGGTGTAGAGGCTGGTTTCGATGTTGACTTCTTTTCCGATGGCGTTCTGATCGTCGAAGAGCTGTTCCCAGGTATCGTGGCCGAGCACGACTACCTTGGCGTGGCGTTTGTCTTCGGCATCGGTAAAGAGCCGCCCTTGCACCAGGGTGAAGTCGCGCACATCGGCGAGCTCAGCCGTATCGCCCTGGAGCAGAGTCCCTGCGACTTTTCTGCCGTTGTACTTTACAGAAACATCGCCGACGCGAAAGCTCTGATTCTTGACGTACTGTTTGCCGCCATCGGCTGCAACCACATGAGGCAGCTTACGCAGCGCCATCACATCGTCGAGCGTGAGCTTCTTGCGGGCCAACTGCTCCAGTGTGGGCCTCACGCCGATCACCGGCAGATGGAAGACCCAGAAAACGTTGTTGCCGAGCGAGCTGACGAAGTCGCCAACACGGCTGTTAAGGCCGTTAATGATGGACGAGATAGCGATTACTGACGTGACGCCAATGACGATGCCGAGAATGGTCAAGCCGGAACGCAGCTTGTTTGCGCGCAACGTTTCGAGCGCCATTTTTACCGATTCACTTGCCTGACCTTGCGCCATAACGTAAGCTCCCAGCCTCTAGCTTCTAGCCGCTAGCCAGAAGCCCCTCATTTCATCTGCAGCATAATAGCTAGAAGCCAGGCGCTAATAGCTAAAAGCTGCTCTTACATTTCCGACCGGAGAGCAACAATCGGATCGAGTTTTGCCGCTTTGCTCGCCGGATAGACACCAAAGAATATTCCCGTACCAGCCGCCATTAAGAGGCCCAGGATGATGGAGCCTATCGAAACGGAAACCCGGATATCGAAAATCAAGGTAATGGGTGCTGCTACCCCAATTCCAATGGCTATTCCGATAGCTCCGCCAACCGTAGCCAGTGTGGCAGATTCAATCAGGAACTGCAGCAGCACATCTTTTTGCTTTGCCCCGAGCGCCTTGCGCACGCCGATTTCGCGGGTGCGCTCCGTCACAGAGACAAGCATGATGTTCATGATGACCACACCGCCAACGACAAGCGAGATGGATGCCAGCCCGAAGACGATGATGGTGAAGAGCGAGCTGACCTGCTTCCAGATATCGAGGAAGGTGTCGTTGGTTTCAAGCTGGAAGCTGTCTTCGGCGCCGGGTGCATCATGGCGGCGGATGCGCATGATTACGCGCGCCTGATCTTCGGCCCTCTCCATCACCTTCGCATCGCCATTCGCACGCGAGTAGATAGTCAGTGAATCGTTGGTGCCGTAGGTGTGCTGATACGAGGTAATCGGAACGGCTGCCCAGTTATCCTGCGACTGGCCAAAGGTCTTGCCCTGGCGCTCACCTACGCCAACGATGGTGTAAGGAATGCCGTCGATGCGCAATTCCTTGCCGATGGGGTCTCCGTCGCCCATGATGTTGTCGACTATGTCGTAGCCGACAACGCAGTCGCGGGTGGCGTGTTCGATGTCGGCATCCGTCAGAGCGCGCCCCTCGGCGATGTTGATGTTGTTGAGCGAAAACATCGTCGAGGTATAGCCGCGAATCTCGGTGTTGGTGCTGGATTGGCCGTTGTGGAAGACATTGGTGCTCTTGGAGAGCAATGCGCCGACTTCTTTGCAGTCTGTGCAGCCATCACGAATCGCTTCATAATCGTCGTATTTGACGATCTTGCGCTTCTGATACTTGAAGTACTCTTCCGGCGTAAATATGACCGCGGCCATGCGCGAAATCGTGAATACGTCTGCGCCGTATCCGGAGAGCTTGGTGCCGAAGTAGTCGTTTGCCGTGTTGGTCAGCGTAATGACCATGATGACCGAGGCTACGCCCATGACGACGCCGATCAGCGTCAGGATCGACCTGAGCTTGTTGGCCCAGAGCGACTGCAGTGCGAGCTTCATGGCTTCGGCGAACTTCATTGATCCGGTCGTCCTTAAAAACGCGGCGGGAGGCGGTCTGCCCCGAGTGTAACGCCAAAATGGGCGGGCTGGCGCGCAAAGCAGAGTACGCAGGCCGTCGGCATCCGGTTCCCATAAATCGTTCCCTCGCCAAGGGAACCTGGATTATTCTTCCTCCGTAGATTCTAGTTTCTGATTCAGCCTCGCTGCCTGCGCTTTCCCGTCCTCGCCGGTGGCTGCCGGAGCTTTATGCCCCGTGTTCGTTCATGCACCTCAACTGGAGAGCCTATGCCGCTGAACCGTCTTTCCCACCTGTTCGCCGCCTTTTCTGTTTCGCCTTTGCTCTTTGCCCTGGTTGCTACTGTTCCGGCAGCGGCGGCCCAGACTGCTGACCCGCCGCTGCTGCTCCGCTATCCATCGCTGAGCCAGAACAGCATTGCCTTCCGCTACGCTGACGACATTTGGACGGTTTCCCGGTCCGGAGGAGCGGCGGAACGGCTGACCTCAACCTCGCACGTGACCGAAGGGCCGTTTTACTCGCCTGACGGCTCAGAGATCGCTTACTCGGCCCATGTGAACGGAAATACCGATGTGTATGTCATTCCGGCCAACGGCGGGATTCCGCGCCGGATTACCTGGCACCCGGCTGGAAGCTTTGCCGTGGGCTGGAGCCCGGACGGGAAAGATGTGCTGATCACCACCATGCGCAGCAGCCACCGGCATTATCTGCGCCTTTACCGTGTGCACGCCGATGGCTCGGGCACGCCGGAGGCGCTGCCGCTTCCAGCCGGAAGCAATGGATCGTTCTCGCCCGACGGCCTGTCCATCGCATACGAGCCGATTAGCCGTTGGGAAGAGGCGTGGAAGCGCTACAAGGGTGGACAGAACTTCCCCATCTGGATCGTCAATCTGAAATCACTTGATCTTGAAAAGATTCCATCGAACAACACGCACGACTCAGAACCGGTCTGGGTTGGGGACGAGATCTATTTCCTTTCTGACCGCAACAGCGTTACCAATTCCGATCCGTTCGCAAACGATCATTACGGCCCGGTTTCGCTCTACAGATACGACGTGAAGACGAAACAGGTGACGGAGGCGATTCCAAACAAAGGCCTCGACCTGAAGACATTTCAGGCTGGACCGGGCGGGCTGGTCTATGAGCAGTTCGGCTCGCTGCACCTGGTGGATCTGAAATCGTCCGGCGAGCTTGGTGAGGACCACACGCTCCACATCACGATCCACGGAGATCTCTCAAATCTTGCGCCGCACCTGGCATCTATCGGCCCTGAGGAGATTCATGCAGCGGCGCTATCGCCCACTGGCCAGCGCGCGGTCTTTGAGGCGCATGGCGACATCTTTACCGTGCCGGCGGAGAAGGGCGATACACGCAACCTGACCGATACCTCGGGTGCAGCCGAGCGGTCGCCAGCGTGGTCGCCGGACGGCAAAACGATTGCGTACTTTTCAGACGCCTCGGGCGAGTACCAGCTTCATCTGCATGACCAGACTGGATTCAAATCGCCGGTGGTGATCGATCTTGGGCCGAATCCCTCGTATTTCTACGGCCTCACGTTTTCGCCTGATTCGAAGCACATTCTGTACACGGATAAGCATCTGCATTTGTGGTATCTCGACCTGCCGGGCAAAGACGCCAATGGCAAGGAGACGCCCGCTGGCAAGCCGGTGCTGGTGGATACGAGCAAGCAGGGTGGTTTCGGCGAGGGCAACTTCAGTCCTGCGTGGTCGCCTGATTCAAAATGGATCACGTATACGCGTGATCTGGACAACAACCTGAAGGCGGTCTTTCTCTACTCGGTTGAGAAGCATGCCTTTACGCAGGTCACGGATGGGATGAGCGATACCTCCAGCCCGGTTTTTGATGCGAATGGCAAGTATCTCTACTTCCTGGCCTCGACTGACGATGGACCGTCGAGCGCAGGCATCGATCTCTCGAGTCTGGACCGCGCACAGACCAGCGCCGCCTATGTGGTGGTGCTCTCGAAAGATGAGGCATCGCCGATTCCGCCGGAGAGCGACGACGAGAAGGTGAAGGAGGAAAAGCAGGACGATAAGAGTCCCAAACCGCCTACGCCGCCTACGCCGCCCAAGACCTCAGCGGACGATAAGAACGCCAAGAAGGACAAAACTGAAGCCAAGGCTGACGACAAGGACGGCAAGAAGGAAGACAAGACCGAGGACAAGAAGGTTGAGGTCAAGATTGACCTCGACGGCATCGGCAACCGCATCCTCTCGCTGCCAGTGCCATCGCGCAACTATGAGGGGGTGGTTGCAGGCAAGGCCGGCGTGATCTACCTGCTGGAAGGCTCACCCTTTGGCCGCAGCTCGGAGGAGGGCGGTGAACCAGGGATTCGCGGAGTGTGGCGCTTTACGCTGGAGAAGCGGAAGACTGAAGAGGTGTTGTCTGAGATCGATGGCTTCGATGTTTCCGCGGATGCCTCGAAGGCGCTGATTGCCGTGCATCACAACTTCATCATCATGGGCACCGACGATCTGAAGCCAGGTGGCGGTCCGGATGGCAAGCATCCCAATCTTGGCAACATGACAGCGAAGATCGATCCGCGCGCCGAGTGGAGGCAGATGTTCTATGAGACGTGGCGTATTCAGAGGGATTTTCTCTACGATCCGCACACGCATGGGCTTTCGATTCCCAAGATCGAAGCGAAATATGAGCCTTATCTTGCCGGGCTTTCGAGCCGCAGCGAGTTCAGCTATCTCTCGACAGAGATGCTGGGCGAAGTGACCATCGGCCACATGTTCCTGGGTGGCCCGTTCCATCCGGAGCACGCTCCGCGGACCGGGCTGCTTGGCGCGGATTACACCATCGAAAATGGCCGCTACCGGATCAGCAAGATTCTCGGCGGCCAGAACTGGACTCCGGGGCTTGCTTCTCCGCTGACGCTGCCGGGAGTCTATGTGAAAGAAGGTGAATACCTGTTGGCTGTCAATGGCAAGGAGATTCACGCTAACGACAATCTCTATTCGTTCTTTGACGGAACGGCAGGACTGCAGACATCGCTACGTGTCGGTCCGAATGCGGATGGGAGCGGAGCCCGCGACGTCACCGTAGTTCCTATCGAAGATGAGGACAATCTACGTGGTCTGGACTGGATCGAGTCGAACCGGAAGAAGGTCGATGAGCTCTCGGGCGGCAAGGCGGCTTATGTTTATATGCCGAATACCGGAGGCTCCGGTTATACGAACTTCAACCGCTACTTCTATGCGCAGCTCGACAAACAGGCGCTGGTGCTGGACGAGCGGCACAACGAAGGCGGATTTATCGCCGACTACGTTGTGGATGTGCTGAAGCGCGAGCCGCTCTCGGGGGCGATTGAGCGCGATGGCAAGGCGCTGCATGATCCGGTGGGCGCGATCTTCGGGCCTAAGGTGATGCTCATCAATCAGGACTCAGGCTCGGGCGGCGATGCGATGCCTTGGTACTTCCGCAAGGCGGGCATTGGCGAGCTTGTCGGCAAACGTACCTGGGGCGGATTGGTGGGTATTGGCGGCTATCCGGTACTGCTAGATGGTGGACGCGTCACGGCGCCACGCTACGCGATCTATGGCCTGCACGGCGACTGGGAGGTGGAGAATCACGGCATTGCTCCAGATGTGGATGTGGACATCACGCCAAAGGATTTTATGGCTGGGCATGATCCGCAGCTTGAAACTGGAGTGAAGATTGTGATGGAGCAGCTCAAGGCGCATCCGGTGCCAGAGATTCCGATTCCGCCTTACCCGAACTACCACGAGCATGATGGGCTGGGGGTCAAGTAACTCAGACCAGAGCAAACGAAGGGCGGCCGATGCGTTGGCTGCCCTTTTTATTTTGAAGGATGACGGAGAGTGCTACTTGCCTGAGCTGCCGAATCCTTTTTCGGCCCGAGTTGAGTCGGCGAGCGACTCGACAACGGAGACCGTTCCCGTCAAGACCGGCACGGGAATCATCTGGGCGATCTTGTCGCCGGCGTTGAGGCGGACTGCCTCGTCGGTGAGGTTGGTAAGCAAGATCTGGATTTCGCCGCGGTAGCCTGCGTCGATGACTCCGCCAGTGACGGCGATGCCGCGCGAGGCCATGGAGGAGCGGTCACGCACGAGCAGGCCGAGCGCAGCGCCTGTCTCCGGATGGCGCGCTTCGACGGCGATTCCTGTTTTCACCCGAACCGAGGCGCGAGCCCACAGTTCTACGCTCTCCAGTGCAAATATGTCGTATCCCAGGTCTTCGCCCGGATGCGCCACTTCAGGCGCACGGGCTCCCTCAGCCAATAGCTTCACACGTAGCATTTCTTCATCGTAATCGTATGATGAGATGGAAGGATATGATTTAATACGATAAAGTCATATTGAGGTAAACGATGCGGACAACCAAAGCAATTTCCATTACATTGCCCTCCGCCTTGTTGGAATCAGCGCAGTCCCTTGCAAAGCGCGAAAATCGGACGATGAGCGAACTCGTGCGCGAAGCCTTACGGAAATATGAAGAGCTGCAGGAGCGCAAACGATACTGGGATGAACTCAATGCCTTCGGACGCGCCTCGGCTGAGAAGATCGGCGTTCATAGCGAGGAAGACGTAGTCAGGATTGTTCGCGAATCGCGCCGGGAGCGGAGATAACGCTCAATCCAACATGCGAGTAGTGCTCGACACCAATGTTGTGATTTCTGCGCTTGTGTACGGTGGCAAACCGAGTCAGGCGCTGCGGCTCGCGCAAGACTCCATCATTCAGATATTGACTTCTGAGCCGCTGCGCGCCGAAGCCGAGCGCATACTCGCCGAGAAATTTGGCTGGCCTCCGGTCATGATTGCGAGAGGCTGCAGACCAATCTGGCGCATAAGCGAATTGATCGAACCAGACTTCGTTTTGACGGATTGCCCGGACCCTGATGACAATCGAGTTCTTGAATGCGCGGTGGCTGGTGCTGCAGACTGCATCGTCACAGGCGACAAGGTTCTTCTTCGCATGCATCCGTTTCGCGGCATCGCGATCATTCCCACGGATATCTTTCTCAGGCTTAACCCGGAACTATGATTGGGGACACGAAGTAGATCGGCCCCGGCAGGTGTTCCCTGCGCGGGGCCGTCGTCAAGCAAGTGAGCCTGTAAGCCGAATTCTGTCGTGTGCGGTCATTCCTCTAGGCGCCGCGTTGCCGCGGACGCTCATCAGCGACCTACCCGGAGGTTTCGACACTTGCTCGAACCGCCTTATACGTGACGGGTAGCCACGCCTCGCAGCCGGGTTCTTCGGCTCCAGCGAGTCCCTCCCTATTTGGTCTTGCTCCGTGTGGGGTTTACCCTGCCTCACGCTTTACAGCGGGAGCGGTGCGCTCTTACCGCACCTTTTCACCCTTACCCCGGCGGGACAAGCTCGAAAGCTCATCCGGACGCCCTCCAAAGGAGGGGTAGCCGAGGCGGTATCTTCTCTGTGGCACTGGCCGTCTCGCAGCCTTGACACTGCGATCCCGGACGTTATCCGGCACACTACCCTGCGGAGTTCGGACTTTCCTCCCCCGGCAGCTTCTCGCGAAGCGCCGGCAGCGACCGCCCAGCTCCCTTGCTCTGCTTATTCTATCGTGATTCCGATTTTCTCCCCGGCGAAACGCCAGCCCGTATTTATAGATCTGTAGTTATAGATCTGTCGCCCAGTCTTCGATCGAGCGCAGCATGCGAACCCGAGTGAAAACGTGATCGCGCGTGACCAGCACGGCCTCGGTTGCTACCGCGTGCGCTGCAATCAACAGGTCCATCGTCGCGAGGGTTATTCCATGGGTTTCCAGTTCATGACGGGTTTCGGCATAGGCAAGCGCCTCTTTGGATTGCCAGGGGAGAATAGCGAAATGCGCCAATAAGTGTTCTATGGCCTGTCGCCGCTGTTGCGAAAGACCGTGGCGGGCCATTCCAAATCGTATTTCTGCTTCCGTGATGACGGAGATAGCCACGATCGTATCGGACTCTGCGATGCGGCGTTGCATAGTGCCTCGCGCCGCAGGAGAACTACCCTTGGCGATATAGCTGAAGGTATTCGTGTCCAGGAGGTAGAGACGGCTCACTGCTTCGTCCTGCCAGAATCTCGTACAGCGAACAATGCATCCAGTTCGGGACGCTCCTGTGGTTCCTGCCGATCCCTGTCTGCTTCGTTCAAGAACTCATCGGGGAGCCGAGCCGCATCCAGCGCGGTAAACACATCCTCAAGTGCGGGGACCTCCGACAGAATCACGTCCCCGCTCACCGCGTCACGCCGAATCGCTACTTCTGAAGAATGGAAGCGGAACTCGCGCGGGATGGTGACGTGCTGGCTGCGTCCGCTCATGAATACACGTGCCTTTTGCATCATCGCCGCCCCCTGCTGTATAGCATAGATATACAGCATGCTTCGAGGACTTGCAAGTCCTCGTTACTGCGCCTTCCCTACTGCCTTACTTAGATATGCTTTCTGCAGTACAGCGAACGCCTGCTTCTTCACGCCCTGATCGCTCACCAGCCCTTTGCGGTTGAAATCATCCTGGATTCCTGACAGCATGCGGCGCGGGGAGCGGAAGTCCATCAGGCACCACGGGCTCATGCCGCGTAGTTGCGGAATTTTGCTGAGCATGCCGAACTGGTGCTTGTAGAGCTCGGCCTGGTACTCCTCGGTAAAGAACGAATTTGCGGGGGTGTGCTTGCCTGCTTTGGCTCCCCCGCCAAACTCGCTCATGATCTGCGGCTTGTCATACGCAATCTGCCAGGTGGTTTTGTCGATTGTCGATAAATCGCCCTCGTACCAGCCGGTGTATTCGTTTGTTCCGATCACATCGAGATACTGTCCAAGGGGATCGTCCACGATCTTTGTCGTTCCCTGGGTACGCACCAACAGCGCCGCAGTGATGAGCCGCGTGGGGTCGAGCTTGCGCGCTTCCGTTGCCAGCGATGAGATGAACTTTGTCCGTGCATCGTTGACAGGCGTTTCATTGGCCATGGACCAGAGAATGATGGAGGCATGATCGCGCGAGGTGTTGATCTCTTCATCGAGCTGGCGGCGGGCCTTGTCATACACCGCCAGGTTGTCGAACTCGACGGCCCAGTACACCGGATTCTCCGACCAGATCAGAATGCCAAGCTTATCCGCTGCGCGCAGCATGTTTTCGTCATGCGGATAATGCGCCAGCCGCGCAAAGTTGCAGCCAAGCTGCTTGGCCCAGCCAAGCAGAGTTTCGGCATCTTTCTCAGACCACGCGCGGCCGGTGCGATACGGAGCCTCAGCGTGGATGGAAACGCCGCGCAGGAAGATCGGCTTGCCATTGAGCAGAATCTCCGTGCCCTTGACCTCGATGGTGCGGAAACCCATGAGCTCGTTCACGGAGTCTGAGCCAGCTTTGATGGCAACCGGATAGAGCTTTGGCGATTCGGGAGACCAGAGCTTTAGCCCCGGCGCCTTCATCTCTATATCGGCGACGCCGTCGGCTTTTAGCGTCGCTTCAGTTTTTGCCCCGGTTTCGCCGATGCTGACCGAAACCTTGTCTCCGCCCTGGCCGCCTTCGACATGGACCCAGCCTTCGATTGTGTCTTTGCTGTCGCGCGAAAGATGCAGATCGTACTGGTCGATGAAGGCACCGGGCACGGTAATGAGCGAGACTTCGCGTGTGAGGCCGCCGTAGTTGAACCAATCGGTTTGCGCGGTCGGCACGCCATCGTCGCGGCGCGTGTTGTCGACCATGGCAACGATAAAGTTGGTATCGGGCTTGAGCGCGGCGGTTATGTCGCAGGCAAAGGCTGTGAAGCCGCCCTCATGCTCACAGACCTTTTTGCCATTGATCCAAAAGATGGATTTGTAATTGGCTGCGCCGATGCGGAGAAATATTTTTGTTCCGGGCTTGAGATCGTAGTGAAAGTCCTTCTCGT
Organism: Acidicapsa dinghuensis; assembly: GCF_025685685.1. GTDB lineage: Bacteria > Acidobacteriota > Terriglobia > Terriglobales > Acidobacteriaceae > Acidicapsa > Acidicapsa dinghuensis. The sequence goes on from NZ_JAGSYH010000009.1 coordinate 137,114, forward strand.
ACCACATTGGCCCCTCATACCAGAAGAGCTCGGGCCGCTGCGTATTCCAGTCCCCTGGCACCTTGAGCGTGGGTGCTGTGGCGAAGTCGTAATCCATCGGCGGACCGCCGGGCTTGAAGTGCTGGTTGAGAAACCATCCATCTTTGCGCTCGTGATTGTGGAAGTCGTAAATGCCTGTTCCGTATTGATCGGGGATCGCGTGCCACTCGCCATTGAGCGACATCTGCGGCCTGCGGTCTGCGCCGGTGAGCACGATGGAGTCGCTCTGAGCTCGCGCGATGCAGGCCGATCCATTAACCAGCGTGACCAACATCAAGAGGACAGGACGCAGATGTTCTGAACGCAATCGCATGGAGACCTCGATGGATTCAAATTGAACCGTACCGCTCGTGTCCGCGCTGACTTACGCGACTGTTGCCTGAGCAGCCTCATCCTAAACGTCGCGCCTGCGGTGTGTCGCGCCGTTTAGGACACAAAGAAAAGACCCGTGCCATGGTTACGAACCTTAGGCGACGGGCCTCACTCACTCGATGGTTTTGACGCTTAAGCGCCCAGAAATTCCACGTGTACATACGTACCGAGCCGCACGTTGTAGGCGAGGTACCATCCAGGATGATCAGGATCTTCGTAGATGATGACATCGTCCGAGTCCCACAGCCATCCATCGCAGTAGGCTACGTCAAACGCCGCAACGCTGAAGTAAAAGCCATTGAACCAGAAACGGCCAGGTCCGCCGCCCTGCAAACGCCAGCGATGATCCGGCCCGAAGCCGCCGGTGAAATGACCATGCTCCCAGGGATGATCGAGATGATAGTGGGGATCATCCCGGCCCGTGTCATGACCCACCCAGGTGCTGCGGCTGCCGTGCTCATCGACGTGCGGCACCTGCGGATGTCCCTGCTTGTCTGAGTAATCTCGATGTTCCTGCACCGGATGCGGCGTGCCATGAACCGGCGCCGGACCGTGCATAGGCGGTTGCGGAGTCGGGCGCATACCACCGCCGGGACGTTGCGCAAAAGCGGGCACTGCCGCGACCAGTGCGATTGAAAGAAGTTGCGCGTAAAGCTTCATGGTCTTTTCCTCCGTGACGGCTGCTGCGTAAGCTGGTGCGCCGCCGGTTTTTGCTCAGCCGCCAGATGGTTGATGGTCGGCTTGAGCATACCTCGGCCAATTTGAACCCTTAAAACTGCTTCAAGTTGTCCGCATCGAAGAATTTACACGTTCTACGGCATTAGCGGCATAAATTTTGTTTTGTTTAGGAACAACTTATAAAGAAAAAGGAGCAACCAGTCTGTGGCTGCTCCTGTTACTAACAAAAACGTTGCTTTCTACCTAGACAGTGGCGTGTTCCCGCCGCCAGGAATAGAGCGGGAACTGATTCGCCAGCTCGGTCACTTCTGCGCGGATGCGGCTGAGTGTTGCTTCGTCGGTGCGATGATCGAGCGCTTTCGCGATCCAGCTTGCGATGAGACGCATCTCCGGTTCTTTCATGCCACGCGTAGTCAACGCCGGTGTGCCAATGCGAATGCCCGAGGGCTTGAGCGGCGGATTTGTATCGTAGGGAATCGCGTTTTTGTTGACCGTGATGCCAGCTTTACCGAGAGCGGCCTCTGCCTCGGAACCAAGCATGCCGCCCGGTGCGCCACCGCGAAAGACATCGACAAGCATGACGTGATTGTCGGTGCCACCTGAGATAATGCGCCATCCAGCATTGGCAAGCGCCTCAGCGAGTACCTGAGCGTTGGCCACCACCTGCTTTGCGTAAACAGCAAACTCGGGTTGCAGCGCTTCACGGAAAGCTACGGCCTTGGCGGCGATGATGTGCACCAGCGGTCCGCCTTGTTGGCCGGGGAACACTGCCTGATCGATGGCTTTACCGATGGTCTGCTCAGGCTTCGCGCCTGCCTGATAGTCCTTGCCCGCGATGACCAATCCAGAGCGCGGTCCGCGCAACGTCTTGTGCGTGGTTGTGGTCGTCACATGCGCGTGCGGCACAGGCGAGGGATGCGCTCCACCAGCGACAAGACCTGCGATGTGCGCCATATCAATGATCAACTTTGCGCCGACTTTGTCAGCGATCTGCCGCATGCGGGCAAAGTCCCACAGGCGCGAGTAGGCGCTGGCTCCGCCGATGATCGCCTTGGGCTTTTCCCGCTCGGCGATGGCTTCGAGCTCGTCGTAATCGATGGTCTCAGTATCTTTGCGCACGCCGTAGAATGTGGGCCGGTAGAGCTTGCCGCTGAAGCTGAGCTTATGTCCGTGTGTGAGATGGCCGCCATGCGCGAGGTCAAGACCGAGAATCGTGTCGCCCGGCTGCAGCACAGCCATGTACGCCGAAGCATTTGCCTGTGAGCCCGAGTGCGGCTGCACGTTCGCGTATTCGGCGTTGAATAGCTGTTTTGCGCGGTCGCGGGCGAGGTTCTCGACGATGTCGGTAAATTCGCAACCGCCGTAGTAGCGCTTACCGGGATAGCCCTCAGCGTATTTGTTCGTAAACACCGAACCTGCTGCCTCCAATACTGCTTCAGAGACGAAGTTCTCGCTGGCAATCATCTCGAGGCCTTCGTGCTGGCGCAGTGTTTCGTGTTCAATGGCGGCTGCAATTTCCGGATCGGCCTTGGCGACGGGGAGAGCGAAGAAGTCTTCGATGCGGTCAGTCATATCAAAATTTTAGCGTGACGGAGCGCCGTGCGCTCTTTCGGCCACGCGTTGCTCGCCCCGATGGCTGGATCGTGAACTCTCAAAAACATTTGCGAGGCATGCGCAACTAGCCACTGGACGCTGTGTTTCATCCCACCAGAGACCGCGAGATAAAGCTCCTCCGGTCCGGAAAGGTTCGATCAATGAACACGCTTCGTCTTCGCTCCATCGCTACTTTTACCCTCGCGACTTTACTGGCCGGCGGTTCGGCCTTCGCTCAGGGCACCATTCGCAACCGGGAAGTTCGCCAGCAGGATCGCATTGCCAACGGCGTACGCAGCGGTCAACTTACCCCGCGCGAAACCGCCCATCTGGAGCGCAGGGAAGCGCGCATCAACCATCAGGTTCGCGTCGACCGGCGCCGCGACGGTGGACGCCTCAACGTCGCCCAGCGCAGGCGGATCCATCGCGAGCAGAACCGCACCAGCCGCGCCATCTATCGCGACAAGCACAACCGTCGCAGAGCTTAATCAGGCTTCGGTGAAACACGACTCCCTCACCGACGGGGACGGAACATTCCGTCCCCGTATTTTTGTGTCTTAGAACTATTCTTCATCCTGGCCCAGTCGTCTCAAAAAGAACACTCATGTTGACATTCTGACTATTCATAGGCAATGTATAGGCAGAACGTCAACAGGAGCAGGTTCATGGGAGACTCAAAATCCGATGTGCTGCAGGGCACCCTCGATCTGATGGTGCTGAAGACCCTTGAAGCGATGGGTCCACTGCACGGTTATGGCATTGCGCGGCGCATCGAGCAGGTAAGCGGCGACACACTCACGCTCAATCAGGGAACTATTTATCCGGCACTGCTTCGCCTGGAGCAACGTGGCTGGGTCAAGGCTGAGTGGGGTATGTCGGAGTCAAACCGGCGCGCCAAGTATTACTCGCTTACACGCCCGGGCCGGAAACAGATCGAGTCAGAAACAGAAAACTGGGAGCGCATTGCCGCGACTATGGCGCGCTTTCTCGCGCCATCGAACTAGGAGGCTGCATGGAATCGCCGAAAGAAAGTCTGCTTGAGAAATTCCGTGCTGCCTTGAGCCGGATCGCGTCACTGGGTCGCAGCGGGGCCATGGATGCGGAGATGGATGAAGAGCTGCGCAGCCACCTCGCGCACGCGATTGATGAAAACCTTGCACGCGGCATGTCGCGCAAAGAAGCTCGCAACGCGGCTCTGCGCAGCTTTGGCGGAATCACGCAAACTCGCGAAGCTTATCGCACGCAGCGCGGTGTTCCTGTGTTCGATCAGTTTGTTCGCGATGTTCGCTTCGGCTGCCGTCAATTGATGCGCGCACCCGGCTTTGCGCTTACTGCTGTTCTTACGCTTGCATTGGGACTTGGCGCTACTACCGCGATCTTCTCGATCATCGACGCGCTGTTGCTGCGTCCGCTGCCCGTTCCCCACTCCGATGAGCTTACTGTCCTGAACTACAGGTCCATCAACGATCGACAGAATGGCTACAGTTTCAATGTGCCCGTCTTCCGCACCATCGAGAAAGGGCATGATCTCTTCTCCAACGTCGCGGCCTTCAGTCAGCACACGTTGCAGGTGCGCGGCAACTCGGGCAATGTACGAGTCCAGGGGCAAGTCGTCAGCGGCCAGTTCTTCCAGATGCTGCAGACTCCGCCGCTGCTCGGCCGTTGGCTGACTCCACAGGACGATCAGAAAGGCGGCGCTTCTTCACAGTTTGGCATCGTCATCAGCGAAGGATTCTGGCGGTCGTGGTTCAATCATGCTCCTGACGTGATCGGCCGCAAGATGATTATTGCGAATGCTCCCTTTGTCGTGGTTGGCGTCATGCCGCATAATTTCTTCGGCGCAGACCCTGTCGAGCGCCCGCAGATCTACGTACCGCTGTGGTCTGAGCCCATCGTTGACGCGCCCTATGACAACATCGCCGCAGGTGAGCATTCATGGTGGCTTCGTGTCATGGGCCGTCGCAAACCCGGTATATCTGCGGAACAGGCTGACAGCGCGTTGAAGGCTTCGACAAAATCCATTTATGAAGAAGCTGTTTCCGATCATAAGTGGCTTGAGGACCAGAAAGATCAACGGCTAGGCGCAGAACCAGGCACGACTGGCTTCACGTATTTGCAGCGCTTCCTGGCTAAGCCACTCAAGGCGATCTTTGGTCTTTGCGCTGTCATGCTACTGCTTGCCTGTCTCAATCTTGCAAGCCTGCTGCTGGCACGCTCCGCGGCTCGCGAACGGGAGTTGGCAACAAGGCTCGCAATGGGAGCATCGCGCCGCCGGTTGATTCAGCAACTGTTGGTGGAAAGTCTCCTGATCGCAGTCCTGGGCTCTGCCGCCGGACTTATGGCTGTGCCGATCATCAGCGGTATGCTGACATCGATCCTGCTCGGCGTCAACGCAACACAAACCATCGATACTTCGATGGACGTCCGCATCTTTGCCTTCGTGGCGCTTACCGCAATCGTTGCCACGCTGCTCATCGGCTTTATTCCTGCATGGCGCGCTACTTCGAAGAACCTGAACGAGCAGATCAAAGGTGGCTCGCACACCGTGTCAGCGCATCAACGTACGCGACTGTTGCCGCGCATCCTGATGGGCCTTGAGGTCGCGCTCGCTCTCATGCTCGTTGTCGGAGCAGGCCTGTTGTCAGCCAGCGTGGCGCGACTATACCGCACCGGCCTCGGCTTCGAGCCTAAGGGCGTTGTGGCTCTTTCGCTGGATATGGGGAAACAACCCTTGGATGGCGCAGCGTTGACGCAGTGGTACCAGGCCTACAGCGAGGCCCTCGAGCGACAGCCGGGGGTTGAAGGTGTTGGCTATGCGAGCATGACGCCAATGGACGGGAGTGTGTGGACAAGCACAATTCAATCCTCGTTGAGTGGCGGCGATAAAGAGATGCACATGGACACCATTGGCCCTGAATTCTTTCGGACCATGCGAGTACCCGTGCTTGCCGGCCGGGAGTTTCGCTGGAGCGATACTCCGACTTCAGGCAAGAAGATCATTCTGAACGACGCTGCAGCGAAAGTGCTCTTTCCTAACCGCAATCCGATTGGGCAGATGGTGTATCGCGACAAGGGCGATCCGATCGAAGTAATCGCGGTAGTGGGGGACATGCATTACGAATCCATACAGCATGCAGCGCCACCCACGGCGTACATTCCCATGGGACAGGACAAGGGGCACAAATCTTCATACACGGCGGTGGTTCGGCTGAAGGGTGGCGCTGCTGCCTTTGCCGCTGCAGCGCGTTCGTTGGCCTCGCAAATGTCTCCTGATATTCCACCCCCCATCATGATCAGCTTTCAAGATCAGATCAACAACTCCATCACTTCGGAGCGCATGATGGTGATCCTCGCTATCTACTTTGCGGGCTGTGCGCTGCTGGTTACGGCGATCGGCTTGTATGGAACACTCGCCTACGCAACTGCACGGCGCACCGGCGAGATCGGCATTCGCATGGCTCTCGGTGCTCAGCGTTTGAGTGTCGTTGCGCTGGTCTTTCGTGAAAACGCATCGGTCGCTATTACCGGCTCTGCCGCTGGACTCATCGCGGCACTGATGGCGTCGAAGCTGCTTGCCAGTTTTCTATATGGCACTTCGGTGCGCGATCCATGGGTTATGAGCGCATCCGTACTTACTCTCATGGCTGTGGCGTGTGCGGCATCGTTGCTGCCGGCGCTTCGCGCTTCACGAATCGAACCGATACAGGCCTTGCGCACTGAATAAAGCATTGAGGTAGAAGCATGAAGGAACGCAGCTCAGAACGAATACGCACCGCGATCAGCCGCTTGTTTGGACACGCTCGCGGCGCATCGCTCGATCGCGATCTCGATGAAGAGCTGCGTTCTCATCTTGCCTTTGCCACTGAAGAAAACTTAAGGCGCGGCATGTCGCAACGTGAAGCCCGCATGGCTGCTCTGCGCAGCTTTGGTAATTTGACTCAGACCCGGGAGCACTATCGCCAACAAAGAGGCATGCCCATGCTTGAACAGATACTCGCCGACCTTCGCTTCGGTTTTCGACAGCTTCGCAGATCGCCGGGATTCGCCATCACCGCGATTCTTACACTGGCGCTCGGCGTCGGTGCTAATACTGCAATCTTCACGCTGATCGACTCGATCCTGTTGCGTCCGCTGCCTTTTCCGCAGCAGGATCGCCTGGTTACACTCTCCGCCGATGGCTTTTTTCCCAAGGGATGGATTCGCGCACTACAGCAGAACTCGCGATCCTTTGAGTCGTTGGCTGCATACGGTCTCAATGCGGAATCGAACATAACTCAGAATGGCAATTCCGAACGTGTCTTCGGCACGCAGGTTACGGTCAACTTCCTAGACACGCTTGGCATTCATCCTGAGATTGGTGCGTTCTTTTCAAAAGAGAATGCCATCAAGGGACAGGACAACGTAGTTATTCTCAGCCACGGATACTGGCAGACACGTTTCGCCGCCAGCCCATCCATAGTTGGTCAAACATTGCGTGTGGACGGCATTTCCCGGCGCATCATCGGCATCATGCCTGAGGGCGTGCAGTTCCCTTACAACGACACGCACTTCGTTGTGCCGGCTGCATTCAAAGGCGGCGATGCCACCGACCCCTGGCTTGGCTACGACTTGCGCGGACTCGGCCGTCTGCGCGACGGTGTAACGCCTGCTGCGGCACGCGCCGAGTTGTTACGATTGCATCCTACGCTGCTGACGCTCTTTCCCTGGCGCATGCCTGACATCTGGGCTTCGGACACAGAGGTCACGCCTCTGCTTGATTCCGTTGTAGGCGATACGCGCCCGAAGCTGTTGCTGCTCTTCGCGGCGGTGGGACTGGTGCTGCTGATTGCCTGCGCCAACGTTGCGAACCTCATGCTTGCAAAGGCTGCGTCGCGCGAGCGGGAAATGGCCATTCGCGGGGCTCTCGGCGCGTCCGGCAGCCGTATCGTTTCGCAGCTTCTGGTTGAGAGCGTTCTGATCGGCATCTGTGCCGGCGCAGCAGGTTTGGGATTGGCGTTTCTGAGTTTGCGAGGGCTTATCATTGCACTGCCCGCAGACACCCCACGACTGGCCGGGGTAGGTCTGCATTGGCATGTGTTTCTCTTTGCCGGAATTGCCTCTGTGCTCACCGGCGTACTCTTCGGCCTGGTGCCCGCGCTCAGGATGGCATCGCCGCATCTGCAGCAGACGCTGCGTTCCGGCAGCCTGAGCGTTATCGGCAAAGGAGTGAACTTCCGCGTATCGAGGGCGCTGGTTGTAGGACAGATCGCACTATCTGTCGTGGTCATTACAGTGGCGGGCCTGCTGTTACACAGCCTTTATGGACTGTCTCATGTCAATCCTGGCTTCAATACCGGTCACATCGTAACCGCCGAAGTATCTCTCGATTCGACAGCATGCAAGCAGGCAGGTCATTGCCAGAACTTCTTTCAGGATCTCGTTCGTACTACCGGCAATCTATCCGGCATTCAATCGTCTGCGCTGGCAAGTACGCTGCCGATGGCCGGAGACGAGAACTTCTACACCTACGATGCCGAGGGCCATCCGAGAGAGTCACGTGAGGGAGCAAAAATTGCTGCCGGGCGTACTGTCTCGTCTTCCTACTTTGCGCTGATTGGCGTGAGACTGATTCGCGGGCGTCTACTCAACGAGTCCGATCAAACGGGCGTTTCACGCGCCATCGTCATCAGCCAGCATATGGCGCACGCACTTTGGCCTAAGGATGATGCCATCGGCAAGCATCTGGAATCGGTGGAAGATGAGCCAACGCCTGCGCTCTTCGATGCGAAAAAAGGGTCGATTGTCGTCGGTGTTGTGAGCGACACTCATCATGACAACCTCAAGTCGGGCTTTGGGGACGAGGTTTATCTGCCGCTAACTCCGGCACGCGAACAGTCTTCGATGACCATCCTGCTGCGATCGCAGTTACCCGCATCACAGGTAGCGCCTACGCTTCGCCGCGCGGTTGCCGCGCTTGATCCATCGGCTCCGGTAACACGGGTGCGCACGCTTGACGAGGTAGTCGCTTCTTCGGTCTCGTCGACGCGAGCCTTGACGCTGCTGCTCCTTGGCTTCGGTGCGCTTGCCGTAGCAGTGGGCGCGGTTGGCGTCTATAGTCTCATCGCTTACATCGTCAACTGGCGTACACGCGAGATTGGCATCCGCCTCGCCCTTGGCGCTTCCCGGTGGGGCATACTGGCTCTCATCTTTCGGCAGAGTTTGCTGCTCAGTGTTGCAGGCTCATTCATCGGACTGACAGCAGCGCTTGCATCCGCCCGGTTGTTGCGTAGCTTCCTCTTCGAGGTGCATCCGCTCGATCCGGTTACATTTTGCGCAGTGCCGTTGCTGATGCTCTTGCTTGCTGTACTTGCCGCGTGGATTCCTGCACGACGCGCGGCATCCATCGATCCGATGCAGGCTCTGCGTTCGGAGTAACAACGGAGAGGAGATGCCGATGAACCGGCACACGAGTGGAAAATGGAGAAGCCTGCTGGGCCGCACTTTGGCTCTCTTTCGCAAGCGTGAACTTGACGAGGATTTAGACGAAGAACTACGCAGCCATCTCGCGCATGCTGTAGAAGAGAATGTGCGCCAGGGCATGACGCGCAACGAAGCTCGACGCCAGGCAATGGTTCGTTTCGGCGGCGTCGCACAAACTCGCGAAGCCTATCGCACTCAGCGCGGGCTGCCGGTGCTCGACACACTCGGCTTCGATCTTCGCTATGCCTTTCGCCAGCTTCGTAAATCACCGGGATTTACCGGAACAGTAGTGCTGACGCTTACGCTCGGCATCGGCGCCGTCACTGCTGTCTTCAGCGTTGTTCAGGGAGTCCTGCTGCATCCTTATCCGTTTCGCGACCCGAGCCGCGTTGTTGTCTTACGGGAAACAGTGCGGGAGTTGGAGAAACTTTCGCCGCTGCTTCCTGTGAACTATCTTCATTACGCCAACCTTAGAAAGAATGCTCATACCATCGAGGACGCGGCTATCTTTCAGAACGATGGGTTCAGCGTTGCAGTAGATTCCGAAGTCGCTAACGCATCCGATGAGTCTGCGCACCCACGTGAGACCGAAGGCCTGAACGTATCACCGACTTTCTTCTCGGTACTTGGAGTCACTCCAATACTCGGCCGCACTTTCACTGACGAAGAGACGCAGCCCGGCAAAGACAACGAAGCTATCCTCACCTGGCCGGCGTGGCAGCGCTACTTCCATGGCGACCCATCGGTGCTGAACAGGACCCTCCGCATTGATGGAGTGCCCACGGCCATTGTCGGTGTGCTGCCACCGAGCTTTCGCTTTCCTGTGGTCTCGATGCTGCCCAATGAGTCTACCTTCGGCTCGACCGACCGCTATGAGATCTTTCGGCCATTCGTCGTCAATTCAGGCGTCCTCGATGAGACCGACGGAGATTACGATTATCTCGCCATTGCAAGGCTGCATCCGGGAGTCACGATGGCACAGGCACAGAGCGAACTCGACGGTCTGGATAAGGCTTACGCCGTTACCAACAAACTTGGCTCGCATGTCGGGGTAGCTGTCGAGCCGTTTGCGGAAGAGATCACCGGCAGCTACCGCAAGCCGTTGTGGATGCTCTTTGCCGCGGTTTTCGCGGTGCTGCTGATGGCCTGCGTCAACCTTGCGAATCTGCAGATTGCGCGCGGTGTGGCCCGCTCGCATGAGACAATGCTTCGCTCCGCTCTCGGTGCAGACAAAATGCGCCTGCTTCGCGGTCTTCTGCTCGAGAATCTGCTACTGGGCGTGGCAGGCGGCCTTGGCGGAGTTCTTTGCGCTCTTGCAGCGGAGACGACGCTGCTCACCGCAGCCGCGAGCTTGCCGCGCGTCAATGAGGTGCACTTGAGTGCGCCGATGCTCGCTATCGCAGTTCTCGTTTCCGTCATTACCTCGATCGCGTTTGGCATTTTTCCCGCACTACGCAGCTTGCGCGTTGCTCCTCAATCTGCCCTTCAGATGAACTCCGGGCGTGTCGCCAATACACGCGATGCCGCCAATGCGCGGCGCGTTCTGGTTGCTGTCGAGGTGGCATGCAGCGTCACGCTTCTCATCGTCACTGCGCTCATCACGCGCAGCTTCGCTCATCTGTTGACGCAGGAGCGGCATTTCAATGCCGATCATCTGATGATGGCAAAAGCGGAGCTGAGTACACCACGCTATCTAAACAGCCAGCACGACTATCACGATCATGCAAACAATGCCACCAACGACGCGCGCAACGCCGTGATGGATCGCGCACTGGAGCGCCTGCGATCCTTGCCGGGCGCGCAGGCCGTGGCTCTTACCGGCACGTTGCCGCTCAGTGGCGATTCGATGATCGATGCCGTCGAACGCCCTGACTACAATTTTCCGCCGGGACAAACTCCACTGGTTAATCGCCGCTATGTTAGCCCCGGCTACTTCAAGGCCATGGGCATTCCTCTGCTCGAAGGGCGCGAGTTTGCGGCATCCGATGAGCGCGATCCACACGTCGTAATACTGAGCGAAAAAGCCGCAAAAACCGCCTTCCCCGACGCCAGTGCTCTTGGCCGCACCATCCTTCGCAATGGGCAAAAATTCACAGTCGTCGGCATCGCCGCGGATGCGCGCATTAACGATCTCAAGCGCGATCCGGCTATCTGCTTCGTTCCCTACTGGGCCAATCCGCCATACACACCTGTCTTCCTGGTGCGTAGCGCCGAACCCGAAAAGGCTTTGGGGCCTGCGATGCGTAACGTCATCTGGAATATTGATCCCGATGTCTCCATTCCCACCGTCATGTCGCTCGATATGCAGGTATCGGAGTCCGTTGCCACAGATCGCTTTCAAGCACTGCTGCTCTCGGGTTTCGGTGCCGCTGCGTTGTTCCTCGCCGTGCTCGGTATCTATGGCGTGCTTGCGTACTCTGTATCGATGCGCACGCAGGAGTTTGGCATCCGCATCGCGCTTGGCTCCAACCGCTCAGGCCTGGTGCGCCTTGTGCTTCGCGATGCTTCGTATCCATTGATTGGCGGAATCCTGATCGGCCTGCTCGCATCAGCCGCGGCAACACGCTGGATTCGCAGTCTGCTTTATGAAACCAGTGCTGTCGATCCATGGGCTGTGGCTATGAGCCTCGCGCTACTTTTGATTGCCGCACTCGTAGCATCACTGATTCCGCTGCGTAAAGTGACAAAGGTAGATCCGATGCAAGCGCTGCGCAGTGAATAGGACGGTTTTATGAGACCCAATATGACCAGGCCAGGCATCTCTGACACGCTGCGTACGATTTCCAATCGTATCGCTGCGTTCTTTCATCGCAATCGACTTGATCGCGATCTCGATGCTGAATTACGCAGCCATATTGCTCACGCCATCGATGAAAACATGGCTCACGGCATGTCACGCAGCGAAGCTCGTATCGCCGCCTTACGCAGCTTTGGAGGCGTTACTCAGACTCGCGAAACCTATCGCATCCGTCGCGGCCTGCCTCTGTTCGATCAGATTGCGCGCGATTTTCGCTATGGCTGGCGTCAGCTTGTGCGTGCTCCCGGCTTTGCTCTGACCGCCATTCTCACGCTCGCTCTAGGCCTTGGTGCGAACACCGCCGTCTTCTCTCTTATCAATGCGCTGCTCTTGCGTCCGCTACCCGTTCCGCACGCCGCCGAACTCGCAATCATCCAGGTGGAGGAATCCAACTCCGACGGCCCGAGCTACAGCTTGAATGAACCTGAACTGCGCGCCCTTGAAAAGCGGCATGATGCCTTCAGCTCTACCTCCGCATTCTTTAGTACAAAATTCCAGTTGCACGGCACATCGGGAAGCCTTCAGGTACCGGGGCAACTCGTCAGCGGTGAGTACTTCGCCACGATGCAAGTGGCGCCTTTACTTGGCAGATATCTAGCTCCGGCCGACGATGTGGAGAATGGCGGTCCGGCAGGCTATGCCGCCGTCATCAGCGAGAACTTCTGGCGCACCTGGTTCAACAGCTCGCCAAACGCCGTTGGAAGCAAGCTGATCGTTGCCAATGCACCTTTTACCGTCGTCGGAGTCATGCCGCGCGGCTTTTTCGGAGCCGACCCCACACGCCATCCATCTATCTTTGTGCCGCTCTCGTCGGAGCCGGTCGTAGACGCCCCCTTCAATATGATTGCCAGTGGCTGGAGCGGCAATTGGCTCAATCTTATTGCTCGACGCAAGCCATTCATCTCCCTTGCGCAGGCCAATGCGGCGTTGCAAGCCGAAACAAGCGCCATCCTTCTCGATTCCCATCCGAATGCCTTTGCTCTCGACGACATCCGGACGAACCATCTTCACTTCGTCGCCGAATCCGGAGCCAAAGGATTTACTTACCTCCGCGCCGATTTTCGCAAGCCTCTTATGGTGGTCTTTTCCCTCTGCGGTGGAGTGCTGTTGCTCGCCTGCCTCAACCTTGCCAGCTTGTTGCTTGCGAGGGCCGCCGCGCGCGAACGGGAGCTCGCCACAAGACTGGCCATCGGCGCCACCCGTCTCCGCCTCATCCGGCAACTGCTCATTGAGAGCCTTCTCATCGCGCTGCTGGGCACCGCCGCAGGCCTCGCCGTCTCTCCGCTCGTCAGCAACGCGCTTGCGGTATTGCTCCTGAGCCGTAACCCGGATGCCGCTCTCGATACCTCGCTCGACGCTCGCGTCTTTGTCTTCGCGGCATTGATCGCCGTCTTATCGTCCATTCTCATTGGGTTGCTGCCTGCTCTACGCGCCACCTCCGGCAACCTGAACGAGCAGATCAAGAGCGGCTCGCAGGCGCGTTCGCGGCGAGACTCGCGACGGCTCTTACCGCGTCTCGTCATGGGCACTCAGGTTGCGCTCGCGCTCATGCTGGTCACCGGCGCGGGCCTCTTGGCCGCCAGCCTCACCCGTCTCTATCGCACCAATCTGGGCTTCGATCCCAAAGGCCTCGTTCATCTTCAACTGGACATGGACAAGCAACCTCTCGCTGGCGATGCGCTGCTGCGCTGGTATCAGCAATTCGGAGAGGCTTTGTCTCACCAGCCTGGGGTGCAGGGAGTGAGTTTCGAATGGGGCGTACCGCTCTCGGGTAGTGGGATGACCACCTATTACCGCAATCAACCAAAGAACCATGAGCAGTTACTCTACGGCAACGATGTCGCGCCCGGATATTTCGCAGCGATGAGAGTCCCCATGCTCGGCGGTCGTGATTTCCGGTGGGATGATACAAGTGCCGCTGGCAGGAAAGTAATCCTGAATCAAGCCGCGGCGAACCTCTTCTTCCCCGGCCGAAGCGCAGTCGGTCAATCCATCTACACCTACGACAACAAGATTACTCTCCAGGTCATCGCAGTGGTCGGCAACGTCCACTACCGCTCGATCCAAGCGGAGCCTCCGCCAACCGCCTATTATCCGATCAGCCAGACCTTTTATGCGACGAGCGACAATGGTCCACCCGAGCCGCTAAAAAAATCCTATTTCGCAGTGATCCGCCTCGCTGGCCCGCCTGCCGCATTCGCCGCCACAGCCCGCAACCTTGCCGCCCGCATGGCCCCCGAAATCCCGGCCCCTGCCATGACCAGTATGACCGCCCAGATCGATGAATCCATCAGCTCAGAGCGCATGATGGCCATGCTGGCTGCGTTCTTCGGACTTTGCGCACTGCTTGTCACCGCCATCGGCCTGTACGGAACACTGGCTTACGCAACCTCCCGCAGAACCAGCGAAATCGGTATCCGCATCGCTCTCGGCGCGCAACGCACGCATGTGGTTCGTCTTGTCTTTCGCGAGAATGCCTGGGTGGCTGTCACAGGTTGTCTCGCAGGACTGATTGCTACTCTTTTCGCATCGCGTGCTCTCGCGAGCATTCTCTACAGCACGTCGACGCACGATCCGCTCATTCTTTTCGCATCGGTGGCTTCACTTATGGCGGTGGCAAGCGCAGCATCACTCATGCCGGCAATCCGGGCCGCAAGAATTGAGCCCATGGAAGCACTTCGCGCGGAGTAGATCCAAGACTACGAGTGTTGTACCATCTGCTCCGCTGCCCCGAGCACATGTCCTGTGCGCTTATCCACCAGGAAGACCACCAATCGCAAGGGCGTTGATGATGCGTCGGGCAGTTTCAGCGTGAGCTGCCGTCCATCCGAAGCATCGGAGCCCAACTCTTTCAACACGCGCACTACGGCAACGTTATGCAGCGTGCGTCCGGCGTTTTCTCCACTCTTTACCGAGGTTTCCGCGGAGTCGATGGCGAGCGCCGCAACGAGAGTCGTCTTCACATTTTTGGCATCATGGTCGGTCCGATGGACCACGAACTGTACGCTATCGCCGGCCCATGTGGCGCTGGAGATATTCAGCTCTTCCTTGGCATTTGCCGCGGCGGAGACGAGTGCCTGCGTTAGCTTGTGTCCATCGCTGCCGACAAATTGTACTGCGCCGTCCACTATGGCCTGCGGCGTATACACATCATCCAATCCGAACTTGTCCCCGTACCACTTCTGCCGGTAGGTGACGGCATCCAGTGAAAATGGATCACGCCAGCCTTCATGGTCCCAGTAGGTCACATGTTCACTCAGCACGATCGCATGTACTCCCTGAATTGGCTGTGCTTCATCGAGCTTTGCCAACAAGGCATCTGCTGGTGGGCAACTGGAGCATCCCTCGGAGGTAAACAGTTCCACGAGAACGGGCTTGCTTTGCGTACCAGCTCCGCTCTGGGCCGCTTGCGCACCTTGCGCGGCCCAAGCCACGGCAGCGGCTATCACAACGACGCCCAGCCCAACTCCGATCCACCAGCCAATGCGCTTCATTGCGCTCACCTCTTTACCTTCTGGATTGCTGCAGGCTTCGGAAAGTTACATCTTCGAAAGTCCGGCCGCTATGCTGGGAAGGATGCATCGTATTTTCGTCCTTCTTTTTGCTGTATGTATCGCCGTTTCCTGCACCGCACAGGCACAGGTCAAGACACTCACGTGGACGCCTTCTGTCGTGCAATCCGGTTCTCCCGAGCTGTTTCGCGTCGCAGCGCCTCGCGACGCCGAGGTGGAGGGAGAATGGCAAGGACATCCGCTGCAATTCTTTCCCGGACGCACCGGGAAGGCGTGGTACGCGCTCGCCGGCGTTGATGTCGAAGCAGCGACGGGGCCTGCCCCCATCCATGTCTCCATCCGGATCAACCATACGACGCGGGAGATTAACACTACCATCGCCATTCAGCCCGCGCACTACCGGACCACTACCATTACTGTGCCGCCCAAGTTTGTAGAACCGGGTCCGAAAGAGAAGAAGATCATCGACGCGGCAAATGAAGCTAAGAAAACCGCATTTGCCACCAGCGCAGACCATCCGCTCTGGGATGGCAGCTTTCGTGCGCCTGTGCCCGCGACGGCTACGGACAGCTTCGGCACGCGGCGCGTCTACAACGGCAAGCTTGACGGCATCCATCGCGGCACTGACTTCCGCGCCCATATGGGCACGCCTGTCCGCGCCGGCAACTCAGGTGTAGTTGTGCTGGCTCAGCCGCTCTATTACGAAGGCAATTGCGTCATTATCGATCACGGCCTCGGCCTCTACAGCCTGTCGATGCATTTATCGCGCATCGACGTAAAGACAGGAGATCGCGTGCAGAAGGGGCAGCGCATTGGTCTTAGCGGAGCCACCGGCCGCGTGACCGGCCCTCACCTTCACTGGGCCATTCGCTGGCAGGGTGGTTACATCGATCCGACGAAGCTGCTGCGGATAAATCTCGATAAGTTGCCCTGAAACGGCGCAAAGCTGTTGCCGTGATACGAATCGACGGCGGTCACTTGCCGATCTCATTTCCTCTGTACACTGCGCCCTTCATCTGGCACAATTTCTTAGCTTTCCCGGCTGTGTTGTGCCCGCTTCGGAACTGTTTCCGTGTGCGCACTCAGCTCTTCAGACCAACGCCGAAGTTGCATCAAGATCCGGAAATAAACGGTGTCCGATGAGCAATATCAACGGCAAAGTCTACGCAATGAACGCCATCACTCCCATGCGCCCATGGAAGACGTGGATTCTGCGGGCGATCTTTTTCATCCTGGGCAACGTAAAACCGCTCCAATCCGATCTGATCAATCTCTCCTTTATCCAGTTCGCGCGCTGGGTAATCATCCCGCGCAATAGCTTCCCTTTTGTCGGCGCGCCGCAACAGCGCGAGCTGCTTGAGTATGACTACCTTCTCTTCTTTTCCAATTTCAATGGAACCTGGAATCAATACATCGACGCCTTCTCCGCCGTACTGAGTAAGGGTCTCGACCTCGTCTGGAAGTGGAGCGAAAAATTCCCCGGCTCGACACCGGTCACGATCTTCAAGGAGTACATCACCCGGGTCCAGTTCGATACCGACTACTACTACACCGCTTATCCGCATGCGACGGCCAACGACGTGAAGAATGCCCACATCGTCCAACAGACCTTCGATGCGCTCAACCGTAATGCGGCCACGATGTCTCCCGATCAATTCCGCGAGGCATATCTCCAGTTTGTTCTCTCGGTGCAGACCCATCTGGGTGCAACCGGCGAAGCACCAATCGTTTTCTGAAACCAGCCAATAGTCGACGAAGGAAAGAGCAGAAATGCCCAACCAGAACGGCAGTGTTTACGGCCTCACTCTACTCTGCCCCATCATTAACGATCATCGGGCATCGCCTTCCCATGACCTCCAGATCCGCGCGTATCTCGCCACGCTGCCAACCGGTCCAGATAGTCCATTTGCCATCGCGCCGCACACTCATCTTGCGCGACTTGTCGTCATGGACGATGTCGTCTTTGTGGGCGCACCGGCGCGTGAAGAACATCTGAAGTCGAAATATCTCGTCTTCGAGGCCAACATCGACTGCCCTCCTCACGCCATCGGAACCACTGGCCTCGATACCTATCTCGCAGGTCTTGCCATGGCAGCGCCACAACAACTTGACGCTATCTGGTCGCACTGCACCGGCTATCCCGGCACTGCAAACCTGCAGGCGTTTTTGCACTATATGAAAGCGTGTCAGATTGAAACCACGTTCTTCTTCGCAGCCACCAACGATAAGAGCGTGACTCAGACGCTTAAAGCTCTTCAGACCCAGCGTGCCGTCGCCGACTTCATCGCCACGCATCAGGGCAAAGATCCGGCGGAATTGCAGCGTGATTTTCTCGCCTTCAGCCAGAAATTGATTGCCGCGCCCACTCCAAAACCGGCAGTTCCCGCTCCGCAGCGTCCGATGCAGACGGGAGGGCGCAATGAGTAAGCTCAACGCCACTGACATCCAGGGCTTTGTCCTCCGCGGCTACAACATGCCCTTCGCACGTTTCTGCTTCCTTCATTTCGAAGATGCGGAGAGCGCTCGCAAACTGGTCGGGGCGTTGCTGAGTTCCATCACTACCGGCCAGCTATGGGACCAGGGCAAGCCGCAAAGCACGCTCAACATTGCCTTCACTTTCAAAGGCCTCGTCAAGCTGGATCTCCCACTGGCTACGCTCATCAGCTTTCCTGTCGAGTTCCAGGAAGGCATGAAGTCTCGCAGCGGCATTCTGGGCGACAGTGGTGTCAACGCCCCGGAGCACTGGGATGCAGTCTGGCGCGACGAAACGGGTGCGTCAGAGGTGCATGCGTGGCTTGCCGTCCATGCGCTGTCAGCGGAAGCTCTCGACGCGCGTGCTACCGATCTGTTCACGCTTGTTGAAAAGATTGGCGGCGTGCGCGTCCTCGACACTCAGGACGCCGCCTCGATTGTTCTCGATGGCAATGTCACGACGAAGGAGCACTTCGGCTACACCGACGGCTTCGGGAACCCTGACTACCTCGGTATCGTGCGCAAGTCTCAGCCAGGTCAGGGCAAGCTGATGCCTGACGGCACCTGGGTTCCGCTGGCTACCGGCGAACTGTTGCTTGGCTATGCCGATGAAGCGGGAGAGCTACCCATCGCTCCCATGCCTCACCTTCTCGGCGCTAATGGTACTTTCATGGTCTACCGCAAGCTGCATCAGAACGTGGGCACCTTTCGCCGTTTCCTCGATGAATGGTCGGCCCGCTATGGCGCAGGCGATGCGGCGGCGAAAGAGAAACTGGCCTCAAAGTTCATTGGCCGTTGGCGTGATGGAACTCCTATCGAGATCTCTCCCAACACTCCAGATTCAGCGATCACACAGGATCCTAACCGCAGCACTAACTTCACCTACGGCAGTGATACCGGTGGCGCGCGCTGCCCGGTTGGCGCGCATATTCGCCGCGTTCACCCGCGCGACGCTTTCGGCTTTCAGGGCCGGCTGATCAATCGCCGCCGCATCACCCGCCGTGGATTGCCTTACGGCCCCTACGCGGCCAGCGACGATAATTCACCGGATATGGATTCGGTTGAGCGCGGCGTGGTCTTCATGGCGCTCAACGCCAGCATCTCCCGGCAGTTTGAATTTGTGCAGCAGCAATGGATTAACTACGGCAATGACGCACATGTCGGTAACGAGAAAGATCCGCTGATTGGCAATCACATGCCCGGCGAGCGATTCGTTATTCAGGGTGACACCAACCCGTCGAATCCGCCCTTCGTCTGCGCCCACTTGCCCAACTTCGTCGAACTGCGCGGTGGCGACTACTTCTTCCTGCCGAGCATGACCGCGTTAGGCATGATTGCCATGAACCTGGTCGATCCGCGCTGACAGCGGCTTAACTGGAAATGGAACACAGTCGCTGGAATAGCACTCCCGCCCTATTGCGAGATGAGTTCCCGCTCCGACACCACAGATTCGGGCTCAGACCCAACATTCTCTTTCGCCAGATCCCGAAACGCGCGATACACAAACGACCCCAGGAACCAGCCATCCATGTATTGAAACGGCGTTTCGCCCGTTGTGTAATGGCCGCATGGCAGCACGCGCCGCTCGAAATCCATGCCGCTCTCGGTAAACGCCTTCACCACTTCCAATGAATACTCCAGCGGGAAAGTCAGATCGTAGGTCGCGTACACCAGCAGAATCTTCTTTGCCGTATCAGGCTTGAGGCCTTGCGTGTTCGGGCGGCTCAAGCCCGCATAGCGCTCGTAGAAATGGATAGGACTGATGCCTGCCCAGAGCCGCCGAATGTCTTCCTGTGTGAACCCAGCTTCTTCAAATCCCGCACGAATATGACGCGTGCTCTGTCCTGCCCACACCACATCGCCGAATGAGGTGGAGCAGTGGTTGAAAGCATTCACACGCAGCCGCGGATCGAAAGCGCTGGCGAGGAATCCATAGCAACTGCCCAGGCTGGTGCCGAGCACGCCAAACTGCTCGTATCCCTGGTCAGCCAGCCAATCGAGACAGCACCGGATATCGACTACTGCCTGCCGCGCGGCTGAGAGCGTACGCCCGATGTTGGCGCTTACGGCATAGTCCGAGCGCTCAATCTCGCTCGGTCTACGAATATCGTGATACGGCTTTGAGAGCCTGAGTGCCGAAATGCCAAAGCGGTTGAACAAGCGGCACAACACATTGTGGCTAAAGGCATCCGCATTCCATTGGGGCATCACCACAATCGCCTGTTTGGGCTTTCCCTGTTGCTTCTCCGCCGGCGCGGGATACCAGCGCGCATTGACCAGATCATTTTCCGGATAGGGCGTCCGCTCAGGCGAAGTAAACCGCAGAAACTGCGCCCGTTCCGCTTTACCTTCCGCAGCCATCGTCTTCAATTCCGCATCGCGCTTCAGCGTCTCTGGACGCACGTTGGTAGGGAAGAGCATGGGATGCCGGTCTTCGAGCCGAAAATCCAGCGGACGATCGTATCCGAAAAACTGTTCGCTGTGCGCGAGAATTGCTTCGTTCACGGCGATCATCGCTGCTTGTTCGTCGCCGCTGCCGATCAGCCGGTCTACGCGGGCTGCGGCTCCCGCTTCTTCTACAAACGAGCGCACCCAGTCAAAGCCCCACTCCAACGGACGCACCACGCGGTTCTCATCGCGTGTCGTGAGCTCGGTCTCCCAGCGGTACATCCACCGCGCATATAGTTCTTTCAGCATCAGCCCTTCATCAAGTTTACCAATTTGCGAATGTAGGCAACCGGCATGGCAGTCTTCAGCTCCATTCACTGTGAATCTGCCAGCGTGAGTTGGATGTTTCGGCGCAAAGATTCGATACAAGTCTGTCAACGAATGCCTTCAGACCGCGCGCCGCTCCACACGAGCCGTAATCGAAGTAAATATTTCCCACGGAATCGTTTCGGCCCAGTTTGCGTGATCACATGCGGAGATCGTTTCGTCACCCTGAGGTCCCAGCAGCACAACTTCATCGCCGGGGGAGGCTTTGGGTATGTCTGTCACGTCCACTACGGTTTGATCCATCGAGATGCGCCCGACAATCGGCGCGCGCTCCCCCTGAATCAACACATAGCCGCGATTCGAGAGCGCCCGCTTCAGGCCATCCGCATATCCTATCGGCAAGAGGGCAAGGTGCATCGGTTCGGTTGCAACAAAGGTGCCGTTGTATCCAACCACCTCATCTTTCCCTATCGAGCGCACACTTGCGATCTGCGTCTTCCACGCAAGAGCCGGTTGCAACTCTTTATGAAGATCGTCGAGCAAAGGTAGTTCCTCTCTTACGAGCGGAGGATCAAACTCAGGCACAAGACCATACAGCGCCAGCCCCGGACGGGCCATTGCGTGCATGCCGTGGCGCTTCGCGATCGCAACAAGTGACGCAAGCGCCGTCTCAGGCGCGCCACCAAGCAGTACCGCAGCCGAGTTACCCACGTGCAGCCACCTTGGCTTGAGTCCCGCCGCAGCCACCTGCTCCAGCATATTTTCCAGGCGATCAAGCTGATGATGCGTGGCTTCTCCATCGCGCTCATCGGCAGCATATAGATGCGTCATAATGCCATCGATTCGCACTGGACTCTCGTCCTTTTTGCGAAACCGCTCAAGCAACGCGCCAAGTTCGCTCAATTCCACTCCCTGGCGGCTCATGCCTGTATCCAGCTCAACATGAACTGGAATCGATCCCGGCAACGCGTCGGTCGCCTTTGCCGCGGCCTCCAACTCGTCAAGATGATATGGCTCCCAGATCACCGGCGTGAGGCGATGTGCAATCACCTCCGCTCCCTGACCAGGGAAAACGCCGCCTATCGTCAGAATCTCTGGCGCAGGCTCAAGGCCACGAAGCGTCTGGCGCGCCGCAACGCCCTCTTCGACGCTTGTCACGCCGATCCACCCGGCTCCAGCCCTGACGGCGGCGGGTGCGCAGATGGAAAGCCCATGGCCGTAAGCATCGGCTTTGACAATCGCAAGCAGCTCAAGAGCAGAACTCACCCTCGCCCGGCATGCCTGGGCAAGTAATTTGTAGTTGTCTTCAAAAGCGTGAGTCGAAATCTCAACCCAACAGGGGCGTCTAACCATGCAGCAGTTCCAACTCTTATCCTAAACGCATGGCCCACGCTGTAGACCGTTCGAGCAAAGCAAAGCCCCTGCGACGGGGTCGCAGGGGCTTTGGTTAACGTTAAATTGGTTAGAAGACGATGTGC
Organism: Acidicapsa dinghuensis; assembly: GCF_025685685.1. Classification (GTDB taxonomy): domain Bacteria; phylum Acidobacteriota; class Terriglobia; order Terriglobales; family Acidobacteriaceae; genus Acidicapsa; species Acidicapsa dinghuensis. The sequence goes on from NZ_JAGSYH010000009.1 coordinate 159,229, forward strand.
GCGCCGATTTCCATCTGACGTGGCGCATTGGCCTGAGCCGTCTGCGAGCCCCAGCTTGAGGATGAGCCCAGGCCCAACCCTGGGTCGCCCAGCACATTGTGGTTGAAGATATTGATGAAGATAGCCGTGAGCTGAACGTTCACCCGCTCCACGACCCGGACGTCCTTCTCGATGTTCATATCCACGTTCCAGTAGGGCGTACCGGTGATTGGGCCTACACCAGGGTTCTTGGTGTCGAGGCCCAGCATCGGAGCGCGAACTGAGTCGTATACAGCTACTGGATTTTTGAATACGTTCACCGCGGCTTGAGCGGGAGTGCCTGCGCTAGGCACACCAACTGGGTTGCCGTAGGGATCCGTTCCACCATACACGTTGTAGTGAGAGTGTATGCCACCTGTGTACTTGGTTGTGAATACGCACTGTTCGTTGGATGCATAACTGCTGCCGTCGGCCGAACCCCACGATTGGGCGTTGGTCTCAGTGCTGCAATAGAGCGGTGAACCGCTACCGGCGGTGAGAATGGGCGCAAGCTCCCAGCCTCCAACTACCCGCCCAAGAAGTCCCTGCTGTCCCTTATAGAAAGGCTCTTGCCATACCAGGAAGGAGTTGTAGACGTACTTCCTGTAGAACGGCTGCAAGCCGTACATCGCGTTCAGGTTGAACAAATCGTTGGCGGTGTATTCGCTTGTCGCCTGCGCTTCAGCGCCGGTGCCCAATGCCTTGCTGTACGTGAAGTTGTTCTTGAGGGTTAGACCGTGCCAGTTCTGCCAGCTAAAGGAGGCAAAACCCGCGTTGTAGTTGCCATGACCAAGGCTGGCGTTTTCTGCCATACCTGAGGTCATTTGGCCGCCGCCGCCATTTGCTGACCCGGCGATGGGCGTATTTTGCATGGAACGGCCAAAGTTGAAACCGCCATTGTCCAAGTCGGACCAGAGGCTCCAGACAGACTGAGACGTCAGATTGCCAGTCCCGGCTGGCCCTTCGTTTGCCATCACTGCGGCCGTGCAGCTCGTATAGCCGGTGCAATAACCGGTGCCAGCCAGCGCTGTTTCGAAGAATGCCTGTGGAGTGATGTTTTGGGGTACGCTGACACCGCACTGGGCCGTAGAGGTTGTGCAACCGAGTGCTGTTTCCAGCGCAAGATAAGCCTGCGCGAAGTTTTGCTGTCCCTGAACCATCATGTAGGGTACTGCATTCAGGTTCAGTGGCTGATATTCATCGTGAATGATGCGTCCGATGTAGCCAACCTCAATCTTGCTGCTTCTTGAGGTCTGCCGCTGGATCGTCAAATTGAACGAATCGACGGCGTTGGGACGGAACCCGGGATCGAGCGCCTCGCTGGCCGAGCCGCTCGCCGAGTTATAGCCCGGATAGATGTGCTGCGGCAGCGTTGTGGTGGCTGCTGGTAGAGGGGCCGTATCGCCGTCGACGCCGATACGGAACGCTGTCGACGTGGTCGGGCTCTGGGGTCCACAGGCACCAGTCGATAGTGACTTGGTGCACTGTACAGGCTGGATCAGGCCAATACCCAACAAGGGCACCAGCACGAGATCCACACCGTTCAGGCGTCCGTAAACCCTTCCGTATCCACCACGAATCACTGTTGAGCCATGGCCAAAGACTTTGCTGACAATTCCGTCACCGTCAAAGCTCGGGTTCCACGCCAATCCAACACGCGGGCTGAATGAGCCGTAGAACGGATTGTAAGGATACTTAAGCCCATTGCCGGTGTTGGCAACCAGCGCAAAGCCCAGTTCAGGGTTGTAGACCTGGCCCTGCAGCGCCGCTGCTTCACGCTGCTTGATGTAATCCGTGGTCTTGATCTGCTCGCCTGCATCGTCGATGATCGCTTCCTGCTTGCCGCTCTTCTCCACCGGCGGCATCTCCAGCGTCCACCCCATGCCGTAGCTCAACGTCAGGCTTGGCTTTATGTGCCAAGTGTCGCTGAAGTAGAGGTTGTAGTAAGGAATTGTGCTTTGGTCGAAGGCATGCGTCAATGGAGTTGTGTTCAGCGTCAAATTCGGACCACTACGCGTGTAGGCTACCTGCGAATCCGTTACGATACCGTAGACTGCCGCGGCAACTCGATTCGCAGTCTTCAGATTGGTTCCGGTATTCGGGTATCCCTCCGCCGTAAGTGCAGACATATCAACGTTGGGTGCACCTTGCGAGTCACCCAGTTGGTATGTGGTTGTGAAGTTGATACCGCCGCCGTTGTCGCTGCGCTCGTGGAAGTTGTAGTTGTGTTGATATTGACCGCCCCACTGGATCAGGTGGTTCCCTTTCAACAGCGTCACGTCGTCGCGCAAAAAGTGATCCTGGCCATCCCAAAACCGGGTGCGGATTTGCTGCGTGTTCACATTGAAGGGCACCAGCGCCAGAGTCGGGGATTCGCCAAAAGGCTCTATCGCGCCGCCCAGTCCACTTTCCTGTGGAGGTGCATTGTTGTCGGACCACGACCAGTAGTTGCGCAGGAAACTGTAATGGAAGTCGTTCGTCAGGTGATCGGTGACGTTGGTCGTCAAGCCGGTCACTAAATACCAGGGTTGCTGCGGCTTGCTCGATGTAGCCGCCGGCGTGCCCTTTGTGTCGCCCGGGAAGAATCCACCGATATCCACCTGGCTGGTCGTCAACGCGGTGAATTTGTAAAAGCGATAGCTAACATTCCAGTGCCATTTATCGCCAAAATCGTGATCGAAGCGGCCCACCGCAAAGTTGTCCTTTATCGGGAGCGACATGTTGGCTTTGAAGCCGAGCTCGTTTACGCCGTCGCACTCCGTGCCGTGAAGACCGCCGCAGGATGCGTCGTTACCTTCCGGCTCATACGTGTTCCACATGGCCGCCACCACCGGATTGATACCGATGCCACGTGGATCCAACTTATTCAAGTCGTACTGCGTACCGTTGAACGTCACAAGCCCCTGGCGCATGGCGTCAGAGGGAACCGCACGCTCGTATGTAGCAGCGTTCGGATACCGCCACCCTTGATACATCCCGAAGAGGTATGTTTTGCCGCCCCAGAATTTGGGAGCTATCGGGCCGCCGGCGCTGAAGCCGAATTTACTGTAGTGATAGTTTGCTATCGGGGTATTGGAGAGATTGTTGTCCCAGGAATTAGCGCCAAGCATCGTGCGGTCGGTGTAGTACTCGTATGCCGTGCCGTGGATCGTGTTGGTGCCGCGCTTGGTTACCATCTCCACCTGCGCACCTGAAGAGTTGTTAAAGTCTGCGGTCTGTCCGGCAGTATTCACCTTATATTCTTCAATGCTGTCCGTAGGCGTTGGCATCACACCGGAGGGTGCATGGTACTCGCCGTTTTGCGCCGCCCCTTCCGTTGGGTCACCACCGAAATATGCTGTGGACGTATACACCGTCTGGTTGCCATCCATATCGCTCGAGTTGTTACCTCCATCGAGCGAAAACGTGCTTTGGTCGTTCACCGTACCACCCACGCTGCCGGACGGATCCACACCGGGCTGCATCGCGGTGAAGGTCGTAGCGTCATGCCCAGTGCTGGGCAGCGCTTCGAGTTCGATTCCTGTCACGCTGGTGCCGACCGTCTGATTCAGCGTCTGCAAATCAGCAGCGCTCGTTTCAACCTCGACTGTCGTTTGACCACCGCCTACGGAGAGCTTGAAGTTCGCCGTGGTTTGCGTTCCCACGGTCACCGTAAGGCCGTTTGTCTGATCAGTAGAGAAGCCAGTCTTAGTTGCTGTTATGGAATAGGTGCCAGGCGGCACATTTTGCAGAACGTATTCGCCTGTCTTGCTCGTCGTCGTCGTACGCTGTGAACTGGTCGCTGGGTCCGTCAGCGTTACCATCGCTTCCGGAATCACCGCGCCGCTTTGATCCGTCACTGTGCCTACCACTGTGCCGGCGTTGGTCGCCTGTCCGTACGCGAGTTTCGCGCCCAGATTCAGACACAACATCAGCATGGCAGCCATCGCTGGCCACCAAAATCTCAGTCGCCTCATGAATTGTCTCCTCATCGTTTTCTTTGTTCGTCTGTACTGCCGAAGTTCCTCTGAAAATCAGGTGTTGCAATTGCAAGGAAATCAACCACGTTCAACTACTGTTTTTGTATTCAATTAACGATGCAATCTCGACGATCGATTGCCGGTTGCGTCGCGCGGAGAGCCAATAGACCGGCTCGGGCAAAGGAGGGGAGCCAAGGAAATAGGGGATCGATATGGCACCGGCGCAGACGGTACATCTTCTGGCAAATGGCGTATACGGACGGTGTCTCTAATACTGACTGGTCTCGATTTTTACGGTAAAAATCGGGAAACTGCCGGAGTACTTCAATGCTGCGCTGCGTTCAAACTGCGTGCCGAAGCTGCCGTTAAACCAAAAGTCAGTGGTCCTGCCAAATCAATCTGCAAAGCTATCTCGCAGACGATACTTGGCGGTGTCCGATAAGGCAGGACCATGCATGATCCGCCCCGAATATGCGCTTTTGACAACGTGCGTCGCAAGCAAAGCCCTAAGATCAATCGCAGCGACAAACCACGAAAGCTCGCATCAAAGGTTCCCCGGATCACACCAACATCATCATTTCCGGGGAGCGATATCCGAAATGTTGCTCCACCGTAACATGAACGAAATGATGATTCCAAATAAATTTTTTCGGGACAGCAAACTTTTTCGGGGGTGAAACGTAGAGACAACCCGCGAATTGGTCGTCCGAGTGTATATCGCCTTATAATTCAAATAGATATGGTTGCTGCATCTGCGCATTTTTGCGCGGATTTTGCACCTGGTGAAGCGCCATTGCACGTATTTTCCGAAAGCCTTCTGTCGCCGCAACCGTATCGCGACTCGAGATAGATCCCTGAAGCCCTCTTAAATATCCAATACCTTCCCCGGATTCATCCGGTTTTCCGGGTCGAGCGTCCGCTTTATTGCCCGCATCACATCCACGCCAGCCCCGTGCTCGTGCTCCAGATATTTCTTCTTTCCCAGCCCGATTCCGTGCTCTCCGCTGCACGTGCCGCCCATCGCCTGAGCCCGCTCCACCAGGCGTTCTGAAAACTCAGCCGCCTCCCCAAGCTGGCTCTCGTCCAGCAGGCACTGCACATGAAAATTCCCATCCCCTACATGCCCAACCATCACCGCCGGAAAGCTCGCCTGGTCCAGCTCCACTCGTGTCTCCACAATGCACTCCGCCAGACGCGAGATCGGCACACACACATCCGTCGTCAACACTCGCGATCCCGGCCGCAGCGCCCGGGTCGCATAGTACACATCGTGACGCGCCTTCCATAGCTCCTCGCGCTCGGCAAGGGTGGTCCGCCACTCAAAGCCCAGGCCGCCATGCTCAGCAGCCAGCTCCTGTGCCATCGTCGCCGCCTCTTCTACCGCCCGTTGGCTCACCCCGTGAAACTCGAACAACAGCGTCGGCTTCACCTTCAACCCTGTATGCGAATACCGGTTCACCGCATCCACCTGATGCTCGTCCATGAACTCGATCCGAGCTACGCTCACCCCAAGCTGGATCGCCTCGATCACGGTCTTCACCGCGTCCTCGATCGACTCAAACGCACAGATTGCCGCCGTCACTGCCTCGGGCTGTGCATGCAGACGCAGCGTCACCTCGGTGATGATCCCCAGCGTTCCTTCCGACCCGACAAATAGCCGCGTCAGGTCATAACCCGCGCTCGACTTCCGCGCTCGCGTCCCTGTTTGGATCGCTCGCCCGTCCGCCAGCACCACCGTCAACCCGAGCACGTTCTCACGCATCGTTCCGTATTTCACTGCCGTCGTCCCTGAAGCCCGCGTCGCCGCCATCCCGCCCAGCGTCGCATCCGCTCCCGGATCGATAAAGAATGTCAGCCCTGTATTCTCAAGCGCCTTCTGCAACTGCTTCCGCGTAACGCCCGCTTCGACCGTCGCATCCATATCATCCGCGCTGATGCGCAGCACGCGATTCATCTCCCGCATGTCGATTGAGATCCCGCCACGCAGCGCCTGCACGTGACCCTCCAGCGAAGTCCCCGCTCCGAACGGCACAATCGGCAATCCATGCTCCGCGCTCACCCGCGCAATCCGGCTCACTTCCTCGGTGGAATGCGGGAAGCACACCAGATCCGGCAACGCCGGCGGATGCGTGTCTTCCCCATGGCTGTGATGCTCCCGAACCGATTGCGCAATCGATACGCGCTCGCCCAAAAACTCGTGAAGTTTGCGTCGCGCCGCCTCAACTGTGGAAATGCTGTGGATCGCTGCCATACCCATTCAAGCCCCTATAAAAAGCTCATAATACTGCCCCAAAGCGGCACTCGTACCTTTCAAAGCTGTTCCGTTTCGACCCTTTTCTAAAAATTTTCCACAGATTTATCTTGCAATGTATTAGTTGATTAGTACATTATTATTCTCATGAAGCGAGGCGCAGAATCAAAAACCGCCGAATTCGCCTTTCTACTCAACGATCACAGCGGCGTGCCTGTCTACCGTCAGCTCATCGATCAGGTACAGGCTGCCATCGCCGCCGGCGCGTTGCGAGAGGGCGATCAACTCCCCACAGTCCGCCAGGTCGCGGTCGATCTGGCCATCAATCCCAATACCGTCCTCCGCGCTTACCGCGAGATGGAGATTCGTGGTCTGCTCGATTCGCAACAGGGCACCGGCACTTTCATCGCGGACCGAAAAGTCGAGTACTCCAAAGACGACCGTGAGCGCCTGCTCGGCCAGCTCACCAGCGAGTTCGTCTCCCGCGCCGGCGCCGCCGGGTTCACCCTCAAACAGCTCATCCGCGCCCTGCGCGAACTGATGCCCGACGAAGATGACAAACGCAAATAGCCGGCAGCAATAACCAGCCGCCACAGCGTAAGGAGAAGCCACCATGATCAACGACCACATCGGCAGCAAGCTTCAGCAGCAGCAGATCAGCAGCCTCGGCATCACCGCCTGCGTCATCGTTGTCGCCGTCGCCGCGGCAGCTTTCGCGCTCATGCAGCCCGGCCACGCACGCGGCTGGGTGCTCGGCCTCGGCATATTTCTCGGCCTGTATCTCCTTTTTGCCATCAAAGTCGTCGACCAGTGGGAGAAAGCCGCCCTGCTCCGCTTCGGCAAATATCGCGGCCTGCGCGGCCCTGGACTCTTCGTCATTCTCCCCATCATCGAGTCCCTCAGCGTCTACGTCGACCAGCGTGTGCGCGTCGCCACCGTCAGTGCCGAGTCCACCCTCACCCGCGACACTGTCCCGGTCAACGTCGACGCCATTGTTTTCTGGCTTGTCTGGAACGCCGAAAAATCCATCCTCGAGGTGGAAGACTTCACCCAGGCCATCACCCTCAGCGCCCAGACCGCCCTCCGCGAATCCATCGGGCGCCATGCCCTCGCCCAGATGATTACTGAGCGCGAACCGATGGGCCACGAGCTCCAGCGCATCCTCGACGAGAAGACTTCGCCCTGGGGCATCACTGTGCAGTCAGTAGAGATCCGCGATGTCCGCATTCCGCAGGCGCTTGAAAACGCCATGTCCCAACAGGCGCAGGCTGAGCGCGAGCGCCAGGCCCGCGTCATCCTCGGCGAAGCAGAGGTCCAGGTGTCAGAACAGTTCGCCGAGGCCTCCCGCGTCTACAACGACAACCCCGGCGCGCTCCACCTGCGCGGCATGAACATGCTCTACGAAGCCATTCGCGAAAAAGGCGCGATGGTTCTCGTACCCAGCTCTGCCATCGAGACCATGGGCCTCGGCGGCACGCTCGCCACAACCACGCTGGCCAAAGAAAAGTAGCGTCCCACCCTGATTCGGAGGGTCACTCATGAAACCTCGTATTCTCGCCGTTATTATTGCGGTCGGCCTTGCTGGCATCTTTGTCTTTGCAGAAGATGCTTCCAAACTGCCGCAGCCCACAGGCCCTTACGGTATCGGCCGCATTGCCTGCGACTGGACGGACACCTCCCGCCTCGACACCCTCAGTCCCGATCCAACACGCCATCGCGAGCTGATGGTCTACCTCTGGTACCCAACAAATCGCCCCTCCATCGAGCCACACGGCACATATTTGCCTGGCGCAAAGAAAATCGACGCCGACCCGCAGCTCGGTCCCTCTATGCGCGAGGGATACGGCCCAACCTGGCCGCAGATCCTCTCCGGTGCTCTCTATTCGCACGTCGTTGAGAACGCACCCGCAGCTAAGGCACCTAAGCAATTCCCCGTCGTGATCTTCTCCCACGGTCTGGGCGGCAATGGATTCGGTTACACGGCACTCTTCGAATTCCTGGCCAGTCGCGGTTACGTCGTGGCAGCCATCGAGCACCCAGGCACCGCTGATGTAGTGGTGTTTCCCGACGGCCGGCTCGTGCCGATTACCCACGACACTCCCCCGCCAGGTCTGACGCCAGCGCAGCAGATGCAGCGCATGATGGATTCTGTCGGCAAAGGGATCGAAAACGGAGCGGCCGATGAGCGATTCGTGCTAGACCGGCTTATCAAAGAAAACAACGGCAGTGCAAAGGAATTTGTCCTAGCTGGCAGGCTCGACCTGACCAACGTGGCTCTCATGGGCCACTCCGCTGGGGCAGACTTCGCCGCGCGCGCCTGCGAGCTGGATGCACGATTCAAATCCTGCATCGCTCTCGACGGTGCCATGGTTCCCGTTTCAGCGCTCCCCGAGTTCCCCGATCATGCGAAGATCCAGCAGCCCCTGCTTTATCTTGAAAACCACTACGACGAAGCCCACATGTTCGGCACACATGAACAGCATCTTGCTTTCTTCAAGGAGAAGGAACAGGAGCTTTCGCAGTGCCCGAAGGGCAGCTACCACGTCGTCTTGAGCCCTCCGGGGATGATGCATGGCAGCTTCAGCGATACATACATACTGCACGCCGGAAACATGTCAGAGCAGACAGCGCAGGCAGTGCACAATCTTGGGTTGGTCGAGACTTATATCCTCGCCTTCCTCGACAAGAACCTGAAAGGCACTCCAGCACCGCTATTAGATGATCCCAACGCTTCGCACCCAGAAGCTACGATTGAACGCCTCGGTAAATGATTTGTATCTGTTCGGTCGACCGCAAACGACTCTTCAGGCTATGTAGGAGATTCCCATGAAGAACTTTCATCTCGCGTCTATCGTTCTGATCGCGGCCGCGACGGCCGCAGTCATCTTCGGCTCTGTCGAATTGTCCATGTCGGCCACCGCCGTCGCCGCCGCTTCCGCGGCTAACGTGGTCGCGCAAGCTGCCACTGCTCCAACAGCACCCACGCAAAACTGGGCCGGCGTCTGGAACATCACCGCCCCCGGCAAACCCGGCGGCGTCCTCAACATTGCCAATGATGCGGGCCCGAACGGCTCCTCATTCTCCGGCATCATCGTCTTCTACGTCATGAACCGCGAATCCGGCGAACGCATCGGGATCGAGCCGCGCACCATGATCAACCCGCACATTGAAGGCAACACATTCGTATTCCAGGTACGCCGCATCCTCAAGCCTCATCTGCGAGACGAAGCCCCTGATCAGACTTTTGACCCTACCGACATCGCCGACATGAAGCTGACCCTGGAATCTGCAACCAAAGCCAACCTGACCTGCCCCAAATGCGGCGACGCCGCGCCGACAGAACTCGTGAAAGCACAGTAGCGAAACGGATCTTGGGAATACCGGTCTACTCCGTATATAACTGAGGAATATTTGTAGGAGTTTCTGTGCAAGTTATTAGATGGGTACCGTTGTTAGCTCTTCTGGTCGGCTCCCGTTGCTTCGCCGCCGCACAACAATTGATTGAAATCGATCAGAAGACACTTAATGAACACGTGCTCCACCGCGTACATCCTGTCTATCCCGCCATAGCCAAGGCTGCTCATTTCTCTGGCACCGTGGTACTTGACGTAGTGGTGGGAACCACAGGCAAGATTGAATCTATCAAGGCAGTAAGTGGCAATTCACTGCTGATACCGGCTGCAACCGACTGTGTCAAGCAATGGATCTACAAGCCCTTTGAGAACGGCGGGCAACCAGCAACTGCGCATGGGAAAGTATCGATCGTCTTCTCTCTCGGCGACGATCCCAAAAACTCGCCGCCCCCTCCCGAAAGCCAAATTTCAGGAAGTCAATCTCAGACCGTCACCATAACACTTGCGCCGCCAGATGAGAGGGGTAAACCCGATGAGGAAATTGCCACTCGTTATTTCTCCGCTCACAATGAGTGCACGAAACAAGTGATTGCGTGAAATCACGACAAGACAACTGCCGACGTGTGCAGGAAAGCAGCCGACATAGCGTCTGAATTTAGCCCTGATAACCGCTTTATCGAGAAACGATCCGCTTTTGTATATGCAGCGACGGCCATTGCGAACAGTGGCGATCTCAATAATGCAATCCCCTATGCAAAGAAAGCCGTCGCGGTTGTATCGCTAGGTCACGACGACAACTCGGGGAGCAGTGCTGCTTATTCAGTCCTCGGCGAACTTGAAGCACTGACCGGCAATTTTGCAGATGGAGATCACGATTTGACGACGAGCGAGGATTACGAGCGAAAAGGAATTGTCTGGGCAGAAACAAATGCCGCAAGTTTGGCACCTAGCTATCGCGGTACTCTGGCTAAAGATCTGCGGTTTCACGCTGAGTTGCTCAAACACCTCAATCGTCCTGAAGATGCGCAAGCAAAACTCGACGAGGCAAACAAACTTAGCCCATCTGTCCAGTGAAAAGCGGACTAGCCCAACCAGCCACCTATAGTTGACGTTCGGCATGAACCCAGGGTTGCAAAGGCACCGGGCTTAAGCTGATGACCGCAGCCCGAATCTCCAGCATCTTCTTAAACTTCGCCATGAACTCGCGATATCGCGTTCGTTTACAAATGTGACATTCGTCTGCAGCCGTCCCGCTTATTGCGTGGAATTATCCCCCGTGGGCGCATACTGGAATCTCAGGAATACACATCAACATCGCAAACTACCCGAAAGCCAACCGGAAGCGACACGAAGCACACGCAAAAAGTGCACAAATACGGCGCAAAAACGCGCTTAAACACACTCTGAATTCCGCATAACCCCTGTAGTATCATATGCTTGCGGGCAAAAGCAAGTACCCACCCCTCCCCTGCCGCGCAATTCGCATGCCATTCCGTGTTTCGGGGCTGCTTCAGCCGATATCGCCGTCCCAGTTTTCCAGCGTCTTCTTGAACTCCGCCATGAACTTGCCGCCGTCCGCGCCATCAATGATGCGGTGATCAAAGCCCAGGCAGAAGTGCTGCGTCGAGCGGATCGCGATCGTGTCGTTACCCTCTGCGTCCGTCAGCACCACCGGCTCTTTCTTGAGGCCGCCAATGGCCATGATCGCCGAGTCCGGCTGGTTGATGATCGGCGTGCCAAACTCCTCGCCGAAGATGCCGGAGTTGGTTAGCGTAAACGTCGAGCCCTGCACCTCTTCCGGCTTCAGCCGCTTCGTCCGCGCCCGCTCCGCAAGATCGGCGACGGCACGCGCCAGCCCCAGGAAGCTACGATCCTCTGCCTGGTGGATGACGGGCACGATCAGGCCCCAGTCGAGCGCCACGGCAATGCCGAGATTGATGTTGCGGTGATAGCGGATGCGAAGATCGGCCCCAGAACCCTCCATGCTCGCATTCACAATCGGAAACTTGCGCAACGTATGGATCGCCGCTGCTGCGATGAACGGCATGTAGGTGAGCTTTACGCCGTTGCGCTGCTCGTACTTCGCCTTCTCGCGCTCACGCAACTTGACGATGCGCGTCATGTCCACCTTAAAGACCGTGTACACATGCGGGCTGACCTGTACGCTCTCCACCATGCGCTGCGCAATGATGGCGCGCATGCGCGAGAGAGGCACCAGCTCGCCAGGCGCAGCGATGCCCGACGCCGAAGCGCTCGCAGCGGCAACAGCCCGCTGAGCGGCCTGGGCAGCAAGTCCGGCCGGCGGAGCCACCTTGGCCGCCGGGACCGAACCTGCTCCATACTCTGCCAGATGCTTCAGCACATCGTCCTTGGTGATGCGACCGCTGGAGCCAGTGCCGGGAATCTGCGCGAGGTCGAGATTGTTATCGCGTGCGATGCGCCGTACCAGCGGTGAAGATCGCGGCTCAGCCTGCATTCCCGCAGCAGCAGGAGCAGGCAGTTTTCCTTCCGAAGTATGCGTCGGTGCGGGGGTCGACGCCGGTTTCGCAAGCCCCGGTCCGGAAACCGCTGCAGGCGCAGGAGCTGCCTTGCCGGAGCCTGCGCCGCCAATTACAGCAACAACGGTGTTGATCTGCACCGTCGCGCCTTCGGGTGCCCTGATCTCGCTCAACACTCCCGTCACGGGAGCCGGAATCTCAGCATCGACTTTGTCGGTAGAAATCTCAAACAATGGCTCGTCTTTCTGAACCGTATCGCCTGCCTTCTTCAACCACTTCGTAATCGTGCCCTCAAAGATGGACTCGCCCATCTGCGGCATCACAACTTCCGTTCCGGCGCCGCTTCCGCCGGCGGAAGTCTCAGCCGCAGCGCCAACCTTATCGACGTTGAGTTGAGCCGCTGCTTCCGGAGTTGCGGTCTTCGCCGGAGCTTTGTCAACAGTCTCGGTAACGCCATCGGGAGCGGCAACCTTCGCTACAGGAGCTGTCGCAGCATTACTCACTTCCCCGCCAATCACCGCAATCACAGTGTTGATTTGCACGGTCGCGCCCTCGGTAAACTTGATCTCACTCAGCACGCCAGCAGAGGGTGAAGGGATCTCGGCATCCACCTTGTCCGTTGAAATCTCGAGCAGCGGTTCGTCCTTCTGCACTGCGTCGCCGACCTTCTTAAGCCACTTGGTGATGGTGCCTTCAAAGATCGACTCGCCCATCTGGGGCATGATGACATCGATTGCCATGGTCCAGACCCTTTCCCTTGCCGTGCTGAAAGCCAGCCGCTTCTCGTGATACGCGGTTGCGCCCGATTTCCTTGTGGATTATAAAAGCCCGCGGGCACCACCCGCCGGGTACCAGCCGTTAGATGTAGGTGGTGTTACAGCGGTTTCGAGGCTGGCCAACCATTCCTCTCAGGCGCGAACCGGCTTTTGCGAGGGCTCAACATGAGGATGCCGCAATGCATCCACCTCTGCAGGCACCCGCATCGGCACACCCACCTGCTCCACATCGCCTCGCTCGACCGCTCCGGCGCGGAGCGCTGCCAGTCCAGCAGCGCCATCCTCAAGCGCCAGAATCTGCTGGCCATACACTTGCCCGAAACATCGGGAAGCCACGTCAGCGCATTGCCGCAGCGTGGGCACATCGCCTTGATTTGGCATCTCCAGCTCCAGGCTCGTTACCTCGCGATCGGCGATGCCACATGGAATGATCCATTGAAAGTCGCGCAGGTCCGTCGCCACGTTGAAAGCGAAGCCATGGGAGACAATTCCTCGCGACACATGAATGCCGATAGCGCCAATCTTTTTCTCTCGCAGTGTAGAGTTCACGGTGCCCTCCGGCGCGATAGTCCAGACGCCGGTGCGGCCTTTGACTCGTCCGGTCAACACGCCGTAGCTCGCGCATAAGCGGATTAAGGCTTCTTCCATGAGGCGCACAAAATCAACGGGACCAAGACGCCCGCCTGTTGCATTGGTCAGGCTGCGCAGATCAAAGATGGGATAGCCGACTAGCTGCCCTGGTCCGTGGTAGGTGACATCGCCGCCGCGGTTGATCTCGAAGACGGTAACGCCTTTGCGCGCGAGCATCGCATCCGTCGCCAGAATATTGGCGCGCGTGGCGTTGCGGCCCAGCGTCAGCACCGGCGGATGCTCCAGCAGCAGCAGCGTGTTCTCGATCCGGCCCTGATGACGCAGCTCTACTAGCTCCTGCTGCAGCGCTAATGCTTCGCCGTAATCAATGCGGCCGAGATAGAGCGTTTGAATCATCGTGTTGACACTATTCTACGAGCCTCGGGAATGCGAGGCGAAAAGGGTCTGAGATTCAAGTCGCGCTTTGCAGTTTCTCGCGAGTCAGCTCATTGAGCACTTGCATGCTCTCTGGTACTGGCGGACTCACCAATCCTGGCTGCGCTATATCAAGAATGCGCTGGGGTTCGACGATGGCTTTCTTGCCTGGGTCGTAGAGCGCACCTTTCACCCATCCCACGGCAGCCAGACCATCCTTGCCGGTAAAGGTCTGCTCCATATAAAACCAGCGGTCGTCCCAGCAATCGAGCCGGGTTGTGAGTGTGTACTGCGCCCACAACTCGAGGGAGCGTCGATAGGTGATCCAGACGCCACCTACCAGCGGCACCCAGCGGGCCTTGAGCACCGGCGTGAGTAAACCGGCTCTCGCCAGCAGCCGCATGCGCCCGTAATCCATCACGCTGAGATAGCGGGCATTATTTAGATGGAGATTGAAATCGATGTCGTTGGGCCACACGCGCAGACGCACTACATCCGCGTCGAAGGCATGGAGCCGCGGCAGTGGAGCAATCCAGTTGCGGATCACCAGCGCAGGTATCCGGATGAAGCTGTTGTAATGAGCCATCGCCGCGGACCGTCCCGGCTTTTAGTGTAGCCGCCGCTCATGTTGAACGACGGCCCGCGACAAACAATGGCAGTTACTGGCTACTCTGCGCGTAACGCATGCACGGGATCAACCGTTGCCGCGCGGCGAGACGGCAGATAGCAAGCCACCCATGAGATGCCCAGAATCACCGCCGTCGTTCCGCCGTAGGTGATTGGGTCCATCGGACTGACGTGATAGAGCAAGGACGCCATCAGCCGCATCACTCCGAACGCCGTTGCGATACCGAGCCCTGCGCCGATGACGGTCAGCAGCATTCCCTGACGAACGAACATTGCGGTCAATGACGGACGTTGCGCACCCAGCGCCATACGAATGCCGATCTCGCGCGTACGCTGCGACACCGAGTAAGCTATGACGCCATAGATGCCGATGATGCCCAGCAGCAGAGCCATGCTGGCGGCCACTACAAGCATGACCAGCGTGAACGAGGTCCGCGCCATGGACTTGGTATAAAACTCGCCCAGAGTTGAGACATTTGAGAGTGGCAGGTCAGAATCTATCGACCAGACAGCTTGTCGCGCCTGTTCCATAAAATTCTCAGAGCCGGCGCGACTGGTTCGGATGACGAGCGCTCCGCCGCGCATGACATCCTCTGGCTGCCCCTCGAATTTCAAGCGCCACAACGGCCAGTAGACGGACGGCGGCGGGTCCTTGCTGACGCCATCATCGTATACATCGCGCACAACGCCAATGATTTGCCGCCAGTCGTCCGTGCTCGCGACGCGAATGCGTTTGCCGATGGCATTAGCCGGACTGCCCCAGTATTCGCGAGCAAAGTTCTCCGAGATAATGGCGAACGGCTGCTTCTGGAGCTCATCATCCCAGGTATAGTCACGACCGGCGATGATCGGCGTGTCCAGCGTCTTGAAAACGCCGGGCGCAACGTATTTGAAGCGGCGGATCGGCGGTATCTTGCCATCGGCGATCGGGTGATCTTCGGCATACAGCACATCGTTCGACGAAGAGCCGCTCATCGGCACAGCCGTCGTCATGCTCACAGACGTTACGCCGGGAATAGCGGCCAGCTTGTCGATGATCGCCTTCTGTTCGCGAACGACGCGCTCACGTTGTGTCTCAGGCACCCGCGCCTCGGGGATAAAGATGCGGAAGGACTGCACCGTATTTGGATCGGCGAAGCCCGGCGAAACGTGCATCAGGGCATAGAAGGTGCGAATCATAAGCCCGGAGCAGATCAGCAGCACCAGCGCCAGCGCCACCTGCATCACAACCAGAGCCTTACGAATGCGATGACGCTCGCGACCCTGGCTCAGTCCGCGGCCGCCTTCGCGCAGATCCTGGTTGATGGCTCCGCCGGCGTACTTCAGCACGGGAATCAAGCCGATCAGCAGGCTCACCGTAACCGCGATGCCAAGCGTGAACAGCAACACCGGCAGATCGATGCCGATCTCATGAATACGCGGCAGTCCCGTTGGAGCGGCGGCGACAAGCAGGCGCAGCGCTCCGAAGGCAATGCCGAGGCCGATGACGCTGCCCAGCATGCCCAGCGTCAGGCTTTCGATCAGAAGATCGACCGCGATGCGTCCGTAGCCCGCGCCCAATGCGCTGCGAATCGCCAGCTCCTGCCGGCGGCCCTCGACACGCACCAGCAGCAGATTGGCCACATTGGCGCAGGCGACCAGCAGCACCACGCCGATAGAGCCCATCAGTACCCACAACGCTTTGCCCACATCACCCACCACATCCTGCTTCAACAGGTGCAGATTGGGCTGGATATGCGCATCTTCGAATATCTTGGCGCTGAAGCCGTCCGGAGCCGGAAAGCTGCGATTGGCAATTGGGATCAGCCGTGCAATATCGGCGGAGGCCTGCTCCAGCGTAACCCCCGGCTTCATCCGCGCCAGTGCTTCATAGCTGAAGTTGCCGAGTTTTGTCTTGCTGCGATCCCACTGCATGGGGATGACGAGATCGACGTCCTGATAGTCGAGAAACTGAAATCCGCGCGGCAGCACGCCGATAATCTCGCGTGGCTTGCCATCGGCATTGATGTTGCGGCCGATGACATTGGGATCCGACCCAAACTTCTTTTGCCAATAGCCGTAGGAAATCATTGCCGTCGGCGGCGCTTCGGCGGTATCGTCGCGCTTCGTAAAGAGACGCCCAAGCGACGGGTGCACGCCAAGCAGAGGAAACGTTCCGTCCGTCACATCCAGCCCGCGGATATGCTCCGGCTCCCCCTGCCCCGTAATGGTGAAAGCATCCCCGTTATAGACCCCGACATCTTCAAACGACGTGTTCTGTTCCCTGTCGATAAAGTAGTACGACGGACAGATATTCAGCTCGGGGATACTGATCCCCGGCGCTTTGTGCCAAATGCCAATCAGCCGGTCCGGCTGAGGATAGGGCAGCGGCTTGAGCAGCACGCCCTCAATCACGCTGAAGATGGCGGTATTTGCGCCCACGCCGATGGCGAGCGTCAGCAGCACAATGGCGGTGAATAACGGAGTGCGCATGAGGCGGCGCACTACCTGCCGGAATTGGTCGATCATACCGTCGTCCTCGTCTTTCTTTGCTTCCTCTTGCCGGTTTCGCCTACATCCTTGATGCGGCTGATCTTTCAATGGATATGAGCAATAAGTCTGCCAAAAAACCCAGCCTGCAGGAACTCGGTCTCACTTGCTCTGGGACATAATCTCACGCATTGACACGCAAGAATGTCCGAAAACAGAATCGGGGTGTCCGTGTTCGGACACCTGGGCGCGGCATATCCGATCCACCGTTCCGCTTCTCTTGTGCTTACGTCAAGACGGTCTGGTTTGTTCCGAAGATTTCTGCCTGGACCTTCTATCCGGACCTATTGTCCAGCCGTAATCTGCACGATCTGCTTGTCAAAGCCGGCTACATCCGAGAGACTGGTCGCACTTTACTGTTGCGTTCGTTTGCATGGAGGCGGAATGCTGCGATCCAGTTCCCGGTTTGCCTTAACCATCTTGCTGTCAGTCTTTTTCTCTGAAATCACGGGAGCGCCTGCTCTGGCTCAAACCCACACCCCCGCGAATCCGGCACAACCGGCTGCGCCGCTTAAGACAACCCCGGCCACGCCAGCAGCTACGCCCGGACCGGGGCCGGCCGCGCCTCCACCCGGCAGCCATGCGCTGACTTCGGCTGACCTTGAGGCATTCTTTGACGGCGTCGTACCCCTGCAGCTCGAGCGCAGCGACGTCGTAGGCGCATCCGTGCTGGTCATGAAAGACGGGCAGACGCTGCTGGAAAAGGGCTATGGCTACGCCGATCTAAAGAACAAGAAAACCGTCGATCCCAACTCAACGATCTTCCGTCTGGCATCGATCTCGAAGCTTTTCACCTGGGTCTCCGTGATGCAGCTCGTGGAGCAGGGCAAGCTCAATCTCGACACGGATGTCAATCAATACCTCGACTTCCAGATCCGTCCCGCATTCAACAAACCCGTCACGCTGCGCAATCTGATGACGCACACCGGCGGTTTTGAGGAGACTGCGGACGATATCATCCTGCTGAATCCGAAAGATGCCGTTTCGCTTCGCGATTACCTGATTCACAACCAGCCCATGCGGCTCTTTCCTCCAGGCGAAGTGCCGGCCTACTCCAACTATGGCGTAGGCCTGGCAAGCTACATCGTGCAGCGCGCCAGCGGACAGCCCTTTGAGCAATACGTACAGCAGCATATTTTCACGCCTCTCGGCATGACGCACTCTTCCTTTGAGCAGCCGCTGCCCAAGTCTCTCGCCAACTTGCCCTCCGAGGGCTATCGCGACGACACGACCAAGCCTGCTGTGGGATTCGAGATATTCAATCCTGTCGGTGCAGGCGGAATCTCGTCTTCTGCAGCGGACATGGGCCGCTTTGGCCAGGCGTTGCTTAACGGTGGCTCTCTCGATGGCAAGCAGATCCTGAAGCCCGAGACTCTTGCCCTGATGTGGACGCCGCAGTTTCAGGCCAGTCCGCAACTGCCGCCCATCTGCATGGGCTTCTATCAGGACTGGCGCAACAATCTGCGCTGGATCGGCCACGAGGGCGATCTGATCGCCTTTCACAGCCTTTTCTTTGTCGAACCCTCACAGAAGCTGGTGCTCTTCGTTTCTTACAACTCTGCCGGTGGCGGCGGCCGGCCTCGCCCGGAGATCATCGACATGTTCACGGACCGCTATTTCCCCGGCGCACCGAAGGTCGAGTTTTTAAAGACGCTACCGCCGGAGATGAAAGCGATCGAAGGCCGCTATCAGACCACCCGCCGCTCCGACAGCACCAAGATGGCGCTCGGGAATCTCTTCTCACAGCGCTCCCTGAGCATCAACAAAGACGGTGTGTTGCGCGTATCTGGTTTCCGCGATCTGCGTGAGCACGTCGTCAAGTGGAAAGCCATTGGCAAAGACCTGTGGCAAGCCGAAGACGATCAGACACGCATCTTCGCCATTCGCGATAGCTCTAATCGCGTCGTGCGCCTTGCGGTTGACTTCCCCGGTGTTCAGATACAACGCGTGCGCTGGTTTGAAAACAGCAGGCTTGTGCTGCCAATTACTTATGCAAGCATTGGAGTCCTGGCACTTGTTGTTATTGCCTCGATCATTCGGCTGGGGCGCAGGCTTTTCCTGCACAAGCGCCCGCGCTGGAAGCCACAGCCCGGCACCATATGGCTCACAGCATCGCCTCGCATCGCGGCATGGCTATGGATACTTTTCCTCGCTGCGATTGTGGGCTATTTCGCGGCCACCAGTGACGATATCTCGATACCCAATCCGCATTGGTACCCGTGGTTTGTGCTTGTTAACTGGGTTGTCGCGGTTATTCTCGTCTTCAGCTTCTTTACTTTGATCCGAGCGTTTTTCATCTGGACCCGCGCAGACCTGCGCCTGATCACGAAGCTGAAATTCACGATCGTGGCACTGTCCTGTGTGGTCCTGGGCTGGGTTGCGATCCATTGGAATGTGATCGGCTCGGCCCATCGCATTTAACTTTTTTGACGGCGTCGTTTATTCCTTCTCAGATGCGAAGAAGTAAACGACTCCGCCCATGATCGCCAGCAGCACAAGGCCAATCGTCAGCGAAACAGCGTTCATCTCCGGCTTGAACCATCCGGTCGCACCAGAGGGCCATAGCGCCTTCCAGTCAAATGCGGATGACTGTGCCGCGCTGGCAAGCCAGCTCTTCCACGGAATGCCTTGTCGCAGCTCCGTGTAGACAAACAACCCCGCAAGACAAAGCGTAGCGGCAAATGCGAGGATCTGCGCCACGATAATTGGCCGGTTGATACGCTCAACCGCTGCATTGCGTTTGCGCAACTGCGCACGCCACCAGATCACGCCAGCAGACGGCAACTGCGCCTGCGCCATGCTTGCGCCACGAGCCTTGCGAAAGGCCTGCGAAACAAGAATCTGATCGGCGCAGGAACGGCACGCCTCGGCGTGCTCACACAGATCGGCAGGTGCAGCCTGCGGCCAGTGGCCCAGCGCAAGCAGCCGCTTGATCTCCGCTTCGTGTGTGCAGTTGCGAACGATCATGGCAGCCTCCTTACGTTGGATTCCGCAACTGGTTGCTCTGCTTCACGCAGCAGCTTCGCGATCTTATGGCGCGCGCGAAACAGGAGTAGCCGTATGCTTGCGGACGCCAGCCCCGTGACCTCGGCGATCTCCTTATGGGAATAACCCTCTGCATGAGCCAGCCAGAGAAGTTGGCGTTCGCGCGGTTTCATTTGGTTGAGCGCCGGGGTGAGTGCTGCAACCTCGTCGTAGGTATCGTCTGCGCCGTTCGTTGAGAAAAACTCTTCGGGAACCTCTTCAATCGATGTAGTGCGTGGACGCCGCCAGTGATCGCGCAACAGGTTGCTACCGATGCGAAACAGATATCGACGACCAGCAATTTCGCCTTCTTCTACCAGCGGAGACCGCGCAGCGGTAAGAAACCGCACAAAGCTCTCCTGCACCAGGTCGTCCGCCAAAGCGGGATCGCCCGAAACGCGCGCCAGATAGGCCCAAAGCCCGCGCGCCGAACGCTCATAAAAACCAGCGAACGCGTCACTATCCATGGCAAGGCCGGCGCGCAGCACGGCATCTTGTGCCGGCTGCGCCGCTTCGCCTGTCAGCGACTTCGGAAGTATCGTTTCCCAGAGCATCTCTTGCGTCTCTCTTACTGTCTCTCCGGCTGATCCTGAGCCTGTTACCGATTCGAGCTTTGGGGGAGGAATCTGCTGCGCTTCCGCTTGCGAAATCCCATCCGGCTGCATCCCGGATCACTGCCGCTCTCTAGGCTCATACGGAGCGCCGAGTCCATGCGTTCCATTTGCCCGATCCGGCATGAGCCCTAGCCGCGCAGCCAGAACCCAGGTAATCCCTGCGGACAGGATAAACCCGATTCCCGGCATCAGGAAGATCGTTCCCAGCACCAGCATGGAAGTCTGAAAGTCCGGCTCTGTTCTCGCGCCTCGCAGCAGCATGAATCCAGCACCAAGCAGCGCCATCACCACGCCGATCTGGATCGGTGTCAACACTCGCGCCACGGCGTTCGGCATGCGCTGTTCCGAGACAAAATCCATGGCAATCGGCGATGCCTCCAGGAACCGTTTGCCCGCGTCGGTGCCCATATAGCCCAGCAGCTCCTGGTTGGAACTGAAGCGCTCGATGATGCGAGAATGCACGTCGGCGTTCTGCTTGAAGATGCGCGCCCAGCGGCGATTCTCGACAAAGAACTTGGTGAGCCACAGCAGCGCTCCGATCACGCAAACCATCACAATCATCGGCGTGATGTCGCTCACGAGATTCGCGGCGACGGACGGTCCAGGGCGCATCTCCGGCAGGTCAGGCCACACTTCGTGTTCGAGTGCTTCGTCGGGCCGGCCATCGGCGTGCATGTGGGTAAACAGGTAGTAATCAGGATTCAACCCCACCTCAGGGTGGTTCTCCAGAAACTGCGCCAGTTGAGGGTTATTCGCCCGCACATACTCTTTGTCCGAAAGCAACGAAGGATCGCGCGCCACCACGCTCGTTAGCTTTGGGCTCAACTTCAGCAGATGAATCAGCTCTTCCTGCGTTGCCTCCACATCTTTGTCGGAGGTCACGGCAACCTGCGCAGCCGGATGTTGCGAAACCTGCGGCCGCTCCGGGACTTGCGCCAGAGCGATACCCGTCCCCATCACGGCGCACATGGCGGCTGCGCCAATCCCTCTCATTTTCCAAACTTTCTTCCCAGGCAAAAAAAGGCCGGAACCTCCGTTTCCCATTCCGGCATCCCGGCTCTCGCAAAACCCATCCATTTTTTCGTTCTGAACCTGTACCATTGGCATCCTCATTTCGCCTGTCTCGTATCTCGGGGCTTCTCACCCCGATTGCTTTCTCAGCGTTGTCTGCCAATACAACGGCTCCCGTGGAAAGCGGTTAACAACATGGAGAAAATTTCCCTTCGCGCGTTTTGCACCCTGCGGCTTCATACCTTTCTCTTGACATACCCATACTTCTAGGCATAACTTGACTCATACCAAGTTTTCTAGGGGTAGGCGCATCCTATACAGCGGCTATTCCGGGGAGTTTCCGCATTGGCTCGCAATGATCTTCAGGGTTCGCTCGACCTGCTTGTTCTCAAATCGCTGGCGCAGATGGGCGAGATGCACGGCTACGGCATCGTGCTCCACATCCAGCGCGCTTCTGACTCGCTGCTCAGCGTGGAGGAAGGCTCGCTTTATCCGGCACTGCACCGCATGGAGCAAAGCGGCTGGATCAGCTCCGCATGGGCGCTGACTGAGACTCGGCGCAAGGCGAAGTATTACAAGCTCACCACCGCAGGCCGCAAACAGCTAGAAGACGCAGAGGCCAGCTTCGAGCAGCTCGTCAAAGGCGTCCGCGCCATGCTGCGCTACGCGTAAACGGAGAAGCACACGATGAGCCTCTTCAACCGACTCGCCAATCTCTTCCGCCGCGACAAGTTGCAGCGCGAAATCGAAGCGGAGCTCGCAGCTCATCTCGCCATGCGCAGCGAGGACAACCGCGCCGCCGGTATGTCTCTGCGAGAGGCACAGCTAGACGCGCGGCGGCGGTTCGGAAGCCTCACGGCAATAGGCGAGAGAATCGTTGCCGCGGATGCCGCGCTTGCCCTTGATCGTCTCGGTGGCGATCTGCGTTATGCGTTGCGTCAATTGCGCAAGTCGCCCGGCTTCACGGTAACCGTTGTCCTCACTCTGGCTCTGAGTATCGGCGCAACCGCTGCTATCTTCAGCGCAGTCGAAGCTGTACTGCTGCGCCCACTGCCCTTCGAGAATCCTGATCGACTCGTTGTGGTGTGGCAATCCGATCCCGCGCACCCTGGTACTGGCGCATTCTTTAACAGCTACCGGGAGTTTGAAGTTTGGAAAGAACACAGCCGCAGCTTCGAAAAGCTAACCGCGCTCACCTGGGCCGGCAAGCATGCCAAAACCCTTTTCTGGCATAACAAGCCCATCGACGTCTTTACTGTCCCGGTAAGCACCGACTTCTTCGGGATGCTCGGCGTAACCGCACAGATCGGCCGCACCTTTGCGCCGTCCGATCTCAGCAATAGCTGCACCCTTGTGCTCGCGTATCCCTTTTGGCAGCAGAAACTCGGTGAGCCTAAAGACATCGTGGGCCAAAGCCTCGCCTACGGCAATACTCAATGCCAGATCATAGGCGTCATGCCCAGAAGCTTTGCCTTCTATCCCATGCAAACCGCCGCGTGGTCGCTGATAACGCCGCAAAGCGAGTTTGTAGAAAAACCCTGGGGAACCATGACTGGCGCGTTTGGCCTGCTCAAACCAGGCGTCACGCGCCAAGCGGCCGTAGCCGAACTGACAGCACTCGAAAACACCGTGCTGCCGGAAGCTCCGAGTGAGTTGAGAATCATGCGCAACTGGAAGCCGGTCGTCCTCGACCTGCAATCCAATTTCACTTGGCTCGCAGGCCGCAGTTTGCGCCAGGGTTTGTGGCTCCTCCTCGGCGCATCCGGCCTCATCTTGCTCATGTCCACGGTTAATGTCAGCGGCCTGCTTCTTGGCCGAGGCATCGAACGCGAGCGGGAGATGGCCGTACGTGCCGCGCTTGGCTCCGGGCGCAGGCGCCTTATCGCCCAAGCCCTGACGGAGTCAGCGCTGCTTGCTTTCTTCGGCACCTCCGCCGGCCTTGTGCTTGCATGGAGCCTCATCCGCTGGTTCCGAGCCATCAATCCCATCGAATTGCCTCCGGGCAGTGCTGTCACCCTCGACTGGCGCGTGCTTGCCTTCACAACAGCTACGGGCATCTTCTCTGCCGTTGCCTTTGGACTTTATCCTGCCTGGCGCGGCTCGCGTATCGATCTCAATAGCGCCCTCAAATCTAGCGGCCACGCGCACAGTCCTGCGGCCTCGGCGCAGCGCGTCGCCAAATGGATGGTCGTCGCGCAGGTAGCGCTTTCCATGGTTCTTGTCACCGGCGCGAGCTTGTTCGCAGAAAGCCTGTGGAAGTTCATGTCCACCGAGCTCGGATATCGTACTCAGCACCTCTTCACTGCGCGTCTCAATCTTCCTTCGAGTCCTCTGTCGGATCGCTATACCGATCAGGCCTCCCGTGAGCGCTTCGCAAGCAATCTCGAAGCTGAGCTCACAGCTCTTCCCGGCATCAAATCCGTCGCTCTTGGCTCGGACTTCATACCGATGGATGGTGAGGGCCTTTCCATTGAGGGCGATGCAGCCACATCCAACGGCTCAGACAGCGCGGTCGCGCAGTATGTCAGCCCGCGGTTCTTCTCAACGATGCAGATTCCACTACTCCGCGGCAGAGTCTTTGATGTAGGCGACCGCGAGCACACGCAACCAGTCGTCATCGTCAACCAGGCCTTCGTCAATAAATACTTCCCTGGCAAGGATCCAATCGGCCGCGCTATTAAGCTCGCCCCCGCTGGCGACTCCACCAAACCGTGGATGAGCATCATCGGCATAGCCGGAGATGTCAAAACCACGACAATCTTTCGCGACATGGTTTACGAAGAGTCACCATCCATCTACGTTCCACTAGCCCAGTCCACACCCGCGTCCCTTGCGTTCATGCTCGCCGGAGAGGAGAACGATCTCGCGCTTGCGAGCCAGATACAGCAACTGCTCTCTCATCTTGACCGCAGTCTTCTACTCTCCGACATCGACGGTCTACACGAGGAGCACATCTCCGATCTCAGACAACCGCGCTTCCGCACTGTGCTCTTTGCCAGTTTTGCAGGGCTTGCTCTGGTGCTCGCACTTGTAGGTTTGTGCGGCGTACTCACGCAGCTCATCGTGCGCCGCCGACGAGAGATTGGCGTGCGCATGGCCCTGGGCGCAAATCGCGAGAGCATCCTGAGCAGCGTTCTCAGGCAGGCATGCGTCATGACGACCGCAGGAGTTGCAATCGGTGCATTTTGCGCAGTGGCAGAAGTGCGCCTGATCCACTCACTGCTTTATGAAATTCGCGCATGGGGCGTAGCGGAGTTTGCCTGCGCTGCTGCTGCTTTGCTGATCGTAGCGCTTGCTGCCGCATGGTTCCCGGCGCGCCGCGCCGCGTCAATCGACCCCATGGAAGCCTTGCGCTCAGAGTAAGCAATCGGAGAAATCATCATGCCCATCCTTCGCCGACTCGCCAACCTCTTCCGCCGAGACAAGCTGCAGCGCGAAATCGAAGCGGAGCTTGCAGCTCATCTCGCCATGCGCAGCGAGGACAATCGCGCCGCCGGCATGAGTCCACGCGAAGCGCGGCGCAATGCCCAATTGCGTTTCGGAAATTCCGCATCTTTGACGGAGAAAACCATGCAGGCTGACACTGCTCTATTCCTGGAGAGCCTATGGCTCGATACACGTTTTGCCATGCGCCAACTACGCAAGAGCCCCGGCTTCGCAGTCATTGCCGTTCTCATGATTGCGATCGGGCTGGGCGCGGCGACAGCGATCTTCGCCTTTGTCGATGCGGCGTTGATTCAGCCCATGCCTTACAAAGATCCGGCGCGTCTGGCTGCTGTATATGAAGTTGCCGAAGGATGCCCGTTATGCAACCTTTCCCGGCAGAACTGGCAGGATTGGCGTCAGACCAATACCGTCTTCGAGTCCTTTCAGGCCTGGGGATGGGCCAGTTATCTTTTACGAAATTCTGAAGGCACGACGGAAGCGAGAGGCGCAAGAGTCAGTGATGGCTTCTTCCACACGCTTGGCGTCATCCCCGTTCTAGGCCGCGACTTCTATGCTGGCGAAGAGAAGCCCGGAGCGACGCGCACTGTGCTGCTGAGTTACTCCGCGTGGCAGAAGCGTTTCGGCTCCAATCCTGGTGTCGTCGGACAAAGTGTTCGGCTGAGCGACAACGACTACACCATCATCGGTGTGCTGCCGCGCGAGTTCCACTTCGCCCCGCTCGGTGAGGCTGACTTCTGGACCGCGCTCAACGATCTCGACTCCTGTGAGCAGCGGCGCGGATGCCACAATCTCTTTGGTGTCGCGCGCCTCAAGCCCGGTGTCACGGTAGCCGCGGCAGCGGATGCCATGCGCACCATGGCTGCGCAGCTTGTGGTGCAGTATCCAGATTCGAACAAAGGGCTTAGCGCCACGGCTATCTCGCTGAACGACGCTATCGTCGGAAATATGCGGCCTTTGCTGATCGCATTGCTCTGTGGCTCGGCGCTGCTCTGGATCATTGCTTCCGTCAATGTCATCAGCCTGCTGCTTATCCGCTCGGAAGGACGCCGTCAGGAGATTGCCGTGCGCGGCGCTCTTGGCGCCTCCAGCGGCCGCCTTGCCTGGCAGTTTCTTCTCGAAAGCTTCGTGCTGGTCACATGCGGCGCGGCGTGTGGCATTGCCTTGGCGGAGATCACTATCCGCAGCATGCTTCATCTGATTCCAACTGGTCGCATGGACGCGATGCCTTATCTGCTCGGGCTCGGCCTGCATAGTCACGCGATCCTCTTTGCTGCAAGCCTCGCCTGTGTCTCCATCATCGTTTGTTCGCTTGCACCCGCAACCAGACTCGCATCGACGTTTGGTGGAGGCAGTCTGCACAGCGGCCTTGCAGCAGGCGCACGCGGCGCTTCGGGCAACACGTGGCGCAAGCTGGGCGCGCGGCTCGTGGTTGTCGAGGTTGCAACCGCTGTCATTCTGCTCGCAGCGGCGGGCTTGCTCGGCAAGAGCCTTTTTAATCTCCTTCATGTCGATCTCGGAATGCAGCCCGATCATCTTGCGACACTCGTTGTTTCCGCACCAAAACAAGTGGAAACCGATGCGCAGATGATGGGCCTGCTGCGTTCCCTGGTTGATCGCGTGCAAAGTCTGCCCGGCGTTACGAGAGCAAGCGTGTCGAGCCATCTGCCCGATCATGATTGGGATGGTGGCGTGATGCTGGTGAAGCCGGATGATCCACCCGACAAGGTACCTGCTCCTCTTCCAGAACGTGACGTCAGTTCCAGCTATCTGCATACCATCGGTGCGCAGTTGCTGCGTGGCCGCTATTTCACGCAGGAAGAAGACGATGCCTCAAAGCCTGCGATCGCCATCGTCAATGAGTCACTGGCGAAGTTGTACTTCCCAGGGCAAGACCCTATCGGCAAACGTCTGGCGTATATGCACTCGAAAAATTTCATGCAGATCGTCGGCGTGGTCAAAGACGTAAAAGAAGGCCAGATGGACACCGCCACGCGGCCTGTTGTCTATGTCCCGTACATGCAGGGATGGTCGCACTCCTTCTATCTGGTTGTACGCACCGCAACCGATGCAGGAGCTCAGTTGCCCACGATCACCGCTGCAGTGCATGGGTTGAATCCTTTACTCGCGACTTCCGATCCGGTCACCATGATGACCCTCATCAATGACTCTCCATCGGCTTATCTGCATCGTTCGTCGGCATGGGTAGTCGGGGGCTTTGCAACGCTGGCGCTGCTGCTCTCTGCTGTGGGACTGTATGGCGTTATCGCTTACTCCGTCAGCCAGCGCCGGCGCGAGATCGGTGTTCGCATGGCTCTCGGAGCAAGGCGGGAGTCGGTATGCTACCTCGTCTTGCGTGAAGCCGGCATGCTCGCAGCAGTGGGCATCGCATTCGGCGTGATTGGCTCGCTCTGCTCGGCGACGCTCATCCGATCTCTGCTCTTTGGCACGCAGCCATGGGATGTCACCACGCTGCTCGCTGTGGCCCTGCTGCTTGCTGTTTGTGCATTCGTCGCGAGCTACATTCCTGCTCGCCGCGCCGCATCTCTCAACCCTATTGAGGCGTTGCGCACGGAGTAACAGGTCAAAGGAGTTCCTGTGGCCATCTTTCGCCGTATCGCGAACCTTATCCGCCGCGACAAGTTGCAGCGCGAAATTGACGCGGAACTAGCATCTCATCTTGCCATGCGCGGCGACGATAACCGCGCCGTAGGCATGTCTTCGCGTGAGGCACAACGCGATGCACGCATTCGCTTCGGAAACGTGTCATCGATGCGCGAAAAAACCGCCGAAGCCGACATGTCTCTCTGGATTGAAGACGTGGCGCATGATCTTCGTTATGCATTTCGCCAACTGCGCAGAGCGCCAGGCTTTGCCATCACATCCATCCTTGTTCTCTCACTCGGCATCGGCGCATGCACGGCAATCTTCAGCGCGATCAAGCCGATCCTCATCGACCCGTTACCGTTGCCTCACGCTGATCGTCTTGTTATGGTGTGGGAACGCTCAAACGACGGCAGACCCGTCCACGTTACATTCGGTAGCTTCACCGGGCTCGCGGAACGCAGTCCTGCCTTCACATCGATTGCAGTGATGAAGCCGTGGCAGCCGGCTATCGCCGCTGGTGCACAGCAAAGCGACAAACCGGAGCGGCTCGAAGGCCAGCGCGTCAGTGCAGACTTCTTTCGCACGCTCAGCATAACGCCTGTTCAAGGACGTGATTTCCAGTCCTCCGATGACCGATGGCGCGGGCCCAATGTTGTGATTATCAGCGATCGCCTGTGGCATCGCCGCTTCGCCGCGGATCCAAACATTGTCGGCAGCCAGATCCGTCTTGATGACCAGCCCTTTACCGTTATCGGCATCCTGCCTGCGAGCTTTGAAGATGTGCTTGCTCCGCAGGCCGAGCTATGGGCTCCTCTTCAATACAACCAAGCGTTGCCCCCCAATGGACGCGAATGGGGCCATCATCTGCGCATGGTGGCGCGGCTGCGTGATGGCGTCGCTCCCGCGCAGGCGCAGAGCGCATCCGATGCGATCCTGCATCTGTTTGCGCAGAGCCATGCCAACGGCTATGACAGCACCGGCGGCGCGCCTGCCGGTATCATCGCAACGCCTCTGCAACACGATCTGACCCAGGGCATACGCCCCGCGCTCTTCGCGGTGATCGGCTCGGTGGTTCTGGTGCTGCTGATCTCTTGCGTCAACGTCGCAAATCTGCTGCTCGCCCGCGGAGCGCAGCGGCAGGCTGAGTTCGCCATGCGTGCGGCCCTCGGCGCGGCCAATACGAGACTCGTTCGACAACTTCTCACGGAAAGCCTCGTCCTGGCCATTGCCGCAGGCCTCATCGGACTCGCCATTGCAGAGGCTGGCGTCCGCATCCTCATAGCCATGAGCCCCGCAGAACTTCCCCGGCTCAGCGCCATCAGCGTCAACCTGCCTGTCTTTTTCTTCGCACTTGGCATCGCCGCGATCATCGGCATCTTCGTTGGCCTGGCTCCGGCACTGCAATCCACACGCGGCGAGCTCAACGCCCGCATGCAACAGTCGTCGGGTCGCACTGCTGCCCGTCGGCACTGGACGCGCAGCGCGCTCGTCGTCGCCGAGGTATCGCTTGCAATCGTGTTGCTCGTGAGCGCAGGTCTGCTGCTGCGCACCATGCAGCATCTTTTCTCCACCGATCCCGGCTTCGATGCCTCTCATCTCATCACCATGCAAGTGCAGGAATCCCCGCGCCGCTTCGATGATCGTCAAGCCGCTCTACGCTTCTTTTCGCAGGCTCTCGATCGCGTGCGCCAGATGCCCGGCGTTATCTCTGCCGGATTCACAACGCAGCTCCCGTTGAGCGGCGATAGCGACATTTATGGCGTCGAATTCGAAAAGGATCATGGACGCAACAGCGGTGCGGCCTTTCGCTACTCCGTCACTCCTGGCTATCTCGAATCGATGCGCATTCCACTGTTGCGCGGCCGCCTGCTGGACGAGCACGACACCTTCGGCGCCCCCACTGCAGTCATCATCAACGACGCGCTTGCCCGCAGTACTTTTCCGGGCCAGAACCCAATCGGCCAGCGTCTCCGCGTAGGCCCCGATGCAGGCGAGCAGGGACGCCCCTGGGGGACTATCGTTGGCGTTGTCGGCAACGTAAAGCAGCAATCGCTGGCCATGGCCGATGATGATGCCTTCTACATCACCACGGAACAATGGTCCTGGCTCGATAACGTACAGACACTGGTAGTGCGCACCAGTGGACCTGCAGCAGCACTCGCCGCTCCCATCCGCGACGCCATCTGGTCCGTCGACCGCAATGAGCCGATCGTGCGTATCACCACCATGCAAAGCCTCGTCGCAACATCAGAAGCCCAACGCCGCTTTGTGCTGACTCTCTTCGCAGCCTTCGCTGTTACCGGGCTCATCCTTGCTGCTACTGGCCTCTTTGGGCTGCTTGCGGGCTATGTCACCGAACGTACCCGCGAGATCGGCATTCGCACCGCCGTTGGCGCTTCGCGCGCAAGCATCGTGCTGCTCATCCTGCGCCACGGCCTGGGCCTCGCGACAGTTGGCGCAGTCATTGGCATTGCCGGAGCAGCTCTTTCA
Organism: Acidicapsa dinghuensis; assembly: GCF_025685685.1. Taxonomy (GTDB): domain Bacteria; phylum Acidobacteriota; class Terriglobia; order Terriglobales; family Acidobacteriaceae; genus Acidicapsa; species Acidicapsa dinghuensis. The sequence continues at coordinate 189,435 of NZ_JAGSYH010000009.1, forward strand.
AGCCGCGCACTCGCTGCGCTGCTCTCAGGTATTTCACCGCTCGATCCAGTGACGTATCTCGGTGTCACGCTGCTGCTGCTGTGCGTAGCCACAATCGCCTGCTTCCTGCCAGCACGCCGCGCTGCATCCATCGATCCCGTCAAAGCCCTGCGCGCCGATTAATCAGGGCTCCAGTACAAGTTCACAAACGCCATCATGGCAATTCAACTCTGCCTCGTGCACGAGCGTTGCGTCAGATTCTTTGGGCCAGAAATCCGCAACACTGATTCCCTCAATCTCCTTATCGGTTCCAGGTATTTCTTTTGTGTCGATAGATTGAGCGCGAACAATCTTCCCGCCGCGCATCAACAGACGGTACTCTGTCGACCCATTAACGGAGCTGCTGATCGAAACATTGAAGCTACGCTGCGATTTCAACTCTGCTTCGAGACCAGGCATATCGATGGAATCGTCGGCACCAAGCTTCTCCCTGCGTTGGGCAATCTCAGTCTGCAGCGCACCTGGTTTCTTGCGAATCGGCGGTTTGAGATAGCTTGCAAAGGATGCGAGAGCCAGCTCATAATCCGTGATTGCAGGCCCACTGTCTCCAGCGGCTTCAGCAATTTCGCCGAGATGCAACCCTACTTCGGCTGATTGTCTGTTTCGCCACGCAGCGTGGATATAGTTTTTTGCTTGGTCAGTCTTCCCATCAAGGAAGTAGGCCCACCCCACCGTATCCCAACAGGCTTCGAGCATCCTGCTTTTCGCCGCAAGCGTTTCAGGTTTCTCATCGAGAGACCATTGCTTGCTCTCCTCGGTCATTTGAGCAAGAGCCTTCATCGCGGCCGCGGAAGCTTCTGTTATCGCGGTGTGGCCGTTGATCAGCTCATATGCTGCATCATTTCTGAGGCCCGCTGGCTTTGCGTCCTGCAATAAGGCCATAAGTGTCGTCTTACCTTCCTCCTGCTTGCCGGCCCTTAGCTGCACGCGCCCCAGAGTAAGTTGCAGTGCATCATCTTTCCGTTCCTCGGGTGGCAATGCAGCAATTCCTGCTTCACCGGCTTTGAGCGCCTCCTGCACCTGTCCCTCGTCGAGCAATACTTGCATCAATGCGCGCACTGGCGCAGGATTCTTCGGCTGTTCCGAAGCCCAACGTTCGAGCGTCTTGCGAGCCAGTTCCGGGTGGCCCAATATCACCTGAGCCTCAGCCATCGAAGAGAACACCCCGGTGTTTCGAGGGTAGAGAGAGATGTCCTTCGCGTAATCCCCAATCGCGGCTTCCATGTTGCCCCGTTGGAATTCGAGATAACCGTAGCTGGCCCAGAGCCCTCGCGCCTGGGTATCTATATGCACCGCCTGGTCCAGCAACGACTGCGCCTCGTCAAAGTTGTGCTTCCGAATGGCCTTTCGCGCGCGGCTGATGAACTCTGCCGCGTTCAGCGGACTCGTCGCAGTTGAGATGCTTGGCGACGTGGACGCCCTGCTGAGCTGCACCATCTCCGACCCTCCAAGGCCGGCGGCTTCGGCCCATTTTAGATAGTCGTTCCACTTGGAAAGGGGAATCTTCTTTTGGAGAATTTCGATTCGTCTTTCGGCATATAGAGTGCCACCCTCAAAACGGTAGGTTTCATCAAGCTTTGCGTAAGAAGTAACAGCATGGATCGCTGTCGGCAGCGTCACTGTCCATCCTTCGGGAAGTTTCAGCGCGGCAGTGGAGGTTTCTACGCGCTGCGGTCCCAGTTGAATAGATTGCGTTGGCGTATCCGTTGTGCTCAGCACAGGCAGGCCTACCGGAGCTAACTGTGCCGGGATGCGCAGATTATCCCAGTCTCCTGGCTTTTTTCGTTCGTAATCGTAAGAAATGGTCAACGGTTTCGATGAGTCTTCCAATGCGCCTACATCAACATGGCTCACCGTACCGGCATAGCCCATGCCTTGCGAAACACGCTCTATAACGTCCTGGTAATGGGCAGCTCCCGCTTCGAACAGCACTGCCCGCAGCAGCAATTCGCCATCCCCACGCAATGACAGCGTCAAATGCGAATGAGCAGTACCCTGTGCGTCGAGCGTCCCAGTCGCATTGAACTTCTGAAATGCCTCAAATGGCAGCTCGGCAGGAGTTCGTTCCAATCTGGAGACCCCACTCTCCGGTACCACCAACGCTTGCTTGTCGCGCAAAGTGATAATCATGGCCCCAAAGGGAGCCAGCTCCTCGGTGGCGTCCATCCACACTTGCTGTCCATTCAATTGGGCAGTGGTAATGACATGATTGAAGGCGGCTGGCGACGGAACATCCGGATTAAATCGAACTCCCCCGCCGATCAGCGCCGCATCGGAATGCACACCAACCGCCGTCAGCAGCGCAGCCAGCAGCGTGTGCTTGTCCTTGCAGTCGCCGTACTGATTGTCCAGCACCTCTGACGCAGCATGCGGCTGGTACCGTCCGATGCCAAAATCCACGCCGATATAGCGGATCTTCGACGAAACATATCCATAAACCGCCTTGACCTTATCCTCTTCCGTCGTCTTGCCTGCTATCAGCTCATTCGCCTTCGCCTTGACGGCGGCATCGGGAACAATCCGATCCTGCTCCAGCTTGCGATACCACTCGCCAACCTCGTCCCAGCTATGAAACGAAGTCCATGCCACATCCGGATACTTCCCCTCTTCGGCATCCTTTTCTTCTTCATCGGTCAGGACATGATGCTTTTCCGCTTCCTTTGCTGCTTCGGCCTCCTTGCCGACAGTGGGCTTGAGCTGCGTACTCGTCCATCGCCATACATGCTCCGAGGCTGTTGTCGATTCTTCAGCCTTGTTTTTCGGACACCAGACCTTGGCGTAGGTGTCTTTCGGCACGTGAAGCTCAAGGCTCTCTTCCAGAACGACGGCGTCTTTGTCGAAGTTCTCCGTCCCCCAGAATTCCTTATCTGCCTCTGCCTTAAAGCGCACCCACTTGATCTGGTACTCCAGGCGATCGCCCACCTGCAGATTGCGCACAGGAACCTGCAACTGCTTCAGATCGCTATAAAAGGGCGCAGCCTGCGTCACCGGGGACGGCATCTCCATGGCGCTGCTGGCGGGCGTTTCCGTGACCGTTCCATTTGCACTGCGAACGCGCAAATAGACCATCTCAAGCCGCTCTGATGCGCTCGCGAAGCTGAAGTTGAGCACTCCCAGCTGCCGCACCGTTGCCTCCGACTGAATACGCACCACAGCCGTCTGCATCTTCCATCCCGTTCCATCCGCAGCGAAGGAATACACCGTATCAAGCCGCTCGACGACTGCCGGCTCGCTGACATACTTGCTCGCCACTGCGACATCAGGATTCGCTTTCGCGATAGTTACTTCGGAACTTCGCGTCTGGTTTGCAGTACTGTCTTGTGACAGTGCTGGAGTCATCGAACTGATCTGTACCAAGGCAAGAAAAGTCAAACAGGTAATTACAGAAGTTTTATGTGACATAAGTTGGAAGCCTAAAAGCGGTATAACAGACCTGGCTCTCTTCGGTGAACGAAATTGAGGCGAACCATGAGCAATCCCTATGAACGTAATCGGCGGCCATAGCGTTCCCTGAGCCCAATCGGCGACAATCATCGCGATATGGCTAACCGATCCCGCCGCGACTTCCTCCTTGCCAGCTCAGCCCTCACCCTTGCCACGCAGCTTCCTGCATCGCTCTTCTCCGAATCCGCCGCGAATCCAAAGCGCATTCTTGTGGGTAGCGATACGCCCAATGGCATCCTTTCCTTCGGCTGGGACGCGAAGACCGGCGCTCTCACGCCGCAGGAGATTGCAGGCGTCATTCCGCAATCCACATGGATCGACCTCTCACCCGACCGCCGCTTCCTTTATGTCGCCTGCGAGCTCAACGAATTCGAAGGCAAGCCCAGCGGCTCTGTCGCCAGCTTCAAAATGCCCGCACCCGGCTCAGGCGGCAAGCTCACGCTGCTCTCCAACGTGCAGGCGCACGGCAAAGGCACATGCCATCTGAATACCGACCACACCGGCCGCGTCGTTATCTGCGCCAACTACGCAGGAGGCACCGCTGCCAGCTTCCTCTCCACCAACGGCAAGCTCAGCGAAGCCGTCTGGACCGAGACCTACCAGGGCTATCCCGGCCACGGTCCTGTCGCCGACCGCCAGGAGATGGCACACGCTCACTTCGCCTGTATCTCGCCCGACAATCGCTTCGTTTTCATCAACGACCTCGGTGCCGACAAGATCCACATCTATCGCATTGACGTCGCTACCGGAAAGCTGACGCCGGCGGGCACATTCCATTCCCACCCCGGCGCCGGCCCGCGCACCCTGCACTTCCATCGCAACGGACACATCGCCTACTGTGTCAACGAGCTCACCAAGAGCGTCTACGTCCTCGCCTGGCATGAGCAGGAGCCGAACTTCACCATCGAGCAGGAAGTCGACCTACTGCCCAAAGGTGACCCCGGCACCGGCTCCACGGCCTGCGACGCCGTGCTCACCCGCGACGGCCGCTTCGCCTACTTCGCCAACCGCGGCAATGACTTCCTGATGAGTTTCCGTATCGACCCTGCCAGCGGCAAGCTCGCCCCGCTCGGCTCCAAACCCCGCACCACCTGCGGCGGACACATTCCGCGCAACTTCACCCTCGATCCCACCGAGCGCTGGATGCTCGTCGCCAACCAGGGATCGAGCAACCTCACTGTCATTGCCCGCAACCCGGAAACCGGTGAGCTGGCCGACAAAGGCACAAACTATCCAGCGGCGACCCCCATGTGCATCGTTTTCGTATAAACTTCTTGCAGGGCGAACAAGTGGCGAAAGAGATACCCCTTGTGGATATTTCTCATGGAGACGCGCATACTATCTACGGAACCGCAGCGATCGAGGCAACTTAGCCTTTGTCGCGATTCCCGAAGGAATCCATGGTCGTCGACGTCAAAAAGCTCTCCGATGCGCTCCGCCACAGCTCTCCAGAAGAAGAGTTGCGCCGCGACCTCGAACGGCTTATCGGAGCACGCCGCCAGGAGATCAACAGCGCCCTGGAAGCAGGCCGTAGCTTCGTTCTGCGCGTACCGGATGGCCGCCGCATCCGCATCTCACCGCGAACCGCGCCTGAGCCGGCCACAGCTCAGTAAGCCGAAAGGCGGTCCGTCGTGATCGCCCTCGTCACCACCAGCTTCCTCATCTTCTATATCTTCGTTCCCGGCATTCTTTTCCGCTTTGCCAGTTCGCTGCGTGTTCGTCTCAAGCTTTTCCAGCGCACCCGTACGCAAGAGGCTACATTCTCCGTTGCCGTGGCGCTCCTGCCATTTGCCCTTGCACTCTATGGAACATGGTATCTGCCAGTGATGCGCCATCAACCCTTCGCCATTGTTGATGAATCTCTCTCCCAGTGGCGGCAGGACTACCGCAGCGTAACCACCTTGATCGTTTCCACCGACGCCTCGCGCTTTCTCGACAACGGCCCGGCTGCAGCATCATCCAGTGAAGAAAACTGGCGCGCCATCGGCCGCGTCCTGCATCGCCAGATGCGTTTTCTCTTCTGGTATTTCCTCGCTGCCTGCTGTGAAGGCTGGATCTTCGGCTATCTCGCCAGCAAATACGGAGATTGGCAGCTCAATACCGATCCGGAAGAGCGCCTCCGCGCCAATCTGAACCGGCTGGCACGCACCCCTCTCATCTTCTACAACTGGATCGCGGTCAAGTTCATCCTGCCCAACATCTCCGAATGGCACATGCTGCTGACCAATTTCAACTGGCCCAGGCGAGACGGCTTCTTCGTCAGCGTCGACATTCTGCAAAGCAACGAACATCTTTACCAGGGCCGCGTCGCCGACTATTTCATCGACTCTGACGGCAAGCTCACCGGCATTTTGCTTAAGAATGTAAGCCGCTTCGATCGCCAGGCCTACGTGGACGCAAGAACCCACAGCGCCACCCCAGAAGCCATTCCACGTGAAGACTACTGGCGAAACATACCCAGCAACCACTTCTATATCGGCTACGCTTCCATTGTGAATCTCAACGTGCGCTTCGCCCCGCGTGACCAGGCACTCATCTCCATGGCCGACAAGATCCTGCGGCAGGACGACACCCCCGCCTATGAACTCAACATGGAGCCCGACGATCAGGACGACTCAGCCGATTCTCAGCGGCCCGATATCTATTCTTGAATGAGTTTTATCTGAAAGCCGGGCACATGGAAGCACGAAAGTTCTGTTTATAACTTCTCAATTCGCATTAAGAATTGTTCTTCAGTGGCTGAGCCACGCTGGGGCATGTTCTTTGCGAAAGACGACTAATCCATCTACAACCTTGTCCCATCGCATGCTTTCAAAGCGGTTCCCTAAAGGACGAGCCGCAACAGAGCTATATCTTTGCAGCTCTTTCTTGGATAAAAATATCTCGTTGAAGCTGTTATGCGCGAACGCAAGTCCTTCGAGAGAAGCATCAGGTGCGATATCCAACTGTCGAACGGGCTGATGAACAAATGCATACTCGCCGGAATACGCGGAAAATCCAAGCGCATAGGCTCGATCGCCAAAATCCTTTTCTATATAAAATCCAAACGGTACCGTGCCCTTGAACCCATTAACGTTAGTCAGAGTTTTAGCTAGATGTACCGTTGCCGCCCACACAATGACCTTGCTGCCTCGTGGCAACTGGGAGAACTGTTCCTTAAAGTTGAGATACATGGAACGATCACGGTCGTTATCCCACTTCACTTCCTGGTCGTTTTTAGTAAAGTCGTCTTCGGTAAAGTTCCGCGCAAGGTTCCGTTCAAGGCTGGCAATCATAGCTTTATCTTCTTCAGCCTCTCGCTGTTGCTTTACCTCAGGTTGAGAAAGCTTTCCTCGAATCTCTTCCAGGCAGCCAACAATCTTTGCTTTATCGGTAGGACCATAAGGAGCATCGTCACTATATTGCCAGCCCATGTGTTTCTGCAAAATACCGAGACATCTGGACCTTTCATCGCCGAAAAGATATCGCACCAGATCAGATGACATCCCTCTGGATGCATACGAGTCTCTCCCAATCTGATCGTCCAGCCCTCGCAACACGAAGCTGCCCGTCTTCATTTTTTCTTCCAAAAACGGAACCAGCGGTTGCACTTCCTCGTTGGACCACAAGCCTCCGATAGCCGACGAAATCATTGCATCCGTCACATCGCGGCCAGTAGCTGACAGCGCCTCTATGTGAACAAAGTCATACATTCCGCTCTCAATAAAAAGAGCGTTGTAATGACACTCCTGCACCAGCCTGTGAACGAGCTCAACCTTGAACTCCAGCGTTTCTCCAAAGCCGTGCACTGGGGATTCACCAAGCATGGCAACACTCTTGCCACATAGCGCATGCTCAACCAGATCGATATTCTTTACATCCGTTGATTGGACCCTGACAGACACACATGCGATAGCCACCATGAGCGGCAACAAAAAGAAGAGTCGTCTGATTTTCGAGAGATGAGAACCGGCTGTTCCGTTCAACTGTTCCTGCCAAACAATAGAGTCGCGAAACAAATCCGGAATGTTTTTAAATAAGCTAGTCGAAATAGCGAAGCTGATGTCTTTACTTTACGCGCCCACCAGTGCGGCCTTGCCTACATGTCGCGCGGCTTCCGGCTCGATCTCAGTGGCCTTCACTACCGGCGCATGCGCCAGCTCCCACGCCGAGCGGTCCTTCATCAACCGCGAAACCAGCGCCGTGTGCATTGCGTGGCCCGCGCGCACCGCAACCACTTTGCCCTGAATCCGCTTGCCCGCAAGCGCCAGATCGCCAATCAGGTCCAGCACCTTGTGACGCACAAACTCATCGGTGTAACGAAGTGGCCCATTCTCCGGCCCGCGCTTCGTCAGAATGATCGCATTCTGCGGCCCAGCGCCGCGGATCAGGCCCATATCGCGTAGCTTCTGCTCATCGGCCTTGTAGCCAAAAGTACGAGCCGCTGCGATCTCCGCGTCGTAAGTTTCAGTTTCCAGATCCACCACAAAGCTGTCGTGCCCGATCGGCTCCGGAAAATCGATCTCATACTCAATCGAATAGCCGTCGCCCGGATAAACACCGATGAACTTGTTGCCCTCGCGCACCTCAACCGGTTTCGTCACTTTGATGTACTCGCGCCGCCGTCGCTGTCCACGAATCCCCGCCGTCACAAACGCCTCGACATACGGCTTCGCGCTTCCATCCAGAATCGGCAGCTCCAGGTTATCGAGCTCCACAATGACGTTATCCACGCCCATGCCGATCAGCGCCGACAGCAGATGCTCCGTCGTCGAGATCAGCACGCCCTGGCGCATCAGGCTTGTCGCGTAGCTCACCTTGGCCACATTGCGGCCCGTCGCCGAAATCTCAAAGTTATCGAGATCGGTGCGTCGGAAGACAATACCGGAACCAGCCGGTGCAGGCAGCAAACGCATCTTCACCGGCGCGCCAGAATGAAGACCTACACCCGAGAACTCAATTGGTCCTCCGATGGTCTGTTCCTGGTGAATCGAGTTATGACTGAAACTTGGCAAATAATACCTGCAGCAGGGTTGTAATCTACCGCAAACAGTAGGGTAGACGAGAGATTGCAATTTGGCAGTGTGGCATTTTTGCCACAAACCGCGTGGTATTTTTGCGGTAAACATCTATTTCCTAAGCGATTTATAAATGGAAGGCGAAATAAAAGCGATAATCGGTAAGACGATTTGGCATCTCCAGATTTCCATAGGTTCGATATCGATCTTAGCCTCCGTAACGCACCCACCGCTAACTGCACCAGATATGCGACAGTATCTGCATGGCTTCCATCCCCATGCGCGCCTTACTCGCAGGCGCCCGCCGCAAGCAGCCCGGCCTGCTCAATCTCGCAAAACGGCTGGTCCTCTGCGAATCCCCTTCCGACTCCAAGCCTGCCGTCGATGCATGCATGGACCTCGCCGCCGCGCATGCCAAAACTCTGGGTGGTCGCATCAAACGTCACCGCCAGGGCAACTACGGAGACGTCCTCGAACTCCGCTTCGGCCCCCGCAATCCTGCGGGGCGAATTCTGCTCCTCGGCCATCTCGACACCGTATGGGCCCTCGGCACTTTCAAAACCATGCCACACCGCATCGCACCCGACGCCAACGGCCACCAGCGCCTGTGGGGACCCGGCACCCTCGACATGAAAGTCGGCGTAGCGATGGCTTTCACCGCCATCGAGCTGCTCATTGAAGCCGAAGCACTCACCGCCACGCGAACAAAGCAGCCCGCTGGAACCGAGATCATCCTTCTGCTTAACAGCGAAGAAGAGGTTGGCAGCCCCGTCTCGCGGCCCATCACCGAATCCCTCGCCCACGAGTGCTCCGCCGTCTACGTCCTCGAACCCGCGCAAGTTCTTGCCTACAAGACCGCCCGCAAAGGCACCGGTAACTGGCGGCTCACCGTCCACGGCGTCGCATCGCACGCCGGCGTCGACTTCACCCGCGGCCGCTCCGCCATCCTCGAGCTAGCGCGCCAGCTCGAACGCATCAGCGCTTTCACTGATCTCAAGCGCGGCGTCACCGTCAACGCCGGAGTCATCGGCGGCGGCACCAAATCCAACGTCGTCCCCGCCGAAGCCTGGGCTGAAATCGACGCCCGCATAGCCCGCAACTCCGACGGCCGGCGCATCGAGCGCAAATTCGCCGCGCTAAAGCCCACCCGCAACTCCGGCTGCACCCTGACGCTCGAAGGCGGCATCAACCGTCCGCCCATGGAGCGCACCCGCGGCACCGTTCAGCTCTTCCGCCGCGCCCAGGCTCTTGCCGCCGAGCTCGGCCACGACTTCGACCCCATCACCCACACGCAGCTAGAAGAAGCCTCCACCGGCGGCGCATCCGACGGCAATTTCACCTCAGCCCTCGGCATCCCCACCCTCGACGGTATGGGAGCCGTAGGCGAAGGTGCCCACGCCACCCATGAATCCGTCCTGATCGACCACCTCGCCCCGCGCACGGCTCTACTTGCCGCCATGCTTGCTGAATGATTTGATATGGGGCGACGAAGCAGCCCTGGCCGGAGAATTCTAACGGGCAATCATCCGAAATGCGCACGAGCGATGAATGCATCAGGCAAACCAAGACCATGATTCACACGGGTAAGATTCAATCAAAGCCAAATCCTGGCTAACGGGCTGGAAGATATCTATGAGTAGTGATAACGGGACCGAGAATCCTCTTGGTAAATTGCTGGATGGCACTCTCTCTGAGTACGACTTCGGAGTTTTAGAGCATGGTTTCTTTCCTCACGGCAGGGACTACAGATTTGTAATTCAAGACAGCTTGTGCAGCTATCCCGAAACATATGAACTGACTTTCACGCATGTCGTCGATCTCAAGTATGAAACGCGGGTGGGCGAAAAAGTCTGGCAAATCTCATGGACAGATGAGTTCACCGACTACGCCCAATGGAAGAGTGCTGGTGAACCCGACGGCTATGTTTTTGGTACGGACTGGTCTCTTGCGTATCCAGGGATAAATGCTGACGCTGAGGCACAAGATTGGTCAAAACGGCTTGAGCGTCCAATGTTTTCGGCGAGTATTGAGACTGATCGGTTCTATATTTCGCTCGTTTTTAGTGAAGTGCGCTATCGCAAATTGTCGGATGAAACCGGAGTAGTAAGGAAAGTCATAATCCCTTTGCAACCTCACTGATCACTTGGAACAGTTAGGCCCAGCCTTCGCGACGACCCGTAGCGCAAGATCAGCAAATAATCTATACGTGTTCTGTTAGCACGTGAAGTTCGTCGGATTTCCTAAGTTCACTTTCTGTCATGACACCGCTTTAGCCGTGCGGGGAAGTCGGTAATCGCTTCAAGCCCGACGGACGCCTTTTCAAGCATAAGGTCATATTCAGGATGATTTGCTTCTCCTGCTCGCGCACTTTATCGCACACCAGTCCCCATCCTCATCACGTATCATCTCGTTGCAACCGAATCGCGACATCAAACCCATCAGGAAAGAACCCGCCATGAGGATCCCGCGCCGCCGCTTCCTGTCCAGCACCCTCGCCCTCGCCGCAGCCGGCACCCTCTCGCGTTCCACCATCCTCAGCGCTCTTGAAGATCAAACCACCCCCACCGAAGCCGAGCTAGCCAAAGACCCGCGCCGCCCGCAATACCACCTGCTCCCCGCCCGCAACTGGATGAACGACCCCAACGGCCCAATCTACTGGCGCGGCAAGTACCACATGTTCTTCCAGTACAACCCCCACGCCGCCGTCTGGGGAGACATGCACTGGAACCACGCCGTCTCCGCCGACATGATTCACTGGCGCCACCTGCCCATCGCCCTCGCGCCCACCCCCGGCGGACCCGACGCCGACGGCTGCTTCACCGGCACCGCCGTCGTCAACAACGGCGTCCCGACGCTTATTTATACGGGCGTCAAAACCGTCCCCAAATCCGAATCCACCCTCGACGACGGCCACAACATCTACCGCGAAACCCAGCTCTACGCCACCAGCTCCGACCCCATGCTCGGCTCATGGACCAAGCGCCCAACGCCCGTCATCCCCGCCCCACCGCCGAGCCTCAAAGTCACCGGCTTCCGCGACCCCGCACCCTGGCGCGAGCCATCCCTCGCAGGCGGCCAATGGCTCATGGCCGTCGGCTCCGGCATCCAGCACCAGAGCGGCATGCTCCTGCTCTACAAATCCCCTGATCTCCAAAACTGGGAATACCTGCACCCCCTCCTCGGCGGCTCAAAAACCGGCGGCAGCGCCTCCAATCCCGTCGACTCAGGAGACATGTGGGAATGCCCCGACGTCTTCCCCCTCGGCAACAAGCACGTCGTCATCTACTCCACGCAGGGCAAAGCCCTCTGGAAAGTCGGCCAGATCGACCCCAACGAGCTTGTCTTCCATGAAGAACAAAGCGGCGTCCTCGACCACGGATCTTTCTACGCCCCCAAAACCCAGCTCGATAAATCCGGCAACCGCATCCTCTGGGGCTGGATCCCCGAATCCCGTCCCGAAGCCGAATACCACGCCGCCGGCTGGTCCGGACTCATGTCCCTGCCGCGCCAGCTAACCCTCGGCCCCGACGGCCGCCTGCGCATCGCCATCGTCCCGCAGGCAGACAAGCTCCGCAAACACGAGCAGAAGCTATCCCTCAACCCCGCAAAAGACGGCAGCAAAGAGCTAGAAGCCAGCGCCCGCATCCACGACGCCTGCGCCGAGCTCCAGTGCACTGTCATCCCCGGAGCAGACGGCAACTTCGCCCCCTTCTCGCTCGACCTGGTCAACACCGCCAGCCGCACCACCGCGCCCACCACGCCCACTGACGCTGGCAGCGACGCCACACCAACAACCTCCCCGACCAGCATCCTTTCCATCCGCTACAGCCACGCCAACCCCAAAGAACTAGTCGTCGACCAGGCCCGCCTGCCCCTCAATCTCACCGCCGGCCAGCCACTCGACCTGCGCTTCTTCATCGACGGCTCCGTCATCGAACTCATCGCATGCAATCAGGCAGCTTTCACCAAACGCTTCTACTACCCCGGTCAATCAGCCCCGGAAATAGCCATCAGCATCACCGGCGACATAAAGGCCATTCAGCGCCTAAGCCTCTGGCCCCTCAACCCCATCTCCCAAGACCGTCTGACGAGTTAGTTTGTTGCCAGAGATCGAGACTTAAATAAAATTAAGTTTTTCTTGAATTTTATTTAAGTACGGCGTACCGTCATCGTCATGGAGAAAACCGATCCCAATTCCTCCGGGAGTAGACATTTGCTGCTCTCCCTTCCGGACGAAGATCGGGATTTCATCCTGCAATTCGTACTGGCTTCCGGTTCGCTCAAGGAAATGGCGCAGCTCTACGGCGTCAGTTATCCCACGATCCGCGCCAGCCTCGATCGCATCATCAGCAACCTGCGGCAAGCTCTCAATGGACAGCCGCCAGATCCCCTGACCGAACTGCTCGCCCGCCTCATCGAGCGTGGCGAGCTCAAACCTGCAACCGCCAGAACCATTCGCTCCGTCTATCGTGAGGCTCTGGAACGTAAAAGCCAGTGACGCCGGAGGAAACCAATGAACTCAATCTTCGAAGCAATGCGCCAGATCAGTCACTATCGCACCCTTATCGCCGTCGGGCTGCCTCTGCTTGGCGGAGCCATGGTCATCGCCACCAGCACACTCACGCCGCGCGGCAAAGCCAAAGGCATCCTGACAGGAGCCTATCTCCTGCTCGCCTGCATCGGCGCCAGTTGTCTGCTCTTTTCACTCATCGCCGCCGTCGCTCATCAGCCCAGCGAAGTGTTTCTGCCCCTGCTGCTGCCCGGCATCGTCCTCACCGTAATCATGGGCATCTTTTCGCCCGCCATCATCCGCGAATATCAGCTCTTCGAGTTCCGCAAACTAGCCGCCAATCTCTTCCGGCATAGTTAACCCAAGGCGGCACCCGATCCTCCGTCGCATTCGGATCCAAACCCCTGACCACTTCTCCGCTAGGCAGCCTGCCAGTTGGAACCCGTCGAGAGGAAAAGTCGTAAGCGGATCCGTGCAGCTCCAATCAAGCATCCTCATCCACCGCACCCCCGAACAGGTCTGGAGCTTCCTCGGCGACCCCACCAACGTACCCAAATGGGACCGCGGCGTAGCCGGTGTCGAAGAAACCACATCGCAGCCTACCGGCATCGGCTACGAATTCAACACCGTAGCCCACGACCGGCTCAACCTCCCCGACCAGGGCCGCATGACCTATCGCATCAAAGAGAGCAATCCCGCAGCAGGACGCTGTATCGTCGAGCTCACCAGCCGCACCGGCAATGCGCGCTTCTTCAAAACCGCCGAGTGGCGCTTCGACATCCACCCAGCTCCTGAAGGCTCCCACCTCAACTGCACCGCCATCTTCACCCTGCGCTGGAACTATCTCTTCTTAGGCCCTATGCTCTACCTCGGCCGCAAGCAGATCATGATCGACCTCGAATGCCTGAAACAAGCTATCGAATCCAACCGATGACCTTTTTCGCGCAAAGCGCGAACCGGAGGGAGCCAAGGGCTTCAGCCCTTGGAAAGAAGCACTCATCAAAACAAAAAACGAGGGGCCTCGACGGCCCCGAGCCTTTCCAAAAGCCTGGCTCAACGCGGCCTACCTTTCGCAGCGAAGAGCATAAGTGAAGAAACCGATTGAGCCAGCGTGCGATATTACAGCCGTGGAAAAAAGTGAGAGCAGTCGATATCGGATTGTCTTGGCTTGTGAAGGCATCCCAGATCGACAGGGGCAACAAGCGGCCCTAGACATCGCGGAAGAGTTCACGCATCGGCCGTGGCATGAGAACGTCGAATGTAAATGAAGCGATGGATCTCTACTCTTAAGCGCAGAGAACGACTATGACCCCCACGGTCTCGCCCTGATCGATGAATTCTCGGATGCTATCTCTGCCTGCACCTCTGCCGATTTCGGCTACAGCATCCGGCTCGTATCCGCCATCGCTGTATGACAGCTCGTATCTTGAAAAGAGCGAGTTTCCGGTTTGCCTATCACACGCCCGTGATCTCAGCCGCGGATGCGCATCCAAGAAGCGGCCAATCGGCGGAATACACAGCGAAGATGCGAAGAGCACCTGGTTCGCAGCCGTCGAATTTGCCGGTGTTCAATGCTGTATACGCTTCATCAAATGTGTCGAATAGGCAATGAGCGTTGGTGGACAGTTTTTCCGCCAAGCCGTTGCATGAAAGAGGAGAATGCTCAGGGGCAGGCGAGTTTTCGACCCAAAAAGTGACGATATCGAAACCTTCCAGTTGCTTCTGAGTTGGCGCAGTCACATGTGGCTGGACGGGCCAGACTGGACCCGGCGAAAAGGGCCGCCAAATGCCATCGAAAAGCTCTAATTCATAGACTTCGTAATAGAACAGCTTTGTGTCTTGAATGTCGATGGAGTTTTCCAATGCGAGACTTTGGATCAATTCGGGATTATCAAAGAACCACCAACAGTTGTGTTTCCAGTAGTTAACGTAGTCCGCAAAGTCATCGTTCACACAGGCGCCCACAGAGTAAACATCTAAAACCTGCGATGACTTAAGCCAGCCGGGACTACACTGTACGCGCTTTGCCATGTAGCCCATGGGAATCATGTGGATCTAGTCTATCGCTCCGATAGGCGTTCTATCATTGGTTCCCGATGTGCGGTCGCAAGAAACGCAAACTACAACTTCCGTTGGCCTCGAAAAGGTTCTTTGTGCAACAAATCCGGGCTGTTACGCTGGATTTTATCTAGCTCTCAAACCAAGCTCTGTGCGGCCACCAGTTCGAACAGGCGCTCACATAAACACAAAAAGCGGGGGAGAGGCTCGACGCCTCTCCCCCGCTGTGCTGATCCCTATTCCCTGGTCCCTAAGCGCCGATAGGCGCTAAGCACCCGCTCCAGCGCCTCATCCGCCGTAGCCCCCGTAGCCGAAAGATGCCCCATCTTCCGCCCCACGCGCGCAGAATGCTTCTCATACAAATGCAGCCGCACCCCCGGCACCGCGAGCGCCGCGGCAAAATCCGGCTTGCCACTCGCGTTAACCTTCGCCGCATCCAGCCAAACCTCACCCAGCAGATTCACGATCGCCGCCGGAGTCAGTATCTCGGTATCCCCCAACGGTAAGTTGCAAGTAGTCCGCACTAACTGCTCAAACTGGCTAGTAGCGCAAGCCCGCTCGCTCTCGTGATAACTGTTATGCGGCCGCGGAGCCAGCTCATTCACCAGCAGCTCCCCGCTTTTCGTCACAAACATCTCCACGCACAGCAGCCCCTCAACACCCAGCCCGGCCACAATCCCGCGCGCCTGCGCTTGAGCACGTTCCTCCAGCTCCGCCGGAATCCCAGCAGGCAGCACACTCCACGCCAATATCTGCCGCTCATGATGATTCCGTGCCGCCGGATAGCTCTTTACCTCACCCGCAGGCGACCGCGCCGCCATCACCGAAATCTCAAAATCCAGCTCCAGCGCCTGCTCCGCAATCCCGGCCCACTCCGCGGCAGAACCCTTTAGCTCGCCCCACACCTGCGCCACAGCGGCCTCGTCCGCAACGCTATCGAGACCAATCCGAGCCTGCCCGCGCCCGTCATATCCACCACGCGCAGTCTTCGCAAACACCCGCCCGCCCAGCACGGCAACAGCTTCGTGCAGCTCAGCCTCCGACCGCACCACGCGAAACGCGCCCACCGGAAACCCATGTTCCGCCAGCCACGTCTTCTGCAGAATCTTGTCCTGAATAATCCGTATCGACTCCACGCCCGGCCGCAGCGGAGCCAGCGCCGCAACTTCACGCAGCGCACCCACTCCAATCTGCTCAATCTCCAGCGTCACCGCATCCGCGCCACAGGCCAGCCGCCGCGCCGCCTCCACGTCGTCCCATTTGCCGGTGACCACTTCATCCACCACAAAACTCGCCGGGCACTTCTCTTCGGGGTCCATCACCCGCACGCGATACCCCATCGTCCGCGCCGCCATCGCCGTCATGCGCCCAAGCTGCCCGCCACCCAGAATCGCGATCAGCCCACCCGGCTCCACCACTAGCTTCTTCTCAGGCTCGCTCACGCCGTCGGCTCCGCAACCAGCGCCTGCGCCATAACCTCAGCCGTCCGCGCCCTGCGCCAGGCCGCCAGCTTCTCCTGCAACACAGCATCGCCGCTCGCCAGCATTGCCACAGCAAACAGCGCCGCATTCGCCGCCCCCGGCTTCCCAATCGCAAACGTCGCCACCGGAACACCCTTCGGCATCTGCACAATCGACAGCAGCGCATCCATCCCCAGCAGCCCCGTAGCCGCCACCGGAACACCCAGCACAGGCACAGTAGTCTTCGCCGCCAGCATTCCCGGCAAATGCGCCGATCCGCCCGCGCCCGCGATAATCGCACGCAGCCCGCGCCCCTGCGCCGCCTCGGCATACGCAAACAGCAGGTCCGGAGTCCGGTGCGCGCTCACCACCCGCGCCTCATGCGCTACGCCAAACTCGCGCAGCACCTCCACCGCCGCCTCCATCACCGCGTAGTCGCTCTTCGACCCCATCACCACACCCACCAGCGGCGCAGCATTCCGTCCATCGCTCATCCCGCGATTATAAGGAACCCAGGCGTCGTTATCAGCAGTCGTTCACACTCCACATTCACACTTCCCACTGCCTTAGTGCCTCTGCCAAACCTCAAACGCCGCCTCCACCACCGCCATCACCACACTCACCGTAGCCATCATCCCCTTGGCCCGCTGCAAATTCTGCTCATGCCGCTCCACCCGCCGCTCCAGCTCCCCCAGCCGCCCGGCATTCCCATCCCCCACCAGCCCCACCATCTGCGACTTCAGCACACTCAAGTCGCTCAACACCTGCGCCTCAAACTCATTCATCATCCGCATCCCAAACCCCAGCGCACACCGGTCCCTGATCCCGTCCCGTTGCCCGAATCTCGTTCGAATCACCACAAATCAGCGTGCCCCATTCATTCGGCCTGCCTTTGGCCGAATGAGTGGGAAACTAACCCAGTCAGCAGCACCAGCTCCGATCTCTGACCCGTGACCCGTGACCCGTGACCCGTGATCTCTGATCTCTGATCTCTAACTAAGCGGCAGATTCACAAACACCCCAGCCGAAAACTCCGAATAATTCGGCGGCACACTCCCGTCATACATCCGGATATAAAACCGATCCGCTTCCGTCGCCCGCGGAATATCGAAAGTCGATACCGACGACCGGATCACCAGATCCGCATCCATCCCCGCCCGAAAAGCAAAATCCCTCCGCCGCACCTCAAACCCACCACTAGTCGGAGGCGTCAAATTCATTGCCACCGTCACCGCAGTCGCCGAAATCCCCGTAACCGCAAGCTGATTCAGATTCGCCAGATACGTCGGCCCAACCGCCGCAGGCAGCCACGCATCCACTGGCACCTTCTTCGACGTCTTCACCGACAGGTCGTTCGCCCAGTCATTCGAAAACGCAATCGCATACCGCACCACATCCGGCGAGCTAGCCGAGTACTGCAGCGTCACAGCTCTCACCACCACCTGCGCGTTCAACGACCCACCGGAAACCGGCACAGAAGAAGCCCGCAGCAACACCTCATCCCCAGGCCATCATCGCCCCGCCAGCAGTAGCAGCCGCGCTCTGGGTAGCCTGCAGCGTGCTTTGCCCCGTACCCGCCTCCGGCGCAAACACCCCATTCAACGACTCTGCACTCACCGGTCCCGCAACCGAACCGCCCCCCAGTGACAACAGACTCCCCGTAGCCTGATCCACATAGTGCTTAGCCCCTGAGGCGAATCCTCTTTGATCGTTCCCGTAACGACTCCCTCATCCCCGTCGCCCTCTTCTTCCAGCGCCTTCGTCAACAACTGCCCCAGGCTCTCCGTGGACACAGGCGAACCTATCCGCCGCACGTAATTCTCCGCGTACTCCATCAGCGCCTTCAGGCTGGGGATATTCCCGTCTTTCGCGAAAGTCAGAAGCTTATCGGTAATCGTCTTCGCATCCACCGACAACCCATCGTAGGAAAGCCTCTGAATCAGCTCCGATCCCTTCTCCGCCATCTCCGGGCCCGAAACTTCCCCAACCTTCGCCTCATCCGCACACCTCTCTACCGCGTCTTTCCCTTCCTCGTTCCCCATTTCACCGCCCGACGCCGGGCCTGTCGTAAACAGCCCGACAGTTCTTCCCCGCAAAGAAATCGGGGAGCAGCCCAAAGCCGCTCCCCGTCCACTCCACCGGAATATCTCTAGCCTACCTGTTTCCCCAATAATTCCACGCAATCGCGGAAATTCCTTATAACTTACTGATATGCAATGTCTTACCAGCAAATCAGCCATTCAACCGTCGATCCGGCGCAAAAATCTCTCTCCTCCCGCATTCATCCCCTGACAATCTCCAATAGCCGCCCTCTTTTCCACGCGCCCGTCAAACCCTGTGCATACTGTGGAACAGCCATCACCCCTGCAAAACCCCTCCATCCCATCCCCGCATCAACAGCGCACAAAACCATCCTTTCCACGCCTCGCACCCGCAAATCCACATCCCTTTCGCGCTCTCATGTGGGAACCGTGTAAACCCCAACCCCCAATTCACCCCTCTTTTCCCATCTTTCCACTTCCCCTCAATTCCACAGCCAGGTTTTCTAAAACTCACCCCTTACTCATCTCCAACACCTCACACCACATCCACCCGATTTCCACTTTTCCCTCAACAACGGTTACGACGGCGGAGCTACTAAGTCTTTCTTTAGTTCAAAACTCACTACTCGCCCTACCCATTCCTCCCTTGTCATCCTGAGCAGAGCGAAGGATCCACTTTTGCCATTGCCTTTCGCTGGCTTCCCCACCAATCGGGGTGCCCCCGGTCTCGATTCTGAGACCGGGGAACCGCCACCGCTGGCGTCACCACAGTCCAGCTCTTGCTTTTCTGTCTGTCATCCCCGAAGGGGATCTGCTTCTCACACCCCACACTCGTCCTCCCCCGATTTCATCGCTACCACCCCCTTTTTCCACGAACCCGCCATTCCGTATTTGCATACAATCAACCCAGGCCAACACCGCAAAACATGCGCGTTTCAGGCCTCGCGTCCAGTGGTGTACATTGGCATCACGCCAATCAATCGGCGCATGATGCCTCCCGGCGCACCACACGCGCAATCACTGCGGCCACAGCCGTAAAACCACGCGTTCGCTCGCTTGAGAGGAATCTGACAATGCCAGGGCTGGAAATCGAACCGATCGAATCATCAGCATCGAATACGTCTTCCACAGAAGGACCTGCAATGGAAATCACCGTTACACGTCAGGAACTGCTCAAAGAGCTCACCGCCATCCAGTCCGTAGTCGAGCGCAAAACCACCATTCCCATCCTCTCCAACTTTCTCGTTGAGGTCAGCGAAGGCCCCGAAGGCAGCCGCATCAACATCACCGCCACTGACCTCGATCAGGCCATCCGCACCAGCACCGCGGCTAAGGTCAAAAAGGCCGGCGCCTGCACCATCCCCGCGCGCAAGCTCTACGACTACGTCAAGCTCCTCCCCGACGGCGACATCTCCATCAAGCTCCTCGACAACCACTGGGTCCAGATCCGCTCCGGCCGCAGCAACACCAAGATGGTCGGTCTCGGCCGCGCCAACTATCCCCAGGTTCCCGAGCTCCCCTCAGCCTCCGGCGTCAAGATTCCCTCGCTCGTCCTCAAAACCCTCATCGCGCGCACTATCTTCTCCATCTCCAACGAAGAGTCACGTTACACCCTTAACGGCGCCCTGCTCATCCTCAAGGCCGAGTCCATCGCCATGGTCGCCACCGACGGCCACCGTCTTTCCTTCGTTGAAAAATCCGAGCAACCCCTCGAAGGCGTCACCGGCGAAAAGCGCATCCTCATCCCGCGCAAAGCCCTAGCCGAGCTGCAATCGCTCCTCTCCAATACCGATGTCGAAACCATCGAGTTCGCCGATGACGATCTCTGGCTCTTCTTCCGCATCGGCCATCGCACCCTGTCCAGCCGCAAGCTCACCGGCCAGTTCCCCAACTACGAAGCCGTCATGCCCCGCGACAACTCCCGCTTCGTAGTCGTCCGCACTGCAGAGCTAGGAGCCGCCATCGGCCGCGTAGCCCAGTTCGCCGACGAGCGCAGCCACGCCGTCCGCCTCAAGCTCGAGCAGAACGAGCTAAAAGTAAGCGCCCAGTCCAACGAAGCCGGCGAGTCCGAAGACAGCATCGAAACCCCCTACACCTTCGACCCCATCGTAGTAGGCTTCAACAGCGATTACGTCCTCGACTTTCTGAAAGCATTAGGCAACGAAGGCGAAGTCCGCCTGGAGTTTAAAGACAGCCAGTCCGCCGGCCAAATGCGCCCCGAAGACCCAGACGCAGAATACAAATACCGCTACGTCCTGATGCCCATGCGCATCTGACGACCTGCCGTCCAGGCAATTAAGCGCTCCGCGCAAAAGCGCCATAGCAGAGACACAAAGGCCGGCTCGCACCGGCCTTTGCTTATTTCCGGCCAAGACGCACAAAAAGAGGAACCAACAGTTCGATTAGAGTTGATTCATGAACCCAGTAGTGTTGCATGTTGAGCCTAACAATCACGAAACAGATGGGAGAATAGAGAGGGTCGCTAACCAAGTTCGCGATTACTTCACTCTCAACTTTGCTATGCCGACGAATGCACGAGTTATCTGTTACCTCGACGGCACTGATAGAGATTGGTTGAAACAAATGTGGGGTGGAGCTTCAAATCGAGGAGTTCATTGGCCCATAAGAGGTCAAGGTCTCCATGATTGGCCTCAGGATATGTGGTGTACGATAGCCTGTTCTGATCCTCCATCCGGAGAAATTGATTGGCCGTATGAAAGCGTCATCTATCTCCACGGAAGCACCTGTCAAATAGAAGTTCAATTAGCAATGACGCTCGCTCATGAGTTACAACACTTCCTGCAGTATTCCCATCAACGGCAGACATGGGCAATCAACACATTGCTCGCGAAACTTCCATATCTGCCTTCGGCGGACCTAAATCACTGGTACGACCTTCCAGCCGAAAGAGAAGCTAGAATCATCGGCAAGCGCGTGTCAGAAGCCATTTTCGGTAAATTAGTGGTGAATAACCACATCGAGATTATGGCCCGCACAAGTTGCTCGGTCGAGGATGCTGCCGATTGGAGTTTCATACGAGCCCTCGATAGTAACGAGGCCTATGACGTCAGGGCTGCCACCATCCCTTTTGTAGAGAGACACCGCCAAGGATTAGAAGATTTGCAGCGCACGACATTCTCAGCCGACAAGGACTTGGGAACTGTTAGTCTCGATATATAATGTTTCTCACCCGCAAAGTTTTGTTCGTTCTGTGGTCGTAGAACCAAAGCTCGATCTTTGGAACGAGTCTTGTATGAGGGGCTTGAGATCCAATTCGCGAAAGCGCGAACCAAGGTAGGCCGGGGATTCATCCCCGGCATCAGCCGCCACTCTCGGAAGGGGTTTTAACCCCTGAGGCGAGCTTCTAATCGAATAAAAGCTCCCCAATAAGCCTCACTCTAACTTGACCATCCACTGCGTAGAAATGGACAAAGGAATGCTACCCCTGATACCTTCATGTACCGAGAAACACTGGCCACGTCGAAGTTTCTTCCATAACTGATACGAATTTATGACCCTCCTCTATCATCCAGCGACCCTCAAAAATTGGCTCCTCATCGTCCCTCTCGCCATCGCCATGATCTATTTTCGTTCCCGGAACCTGCGTAAACCCATGCGGTTCCGCGCAGGCTTAACCCGCAAAACAACGGAAATACGGGTCGATTCGGCCAAACCAGGCTTCGAGTCAGATTTCAAAAACGACAAGATAAGCTAGAAAAATTTCCCTCGCCCACTACCGCAAGTAAGATACCCGCGGTTAGCCGTTCTCGACACGGGATTTGATATCGGCATAAGCGGTCTCGATCAGCTTCTGAAGCGCTTCGTTATCGATGGACGATTCCAGGCGCAGCTTTACGTGGCGCATGAATTTGCCCGTACCTTGCAAAAGATGCGCCGGGTCGGGCAGCGATGCACCCTGGAAGAAGCCCACGTTAACATGCGCGGTGAAGACATTGACGTAGGCAAAGGGCACATCTCCGAAGCAGGCGACCGGGCAGCCGTCGTGCATGATTTCGCGGACTTCGTCTCCGCAGTTGCGCATCACCTGAAACCACTGATGCGCGATAGCGCCAAGTGGCCCAGGGCGCTCCTCAAACCATGCGTCGATCGCGGCATCATGTTCAAACGCGGTATCGAGGCGGAACAGAGTTGTGTTCATAACCTAGGGCTCCCGCAGTAATCGATGACTACAGGAAACTCTATCTCAACCGGTCATTCACACAGTATCTCGAAAAACAGAAGAATCAATGCAGATGCTTCAGCTTGTCGGGGTTGCGCACTACGTAGATCGCCGCGACCTTTCCATCTTCAATTTCGAGCGCGGTTGTCTGCAGCTCTCCATCGGCTTCCAATGTCACGAAGCCGGGCAAACCATTAATGAAACCGGCACGCACAAATTGAGTCTTGGAAAACAAGGCCGCCACCCGTTCGAAGAGCTTCATGACAGCATCGAATCCAAGGATCGGGTAAGGGATTGCCGGACGCTTGCCACCACCATCGGCATGCAGACTGACATCGGCTGCGAGCATCGCGCCGAGCGATTGCATATCGCCGCCGCGCGAAGCTTTAAAGAACGCCTCAGCAAGCTCAAGACCGCGCTGCTGTTCCATCTGAAAACGCGGTCTCGCCTCTCGAACATGATCACGTGCGCGCGCAGCCAACTGGCGGCAGGCAGCGGGGTCGCGCTGGATGGTAACTGCCACCTCATCGAACGCCACGCCGAAAACATCGTGCAGCAGAAAGACTGCGCGCTCCAGCGGCGAAAGACGTTCAAGCGCAAGCATCAGCGGCAGGGTGACGTCTTCAACTTCTTGCTCTTCGACAATCGGATCAGGAAGCCATGGGCCGACGTAGGTTTCGCGCTGATGGCGCGCTGATTTGAGCTGATCGAGACAGAGGCGCGTAACGGTGCGTCGCAAAAACGCCTCCGGCTCGCGAATCTCGCCGCGGTCAGTGTTCATCCAGCGGAGAAATGCCTCCTGCACGACATCTTCAGCGTCGTGCACCGAGCCAAGCATGCGATAGGCAACGCGCATGAGTTTCGGACGCAGCGGCTCGAAGCTGGCCGCTGCATCCTCTTGTTTTGTGCCAGTTATCAAGCGGCAACCGCCTTCGCTGCCTTCACAGCTACTTTGACGTCCTCAGGATCGGCCCACGCCTTGAACCCGACCGCGATGCGATTCCAGCCGTTAATGATGTTGATCAGCAGGGTAAGCTTGACTTGTTCTTCGTCAGTGAAATGAGCCTTGAGAGCTTCATACGCAGCCTCATGCGTATGGCCTTCAGAAAGCCGTGTCAGCGCCTCAGTCCAGCCCAGCGCGGCACGCTCACGCTCGGAATAGCACGGAGCTTCGCGCCATGCCGGCAAAAGATAAATGCGCTGTTCCGATTCTCCATCTTCGCGTGCGAAGACCGTGTGCATATTCAGGCAGTTAGCGCACCCGTTGATCTGCGAGGCGCGAATCTTCACAAGCTCACTGAGGCTGCGCTCAAGGCTTGAGTCTATAAGGACAGATGTGCGATGCCACTCCGACATGAGTTTCGGAGCAGCGGTAAGAGGATTCAATCTGGCGGTCATGAGCAATCTCCTTTTCCAGTACTGCAACCATGACGAGAGAGCAGCTACGAATGTGACATGGCAAGGAAAAATTGCGTCAATACGCACGGGTTAATGCGCGCCGACCTCGAAACAACGGCTTGTGGAGTGCTGCTTGAGGACTCTCAGCTTTCGCGTGCTGCCGCTTCGAGCGCTGCAAGGTCCATCTTGATCATGCCCATCATCGCCTGCATGGCTTTGGGATGGTCGACCAGTTGGCCGATGTTGCGAGGCACGATCTGCCAGCACAGGCCGAAGCGGTCCGTGAGCCAGCCACAGGCCATGGGCTTGCCGCCTTCGATGAGCTTGTCCCAATAACTGTCGATCTCCTGTTGAGAGTCGCAGCGGACGAAGTAGGAAAAAGCCGGGTTGAGCTGATAGGCGGGGCCGCCGTTGAGAAAGACCATCTGCTGCCCTTCCAGCTCGATAGTAATGGTGGCGATTTTGCCTTCAGGCCAGGGGCCGACGCCTTTGGAGCGCAGTTCCTCGACCTTGTGGGCGTGGGGGAAGACGCTCAGGTAGAACTCAGCGGCTTCTTCGGCGTTGTCATTGAACCAGAGAAAAGGGGCTACTTTGTTCATGGGTGGCATGGTACCAGCCCGGAGTGTCAATGGGGTGATTTTATGGGAGCACTTGCCGGGTTAATTTTGGTTGAATGGACATCCATTATCCCACCCTGAGGTTGGTGGTGGGATAGGGGGTTAAAAGACGAGGGTAGGTACTCGGTCACGGAGATACACTGGTGATCGTTCAGTCGTGGAGAAATCACAATGATCGATGATTTCGAAAGTCGTAATTTCGACCTCAACATTGAGAAGGTGCTTGAGGGCTGGGAAACATGCCACGCAATCAGGGAAGTCATCGCGAACGCTCTTGATGAGCAAGCGCTCACCCGGACAGCAGAAGTTGAGATCAGTCGAAACACTGACGGTGCGTGGCATATTCGCGATTTTGGGCGTGGCTTGAGATACGAACACCTGACCCAAAACGAAAACGAAGAAAAGCTTAAGAATCCCGGCACGGTCATAGGGAAATTCGGTGTGGGATTGAAAGACGCACTCGCAACTTTCAACCGACACAATGTAACCATCCGCATTCGTTCTCGATGGGGTGAGATCACCCTCGACCAAATTCCGAAATCGGGCTTCGCCGATGTAATCACTCTCCACGCTGTTGTCCACCCTGCTCAAGACAGTGTCATGCTTGGCACTGAGGTCATTCTGCGAGGCTTATCCGACGAAGACATATCGAAAGCAAAGAGTTTCTTTTTGAAGTTCTCAGATGAGCCTGTACTTGACCATACCCCTTACGGACAGATACTACAGCGGAACCCAGCTCGGAATGCTCGTATCTACGTCACCGGAATGCTCGTCGCGGAAGAGGAAAATTTTGCCTTCTCATTCAACATCACATCTCTGACTGCAGCGATGCGTAAAGCTCTTAATCGTGAAAGGACCAATGTAGGCCGGAGTGCATACAGTGAGCGCGTTAAGCAAATGCTTCTTGCGTCTAAGTCAACGACCGTTGCGAATACTCTCGTGAATGAGTTGATGAAAATCGAAAGCGGGACAAATCGCGATGAAGTGAAATGGACGGACGTTGCAGTACATGCATCTCAAACCCTCAATGCCTCCGGCGAAGTTGTCTTTGTTACGGCCAAGGATCTTATCTCCTATACGGACGCAATTGATCACGCTCAGGCGGATGGGCTGAGGATTGTCACGTTGCCCGAAAACATAAAGGCCTCTCTCGGCGGGATCAACGACATTCAAGGAAATCCGGTGCGCGATCTCTCCGTCTATCAGGCGGAGCGTGAGCAGAGCTTTAAGTTTGAGTTCATTGGGTATGAATCGCTCAGCAAGCCTGAACGGAATGTCTTCGATCAGTGGCAGACGATAGCTGGTTTTATCGGTGGCCTCCCAGATAGGGTACGAGAAGTGAAAATTTCGGAAACGATGCGTCCTGATTTCTTCACTTCAAATGAAGCGGTGGGCCTCTGGGACCCTGCATCATCGAATATCGTGATAAAGCGCACACAGCTTGCGACGTTGTCGTCCTTTGCCGGAACGCTTCTTCACGAGATAGCTCACGCGCGAAGTGGTTATGGAGATGTTACGCGCGATTTCGAATCTGAGCTTACCCGAATGCTCGGGATTGTGGCTGCCGCCCAGCTTGCGCGGACAAAGGGGCCTTTCTCCAAATGGTTCAGTTCCTAAGTGGGCACTGAGTTGCGGGTCGGTTCTTCTTCGCTGGGTTGCATGGTCTTCGACTCGCTCATCGCGATCTGGTTCCTGGCCGGAGCGCCGTCTTTTGTTTCGGTGCGGAAGACGGAAACTGCGGTGTGAGTCGAGACGAAAGCTACGCTTCTTTGAACGCGTCGAAGTAGTGGTTTTCGCCGATGTCTTCGTACTCAGAGGTGACCGTGAGGCCGGCGGATGCGAGAAGCTTTCTATACTGATCGGCTCCAAGAGAGACGGATTCGACGCCGGTCATAGCGTCGTTCCAAACGCCGGGCCTGGCAGATGCAGTGAACAACAGCCTGCCACCTGGGACCAAAGCCTCAGCGAATCTCTCGATGAGGCGATGCTGCTCTTCAGGCTTGAGAAGAAAGATGAGTCCGACGGCGAGAACTGCGTCAAATGCGCAACCGAAGAAACTTGAGTCCAGAACAGATTCGCAGAGGATGGGAATGCCGGGCAGGTTGCGCTGAAATGCGGCGACGAAGGATGGCGATCCATCGACGGCGAAGACGTTGAGTCTCTCTTCAACAAGCACCACGGTAATGGGAAAGCCGGGACCGCTGCCAAGGTCGAGGACAGAGCTGCCGCGCGGCAGAGTCCGGGCCCATGCGCGGACTTCTTTTACGCCGATCGCGTTAGACCGGGTAGCACCGTTGCCGCGCCGCGTGAGAAATTCGGCGGAGATTGCTTCGTAGCCAGTGGATAAATCCATAGAGCACACGAGTCGATCGTAGTTGAGATCACGGGATAATTAAGGTCTAAAAAAGCTCGTCCACGGATTGGACGAGCCACTGAGGAAATATTTCTCCCCCCATCTTTAAGATATAACGCACCCGGGGGCTTGCGGCAAGGCCCCGGCTATGCTGCATGATCGTGCACTGGAGCAAGCAATCTACGCGACGGGAGACACGATGACGAAGCATGAGGTAGTGATTGCAGGAGCAGGTCCGACGGGGTTGATGCTGGCGGGCGAGTTGGCGCTCGCAGGTGTGGATGTAGCGATTGTGGAGCGGCGTGAGAGCGAGGGTCTTGCGGGATTGCGCGCCGGCGGGCTGCACATTCGCACGATTGAGGTCTTCGATCAGCGGGGCATCGCTGAGCGGTTTCTGTGGGAGGGACACAAGGCTCTCCGTGCGCCATTCGCGCACACTCCTCTTGATATCAGCGATTTACCGACCCGACACAGCTACTTTCTTGCACTGTGGCAGATGCATATTGAGCGCATTCTTGCAGGCTGGGTAGGTGAGCTCGGGATAACTGTCCATCGGGGAGCTTCGGTCACGGCATTCAGGCAGGATGAGGATGGCGTCGATGTGGAGCTGGCTGATGCTGGGCTGCCGGACGGTCGCCAGCTGCGAGCCCAATATCTCGTTGGGTGCGACGGTGGCCGAAGCATCGTGCGGAAGACGGCGAGTATCGAGTTTCCCGGGTGGGATGCAACAGCGAGCTATCTGATCAGCGAAGTTGAGACGGCCGATGAGCCGGAGTGGGGACTACGCCGCGGGACCCACGGCATCAGCGCAATCGCCAAGCTCGACGATGGACGCGCTCGCGTCGTGTTGCACGAAGAACGCATTATGCAAGGTATAGAGCCAACGATAGACGATGTGCGTAATTCGCTTACCGGGGTCTATGGCACAGACTTTGGTCTCCGCAGTGCGAGCCAGATTTCCCGGTTCACGGATATGACTCGCCAGGCGGCGCAGTATCGCGTTGGACGCGTGCTGCTGGCAGGCGACGCCGCGCATGTGCATTCGCCCATGGGCGGCCAGGGGCTGAACCTCGGCGTGCAGGATGCAGTAAATCTCGGCTGGAAGCTGGCGCTGGTGGTGCAAGGGAAAGCTCCGGAGAGCCTGCTCGATACCTACCATGCGGAGCGGCATCCAGTAGGTGCTCGTGTGCTGCGCAATACGATGGCGCTCACGGCAATGGAGCGCAGCGAAGATCGCATCGATGCACTGCGCGCAATGATGGCTGAGCTGATGCAGCAGGATGAGACGCGCAGACGATACTTCGCCATGATGTCAGGGCTGGATGTTCACTATGACATGAGCAATGGCGACACAAGTGAAAGCCATCCACTGCCGGGCAGGAGAATGCCGGATCTGGATGTGACGATCGATGGAGCCACACTGCGCGTCTTCAGCCTGTTGCACGAGGCGCGCGCGGTGCTGCTGAATCTGAGCGAGCCCGGAACATGGGATGTAAGCGCATGGGCGGATCGCGTCAAGCTCGTCAACGCCGCATATGCGGGCGAGTGGGATCTTCCGGTGATTGGCGTGGTAACCGCTCCAAAAGCAGTGTTGATTCGGCCGGATGGGTATGTGGCGTGGGTCGCAGACGCAACCGCGCAAGGGCTAGATGACGCGATGAGCAGGTGGTTTGGACCACCTGCTGCCGCGTAGTGACGGAGAAAAGCGGAGGCGGGGATCCGTCTCCGCTCATTCACAAATTTCACTGGCATTTCATTCGCTTCGCAGGCAATCCATCGGATCAGTTCGCATGGCTTTGCGCGCAGGTACATAGCAGGCAGCTAAAGCAGCAGCGAGCAGTACGCTGGACACGCCGAACAGAGTGATTGGGTCCCCTTGACCGACTCCGTACAGCAATACCTCCCAGCGGAGTGTACTCTCTTCAGACTGAGACGACTTCGTTTGAGCAACGACACTGATTTTTTGCCCGACCGATTCGTTTTCCTTTTCGAAATCGTCTTCATGGTGTCAACACAAAAAACAGCATTCCTGAGGAGAACACCATGACCACAACAATTTCAGCGACAAATAACGTCACTACCCTTATCAACGTCCTCACCGTTGAGCCGGAGAATCAGCAGAAGCTCATCCATCTGCTCCGTGAGAGCACTGAGGGCGTCGTCAGCAAACTCGATGGCTGGATTTCGACCAGCTTCATCGCAGCCCAGGATCTGCGCCATGTAGTCATCTACTCGCAGTGGCGCAACCTCGCATCAGTGGAAGCGATGCAAGCCGATCCTGAAATGATTGCTTACTTTCCGAGGGTCGCAGCCCTGGCCGCGTTCGATAGCTTCGCCGGCGCGGTTGTCTACAACCACCATGCCTGACGCACGGACAGAGAAGAGCATGATGGGCATCCCGGCCAATATAGTCTTGATAAGCGGCGTCAACCGGCGCCTCGGCCGGAGGCTTGCCAACAAGATATGAGTAATGATGCGTGCGCTGCGTTCGAACAGTTGGTGGGCGAGCTTCGCCCAAAGCTCCATCGATACTGCGCACGCATGACAGGCTCTGCCGTCGATGGAGAGGACATCGTCCAGGACGCGCTGATCAAAGCGCTCGCCGCGCTGCCAAATGTCGGAGTCATCGGCAACCCTCAAGGCTGGCTGTTTCGTATCGCCCATAACACCGCGCTCGATTTCCTGCGCAGCCGTGCGCGCGGCCCGGTTCTATTGAATGACGAAGCCCTCGACATGATTGCTGCTCCAGATTCTCCCGGTCAGAATCACGAGATCGCCGCAATCAGCCTGCGAACTTTCATGCGCCTTCCTGCACTCCAGCGAAGCGCGGTGATCCTGAAGGATGTGCTAGGCCACTCAATCGAAGAGGTCGCTTCGATCACTGGTGCAAGTGAGGCCGCTTCAAAATCCGCGCTCCAGCGGGGCCGCGTCCGTTTGCGCGAGATTGCCAGGGAACCGGCGGACGTCCCGCTGCCGATACTTTCAGATAGGATGCGCGCCCGGCTAACCATCTATGTCGAAGGATTCAAGATCGGAGACTTCGACACCGTCCGCGCGATGCTGGCTGACGACGTCAAACTCGACCTTGTCGCGAAGCTGCGCAAGCAAGGAACGAGCGAGGTTGGGGAATACTACACAGCCTACGCAGCCGCCAAACAGTGGGCTTACGCAGCCGGAGTTGTTGATGGCCGGCCCGCAATGGTTGTATACGACCGCAACGTCTCGCTGGAAGCGCCCGCTTATTTTGTCGCGCTCGATTTTGATGGCGACCGCGTGGTTTCAGTCCATGACTTTCTCTATGCGCGGTATGCGATGGATGGCATCGACTTGTCGCTCCTCTCGGAATGAACCATCGCGCAAGAGAGATCACGCAAGAGAGATCATAGGACGAATTCAATAAACTTCAACCTCGTCGCCCGCTGGGCTCTTTGCTGAACGCCTTTGCGAGCTGGATGAGCGCTTTCCGTATTGCCGGCTCCGGGTAGGCCGCAAATCCAAGAACCACTCCCTTCGGATCGGGATGTTTGAAGGTATATCGATCGACGCCGAGCGCTTCTATGCCTTGGACGGCAGCTGCTTTTTCCGCTTGCCGTGAGGTCATTCCATTTGTCAGGAATCCAATTGTGTAGAGACCGGCCTGGACGTTGGAGATATCAAGCAACCCGCTTAAATGTTGTTTGCCTCCATCGATCATTGCGGCGAGACGGCTGCCGTACAGCTCACGCATGCGCCGCATATGGCGTGCGAAATGGCCCTGCACAATGAATTCGC
Source organism: Acidicapsa dinghuensis (assembly GCF_025685685.1). Lineage (GTDB taxonomy): Bacteria > Acidobacteriota > Terriglobia > Terriglobales > Acidobacteriaceae > Acidicapsa > Acidicapsa dinghuensis. Next base: position 220,304 of record NZ_JAGSYH010000009.1, read on the forward strand.
AAAGAATTGCCTGATCCACATGCGAATTCCGAAAGTCGGTTTGATAGCGAAAGGCTAAAAAGCAGTCAACCAGCGATGGCGGCAATACAACATAGCCCAACCGTAACGACGGGAACAGTGTCTTGCTGAATGACCCGATCAGGATTACGTTCGAATAATTGTCGAGGCTATGCAGCGAAGGCACAGGTTGTCCTTCGAACCGGAATTCACTGTCATAGTCATCTTCGATAATGAAGGCGCCAGTGCGTTTGGCCCACTTGAGAATGGCCATCCGCCGCTCCAGCGACATCGTCACTCCCTGCGGAAACTGGTGGGCCGGGGTCAGATAAACTCCCCTGGCATGCGGACAGATTGTTTCCCCGGCGGAAACCAACAGGCCCTCCTCGTCCACCGGTACAGGAATGATCTCGGCCCCGACATTGCCAAAAGCAATCGTGGCCCCAAAGTATCCAGGGTCCTCCATCCACACCTGGTCGTGCTCCTTGAGCAGCACACGCGCTAACAGATCAAGCGCCTGCTGCACTCCGGAAACGATGAAGATTTGTTCCGGGTTGCATCGCACGCCACGAGTCGCGCGCAAATAGTCTGCAATCGCATCGCGCATTGGCCGATATCCACGCACATCAGCCTCTGTCTCAAGCCACGAGCCGAAGTTTCTCGCGTATCGTGCAGCAATGCGCCCCCAAACCTTCGCAGGGAACGCCTTCGTGTCCGGTGCCCCTATGCGGAACGGGCGGACACCTCTTGTAAAAGGCAAATCGACTAAGGGCCTCGGCAGCTTGTGGGTTGCAATTGCGCGGCGAACGTAAGCCGGAGGAGTCACACTCATTTGCCGCGCAGGCCGCACGACCGACACCCGATTCACCAAAGTCCCAACGCCAACACGGCTCGTAACATACCCCTCGGCCTGCAAGCGTTCGAAAACGCTGACTACAGTTCCCCTCGAAAGCCCATATTGGCTCGCAAAATCTCTCGACGCCGGCAGTCTGGTGCCCGGCGCAAGCCGGCCTTCAAGAATGGCGCTCCGCAACTCTCCATAGAGCCAGCCCGTTAACGTCTGATCCTGCGGACGGCTATCCAAAGTGAATTCGAACGAGCTGACGGTCTTGGGCATCGGCTTCCCCCAATTGGTCTAACCATATTAGATGAAAATGGCTCTATTCAGAGTACCAAGTCCACCATACCATCAGCTCCATGGGGTGTGAATGCACCTTCCCACCCCGCTGAAGGCTACGGCCTGCTGCGCTCATAAGGAGGTTGAACAAGTGAAGGTCGGAGTCTATTTATACGGCTTGGCAACAATGGCATTCGGTATCTTGGATCTGATCTGGGGTCAATTCGACAGCTCCCATCAACCGATACAATCCCTCGGCGGCCACATCCCTGGCCTGCTGTTCCTTGTGTACCTCACCGGTGCCTGGATGATTGCGGCTGGCTTGGCAATCGTATGGCGTCGAACCGCACGGATAGGCACCGCGGCATCAGCCATCATCTATTTGATTTTCATCGTATTCTGGCTGCCTCGCTTCTACGCTGCGGTTCACACCCTTGGTTGGCGGCTTGATATCCTGGCTGGCCTGCTGTTCGTGATCGGTCAGGAGTTGTTCTTGATCGCACCGGCAGTAATCATTTACTTCTCGATTGCACCAAACGAATTCGTATCGCAATACAAAGCAGCGATCGCCGCTCGGTGGATGCTTGGGCTGCCTCCAATCTTCTTCGGTCTGGACCATCTCATCGGCATTCGCATCTTCGCAGGCATAGTGCCCCACTGGCTGCCATTTGCAACTGCGTGGACCGTCGTAACAGGCATCGCGTTTATCCTTGCGGGCGGCGCAATTTGCCTGAAAGTATTCGATGTCCTCGCCGCCAGGCTTCTTGCCTTGATGCTCCTTCTCTTTGAGTTTCTTGTTGAGATACCTCCGGTATTTGTGCGATCGCACAGCGAGCAGGCATGGGGAGCCGCTGTTTACAACCTGGCAGCCATCGGGGCATTATGGATTTTCGCTGCATTCGTCGTAAGCCTCCAAACAGATTCGCAAAAGACAAACCACGCCGAGCATCGCGCCAATGCACGTTTGACAGAGAGCCTCGCATCCGGATCTTAGAGTCAATTTCATATCAAATCCAAGAATCGAATCCAGAACATGTCCCTTGAAACGCCCATGTCAGATGATTGCGACCAATGCCCCGAAGCTTTGTAAGCCCGGTCGCAGAGGTGGCTGGAGAATTTCATTGCGAATGCAGTATCTACCAGCAGTCGGTCAAGTCAACATAAGCCGACTTTTCAGGCGCTATTGAAACTTCATGTGAAAGCGAATGTCGTCTAGCGCGTCCTGGGCGCTGGATTTGACTAGCGGATCATCTCGCAACTCGGACAACCTCTGGAGTACAACTTCAAGATCGAGTTGACGGTGAATCCTTGCAAGGTGTCCGAAGCATGTAGCCGAATTCCATCGCACTGTTGCAGACGGATGGTGACTGAAAGCTAGACACTTTTCCTGCACCCATCTCCAATCTGGATCGTAGAAAGCGGCGCTGAGTAGCGCATTGCTGATATCTGTTTCGTCCTCGCTTCGGAGAAGAGTTTCCAGTTCCTCCCGATTGCGCTCAATGACCGCTTGGTACTTCAAGTGTCTCTCCTCACATCAACAGTACGCGCTGTTCCTGATAAACGCCGTTATCGCAAGTTGCGACGGATTTGGGTTTACGCGAAATCGTCGTTCCCAAGAGACTAAAGCGCCAATCCTATTCAGCCACGAATTGCCTCTACGCCACTATCACTCCGCACGCAGGGTTTGTATCGGATCCATTTGCGACCCACGTCGCGCGGGTATCCAAACTGCAATCAGAGCCACGCTGCTCAAGAGAATCGGCACGGTAATCAATACGGCCGGGTCCCAACTCTTCACTCCGAACAGAAAGCTTGCTATCAGATGGGTCAGAGTCATCGCCACACCCACTCCAATGACTGCTCCGGCAAGCGCCAAACGCATTCCTTGCCAGATCACCATATTTCGGATTTTTTGGCGATCGGCTCCGAGCGCCATTCTGACACCGATCTCCTGCGCTCGCTGCTGAACAGAGTAGGCCATGAGCCCGTAAATGCCGATGGCTGCCAGAAGCAATGCCGACGCTCCAAAGATGGAGAGCAATTGCATATCGAAATTCTGCCGTGCGATCGAGAGGGATACGATGTCCCGCATGGTGCGAGTCCCCGACGTTGGAATACCTCCACTAGCCTCTAACAATTGCTCTTTGACGCTTGCGGTGAGCTGCTGCGGCTCGACGCTCGTGCGCAGCGCCCAGTGGATGGGCTCCATCCGATCGCTGATGTCAGTTATGCCATCCGGAACCTGCGCCTGCGGAACGATCGCCATCGGCTGAACGGTAGCGTCTAGTCCATCGGACAAAATATCTCCCACGATGCCGACGACCTGGCGCGGCCGATCGGCGAACATCGGCGGCATCCCTTTTCCCAATATGATTTGCTGGCCCAGCGGATTCTGCCTGGGCCAAAACATTTTGCTCATCGTCTGGTTAATGATCACTACCGAGGGCGCCGTTCCGCTGTCGTTCTGGTTGAATTCTCTTCCGCGAAGAAGCGGAATTTGGAAAACCGAAAAGTATCCGGGCGAAACAGCGAGCCACTCGGCAGAGCCTGTGTTCGGCGCGCTTCCTGCCGGCCGCCCCAGGACATCCACCGGAATTCGATGCACCGCTTGCAAGGGTAGAGAAACGGTGGAAGCGGAGTTCAATACCCCGGGGAGTGCGTTCATTCGCTGGCGGGCATCGCTCACCAGCTGAGCCACGGGAGCAGTCTGATGAAAGCGTGGCCCGGTCAGCGCCATCTGCATTGTGAGGACGTTGTGCGAACTGAACCCCGGATTGACGGACTGGAGTGCGACAAACGTTCGGATAAACAATGCCGCGCATATTGAGAGCACAACCGCCAGCGCTGCCTCACCGATCACCAGCAGCGACCTGGCTCGTTGCTGATGAAAACCGGTTCCCGCAGTCCGGCCGCTCTCTTTCAATGCAGTGCCTAGATCCAAGTTAGATGCGCCGCGCGCGGGAGCCAGACCGAAGGCCAGACCTGTGAGCACAGACAAAGACAAGGTAAAGGCGAGCACACGCCAATCCAGCCCGACAGCTGAGCCATTGACGCCCAAGCGAGGAATATCTCCCGAACTAACGGCCAGGAGAAGACGCACGGCCAATTCGCCTAGTCCTAGTCCGAGCAAACCGCCGATCAGCGAAAGAAGCACGCTCTCCGTCAGCAATTGACGGACGATCCTCCCTTGCGACGCTCCCAGGGAGGCGCGAATGGCGAACTCGCGCTTGCGGCCTGAGGCGCGAATCAATTGCAAATTGGCCAGGTTGGCACATGCAATCAAAAGAACGAAACCGACCGCTCCAAGCAAAAGCAGCAGAGAGGAACGTGAGTTGCTTACGATGGCGTCTTGCAGTGGGCGCACCACAAAGTACATCCGCGGGTTTACGGCTGGGTATCTGCGGCGAAAGTTGACCGCCGCGAGCTTCAACTGAGCGTTAGCCTGACTGAGCGTCACACCCGGCTTCAGTCTGCCCACGACTCTGAAAAACGGCGTAACGTCTGTGCTGTTGGGATCTGCCTGCAATGGCAGCCAAAGGTCGGCCCCAAGTTCTGTCTGAAATTGCTGGCTGACTACGCCGATCACTGTGTAAGGGTCGCCGCCCAACGAAATGCTTTTGCCCAGAATGCTTGGATCCGAAGCGAAGTGATTCTTCCACAGGCTGTAACTCAAGACAGCCGTGCGGCCGCCGTTTAGATTTTCCTCTGCGGAAGTAAAAGTGCGCCCGAGGGTTGTTTGCGCGCCGAATAAATGAAAATAGTTCTCCGTAACGTGAAGCCCATGGACGACCTCGGGGTGATCGCCCGTAAGGTTCAAACCAATGCTATCCGTGTCGGAGGCAGAGAGATCCTGAAACAGGTTGCTCTGCTCCTGCCAAAAGTGGAATTCAGGAATCGAGACAGCCGCGAACTCTCTCTGCCCATCGGTCTCAAAGAAGAGAGCGAGGCGGTCCGGCTCTGGATAGGTGAGCGGTTTGAGAAGAACAGTGTTGACCACGGAGAAGATAGCAGTGGTCGCGCCAATCCCCAATGCGAGCGTGGCCAACGCGGTTAGAGTGAAGGCAGGCGATGCCATGAATTGTTGCAATGCAAGCCTCAGATCCGCCCACACGCTTTCCAGTTTTGGCCATTGCCACACTTCACGGCTGCGCTCTTCGATTCGCGTCACGTTGCCAAATTCAAGCCGCGCGGCTCGCGAAGCCTCTTCCCGCGACATACCCTTCTCCATCAAGACTTCGATCTTTTCTTCCAGGTGCTCTCGAATCGACTGAGAGACTTCGGCGTAAAGTCGATCGCGACGGAAGATTCGCTTGAGCCAGACCATGAGGACATCTCCTAGGTTTTGCTGATCGCCAGCACTCGGTTGATCCCGGCAAACATCCTCTCAAAGCTGGAGAGCTCCTGTTCGAGGTGCTTTCTGCCCAGCGCCGTCAGCTTGAAGATTCGCACTGGCCGATTTCTGGCAGAAATGCCCATTGCGGATTCCAGCCAACCCGCCTTCAACATTCTCTGCAAAGCAGGATAGAGAGAGCCTTCTTCGATTTGCAGCAAATCGTCGGAAAGGTTCTTGATGTGTTGGGCAATGGCATATCCATGCATCGGCTTGGCCCGGAGCGTCTGCAAGATCATCATTTCCAGAGCCCCTGGAAACAGGTCGCGGTGTTGCGAGTCTCTCGTCATGCAGGAACGTTGATACTATATCGAAAAGACTATTGTCAACATAGCCTTGATCAGCTGAACTGCTGATCCGGAAGAAGATCGTATCGAGCTTTGGCAGCTCGTCGCGGCTGAGTGACGCAAAGGCCACACATCGGTCCCCAGCAATCTCGTATTTACAGATAAGCCGCGGTGCAAATGGCGGAATCACCGGCTTCACGAAAGGTGAGCTTTGACAATTGACTTGCTACGAAGTTCTCGGCGAGTGGTAAATCGCCGAGTCACTCACCGAGCCGGATAGATTCTCAAGGGCAGCTTATGTTGACCTGACCGCGCCGGTAGATACTGCATTTGCAAGGAATGCTGGCAGCGATCTCTGCGGCTACGCGTACCAAACGACCGGCCGGTGATCGCAATAATCAACCTAAGTGCGTCTATCGGTACCAACCAACGGAAGGAAAGAAGCCATCCTGTTCACAAACTATTTCAAGAACAGATAAGATGTCCGGCCGTACAGAGATCGCCGCTGTGCAGACCAACCGAATATCAGTCGCGGATTCCTGCCTAACGTGACGGCTTATTTCCTGTACTGTTGGTCGCTGACTTTTTCCATCCAATCGACTACCTTGCCATCAAGTTTTTCCTGAATGGCGATGTGACTCATCGCCGTTTTAGCGCTGGCGCCGTGCCAGTGCTTTTCACCTGGGGAAAACCAGACTACGTCACCGGGGCGGATTTCCTGCACGGCTTCCCCTTCCTTCTGCACCCACCCAAGGCCGGACGTAACAATGAGAGTCTGTCCCAGGGGGTGCGTGTGCCAGGCTGTGCGTGCGCCCGGCTCAAAGGTAACGCTGGCACCACTGACACGGGCCGGTTCGATTCGATCAAATAAAGGATCGATCCTGACGGTTCCGGTGAACCAGTCTTCCGGACCCTTTATTGACGGCTGCGAGCCGCTGCTTCGAATTTCCATAGGCCTCCTTTTTAGTGCGCGACGAAACCACCGTCTACTGGAAGTGCTACACCCAGGACAAAGGAAGAAGCTGAACTGCACAGCCACAGCACGGCAGCCGCAATTTCTTCCGGCTTGCCCATGCGGCCTATAGGCTGCTGTTTCAGGAATTCCTGCATCGCCGACGGATCGATCCCGTCGCCCATTGGCGTCTCAATGCAGCCCGGACAGATGGCGTTTACACGGATGCCTTGGGCTGCAACATCTAACGCCGCGCTTTTGGTGAGGCCAATTACGCCGTGTTTAGTCGCGTGGTAGGCTGCACGACCGGGCAGACCAACCAGACCGCCTAGAGATGAGCAATTCACGATCGCGCCGCTGCCCTGCTTTTTCATCTGGATAAGCTCGTGCTTCATGAACGTCCAGACACCGCGAAGGTTTACAGCGTTTACTTCGTCGTATCCTTCCCCTGTTTCTTCCACCAAGGGACACATCGGACCCAGAATGCCAGCATTGTTGTAGGCCATGTCAAGGCTGCCGTATTCGGTCACGGCTTGTTCGACTGCTGTTTTTGCCAGCTGCTCGCCGGATACGTCGCCAGCGAGCATGAGTGCCTTGCCGCCTGCGCCGGTGATTTCGTCGACGAGGCTGTTGAGTTTTTCCTGGTCGCGATCGACCAACATTACTGCCGTGCCGGATTCTGCAAACGCTTTCGCTGCCGCACGCCCCAGGCCGGAAGCTGCTCCAGTGACAATTGCAACCTGCCCTGAAAAGTCATATTTGGGGTTCATTGTTCTCCTGCCAATCTCGGATCTTCCACTTTCACGCCGATGATGATTACCGGCACTACAGAAGATAGATGTTTTGTCTCATGTATGGAAGCTTGCTATATAGATAGGCTTCATGAGTATTATGCATAAATGATTCGAGATAAACTTCCCGAGTTGGCTGCGTTTGCAACTGTTGCCCAAGAGCGCAGTTTCACACGCGCTGCCCTGAGGCTTGGGATGTCACAATCTGCATTGAGCCACTCGATGCGTGGGCTTGAAAAGCGACTTGGAGTGCAACTCCTGGCCCGGACGACACGTAGTGTTTCGCCCACGGCGGCCGGCGCTGCACTGTTGCAGGAGCTCGCGCCCGCCCTGGAACGTATCGAGCGATCAGTGGCGGAGACACGCAAGCAACGCGAGAAACCGGCTGGAAGAATTCGCGTTATCGTTCCGAGACTGGTTGCTCAAATGGTGATCTTGCCGAAACTAGCCTCTTTTGCACGCACCTACCCGGAGATCGTGTTGGAAGTGACGACCTCGAACGATCCCGTTGATCTGGTGGCCGCTGAATATGATGCTGGCATTCAGCTCGGCGAGTTCATCCAGCGGGACATGATCGCGGTTCGAGTCACAAAAGAGATGCGCCTTGCGATTGTCGGGTCTGCCGACTACTTCGAGTCCAATCCCATACCGCGTCACCCGCAAGATTTGAAAGATCACTCATGCATCGGATTTCGATTCAGTAATGGGCTTTACCGGTGGGAGTTCGAAAAGGGCCGCAAGTTGGTCACGGTCAGCCCGCAAGGCCACGCATCATTCGATGATCCTGAGTTGGTAATCCAGGCTGTTGAAGCTGGCTTGGGAATTGGCTCATCCATGGAGGAACCTTTAGCCCATAAGATTTCCAGTGGTCACCTGGTGCAGGTCTTGAAGGATTGGTGTCCTGTGTTTCCGGGATATTTCCTCTACTATCCGAGTCGTCGCAATCAACCGACAGCTTTATCTGCACTGATCAACACGCTTCGGTATACCGACTGACCTTTCTCATCGCTACGCAACATAATGATTGCGTAAATAACGAAAAGCCAGCTTATGTCGATTTGACAATCTGCCGGTAGATACTGCATTCGCAATGAGATCCGCAGCCACCTCTACTACCTGGCATACAAAACTACGGGCAGCGGTCGCAATCATCTGCCACGCGCGTTTATGAGCACTGGTGTTTGAGCTTCTCTCAAACCTTGTTTACCTTGGGGCTGAGATCGCAGCAAGCTTGCTGGGCCTCATGATCCACATGATTTGATTAATGCCTTCGGCGGAAGCATCAATCGTCCCCAGCGCTCCGGGGATGCCATCGCGCGAGATAAGAACGGCTGCCTGTCCATTGACTTCAACCCATGAAACCGTCACACCCATCCAGAAATGCCAAGCAAAAGAAGCATAGAATTTTGCAACATGCTGGCGACCAGACACTGGAGCACGAGCCGCTGTTCGAACGACGCCTCCACCATCCGAGTAAGAGACAACATCTTCAGTGAATAAGGACTCCAGCGCGGCTACGTCTCCTTTTTGGGCTGCACTGACAAAGGCCTCGAGAAGACGCCGCTGCTCTTGTGGACTGACTGATCCGCGCCGCCCTTCAGAGATGTGCTTGCGAGCGCGGGAGACGAGTTGACGGCTATTTTCCTCTTCAATTTGTAAAACATCCGCGATTTCGCGATGCGAGTAATCGAAAGCTTCGCGCAAAATATAGGCAGCGCGCTCTGTCGGAGACAGTTTCTCGAGCAGCAGCAGGATAGCGAGCCCCAATGCTTCCTGGCGCTCCGCACCTAGCGCCGGATTGCTGCTGGTGTCGACGGGTTCGGGAAGCCAAGGGCCAGCATAGGTTTCTCGACGTGATTTTGCGCTTTGGGCGAAATTGATACACATTCGCGTGGTGGTGGTGGCCAAAAACGCCGTCGCGTTCTCAACAACACTTCGATCGGTAGCCTGCCACCGCAACCATACATCTTGAATTATGTCCTCGGCTTCCGCGGCGCTTCCGAGCATTCGGTAAGCGATGCCAAAGAGGCGCGGCCGCGCCCCGAAGAAGGCGCCGAGATCATCGTTTTGCGCGATCCCTTTCACGGCAAAATTGTACTGCTTGCGTGTTGCTGTGCCAGGCGCGGACACGCCCAGGAATGCCAGCGACACAAACACGGGGATTGAAGGCAACGAACCACAAGATTGCCTGTGCATGATTGGAGAGCGCCATAATTTTTGAAGGAGAATTGACAGCCGTTGTCACGAACGCACGGGCTATTCGGTCTTAGTGGGTAAAGCCGGTTTAGAAACCTACCGGCAGAGAGAGGGCAATCATGAAAATCGTAATAGTTGGTGGTTCTGGACTCATTGGATCCAAGCTCGTCGAAAAGCTCGGACAGCATGGTCACGAAGTTGTGCCTGCATCGCCTAAGACCGGCGTCAACAGCATTACTGGCGAGGGGGTCGCAGATGCGCTCAAAGGCGCTTCGGCTGTCGTCGATGTAACGAATTCCCCTTCATGGGAGGACGCAGCAGTAATGAACTTTTTCGAGACATCGACGCGTAATCTCCTCAACTTTGAAGCGGCCGCAGGCGTAGGGCACCACATCGCTCTATCGGTCGTGGGAACTGAGCGTCTCATCGAAAGCGGATTCTTTCGCGCAAAACTGGCTCAGGAAAACCTAATCAAGGCTTCTTCGATTCCTTATACGATCGTCCGCGCGACACAGTTCTTCGAGTTCTTAAAGCAGATTGCAGATTACTCCACAGTGGGCAACGAGGTGCATCTGCCCTCTGCGCTTTTTCAGCCTATGGCAGCTGACGATGTAGCTACCGCACTGGCCAAAATCTCAACGAGTTCACCGATCCATAACACTGTTGAAGTCGGAGGCCCGGAGCAGTTTGGTTTGGATGAGCTCGTACGACGGTATATGCAGGCGCGCGAGGATCCACGTGAAGTAATCTCCGATCAGAATGCTCGCTACTACGGGATCGCAGTAAGCGAGAGAGCACTGCTTCCCGATGACCCGCAACTGGGTGAGACGCATTTCGAGGACTGGCTCAATCTGTCAGAAAAACAATCGTCAAAGCCGTCTCTGCAGCCGGTATAAGAAGGCGTGGTCATTTGTCGAACGAGCCACAGGAGCACGAATCGGCTCGATCTCGCTCCCTGCATGACTGAGAGTCGTGCAGGGAGAAAATCTACTCGTCAATTCGCCTAGTGAGGCGAGATTCATTGATTGAACGAGAATGACGATTCGGCTGGTGTTGACCTGACCGTCTGCTGGTAGACACTGCATTCCCAAGGAAATCCGCGAGCTATCTCTGCGACCACGCGTACCAAACCACCGACGAGTGATTGCAATGATCAACCTAACGGCGTTTATAAGGACTGAAGAGCTATCCCAGGCGGGGTTGCGCCCGCCGCTTGAACATTACAAACACTCCGTAGCCGACAATGACGCCGAATGCGTTTAGGATCACGTCGTCAACGTCGAAGATGCCGACACGGAAAACAACCTCCATCACCTCGCAGGTTAGCCCGGTGACAACTCCGAGGACGAGTGCCCTCTGCCATGAGATAGATCGAAAAACAAATGGAGCGAGAAGTCCTATCGGCATAAACGGGATGATGTTCCCGATCAAGTTCACCATGTCTATAAAGTGATTCCCGTGGCCAATAAGTTGAGGAACAATGGTCTTGAACGGGACGAAGTTGCCAGGACCTGTGTGAGGACCGGCAAACCTGAACCTCAGGTGTCCTATACGAACGATAGGTATGGCCTTGAAGACCACGAACTTGATCAGAATTGCGCTATATGCGATGAGAGCACACGCCGCCAGCCAACGCGTTCGTTTCGCCTTCATGCCACCCCTCAACAGACGCTAGGATTTCTCAGAGTGAGCTACACATCATAGTTTCACAGTCTGCGTGAAGCGTCAGTTCTGTCCCCTGAAACGGGCTCGCCGCATGATCGTGGTCACTGCTTCGCAGCTTTGTAAGCCAAGCCGCAGAGATCGCTGGCAGTATTCCTTGCGAATGGAGTGGCCACCGGCAAGCGGCCAGGTCAACATTAGCTGCCCCTTGAGAATCTACCCGGCTCGGTGAGTGACTCGGCGATAATGCAATCATTGAATCCACGTTAAGGCGGCTGCCTCGGCTCATGGCGGAATGGATACGCATCTTCCAGGCCGCGCTCCCGCTTTCCTATACACTCGCTGACAAGTCCACCGATAGACCTAAAGAGGCGTTGGTGTGGGATGAGTCCGAAGGCGTCTAGTAAACGGGAGAGCGTTTCCGGTAGCGGTGCCAATACCCGATACCTATCTCAAATCTCTAACTTTGAGCAAGGTTATGTCACCTGAAGTGGTTACCACCAGCCGGCGGGAAATTGCGATCGATTCCGTAGGCTCATTTTCCAGGCTCGTATAAAGCTTGCAGGAACGATGGCGGTGGGACTTCAGCATTGACGCCCGCAATCATATGAGCCTGAAACCAGGTATATTCCGGGCTTCCCGCCAGTTTTTCGTAGTTGTGGTTGAAGTACGCTTCTGGGTCCTGTCCGGATGGAACAGGATTCGGACTGCCAGCAAGAATGTGATCAAACCCTGAGGCCAGGCTCTCCATGAGTTGTGGATTCACTTCGCGCCAATAAGCCGCGGCAATCCGATTTGCATCGTATTCAACCCTATAATGGCTTCGTCCCACATTTGCATTTACGCAAGTCTGCCACCAGTGTCCCATCTCATGAATAAAAACCCAGCTGTGAGTGCCCCGTTCAAAAATTACCTGTGCAGCCTCGTCTGAAGCATTTGGCCCCGCAAGGCTCATAAACAGGGTCTTTTCTTGATGCTTGAACTGGGACCATAGAGGGGTTCGCAAGGTATTCGTTTCGGGGTCGTAATTTCCGAAAGACGCAATATCGGTAAGGACAATTGTCGGCGGCTGAATCCTGCACTTAATCCCTGATTTCTCTGCCTTTGTCACGAAAGCGTCTCTCAATTCCGTCAAACGGTCGGGTATTGTTTGATTCGGTTGATCATGGGTAGGAGCCGGAGACTGTGACCACGCAGTCACGTGCCCAAGAAGGATGAGAACAGACAACCACATGATCGCCCTCCGGCTGTCGAGAATCTTCATCTCTTCACCTATTATTTGCTTGTCGTTCTCACGCACAGCCGACGTACCAGGACTGAAGGAAGAGCAAAAGACGGCTACTTGGCGATGTACGTGAACCTTCCACCAATTGTCGGCACATGCTGGACACAGCAAACAGTCGCTGGGCATCCCTTCCCGGACGAAGCATGAATCAGAACTTCGGGACCAGTTGCTTTGTGCCGAAATCGGCCAGCTTTTCTTTAGGCACCGTGGGAAGCTTTTTATCCAGCGTCATAGTCAGCACCATGACGGCTTTTCCTTTGAGGATGGAAAGCTTCTCTGATTTGTAATTGCCTGAGTTGTTATCCAAGCCGAAGACCGCTTTGTCTCCTACGCCGGTCACGAGGCTCTCACCGGGTTGGAGGTTTTGCCCAAGCCCGTACATCTGCACATTCACATCGGGCGCGTAATAGATGCTGATCTCGATATGTTTTGGCGTCTGCGTCGCGTAGTCGCAGGTGCCCGCAGTCGTTCCCATAGCCGAATTGACAGTGAACGTCACCGGCGCGCCAAACCAGGCGCTGGCGGCAGCGTTGACCGCGGCGGCATCGATCTTTTTGCACGCGTCGATTCTTGCTTGCGCACCGGCGGTGAGGCATCCAGCCAACATTGCAGCACCCAGCAGTTGCATAGAGCGAATGAGCATTCAATTCTCCTGAACGAGTTTGAAGTTTCTAAGCAAGCCTGGCATGCGCTATCGAAGACTCGATAAACCTGCCTGCAGCCGGTAGCGATGCTATCTTCGTACATCCCCCAGGAGCAAGCGGAAAACGGAGGGAGCCGCGCGTCCGGTCGCTCCCCGTCGCCGCTCAACGCCGGCGATCCGAACACCTACTTCATCGACGGAGACAAAGGCTTTATCGATTATCCGTTCCTTCCAAATAACGCGAATATCGATAAATGGGATGAGCAGGTCCTCCGCAGGAGGAGCAGACTGTTCCCATGAAGAAGCCTACGCAACACCTCATCGCAGAAGTACCCCGTAAGCGTGGCCAGGTAGAGCTGACGATCGGCATCGACCTTGG